>NZ_KN046822.1:9214-16331 GCF_000742135.1 Klebsiella pneumoniae | reverse complement strand
CCGCGATCCCCGTCAGTTCAGAGGAGGACGATGGAGCCACCGTTCCGCCCTGAACATCCCGGATATAGTTTGCCTGGCATGCAACCAGAAGAAAGCCAGAAGCAATCAATATAAAAAGAAAATAGTCTTTACTTTTTCATATACTTTCCCTGTATTTAAAGACTCCAGCATTCCTCCCTGAACACCGGAAGTCTGTATTTCACATCATCCTTGATACATTTTGATTACCAGTTACCATCCCGATAATCAAATGAAACAAAATATGAACTATCAGAAAGATTGATTTTATGTTTAAAGTAGGGTTGCAATAATGAAACCCACTCATTTTTCACATCAAAACAACCATTGTTAATATTATCCTTTAAAGGCATCCCAAGACTTTCAATGACAGAACCATCATCACCAAAGTCTTTAGAATACTCTTCCCCTTTAAACTCTTCAGTTTTCTTATCAAACCAGGTTAAATTTAATTTAAGTCCCATACTTACCTCTTAAAGATATTTTTTAATGTTTCGCCCTTTCGGATCCGGACCTTTAATTTGCTTACCCGTTTTAGGATCAAATGCCCCGAGGTGTTCGCCATCACTGGCACGATACCCTTCAAGCTCACCGTGCTGGGAGTCCCATTCATAAATCTTACGGCCTTTATCACCAATCCAGCGTTTACGCCTACCTCCACCTCCCTGCATTGGTGTTTTAGGTGTACCTTTTTTGAGGTCACCCAGTCCCTTTATGTCTTCAGTTTTCGGGGCTGGATGATAATCATGGCCGTAGTCTTTAGCTCCCTTGCGAGGTTTTTTCTTTTCCTCATTTAACTTATTTTCTGCATCCTTCGCTTTTTTCTCCTTTTGTTTCCGGCTCTCCATCGCCCCGGGAAGTGCAGCCTTATCTCTGGATAAGGATTCATTCATTGCGTTTAAAGATGCCTGAGCCGCTTTTAATTTCGCATTCTGATTCTGAATATCCTTATCAAGATAGCGAACCTGATCCTGCCACCCGGAGCCATATTCATGAGGAGGGTTATAAGTCACAAAATCATCCTTATTCGCCTCTGCCTCTTTCACCTTTTTATCGGCTTCCTGAACAGCAGCCCTTGCACCGGGGAGCGCCTTCTCTGTCGATGCAATGCGGCTGTTTAAGGTCGCAATATTTTTATCTTCGGCATCCAGCTCGGCTTTCGCTTTATCATAGTCTCTTTTCAGCCCCTCTTCCGGATGAGCGGCGTCCCATGCCTGCTGGCGACGCTTTTCTTCCTCCTGACGCTGTTTTACCTGTGCCGGGGTAAGAACATCTGTCACCGACACATAAACCGGCTTCTGTCCGGTCTCTTTCGGGAAACGAATAACGGCCTCACGGGAGTTACCACCGGCTGTAAAACCAGCCGGACGTGAATCACCTTTTTCAGCAACAATGCCTTTTGGCGGGGCTTTCGCTGTCGGAACACCTTTCGGTACGCTCACCTGCAGAGACGGGAGACCCGGAATCGACACACTGAATACCCCCGGACGTTTTGTCGGTTTCGCATCCACCACAGGGACACTCATTGGCCGACCTGCGACAACCGCAATATGCTGCCGCTCATCCTTCACCACATCCACAACCCGTTGTCTGACACGAACCGTCGCCTGGTCCAGTGGTAAAGTACTTGCCGGAGTCTCCGTCACCGCATCGGCCGGTAATGACGTCATAATTTTTGACATCATTTTCGGATCATCTTTTGCAATCTCAGAAGGCAGCACACCGTAGATCGCAATCCCCCACAGACCAAACTTAAACGGCCCTTTCAGGGCAGCCAGCACATCAGCAACGGCTGCCGACAACGCATCGCCGGAAACGGCTAAAGCCAGCCCCCCGGAGCCCGGAGTAGCCAGAGCAGGCAGACCGAAGGCCATCGCTGTGGCCGAAGACTGTCTGCCACCAGAACTACCGCGATGATTGCCGCTGTTACCGCCATTGCCACCGGGTTTATTCCCTCCGTGACCAAACTCCCCCGGATTGTAGTTATGAATATCTCCGTTAGGCGTATGCGTCGTACCCCAGCCCGGCCCGCTGTTTGGATCCGTACCCCCACCTGATGAAGGGCCGCCTTTACCAGACGTACCGTTCACATTCCCACTGGCCTGACCACCATTATGTCCCAGACCTGAATTACCCGGACCTCGACCGTCTCCACCACTCATATCGTTTTCCTCTTTGACATTTAAAACAATAAATTAAAATCAACATACTGTATATACATACAGTGCAATTATTACCTTACTCCTGCCGTTTTCAGGTGTCAATATATGAGATTAGTTCTCATCTTCAGGCACAAAAAAGCGCCCGGAGCCGCCTGTAAGCAGATCGCGTCTTTTCCCGAAAATTTCTCACGGCAACAAATTTTATTATTTGAGATGTACATCACACTTACATTTCAGGTGGTATAGACACATCTGAAAGCTAACTGGTATGAGGGGAGGACCCGCGGTTAAACTGTTCAGGAAACCTGAGACGCCCGGAGGCCACCATGACACACCTGAAACTGACTCCCGCTGAAGAAAAGCGCCTGGCGGACGCCTTTGTCGCTCAGGCACTGGCCATGGGCCTGAAAGGGAACAGAACGCTGCCAAAGGCGGTAAAACAGCAGGTGAAAGGGTGCTTCGCGCCATTCAGGACGAACGTGAAGCCAGGCGGGCGCAGGAAATGCGTCGGGAGAAATACGAGGCGGCGGAAACCACCTTCACCTGGCAGCCGCTGCGCCGCCGGTGAGGGGTATTTACCATAAAACCCGTTGTCAGCATCAAAAAAAGCCCGCATAGCGGGCTTCAGTCGTAAACTTCGCGGCGATGGCCAATGGTGGCGGCAAGGATAACCAGCTCGTCATCCCGGATCTCACACAGAATGCGATAATCTCCCACCCGATAGCGCCAGAACTCGCCCAGCTCACCTTTGAGCGGCTTCCCTGACTGGCGAGGATCGGCAGCAACTGCAATGCGTAAATCCATAAAATCCACAATCCGTCGTGCGTTCTGTTTGTCCATCTTGCGTAACGATTTGAGCGCCCGGTCGGAATAGTTAATCGTCCAGACCAAGTGACTTCCTCACGTCTTCAGATGAATGCACGGCTTCATCACCACGGCGAACGCGTGCGGCAGTTTCTGCTGAAAGATAATAATCTTCCAGGTCTTCCAGATGCGCCAGTATTGCTTCCCGCGCATAGAAGGTCTTTGTTCTGCCGGTTTGCTTCGCCAGCGAGTCCAGACGGGACTCAATCTCATCAGATAACCGGATAGCAAGCATATAAACCTCCTGAACACCATTTGATATACATGTATAGCAATAGTATCGCAATCAACCTAAAAGAACAAAAAATAATCTTGCTGGCCCCTCTTGATAATCCGTAACGCTGTCAATATATCCAGCTTGAGGGCTTTCCTCTTAACTATTGAAAGGATAACGATTATGGGTCTTAAGCCGGGTCCGAAACGAATTGCCGATTCAACAGGGGAACCTGATAAACGCCAGCGTGACAATAAAAAAACGCCGGGGAATACTGACAAATTGAAACCCAGCAAATCCTCAAAAAAATAAGTCAGTAGTTAAAAGCCCTCCGGGGCTTTTTTTGTACCCGCAGATCAGTCTGATTGAACATAACATCTGTTATCAGCACCGCCCGAGAAGCCCTCAGAGCGTTTCCGGCGGCTACGGGATAAAACAACCCGGAAAACCGCCGGAAACGCGCCCGGTAAATTGTAACCCGCTGCATGCCTATGCACGCAACTGCATGGCGGGCCGTTTGGTGTAAAAACGATACGATAAGCCGTGTTTATGTCAATGAACGTGGCCGTAAAGAGTGGCAAATATACATGTAGGGGTAGTGACCGGGTAGCTGCGATAACTGCCAACTTTTCTCCCCTCCCACCTTCGCGCATAAACGAACGTTTGTGCAACTATCCCTGTCCCAACGTAACGATGCGACCTTGTGCATTGCAAAAATGTATTGCAATATAAAATCAAATGGCAACAGGAAATCGCAATCATGCTTATCGGTTATGCCCGGGTTTCGACACAGGAACAGGATACTCAGGCTCAGATATCAGCACTAAAGTCAGCCGGGTGTGAACTGATTTTCCAGGAAAAAGCTTCGGGAGGGCGATGGGATCGACCCGAACTACAACGTCTTTTACAGCAACTGCGCAAAGATGATCAGGTTATTGTATGGAAACTGGATCGCCTTTCCCGTTCGCTGAAGGATTTATTGCTGACGCTGGAGAAGATTGAAAACACGGGAGCTGATTTTCGCAGCATTACCGAAAATATTGACACATCCACTCCGGCGGGCAGGATGATGATGCAGATCGTTGGCTCCTTTGCTGAATTTGAACGCGCCATGCTTCGTGAGCGGACAAAGAGCGGGCTTGCGGCGGCACGCCAGGATGGCCGGGTTGGTGGGCGACGCCCTAAGTTAACCCCCCAACAGCAAAAAGAGATTGTCTCGCTCGTCACATCGGGGCAAAAAACGGGCGCTGATGCTGCACGTCTGTTCCGTGTTCATCCTTCCACCGTGGTGCGGCTTCTTGCCAGACACCGGATGACTGAGATCGGACAGACATAAATCGATGCGGGGGATTTACAGCAGAGTATGGTTCACCAATCTGACAGCGATGAATTATCGGCACTGCGGGCAGAAAATGCCCGATTGATTTCGCTACTTGATGCCCATGGAATTGAGTGGAGACTTAAGCGGCAGGCTCCGGTGCAAAAATTATCAACCTTATCTACTGACGACAAGGTTGCGCTGTTTCGCCGACTGTTCCGGGGGCGGGATGATGTATGGGCTCTGCGCTGGGAAAGTAAAAACAGCGGAAAGTCGGGCTATTCTCCCGCCTGCGCCAACGAATGGCAGCCAGGTATATGTGGTAAACCCCGAATAAAATGTAGCGACTGCTCTCACCGCCAGCTCATTCCCGTATCGGATCCCGTTATCTACCGACATCTGGCTGGCGAACACACCATCGGTGTATATCCTTTGCTTGAAGATGACTTCTGTTATTTTCTGGCCGTTGATTTTGACGAAGCAGAATGGCAGGCCGATGCGTCAGCGTTCATGCAATCCTGTGATGAACTCGATGTGCCAGCTACACTGGAAGTATCAAGATCGCGTCAGGGGGCTCATATCTGGGTGTTTTTTGCGTCCCGAGTTCTGGCCAGGGATGCCCGCCGTCTGGGGTGAAGGGACAACATCCTGTGCTTCGGATTCCAAAAAATTTGGCTCCTGGGATCAAAATCTGATGACGGAATGGCATATCCGGTATGGCGGCCGTGGCGTCATGATTTACTGGCATGTGGAAAAGAAATCCACCTGCATTTACTCCCAGCTCAAGCGTTGCTCTTCTTCTGAAGTCGCCGCCATGATAGAGGGTGTTTTACGCCACTGTACTGATATGGATATCGAGCGACAGTACGTCGACAGCCACGGGCAGAGTGAAGTTGCTTTTGCTTTCTCATATTTGCTCGGTTTTGACCTGCTACCGCGCCTTAAGGCTATCGCCAGCCAGAAACTCTATCGTACCGGTGATGAAAAAAACGGAGATTATTCAAATCTGGACCCCGTGTTAACCCGCACCATTAACTGGGAACTCATCATTCAGCAGTACGATGAGATGATTAAATACGCAACAGCGTTAAAACAGGGAACCGCAGAACCAGAAGCCATTTTACGCCGGTTTACCAGGAACAACGTTCAGCATCCGACTTATAAGGCTCTGGCGGAGCTGGGGAAAGCAATAAAAACCATTTTCTTATGCCGGTATATTGGCTCCGAAGATCTTCGCATTGAGATAAATGAAGGGCTGAACGTAGTGGAAAACTGGAATAGTGCAAATGCGTTCATTTTTTATGGTAAAGGCGGAGAGGTGGCGACAAACCGTCTGGAAGAGCAGGAGTTGTCTGTTCTGGCGCTGCATCTGTTGCAGATTTGCCTGGTCTACGTGAACACGCTGATGATCCAGCAGGTACTCCATGAGCCCGTATGGCTGTCACGAATGAAGGCAGAAGACTTCAGAGCACTGACACCGCTGATTTACGCTCATGTAAACCCCTATGGGATATTTGAGCTTGATATGGAAACAAGGTTACCGATCGACGTGGTTGCCTGAAAGTTGGCAGTTATCGCAGCTACCCGGTCACTGCCCCATGTAATATTTTTACTGACAGGTCATCAACCCGATGCGTTTAATACCCTTTATCCTGCTGGCATTGTGCAGCCCCTTACTCCTGACGGCCTGTAAGCATTCCACCACCCAGCCGCCGAAAATTTATACTCTGGATAAGTCATCTAAAATCAGTAGCTACGCTGCGGCCATCAAGACCGCTGTTGAAATGCAGATGTTTGAACCAGAGGCCTATGCGGGAAAATGTGCACCGTGCGGATATCCATACAACGTGATGGCACTCTGAACAGCGCCATTGCTGAAGGAGGAGATCCGAAACTCTGTAAAGCAGCAATATCAGCCGTTACCCACGCCAAAATTCCGCCGGCACCGGATGAAAATACCTGGCAAATATTCAAAAACGCCCCTCTGGATTTCAGACCATGAAAGCTTTTACTCTGACAGTGCTGGCGGCCATGTTCCTCACTCCGGTACATGCGATACCACTAAAACCCGTAACCACACTGCAGCCAACCTACCCGGTACAGGCCGCAGCAAAACGCATCGAAGGTCAGGTGACCGCCACGTTTGATATTCTGGACGATGGACGAGTGGACAACGTGTCGCTTACCGGCTGTCACTTTTTTTCGGGAAACGCTGACGGCAATGAGGCACTGGCTATATCCCGCAGGGCACCCGGCAATGCGACAGGTTATAAATTTTGAATTCAGTCTGAAAAATGACGGCTTACAGGATCCGCGACCAGCCACCACCAAAAAGTTCAATGATGATGGTTGCCGCCAGTAACAGGTCCTTTAACCCGCAGGCTGCAATAGTCCTGGATGATGAGTGAGCCTGTAGCAGCCCTGATTAGTGGAAGCGAAGCTGAAAATGGGGAAGCGAAGCTGAAAATGGGGAAGCGAAGCTGAAAATGGGCAGCAAAAGCCGTATTTCTGGCAAATAGCGCCGCCACGGATTAAAGTAGT
>NZ_KN046822.1:0-9114 GCF_000742135.1 Klebsiella pneumoniae | reverse complement strand
GACATATTGCTCCGTGTTACCGCCTTTCTCTTCCCTGCCGATAAATTATTCAGATAGGTGAAGTCTGTCGGTTTTCTGCTGAATATTTTACGTTAACCTATCTCTGTTGCTTTTTTCTCCTTGCGGAGAAATGCACGTCATCCCCGCTGGGGCGTGACTGACTTCAGGGGGAAATCCCCTGCTTACGCTGGCTGGACGCCACCGACGCACTGTCTTTCCCCCTCTTTCTGGCTCTGTCCGGCTGGACGCCGGTCACGCCAGAAATTCACCTGGCCCCCGTCAGGCTCACGCCTGACCACCCACAAAAATCCACGGTGCTGAACGCACCTGACGAAGCAGCAAAGCTGCTCCTGATTTTGCGGGTGGTCAGCCGCTCGCTATGGCGAACTCTGACGGGGGCCGGAACACCGGAAAAGACCGCACTGGGGTGCCGCCTTTTCCTCTCACACGCAGGGGCGTGTTCGTTGTTCCTCCGGGGCTGCGCCTTTTCCGCATGGGGCGGAAAGAGGCTGGCCTCCGTGGTGAAAGCTGAACGCAGTCACCACGGACGTGACCGCCGTCGCCATCCCTTGGGGCATGTCTGCGGCTTGTGCAGCGGGGGCTGCACACCACGCCGGTAAACCCGTCGTCTGAAGGAGATAGATTGCATGTTTAATACGGATTCGCTTGCCTGGAAGTGGCACATTCCGGAGCTGGCCCGGCAGATTTACCCGTGGGTCAGCTGGCTGTACCGGGAGTATTATAGTCTGGTCGGTTTTTTTCTGGTTATCGGCCTGTTTTTCGGTCTGGCAGAACTCTGGGCTGGGCGGATGCGTTTTGTGGGGCTGAGTCAGAAAGAATGGCGGGAGTATGCTGAACGCTATAAACGCGATAATAACCGTGCCGCGCCATTTTCGGTGCTGGCCTCGCTGGATTCGCCCGGGCGGATGGTCAGGGCTCGGCGGCATGTCTGGAACTACGCGTACTGGCTGACCGGCGCTGCCGGTCTGGCCCTTCTGGGGGGCTTGTTGTAGCCGTGTTTATCGAGAGCTGGGGAGAAACCGTCCTGCGTCCGGACCTCTACGCGAACGCAGATTATTACCTGCTGCAGCCGGCTAACCTGTTCGGGATAGCCTGGTGCGCGGGCGGGCTGGTTGTCGGGATTGTGTTGGCGCGGCTGCTGGCGTTCCTGCTGCTTGACGGTCATTTTGCGGCCGCTGACGAGGCGGTGAACGCGAAACTGAACCAGGAGAGCCGGCGCAGCAGCCAGCGGACCGGTGAAATGACCGACGTCCGCCACCTGCATTTCGGGGAGCCGGTACCGGTTAACGCGCTGGCCGATTTTTCCACGGAGCAGGCCCGGAAACAGCAGGCGGTGTTTCTGGGTAAGGATGAGCAGGGCCAGCCGGTGCTGGTCCCGCGTGATACCTGGCGCAAGACCAACATTCAGATCCTCGGCCTGCCCGGGAGCGGCAAGAGCGTGATGGCCACCAACGCGCTCATTCGCTGCGTACGCGATTTCGGGGACGCGGTGGTGTACTTCGACCCCAAAGGGGACGCATGGGCGCCGCACGTCTTCCGGGCGCACTGCCCGGACTTCACCCTGCTGGATCTGCGACCGGGGAAACCGGCGCAGCTGAATCTGTTCCGCGATCTCGACCAGTACGCCCTGAAGAATCTGCTGGTTGCCGGATTTAACCTGAGTGAGACCGGCGACGTGGCGGACCACTACCGTATCAGCGAGCAGAAAGCGGCGAAGCTGATTGCGGAGCAGTTTCCGCAGGGGGCAAACATTCAGCAGGTGCTGGCGGCGGCGTACGCGCTGCCGGAGACCCTGAAAAAGGACGTGAAGGGGCTGATCACCAAGCTGGAGAACGTGGCCGACCTGAGCGTCCTGCAGACGGACAGCGGCATCGACGTGGCAGGGATAATCAACGGCGGCGGCTGCCTGTATGTCATCGGCTCGATGGACGATGAGGCGGTGATCCGGGTGCAGAAGATGCTGTTTGCCCGCTGCGCGCAAATCATCATTGCGCGGGACGAGTTCCGGATGTGGCCGCACGCGAGCATCATGCTCGATGAGATTAAATATCTGCTGTCGAAATACGTGCTGAACGCGCTGGGGACGCTGCGCAGCCGGGACTGCAACCTGCTGCTCGCGCACCAGTCGCTGGGCGACTTCGGCCAGTGCGGCCAGGATCTGCCCGCTGATTTTGTGAAAACCACGGTACTGGATAACACGCCGATCCGCTGGTTCTATCGCGCGGCCAGCCAGGAGTCCGCGCAGTGGGCGGCGGGCCAGACCGGGGAGATCCGGGTGGACGTGGAGCGCCGCCGGGCCAGCCGGGAGGCGGGGAACGTGGAGCACATCAGCGGCGACAGCTTCATCCAGAAGGAGGCGCGGCCGCTGTTTGACGTGAACACCCTGCAACATCTGCCTGACGGGTTCGCGGTGATGACCGGGCTGGGCGTGGCGCGGCTGTCGTTCAGCAGCCCGCTGCGGGTTGATCGCCGGGAAATTCCGCTGAAAACCTTCCCGGTGCTGGCGAAAACGGACCCGCTGGCGGAGTACCAGCCGGAGGCCGGGCGGCAGCGGCCGGGTGATGATGATTTTGCGGGGCTGTACTGATGGCACTGGAGCGATACAACGTCAGCCACGCGAAGCGGCAGGCGCGGAACGCGGAGAAAACACGGCTGACCCTGCGCTGGCTGCGGGAAGAGCTGTGTTCCACGGCGGAGCTGGTTGCGCAACGGCTGGGGATTGCGGCGGTACAGCCGGTTTACCGCTTCCTGGACAGCCTGGTGGCGAAAGGGCTGCTGGTCCGGGCGAAATACCCGGTTGACGGCCGTCAGGTCAGCGTGTGGGGGCTGACGCCGCACGGGGTGGCGTTCTCGTTCGACGAGGACGAGCCGCTGACGGACATTATTCCGTTTCAGCCGTCGCGGGTGTCGGCGGCGCAGCTGCCGCACCGGCTGGCCGTGCAGTCCCTGCGCCTCGCCATGGAGGCCCGGGGGGCCACCGGCTGGCGGTACCTGCACCGTATTGCCCTGAAAGGGATGAAGGTGCCGGACGCGCTGGCGGAGCTGGACGGCAGAACGGTGGCGTTTGAGGTGGAGCGCACCGTGAAGAGCCGCAGGCGCTATCAGGAGGTGGTGTCCGGGTATCTGTTTAACCGCCGGGCGAACGGCATCGATGAAATCTGGTACATCTGCCCGGACCGGGCGACGCAGGTCAGGGTGCAGCGGGCGATCCTGTCGGTGGATGAAATCGTGAATCCACAGACCGGCGAGGCCCGCAAAACGGCGGAGCTGGATCGTGAACGGCTGTTTGCGTGCTTTAAATTTATGACAACGGAGTGAGGGATTATGGCGCTGTACATGGTATTTATTGAAGATGCGGAGGACCGGGACGGCGAGCGCTGCATCATGCCGACCAGCGAGCATCTTGAAGATATGGTGGTGCTCGCCTGGCAGACCGGGGCGTATGTTTTCTGTTTTGTCGACCGGGCCCAGCATCTGGCGATGATGAAATCCATCGGGATGTATGACGAGCGGCTCAACAGCGACGAAAAAGCCACGTACTTTTTCACCGGTGAAAATCCGCAATGGGAACGGGACAAACCCGCAGGAATGAAGCTGTGTGATTACCTCTATCGCAAGGTGGAGCGGTTCGCCATCGAGAACGGTGTGCAGGTGGTTGATGCCGGGAAGTGCTCACCGGAGCAGATTAGCGCGATGATTGAGGTGGTCAGCGAGCGGCACGGGGAAAGCGCGGTGAACGAGAAGCTGAAAGCGGAGCTGATGCGGGAATATAACAGCCGCTATTTTAACGTGCCGGTGCCTGAACTGCCGGAGGACAAATCCGCCTGCCGGTGGTGGCCGTCCGGCAAAAAATAAACGCCAGCACCGGCCATGCCGGTGCTGTTATTCCTCCCCGAGCTTATCCCGCATCACCTGCCAGAGTGTTTCCGCATCCTCGTGCAGCCGCTCGCACATGTCGGCCGGGGTATCCATATCCAGCTCGTTCAGTTTCTCGAGCAACAGCAGCGACTGGTCCTTAATGAATTTAGCCATATTGAGGGCGGTTTTTTCCTGCTTCGTCATGTTCTCCATTCCCTTCGGTAAGTTCTCAGCTAAACCAGCCGGACCAGAAGCGTTTTTTCTTCTGTGTCAGTTCTGTTGTCAATCTGTCCACTTCGGCCTGGAGTTTCCGGCGCTCATCATCGTGCTGGCGGCGTTCTTCTTCCCGGGATGTTTTATCTTCCAGCATCAGGGTGACAGCCTGCCGGAGATCGGCCAGTTCCTTTTGCATTGCCAGAAGCTGTTCCTGTGGGAAATTTTTTTGTGTATTTTCACGGTGTGAAATGCCGGGAATTTGTTTCTCAGGGATATTCACATTTCCGTATACACGGATCAGTTCTGACACATCCACGACAGGGTTGTTTTTCCCGTCACGTGACACGGTAACCTTTCCCTGTTTTACATGATTGTATAGCGTTCTTCTGGTAATGCCCGCGGCTTGTGCTGCCTGTGAAAGGTTGAGCAATGTTTTCGCCACTGTATACCCCTGATTTTATCGGGTGTGAAAGGTGTGTAATTTCTCACGGTAAATGTATCGCTGAATTTTACCCGTTTTTCCGTTCAGGATGTGGTTTTCTGACGCGCTGTGCTTGTCAAACCGGCGACGGCCACGCAATGAATTGCGCCCCCGTCATCGGTTATTAGAGGCTGTCTGCCCCCGGATACCCGGATTCTTTCTGATGCCTGACGGTGACGATCACAATCCGGTCCATTTCCCGGTCGTGGCGGTAGAGCATCACATAGCCACTGTCGCCAAACCCGATCACCAGTTCCTGATATTCCAGCGGCAGAAATGGCACCGGGCGGCCAATGTCTGGCAATGTTTTCAGTTGCTGGATAGCCCGGACGATCACCTCACCGGCTTTTCTGGCTGCCAGCCGATTTTTGGTTTTGAGAAAGTCCTGGAGGCGTTGTAAATCTCGCTGTGCCAGCGCGGAAATCGTTACCTGTGGCATGGCGGAGCATCCTGCTCGTTCTCAGTTCCCCAGGTACTTATCCAGGCTTCTGCTTCTTCCGCAGTAAGGTGCAGACCCGTTTCCTGATAGTGCTGCCATGCGGCTTGTCCGTCCCGCAGGTACTGGCTGCGCTTCTCTTCCCGGTCGATGTATTCGGTGATTGCCTCCAGCATTAGCGCGTGCGCTGAGCGGTGCCGGTCATCGGCCAGCGTTTTCAGCCGGTCCTTAAGTTCTTCATCGAGCCTGATGGATGTTGCTGATGACATAAAAGCCCCTTTGTAGTCATGTGTAATACATATGACTACTTTAATCCGTGGCGGCGCTATTTGCCAGAAATACGGCTTTTGCTGCCCATTTTTCAGCTTCGCTTCCCCATTTTTCAGCTTCGCTTCCCCATTTTTCAGCTTCGCTTCCACTAATCAGGGCTGCTACAGGCTCACTCATCATCCAGGACTATTGCAGCCTGCGGGTTAAAGGACCTGTTACTGGCGGCAACCATCATCATTGAACTTTTTGGTGGTGGCTGGTCGCGGATCCTGTAAGCCGTCATTTTTCAGACTGAATTCAAAATTTATAACCTGTCGCATTGCCGGGTGCCCTGCGGGATATAGCCAGTGCCTCATTGCCGTCAGCGTTTCCCGAAAAAAAAGTGACAGCCGGTAAGCGACACGTTGTCCACTCGTCCATCGTCCAGAATATCAAACGTGGCGGTCACCTGACCTTCGATGCGTTTTGCTGCGGCCTGTACCGGGTAGGTTGGCTGCAGTGTGGTTACGGGTTTTAGTGGTATCGCATGTACCGGAGTGAGGAACATGGCCGCCAGCACTGTCAGAGTAAAAGCTTTCATGGTCTGAAATCCAGAGGGGCGTTTTTGAATATTTGCCAGGTATTTTCATCCGGTGCCGGCGGAATTTTGGCGTGGGTAACGGCTGATATTGCTGCTTTACAGAGTTTCGGATCTCCTCCTTCAGCAATGGCGCTGTTCAGAGTGCCATCACGTTGTATGGATATCCGCACGGTGCACATTTTTCCCGCATAGGCCTCTGGTTCAAACATCTGCATTTCAACAGCGGTCTTGATGGCCGCAGCGTAGCTACTGATTTTAGATGACTTATCCAGAGTATAAATTTTCGGCGGCTGGGTGGTGGAATGCTTACAGGCCGTCAGGAGTAAGGGGCTGCACAATGCCAGCAGGATAAAGGGTATTAAACGCATCGGGTTGATGACCTGTCAGTAAAAAATATTACATGGGGCAGTGACCGGGTAGCTGCGATAACTGCCAACTTTCAGGCAACCACGTCGATCGGTAACCTTGTTTCCATATCAAGCTCAAATATCCCATAGGGGTTTACATGAGCGTAAATCAGCGGTGTCAGTGCTCTGAAGTCTTCTGCCTTCATTCGTGACAGCCATACGGGCTCATGGAGTACCTGCTGGATCATCAGCGTGTTCACGTAGACCAGGCAAATCTGCAACAGATGCAGCGCCAGAACAGACAACTCCTGCTCTTCCAGACGGTTTGTCGCCACCTCTCCGCCTTTACCATAAAAATGAACGCATTTGCACTATTCCAGTTTTCCACTACGTTCAGCCCTTCATTTATCTCAATGCGAAGATCTTCGGAGCCAATATACCGGCATAAGAAAATGGTTTTTATTGCTTTCCCCAGCTCCGCCAGAGCCTTATAAGTCGGATGCTGAACGTTGTTCCTGGTAAACCGGCGTAAAATGGCTTCTGGTTCTGCGGTTCCCTGTTTTAACGCTGTTGCGTATTTAATCATCTCATCGTACTGCTGAATGATGAGTTCCCAGTTAATGGTGCGGGTTAACACGGGGTCCAGATTTGAATAATCTCCGTTTTTTCATCACCGGTACGATAGAGTTTCTGGCTGGCGATAGCCTTAAGGCGCGGTAGCAGGTCAAAACCGAGCAAATATGAGAAAGCAAAAGCAACTTCACTCTGCCCGTGGCTGTCGACGTACTGTCGCTCGATATCCATATCAGTACAGTGGCGTAAAACACCCTCTATCATGGCGGCGACTTCAGAAGAAGAGCAACGCTTGAGCTGGGAGTAAATGCAGGTGGATTTCTTTTCCACATGCCAGTAAATCATGACGCCACGGCCGCCATACCGGATATGCCATTCCGTCATCAGATTTTGATCCCAGGAGCCAAATTTTTTGGAATCCGAAGCACAGGATGTTGTCCCTTCACCCCAGACGGCGGGCATCCCTGGCCAGAACTCGGGACGCAAAAACCACCCAGATATGAGCCCCCTGACGCGATCTTGATACTTCCAGTGTAGCTGGCACATCGAGTTCATCACAGGATTGCATGAACGCTGACGCATCGGCCTGCCATTCTGCTTCGTCAAAATCAACGGCCAGAAAATAACAGAAGTCATCTTCAAGCAAAGGATATACACCGATGGTGTGTTCGCCAGCCAGATGTCGGTAGATAACGGGATCCGATACGGGAATGAGCTGGCGGTGAGAGCAGTCGCTACATTTTATCGGGGTTTACCACATATACCTGGCTGCCATTCGTTGGCGCAGGCGGGAGAATAGCCCGACTTTCCGCTGTTTTTACTTTCCCAGCGCAGAGCCCATACATCATCCCGCCCCCGGAACAGTCGGCGAAACAGCGCAACCTTGTCGTCAGTAGATAAGGTTGATAATTTTTGCACCGGAGCCTGCCGCTTAAGTCTCCACTCAATTCCATGGGCATCAAGTAGCGAAATCAATCGGGCATTTTCTGCCCGCAGTGCCGATAATTCATCGCTGTCAGATTGGTGAACCATACTCTGCTGTAAACTCCCCCGCATCGATTTATGTCTGTCCGATCTCAGTCATCCGGTGTCTGGCAAGAAGCCGCACCACGGTGGAAGGATGAACACGGAACAGACGTGCAGCATCAGCGCCCGTTTTTTGCCCCGATGTGACGAGCGAGACAATCTCTTTTTGCTGTTGGGGGGTTAACTTAGGGCGTCGCCCACCAACCCGGCCATCCTGGCGTGCCGCCGCAAGCCCGCTCTTTGTCCGCTCACGAAGCATGGCGCGTTCAAATTCAGCAAAGGAGCCAACGATCTGCATCATCATCCTGCCCGCCGGAGTGGATGTGTCAATATTTCGGTAATGCTGCGAAATCAGCTCCCGTGTTTCAATCTTCTCCAGCGTCAGCAATAAATCCTTCAGCGAACGGGAAAGGCGATCCAGTTTCCATACAATAACCTGATCATCTTTGCGCAGTTGCTGTAAAAGACGTTGTAGTTCGGGTCGATCCCATCGCCTCCCGAAGCTTTTTCCTGGAAAATCAGTTCACACCCGGCTGACTTTAGTGCTGATATCTGAGCCTGAGTATCCTGTTCCTGTGTCGAAACCCGGGCATAACCGATAAGCATGATTGCGATTTCCTGTTGCCATTTGATTTTATATTGCAATACATTTTTGCAATGCACAAGGTCGCATCGTTACGTTGGGACAGGGATAGTTGCACAAACGTTCGTTTATGCGCGAAGGTGGAGGGGAGAAAAGTTGGCAGTTATCGCAGCTACCCGGTCACTACCCCTACATGTATATTTGCCACTCTTTACGGCCACGTTCATTGACATAAACACGGCTTATCGTATCGTTTTTACTACCAAACGGCCCGCCATGCAGTTGCGTGCATAGGCATGCAGCGGGTTACAATTTACCGGGCGCGTTTCCGGCGGTTTTCCGGGTTGTTTTATCCCGTAGCCGCCGGAAACGCTCTGAGGGCTTCTCGGGCGGTGCTGATAACAGATGTTATGTTCAATCAGACTGATCTGCGGGTACAAAAAAAGCCCCGGAGGGCTTTTAACTACTGACTTATTTTTTTGAGGATTTGCTGGGTTTCAATTTGTCAGTATTCCCCGGCGTTTTTTTATTGTCACGCTGGCGTTTATCAGGTTCCCCTGTTGAATCGGCAATTCGTTTCGGACCCGGCTTAAGACCCATAATCGTTATCCTTTCAATAGTTAAGAGGAAAGCCCTCAAGCTGGATATATTGACAGCGTTACGGATTATCAAGAGGGGCCAGCAAGATTATTTTTGTTCTTTTAGGTTGATTGCGATACTATT
>NZ_KN046821.1:11690-42420 GCF_000742135.1 Klebsiella pneumoniae | reverse complement strand
TATACTCCCCTAATTTCCCTTTATGGGATGGGCTATAGCCCATCCCATAAAGGGAAATTAGGGGAGTATAGAACCCAACCCATAGCGCCAACCCATAACCCATATTAGCGATCCATATATGATCCGGTTGGTTATTTTTATTTGGGTGGACAGGCTGGACAAAGTGGACAGCTATAATTTTTGGCTGTCCAGTATGTGTGTCTGGTAGTGGGTGGACAGACTGGACAAAGTGGACACTAGGCGCAAAGCCTTGATATATAAGGCTTTATCTCTTGCAATCTGTCCATTTGGTATAGTGGACACGTTGATCTGTCCAGTGGACAACAGCTAATTAGGGTTTAAAACTGTCCATTTGTTTGTCCAGTAGTCCAATTAGCAAGGTGGACAGCTTTGTATGGTGGACAGGATCGAGGTAGAACAGTGTAGCTAATGGCGGTGTTGGAAGCAATTAAGGGTTTTGGGTTTTGTTGGTTTGGGTTTATGGGTATCAACCTAAATCCCATAGTAACCCATACCCTATTTGATACCTGATCTCAAAATAACAGTAGTATAGATTAGTATAGTCTATATTGTAATTGCTAGTTGTGGTTCATTTGAGCTACAATATTATCAATCCAACGATAACAGGAAGCATCGAGCATGAAACTGATTACCTTGCTGGCTAAACACTTCGACGTTGAAATAGCTGATTTTGAGATGGAAGATGAAACCCTGCCAGAAGCAATCTGGATTTATGAAAAGGGGCAAGACTCTGAACCAGTTGTGATCCTGAAACCAACCGAACAGCCGGGAAACTGGAAAGTTGGAAACATCTACTCTGCCCTTCCTCATGATGCCATCCTTTCAGAACAACAGCTAAAGGAACTGGTAAAGGCCGGGAAGGTGCTGAAGGGCTAACGCCCTACCAAAACAAAGAGTATAGACTATATTATACTAATCTATACTCTGTTATCTTCTGGTCTGCCATTATGGTTCCAGCTCCGGCATAAGGTAAAACTCGCCTTTTGGTTATACTTCTACTTTTTCCCTGATGTGCCTGATTACCTTAGTTCTACGCCAGATTTCAACACAGAGAGTATAGTCTATATCAGTATATACTACTTGTTTTTGTCTGGTCGAAAGCCTCTAAACCACGCTGTAGAGCCTTAAGGTAAGCTACTGGCCTCCTGAACGTATTAATCACTTCCCTGTATACTGTCCTGTCTTCATAGGGGCTGTAATCAGCAGGGTTCTTGTTAACGTCCATGATGCTGATTATGATCTCTTTTTTATTTTTATACTTCATATCAACCAAGAACACAGCCTTTTTACCATTATCTAATTCTTTTTCCTGACCGCTGATAGACTCATATTCTTCAATAAGCTCAATATTTTTATTGCTTGTTGTCAAGCCTAAAGATCTGTTCAGCTTCTTAAGCTCGTTATACATATCTCTTAAATATACAACAATAATAAACCTTGATTGATATCTCCTCCTCTTGTTTTTTAAGGATTCAATGTAATCTCTATTGCTCTTGATAAATGCTTCATGCTGTTCAACGTCATAAGACAATAACTCTTCTCTATAAAGTATGTTTAAGAACTCATTAAAATACATAGTTTCATTTTTTTTTAACTCAAGCTCTTTTATCTCCTTCACGATTTGTTGAAAGCTAATAAATTGTTTTTCCATATATCACCTCGTTAAATTATATTTTTTATACTATATCATTTCCTGTTTTATAGAAGGTTATATTTTTCCTACCAATCAACATTCCAGTAGCGAAAACATGATATTTATTTGATAGATTAAAATGCTTACCTTCTTTAATTATATCTTGATAAATGTCTTTCGTTAAATCCCTTACAGCATTATTATTCCATACTAAGTAAAAACCTTCATTTTTATTGTTTTTACCGAATAAATATTTAGATGAATCATTTTTTATTCTTGAAATGAAAAATTTAGATTTTTCTCTACTACTCCAGTAATCATTAATCAAATGCTCAATAATGTTTTCTTTTTTCTTCGTTAGATCATAGTTCATTATAGCTTCAGCCATTTCAAAGTCTGCTTCTTGTGCCGCTTCAAAAGATACAATATTTTTTTCCCCTTTGAGCATTGCTATAAAATTATCGTTTGTTCTTTTTATTTTCTCTCTCCTTTTCAAATCCATTATTGCATCATCTAAGGATTTATCTATCATTACTGTTGTGTGTTCTATTTTCATTATACTTCTCCTTTTGTTTTGGTTTATGTATATACCTATAACTGATATAAAATAAAAGTATATAGTTAAATATACTTTTATTTTATGTTTCAGATAAACGGTGTAGTTATATCCTTTTTATAGTGGTTTTATTATTGGCTGTTGGTATAAATGATTTTAGATATGTGTTCTGAAAGTGTGCTATTAACATATTAATCAAAACTGAATTAATATTTCTACAACCCTTAAGATTAACAGTGTTATTTATAAAGTGATCTCTTAATGCTGGTAAGTTATCTGACACAAAATCTATTGTCGCCTGAAACCCTTCTCTTCTGTTTATTTCGTCTAAAAGAATAACAGCCTCGCCTTGAGATAATACTTTTGCTTTAGCCTTTAATTCGTCTATAAATGTTTTGTGTTTTATCATATGACTTCTCCTTTTTTGTTTTGGTTAATAATCTTTAATCTATAAAAAAGAAAAAGTCTAATTTATTTTATACTTTTTGTTTTTTATTATGATAAGAGGTATAACTAAAGGATTGTTTTAAGTTGTTTAATAACGCATTGCCATTAAATATTTTGACTGATTTTATATCTACGTCTTTAAAAGCTACTGGAGCCATAATCTGAACAATAGCCATCTTAACCATTAGTGGATCTATGTCGTTCATTTGAACAGCCTGTTCAAGATAGTGTCCTTCTCTCCTACAGCGTTCTCTGAGCCTTGCCAGTGTCATAGATCCTGCACCACAACATTCTTCATAGAACGTTCCAGAAGGGTCTGATGATGCCTGTAATGACGCTGTGAGGCTGCTAATGTCCATAGGAGTAAGGAACTGGCCTAATCCATCGCCGTTCTTGCCTGTGAGGTAGAGATCTTCAAACAGCTCTGATAGAACGTCTGTAAAAGCTTCTTCCTGTTTTATAATGTCCATATAGAGAAAAGCGGCATCTGCTGCTCTTGTATATTTAACAACCTCATTCTTAGGCATGTTAGCTATGATGTTGCCATCAAATATTTCAGATGTTATTTTGAATGTTGAATCCTTCTTCTTGGTTAATCCATCGCAAACAAGATAAAGGCAAAAGCCAGTAAATAGCTCAATACCTTTTATTAGATTGTTAGCATTCGAAGGTGATAAAGGGTTTTTGATTTCAGTGATGAGTTTTGATAAATGCTGTATGTTATTCATAATGTTTTCCTTTAGTTTTTTAATAATTAAAGTTAACACTATGACAAAAGCATAAATCAAATTTATTTCTATTTTAAAAAAAGAAAGCCCCTGAGCGGGGCTTGTAAAACTTTTATCTTGAGAATACTACTCTTTCTGAATAGATGGTTTTAGAAAGAACCACAGTTAAGATCAAAAACACAAATAGAGAAGCTAAACCAATAAACATATTCTCTGAAAAAATCAGCACCACAAAGCTTAATACGACAGATAATAAAGCGCCAATTTGACCAAACCATAACGGTGCTTTACCGTATGTTATGTTTGCTCCGCAAGGTAAACACACACCTAAGCCGTGTTTTGTTTCGTGATCACAAAAAGGACAGCGAACAGTTTTCTTTTCCATTTGATTAATCCTTCTCAAAAACTACGCCTTGATAAACTACACCTTGTTTTACTTTCTCAATTTTGAAAGTAAAAGATCCAATGTCTTTGTTTTGTGTTTTAGCAATGTATACAGGTTTTTGGCTTTCATCCCATGACTTAACATTAAAGGTGCTGTCTTTAAACTTGATTACGTCCTTTTGAATATCAAGCCTTACCCCATACTGCTTACTGATGTATTCGCCATAAATACCGTCATTACAACCTGCCAGAAGTGAAGCCATACCGATAACCGCAACCGCCATAAACTTTTTCATACTCAACCCTCATTCATTATAAAAGTGGTCAGTTATGCACCAGATCGGCGTGATAGTACCAATAAAACCTAGCTAAATCAATTTGTTAATTAGGCTTTTATTAGGTAGGTAAGACAAGCCCCGGTCGGGGCTTTTGGTTAGTCGGCGTTGGTAAAAACAAGCACTGAACTGGTGTTAAAGCTGGAACAGAAAGCAGTTATGTCTGCCATGCTGGGTGTGGCCGCAATCTTAGATCCTGATGTGGTGTTGCTTATGTTTCTATAAACCACCCTACCGCTGCTTACAAGCGTAGAACAGGCGCTTAGTGGAACATTGTAGAAAGACACATCATAAGAGTCGTCCAAGCCGTTGTGAGCCGTTATAGTGAGCTTACCGCCATAGGCATTCACAAGCGTGTTAGTTCTGGTGTCTACCAGCGTAGAAGGAAGACTCTTTGAACTGATGAGCATACTATTAGCTTCGGCTATAGTGGGCTTAGAAGCTGTTATAGCGTTCATGGCTTTACTGATAGTAGCCAGATCGCGTATAGCGTTGCTTGTTCTGAACCCTTCCTGCAGCTTGCTATACCCGTAAAACGTTGCTCCGGCGATGCCAGTAGCAACTACCAGCACTAATAACAACTCAATCAGGATAAATCCTTTTCTACGTCCTTTCATTGAAACCTCCTTATGCCGCAAACTTTGGCTTGAAAAAACCTTTTATTTTTGAATAAATTTTCTTTACTAAGAAGAAAACACCCAAAATAAAAGTCATTGAATAAGTAAGTTTTAAATAGTGAACAAAGATAAGAGATAGAACAATGTGAACCTCTCTTGATAAATGAACTGATATAAATAAAGAGGCTAATAAAGCAACTCCTACCCATCCTATATTTTTATATATCTTTGTTAATTTCTTACTGCTTTTGATTTTAATGCCTGTATAAATAAAAAACGCTATAAATAAACAAAACACTATTTCGCCTGATGCTATTGATAATATATTCATAATGTAATCCTTTTTTTAGTTTAAAAATACGCTCATTCCATTAAAAGCTTCTCTACTGCTTTTGGTTCTTGCGTTGATTCTTTTTTGTTTTCTGTATCTTCTGATAATTAACATTGATAAAATCCATAAGTGAATCATCATCATGATAATTATGCCTTCATCAATACCTACTGCCTTTGCTGTTAGACTTATAAAAAAGAGTATGGTTATTGTTGCCATCGTAAACTTGAAGTAATCTTTTGGATTAAACCAATCCTTTTTGAAAGTGCTTTCTTCTATACTACCGCTTACAGTCATAAGCTTTTCAACAACTATTATATTCCTTTTAAACCACGCCCTTATAATGTTTCTTCGTGTTCTTTCTGTATAAACACATGAAAAATACAACCCCATCACAAACGCACTTGTTTTTACTAACACCAATAAATCATTTATCATCTCCATCTGAATCACCTTTTATAAAACTCATTGCCTTATCCTGTGTTTTTACCGCCTCTTCAAGAACTATGTTTGTTAAGTCCTCTTTCATTTGCTCAATAATACTCGTTGTTTCATTTGCTCTTTTCTTACCTGCCGGGGCATATGCCACTTTGAGTATTTCTACAAACGGACTATCTACCCTGAATCTTTCAAACTTACGCCCACGTAAAACTTTGACTATTTTTAGTTTTATTTCGTATGTCGCTGTTGTATTAGAAACCAAGTGGTAATCGTGTTCATTAAAACTGATTGAATCCAATATCATTATAATCCTCCTTCTCTTTGGTCTTTAAAATGTATGAAAAATGAATTGTTTTGAGCTAACTTGAACGTTAACAACTTAAGGAACTGAGCCTCTTTCTCACTGTCCTGATTTTTTTCAGGAGCGTAGAAGAAAACAGAACCTGATACTATTTGATCTTTTCTTTTGCTGTAAGAAAGGATTCCATCAAGTCTTTTGAAAGTTGTTATTTTCTTTCCAAGTTTACCACTTAAATAGTTAGTTAAATAATCAACATCTATTCTTTCTGAACTTGCGAAAACTTCGTTATGGTTCCTACCTTTTCTTATATCGTTTAATATTCCATGAGCTAAAGCTATTGTTTTAATCTCTTTTATAGCATTCATATTTAAAACCCTCTTATATTTATTTGTGTATATTATTATTTATAAGGGATTTTAAATATAAGTCAATCTATATTGAGACTTTATTTTATAATTAATTCGGATATTTCATATAACTCTTCTTCGTTTAAAAACCCACGATAATATATATTGCGGCAAAATGCTAACTTGGCTTTATGAGATATGTTATTTTGATAGCTAATAAGTAATTTAATAATGGGAATAGAAGGAGGGGTAAAGCGGTTATGGAAGGAATCAAAATATTCTAACAGGTAATCATGTTTTACATCTTTAAAATCTAAGCCACTTTCTGAACATTCTTTTATAACAGATTGAATCTCTGTATCACTACCAGAACGAACAGTGTGAAACAACTTATCAGCAAGACGTTTCCTGTGCTGTTCTTTGCGTTTTTTATCATCCAAGAAATCATTTAAGCTTTTGTATTTCATCTGTGTTTCTTCATGATGTATTAATATTGATGAAGGAGGGGAAGCCCTCCTTCATCACTAAGAACTAAGCTTGTGCGTTCTTTATTAATTCATAAATCTCATCATTAGCAAATTGAGTCATGAATTCAACCTTGATTGTTTTGCTTATTTGATTAAACAATGCCTGAGCATGTGCAATTTTGCGTTGTTCTTCAAGCCGCAAACTATCTTTACCATCTACATTTTTTGTTTCAATGATAAAGTTTAAGTAATCACCGTCTGTTGTTTTGACAACATAAGCAAAGTCAGGGGAATACGTGTATCCTCCTGCTACCGGAATTTTAATAGAGTTCTTCGGTATCTTTGTAAAAACAGCTACAGACTGGATCTCTCCATCTGTGATGTTGAGTCGTTCAAGCTCTGAGTCGTAAAAAACCTCTTCAAAAAGATAAGAATCTAACGGTGGTTTCGTATTATCATGTAATACACCAAGATCACTCGACAAAACCTCGTTTAGAGGACTTCCTTCTTCATTAGTGAACTTTGTAGGATGAATCGATCCTGAAATAACATTATATCCAAGACTGAATTTGTTAAACGAATTGTTAAGCAGATATTTACTAAACCCAGATTTAATTTTTCTGATTGTCTGAATGTTCAGGTAGTCAGTGATATTGATAGTATCTTTTATATCACAAAATACCTTATGCAAAGTATCATGTTTAGCAAACATGGTTTGTGATAAGTTATCAAGAAATTCTCGATAACTCATTGTGTTGAGTTTAGCAAAGTTATCATCATCACTTATAATGCTTTTCGACATCGCCGTATCATTATGGATGTAAATCCTATCTATGCGAGTATGAACGCCTGATTTAGTAAATCTATCTGCTTCTTCAAGCATGAATGATTTGAAAATGGATAAAAACTCATGCTCGCTGTTTATTTTGTACTCAATAACTGCTTTCTGATTGATCAGGTCCCAAAGTTCTTTCAGTTCAGTGAACTTGCCAATACGCATTTTAGTGCGTTTTTTCCCATCAGTGGCTTTTTTGATTTTGCTTGGTTTTAACCCAGTAGGGAATGCCGCTGGATATTTGGCTTTTAAGCGACTATAGGAATCAGAATCTTTAAAGTTGTCATTATCATCAATGATTTTATCATCAAAAACTTCATTCATGAGTGTTCTGGATGAAAGATCAGGATACTGAGAAAGGATTTTATCCTTAAGTTCTTGAGTAAACTTACTTGGAACCGTTTCTTTGAAGGAGCTATCGTTGACCTCTTTGACAAGAGAATCGACAAAATCCTTTTCCGTAAAATCAACATAATAGTTGAGAGTAAAATTGCGGTCTTTCACACGGCACATGTATTCATTCACTGGAAGACGTAAACCACGCCCTACCTCTTGAAGTTTAGATGTTGTGCTACCACTCGAACGGAGCTTACAAATCTGGAATACGTTAGGGTTATCCCATCCCTCACGCAACGTCCATTTAGAGAAAATGAAACGGCGAGGATTTTCTAAAGATAAAAGAAGCTCTTTGTCATGAAGGATTTCGTTGATTTCCTGCTCAATTTTATCATCTTTATCACTGTTATCTTTTGAAAAATAGCCCCCATGAACAGAAGATACATCCTGAACAGTTTTTTCAAGGTAGTTTCTATAAAATTCGTCTTTTTCTGTTTTTAACAGTTTATTAGCTTCTGCCAAAACATATTCTTCAAACTTGGTTTTCAGGCTTCCGGCAATATCATTACCATCACGATAGCCTTCAATATCATCAATGAAGAAAAGAGTCAGCGGTTTTATACGTGGTCTTTGTGTCAGATACTCTTTTTCTAACTTAAAGTGTTCTTTGACAGCTTTAAGCATCATGTTATCAGCAAGCGTCTGATCGTAAGAGTAGGGGTTTATTGAACTACCAATTTTTAGTTCAATACCATTACTCAACACTGCAGTACTTTTATTTAACGCATCGAGTGTTAAATCATGAATTGCGCTATGTGTTTTCGATAGCGATTCATCTTTTGCTAATTTGAACGTTTTTTTGTTCCCATTTTCGGTAAGCTCAAAAATAGCTTCTTTACCGTCAGATTTTACGAACTTGAGGTTGGCGCTACCATCACCAACAATATCTTCAATGTAAGCATCAATCCCTTTAACAAGATCTTCATTAAATGCATCTACGGCTGTAAGACGATAAACTAAGTTCTTATAGCCTTCACTAAAGGTTGCGCCATAGCGGATGATATATTGAGCATTAAATTTTTCAATATTTTCCCATGTTTTTTTAGCTGTCGGGAACTTATGAGGTTCATCAATAATAATGAATGGTTTAACCGCACTAAGAGCAGCAAATGGCGTATCAAACTGATTATCAAGCAAACCCACATCATAAGTGTCAGTTAACGACTTGGAGTTAATCATCCCTGAGTTGATTACAAGGACGTGTATATATTTCCTGTTAAAATTACTTGCTTCAACAAAATCATGGATAGCTTGAGGCATATACGATTTTGTGTTTTTACCAGCGTTTTTTTGACTTTCAACAACATAAGTCTTTAATTCACGCTCGTAATCATCTCTAAAATGTTCTTTTAAAGCATCGCTTTTTAAAAAGTTAACTGTTCCAGCTTTGATAGATAGGGTAGGAACAATAATGATAAACTTGTTAATACCGAATGATTTGTTCAGGTCAAAAATTGTTTTGGTATAAGTATAAGTTTTACCTGTACCTGTCTCCATAGAAACGTCAATTACGTTGCTTTTAGCATCGTAATTATCTTTTGAATGCTCAATACCATTGAACTCCTGAACATTTTTTATGTTGTTGTAGTATTGTTGTTCAGTAAGACTCAGTTCTGGATTAGCTAACAGGCGGATAGCAACATTATCCGTCTGATGAGGTATGGCGGATACAAAGACATTCATCACCGCATCAACGCCAGCCTTTTGATGAGGTAAGTTCTTTTCGAATGTGAACCCTTTAGACATGATTAGTTCCTTACCACCAAATCTAAATCAATAGATTTTTTATTAGCATAACTTTTTAGTGCTTCATTAAGTTCCATCTGTTTCGCACTTTCGAAGTTTCTGCCATAAAACACGACTTTGTTAGGTGCAAAGTCTTTGTCTGAATCCAGCTTTTGAAGTAAAGCTTTCAGTGCTACACTGGTGAAATTAGGCGCAATCATATACAGACGACCATCGCACAAGTGCGCTTTGTAGCCATCAAGATCAATATCTTCAATTGGCGTTGTAAGCAAACTGCCATCATATACACACCATGTAGTTAGTAGAGTGTCATACTGTTCAGGTGTCAATACAGCATCGTCAAAGAAGCTAAGATTAGACAGCGTAAGTTCAGACTCATCTTTTGCTCGAAAATCATCAACAGTTTCGAAAATTTTGAAACCAAGATCTCCATTATAGTTTGGATTTTCATTTTTTAACTTTTCTCCCGCTTTGATGATTCTTTTTTTGGTTACTTCAAATATATTTTTATAACCAAGATCAAAAGCAGTTGAGTCTGATTTACATTTTTCATCTATCTGTATTCCAATAAATTTTCTTATTCCACCATCATCAATATTTAGTTCACATATAGCTTGCAGCGATGATCCAGAACCAGCAAAAAAGTCAAGTGCGATATAATTATTTTCAGGCACCAAGCTGAAAATATATTTCAAATAATTTACATTCTTAGGATTGCTGAATACATCAGGGTGACCAAGAATGCTGGATAACTGATTTGTTCCATCATTCGTTGAATAATCTAGAATGCTCCTTGAATTTCCCTCAGTCTTTACCTTTGTATAGAGGGAACCAGCCTTTTTAAATACATCTTTTTCTTCAATAAATGTTCTCTTTCTAACTTGATACCCATTGTTTGTTTTTCTTATAACAATATTTTCCTTTTCATTGTTAAATTTGTTTATGTCCCATGTCCATACTCCAAGTTTACCTCTCACTTTTGGAGGACGTATTTTCACATATCCATTAGCTATGAGTTCCTCATTGTCACTATATATTTCCTCCTCACTATTTGAGCTTGATGCCAACTCTATATCGTAATCAATTACGCCAATAAAGTCTGTTGTTTCTGGATGGTAATATACAGTATAGCCTAAATTCTTCCTTTTATTTAATGTACCACCATCACCTCTTGTTGTGATTGAATCTTTAAGAATATAAAACCTACCATTATCCTGAAATACCTCTCGCTCACTGACGGAATAGTTGATTAAAGATGCATCAGGGGTTATGGATTTTCTGTAGCAAAGTAAAAAATCATGGTTTTTTTGTATATTTAGAGTGTCGCTTTTGGAGTTAAGTTTATTATGAATTATAATACCCAACGAGTTAGCCTCACCAAAAATTTCATCACAAATTATTTTTAGTTGACTAATTTCATTGTCGTCAATCGAAATAAAGATAACGCCATCTTCGCGGAGAAGCTCACGAGCAATATAAAGACGGGGGTAAATGAATGTCAGCCATGCACTATGGCTACTTGAACCTTTTACAGTAAAATCGAGGATACGTGTAGCTTCATCAAGCTCGATACCTGCAAGTTCAGAAAGCTGTTCAGGCGTGAACTTGCGATCATCGTTATAAGCGAACCCATCCGAACCCGTGTTATATGGTGGGTCAATATAAATCATTTTAATCTTTTCAGAATAAGCATTAACCATATGCTTCAATACTTCGAGGTTATCCCCTTTGATCAACAGATTCTGGCTGTTCTTGTTCTCTTCACGTTGGTTATGGTCTTTATCTTCGGTGAGCAACGTCTTCGGTGGTAGGTTAGCCAACAGCCGGGCATAGGACTTACCCAGCCAGTTTAAGCTGTATGATTCTTTAGAGAGTTCAACATCCGAGGATTTGACGATCTCAAGTAGCTTATCCTGAATGAACGCCCCGTTTTTATCAAAACACTGTGGGAAGTTAGCCTTTAATACAGCAAGCTGCTTGCTGTTAGCTGTTTCTACTTCTGAAAAAAGCGTTTCTTTTTGCATATCCATGTTAAACCTGATTATTTATCGTTCGATTTGGTGGTGTTTTTGATTGAAGCTTCACTTAAACCTATGCGCATTAGTTCGGCTACCGCACCATCAATGCTTTTGAAGAGCCGTGCTTCGTATGGCTGTCTTGAGCTACATAAGACTAATGGCTTACCTTCCCACACTGAACCATCAAAAATCACGGTATACCCGCCTTTAGAGCCTTGTATTGTTGCTCTATCAAGTAGACCTGATCTGACCCTTTCCTTAGCCATTGAGCTAAGGATAAAATTTCCACCATCAAGACCTGACATCATCGTTATGACCTCGTTATGCGATACTGAAACAATATCAAATATCGTCTCAATGGTAAACTTTTGCTTTTGTTACGAGGGTGAATACGAGAGTCTTACATTGGTGTGCTACTCCAGAAATGACAAAGGGGCTTATGCCCCTTGTTTCGCCATTTTGATAAACTCTTTTATCACCTTAAACATTAGCCAGTTCAGATTTAAGGGATTTCAACTCGTTTTCAATTTTAGCAATCATATTCATAAGCGTATTAACCTTGTCTTCTTTACTGTCGTCTTCAACATGCTCTAAAACAAATGTTTTAACCTGCTTATGTCCAATCAGCTCTTTAAACTCTTTAGGGTTTAGTGTTGTTGTAAGAACAAGTCTGATATGTTTAAAGCGTAAATAGTCCATTAGAGCGTGTAGCTTAGTTATATCCAATCTCGAATCATCTAATAAAAGACAATCACGTTCTATACCATCAATGATGATTGTGTTAATAATTAATCTTGTAGATGTTAAACCAAATGCTTTTGTCTTCCATGCATTAAGTTTTTCTGATCTGGTATTAGATGAACCACTACGCAATAGATTAAGTATTGAAGTTTTACCTGTGGCTTCTCCACCTGACAAAAGAACTACTTTACTTGAGTATATAGATTTTTTAACTTGAGCCGTTTTGTTTTTTAGATATTTATTTACTGTATTCATAATGCTTTCCTTTTTTTATGTTTATAATGTAATGAATGTTTTCATTCATATATATGTTCTAATTTATTTTAAATATAAGTCAAGTTTAATTGAGAAAATAAATTAAAAAAAGATAAGATAATCAAACCCCCTCTTTTAATAATTTAGAATACTTTTTTGAACATCTTGTAAAAAGCAAACCCGGTTGTTGATAGTAATAAGAAAGGCAAGTAAATAATGAATGCCAATACCAATAATAAACCAAAACTGAAAGCCGCCATATAATCAAACTGTTTATTAATGAAATCATCAAAGATCATTTCCTTACTGGATTCATTTTCACAATCATCATCCTCACAAGTAAGTAAGATCTCATCGTCTTCTTCCGATAACTCTAAGTGCTCATAATCTTTTTTCATAATCACTTCCTTTATTTCTTCTTTTTTATAAGATACTCTAACTCGCCATATAGACTATTAATCTTTTCATCATGCTCTTTTTTTAATTCTTCAATCTTTCTTTCTAAACCTATTATTTCACTTTGAAGAGTCATGTTTTCGAGAACAATGTAATCATAATTCTCATCTGCTTTATTCTTTTCCTCTTCCAGAGTTTCTATTCTTAACGTTAAAGCTTCTTTCTCATCCTTCAATTGATTGCATTCTTTTTTATACATAGTGGAATCACTTTCATTCAAATCATTAATCATTTCTAATCTGAATAAATCAATGGAATGTTCTTTAACTTCTTCTTTTAGTTTTTTATTTTCAGCAATCAATCCCTGTATAAATTCATCAGCCTCTTCTAATAACTTTCTTCCACAGTTAGATATTTCCTCTTCTTCCTTTAGTTGAGATTTAAGATATGAAATCTCATTTAATAAATCATCAGTCTCAGTGTTATTTTTTTCAGTATACATGTTAAGCATGTCATTAATTGCCTGTTCCGATAACACATCATCGTTATCTACTTCCGGGAATGGTATCTCATCAGGGAACGTTTCTACCGTGTCAAATGCTTCTATAGCTTCTTTGTTTGCTGCTGTCCTCTTAGAAGCTTTGTTTTCAAGGTAGTTGACTTCAATAGTCTTCATAGGTCTATTTTTTAAGAGGTAAGCAATTTCTTTTCTGCTTTTATTGGATGTTAAAACAACTTTTATATCTTTATCTTTTAAAGCATCAAGAGCTATATTTATATCACCATCTCTATAGGTATAATCAACTCTTTCAATGAATACTACTTCAACACTCTTACAATCTGAAAACTTAGGATGTTCAGCATCATATTCAAAAATCAACTCTGATCTATGATTGTAAATAGTCTTTGTGTTTTGTTTGGGTGTTTTTACCTTCCTTTCTAATGAGGATTTAGCTTTCAATTCAGAAACAACTTTACCGCATAAAACAGTATCACCTGTTAATAAAACTAAATTACACTTTCCAAATAACGCATTTAATACTTGCTCTGCTTTTCTTTTAAAATACTTTTCTGTTCTTTTCATAAAAATCTCCATTATTCATTAGTAAATATTTAGCGAGGTATCATTATTGATAGCCTCACATTTGTAATTAAAACAAATAAAGAGAAAGTCAATAGATGACGATAAATTTAAAAATAAAGACGCCACTATTATTTTAAAGGCATTTGATATATCCACTTAAACCCAGTAAATACGCCACTCTCTGATAATGTATACTAAATCTTACTTAATAATCACAAATGATAATTAAGTTATCAATGTCGCAAACAGGGCTTATTACCCTGTTGCTAAATCTAAATATTCCATTTCTTGACGGTATTTTTTACCTTCATTAATCTTTAAACGATAGCTGATTGTCGTTTCATAACCTTGAACGTAATCAGTGATAGCGTTTCTACAGCACAGCTCTATAGAGTGGATCACCGTGTTCATAAGGTTGTTATATGCCAACTGAGCAAAACAACAGGCTATAGCCACATCATCAAGATCTATGCAAATCATCTTGGTTATCTGCTGGCCTTGCTCCAGTTTGTATTTAGCTCTTGCGAGTGATAAAGCTCCCATACCACAACACATATCAAGCTCTATGATGTTGACTCTGTTCCCCATCATTTCGGCAACGGCTGTAGCTACAGAATCAGGTGTGTAAAACTGCCCGTTTCGCTTGGCCTGTGGCGCTCCATCAAGTATGAGTTCACTGTAGATAGGGCTTAACAGGTCTGTATACGGCTCAGAGACTGATACCAGCTCTATGTATGTCATTATGGCATCACAGATAGCACTGGTGCTTGTTCTTGCGTATACATCCGGCCTTACCAAGAAATCACCCGTTTCGATCTCAGAGACATAAAGCCGGGTTGTATCCCTTGCGGCGGTAGCTGCCGCAAAAGCAAAGGCTGAAAAGCTTTTGTGTGTCTTATCACTGATTGCCTGAATCTGTTTAATCAGTTTCTTTTTAAGTAATTCATCTGTTTTTTTCATTTAATGCTCCTCTTGTTCATTGTTATTCTTCAACCTATCGCCATATCTAAGCACTTATCGTTATTATCTACTTCTTTATCATAAAGTTTAATTCGATAGTGAATATCCCATTCATCGCCATAATACATAACAGCGTTCATGCACTTTAAATCTATCAAATGAAAAACCGGATTTTTTAGATTGTTGTATGCCAACTGAGCAAAACACGCTGCTATAGAAGTTGGATCGATATCTACTCCTTTCATTACACAAATACTCTTGCCTTGTTCCAGAGCGTATCTTCCCCTTGCCAGAGCTAACGTTCCCATACCGCAACACAAATCAAGTTCTGCTTTGTAGAACGTATTACCCACAAATCTCGCAACGCCATTAGCTAACGAACGTGGTGTATGGAACTGTCCTGTTCTCTTGGCCTGTGGTGCGTAATCAAGCTGTAGTTGATGGAATACATCGCTTAACAGGTCTGTATACGGCTCAGAGACTGATACCAGCTCTATGTATGTCTCTATGGCATCACAGATCTTGCTGTAGCGTGTTCTTGCGTATACATCCGGCCTTACCAAGAAATCTCCTGTTTCGATCTCAGAGGCAAAGAGTCGGGTTGTATCCCTTGCAGCGGTGGCTGCCGCAAAAGCAAAGGCTGAAAAGCTTTTGTGTGTGTTATCACTGATAGCCTGAATCTGTTTAATCAGTTTCTTTTTAAGTAATTCATCTTTTTTTTTCATTTAATGTTCCTGTTATTCATCGTTATCGTTTTTATCAGCTTCAAGCATTTCCAAAACTTGTGAGCAAGCATCTAAATCATCGGAAACATCATTAATAATTAAAGAGTCATTAATGATAAATAGATCTTCTTCTAAAAGAAACTCGTTTAACTCTTCTTCTGTGTCAAAATGGACTGCTTCATATTCATGATTTTTCCCATAAAAGTTAGTTATTATATTTTCACAAAAAATATCTGTTTCTAATGAATCTATAACGTCATTTTGATATGCTTCTATATCCTCTAAAACTTCATAAACATCTATATCTTCCTCATGAGATTGAAACCCAGCTAAGTCTTCATATTTAGCCAAACTCTCACCATCAAGTTTTTTTATTCCTTCATAAATGTATTTTGCCAACATATTAGTTGTTATGGTTGCTATTTTAAGAGCGAGGCTTTGCTCATTTTTTAAAATAATATCTGTTTTTTTCATTCAATGTTCCTTCTTGTTATCTAAATAGCGTCAAGATTTAACCATTCGTTAAAAGCACTCGAAACATAACGAGGCCATTTAAAGCTTCTTTCTCCTGAAATATGTTTATAAGAATAAAACAACTCACCACATTCAAATAAACATGATGTTTCACAGCTTTTGTAGCTACCTTCACCCCAGCTTGTTATTGAAGTTATAGCGGCACAACTATCAAACATACTGGTAATATCAAGTAAAACATCCTCTGCATCATGATGGTTTTCATTATTGCTAATAAAATAAAAATCAAGCCATTCCTTCCGCTTTCTTTTTACCAGTATAAAATGATTGCTTTCAGTGTCTTCTCTTCTTTCAATCAATAGTCCATGATCTAATAGAAATAACTCTATGCCGTCATAATCGGTAATCCAGTCTTTCAAAATGGATTCATTTCTTTTGGTTTTCTGAATACTTATAACATTCAATGTTCTGTTAACCATATTACGCCTCTTTGTTTTTAATAAGATTCATCACATAATCTACATCTTCACTATCACCGCTAATAACCATCAGCATGTAATAGAAATGAGAAAGATAATATTCGAATGAATAGCTAACCATTCTGATATCAAAAACACCATAAAAAAGAGAACACATAGGGTTTACATCATCAAACATGCGATTTAACCTTTCTGTCATTTCTTCAATGTAATCATCAGGAGCATATTCATTAACATACTCAAGTAAAAGATACTTAACAGCGAGAAGTTTTATATCAACATCTTCTTTACTATCAATGCTGTCTTTTATGTATCTCTCTTTATTTATGTTTAATGATGATTTTCCATCATTCATCCAAACTTTTATCAAGGGACTAACTTTACTTTCAATCGCGTTCAAAATATCTTCTTTCATAGTATTTTCCTTTTGTTGTTAATAAATAATTACGCTGCTTTTTGGGTGTGTTCGTGCCTACTCCAGATCAGGAGCAAATCAGTAGCTTTAACAGCTTCATATCCATTCGCTGTTTTCTTACGTCTTCCAGCCGTATAGGTAATGTCAAAACGCACTACAGAGGCATCAGAGGCGTGTTCTTCAAAGAAACCATCATTAGCCTCACGATTAGCTAACCAGACGCTACAGCCCCGTTCCTGTTGCTTACGACACCATGAGATCAGTTGTTGATGGTCTTCATCAGTGAATGCATGGCCATAATCGGCGTAGCTCGCCCGGTAAGGTGGATCACAGTAGATAAAAGCCCCTTCCGGCACATCGAGATCAGCATAAGAGCCACACTGGATAGATGTTTCCTGCAGGGCGGTATGCCACTCTTTCAGTAGAGAGTAATCAAAGAGGCTTGTTGTATGGTTAAGCAGTCCTGCAGCCGTTCCGTAGCGGCCTGTTTTGCGTGAAACCTGCCAGATTCCATTGAAGCCGGTTCTGAGCAAAAAGAAGAGCAAAGCAGATGCCCGTACGGTTCCGATCTGTGCTTTCCAGTATTGTTCCCGGACACGGTAAAAGTGGTAGTTCCTCACCTCCAGAGAACGATAACCAAGATAGGCCGCTTCCAGCTCCTGCAGCTGGATAATCAGCTCATCAGGATCATGCTTGATAGTGTTCAGCAGAGCGATAAGCTCCGGGTTTACGTCATTGATGATTGCCGGGATATGGCTGTAGGTAGACTTAACGGACGCAAAGAGAGCGCCAGCACCAAAGAATGGCTCTACGTATGCGCTTACGCTGTTCAGGTCTGGTAGATAGGTCTGGTAGCTTTTAAGTAGCTTAGATTTGCCGCCAGCCCACATGTAGAGAGGCTTTAAGCTTAATGATGGGGTGTTTTTGATAGATACAGTCATAAACCAACCTTCTGATAGTTAGATCAGCCCCATCATTGAGATGGAACAGGCCGGAACCATTCCGGCGGTTGGTGATGCTCATCTTTCGAGGGATGAAGGTTTAAAACCTGTTCTTACGCATCATTTAACTATCAGAAGCAAATATGACTGCTTCGATGTGAACTATCGTATGGATTTCGTTTATGACGATCAACTACTTTTTTCACTTTTTTGAAAATATTTTCTAATTGCGATTGACAGGTAAAAATAAATTGATTACTTAATATCTATCCAGTTAGAAATTAATTAATACCCTATATTAAATAATGAAAACAGGTGTCATACATAAAGTATCCTTTTAGATTAAATGTTGAATTGGCAGTAATAGAAAAGCGCTTCTCCGGCGCTTTCTCTATTTGTATCTTCTGGACTTATAAACTTCTGTCAGAACATTTTCATACTTAATGATAAAATCTAAAAAACGGTCATTACCAATTTTCAATATGAGATCATATCCGCTTAATCCTTGTTTATTACGTTTTTCAAGTGAAGCGCCGTTCATTAAAAGGAAGTTAAAGAATGAAAGTTTATCCTGTATAACAGCCTCCTGAAGAGGCGTTAAAGTATCTACAACCGTGTTCAGGTATTCAGGCTTTGCTATCAACTGGATCATGATATTAATAAAGTGATTACCCTGTTCGTCTTCTTTCAATACCCTGATTAAGTAAATAAGGGCATTAAGTTTAACTTCTAATGTTTGAAACATGAAGTGATCATAGATAATATCACCTCGATTCTGTTTTATTGCTGTAATTAACGCTTCTTTTATATCCATGATTAAGCCTTTTTCTTAGCCTTATTTTCTTCTGATAACAACATGCGAGATATTGCCTGACTGTTCTCTATGTCTAACATCGCAGCATAATCAGCGGCTTTTCTTCCGGCGTTATCTTTTATTAAAACATCGCCACCATTGACAATAAAAAACTTAACTGCTGGAACATTACCCATGATAACAGCGTGAAATAGAACTGTTTTACCTTCTCTGTCCTGATTGTTTATATCAAAATATTTAACAAGCATTTTGGACATTTCATAATCTTTATATTTTTTATAAAGTAGCGTGTATAATAATAAGGTGTGATGATTTGTTGTAAGCCAATCATCCTTACCAATGCCATTATCTATAATATATTTTTCAAACCCGGCAACATCTTTTGAAGTAAATAGTTCTTTTGGGAAGTTTTCCATAACATTCTCCTTAATAATTAAAATGTGATGTATTTTATATACAAAATTAATTCTTATTGGTCAATAATATATAAATAAAAAACCCGCAATTAAGCGGGTCAGAGAGAAGGAGTATTAATTTAAGCGCTCAATAACATTCTTTCTTCATTCTTTTTTCTTACGTTATTTTTAAATACCTCTATAAACTGACTGTAGTTTTTTCTGTCTGCCATTGTCATGTTTTCATAGTGATAATGACCATCAGCACTTTTCAGGAATGGATTACAGCCCATGTTAATCAATCGGGCAACATTCAAAAGCTTGTTGGTTTTAAAAAGCACTGTCTGGCCTTTGTTGTTTCTGTGGTTGATTTTAGCGCCACAGCTAACAAGATACCTGATTACATCAATATTACTATTGTGAAATATAGGTGTTTCACCTTCTTTATTTATAAAGTTAACATCAGCACCAAGTTCTACAAGAGCCTTAGCTACATCAACATTACGCGCCACTGAAAGCGGAGTAAACCCCTTGTAGTTCACAAAGTTAACATCTGCGCCCTTTTTTATTAAATCTACAACTTCTTCATAGGTGTTTACCAAAAAGAGATCGTAATTGTATTCTTCAATCAAATTTAAATCTTTCATATTTAACTCCTTCTATGTTCTCTCTCCTTCTTATATACACCATAATAATAACATTTTCAAGTATAGATTAGTATAGACTATACTATTTTCTTTTAAAAAAGTTGCTTTTAACAAGGTTAAGATGTATATTTAAATCTATTCATAATGTATTTCCTCCATTTGAGGAAAAAATCTTTTTATATTGTATGGTCGGGATTTTCCCGGCCTTTTTTTATGCGTAAAAAAGCCCCGCATAAACGAGGCTAAAGTTAAACCTAATCAATAATCAAAAAGGCACAAAATCATCGTCTAACTCTAATGGTTCTCCATCTACTACTGTATCAACATTGCTGTGCGCATACTTAATGATTTCCTCAAGATCAGCTTTACTATCAATAGAGTTGTTAATAAAAGCTTCGTCAAGAAGCGCATTTTTGGCCTCTTCGCTTTCTGTTTCAATCACGACAGGTCTGTTCTTAAGAATAAATGTTTTTTCGCGGGTAGAAGTTGAACCAAGAAGCAATTGTTTTGCTCCCCTTACTCGCTTAGTATCATAGAGTTCAAGTTTCTTAGCAGAAGCTACAAGCTCTGTAATTTCGAGTTTGAATGAACGTCTTAGGTGTTCATCACCCATCGTATTTAAAATAACATAACCATCAAAATCATTTGGTGTTTCCATAGGGCTATTCAAATGAATAATACCTAAAACATTACCTTTTGACTGAGCCATATCAGAATAACGCTTCGCTTCTGATTTTTGAGCCGCTACTCTGTTAGAGGAATCATCATCAGAATAAGCGTAAGTTTCCCAAACAAAAGAAGCTTTATTGGCGTTAATCATGAGTTTGAGAATGTCCATATTATCCCAATGTTTCTCATTTACATCAAATTGAGGAATGTCCTTATTTGAGAATCTTGATTTGTGTATATCAATGGCTTCATGGCAAATCATGCCATATTCTTCACCAAGAATAGCCCCCACAATATCAGCACCAATTTTTGAAAGTGCTATTGTCTGAATGGTTCTTCTTTCATCATGAATGATTTTATAGTTAGGGTCATTTATTAACTCACCCTCATAAGCATAAATATTAGTTCTCAACTCATCTACATGCTTAACGATATAATCAATAATAAGGGGGTATAAATGACCAAAATTCTGGTCAAGCTGGTTTAGCCACCATTCAACAACATCACCACGCCCTTCTTCTAAGTTAATACCAAAGATGTTTATCTCTGGATCTTCTACGTCAAACTCAAAGATACGTGAGTCAATGGCGCTTTGCTTCATATCCCCTCTTGTTAGTTCATAAAGGGATTTATTACTGGTAGTGAAAAAGATACTGTTCCACATTTTACCTTCTGAAACTTCTGTATCTTTATCATACTTGGAACGCCCACCATTGTTAGCAATAGTCATGAGCTTAGAGATCGCATCACTGGCGCTACCACGGAACATATCATCAATCTCATCAATGACGAAAAAGCCATTGGTGTAAGATGCCAAGAGTTCTTCGAGTCCGGGGAACGTGGTCTTACTGTCTCTGATAAGACCATACTCACGGTTAGGCGCTCCCTCAATACTGGCTATCATGGCCTCTAATGTAGACTTCCCTTTACCCTTCTCACCGAAAATGTTGTAGATAGGTGAGAAGTTGGCTGTTTTACGTATCAGCCCCTTTGTATAGGAAGCAAAAGCAACAGAGATAAATATGCTTGCAAGGCGTGAGGACTTAATCAGTTCTTGGAATACGGTGATCTGTATAGAAGCATTACCAACACGTTTAGTTCTGGTCTTGGACACACCTACGAATTGTGGATGGCTTTCTCTTATGTGTATCAGGCTATCAACAATCCAGCCTCGCTTTGTGTAAGCAGGTAAACAATCAATGAGCTGGTTTTCATCATCAATGATTTTACCATCCAAACGTTTATAAGGACTCTGAGCAGTAGCAAGAACGGTGCTCACTGCTTTCTGTATCTCTTTTAACTGCTGATTATCGCTGTAAGGTAAAAGATACCCGGCCTTTTTTAGCTTAGATGATTTGAGATCAGAAAATTGGTCGAGTGGAATAGAAAGAATTTTCTTTTCATTACGGATGTTTTTAAAAGCTACATTAACATACATGCTATTAATATCTTTGTTAGCATCATTGTTATCGCCTTCTAAATCCACTGTGGATAGAATCTGAACAGGATAAATATAATAGTCTGTAATTTTAATCCAGTAGTAATTAGCTTTTTTGTCTTTGGCTGGATTGCTCTTTGCTAATTTATATATACCTGTTTCGTGAATGATATAATCACGAGCAGCAAAATAAGAAGTCTCTATTAGTTGCTTCTCGGTATATTGTTCTTCTTCATGGTAAACTATATCAGTTGATAGTTCACTTTTGATTGTTCTCATATTCATAATGTATCCTTTTATAATCTTTTTTGTGTGCTCTAATGGCACTTTTACTATTTATAACATTTTCTCACTATAAATCAATAGTAGAGTGAGAAATAATTAAGCAATCGCCTTTAAATTTCGCTTCCAGTTATAAACGTAGTTTTCTATATAGATTTTAGAAAGATTGTTTGGGGCTGTATTACCATACTCATTTTGAATATCGTTTAAAACATCCTTTATTACTTCAAGCTGTTTTTTCTGGTCAACATTGAATATTGATACTGCTACAGGTAGATTTCTTAGAATACACTCCTTAAAGAAGAAATATAAAAACTCATCATTATATGATTCCGGCTTGAAACAATCCCATTTTTTTAGTTTTGAACCGAAATAATCAATGAACATATTTACCTGCTGACAAGTAAAATTTTCGTCGCCATATAGTGAATAACTGTTTATACCTTCTTCAACAATAAGTGTTTTATTGTCATTAAATGGTAATGAGTGTCTGAAAATAATTTTTTCTTTCCTTGATAAGTCAGTTCTGTTCTTCCAGACATATCCAAGCAATGAACCATAATCAACCTCAACATTTGAGGTTGTAGCGGTTATTTCAACTTCTGGCTGTGGTTCCTGTGCTTCTGCTTCTTTTCTGGATTGTATAGCCATCCTCGCTTGTTCTGTTCTATTCATCATAATGTTTTCCTTCAAATGTAATCGGCTAAAGCAAAGAGGGGCTTTTCAGCCCCTTCTAATTATTTGTTTTTAGGTTTCTTAGGGTCAGGATTATTATCTTTCTTGCTATCTTTAGCTTGTTCTAAGCGTTGTTTATTATCATCTTCATAAACCTTTAGAGCGTCATTCAGGTCTTTATTATCAACTTCTAATTTCGCTTTGTCGGATTTAAGTTCTTCAATTTCTTTTTGAACAGATTTGAGTTGTTCATTCAAACCGTTGTTTTCAGTTTGAAGTTGCTCCTTCTCTTTTTTCAGTTTACTTACATCAGCAACTTGTTTAGTTATTTCATCGGTTAATGATTTATTTGAAGCTTTGAGCGCTTCGATAGCTTCCAAATGACCTTGTTTAAGTTTTTCAATTAAATCATCGAAATCTTTACGCTGTTTATCTTTCTCTGTTTTCAGTGTAGCAAGATTATTTTCCAGTTCTGTATTTTTTCTTTCAAGATCTGCAATATTGGTATCTTTGCTAACAATAATAGCGTTAAGTTCTTTAAGCTCATTACCATGAGTAGTTTTAAGCTGTTTTATTTCTTCTTCTTTATCAGCTAAAAGATTGTCAAACGTTTTTTGCTGATTTTCTAACGCACCTTCATAGAACAATTCTTGTTCCTGAAGCTCTCTTTCATGAGTAGACTTAAGCTCTTCAATCTCTCTATTTTTAGCTGTTATTTCAGTAGTATGCTTAGTCGTGAGGTTAGTGATCTCAACCTCATGTTTTGCTACTGTAGTGGAATAAAGAGTATCTAACTCATCATATTGAGTAGTAATTTCAGTATAATTGGTTTTGAGGTTTTCATGTTCTTCTTTTAATTTTTCAAGAACAACATTTGTATCATTGAGTTGTTTCTCAAAAGCTTCTCTTGATTCTGCTTCAGCTTTTAATGTTGCTTCTGTAGTTTCTAAAAGCTGTTCAGTAGAGGTAAGTTTCTGTTTTATGGTGGCTAAGGCAATAGCATTTTCAACAGAAGAACGTGTAATGTTAACAAGCTCTATTTCCCTGTAAGCCTCGGCAAGTTTTTCTTCGGCACGTTTAGAAATATCAGCAAGTAATTTTTGCCCACTAATGATACTTTTATGAAGTTCAGCATCCTGAATATCTTTATCTGAGAACTCTTTTACAGCAAGCTCTTTAGATATTTTAAGATTTTCTAATTCTGAATTTAATTCTTCTTGCTCTTCATCTTTAATAGCATCCTGTAAAGCATCTTTAGCTTTAGCTTTACTTTCATCCATCTTCTCATCTTTATTTAACCAATGAGTTTTTGGAAGTCCAAGCGCTTCAAGTGCATCGTTAATGCGTTTTCTTTTTAGTTCTCGCCATTCAGCTTCTGAGCCAAGTAAAGAGCGTCTTGTAATACTTCTCCAGTCTGGATTATTTGGTAGGATGATTGGCTGATCATTATGGTCTATTCCATAGTAGTTCTTGTTATTTAAAGTTCGTGAACCAACAATCATATGGAAATGAGCACTTTTACCGTCTTGGCTAACATGAGTGCCAGAAGCAGCTACAAAACAATCACCAATATGAACAGTTGGCGTATAACGACCACCACCTTTACCTTTCTTATACCACTCATTAGGGTGTGCGAAAGCTTCAATAACTTCTTTTTTGAAGTCAGGCCATTTTTCTACCGGAGTTCCTTCAGGGATTTGAATTAACAAGTGAGTAAACTCTACATCAGATTCACCATCACCTATTCTTCTTTTCGTGTTATATCCCGGTCTGTCCTGTAATTTTATAAATAACTCATCGCTTGGAAAGTCTTCTGGTTTAATCAAACCATCAATATACTCTCCTGTTTCGGTATTACGATAGCCGATGTATTTATCAATAAGTTCTTTACTGTTTTCAGCAGTAATAAATGTCTTTGATACTGGATCATAAAGTAAAGCACCATCGTGAGAAGCCTCTTTGAAACTCTCAGAATGCCTTAAATCACTTATTACCCCTTTTTTTGATTTTTCACCAAGTATTTTCATCATAATGTATATCCTCTTATTATATTGTCTGTTTTATGGGTTTTGGGTTTCAGCCCATAAATATATCCTAACCCATATTTAATTAATTACAACAGACGAAGTAATCCCTTTATCAATTATTTTTCTGAAACGATGATTTTTTTATTTTCTTTTATTAACTCATCGGCTTTCAAATCGGCAAGAGCTAAAATAACGTTGGAATAAGGTTCATCGGAAAGAGATTTAATTTTCTCTTCCAGCGCTTGAGGAATACGGATAGCTGCCATACGGAAGTTATCTTTTTCACGGGTAATCTTGAAGGTGCAACGCACGTATGGCGTGGTTCCCGGAGGAATATCACCAAGATCTATATACTCATAGTTCCAGTAGGTTTCCGCATACTGGTTAGCAAAGGCCGTTTCAAGAGAGGTTTTTTCAAACGACTCCATATCATCTAACCAACTTGCTGCTTTTTTCTTCTTTTCTACTTTCTTATCAGTCATCACAAACTTCCTCAGATTTCACCAGAATGAATATAGTCTAGTCTATACCAGTCTATACTATAATGCATGTTTTTCAGGGTCAGGCTTCACTACCACCGGATGCAAGTTGCTTAATCTTGCTACCCATAACAGATAACAGATGTTCGAACTCGGCCTGAGCATCGTTAGCTGATGGCAAACCTGATTTTGGTTCGAATACTGTTATACCCATGCCGTAAGCGCGAGGGTAGGCAACACGTTTTCTGATGAAAGGTTGTTCATAGCCATGAGCGCGTGCTTTCTCTTGGATGCGCTCTAACAGTTCGCCTTGCTCTTTGTTCTGGATCTCAACACGGTTAGGAAGCAACAGATAAGGCTTCTTCATTTCGTTCTTCAGCTCATCAATGCTTTTGAGCGTAATTGAAAAGCTGGAAGCATCGAGGATAGTCGGCACGATCACAAAGCTACCCAAAGCACCACCGCTATTCACACCGGGGCTGTGGTCAAAAATGATGTATTCAGAATCGGCTGCAGGTTTACGGCCAACGTGAAAAGGAAGCTCTTTACCGTTCTGTTTGGCATATCCGGCAAAGATAAGTGAACCGCCTTGAGGGTCAAGATCTACAAGACTTGTTTTACGTCCCTGAGCCGCAAACCATCCAGCTATCTGGATGGCTGAATTTGTTTTCCCAACACCACCCTTACGATTCCACACACTGATAGTCAACATAACACTCACCTTTTTCTAGGTTTTTCAGTTGGTTAGGCTTTCCGTCAAATTGACATTCCGCCGATATAGATTAGTATATATTAGTATAGACTATACTAGCAATGGTAAAGTTTATGACAACCAAAACAATTACTTAAAGAGAGGAAACAATATGACAGACAATACAGAAAACTTGTTCGATGAGAACGGAAATATTCAGGATGTGTTCAAGGAAAAAACAGTAGAAGAGCTGGAAGCACTCTTCCCCTCGATGGATGAAGAACCGGCTTTACCAGTAGAAGCTAACCCGGCTGATGAGCTTATCGAGAACCGCCTTGTTCTACAGGAACGTATCACCAAGATTAATGAGCTTATCGCTAACAAAGATACGCATGGCTTCAATGACGCTGTTATCAGTGCGTTCAATGATGAGTTATCAGAACTGGAAGGTTCACTTAAAGAGATAAACAGCGTGTTAAGTAGTGATCCGGTGGCTGACGTTGAAACGCATAATCTCGCAAACAAGCAAACACAACTTATGGAACAGTTTGATAAAGATATAGATGATTTATACGCTTTGGATTTTAAAGACATGACTACCGAAGAGTTAGAAGAGTATTTTGAAAAGCAAAAAGCACTAAATGAACAAGAGATAAGGAATTGCGATTGGGTCATTCATAACCACTATGATTTTGATGTAAGTGATGTTATAGAGGCAACACAAAAACGTGATCACTACATGAATAAGTTCGATATTATTTCTCAAAGAGTTAATGATGAGTTAAACGTCCGAAAAGAAAACGATGAAAATGATTTATTTAATATTTTAACTAATAATCAGGCTCCGCAAACAACTACCAAGAATGAAATAGATTATACTGATTTAGATCGTTTTACTGAACAACATCGCAACCCTAAAGATGCGGATAAACTTATTGAAGAAAGAAATAAGTTAGAAGCGAGTGTAGAAAATTTCTCCAACCTAATAGAGAACAAGGATACATTAAATTTTGATGATGCATTTATAAAATCTATCATAGAAAACAAAAATGATGCGTCTAATAAACTTGAAGAAGCGAACAAATCTATAAAAAGCATACTTAACAATAAAGATCTTCCTGATATGACACATAATGAACTTAAAGAATGGAGTGATATTAAAAGGGATGCTTACATGTTTGTTAACAGTAAAATTTCAGATGAGCTTATGACAACAGAGAATCATATTATAACTAACAGGCTTATTAATGAAAGAAATGAAAATGAAAAATGGTATAAAGAGGTAAGTGAAAAGATAAAAGAAGAAGAGCTTAAAAGAGAACGTGATTATAATAATTTTATGCAAAGCATACATCATGAAATTGATAAAGAAAATAGCCAAAAAGAAACGCTCACTGATGAAGATAAATTGACAAGAGAAATATACAACAATGTTGGTATTGAAGAGACAATGACTCTTAAAAAGTCTTCAAACCTTAAAAATAAACTATCTCAAACAAGAGAAAGAATAGCTACCAACAAAAAAGTCGATTATGAAGAGGAACATCAAACGCCGTGGTATAAGAAATTAGGTGATGTTGTAGATTACTTTGCTGATGGTTTAAAAGGTAGTTCCAATGCAAAACCAGTATTTTTAAGCGAGGATAAAATCTATGATACCTTTGGTGATGAGATTGATAAAATCATAAACAGATCTAAAACACGTATTATTCACTTTAAAGATAAAACATCTGTTCTTGAAAGTGCTCAGGAAATAAGAGCTAAAGGCAAAAACTATAATACAGTATCAGAAAAAATGTCTAAACTCGCCATAGCTAAAGGCTGGAAGTCTATAACGTTTGAAGGTAGTGATGTGTTCTTGGGTGTAGCTTATGAGAAGGCAACCCGCTTAGGGCTTGTTGTAGAGCCTCAGAACGCTGAACAAGAAGAGTTGTTCAAAGGTATCCATAAAGCCAAAGGTCTTGATGAGATCATGCCATTCAGCGGTATGAAGAGAGAAGAGGTTAACAATAAAGAGATTGATGTTCCAGAGGTAAGAGCCACACAAGGCCAGAGGATGAGAATGTAAAAAGGGGCGTAAGCCCCTTTTATATTTTTAACCCTTTCTTAATATCCTTTTCGTAAGATTGTTTTTCTTCGATACTTTCGATTACTTTATCCATGTAATATACACCCAAATTCATATGTTGACCGTAGGAAGCAAACTCCAAACCTTTTACTTTACCTGAACCAAGATTTTCACCCGCTAAGGTAATTTCTTCATTAAAGTCTTGTGATAAATCTGAAAGTCCAAGATCCTTATCTAAAGATTGAGTAGTATCTAAAGTTGCGAAATGATGATTTAAATAATCCCCATCATTATTGTAAGAAGGAACTACCATTAAAGGTATATCGCCATTCTCATCATTTAGCTTCACAATCGTATTATACTCATTATCATGATCAATTTTCAGCTTGCCATTTTGTAGTTGTTCTTTTATGTATGGATGATTGTCATGTGATGATCCATTTTTACACCATACATCATTACTTTCATAGGTATTATAAGTGCTGTTAATTTCTTTGATTATATCCTTTTTAACTAACTCATGAAATATTTTATCTGAATCTACATCAATAACACGATCATTCATCATGTTATCACTTGAATATTTATCTAAACCTTTTGCTTCATTTATAAACTTTTTACTACCTAAATATAAGAACATGTCTCCATAACTACTTGCTTTATCCGGCGCATGTTCATTATCATAATCATTGCAACGTCTTTCATTTTCTTTATCAGTATATTTTATTACATAATCTACAACTGTATCATTGTTAACTAACTCATATTTCTTTCCCATAATATTTCTCCTTGTATATATTATATTTAAAAGGGGCTAACACCCCCTTTTTATGCTCTGTATGAAGATCTTGATTTTTGTTCTGGTTCATCTATTTCTAATGTTGCTTCGGCTTCATATTCAAGAGTTCGTAGATAAGACTGTGTGCTTTCTAAACCGTCTTTTAAGCTTTCATAATAAACACCCTCATTTGTAGTTGAAGATGTTGCTACATAATTAAACCCATCAGAATTTAATGAAGCTTGGCAATCTTCCTTTGGTTCAATTGAAAAAATAAGATCACCAACAGGAAGAATTTCATTACCATCGTTATTACCAATGTAGCTTATAGAAGCATATACTCTATCTGTATCAAGTGAAATCTCTCCACTTTCTAATCTTCTATTTAAATCAGAAAAATCAGGGTCATTTTTGATTGTGTCCAAGATTTCTTTTGCGGCAAGTTCATGTGATAAATCATCTGATAAAGCCTTGTAATCTTCCTCTGTATAGTTAGATATATCAATCTTTTTATTGCCAAGATCAAGAACTAAATCACCTGTAGTTTCATCAGAAGTGTATTTAGATGTGGATGGAGTGGATTTTATTATACTTTCAGCGTTATCATGGAATATTTGAAAATAGGTTTTATCATCATCATAATATTCTTGCTTGCTGTTATATTCTTTTGTTTGTAATGCTGCGTTTTCTAAAACATCGTTAATACTAACTACTTTATACTGTTTACCCATAGTGATTCTCCTTTTGTTATATGGTCTTTAAATTACAACATATATTCAATGAAAATCAAATTAAATTGAGATATTAATTAATAAAACAAGATAAACGGTATAGGTAAACACAAAATAAAAGGGGCATTAAGCCCCTACATAGTTTTTATGGTTCATCCGGGTAAGTGAATGCTTTATGCTTCTCATGTTCTAACGCTGACATAACACAATGTAATAATGTTGGGTTATTATCATGAGATTTGTTTATCAGGAGCCTTAAAAACTCCATATTTAATCTTTGCCTTTCGTTAAGACTGTTTCTGTCATGTTTAATCTTTTCATAGCTGTTGCTATTCAGGTAATCAAAATAATGCTGCATAAAGCCAGCCACAACATCACTCACTTGAACCAGAGGATTTAGCTTTGAATCAGCGAAAGAGTAATTAAGCGTTAGATTAGGGTTGGCTTCTGCTGCCTTTTGTAGATCTGCTTCCACTACCTTCTCTATGTCAAAGATATGACTGGAAGCCTCGAACATTTGCGCCCGGTGCTGATAGAACATAGCGAAGCCATCAACAAGGCGGTTATCGTCGTCTGTAGGCGGTTCATCCCTAATATCCATAGTGAGTGTCATATCATCTATGTTTTGGTCAGAGCAGGCCATCAGGAGCTGCAGGAGGCCATGAGCTAACCGGAGCTGGAAATCATCTTTATTGGTAGCTGTATAGAGGTTTACGCAATGAGTGGAGATGGATTTGCCCCTATATTTCCAGACACCTGTTATCACTTAACCCATTACTGGCCCGCTGCCGCAGATATTCCCGTGGCGAGCGATAACCCAGCGCACTATGCGGATGCCATTCGTTATAATGCTCGAACGCCTCTGCAAGGTTCTTTGCTGCCGTTAACCCGTCTGGTTTGGGCATGATACTTATGTAGTCACGCTTTATCGTTTTCACGAAGCTCTCTGCTATTCCGTTACTC
>NZ_KN046821.1:0-11590 GCF_000742135.1 Klebsiella pneumoniae | reverse complement strand
TACCTTAGTTCTACGCCAGATTTCAACACAGAGAGTATAGTCTATATCAGTATATACTACTTGTTTTTGTTGCTCAGTTGAGCTACAGTATAACCATTAACCAAAAGGAGGTTTCCAACATGGCCGCAAATGCATTTGTTCGTGCTCGTATAGATGAAACACTGAAAAATGAAGCTGCAGTAGTGCTTGCCGGAATGGGCTTAACCGTTTCCGATCTGGTTCGTATCACTCTGACTAAAGTAGCCAAAGAAAAGGCTCTGCCGTTCGATATGCGTGTTCCTAACGAGCTTACTGCTAATACCATCGCTAACAGTGAGAAAGGCGTAGACGTTCATACAGCTAAAGATGCTGATGATCTGTTTAATCAGCTTGGTATCTGATAAATGACCACAAGGACGATTGAATACTCAGGCCAGTTCCAGAAAGATGTGAAGAAGGCTCAGAAGCGTCATAAAGACATGAGCAAGCTTAAAGCCCTTATGACGCTGTTAATCAATGATGCCTTGCCATTGCCTCAAGTCTACAAAGATCACCCTCTACAGGGGAACTACAAAGGCTATAGGGATGCTCACATAGAACCAGACTGGCTACTCATCTACAAGATAACTGATGAAGTCCTACGCTTTGAGCGAACCGGAACACATTCAGACCTGTTTTGATGGATCGGTAATCATTATGAGCAAGTTCTTTGAAGAGTTGTTGAAGTCAGCAGAGGAAGCCGTAAAAATCTCGAAAGGTGAATTGAAACCTTCCCGGATAACCAGACTCCCTAAACCTGATAAAACTAAAGATGATGGAAAAACTAAAGCCCCTTAATGGGGCTTTTTTTATTTTAAAGCTTTTCGTGGTAATTCGAATATCACATACAACAATGCAAAATTCACAATACACAAACCACATTCTTTCATTAAAACAGACACATTCACATGCCCGTAATCATAAATATTAAAAGTAAGAATAACCATAAATACGAATAATGTTGCTAATAAGTAGTTTACGTTTGCCGATAAAATATTAATGTATTTTTTCATGATGCTTTCCTTTTTTATTTAGTTATACTTAATAGATACTTTAATATAAAGTAAAAATCAAATATATATTATACTTTTTGTTTATGTTCCGACAAACGGAGTATATATAAAAGAAAAGCGCCCCGAAGGACGCTTTAATAACACTAACCGAAAACAAATAAACAGAAACATTATGAATGAACAGTTAATATACTTAACTCTCTTAATCAATATCCAATTAATATAAATAAAAGTCAAATTTATTTTAATTTATTTTCTCAATATAGATTGACTTATATTTAAAATCGAATATAACTTAACTATAAACATTTAAATATAAGGAATAAACATTATGAAAAACACTTTAAATACAAAAATACAGAGTATAAGAAACAGAGGTATAGTATCAAGCAGAAACAGAATGCTATTTTCTAATGACGTTGAAACTGTTAAGTCTTACATTCACTTTGCTGGAACTTCTGAAATAAACACTACAGATGAAAATGGTAAAACAGCTTTGTTCGGGGCAAGTTTTGAAATAGCTGAACTTTTAATAAAAGCTGGTATAGACGTAAACCATAAGGATAACTTCGGTAATACAGCATTGTTCTTTAGTGATTTTAACAGCACATGGTTGTTATTGAATAAAGGCGCTGATATTAACGCAGTAAACAACAATAACATGAATGCGCTATACACTGCTGATACGTCTAAGGCAAGGATGTTAATCAAATCAGGTATAAACATAAACAATAAATCTAAACTTGGTCATACCGCTTTATATTACGCTCACTTATTAAATGACAGAAACATGATGAGTGTTTTAATGGATGCCGGAATAGAAATAAGTCATAAAGAACAAAAAAGATACGCAGCATAAGGAGAAAGAAATGAAAAAAGCTAAGTTTGTTTTCAATATAGTAGGAATGATGATTTTTAATATATGTGCTGTTATTGGTTTTCTAAGCATGTTGAAGGTTGAAAACACTCTTAGCTACTGGATAGCTTCTATTGTGGTTGGACTATTAACGATAGTCGCATATAGGAATGAAATATCAAATGAGTTTGGAACCAATCAAAATATAAGAGGTAAATTATGATGAGCGGAATAAAGGAAAATTTAATATATATGGTGTTGGGGTTGTGTTTGATGGCTTTTGGCGTCATTACCGCTTTAAGTTTAAGCGATGATTTTTGGAAGAATCATAGTTTTATAGGCTCTATAACATTAGCACCATTTAAAATGTTTGGATGTGTACTGGCAACAACAAATTCTTTAATTTTGGTGATTAAATTGGTTGTAAAGTTATTAAATATTGAATCTATGAAATCAAATAAGAAATGGAGTTGGTAAATGAATGATAGATATTATAAGTTGGAAATAAATACAGAAATGGTTGTTGAAAGTTTATTTAAGTTTTACAAAGAATACTATCTAAGTCGATATGAAAAAATAGAAGATGTAGATTGGGATGAACAAAGTATCATGAAACACCATGAATATTATGTAGAAAATAAAGGTGAAGTATATTATTTATTTATGGTGGATATGTATAAAGAGTATCAAAAAGAAAAGTATGAAATTTCAGAGTCTGAATTTTTATATCCCAATGGAGCAGGATTCAAAAAAAGAACAAGTTATAACTGTAGTGGTTTTTTTGAATCTGATGAGAATATTTTGATTGATGTTAAGAATGTAAAAGATGATGAACTTCTTACAGGGTTAAAAGTTAAGTATGAAGAGTTTATTTCAAATCTAAAAGGAGTTGGTAAATGAAAAAAGACATAACAAGAGAGTTAAAGAAGTTGGGTTTACATAATGGTAATGAGTTTATAGCAAAAGCGGCGTTAATTGAAGGAGAGAGAGCAGAAAGTATCTTAGCCCTGATAGAACGCTTAGGTAGACGCAAAATCATTCCTGAAGGCGTTAAACACGGTTTCAATCAGATTAAGGCAACATACAGGTTATCCGGCTACATCAATCAGGCCATAGCTGTTATAGCGTTTAAAGCCTATGTGAGCGAGCCAGCAGAGAATTTTAAGGCAGATATACACTGGAATATTTAAAGGAGGTAGTTATGGGAACAGAGACAAGAGAAAAGGAAGCTGAAACATGGGCTGAGTTTATAAAAGAGTTTTTGAATGATGGCGGTATCATTTACAAACAGATAGAAAATAACAATCAAACAAGTAGAGGTTAACGTGGCGGATAAAATAAATAGTTTCTTTAGAAGTCTTTATGACTCTGATAGTGAAAACGGAAAAAAACTTAGAGAATTCTCAATGATAATAATGAGATTAGGAATATGGATGATTACATATGGTTCTTTCAGTGTTTTATTTGGTGGTTTTTTGGGTTTCGATTTCAATACAGACGTAATTGCTAAGATGACTGTAATTACAGGAGTTGGAGGTGTTGTATTTCTTATGGGTTTGTTTATTACGTTTATATTTAAAAAAGATGGCAGTATCTATGATGGTAAAACCATCAAACAAAACAACAAAGGAGAATGATTATGATAAATAGTTTTAGATTATTAAAAGACAGAAAGAGCAAGAAAGGATTTTCATTATTAGAGCTATTATTGGTGTTAGGTGTTATAGCAGCATTGATAATAGCAGCATTTATGATATTTCCAAAAGTTCAGGCTTCACAAAGACTCGATAGAGAAAGCAGAAACTTAACAGCTATCCAAGCAGGTGTTAAATCGCTTTATGGTGGAAGGGCTAAAATATCGAATTTGAATACTGATAGTTTCATAGCTTCCAAGAACGCCCCTGATAACATGATCCAAGATGGTAAACTCATCAATGAGTGGAAAGGGAATGTATCAGTAGAGTATTCAGGTAATCATGGTAAATATAATATTATCTATGACGCGGTTCCGGCTTCTGACTGTTCTAAACTCATAGCAGCAGTATCAGGAAACTTCGTTATTATAGATGTTTATAATGGCAATGGTTCAACGCAAGTTAAAAATCTGGAGGAAGGTAAAAACATAGATATAACCGCTACATCAGCAGCATGTTTTTCAGAAGATAACTCTACGATTATATTTTCTTCAATCATATAAAGTGGAGTTAACAACATGATTAAAACATTAAACAGAACAAAAGGATTCTCATTATTAGAAATGTTATTAGTATTTGGGATTATATCAGCGTTGATAGTGGGTGTTTTCATGATTTACCCAAAAATCAGCGCAGGACAAAAAATAGATAATGACATAAAGATTTTAGGAACTCTTAACGCAGGGATTAAAAACCTATACGCAGGATCAGCAAACTACACCGGGCTTTCAGTAGATGCTGTTATCAAGGCTAAGTTAGTGCCGGAAGACTTAGTAGACGAAGGCCAGATATGGGATAGCTGGAACGCTAACGTTCTCATAGAACCCTATTATGACGGTAGCTTTTACATAGGGTTTGAGAACGTGTCTGTAGATGCCTGTGCCAAGTTCGTCACTCAGGCTGGTTCAAGCTTCTTTAAGATAATTGTAGCGTCTACAGAAGTGAAGAACACTGATAACGGTATGGATCTCAACATGGCAACACTTACAGCGGCCTGTATCAACAATGATGATGGTTATGGCGGCAGACCCGTCACAATTTACTTTTACGAAAAATAATAGAGAGGAATGAATTATGAATAGAACAAAATTAGTCTTAGTTATACACGCATGGTTTTATATAACATTGGTATTTGCTGGTTGTGGTGCTCTTTTGTGGGCTACTGTTATTAACCCTTCTTATTTAAACATGGGATATATATTTATAGCTGGAACGATAATAGCATGGTATGAGGCATTTAAAGTAGTAAAACAGCTAAGACAGATTAGAAAAGGAAATGTGAAACCCCTTGTTTTACACTTCAATGATAAATATGAATGATTATAAGTGAAAATATCCAAAATTAAAGCCCCTATCGAGGGGCTTGGTTTTTTCTCTGGTGTTGGTATTGTTTTTAGTCTTCTTTCTTGATCAGGAAGCTTTCCAGCTCTTCGCCCTTCTCAATCAGTTCTTTCAGTGCTAACGGCATACGTCCACGGCCTGTCCACGTCTGTTCTTCACCTTCTACAGTGAACGCATACTTAGGCTCAACAGAACCACGTTTTACGCCTTTACCACCTTTACCCTTGCCAGTAGGGGTAGGAGCATCAATTTGACCAAGTAGAAGCGCTCTGACGGCCTCAAGGCTTACTTCAAAGCCCTCGGACTGGAGAAGTTCAGTAGTAGCCTTAAGCTTTTCTTCTACCAGTGCCTGTTTCGCTTTTTCCTCTTCTGCTTCTTTTAGGAACTCATCCTTAACGGTTTGAACCTTTTCAGCGAACTCAAGGAAGGTGTCATAGCCCATCTCATGGGCTTCTTTTCTGATAGTGCGAATGTTATTAAAATGCCCTAATGCGCTCATGTTTTATCCTTTTCAACATTTAAGTTAGAAGGTAAACATAGCACATCATAAAACAGTGAACAATATAAAAGGGGCTTAACAGCCCTTTTTAAACGATGGTGAGTAATGGTCTTTTCAAATCAGGTTTTATTTTAAATCTGTTTGAAACATCTAAAATCATTTTGTTGGCTAAAGATAGATTACTTCGGTATATATCAAACAAATCTTCTTCGATTGCCTCTAAAGCTCCCTCTATGTCTTCCAATGACATTTCACTTACAGCGATATAATGATCGCAAAGGTCATTAACTAAATATTGGTATAACTCATCTTCTGACTTATTAGAAAAAGCATAATAACCCACTCCATCTAATGACATGATGTATGTTGATGATATATGAATATCTTGGTTAATATCCTTTAATCTTATTGTATTAATATCATTAATCCATTCTTTATTTTTAAATACGAAAAGCTCTTTTATGTTTCGAACATCTTCACCACGTTCAAGCTCTTCATTTGTGAACTCATCCTGATATAAAAGAAACTTAGCAAAAAGAATAGCATTAAGCATAAATTCAATGTTTTTATTTTTCATAAATAACCTCACTTTTTATTATCAGGCACTGATTGTTTTTAAGCAAGGTATCAATCGAATACTTTATTATACCAATTGCGGAAAGTGTATATTTAGTCGGAGATATTTCTTTTAACCTATATTTTAGATCTTTACACAATCTCACGAATACGGGGCGTGTGTCTTTTCTTGATGCTCTATAGTTAACTGTAGTAAATGGAATAATGCTACTATCACGCTTTACTGATTCAATTACGATTTCTTTCTCAACTTGTTGTATTGAGATTGAAATGTTTTCATCTAATATTTTTTTGATTCCATAATCTAATAAAGCTGATATAGACACATCAATAGCACCGGAACAATGTCTTTTGATAAGGGCTAAAAACTCTGGTGTCATTCTTAACTGTATAGTATCCACATCATTGTTAAACGTTGTTTGATTTAACACTAAGATCTCGCCTGTAATACCATCATTGATTTTGATATTCATCTTTCAGCCTCTTATTTAAAAAACAAATAAATGATAGTTATAAGAATAAACATGAAAACACACCAATCTTTAAAAGTGGTTTTATTTTCCTTCTTAAAAACAGGTTGCTCGATTATTTCTTCATCATGATGCTCTACTTTATCAATCTCATATTCTGTTATAAAAGCTCTCTTTACCCTATGAACATCCTTATTATATATTATATTTTTTATGCGTTCATTTATGATTAGATTGTCGTATTGATCAAGAAATATTTCCTGATTCTTACCGCTATCATACTTAAATGGTATTAGTCTATACCATTCCCTTAAACTTTTATTAGGATGTTTCATGTTGTGTTCAATACTGAATTTCATATTTTTAGGCTTTACAACATTAACACCTGTAAGATTGCTATCTTTAAGAGATTTCAATAAAGTTGGAGTAATTAAATAACAATTATCATCACAATAAAGTATTTCCTCTCCGCTAATTATATCAATAATCACATATTGTTCTGATTCTTTAACAGTTATATCGTTCTCTAAGATTCCTATTCGAAATGGTTTTAGCATATAATATTTCATTTTATTCTCCTTTGTTTTCTGTTCATTTATTAATTAGCTAATTAAAATATATTTGTCAATAATATTATACACATCTTGACTATATTAATTATTGTTGTATTTATTTATATGTAAGCCAAATAAAAATAATAAGGATACGAAACAAATAAACATACAAAATGGAGAAAGTTATGAAGAAGAAAAATCTTTTTATTCTAAGCTTATTCTTAAGCTTATTCATAACCTCACCTGCCCATGCATTGAATCTCTTTGGTTTAGTGACGGGAAGTGAGGATGCTGTAGGAAACAATATAGACAAATGGTTTAACCCGTTTCAATCAAACATCACAGGAGCCGTTCTTGATGTTTACTTGCCTATTATAATGCAGTTAGGTGGGATTATAGCCGCATACACGCTTATTGCCGGAACAATGTCAACAGCTCATGACGGTGAGATGTTAGGTAAAAAATGGTCTTCAATGTGGGTTCCTATAAGAACCGCCTTGGTTCCGGGTTTACTTTTCCCGATCTCCAATGGTTATTCTGCTCTACACATGATTATATTGTGGTTAGTGTTAGTTGGTAATCAGTGGGGTAATGATGTTTGGAATAAGCTTGCACCACGCCTAATCACAGATAATACATATATATCAGTTGATAACAAAGCAGCAATACGACAAGTAGTAATGAATACATTATATTCAGCAGCTTGTGTTAATATCTACAATGAAAATGCTAAGAAAGTTAATGCAAATTCGAAATGGGGGCCTGCTTATCGTTATATGGATACAACTCCGATTAAAAATGACAAAGTTGTAGGTTATAATTTCGGTTTACCCGCTGCACCTAACAGTTCATATGGAAATGGTATAGACCTTTGCGGTAGCACTAAGTTAAAACTCCTAGACAAGGATTTAAAATCGGGTTCTACTTTGATTGATACAACTAAAATCAGTAAAGCCGTTCAAGAAGCCCAAATAAAAGCTAATGAAGCTTTGGTTAAGGGAGCTACTGCTTATGCAGGTTATCTTTCATCAATGCCAAATGATAACGCTGAACAATTAAATAAGATTATCGATACTTTAGTTAATGCTTATAGCCAATTCATACAAGCTTCCGCTGAAAGCGTTATGAAAGAGTCATTAACACAATCTGAAATTGATAAGCTAACAGAGAAAGGATGGACTTATAGTTATACTTTCTATTCAAGAATTGCTGATTCAATATCAGAAGCTAATGCAGCGGTTAACAGGTATCCTACGGCTTCAATGAATTTTCAACAAAATGATAATGCTAACTATTATGGTTTTAGTAGTGGAAATCAACTTTATGAAGTATATCCAAAATTAGAAAGACTTCAAAAACTTTTGAGTGATGCAAATAAAGTAGACTCATCTATGTTAGATTCTAATAAAGGTGATGATGGTTGGTATCAAAAGATTATATCAACTTTAGGCGGAAACTTATCATGGACAAACAACTATGAAGCATCTAAAGCATCAAGTTTAATGCCTCTTTCTGTATCCGTTAATTTGGGTTCAAGAATGATAGTTAGTGCTGAAACATCATATATACTTTTAGCGGGTGGTGCTGTGGCAGGTGGTAGTATTCCGTTTGTTGGTAATGGTATACAAACAGCAGCAATCTTTGTATCTCCACTCTTTAATAGTATACTAAAAAACACTATTTTAGGTGGGAATTTGTTAGCATTCGTAATTCCAATGATGCCTTATATAATAGGTTTCTTCTGTGTTGCTGGATATTACATATTAATATTTGAAGCAATGTTTGGAGCGCCACTTTTAGTTTTGGCTATGTTATTACCAGATCAAGATGGTATTGTAGGTAAGCAAGGGCAAGGATACATGCTTGTTTTAAATATTGGTTTAAGACCACCATTAAACATGGCTGGGTATGCTGGTTCCTTCGTTTTGACAACTATACTTTTCGATATGATGAATTCTACCTTCTTTACAGCAGGAAGTAATACTGAAGGTGGCTTATTAGCCATAAATAAAGGCTTAACTATGCTCCTACTATATGGTTCATTAATGCTAACTGTAGAGTTAATGTGTTTAAAACTTATGCATGTTATTCCTGATAATCTTTTTAAATGGATCGGTGGGGCAACATCCTCTGTGTTAGGCATGGTTTCAGGACAAGCTGAATCATCAACAGCTAAAACCGCAGCGGCGGCAGCGGCAGGTGCTGGAATGATTTCTAATATGATGTCTCCGCAGTTTACCAAGCCTAAAACTGAACCTAAAGAAACAACACCGGGCGGTAATGATCCTAAAGCAACCGAAGGTAGTAATACGGTATTTGATGATGTAAAAACTGAGCCTGTAGTTAAAGGTGATAGTGGACAAGATATCAAAGACTTTGATGAAGATGAAAATAATAAATAATAAATAATAAATAATAAATAAAGCCTCTTTTTAGAGGCTTTTCTATTGACATGTTATTTTTTTATTTGTATATAAAATTATACACACTTATTATAAAAGGAAATACATTATGAAAAAAAATGAAATAAACATACCCAATGGTTTAAAAACAGGTCTTAAAGTAGCTGCGTTTCCAATTATTGGTTTTTTTAAACTCTTTATCATTCCATTTCTTATCCCATTTTTATTGGCAAAAAAAATATTTAACAAAGTTAGATATGCCAGAGGCTTACCGGGACATGAAGTTAATAGTTTTGATGTTTGGTATGAAATTAAAAATCTAAATGAGGCAAAGCTTAATTACATGTATAAACGCTGTGCGTCGATGGCGTGGATGTCTTTATTATTTTTTATTTTATTCATGTCTATCACCATCTTTATGGCTTGTAATGGTACTAAATTACTTTTTGTTTCATCTTCTTTAAGTCTTACAATTTTAGTGTTTACTCAGTATTTTCACTTTGTTGTTTTTGCTTACTGTTTCAAGATACGCTCCTTTGATTACAAGCTTGATACTTTTAAATCTCTTGAAGATATTCTACCCAATCCCTTCAATGATATTGCTATGGCAAAAAAAGATGGAAAAGAAATTCCAGTTCAGTTCTACCCAAAGGGTAGAAATATTTTAAAAAAATAATTTGATATAAATAAAACTGTACGATATTATTTAATCAACAAAACGAGAGAGAGGGCTTTAAAATGTTATGGGAAATCACTGAATGGTATATCGAAACGACTAAAACTTTAGCAAACATGTTTTATGCTATACCGCTTTTAATGTTTCAGATTGCTTTGACCTTAGCTTTTATTTTCGGTGTAATTCTTCCGATTAGTAAAATCAAAGGATTGAAGAATCTTGATTCAAGCGCTGCTGCACCATTCATGGCAGTCTTAGGTTTACCTGCTTTAGGATTGATATTTTTAACATTCGGAATGACGGGGGTAGCGTTTTTAACTGTCATATCTAAAATATTCAATCTGAATATCTTATAATAGCAATACTCTCTCTCTTAAAGAAGCCCGCCTTGTGCGGGTTTTTTGTTTATAGACTTCCAGATCCTACATTGTTATATATGGTTCATAACCCACAAAAAAGTGATGTGTATGAATCCTTTCCCGCAGCAAAACAAAAGCTATCAATTCTATTACGATGAATCTAATAACGTTCGTAAACTATATCTTTCCAAACAAATTGATGGTTATAACATTGACCATGATCCAGACAAGCACAACAGCGTAAACTTCGTGTTAGCCGGTGTTGCTCATACTGGTTCCTCATCGAGTGCCGACTTTGATGATTTACGCCAGCGCATACAGCTACAGGCCAACGCTAAAGAGTTCAAGCTGAAACACTTAGCTAAAGGCGACTTCCTGACTATGCTCACCTCTAAGAAGCTCACAGCGTTCTTTGAGTGGCTTCTCTATGGTGATCTATACCTACACTACTTCCACCTGAATATGGAGTATTGGGGATACGTGGACATCATTGATGATTGTATCCTGTTCGGACGTGAGAAGGGCTTCATCCCGGAAATGAGTGATGAACAGCTCTATGGCTACATGTTGGCAAACAAGGACGCTCTACACACCTACGTTAAAGCTAACAAGGTTCAGTTCATCCAGTTCCTCAAGTCCTATGACTTCCCATACATCGAGGGGCGGGAGAAGGATTTCATACAAGGGCTATCAAGCCAGATCTCCTAGACTGGCCCCCTGAATCTCCAGACAACCAATATCACTTAAATAAGTGATAGTCTTAATACTAGTTTTTAGACTAGTCATTGGAGAACAGATGATTGATGTCTTAGGGCCGGAGAAACGCAGACGGCGTACTACACAGGAAAAGATCGCTATCGTTCAGCAGAGCTTTGAACCGGGAATGACGGTCTCCCTTGTTGCCCGGCAACATGGTGTGGCAGCCAGCCAGCTATTTCTCTGGCGTAAGCAATACCAGGAGGGAAGTCTTACTGCTGTGGCTGCCGGAGAACAGGTCGTTCCTGCCTCTGAACTTGCTGCCGCCATGAAGCAGATTAAAGAACTCCAGCGCCTGCTCGGCAAAAAACGATGGAAAATGAACTCCTTAAAGAAGCCGTTGAATATGGGCGAGCAAAAAGTGGATAGCGCACGC
>NZ_KN046820.1:94572-95930 GCF_000742135.1 Klebsiella pneumoniae | reverse complement strand
ACACAATCTGCTCCGGGGCCACCTTCGGCTCCTGACCCGCTGGCGCGGTTCAGTCGTCGAGCCACACTCCGCTAACCGCGAAAAGACGCGGTAAGCTCCGCCGAACCCGCAAGCGGTTTCGGGCCTGACGGCTAGTGTCTGATGTCTGAAGTCAAGGTCAACGGCAGCGCTTGCTGCGACCGTCCCGGTCGCGCCGCTTTCACCGTGCCGGCGAAGGACTGCCGGCACTCTGCGGGGCAACGCCGTTTCGCGCCCGCGCGTTCCGTCGTTGCGGCGGGTGCCTGCTCCTTTCCCCTGGTACCCGTATCACCCGTTTGAGTCCATTCGCCGGGGCTGAGACAAGCACAACCCGTCTTGCTGTCCAGGGGACGGCAGGGCCTTTCGCAATAAATTTTTCCCGGCCATTCCGCTGCCGCTTCATTAGGCCGAAAAAAATTTCCCGCTCACCCCCGGACATCTGCACCGGGCCGTGCTCGTTTACGCCCTTGCGGCGAACGGCTCTCAAACGGGTGAAGGTTATATCCAGGGGGCAGGTTCAGCAGGTCCCCGCACAAAGTCAAAACCGCGGCCCCGGCAACTCAACGGGTGATGGTTAAAAAATTAAACAGGTGAAGGAGAATAATATGCGTTTAGCATCCCGATTTGGACTTACTCATTCCATTCGTCAGGAACGCCCACTGACTAACGATGAATTGGTCAAGGTTGTACCTTCTGTGTTTTCAGAAGAAAAGCATAATTCACGTAGTGATCGCTATACCTATATTCCAACCATTACACTGCTGGATAAATTACGTGAAGAAGGTTTCCAGCCATTTTTTGCCTGTCAGTCACGAGTAAGGGATGAGGATAAACGGGGGCATACTAAGCATATGGTAAGACTTCGCCGTGAAGGGGCCAATAAAGGAACAGAAGTACCCGAAATCATTCTTCTTAACTCGCATGATGGATCGTCCAGTTATCAAATGATCCCGGGTATGTTCCGTTTTGTATGCACAAATGGCCTTGTGTGCGGTACGTCGTTTGGTGAGATTCGTGTACCTCATAAAGGTGATATTGTGGGAAGGGTTATCGAAGGTGCTTACGAAGTTTTGGGAATTTTCGATAAAATAACTGAAGGCGTTGATGTCATTACTGACAAACTGTTACACATAAAAATATCCCATAAATATCTTTAATTGTATTAGTCGCGACTTGATCTGACACTGGACCTTGAAAGGTTGAGAGTTACCGGTTTTGATATGGGTGTCCAATCCTTAAACAAAACACGAGGTAACTCTCATGATTCATACTAACAATCCCATCATCAAACATAAAGCTGGCCTGCTCAATCTGGCAGAAGAACTCGGTAACGTTTCAAA
>NZ_KN046820.1:40186-94472 GCF_000742135.1 Klebsiella pneumoniae | reverse complement strand
ATAACCTTCACCCGTTTGAGAGCCGTTCGCCGCAAGGGCGTAAACGAGCACGGCCCGGTGCAGATGTCCGGGGGTGAGCGGGAAATTTTTTTCGGTCCAATGAAGCGGCAGCGGAATGGCCGGGAAAAATTTATTGCGAAAGGCCCTGCCGTCCCCTGGACAGCAAGACGGGTTGTGCTTGTCTCAGCCCCGGCGAATGGACTCAAACGGGTGATACGGGTACCAGGGGAAAGGAGCAGGCACCCGCCGCAACGACGAAGAGCGCGGGCGCGAAACGGCGTTGCCCCGCAGAGTGCCGGCAGTCCTTCGCCGGCACGGTGAAAGCGGCGCGGCCGGAACGGTCGCAGCAAGCGCTGCCGTTGACCTTGACTTCAGACATCAGACACTAGCCGTCAGGCCCGAAACCGCTTGCGGGTTCGGCGGAGCTTACCGCGTCTTTTCGCGGTTAGCGGAGTGTGGCTCGACGACTGGCCAGCTTTGCTGGTCAGGAGCCGAAGGGGTCCAGTGGTGTTATGCCTTTCTTATCGTTCCAGCCGTTCGACGGTGGCCAGCAATTGCGGATAGGTCGCTGACTGACACTTTTCGTACAGTGATTCAGCTGCGGGTATCCCTTCCAGATAATCATCCGAGTCCCGAATTTCCTGAGCCAGATATTCAATAAAGGCGGGTTCGACAACGGAGCCATTCAGCACATTAAGCAGAACCTGTGTTTCGTCTTTATCGAGAGGAAGGGCACAGGCACGAACCAGATGCGCATAGCGATCAAAGATATTATTCAGCCTTTCAGTCACCCCTTCCCTGTGGGAGTTCAGATGTGCTCGCAGCTTAGGCGAAGGCGTGAAAGAGGGGTTGCGGGAGATCTCTTTTTTCATGGGTTATCCTCAGAATACTGGCCCGACATCATTAAGAATTTGCGCCGCTCCCTCACGAACTGTCGGTACCATTTACGGGCAACACTGGCCAGATCGTCCTCAGAAGCGCCACAGGAAAGCGTACTCCCCATGAACCCTCCCCCACGGCAAATCTGAGCACCTGAGTTACCAGAGTGTCCCTGAGACTCCAGGTGAACATAGCCACCACTGTCGGGTGCGTAAAAACTGAAAATTTCGCCGGTTTTACGGGATGTTATCGTGAAGTTCATGCTGGCTCTCCTTTGGCTCACCCGCGACTGCGCTTCGCCTCACTGAGTTAAGTGGAACAATTTCTGTTCATTACGCAATCAACTGTATGACAGATGTCATACATAATCAACAAAAAAAAGCCTGCTTAAAAAGCAGGCAAGCATCACTGGATCATATAAGGAATGAACTGCAGTATCACCTGGCAGACCGGGCGACTGATTTACCAGGAAAGCGGATACCGCAGCACGAATAAGTTATAGCAGCACTTTTCCGGAAGGAAAACCCGCCCGGCAGGCGGGCGGGTTAAGTGCTATGCAACCTGATGTAGCGCCGGGTTTCCCCGGGGAGCCTTTGGACAGCCTCACTGACTCGTGGACTTTTAACTCTGCCGTTGCTGTTTCCACCCCTCCGTAAAGAGGGCTACGCTACAGAACGAACTTATCACCAGAACCCAAAAGTACACAATCAATCGCTCTTTTTTTCAGACTGATGACAGGGTGTTACGAAGAATGAAGGATGTTAATGTGACTTGCGATTCATTGAATCCGTGTTGTAGGTAGATGAAAGCTTTTTGCCCGCCTGTCGCGCGGGCTTTTTTTCCTGCTTACAGGAAAAAGGGGCTACCGGTGAACGGTAACCCCTTCATAAAGGCGCTTCAGGCTTGTCAGACATCATCTCCCCTGAATGGCGGGGGCTTCCCCCCGCCGGGGTTAGCTACTTAGCGGATTCGTAAGCCAGAAAAGCCGCCACCTCCCTGTTCGTGTCCCTGTACCGGATTTCACAGAGTGATTTCCGGGTGAGGTAAGTGAATATCAGCAGTGTGAGGCACACTATTAATACGCACCCGAGCAGAGTGTTTCGCGGCAGTTTCATGGCCTTCTTCTCCTTGCCTTGCGGCATCTAAGAGGCTATCCTGATGTTGTCTAGGCATACAGGTGGCCTCGTGGGTTAATGAAAATTAACTACGGGGCTTTCTGCTTTTTGCCACACAACACGGTAACAAACCACCTTCACGTCATGAGGCAAAAAGCCTCAAGCGCCACGTCGATTATACCGGGACGGTGCTATTTCTTACCAGGTATATCCACGCTTTATGCTGCTTAGCGCTTTAAATATCTAATGTATACCCATCCCGCAATCAAGACGCCCGTGCCCAGCGCAAGATTAGGCAAAATCACATCGTTTGCACTTGCATATATGGTATTAGGATCATGTTGCCCCCAGAATGCCAGCTTGTACCCGATGCCCCAGACAAAGAATATAATCCCGGCAATCAGAACGCCGAATTCTATAACGCCGAGCAGGATTCCATCTAACCAGTCAGGCGGATCACGCCATGTGATGACCGCAGCTATTAGTGTGCAGATGATTTGGCCTGCATAATAACCAGGGGAACCATACCATTCCGGAGCAACATGCTTCACGATCAACCAGAACAGCACGTTCATTAAGATAACGAGCAACCAGTACCTCATAGTTCTGCTTTCCTTGTATTTGGCCATCTGAGTTGTCAGACAGCATTGTACTTATTCATCGGGCGGACTTGCCATTGAAATACTCCGGACGCGCAGCCAGTTCACGCTCGATTAACTCGTCGGCAAACAAAGGGGCAACACGATGAATACGAGCCTGCATGTTGCGCCTTCTCACCGCAGCTTTCCGTTCATCGCTCCAGCGTTGGATCTGTTTCTGGCCGAGAAAATCCACGCATACAGCGTAACCTGAGCCAGCCACCCAGCGTGACATCACCTCTTCAGGTGCCGCCTGCCCTGCCTCCACGACAACGGAAATCAGTTCCCGTGGACCCGGGCAGGGCCTGTGCGGCAGTTTCCAGCGCAGAGAATAGCGCCACTTCATACACCACTCCGATCAGCCAGCTTATTTGGCACCTGCCAGCGTTCAGCAACACGAATATGCTCAGGTGTTTCCCGGACAATAAACGGAATTTCGTACATCACTGCATACAGCGGCTCACCGCTGATGCGAAGCCAGTCAAGTTCCTTCAGCGATGCGAATCGCGACTGCCAGCGCCAGAACGGTGCTGCAAGCTCTGCCGCGTCAAACTCGTCGCTCCACCGGGTGTACCAGGTGCAGACGGTTTCCGGTGACTGAAAATTCAGTTCTGTGACAGCCTGTCCCAGCAGGTTCTGACGCAGTAACCAGGACTGCTCGACCTGACGGGCTTCACGGCGCATTTTTCGGGTGAAGGCAAAGTCCTGACGTTTTAGCCTGCGTACTGTTCGGGTATGAAGGACTTCCGGAAAAAGTTCAGCCTGCACATCCATTGTCAGCGGCAGCGGACAGTATTCCCCGTGGCTGGAGATAAGCATATCCAGCGCCTCTTCCACCTGTTTCAGGCTGGAAAGGCGGTCTTTTGGATCACGGTGAAGGCCAGGAATACGGCGGGCAACGTCACTGTTAATCCGGCTACAGCCTGTCAGCAGGCGCAGGAATGTCCGGACGTGTGGCATCGATGGCAGACGTGCGCCGCGCTGGCGAGCCTCTTCCACCGTCATGATGGCCTGCAGCGCTGCCTGACGGGCTGGTTTCAGGGATACAAGAGCACTGGATGACGGGATCATTGTGCGCCCTCCTGTGACAGCGTGCTGATGATGCTGGCAAACGAGTAGCCACCGGCGTCAAGACACTCGATGAGATCCAGAGTATGGGTGATGAGTTCAGGGTTGAATGCATCCATCACGCGAACGACAGAGAACGGCTGACCGTCACGGGTAACAAAGACCACTATCCAGCGAGGATTCAGCTCCCCCGGACTGCATACCGCCACATCAAAGTGACCATGAGGGGGGGTAAAACGGATCTGGACAGGAAAGAAGCCGCCAAATTCGCACCGGTATTCGGCATTCACGGACCAGCCGGACGGTGAGGTCAGATCGCGCATGACAGCGTGACTCAGCTCCCGGCGAAAGTCTTCACCGGCGGCGCGGTAGTCTTCCAGCTCATCAGAAGACATGGTTTTCAGGACATCCAGAGTCAGTAACGTTTTCATTTTCAGTCTCCCTTTGCCGCCCCCAAAGGGGCGGCTTCCGTGATCAGGCGGCGCAGGCCGGGTTGTTATGGTCGGTGACGTCGCAGGAATCAGCGACAGCGACTGTATCGTTCTGACTTGTTGCCAGACTGAGTTCAGACTTTGCGCTGATTGTCAGTACTGGTCATCCATTCCGGAACCCAACGGATTTTTGAGAGAAAGTGCTCTGCATGTTCAGCGGCATCCTTTTTCTTCATCTTCGCGGCGTCCTGTGCTGCGCCAGCCAGTCCGGCCTGAGAGAGTGCCTGTACAATGTGTGGCAGCTTCATGTGCGAGAAAAGGTTATCAGCAGTCGGTTTCCACCAGTCACGAAGGTCAAACTGAATGGCGTTTTCCACCCCATCCAGCGAACTCTGGTGTTTACGACCAAATTCATCCTTGCCCTGTACACCATCTATGGAGCAGGCGGTGCAGAAAGCCATCAGCGCCATCAGGGTTTCGCCATCGAGCGTAAAGAAGGTGGTCATATCCTTTCGCCAGTTTTCCGGCAGCAGGGCTTCAAGGCGTTCTTTTTCTGACTGGATGGCCTGAAACGCAACGCTGTTTTCACCGTCAGGTGCTTCACGGGTCAGCGCGTAATGCGACACACTCACGCTAATGCAGAACGGCTCTTTGACGGACGTTGTGGTATGGAAAACCGAGTTACACATTTTCCAGACCATCAGCGCGACGGCTTTCTGCGGCTGCTGCAACAGGGCCGCCTGAACCGCCAGTGTGCGTTCAGAAGAAAGGCGGGTCAGCAACGGGACACTGACGGCGTCCAGCGGATCGACTTTTTCAGGAGCCTGATCGGTGGATGCATCCTTCTCCTCCATTTTTTCATCGGCGCGCAGTACTACGCCACGCTGCACCGTCACCTCATGACCATTCCAGGAAACCACCACACCGGAGGTCTGCTTATATTCATCCGTCCATGCCCGGTGTTTTGCCCGGTGCGCGATGGTCTGCTGTTCTTCCCAGACGGCTTCCAGAGCCCCGGCCACGACGTCATCATTCACGCCGGGGTTCTCGCCTTCATACTTAGCTTCCAGAGCTTCCAGCTCCGCAAGACGTTCTGATTCTGTCTCAGAATATTCAATCGGTGGAACAGACTGCAGACGCCAGATTTTAGTGTCCTTCCCGTAGTGAGAAATCGGATCAAGACGACCATCACACCATGACCAGCCTTCCGCTTCGCGGAGGTGCTCCGCGATGTTCTGCAGTTTTTCCAGCAGGGCGGCATCGAGGGAAGCACTTTTTACAAACCCTCCTGTTTCGCTACTGAACAGGTCAACACGGATCTCATCAGGGCTGAAAGCGTCCTCTCCCACAAAGCGGAATTTTTTGCCAGTAGTGGAGACTTCTTCGTTAGTAATCAGGTCACGGATAGTGGCAACCGATGGTTCGTTATTCCATCCACGTTTACGCGCGGTAGCCAGTACTTCGACCTGTCGAGCCTGATCGTTCTCCAGCGCCAGCGCCTGACAGTGTTCGGTGGTGATTTCATCCTTCGCCAGCGCCTCCAGAATTTCGGGAGCCAGTTCGGTGAGCTTCAACATGCGCTGAACATGACGCGTACCGAACCCAAGCAAATCGCCAATCTGCGCGGGGGTTTTCCCCTGCTCAGCCAGTGTGCGGAACCCGGCGATCTGTTCAGACGGATGCATTGCCATCTGCTGTTCGTTTTCTGCCATTGATGCCGCAACAGCCAGTTCATCAGGTACCTTTTTCACCATTACCTGATATCCGGCATCGATACGTTTTTCACTCTGCAGGAGCTGCAGCGCTTTCAGGCGACGACCACCTGCAGCCACACCACAGCGACCGTCCGGGAGGTTATGCACGACCAGATTCTGCAACAGGCCAATGGCTTCAATGGAATCTGCCATTGAACTGACTTTCTCCGCCGGATAGGGAATGGTCCTGACGTTCAGGGGAGACTTCACCAGTGCAGTCACCGGGACATACTCGACCTGTGCGGCATCGAGAGCCACTTTAAGCGCCTCAGCTTCGGCAGGCTTAAGCGTTTTTTTGCTGGTTTTCGGTGCAGTTTTTACCTTAGACTCTGTTGCAGACATAATTGATACCTCTTAGCTATTGATGAATGTCTGCCGGACAGCCCACCTGTCCGGCCTTCTTCTTACTGCTTACTTCGTTTTACGGATGCCATAGCGTTCGATGTAACGGTTGAGCCATTTCCCGGCATCCGCTTCAAAATTCCATGCGCTCCACACCATTTCGCCGTTGTGACGAACGACCAGGCGAAAATGCGAAATCTGATCGTCTTCGATGGCGACATTTTCAAACTGTGCCACCACCGCTTCAGCCTGTGCTCTGGTGAAGGTGTCATCTGGTAACGGTCCGGCGTTATAAATGCTCATATTTTCTCCTTCAGCCCCGCTGGTCGCGGGGCATTTTCATCATGTTTTCAGTACGGGGCATCGTCATCCATCGGCGGGAAATCATCCGGGAGTGGCTGAGGCGGTTGCTGAGACGGAGCCGCATCCTGACGGCCTTTCTTACCGCCCTTCGCTTTCGGGGATTTAGCCGGGGCCTGAGCAGGTTGTGCCGGGGCGGCAGGACTCTGCGGCTGCGCGGTGTTCTCAGGCATACCGGATTCACGGCGGCCGCCGAGCATCTGCAGGGTGCCGTTCTGGCCGACCAGCACCTCGGTGACGTAGCGCGTGACTCCGGCATCGTCCTGCCAGTTGCGGGTGCGCAGCTGGCCCTCGATGTAGACCTGCGCGCCTTTACGCAGGTATTCGCCCGCCACTTCCGCGAGCTTGCCGAACATGACAACACGGTGCCACTCGGTGTTTTCGCGCATCTCTCCCGTCTGCTTGTCACGCCATGTTTCAGACGTGGCCAGCGTCAGATTGACCACTGCGCCCCCGTTGGGCATGTAACGCACTTCCGGGTCCTGTCCCAGATGTCCAACCAGAATGACTTTGTTAACGCCACGTGCTGCCATGATGAATCTCCTTAATCCGTTGTTTTGCCTTTTAAAACCATCACCCGTTGAGTTGCCGGGGCCGCGGTTTTGACGTTTTGCGGGAACCTGCTGAACCTGCCCCCTGGATATAACCTTCACCCGTTTGAGAGCCGTTCGCCGCGAGGGCGTAAACGAGCACGGCCCGGTGCAGATGTCGGGGGGTGAGCGGGAAATTTTTTTCGGTCTAATGAAGCGCAGCGGAATGGCCGGGAAAAATTTATTGCGAAAGGCTCTGCCGTCCCCTGGACAGCAAGACGGGTTGTGCTTGTCTCAGCCCCGGCGAATGGACTCAAACGGGTGATACGGGTACCAGGGGAAAGGAGCAGGCACCCGCCGCAACGACGAAGAGCGCGGGCGCGAAACGGCGTTGCCCCGCAGAGTGCCGGCAGCTTTATCGCCGGCACGGTGAAAGCGGCGCGACCGGGACGGTCGCAGCAAGCGCTGCCGTTGACCTTGACTTCAGACATCAGACACTAGCCGCCAGGCCCGAAACCGCTTGCGGGTTCGGCGGAGCTTACCGCGTCTTTTCGCGGTTAGCGGAGTGTGGCTCGACGACCGGACAGCGCAGCTGGCCGGGAGCCGAAGGTGTCCAGTATGGGTATGCTTTTAAAGCCTTTAAGGGTTAAAAAGAGACATCACAGCAGGGAGAAGAAGAGGAAGCAGGCAGACAGCAGGCAGCAAACAGGGAAGACGCGGAAAGGAAATGCGGGCGGCGCGTCAGCGCGGCCCGGTTTTCCCGGCGCCGCAGGCGCGCGGTCTTTCGAGGCGCGGCCAGACGGGGACAGGTGCCCCGCCGGCTTAACGTGTCATCAGACGGTTATTCTGAGAATGGCGGTCGCTACCTGGGTATAAGTGAATGTTCCCCGTGGCAACGGCTCCCAGACGTCCGCCAGGGACTCCAGCGCCTTTTGCTGACGCGGCCCGTCCAGACATATGCCCGTCAGAATCCCGCCAGGCTCAAGCAGAGTTAATGCCCGCCGGATATGCCGGATATCATCACCGCGATTAAACGGCGGATTCATGATAATTCGGGTATACCGGCGCTCCGGATGATATTCGAGAAAATCTCCGCACCAGATCCGGACCTCCGGGAAATGCGCCTGCAGGTGACGGGCTAACCCGGCGTGCAGCTCCACGGCGTCACACTTCGCCCGGGGGACTGCATCCCTGATCGCCTGCAGTATGGCGCCCGTTCCGGCACTGGGTTCCAGTATGCGATCGGTTTCCCGGACATCAGCCAGCTCAACCAGCCGGCGACATTCCGGGGAGGGGGTGACAAAAAGTTGCGAGCTACCCTGAATTTCAGCGACAGGGGCGCGCCCTTCCAGTTTGTCCCGCATCGTCTGAATACGGTTTTTAAGGTCATGATGCATGAATGTACTCCCTGACCTCCCCGGCAAGATGCCGGGGAGCCTTCCTGTTATTTTTTCGGAATTTCAACGGTTTTCATGTCTGTGATATACACATTCACGAGCGTACAACCGTGCGTCATGCACCGGCGGAAGCGGTAGGCGCCGTGTGTTTCGGTTTCTGCAGCACCCCGCACGCCTTTATAATCAGCGGGTAATTTCGCCCACTCGGCTTTTGTCATTTCCCGGAACCCTTCCCCCGGATAATTGACGATCGGTGGGCGCTTCGCCGCTTTCTTCGCGTCGCTGGCTTCCTCCGCTGTCGGGGCTTTGTAGTCCGTGATACGGTCGGGCGTGAGTTTCATCGTGCCGCTGTAGCCCAGAAAGCGATAACCGGGCGTTTCGACTGAACTCACCTCCCCCTTACTCCGGTTAACCCGGAGAATGGTTAACCATTCTCCCCGGCTCAGTACCTGCCCGCCTGGTTCAAATTCCTGTGTTCGGGTGACAACACCACCGTTTTCATTGAGCATCGCGCGTTCGTAGGCCAGGCGGTTCTGGTAATGATTAACCCAGCGCTGTTGGTGGCTAATCGTGCGCTCATGACAGCGGATCGCAATATCACGCGCCTGTTCAAAAGTAATAATCTCCTCAGACAGGGCAGAATGGAGAGACATCGAGCCCTCATACTGGCTTTTCTCTGCCGGGCGGGGGTATTTGTCGAGCGTGAAGCAGGCATAAATATGGTCATAATTACTGACCAGTAACGCCATTTTCAGATCGAGCGTCTGCGCACGCCACATCGTCATATACTCTTCAGACCGGGTAATGTGCTTTTGGGACTTGCGTAATTCCGCCTCGATTTTTTTGATACGGCGGTAACGCACATCCGGACGCTCCTTGTATTTCGCATGCTGCAGAGAGGCCTGCGCTCGCTGTGGTGGCCTACCAGGATCGGCTGTCCCAGCGGGACAGCCGATGCCAGCGAATCAACATGCGCAAGCGCCTGCTCCGATTCAACCGCCCGCCGGTCACTGTAGTCACTGAACCGCCCGGCGCGCTGCTCCTGGCGATCAAACAGGGTGCTGTCCTCGTCCTCGATATCACCGGCGAGGGAAAGCAGGACATCCTCCCGCCCCGGCGTCCAGGCTGGCGCCACAAAGAGTTCCTGTTTGGGCGCCCAGCGAAAGCCTGCTTTGTTGATCAGGGAATACGTTTCTTCATCGAGTCGCAATGATGCGTAAAGTCGCAATTTATTATCATCGGGTGAATAAGTTGCCCGGTAAGTCTGGCTGACGGTATTTTCCGTCATGATCTGTGCGGTAGTCGGTGCCATTGTGTTTTCTCCTTCCTGCAGTTGCCGCCCCTCGCGGGGCGGCTCACCTCATCAGTTAAATGCGCGTTTCAGTTCCAGCGTGCGGAGTACCTGCCCGAGGGCGGTATTTTTCATCGCGGGGATGTGGACACCGCGCCCTTTGCGGTGACTTCTGGCGATATGACGCCCGAAAGCTCTGAGAGCGGGATCAATCTCAGGTGCGGTGATATCTGCGCGCAGAATGCGCGAATGACGACGGGGCTTTACAGCGCCTGCGGAAGGTGAAAAAATAGAAACGATCATAAAGTTGACTCCTTATGGTAGTTAACGAAGCCGGAAAAACCGTTCGTGCGATTTTTACGGCGTGGGAGAAGCAGGGTTTACCCTGCTTTTTTCATACCTGCGGTTTGCTTCCCGCCTCTTCTTCCTCCTTCTGAACCTGATCGGTAATGTCTTCAGGTGCGCCCAGAAACCAGCCTTTGACGGGTTTACAGCGTTCAATAAACGCTTTTATCGCCCGTTTTCCGGTCGTGGCCTGCACCCGGGTAAACATCGGCAGATTGCCGCTGGCATTGCTTCCCAGAAATGCGATCCGATACGTTCGCAATGAAGGATCCTGCATTTTTCTTTTTCCTGATTTTTAAAGAACATCACCCGTTGAGTTGCCGGGGCCGCGGTTTTGACTTTGTGCGGGGACCTGCTGAACCTGCCCCCTGGATATAACCTTCACCCGTTTGAGAGCCGTTCGCCGCAAGGGCGTAAACGAGCACGGCCCGGTGCAGATGTCCGGGGGTGAGCGGGAAATTTTTTTCGGCCTAATGAAGCGGCAGCGGAATGGCCGGGAAAAATTTATTGCGAAAGGCCCTGCCGTCCCCTGGACAGCAAGACGGGTTGTGCTTGTCTCAGCCCCGGCGAATGGACTCAAACGGGTGATACGGGTACCAGGGGAAAGGAGCAGGCACCCGCCGCAACGACGAAGAGCGCGGGCGCGAAACGGCGTTGCCCCGCAGAGTGCCGGCAGTCCTTCGCCGGCACGGTGAAAGCGGCGCGACCGGGACGGTCGCAGCAAGCGCTGCCGTTGACCTTGACTTCAGACATCAGACACTAGCCGTCAGGCCCGAAACCGCTTGCGGGTTCGGCGGAGCTTACCGCGTCTTTTCGCGGTTAGCGGAGTGTGGCTCGACGACTGAACCGCGCCAGCGGGTCAGGAGCCGAAGGTGGCCCCGGAGCAGATTGTGTGAAAGGAAAGTGAGGCAAAGCCAGAGGAAGAGCAGCAGCAAGATGAAGGGTACCGGTCAGGTCAGGACTGAGATTCGCCCTGCTCTTTTCTGTACTGTACAACGCAGTACCAGGCCGAAGCCAGGAAAGCAAAAACGGTGATCAACCCGCGTAATTCGTCACCCGGCTCTTTCCCCTTCAGCATCAGCGTTATGATGATGCCGGCAACGATAATCCACGCAATGCCACTCCAGAGGCGCAGCTTATCCGCCACGACATTAATCAGAACAAAAGCAACGGCCAGGATAGCCCCCCACAGAGCCGGAACAGGCTGAAACGGAATAAAAAACAGGTTAATACCGGTTAAAAGCGTCACGGCTGCAAACATCAGAGACATACGCATAAAATTTCCTCCCTGGACACACTGACTATAAGAATCACTTCTGCTGCTCATCTCCGGGTTAAGGCAGTTCCGGATCTCCGCGAAGCACACCGGCGCGCAGCGGCCCGACAACACAAGATGTAGCGGTGTTCTCTATTGAAGATGACGCTATATGTTGTGTCCCTCCCCTGCCCCGCGACCGCCCGCTCACCACAGGAAAACGCCGCTTTGCTTATTCCCTGACCGTGGTACACTTCCGGAAAGTTGTGATATGCAGGAAAATCGGATCTGCCGGAAACGGCCATCCGGTAATTTAGCCGCGTGACTGTTTCAATACTTATCATGTGTCACTTTCTTCATTTGTGTACAAAATGAATCATAACGTATACATTTATTGTTGTTGCGGTAATTAAGGCTTCATATTTACTGTAATGACCATATACGAGTCCTGAATACGTTTTGCATAAGGAAGGAGTCATGGCGAAGATCCAGGCCAGAAATGTTGACGATGCGCTGTTTGCACGCATTGAGCAGTCAGCGATGAAAAATGAACGCTCGATGGAGGGGGAGATCCGCCTGGCACTTGCCGCGGCTTATCCGCCTCCCGAGCAGATTGCCCGCCGGCTTTCTCTACGGGAATCCTGGCTGAAGGAAACCGGACAACGGTTTCTCACCCTGCTGGAAAAACTTCAGGCGGACAATTATTTCCAGGAGTACTCCCGTGACAACCGGACCGGGGTGCCGGAGCTGGTCCGGGCTGCTCGTCTCCTGCAAGTCTCTCCGGGGCTGCTTATGGATATCAGCGAGGGACGTCAGGAGCTGTCTGTCGCACTGGCAGAGACCATCGCCGTGCGCTTTGATGCCAGTGCCGACTGGTTGCTGACAGGCTGTGGCAGACCTTTCCCGGTTCGCTCTCTCGGCGATAACTACCACGACTTCTTCCTGCCGCAGGAGGACATGACAGGCTGGCGCTTTGATCTGATGCGGATCTGCGGCGGGCGCCATGATGCCTCCCTGCTGTGTCTGCGTCAGTCACCGGACGGCCATTTTTCCCTGGGGGCTGTCAGTGCCGAGTTTGTACTGGGGGACGGCATGGGCGGAACCGGAAGAGGTAAACTGCAGGACTTCCTCATTTTTATCAAAACATCGTGTTCATCACTGCGTCTCGACGCCTATGAGTTTGAGGATGGTGAGGGACTGGAAAGCGGCTGGGACGCCGCCGGGCAACATCATCCGGTCTGGTTCCAGCGCCTCATACGCCGTTCCCCGTCTCGCTGGCTAATCGATATGCTCCGTGGTGAAAGCCCGGCCTGGATGACCGATTTCGGTTATGAGCTGAAAGAAATCGCGGCCATTCCGTTTCCCGGAACCGTGCCAGACAAAGGAGAAACGGTATGACCAATGTACAGGCAGATATTCAGGTTGATGCCGGGAACAATGCCTGGCTGCTGACGCTTCCTGAGGTCCGCATCGAAGGGGAGTTATTTGAGGAGTGTACTGTCGTCGCCCTCCGGACTCTGAAAGATTCCTGGTACCACCCTGACGGGGAGAATTATTCCGGTCCCCGTACGCTGGCCGGCCGCGAATGTCAGATAAGCCTTTTCTGGAATGGCGGCGGATGGGGGAAGGAGCAGACGTTTGTTGCCCGCTATACGTCAGATCTCTGGGATCGCACCCCGGAACTGGATCTCACTGGACCGGATTTCAAACTTGAAAAGGTAATAAGGGGGCGAGGTGTTGGCTCATGGGTCATGCAGCAGCTTATCTGCTGGGCAAGAACTCTGCCGGCAGAGACTCCAGTCAAGAGTATATGGATTTCCCCTAACGATGAAGTAAATCCGGAAAACATGACAAGGCGGGACAGCCTGTGGCACGGAGTTGGTTTTCGTTTCCGGGAAGGTGGGCGACAGTCTCTGCCATTGCGTGTGAGTGACCTTCAGCTGCCTAAAGGTCGTCACTCGCCCCTGACGGCCGTCCCTGTAGATAAGGGGGTGGGCGAGCTGGTCTGTGTCAGAAATGAGCAAAACCGGGAGCTTAAGAGACTGAAAGAGATTAGGTTACACCAGGCAGAACGTATTAAGTTTCTGACAGAACGACAGTGGGATGTGCTGCTGATTAAAGGCGTTTGTGCGGTTATCCTGTCACCCATCTGGATACCTTGCTGGTTATTCGAGAGATTATCAGGACGAAATATACATGGCTGAAGGCTTTTCTGAATGGTTGCCGGTGATCTCAACTCTGGCGGGGGGGGTACTGGCCTTCGGGGCTGCACTTGTGGTGAATAAGGTAAATCATCGTTATGCACTTGAGCGTGAAGCCCGGGCTGCTGCAGAGCGGCAACGCCATGAGATGAAAGTTGCCCAGGATAAGCTTGAAAGGGAACGATATTTTATTTCCACTGAGCTTATTTTTCAGCTTGAACGCTTTGGGGAGGACTGCGTAGCGGCTGCCTGTGATTATGGTGAAAAGGAGGATGAAAGCGGCATCGCTTCGGCTGACAGCGAAATACCCTCTATCAGTTTCTCAGCTATTACGGGGGACTGGAGGGCTCTTCCGCCACCCCTTATGTTCCGTATTCGTGAACTGGACGTACAACTGGCAGAATCGCGTAACGCCCTCAGTATCGAGCGTGAAAATGATGCAGAACCTCATTTGACCGAGTTTTTTTTCTGGCGTCGTCGTTATGCAACCAGACTGGGAATTAAGGCTTTTCTGTTGGCGGCAAAACTAAGAAAACTTAACGGTATGCCTGAAATGAAAGGTACCAGAAGTGACTGGTTTGCACCACGAAACTTGTGGAAGCAGTACTGCGAACAAAGAGAAATCCTTCGTCACCGTAATCAAAGTGGGCTAGTGCTTGCCGTATGCATAATTGCGAAAATACATGAAAAAAATGAGAAGGACATGACTTAGCATTTTGTCCTGCTCCACCGATAGAGAATAAAGACTTATGACGGGCCTCATTAACCAGCCTCAACATTATTCAGCACCACATTTGCCGGTGTCCATCGATTACCCTGCCGCCCTCGCCCTGCGCCAGATGGCACTCATTCAGGATGAGCTACCTAAATACCTGCTGGCGCCGGAAGTCAGCGCCCTGCTCCATTATGTGCCCGATTTGCACCGCAAGATGCTGCTGGCAACCCTCTGGAACACCGGCGCGCGTATCAACGAGGCGCTGGCGCTGACCCGGGGGGATTTTTCGCTGGCGCCGCCGTATCCGTTCGTACAGCTGGCCACGCTCAAGCAGCGCACCGAGAAAGCGGCCAGGACGGCAGGTCGTGCCCCCACAGGCAGTCAGATCCATCGTCTGGTTCCGCTTTCCGATCACCACTACGTCAGCCAGCTGCAGATGATGGTGGCCACCCTGAAAATTCCGCTGGAAAGACGTAACAAGCGCACCGGCAGAATGGAGAAAGCGCGTATCTGGGAGATCACAGACCGAACCGTCCGCACCTGGCTTAGTGAAGCGGTGGAGGCCGCAGCGGCCGACGGGGTGACGTTCTCAGTCCCGGTGACCCCCCATACGTTCCGTCACTCCTACGCGATGCACATGCTGTACGCCGGCATACCACTGAAGGTTTTGCAAAGCCTGATGGGCCACAAATCGATTAGCTCCACGGAAGTCTATACAAAGGTGTTTGCGCTCGATGTCGCGGCACGGCACCGGGTGCAGTTCCAGATGCCAGGCGATGAGGCGGTGGCGCTGCTAAAGGGAAATAGCAGTTAACCTCTGCCAGAGCTGTCACCTCCCTGCACAGGCTGGCGTATTTTCCAAGTTCGCAGGGATAGTTCCAGTTGCTTGGACGTCGTCGTGATACGACGCTCACGTCACAAAGCACAGGATGCTCCTGGGCTGGCAGAGGTAATTATGATGAACAATCCTATGACACTGAATGAACTCGTCACCGTAACCGAACAGGCCAGAGACAGTTACCGGCGGCGTGGCACCGCGTTATCCAAAGCGCTCTATGAATTCTGGTATGTGCTTTTGGGTGTGGAAGCGTTTGACCAACAGAAACTGAAGATCAAAAGTCCGGTAGCGTTGGTAGAAATGTATCGCCTGGCAATTAATGCTCCCTAGTTCTGTTCAGGTGCAAACAGAGCCGCTAAAGCGGCATTTATGGCATTGGACAGAATCACCTGAATGTCTAACTGCGCAGGGAATTTTACGAGGGAAGAAAAAAGGCTGCTGACGCGGCCAACCAGATCATGGATGATTTTTTTTCATCATATCCAGTAATCCCGGATTCGTGAACCACTGACGCGCTTCTTCATAGTTACCTTGGTCTATAGCTGCAATGACGTTAGCCAGCGCACTCATGACGCTATCACGGGATAAGGTCCCGTTCTTTTAACCATCAAGAGCGGCGTTGAGAAGGTTATCCATACTAGCATGGTCAGCTTTGGTGAGGGATGAAAATATTATGCTATTGACGGTGGCGTCAATTTAGTGTAGATTTTTCTGCAAGTACACCCGCCACGCCTAGTCTTTCGAGATGCGCATTATGGCGGGTTTTTTTTTGCCTCATTCCCTCAGGAAAGGATGCAATGGCCGCACAACCCCAAAACAGAACTCGCCTATATCAGAAATCTACACAACCTATTCCGGATCTTATAGCCAAACTTCAGCAACGTGGACTCATCATTAATGATATGTCTGCGGCAACAACAGCTCTTACCTTTATTGGCTACTTTAGATTACGTGGCTATTGTCTTCCTTATTATCAAATGACTCAGAAAAAAAAACCAAAGCCACTAGAGCCAAAGATTTTCATTCCCGGGACGACATTAGAGGATGTAATTTCACTGTATGAGTTTGACAGAAAGTTAAGATTGATTGTATTGGAACAAATCCAGAAGGTTGAAATTGGATTACGAACTTGCCTGTCGGAATACATGAGCGAAAAATATGGCTGTCATTGGTTTATGAATCTAACAGCTATGAGTAAAGATTATGATTATGAAGGATTTTCAGGCCAGATAAGAGATGCCAAAGAAGTATTCATAGACCATTACAAACAAAAATATGAACATCCCGTACATCCTCCATCATGGATGATTACCGAAACTTTAAGCTTTGGTGCTTGGTCGCGTATGTATAAAAACTTACACCATTTTGATCAAAAACAAATTGCTGCTAAGTTTAATATTCAAAATGCTGATGTTATGGCTTCATGGTTCCATACTTTATGCCATTTTCGTAATTTGTCAGCACACCATAATCGAATTTGGAACAGATCATTTAAAGCCTTTCCTCCGGCAAAACTGAATAGTCTTTCCCATCATATGACTAACCCACAGACTCTATATAGTCGTCTTGTCGTTCTGAAATATCTGTCTGATCAGGTGTCGTGGTCAGATGGACTTAAGCAACAAATTCATGAGATTATGCATACTAAGCCTATCTGTGTCACATTTGAAAAAATGGGCTTTATTCCGGGCTGGGATAAAGACCCTTTATGGTCAAGAGCTGTGAACCAACCACCACAACTTTAGACTGTTTGCCAACAATGGACTGAATAACCTTTATGTCTTAGTAACTGTCAAATTAACCCAGAGTCGGAAACTGGCCTGCGGTGCTGGCAACCAGTGTGTAGCGATCAGTCCGGACACATCGCCCGGAGCGGGGGAAAATTTGTTCACAATATGTGGTGTGGTCGCGGTGTGCGCTCATAGACCGTGTGCAAATTGTGGTAGCCAGGATTATTAGTATTTCCGAGTGCGTATACGAGGCGAACTCTACGCCGTATAGAGTTCGCCTCGTTTCATTTGATTCAGAGACACTGGTATCCGATATGTAATCGCTTGCCTAGTCGAATTGCAGCACTGGGTAGGGTTACCTGAGTGTCCAACATCGAAGGGATATCTTTATCTCTTTGAATACTTACCGCACAAGGCACTAAGTTTATCTGAAGTCTGACTGGGGTTCAGTCGAAGCGACTTGAGCTACAGAGCACAGCATATTCTTTCGCAACATGAAGCACATACGATGTCATTGCATCCTCAAGAGGCTTATAATCACAACTCATGTTAGCAATGCCCGTTGCAACCCATGGTAGAATGTTGGTATTCACAGATGTTCTTAGCAGACATGACAGCTCGGATGGCACTATAATGAATAAAACCTTAGCAGAAAGATTTGAAGAACTTGAACGTGACTACCATTCCGTTGTCTCGACAAAATATATAGGAAAAAACGTGTTCAGTCATAGAAATCAAGAATTTATTGATTCAGCTAAAGGTAATAACTGGATTGCGAGAGCAAAAAAATTACTTGAAGACAGCTATGGAAAGAATTCTGATTACTACAATGATTTTAATGATACAAAAAAAATCTCTTGGTCTAGTAATTATCAGAGTCTGGTGAGTCATTACAAACCTATTTTTGATGCAGCCAGAGAAGATTTGGTGAATTGTGCTATTGTTCAGACTAATACAACTGAAAGTTCCGAGCTGGAATGGATTATAAATATTCTTGAGCGATTCCCTGCATTCTGTCGTCAGTTAAAAGAACGGCACGACGGTAGGACAACACTTTTAATTAACGATGAATACGACGTACAGGATCTGGTTCATGCACTTCTGACGCTGCATTTTGATGATATCAGAGAGGAAGAAGCTTCGCCCAGTTGCGCGGGATCATCATCCAGACAGGACTTTCTTCTGAAGAAGGAGAGAATAGTTATAGAGGTGAAAAAAACCCGACAATCTCTTGGCGCACGTAAAATAGGCGAGGAGCTGATTATAGATATGGCACGTTACCGAGCACATCCTGACTGCGATACGCTGATCTGTTTTGTGTATGACCCTGACGGCTGGGTTAAAAACCCAAAAGGACTCATAAGCGATCTTGAGCGGTGTGATACAGAAGGAAAGACCAAAGTAGTGATAGCGCAGTTTTGATTTCCCAGTGAACCACATAGACAGAATGACCTGTATGTTAAATTCTGTCCACGGATATGATCGCGCCAGCAGTGCTCGCCGCAGCCGAGCGACAGGGCGAAGCCCCGAGTGAGCGAGGAAGCACCAGGGAAAAATACTTGATATATTCTGCTGACGCTCAATGCCTAAAAAATTTCCTTACGTAGGGGTTATCCACTTATCCACCGAGTTATTTTTATAAGATCTTTTTTAATAGTTGTTAGATCTTTGTTTTTAGAATCCCCGCAGGCTTTTATGCATGCGGGTTCCAGAGGGGGATCTGTGACAAACTGCCCTTTCAGTGTGACAAATCACCCTCAAATAGCCGCCCTTTCTGTGACAAATTACCCTTAACCCTGTGACAAATTGCCCTCAGAAGGTGTTGCTTTTTACAAAGTTATCCATCCCTGTTGACTCTGTTTTATGAAGTGTGACAATCTTAAAACCTGTCACACTTCACATGGACCTGTCATGGCGGAAATATCGGTTATAAACCATAAAAAACGTAAAAATAGCCCGCGGATTGTCCAGTCAAATGAGCTGACTGAGGCCGCATATAGTCTCTCCAGGGATCAAAAGCGTATGCTGTATCTGTTCGTTGACCAGATCAGAAAATCCGACGGCTCCCTGCAGGAACATGACGGCATCTGCGAAATTCACGTTGCTAAATACGCTGAAACATTCGGGCTGACCTCCGCTGAAGCCAGTAAGGATATACGACAGGCTTTAAAAGGTTTTGCGGGTAAGGAAGTGGTTTTCTATCGCCCTGAAGAGGATGCCGGCGATGAAAAAGGGTATGAATCCTTCCCCTGGTTTATCAAACGTGCGCACAGTCCATCCAGAGGGCTTTACAGCGTACATATCAACCCATATCTCATTCCCTTCTTCATCGGGCTACAGAACCGGTTTACGCAGTTCCGGCTCAGTGAAACAAAAGAGATTACCAATCCCTATGCCATGCGTTTATACGAATCCCTGTGTCAGTACCGTAAACCTGATGGCTCAGGTGTCGTGTCCCTGAAAATCGACTGGATCATGGAGCGCTACCAGCTACCTCAAAGTTACCAGCGTATGCCGGATTTTCGCCGCCGTTTTCTGCAGGCAAGTGTTGATGAGATCAATAGCCGGACACCAATGCGCCTCTCTTACATCGAGAAAAAGAAAGGCCGCCAGACGACTCATATCGTATTTTCCTTCCGTGATATTACCTCGATGACAACAGAATAGTTTGAGGGTTATCTGTCACAGATTTGAGGGTAGTTCGTCACAGAAAGGGCGGCTATTTGAGGGTGATTTGTCACAGTTTTGCTGTTACCTCCCTGGCTGCCTGCGCTTATTCATAGTTTTTTGGCTGTAACCGGTAGGTAAACCAAATTTGAGGGCAACTTGTCACAATACATGAGGGCACTTTGTCACAGTTAAATGAGTGCAGTTTGTCACAGTTGACTCCCCCTCTTCCCGATAGTCATGTGACCTGAAGGGGGGCGAGTTCGTTATAATTGATGAAGGCAGATTGTCACACTTGTTACCCTGAACAGGCTGCCCATACTTGTGGTATTTCCTTCAGACTTGGCCGTCCACAAAGTTGACCTGTTTCCCACAGAGGATGGAAACCTATTCTTGTACTGAGCGTAAGAGCTATCTGCCGGAACGGTGCCTCTTCGCTTCCTCGCCTGTTCGCTCGCTACGCTTGGTCACATGGCTGCGGCGAGCGCTGATAAATAAGGCTCAGCATACACTGGGTTCGTCTGACAGGGAACGTGGCAGGCAGAGTCTGAAACGTATACCACCCTCCCCCACCAGTTTACGCTTATGGTTAGGCAGGCAGTGCCTGGAGGTGGGGTTACTAACGGAATTATGCCAGATCCTCTTCTGTCAGACCGGTCATTTTCATTGCGGTATTGCGGACAATACTGTTCTGGGCATGGTTCGGGCTATTTTCAGAGTCGCTCCGCGCTCAATATTATTAATGGCCGTCCTATCTTGCAAGACGGATGCCTTTCTCAAACCCTTTTTAACTAGTTATTGCGTGATGATCATAGCTGCAGCTGCGTTTGCGCTACTGTGATTGAGTAACCGCCCGTCGGGTTTCTCCACCCCCCCTATTGAGAGCAAAATCAAAACAATCTGATTTTTTTTCTTGCAACATGATGCTTTTTGTTCAAAATGACAAAAAACGTCATGAGGTGATATATGGACAATATTGACCAGTTACGAAAAGTCGCTACACGTGCAGGCAAGCTTCTGACATCTTTGAGCGAGAGTATCCGCCAGCAAAAAGAGGAATTGAAGCTTACCGAGTTCTATCAGGAATACAGCAAAGCCGCACTCTATAAGCTGCCAAAACTCAGTAAAGGTAGTGTTGAGTATGCTGTGGCCGAAATGGAAGCCGGTGGCTACATTTTCAAAAAGAAACCTTCTGGCAATACCATGAAATACGCGATGACGATTCAGAATGTCATCGATCTGTATAACCATCGTAAAGTACCCAAGTACAGGGATCGCTTCGATAAAGCCTTTACGATTTTTGTATGTAATCTTAAAGGTGGTGGTTCCAAGACAGTTTCTACCGCTTCATTATCACATGCTTTTCGAGCTCATCCTCAGCTTCTGTTCGAAGACCTGCGTATTCTGGCCATCGATTTCGATCCGCAGGCATCTCTGACAATGTTCCTGAGCCATGAGAATTCAGTGGGCCTGGTTGAAAATACGGCTGCTCAGGCCATGCTCCAGAACGTGTCTCGTGAAGAATTACTTTCCGATTTTATAGTACCGTCTATTATCCCTGGTGTTGATGTAATCCCTGCTTCCATTGACGATGCATTCCTTGCTGAAGGCTGGAAGGGATTGTGTGAAGAACATCTCCCAGGGAAAAATATTCATGCTGTGCTTAAAGAGAACATTATCGATAAGCTCCAGCATGACTACGACTTTATTTTCCTTGATAGTGGTCCGCACCTTGATGCGTTCCTGAAAAACTGCATTGGGGCGGCAGACCTGATGTTGACCCCTCTTCCACCGGCTACGGTTGATTTTCATTCTTCCCTGAAGTTTGTGGCCAGCCTCCCTGCCCTCATAGATTCCATCGAAATGGATGGGCACACCTGCAATCTCATCGGTAATGTCGGCTTCATGTCCAAGATCCTGAACAAGTCTGATCACAAAATTTGCCATAGTCAGGCCAAAGAGGTTTTCGGTGCCGATATGCTAGACATGGTTCTGCCGAGACTGGATGGTTTCGAACGCTGTGGGGAGACTTTTGACACAGTTATTTCAGCAAATCCAGCAACCTATGATGGAAGTACAGAGGCACTAAAAAGCGCAAAATCAGCAGCGGAAGACTTTGCGAAGGCAGTCTTTGATCGCATCGAGTTCATTCGTACTAACGGAGGTATGTGATGTCGAATGAGAAAAGAAAAACCATCGGCAGACAGTTAAATACCCAGGCGTCAATGGTGGAAATGACGGACACCGGTAGAAGCCAGGTATTTACCTTAAAAACCGGCAGGAAGGTAACGTTCAGGTTTGTTCGGGTGCCTGCATCTGAAGTTGAAAGTAAGACCTTCGTAAACCAGGAAAACAACGGAAGAGATCAACTTGCACTGACCAGGGAGTCCCTGAAATCCATTATCCAGACGATTAAGTTTCAGCAGTTCTTTCCCTGTATTGGTATTAAGCAAAGTGAAAGGATTGAGATACTGGATGGTTCAAGACGGCGAGCCTCAGCAATTTTTGTCCGTACAGGACTTGATGTAATGGTTACTGAAGAACATTTATCAGCTGATGAAGCTCGCCAACTGGCTAAAGATATCCAGACAGCTAAAGAACATAATCTTCGGGAGATTGGCCTGAGATTGATCGCTATTAAAGAGTCCGGATTTAATCAAAAGGAAATTGCTGAACTGGAGGGGTTATCTCAGGCTAAAGTTACCAGGGCGCTGCAGGCGGCGGCCGTACCGCAAGACTTGATTTCTCTGTTCCCGGTTCAATCGGAGCTATCGTTTAGTGACTATAAACTTCTTTTAGACGTTAATGAAAAACTCAGTGAAAAGGGATTAACGCCTGAAGAACTCATTCAGTCTGTATCAGCTCAGCTCGATGCAATTTTGAGTGATGGCGAGCGACCAGAAGACGAACAGAAAGCCAGTATTCTGAAGCTGATTTCTCAGGCATCTCAGGCATTGATAGATCCATCTCCCAAGGAAAAGTCAGTGGTCTCTCCACTCTGGTCTTTTGAGGAAAAGGACAAGTTCGCGCGTAAGCGTGTGAAAGGGCGCACGCTGACTTATGAGTTTAGCCGTATGTCAAAAGTGATTCAGGATGAACTGGACAAGGCTATCAACGAGGTCCTTGACAGAAATTTGAGTCAATAATTTCGCCATGGCGATTTCACATCTAACTTATTGTAATTAGGGAGTTTAGGCTGATAATTTCAAGGTGAAATCGCCAAAGTTTCACGCCAGTTTCGCTGCTGGAATATCTGACCATCGTGTCGTATAAGCAGGAGAAAGCATCTCCCGTTTCATCTGCCATTCCGGGGCAATACCCCGCCCCGCAAACCATACTTTACCCAGCCCTGAGTTGTTGATCCCGTCCAGAACCCTCATCAGCTCAGCACTGTGAGGGCGTGGCGGGCGTTCGTCGAACAGCTGCAGCTGCGAAACGCCGGAGCCGGTGAAGTCATTCAGCATAACTCCGGCTTTGGCATACCGGTGCCCATCCCTCCAGATACGCTCCAGAGCCATTGTGGCGGCTGCAATGATGTCCCTGGTGTCCTGAGTGGGTGTAAGCAGTTTTTCCGTAGCCACGTTGCCGTAGTAAGGCTCTTTAATGGCGAACGGAGACGTTTTGATGAAAACGGAAATATGCCGGCAATACTGGTGCTCTTTACGCAGTTTTTCAGAGGCCCGCTCTGCGTACTGACAAACAGCCTGGCGGAGCGAATCGTACTCCGTGATTTTCTCTCCAAAACTGCGGCTGCAGACAATCTGCTGTTTCGTTGGTGGGGCTTCCTCAAGCGACATGCAGCTTTCCCCGTTCAGTTCGCGTACTGTTCGCTCGAGAACGACGGAGAAATTTTTCCGGATGAAGGCCAGGTTCGTCAGGGCCAGATCGAGCGCGGTCCTGATACCCAGTACATGGAGCTTGCGTGCAATACGGTTTCCCACGCCCCAGATCTCTTCGACCGGCTGCAGTGAAAGCTGTTTCCGCGTTCGCTGAGGATTCCCCCGGGTCAGTGCGAGCACACCACGGAACTGTTTCCACTCTTTTGAGGCCCACTGGGCTGATTTTGCGAGGGTTTTCGTTGGCCCGGCGCCCACGCCAATGGTCAGGCGGGTACAGTCATACACGTGCTGACGCAGCTGCCGGCCGAAGTCCTCAAGCTCCATACAGTGCTCCACGCCGGTCAGGTCAAGGAACATCTCATCAATTGAATACTGTTCCACCCTGGGGGCCAGTTCCTCCAGGCAGTTCATCACGCGCGCCGACATCGAGGCGTAAAGTTCATAATTACTTGAAAACGCATATATTTTTTCCGGGTATCTTTCGTTTTTTATCTGAAACCACGGAGTTCCCATTTTGATCCAGGGCTTCGCCTCGGCACTGCGAGCGATTACGTTCCCGTCGTTGTTGCTCAGGACGACTATCGGCTTTCCTTTCAAATCCGGGCGGAAAACACGTTCACAGCTGGCATAGAAGCTGTTCACATCGGCCAGGGCAAACATCAGTACATCTCCCTCGGGCGGTGGATGATATGCGTGACGACGCCAAAGATATCCAGCTCGTCGGGATCAGGATAAATCGGCGACCAGGAGGCATTCATGGGCTGCAGCGTCAGTCGAGGCGTCAGCAGAAGCCGTTTAACCGTAAACTCCCCCTGTACGCTGGCGACAACGATATCGCCGTGCCGCGGCTTTTCAGCACTGTCCACAACCAGCAGATCGCCATTGTACAGACTGCCGTCGGCCATGCTGTCTCCGCTGGCACGCAGGTAGTACGTCGCGCTCGGATGCCGTATGCAGTAATCATGGAGATCCAGATCGGACTCGACATAGTCAGCAGCTGGGCTGGGAAAACCGCAGCTGGCCAGATCGGCAAACAATGGATGGGCCTGTGGCGGGAGTTCTTTCCCGGTGCTGAAAAGTTGTAGCTTCATCTTTCCTCCTGACACTCTAATTTTACTGGTTATACATACAGTATATTTAACAGCGTGACGATAATCCAGATCGCATGCCTTAAGAACATTTTGAGTAAATAAAGGTGTTCAAAATGCTTAAATTAATCATTTTGATATCTTTATATTGCTCACATTGAGAAATATTACTTTGATTTTTTCATTTTGCTCTTATAATTGGTATCAAAATGAGTGTAATTAACGGAGCATATTGATGAATATTTACTGCGATGATGGTTCAACTAATGTTAAGCTGGCATGGTTTGAAGGAGATGAGCTTCAGACCCGGGTTTCTGCGAACTCCTTCCGGCATGGCTGGAAAGTGGCGGAATTCAGTGCGGCAACGTTCAACTATCAGGTGGGTACGCTGAAATACACCTGGGACAGCGTCAGCCGGGATGCCATCCCGACAACAAACGTGGAATATCAGTACGGTGATCTCAACCTGCTGGCCGTGCATCATGCGCTGCTGAACAGCGGACTGGAGCCGCAGCCGGTGAGCCTGACCGTGACGCTGCCCCTGAGTGAGTATTACGACGGGGACTGCCAGCGGAACGAGGAGAACATACGACGCAAACGGGAAAACCTGATGCGTGAGCTGGTTCTGAATAAGGGCAGGGCATTTACCGTAACGGACGTGAAGGTGATGCCGGAATCACTACCGGCGGCGTTCTCCCGTCTCGCGGAGCTGAAACCCGGCCCCGCTGAGACCACCCTGATTATCGATCTCGGTGGTACCACGCTCGATGCCGGTGTGATTGTCGGCCAGTTTGATGATATCAGTGCGGTGCACGGTAATCCGTCTGTCGGCGTGTCACAGGTCACCCGCGCAGCTGCAGGCGCGCTGCGTGCGGCAGACAGCGAAACCAGCGCCCTCATCGCTGACACTGTCATCCGCAACCGCAGTGATCGTCAGTATCTGCAGCGTGTGATCAACGATGCCGGTAAAATTGACGAGGTTCGGAACAAAATAACAGAGGCAATCACTTCCCTGGGGGCGCGTGTCACCAGTGAGCTGACGGCCTTCAGGAACGTTAACCGGGTATTCCTGGTCGGGGGAGGGGCTTCCCTCATAGAAGAAGCTATCCGTCAGGCCTGGCCTCTGGCTCATGACCGTATCGAGGTTATAGGCGATCCGCAGATGGCGCTGGCCAGGGAGATTGCCCTTTACAATAAAGAGGACTAAACGTGCCGGACGGCCAGTATTCTTTCTATCTGCACAGCGACGATCGCACCGACATCGCGGCGATGGCAACCATCAGCACCATCTCACAGCCCCTGCGCGGTGAGTTCATCCGTACCGCCGCCACCGCCGGGGCGGTGGTATACCAGGTGGATGCCCGTTTACCGGCGCTGATCCCGGTGTTCTTTGCCGGGCAACTGAGCGCTGTCCGCCTTTGCGCCGTGATGGCCCTGGTCTCCGGAACCTGGTCCTCACTCACCGGCCTTCCGGATGAGCCCGAAAATGGTGAGGCAGCTCTGCCCGTGTCACCGGAGACAGAATACCAGCGCCGGCGTTACACCCTGACGCTTCAGAATGGCCGGAGTGGGGAACGGGTGGAAAGTGTGCTGACGGAAGCGTCATCCCGTCTGCGTGGGGATCTGCTGAGAAACCTGATTATCACCGGTCTTGCCCTCCACACGACGGCGCCGGAACTGCCGCGCCTGCTGGCCAGTATGCCGGTACCGCCCACCTCGGTCAGTGAGCTGCAGGCTCTGGTTCAGCAGATGGCCGGCACCGCTGACGTGAACAGGGCTGCAGCTGCAGTACCGGATACGCCGGCAGCATCTGCCGGGGCGGATACCCGGGAAATAAAGAAAAATATGCGGCGTGCATTCGGTGACTAACAGTACGAATCACATCCACTACTATACCGATTTCAAATGACTGACATCCCCAGGGAGGTTCTCATGTCACCAGGATTCAGAAATGTTCTCCGTCTCGCCCGCATTCCCGTCGACAGCAGTGAACCGGTGCGCAGAAAATTTGGCAGCCGGCTGATTGGCATTGTGACGGTATGTCTGCTTCCGCTTCTGGTTTTCGACGTTCCGCAGTGGGTTTTCATTTTGTCGCAGGTCATCTGGGGGGCGGGCGTCTATATTGGCCTGTCACTGGCCGGGGATAAATCCCTGAACCGCTGATATAAACTTTCCGGTTGTTCAAAAAAAGAACAGGCGTGGTGGCGTCTGTTCTCCCGCGCTTCTCCGTCGTTTGCCTTCAGGTTATCCACAATCTTAAGCCCCGGATTTGTGGACAGGTATGCCGGTAATTCCCCGTTCGCCTGGAGTTAACGCAAGCCTGCCGCCCGCTGCCAGTGTCTCGCGTCCGGTCTGGTACGGGACGGGCGGTTTTTCCGCTCCGGCCCGGCGTCGTTGAGAGTGTACGCCAGTCCCTCGCCCTTTTAAGGAACGCCCTTCAAGCCGCTTTCGCGGCATATCCTTGCCGTCCAAAAGACGGACGGCTGCGGTATTCCACGGTCGGCCTGACCCGTGACCGGACGCGATGAACAGGCAGCGTGCGGCAGGGAACGGTATCGCGGTGATGCCTCCTGCCCCCTCAGACTACAGGAGTGCTGCCATGTCCAGATTCATTCTCGGGAACTGTATTGATGTGATGCGCGGATTCCCCGACCGTGCCGTGGACCTTATTGTGACCGATCCGCCTTACCTCGTCGGTTTTAAGGACCGTCAGGGCAGACAGATTGCCGGGGATGTGACGGACGAATGGCTGCAACCGGCCACGCTGGAGATGTACCGCGTCCTTAAAAAAGACGCGCTGATGGTGAGCTTCTACGGCTGGAACCGTGTGGACCGCTTTATGGCCGCGTGGAAGGCGGCAGGATTCTATGCCGTGGGCCAGCTTGTGTTCACCAAAAACTATGCCTCCAACCGTCGTAACGCCAGGGCCCGACGCGGATTTGTGGACTACTGCCATGAAGGGGCTTATGTCCTTGCCAAAGGCCGCCCCGTGCCGCCCCTTAAACCGCTGCCGGATGTGCTGCCCTTCCCGTATACCGGTAATACCCTGCATCCGACGCAGAAACCAGTGGAGGCGCTACAGCCGCTGATTGAGTCATTCAGCGCTCCGGGCGCGATTGTTCTCGACCCGTTTGCCGGAAGCGGTTCGACCTGCGTCGCTGCATACCGTGCCGGACGCCGCTATATCGGCATCGAAATGCTGGCGCAGTACCACCGGGCCGGAACCGAACGACTGGCCGCCATGCACCGGGCCGTAAATACCCCGGCGGCGAACGATGAATGGCTTCCGGAGGCCGCGTAATGAATTACGACGGACACGAAGCCCTGCGCCGCGATATGGCCGGGCTGGCGAACAATCTTTGCGACCTGAAAACCACCCTGAAAGTGCTGGAAGACACGTACCACTACCGGTACGACGGACTGGCGGAACGGCTTGCCGGTATCAGTCTGCGACGTCTCAGCGTCCTGCTGGATGAGGCGTTCAATATTGCACTGATGCTCGATGAAAGCTTTCTGGATTGAGGAGAGAACATGTACGGAACCCGTGAAGATCTTTGCAGGATGCTGAATGAGCAATATCCCGCAGAAGCCCCGCTGAACCTGATTATCTGGACCCCGGCGGATATTGAAGCACTGGCTGACGGGATGGAATATTCCTTTTCAGAACATGACGTAAGGGCAGTACTGGAACGCATGGACACTATACCGGAAGAACAACGGCTTGAGTCGGGCGTGTCAGCCGGCCTGGTGATGGCACTGATAGACCAGGTGAAAGAGAACGGGCAGAGGGTGACTGTGCCGGTTGACCTGCTTGAAACCCTGCTGATTACCGCCGAACAGGCATTGTGGGACAGGGAATGGACCGCACGGGATCGCAATCTCCCGGTGCCGGAAAGCGTAATGCGCCGCCTGGCGGATACAGCAAAAGTGCGGGCATTACTGAAAAGCTGACAGCAGATCGCCCCGCCACGCGGCGGGGTGATATAACCCGGACAGAGACGATAATGATGAAAAAAGAAACCCTTAACGCGCTTATTCTGCGTCACGGCGACCGGATGCTGCGCCAGGCTGGCTGGCCCGACACTGTTGATATGGCGCCCGTCGCCCCCGAAACCGTACCCGGCTGGCTTGCCGCCTGCGGCTCTCTCAGTGGCGTGGAAATCCTCACGCTTACGGAACAGCTTTGTCAGCCGCTGACGTATGGCCGGGCAGCGTTGTTGCTCGCCAGCGCCCGGCGGCTGGCGGGAACCCCGGCTCGTCTGCATCTCTTTCCGGTGCAGGCATATCCGCATCCGGAGCGGCTGGCTGACTGTCAGGTTATCCGCCTGCCTTACGCTCAGGAGTGGCTGACAGCGGCGGAATGTGACGATCTGCTGGCCTTCCTGAAAGCCTCCCTCACGCAGATATCGGAAATCGTCCACCGGGATACGAAGCGCATCGCCGCCGCGCTTACGCCGTCCGTCACTCCCCGTCTGATGGACAGGCGGATCGGTGACTGGCGCTTGCTGGCCGTGGAGTATGATCATGATAATTGCCTGGACGAAGACGAAACCGACAGGCTGGATCAGGTCCTCGATGCCATTCTTATTCGCGATGCGCGATTCTGCCCGGTCCTGCTCACCCTGGTTAACGAGCGGGAGGAAACTATCAGGAGCGCAGGGGTTATCGCTGATCAGCTGCGTTTTACGGACACTCCGGTCCGGCGCTGGTTTGATCGCCGGGTTTTAAGGGAAATGGTGAGAGAGGCCCGCGCCAGCAGAACTCAGGAGTGACAGCCCGGAGCGTCAGGGGAGGGGGACCCTCCCTTGTCAGCCTGCCGGCACAGGAGGTGTGGTGCGATAAGGATGTCGCCGTGCCGGCTCCGCGTCCACCCGGCCCGGTTTCCGGGCCTTTTGGGTGAACACAACCCTCTGTTATCGCCGTGCCGTGTGCTGGCTGTGCCGTGCCTTCACTTTAGCCCGGCAGCCGCAGAGGCTGGAGTTCGCTGGCGCCGCCATCCCCGGATAAGGCAGTCGCCGGCTTGCCGTTGCCGCCGGCTCCGCTTCACCCGGCCCCATCCCTCCGGTCCGTGGCCTTATTACTGCGTCTGTCGCGTTGCGACATCTGCTTCCGCTTTTCTCCCGGTGGTCGAAAAACGGGGGAGAGAAACCCTGTATTCAACCTCCTGCATCGCGACGGGTAGTGCCGTGCCTTCACTTTAGCCCGGCCGCTGCAGATGCAAGGGTGCGCTGACGCCGCCATCCTCGCCCGGTCGCAGGTTTTTTATGATGCTCGCCGTTCTTCCCGTCGTTTTCTCGCTCAGGTTTCGCTCGAAAACCGTCCAGACCAGCTTCGCGCTATATCTGCGCTGCGGCCTCCGGTGTCGCCCCTGCATCTTCCGCTTTTCGCCGGGCTGTCGTGTCGGCACGGCACAACCCGGTGCCGCAGTCTATGTGATTACGGAGGTTTATCCATGCAGTATGTGAATACATGCCCGGTCCTGAATGTTGAGGAGTCCGACCGCCTGTCTTTTATGCCGTACCTGTTCGGCACGGATTTCATGCTCGCGGAATTACAGGTGTACGCTCTGGCCAAAAAATGGATGCCCGGCTATGAGGGCGGCTTCTGGCATTTTATTCGCCTGCCGGAGGGGGGCGGCTACATGATGCCGGATTGTGGCCGGGTACATCTGGTCAGTAGCGAAAACTGGTTTGATCGCACTGTCAGCGCCGACGCGGCGGGCATTATTCTGACCAGCCTGGCGATTAATCGCCGTCTGGCGGCCCATCATGACAGCAGTAACCCGGCGCTGACTCGCCTTTATATGCTGCGTGATGCCCAGCTCTGGAATCACATCACCTTTCACCCCGAATGCAGTGCTATTTACGCCGCGCTGGACTGATTAACGACCGGGGCGGTTACACCGCCCCGCAGGGAGACAAAAATGACTTCATCAGTAACCGTTCCGGCCGTCTACGTGGGCACATATCACCAGTACAACGGCGGCAGTATTTTTGGCAAATGGTTTGATTTAACCGACTTCGACGACGAAGACGAATTTTATGACGCCTGCCGGGCGTTGCATGCCGCCGAGGATGACCCCGAGTTTATGTTTCAGGACTGGGAAGGGATCCCGTCTCAGTTTGCCTCTGAATCCTCTGTTAAGTGGGCGTTTATCGAGGCATTCCGGCAGGCGCAGGACGAAGGACGCGCTGCCGCGTTTGTGGCCTGGGCGGACTATACCGGCGAGTGCGACTATGACGCCTTTGATGAGGCGTATTGTGGCGAGGCTGAAAGCGAGGAGGATTTTGCTTATGGCTTTGTGGAGGATCACGGCCTGTTAAACGAGGTGCCTGAATCCCTGCGCGTCTATTTCGATTATGAGGCTTACGCGCGGGATCTGTTCAGCAGCGGCTATGTCTTCCATGAAGGCTATGTATTCAGCAACTGATTACTATCCGGCGGGGAAGCCCGCCGGTTAAGGAGAAAGCACATGAAACTTGCACCACAAAGCCGCGATATCCTGCGACAGTACAAAGCCCTGATTAATGCCCGCCGCCGCGATGCCGGTCAGCGGGAACTGACCACTGCGCAGGTGATGGATGAAATCTGCGAATACATGACCTGTCAGTGCGCCGTCTATATTGGCGGCCATTTCATTCTTCAGGGGGGAAAGGCACGATAAATCACAGGGCAGGGGGGAACCTCTGCCGCTTCCGGCCGCGCGAAAACCCGGGCAGGCTGCGCCTGCCGGAGAGAGACGTCGCCGCGCCTCCGGCGCCGCGCACTCTCCTCTCCGTTGTCAGTCGCTGTTGCCCCGGAATTCGCGTATTATCAGGGATATCTTCCTGTAAAGCAGACCGGTAAAGCATATGTCAAAGTGGAATATCGCCTCTTTTTCAAAGGAGGAGCAGGATAAAGTTGCCGTCGATAAGGTGGCTGCTGCTGTTGCCTGGCAGGAGCGCATGAACAAGCCCGTCGTGCCGGAACTTGTTGAACGGGAACAGCCTGAACACCTGCGCGAATATTTCCATGAACGGCTCCGCGTACATCGACTGAACAGTCAGCAGCTGCCGCGCGCAAATGCGCCCGAATATAATATTTTCGGATCTCCGATAAAAAAGAAAGAAATAGAGATATGTTAAGTATATGCATATGCCTGGCATCTACATATGCTACAGCTATACATATGCCACGCATCTGCCTATACTAAACATATGCACACACCCGGTGCTTTGAATATTCCGGATATGTTTCACATATCCATATGCTCGGGAGAGAAAGAACATGAGAACCGTATCGATATTTAAAAATGGCAACAACCGCGCCATCCGTCTGCCCCGTGATCTGGATTTTGAGGGGGTGAGAGAGCTCGAGATCATCCGGGAAGGGGACAGCATCATCCTGCGCCCCGTCCGGCCAACCTGGGGCTCATTCCTGGAGTACGAAAAAGCCGATCCAGATTTTATGGCGGAGCGCGAGGATGTTGTCAGCGACGAAGGGCGATTTAACCTGTGAACAAGACTTATATGCTTGATACCTGTATCTGCTCGTTCATCATGCGTGAACAGCCAGAAACCGTCCTGAAACGTCTGGAGCAGGCGGTGCTACGCGGCCACCGTATAGTGGTCTCGGCCATCACCTACTCTGAAATGCGCTTCGGGGCTACCGGCCCAAAGGCCTCACCACGTCACGTCCAACTGGTCGATGAATTCTGCGCCCGCCTCGATGCCATCCTGCCCTGGGATCGCGCCGCAGTAGACGCCACCACGAAGATTAAAGTGGCACTGCGGCTGGCCGGGACGCCGATCGGCCCGAACGACACGGCGATTGCCGGGCACGCCATCGCCGCCGGGGCGATACTGGTGACGAATAATACAAGAGAATTTGAGCGGGTGCCTGACCTGGTGCTGGAAGACTGGGTGAAGTAAGACACTCTTTTCGAAGTCAGGAGATAAGGGCACCAGGAAACAGTCCGTATACGGGCTGTATAACCCTGCGAAGAAGAGTATCAGCACTGCAACGGAGACCCACTGCCGTTGCAGCTCGTTTTCCAGCCTCACCTCCAGCTATTAATCCCAGTTGACGTTGTAAATTTTGTAACGCCTGTGAAGACTGCTGGTGTGAACTGGCGAAGGGAGCAAGCGACCCGGCAAAAATTTTACGTGAACAAGCCGGGTTACGGCAGTACCAGTGGCGGACGGAAAATACAAGCCATAGCGTCTGCCCTGAGCAGGGTAGATGCTGTATCCGGCGCCGACGACAACTATGAACAGAGTCGCTACGCTTAAAGCATTCAGGACATTGTGCTGTTTTGCGTTTTCCGTGGAGATGGAGGGTTATACCGCCAGAGCTAATAATTTGTCGACTGCATCGCCATCCGCAAGGTAACTGTAGAAGTGTCTTAAGAGAGTGCATTACGTTGCCCATAACGAGCCCTGAACCTGTCGGAATTTTAGTTGAAGGGCAAATCCCAGACGCCCCGTATCGGTCATCCCCGGTAGCAGGGAAAGCTCGTCAGCAAGCAAATGCCACTCGTCCATGTCATCAAAAGCCTTCTCCTGTAACAACATCCCAACTCCCTGAATCATCAATGGGTAACCGCTATGGTAACCATTTCACAGGTGAGTGATTTTTACTCAGATCCAGTTCAAAAAAGTCAGATGTCGCATTTTGCAGCTTCGCTCCCACTAGGCCTAACAGGTGTCCACTAGTTGAAAAAGTGGGCACCTACGTTACCAATACTGGCTTAATGGCTACATACGGCGGTCAGTTTACGCTTACGATTAATATGGCCTGATACTGACATGGTTCCTGTCATATTTACGTCCGTGAGCGGCTATTGCCCACACCGTTCGCGCCAGCTTGTTTGCCATGGCGACGATTGCCACGCTGGCCGGACATCGCTTTTTCAGTTCTGTTATCTATGGACTAGGTTCTTTAGCTACTAATGCCGTAGCCCTTGCACCGTGGATAAATAATGTCCGGAGATAAATGTCACCACGTTTGCTCATCCCCAGCAGGCGGATTTTCCCTCCTGAGCCAGTCTGTTTGGGCAGCAGACCAACATAAGCCGCGAACTCTCGCCCTGATTTAAACGTTGATGTTTCCCCCATGGTGGCCACCGCTGCCGTCGCAATAAGTGGCCCAACGCCGGGAATATCCAGCAACTGCTTACAGGTTTCATTCTGTCTCGCCACGCTGGTAATCTGTTTTTCAATATCCTCTATCAGTGAGTCCAGCTCATTCAGCCGGTTGTACTGGTTTTCCAGCACAGTAATGAGAGACGGTGGCAATCTCTCTTTCATTCGCTCCAGTGCTTCTGGAAACTCTCGCTCCATTGCTGTCCGACCTTTGTGAATGGTTTCACCAAATTCCAGTAGCGTGCCGTGCAGTGAGTTAGTCTGCATGGTGCGGAACTTCACCAGTTGCCTGTGGGGCCGGTGCAACACAAGAACTGACTGCTGTTCTTCTGTTTTGACAGCGATTTCTTTACCTAGCCGTCAGCCCCAAACTGTACCGCCAACAATGCGGGCTGGAATGATAAAGCAGTCCAGGAAATCGTCCGCATCCCCGTTTTCCCAGGTGTGGTCTGACGTAACATCTCCGGCTGTTGTCGACAGGTGAATATGTGGATGCCACTGCTGGTCCCGGCTCCATGTATGGATTACCGTGAATATCCCCGGCTCCACATCTGCCTGACATCCGCTGCGATACTGCTCATCTCTGCCAGTAACCACCGGTTGTGGAACACCAAGGACCTGTACTGGCAGGGAAGCGTGAACACAATATGCTGCCACGGGCTGTCGGGGACCAGACTCAGCAGATACTGTATCCACTGTGCGCCAGCTTTCACTCCGCAGTGCGGACAGGAGCAACTTTTACACCGGAAGCAGACCTTTTTTGTATGGCAGCAGTCCGGTAAGGAACAGCTCCACTGTGTGTACCCCATCAGGGTGGTCCCACACGCCATAATTTTTGTCACAGACTCAATGACCACCGGACGCACGGAACCTTCCGGCTGTTTCTCCAGCCAGTTAAGCCAGCGGTTACCCTGCTGAAAAATATCCGCAAAACGGGGAAGCATCAGAAGGGCGGGGTAACACGATCCGGCCAGTGAACAGTGCCACACTCCGGGCAGTACATACCGCCGGCGCTGATACCGGCAAGAATAGCCGCAAACTCCCGCTCCGTGCAGCGGGCTATTTCCGGATACCCTTCGTCATCAACACGTACAAACCAGAAGACCAGCTTTTTGTTTCCCGCATCCACAAAGAACGGAATATTCAGGTCTGCGCAGCACTCAACGGTATCGTCAAAACTATCAAAGCGCAGAACTTCTGCGTCTTCTTCGTCAAAGAAGTCATCTTCGTGAAGTTTCACGACATAGCGGGGATATTTGCTTCTTTGAGGTGCAGGTATTCGTTTACGGGGCTTGGCTGAACGGGCCATATAACTACCTGAAAGATAATAATATTGTCTGTTTTTATAATGATGTTCTCAGGCCATGACAAGCCGCAGCCGCCAGGCTGCCTACTTGATTCCCGGGAAGAAAACATGGGGTTGAAAAAGTGTAGCGGTATTATGCGCTACTGTTTGGAAGTATCAGACACTATTTATTATTATCCCTCCGACCATACCTTGTATTTTAGTTTATTTATGTATGTTTGTAAGTAATCTTAAATTACTTAAATAGATTATTTCACTATAGCGCGTATATATTTGTGATGAATTTCAAAAAACGGAATTTTATATTTTAAATACCTCATTGAAGGCAAAGGATATTATCTTTAAGTCTGGTGTTAATCATGATTCATATTCATGTAACAAATTCACACTTTCCTGAGTTGTTATTACCACTAATTTATAATTATTTATTAACGTTATTGATACATATTGTGAGTTGTTATGCTCTACAAACGACATGCTTTTTCCATTAATATTACATAAGGTAGGGTTTTATTATGTCAGCGAAGATCATACTTAATACTGAACTTAATCAAACTTCCATGCGTGCAGGACAAATGATACCACTCAATGAATACCAGTATGAGAGCTCGGCATTACTTCCTGATTCTGTCAGACACAGAAAAAAACGAGCCGGTGGAAATGAAGAGGCTTCCCGTGAGCCACAGACTACTGAGCAACATGCTCCCTCACAAAAAAGGCCCAGGACTGAGTATGAACAACTGAATGTGGGACAATGGTCAGAAGATGACAGAAATATGCTGCAAAATATTGATCCGGAACTGATAACAAAAACAGAACATTTATCTTCAGAGTTAGAGACAAATTTCCGGAATATCTCTCAGGATTACTTTTCTGCGATTATACAGAGCCTGAATACGCTGCTACTTCAAGTTACAGGAGAGCGAGCAAAACAACAACTGTACGGAAAACTTGAAGGTCTACAGGATAGTATCGAGGGCAATCCTGACTGTCATCTGCAAATGCCTCCATTGCCCCCCCGCGAACCAGAAATAAGTATACAGCAGATTCAGCCGGAGTTCCGTGCCTCTATCAGACCGTCCAAGTGGTCAAATGATGACTGGGTCATGATGAATACTAAATGCCCGGAGCTTATTCGTGACCTTAAACAATTTCGTCATCGAATAAGAAATAAAAAGAAAATATCCCAGGTCCGACTGTCCAGCCTTGATAAACGATTACATGAATTGTTTCGCTCGCTTTCCAGTGATGTAGCCAAAACAGAAGTGTTTTCTGTTCTGGAAGAAATGCATCGATTTCTACCTCTGATGGGCAATCCAGCCTTACATCTGAAAGAATTGCCTGCTCTAACCGGTGAGGGTGCACATACTGAGAGCATTAAACATATCACATTGAATATAAAAGAATGGGATGAAGATGAAAGAACTCGTTTGAGTGAGATTTACCCTAACTTTGAGCAGAAAACGAATGATATGTTGATACGAGCCGTTCAAACAGACTCTGCGGCGCAACGGGAGACAGGAGAGTTTTATAATACTCTTCACTTGATGTGGGACGGTTTAAAAACTGATATGGCGAAGAATGATATTTTCAGCGTCATGCAGTATATCAGGGGAAAACTCTCTGATGAACTCGTCATAGATATGAATATACAGCCACTGCCACAATATCAGTTTCAGGCCATTTTTACCGTGCTTCTTCATCCATTAAAATGGACTTTAAATGAAAGACATGCCGTCGAAAACATTTTCCCCAATATGGTCTCTGTGATTACCCATATAAAAGATAATATAAAGAGACATAAAAAAATATCTCAGGAAAGACTTTATGAGGCAGAAAGAAAACTCCACCTGTTATGGGAACATTTAACTTCTGAAGAGGCCAGGTTTGAAGTATCCCAGACACTCAGGGAAATAAAGGCGAGCCTTCCCGCCTCTGGTAATCCCGAACTGGAGATGAAAGATCCGCCAGTTTACAAACCAGTACCTGTTGTAATCTACCGTCCGGAAATTAACTTTACAAGAGGACTTCATCCGGCACGATGGCTTCCGGATGAAATCACCGCTGTAAATACGATATTTCCTGGTATTGTAAAAACATTGACTCGTCTGAGAGCAGATATAACCCAATATGCAAATATCTCAGATGAGCGTTTACTGGCTTTCGAAAATAAATGTAATTTAATCTGGGCTCATCTGAAGGGTGAAATAGCAACGAAAGAATTTCGGGAAATGTATCAGGAGCTGGCATATAATGTATCCGTCTTTTCTGAAAACAGGGTTCGCTTCAGAGAACTTGTCATTGTATCAGCAACCACATGGCTGATGACAGACTTCACGCAACGGAACCCAGGGATGACTGATACATGGCTGGCGGAAGATAAAAGGATACAGTCCTCAGTAGCCCCATCTTTAACACATGACCTGAGAAGATTAGCAACAAAAGAGAATGTTCGGCTTGATGATATAGAAAAAGTTGACAGAAAACTTCATGATATGTTGGATAGATTCCAAGGTATTAATGCCCGGGCAACCGTGCAGTCTGTCATTGATGCTATGTATCGCCACTTTATTCATAAGAAAAGGGAGGTACCCAAAAATATCCATATATTTTCATCCCAGTCATCTGAAAAGGTCTACAGTGAACCTCTGCACATGCTGAAACAAATGGCTGATTCGGTAACGATATGGGTGGACAGTGTCAGATTAAGACATAAACATTTGCAGGGGATTATATCGAAAATAATAAGGGTCCGTTTTATCAATGATAAAATTACGGAAATACAGACCCGGGAGGGGCCCTCATCTGCGAGCCAGGATCGCAGACATATATCTCTACTGACACGTTACCGTGATCTTATGTGCCAACAGACACCTGACAGCGCACAGCGTAATGCTCTGATACAGGAAATAAAGGCCGAAGCAGAGTTATCCCGATTTATTCGTAGGGTGGAACTTTCGCTTCCCTCTCACACGAATCAGATACTGAATGAGAAGCAGGGAGAATGGGGAGAACTGCAACATCCCGACCAGAAGCAAAACTTTCAATTATATGTGGATAAATACCGTTCTGCAGAGCTATCCGCACTTGCCCGGGGATTTATACTTCATTACAGCGATCCCCGGATCGTCACAGGTTTACCCGAAAAAATTCAGGTCCGGGAGCTGAAAGATGTCTTTAAAGAGGGCGCATTATATCACCGTCTTAATTCTGCGCATTATACCTTTGATGACCGTGACACGATTGTTAAATTTCTTCTTATTAGTGAGGGAATGCAGGGATTATTCACGAGTGAGTACAACCCTCCGCTGTCCGGTGAAATTATGTCATTACTGGAGCAGTACCTGGGAGAAAATGTCAGCAAAAGTGCTTCATTATACAGAGTGCTGCAACAGGCTGCAGAAGCCAGACTGGCAGATCCGGAGGCACCTTTTCATCTAAATATCCCTGATGTTCTACAGGCAGGACAGGTGGAAAATTATCAGGCATTAACTTTAATTCTTTCAATGATGCCAGTTGAGCAATGGTTTGTATATCCTGAATGGGCCGTTCCGGTACTGAGTGGAGCCATTCGCTTCAGTACAGATGGACAATCGTTAACTGACAGAGCATTTATTGCTGGCAGTGATAACAAAATAAGTCAGGACAGCAGTTTCCTTCATTATCTTGAACTGCTCTTTAATATCCAGCAGGATGCGCTGAAAGGTGGACTGACAGAAGAAGGGGTGGCACAAAAGCTGTCACAGTCAGGCTTAACAAGCCATATTACTGAAGAAAGTATACGCCGTCTTGTACAGGGGATGTCCGGAAATCCATGGAAATCATTGACACAGATAAACAATCTATTGAGAGGTTCTGAGACCCTGGCGCATGAATCGTTATCGTGGTATGCCGGACGATATCCTGTTTTAAAGTGTCTGTTACCCTACATGAATGATGTAAGTGGTTCCGGTTTGTTGTTTGTAAGTGAGGAAATCGCGGGGATACTGCATCATACAGAACCATCTCAGGGCCAACATTCGTCCGATGTACCAAAATACACATTATTATCATGGCCTGATTTTTACGGCAGCCATGCTCGTTTGTGGAATGAAGTGGCTGCCACATTCCGGGCAACAAAAACAGAATTTCATCCCCAGTCTCTCATTGTGTCAAATGAAGGGCGCTGTATGGGGCTTACGCTACTTTACATGAATGCCGGAACAACCTCCGAGTATGACATCGTTACACAAAATCTGCTGACAGCGGGAGGTTTGTTACAGACACGAGACAGCATGCATCTACCACTGACGTTACAGGATAATAAGTTTTTGAATGACACTATCAGTATGATAGACAGACTGCAATTACAGGGAAATACTCTCATATCGGAATATTCTAATCAGCAAAGAATGCCATGGAGTGAGGAAAGTTTATCCATATTTTTTAATAATGATGTTAATAATTTATTAATAACCACACCTGCACATACGTTAATTATCCAGCATTTTGATTCTCTGTATCGGGTCACAGACCCTAACTTTGGGCACGCGGAGTTTCCCTCTCTCTCTGATGCCGTTCACTTTCTTGAAGCAGGCATTCAACTGACTCCTGTTCTCAGTAAATATTATGGTTTATCGGGGAGCAATGTTCGGAGTCATCTGTTTGTGTATGATATAAGCAATATAAGCCAACCTGACCTATCAGAACAACGGACATTCTCATCAGAAGTATACATAACATCACAGGAAAAGTTATCGTTACGCACAGAGCAGATTATTCTGGCTGATAAAAATGTCACCTGGAGACTGCTATTTGATATTGGTGCATATACAAATGGACATCGAATCAATGAACAAACCCCTTCCAGCGCGCTGGCAGGAATGACTATTCATGGTGATATTCTGAGAGATTATCTGTCCCGGACAGTCCTGAATAAACAGCATGCAGAAAGACTCAGAGCTATTTTGTATGCTATACCCCCGGAGACAGGAACATTACCAGTTAATCCGGATATTATCCAGGCCGTTCCTGTTGATATATCGGCAGATGCGTTCAGGTTCAAAAGACAGGTCCAGAAAACAATCAGAAGAATGGCTGTGACAGTTGAATCTCTCTCTGAACGTTTTTCCCGAATGAAATTAAAAAAACTGCCTGTAAATATCACTCTGTCTGATATAGAGAAGGGACGATTTTCAATTCTGTTCCGTGCATCTGATGGAACGGAATACCATATGTCTATTGATGTTCCGGAGATTGTCCACAGTTTTAAACATGTCACACAAATGTTTTCTGGTATTACGGATAGTGGTATTTTTGATTTTGATATTGGACTGAGCATTGCGGGAATTGTTCAGTATTCCAGATTACTTGAGCAAAAAGGTACGGGGGAAATTCTTTCACATCTGAATGCCGTTATTGACATAAAACAACTGGCAGAATCTACCCTTGGAAGCATGATTCAGGTGGCCGGAAATAAATTTTTTAATCCTGATGGTCTGCAGGCATTCAGAATGGAAACATGGCTGGCAAATAACCTGCGGAAAGCAGCCTCACATAGCGGCGTCACTCTTGCACAAGCATTAAATTCTTGTGCCCGAATTCTGGAACTTCCCATACTGGAAACCATCACCGGTGTCTGGGGACTTTACAGCAGTATATCTGAATTGCAGCAGGCCAGGCACCATACGGAAATAATGAGCGCAAGAGTCCGTGTTGCCTTTGATTCTATTTCATTAAGTCTCACCTTTGCTTCCATTGCCTTTCCTCCACTAATTGTCGCTGCGGGTCCCGTTGCAGCAGTAGGTATGGGAGCAGTCAGTATTGCCCATAATGTGGCCAGTAAGGAAGAAAGGCATCAACAATGGATGAAATATCGGCAGTTTTTAATTGATGGGAGCAGAAATATTATGACGGCTGATCCCGAAAATGGCATTATCGATTTTTCCGGTAATTATGTGATGGGAGAACTGTATCTGGATCTCAGGGATGCAAAACCAGTGCTGAAAGGCCGACCATCTTTTAACAGTAACCGGAAAATCGGTAGTTGCCCGGAACTGAATGACTGGCAGATAAGGCAGCGTCTTGGGTATGGATACAGCTTCATGCCAGCATCTTCACTGGCTCGTGGCTATGCTAATACACAATGGCCTGCACATATCCCCCTCATACCAGAAGGTGAATACAGTACTGTTATTGTCGGGTATGGAAGACAATTTCGCGCCAATACAGAAATAGAATATCTGTCAAACAGTCTTGTGTGGAGGGAGGTCATTTACTCTCCTGATTCAAGATATGCACTGCCGCCTCTTGAGGTTCTAAATCAGCAATGTACCGTCATCTGTGGAAAAAACAAGACAACAATTATTCCTGTTCGTATTCTTAATGAGTTAACTCCGGAACGGATCAGATATGCAAGAACCTTTAAGGATTATACATTCACTTTTATTGGAGGAGATGGAGGTATAACTGTTCAACCTGGAGGCGTGGGTATTTATAAGATTGATGCCTCACCTGTAGCAGAAGATAATGTTCTGTCTTTCAGAGGACTGCCAGACAGCTTTGAGCTGATATTTGACCTGTCACTGGAGACACAAACCGTCATGACCAATATTAATGGTGAAGAGCTTCCAGTCATGACCATTTCACAGTCAGGAATAAACACTATTATTGGTTCATTATCTGGTCGCAACAGACTAAAAGGAAATTCACTTAATAACACGTTCCACACAGGACACGGTGGAGGTGAAATTTATTCCGGAGGAGGAAATAACAGGTATATTATTCCCGGGAAGTTAACATCCCCCCTGTCTATTCATCTGGATGATGATTCGGCACGACATGAAATAATTTTACCGGAAAATGATTTATCCCATATTCGTGCAGATGGGATCCATTTGCGAATGAGTAATGGTGAAGATATTACAGTACAGGAGGTATCCCCAAACAGGGAGCACAGTACTTCAGAATGGCTGAAAGTGTACACCAATGACGGGTTCATGTTGAGTCCCGTCAGAGAAGGAAAACAGACTATCCTGAAAATATCCTTATGTGATGTCCAGCGATGGAAAGGCTGTCACCCGGAGAGAGATAGTACTCCTGAAGGGATTCTGGCAGTTTTGCATGACTGGGGATGGGGTCTGGATCAAGAGGTTGTTTTTCATTCCGGAAATATGTCTGCACGCTATATACCTGCGGCCAGAAATCTCTGCTGGCAGGTTAGCGTTGATTCCTCTGAGGTTACTTTTACAGGACACTCATCCTGTAAGACGACTATTTATGGTTCCAGTGGCACAAGATATAATTTACGGACTTATGACGCAAACTCTGCTTTTTGTATTGAGTTGTATGGTGACAGCAATCGTCCGGAAATAGTGGACCTCCGCGAACTTATTCCCGGAAAGGTTACGGCAGAAAGAGACGGGAATACACTGAAACTAACCGTACATCATTCCGAAGGCATCGTGTCTGTTGATATTGTATATAATGATAACTCAACTGAAACGTGGGTTTATTTTTCTCCATCGGAGATGATAAAATTAAAGGATATTATTGGCCTGACAGAGAGCAATCACCATTCAGTTATTCTTTATCAGACAACAACTGAGATTTCAGCTAATAAAGTTCTCCGTATTGATAATCTCAGTAGCATTACAACATTTATCCCTTCAATATCAAAGGATAAAGAGATTATCTTATGCCTAGAAAATTCCGGCTGGACAGAGAAAAATGTTAAACTTTCTCTGTTGTCTGGTAAGTTAAAGGACGCTATAAATCTGCATAAAGAGCCATTATCAATTAATGTAAAACCGTCCTCAGTAGAATATGTCATTTTCTCGGGAGAAGAAAATGTATCATTGACAGGGGAAATATCCACACCTCCATTGTTTATTACTTCATCAGGAATTGTTTCGGTTCCTGAATATCGCTGGAGATCTGTAGAACAGATTATTATTTCTCCGGTAAATGATGCACCAACAGTTAAGTTGATTGACTTTATTCGCTATGAACTTCCACTGAGTAATGAAAAGGAAAGTGGTGTAATGTATCACCCTGGTTTTATCCGTATTCATAACCATGACCTCACTATCAAGTTTTTCTATTTGTCTGAGAAAAATGTAGTTAGAACCCTGGATATTACATTAAGAAACTATTTTACAAAACGGATAGATGATATTTCAGAACCAGAAAAAATGATAGCAACAACCCCATTGCCTGATTCTCGTTTGATAAGACAAAAATATCACTGGCGACTTATTTATATGGGGGATACACCATTAAGTATCATCGGGCTTGTATCAGTAAGAAATTACAGTAAGTATCGAATGAAAAACTGAATAATGGAGGTGTTTGTTTATTTGTCAGGGATGACATCAAATATGTCATGGATATATAAATTCTTAGTCTATAAGACGATGGAATATCTCAGAGGTGAATATAATGAAAAAGTTCAGTTTCAGTCATCGTAGTGAGAATAATCTGAAAGGAGTTGATCCCAGACTTGTGACGATTGCTCGTCGTGCGCTGGTTCTTTCAGAAGTTGATTTCGGTATTACAGAAGGATTACGAACAAAAGAACGACAGAAACAACTGTTTGAACAGGGAAAAAGTATGACAATGAACAGTCGCCATCTGACCGGAGATGCAATTGATGTAGTGGCTTACATCGGTGGAAAGGTGTCGTGGAACTGGTCATTATATGAAATAATTTCTAGGGCATTTAAGCAAGCAGCAGCAGAATATGGAGTAACCATCGAATGGGGGGGGGACTGGGAAAAACTAAAAGACGGTGTTCATTTTCAGTTAAAAAAATAATATGAGTCAGTTGTACCATACTGTCATAATTTGTGTTTATTTAACAGGGATGTTTTATCACATAGTAAAATAATATCATATTTAATTATTTTGTCATGATTTATAACGCATATTAATAAATTATTATTGCTTGGCTATTAAAGCACCTGCTTCTCAGTTAATATTATGATAGTCTATTACTAATTATCGAGAACAACATGAAACTACCACGAAGCACTCTTATCTGGTTTTTGTTAATAGTGTGTTTGACTCTGTTAATATTTACCTATCTAACTCGCAATTCACTTTGTAACATCCAGTATAAAGATGCAGAAAAAGAGGTGAATGTGTTCGTAACTCATGAGTCAGGATAATAAAGCAGGTGTCGTCTCATGTGTATTAGTCGCGACTTGATCTGACACTGGACCTTGAAAGGTTGAGAGTTACCGGTTTTGATATGGGTGTCCAATCCTTAAACAAAACACGAGGTAACTCTCATGATTCATACTAACAATCCCATCATCAAACACAAAGCTGGCCTGCTCAATCTGGCCGAAGAACTCGGTAACGTTTCAAAAGCCTGTAATATCATGGGCGTGTCACGCGATACCTTTTATCGCTATCAGGAACTGGCTGCAGAAGGTGGCATTGATGCGTTGATTAACCAAAACCGCCGGGTTCCCAACCTCAAGAACCGTGCCGATGAGGCCACTGAACGCGCGGTTGTTGAATATGCCGTTGAGTTCCCCGCTCATGGTCAGCACCGGACCAGTAATGAGCTGCGTAAAAAAGGCGTATTTATCTCCGGCAGCGGCGTTCGTTCCATCTGGCAACGGCACGACCTGGAGAACTTCCGTAAGCGTCTGAAGGCCCTTGAGGAGAAAGTCGCCAGAGAAGGCATCGTACTGAGCGATGCCCAAATCGCGGCTCTGGAGAAGAAAGCGCACGATGACGAGGCCAGCGGTGAAATCGAGACGGCACATCCGGGGTATCGTAAGCGTACAGCCTGAACCGTCTGGTCAGAATCTGACGAATTAGACAAAGTGGTGTCCACCAAATAAGTAGTGGGAACCAAAGTGTCAGATATGCAGAAAAATGTGACGTGGATCCAGAAGCTACCTTCGCCATGTGCTTGGCGTCATAGCAGACTGGCCGGTCAACCGGGTCAGCGAACTGCTTCCGTGGCGCATAGCACTGCCAGCTGAATAACACATCCCCGTCAATACGGCCCTCGCTGTACGCTTACTCTTGTTATCTTGTTATCTTGTTATCTTGTTATCTTGTTATCTTGTTATCTTGTTATCTTGTTATCTTGTTATCTTGTTATCTTGTTATCTTGTTCAGGGTGGTAACACCTTTTATATCGAGGCAACAACTTCGCGATAGTGAAAATTTGCGGATGGCCTCAGTCCTATACATAAGGGGATATACATGAATTCAAATACTACAATCGCCTTACATTTTTCGCTTGCATTACTATTTACGTTGCTATCAGTGGCTGGTAGCAACCATGATTTAGCAGGAGTTGTATCTCAATTATTCCTAATTTTCATGGCTGCATTTTTTTTCTTTAGGGCAATGAGGGCCTTTCTGAACATCATTAATGTGATTGATAGCTGTAAAAGGTGAGGCAGGATAAGCTCCCATTAAGCTTGGACTGTTTCCCACACAAGAACTACTTTAGGTCGAAACTTGGGGTATTACCCATAGTTGACCTATGTAGATTGGTCTGGGGTTAACTTTTTTATCAACGCAACAGCTTCAGCTTCCGGCATGGCGAACTGCACACGATGGCGCGCCGCGACATCGAGCGCAAACACCTTCGTATAGACCTCCGTCGAGCTAATCGATTTGTGGCCCATCAGGCTCTGCAAAACCTTCAGTGGTATGCCGGCATACAGCATGTGCATCGCGTAGGAGTGACGGAACGTATGGGGGGTCACCGGTACTGAGAACGTCACCCCGTCGGCCGCTGCGGCCTCCACCGCTTCGCTAAGCCAGGTGCGGACGGTACGGTCTGTGATCTCCCAGATACGCGCCTTCTCCATTCTGCCGGTGCGTTTGTTTCGTCTTTCCAGCGGAATTTTCAGGGTGGCCACCATCATCTGCAGCTGGCTGACATAGTGGTGATCGGAAAGGGGAACCAGACGATGGATCTGACTGCCTGCGGGGGCACGACCTGCCGTCCTGGCCGCTTTCTCGGTACGCTGCTTGAGCGTGGCCAGCTGCACGAACGGATACGGCGGCGCCAGCGAAAAATCCCCCCGGGTCAGCGCGAGCGCTTCATTAATGCGCGCGCCGGTGTTCCACAGCGTCGCCAGCAGCATCTTGCGGTGAAGATCCGGCACGTAATGGAGCAGGGCGCTGACTTCCGGCGCCAGCAGGTATTTCGGCAGTTCATCCTGCACGAGCGCCATCTGGCGCAGGGCGAGGGCGGCAGGGTAATCGATGGCCACCGGGAGCAATGTTCCGGGAGATGCCGGAGATCCAACTGGAACCAGGTTATTCATAATTTCTGTTAACTTTTTTCTTTGCCGAGAATTTTCTTCGTAATATTACCTGAGTCAGGATGACTAACCAGCCAGCGACGGCCAGCCAGAAAACAGACGAAGTCGCAAACAAAACTACCCCGTCAATGACGGTAGACACGATACCCACGAAAGCCTGCAGGGCATCCGCTCCGGAGGGCAGTAGATGCTGAGGGTTAAGCTCTGCGGCAATGCTTCGTTTTGACATCCTCGATGTCTTTCAGGGCGGGGAGGCTGTCAAATTCCCCAGAACATCAGGTTTATCGCATTTTTGATGTCATTTTCCCTGTGGCTGAGATCGGCCACTTCCTCCCCGGTGACGGAGGACGTGACGCTGGCCATGTCCGTGGTCATCAGGCGGTAGCTTTCGTCCCCGATGTGCACCACCGGATAGAGTTCACGGGAAACCTTATCCGACAGCAGCCGGGCGCTGGCCAGCGGGATCACCATCCGTCGCCCGGGGGTATCGATGATGTCACTCTGCACATCCACGAACAGACGATAGCGGCTCTCTCTTTTATAGGCATAAACCTTAAACTGCATCTCACCAGTCCCTGTTTTCGTCGGCGAATGAACCGTTCATCTCAATAAAGCGGGCAACCTCGGCCATCCCTTCCTGATTTTCAGCCTGCCAGCGTTCGGAACGCAGACGACGGGCCTCATTCTGCATGGCCCTGTTCACCAGGACGGAGATATTGACGTCTGCGGATTTCAGTAACTGATAACTGTCGCTGTCTATGGTGACAGTGATGCGCTGCTTCATAATGCACTCCGGAATACATACTAATGATATGAATATCAGTATAGCGTAAGGATGCAGCTGACACACGCCCGCCTGAAACATACTGTTATGTCGCCATTAATTTCACTTCGTGAAATTAACATACAAAATAATCACCTTAGAGATAACAATCAGCCATACAGTCACGCCGTTAAATTACCTGACGGCTGTTCCGTCCTGATCCGACTTTTCACGTATAACGAAGTTTCCGGAAGTGTACCACGGTCAGGGAATAAGCAAAGCGGCGTTTTCCTGTGGTGAGCGGGCGGTCGCGGGGCAGGGGAGGGACACAACATGACGAAACAGGAATGGATTTTACGACTACGGCGCTGTACATCGAAGGAAACCCTGGAAAGGGTTATAGAAAAAAATAAATATTCTCTGTCAGATGATGAGCTTGAGCATTTCAATGCCGCAGTGGATCACCGGCTGGCGGAAATGGCAATGGGGAAGTTTTATGATAAAATACCTGCAGGTGTCTGGAAATATGTTAAATAAAACAGCCAGCATCAGTCTGTTCGCAGTTATCTCACCTGGAGCGCAATCATGAATATGATATTTGAACTGATTGGATTGTTACTGGTAGTCGGATGCGCATTCTTCACCACTTTTTTCTTAGCCGCAGTAGCAGGCACTATGGTAGTAATTCTTGGATGGGGAATTTCTATTGTCACCCCGAAGGTGGTTACCTGTACTAATGATTGCATCACTACTGTTTTTGATGCCAAACCCTTTGGCTGGCTTCTGATTGTGTTTTCATTAACCATGATGTTCTTTATTATCAGAGGTATGATTAAACGTTAGATTGCCTTTAGTGTGTAACAGCGTTAATCTGAAACTGATATTGCCGGAGGGGATCATCATGACGGGAAGAGGCATTAACACAGTACGTATCGGCGATGAAGTGAAGCACATCACCGAGCTCGATGCACTAACACTCATGCATGAATGGTCAAAGCTTAAAAAAGAAAATGCAGACCTGTATGACTATAACCGTCAGGTTAACCGGGGGTGGCGCGGCTTTATTCTTCGCCTGATGGGTATCCATTTACCTGATAACGACCGTGTTCGTCTTCAGGGTATTAATACCAGAAAAGACTCCATCTATCCAGAATAAAGCCACGCCAGCAGCGATAATGAGCTGACTATTGCAGAAGATCAGCCATTTTTTTGCATTAAGTGTATGATATTTAACATAACGTACATTAAGCGCACTAATGCTGTCAGCACAAAGCGTTATTGTCGTCTCAGCACAATTCACACGCGTCGTGTACGCTAAGCCTTCATTTTGCTCAGCACAGCGTCCTCATTCCCGCCGGCGAACCCGGGTTTACCAGCCACGCTATCGTCGCGACTGTCTCGGCGAACTGGTTCAGATCGATGGCTCTCACCCTGTCGCATTTTACAGCGACAAGCATGCGGTGTTCAGGGTCAGCGGACCGGAAAGCCGACGTACCGGCACAACCCAGTTCGGACGGGCTCTCCGGGAACTGGCGATCGAATTGATTTGTGCCAACAGCAGCCAGGCAAAAGGTCGCGTGGAACGGGTAAATAAAACGCTCCAGGATCGCCTGATTAAAGAGATGCGCCTGCAGAACATCAGCTCGGTTGCTGAAGCCAATCAGTGGATTGAACATTTCATGTCCGATTGAAGGAATTTTCCAGACTCTCCCAGACGTCATCTCTGACTTGTTTTGAGCACGACATTTCAACATTGGCTAGACAACTGTAACTCCAATATTCTAATGTCACTTTTGGGGCTGCGGATGTTTTCCTGGACTGTTATGTTGTGATCCCAAGATGCTGCCGGTACTTCACCGGACTCATTGCACCTAATGTTTCGGTCCGACTCTGGCGCGTGAAAAGCTCGAAGTTCAGTATACAGACGCCCCTTGTGTTCAATATTATATATCAGCTCATCATTCCAGCATTCAACCGACTTTGCAGTCGGCATGGCCTCACGCAGATGAATCAGCAGCGTCAGACCCTGTCGGTTACTTTTTCCCAAGCATATTCCTTTTTCGGTCCCTCCTCCATTCCACTGGCCCGGTTCCAGTGAGTGAAAATCAGCTCGTATTCTTCTGCAAGTTGCTTATCCAGTTGCCCCTGACTGTGAGCCTGAAATGCGTGAGCTATTTGCCCGTTGATATGCCGAATCAGTGGTGACAGATCGGGAAACACATACTGGACTGGTGAAAGCCAGGGAACAGGAAGAGGTCGCTCATTTTGTAAACAGGGAATCAATATTCCCGTTGATGTTGATTAAGCCACTGAGCTACCGAGCTGGCAAAGTAAGTCAATATGCCGTCTGCCCCGGCGCGTTTGAAGCATATAAGTGACTCAAGCACCGTTTGCTCTTCGTCGAGCCAGCCATGCCGGAACGCGGCCATATGCATCGCATACTCACCGGAAACCTGGTAGGCAAAAACGGGTACTGCAAAAGTTTTCCTGGCTTCCCTGATAATATCCAGATATGGCATGCCCGGCTTAACCATCACCATGTCTGCCCCCTCCTGCAAATCCTGGGCAATTTCATGCAACGCTTCCATCGCATTTGCCGGGTCCATCTGATAGTTTTTTTTGTCCCGTTTGCCCAGCGCCATGGCAGATTGAGTGGCTTCGCGAAAAGGACCGTAATAGTTTGACGCGTATTTCGCTGAATATGCCATGATCTGAATAGTCAGCAGGCCATTCGTTTCAAATGCCTGTCTGATATGTCCGATGCGGCCATCCATCATGTCGCTTGGCGCGACAATATCTGCACCCGCTTCAGCGTGCGTAAGCGCCTGTCTGAAAACAACCAGGATTCAAATGACGAATCAAAATGGTTAAAGATGATGCCATCCTCACATTCACAGCCATCAACCCGCTCTTTTTCCATGACAGGGAAAAAGCGTTCAAGCTCATCACGTAATGCTACGCTAAAATGGCCTGGACGGGCAGTATGTTCAAAGGTGTAGAGTTTGCGTTGTAAACATATGATCACGATAGTTGTCCCAGTGACCGGAAATGTCCCACAGGCTTCGGTCCATGACATCAGGCGTATTGACCTCAACGTAACCCGCTACCTCATGGCGGCTGCGCATATAGGCAATAAGCGACTGAAAGATTGTCCAGCCCCTGGGATGCCAGAAAACCGCGCCAGGTGCATTGTCCTGAAAATGAAACAAATCCAGCTCCCGACCCAGCTTGCGATGGTCGCGTTTCTCCGCTTCAGCCGTTTTCTCAAGCCAGCCATCAAGCTGTTTTTTGCTTGCCCATGCCGTGCCATAAATCCGCTGCAGCTGTACATTGCTGGCTTCCCCCTGCCAGTACGCACCCGTTAAGCAACTTCATATTTTTCAGAAAACGAAGATCCGGAATCAGTGGGCCATTAAAGCCGTCCGTGAACTGTTTGAGATGGCATAATGACACCGGCTCATCTGCCGGTATTTCCATCAGCCTCGTTGATTTGAATTTCTCTCCCTGCCGCTCAAAACAGTCGACTGCCTGCGCTCGCGTAACCTGCTCTTTAAAAACCGGCGGGTAATAGTGTGTCAGGAAATAGCGCCTTTACCCACGCCCTCAAAGGCATGGACTTCTATTTTCGCTGCGGGTAAACCGTGCTCAATTGATTGCCTGATAAATAAAGCCAGTGACTCAACCGTGGTATCACACGGCAGAATATCTACAACCTCAAAACAAAGCATGATTTCAAAGTACCCCTGAAAACTCCGCCAGGAAGAACATGTCAGCCCCTTATGCCAGTATGCTACGGCACGCGGTGAACATTTTTACTTCCTTTCCAGTGAATACGGGCAACGGCATTATGGGGATGCAGGCTTTCCTGATGCTCAACCCTGATATCAAATGCTTCACAAAAGGGTGCACAACGAAAAACATTATTGAGCCGACGGGCAGCATCTTCGCAAAACATCAGATTCTGACCGTTAGCCAACGCAAAAGCCTGTTCGTCGCTCCGCTTGACGACCGTTTGCACGGCTGTCCCGAGAGCAACTTCAGCATAATCAATCAGCTCAAGCACAGGCAGTGATTTTGCTTCAGGATTAAGACGGATATTCACCCATGCCCAGCTTCGCTGGCTGTGCGGGGTTGCCGGCATTCCTTTCTCAACAAGCCAGTCGGCTATCTCTGCTGCCGGGAGCCTGTCGATCCGGTTACCAAAGTCTTTGCTAAACTGCAAACCCGCAACGTGGCGGCTAAGCGCAGCGGAAGCCGGGCAGGTTGACGAATAAGGGATACCCACTTTGAGGGTAACCGTAAAAGATTGCCTGAGTTCGGCGCTCAGAGTCAGAGGATAGGCTTTCCAGCCGGAGTGATTAGAATTTAACGACTTACGCGACAGTAACAACTCCCCTGAGATCTCAATACTGGCTTCATCACTACGTCCCTGATGAGACACCAGAAATGCTTTCAGCACATGTTGCAATAACGCCGGTGTGATTTCCCCTTGTGTCAGTTCCTCCAGAAGAAGATAAAGGCGAGACATATGAATCCCCTTTTCAGCTTCAGGTGAACTGAGAAGGTTTATGCCGGCATTAACCTTTGCTGATACTGGCCTGCCTGCGATGTCTACCGGCAGGTCAATTTGCTCCATGCCAACCCAGGATAATGACTCGCCCTCACCGTCACCCTTAGTGGACTGAATATCCGGTAGCATGCCGGGACATAAGGTTTGTTTCGCTGCCATACTCATATATACCTGCCTGATCTGATATTTACTCTCATCCTTACCCTCCCGCCGCCTGAGCTACCGCTTTATTTCTTTCGGTACTGAATCTCAACTTTTTCCTCCTTTGTTTTGGCTTCAATACTTAATTCTGCGGTGGGCCTGAGTAGCAGCCGTTGCAGGCCGATAGGTTCGCCTGTATCCCGGCAGAAGCCATATTCTCCTTTTTCAAGTCGTATCAGCGCTGCATCATATTTCGGCAACAGGCGGCTTTCTCTGTCTATCTGTCTGAACAACAGACGTAACTGTTCTTCACGAATGGCGATGTCACCTTCGTCACCCGTTTCTGGATCCTCCTGCAACTGTTGCTTCATCTGATCTATATGATCAAGCACCTCCTGCCTTTCGTGGCGGATAAGCCGCCGGAAGTAGTCCTGTTGCGCAGGGTTCATGTAGTCTTCTGACGGCATTGCCAGGATTTTTTCTTGTTCAGCGCGGGTAGGTTTAGTCATGTTCTGTACCGATAAAATTACACACTAAAGCGTTATAACATAACATCATCTGTCGCTACAAAATAACCTGTTAAGCCAGCCGGGCCACTTTCGTGGGCCAGGGATCGTGGAAAACCCCCCCCTGCTGCCACCAGCGAATTTCCTCTTCAGTGAGTAAACACTGGCGCAACGTGAGGACAAAATCGTCAATTTCGCCGCTCTCGCCAATAACAGTCAGGCGGCAGCGCCGGTCACCAAATCTGCCAGGCATTTTTGCCAGTTGCTCATGGATAGCTGCGCGTTCTTCCTTTGTCAGTGAATTATCAGTGTGAGTCAGGACCCCGGCTTTCCAGTAGCTTATGAATTCGAGATTGATGCTTCCTGCGGCCTGGTTCCACAGTAATGCCAGGTCATCCCTTCCCGGTAGCCAGAAAAAACCCTTGCTGCGGTAAACCCCGGAACCCATAAATCGGTGGCACGTATCCCACAGACGCTGCGGATGAAATGGACGGTCATCCTCGATGACCCGCCAGGAAATATCATATTTTTTGTCGGCTTCATCCGGCAAAACTGCGTCAATGGCATCCTGAAGCTCATCGATGAGTAACGCCACCCGATGAAAATCGTAATCCGGCATGGAAAGCAATTCATCCAGCTGTAAATTTCCCCAGGGCACGGCCATAATTGCAACCTGGGGATTAAGGGGATGTATGGCTCTGGCTACCTCAGTAACCACATAGAAGGGTAACCGGTCGTTTTTGGTTAACAAGAGCTTATTACAGAACATAATCTGTTCTGCCAGCAGACTTTCCACTCCCCGGGTTCCTTTATTGAGGTGCTCCTGGAAAACCGGAATAAGCTTCTTTCCACCGTCGTAGTCATCATTAAGCATGACCGTATCTACAAGAGACAAAAATGCTTTGAGACTTACCAGGGGATGTTCTCGCAGATAGCGGACCAGAGGAAGAGGATGGCTGCTACCTGAGGTTTCCAGTAAAATAAAATCCGCAGACCGTTTTTCGAGCAGGTTTTTCAGCGCGGAATCCAGCTTCTGGATCCCACTTCTGCTGCTGATACTGTCTGCTGAAATACTCACAAAATTGTTACTGGCGGCATCAACGATTTCTGTGTTGGCTATCAGGACGCCATCCACATCAAGTTCACTCATGTCATTAACGATGACGGATACAGCCATTCGCCGTTTGTGTGCCTGTGTAAGAAGGTTTTTTAGCAGAGTTGTTTTCCCTGCTCCCAGAAAACCATTAAGGATAATGAGCGGTGTTCTTTTCATAGCATCCGGCCTTATGCCGCTAAACGTTAATGCAATCAAGTTGCAATAATACCAGCTTTCTGCCAGAATTCAAATGACATGACTCGGAGGGGGAAATATGACAACACCAGTAGCCAAAACGTATGACTGGAAGCAAACGTTGCGCACACATGGTTTGCGGGCAACGCCATCCACCCTTGCAACGCTGCAGTGCCTTGAACATGCCAGCCAGGCCATGAGTCATGACGATTTAACTCAGCAACTGGGCGAGCAGGCTCCCGATCGTGTGACCCTTTACCGAATTCTGGAGCGGCTAATGCAGGCCAGTATTGTCCAGCGTTATACCGACTCGGCAAGAACTCAGCGTTTCGCTCTGACCCAACGGGCTGCCGTAGGACTTTTTGAATGCGATAACTGCCATCATGTTATTCCTATTGAGCGGGATCCAGCCCTGGAAGCGGCCATTGAACTGGTAAAATCACATCTCACTGGGCATGGTATGACCGAACGGGAAATTACCCTTTCCAGCCATGGAATCTGTCCGAACTGTAATCGAACCATCTCCAAATAATTTGGTAATGCTACCAACTTACTGATTTAGTGTATGATGGTGATTTTAAGGTGCTTGCGTGGCTTCCATTTCCATCAGATGTCCCACTTGTTCAGCTACCGAAGGCGTCGTGCGTAATGGTAAAAGCACTGCCGGACATCAGCGCTATCTCTGCTCTCACTGCCGTAAAACATGGCAACTACAGTTCACTTACACCGCCTCTCAGCCCGGTACGCACCAGAAAATCATTGATATGGCCATGAATGGCGTCGGATGTCGCGCCAGTGCACGCATTATGGGCGTTGGCCTCAACA
>NZ_KN046820.1:0-40086 GCF_000742135.1 Klebsiella pneumoniae | reverse complement strand
AAGGCGTATTTATCTCCGGCAGCGGCGTTCGTTCCATCTGGCAACGGCACGACCTGGAGAACTTCCGTAAGCGTCTGAAGGCCCTTGAGGAGAAAGTCGCCAGAGAAGGCATCGTACTGAGCGATGCCCAAATCGCGGCTCTGGAGAAGAAAGCGCATGATGATGAGGCCAGCGGTGAAATCGAGACGGCACATCCGGGGTATCTGGGCTCACAGGACACCTTCTACGTGGGTAATCTGAAAGGCGTGGGCCGTATCTACCAGCAGACGTTCGTGGATACGTACTCGAAAGTGGCACACTGCAAGCTGTATACGAGTAAAACGCCGATCACCGCCGCCGACCTGCTCAATGCTCGTGTACTGCCGTTCTACGAGGCTCAGGGACTGCCGATGCTGAGAATACTGACCGACAGGGGTACTGAGTACTGCGGGAAAGTGGAACAGCATGACTATCAGCTGTACCTGGCCATCAACGATATCGACCATACGAAAACGAAAGCGATGTCTCCGCAAACGAACGGGATCTGTGAGCGCTTCCATAAAACTATTTTGCAGGATTTTTATCAGGTTGCGTTCCGTAAGAAGTTATACGCAGACCTGGAAAGCCTGCAAACGGATCTGGACAGCTGGCTGTGGCATTACAATAATGAGCGAACTCATCAGGGAAAAATGTGCTGCGGGCGTACGCCAATGGCAACATTACTTGATGGAAAACGGGTCTGGGCAGAAAAGAATCTGAACCAGATTTAATCTGACAGACACCTGTATAAATAACCGGTAACTGTCAGATCAGGTCTGAGCTAGTACAATTAATTAGTGCCCATCTTATCCATCTTATCCATCTTATCCATCTTATCCATCTTATCCATCTTATCCATCTTGTTTTTCTTCATGTTATCCCTGCCCATTGCTTCTTTACACATTTTGTCGTGTGGTTTGGACATTGTGTCTTTAGCTATATTATCTTTGCTCATAGAGTCTGCTGCCAGCACATTTGCCATAAAGAGGGTTGAAAGTACAGTTGCTGCGATGATCATCTTTTTCATGGTATTTCCTCGTCGTTTACTTGTTGTATTAACTGCCACCAAACCAGTTGTAGCCTTTATCTTCCCAGTAACCGCCTGGGAAGTGGTTTGTTATCTCAATAACCTTGACATTCTTATGGTTTTTGTATCCCAGTTTAGTCGGAACATGTAATTTCATGGGATAACCATATTCCGGGGGAAGTATCTGGTTATCCCACGTAAGAACCAGCAGTGTCTGCGGATGCAGCGCGGTAGCCGTACAGAAACGGAAACTGTACGGATTTCCACAAGACCATGCCTGACAACACCAGTCCGACACCGTCTAAGATAATCAGCAGATAGGCAATTTTTTGCACCATGTTGTACTGGCGCAGATCCGTGTGCTGAAGTTTTCCTCTCAATACTCTGGGCAGGGACTCTTTCAACTGGCGCCACGACAGTGGAAAAAATTTGTGCCGAAATCGCCCAGTCACTACTCCCAACGAGATATAGACCGCGCCATTAATCATCAATACCCACATCAGAGCAAAGTGCCACTGCAATGCGCCACCAAGCCAACCACCCAGTGTGAATTGCACCGGAAAGGTATAAGAAAACAAGGGAGAAGCATTATAGATACGCCAGCCACTAAGCAGCATGCCCGTAATAGCCAGGGCATTAACCCAATGACAGCTGCGCAGCCACAGCGGATGTACCGATTCTGAAGATAATGGTTGCATTATTTATTACCCGTAAATAATATTCGGGAATTATACGGTTTTATATTCACCATATCCTTAAACAAATTGTGATAACTTTCCTCTCCGCCTGCAGTAAGCTTTCAACAAAAAATATCGTAAGTAAGTGATTTAGAAAAAATAAAACGCAACAAAATGTACATTAAGTGGGTAATGCTACCAACTTACTGATTTAGTGTATGATGGTGATTTTAAGGTGCTTGCGTGGCTTCCATTTCCATCAGATGTCCCACTTGTTCAGCTACCGAAGGCGTCGTGCGTAACGGTAAAAGCACTGCCGGACATCAGCGCTATCTCTGCTCTCACTGCCGTAAAACATGGCAAATCAGCTTCACTTACACCGCCTCTCAACCCGGTACACATCAGAAAATCATTGATATGGCTATGAATGGGGTTGGGTGCCGTGCCAGTGCCCGCATTATGGGCGTTGGCCTCAACACGATTTTACGGCACTTAAAAAACTCAGGCCGGAGCCGGTAACATCGCGCATACAACCGGGCAGTGACGTCATTGTCTGCGCGGAAATGGACGAACAGTGGGGCTACGTCGGGGCTAAATCACGTCAGCGCTGGTTATTTTACGCCTATGACAGGATGCGCAGGACGGTGGTGGCACACGTCTTTGGTGAGCGTACTCTGGCCACACTGGAGCGTCTTCTGGAGCTGCTGTCGGTATTTGATGTGGTGGTATGGATGACGGATGGCTGGCCGCTTTATGAATCACGCCTGAAGGGAAAGCTGCACGTTATCAGCAAGCGTTACACTCAGCGCATTGAGCGACATAACCTGAATCTGAGACAACATCTGGCAAGGCTGGGACGGAAGTCACTGTCGTTCTCAAAATCGGTGGAGCTGCATGACAAGGTCATCGGGCATTATCTGAACATAAAACACTATCAGTAAGTTGGAGTCATTACCGCTTTTTCCGGGCTGTGATAACATCTCCGGGTCATTTTTCAGAGCCAGGGCAGATGAAGAAGAAAAACAGCACACCCACTCCTCACGATGCCACGTTCAGGCAGTTCCTGACGCAACCGGATATTGCCCGGGATTTCATGGAAATCCACCTGCCCGCAGAGCTGCGGGCAGTCTGCGATCTCAGCACGCTGAAACTGGAATCAGGCTCGTTTGTTGAGGATGACCTCCGCCAGTATTTCAGCGACGTCCTCTACAGCCTGAAAACTACAGCCGGCGACGGATATATTCATGTTCTGGTCGAACACCAGTCAACGCCGGACAAACATATGGCTTTCCGCCTCATACGCTATGCGGTGGCTGCCATGCAGCGTCACCTGGAGGCAGGAAATAAAAAGTTGCCACTGGTGATACCGGTGCTGTTCTATACGAGTAAGCGCAGCCCGTATCCGTACTCCACCCGGTGGCTGGATGAGTTTGACGAGCCGGGGCTGGCAGGCAAACTCTACAGCGGCGCTTTCCCGCTGGTAGACGTTACGGTCATTCCGGATGATGAAATCGCCGGGCATCGCAGTATGGCTGCCCTGACCTTACTGCAGAAACATATTCATCAGCGGGACCTGGCAGAACTGGTTGATCGGCTGGCACCCATTTTGCTGGCCGGATATCTGTCTTCATCGCAGGTGATATCGCTGGTACACTATATAGTGCAGGCAGGCGAAACGTCCGACGCCGAAGCCTTTGTACGCGAACTGGCACAGCGTGTGCCGCAACACGGAGACGCACTTATGACCATCGCACAGCAGCTTGAACAGAAGGGCATCGAGAAGGGGATTCAGCTCGGTGAACAACGTGGTATTGAAAAAGGCCGTTCAGAAGGGGAGCGCGAAGCGACTCTGAAAATAGCCCGTACCATGCTGCAGAACGGCATTGACCGCAATACCGTCATGAAAATGACCGGTCTGACGGAAGACGACCTGGCGCAGATCCGCCACTAATCAGACACTCCCTGTCCGGCCATCAGCGAATACTGGTGGGGCAGGGAGGCACCAGACTCAGGCTCTGCCAGCCACAGCGATTAAACAGCTTCATTACCCCCGCCACGTTCCCTGTCAGACGCGCTGTCAACGGATTTATCTGTCGACCGCTGTTCGTCAAAAGCGACATCGAGGTTGGCCCGTGAGAGATAAATGCCGTTCACGCCTGCACTGAGCGCCACAGCATTCCGGCCGGACCATTCCCGATCGCTCAGCAGACGGTAGTTCCAGTGCATATCTTTGGCTGTTTCCAGCGCACAGGTAAGCCGGAACAGGTCGTTCTGCTCGGACAATTCACCGGAGCAGGAACGCCAGAGGTAATTCAAGTACGTCGCCCGGGAGATCCCTGTTTTTTCTGTCACCCTGCTCAGGGCTTCTCCCTGTAAGATAAGCGTCAGCGCTGCTGGCGTTCGCGGATGGCTCTTCCTGCCAAATTTTACGCCTGCGGCAAGTGCCGCTATTCAGCATTCATCCCTGAACACTGGAAGTCTGTATTTCAAATCATCCTTGTAACGAATCCGCCATGCTCATCGCCCAGGTTTCATCGCACATAAAAAACAGTGCCAGCAGCGCTTTTCGTCGGGGCAGGTGTGACAGATACGGCGCAGGGGTTTGAGGGCCAATGGAACGAAAACGTACGCTAAGAAGATAATTCATTGTTTATAATGTAATTTAATGTTCTCAACCCTCCCTTTAAAATATCCGCCGGTAGCGTGAACGTATAATGCCCCAGCATATTGATATGCCCGTGCATCAGTGGGGATGACCGGGCGATATCTTCAACCCCGGTTTCTTCTCCATGACTGCGCATCCAGCTCAGGGCTTCCTGCATATAAAGAGTGTTCCACAGTACCACTGCGTTAGTGACCAGGCCCAGTGCACCAAGCTGATCTTCCTGCCCTTCACGATAGCGCTTTCTGATCTCCCCACGCTGACTATAACAGATGCCCCGGTCTACAGTTTCTGCATATTGCTAAGGCGGCCAGTAGCCCCATAAATTATGTAACATAATTGTGATCAGCTTCGCTTATTTGTGATTCCGGTGTGAACATATGTAAGCGTACAGCCTGAACCGTCTGGTCAGAATCTGACGAATTAGACAAAGTGGTGTCCACCAAATAAGTAGTGGGAACCAAAGTGTCAGATATGCAGAAAAATGTGACTCCCGGCAGGCGAAAAGGCTGCCCTAATTATCCTCCCGAATTTAAACAGCAGCTCGTTGCTGCCTCCTGTGAACCCGGGATACCCATCTCAAAACTTGCTCTTGAAAATGGCATTAACGCCAATCTGTTGTTCAAATGGCGACAACAATGGCGCGAGGGAAAGCTGCTATTACCTTCTTCAGAGAGCCCCCAGCTACTTCCTGTGACTCTCGATGCAGCTGCCGAACAGCCTGAATCGCTCGCAGAGGCCCCGGAAACCCTCAGTATCAGCTGTGAGGTAACGTTCCGGCACGGGACGCTCCGCTTCAATGGCAATGTCAGCGAAAAGCTCCTGACTCTGCTGATACAGGAACTGAAGCGATGATCCCGTTACCTTCCGGGACCAAAATTTGGCTGGTTGCCGGTATCACCGATATGAGAAATGGCTTCAACGGCCTGGCTGCGAAAGTACAGACGGCGCTGAAAGACGATCCCATGTCCGGCCATGTTTTCATTTTCCGGGGCCGCAGCGGCAGTCAGGTTAAACTGCTGTGGTCCACCGGTGACGGACTGTGCCTCCTGACCAAACGGCTGGAGCGTGGGCGCTTCGCCTGGCCGTCAGCCCGTGATGGCAAAGTGTTCCTTACGCAGGCGCAGCTGGCGATGCTGCTGGAAGGTATCGACTGGCGACAGCCTAAGCGGCTGCTGACCTCCCTGACCATGCTGTAAATCTCTTTATCCTGGTTGTCACAGAATAAGCCCGGTAAAATACGGGCTTATGAACGACATCTCTTCTGACGACATCTTCCTGCTGAAACAGCGCCTGGCCGAACAGGAAGCGCTGATCCACGCCCTGCAGGAAAAGCTGAGCAACCGGGAGCGCGAAATAGACTATCTGCAGGCGCAGCTGGATAAACTCCGCCGGATGAACTTCGGCAGTCGTTCCGAAAAAGTCTCCCGCCGTATCGCACAAATGGAAGCCGATCTGAACCGGCTTCAGAAAGAGAGCGATACGCTGACTGGTAGGGTGTATGACCCGGCAGTACAGCGTCCGTTGCGTCAGACCCGCACCCGTAAGCCGTTCCCTGAATCACTACCCCGTGACGAAAAGCGACTGTTGCCTGCGGCGCCGTGCTGCCCGAACTGCGGCGGTTCACTGAGCTATCTGGGCGAGGATACCGCCGAACAGCTGGAGTTGATGCGTAGCGCCTTTCGGGTTATCCGGACGGTACGGGAAAAACATGCCTGTACTCAGTGCGATGCCATCGTGCAGGCACCTGCACCTTCGCGGCCCATAGAGCGGGGTATCGCCGGACCGGGGCTGCAGGCCCGCGTGCTGACCTCGAAGTATGCAGAGCGCACCCCGCTGTATCGCCAGTCAGAAATATACGGTCGGCAAGGTGTGGAGCTGAGCCGTTCACTGCTGTCGGGCTGGGTGGATGCATGCTGCCGGCTGCTGTCTCCGCTGGAAGAGGCGCTTCATGGCTATGTCATGACTGACGGCAAACTCCATGCCGATGATACCCCGGTCCAGGTACTGATGCCGGGTAATAAGAAGACGAAGACCGGGCGGTTGTGGGCGTATGTTCGTGATGACCGCAATGCCGGGTCAGCGTTGGCACCTGCAGTGTGGTTCGCTTACAGCCCGGACAGAAAAGGCATCCATCCGCAGACTCATCTTGCTTGCTTCAGCGGTGTGCTGCAAGCGGATGCGTACGCCGGGTTCAACGAGCTGTATCGCAATGGTGGGATAACGGAAGCTGCCTGCTGGGCTCATGCCCGCCGAAAGAACCACGATGTGCACGTCCGCATCCCGTCAGCACTGACGGAAGAAGCCCTGGAGCAGATCGGTCAGTTGTACGCCATAGAGGCGGATATAAGGGGAATGCCGGCAGAGCAGCGGCTTGCTGAACGTCAGCGAAAAACGAAACCGCTGTTGAAATCCCTGGAAAGCTGGTTGCGTGAAAAGATGAAGACCCTGTCGCGACACTCAGAGTTGGCGAAGGCGTTCGCGTACGCACTTAACCAGTGGCCGGCACTGACGTACTATGCGAACGATGGCTGGGTGGAAATCGACAACAACATCGCTGAAAATGCCCTGCGGGCGGTCAGTCTGGGTCGTAAAAACTTCCTGTTCTTCGGCTCTGACCATGGTGGTGAGCGGGGAGCGCAACTGTACAGCCTGATCGGGACGTGCAAACTGAATGACGTGGATCCAGAAAGCTACCTTCGCCATGTGCTTGGCGTCATAGCAGACTGGCCGGTCAACCGGGTCAGCGAACTGCTTCCGTGGCGCATAGCACTGCCAGCTGAATAACACATCCCCGTCAATACGGCCCTCGCTGTACGCTTACAGTGTTCCCGACAGACGACTCGGTGAAAAAAGTGGTGTGGCTGGCAATCCAGTCTGCGTCCCGGAAATGGACGATGCCGTTGAAGGACTGGCGAATGGCAATGAGCCGCTTTATTATCGAGTTCGGTGACCGCCTGGACGGTCACTTCTGAGAAAGGCATTTACACAGAATCTTAAACAGGCTCAATCTGACAGACACCTGTATAAATAACCGGTAACTGTCAGATCAGGTCTGAGCTAGTACAACTTATCCCACGTATTTCCTTCCATGGAAATACGCAACAGGATCAAAAACGATGTACTGTTATTTGTATCAGAACGAATATCTGATACCGGCATTTATCATATTATCCACATTATATTTGCCAAATGCAGAACGTTCCGCTTCCAGACCAAAGCGTATATTGTCGCCTAGCCGGGCATTTAACCCCACGCCATACAACATACGACTGTCTTTTCCACCGTTAATATGATGTTCACCTGCCGTATCCTGCAGATGAATGTCAGCACTGTCCGTCAGGTCGAACTCATAATGCAGCCCGGCACGTGCCGTCAGACTCCAGTCCTTACCACTGAAGGTTTTACCTGAAACAACCCCCGTTCTTCCGACCAGTGGACTGGCGCTGTCACGGCGCATAGAGACATCCACTCCACCATTATGCCAGTTAAATGTTTGCCCCTGCAGTTTTCCCCAGACCAGTTCAGCCTGGGGCTCCACAAACGTTGTCTCTGTCAGACGATAGCGATAACCAGCCTCCGCACCTGCATACAGCGAATGTGTCCGGAAGTTCTGCTTACCGGCCCCGGCAAAGCTCAGCTCATACCGGTTTTCATTGTGTATATATTTGGCAATCAGATCGAAGTAGGCGCCTGACGGTAACAGGCCACTGGCATAGATTCCAGCCCCCCATGACTTCGTTTTACCACTGAACATTCCGGCTGACACATCAGTATCGGTATAGGTACCCATAATCCCCGTAAACAGATCCAGCTTATCAAGCTCATGCTTACGGTCCGCCCCCATCTGCAGCAGAATATAGCGGTCGCTGAAACCAGCCTCCCCAGAGCCGGAGCCGTTCATTAAGCGCACCCAGCTACCGGCTTCGGTATTGATGTCCCGTAAATCTCCCATGCGTTTATTCAGATTATTGACTTCAGTAATGAAGTTGCTATAGCTGATATGCATGAATGTGGCGGCAGCCCTGCTCTGTCCTTCATCAGGAGCAACCTGGTAACCATCAAGGACCCATTCTTTTTTATCGTCATCTTCTCTGATGCTGATAGTGGGTGTCACATTACTGAATCCCACAACCTGTGTTGAAGCTCTGAACAGATCATCTGCTGCCGTTTTCGGGGCGCTGACCAGCGGAATACTGAGCGAGTCCTTGTCAGACGGTTTTTTCTGAAAGTTAACCAGTATGCTGTTGTCATGACCTGTCGCGGAGTCCGTGATAACGAGACGATCTGCATTTTTCAGATCCGTCCTCATGGCAAACGATGTCTGAACCGCATCCAGACTGCCTGTCGTCAGGGTGGTGAATGATGATGTATCACCGCCAAAACCGACCATTGTCCGCTTCAGTTTAAGATGCCCTGCCGTGGAGTTACCTTTCACTGACCACTGAGAGTCTGTCATACTGATATTGCCGTCAGGCGCATCAAGACGTCCCCCCCAGACATTCCGGTATCCGTTAAACACACTGTAGAACACCCTGTCCTGCAGAAGCAGGTCCGGATCCAGTTCACCCTCACCACCAATGGTGACGCGTCCTTTTCCCTGAACGGTCATATCCCCCGATAACAGAGTGAACGGACCAGCATAAAGACTGGCATTGTCTCCCGTCAGGTTCCATGCCCCTGCATAACTGTACAGCGGTAAAAGCGTACGGGAAAACTCACCTGAGCGACTGTTCAGACTCAGCGCCGCATCAGCAATATTCACTACTCCGTCTGAAATGATGTTCTGTCTGACAAGCACATCAGCACCTTCAGACAGATTAAGTGCTGTCCCCGTCAGTGTGGAAGAGTCCAGTACAGCATCAGAGGAGGAGATATTTACCGTACTGTTATCAGCCTGTATTCCACCATTAAAAAACTCATTGATATTCAGCACAGAATGATTACTCAGACTGACAGTTCCGTTGAACGCGCTTTTATCTGCATCTTTAACAGCCACAGAGGTACCTTCTTCCAGCTTAAAGGCTGTTCCGTTGCCGTCATTCCTGTCAATAAACACTCTGCTGTCGCCCAGTGTGACACGTGAGTTATCCGCCTGAATGTGTGTGTTTAGCGCGGCATTGCGTCCCAGCCCAAAGTCGGTATTTTTTAACTCTAGCATCCCCAAACTGAATGTCCTGCTTTCCCAGTCATCCTGGGTAAATGACGTGGGTTGCGTCAGTACGGAACCATCACCGGTAGCAGCAACCTTGTCTGCAATGCTCTGGCTGTTAAATGCATGAATAACGGGATGCCCCTGCATGGTCAGACGCCCGTCCTCTTTGCTGAACGTCCCCCCGATGTCAGCAGAGCCATCCATAACAAATTTACCCACCCTGCCGGCATCAAAACGGATATTACCGGTTAATTTACCATGGTAAATTAATTGTCTGTCAGCCGAGGCTTCCCGGTTTGCTTCTTCCTGTGAGCTGAAATAATCCGCGCCCCGGAATATTTCCGGTAGGTGTTTTTCTGCCGGAGAGGGACTCCACCCGGCACTCGTTGTCTTTAATACAAAGAATTCTGTCGTTTGTGACTCCGTGTTAAAGTACTTATACACCTGACCTGAAATTCTTTGTGTATCCTTTCCGTTCCATTCAATGGCATCCGGTATCGTCAGGGAAACAGTCGCCTCTTTATCACTGCTGTTGTGCAACTGCGCGCCATAATCTGCAGCACTGATATTGTGGAAGGAAAGATCATTCCCGTTTACATCCAGGATCCCGCCACGGTATCCCCAGCTAATATTATCCGGATTAACCTGCCGGTTATCTGCCAGCACGACAGTCGGGCGACCACTGGCGATATTCACACTACTGAAAGCCTGAACCTGCCCTGAACTGTCCGCCTGCTGATTCAGGATGACAGTACCGTCCCCGACTTTCAGCCCTCCCTCATTCACACCGGTTCCCTGAACAATCAGCGTTCCCTGGCCAATTTTATGCAGATTGTCACCTTTCACACCATTAACCTGCCAGTTCACGGACGTATTCTGATCCACAATAATCCCGGCCCCGGTCCAGGTGCTGCCATTAGTGGTTGTCACCGTATAATCATCATGGAATGTCAGGGAACCTGCGCCCTGCGACACATTATCCCGGATATCGATAACACCATTATGTCCGCTGAAAGAAAGGTCTTTACCGGCGTTCAGGTCGTTCCCTTTTTTACCATGCATTGTATGGGCTTCATTTTCCTGAGACAGACTGCCCACCCCTTCGCTGGCATCAAACGACCAGATAATATTCTCAGGAGAAGTGTTGTCATAATTCACCAGACCATCAGAATATGCATCCATGATATTCTGGATCCTGCCAGCTGAAACCACAGACCATAAGGCGTTATTTCCTGAGCCGGAAGACAGATTAGCGACCAATACCCATTTACCCTGAGCTTTATCATAAGCATACAAAGGTGAGCCACTGTCTCCTCCCTGAGTATGAGAAGGAAGCACGCCCTGAGCAGAGGTCAGATCTGCGGTGGATGCCATCAGTGTACCGCCAAACCAGTTGTAATAGCTGAGGCCGGCGACCGTTCCTCCTGTCAGATATTGATAAGCACCAGTAATACTGATGTTTTTTCCGTCATCATTTTTTATCAACTGAGAGCCGGAACCGAGTCGATAGAAAGCGGAATACTGGCTGCTGTGGTTAAATGACGCATCAGTGCTGGCAGCCCCCACCGGCACAACTTCCGTAACAAGTTTATCCAGTCGTGGAGTATGAATATCCATATCTGAAGCATTGTTTCTGCTGACCAGATGATAAAGATTCTCTCCATCACCAAATCTGACGCCTGTGTATCCGCCATTATGCCGGACACCGGACAGATACTGAGGGCTGACAAGTGTGGCAACACCACTCGTGTCTGTTGCACTGAAGTCTGGCATCGGAGCGGAATTCAGCGTTCCGGGAATATTTCCGTTCTTATCTTTTATTATGATATCCGACTTTCCTGCCTGAAATACCCCTTTATTTTCCGCAAAATCACGGTATGTCTGATAAGGGATATTCCCCTTGACAACGGAGGCAATGGCGAACGGCGATATCATTATGATTGTAAAAGATACCGGAAGACACAGTTTCTTTTTACCGGAGACTGATTTTCTGCTCACTCTTCTGGCAAGTTCTGAAACGACTTTAATTGTCTGAGTGATATGGCAATACTTGAGAGCATATATTTTGTTCATTACATAATAGTCCTGATTTTATTCCTGATATTACTGGATTTGCCCCTATATTTCCAGACACCTGTTATCACTTAACCCATTACTGGCCCGCTGCCGCAGATATTCCCGTGGCGAGCGATAACCCAGCGCACTATGCGGATGCCATTCGTTATAATGCTCGAACGCCTCTGCAAGGTTCTTTGCTGCCGTTAACCCGTCTGGTTTGGGCATGATACTTATGTAGTCACGCTTTATCGTTTTCACGAAGCTCTCTGCTATTCCGTTACTCTCCGGACTCCGCACTGCCGTGTTCTTCGGTTCAAGTCCCAACATCCTGGCGAACTGACGTGTTTCATTCGCCCGGTAGCATGAACCATTATCCGTCAGCCACTCCACTGGAGACGCCGGAAGCTCGCTGCCAAAGCGGCGTTCCACTGCTCCCAGCATGACGTCCTGTACTGTTTCACTGTCGAAGCCACCCGTTGTGACCGCCCAGTGCAGTGCCTCACGGTCACAGCAGTCCAGCGCGAACGTGACCCGCAGTTTTTCTCCGTTATCACAGCGGAACTCAAACCCGTCAGAGCACCATCGCTGATTACTTTCTTTCACAGCCACTCTGCCGGTATGTGCCCGTTTCGATGGCGGTACAGCGGGTTTTCGCTCAAGCAACAGCGCATTCTGGCGCATGATCCGGTAAACACGTTTGGCATTGATCGCAGGCATACCATCAGGTTCTGTTTGTCTGCGAAGCAGCGCCCATACCCGACGATAACCATATGTGGGCAGCTCTCCGATAACATGGTGTATACGGCGAAGCACATCCGTATCATCCGTGTGACGGCTGCGGCGGCCGTCCTTCCAGTCATCGGTTCGTCTGAGAATGACGTGCAACTGCGCACGCGACACCCGGAGACAACGGCTGACGAAGCTTACTCCCCATCCCCGGGCAATAAGGGCGCGTGCGCTATCCACTTTTTTGCTCGCCCATATTCAACGGCTTCTTTAAGGAGTTCATTTTCCATCGTTTTTTTGCCGAGCAGGCGCTGGAGTTCTTTAATCTGCTTCATGGCGGCAGCAAGTTCAGAGGCAGGAACGACCTGTTCTCCGGCAGCCACAGCAGTAAGACTTCCCTCCTGGTATTGCTTACGCCAGAGAAATAGCTGGCTGGCTGCCACACCATGTTGCCGGGCAACAAGGGAGACCGTCATTCCCGGTTCAAAGCTCTGCTGAACGATAGCGATCTTTTCCTGTGTAGTACGCCGTCTGCGTTTCTCCGGCCCTAAGACATCAATCATCTGTTCTCCAATGACTAGTCTAAAAACTAGTATTAAGACTATCACTTATTTAAGTGATATTGGTTGTCTGGAGATTCAGGGGGCCAGTCTAGAGGCTATGCAGGTGTCTTGATTTTGTGATCCACTACAATGCACCTCTATAAGCTGGCCCCGAAAATCCCCCACCTTAATGTACTGACAATGTTGTAAAAAACTCATGACCGCATTATAAAAACGGTCATGAGTCAGAAATACCTCATTCGCATCGCTGAGCTGGGAAGGCTGCTCTCTGAGCAGGGTGAAGCCCTCCGTCAGAAAGACCAGAAACTGAGTCAGGTTGAAGAGACGGAGGCCTTTCTGCGCTCTGTGCTGACCCATGCCGAAGAAAAGCCCGAAGAAGATGCACGGGAAGTAGAACATCTGTGGGCCCAGATAGAAAAACTGCGTCTTGAGGTTGAACGGGTTGAGACCCAGCTAAATACTGCGAACATCTGCCACTGTATCACATCAGAATGTTACTCTCTGAGTCTGTTCAGAGAATATATTTCTGCTGTTTTCCGGGGTATACAGCGCTATCTGAGGAGGGGGAATGAACAGTGATTTTTCTGCGGAAAAAATCCTGACGGGTAAGAATGTCCTGTGCGCGGCCATTCGCCGTATTGAGTGGTTGTTTGAGACATTCTCTTCTGTCTGTTTGTCTTTTTCTGGTGGTAAGGATTCCACTGTGCTTCTCCATCTTGTGGCAGAGGTGGCCCGCAGGAGAAAACGCCGTTTCTCTGTACTGTTCATTGACTGGGAAGCCCAGTACCAGTGCACCATTGAACATATTCAGAAGATGCGGGATATGTACCGGGATGTGACGGACACCTTTTACTGGGTGGCTCTTCCCCTGACCACGGTAAACGGTGTCTCTCAGTTTCAGCCGGAGTGGATATGCTGGGAACCCGGTGTGGCGTGGGTTCGTCAGCCACCGGAATATGCCATTACAGATATGGCATATTTTCCCTTTTACCGGTATGCCATGACCTTTGAAGAATTTGTTCCGGCATTTTCTTCTTGGTTTACCGGAAACCGGTGTGCAGTGGCAATACTGATTGGTGTCCGGGCGGATGAATCCCTTAACCGCTTTATGGGACTGGTGTCCCGGCGTAAACTGAGATATGCCGATGATAAACCCTGGACCACGGCGTCGCCTGAAGGTTTTTACTACACTATGTACCCGTTGTATGACTGGAAATCCCGTGATATCTGGATATATAACGCCAAAACCCGTGCCATCTACAATCCTCTGTATGATTTGATGTACCGTGCAGGTGTGCCGTTACGCGACATGCGTGTCTGTGAGCCTTTTGGCCCGGAACAGCGTAAAGGACTGTGGCTTTATCATGTTCTGGAGCCGGAAACCTGGGCTAGGATGTGTGAGCGGGTGTCCGGGGCTGCCAGTGGTGCTCTTTATGCCAATGAAAGCGGTGCTTATTTTGCTCTGCGTAAGCGTATCACAAAGCCGGTTCATCACACCTGGCGCAGTTACGCGATGTTCCTGCTGGATGTGATGCCGGAAAGAACGGCAGAACATTACCGTAACAAAATTGCTGTCTACCTGCGCTGGTATCAGACTAAGGGGTTTCCGGATGACATCCCGGATGAACAGGAGAATGATTTGGGGTGCAGGGATATCCCGTCCTGGCGACGAATCTGTAAGACTCTCATAAAGAATGATTTCTGGTGCCGGTCCCTCTCCTTCAGCCCGAACAAACCTCGGCACTATGAACGTTATCTGCAGCGTATGAAGGAAAGGAGAAAGGAATGGGGGATTCTGTGATACCGGAGGTGGAGGTACTGAGCAACATTATTCGTCAGTACTTCAGTCAGGCACGAAGTGAAGAAGAAACCATACAAGCCCTTAATCATCTGCGCAGGGTGCTGCATGAGGTCAGCCCTTTTGCACAGGAGCCTGTGGACTGTGTGCTGTGGGTGAAAGCGGATGAGGTGGTGGCCAACGATTACAATCCCAATGTCATGGCTCCGGGTGAGAAGAGACTGCTGAAGCAGTCACTGGAGAAAGATGGTTTCACACAACCGGTGGTGGTGTCAGAAGATAAGAGCCATTATCTGGTGGTGGATGGTTTTCATCGTCAGTTACTGGGCAGGGAATCAGATACAGGGAAACGCCTGAAGGGCTGGCTGCCTGTAGCCTGTATTAATCCGGAGAGAAAGGGACAGGCCGCACGCATTGCTGCTACCATTCGACATAACCGGGCCAGGGGGAAGCACCAGATAACCTCAATGTCTGATATTGTAAGAGACCTTTCGCGTCTGGGTTGGACAGATCAACGCATTGGCACTGAGTTGGGCATGGAGCAAGATGAAGTGCTGAGGCTGAAACAGATTAGCGGACTGACAGAACTGTTTCAGGAAGAGGATTTCAGTCCGGCATGGACGGTTCGCTGATTCTGTTAAATATGGTTTGTTGTGGTCAAAAAGAGACTGTAATCATTCGCTGGCCGAGAGTCTGCAACAACTCAAACGGGCTAGCAGCGATACTGTCCGTCATTTTATGAATGCTAAAGGTGGTCCTGCTGTTGCATATACCGAACAGCGGCTTGCAAGTATTGCCAGCGCTATTCCCCTGACCACAGATAAAACTGTCATCGAGGCAAATGCATTGATGGCAACGGCACTTGCATCCCAAATAAAACTATTACCATTGCAAAATCAAAACACAAATGATAATCATTATCATCTGTGTTTTTTGGTTTCCTGCCATAGTATACAGGAGTGTTAAAAGAGGGATTTTCTTATGCGTATTTTATTTATAGGTCCTCCTCTCTATGGGCTATTGTATCCTGTGCTATCTCTGGCACAGGCGTTTCGCGTTAACGGCCATGAAGTGCTGATCGCCAGCGGAGGAAAATTCGTCAAAAAAGCAGCAGAGGCGGGATTGGTGGCGTTTGATGCCGCACCAGGCTTAGATTCCGAAGCTGGCTATTGCCGCCATGAAGCTCTGCGGAAAGAAAGTCACATCGGCACCAAAATGGGAAACTTCTCATTCTTCAGCGAAGAGATGGCCGACCACCTAGTGGAGTTCGCCGGACACTGGCGGCCCGATCTCATTATCTACCCTCCGCTCGGAGTCATCGGGCCGCTGATTGCGGCCAAATACGATATCCCGGTCGTGATGCAAACCGTCGGCTTCGGCCATACGCCCTGGCATATCAAAGGCGTAACGCGTTCGCTTGCGGACACGTATCATCGCCACGGCGTCGGGGCCGCACCGCGCGATATGGCCTGGATCGACGTAGCACCGCCGAGCATGAGCATTCTTGAAAACGACGGCGAACCCATTATTCCTATGCAGTACGTCCCGTACAACGGCGGCGCGGTGTGGGAACCATGGTGGGAGAGGAAGCCCGATCGTAAACGTCTGCTGGTGAGTCTCGGCACCGTCAAACCGATGGTCGACGGCCTTGAATTGATCACCTGGGTGATGGATTCCGCCAGTGAAGTCGATGCCGAGATTATCCTGCATCTTTCGGCCAATGCGCGGTCCGATCTACGCTCGCTACCGTCAAATGTCCGCCTGGTCGACTGGATACCCATGGGGGCCTTCCTGAACGGCGCAGATGGCTTCATTCATCATGGCGGCGCAGGCAATACTCTGACAGCGCTACACGCCGGTATTCCACAGATCGTCTTCGGCCAGGGTGCTGATCGCCCGGTAAATGCCCGCGTTGTTGTCGAGCGTGGCTGCGGGATCATCCCCGGCGACGGCGGCCTGTCAAGCAACATGATCAATGCTTTCCTCGACAATCGCGCACTTCGCGACGCCTCTGAAGATGTAGAGTGTAAAGATAAATCTGATAATTGTGGCCTCTCAAAGATACTCCCCACCAGCGAAAGAATAACCCCAGCTATAAAACACGGTAACGCATTAAACGATATAACAGAGACTTTACAGCATCTTTTTTTACATTGAGTATATACTATGGCATGAATTATTACTGCAGAAGAAAGGGCAATAACTCCCGTCCACTGGCTTTCTGTCCTTTCCCGCGCCTCCGTGATGAGGATGAACGAAAGTGAAGCTAATGCGATAATTAGCCCAGTAATCTGTATTAAGTTTGTTTTTTCATTCAAAAATAAAAATGATGCTATTAAAATAGCCACCGGCATATTTGCAAATATAATAGCGGCAAGTCCTGGGTTTACATAAACCTCACCATAAATCATTAGCGAGAAAGGAATGGCAAAATAAAACATACTAATTGCAAGTTGAAATAGACGCTGGCCAACAGGAAACAAAATTGGTATTTTTTTACCCATGCGATAATGATTAATAATGGAGCGGAAAATAAAAATCTCATCCCGGTAGCAAAGACTGGAGGGATAGTTTCAAGAGCAATTTTCATAGCTAACCACGTGGTTCCCCAAGTTACAGCAACTAACAGGAATATTATAAATATAGTAATTCTACGCATTCATTCCCCTTCATTAATAAAGTATGTAATTTTAAACGCACAAATCTGTGGAAACCAAAAGTTATACCATCCTTAATGAGCCAAATGTATGCCAAGGATGTTTTTTAAAATATTAAGGTGATTATGGTGTTTTATACCGGTCTTATTAAGAATATTTCGTGTGTGAGTTATAAGTGTTTTTTTTCTAATGGCTGTTTTTTCACTTATCTGTGTTAATGATAATCCATCTATATATAATCTAAGAATAAAAGACTCCTTCTTTGTCAAATTTATTGGTTTATAATCAAGCTGTTCCCCCCCATTAAAGAGAGAAATCATTCTATCTTTTAAAATAGTGATAGCCTCGCGTGCGTTAATGATGTTAATTCCGATGAGGGTGGAATTAACATTACAGTTTGTGTTCAGAATAAAAAAAACAGGTAAACCTATTTTTTTTAGATAGCTATACTCTTTTATCGAAACTTTGTGATTCACACCATCCAATAAAATGATTACGTTTGAATTAGGAGTGCATGCATATACATCATAACTCGATATTCTACAAAGACAGCATTGAACCTCTGAGAAAATATGTTCCATGCCGGCAAAGAAATAATTATTTTTTGTAACGACACACAATTTCATTATTTTCTTACCTTGATCCTTTTTTCTTTATATGTTCTCATTTGCTGGAGATGCATTATAATGTATAGTGACACTATGCTTTGACATATTTGATAGATGTTTTATACATAAATGGTGCATGCAATATGCGCAATATGCGTACTTATCTGCCAACTAAAATTGGCATGAGTTATATATCGCGCTGATATCATTTATTGAACGTGAGTATAGTTCTATAATAGTTTGAATTTTTTTTTTTGCGTCTATTCTTTCTACACGAGCGGAATATTCTTTTTATATTTCTTCTATCTGAAATATAAGAATAAAAATTATAAACTGACAAAAAAAACAAAAAGAAAGTAATGAATAAATAAAAGAGTTCCTTCACATCCCCTCCCCTTTTTTTTACCTAAATACTTGGCATGAGCCATCTTTCATCAACCATTTCTTTATTAAGGCTGTAAAGATACATAAACCTTATGTACCTTTTGCAGCCAAATTTTCTTGTTATTTTGCTTCGGTAGCATGATAGCGTTTTTTCTTCAATTTTTAGTTGACTTTTTATTTCATTAATGCCCCCATTTTTCAGTAGGCATTGCAGCACTGCTTGTTCCTTTTTTGTTAGCCGTGGATAATGGTTTACAATTTGGCTAACATTTTTCTTTAAGAATGCAAAATATAGTTTTTCAATATTATTTTTTACATTTCCCTGCATGTTAACATAGATGTCATAATCACACCCTTTAGGATAAAACCGCCCCCCCCCCGAAACGTCAAGCCACATCCATTGGCTTATCATATTTAATGATCCCCTTAACATTTTGTACCCTCCCCATTTCCCTGAATAAAAAATCCTGCTGTCAACCAATACTCTTATTTTTCTTTTGTGCTTAATTGCTATTGATTTATTAATTACTCCTTCATATGTAATATGAAACAGAGGTAGCCCAGTTAACTGCTTTAGGCCATAATAAAAAAAATAATCATCAGTCAACACTATGTTTACATCTTTGTTACATATAAAGTAAATATATTTTTCCATATAAACAGTAACTTTGATCCATCAATATTCATCCAAGATTATTTTATAAGCATTAAAAAAAAACAACAGAGAATCATTTCTCTTGAAAGTCGTTGGTTACAATTTTTAATGAATAAAAATTCAATCAATCACGGTAAATATTCATTTTTTTGTCTTTGCGTGTTTGCAATTAATTGATCTTTTTGTTTAACCCGCCCCCCTTTATGTTGTCAGTTTGCTTAATTATTCACGATTAAGGATGTGTGGGGAGGGGCGAGTTTAGGACTTATTTGAAAATTCTTATCAAATGAATACTTTCACAAAATACAATTCGCTTGGTAATGCTGTTTGTTTATATAATAACCATGGTAATTAGATTTCTGAAAAATATGTTCAGATTACCACTAGTGTAACAGTTGGTGCTTGGGAGTTATTTGGCGATTGATCCGACCACATGCTCCAGGCTAAATACCCTCAAAGTAAACTGATATATTGTTCTCCTTGATATCCGGCCCATTTTTTGATTTAATTTCTAATGATAACTGTATAAGGTGCAATCAATGAGTAATACTGATAACGGGACGAAGATCTACACTCCATTAACTCTGAAACTATATGACTGGTGGGTGCTTTGCATTTCGAATAGTTACGCATGGAATTGTTCAACAAAGGATATTTTAATTCCTTATTTTTTACAAAACTTAAGTCCTAACCACCTAGATATTGGCGTTGGTACTGGTTATTATCTCACTAAAATCCCTGCTCACTATAATATATCCCTCATGGATCTTAACCCTGCTAGCTTGAAAGCTGCATCGGCAAGAGTAGGGGAAGATAGAATACACTATAAAGTTAGGCATGATGTATTTGAATCTTACCCAGAGGAACTTCATGGAAAATTTGATTCCATATCAATGTATTACCTCATCCATTGTCTACCAGGAACAATGGAAGATAAAAGAATTATCATAAAAAACGCGAAGGCCGCCTTAACTAAAGGTGGAATACTTTACGGAGCAACCATACTTGGTGATAAGGTAAGGCATAATAGTTTTGCGTTAAAACTGTTGCAAATTTATAACAAAAAAGGTATTTTTTCTAATTTTAGTGATTCAGAAGAAGAACTAAAAAAAATGCTTTCTCATTATTTTAAAAATATTGATGTCATTGTGAAAGGTGCTGTCGCAATGTTCTCTGCGCATGGAAAAAAATAGCTATTTATCATTTTTTTTCTGGATTTATCTTTTAAAAAAAACACCTTGTGAACTGACATAATATTGGACAGTTTATATTAAGCGGCTAACAGGGCCTGGGTTCGGTCCTCTACCGGACTCAGGCCTTTTTGTTTTATTCTTTCATGGTTGTAATAGTGGATGTACTCATCTATAGCCATGCGCAAATAGCTGATATTCTTATGTTCCTTCAGGTAAAAACATTCAATCTTTAGCGTACCGAAGAAGCTTTCCATTACTGCATTGTCGTGACATTTTCTCTTTCTTGACATGCTCTGTTTCAGGCCGCTGCCCTTAAGTCGCTTCTGATAATACGCCATCTGGTAGTGCATCTAATTAGTAGAACATGTATTTTTCAATGAAGGCCCCGATGACTTTTTCATGCAGCTCAACAGAGCGTGAGAAACAGACGGTCGACGAGCCAGGCGTTTGATTCGGGTTCTCAGCGTCAGATTGTTTCGCTCAATGCGCTGAGTAGAGATTTTACCGGTCAGATGCTTATCCTTCGGCACCTCTCTGGCGTAACTCCCCAGTCATCGCTGGTTATTATGCTGATATTAAACGGTGTGAGCAGAGCCAGCAGCGCTCTGCAGGTTGCATCGGTCCGTGGCCCAAAAGTATAGGCCAGCACACCGCCTGTTTTCGTGTTGTACGCGTACCAGAGCCAGTGCTACCGGGCTTTGCTGCCGACCTCCATTGCTCGTCGAGTTCGCAGATGAGCGCCACATCGGCATGAGCAACCGGAGATGTGGTTACTCGTCGTGGCGCGAGTTTTTTAAAGTGCGAATAACGGTGTTAATGCCGATTTTGAGTGTCCTTGCGGTATCACAGACGCCGGCTCCGTTGAATGCCATTTCGGTAATTTTCTCTTTGACGCCGGGCTTGCGTGCTTCATAAGTATAAGTGAGCAGAAACAAGCGGTAGCAATCGCGGCAGCGAAACCGGTCACGGCCTTTAGGGTTCTGCCTGTGGCGGTAAACCTGGTCAGACTGACAACGGGGACAATGAACGGTAACGCTGGCCATGAACAAACCTCAAAAGCACGCATCATACATCAATTCAATTAATTAGAGGCATTGATCTCCTCCCTGAAAACAGTGCAAGGCTAAACTGAAGTCTCCGGTCTTTCTTCCATCTCACAGAGAGGCACATCGCCATGAAAAAGACCCGCTATACCGAAGAACAGATAGCATTTGCGCTGAAACAGGCCGAAACCGGCACTCGGGTAGAGGAAGTCTGCCGAAAGATGGGTATTTCTGAGGCCACTTTTTACATCTATGGACTACCTCCGTTTTGCAAGTACTTAATCTGGTTTTGGATTGTTGCTTACATTTATCCGGCATCAGGAAAATCTGTGCCAAATGGGTAATTCGCACACAATCGCCTCAACAACTGGACGGCCTCTGAGGCCAGTATAAAAATCAGGTTCCGATTGTGCAGGTGCACCTGTCACCATTTCTCAGTACGCTGCAACTTTTTCTGGCAGGGGATTAATTTCACACTACCTGATACTCGGTCTCATTTCTCAGCATCGACCAGATTATTCGCGCGTTTTTGTTAGCGACCGCCACGGTCGTTTTATTAAATCCGCGCCGTTCCTTTAACTGGTTAACCCACTGATTCATATGGCCATCATTGTTATTCGTGGCAACCCTGACGACAGCGCGGGCGCCATGAATAAAAAGTGTCCGCAGATGCTTGTCGCCTTTTTTCATCATATTCATCAGCGCCTGTCTGTCGCCACTCGAATGCTGGCGTGGAACCAGACCCAGCCATGCAGCAAAGTGGCGGCCATTCTTAAATTCAGTTCCTTTGCCAATAGCAGCAACAATGGCCGTGGCCGTTTTAGGGCCAATGCCTTTAACTCTGGCGATACGCTGACAGGCTTCTGATTGCCTGAATACTGTTTCAATTTCCTTATCAAAAAAATGGATCCGACGCCCGAGATCGTTAAAGAGCTCATAGAGCTCGGCAATTGTTCTGCGCATACGGGAACTTAGACCGTTTTCTGCATCTTCAAGGATAAGAGGAATAGCCCGGCGAGCTCTGGAGACAGCACTGCCAATGGGGCTCCCCCGGTCAAGTAACAGCCCTCTTATTTGACAGACTGTAGCAGTGCGGCGATTGACAATACGCTGCCTTGCCCGGTGTAAAGCCTGGATATCCTGCTGTTCGGGGCTTTTTGGTGGCACGAACTGCATTGTCGGTTGCATCAGAGCCACTGCGATGGCCTGTGCATCATTACCATCATTTTTTTGCCCGCGGACAAAGGGTTTTACATACTGAGGACTGATGACCTTTACTTTGTGCCTCAGTTTCTCAAACTCACGCTGCCAGTAAAATGCCCCGGTGGACGCTTCGATCCCAATCAGACATGCAGGAATATTTGCCAGCGTCTGGAGCAATTCTTTTCGGCCAGTTCGTTTCGTATAAACCGGTTTGCCGGCCTGGTTTAACCCGCAGAGCTGAAAAACATTTTTAGCCAGATCAATACCCAGAAATACGATATTCATGGTGATTCTCCTGGTGAGCACATTTCGTACAGTTAACCGCAGCGGGAGTAGGTAGTCCATCCCATTAACTGGAAGAAGAAATTCGCTGGTCTGGGCGTGACCGAACTGTGGCGTCTGCGGTAACTGGAGGATGAAAATCAGCGTCTGAAACGTCAGGCGGTGCATTTTCTGCGGGAGGCTTACCGTATCAGTGTCCGGCGGGGATGCGGACTGCTGATGCAGAGCAGAACCGTTTATCACTGGCAGAGCCGGCGGGATGATCGGGCGATAACCCTGCGTATCCGGGAAATAGCGGAAACCCGGATCCGCTACGGTTGTCCGCGTATTCATATTCAGCTGCGGCGGGAAGGCTGGCCTGTTAACCTCAAGAAAACACACCGGATTTACTGTCTGGAAGGCCTCAACCTGCGCAAAAAGCGCCCCCGCATGCATGTCATCGTCAGCAACGTCCGGTCCTGACCGGTATCGATCAGTGCTGGAGTATGGATTTCGTGTCGGATAATCTGTTTAACGGAACACGTTTCCGGGCGCTGACTGTAGTGGATAATTTTAGTCGGGAGTGTGTGGCGATCCATGCCGGAAAGTCGCTGAAAGGTGAGGATGTGGTCGGTGTGATGGAAAGGTTGCGGGTGCTGGGCAAGCGTCTGCCGGTACGTATTCAGACAGATAACGGCAGCGAGTTTATTTTGAAAAGTCTGGATAAATGGGCGTATGAGCACGGTGTCACAATGGACTTATCCCGCCCCGGAAAACCAACGGATAATCCGTTTATTGAATCATTTAACGGCAGTCTGCGGGATGAATGCCTGAACATTCACTGGTTCCTGTCGCTGGAAGATGCGCAGGACAAACTCGACCTTCATCCGCAAAAATTTTTCTGTGGTCCTAGAGCAAACGGTACGTGAACTGAACGGGAAAGCTGCCTTTCGCTTGAGGAAGCCCCTCCGAGGAAACAGCAAATTGTCTGCAGTCGCAGTTTTGGTGTGAAGATCACGGAGTACGAGTCGCTCCACCAGGCTATCTGTCAGCACGCTGAGCGGGCCTCTGAAAAGCTGCGTAAAGAGCACCAGTATTGCCGGCATATTTCCGTTTCCATCAAAACGTCTCCGTTCGCCGTTAAAGAGCCTTACTACGGCAACGTGGCCACGGAGAAACTGCTTACACCCACTCAGGACACCAGGGATATCATTGCTGCCGCCACAACGGCTCTGGAGCGTATCTGGAAGGATGGGCTCCGGTATGCCAAAGCCGGAGTTATGCTGAATGATTTCACCGGGTCTGGCGTTTCGCAGCTGCAACTGTTCGACGAACGCCCGCCACGGCCTCACAGTGCTGAGCTGATGATGGTTCTGGACGGGATCAACAACTCAGGGCTGGGTAAAGTATGGTTTGCCGGTAGAGGAATTGCCCCGGAATGGCCGATGAAACGTGAGATGCTTTCATCGGTATATACCACCCGCTGGAAGGAGCTGCCGGTTGCCCGTTTCTGACCGGCGAAATGACAGACGGAACTTGCCGCCAGATCATACTTTACCGATCATGCAGATGACTTGTCTCAGGGGGGAACCATGACAAATATCATTCTGTGTGATGTAACTGCCAGCGTCAGCGAACTTAAAAACGATCCGGTGGGCAGCGCCGGTGCCGGCTGCGGCTACCCGGTCGCTATTATTGACAGCAACCGGCCTGTTTTTTTATTGTGTGCCCGCGGTTCTGTATGAAAAAATGCTCGATCTTCTGGACGAAAAAGACCTGGCGCAATTGATAACAGAACGTCAAAACCAATATATTTTGTGATCGGACAACGTGACAAACGACATCACAGTGGAGACACTGCTGACGAGGTGATCCCAAGGTCGTAAAAACGGCCGGAACTGGTTACCGGCCGAACGAAGGACCGGCCTACGCGCAGCGGCGGCAACTGGCTTTAAAAATGCTTGCGGAAATTTAAAATTAAGCCGCATACCCTGCGAAATTTTGCAGATTTCACTCAACATGCATGCTTCGTTCATTTCCCAACAGAGCTTTCACCATCGCCTGTAATAGCAATCGTGCTGCGTGATTACTCCGCTCAACGGGTCACCGGCGCCATGCCAATACCTGTTCGTGACAGGCATTGATGGAACTGCGGTCCCAGGCTGGAAGCCTAAACGACGATGCAGGTGGGACCGTGGTCCCAGGCTGAAAACCTAAACGACGACACAGGTGGGACCGTGGTCCCAGGCTGAAACCTAAACGACGATGCAGGTGGGACTGTGGTCCCAGGCTGAAAACCTAATCGATAATACAGATGGGACCGTGGTCCCATAGAGAGTATTCAGGCCAGTTATTTTTTCTGGCCTGTGAGAAAGGAAATGAAGTAAAGGGAGATAACCGTAGACTAAAGCGTGTCCGCATCAAACTCCTAGTTTCTCAAGCTCCTTAAGAATGGCTTCTATTTTCTCTATACACTCCGCAGGAATGCGGGACCTATCCAGGTTAAGCACCATTTTATCGCCCTTGTACAATGCTGTTGCCCCTGGAGCAAACTGATGACGTGAGCTCAGATTAACTCTTGATGCGGAAGATTGTTTCAGTACGGATGTTAAAAGACTAATGACCTCTTCAGCTTCGAAGATTAGTCCCGCTTTCTTCTGATCGTGGAGAGTCTCAGCCTGCTGCTTCAGTAATTCTTCTTTATCTGCAAAAGCCTTCTGAAGGGCTTCACCTGACCGGGCAGACAGTTCTCCAGGATGTGCAAACAGGGCAACAACGGATTTAGGCAGTTTGGCCGTATTGATACAGCGGGTAATGATCTTACGAGAGATGTTTTCCGCATCGGCAAGTGCAGAAATATTTCCAGCAAACTCATTCTGCAGCCGGCTTGTATAACGCAGACCACGTTCATAAGCACTCGTCGGCCGATAATCGTTACCCAGTCGGGACAATGCTGCCATCTGCTCATCGTCCAGTTCACCAACCAGAATGCGATAATCACTTTCCGTCAGGATTGCGGCTTTACGGCGACGGCTGCCGTCTGCAATTTCAATGACATCGGAAACCCGGCGGCCGAAAGCTGGAGTCTGCTGACCAGTCAGTAAAAATGAAGGAATGAGATCATCCAGAGCATCTTCGGTAAGTAGTTCCTGATCGCGCTCATTGCCTGACCATACGCGTGAAGCGCTCTCAACAGAGTCTCCCCGGAGCACTTCAAGGGTAAATTTTACTTCCCGTCCACATACCGGAAGAGAGATGGCATTACCGCGGGCCATAGCACCCACGCGCGCAATTAATGAATCCACCATCGGCGCAGCCGGCGCCGGTGATGAGGTATCTTCAGTCGATTGAGTATGTGTGGTATGTCTTGGAATGACAGGGGCACGCTTCATTATCTAATCTCCCAGCGTGGTTTAATCAGACGATCAAAAATCTCATCGCAAACAGGCTCCCAGATAGAGAGGGCATTACGCCAGGCACCTGTTGAAGAACGTTGATCAATAGCCTGTTCAAAAACGGTTCTCATACGGATCTGACCTTTACCGACTTCATCCGTTTCGCGCACAACATTTTTAAGGACCATGCTTCCCCAGGCATCCCGAATTTGTTCTTCCATCCACGGGGACTGCGAGCCGTTATTATTACTGTATTTGGTAAGCAGAATACGGACATCTGGCTCGAAGCCTTTAAGATCCACGTTCTTAAGCAGGTCACGAAGCATATCGAAAAACTGCAGTGCGGAGGTGTAGTCGAACAGCTCTGCCGGAGTAGGGACAATCAATACATCAGCAGCGCATACAACATTTATCGTACCGATACCAAGGTTGGGTGCACTGTCGATAACAATCACGTCATAATCATGAGCGACCGTTTCAATGGCCAGACGGAGCATCAGGTGCGGGTCAGCAGGTAATTTGCCTTCGTCAAATTTCCCCATCAGCTCAGTTTCAATGCGGTGCAGTGCCAGACAGGACGGGATGATATCAAGGCCAGGCCAGCAGGTGGGCTTTATAGCGTAGCTGGCATCATCCTTTTCCCCAAGATAAAAGGGCAGGAGAGTGTCCTCAGCATGAATATGAAGATCGGGCACCCATCCGTGATACATAGAAGCCGTTCCCTGTGGGTCATTGCCTTCAACGAGAAGAACACGGAGTCCTTTCAGGGCTAGGTCCTGAGCTAGGTGAACAGAAACGGAGGTTTTGTAAACCCCCCCTTTATGAGCCGCAACCCCGATCACCGGAGGGAAAGCATCTTCTGCACGCCGCAGTCGGGTACCGAACACATCCCGCATATGATTGATTTGTTCGATGGTATAACCAACACGTTGTTCAACTCTGCCACGGGTTTCCATATCAGGGTGAGGTAACCGGCCGGCTTTCTCTGCATCCCTGATTGCCTGAGAAGAAACGCCAACCAGATCCGCCGCTTCACCAATTCTCCAGCGGCGGGTGATCTTCCTTGCTTCCGGACTGTCGTCATTAAACTGCGCAATGGCGATAGCCTTCGTCATCTCATGTCCAGCAGTAATGCACTGGTTAAGTATATCCATCAGTCCCATTCTGAGCATCCTTTAATCATCGCTTTGCATCATTTTATTAAATCTTGGGATTATTTGCAAAGCAACAATAAAATCGCAAAGTCATCTGAAAATTGCAAAGCTGACTGTAATGAAAGCTGTAAACCGGAGAAGAGAGGCTCAATCACATACCGCAGTCAATATTTCTCACTGCCGCTCGCCGCAGTAAGCGATCTCACGCAGTGAGGAAGTGGAAAAGCACAGAGACTGCACAAAGCACGAACGCTACGATGCCGTATACTTCTCCGGATTAGTATATCTTCATGAAGTTGACTGTGATATGTGAAAAATTGACTATGGTATGAAACTAAAAGCCGAGGGCTGGTCAACAACAAAAGAAGATTCTACATATCGCAGTCAATATTTAATGTTAAATCAGGGAGAGTTACTCATGCGGCATTCAGATTACCCTTGCAGAACCCTGAATGTGGTGAGGTAGATCTGGCTGGGGATTAACGTTATTCATTGCTTCGATCCAGTAATTGATCCCAAAGAGATCATATTGAGATCCTAAAAAGATCCCCGGATCGCTGCAGCAGGCGCTGTAACTGGCTTGAACGTCATACTGGATCGACTGTGGAATGTAAAAAGTTGACTGCTGTATGCGAAATCTAATACTGTGATATGCAACGGTATTTACTGAGGTATGTATATCCGTTGACTGCGATATGTATAACGACATTCTTTTGTGGATAACCGTTGAGGATCAAGATGACGAGCGAAAATAACAGCTTACCTCTCAATCTTCAGGAAGTGGACAAGACAACCGGCGAAGTTGTTAAGCTGGATGTCAACAGTACCAGTACTGTGCAGCCGGTAGCGCTCATGAGGCTCGGTCTCTTCGTTCCAACCCTGAAATCAACCTCAGGAGTAAGGCAAACCGTAAAAACGTCACAGATGCCACTGAGGAGCTCGTACAGCTGTCCATCGCCAAAAGCGAAGGGTACACCGACGTTAAGATCACCGGTTCGCGTCTTGATATGGACACGGATTTTAAAGTCTGGCTCGGGATCATTCGCTCGATGTCTGAGTATGGGGTAAAAAGTGACACCCTGGAACTGTCGTTCGTTGAATTCGTTAAGATGTGTGGATTTGACTCACGGCGCTCAAACAAGAAAATGCGGGATCGCATCAGCAATTCCCTGTTTAAACTCGCCTCGGTTACCCTGCAGTTCCAGAGCGAGACCAAAGGATGGACCACCCATCTGGTGCAGTCAGCCTATTATGACATCAACGAGGATATCGTGGAGATCAAGGCTGAACCCAAGCTCTTTGAGCTTTACCATATGGACAGGCGGGTCCTGCTTCGGCTGAAAGCCATTGACGCCCTGCAGCGGAAGGAATCTGCCCAGGCGCTGTATACCTACATCGAGAGCCTTCCCCAGAATCCCGCACCTATCTCCATGAAACGTATGCGGGACCGGCTGAATCTTACCTCAAATGTCTATACGCAGAACCACACGGTCCGAAAGGCTATGGAGCAACTTCGGGATATCGGCTATCTGGATTACACCGAGTTTAAACGTGGCCGGGCGACTTACTTTAGCGTTCATTATCGCAATCCCAAACTCATCAGCGGGACGGTGAAGGTACCGCGCAAGGAGGAAGAAGAGAAGGCGCCGGAGCAGAATTATGACGAAGTCATCAAGGCACTGAAGGCTGCAGGCATCGATCCGCAGAAACTTGCTGAAGCGCTATCGGCGATGAAGCCGGAAAATTGACTGCGATATGCATTACCATGACTGCTGTATGCATACGCAATTAGTTATTGACTGTGAGGTGCATCACGCATACTACAGTCAATATTCGCTCTCCTTACCTGCAGGTAAAGATCGGACAATATTGACTGCGGTATGTCATTTATGGCCAGAATATGCTGATATTGACTGCAGCATGCAAGTTTGACGAGGGTGTTACCCGACCAATTGAGAGCTCTCCACGTGACTGCATCCCACAGTCAATATTTCAGTAAATCCCCGGTGCGCACTGAATGAAGCCACTCAGCAGAGCGTTGATTCCGGCATTGCCATACAAGAGCTGCTAAAACCAGTCCTCCGAAGTTCGTTAATCCTGTCGTACCCTCAGCTAGCTTCGCACTGATATCTGCAATCATGAAGAGGAAACCTGATGGCTGTCAGAAATGGCCCGGGACGCAGTCACCGACGATATACTGAATAACGACCTGGCTTACCCGGTTGGAAAGGCCCTCAGGTATATCCCCTGTAACCTGCTGATATCCGGATCGCAGTAAGTTTTATTGTCTGCGGTATGAAGATGTCAGCTGGTCACCAGAGGACCGGGGCTCCTTAATACGAATGATGTCATGGTGCAATGAGAAGGTGAGGGGACACGGGATGCGGTATGAATATTTCTCTCCAGACCCGGACGGAATGATGCCCGGGTCATACTGGATAAGCGTAACGCTTCTGCAGCCGGCACGGTGAGAGACTCAGAAGCGACTGACTGACTCTGCCTCGTCTGGAATGCGTTTGTCTTTATCTCCTTTACTAAGTGGCAAAGCCCCGGCCGCCTGCCCGACAATCTCAGCCGGCCGGTGGCAGGGAGCGAAGGATCTCCGCGGCATCTCGACCGTCAGCGGTAAAGGGAACGGCTAGGGTGGCAGCCATGTCCAGCGCAAATACCCGGGTATAGACTTCCATCGAGCGCGGATCCTTTGCCCGGCCAGCGCCTGGATGACCTTACTGAGCTGCCGGTGATAAAGCATGTGCATGATATAGCTGTGCCGGAAGGTATGCGGCGTCAGGGCGATCGAAAAATGCACGCCATCAGCTTCAGCCCGCTTCACCGCCTGTTTCAGCCAGTTGCGCATTGTCTCATCCGTGACCGGCCATAACGGCTCCCGCCGGCGGGGCGGGTGGTGACCATCCAGGTCGAAGGATTCCGGGGTGAGCGTCCGGGATTCACCGATACGGCTCCCGGTATTCCACATGGTGGCGAACAACATGTGGTGACGCTGGTCCGGCATATACCAGAGGAGGGCGCTCACTTCCGGCGCCAGGAGGTAAGCCGGCGTGGCACCTGTTGAGGTGGCCATCCGCCGGAGTGCCACCGCGGTCGCAAAATCAACGCCCGGGGCGGATCGGCAGCAGGGAGACGCGATCTGGTGAATTCTGCAGGGGAATGATGCTGTTCATGAGTTATTTTTCACGTAGCGCACAACGGGTTTGGATACAGCTATTCTGGCCTGAAGCGGCTGATCCTGCCATGACAATAAATCGCAGCGCGCGGATCCTTTTGTTGTCTTATCCCACATTATTGCGGGTAAAACCAAATGCGTAAAGGATCCTTTTGCGGTTAAGATCTATGCTTAAGCCAGTTATGACGCGGCCTGCAGGCACTTTCGTCGTTTTTGGGAGAAATGGGGTAATGCCAGGACAAACAGCTATGTTGACACTGGCAGTAATGGAGACGAGAAACGGCTACCTTCCAGATGCGATCGGCAGGAATGATCTTTAACATGTTCCGTCTGTGGTTGTGTAAGGGTAGTCAGTACGGCAGTGACGACTGGCACCGCTTCTGCGGGCCAATAACCTGGCACCGAGCTTGAGCCGGCGTGGCAACTGCCAGGATAATGCGGTAGCCGAATTGTTCTTCAGTTCACTGAAAAAAGAACGCATTAGTAAGAGAATATACCAAACCGGGATCTGGCCCGGGCGGATGTCTTCGATTACATTGAAGTGTTCTACAATCGGACCCGGCGCCACAGTCATCCCGGCGGCGTCAGTCCGGAGGCCTTCGAACAGGCCTCGTCGTGAGGACAGAATTTGTCTACAGGCATGGGGTCAGTCCATAGTTACATCTAATGTATCCTATGAACCGAGCGTATTTTCCCCATTAAGGGAAGTATCTTTTTTTGAAATTCCCGTAAAACGGGAATGATAAGATAGAAAAGTTACTTTTGTAGTTGAGCATTTGCATTAAGACGCATGCACGTTAGAACCGCGTCAGATGGGACCCCTGGATTTCGGGCCAGTATGACGGACAAGAGGAAAAGACCTAAGAGAAGGCAAGCGGCAGGCTCAATACTAATTTTATGTATAAAATTAATGTCTCTCTCGTCTTTGTTGATAGCTACAACTCTCCCCTCCATCATTGCTGTGGATTTACCATCAAAAGTAACTTTTACGTTTTTGTAGACTTGCTTATTATGGTGCTTTGTTTTTTTATCTTTCAGAACAGCCTCATGAGTAAGGCGAAGAAACGCCATACACAAGGTGATCACTTCATCTGAATATCTGAAAAGTTCATAAGTGACCAGCGCTCAGTAACATGTTGCTGAGTGCTGGTGTTTCTCTCAGTAAAATCTATATATCGTCCAGATGATTACGCATAAAGCTTACCATGGCTTTTTCACTGGCAAGATATCCACGGATATAACGGAAGACCATCTTTGGATCAGACCAGTTCCCCATCTCGGTAATCTTTTCTAGGGAGTACCCGGCTTTAAACAGCTCTATGGCTCCCCCCACACGCACACTGTGTCCTGTCCATGTCCGGTACCGCCCGGACTGTCGGTTATTGTCGCCGACCTTCCCGGCAATCCCCCAGAGGCGTGCAAATGCTTGGTTCAGTGAATTAGAGGACAGCATACCAACATCTTCCCGTGATACCTTTGATTCATTTTGTAGCTGCGTCAGTAACCCCTGACTGAATCCTGCTTTGACCAGCATCCTGTCTATGGATTTACCCCGTGATAGCTTACTGCTGGTGGGTGGGAAATATCGGTTTGTATGGATGTTCACAGGCTGAAAAAGAAAACGGTGCCCGAAGTTTTCAGTATCGGTGTATTCCACAGTCTCAATCAACTGTCTGATATGCTGACTGCATTGTGGTGAGAGCTGAAATGTCAGGTTACTTGAAAGGTTTGTCTTGGTCCGCATGACGTCCAGAAGGTAACAGGACGTGTCATTTTGCCATTTCAGGTCGCCGGTTTTAATCCTTCGAATTTCCACGTTACGCAGCAGGGTTTCAAACCCAACCCATATCATTGCAAGGTCCCGTATGTCTCTCAGGTCGTCGCTTTTATGCAGTGACCGGCGAAGAATATTGAGATCGGATATTAGAAATGGAAGGGCCTGACCGGTGACGATTTTTTTCTCATTCTCCCGCGCCCGCCATACCTGAACCAGTGCTTTTATCAGAACGTTGCGGAAGTCTGGAAAACCCAGGCTGCTGTTTACGCTTGAAAGGCATGCAATAAAATGAGAGATGGTCGCCATTTTAACGGATCCATTCAGCCCATTAATATAGCGCTCGACATCAACTGCTGTGACGGGGAAGGGGGTCAGGCCGTGCCTGGCGCACCATGCAGACCAGACACTCGTGACCCTTAACTGACTTCTTGCCGTATTGTAACGGCGAAACCGTAACAGCTTGAGTGCTTCCAGGGCGCTCATGTCATCGGTTCGTGCAATCGCAACCAGCTTAGTTTTATCTGTCATGGGAAGATCTCATGTCTTATCAATGGCACTGTTTTTATAACCAGTATAGTAACATTGTTTTTTTTCAAATCCAGGGAGAATGGGAAATTAATCAAGATGCTTCTCTTGCCTGTCTGTGGTACTTCGTTTAATGTTTTCGATAATAGCCATTGTTTTTGGACATGCCCCGGAGCGTTGTTGTTGAAAAGCCTAAATGTGCACAGTAGCCTGAGAGAAACCTATCTCCTGAAGTTCAGGAAGTGCAGCACGACAGAAACTCTCGATAAAGTTTTTGAACGTATCCTGGATAAATTAAATGATGAAGGGGGGGATATAAATAAGATAACCAGCTTGAGTGGAGCGTATGATCACCGCAGAGCTGAGATCTACATGGAAAAAATCTATGACAAAATACCTGCCTCTGTGTGGCATCTCATCCCCGATGAGATCTGAATATTGTAAATAAGGCACTGTTATTCCAGGTTTGATAGAAGCGAATAATGTAGAATTCCTTTATTCGTTTTTAACGAGGAATATTCATGCGACGTAACTCACAAAAATGGATACCATTTGGATTCGATACAGTTTCAAATAAAATTGTTGATATCGCCAGCGTTGAGAATGGCCTTTCTTGCAACTGTATCTGCCTCATTTGTGGAACATCCTTGATTGCAAAACAAGGTAAAAACCAAAAATGGCATTTTAGCCACAGCACAGAAGTAAAAGGGGTTTGTAGTGAGCTCACACTACAACATATAAAAAAATACATAAAGGTTAAAATACAGGAAAAAAATACCTTGCTCTTCCTCATCTTCTGCAAGGTAAGGAGAAAGGGATCGTTAACCTCAAAAATCTCGCTGGTGGTGGGATTGTTTGTGGCCTTAATGCTGACCTCATAGGGTTATGTAACGATACGACAATCGGGATATTCGTTAATGATACGTCGGAGGATATCCAGCCAAATCCAGACCTTTTAGCTCAAACAGGCCAGCTGGCGCTAGTGGAGATCGATGCCGTTCGGATTGAAAGCATCATCACTCCATATCGTGAGAACGGGGAAGGCATAAAGATGATGGATGCGATAGAAAAGCTACTTTTCACCTCAGATGAAGCCAAGCGGTGGATCTACCATCCCTTAATGCAGACAGCACAACCACATACCTTACATCAGTACAAACGCCACCTGAATGCCAGCGGCAACCAGCTGCTTTCTATGATTCCGGTAGATCTACCCATGAATATGAATTCGTTGCCTCTGGCACCTGCACAGCAATGGCAACATTTACGATGGACAATAAAAATACTCGCTAAACTTACCCGGGCGGATATTCCTTCAGGGAGTACCGTTTTTGATGAACTGGTATCCTATGCAACGAGGATGCTGGATTCCTGGGAATCTATAAACGTACCCGCGTATGAACGTTGGTACGATTATTACCTCAGTAAAAGGGGAGAGGGAGGACTGAATGAGGCGGAGCAGGAATACATTAGCTTCATAGTTAAAATCGCGAACTGGAACGTGTCTATACATAACTTGACCTGCTCCCCGTTGATTAATACACCGTGATGTTAGTAATGTCTTCATAAGCCACATGAGGACATCCCCATGAAGAAGCGTTTTTCCGACGAACAGATCATATGTATTCTCCGCGAGGCCGAAGCCGGCGTTTCTGCCCGTGAGCTCTGCCGTAAGCACGCCATTTCCGACGCCACCTTTTACACATGGCGTAAGAAGTATGGCGGTATGGAGGTGCCTGAGGTTAAGCGCCTGATGTCGCTTGAGGAAGAGAACGCCAGACTCAAGAATGAAGCCATGCTGGATAAGGAGGCGCTTCAGGTGGCTCTTGGGCGAAAGTACTGACGACAGACCAGAAGCGGGAAGCCGTGGAAGTCATGTGCGAGGCTAAGGGTCTGTCGCAACGTCGTGCCTGCAGGCTGGCAGGTCTGTCCCTGTCAACCTGCCGATATTCGGCTCAGCGTCCGGCTGCTGACGCGCAGCTGTCTCTACGCATCACAGAGCTGGCACTTGAACGCTGCCGTTTTGGTTACCGGCGTATCTGGCAGCTTCTGCGACGTGAAGGTCTTTGCGTTAACCACAAGCACTTTATACACCTCATAAAACAGGTCTGTTAGATACTTTTCAATATATAGTATTCTCTTTATGGTTAGCTCTCTTGATTCTATCTCAGGGTTTTTAATTGCACGCTCTATATCGCGAAGTTCTATAATTGACCTTCCTGGACCACTATTTTTCACAAGCATATTTAAAACATTACTTAACTCTCTATTTTGTTCGATAAGAACATCTTCAATACGCGAAGAGTTAGGTATTCCCTTTTTTCCCCAAAGTTTTCTTAACATTGCACACCTCACTGGATATTTATAAACCTTAAATCGTTAACGCATCGTGTAAACAAGGGATTTTATGAAAGATTGAAAAATCTGATGATAATCTTTCTGACTGGATAGTATGAAGCATAAGGCTCTCTTCTCGTTCATTCAGAAAGTTCCCCCATTCATATTCTGTCCACACGTCATGAGACACTCTTGAATGCTTTCTGGTTATTTTGCAGCGAGCCGGGTCGCAGAAACAGGTTGGCTACGTTTCCATAAATTAAGTTCGTTAGTGGCCTTTAGATCTTCACCACGCAACATCACATCATGGACCGTTTCACGCTCTCCAGAACGCTCCTTCACCGTCTTAACCCACTTGCTGAGGTCATCTGCGTATAGCTGTATATGTTCGACGGCACGCGACATCTGAACATACGTGGTGTCCAGGGTAGCCATCTGCTCTCTGGCACCGTCAACGCCAACCAGCCCAATAATATAGGGTACAGATGCCCCCTGAGAGCTATAGGTAGTCACAGCATAGCCATAATCGATATGCTGGTCTTTTTGCTGCTCCCGGGGATTGAGGACGACTTTACGACCGCCGGCATCGAGCGTGATTTTACCTCCCTTATCAATTTCGGTAACAACGGCTAAGTCATTCGACTTCACCTTTCTGTCATGGTCTGTGGCCGTGAAACGAATACGTTCACCGACAGAAACCTCTATTTCTTTTTTTTCGAAGACTGCTACGTTAGACGCACGGAGTTCAAGCGGAGAGATCCACCGGTTGCTCCCTGTCTCCGGATGGTTAAGCTCTACAAGGTTGCTTTTCGGATCAACCTGTCCAATAGTCAGATATTGCTCCCCGATACGAACGGTATTCTTATAATTTTCCTTCCAGAATCCCGGTAGGTTTAAATCAGCCATTGAGTTACTGACACGGACAAGGTGATTTACCGTTACACTGTCACCCAGCTCCTCTTTCGCCTGCAGCATGTCATGCACACTTTTATTGATTTCCATGCGGTCCCTGTTCAGTTCAGCAACAATCAGGGTCTTATCCCGTGCTTCACTGGTTCGGCTGGTGAAATCAGTAGCGATCTCATAGGCTGCAATTTTTCCACTGCCCTTTAGATCAATGATGCTCTTCTCCGGAACCGGCGCATCTTTGTCCCGTGGTACAACGGAAGGGCTAACCAAATCAGCCACATTCAGTGCTTCCTGAACCTGCCCGGCAATGATGTGTTCAATAGCAGGTCTCAGTTCAGGGGTCTGACGAACAATTTCTTTCATAATGGCTACATCCGCTGCGCTTCGTGTTAACGTCAGTGAAAACGGAACACCGGACTCAAGAGGCTTCTTCTGGGTCTCATCCCCACTAATCCCCGCTCTGCCATTACCAGCCTCAATTATATCGGTCAATGTTGCCAAATCGCGGTTTCCGATCATGGAACTTTCATCAATCACAAACAGCGTTCGACTGTAATCTGCCGTCTGGCCGTTTGCCTGACGCTCCGCATGCTCTGAAAGAAAACTGGCGACGGTCTGCGACGAAATGCCGGCGGCCTGCAGTTCACCCACGGCGCGGTGAGTGGGTGCCAGGCCGCGCAATTCTAATCCCTCCACCTGATTAGCTGCTGCTGCCACTACCCGATACTGTGTGGTTTTACCCACGCCGGCATACCCCTGCACAATGACAAAACGATCTCGTGATTCCAGGATAAGCTTTGCGGCTTTCTGCTGGCCATCAGTTAGTCCCTTACCTTCAGTTACCTGCCGGGCATCGGCAATCAGCGGATCGACAGCGTTTATTCCTTTCAGAATATTTCCCAGGATAGTCTTTTCGTTTTGCCAGTTTTCACGCTGCACATAATCACCGAAGCGTCCCTGGTTGGCATCCAGGGCAATTATTTCACCACGGCTCTCCAGACGCTGAAGTTCGGCCTGGGCGACAAGCGGGGATAATGAACGATCCATTTTAAGCGCGGTACTTACCACGTTTAGACTTGAAAACGTAACGTTTGTACCCTGCACAAGTTCAATTGCCTGTCTTACGGCTCTTTCTCTGGGGGCCAGACGGTTGTTCTGGAGTTCACGCAGCGCAAGCGTGATATCGTCATTCCCGTATACAGGCGATACTGACTGTCGATCGCATTTAATCTGAGCCCCTGCGTTTCGCCATGTTCATTTACTACTCGCAGAGTGTTATGGTTATCATTGATACCGGTGATCTTCAACGTCTCCTTGAGTTCCTTTCCCTCATACCGCTCAAGCACCATACCGGTCTGATATGTACTCCGAAGGTTCCGGTTGGCACCATCAAGCCATACCGGTGAAAGCGTTGAAATAGTTGCCACCGTCTCACCAAGTATCCCGTTCTCCTGAAGAGCATTACGTATCTCGCGGGTTAACTGTCCTCTTGCCCGTTCATTACCCGCCTGCGCAACGACGTGAATGCCGGCCGCCTTCTGCTGGCTGACATACCTGGCTGCAACCTTGAGGCGATCGTCAACTGTATCTTTCTGAACTAACGTTAAGGAGCTCTTTTCCATTCCTGGCGAAGATGAGAGTACCGGTGCGCCTGCACCTCTCAAAACTTCACTGGCAAAGCCCGTCGCCCTGCGGGTATGCGTATCAATGACAACTGTCGGAGCATTGACGGCGTTTGCTGTTTTGAGGACTTCATACATGGCCGGGACGTTTAGCTTTTCGGCTTCAGGAATGATAAGCATCGTATTTTCAGGTAATTCGGTTGTGGCCAGTTCTTTTACAGTTATGGCCATCACTGAATGGTGTTCTGAGTACTGGTTCTTATCTTTGACGTTACCGGCAATCAGTACCGGCGTTTTACTGCTGTTTTGCGCCAGTTCTTTCATTCGGCTTAATAAATTGCTCTGAAATTCCCCCCCACCCCTGGCATCGACCAGCGTCAGAGCACGATCACGGTCTGCAATTTTTGCCGTGATATCCCGGGCATTGACATCTGCCGTAGGTCCAGCGGATTGTTCAGCCATACGGCCGGCAAATTTGGGATAGTCTTTGTTCGTCACGAACATGCATGGCCGAGGTAAAAAGGGTCTGTTTTGTATCAACTGCGATAAGACTCCCCTTCTCGACCGCGGCATCAAGCGCCTGGCGCGCTTCCTGGTACACACCTTTCTTAATTTCGGTCTGGTTAAGCACGTTAGTCAGTACGTTGTCGTAGGTAAACCTGACATTCTTGCTTGAAACCTGCTCGATAGCCTTATCAACAATAGCTGACAGGGTATTCTCTTTAGCTTGCTTTTCCAGGACAGGATGAGACAAGGGCGCGTGCGCTATCCATTTTCGCGACTGGCCGTACTCCACGGCTTCTTTCAGGATCTCAACTTCCATCGTCTTCTTGCCCAGAAGGCGCTGAAGTTCCCGGACCTGCTTCAGAGCAGCAGTAAGCTCAGAAGCAGGAACGACTTCCTCTCCGGCCGCAACGGCGGTGAGGCTGCCTTCCTTGTATCTTGAAGACTGATTAAAATTAATACGATTAGATTTGGCAAAACGTATGCAGCCCGATGCCTTCCAGGGTTCAAGCCCGTATATCAGCGACTGGCGCATACGCTGAGCCACTCATCTGAAACCCGAACAGTTGTCCGTATTCCATAACGTATTTGCAAGGAGGGGTAAAAATGAGTCAGCCAAATCCACTTTGTGTGGGCATCGATGTTTCCAAAGCCACACTGGACATCGCTGCCAGCAGTTATGTTGCTCAGTTTACAGTCAGCAATGACTCTGATGTCTTTAACGCGATTATTACCGGACTGAGACGGCACTCCGTTGCTCTGGTTCTGATGGAGGCCACTGGTGGGCTGGAGGTTGCGGTGGCCTGTTCGCTTCAGGCCGAAGGTTTTGAGGTTGCCGTGGTCAATCCCAGGCAGGCCCGTGACTTCGCCCGTGCAATGGGATATCTTGCGAAGACCGACCGAATTGATGCCAGAGTCCTCACGCAGATGGCTGAGGTTATTAATCGTCATCCTGAGCGGAAACGCTTTATCAGGGCACTGCCGGATGCTGAACGTCAGGCCCTTGCTGCAAGTGGTGGTTCGCAGACGCCAGTTGATTGCGATGTTGGTGGCTGAGCGTAACCGACTGTATCCATCCCATCCACAGAACAAGAAAAGCATTAATACCATCATTAAAGCGCTGGAAGATGAGCTTGCCAGGCTCGAGAAAGACATGAACAGTCACATCCGGAACCACTTTAAAGAGATTGCTGAGCGCCTGAGCAGTATCAAAGGTGTACGTGGCCGGCGAACCATTTTTGGCGGCAGGGCTGGCGTAAGATCAGCACTGTACATGGCTGCGCTTGTGGCAACCCGCTTTAATCCGGTGATAAAAACGTTTTATGTGCGCCTGCTTGCAGCCGGAAAGGCCAAAAAAGTGGCGCTGGTAGCCTGTATGCGTAAGCTGCTTACCATCCTGAACGCAATGCTCAGAAAGAACGAAGAATGGGATGAGTCGTACCACCACGTTGCTCCATAATTTTTACCTTCAAGACAGTTGCTGGTATTGCTTACGCCAGAGAAATAGCTGGCTGGCTGCCACACCATGTTGCCGGGCAACAAGGGAGACCGTCATTCCCGGTTCAAAGCTCTGCTGAACGATAGCGATCTTTTCCTGTGTAGTACGCCGTCTGCGTTTCTCCGGCCCTAAGACATCAATCATCTGTTCTCCAATGACTAGTCTAAAAACTAGTATTAAGACTATCACTTATTTAAGTGATATTGGTTGTCTGGAGATTCAGGGGGCCAGTCTAGCCGGGAGGCTGGTTCCGCTGGGCAACATACTAGCAGTCGTCCGGAATAAGAAAAATTATTGGTAATGACTCCAACTTACTGATAGTGTTTTATGTTCAGATAATACCCGATGACCTTGTCATGCAGCTCCACCGATTTTGAGAACGACAGTGACTTCCGTCCCAGCCTTGCCAGATGTTGTCTCAGATTCAGGTTATGTCGCTCAATGCGCTGAGTGTAACGCTTGCTGTTAACGTGCAGCTTTCCCTTCAGGCGTG
>NZ_KN046819.1:79274-106842 GCF_000742135.1 Klebsiella pneumoniae | reverse complement strand
GATCCCAGGAGCCAAATTTTTGGAATCCGAAGCACAGGATGTTGTCCCTTCACCCCAGACGGCGGGCATCCCTGGCCAGAACTCGGGACGCAAAAACACCCAGATATGAGCCCCCTGACGCGATCTTGATACTTCCAGTGTAGCTGGCACATCGAGTTCATCACAGGATTGCATGAACGCTGACGCATCGGCCTGCCATTCTGCTTCGTCAAAATCAACGGCCAGAAAATAACAGAAGTCATCTTCAAGCAAAGGATATACACCGATGGTGTGTTCGCCAGCCAGATGTCGGTAGATAACGGGATCCGATACGGGAATGAGCTGGCGGTGAGAGCAGTCGCTACATTTTATTCGGGGTTTACCACATATACCTGGCTGCCATTCGTTGGCGCAGGCGGGAGAATAGCCCGACTTTCCGCTGTTTTTACTTTCCCAGCGCAGAGCCCATACATCATCCCGCCCCGGAACAGTCGGCGAAACAGCGCAACCTTGTCGTCAGTAGATAAGGTTGATAATTTTGCACCGGAGCCTGCCGCTTAAGTCTCCACTCAATTCCATGGGCATCAAGTAGCGAAATCAATCGGGCATTTCTGCCCGCAGTGCCGATAATTCATCGCTGTCAGATTGGTGAACCATACTCTGCTGTAAATCCCCGCATCGATTTATGTCTGTCCGATCTCAGTCATCCGGTGTCTGGCAAGAAGCCGCACCACGGTGGAAGGATGAACACGGAACAGACGTGCAGCATCAGCGCCCGTTTTTGCCCCGATGTGACGAGCGAGACAATCTCTTTTGCTGTTGGGGGGTTAACTTAGGGCGTCGCCCACCAACCCGGCCATCCTGGCGTGCCGCCGCAAGCCCGCTCTTTGTCCGCTCACGAAGCATGGCGCGTTCAAATTCAGCAAAGGAGCCAACGATCTGCATCATCATCCTGCCCGCCGGAGTGGATGTGTCAATATTTTCGGTAATGCTGCGAAAATCAGCTCCCGTGTTTTCAATCTTCTCCAGCGTCAGCAATAAATCCTTCAGCGAACGGGAAAGGCGATCCAGTTTCCATACAATAACCTGATCATCTTTGCGCAGTTGCTGTAAAAGACGTTGTAGTTCGGGTCGATCCCATCGCCCTCCCGAAGCTTTTCCTGGAAAATCAGTTCACACCCGGCTGACTTTAGTGCTGATATCTGAGCCTGAGTATCCTGTTCCTGTGTCGAAACCCGGGCATAACCGATAAGCATGATTGCGATTTCCTGTTGCCATTTGATTTTATATTGCAATACATTTTTGCAATGCACAAGGTCGCATCGTTACGTTGGGACAGGGATAGTTGCACAAACGTTCGTTTATGCGCGAAGGTGGGAGGGGAGAAAAGTTGGCAGTTATCGCAGCTACCCGGTCACTACCCCATCCTGAGATGATTTTATTGGCGCGTTTGGCGCCGATGCCCCCCACCTCACGCAGCCGGGACGGCTCTTTTTCAATCACGTCGAAGACGTCAGCGCCAAATGCCCGGACAAGCCGGGCGGAATAGGCCGGGCCAATCCCCTTGACCATGCCGGACCCCAGATACCGTTCGATACCGGCCAGGGTGGTGGGGGGCGCTATCTTCAAAAAGGTGGCCTTGAACTGACGACCGTGCGCCTTGTCCATCAGCCACTGGCCGGAGGCGGAGGCGTATTCTCCCGGGGGCACGGACGGGGTGTGGCCGACAACGGTTATCAGGTCACGTTCGCCTTTCACTTTCAGACGCAAAACACAAAACCCGTTTTCGCCGTTGTGATAGGTGACGCGCTCAACCAGCCCTGAAAGCGGCTCTAAAGGCGATGTGGGGCGGTTGACGTTTTCCATAAAATGGCCCCCTGGCAGGCAGTCGAAGGCCCGATGGATTCAGCGCGGTGCAGAACCGCAGTGTGCACCCGGTAGCAGCATGAGCTGATGCCCGTTGGGCAGTGACGCGGTAGGCTGCGCCGTTATCTGATGGCGCTGCATGACGTTGATAAACGCCGCCCTGTCGCCGACCACGCGCACCTCGACCGGCATGTTGTGCCGGCCATTGTTGTCGTAGGCGGCGTTGAGCGCCGCTTTTTCCACGTAAAAGCCGTTGGTTGCGCCGGTCTCTGGCAGCACCCCCTCGTGCCATTCGCGGCTGCTCATCACCGCATTGTCCCACCCCAACTGCTTGAGCGTCTCAGTGGCGTAAGTGAGGCGGAACAGGTCGGACTGCTCGGCGATATTGCCGCTGCAGGAGTGCCACAGGTACTCCAGGTGCTGGCGCAGCTTGGCGGCAGCGCCGTGCCTGCGACCGCGCTCCAGCAACCAGCGAATGTCAATCGCCACGCTCTTGGGGAAGCGCCTTTGCCTTTGCGCGGTGGCCAGCCAGCGGATAAGGAACAGGGTTTCGGCGTAGGGGGGCGAAACGCCGCAGGACTGACGTTCGAGCGCCAGGGCCACCAGTACGCAGAACGCCAGGTGGCTCAGGTCGGTGGTGGTGTCCGTCGGGTCGGCGGCCGGGAGGGCGTTGTCCAGCAAGCGATCGTCTCGGCGTCAGCTATCAGTGGCGGATCTGCGCCAGCTCATCGGCGGTGAGGCCAGTGGCATTCATCACCGTGGCCTGATCGAGGCCGCTGGCCAGCAGGGTGCGGGCGATTTTGATCGCCGCCAGGTGTTCGCCTTCTTGACGGCCTTTCTCGATGCCTTTCTCGATGCCTTTCTCGATGCCGATGGCGATCCCCTGCGCACGGCCTTCTTCCTTCAGTCGTTCAGCGATCGTCATGATTTTGTCCTCGTGGTGCGGTACGCGCTCGGCAAGCTGCCTGAGCAGCGCAGCCGGGCTGTGGGTCTCGCCGACCTGCAGCATGTAGCTGAGCAGCGAGGTCAGTTGTTCATCGGTAGTGTACCCCGTCAGCAGCAGCGTGACCAGCCGGTCGAGCAGCTCGGCAAGGTCGCGCTGACGCACGTGCTTTTGCAAGAGTTCGAGGACCGCCATGCGGCGGTGCTGCATGATGTCGTCGTCGGGAATGACGGTGACGTCAACCAGCGGAAAGGCGCTGCCGTAGAGCTGTCTGGCCAGCTGCGGTTCATCGAACAGCGCCAGCCAGTCGAGCGAATAGGGATAGGGACTGGTTTGGCCATGATAGAACATCAGCGGTATCACCAGCGGCAGACGCTCGTGGCCCGCTTCCAGGTGGCGCTGCATGGCGGCGATGGCATAGCGCATCAGGCGGAAGGCCATGGTTTTATCCGGCCGGCTCTGGTGCTCAATCAGGCAATAGACGTACCCGTCCCCGCGGGCCGTATCGAGAGAGTAGAGCACGTCCGAGTAGCAGGCGCGCAGGTCATCTTCGATAAAGGAGCCGGATTCGAGCTTCAGGGTGTCGAGGTTGCAGACCCTGAGCAGGCTGGACGGCAGGTGCAGCTGCAGGAAGTCACGGGCGGTCTCCGGGTGGGTGAGGAAGGCCTTGAACACGGCATCGTGTGGGGAGGCGGTGGGTTTGCTCATGACTTACCTGCTGCGGGTGACGATGGCCTGGGCGAACAGGCGACCTGACGGGTAGAGCACCAGGCTGCTCTCGATGTTGTAGACCTGACCTGAGCGTTTGGCGGCTTCGTGCATGGCCGGCACCAGCAGGCGGCGGGCGCGTTTTTTGAGGCTGTTGACGTCCTGGACGATTTGGCCGGCGCCATAGTCGGGAGAGAGGGCCACCGAATGGGTGTAGGACATGCCGGGCTCGAGCAGCACCAGTATGGCCACCACGTGGGCAAACTCTTCGGTGCCGGTGTCGATAATCTCGTCTTCGATAATCTCTGGCGCAGCTGGCTGATCGCTCATCACTTTGTCCCTCTCCGGTTGTTCTGTTGTGGCGCAGTATCGCACAATCACGCGGTTGCGGCATCCGCTCCCTGCGGGCGTGCGGATTGGCGCCGCGAGCGCCGCCCGCCCGTGAAGGTCAACCGCCACGCGCCAGGGGCGCAAAGGCCGGCTGCGTTTTGCCGGCGCCGTGGCGGGCGAGCACGCGACAAAAATGCTCTCTGACAGGCTGCAGCGGATGGCGAAAAAACGATGGCTTCGGACAGCATCTGCGGGTTAAATACGCCTAAAAAATGGGTTTTAGCTCAAAAACATAACAAAAAAGAGATTTTCACGACCTGTCTCACAGAAAGCCTTACTCCGCGGGGCTCTTTCTCGCCCCGGCTCATGGTTAGGAAACTCAAAAAACGGCGATTGAGTTTCCTAACCATGAACAACTGAGACGGAAGCACTCATAACGGGCTCCCGCAATAAAAACACCGGTTATTGTCGACAGACAATCCCTGAACTTTACCCGCCATTGCCTGCCACAATGCGCTTTTACGTTTGTGTTGCGCATAAAGCGCCCTGAGGTAATTCAGGGTGCCTGCGAACTGTGCGCTTTCCTCCAGTCCTTCACTGTAGTCGATGGCTTTTTTCATGTCGGAGGCGGCATACGCATAATATTTGCTTTGTGCCTTATCGATATAGCTCTCCACAAGAACACGCCGCAGAATGACTGCCGCAAGGGCAAACCCATGCTGATACAGCTTGCCCGACAACGTTCGCAGGCTTGAGCTCGAGCAGTAGGCAAAGTGGGATTCAAGCTCCGCGACAGGGGTGGCAATGAGTACGTCACTGATCAGGTCAAATCGCGTCAAATCCTCAGCAAAATGAAGGTAGGCGCGCAATCCTTTCGCCTTTGCAGTGCGGATAAAATCAGCGGTGTCATTATCCGGATCTCCACCGGCTTTCATGTACAACCGGTAAAAGCGCGTATCACAGGTGTGGCTGAAGGCGTCCCTGGCTTTGTCCATCGCTTCGCGACGCCGGCCATCCTCAATGAGCGCCGTAATGAATAATTCAAGCCAGATAATATCATCGACAGGGGTGACATCGCTCCGTGCTTCCATCAGTTCCAGTAATGCGAGCGCTTTTTCCGGTTGAACCTCGTCAATCAGCAGTCGGGCGTAGCCAAAGTAATGTTGAGAGGAGCAGAACTCATCATTGTTTACCGCACGTTCAAGGAAATTAACGTCGGCAATCAGAAGACTGAGATCGACGGCCTCCTGGAACTCTTGTTTCTGATAATACCGATCCCGCATGGCGCGTAAGACATCGTTTCCGAGCTGAGTACGGTACTGTTTAAGCATACCGGCACCAAAATAAAACTCACCGTCGAAGAAATTGACCATTTTCTCGGCAATGACGGCGGGCGGACTATTTTTTTGCGCGGCGACTGCGCTGATCCACGCCTCAATCAGCGAGGAATAACAGGTCATCCAGCTGCCACTAGAGCTATCAATATTTTCGATAAGTCGTTCAAATCCATGTATGATTTTTGCGCACAACCCTTCCGTTTGCTCGGGAAGCGTGGCGGCCGTTTTCTTCAGCGGTTCGGCAATAATGCGCGTCAGTTCATGAAAACGCGCATCTGCCGTATAGTAGTCATAGAAACGCGTACTTTTACTCAGCTTGGCATATTCTTTCTGAACGGCCTTGAGTAAATCGTCGTCGGACAGAAGGTACTTGTTAATCAGGGTGGTTTTGGCCTGCTTATTATCCTGTATCAGGTCGTCGATCACCGTCAATAACTCGCCGTGACTCAGTGCATTTAACCGCTCACGTTGTTTCTTGTTGAGCCCGCCTGCCATATTCCCCTCTCGTCAGCTGCCAGCGATAGATATTCGCCATATTAGCAGGCGCCGCAAGGCTGGCGAAGCCCCTAATGCGCGTGAGCGCATGAAGGCGCCTGCCTCAGCGAAAAAGGACACCCACAGGCAAGGGGCGCCGGTAGCCCGGCGAAGCCGGTTCGGTATTGATAGGTTTCACCGCACCCCGCCGCCGCCCTGCAAAGCTAACCCACCCAAAGCCACACAGTAGTTCCATTACGCCGTCGGAGTGGTCCCGCCAGAGGCGGGGTGTATCTCCGCGTTAGCGGCCTGTAAGGGCGCTTACGGGCGTGTACCCTAAAACAAAAGCGCCACCACCCACAGCGACACCAAACCCTTTTAGTTACAACACTCATCATAAAAGCGACACGGCTTCCGGACCGTTGGCCCGGAGGGCGCGCCGCTTTTCAGGGTGGGCCAGGTATTTACTGGTCGAGCCATTGACTGGGAGGTTCCGTTAGCTGCCAAGAGTAAAAAGGATGAATTCAGCCTCTTTTTAACATAATGAGCCTTACGCGCACCGGCTTAACACGACTCAGTCGCTTTTTGTCGGCAACGTGCTAAAAGCGACACTTTTCTCCCACCAACTCTCGTCTTTTTGATGTTATCGATTCGTTATCAGAATGCCGGTTCTGATTTCGGCGCGTTTGCTGGCTGAAATCGCTGTTTTCGACGGTTTTGGTTTTTTGCCCGAACGCAGTGAGGGAGGTACTCAGTTGCACTGGCGTGAGCCGGTGCGTTGAGTACTCCCTTTTTAAAGGGCTTATTTTGTTCAGAAACAACCTTCGAAATTAATACCTTTGCTGATGGCGTGTTCGAAGTTAACGGACTATTCGAAGTTAATGGCATGGCTGTCGTTGAACGTTGGCGTCGATGGCTGCCATCGGCATTTTCGGCGGTCGGGAAGGTGTGTTTTGAGCGAGTATGGCGCTGTCGGCAACCGCTGAAGGGAGTGCCGTTCGGGTGGCGGACACGGGAAAGCCCCGCGGGCGGTGGCCGGCAGAGCGGGAGTCAGTGGTCATGACGGGGTCAGGTCGGCAGGGCGCCGGCGCGCTCCAGCAGCAACCGGTAGTAGGCTTCCGGGTTCTCCGTCAGCATTCCCGGCTGCTCGCGCTTGAGCGTGGCCTCCAGCTGCATCGCCTTCAGCGGCGAGCTGCCCATCGTCCACTGCACCCAGGCCTGATAAAAGCCGTTCTGCTTCTGGCGCCGGGCGGCGGCCAGCTTTTTGATGCCGGCGGCGGTGTCGTCCAGCAGGGTGTCAAGGCGATGTTCGTTCTGCTGGCGCTTGGCCAGTTCGTCCTCGATAACGGTTTCGGCATCTTTCTTGAGATTCTGCAGATCGGGACTCACCACCCAACGCTTGATTTGCTCCAGGCGGTTTTTTAGCGAGTGCTTGCGTTCGATGTCGATCCCCAGATGCGTAATGCGCACCAGGTGACGTTCGTATTTCTTGCGCAGGCTTTCCGTCAGCCCGTTCTTGATAGCCCACAGACGGTACTGATCCAGCCACAGGCGAATTTCGTGAACATGGATACCTCGACTGGTGAAGAATTTCTCCGTCAGCCAGATGCGCAGTGGCTTGTTCTGACCGGTGTCAGTATCCTGCCCGCGCGACACGATGAGGTAGTCCAGCTGCTCGAGCACCGACAGCGCATGCAGCGCCACGTCATACGCCTTGCGGCCGCTTTCGTATACGTGCAGCACCCCATCGCTTTGGCCACGTCCTCGAACGGCAGCATGATCTCAAACGGGTAGTCGCTGTCCGGGTTGTAGTCGCAGTTGGCGCCCAGCACCATCGAGAGCACCGTCAGCGCTTCACGGCTTTCCGAACGCGCAGCAATACGCATCGGTTTGGGACGGTAGTCCGGGTTGTTGCGTTGGGTATAAGGGATATAACCCTGCCGGCGCAGGCCGATCAGGTCATCATTACGCCGCCAGTCGTGGCTGCTCATGCGCGCCACCACCTTGCTCGCCATGCCTTTCGGCACCCGGCAGCACAGGTTTGGGGTGTAACGACGATGAATTTTTTGTTGCCCGCGCCGCAGCGCATTATTGGCACCACGGGGCGTGAAACGGTTGATTTTACAGGATTTACCTGCGCGGCATGTTGGCTATGCACGTTCCCCTGCACTTAGGGTCGGCAGGGGGGATTGACGTAGAGTACGCATACAGTATACTTCCTTACAGGCGCGCAGCCTGCTTTTGACCCTTGGATATACGTGGACACCGACCAAAGTTTCGACGTAATCCGGGGGGTTTTGCGTCTGGAGCTCCGCTCCAACCCATCCACCTTCTGGCGTGGACAACCATCAAATGCAAAATTTTTCCCACATTACCAAATTTTCCCCGTTGCCAGCAAGCGTCGCCGGCAAATGCCGGTGGTCATGACGCCATGAGAAAATTGTGCAGGCCTGCAGATTACACAGGCAACGTGTCAGCGGCCGCGGAAGCGTCGCATCGGTGTCGGCGGATGCCAGTAATAATCGGCAACCGGCGGTAGCGCCGGACGGGAAGTCCGCAGGCGCCGGGTGGTGGGGGCAGCGCTCAGCTGTGCCAGGTAGTCGTTCAGTATCACCTGTTTCTGCAGTTTCGACAGGCGATAGCCCTGGTCGAACTCGCGCCGGGCATACAGACCCGCCAGCACAGTACGCTGGTACTCATCGAGATCTTGCGCGGTTTTAGGTCGTCGGGTCACGGCGTCCTCCTCCTGTTTGATTATTCCATTCGCCACAGATCCGGGCCGTTCGGCACGCTGTTTCTCGCCACGAGCGTCGCGCCCGCCGGCGCGGTGCCGTCACTGACACGCTTGCCGCCACCTGCGCCAGACAATAACGTAGGCGCTGCAGCACCGCTTCTGCCACGCGGTCGTCGGCCTCCCGCAGCAGTACCTGCTGCCAGCGCGTCGCGGCGCGGCGCCACAGACCCAGCGTTTCCAGATGCAGGGCCTGTGCATCTGCCGGCAGCGCGTCGTCCTGCGGCCGGTAACCGCGGTGGTGGCCGGCGCTCATTTGCCGAACGCCCGTTCGCGGGCGTCCAACTCATCATCGCTGGCCAGCAGCCCGTCAACTGACGCGTCCCTGTTTTTCCAGGCCAACAATGACCTGATGTCGTCAGAGCGTCGTTGACGATGCGCCTTGATCAGGTTGCGCCGCCGGGCGTTGTCGGCCATCTCAGCGCACTTCTCCGCCGACGCGATGCACTTGTCACCGACAGCACCCGCGAAAAAAACAGGCTGGAAAAATGTCAGGCAACGGATACTCCTCTTGCTGTCACTGAATCCATAGAAAATGTACTTCGTAACCTGAGCGCAGAGCTTGAGCATCTGGACGTTCAGATCCTGACCCATCTCGACTAGTATCCTGAATTAAAAAAGGATTTTGACCTGCTGACATCAATAAAGTCCGTGGGTTATCAGTTAGGTCTGAATATGCTGGTTATCCTGCGGGGGCATCATTTCGATACAGCAGAACAGGTTGCTGCATTTTTGGGCGTGATCCCTGTTGAAAAATATTCCGGTACATCGATCAGAGGGAAACCGAAATTATCCAAAATCGGCCCACCGGAAATCCGCGCGAAACTGTATCTGGCGTCGTTATGTGGCCTGAGGTTTAACCCGGTGATGAAGGCGATGTATGAGCGACTATGCCAGCGTGGCAAGGCAAAAATGTGTGCCATTGGCGCACTGATGCGAAAACTCGTCCACTGGTGCTATGGCGTTCTGAAAACACAAAAGCCATTCGATGCTGAATACCTTTCTTCAGATGCGCGTAGCGCATGTAAGGCGGCATTATGCTGTTTTATATGGCTCAGCAGTAAAATCGCTGAGGCCCGGCGTAAGCCGGTGGAGGGCTATCAGAGAAAGATATCCCTTTCCGCCCTGAACAGTCGTGTGGGCTTATAGCAATGAATATGCTGATTTAAGCCCTTTTAACTCCGTGAGTGCAGCTTGGCCGCGATGTATCGGGGACTTAGTGCCGGCAGTTTGCTGCCAGCGCTTAGGGGGCTGTACGCAAAAATCCAACCGATATTTTTGTTGACTCAACACGGTAGCTTTGCGCCCCGGCGCGTGGCGGTCCTCGAACTCTTGTAAAAGCACGTGCGTCAGCGCGACCTTGCCGAGCTGCTCGACCGGCTGGTCACGCTGCTGCTGACGGGGTACACTACCGATGAACAACTGATCTCGCTGCTCAGCTACATGCTGCAGGTCGGCGAGACCCACTGCCCGGCCGCGCTGCTAAAACAGCTGGCCGAGCGCGTACCGCACCATGAGGATAAAATCATGACGATCGCTGAACGACTGAAAGAAGAAAGCCGTGCGCAGGGGATCGCCATCGGCATCGAGAAAGGCCGTCAAGAAGGACGTCAAGAAGGCGAACACCTGGCGGCGATCAAGATCGCCCGCACCCTACTGGCCAGCGGTCTCGATCAGGCCACGGTGATGAATGCCACCGGCCTTACCGCCGACGAGCTGGCGCAGATCCGCCACTGATACCCGATAGTGAGACGACCGCTTGCAGGATTCGCTGGTTGCTGGAGCGCGGTCGCAGGCACGGCGCCGCCGCCAAACTGCGCCAGCACCTGGAGTACCTGTGGCGCTCCTGCAGCCAGGCTGCAAGCGGGGTTGCGTCAGCGATGGACGCCCGAAGGGTGGCGACGGCTCGACGGCGCCATGCGCAGCACGACAGCGCGCCCGGACGCCCAAAATACGCCACATGTGCAAAGTACAAGTAGAATTGAGCGTCATCACCGACGACGCAGTTCTGCACAACGGCCTCACCTGCAGAAGGCACGCCAAAAACTCGAATTATCCAACCTGGTTGCCGTCACCAGCGCCGTCCAGGTGAGGCTCACAATGGCCATGATGGGCCTGCACATTGATTTGCGCGAGGAGCGCCCACGAGTGGCATAGTCGTTACTGATTTCTGTATTTAAAGAAATATGATTTTCATTAAATACAGATAATCGTAATGATAGCTTTCAAACGGTACGCAGGGAGTTACGGCTCGACAGCAATGATGAGTCGTAACCTGCCTGCCCTACCGTCTCACCATAAACGCAAAAACGTTTAATCTTAAAATCGCATAATCGTAAAACAGTAAATACAGAATTACTCTTTTCCGTATTTATCATATAACAGCTCGCGCACCTCATCGGCAATCTTGGTGCCCCTCAGGGCACAGGCAGACTTGATGGCCTTATGCAGGCTCTCCGGGATATCTATCGTGAGTCGCTTCATTTTCTCGACCGGCGACGGTGGCGCTTCTTCGACAGCGCGACTTTCCACCCAGGCATCCGCACTGGGTGCAGGTTTGGTTGGCTTGGCACCGAAAGTCACTTTTTTCCCACTCATACTCATTGCTCCAAAATCTCGTTAACCAGGGCGCCGATCTCTTTTGACGCCGCCGAATCCGGCTCCAGCTCGAACACGGCTTTACCGACAGCCGCCGCTTCAGCGAAGATCACCCGCTGCGACACCGTGGCTTGCAACACCGGTGTTTCATACGTCGACAGCGCCTCGCCGACATCACGGCCAATCGCAGTATTTACGATTTTACGATTAACCGCAAATACAGATTTAAGGTTTTCTTTATAAATCTTGGCTTCCTGGATCAATGTGACCACTTCCTGTGCCGCCCACACGTCATACGGACTGGGCTGAACAGGGATCACCACCAGGTCTGCCGCCATAATGGCGGAACGGGCCAGATCCGTGACGCGGGGTGGGCCATCAATGATGATGTGGTCATAATCCTGGGTGAACTTGCCGATATCCTTGTGCAGCGTGGCGCGCGGCAACCCCAGCACCGGGAAAGCGGACGCATCTTGCCGTGCTGCCGCCCAATCCAGGGCGCTACCCTGAGGATCGGCATCAAGCAGCAATACACGTGCGCCATCCGCCGCCAGACGGGCAGCAATATTGACGCTGAGAGTGGTTTTGCCAACTCCCCCTTTCTGGTTCAGTACAGAGATAATCATCAGGTACTCCTGGTATGGGTTATTACGATTTTCAGTAAAACCGTATTTCTGCAAACTAACAATTACGATTCAATTGCAGTGTATGCATAAGCGCGAGCAAGGTCAATACTGAAATCATCAAATGCGCTTTTCCGTAAAATCGTATTTGAGATTGATTGTAAAACCAGAGAGTTATCTTAGAGAAGGGAGCGCCAGCAGCCCCCGCGCTTCATCAACGGGCAGGGAGAAAGCCAGATCCGGCGTGACATCCAGGGCGAAGATCCGGGTATAGATTTCGGTATTTTCCAGGCGCTTGTGGCCCATCAGCGCCTGGACCTGTTTGACGTGCACATCGTTCATCAGCAGATGCATCGCATAGCTGTGGCGGAACGTGTGCGGGGTGATGGGGCGTACCGAAAAAGTCACGCCATCCTGGGCGGCCCGGCGAACCGCCGCCCGCAGCCAGTTACGCGGCGTCTCCTGACTGGCCACATCCCACATCGGTGTCGCCCGGCGTGTCAGCAACTTGAATGTCGCAAAATAGCCCTGCAGCCGGCGGACATATCCCGCATCCGGCAGCGGCACCGCCCGGAACGGCGCCTCCCGCCGCTGCTGCTCTTCCTTGGTCGGCCGGCGCCGCGGCCGGGGCGCGCGTTGCTTCAGCGTGCGCAACCGGACAAACGGCAGGTCGCCATTGAAGAACACATCCCCCGGCGTCAGCGCCAGGGCTTCATTGATGCGGGCGCCGGTGTTCCACAGGGTTTCGATCAGCATGCGCTGGCGCAGATCGGGCAGGTAGTCGAGCAGCACCGCAATTTCCGGCGCCAGCAGGTAGCGGGGCACATCCAGTGAGGCGGCCAGGGCCATTTCGCGCAGCCGAACGGCGCGCGCGAAGCCGCCAGGCAGACTGATCGCGCTACGTGAAATCTGTCCCATCTCGAGGGGGATGATACTCAATTTTTGATTCTCCGCTACTTGCTCAATTTTCGGCCTGCAAAGCCCCTTATCGCAACCAAACCTGACTGGCCATCACTTCCGACCACTATTGTGCCGCGTCAGCCCCGGCGCAGTGAAGCCGAATAAATCGGTGATTGGTCAGGACAGCATCGCATAAAAATTGGGGAAAAAACGCAATGTGCGTAAAAAACACAACCATCAATGATGCCGGCTGGCGCCGACGTGAGAGAAGAAACGCGACCACCGTATCTAATCCGCTGTGATACAAGGGGAAATCGGCCCAGGATCGGCCGGGCAGGGCGGTTGGGGAGTCTACCGGTAATGCCCAATCACTGAAACAGAAGCAAACCGCACCGGCTTTGGAACTTTGTCGAAAGCACGATAAAATAGAGAGATGGATAGATAAGATAAACGCATAAGGCCGCTCACAACATATGAAATTTACCCAGCAGGACATTAAACTGTTCGATGAAATATTTAAAAGCGCCTCCGGTTATGTATTGGACTTTTCAAATAGAACGATGCGGGAGTTTTTTGAAGAAGAACTTTCCATTGATATTGATAACGAAATGTATCTCGACGAGGGCGATTCAAAAGCAAAACGATTACGGTGCTTTATCAAAAAGACCGACCTCGATACAGTGTTAAAAGTCATCGATAAGCTGTGGGTTTATCGTAAAGTAATGACAACAGATCCTGTCACGGCGCGGGATGAAATCTTATATGCTTAACTTGTTGAGAGAGTAAATAATACCGACATAGTCTCTGCTCAAGGAATAATACCGCCAACCATTTCTGTCATTCAGTCCATTGATGTAGGTTATTTTCTTAATGAATTGGAAACCATGAAATCAATGCCCCCTCAGCAACGGGGATACCGATTTGAAGGATGGCTTAACGAACTCTTTTCTGCATTCCGCCTGTCGCCCAATGCAGGATTTAGAATTACCGGTGAGCAAATTGACGGGAGTTTCAACTTACACAATGAAACCTACCTTATTGAAGCAAAATGGCACAATCAAAAAACCTCAGCCCTCGACCTGCATGTCTTTCAGGGGAAACTGTCGCAAAAGGCAACCTGGACGCGTGGAGTTTTTATCAGTTGGCAAGGTTTTTCACCTGACGCATTTAATGCCTGAGGGAATTCAAAAAGCGTTATCTGTGTGACAGGTTATGATTTATATCACATGCTGTCGAATAATATCAGCTTGATTGACATGCTTGAGAAGAAAATACGCATCGCCGCAGAAAGAGGTGAGTATTACGTCAGCATTGATAAACTTTATCCCGGAATCATTAAACCTGGCCACTCAAATTAATCATTTTCGCCAGAGAGAGCGGTTTTGATGCCAAATAGCAAGCTTTCTCCAGAATATGGTAGGATACCATCATGAAAACGACTCCAACTGCACATGATGCGCTGTTCAAACAGTTTCTGACACACCCGGAAACCGCCCGCGATTTTCTGGAGGTGCATTTGCCAGCGGCATTGCGCCAGGCATGCGATCTGAATACTCTGCAACTGGAATCCGGCTCGTTCGTTGAAGATGATCTACGCGCCTATTACTCTGACGTGCTCTATTCGTTGAAGGCCGGGCAGGGTGACGGCTACATTTACGCGCTGATAGAACACCAGAGCTCCCCCGACAAACAGATGGCCTTCCGGTTAATGCGGTATGCGATTGCCGCCATGCAACGCCACCTTGCCGCCGGCAACGAGCAACTGCCGCTGGTTATCCCAATCCTGTTCTATCATGGGCAAGTCACACCATACCCATATCCGATGAGCTGGCTGCAGGCATTCAGTGCTCCGGAGCTGGCCGGCCAGCTGTATAGTGGTGAATTCCCGCTGGTCGACGTCACAGTTATTCCTGACGACCAAATCATGCAGCACCGTCGCGTGGCCATTCTGGAATTGCTGCAAAAACATGTCCGTCAACGCGACCTGGCCGAGCTGCTGGAACAACTGGTCACACTGCTTTTAGCCGGTTACACTACCAATGAGCAGCTGACGTCACTGATGAATTACATGCTGCAGGTTGGTGAAACCCGCAACCCGGGCGAACTATTATCAACCCTGGCATCACGGGTGCCGGAACATGAGGATACTCTGATGACGATTGCAGAAAAACTCCGCCTTGAGGGCGAACAACGCGGCTTGCAGAAAGGTATGCTGTTAGGTGAAGAAAAAGGGCGTCAGGAAGGGATGCTTGAAGGTAAACTCGAAGTTGCCCGGACCATGCTGGCCAACGGCCTCGATCGCGATTCGGTGATGAAAATGACCGGGCTGACCGCTGACGACCTGGCCCAAATTCGCCACTAATCCTTTGCGTCGAGGGGCAGGGCAGCCATTGACTGATAAAACCGCATCCGTTTCCCCGGAAAACACCACCTCAGCGCTCAGCCACCTGGCGTTCTGCGCTCTGGCGGCGCTGGGGCTGGCGCGCCAGGACGGTAACGCCGGCACGCCCTATGCCGAAAACCTGTTCCTGATCCGCTGGCTGGCCACAGCCCAGAAGCAAAAACGCTTCCCCAGGAGCGTCGCGATTGACATCCAGTGGTTACTCGAACGTGGCCGCAAATACGGCCCGGCCGGCAAACTGCGTCAGCATCTTGACTACCTCTGGCGCTCCTGCAGCGGCAATCTGGCCGCACAATCCGATCTGTTCCGGCTCACCTACGCCTCTGAAACCCTGAAAGACCAGGGCTGGGACAATTATGTGCTGGACGCACACGAGTGGAAATCCGGCGTCGTGCCGACACCGTCACAGCATAACGGGTTCTATGTCGAAAAAACGGCACTGAACGTCGCTTTTGCCCAGGACGGTCGCCATCTGCACCCCGTCACGTTTCGGGTGGTCGGTGACGCCGACCGGTTTATGCATGTGATGGCCGAGTACGGACTGTGTACGCGCCGGCAGGGCAGCACGTCAGCCTGCCACACCATCGCGCTTGAACCGGCGTAACACCACGACCGACACGGTTCAAATATTCCGCCAACGGCGCCGCGCCACTCACAACCAGGACGTTATCCACAAATTTGGGGGATAACCTGTGCGCATCGCCGGTAAAAATATTCACATCAAAATTAGGGGGTTGTGCCCGTCGCGCGGTTGACCTCGCCATCATCCCTTGTCTTTCCTCGTCAGTTTTATATTATACTGGTTATGCATGGGTCTTCCCCGAACATGGTGGGAGACTCAGAAGTCCATGTTTAATCTGCCGTAATGGAACATCACCGCCACTTTGAACCGTTCTTTGTTCCTGTACCCCCTCGATTTGATACGCAGCAGCCGTATCTTGCTGTTCAGCGATTCTGCATTACCGTTTGATACCCGATATTTCATCGCATTCAGGATCCCGTACAGCCGTTTACGTAACGTCCGTGCGGCACTACTCAGCAGCGGAACACCAACATCTTTTGCCATCGCTATCCACTCCTGCCACAGGCGCCTGCTTTGCTCGTCATACCGACGGCTCCAGAGCTCCCGGGCCAGCTCTTTCATTGCCCAGCAACGACTGGTATCAGGCAGAACCATCTGTGCTGCCTCCAGTCTTTCGGCTATCCGACCATGACGTTTATTACGGCCATACAACCACAGGTAACGGGAGCGATGTGCGCTTTTTCGGGCCTGCAGCGGGATGGTTTTCATCTCTGACTGCCGGGTTTTATCCACCACGGCGCAGAGCATTTTGGCGACATGGAAGTGATCGAAGGCGATTTTTTCTACCGCGTTGGGCAGGTGGACCCGGGCTGCGCTGATATAGGCCGGGTTCATATCCATCGACAGGGTTTTGATGGATTCAACCTGGCGGTCACCCAGGTTTCTGAGGTAACCCGCCAGACTTTCAACACCGCGATCATCCCTGAGTTCCAGCGCCTGGCCCTGTGTATCAGAGATGACGGTGACGTACTGATGTCCCTTTTTGAAGGCGACCTCATCAACACAGAGGTGACGTGCGGACAGTGGTGCTTTACGGCGGGCGAGTTCACGTCTGAGTGCCCGTTGCATAATGTTATCGACCGCATTCCAGCTCAGTCTCAGCTGTTTCCTGACGGCATCTGTGGTGCTGATCTTCAGCCATGAGATGACGAACGACTCGAACAGCAGTGTGTATCGGCTTCCCGGTCCGGCCCATGGAACAGGTAAGGTCTGACAACCATGGTCCGGGCACATGATTCGGGGGACATCGGCTTCAACTACGGTGGTGAACTGGCAGGTATCGAGATGGCGCCATTTACGATGCCGGTGATCATGTACAGGGCAGGTTTTACCGCAGGTCGGGCAGGATAACAGCACGTTTTCAGCGATACCAACAGTAACGGTAACAGAACCGACCTTTTCATCAAGGGAAAGGGCTTTAACCTGCCACGAAGCGGTCAGGTTAAGGATGTGAGCATAGAGAGATTTCTCATCCATGGTGATGCTCTCAGGTGATAAAACATACCATTATCATGCCCTCAGCCACCACAACAAGGGAAGACCCATTTATTCACAATTGCGCCGCTGTTCCTCATCGGAGGTGGCCGCCATGATGGAAGGTGTTCTGCGTCACTGTACCGACATGGAAATTAACCACCAGTATGTGGACAGCCACGGACAAAGTGAGGTGGCCTTTGCGTTCAGTGATGTGCTGGGGTTCGATCTATTGCCGCGCCTGAAAGCGATCGCCCGACAGAAACTGTATGTGTGTGAAAAGGAAGATACATCGTTGTACCCGCATCTTACGCCGATTTTAACCCGGGGGATCGACTGGGAGCTTATTGCACAACAGTATGACGAGATAATCAAATATACAGCGGCACTTAAAACCGGAACGGCAGAACCCGAGGCCATATTACGACGATTCACCCGCAATAACATTCAGCATCCAACCTATAAGGCACTCGCGGAGCTGGGCAAAGCGATTAAGACCATCTTCCTCTGCCGTTATTTACACGATGAGTCACTGCGTTGCGAAATTAATGCGGGTCTCAACGTCGTGGAAAACTGGAACAGCGCCAATAATTTTATTTTTTATGGCGAACACGGAGAATTTACCAGCAACCGGCCTGCGGATCAGGAACTGTCGATGCTCTCTTTGCACCTGTTGCAAATCAGCCTGGTCTATATCAATACCCTGTTGATTCAAAATGTGCTGACAGAGCCGGCCTGGCAGCAGAGAATGACAGAAGAAGACTGGCGTGGTCTGACCCCATTGATATACCACCATGTTAATCCGTATGGACGTATCGAGCTGAACATGGATCAACGGCTGGCGCTGGCAGCCTGATGGTGTCCAGAACCGTTCGGTTTCGTACACAGGGTCTTAATACTGTCCGAAAGTAAGTGAAATTACTTTCGGATATGCATTATGATTCATACATCCTTTTCGGACGGAAATTTTCATCATGTCACGCGTTTTTGCCTACTGCCGTGTTTCCACACTGGAGCAGAACACGGAAAACCAGCGCAGGGAAATAGAAGCTGCTGGTTTTACCGTCAAATCCCAGAGACTGATTGAGGAGCACATCAGTGGTTCGGTTGCTGCCAGTGAGCGGCCTGGATTTACCCGTCTGCTCGACAGAATGGAAAATGGTGACGTGCTGATTGTCACTAAACTGGATCGTCTTGGACGAAATGCTATGGACGTTAGGAAAACGGTGGAACAACTAGCAGCGTCCGGTATTCGCGTACACTGTCTCGCGCTGGGCGGCGTGGACCTCACCAGCGCGGCCGGCAGGATGACCATGCAGGTGATTTCGGCCGTCGCTGAGTTTGAGAAAGACCTGCTGATTGAGCGTACACATTCAGGGATTGCAAGAGCCAGGGCTTCGGGAAAACGCTTCGGGCGTCCTTCGTCACTCAATGGGGAACAGCAGCAGGTGGTGCTGGAACGTCTTAACGCTGGAGTAAATATTAGTGCTATTGCCCGTGAGTTTAGCACTACACGGCAGACCATTCTTCGCGTAAGGAAAGCAGCCGGAAACGCGGATGCCGGGAACCTTTCTGGTGAAAAAATATCGTGAAACAGCGTCTGCTATCGAAACCTTAACCATGCATTGCAGGAAGAAAAGATTCCAGAGGATTAATTTTGCTTTTAATGACTAACTTGATAAAAGGACATATATATTGATGGAAATTTCAACACAAAAACTGTCTGACGGCATCGTTCTGACGCTTCGCTCTCCCTCCGGCAGTACAAAAAGCCCGGTGATCATTTTGTGCCATGGCTTCTGTGGTATCAGAGAAATTCTGCTACCTGATTTTGCTGAAGCATTTACCCGCGCCGGATTTTCCACCATCACGTTTGATTATCGTGGTTTCGGGGACAGTGACGGCGAACGCGGCCGCTTGGTTCCTGCTATGCAAATTGACGATATTATCTCTGTTGTTAACTGGGCAAGAGAACAGCCCTCCCTTGATGCGCAGCGTATTGGCCTGTGGGGAACATCATTTGGGGGATGCCACGTATTTGGTGCGGCGGTCAGAGACCCGGGAATCAAATGTATTGTCAGCCAGCTGGCTTTTGCAGACGGTGAAGAGATAGTCACCGGGAATATGAATAATGAAGAGAAAGAAGCTTTTCTTTCAACCCTGGACAAGATGGCTGAAAAGCAGAAGAACACAGGTAAAGAAATGTTCGTGGGTGTCAACCGGGTACTGAGCGATGCAGAATCAAAATCATTTTTCGAAGAAAACAGAACGCAGTACCCAAAGATGGACATTAAAATACCGTTTCTTACGGTGCGCGAAACTCTTCTGTACAAACCCGCATTGAATGCCTCACAGGTGATGTGCCCGACCCTGATCGTTATTGCTGGTCAGGATACGGTTAATCCACCGGAGCAGGGACGGGCCTTATTTGACGCGGTGGGGGCCAAAGAAAAAAGGCTATATGAGGAAAGCAGTGCCCGCCATTACGACATTTATGCAGGAGAGCACTTTAAGCAGGTTATCAGCATTCAGACAGAATGGTTTAAAACGCACTTGTAATTTTAGATAACGACTTACGGTGGGTTCAACAGAGCCCGCCGTTATGATAGACGTCAAATGTCGCATTTTGTAGCTTCGCTTCCGCTGGGCCCTGTAAGGGCGCTACGTTCTCAGGAAGTCTCAGTATGCTCAGGAATACTATCCCGATGTCTGTTGGTTACAGGCACTCGCCGTGAGAAAAGAGTAAGAAATATCCCGGTAACTAACGGTATAATAAACAGCATTGATTGAGTTGAAAGTGCATATCCATATATATAGCTCTCCAGGCTTACCGCAATCAGAGGAAAAATAAGGAAAACAAGTGAAGCCTGAAAGGCACTGGCCTTTTGCTGAAGTGCAAAGTAGCATAATATTCCAAAAACTCCGGCAAAAGCACCGAGATACAGGGTGGCCAGTATTGAGTGCGCTGAGAAGGCTGACACCTGTGGTCTTTCGAAGAGCCATCCTGCCGCAGAAAGTATCAATCCTGCCAGAAAACACGGTAGCGCGTTAAACGTTATAACAGAGACAGTACAGCTTCTTTTCTTGCATTGGGTGTATATTATGGCATGGATGATTACGGCTGAAACAAGCGCAAGGATCCCCTGCCAGTGGCTCTCTGTACTTGTTTTCGTTTCTTCGAGAAGAATACCCGCCAGTGCAACTATTGCAACAGTTAATCCCGCAATCTGCATTGAGTTCGTTTTTTCATTCAAAAATATCACAGAAGCTATCAAAACAGCCACAGGCATATTCGCAAATATAATGGAGGCAAGTCCGGAACTGACATAGGTTTCACCATAAATCATTAATGAAAAAGGAATGGCGAAATAAAAAATACAGATTCCAAACTGAAATAATCGTTGTCCAGGTGGAAATAAAAGTGGTGTTTTTCTTAACCATGCAATGCCCATTAATAATGGTGCCGCGAACATAAATCTCATTCCGGTTGCAAACACCGGAGGGATCGTTTCAGCGGCTATCCGCATAGCCAGCCATGTGGTTCCCCAGGTCATTGCAACCAGCAGGAATAATATCAATATTGTCACTCTGCGCATAAGACGCTCCCAGTAAAAGGAATTAATTTAACTTTTTAGCTGGAGAAAAATATTTTTTTCTTTACTGTTTTTTCATACTTTTAGAGAAAATATTTCTCTTTCAGAAGGGTGAGATTATGCTGGAAAAAAAAGATAAAGAGCTACTCAGGCTGTTATAGCGCGACTGTACCCTGTGTTTGCAGGATCTGGCTGCGGCTGTCGATTTAACGCCTAATCCCTGCTGGAAGCGCATAAAACGGCTTGAAGATGAGGGGATCATCACTGGTCGGGTCGCCCTGTTGAGCAAGGACAAGCTTAACTTGTCGCTTACAGCCTTTGGGTAATGGTCCCAACTTATTGATAGTGTTTTATGTTCAGATAATGCCCGATGACTTTATCATGCAGCTCCACCGATTTTGAGAACCACGGCAGCCTGGCGGCTGCAAATCGGGGTGTGGCAGAATATGAGCTTTCAGAGTAACCATCCAGAATGAGTTCCCATGTCACACAACCTGGAGCACCAGAAAGTCCACACCAGAATGGTGAAAGAGGTTCTGAAAGCCGTCGCCAGAGCCAATAATCCCCCTTATCAGTCCGTATTTGCAGACTTTATCACCGGTCATCCCTCCTGCACGGTCTGTTTCTGGGAAACCTTCCACAAAATGTACCCGGATTCACCGTACGAATACGTCACGTTCTGCCATACCTGCCGTCGTTTTGATTTATACGAAACAGAAGCGGAGATGAAGGCTGATGACCCGAAGTGGTGGTGATTTTCAGCCCCGACCGCTGAAACGCCTGTTCACAGCCAACCAGTGCTGGACGTCCTTCCTGGATGCGGGCGGTCTGCGCGATATCGAGGTTGAGGCTGTCACCAAAATGCTGGCCTGCGGCACGCGGATACTGGGCGTGAAGAAATACAACTGCGATAAACCTGACTGCCCCCACGTCAGATACGTCACTAACTCATGCGGCAGCCGTGCCTGCCCGTCCTGCGGAAAGAAGGCCACAGATCTGTGGATAGCGACACAGCTGAATCGTCTTCCTGACTGCGACTGGGTACACCTGGTCTTCACCCTGCCGGACACGCTGTGGCCGGTGTTCGAAAGCAACCGTTGGCTGCTGAATGACGTGTGCCGTCTGGCGGTGGAGAATCTGCTGTATGCCGCCCGAAAACGGGGGCTGGAACCCGGTATCTTCTGCGCCATCCACACGTATGGCCGTCGTCTCAACTGGCATCCGCATGTACATGTGTCTGTAACCTGTGGAGGTCTGAATAAGCATGGTCAGTGGAAAAAACTGAGCTTCCTGAAAGACGCGATGCGTTCACGGTGGATGTGGAATATGCGGCAGCAGCTTCTGAAAGCGTGGTCAGAGGGGATGGCGATGCCGGAGTCGTTGTCACATATCACGACGGAGTCACAGTGGAGAAGCCTGGTGCTGAAAGCTGGCGGAAAATACTGGCATGTGTACATGTCGAAGAAAACGGCCGGCGGGAGGAATACGGCGCGCTACCTGGGTCGTTATCTGAAGAAGCCGCCGATAGCAGCCTCCCGGCTGGCACATTACAACGGAGGGGCGAGCCTGAGCTTCCGTTACCTGGACCCCAAAACGGGAGAAACGGCGACGGAAACGCTGACACAGCGTGAGCTGGTCGCGAGGCTGAAACAGCACATCCCGGAGAAGTTTTTTAAGATGGTGAGGTACTTCGGGTTCCTTGCCAACCGGGTGTGTGGAGAGAAGCTGCCGCAGGTGTACCGTGCTCTGGGGATGGATAAACCGGAACCAGTGGCGAAAGTGTGGAGCCTGTACATAGATTTGTGTAATTGCCTGATTTTGATATGTTCAATCCAGCATCAAATGAAGGTTAATTTATGGACGAAAAACAGTTACAGGCTCTGGCTAACGAACTGGCCAAAAACCTCAAAACCCCTGAAGACCTCAGTCAGTTTGATCGGCTGCTGAAAAAGCTCAGCGTTGAAGCCGCTCTCAATGCAGAGATGACACACCATCTTGGGTATGAGAAAAATCAGTCCAGACCAGGAGCTAACTCCCGCAACGGTTATTCCACAAAGACCGTTATCACAGGCGACGGTCCACTGGAACTGCGTACTCCGCGCGATCGTGACGGTACCTTCGAACCACAACTGGTAAAGAAAAATCAGACCCGTATTACCGGGATGGATAACCAGATCCTCTCGTTGTATGCCAAAGGGATGACCACCCGTGAGATAGCCGCTGCGTTCAAAGAACTGTATGACGCAGATGTTTCACCGGCACTGATATCAAAGGTTACCGATGCCGTGATGGAGCAGGTTGTAGAATGGCAAAACCGACCACTGGATGCTGTTTACCCCATTGTTTATCTTGACTGTATCGTCCTGAAAGTTCGGCAGGACAGTCGCGTCATCAACAAATCGGTGTTCCTGGCACTGGGCATCAATATCGAAGGTCAGAAAGAACTGCTGGGTATGTGGCTGGCCGAAAATGAAGGGGCGAAGTTCTGGCTCAATGTGCTGACTGAACTGAAAAACCGCGGTCTGAACGATATCCTCATCGCCTGTGTGGATGGCCTGAAAGGCTTCCCGGATGCCATCAACACAGTATATCCGAAGGCCCGCATCCAGTTATGCATCGTGCATATGGTGCGCAACAGCCTGCGCTTCGTGTCATGGAAGGACTACAAAGCCGTCACTCGCGACCTGAAAGCGATTTATCAGGCTCCCACAGAAGAAGCAGGCCAGCAGGCGCTGGAAGCGTTCGCCAGCGCCTGGGACAGTCGCTACCCGCAGATAAGCCGAAGCTGGCAGGCTAACTGGCCGAATCTTGCCACGTTCTTCGCTTATCCAACGGACATCCGCAAAGTGATCTATACGACGAATGCCATCGAGTCGCTAAACAGCGTGCTCCGCCATGCGATCAAAAAGCGTAAAGTGTTCCCGACAGACGACTCGGTGAAAAAAGTGGTGTGGCTGGCAATCCAGTCTGCGTCCCGGAAATGGACGATGCCGTTGAAGGACTGGCGAATGGCAATGAGCCGCTTTATTATCGAGTTCGGTGACCGCCTGGACGGTCACTTCTGAGAAAGGCATTTACACAGAATCTTAAACAGGCTCCTGAATAACACATCCCCGTCAATACGGCCCTCGCTGTACGCTTACTGTTAACTAAAAAGTTTCATTGATTTTCTTCCACCCAAGTTGCGGAAGACCCACTTTTTACCCGTTGTTGACACCCTGAACCATAGCTTTTTAAATGTCTGCTTCAGAATCCATTTCCAGCGTGAAATCATTCTGCATTCCTCATATTGCGGCCGGGATAAATAATTGCCGCCCCCAGGACGGCATGTTGCTATTAACGAACCAGGTGCAGGAAGTGCAGATGTTTTTCGTACTGGTCCAGTATGTCATTAATCAGCTGTTCCTGGTTCCAGCCCATCACATCATAATTTTGACCGCCTTCTTTGAGATAAACCTCAGCGCGATAATATCTATGTTGTTCAGTCTGTTGCTCATTATTATCCATCGCGGCGAGTGCGAAGGTCGGTGAGCTATACCCGCGAAGCCTCACTTCATATATAAAATTCAGCTCGTTACCCAAATCGACTTCAAGACGAATACGATCCTCGACTGTGTCACTGATGTGGCTTATCGTCCCCTGCTTGTTCAGCTCTTCCTGAACCAGCGTCATGGCGGGCTGGATGACGTCGTCCATAAAACGTTTCACAAGAGATCGCTTCGGCAGATACGCGATATTGCGTAACCTTCTCTGCCAGGGAATTGGGTTACGTGCAGCCGTAGGAGCAATTGTCGCCATGCTCAGGCTTTCACGCTTGGTCAAATCCCGGCGCAAAGCTTTTAAAAGTCCGTATATGGATATCAGTAAGATCACTGAGAAAGGCAATGCACTCGCTATTGTCACTGTTTGCAGCGCACTTAGCCCTCCGGCAAGGAGAAGCGCAATTGCGACAATGCCCATGAGCGAGGCCCAAAATATTCGCTGCCAGACGGGGGTGTTTGCCACTCCACCTGATGCCAGAGTATCAACTACCATTGCCCCCGAATCAGCAGACGTGACAAAGAAGACGATGACCATCGCCATTGCGATGAATGACAGCACGGAAGAGAACGGGAAATGCTCGAGGAAATTAAACAGGGCCAGCGCCACATCCTGCTGAACAGTATTGGCGAGGTCTGTGGCCCCCTGGTTCATAATGAGATAGATCGCGCTGTTACCAAACACCGTCATCCACATTAGCGTAAAACCCGCGGGAACAAACAGCACGCCGGTGACAAACTCGCGAATGGTTCGCCCGCGGGAGACCCGGGCGATGAACATCCCCACAAACGGCGACCATGAAAGCCACCATCCCCAGTACAGTAATGTCCAGCCCCCCAGCCAGTTGCTCGACTTAGGCTCATACGCGTAAAGGTTGAACGTTTTACTCACCAGTTCCGAAAGATAACCGCCCGTATTTTCTACAAATGACTTCAGCAGAAGCACGGTTGGTCCCAGACACAGAACCAGCGCCAGGAGCAACAACGCCAGACCCAGATTGAGCTCAGACAGGATACGTATTCCCTTATCCAGGCCGGACACCACTGAAATCGTCGCTAACCCCGTGATGAGCACGATCAGAATGACCTGCACCGTTTCATTGATGGGCACCCCGAAAAGATGGTTCAAACCGGCATTCACCTGCAAAACACCGTAACCCAACGATGTCGCGACGCCAAAGACCGTGCCTATAACAGCGAAAATATCAACCGCATGGCCTACTGGCCCGTATATGCGATCGCCAATAATGGGATAGAGTGCGGAGCGCAGAGTTAAAGGCAGACCGTGACGGTAACTGAAGAACGCCAGAATCAGCGCCACAATGGCATAAATTGCCCATGCGTGCAGCCCCCAGTGGAAGAAGGTCAGACGCATTGCTTCCTTGGCTGCCGCAACGGTTTCTGGAGTGCCAACGGGAGGCGAAAGATAATGCATTACAGGTTCGGCAACGCCAAAGAACATCAGGCCGATCCCCATCCCTGCCGAAAAAAGCATCGCAAACCAGGAGTGGTAGCTGAAATCAGGCTGCGCATGGTCCGGGCCCAGCTTGATATCACCGTAGCGTGAGAGTCCAAGGAAGGTGACACTTAGTAAAATCAGGGCCACAGCAAGAATGTAGAACCAGCTGGCATTCGTGAAGATTTGTTGCTGTAGTAGTTTAAAATTTTTGTCGGCGACATCCGGGAATACGGCGGCAAAGGCGACAAGAAGGAAAATTAGCAAAGCAGATGTAAAGAATACCGCTTTGTTAATCTGGCTTGTAGACTTCTTCGGGATTGTATCATTATCACTCATAATCATTTATTCCATTAATTAAATCCGCACTGGATAGACGGCACTACCTTTCACAGAGTAGCAAAGTTCAACTGGCTATGCGGCGTTAATCGGTGGATTTGCCCCTATATTTCCAGACACCTGTTATCGCTTAACCCATTACTGGCCAGCTGCCGTAGTGAAGTGGTTTACTGAATTTGGCCACCTGAATAGAGGTAATATGCTCACCTCAGAACAACACAGGTGCTCCAATGAAAAGAAGAAATTTTAGTCCTGAATTCAAACGCGAATCAGCTCAGTTGGTTGTCGATCAAAACTACACCGTCTCTGATGCCGCTAAGGCTATGGATGTTGGTCTTTCCACGATGACGAAATGGGTCAGGCAACTGCGTGAAGAACGTCAGGGCAAAACGCCAAAAGCCTCCCCGATAACGCCGGAACAAATCGAAATACGCGAGCTGAAGAAAAAGCTCCAACGTATTGAAATGGAAAACGATATACTAAAAAAGGCTACCGCGCTCTTGATGTCAGACTCCCTGAACAATTCTCGTTAATCGGGAAACTCAGGGCGCGTTATCCAGTGGCCTCTCTCTGCCGCGTGTTCGGGGTTCATCGCAGCAGCTACAAATACTGGCAAAACCGTCCTGAAAAACTACGAAGCCAGGTGCTGGAGCTGCATAACATCAGCCACAGTTCAGCCGGAGCAAGGAGCATCGCGACAATGGCAGCCCAGAGAGGCTACCAGATGGGGCGCTGGCTTGCTGGCAGACTAATGAAAGAGCTGGGGCTGGTCAGTTGCCAGCAGCCGACTCACCGGTATAAGCGAGGCGGTCATGAGCACGTTGCTATCCCGAATCATCTTGAGCGACAGTTCGCCGTAACGGAGCCTGGATTTGCCCCTATATTTCCAGACACCTGTTATCACTTAACCCATTACTGGCCCGCTGCCGCAGATATTCCCGTGGCGAGCGATAACCCAGCGCACTATGCGGATGCCATTCGTTATAATGCTCGAACGCCTCTGCAAGGTTCTTTGCTGCCGTTAACCCGTCTGGTTTGGGCATGATACTTATGTAGTCACGCTTTATCGTTTTCACGAAGCTCTCTGCTATTCCGTTACTCTCCGGACTCCGCACTGCCGTGTTCTTCGGTTCAAGTCCCAACATCCTGGCGAACTGACGTGTTTCATTCGCCCGGTAGCATGAACCATTATCCGTCAGCCACTCCACTGGAGACGCCGGAAGCTCGCTGCCAAAGCGGCGTTCCACTGCTCCCAGCATGACGTCCTGTACTGTTTCACTGTCGAAGCCACCCGTTGTGACCGCCCAGTGCAGTGCCTCACGGTCACAGCAGTCCAGCGCGAACGTGACCCGCAGTTTTTCTCCGTTATCACAGCGGAACTCAAACCCGTCAGAGCACCATCGCTGATTACTTTCTTTCACAGCCACTCTGCCAGTATGTGCCCGTTTCGATGGCGGTACAGCGGGTTTTCGCTCAAGCAACAGCGCATTCTGGCGCATGATCCGGTAAACACGTTTGGCATTGATCGCAGGCATACCATCAGGTTCTGTTTGTCTGCGAAGCAGCGCCCATACCCGACGATAACCATATGTGGGCAGCTCTCCGATAACATGGTGTATACGGCGAAGCACATCC
>NZ_KN046819.1:0-79174 GCF_000742135.1 Klebsiella pneumoniae | reverse complement strand
CATTTTACGCCGGTTTACCAGGAACAACGTTCAGCATCCGACTTATAAGGCTCTGGCGGAGCTGGGGAAAGCAATAAAAACCATTTTCTTATGCCGGTATATTGGCTCCGAAGATCTTCGCATTGAGATAAATGAAGGGCTGAACGTAGTGGAAAACTGGAATAGTGCAAATGCGTTCATTTTTTATGGTAAAGGCGGAGAGGTGGCGACAAACCGTCTGGAAGAGCAGGAGTTGTCTGTTCTGGCGCTGCATCTGTTGCAGATTTGCCTGGCCTACGTGAACACGCTGATGATCCAGCAGGTACTCCATGAGCCCGTATGGCTGTCACGAATGAAGGCAGAAGACTTCAGAGCACTGACACCGCTGATTTACGCTCATGTAAACCCCTATGGGATATTTGAGCTTGATATGGAAACAAGGTTACCGATCGACGTGGTTGCCTGAAAGTTGGCAGTTATCGCAGCTACCCGGTCACTGCCCCAAGATGGCGAGGTCAACCGCGCAACGGGCACAAGCCCCTCATTTTGAGGTGAATATTTTTACCGACGATGCGCACAGGTTATCCCCCAAATTTGTGGATAACGTCCTGGTTGTGAGTGGCGCGGCGCCGTTGGCGGAATATTTGAACCGTGTCGGTCGTGGTGTTACGCCGGTTCAGGCGCGATGGTGTGGCAGGCTGACGTGCTGCCCTGCCGGCGCGTACACAGACCGTACTCGGCCAACACATGCATAAACCGGTCGGCGTCACCGACCACCCGAAACGTGACGGAGTGCAGATGGCGACCGTCCTGGGCAAAAGCGGCATTCAGCGCCGTTTTTTCGACATAGAACCCGTTATGCTGTGACGGTGTCGGCACGACGCCGGATTTCCACTCGTGTGCGTCCAGCACATAATTGTCCCAGCCCTGGTCTTTCAGGGTTTCAGAGGCGTAGGTGAGACGGAACAGGTCGGACTGAGCGGCCAGATTGCCGCTGCAGGAGCGAAAGAGGTACTCAAGATGCTGGCGCAGGTGGCCGGCCGGGCCGTGTTTGCGACCACGTTCGAGTAACCACTGGATGTCAATCGCCACGCTCCTGGGGAAGCGTTTTTGCTTTTGGGCGGTGGCCAGCCAGCGGATCAGGAACAGGTTTTCGGCATAGGGCGTGCCGGCGATACCGTCCTGGCGTGCCAGCCCCAGCGCCACCAGGGCGCAGAACGCCAGATGGCTGAGCGCTGAGGTGGTGTTTTCCGGGGAAACGGATGCGGTTTTATCAGTCAATGGCTGCCCTGCCCCTCGACGCAAAGGATTAGTGGCGAATTTGGGCCAGGTCGTCAGCGGTCAGACCGGTCATCTTCATGACCGAATCGCGATCAAGGCCATTTGCCAGCATGGTGCGGGCGATTTTCAGTGCAGCTTCGCGTTCACCTTCTTGGCGTCCTTTTTCCATACCGCGCTGTTCACCCAACTGGATACCTTTCTGAATACCCTCCTCGATACCTTTCTGGATACCCTTCTCGATACCTTTTTGTTCAAGCTGTTGTGCGATGGTCATCAGTTCCTCCTCATGTTGCGGTACCCGCAGGGCCAGTGCGCGGACAAATGCCTGCGCATCCGCCGATTCACCGGCCTGGATAATATAGTGTATCAGCGAAATCACCAGTGGCGAAGACAGATAGCCGGCCAGCAGAATGGCGGACAGCCTGTCGGTCAGTTCGGCCAGGTCGCGCTGGCGAATATGTTTCTGCAGCAGGGTCAGAGCGGCCATGCTGTGGTGACCCATAATCTCTTCGTCGGGAATGACCGTCACATCAACCAGCGGAAAATCGCCGGTGTACAGTTTCCCGGCCAGCGTTGGATCATCAAACTCCTGCAGCCAGTTGGTCGAGTAAGGGTATGGGCTGCGTTTGCCGGTATAGAAAAGTACCGGAATGACCAGCGGCAGCTTTTTGTGGCCAGCGTCGAGATGACGCTGCATAGCGGCAACGGCATAGCGAATGAGGCGAAACGCCATGTGCTTATCCGGGCTGGACTGGTGCTCGATAAGTACCATCACGTAACCGTCAGCGCCGGCGGTGGTTTTCAGGCTGTAGAGCACGTCGCTGAAATACTGGCGCAGGTCATCTTCGACAAAGGAGCCGGACTCCAGCTTCAGCGTGCTGAGGTCACAGATGGCCCGCAGTTCGGCCGGTAAATGTATCTCCATGAAGTCGCGGGCAATTTCGGGTTGCGTCAGAAATTGCCGGAAAGTGGCATCATGGGGCGTTGGATTTTTTTTCATGGCGCTATCGTAACATGTTCGGTCGACGGCTCACTATGGCTGAGCGAAGGCTTCACCCGTTCTCCGGGCAGAATAGCGTCGGGATGTTGCTGCCGCCAGGTTTTTAATATTCGGTAGACGCTGGCCCTGCCAATGCCCAGTTGGTCGGCAACCGCTTCGCGGGTGAGTCCGGCCAGCGTCAATTCAATCACCTGCTGCGCTTTCGCCTGAGCGGTGGGTTTTCTTCCTTTATATGCCCCTCTGGCTTTCGCGCGGGCAATGCCTTCCCGCTGCCGTTCCTGACGCAGTCGTGTCTCGAACTCGGCGAATATGCCCAACATATCCAGGAAAGCCTTGCCGGACGCAGAAGAGGTATCGATGGCCTGCTCGGTCGCCCTGAGCTTGATGTTTTGCCCTTCAAGTTCATGAACCAGATTCTGTAAGTCGCGCAGACTGCGTGACAGGCGATCGATACGTGTGATCACCAACGTATCCCCTTCTCGCAAGTAATCAAGGCAGTCATCGAGTGCCTGACGGCCCTCTTTCCTGGCGCCGGTCATTTTCTCCGAGAAGATTTTACGGCAGCCGGCTGAAGTCAGCACCGCTATCTGATGTGTCAGATCTTGATCTGTCGTGGATACACGAGCATAACCGACGAGCGCCATACGATTTAATCTCACTAGACATTAGATAATGAGATTTTTGCGTATCAAATTTACTAAATCAAGTTATGTGATACTTGTTTTGAACAAATCACCCTAGCTCTCACAAAGGTTTACCTTGTGAGAGCTAGGGCGGGGGCCGATCATTCAAATAGGGGGAGCCCCCTACCCTCCCGCTTTTAACTATTACGCAGAGCCTTCTGCTTGATCCAGTTCTCGCTGTAAAGCCGCCAATGCACGCTTGAGAGTCTCACCTAATGGCTGGTCGATTAGATCGGCGATGCGGTATAAGTGAACTGCATTTTTTAAAATGTCCTGTACTCATCGCTGAAACAACCATGTTCATCGTGAAAACGATTAAGAGCTTCCAGCGCTTCGTTGTTTTCCTCCTGCCATTTTTTCGCTTCATACTGGCGTAGTTCAGCATCAAGGGCTGCGGTCAGAGTGGCACTGAGATTAATACCAGCCTCACGCGCACGGCTGAGTAAGGCACGTTCTACGGTCATAGTAACGCTTTGTGTTGCTCGTTGTGTTGTTGCCATAAATACCTCGGGTCAAATGCCGTGTAATAAGCACGGTTCATTAGACGTAGCATAACACCAAAAATCCAATGTAGCGGAAAAATCTGGACTTCTGGCGTAGCCTTCGCGTTTAGCGTGAGTTTTCGTTCCAGTGAGGAACGGGGATTTATGCGCGTCAGCGCATGTAGGGGTCCGATTGGAAAACGGACAATATCCTACGCTAAGACTGTTTTTTGTACAGACTGCTATCCACTGAGCGTAATGAGCGGTATTTACCCTGTCCCAACTTGAGGTTTGTTCGCCAGACGTAATCCCCACTCAGATTTATGTGCTCCCATCCCAGCGGGGACAAATGAGCAATAAGCTGTTCATTTAGCGGGATCCCTTTTCGTCTCAAAGAATCTATTGCTCTTTCTATATAAACCGTATTCCACAGTGAGATCGCCGCAGTCAGCAACGTCAGTCCGCTGGCCCGGTAGCTCTGGTTTTCCAGTCCCCGATCTCTGATTTCCCCCAGTCGGTGCATAAAGATTGCTCGCGCAAGGGCAAAGGCAGACGGAAAAAGGTTTGGCCGCCCTTCAAGCCTAAATGAAGAACAGCAACGGGCAGTGATTGATCGTTTAAACGCCGGAACCACCATCAGCGCAGTTGCTCGGGAATTTAATACATCCCGGCAAACAATAATCCGGGTTAGAGAGGGTAATCAGAAACGCAATGCTGTATTACCGGATTACTGAATGCTTATAATTAAGATACCGACCTGAATCAGATGTAAACACAACCGATGGAGTAAAAATGAAAATACCTGCAATTTTTCCGGTCTTAGTGATGGGGCTGTCCTCATTCTTTGTATCCCAGCAGGCGATGGCGCATGCTCATCTTAAGACTGCTGTCCCCGCCGATAAAGCTGAACTAACAGAGTCCCCTAAACAGCTGGCATTGAGCTTTACAGAATCTCTTGAGCCCTCTTTTTCCAAAGCGGAATTAAAAAATGCAGACGGCCATATTATTCCGGCCGGTAAACCAGCCCTTGATCCAAAAGACAAAGCGACGTTAATAGTGCCTGTGAGCACAACGCTCGATAAAGGACAATATGAAGTCGACTGGACAGCTCTTTCAGTAGATGGTCATAAAACACAGGGAAAATATACCTTTACTGTTAAGTAAAAGGCCGAAGTAGACATGTATCGTGCCAGTGTAAATGACACGATACATTTTTGAATGCGCTTACGTTCCGGTTGTGAACAACAAACGCGCATTCAGTTATTCTGAATCATCTTTAGGGCCGAGAAAGTAAAACCCGAAAGGCAGCGCCCCCACAATGGTGAACATAAAGCTGTAAATGGCCACCCATGCGCCCTGGATGATAAACAGGGATGTGTCCCAGGTATCCATCGGCAGATTGTACTGGTCTTCCACACCCTGGAACGCGGCTTTTGACACCACGCATACCGCAACGATAAACACACAAGCCACAGCAATAAGAAACTTTTTCCCTTCCGGAGTTTTGAGAATTTTCAACATAACAATTTCCTCATATTTTCTGAATAAACAACCCGGCCCTTTCGAACCGGGACCGGTCAGAATGTCACATTAATTTTGCCCCAGAATGTTCTTCCTGGTTCGTTAACGGAGGTATTGGCGGAGTAGCCAAAGCTACTGTTACCCGCCAGGTTGAGATGCTCGCTGTAATCCTTGTCCAGAAGATTATCGACACCGGCGCTCACTTTAAAGTACTTGTTCACGCGGTAAGCGGCATTGGCGGAAACCACGGCAAAACCGGCGCTGCTGTCAAAATCTTTGCCCACCATATTACCTTCATTAATCGCCACCCGATGCTGGCTACTGACCAGACGTACCAGCCCGGTACTGCTCCAGTTACCACTTTCCCAGGATAATCCCAGACGGGCTTCGAGAGGAGGCATTTGCGGAAGGGGTTTACCATCTTCCATGTTCCTGCCCCAGGAATAGGCCAGACTGGCGTCGGTTTTCCTGCTGTCGGTCAGCTTATAGCTGACACCGGCTTCGCCTCCCATCTCACGGCTAAAAATTACTGTTCGTGCCGGGTGGGGCATGCAATTGTTAGAGGAATGCATAGGAAGGCGGCCACGCCACCGAGGGCGTGACATAAAATCAGGACTGGTCGTCTTCTTTACCATAGTAAAGCTTACCGATCTGAATGAGAGGACGGCCTTGGGATTTGCGGTGCAAGTTGCTGTCACGTAGTGAATAAACGCAGCCGCAGTATTCCTGCTGGTAAAACTGCTCCCGCTTGCTGATTTCAATCATGCGCGACGAACCGCCCTGTTTGCGCCAGTTATAGTCCCAGTAAACCATACCCGGATAGTGGGCGGCGGCTCGCTGACCGCAATCGTTGATTTGCTGCATATTTTTCCAGCGAGAGATCCCCAGTGAGCTGCTGATCACGTTGAAGCCATTTTCAGCGGCGTAAAGCGCAGTCCGCTCAAAACGCATGTCAAAACACATGGTGCAACGAATGCCGCGTTCGGGTTCCCATTCCATGCCTTTGGCGCGCTCAAACCAGTTATCTGTGTCGTAATCCGCATCGATAAACGGTACGCCGTGTTGTTCGGCAAAGCGAATATTCTCATTCTTACGAATAAGATACTCTTTCTGCGGATGAATGTTCGGGTTGTAGAAGAAGATGGTGTAGTCGATCCCTGAGGCCTGGATCGCCTCCATTACCTCACCAGAACACGGAGCGCAACAAGAGTGCAGCAGCAGTTTATCTGTCCCATTTGGGAGTTCTAGTTTAGGGCGTTTGAAATCAGCGGTAGTCATAAATTTATTTGATGAGATAATGAGAATACAAAACAGTGTAGCATCAGGGCTGTGCTATCGGGAATGGCGGCCAGCTTCATACGTTTCCCGCAATGTCTGTTATTGGCACAAATCAGACGTTAAGATTTACAGCATCGGGAAGCTTCTGAATGCCGCGTCAGCGGCATGGAGGCGCCAGACGAGGTTACATGTGTCTGTAGAGTCAAATGGCGCCGAAAGCCCGGCGTAGCCGGTTACTGGTTCATAAATTCTGCCTGTCAGCCCCCTGCCCTGATTAGCCTTAACCCACTATCAGCAATGAAGAAGTCAAAGTAATCCCTTTTAACCCCGGTGAGCGGGCTTTACGGCGTTTACGACGTAAAGGGCGTGATTTCCGGGGCCTTGGCGGCGGCAGCTTGCTGCTGACGCTTAGGGGGATGTTCTTCTGTTATTTCAGCGATATCAGGGAACTTAACACGGTAGCTGCAAAGCCATAACCGCTTAAAACATCTCAGACGCCTCTGTACGCCGTCGGAGTGGTCACGACAAGGCTTCGCGAAGTCGGGGCGTATCTCCGCGTTAGCGGGCCGTCAGGGCCGCTTACGAGCGTGTACTGAGAACTTCCAGCCAGAAGACTGACAGCTATGACGGAGTATAGTTACAACATTCATAATTAAAAGCGACTCTGTTCCGGCCCGAAGGGCCGGGGCGGGGCCGCTTTTCAGTTATGAGGGAGGGGCTTTGTGGTTTCGGTTCTGCGTTGGACCTGGGTTTTTCTGGAGGTTGTTTTTGTGTGTTGTAACTAAAGTGGCTCCGGTCGGGGCCCGCCGCTTGCGGTGGGAGGTGCATATCTGTCTGTCCACAGGACAGGCAGTGAACAGGTTTTCTTTTTAAATGAATGTAATTAAGTAGTTTAAAGGAGATATAAACAGGTGTTTAAAAGATACATTGCACCCTGTAACGCTGGCGGCTGGCGCTTTATGACATGAACGGTTGTAACCTTATCGGGAAGTCCCTTGCAGTTTAATGTGGATAAGCAAAATTCCCCGTCAGTGAGGCGTGTTTTGTATCGAAAACAGGGGGGACCGGATGCATCTGAAGGTGGATGATGAGGTTGTTTTTTTGTATGTGGCACTGTTTTTTTGTGCACTGGCGGGCTTCAGACGTGCGGATGCCTCCGGCGCAGGCCGGATTATTCTGAGGAGGTCACTTTCAGGGGGAAGCGGTGGCCAGCCGGCTGTAATTGCGGTTACGTGACAGAATCATGCGCTCCTTCACACGACGCTCCACTTCACGTTTTACCGCCTCACGACTGGCAGTGAAGCGCCCTTCCGCGATTTCACGCGTCAGCTGTCGTTTCACCAGGGTGACGATATCCTGACGTTCCCTGCCCGCATCACGACGCGCACGGGCACGCTTTATTCCCCGGGACTTAAGCTCTGTCTGGTAACTGCGGAAACGCTCACGGACAAAACGCCAGGCTTTCGCTATCAGTTCATCCATACCCAGGGTATCCAGCCCCTGCTTTTTGCGTTGTCTGTTTTCCCATTCAACACGACTGCGGCGCGCAGCTGCCACTGCATCCTCAGACACATCAAGGGCAGCAAACAGAGCCGGTGTGAACGTGATATCGGTCGGAATGTAGCACCCGATAAGCGGGTCATATTCCGTCTGGTAGGTAATCAGTCCCAGCTCTGACAGGAACGTCAGGGCCCGGGTGGCACGGGTGATGGAGAGTTTTCCGGCAGCAGACTCCGTCGCCAGTCCGCACTCAATGGCCAGCGTGGTGATGGAGCACTGGACGCGGTTGGCCAGCGGATCATAGTGAAAACAGAGTCCCTGCAGCAGCGCATCAATAGCCCGTCGACGCAGCACCGGTGGCATGCGCCGACGCAAACCACGGGAACGGGCATGCGCCACATGAATGGCGAAATCAAAACGGGAGGTGAAGCCCACCGCCTTTTCCATCAGTTTTTCGCAGAACTTCAGCGTTCCGGCACCTTTACGGGGTGTAAACACCGGATTCGGGTTCTTTACCTGGCGGTAATACGTTTGTTGAAGATCAGTCACACCATCCTGCACTTACAATGCGCAGAAGGAGTGAGCACAGAAAGAAGTCTTGAACTTTTCCGGGCATATAACTATACTCCCCGCATAGCTGAATTGTTGGCTATACGGTTTTTAGATGGCCCCGGTAATCTTTCATGTCGCCAAACTTGAAGAAGATTATCGGGGTTTTCACTTTTCTGGCTCCTGTAAATCCACATCAGAACCAGTTCCCTGCCACCTTATGGCGTGGCCAGCCATAAAATTCCTTAAACGATCAGTAATCTAGCATGCTACGCCACAAAGTAAAGTCTTTACTTTAGTATATCCAGTCTCTGCAGTTCATCTTTGATGATTTTCTCAACGAACTGAGCCTGCGTTATCCCCTCTCTCTCGCAGTACTCAACCATGAGATCTTTCAGAGGATTTTTGACAAAAACTTTTATCTCTTTGTGTGTAAGACGTTTTCTTGCAACAGCAGCCATTTGTTTCTCAGAGTCAGTCATAGGCTTACCTCTGCGCACAAACCGCTTTTGACTCAATGAGGAAGTCACTGCATTTTCTGTCTGCGACATCTCGCCTCCTCAATTCTCAAACAGGGATCGTTTCGCAGAGGATACTACAGTTTTTTAAAATCAGCGACTTGAGAATTGTGACGAAGATCTGTGTTGGCGCACAAATCAACGGGGATTACTGTCGTTTAATGTGATTTAAACTGTGAAATAGTATGGTTTTCAGTTATGGAAACGCCGGGAGCGGGGAAAACTTGCTTTTTCCCGTTTCCGGGGTTGGACAACTGAGCAACGCGAAGGCGTCAGCTACGATGTTTCGGTGACTGCTGAGCAGCCCCTGTTGTATTCAGCCATTCTCCGGTCATCTGCAGCAGTTTTCTGGCATCGTGGCTTCTGAGCAACGGAATACCAGCCTGCCTCAGAACCTCTTCCAGAAGAATATCCCGGCGTCTGCGTTCCGGTCGTAAATGGCTGGCATCATCCAGCTCTACTGCTGCAACAATACTGAACGAACGCCGCTCAACGATAACAACATCAACATGCCACTGAGACACCATCCTGAATAACCGCCACCACTGGCGTGATCGTGGCCGGATATTCCCGTTCAGCTGGACGATATCCGCGACCCGTACCTGCGGACACAGATACCACCGCTTCATATCCACAATTCTGAACAGTCCTTTCATAAAACTGACTTCCCTTTCTGTCAGCAGCGTCTTCTGACGTTGCCAGTATTCACCGCCGGACAGTATTCGCTCTGCATCACCGGTCCGTATACCTGCCGCATGCAATTGCATCAGCAAAGGAGAATGCTGATTTACACTTCTGAGGATAATCCGGATAAGTAACGCTGCAATAATCAGAACAATGAGAATAAAAATAATCAGCTTCATTGTTTATCTGCTCCTGGTAATTAATTATGCTGAATTATTACCTTACATATTTCCATATCTCTTTTGGTATCCTGTCATATAACTTTCCGGTGATTAATTCCGCTAACCGGTGGTCTGCTGCTGAATTAAATGATTCACGTTCACTGTTTAATAAACTGTCTCTGTTTTTATGAATAATTCTTTCCAGCGTATTGACTGATGAACATCGCCGTAACTGATACAGCCATTCCTGTTTTGTTTTCGCCATTTTTATTCCCGCTGAGAACAGATGAATGATAAGATTGCCATCGCTTTATTTACGGTGTCTCCATATCCAGGGGGGAACCGGATCAGCATCTGACCAGAGCCCACGTTTTTGTTGTCTGGCTTCGTTCTGAAGGACAGGCAGCACGGGATCTGTGTTGTACTGCTCATATACCCAGGCAGCCCCGGCCCGGACCATAAACTGATTAACATTCATTCCGTCTGGTGCATAAACCTGCCCGAGAATACGACCATAACGATCTCGCTGAAAATATGTGACGGTAACCGTTTTTCCTGCAACCAGTGATTTCATCATGTCCGTTGACCACCGGCCATAATCCTGTTTCTTTTCCGGTGCATCAATATTTATCAGCCTGATCCGCACTGCCTTCCGTGAGTCCATGACCTCGATGGTATCACCGTCCAGTACACGAACAACCCGTCCATAAATATCTGCACACAATACCGGCCATGAAAAGATAAATAATACCAGTGGAATATATTTCCTCATGTTATTCTCCATATCAGATAAATGGCACCTGTATTTCAGGTAATCCTGAATATCGCAGCACACACTGAATAACACCTTATTTTGTGAAATTAATCACAAAATATAAAATCACGACTTAATACGGAAAAAACTCTGTGCTACTCAGAACTGTCCGGTCATACTGCCCGACCGGATATTAAAAAAAGCAAATCTCATGCATTATTCAGCCTTCTGAATCCCTGGAGTAATGAGGGCTGCTTTTTCGTTACACCCTTCCCCGGCAGCGCCGGTGGCAGTGTTCAGCCCTTTTTCGGGCAAACTGCTGCCAGTCTGTCCGGGGAGCAGACGGCGCAGCCCGTAGCCATGCCTCAGCGGCTCCCGGCCAGTCCCCCCTGACTTCCAGCCGGACAGCCCGGCGTCCGACCTGCCGGTAGCGCCATACCCCGGAGTTTTGCGAATCACGCCCTGTTCCGTTCATTTTCCTTCCCCCTTTAATCCAGGCCGGTGAATGTGTTATAAATTTTTATAACCTTCTTCTGCCGGGTATGGAAGAAGGTTTCAGAGAAGCCTTATTTTTCCGCCTCCTTTAGTGTGAAGGAGGCTTTTTTTATTGTTCATCAAGCACGGCCTGAAGTTCTGCCTTTATCCGGTTCTGGCGGCAGATTTTATCCAGACGCTCTGCCGCATACGCTTCCTCCTCCTGAGAAATATGCTCCGTCACATACCCTTCCGTGTCATACCGGCAGGCACCGGCTTTCATGGCACACAGATAGCTTTCTGAACGGGTGATGGCCTTCAGCGCCCTGCGCAGTTTTTTATGCGAGAGCGGGATATTCCGCTGCGCCACGTCTTCCAGTAACACGTCCCGGATACCGCAGGCCAGAAGCCGGGGGGTGTCTCCGTCAAATAATCCCGGCCACCAGGGTTTCAGAGTGTTCACCGCCTCATCCAGCGAGGGCAGCGTCAGATAAATGGACAGCGCCTGTCTGGCCTGTGCTTTCTTCGCTGCCAGCTCTGCTTCCCGGGCAGCCTTCTCCGTCAGTTTCTGCTTTTTCACCTTCCATTTTGGTGGCGTGGTGACATTGATGATGGTTTTCCGGCTCCGGGTCGGTGTTTCCCCTTCCGTTTTCCGTTTCAGTGTCAGTACCGGTCGTTTCTGCTCTGTCATGATTGCCCTGACCTTTGTGAAAATATGTCCTCCAGGTCGTTGAAACTACTCACTATGATATTAAGCTGACCTCAACGACCTCTGACATATTAATACCGACAATTAAAGATGTTTTTTAAACCATTGCGTCTGTACTGCCGCCACACGTTCAAAAAACGCGCCTTCATAAATATCATAATGGCATGCGTCAGCTTCCTCGTATAATTCCTTAGTACCAGAAGCAACAGCATCATATAAGGCTTTTCCCTGTTCTGGTGGATTAACACTATCCTGGCCGACAATAACAACCAAAACTGGGCACTGTACTTTGGCTGCGCTCTCTGCCGGTTTATATTGCAACGTCTCCATAACCGTAAGGAAAGGTATTTTTATATCCATTTCAGGATACTGACCTTTTACCTTCTCGAAGAATACCTTTGATTCATTATCACTCAGTACCCGGGTAACCCCCACAAACATCTCTTTCCCGGTATTTTTCTTCTTTTCTGCCATTTTATTCAGCGTGGACAGAAAAGAAGCTTTCTCCAGTTCATTCATTTCTCCGGTAACCAGAACCTCACCGTCAGCAAAAGCCAGCTGGCTGACAATACTTTTCACTCTTTTATCCTGCGCAGCTGCATTGAATACATGACACCCACCCAGCGATGTTCCCCATAATCCTATACGCTGATTATCAATACATACCTGCTTTTCTGCCCAATTGATAACTGAAATAATATCTTCGGTCTGCATTGCCGGAACCAGACGACCTCGTTCCCCTTCACTCTCACCGAATCCTCGATAATCAAAAGTAATCGTTGCAAACCCGGCTTCTGTAAACGCATTCGCAAAGGAAGGCAGCAGAACATTCCGGATACCGCAAAATCCATGGCATAAGAGAATCAAAGGATGTTTTATATTTCCTTCCGGGACACGAAATGTCAGGGCAATACCTTCAGGGAGTTTGTGATCCGTAATTTTCATAAATATCCTGTGTTATGTTGTTTATTAATAAGCAGAATCAGCGCCAGTATCATACCAGTCACACAGCCAGAACGCCCAGCACAGTAAGATGACAGGCATAGAACGTCGGGAAAAAATCCCCGGGCCAGAAACGGGGTAATGATTTTCCTGCACACGACACCAGACCAACGGTCAGCACCGTCATCACAAGACCGGCCACCGCCGCTGCATCACTGGTGGCAAGGTTAAGCGCCGGAATAACAGCCAGCAGGCAGGCGACCAGCGCCAGACGTTCCGCTCTGTCTTCCGCCCGGTACAGCCGGTGGCTGACTGCCAGCACCAGCAGCCCGGCAATGCCGTAACTGGTGCCGGACAAAGGCCCCCACAGGACCATCAGAAGAATGGCCGCTGCTGTACGCCACCCACTGCGCGTTTCACACCACGTCAGCACCTGTGCCGCCACTGCAAAGGCAAACAGGATATTCCCCTCATACCAGGGAAAGCCTGCCAGATAATATGCGAACTGGGCAATAATCCCCCATCCCCACAGCCGGTTAATGGCCGGTTGCCGGATATGCGCATGACGGGACAGATTCAGCCCCCACACCAGGGCAAAAAGCGGAAAGGCTCCTCGCCCGGCCAGAAACATCCATTCCTGCTTCAGCTGGAATATCAGATTGATGTGGTCCAGTACCATCAGCACCAGTGCCACCGTTTTGATGATATCCCGCTGTCCGGGTGACCAGACCAGAAACGACAGCAACCAGGTATCGGTCCGTGCAGCCAGTGAATCGTTACGTGTCGTGTTCGTGTTATCCGTTGTCATCAGTGTTTGTCTTCCTGTATCAGTCTCCGCCCAGGGTTTTCTCTTTCTGCAGGTCACGGACCATATCCCGCTCCATCTGCTGCAGACGCTCCTGCAGCAGATTTTCCCGGGCAACCTCCCGGACCGCTTCCCGCTCCCGTTGTGATTCACGCAGCACACTCTCCGGCAGCGCGGCTTCCCGTTCAGTTATGGCAGCCCGGTCACGCTCCTGCCCAGCAATCTCCCTGACAGCCTGCTCTGTTCTGCCATCCGGCAGGTCAGGTTTGTTCTCTGCCATTTTACGGACAATTTCATCTGCGCGACGTTCCGTTTCACGGCGGATGGCCTCTTCAGCCTGCCGCTGTGCCAGCACTTCAGCTGTAACCGGTTCACCATTTCCGGCCCCCGGCTGGACGCTGCTGTCCGGGATATCCCCCCACACGCGGCCACCGGTGATGGCACCGGGATTCCACGGACGGCCTTCACCGGCGATTCTCACCACCACACCGCTGTCAGGATTATCACGGGCAATCCGGACACCCTCCTGCATATTATCAGCCAGCAGGCTTTCTCCGTTACGGCTGCCCTGCAGGGCCACGAACTGCGCATCCCCGCTGCCTTTTACCCGACCTTCACCGCTGAATCCCCGCAGCCCGTTTCCGTCATCCGTAGTCAGTGGGTTCAGCCAGATACCGGCGGACCTGCCGTTACGGTCAAACGCCGGCAGTGCCACATACGGCTGCGGATATTTACGTCCCGGTGCAATAAACCGTGCAGGGCTGTCTCCCCCGGCCAGCCCCGCCTGACGGAGAACGGCACGGCCTGCCGCCACGTCCCGCAGTTCCCGTGCCGTACTGAACAGCCGCTGCGCATTCATGACCTCCCGGTCCGGTTTCGGCTCAAACACATCGTGGGCAGTTCCTTTCTGTACGGCATTGTTAATGACATCCGTCCAGCCCTGACGGTTATCGGTGTACACCTGCACATGCTGCTTCATACGCGACAGGGCCACGTAGGCTGACTCAAAGCCGGCCATCTGTTTCCGGTTACCTTCCGTGCCTTCAAGCGCGATGGCAAAGGTTTCACTCGCCCCCTGCGCACCGTGGGCAGTGATGGCATAGGCCAGGTCAATATGTTGCACTGCCCGCTCCTGACCGGGGCGAATCACCCGGGTCTGCTGACCGTCAGAAAGTGTGACACTGTCACCGGAAACCGCTGTCACCGTCCAGACGCTGTTGGCCACATAACCGCGCTCCCGGTCACTCTTCGTGAAGCGCATCCGGTCACCGGTTCCCACCCGGATTTTGTCTGGTGTGTACAGTGTGACACCTTCAGCCACCGCCTCCCGGGGTGAAATCAGCCGCGTGTTACCTTCCGCATCCTCCAGGGTTATCAGCCCGTCATCCCTGCTGATACCGGCAATCCGGTGATACACATTATCCACCAGGGCAAGGGCATTCGGGTTATTCTCCCAGGTGGAGAGACGACGCAGCTCCCCGTCACGTATATTCGCTGTGTTCAGGACAGGCACCATGACCTGCTCTTTCCCCAGCTCACCGGCCTTTTCCCGTGCATCATGAATCATGCTGTTCAGTACGCGCCGGTCCTCATTCAGGTGCGTGACAATCAGCGTCTGCTCCCGTGCTTCCGGTGTCCTGCCGGTATAGTCGCGGACAATGGCTTCATACAGTGTCATGGGGACATCCGGGAAAGCCTCGCCTTTCAGCATCGCCTTCTGCTGCGCTTCTGCCAGTTTCGCTTCCTGGCTGTGACTGAACTCCGTCACGGAGTGCTCCGGTGCCCATGCACCCTCCAGACGTGGCACCTGAGACGGTTTCACACTCTCAAGCCCGGACAGTGCCCTTTCCACATCCCGGTTAATCAGGCTGTATACCGCCTCCCGCAGTTCCGGCGTCTGACGCACAATCTCTTTCATGATGACCACATCGGCAGCACTGCGCGTCTGCTGGAGCCGGAAAGGCTGACCGGGCGCGATGGCCTGCAGCTGGTCCGTGTCACCGCTGGCCACGGCACGACCGCCACCGGCCGCAATCAGGGCGTATGCACGTGCCATGTCGGTATTGCCCACCATTGAGCTCTCATCGAGCAGGAACAGCGTGTTGCTGAAATCCGGCGTTTCTCCGCTGCGCTGCTGCAGCTGCGTGTCATGCAGAAAGGACGCCAGCGTCTGTGCATCCACGCCGGCGCTGCGCATCTCACCGACCGCACGGTGCGTGGGCCCCAGCCCCACAACTCGGGGACGCTCACTCGCCGGCAGCATGTTCACGGCTGACATCACCGCCCGGAACTGTGTGGTCTTACCCACACCGGCATAACCCTGTACCACCGTGAAACGGTCGGACGTTTCCAGTATCATACGGGTGGCGGCACGCTGTCCCGACGTTAACGTCTCCATGAGTTCGCCGGGTACTCTCTCCATCAGCGGCGTGACCGCCTCCTTACCTTCGAGAATATGGCGAAGAATACTTTTTTCTGCCTCATACGACGCACGGGAAACCAGCAGGCCTGTGCCATAGCCTTTTGCCACATCCACATACAGTAAGTCACCGCGTTTTATCTGCGCATTGATTTCCCCTCCCAGTTCAGTAAAACCGGTTCCTTCTGCAGCAAACGACTTCGCCTCTGTCAGCAGGTCCACCATGCTGAAGGCCAGGTTTTTACTTTCCAGCACAGGAAGGGCCAGATGAATGGCCTGCTGTGCCGGCGTGTGCAGCCCGGCTTTCTGCAGACTGATAGCGGTTTCCAGCGATGTCTCACCGGCCCGCGCCTTTATCTGCTCAGAAACCACCGTAAAGGAGGGATGGCGGGCAAGTTTTTCCGCAGTACGGGTTTCATCCAGTGAGGAATACAGCCGGACATCACGACCGCTGCGGGCCAGACCGTTCAGGGTGGCGTTGTCCATCGCCATCTGTGTGACGGAGGCAAAAACCTTCGCACTGTCGCTGACGGAATGCCCGGGCGTTTCCACCCAGCCATTCTCCAGCTTCAGTGCCGTGAACGGTGAGTCAGCCACAGGCAGGGTGGCCGGTTCAGCCCGCCCCGGCACAACAACCGTCATCGCATCTTCACTGACGGATGTCACCTGCAGGCGGTCACCGCCGGAGACGCGGAGTCCGGGAATTTTCCCTGTCACCCTCAGTCGCTCGCCGTCTGCCACCGGCATTTTTTCCGGCCGGAACAGCGACCAGCTGCTGTCCAGGGAGGAAATACGCACCACCTGCGTTTCGCCCTGCGCATCCCGCAGGGTCAGGCTGTGACTCTGCGCTGTCACCCGGTCTATCACATAGCGGTCATGACTGCGTGTCTCCGGGTTCCACTGCTCCATCACCATCCCCGGACGGTACATATCCCGCAGATAACGGCTCCGGCTGTCCAGCCAGACCGGTGACAGTGCAGTCATGGTCACCTCAGGGTGTCCGAGCACGCCCTGCGTTTTCAGCTCACTGCGAATGGCCTGTGTCAGTATGGGCTGTTCCCGTACCCCGCTGACCTGTGCCACGCTCTCTTCTCCGGCTTTCACGCTGGCCGCAAAATCTCCGGCCAGCCGGTCATAGCGGACATTCCGGTCCGGTTCACTGATGATGGTTGCCGGTCGCTGTTCTCCGCCCTGCCAGCGATACGTGTTCACCCCGGCATCCTTCATGGCCATCAGCGCACTGCCTGTACCGGTTCGCTGCCCGCTGTCGGTTATCAGGACCTGTACGTTATGACGTGCGGCACCGTCCAGCAGGGTTAACGTCTCTTTCAGGGAGAGTTTTTCGCCCTGGTCAACTATAACAGTACTGCCCGGCGTGAAGACCATGCCCTCCTGCAGCTGACGACGTCCGGTTATCAGCTCACCGGACAGCCGTTCATCCTGCTTCAGGTTCATCTGCGAGCGACGGTCAGCGGCGATAATCTGCACCTCCCGCCCCTGCTCCCGGGCCATCATTGCCAGTTCAGCCACCCGCTCACGCTGCCCGGCTGCACCGCCCTGCCCGGACACAATGGCCAGCGACGGACGGTCCTGTGCCAGAACACTGACGGCATCGCTGTAGCCGGCCGTCCGGGGGACACTTTTCTCCGGATGTACGGTCACCCGGTTCTGTTTCATGATGTCACGACTGAGTGCCCGGACTGACAGCTCATCGAGCACATGAATCCCGGACGTGAACAGCCCCTTCTCACGATCGAGGGGGATAAGCTGCTCACGGCTGATGGCCTCATCGATACCGGCACGTGCCCGTTCAATCACACCATTTTCCGGCGGCAGTATGCCGACCGTCCTGGCCAGCACGTCCGTATACGTGAACTGCACTTTTCGTTCACTTAATCCGGCAATGGCCTGTGTCACCGCCTGCTGCACATCCGGCCCGTCCTGTGAAGCAGGCCCGGGCGCCTGCGTGCGGATCTCCGCACGCTGATCCGCCGCGTCACGATATGCCCGGATGTCGAACCCGGTTTCCTTCAGCGTCTGCATCCATTCAGCCATTCTGATTTCCGGATCGACGTGCTGTTTGGATTTTCGCGTATCCAGTGCCGCCACATCCCGGGATTTCAGTGAGGCTCCTTCCCCGACGGCCTCCCTGATAGCCTGTGAACGACTGGAAAAGGCCTCCACCGGTACGCCCGGCATCTCCCACATACCGTGCTTACCGACCACTTCGGTTTCATAACCCAGCGCCTCAACGCGCTGACGTAACTCACTCTGATATATTTTCCCGAACGCAATCCGGTTCGCGAGCACGTTCTCGGAAAATCCGGTTTTCCCCACTTTGTCACTGCTCAGTGTCTTCCACTCGCCGTTATGCTGCGTGACATTAGCCACCACCACATGCGTGTGTAACTGTGGGTCCTGATCGCGACTGGTGTCATGGTTAAACAGTGCCATCACCAGATTACCGGTCAGCACCGTTTCTGACTGTCCGTCCGTCATCACCCGTGTGGAAGCCAGCGCCTCCACCTGACGGACAGCAAAATCCACGGCCTGGTTATGTGCATCAATAAGACGTTTATCCCCCCCGAGCATGGCCATCATGGAGACACTTTTGGGGGCGGAGAAGGTCAGGTCGTAGCCGGGACGATGCTTATTACTGCCATCCTGCATGCGGCTTAAATCCGCCCCGTCCGGCAGCCTGCCCTCCAGAAGACGGGTAAAAACATCCTTATCGACGCTGCCCTGCAGCCCAAGCTGTTCAGCCCCCTGACCGGCCCAGCGTTCTCCCATGCTGCCCAGCACATAGTAATTATCCTTGTCGGTGTAATAGTTTCCGGCACTGCCTGCCGATTTAACAACGCTGAAACTCAACATCAGAAATCATCTCCCGGCTCAACATCCTCCCCGCGCTCCCGGTGCACATTAATGTTCACCTCTTCACGACGCTGCATATGCTGCTGGATGTCCGGATGATTTTCCTGTTGCCATGCCTCATAAGCGGCCATATCCACCACTTCACCGGATTCACTGATCCCGGGTGGCAGTTGCTGTTCCATCTCTTCTTCCGGTTTCATTTTCAGCTCCTGCTCGATCCCCCCTGCCGGAACACTCACACCTGCATCTGACTTCTTATCATTGATGACAGAAGACACTGGCTGTTGTGGCTGTTGTGGCTGTTGTGGCTGTTGTGGCTGTTGTGGCTGTTGTGGCTGTTGTGGCTGTTGTGGCTGTTGTGGCTGTTGTGGCTGTTGTGGCTGTTCAGCCTGAGTCACGCCTTCTCCGGAGGCAACCTCCGGTTCGAAGAGGCTGGCCATCTGGCGACCTTCTGCTTCCCTTGCGGCAAGTACGGCACTCAGACGGTTCTCCATTTCCGGGTTGATGTCACGCGGAATAAACTCCGGGGCAACCTTCGGACGTGCCTGATATTTCAGAGAGAGTTTGACTGCCGGATACGGTCCGGGCAGAGTGACATAGCAGGTCAGATCCGGCAGAGACTGAATGTCGGAATAACTGACCAGCGTCTGACGCTCCATATCCTTACCGGTCGATACCCCGTCACGTACCGGGTCAGCACCGTAGGAATACTGCTCGCTGGCTTTCAGGTGCTCTTTCTCACCAATCTCACCGGCAGCGAACTCTGCAATCTTATGGCTCGGGGAACGGAAAAAAGCACGGGTGTTCATGACGTCAAACAGCGTGGCCGCTGCTTTCTCACCGTAGATATCTTCCAGCTGGGCATAGGACTGGATACCAAACACATAACAGCCACCGAACTTACGGGCTTCCGGCAGGATCTCCACCAGGTCCGGCAGTTTGTGTAACGTGGGTAACTCATCACAGAAAAACCACACACGACGGTTACGGTTTTCTCCCATTGCCAGCAGCCCACGAATGGCAATGGACAGCCACATGGAAACCACCGGCTTCAGGGAGGCATGAGTGTCGGCATTTGACGAGATAAACAGCCAGCCGTTTTTCTTATCTTCACGGACACCACGCATCCAGTCACGAATGGTGAAGGACTCACCGTTATGCTCAATCCCCTGCAGGTACCGGATGGCTTTCACGTAATTGGTCAGCACAGCACGGATGGAAATCGCCGTTTTCTCAATTTTCTCTTCCACCAGGTTGGCCGCCGGTGAATTACGCAGGTAGGTACGCAGTTTTTCAATTTTGATGGAAAGCAGTGTATCCACCAGTTTGCTGTAGCTGCGGTTAGGGTCATTACGCATCAGGTACGCCGCTTCCGCAAAAATGGTACGTCCTGATCCCTGCCAGAACGGGTCCTCTTTCGTTCCCATCGGGATCAGCGTGTTCGCGACATTATCAAAATCCGGCTGTGTCAGGCACTCCTTCCACAAATCCCAGGCGGCACAGCGGGCATCCAGCGGATTCAGGATCTTATCGATGGAGGGATCATAGTAACTTTTAACAAACTCACACGAACGGTCATAAATCACCACCATGTCGCCACGTTTACGGGCATAGTTGGCAAGACGTCGAATAACCTCTGACTTACCCGTCGACACTGTTCCGTGCAGACAGAAGTTCTGGATTTCGGAATCCCGGATAATCGGCAGATCGCCAATCCGGATATCGGAGTCCTTGCCGTCTTTTTTCAGCATCCGGGCAACGTCTTTCGGATTGTCTGTCAGCTGACGACCACCTGTGACTTCATTTTCGCTCTGTTGTTTACCCTGACGCCCCAGAATCCAGGAGACAACAAAGAAGGTGATCAGGCAAATAACCAGGGCCACGACAGACGCCAGAACGAATGCGGACCATAGCTGCTCTCCGCACCAGATCATATATTTATCATGCAGTACCTGGGCAGCGTTCATCCGGAAGGTTTTGCCGTAATACTGAATCTCATATACTGGCTGGGACTTGATTAAATCCCGCATGCCTTCCAGCGTGGTACACCACCAGTAAATACAGCCGTTCACAAACGTCTGCCAGCTTATTTTTACCCATAAAATCAGACCAACGAGTATCCAGAAAAAAATAAACAGGCAGTAAAGCATGATATTGGCGATCTGGCTGAACATGCGGATACGCATGGACGCAATCTGACCGCCCTGGGTCATATCCTTTGCGTTAAAACTCATGATGATATTCCGAAGAAAGAAAGTCAGTCGGACTGATTATTAATGATGAAAAGATTAATAACCGTTAAATTCCGGCTTCGCCGGCAACACTTCACGGTCGCACAAAGAATTTGCACAACCGCTCAGTGTTTTCATATTTATTTCGAAAACGCCGGGGAGAAATAAAATTTATTTTATTTCTTTCCGGGGTTGGACAACGAGCAAAGCGAGGCGTCAGTCAGGAGGCCAGCAGGACTGGCCCGGATAATTTTCTTGATGTCATCAAAGTTAATAAATAAAGATCAGCTATTTACCGTCATAAGCATCCATATTTGATCAACACCTGATGAATCTTGATCAACAGCAACTGGCTCAATTGAAAGTGACCATATTTCTTTACCATTGACAATACAGGAAAAATCATCAAAGAAATAACCTTTATTTACATACTCATCCAGTTTTTCTGTTTGAAATCTATACGCAATCTTTTGTTTTTCAAAGCTCTGATAAGAATCCCTGAATGCTTCATATGCTCCGAAATGAGCATACAATCCCATATCACGAAAGGCTTTAGCAACTTTATAGCCGGATTCAATAAAAGTATCAGAGGTGAATTTCTTAATTCGTCCCTGCCCTCCACTTATAGCACATAAATTTTCCACATTCACTGATGGTGCCGCTACTTGTTTATCAACAAACAGAGCCGGAGTATATAGGAAATACGTATCAGAACCGCCAGTACGGGTAATATAGTTATAATTCTCATTATGAATGTTATACATTACCTGGTCGGACAAAAATTCTCTTATATGTTTATTCTTATATTCATATAAACTTCCTTCAGATACTTGTGTACTTATGCATCCCTGAATGAGGAAACAAATTGATAACATTATGCATTTTCTGATTAACACGACTGCCCCCTTTATTCCATAATAGGGATTTTATATGAGACTGGTACAGCTTTATCCAGTCTCATCCTAAATTACAATATATTAGCAATTGATTTGGCCAGCTGGTCTTCGAGAACAGGCTTCGCCTCTTCAAATTTCAGGTTAACCTTGTTCGCATTTGAGACCACACGGGTCTGATATTTATGCTGGTTACCTGTTTCAGTACTGGTCTGAATTTTCGCACCTGATGTGCCCTGACGAAGAGCGGCAACATTATCCGTTGTCACCGTTGACTTAGTACGCTCTGCAATCTGCACGTCCGTGATCATGGTATAGTTCACATCTTCCACCATCGCATCTGCAGCCATACCCACCAGACCAGCAGCAAGGCCCACACCGAGTGTGGCACCGGCAGAATTGGAGTTATATCCGGTGATACCAGCACCTAACGCGGCACCAACTGCTGCGCCTTCATAACCACGGTTCAGCCATCCCTGAGACTCCCGCAGATCCATCTTATCGGCCTTCAGCACATTCGCCTGAATCCAGTAGTAGGCTTTATCCGGAGAAGTCACCACCTGATACCCTTTTGCTTTCACAGCATCAGCAATTTTGCCCTGCAGCCCACTCATGTCTTTATCAGACGTGTTTTTGATTTGCAGAAATACCGTGCGTTCGCTGGCGGGTTCAAGCCAGATGGTCTCACTCATCTGAGTCTTCACCTCAAGATTATGCTTCTTGATTGCCGTGCTCATCGCACCACACCCTGAGAGGGCCAGAGTGGAACTGACCAGTGCAACCATCATCAATTTTTTCATTTTCATCAATGTTCCTTCATATTGAATAAAACGTCATAATATACAAATTAAGATTCACTCACCATATCGTTTTGAACTATAACCATATGAATTACCACCGATATCCACACCAATACCTGACATAGGTAACCCTGTTGCAGGATTAGTACGATGAAAATCCATATTATCAAAATCCAGATGCAAATCTTCATTAGTTTGTTCATTTACCTGAGATTGCATCCATTCTCTTACACTTACACAACCACTAACTCGCCTTAATTCGTATAGTGTACCAATGATAAAAACCATCAGGCTTAATAATGGAGAGAGTAAGGAAGATACTGGCATCGTTATATACCAAACGCCTTTACTAAACTTAAACTCATCCGACACATTCCGTTTTTTTCGTATTTGAGAGAACAACCATATAAACAGTCCCTGCCATAGTACTATGAAGAACAGCATAAAAATTGTTTCGGCATTCCCCCAACCAGCCAGATAACAGGCGATAAACTGTATCACCGTTACCAAAGCAATATGGGTTAAACATCTCATTATCATCTCCCAAATACAGCATTATTGCTTATACTTATCCTGATATTCCTTTGCCCTTTTCATAAGTTCCTGTGGACTGTCAGCCCCGGGCATTCTTTCCTGAGCCGACTTTTCTTCATTATATTTATTATTCTGAGATAATGCCTCTGTTTTATGGTGATTCTGCAGTTCAGAATACTGTCCTCTTACAATATTTTCCTCGCCACGTATGCTGTTCTGAGTATCACCTATATTCCCTTTATATTCTGTGACCATGTTATCAACCTGATGTTTTACATCATTCCGGATATTACTGTCCTGCGTTCTTTGATCAATAATGGCCTGATGCCCCTGATGGTCAGCAATAATATCCTGGCTGCCACCACCCGAAGGTACGCTCTCCATTCCTTTACCAATATCGCCACGGGATTCACGCCAGGCATTATCAACACCAGGCTGCACCTGTTCCTGCACAAAAGACCACGCCATCGCCCGGCGGCGTTCTGCAATCTCCGGTGAACTGGTGTTTGTCAGAATAGCTTCTGCATCCTGCGGCGCGTGTTTCATCACATACTGTGCAAACTGTTGCGACAGATCTTCACTCATCTGCCCACTCATGCTTTCAGTACGGGATGCCATTTCAGCATATTCATGGCTGCGGGTCATATTCGTCGTGTACTGGTCGTAACTCTGTTTCGCTGAGTTCAGGGCTGCAGACAACTGGTCCACGCGGGAATCGGCATTATTGTCAGTATGGCTGCCGGATTCACTGACTTTGCGACTGGTAAAGTAATCGCTGGCCTCTTTAAAGTCCTTACTGGCTTTAGCATCGATATCATGGCGAGCATCATGGGTAGCCCTGCTGCCACTACTTGCTGAATGTGAGTCATCATCCGTTGCATCCAGGCTCCCCTTAAATCCACCTCTGATGCCTACCCCACCACCAACACCAAGAATTTTAGGTTTAACCCCCCATTCAGCATGAGCATCAGCATACATTCCACCAGATAGCCTGGTACTTGTTGATGCCAGTTCCTGAGTCGCCTGCTCATTACTGATATTATGCGCCTTCGCATAGCTTTCCACTGCACTGCGCATACGGCTGGCCATCATGGAGTCCTGTGCGCTCATCGTGCTGTCAGCACCACCTGTGACAGAATCACTGCTCCCCCGGTTAGAACCAAACTGACTGAGCGAGTTCCAGGCACTGGCAATACTGCTGCTGAAACCATGCAGGGCACTTTCTGCTCTGTTCGACGCCTCCCGGGCCATTTCCTGTTGTGCCGCCGCAATCTGACGCGTTGCATTGATACCGACCGGTAAACGGGACATCGCTCCGCTCGCATCCATCACCATATTACCGTCACGGGTCTGTGTGGCAGTTGCGCCACTGCCGGTCTGGTACATCATCTGACCAAACGACGTGGTGCTGTTGGTGCTCCAGCTGAAGCCGTTCACGTTTTCCGTCTGCATGTTGCCGTAGGAGTAATTACCGTCAACCACACTGCCTGCGGCACTGGCGGTCGGGCTGATAGCAGAGGAAGCGAAATGGCTGTACACACTGGAAAATCCGGCCCCGAGTCCCCTGACCATCATCCAGGATAATGGCGGGATCATCATGGAAAGATACCCGGCAGTGGAAGCCAGATCGGAATATTTCAGCTGTATCTGTGAAATTTCCGAGAGCACCACCGGTGCACCATTCTGCTTCGCATAAAATGTCATGGCGCTGTTCAGAATGGCGTACAACATTGGCCATGACTGCAACCACATCAGGGCAAACACATAGCCTTTCAGGACAGACAGCGTCAGTTTGTTGAAGACAGCCGCCAGTACCAGAAGCGGGAAAATACCGATGGCGATCCCCGTCAGGATGGTCTGCGTCATGGGCAGTGTCCGCATCGCCACATGGCCGATGGAGACATGTGCCAGACGTTGCTTCTCCATCGATGACGTGGTGGCCAGATTCACCAGGCTGGCTGAATCACCATTACGTGCGGCATAACTGGTGATCCCCTCCTTCAGCGCATTGATGGTGACATTCTGGCGGATGATCTGGCTGGCTGATTTACTTGAGCCATAGAAGTAACTGTAACTGTCGCCAATCAGCGTACTGAACAACAGGTTCGGATCAGGGCGTCCACCAAATAGCTGCTGGGCATAATAATGCCAGGTTTTTCCGCCACTCTGTGTGTCCAGATTCAGTTTATCCTTCAGTCCGACGGATGCGTCCTTACAGGACACAAACGGCTCTGAGCTTTGCAGAAAACTGTAATTATTATTCGGCACCTGACGTAAAGGGCTGGGCTGAGAAAAGATTATGGTGTACGGGTCAGAGGAGGCCATCAGGTCTTCCAGCGTGTATTTGTGGTTCAGGTAAATATCCCCCATCACGCAGTTCTGCACATAATCCTGGAAAAGATTGGCGATTTCCGGATTGCGGGACAAAAAGTCGGTGCTTTTTGATACCAGTTCTGCGCCAAACAGCATCCCCGTTTTGCTGTAGGTGACACTGTCCGGTTGCGTGAAGATCATCTCGTAACTGGCCACCATTGCATGCCCGATACGGGTCGTCAGTGAAAGTGGCATCGCCAGTCCGACCGGTACATTATCCACCCGGTGAACTTTGACCAGGTCACTGTTATCAATAATCTGCACCGATGTACGGACATTAACCAGCAGGCTGATAAGCACAAACACGGCCACCCAGCCCAGCAAATCCATCACGTTGTGCCGCTGTACCCACATCACGGCCACCGCGAGAACAGACAATGTGAGCGCAATTTTTTCGATGGAATCCCACGTCCGGGTCCCCATAAAGGCGGCAATGGCGTTCAGGTTATTGCGTAACCACTCACCACCGGCAATCACATAGACTTCATTCACAGCGTGCTCCCTCCGAAGTGATAGTTGTTCTGGTAACGGCTGAGCATGCGGGCGGACAGCTGCTGGCGCATGTAGCTCATCTGACGGTCAACAACCAGCAATGCATCCTGCTGGACCTTTACCTGCCCCTGGAAAACCGCAATCTGTTGCTGTGCCTGATTCAGATTCTCCAGCACACTGTCCAGCACGGTCTGTGGATAGTTCCCGGTGGCAATCATGGCCCGGGCCTGCTGAAGCAGTTCCTGAATGTACTGGAGCATGATGTCGTAGCCGATATAGTCCGTCAGCTGGTAAACCACGCTGCTGGACACACCGAGCATCTGCGGGTCAATAAGATATTTAAAGACGGGGACGGTGGTGCTGGAAATGAAGCCTTTTTCCCTGTCATCCAGTGGAGTATCACTCACCGCTTTATTCTGAATACTGGTGAGCAGTTTTGTAATCTGTGATTTCAGGGCTTTATCCCGGGCGATGGTCACATTTGCATCCGCCACCACCTTCAGACACTTGTCCGAATCGTTGCAGTGATAAACTTTTGCCGTTCCCCCCTCCATAATCGCCCGGAGGATATCGCGGTCAGTGGTACGCGCCGGCAGGGGGGTAATCTCGCTGTCTTCCCCAAAAATCAGCGTACCGGTGAGCGTCATAATAAATTCTTTCAGTTCTTTGTTACCATCAAGCATCCTGTTTTTGGACAGCGAGTCCCAGATGATATTGATGTTCTTCAGCACCCGTTCCTTATCTTTGTCACTGGCCTTGTCACGAACAGACGATGACTGTCCTCCGACCGTGCAGCCCTGACGGGACGCGGCCCAGTCAGCAAAAATATTGCTCTCACCGGCAATGTCCTGACAGACCTTCTGCTGTGACACCTGAGTCTGAGGAAATAATCCTCCGACAATCCCCTGCGCCACCTGACAGGAGCTGAGGTTCATACTGTTAATGTCGCTTGCCATTTTCTGCAGAAAGTCTTTTGCGGTTTTGATTTCCGGCACCGTTGCCTGCAGGGCAAGGTCAAAAAAGTAACCGGCAGCATTGCTCATAATCTGCTTAACAAAACGCTGCAACTGATCGCCATTAATAAAACTGAACGAGCCGAGATAGGCGTCGATGCCGCCACATCCGGCATTGATATCCGGCAGCGTCATGGAAATCAGCTGGATATTTTTGACCTGGGTGCGGGCATACAGGGAGCCACCATAGGCATACCCGGCGGCCTGCCCCTGCCAGACGCCCGGTTGTGTGGTATTGGAAGCAAATCCCAGCTTATTAAAGAACTGATTCATGTCGCTGTTCACATCAGCTGACGCTGCGGGTGTAACCGTCAGTAAAGCGGCACAAAGAACCAGAAGAGGTTTAATGCGTGGCATCATTCTTGCCCTCCCTTAATTCGTTCTCCCGGCGCATACGGCGTTTCAGCAGGAATATCCGGACACCCCCAAATATTATTTCGCACAACGGCGACAGAGAAGCCGCAGCAAGAAAACCAGCTGCAAGCGCATATAACATAATCGGAATGACATACATCAGGGTGTTCCACATATAACGAAAATTATTTAATTCCGGGTCAGCTTTCCACGAATCAATACCGGCACTGAAAAAATCATGCATAACGTTCCTTACAATCAATCCGGCAGCAAAGAAAACCACAAAAAGCCAGAAGTATTTTTTTGCATTATCACAACCACGTTCAATCTCCCTTTCAATTTGTTTGATTCCCGGTTCTGTATCATTTATTTTTTCTTTCATCATAAGTTCCCTCTGATATTTCTGATGATTCATGCAGACAGGTCATGCGGCTGTAATATATTTCAGACACCGAAATCCATCCCACAATTGCTCCCACAAAAAACACAACAGAAACAGAAAAGGTAAGACACAGCGAAACGACAATTTCCACAGGGCTGGCGGGATAAAAAAGCCCCTGACGGATAAAGGGGATATTCAGGCTGACGATTATTCCCGTCGCGATGCCGGATATTCCGGCAATGAGTAACACCACCTGCTTATTTCGCACCTTTTTCCTCTCCGTACATCTGCAGAACGGTATCCATCCGCGCCATAAAACTGGCGGCATCCGTTGCCCCCTGCAAAAGCGGTAATGCCTCAAGTGTGTTGACGTTGACCAGGAAGGTGGTCGGTGTGGCCACCGGGATATTCGGGAAGAAAGTCTGCATCACGTCCGGTGGCACCGGTAATGCTTCCGGAAAGGCGGTATCCCCCTGACCATCCAGGGTGTAGGGAAAAACAGAAAAGCCGTACTGCTGTGCCAGCTGTTTCAGTACCGGGTCAAACTGGTGACAGTAAGGGCAATGCCCCTGCATAAACAGCACCACCTTCCAGTCGGCCAGGTTAACCTGCCTGCCGTTGCTGAGGCGGAACCAGCGGGGAGCCGGCTTTTCTGTTCTGGCTGATGTGTCTGCTGCCGGTTGTGCAGGCTGCACGGCCATACCCTGCGGATTCCAGAGTCGTTCAATTTCATCCCGGGTGGAGGCCTGCACACCTGTGGCCATCATCAACAAAATGACCGGCAGTAATTTAGTGAGAGACATGTCCGCCCTCCTGCTGCCCTTCCATCATGGCCTGTTGCCTGGCTTCCAGTGCCTCACGCTCTTCCAGGCTGACACGTGCAATCCATGCATCCAGCACCTGGTATGCGCCGAACAGCACAAGGATGGCCGCAATCAACTCCGCCAGAAAAAAAGCCATCCAGGGTTTGCTGTAAACAAGACGGGCGACGATATGAAACCAGACACCCAGGGAAAATACCCACATTCCCGTAATATCAAGCCGGGGTAAAGAGAATCTGCATTTACTTATCATGTTAAACTCCGGTTATTATTTACATGAGAGTATTCATGTCTGTAATATTCGCGTTTGTGTGATATTAATCAGATCAACCTCATTATTTTGTATGGTTTTTATTACCGTTTTATATGACTTAGCCTGTCATAAGCCCCCTTATAAAAAACCACATCACTCCGGACCATGCTGATGACAACATAATACAGATAAATATTCTTCTGAACCTGTCGAAGCTCGTAACGTTCGGTAATGAGCCAATAACCATTGGAACAACCATTGCTGCGCCCTGATTCATAATTGCACCACACAGAAACCAGAGACTGGCGGTAAGCACATATAAACACGCGATATTAATAACAAGGAAAACCAGTGAGCTCAGGAGAAACATCTTCCTGTCATTACGCTCAGAAAAGAAATAACCAACAATAATGACAAGCATTAACAGAACAACACCTGTAAACATTTTCAAATAATCTTCACTCATAAATCAAATCCGCGATTAAAAATTTGGTTTAAAATCTTCAGAAACGTTCAGGAATTGTTTTGCCAGGTCGTCCTGCGAAATAAAGCCGTATGATAACGGGCGAACACTGCCCTGTTTCGGGTCAACCAGCATCATGGCCGGGAAATATTTCACGCCGAGGCGCTGCGCCTGCCCCTGGTCAGTCCGGGAATCCGGCAACAGCGGATTAATCACGCCATCCACGGAAACGGGAATAACACTCAGACCATACGTATCCCGGAAGCCATTAATGACCTGCGCCAGCTGCCCGTCGATGGGGTCCTGCCCCCGGTAAAAAAACATGATGCCGTAGTGTTCAGCCAGTTTCGCAATGGCCTGTCGCTGCTGCGCCTGGTCTGCCGCCAGCTGGTTCCGTACCGTGCCGTTGTAATGGCTGTACTGCAGGTTATAGTCCAGTTCGGGATGTGCCAGCATGGCCTTTTTAGCACTCATGGTGAAAAGCCCGGCCTGCTGAGTCCAGTAATTCTGCAGCCGGAAATATTTCACAAAATTATCCACGCGGGGATACAGAATGGCTTCGTACAGCGCCCGCTTTGTTGCCGTCTGCAGCGCGGCCAGTTTCTGCATAATATCCGGCTCCTGACGGGGGGCTGCAGGTACAGGTTTATTTTCTTTTTCCTTCGGAGTTATTTTCTCGTTATACCACTGCCAGCCTGCATCTTTCCCTGACGCCGGAAAAATAAAGCAGCAGAGTAACAGTGGCAGTAATGCTTTATTCATCTTCATTCCTTTCATCATTTTTTCTTTCATCGGTTTTCTGCAGGTCAGTCAGGGCAGAAAAACAAAAATACAGAATAAACAGGAGCACACCGGAGTAAAGGATAACGAAAGCAGCGGCAAGCATCCCGTCTGCCGTGGTTTCTTTTACCGTATCCCACGACCAGATAATTACCGGGGAAATGACAAACGCTGTAATCAAAAGCCGGATAAGAAAATCAACAAGACGATTAGAAGTGAATATGACTTTCATCATTTCCCCCGGTTATTTTCCATTTCTTACTGTCCTGCCTGTTTCAGCTGGTCAGCAATCTGCTCTTTCACTTTCTGCGTCAGAACGCCACTGTCCGGGATTTTCTGGTTATTCATCAGGTCTTCGTAGAAGTTAGTGAAATCCAGTCTGTCGAACTGAATTTTCTGCAGCTCATCAACCGTAATCCCCCGACAGTCAGGATGCTTCGCACTGCCAAACCCGATACGCAACTGCCCGTTACGCCCCTGCTGCTGAACTATCTGCGCCAGCTTCGAATCAAACTGGCAGTAACTGCGCTTTTTCTGCAGACAGACACCCAGCACTTTCCGGGAGCAGAACTCGCCCACACTCACCGTCAGTTTGTTGTCCTTTGCCTTTCCCAGCGCCTTTTCTTCACTGTTGCACTTCGCCAGCCCCACATCCTGGCCCCAGCCGCCGTCCTTACAGCAGTTACTGAAGCCGGCAGCAAACTTCTTACAGAACTTCGCTTTTCCGGTGAAGGCCCGGACATCCACCCCATTCAGTGCCGCGACGTCCTTCCCCGCGGCAGCCAGTGCCGCCAGCTCAGACACCGCCTGCCCAAAGTCGTTGCTCTTCCCGGACGTGGCTTTGTCACATTCACCATCAAGGCAGAAGACATCACCGCCGCAGATCATTTGCTTGCCACTCGTCCTGGTTTCGCAGGAATACGTTGCATATTCATGCAGGCACGTGCCTTCCTCGCTGGAGAAGGCGCACTGGCGGGATGACAGAGTACAGGCCGTATTTTTCATCAGGCTTTCACAGGAGCCGTTGTCCGCCGGTTGCGTGAGCCAGGTATCCTTATATTTCCAGCATGCTTCCGTGAACGAGTAATCCCTGCCTCCGAGGGTGATGGTTCGCGTTCCTCCCGGGCTGATACATTCCTCGCCCGTTTTTTTTCCTTCATCCTTACTGAACGGACAGCTTTCAACCCAGACGACTTCAGGTGCGTAGACGGTTTCGGTTTCTTCCATCACCAGGGTGACCGTGACCTGTACGGGTTTCTGGCTGGCCGATGATACGGTCCGTGATGTTTTGCTTACTGAAAAGTTCTGGCCTGCTTTAACCGCTTTGTCCACACCAAACGACTGATGAATCTTCCCCTTCCCGTCATAGGTATATTTCCTACAATGCGTGTTCTGACCGCCTGAACATATCGATTCTGAACGTGGCCAGCTGATCACATCAATGGGGAACGTTCGTTCAAAGAGGGTCAGGCTTTCACTGACTGCACTCTTGCAGCTATCCCGCACCTTCCCTTCGGAATCGCATTCTTCAATCCAGGGGATCACCAGAGGCTCACCATCCACCGAGGCATTCAGCAGACGACCATTGGTCGGGATCGTCAGGTTGCCACTCCATTGCCGGGTACTCCGGGCATAATTCAGCGTCACCACCTGCTGATAGGTTCGGTTAACTTTCTGCGTGGTGGCGTTATCCTTCAGGGTCGCTTCCCGTGTACAAAAATTTTCCACCTGCAGATCACGTTCGCAGGTATGATTTGTGAATTCGCTGCGGTTAACAACCTGGGCGGTACAGGACTGTCCGGTATCGCCGACAATGCTGTCGGCGCGGGATTCTGTATCCTTTGCGGCCTGAATAAACGGCGCATCCTGAGATATCTGATCCGGTGGCCGGTTCGTGAACGACTCCGTAATCGTTTTGCCGGTATCCCCCTGGCTGAACTCCAGGGCTGAATCGCTTTTCAGAGAGCTGTCTCCGCTGGCAGTGACGCCGCCGTAGTATTTTGTCTGATCCGGGTTGTCGGTATACCCCGGCAGGTTCTGCTCACCACTGAAATTTTTCAGTGAGTTCAGACCATTGCCCTGCACCTGTTTCGCAAAATCCGAACCGGCTTTATAGGCACTTCCACTGTCAGCGCAGGCGGGGGATGCCAGCCAGATGAAGGCGCTAAGGACAAAAAAATGCGCGGTCAGCACGGAAATAACCGTTTTCATTTCCACCCTCACAATTTCCGGTAACGCTATGAAGTACGGTCTGTCTTTCATGGCTGGCTCCCGGCGGCATTCGAGGGCGCATCAAGTATTTGCCGGGCCACCTGCGCGCAGTCACCGGTTTGTGCCACTTTCTCCAGTGCCTGTTTGACGTGAATGTTACCGCGTACCACGTCATATCCGGCCTGACACCGTACCACCAGAGACGGCACACTCCGGATGCTGTACTGCGTATATAGTGTCGGGTCGATCTGAACACCATCAGTTGCGCCGTCTTTCACCAGGGACAACACGGCTTCAGCGGTGGTCTTCAGGTCATTGTTCACCATGCCCCGCAGTGTGGCCGGAATACCGTAGTGCCGGGTTTCGCCCAGCATCCGTTTCAGCCCCTCTTCGGGAATGGAGAAGGACACAAAGTACACGGCGCCCTGCTGTGGTTTATCCTTCTGAGCAGCCTGCTGTTTACGGACCAGTTCATCGAGAAACTGGTTATCGGAATGCTGAAGGGGATTCGCCCTGACTTGCTGCTCTGCCCATGCCTGCAACTGTGTGTCCGGCTTTTCACGTAACTGCTGACTCAGTTTTTCCTGCTGCTTCAGCCACTGCTGGTCCCCGGGAGTATTAATATTGTCAGCGGCTGACGCCGTAGTGCAGAGCAAACTCAGCCCCCAGGCCAGCCCGGTGATTCTTTTATTCATAATTGCCTCTATTACCGATTATAATGACTGATATTTATGTTATCCGGGATAATGACCTGTCCATGCAAAAAGGATGCATAGAGTAAAGACAACCAGACCGATGAAAGAAAATATCAGCACTTCATTTTCTAGAACCAGCGATGTTATAAAAAAGAAGGCGAAACCACTAAAGTAAACAGCCAGGGGGGGGAATAGCCTGAAAATATAACAACCTGAGCTATAAACAATGCAAAGAAAGCAGCAAGACAGAGATATAACGCTGTATTTCTCCAGGCTGAACACGATGTAAGCCTGATAATATCCCCCTCTGTTTCATACCGGGTAATCAGCTTTAAAAAATCCCGGATATCCTTTAGTGCATCGATCATCAGCTGAATATCTGCTGCACTTTTTGTGTGTCGTCCTTCCTCTCTGACCACACTGAATTTATCATCCCGCAACAGACTGATAAAAAAATCCACCTGTCCCGGTGTAGGGTAATGGTTGTGGTTCAACATCCACTGTATGTCCGAGAGGTGGCGTTGTATGATTCTTTTTTTACTCAGTCGGATAAAAGGTTCTTCCGAGAGGCGAAGAAAAATGCCGTTTAACCTATCACGAACATAAGTGAACTCGTTTACAGGATCACAATCATACATGTATCATTTCCTTATCAGACCGCTCATTGGCAGTAACATATTGGGGAGAGTGCAGAATGACTGGGTTGCTTATCTTTTTAGTTTTGTTAACTGCAGCCCTTCGCTTTCGCTTCAAAGATAACCATTCTCTTTTCATAAAATTGAGAAGACCATTTCCTGCCGAACTTACGTTATTAATACTGTCTTTAGCGTTGTGCTTTACAGCACAGAAAACCCTCTGTTTATTCACAGAGAATGTTTATCTTTTTTATTCTATGACATTTGTGTCAGTTGTAGCCGTCTGGTTTGTTTCTTATTTTTTATCGTCATCAATATTAAAAACCCCGATTACCGATATGGTGCTGACTCCCTGTCTGTCGAACCTTCGGGTAGATATCAACCGTGGATATACGGAAGCTATGTCTCAACCAGGATCTTATGAAGACATCGCCGAGAAAACCGCAGCAGATATCAGCTACCTTTTGAGTCACTTTCCCTGTAAGGCCATCACATTCGAGTCACACCTCTTAAGGCCGGGACTACGCAAAGTCTTATGTAACAACCTGAGAGAAAGAGGAATATCATTCACCGTAAAAGAAAGATTAACTCATCTTCCTGAAGCAATGGTTCTCAATCTGAGATACGGTGGTAAAACACGCTATCGCCTTTTCACCTACTGCAAACACCCCAACGGATTCAAAGTGCATCGCAATGGCGGCGCATTTAAAATTTATAACGATAAAACCCTTTGATAATTTCATCATCACTCAATCACATATAAATGTATGGCATATAAAGGTATATAGCTGTACAGCGACCAGAAAAGCCCCACAGGATCTTTGATCCATAAGTTAATCACGACGCCAACACCAAGAAACAACGCCATACTGACAGAACAGACCAGAATCGTCCCCCCGACATATAGCGCCAGCCAAAATACCAGGAATGCAGGGATAATCAGCAGAATGGACACTATAGTCGATGCACGCGAGGCCTCCCATCCCCGGTAAATCCAGCATGCTTTGAGCACACCGCTGACCTGCCCGAGCAAAACATTCAGCCGCCCAAGCTCATGTGCCGTCGCTGATGACTGCCCATGAATCCCGGCCTCTCGCATTCTTGCAAGCCACAATATGGCATTCAGACGGTTGACCCCCTCCGGTCGGGGAATGATGCCATAACGCAGCCTGGCAGAGATTTTATCACATGCCTGAGAGGCGTCGGATATACCCGGTATCGATGCCAGAGGTGGAGACTTCAGGGTCATACCGACTGTATGTATCGACGTTTTCACAAACGCATAGTTCTTCAACATGTTGCCTCCAGTCGTACTTATTCAGCGTATCGGCTGATTTTATCGCTGAGGGTTGCGCCAATGTATTGCCAGTCTCTGTATTGCTCTGCCGTTAGTACCTTTTTATCTGTGCTGAAAGTGACCCGGGATGTAGTGGGAGATACATCCTGATGCAGGAGGGGTTGCTGGCAACATTGATTCTGTTCTTTTTCCATCATTTATCCTTTTCCTGTCTGACTTACAAAAATACGCAGTTACGTTTACGCCACATCAGGTAGCCGAAGTTTTTCTTTGTGTTGGGCGGATTTTTTCCCGTCTCCCAGCGCATCACACTGCGCCCGAACGGATGGCACTGTCCGCTGTCCGGATACATATTCACCATCTGATAACGCCAGCGTTCTTTAGGCAGGATTGGGGACGGATATTCATTACAGACGGCGTTATTTTTCCCGATGGTTTCCATAATCATGCCCTGACGGTGTAGTTTGAACGCCATGCGTTCACTGACCAGCAGGGAGGACTGCAACGGACTGGACTCATTACTCACCCAGCCATTGAACGGGTACATACTTCCCTGCGAACCGGCACACCAGAACAGAACATCGAGAGGCATATTAAAGGCGCTGGCAATGGCATCTGCTGCACAGGCCCCCTGTGCTATCGGATTGGCAAAGATGACAGCTTCCGGATTGAGAATGGTGGTGAGGCTGCTGTCCACCCAGGTCGGGTCAATCTCGGACAGATAGGCTATATCCATGTCTCCGCCTTCCAGACAGCCTGCGGAGGTGATGATGTTCAGCCAGTAGGTCAGCGGGTACTTGTACCAGTGAACGTGATAAAAAGCGCCGTTCACCTGCTTATCGTCCTTTTTCGCCGTTCCCTGTGCCGTTTTACCAAAAGCCGGCAGGCTGAAGCCCAGGTTCACCATGCATCCCGGTGACCGGGTGACGTCCGTCAGCGCCATCGGCTCCCAGTAACCAATGGCCAGCCCGATACGCCTGAACAGCGGCGGCGGTGCCGGACAAATCTGAATGGGCATCGACGGGTTCGCCGTGTCGGGGACCTTACCCTGACTGACTTTGATACTGCCCAGCGAGAGCGGGAAAATACAGCTCCAGCAGATATCCGTGATCGGGTTTACAAAACGCCCCTCACAGGCAGAATCCGCAGATGCCGCAGGGACATGACCGGCGAGAAGGAATAACATCAGCAGCCACAGGCTTCGCTTCATTTTCTGCCCTCCTCTGCCGGAATAAATTCCACCTTCAGGAAGCGATCGCCGGGAACGGCGCTCACCCGTGCCGGGACCTGATCAATGCCGAGGCGCTGGCAGAGCACACCGTTCTGGTCAAAGTAAACACGGCTGTCCAGAGACTTCTGCATCTCCGGGATACTGCCCTGCACGAGGATAATTTTGCTCTCCAGTGTGGGCGGCGTCTGGCGTTTCATCCAGGCCACCTGCGCCGGATCATCGCCATTGATGAAATACAGCGTCTGGTTAAAAGGCACATACTGCAGCGGATTCATCACTTCACCCTGACGGGCAAACACCCGCCCTTCGTTATCCCGGATATCCGCAGCCAGTCTGACGGACGGGTCAAACAACCGGCTGCTGTATTTCTCCGTGCGTCCGATACCGGGCACGGCAGGGGGCCGCAGACTGTTACGGATCACCCGCTCCTTAAAGGCATCCATTTTCCGGCCCATCTCACCGGACTGCTCCAGCGCCGTCAGGCGCTGCATGATCACCGTCAGCATGTCCGGCTCCTTTACCGGCCACAGATCGCCCCAGGTGCCAAGATCGGCGGCGGCCACACTCTGCCCCCATATCAGCAGGGCAATCAGCCCCCGGCATCTCATGGTTCCGCTCTCATTCGCCAGGCAATATCCTGCTGGATTTCCCGGGTGATATCCGGAGCCCCCTGTACCACGGCAGGCGACACCAGAATGACCGCGTGGTGTTTCTGCTGCCACGCCTGCAGGCTGGCTTCCAGTGCCGTGTTAAAACGCGCTGAAAGGGCTTTTGACTGTGCTTCTGACAGTTGTTTCTGACTGGCGCTGTCAAAAAATGCATCCACAGTCTGTTTCATGTTGAAGGCGGCAGTCACCGGTGCGTTCAGTCTGACAATGCCGTAACTGACGGCTGCGTTCAGTAACACCATTGCCAGGCATCCCGGCACCGTCCACCACCAGTGGCTGCGTCGGGGGGCTGTAACATCAGTCGTTTTTTGCGTTGTGGTCATGCAACACTCCTGTATTTCTCATGTTCTTCCAGCCAGGCTTCCAGCGAAGCCATCTCCGGCCCTGACTTCTTCCACGCCAGCTGCCACACCGCCTCATGAATACTCAGCCCCTCTTTACGTTTCTGCTGCACAAACTCAAAATCCGGGCCGTCAGAGCTGTACATGGCGCGGCTTAACGGGTCCACAAACAGGCGGTGCCAGGAGGAATGGTTTTCCACCTGCAGCAGGAAGGAACTGAACCACTGGTCTTTGGCCGCACCAAACTTACCAATCATGTCGCGCTGCAGTGGCTGGAACTGGTCCGGATACAGCTGGTTGTATTTTGCGAACTCCTTCGCACTCTGTTTGAGGATAATTTTGTAGGAGGAGTTACCCCATGCCGCACGGGCCGCACTGGAGGCCTTGTCAGAGTCAAAGTCGACGATGTTCTGTGTGATGGTGATATAGGCACCGGTATGACGGCGGGCGGTACGGTAACCTTTCTCAATAAACTCACCGACCTTGCGATTTTTGAAGTCCAGCAGACGCCAGCCTTCATCAATAACGTTCAGTTTCTTGAGGTTACGCGGCGTGCGGTACATCCTGTTCTCGATGTAGATAATCAGGGAGAATATCACCGCAACCAGCAGTGACGGACGGTCTTCCAGTCCGCCCAGTTCCAGCACCACCATTTTTGCGTCATCCCGCAGGGACGGCTCATCAGAGTTAAAATACTGGCCGTAAGTGCCGTTGGCAGTGTACTGGTCAAGCAGCACAATCATTTCGTCCAGACGGCTGCGGATGGTCGGTGACCCGGCATACTGCTCGCTGTCACTGGCGTTTTTCAGGAAATCCACCACGTCATCAATACGTGCTCTGTTCTCTTTGGCCAGCCAGGAGGCTCTGACCGCCTGCAACAGCAGACCTTCATGCACTTCATCCAGGTTACCGTTGGGGCTGGCCATCACTGACAACTGGTCACGGACACGCTCCGCTGACTGGTCAATATCGGTGATGTTCGCAAACGGGTTAAAACGCAGGGTTTCACCGTCCAGATACACCCCGCCCATGTTCTCACACAGGGACTTGTAGCCATCCCCCATGTCGAACACCACGGCAAAGCCTCCGGAGTCCAGCACGCTGCGGATAAGTGGCTGTATCAGCCCGGTTTTACCGGCCCCGGAGGTGCCACAGACCGCCATGTTGTAGTTGGTGTTATTCATCCCCCGGAAGAAAATATCGATAAACGCCAGCTGGTTACGGTAGGTGGGTGCCAGCAGACCTGCCGGTGTCAGGGGGTTATCCGCCACTAACGGCATCAGGTTGGCAACATTAAAGCTCTCTGCGCGCTGAACCACTCCGGCCTCTTTCAGCTGTTTAAACAACCCTTTCCCGGCCATAAAGGGCAGACAGGTCAGGAAATTGCGCATGTGGTTAAAGCGCGGTGAAATCAGCTCAAAACCGTTTTTACGGAAGCTGTTCAGGATGTCCTGCTCCACTTCCAGCGCCGTTTTATTGTTGTCCTTGCAGAATGCTGTGATGTTGAGGAAGTAGGACACGACAGAAGACTGACCGGAGCCCAGCCGCTGACGCAGTTCCCCCCACTCCTTCGCCTCTTTCTCCACGGACGGAAACCATTTGGCATAGGAGGTCTTCGACTTTTTCTCCAGGTCCATGTACTTCAGGTTGGCTTCGCTGTGGGTTTTCACCTGGTCTTCCACCACCAGGGTCAGCGTCAGAATGAACGGACAGGAGATGGACAGTTCCGGATTAAGCAGGTTGCTGTAGTTGTCGGCCATGTTCCACAGGAAGGCGATTTCCGGGTTACGGGCCAGATGGAAATTCAGGATGCGGGCCGTGCTGTTCCTGCCGTTCTCACGCAGGCCCAGCGTCAGGTAATCAGCCCGGACTTTCAGGTCAAAACTGTCCTCCACACACTGATAATTCAGATCAGAATACGGGTCCAGCTGACGTCTTTTCGGGTACAGGGAGTCCGGGTTATGATTAATCATCTCCCCGACAATATCGATAAAGGCCTGTGCATCCACCGTCTGTGTGGCGATACTGGCCCCCTGTAACGACGCCCGGATGATTTTCACCAGGTTTTCCATTTCCAGAATGTCGGCCCGGCTTTTTTTCTTTGAGGGAGAACAGTACGAGAAGAATACCCGGTAATGCCGCAGGGTCAGGGGCAGATTCATCCCCTCCGGCAGCGGAAACTGTGTCGCTGCCGCGTTCATATAATAGGCCCGGGTAATGGCGTTAAACCGTTCAGCCTGTTCACCTGACCAGGAGAACTCACGCAGCCCGTATTCAATTCTGTCACCAACCAGCAGGCTGGACATCAGATGGATGCAGAACGGCACCCCGCGCGGCAGTTTGGTGCGCAGCATGTGGTCGAGCGCCTCCACAATGGACTCATTCGCCCCATTGATGGGAATGGCTTCCAGCATAAAGCCCATCGTGGTGTCATTCATAAACAGACCGGATTCCTGGTTGTAATCACGGTACGGCAGCAGACGGCTGAACTGCGGGAAGCTCATTTCGCCCAGAACTTCATTGGCCTTTGCGGATTCGTCAGGCAGTTTCAGTGCTGTGACGAGGGAGTTAACCGCCTGAGTGACGGCCTCAAGTGGGTTATTCACATGAATTCCTTAGTTGAAAAATAAAGCGAGAAATGCGGTAGCCATGAAGGGAATACCTGTAATTAACGCGCCATTTCCCGGCGCATATACAAAGATTTCGGTTTTCTGAATATCCACTCATGTTCATCCGGAATTAAATCAATATGTTCTGCGACTGACTTATGCATAATGTTTTCTCTGCTTTTCCTGATACGCCTGACATTCAACGCACAACGTCACACCGGGAAATATTTTCCGCCGAGCTTCCGGAATAGGATTTCCGCATGCTTCACAGAGATAAACAGGAATACCATGAACATTTATTTTCTGGGGCATCCGGTTTATTCCTGTCATGGTCAGTTGTTCTGTCACTGAATATGCTTCATCGGCTTCATCACTCACGGAATATTCCTCCCGACATGTTCTGACACGCTACCGCCCATCCCTTTTCACGCACAGGGCACTCGTTTTACAGGCAGATTTTGAATACAGAAAGCCCGCCGGCATTGCCGGCTGATATACAACTTCAGGGCCAGTTAATTAATACGTGGTTTTCCCCACGCAGACGGTTTAATAACAAAAAACACGCTGGATGGCTGATGATAAACATCCTGATTATCAATATAAGGCGCTATCCATAATGCAGCCGTCTGCTCACCCGTTCTTAGCGGGCGGGGAGGTGTTACCGGCGCAACTGAACTGACCGGAACAATCGTTTTCACTTCCCGGGCAGCCGTAAACAACGGACGTGGTGCCAGCAGTTTCTGCTCCGGAAGTGCCGTCACCGCAGGTCTGCTGCCGGACGGAGTGGTCGCGGTGACGGTCTGCACCGGCATTGTCCGGAAGTTCCCTTCAGCCAGGCGCGGCAGTGATGCCGCAACCGGCTTTGCTTCTGAGGACTGCTCCAGTTTTTTGGCCTTCTCATTGGCCTGCTCCATCGTCATACAGGTATCGGATGTGGTGGCGTTACACTCAAATTCCGTACTGGTTCCGGCACAGCCGGAAAGTAATAACGTCCCCAGCAGAGGAATAAATAAAGAAATCTGTTTCATTACCCTTATCCTTTTTTATTACTCTCCACAACAGCAGAAATTAACTCTACTGTCAGATTTGTTTTTCCTGCACAGGGTTGTCCGGAGACCACTGTATTTCCCGGAGAAGAAAATAAGCTCATCGACATACCCTTCTTCATCACACCGACAGCTGCCATATTAAAATTGTGCGGCAATGATTCAGAACCGAATTCCTTCAGTGCAGGAAGTACGATTCTTGTGGTGCAGTTACTGAGAACAGCATTCATAAAATCATCTGATACGCTTTTATCCGATACAGAGCGTGCAGTAATAATATTAATATTACGCATGTTCATTTTTATCTCCGTTGTTTCTGTTTGCCCTGTCATCAGGGAAATAAACATGGCATTTCCTGATTTTTTCCGACAGAGAAGTATCTTCCGTATAAACTTCCTTCAGATGTTCATCTGCGGTTCCCACCCGGACACATTTCATTTTTCCGGGTCGCACCGGATATTTCCCGGTGATCGCTGCCAGCGAGACATACATCAGTGCCAGTGTTGCCCAGAATGCGGTGACCAGTTGCATCAGTGACCGGTCAGTCTCCCTGACATAATCTGCAGCATCAGCCGCGCGGTAATAGCAGATATCCTGTATTTCTGATCTGCCTGAAGAATCAGAGGAAGAAAACCAGCATTCACTGACCGGGAACTGTCCGGCAGGTGCTGTTTGTCTTACGAAGTTAATCTCCTTAACCAGTAATTTCCCCGGCGTGGTGTTGTCCTTCCATAAAACAAACAGAGCCATCAGGGCCATTGTGGCCAGCGGCCAGATAACCACAAACCTGACGACCCACAGCAGCCAGCGAACGACAAACGCCACACGGAATGTCAGTGCATCACCCGCCATTTCCGCCCTCCTTGCCGGCATCCCCGCCCTGCGGGTTCTTGTCTCCGGACATAAACTGCTGCGGATTCAGATTGCCCAGCTGCTTCAGCATCTGGTCGGTGTTAAAACCGTTCAGGTGGCTTTCTGCCGAGGGAGGATTCGGCACAGGGCTTTCCGGGTTACCTTCTTCCGCTGTACTCTGTGACTGCTCCAGCGCCATTTCCTCCACGGTTTTCAGCTGGAAGCCGTCCTGGAACACCACTGTCACTTCGTTGCCCGCACCAATCGGTATCACCGGGTGATACTGTTCGGCACGTTTGATGTAGTAGTCACTGAGCGTCTGTGCGGCTTTCGATGCGCCGCCACCGATACCCATTTTCAGGACATCACCAGCCCCGTAAGCGGCTGTGGCACCCAGCCCGACAGCCGGCTGGGAGGCGCGCTCCATTCCCTGACCGATACCGTCAACAAATCCCGCGCCCCATGCCCAGCCGAGGATTTTGCCGTTACGCATCACCACTTCGCCCTTGATACCGTTTTTACCCCGGAAGCTGACATGCCCCTTAATCGGCATATCAATGGTTTTGCCATTCTTCAGGCAGCTGATATTACGGGTGCGAACAATAGCACGTTCACTGGAGACATCCCCCCAGGCTTCCAGCCCCACAAAACATCCCGTTGCGTCATACGTCTTGCTGTTCGGCATTTCCACCAGACCGGTGATACGCAGCTGCATCGGCACCGTGGATTCATTACCGGTGACTGAGGCATTGGCATCCGCCCCTTCAATCAGCATGGCTTTCGCAAAACTTCCTGACGGAATGTACGGCAGCGATGGTCCCTGTTTTCCCTCATTACGGGTAAACACCTTACGCTGTATCCGGTTAGGCACCGGCACAGACTGGTACGTCACCTGTGGTGGTGGCGTGACACCATTCCCGGGATAAAACGCCGTCGGCGGTGGAACAGCAACGCTGCCCTGCGGCGGGAAGGATACGGGGGTGTTTCCTGGCTGTGGTTCGCCTTCCGGCCCGGGCGGTGAGGCAGGCATCTGAGGTACAGGCTCACCGGTCGCCGTGACGGGATTAGCACCCAGGGCTTTTACCTGCTCTGCCAGGGCGGCATTGTCCTGTCCCAGCTTTTCAATACGACGCTGGTCATCACCGCGCTGTTTGTTCAGGACATCCAGTTCACGACGGATTTCCTCATACTGCTTCTGCATCTGCGCTGCCGTCACCTGCATCTCTGTGGTGGCATGCTGACGCACCTTGTCATCAAAGGTCGTATCCACCACACCGGTCATATCCGGCACAGGCTCCTGTTCAGCCACCGCCTCACCGTTACCGGACATGTCCACATCAGACAGATACAGTGCCCCACCAATCGCGGAGGCTGCACCGACAACCACAATCCCCAGCCACAGGTACTGCTTGCGTTTCACAATGGTATTGATACTGGCCATCAGTTGCCCTCCCCGTCACGGATGACATACACATCCATGCGCGCACCTGCCAGTAACTGGCTGGCAGGCTGGCTGAACATCACGGCACGGGTTCCCGGCCGCCAGAAGTCACTTTCCCGGATATTCAGAGCAGACAGCGTTTTATTTTCCACGGCAAAGCGGACCATCTTCAGGTGATTCCCCGTCCATACGGCATCTGCCACTGAAGACAGCCCCGCCGGGGCCTGCAGGGTTTCCTTTGTCACAGGAACCTGATACCAGCCTGCAGGTAATTTTCCGCCACGGACAGCCTGGCTGATGGTCACAAGCAGGGATTCGTAAGGCGTGGACGTTTCCCACGCACCGGCTTCTTCTCCGGTTCCGCGCAGGTCACTGACCAGCTGAATGGTACGCCCCGCGCCTTCACGGGGAACGGCCTGAATGGAAAGATTCAGACCGCGTTCTGTTTCCAGAATGAACGTAAAGGGCTTTTTGTTGACGGTGGCAACCACCACACCGCCGGATGTGGTCTGCTCATTATTGGTCAGGGCACCATCCAGACTGTTCACGGCGATAATCCGGTCACCGGGAACGGTAAACAGATTCGGGCTGGTATTGCTGATGGCAATACTGGCCTGACCACCGTTCACCATTGGCACCACAGTGGGGGCCAGCGTACCGTTTGCGGCCATCACGCTGCAGGAAAAAAACAGGCCGCCGAATATTATTGCCGTATTATTTTTTCTCATCGTCTGTTTCCCCGAAATTATCCAGCCAGGTCACCCCGTTTTCCCGCTTCAGAATAAGGATGTAATGTTTGATATCAGTGAAAGGTTTTGAATCACCAATCCAGGTTTTAAGCACACCACGAATTTCCACACGGCCATACTGAGGCCAGACACGAACACTGGTCTGGAAAAAGGCTGAGTTCACGTTATCGTTTTTAATACGCTTCGCTTCTTCAGCCAGAATAACTTTCATCTGGTTCTGTGCGCCCGGGCGGATATATTGCAGAAGCGCCTGATGTGAGGCATCGACGGTTTCTGATGAAACATTCAGACGGAGGGCAATAAATGACAGCGCCATCTGCTGTAAATAAGAGGCGTCGGCACTGTTCTGTGACACGGCAAAGGGGGCATTAAATGCCATTGGCGTCACGGCAGTGCGTTGCTCATTCTGAAGACGGTAGTTATTCACCCCCTGAATGAGGTTAACAGAGAGGCTGAGAACAATAAGCACTGACATAAATATAAAGGCGATGGCCATTACACGACTGGTACTTAAACGGGCACCGTGTTCCATATAACAATCCTGGTATCAGTTCTATTTAATCCACTGCCGGAAACACGAATCGGGAACATTATGAAAAATACCGAGCAGCAGGGCTGTTGGCATATACCAGTAAATCAGGTCACGTAACCAGGAACTGCCCCGCCCTTTTTTCAGTTTTTTAATCCCGAAATAAACCAGAACCGCTGCACCAATACCGAACAGATATTTCGATGTTATGATACCCCAGCCAATACAGATTGCTGCGGGGATCAGTTCATCCAGTGGCAGGCCAAACCAGCGGCTCTGATTGGTCAGTGTTTCCGGGAAACGATATTTCTTAAGTTTATTCTCGTCTCCCGACATCGTTTTATTTCCTGTCAGAATCCGGCAACAGACATACCTACTGCAATAAATACAGAGAGTATGGCAAAGCCGACCAGGAACTTGACGTTTTTGGTCATCATGTACATGACCGCACCGACCAGCACCTCAGCCAGAACAACCCATTTAACGATACTGGAGTCCTTACCGAAGGTCGCCTTAACCGTTTCCTGACCTTTAGCCATCAGGTCCGTGCCTTTACCAGCAGCCATAGCTAACTCAGGGAACAACATCATCAGAACAGCAACCGGGATCACTGCACGAACCAGGCGAAGCATATTCAGACGAGTGAATTTAGAAAAAAACGATTTCTTTTCAACGGGCGCAGAAGCACCCTGAACACTTAAAACAGTATTCATATGATTCCTCTGATTAATATTGACAGATGAAAACTAAAGTTCTTTAAATGTTGACTCGTTCTCTTCGATCACCTCCCTGAATATTTCTTCATTATAGAAATCAGGAAACCGTTTCAGATGATCTCTGAGACGGATTTGAACCTCTATAGTTTTACTTCTACCGCTACGATCTTTGGCCCGAATAAGTCGGTTATTTGTATCTTCATCGAGATACACTGAGACTGTTCTGCTTATCCCGCCTCTCGCGTTACGCCTCCTCACTCAATTCACCTCTGTTTCCCGACTAATAAAATCATGATTGCACAGAAACCGACGAAAAAAAAACACGCCAAAATTGGCGTGCCTTATTTAACATTTACTTAACACCATAAAATTCACGAATTATACTTAATAGCGAATCTATTTCTCCTTTATAGATACATGACACTCTGAATAAATTAAAGTGTTCAAAAAATTCTTTTATTTTCCGTTTAACTGGTTTAATTCGATCCTCAGATGCTCTGTCTGTAATACCCAACTCTCTGGCAATTGTTGCGTGACCAACACCCAGCATATAAAAAGAGAAAACAACCAATGTCCCTGGAGAAAGATCATTCCATATCGTTAATTTATCAGAAGTATTTGTATTACTTCCACTCTGATTTAACGCAAAAAATGGATAATCAGGAAACGGATTAATTTGCCATAAAACAACAGATTCGTCATTATAAAAAGAAACATTCTCCATCCTTATCTGATAGATTTCGCCATGAAAATTAAAACGACGACAAAATGCAGAGCCATGTCCAAGAGCCTGGCATTCCAGTTCAAGTGATGAAAGAAAAATTTCAACCTGCAGACGTATATAACTCTCTCCGGATAAGGGTTTATCTTCTCTGGAAAAGAGTTCAATAAAAGCCCCATTGGCATAAAGGATTTCCCGGTTTTTGTTACGGACACAAACCGGAACGGGAGAATTTCTGTAGATATTCTGAACGTTAAGGATGTATTTATTTACAGATTGACTGTTAAGTGGCCTTTCTCTACGATCCAGCGCACACATAGGAACCTCCGTTAAGGATTCTATGGACAGTCGATGCAGGGAGGTCTGAACTCCCTGCATCGGCGATTTTCAGTTTCAATTTTTAACGTGGCATTAACACGTAATTAATATAACCTTTATGCGGTTAATTGTCATCAAATTGAACCAGATCAAAATCCTGTTATTTGAAGCAAATCAACTTTTAATTCTTTTTTATTCCTCATCATTTTCTGGAAAGAACCTCTCCATCTCAGATGACACCTTATCCCTGATATCTTCGACCATATTCGCATATTCAAACTTTGGATTCCCGGAAACATGAGGGCTTAGTGACTCAATACCTAAAATCTTAGCAACTGTTGACTGTGTTTTTACCGCACATTCAAGAAGTACCTTATTAAACTCAGCCTGATTGAACGCTGACTCTTTACGCTCCATCTGAGCCTCATATACACGAAGCCCTAATTCGAGAAGCATAGTGGATATGCTTGAGAAACTTACATCTGTACTTTTAGCTCCTTCTGCACGTCTTCTTTCCACAATTTTATTTATTTTATAGACAATTTCGTCACTGACATAAGCCTGCACTTTCGCCATATGTATACCTCTTTATTTTCTTATCGCATCAAATTTATTTCACATATAAAAAAATGACAATTCATCGATGAATCGAATCGTGACGCAAGTTACGAAAATTACGATTCATGCAGCAAATCACATCACGAATTGAATCTAGAGTCAATTAGCTTTAACTCGTTGTTTTATTATTACTGATTCATCTATGAGTTGCGTTAAATTCATTGGTGAATCATATGCAATTCACCAATGAATCCTTTTTATAATGTAAAATAAATTAAAATACATTATTTAAAACATAAGTTAATGATTCAAATAGCAAATCAGCAAAAACTTGTTTTTGCGTAGTGTGTGGTGCTTTTTGTGGTGAGAACCACCAACCTGTTGAGCCTTTTTGTGGAGTGGGTTAAATTATTTACGGATAAAGTCACCAGAGGTGGAAAAATGAAAAAATGGATGTTAGCCATCTGCCTGATGTTTATAAATGAGATCTGCCAGGCCACTGATTGCTTTGATCTTGCAGGCCGGGATTACAAAATAGATCCTGATTTACTGAGAGCAATATCATGGAAAGAATCCCTTTACCGGGTTAATGCCATCGGTATTAATCCGGTAACGGGATATGGCAGCGGACTGATGCAGGTAGATTCCCAGCATTTTAACGAACTGGCCCGCTATGGAATTAAGCCGGAACATCTGACAACAGATCCCTGCATGAACATTTATACCGGTGCTTATTATCTGGCAATAGCCTTTAAAAAATGGGGCGTCTCCTGGGAGGCCGTTGGTGCATACAATGCCGGATTCAGGAAGAGCGAACGCCAGAACCAGAGACGTCTTGCCTACGCATCAGATGTTTACCGGATTTATACCGGGATAAAAAGCAGTAAAGGTATCCGGATTCCGGTCACGAATAAATCGCTTCCGGAAATTAACAGCGTGCAGAACAATTAATCTTACAGACATTGTCAGATACCGGTTATGCCGCAAAAGCGGCATGGAAGGCCACACACAAAAATATCATGTGAGTGACAATGCTGACTGGCCGAAGCCCCGCGAAGCGGGAACCCATCTTATATATACCCGGTAACTGCGCAGCCTCCTGCCAGACCATTTTTCGCGGGTACAATATTTACAGACAACCGGAAAGCCGGTTGATGGAATTGAGGTATATCAGACGACACAGCGATGCCGAAGAATGATAATATAAGTAAAGCCCCGAAAAATTTTCGGGGCTTTACTTATATTATCATGACTTCCACTTTCTGAACTGTTCGGCAATCACCCATAACGCCTTGTTGATTCGGATATCACCATCAATACCTGTAATGGCTCTTGTCCTGGTATTTTTCCCGGAGGCACTTCGCCCCGACAATCCACCTTTTATAATATTCTCCTGAACCCGCTGACAGGTTGTCCAGAGATCGTTCTGTTTATCTTCCCGACGACGGGGAGTAATTATTTGTTCAGGCGTCACTGGCGTTTTATTTTCATCTTCATACCTGACCATCAGTGCAGCTCTGCAAAATAAATGTTGCTCGTCACTGTTAAGATGAATTTCTTTCATCGCCTCCATATTATCAGTGACCTTATCAAAGACACCGAGCACTTCATACGCTCCCTCGATAACCTGCCCGACAATATCACCTTTATGTGGAACGCGGATTTCGCCAAAATTATTTCCGCACACCAGGCCATTTGTGCAGACAAAACGAAAAATTCCGGGGATCATCTGATAACTGGATGAACCATCATGTGAATTAAGCAGGATAATTTCAGGAACTTCCTGCCCGTTAATATGCCCTTCCCTGCGAAGACGTAACATATGTTTACTGTATTCGCGGCGTCCCAAATCACGAACCCGACTCTGACAGGCAAAGAATGGCTGGAAACCTTCATCACGTAACTTATTGATGATATTGATTTTTGGAATATACGTATAACGTTCACTCCGGGACTCATGTTTATCACCGGAAAATACCGAAGGCACGAACTGCATTAATTCATCATCCGTTAAAGGACGTTCACGGCGGATGGAATTATACCGACCAAAACGGGAAGCTAATCGCATAACAGCTACTCCTTTATGAAAGAATAAATTTAATAAAAAATTTTTCCGCTTAATATCATCCCTCCCGATCTCCATTAACAACATTGCAACAATCGGGAGGGATATTCATCACATCCGGTCAGCAGATCGCCCGGATATCGAGGCCGGCACGCTTAATCTGACGCAGGAACTGTTTGAAGTGATCGGCTTCCGCAATGTTGATATGGCGGAACTGCGTATCCACACCCCGGCTGAGCGCGTAGCTATAGCTGAAGGCCATCTTTTCCGGGTGGCTTTTGCGATATTTTTTCAGCTCAGTCAGGCTGCTGAATTCCAGGACGTCCCACTCTTCCCCGGTGTTTTTTTCCCTCCCGGCAACAAGAATCGTGTACGACGCGGTGTTAACGTGGATATTTCGGGTACTCATCCTGCTTTCTCCTCTCTCTGGTTTTCAGCCCCCATCATCTTTTGAGTTTCGGGAGCTGCGGTTTTGACGTTTTGCGGGGACCTGCCTTTTGTTCCCTCCGGTATTCACCATCACCTGTTTGAGAACCTTCGCCGCATGGGGCATCACTGCCACGGCCTGACGCACCTGTCCTGGGCAGAACGCAAAATTTTTTACCGGATTTTGGGTAAAAAATTTTGTGGGCTGTTCATTTACCCTGGACAGTCAGTGCGGCAGGTTGTGGCTGTATCAGCCCCCGGCGACAGGGGCTTAAACAGGTGAATGGCACCGGACACAACAACGGGCAGGGACCCGCCGCAACGACGTGAAGCGCGGTTTGCGAAACGGCGTTGCGCCTTACATCCCGGCGTCTTTTTGCCGGGATGCCAGGAGCGCAGGCCACGGCGCGACAGAGGCGGCGCGACCGGAACGGTCGCTGCAAGCCCGGGGTTTTCACGCATCGGACCGTAGCGACAGCCCGAAACCGCGCCAGCGGGTTCGGCGGAGACTGGCAGGTGCGCCAGCAGCTGCCTGTCGGAGTCGGGCCTGACGACCGGATGCCGCCAGGCAGCCGGGAGCCGAAGGTGCGCCGGCAGACAGAACAACACTGCAGTAGTCAGAATCAGAGCAGCAGATAAAGGAACAACAACATCAGGAACAGTTCCATAACATAAGAAAGAAACACTCCTGAGTCAGACACATCACAGACGGGAAGGGTAACGGGCGACGCGCCAGCGTGGCCCGCTTCCCTTCCGGCAGGCGTCAGCCTGCCAGGGGTTTTCGCGCGGGCTGACAGGCGGCCTCCACCGCCTGCCCTTGTATCACCTGTTTCTGCTGCCCTGAAGGATATAGTGACCACCGAGGAAAACCGCCTGCTGATTCGCCACAAAATCGCAGATTTCATCAACAATCTGCGCGGTGGTGAGCGGTTTCTGCCCCATTTCACGACGCCGCGCATTAATCACGGCCCTGTAATTACGCAGAATTTCGCGGGTTTCTGTGCTGATATTCATGACATGTGCTCCCCGTCCAGCACCTGTAACACAACGTCCATTGCTTCGCGTTCCTCCCTGACGAATGCGTTACCGCCGCCCCCGTTCTCACTCCCGACGGCATACAGGCGCTTCATTTCACTGCCTGCCAGCGCCATCACTTTTTCCAGCATCACCGCCGGGACTGTCACATGACGGCTGGTGCGCTTTTCTTCCATCAGTTCACGAACAACGTCGTGAACAACGCTGACATCCGCACCATGCTCAAAGGCATCGTCCAGCCGCTGCATGACGGTTTCCAGCTCATCGTCTGTCAGACTCCAGTCCTGGGCTATGTGACGCACATCCCCACGGGTCAGCACCACGGCAAAAACGCATTCACTGTCCGGCACGTCTGTATCCAGCACTTCGCGGATGATTTCTTTAACAGTACAGTACATGTTCTCGTCTCCTTTACAGGGGCGGCATTGCCGCCCCGTCCGTTAATCAGTCCAGCGCCGCGTAAATCGCGTTACATTCGGGGTGAAATTCGATGTGGCTCCACAACTGCGCATCGCGCATCCTGTACAGGTGAGTCAGCCCTGCGCTACCGCTGTCGTGGTACAGCCACAACTGGCGGTTAATCACAAGGGAAGTCAAAATGATGCCTACGGCATCGGCACTGACCGTGCGGTCAAACCAGTTTTCACCGTTAACCAGATGAAAACGGTCGCCATCCGGCATCATGTAACCGCCACCGTCCGGCAGGCGGATGAAGTGCCAGAATCCGCCTTCATATTCCGGCATCATTTTTTTCGCCAGCGCGTACACAGATGCCTCGGCATACAGAAAATCCAGGCCAAACAGGTAAGGCAGAAAGGAGAGACGGTCGCACTCTTCAACATTCAGAGTGACAGGTTTCGCATATTGCATGATGTTTTCCTCCGTTGTTCACATATTCCGCGACACCGGGCGGTGCCGTGCCTCCATCTTTGCCGGGCCTGCAGGGTTGCAAGGGCGCAAGGGAAGCCGCAGCCTGACGCACACGGCTGACGGGAGTTGGAGGGTGAGTCCGCGAAATCTGAGCGGGTGAACGACCGGAAAATCACGGCAGACGGGAAGGAGGGACCGGGTGACCGCAGCGGTTCACCTTACCTTGCAACCCGCCCGCAGAAGCCCGGCTACGATGGAGGCACGGCACAGCCCGCACACGACGCTGAGGCCACATAACTGAAAACCCACAAGGCCATGCCCCGCATGGCCGGGTAAAGCGGAGCCTGCGGCGACATCCTTTTGCTCTTTCCGGGGACCGGCTGGAAAAGGCGGAGATTTTTCCCCGCCAGCGTCATCATTTCCGGATTTTTGCCAGTGCATCCGCCATGCTGCGGATTTCATCCCGTGCCTCCATAACAACCTCCCGCAGAATATCCCGGTCAAACCAGCGACGGGACGGTTCATCAGGTATACGCAGCACATCGCAGGCCAGCCCACTGGACAGGATATGCTCCACACACTCACTGACCAGATACATTTCCACCGACGAAAAACGAGCGCCCCGGTTCAGGATGGCATCGAGCACCACGGGCAGGTTTTCGTCGTCTTCATCGAGCCAGCAGGGGTGATCGCTTTCCTTCACCACCAGGCGAAAGCGGCGCGTCTGGCGGGTCAGCAACGTCTGACCGGTGGTGGTCAGCGCCGCACGGATACGCCGCGCATCTTCTGCCACCTGGTAACTGACACTGCATACTGCATCGCGTACCGCATCAAGAACGGCCCTGATTTCGTCTTCGGTCAGCCATTCTCCGGCATACGGGAAAGACACCTGCGTTCCGTCTGCCGGAAGTACCGGCAGCGACTGCCACTGACTGCCGGACAGAACAAGTTCCGCCCCGGTTCCGGTCAGTTTCTGAATGGCAGAGGCCAGGAGCGGCGGCAGTACGCCGCCGTGACGGTTGATAAGTAACGTCGCCAGCCGGGGCGCATCCAGCCGCACGTAAATGCTGATCCAGCCCGGATACTTCGGGTTACGCTGGTCAACATCCGTCTCTTCCGGCCAGCCCTGCGCCAGCAACAGGTTGCTGGCGTGGCGATAAATCAGTGCGTTCAGCGTTTCATTCATAATTCATGAACTCCCTGTATCGCCGCCCGGAGGCGGCGATAACATCAGTCGTTTTCGTGTGTGTTGTTTTTCAGCAGGGTGCGGGCCTGATTAACCACCGCCTGACGGCGGGTGACGCATTCCGGGACGGCGAGGCCATGATCCCGGGCGGCCCATTCACGTTTCCACAATGCCTGTTCAGCGGTCTGAATCAGGGACGCCAGCAGTTCAGCAGGGACGGACACCTGGCGGTTTTCGCTCACGTATTTGATAATCTCCATCGCCGCACCGGAAGAAACACCGGATTCAGTCCGCTGGTCTTCCGGGATGTCCTCCAGGCGCGCCAGGACAGTCCTGATTTCATGATCGGTCAGGGCAATATCCATTCCGTCAGCGAGGGCCTGAATTTCTTCCGGGGACCAGATAACCAGCATCAGTGGCGTGTCTCCCGGATACTTTGCTGCCAGCTCCCGGCATAGCGTTTCGCATGTTCCGTACATTCTCGTCTCCTTCTCAATCTTTGAAGCAGGAATCCAGTTCCAGAATTTCGGTATACGCCTCCATGAACAGGCGATTGGCGCGATACAGCGTCTGGCGTGTCAGGCGTTCAACAAGCACATCGGAATCAAAGCGACAGCGATGCTCCATATCGTTCAGCCTGGCCCGAAGGTCACACATGGTGTTGGCCACCTCCGCCACGTCGGCGCGAAGTTTTTCGTGTCCGGCATAGTTCATTTACGCAGCCTCCGGTTCAAACCAGTTATCATTCGCGGCCCCCTGCTGCATGGCCCGTTGCACGGCGGCCAGTCGTTGCTGTCCGGCACGGTGATACTGTTCAAGCAGCTCGATACCGATATACCGGCGTCCGGACTGAAGGGCGGCCACGCAGGTTGAGCCGCTGCCTGCAAACGGGTCCAGCACAATCGCGTTCGGGTGTGTGAAGCTCTCAATCAGTGGTTGCAGGCTGGTAACGGGCTTTTCCGTCGGGTGATGGCGGTTGCCCGAATATTTCCAGCCCAGCACGTCGGGCAATGGCTTCTGAGGCAGCGCCGGACGACCTTTTGCCAGGATGTAGGCGCATTCGTGGCGATAGCCCACATATGCGGCCTTCGATGTGTAGTTTTTGGTGAAGACCAGGTGTCCGACCACGCTGAATCCCGCATTTTTCCAGGCAGCCATAAAGCGATCGACACGGTTCCAGCCGTAGAAGCTGACCATCAGCGCGTCTTTTTTGAGTACGCGGTACATTTCATTACAGGCCGGTTGCAGCCATTCATCGGTTTTATCGCCAGCGATGGTGCGCCCGGAACGGTCACGAAAACCGACGAGGTACGGCGGGTCAGTCAGTATGAAATCGACAGCCTTCTCAGGAATGCCAGTCATTACCTGCACACAGTCACCCAAAATCAGACGGGACATAATCATTCTCCTTATTCAAATGCGGCGCCAGTTACGCCGTGCCGATACGACAGCCGGGCGAAAAGCGGAGCAGACAAGGGCACCACCGCAAGCCGCAGCGCAGATAAAAGCAGACGCTGACTGGACGGTTTGACGGCGAAAATTGAGCCGGAGAACGACGGGAAGACAGCGGAAAATGCATTTTGAAATCACTGCGACCGGGTGAGGATGGTGGCGAAGCCTCCCTTTTCTGCACAGCGGCCCGGCTACAGTAGCGGCACGGCGTTCACAGCAGAGCGGTATGAATGAGGAGCGCAGCGACATCGTATTTTCATCGTTGCTGTCCACAATTTCGGTGGGCAATCCTGTGTATAAAATGAGGGTATTCTGCGCAGGTCGCTACCAGCACGGATGACAGCACGCCTGATAAAGCGGTTATCTTTTAACCACACTACGCAGACTTCACTTTTCCTGGTGTGGTATGTTGATGCTGACTGTAAAAAACCGGAGCGGAGAAAGATGGACAGAGAAATGCTGGCAGAGTGGCTGCGGGATATTGCCCAACATATAGAAGAGGAAAGTCCACTGATTCGTGATGTCAGTGTGGATGATGCCCTTTCCGATGAGGGGCTGGCCAGAAAGATCATCACCATCACGTTCAATGCGCCTGGTCGCGCCCCACAACCTGAAGAAGACGTCAGCAGCATCCCCCGGCATTAAATAACCTTAAGGTGTTAGCCCCGGGAATTTGCCGGGGTTTGAACATATCTACGACAGAGATCAGTCACGGTGTAGCCAGAAAGAACAAAACTATCAGGCAGGAAAGCGCATCATTATTTATCAAAAAAAATCAATAATATTTTGATAAATTGATAAATTGATAAATTGATAAATTGATAAATTGATAAATTATCAAGTATTGCTATTCCGCCGTTCCAGATATTGCTCTAGAGCCTCTCGTATGACAGCACTGGTGTTTTTCGGACCAGAGCCGCTGAGTTTGTTTTCTGCTGACACTCGGGTAATTGCCTGATCAAGCGAGAGAGGAAGAGCAAGACTCCGCTGTACTGTTTTTTCAGTTTTAACTATGACCGCTGGCTCCCCATATTGCTTATCAGCCAGTTTGTCAGCGAGAGCTGCAACCTGAGCATCGGATGGTTTTTTAGCAGACCGTGGTTTTAAAGCCATTTGGAATACACCTCTTCGATAAGTTGCTCCACCTCCTCTATTGCAGTTCTGTTAGTTGCCTCCAAAACAGATTTCCCAAGAGGAACAACATCTCGATAGATTTTTCGTTCACAGTTAATGGCATTAAGAGGAGGTAAGGTTGGGAAATCCTTCAGGTATTCAAGAAATTCTGCACGTTCTTTACCACGCAATACAGGATTAGTAGTCGCCCGTGTCTGGTACATATAGAGGTTTAAATCAGGATTTAGATCCTGCCAAGCCTCCAGTTGGCTTTCAAGCTCTTCCAAAGTGTCCAGATCGAACTGTGAGCATAAATGTGGAGCAATTATTATATCAGCCACAGCTCCCGCATTAGCCAGTTCACGACTATTGCGACCAGCCACATCGACAATTACGTGATCAAACTTTTCATCGAGCTGACGCAACGTTTGGCTGATGTTTCCATATTTCTGAATAAGGGTTATGCGAGGTAACAGGTCTGATTCCTCACGAGAAGCATGCCACTTTGCCGCTGATGACTGAAGATCAGCATCCAAAAGGCAAACATCCTTCCCGCGTAATGCCAAGGCAATCGCAATGTTAGTAGCGGTCGTGCTCTTTGACGCACCTCATAGGGACCTCAAGTGCTAATGGAAGTTATGAGGTCACTCTATCATAAAAAATAAATTGATAATATAATTTTTTATCATTTTATCATTTTATCATTTTATCAAAATAATAATCCATAAACACATACCCACTCAGGTCCTGACTCATAGAGTGAGATCGCTGCATTTATGTATACCTCAGCAGGATGTACAAAACCGACCGGTTTCGTACACAGCTTACCGCACCTGTTCAAAACCTAGTGAAATTAGTTTCGTACATACGTTATAATTCGTACATCCATTTCGTACAGAAAATTACACCATGTCACGAGTTTTTGCTTACTGCCGGGTCTCCACACTGGAACAGACCACTGAAAACCAGCGCCGGGAAATTGAAGCAGCCGGTTTTACAGTTAAACCCCAGCGCCTGATTGAGGAACAAATCAGCGGGTCAGTGGCCGCCAGCGAACGACCCGGTTTTGCCCGGTTACTTGATCGCATGGAAAATGGCGATGTGCTGATTGTGACCAAACTTGATCGCCTGGGCCGTGATGCAATGGACGTGCGAAAGACCGTGGAGCAGCTGGCAGTGTCCGGTATTCGTGTACACTGCCTCGCGCTGGGTGGCGTGGACCTCACCAGCGCGGCCGGAAAGATGACCATGCAGGTCATTTCGGCGGTGGCAGAGTTTGAGAAAGACCTGCTGATTGAGCGCACGCATTCAGGCCTTGCAAGGGCCAGAGCAGCGGGCAAACGGTTTGGCCGGCCACCTGCGCTGACCCCGGACCAGCGGCAGGCAGCGCTTGAACACCTGAAAGCGGGTGCCAGTATCAGCGCTGTTGCCCGCGAATTTGGTACCTCACGACAAACCATCATGCGCCTGCGTCACGATGCAGGCACCCCGGAATTACCAGAATAAAGGGGAGGGGACCGAACCACCCCGGAACGGTCCCCGGCGAAACAGAAGGTACCAGGACCTCAGCTCCGGTATAATACTGCCAGATGAGCACACTTAAACCAACGGAGACGCGGAATGTCAGGCAGAAACAGAAAGGGCGGGAAGTCACCGGTTCCCCATGACGGGCTGTTTAAAACCTTCCTGACCCACACGGATACCGCCCGGGATTTTCTGGCTCTGCATCTGCCCGCAGAACTGCTGCAGCTGTGCGACCTGACCACCCTGCAGCTGGAGTCTGGCTCCTTTATTGAGGAAAATCTGCGAACCTATTTTGCCGATGTGCTGTACTCCCTGAAGACCACAGAGGGAGAGGGATACATTTATACGCTCATTGAGCACCAGAGCAGTCCCGACAGGCATATGGCGTTCAGACTCATGCGGTACTCCATTGCCGCCATGCAGAAACACCTGGACGCCGGTCATGAGCAGCTGCCGCTGGTTATTCCCCTGCTGTTTTCCCACGGTCGTGGCAGCCCCTGGCCCTGGACGCTGAACTGGACAGAGCTGTTTGCCAGCCCGGGAACAGCACGAAAACTGTATACCGGTGATTTTCCCCTCATCGACGTCGGCGCCATCGATGACGATGAAATCATGAAGCACCGCCGGATGGCCCTGCTGGAGCTGATGCTCAAGCACGCACAAACCCGTGACCTGGCCGAGCTGACCGAGTATCTGGTCACCCTGCTGATTGCGGGTTACACTACCGATGAGCAGCTGGTCACTTTAATGAACTGGATGCTGCAGACGGGAGACACGGCCAGACCCGAGGCATTCCTGCAGGAACTGGCCCGCCGGTCACCGCAACACGAGGAGATTTTAATGACTATTGCACAACGACTGGAACAGAAAGCCCGTGAAGAAGGGCGCCAGGAAGGTATCCAGCTTGGCGAACAGCGCGGCATCGAGAAAGGTGAGCGCGAAGCGACCCTGAAAATTGCCCGCACGATGCTGCAGAGCGGCATCGACCGCAATACAGTGATGGCCATGACAGGTCTGACTGAAGAAGATCTGCGGCGCATCACCCACTGACGTTACCGGGGTGCCTGCGCGCGCCCCGTTCTTTACTGGTCACCCAGCGCTGATGGTCATCAGTTTCCAGTGGTCGTCGTTGCTGACGGCCTCCCAGCCACAGCTTTTCAGCAGTGCATTAAGCCCCTCGGCACGCCCGCCAATTCTGGCCGGCACCGGCTTAACTGTAGTGGCTCGCAATCGAAATCCCCCCGACTCGCAATCGGCGCAATTTTCGGCCCACATTAACTGCAAATGAAAAATGCCACCGGCTCACATTAAGTGATAATGGGCCCGCATTTATCCTGCCCGGCCCGCAATCCATTTCGTCGGACTCACAATAACTGAAATCAACATCGTCATATCGGCAAACCGACCGCCAGCATTCTGTCACGAATGCTCTGCTGGGCGGGCAGGATCCAATTAACATCCCCCTCAGACTGGAGTGGGGCTTTTACGATGAGCCGTCAGGTTCATTTCTTCCCGTCGAGCTGCTGTGATTATTCTTCACCGTTTTTCGGGTAAGAAAAGTCATACTGGTTATGCCGGTCAGCGCGATAAGTGAACTCATTCCCACAAAAACAATCATCAAACCACCTACGGCAAAAAGCCCGGAAATAAGACCTGAAAGTGCTTCGGCTGTGTTTGCCAATGTGGAAAACGTACCAAATGTCTTGCCAATGTTCTCCTCTGGAGACCACGATTGTATGACTGTGACAAGAGAAATATCAACAAACGCTCCGCTAATACCAAGCACAAACGCGAGTGGTAGAAGAAATGCCAATGAATAAAAGGCTGTGAAGGACATTAACAACAGTAGCAGGCCGTAAATGAACCAATGTTGCATCACTTTTTCAGGAGACGTCGACCGCACAAATCTTCCGTAAAGCAGCCCACCGGTGATTGTTCCCGCAGCCATAAGTGAAAAAATCCAGCTGGTAAACACCTCTCCCTGACCGTGACTAAGCGTCACGGCAGGAATAATAAAACGGATAACCGAGCCGGTAAACAGAATGCAGACAGAGGAACCCAGTATAACAATAAACAAGCCACAGGAGTCCCGGTAAAGGAGCTTAATACTGGAAAAGGTTTCCTTATATACTTTTTTAATTCGAAAAGGCGCTCCTGTCGCCGAATCAGATTCAGAAAATGTTGAGAGAATAATTATTGATACGAAATACGTTACAGAATTAAATAACAGAACCCATGACTTATCCGTGAATGACAGGATAAGAGAGCAAAGGAGGGGACCAACCACTGAGGCGGTTTCCTCTGCAACCTGCGACACGCCGTTAGCGCCGGTAAGCCTGTCAGCACTCACTGTTCTGGGTACGGCTGTTTGGTAGCTCGGTTGAAAAATACTGCGACCAATGGTTGTCAGAATTGATGCCACAATAAGGATAGTAAGGTTGACTGCACCATTCAGACTGGTGATAAAAAGAAGCAGCGACACTGTCAGACGCAACCATTCACTGAGTAACAGGTTATTTTTAAGACGATAATTATCTGCCAGCCAGCCGCCAACGGGGCCGAAGAATAGAAAAGGGATAAACCGAAAAAAATATACAAAGCCGGTCAGTAGGTAGTTATTATGCGTGCTTTCCAGCACAATAAATACGAAAACCACCTCATAGGCATAATCGCCGGACTTTGAGATGAAAAGAGATGAGAGAAGCGTACGAAAATTTTTAACTTTCATCCAGTTCATGACCGTTCATTCCCATACTGAAACTCGATGCACCCAGCGCCGATACGCCTTCTGCAAGACCGGTTATGTTGACGTTCCTGATTGAACCGCGCACACAGATGTCGGCGATAAACGATGAAGCAAAATTGAGCGCAATTCCCATACCGATGCACATATGCATACCTGTTCCGAAGGGGGTCTTCCCCGAACATGGTGGGAGACTCAGAAGTCCATGTTTAATCTGCCGTAATGGAACATCACCGCCACTTTGAACCGTTCTTTGTTCCTGTACCCCCTCGATTTGATACGCAGCAGCCGTATCTTGCTGTTCAGCGATTCTGCATTACCGTTTGATACCCGATATTTCATCGCATTCAGGATCCCGTACAGCCGTTTACGTAACGTCCGTGCGGCACTACTCAGCAGCGGAACACCAACATCTTTTGCCATCGCTATCCACTCCTGCCACAGGCGCCTGCTTTGCTCGTCATACCGACGGCTCCAGAGCTCCCGGGCCAGCTCTTTCATTGCCCAGCAACGACTGGTATCAGGCAGAACCATCTGTGCTGCCTCCAGTCTTTCGGCTATCCGACCATGACGTTTATTACGGCCATACAACCACAGGTAACGGGAGCGATGTGCGCTTCTTCGGGCCTGCAGCGGGATGGTTTTCATCTCTGACTGCCGGGTTTTATCCACCACGGCGCAGAGCATTTTGGCGACATGGAAGTGATCGAAGGCGATTTTTTCTACCGCGTTGGGCAGGTGGACCCGGGCTGCGCTGATATAGGCCGGGTTCATATCCATCGACAGGGTTTTGATGGATTCAACCTGGCGGTCACCCAGGTTTCTGAGGTAACCCGCCAGACTTTCAACACCGCGATCATCCCTGAGTTCCAGCGCCTGGCCCTGTGTATCAGAGATGACGGTGACGTACTGATGTCCCTTTTTGAAGGCGACCTCATCAACACAGAGGTGACGTGCGGACAGTGGTGCTTTACGGCGGGCGAGTTCACGTCTGAGTGCCCGTTGCATAATGTTATCGACCGCATTCCAGCTCAGTCTCAGCTGTTTCCTGACGGCATCTGTGGTGCTGATCTTCAGCCATGAGATGACGAACGACTCGAACAGCAGTGTGTATCGGCTTCCCGGTCCGGCCCATGGAACAGGTAAGGTCTGACAACCATGGTCCGGGCACATGATTCGGGGGACATCGGCTTCAACTACGGTGGTGAACTGGCAGGTATCGAGATGGCGCCATTTACGATGCCGGTGATCATGTACAGGGCAGGTTTTACCGCAGGTCGGGCAGGATAACAGCACGTTTTCAGCGATACCAACAGTAACGGTAACAGAACCGACCTTTTCATCAAGGGAAAGGGCTTTAACCTGCCACGAAGCGGTCAGGTTAAGGATGTGAGCATAGAGAGATTTCTCATCCATGGTGATGCTCTCAGGTGATAAAACATACCATTATCATGCCCTCAGCCACCACAACAAGGGAAGACCCTCCGAAGGACAGTGGTTTTTCTTTCCGTCCCGGAATAAACTGGAATGGTTCATTAAAAACTTCGGGATCGAAATTCGCCAGGCCGGTATAAAACATTACCCTGTCCCCCTTTTTCAGACTCTGCCCCCTGAAACTGAGATCCTGAGACATCACCCTGCCTACAGAAAGGACGGGGCTGTATAAGCGTGAAGCTTCAATCACCACTTCACGGGCATTCTCTGCTCCAACTTTCAGACTGAAGTGTGATATGGCCCAGAGTGTCGCCACAATAAGTTGCATGGTCGTCTGATGAGCCGCAATGTAAGCTATAGCTCTATCTGACACCTGAATATCACTACATGGAACATCGCCTGTAACCAGATTCCTGCAGGAATCAAACACTGTAAGGAAAGAATGAGCTATTTCAATGAAATGATCTTTTCCCTGCCCCCTTCCGTCGAAGAGCATTCCTACATTGTGGGCATGAACCGCCAGTGTATCGGACGGCTCTAATCCGACTAGTCTGGCTGCAAGTGTATTATTAAGAGTAATGAGATCATATTCATTAAGGCATTTCTTCTGATTGAACAATGACAAAGTCCGGTCAATCAACTCATCACGGGGAATATTTTTAAAATTATGATGGATTACCCTGACTACATCACTGTTACTTTCGTCCCGAAAAATCAGCGACTGATTAATAAGTGAGATAAAACGTTCAATGACTGTTTTTTCACCATCAAACATGCTTAGGGGAATAATCATTCTTTTCTTTGTAACATATTGACTGTTGAGCAATTGTGAACATGACTGATAATCATAAATGATCCAGTATTTTTTGTCAGAATGATAATATATACCTGTGCGTTCATTGTCACCACGAACAATGTCATCATACCGCTGTTTATATGCCTCTGTGAGCGAAAAAGATAATTCAGACATACAGAAGCTCTTTTTTAGCGATGAATTTCCCAGGAATTTCCAACTGTTCAGTAATGAACCGTTTCATAGCGATCTGATCGGCCTCTGGCATGAGCCAGTACATAATATTGGTATACCAGTACCAGCCCAGTTTAGTAAGGTATAATTTTTCAGCGTCCTCCGTGACAAGTTGATGCTCTTTCAGTTGGGAAAGTTTTTCCTGTAGCGCAAATGGTATTTGTAACATACTCACTTTAGATTTTTCTATTACACCATGATAGGGCAGTCGAAGAATTAATGGTTTCATTTCATCCAGAATTCTGGGATGCTGGCTAATAGTCGATGGAACAGTATTTTTTTCAAGTACTGAAGTAATATACTTCTGACGACTCGATGTGTTCGTAATGACATGTCCACGCAGGGAAGATACAGCATTAACGCCAAAACCATGCAAATCATGATCGGCATATCCGTACACGTGTTCATGATATACGAAACTGTAATCCTGACTTACTACAGAACTATCTACATTGGCCGTTCTGACGTAGCCATGGCCGTTATGTGGCATAAATCCTTTACTCCGCATGTAAGCGTCAACCAGCATATTCATAGTAAATTTCCGGGTTGCTGATGTGACGGGCATTCCCTTATCCTGAATAGATTTATGCAGTTTTGACTGTGTCATGACATTATCTATTGGATAAATGTCTATGTTTGTTGTTCCTAGAGAAACCGCCTTTTCCAAGTCTCTAATAATGTCTTCCTCATCCTGCCCGTTCATCCCGTAAAGTATATCGAAAAGAACAGTTCTGAAATTACGATTGAGTATATCTGCGGCATAATTAATGTGATCAAATGTCGAGGTCAGATTGAACAGTTCACGCCACACTGGATTGAACGTCTTTAGCCCGAAACGGGGGTGCGTCACACCTATCCCCTTCATTGCAGAAACTTTTTCTTCATTAAGACTCTTGATTTCAATTTCAAACGAAAACTCACAATCAGATGAAATTGAAAATTTTTTATGTATCGCTGAACCAATCTGAGCAATATTCTCTGGCGAAAGAAGTGAAGGGGTACCTCCTCCAAAGAAAATTGATCTTACCGGAACTGCATGATAATCATTAAGATCTGATTTTATTTCTATTTCTCTGATTAATGCCCGGGTATACTGATCAACAAGCTCACTATCTCTGTAGGCTCCGCGCGTAAAAGGGCAGAAGCTACAAATGGTTTCACAGAAAGGGATATGAAAATAAAGTGCTCTTGATGAAACGTTGGCGTTGCTGTGACTCAGTACATCAGACAGACTTTCAGATGATAAACTCTTTCCCTGATTAGGAAAGAAAAAGTTATACACCGGAAATTGGTAATCAAATTTGAGACGTGTGCCACCACCGTCCTGCGCATCCTGTCATAGGCGTAAAATAACCAGCGCTGACGTGATTTAGCCCCGACGTAGCCCCACTGTTCGTCCATTTCCGCGCAGACAATGACGTCACTGCCCGGTTGTATGCGCGATGTTACCGGCTCCGGCCTGAGTTTTTTAAGTGCCGTAAAATCGTGTTGAGGCCAACGCCCATAATGCGGGCACTGGCACGGCACCCAACCCATTCATAGCCATATCAATGATTTTCTGATGTGTACCGGGTTGAGAGACGGTGTAAGTGAAGCTGATTTGCCATGTTTTACGGCAGTGAGAGCAGAGATAGCGCTGATGTCCGGCAGTGCTTTACCGTTACGCACGACGCCTTCGGTAGCTGAACAAGTGGGACATCTGATGGAAATGGAAGCCACGCAAGCACCTTAAAATCACCATCATACACTAAATCAGTAAGTTGGCAGCATTACCTGGCCGCTTTATGAATCACGCCTGAAGGGAAAGCTGCACGTTATCAGCAAGCGTTACACTCAGCGCATTGAGCGACATAACCTGAATCTGAGACAACATCTGGCAAGGCTGGGACGGAAGTCACTGTCGTTCTCAAAATCGGTGGAGCTGCATGATAAAGTCATCGGGCATTATCTGAACATAAAACACTATCAGTAAGTTGGAGTCATTACCCGACTGGTTTTTCAATTTCCTATACGTCAAGCTTCTGTATTAATTCGGCCAGTTTTTTCTCTGCCGTATCACGGTCAATCCGATCCAGCAAAATCTGGATAGCTGCGAGTTTAATCTCCTCCGGAAGGAGTTCCGGATCAATAACAATATCGCCGGAAATTTCTTCAGCCGGTTCACTGAAAAGCCAGCCGTAGTCGGTGTGTTCAGCATTCATGTCTGTCGTCTCCGTCACGGAAATTTTTACGGGATTATTCCACCCAGTCTTCCAGCACCAGACCCGGGACCCGCGCAAACTCCCGCACATTGTTCGTCACCAGGACGGCGCCGGCCGCGATGGGGTGGCCGGCAATAGCCGTGTCGTTCGGGCCGATCGGCGTCCCGGCGAGGCGCAGCGCCACCCGGATGCCCGTCGTGGCGTCCACTGCGGCCCGGTCCCAGGGCAGGATGGCATCGAGGCGCGCGCAGAACGCGTCGACCAGCTGAATATGGCGCGGGGAGGTTTTCGGGCCGGTGGCGCCGAAGCGCATCTCGGCATACGTCACGGCCGAGACCACGATGCGATCACCGCGCAGCACTGCCTGCTCCAGGCGCTTCAGCACCGCTGCCGGCTGCTCGCGCATGATGAATGAGCAGATGTTAGTGTCGAGCATCCAGGTTTTCTTCATGGCTTAAAGCGTCCTTCATCGCTGACCACATTCTCACGCTCCGCCATAAAGTCCGGATCGGCCCTGTCCAGTTGCGCGAACGAGCCCCAGGTCGGCCGGACGGGACGCAGGATGATGCTGTCCCCTTCCCGGACGATCTCCTGCTCGCTCACCCCCTCAAAATCCAGGTCCCGGGGCAGACGGATGGCGCGGTTATTGCCGTTTTTAAATATCGAAACTGTGCGCATGGATGTTCCTCCGGCTGATCATGCATGATGTATGAGTGCATATGTTCAGTATATGCCTGTCGGATTGGTTTGTATAGGTGTCACATATGCAAATGACTGACATATGCGTATGCCTGCCCTGTGCAGATGCGTGGCATATGGATATGCTGTGCATATCTGGTTTACTCATTTCTCCACCGCAGATCCGAAAAAAGGCATAGCAGGAACTGAGGTAACACGTACAATCTGTTATTATCTTCCTTGCACTGCCGGAATGGGATGAACAGTTACAGGCATAGCCGGTTATTATTAAGTAATCGGCGATCCTGTCACATTTGTTAAATGAACTCACTACGGTTAAACATCGATACCTGGCTTAACCGGCCCCCGTTATCGCCTCCACTCTTCTTGCCGCTGCACCGCCGCAGAGTGCCGGTCGTTGACCAGATTGATGCCCAGCAGCAGCACAGCCAGTGCGGCAGCCAACGCGAAGGAAGAACAGTAGCCCAGGCTGGCGGTCATTCCCACCATCAGCATATTGCTGACCATTTCCCCTATATCGCGCGAGCTTTGCACCATTGTCATGTCGGTACCCGCCTGATCGCCCTGTGCGGCAAACTGCATGCCGGCAGTCATGATAGCGACCGAGGTCACGCCGGAAGCCAGCGCGCCTCCAATCACCGCGGCGATCACGCCGCCGGATTGTAAGCCCCAGTTGGCCATCGCTAGCCAGCATAACGCGGCACCCAACGCGCAACCAAGGCCAACCGCGAACGCCTTCCACACCCCGAGCCGGCTCACCAGCCAAGCTCCGCCACCGCACCCGAGCACCAGCGTCACCATACCGCCGGCCATGCTGATCTGGCCGACCTGAGCCGGTGTCCAACCGTTATCGGTTAAAAACAGCTTAGACACCCCGAGGCCGGATACCGCAGTCACCGCCGACAGCAGCGTGAGCGTCAACAACCTCACCGCCCCGTGACGGCGCAGCGTGCGCAGCAGGTTGGCCGGACGCGAATCGGCGCGTTCGGGCGGTAGATCGGCGTGTTGTCGGAGGCGGCCAATCGCCAGCAGGCTGACGGCAGGGAAGATCGCCATCGCCAGCAGCGCACCCTGCACGCCTACCCGGGCACTCAGCATCATCATGCCCGCCCCGCCGACGAAGAAGCCGCTCATCACCCCGGCGATTTGAATGGCATTGACGCGCGACAGCAACTCACCGCTGACGTGTTCCGCCGCCATGCCATCAGTGGCGATATCCTGCGTAGCGCTGGCCAGCGACGCGACGGCCAGCAGCGCGACGCACAGCCCTGCCGCCGCCGCGGAAATGCCGACCGCGCTGAGCAGGATCAGGCACATCGTCACCACGCACTGCAGCGGAATAATCCAACTGCGGCGGCGTCCGAAGCGTGGCGACCAGTGATTATCCACCAGCGGCGCCCAAAGAAACTTCACCACCCAGGGCAACCCCACCAGCGGCAAAAACGCCAGCGCCTGCAGGCTGGCGCCGTCATGGCGCAGCAGGGTCGGCAACGCATCCATGGCGATGCCGATCGGGATGCCCTGACTAAAATAGAGCAGCCCCAGAGTCAGCACCAGATGCCGATGTTGCAATAGTTGTCGCATGTTTTACTCCAATTGGCGCGGCCAGGCACCGCGCGATTGCCATAACAAGGAGCCGGCGGCGAACAGGGCCGCACTGACCAACAATAAAGCGCTGTCCAGCCAGTACAGGCCGGGGCCGGCGCTGAGCATATGGCCGAGCGCCGCCACCAGCAGCGCCGTACCGCTGGCCATTCCGCTGAGGAACAATAACCACCCCGGCCAAACTCGCCACGCCAACAGCGCCACCGCGCCCCACATTCCCCAAAACAGCCAGGCGGCAGGGAACGCCGCCAGCGGCCGGGCGGCCAACAGCAGACTTCCCGCCACCGTCAGACCACAGCAGACGCCGGTGATAAAGCGCGCGGCACGGCGCTGCGGCTGCCGTAGGCACCACAATCCCAGCCCGCTCAGCGCCAGCGTCGCCGCGCCGAACCCGGCCAAAAAATGCAGCGCGCTCACCGCCGCCGCCGCCCGCGGCAACCAGGCGTATTGGCCATAGTGCAGCGGCTGAACGGCGATGAACGTGCGCGTCCATGGCCCCTGATGAGCGGCGCTGCGCCGCATCAGCGCCGGCTGCTCGCCGCTGCCGAAACGAAATTGCTCGAACAGCGCGCTGCTGGGAATACCGCGAGTGACGCCGCCCACCGCCAGCAATGCACCATCCGGCGCGCGCTGCAGGGTTTGCGGCGTAAATTCCGGTGCCTGGCGCCGCAGCGCCGCCATCGTCTGCGCAAGAGTACGCCCGGCGTCAGGCAAGGGCGGTGCAGGTTGCGCACCGCCCATCAGCTGCGCCATCACCCGCTGCGGCGCACCGGGGCTGACGCGGTCGGCCAGCAGCACAGTACCGAGCGCGCCGAGTCCGGATAACGCGCCGGTCAAAGCGAACATCACCAGCCACGGATAGCACCAAAGCCCCAACAGATTGTGCAGATCGAACAGCAGCACCCGCAGCCCCTGACGCCGCCGCAGCTGCAACAGCTGGCGCAGCCGTCGACCATGCAGCGCAATCCCGCTGATCAGCAGCAAAGCGAACGCGATGCCGAACAAACTGAGAAACACCCGACCGGGAAAGCCGAGAAACAGGTTCTTGTGCAGCGTCACCAACAGCGTGGTCGGCGCCGTCAGGCTGACCAGCCGCCCGCTGACGGCGCTAAACGCGAGGGCGCAGTCGTCCGGGGCGCGGCAAAAGCGAATCACCGGATAACGCGCGCTCGGCAGCATGACGTAAGGCGCCGCGCCGTCTTCACCGTAGGCTTTCGCGTCGTCCAGCAGCTGCGCCAACGGCCGTTGCTCGCCGCTCATCGTCACGCCGTTCCACCACAGCGTGAAGCTGTCGCCGGCCAGGCTCCAGCAGCCGGTGAACAGGACCACGAACAGCGCGCAGCCGAACAACGCGCCGCAGCCCCGATGCAGCGCCGCCAAAGCCCGTCGCGCGACGGCGTTCATCGCCACGCCTCCAGCAGCGCCAGCGGCAGCGGCCACCACAACCAGGCGCGCAGCAGCGTGCGACGCCAGTCCGGCTCCAGCAGGCTATACGTCAGCAACGCGATGCCGCCGAACAACGCCAGAAACAGCGCGCCGTAAAGCCGATCGAGCGGGTCGGCCGAGGGATAGCCGCGCGCCAAAAGCAGCGCCAGGGTAACGCCCCCCATGGCGCTGCCGAGGCACGCCGCCCATACGCGCATATTCATCAAAACTCGGCCTTGACGGTGAACATCAGGTTGCGCGGTTCACCGTAACGGTTGTTCCACTGCGGCGAGAAAAGCCCGGCGTAGTAGCGGCGATCGAACAGATTGTTGACGTTGAGCGCCGCCGACCAGGTCTCGTCGATGCGATACCCCAGCCGTGCGTTGACCAGCGCATAGCCGCCCTGGCGCAGCGTCGTCGCGCCATTGGCGCTGCTGAACGCGCTCTGCGCCTGGATGCCGCCGCCGATGCTCCACTTGCGCTGATCCCACGGCAGGTCGTAATCGCTCCACAGCCGCAGCATATGACGCGGCGTCAGGCTGTTGTAGGCGCGCCCCTGGTTGCCGGCGTCGCGGGTGTAGCGCGTGTCGGTATAGGTGTAGCCGAGCGTGACGTCCCACCATGGCGTGAGGTATCCGCGCCCTTCCACCTCGAAGCCTTCACTGCGAGCCTTGCCGCCGCTGATATACCAGGTATCGAAACCGCCGTCCGGGTGATCGGGATCCACCTGCGGGTTGTTCTCCAGATCGATGCGGAACGCCGCGGCCGAGAGGTTGAGCGCGCCATTCATCAGCGACGCCTTCACCCCGCTTTCCAGCGTGCGGCCCTCCACCGGCTTAAGCATCTGCCCGCTCCAGGTTTTGCCGCTCTGCGGCTGAAACACCGTGGCGTAGCTGGCATACCACGACCAGTCTTTGGCGAAATCCCAGATCAGGCCGCCGTAGGGGGTCAGACGCGCGTTCTCTTCCAGAGTGTCGCTGGGCGAACGCAGTTGCCACCAGCTTTCGCGCGCGCCGGCCACCAGCGTCAGCGGCTCCGCCAGTTTAATGCGGCCCATGCCGTACACCCCGCGCTGAACGGTTTTGGTCGACCCCGGCGAGCTGTAAGCGCCGATCGCTGGCTTCGGCACGCCGTGCGGATCCCAGCGGTAGACGTTCACCGGCACCTGAAACACAGAATCAAACCGTGCGGTGAACTGTTCTTCTTCGGCATGGGTGTAGCTGGCGCCGACGACCAGCTCGTGCCGCAACCCCCAGGCGTCGATCTTGCCGTTCAGGCTGGCGTCCAGCCCCAGCTGCTGATTGCGAAAACGATAGGCGCCGCCCATCAGCGCCGCGCCGTCGCCGGTGGCCGGATCGACGTTGCCCCAGGCGCCGGCATACAGCAGGCGAGACTTGGCGTGCAGATAGTCGCCGCTCAGCTTGGCCTGCCAGTCGTCGTTCAGCCGATGCTCCACCGCAGCGAACAGCCGCGTGGTGTCCCATTTGAAGCGATCCCAGTCCACGTTCAGATAGGTGCTGCGCGGCAGGTGCAGATCGCTGCCGTCTTTCCCCATCGGCACCCCGGCCATATTGGTGACGGAATCGATGGTTTGGTACTGCGCGCCGACACGCAGCAGGGTATCCGGCGTCAGATCGGCGTCGACGGTGGCATACAGCAAACGGGTTTTCTGATCCGAGACGCGATAGAAATAATCGCGATCTTCCCATGCCATCACCGCACGGCCGCGCACGCTGCCCGACGCGTTCAGCGGGCCGCCCACGTCCGCTTCGCCGCGATACTGATTCCAGCTCCCGGCGCTGGCGGTAAACTGCGCGCGGTTTTGCGCCAGTCCGTGCTTGCGCACCATGTTGACCGTGGCCGCCGGGTTGCCGAGCCCGTGCAGCAGGCCGTTGGAGCCGCGCAGGATCTCCACCCGCTCATACACCGCCATGTCCTGCGGCGAGCTGGCGGTATTGCCCAGCAGCGTCGGCACGCCGTCCAGTTCGAACGAATCGATCTTGAAGCCGCGCGCATACCACGCGGTGGTCAGCAACACGAAGGGGGCGCTGGTGACGCCGGTGGCGCGCGTCATCACCGCATCCAGCGATGTGAGATTCTGCTGCTCCATCTGCTGGCGATCGATCACGCTGACCGACTGAGCCACTTCACGCGGTTTCAGCGGGATTTTCCCCAGCGTGGTGACGCCGGGAGCCACATAGTCATCCCGCGCCGCCGCGCCGGCGGTCACGGTGAGGGTATCTTCTTTTACGTCCGTTTTGGCCGGCGCATCCTGCGCCAGTGCCCCGGTGCCGCACAGCGCGCACAGCAACGCGCCGCGGCGCATCGCGGCCGCCACTGGTGAGAGGTGAATGAGTCGCATGTTTTTCCTTGGTTGTTATTGTTAAATGATAATCGTTATCAATCTAACAAAACGGCCGCCGCGACTTTTTCGATTGCCGGAGTTTCTCTATCGATCGCCGGTCATTTTCGCCTGGCAGAAACGGGCGAACCAGCCCCCCGCCTCGCGCAGCGCATCCGGGCTGCCCGCCGCCGTCAGCCGCCCGCCTTCCAGCACCCACACTCGATCCGCCCGACAGGCCAACGCGGGATCGTGGGTGACGACGACCCGCGTGCCGGGCCAGCCGGCCAGCAGGGCCGCCACGCGCTCGGCGTTGCGCAGATCCAGACTGGCGCCCGGTTCGTCCAACAACAATCGTGGCGCCCCCTGCAGCAGCGTGCGCGCCAGGCACAGCCGTTGCTTCTGCCCGCCGGAGAAACGATCGCCGTCGCTGCCGACCTCTTCTTCCAGCACGTCGGGCGGCAGATCCAGCGCCGCCAACAGCGCCAGCAGACGCTCATCGCCGATATCCGTTCGCCCCTGGGTCAGATTCCAGCGCACGCTGCCGCGCAGCAGGCGATTGTCTTGCCACATCACGCCGCGACCGCCCGCCAATTGCCGCGCCGACAGCGCGCGCACGTCACGGCCGCCGTAGAACACCCGCCCCGCCGTCGGATCCTGCGTGCGCGCCATCAGGCTCAGCAGGCTGCTTTTGCCGGCGCCCGAAGGGCCGACGATCGCCAACATCTCTCCGGCGGCGCAGGCTCCGCCTATTTCCCGCAGTCGCCAGCCGCCGTGCGCCGCCGCCAGGCTCAGCGCCTGCCGCAGTTGCGCCCACGCGCTCTTCAACTGACGCAGCGCCTGATCGAGGTGAGAAAGCTGAAGCAACGGCTCCAACAAGCGGGCCAGGACAATCATCAGCGCCAGCCATTGGGCGACGTTCAGGCGCTGCGCCAGCACCTCATGGGCACCGAACCACAATGCCGCCAACAGCGTCAGCTGCAGCCCGGCGCTGAACAACAAGTGATATGGCAAGCTTTGGCGCAGCAGCGCAGCGTGCGCCCGATGATGGTCATCCAACCGTTGCGTCAACGCCTCGGCGGCGGCCGCCTGCCCGTAGCCGAAGCGCAGCAATGCCTGATGACGGGCAAACTGCATCAGCGCCCCTTCAATACTCTGATTGGCCTCCCCAAGCTCTCGCTCTCGCCGGTGCAGCCGGGCCGCCGAACCGCGCAACACCAGCATCAACAGCACGCAGGCCGCCAGCAGCATCAGCGCCACTCCCGGGCTCAGGCAGGCCAGCCCGGCGATCAGCGCCAGCGGCGTGGCGACCGCGCCAACCAACGGCGCCAGCAGGTGCGCGGGTGCCGACATCGTCTGACCGATGGCCCCGGCCAACAGACCCGGTGCCTGCTCCTGCGGCGACAGCGCGCGCGGCAGACGGCGGAACAGCGCCCGCAGCAACGCGCTCATCACCGCGCCGCCGGCGAAGAAACCGCGGGTGGCCGCCGCATACTGCACCGTCAGCAAGAGAGGCGTAGCCAGCGCCAGCAGCCCTAGCCAATGGCCGGGATTTTGCTGCCAGTTCGCCACCGCTGCCGCCAGCAGCAAGGCGCAGACGCCATCCAACGCGGCGGCCAGCGCCATCAGCAACAGCGCCGGGGCCAACGCTTTTACCAACTCAAACTTCATCGTCCGCCTCCTGGCGCTCGGCCAACGCCGCCAACAATGCCGGATGATCCGCCAGCTCGGCGGCCAATTGGCTGCGCAGCCAATGACACAAATGCGCGTCGAGCAGATGAGTCAGGTGCAACGCCAGCGTTTGGGCGAACAGCCACAGCGCCAGACCACCGGCGGCGACGCCAAGCCAGAAGGGATAGGCCGCCGGATCGGCGTCCACCAGCCGGGCAATCGCCAGCCAGGGAAACAGCGAACTGACGCCGGCCAGCACCTGCAGCGCCAGCGCGGAATACAGCATGATGTGGAAAGGACGCGTCAGCGCCCGCAGGTCACTAAGCATGAGATCCTCCACGGCAAAGGCACTTACTGTAGCCAAAAGCGGCGGACGTCCTCATCCGTAAAGGCTTTCGCCGGCGAGACTTTTTCTTTCGATTGCGTGGCTAACGCTTTTTGACGTCGCAGGGCATGACGCCGAAACGTTTGCGGAAGGCGACGGAGAAGTGCGCCGGCGTATAACCCACCTGCCAGGCGACGGTGGAAACGTGCAGATCCTGCTCGCTCAGCAAGCGCCAGGCCGTTTGCAGCCGGTGCTCCTGCAGCAGGCCGAATACGCTGGCGCCAAACAGCTGGCGGAACCCTTGTGTGAGTTTGCGGGTGTTCAACCCGGCGCGCTGAGCCAGTTGATCCAGGCTCGGCGGCTGCTCCATCTCCGCCAACAGGATTTCGCGCGCCAGCTGCAGGCGCGCCACATCGCGTGCGGCCAGGTGCACGCCGGACGGCGGTGCGACGGCGCGGCGGCTCCAGCACTGGTGCAGGCAATGCGCCGCCAGCTCGTTGGCCCTGGCACTGAACCACAGCCCGCGCTGCGACTCGTGCAGCGGGCAGGCAAACAGTTGCCGGGCCTGGCCGATCAGCGCTGCCGGCGCCGCCAGCGGCACCAACTGCGCATGCCGCCGCCCATCGAGACTGGGCGGCAGGCGGACATCGTTCTGCTCCAGCCAGGCGACGGAGAACTGCAGCAGAGTGTAATCGAGCGGTTCGCCGGCCTGGAACAAGTTGTTCAACACGAAGTCGTCTCGCCCGGCGGCCAGCAACAGCGAAGGGCTGTTCAGCTCCACCTGCGGCCCCGTTCCGCTTTCACAGCGCAGACGCCCGCGACGGATCACCACGATCTTCAGGCCCGCGCGGTGGGGTTCATCCATCTCGATATCGACATCGGCGGCTAACACGCCGCGCCGCGCACGCAGCATGTCCGACAGCACATAGCCCTGCGCTTGCTGATGATATTCCTGCAGTAACCGCTGGGGTGACGTAGACATGTTCGCCCTGTCTGTAAGTGATGACGCCGACCGTTGGTGAGGTTTTTGATAGTGATTCTCATTAGCAATATAAGGCCGGCCGACGGGTTTGTCTATTGAGGCGATGTATGAAAATTGGCAGATCAGTTACCACCCCAATATGGCCCCGCCGCCACCGACTCGCGCTCGATCAGGCTTGAGGCGCTTGCTCAGCTCGCCGCCGTCCAGCATCGATAGCAGGCGGTTGATGGTCTCCTGGATCATCTCGGTGACCGGCATCTTCATGCCCGACAGCGACGGCACGGTACAGGGCGCCAGCGGGATGTCGTCGAAGCCGATGACCTATACCGCCTCCGGCACCGCCACGCCGCGCTCCGCCAGCCGCTTCATCGCGCCGATGGCGCTGGATCGCTGTGCACAATGACGTTTTCTGAAGGCTTACGCCGCCAGACCGCCATCAGCAACGCATCCAGTGCCAGCTCGCGCGACAGTGTTGGTTTCATCGACCAGTCCACCACATTACGGGCGAAAAGATTGATGACCACTGCCAGATACAGCCAGCCCTGCCAGGTGCGGATATAGGTAATATCTGTTACCCAGACCTGACTGTGCTTTACCACAGTAAATTCACGCTGTACATGGTTAGGCGTTATCAGTGAGGGTCGTCCCCGGGTCCCGCGTGGTACTTTATAACCATGTATGGCCTGTATCCTGTTTTTCCTCATGATTTTGGCGATCCGGTTTCTGCTTCACACTTCACCAATTTCACGAAGATCGCCATGGATTCGGCGATAACCATAAACCCCACCACTCAGCGTACAGGAGTCGCGGATGAGCGCCAGCAGTCGCTGGTTATCCTTTTCTCCGGCAGATACAGGGTTGTGGAGCCCGACTGAAGTACTGCTTTATCAACGATCACCCTGAAGGTACGGGACGGTCACAGGTGGAGTGTTCTGCCTGATTATCACTGTCTGGATGACCTGAAAAGCGTCAGTCACGAAGGCAGAGACTGTCCCGGAAAATCACCTTTATCTTGCCTGGAACAAGAGTATTTCGAATAACAGACGAACGGCATACGTCCGGAATTATATCCTTAACGCCTTTCCGTTCAGCTGATGTGTCGGGATGCCCCCCCTGGCTACAGGAATACGCAGGTTCAGTTTTCTCCCGGGAGCGCAGGACCACGTTTCTGCAGCTAAAAAAAAAACCGCACAAGTAGGCGGGCTGAAATTGGCTTTCCAGGGTAGCAACAGAATGGAGTACTCCTGAAAACCGAGCGACCGATTTATCAGACAGCATTTAACTCCAGTCCATTACCGGCATTAAACATAGCAGGGTTAATAAGGGGATTAAACCTGCTACGAATTTGCTTAGTAACGAGTGTGATGCCGGGTGCCTCCCGGTGAACCAGTCCCAGTCTACATGGCTCGCGCTGCATTTATAGATCACTGTAACTGACTGGCCGCCCCTCCGCTCAGGGGGATTCACCACGTCGATACTTTCCGATGCAATCATTAGCAGAGTCAATGTATAACTCGTTGTCGAAAGTGGTCGATGAGGCCTTATAAAAAGGGCTAACTTTCGACATAACAAGGATACAGAGGGGAAAAAAGCCCGCTCGGATGGGCGGGCAGAAAGTAGGCGATACAGATTGAGCAACGGCACGCCACTCCCCGGATAGTCCGAGCTACCGATTTACCTGGAAAGCGAGCGCATTTTTTACCATTACTACTTTTTAACGATAGTAGGAAAGGTTGGAACAGGAAAGTGATTACCCATTAAACACGGTCATATCAACATATTGGGGCATTATACGTTCACGCTACCGGAGGATATTCTAAAGGGAGCAAATGAGAGCATTAAATTTTATTTAAACAATGGAGCCTGTACATAGATTTGTGTAATTGCCTGACTTTGTGGAATAACCGTTGCGGGAGTTAGCTCCTGGTCTGGACTGATTTTTCTCATACCCAAGATGGTGTGTCATCTCTGCATTGAGAGCGGCTTCAACGCTGAGCTTTTTCAGCAGCCGATCAAACTGACTGAGGTCTTCAGGGGTTTTGAGGTTTTTGGCCAGTTCGTTAGCCAGAGCCTGTAACTGTCTTTCGTCCATAAATTAACCTTCATTTGATGCTGGATTGAACATATCAAAATCAGGCAATTACACAAATCTATGTACAGGCTCTTCAGAACCTCTTTCACCATTCTGGTGTGGACTTTCTGGTGCTCCATGTGACATGGGAACTCATTCTGGATGGTTACTCTGAAAGCTCATATTCTGCCACACCCCGATTTGCAGCCGCCAGGCTGCCGTGGTTCTCAAAATCGGTGGAGCTGCATGATAAAGTCATCGGGCATTATCTGAACATAAAACACTATCAATAAGTTGGGACCATTACCCAGCTCAACTATCCACGCAGAAAACCGTGACTCTTTCCATAACTTTTCTCAGCAGACGAGTGGCTGAGCAATCCTCGGGTTTGTAATTCTGTCACATTAAGGTATACCTTTGTGAGAGTATGGGTGATTTGTTCAAAACAAGTATCACATAACTTGATTTAGTAAATTTGATACGCAAAAATCTCATTATCTAATGTCTAGTGAGATTAAATCGTATGGCGCTCGTCGGTTATGCTCGTGTATCCACGACAGATCAAGATCTGACACATCAGATAGCGGTGCTGACTTCAGCCGGCTGCCGTAAAATCTTCTCGGAGAAAATGACCGGCGCCAGGAAAGAGGGCCGTCAGGCACTCGATGACTGCCTTGATTACTTGCGAGAAGGGGATACGTTGGTGATCACACGTATCGATCGCCTGTCACGCAGTCTGCGCGACTTACAGAATCTGGTTCATGAACTTGAAGGGCAAAACATCAAGCTCAGGGCGACCGAGCAGGCCATCGATACCTCTTCTGCGTCCGGCAAGGCTTTCCTGGATATGTTGGGCGTATTCGCCGAGTTCGAGACACGCCTGCGTCAGGAACGGCAGCGGGAAGGCATTGCCCGCGCGAAAGCCAGAGGGGCATATAAAGGAAGAAAACCCACCGCTCAGGCGAAAGCGCAGCAGGTGATTGAATTGACGCTGGCCGGACTCACCCGCGAAGCGGTTGCCGACCAACTAGGCATTGGCAGGGCCAGCGTCTACCGAATATTAAAAACCTGGCGGCAGCAACATCCCGACGCTATTCTGCCCGGAGAACGGGTGAAGCCTTCGCTCAGCCATAGTGGGCCATCGACCGAACATGTTACGATAGCGCCATGAAAAAAAATCCAACGCCTCATGATGCTACTTTCCGGCAATTTCTGACGCAACCTGAAATAGCCCGCGACTTCATGGAGATACATTTACCGGCCGAACTGCGGGCCATCTGTGACCTCAGCACGTTGAAGCTGGAGTCCGGCTCCTTTGTCGAAGATGACCTGCGCCAGTATTTCAGCGACGTGCTCTACAGCCTGAAAACCAACGACGGCGCTGACGGTTACGTGCACGTGCTTATCGAGCACCAGTCCAGCCCGGATAAGCACATGGCGTTTCGCCTCATTCGCTATGCCGTCGCCGCCATGCAGCGTCACCTCGACGCCGGCCACAAAAAGCTGCCGCTGGTCATTCCGGTACTGTTCTACACCGGCAAACGCAGCCCGTACCCTTACTCGACCAACTGGCTGCAGGAGTTTGATGATCCGACGCTGGCCGGGAAACTGTACACCGGCGATTTTCCGCTGGTTGATGTGACGGTCATTCCCGACGAAGAGATTATGAGCCACCGCAGCATGGCTGCACTGACTCTGCTGCAGAAACATATTCGCCAACGCGACCTCGCCGAGCTGACCGACAGGCTGTCCGCCATTCTGCTGGCCGGCTATCTCTCTTCGCCACTGGTGATTTCGCTGATACACTATATTATCCAGGCCGGTGAATCGGCGAATGCAGAGGCATTTGTCCGCGAACTGGCCCTGCGGGTTCCGCAACACGAGGAGGAACTGATGACCATCGCACAACAGCTTGAACAAAAAGGTATCGAGAAGGGTATCGAGCAAGGAATCCAGAAGGGTATTCAGAAAGGTATCCAGTTGGGTGAACAGCGCGGTATTGAAAAAGGTGAGCGTGAAGCCTCACTGAAAATCGCCCGCACCATGCTGGCCAACGGCCTCGATCGCGACGCGGTCATGAAGATGACCGGGCTGACCGCTGACGACCTGGCACAAATTCGCCACTAATCCTTTGCCTTGAGGGGCAGGGCAGCCATTGACAGATAAAACCGCATCCGTTTCCCCGGAAAACACCACCTCAGCGCTCAGCCATCTGGCGTTCTGCGCCCTGGCGGCGCTGGGGCTGGCGCGCCAGGACGGTAACGCCGACACGCCCTATGCCGAAAACCTGTTCCTGATCCGCTGGCTGGCCACAGCCCAGAAGCAAAAACGCTTCCCCAGGAGCGTCGCGATTGATATCCAGTGGTTACTCGACCGCGGCCGTAAGCACGGCCCGGCCGGTCACCTGCGCCAGCATCTGGAATACCTCTTTCGCTCCTGCAGCGGCAACCTGGCCGCTCAATCCGACCTGTTCCGACTCACCTACGCCTCCGAACCCCTGAAAGACCTGGGCTGGGACAATTATGTGCTGGACGCGAAAGAGTGGAAGTCCGGCGTCGTGCCGACACCGTCACAGCATAACGGGTTCTACGTCGAAAAAACGGCGCTGAATGCCGCTTTTGCCCAGGACGGTCGCCATCTGCACTCCGTCACGTTTCGGGTGGTCGGTGACGCCGACCGGTTTATGCATGTGTTGGCCGAGTACGGTCTGTGTACGCGCCGGCAGGGCAGCACGTCAGCCTGCCACACCATCGCGCTTGAACCGGCGTAACACCACGACCGACACGGTTCAAATATTCCGCCAACGGCGCCGCGCCACTCACAACCAGGACGTTATCCACAAATTTGGGGGATAACCTGTGCGCATCGTCGGTAAAAATATTCACCTCAAAATGAGGGGCTTGTGCCCGTTGCGCGGTTGACCTCGCCATAGCCCCTTGCCATCTTAACCTCCAAAGGGTACTCCCGCCTTATGTCGGCGGGAGTACCCTTTGGAGGTTAAGATGGTCGCCGCAGCCGTCACTCAGATGATACGGATGTGCTTCTCCGTATACACCATGTTATCGGAGAGCTGCCCACGTATGGTTATCGTCAGGTATGGGCGCTGCTTCGCAGACAAACAGAACCTGATGGTATGCCTGCGATCAATGCCAAACGTGTTTACCGGATCATGCGCCAGAATGCGCTGTTGCTTGAGCGAAAACCCGCTGTACCGCCATCGAAACGGGCACATACTGGCAAAGTGGCCGTGAAAGCAAGCAATCAACGATGGTGCTCTGACGGGTTCGAGTTCCGCTGTGATAACGGAGAAAAACTGCGAGTCACGTTCCCGCTGGACTGCAGTGACCGTGAGGCACTGCACTGGGCAGTCACTACGGGCGGCTTCGACAGTGAAACAGTACAGGACGTAATGCTGGGAGCGGTGGAACGCCGCTTCGGCAACGAGCTTCCGGCGTCTCCAGTAGAGTGGCTGACGGATAATGGTTCATGCTACCGGGCTAATGAAACACGGCAGTTTGCCCGGATGTTGGGGCTTGAACCGAAGAACACGGCGGTGCGGTGTCCGGAGAGTAACGGCATAGCAGAGAGCTTCGTGAAAACGATAAAGCGTGACTACATCAGTATCATGCCTAAACCAGACGGGTTAACGGCAGCAAAGAACCTTGCAGAGGCGTTCGAGCATTATAACGAATGGCATCCGCATAGTGCACTGGGTTATCGCTTGCCACGGGAATATCTACGGCAGCAGGCCAGTAATGGGTTAAGTGATAACAGGTGTCTGGAAATATAGGGGCAAATCCAGGCTCCGTTACGGCGAACTGTCGCTCAAGATGATTCGGGATAGCAACGTGCTCATGACCGCCTCGCTTATACCGGTGAGTCGGCTGCTGGCAACTGACCAGCCCCAGCTCTTTCATTAGTCTGCCAGCAAGCCAGCGCCCCATCTGGTAGCCTCTCTGGGCTGCCATTGTCGCGATGCTCCTTGCTCCGGCTGAACTGTGGCTGATGTTATGCAGCTCCAGCACCTGGCTTCGTAGTTTTTCAGGACGGTTTTGCCAGTATTTGTAGCTGCTGCGATGAACCCCGAACACGCGGCAGAGAGAGGCCACTGGATAACGCGCCCTGAGTTTCCCGATTAACGAGAATTGTTCAGGGAGTCTGACATCAAGAGCGCGGTAGCCTTTTTTAGTATATCGTTTTCCATTTCAATACGTTGGAGCTTTTTCTTCAGCTCGCGTATTTCGATTTGTTCCGGCGTTATCGGGGAGGCTTTTGGCGTTTTGCCCTGACGTTCTTCACGCAGTTGCCTGACCCATTTCGTCATCGTGGAAAGACCAACATCCATAGCCTTAGCGGCATC
>NZ_KN046818.1:5243914-5284261 GCF_000742135.1 Klebsiella pneumoniae | reverse complement strand
CGTTGATAGGCCGGGTGTGTAAGCGCAGCGATGCGTTGAGCTAACCGGTACTAATGAACCGTGAGGCTTAACCTTACAACGCCGAAGATGTTTTGGCGGATTTGAGAGAATTTTCAGCTCTGATACAGATTAATCGATACGCCGGTGAGATGTATTGATAAAACAGAATTTGCCTGGCGGCACTAGCGCGGTGGTCCCACCTGACCCCATGCCGAACTCAGAAGTGAAACGCCGTAGCGCCGATGGTAGTGTGGGGTCTCCCCATGTGAGAGTAGGGAACTGCCAGGCATCAAACAAGTGAAGAGCCCATCCTGCCGGATGGGCTTTTTGCGTTTCTGTCGTCCGGCCAGCGTGCCGGCATGTCTCCCCGGTGGCGCTGCGCTTACCGGGGCTACGGGCCTGTCGCGTTCTGTAGCCCGCACCGGTACACCACATCACCACCGGTAACGCCCCGCAATATCATTGCCCCTGTAATCAGACAAGCCTTCCCCCGCCAGATACGATAAACTAACGCCGATTTTGCATCAGGAAGCCACTATGAACCACTCCCTCAAACCCTGGAATACCTTTGGCATTGAACGCTTCGCCAAGACGATAGTACGCGCCGAAACTGAGCAACAGTTGCTAAGCGCCTGGCAAACCGCTGCCGCGGCAGGCGAACCCACGCTGATCCTTGGGGAAGGCAGTAATGTCCTGCTTCTGAACGACTATGCCGGTACGGTGATCCTCAACCGGATTATGGGGATCGAGGTGAGCGAAACGCCGGAAGCCTGGCGCTTGCACGTCGGCGCCGGCGAAAACTGGCATCAGTTGGTGCAGTTCACGCTACAGCATGCGATGCCAGGTCTGGAAAATCTGGCGTTAATCCCTGGCTGCGCAGGATCTTCGCCGATCCAGAATATTGGCGCCTACGGCGTTGAGCTACAGCGGGTTTGCGAATATGTTGACTGCATTGAGCTGGAAACCGGGCGTAAGCAACGTCTTTCAGCCGCGGAATGCCGTTTTGGCTATCGCGACAGTATCTTCAAACATGAATATCAGGACCGCTATGCCATCGTCGCGATTGGCTTATCGTTAGCGAAAACATGGCAGCCTGTACTGAGTTACGGTGATTTAACGCGTCTCGATCCGCAGACCGTCACGCCGCAGCAGGTATTTGATGCGGTCTGTCATATGCGAATGACTAAATTGCCGGATCCAAAGATTAACGGTAATGCCGGCAGCTTTTTTAAGAACCCGATCGTCAGCGCTCAGGTTGCGAAAGCGCTGCTGGCGCAGTTCCCTCATGCACCGCACTATCCGCAGGCAAATGGCAGCGTCAAGCTGGCCGCTGGCTGGCTAATCGATCAATGTGAGCTCAAAGGACAACGCATCGGCGGCGCGGCCGTTCATCGACAGCAGGCGCTGGTACTGATTAATGAAGATCGAGCGACCAGCGAGGATGTGGTAAAACTTGCTCATTATGTTCGCCAGCGGGTGGGTGCGAAATTCGATGTATGGCTTCAGCCCGAGGTGCGCTTCATTGGCACGCATGGTGAAGTCAACGCAGAGGAGAGCATTGCGTGAAAGACCATACTATCCCTTTAACGCTAATTTCTATCCTTGCTGATGGCGAGTTTCACTCTGGCGAACAGCTTGGTGAGCAGTTAGGCATGAGCCGGGCGGCGATTAATAAGCACATCCAGACCTTACGTGACTGGGGCGTCGATGTGTTTACTGTGCCGGGCAAGGGTTACAGCCTGCCGGAGCCTATTCATCTATTAGATGAGAAAAAGATTTCTCAAGAGATAGACCATGGTCGAGTGACGGTCCTTCCCGTCATCGACTCTACTAACCAGTATTTGCTGGACAGGCTTGATGAGCTGACGTCCGGAGATGCCTGTGTGGCTGAATATCAGCAAGCAGGGCGAGGCCGGCGAGGCAGAAAATGGTTTTCGCCCTTTGGCGCGAATCTCTATCTCTCGATGTACTGGCGTCTGGAGCAGGGCCCGGCAGCGGCTATTGGCCTAAGCCTGGTGATCGGTATTGTGATCGCTGAAGTTCTGCAGCAGCTCGGGGCCGAACAGGTTCGCGTGAAATGGCCAAACGATATTTACCTGCAGGATCGTAAGCTGTCAGGGATCCTCGTGGAACTGACGGGGAAAACGGGCGATGCCGCACAAATCGTCAGCGGCGCGGGTATCAACCTTGTGATGCGTCGCGTGGAGTCTGATGTCGTCAATCAGGGGTGGATCAGCCTTCAGGAAGCGGGGGTGGTCATCGACCGTAACCTCCTCGCCGCGCGCCTGATTAAAGAGCTGCGCCTGGGACTGGAGCTGTTCGAGCAGGAAGGATTGGCTCCCTATCTACCGCGCTGGGAAAAACTGGATAACTTTATTCATCGCCCGGTGAAACTGATTATCGGTGATAAAGAAATTTACGGCATTTCGCGTGGCATTGACGCCCAGGGCGCACTATTGCTGGAGCAGGATGGTGTAATAAAAGCCTGGGTGGGTGGTGAAATATCATTGCGCAGTGCAGAATAAAAAAGGGAGCTTCGGCTCCCTTTTTTTATTTACGTAAGCGTACCTGATTCACTGAGTGATTGGCGCTCTTAGTCATGATCAGGCTGGCGCGCTCGCGAGTTGGAAGAATATTTTCTTTAAGATTCATTAGGTTGATTTCATTCCATAGCGAAGTGGCAATATCTACCGCTTCTTCCTTCGAGAGCTTAGCGTAATTATGGAAATAGGAATCCGGATCGGTAAACGCCCCTTCCCGGAATTTAAGAAAGCGGTTGATATACCAGCTTTTCAATAATTCTTCCGGGGCATCGACATAAATAGAAAAGTCGACAAAATCGGAAACGAATACATGATGGGGATCGTGCGGATAATCCATTCCACTTTGCAGAACATTCAGCCCTTCAAGAATTAAAATATCCGGTTGCGCGACGGTTTTGTCACCGTTGGGAATAACATCATAAATCAGATGGGAATAAACCGGCGCGGTTGCCTGCGGTACCCCTGATTTGAGATCGGAGACAAACTTCACCAGGCGATGCATATCATAGGACTGCGGAAAGCCTTTTTTCTTCATTAACCCACGTTCTTTTAAAACCGAGTTAGGGTGCAAAAAACCGTCGGTGGTAATGAGTTCGACATGGCGATGCTCCGGCCAACGACTAAGCAAAGCTTGCAGAACGCGGGCGGTGGTGCTTTTTCCTACCGCAACGCTGCCAGCGATACTGATAATATAGGGAATTCGCTGACCATTGGTGCCAAGAAATTGTTCGAGAACAGCCTGGCGACGCAGGTTAGAACTGATATAGAAGTTGAGCAAACGCGACAGCGGCAAATAGATCTCGGCAACCTCTTCCAGAGAGAGATCTTCGTTGATGCCTTTTAACCGCGTGATTTCTTCCTCGGTTAACGTCATCGGGACAGAATCACGAAGTGCAGCCCATTGGTGGCGGTTAAATTGTAGGTACGGTGTCATTAACGTCTGCTCTTTTTGGCTCATAAGCATGTTCTTACTATCACCGAATACCTTGAAACGGTGATGCTTCACACGAGTTAATCAGGACAATGGGCAGGAGGGTAACACCAGATTGCCGGGAATAATAAGAAAAAAACTCATTGAATGCTGCTTTCTCGCGCCAGCATCACAAGAGAAGAATAAGTTTCTTATTCTTTGCAAAGCATGGCCTTTGCTAACAGGCTAGGCTAGCGGCCTGAATCCTTTCCGTCAGCGGTCAGCATGCGATAGAGGTAACCGGAGATGATCGGACAGCGCCTGAAGCGCCGAATTGTTGGCGAATATTTGCACTTCGCTGCTTGAAATTACACCGTTTTTTCGCGTGAGAGCACAAAATGTGAGCAAGAGAACGTTTTATGCAAATTTTTAGTTGCATGAACTCGCTCCTCTCCCTAGAATGCGCGCTACTTGATGCCGACTTAGCTCAGTAGGTAGAGCAACTGACTTGTAATCAGTAGGTCACCAGTTCGATTCCGGTAGTCGGCACCATAACAATTTGGGTGGGGTTCCCGAGCGGCCAAAGGGAGCAGACTGTAAATCTGCCGTCATCGACTTCGAAGGTTCGAATCCTTCCCCCACCACCACTTTCTGGCGACGCTTTGCGGAGCCGGAGTTGGTTGGGTAAACTAATCAGCTCAATACTAAAGAGAGCAGTCTCTTTAGTATTACAGAAAGAACTGGGTAGCCGAGTTTCAGGATGCGGGCATCGTATAATGGCTATTACCTCAGCCTTCCAAGCTGATGATGCGGGTTCGATTCCCGCTGCCCGCTCCAGACGTGCTGATATGGCTCAGTTGGTAGAGCGCACCCTTGGTAAGGGTGAGGTCCCCAGTTCGACTCTGGGTATCAGCACCACTTCTTTTCTCTCCTTCCCTGTTTCTCTTCTGTTATGTTCATTCAACAAGTCGGGCATGTTGCCTGGTTGATGTGGTGATATCACCGATTTATCCGTGTCTTAGAGGGACAATCGATGTCTAAAGAAAAGTTTGAACGTACAAAACCGCACGTTAACGTCGGTACTATCGGCCACGTTGACCATGGTAAAACAACGCTGACCGCTGCCATCACTACCGTACTGGCTAAAACCTACGGTGGTTCCGCTCGCGCATTCGACCAGATCGATAACGCGCCGGAAGAAAAAGCTCGTGGTATCACCATCAACACCTCTCACGTTGAATATGACACCCCGACTCGCCACTACGCGCACGTAGACTGCCCGGGCCACGCCGACTATGTTAAAAACATGATCACCGGTGCTGCGCAGATGGACGGCGCGATCCTGGTTGTTGCTGCGACTGACGGCCCGATGCCGCAGACTCGTGAGCACATCCTGCTGGGTCGTCAGGTAGGCGTTCCGTACATCATCGTGTTCCTGAACAAATGCGACATGGTTGATGACGAAGAGCTGCTGGAACTGGTTGAGATGGAAGTTCGTGAACTGCTGTCTCAGTACGATTTCCCGGGCGACGACACCCCGATCGTTCGTGGTTCTGCTCTGAAAGCGCTGGAAGGCGACGCAGAGTGGGAAGCGAAAATCATCGAACTGGCTGGCCACCTGGATACCTATATCCCGGAACCAGAGCGTGCGATTGACAAGCCGTTCCTGCTGCCGATCGAAGACGTATTCTCCATCTCCGGTCGTGGTACCGTTGTTACCGGTCGTGTAGAGCGCGGTATCATCAAAGTAGGTGAAGAAGTTGAAATCGTTGGTATCAAAGAAACCGCGAAAACCACCTGTACTGGCGTTGAAATGTTCCGCAAACTGCTGGACGAAGGCCGTGCTGGTGAGAACGTAGGTGTTCTGCTGCGTGGTATCAAACGTGAAGAAATCGAACGTGGTCAGGTACTGGCTAAGCCGGGCACCATCAACCCGCACACCAAGTTCGAATCTGAAGTGTACATCCTGTCCAAAGACGAAGGCGGCCGTCATACTCCGTTCTTCAAAGGCTACCGTCCGCAGTTCTACTTCCGTACTACTGACGTGACTGGCACCATCGAACTGCCGGAAGGCGTAGAGATGGTAATGCCGGGCGACAACATCAAAATGGTTGTTACCCTGATCCACCCGATCGCGATGGACGACGGTCTGCGTTTCGCAATCCGTGAAGGCGGTCGTACCGTTGGCGCGGGCGTGGTTGCTAAAGTTCTCGGCTAATCGCTGATAACATTTGACGCAATGCGCAATAAAAGGGCATCATTTGATGCCCTTTTTGCACGCTTTCACACCAGAACCTGGCTCATCAGTGATTTTATTTGTCATAATCATTGCTGAGACAGGCTCTGAAGAGGGCGTTTATACACCAAACCATTCGAGCCTCAGGGCGACGGCTATTCAACTCCTTCTTTGCAACAGCAGGGCAGGGGTGACACCACCGTCAACATTGAAGCAATTTGAATAGTTAAGTGTATAATCCGAAACTTAATTTCGGTTTGGATCGCCTCGCCCCCGCGGGGTGAAATTGTTTGTAGAATACTTCTGACAGGTTGGTTTATGAGTGCGAATACCGAAGCTCAAGGGAGCGGGCGCGGCCTGGAAGCGATGAAGTGGATTATCGTTGCCGTGCTGCTGATCGTGGCGATCGTGGGCAACTTCCTTTATCGTGACATTATGCTGGCGGTGCGTGCGCTGGCCGTGGTTATTCTTATTGCTGCTGCCGGTGGCGTCGCGCTGTTGACGACGAAAGGTAAGGCGACCGTTGCTTTTGCTCGCGAAGCGAGAACCGAAGTTCGTAAAGTGATTTGGCCGACTCGCCAGGAAACGCTGCATACTACGCTGATTGTTGCTGCCGTGACTGCAGTAATGTCACTGATCCTGTGGGGACTGGATGGTATTCTGGTTCGCCTGGTCTCCTTTATCACTGGCCTGAGGTTCTGAGATGTCTGAAGCTCCTAAAAAGCGCTGGTACGTCGTTCAGGCGTTTTCCGGTTTTGAAGGTCGCGTAGCCACGTCGCTGCGTGAACATATCAAATTACACAACATGGAAGAGTTATTTGGCGAAGTCATGGTCCCGACCGAAGAAGTGGTTGAGATCCGTGGCGGCCAGCGTCGCAAAAGCGAACGTAAATTCTTCCCGGGCTATGTCCTGGTTCAGATGGTCATGAACGACGCAAGCTGGCACCTGGTGCGCAGCGTACCGCGCGTGATGGGCTTCATCGGCGGCACCTCTGACCGTCCGGCGCCGATCAGCGACAAAGAAGTCGACGCCATCATGAATCGTCTGCAGCAGGTTGGCGATAAGCCGCGTCCGAAAACGCTGTTTGAACCGGGTGAAATGGTTCGCGTTAACGACGGTCCGTTCGCTGACTTTAACGGCGTGGTGGAAGAAGTGGACTATGAGAAGTCCCGCCTGAAAGTTTCCGTTTCTATCTTCGGTCGTGCGACCCCGGTAGAACTGGACTTCAGCCAGGTTGAGAAGGCGTAAGCCGGCGATCAAAAAAGCAGCGATTTAATCGTTGCATAGGGCGCGAAATTGGCATACAATTTCGCGCCTTTTGTTTTTATGGGCCCGGCCCGTAAAACGATGTTTAATCACGGGGAGCTTCTCTGAAGCGTTAATACCCATTTTGAGGATTTAAGAATGGCTAAGAAAGTCCAAGCCTACGTCAAGCTGCAGGTTGCAGCTGGTATGGCGAACCCGAGCCCGCCGGTCGGCCCAGCACTGGGTCAGCAGGGCGTGAACATCATGGAATTCTGCAAAGCGTTCAACGCCAAAACTGATTCCCTGGAGAAAGGTCTGCCGATCCCGGTTGTTATCACCGTTTACGCTGACCGTTCCTTTACCTTTGTTACCAAGACTCCGCCGGCTGCTGTTCTGCTGAAGAAAGCTGCAGGCATCAAGTCTGGTTCCGGTAAGCCGAACAAAGATAAAGTGGGTAAAATCTCCCGCGCTCAGCTGCAGGAAATCGCGCAGACCAAAGCTGCCGACATGACTGGTGCCGACATTGAAGCGATGACTCGCTCCATCGAAGGTACTGCACGTTCCATGGGCCTGGTAGTGGAGGACTAAGAAATGGCTAAACTGACCAAGCGCATGCGCGTGATCCGTGAGAAAGTTGATGCAACTAAACAGTACGACATCAACGAAGCCATTGCTCTGCTGAAAGAGCTGGCCACCGCTAAATTTACCGAAAGCGTAGACGTTGCCGTTAACCTCGGCATCGACGCTCGTAAATCTGACCAGAACGTCCGTGGCGCAACTGTACTGCCGCACGGTACTGGCCGTTCCGTTCGCGTAGCCGTATTTACCCAGGGCGCAAACGCTGAAGCTGCTAAAGCTGCAGGCGCTGAGCTGGTAGGTATGGAAGATCTGGCTGAGCAGATCAAAAAAGGCGAAATGAACTTTGACGTTGTTATTGCTTCCCCGGATGCAATGCGCGTTGTTGGCCAGCTGGGCCAGGTTCTGGGTCCGCGTGGCCTGATGCCGAACCCGAAAGTAGGTACCGTAACTCCGAACGTTGCTGAAGCGGTTAAAAACGCGAAAGCAGGCCAGGTTCGTTACCGTAACGACAAAAACGGCATCATCCACACCACCATCGGTAAAGTGGACTTTGACGCTGACAAACTGAAAGAAAACCTGGAAGCTCTGCTGGTTGCGCTGAAAAAAGCAAAACCGACTCAGGCGAAAGGCGTGTACATCAAGAAAGTTAGCATCTCCACCACTATGGGTGCAGGTGTTGCAGTAGATCAGGCTGGCCTGAACGCTTCTGCAAACTAATGCCTTTACGTGGGCGGTGATTTTGTCTACAATCTTACCCCCACGATTCTGTCAATAAGACAGACGCTATGCGAGTCATTTGAATTGCAGCAAGGCAGCAATCGAGTGAATCACCGGGAGTGTAGTTAACTACATGACCGGTGTGAACGAGAGCAGCTAACGCCGCTGCGGTTCGAAGGACGAAGTCATAGGAAGAATTTGTTCGTTGGAGCCTGGCCTATCCAGGCCTCCGTCGAAGACCGCAGGTGTTTCGCAAGAAACTTAATCCCCTGCGTAGACGGTGACAGAACGCTAAGATTATTTTTGGATATTCTGGCTTGTTTCTGCTCACCGTATTTAGACGCTCTTTTCGTTGAATTGAGTGAAGTGAGTTCCAGAGCATAGGCTCTGGCAAACATCCAGGAGCAAAGCTAATGGCTTTAAATCTTCAAGACAAACAAGCGATTGTTGCTGAAGTCAGCGAAGTAGCCAAAGGCGCGCTGTCTGCAGTAGTTGCGGATTCCCGTGGCGTAACTGTAGATAAAATGACTGAACTGCGTAAAGCAGGTCGTGAAGCTGGCGTATACATGCGTGTTGTTCGTAACACCCTGCTGCGCCGCGTCGTTGAAGGTACTCAGTTCGAGTGCCTGAAAGACACGTTTGTTGGTCCGACCCTGATTGCATACTCTATGGAACACCCGGGCGCTGCTGCTCGTCTGTTCAAAGAGTTCGCGAAAGCGAATGCAAAATTTGAGGTCAAAGCCGCTGCCTTTGAAGGTGAGCTGATCCCGGCGTCGCAGATCGACCGCCTGGCAACTCTGCCGACCTACGAAGAAGCAATTGCACGCCTGATGGTAACCATGAAAGAAGCTTCGGCTGGCAAACTGGTTCGTACTCTGGCTGCTGTACGCGATGCGAAAGAAGCTGCTTAATCGCAGTTATCTTTGTAAAGCATTCGCTTACGTATAAACTTATTCTGATATTCAGGAACAATTTAAATGTCTATCACTAAAGATCAAATCATTGAAGCAGTATCCGCTATGTCCGTAATGGACGTTGTTGAGCTGATCTCTGCAATGGAAGAAAAATTCGGTGTTTCCGCTGCTGCTGCTGTAGCTGTAGCTGCTGGCCCGGTTGAAGCTGCTGAAGAAAAAACTGAATTCGACGTAATTCTGAAAGCTGCTGGCGCTAACAAAGTTGCTGTTATCAAAGCAGTACGTGGCGCAACTGGCCTGGGTCTGAAAGAAGCTAAAGACCTGGTAGAATCTGCTCCGGCTGCACTGAAAGAAGGCATCAGCAAAGACGACGCTGAAGCTCTGAAAAAATCTCTGGAAGAAGCTGGCGCTGAAGTTGAAGTTAAATAAGCCAACCCTTCCGGTTGCAGCCTGAGAAATCAGGCTGAGGCTGGTGACTTTTTGGTCACCAGCCTTTTTGCGCTGTAAGGCGCCAGTAGCGTTTCACGCTGTTTGACTACTGGTTTGCCTCTCAATGCTTGTTTCTATCGACGACTTAATATACTGCGACAGGTTAGGGTTCCTGGGCTGTGTAAATCGCAATGAAATGGTTTAAGCGTGATAGCAACAGGCATTGCGGAAAGTGTTCCATTTTCCGGTCAACAAAATAGTGTTGCATAAAAAACTGCCCTCTGCGGGCAGATGGGTCGACTTGTCAGCGAGCTGAGGAACCCTATGGTTTACTCCTATACCGAGAAAAAACGTATTCGTAAGGATTTTGGTAAACGTCCACAAGTTCTGGATGTGCCATATCTCCTTTCTATCCAGCTTGACTCGTTCCAGAAGTTTATCGAGCAAGATCCTGAAGGGCAGTATGGTCTGGAAGCTGCTTTCCGTTCCGTATTCCCGATTCAGAGCTACAGCGGTAATTCCGAGCTGCAATACGTCAGCTACCGTCTGGGCGAACCGGTTTTTGACGTTAAAGAATGTCAGATCCGTGGCGTGACTTATTCTGCACCGCTGCGCGTAAAACTGCGTCTGGTGATCTACGAGCGCGAAGCGCCAGAAGGCACCGTCAAAGACATTAAAGAACAAGAAGTCTACATGGGCGAAATTCCGCTCATGACCGACAACGGTACCTTTGTTATCAACGGTACCGAGCGTGTTATCGTTTCTCAGCTGCACCGTAGCCCGGGCGTCTTCTTTGACAGTGACAAAGGTAAGACCCACTCCTCCGGTAAGGTTCTGTATAACGCACGTATCATCCCTTACCGCGGTTCCTGGCTGGACTTCGAATTCGACCCGAAAGACAACCTGTTCGTTCGTATCGACCGTCGTCGTAAGCTGCCGGCTACCATCATCCTGCGCGCGCTGAATTACACCACTGAGCAGATCCTTGACCTGTTCTTCGAAAAAGTGGTCTTTGAAATTCGCGACAACAAGCTGCAGATGGAGCTGATTCCGGAGCGTCTGCGCGGTGAAACTGCCTCCTTCGATATCGAAGCCAACGGCAAAGTGTACGTTGAGAAAGGCCGTCGCATCACGGCTCGTCATATCCGTCAGCTGGAAAAAGACGATATCAAGCATATCGAAGTGCCGGTTGAATATATCGCGGGCAAAGTGGCGGCTAAAGACTATATCGATGAAGCGACTGGCGAACTGATCTGCCCGGCGAACATGGAGCTGAGCCTGGATCTGCTGGCTAAGCTGAGCCAGTCTGGCCACAAGCGTATCGAAACGCTGTTCACCAACGATCTGGACCACGGCCCGTACATCTCTGAAACGGTACGCGTCGACCCGACTAACGATCGTCTGAGCGCGCTGGTAGAAATCTACCGCATGATGCGCCCTGGCGAGCCGCCGACTCGTGAAGCCGCTGAAAGTCTGTTTGAGAACCTGTTCTTCTCTGAAGACCGCTACGATCTGTCCGCGGTTGGTCGTATGAAGTTCAACCGTTCTCTGCTGCGCGACGAAATCGAAGGTTCCGGTATCCTGAGCAAAGACGACATCATCGAAGTGATGAAGAAGCTCATCGATATCCGTAACGGTAAAGGCGAAGTGGACGATATCGACCACCTCGGCAACCGTCGTATCCGTTCCGTTGGCGAAATGGCGGAAAACCAGTTCCGCGTTGGCCTGGTACGTGTAGAGCGTGCGGTGAAAGAGCGTCTGTCTCTTGGCGATCTGGATACCCTGATGCCTCAGGATATGATCAACGCCAAGCCGATTTCCGCAGCAGTGAAAGAGTTCTTTGGTTCCAGCCAGCTGTCTCAGTTTATGGACCAGAACAACCCGCTGTCTGAGATTACGCACAAACGTCGTATCTCCGCACTCGGCCCAGGCGGTCTGACCCGTGAGCGCGCAGGCTTCGAAGTTCGAGACGTACACCCGACCCACTACGGTCGCGTATGTCCGATCGAAACGCCTGAAGGTCCGAACATCGGTCTGATTAACTCCCTGTCCGTGTACGCGCAGACCAACGAATATGGCTTCCTTGAGACGCCGTATCGTAAAGTGACCGACGGTGTGGTTACTGACGAAATTCACTACCTGTCTGCTATCGAAGAAGGCAACTACGTTATTGCTCAGGCGAACTCCAACCTGGATGAAAACGGCCACTTCGTAGAAGATCTGGTTACCTGCCGTAGCAAAGGCGAATCCAGCTTGTTCAGCCGCGACCAGGTTGACTACATGGACGTATCCACCCAGCAGGTGGTATCCGTCGGTGCGTCCCTGATCCCGTTCCTGGAACACGATGACGCCAACCGTGCATTGATGGGTGCGAACATGCAACGTCAGGCGGTTCCGACTCTGCGCGCTGATAAGCCGCTGGTTGGTACCGGTATGGAACGTGCTGTTGCCGTTGACTCCGGTGTTACTGCCGTGGCTAAACGTGGCGGTACCGTTCAGTACGTGGATGCTTCCCGTATCGTTATCAAAGTTAACGAAGACGAGATGTACCCGGGCGAAGCAGGTATCGACATCTATAACCTGACCAAGTACACCCGTTCTAACCAGAACACCTGCATCAACCAGATGCCTTGCGTGTCCCTGGGCGAACCTATTGAGCGCGGCGACGTGCTGGCAGACGGCCCGTCCACCGACCTCGGTGAGCTGGCGCTGGGTCAGAACATGCGTGTAGCGTTCATGCCGTGGAACGGTTACAACTTCGAAGACTCCATCCTCGTTTCCGAGCGTGTTGTCCAGGAAGACCGTTTCACCACTATCCACATTCAGGAACTGGCGTGCGTGTCCCGTGACACCAAGCTGGGGCCGGAAGAGATCACCGCTGACATCCCGAACGTGGGTGAAGCTGCGCTCTCCAAACTGGATGAGTCCGGTATCGTTTATATCGGTGCGGAAGTGACCGGCGGCGACATTCTGGTTGGTAAGGTAACGCCGAAAGGTGAAACCCAGCTGACGCCGGAAGAGAAACTGCTGCGCGCGATCTTCGGTGAGAAAGCGTCTGACGTTAAAGACTCTTCTCTGCGCGTACCGAACGGTGTCTCTGGTACCGTTATCGACGTTCAGGTCTTTACCCGTGACGGCGTAGAAAAAGACAAACGTGCTCTGGAAATCGAAGAGATGCAGCTGAAGCAGGCCAAAAAAGACCTGTCTGAAGAACTGCAGATCCTCGAAGCCGGTCTGTTCAGTCGTATCTACGCGGTGCTGGTCTCCGGTGGCGTTGAAGCTGAGAAGCTCGACAAGCTGCCTCGCGATCGCTGGCTGGAACTGGGCCTGACCGACGAAGAGAAACAAAATCAGCTGGAACAGCTGGCTGAGCAGTATGACGAACTGAAACACGAGTTCGAGAAAAAACTCGAAGCGAAACGCCGTAAAATCACCCAAGGCGACGATCTGGCACCGGGCGTGCTGAAGATTGTTAAGGTATATCTGGCCGTTAAACGCCGTATCCAGCCTGGTGATAAGATGGCGGGTCGTCACGGTAACAAGGGTGTTATCTCTAAGATCAACCCGATCGAAGATATGCCGCACGATGCTAACGGTACGCCGGTAGATATCGTACTGAACCCGCTGGGCGTACCGTCTCGTATGAACATCGGTCAGATCCTTGAAACTCACCTGGGTATGGCTGCAAAAGGCATCGGCGATAAGATCAACGCCATGCTGAAACAGCAGCAGGAAGTCGCGAAACTGCGCGAATTCATCCAGCGTGCTTACGATCTGGGCGCTGACGTTCGCCAGAAAGTTGACCTGAATACCTTCAGCGATGAAGAAGTTCTGCGTCTGGCTGAAAACCTGCGTAAAGGCATGCCGATCGCAACGCCGGTATTCGACGGTGCGAAAGAAGCTGAAATCAAAGAGCTGCTGCAGCTGGGCGACCTGCCGACTTCCGGTCAGATCACCCTGTTTGATGGCCGCACCGGTGAACAGTTCGAACGTCCGGTAACCGTGGGTTACATGTACATGCTGAAACTGAACCACCTGGTCGACGACAAAATGCACGCTCGTTCCACCGGTTCTTACAGCCTGGTTACTCAGCAGCCGCTGGGTGGTAAGGCACAGTTCGGTGGTCAGCGCTTCGGTGAGATGGAAGTGTGGGCGCTGGAAGCATACGGCGCGGCCTACACCCTGCAGGAAATGCTCACCGTTAAGTCTGATGACGTGAACGGTCGTACCAAGATGTATAAAAACATCGTGGACGGCAATCACCAGATGGAACCGGGCATGCCGGAATCCTTCAACGTACTGTTGAAAGAAATTCGCTCGCTGGGCATCAACATCGAACTGGAAGACGAGTAATTCTCGCTCAAACAGGTCACTGCTGCCGGGTTAACGCCCGGCAGCGGAATGTGCTAACTCCGACGGGAGCAAATCCGTGAAAGACTTATTAAAGTTTCTGAAAGCGCAAACTAAAACCGAAGAGTTTGATGCGATCAAAATTGCTCTGGCTTCGCCAGACATGATCCGTTCATGGTCTTTCGGTGAAGTTAAAAAGCCGGAAACCATTAACTACCGTACGTTCAAGCCTGAGCGTGACGGCCTTTTCTGCGCCCGTATCTTTGGGCCGGTAAAAGATTATGAGTGCCTGTGCGGTAAGTACAAGCGCCTGAAACACCGCGGTGTGATCTGTGAGAAGTGCGGCGTTGAAGTGACCCAGACTAAAGTGCGTCGTGAGCGCATGGGCCACATCGAGCTGGCATGTCCGACTGCGCACATCTGGTTCCTGAAATCCCTGCCGTCCCGTATCGGTCTGCTGCTGGATATGCCGCTGCGCGATATCGAACGTGTACTGTACTTTGAATCCTATGTGGTTATCGAAGGTGGCATGACCAACCTCGAACGCAACCAGATTCTGACGGAAGAACAGTACCTGGACGCGCTGGAAGAGTTCGGTGACGAATTCGACGCGAAAATGGGCGCGGAAGCGATCCAGGCGCTGCTGCGCAATATGGATCTGGAGCAGGAATGCGAGCAGCTGCGTGAAGAGCTGAACGAAACCAACTCCGAAACCAAGCGTAAAAAGCTGACCAAGCGCATTAAGCTGCTGGAAGCTTTCGTTCAGTCTGGCAACAAGCCGGAGTGGATGATCCTGACCGTTCTGCCGGTACTGCCGCCAGATCTGCGTCCGCTGGTTCCGCTGGACGGTGGTCGTTTCGCGACGTCTGACCTCAACGATCTGTATCGTCGCGTGATCAACCGTAACAACCGTCTGAAACGTCTGCTGGATCTGGCTGCGCCGGATATCATCGTACGCAACGAAAAACGTATGCTGCAGGAAGCGGTTGACGCCCTGCTGGATAACGGTCGTCGCGGTCGTGCGATCACCGGTTCTAACAAACGTCCTCTGAAATCTTTGGCCGATATGATCAAAGGTAAACAGGGTCGTTTCCGTCAGAACCTGCTCGGTAAACGCGTTGACTACTCCGGTCGTTCTGTTATCACCGTAGGTCCATACCTGCGTCTGCATCAGTGCGGTCTGCCGAAGAAAATGGCGCTGGAGCTGTTCAAACCGTTCATCTACGGCAAGCTGGAACTGCGTGGCCTGGCCACCACCATCAAAGCCGCTAAGAAGATGGTTGAGCGCGAAGAAGCTGTCGTTTGGGATATCCTGGACGAAGTTATCCGCGAACACCCGGTCCTGCTGAACCGTGCGCCAACCCTGCACCGTCTGGGTATTCAGGCATTCGAACCGGTTCTGATCGAAGGTAAAGCCATCCAGCTCCACCCGCTGGTTTGTGCGGCATACAACGCCGACTTCGATGGTGACCAGATGGCTGTTCACGTACCGCTGACGCTGGAAGCCCAGCTGGAAGCGCGTGCGCTGATGATGTCTACCAACAACATCCTGTCCCCGGCGAACGGCGAACCAATCATCGTTCCGTCTCAGGACGTTGTACTGGGTCTGTACTACATGACCCGTGACAGTGTTAACGCCAAAGGCGAAGGCATGGTGCTGACTGGCCCGAAAGAAGCTGAGCGTATTTATCGCGCCGGCCTGGCCTCTCTGCATGCGCGCGTTAAAGTGCGTATCACTGAATACGAAAAAGACGACAATGGTGAGTTTGTCGCGAAAACCAGCCTGAAAGACACGACCGTTGGCCGTGCCATTCTGTGGATGATCGTACCGAAAGGTCTGCCGTTCTCTATCGTGAACCAGGCGCTTGGTAAGAAAGCGATCTCCAAGATGCTGAACACCTGTTACCGTATTCTGGGTCTGAAACCGACCGTTATTTTTGCGGACCAGACGATGTACACCGGCTTTGCTTACGCAGCGCGTTCAGGTGCATCCGTTGGTATCGATGACATGGTCATCCCGGAGAAAAAATACGAAATCATCAGCGAAGCGGAAGCGGAAGTTGCTGAGATTCAGGAACAGTTCCAGTCCGGTCTGGTGACCGCGGGCGAACGCTACAACAAAGTTATCGATATCTGGGCTGCGGCGAACGATCGTGTATCCAAAGCGATGATGGATAACCTGCAAACCGAAACCGTGATTAACCGTGACGGTCAGGAAGAGCAGCAGGTTTCCTTCAACAGCATCTACATGATGGCCGACTCCGGTGCGCGTGGTTCTGCGGCACAGATTCGTCAGCTGGCTGGTATGCGTGGTCTGATGGCGAAGCCGGATGGCTCCATCATCGAAACGCCGATCACCGCGAACTTCCGTGAAGGTCTGAACGTACTCCAGTACTTCATCTCCACCCACGGTGCTCGTAAAGGTCTGGCGGATACCGCACTGAAAACAGCGAACTCCGGTTACCTGACTCGTCGTCTGGTTGACGTTGCGCAGGACCTGGTCGTCACTGAAGACGACTGCGGCACCCTGGAAGGCATCACCATGACGCCGGTTATCGAAGGTGGCGACGTTAAAGAGCCGCTGCGCGATCGCGTACTGGGTCGTGTGACTGCGGAAGATGTTCTGAAGCCGGGTACCGCGGATATTCTGGTTCCACGCAACACGCTGCTGCATGAGCACTGGTGTGACCTGCTGGAAGCGAACTCCGTTGACTCCGTCAAAGTGCGTTCCGTTGTATCCTGTGACACCGACTTTGGCGTCTGCGCGCACTGCTATGGTCGTGACCTGGCGCGTGGCCACCTCATCAACAAAGGTGAGGCTATCGGCGTTATCGCGGCACAGTCCATCGGTGAGCCGGGTACACAGCTGACGATGCGTACGTTCCACATCGGTGGTGCGGCATCTCGTGCGGCTGCTGAATCCAGCATCCAGGTGAAAAACAAAGGTAGCATCAAGCTCAGCAACGCGAAGTCGGTTGTGAACTCCAGTGGTAAGCTGGTTATCACTTCCCGTAATACCGAGCTGAAGCTGATCGACGAATTCGGTCGTACCAAAGAGAGCTATAAAGTACCTTACGGTGCGGTTATGGCGAAAGGCGACGGTGAGCAGGTTGCCGGCGGTGAAACCGTCGCAAACTGGGATCCGCACACCATGCCTGTTATCACCGAAGTTAGCGGTTTCATCCGTTTCACTGACATGATCGACGGCCAGACCATTACTCGTCAGACTGACGAGCTGACCGGTCTGTCTTCGCTGGTGGTTCTGGACTCTGCAGAACGTACCGCAGGTGGTAAAGATCTGCGTCCAGCACTGAAAATTGTTGATGCTCAGGGCAACGACGTTCTGATCCCAGGCACTGATATGCCTGCTCAGTACTTCCTGCCGGGTAAAGCGATTGTTCAGCTGGAAGATGGCGTACAGATCAGCTCGGGTGACACCCTGGCGCGTATTCCGCAGGAATCCGGCGGTACCAAGGATATCACCGGTGGTCTGCCGCGCGTTGCGGACCTGTTCGAAGCACGTCGTCCGAAAGAGCCGGCTATCCTGGCTGAAATCAGCGGTATCATTTCCTTCGGTAAAGAAACCAAAGGGAAACGTCGCCTGGTTATCACCCCGGTAGACGGTAGCGAGCCGTACGAAGAGATGATCCCGAAATGGCGTCAGCTCAACGTGTTCGAAGGTGAACGTGTGGAACGTGGTGATGTGGTTTCCGACGGTCCGGAAGCACCGCACGACATTCTGCGTCTGCGTGGCGTACATGCTGTGACCCGTTACATTGTTAACGAAGTCCAGGACGTATACCGTCTGCAGGGCGTTAAGATTAACGATAAGCACATCGAAGTTATCGTTCGTCAGATGCTGCGTAAAGCCACCATCGAAAGCGCAGGCAGCTCCGACTTCCTCGAAGGCGAGCAGGTGGAATACTCCCGCGTCAAGATCGCGAACCGCGAACTGGAAGCGAACGGCAAAGTGGGCGCAACGTTCTCCCGCGATCTGCTGGGTATCACCAAAGCGTCTCTGGCCACCGAGTCCTTCATCTCCGCGGCATCGTTCCAGGAGACCACTCGCGTGCTGACCGAAGCAGCCGTTGCGGGCAAACGCGACGAACTGCGCGGTCTGAAAGAGAACGTCATCGTGGGTCGTCTGATCCCGGCCGGTACCGGTTATGCGTATCACCAGGATCGTATGCGCCGTCGCGCTGCTGGCGAGCTGCCGGCGGCACCGCAGGTGAGCGTGGAAGAAGCGTCTGCCAACCTGGCAGAGCTGCTGAACGCAGGTCTGGGCGGTTCTGACAACGATTAATCGTTGATGCACTGCTAAAAAGCCGGTCAGGTTTCCTGACCGGCTTTTTTTATTGTCTATTTTTCGCCGCTTTCCCGGCCATTAATTACATTTACGACATATTAAATCTTCATTTTCTTAGCAATTAATTCATGCAAAATATCTATTAGAAGCCTTTTTCTAAAACCTTTCTTTATGTATGGGTAAAACTTCTACTCATATCAAAAAATAATCAATTCAAAGGGTATATATTCAAAATACCTGATGAATCATGGGATTACTTCTGTTGCTGTATCTTCGGCGCGACGGCGCTGGAGAGGGATAGCCGCATCTCATGCTTCTCCCGGTCAGGCGCAGAAATAATCCCGACAGGCAGGTAGGGATCATTTTTAGATCTGAGTGGACAGGCTCTGGGGGCTGCATGGAATTCGCGATACAACTCATTATTATATTAATTTGTCTGTTTTATGGTGCCCGAAAAGGGGGTATTGCGCTGGGGCTGCTGGGCGGCATCGGTTTGGTGATCCTCGTCTTTGTTTTTCATCTCCAGCCGGGCAAACCGCCGGTTGATGTGATGCTGGTGATCATTGCAGTGGTAGCCGCCTCGGCGACCCTGCAGGCGTCCGGCGGTTTAGACGTGATGCTGCAGATTGCCGAGAAGCTGCTGCGGCGTAACCCGAAATATGTTTCTATCGTGGCGCCTTTCGTCACCTGCACGCTGACCATCCTCTGCGGTACCGGCCACGTGGTGTATACCATCCTGCCGATTATCTACGATGTGGCGATTAAGAATAACATTCGTCCGGAGCGTCCGATGGCCGCCAGCTCCATTGGCGCTCAGATGGGGATCATCGCCAGCCCGGTCTCGGTGGCGGTGGTATCGCTGGTGGCGATGCTGGGAAATTTTACCTTTAACGGGAAACACCTGGAGTTTCTCGATCTGCTGGCGATAACCATTCCGTCCACGCTGCTGGGTATTTTAGCCATCGGTATCTTCAGCTGGTTCCGCGGCAAAGACCTGGATCAGGACGAAGCCTTCCGGGCGTTTATTGCGCTACCGGAGAACCGCCATTACGTCTATGGCGATACGGCGACCCTGCTGGACAAAAAGCTGCCGACCAGCAACTGGATAGCAATGTGGATTTTTCTGGCCTCTATCGCCGTGGTGGCGCTGCTTGGCGCTTTTTCTGAACTGCGCCCGGCCTTTGACGGTAAACCACTGTCGATGGTGCTGGTTATCCAGATGTTTATGCTGCTCTCCGGAGCGCTGATCATCATCATTACAAAAACTAACCCGGCATCGATTTCCAAAAATGAGGTCTTTCGTTCGGGAATGATCGCTATCGTCGCGGTGTACGGCATCGCGTGGATGGCGGAGACCATGTTTGGCGCGCACATGACCGAGATTAAAGGCGTGCTTGGTGAAATGGTAAAAGAGTATCCGTGGGCTTATGCCATCGTGCTGCTACTGGTTTCGAAATTTGTGAACTCCCAGGCGGCAGCGCTGGCGGCGATTGTGCCAGTAGCCCTGGCCATCGGCGTCGACCCGGCCTATATCGTGGCTTCTGCGCCGGCCTGCTATGGCTACTATATTCTGCCGACCTACCCAAGCGATCTGGCGGCGATCCAGTTTGATCGCTCAGGGACCACCCATATCGGCCGCTTTGTGATTAACCACAGCTTTATCCTGCCCGGGCTCATCGGCGTCGGCGTCTCCTGCGTGTTTGGCTGGGTATTCGCGGCGATGTACGGCTTTCTGTAAGAAGGACGGGCGCCGGCAGCGACGCCCGTTAAATCCGTGAGATTATTGCGCGAGGGGCAGACGACGATAGAGTTCAATCATGTCGGTCGCCAGATCCTGAATGACCATAGCGTTCATCAGATGGTCCTGGGAATGCACGGTGATCAGGTTGACCGGCAATTTACCGCTGCCTTCATCCATGCCGATAAGCTGGGTCTGAATTTTATGCGCATGTTTGACGAACTCATGGGATTCAGCCATGGCCTGCTCCGCGGCGACAAAATCGCCTTTTCGCGCCAGCTGTAGCGCCGTCAGCGCCGCGCTACGTGCGGAACCCGCGTTAACCAGCAGCTCCATGATGATCGTTTCTAAATCTTCCATCGATTACTCCAGCATCTTAAGGGCTTTATCCAGAACGGCATCACCTTTCATCATGCCGTAGTCCATCATATCGATCACGGCGACCTTCTTGCCGAACGGGTCGGCCAGCGCCTGCAGCTTCGCCTGCTCATATTTCACCTGCGGGCCGAGCAAAATAATGTCGGCGGCGGCCAGATTATCTTTAAACTCAGCGACCGGTACGGCCTTGATAGAGACCTCAACACCCTTCTTCTGCGCGGCATCTTGCATACGCTGAACCAGCATGCTGGTAGACATACCGGCGGCACAGCACAAAACGATATTCTTCATAGTCAGTGGCCCTTGTGTTCCGTGATATCTTATCTTTATCGCGGCCCTGGCGATGCGACAACCGCTTTACCGTGATTGTGTGTAAGGCATCACACAATAATTGAAACCGGTTTCATTTTTCCGGAAAAAATAAAAAAGCCCACCGAAGTGGGCGGTGGCGGCGCTGAAGTCTTACGCGCGCAGGATACGGTTTTTACCCTGCTGTTTGGCTTTGTACAGCGCTTCATCGACGCTCACCACCAGCTTATCCAGTGGCTCCATATTCCATTCCCCGAGGCCGGCGCTGAAGGTGACCGTCAGGCCATCTTCGCGCCAGGTGCGTCGTTCGACGTTTACCCGCCATGTTTCCAGCAGCGTGCGGGCGTTATCGATATGTTCGGCAGGAAAGACCACCGCGAACTCTTCGCCGCCGTAGCGATAGAGGGATATCTCCAGCGGCTGGAGGACCTGTAGCCCTTCGCGAGCGACGTTACGCAGGACGATATCGCCATTGAGATGGCCCCAGGTGTCGTTGATCGATTTAAAGTTATCGATATCGACCAGCGCGAGGGCGAATGGCTGGTGATCGTTCATCAGGGCGGCAATATCGCTGTCGAAGGCGCGGCGGTTTTTGCAGCCGGTGAGAGCGTCGATGGTCGCCTGGCGGACGTAGGACAGTTCGCGCTGTTTATTGGTTTCAATCGCTTTACTCAGCATCGCCTCAAGGCGCGGGGCGCGTTTGACGTCACCGGTTTTAATCGCATTGATGATATTCATCAGCACGGTACGGGAAGCATGACGCAGATAAAGACCGAACAGGATAATAATGATCGCTGCGAGAGTGAAACCGCCGATCACTAAATTGGTCTCATGACGTGTCAGATTGACCAGGGTGGCGTTATCGACACGGAAAATCACAAACCAGTCGGGATTGGTAAAGGAGTAATAGTAATACCAGGTGTCGCTCCCGGGATCGTAAAGCTGCCCCTCTCCGCTGGTCATTTTATCCATCAGCTCGTCCCTGACGAAGGGTTTAAACAGCGCGCCCGGGTCGGAGTGCAGGACCACTTTGCCATCCCGTTGCACCACAAAAAATTCCCCCTGTACGGGCGCCACCATCTGGCGCAGCGCGAACCCCATGGAGGTGAGATCGAGATGAAAGGCCAGGCTGCCCTTGAGTTTCCCTTCCGGGGTAATGATGGGTTTGAAAATGGTAATCGTCGGATGGTGGGTGAAATAATCCATATACGGACTGGTGTAGTGGCTGAAGGTGCTGGCTTCCGCCTGTTTGATAAACCAGGGCCGCGTTTTGGGATCGAAAGCCCGGCTGTCTTCGTTTTCCAGCACCTCCGGGGCGCGCAGATAGTGGCCCTCGGTATCCGCCAGCGAGATGGATGAGACGCTTGGCATCATGTTCTGTAACTGCATCAGCGTGGTTAACCCTTTCTCCGGCTCCACATTGACTGCGCGATTCAGTTCGTCATTGCGGGCAAAGAAGGCGGCTGCGCGCCCGAGGATAAAATCATTTTCCCGCAGCAGGGTTTCCGTATAGTTGATCGCCAGGTTATGGGTAAAATTGCGGTTAATATCGTGATAATCTTCGAGAAAATCTTTCTGTTGCGCCAGAGTCACAAAAATAGCGATCAGCATAAAACTGAGCAAAATACCGGCAAACCCCACGACGATCGGCGTCGTAAAAGAGAGCTTTCTGTTGTGTAGAGCCATGAATCGTTAATCGTCCCGGATGTATAAACCATGGGTCCGAACGCAGGTTGCGTCTGGGACGCCTGCCGATCGAATCAGTTCACTATTGCTCAATTATAACTCTGAGGCCTTCATGTATCGTGATTTATATTCGGCGATAATGTGCAGGCCTCTGCTCAGCGCGGAGAGGCAGGGCGAAAATGAGGAAGAAAAGGTTCGCCCTGGTCAGCGTCCGCTGCTGACCCGGGCAGAATAGAAAAACGGCGTCGGGCGGGCCAGCCTCCGTTTTTCATCTCTCGTGCAGGCGCGCAAAATTATCAGGCGTTTACACTGTACATCATGAGGTTTGCGAAGCGCGTCCCAGCCAGCTATCCCAGTCTTTCCATACCGGCTGCAGGCCGCGGGCGGCCAGCGCGCTGGCGACCTCTTCAGGGCGGCGATCGTCGTGCGGGGCAAATTGCTCGAGCTCCGGATGATCGTCGGCGTAGCCGCCGGGCTGGGTTTTAGAGAAGGCGCTGACGTTATTGATCGCCAGCGGGATCACCCGGTCGCGGAACCAGGGTGATTCGCGGGTGGATAGCGACAGCTCAACCTCTGGCGCCAGCAGGCGGAAGGCGCAGATAGTTTGCACCAGCTGGCGCTCATCCATCAGCGAAGCCGGTTCAATACCGCCGGCGCAGGGACGCAGGCGCGGGAAGGAGACCGAATAGCGGCTGCGCCAGTAGCGCTGCTGCAGCCACAGCAGGTGCTCAGCGACTATAAAGCAGTCCACTCGCCAGCTGTCGGAAAGGCCGATGAGCGCGCCAAGGCCGATCTTATCGATCCCCGCCGCGCCTAAGCGATCCGGCGTATCCAGCCGCCAGAAGAAATCCTGCTTTTTTCCTTTCAGATGGTGTTGGGCGTACATGCTTTCATGATAGGTCTCCTGATAGACCATCACCCCGTCGAGCCCCAGGGTTTTCAGCTCGGCATACTCTTCAGTCGCCAGCGGCTGCACTTCCATATGCAGCGAGGCAAACTGGCTGCGGATAGCCGGTAGGTGCTGACGGAAATAATCCATTCCCACCTTACCCTGATGTTCGCCGGTCACCAGCAGCAGATGCTCAAAGCCCAGGTTGCGGATCGCGGCGCACTCGCGGGCAATCTCGGCGGCATCCAGCGTCTTGCGCTTAATGCGGTTGCTCATCGAGAAGCCGCAGTAGGTGCAGTCGTTAGCGCACAGGTTGGAGAGATACAGCGGCACGTAGAAGCTGACGGTATTGCCGAAGCGCTGGCGGGTGAGGCGCTGCGCGCGCTGGGCCAGCGGTTCAAGGTAATTGGCCGCGGCAGGCGAGAGCAGGGCCATCATATCGTCGCGGGTGAGCTGTTTAGCCGCCAGCGCCCGTTCGACGTCGGCGGCGGTTTTGCTGTTGATGCGCAGGCGGATATCGTCCCACTCCAGCTGCCGCCAGCGATCGCTAAAGGTTTTCATGCCAGCGCCTCCAGGAATCCGGTGAGCGGGCTGGTGGCCTGCGCCTGCGTACTGCGTGCCCCCGGTCCGGCCTGACGCGCCAGTAATCCGGCATCGATCGCCATACGGAAGGCGCGGGCCATGGCCACGGGGTCGTCGGCGACGGCAATGGCGGTATTGACCAGCACCGCGTCCGCGCCCATCTCCAGCGCCTGCGCCGCATGGCTCGGGACGCCGATCCCGGCGTCGACCACCACCGGGACCGTCGCCTGCTCGATAATAATCTCCAGCATGGCTTTGGTTTCCAGCCCCTGATTGGAGCCGATCGGCGCACCCAGCGGCATCACCGCCGCGCAGCCCACCTCTTCCAGTCGTTTACACAGCACCGGATCGGCGCCGCAGTAGGGCAGCACCACGAACCCTTCGCGGACCAGCAGCTCCGCCGCTTTCAGGGTTTCAATCGGGTCGGGCAGCAGCCAGCGGGCGTCCGGGTGGATCTCCAGCTTCAGCCAGTGGGTACCCAGGGCTTCCCGCGCCAGACGGGCGGCAAACACCGCCTCTTCCGCCGTCTTGGCGCCCGAGGTATTCGGCAGCAGGCTGACTCCCGCCGCCAGCAGCGGGGCGAGGATGGCGTCATTGCGCTGGCGTAAATCGACGCGCTTCATCGCCAGGGTTACCAGCTGGCTGCCCGAGGCGCGAATCGCCTCGACCATCACCTCCGGGGCGGCGAATTTGCCGGTACCGGTGAAAAGATGGGATTCAAACGTTTTGTCTGCAATATGTAACATGTCAGCCTCCAGCGATAACCTGAAAAAGCAGGACCCGATCGCCTTCCTGCAAGAGATGATCTTCCCACCGGTCGCGCGGCAGGATGTGTTGATTGAGCGCCAGCGCAACGCCAGGCTGCTGCTGTTCGAGCTGGGTCAGCAGGGCGCTGACGCTGAGATTGTCGGCGCACGCCAGCGGCTCGTCGTTAAACCAGATCTGCATGCCGCCCTCCGCACACCGGGCAGCTCCGGGAACGCTGTAGCGCAAGGGCGCGCCAGTTGCTGGTGCGGGCGTCGAACAGCCGCAGGGTGTTGCGCGGCGTCGCCATGCCGCTGAGCAACTTAATTGTCTCCAGCGCCTGCAGGGTGCCCATCATGCCGACCACCGGGCCGACGATCCCCGCGGTGCGGCAGTTGCGCTGCGGTTCATCGCTTTCCGGCCACAGGCAGCGATAGCAGCCCTGCGTCCAGGGCGGGGTGAGCACCATCAGCTGACCGCCGAAGCCCACGGCGCTGGCGGTCACTAACGGGGTATCGAGGGCCACACAGGCGGCATTGATCGCCTGGCGGGTGACCATATTATCGGTACAGTCCAGCACCACGTCCGCTTTCGCCACTTCGGCGCGGAGCGCCTCGCCGCTTAAGCGCTGCTGGAGCGCTACCAGTTTGATCTGCGGGTTTAGCTGGCTGAGCCGGGTCTGTGCCGCTGCGGCTTTTGGCCGATCGATATCCGCGCTGGTGAACAAGATCTGCCGTTGCAGGTTGCTGAGATGCACCGCGTCGTCATCGGCCAGGGTCAGCGTCCCGACGCCAGCCCCGGCCAGATAGAGCGCCGCCGGGGAGCCCAGCCCGCCAAGGCCGATAATCAGCACTCGACTGGCTAACAGCTTCTGCTGCCCTTCGATGGCAATATCCTCCAGCAGCAGCTGGCGGCTATAGCGCATAAAGTCGTGATCATTCATCGCCCGCTCCCGCCAGCGCCAGCAGTTGGTCGGTCGCTGCCCGCCAGTCCGCCGCCTGGGTGATGGCGCTGACCACCGCGATGCTGCCGACGCCGGTCGCCAGTACCCCCGGCGCCTTTTCCAGGCTAATTCCGCCGATCGCCACGGTGGGGTAATCCGCCAGGCGTTGAATATGTCTGGCAAGCTGCTCGAGGCCCTGCGGCGCGGAAGGCATCTGTTTGGTTTGCGTCGGGAAGACGTGACCTAGCGCGATGTAAGAGGGGCGCGCCGCAAGGGCGACATCAATTTCCATATCATCGTGAGTAGAGACGCCAAGACGCAGCCCGGCCTGGCGGATAGCGCTCAGATCGGTGGTTTCCAGATCTTCTTGTCCGAGATGCACGCCATAGGCCTGATGCTTAATCGCCAGCTGCCAGTAATCGTTAATGAACAGTCGGGCGTGATAGCGGCGACCAAGGGTGATGGCGGCGATCACGTCATCCTCCACTTCGCTGTCGCGCCGGTCTTTGATGCGTAACTGAAGGGTACGTACCCCAGCTTCGAGCAGGCGCTCAATCCACGCCACGCTGTCCACCACCGGGTAGAGTCCGAGACGAAACGGGACGGGTGGAAAATCAGGTTGATACATCAGGCTTCCTCCTGTTTCAGGTAGATTTCGCCGCCGCGGGCGCGGAAGTTATTCGACATATCGGCCATGCCGGCTTCGATACTTTGCTTCGCGGCGTAGTCGCGGACCTCCTGAGTGATTTTCATCGAACAGAATTTCGGCCCGCACATGGAGCAGAAGTGGGCGACTTTGCCGGACTCCTGCGGCAGGGTTTCATCGTGATAGGCCCGCGCGGTGAACGGGTCGAGCGCGAGGTTGAACTGGTCTTCCCAGCGGAATTCAAAACGCGCTTTTGACATCGCATTGTCGCGGATCTGCGCCCCGGGGTGGCCTTTCGCGAGGTCGGCGGCGTGGGCGGCGATTTTGTAGGTAATCAGCCCCTGTTTGACATCCTCTTTGTTGGGCAGGCCGAGATGCTCTTTCGGCGTGACATAGCACAGCATGGCGCAGCCGAACCAGCCGATCATTGCCGCGCCGATACCGGAGGTGAAATGGTCGTAGCCCGGCGCGATATCAGTGGTGAGCGGCCCCAGGGTGTAGAACGGCGCTTCGTGGCAGTGCTCCAGCTGTTCGGTCATATTGCGGCGGATCATCTGCATCGGCACGTGGCCAGGGCCTTCAATCATCACCTGCACGTCATATTCCCAGGCGATTTTCGTCAGTTCGCCGAGGGTGCGCAGCTCGGAAAACTGCGCCTCGTCGTTGGCATCCTGAATGGAGCCGGGGCGCAGGCCATCGCCCAGCGACAGCGACACGTCATAGGCGGCGCAGATTTCGCAGATTTCGCGGAAATGCTGGTAGAGGAAGTTTTCCTGATGATGCGACAGGCACCACTTAGCCATGATTGAGCCGCCGCGCGAGACGATACCGGTCAGGCGCTTCGCCGTCATCGGGACGTAGCGCAACAGTACGCCGGCGTGAATCGTGAAGTAGTCGACGCCTTGCTCGGCCTGTTCCAGCAGGGTATCGCGGAAGACTTGCCAGGTGAGATTCTCGGCGATGCCGTTGACCTTCTCCAGCGCCTGGTAAATCGGCACGGTACCAATCGGCACCGGGCTGTTGCGCAGGATCCACTCGCGGGTTTCGTGGATATAGCGGCCGGTGGAGAGGTCCATCACCGTGTCGGCGCCCCAGCGGGTTGACCAGACCAGTTTCTCGACCTCTTCTTCGATGGAAGAGGTCACCGCCGAGTTGCCGATATTGGCATTCACTTTCACCAGGAAGTTGCGGCCGATAATCATCGGTTCAGACTCCGGGTGGTTGATGTTGGCGGGGATGATGGCGCGTCCGGCGGCCACTTCATCGCGAACAAACTCGGGGGTGATGTTTTCCGGAAGGTGGGCGCCGAAGCCTTCACCTGCGTGCTGCTGGCGCAGAACCTCGCTGCGGATACGTTCGCGACCCATGTTTTCGCGAATGGCGATGAACTCCATCTCCGGGGTGACTATCCCCTGGCGGGCGTAGTGCAGCTGGGTAACGCATTTGCCAGCGACGGCGCGTTTGGGCGTCAGCAGGCCGCTGAAGCGCAGCTCATCGAGACCGTCGTCGGCCAGCCGCGCTTTGGTATAGGCCGAGCTGCGTTCGCTGAGCGGCGCGCAGTCGTTACGCGCGTCGATCCACGGCTGGCGCAGCTTTGCCAGCCCCTGGCGGACATCAATGCTAATATCCGGGTCGCCATACGGCCCGGAGGTGTCATACACCGGGATCGGTTCGTTGGTTTCGTACCGGGGTTTATCTTTATCGCCGCCGACGAGAGTTGGGCTGAGCTGAATTTCACGCATCGGGACGCGGATATCCGCTTGTGAGCCGTGAACATAGATGCGGCGTGAATTAGGAAAAGCGGTACCCGCCAGCGTATCAATGAATCGCTGCGCGTGCTCGCGTTGTTCCCGACGGGTTAGTTTGGTAGTAGACATAGCGCATTCCAGTTAAAAAAGGACATGGCTTGTCAGACGACGGATGGAGTAACAGATGCGATCGGCCCTGACGGACTGACGCGAACAGCAGTTTACTCTTGTTCCCTTCGCAGGTATTAGCCTGATCAGGTTCCGCGGATCCCGAATTAACGGTCTCAGCCTTTTCCACGTTAGCCTGCGCATGGAAAATAGGCACTCCGACAAGATGAAATCCCTCCGCAGAGGGATAATGTACGTAAATTACGCGTTAACGGTTCACAACTCAAGCGGTCGGCGCAATATTATCGCGCACGTCATTGCTCAGGTTATGGGCGACAGCCAGGGCGATCAGTTTATCTTCCAGCGCGAAACGCGCCTCCAGCGACTCGCCGATATCCGACAGCGCCTGCTGAAATTCAAGATAGTTATCGTGATCGATGGCGTTTTCGAGGCAGGTATCGTAGTAGTCCATCATCTGCTGGGTATTGGCTTCCAGCTGCGGGTAAAGCCGGGTGGCGGCTAAAAGAGGGGTATCGCCTTCCATTTCGCCAATAATGCGTTCATAAATACTAAAATGACCGGATGAGAGGTAATCCACCAGACTTTGGCAAAAGTCATCCAGCGCCTTTTCGTTTAGCCGCATAAACGACTCTTTGCCCGGTTTCAGGCCAACCAGGTTGTAGTAAGCCACGAGCAGATGCTTACGCACTTGTAGCCAGCGATCGACCAGTTCATTACTACCGCCAACGCGCTCCGTCAGATTTTCCAGCTGGTTTAGCATGATTGACTCCGCTAGTTTTGATTTAAATCTGCTCACCAAAATGTAAATATAATGTTAACAACATGCCAGTGAAGCAAAGGTAGTGCAATAGATATGGATCGTATTATTGAAAAATTAGATCGCGGCTGGTGGGTTGTCAGTCACGAACAAAAATTATGGTTGCCTGGTGGAGAATTACCACATGGCGAAGCGGTTAATTTCGATCTTGTCGGCCAGCATGCGCTGCATATTGGCGAGTGGCAGGGCGAGTCCGTGTGGATGGTGCGCCAGGATCGTCGCCATGACATGGGATCGTTGCGCCAGGTGCTGGATCAGGATCCGGGACTCTTCCAGCTGGCTGGGCGGGGGATCCAGCTCGCCGAATTTTATCGCTCGCATAAGTTTTGCGGTTACTGCGGCCACCCGATGCATGCCAGCAAAAGCGAATGGGCGATGCTGTGCAGCCACTGCCGTGAACGTTACTACCCGCAAATTGCCCCCTGCATTATCGTGGCAATCCGTCGCGACGATGCGATCCTGCTGGCGCAACATACGCGCCATCGCAACGGCGTGCACACCGTGCTGGCCGGCTTTGTCGAGGTCGGCGAAACCCTTGAGCAGGCGGTGGCTCGCGAGGTGATGGAGGAGAGCGGTATTCGGGTAAAAAACCTGCGTTACGTGACCTCTCAGCCATGGCCGTTCCCGCAGTCGCTGATGACCGCCTTTATGGCGGATTACGCAGATGGCGAGATCGTGGTCGACAAAAAAGAGTTACTGACCGCGGACTGGTATCGCTATGACGACCTGCCGCTTCTGCCGCCGCCGGGGACAGTGGCGCGGCGGCTTATCGAAGATACCGTCGCGATGTGTCGGGCAGAGTTCGAGTGACATGTTACACTGGGCGTATCAACGCTAAAGGAATGTAAAAATGACCGAACTGAAGAACGATCGTTACCTGCGCGCGCTGCTGCGTCAGCCGGTTGATGTCACCCCGGTGTGGATGATGCGCCAGGCGGGCCGCTATTTACCGGAGTACAAAGCCACCCGTGCGCAAGCGGGCGACTTTATGTCGCTGTGTAAAAATGCCGAGCTGGCCTGCGAAGTGACGCTCCAGCCGCTGCGCCGTTACCCGCTGGACGCGGCGATCCTCTTTTCGGACATCCTGACCATCCCGGACGCCATGGGGCTGGGGCTGTACTTTGAAGCTGGCGAAGGTCCGCGCTTCACCTCGCCGGTAAAAAGTAAAGCCGACGTCGACAAGCTGCCGATCCCGGATCCGGAGCAGGAGCTGGGCTATGTAATGAACGCCGTGCGCACCATTCGCCGCGAACTGAAAGGCGAAGTGCCGCTGATCGGTTTTTCCGGTAGTCCATGGACGCTGGCTACGTACATGGTGGAGGGCGGCAGCAGCAAGGCTTTCACCGTGATTAAAAAGATGATGTACGCCGAGCCGCAGGCGCTGCATGCGCTGCTGGATAAGCTGGCGAAGAGCGTTACCCTGTATCTCAACGCGCAGATCAAAGCCGGCGCGCAGTCGGTGATGATTTTTGACACCTGGGGCGGGGTGCTGACCGGCCGCGACTATCAGCAGTTCTCCCTCTACTACATGCATAAGATCGTCGATGGCCTGCTGCGGGAAAACGAAGGCCGCCGCGTGCCGGTGACTCTGTTCACCAAAGGCGGTGGTCAGTGGCTGGAAGCGATGGCGGAGACCGGCTGCGATGCGTTGGGTCTCGACTGGACCACCGATATTGCCGATGCCCGCCGTCGCGTGGGTAACAAAGTAGCGCTGCAGGGCAATATGGATCCGTCGATGCTCTATGCGTCCGCCCCGCGTATTGAAGAAGAAGTGGCGACCATTCTTGCCGGCTTTGGCCAGGGGGAAGGCCACGTCTTTAACCTTGGACACGGTATTCATCAGGACGTTGACCCCGAGCATGCGGGCGTCTTTGTTGAGGCTGTGCACCGTCTGTCCGCACCCTATCACCAGTAGGAGATAAGCCCTATGGATTTAGCCGCACTACGTACCCAACAGCAACAGTTAGCCGCGTCGGTAGAGCGTGCGGATCGACTGGATCGCGACCCGCCGGCGTTGATCGGCGGCGCGGACGTCGGGTTTGAGCAGGAAGGGGAGGTCACCCGGGCTGCGATGGTGCTGCTGACCTGGCCTGAGCTTGAGCTGGTGGAGTATCAGGTGGCGCGGGTCGCCACCTCTATGCCCTATATTCCCGGCTTTCTCTCGTTTCGCGAAACGCCTGCGCTGCTGGCGGCGTGGGAGCAGCTTTCGCAAAAACCGGACCTGCTCTTCGTTGACGGACACGGCATTTCTCATCCCCGGAGATTGGGCGTCGCCAGCCATTTTGGCCTGATGATTGATGTGCCGACTATCGGAGTGGCGAAAAAACGCCTGTGCGGCAAAATCGGCGACCTGGGTGATGAGCCTGGCGCGCTGGCCCCGCTGATGGATAAAAATGAGCAACTGGCCTGGGTCTGGCGCAGCAAAGTGCGCTGCAACCCGCTGTTTATTAGCACCGGCCACCGGGTAGGCATGGACAGCGCTTTAATGTGGGTTGAGCGCTGCATGCGAGGCTACCGTCTGCCCGAGCCGACGCGCTGGGCCGATGCGGTGGCGTCCCGTCGTCCGTCGTTTGTGCGTTGGCAAGCAAATCAAAGCTGATTCAGGTACACTGCGCCTAATTTCTGACTTCGAGAATTCATCATGTTACAAAACCCGATTCACCTGCGCCTGGAGAAGCTGGAAAGCTGGCAGCATGTCACTTTTATGGCCTGCCTGTGCGAACGTATGTATCCCAACTACGCGATGTTCTGCAAGCAAACCGAGTTTGGCGACGGCCTGCTTTATCGTCGTATCCTGGACCTGATCTGGGAAACGCTGACGGTTAAAGATGCGAAGGTGAATTTCGACAGCCAGCTGGAGAAGCTGGAAGAGGCGATCCCGGCGGCAGATGATTTCGACATGTACGGTGTCTATCCGGCCATAGACGCTTGCGTGGCGTTGAGTGAACTGATTCATTCTCGTCTGAGCGGCGAAACGCTCGAGCACGCGATCGAGGTGAGCAAGACCTCCATCACCACCGTGGCGATGCTGGAAATGACCCAGGAAGGTCGCGAAATGACCGACGAAGAGTTGAAAGCGAATCCGGCGGTAGAGCAGGAATGGGATATTCAGTGGGAAATTTTCCGCCTGCTGGCCGACTGTGAAGAGCGTGATCTTGAGCTGATAAAAGGCCTGCGCGCGGACCTGCGCGAGGCTGGCGAGAGCAATATTGGTATAAATTTTCAGCAGTGAGACCAGAAAACGTGATTTACCGCCTGAATTGTAGCGTCTGAAGGCTTCCATTCCGCCCCCCGTCTGGTCTACATTTGGAGGGCGAAAAAAAGTGGCTATCGGTGCGTGTATGCAGGAGGGTGCTTTTTTGGCATTTCCGTCGCACTCGATGCTTAGCAAGCGATAAACACATTGTAAGGATAACTTATGAACAAGACTCAACTGATTGATGTAATTGCGGACAAAGCTGACCTGTCCAAAGCACAGGCTAAAGCTGCCCTGGAATCTACCCTGGCTGCAATTACTGAGTCTCTGAAAGAAGGTGATGCTGTTCAACTGGTTGGTTTCGGTACCTTCAAAGTGAACCACCGCGCTGAGCGTACTGGCCGCAACCCGCAGACCGGTAAAGAGATCAAAATCGCTGCAGCTAACGTGCCGGCATTTGTTTCTGGCAAAGCACTGAAAGACGCAGTTAAGTAAGACCGCGTGGCAGTGAACAGTTTTATCGAAGGGGCTATTAAGCCCCTTTTGTCTGTCTGGCGCCGGCCTCTGGCGCTGGCGGGCATCCTGTTGCTGACTGCCTGCAGCCACGACACGTCGCTACCGCCGTTTACCGCCAGCGGATATGCGGACAATCAGGGAGCGATGCGCATCTGGCGTAAAGATTCTGGCGATGAAGTCCATCTTCTCGCCGCCTTCAGCCCGTGGCGTCACGGGGACACTTCGACCAGCGAATATCGCTGGCAGGGCGATCAACTGGCGCTTATCGAACTCAATGTCTATGGCAAACCGCCGGAACATATTCGCGCCCGTTTCGACGCGCAGGGCGATCTGAGCTTTATGCAACGGGAAGTGGACGGGCAGAAGCAGCAGCTCTCCAGCGACCAGGTCGCGCTATATCGTTATCGCGCCGAGCAGATCCGCCAGACCAGCGACGCCCTCCGCCAGGGGCGGGTCGTCCTGCGCCAGGGGCGCTGGAACGCTGCCGCGCATACCGTGCTGACCTGCGAAGGGCAGACGGTTACGCCCGACCTCGATAGCCGGGCCCTGGCGCACATTGAACGCCGCCAGAGCCACGCTTCCGCCGCTGTGAGCATTGCCTGGCTGGAGGCGCCGGAAGGCTCTCAACTGCTGCTGGTCGCCAATGAAAACTTCTGCACCTGGCAGCCGACGGAAAAAAGCTTCTAACCTTTACCAGTGGTTCATGCCCATATGACCGCCGGCGCTACCGCGACAGCCGCCATATCCCATTCCTGCGCCGCGGGGAACGCCTGCCTCAGCCAGGGCGATATCAAACTTCACCCGCTGCTGATCCAGCTTCTGGCGTAAGCCTTCCATCTCCTGAGCGACAGCTTCAATTTTCCCGCTGTCCGGCTTTTGCGCCGTGAGCAGCGCATTGTACTCATAGCGTTTGGACTGCAGCTGCTGGCGCAGGGCGCTGGTTTGCGCATAGTAATCGTTATGCAGCTTTTGCACGGTAGCCTGCTGCTCCTGGGTCAGCTGACTGTAGCCCTGGTTGCCCATCCCGTTATTGTTGCCCCAGTGGTGGTTGGCCCAGGCCGCGTTGCTGGCGAAGGTCAGCGCGGCAAAGGTAACGAGGGCGAGAGGTAAGGTACGGTTCCGTTTCATGGCATTTTCTCCTGTGTGGTTTCCCTCGGTATTGCATCTTCCATGCCAGTCTGAAAAAGCCCGTCTGTGTGGGCCTGCCGAAGCCGTTGCCAAGGAGAGCGAGTAAAAATGACCCGTTCCGCCAGGGTCAGGCGAGTCATTTTTACTCGCTTAAGCGCAGGCGATATGTTTGAGAGCAGGATTGGCCGCGCGGAAACATGGCATGATTTCTGCTGAAGGAGCCTGAAGATAGTGAAAAAGAGATGACAAGGACTCGCCGATGAAGATCAAATCTCTCTCCCGGGACGCCGCCGCTGGCGCGCTGAGCTGGCTGCTGACCGGCACGGTTGTGCTGCTGGTCATGCTGTTCTCCGCGATGATCGTCCGCGACTACGGTCGCGAGACGACCGCTGCCCGACAAACCATTGAAGAGAAAGGGAGCGTGCTGATCCGCGCGCTGGAGTCCGGCACGCGCGTCGGGATGGGGATGCGTATGCATCATGCGCAGCTGCAGGCCCTGCTGGAAGAGATGGCCTGGCAACCGGGCGTCCTGTGGTTCGCGGTGACCGATGAAAACGGTAAAATTATCGCCCATAGCGATCCGCAGCAGGTGGGTAAAACGCTGTATAGCCCGGCGCAGATGCGTGCGTTAGCGGTTGGCGAACAGGCCCGCTGGCGCCGGCTTAGCGAACCGCAGCCGGCGCTGGAGATCTATCGCCATTTTCGCCCGCTTAATCCGGCCCGCGGCCACCATATGGGAATGATGAACCGCGGCAATAGCGCCCTGGCTCAGGCCACCGTCCCGCAGGTGATTTTTATCGCCTTTGATAGCCGCGAGCTGGATGCCGCGCAGGCCCGCGGGCAGCGGAATATGGCCATCATGCTGGGTGCCGCCGCGCTGGTGATAGCGGCGACGATCCTCGCTCAGTTCTGGTTCCGCCGCTATCGTCGCTCGCGGAAACAGCTGCTGGAGGCGATGGCCCGCAAGGAAAAGCTGGTGGCGCTTGGCCATCTGGCGGCGGGGGTCGCGCACGAGATCCGCAACCCGCTCTCGTCGATTAAAGGGCTGGCGAAATATTTTGCCGAGCGCACGCCGCCTGGCGGCGAGTCGCATCAGTTAGCCCAGGTGATGGCCAAAGAGGCTGATCGCCTGAACCGGGTGGTCAGCGAGCTGCTGGAGCTGGTCCGGCCCGCCCATCTAAACTACCAGACAGTCGATATCAACGCGCTTATCCGCCACTCATTGCAGTTGGTAAGCCAGGATGCGCAGAGCCGCGGGATCGCGCTGCAATTTACTCCGCGACCTGAGTTAACCACGATCAGCGCCGACCCCGATCGCCTGAATCAGGTGCTGTTGAATCTGTACCTGAATGCAATGCAGGCGATTGGCCGTGACGGCGTCATTCGCGTAACAGCAAGCGAAGCCGATCGTCAGCGGGTGAAAATCGTCGTCACGGATAGCGGTAAGGGGATGAGCGATGAAGAGTTACAGGCTATCTTCACGCCGTATTTCACCACCAAGGCGGACGGCACCGGGCTGGGGCTGGCCGTAGTGCAGAATATTATCGAACAACATGGCGGGACGATCCGCGCCGAAAGTCAGCCGGGAGCTGGAGCGATATTTACGCTTTGGTTACCGGTGGATGCTCAACGGAGGGAAGATGAGCAGCGATAAAGTACAGATTCTGGTCGTTGATGATGACATCAGCCACTGCACGATCCTGCAGGCGCTGCTGCGCGGCTGGGGCTATCAGGTGGGGTTGGCTCACAACGGCCTGCAGGCGCTGGAGCAGATCCATCAGCAGGTCTTCGACCTGGTGCTGTGCGATATCCGTATGGCGGAGATGGACGGTATCGCAACGTTAAAAGAGATTAAGGCCTATAACCCGGCGATACCGGTGCTGATCATGACGGCGTTTTCCAGCGTCGGTACGGCGGTAGAAGCTATTAAGTCCGGGGCGCTGGATTATCTGGTTAAACCGCTGGATTTTGACACCCTGCAGCAGACGCTGGTTCAGGCATTGGCGCACACCCGGCAGAGCGAGAGCGACCCCAGCGTTGCGACGGATTCACGGTGGGGCATGATTGGCGACAGCCCGGCGATGCAGGCGCTTCTTAACGATATTACGCTGGTGGCCCCTTCGGACGCGACGGTGCTGATTTATGGGGAGTCGGGAACCGGTAAGGAGCTGGTGGCGCACGCCATCCACGCCTGCAGCGAGCGTCGTGACAAGCCGTTGGTCACGCTCAACTGCGCGGCGCTGAATGAGTCACTGCTGGAGTCGGAACTCTTCGGCCATGAAAAAGGGGCGTTTACCGGGGCGGATCGGCGGCGGGAAGGACGCTTTGTCGAAGCGGATGGCGGCACGCTGTTTCTTGATGAGATAGGCGATATCTCGCCAGTGATGCAGGTCCGCTTGCTGCGGGCGATTCAGGAGCGGGAGGTGCAGCGGGTCGGCAGCAACCAGACGCTTGCCGTTGATGTGCGGCTTATCGCCGCCACCCATCGCAACCTTGCGGAAGAGGTGAGCGCCGGGCGCTTTCGCCAGGATCTCTATTACCGACTCAACGTTGTGACCATCGAGATACCACCGCTGCGCCGGCGACGGGAAGATATTCCGCAGCTGGCGCAGCATTTTCTCAAACGCTATACCGAACGCAATCGTAAGACGGTAAAGGGGTTCACGCCACAGGCGATGGACCTGCTGATCCACTACCCCTGGCCGGGCAATATTCGCGAGCTGGAAAACGCGGTGGAGCGGGCGGTGGTGCTACTGACCGGAAACTATATCTCTGAGCGAGAACTGCCCCTGGCGATCGCCGGTACGCCGCTGCCATCAGTCGGGAGCGAGGAGGGGGGAATTCAGCCGTTAGTGGAAGTGGAGAAAGAGGTGATTCTGGCGGCGCTGGAAAAAACGGGCGGCAACAAAACCGAAGCCGCCCGTCAGTTAGGCATTACGCGCAAAACGCTGCTGGCGAAACTTAGCCGTTAGCCTTTTCACGTTCGATGGCGCGCCAGCCGATATCGCTACGGCTAAAGCTACCGTCCCAGCGAATGTCGGTCAGCAGCTGGTAGGCGCGCTGCTGCGCCTGCGCCACGGAGTCACCCAGCGCGGTGACGCACAGCACGCGCCCGCCGTTGGTGACCACGCGCTGGTCGTCAGACAGTTTGGTGCCGGCGTGGAAGACCTTACCGTCTGCGACTTCCTGCTGCGGCAGGCCGTAGATCTCATCGCCCGTATTGTAGCTGCCCGGATAGCCGCCGGCGGCAACCACCACGCCCAGCGACGCGCGGTCATCCCACTCGGAGGTTTTCTCGTCCAGCTTGCCCGCGCAGGCGGCGAGGCACAGCTCGACCAGGTCGGACTTCATGCGCAGCATGATCGGTTGGGTTTCCGGGTCGCCAAAGCGGCAGTTGAACTCAATCACCTTCGGGTTGCCCTGCTTGTCGATCATCAGACCGGCGTAGAGGAAACCGGTATAGGTGTTGCCTTCAGCGGCCATGCCTTTCACGGTTGGCCAGATAATCCGCTCCATGGTGCGCTGGTGGACTTCGTCAGTAACCACCGGCGCCGGGGAGTACGCCCCCATTCCGCCGGTGTTCGGGCCGGTATCGCCGTTGCCGACGCGCTTGTGATCCTGGCTGGTGGCCATCGGCAGGACGTGCTCGCCGTCGACCATCACAATAAAGCTAGCCTCTTCGCCATCGAGGAACTCTTCAATCACGATGCGGTGGCCTGCGTCGCCAAAGGCGTTGCCGGCCAACATATCTTTGACCGCCGCTTCGGCTTCCTCGAGGGTCATCGCCACGATAACGCCTTTACCCGCCGCCAGACCGTCGGCTTTGATGACGATCGGCGCGCCTTTCTCGCGCAGATAAGCCAGCGCAGGCTCCACTTCGGTGAAGTTCTGGTATTCCGCCGTCGGAATATGATGACGGGCGAGAAAATCTTTGGTGAAGGCTTTTGAGCCTTCCAGCTGCGCGGCGCCTTCGGTTGGCCCGAAGATGTTCAGCCCGGCGGCACGGAACGCGTCGACCACGCCAATGACCAACGGCGCTTCCGGGCCAACGATGGTCAGATCGATGTTCTCATCCTGCGCGAAGCGAAGCAGCGCCGGAATATCGGTGACGCCGATGGCGACGTTTTGCAGCGACGGCTCCAGCGCGGTACCGGCGTTGCCCGGCGCGACATAGACGGTATCAACCAGCGGCGACTGAGCCGCTTTCCAGGCCAGCGCGTGCTCGCGCCCGCCGTTGCCGATTACTAATACTTTCATCTGCTGCTCCAGGAATTAATGGCGGAAGTGGCGCATGTCGGTGAAGATCATGGCGATGCCGTGTTCGTCAGCGGCGGCAATCACTTCGTCGTCACGGATAGAGCCGCCCGGCTGAATAACGCAGGTGATGCCTACCGCGGCTGCGGCATCGATGCCGTCGCGGAACGGGAAGAAAGCGTCAGAGGCCATGGCGGAACCTTTCACTTCCAGACCTTCATCACCGGCTTTAATTCCGGCGATTTTCGCCGAGTAGACGCGGCTCATCTGACCGGCGCCTATACCGATGGTCATATTATCTTTGGCATACACAATGGCGTTGGATTTGACGAATTTCGCCACTTTCCAGCAGAACAGCGCATCGCGCAGTTCCTGCTCGGTTGGCTGACGTTTGCTGACCACGCGCAGTTCACCTGCGGTGACCATGCCGAGATCGCGGTCCTGAACCAGCAGACCACCGTTAACGCGTTTGAAATCGAGGCCGGCAACGCGAGTATCCCACTGGCCGCAGGTCAGTACGCGGACGTTCTGCTTCGCGGCGGTGATTTGCAGCGCTTCTTCGCTGGCGGATGGCGCGATGATCACTTCGACGAACTGGCGAGAGATGATCGCCTGCGCGGTTTCAGCATCCAGCTCGCGGTTAAAGGCGATGATGCCGCCGAACGCGGAGGTTGGGTCGGTTTTGTAAGCGCGATCGTAGGCGTCAAGAATCGAGTTGCTGACGGCAACGCCGCACGGGTTGGCGTGCTTAACGATAACGCAGGCCGGCTCGTTGAACTCTTTTACACACTCCAGCGCCGCATCGGTATCGGCAATGTTGTTATAGGAGAGCGCTTTGCCCTGCAGCTGAGTGGCGGTCGCCACGGAGGCCTCTTTTACATTCTCTTCTATATAGAAAGCCGCCTGCTGGTGGCTGTTTTCGCCGTAGCGCATATCCTGCTTCTTAATGAAGTTCAGATTCAGGGTACGCGGGAAGCGGCCAGCGGCTTCTTTGCTTTCGCCGTGATAGGCCGGAACCATGCTGCCGAAGTAGTTGGCGATCATGCTGTCGTAAGCGGCGGTGTGTTCGAAGGCTTTAATGGCGAGGTCGAAGCGGGTGGCCAGCGTGAGAGAACCTTCGTTGGCGTCCATCTCATTAATAATGGCGTCGTAGTCGCTGCTCTTAACCACGATGGCGACATCTTTATGGTTCTTCGCCGCAGAGCGCACCATGGTCGGGCCGCCGATATCGATGTTTTCCACCGCGTCTTCCAGCGAGCACCCTTCACGAGCGACGGTCTGGGCGAACGGGTAAAGGTTCACGACAACCATATCGATAGGCGCGATACCGTGTTGCTGCATGATACCGTCATCCTGACCGCGACGACCGAGGATGCCGCCGTGTACTTTCGGATGCAGGGTCTTCACGCGTCCATCCATCATTTCCGGGAAACCGGTGTAGTCAGAGACTTCGGTAACCGGCAGGCCTTTATCTGCCAGCAGGCGAGCGGTGCCGCCGGTGGACAGCAGCTCGACACCACGAGCGGAAAGCGCCTGCGCGAATTCGACGATACCGGCCTTGTCAGAAACACTGAGCAGAGCGCGGCGGACTGGACGACGTTGTTGCATGGTATTAAATCCCCAGGATTTGAACATTACAGAGAGCGTTAGGTGAGTTTTTGCCTAAAAACTCACCTAACGCACCCAACCGGGCATCCGTGTCATAGCGCGGCATTGTAACGAAAACGTTTGCGCAACGCTCGCGAATTTTTATGTTTCTCTCCAGGCCGGTGATTCTCCTTCTATATAGCTGGCGATCCACGGGGCTAGCGGTCATGTTTTTACGCTCTCCTGTGGATAATTCTGTGTGTAACGAGGTATAAAGCGGGGTTTTGCTGGGGAATGCAGCAGTCAGTCATTTTTCTGCCATTTTTCTATTGCGGACGCTCGAGAACTCCCTATAATGCGCCTCCATCGACACGGCGGATGTGAATCACTTCACACAAACAGCCGGTTCGGTTGCAGAGAAAAATCCTGAAAAACGGGTTGACTCTGAAAGAGGAAAGCGTAATATACGCCACCTCGCGACAGAGCGCTAAAGCGCGTCGCAACTGCTCTTTAACAATTTATCAGACAATCTGTGTGGGCACTCAAAGTGACATGGATTCTTAACGTCCTCGGACGAAAAATGAATACCAAGTCTCAAGAGTGAACACGTAATTCATTACGAAGTTTAATTCTTTGAGCATCAAACTTAAATTGAAGAGTTTGATCATGGCTCAGATTGAACGCTGGCGGCAGGCCTAACACATGCAAGTCGAGCGGTAGCACAGAGAGCTTGCTCTCGGGTGACGAGCGGCGGACGGGTGAGTAATGTCTGGGAAACTGCCTGATGGAGGGGGATAACTACTGGAAACGGTAGCTAATACCGCATA
>NZ_KN046818.1:4536940-5243814 GCF_000742135.1 Klebsiella pneumoniae | reverse complement strand
AGTTTGATGCTCAAAGAATTAAACTTCGTAATGAATTACGTGTTCACTCTTGAGACTTGGTATTCATTTTTCGTCCGAGGACGTTAAGAATCCATGTCACTTTGAGTGCCCACACAGATTGTCTGATAAATTGTTAAAGAGCAGTGCCGCTTCGTTTTCGCTGCGGCGCGGGGTGTGCATATTACGCCTTCCCGCTGCAGAGTCAAGCATTTATTTTTGCTTTTCTCTGCGAGGTTCTCACCGGAACCCCGCTGACCCGGCGGCTTGTTTGCCGTTGTTCCGTGTCAGTGGAGGCGCATTATAGGGAGTAATTCTGAGGTGACAAGGGGAAATGCAAAAAAAGTTTTCGTTCGCTCGATTTTCCATCACAACGCGAGTTTTACGCGCTATTTGCGCGCCATTTGTGCGATTTCCCGAGCAAACCGGGATACCTGTTGCCAGTCGGTATAGACCACTTCTTTGCGGGTATCCGTTTCACCCCCGGTCATTTTCATAATCAGGCGGATCATAAACCGATCGTACCAGCTGTAGCGCGGGTAGCGCAGCGCGCCGGCAAATACCGCGCAGCTCTGCGGCTGCCACGGCGAGTTCAGCAGAAACTTACGCGTATAGCTGTTGGTCTGCGGCGTGCGCTTCTCGGGTTTACGCGCCACCAGGTTAACCGAAAAGAATGCCCCCGGCAGCGCCTGCAATGCTGCCAGATGCTTTTTCACAAAGCGGTCCACCGCCGGATGAAAGTGCCCGTAGCGAATCGACGCGCCAATGACCACCCGATCGTAGTGATGCCATTCGACGACATCGGTACGGTTCAGGTTCAGGGTGTCCGCATCGATGCCCAGCTCTTTAAGCTCAGAGGCGAGAAACGAAGCGATTTCACGGGTCTGCCCGTCGCGGGTGGAGAAGAGAATTAAAGTTTTCACGAGCACTCCTGTTATTCGCGCCAGAAAGTGGGGGTAAAGAGCACCAGTAAGGTGAACACTTCCAGACGACCAAACAGCATATTAGCAATCAGGATCCATTTCGCGACCGGGTTCATGGTGGCAAAGTTATCCGCGACGACGCCGAGCCCAGGCCCGAGGTTGTTCAATGTCGCCACCACGGAGGCGAAAGCAGAGAAGTCATCCACCCCGGTGGCGATAATCGCCAGCATACTAATGATAAAGACCAGCGCATAGGCGGAGAAGAATCCCCATACCGCTTCCAGAATACGTTCCGGCAGCGCGCGGTTACCTAATTTAATGCTATACACCGCATTCGGGTGCACCAGCCGCTTCAGCTCACGGTTGCCCTGCTTGAACAGCAACAGGATACGGATCACTTTTAATCCACCGCCCGTGGAGCCAGCGCAGCCGCCGATAAATGCGGAGCACAGCAACAGCACCGGAAGGAACAGCGGCCAGCGTGCAATGCTATCGGTGGTGAACCCCGCGGTGGTCGCCATCGACACCACCTGGAAAAACGCCTGGTTCAGCGTCGTCAACACCGAGCCGTACACGTTATGAAGCCATAGCACCAGCGTACAGACGATGACCAGCGTCAACTGGACGCCAATGAACATCCTAAATTCGGGGTCGCGCCAGTACACCTTCAGGCTGCGTCCGCTCAACAACGAAAAATGCAGACCGTAATTACAGCCGGAGATCAGCAGGAAGATGGCAATGATGGAGTTGATCATCGGGCTGTTGAAATAGCCGACGCTGGCATCGTGAGTCGAGAAACCGCCGATGGCGATGGTGGCGAAACTGTGCCCGATCGCATCGAACGCCGGCATACCGGCAAACCAGAGCGCCAATGCGCAGGCGATCGTGAGTAACACATAGATGAGCCACAATGTCTTCGCCGTCTCGGCAATACGCGGACGCATCTTGTTATCCTTCAGCGGGCCGGGCATTTCCGCGCGGTAGAGCTGCATCCCCCCGACGCCGAGGATAGGCAGAATCGCTACCGCCAGCACAATGATCCCCATGCCGCCGAACCACTGCAGCATCTGGCGATAAAAGAGGATAGCGTGCGGAAGCGAGTCCAGCCCCACCAGAGTGGTCGCCCCGGTCGTCGTCAGGCCGGAAAATGACTCGAAGAAGGCATCCGTCACCGTCAGGTTCGGCTGTTCGGAGAAGATAAAGGGCAAGGCCCCCACGCTCCCCAGCACGGTCCAGAACAGCACCACGATCAGAAACCCTTCACGAGATTTCAGTTCGCCTTTTTGCTTACGGTTCGGCCACCACAGCATGGAGCCGATCGCCAGAGCGACAAAGAAGGTTTGAGTGAAGGCCCGTCCCGCGCCATCGCGATATATCAGGGCCACTAATCCCGGGACGATCATCGTCCCCGAAAACAAGATGACCAGCAGTCCAACGATTCGGGTTATGGCGCGAAAATGCATCTCTGGCGCTTCCTTTGATAGGCAAAAAACAGAGGGGATTATTCGTTAATCTTCAGTAATTGCAATGAACCACGACTAAAATCAGCCAGTCTTGCTGAAAAAGCCGCCACTTCGGCCTGGGGAAGCGCCACGCGCAGCCGAACTGACGCCAGATATTCGCTTTCAACGACGTTCCCGGAGAATTGGGCGAGCAGCGCTTCAACGCCGGCCAGTTGCCCATACTCACACTGCAAAGTATATGCCGTTAACGGCGTCTTGCGCAGCGTCGTCAGCTGCGCCAGCGCCTGATGCACCCCGCCGCCATAGGCCTTAACCAGACCACCGGTGCCCAGCAGGATACCACCGTAGTAACGCACGACGACAGCGGTTATCTCGCCGACGCCGCTTCCCATCAGCTGCGCCAGCATCGGTTTACCCGCCGTTCCCGCCGGTTCGCCATCGTCTGAAAACCCCAGCTGTTGCGAATCATCAGGCGGCCCCGCGACCCACGCCACGCAGTGGTGGCGGGCATCAGGATGATCCGCTCTGACGGACTCGACAAAAGCTTTTGCCGCCGCCACGCCGTCGGTATGCGCCAACAGCGTGATAAAACGGCTTTTTTTAATCTCCTCAACGACGGTAACCGGCGCCGCCGGGATTAACCAGCTCTCCATCAGGCCAGCTTCAGATCGCGCGTCATATTTTCGATGCTGTTTTCGTGAACCACCACGTTATCTTCGATACGGATCCCGCCAAACGGCTTCATGGCGTCAATTTTTTGCCAGTTGAAGTGCTTGCTGAATGGGCCTTCACGCCACGGCGCCAGTAACGACTCGATGAAGTAGATGCCGGGTTCAATGGTCAGCACCATACGCGGCTCGATAATACGGGTGCAACGCAGGTACGGATATTTCGACGGCGCCGCCAGATGCGTACCGGTATCGTCCTGCATAAAGCCCGCAACATCATGCACCTGCAGACCCAGCGGATGGCCAATCCCGTGCGGCATAAACGGCCCGGTCAGGTCATTCTCCACCATCGCCTCTTCGCTCATGTCGGTAACCAACTGGTGTTTACGCAACAGCTTCGCGATACGCTGATGGAACTGGATATGGTAATCAATGTAACTGGTACCGGCCTTCATGGTACTAATCAGCGCCAGCTGCTCATCGTTAACGTCTTTGATCAGATGGGCAAAGTCGTTATCGCCGTGCGCCGCCCAGGTGCGCGTCAGATCTGCGGCATAGCCGTTATATTCCGCACCGGCGTCGAGCAGGAAACTGCGCATCTCCGCCGGGGCACGATGGTCCAGTTTGGTGTAGTGCAGGACGGAGGCATGCTCATTCAGTGCGACAATATTGCTGTAAGGCACGTCGGTATCACGATGGCCGGTGGCGGTGAGATAGGCCTGGTTGATATCGAATTCGCTCATCCCCGACTGGAAAGCTTCGTAGGCCGCACGATGACCATTCACCGCCGACTTCTGCGCTTCACGCATGCAGGCCAGCTCGTAATCGGTTTTGTAAGCCCGGTAGTAATGCAGGTAGTCGATAACCCCTTTCGGGTTGATCTTATCCGCGGCGATACCCAGGCCCAGCGCGCGCTCAGGCACCGGGCCGATATAGCCAATATTACCGCGAGCGGCAGGCAGCTGGCTGCCGATGCCATCGGCCTTCGGTAGCGCGATCACGTCTATCTCTTCGGTCCAGAAAGAGGTCGGCAACGGCTCAACGTTATGCCAGTAATCTACCGGCAGATAGAACCACAGCTTCGGTTTATTCACACCGTCCACCAGCAGCCAGCAGTTAGGCACCTGAGTCACAGGCACCCAGGCTTTGAACTGCGGATTGACCTTGAACGGGTACGGATGGTCATCAAGGAAGACGTTAACCAGCTCGCCGGAGTGAATCAGCAGAGCATCCATTTGAAAACGGGCCAGGACGTCGCGGGTACGTTCTTGTAGGGTAACAATATGATTTTTATAGAGCGCGGCCAGGGATTCCATCTTTTATCCTTTGCTTTTATGGGATCGTGATACACCGCATCTTAGCACATCGACCTGCGTGCGGGTGATTTCCGCCGGATGTGATCCGACCAGCAATTATTTAAAGAGTAATTTGCAATTCTTTAACATAAATTCCACACTCCGTTTCATCTGGTATGACCAGATCATATTGCTGGATTCAGGAGACTGACATGCTCTACAAAGGCGACACCCTGTACCTCGACTGGCTGGAAGATGGCATCGCCGAACTGGTGTTCGATGCCCCAGGTTCGGTCAACAAGCTTGATACCGCAACCGTAGCCAGCCTCGGTCATGCGCTGGACGTACTGGAAAAACAAAGCGATCTCAAAGGTCTGCTGCTGCGCTCTGAAAAAGCGGCATTTATCGTCGGCGCGGATATCACCGAATTCCTCTCGCTGTTCCTGGTCCCTGAGGAGCAGTTAAGCCAGTGGCTGCATTTTGCTAACAGCGTCTTCAATCGTCTGGAAGATCTCCCCGTCCCCACTATCTCTGCCGTCAATGGCTATGCGCTGGGCGGCGGTTGCGAATGTGTGCTGGCGACCGATTACCGCCTGGCGACGCCGGACCTGCGCATTGGGCTGCCGGAAACCAAGCTCGGCATTATGCCGGGCTTCGGCGGTTCCGTGCGTCTGCCGCGCCTTCTCGGCGCCGATAGCGCGCTGGAAATTATTGCCGCCGGGAAAGACGTCGGCGCCGATCAAGCACTGAAAATCGGCCTGGTGGATGGCGTGGTCGCTGCGGAAAAACTACGCGACGGCGCGCTGGCGATCCTACGTCAGGCCATGAATGGCGACCTGGACTGGAAAGCGAAACGTCAGCCGAAGCTGGAGCCGCTGAAGCTCAGCAAAATTGAAGCCGCCATGAGCTTCACGATTGCCAAAGGCATGGTCGCGCAAACCGCCGGGAAGCATTACCCGGCGCCGATCACCGCGGTCAAAACCATTGAAGCCGCCGCGCGTCTTGGTCGTGAAGAAGCCCTGGTGCTGGAAAATAAAAGCTTTGTCCCGCTGGCCCATACCAATGAGGCCCGCGCGCTGGTTGGTATCTTCCTGAACGACCAGTACGTCAAAGCGAAAGCGAAAAAGCTGACCAAAGATGTCGAGACGCCGAAGCATGCTGCCGTCCTGGGCGCTGGCATTATGGGCGGCGGTATCGCTTACCAGTCGGCCTGGAAGGGCGTGCCGGTGGTGATGAAAGACATCAGCGACAAATCGCTGACCCTGGGCATGACCGAAGCGGCGAAACTGCTGAATAAACAGCTGGAACGCGGCAAAATCGACGGTCTGAAGCTGGCCGGAGTGATAAGCACCATTCAGCCAACCCTGGAATACAGCGGTTTTGATCGCGTCGACGTGGTTGTGGAAGCGGTGGTCGAAAACCCGAAAGTGAAGAAAGCCGTACTAGCGGAAACCGAGACGAAAGTGCGCCCGGATACCGTGCTGGCGTCCAACACCTCAACGATCCCCATCAGCGAGCTGGCCAGCGTTCTGCAGCGCCCGGAAAACTTCTGCGGTATGCACTTCTTTAACCCGGTGCATCGCATGCCGCTGGTTGAAGTGATCCGCGGCGAAAAAACCTCGGATAATACCATTGCCAAAGTGGTGGCCTGGGCCAGCAAAATGGGCAAAACGCCGATTGTGGTGAATGATTGTCCCGGCTTCTTCGTCAACCGGGTACTGTTCCCCTACTTCGCCGGCTTCAGCCAGCTGCTGCGCGACGGAGCGGACTTCCGCAAAGTCGACAAAGTGATGGAGAAACAGTTTGGCTGGCCGATGGGCCCGGCTTATCTGCTGGACGTGGTCGGCATCGATACCGCGCACCATGCTCAGGCGGTCATGGCGGCGGGCTTCCCGCAGCGGATGCAGAAAGATTATCGCGACGCCATCGACGCCCTGTTTGACGCCAACCGTTTCGGCCAGAAGAACGGCCTCGGCTTCTGGCGCTATAAAGACGACAGCAAAGGTAAGCCGAAGAAAGAAGAAGATGCTGCCGTCGACAGCCTGCTGGCCGACGTCAGCCAGTCGAAGCGCGATTTCAGCGATGAAGAGATTATCGCCCGCATGATGATCCCCATGGTTAACGAAGTCGTCCGCTGCCTGGAAGAAGGCATTATCGCCAGCCCGGCGGAAGCGGATATGGCGCTGGTATACGGCCTGGGCTTCCCTCCGTTCCACGGCGGCGCATTCCGCTGGCTGGACACCATCGGCAGCGCGAAGTATCTCGATATGGCGCAGCAATACCAGCACCTTGGCCCGCTGTATGAAGTGCCAGCCGGTCTGCGTGACAAAGCGCGCCATAACGAAGCGTATTATCCCCAGGTAGAGCCAGCCCGTCCGGTTGGCGCTCTGAAAACGGCTTAAGGAGTCACAATGGAACAGGTTGTCATTGTCGATGCAATTCGCACCCCGATGGGCCGTTCGAAGGGCGGCGCATTTCGCCACGTGCGCGCGGAAGACCTCTCCGCGCACCTGATGCGTAGCCTGCTGTCGCGCAATCCGTCGCTTGAGGCAAGCGCGATAGACGATATCTACTGGGGTTGCGTGCAGCAAACCCTCGAGCAGGGTTTTAACATCGCCCGAAACGCGGCGCTGCTGGCGGAGATCCCGCATTCGGTACCAGCAAATACGGTCAACCGTCTGTGCGGTTCTTCCATGCAGGCGCTGCACGATGCGGCCCGTATGATCATGACCGGCGATGCCAGCGTCTGCCTGATTGGCGGCGTCGAGCACATGGGCCATGTGCCAATGAGCCACGGCGTCGATTTCCATCCGGGCCTCAGCCGCAACGTGGCAAAGGCGGCAGGGATGATGGGGCTGACTGCGGAGATGCTGGCGCGTCTGCACGGTATTAGCCGCGAGATGCAGGATCAGTTCGCCGCGCGCTCTCACGCTCGTGCCTGGGCCGCAACCCAGTCCGGCGCATTCAAAGCGGAGATTATCCCCACCGGCGGCCACGATGCCGATGGCGTACTCAAGTCCTTTAACTATGACGAGGTGATCCGCCCGGAAACCACCGTCGAGACGCTGTCCACGCTTAAACCGGCGTTTGACCCGGTGACCGGTACGGTAACGGCGGGTACCTCTTCCGCCCTTTCCGATGGCGCAGCGGCGATGCTGCTGATGAGCGAAAGCCGCGCTCGCGAGCTGGGGCTGAAGCCGCGCGCTCGCGTCCGTTCAATGGCGGTGGTCGGCTGCGACCCGTCCATTATGGGTTATGGCCCGGTTCCGGCCTCAAAGCTGGCGCTGAAAAAAGCGGGCTTATCCACCAGTGATATCGACGTTTTTGAAATGAATGAAGCATTTGCCGCGCAGATCCTACCGTGTATTAAAGATCTGGGCTTAATGGAGCAGATCGATGAGAAGATCAACCTCAACGGCGGGGCGATCGCGCTCGGTCATCCGCTGGGCTGTTCCGGGGCGCGTATTAGCACCACGCTGATCAACCAGATGGAGCGCAAAGACGCTCAGTTCGGCCTCGCCACCATGTGTATCGGCCTGGGACAAGGGATCGCTACCGTGTTTGAGCGGGTTTAAGCGAAAGGGTATCTCAACGCCATTGCCACCAGAACCTGGCGGCTATGGCGAAGAGAGCAGGTTTAGTTGCCGTTCTTCCCGCCTGTCAGGGGCGGGTTTTTTATTTTCAGATAAACGCAAACGCATCGCCAAACAGGCGATCTTCACGCGCGCCGCGCTCATTACAGAACAGGTCGCGAGCGATCTTGGCCATCTCAAAACGACCGGCAATGTAGATGTCATGCTCGGCCAGCGTACCGTAATCCTGCAGCACGGCGGTGAGTACCGTACCGGAGCGACCACGCCACCCTTCTTCCGGCTGTTCAACCACCGGCTCGATGCGCAGATTCGGATGCTTGATGCTTAACGCTTCCAGCTCGGCCAGATCGTACAGATGCTTAGCCTCGCGGCCGCCCCAATAAATGGCGATATCGCGATCCGGGTTACGCGCCAGCGCGCTTAACAGAATAGAACGCACATAAGAGAATCCGGTACCGCCGGCGATCAGAATCAGCGGGCGATCTTCGTCATCGCGCAGCCACGCTTCGCCATGCGGAATATCAACCTCAATTTCACGCTCTTTCAGAATGCGATCCATGACCGCCATCGCGTACAGATTGAGCTCCGAGGCGCCGATATGCAGCTCGATAAATTCCTGTTCCGCCGGCGTGGAAGCCATGGAGAACGGGCGCTTGTCGCGCTCATCCATTACCACCATCAGATACTGGCCGGCACGGAAGGAAAATGCCGCTTCCGGCACTAATCGAACACGATATACGGTATCGGTAATCGCCTCCACCGAGGTCACTTTACAGCTTAAGGTTGTCATGCGTCCCCTCTGTCGGGTCAATAGAGCAAAACAGCGGCGTTAGCCCCGCTTACTGTTGTTTAAAGATGGCCAGTTCATCCCAGATGGCGTCAATACGCGCCGTAACGGCAGGATCTTTTTTGATTGGGCGACCCCATTCACGCTGGGTTTCGCCAGGCCATTTGTTGGTGGCATCCAGCCCCATTTTTGAACCCAGGCCGGAAACCGGCGAGGCAAAATCCAGATAATCAATTGGCGTATTCTCTACCAGTACCGTATCACGAGCCGGGTCCATACGGGTAGTGATCGCCCAAATCACATCGTTCCAGTCGCGTGCATTGACGTCGTCATCGCAGACAATCACGAACTTGGTGTACATAAACTGGCGCAGGAACGACCAGACGCCCATCATTACGCGCTTGGCATGTCCCGCGTACTGTTTTTTCATGGTCACCACCGCCAGGCGATAGGAGCACCCTTCCGGCGGCAGATAGAAATCAACGATTTCCGGGAACTGCTTTTGCAGGATCGGCACAAAGACTTCATTCAGCGCCACGCCCAGCACCGCTGGCTCATCGGGCGGTCGGCCGGTATAGGTAGAATGATAAATCGCGTCTTCACGCTGGGTAATATGGGTTACCGTAAATACCGGGAAGCTGTCCACTTCATTATAGTAACCGGTGTGATCGCCATACGGGCCTTCCGGCGCCATTTCACCGGCCTCAATGTAGCCTTCAAGCACAATTTCCGCGCTGGCCGGCACTTCAAGGTCATTGGAAACGCACTTAACCACTTCGGTCTTGGTGCCGCGCAGCAGGCCTGCGAAAGCATATTCCGACAGGGTATCGGGCACCGGCGTCACCGCGCCAAGAATGGTTGCCGGATCGGCGCCAAGCGCCACGGAAACCGGGAAGCGTTCGCCCGGACGCGCCGCGCACCACTCCTGGAAATCCAGCGCGCCGCCGCGATGAGACAGCCAGCGCATAATCAGTTTGTTTTTGCCGATCAGCTGCTGGCGATAAATCCCCAGGTTCTGCCGCTCTTTGTGCGGCCCGCGGGTTACCGTCAACCCCCAGGTGATCAGCGGCGCGGCATCTTCCGGCCAGCAGGTCATAATCGGGATTTTATTCAGGTCGACATCATCGCCCTGGATGATTTTTTGCTGACAGGGGGCGCCGCGCAGGCGTTTGGTCGGCATATTCAGCACTTGCTTGAACTGCGGCAGCTTATCAAACAGGTCGCGGAAGCCTTTTGGCGGCTCAGGTTCTTTCAGAAAGGCCAACAGTTTACCCACCTCGCGCAGCGAACTGACATCCTCCTGCCCCATCCCCAACGCCACGCGACGCGGCGTGCCGAACAGATTGCACAGCACCGGCATGGTGTAGCCTTTCGGATTCTCAAACAGCAGCGCCGGGCCGCCGGCGCGCAGAGTCCGGTCGGCAATTTCGGTGATTTCCAGGTGAGGATCGACCGGCAGAGTGATACGTTTTAGTTCGCCCTGTTGTTCCAGGAGTGTCAGAAAGTCGCGAAGATCGTGATATTTCATGGAAGTGTTATTGACCTCTCTACAGGCGGCTAATTATACGGTGTTCGACGGCGCGATGCTGTAATTTTGTTAAATTAGCGTGAAAGAACGCTGAAATTTGGATTTCAATTATAATGGCTTTCGCGATTACACCAGCCATTTGTTATGCTTGCCGTTATTAGAAGTGGAATGAGTCATTATGCAAGCCTGGTACTTACTGTATTGCAAACGTGGGCAGCTACAACGAGCCCAGGAACATCTGGAACGTCGGTCAGTTAACTGCCTGATGCCGACGATTGCGCTGGAAAAAATCATTCGCGGTAAACGCACCATGGTCAGCGAACCGTTGTTCCCGAACTACCTGTTTATTGAGTTCGATCCAGAGGTGATTCATACCACCACCATCAGCGCCACTCGCGGGGTTAACAACTTCGTGCGCTTTGGCGCCCTACCCGCTATCGTCCCCTCGGCGGTCATCCATCAGCTTTCTATCTACAAACCGGAAGGGATTACCGACCCGGAAACGCCGCATGAGGGCGATAGTGTGCTAATCACCGACGGCGCGTTTGAAGGCCTGGAGGCGATCTTCACCGAGCCCGACGGCGAAGCGCGCTCTATGTTGCTGTTAAACCTGCTGAATAAGCAAGTCCTGCAGAGCGTTAAAAATACCGACTTCCAGAAAATCTAAACGCCGTTAATGTCGACGCCAAACAGCGCCCTGACGTTTGCGTCCGTTTGCGCCTCCAGCCATTGCGCCTCCTCGCCGCGCCAGGCCGCGACGCTGGCCAGGATATGCGGCAAATACGCGGGCTCGTTACGCCGCGAGGCCGGTTTCGGCTTGAGGTCGCGCGGCAGCAGATAAGGCGCATCGGTCTCCAGCAGCAGACGTTCCGCCGGGATCGCCGGCAGCAGCTCGCGCAGCTCCAGTCCCCGCCGCTCATCGCATACCCAACCGGTAATACCAATAAACAGGCCCAGATCCAGGCATTCCTGCACCTCGCTGCGGCTGCCGGTAAAGCAGTGCAGCACCGCGCCCGGGATCTTCTCAAGCCAGGGTTTAAGCAGCGTCAGAAACCGATCGTGGGCGTCGCGGCAGTGCAAAAACACCGGCATCGACAGCTCAGCGGCCAGCGCCAGCTGGGCGCTGAACGCTACCTCCTGCTCGTGCGGCGTGGAAAAATTCCGGTTAAAATCCAGACCGCACTCGCCTATCGCCACCACCTGCGGCTCGCCGGCGAGGGTATAAATCGCCTCGGCGACCGCTGGCGTCCAGCTGCTACCGTCATGGGGATGAACCCCCGCCGTGGACCAGCAGCCGGAATAGCGGCTCGCCAGTTTCTGCGCCTGCTGGCTCTCCGCCAAATTTGTGCCGGTCAGCAGCATGCCGTTAACCCCCGCCGCCAGGGCGCGCGCCACTACCTCATCATGATCGCGGGAAAACTGCGAACTGGTCAGATTAACGCCGATATCAAACATGATCGCTCCCATATGCCAACCGCCCTGACGGGCGGTTGGCGGTATTACTCTTCTCTGTGCTCTGCGGCTTCAGCTTCGGCCGCGGCGTCGTCATCGCGCGTCAGGCGCTTCCCGGTGTAGAAGCGGGCGAAGAACACCCCGACTTCAAACAGACAGTACATCGGAATGGCCAGCAGCGTCTGCGAGAATACGTCCGGCGGCGTCAGCAGCATGCCCACCACGAAGGCACCCACCAGCACATACGGCCTTTTTTTACGCAAGTCTTCCGGCGTGGTAACGCCCATCCAGCAGAGCAACACAATGGCGACCGGCACCTCAAAGGAGACCCCGAATGCCATAAACAGCGCCATCACGAAGTCGAGATAGCTGCGAATATCGGTCGAGACCAGCACCCCTTCCGGCGCCGCATGGGTCAGGAAGCCGAACGCCAGCGGAAACACGACAAAATAGGCGAAAGCCATGCCGATATAGAACAGCAGGGTACTGGATACCAGTAAAGGCACCACCAGCCGGCGTTCGTGCTTATACAACGCCGGCGCGACGAAGGCCCATACCTGGTAAAGAATAATCGGCACCGACAGGATCACCGACACCATGAAGGTCAACTTTATCGGCGTAAAGAAAGGTGAAGCGACATCGGTGGCGATCATCGTCGCGCCCACTGGCATCTTACTGATAAGCGGGGCCGAGACCAGCTGGTAGATATCATTGGCGAAATAGACCAGCGCCAGGAAGATCACCAGAATAGCAATGATGCTGTTGAGCAGACGCTTGCGCAGCTCAATCAGATGCGAAATTAGCGGTTGTGTATCGTCTACGCCCATGTTTACGGTTTATCACTCGATGCGGGGGAAGAATGGGGAACTGCCGCCGTAGCGGACGTTTTCTCTGCCTGAAGGTCAGCCGGTGAAGCAGATTGCTCGTCGGCAACGGGATCTGGCGCATGAGCCGGAGCGCTGGCCTGATGTTCTGCCGTCGCCGGCGTGACGTCCTGGCGCTGCGCTTCGCTGCCTTTGACCACCGGATTAAGGATGGTATTGGCTTCGTCGCTGGCTTTTTCGGGATCGTGGGCGCTATAGGAGCGCTTCATCGACTCCGCGGCCTCGCGCAGTTCATCCATCGAGGCTTTCAGCTCCGGCGTCAGGTTATTCAGGCTAGCCTTTTCCACCTTCTTCAGGCTCTCCTGGAACTCCTGCAGTTTTAGCTCCTGGGCCAGCTCATTTTGTACCGTGGTCGCCAGCGAGCGTAACGTACGGATCCAGCCAACTACCGTTTTAACCGCTACGGGAAGCCGCTGTGGCCCCAGAACAATGAGGCCAATCACAAACACCAGCAGTAGTTCACTAAAACCAATATCGAACACGAGTTACACCTGCTCTTTGTCGTGGCGTTTTGTCTCGTCTTTTTTTGCATCATCCTGTTTATCGGCGATGGTTTTCGCCGTGAAATCTGCGTCTGGCGCCGACTTTTCGGGTTTATCATCATCACTCATGGCTTTTTTAAAGCCTTTGATAGATGCCCCTAAGTCAGACCCCAGCGAGCTCAGCTTCTTCGTCCCAAAAAGCAGAACTACGATGACGACAACAATTAATAACTGCCAAATACTGATACCACCCATACACGTTCCCCTATGACAGATGATGAATTGTGTGGACGCATTATACACGCCATCCTGCGAGCCGCCTCTTCGTCAGGCCGCCGACATGATTTTGCGCAAATAAGCCTGCGTCATGAAGAGGCGAACCGATCAGTGGGTTTTCCGCCAGCCAATAAGCCAGGTCACCACACCGCCGGCCATCAGCCAACCGGGCATCATTCCCCACTCAGGGCGATGGATAAAGAGCAGCGTACCACTGAGCAATAAAACCGCGCCTATACCAAACAGGTAACGGGATTGGCCCTGGCGCACATGACGCACATGCATATCCCGCACAATAGTATCGACGCTGGTCTGCAGCTGTTTGCTCTGCTGCAGGCTCTGATACACCAGCTCAGGTATTTCCGGCATTCTTTCGATCCAGAATGGCGCTTTGTCTTTAAACGCGCGCACCAGCGCCGGAATGCCGACCTGATCTTTGATCCACGACTCGAGGAAAGGCTTCGCCGTTTTCCACAAGTCTAACTGAGGATAGAGCTGCCGGCCTACCCCTTCTACGTAAAGTAATGTCTTCTGTAGTAAAACGAGCTGCGGCTGGACTTCCATATTGAAACGCCGCGCGGTATTGAACAGATTAAGCAGCACGTGGCCGAAGGAGATCTCCGCCAGCGGCTTCTCAAAGATCGGCTCGCAGACCGTGCGGATCGCGAACTCAAACTCTTCAACGTTGGTATCGGGCGGAACCCAACCGGAATCGACGTGCAGCTCGGCAACTTTACGATAATCGCGGTTGAAAAAGGCGATAAAGTTTTCCGCCAGATAGCGCTTATCTTCTTTGTTCAGTGAGCCGACAATACCGCAGTCGATGCCGATATACTGCGGATCTTCCGGATGCTCGTAGCTGACGAATATGTTGCCAGGATGCATATCGGCATGGAAGAAGCTGTCGCGGAACACCTGGGTGAAGAAGACCTGCACGCCCCGCTCCGCCAGCAGCTGCATATTGGTGTCCTGGGCCTCCAGCGCCTCCACATCGGACACCGGGATACCGTAAATGCGCTCCATTACCATCATGCTTTCGCTGCAGTAGTCGGGGTACACCTCCGGCACGTACAGCATCGGGCTGTCTTCGAAATTACGCCGCAGCTGAATAGCGTTGGCGGATTCCCGCAGCAGGTTCAGCTCATCCAGCAGCGTTTTTTCATATTCACGAACTACCTCCTGCGGGCGCAGACGACGACCGTCAGGCAGCAGACGCGGTACCCAGCGCGCCAGGCGGTAGATGAGCTTCATGTCCGCTTTAATGATCGGCAAAATATCCGGGCGGATAACCTTGATCACCACCTCTTTGCCATTCTCTTTCAGACGCGCGGTATGCACCTGGGCGATGGACGCCGAGGCTAACGGCTCAACGGAGAAATCATCAAACCAGGTCTCGACCGGCAGCCCCCCCATCGCTTTCTCTATCTGCTGCTGCGCGAGCTTCCCTTCAAAGGGCGCCACGCGGTCCTGCAACAGCGCCAGCTGATCGGCAATATGCGGCGGAAAGAGATCCCGGCGGGTGGAAAGCATCTGGCCGAATTTTATCCACACCGGCCCCAGCTCCTGGAGCGCCAGCCGAAGGCGGGCGCCAAGAGGCTGATCCTGATGGCGGTTTGGCATCCAGAACAGCATCCGCCGCCAGATACGCAGCGGCAGCGTGATCCGCATTTTGGGGATGAGCTCATCGAGCCCGTAGCTCAAAAAGGTGTGAATGATGAAATACAGGCGCCGTAATTCTCCTGGCGTCATTTGCCCTCCAGCGTTTCCAGCCGTTTTTCCAGTGCGGCCAGCGCGCGCTCAATAGCCGTTGTCTCTTCAGCAAACCAGGCCAGCTCCAGCGGCCCCGGCGCCAGGCGCCACTCTTCAGTGATCGCTTCCGCGACATAGCGCTGCTGGCGCTCTGCCCCCTTCAGCAGAAACTGAGCGCCGCCGCGCAGGACTTTACCGACGCCTTCGGCCACAATATCGCCGGTATAGGGCGCCAGCAGTTCAGCGGGATCAAACTCTGCCAGGTCGCACAGGGAGACCATATTCTGCACCACCTGCAGATCGCCCTGCACTTCCAGATCACCGCTGCGAATAAGCGCCGTGAGCTGCTGACGATTGCGCAGTTTTGGCAGCACGCTGAGCCGGGTAATCACGGTGCAATCGGCCTCTCCGTCCCAGGCGCTCAGGACGTCAACCTGGCGTTCGCTGAATACCAGCACCACGGGCGTGGCGAAATCCTGCAGCTGGACCCGCAATACCTTGCCCAGCAGGCGCTGGCGAGCGGGTTTAAGCGCTTTGTCGCGCCAGAGGAAAGTATTCAGCGCCGTTTCAATGCCAGCGGTAACCAGGGGTGTGAAAGGCATAGCGTCCCTCCTGTCAGAACTTGTAACCGCGATGCAAAGCAACGATACCCGCCGTCAGGTTGTAGTAATCCACGTTTTCGAAGCCCGCATCCTGCATCATCCCTTTCAGGGTTTCCTGGTCCGGATGCATACGAATAGATTCCGCCAGGTAGCGATAACTGTCGCCATCTTTTGCCACCAGCTCGCCCACCTTCGGCAGGATATGGAAGGAGTAAGCGTCGTAGGCTTTGCTCAGCGGTTCGATAATGGGTTTAGAAAACTCCAGCACCAGCAGACGTCCGCCCGGCTTCAGCACGCGGTACATCGAACGCAGCGCTTTCTCTTTGTCGGTCACGTTACGCAGACCGAAAGAGATGGTGATGCAGTCAAAGGTATTATCAGCAAAAGGCAGGGCTTCCGCGTTGGCCTGAACATACTCAACGTTGCCTACGATGCCGATATTGCGCAGCTTTTCGCGGCCCATTTTGAGCATAGAATCATTGATATCAGCAAGCATGACGCGGCCGGTTTCCCCTACCAGGCGGGAGAACTTGGCCGTCAAATCACCGGTACCACCAGCCAGATCCAGCACGGTCTGCCCGCGACGTACGCCGCTGCAGTCGATGGTGAAACGCTTCCACAAACGATGGATCCCAAACGACATCAAGTCGTTCATCACATCATATTTTGCGGCGACAGAATGGAATACATGCGCCACCATATCTGCTTTCTGCTCTTTAGCGACCGTCTGAAAGCCAAAGTGCGTCGTTTCTTGTGAATCCTCAACCATCTCTATGCCTGCTTGCTTTTCAAGAAAATGTTCACTGAGTGTATCAGACTCAGCGCATTTCCCATACGTTTCAGCGTGGCGGAGCCGCCTCCCGGCTACGCACCGTCTCGGCAGAGTCGGGGGAAAATGCGTCATTTTCCGGCAGGTTATCCTCATCTTCGAGACGATATTGCTCGTCCTGAGCCGTAGCTTGTTCGACTAAATCAGGATTAATCCCGCGCTTGACCTCCACGCCCAGGCCGCGAAAGGCCTCCGCCTGGGCCAGCAGATTACCACGCCCGGAAGCGAGCTTTTTCATCGCCTGGCGATAGCTCTCTTGCGCCTTATCCAGGCTCTGGCCGATGGCGGACATATCATCCACAAACAGGCGCATTTTGTCGTAAAGGCGCCCCGCCCGCTCGGCAATCTTCTGCGCGTTACGACTCTGGTGCTCATAGCGCCACAGATTGGCGATAGTGCGCAGGGCTACCAGCAGCGTCGTCGGGCTAACCAGCATAATATTATTTTGCAGCGCCTCGCTGATGAGCTCAGGCTGGCGATCGATGGCCAGCAGGAACGCCGGCTCAACGGGAATAAACATCAGCACATAGTCGAGCGAGCGCAGGCCAGGCAGCTGTTGATAATCCTTGCGTCCCAGCAGGCGAATATGGTTTCGCACCGAGGCAAGGTGTTCCTGCAGCGCGACTTCGCGGGTGTAGTCGTCTTCGGCGTTGAAATAGCGCTCATAGGCGACCAGGGTCATTTTGGCGTCGATCACCACGTCCTTACCCTGCGGCAGGCGCACGATAACGTCCGGCTGCATCCGCGAGCGGTTGTCGGTCTCAATACTGACCTGAGTCTGGTACTCATAGCCTTCGCGCAGGCCGGAGGCCTCCAGCACGCGGGTTAAGACCACTTCCCCCCAGTTGCCCTGAGTTTTGTTATCCCCCTTCAGCGCTTTGGTCAGGTTCAGCGCCTCCTGTGCCATCTGCGCGTTCAACTGCTGCAGATTGCGGATCTCATGCGCCAGGGTATGTCTTTCACGCGCCTCCTGGCCAAAGCTCTCCTGCACCTGGCGGCGGAACCCGTCCAGCTGTTCGCGTAGCGGCGTCAGCAGGCCATGCAGGCTCTGGCGGTTTTGCTCATCGACCCGCCGGTTGCTGTGTTCGAAAATACGGTTGGCGAGGTTTTCAAACTGCTCGCTAAGGCGCTGCTCGCTGTTCATCATCTGGCGGATCTTATCTTCCGCATGCAGCTGGGTGGATTCGAGCCGGGTGGTGACCTCACGGAGATCGGCCTCGAGCGAGGTATTGATATCCCGTAGGCTGCGCAGCTCGTTGTTCAGCAGCTCACACTCCTCACGCCAGTGGGCCTCCTGCGCCAGTTGCTGGCGGGCGGCGCTCAGCTCAATATCCAACTCTCGCCGTTCCTCGATGAGATCGGCCCGAATTTGATCGGCACGCGCTTTGGTCGCCAGCCAGCCGACCATTAACCCGGCTGCCAGTGCGATAACCGCGCTGATAATAATGGAGAGATCCACGACGCCCCCTGCGATAACCTGATGACACAAAATAGAATTGTGCTGTACAAACGTCCAGTTTAAAAGGAATTTCCTGCGAGAGGCGACGCAAAAAAGAAAGGCCGGAGGATCCGGCCTGACAGGGAAAGAGTTGAATTACAGCAGACGACGCGCCGCTTCCACGACGATTTTCACCGCGTGGCTTTCGGTTTGCTTCATGGTTTCGGCGTTAGGGATCTCTTGCTGGGTACGGTTCACGATAACCCCAGCCACCATCCCGGCGCGCAGGCCCTGGCTGGCGCACATGGTCAGCAGCGTGGCGGATTCCATTTCATAGTTCATCACGCCCATTGCCTGCCACTCTTCCATTGAGCCCTTGAAGCGGCTCACGACGCGGCCGGAGAAGGTGTCGTAACGCTCCTGGCCCGGGTAGAAGGTATCCGAGGAAGCGGTTACGCCGATATGGGTGGTGGCGCCGATTGATTTCGCCGCTTCCACCAGCGCGGTGGTGCAGGCGAAGTCTGCGACGGCCGGGAATTCCATCGGCGCGAAGTGCAGGCTGGCGCCGTCCAGACGGACAGAACCGGTCGTCACCAGTACATCGCCAACATTGATATGTGGCTGAATCGCGCCGGTGGTGCCGATACGCAGGAAGGTACGCACCCCCAGCTGCGCCAGCTCTTCCACGGCGATGGAAGTCGACGGGCCGCCGATGCCGGTAGAGCAGACGATCACTGGTTTGCCGTCCAGCTCCGCGCGCCAGGAGGTAAATTCGCGGTGAGATGCCAGTTTAACCGGCTTATCCATCAGCGCGGCGATCTTTTCCACACGCTCCGGATCGCCAGGGACGATAGCCAGCGTAGCCCCTTGTAAATCGTTCTTGGTGAGGCCGAGATGAAAAACATCAGACTTGGACATAAAAAACTCCTCTGTGGGTCGAATTATCAGCAGAAGCAAAACGGTACTGTACAGAAGCCCCTGGCAACATTTTGTGATGATAGTCACCAAGACCAATAATGGTTGCAGTTGTTTTTCAGTAAATAGTGATACACATCACATTAACAAGTTATATTCATCATCACAGAACAAAAGATAGCCGCTTTCAGGCACTGTGCTTTATTACCGCCCGAACTAAAGGTAAAGGGTCTATAGTTACTGATGCGCTAATAAATAAGGGTACGGAGAATACCATGACCACCACCAAGCAACCTGGATTCGCACCTGCAGCTTCACCACACGCCGCAACCGCCGTTCATACGCCGGAAGAGCATATTATCGCCGGAGAGACGTCGATTCCCTCTCAGGGTGAAAACATGCCGGCCTACCACGCCCGCCCGAAAAATGCCGACGGTCCGCTGCCGATCGTTATCGTGGTACAGGAAATTTTCGGCGTGCATGAACATATTCGCGATCTTTGTCGCCGCCTGGCACAGGAAGGCTATCTGGCTATCGCGCCTGAATTGTACTTCCGTCAGGGCGATCCGAATGAGTACCACGATATCCCGACCCTGTTCAAAGAGCTGGTCAGCAAGGTGCCGGACGCGCAGGTGCTGGCGGATCTCGACCACGTCGCCAGCTGGGCGGCGCGCCACGGCGGCGATGCCCATCGTCTGCTGATCACCGGCTTCTGCTGGGGCGGACGCATTACCTGGCTGTATGCCGCGCATAACCCGCAGCTTAAAGCGGCAGTGGCCTGGTACGGTAAGCTGGTGGGAGAAAAATCACTGAATTCGCCGAAGCACCCGGTAGATATCGCCGTCGATCTCAACGCCCCGGTGCTTGGTCTGTACGGCGCTAAAGACGCCAGCATTCCGCAGGACACCGTCGAGACTATGCGTCAGGCGCTGCGGGCAGCCAACGCCACGGCGGAAATCGTGGTCTATCCCGAAGCCGATCATGCCTTTAACGCCGACTATCGCGCCAGCTATCATGAAGAGTCAGCCAAAGACGGCTGGCAGCGGATGCTCGCCTGGTTTGCTCAGTATGGCGGTAAAAAAGGGTAATCGCCCTAAGCATGAAAAAAGGAGGCAAATGCCTCCTTTTTGATTTTTCGCGTAACGATTAGGCGGACTGGCGCAGATTTCGCGCCGCTTGCACCATATTCGCCAGCGCGGCGCGGGTTTCCGGCCAGCCGCGAGTTTTCAGGCCGCAGTCCGGGTTAACCCACAGTCGCTCCACCGGGATACGCTGCGCAGCTTTCTTCAGCAGCGCTTCGATCCACTCCACGCTCGGCACGTTTGGCGAGTGAATATCATATACTCCCGGCCCGATCTCATTGGGGTACTCGAACGCTTCGAACGACTCCAGCAGCTCCATATCGGACCGCGAGGTTTCAATGGTGATCACGTCAGCGTCCAGCGCGGCAATGGAGTCCATGATGTCATTGAACTCGCAATAGCACATGTGAGTATGGATCTGCGTGTCGTCTTTGGCGACCGCAGCATTAAGGCGGAAGGCTTCCACACCCCACTGCAGATAGGCATCCCAGTCGCTGCGCTTCAGCGGTAACCCTTCGCGCAGCGCCGGCTCATCAATCTGGATGATGCCGATCCCCGCCGCCTCCAGATCCGCCACTTCATCACGCAGGGCCAGCGCAATCTGTTTCGCGATGGTTTCACGGCTGACATCCTCCCGCGGGAAGGACCAGCACAGAATGGTCACCGGTCCAGTGAGCATCCCTTTCACCGGCTTGTCGGTCAGCGACTGCGCATACTTCGCCCAGTCGACGGTGATCGCCTGCGGACGGCTGACGTCGCCGATCACCACCGGCGGCTTCACGCAGCGGGAACCATAGCTCTGCACCCAGCCGTTTTGCGTGAAGATAAAACCGTCCAGATGTTCGCCGAAGTATTCCACCATGTCGTTCCGCTCGGCCTCCCCGTGCACCAGTACGTCTAAACCTAACCGCTCCTGCTCGACGATCGCCTGCTTAATATGTTCCGCAATCCCCGTCCGATAATGACTGGCGTCAAGGTTACCCTTTTTGAAGTCCAGGCGCAGGCCGCGGATCTCGGTCGTTTGCGGGAATGACCCGATGGTGGTGGTCGGCCATTTCGGCAGGTTAAAGCGCTGGCGCTGTGCCTGCGCGCGAACCTCATAGGGGCTGGCGCGCTGGCTGTCCTGAGCAGTGATCGCCGCCAGCCGTTTTTCCACCTCCGCGTTGTGCACGCGGGTCGAATGGCGACGGGCCTGGATTGGCGCGCTCCACTCGGTAATCGCCGCTGTATCGCCGCTGTTCAGCGCATCGCGCAGCAGCGCCAGCTCACCGCATTTCTGCAGCGCGAAGGCAAACCAGCTCTTCACTTCCGCATCAAGGCGCGTCTCCACGCTTAGATCGATCGGGCTATGCAGCAGAGAGCAGGATGACGCGACCCATAGCTCGCGCTTACCGACGAGGTCTTTAATTTGCGCATACTTTTCGGTGAGATCGGCGCGCCAGACGTTACGCCCATTGATCAAGCCCGCGGACAGCAGCCAGTCGGCCGGCAGGCGGTTGTGCAGTTCGGCAACATCATCTTTGCCGTGCACCAGATCGACGTGCAGCCCCTGGACCGGTAGCGCAGCAATGGTCGCGAGATTGTCGCTAACGCCTTCAAAATAGGTAGTCAGCAGCAGCTTCACCTGGCCCTGCAGGGCGTCATAAGCCGGTTGAAAGGCCTCCAGCCACGCTGGCGGCAGCTCCAGCACCAGCGCCGGTTCATCAATCTGCACCCAATCGATGCCGCGCTTCGCCAGTTCGGCCAGCACCTGCTGGTAAACCGGCAGGATGGTATTCAGCAGGGTCAGGCGGTCAAACGGTTCACCTTTCACTTTACCCAGCCACAGATAGGTTACCGGCCCCAGCAGCACGGGCTTGATCTTGTGGCCCAGCGCCAGCGCTTCGTCTACTTCATCCAGCAGTTGGGTCCAGCTCAGTTTGAACTGCTGGCCCTTCACGAACTCCGGCACCATATAGTGATAGTTGGTGTTGAACCATTTGGTCATTTCCGCAGCGGCGGCCGGTTCGCCAGTCGGCGCGCGGCCGCGGCCAATGCGGAACAGGGTATCGATGTCGATGGATCCGTCTTTGTTCTGATGACGAGCCGGCACGTTGCCAAGCAGCAGGCTGGTAGTCAGAACATGGTCGTACCAGGCGAAATCCCCCACCGGCAGCAGATCAACGCCCGCCTGTTTCTGCTGCTCCCAGTGACGGGCGCGCAGCTCACGGCCTACCGCCAGCAGTTCCTCGCGAGTGGCGTTGCCCGCCCAGTAGCTCTCTTGCGCTTTTTTCAGCTCGCGGCGCAGGCCAACGCGAGGAAAACCGAGGGTGTGGTTAATAATTGTCATTTATGTTCCTCTCTTATTTCATTGAATCTGAAGAAAAAATCTCAATAGTTCGGCTTGCAGGAAGGCGGCAACGATGCGCATCCCCAGGAGCTTACTGAAGGAAGTGACTGGGGTAAGCAAGGCAGCCAACGCATCTGCAAGTCGAAATATGACGAGTTTTAGACGTCCAGATGTTTACACATCCATAATTGACAGTTACTGTATATTCCTCAAGCGCAAATTGCTCATGGCGAAGTGAAGGACTTTCATGATCGAAATTAAACATCTGAAAACGCTGCAAGCGTTGCGGAACAGCGGTTCACTGGCGGGTGCGGCAGCGGCCCTGCACCAGACCCAGTCCGCCTTGTCTCACCAGTTCAGCGATCTGGAACAGCGCCTTGGCTTTCGTCTCTTTGTGCGTAAGAGCCAGCCGCTGCGTTTTACGCCTCAGGGGGAAATCCTCTTACAGCTGGCCAACCAGGTGCTGCCGCAGATCGCTCGCGCCCTGCAGGACTGTAACGAACCACAGCAGACCCGGCTGAGGCTGGCTATCGAATGTCACAGCTGTATTCAGTGGCTGACGCCGGCGCTGGAGAATTTCCGCGCCCGCTGGCCACATGTGGAGGTCGACTTCCATTCCGGCGTCACCTTCGACCCACAGCCTGCGCTGCAGCAGGGTGAACTGGATCTGGTGATGACCTCCGATATTCTGCCGCGCAGCGGCCTGCACTACTCGCCGATGTTTGATTTTGAGGTGCGTCTGGTGCTGGCGCCCGAGCATCCGTTAGCTATGAAGACGCTGGTTACCCCGGAGGATCTGGCCGCGGAAACGCTGTTGATTTATCCGGTGCAGCGCGGGCGCCTCGATATCTGGCGCCACTTCCTGCAGCCGGCCGGCATCAGCCCGCAGCTGAAAAGCGTCGATAACACGCTGTTGTTGATCCAGATGGTGGCTGCCCGGATGGGCATCGCCGCGCTGCCGCACTGGGTGGTGGAAAGCTTTGAACGCCAGGGCCTGGTGGTCACCAAAACCCTGGGTGAGGGGTTATGGAGCCGGTTGTACGCGGCCGTTCGCGATGGCGAACAGCGTCAACCGGTCACCGAAGCGTTTATTCGCTCTGCGCGGAACCACGCCTGCGATCATCTGCCGTTTGTCCGGAGTGCGGAGCGACCCAGCGGCGATGGACCCACAGCGAGGCCAGGATCACCAACGCTCCGCTAATAAAGCTCGGCCAGTGCGGCTGCTCCTGCCAGATGGCAAGGTTAACCAGCAGCCCGGCGGGGACATGGACGTTATTCATGATCCCCAGCGTGCCGGCATCCACCTGGGTGGCGCCATAGTTCCACATAAAGTAACCCAGCCCGGAAGCCACCACGCCGAGCCACACCAGCACGCTCCACTGCAGCGTGGTGGTCGGCAGCTTCTGGGCGTTGCCGAGCATAAACCACGCCGCCACCGCCACGATAAAGGCCCCGACATAGAACCAGGCAAAGGCATTGTGCTGCGGCATCGGACGCACCTCCATCAGACGCTTATACCCCACCATACCGATGGCGAAGCAGAGGTTTGACAGCTGTACCAGTAACAGCCCGGTCCAGAAATGATCGCTGACTTTGTCATAGCGGATAATCGCCGCCCCCAGCACCGCCAGCGCGGCACTCAGCAGATAGCCCCAGCGCAGCTTACGTCCGCTGAGCAGGTCGTAGATCAGCGTGATATACAGGGGAGTAAACACGGTAAACAGCAGAAATTCCGAGACCGTCAGATAGATATAGGCGCGGAAAGCCAGCAGGTACATGATGCCTAGCTGCATCGCGCCCACCAGCATATAGAGCACGATCGTGCGCGGAGACTGGCCGCGCGTGCGCAGGAAAGGCAGGAACACCAGCGCCGCCAGGCCCACGCGCATCAGCACCGAAAAATAGCTGTCGACGCTACCGGCCAGGTATTCGCCAATCAGGCTAAAAGAAAAGGCCCACAGGATAGTGGTGATAATTAACAGCGCCACAATGGTCGTCTCGTTGGATAAAGAACAGGCATTGTAGCGAAGAGTCAGGTTGACGACTGGACGCTTATTCGCCAGTCGTCAATCTTTTTCAGTCGAGGTATAGCTTACGCAGGTAGTGCGGGACAGCATCGTCGGCGTTACTGCCGATCACTTCCAGTTCCGGATGCAGATCCTTCAGCCGCTGGTGGGCGTTGGCCATGATGCAGCCTTTGCCAGCCATCGACAGCATCTCAGCGTCGTTCATACCGTCGCCGAAGGCGATGCAATCGGAAAGAGTGTAGCCGAGCATCTTCGCCACCGCCTCCAGCGCATGCCCCTTCGATACCCCACCCGCCATGACTTCCAGGCAGGTTAAGGTGGAGAAGCTGACGTTCACCCGATCGCCCCAGCGGGCGTTCATCGCCTGCTCCAGCGGCAGCAGATGCTCATGATCCTCGCAGGTAAAGAATACTTTGCTGATCCCCTGCGGATCCAGTTCGCCCGGCTCATACAGCTTGTAGTTAAACACCGCCTCCTTGAAGAAGCGCATCTCTTCCGGACGATGGCGGTTCATATACCACTCGTCTTCCCGATAAACGTTAGTGACGATTTTCGGGTCGTTACGCACGATCTCAAACAGGTCGGCGGCAATATCGCGATCGAGGTTATGGGCAAAGATTTGCTGACCATCGCTATCGTGAACGCGGGCGCCGTTAGAGGTGATCATGTACGACCGGATGCCGAGATTATCGCGGATTTGCCCGACGTCGATGTAGTGACGGCCGGTGGCGAAGACGAAATTGATCCCACGGGCGGTAAGCAGCTTTAGCGTCTCTTTGGCATACGGGGTCAGGAAATGATCGGGGGAAAGCAGCGTGCCGTCTAAATCAGACGCAACAACCTGGTACATAAAAAAGTTAACCTCTAAGCAGGGCGACGAGCGTTATCGTCGGATTAAGTATGTCGATTGAAAAACTCGACGATGGCATTGAGCGCGACTGAGCGCATAGCGTCCTTTTCAAAAAGGATCTCATGATATGCCCCTTCAATGACGAGCGGCTTACCGCCCTCACAGGGATGGCCGGCAGCGGCCCGTAATTCGCAATAGCGGTCGTGCATCAGATTATCGACCACCCGCTCCTCTTCCGCCTGTAAAAGCAGCGTCGGGGCGGTATCTTTTTCCACATTCGCCAGCACTTCGTCGCCGGCCAGCATGCCCTCACGCACCCAGTGCCAGGTCGGACCGCCGACCTGCAGCCGCGGCTCATCGGCATAGAAGCGCAGGTTGCGACGATAGCGTTGCCGACTGTGCGTCAGCACGTTAACGGCAAAAGGCAGCGCCCGCCAGCGCCCGGTGCCGATGGCATACTCTTCGCGAATGCGCTGATGGCCCTCAGCCCAGTCGAGAATATGGCGCACCATCCAGTCCGGCAGCCGAATGATAATCCCGAACATCGGCGCGCAGAGCGCTATTGCATCGCAATGCGCCCGGTAACGTTGCAGAAAAAGCGTGGCAATCGCTCCGCCCATAGAATGAGCAAGGATAAACCGTTTTCGCCAGTGTCCAGGAACCACCTGCTGCTGCCAGAGCGCGGCCAGGTCATCAACATAGTCGCTGAAGTTAACCACGTGTCCGCGGTGGGTATCTGAGAGCAGGCGGCCCGAGCGTCCCTGCCCGCGATGGTCAATGATCATCACGTCAAAGCCGCAGTGAAAGAGATCGTAGGCCACTTCAGCATACTTCACGTAGCTTTCAATGCGCCCGGGGCAAATCAACACCAGACGATCGTTATGTTGCGCGCAAAAGCGGACAAAGCGTACCGGTACATCGTCGACGCCTTTAAATTCAGCTTCTTCGCGCTGTCGCCAGAAATCCGTCAGCGGCCCCATGCTAAAGGCCGCAAACGCGTTTTCTCGTGTTTCCCAGTCCTTTTTCTGCCCAAACATCGGGTTTACACCCCTGTTAACCGCTGAAAATCGTTTTTTTACCGTGTATCACACAATGCTGACACAATAGCGTATTGTGGCATAAAAACAGACAATCAGGGAGTTTCTCATGACCATTGAGTGGTGGTTCGCCTACCTGCTGACATCAATTATTCTCAGCCTGTCGCCGGGTTCCGGAGCGATTAATACCATGACCACTTCCATTAACCACGGATACCGCGGCGCGGCGGCGTCGATTGCCGGTTTGCAGACCGGGCTGGCCATTCATATCGTGCTGGTTGGCGTTGGTCTCGGCACTCTCTTCTCCCGCTCGGTGCTGGCCTTTGAGGTGCTAAAATGGGCCGGCGCCGCCTACCTGATCTGGCTGGGTATCCAGCAATGGCGGGCGGCAGGGGCGATCGACCTGAATACGCTGGCGAAGGCGCAGACGCGCGGCAAACTGTTTCAGCGCGCGGTGTTCGTAAATCTCACCAATCCCAAAAGCATTGTTTTTCTGGCCGCCCTGTTTCCGCAGTTTATCCTGCCGCACCAGCCGCAGGTGATGCAATATCTCGTTCTGGGCGTCACCACCATCGTCGTCGATATCATTGTGATGATTGGCTATGCGACCCTGGCGCAGCGCATTTCCGCATGGATCAAAGGGCCAAAGCAGATGAAGGCGTTGAACAAAGTCTTTGGTTCACTGTTTATGCTGGTCGGGGCGCTGCTCGCCTCCGCCCGCCATGCCTGAATCATGGAATCTCGCTCGCAAAGAGAGGCTCGCCAGGTGAACAACGCTTTCTCTCTGCGCGAGCCGGCGCGCAAAGTGGGTAATTAATTTTTTTGCCCGCTGTCGGCGCTGAACCCGCCGTGCCAGGATGCCGCCAGATACGTGATTCATGGATGAACGGCAATGGCGGAAACGGCGACCCCTCATGATGCGGTATTTAAAACTTTTCTCTCACGGGTAGAGACGGCGCGCGATTTTATCGAGCTCCACCTGCCTCCGTCGTTAACACAGATCTGCAAACTGGACACCCTGCGTCTGGAATCCGGCAGCTTTCTCGAAGACGATCTCAGGCCTTACTACAGCGATATCCTTTATTCGCTGGAAACCACCCGCGGTTCGGGCTATGTCCATGTTCTGATCGAGCACCAGAGCGCACCCGATAAGCTGATGGCCTTTCGCTTAATGCGCTATGCCATCGCCGCCATGCAGCGGCACCTGGAGAGCGGCCATAAAACGCTGCCTCTGGTTATCCCTATTCTCTTCTATCAGGGACGACGCAGCCCCTATCCCTGGTCGATGCGCTGGCTGGATAATTTTGCCGATCCTGAGACCGCCAGCCAGCTCTATAGCGGGTCGTTTCCGCTGGTCGATATCACGGTGATCCCCGACGACGACATCATGCAGCACCGCAGCATGGCAGCCCTGACGCTGGTGCAAAAGCACATCCGCCAGCGCGATATGGCGCAATTGCTGGATAAGTTGACCCACCTCTTAATGCTGGAGCAGATGAGCGGACAACAAATCACCGTATTGGTAAACTATATGGCTCAGGCAGGGGATGCCGAAGATACTCGGACACTCTTGTACGGGCTGGCACAGCGCGTGCCGCAGCATGGAGGATTACTGATGACGCTGGCGGAAACATGGCTTGCAGAAGGTATGGAGAAAGGCGTACAGCAGGGCATAAAAGAAGGTAAATACCAGGCTCTGGTGCAGGTTGCCGAAGCGATGCGCAGTCGCGGTATTGATGACCAGGCGATTATGGAAATGACCGGTCTGTCTGAAGACGAGCTGCAGCGGCTTCGCCACTGATACTTTCCCACCCGGAAACAACCGGGTGGGAAACAGCATGCCGGTTAACGCGAGATAATCAGGTGGATGCCGAAGCCCGCAAACAGCGTACCGGCGATACCGTCGATCCACTTCGCCATCCGCTGATAGCCGCGGCGCATCCCCGGCAGGGCGAACAGGCTGGCAACCACCATAAACCAGGCCAGCGTCTCAACGATAATCAGCAGGAAAATGCCCCAGCGCGCGCCGGCGCCGACGCTGTCACCCACGAACAGCGAAAACACCGAGCCGAAGTAGATAATCGCTTTCGGATTCGCCAGATTGGTCAGCAATCCCTTCACGAAGCTGCGTCCGCTGCGGGCCAGCTCCACCTGCGGCTCCGCCGAGGCCACCTTCTCTTTTTTCAGCGCGCCACGCAGCATCTGGTAGCCCATCCAGCATAGATACAGGCCCCCGCCGACCATTATAATGTTATGCAGCCACGCCATCCGGGCGAGGATCAGGTTCAGGCCGAGCAGCGCCACTCCCGCCCAGACCATGACGCCGCAGGTAATCCCCAGCACACCCATCATCGCCTCTCTTCGCGAGCGGCTGATGGCCGTTTGTGAGACAAAGAAAAAGTCCGGCCCCGGGCTCATCAGCGCAATGATATGCACCAGCGCCACGGTGAGGAAAAGCATCAGCATAGTTAACTCGCAGGAAAATAATGAAGAGAGAAACTATTCTGGCACTTTTTCAGCCAGCTGACTACTCATCGTCGCCATCAACATGCGCCCGGATCAGCGCCATAAACGGCTTCCCGAAACGCTCGAGCTTGCGTGTCCCCACGCCGTTGACGCTGAGCATTTCGCCGGCGGTCAGCGGCGATTGTTCGGCCATCTCGATAAGCGTCGCGTCGTTGAAGACCACATATGGCGGGATGTTCTCTTCGTCGGCGATCGCTTTACGTAATTTGCGCAGCTTGGCGAACAGTTTACGGTCGTAATTGCCGCCAAAGGATTTCTGCATCGCCTTTGGCTTCAGCGCCACGATACGCGGCACGGCGAGCTGCAGCGGCACTTCGCCACGCAGCACCGGTCGCGCGGCTTCGGTCAGCTGCAGCGCGGAGTGCTGGGCGATATTCTGCGTCACCAGCCCAAGGTGAATCAGCTGGCGGATCACGCTCACCCAGTGCTCGTGACTTTGCTCCCGGCCGATACCGTAAACCGGCAGCTTATCGTGGCCCATCTCTCGGATGCGATGGTTGTTGGCCCCGCGCAGGACCTCCACCACGTAACCCATCCCGAAACGTTGATTGACCCGGTAAATCGTTGAAAGCGCCTTGCGGGCGTCCATTAAGCCATCGTACTGCTTTGGCGGGTCAAGACAGATATCGCAGTTGCCGCACGGCTCCTGACGCCCTTCGCCAAAATAGTTCAGCAGCACCAGACGGCGACAGGTCTGCGCTTCGGCAAACGCCCCCATCGCATTCAGCTTATGCCGTTCGATATCCTGTAGCGGCCCGGCGGGTTTTTCTTCCAGACAGCGGCGCAGCCACGCCATATCCGCCGGATCGTAAAACAGCATCGCTTCCGCCGGCAGGCCATCACGCCCGGCGCGGCCGGTCTCCTGATAGTAGGATTCAATATTGCGCGGAATATCAAAATGCACCACAAAGCGGACGTTCGGCTTGTTAATGCCCATCCCGAAGGCCACCGTCGCCACCACGATCTGCAGATCGTCGCGCTGGAATTTCTCCTGCACCTCGGCGCGCACGTCGTTTTCCAGACCGGCATGGTAAGCCGCCGCGCTAATACCGCGGCTTTGCAGCCTGGCGGCGGTGTCTTCCACTTTCGAACGGCTGTTGCAGTAGATAATGCCCGATTTGCCGCGCTGATCCTGAACGTAGCGCATCAGCTGGTCGAGCGGCTTGAATTTCTCCATCAGCATATAGCGGATGTTTGGCCGGTCGAAGCTGCTGACCTGAATCAGCGGATCGTTAAGCCCCAGCAGGCGGACGATATCGCGGCGGGTGGTATCATCGGCGGTGGCGGTCAACGCCATAAACGGGATCTGCGGCATCCGCTGACGCAGCTGGCCCAGCGCGGCATATTCCGGACGGAAGTCATGGCCCCACTGCGAGATACAGTGCGCCTCGTCTACCGCCAGCATCGCCAGGTTCCAGTTCGCCAGATGCTCAAGAAAGTTATCCAGCATCAGCCGTTCCGGCGCGATATACAGCAGACGAACCTGCCCGCTGCGGCAGCCGGCCATCACCTCCTGCTGCTGCTCGCGGCTTTGCGTCGAGTTCAGACAAGCCGCCGCCACGCCGTTGGCCAGCAGCTGATCGACCTGGTCCTTCATCAGCGAGATCAGCGGTGAGACCACGACCGTCAGACCGCCCATGACCAGCGCCGGCACCTGATAGCACAGCGACTTGCCGCCACCGGTCGGCATGACCACCAGGCAGTCCCGGCCTTCGAGCGCCGTCTCGATAATCGTTTCCTGGCCAGGACGGAACTGCTGGTAGCCGAAGGTCTCTTGTAAAACCTGCTTAGCCAGCGATTCCTGATTTAATACTTCCGCCTGTGCCACGTTGACCCCATTTGCCTGAAAAGAAAACAGGCGCTATTTTCAGCGCCTGCGAGCCAGAGTGCAACGATTAAAACAGATCGTTGAGCATTAGCCCGACGCCGACGCGCGTTTGGTTAAAGTTATAGTCGATAAGCGACTCGCCATAGCCGCTGTAGATCTGCGTATAGGCGCGAACATGTTTGGTAATGGGATAGCTCACGCCAAGTTCCGCCCCGCCGTAGCCGGTGTTCCAGTTGTATTGCCCCTGCGCACTGAGGATCGCCTCTCCCAGCTGGTAGCCCACCTTCAGCCGGTAATAGCCCATATATTTGGTGATATCCGGGTTATCATCGGTGTTGCCCACCACATACCAGGGCTTCACTTCCACCAGCCAGTTACCGTTTTGCGCCATCAGGCGGGCATAAAGCCGATTCCAGCTGCGCGAGGTGGGGTCGGAACGCCCATTCGAGTCGTGGTTATACCCCATCTCGATATCGCGCAGCGTCCAGCCGGCAAACTGGTAGTCGGTCGCAAAGCCCAAAAACAGCTGGGGTTCATAATTGGTTTCGCGAAACGGCGCCGACTCTTTGCTGTTAGAGAGCTGCCACCAGGATTTCTGGGTATAGGACGCGCCCAGCAGCGAATTATCGCCCAGGATACCGCGCCACAGCGGGAACGCCAGGCTTAGCTGAAACTTCACTTCATCTTTACGGGCATTTTCGGCCCAGTCATAGCTGCGGATCGCCTCTTTATTGAGGTCGCTGGTCCACGTATAGAGCAGATAGTTGCTCTCATAAGGGTAGAGCAGGAAAGGATTATCATGGTCCTGGAGCAGGTTGGCGATAATGCTGCCGCGCACTGCCGGTTTGTCGTGTACCGACGCGTCCTGCGCCATAACACCGGCCGGTAGCGCGCACAGCGCCACCAGGCAGGCCAAAGAGATACGCATGCTGGTCTCCTGAAAAATAGTTTTTATTTTTGTTTAACCTGAAGCCATTCTACCTGTTTATTAATCACCTGCCCCCTAATCCGCTCCGAAAGTGGAAATCAATATTTTAGAAGCATAAAATCAACATTTTATTAACGAATGGAACCGGTGTTATGTCTGAACTTACTGCCGAAGCAGCCCTGAAACTGGTAGGGGAGATTTTCGTCTATCACATGCCGTTTAACCGCGCCCTCGGTCTCGAACTGGAACGCTACGAAAAAGCGTTTGCCCAGCTTAGCTTTAATAATCAGCCGATGATGGTCGGCAACTGGGCGCAAAGCATTCTGCATGGCGGGGTGATCGCCTCCGCGCTGGACGTTGCCGCTGGCCTGGTCTGCGTCGGCAGTACCCTTACCCGCCATGACACCATCAACGAAGAAGAGTTGCGCCAACGGCTTTCCCGTATGGGAACCATCGACCTGCGCGTGGACTACCTGCGTCCGGGCCGCGGCGAACGTTTTACCGCCACCAGCACCCTGCTGCGCGCCGGCAATAAAGTGGCGGTTGCCCGCGTGGAACTGCATAACGAAGCTCAGGTCTATATTGCCAGCGCAACGGCCACCTATATGGTGGGTTGATTGGCCAAAATCGAGTAACATCACTCTCTTTGGCAATGGATTTTACCGATGGATGCGAAACAGACGCGGTTGGGGATCATTCTGGCCCTCGCCGCCTACTTTATCTGGGGTATCGCGCCAGCGTACTTCAAACTTATCTACTATGTTCCCGCCGATGAAATTCTAACCCATCGCGTGATCTGGTCTTTCTTCTTCATGGTGGCGCTCATCAGCGTCAGCCGCCAGTGGCCACAGGTGAAAAAGCTGCTGAAAACGCCGCGCAAGATCTTCCTGCTGGCGCTCTCGGCAGTGCTGGTCGGCGGTAACTGGCTGTTGTTCATCTGGGCGGTGAATAACCACCATATGCTGGAAGCCAGCCTCGGCTACTTTATCAACCCGCTGGTGAATATTTTGTTGGGGATGATTTTCCTCGGCGAACGCTTTCGTCGTCTGCAGTGGCTGGCGGTGATCCTCGCCTTTTGCGGCGTGCTGGTCCAGCTGTGGACCTTTGGTTCGCTGCCGATAATCGGTCTTGGGCTGGCTTTCAGTTTTGCCTTTTACGGCCTGGTGCGAAAGAAAATTGCTGTCGATGCGCAAACCGGCATGCTGGTGGAAACGCTGTGGCTGCTGCCGGTGGCGGCAATCTGGTTGTTCGGCATCACCGACAGCCCGACCAGCCATATGGGCGAGAACCCCTGGTCGCTCAATCTGCTGCTGATGGCCGCGGGCGTGGTGACCACCATCCCTTTGCTGTGCTTTACCGGGGCGGCAACGCGTCTGCGGCTCTCCACGCTGGGCTTTTTCCAGTACATCGGCCCAACGCTGATGTTCCTGCTGGCGGTGACGTTCTACGGCGAAGTGCCGGGCAAGGATAAAATGGTGACCTTTGGCTTTATCTGGGTCGCGCTGGCGGTGTTTATCGTCGATGCGCTGTATACCCAGCGCCGGTTGCGCAGAGGCTAAGCCTGCATCAACCAGTAAAGAAGGGAGCCGACGCTCCCTTTTTTTACAGCCAGTTTTTGCGCTTGAAGTAGAGATACGGCGCCAGGCCGGCCAGCATCATAAACACGATGGCTCCCGGATAACCAAAGCTCCAGTGTAGTTCCGGCATAAATTCAAAGTTCATCCCGTAACTGGAGGCCACCAGAGTTGGCGGCAGGAATACCACCGAGACCACCGAGAAGATCTTGATTATGCGGTTCTGCTCGATATTGATAAAACCCATCGCCGCCTGCATCAGGAAGTTCACCTTCTGGAACAGCGATTCGTTGTGCGGCAGCAGAGATTCGATATCGCGCAGGATCTCCCGCGCCTGCTCCAGCTGGCCCGCCGGCAGGCGCGCCTTGCGCACGAGGAAGTTCAGCGCGCGCTGGGTATCCATCAGACAGAGTCGCACCTTCCAGCCGATATCTTCCAGTTCCGCCAGCGTCGACAGCGCTTCGTCGTACTCGTCGCCCTGATGGCCTTCCATAATGACACGGCTCAGCTTTTCCAGGTCGCTGTAGATGTTTTCAATTTCATCCGCCAGCTGCTCGATTTTGGTCTCGAACAGGTCGAGCAGCAGTTCGTAGGCGTTGCCGTCGACCAGCGTCTGGTTACGCACGCGCATACGGTAGAGGCGGAAAGCGGGTAGTTCGCGCTCGCGCAGTGTGAACAGGCGGCCTTCGCGGATGGTAAACGCCACGGTAGAGTTGCCGGCGTGATCGTCGGCATCTTCAAAAAAGAAGAACGAGTGGATGTGTAACCCGTCTTCATCTTCAAAGAAACGCGCGGAGGCTTCGATATCTTCCAGTTCCGGGCGCGTCGCCAGGTTTTGACCCAGTTCCGTCTGCACGCGGCTTCGCTCATCGTCGTCAGGCTCGACCAGATCGACCCACACCGAGCTGGCGAGGTGTTTGATCTCATCGGCTTCCAGGCGCGTTAAACGATTGTTTTCCAGTTGAAATGCGCTCAGCATGACCGGGACTCCCAATGCAAAAAAATTATCGGACAGTTCGGTGGGCACACAGAAACAAATTGGGTTTCAGACCATTAAGCCTGACTCAGCGCGACGGGAATGGGGCAGGTCGCTGACAACCGCTAAGGCTATCAGCATAAGAGGATAGCCTTAGGAGTTGTTCCTGAATGACAGGAAGTTGAGCCAGCATCTACTGGGTGTGTCCAAGGCGAATGTCCTCTTAGCGTAATCGTGCGCGCATGTTACGCCAGCGCAAAATCGGCGTCAACACGCAACGGAACGCGAAAGCGCAAATCAGGCGCCTTAACGTATAAAGGTAGCAGAATATTACAAAATAATGATATTTTTCTTAAAGTTACACTGCCTCCAGCCGGGCGTAAGCCGCCACCAGCCATTTGATTCCCTGGCCCTGAAAAGCCACCTGCAGTCGGCTGTGCTCGCCGCTGCCTTCGAGGTTGACAATAGTGCCTTCGCCAAACTTCGGATGCCGTACGCGCTGGCCTAACTTGTAGCCGGTATCGCTCTCGGCAATCGGCGCGCCCAGTCGCTGATGGTTTACCGGGCGGCTCACCGTGGCTCGCAGACGCACTTCTTCTACGCACTCCTGCGGCAGCTCGCCGATAAAGCGCGACGGGCGGTGATAAACCTCTTTCCCGTACAGACGGCGGGTTTCCGCATAGGTCAGCGTCAGCTTCTGCATGGCGCGCGTTACGCCGACGTAGGCCAGGCGACGCTCCTCTTCCAGGCGGCCGCCTTCATCAAGGGCCATCTGGCTCGGGAACATCCCTTCTTCGACGCCGACGATGAACACCTGCGGGAACTCCAGCCCTTTCGCCGAGTGCAGGGTCATCAGCTGAACCGCGTCCTGCCAGGTGTCCGCCTGCCCCTCGCCCGCTTCCAGCGCGGCGTGGGAGAGGAACGCCTGCAGCGGCATCAGATCTTCATCTTCTTCGTTGTAGCTGAACTGGCGCGTCGCCGTCACCAACTCCTCTAAGTTTTCAATACGGGTCTGGCCCTTCTCGCCTTTCTCCTGCTCGTACATCGCGCGCAGGCCGGAGTCTTTAATCACCCGATCGGTCTGAACGTGCAGCGGCATATCGGTGGTCTCCTGCGCCAGCGCGTCAATCAGCTCCATAAAGCGCTGCAGGGCGCTGGCGGCGCGACCGGCCAGCGCTTTTTCTTTCAATAGCTCGCGACTGGCCTGCCATAGCGTCAGCTGGCGATCGCGCGACGTCTGGCGCACCACGTCCAGCGTGCGGTCGCCAATGCCGCGGGTCGGCGTATTGACTACGCGCTCAAAGGCCGCGTCGTCGTTGCGGTTGGCGATAAGGCGCAGGTAAGAGAGCGCGTCTTTGATTTCCTGACGCTCGAAGAAGCGCATGCCGCCGTAGATACGGTACGGCATACTGGCCTGCAGGAGGGCCTCTTCCAGCACGCGCGACTGGGCGTTACTGCGATAGAGAATGGCGCATTGCTCCAGCGCACCGCCGTTCTCCTGCCAGGTTTTAATTCGGTTCACCACAAAGCGCGCTTCGTCGAGATCGTTGAAGGCGCAGTACAGCGAAATCGGCTCGCCGTCGGCGCCGTCGGTCCACAGCTTTTTGCCCAGGCGCCCGTTGTTGTTTTCAATCAGGGCGTTGGCAGCGCTGAGAATATTGCTGGTCGAGCGATAGTTCTGCTCCAGGCGGATGGTTTCCGCGCCGGGGAAGTCGTTAAGGAAGCGCTGAATGTTCTCGACCTGCGCGCCGCGCCATCCATAGATAGACTGATCGTCATCGCCGACGATCATCACCTTGCCGGTATCGCCCGCCAGCAGGCGGATCCAGGCGTACTGAATGTTGTTGGTATCCTGGAATTCATCGACGAGGATATTGGTGAAGCGCTCGCGGTAGTGCTGCAGGATATGCGGTTTGTTCAGCCACAGCTCGTGGGCGCGCAGCAGCAGCTCGGCGAAGTCCACCAGCCCGGCGCGGTCGCAGGCTTCCTGATAGGCCTGATAGACCTTCTGCCAGGTCTGCTCGACCGGATTGCCGTAGCTCTGAATATGATGCGGGCGCAGTCCTTCATCTTTCTGGCTGTTGATGTACCACATTGCCTGGCGCGGCGGCCACTGTTTCTCATCGAGGTTCATCGCCTTAATCAGACGCTTCAGCAGACGCAGCTGGTCTTCGCTGTCGAGGATTTGGAAGTCCTGCGGCAGGTTGGCATCCAGATGGTGCGCGCGCAGCAAACGGTGCGCCAGGCCGTGGAAGGTGCCCACCCACATGCCGCCCTGGGTGGTGCCCATCAGCTGGCCGATACGGTGACGCATCTCCGCCGCCGCTTTGTTGGTAAAGGTCACCGCCATAATGGAATACGGGGAACAGTTCTCCACGCTCAGCAGCCAGGCGATACGGTGCACCAGAACGCGCGTCTTACCACTGCCCGCCCCTGCCAGAACCAGCATATTGGTGCGCGAGGCCGCTACGGCTTCACGCTGTTTGTCATTAAGGCTGTCGAGCAGGTAAGAAACGTCCATTGGCACCGCCGGAAGAGAAGGGGTTCCACGAACCCCTGTTAATATATACAGAGTGACTGGTGATTATATCAGCGAGGTCAGAGATGCCAACCGTGAAATTTCAATATGCGGCAGCAGGCGGCTGTCCGCGGTGTGCATCAGGTCCGCGCCTTGCGGTTTGATCCAGCAGGCCTGCATCCCACAGCGAATAGCGCCGGCCACGTCGGTGGTCAGATCATCGCCGACGTGCAGAATCTGCCCGAGCGGCACATTCAGACGCTCCGCCGCAAGGTGGTACATGTCGGCAAACGGCTTGGAGCGGCCATCCGGCCCGGCGCGCAGCACGAAGCGGAAATAGTCGCTCAGACCGAACAGTTCCGGGCGGGCGTTGCCATTGGTAATCGCCACCAGCGGCCACTTCTTCGCCAGCTTCGCCAGCGTATCGTGCGTTTCCTGCGGGACATCGACGCGGCTGCGCCAGTGGGCGAAGTGTTCCATCGCCGCATCGGCCCCCGCTTTCGCCGCTTCGGCGGAGAGCCCGGCATTACGCATACCTAACTCCAGCGCACGGTGGCGCCAGACGGTCACGTCATGATAAATCTCAGGTTCAGCAGCCAGCAGCGTCTGACGCAGCTGATTAAGCTCATGGGCGTCGAACTGGCTGAGCGAAGGATGGTAGCTGCGCACAAAGGCCAGCGACTCGTGCATCGTCCGGTCAATCACCGGGCGGTTATCGTAAAGGGTATCGTCCAGGTCAAACGTCAGCGCGGAAATCTGGCCCAGAGGTCGGTAAAAACGCATTATTTCCCCCGTTTAGCGCGCGGATGCGCGGCATCGTACACCGAGGCAAGGTGTTGAAAATCAAGATGGGTATAGATTTGGGTGGTGGAGAGGTTAGCATGCCCCAGCAGCTCCTGCACGCCGCGCAGATCGCCGCTCGACTCCAGCATATGGGTGGCAAAGGAGTGGCGCAGCTTGTGCGGGTGCACATGGCTGTTCAGCCCCTGCTTAATCCCCCACTCGGCGAATCGCTTCTGTACGTTGCGCGCCGAAATACGTTTGCCCAGCTTCGACAAAAACAGCGCGTCGTCGTCGGTACCGAACAGGCCGCGCAAATCCAGCCAGTGCTCAATCCATGCCACCGCGTTGCGACCGATCGGCAAACGACGCTCCTTGCTGCCTTTGCCCATCACCCAGACCTCACCGCTTTCGAGATCGAGGTGTTTGATATCCAGGTTGACCAGTTCGGACAAACGCAATCCCGCGCCGTACATCACCTCCAGCATCGCCCGATCGCGCACCGCCAGCGGATCGTTGAGATCGATATCCAGCAGTCGATTGACATCATCGACGTCAATATTTTTTGGCAGGTGGCGGGGAATTTTCGGCGCGGCAATCCCCTTCGCCGGATTGGCGCTGAGCTCGCCCTGGCCGACCAGCCAGTCGAAGAAACTGCGCAGCGCCGACAGGCGAAGCGCCAGGCTTGCCGGGCCTAACCCCGCGCGGCGACTACGCACCGCAAAGCTTCGCACCTGAGCGGCATCGCACTGCGACCAGCTTTTCAGGCCCGCCTCATCCGCCAGGGCGATCAGCGCGTCCAGCTGTCGCTGGTAATTCAGTAACGTGATCGGGCTGAGCTGGCGTTCAACGCCAAGATGGCGAAGAAAGCGGGCGACGGCGGAGAAGAGAGGAGAATCGGTCATGCGCGTTCAATCCAGCGCTCCAGCAGGCCGGGCAGCATCTGGGCAATCTCCTGCAACAGCTGCGTCCCCTGCCCTGGCTGATAATGCTGCGCATCGCGGCTGCTGAAGAGCATCACCCCCGGGGCATTATCGCCCCCCAGCAGCGATATCGCCACAGACCCAATGGCCTTCGCCTCCGGCAGCACCACCAGCAGCTCCGGGCCGTTCAGCGGCCCAAGATAGTGGCGCGCCTGGCCCAGACGTTGAATACGGATCGGCTCAAACGCCTGCCGGTTTAATGCCAGATGGGTAAACTTCGAGGGCGCGCCGAGGCGCCAGCAGTCAGGAAACAGGCGCACCGTGGCGCCCGCCAGCCCCAGCTCGCGTGCCCAGCGGTGAAGGCGGTTGAGCATATCGTCGAGGCTCTCCGCCGCCGCCAGCCGCGTTTGCAGCTGCAGCAGGCGCTGGAACAGGCTTTCATTAGCGACCGCCTGCTCCATCAGCAGCGACATATTCTCTTCCAGCACATGAATATGGTTACGCGCCCGCATCATGTGCCACTCCACCAGCGAAATCGTACCACGTACCGGATGCGGGACGCGGAGATGTTCGACCTGGGCGGCATTACGAATAAAAAATTCAGGATGTTGCAACAGATAGTCCACCACTGCGCGATCGTTCAACGCGCTGGCAACCTCCTGCTGTTCTTCCCCGATTGGTTTCATAAATGAATAAATCCATCATAGACATGGGCCGCCGGGCCGGTCATAAACAGCGGCTGGCCCGGGCCTTTCCAGGCGATATCAAGACGACCGCCGGGTAATTCCACGCGTACCGTTTCCGCCAGCAGCCCCTGCTGGATCCCCACCGCCACCGCGGCGCAGGCGCCGCTGCCGCAGGCCTGGGTTTCCCCCGCGCCGCGTTCGTAGACGCGCAGACGGATATGAGACCGGCCGACCACCTGCATAAAGCCGATATTGGCGCGCTCCGGAAAACGCTCATGGCTTTCCATTACCGGGCCGAGAGTTTCCACCGCCGCCGTATCCACATCATCAACCTGGATGACGCAGTGCGGATTTCCCATGGACACCACGCCGCACAATACTGTCTGCTCGGCGGCACGCATGATATAGGTCTTTTCCGCTTTGTTGGCGCGGAACGGCACCTGGGACGGCTCGAAGTTGGGCTCGCCCATGTTCACCCGCACCAGATCGTCTTCCGTTACGCTTAATACCATACGCCCGTTGGCCGTACTCACGCGGATATCACGTTTATTGGTCAGGCCTTTCAGCCGGACGAAGCGGGCAAAACAGCGCGCGCCGTTGCCGCACTGCGACACTTCGCTGCCGTCGGCGTTAAAGATCCGGTAGTGGAAATCCAGATCCGGATCGTAGGGCGGTTCGACGACCAATAGCTGATCGAACCCGACGCCAAGGTGGCGATCCGCCAGGCGGCGAATCAGCTCCGGCGAGAAAAAAACATTCTGCGTTACCGCGTCAACGACCATAAAATCGTTGCCAAGGCCATGCATTTTAGAGAACTGCATCATCTACTCCAGTTGCGCGGAACAGAACGTTATCGTTAGTAATTGACCTGGCTCGGACCACCGGTATCGCCACGATCGTTACGATCCGGCGTTGCGCTCTGAATGCCAGGGTTAACCGGTTTGGTCGGCGGCGGCGCGGTTTTGTCCGCCGGTGGGAAATAGAGAGGCCCTTTCAGACCGCAGCCGGTCAGGCTGAAGATCGCAAACAAAACGGCAAGCGTAGGAAAAACGTTTTTCATTGATAGTTGCCCGTGATTCATTCTTTCTGCTTTCTATCATCGCAGGAGAAGACGTAAAAGCAAGCCTTTAGCATCCGACTGCGCGCGCTTTTGTTTCGCGCTATACTGCGACCCATCTTCAAAAATCAAAAAAGCAGAATCAAATTATGAACGACAGTGAATTCCATCGCCTGGCCGATAGCCTGTGGATGACCATCGAAGAACGTCTGGACGACTGGGACGGCGATAGCGACATCGACTGCGAAATCAACGGCGGCGTGCTGACCATCAGCTTTGAAAACGGCAGCAAAATCATTATTAACCGTCAGGAGCCGCTGCACCAGGTGTGGCTGGCCACCAAACAGGGCGGCTATCACTTCGATCTCAAAGGCGACGAGTGGATCTGCGATCGCAGCGGCGAAACCTTCTGGGATCTGCTGGAGCAGGCGGCGAGCCAGCAGGCCGGTGAGACGGTGAAGTTCCGTTAATGACGTGTTTCCCGGATAGCGGCGCATCGCGCCTTATCCGGGCGACCCGACGACTTAGAACCGTAGCCCTGCTAAGCGCAGCGCCAGCAGGGAATATCTGCGGATAGCGGCTCACGCCTTATCCGGGCCAAATCTACGAGTAGCGCTGCTGCAGCACCGGCGAGGCGGTAACGTCCTGGCTGGTGGGTATCGCAGCGGCAATCGCCTGGGTGCGGAAAGGGATCACCTGGGTGCGCCCGTCTACCTCGACAATCTGATAGAACTGCGGCAGGTTGAAGTTGATAAAGCTGGAGCCGTAGGTGAAACGATCGTGCGATGACGAATAGAAGCGGCTGACGTCGCGCACCAGCTCCTCTTTACTGCCCTCGCAGTGATGATAGACCTCGGCGCGGTTGCTCTCATCAAGAATATAGATGTTAAAGCCGCTGTCGTTGTTATCCGCGTCTTCAAAGAAGAACTGAATAATCCCTTCGCTGGCGAAGCCATCCACCACCGCCGGCAGCTTAACGTGATTGGTTTCCACCTGCACCGACAGCCCGTGCAGCTTGTTGTGCGAGATAGCGCCGTAGAACTCAATGGCGTTTTCCAGCTTCTGCACCGAAACGTTAAGCCGCTCGAAGAACAGCCCCCACGTCTGGCCGGAGACGCGCAGCGCTTTGAAGCGCCCGGTATCCTGGCGGGTACTGGAGAGACGCAGTTCGATACATTCGGAGATCATCTGCTGCACGCGGGTGCGGATCAGGCCGCGCAGGTGCTGACTATAGCAGAACACCTCCACGCTGTCCGGCGGCGCGGCGTCCTGGTGCATTTTGCCGAGGATCGTTTTCAGCGCCTCGATCATCGCCTGTTCGCCGTTAAAGTGCAGCGTACGCACTTCGTTCCACGAGTTGCGATACAGCAGGTCGACGCTGCCGATCAGGCATTTTTGCTCTTCGCCGAAGCTGAAAACATCCAGCTTACGGAAATCGAAGTGCACCACCTGGTTACGGAAGGCCGCGGTTGGGTCATATTCGAGGTTGACGATAATCGCCAGGTGGCGGATTTCGCACGGGCTGTACAGCGCCTTTGGCGTCGGCGCCGGCAGGCGCAGCGGGAAGTGGTGCGACACGTCGGCCACCATCTCCTGCAGCTTCGCCAGATCGACGATGCCGTTGCCCTTAATAAACAGGCGGGTGCGTGAGGTCAGCAGGCCGTTAAACCAGGCCCAGGCCACCAGCTTATTAAGATAACGGTTATATTCCAGCGGCTGATGGCTGATGATCGATTCCATGTCCGGCGCGCGGTTGTACAGATACCAACCGGTACGGTTGGCGCGGCCCGGCGGCACGTGGATAAAGGTCAGGTTCGGTTCCGACAGATCCGGCGAAATTTGCGGGTTTACCAGCGTCACTTTCCCCGGCAGCGCTTCAAAGGCCGCATACAGCTTACGGGTCAGCACGCCAATATCCTGCGGGCTGGCGGAGACGCTAAGGTTATTGCGCCGCGCGAAGCGGATCAGATTACGATAGCTCTGCATCATGGCGTCGAGCAGTTCGTTGTGCGCCTTGCGCACTTCATCGATTTTCCAGTTGGCGCGGTTGTCGAGCATCATCAGACGCTTTTCGTCCCAGCCCCAGGCATTCACCAACTGGCTGACGACTTCGCGACGCCAGCCGACGCAGGCGCGTTCGCGGCTGAGTTTTTCACAAACTTTCAGGTAGAAGCAGCGGCGCACCAGATCGAGGCGGGTTTCATCTTCGATGGCCTGCAGATAGGTGGTCACGCGCTCCAGCATCATGCAGTACGGGTCGAGGCCGAAGGAGACAATCTCCCCGTCGTGCAGACGCTGTTTGATATCTTTCGCTAACAGGCGGTTATTGGGGTATTCCCAGGAGTAGGCTTCCAGCAGCAGCGTTTTCAGCACCGCTTTATAGGGGGAGTCGATACTTTTATACAGCTGCCACAGGCTGGCGCCGAAGTACTCTTCCGCCGACAGCGAACTGAGGCCGCCGAGATCGAGCCATTCGTTAGGCGTCAGCACGCCCTGGGCATACAGCCCCATCACGTAATCATCGTAATGCTCTTCTTCATCGCACGGCACCATATTCCACAGAATACGCTTGCCGGCGAGGCGCACCGCGGTGCGGTAGAACTCATCAAGCAACAGGATATGCTGGGTCGAACCGCAGTCTTCGCCGCCGAGGCTACCGCTTTCGTTATGACGGAAACGGTTTTCGTCGATCAGGAAGAAGCTGACTTCCACGCCGAGCGAGGCAGCCCAGCTCTCAAGCAGGCTGCATTTTCGCTGCAGCAGCTGACGCTCTTCGCTATCCAGCCAGGCCTGGTGACATACCCAGATATCAAGATCGGAAGAGCAGCTCTGGCCGACGGAGGAAGTACTGCCCATCGAGTAGACGCCGGTGATCGGCAGCTCGCCTTTCGGCGGCTCCTGAGTCTGCATACCGCGATGCAGTTCCAGTTCTTCAAGATAGTGGCGTTGGGTTTCATCAGGCGTGTAGAGGCAAATGCCACGGGGAACGTTACCGTCAAGGTAACCCGGCATCAGCGGGTGATGATAATGTAATAACGTTGGCAGTAGACTGTAAACCTGCTGGAAAGCGGGTCCCATGGCAGCAAGCGCGCGATCCACGCGCAATTGGTTGATGGCATCCAGTCTCTGTTTCAGTGTCTCAATATAGAGGTACAAGACATATCGCCTGATGTTCAAAAACCCGAGGTACAATAGTACGGAGGATTTCAGTATTTCAACAAAAACCGTCACCATTCGTCGTCGGTGTGGTTGTGATGAGCAGCGGACTGACAAATGGTTTAAAACGTGATCAATTTAACACCTTGCTCATTGACCGTAAAGAAAGATGCGCTACATACAAGTGTAGCACCGTTTATTACCTGTAAATTCCTCACTACGCCTCCGGCAACCGCCACGCGCATGAAAGGTTAAAAAAGAGTGGGCCGGAGCCACCTCCCACATAAACCGTGAAAACTAACATCCGTAAGACAACAATGTTAGGATGGATAGTGGTCGATAATGACGGTAACAAGCATGTTAGACAAAGTTTTGAAAATTGCCACACGGCAAAGCCCGCTTGCGCTATGGCAGGCGCAGTATGTTAAAGCGCGCCTGGAACAAGCGCATCCCGGACTGAAGGTCGAGCTGGTGCCGATGGTCACGCGCGGGGATGTCATCCTTGATACTCCGCTGGCAAAGGTGGGGGGCAAAGGCTTATTTGTGAAAGAGTTAGAGCTCGCCATGCTCGAAGGGCGCGCCGATATCGCCGTCCATTCGATGAAAGATGTGCCGGTGGAATTCCCGGAGGGCCTGGGGCTGGTGACTATCTGCGAGCGCGACGATCCGCGCGACGCGTTTGTCTCCAATCGCTATGCCTCGATTGACGAACTGCCGGCCGGCAGCGTCGTTGGCACGTCAAGTTTACGCCGTCAGTGCCAGCTGGCCGCCACCCGTCCGGATCTGGCGATCCGCTCTCTGCGCGGTAACGTCGGTACCCGGCTGAGTAAGCTGGATAACGGCGAGTACGACGCCATCATCCTCGCCGCCGCCGGCCTGAAGCGTCTGCAGCTGGAAGCGCGTATTCGCCAGCCGCTGTCGCCTGAGCAATCTCTGCCGGCGGTCGGCCAGGGCGCGGTCGGCATCGAATGCCGTCTTGATGATGCATGGACCCAGGGGCTGTTAGCGCCTCTCAACCATACGGAAACGGCGGTGCGCGTGCGCGCCGAGCGGGCGATGAACACCCGCCTCGAAGGCGGCTGCCAGGTGCCGATCGGCAGCTATGCGGAACTGAAGGACGGGGAACTGTGGCTGCGGGCGCTGGTTGGCGCTCCGGATGGTTCACAGCTGGTGCGCGGCGAACGACGCGGGCCAGCGGAACAAGCGGAAGCCCTCGGCATCTCGCTGGCGGAAGAGCTTCTGGATAATGGCGCCCGCGAGATTCTCGCGGCGGTTTATGATGGAGAAGCCCCGCGATGAGCATCCTGGTCACTCGTCCACTACCGCAAGGAGAAGCGCTGGTCAGCCGTCTGCGGGCCATGGGACGCGTGGCCTGGAGCTTTCCGCTGATAGAATTTACGCCCGGCAGGGAGCTTCCCGCGCTGGGCGATGCGCTTGCCCGACTGGGACCCGACGATCTGCTATTTGCGCTATCCCAGCATGCGGTGGAATTCGCCCATGCCCGTCTGCAGCAGCAGGGCCTGCCCTGGCCCACTTCTCCGCGCTATTTTGCCATTGGCCGCACGACGGCGCTGGCCCTGCATACGGTCAGTGGGCAGCATATCCATTACCCGTTAGATCGGGAAATTAGCGAAGTCTTGCTACAATTACCTGAATTACAAAACATTGCCGGGAAAAATGCGCTGATCCTACGCGGCAATGGCGGGCGGGAACTCTTAGGCGCGACGCTGACCGAGCGCGGCGCCAGGGTCACATTTTGTGAATGTTATCAACGTAGTGCAAAACATTACGATGGCGCAGAAGAAGCGATGCGCTGGCAATCTCGCGGAGTCACCACGCTGGTGGTCACCAGCGGCGAGATGCTGCAGCAGCTATGGTCGTTAATACCGCAATGGTATCGCGAACAGTGGCTCCTGCACTGCCGCGTTGTCGTTGTCAGCGAACGTCTGGCCCTTCAGGCCCGGGAACTGGGCTGGCAGGAGATTCAGGTTGCCGATAGCGCCGACAACGATGCGCTGCTACGCGCATTACAATAACTCTCAACATTGGAAGCCATAATGACGGAACAACAAAATCAATCCGCCGTGGTTGAAGAGACCAGGGAGGCCGTGGAGACCACACCACAGCCAGAGAACACTGAGAAGAAGAAGGCAGGCAATAAAACCAGCCTGGCGCTCAGCGCGATCGCTATCGCCATTGCGATAGCCGCCGGCATCGGCCTGTATGGCCTGAACAAACAACAGGCCACGCGGCAAAACGCAACTACCTCTGAATTAGCAAGCCAGGTCGCGGCGCTGCAAAAAGCGCAGGAAAATCAAAAAAGTGAACTGGAAGGTGTTATCAAACAGCAGGCCGACCAGCTAAACGAAGCCAAACACCAGCAGGAGACGCTGGCCAAACAGTTGGATGAGCTGCAGCAAAAAGTGGCGGTGATTTCCGGTAGCGATGCCAAAACCTGGCTGCTGGCCCAGGCCGACTTCCTCGTCAAGCTGGCGGGACGTAAGCTGTGGAGCGATCAGGATGTCACCACCGCCGCCGCGCTGCTGAAAAGCGCTGACGCCAGCCTCGCCGACATGAACGACCCAAGCCTCATCGGCGCCCGCCGGGCGATCACCGACGACATCGCCACCCTCTCCGCGGTAAGCCAGGTGGACTATGACGGCATGATCCTCAAGGTTAATCAGCTGGCGAACCAAATCGATAACCTGCGGCTGGCAGATAATAACGATGACGATTCGCCGATGGACGCTGATAGCGATGAGCTTTCCAGTTCTATCAGCGAATGGCGCGTCAACCTGCAGAAAAGCTGGCAGAACTTTATGGACAGCTTTATCACCGTGCGCCGCCGCGATGAAACGGCGGTCCCGCTGCTGGCGCCGAATCAGGATATCTATCTGCGGGAAAATATTCGCTCTCGCCTGCTGGTCGCCGCGCAGGCAGTTCCGCGCCATCAGGAAGAGACCTGGAAACAGTCGCTGGATAACGTCTCGACCTGGGTACGCGCCTATTATGATACCGATGACGCCACCACTAAAGCCTTCCTCGACGAGGTGGATAAGCTCAGTCAGCAAAGCATTACCATGACGGTGCCGGAAACGCTGCAGAGTCAGGCGTTGCTGGAAAAACTGATGCAAACCCGAGTGCGCAACCTGATGGCGCAGCCTGCCGTTACCGCGGGCGGCGCGCCTTCGCCCGCACCTGCTGCGCCGGCCGCCCCCGCTGCGCCGCAAGGAGAGTAACGCATGCTGAAAATTCTTTTACTCTTCGCACTGTTGATCGCCGGGATCGTGCTTGGCCCGATGATCGCCGGGCATCAGGGCTACGTCCTGATCCAGACCGATAATTACAATATCGAGACCAGCGTGACCGGGCTGGTGATCATCCTGATCCTCGCCATGGTGGTGCTGTTCGCCATCGAATGGCTGCTGCGCCGCATTTTCCGCACCGGGGCGCATACGCGCGGCTGGTTTGTCGGCCGTAAACGCCGTCGCGCGCGTAAGCAAACCGAACAGGCGCTGCTCAAACTGGCGGAAGGTGATTACCAGCAGGTTGAGAAGCTGATGGCGAAAAATGCCGATCACGCCGAACAGCCGGTGGTGAACTATCTTCTGGCGGCGGAAGCGGCTCAGCAGCGCGGTGATGAAGCGCGGGCCAACCAGCATCTGGAGCGCGCCACCGAGCTGGCGGGCGATGACCTGATCCCGGTGGAAATCACTCGCGTTCGCCTGCAGCTGGCGCGTAATGAAAATCACGCCGCGCGCCATGGCATCGATAAGCTGCTGGAAATTACCCCGCGTCATCCGGAAGTGCTGCGCCTCGCCGAACAGGCATACACCCGCACCGGCGCCTGGCAGTCGCTGCTGGACATCATTCCGTCGATGGCGAAAGCTAACGTCGGCGATGAAGCGCACCGCGCGGCGCTGGAACAGCTGGCCTGGGTTGGCCTGATGGATAAAGCGCTGGCCGATGGCGGCAGCGAAGGACTACGCGAATGGTGGCGCAACCAGAGCCGTAAAACGCGGGCGCTGGTGCCGCTGCAGGTGGCGATGGCCGAGCGCCTCATCGAGAGCGACGATCACGATACCGCGCAGCAAATTATCATTGATGGTCTGAAGAAACAGTATGATGACCGTCTGGTGATGCCGATCCCGCGTCTGAAGACCAATAACCCGGAACAGCTGGAGAAAGTGTTGCGCCAGCAGATCAAAGCCGTTGGCGACCGTCCGCTGCTGTGGAGCACCCTGGGCCAGTCGCTGATGCGGCACGGCGAATGGCAGGAGGCCAGCATCGCCTTCCGCGCCGCGCTTAAGCAGCGTCCGGATGCCTTTGATTACGCCTGGCTGGCGGATGCCCTGGACCGCCTGCATCAGCCGGAAGAAGCCGCCGCTATGCGCCGCGATGGACTGCTGCTGACGCTGCAGAATAATCCTCAGCCATAACCTGGCATGGCTATCGCCTCCTGCGGGGCGATAGCCCTTCTCCCCCGCCTTCGTATTGACGGATCCCCGAAAGAAAAAAACGCCTGCGCTGAAATCAGGGCAGGCGTTAAAACAGGTCTGTTTGACAACAAATTGGGTGCTTCACTCAACGTAATGTCCATGGTGTTTGATGAGGCATAAATGCGACATCTGTCAGTGGACGATAAGCACCGTAAGAACGGCTCTGCATCATTCCGGAGTTTATGAGGCACGAAGGCGAACATAAGAGATGGAATGAGCATCTACCCGGTTATTATCGCACAGGATCCGGGGAAATTGCATCTACCACAGTGATGAATTGAGAGTTTTCCTGACGCGTATTCTTAAGCAAAGAGAAGATTTTTTATCAGCAAGATCAGAGAAATAAGAGATGGCGGACGGCAGCAGAAAACAAAAAACCCCGCCGAAGCGGGGTTCAAAATTGGTCGGCGAGAGAGGATTCGAACCTCCGACCCACTGGTCCCAAACCAGTTGCGCTACCAAGCTGCGCTACTCGCCGAAATACTGCTTTTTGAATTTTTAGTTCAATTCGTTAAAGTCGTGGTGCGAGGGGGGGGACTTGAACCCCCACGTCCGTAAGAACACTAACACCTGAAGCTAGCGCGTCTACCAATTCCGCCACCTTCGCAAATTCACAACTCTATCAAATAATGGGGTGGCTAATGGGATTCGAACCCACGACAACTGGAATCACAATCCAGGGCTCTACCAACTGAGCTATAGCCACCACTGCAAACCTTTTACGCGGTATTAAAACCACCGCAGCTCCAGCACCGGGTTAATGGTGCGCCCGACAGGATTCGAACCTGAGACCTCTGCCTCCGGAGGGCAGCGCTCTATCCAGCTGAGCTACGGGCGCTTAGCGCCGTTGCGGGGTCGGATAATACGGACTTCCTACCCCGCTGTCTAGTGCCTTTTTAAAGAAAACTATCGTTTGCTCATGCTTTGTTCGTTTTGACGGTTATTCAGCCGTATTATTGACTTGCCCCTGTCTTCCGAGGCCAAACACCTTATAAATCAGGGTGACGGCGGCCAGAAAAATAATGCCGACGAAGAGCGACATGCGGGTTTCATCATTCAGTCCCATCCCGACCAGCACGCAGATCAGGAAGGCCATCGTGAAATAGTTGGCCCACGGAAACAGCAGCGAACGGAACGGATGGCTGGCAATCGCCGCCTGATGCACGCGACGGAAACGCAGTTGACTAATCAGGATCACAAACCAGGGCACCATCCCCGGCAGGACGCTGGCGCTATAGACATAGACGAACACCCGCTGCGGATTAGGAATAATGTAATTCAGGCAGGAGCCCACCAGCAGGATCAGAATCGACAGCGCCACACCGACGGACGGAACGCCGTTGCGCGATACCTTACCGATCGCCGCCGGCAGCTGACGGTTCTTCGCCAGGGCGTACAGCATACGTCCGCAGCTGTACATTCCGCTGTTGCAGCCGGAAAGCGCTGCCGTCAGCACCACGAAGTTGATAATTCCCGCCGCCGCGGTAATACCGATTTTGGCAAACGTCAGTACGAACGGGCTGCCATTGGAGCCGATTTGATCCCACGGGAAGATAGTGACGATAACGAAAATCGCGCCGACGTAGAAAATCAGGATCCGCCACAGCACTTTGCCCACCGCGCTGCGCAGCGTCACCTGCGGGTTTTTCGCTTCACCTGCGGTAATGCCGATGAGCTCCACCCCCTGATAGGACGCGACCACGATACACAGCGCCGTCAGGAAGCCCTTCCAGCCGCCAGCAAAGAAACCACCATGTTCGGTGAGATTACCAAAACCGATGGAGTGGCCGCCGTTGCCAAAGCCGAAGAAAATGACGCCCAGCCCGACGACGATCATCACGATAATGGTGGTCACTTTTATCATGGCGAACCAGAACTCGATTTCACCGTATAGCCGGACCGCCGCAAGGTTCGCCAGCGCCACCAGCCCCACGGCAATTAACGCCGGGATCCACTGCGCCATCTCCGGGAACCAGAACTGCACATAGACCCCGATGGCGGTAATCTCCGAGATCCCCACCGCCATCCACATAAACCAGTAGGACCACGCGGTCAGATAGCCGAAGAAGGGGCTCATATAGCGATGCGCATACACCGCGAAGGAGCCAGTGACAGGCTCAAGGAACAGCATTTCGCCCATTGAGCGCATAATGAAAAAGACGAACAGGCCAGCGATAATATACGCCAGCAGCACGGAAGGCCCAGCCCATTTCAAGGTACTGGCCGCCCCCATAAACAACCCCACGCCTATCGTCCCGCCAAGGGCGATCAGTTCAATATGCCGGGCCTCCAGTCCACGCTGAAGCTCCGCTTTTTTCTCAGTCATATATCCTCTTGTGTTTGCCGTATTCCGGGTACTCCCGGTTATTGTTATTAACTGAAACCATAGCCTTGCCGACGCGCAGGTCTCCCCGGCGCGTATGAAGCCTGCGAATGGTTAATTAATTTTGCGGAAATGGCAAATAAAGTATCAGGCGAGTGAAGAGATTACACAGAATATGTATGCAAACTCGCCTGGTTGCAGTGGAATATCAGAGCTTACCGGAATAATGCCAACGTAAATAGCGCAGCAGACGGAACTGTCTCTTGATGCGGCTCGGCTGCAAAAGCAGGCGATAGAACCACTCCAGCCCCAGATCCTGCCAGAACTTCGGCGCCCGATGGACGTGCCCGGTAAAAACATCGTAAGTGCCGCCGACGCCCATATACAGCGCGTGCGGATACAGGCGCCGGCAGTCGCGCATAAAGATCTCCTGGCGCGGCGACCCCATCGCGACGGTGACGATTTTCGCCCCGCTGTCGCGAATGCGTTCGAACAATGCCTGGCGTTGCTCAGGGGTGAAATAACCGTCCTGGCTGCCGACGATGTTCACCTGCCAGCGCTGACACAGCCTGGATTCTGTCTGCGCCAGGACCTCAGGTTTACCACCAACCAAAAACACCGGTGTCCCTTCAGCGCCGGCGCGCTGCATTAACGCTTCCCAGAGATCGGCCCCGGCGACGCGGGATACCTGGGCCTGCGGGTATTTTTTGCGCAGTGAACGCACCACGCTGATGCCATCGGCATATTTAAACTCCGCCGCCTCAATCAGCGCCCGTACCTCCGGGTTATCCTCTACGGCCAGCATTTTCTCAGCATTAATGGCTACCAGCGTCCCCTCCCGGAGCGCGCCGTCGGCAAATAAATAATCCAGAGCGTGCTGCATATCGCGCCAGCCTATGAGCTGCAGCCCTCTTAACAGGTACAACGGCGCGGAAATGGTCCCAGTCATGTCCATCCTTCTCAGACTTGCGGTTGCGAAAGCGGTTTTACGCGCTTATGAATCAGTCCCACGCTATCCAGGAACCAGTACAGCAGTTTCGCCGCCAGCAAGCAGATACCAAAGATCACGAGGAAAAACACCACGCGGGAGCCGAACGAATCCAGCCCCTCGCGCGCCAGCACTATCATGTTGAAGATAGCGCCGAAACAGAAACTGTGCAGGATAGCCGCTTTATAGCGATTGCTCTCCCGGTTGCCCAGCTCATACAGCCAGTCGAACCATTTAATAATCAACCCTACCGCCACGGCGCCCAGCGGTACGAACCAGACGCCGCCCATCACCACCAGCGAGCCAATCAGCGTCGGCGAGATCGCCAGCCCCGAATGGTTGTTTAATACTTCCCAGGTAAAGTAGTTGGCGGTATTGAGCACCATCGTCGGGCGACCGTGCCACATCCAGCTGGGGATAAAGACGTAGAAGTCGCGGATCATCGGCGCCAGACCCTGGAAATCGATCTTGTCGTAGTTCTGCAGCAGCAGCGCCAGGTTCTCCCACGGTGAGAAGGTGTCGCGCGTGAGATACAGAAAGGTATAAAACGCTTCGTCGCCGCTGACGTTCATCCCGTAGCGCTTCAGCGCCAGCCAGAACATGCCGACAATACCCAGCACACCCGCCGCCGCCAGCATCCACAGGCTGATCCAGCCGCGAATAATACCGATGAACAGAAAGATGGCGAAGGCGATGATAATATTGGCGCGCGTCCCGCCGACGATGGCGTAGGTCAGCAAACCAAAGGCCACCGTGCTGACGAGGAAGAAGATCCACGCCTTATAATCCTGGCGCAGAAAATAGACCACCAGCATCGCCGGAATAAAGAAGTAAAAGAAGCGCTTCAACGCCACGCCGGACACTTCAGCAGAGAAAATCTGGCTGTAGGAGTTGAGCTTAAACAGCAGGAAACCGTTGTGGGCGAAGAAGATGCCGACGCACAGCAGCGCCAGCCCCATCAAAATGCCCCACGCCAGATGGGTTTCCACCCGGTTCATGGTAAACAGCGGGCGATGCGCAACCTCACGCGATGCCGAACGCAGCCGCGTTTTATAGGTCACGTAGTAGACTGCGTAGAAGCACACCGCGATCAGCAGCGTCTGCAGCAAAATCTCCGGCGGCGCCACGCTGACGTCAAAGCGGAACACCAGAATACTGGTCAGCGGGAAGCCGAAGAAAAAGGTCAGCAGAAACAGCAACGAGAAAAAAACGTTGAAGTTAAAGCGTACCCGACGGAACTCAAACCAGGTGGCGGTGGCGATGAACAGCGTCGACAGCAGCCAGACCACCAGCAGCCCGCTAAATTGCATTAACGTCATGCCTGCCCCTCCGCCGCTAACCGTAGCGCCCGCCGCCAGCCCGTCAGATAGTTCGGCCGGAAGAAGGCGATAGCGGATTTATCCACGCTCGCCAGCTGACGCTGCGCTTCGCGCACCACGCTGACGTCCAGTGCGTCGCTGGTGAACAGCACCGGCACATGCTGCTCGGCCATATCCTGCCAGAACGGGTTTTCCCGATTGAGCACGCAGGGGATGCCCGCCTGAATCAGCAGACACAGGGTGCCGATCCCCTGCTGGCGGGCAAACAGAAAATAGCCCAGATCGCAGCGGCGCAGCAGCGCCAGATAATCATGAAACTCCAGCTTCTCGCTGAGGATCTGCAGATGCTCACCGCTAAACAGCGCCGCCCCCGCCTCGCGAACCTCATTGATATAGGCGTCGTTTTTCGCTGGATAGCCCATCGGCACGATGACGTTTACCGTATCGCCAAACTGCTGATGGATTGCCTTCAGCGCGGCAATATGTTCATTGCTGCGATCCCCGGAGTTGCCGACCAGAATAGTCAGGGTATCACCGCGCGGAGCGTTATCGGCCAGGGTATTCAGCGCCGGATCCATACGGGTCGGGAAGTAGAGCAGCTCGCCCGGGACGCGCGGATGGCGGTTAGCGAACCAGCTGAGATCGCCGCGGGTGGCGAAAACGCGCCCTACCCGCCCCTGCGCCATACGGCGCAGCGGATAGAACAGGCGAAACTTCAGGCTGGCAGAATTTTCATACAGATCCGCCCCCCAGATATGCCAGTTAAACTGCGACGGGCGGATGCCGCCGCTCAACAGCGCCAGCCACAGCCCGGTATTGAACTGGCCGTGGAAGAAAAAGCGCTGCTGGCGGTTGGCTTTCGCGGTAGCAATCACTGCCTGCGCCAGCGATTTCTTCCCCGGATAGCAGGTGATGTCCAGCGCCGGATACCCATCACGCACGCAGGCCTCATCACCGACGATCATAAATCTCCTGGCCTGCGGGTCGGCGGCCAGTTCGTCGTTAAAGAACCGCAGTACGGTCTGGTTATGATGCGGGATATCCGATCCCAGTACATGTATCAGTGCTGTCATGCCCGTTTACGCCAGAGTAAAAACACGCCACTACAAAGGGCGAAATAAACAATATAAGTGGCCATATATGCCTGCGCCGCGCCAACCGCGCCGTGCGCCGGTATAAGCCAGTGTGAGAATGTGGTCAGCAGTGCGAACTGGCTGATTTCCGTCAGAATATAAAAACGCAGCGACGCTTTGGCGATCACCAGATAGCCATAGACGTAGGCGCCTACTTTTAAAACGTCGCCCACCAGCTGCCAGGCAAACAGGTCACGCATCGCGGTAAAGCGATCGGAAAACAGCAGCCAGATGGCAAAATCGCGCAGCAGCCAGACCGTCAGGCTCGCCGCCGCTACTGCCGGCAGGACGAATTTCAGCGACTTGACTATCTCGTGGGTGATATCCGTTTTGGCGCTCAGCCGCGACAGCGTCGGCAGCAGATAGACGCTAAACGAGGCGGTAATAAACTGCAGGTAGGCATCGGAGATGCTGCTAACCCCCTGCCAGATCCCGACCGCCTCCCAGCCGTAATGCGCCGCCAGCAGATTACGCATCATCACATAGGCTACCGGCAGGGTCACCGAGGTTATCAGCGCCATCAGGGTAAATTTCGATAGCTGTCCCGCCAGACCGTTATCCCAGCGCGGACGCAGGGCGCTCAGCGGGATATTACCCCGCCGCCAGAGCATAATACCCGCCGGGACCACCACCAGCGCTGGAACTAACGCCAGCCCCAGCAGCGCGCCCTGATAGCCGCCCAACACGTAGCAAGCATAGTAAGCCGCCACGCCGATCAGGCTCCCGGCAATCAGCGAGAAGGCGTTACCCGCCGCATCGCGAAAGCCTTTCATCAGCGCCAGCAGGAAATTCGCCCAGGCGATCCCCATCTGCACCAGCGCCACCAGGCGTACCAGCCCCTGATAGTGCGTATGGCCGAACAGCCCCTGGCTTATCGGCGCCGCCGCCAGTAAAAATACCAGCGCCAGCAGGGTGGAAAAGCCAAGCACCATCGCCGACGAGGTGCCCACCACCTGCTTCAGGCGCGGGGGATCGTCGTGATGCTGCGCCACCAGCTTCGTGACGCCATTAAATATCCCGGCCCCGGCCAGCACGCCGAGTACGGTGACCAGTTGCCGGAAGTTACCGGCCTGGCCAACGCCCGCCGGCCCAAACGAGACGGCCAGCAGCTTGACGACCAGCAGACCGGCGCCGATTTTGACCAGCGTCGATGCCGCCGTCCACAGTGAGGCTTTTGCTAACGACATATCAGGAGAAGTAGCTCAGCAGCGAGTTAATCACCGTCCGCTGGTTCACCACAGACAGATTGTAAAACAGCGGCAGGCGTACCAGACGCTCGCTCTCCTGAGTGGTGTAGCGGTCTTCACCGCGGAATTCGCCGAACTGTTCGCCTGCCGGGCAGCTGTGCAGGGGAATGTAATGGAATACCGCGAGGATCTCCGCCTCTTTCAGCCAGGCGATCAGTCTGCTGCGATCCTCGATATCACGCAGCTTAATGTAGAACATGTGCGCGTTTTGCCCGCAGTCGGCCGGAACCGTCGGCAGTTCGATACGCCCGGCGCGCGCCAGCGGCAGCAGCGCATCATAGTAGTTCTGCCACAGGGCCAGGCGCTGCTGGTTGATGCGCTCCGCCGCTTCCAGCTGCGCCCACAGATAGGCGGCCTGCAGATCGGACATCAGATAGCTGGAGCCAATGTCCCGCCAGGTATATTTATCCACCAGGCCGCGAAAGAACTGGCTGCGGTTGGTGCCTTTTTCGCGAATAATCTCCGCGCGTTCCACCAGCGTGCGATCGTTGATCAGCGTCGCCCCGCCCTCACCGCCGGCGGTGTAGTTTTTGGTTTCATGGAAGCTGAAGCAGCCGATATGGCCGATGGTGCCCAGCGCGCGCCCCTTGTAGGTGGACATCACCCCCTGTGCGGCGTCTTCCACCACAAACAGGTTGTATTTGTCGGCGATGGCCATGATGGTGTCCATCTCGCAAGCTACGCCGGCATAATGCACCGGGACAATCGCCCGGGTTTTATCGGTGATGGCGGCTTCGATGAGCGTTTCGTCGATATTCATCGTATCGCGACGGATATCAACGAAGACGATTTTCGCCCCGCGCAGCACAAAGGCGTTGGCGGTGGAGACAAAGGTATAGCTGGGCATAATCACTTCGTCGCCCGGCTGGATATCCAGCAGCAGCGCAGCCATCTCCAGCGAAGCCGTGCAGGAAGGGGTCAGTAGCGCTTTTGCCGTGCCAAATCGCTGCTCCATCCACTGCTGGCAGCGGCGCGTAAAGCCGCCGTCGCCGCACAGCTTGCCGCTGTTCATCGCAGACTGCATGTAATCAAGCTCGGTTCCAACCACCGGCGGCGCGTTAAATGGGATCATGGGGGTCACCTGTATAGCCAGTAGGCGGTGCTTTCCACGTTAGCACCGCTGAGAATATAACGTTTAAGCGCGGCGGTGTTGCCCATCTGGGTCGCCACCCGCAGTGTAGAAAGTCCGCGCGAGGCGGCCCAGTACCGCGCCGCCTGCATCAACTGCGCCCCGGCGCCGCGTCCGGCCAGCAGGCCGATACGCGCTTCGGTCGCAGTGATCTGCCGCAGGGAGACAAAGGCGCGAATATCGCCCTCAGGATGGCGGTAAATCAGGCACTGATGATCGAAGGTGCCGCGCACCGCATTTTCAATCCACTGGGCATAGAAGCGGCCGCTAGCGTCGGCAGCGTACCAGGGCGCGCGAAAGCGGCTCATGGCAAATGCCTGCGCCGCCTGCTCGCGCAGCGGCGCAATATCCGCTTCCACGGCGACGTCTGCGCCGGCATCTGCAGGGCTGCCCACCGGCAGCGCCAGATCGACCTCACCTTCCACCAGCTGAAAACCCAGCCGCTGCAGCGCGTCCAGCCGGACGGTGTCGCTGGCGGCGATCTTCGCCTGCACTCGCGACCACCCCGCCAGCGCCTCAGGCGTCAGCCGCGGCGCGTGCTCGTCAAAGCGCACGATCGCGCTGTTCACGGCAAAGAAGCGGTTCTCCCACTCCAGGGGGTCAATACTGGCGCGGACGGGCACGGAGCAGATCCAGCAGATATTGGCCGTAGCCGGTTTTTTCCAGCCGCTTCGCCGCACGTTTGACGCCGTCGTCGTCCAGCCAGCCGTTACGCCAGCCGATCTCTTCCAGACAGGCGATTTTAAAGCCCTGGCGCTTCTCGACGGTCTGCACGAACATGCTGGCCTCGATCAGGCTATCGTGGGTGCCGGTGTCCAGCCAGGCAAAGCCGCGTCCAAGCAGTTCGACGGTCAATGCGCCATCCTCCAGATACATCTGGTTGATGGAGGTGATTTCCAGCTCGCCGCGCTCGGATGGTTTGACCCGTTTGGCATACTCCGTCACCTTGCCATCGTAGAAATAGAGACCGGTGACCGCCCAGTTCGACTTCGGCTGCTTCGGCTTCTCTTCCAGCGATAGCGCACGGAAGTTATCATCAAACTCCACCACGCCAAAGCGCTCAGGATCCATCACCTGATAGCCAAAAATCGTCGCCCCTTCCGTGCGGGCAGCGACGCTGCGCAGCTTCGGGCTAAAGCTTTGCCCGAAGAAGATATTGTCGCCTAACACCAGACACGCCGGTTCGCCGTTAAGAAAGGCTTCGCCGATGATAAACGCCTGGGCTAAACCATCCGGCGTCGGCTGTACGGCATAGTGCAGCGCAATGCCAAACTCTGAGCCATCGCCGAGCAGGCGCTGGAAATCACGTAGGTCGTCCGGCGTGGTGATAATCAGGATCTCACGGATCCCGGCCAGCATTAATACCGACAGCGGGTAGTAGATCATCGGCTTATCGTAGATCGGCAACAGCTGCTTCGATACGCCGCGGGTGATGGGATGTAGCCGCGTTCCGGAACCGCCCGCCAGAATAATACCTTTCATCATTCCCCCCAGAGATGATTAGCTTTGCAGCCCAAGACGCTCGCCCTGATAGCTTCCGTCCTGAACCTGACGCCACCAGGCCTCGTTCGCCAGATACCACGCCACGGTCTTACGCATACCGGAGGTGAAAGTCTCTGCCGGCGTCCAGCCCAGCTCGCGGGCAATCTTCGAGGCATCAATGGCATAGCGCAGATCGTGGCCCGGACGATCGGCAACGAAGGCGATCAGATCGCGATAGTGCGCCACGCCCTGCGGCTTATCCGGCGCCAGCTCTTCCAGCAGCTGACAAATGGTTTCCACCACCTCGATATTTTTACGTTCGTTATGACCGCCGATATTGTAAGTTTCGCCCGGTTCGCCGCGGGTCGCCACCAGATACAGCGCTCTGGCGTGATCTTCCACGTACAGCCAGTCGCGGATCTGTTGTCCATTGCCATACACCGGCAGCGGCTTGCCCGCCAGCGCGTTAAGGATCGTCAGCGGGATCAGCTTCTCGGGAAAGTGATACGGGCCGTAGTTATTTGAGCAGTTGGTGATAAGCGTCGGCAGGCCGTAGGTTCGCAGCCAGGCGCGCACCAGGTGGTCGCTGCTGGCTTTCGAAGCCGAATAGGGGCTGCTTGGCGCATAGGGCGTGGTCTCGGTAAAGAAATCATCGCTGCCGTGCAGATCGCCATACACTTCATCGGTGGAGATGTGATGGAAGCGAAACGCCGATTTTTGCGCCGTAGCCAGGGTATTCCACCAGCTACGGGCCGCCTCCAGCAGCGTATAGGTGCCCACGATATTGGTCTCGATAAACGCCGCCGGGCCGTCAATCGAACGATCGACATGGCTTTCCGCCGCCAGGTGCATCACCGTATCCGGTTGATGCTGACGAAAAATGCGATCCAGCTCGGCGCGGTCGCAGATATCCACCTGTTCAAAGGCGAAACGCGCATCCTGCGCCACCGGCGCCAGCGACATTAAATTGCCGGCGTAGGTCAGTTTATCCACCACCACCACGCGATCGGCGGTGTGCTGGATAATCTCCCGCACTACCGCCGAACCAATGAAGCCCGCGCCGCCGGTGACCAGAATGGTTCTCACCGCCACACTCCTTTGGTGTCGACGATAAACGCCTGGGTGACGCTATCGCCGCTAACGGCTTTAAATTCATTGTGATCGACCAGCATCACCAGCACATCGGCGCTGGCCAGCGCCGCCTCAAGGGTCGCCAGCGTACACAGTCCATCGAGTTTCTTCGGCAGCGCGTGAATGTTGGGCTCAACCACCTGGGTCGTGCCGCTGTGCCAGCGGGCAATCTGCGCGGCAATTTCCATCGCCGGACTTTCGCGCAGGTCGTCAATATTCGGTTTAAAAGCGAGGCCAAAACAGGCGATCGTCAGTTCGCTGGCCCGCTTGTTGGTGGCATTCAGGCAGTCCGCCACCTGCGCTTTCACCTGTTCGATAACCCATTCCGGCTTGTGGTCGTTGACCTCGCGAGCGGTGCGGATCAGACGCGCCTGCTGCGGGTTTTGCGCCACGATAAACCATGGGTCGACGGCGATACAGTGGCCGCCAACACCCGGGCCCGGCTGCAGGATATTGACGCGCGGATGGCGGTTCGCCAGGCGGATCAGCTCCCAGACGTTAATCCCCTGGTCGGCGCAAATCAGCGACAGTTCGTTGGCAAAAGCGATGTTGACGTCGCGGAAGCTGTTTTCCGTCAGCTTGCACATCTCGGCGGTGCGCGAGTTGGTCACCACGCATTCGCCTTCAAGGAAGATTTTATACAGCTCGCTGGCGCGAGCGGAGCAGACCGGCGACATGCCGCCGATAACACGGTCGTTTTTAATCAGCTCGACCATCACCTGACCGGGCAATACCCGCTCCGGGCAGTAGGCGATATTCACGTCCGCCGCTTCACCCACCTGCTGGGGGAAGCTAAGATCCGGGCGCATCTCCGCCAGCCACTCGGCCATCTGTTCGGTCGACCCGACCGGTGAGGTGGACTCGAGGATCACCAGCGACCCTTTCTTTAACGTCGGCGCAATGGATTTGGCGGCCGACTCGACAAACACCATATCCGGCTCGTGGCGATCTTTAAACGGCGTCGGCACGGCAATCAGGTAAGCATCCGCCTCCACCGGAGTGGTGGTGGCGCTTAAATACCCCTGCTCGACCGCGGTCTTCACCACGCTCGCCAGATCTGGCTCCACGATATGAATCTCTCCACGGTTAATGGTCTCCACGGCATGTTGATTAACATCAACGCCGACCACCCGCTTCTGCCGGGAGGCGAACGCGGCAGCGGTTGGCAGCCCGATATAGCCAAGGCCAATCACTGAAATGGTAGAAAAACTCATAGCGTTACCTGATTATTTTTAAGTGCAGACAAAATGCGACGACATGCTTCGCCATCGCCATAGGGATTATGCGCGCGGCTCATCGCCTGGTATGCAGCATCATCCTCCAGCAGTCGCGTCACTTCCGCGACGATGCGCTGGCTGTCGGTGCCCACCAGACACACGGTGCCGGCGGCCACCGCTTCCGGACGTTCGGTCATATCGCGCATGACCAGCACCGGCTTACCCAGCGAGGGGGCCTCTTCCTGAATGCCGCCGGAATCGGTCAGGATCAGCCAGGCGCGATCCATCAGCCAGACGAACGGCAGGTAATCCTGCGGTTCAATCAACATCACATTGTCAATATGACCAAGAATACGATTCACCGGCTCGCTGACATTAGGATTCAGGTGAACCGGATAGACAATCTGCACCTCAGGGTGGGTATGGGCTATCTCGGCCAGCGCCTGGCAGATCTGTTCAAAACCGAGCCCAAAGCTTTCCCGCCGGTGGCCGGTAACCAGAATCATCTTTTTACCGTGGCTGATGAAAGGATAGCGCTGCAGCAGGGTCTCCCGTAGCGCTTCATCACCCAGCACCCGATCCCGCACCCAGAACAGGGCGTCAATGACCGTATTCCCGGTGACCGTGATCCGACTGTCGGCAATATTTTCCCGCAGCAGGTTCTGCCGCGAGGTTTCCGTGGGGGCGAAATGGTATGTCGCCAGATGGCCGGTCAACGTACGGTTGCCTTCTTCCGGCCACGGCGAACTTAAATCGCCGGTGCGCAGGCCGGCCTCTACGTGACCCACCGGTATCCGCTGGTAAAACGCCGCCAGGCTCGCCGCCATGGTGGTGGTGGTATCGCCATGCACCAGCACCACGTCGGGTTTAAACGACTCCAGCACCGGCTTCAGCCCTTCAAGGATGCGACAGGTGATCTCGGTCAGCCCCTGCCCCGGCTTCATGATGTTGAGATCGTAGTCCGGGACAATAGAGAAAAGTTTCAACACCTGATCGAGCATCTCCCGATGCTGCGCGGTCACGCATACTTTCGCCTCAAAATGAGGATCCTTTGCCAGCGCATGGACCAGAGGCGCCATCTTGATGGCTTCCGGCCTCGTGCCAAATACAGTTAGTACTTTCACATCGATTCTCTTCGATTAGGCGATGAAGGTCATCTGCCCTTCACCACAGGCCGCAATCACAGGACACGACGACGCGATAACGCCACGCCTGCGCCGATGAGCGCACCCACAATCCCCCACATCACCATCAGAAATACACGGCGCGGGCTATCGCGTTTTACAGGTTCTTCCGGCGTCCGCAAATACCGGTAAGTCTGAAAACGCGGATCTAACGTTGGACCGACGTTCAACGTGCTCAGCATGGCGCGGTTCTGGTCGTAATCGAGGTCATATTCCGGCCCGACGGCCTGCAGGTTTTCCAGCCTGGCCTGCAGCATCGGCCTGCCCAATAAAAATAGCTCTGAATCCGGCAACTGATCGGCAGGAACATCCGTTTCGCTACGTGAAATATTGTGCTGCTGAGCCACCTTCAGCGCCTGCTCCACGCTGTGCGTCCGGCGATTGAAGATGGCCTCGGCCACCTCTTCCTGGCGCTTCACCTGCGCCTTCATCTGCACCGTCCGCGCCGCCCAGGCGCCTTTAAGTTCGTCGTTAAGATGGCCTGCCGCCCGCTGGCTGGCGAAGGCCACATACTGACGCAACAGATTATTGGCATCCTGCCCGGTCTCGGCGGTCAGTTTGACGCTGTCGTTAATGCTCTTGGCCGCATCGCCTGGCATAAACTGGATATTGTTAATCAGGTCATCCAGCATCGCCGCATCAGCGCGGGCATTACCCGACTGACGCTGCTTGTAGTAGTCCGTTTGCAGCCAGAAATCGCGCCGGGTATCCCAGGAGGCCAGCTGCATGATGAACTCTTTATACGCTTCATCCATGGCGGAAGGCTGGTCGACCGAGGCGAGGTCGGCTTTAATGTCCAGATTGCGTAAGAACTGCTGTTGGGAATAGTATCCCCCCAACATATTGACAGTAGGCCGATCGGTGATCGCCGTGGCGCTCCACTCCTGGCGAGCAAAGAAGGTGTACACCAGCACGATGGCGGCGAAGAGTACGGCGCCGCCGACTATCCAGCCTTTTCCTGCCCATAAAGCGCGAAACAGCCCGCGAATATCCAGCTCGTTCTCAACGTTCACTGCTTGTGCTCCCGGTAATGGTTGAGTCATCACATCCCCAGCTCTACTTGGTTAGTTTCGGATTATTGCCGCTGTGTCGCCGAATTCTGCGTCTGATGCGCTTAACCAGGCGCGCCACTTTCCAGGCGCGCTTAATACAGTAGCCATAAAGAAAGAAGGCTACCAAAAAGAGAATTAACATCACCCATTCCGGCACAATGCGGGTGTACTCCGCCACGACGCCAACCAGCGCCAGCAGGGCGGCGGCCAGGGTAATCAGGACAAACGCCTGGCGGGAAGTAAACCCGGCGCGCATGATCAAATGATGAATATGCTGACGGTCCGGTGAGAAAGGACTCATGCCTTTGCGCAGGCGGCGATACATAATCGCCACCATGTCCATCAGCGGGATAGCGATAATCCACAGCGCGGTCACCGGGCTAATGGGATGCGTTTTACCTTGCGTGGTTTCCAGCAGGATCCAGATGATGGTGAAGCCAATCATCGTGCTGCCGGCGTCACCCATAAAGACTTTATAGCGGCGGCCGAGGGCGCCAAGATTGAGAAGAATATAGGGTAGAATGGCGGCGATCATCGCGAAACACCACATCGCCAGGCTGTACTGACCATCAAACCAAAGGATAATCCCGGTCGCCGCAAAAGAGACCGATGACAGTCCGCCGAGCAGGCCGTCGATACCATCGACCATGTTGAACGCATTGATAGCGGCCCAGACGGCAAACAGCGTCAGGAAGAAGCCGAAGGGCCCCAGCACCAGTTCCCACGAGCCAAAAATAAAGCCCAAACTACTCAGATGCAGATTCCCTGCCATCATCATAATCACGGCGATCGCGGCCTGAATGACCGCGCGAATTTTCACGCTGATGTCGAAGCGATCGTCAAGCGCGCCAACCAGCACCAATACCCCCGCGCAGGCCAGATACAGCGAGGCGTGAGGAATATAATAATCGGCGATGGCGAAAGTGAAACAGATACCTGCATAAACTGAGATACCACCGACCAACGGAATCAACCCCTGATGCCGTTTGCGATAGTTGGGTTTATCCACTAACCCGATCTTTTTTGCCACTTTCCGCGCGACAAAAATAAAGAGGGTCGTGAATAAGAAAATACTGATTAATTCAGTAATAGCAGTGAGTAAATTCACAACGCATGTGCTCTCAGCATAGTTAATCCGGGAAGTATAGCGATGATGCCCCAACTCCAGAAGGGGAAAAGCAGAACATTACAAATTTATTGTATAGATTTTAGTCTGTTAAAGCTGTCTCCGCCTGCTATCCGGCGCCATTATACGACAACTTTCGTCCCGCTTTCTCTGTCTCTGGATCATACAAACCCAAAAATGAAAACGCCACGCAAAGGCGTGGCGTTTTTGGCTTTTTTTACCTTACGAGCGCTTCATCATATCGAAGAAGTCATCATTCGTCTTGGTCATTGCCAGCTTATTGATGAGGAATTCCATCGCATCAATCTCACCCATCGGATGGATAATTTTGCGCAGGATCCACATTTTCTGCAGCTCTTCCTGAGTGGTAAGCAGCTCTTCTTTACGGGTACCGGAACGGTTGTAGTCGATAGCCGGGAAGACGCGTTTTTCAGCAATCTTACGAGAGAGGTGCAGTTCCATGTTACCGGTGCCTTTAAACTCTTCGTAGATAACTTCGTCCATTTTGGAACCGGTGTCGATCAGCGCCGTGGCGATGATGGTCAGGCTACCGCCCTCCTCGACGTTACGTGCCGCACCAAAGAAACGCTTCGGACGGTGCAGGGCGTTAGCGTCCACACCACCGGTCAACACTTTACCGGAAGCCGGAACCACGGTGTTGTAGGCACGCGCCAGACGGGTAATAGAGTCGAGCAGGATGATAACGTCTTTCTTGTGTTCAACCAGACGTTTCGCTTTCTCAATAACCATCTCGGCAACCTGCACGTGACGGGATGCCGGCTCGTCAAAGGTGGAAGCAACCACTTCACCTTTCACCAGACGCTGCATCTCGGTCACTTCTTCCGGACGTTCGTCGATCAGCAGTACCATCAGGACACAGTCCGGGTGGTTGTATGCGATGCTCTGCGCGATGTTCTGCAGCAGCATGGTTTTACCGGCTTTCGGCGGCGCGACGATGAGGCCACGCTGGCCGCGGCCAATCGGGGAGGCCAGATCCAGTACGCGAGCGGTTAAGTCTTCGGTAGAACCGTTACCACGCTCCATACGCAGGCGAGAGTTCGCGTGCAGCGGCGTTAAGTTCTCGAACAGGATCTTGTTACGCGCGTTTTCCGGCTTGTCGTAGTTAACTTCGTTAACTTTCAGCAGCGCAAAGTAACGTTCACCCTCTTTCGGAGGACGAATCTTACCGGAAATGGTGTCACCAGTGCGGAGGTTGAAACGGCGGATTTGGCTGGGGGATACGTAGATGTCGTCAGGGCCGGCGAGGTAGGAGCTGTCTGCGGAGCGGAGGAATCCAAATCCATCCTGCAGTATCTCCAGTACGCCGTCGCCAAAGATATCTTCGCCACTCTTCGAATGCTGCTTGAGGATGGCAAAAATAATATCCTGCTTACGCATACGAGCCAGGTTTTCCAGCCCCATATTTTCGCCGAGAGTAATCAGCTCAGAAACCGGCGTATTCTTTAATTCGGTAAGATTCATAGTGGTGTGGGTTCTTAAACTCGGGGTAAATCTCGAACTTAATGTTGTGAATGGTATGGCAGGAACTTCCATGCCTGTTAACGGCCTTCATCTCGTGTCTGTACGTTGCCTGGTCACAGGAAAGAACGCAGAACTGAAACGACTAGACGGAATGAGTGAAAAGCCCGGAATTATTAGCTTCACGCGCATTTATGCGGGATGCTTCGGGTAAAACAAGATTCAAACAAGGTATGTTTAAAACGAAGTCTGTGGATTAACTTAGCACGACTCCAGCCGGGCGTCCAGAGTTCCGCAAAAAATAGGAATCTGGACGCCGGAACAGCAATTCGCTTACGCCAGGTTAGCGTCGAGGAACTCTTTCAGCTGACCCTTGGACAGGGCGCCAACTTTAGTGGCCGCCACTTCGCCGTTTTTAAACAGCAGCAGGGTTGGGATACCGCGAATGCCGTATTTCGGCGCAGTGCCCGGGTTCTGGTCAATGTTCAGCTTAGCTACGGTCAGTTTGCCCTGATACTCTTCAGCGATCTCATCCAGAATCGGGGCGATCATTTTGCACGGACCACACCACTCTGCCCAGAAATCGACGAGGGTCAGCCCGTCAGCCTTGAGTACGTCCGTGTCAAAACTGTCGTCAGTCAGGTGAATAATTTTATCGCTCATATTTAACTCCACAGGAATAAGCCTGGTGTGTTGGTGTCGTAGCCATCAACGACGCGCTGCGGCTACGTTATGCACGCTATTCTTCAGGATACCTCAATTCTCTGGCCTGCCAACTGGCGCAATCCATCATGGACTCGCCTGTTGACGCCAGGGTGCCCGAACGCGAACTGCATGCTGCAGATTTATCGCTCCCGACTCGCTTAGTAGTCTAAGCTATCCTGGATTCGTTCAGTTACCGTAGACGTACCTTGAATAATTTCGTACACCGCCAACGAAAGGTTGACGTTATTTCACCGGATACGCTTTCTTAATGCAATAGTTAGCTGATATTCTACCACACTATGAGCAAAACACATTTAACAGAACAGAAGTTTTCCGACTTCGCCCTGCACCCGGCAGTCATTGAAGCCCTTGAAAAGAAAGGGTTTCATAATTGCACACCCATTCAGGCCCTCGCCCTTCCGCTGACGCTGGAAGGCCGCGATGTCGCCGGGCAGGCGCAAACCGGTACCGGTAAAACGATGGCGTTCCTGACGTCAACGTTTCATTATCTTCTCTCTCACCCGGCTATCGCCGATCGCCAGGTTAACCAACCGCGCGCGCTGATTATGGCGCCGACGCGTGAACTGGCGGTACAGATCCACGCCGACGCTGAGCCACTGGCGCAGGCCACCGGTCTGAAGCTGGGTCTGGCTTACGGCGGCGACGGCTACGATAAGCAGTTGAAAGTGCTGGAAAGCGGCGTCGATATTCTGATCGGCACCACTGGTCGTCTGATCGATTACGCGAAGCAGAACCACATTAACCTCGGCGCCATTCAGGTTGTCGTGCTGGACGAAGCCGATCGCATGTACGATCTCGGCTTTATTAAAGATATCCGCTGGCTGTTCCGCCGCATGCCGCCGGCCACTCAGCGCCTGAACATGCTGTTCTCCGCGACCCTTTCTTATCGCGTCCGCGAACTGGCGTTCGAACAAATGAATAACGCCGAGTACGTTGAAGTCGAGCCGGAACAGAAGACAGGCCACCGTATTAAAGAAGAGCTCTTCTACCCTTCCAATGAAGAAAAAATGCGCCTGCTGCAGACGCTGCTGGAAGAAGAGTGGCCCGATCGCGCCATCGTTTTCGCCAATACCAAGCACCGTTGCGAAGATATCTGGGGCCATCTCGCCGCCGACGGCCATCGCGTAGGTCTGCTGACCGGCGACGTGGCGCAGAAAAAACGTCTGCGCATTCTCGAAGAATTTACCCGTGGCGACCTCGATATTCTGGTCGCGACCGATGTTGCCGCCCGTGGCTTACATATTCCGGCCGTGACTCACGTCTTTAACTACGATCTGCCGGACGACTGCGAAGATTACGTTCACCGCATCGGCCGTACCGGTCGCGCTGGCGCCAGCGGTCACTCCATTAGCCTCGCCTGCGAAGAGTATGCGCTGAATCTGCCGGCGATCGAAACCTATATTGGTCACTCAATTCCGGTCAGTAAGTACAACCCGGACGCGCTGATGACCGACCTGCCTAAGCCGCTGCGTCTGACCCGTGCGCGCCCAGGCAACGGCCCGCGCCGTAACGGTCCACCGCGCAATCGTCGTCGTTCAGGTTAAGAGATCTATGCCATACGCTCAGTCATTCAGAATCTGCCAGGGCGACCTTCCTCTGGCGACCCGCTCAGTGATGTGGATCGGGCCTAAGCGCCCCACCGACCAGGGAGCCTTCTGAACGATGAAGAGTATGAGCTCCACCTCGCTATATGCCGCCATTGATTTGGGCTCCAATAGTTTCCATATGTTGGTGGTGCGCGAGGTGGCGGGCAGCATCCAGACGCTGAGCCGCATTAAGCGTAAGGTTCGACTGGCCGCCGGCCTGAATAGCGACAACACCCTCTCCGCAGAAGCGATGGAACGGGGCTGGCAGTGCTTACGCCTGTTTGCCGAGCGCCTGCAGGATATTCCGCCGACGCAAATCCGCGTCGTGGCCACCGCCACGCTGCGTCTTGCCGTCAATGCGGGGGAGTTTCTGGCGAAAGCGCAGGAGATCCTCGGCACTCCAGTGCAAGTGATCAGCGGCGAAGAAGAAGCGCGCCTGATTTACCAGGGTGTCGCCCACACCACCGGCGGCGCCGATCAGCGCCTGGTGGTCGATATCGGCGGCGCCAGCACCGAGCTGGTGACCGGGACCGGCGCACAAACAACCTCGCTGTTTAGCCTGTCGATGGGCTGTGTCACCTGGCTTGAACGCTATTTTGCCGACCGTAGTCTGACGAAAGAGAATTTCGATCTCGCCGAAGCGGCTGCGCGCGAGGTACTACTGCCCGTCGCCGATGTGCTGCGCTATCACGGATGGAAAGTGTGCGTTGGCGCCTCCGGCACCGTTCAGGCTCTGCAGGAAATTATGATGGCGCAGGGGATGGATGAACGAATCACCCTCGCCAAACTCCAGCAGCTTAAACAGCGCGCTATCCAGTGCGGACGTCTGGAAGAGCTGGAGATCGAAGGCTTAACCCTTGAGCGGGCGCTGGTGTTTCCTAGCGGGCTGGCGATCCTGATCGCTATCTTCAGCGAACTGAATATTCAGTGTATGACCCTCGCGGGCGGCGCGTTACGCGAAGGCCTGGTGTACGGCATGCTGCATCTCTCCGTTGAGCAGGACATCCGCAGCCGCACGCTGCGTAATATTCAGCGTCGTTTTATGATCGACACCGAACAGGCCCAGCGCGTCGGCGGCCTTGCCAGTCATCTGCTCAGTCAGTTGGATGGCAGCTGGGAGCTGGATCCGCTAAGCCGTGATTTACTCCTTAGCGCCTGTGCGCTGCATGAGATTGGGCTGAGCGTGGATTTTAAGCGCGCGCCGCAGCACGCCGCCTATCTGGTCAATAACCTCGACCTGCCGGGGTTTACCCCGGCGCAGAAGAAGCTGATTGCCACGCTGCTCCTTAACCAGACTAACGCTATCGACCTCTCTTCGCTTCATCAACAGAATGCCGTCCCGCCGCGGGTGGCTGAGCATCTGTGTCGTCTGCTGCGACTGGCAATCCTGTTTGCCAGCCGGCGGCGCGACGATCTGTTGCCCGCCATTCAGCTGACCGCTCAAGACGAACAACTGACGCTGATATTGCCGGGAAACTGGCTGGATGAACATCCGCTGGGTCGGGAGATGGTCGATCAGGAGTGTCAGTGGCAAAGCTACGTCCACTGGATACTTCGGGTCGCCAGCGGCGATACGCTGAAATAATATCCAGCCAGGAGGGCGGATGCGGGAAGAACTGGATTTCAAATCGCTACGCTTTTTCTCTGCGCTCTACCGCTTGGGCAATGTTTCCCCAGCAGCGGACGCGCTCGATATCAGCCAGCCCACCGGCAGCCTTTTGCTGAAAAAACTACGAGATCATTTTGCTGACCCGCTGTTTGTCCGGGTCGGGCAGCGGATGATCCCGACGCCGCGAGCGGACGCGATCGCCCCCACCATCTCGACTCTTCTCCAGCTTGCCGATAACGATTTAGCGGTCAAACCTGAATTTCTTCCCCAGCAGAGCCAGCGTAATTTTACGATCGGTATGACCGATATCAGCCAAATGACGCTGCTGCCTTTATTGCAAATTGCGCTCCAGCAGCAGGCGGCGGACGGGATCACCTTTACGGTACAGAATCTGGATGAGCAGACCCTCAACGCCCTCGAATCCGGGAAATGCGATCTCGCGATCGGCTATCTGACGCAGCTTCCGGAAAGCGTCTACCAGCAACATCTCTTCGATCAATCATATGTCTGCCTGGCTGCGGAAAACCATCCTCGCATTCGCGCACAACTCCGCGCCGAAGACTGGCGCCAGGAAAAGCATCTGGCGATCCGCGTGGAGGGGACTGCCCATGGCGATATGGATAAGCTGCTTGATGAGCACCACATGCCCCGGCGCATTGCGCTAACGTTACCAAGTTTTTTAGGTACCGGTGAGCTGGTGGCCGAAAGCGATATGATTGCCGTCGTCCCGGAACAGGTGGCGCGGCATATCACCCGGCGCTATCCCTGCCGCAGCTGGCCGCTGCCTTTTCCCCTCGCCAAAATCGCCATCCGTCAGGTCTGGCATCAGCGGCTGCACCGCGATCCCGGACATATCTGGCTACGCTCGCTGATCGCTACGCTTGCCGATCCCGCACAGCAGAGTACTTCTATTAAAATCTAAGTAACAAAATACGCCCGTGTATTGGTTTTATTAATAACCCCTATTACGTTTGGTTTATTGCTGGTAATACGTGAAAGCTTTTATTCTCCTCGCATCAAGCCACACTGACTCATATCGCAAGGAAAATATCATGCGCGGAAAAATTGCTTTAGAAGAACACGTATCCACTCCTGAAAATAACCGTCTGTGGGATTCATCTGGTGAAGCAGGTCGTAACGGCACAGAATATATGAAAGATGTTGAACGCCGCCTGCTGGATCGCAGCATTCAGCTGGAAGAAATGGCGCAGCGTCATATTGATCATGTAATTCTTTCTCTGACTTCACCTGGCGCCCAGTCTATTTTAGATAAAGCCAAAGCCGTCTCTTTTGCCCGCGATACCAACGATTTTATCGTTGAGAATTATGTTAAGCCAAATCCGGACAAATTCAGCGCCTTCGCCACCCTGGCATTGCAGAACCCGGAAGCCGCGGCGGAAGAGCTGGAGCGCGCCGTGAAAAAGTTAGGCATGAAAGGTGCGCTGATCAACGGCTACACCAACGTTAAAGATAGCGAGCATGGCCTGTATCTTGATGACGAATCCATGCTGGTATTCTGGGATAAGGTCAACGAGCTGAACGTGCCTGTCTATCTGCATCCTCGTGAACCGCTGGAAGGCCCGGCGCGCGGCATCTATACCGGTTACGAAAGCCTGATCGGCTCTGCCTGGGGCTTCGCTCAGGAAACGGCAGTGCATGCTATTCGTCTGATGATGAGCGGTCTGTTCGATCGTTATCCTAACCTCAATCTGGTGCTGGGTCACCTCGGCGAAGGGCTGGTACATATGCTGCCGCGCACTCAACATCGTCTCTATCGTCAGCGTTTCGGCTGCGGTCTGGGTAAAGCGGAAAAACCGTTAATGCACTACCTGCAGAATAACTTCATCGTTACCACCAGCGGCCATTTCAATACCCATTCACTGAATAATGCTATTGAAGTCATGGGCGCCGATCGCGTGATGTTCTCTGTCGATTATCCGTATGAAGATATTCATCAGGCCTGCGACTGGTTTGACCCTTTAGAACTTGAAGCAGGCCTGAAAGAGAAAATCGCCTGGGGTAATGCCAGCCGCGTATTTAACATTAAATAATTAATTTAAATATTTCAGGGCCTGTATATTCAGGCCCTGATTTTTATTAGGGAAAATAAATTATGGCTATAGGTATATTTGTCTGTAGCGGCTCGCTTCTCGTCGGTGCGCTGGCGGGCGCTTCACTGAATCGTTTTATTCCGGAACATTTCAAAAAAACCTTACCGTTGATCGCCGGACTGATCTCAATCAGTATGGGCATATTCTTTGTCAATAAATTGCATAACCTGCCGCCGATTGCCTTGGCTATTATTGTCGGCACGATTATCGGCGGCCTGTTGAATATTGAAAAATGGATTGAACGAGCCGGAACAACGCTGCGCAGCCCCATTGAACGTATCTTTCCGGCGCAGTCCAGCGCCAGCGTCGGTGCGGAAGATTTTATGAATCAGTTTATCGCCGTGCTGATCCTGTTCTGCGCCAGCGGTACCGGCATCTTCGGCGCCTTAACCGAAGGGATGACCGGCGACCCGACCATTCTGCTGACCAAGTCGATCCTCGACTTTTTTACTGCCGCGATTTTCGCCTCCACGCTGGGGTATATCATCACCGTGATCTTTATTCCCCAGCTGATTGTTTTCGTTATCCTGTTTTTCGCGGCAACCTTTATCATGGCGTTAATCAATCCGTCGATGATCGCCGACTTCACCGCCTGCGGCGGCATCATTATGCTGGCGACCGGTTTCCGTCTGTGCGGGATCCGTGCCTTCCCTACCGCCAATATGCTGCCCTCGCTAATACTGGTGATGCCCTTCTCCGCCGCCTGGCAGCAGTTTATCGCCTGAGACGCTAAGCTTTTTTCGCCTTTGCCAGCATCGCCCGAATATTAGCGACGTTGGCCTGGCCTTTTTGCATCCGCTCTTCAGGCGTAATGGTTTTGCGTGCCTGCTCCCAGATAAGGTCGTCCTGAGGTAGCTCCAGCAGAAAACGACTCGGTTCAGGACGCACCAGTTCGCCATATTGCCGGCGCTCCTTACAGAGCGTAAAGGTCAGCTCTTTCTGCGCACGGGTGATGCCAACGTAGGCTAACCGTCGCTCTTCATCGACGTTATCTTCATCAATGCTGCTTTGGTGCGGCAGCAATCCCTCTTCCATTCCCACCAGATAGACGTAGGGGAACTCCAGCCCCTTTGACGCATGGAGAGTCATCAGCTGCACCTGATCCAGCTCTTCATCCGATTCGCCGCGCTCCATCATGTCGCGCAGGGTAAAGCGGGTGACCACCTGGGTCAGGGTCATCGGCTCATCGATTTCGCTGCCTTCCAGCATCTCGGTCATCCAGGTAAACAGCTGGTTGACGTTTTTCATGCGCATTTCCGCGGCTTTCGGGCTGGGCGAGGTTTCATACAGCCAGGATTCGTAGTCGATCCCGCGAATCAAATCGCGCACGGCGTTGACCGGCTCGCGTTCGGCCAGCTGCTGGATCTCGCGTAGCCAGTGGGTGAAGCGGGTGAGGGATTCATAGCCGCGCCCGGTCAGCGTCTGGCTGAGACCCATATCAAAGCTGGCGGTGAACAATCCTTTGTTGCGGCCCATCGCCCACTCACCGAGCTTTTGCAGCGTCGCCGGGCCGATCTCGCGCTTCGGCGTGTTGACGATACGCAGGAAGGCGCTGTCGTCGTCCGGGTTGGTCAGCACGCGCAGATAGGCCAGCAGATCTTTAATTTCCGGACGCGAAAAGAACGACGTGCCGCCGGAGATTTTGTACGGGATGCGGTTCTGCATCAGCATCTTTTCAAAGACCCGCGACTGGTGATTGCCGCGATAAAGGATCGCGTAGTCTTTGTAATTGGTTTTATTAATGAAGTGGTGGGCGATCAGCTCCCCGGCCACGCGCTCCGCTTCATGATCTTCATTGTTGGCGGAGAGCACTTTCAGCTCCGCGCCATATCCCAGTTCGGAGAACAGCCGCTTTTCAAAGACGTGAGGGTTATTGGCGATCAAAATGTTGGCGGCTTTCAGAATACGCCCGGATGAGCGGTAGTTCTGCTCAAGCTTGATCACCTGCAGCGCCGGGAAGTCCTGGCTGAGCAGCACCAGGTTCTGCGGCCGCGCGCCGCGCCAGGAGTAGATCGACTGGTCGTCATCGCCCACCACGGTAAAGCGCGCCCGCTGACCCACCAGCAGTTTCACCAGCTCATACTGGCTGGTATTGGTATCCTGATACTCATCCACCAGCAGGTAGCGGATCTTATTTTGCCAGCGCTCGCGCACCTCCTCGTTGCGCTGCAGCAGCAGCGTTGGCAGCAGGATCAGATCGTCAAAATCGAGGACATTGCAGGCCTTCATGTGCGCGTCGTATAGCCCATAGCAGTGGGCGAAAATACGATCCCGTTCGCCTTTCGCGCCAGCGGCGGCCTGCGCCGGGGTTTTTAGATCGTTTTTCCAGTTGGAGATCGTCGAGATCAGCTGCTGAAGCACCACTTTGTCATCTTCGATCAACCCTTCGGTCAATTCCTTAAGCAGCGCCACCTGGTCGGTATCGTCGAATAAGGAAAAGTTAGACTTCATACCCAGCGCAGCGTATTCGCGCTTAATGATATCCAGCCCCAAAGTGTGGAAGGTGGAAATCATCAGCCCACGCGCCTCTTTGCGCCCCAGCGTTTGCCCAACGCGCTCTTTCATCTCGCGCGCGGCTTTGTTGGTAAAGGTCACGGCCGCGATATGGCGCGCCTGATAGCCGCAGCCGCGGATCAGGTGGGCGATTTTATTCGTAATAACGCGGGTCTTACCGGAACCGGCGCCCGCCAGCACCAGGCACGGTCCGGTGACGAATTCGACGGCTTGTTGTTGGCCAGGGTTTAAACGCATGGGAGTCTTGCTCAATCTTCGAACGGGGTGGGGATTGTAGCAGAAAGCGGAGCCGAGATTTACTGACTGATGGTAAAGTGTCAGCCACACAAACCATCCTGAGAATGATGTCATGGCAAAAAGCGCAGCGGCCCTGCATATCCTGGTCAAAGAAGAGAAACTGGCGCTGGAGATCCTCGCCAAACTGGAGCGGGGCGTCAGCTTCGATCATCTGGCGAAACGCTATTCTAAATGTCCGTCTGGCCGCAACGGCGGCGACTTAGGCGAGTTTCAGCAAGGCGCGATGGTCGGTCCGTTTGATCAAGCCGTCTTCAGCTGTCCGCTGCTCAAACCCTATGGCCCGGTGAAAACCAAATTCGGCTACCACATCATCAAGGTGCTGTATCGCCGCTAGCGCGTGATACTATGGCGCCCTGATTTATCCCAACTCACTCAAGGCGCAATCATGGCTAAAACCGCGGCAGCACTGCATATCCTGGTAAAAGAAGAGAAACTGGCGCTCGATCTGCTCGAGCAGCTCAAAAACGGCGCCGATTTCGGCAAGCTGGCAAAGAAACACTCCATTTGTCCGTCAGGCAAACGCGGCGGCGATCTGGGGGAGTTCCGCCAGGGCCAGATGGTACCGGCCTTCGATAAAGTGGTCTTCTCCTGCCCTGAACTGGAGCCAACCGGCCCGCTGCATACCCAGTTCGGCTACCACATCATCAAAGTGCTGTACCGGAAATAATAAAAAAACCCGGGGATCTTAATCTCCGGGTTTTTGCCTGATGGCGCTTCGCTTATCAGGCCTACTAAACAAATCCATGCCTCTATGGATTTCGGCTTGCCGGAAGGCGGCAAGGAAGTACATCCCCAGGAACAAAGATTATTATGTGACTGGGGTGTACGTACCGTAGCCAACGCATCGGCAAGTCGAAAGACGACGAGGAATTAGCCGGCTACCGCGATACGCTTCATATCGGTCATATAACCGCGCAGTTTCTTACCAACCTGCTCGATAGCGTGGCTGCGAATCGCTTCGTTCACATCGCGCAGCTGCGCGTTATCTACCGCGCCTTCGGCAATCGCTGTGCCCAGGTCGCCGGTCTGCAGGGTGGTCATGAACTCTTTCAGCAGCGGTACGCAAGCGTAAGAGAACAGGTAGTTACCATATTCAGCGGTATCGGAAATAACCACGTTCATCTCATACAGACGCTTACGGGCGATGGTGTTGGCGATAAGCGGCAGCTCATGCAGTGATTCGTAGTAAGCAGACTCTTCGATGATGCCGGAGGCCACCATGGTTTCGAAGGCCAGCTCAACGCCCGCTTTCACCATCGCGATCATCAGAACGCCTTTATCGAAGTACTCCTGCTCGCCGATTTTGCCTTCATATTGCGGCGCGGTTTCGAAGGCGGTTTTGCCGGTCTCTTCACGCCAGGTCAGCAGTTTCTTATCATCATTCGCCCAGTCCGCCATCATGCCGGAGGAGAATTCGCCGGAGATAATGTCGTCCATGTGTTTCTGGAACAGCGGCGCCATGATCTCTTTCAGCTGCTCGGACAGCGCATAAGCGCGCAGTTTCGCCGGGTTGGAGAGGCGATCCATCATCAGGGTGATGCCGCCCTGCTTCAGCGCTTCGGTGATGGTTTCCCAGCCGAACTGAATCAGTTTTTCTGCATACGCCGGATCGGTACCTTCCGCCACCAGCTTGTCGAAGCACAGCAGAGAACCCGCCTGCAGCATGCCGCAAAGGATGGTTTGCTCGCCCATCAGGTCAGATTTCACTTCCGCCACGAAGGAAGATTCCAGCACGCCCGCGCGGTGGCCGCCTGTCGCCGCAGCCCATGCTTTGGCAATCGCCATGCCTTCGCCTTTCGGGTCGTTTTCCGGGTGTACCGCGATAAGCGTCGGTACGCCGAAACCGCGTTTGTACTCTTCACGCACTTCGGTGCCCGGGCACTTCGGCGCCACCATCACCACGGTGATGTCTTTACGGATCTGCTCGCCCACTTCCACGATGTTGAAGCCGTGGGAGTAACCCAGCGCTGCGCCGTCTTTCATCAGCGGCTGTACGGAGCGCACAACGTCTGAGTGCTGTTTGTCCGGCGTCAGGTTAACCACCAGGTCGGCCTGCGGGATCAGCTCTTCATAAGTGCCGACTTTGAAGCCGTTTTCAGTCGCTTTACGCCAGGAGGCGCGCTTCTCAGCGATCGCTTCTTTACGCAGCGCATAGGAGATATCCAGGCCGGAGTCACGCATGTTCAGACCCTGGTTCAGGCCCTGCGCGCCGCAGCCGACGATGACCACTTTTTTACCCTGAAGGTAGCTTGCGCCATCGGCGAATTCGTCGCGCGCCATAAAGCGGCATTTGCCCAGCTGTGCCAGCTGCTGGCGCAGGTTCAGTGTATTAAAGTAGTTAGCCATGTCTGTAACTCCGTGATGTTGTGTCGTGCTTATTGTTCGGTTCGCTTTTGCGAGAATGAACTTACTATATGACAGGAATTTTATTGCGGAAATTGATATATTCACAACGTCACGTTGCATTTTATGAAATACAAAACCGGGGAGTACGCGCCGTGGATTTACGCGATCTGAAAACCTTTCTGCATCTGGCGGAAAGCCGCCATTTTGGCCGCAGCGCGCGGGCCATGCACGTCAGCCCGTCGACGCTTTCGCGCCAGATCCAGCGTCTGGAAGAGGACCTCGGCCAGCCGCTGTTCGTGCGAGATAATCGCACGGTGACCCTTACCGAAGCCGGGGAAGAGTTACGTACCTTTGCCCAACAGACTTTATTGCAGTATCAGCAGCTTCGTCACGTCATCGATCAGCAGGGCCCTTCGCTCTCCGGCGAGCTGCACATCTTCTGCTCTGTCACCGCCGCCTATAGCCATCTGCCGCCGATCCTCGACCGCTTTCGCGCCGCGCACCCCTCGGTGGAGATCAAGCTCTCGACCGGCGACGCCGCCGACGCTATGGAGAAGGTCGTCACCGGCGAAGCCGACCTGGCGATTGCCGGTAAGCCGGAGACTCTGCCAGGGTCGGTGGCGTTTTCGATGCTGGAGAACCTCGCCGTGGTGTTAATTGCCCCGGCCCTTCCCTGCCCGGTGCGCAACCAGGTGACCGTCGAGCGCCCCGACTGGTCGACAGTGCCCTTTATCATGGCCGACCAGGGGCCGGTACGTCGGCGCATCGAGCTGTGGTTTCGGCGGCATAAAATCAGCAATCCGTCGATCTACGCCACCGTCGGCGGGCACGAAGCGATGGTGTCGATGGTCGCCCTGGGATGCGGCGTGGCGCTGCTGCCGGAAGTGGTGCTGGAGAACAGTCCGGAGCCGGTACGCAACAGGGTGATGATCCTGGAGCGCAGCGATGAGCAAACGCCGTTTGAGCTGGGTGTTTGCGCACAAAAAAAGCGGCTGCATGAGCCGCTTATTGATGCTTTCTGGAAAATTCTTCCCAACCACTAACCCGCGAGGAAAAAGCGGAATGCCGGGTTATGCGTTTCGTCGTGGCACTCATAGCCCAGCTCATTAAGACGAGTTTCAAAGTCCGGCTCGTGCTCGCCCAACTCGAAGGCCGCCAGTACCCGACCATAGTCAGTGCCGTGGCTGCGGTAGTGGAACAGTGAAATATTCCAGTGGGTGCCTAGGGTATGCAGGAATTTCAGCAGCGCCCCCGGCGATTCCGGAAACTCGAAGCTGAACAGCCGCTCCTGCAGCGCTTTTGACGGCCGGCCGCCGACCATATAGCGCACATGCAGCTTAGCCATCTCATCATCAGAGAGATCCACCACGCTGTAGCCGCCGTCGTTCAGTAACTGGAGGATCTCTTTGCGCTCTTCCAGGCCACGACTCAGGCGTACCCCGACAAAAATACAGGCGTCTTTGGCATCGGCAAAGCGGTAGTTGAACTCCGTCACTGAGCGGCCCCCCAGTAGCTGGCAAAACTTCAAAAAGCTACCTTTCTCTTCCGGGATCGTCACCGCCAGCAGCGCTTCCCGCTGTTCCCCGAGCTCGCAGCGCTCGGACACGTAGCGCAGGCCATGGAAGTTGACGTTGGCCCCGGACAGAATATGAGCCAGTCGCTCGCCGCGGATGTTATGCTGGGCGATATACTTTTTCATCCCCGCCAGCGCCAGCGCGCCGGAAGGCTCCGCCACCGCCCGCACATCTTCGAACAGATCTTTCATCGCCGCACAGATAGCATCGCTATCGACGGTGATGATATCGTCCAGATACTCCTGGCATAAACGGAACGTTTCATCGCCGATGCGTTTGACCGCCACGCCTTCGGCAAACAAGCCGACGCGCGGCAGATCCACCGGATGGCCTGCGTCCAGCGCCGCCTTCAGGCAAGCAGAATCTTCCGCCTCCACCGCGATCACTTTGATCTGCGGCATCAGCTGCTTGATCAGCACCGCCACGCCCGCTGCCAGACCGCCGCCGCCCACCGGGACGAATACGCGGTCAATATGGGCATCCTGCTGCAGCAGCTCCAGCGCCAGGGTTCCCTGTCCGGCGATGACCATCGGGTGATCGAACGGCGGCACCCAGGTAAAACCCTGCTGTTGCGCCAGCTCAATCGCTCTCGCCTTCGCTTCGTCAAAGTTGGCGCCGTGCAGCAGAACTTCGCCGCCAAAGCCGCGAACGGCATCGACTTTGATATCGGCGGTCGCTACCGGCATCACGATCAGCGCCTTAACGCCCAGCCGCGATGCGGAAAACGCCACGCCCTGGGCATGGTTGCCCGCCGAAGCGGTGATCACCCCGTGGGATTTCTGTTCGGCAGTCAGGCTGGACATCATCGCGTAAGCGCCGCGCAGCTTAAAGCTGTGTACCGGCTGGCGATCTTCACGCTTCACCAGAATAACGTTATCCAGCCGCGACGAGAGCTTATCCATTTTTTGCAGCGGCGTTTTCTGCACCGCTTCATAAACCGGCGCGCGCAGCACTGCTCGCAGGTACTCGGCGCCCTCAGGGGCGCCGGACAAGGGTTGTGAATCCGCCATGATTAGCCACCCAGCTTGGATTTATCGCGTACCGCGCCTTTGTCGGCGCTGGTCGCCAGGCTGGCGTAGGCGCGAAGGGCAAAGGAGACCTGACGCTGGCGATTCTTCGGCGTCCACGCCTGGTCGCCACGCGCCTCCTGGGCTTCACGACGCGCCGCAATTTCCGCATCGCTCAGCTGCAGCTGGATGCTGCGGTTCGGAATATCAATCGCGATCATGTCGCCATCTTCAATGAGCGCAATGTTGCCGCCGCTCGCCGCTTCCGGAGAGACGTGACCGATAGAGAGCCCTGAGGTGCCGCCGGAGAAACGGCCATCGGTGATCAGCGCGCACGCTTTGCCCAGCCCCATCGACTTCAGGAAGCTGGTGGGGTAAAGCATTTCCTGCATCCCCGGCCCGCCTTTCGGCCCTTCGTAGCGGATCACCACGACGTCGCCTTCCACGACTTTACCGCCGAGGATGGCCTCAACCGCATCGTCCTGGCTCTCATATACTTTCGCCGGACCGGTAAATTTCAGGATGCTGTCGTCCACGCCGGCGGTTTTCACGATACAACCGTTTTCTGCGAAATTGCCGTACAGCACCGCCAGGCCGCCGTCCTTGCTGTAAGCGTGTTCCAGAGAACGGATACAGCCTTCGGCGCGATCGTCATCCAGGGTATCCCAGCGGCAGTCTTGCGAGAACGCCTGGGTGGTACGGATGCCCGCCGGGCCGGCGCGGAACATTTTTTTCACCGCATCGTCCTGGGTCACCATCACATCGTACTGTTCCAGGGTCTGCGGCAGCGTCAGGCCAAGGACGTTTTTGACCTCGCGATTCAGCAGCCCGGCGCGGTCCAGCTCGCCCAGAATGCCCAGCACGCCGCCGGCGCGATGCACATCTTCCATATGGTATTTCTGCGTGCTCGGCGCCACCTTACACAGCTGCGGCACTTTGCGGGAGAGCTTATCGATATCGCTCATGGTGAAGTCGATTTCAGCTTCCTGCGCCGCCGCCAGCAGGTGCAGAACGGTATTGGTGGAGCCGCCCATGGCGATATCCAGCGTCATAGCGTTCTCAAAGGCCGCCTTGCTGGCGATATTGCGCGGCAGCGCGGAAGCGTCATCCTGCTCGTAATAGCGTTTGGTCAGCTCCACGATACGTTTCCCGGCGTTTAGGAACAGCTCCTTACGATCGGCGTGGGTCGCCAGCAGAGAGCCGTTGCCCGGCTGCGACAGGCCCAGCGCTTCGGTCAGGCAGTTCATGGAGTTCGCCGTGAACATCCCGGAACAGGAGCCGCAGGTCGGGCAGGCGGAGCGTTCCACCTGATTACTCTGCTCGTCGGACACTTTCGGATCCGCCCCCTGAATCATCGCATCCACCAGGTCAAGCTTGATGATTTTATCTGACAGCTTGGTCTTCCCGGCTTCCATCGGGCCGCCGGAAACAAAGATCACCGGAATATTCAAACGCAGGGAGGCCATCAGCATCCCCGGGGTGATTTTGTCGCAGTTGGAGATACAAACCATGGCATCAGCGCAGTGGGCGTTAACCATATACTCCACCGAGTCGGCGATCAGCTCGCGGGATGGCAGTGAATAGAGCATACCCCCGTGGCCCATAGCGATCCCATCATCCACTGCGATGGTGTTGAATTCTTTGGCCACGCCACCGGCGGCTTCAATCTGCTCGGCAACCAGTTTGCCGAGATCGCGCAGGTGCACGTGCCCGGGGACAAACTGGGTAAAGGAGTTAACGACGGCGATAATCGGTTTGCCGAAATCGGCATCGGTCATTCCGGTTGCGCGCCACAACGCGCGGGCGCCCGCCATATTGCGGCCATGTGTGGTGGTGGCGGAACGGTACTTAGGCATGCTCTTTTTACTCCCATCTGTGTTTATTAAATGGGACGGTGCGTGCCGTCCCATTTTTAATTACTTACTTACCGGATCCAACCAGCCCCATTTATCTTCTGTTTCACCGGTGAAGAGGCCAAAGAAGGCTTCCTGAATGCGTTTGGTTACCGGACCGCGACGGCCTGCGCCGACCTGGATGCCGTCCACGCTGCGTACCGGGGTGATTTCCGCCGCAGTGCCGGACATGAAGACTTCATCCGCCAGATACAGGGATTCACGGGACAACACCTGCTCGCGGACTTCGATACCAAGATCTTTCGCCAGCTTGATAATGGCGTCGCGGGTAATGCCCGGCAGCGCGGAAGAGGTAAACGGCGGGGTGAACAGTACACCGTCCTTCACTTCAAACAGGTTTTCCCCTGCGCCTTCGGAGATATAGCCGTTAACATCGAGGGCGATACCTTCCTGATAGCCATGGCGACGCGCTTCGCTGCCAACCAGCAGCGAGGAAAGATAATTACCACCGGCTTTCGCTGCCGTCGGGATAGTGTTCGGCGCCGCGCGGTTCCAGGAAGAGACCATTGCATCGATCCCCTGCTCAAGCGCTTCTGCGCCGAGGTAGGCTCCCCATGGGAACGCCGCGATGATCACGTCAGTGTTGTAACCCGGAGGCGGGTTTACCCCCATGCCGACATCGCCAACAAACACCAGCGGACGGATATAAGCGCTGGTCAGATTATTGGTTCGAATGACTTCGCGGCAGGCTTCCATCAGTTCGTCGACGCTCTGGGAGACCGGGAAACGATAAATTTTGGCTGAATCATGCAGACGCTGCATATGTTCGCGATGACGGAACACCACCGGGCCTTTGTGCGAGTCGTAGCAACGGATCCCCTCGAATACCGAGGTACCGTAGTGCAGCGCATGGGACATCACATGAACTTTCGCTTCGCCCCACGGAACCATCTCGCCATTGAACCAAATGTAATCAGCTTTTTTCGTCGTCATTTTTCTTCCTTTGCGCTCAGGCGCGGATTTGTTGTGATGTGGGTTGCTGGATCTCGACGCAGGCAACGTCGACCAGTTTGCTTAATTGACTAAACAGTAATTCGACGGGCCGCGGGCTGGCAACGGTCAATTCGATATTTATGTTCTGTGCGTCCGGCGCGGTTTCCATGTTCATTGCGCAGATGTGGAAACCCCGGTGGCGGACAACGCGCAGCACGCGCTCTAAGGTTTCCGGGTTGAAACGTGCCTGTAAAGCGACCTGATGTTGCATCATGATAATTTCTCCAGCATTTCAGAGTTACTGGCGCCGGGCGGCACCAACGGCCAGACATTCTCAAGTTCGTCGATTGAGACATGAAGCAGGTATGGCCCCTGGCTCGAAAGCATGGTGTCGAGTGCCGCTTCAACCTGGTCTTTACGGGTGATGTGTTGGCCAGGAATACCGAAGGCGCTGGCCAGCGTGAGGAAATCAGGGTTATCAGTCAGAGTGGTTTCGCTATAACGTTCCTGGAAAAACAGCTGCTGCCATTGTCGAACCATCCCTAACCGCTGGTTGTCGAGTAACACGATCTTCAGCGGTAACTGCTTGCGTTTAACGGTGCCCAGCTCCTGTACATTCATCATGAAGGAGCCGTCACCGGAGATACAGATCACCGTATCGTTAGGGCGCGCCACCTGGGCGCCAACGGCGGCCGGCAGGCCAAAGCCCATGGTGCCTAAGCCGCTGGAGGTGATAAAGTTTTCCGGGCGGGTATAGGTCATATGCTGAGCCGACCACATTTGGTGTTGGCCAACGTCGGTGGTCACCACGCTGTCCGCCGGCTTGCGGTCGGAAAGCTGCTTCAGCAGCAGCGGCGCGTAGATTGCCTCACCGGGATGATCGTAACGCCAGGCATGCTCGGCACGCAGTGCGGCACTCCGCTCGCGCCAGCCATCGATAGCTAACGGCTGCTGCAGCGCCGGCAGCAGGCAGTTCAGATCGCCTGTCAGACCGATATGCGCCTGACGCAGCTTGTTCAGCTCCGCCGGATCGATGTCCATGTGGATCACTTTGGCATGCGGTGCGAAGGTATTGAGCTTACCGGTCACGCGATCGTCAAAGCGCGCGCCGACGGCGATCAGCAGATCGCACTCCTGTACCGCCAGGTTGGCCGCCTTAGTGCCGTGCATTCCCAGCATGCCGAGATAATAGGGATAATCAGCATCCACCACGCCCAGCCCTTTCAGGGTGCAGGTTGCCGGCATCCTGGTCACCGCCAGGAATTCGCGCAAAGCCGGTACCGCCTGCGCCATGCCGACCCCGCCGCCAACATACAGCATCGGTTGCTGCGATTGGGCCAGCATCTGCAGAGCCTGCGCCACTTCCGCCTGCGGAAATGCCATCTCATCGGCGACGGTAGAGAAATGGGGATCGAGGTCGCCCTGCGCCATCTGAATATCCTTAGGGATATCAACCAGCACCGGACCTGGACGGCCTGAGTTTGCCACCTGGAAAGCCTCAGCAATAACCCGCGGCAGTTCGTCCAGAGACTGCACAAGGAAACTGTGCTTAGTACAGGCCAGTGACAAACCGAGAACGTCTACTTCCTGGAACGCATCCGTGCCGATGAAGGGTGCGGCCACCTGGCCGGTGATAGCTACGATGGGAATAGAGTCAAGCAGGGCGTCCGCCAGGCCGGTGATCAGATTGGTCGCGCCCGGGCCGGACGTCGCGATACACACCCCGGTTTTACCGGTTGCTCGCGCATAACCAATGGCCGCCATGGCTGCCCCTTGCTCATGCCGGCACAGCAGGTGCTCCACGCCGCCGTCATACAGTGCATCGTAAACCGGCATAATTGCGCCACCCGGATAGCCAAAAACTGTGTCGACTCCCTGTGTCCGCAAAGCATGTACCACCCACTGCGCGCCATTCATAGTTAGTTCCCCGTCATAAATCGGGAGAAACAGAATTTTATGCTAAAAGTCATCATCTGCTCCTCGCTTAGGTTATTTCAGTTATAAAAAAACCCCCGGACCTTTCGGTGCGGGGGTCTTAGTTCGTTAAGGCTTGATTTCTAAGCCTTTCCTCGTCCAAGTGCAGCCCCGCACGGTGGGATAATAATCACCACCACGCTAATCACGACCAGGCTAATCACTCGTAGAAGGGCTGTCATTTTCTATACTTTCTGGCTTCTTGTTCGAAGGAATACCTAAAGAGTTACCACAGACATCACATAAAGCACAAGATTTTTTTATATCTTCGTTGCTGATCAGCCTAACGGTTTCAATAAAAATAATTGTTTTATATGAAAAAAATCAAAAATGAAAAAAATTCAGTTTTCTCACCCCTGCCGCGCTCTTCGGCGCCCTCTTTGCCAACATAGCTCTGTTTTGCGATCAAACGTCCATTTTCGGCTAAATGTAACGATATGCCGCGAAAAGTATGGATACGCAGTTCTAAATTCGCACTTTTTCCATTCTCGCTTTACGTCATGCCAACCATAATTCTTCTCTGTCCAGGAGGTTTTATGTCGCTCGCTATCGTCTATACTCGCGCGGCGCTCGGTATCGAAGCGCCATTGATTACCGTTGAGGTTCATCTCAGCAACGGTCTTCCTGGTCTAACTATGGTCGGGCTGCCGGAAACCACCGTGAAAGAGGCCCGCGACCGGGTCCGCAGCGCCCTGATCAACAGCGGCTACGCTTTTCCTGCGAAGAAGATAACCATTAACCTGGCGCCAGCGGATCTGCCCAAAGAAGGCGGACGATACGATCTGCCCATCGCTCTCGCGCTTCTCGTTGCCTCAGAGCAGCTCAACACGACGCGACTGAATCAATATGAGTTTGTGGGCGAACTCGCCCTTACAGGTGGGTTACGAGGCGTTCCAGGGGCGATCCCCAGCGCAATGGAGGCCATCAAAGCCGGCCGGCGCATTGTCGTCTCCTCTGACAATGCGGCGGAGGTCGGCCTGATCGGCGGCAGCGATTGTCTGGTCGCCGACCATCTGCAGGAGGTTTGCGCATTTCTTGCGGGGCAGACATCGCTTTCGCCGCCTCTCGCCGAGGCGCCTGCTCGGGATGAACGCTACGAAGATCTGCTCGATGTTATCGGCCAGCAGCAGGGCAAACGAGCGCTGGAGATTGTGGCCGCCGGTGGTCACAATCTGCTCCTGATAGGCCCGCCCGGGACCGGGAAAACCATGCTAGCCAGCCGACTCCCCGGTCTCCTGCCGCCATTAAGCAATCAGGAAGCGCTGGAGAGCGCGGCCATACAGAGTCTGGTCAACCTCCACACCGCAAAGACGCGGTGGCGTCAGAGGCCGTTCCGCGCCCCCCACCATAGCGCCTCGCTGGCAGCGATGGTGGGCGGCGGCTCGATACCGGTCCCCGGTGAGATTTCCCTGGCCCATAATGGCGTGCTGTTTCTTGATGAACTGCCGGAGTTTGAGCGGCGGGTACTGGATGCGCTACGCGAACCCATTGAGTCAGGCAAGATCCACATATCACGCTCGCGCGCCAAAATTGACTATCCGGCGCGCTTTCAGCTTATTGCAGCGATGAATCCAAGCCCGACAGGACATTATCAGGGTAAACATAATCGTGCATCGCCGGAGCAGACATTGCGCTACCTTGGACGCCTGTCAGGCCCCTTCCTCGACCGCTTCGATCTTTCCTTAGAGATCCCATTGCCACCGCCAGGAATACTGAGTCAGGGCTCGCAGGGCGAAGAATCGAGCGCAACGGTCCGGCAGCGGGTGCTGGCGGCGCGTGAACGACAAATGCTCAGGCAAAATAAACTCAATGCCCATCTTGAGAATCGTGAAATGAAGAACTGCTGCCGCTTAAGGCGAGGATGCTGTCTGGCTGGAACAGACGCTAACGCAGCTGGGGCTTTCTATTCGCGCCTGGCAGCGTCTGTTAAAGGTTGCGAGAACCATTGCCGATCTGGCAGAGGTTGAAGAGATTGAACGCTGTCATTTGCAGGAGGCGCTCAGCTATCGGGCAATTGATCGGATGCTCAACCATCTGCAGAAAATGATGGCGTAAAAAAAGGGCTTACGCCCTTTTTTCTTAGTCATCGCTTTCGGTGTAATCGTCAGCGCCTTCCATCTGCGGTTTGCCGCCGGACAGAGTATGGAAACGCTTCGGCCGCTTGATACGCGCCATATACTTAATCCATACGCGTTCTGCTTCCGTCACCGGCTCACGTTCACCACGGCACACCGAGACAAATTGTTTTTCATCTTCGGTAACAGGTTCGCGCTTACCCAGTTCCAGTTCGTTAAAGGCATAACCATGACGTTCCAGCAGTTGCGCCTCTTTGATGGTGAAATCACCGTGACGGGAGAACCCGCGTGGATAATTTTTATTGTCGAAAAAACGATTAGTCGTCGTAAAGCTTTCCGCCATCCTACACGCTCCTGATTCTTTGGCCGAGCTATTTATGGCGCGGAGTATTAGTTACGCTTGACAGAGCGTCAAACAAAACATTTAAATCATCACGACAAATAATTTTGTGGAGAACGGTGTGGATACGGAATTGCTCAAGACTTTCCTGGAAGTGAGTAGAACTCGTCACTTTGGGCGAGCAGCAGAGGCGCTTTACCTGACACAGTCAGCAGTCAGCTTTCGTATTCGTCAGCTGGAAAATCAACTTGGTGTGAATCTGTTCACCCGTCATCGTAATAACATCCGCCTGACGACCGCCGGCGAAAAGCTCCTCCCCTATGCCGAAACGCTCATGAATACCTGGCAGGCTGCGCGCAAGGAGGTGGCACACTCTTCGCGACATAATGAATTCTCCATTGGGGCCAGCGCCTCCCTGTGGGAATGTATGCTTAACAGCTGGCTCGGTACCCTCTACAGCGCACCTTACAATCTCCAGTTTGAAGCCCGTATCGCGCAGCGGCAGTCGTTGGTTAAACAGCTTCACGAACGCCAGTTGGATCTGCTGATCACCACCGAATCGCCGAAGATGGATGAATTAAGCAGCCAGCTGTTGGGTAATTTTACTCTTGCCCTGTATTGCGCATCGCCTGCAAAAAACAGAAATGAATTGAATTACTTGCGCCTTGAATGGGGGCCTGATTTTCAGCAAAACGAAGTGGGACTGATAGGAAGCGATGATGTTCCGCTGCTCACTACCTCTTCAGCTGAACTGATCTATCAGCAATTATCGCGCCTGAACGGCTGCTGTTGGCTACCTGTTCGCTGGGCGAAAGAGAAGCATGGGTTACATACGGTCATGGACAGCGCTACGTTATCCCGTCCACTTTATGCGATCTGGTTACAAAATAGCGATAAGCAGGCGCAGATCCATGAGATCCTGAAAAACCCTATTCTGGAATAAACGCTACTCTCCATGGACGGAGATCAGCAAGGTATTTTCGTAGGGGATATTGCCAATGGAGATTAGAGATAAAAAAAAATCCTTTGCCTGAGCAAAGGATTCTTATAAATGGCAGGGGCGGAGAGACTCGAACTCCCAACACCCGGTTTTGGAGACCGGTGCTCTACCAATTGAACTACGCCCCTAAAATTTTCTTACCACTAAGCCTGCTATTTGAGCAGGCTTAATGTTAAATAAGTGGCGGAACGGACGGGACTCGAACCCGCGACCCCCTGCGTGACAGGCAGGTATTCTAACCGACTGAACTACCGCTCCACCGAATTTCTTCGCTTTATTACCACCGGTTGTCACCCCGGCTTACTGCAATTTGATGCCTGGCAGTTCCCTACTCTCACATGGGGAGACCCCACACTACCATCGGCGCTACGGCGTTTCACTTCTGAGTTCGGCATGGGGTCAGGTGGGACCACCGCGCTAGTGCCGCCAGGCAAATTCTGTTTTATCAACACGTCTCACCGACGTATCGATTAATCTGTATCAGAGCTGAAAATTCTCTCAAATCCGCCAAAACATCTTCGGCGTTGTAAGGTTAAGCCTCACGGTTCATTAGTACCGGTTAGCTCAACGCATCGCTGCGCTTACACACCCGGCCTATCAACGTCGTCGTCTTCAACGTTCCTTCAGGAGACTTAAAGTCTCAGGGAGAACTCATCTCGGGGCAAGTTTCGTGCTTAGATGCTTTCAGCACTTATCTCTTCCGCATTTAGCTACCGGGCAGTGCCATTGGCATGACAACCCGAACACCAGTGATGCGTCCACTCCGGTCCTCTCGTACTAGGAGCAGCCCCCCTCAATTCTCCAGCGCCCACGGCAGATAGGGACCGAACTGTCTCACGACGTTCTAAACCCAGCTCGCGTACCACTTTAAATGGCGAACAGCCATACCCTTGGGACCTACTTCAGCCCCAGGATGTGATGAGCCGACATCGAGGTGCCAAACACCGCCGTCGATATGAACTCTTGGGCGGTATCAGCCTGTTATCCCCGGAGTACCTTTTATCCGTTGAGCGATGGCCCTTCCATTCAGAACCACCGGATCACTATGACCTGCTTTCGCACCTGCTCGCGCCGTCACGCTCGCAGTCAAGCTAGCTTATGCCATTGCACTAACCTCCTGATGTCCGACCAGGATTAGCTAACCTTCGTGCTCCTCCGTTACGCTTTGGGAGGAGACCGCCCCAGTCAAACTACCCACCAGACACTGTCCGCAACCCCGGTGAGGGGCCAACGTTAGAACATCAAACATTAAAGGGTGGTATTTCAAGGTTGGCTCCACGCAGACTGGCGTCCACGCTTCAAAGCCTCCCACCTATCCTACACATCAAGGCTCAATGTTCAGTGTCAAGCTATAGTAAAGGTTCACGGGGTCTTTCCGTCTTGCCGCGGGTACACTGCATCTTCACAGCGAGTTCAATTTCACTGAGTCTCGGGTGGAGACAGCCTGGCCATCATTACGCCATTCGTGCAGGTCGGAACTTACCCGACAAGGAATTTCGCTACCTTAGGACCGTTATAGTTACGGCCGCCGTTTACCGGGGCTTCGATCAAGAGCTTCTCCTTACGGATAACCCCATCAATTAACCTTCCGGCACCGGGCAGGCGTCACACCGTATACGTCCACTTTCGTGTTTGCACAGTGCTGTGTTTTTAATAAACAGTTGCAGCCAGCTGGTATCTTCGACTGGTCTCAGCTCCACCCGCAGGGGCTTCACCTACACACCAGCGTGCCTTCTCCCGAAGTTACGGCACCATTTTGCCTAGTTCCTTCACCCGAGTTATCTCAAGCGCCTTGGTATTCTCTACCTGACCACCTGTGTCGGTTTGGGGTACGATTTGATGTTACCTGATGCTTAGAGGCTTTTCCTGGAAGCAGGGCATTTGTTACTTCAGCACCGTAGTGCCTCGTCATCACACCTCAGCCTTGATTATCCGGATTTGCCTGGACAACCAGCCTACATGCTTAAACCGGGACAACCGTCGCCCGGCTAACATAGCCTTCTCCGTCCCCCCTTCGCAGTAACACCAAGTACAGGAATATTAACCTGTTTCCCATCGACTACGCCTTTCGGCCTCGCCTTAGGGGTCGACTCACCCTGCCCCGATTAACGTTGGACAGGAACCCTTGGTCTTCCGGCGAGCGGGCTTTTCACCCGCTTTATCGTTACTTATGTCAGCATTCGCACTTCTGATACCTCCAGCATGCCTCACAGCACACCTTCGCAGGCTTACAGAACGCTCCCCTACCCAACAACACATAGTGTCGCTGCCGCAGCTTCGGTGCATGGTTTAGCCCCGTTACATCTTCCGCGCAGGCCGACTCGACCAGTGAGCTATTACGCTTTCTTTAAATGATGGCTGCTTCTAAGCCAACATCCTGGCCGTCTGTGCCTTCCCACATCGTTTCCCACTTAACCATGACTTTGGGACCTTAGCTGGCGGTCTGGGTTGTTTCCCTCTTCACGACGGACGTTAGCACCCGCCGTGTGTCTCCCGTGATAACATTCTTCGGTATTCGTAGTTTGCATCGGGTTGGTAAGTCGGGATGACCCCCTAGCCGAAACAGTGCTCTACCCCCGAAGATGAATTCACGAGGCGCTACCTAAATAGCTTTCGGGGAGAACCAGCTATCTCCCGGTTTGATTGGCCTTTCACCCCCAGCCACAAGTCATCCGCTAATTTTCAACATTAGTCGGTTCGGTCCTCCAGTTAGTGTTACCCAACCTTCAACCTGCCCATGGCTAGATCACCGGGTTTCGGGTCTATACCCTGCAACTTAACGCCCAGTTAAGACTCGGTTTCCCTGCGGCTCCCCTATACGGTTAACCTTGCTACAGAATATAAGTCGCTGACCCATTATACAAAAGGTACGCAGTCACACCCGAAGGTGCTCCCACTGCTTGTACGTACACGGTTTCAGGTTCTTTTTCACTCCCCTCGCCGGGGTTCTTTTCGCCTTTCCCTCACGGTACTGGTTCACTATCGGTCAGTCAGGAGTATTTAGCCTTGGAGGATGGTCCCCCCATATTCAGACAGGATACCACGTGTCCCGCCCTACTCTTCGAGTTCACAGCCTGTGCATTTTGGTGTACGGGACTATCACCCTGTACCGTCGGACTTTCCAGACCGTTCCACTAACACACAAGCTGATTCAGACTCTGGGCTGCTCCCCGTTCGCTCGCCGCTACTGGGGGAATCTCGGTTGATTTCTTTTCCTCGGGGTACTTAGATGTTTCAGTTCCCCCGGTTCGCCTCGTTAACCTATGTATTCAGTTAACGATAGTGCAACGAATYRCACTGGGTTTCCCCATTCGTACATCGCCGGTTATAACGGTTCATATCACCTTACCGACGCTTTTCGCAGATTAGCACGTCCTTCATCGCCTCTGACTGCCAGGGCATCCACCGTGTACGCTTAGACGCTTAACCTCACAACCCGAAGATGTTTCACTTCTGATTGCGAAAATTTGAGAGACTCGAACACACTTAAACAGTGTGTCGTTTCAATTTTCAGCTTGATCCAGATTTTTAAAGAGCAAAACTTCGCAGTGCACCTTTTCAGGTTCACTCTGAAGTTTTCTTGTGTTCGCAGTAAAGATGGTGGAGCTATGCGGGATCGAACCGCAGACCTCCTGCGTGCAAAGCAGGCGCTCTCCCAGCTGAGCTATAGCCCCATCGTTTGCAACCTCTTCAAATTTGCTTCGCAAATTTGGTAGGCCTGAGTGGACTTGAACCACCGACCTCACCCTTATCAGGGGTGCGCTCTAACCACCTGAGCTACAAGCCTGTAGAGGTTTTTACTGCTGTTTTTCATCAGACAATCTGTGTGAGCACTGCAAAGGCAGGTTCTTTAAGGTAAGGAGGTGATCCAACCGCAGGTTCCCCTACGGTTACCTTGTTACGACTTCACCCCAGTCATGAATCACAAAGTGGTAAGCGCCCTCCCGAAGGTTAAGCTACCTACTTCTTTTGCAACCCACTCCCATGGTGTGACGGGCGGTGTGTACAAGGCCCGGGAACGTATTCACCGTAGCATTCTGATCTACGATTACTAGCGATTCCGACTTCATGGAGTCGAGTTGCAGACTCCAATCCGGACTACGACATACTTTATGAGGTCCGCTTGCTCTCGCGAGGTCGCTTCTCTTTGTATATGCCATTGTAGCACGTGTGTAGCCCTGGTCGTAAGGGCCATGATGACTTGACGTCATCCCCACCTTCCTCCAGTTTATCACTGGCAGTCTCCTTTGAGTTCCCGGCCTAACCGCTGGCAACAAAGGATAAGGGTTGCGCTCGTTGCGGGACTTAACCCAACATTTCACAACACGAGCTGACGACAGCCATGCAGCACCTGTCTCACAGTTCCCGAAGGCACCAATCCATCTCTGGAAAGTTCTGTGGATGTCAAGACCAGGTAAGGTTCTTCGCGTTGCATCGAATTAAACCACATGCTCCACCGCTTGTGCGGGCCCCCGTCAATTCATTTGAGTTTTAACCTTGCGGCCGTACTCCCCAGGCGGTCGATTTAACGCGTTAGCTCCGGAAGCCACGCCTCAAGGGCACAACCTCCAAATCGACATCGTTTACGGCGTGGACTACCAGGGTATCTAATCCTGTTTGCTCCCCACGCTTTCGCACCTGAGCGTCAGTCTTTGTCCAGGGGGCCGCCTTCGCCACCGGTATTCCTCCAGATCTCTACGCATTTCACCGCTACACCTGGAATTCTACCCCCCTCTACAAGACTCTAGCCTGCCAGTTTCGAATGCAGTTCCCAGGTTGAGCCCGGGGATTTCACATCCGACTTGACAGACCGCCTGCGTGCGCTTTACGCCCAGTAATTCCGATTAACGCTTGCACCCTCCGTATTACCGCGGCTGCTGGCACGGAGTTAGCCGGTGCTTCTTCTGCGGGTAACGTCAATCGATGAGGTTATTAACCTYAHCGCCTTCCTCCCCGCTGAAAGTGCTTTACAACCCGAAGGCCTTCTTCACACACGCGGCATGGCTGCATCAGGCTTGCGCCCATTGTGCAATATTCCCCACTGCTGCCTCCCGTAGGAGTCTGGACCGTGTCTCAGTTCCAGTGTGGCTGGTCATCCTCTCAGACCAGCTAGGGATCGTCGCCTAGGTGAGCCGTTACCCCACCTACTAGCTAATCCCATCTGGGCACATCTGATGGCATGAGGCCCGAAGGTCCCCCACTTTGGTCTTGCGACGTTATGCGGTATTAGCTACCGTTTCCAGTAGTTATCCCCTCCATCAGGCAGTTTCCCAGACATTACTCACCCGTCCGCCGCTCGTCACCCGAGAGCAAGCTCTCTGTGCTACCGCTCGACTTGCATGTGTTAGGCCTGCCGCCAGCGTTCAATCTGAGCCATGATCAAACTCTTCAATTTAAGTTTGATGCTCAAAGAATTAAACTTCGTAATGAATTACGTGTTCACTCTTGAGACTTGGTATTCATTTTTCGTCCGAGGACGTTAAGAATCCATGTCACTTTGAGTGCCCACACAGATTGTCTGATAAATTGTTAAAGAGCAGTTGCAACGCGGCTTTCAGCTCACCGTTGCGAGGTCCCGTATAATACGTTTTCCTCATTCAGAGTCAAGCCCTTATTTTGCTTTTCTCTGTCAGTTTTTAGCGCTGAACTTCACCGCTAAAATCCTGCTGACCCGGCGGCTTGCTTGCCGTTGTTCCGTGTCAGTGGAGGCGCATTATAGGGAGTTCTGAGACGTTGACAAGCCCTGTTTTCAAAAAATTATTCAACCGTCTCTTTTTTGTGCAAAACGCCCTTAGAGCGGTAATTTTTCCAGCGTCGAGAAGCCATAGCGACGCAGAACGGGTAAAAGCTGTTCTGTTTCTGCCGTCAGCGCCATGCAGAATGCTTTATTCTCGTCGCTGGACTTCGCATCCGGCGCTTCATGCTCTAACAGCCAGGCGGTGCGACGGGCAATCGCCGCGCCGGAATCGATCAGCCGCGTGCCTTCCGGCAGAACGCGCTGCAGCTCCTCCTGTAAAAGAGGAAAATGGGTGCAGCCCAGCACCACCGTATCCGGCGGCTCCTGCATCCGCAGCCACGGGCGCAGGATACGGCGCAGCTCTTCTAACGGCACAGGCTCGCCGTGCAGCTTCGCTTCCGCCAGCTCCACCAGCTCCGCCGACCCCAGCATTTCAATCCGACATTCATTGGCAAAGCGGTCGATCAGCTCACGGGTATAAGGACGCTTTACGGTACCGCGCGTCGCCAGCAGGCCAACAATGCCGTTCGCCGTTAAACGGGCGGCGGGCTTGATCGCCGGCACCACGCCAACGACGGGGAAAGCGAACTTTTCACGCAGGGCAGGCAGGGAGACGGTACTGGCGGTATTGCAGGCGATCACCGCCAGCGCCAGGGAATAACGCTGCTGGACAGCGGTGACGATTTCCACAACGCGCTCAACGATAAACTCCTCGCTCTTCTCGCCATAGGGGAAGGCAACGTTATCGAAAGCATAGATGTAATGCAGATTCGGCAGCAGCTGCCGAATCTCATTATAAACCGACAACCCACCGACGCCGGAATCAAACACCAGCACGGTGGGACGTGGATCAGAAGGTGTAGCTGCCAGACAAGGTGTATTCCCGTCCTGCAGATTGGTAGCCATAAACTGTCTCGTAATCTTTATCGAACAGGTTGGCTATTTTACCACGAACTGTCAGGTGTGAGGTGACGGGATACGATAAACCGACATCCCAGAGGCTCAACCCACCCATATTGACGGTACGCGAGTTGTCGTAGTCATAATCGTAACGCTTGCCGATGTAGTGATACGTCACATCCCACCCCAGATCGTAGACCTGGCCGTTCAGCTCGTATTTCACCTGCTGCTTCGCCCGGCGATAGAGGATCTTATTGGTTTCATCATCGCGAGGGTCAACATACTGCAGCGTCAGATGGTGCTCCACCGGCCCGGTGGTTATATTCCCCGTCCACTCCAGCCCCTTAATCGTCGCCGACTTGACGTTGTAATAGGCGTTGTTGTCGTAATCGATGAGGTTTTGAATCTCATAGCGATACGCGGAGAGGCGCCAGTCGACCGGCCCCGTTAACCCTTCAAGGCCCGCTTCCCATTGCTTCGACTCCTCTGGCTTCAGATTCGGGTTAGAGGCGATGCCAAAGCGTTCTGCGCCGTACTGCTGCCCGAGGGAGGGGGCGAGGAATCCTGTGCCGTACGAGAGCGTTGTCCGATAACCGTCGATAAATTCCCAGCCTGCGGCCGTCTGCCAGGTACCGTGCCAGCCAAACTGCTCGTCATGATCCTCACGACCGGAAGCTTCCAGCGTCACGCTGTCAATCTGCTGCTGTCCCGTCAGATAAAGACCGGTGGTGTCACGCTTATACACGTCGGTACTGGTCGTTCCGCTGGATTTCAGCTTCTCTTGTTTCCAGTCAACGCCGCCGCTCACTGCCCCATGGCCTACCACAACATTATTTCCCCACTGGATATAGCGCTGTTCCATATCATCCAGGGTGGTGCCCGCGGCATAGCGGCCAGCGTCGCTGCTGTAGTTGTAATCTTTGATGCGCTGATAGTTAGCAATCAGCTGGGAGGAGTAAATTCCGGAGTGGTAGTGCAGACCGGTATCCCAGGATTGGGTATAGGATTGATCTTCATCGTTTCCACCTGCGTAGCCCCAGTTACCCTGGTCATAGTCAGCGTTGGCGGAATAACCATAGCCGCGGAAGAACCCCGAGAAGTTGTCATCGAACTGATGCTGTACCCCGCCCCACAGCATTTTATTGCGGTAGCCGTCGCGATCGCTGTCGCCGCTGTAAGAGGAATTCGGCTGGACGTTAAACCCTTTGGTGGTCTGATAGGCGCCAGCAGCGGTAACCAACGTATCGCCAAACCGCTTGTTAAAGGCGCCGTCATAGGACTGATAGCCGTTCGTACCCGCGCCGGCGTTGATCTGCGAACGCTCAGCGTCGGTCATGGTGATGATGTTCACCACCCCGCCGATCGCTCCGGAGCCGTACACCGCGGAGCGCGGGCCGCGGATGTATTCCACCCGCTGGACCAGTGAGATAGGGATCTGACTGATATCTACGCCGTTGGAGATCCCCGGACGCGCCATCGGCACACCGTCGATCAGCACCAGCACGTGACGAGCCTCCGTCCCCCGAACATACAGCGAAGCGCTCTGCCCCATGCCGCCGTTGCGGGCAATATCGACCCCGGGAAGACGACGCATGACATCGTTTAAATCTTTGGACTGCCAGCGGTCGATGTCATCGCGCGTCACAATGTCGGTCGGCGCCAGCACGGTATTGACCGGCTGTTGAAAACGGTTTGCTGTCACCACCAACGTATCTGAATTGCTATCCTGCGCCCAGCCGGAAAATGCCGTGACGGATAAGGCCGTCATCAGCGAAGCTTTTTTAATCATTGTAAAAGCATCCGAAACAGAAAAAGGATGCCGCAGGTTTTATCAGTTGCTCGCGACGATAAAACCCAGTGCGACGTATTCCGGCAGGTCTTCGGGCTTGGAGGCTGTTTCAAGAAATAATGACTTCCCACGGCTAGCCGCAGTGTCTGCACCGAGTGCGCTCATTTCTCACCTTCCTTACCGCTGCGCGTCAGCCCCAGATTTCCACTGGGTTCCCTTTTAACTCACAGGACCGGTAGGCGAATGCTACAATCAGAACCATATAGATGTCCAGACTGCTAATTATATTTCCCGCGGCATTCGAGGCTGGACATCCCCGGCGCTTTCCCTACAATCCCCGCGTACTTATTTTATTCAGGATACATCATGACCCCCGAACACCTTCCTACCGAACAATACGAAGCGCAGCTGGCAGAAAAAGTCGTCCGTTTGCAAACCATGATGGCGCCTTTTGCCGCGCCGGTTCCGGAAGTGTTTCGTTCGCCGGTCAGCCACTACCGTATGCGCGCCGAGTTCCGTCTGTGGCACGATGGCGACGATCTGTACCATATTATTTTCGATCAGCAGACCCGGTCGCGGATTCGCGTTGACAGCTTCCCGGCCGCCAGCGCGCTGATCAATCAGCTGATGACCGCCATGCTGGAGGGCGTACGCAACAATCCCGTGCTACGCCAGAAGCTGTTCCAGATTGACTATCTGACCACCCTCAGCAACCAGGCGGTCGTTTCGCTGCTGTATCATAAAAAGCTGGACGATGCCTGGCGTGAGCAAGCGGAGGCGCTGCGTGACGCCCTGCGAGCCCAGGGGCTCAATGTGCATCTGATTGGGCGGGCGACCAAAACCAAAATCGAGCTCGATCAAGACTATATAGATGAACGCCTGCCGGTTGGCGGGCGGGAGATGATCTACCGTCAGGTGGAAAACAGCTTTACCCAACCGAACGCGGCCATGAACATTCAGATGCTGGAGTGGGCACTGGATGTCACCAAAGGGGCGACTGGCGACCTGCTGGAATTGTACTGCGGCAACGGTAACTTCTCGCTGGCGCTGGCACGTAATTTCGATCGCGTATTGGCCACCGAAATCGCCAAACCGTCGGTGGCGGCGGCGCAGTACAACATCGCCGCTAACCATATCGACAACGTGCAGATTATCCGCATGGCGGCGGAAGAGTTTACTCAGGCGATGAACGGGGTGCGGCAGTTCAACCGGCTGCAGGGTATCGATCTGCATAGCTATCAGTGCGAAACCATCTTCGTCGATCCACCGCGCAGCGGGCTGGACAGCGAGACGGAAAAAATGGTGCAGGCCTATCCGCGTATTTTGTACATTTCGTGCAACCCGGAAACGCTGTGTCGCAATCTGGAAACGCTAAGCCAGACGCACAACGTTACCCGGCTGGCGCTGTTCGACCAGTTCCCGTATACCCACCACATGGAGTGCGGCGTCCTGCTGACCCGCAAATAGGCCCAAAAAAACCGGCAACGTCATATTGCCGGTTTTTTTTACCGCTGGCGGCTTACTCGGCTGCGGTATCTTTGCGGTTACGCATCTTGTAGCCGATCCAGAAGACCATCGCGACGGACAGAACGGCCGGGAAGAAGTTAGAACCGATATCCGGGTACTCCGCACGCACGACGGTGCTGTACAACAGCACCCCGAGAATAAAAAAGGCGGCGGCCAGGCCCGGTAGCCCAACGGGCATACTGCGATTCTGATAGCGCTGATGCAGACAGTAGACCGTCAGCAGCAGGGATAAAATGGGGAAGACGGAAAACGGAACTATCGAACTGAACAGCGCCGCAAAGGCGCCATTAATGGATAACCCGGCAATCAGCGCCAGCAGCAGCGTACCTTTATCTTGAACTGAGTGTTTCATTGCTCGTCCTTCACGTTATTCGGAATGATGTGACATTTTTTCTTGTTCACGGCGATACCAGTAATACGCGCCTTTCGAGATCATTCGAAGCTGCAGTACCAACCGTTCCTCCAGCTGCCGGCGCTGCTCAGGGCCGACATCCAGCGCTTCCGCGCCAGCGCTAAAAACGATGGTGACCATAGCTTCAGCCTGCGCTTCGGTAAAGGCGCGCGGCATATGGTTTTCGAGTTCTAAATAGTCGGCGAGTTCCGCAATAAAGTGCTGGATCTCGCGTGCGACGGCGGCGCGAAACGCCGCAGAAGTTCCCGAGCGCTCGCGCAGCAGCAGGCGGAAGGCGTTCGGGTTGTTACCGATAAATTCCATAAAGGTGGAGACCGAGGTGCGGATCACGCTGCCGCCTTTGGCTATCCGCTGGCGCGCCTGGCGCATCAGCTGGCGCAGCATCAGTCCGCTCTCATCGACCATCGTCAGGCCCAGCTCATCGACGTCGCGAAAATGACGATAAAAGGACGTCGGCGCGATCCCTGCTTCCCGTGCCACTTCACGCAAGCTCAGGCTGGCGAAACTCCGCTCAGCGCTAAGTTGACTGAATGCCGCTTCCACCAGCGAACGGCGGGTTTTTTCTTTTTGTTGTGCTCTTACGCCCATCACGATGTATGAATCCTTCCAATAGCCCTGCTGGCACTATACCAGAGATTAAAACTAATCGGTTTGCCCTGGATTGTGAATGATTGTTTACGAGCCGTTTCTGCTTTTATGCTGCAAAAAAGCACAACGATAATTGGGTTAAAGCGCAGCGAATGTTATCATCGTGTTTATTTTATGTATAAAACAGGTGAGTAATGCCATGTCACACTCTTGGGATTATGATGCAATAGTGATTGGTTCCGGTCCTGGCGGGGAAGGCGCCGCCATGGGACTGGTGAAACAGGGAGCACGCGTTGCCGTCATCGAGCGCTACCATAATGTCGGCGGCGGTTGCACCCACTGGGGCACCATCCCGTCGAAAGCCCTCCGCCATGCCGTCAGCCGTATTATCGAGTTTAACCAAAACCCCCTCTACAGCGACCACTCCCGCCTTCTTCGCTCTTCTTTCGCCGACATCCTTAACCATGCCGACAGCGTCATCAACCAGCAGACTCATATGCGCCAGGGATTCTATGAGCGCAACCACTGTGAAATTCTGCAGGGCAATGCCCACTTCGTGGATGAGCATACTCTGGCGCTGGAGTGCCATGACGGCACGGTCGAGACTGTGACCGCGGAGAAATTCGTTATCGCCTGCGGATCGCGTCCCTACCATCCGGCGGATGTCGATTTCCACCACCCGCGCATCTATGACAGCGATTCGATTCTCAGCCTGCAGCATGAGCCGCGCCATGTGATCATTTACGGCGCCGGGGTGATCGGTTGTGAATATGCGTCGATCTTCCGCGGCATGGAGGTGAAGGTCGATCTGATCAACACCCGCGATCGTCTGCTGGCCTTCCTCGATCAGGAGATGTCAGACTCGCTCTCTTATCACTTCTGGAACAGCGGCGTGGTTATTCGCCACAACGAGGAGTATGAGAAAATTGAAGGGGTGGATGACGGGGTGATCATGCACCTGAAGTCCGGCAAAAAGCTGAAGGCCGATTGCCTGCTGTACGCTAACGGCCGCACCGGCAACACCGACACCCTGGCGCTGGAAAATATCGGTCTGCAGACCGACAGCCGCGGTCAGCTGAAGGTCAACAGCATGTATCAGACCGCCCTCCCGCACATCTATGCGGTTGGCGATGTCATCGGCTATCCAAGCCTGGCTTCTGCCGCTTACGATCAGGGACGCATTGCCGCCCAGGCGCTGGTGAAAGGCGAAGCCTCAGCGCATCTGATTGAAGATATCCCGACCGGGATCTATACCATTCCGGAAATCAGCTCCGTCGGGAAAACCGAGCAGCAGCTGACGGCGATGAAAGTGCCATATGAGGTGGGCCGCGCCCAGTTTAAACACCTGGCGCGGGCGCAAATCGTCGGTATGAGCGTTGGTACGCTGAAGATCCTGTTCCATCGGGAAACCAAGGAGATCCTTGGCATTCACTGCTTTGGCGAGCGCGCGGCCGAAATTATTCATATCGGCCAGGCGATCATGGAGCAGAAAGGCGGTGGCAACACCATCGAGTACTTCGTCAACACCACCTTTAACTACCCGACCATGGCGGAAGCGTACCGGGTTGCCGCGCTGAACGGCTTAAACCGCCTGTTTTAACGCCTTGTCGAAATGGCCATCCATCGTGCCGCGGATGGCCTCCGCCAGATGTTCATAGCGGCTGCGCAGCGGGGAGCCTGGACGATAAACCAGACCGATGGTGCGTCTTGGCTCTGGCTTAATGCACGGCAGGTAGACTACGCCATCGCGTTTTCTCTCCTGCGGCACCGCCAGCGCCGGCAGCAGGGTAATGCCGCTGCCTGCCGCCACCATATTGCGCAGCGTTTCCAGGCTGGTCGCGCGGAAGTGGGTATCCTCATCCGCCCCCGCTTCAAAGCAGAAGCCCATCGCCTGATCGCGCAGACAGTGGCCATCCTCCAGCATCAGCAGCTTTTCACCGGCCAGATCCGACATCGGCACCCGATCGCGGTTCGCCCACGGATGATCCTCATAGATAGCCAGCATCATCGGCTCATCGAACAGCGGCACCTCGATAAAGGCCTCGCTCTCTTTGACCAGCGCCAGGATAGCGCAGTCGAGCTTACCGCTGTCGAGCTGAGCCAGCAGCTGATGGGTCTGCGCTTCGTGCAGATACATTTCCAGCTTCGGGAAGGTCTGATGCAGCATCGGAATGATGTGCGGCAGCAGGTACGGGCCAATTGTCGGGATCAGGCCGATATGCAGCGGCCCGGACATGGTTTCCCCTTGTTGGCTTGCCATTTCCTTGAGCACTTTTACTTCGCGTAACACGGTACGCGCCTGATCCACCAGCAACAGCCCCGCCTGGGTAAACAGAACCTTACGGCTGGTGCGCTCCAGCAGCATGACGCCAAGCTCATCCTCCAGCTTGCGGATCTGTCCGCTGAGCGTCGGTTGGCTCACATGGCATGAGTCAGCCGCCCGCCGGAAGTGGCGGTGTTCGGCGAGCGCTACCAGGTATTCAAGATCGCGAATATTCATTATTCATCCTCCATCGCCACGATAGTCCATGGCGATAGATAGCATAGCAACGAACGATTATCCCTATCAAGTTTTCTGTTCAATAATACGCCCATAAAGACGGTCTACCTGTGAAAATCACTGACCCGTCACACTGTTTCTCTACCCGAACAACTAAAGCCAACGTGAACTTTTGCGGACCTTGCGTCCGCTTTTTTTTTGCATAAAAAACCCGGCGTCGCTGGGCTTGGCCGGGTCAGGGAGGGCAGATATCTAAGGATTAGCTTAAACGAGCCTTCGCCTCGTTGATAGCCTGGGCTACCTGCTGCGGCGAGACGCCGCCTTTCGCTGCGCGTTTCTCGAGGCAGGACTGCAGCGACAGGATCGGATACACATCGTCCGCAATCACTGGGCTGAATTTCTGCAGATCGGCCAGGGTCAGCGCTTCCAGCGGTTTCCCTTGCGCAATGGCTTCCACTACCGCTTCACCGACAATATGGTGCGCCTCGCGGAACGGTACGCCTTTCGCCACCAGATAATCCGCCAGCTCAGTGGCGTTGGCATAGCCCTGCTGCGCCGCTTCCGCACAGCGCGGACGTTTTACCTGAATGCCGTCCAGCACCAGGGCCGCCATATGCAGGCAGTCGAGCCAGGTATCCAGGGCGTCGAAAAGCCCCTCTTTATCTTCCTGCATGTCTTTGTTGTAGGCCAGCGGCAGTCCTTTCAGCGTCATCATCATGCCGGTCAGCGCACCCTGCACGCGGCCGCATTTGCCACGGATAAGCTCCAGGGCGTCCGGGTTTTTCTTCTGCGGCATCAGCGAGGAGCCGGAGGTCACGCGGTCGGAAAGCTCGACGAAGTTCGCCTCGCCGGAGTTAAAGAAAATCAGATCTTCCGCAAAGCGCGACAGATGCACCATACCGATAGCCGCATCGGAAAGCAGCTCCAGCACATGATCGCGATCGGACACGCTGTCGAGGCTGTTGCGGGTGGCGGAGGCAAAGCCCAGCCAGCCGGCCAGCTGCTCGCGGTCGATCTCATACGCCGTCCCCGCCAGCGCGCCGCAGCCCAGCGGGCTGACGTCGAGGCGCTTCAGCGCGTCCTGCAGACGGCTTTCGTCACGCGCCAGCATTTCAACGTAGGCCAGACACCAGTGCGCGAACGTCACCGGCTGGGCGCGCTGCAGGTGGGTGTACCCCGGCATTACCGCGTCCTGATTCTGCTGGGCGGTCTCCACCAGCGCGCTCTGCAGCTGGCGGTTCGCTGAGAGCAGTTCGACAACGGTATCTTTGCACCACAGTTTAAGATCGGTGGCGACCTGGTCGTTACGGCTGCGCCCGGTGTGCAGTTTCTTGCCCAGCTGGCCCACTTTATCGATCAGCTTGCCTTCCACCCAGCTGTGAATATCTTCGGCATCGCTGGCGAGGATTTGCTGCGGATTGGCGCGCACCTCTTCCAGCAGCACGTTCAGCGCTTCTTCCAGCTGCTGCTGTTCAGCGGCACTCAGAACGCCGACCGTTACCAGCGCTTTCGACCAGGCGACAGAGCCAACGATATCCTGCTCCGCCAGACGATAGTCGAAGCGCAACGAGTCGTTGAACTGTTTGAACCGTTGATCTGCTGCCTGTGTAAAACGCCCGCCCCAAAGTGCCATAACATGCTTCCTTTATTCGTTAGTTCCGCCGGCGGCATTGTGCCGCCCGGCCTACGGTCTTGTAAGCCCGGCAGACGACGCGCCGCCGGGCATGAAATCTTAAGCCAGAATACGTGTGCCGATCGGCGTGCCGTTAAATAACGCCGGCAGCTGCTCGGCGTGACGCCAGGAGGCGATATCCACCGGACGGCCCAGGGCACGTGCGGCGTCAAGGGCCGCATTCACTTTAACAATCATGCCGTCGGTGATAATCCCCTGCTCGATCAGCTGCTCCGCTTTCTCGGCGGTCATCTCGGCAATGCGCTGCCCTTTACCGTCGAGGATACCGCTAACGTCAGACAACAGGATCAGATCCGCCCCCAGGGTGGCCGCCAGCGCTGTCGCCGCCTGGTCAGCGTTGACGTTCATCAGCTGGCCTTCATCGGTCACCCCGATAGAGCTCACCACCGGCAGGTAACCGCCGGCCAGCAGGGTGTTGATCAGCGTCGGGGAGCCCGGCTGCGCCAGCCCGACATGGCCCAGCTCAGCATCCAGTTGCGTGACCTTCACGCTATCGCCATCGCCGAGGAACAGGCCTACCGAGGAAATACCATGTTTTTTCGCCCACGCCAGCAGCGTCTTGTTGGCGGTTCCCGCCAGCGCGCCGGTGATGATGTCGATTTGCTCAGCCGGCGTAACGCGCAGGCCATTTTTCTTCTGCACCGGCAGGTTGAGCTGCTTCATCAGCTCATCCACCACGCAGCCGCCGCCGTGGACGATAATCAGCGGACGCTGGTGCGCTTCACGGTAGTTAACCAGCGCGGTAAAAAGGCGCTCCAGCGCTTCTTCGCTATCGAGTAATACGCCGCCAAGTTTGATAATTAATGGGTTCATCATCACACCTTAAATAAGAGACTGCGTCTCAGCGAAGCCGAAACGAATATTCGCGCACTGCACCGCCTGCGCTGCGGCGCCTTTCAGCAGGTTATCCTCTGCCGCGACGACGATGAGATGATCGTCCTGCACGGCAAAACCGATATCACAGAATGGCAGGCCTTCGACGCTTTTCAAAGCGGGCACGCCTTTATCATATAAACGTACCAGTGGTTTATCGGCGTAAGCCTGCTGGTAAACCGCCGCGATCTGCGCATGGTCGACGCCCGGCTTCAGGCGGCAGGTAATGGTTTCCAGGATGCCGCGCTTAAAATTACCCAGGTGCGGGGTAAAAATTACCTTTGCCCCGAGGTGGCTGGCAATCTCCGGCTGATGGCGATGGTTAAATATGCCGTACGGCTGCAGGCTAACTTCACAGAAGCTGTTGCCGATCGCGGCTTTACGACCCGCGCCGCTCACCCCGCTGGTAGCGTTGATTACCGGCCACTGGTTGAGATCCAGCAGATTGGCCTCAATCAGCGGCTTCAGCGACAGCTGCGCCGCCGTCGGATAGCAGCCTGGCACTGCGATTAACTGCGCGTCTTTAAGCGCATCCGCGCTCCACTCCGCCAGACCATACACCGCCTGTTTGAGCAGGTCGGGATGCTGATGAGTGAAACCGTAATATTTTTCGTAGAACGCCCCATCGTTAACGCGGAAGGCACCGGAGAGATCGAACACCACGCAGCCAGCGGCAAGGAACTGCGGCGCCAGATCGTGACTCACTTCGTGCGCGGTGGCGAGAAACACCACGTCCACGCCAGCGCTGAATTCGCTGATATCGGACATCGGCTGCAGCGGCATATCGACAATGCCTTTGAGCTGCGGATGCAGGTCGGAAATTAATTTTCCCGCATCATTGCTTTGCGCGGAGACCGTCAAAGCGGTTATGTTCATATGCGGATGACGATTGATATAGGTCACCAGCTCTGCGCCGGCATAACCACTGGCACCCACAATCAGCGTATTTAACATTGGAAGCGCATCTCCTTACATTCGATGGGTTTTCTTACGCTCAACGATATTGTATTTTTATTCACAATAAATGCATGAATATTGATACTATCACGACCCAAGGTGTGTCAACAATGAAAAACAATTTACCGCCCTTTATCGAGATTTACCGCGCGTTGATCGCCACACCGTCCATCAGCGCGACTGAAGAGGCTCTCGATCAAAGCAATGAGTCTTTAATCAATTTGCTGGCAGGCTGGTTCCGCGATCTCGGCTTCAATGTTGAGATACAGCCGGTGCCGGATACGCGCCATAAATTCAACCTGCTGGCCAGCACCGGACACGGCGCCGGCGGCCTGCTGCTCGCCGGGCATACCGATACCGTGCCGTTCGATGATGGCCGCTGGACGCGCGACCCGTTCACCCTCACCGAACACGATAACAAGCTCTACGGTCTCGGCACGGCCGATATGAAAGGCTTCTTCGCCTTTATTCTCGACGCCCTGCGCGATGTCGACGTCACCACGCTGAAAAAGCCGCTGTATATTCTGGCCACTGCCGACGAAGAGACCAGCATGGCCGGCGCGCGCTACTTTGCCGAAACCACCCGGCTGCGCCCGGACTGCGCCATCATCGGCGAGCCCACCTCCCTGCAGCCGATCCGCGCCCATAAAGGCCATATGTCCAACGCGATCCGTATTCAGGGCCAGTCCGGCCACTCCAGCGATCCGGCGCGCGGGGTCAACGCGATTGAGCTGATGCACGACGCCATCGGCCGGATTATGCAGTTGCGCGATCTGCTAAAAGAGCGCTATCACTTCGAAGCGTTTACGGTCCCTTACCCAACCCTCAACCTGGGCGCTATCCATGGCGGCGATGCCTCAAACCGTATCTGCGCCTGCTGTGAACTGCATATGGATATCCGCCCGCTGCCGGGGATGACCCTAAACGATCTTAATGGTCTGTTGGGCGAGGCGCTGGCCCCGGTCAGCGAACGCTGGCCGGGCCGCCTGACGGTCTCTGAGCTGCATCCGCCGATCCCCGGCTACGAGTGCCCGCCGGACCATAAGCTGGTGCAGGTGGTCGAGAAACTGCTTGGCGCGCAGACCGACGTGGTGAACTACTGCACCGAAGCGCCGTTTATCCAGACGCTGTGTCCGACGCTGGTTCTCGGCCCGGGCTCCATCAATCAGGCCCATCAGCCTGACGAGTATCTGGAGACGCGCTTTATCAAGCCGACCCGGGAGCTGATTAGCCAGGTGGTTCATCACTTCTGCTGGCACTAAAATCGCCCTCTTTTTCCGCCCCGTTCTCCCGGGGCGGAACGGTGACGATCGTCACATTTCCATAAGCGATACTTATCCAGCGCTCCCTGAATTAAATTTCGCAAATTACGGCGATTTACTCGTTTGCTGAAGCGATTTCGCAGTAATTGACGTGGGGGTATTTACGTGGCTTTATAAAAGACGGGTTGCTTATCCGTTGCTCACGTTCCAGCGCAGCGGATATAACAAAATAAAATGAGATGGGGTGTCTGGGGTAACATGAACGAACAATATTCCGCATTGCGTAGTAATGTCAGTATGCTCGGCAAGGTGCTGGGCGATACCATCAAGGATGCATTGGGAGAAAATATTCTTGATCGTGTCGAAACTATCCGTAAGTTGTCCAAATCTTCACGCGCCGGCAACGAAGCTAACCGCCAGGAGCTGCTGACCACGCTGCAGAATTTGTCAAACGACGAACTGCTGCCGGTGGCCCGTGCCTTCAGCCAGTTTCTGAATCTGGCCAACACCGCTGAGCAGTACCACAGCATTTCGGCCAATGGCGAAGCGGCCAGCAATCCGGAAGTCATTGCGCGTACCCTGAGAAAGCTCAAAGACCAACCCAATCTCAACGAAGAGACCATCAAACAAGCGGTGGAATCGCTGTCTCTGGAGCTGGTGTTAACCGCCCACCCGACCGAGATCACCCGCCGGACGCTGATCCATAAAATGGTGGAAGTGAACAACTGCCTTAAGCAGTTGGACAACAAAGATATCGCTGACTACGAGCACCATCAGCTAATGCGCCGTCTGCGCCAGCTGATCGCCCAGTCGTGGCATACCGATGAAATTCGTAAGCACCGCCCTTCCCCGGTCGATGAAGCCAAATGGGGCTTCGCGGTGGTGGAAAACAGCCTGTGGGAAGGGGTGCCTAACTATCTGCGCGAGCTGAACGAACAGCTGGAAGCCAACCTTGGCTATCAGCTGCCGGTGGACTTCGTCCCGGTGCGTTTCACCTCGTGGATGGGCGGCGACCGCGACGGCAACCCGAACGTGACTGCCGACATCACCCGCCACGTGCTGCTGCTCAGCCGCTGGAAAGCGACCGACCTGTTCCTCAAAGACGTGCAGGTGCTGATCTCCGAGCTGTCGATGGTGGAGTGTACCGACGAGCTGCGCGCCCTGGCTGGCGCCGAGGGCGCTCAGGAACCTTACCGTTATCTGATGAAAAAACTGCGCTCTCAACTGATGGAGACCCAGGCCTGGCTGGAAGCGCGTCTGAAAGGTCAGAAGCTGCCGAAACCGGCGGGACTGATCACTCAGAACGAGCAGCTGTGGGAGCCGCTGTACGCCTGCTATAAATCGCTGCAGGCCTGCGGCATGGGCATTATCGCCAACGGCGAGCTGCTCGACACCCTGCGCCGCGTGAAGTCTTTCGGCGTACCGCTGGTCCGTATTGATATTCGTCAGGAAAGCACCCGCCATACCGAAGCGCTGGGTGAAATGACCCGTTACCTCGGGATCGGCGACTACGAAAGCTGGTCGGAAGCCGACAAACAGGCTTTCCTGATCCGCGAACTGAATTCCAAACGTCCGCTGCTGCCGCGCCAGTGGGAGCCAAGCGAAGAGACGCGTGAAGTTCTCGACACCTGCAAGGTGATCGCCGAGGCGCCGCGCGGATCGATCGCTGCCTACGTGATCTCGATGGCGAAAACGCCGTCCGATGTGCTGGCGGTTCATCTCCTGATGAAAGAAGCCGGGATTGGCTTTGCTCTGCCGGTGGCCCCGCTGTTCGAAACGCTGGATGACCTCAACAACGCCAACGACGTCATGACCCAGCTGCTGAATATCGACTGGTACCGCGGCTTTATCCAGGGCAAGCAGATGGTCATGATCGGCTACTCTGACTCCGCTAAAGATGCCGGCGTGATGGCCGCCTCCTGGGCGCAGTACCAGGCGCAGGACGCGCTGATCAAAACCTGCGAAAAAGCCGGTATTGAACTGACGCTGTTCCACGGTCGCGGCGGCTCTATCGGCCGCGGCGGCGCGCCGGCCCACGCCGCGCTGCTCTCGCAGCCGCCGGGAAGCCTGAAAGGCGGCCTGCGCGTTACCGAGCAGGGCGAGATGATCCGCTTTAAGTACGGCCTGCCGGAAGTCACCATCAGCAGCCTGTCGCTGTATACCAGCGCCATTCTGGAAGCCAACCTGCTGCCGCCGCCGGAGCCGAAAGCAGAATGGCGCGACATCATGGCCGAGCTGTCCGACGTGTCGTGCAAGATGTATCGCGGCTACGTGCGTGAAAACAAAGATTTCGTCCCTTACTTCCGCTCTGCGACCCCGGAGCAGGAGCTGGGCAAACTGCCGCTGGGTTCGCGTCCGGCAAAACGTCGTCCAACCGGCGGCGTCGAGTCGCTGCGCGCCATTCCGTGGATCTTCGCCTGGACCCAGAACCGCCTGATGCTGCCGGCCTGGCTGGGCGCTGGCGCTGCGCTGCAGAAGGTGGTCGAAGGTGGAAAACAGAGTGAACTGGAAGCCATGTGTCGCGACTGGCCGTTCTTCTCTACCCGCCTCGGCATGCTGGAGATGGTTTACTCGAAGGCCGACCTGTGGCTGGCGGAGTACTACGATCAGCGCCTGGTGAAGCCGGAGCTGTGGGCGCTGGGTTCCGAGCTGCGCAAGCTGCTGGCTGCCGATATCAACGTCGTGCTGGCCATCGCCAACGACTCCCATCTGATGGCCGACCTGCCGTGGATCGCCGAGTCTATCCAGCTGCGTAATATCTATACCGACCCGCTGAACGTCCTGCAGGCGGAACTGCTGCACCGTTCACGCCAGGCTGAAATAGAGGGCAAGGACCCGGATCCGCGCGTTGAACAAGCGCTGATGGTCACCATCGCCGGCGTCGCCGCCGGTATGCGTAACACCGGTTAATCTATCTCCCCCCGGCCGCCCGGCCGGGGGTTTTCCGCCCGTTCTAGTGGTGCAGCATCTCATCAACGATCTGTTCTTTATGCAGCGCATACGGATAATAGGTCGGCCAGTTATCCATCTCTTTCAGCAACGCCTCCTGTGATTCATTGCCCATGAAAATATGGAAATGCTGTGATTTACGCGGGCCAATGATATGGTCGCTGAATTGCACAAATTTCGGCGCGTTGGCATCGCCCTGCTGGCACTCGAACAGATAACGCACGCCCTTCTTACCGGAGGCGTAATGCAGAATTTTATAGCCTGAATAGCGGTATTTGCAGCTATTGACGGTCTGGCCAACGTGGAACTCAATCACGTCATCTTCAATGCCAATCTGCTCCACATCGGTGGCGTAGCCCTTCTTATAATAGGCGCGATACTCCTCCACGCTCTTGCCGCCGGGCTTTTTCGCCTTCTGCTCCAGCACCGGATCGAGATCGCCGTTGAGCAGATACGGGTTCACCGACTGCCAGACGCCTTCCCAGTCGCTCAGCGCGCGGTCCTGCACATCTTTATCCGCAAAAATGCCTTCGCTGGCCTGACGCTCCACTTCGGTTAACGCCGGGCCATGGCTATGGTTGCCGTGGGCGAACGCCTGGGCGCTGGCTAAAGCCATGCCGAATCCTAAGGCCAGCAGGGGGATCTTTCTGGTCATTACTCTCTCCTGAGTTTGCTATCAATGGCGACAAATTGTTACGATATAACATATCTTATCTGGGAGGCAAGAGCGACAGGCAAGCGCTTTTACCGCTGGAATAATGTCCGGTATGATGAAAAGGGTGATGCGCTGAACGGAAGAATGATGGACAACGATATCAATCAGCTTATTGATGCATTGCTAAAAAAGCAGACCAGCCTCGGCCGGGTTTATTTCGCCGGCGAGACGCGCTCGCCTGCTGAGCCGGTGGTGCAGGTGGATTTTCCCCGTCTGAATATCCTCCTCGATGGGCAGTTGCCCGACCAGGCGCTCGGCGATAACGCCCCTCCCCTCGAAGCCAACGACGTGCTCTATATTCCTGGCGATAGCTGGAACTGCCCGCAGTGGCAAGCGCCTTGCCTGCTGTTAAGCATCCTGTTCGCTAAGCAGCAGCTGGAGTGCTCGCTGCAGCACTGGAATGGCAAGGCGATAACTGTTGTCGACAAGCGGCAGGCGCTGCGCCGCGGGCCGCGCGTCGGATCATTTCTGCTGCAGGCGCTCAATGAACTCCGGATGCAACCGCAGGAGCAGCAAACCGCCCGCAGCATCGTCGTCAGCCTGCTCAGCCACTGCCATGATCTTCTCGGCAGCCAGGCGCAAACCTCCTCGCGCAGCCAGGCGTTGTTTGAAGCGATCCGCCAATATATGGACATCCATTATGCGGAACCGCTGAGCCGGGAATCGGTGGCCCAGGCGTTCTACCTCTCTCCCAACTATCTTTCCCATCTGTTCCAGAAATGTGGGCCAATGGGCTTCAATGAATATCTAAACCATATTCGTCTCGAACAGGCCCGTATGCTGCTGAAGGGCCACGATATGAAAGTGAAAGACATCGCCCACGCCTGCGGCTTCGCCGACAGCAACTACTTCTGCCGCCTGTTCCGCAAAACTACGGAACGCTCGCCGTCTGAATACCGCCGCCAGTACCATAGCCAGCTGACGGAAAAAGCATCCCCGGTAAAAAACTAGATTTTTGTGTGTTAAACCTGACTTTTGTGCGCGCTATAGTAACCTCCCATCCCAGCCAGCGCCGATAAATGTGATCTAAATCATCCTTAATCACGATGCGTACATTTATCCAGTTTTTGGCAAATTTGTCATCTGGCGATCCTTCGAACGAAAGCCGTATGCTTACCTCAACGACAGCACCGAATTAAGCATTGAGGAAAACACAATGGAACTCTATCTGGATACCGCCAACGTCGCCGAAGTGGAACGCCTGGCCCGCATCTACCCGCTGGCCGGGGTAACCACCAACCCGAGCATTATCGCCGCCGGTAAAGTCCCGGTCTGGGATGTGCTGCCGCGCCTGCAAAAAGCCGTCGGTCCGGAGGGCACCCTCTTCGCGCAGACCATGAGCCGCGACGCGCAGGGCATGGTGGAAGAGGCCAAACGTCTGAGCAATGCCGTGCCGGGCATTGTGGTCAAAATCCCGGTCACCGCCGAAGGGCTCGCCGCTATCAAACTGCTGAAGAAAGAAGGCATCCCGACCCTTGGCACCGCTGTCTACAGCGCTTCGCAAGGCCTGCTGGCCGCGCTGGCCGGCGCAAAGTACGTCGCGCCTTACGTTAACCGCGTCGACGCCCAGGGCGGGGACGGCATCCGCATGGTGCAGGAGCTGCAATCCCTGCTGGAAATGCATGCGCCCGAGAGCAAAGTTTTGGCGGCAAGCTTCAAAACGCCACGCCAGGCGCTGGATTGTCTGCTGGCTGGCTGCGAAGCAATCACCCTTCCACTAGATGTAGCGCAACAAATGCTCGGCACCCCTGCGGTAGAGTCAGCCATAGAGAAGTTTGAACAGGACTGGAATAACGCCTTTGGCACGCTGAATCTGTAACCGGATCCGCGAGCCGCCTGCGGGCGGCGTCACGGTCATCGAGGAGGAATCGAAATGGATCGCATTATTCAATCACCAGGCAAATATATCCAGGGCGCAGGCGCCATCAAGCGCCTCGGCGACTATCTGAAACCGCTGGCCGAGCGCTGGCTGGTAGTCGGTGATAAGTTCGTCCTGGGGTTTGCGGAAGAGATGCTGCGTAAAAGCCTGGCCGACGCTGGCCTGGCGGCCGAAATCGCGCCGTTTGGCGGTGAGTGTTCGCATAATGAAATCAACCGCCTACGCGATATCGCCGGCAACGCGAAGTGCACCGCCGTGCTGGGGATCGGCGGTGGCAAAACCCTGGATACCGCGAAAGCGCTGGCCCACTTTATGAATGTGCCGGTGGCGATCGCCCCCACCATCGCCTCCACCGATGCGCCGTGCAGCGCGCTGTCGGTGATATACACCGACGAAGGGGAATTCGACAGCTACCTGATGCTGCCGCGCAACCCCAACATGGTCATTGTCGATACGCAGATCGTTGCCGGCGCGCCGGCCCGCCTGCTGGCCGCCGGGATTGGCGATGCGCTGGCTACCTGGTTCGAAGCCCGCGCCTGCTCCCGTAGCGGCGCCACCACTATGGCGGGCGGGAAGTGCACCCAGGCGGCGCTGGCGCTGGCCGAGCTATGCTACAACACCTTACTCGAAGAGGGTGAAAAAGCGATGCTGGCCGCCGAACAGCACGTGGTCACCCCGGCGCTGGAGCGGGTGGTGGAAGCCAACACCTATCTGAGCGGCGTGGGTTTCGAAAGCGGTGGTCTCGCGGCGGCGCACGCGATTCATAACGGCATGACGGCCATCCCTGACGCCCATCACTATTATCACGGGGAAAAAGTGGCGTTCGGAACCCTGACGCAGCTGGTGCTGGAAAATGCGCCGGTGGACGAAATAGAGACCGTCGCCGCGCTGTGCCACAGCGTTGGGCTGCCGATCACCCTGGCGCAGCTGGATATCAAAGGTGATATCCCGACCAAAATGCGTCTGGTGGCGGAAGCCGCCTGCGCTGAAGGCGAAACCATTCACAATATGCCGGGCGGCGTTGATTCCGACCAGGTCTACGCCGCGCTGCTGGTGGCCGACCAGTATGGTCAGCGCTTCCTGCAGGAATGGGAATAAACCAGAGCAAAACACCCGGCGACAGCCGGGTGTTTTTTATGCATCTCTGCAGGCCGGAGCAGGCTATGCCCCTCGTCTCTTGATACTGATCATCGCCAACGCCAGTACTATCAACGCAATGCCCCAACCTTCCACCTTTCCTGGATTTTCATGTAGTAGCCACCAGGAAAATAGCACGCCACAGACCGGTACGGCCAGCGTACTCAGACCGGCTATACTTGCCGGTAAATTACGCAGTACAAAAAGCCACAGACTCCAGGCCAGCGCCGTTGCAAGGATTGCGCTGTAAGCCAGGGCCCAGAAAACGTCGGGCTGCCAGTCTACCGCCCGTTGCGGGACGAGCCAGGCCACTACGCTCATTACTACGGCGGCATATAGCATCTGCCATGTCGTTAGTGCCAGCAAATCAACCTGCGGATACCGGGTATACATACGCTTCGCGACGATCGCACCTGCCCCCCAGCTCACGCCGGAGAGGATCGCCAGCAAGGCGCTTTTCAGGGAAGTAAAGTCGAGTTGCCAAGGCTGAAGTACGAGTATCAGGCCCACGCATGCCACCCCGATGGCGATATACTGCCATCGCCGCATGCGCTCACCTAAGAATAACGCGGCCATCACCACTACCCAGAATGGCATGGTATAACTCAGGATCGCCACTTTACCGGCGCCACCGCTCATTAGCGCCCACTGTGCCAGACCAACCATGCCACAGGTTTGCAATAACGCGATCGCCAGGGTGTAGCCGAAAGGCGTCGGCTTGAGCGCTTTACCGCGGATCAACATCACTATCCATAGCACCACGGCGCCAAAAATACAGCGCAGCGCCGTGAAGTCAAAAGCGCCGATATAGCTCGTCACTTGCTTCATCGCGATCCAGCTAAAGCTCCAGATCAGCGTTAATAACGCCAAACCGCCAAACGCCAGTGGATCGCTCTTCCTTGCCATTGCATAACCCATCCCTGTCAATTATCAGGCTGGCACTATACGCGCTTTATCTTCTGCTCTCCCCTGACCTGTATCAGCGTTTTGGGCAAAAAAAAGCGATGGCGAATACCGGCTTCGCCATCGCACTAAACGTTAATGAAAACTCAGGCCGGGCGTACGCCCAGCGTATGGCAGATGGCGTAGCTCATCTCGGCGCGGTTCAGGGTGTAGAAGTGGAAATCCTTGACCCCTTCCCGGCTTAAGATCTTCACCATGTCCATGGCGATATTCGCCCCCACCAGTTGACGAGTTTCGGCGTCGTTATCCAGCCCTTCGAACATTTTTGACATCCACACCGGGATACGGACGTTGGTCATATCCGCAAACTTTTTCGCCTGTTTAAAGTTGGAAACCGGCAGGATACCGGGAATGATTTCCACGTCGATGCCTGCCGAGACGCAGCGATCGCGAAAACGCAGGTAGCTTTCCACATCGAAGAAGAACTGGGTGATCGCGCGGTTGGCCCCTGCTTCTACTTTGCGTTTCAGGTTCAGTAAATCCGCCTGCGCGCTTTTCGCCTCCGGATGCACTTCCGGATACGCGGCGACAGAGATATCAAAATCGCCTACCTCTTTCAGCAACGTCACCAGATCGGCGGCGTACATATCCGGTTTACCGCTGCCCGGCGGCAGGTCGCCGCGCAGGGCGACGATATGGCGGATACCGTTGTTCCAGTAATCCTGAGCGATAGTGCGCAACTCATCGCGGCTGGCATCGATACAGGTCAGGTGCGGCGCTGCTTCCAGACCGGTTCGCTCTTTAATGCCTTTGATGATGCTGTGGGTGCGATCGCGCTCGCCAGAGTTCGCGCCATAGGTTACCGAAACAAACTTCGGTTTCAGACTGCTCAGGCGATCGATGGATTTCCACAGGGTTTGCTCCATTTCACTGGTGCGCGGCGGAAAGAATTCAAAAGACACATTAATCTGGCCCTGGACTTCCGCCAGGCTCTGATTCAGGGCTTCCCGCTGATTGGCGTGAAAAAAGCTCATACCTTACCTCATCAATCGCATGTAATGGCTGTTATATTGCGAACTTCTATACGTTTAGACGTCCAGATGTAAAAATGACGGAAAAGCGCGCGGGCGTCAATAGAAAAATCTGCGTAAAGAGTGAGGAATAGGTCACCTACATGAAAAAATTTCATCTTCCGATCACCTGGCCACGCACAGGAAGCGGCTCGGTGGGCAATATAAGGTGGCTCGCGAGTCAGCCTGAGACTAGCCAGTCGCCAGAATGCCATCCAGCAGAGAAAGCCATTGCTGCACGGACTCTGCCTGGTGAGGCGGATAAATCACCCCAAGGCTTAACGGCATCGCGTCGCCCTCAGCCACCGGGCAGAACGCCACCCCCTGACGCTGAATCGCGGAAAAGGACGCCGGCAGCAGGATCATGCCTTCGCCGCGCGCAATACGCGCCAGCAGCACATCATGCTCGGCCGGCTCTTCCACATACGTCGGGGCATAGCCAGCCCGGTCGAAAATGCGGCGCGTGTAGTCAAAGAAACCAGGATTACGCTCGCGTTTAAACCAGAACAGCGGCCGATGATTGAGCGCGCTTAACGTCAGCCCTGGCCTGGCGGCTTCCGGCCAGGAGGCAGGTAATGCCGCAATGAGCGGCTCATGATACGGCAATGGGTGCAGGTGCAGCCCTTCAGTATTGAGCGGCAACGCGACCAGCGCCGCATCGAGTTTGCCTTTGCGTACCTGCTGAGCCAGCGCCGGTGAGGCGTGGCGGGTGATATGCAACGCGCGGGTATGTTCGCTCAGCGCAGCCTCAACGGCGGCGAAAATGCCCTGTTCGAAGGCCGTCGTCACGCCCAGACGTAGAGCCTGCGGCGAGTTGGCGGCGAGCTCACTCAATGCCGCCAGCGTGCGTTCCTGGAGCGCCAGCAGAGGTTGAATCATCTCCAGCACCTCTCTACCCGCGTCGGTCAGGATCAGGCCTTTGCTATGGCGCTGAAACAGCGTCACCCCCAGCTGCGCTTCCAGATGGCGGATATGGCGGGTCAGCGGCGGCTGCGAGATAAATAACCGCTGCGCCGCCCGGCTGATGTTATTTTCCTCCGCTACCACGGCAAAGGCGCGCAGCAGGCGAATATCCAGGGAATGTAATCGCGAAGTTGTCATACTGAAAAGGTATCACGAAAAGGGTATTACTCAAGTCCGGCACACTTCCCTACCCTTCCTCTTAACGCACCATCACAGAGAGGAAAAAACGATGTCCAGCGAACGTTATATCATCGGTCAGGAAATGCTTCAGCGGGTGGATGGTAAGGGCGGGGAAGCTGTCGTCGACAGCCTGCGGGATATCGCCCCCGATTTCGCCCGCTATCTGATTGAGTTCCCCTTCGGCGATATTTACGCCAGGCCAGGGCTCGATTTACGCAGCCGGGAAATCGCCACCATCGCCGCGCTCACGGCGTTGGGTAACGCCGAGCCACAGCTGAAAGTACACATTGCCGCGGGATTAAACGTCGGCCTGACGCAAGAGGAGATTACGGAAGCGATCATGCAGATGGCAGTCTATGCCGGATTCCCGGCGGCCCTCAACGGCCTGTTTGCCGCCAGGGCGGTATTTGCGGCCCACTGATCGCTTAAGGCCGGGCTGACTGCCCGGCCTTAAAAACTTATTTCTTCACATCGACAACGCGCTGCCCGCTAAGCTGCTCATCCGTTATCTTTTGCCCGGCTTTGAAATAGTCTACGACCGCATTTGAAACGTAATAGCCGCCGGAGGTATTACGCGCCTGCCCCTCGGTAAACGCGACAAAACCATCGCCGCCATCTGCAAGGAAGCTGTTGGTGGCAATATGGTAAACCGTCGTATCGTCAATCGGTTTACCGTTTAGCCTAAATAACACAACGCGCTGGCCCACAGGTTTGCTGCTGTCATACTTCATTTCCAGTCCCCGGGAGACCTGCAGCACGCCGTTGCTCAACCCGGCGCCATGCTCCATCAGGCTACGCAACTGCTTCCCGGTTAGATCCATGGTGACCAGCTCGTTGGGAAACGGGAAGGTGCTGATAACGGCGCCCATGCTCACCGCCCCGGCGGGGATCTCATTCCGGATCCCGCCCGAGTTGGTTAACGCCATCTGCGTACTCCTACCTGCTGCCAACAGCAAGGCGTCAGCGGCAAGATTGCCCAACGGCGAAGAGATGCCATACGCACGGGTCAGTTCAACGGGCGATTGTGTAATGACCTGCTGCACCAGTTGATCAAGTTGCTTATTCCAGCCGTCGATGACCTGTTTTGTCTGCGGATCAGGCTTCCATTCATCGGCATAAAGCGTCTTCAGCTCAAAGTGCTTCACCGTGAATTGGTGCGGTTTCTCCTGATAATCCAGCACCAGTTTACCCACATCGATGCCGCCGCTATCGGTAGAAAGAATCAACGTATTACCCACTTTAATGGGCTCCGGTGTGCCAACGTGAGCATGGCCGGTAATTAAAACGTCCAGGCCTTTCACCTGACCCGCAGTCTGAATATCTTTATCCAGCGCACGACGCACATCGGTTCCCCCCTGGCTCGACTGACGCGCCGGGACGCCTTCATGGATCAGGGCCACGGTCAGATCCACTTTACCGTTAAGTTCATCGATATAATGCTGTAGCCATTTCACCTCATCGCGCGCTTCGATACCCACTCGCGTCGCGGCAGAAACGGTGTCATTAAAAGCAAACACGCCGTGCAGGCCAATCACGCCAATTTTCACGCCATCTTTTTCGATAATGGTATAGGGCTTATCCCAGAACGATTTATCGCTGTTCTGATAAAAAATATTGCCCTGAACAATCGGGAATGTCGCCTGGCTAAGCTGAAGCAACGTATTATCCCAGCCGTGATCGAACTCATGATTACCGATAGTCACCGCATCGTAGGACATCGTATTCATAATATCGATTATCGCTTTGCCCTTCGTCAGGCTACTGATGTAAGGCCCGGTAAAATAATCTCCGGCATCAAAAAACCAGGTCGCGTTATTTTTCGCTTTTTCCTGTTTCACCATCGTCGTGATATTCGCCCAACCACCAATATCTCGTTTACCATCCGCTATCCATGGCACTTTATAAGGTTCGACATGGGCATGAAGATCGTTGGTATAAATTATGGTGACATCTTTGGCGCAGGCCCAGAAAGGCAAAGTCAACAGAAGTGCTGCGCTCATTGCTTTTAGTTTCATCGGAGTTCCTTTCAGAGTGATAAAGAACCGCTAAGTTACGTTCTGAAAGACTTTTTTATGTGAGAGCATTCACAGTTGTATGCAACCTGAGCAGGACAAAATTAACGACCTGTAAAAATCGTTGGTATTGACCTGCCAGTGGATACTCTCTTTACCATTAATGCCTGTAAAACTTTTGGCTGCCGCAATTTAGGTTTACCGTCTGCGGCTGAGTATCATTTCCCGAATTTTCGGCTGGGCTACCCGGCGCTCTACTGCGCAGCCTGCGGCAGCTATCCCCCCCTGTTTAACGAACGGGAATTCCGCCCCTGGCTGGCGGCTTATCTGACGGATCATGCCCGCCGCTACGGCTATTTTTGCCCGGTATGCTATCAGCGGGATATTATTCGCTACGGCCGCAATCCGCAGGGTACGCAACGCCTTCAGTGCCGCCACTGTAAAAAGGTCTGGACGCCAAAATTCCCACACATCGCCCCAATTGAAGCCCCACGACGTATTTGCAGCGTACCGTTGATAGCGCCATTCCAGGGTAATGCCGCCGGGCAAAAGCTCTATTTTTTATTAAGCTTTGATGCCGTGCGCGGTAATGTTATTCATCTTACCTCTAATTTCACTCCTTTCGCGGTAGGCGAGTCATTACGCTATCACTGGCGCGGCGGACAAGCCGACAGGGAGGAGACTGACGATATTATTCAACGTATTTCTCTCACTGAAATGCGCTTTTTACAACGCAGTCAGTTCGATGAAATCCAGTACGGCAGCGCAATGCAAAAGCGCCATGCCCGCGGCAATATATTGCGCCCGGTTATCGCCGCGCACGGTCATTTCAAACTGCTCAGCCAGCGGTTTCCAGAGGTGAAAACGCACGTTATTGCGCATGAATGCTTTTTACGCGGCGCGGCGATCGTTGCCTGGGCGCCGCTTTTTCGTCAGCGGCAAGGCGATCTATGGTATGTGGAAGAAGAGATAAGGAACCCAGCCAGCCCGGCTCCGTGGCAGCTACAGGGGAAAACCCATCATGGCTGGTGGCAAAATTCATGGCAGCGTTGGACGCAGGAAGAGAATCAGAAAATGGTCTGCCGGCTTGCCGGCACTGCAGAAGAGAACGCCTTTCTACCAGACCTTGCGGCCAGCCGACGGTTTACAATATGGCTGAAAAACAGACCCGCGTTTGCGCAGAGCGCCCTGTATTCCGCAGGGCGCGTAACGCAAATAATGGCCTCACTGGTTCAAGAGTATAACGCGACGCTTACAGCAGCTGCGCCAGGCGGTTAATATCCGACTGGATCGCCCCGGCGGTCACATCGCGCCCGGCGCCGGGCCCGCGGATCACCAGCGGGTTATCGCGATACCAGCGGCTTTCGATGGCAAACACGTTATCGCACGGCAGCAGCGCCGCCAGCGGGTGCTCTTCGCGTACCGCTTCCACACCGACGCGTGCTTTGCCGTTGGCATCAAAGCGCGCCACGTAGCGGAGCACCAGCCCCATCTCGCGGGCCGCTTCCAGACGCTGCAGCATCTGCTCGTTCAGCTCTTCGCCATTCTCAAAGAAGTGATCGACCGACCCCTCTTCACAGTGCGCCGGCACCAGTGATTCCACACGCACCTGATCCGGTTCGATGTCATAGCCCGCTTCCCGCGCGAGGATCACCAGCTTACGCATCACATCCTTACCGGACAGATCGACGCGCGGATCCGGCTCGGTCAGCCCCTGCTGCCACGCCTGATCCACCAGGTCGGTGAACGGCACGGTGCCATCGAACTGCAGGAACAGCCAGGAGAGCGTTCCCGAGAAGATACCGCTCAGGCCGAGAATAGTATCGCCGCTGTCGATCAGGTCGCGCACCGTATGGTTCACCGGCAAGCCGGCGCCCACGGTGGCGTTATATAGCCAGTGGCGCCCCGTCTTCTCAAACGCGTCGTGGATCTGACGATATTTATCACTGCTGCTGGCGCCCGCCAGCTTGTTGGCGCTAATGACGTGGAAGCCATGGCTGGCGAAATCAAGATACTGGTCGGCCAGCTGTTCGCTGGCGGTGACGTCCAGCACCACTAAATCATCATACGGGTGCGCGCGCATCCACAGGAACAGCGACTCTTCATCCTGCTCCACCGCTTCATCGTTGAAGAAAGCCAGCGCCCGGCTGGCATCCAGCCCGTCGTAATTCAGCAGGCTGCGTTTACTGTCGACTACGCCGGCGAGAATAAACTCGAAACCGGTACGCGCCGACAGCGTAGTTTGTTCACGGGCGAAAAGCTCCAGCCAGCGGGAACCAATGTTCCCTTTGCCGAACAGCATCAGGCCAATACGCTTTTCGGCGCGAAACAAGGACTGATGCAGCCCCTGGATCAGACTTTCCGTCGGCCCGGCGCGTAGCACCGCCACCAGGCTGATCCCCTCTTCAGACTGCCAGGTGAACTCCACCGGCTGCCCTTTGAGCTGCTGCCAGAAACGGTGGCAGTGCAGCGGGTTACGGGTGACTCCCGCGCCCACCATCGCCACCAGCGCCAGCTTCTGACGCAGACGCAGCTCGCCCGGCAGACCGGCTTCATCGAGCAATTTCAGCGCGCTGTCGGCCACCTCGGAGGTGTAGCAGAACTGCAGCAGCTTACGGTCGGCATGGACGCCAACGGCTAACGGGCGCAGCTGGGCGCGTTTGAGCAGAGCGTCCAGCTCTTTATGCGCCAGTTTGAAATCGTGACCGGCCGGCACCTGGAACTCCACCAGGCAGACGTCGTCATGGCTGGTGACAATCCGTGCGCCGGTACCGGAGGCCAGCACGCGCTCAATGCGCGTGGAACCCTGTTCCGGCGTGTAGCTGCAGCGTAACTGCAGATCGATATCACTGGCGGAAACCGGCTGTAGCGTGCGGGCATGGAGCACCGGCGCGGCCAGGCGCGCCAGCTCGCTGGCTTCGTCCAGACGCAGCAGCGGCAGCAGGCAGGCGTCTTTCACCTTGCGCGGATCCGCGCTGTACACCCCGGCAACGTCGCTCCAGATAGTGACCCGGGAGGCGCCCGCCAGCGCGCCGATCTGGGTGGCAGAGTAGTCAGACCCGTTACGGCCCAGCAGGACGGTTTCGCCGGCCTGGTTGCGGGAGATAAAGCCGGTCACCACCAGACGTTTGTTAGGATGCTGCGCCATCAGCTGCTGCAGCAGTGGGTAAGATAATCCCTCATCCACCTGCGGCTGCGCGGCGCGTTCCGCGCGCAGGAACGCGCGCGCGTCCAGCCAGGCGGCTTCCATACCCAGCTGGTTGAGAACCGCCGCCATCAGGCGCGCGGACCACACTTCCCCATGGCCGACTACTTCCGCATAGACCGCTTCGGAAACCCCGCCGTCCAGCAGACCAGCCAGACGCTCAAGGTCGTGGATAAAGGCGGCTATCAACGTATCCGCCGCCGCAGGCTCCAGCAGACCGCCAATCAGCTCGGTGTGATAGCGGCGAAGCGACTGCTGAACCTGATGCGCAGCAAGGCGATCGCTCTGGCTAAGCTTAAGCCAGCTGATCAGCTGGTTGGTGGTGCTGCCAGCGGCGGAGACGACCATCATATCCCCCGCCTGCGAATACTCCTTCATGATCCCCGCGACGCGCAGGTAACATTTCGCATCCGCTAAACTACTCCCACCAAATTTGTGCAGCTGACGACCCTTCGCCCCTGCCTGCGCAATCACACTCATCTTTATTCCTCGTTTGCTGCCCGGAAGCCATTTTCCAGGTCGGCAATTAAATCTTCACCATCTTCAATACCGGTCGATATACGCAGGAGCGTTTCTGAAATTCCGGCGGCGGCACGCGCTTCAGGCGCCATGCCGGCATGCGTCATCGTTGCCGCATGGGAAATCAGGCTTTCAACGCCCCCCAGCGATTCCGCCAGTGTAAACAGCGACAGCCCGCTCAGAAAACGGCGCAGCGTCTGCTCGTCACCGTCAAGTTCGAAGCTTAACATTGCGCCAAAACCTTTTTGCTGACGCGCCGCAATTTCATGCCCCTGGTTTTCCGGCAGCGATGGATGATACAGCTTTTTCACCAGCGGCTGGGTTTTCAGATACTCAACGATCGCCAGGGCATTTCGCTGCGCCACTTCCATCCGTGGAGACAGCGTCCGCAGCCCGCGCAACAGCAGATAGCTGTCGAAGGCGCTGCCGGTGACGCCAATATTATTCGCCCACCATGCCAGTTCGGTGACAGTTGCCGGATCTTTGGCAATCACCACCCCGGCCACCACATCGGAGTGACCATTGAGGTATTTGGTACAGGAATGCAGCACCAGATCGGCGCCCAGCGCCAGCGGGTTTTGCAACGCCGGGCTCAGGAAGGTGTTGTCCACCACGCTAATTGCCCCGGCCTCACGCGCCAGACCACAGATTTTCGCAATATCCACCACCCGCAGCAATGGATTACTTGGGCTTTCCACCAACACCAGCTTCGGTTTTTCCGCCAGCGCCGCCCGCAGCGCCTGCTCATCGCTTTGATCGACAAACTGGACGCGATAGCAGCCGCGCTTCGCCAGGCTGTCGAACAGACGGTAGCTGCCGCCGTAGCAGTCGTGCGGCGCCACCAGCAGATCGCCCGGTTTAAGGAACACTGTCGTCACCAGCAGGATCGCCGACATTCCGGTATTGGTCAGCACCGCGCCGGCGCCGCCCTCCAGCTCCGCTAAGGCGCGCTGCACCACATCGCGCGTCGGATTGCCACGACGGGAGTAGTCGTGGGCGCGCGGTTCATTAAAGCCGGTGAAGTTATAGGTACTGGAGAGGTGAATCGGCGGGACAACGCAACCGTACTGCTCGTCGTCATTTAAACCGCTACGCACTGCGATGGTGGCCTGTTTACGCGTCATGTTGGGAAGTTCCTGGGCTGAATCGGTGAAAAGTCAGGCTCCAGAGTAATCATTGTCACAATAGACGTCAATACATCTGGACATCTAAACTTCTTTGCGTATAGATTGAGCAAAGTGCAAATAGCCGTTAAAATTATATGCATTAGCGCACGTCGTCGGCGGCTTATCTCATGTCAGAAAGCCCGCGCATACGGTAAACTACGCGCAATTATAGCCCGGGCGGAATATTCTGGCCCTTCACTAATAAACAGAGGATTAAGGTATCTCATGGCTGAATGGAGCGGCGAATATATCAGCCCATACGCTGAGCACGGTAAGAAGAGTGAACAAGTAAAGAAAATTACGGTTTCCATTCCTCTGAAGGTGTTAAAAATCCTCACCGATGAACGCACGCGTCGTCAGGTGAATAACCTGCGTCACGCGACCAACAGCGAGCTGCTGTGCGAAGCGTTTCTGCATGCCTTTACCGGACAACCGTTGCCTAACGATGAAGACCTGCGTAAAGAGCGCAGCGATGAGATCCCGGAAGCGGCGAAAGCGATTATGCGTGAACTGGGAATCGACCCGGATACGTGGGAATACTGAGACGATAAAAAGGGCGGAATAATCTTCCGCCCTTTTTTCTTTCCCGCCCAGGCAGGCGGAAGAGACAAAAAAGCCGCCCTGAGGCGGCTTCTTCTGGCAACTTACTTGCTGCCCGGGATGCTGAAGCGCTTGTTGAAGCGGTCAACACGGCCACCGGTAGCAACATCACGCTGTTTGCCGGTGAAGAACGGGTGGCATTTGCCGCACACGTCGAGGTTCAGGTCGTGACCAACGGTGGAGCGGATTTTCATGACATTACCGCAAGAACAGGTAGCAGTAATTTCGTCGTAATTTGGGTGAATACCTTTTTTCATGGGAGAACCTCAGTTAAGGCCGCGTCGCTCTTCCAGCCCTAACGCCAGACACCACGCGATATTAGTAATTTCCCGTCGCCTTCTACGCTGCTGACAGCGTGAAGCACGCGGTAATGGTCAATCTTCAATGCGATATAAAGCGCATCAAAGGCGGCGAATCATACAGAATTTGACCAGCATATGCAAACTGATCCGCGCCGCCTTATCGTAATGTGTATACTATCCCGCCAGATTTCAAGTCAGGAAGATGACATGTCCGTCGCCCACGTTGCCCTACCCGTTCCGCTACCGCGCACTTTTGACTACCTGCTGCCTGAAGGCATGGCGGTCAAAGCGGGCTGTCGGGTGCGGGTGCCGTTCGGCAAACAGGAGCGGATCGGCATTGTCGCGGCGGTGAGCGAGCGCAGCGAACTGCCGCTGGATGAGCTAAAACCGGTCGCCGAAGCGCTGGACGACGAGCCGGTCTTCTCCACGACTGTCTGGCGACTGCTGATGTGGGCGGCTGAGTATTACCATCACCCGATCGGCGATGTGCTGTTCCATGCATTACCCGTTATGCTGCGCCAGGGCAAACCCGCCAGCGCCACGCCGCTGTGGTACTGGTTCGCCACCGAGCAGGGGCAGGTTGTCGACCTTAACGGTCTGAAACGCTCCCGGAAGCAGCAGCAGGCGCTGGCGGCGCTGCGCCAGGGCAAAATCTGGCGTCATCAGGTTGGCGAACTGGAATTCAATGAAGCGGCGCTGCAGGCGCTGCGCGGTAAAGGGCTGGCGGAGCTGACCTGCGAAGCGCCCGCCCTCACCGACTGGCGCAGCGAGTATTCGGTTGCCGGCGAACGCCTGCGCCTGAATACCGAGCAGGCCACCGCCGTCGGGGCGATCCACAGCGCCGCCGATCGTTTCTCCGCCTGGCTGCTGGCGGGTATTACCGGCTCCGGGAAAACGGAAGTCTATTTGAGCGTGCTGGAGAATGTGCTGGCGCAGGGGCGCCAGGCGCTGGTGATGGTGCCGGAGATCGGCCTGACGCCGCAAACCATCGCCCGATTTCGCCAGCGCTTTAACGCGCCGGTGGAAGTGCTGCACTCCGGGCTCAATGACAGCGAACGTCTCTCGGCCTGGCTGAAGGCGAAAAATGGCGAAGCGGCCATTGTGATCGGCACCCGCTCCTCGCTGTTTACCCCATTTAAAGATCTCGGCGTCATCGTCATCGACGAAGAGCATGACAGCTCCTACAAGCAGCAGGAAGGCTGGCGCTACCATGCCCGCGACCTGGCGGTATGGCGCGCCCATAGCGAGCAGATCCCGATAATTCTCGGCTCGGCGACGCCGGCGCTGGAGACTCTGCATAACGTCCGCCAGGGTAAATACCGCCAGTTAACCTTAAGCAAACGCGCGGGCAATGCGCGCCCGGCCCAGCAGCACGTGCTCGATCTCAAAGGGCTACCGCTGCAGGCGGGCCTGTCTCCCGCGCTGATTAGCCGTATGCGCCAGCACCTGCAAGCGGATAACCAGGTGATCCTGTTTCTTAACCGCCGCGGCTTTGCGCCAGCGCTGCTGTGCCACGATTGCGGCTGGATAGCGGAATGCCCGCGCTGCGACAGTTACTATACGTTGCACCAGGCGCAGCACCATCTGCGCTGCCACCATTGCGACAGCCAGCGCCCAATCCCGCGCCAGTGTCCTTCCTGCGGCTCCACGCATCTGGTGCCGGTAGGGATCGGCACCGAGCAGCTGGAGCAGGCCCTGGCGCCGCTGTTCCCTGAGGTGCCTATCTCGCGTATCGACCGCGATACCACCAGCCGCAAAGGAGCGCTGGAGGAGCATCTCGCCGCCGTCCATCGCGGCGGGGCGCGTATTCTGATTGGCACCCAAATGCTGGCCAAAGGGCACCACTTCCCGGACGTCACCCTCGTCTCCCTACTGGATGTCGACGGGGCGCTGTTTTCCGCTGATTTCCGCTCCGCAGAGCGTTTCGCTCAGCTTTATACCCAGGTCTCCGGACGAGCGGGCCGGGCAGGAAAACAGGGCGAGGTCATTCTTCAAACCCACCATCCGGAACACCCTCTTTTGCAGACCCTGCTGTATAAAGGCTACGACGCCTTTGCCGAACAGGCGCTGGCAGAGCGGCAGACGATGCAGCTGCCGCCGTGGACCAGCCATGTGCTGATTCGTGCGGAAGACCATAACAACCAGCAGGCGCCGCTGTTTTTACAACAGCTGCGCAATCTGCTGCAGGCCAGCCCGCTGGCCGACGAAAAGCTATGGGTGCTCGGTCCGGTTCCGGCGCTGGCGCCAAAGCGCGGCGGCCGCTGGCGCTGGCAAATATTGCTGCAGCATCCTTCGCGGGTGCGTCTGCAACATATCGTTAGCGGTACGCTGGCGCTGATCAATACGCTTCCGGAGGCGAGAAAAGTGAAGTGGGTGCTGGATGTCGATCCGATTGAAGGATAAGCCTTCTCTTGCGAGCCGGATCGAAAAATTTAACAAGCATCACGTTTTTCATGAAAATTCTGTAACTCACTGCCGCGACTATCTGATAAAAATGATGCAGCAGTTAGCGCCCAAGGGAAATGCCAGCGCCATTCAGCGAGGAGAAACCAGGTGAAGCCCAAAAAACAAGTGGTTGCCGCCACCATGAAAGACGTCGCCCTCAAGGCAAACGTTTCCACGGCAACCGTGTCCCGAGCGTTGATGAACCCTGATAAGGTGTCGCAAGCCACCCGTAACCGGGTCGAGCAGGCGGCGCTGGAAGTCGGCTATTTACCGCAGTCGCTCGGACGCAATATGAAGCGCAACGAATCGCGGACGATCCTCGTGATCGTCCCGGATATCTGCGATCCCTTCTTTAGTGAAGTGATCCGCGGTATTGAAGTCACTGCCGCCGAGCACGGCTATCTGGTGTTAATCGGCGATTGCGCCCACCAGAATCAGAAAGAAAAAACCTTTATCGACCTTATCATCACCAAGCAGATCGACGGCATGGTGCTGCTCAGCTCGCGCCTGCCGTTTGACGCCAGCGTGGAAGAGCAGCGCAATTTGCCGCCAATGGTCATGTCGAATGAGTTTGCGCCGGAGCTGGAGCTGCCCACCGTCCATATCGATAACCTGACGGCGGCCTTTAACGCGGTAAATTATCTCCACGAGCTGGGACATCAGCGTATCGGCTGTATCGCCGGCCCGGAAGATATGCCGTTGTGCCATTATCGCCTGCAGGGTTATGTGCAGGCGCTGCGCCGCAGCGGTATCACCGTCGATCCGCACTATATTGCTCGCGGCAACTTTACCTTCGAAGCCGGCGCCAATGCGCTGGAGCAGCTGCTGGCGCAGCCGGTGCCGCCCACGGCGGTCTTTTGCCATAGCGATGTGATGGCGCTGGGCGCCTTATCGCTGGCAAAACGTCGCGGTCTGAAAGTGCCGGACGACCTGTCAATTGTCGGCTTCGATAACATCGCGTTGTCTGAATTTTGCGATCCGCCGTTGACCACGGTTTCACAGCCACGGTTTGATATCGGCCGTGAAGGAATGCTGCTATTACTGGAGCAAATGCAGGGGCATAACGTGAACAGCGGCTCGCGTCTGCTCGATTGCGAACTGATTGTTCGCGGCAGTACGCAAAAAATCAGACGATAACCATCAGGCTTTCGGGCCTGCTCTTCTGGTCAAAGGCCCGCCGCTTAAGTAACATGGCGGGCTGACGAACGAATATAAGACAGCGAAACGATAGTGGCACAACGAGATTATGTACGCCGCAGCCAACCGGCTTCTTCGCGGCGCAAAAAGAGCACGACCCGAAGCTCAAGGAATAAGCAAAGCAGCCTTCCGGCGATTTCACCGGCGATGGTGGCGATCGCGGCGGCTGTGCTGGTGGCCTTTATCGGTGGCCTCTATTTCATTACGCATCATAAGAAAGAAGAAGCGGAAGCGATGCAAAATCGCCAGGCCGCCGGCAACGGCTTGCCGCCCAAACCGGAAGAGCGCTGGCGCTATATTAAAGAGCTGGAAAGCCGCCAGCCTGGCGTCCGCGCGCCGACCGAACCGACCGCCGGTGGCGAAGTCATGAAACCGGAACAGCTGACCGACGAGCAGCGCCAGCTGCTCGCCCAGATGCAGGCCGATATGCGCCAGCAGCCGACCCAGCTGACCGAAGTGCCGTGGAACGAACAAACGCCGGCGCAGCGCCAGCAGACGCTTCAGCGTCAGCGTTTAGCGCAGCAACAGCAGCAGGCGCAGCAGCAACAATGGGCGCAGACTCAGGCGCAGACCGTCCAACAGCAGCCGCCGCGCGTTCAGCAGCCGAAGCCGGTTCAGCAGCAACAGCCGAAGCAGACCGCGTCAAACCAGCAGCCGTACCAGGATCTGCTGCAGACGCCAGCGCATACCAATACCACGCAGCCGCGTACCCAGGCCGCGGCGCCGGTAACTCGGGTGGAAGAAGCGCCGAAAACCACCGCCGAGAAGAAAGACGATCGTAGCTGGATGATCCAGTGCGGCTCCTTTAAAGGCGCCGAGCAGGCCGAAACCGTCCGCGCTCAGCTGGCTTTCGAAGGGTTTGCTTCGCACATTACCACTAACAACGGCTGGAACCGCGTGGTTATTGGCCCGTTGAAAGGCAAAGAAAGCGCCAACGAGATGATCACCCGCCTGAAGATGGCTGGACACGCGAACTGCATTCGTCTCGCCGCCAGGGGTTGAAACCCTCAAAATCCCCCCCATCTATAATTGCATTCGGCCCCGCGGACAGCGCGGGGCCCCTGTTCCGCTTTTGCAACCAAGGGGTCTGCTCGTGACTACAATTGTAAGTGTTCGCCGTAACGGCCATGTTGTTATTGCCGGTGATGGCCAGGCCACGCTGGGCAACACCGTGATGAAGGGCAATGTGAAGAAAGTGCGTCGTCTGTACAACGACAAAGTGATTGCCGGTTTCGCTGGCGGCACCGCCGACGCCTTCACGCTGTTCGAACTGTTTGAACGTAAACTGGAAATGCACCAGGGCCATCTGGTGAAGGCCGCCGTTGAGCTGGCCAAAGACTGGCGAACTGACCGGATGTTGCGCAAACTGGAAGCGCTGCTGGCCGTCGCGGACGAAAACGCGTCGCTTATCATCACCGGTAACGGTGACGTGGTACAGCCGGAAAACGATTTGATTGCTATCGGCTCCGGCGGTCCTTACGCCCAGGCCGCGGCCCGCGCGCTGTTGGAAAATACCGATATGGGCGCGCGCGACATCGCCGAGAAAGCGTTGGATATTGCAGGTGATATCTGCATCTATACCAACCATTTCCACACCATCGAAGAATTACCTTCTAAAGCGTAAGGATCTCCCATGTCTGAAATGACCCCACGCGAAATTGTCAGCGAACTGGACAAACACATTATCGGTCAGGACGCCGCCAAGCGTTCTGTTGCTATCGCCCTGCGTAACCGCTGGCGTCGGATGCAGCTTAACGAAGAGCTGCGTCATGAAGTCACGCCGAAAAACATTCTGATGATCGGCCCAACCGGCGTCGGTAAAACCGAAATCGCCCGTCGTCTGGCAAAACTGGCCAACGCGCCGTTTATCAAAGTTGAAGCGACGAAGTTCACCGAAGTGGGCTATGTCGGTAAAGAAGTGGACTCCATCATCCGCGATTTGACCGATGCGGCGATCAAAATGGTTCGCATGCAGTCCATCGATAAGAACCGTTACCGCGCGGAAGAGCTGGCGGAAGAGCGCGTGCTCGACGTGCTGATCCCACCGGCGAAGAACAACTGGGGCCAGACTGAGCCGTCGCAGGAACCGTCTGCAGCGCGCCAGGCGTTCCGTAAAAAACTGCGTGAAGGCCAGCTGGACGATAAAGAGATTGAAATCGATCTCGCTGCGGCGCCGATGGGCGTTGAAATCATGTCCCCTCCGGGCATGGAAGAGATGACCAGCCAGCTGCAGTCTATGTTCCAGGACCTCGGCGGCCAGAAGCAGAAACCGCGTAAGCTGAAAATCAAAGACGCGATGAAGCTGCTGATTGAAGAAGAAGCGGCCAAACTGGTCAATCCGGAAGAGCTCAAGCAGGAAGCCATCGACGCTGTAGAGCAGCACGGTATCGTCTTTATCGACGAAATCGACAAAATCTGTAAGCGCGGCGGCAACACCTCCGGCCCGGACGTCTCCCGCGAAGGCGTACAGCGCGACCTGCTGCCGCTGGTGGAAGGCTGCACCGTCTCCACCAAACATGGGATGGTCAAGACCGACCACATCCTGTTTATCGCCTCCGGCGCATTCCAGGTGGCCAGCCCATCCGATCTGATCCCGGAACTGCAGGGGCGTCTGCCGATCCGCGTTGAGCTGAAGGCGCTGACCACCCACGACTTCGAGCGCATCCTGACCGAGCCGAATGCCTCCATCACCGTGCAGTACAAGGCGCTGATGGCGACCGAAGGAGTGAACATCGAATTCACCGAAGACGGCATCAAGCGCATCGCCCAGGCCGCATGGCAGGTAAACGAAACCACCGAGAACATCGGTGCGCGTCGCCTGCACACCGTGCTGGAGCGCCTGGTGGAAGATATCTCCTATGATGCCAGCGAGATGAACGGCCAGACCGTCACTATCGATGCCGAATATGTGAGTAAACACCTGGATGTTCTGGTGGCAGATGAAGATCTGAGCCGTTTTATCCTATAATCCGGTGCAATGCATTTTCATCACTGTTGATGGGGGCTATCGCCCCCATTTTTATTGGCTAGAATAACTATGACTGATATCAGCCGTTCACAGGCGTGGCTGGAAAGCCTGCGTCCTAAAACGTTACCGCTGGCATTTGCCGCGATTATTGTTGGCACCGTCCTTGCCTGGGAGCAGGGCCATTTTGATCCCTGGGTTGCCCTGCTGGCGCTGATCACCGCCGGCTTGCTGCAAATTCTTTCCAACCTCGCCAATGACTACGGCGACGCGGTTAAGGGGAGCGATAAACCGGATCGCATCGGGCCGCTGCGCGGGATGCAGAAAGGGGTGATTACCCCCCAGCAGATGAAGCGCGCTCTGATCGTCACCGTCGTACTCATCTGCCTGTTTGGTCTGGCGCTGCTGTGCGCCGCCTGGCAGAGCGTCGGCGATTTCATCGGCTTCCTCGCTCTGGGAGGCCTGTCTATCGTGGCCGCCATCACCTACACGGTGGGCACCCGTCCGTATGGATATATTGGTCTGGGTGATATCTCAGTACTCGTTTTCTTCGGCTGGCTGAGCGTCCTCGGCAGCTGGTATCTGCAAGCCCATAATGTGGAAGCGGCCATTTTTCTGCCGGCGACAGCCTGCGGTCTGCTGGCGACCGCCGTGCTGAACATCAATAATCTGCGCGATATCGACAGCGACCGGCAGAACGGGAAGAACACCCTCGCCGTGCGCCTGGGCCCGGTCAATGCCCGCCGCTATCATGCCTGCCTGCTGCTCGGCGCCCTGCTGTGTCTGGCGCTGTTTAACCTGCTGGCGCTGCATTCAGCCTGGGGCTGGCTGTTTATTCTCGCCACGCCGCTGCTGGTGAAACAGGCGCGCTACGTCCTGCGCGAATCCGATCCGCTGGCGATGCGGCCAATGCTCGAAAAGACGGTCAAAGGGGCCTTACTGACCAACCTGCTGTTTGTTATCGGAATTATTGCCAGTAAGCTGATGGCTTAACTGACAAATATCAATTAACAATTGATGATTTTGCCAACAATGCGATTCGCGGGATATACTAAAAACTCTCGCAGCAACTGAACGTTAAGCCTATGAAATACGATACTTCCGAGCTTTGTGACATCTACCAGGAAGATGTCAACGTCGTGGAACCGCTGTTCTCTAACTTTGGAGGACGGTCGTCGTTTGGTGGACAGATCATTACGGTTAAATGTTTCGAGGATAACGGGTTGCTCTACGATCTGCTCGAGCAGAATGGCCGTGGTCATATTCTCCTGATCGACGGCGGCGGCTCAGTACGACGCGCGTTAATTGACGCTGACCTGGCGCGTCTGGCCGTCCAGAATGAATGGGAAGGGTTGGTGGTCTATGGCGCGGTGCGCCAGGTTGACGACCTTGAGGAACTGGACATTGGTATTCAGGCGCTGGCGGCGATTCCGGTCGGCGCGGCTGGCGAAGGCATCGGCGAAAGCGACGTGCGCGTCAATTTCGGCGGGGTGACTTTCTTCTCCGGCGACCATCTGTATGCCGATAACACCGGGATGATCCTGTCGGAAGACCCGCTGGATATCGAATAAACCTTCCGCCATAAAAAAGGCCTTCTCCATGAGAAGGCCTTTTGTTTATCCGGCGCGTAACTTAGTACAGTTTCTTCGCGCAATCCAGCCAGTCGTTCTTGAACGGACGCTTCATGTTCTCGATGGCATCGATGATGTCGTGGTGCACCAGCTTCTCGTTCTGGATGCCGACGCAACGGCCGCCATGGCCCTGCAGCAGCAGCTCAATCGCATAGGCGCCCATGCGGGAAGCCAGGATGCGGTCGTAAGGAACCGGGGAACCGCCGCGCTGAATGTGGCCGAGGACGGTGGCGCGAGTTTCACGGCCAGTCTCTTTCTCGATGTAGCTTGCCAGCTCGTCAACGTCGCACATGTGCTCGGTGATGGCCACGATAGCGTGTTTTTTCCCTTTCGCGATACCGGCTTTGATTTCTGCCACCAGATCGTCACGGGTATATTCCACTTCAGGCACCATGATGAACTCACAGCCGCCGGCAATCGCCGCCGCCAGGGTCAGGTCGCCACAGTAACGGCCCATCACTTCCACCACGGAGATACGCTGGTGCGAAGAGGAGGTGTCGCGCAAACGGTCAATCGCTTCCACCACGGTGCTCAGGGCAGTAAAGAAGCCGATGGTGTAGTCAGTGCCTTTGATATCGTTGTCGATAGTGCCCGGCAGGCCGATGCATGGGAAGCCCATCTCGGTCAGGCGCATCGCCCCCATATAGGAACCGTCACCGCCGATAACCACCAGCGCGTCCAGGCCGCGCTTCTTCATGTTTTCGATAGCCACAGCGCGGATGTGTTCTTCGCGGAATTCCGGGAAGCGAGCGGAGCCCAGGAAGGTACCGCCGCGGTTGATCATGTCGGAAACGCTGTAACGGTCGAGCTGAACCATACGGTCTTCATACAATCCGAGGTAACCGTCATAGATTCCAAAAACTTCCAGACCTTCCGTTAATGCCGCGCGCACAACGCCACGAATTGCTGCGTTCATGCCCGGCGCATCACCGCCACTTGTCAACACACCGATTTTCTTAATCATGACTACCTCTGAACTTAGGAAGCAAAAAATAATTCTGTTGCCTGAAGCGCTCCCTCACCAGGAGTGCACGACGCTAATGACAATAGTATATCAAACGCCTCAAGCTGAATTGATTCAGGTCAGACCAAACGGCGGTAATTTATACAAAAAATGCCGATCTGCCCCACATTTTTACATCGAGTTTACAGACTATAACCTAACGCTCAAAAAAGCCCTGCTGCGCCGCTGGCACCACAGAGCTGGGATCCTGATGGATAATGACATCGGACCCCGGGAAACGGCGTAGAATCGCCTGCTCCACCTGGTCTGCAATCACGTGGGCTTGCACCAGCGGGAGGTTATCTTCCATTTCCAAATGAATCTGAATAAAGCGGGTCGGCCCTGACTGCCGCGTTCGTAGATCGTGCGCCCCGCGGATGCCGGGCCATGCGGTCACGATGGTGATAATGTCCTGACGCTCCTCGTCAGGCAAGGCGCGGTCGAGTAGTGACTGAACCGCCTCATAGCCCATCCGCAGCGCGCTATATAAAATATAGATGCCAATCCCCAAGGCAAACAACGCGTCGGCGCGATGCCAGCCGTACCAGGAGAGGCCCAGCGCCACCAGAATGGCGCCGTTCATCATAACATCAGACTGATAATGAAGCATATCCGCCCGCACCGCCTGGCTCTGGGTTTTTCGCACCACCCAGCGCTGGAAAGTCACCAGCGCCAGCGTACTAACGAGGGCGATCAATGTGACGACGACACCGACGCCGGCGGCCTGCAGCGGCTCCGGACGCACCAGGTGCTGAATGCCGGTGAGAAACAGGAACAGCGCCGAGCCGGAGATAAACATGCTTTGCGCCAGCGCCGCCAGCGACTCCGCTTTGCCATGACCAAAGGTATGTTCTTCATCAGCAGGCTGTAGCGAATAGCGAACCACCAGCAGGTTGGTCAGCGAGGCGGCAATGTCCACCAGCGAATCCACCAGCGCAGCCAGAATACTGACAGAACCGGTATACCACCACGCAAAAATTTTGATCAAAAGTAACGCGGAGGCCATAGCCGTCGCGGCGATAGCGGCGCGACTGACCAACCGGCCATAAGATTGATTCATATAGGCTCCTTCTCCTGCAATGCGCTTAGTATAACCCGAACTTGTGACGCTCACGGGATAGGCGAAGGAGTTGATTTACCGTAAAAAGGGCAAAAAAAACCCCCACATCATGTGGGGGAAGACAGGGATGGTGTCTATGGCAAGGAAAACAGGGTTTGTTACTGGGGTTGCAGGGTGTTGCTACTACTCGAAAGCATCATCGCTGAGCCTTTCTGCATCCTTGCAACCTCACGCAACTGATCCATACGCTGCTGGTGCTTAGCATTTAAAACCGCTTGCTGCTCTGGCGTAAGCAGGTGGTACATTTGGTTGCGAACCTTAGCCATCTCGACCTGGCGGGCAACCTGTTCCTGCGCCATCTTTTCTGCCTGAGCGCGCACAGCGTTTTCATCAAAATTTTCTGCGGTGACAAGGCGATGCATTGTCTCCATTTCGCTAACATTAACGGGGAGCCTGTCGTGGCGTGCCCGTTGCATAAGATCCCGTAACTGCTGACGTTGCTGCTCGGTTAAACTTATGCCGTCAAACATATGGCTTTGGCTACCGCGCTGTCCCCCTTCGTCTCCGGGGAGCCAGTTAACGCTGGTAACGACTTCAGCGGCCTGGCTATATGCACTTAGCGCCAGCGTTGAGGCCATGACGGCAGCGATAACATTGCGCATCACATACTCCCAAAACGTTTGTGTCGCGATTCAACGAGAGACAGTCTACGATTCAGGCTGCAAACATGCGTCAGGGGGTGTAAAACAACGTAAAGTCATGGATTAGCGGGCCTTGATGACGTAATTTCTGCCTCGGAGGTATTTAAACAATGAATAAAATCCTGTTAGTTGATGATGACCGGGAGCTCACCTCCCTGTTAAAAGAGCTGCTCGATATGGAAGGTTTTAACGTGCTGGTGGCCCATGATGGGGAACAGGCGCTGGCCCTTCTGGACGACAGCGTTGATTTATTGCTGCTCGACGTGATGATGCCGAAGAAAAACGGTATCGATACGCTGAAAGAGCTGCGTCAGACACACCAGACTCCGGTTATCATGCTAACAGCGCGCGGAAGCGAGCTGGATCGCGTTCTCGGCCTCGAGCTGGGCGCGGATGACTATTTGCCTAAGCCATTCAACGATCGCGAGCTGGTGGCCCGTATACGCGCGATTCTGCGCCGTTCCCACTGGAGCGAGCAGCAGCAGACGACCGAAGCCGGCTCACCAACCCTGGAAGTGGATGCCTTAAGCCTCAATCCGGGCCGCCAGGAAGCCAATTTCGATGGCCAGACGCTGGAGCTCACCGGCACCGAGTTCACCCTGCTCTATCTGTTAGCGCAGCATCTCGGTCAGGTAGTCTCCCGTGAGCATTTAAGCCAGGAAGTGTTAGGCAAGCGCCTGACGCCGTTCGACCGCGCCATCGATATGCATATTTCCAACCTGCGGCGTAAGCTGCCGGAGCGCAAAGATGGCCATCCGTGGTTTAAAACGCTGCGTGGCCGCGGGTATCTGATGGTTTCCGCTTCATGATTGGAAGTTTGACTGCACGCATCTTCGCCATCTTCTGGCTCACGCTGGCGCTGGTGTTGATGCTGGTGCTGATGTTGCCCAAACTGGATTCCCGGCAGATGACCGAGCTGCTGGAAAGCGAGCAGCGTCAGGGCATCATGATCGAGCAGCACGTCGAGGCCGAGCTGGCCAACGATCCGCCAAACGACCTGATGTGGTGGCGTCGTTTGTTTCGCGCCATCGATAAATGGGCGCCTCCGGGACAACGCCTGCTGCTGGTGACCAGCGAAGGCCGCGTGATCGGCGCAGAACGCAACGAAATGCAGATCATTCGTAACTTTATCGGCCAGGCCGATAACGCCGATCATCCGCAGAAAAAACGCTATGGCCGCCTGGAAATGGTGGGCCCGTTTTCCGTCCGGGACGGGGAGGATAACTATCAGCTCTATCTGATTCGTCCCGCCAGCACCTCACAATCCGACTTTATCAACCTGCTGTTTGACCGGCCGCTGCTGCTGCTGATCGTCACGATGCTGGTCAGCGCCCCGCTGCTGCTGTGGCTGGCGTGGAGCCTGGCGAAACCGGCGCGTAAGCTGAAAAATGCCGCCGATGAAGTCGCCCAGGGCAACCTGCGCCAGCATCCGGAGCTGGAAGCCGGGCCGCAGGAGTTTTTAGCCGCTGGCGCCAGTTTTAACCAGATGGTGACGGCCCTGGAGCGGATGATGACCAGCCAGCAGCGGCTACTGTCCGATATCTCGCACGAGCTGCGCACGCCGCTTACGCGCCTGCAGCTGGGCACCGCTCTGCTGCGCCGCCGCAGCGGAGAGAGCAAGGAGCTGGAGCGTATCGAAACCGAAGCGCACCGGCTGGACAGCATGATCAACGACCTGCTGGTGATGTCGCGCAATCAGGCGAAAAACGCCCTGGTCAGCGAGACGGTGAAAGCCAATCAGCTATGGAACGAAGTGTTGGACAATGCGGCGTTTGAAGCCGAGCAGATGGGGAAATCTTTCACCGTTGAGTATCCGCCGGGCCCATGGCCGCTGTACGGTAACCCCAATGCGCTGGAAAGCGCGCTGGAGAATATCGTGCGCAACGCCCTGCGCTACTCGCATACGAAAATTTCCGTCAGCTTCTCGGTGGATAAAGACGGGATTACGGTTAACGTCGATGACGACGGCCCGGGAGTCAGCCCGGAGGATCGCGAACAGATTTTCCGGCCATTCTACCGGACCGACGAGGCGCGCGACCGCGAGTCCGGCGGCACCGGCCTGGGGCTGGCGATTGTCGAAACCGCTATTCAGCAGCACCGCGGCTGGGTGAAGGCCGACGACAGCCCGCTGGGTGGTCTGCGTTTAACAATCTGGCTGCCGCTGTATAAACGAACCTGACGCCGACCCGGCCTGCGCTGTGCGGCGCTGCGCCGGGAGCATCCCGGGAATACTTAATATGGGGGGTTATTTCCCCCATAATCTCCGCGAACTATCCTCTATCTTGCCGCTTAAACGCCGTTTCTGCATCGTTCGGCTCCAGCTAACAGACAGGCCCGCTGCCGACAGTAAGCGGTGGTACTGATCATCATCAAACGGCATCTGCCAGGCAATCGCCCCGGCCTCATGAACGCTGACATCACTCAGCCGGGAAACCAGCTCGAGCGGCGCATCGCTGGAAACTTGCCCTCCGGCAATCACCCGGTACAGCCAGCCGGTTTTTCCGCTGTTTTGCATCAGCTGCGCCATATCATTGATCGCAAAATGAAAGTTGAGCTTGAAGCACGGCGATCGCGGCTGGGTGACCTGGATCAGCGCCTCGCCCCAGCGAAAAATATCGCCGATATAAACGTTTTGCTCGGTAAGCCCGGTGGTGGAGAGGTTTTCGCCGAACGCCGGCGCGCAGAACCGCTCGGCCTGCTGGGGGAAGTCACGGATCCAGTCGGCATAGTGTTCACGCGGATAATGACACAGCGCGCGGTCCGGCCCGCCGTGGATTTTCTTCTCCGCCTGCTGGTCCCCATCGAGACCGAGATCGCCGAGCTGCAATTCTCCGTCGACCTGGATTTTGTCGATCGCGCTGGGGCGACTGCCCGCGTAGTCCCTGATTTTGCCGACAAAGACATTCACCGGATAATGCATGGCTGCTCTCCTTGCTACAGATATAAAAAAAGCGAGTCATCAGACTCGCTTCTCTTTTAGCGCAATGCAACCTTATTTTTTGGCGGCAAAACGCGCTGCAGCTTCGTCCCAGTTCACTACGTCCCAGAAGGCTTTGATGTAGTCCGGGCGGCGGTTCTGGAATTTCAGGTAGTAAGCGTGTTCCCAGACGTCCAGGCCGATAATCGGGAAGCCGGAAGCGCCGGAAATGGCTTCGCCCATCAGCGGGGAATCCTGGTTGGCGGTGGAGACAACGGCCAGTTTGTCACCTTTCAGGACCAGCCACGCCCAGCCGGAGCCGAAACGGGTAGCAGCGGCTTTTTCGAATTCCGCTTTGAAGTTCTCCACGGAACCGAAATCGCGCTCGATAGCCGCTTTCAGGTCGCCCTGCAGGGTGGTACCGGTTTTCAGGCCTTTCCAGAACAGGCTGTGGTTCGCGTGGCCGCCGGCGTTGTTACGCAGTACGGTTTTTTTGTCAGCCGGCAGCTGATCCAGCTTGGTAATCAGCTCTTCAGCGGACAGGTTAGCGAACTCCGGCAGGCTTTCCAGCGCGGCGTTGGCATTGTTCACGTAGGTCTGGTGGTGTTTAGTGTGATGGATCTCCATCGTCTGCTTGTCGAAGTGCGGTTCCAGAGCATCGTAAGCGTAAGGCAGGGATGGCAGGGTATAGCTCATAATCATCTCCATTATTGTCGAGCGGCTCAAGTGTTAACGCCGCGTAAGCAGTTTGTCCATTATAGTTAATTAAATGGTATTGAAAATGCTTATCAATGCCGTATTTTTCATATGGATATAACCAGAAGAAATACCCGTCGTTTTGTGATGTAGAACAACTAATTAAGCCCATGGTTGCCAGGGTTCGCCATCCTGTGGCAACGTCCTGAAGGCGGCCAAAGCGGCCAATTTTTACACTCATCCCATCGGAAGCCGCCGTCTCCGATAAAAAAAGATGAGGATAAAATCAATGAACCACGCGATTACGATGGGTATTTTTTGGCATTTGATAGGGGCCGCCAGTGCCGCCTGTTTCTATGCCCCGTTCAAGAAAGTAAAACACTGGTCGTGGGAAACCATGTGGTCGGTCGGGGGGATCGTCTCCTGGCTGATTCTGCCCTGGGCCATCAGCGCCACGCTGTTACCCGACTTCTGGGCCTACTACCGCTCTTTTAGCGCCTCCACGCTGCTGCCGGTCTTTCTGTTCGGCGCCATGTGGGGCATTGGTAATATCAACTATGGCCTGACCATGCGCTATCTTGGCATGTCGATGGGGATTGGCATCGCCATTGGTATCACGCTGATTGTCGGCACGCTGATGACGCCGATTATTAACGGTCAGTTTGCAGTGCTGATGCACACCCAGGGCGGTCAAATGACGCTGCTCGGCGTGCTGGTGGCGGTGATTGGCGTCGGCATCGTCACCCGCGCAGGCCAGCTGAAAGAGCGCAAAATGGGCATCAAAGCCGAAGAGTTCAATCTGAAGAAAGGGCTTCTGCTGGCGGTAATGTGCGGTATCTTCTCCGCAGGGATGTCGTTCGCGATGAACGCCGCCAAACCGATGCATGATGCCGCCGCGGCGCTCGGCGTCGACCCGCTGTACGCAGCGCTGCCAAGCTACGTGGTGATTATGGGCGGCGGGGCGCTGGTTAACCTTGGCTTCTGCTTTATTCGTCTGGCGAAAGTGAAGAACCTGTCAATCAAAGCCGATTTCTCGCTGGCCAAACCGCTTATCATCAGCAACCTTCTGCTCTCCGCCCTCGGCGGTCTGATGTGGTATCTCCAGTTCTTCTTCTATGCCTGGGGCCACGCCAGCATTCCGGCGCAGTATGATTATATGAGCTGGATGCTGCACATGAGTTTCTACGTGCTGTGCGGCGGTGTGGTGGGTCTGGTGCTGAAGGAGTGGAACAATGCCGGCCGTCGTCCGGTGAGCGTCCTGAGCCTCGGCTGCGTGGTGATTATCATCGCCGCCAATATCGTCGGTCTGGGAATGGCCAGTTAATCACCGGATCATCTGCCTGACAACGACGCTCTTCAGGCGGCGGCGCGACTGCGCTGCCGCCATTGCCCCGGCGACATGCCGATTTCCCGGCTAAAAACCACCGAAAAGTAGTTACTGTCCTCAAAGCCGCACTGCATGGCGATATCGCCGATTAAGCGCTCGGTATGCTGCAGCAGATACTGCGCATGGCAGATCCGCAGCTGGCGTAAATAGTGATTGATGGTCATCCCGGTTTGCTGGCGAAACTGCTGGCGAAGCGCCCGCTCGCTGCCGCCCTCCTGCTCGCAGAAACGCTCCAGAACAAAGGGGCGGCTAAGGCTGGCCGCCAGCGCGGCCAGCAGTTTGTCCAGCAGCGCTTCGCGCTGCGTCGCCGCGGGATCATCCGTCGCGTAGCGATGGCGCTGCAGCGTCAGCGCCAGCTGGGCAAAAAGCAGTTCGGCCATCGCATTTCCCTGCGCGTCGCGCCGGGCGCACTCATGCTCAAGCTGGCTAATCACCTGGCGCGCCTGCGCCATACCGGTGCTGCCCATGCGCCAGTGGGGCTTCCACGGCGTACCGAAGAGGCCAGGGATCGCCCCGGCCCAGTCAAAATTGAGCTGCAGCCGCTCCGGGCAATAGATGATGTTCTGCAGAACCAGATCGTTAACGGAAGCATAGGAGTGTTTATCTTCGGCGCGAATGTAGAACAGATCGCCGCGGGTAATGCGCCAGGGGCGATCGTTAAGGACGTGCAGCCCGTTGCCTCGCCACACCAGCACCAGCTCGCAGAACTCATGGGTATGTTCGGCAAAGACATTTTGCGGGTAGCGGTCTGCCACCGCCACTGCCTGTGTGGCGGAAGGGAAAAACTCCTCTTTACGTAAAATCAGACCGGCCACGGCTCACACTCCAAACGCGGATAACGGCGCATTATTCGCGTTTTTAGTCTGCAATACGTTGACTCTTCTCGCGTTACTGAAGAATGGCGTCGCGCCCCTGGCGGATATCGCGCGGCGACCAGTCGAACTCCCGGCGAAAAAGCGTCGAAAAGTGGTTACTGTCGCCGAAGCCGCAGCGATAAGCGATATCAGTCACGCTTTCATCGCTGTGGCGCAGCAGGTGGCGGGCTTTCATCAGGCGCACCCGATTAAGATAGCGCTGTGGCGTCAGACCGGTCTGCTGCTTCAGCTGGCGGTGCAGCGTACGCAGCGACAGCGAAAACTGCGCCGCCACCTCCTCCCAGCAGATCTCCTGCGCAAAATGCTCTTCGAGCCAGGCCAACAGCTGATTCAGCCGCGCATCGTTGTTGGTGGCCTCTTCCGCAAGGCTGCTCTTACGTAACAGCACCAGCAGCTGCATAAACAGGATCTCACGGCTGGCGACGGCATGAGTATCCGTATCGCTCCCCACGGCCTCGATCTGCGCCACGATATGCCGCACCTGTTGCAGGACGGTTTGATTCACCCGCCAGTGCGAGGGGTAGTTTCCTTCCTGTTCCTGGGGCAATAGTTGACTGACCCCGGCGAGAAAGCGAAACGCATCCGGCGCGCGATAGAGCACATTGGTCAGACACAGATTATCCGTGTGCTCGTAAAGATGGCGGTCGTGATCGCGGATAAAACAGACCGAACCGCCGCCAATGGTATAGGGCTGGCCATTGAAGACGTGAATACCCGATCCCTGCTCCACGATAACTATTTCATGAAAATCATGGTGATGCTCCGGAAAGGCCGACTGAGGGAGGCGGGGTTCAATAGCCACCGTCGAGATCCCGGCCTTAAAGAAATCCGTACTGTGCAATATGGTCATGATGCCACCCTCGTAATGAGAAAAATTATCAGTCACCGGCTGATAGTAATGAAGGGTTGGCTATCCGGCCTTCAATTTTTGACCGCGAAATTCGTAAATCCTGCCGCTTTTTCAAGAATCAGCCGGAAAGATGCGGAACTGCGGAGGCCATCACATCCCCCTCGCCATCCCCTAAAACCGCAAACTGTGATGTCCCTCACGGTCACCTTTGCTTTCTTGCCAGCGGCCAGTTTTGGCTGTCCGTAGCGAGAAGGTGTCAGTAAACGGCCTTTTTTAGACTGCGGACAATGATTTTAAGAAGGATCGTTTCATGAGTATTCGTCATTGTGTCGCTGTCGATTTAGGCGCCTCCAGCGGGCGGGTGATGCTCGCCAGCTATCAGCCCGGGCCGCGCGCCCTGACGCTGCGCGAAATTCATCGCTTCACCAATAGTCTGCAGAAAGTAGACGGCTTCGACTGCTGGGATGTAGATAGCCTGGAAGGCGAGATCCGCCGCGGGCTGGAGAAAGTGTGTGAGCAGGGCATTCTGATAGACAATATCGGCATCGATACCTGGGGGGTAGATTATGTCCTGCTGGATAAGCAGGGCCAGCGCGTCGGGCTGCCGATCTCCTATCGTGACGACCGCACCCAGGGCCTGCTGCGTCACGCTGAAGCGCAGCTGGGCCGGGCGGAAATCTATCGCCGCAGCGGCATTCAGTTTTTGCCGTTTAACACGCTTTATCAGCTGCGCGCTCTGGTGGAGCAGCAGCCGGAGCTGGTCAGTCAGGCTGCCCATGCCCTGCTGATCCCCGACTATTTCAGCTTCCGCCTGACCGGCAATCTGAACTGGGAATATACCAACGCCACCACCACCCAGCTGGTCAATATTAACAGCGATAGCTGGGATGAGACGCTGCTGAACTGGACCGGCGCGCCGTTGGCGTGGTTCGGAAAGCCGACCCACCCCGGCAATGTGATAGGCCACTGGATCTGCCCGCAGGGTAACCGAATTCCGGTAGTCGCTGTCGCCAGCCACGACACCGCCAGCGCGGTGATCGCCTCCCCGCTGGCCGACCGCCATGCCGCCTATCTCTCCTCCGGCACCTGGTCGCTGATGGGGTTTGAAAGCCTGACGCCGTACACCTGCGACGCGGCGCTGCAGGCCAATATCACCAACGAAGGCGGAGCCGAAGGCCGCTATCGGGTGCTGAAAAATATCATGGGCCTGTGGCTGCTGCAGCGGGTGCTAAAAGAGCAAAACATCAGCGACCTGCAGGGGCTGATCGCCCGCACCGCCGCGCTACCGGCGTGCCGCTTCATAATTGACTGCAACGATGACCGCTTTATCAACCCGGCCAGTATGAGCGCCGAGATCCAGGCCGCCTGTCGCGACGCCGGGCAGCCGGTTCCTGAAAGCGATGCCGAACTGGCGCGCTGCATTTTCGACAGCCTGGCGCTGCTCTACGCCCGGGTGCTTAACGAGCTGGCGGCGCTGCGCGGCCACCCCTTCAGCCAGCTGCATATCGTCGGCGGCGGCTGTCAGAACACGCTGCTCAACCAGCTGTGCGCTGACGCCTGCGGGATCGCCGTCGTGGCCGGCCCGATAGAGGCCTCCACCCTCGGCAATATCGGCATCCAGTTAATGACCCTCGACGAGCTGGCCAATGTCGATGAGTTTCGTCAGGTAGTGCGCGGCAACGCGGCGCTCACCACTTTTACCCCCAATCCTGATAGTGAAATTGCCCGTTTCGTGGCGCAGTTTCAGCCACAACAGACCAAGGAGCTTTGCGCATGACCACTCAACTTGAACAAGCCTGGGAAATTGCTAAGCAGCGCTACGCCGCCGTCGGCGTGGATGTCGAGGAGGCCCTGCGCCAGCTGGACCGTCTGCCCGTCTCCATGCACTGCTGGCAGGGTGACGACGTCGCCGGTTTCGAAAACCCGGCGGGAAGCCTGACCGGCGGTATCCAGGCGACCGGCAACTACCCGGGCAAAGCGCGCAATGCAGAAGAACTCCGCGCCGACCTTGAGCAGGCGCTGAGCCTGATCCCGGGGCCAAAGCGTCTCAATCTGCACGCTATTTACCTGGAATCCGACGCGCCGGTAGCCCGCAATGAGATTAAGCCGGAGCACTTTAAAAACTGGGTTACGTGGGCGAAAGCCAACAAACTGGGGCTGGATTTCAACCCCTCCTGCTTCTCGCATCCGCTGAGCGCCGACGGCTTTACCCTGTCGCACGCCAACGATGAGATCCGCCAGTTCTGGATCGACCACTGCAAAGCCAGCCGCCGCGTATCCGCTTATTTTGGCGAACAGCTGGGCACGCCGTCGGTGATGAATATCTGGGTGCCGGACGGCATGAAGGATATAACCGTTGACCGCTTCGCCCCGCGCCAGCGGCTGCTGAACGCCCTTGATGAGGTGATCAGCGAGAAGCTCGACCCGGCGCACCATATCGACGCCGTGGAGAGCAAGCTGTTCGGCATCGGCGCCGAAAGCTACACCGTCGGCTCCAACGAGTTCTATATGGGTTACGCCACCAGCCGTCAGACGGCGCTGTGCCTCGATGCCGGCCACTTCCATCCGACGGAAGTGATCTCCGACAAGATCTCCGCCGCCATGCTCTACATCCCGCGCCTGCTGCTGCACGTCAGCCGCCCGGTGCGCTGGGACAGCGACCACGTGGTGCTGCTGGATGATGAAACCCAGGCCATCGCCAGCGAAATCATTCGCCATAACCTGTTTGACCGCGTGCACATCGGCCTCGACTTCTTCGATGCCTCCATCAACCGCATCGCGGCCTGGGTGATTGGCACCCGCAATATGAAAAAAGCGCTGCTGCGCGCCCTGCTGGAACCGACCGCCCAGCTGCGCCAGCTGGAGAACGACGGCGATTACACCGCCCGCCTGGCGCTGCTCGAAGAGCAAAAATCGCTGCCGTGGCAGGCCATCTGGGAGATGTACTGTCAGCGTCACGACACGCCGGCGGGCAGCCAGTGGCTGGACAGCGTACGGGCTTATGAGAATGCGGTTCTGAGCCAGCGCGGGTAATGCACGGGCTTCCCCGGGTCGCGGCTGACGCCTTACCCGGGCTACGAACCGGTAGCCCGGATAAGCCGTTTACGGCGCAATCCGGGGGCACGCACATATTTAGGGTGAGGGGGTCAACCCCGCACCGAATCAACAGGAAAGACAAGACTATGCAGACCATTATCGACGCCTGGTTCGTCCAGGGCATGATCAAAGCCACCTCCGACGCCTGGCTGAAAGGCTGGGACGAACGCAACGGCGGCAACCTGACGCTGCGTCTGGATGAAGCGGATATCGAACCTTACGCGGCGGATTTCCACGCCAAACCGCGCTATATCGCCCTCAGCCAGCCGATGCCAACCCTGGCCAACCAGCCATTTATCGTCACCGGCTCCGGCAAATTCTTCCGTAACGTCCAGCTCGACCCGGCCGCTAACCTCGGCGTGGTGAAGGTCGACAGCGACGGCGCGGGATACCATATCCTGTGGGGCCTGACGGAGGATGCCGTCCCGACCTCCGAGCTGCCGGCACACTTCCTGTCGCACAGCGAGCGCATCAAACTGACCGGCGGCAAAGACCGGGTGATCATGCACTGCCATGCCACCAACCTGATCGCCCTGACCTGTGTTCTGGAGAACCACAGCGATCTTTTCACCCGTAAGCTGTGGGAAGGTAGCACCGAATGTCTGGTGGTCTTCCCGGATGGCGTCGGCATTCTGCCGTGGATGGTGCCGGGCACCGATGAAATCGGCCAGGCGACCGCCGAAACCATGCAAAAACACTCGCTGGTGCTGTGGCCGTTCCACGGCGTCTTCGGCAGCGGCCCCACGCTGGATGAGACCTTCGGCCTGATCGATACCGCCGAGAAGTCCGCCGAAGTGCTGGTGAAAGTCTTGTCGATGGGCGGGATGAAGCAGACCATCACCCGCGACGAGCTTATCGCCCTTGGCAAACGCTTCAACGTGCAGCCGCTGCAGTCCGCTTTAGATCTTTATCCATAACAACATCGCGCCCCGCTCACCGAGACGGGGCGAAATATCACCTGCAAACCCTACAAAACTAACTCATGTGGAGTAAAAGCAATGAAAACAAAGACAAGCTTGATCCTCACCGTTGCCGCCCTGGCGTTGTCCGGTTCCGCCTTAGCCGAAGTTAAAATCGCCCTTGTGGCGAAATCGCTGGGAAATGGCTTCTTCGAAGCCGCCAACGTTGGCGCCCAACAGGCAGCCAAGGAGTTAGGTGATGTCAAAGTGATCTACACCGGCCCGACCACTACCACCGCCGAGGCGCAGATCGACGTGCTGAACGGGTTGATCGCCCAGGGGGTGGATGCGATCGCCATTTCCGCCAACGATCCGGACGCGGTGGTGCCGGTGCTGAAAAAAGCGATGCAGCGCGGCATCAAGGTGGTCTCATGGGACTCCGGCGTGGCGCCGGCAGGCCGTCAGATCCATCTTAACCCCTCAAATAACGCCTTAATTGGCGAAACCAACGTCAAGCTTGCCGCCGATGCGCTGCAGGCGCTGAACGTTGAGAAAGGCGAGGTGGCCGTGTTAAGCGCCACCCCAACCTCCACGAACCAGAACATCTGGATTGAGGAGATGAAAAAGGTGCTACCGCAGTATCCGTCGGTGCAGCTGGTCACCGTCGCCTACGGTGACGATCTGTCGGATAAAAGCTACCGCGAAGCGGTGGGTCTGCTGAAATCATATCCGGACCTGAAAGTCATTGTCTCGCCGTCGTCGGTGGGGATTGTTGCCGCCGCGCAGGCGGTGAAGGACCAGGGCAAAATCGGCAAAGTGTATGTCACCGGGCTGGGGCTGCCGTCGGAAATGGCCGGCGCGATCAAGTCCGGCGCCAGCAAAAGCTTCGCCATCTGGAACCCGATTGACCTGGGCTACGCCGCCACCTATCTGGCCGACGATTTAGTCAAAGGCACGGCGACCAAAACCGAAGCCAGTATGGGCAAGCTGGGCAAAGTGAAGCTGGACGCCGAGGGGAATGGCGCGATGGCCAAGCCGTTTGTCTACGATGCGAGCAACATCGATAAGTTCTCGAAAATTTTCTAATCCTTGTTCCCTCACCCCGGCCCTCTCCCGGAGGGAGAGGGGGAACGGCTGGCCCTCTGCGCGATGCGGCCAGCGGACGCCGGACCGTTCCCTCGCCCCTGTGGGGGAGGGTTAGGGTGAGGGGTGATTTTTGTGGAGAACTATCATGTCAGCATCAACGCCACTGCTGTCGCTGAAGGGGATCACCAAGATTTTTCCCGGTGTGCGCGCCCTTGAGAACGTGCAGCTTGATCTCTGGCCCGGCAAAGTGACCGCCTTAATTGGCGAAAACGGCGCGGGGAAATCCACGCTGGTCAAAGTGATGACCGGTATTTATCAGCCCGAAGAGGGCGAGATCCTCTATAAAGCGATCCCCATTCATCTGCCAACGCCGGAGTCAGCGCATAAGGTAGGGATCACCGCCATTCACCAGGAAACCGTGCTGTTTGACGAACTCTCGGTCAGCGAAAACATTTTCGTCGGCCAGTATCTGTATAAGGGACTGCTCAAAACGCTCGACTGGCCGGCGATGCACCGCAGAGCCAACGAGATCCTCACCCGGCTGGAAGTCCAGATCGACCCGCGAGCCACGCTGAAAACCCTCAGCATCGCCCAGCGTCACATGGTGGCGATTGCCCGGGCGCTGGCTTTCGACGCCCAGGTGGTGATCCTCGATGAGCCGACCGCCGCGCTTTCCCAGCATGAAATCCTGGAGTTTTATCACATCGTTGAGCGTCTGAAGCAGGACGGCAAAGCGATCCTGTTTATCTCGCATAAGTTCGATGAAATCTTCGAGCTGGCCGATTATTACACCATTCTGCGCGATGGGGTGTACGTCAGCTCCGGGGCGATAAGCGACATCACCGAAGAGCGGATGGTGTCGATGATGGTGGGCCGGGCGATCAGCCAAACCTACCCGAAAGTCGACTGCACACCCGGAGAAACGGTGCTGGAGGTGACCGATCTCTGTCATCCTACCGAGTTTGCCCATATCAGCTTCCGCCTGCGCAAGGGAGAAATTCTCGGCTTTTACGGCCTGGTGGGCGCCGGACGCACCGAGCTGATGCAGGCGCTCTCCGGTGTCTCGCGCCCCTCCTCCGGCGAGATCCGCCTGAACGGCAGAACCATGCGCTTTCACCAGCCCGCCGACGCCATCCGCGCGGGCATCGTCTGCGTGCCGGAAGAGCGGCAGAAACAGGGAGCGATCATCGCCCTGCCTATCGCCCAGAACATCAGTTTACCGCAGCTCAGCAAGCTCAACCCTAACGGCGTCCTGAACGACGCCCGGGAATGGCGGCTGGCCGACGAGTACGCCTCGCGCCTGCAGGTAAAAGCCTTCAGCTGGCGGCAGCCGGTGGAGACCCTCTCCGGCGGCAACCAGCAGAAAGTGGTGATTGGCAAATGGCTGGCGACCCAGCCCGAGGTGATCATTCTCGATGAGCCGACCAAAGGCATCGATATCGGCTCAAAGGCCGCCGTGCATCAGTTTATGTCCGAGCTGGTCAGCCAGGGGCTGGCGGTGATTATGGTGTCGTCAGAGCTGCCGGAAGTGATGGGCATGGCCGACCGGATTATCGTAATGCACGAAGGGCTGATGGTCGCCGAGTACCGGGCCGGGGAAGCGACGGCGGAAACCATCGTTAGCGCCGCCAGCGGCATCGGCCAGGAGGCAGCATGATGGGACACGCATGGCTGAAACATCGCGAAGCGCTGCTGGCGGTGGTCATCATTTTGATGATCGGCGCCATCGGCAGCCGGGCGCCGTCGTTCGTTTCACCGGGCAATCTGGTGGAGATGTTTAACGATACCGCCATCCTTATCATCCTCGCCCTCGGCCAGATGATGGTGTTGCTCACCAAAGGCATTGATCTGTCGATGGCCGCCAACCTGGCGCTGACCGGGATGATCGTCGCCCTGCTTAACGCCCACTATCCGGGTATTCCGGTGGTAGCGCTGCTGGCGCTGGCGACTCTGCTGGGCCTGCTGATGGGAGTAATTAACGGCCTGCTGGTCTGGCGCCTCGGCATTCCCGCCATTGTGGTGACCTTGGGCACCATGAGCATTTATCGCGGCATTATCTTCCTGCTGACTGACGGCGGCTGGGTTAACTCACATCAGATGAGCGCTGATTTTCTCAGTCTGCCGCGCAGCCCCCTCCTGGGGCTGCCGCTACTGAGCTGGTGCGCCATCGCCGCGCTGCTGCTGGTGGGTTATTTCCTGCGCTACAGCCGCACCGGCCGGGCCTTATACACCGCGGGCGGCAACGCGACGGCGGCATACTACACCGGCATTAACGCCGGAAAAATGCAGTTCGTCAGCTTCTGTCTCTCCGGCGCGCTGGCCGGCTTCTGCGGCTATCTGTGGATCTCGCGCTTCGCCGTCGCCTATGTCGACGTCGCCAACGGTTTTGAACTCCAGGTGGTCGCCGCCTGCGTGATCGGCGGTATCAGCACCATGGGCGGAAGCGGACGGGTGCTGGGCTGCCTGTGCGGCGCGCTGTTCCTTGGGGTCATCAATAACGCCCTGCCGGTGATCGGCATCTCGCCCTTCTGGCAAATGGCGATTTCCGGGGCGGTGATCGTCATGGCGGTGCTGCTCAACGAGCGCGGCAATCGCGGTCACGGGCGGTTAATCCTGCGCAACGCGGCGTTAGCCCGACAGAAACAGGCGGTGAAATCATGAGCAAAATGATGGTATCTGAAGAGATGAAAAACGCCCCGGCCGCGCCGTCGCCGCTGCGCCGCCTGCTGTGCTGGGAAGGGTTTTTACTGGCGGTCACCCTGGCGGTATTTATCGGCAACGCCGTGGCTTCCCCGTACTTCCTCAATATCTGGAACCTGTCGGACGCCACCTTTACCTTTACCGAGAAGGCGATCGTCGTCCTGCCGATGGCGATGCTGATTATCGCCCGGGAAATCGATCTGTCGGTAGCCTCGACGATGGCTCTCAGCTCAACGGTGATGGGCTTCTGCGCGGCAGCGGGGATGGACACTCCGCTGCTGGTGGTCATCGGCCTGGGCGTAGGTCTGCTGTGCGGCCTGTTCAACGGCTTGCTGGTGACCCGCTTTAACCTGTCGTCCATTGTGATCACCATCGGCACCATGAGCCTGTATCGCGGCATCACCTATATCCTGTTGGGCGATCAGGCACTCAACCACTATCCGGAGAGCTTTGCCTGGTTCGGCCTGGGATACGTGTGGGGGGCGCTCTCTTTTGAGTTTGCGCTGTTTATCCTCCTCGCGGCCGCCTTCACCTTCCTGCTGCATAAAACCAACTTTGGTCGCCGGACCTACGCCATCGGCAATAACCCGACCGGCGCCTGGTTCTCCGGGATCAACGTTAAGCGTCATAACCTGGTGCTGTTCGCGCTGGTTGGGCTGATGGCCGGGCTGGCGGCGGTCCTGCTGACCTCACGGCTCGGCAGTACCCGCCCCACCCTGGCGATGGGCTGGGAGCTGGCGGTTGTCACCATGGCGGTGCTCGGCGGCGTCAATATTCTCGGCGGCTCCGGCAGCATGCCCGGGGTGATCATCGCCGCCTTTCTGATGGGGCTGGTGACCTTCGGCCTGAGCCTGCTGAACGTCCCCGGCATCGTGATGTCGGTGATTATCGGCGCCATGCTGATCGTGGTGATCTCCCTGCCGATTATTACCCGGCGGATGATGCAGCGAAGACGATGTTAATTTCCCCCTCACCCTGGCCCCCTCCCTGCGGGAGAAGGTCGGGGTGAGGGGAAACGGATTTCCCAAAATCAACATTAAGGAGAATTATCATGAGTTTTATGTTGGCACTACCTAAAATCAGCCTCCACGGCGCAGGCGCGATCGGTGATATGGTCAAGCTGGTAGCGGGCAAACAGTGGGGCAAGGCGCTGATCGTCACCGACGGTCAGCTGGTGAAGCTGGGCCTGCTGGACAGCCTGTTCGCCGCGCTGGATGAACAGCAGATGGCTTATCAGCTATTTGACGAGGTATTCCCCAACCCCACCGAAGCGCTGGTGCAGCAAGGCTATGCGGCTTACCAGGCGGCCCGCTGCGATTACCTGATCGCCTTCGGCGGCGGTAGCCCGATTGATACCGCCAAAGCGATAAAAATCCTCACCGCCAACCCAGGCCCCTCCACCGCCTACTCCGGCGTCGGCAAAGTGAAAAACGCTGGCGTGCCGCTGGTGGCCATCAACACCACCGCCGGCACGGCGGCGGAGATGACCAGCAACGCGGTAATTATCGATAGCGAGCGGCAGGTGAAAGAGGTGATTATCGACCCGAACCTGATCCCGGATATCGCCGTCGACGACGCCAGCGTGATGCTCGACATTCCGCCAGCGGTTACCGCCGCCACCGGCATGGATGCCCTGACCCACGCCATCGAGGCCTTTGTCTCCGTTGGCGCCCATCCCCTGACCGACGCCAACGCCCTCGAAGCCATCCGCCTGATCAACCTGTGGCTGCCGAAAGCGGTAGACGATGGACACGATCTGCAGGCCCGCGAGCAGATGGCCTTTGGCCAGTATCTGGCGGGCATGGCGTTCAACAGCGCCGGCCTCGGGCTGGTACATGCCCTGGCCCATCAGCCTGGCGCCACCCACAACCTGCCGCACGGGGTATGCAACGCCATCCTGCTGCCGATCATCGAAAACTTTAACCGCCCGAACGCGGTGGCGCGCTTTGCCCGCGTGGCGCAGGCGATGGGCGTCGATACTCGCGGCATGAGCGATGAAGCTGCCAGCATGGAGGCCATCAATGCCATCCGCACGCTGAGCAAACGCGTAGGGATCCCCCAGGGTTTCAGCCAGCTTGGCGTCAGCAAAGCCGATATCGAAGGCTGGCTGGATAAAGCGCTGGCCGACCCATGCGCGCCGTGTAACCCGCGCCCCGCCAGCCGCGATGAGGTTCGCGAGCTCTATCTGGAGGCCTTATGATCCGTAAAGCCTTCGTCATGCAGGTGAACCCCGACGCGCACGAGGAGTACCAGCGCCGCCATAACCCCATCTGGCCGGAGCTGGAGGCAGTGTTGAAGGATCACGGCGCGCACCACTACGCCATTTATCTCGATAAAGAACGCCATCTCCTGTTCGCGACGGTGGAGATTGAATCGGAAGCCCGCTGGGAAGCGGTCGCCAGCATGGAAGTGTGCCAGCGCTGGTGGAAATACATGCGCGAGGTGATGCCCAGCAACCCGGATAACAGCCCGCTGAGCGCGGAGCTCAAAGAAGTGTTTTATCTGGCGTAAAAATAACTGGCCTCCCTCCAGACGGGAGGCCGGTCGATTAAACGGTCATTGCATTATCGCGCAGCGGCTCGGTTTTCGCCTTACCCGCTAACGTAAACGCGGAGATTAAGGTAACCGTCAGAGCAATACCACCGAGGATCATATAGGTCTCCTGGAAACCGATCCGATCGTACATATTGCCGGCGAAGGCGGAGAGGAAGATCGCCGCCACCTGCTTGGCGAACTGGAAGCCCACCAGGTAAATGGTCGCCGACAGCCGGACGTCAAACACGCCGGTGATGTATTTAAAGGCGCCCACCAGCAGGAACGGCACCTCCAGCGCATGGAGCATTTTCAACGCTACGACTTCCGCGGCGGTGGTGGCGAAGGAAGAGCCAATCATTCTTGCCGCCATCACCATCCCGGCGATCAGCAGGGTATTCTTCGCTCCGATACGGTTAATAATCCACGGCGAGCTGAACATAATGATGGCGTTACATATTTCTCCCGCGGTGGTGGCGAAACCAAAGGCGCGGGTGCCCGCTTCCGGGGTCGCGAAGAACGATTTGAAGAAGGTGGCGAACTGCTGATCGAAAACGTCATACACGCAGGCCACGCCGATAACATACAGAATAAACATCCACATCTTACGCTGGCGGAACATGCGCACCGCCGTTTTTAAATCGATCGCCGGGCGATTGGCGCCGAGCGAGTCCATTACCTGCGCGGACTGACTGGCCTGCGGTTTGGCGATGGCCACCAGCACCACCAGCAGCAGCGCGGCGGCCGACCCCATCCAGAACACCCATTCGGGATTAATGCTGAACAGCATTCCGGCGGTGGTCGCGCACAGCGCCCATCCCAGGCAGCCAAAGGTGCGCGCCTTGCCGTATTCAAACCCGCTGTTGCGGCTTACCCGTTCGATATAGGCCTCCATCGCGCCGGCGCCTGCGGAGAATACAAAGCCGATATAGGCGCCGCCGCTCAGCGCCCCGAGCCAGATATTGGTTTTCAGCAGCGGAGCGAAAACATAAAGGAAGAAGGGAGCAATCAGCACCAGCAGAACGGTCACGATCCACATCAGGTGTTTTTTCAGCCCCAGCTTGTCAGAGATCACTCCGAGGATCGGCTGGAAACAGATGGCGAACAGCGACAGGCTGGAGAAAACGAGGCCGGTTTCGGTTTTATTCAGGCCGATGACGTCCGACAGCCAGATCGGCAGAAACGGAAAGCAGGTGGCCATGATGAAGAAGTAGAGAAAGAAGAACAGCCCGAAAATCCAGAAGTTGGGGTTGTTTTTGTGGGTACAGACGGTCGGGTTCATTATATTTTCCTCAAGAAGGGCCGCAGCGCGGCCCGATACCATCACACGCGTTGCAGACCAATCAGAATGGCGCTTTCCGGGTCGAGGATGGGTAGCGCCAGCCCCGCCTGCTGCAGCCACTCACCGCTCACCGTCTGCGGCGTCGTCATCCATGCCGGCAGCTTCCGCATGGTGTGGCCGCCCTCGCCGGTGATCTGAATGTTCGGATGATCGAGGAGCGTCACCTGATAGCGGGCGCTCGCCTCCAGGCCCGCCAGGCGCAGCGGCGCCATCAGGGTGTAGTCCGGCATCGCCAGCTGGCTAACGAGGAAGATCGCCTGCGCTTTATCCGGGCTAACGACGCCATGGGCAAGGGTGGTGGCGTCCGGCATATCTATTCGCCACTGCACGCCGTGATGGATCACGTCGCGCCACTGTTTATGCAGGGCTGCATATTTTCGGTATCCGGCGCGCTCTTCTTCATCGGCGCTCACCGGATCCAGCTCAAGGCCCATATGACCGAACAGCGCCGTCAGGCCGCGAAAGGCGATACTATGCTGGCGGAAGGTGGCATGACAGTGGCGATTGCCAATGTGCGCGCCCATTACCTCGGGTGGAAAGAAGTAGCTCATGCCGCGCTGGATGGTGTTGCGCTCAAGGGCGTCATTGTTGTCAGACGCCCAGAAGCGATGGCTGCGTTTGAGGACTTCATAATCGATCCGTCCGCCGCCGGAGGAGCAGGATTCAAATTCAATGTGCGGGAAACGGGCCACCAGCGTATCCAGCAGGCGGTAGAACTGGCGCGTTTGCGCGTCCACAGCGGCGCGTCCCTGATGCCCAGGCTGCACCAGCTCGCGGTTCATATCCCACTTCACGTAGTCCACCGCATGCTCGCCCAGCAGCCAGCTCATCCGCTCCAGCAGATAATCAAACGCTTCGGGAATGTTGAGGTTCAGGACAAACTGATGGCGGCCGGTCAGCGGGGTATAGCCCGGCAGCGCCAGCACCCAGTCCGGGTGCGCCCGGTACAGATCGGAATCCGGGTTAATCATTTCCGGCTCCACCCAGATACCGAATTCCATACCCAGAGACTTCACGTGATCGATAACCGGCGTCAGGCCGTAGGGGTATTTTTTCTCATCGAGATACCAGTCGCCAAGCGCCGCCCAGTCGTCGTTGCGCCCTTTAAACCAGCCGTCATCGATAATAAAGCGCTCGACGCCCAGGGCCGCCGCTTCGTCGGCCATACGCATGATGTAGTCCGGGTCGTGGTCGAAATAGATCCCCTCCCAGGTGTTGAGATGCACCGGGCGCGGTTTGTTGCCCGGGAAACGAATAATCCGTTCGCGCAGATAACGATGGAACTGCTGGCTCATGCCGTTCAGCCCATTCGCCGAGTAGCTGGCATACAGGTACGGCGTCCACAAGGTTTCCCCTTCCGCCAGCGCCATTTCGCCCGGCAGATAGAGCGCCTCGGCCTGCAGATAGCGACGGCCATCGGTTTTCACCTCCGCCCGCAGGCGATGGTTACCGCTCCAGGCCAGATGCACGCCCCAGACTTCACCCTGCATCTCGCTAAAGGCGCGGCTGCCGGTGATCAGGGCCGGGAAATGTTCGTGAGAGGTGCGCCCGCGGCGGTTCTCCAGCACAAAGCTGTCGTGCTCCAGCGTCAGGCGGTGAGGCTGAAACTCGCGGATCCAGCGGCCATGGAAAGCCATCACCTCGCGAGCGCGTTCGGCGACCGGCAGCGTGACCGCCAGGCGATCCACCTGCCATGGGCTGGCGCGCAGATTGGTCACGCCATGGCGCACGCTCAGCACGCCGCTGGCATCCAACGCGATCTCGCTCTGCAGGCGCAGGCCGGCCTGCGGATCTTCGCTGACCAGGGTCAGCGTCTGGCCCTCGTGCCGCACTTCGCTGGTGGTGAACAGCGGAGAGGCATCCAGCCCCTGACGATGGCCTTCAATGCCCGGCGCGCCAAACAGACCATGGCCCAGCTCCGCCATTAAGGTCACTGGCGAATCAACATCCAGTCTGCCGTTGGCGACCGGGCGCGTCAGGCTGTCGGCATCCTGCGGCGAAAAGTGGCTTAAATGCGGTCCCCAGTAGACAATTTCGGCGAAAGGGCGGGTTTTAATCACAACATCGGCACCGGCGCTTTGCAGGTGAATCAGCGAATCAGACATCAGACATCTCCATTACAAGGAATGTCTTACTGTTGATCCGAAACGTTTCGGATGCCAACCAAAACGTTTCGGATCCGTGATCGGCTTCAGAATTACGGGTTAAAAAGGGGTAAGATCAGGCGGTTTCACCTGGGAAAAATTCCGGCTGCCATAGCACCTGCAGCGTGGCGAGATCCTCCCCGGCGATTAAGCGACGCACCATATCAGCAATCTGCCGTCCCACGCCCTGGCGCGTGGACTGGATCACCGCGGCGACATCGGTCTCAATGATGCTGTCCTGCGGCAACCCGTCGTACACCACCAGGGCGACGCGGTTGTCGCCGGTTAAACGCCCCAGGTGGGCGAGCGCCATCGCGGCGCCATCGCCATGGGTGTTGCAGTCGGTGATAATCGCGGTAGGCGGCTCAGGCAGACGCAGCAGCTCCAGCGTGGCCTGATAGCCGCCGCGGCGCGTCGCCGGCACGCTACGCAGCCATGCATCGGATAACCCCGCCTCGCGCAGGGCATCGAGGTAGCCGTTACGCCGTTGCAAAATAAACGCCTGATTGTTGTTCTCGCCCAGCAGAGCGATACGCTGGTGGCCCTGTTGAATCAGATGGCGGGTGGCGCGGCAGGTGCCGGCATAGTTATCGAAATCAAACCAGGCGTAGGGCTGCGCCAGGCGGCTACGGCCGAGCGCCAGAAACGGAAAGCCGGAGGCCTGCAGCTGCGCCAGCCGCGGATCGTCATCCAGAGTATGGGCCACGATTAATGCATCGACGCGACGGCCCTGCACCATGCGCATATAGCCATGTTTATCCGCCTGCTCATCATCGGCGATCAGCAACAAATCAATGTCATTGCGCGCCAGCTCATGGCTGATCTCCCCGACCATCTCGAGAAAAACGTTATTGTTGAGCGGCGCGGGGCGGACAGGAAAGACGAGACCAACGGCATCGATGGTGCCCATTTTCAGACGGCGGGCGAAAGTGTTGGGGCGATAGCCCCGGCGCTGCGCTTCAGCCTCAACCCGGGCGCGGGTCTCCTGCGACACATCGTCGTAGCCGTTCAACGCCCGGCTGACGGTCGTGACGGAGATCCCAAGTTGTTTGGCAATGGCTTTCAGCGACATAAAAATCCCTGTTTTCGCATAGGAAAGCTAGTTTCCCGCAATATGGCTATGACGTCCAGCGAGCGCGCGTCCCCCGCCGACGCGATGTCAGTTTTGCTCAGCGATCAGCAGGGCCTGCGTATCCGGCTCCAGCGCCTGAAAAACATGCTCCTGATCCGCCGGGTAGCAGATATAGTCGCCCTCGCCGAGCTCTTCCGGCGCCGACGTCAGCCCTACCCGCGCCCGCCCCTGGGTGACGATAATATGTTCCACCGAGCCTGGCGGATGCGGATGCGAAATGCGGTCGGCGCCGGGCTGGGTGAGCAGCAAATAGATGTCCCGACGCGCGCCGGGCGGACAGGCGGCCAGCAAAATGGCCTGATAGTTCGCCTGCTCTGCCACCACTTTGGTCCCCTCGCCGCGGCGGATCACCTGCGTTTTGTTCACCTGCGGCTCAAGCAGCCTGGCAAATGGAATATCCAGCGCTACGCAGAGCGACCACAGCGTTTCCAGACTCGGGTTGCCGTTGCCGGACTCCAGTTGCGATAGCGTGGATTTTGCGATACCCGCCCGACGCGCGACTTCCGCCAGCGAAAGCCCGGTCCGCGCCCGCTCCCGCACCAGACTTTTGGCGATAACGCTGATTGGCTGTGTCATACCCGCCCCTTGTTTTTTATATCGAACAATTCGTTCGCCTTGAAAAACGATCATTATGTGTTCATTATAATGGAAATTCGTTCGATATGGCTAAGTGATATGAAACAAACTCTCTCCAGTCTCAGCGGAGACACGATAAAAGCGATTGTTTTGGTCTGCCTTGCCGTCGGGGTGGTGGGCATGTCCTATGGGTCGCTGGCGGTGGCTTACGGCTTCCCTTTATGGGTGCCGCTCTTGCTTTCGGTGTCCGTGCTGGCAGGCGCTTCTGAATTCATGTTTATCGGCATTGTCGCCAGCGGCGGTAGTCCGCTGGCCGCCGCCGCCGCCGGCCTGTTAGTCAATGCGCGTCATATCCCGTTCGGGGTGACCGTACGCGAACTGGTTGGTCGGCGCGCCTTAAGCTTTATCGGGTGCCACATTATGAACGACGAGAGCGTGGTCTTTGGCTTGTCGCAGCCCACCCCCGCGCAGCGCAAAGCGGCCTACTGGCTGTGCGGCGCTGGCGTCGCGCTGATCTGGCCCCTCGGTACGCTAACCGGCGCGGCCGTCGGCAAACTGCTGCCAGCGCCGGAAACCATCGGGCTTGATGCGGTCTTCCCGGCGATCCTGCTGGCGCTGGTGATCCCGGCCTTTAAAAACCGCACTACGCTGATCCGCGCCGCCAGCGGCGCCGCGCTGGCGCTTGCCGCCGTACCGTTTGTGCCCACCGGGCTGCCGGTGCTGCTTTCGCTGTTCGGTTTACTGTCGAGGAAAAAATAATGGGCAATATGACGCTGTTTATCGCCGGTATCGCCATCCTGTCGCTGGGAACCTATCTGATGCGCCTCGGCGGCGCGAAGCTCGGCAATCGGCTGGCATTTTCCGAGCGCTCGCAGGCGCTGCTTTCCGATGCGGCGACGGTGCTGCTTTTTTCCGTCGCCCTTGCCACCACTTTCTATGAGGGCGCACATTTCGCCGGTATGGCGCGCGTTCTGGGCGTTGCTTTCGCTGTGTTCCTCGCCTGGCGCAAGGTCCCGCTGATCGGCGTGATTATCGCCGCCGCCGTGGTGACCGCGCTGCTGCGCCTGGCGGGTATGCCCTAGGACGAGTAAGCGTAATCTGTAAAACCGCTGTGCTGTTCGGCGATCGTGCCTACAAGCCACTGAATAACCGGTTCGATTTGCAGCGGGTGCCGCTGGTCTATCGTCAGTACAGGTCCTAACGACATGGGCTGCGCCCGCCCGGCCAGCTGGGCCAGCTCCGGCAAATACTCTTCTCCGGGGTGGCCCGGCGGCCGCGTCGCCAGCCGCGAGGCATAGCGCGCGACGGCCAGCTCCGGAGAGATATGGTTCCAGACCTCAATCACCTGCTCCACGCCCGCCTGCTGTAGCAGTCTCTGCAAGGTCTCCCGCGGCTGAAAGCCGAACCAGGCGTCGATCAACCAAACCATACTGGCAGGCGACGCGCCGACAATCGACCAGATCACCTCATACGCCGCGCAGCCCAGCTGGCGATTCATTGGCCGGTCGACCGGGGCCAGACGCGCCATAAACGGCTCTTTGATGCCGTCGATGGTCAATACCGGCAGGCTGAAGGTCTCCGCCAGCAAACGGGTAATGGTGCTCTTCCCCGACGCCGGAATGCCGTTGATTAAAATGGCCGTTTTGCAGCCTGGGGTCAGATGTCTGTTCATAGTAATGCGACAACCTCCTCCCGGCTGCGGGCCGTCCGCAGTTTGGCCATGGTGTCATTATTATCCAGCAGCGCGACGATGGAACGGATGCCCTCCTCGATATGCGCATTGCTGTCCCGGGCGCCAAACATAATAACAATGTCCGCTTTTTCACTGTCCGCAAAGGGAATAGGCTTTTCCAGCACCACCAGGCTAAAGCAGTTGCGTCTGACGCCGCATTCGGGGCGGGCATGGGGGATGGCAATCCCTTCATCAAAAACGTAATAAGCGCCATGATTTAAAGTATTGTCGATCACCGCCTGGCTATATTCCGTCGAAATAAAGCCTTTTGCCTCCAGCGGGCGGGCAGCCAGCTTTATTACCCGCTGCCAGTCGGACTCCACAACGCCAACCTGAATGGCATCGGCCTCAATAAGCAGTTCTTTTATGGTCATTCTCTGTTCCTAGATATTGCGGCGAATAATATTGCGTAAATTATCAATCTGCAGAAACAGCGCATCGATATCCTGCCGGTGGCTCTTACTTTTGGCATATACCGATAATGCCCGGTTGTAAGTCAACATCAATGTTTTTTGCACGTCGCTATTATCGGGCTGGCGCTGTAATTCGCCTTCCAGTCTGGCGATCTCTTCCGCCAGCTGACGGGACTGTTGATCATAATCCTGCAGCGGGTTTTGCTCTTTTTTCCACAGCGTTTTCAATGATTCAAACATAGCAAGCTCCCTCCCTGGCGGAAGACAAGGCAACAAAAGATATGTGTCGGTAAAAACGCTATTTAAATAGCGCCATTTTTTCCATTAATACGGCAGTCACTGCCTGGTTGGCGGGAATTAAAAATTTCCGTACGCTGTCATTTACTTTTCCTTTCTCAAACGTTGATTTACAGCGATCGACCCACTGCACGTTCATTTCCGTTCCGACGTTCACTTTATTAATCCCTTCGGTGACGGCCAGCCGCATATCCTCATCGCTGACACCTGTGCCGCCATGCAGCACCAGCGGCACGCCCGTCGCTTCGCTTATCGCCTTCAGCCGCGCATGCTGTATCTGCGCTTTACCGGTGTACAGGCCATGCACAGTGCCCACCGAGACGGCCAGCATATCGACCTGTGTCTCCTTCACAAAACGCGTCGCGTCTTCGACGGTAGTAAAACAGATATCTTCGGCAGCCACCGCTTTTCCATCCTCTGACCCGCCGATCGCCCCCAGCTCACCTTCTACCGTAATATTCCGCGGCCGGGCCATTTCCACCACAATCCGCGTGTTACCGATATTTTCCTCGAGGCTTAAGTGAGACCCGTCGTACATCACCGAAGAAAAGCCCGCATTCATTGCCGTCTCGATGGCTTTAATATCGGAGCAGTGATCGAGATGCAGGCAGGTCGGGATATTTTCACTGTCTGCTAATGAACGCACGGCATCGACCAGTAACCGATACCCCAGATACTCTGCGGTACCGGTTGATATTTGGATCATTAATGGGCTGCGGCTGTTTTGCGCGGCTTTGAAAAAAGCCGGTAACATCTCAATACAGTGCAAGTTAAACGAGCCAATCGCTTTAAAATCTCTTTCCTGAGCGATTTTTAAAATCTCATTAAAATTATACAGACTCATGAACACTTTCCCCTTTCGGCTTAGCGGATTTACCGTTTACAAACCATGCCAGTGCGGCGACAAACACAATAAACAAGGCGACAAAGAGCCAGTTATTCTGGAAGGCGTGGCCTAATACCAGACCGGAGCTGATGACGTCTGAATCGCTGAAGGTGACGCCCGTAAAGCCGTAGCTCTCCAGCATGGGTACCAGAATGGCCGGCAGAAATGTGATAAACAGGCCGTGAATCACCCCGCCGATCATCGCCCCGCGACGTCCGCCCAGCGCATTGCCAAATACCCCTGCCGTACCGCCGGCGAAAAAGTTGGTTAACAGCCCGGGGAGAATCATCGCCAGGCCGAACATCGGGAAAACCAGCATGCCGATAATCGAGCCGACAGTCGTTGCCAGAAATCCAACAATCACCGCATTCGGTGCATAGGGAAATAGCACCGGGCAATCGAGAGCGGGCTTTGCATCCGGGACAATACGCATCGCGATACCGCGAAAAGCCGGCACCAGCTCATTGAGTAATAAACGCACGCCGCTATAGAGGACAAAGACCCCGGCGACAAACTGAATGGACTGCATGAAGGCATACATCAGGTAATTAATGCCGCCGGAGAACTGCGCGATGTACTGAGGCCCCGCCGCGATAGCCGGGATGAGATACATCGGCACCATCACCACCGCCATGGCCAGATAGGTATCCTGCAGAAACTTAAAGTTATCAGGCAGTTCGAGATCTTCCGTGGAGCGAGAGCCTTTGCCGACAACTTTAGCGACCGCAGCCTGCACCAGATAGCCGATAGTACAGAAGTGCCCCAGGGCCACATCGTCAGACCCGGTAATGCGCCTGACCACCGGCTGCGCCAGGGCCGGCATTAACACCGCCATCACGCCGCCGAAGATGCCCCCGGTTAAAATCAGCGGTACGCCGGTGAGCCCGGACTTATAGCCAATCACGGCGCCGATCGTCGCCATCCACAGCAGCGCCTGGCCGGTCAGAAAAATATATTTCAGCGGCGTCAGCCGGGCGATAATAATATTGACGGCAAAGATCACCAGCAGCGTCAGCGCCACCTCCGAACCTAATTCCCGATTCGCTAACCCAGCGATGGCGGCCACATCGGTAATATAGCCTTTCATGCCAAATCCCTGGGTGAAGATATCATTCAGGAAGGTCAGCGTGGCGACAATGATGTTTATCCCGGCCATCATAATTAAGAAACCGAGCAGCGTTTTAAATGTCCCTTCCGCGGTTTTGCCTGGCGATTTCTTTTGCAGGATCAGGCCAAGCATGGCAATAAAAGCAATAAGAATGGATGCCTGGCCGAGTAAATCCTTAACGATAAACGCCACGAAGCTATTCATAATCAGCCACCTTCAGATGACGTTCTTTTAAGAATGCGACGATCTTAGTTTCAATCTCCTCTTTATCAGTAAGTTTATTCAACACCACAACACGTTTAATTTCTTCTTCGCTGGCATCGGCAGTTAAGATGTCGGCAAAGGTTTTTTGCGTCAGAATCATATCTGATTTAAAGGCCCCAGCTTCGGAAACGGTGGTGTGTTCAATATGAGCGGGAATTTCCAGCTTCTTTAAAACTGCCTTCGCCGTCATTTCAATGGCAAAGCTTGAACCGAGGCCGCAGCCACATACGCATAAAATTTTCAGCATTGAGGGTCTCCTCAAATAATATTGAGTTGCTTGGCAAGTTTATAATGATGTCCTTCAGTATCGACCAGACGTTTTTTCATACTGACTAAATCAATCGGAATAGGTTTGTTACTGGAATTAATTATTATGGCTTTATTTTTCATACCTGACTGAATACAGCGAACCACTTCACTGGCCATAATAGTGCCCTGATAAATCTCTTCGCAGGTTGGATCACCGCTGCGTAAACCATAGCCGACGATCGTTTTACGGATACGGACACCTATTTGTGGTTCCAGCTGTTTAATCATGGTATCAATCGCCCCCTGAAAGCCAGGAGAGTACTCTTTGGTATAGCCTTCTGAGCAGAGGATAACGACGCTATTCTGCGTACTCAGCTTCCGGGTAATCCGTTCCGCGAGCACGGCCAACGGCATCTGTGCCTCCGGGATCAGGGCAATATCCGCATTACATTTAATGGCGGACTGCAACGTTAGTTCTCCACAATAGCCTCCTAATATCTCAACCATAAAAACCCGACCGGGCAGCGCTCTTCCGGTATTTCTTAAACGAGAGACTTCTTTAATAATTTGCTCACAGGCCGTGGAAAAACCAATCGTATAATCACTGCCATACACATCATTATCGATAGTCATTCCCACACCAAAGCAATTAATCTCAAATTCACTAAGGGTATTCAGAAACTGCAGGCTGCCATCCCCCCCGGCCATAATGAGCACATCAATACGCAGAGATTTAAGTTTTTTAGCAATGCTTTCATATTCACTGCGCTGCAGTTTGCGACTGGTTCGCCCCGAGGTAATGATCGGCACCGCGGTAATTGAATAATCAACCAGATCGCGCCACGCCATATCCTGATGACTTTTCTCCAGTAGCCCTGGAATACCGCCATTAAACAGCGTGATATCAGCATTAGCCTGCCTGGCTATCTGGAATATAAAATTATTCATTCCAGAAACATCCCCGCCGCTAATAACGATACCAATTTTCATGACGCATCCTCGCTCATTTGCCTGACAACATTTTTCCCTGAGTACAAGCCTTCTATTTGCAATGAAGATCACATAATGCGTATTAAATTACCGCAGTGAATAGTTGACAGGTACGGCGAAACACCTATTTTTGTGATACATATCCCATTTAAAGAGAGTGATCTCCATCGCTTTCTGTTTTTAATATCTTTAAATTTCATGGCGTTAAAAAATCGAGATATTCAGGCGTGCTGACCTTTCCTTTGCCATAAAAAGGAGGATTCAAGAAAAGAACGGAAACGTGATTAGAGCCACATTTTTTTCGTAGCAGAGGAAAATATTGGCAAATTTCGCAGAGACGGGAAGCGGAAAACGAAAACAAAAAAAGCGCCCTGAGGCGCTCTTTCGACAGTTGCTATACGCTTATTTGTTCAGTTCGGCAGTCATATGCACGCGGTTGCCGGTAAACGCTTCGGTGATTTTGTAAGACGAAGCGCCGGCAGCCTGCGCCTGTGCGGCGATTTTCGCTTCCGCGCCGTCCATTGTGGAGGCGGTTGCGGTCACGGTTTCAGCAGCGAAGGAAGCGAAAGAGGCGGCCATAGCGATTACTGCGACAAAAGTTTTGATGCTTTTCATGATATAAACCCTTTCATTTAGTTGTTTAGATAAGGCGCTGTGCCTTGATGTGTTAAATAGTATCCCGCACATCGCTAAACAAAAAGCGGAAGGATTTGCTGTCATTGTTCAAATTTATTGACCAATATTTAACCCGCAATTAAACGCTGCGGATGGGTGTAAACTGTCGCCCTGCCCGGCTTGCAAAAGCCCACCAGCGTCAGATTGCAGCGCTCGGCAACTTCCACTGCTAAGGTGGTGGCCGCCGAGACCGCGAACAGGATCTCGACGCCGCACATCGCGGCCTTCTGCACCATTTCATAGCTGGCGCGGCTGGAGACCAGCGCGGCGCCATGCTGCCACCCCTCGCCGACTTCCGCCCGCCGGCCCAGCAATTTATCCAGGGCGACATGCCGGCCAACGTCTTCAAACCCGCCCGCCAGTTCGCCCGTCAACCGGACCCACGCGGCCGCGTGAGTACAGCCGGTGAGCCGGCCAACCGGTTGAAAGTCGTTAAGATGCGCCAGGGCCTGATCGAGATTGGCTAAATCGAACGACTGAGTGAACGGCAGCGGCTGGACCGGCTTACCAATATCATTGAGCTGCTCGACGCCGCATACGCCGCAGCCGGTGCGCCCGGCCAGCGCGCGACGCCGGGCTTTGAGGCCCATAAAACGCCGGCTGGAGAGCTCAATCTGCACCTCAAGGCCGTTGCACACCGCTACCACGTCCATGCCGAAAATCTCCCGCCGGTGCTCGATAATCCCTTCGGATAAGGAGAAGCCGACGGCGAATTGCTCCAGATCTTTCGGGGAGGCCATCATCACCACGTGAGAGATACCGTTGTAGACCAGCGCGACGGGCACCTCTTCCGCTAACTCATCTGGCTGAGGGTGTTGCAGATCCTCGCGTTTCCAGAGGGAGACCTGGCGATATCCTGTGACATTCGTCACATTTTTGATTTGTTCGAGAGGCTTCTTGTTCACTTTGCTTTAACCGTATTGGAACAGGCATACACACAATGTGGTATTCTGTTTTTATCCCTTCAGGAATGAGGGAAATTTGCCCTAATTCTGAACCTTTGCGGCCTTCACCGCAAAGCAAATAACTACATGTGACAATGTCGAAACAAGGAGCGAACCATGCAGGTCAGCAGAAGGCAGTTCTTTAAGATCTGCGCTGGCGGTATGGCGGGAACCACGGCAGCAGCGCTGGGCTTTGCCCCGGCAACTGCGCTCGCGGAGACACGGCAGTACAAATTGCTGCGCACGCGCGAAACCCGTAACACCTGCACATACTGTTCTGTCGGCTGTGGGCTGTTGATGTATAGCCTCGGCGACGGCGCGAAAAACGCCAAAGCATCCATTTTCCATATCGAAGGCGATCCGGATCATCCGGTCAACCGTGGTGCGCTCTGTCCGAAAGGGGCTGGTCTGGTGGACTTTATCCATTCTGAAAGCCGCCTGAAATTCCCGGAATATCGCGCGCCAGGCTCCGATAAATGGCAGCAAATCAGTTGGGACGAAGCGTTCGATCGCATCGCCAAGCTGATGAAAGAGGACCGCGACGCCAACTTTATCGCGCAAAACGACGCCGGCACCACCGTCAACCGCTGGTTGACTACCGGGATGCTGTGCGCCTCCGCCTCCAGTAACGAAACCGGCTATTTAACGCAAAAATTCACCCGCGCCCTCGGGATGCTGGCGGTGGATAACCAGGCGCGTGTCTGACACGGACCAACGGTAGCAAGTCTTGCTCCAACATTTGGTCGCGGTGCGATGACCAACCACTGGGTTGATATTAAAAACGCCAACCTGGTCGTAGTGATGGGCGGTAACGCCGCAGAAGCGCATCCGGTGGGGTTCCGCTGGGCGATGGAAGCCAAAATTCATAACGGCGCCAAGCTCATCGTTATCGATCCGCGCTTTACGCGTACGGCGTCGGTGGCTGATTTCTATACCCCGATTCGTTCCGGTACCGACATTACCTTCCTGTCGGGCGTGATCCTGTATCTGCTGAATAACGAAAAATTCAACCGCGAATACACCGAAGCCTATACCAACGCCAGCCTGATCGTGCGTGAGGACTACAGCTTTGATGATGGTCTGTTCAGCGGCTACGATGCCGAAAAACGCCAGTATGACAAAACCAGCTGGAACTATGAACTGGATGAAAACGGCTTCGCCAAACGCGATACCACGCTGCAGCATCCACGCTGCGTCTGGAATCTGCTAAAACAGCACGTTTCCCGCTATACGCCGGATGTGGTCGAAAACATCTGCGGTACGCCGAAGGCCGACTTCCTCAAAGTCTGTGAATACATTGCTGAAACCAGCGCGCCGGATAAGACCGCATCGTTCCTGTACGCTCTCGGCTGGACCCAGCACTCCATCGGTGCGCAGAATATCCGCACCATGGCGATGATCCAGCTGCTGCTCGGCAACATGGGGATGGCGGGCGGCGGCGTCAACGCCCTGCGCGGCCACTCCAATATCCAGGGTCTGACCGACCTCGGCCTGCTCTCCACCAGCCTGCCAGGCTACATGTCGCTGCCGAACGAAAAACAGGCCGACCTGCAGACCTACCTGACGGCTAACACGCCGAAGCCGCTGCTGAAAGACCAGGTCAACTACTGGGGCAACTATCCGAAGTTCTTCGTCTCCATGATGAAAGCCTTCTTCGGCGACAAAGCCACCGCGGAAAACAGCTGGGGCTATGACTGGCTGCCGAAGTGGGATAAGAGCTACGACGTTCTGCAGTACTTCGAGATGATGAATCAGGGCAAAGTGAATGGCTATATTTGCCAGGGCTTTAACCCGGTCGCCTCGTTCCCGAACAAAAACAAGGTCGTCGCTTCCCTGTCGAAGCTGAAGTTCCTCGTGACTATCGACCCGCTCAATACCGAAACGTCCACCTTCTGGCAAAACCATGGTGAGTCGAACGATGTCGATCCGGCGAAAATCCAGACCGAAGTGTTCCGTCTGCCCTCCACCTGCTTCGCCGAAGAGAATGGGTCTATCGTCAACTCCGGCCGCTGGCTGCAGTGGCACTGGAAAGGCGCGGACGCCCCGGGGATCGCCGTCACCGATGGTGAAATTCTCGCCGGTATCTTCACTCGCCTGCGTAAGATGTATGCCGAAGAGGGTGGCCCGGCGCCGGAGCCGGTGCTCAACATGACGTGGAACTACTCCACGCCACACGAGCCGGCATCGGAAGAAGTGGCGATGGAAAGCAACGGTAAAGCGCTGGCGGATATCACCGACCCGGCAACCGGCGCGGTGATCGTCAAGAAAGGCCAACAGCTGAGCTCCTTTGCGCAGCTGCGAGATGATGGCACCACCTCCAGCGGCTGCTGGATCTTCGCCGGGAGCTGGACGCCGGAAGGTAACCAGATGGCGCGCCGCGATAACGCCGATCCATCCGGTCTCGGCAATACCCTGGGCTGGGCCTGGGCCTGGCCGCTCAACCGCCGCATCCTGTATAACCGCGCCTCCGCGGACCCGCAGGGTAAACCGTGGGATCCGAAGCGTCAGTTGCTGAAATGGGACGGCGCCAAATGGGGCGGCGTGGATATTCCGGACTACAGCGCCGCCGCGCCTGGCAGCGACGTCGGTCCGTTTATCATGCAGCCGGAAGGGATGGGCCGTCTGTTCGCTATCGACAAGATGGCGGAAGGACCTTTCCCGGAACACTACGAGCCGTTTGAAACGCCGCTCGGAACCAACCCGCTGCACCCGAACGTGGTCTCTAACCCGGCCGCTCGCGTCTTCAAAGGCGATCTCGAGCAGATGGGTAAGGCCGAGAAGTTCCCGTACGTCGGCACCACTTACCGTCTAACCGAGCACTTCCACTACTGGACCAAGCATGCGCTACTTAACGCCATCGCCCAGCCGGAACAGTTCGTGGAGATCGGGGAAAAACTGGCGAATAAGCTCGGCATCGGCCACGGCGATACCGTGAAAGTTTCCTCCAACCGCGGCTATATCAAAGCCAAGGCGGTGGTGACCAAACGTATTCGCACGCTGAAAGTTGACGGTAAGGATATCGATACCATCGGCATTCCTATTCACTGGGGCTATGAGGGCGTGGCGAAAAAAGGCTTTATTGCCAATACCCTGACGCCGTTCGTCGGTGATGCGAATACGCAGACGCCGGAGTTCAAAGCTTTCCTTGTGAACGTGGAAAAGGTGTAACGGAGACGACTTATGGCTTACCAATCGCAAGATATTATTCGTCGTTCCGCGACTAACGGTTTCACCCCCGCGCCTCAGGCGCGGGACCACCAGCAGGAGGTGGCGAAGCTTATCGACGTCACCACCTGTATCGGCTGTAAAGCCTGTCAGGTGGCCTGCTCCGAATGGAACGATATTCGTGATGAAGTCGGTCACAATGTCGGGGTGTATGACAACCCGGCGGACCTGACCGCCAAGTCATGGACGGTCATGCGCTTCTCGGAGGTGGAACAAAACGACAAGCTGGAATGGCTCATCCGCAAGGATGGCTGCATGCACTGCGCGGACCCGGGCTGCCTGAAGGCCTGCCCGTCAGAAGGCGCGATCATTCAGTACGCCAACGGCATTGTCGACTTCCAGTCCGAGCAGTGCATCGGCTGCGGCTACTGTATCGCCGGCTGTCCGTTCGATGTACCGCGTCTGAACCCGGAAGACAACCGCGTCTACAAATGTACCCTGTGCGTAGACCGCGTGACCGTCGGCCAGGAGCCTGCCTGCGTGAAAACCTGTCCGACCGGCGCAATCCACTTTGGCTCCAAAGAGGATATGAAAACGCTGGCCGGCGAACGCGTGGCTGAGCTGAAAACCCGCGGTTATGACAATGCGGGCCTGTACGATCCGGCCGGCGTCGGTGGCACCCACGTCATGTACGTGCTGCACCATGCCGACAAGCCGAATCTGTACCACGGCCTGCCGGAAAACCCGGAGATCAGCCAGACCGTCAAGTTCTGGAAAGGCATCTGGAAACCGCTGGCGGCCGTCGGCTTCGCCGCGACCTTCGCAGCCAGTATCTTCCACTACGTCGGCGTCGGTCCGAACCGCGCGGAAGAGGAAGAGGACAATCTGCATGAAGAGAAAGACGAGGTGCGCAAATGAAAAGACGTGACACCATCGTGCGCTACACGGCGCCGGAACGCATCAACCACTGGGTCACCGCCTTCTGCTTCGTCCTGGCGGCGGTGAGCGGGTTAGGCTTTTTCTTCCCGTCCTTTAACTGGCTGATGCATATCCTCGGCACGCCGCAGCTGGCGCGAATTCTCCACCCGTTCGTCGGGGTGGTGATGTTCGCGTCGTTTATCATCATGTTTTTCCGTTACTGGCATCACAACCTAATCAATCGGGATGATATCTTTTGGGCGAAGAATATTCGTAAGATCGTCGTCAACGAGGAGGTGGGCGATACCGGGCGCTATAACTTCGGCCAGAAATGCGTATTCTGGGCGGCGATTATCTTCCTGGTACTGCTGCTGGTGAGCGGTGTGATCATCTGGCGTCCGTATTTTGCGCCGGCTTTCTCAATCCCGGTGATCCGATTTGCGCTGATGCTGCATTCATTTGCCGCAGTGGCGTTAATTGTGGTTATCATGGTGCATATCTACGCCGCCCTCTGGGTGAAAGGCACCATTACCGCGATGGTGGAAGGCTGGGTTACCAAAACGTGGGCGAAGAAACATCACCCGCGCTGGTACCGAGAGGTCCGCCAGAAACAGGAAAAGTCATCTGAATGAGTATTCGCATAATCCCGCAAGACGAGCTGGGTTCGAGCGAGAAACGCACGGCGGAAGCAATTCCGCCGTTACTGTTCCCCAGGCTGAAAAATCTGTATAACCGCCGCGCTGAACGCTTGCGCGAGCTGGCCGCTAATAACCCGCTAGGCGATTACCTGCGCTTTGCCGCGCTGATTGCCCATGCCCAGGAAGTAGTGCTGTACGACCATCCGCTGCAGATGGATCTCACCGCCCGCATTAAAGCGGCCAGCGAACAGGGCAAGCCGCCGCTGGATATCCACGTCCTGCCGCGCGACAAGCACTGGCACAAGCTGTTGCACTCGCTGATTGCCGAGCTGAAGCCGGAAATGAGCGGCCCGGCGCTGGCGGTCATTGAGAATCTGGAAAAAGCCTCTGAGCAGGAGCTGGAGCAGATGGCCAGCGCGCTGTTTGTTTCCGATTTCGCCTCCGTCAGTAGCGACAAAGCGCCGTTCATCTGGGCTGCGCTGTCGCTCTACTGGGCGCAGATGGCCAGTCTGATCCCAGGAAAAGCGCGCGCCGAATACGGCGAACAGCGCCAGTTCTGCCCGGTGTGCGGCTCGATGCCGGTCTCCAGCATCGTGCAAATCGGCACCACTCAGGGGCTGCGCTATCTGCACTGCAACCTGTGCGAAACTGAGTGGCACGTAGTACGCGTCAAGTGCAGCAACTGCGAGCAGAGCCGCGACCTGCACTACTGGTCGCTGGACAACGAGCAGGCGGCGGTGAAAGCCGAAAGCTGCGGCGACTGCGGAACCTACCTGAAGATTATGTATCAGGAGAAGGATCCGAAAGTCGAAGCCGTCGCCGACGATTTGGCCTCCCTGGTGCTCGACGCCCGCATGGAACAGGAGGGCTTCGCCAGAAGCTCAATTAACCCGTTCATGTTCCCCGGCGAAGGGGAGTAAGTTCTGCAGTATGATTTCGGGCGGCTCTTGTCGCCCGTTTTCCTTCTTGTGACACGAACGTGCGCAGGGATTATTCACACGCGTCACTGACCGTTATCAGAGGCCAACCTTTGGCTGGAGATATTCGTTTCAGACGAGTCTGTCGCTCACTTGTCGTCCTCCTGCCACTCGAATTATTCAGGGTGGATTTCGTACGGCGTGACTACGCCAGGAATACCGGCAAAATCCTTCGTATTCCGCGTAATTAGTTCCAGACGATGGAGTTGCGCCGTCGCCAGAATGATGGCATCCGGCAGCTTAAGCTTATACTCCTGCCGCAGCGCAACGCTTCGCTCTGCAATATCCTGTGAGATGTTAATGATATTAAAGGTGCTCAGCGCCATTCGCGTGCGCTGCTCCTGGTGATATTTTTTAGCGCCAACCATCACCTCCATCCAGGTAATCAGACTGATCGCATTCTGCGGTGGCCAGGCCTCCAGCGCCTGTTTGGCTTCGCGACGCCCGCTAAATAAATCAATAAGAATATTGGTATCAAAAAGCGCAGATCCGGAGGTCATTACCACTCCTTGCGTAGCTGACGTTGATATTCCATGCCGTCTTCTTCGCAGTCTTGCCACAGACCCAGCGCACTGGAGATGGTATCTTTAGCTCGATCTTGTTTCTCCAGATATTGTTCAACCGCTTCACGTAACAGTTCCGCTCGCGGAATGTTACGCTGCACTTTGAGGTCATCGAGACGTTGAATGACATCGTCTGATAAATCGAGAAGAATTCTGCCCATATCCCTTTCAGCCATCATGCTCATATATACCTCAAGTATATCACCAGTGATGAAGTTATGAGCAATCTAGAGCTTTTGGAATCGGAAACAAACAGGATTTTGTCAGGTAAACTCTTTTTTGCGAGCCGCTTTCCATAATGCACAGGCGACCTCAACAGGCCTGTCTTTTCGCCATAATCCAGGCTATAACACTGGATATTAAAACAGTATAAGGAACTTCATATGGCGCTGGAAAAAGGGATTGCTTCGCTGGTTGAGGCATTTATTGCGGCAGGTCGTCCGTCATCACGCGATCAGCATATTGATGATCGGAGGGCCGGCTATATCGCCAGTGCGGTACTCGCCGGGGAGACGGAAACGCGAGTGCGGGTGGAGGATATCACCCTGGAGGGTATGCACTTCCGCGTCGTTTCACCGCCCACTGCCGACGGCCTGCTACCCACGCTTATCTACTACCACGGCGGCTGTTTTGTCAGCGGCGGCTTTACCACCCACGATAACCAACTCCGTCAGTTAGCCATGTTCAGCGGTTGCCGGGTGATCGCTGTACAGTACCGCCTGGCGCCGGAGCATACCTTTCCGGCGGCGCACGATGACGCAGAACAAGGTGTCATGATTATCCACCGGCACGCGGAGCAGCTTGGCGTTGACGCATCACGTATCACCCTGGCTGGCGACAGTGCCGGCGGGCACCTCGCTCTGGTCACGGCCCTGCGCCTGAAAGCGGCGGGAACATGGCAGCCTGCACAGCTTATCCTGATTTACCCGATGCTCGACGCTACCGCCAGCATGGCAAGCTACGCCAGCAACGGCGAGGATTACATCATTACCCGGGACACGCTGCTTAGCGGCTACGAAATGTATTTAGCGGCCACACCCGCTACCCATCCGGATGCCAGTCCGCTGTGGCGCGAAGATTTTCACGGTCTGCCACCGGTCCACATCCTGACGGCGGAGTTCGATCCTTTACGTGATGAGGGCGAAGTGCTGTACCGAAGGCTGACGGAGCAAGGGGTGGAGAGTTCCTGTCAGCGCTATCTGGGGGTGATCCACGGCTTCTTTCAGCTGGGAGGCATCAGCAACGCCGCGCGTGATGCCATGCGGGATATCGCCTGGCGTGTGGCATCGCCAGGACGATAACTGCCCCAGGCGCTTACTCTTCCTCGTTGCCGCCCTCTTCGTACGAGCCAAAGGGCTTCGCCGGCAACACGATGTAGATCCCCTCGAAAACGGCGCCCTGTTTATCGTCGCCAAAAAGCTCCACCTGCATTTGGACGCGGGCTTTACGCCCGCGCGCCAGTCGGTCGAGATCGCCGCTCAGAGAACCGAGGTCGGCGATGGCGCTGGGGCGGCCGCTAATAGGCTGGCTGTAGCGGATATGCGCATCCGCCAGAATAATGGTGCCTCCCAGGTGCCGCTCGCGCAGCATCAGCCAGATAAGCCCCCATCCGGTTAAGGTAGCGAGCGAAAACAGGCTGCCGGCGAACAGCGTATGGTGCGGATTCTGGTTCCCCGCCTCCGGCATGGTGGTAATAAATTTCTGCCCGGTGTACTGCTGAATACGTACGCCCATTTTTTCACTCAGCGGAATATGCTGATACCACGCCTGCTGGAGCTGTGCGCACCAGTCGCCGCGGTGCAAAATATCGTCCAGCGACGCGACCGGTTTGATCATCAGAAAATGACGGATCGGCGTGGTGGTCGGGGTGGTGATCTCACCCTGATTGACAAATCCGAGCTTGGCGAAAAATTCCACCGCATCTTCGCGCGCGCTGCAGGTAACCCGCTTAACCCCTTCCTGACGCGCGACGGACTCCAGGGTCATCGCCATCAGCGTCCCCAGCCCTTTATCCTGCACCGAGGGATGCACAGCCATAAAGCGGATGGAGGCTTCATTCTCCGCATTGATATATAGCCGGCCGACGGCAACCAGGTTGCCCTCTTCATCCACTACCATCTGATGATGCGCCATCGCATCCCAGGCGTCACGTTCCGATCCCTTAGGCTGATGCAGCGGCTTACGCAGCATCTCCCAGCGGAACTGGTAGTAGCTCTCTAACTCTTCTGCTGTTTGCGGTACACGAAGGTGATACATAGTCGTACTCTCTTTTGTTACCCGCAGCCTGCCCGGAAGCTGGGTCATACCTGCAACCAAAAGGTCACGGGACCATCATTGACCAAAGAAACCTGCATATCCGCAGCGAATCTTCCGGTCTGGGTGTGCATTTCCTGCTGGCGACAGCGGGCGACGAAATACTCATACAGCGCCTCAGCGCGGTCAGGGGCAGCGCCTTTCGAGAAGCTCGGTCGCATCCCCCGCTCGGTATCGGCCGCCAGCGTAAATTGCGAAACCACCAGCACGCTGCCGCCCGCCTGCTGGACATTCAGGTTCATTTTCCCTTCCGCATCGCTGAAGATGCGGTAGCCCAGCACGCGTTCACAAAGGCGATTCGCCTTTTGTTCATCATCGTCTTTCTCGACGCCCAGCAGCACCAGAAGCCCTGGGCCAATTTCGCCCGTCACCTCGTCCGCCACGGTAACGCTTGCACGGGATACGCGTTGAATTAATGCAATCATGGTTGTTCTGTTTCTTCTGTTTCAAGTTTGCGGTATTCACCGAGAGTGACAGTAATTTCAGCGCCAAGCAAGACGATACACCAGGTCCAGTACACCCAGACGAACAAAATCGGCACCACCGAAATCACCCCATAAATTAGCTGATAGGACGGAAAGGTGGTGATATAGAGGGCAAACGCCTTTTTACCTGCCTCAAACAGCAGCGCCGCCACCAGCGCCCCGATCACCGCGTCGCGGTTACGTACCTGGGTAGTCGGTACAATACTATAGAGCAGCCAGAACGCTGCCCAGGAGAGGATCAGCGGAAATAGGCGGAGCAGATTATCAATTACGCCGTCCAGGTCGCTTGCCCAGCGCAGCGACAGCAGATAGGAACTGATCGCCAGGCTGGCGCCCGCCAGCAGCGGGCCGAGGGTCAGGATCATCCAGTAAACGGCAAAGGAATAAACTTTGGGGCGGCTGCGCGTGCTGCGCCAGATGGTGTTTAGCGCGCTGTCGATCGAGTACATCAGCAGCAGCGAGGTGACGATCAGGCCAAAGGCGCCTACGGCGGTCATGCGGCTGGAGTTGGCCACGAACTGCTCGATATATCCCTGGATTACATCCCCGGTCGCCGGAATAAAATTGGCGAAGATAAAATGACGGATCTGCACGCTGACTTCGGAGAACATAGGAAAGGCCGCAAACAGCGCGAACACGACGGCAATCAGCGGCACCAGGGACAGTAATGACACATAGGCGAGGTTCCCCGCCAGGGTGGTCATATGGTCTTCATCAATGCGCCGCCACAGCAGCTTTAGCCACGCCAGCAGCGGCCGGGTATGGTGGAGTAATTTTTGATGAACGGTTTTTAGCATAGCTGTTTCGCGAAATAGTCAGGGATGGTCTCCTTACCAGTCACCAGGATACTGGTGATCCCCAACCGGTTGGCCCCTGCTATATTATCGACGTTATCATCAAAAAAGACCGTATCTGCGGCGGAAAACCCCTCTTCTTCCAGTACTCGCAGATAAATTTGCGCTTCAGGCTTACGCAATCCCATCTCCTGCGACAGATAAATGCGATCGGCGGCCGCGCGCACTTCCGGGTATTCATCGGGCCAGAACGTGGTGTGCAGACGATTGGTATTGGAGAGCACCACCACCCGATGCCCCTGGGCACGAAGTTTATGCATGATGGTAATCACCTCCGGGCGCAGCGCGACAAACACCGCCTGCCAGCCGTGAGCAAACTGTTCATAGCTGAGGGGCATATTCATTTCATGGCACATGGCGGCGGCAAAGTCTTCATCGCTGAGCTCGCCGCGCTCATGCTGATGGAAAGCCTCACCCATGGTGAAATGCTGCTTCAGCGTCGCCAGCGGGATGCGGGTTAAATCGCTCCAGGCTCCCAATACCCGGTTGAAGTCAATGTCGACAATCACATTACCTAAATCAAAGATATAGAGCATTTTTGTCTCCTTCCGCGCCGTGGAAAATTAACTTTAGCGGGAAAGGCTGGATTTGACTATTGGCGTGTGATGCAGGAATGAAAAAAAGAAACCCCGCCGGAGAGGCGGGGTTTAGCGAACAACAAGAAGAAAAAATTACTCTTCTTTTGCACCGCGCATCGCGCGTTTACGGTCGTTCTCGGTCAGGTGACGTTTACGGATACGGATAGAGGTCGGAGTAACTTCTACCAGTTCGTCGTCATCGATGAACTCCAGAGCCTGCTCCAGGGTCATCTTAACCGGCGGAACCAGAACCGTGGCTTCGTCAGTACCAGACGCACGCATGTTGGTCAGTTTCTTACCGGTTAGGCAGTTTACCGTCAGGTCGTTGGAACGGCTGTGAATACCGATGATCTGGCCTTCGTAAACTTCAGCGCCGTGGCCGAGGAACAGCTTACCGCGATCCTGCAGACCGAACAGCGCGAACGCTACCGCTTTACCCTGACCGTTGGAGATCAGTACGCCGTTGTTACGCTGGCCCACTTCGCCCGGACGAACGTCGTCGTAGTGGCTGAAGGTGGAGTACAGCAGACCGGTACCGGAGGTCATGGTCATGAACTCTGAACGAAAGCCGATCAGACCGCGGCTTGGGATCACGTAGTCGAGACGTACGCGGCCTTTACCGTCCGGATTCATGTTTTTCAGGTCGCCTTTACGCTCGCCCAGCGCCTGCATGACAGAACCCTGATGCTGCTCTTCGACGTCCAGCGTCACGTTCTCGAACGGCTCTTGCTTACGGCCGTCGATTTCGCGGAAGATAACTTTCGGACGGGAAACCGCCATCTCGAAACCTTCACGACGCATGTTTTCAATCAGAACGGACAGGTGCAGTTCACCACGGCCGGAAACGCGGAACGCATCAGCGTCTTCGGTTTCTTCAACGCGCAGCGCCACGTTGTGCACCAGCTCTTTATTCAGACGGTCCAGGATCTGGCGAGAGGTAACGAACTTACCTTCTTTACCGCAGAACGGAGAGGTGTTGACGTTGAAGAACATGGAAACGGTCGGCTCATCAACGGACAGGGCCGGCAGCGCTTCGACATTCTGCGGGTCGCAGATGGTGTCGGAGATGTTCAGCTCGCCCAGACCGGTGATCGCGATGATGTCGCCAGCTTCAGCTACGTCGCTCTCAATTCGCTCCAGACCCAGGTGAGTCAGTACCTTACCGACTTTACCGTTACGGGTTTTGCCTTCGCTATCGATAATAGTGACCTGCTGGTTCGGCTTCACTTTACCGCGCTTGATGCGGCCGATGCCAATAACACCAACGTAGTTGTTGTAGTCCAGCTGGGAGATCTGCATCTGCAGCGGACCGTCAAGATCAACGTCCGGCGCCGGCACGCGATCGACAATCGCCTGGTACAGCGGGGTCATGTCGTCAGCCATGTCTTCGTGATCCAGACCCGCGATACCGTTCAGCGCGGACGCGTAAACGATCGGGAAGTCCAGCTGTTCGTCGGTCGCATCGAGGTTAACGAACAGGTCGAACACCTGATCGACAACCCAGTCCGGACGCGCGCCCGGGCGGTCAACTTTGTTGATGACCACGATCGGCTTCAGACCGTGGGCAAAAGCTTTTTTGGTCACGAAGCGCGTTTGCGGCATCGGGCCATCAAAGGCATCTACCACCAGCAGCACAGAGTCAACCATGGACATAACACGCTCAACTTCACCTCCGAAGTCGGCGTGCCCTGGGGTATCAACGATGTTGATACGGTAATCATTCCATTTGATTGCGGTGTTTTTCGCGAGGATGGTAATCCCACGCTCTTTCTCCAAATCGTTGGAGTCCATCACACGTTCTTGTGCTTCAGTACGTGCGTCGAACGTACCGGATTGCTGTAGCAGCTTGTCAACCAGGGTAGTTTTACCATGGTCAACGTGCGCGATGATGGCGATATTACGCAGATTTTCGATCACAACTTTGCCTCAGGCATTAGAAATAGCGCGTTATTGTACACGTATTAAGCGAAGGACTGAACAGGATCACAAACATCCTCCGCAAACAAGTATTGCAGAGTTTCTTTGTGACCGCTTTCACGGAGCGATAAAAGGGCACCGTAACAAAAACCGCACCAAAATGGTGCTCAATGTTCACACTGAAGCACTATTTTGGTGCATTATCTCCATCATGGTGCAGTCCTTTTGCACTATGGTGCGCATGATACAGCGTTTTATGGGGCATTTAAAAGTTGGCACAGATTTCGCTTTATATTTTTTAAGGCAACAACGCCACTTTTAAGCAGTATGAAGTTTTCGTTACCACGACGACAATGACCAATCCGGGAGAGTTTAAGTATGTCCGCTGAACACGTTTTGACGATGCTGAACGAGCACGAAGTGAAGTTTGTCGATCTGCGCTTCACCGATACCAAAGGTAAAGAACAGCACGTCACGATTCCGTCTCATCAGGTAAATGCCGAATTCTTCGAAGAAGGCAAAATGTTTGATGGCTCCTCGATTGGTGGCTGGAAAGGTATCAACGAATCTGACATGGTCCTGATGCCGGACGCGTCCACCGCGGTCATTGACCCGTTCTACGAAGAACCGACCCTGATCATCCGCTGCGATATCCTCGAGCCAGGCACCCTGCAGGGCTATGACCGTGACCCGCGCTCCATCGCGAAACGCGCTGAAGAGTACCTGCGCGCCACCGGCATCGCTGATACCGTCCTGTTCGGGCCAGAACCAGAATTCTTCCTGTTCGACGACATCCGCTTTGGTGCCTCTATCTCCGGCTCCCATGTCGCGATCGATGACATTGAAGGTGCGTGGAACTCCTCTACCAAATACGAAGGCGGTAACAAAGGTCACCGTCCGGGCGTGAAAGGGGGTTACTTCCCGGTTCCGCCAGTAGACTCTTCTCAGGACATCCGTTCCACCATGTGTATGATCATGGAAGAGATGGGTCTGGTTGTTGAAGCCCATCACCATGAAGTAGCAACCGCAGGTCAGAACGAAGTGGCAACCCGCTTCAATACCATGACCAAAAAAGCGGATGAAATTCAGATTTACAAATACGTTGTTCACAACGTCGCTCACCGCTTTGGTAAAACCGCGACCTTTATGCCGAAACCGATGTTCGGCGACAACGGCTCCGGCATGCACTGCCATATGTCTCTGGCGAAAAACGGTACCAACCTGTTCTCCGGCGACAAATACGCCGGTCTGTCTGAGCAGGCGCTGTTCTACATCGGCGGCGTAATCAAACACGCTAAAGCCATCAACGCCCTGGCGAACCCGACCACCAACTCCTACAAGCGTCTGGTCCCGGGTTACGAAGCGCCGGTTATGCTGGCTTACTCTGCCCGTAACCGCTCTGCCTCTATCCGTATTCCGGTGGTGACCTCTCCGAAAGCGCGTCGTATCGAAGTGCGCTTCCCGGACCCGGCTGCCAACCCGTACCTGTGCTTTGCGGCGCTGCTGATGGCTGGCCTTGATGGTATCAAGAACAAAATCCATCCGGGCGAAGCAATGGATAAAAACCTGTATGACCTGCCGCCGGAAGAAGCGAAAGAGATCCCGCAGGTTGCCGGTTCTCTGGAAGAAGCCCTGCAGGCCCTGGATGCTGACCGCGAGTTCCTGACCGCTGGCGGCGTGTTCACCAATGACGCTATCGATGCCTACATCGCCCTGCGTATGGAAGAGAACGACCGCGTACGCATGACTCCGCATCCGGTTGAGTTCGAACTGTACTACAGCGTCTAATTTTGCTGTAAATCCAGGGTATGTCGTGTTGTGGCGCGAGATGCCCGGGATATTTTGTTGCCGTGGAAACTTTCAGCCCATCTCAGGATGGGCTTTTTTCTCCACCAACACGCTGATCTCGCGAGCTTTTTACCGATAAAAAGCTATACTGCACTAAATTGGTGCACTCATTTTCAGGAGACTGTCGAATGGCAACAGGCACACTGCCCGATGCTGGGCAGATCCTTAACTCCCTTATCAACAGTATTTTACTGGTCGATGATGACCTGGCGGTGCACTTTGCCAACCCTGCGGCGCAGCAGCTGCTGGCGCAGAGCTCGCGCAAACTGTTTGGCACCCCATTACCTGAGCTGTTGAGCTATTTTTCGTTGAATATCGGGCTGATGCAGGAGAGCCTGCAGGCGGGCCAGGGGTTTACCGATAACGAAGTGACGCTGGTTATCGATGGCCGTTCGCACATCCTGTCGTTGACCGCCCAGCGGCTGCCGGAAGGCTTTATTCTGCTGGAAATGGCGCCGATGGATAATCAGCGCCGCCTGAGCCAGGAGCAGCTGCAGCATGCGCAGCAGGTCGCCGCTCGCGACCTCGTCCGCGGCCTGGCGCATGAGATAAAAAACCCGTTAGGCGGCCTGCGCGGCGCGGCCCAGCTGCTCAGCAAAGCGCTGCCCGACCCGGCGCTAACGGAATATACCAAAGTGATCATTGAGCAGGCCGACCGGTTAAGAAATCTGGTCGACCGCCTGCTCGGACCACAGCATCCGGGCATGCACGTTACCGAAAGCATCCACAAAGTCGCCGAACGGGTAGTTAAACTGGTTTCCATGGAGTTGCCGGACAACGTGAAGTTGATCCGCGATTACGACCCCAGCCTACCAGAGCTACCCCACGACCCGGATCAAATTGAACAGGTGTTGCTGAACATCGTCCGTAATGCGCTGCAGGCTCTGGGGCCGGAAGGGGGCGAAATTATTCTTCGCACCCGCACCGCTTTCCAGCTGACGCTGCACGGGGTGCGTTATCGCCTCGCCGCCCGCATCGACGTTGAAGATAATGGCCCGGGTATTCCGCCCCATCTCCAGGATACGCTGTTCTATCCGATGGTCAGCGGCCGCGAAGGCGGTACCGGCCTGGGCTTATCTATCGCCCGTAGCCTTATCGATCAGCACTCCGGCAAAATTGAATTCACCAGCTGGCCGGGTCATACCGAATTTTCGGTATACCTGCCTATTCGGAAGTAGAGGTGTTTATGCAACGAGGGATAGCCTGGATCGTTGATGACGATAGCTCCATCCGCTGGGTGCTTGAACGCGCGCTCACCGGAGCCGGCTTGAGCTGCACAACGTTCGAAAGCGGCAATGAGGTGCTAGATGCCCTCACCACCAAAACCCCGGATGTACTGCTGTCAGATATCCGTATGCCGGGAATGGATGGTCTGGCGCTGCTCAAACAGATTAAGCAGCGCCATCCAATGCTTCCGGTCATCATAATGACCGCGCATTCCGATCTGGACGCCGCGGTCAGCGCTTATCAGCAGGGCGCTTTTGATTATTTGCCCAAACCTTTTGATATCGATGAAGCCGTCGCCCTCGTCGACCGGGCGATAAGCCACTATCAAGAGCAGCAGCAGCCGCGAAATGCGCCGATAAGTAGCCCAACTGCCGACATCATCGGCGAAGCGCCAGCTATGCAGGATGTCTTTCGCATTATTGGCCGCCTGTCGCGCTCATCCATCAGCGTGCTGATCAATGGCGAATCCGGTACCGGTAAAGAACTTGTCGCACATGCCCTGCATCGCCATAGTCCACGCTCAAAAGCGCCGTTTATCGCGCTGAATATGGCGGCGATCCCCAAGGACCTGATTGAGTCCGAGCTGTTCGGCCATGAAAAAGGAGCCTTTACCGGCGCCAATACCGTCCGTCAGGGTCGCTTTGAACAGGCTGACGGCGGTACGCTGTTCCTGGATGAAATTGGCGATATGCCGCTTGATGTCCAGACTCGTCTGCTGCGCGTGCTGGCGGATGGTCAGTTTTATCGCGTGGGCGGTTACGCGCCGGTCAAGGTCGATGTGCGGATCATCGCCGCTACCCACCAGAACCTGGAACAGCGCGTGCAGGAGGGGAAATTTCGTGAAGATTTGTTCCACCGCCTGAACGTCATCCGGGTGCATTTACCGCCGCTGCGCGAGCGCCGGGAAGATATTCCACGCCTGGCCCGCCATTTCCTGCAGATAGCCGCCCGCGAGCTCGGCGTTGAAGCCAAACAGCTGCATCCGGAAACGGAGACAGCGCTGACCCGCCTGGCGTGGCCAGGCAACGTCCGTCAGCTGGAAAACACCTGTCGCTGGCTCACCGTCATGGCCGCCGGCCAGGAGGTGCTGACGCAGGATCTGCCGAGCGAACTGTTTGAGACCACGATTCCTGATAGCCCAACGCAGATGCAGCCTGACAGCTGGGCGACGCTGCTGGGTCAGTGGGCCGATCGGGCGTTGCGATCCGGTCATCAAAACCTGCTCTCAGAAGCGCAACCCGAAATGGAGCGCACGCTGCTAACGACCGCCCTGCGCCATACTCAGGGGCACAAACAGGAGGCTGCGCGCCTGCTGGGATGGGGACGTAATACCCTGACGCGTAAGCTAAAAGAGTTGGGTATGGAGTAGGGTACAACAGCATGATGAAAAATAGCCGATCGGCGCAAAGTGCTGCTATTTTGTACTTTACTGTTCCGATGAGTTGAGTATGATCGTCCCCGGCATTAGGGGAGAGCATCATGTTTGAATCACTGGTGAGTATGATATCGAGCGGCGCCGCTGCGAGTCACACGCCACAAACGGCAGTCGCTGCCTTGCTGTGCGCTGCGCTGGTCGGGCTGTTCAGCTAATTGTTCCCCCTCTCCTGCGGGAGAGGGGGAAAACATTAAATAACCCGTGAGAACTGCTGCATCCGGGCCTTTTGCCGTAGGTAGGCATCAAAGCACATACAGATGTTGCGGATCAGCAGGCGACCTTTCGCCGTCACCTGAATGACCTTATCATCCACAGCCACCAGCCCGTCATGCGCCAGCGGCGCCAGCAGCTTCAGATCCTCGGCGAAATAAGACGCAAAATCCACGTCCCACTGCGCCTCGACCGCCGCGATATCCAGCTGGAAGTTACAGATCAACGCTTTAATCACGTCGCGACGCAGACAGTCATCGCGAGTTAACGCGATCCCGCGCCACAGGGCGTTCCCTTGCTCTGCTACCTGCTGGTAGTACTGCTTGAGCTCTTTTTGGTTCTGGGCGTAGCTGTCGCCAATCATGCTGATCGCCGAAACGCCCATCCCCAGCAGATCGGTATCGCCCTGAGTGGTGTAGCCCTGGAAATTACGATGCAGTACGCCGTGACGTTGCGCGACCGCTAATTCATCATCGGGACGGGCGAAATGGTCCATGCCGATAAACTGATAGCCTGCCGTCGTCAGCGAGCCGATGGTTTCCTGCAGGATCTCCAGCTTCCGCTCAGCGGAGGGCAGATCGGCATCTTTAATCTTCCGCTGAGCGGCAAAGAGCGTGGGCAGATGCGCATAGTTAAACACGCTCAGGCGGTCAGGATTGAGCTCGGCGACCTTTTGCAGGGTAAAGGCGAAGCTCTCCGGCGTTTGCTTCGGCAGGCCATAAATGAGGTCGATATTGGTCGAGGTAAAACCAATCTCCCGCGCATGGTTGAGCAAATCAAAGATGAACGCTTCGTCCTGCTCACGGTTAACCAGACGCTGAACCTCTTTATTGAAGTCCTGTACGCCCATACTCAGGCGGTTGAAACCCTCAGCGCGTAAATGATCGAGGACATCCAGTTCGATCTCACGCGGATCGACCTCTATGGAGATCTCGGCTTCCGCGCTGAAATGGAAATGGCTGCGCAATAGATCCATCAGGCGACTGATTTGCGCCTTATTGAGATAAGTTGGCGTGCCGCCCCCCCAGTGCAGTTGCTTCACCTGGCGAGTGGCAAACAGCGGCGCGCGGTGGATGATCTCCTGTTCAAGGACATCGAGATATTGATCGGCCTTATGCTGCTGGCGGGTGACTATCTTATTGCAGCCGCAGAAATAACACAGCTTATGGCAAAACGGGATATGCACGTACAGCGACAGGGGACGCTGTGGGTAACGGGCCACAGCGGCATCGAATTCCGCCGCGCCAAATTGCGGTGAAAACTCCAGCGCGGTGGGATACGAGGTATAGCGCGGCCCGGAATAGTTATATTTCTGGATCAGGGCCAGATCCCAGTCGATTATCTGCTCAGACATGCTCACTCCTTCCGATGGTGCCGCCGACGGGTACGCCGTCCCGGCCCCACCGCACCGCGGGTCATGAGCCGGTTGCGCAGCCATTTCTGACGCCGCGACAACCGTCGTAGTTTAACGAATAACCACAGCAGATAACATATAACCAGAAGGGTTATAAGGAGTACCGGGAATCCGATGGGATGCAAATGTTAGTTTCCACCCTTCAGCAGACGCATCATATCTTCCTGACGCTCTTCCTCTTCTTCATCTTCATCATCGTAAGAGAGGCCGAGCTGCTGCATCAGCTCATCAATGCGATCCAGTTTGGCGTCCACCCAGCTCTGCTCTTCAGCATTAAGGGTGCCGCCCTCTTCCAGACGTTCCAGCAGCGCGTCCAGGCGCTCATCATTCTCCAGCAACTCCAGCTCAGCCTGCGGTGAAAGCATAGGTTTCTCGCTCTTTGGTTTATGCTGCTTGGGGGCTGGAGCGCTGCTTTCGCTCACGCCCAGCGGGATCGGTTTTTTGCTACCCACGCGCGGATCTTGCGCCTGACGCTGTTTTTTACCCGCTGAAGCCGCATCGCCGCCGTTCGCGCGACTGCCTGCCGCGTGGCCACGATGTTTCTTCTGCCGTTTGCGATCGCGAGCTTCCTGATTTAACTCTTCACGCGACTTGCGGCCGGATTTGCCACGGGTGGCGGATGTCGGTTTTTTCATGATGTGTAATCTTCAGACAGTAGTATTCAGTATAGAATTGAGGCGGAATCTAGCAGAAAGCAAGCAAAGAAAAAAGGCGACAGATTACTCTGTCGCCTTTTTCCTCACTGACCACCCTTAACGGGCTCTTCTTTCCCTGTTCGCTAACGACTCACCCTGTCTTTCCCTTAGCGTCCAACGGTCCCTGTTTCTTCCTTTTCCCTGTAAAACGTCTCCAAGACGCGCGTCATCCTGACTATCCTGTGGTCTTCGCCTCCTGGCGCTTCCTGACTCCTCGTCCTGAGTCCTAATCCTTTCAGCATCCCCGCCGTTGTGTATTACTTTACCTTGTTGACAAAAATCGACAACCAGTCTGGCAGTTAAAAATCTATTTTCAGAATTCTCTATTTCTATAATTGATTAATTTTCAATATTTTAAATATGTTTTGTCTTATTTTCCTCAGGTATGTCCTATACAAAGAATAGTCAATGTCTCACAAACCATATGGTTTTTACTTACAGGAACGGCGTGCGGTAAAAACAGCCTTTTTCTGCTGTTCAGGTATAATCCCTGCCATAGCCTGTTTTAACGGAGACGACCGTCTTGACCAACTGGAATTATCAACTGACGCACTTTGTCACTAGCGCGCCAGATATCCGCCATCTTCCTGCCGATACCGGTATTGAAGTGGCGTTCGCCGGCCGCTCCAACGCGGGAAAATCCAGCGCGCTGAATACGCTGACTAATCAGAAGAACCTGGCGCGTACCTCCAAAACCCCGGGGCGTACGCAGCTGATTAACCTGTTCGAAGTCGCTGAGGGCAAGCGCCTTGTCGACCTGCCCGGCTATGGTTATGCGCAAGTACCCGAAGAGATGAAGATCAAGTGGCAGCGCGCGCTGGGGGAATACCTGGAAAAACGTCTGTGCCTGAAGGGTCTCGTGGTGCTGATGGACATACGTCATCCGCTTAAAGATCTCGATCAGCAGATGATCGAATGGGCGGTAGAGAGCGATATTCAGGTGCTGGTACTGCTCACCAAAGCCGATAAGCTCGCCAGCGGCGCGCGTAAAGCGCAAGTGAATATGGTGCGTGAAGCGGTACTGGCCTTCAATGGCGATGTCCAGGTTGAACCCTTCTCTTCGCTGAAAAAATCTGGCGTCGATAAGCTGCGACAGAAGCTGGATAGCTGGTTTAACGAAATCCCGCCGCAAGAAGCCGTCGAAGACGCCGAGTAACCCCCGCTTTTTCCGGATAACGGCGCGTAGCGCCCTATCCGGACGTTCATACTACGTTGTTTTCACAGCCTAAAACTTTTCTTTCGCGCAATAAAAAACGCCCCGGTCATAAATGACCGGGGCGGCTAAAATATTCAGCCAAATCCGATTACGTGAAGTAAAAGGTCTGAAAGATAGAACATCTTACCTCTGTACCCTACGCGAATAACTTTACTCTTCTTTCGCTCACGGATAAAGCATTTTTTGTAGTTTTTTTTCACTATTTACATAGCAAATTCAAATGATCCTCACAAAACTCTATAAGTTATGTTGCTTACTTACAGAAAATCGCGTTGCGCTTTGTATACTTAGTGCGCTTGATCCCAGTTTTCGCCGCTGCCCACTTCCACCAGCAACGGTACCGCCAGCGTAGTGCTATTCTCCATCAGTTCGTGGATCTTTTTCGATACGGCATCGAGCTCATCCTTATGCACTTCAAAGACCAGTTCATCGTGAACCTGCATGATCATCCGCACGCGAGGTTTCTCGCTCCGCAGCCATTCATCAACGGCAATCATCGCCCGCTTGATAATATCCGCAGCCGTCCCCTGCATCGGGGCGTTAATCGCCGCACGCTCCGCGCCGGCACGACGAGCGCCATTGCTGGACTTGATATCCGGCAAATAGAGTCGACGGCCATCCAGCGTTTCAACATACCCTTGCTCCTTCGCCTGTGCGCGGGTGCGCTCCATATACTCCAGGACGCCCGGATAACGCTCGAAATAAAGATCCATGTACTTCTGCGCTTCTTTACGCGGGATGTTCAGCTGGCGGGCCAGGCCAAAGGCGCTCATGCCGTAGATCAGACCGAAGTTGATGGCTTTCGCACTACGCCGCTGTTCGCTGCTGACGCTGTCCAGCGGTAAGCCAAATACTTCAGCCGCCGTCGCCCGGTGAATATCCTTCCCTTCCGCGAAGGCGGTCAGCAGGCCTTTATCCCGCGACAGGTGCGCCATAATGCGCAGCTCGATTTGCGAGTAGTCCGCCGAGACAATGACGTAATCTTCCGGCGCGATAAACGCCTGGCGAATACGGCGCCCTTCTTCGTTACGCACCGGAATGATTTGCAGGTTTGGATCGGTAGACGACAAACGGCCGGTGGCGGTGACCGCCTGATGATAGGAGGTATGCACGCGGCCCGTTTTGGGGTTAATCATCAGCGGCAGCTTATCGGTATAGGTAGACTTCAGCTTCGCCAGCCCACGATACTCCAGAATCACTTTCGGCAACGGATAATCGAGCGCCAGCTCTTCCAGCACCTCTTCAGAGGTGGACGGCGCACCGCCCGGCGTCTTCTTCAGCGGCTTGATACCCTGTTTTTCAAACAGGATCGTTTGCAGCTGTTTGGTGGAGGAGAGATTAAACGCTTCCCCGGCGATCTCATGTGCTCGCTGCTCCAGCTCAACCAGGCGCTGGGCAATTTCCTGCGAGTGCGCATGCAGCACGGCGGGGTCGATTTTAACGCCGTTGCGCTCAACGCGAGACAGCACCGGCACCAGCGGCATTTCAATATGCTGGAAGATATTCAGCGGGCCTTCATGCTGCTGTAGCTTCGGCCACATCTTCAGATGCAGCTGGAGCGTAACGTCGGCATCTTCCGCCGCGTAGCGACCAGCCTCTTCCAGCGCAATCTGGTTAAAGGTGAGCTGATTCTTACCTTTACCAGCGATCTCTTCGAAGGTAATGGTTTTATGTTTCAGCCAGCGGTCGGAAAGACTGTCCATATCGTGGCGGCCCGCCACGCTGTCGAGAATGTAAGACTCGAGCATGGTATCGAACGCAATCCCGCGCAGCTCAATGTCGTAATTAGCCAAAATGCCGCGATCGTATTTGAGATTTTGCCCGACCTTGAGCACCTTCTCATCCTCCAGCAGCGGTTTAAGCAGCGTCAGCACGCGCTCGCGCGGGATCTGATCCGGCGCATCAAGGTAATCATGCGCTACCGGGACATAGGCGGCCACGCCCGGCTCAACAGCGAATGAAAGACCAACCATATTGGCGGAGATGTTATCCAGGCTGTCGGTTTCCGTATCAAAGGCAAAGAGCGGCGCCTGCTTCAGCTTATCGATCCAGGTGAGCAGCGTAGCCTCATCAAGGATAGTGACATAATGCTCTGCTGAAAGTGCAGTAGCGTCTTCAACCTCTTCTTCCGCTTCTGCCGCTGCTGCAGGCACTGCAGGTTTCGCAGCCGGTTTGCCCCCCTTAGCCTGCAGCCATTTTCCGGCCTCAACGTCGGTAGTCCAGCGCTTAAACTCATACTGTCTGAACAGCGCCAGCAGATCGTCTGCCGCCGGCGGCTGCACCTCCAGCTCTTCGCACGTGAGCTCCAGCTCGACGTCGGTTTTGATGGTCGCCAGCTGATAAGAGAGATAAGCCACGTCCTTGTTCTGCTCGAGCTTCGCCGCCATCGTTTTCGCGCCGCGGAAGCTCAGTTCAGCGATCTTCTCCGGTTCCGCATACAGCGTATCAAGGCCGCCGAGGCCTTGCAGCAGCGCCTGGGCGGTCTTTTCGCCCACGCCCGGCACGCCGGGAATGTTATCCGAGGAGTCGCCCATCAGCGCCAGGAAATCAATAATCAGCTCCGGCGGGACGCCGTACTTAGTAACCACCTCATCCGGTCCGAGGATAGTGTTGGTCATGGTATTGATCAGGGTGATGCCCGGCGTCACCAGCTGGGCCATGTCTTTATCGCCGGTGCTGATCAGGACTGGGCGACCTGCCCTTTCCGCTTCCCGCGCCAGGGTGCCAATCACATCGTCAGCTTCGACGCCCGGGACAGCCATCAGCGGCAGCCCCATCGCTTTCACCATCTTATGCAACGGCTCAATCTGCGCGCGCAGATCGTCCGGCATCGGCGGGCGGTGAGATTTGTAATGCTCGAACAATTCATCACGGAAGGTTTTCCCTTTCGCATCAAAGACCACGACGGCATGAGTCGGTTGATACTGCAGTATCAAACTGCGCAGCATATTCAGTACGCCGTACATAGCCCCGGTGGGCTCCCCTGCGCTGTTAGTCAGCGGCGGAAACGCATGATACGCCCGATAAAGATAGGAGGAGCCGTCAACGAGGATGAGAGGGTTTTCTGGGATCTGAACCATAATTTCCGTGCCTGTTTATCAGATTATGGATAAAGGATGCCACAGACGGGCATGAAATCCTGAATTTTTCCCGCAATTCGCGGAAAAGATTCAACGATCGTCGCGATCGCGCGACAACTTAGCTTGTGGATAACTTTGTGCATAGTTTTACAACGTCAGCTTATCCGCCCCTGAAAATAAATGAATAAATAGTATTATTTACTATTTATCAACCACTTAAAAACAGATCAACGATCCTGGCATTAATTTGATGACCTAATCTTCCATGTGGATAGAAGATCCTTGTTTTTTTCTGTTCTGGTAAGACCCGTCATTTGCCGCGTTTTCTGGTAAAATCAGCCTCTTGCGCAGCTTAAAGGCGCTCTTTGTCAGCCTAACTTTCTGAATAAACTAACTATGTCGAGATTACTCGCTGCGATAACACTTCCGCTGAGTATCGCCTTAACCATCTTAGTCACCATTATCTGCTCTGTACCGATCATCGTCGCCGGGCTGATTAAACTGCTGGTCCCCATTCCAGCGGTATGGCGCTCTATATCCGTTTTTTGCAATTTTATGATGTACTGCTGGTGCGAAGGGCTGGCGCTGCTGTTGCATCTCAATCCCTGGCTAAAATGGGACGTCCAGGGTCTGGAAGGCCTGAACAAAAAGAACTGGTATCTGCTGATCAGCAACCACCACAGCTGGGCAGACATCGTGGTGCTGTGCGTGCTGTTCCGCAAGCATATTCCGATGAATAAGTACTTCCTTAAACAACAGCTGGCGTGGGTACCCTTCATTGGCCTCGCCTGCTGGGCGCTGGATATGCCTTTTATGCGCCGCTACTCGCGCAGCTATCTTATTCGTCACCCGGAGCGCCGCGGTAAAGATGTCGAAACCACCCGCCGTTCGTGTGAAAAATTTCGCGCGCATCCGACGACTATCGTCAATTTTGTGGAAGGCTCGCGTTTTACCGAAGAAAAAAAGCGCGAAACGCGCTCTCCTTACCACAACCTGTTACCGCCGAAAGCCGCTGGTATCGCCATGGCGCTCAACGTACTCGGTTCGCAGTTCGATAAACTGCTGAACGTCACGCTGTGCTACCCGGATAATCATACAAGACCATTTTACGATATGTTAAGCGGCCGCCTGACGCGCATCGTGGTCCGTATCAATCTGGTCCCTATTGGCGAAGAGCTGCACGGCGATTACGTTAACGATAAGAACTTTAAGCGCAGCTTCCAGCGCTGGCTGAATGGCCTATGGGAAGAGAAAGACCGTCAGTTGACTGACATCATGAGGGACAAAGAACGGTAGCTATTGCAAAACAGATAAAGTAACGCCGGTCAGTGACCGGCGTTTTTTTTATTTCTTCTCTACCAGTTGCTTCACGGTATCCGCATACTGAGCGACGAAGACATCCATATTGCTGGTGTCCATCCCCTGCGGATTCAGCTGGTATTTACCATTAACATACATAGCCGGTACGCCCTGCAGCTGCAGATCGGCTGCCGCTTTCTCTTGCTGAGCGACTAGAGATTTCACCACGAAGCTATTCCATGCGGCATCGTAGTCTTCCCCTTTCACGCCAGCGTCGACAAACACTTTACGAATGTCAGCCACACTCTGCACAGTCTGGTTTTTCTGCACGGCTTCGAACATCGGCGCAGTAATTTTGTCTTCAACGCCCAGCGCGATGGCCACCGCCCATGCCTGCGTCAGATCCTTGCCCAGCGGACCCAGGAACTCAACGTGGTATTTGGTCATTTTAGTGCCTTCCGGCAGTTTCTGGCGCACATTGTCAGAGACATGCAGCACTTCTTCAAACTGGTAGCAGTGCGGGCAGTAGAACGAAAAGAACTCGAGCACCTGCGGCTCGCCAGCAATCGGCTTATCAAGGGTGATGTACTGCTTGCCGTCGGTGATCTGGGCAGCGGATGCACTAAAAGCCAGAATCATACCAGCCAGCGCCAGCCAAACTTTTTTCATGATTTACTCTCTCCTGGATATATCACATTAATACATTGGCGTTAACTGAAGCGGGGGTTCCTGTAGAACCTTCACCTGCTCAAGAAAAGTCGACGTCTGCCCCCGCCAGTAATCCTCCCCGGTTAACCAGGGGAAATTGACCGGGAAAGCGGGATCGTCCCAGCGTCTGAGCAACCACGCCAGATAATAAACCAGTCGCATAGCGCGTAAAGGTTCAATCAGCGCGATTTCATCGCTGTTAAAGGGGCTGAATTCCTCATAGGCCTCGACAATAGTCTCCAGCTGCATACGCTGTTCAGCCTTATCGCCGTTGAGCAGCATCCACAGATCCTGAATCGCCGGGCCGGTGCGCGCATCGTCTAAGTCGACAAACAGTGGTCCGTCGCGCCAGAGGATATTACCGGCATGGCAGTCACCGTGCAGGCGCAACGTGTTCCCGCGGCCGTGCCATTGCTCCATGACGGCAGCAATGAGTTTATCGGTCGCCTTCAGGAAATCGGCCTTCAGGCCAGAGGGGATCAGCGTCGCCTGCTCAAACACCTGACGCGGTTCCAGCAGGTACTCCTGCACGCCAATTTCCGGGCGGGCAGTAAAGCGCTGTTTGCAGCCCGTCTGGTGCAGGCGCCCCAGATAGCGGCCAACCCATTCCATCTGATCAAGGTTATCCGCTTCGAACTGACGACCGCCAAGGCTTGGGAAAACGGCAAAGTAGAATCCCTGATGCTGATGAAGCGTGCTGTCATTAAATAAGAGCGGCGCAGCAACGGGCACTTCATCTTCTACAAGCTGAAGCGCAAACTGGTGTTCTTCAAGGATCTGTTCTGCGGACCAGCGCTCAGGACGATAGAACTTTACCACATAGCGATGGCGCTCTTCGTCCTGGAACTGATAAACGCGGTTCTCATAGCTGTTTAGCGGGGTGAGACCGGAGTCCACCCGCATACCCAGATCGAATAACCCATCGATAATGGTATCCGGGCGAAGCGTCTGAAAAGTAAAAGCCTTATCGTGCATCCTGACATCCGATAATCGTACGAATAGTTCAGGATATCATCTCATTGCACTTTACGCGGTAGCGCTTACAACCTTTTACTCTTTTATTACCCCGCGGGCGCGCAGCAGCGCGGTTTTAAAGTCCTCTTCATAATCCTTCTGAATACCCGGGATGACAGCATCTTTGGAAGAGTCGCGCATCTTCAGGTGATAGATCAGAATATCGTCGGAAAGATCGCTCAGTTCGCCATCATAGCCGGCCTCTTTCGCCAGCTTCTGCAAAAATTGCATCAGGTTCAGTTCAGGCTCTTTTTGCCAGGCTGGCTGGAGGAGTTCAATTACTTCATTCAGACGTTTACATTTCATGGTCATGCTCCTTACTCTTGATAGGGACAAGTTAACAGGGTCAATCCCACAATGAAAGAGGCGATATTCATATGCAAAGCGAGGCGATAACCGGCGTCGTGCTGGCGGGCGGCAGGGCCACGCGGATGGGCGGCATTGATAAAGGATTACAGGCGCTAAATGGTCGCCCTCTCTGGCGACACGTCGCGGAAGCATTAGCCCCGCAGGTAGATGAGTTAGTCATTAGCGCCAATCGTCATCTTGAACAGTGGCGTGCCAGCGGATATCCGGTCTTTCGAGACATACAGGAGGGTTATCAGGGGCCGCTGGCCGGAATGCTTGCTGTGATGCAGCAGGTCGCGAGCCCATGGTTTGTTTTTTGCCCCTGCGACACGCCGTTCATTCCGTCCTTTTTGGTGGAGCGCTTTATCCAGCAGAGAGGGGACGCACCGGTCGTTTGGGCCCATGACGGCGAACGGGATCATCCTGCCGTTGCATTAGTTCATCGTCAAATCATTCCGGAACTGGAGGCTTATCTGGCACATGGAGAGCGCAGGGTGATGGTTTTTATGCGACAAATGGGTGGGCGCCCGGTGAATTTCAGCGATGTGAAAACTGCTTTCATTAATGTAAATACGCTCGAAGATTTGCAGCAGATGCAGGAGCCATCATGATCCCATTACTGGCGATCGCCGCATGGAGCGGTACCGGAAAAACAACATTATTAAAGCGTCTTATCCCTGAGCTTTGCGCTCTAGGATTACGCCCGGGACTGATAAAGCACACCCATCATGATATGGACGTGGATAAGCCGGGCAAAGATAGCTATGAACTGCGTAAGGCGGGCGCTGCGCAAACTATTGTCGCCAGCGAACAGCGGTGGGCATTGATGACCGAGACGCCAGAGAAGCCGGAATTAGATCTCACGTGGCTGGTCAGTCGAATGGATGCCAGCAAACTGGACCTGGTTTTAGTGGAGGGGTTCAAACATGAACCCGTGCCGAAGATCCTGCTTTTTCGGCAAAACAGCGGCCATCGTGTAGAAGAGCTGGTAATTGATGAGCATACCATCGCCGTGGCCAGCGATGTATCGATCGCGACCTCACTTCCGCTGCTGGATTTAAATGATGTACCACAGATCGCGACATTTATTGTGAGTTGGTTAGAGAGGCAATAGTCATTTATCGACGGTGATATAGGAGGGATTTTCCCGGAGGCGGTGCTGCGCACCTTGTCCGGCCACAGGGACGTAGCCCCGTGTCGGATCCGTAGCCCCGGCAAGCGCAGCGCCACCGGGGAGACATGCCGGCACGCTGGCCGGACGACAGAAACGCAAAAAGCCCATCCGGCAGGATGGGCTCTTCACTTGTTTGATGCCTGGCAGTTTATGGCGAGCGTCCTGCCCGCCACCCTCCGGGCCGTTGCTGCGCAACGTTCAAATCCGCTCCCGGCGGATTTGTCCTACTCTGGAGAGCGCTCACCGACAAACAACAGATAAAACAAAAAGCCCGGTCTTTCGACCGGGCTTTCTGCTTTATTTGATGCCTGGCAGTTCCCTACTCTCACATGGGGAGACCCCACACTACCATCGGCGCTACGGCGTTTCACTTCTGAGTTCGGCATGGGGTCAGGTGGGACCACCGCGCTAGTGCCGCCAGGCAAATTCTGTTTTATCAATACATCTCACCGACGTATCGATTAATCTGTATCAGAGCTGAAAATTCTCTCAAATCCGCCAAAACATCTTCGGCGTTGTAAGGTTAAGCCTCACGGTTCATTAGTACCGGTTAGCTCAACGCATCGCTGCGCTTACACACCCGGCCTATCAACGTCGTCGTCTTCAACGTTCCTTCAGGAGACTTAAAGTCTCAGGGAGAACTCATCTCGGGGCAAGTTTCGTGCTTAGATGCTTTCAGCACTTATCTCTTCCGCATTTAGCTACCGGGCAGTGCCATTGGCATGACAACCCGAACACCAGTGATGCGTCCACTCCGGTCCTCTCGTACTAGGAGCAGCCCCCCTCAATTCTCCAGCGCCCACGGCAGATAGGGACCGAACTGTCTCACGACGTTCTAAACCCAGCTCGCGTACCACTTTAAATGGCGAACAGCCATACCCTTGGGACCTACTTCAGCCCCAGGATGTGATGAGCCGACATCGAGGTGCCAAACACCGCCGTCGATATGAACTCTTGGGCGGTATCAGCCTGTTATCCCCGGAGTACCTTTTATCCGTTGAGCGATGGCCCTTCCATTCAGAACCACCGGATCACTATGACCTGCTTTCGCACCTGCTCGCGCCGTCACGCTCGCAGTCAAGCTAGCTTATGCCATTGCACTAACCTCCTGATGTCCGACCAGGATTAGCTAACCTTCGTGCTCCTCCGTTACGCTTTGGGAGGAGACCGCCCCAGTCAAACTACCCACCAGACACTGTCCGCAACCCCGGTAAGGGGCCAACGTTAGAACATCAAACATTAAAGGGTGGTATTTCAAGGTTGGCTCCACGCAGACTGGCGTCCACGCTTCAAAGCCTCCCACCTATCCTACACATCAAGGCTCAATGTTCAGTGTCAAGCTATAGTAAAGGTTCACGGGGTCTTTCCGTCTTGCCGCGGGTACACTGCATCTTCACAGCGAGTTCAATTTCACTGAGTCTCGGGTGGAGACAGCCTGGCCATCATTACGCCATTCGTGCAGGTCGGAACTTACCCGACAAGGAATTTCGCTACCTTAGGACCGTTATAGTTACGGCCGCCGTTTACCGGGGCTTCGATCAAGAGCTTCTCCTTACGGATAACCCCATCAATTAACCTTCCGGCACCGGGCAGGCGTCACACCGTATACGTCCACTTTCGTGTTTGCACAGTGCTGTGTTTTTAATAAACAGTTGCAGCCAGCTGGTATCTTCGACTGGTCTCAGCTCCATCCGCAGGGACTTCACCTACACACCAGCGTGCCTTCTCCCGAAGTTACGGCACCATTTTGCCTAGTTCCTTCACCCGAGTTCTCTCAAGCGCCTTGGTATTCTCTACCTGACCACCTGTGTCGGTTTGGGGTACGATTTGATGTTACCTGATGCTTAGAGGCTTTTCCTGGAAGCAGGGCATTTGTTACTTCAGCACCGTAGTGCCTCGTCATCACACCTCAGCCTTGATTATCCGGATTTGCCTGGACAACCAGCCTACATGCTTAAACCGGGACAACCGTCGCCCGGCTAACATAGCCTTCTCCGTCCCCCCTTCGCAGTAACACCAAGTACAGGAATATTAACCTGTTTCCCATCGACTACGCCTTTCGGCCTCGCCTTAGGGGTCGACTCACCCTGCCCCGATTAACGTTGGACAGGAACCCTTGGTCTTCCGGCGAGCGGGCTTTTCACCCGCTTTATCGTTACTTATGTCAGCATTCGCACTTCTGATACCTCCAGCATGCCTCACAGCACACCTTCGCAGGCTTACAGAACGCTCCCCTACCCAACAACACATAGTGTCGCTGCCGCAGCTTCGGTGCATGGTTTAGCCCCGTTACATCTTCCGCGCAGGCCGACTCGACCAGTGAGCTATTACGCTTTCTTTAAATGATGGCTGCTTCTAAGCCAACATCCTGGCTGTCTGTGCCTTCCCACATCGTTTCCCACTTAACCATGACTTTGGGACCTTAGCTGGCGGTCTGGGTTGTTTCCCTCTTCACGACGGACGTTAGCACCCGCCGTGTGTCTCCCGTGATAACATTCTTCGGTATTCGTAGTTTGCATCGGGTTGGTAAGTCGGGATGACCCCCTAGCCGAAACAGTGCTCTACCCCCGAAGATGAATTCACGAGGCGCTACCTAAATAGCTTTCGGGGAGAACCAGCTATCTCCCGGTTTGATTGGCCTTTCACCCCCAGCCACAAGTCATCCGCTAATTTTCAACATTAGTCGGTTCGGTCCTCCAGTTAGTGTTACCCAACCTTCAACCTGCCCATGGCTAGATCACCGGGTTTCGGGTCTATACCCTGCAACTTAACGCCCAGTTAAGACTCGGTTTCCCTGCGGCTCCCCTATACGGTTAACTTTGCTACAGAATATAAGTCGCTGACCCATTATACAAAAGGTACGCAGTCACACCCGAAGGTGCTCCCACTGCTTGTACGTACACGGTTTCAGGTTCTTTTTCACTCCCCTCGCCGGGGTTCTTTTCGCCTTTCCCTCACGGTACTGGTTCACTATCGGTCAGTCAGGAGTATTTAGCCTTGGAGGATGGTCCCCCCATATTCAGACAGGATACCACGTGTCCCGCCCTACTCTTCGAGTTCACAGCCTGTGCATTTTGGTGTACGGGACTATCACCCTGTACCGTCGGACTTTCCAGACCGTTCCACTAACACACAAGCTGATTCAGACTCTGGGCTGCTCCCCGTTCGCTCGCCGCTACTGGGGGAATCTCGGTTGATTTCTTTTCCTCGGGGTACTTAGATGTTTCAGTTCCCCCGGTTCGCCTCGTTAACCTATGTATTCAGTTAACGATAGTGCAACGAATTGCACTGGGTTTCCCCATTCGGACATCGCCGGTTATAACGGTTCATATCACCTTACCGACGCTTTTCGCAGATTAGCACGTCCTTCATCGCCTCTGACTGCCAGGGCATCCACCGTGTACGCTTAGTCGCTTAACCTCACAACCCGAAGATGTTTCACTTCTGATTGCGAAAATTTGAGAGACTCGAACACACATTAACTGTGTGTCGTTTCAATTTTCAGCTTGATCCAGATTTTTAAAGAGCAAATATCTCAAACATCACCCGAAGATGAGTTTTGAGATACATCGGCACGCGTCTTTCACTCACGAACCAGCAAGTGGCGTCCCCTAGGGGATTCGAACCCCTGTTACCGCCGTGAAAGGGCGGTGTCCTGGGCCTCTAGACGAAGGGGACACTGAAGTCTCAATCGCAAGACGCCTTGCTTCTTTACGTTCATCAGACAATCTGTGTGAGCACTACAAAGTCAGGTTCTTTAAGGTAAGGAGGTGATCCAACCGCAGGTTCCCCTACGGTTACCTTGTTACGACTTCACCCCAGTCATGAATCACAAAGTGGTAAGCGCCCTCCCGAAGGTTAAGCTACCTACTTCTTTTGCAACCCACTCCCATGGTGTGACGGGCGGTGTGTACAAGGCCCGGGAACGTATTCACCGTAGCATTCTGATCTACGATTACTAGCGATTCCGACTTCATGGAGTCGAGTTGCAGACTCCAATCCGGACTACGACATACTTTATGAGGTCCGCTTGCTCTCGCGAGGTCGCTTCTCTTTGTATATGCCATTGTAGCACGTGTGTAGCCCTGGTCGTAAGGGCCATGATGACTTGACGTCATCCCCACCTTCCTCCAGTTTATCACTGGCAGTCTCCTTTGAGTTCCCGGCCGGACCGCTGGCAACAAAGGATAAGGGTTGCGCTCGTTGCGGGACTTAACCCAACATTTCACAACACGAGCTGACGACAGCCATGCAGCACCTGTCTCACAGTTCCCGAAGGCACCAATCCATCTCTGGAAAGTTCTGTGGATGTCAAGACCAGGTAAGGTTCTTCGCGTTGCATCGAATTAAACCACATGCTCCACCGCTTGTGCGGGCCCCCGTCAATTCATTTGAGTTTTAACCTTGCGGCCGTACTCCCCAGGCGGTCGATTTAACGCGTTAGCTCCGGAAGCCACGCCTCAAGGGCACAACCTCCAAATCGACATCGTTTACGGCGTGGACTACCAGGGTATCTAATCCTGTTTGCTCCCCACGCTTTCGCACCTGAGCGTCAGTCTTTGTCCAGGGGGCCGCCTTCGCCACCGGTATTCCTCCAGATCTCTACGCATTTCACCGCTACACCTGGAATTCTACCCCCCTCTACAAGACTCTAGCCTGCCAGTTTCGAATGCAGTTCCCAGGTTGAGCCCGGGGATTTCACATCCGACTTGACAGACCGCCTGCGTGCGCTTTACGCCCAGTAATTCCGATTAACGCTTGCACCCTCCGTATTACCGCGGCTGCTGGCACGGAGTTAGCCGGTGCTTCTTCTGCGGGTAACGTCAATCGGTGAGGTTATTAACCTCACCGCCTTCCTCCCCGCTGAAAGTGCTTTACAACCCGAAGGCCTTCTTCACACACGCGGCATGGCTGCATCAGGCTTGCGCCCATTGTGCAATATTCCCCACTGCTGCCTCCCGTAGGAGTCTGGACCGTGTCTCAGTTCCAGTGTGGCTGGTCATCCTCTCAGACCAGCTAGGGATCGTCGCCTAGGTGAGCCGTTACCCCACCTACTAGCTAATCCCATCTGGGCACATCTGATGGCATGAGGCCCGAAGGTCCCCCACTTTGGTCTTGCGACATTATGCGGTATTAGCTACCGTTTCCAGTAGTTATCCCCCTCCATCAGGCAGTTTCCCAGACATTACTCACCCGTCCGCCGCTCGTCACCCGAGAGCAAGCTCTCTGTGCTACCGCTCGACTTGCATGTGTTAGGCCTGCCGCCAGCGTTCAATCTGAGCCATGATCAAACTCTTCAATTTAAGTTTGATGCTCAAAGAATTAAACTTCGTAATGAATTACGTGTTCACTCTTGAGACTTGGTATTCATTTTTCGTCCGAGGACGTTAAGAATCCATGTCACTTTGAGTGCCCACACAGATTGTCTGATAAATTGTTAAAGAGCAGTGCCGCTTCGTTTTCGCTGCGGCGCGGGGTGTGCATATTACGCTTTCCCGCTGCAGAGTCAAGCATTTATTTTTGCTTTTCTCTGCGAGGTCCTCACCGGAACCCCGCTGACCCGGCGGCTTGTTTGCCGTTGTTCCGTGTCAGTGGAGGCGCATTATAGGGAGTAATTCTGAGGTGACAAGGGGAAATGCAAAAAAAGTTTTCAACCGTCTCTTTTTTCAACAATGCGGCGAGGAATGTCGCAAAAAACCGCCGTTTTGCCGTTTTAACCGACGAAACGGGGCGCCTGGTGGCATACTGTTAGAGTAGAGGAAAGAAAGGAACGGCATTTATGTCTTTAAGCGCACAGCAACTGGCGGCACAAAAGAACATCTCCTGGGTACTGGCCGAAAAGCTCGCCCAAAAAATACTGACTGGCGAATATCAGCCGGAAAGCATTCTTCCCGGCGAAATGGAGTTGGGGGAGCAGTTCGGCGTAAGCCGTACCGCCGTCCGCGAAGCGGTGAAGACGCTTACTGCAAAAGGCATGCTGCTGCCCCGCCCTCGCATTGGCACCCGGGTGATGCCGCGCAGCAGCTGGAATTTCCTTGATAAGGAACTGCTCTCCTGGTGGCTAACAGAAGATAACTTCGAAGAGGTGGTGAGCCACTTTCTCGTCATGCGCAGCAGCCTGGAGCCACAGGCCTGCTTTCTCGCCGCCGCCAACGGCACCGCCGGGCAAAAAGCGCAGCTCAATACATTAATGGAAGAGATGATTGCTCTGAAACGCCATTTTCAGCGCGAACGCTGGATAGAAGTCGATATGGCCTGGCATGAGCATATCTATGAAATGAGCGGTAATCCTTTCCTCAGCTCTTTCGCCTCGCTGTTTCATTCGGTCTACCACACCTACTTCACGTCGATTACGCAAAATGAAGTGGTGAAGCTCGATCTCCACCAGGCGATTGTCGATGCCATTCTTAACAGTGATGCGCCGGGGGCGTTGCTCGCCTGCCAGGCATTGTTGAACGCCCCACACCACGTAAATCAATAACAAGGATTTGGCATGAGCGGAAAAAAAGGGCGCAGCATGGCTGGCCTGCCGTGGATCGCGGCGATGGCCTTCTTTATGCAGGCGCTGGATGCCACCATTCTTAACACCGCCCTCCCGGCTATCGCCCACAGTCTTAATCGTTCTCCCTTAGCGATGCAGTCGGCCATTATCAGCTATACGCTGACGGTGGCGATGCTGATCCCGGTCAGCGGCTGGCTGGCCGATCGCTTCGGCACGCGCCGGGTCTTTATCATCGCCGTTAGCCTGTTCACCCTCGGTTCCCTCGCCTGCGCCCTCTCCAGTTCCTTAACGGAACTGGTCATTTTTCGCGTAATTCAGGGGATCGGTGGGGCGATGATGATGCCGGTGGCGAGGCTGGCCCTGCTGCGTGCCTACCCCCGCAGCGAACTGTTGCCGGTCCTGAACTTTGTCACCATGCCGGGATTGGTGGGGCCGATTCTGGGCCCGGTACTCGGCGGGGTATTTGTGACCTGGGCCAGCTGGCATTGGATTTTCCTGATAAACATTCCGATCGGCGTAATTGGCATTCTGTACGCCCGTAAATACATGCCAAATTTCACAACGCCGCGCCGACGCTTCGATATAGGCGGTTTTCTGTTATTTGGCTTAAGTCTGGTGTTATTTTCCAGCGGTATTGAACTGTTTGGGGAAAAAATCGTGGCGACATGGCAGGCGCTGGCCGTGATTGCCGTCAGTCTGTTACTGCTCGTGGCCTATGTGCGTCACGCGCGTCGCCATCCGACGCCGCTTATCTCGCTCTCTTTATTTAAGACCCATACGTTCTCGGTCGGCATTGCCGGCAACCTCGCCACGCGGTTAGGTACCGGCTGCGTACCGTTTCTGATGCCGCTGATGCTGCAGGTTGGTTTCGGCTATCCGGCCATTATCGCCGGCTGTATGATCGCCCCCACCGCTATCGGCTCGATTATTGCGAAATCCACCGTTACCCAGGTGCTGCGCTGGTTTGGCTATCGTAAGACCCTGGTGGGGATCACCGTGTTTATTGGCCTTATGATCGCCCAGTTCTCGCTGCAGTCGCCAGAGATGCCGCTGTGGATGCTTCTTCTGCCGCTGTTCGTGCTGGGGATGGCGATGTCCACGCAGTTTACCGCCATGAATACCATTACCCTGGCCGATCTGACCGATGATAATGCCAGCAGCGGCAACAGCCTGCTGGCCGTCACCCAGCAGCTTTCAATTAGTCTCGGGGTGGCCATCAGCGCTGCGGTGCTACGCTTCTATGAAGGTTTTGATAATGCAAGCACGGTACAGCAGTTTCACTACACCTTTATAACCATGGGCGTGATAACCATTATATCGGCGCTGATGTTTATGCTGTTAAGAGCGAAGGATGGCCGCAACCTGATTAGCGAGCGGCATAAACGCTAAGCGGAACCGCGAACCACCAGCTCCGGCGTTAACTGAACGCGCTGCTGTTTTTGCTGCGGATCGGCCATGCGATGGATCAGTACGTCGATGGCCAGTTCCCCCAGCTCATCCTTTGGCTGGTGAATGGTGGTCAATGGCGGCGTCATATAACGTGCCAGCTCAATATCATCGTAGCCCACCAGCGCCATATCCTGCGGAATCTGCAGCCCGGCCTGGTATAACGCCTGATAAGCGCCAACCGCCATCGCATCGTTACCGACAAACACCGCCTGCGGACGCTGCGGCAACGCCAGCAGCTGCTGCATCGCGCTAAACCCGCCGCCAAACTCAAAATCACTGGTCACCACATATCCTTCGGCAACCGGCAGGCCGCAGCGCGCCATCGCGGCATGATAGCCTTCAAGACGCAGGCGCGCCGGGGTTTTATCCAGCGGGCCGGCAATACAGGCAATGCGTGAATGCCCCTGGTCAATCAGATACTGGGTCGCCATATCGCCGCCGAGCAGCGAGTTATCCTGAATCAGATCGCTATCGCCATCAAAGGGGGCCCAGTCCATCATAACCGTCGGTACCGACGGATAGCGCTGCATGATTTCCGGGGAGGGCTGATGAGTCTCCGTGCACAGCAGGAGTAATCCATCGACGCGTTTTTGCATTAGCGTCTCCAGATTACGATTCATTCGCTGCTCATCACCTTCGGTATTGCAGAGCACGAGGCTATAACCCCGCTCAAAGCAGCTACGCTCCACGCCCCGCACCAGCTCCGAATAAAACGGATTGGTACTGGCGGTGATCAGCATGCCGATGGTACGGGTTTGATTGAGCTTGAGGCTACGCGCCAGCGCAGAGGGGGCGTAGTTGAGGCTTTTGATCGCAGCGTCAACTTTGGCGGTAATCGCCTCGCTGACAAAGCGGTCCTTATTGATGACGTGTGACACCGTCGATGTGGAAACGCCCGCGATGCGGGCCACATCTTTCATCGTAGCCAAGCATTACCCCTGTTGCGCTAAAAATTCATCGATCTCTGTGCGCCACGGCACGGACGGCTGAGCGCCTTTGCGGGTTACGGCGATCGCCGCTGCGGCATGCGCAAAGCGAATCGCCTCCGGCAGGGCGGTCCCTTCCAGCAGCGCGGTCACCAGCGCGCCGTTAAAGGTATCACCGGCCGCGATAGTATCAATGGCCTGTACGCGAAACCCTGGGATCCGGCGGCTTCCGCCTTCGGCACTGAGCCAGACGCCGCGGCTGCCGAGGGTGATCATCACCGTACCAATGCCTTTGGCATGCAGCACGTTGGCGGCTTTTGCCGCATCTTCGTCACTCTCAACGCGAATACCGGTCAGCTTTTCCGCTTCGGTTTCGTTAGGGGTAATAATATCCACCAGCGCCAGCAGTTCATCCGGTAGCTCACGCGCTGGCGCGGGGTTCAGCACCACGGTGGTGTGATGGTGATGGGCGATTTTCGCCGCCGCTATGACGCTCTCCAGCGGCGACTCCAGCTGCATCAACAACGCCTGTGCGCTGGCGATACGCTCTTTTTCCGCCTCAACCTGGGAGACGGAAAGCGCCGCATTGGCGCCGGCATGAATACCGATGACATTCTCACCTTCGGCGTTAACGAAAATTAATGCCACCCCGGTCGCTTCCCCGGCAACCGCGCGCACGGGCGCCACGTCGATTTTATCGCTCGCCAGCTGACGACGGATGCGTTCACCGATATCGTCATCGCCGGTGCAGGCGATAAACGCGATATCCGCTCCGCTGCGCCCGGCGGCCACCGCCTGGTTGGCCCCTTTTCCACCGAACGCCACCTGATAATGGTGGCCGGTGACGGTTTCGCCCGGCGTCGGGAAAGCGTCAAGGTTAAGAATGTGATCGGCATTGATACTGCCAAGGACGACAAGTTTGCCTGCAGTTTTCATCATTTCTGTTCCCGGGAAAGCGCGCCACCGGGATCCGGTGGCGCATGCCCTGCTTTTCTTTTTTTATATTGTCCCTCGGACCGTTGCCAGTCCGAATCGCATATTACTGCTTAACGACCAGCTTCAGCTCAACCGGGTAGTTAGCTTCCACTTTTTCGCCCTTCAGTACCTTATCAGCAGTCTCAACGCCTTTCGCGCCGATCTGCTCCGGCAACTGTGCGACGGTCGCCGCCAGTTTGCCACTGTTTACTGCTTTTTCGCCATCCGGAGTGCCGTCAAATCCAACCACCATCACATCGGACTTGCCTGCAGTCTGCAGCGCGCGCAGGGCGCCCAGCGCCATTTCATCATTTTGCGCGAACACTGCCTGGACGTCAGGATGTGCGGTCAGCAGGTTCTGCATCACGTTCAGGCCTTTGGTGCGGTCGAAATCGGCCGGCTGGCTGGCCAGGACGTTGAATTTGTGCGCCGCCACGGCCTGTTTAAAGCCTTCGCCACGCTCGCGCGCCGCAGAAGTTCCGGCAATGCCCTGCAGCTCAATGACTTTTGCACTTTCACCCACTTTTTTCGCGATGTAATCGCCAGCCATTTTCCCACCCTGCACGTTGTCAGAGGCGATATGGCTCACAACATCGCCTTTTGTCGCCTGACGGTCGAGAGTGATGACCGGGATTTTCGCCTGGTTCGCCATCTTCACGGCGTTGCCAACGGCATCAGAGTCGGTGGGGTTGATCAGCAGCAGCTTGGTGCCGCGCACCGTTAAATCCTGGACGTTCGCCAGCTCTTTCGCCGGGTTGTTCTGGGAATCCAGCACCACCAGGTTGTAGCCCAGCTTGTCAGCTTCTTTTTGCGCGCCGTCTTTCAGCGACACGAAGAACGGGTTGTTGAGGGTAGAGATAACCAGAGCGATGGTGTCTTTGGCCATCGCGTTCGCGCTAACGGTCGCACTTAGCGCAACAGCAGAGACCAGGGTCGCCAGTTTTTTCATATTCATAGTTAAGATGTCCTGTAGAGTTCTCAGTTACTGCTTTTTGTTATCTACCAGTACCGCCAGCAAAATCACCACCGCTTTAACGATCATCTGGTAATAGGAAGAAACGCCTAAAAGATTAAGACCATTATTCAGGAAGCCAAGGATCAGCGCACCAATCAGCGTGCCGACAATGCGTCCTTTGCCACCAGCGAGGCTGGTGCCGCCGAGCACCACCGCCGCAATGGCGTCCAGCTCATAGCCCGTCCCCGCCGTCGGCTGCGCGGAGGAGAGACGCGCCACTTCGATGATCCCGGCCAGCGAAGCCAGCATTCCGCACAAGGCGTAAACGATAATTTTAACTTTATTGACGCTAATCCCGGACAGACGCGTCGCCGCTTCATTACCGCCCAGGGCATAAATATAACGGCCCAGGCGAGTATGGTGCAGCATGTACCAGGCCGCCAGGAAGACAATCGCCATGATCCATACCGGCGTCGGGATCCCCAGCGGACGCCCGATGCCAAACCAGCCGAACAGATCGGCATTATCGCTAAAGCCGGTATTGATCGGGCTGCCGTTGGTGTACACCATGGTTACGCCGCGCAGCAGCAGCATCATCACCAGGGTGGCGATGAAGGCCTGCACGCGGCCTCTCGCTACAATCACCCCGGTGACTGCGCCGATCGCCGCACCTAATGCGAGGGCAGCCGCGACCGCCACCAGCGCATTAACCTCAATGCCAACGATCGACGCTGCCACCGCACCGGTGAGCGCCAGCAGGGAGCCGACGGACAGATCGATCCCCGAGGTCAGTATGACCAGCGTCATCCCTACCGCCATAATGGCGTTAACGGAGGTTTGCTGCAGAATATTGAACAGGTTATTGACGGTAAAAAAGTTGGGGCTCATGGTCGATACCACCGCGATCAGCACCAGCAGGGCAATCAGCGATTTTTGCTCCATCAGCCACGCTTTTGTGAAATAGCGGCGACCAGAAACAGCCTGGGTTGTCATCTTTCTTACTCCTGATTCACACGGTTAAGCTTGCCCACAGCGGCAGCCATCAATACTTCCTGGGTGGCCTGCTCGCGTGTGAATTCACCGCCGAGATGCCCTTCATGCATCACTATGATGCGATCGCTCATGCCCAACACTTCCGGCATCTCGGAGGAGACCAGAATGATGCTCAGGCCGTCGGCTTTGAACTGGTTGATGAGCTGGTAGATCTCTTTCTTCGCCCCGACGTCGACGCCGCGGGTCGGTTCATCGAGGATCAGCACCTTCGGCCGGGTCATCAGCCCGCGGGCGATGGCGACCTTTTGCTGGTTGCCGCCGGAGAGCAGACCGATCGCCTGCTCCATGGACGGCGTTTTCACGTTAAACAGGCGGATGAAATCACTCACCGCCTGCTGTTCATCTTTATGCTTAAGACTACCGCCCGCCCGGCTGAAATAGCGCAGCGCCGTCAGGGACATGTTTTCTTTTACCGACATCCCGAGAACCAGACCATCGCGCTTACGGTCTTCGGAGATATAGACAATGCCGTTCGCCAGACCATCCTGCGGCGAACGGGTCACCACTTCGCGGCCATCGAGCGTCACGGAACCGCTGCTGCGCGGCAGCGCGCCGTACAGCACTTTCATCAGTTCGGTCCGCCCGGCGCCCATCAGCCCGGCAACGCCGAGGATCTCCCCCTGGCGCAGGGTAAAGGTCACGTTATCCACCCCCGGGCCGCAGAGGCTGTCGACCTTCAGGCGCACCGCGCCGGGCGCCTTATCGAGGTGGGGATATTGGTCTTCCAGCTTACGGCCGACCATCATCTCGATAAGTCGGTCCTCATCCAGCGACGAGACCTCGCGCTCGGCGATAAACTGCCCGTCACGAAAGACCGTCACGTCGTCGCAAATCTCGAAGATCTCTTTCATACGGTGGGAGATATAGACGATACCGCGCCCCTGCGACTTCAGTTCTCGGATGACGCGGAACAGCGATTCGGTTTCGGTATCGGTCAGCGCATCGGTCGGTTCATCCATAATGATGACTTTCGATTCGAAGCTCAGCACTTTGGCGATCTCCACCATTTGCTGATCGCCAATCGATAGATCGCCCACCAGTTTCTGGCTGGTAAAGCGGAGATTCAGCTTTGCCAACAGCTTGTCGGCTTCGGCATACATCTGCTTCCAGTCGATTTTGCCAAAACGGTTAACGAACTCGCGGCCAAGGAAGATGTTCTCGGCGATCGTCAACTGAGGGATCAGGTTCAGTTCCTGATGGATAATGCCGATCCCGGCTTCCTGGGAGGATTTTGGGCCGTTAAAGGTCGTCTCTTTGCCTAACCACAGCAAAGAGCCGGCATCACGGGTGTAGATCCCGGTCAACACCTTCATCATAGTGGACTTGCCGGCGCCATTTTCCCCTACCAGCGCCATCACCCGGCCGGCATAGACATTCAGCGCCGCGCCGGAGAGCGCCTTGACGCCAGGGAACGCTTTGTCGATCCCTTTCAGTTGCAATAAGGCTTCCATGACGGCGACCTCAGAACGTGACGCCGGCACAGAGAATGATATTCGCAAACGGGGAACACTCCCCGCTGCGAATTACCGCCTGACTGTCTGCGGTTTGTTTTTTGAACTGCTCATGGCTGGTGTAACGAATTTCAATGGTATTTCCCTGGTGCTGCTGCAGCTGCTCGAGGTGAGTGAGCAACGTCGCGTGGAGCTGCGGATTATGGGTTTTAATCTCTTCCGCGATGACAGCCGCTTCAACCTGCATTTCCGTCGTCACCACTTCCAGCACCTGCATAAATGAAGGTACGCCCTGAGTCAGCGCCATATCAATGCGCGTGCTGCTGCGGGGAACCGGTAATCCGGCATCGCAGACCACCAGCGTATCGGTGTGGCCCAGGCGGGAAATGACCGCGGAAATATCAGCGTTAAGTACGGTGCCTTTTTTCATTTTTTCTCTTTTGCTCCACTAGCGAAACGTTTCGCTAAAATAATTATTATCAATGCGTGAGCAGAAAACCATCACCAGAAGAGAGAAATGTGATCGCCATCGAAACGTTTCGCGAGGCAGCGACAGGACATAACAACCGGAGTGAGAAACAAAAAGCCCTTCGCAACGGAAGGGCTTTTTTGACATCAGATTTCGACCTGGGTACCGAGCTCGATAACCCGGTTTGGCGGGATCTCAAACTGATCCGGCGCCCGCAGGGCGTTACGCTGCAGCAGCAGATAAAGCTTGCCGCGCAGGCGCAGATACCATGGCCGTTTACCGATAATCAGCGACTCATGCGACATAAAGAACGAGGTCTCCATCATCCGGCAGCTGAGTCCTTCCAGGCCACAGCGGTGGAACACCTCTTCAACGTTAGGCGTTTCCCGCCAGCCGTAGCTGGCCACCACCCGCCAGAAGGACGGTGACAGCTGCTCAATCTGCACCCGGCGAACGTTATGCACGTAAGGCGCATCTTCGGTACGCAGGGTCAGGAGGATCACTCGCTCATGCAGCACCTTGTTGTGCTTCAGGTTATGCAGCAGGGCAAACGGGATCACGTTCAGGGCGCGGGACATATACACCGCAGTACCCGGCACACGCACTGGCGGTGACTTCTCCAGCGAAGAGATCATCGCTTCCAGCGAGTTGCCATGCTCGTGCATCCGGCGCAGCAGGCGGAAACGCTCGCTCTTCCAGGTCGTCATCACCGTAAACATCACCATCCCCAGGGACAACGGTAGCCAGCCGCCGGAGACAATCTTATCGAGGTTCGCCGAGAACAGCGGAATATCAATGCACAGGAAGGCCACCAGCATCAGACCGACAAACAGCTTGTTCCAGTGCCAGTTTTTGCGCGCCACGGTCGCCGACAGAATGGAGGTCAGCACCATGGTGCCCGTTACGGCGATACCATACGCCGCCGCCAGGTTAGACGAATGCTCAAAGCTGACGATAACGATGACCACAGAAACGTACAGCAGCCAGTTAATGAACGGAATGTAAATCTGCCCGGACTCCATTTCCGAGGTATGGATAATGCGCATCGGCGATAGATAGCCCAGACGCACTGCCTGACGGGTCAGGGAGAAGACCCCGGAAATCACTGCCTGGGAGGCGATAACCGTCGCCAGCGTGGCGATAATCAGCATCGGGATCAGCGCCCACTCAGGCGCCAGCAGGAAGAACGGGTTTTTAATCGCTTCCGGGTGCTTCAGCAGCAGCGCGCCCTGGCCAAAATAGTTCAGCACCAACGAGGGCAGCACGACGGAGAACCAGGCAACGCGGATCGGCAGTTTGCCGAAGTGGCCCATATCGGCGTACAGCGCTTCCACCCCGGTAATCGACAGCACCACCGCGCCAAGCGCAATAAAGGAAACGGTCTTGTATTGCAGGAAGAAGTGCACAGCCCAGTAGGGGTTCAGCGCCTGCAGAACTTCCGGATTAGCGTAAATGCTTCGCGCGCCCAGCACCGCCAGCAACAGGAACCAGATCAGCATAATCGGCGCAAACAGCTTGCCGACCATGCCAGTCCCGTGCTTCTGGATCACAAACAGCAGGGTGAGCACGATAATGGAGATAGGGACAATCCAGGTATCGAGCTGCGGGGCGATAATTTCTAACCCCTCTATCGCCGACATTACCGAAATCGCCGGGGTAATCACCACTTCGCCATAGAAGAAACTGCCGCCGATAAGGCCGAGGATCACCAGCACGGAGGTCATTCTGGCCGAAGTATTACGTCCGGCCAGCGACATCAGCGTTAAGATCCCGCCTTCCCCGGCGTTATCCGCCCGCATCACGAAGGTGATGTATTTAATCGATACGGTAAAGATTAACAGCCAGAAAATCAGCGACAAAAAGCCAAAAACGGCATCGCGCTCTACGCCAAAGCCAAACTGACCTGACAGGCATTCGCGCAGGGTATACAGTGGACTGGTACCGATATCGCCGTACACCACGCCGATGGCCGCCAGCGTTAACGCCGGCAACGATTGTTTATTATCAGTGCTCATAGACTAGTCTTTTCGTTTATAAAACAAATGTGTGCCTAGTCCCTTGGCCCACAAAAAGCGCACAGTATGCACGATTATTTGTGAAATCGTACCCCTAACAGACACCATATTAACCTGGCTCAAAAAAAATAAATCGATTCTTCAGGCTATTACCGCCCCGGCTCTAACATCTATACTCGTCCCAATAACGATACATGACAAAGCACGCAACTCAATTATGGCTCAAACACATTTACTGGCTGAAAGAATTTCCCGGCTCAGCGCGGCACTCGAAAAAGGACTCTTTGAACGCAGCCACGCGATACGCCTCTGCCTGCTGGCGGCGCTCAGCGGCGAGAGCGTTTTTTTGCTTGGTCCACCGGGGATCGCCAAAAGCCTGATTGCCCGCCGCCTCAAATTCGCCTTCCAGCAGGCGCGCGCTTTTGAATATCTGATGACCCGCTTCTCTACCCCGGAAGAGGTTTTTGGGCCACTGTCCATTCAGGCGCTGAAAGATGAAGGCCGTTACGAACGTTTAACCGCCGGCTACCTGCCGGAAGCGGAAATCGTGTTTCTCGATGAAATATGGAAAGCAGGTCCGGCTATCCTCAACACCCTACTGACGGCGATTAACGAACGTCACTTCCGCAATGGCGCGCATGAAGAGAAAATCCCAATGCGCCTGCTGGTGGCCGCGTCGAACGAACTCCCGGAAGCCGACAGCAGCCTGGAAGCGCTGTATGACCGAATGCTGATCCGTCTATGGCTTGATAAAGTGCAGGATAAAGGTAATTTCCGTTCGATGCTGGTCAGCCAGCAGGATGAAAACAGCAATCCAGTGCCCAGCGCGCTGCAGGTGAGCGACGAGGAATTTACCCAATGGCAGCAGCAGATCGGCAATATTAAACTGCCGGACGCGGTGTTTGAGCTGATATTCCAGCTCCGCCAGCAGCTGGACGCCCTGCCAAATGCCCCCTACGTCTCGGATCGCCGCTGGAAAAAGGCTATTCGCCTGCTGCAGGCCAGCGCCTTCTTCAGCGGCCGCGACAGCATCGCGCCGATCGACCTAATCCTGCTGAAAGATTGTCTGTGGCACAACGTCGAAAGTATGAACCTGATGTCGCAGCAGCTGGAAACGCTCATGACCTGTCACGCCTGGCAACAGCAGGCGATGCTGACGCGGTTGGGGGCGATTGTGCAGCGACGCATTCAGATCCAACAACAGCAAAGCGACAAAACGGCGCTGAAGGTCACCCGCCTTGGCGGGATGTTTAGCCGCAAACCGCACTATGAACTGCCGGCGGAGATCCAGGGGACCCCCCTGACGCTGCTGCTGCAGCAGCCGCTCAAACTTCACGATATGGAAGTGATCCACATTACTTTTGAACGCGAGGCGTTAGCCAACTGGCTGGAAAAGGGCGGCGAGATCCGCGGTAAGCTCAACGGGATCGGCTTTGCCCAACTACTCAATATGGATGTCGACACCAGCCAGCATCTGGTCGTCCGCGATGTGAGCCTGCAGGGCTCACGCCTCGCGCTGCCCGGCAGCGCAGCACAGGAGAATATGCCGGCGGAAATTCGCCAGCAGCTGGAAGCGCTGGATGATGAGTGGCACCAGCAACACAACCGCTTCAGCGAGCAGCAAAAGTGCCTGTTTATCCCGGTCGAATGGCTGGGAAGAATCGAAGCCAGCCTGCAGGACGTCGGCGCGCAGATTAAACAGGCGAAGCAGCCATGACGCTCGATATGCTGAATGTCATGCTGGCAGTCAGCGAAGAGGGAATGATCGAGGAGATGCTGCTGGCGCTGTTGGCCTCTCCTCAACTGGCGGTGTTCTTTGAAAAATTTCCCCGCCTGAAAAACATCATCGCGGCGGATATTCCGCGCTGGCGGGAAGCCGTTCGCGCCCGCTTAAAAGAAGTTAACATCCCGCCGGATCTGGACGCCGAAGTGCAAACCTATCAGCAGGCTCAGCTGCTCTCTACCTCGCAGTTTATCGTCCAGCTCCCGCAAATTCTCGGCAAACTGCACCAGCTCCAGTCCCCTTTTGCCGCCCAGGCGCAGAAGCTGGTGGATGACAATGCCACCTTTACCCCGGCGCTGCATACGCTGTTTTTACAGCGCTGGCGCCTGAGCCTGGTGGTGCAAGCCACCAGCCTTAACCAGCAGCTGCTGGACGAGGAGCGCGACCAGTTGCTCAGTGAGGTCCAGGAACGAATGACGCTCAGCGGTCAGCTCGATCCGGTGCTGGCGGAAAATGATACCGCCGCCGGACGCCTGTGGGATATGAGCGCCGGCGAACTCAAACGAGGCGACTACCAGCTGATCGTGCGCTATGGCGATTTTCTTAACCAGCAACCGGAGCTGCTGCAGCTGGCGGAACAGCTGGGGCGTTCAAGGGAAGCGAAATCCGTGCCGAAGAAAGATGCGCCGATGGAAACCTTCCGCAGCCTGGTACGCGAGCCGGCAACGGTGCCTGAACAGGTCGACGGCCTCCAGCAGAGCGACGACATTCTACGCCTGCTGCCGCCGGAGCTGGCGACGCTTGGCATCACGGAGCTGGAGTTTGAATTTTATCGCAAGCTGGTGGAGAAACAGCTGCTCACCTACCGGCTACACGGCGATGCCTGGCGCGAGAAAATTACCGAACGCCCGGTAACGCGGCAGGATTTTGATGAGCAACCGCGCGGGCCGTTCATTGTCTGCGTCGATACGTCAGGATCGATGGGCGGTTTTAACGAACAGTGCGCTAAGGCCTTTTGTCTGGCCCTGATGCGCATCGCGCTGGCCGATAACCGTCGCTGCTTCATTATGCTGTTTTCCAGCGAAGTAGTGCATTACGAGTTGACCAGCGAGAGCGGACTGGAGCAGGCGATCCGTTTCCTGAGCCAGCGTTTTCGCGGCGGCACCGATCTGGCCAGCTGTTTTCGCGCCATTATTGAACGTTTGCAAAACCCGCAGTGGGTGGATGCGGATGCCGTGGTGATCTCCGACTTTATTGCCCAACGGTTGCCGGATGAGGTGATTGCTCAGGTGGGGGAGTTACAGCGTAAGCATCAGCACCGTTTTCACGCGGTGGCGATGTCGGTTCACGGCAAACCCGGCATCATGCGCATCTTCGATCATATCTGGCGCTTTGACACCGGGCTGCGTAGCCGCCTGCTGCGACGCTGGCGGCGCTAATCGTTACAGCAGCGCGGAAACGCTTTCGCGAACCTGCGCCGGCCATACGCCGCACTGCACCTGACCGATATGGTCAAGCTGCAGCAACAGCATCGTCAAACGAGACTGGCCAATGCCGCCGCCGATAGTCTGCGGCATCTCGCCGCGCAGCAGCGCCTGGTGCCACTCCAGTTTCAGGCGATCTTCATCGCCGGTCAGCGCCAGCTGGCGCTTTAGCGCCTCGGCGTCAACGCGGATCCCCATCGAGGAGATCTCGAACGCATCCTCCAGCACCGGGTTCCACACCAGGATATCGCCGTTCAGGCCGGCAAAACCTTCAGAAACCTCAGTACTCCAGTCATCATAATCCGGCGCACGCACGTCGTGGCGCTTGCCATCAGCTAGTTTGCCGCCGATACCAATTAAGAAGACGGCGCCCAGCTCTTTGGCAATAGCCCGCTCACGACCTTTGGCATCAAGCTCCGGATAGCGGCTCAGCAGCTCCTGGCTGTGAACAAAATGGATCTGTTCCGGCAGGAACGGCGTCAGGCCAAACTCCTGGCTGACCGCCAGCTCGGTGGCTTTGATCCCGGCGTAGATCGCCTCGACGGTTGCCTTCAGGGTGCCGACGTGACGCTCTTCATCCCCCATCACGCGCTCCCAGTCCCACTGGTCAACATAGACGGAATGGATAGGCGTCAGACGGTCTTCATCGGGGCGAAGGGCTTTCATGTGCGTGTACAGCCCTTCGCCCGCGCTGAAGTCGTGTTGTCCCAGGGTTTGACGCTTCCACTTCGCCAGCGAATGAACCACTTCGAACTGGGCGTCGGGCAGTGTTTTCACTTTTACCTGAACCGCTTTCTCGCAGCCGGACAAGTTATCCTGCGTCCCATCGCCCACGCGGCTTAAGATTGGCGCCTGGACTTCAATCAGGCCAAGCTTCTCTTCCAGCTGACGGGAAAAGTGGGATTTAACGAAACTGATCTGGCGTTGTTTTGCGATATATGCGGTTTTCATTTTTATGACTCCTGCGTCCTGTTGCCATTGATTTAGCAACAAAACAGGGCGGCAATACAATAATCAATCAATAAAAAGGCGCACCAACTTTTAATTCATTAAAATATGGCGCTAAAATAGTAAGAACCCTCAAACTTCATAAGAAAAAGATATGGAAAATTATCAGATCGACAATCTGGACCGCGGCATTCTTGATGCGCTGATGGCCAACGCCCGTACCGCCTATGCCGAACTGGCCAAACAGTTCAGCGTCAGCCCGGGCACCATTCACGTGCGCGTCGAAAAGATGAAGCAGGCGGGTATCATTACCGGCGCGCGCATTGACGTCAGCCCCAAGCAGCTGGGCTACGACGTCGGTTGCTTCATCGGCATTATTTTAAAAAGCGCCAAAGACTATCCCTCCGCCCTCGCCCGCCTGGAAAGTCTGGAGGAGGTCACCGAGGCTTACTACACCACCGGCCACTACAGCATCTTTATTAAGGTGATGTGTAAATCCATCGATGCTCTGCAGCAGGTACTTATCAACAAGATCCAAACAATCGATGAAATTCAGTCCACTGAAACTCTGATCGTGCTGCAGAACCCGATCATGCGCACCATCAAGCCCTGATCGCTTTTTTTAATCCCACATTTTTCCACAGGTAGATCCCAGCTCGCTCACAGCGTACAATACGCCACTCTGAACAGTTGAGCGGGCGATCGGCGATCTATGGCAGACATTACACTTATCAGCGGCAGCACCCTGGGCAGTGCGGAATATGTAGCAGAGCATCTGGCGGAAAAGCTGGAAGAAGCCGGCTATAGCACTGAAATCCAGCACGGTCCGCTGGTGGACGATCTGCAGGCGCAAGGGATCTGGTTAATTATCTCTTCCACCCATGGCGCCGGCGACATTCCCGACAACCTGGTTCCCTTCTATGACGCGCTGCAGGAGAAGCAGGCCGATCTTTCCGCCGTGCGCTTTGGCGCTATAGGGATCGGCAGCCGCGAATACGACACCTTTTGCGGCGCGATCGATAAATTAGAAGCGGCGCTGAAGGCCTGCGGGGCAAAACAGATCGGTGAGACGCTGAAGATCAACGTCCTTGAACACGAAATTCCGGAGGATCCAGCGGAAATCTGGCTGGGATCCTGGAAAAATTTGCTCTGAGAATTGTAAAGATCGTCCGATCTTCTGTGGATAACCATGCTTAAAAGCTTGGATCAACCGGTAGTTATCCAAAGAATAACCGTAGTATGGTTTTTGAGCTGTGCATAACCCTTCATTCTGATCCCAGCTTATACGGACCAGGATCACCGATCATTCACAGATAGTGATCCTTCTTAAGCTTTTGATCTTACTTCGCGGATCCGACTTATCCACAAAGAGAGTCGATCCTAATAAGAGATCACAATAGAACAGATCTCTATATAAAGATCTTCTTTTTAACACTCAGGATCCCGGAGTCTTTCTCGAAAGACGAAAGTTGAGTAGAATCCACGGCCCGGGCTTCAATCCATTTTCATACCGCTTTATGCGAGGCAGACCACCATGTTTTATCAGGATCCTTTTGACGTCATTATCATTGGCGGGGGTCATGCAGGCACTGAGGCCGCAATGGCCGCAGCGCGTATGGGTCAACAAACCCTGCTTTTGACACACAATATCGACACGCTGGGGCAAATGAGTTGCAACCCGGCGATTGGCGGCATTGGGAAAGGACACCTGGTAAAAGAAGTGGATGCGCTCGGCGGTTTGATGGCCAAAGCGATCGATCAGGCGGGTATTCAGTTTAGGATACTAAACGCCAGCAAAGGACCGGCAGTACGCGCCACCCGCGCCCAGGCTGACCGCGTGCTTTATCGTCAGGCAGTACGTACCGCACTGGAGAACCAGCCGAACCTGATGATCTTCCAGCAGGCGGTTGAAGATCTGATTGTCGAAAACGATCGCGTCGTGGGCGCCGTCACCCAGATGGGCCTCAAATTCCGCGCTAAAGCGGTAGTGCTGACCGTCGGGACCTTCCTTGACGGCAAAATCCATATTGGTCTGGACAACTACAGCGGCGGCCGCGCCGGCGATCCGCCGTCTATCCCGCTGTCTCGTCGTCTGCGTGAATTGCCTCTGCGCGTCAGTCGTCTGAAAACCGGTACTCCGCCGCGTATTGACGCGCGCACCATCGATTTCAGCGTGCTGGCGCAGCAGCATGGCGATAACCCGATGCCGGTCTTCTCGTTCATGGGATCCGCGGATCAGCATCCGCGCCAGGTACCGTGCTATATCACCCACACTAACGAGAAAACCCACGATGTGATCCGCAATAACCTCGATCGCAGTCCTATGTACGCCGGAGTGATCGAAGGGATCGGACCTCGCTATTGCCCGTCGATAGAAGACAAAGTCATGCGCTTTGCCGATCGCAACCAGCATCAGATCTTCCTCGAGCCGGAAGGACTGACCTCAAACGAAATTTATCCGAACGGTATATCCACCAGCCTGCCCTTTGATGTGCAAATGCAAATCGTCCGCTCGATGCAGGGGATGGAGAATGCGCGGATCGTCCGTCCAGGCTACGCTATTGAGTACGATTTCTTCGACCCGCGCGATCTGAAGCCAACGCTTGAGAGCAAATTTATTCAGGGTCTGTTCTTCGCCGGCCAAATCAATGGTACCACCGGTTATGAAGAGGCGGCGGCTCAGGGGCTGCTGGCCGGACTTAACGCCGCCCGCTTCTCTGCGGAAAAAGAGGGCTGGGCGCCGCGTCGCGATCAGGCTTACCTCGGCGTGCTGGTAGATGACCTCTGCACCCTGGGTACCAAAGAACCGTACCGCATGTTTACTTCCCGCGCTGAATATCGTCTGATGCTGCGCGAAGACAACGCCGATTTGCGTTTGACCGAACAGGGGCGCGAGCTGGGTCTGGTGGATGACGAACGCTGGGCGCGCTACAACGAGAAGTTGGAAAGCATCGAACGTGAACGCCAGCGTCTGAAATCCACCTGGGTGAATCCGCAGGCAGAGAGCGCCAACGAAGTGAACGCTCACCTGACCGCGCCGTTGTCGCGTGAAGCCAGCGGCGAAGATCTGCTGCGTCGTCCGGAAATGACCTACGAACAGCTGGTTCAACTCTCGCCATTCACCCCGGGACTGGAAGATCGTCAGGCGGCTGAGCAGGTAGAGATCCAGGTGAAGTATGAGGGCTATATCGCGCGCCAGCAGGATGAGATTGAGAAACAACAGCGCAATGAGAATACCTTGCTGCCAGCGACTCTCGACTACCGCCAGGTCACTGGGCTGTCTAACGAGGTGATTGCCAAACTGAACGACCATAAACCGTCGTCGATAGGGCAGGCGTCACGTATCTCCGGGATCACCCCGGCGGCGATCTCTATTTTGCTGGTTTGGCTGAAAAAGCAGGGGATGCTGCGCCGCAGCGCCTGATTGCGGCTACCTGCCGCGCTGATTTCCCAGTTGCATAATCAGCGTTCGCCTTTATCATTCATAGCCCGGTAAGCGTTAGCGCCTCCGGGCTCATTATTTTTTGAAGGTACTTACCGTGCTCAACAAACTTTCTCGTCTGCTGGATGAAGCGGGTATTTCGCTCACCGATCACCAGAAAAATCAGCTGGTGGCTTACGTCGGACTGCTCGATAAGTGGAACAAAGCCTATAACCTGACCTCCGTTCGCGATCCGAATGAGATGCTGGTGCGTCATATTCTCGACAGCATCATCGTGGCGCCTTATCTGCAGGGCTCGCGCTTTATCGATGTTGGTACGGGCCCGGGGTTGCCTGGGATCCCGTTGGCCATCGTATGTCCGGAGTCACATTTCACCCTGCTGGACAGCCTTGGCAAGCGCGTGCGCTTCCTGCGTCAGGTGCAGCACGAGCTGAAGCTGGATAACGTCACCCCGGTGCAGAGCCGCGTGGAAGCCTTCCCGGCCGAGCCGCCGTTTGATGGCGTGATAAGCCGCGCTTTCGCATCGCTTAATGATATGGTGAGCTGGTGCCATCATCTGCCGGCAGCGAATGGTCACTTCTATGCGCTCAAAGGGTTAGCGCAAAAAGAAGAAATGGAAAGTCTGCCGGAAGGGTATGACATTGTTGAGGTGATTGAGCTGCATGTTCCTCGGTTGGAAGGGGAGCGGCACCTGGTGGTGATTAAGCCAAAATCGAGTTAATTTTTATCAAAAAATGTGGAAAAAATGTGGCCCGCGCATGTTACAAAAATAAAGGACGTCCCCCGATATTAACGGGCTGCATTTAACCTTGTTTTTACTAAGGCTTTTCTTGCAGTTAACTTAGTGTAAGTGATTCACTGACAAAATAGTCAACTTTGAAAATATCAGGGTGCTAAAAATCGACAATGATGAACAGCATAGTGATGTTAAATTTTTATTATAAATGTCAATAAAAGGTTTTTATTGTATGTGAGGTTGTTTTAGATAATGTCCTCACTTTTTATCTTGAATATCAAAAGCATGAAAAATAGTGTTTTATGTCCTTGATTCATTAAAGGGCGCTTGAAATGTTTATTATGTGATCTGATGCACGCTTTAATTGCCGTGTTTCCTCGTTATTTGCAGTTTTGTATGACCGCTCACAGAACGCTGAAATGCACGGAAAGTTGTCCGTTGGAAAATAATTAAACATTTATTCACTATTTTGCTACTTATTGTTTGAAATCACGGGGCGTCACCGTATAATTTGTCCGCTTTTTGATGCTTGACTCTTCGTCTTAAAGGACGTTTTATACGACACGCGACATACCTCAAAGGGAGCAGGAGTAAAAACGTGATGTCAGTGTCGCTCTTGAGTCGAAACGTTGCTCGCAAGCTTCTGTTTATTCAGTTACTGGCAGTAATGGCAAGTGGACTGCTGTTCAGCCTCAAAGACCCCTTCTGGGGCATTTCCGCTGTATGCGGCGGTTTGGCAGTGGTCTTGCCAAATCTGATGTTTATAATTTTTGCCTGGCGTCATCAGGCGCATACACCAGCAAAAGGCCGTGTGGCCTGGACCTTCGCCTTCGGTGAAGCCTTCAAGGTGTTGCTGACCTTCGCCCTTCTGGCGGTGGCGCTGGCCGTTTTAAAAGTGGTATTTTTGCCACTGATCGTGACGTGGGTTTTGGTGCTGGTGGTACAAGTTCTGGCGCCAGCTGTAATTAACAACAAAGGGTAAAGGCATCATGGCTTCAGAAAATATGACGCCGCAGGATTACATAGGACACCATCTGAACAACCTTCAGTTGGACCTGCGTACATTCTCGCTGGTGGATCCGCACAACCACACAGCCACCTTCTGGACGCTCAACATTGACTCCATGTTCTTCTCGGTGGTTCTCGGTCTGCTGTTCCTTGCCATGTTCCGTAGCGTTGCTAAGAAAGCGACCAGCGGCGTACCAGGGAAATTCCAAACCTTCATCGAAATGATCATCGGCTTCGTCCATGGCAGCGTCAAAGACATGTACCATGGCAAGAGCAAGGTTATCGCGCCGCTGGCGCTGACCGTGTTCGTCTGGGTCTTCCTGATGAACCTGATGGACCTCTTGCCTATCGATTTCTTACCTTGGATCGGTGAGCACATACTCGGCCTGCCTGCACTGCGCGTGGTTCCGTCTGCCGACGTGAACATCACCCTGTCGATGGCACTTGGCGTGTTCATCCTGATTATTTTCTACAGCATCAAAATGAAAGGCGTTGGTGGGTTCGTTAAAGAACTGACCATGCAGCCGTTCAATCACTGGGCGTTCATTCCTGTCAACTTAATCCTTGAAGGGGTAAGCCTGCTGTCCAAACCGGTCTCTCTCGGTCTGCGACTGTTCGGCAACATGTATGCCGGTGAGCTGATTTTCATTCTGATTGCTGGTCTGTTGCCGTGGTGGTCACAGTGGGTTCTGAATGTGCCTTGGGCCATTTTCCACATCCTGATTATTACGCTGCAAGCCTTCATCTTCATGGTTCTGACGATTGTCTATCTGTCGATGGCATCTGAAGAGCATTGATTTTTTACCAACACTACTACGTTTTAACTGAAACAAACTGGAGACTGTCATGGAAAACCTGAATATGGATCTGCTGTACATGGCTGCCGCTGTGATGATGGGTCTGGCGGCAATCGGTGCTGCGATCGGTATCGGCATCCTCGGAGGTAAATTCCTGGAAGGCGCAGCGCGTCAGCCGGATCTGATCCCTCTGCTGCGTACTCAGTTCTTTATCGTTATGGGTCTGGTGGATGCTATCCCGATGATCGCTGTAGGTCTGGGTCTGTACGTGATGTTCGCCGTCGCGTAGTAAGTTGTTAGAAACCTAAGCCACAGAGTTAATTAAAGAGGTATTGTGCTGTGAACATGAACGCAACAATCCTCGGCCAGGCCATCGCGTTTGTTATCTTCGTATGGTTCTGCATGAAATACGTATGGCCGCCTTTAATGGCTGCCATCGAAAAACGCCAGAAAGAGATTTCTGACGGTTTAGCTTCTGCAGAACGCGCTAAGAAAGATTTGGACCTTGCACAGGCCAACGCGACCGACCAGCTGAAAAAAGCGAAAGCGGAAGCCCAGGTAATCATTGAGCAGGCGAACAAACGCCGCTCTCAGATTCTGGACGAAGCTAAAGCTGAAGCAGAACAGGAACGCACCAAAATCGTTGCACAAGCGCAGGCTGAAATTGATGCTGAGCGTAAACGTGCACGCGAGGAGCTGCGTAAGCAGGTCGCTATCCTGGCTGTTGCTGGCGCCGAGAAGATCATCGAACGTTCCGTGGATGAAGCTGCTAACAGCGACATCGTGGATAAACTTGTCGCTGAACTGTAAGGAGGGAGGGGCTGATGTCTGAATTTGTAACGGTAGCTCGCCCCTACGCCAAAGCAGCTTTTGACTTTGCCGTCGAACACAACAGTGTTGAACGCTGGCAGGATATGCTGGCGTTTGCCGCCGAAGTGACCAAAAACGACCAAATGGCAGAGCTTCTCTCCGGTGCTTTGGCGCCGGAAACGCTCTCAGAAGCGTTTATCGCTATCTGCGGCGAGCAACTCGACGAAAATGGCCAGAACCTGATTAAGGTGATGGCGGAAAATAATCGTCTGAAGGTGCTCCCGGACGTTCTTGAGCAATTCATTCACCTGCGCGCGGCCAGTGAGGCCATCGCAGAGGTAGAAGTAATATCTGCCAACCAACTGAGTGATGAACAGCTTGCCAGGATCGTCAGCGCGATGGAAAAACGTCTGTCACGCAAAGTTAAGCTGAATTGCAAAATCGATAAGTCTGTTATGGCAGGTATTATCATCCGTGCGGGTGATATGGTCATTGATGGCAGCGTACGCGGCCGTCTTGAGCGCCTTGCAGACGTCTTGCAGTCTTAAGGGGACTGGAGCATGCAACTGAATTCCACCGAAATCAGCGAACTGATCAAGCAGCGCATTGCTCAGTTCAATGTTGTGAGCGAAGCTCATAACGAAGGTACTATTGTTTCTGTAAGTGACGGTGTTATCCGCATCCACGGCCTTGCCGAATGTATGCAGGGCGAGATGATCTCCCTGCCGGGTAACCGTTACGCTATCGCACTGAACCTGGAGCGCGACTCCGTAGGTGCGGTGGTAATGGGTCCGTACGCTGACCTCGCCGAAGGCATGAAGGTGAAATGTACTGGCCGTATCCTGGAAGTTCCGGTAGGCCGTGGCCTGCTGGGCCGCGTGGTTAACACCCTGGGCGCGCCAATTGATGGTAAAGGTCCGCTGGAAAACGACGGTTTCTCCGCCGTTGAAGCGATCGCGCCGGGCGTAATCGAACGTCAGTCCGTCGATCAGCCGGTACAGACCGGTTACAAATCCGTTGACGCCATGATCCCAATCGGTCGTGGTCAGCGTGAACTGATCATCGGCGACCGTCAGACCGGTAAAACTGCGCTGGCTATCGATGCCATCATCAACCAGCGTGATTCCGGCATCAAGTGCGTCTATGTCGCTATCGGTCAGAAAGCGTCCACCATCTCTAACGTGGTGCGTAAACTGGAAGAGCACGGCGCGCTGGCTAACACCATCGTAGTGGTAGCGACTGCATCTGAATCTGCTGCACTGCAATACCTGGCGCCATACGCTGGTTGCGCAATGGGCGAATACTTCCGCGACCGCGGTGAAGATGCGCTGATCGTTTACGATGATCTGTCTAAACAGGCTGTTGCTTATCGCCAGATCTCCCTGCTGCTCCGTCGTCCGCCTGGACGTGAAGCGTTCCCGGGCGACGTATTCTACCTCCACTCTCGTCTGCTGGAGCGTGCTGCGCGTGTTAACGCCGAATACGTTGAAGCCTTCACCAAAGGTGAAGTGAAAGGGAAAACCGGTTCTCTGACCGCGCTGCCGATTATCGAAACGCAGGCGGGTGACGTTTCCGCATTCGTTCCGACCAACGTAATCTCTATTACCGATGGTCAGATCTTCCTGGAAACCAACCTGTTTAACGCCGGTATTCGTCCTGCGGTTAACCCGGGTATCTCCGTATCCCGTGTTGGTGGTGCAGCGCAGACCAAGATCATGAAGAAACTGTCCGGTGGTATCCGTACCGCGCTGGCGCAGTATCGTGAACTGGCGGCGTTCTCCCAGTTTGCATCCGACCTTGACGATGCAACCCGCAAACAGCTGGACCACGGTCAGAAAGTGACCGAGCTGCTGAAACAGAAACAGTATGCGCCGATGTCCGTCGCGCAGCAGTCTCTGGTTCTGTTCGCAGCAGAACGTGGTTACCTGGCTGATGTAGAACTGGCGAAAATCGGTAGCTTCGAAGCCGCTCTGCTGGCTTACGTCGACCGTGATCACGCTCCGCTGATGCAAGAGATTAACCAGTCCGGTGGCTATAACGACGAAATCGAAGGCAAGCTGAAAGGCATCCTCGATTCCTTCAAAGCAACCCAGTCCTGGTAACGTCTGGCGGTCTGTCTTAGGGCAGGCCGCAAGGCATTGAGGAGAAGCTCATGGCCGGCGCAAAAGAGATACGTAGTAAGATCGCAAGCGTCCAGAACACGCAAAAGATCACTAAAGCGATGGAGATGGTCGCCGCTTCCAAAATGCGTAAATCGCAGGAGCGCATGGCGGCCAGCCGTCCTTACGCAGATACTATGCGCAAAGTGATTGGTCACCTTGCGAACGGTAATCTGGAATATAAGCACCCTTACCTGGAAGAACGCGACGTTAAGCGCGTGGGCTACCTGGTGGTGTCGACCGACCGTGGTCTGTGCGGCGGCTTGAACATTAACCTGTTCAAGAAACTGCTGGCGGAAATGAAAGCATGGTCCGATAAAGGCGTTCAGTGCGACCTCGCAATGATCGGCTCTAAGGGCGTTTCTTTCTTTAACTCCGTGGGCGGCAACGTGGTTGCACAGGTGACCGGTATGGGGGATAACCCATCCCTGTCCGAACTGATCGGCCCGGTAAAAGTGATGTTGCAGGCCTATGATGAAGGCCGTCTGGACAAGCTGTACGTTGTCAGCAACAAATTTATTAACACCATGTCTCAGGTTCCGACGATCACTCAGCTGCTGCCGTTACCGGCATCAGAAGATGCTGATCTGAAACGTAAATCCTGGGATTACCTGTATGAGCCCGATCCGAAAGCGCTGCTGGATACCCTCCTGCGCCGCTACGTCGAATCTCAGGTTTATCAGGGCGTGGTTGAAAACCTGGCCAGCGAGCAGGCCGCCCGTATGGTGGCGATGAAAGCCGCGACCGATAATGGCGGCAGCCTGATTAAAGAGCTGCAGTTGGTATACAACAAAGCTCGTCAGGCCAGCATTACTCAGGAACTCACCGAGATCGTCTCGGGGGCCGCCGCGGTTTAACCAGGTTATTTCGTAGAGGATTTAAGATGGCTACTGGAAAGATTGTCCAGGTAATCGGCGCCGTGGTCGACGTCGAGTTCCCTCAGGATGCCGTACCACGCGTGTACGAAGCCCTTGAGGTACAGAATGGTAATGAAGTTCTGGTGCTGGAAGTTCAGCAGCAGCTGGGCGGCGGTATCGTACGTACCATCGCCATGGGTTCTTCTGATGGTCTGCGCCGCGGTCTGGATGTAAAAGACCTCGAGCACCCGATCGAAGTCCCGGTAGGTAAAGCAACGCTGGGTCGTATCATGAACGTACTGGGTCAACCGGTTGACATGAAAGGCGACATCGGCGAAGAAGAGCGTTGGGCTATCCACCGCGCGGCACCGTCCTATGAAGAGCTGTCCAGCTCTCAGGAACTGCTGGAAACCGGCATCAAAGTTATCGACCTGATGTGTCCGTTCGCCAAGGGCGGTAAAGTTGGTCTGTTCGGCGGTGCGGGTGTAGGTAAAACTGTAAACATGATGGAGCTGATCCGTAACATCGCGATCGAGCACTCCGGTTACTCTGTGTTTGCGGGCGTAGGTGAGCGTACTCGTGAGGGTAATGACTTCTACCACGAAATGACCGACTCCAACGTTATCGATAAAGTATCCCTGGTGTACGGCCAGATGAACGAGCCGCCGGGAAACCGTCTGCGCGTTGCGCTGACCGGCCTGACCATGGCTGAGAAATTCCGTGACGAAGGTCGTGACGTACTGCTGTTCGTCGATAACATCTATCGTTACACCCTGGCCGGTACTGAAGTATCCGCACTGCTGGGTCGTATGCCTTCAGCGGTAGGTTATCAGCCGACCCTGGCGGAAGAGATGGGCGTTCTGCAGGAACGTATCACCTCCACCAAAACCGGTTCTATCACCTCCGTACAGGCGGTATACGTACCGGCGGATGACTTAACTGACCCATCCCCAGCCACTACCTTTGCTCACTTAGATGCAACCGTAGTACTGAGCCGTCAGATCGCATCCCTGGGTATTTACCCGGCCGTTGACCCGCTGGATTCCACCAGCCGTCAGCTGGATCCGCTGGTTGTTGGTCAGGAACACTACGACACCGCGCGTGGAGTTCAGTCCATCCTGCAGCGTTATCAGGAACTGAAAGACATTATCGCCATCCTCGGTATGGACGAACTGTCTGAAGAAGACAAACTGGTGGTAGCTCGCGCGCGTAAGATCCAGCGCTTCCTGTCCCAGCCGTTCTTCGTGGCAGAAGTCTTTACCGGTTCTCCGGGCAAATACGTGGCGCTGAAAGACACCATCCGTGGCTTTAAAGGCATCATGGAAGGCGAATACGATCACCTGCCAGAGCAGGCGTTCTACATGGTCGGTTCCATTGACGAAGCCGTGGAAAAAGCCAAAAAACTTTAACGCCTTAATCGGAGGGTGATATGGCAATGACTTACCACCTGGACGTCGTCAGCGCAGAGCAACAAATGTTCTCTGGTCTGGTCGAAAAAATCCAGGTAACGGGTAGCGAAGGTGAACTGGGTATTTACCCGGGCCACGCGCCGCTGCTCACCGCCATTAAGCCTGGTATGATTCGCATCGTTAAACAGCACGGTCATGAAGAGTTTATCTATCTGTCCGGCGGCATTCTTGAAGTGCAGCCTGGCAGCGTGACCGTCCTGGCGGATACCGCAATTCGCGGTCAGGACCTCGACGAAGCGCGAGCGCTGGAAGCGAAACGCAAAGCGGAAGAGCACATTAAGAGCTCTCACGGTGATGTGGATTACGCTCAGGCGTCTGCGGAACTGGCCAAAGCGATCGCTAAACTGCGCGTTATCGAGTTGACCAAAAAAGCGATGTAACACCGGCTTGAACGTAAAAAGCCAGTCTGGGTTCCAGGCTGGCTTTTTTTATTGCCCGCTGCTGACGAGCGGATGAAGTGAAAACAGTATTCACCCTTAATTGTTATTGATTAGTTAAATGATGAGGCGTAAACTCTTTTTTGTGATGCATATCACAAAAAAGAGCGTTATAAACTGCACCTGCGTCAGGAAATCATCATGAAACTGTTCCATAAAATCATCGCTAAATTTAGCGTCCTGAGCTTCTAAGCTCCGCGCTATCTCGCCCGCTGACACGACGTATCGCCCATCAAAACGACAACACTGGCGATGTGAAACCGGGAAAAGAAGGTCACCTGATAGGTGGCCTTTCGTTTTTTATGGATAGCATCAATCACTTTACCGTCCTCCCCCGCCAGCGACTGGCGAATATTTATCCTGGTTCTTCCCGCTGTGGGTGCTGATAAACGCCTGCCGCTGCGGCTTTATTCAGGTGGCGAAAAAACAGCAAAAGCAGTGAGATAGTTAATGATTCTCCACCCCGCCCTCCTTTTTCAGCGTTAAACTGATTTGCAGTGGTTAAAAATAGCGTCATAAAATGGGGTAAAACAGTGAGCCTGGACGTTTTCTCCACGTCTCGTTTTATGATGAAAAATATGTAGAAATTTCAACGTGAAAGGCTTTTACTTTTCGTTCTAACTACCGTCAGGATGAGTATGTCAAATAGTGCGATGAGCGTGGTTATCCTTGCTGCAGGCAAAGGGACCCGCATGTATTCCGATCTTCCTAAGGTGCTTCATACCCTGGCCGGGAAGCCAATGGTGCAGCATGTCATTGATGCCGCTAACGATTTAGGCGCATGTGCGGTACACCTGGTATACGGCCACGGCGGCGATCTGCTGCGTCAGACTCTGCATGAAGACAACCTGAACTGGGTGCTGCAGGCCGAGCAGCTCGGAACCGGGCACGCTATGCAGCAGGCGGCGCCATTCTTCAATGATGATGAAGACATCCTGATGCTCTATGGCGACGTGCCGCTGATCTCCGTTGAGACGCTACAGCGCCTGCGCGCCGCGAAACCACAGGGTGGGATTGGTCTGTTAACGGTGAAGCTGGATGACCCAACCGGCTATGGCCGCATTACCCGTGAAAATGGCCAGGTGACGGGCATCGTTGAGCACAAAGATGCCAGCGAGGCCCAGCGCCAGATCCAGGAAATCAACACCGGGATCCTGATCGCCGGCGGAGCGGATCTAAAGCGCTGGCTGGCGAAACTCACCAATAACAACGCTCAGGGCGAATACTACATCACCGATATCATCGCCATGGCGCACCAGGAAGGACACCAGATCGTCGCAGTGCATCCGCAGCGCCTGAGCGAAGTCGAAGGCGTCAACAACCGCCTGCAGCTTGCGCGCCTGGAGCGCGTCTACCAGGCGGAGCAGGCGGAAAAGCTGCTGCTGGCGGGCGTGATGCTGCGCGATCCGGCGCGTTTCGATCTGCGCGGTACGCTGCAGCACGGGCGCGATGTAGAGATCGATACTAACGTTATTCTGGAAGGCAACGTGGTGCTGGGCGATCGAGTGAAAATCGGCGCCGGCTGCGTGATCAAAAACAGCACCATCGGCGATGACTGCGAAATTAGCCCCTACAGCGTGGTGGAAGATGCCCAGCTGCAGGCGGCCTGCACCATCGGTCCATTTGCCCGTCTGCGCCCGGGCGCCGAACTGCTGGAAGGCGCCCACGTTGGTAACTTCGTGGAAATGAAAAAAGCGCGTCTCGGGAAAGGCTCCAAGGCGGGTCATCTGACCTATCTGGGCGATGCGGAGATTGGCGATAACGTCAATATCGGCGCGGGCACCATCACCTGCAACTACGATGGTGCGAACAAGCATAAAACGATTATTGGCGATGATGTCTTTGTCGGCTCGGATACCCAGCTGGTGGCCCCGGTCACGGTAGGCAATGGCGTTACTATCGCCGCCGGCACCACCGTTACGCGCAATATCGCCGATAACGAGCTGGTGTTGAGCCGCGTACCGCAGGTCCACAAACAGGGCTGGCAGCGTCCGGTGAAGAAGAAATAATTTGGATTATCGCCGGGGAAATTTTCCCGGCGAACCAGGATGAGAGGGTCAACATAGATCCCCGTCCGCAGGCAGTACCATAACAATAACCCCACTCTCTACAAGGCTCGGGGCGCCCGGAAAACGGGCAAATACAGGTCAGCGACAACGCATGGCATATCGCCATTATCAGGAAATTTAACTATGTGTGGAATTGTTGGCGCAGTCGCGCAGCGTGATATTGCTGAAATCCTTCTCGAAGGTTTACGTCGTCTGGAATACCGTGGCTATGACTCTGCCGGTCTGGCAGTGGTCGACAGCGAAGGTCATATGACCCGCGTGCGTCGCCTGGGTAAAGTTCAGATGCTGGCTCAGGCGGTAGAAGAGCAACCGTTACACGGTGGTACCGGGATCGCCCATACTCGTTGGGCGACGCACGGCGAACCGTCTGAGAGCAATGCGCATCCGCATGTTTCTGAACACATTGTGGTGGTCCATAACGGGATCATCGAAAACCATGAGCCGCTGCGCGCCCTGCTGCAGTCTCGCGGCTATGTCTTCGTCACCGAGACGGATACCGAAGTTATCGCCCATCTGGTGCACTGGGAGCTGGAACAAGGCGGTACCTTGCGTGAAGCCGTCCTGCGCGCTATCCCGCAGCTGCGCGGCGCTTACGGTACGGTGATCATGGATACCCGTGACCCGGGAACTCTGCTGGCGGCCCGCTCCGGTAGCCCGCTGGTAATTGGCCTGGGGATGGGTGAAAACTTTATCGCCTCCGACCAGCTGGCATTGCTGCCAGTTACCCGCCGCTTCATCTTCCTCGAAGAAGGCGATATCGCGGAAGTGACTCGCCGTTCGGTGGTGATTTTTGATAAGTCCGCTGCGCAAGTGAAGCGCCAGGAGATCGAATCCAATCTGCAGTATGACGCTGGCGATAAAGGTATCTACCGCCACTATATGCAGAAAGAGATTTTCGAGCAGCCGAACGCGATTAAGAACACCCTGACCGGGCGCATCAGCCATGGCGAAGTGGATCTCAGCGAACTGGGGCCGAACGCCAATGAAATGCTGGCTCAGGTTGAACATATTCAGATAGTTGCCTGCGGGACTTCCTATAACTCCGGGATGGTCTCCCGCTACTGGTTCGAAGCGTTAGCCGGCGTCCCGTGCGATGTGGAAATCGCCTCCGAATTCCGCTATCGCAAGTCCGCAGTGCGTCGCAATAGCCTGATGATCACCCTCTCCCAGTCCGGTGAAACCGCCGATACCCTGGCGGCGCTGCGTCTGTCGAAAGAGCTGGGCTATCTCGGCTCGCTGGCCATCTGCAACGTGCCGGGCTCGTCGCTGGTGCGCGAGTCCGATCTGGCGCTGATGACCAAAGCCGGAACGGAAATCGGCGTGGCCTCGACCAAAGCCTTTACCACTCAGCTAACCGTGCTGTTGATGCTGGTGGCGAAACTGGCGCGACTGAAAGGTCAGGATGCGTCTATCGAGCATGATATCGTGCACGGCCTTCAGGCTCTGCCGAACCGTATCGAGCAGATGCTCTCCCAGGACAAGCGTATTGAGCAGCTGGCAGAGCGCTTCTCTGATAAGCACCATGCGCTGTTCCTTGGCCGTGGCGATCAGTATCCGATCGCTATGGAAGGGGCGCTGAAGCTGAAAGAGATCTCCTACATTCACGCGGAAGCCTATGCGGCGGGCGAGCTTAAGCACGGCCCACTGGCGCTGATTGATGCGGAAATGCCGGTGATCGTGGTGGCGCCGAACAACGAACTGCTGGAAAAACTGAAATCCAACATCGAAGAGGTTCGTGCCCGCGGCGGTGAACTATACGTCTTCGCCGACGGTGAAGCCGGCTTCAACGGTAGCGATAACATGCACATCATTGAGATGCCGCATGTGGAAGAGACCATCGCCCCTATCTTCTATACGGTTCCGCTGCAGCTGTTGGCTTATCACGTCGCGCTGATCAAAGGCACTGACGTTGACCAGCCGCGTAACCTGGCGAAATCGGTAACGGTTGAGTAAAGCATCCTATCCTGCAAAGGGCTGCCGACGGCGGCCCTTTTTATTTGCACCTGCTGTTTTCCACCGATTACGTGCGCAATATTTTGGCTGGCGGTAGATGACAAACGATCGTTTTACGGTCCGATTTCGCCGTCATAAAAAGAAAATTATTTTGTCATTCCACGGTCATGATTAAAGATAACCATCTGAGTTATAAGCGTATTATTTGGCGTAAAATCCACTCTCCCGGCCTGTCATAAAACTGTCATAATTCGTACATTTTACTGTCACCTCTTTGACCTATTTTGCTCACCATAGCCTCGAAACAATGATTTACGAATCCCAGCAGGAGACATTATGAACGTTATGCGTACCACCGTCGCAACAGTTGTCGCCGCGACCTTATCGATGAGCGCTTTCTCTGCCTTCGCAGCAGCAAGCCTGACTGGCGCAGGCGCAACTTTCCCTGCGCCGGTGTATGCCAAATGGGCTGATACCTATCAGAAAGAAACCGGCAATAAAGTGAACTACCAGGGTATTGGTTCCTCTGGTGGCGTTAAGCAGATTATTGCCAACACCGTTGATTTCGGTGCTTCTGATGCTCCGCTGGCTGATGACAAACTGACCCAGGAAGGTCTGTTCCAGTTCCCCACCGTGATTGGCGGCGTGGTACTGGCGGTTAACCTGCCTGGCGTGAAATCCGGCGAGCTGGTGCTGGATGGCAAAACCCTCGGTGATATCTACCTGGGTAAAATTAAAAAATGGGATGACGAAGCGATCGCTAAGCTCAACCCGGGCCTGAAGCTGCCGTCGCAGAACATCGCCGTGGTCCGCCGCGCCGATGGTTCTGGTACCTCCTTCGTTTTCACCAGCTACCTGTCCAAAGTGAATGAAGAGTGGAAATCGAAAATCGGCGCCGGCTCTACCGTAAACTGGCCAACCGGTTTGGGCGGTAAAGGCAACGATGGTATCGCCGCCTTTGTTCAGCGTCTGCCGGGCTCGATTGGTTACGTCGAATACGCTTACGCTAAGCAAAACAACCTGGCCTACACCAAACTGGTCTCTGCCGACGGCAAGCCGGTTAGCCCGACTGAAGACAACTTCGCTAACGCCGCAAAAGGCGTTGACTGGAGCAAGTCTTTCGCTCAGGACCTGACCAACCAGAAAGGCGAGAATGCATGGCCGATCACCTCAACCACCTTCATTCTGGTGCATAAGGCGACGAACAAGCCGGAACAGACCGCTGAAGTGCTGAAGTTCTTCGACTGGGCGTATAAAAACGGCGGGAAAGAAGCGAATGCGCTGGATTACGCGACGCTGCCGGAAAGCGTGGTAGAGCAGGTTCGCGCGGCATGGAAAACCAACGTCAAAGACAGCAGCGGTAAAGCGCTGTACTAACAGTAGATTTTTGACGAAGATGGCGGGGGCGTTCAGGCGCTGCCCGCCCTACGGTTCAGACTGTAGGCCCGGGAGCCAGCGCCACCGGGCATTTATTCGAACAAGTTTTAATACGTAAAGAGTAATCTATGGCTGCAACCAAGCCTGCATTTACCCCTCCGGGGAAAAAGGGTGACATGATTTTCAGTGCGCTGGTAAAACTGGCTGCGCTGATTGTGCTATTGATGCTGGGCGGCATCATCGTTTCCCTGATCATCTCTTCCTGGCCGAGCATTCAAAAGTTTGGCTTTGCCTTTTTGTGGACCAAAGAGTGGGATGCGCCTAACGAGATCTTCGGCGCGCTGGTCCCGATTTACGGAACCCTGGTCACCTCTTTTATCGCGCTGCTGATCGCCGTTCCGGTGAGCTTCGGCATCGCGCTGTTTCTGACAGAATTGTCCCCCGCCTGGCTCAAGCGTCCGCTGGGCATTGCGATTGAGCTGCTGGCGGCAATCCCGAGCATCGTGTACGGCATGTGGGGCCTGTTTATTTTCGCCCCGCTGTTTGCGACTTACTTCCAGGAGCCGGTCGGCAACGTTCTGTCGACCATCCCGTTCGTCGGCGCGCTGTTTGCCGGCCCGGCGTTTGGTATCGGTATTCTCGCCGCTGGCGTCATTCTGGCCATCATGATCATCCCTTACATCGCCGCGGTCATGCGCGATGTTTTCGAACAGACCCCGGTGATGATGAAAGAGTCGGCCTATGGCATCGGCTGCACCACCTGGGAGGTGATCTGGCGCATTGTCTTACCGTTCACCAAGAATGGGGTGATCGGCGGGGTGATGCTCGGTCTGGGCCGCGCGCTGGGTGAAACCATGGCGGTCACCTTTATCATCGGCAACACCTACCAGCTCGACAGCATCTCGTTGTATATGCCGGGGAACAGTATTACCTCCGCGCTGGCTAATGAGTTCGCCGAAGCGGAAACCGGCCTGCACGTGGCGGCGCTGATGGAGCTGGGCCTGATCCTGTTCGTTATCACCTTTATCGTTCTGGCCGCGTCGAAGTTTATGATTATGCGCCTCGCGAAGAATGAGGGGGCACGCTAATGGCGACCATTGAATTGCAAACTACCGCCGAACTGGCGGAGTCCCGTCGCAAGATGCAGGCCAAACGCCGCATGAAGAACCGTATCGCTCTGGCGCTGTCGATGGCTACCATGGCGTTTGGTTTGTTCTGGCTTATCTGGATCCTGATGGCGACGATAACCCGCGGTTTCGACGGCATGAGTCTGGCGCTGTTCACCGAAATGACGCCGCCGCCGAATACGGCGGGCGGTGGACTGGCTAACGCCCTCGCCGGCAGCGGCCTGCTGATCCTGTGGGCAACCGTATTTGGTACGCCGCTGGGTATCCTCGCCGGAATTTATCTGGCGGAATATGGCCGCAAGTCGGTGCTGGCGGAAATCATCCGCTTTATCAACGACATTCTGCTTTCCGCGCCGTCTATCGTGGTGGGTCTGTTCGTCTACACCATTGTGGTGGCGCAGATGCAGCACTTCTCGGGCTGGGCGGGCGTTATCGCGCTGGCGCTGCTGCAGGTGCCTATCGTTATTCGTACCACCGAAAACATGCTGAAGCTGGTGCCGGATAGCCTGCGTGAAGCGGCCTATGCGCTGGGGACGCCGAAGTGGAAGATGATCTCGGCGATCACCCTGAAAGCCTCCGTCTCAGGGATTATGACCGGGATCCTGCTGGCTATCGCCCGTATCGCCGGGGAAACGGCGCCGCTGCTGTTCACCGCGCTGTCCAACCAGTTCTGGAGCACCGACATGATGCAGCCGATTGCCAACCTGCCGGTGACCATTTTCAAATTTGCCATGAGTCCGTTTGCGGAGTGGCAGCAACTGGCATGGGCCGGGGTGTTGATTATCACCCTGTGCGTCTTGCTGCTGAACATCCTGGCGCGCGTTATCTTCGCCAAGAAGAAACACGGTTAATTTTTTGCGGCGCAGCAACTGCTGCGCTGAATGAGGAAGAGATTGAGATGAGTATGGTGAATACAGCTCCGGGTAAGATTTCAGTTCGTAACCTGAACTTCTACTACGGCAAATTCCATGCCCTGAAGAACATCAACCTGGATATCACCAAAAACCAGGTGACGGCGTTTATCGGTCCGTCAGGCTGTGGTAAATCCACCCTGCTGCGCACGTTCAACAAGATGTTTGAACTGTATCCGGAGCAGCGCGCGGAAGGTGAAATCCTGCTGGATGGCGACAACATTCTGACTAACACCCAGGATATCGCCCTGCTGCGCGCTAAGGTTGGCATGGTGTTCCAGAAACCAACGCCGTTCCCGATGTCCATATACGACAATATCGCCTTCGGCGTGCGCCTGTTTGAAAAGCTGTCCCGTGCCGATATGGACGAGCGCGTGCAGTGGGCGCTGACCAAAGCCGCATTATGGAACGAAACCAAAGATAAACTGCACCAGAGCGGGTATTCTCTCTCCGGTGGTCAGCAGCAGCGTCTGTGCATTGCCCGCGGTATCGCGATCCGCCCGGAAGTGCTGCTGCTTGATGAGCCGTGCTCCGCGCTGGACCCGATCTCCACCGGGCGTATCGAAGAGCTGATCACCGAGCTGAAACAGGACTACACCGTCGTTATCGTGACTCACAACATGCAGCAGGCTGCGCGTTGCTCCGACCATACGGCATTTATGTATCTTGGCGAGCTGATTGAGTTCAGCAACACGGATGACCTGTTCACTAAGCCCGCGAAGAAACAAACTGAAGATTATATTACTGGCCGCTACGGTTGATTTGCCCTTGTGCTTTCAGGCTCTCACCAGTTGGGCAATCAGGAGACACCATGGACAACCTAAATCTTAACAAACATATTTCCGGCCAGTTCAACGCTGAACTGGAGTATATCCGCACCCAGGTGATGACCATGGGTGGGCTGGTGGAACAGCAGCTCTCTGATGCCATCACCGCCATGCATAACCAGGACAGCGATCTGGCGAAACGCGTCATCGACGGCGACAAGCAGGTCAACATGATGGAAGTGGCTATCGATGAAGCGTGCGTGCGCATCATCGCCAAGCGCCAGCCGACCGCCAGCGACCTGCGCCTGGTGATGGCGATCATCAAGACTATCGCTGAGCTGGAACGCATTGGCGACGTGGCGGATAAAATCTGCCGCACCGCGCTGGAGAAGTTTTCCCAGCAGCACCAGCCGCTGCTGGTGAGCCTCGAATCGCTGGGCCGCCACACGGTGCAGATGCTGCATGACGTACTGGATGCGTTTGCGCGTATGGATCTCGACGAAGCGGTACGTATCTATCGCGAAGATAAGAAAGTCGACCAGGAGTATGAAGGCATCGTGCGTCAGCTGATGACCTACATGATGGAAGACTCGCGCACTATCCCCAGCGTCCTGACCGCGCTGTTCTGCGCGCGCTCCATCGAGCGTATCGGCGACCGCTGCCAGAATATCTGCGAATATATTTTCTACTTCGTCAAAGGTCAGGATTTCCGTCACGTTGGCGGCGATGAGCTGGATAAACTGCTCGCTGGCAAAGATCCGAAAGAGTAATAATCATTCTGTCTAATTCTGGTAAATGGATTTATCAGAATTAGATATGTTTTACCCCGCGGCTGCGAGATTGCTGAGATTATCGTCACAATTAACAATCTGTCCGTTTGAGTTATTCATTTTATCGCGTAACAATCAGCTGCCACTCACTGAGTTTTAACGCTCAGGATGGTTTAAACGGATTGTGACTGCGACAGCAGGCAAAACCTGATATTGCTCCTGGGGGCGATATCAGGTTTTTTGTTTTATGCGGGCCAATAATGGCTGAATGAGGGTTGCTACCGCGATGCGCGGGCAAAACCTGAAGAGGATTATCTGCCAAGGCAGATGGTCTTCTTCAGGTTTTTTTGTTTTTGTCTAACCGCAAAAATAACAGCCGTCGCGACGTCAAACGGTATGGATACGGCTATTAGCACCGGCACGGAATAGGGTTGTTGTCGTGTTTTATTTACGCCAATGATTATATAAGGGAATATTATGATGAGAAAAAACAGGATCGCTTCGGCGATAGTCTTGCTGGCGCCACTTTGTTATTCAACTAATCTGCTAGCGAGCCAGTTGACGGTGGAACAACGGCTTGAGCTGCTGGAAAAAGCGCTCAAAGACACGCAAAAAGAGCTCAAAAAATACCAGGACCAGGAAAGAAAAAGAGACCAGATTTGGGCCTCATGGTCTCCACCTGCGGAAGGTCAGAAGCGCAAGACCGGGGGGGCGACCGCCGGGCCGAAAACGGCGGTTAAACCGGATGCGGTGCTGGTTAAAAATCAACAACCTGTCACCGATGGCGCGCCAGCCTACAGCGCGATGACGCTGAAAGACTTTAGCAAGTTCGTGAAAGATGAAATTGGCTTTAGCTATAACGGCTACTTCCGTTCCGGCTGGGGGACCGCCTCGCACGGCTCGCCAAAATCATGGGCGATCGGTTCGCTTGGCCGCCTGGGTAATGAATATTCCGGCTGGTTCGATCTGCAGCTGAAGCAGCGGGTGTTTCAGGAAGGCGATAAACGCGTCGACGCCATCGTGATGCTCGACGGGAACGTCGGCCAGCAGTATTCCACTGGCTGGTTTGGTGACAATGCCGGCGGCGAAAACTACATTCAATTCTCGGATATGTATGTTAACACCAAAGGGTTCCTGCCGTTTGCGCCGGAAGCCGATTTCTGGGTTGGCAAACACGGGGCGCCAAAAATTGAAATCCAGATGCTGGACTGGAAAACGCAGAGAACCGATGCGGCGGCCGGCGTAGGGCTGGAAAACTGGCAGGTGGGCGCCGGGAAATTCGATATCGCGTTGATTCGCGAAGATGTCGATGATTATGACCGTTCTTTAAGCAATAAGCAGCAAATTAACACCAACACCCTGGACGTTCGCTACAAAGAGATTCCGCTGTGGGATAAAGCCAGCCTGATGGTTAGCGGACGCTATGTCGCCGCCAACCAAAGTTCCTCTGAGAAATATAAAGAGGGCAATGAAGGTTATTATCCGTGGAAAGATACCTGGATGGCTGGTACCTCGTTAACGCAGAAATTTGCTAACGGCGGCTTTAACGAATTCTCTTTCTTACTGGCCAATAACTCTATTGCCAGCAGCTTCTCACGCTATGCCGGATCCAGTCCCTATACCACCTTTAATGGCCGCTATTATGGCGATCATACCAATGGCACCGCCGTGCGCTTAACCTCGCAGGGGGAAACCTATTTACGCGATGACGTTATTATGGCGAATGCCATCGTCTACTCTTTTGGTAACGACGTCTATAGCTACGAAACCGGGGCCCACTCCGATTTTGAATCTATCCGTACGGTTCTGCGACCGGCTTATATCTGGGATAAATATAACCAGACCGGCGTCGAGCTGGGGTACTTCAAACAGCAAAACAAAGATGTTACCGGCAAGAAATATAACGAGTCCGGCTACAAGACCACGCTGTTCCATACCTTCAAAGTCAATACCAGTATGCTGACCTCGCGCCCGGAAATTCGTTTCTATGCCACCTATATTAAAGCGAAGGATATTGACCTGGATAAGGCCGCGAATAATACCACCAGCATTTTTGAAGACGGGAAGAACGATCAGTTTGCCGTGGGGGCGCAGGCGGAAATCTGGTGGTGAGACGATAACTGAACGGACACAACGAAAGAGGAACAACGATGAAACGACATGCAATTTATTTCGCCCTGGCGCTGGCGGGCGCGGCGTTTACCCTCCAGGCGGCGCCATTACCCGCGATGCCGGACCCAAGCCTGCCGGTGAGCCACTTTATCACCCAGGTTAACGCGGATAAGAGTATCACTTACCGCTTGTTTGCCCCTGATGCCCGGCGGGTCTCGATAGTGACTGGCGCCACGCCGGACTCCTTTGTCTCGCACGACATGACCAAAGCAGCGGACGGAGTCTGGACATGGAAAAGCGAGCCGATGAAGCCCAATCTCTATGAATACTATTTCGATGTGGATGGCTTCCGCTCGGTAGATACCGGCAGCCGCTATCAGAAGCCGCAGCGCCAGGTGAACACCAGTTTGATTCTGGTGCCGGGCAGTATTCTTGACGATCGGGAGGTTGCGCATGGCGATCTGCGCACCCTCACCTATCACTCGAAGGCTCTGAACGCCGAACGTCGTCTCTATGTCTGGACGCCGCCGGGCTATAGCGGAACCGGCGATCCGCTGCCGGTGCTCTATTTCTATCATGGCTTTGGCGACAGCGGCCTGTCGGCCATCGATCAGGGGCGGATCCCGCAAATCATGGATAACCTGCTGGCGGAGGGCAAGATTAAGCCGATGCTGGTGGTGGTCCCGGATACCGAAACCGATATCCCGGAAGCGGTAGCGGAAAACTTCCCGCCGCAGGAGCGGCGCAAAACCTTCTATCCACTTAATGCGCAGGCGGCGGATAAAGAGCTCATGCAGGATATTATTCCGCTGATCGATGCCCGATTTAACGTGCGTAAAGATGCCGACGGTCGGGCGCTGGCGGGCCTCTCGCAGGGCGGTTATCAGGCGCTGGTTTCCGGAATGAATCATCTGGAGAGCTTTGGCTGGCTCGCCACCTTTAGCGGCGTTACGACTACCACGGTGCCGAATGCCGGCGTGGAAGCGCAGCTGAAGCAGCCTGACGCGATCAATAAGCAGCTGCGTAACTTTACCGTGGTCGTCGGGGAAAAAGATTCTGTGACCGGTAAAGACATTGCTGGTCTGAAAAGCGAGCTGGAAAAACAGCAGATTAAATTTGATTACCACCAGTATCCCGGCCTGAACCATGAAATGGACGTCTGGCGCCCGGCCTACGCCGAGTTTGTGCAAAAACTGTTTAAATAACCTTTAGGGGGCCTTCAGCCCCCGTTTTGTGCTTGTGAAGGACGACAAGATGAAAATGATTGTGACCGAAGATTATGAAGAGATGAGCCTGGTCGCCAGCCATCATGTTCTGGGCTATATCACGGCGCCGCGGCGGGTGAATCTGGCGGTGACGGCGGGGAGCACGCCAAAGCGGATGTATGAGCATTTGACCGCCGCCGTGAAAGGCAAAGTATTCTATGATCGGGTGCACTATTACAACTTCGATGAGATCCCTTTTCGCGGCCAGTCGCGAGAAGGCGTCACGATATCTAATTTGCGCCAGCTGTTTTTTACCCCGGCGCAGATCAAAGAAGAGAACATTCACAAGCTGACGCTGGACAACGCCGCTCAGCACGATCGCCATCTGGAAAAGGCTGGCGGTCTGGATCTGATGGTGCTGGGGCTGGGGGCCGACGGCCATTTTTGCGGCAACCTGCCGAATACCACCCGCTTTCATGATCAGACGGTCGAAGTGCCGATTCATGGGGAAATGATTGCTCTTATCGCTAACAGCGAGATGGGCGGGGATATCTCGGCAGTACCAGACAGCTATGTCACCATGGGGCCGAGAAGCGTGATGGCGGCGAAAAATTTATTGCTAATTGTCAGCGGTGCGGCAAAAGCGCACGCGTTAAAGCAAGTGGTGGAAGGTCCGGTCAGCGTGCAGGTGCCGGCTTCAGTGCTCAAATTGCACCCTTCACTGGTGATTATTGCCGATAAAGCGGCGGCGGCGGAATTGCAGCAATAAAAAGCCGCTAGTTCTATTCCCCGCTTACGCAGACGCATAGCGGGGGGGCATCGATGCCAACGTGCCGCTCACCAGGCCCTTAACGCGTGATATCCCAGCCGCGCGCCTGCCACAATGCCGGCAGCTCTGCCAGATCGGTAAAGGTCGTCACTTTGGGATGATCGATCGGCTGGTTGTGCGGATCGGCGCAGAAATAAAACACTTCCATGCCGGCGGCAATCCCCGACTGAGCGCCGGCGCTGGAGTCATCCACCAGAATACAGTTTTCGGCTTTTACCTGCATGGCCTCTGCCGCATGAAACATCAGCGCTGGGTCGGGCTTCCAGCGCTGAATATCGTAGCCGCTGTACAAGCGGTCAGTGAAATGGCGCAGCAGGCCGGTGCGTCCGAGCGAGTGCTGCATCTTACTGACTGGGCCATTGGAAACCACGCACATCGGGACGCTTACCGCATCCAGCAGCGCCTGGGCTCCGGGAATCACCTCCAGCTCGCTATCGAACAGGCGAGCGACCTCCGCCCGGTAAATCGGCTCCAGGGTGGCCTTTTGCAGATTAACGCCATACTCAGCGTTGATGGTGTCGATAATTTCGTACAGCTTCACACCTTTGAAGCGCTTAAAAATCTCGGCGAGGTCCAGCGTAATGCCGAATTCCTGAAACATGTGAACGTAGGCGCGGGAGCAAATCACCTCGCTGTCGACCAGCGTGCCGTCACAGTCAAAAAATACTGCTTCTGGTTGAGTCATAGCCTTTCCATATTAACAAGTTTAACGTTTTCGTAATGCTCAATGCCGCGACGCAATCGTTGCCGTATAAGCAAAATAAATGAAAAAAATTACCATACAACCGCGCCTGGTGCCGTAATTTGGTATAGGATAGCCTCGAATTTTCCCTCCTTACGTTCGGAAACCGATAATGAGTCAACAACAAACCAGCCAGTCTTCTGGCGAGGGTCTGCTGGAGCGCGTATTTAAGCTGCGCGAGCACGGCACCACGGTGCGCACCGAAGCCATCGCCGGTTTCACCACGTTCCTGACGATGGTGTATATCGTTTTTGTTAACCCACAAATTCTTGGCGTAGCGGGCATGGATACCAGCGCCGTGTTTGTGACCACCTGTCTGATTGCCGCTTTCGGCAGTATCCTGATGGGTCTGTTCGCGAACCTGCCGGTCGCCCTGGCGCCGGCGATGGGCCTGAACGCCTTTTTCGCCTTTGTGGTGGTGCAGGCGATGGGGCTGCCGTGGCAGGTGGGCATGGGCGCCATCTTCTGGGGCGCCGTGGGCCTGCTGCTGCTGACCATCTTCCGCGTACGTTACTGGATGATCGCCAATATTCCGCTTAGCCTGCGTGTAGGTATCACCAGCGGTATCGGCCTGTTTATCGGCATGATGGGCCTGAAAAACGCCGGGGTGATTGTCGCCAATCCGGAAACGCTGGTCAGCATTGGTCATTTGACTTCCCACAGCGTACTGCTGGGCGTGCTGGGCTTCTTTATCATCGCGATTCTGGCGTCGCGCAACATTCACGCCGCGGTACTGGTCTCTATCGTTGTGACCACCCTGCTGGGCTGGATGCTGGGCGACGTGCATTACACCGGGATCGTCTCGGCGCCGCCGAGCGTGGCTTCGGTGATTGGTCAGGTCGATCTGGCGGGTTCCCTGAACCTGGGCCTGGCCGGCGTGATCTTCTCCTTTATGCTGGTCAACCTGTTTGACTCCTCCGGGACGCTGATTGGCGTGACGGATAAAGCGGGTCTCGCGGATGCCAACGGTAAATTCCCGCGCATGAAGCAAGCGCTGTTTGTCGATAGCGTCTCGTCGGTGGCGGGCTCCTTCATCGGTACCTCGTCGGTGACGGCCTATATCGAATCTTCTTCCGGCGTTTCCGTGGGCGGGCGTACCGGCCTGACCGCCGTTGTCGTTGGTATCCTGTTCCTGCTGGTTATTTTCCTCTCTCCGCTGGCGGGGATGGTTCCTGGCTATGCCGCCGCGGGCGCGCTGATATACGTCGGCGTGCTGATGACCTCCAGCCTCGCGCGCGTGAAGTGGAGCGACCTGACCGAGGCGGTGCCTGCGTTCATCACCGCAGTGATGATGCCGTTTAGCTTCTCGATCACCGAAGGTATCGCCCTGGGCTTTATCTCTTACTGCGTGATGAAGATCGGTACCGGCCGGCTGCGCGAGCTCAGCCCGTGTGTGATTATCGTTTCGCTGCTGTTCGTGCTGAAAATTGTCTTTATCGATGCACATTAATCCGCACGCATGATGAAAAAGCCCGGCAGCGATGCCGGGCTTTTTTTATGCTTTAACCCGCCGAATATAGTCGCCGAAAGCGGTCAGTTGGCCGCGCAGATGGTCGAGGGTGCTTTGATCGACCACTTCACCCGCCTGCGGATCCACTTTGTTCTGGATGACGCCGCCCATAAATTCCGGTTTATTCATTACCATCGCATCAAGGAAGACCAGAATCTGCCGCAGATGATACTGGCAGCGCGCACCGCCGATGGCGCCCATTGAGCTGGTCTGAATCAGTACCGGTTTGCCGGACAGCGGCTGCTCGGGCAGGCGTGACAGCCAGTCGATGGCGTTTTTCAGGCCGCCAGGCACGGAATAGTTATATTCTGGAGTGACTATCACTACCCCATCCGCCTCGCGGATCTGTTGCGCAATCTCCTGCACGCGCTGCGGAAAACCTTCTTCCTCCTGCATATCAGCATCGTACAGCGGGATATCACCGATCGACGGCAGCGCGGAGATATCCATGCCCGCTGGCGCGATGCCGGGCAGGGTGCGCGCGACCATTCCATTAAACGACCCTTTACGCAGGCTGCCGAGTAACGTAACCACTTTCAAGGTATCTGACATGATTGCTCCTTTGGATCATGATGCCGGCAAGACCGGTCAATTGAGGGATAAGGTTTTTTCCATGGGTAAGCTGGTAAAGCGCATCAGGCGGGCTGACGGTTCGCGTGCGCGCTGCTGCGCATCCGCCAGGCTGCGCCAGTCACCTCCCTTAGCATCATATTCCCAGACCTTCAGCGAGCCGATGTTCGGGGTAGCGGCAATGGACCATACCAGCAGCGATTCGGCGTCACATACCGCTTCGATTGGCTGACTGCCGGCGGTGCGCAGGCGGCCAGAGCCGGGCAGCAGCTGCAGCTGCGTTGATGCTTCGCCGGTCAGCTTTAGCACGCTGCGGCGCAGCGCTACCAGCTGGCTGCGCGCTTCGTCCGGATCATGCTGTATGTTAATCCACAGATTCTCATTGTTGCTGAAATTGTGCCGGTCGGCGTCGTGGCTGCGGACAGTGCGCTGCAGTTCCATGTCGAGGCCACAATCCCCCTCGGTGGTGAGGGCAACACCAACGATATTGCCAGTATAAGCGATCGAAAAGCGGGGGAGTTGGCGATCGCTAAAAACCGGTCGGCCATTGGCTTCGTTGATGATTTCAGGCAGCTCGCTGATGCCGTAAAGCATAAACAGCAGCTCGGCAAGCAGCGAGCGCGACGCGCAAAAGCGAGCCTGGCGATATGTCGGGAGAAGACGTGCGGATTGATGACAGGCCGCTGACAAACGTGTCGATAGCGGCTCCCCGGTACTGAGTATCCCTCTTGCAAAATGCGTTGCCATACGTCGCTCCGTGAGTAATGGTCTGGATAAAACTGCGGGCGCTATTATCGCCTGGTATTAACAGGTTTTAATGCCGAAATCCCCCATTGAAAAGGGAATTTGTTTGAATTTTACAAATTCTTGCGCAAATAAGGTGCTATGGGCACGAAACAAGGCTTAAAGCGTACCGGAATAGAGCGCTTTCAGCGTATCTCTAAGCCAGACAAGCTTCGGGTTGTAGCTGTTGCGCTTATGCCATAGCAGGGTGAAGGGAACGCGCAGCTTTTCCAGATGCTGCGCCTCCAGGGGGAGCGGCCGGGAGACGAGCGGCAGCTGGTGCTGCTGATTATAGTGCTGACAGTAGCGCGGCGCGGTGGCCAGCATGGTGTGCTGCGGCTGAGCGGCCATAAAAAGTGATTGCTCAAACCCCGGCACGGTCAGCGCCACGTTACGCTTATACCCCAGCTCCTGCAGCACGTCGTCCAGGGCCCAGGTATCGCGTTGTTCCCAGCAGATAGTGATATGCGGATAGCGTAAGAATGCCGCCAGATCCCACTCTTCCCTGAGCGCCGGATGATCGGCGCGCAGCCAGACCTGCGGCAGGTCGGTGAACAGCACCTCAAAATCGATATACCACGGCAGCAGGCTCAGCAGCTCACGCGACTGCGGATGGCTTTCGCGTCCGCAGAAGCCGATATCCACCTCACCGCGGATGATGGCGTCCAGGGAGTCGTAGTCCCAGTTGCGCAAACGAATCAATGCCTGCGGATAGCGCTGATAGATGCGCTGAGAGAGGGTGTTAAACAGGATCATCAGCAGCGGCGCTTCCGCCGCCAGTTCGAATTTGAGGCCGCTGGGCATGGTATGGTGCGGTTTATCGAGGATTTGGTTGCCCATCTGCATCCAGTCCGCCAGATCCTGCTCCATGCTGCTGACCAGCGGCGTGGGCGCCAGGCCCAGCGGGGTTTTCACAAACAGCGGATCGTCAAACCAGGCGCGCAGTTTGGCCAGCGACTTGCTCACCGCTGACGGCGAAACGTTCATCCGCTTCGCCGTACGGGTAACGCTGAGCTCCTGGGTCAGGAGCTGCAGGCAGAGGAGTAAATTAAGATCAAGACTCGACAGCGGCTTCTTCATCGTATTGCGCAACCCGCGGCGGGGTGACGACCAGTAACAAAACAAGGCTCACTATGCTACAGGCAATGAGTATCCCGATCAGCATATTCATTGCGCTGAGTCCGATGATGGCGGCGAGCCAAATCCACAGCGATGAACCGCACACCTGCGCGATGCCGAGGACCGAGCTGGCGACGCCCGCGCGCAGCGTGAACGGCCCCAGCGCCTGGCTCATCGCGACGCCGAACCCAACGGAGAAGCCGGCGCAAATCATGCCCAGCCCGATCAGGGTGACGGCCTGGCGAGTGGCGAGGCTCAGCGTCACGCCTGCCGCCAGAAACAGCACCTGTGAGGTCAGCATTAAGGTGCGGGGATTAAACAGCGACAGGGCGAACGGCGTTGAGAAGGAGACCGCCATGCTGATCATCGCCATCAGAGCCATCGCCATTGAGTAAGTTCCCCGGTCGAACCCCATCTCTTCCATCATTAGTACCGGCGAGACGTTAACGTAGGTCAGGATCACCGTCACGCTGAGGGTGGTAATGAGTAAGCGGCTGAGGAAAAAGCGGTTCAACAGCGATTCGCCAGCGTCATGCTGCGGTGACGCTGCCTGCGGAGGCGCCGTCGGCCGCGTTTCACGCAGGATAAAGACCGACAGCACAGCGATCATGACGCCCATGCCGGTCATCGTGTAGAACAGGCTCTGCCACGGATATTTCAGCATAATCAGGTGGCCAAGCACCGGCGCCAGGACGGGGATAATGCAGGTGATGCCGTTGAGCAACGACAGCACCTTGGCGCGGCGACGGTCGTCCAGCGTATCGCGCAGGATAGCGAAAGCCACCACGTAGCAGCTGCCGGCGCCGATCCCCTGGATAAAGCGTCCGATGAGGAAGTGGCTGCTGGTATGCGCCTGGGCGCAGATCAGGGAGGCGATAACAAAGATCGCTGCACCTACAATAGCGACAGGCTTACGCCCCGAGCGGTCGGCGATGCGGCCAGCAAATAGCATCGCGGAGGCCATACCGGCCAGATAGACCGAGAAGGCGATATGTAATTGCGCCTCGCTGGCCCCCAGGTCCTGAGCAATACGCGGCAGGCCGACCAGATACATATCGATGCCGGAGGGGTAGAGCAGAACCAGGGCAAAGCTGCAGAGAAGAAAGCGTGTCATGGGATCCTCGCGATGTGAATGGCGTTCAGCATAGTGAGGAACGCGCCGTAAGACGAGTTGCCATTTGGACAACGCTCTTTTCCTGGCAGGAAATGCGAGCTAACGACTGCGGGTTCGCCAGACGCGGGCCATCCCCTCGCTCTCCGGGCGAACGCTTTCGAAGCCGAACTTCGCGTACAGTTCCGGCACATCCGCCACCAGCGTAACGTAGGCGCCATCAAAGGCGTTAGCGTCCAGCCAGGCGACCAGCTTCTCCATCACCAGCCGGCCAAGGCCTTTTCCCTGGTGAGCCGGATCGACGGCGACGTCGACAATATCGAAATTAATCGCGCCGTCGCCGACGATGCGTCCCATCGCGATCGGCGTCTCCTGCCAGAGGATATGTACGCCATAACAGCTATGCGGCAGTCCGGCTCTGGCGCCTTCCAGGGGGCGCGGCGACATGCCGGCGGCTACCCGCAGGTGGCAAAACGCTTCGGCGGAGGGCACCTTCTCGATCACGGTATATTCAACGGTCATGTTTTAGTCTCGCGGCAGAGGGGGAGATAAAAGTAGAGAACGTTGCGCCGCAAAGGGCAAGAAAAAACCCGCATTAACGCGGCGTTAATACGGGTTAGTGAACGTTCACGGACGAGGGGGGACTAAAACTTACTTGCCGATACAGAAGCTGGAGAAGATGCGGCCCAGCAGATCGTCGGAAGTGAACTCCCCGGTGATCTCGCTCAGCGCCTGCTGCGCGAGGCGCAGCTCTTCCGCCAGCAGCTCGCCGGCCCAGGCGCCCAGCAGCTGGGCTTTGCCTTGCTGCAGATGGTTCGCCGCCTCTTCCAGGGCCTGCAGGTGACGGCGGCGGGCGAGGAAGCCGCCTTCCATATTGGTATCGAAGCCCATGCTCTGCTTGAGGTGGTTACGTAGCACCTCCACGCCGTCGCCGGTACGTGCCGACAGGCGAATAAGTGAGTGGCCATTTACTTCGCTGATACCGAGCGCTTCGCCGGTGACATCGGCTTTATTGCGCACCACGGTAATCGGCAATTTAGCGGGCAGGCGCTCGATAAAGTCTGGCCAGATCTCCGCCGGGTCAACGGCGCCGGTGGTGGTGCCATCGACCATAAACAGCACCCGATCGGCCTGGGCAATCTCCTGCCAGGCGCGCTCGATGCCGATACGTTCCACTTCGTCATTAGCATCGCGCAGGCCTGCGGTATCGATGATATGCAGCGGCATGCCGTCGATATGGATATGCTCGCGTAGCACGTCGCGGGTGGTACCGGCGATATCGGTGACGATCGCCGCTTCGCGGCCCGCCAGGGCGTTCAGCAGGCTTGATTTACCGGCATTTGGCCGCCCGGCGATCACCACTTTCATCCCTTCGCGCAGCAGGCTGCCCTGACGAGCTTCCGCGCGGACGGCGTCGAGATCGGCCATCACCTCGTTCAGCTGGGCTTCAATTTTGCCGTCGGAAAGGAAATCGATTTCTTCATCCGGGAAGTCAATGGCCGCTTCCACGTAGATGCGCAGGTGAGTGAGCGCTTCCACAAGATGATTCACCCGCGCGGAGAACACCCCCTGCAGCGAATTCAGCGCCGAGCGCGCCGCCTGCTCTGAACTGGCGTCGATAAGGTCGGCGATGGCCTCTGCCTGCGCCAGATCGAGCTTGTCGTTGAGGAACGCGCGCTCGGAAAACTCACCCGGCCTGGCGATGCGCAGGCCCGGCAGGGTCAGAATACGTTTAAGCAGCAGGTCGAGAATGACCGGGCCGCCGTGGCCCTGCAGCTCAAGCACATCTTCCCCGGTAAAGGAGTTCGGCCCGGGGAACCACAGCGCAATCCCCTGATCCAGCGGGGTACCGTCAACGTCGTTGAACGGCAGGTAGTCGGCATAGCGCGGCTTCGGCAGCTTGCCCAGCACCGCCTGCGCGACGTCGCGCGCCTTAAGGCCGGAGATACGCAGGATGCCCACACCCCCGCGTCCCGGAGGGGTTGCCTGGGCGACGATAGTGTCGTTATGGCTCATGGTGACTCTCTATGTAGATGTAAAAAAGGCGGTCCATTGACCGCCTTCTCTGGCATTAACGTTACCGTAACTACTCTAAATTATCCAAGTCGCAGATGCGTTGGCTTGAAGAATGAAGAGTATCAGGATTTCTTCTTCTCGCGGCTATGCAGGCCACGTTTCTCCAGACCACGGTAAATTAGCTGCTGCTGAATAATGGTGACCAGGTTGCTGACGATGTAGTACACCACCAGGCCAGACGGGAACCACAGGAAGAACACCGTGAAGATGACCGGCATAAAGGTCATGATCTTCTGCTGCATCGGGTCGGTCACGGTGGTCGGCGACATCTTCTGGATGAAGAACATGGTCGCGCCCATGATGATCGGCAGGATGTAGTACGGGTCCTGAGCAGACAGGTCGTGGATCCACAGGATAAACGGCGCATGACGCAGTTCAACCGAGGCGCTCAGCATGTAGTACAGCGCAAGGAAGATCGGCATCTGAATAATCAGCGGGAAGCAGCCGCCCAGCGGGTTTACTTTTTCCGCTTTATACAGCGCCATCATCTCCTGGCTTTGACGTTGTTTATCGTCGCCCAGACGCTCACGCATGGCCTGAATCTTCGGCTGCAGCATGCGCATCTTCGCCATGGAGGTGTACTGCGCTTTGGTCAGCGGGTACATGATGCCACGAACGATAAAGGTGATAACGATGATCGAGAAGCCCCAGTTGCCGAGGAAGCTGTGGATGAATTTCAGCAGCTTGAACAGCGGTTGGGAGATGAACCACAGCCAGCCGTAGTCGACGGTCAGATCCAGGTGCGGCGCAACGGCAGCCATTTTGTCCTGAATAGCCGGGCCGACCCACAGCGTGCTCTGCAGTTTGTCGGTCTGGCCTGGCTGCACCAGTACCGGCTGCGATTTGTAGCCAATAGCGACAACGCCGTTGCCGAGGTTGGCGGTGTAGAAGTTATTCGTCCCGTTATTCCGCGGCACCCATGCGGTGGTGAAGTACTGCTGCAGCATGGCAACCCAACCGTTTTTGGTGCTGACGTTCAGGTTTTCGTTATCCAGAATGGTATCGAATTTATATTTCTCGTATTTCGAATCCGCAGTGGAGAACGCGGCGCCACGGAAAGTATGCATCGTGGACAGGCCACCGGTCTGCGTATCGCGACTGGTCGGCAGCGCAGCGGTCTGCTTCAGCTGACCGAAGGTTGAGACTTCCAGAGGCTTCTCGCTGGCATTCTGCACGCTGTAACCCACGTTCACCGCATAGCCACCGCGCTTCAGGGTGAAGGTTTTGGTGAAGACGTTGCCGGCTTTGTCAGTGTAGGTCAGCGGGATAACGAGCTCATCCTGGCCATCGGCCAGCACAAACGCCTCTTTATCGACGTTGTACAGCGGACGCGGGCCGTTTGCCGGGTTATCCGGACCGTCACGGCCGGTTAAGCCGCTCTGCGCCTGGTAGACAAACTGCGGCGTGGTTTCCAGTAACTGGAACGGTTCGGTCGATTTCAGCGTTTTTGGATACGCCAGAAGCAGCGCCTGCTCAATATCGCCACCGTTGGTGTTGATAGTCAGCTCAAGCACGTCGGTTTTAACCGTAATCAGTTTCCCCTGGCCACTGGCCGGTACGCCCTGGTCGGCGGCGCTACCCGCTGCTGTGGTCGTAGTCTGCGTGGTCTGCTGCTGGGGCTGCGGATTTTTGTCCTGCTCCCAGGCTTGCCAGATCATGAAAGACACGAACAACAAAGCGATGATAAGAAGATTGCGTTGCGAATCCATCGTTAGTGTTCTCTGGTATCAAATGGTCCAGGCGGGACGGGATCGTCACCACCAGGGTGTAAAGGGTGGCATTTTAATACGCGTTTCATCGTCAACCAACTGCCTTTTATCACTCCAAACCTGCGTAAGGCCTCAATTCCGTATTGAGAACAGGTTGGGGTGAAACGACAATGCGGCCCGAGTAGCGGACTAATCAGGCGCTGATAAACTCGAATCAGGCCGATCAGGACCCGCGAGCCAGGCGACAATGGCGGCGCCATAATTTTTCCAACGCTTCCGAGAGAGCACGGTTATCGAGGTCGGCAACCCCTCTTTTCGCCACCACCACGAAATCCATTGGCGGGAGTTCATGTTGACGCAAACGAAAACTTTCACGCGTCAGACGTTTAATCCGATTGCGTTCATGTGCGCGTTTCACGTTTTTCTTGGCGACGGTGAGACCGATGCGGGGATGCCCCAGCGAATTCAGGCGGCCGAGGATGGTGATTTGCGGCGTGCCAGCCCGTTGTGGCTGCTGGAAGACGAAAGTGAAATGACTGGGAGTTAACAAGCGTAACTCCCTGGGAAATGCGAGCTTAACCACGCAGGGTTAGCTTTATTACTTGGAAACGGTCAGACGAGCGCGGCCTTTAGCACGACGACGTGCCAGAACCTGACGACCATTTTTAGTAGCCATACGAGCACGGAAGCCGTGAGAACGGTTGCGCTTCAGTACAGACGGTTGAAAAGTGCGTTTCATGGCGATTTCTACCTAAACTTGAATAAATTCACTGACTTTTGCGTAGACCCGAACGAACTTCGAACGACTTACGCCTCAGCGTGGGTGATTAAAGAGGCCGGATTGTAATAATTGTACACTCCGGAGTCAATTCTCTTTCCTTATTTCTCGCACCTCGTCGCACAAAAAATAAGCTGAGACGCGTGACGAAAACGGGCATTACGCGCCGGGTGGGGGATTATACGGCCTGGCCAGTAAAGCGCAAGGATCCGCAAGGATCTTTATTAGATCGTTTCCGCCCAAAAGCGGCATAGCTCATTAATTTTTCCAATATGCGGCGGAAATCGTGCTTCACTCCCCGCAGGATCGATTACACTTACCCGGTTTCGATCCTTCCTGTGGATAAATCGGGAAGAATCTGTTGAGAAACACAAGATCTCTTTCTCAGTTTAGGCTATGATCCCCGGTCCCGATCGCGATCCCCGGATCCGCAGCGGGTAATAACCGCAGATAGCGGTTCGCACGTCACCCCTTTTGTGCAGGGGCTTTTCGGCTAATGCAGGGTCTTGTCGACGTGTGCCAACAATCACGATTGTTTCAGTTTTTCTTTGATATCGATTTTATGTTCGAGTGGAGTCCGCCGTGTCACTTTCGCTTTGGCAGCAGTGTCTTGCCCGATTGCAGGATGAGTTACCAGCCACAGAATTCAGCATGTGGATCCGCCCATTGCAGGCGGAACTGAGCGATAACACGCTGGCACTGTATGCGCCAAACCGTTTTGTGCTCGACTGGGTAAGGGACAAATACCTCAATAATATCAATGGACTCCTCAATGATTTTTGCGGTGCGGACGCCCCGCAGCTGCGTTTTGAGGTGGGCGCTAAGCCCGCCAGCTCGCTGCAGAAAGGGGCGGTAAGCCCGGCTGCGGCGGCCATTCCGGCGGCGCAGGTGCAGACCGCGCGCGCGGCGCCGACGATCGTGCGCCCTGGCTGGGATAATGTCCCGGCGCCGGCGGAGCCGACCTACCGCTCTAACGTTAACGTGAAACACACGTTTGATAACTTCGTCGAAGGTAAATCTAACCAGCTGGCCCGCGCGGCGGCGCGTCAGGTGGCGGATAACCCGGGCGGCGCCTACAACCCCCTGTTCCTCTATGGCGGGACGGGTCTGGGTAAAACTCACCTGCTGCACGCGGTGGGGAACGGCATTGTGGCGCGTAAGCCGAACGCGAAAGTGGTCTATATGCACTCCGAGCGTTTCGTTCAGGACATGGTTAAAGCGCTGCAGAACAACGCCATCGAAGAGTTTAAGCGTTACTACCGCTCCGTTGACGCCCTGCTGATCGATGACATTCAGTTCTTTGCCAATAAAGAACGATCCCAGGAAGAGTTTTTCCACACCTTCAATGCGCTTCTGGAAGGTAATCAGCAGATCATCCTGACGTCGGATCGTTATCCAAAAGAGATCAACGGCGTTGAGGATCGTCTAAAATCCCGCTTCGGCTGGGGGCTGACGGTGGCGATCGAGCCGCCGGAGCTGGAAACCCGCGTCGCGATCCTGATGAAAAAAGCCGACGAGAACGACATCCGCCTGCCGGGCGAAGTGGCGTTCTTTATTGCCAAGCGTCTGCGCTCGAACGTGCGTGAGCTGGAGGGGGCGCTGAACCGCGTTATCGCCAACGCCAACTTCACCGGCCGGGCGATCACCATCGATTTCGTGCGCGAAGCGCTGCGCGATCTGCTGGCGCTGCAGGAAAAACTGGTCACCATCGACAATATTCAAAAGACGGTGGCGGAGTACTACAAGATTAAGGTAGCGGATCTGCTGTCCAAACGCCGCTCCCGTTCGGTGGCGCGTCCTCGCCAGATGGCGATGGCGCTGGCCAAAGAGCTGACCAACCACAGCCTGCCGGAAATCGGCGATGCGTTTGGCGGCCGAGACCATACCACCGTGCTGCACGCCTGCCGCAAGATTGAGCAGCTGCGTGAAGAAAGCCACGACATTAAAGAAGATTTTTCCAATTTAATCAGAACATTATCCTCGTGACGCTATGAAATTTACCGTAGAACGTGAACATTTATTAAAACCGCTGCAACAGGTGAGCGGTCCGTTAGGTGGTCGTCCGACGCTGCCCATTCTCGGTAACCTGCTGCTTCAGGTCGCGGACGGCGCGCTGTCGCTGACCGGTACCGATCTTGAAATGGAGATGGTGGCGCGCGTGGCGCTGGTTCAGCCGCACGAAGCGGGCGCAACGACCGTTCCGGCACGGAAATTCTTTGATATCTGCCGCGGCCTGCCGGAAGGCGCGGAGATCGCGGTTCAGTTGGAAGGCGATCGCATGCTGGTGCGTTCCGGCCGCAGCCGCTTCTCGCTGTCGACCCTGCCCGCCGCCGATTTCCCGAATCTGGATGACTGGCAGAGTGAAGTGGAGTTTACCCTGCCGCAGGCGACCATGAAGCGTCTGATCGAAGCCACCCAGTTCTCGATGGCGCACCAGGATGTTCGTTACTACTTAAACGGCATGCTGTTTGAAACCGAAGGCAGCGAACTGCGCACGGTGGCCACCGATGGTCACCGCCTGGCGGTCTGTTCGATGCCGCTGGAAGCGTCGCTGCCGAACCATTCGGTGATCGTGCCGCGTAAAGGGGTGATTGAGCTGATGCGGATGCTCGACGGCGGCGATACCCCGCTGCGCGTGCAGATTGGCAGCAACAATATCCGCGCCCACGTTGGCGATTTTATCTTCACCTCTAAGCTGGTGGATGGCCGTTTCCCGGATTATCGCCGCGTATTGCCGAAAAATCCGGATAAACACCTCGAAGCGGGCTGCGATATTCTGAAGCAGGCTTTTGCGCGCGCGGCGATTCTCTCCAACGAGAAATTCCGCGGCGTGCGGCTGTACGTTAGCGAAAACCAGCTGAAAATCACCGCCAATAACCCGGAACAGGAAGAAGCGGAAGAGATTCTGGATGTGACCTACGCCGGAACGGAGATGGAGATTGGCTTCAACGTTAGCTATGTGCTGGATGTGCTGAATGCGCTGAAGTGCGAGAATGTACGCATTCTGCTGACGGATTCGGTGTCGAGCGTGCAGATTGAGGATGCGGCCTCTCAATCCGCAGCCTACGTTGTCATGCCTATGCGATTGTAGAATCTGCAAAGGGGCTGGTTTACTTGCCATTTCGCCTTCCGGCAGTGCTCGACAAAACGCTATGCGTTTTGGACGTCTGTAAGACGGTCCGAAGGACGAGCGGAGCGAGCAAATGCTCACGTACTTCGTGTACGCTCCGCTTTCTGCGCGCTGGCGGTAGACGAACTGGCTGCGACACCCACGCCCCTTGAATGATGACGAGCTGATATGTCGCTATCCCGACTCTTGATCAAAGACTTCCGCAATATTGAACATGCGGATCTCGCTTTATCTCCCGGCTTTAACTTCCTGGTTGGCGCGAACGGCAGCGGCAAAACCAGCGTGCTGGAAGCTATCTACACGCTTGGCCACGGCCGGGCATTTCGCAGTTTGCAAATTGGCCGAGTGATCCGCCACGAGCAGGATGCGTTTGTTCTGCATGGCCGTCTGCAGGGCGAAGAGCGGGAAACCGCCATCGGCCTGACCAAAGACAAACAGGGCGACAGCAAGGTGCGTATCGACGGCACCGACGGCCACAAAGTGGCGGAGCTGGCGCACCTGATGCCGATGCAGCTGATTACGCCGGAGGGGTTTACTTTACTCAACGGCGGCCCCAAATACAGAAGAGCATTCCTTGACTGGGGATGCTTTCATAACGAAGCCGGATTCTTCACCGCCTGGAGCAATCTGAAGCGCCTGGTCAAGCAGCGCAACGCCGCGCTGCGTCAGGTCAGCCGCTATGCCCAGCTGCGGCCTTGGGATCTGGAATTAATCCCGCTGGCGGAGCAGATCAGCCGCTGGCGTGCCGAATACAGCGCCGCTATCGTCGAAGACATGGCGGATACCTGTCAGCAATTTTTACCGGAATTCACGCTCACCTTCTCTTTCCAGCGCGGCTGGGAAAAAGAGACCGACTACGCGGAGGTGTTGGAGCGGAATTTCGAGCGCGACAGAATGTTAACCTACACCGCCCACGGCCCGCATAAAGCGGATTTTCGCATTCGCGCCGACGGGGCGCCGGTGGAAGATACCTTGTCGCGCGGGCAGCTTAAGCTGCTGATGTGCGCCCTGCGTCTGGCGCAAGGAGAATTCCTCACCCGCGTCAGCGGGCGGCGCTGCCTGTACCTGATAGATGATTTTGCCTCGGAACTTGATGATGCCCGCCGCGGTCTGTTATCCAGCCGCCTGAAAGCGACGCAGTCGCAGGTTTTCGTCAGCGCGATCAGCGCTGAACACGTTATGGACATGTCGGACAAAAATTCGAAGATGTTCCGCGTGGAAAAAGGTAAAATAACGGATTAACCCAAGATTAAATGAGCGAGAAACGTTGATGTCGAATTCTTATGACTCCTCCAGTATCAAAGTCCTGAAAGGGCTGGATGCGGTGCGTAAGCGCCCGGGTATGTATATCGGCGACACGGATGACGGCACCGGTCTGCACCACATGGTATTCGAGGTTGTGGATAACGCTATCGACGAAGCGCTCGCGGGTTACTGCAAAGATATCGTTGTCACCATCCACAGCGATAACTCCGTCTCCGTCCAGGATGACGGCCGCGGCATCCCGACCGGCATTCACCCGGAAGAGGGCGTCTCCGCAGCGGAAGTTATCATGACCGTCCTGCACGCTGGCGGTAAATTCGATGATAACTCCTATAAAGTTTCCGGCGGTCTGCACGGCGTAGGCGTCTCGGTGGTTAACGCCCTGTCGCAGAAGCTGGAGCTGGTTATCCAGCGCGATAACAAAGTTCACAAGCAGATGTACGAACACGGTGTGCCGCAGGCACCGCTGGCCGTGACTGGCGAAACCGACAAAACCGGCACCATGGTGCGTTTCTGGCCAAGCCTGGAAACCTTCACCAATGTCACCGAATTTGAATATGACATCCTGGCGAAACGCCTGCGCGAGCTGTCGTTCCTGAACTCCGGCGTCTCTATCCGCCTGCGCGATAAGCGCGATGGCAAAGAAGACCATTTCCACTACGAAGGCGGCATCAAGGCGTTCGTTGAGTATCTCAACAAGAACAAAACGCCGATCCACCCGAATATTTTCTATTTCTCCACCGAAAAAGACGGTATCGGCGTGGAAGTGGCCCTGCAGTGGAACGACGGCTTCCAGGAAAACATCTACTGCTTTACCAACAACATTCCGCAGCGTGACGGCGGTACTCACCTCGCCGGCTTCCGCGCGGCGATGACCCGTACCCTTAACGCCTATATGGACAAAGAGGGCTACAGCAAAAAAGCGAAAGTCAGCGCCACCGGCGACGATGCGCGTGAAGGCCTGATTGCCGTGGTATCCGTGAAGGTGCCGGATCCGAAATTCTCCTCGCAGACCAAAGACAAGCTGGTCTCCTCCGAGGTGAAATCGGCGGTGGAGCAGCAGATGAACGAACTGCTGAGCGAATACCTGCTGGAAAACCCATCCGATGCGAAAATCGTGGTCGGCAAAATTATTGACGCCGCGCGCGCCCGTGAGGCCGCACGTCGCGCCCGTGAGATGACTCGCCGTAAAGGCGCGCTGGATCTGGCAGGCCTGCCGGGCAAACTGGCGGATTGCCAGGAGCGCGACCCGGCGCTGTCCGAACTGTACCTGGTGGAAGGGGACTCCGCGGGCGGCTCTGCTAAACAGGGTCGTAACCGCAAGAACCAGGCGATCCTGCCGCTGAAGGGTAAAATCCTTAACGTTGAGAAAGCCCGCTTCGATAAAATGCTCTCTTCCCAGGAAGTGGCGACGCTGATCACCGCGCTGGGCTGCGGTATCGGTCGCGATGAGTACAATCCGGATAAACTGCGCTACCACAGCATCATCATCATGACCGATGCGGACGTCGACGGCTCGCACATTCGTACCCTGCTGTTGACCTTCTTCTATCGTCAGATGCCGGAGATCGTTGAGCGCGGCCACGTCTACATTGCCCAGCCGCCGCTGTACAAAGTGAAGAAAGGCAAGCAGGAACAGTACATTAAAGACGACGAAGCGATGGATCAGTATCAGATCTCCATCGCGCTCGACGGTGCGACCCTGCACACCAACGCCAATGCGCCGGCGCTGGCGGGCGAACCGCTGGAAAAACTGGTTGCCGAGTTCAATGCCACCCAGAAAATGATTGGCCGCATGGAGCGCCGCTTCCCGAAAGCGCTGCTGAAAGAGCTTATCTATCAGCCGACCCTGACCGAGGCCGACCTGGCGGACGAGCAGAAGGTGACCCGCTGGGTGAACACCCTGGTCTCAGAGCTGAACGAGAAAGAACAGCACGGCAGCCAGTGGAAATTCGATCTCCACGAGAACAAAGAACTGCAGCATTTTGAGCCGGTTATTCGCGTACGTACCCACGGCGTGGATACCGACTATCCGCTGGATAACGAGTTCATTATGGGGCCGGAATATCGTCGTATTTGTGCCCTGGGCGAGAAACTGCGCGGCCTGATGGAAGAAGATGCTTACATCGAGCGCGGCGAACGTCGTCAGCCGGTAGCCAGCTTCGAGCAGGCCCTGGACTGGCTGGTGAAAGAGTCCCGTCGCGGTCTCTCCATCCAGCGCTATAAAGGTCTGGGCGAGATGAACCCGGATCAGCTGTGGGAAACCACCATGGATCCGGACAGCCGTCGCATGCTGCGCGTGACCGTCAAGGATGCCATCGCTGCCGATCAGCTGTTCACCACCCTGATGGGCGATGCCGTTGAGCCGCGTCGCGCGTTTATCGAAGAGAATGCCCTGAAAGCGGCGAATATCGATATTTAAGCCGCATGTTTCCCGGTAACGAGTTTTACCGGGGCAACAGGATGTATAAGCCCGGTCGCATCGCGCGATCGGGCTTTTCTTTTGCCGCTAAAAGAGGAATCCGCTGCTGCGGTTCCATCCCCCTTTCTGGCCGACACTTTTACTGTTTTTTGAGCGGAATCGCGTTAGCATGAGGGGAGACTCATCTTACCCGGGGACCCTATGGCTATTAAACTGATTGCAATCGATATGGACGGCACGCTGCTGCTGCCCGACCATACCATCTCTCCAGCGGTGAAAGCCGCCATCGCCGCGGCGCGCGAGCGCGGTGTTAACGTGGTGCTGACCACCGGTCGCCCTTACGCTGGCGTCCACAGCTATTTGAAAGAGCTGCATATGGAGCAGCCGGGTGATTACTGCATTACCTACAATGGCGCGCTGGTGCAGAAGGCTGGTGACGGAAGCACCGTCGCGCAAACCGCGCTGAGCTATGACGACTATCGCTTCCTTGAGCAGCTCTCCCGCGAGGTTGGCTCCCACTTCCATGCGCTGGATCGCAATACGCTGTATACCGCGAACCGCGATATCAGCTACTACACCGTCCACGAATCCTATGTGGCAACCATTCCGCTGGTGTTCTGCGAAGCGGAGAAAATGGATCCTGAGATCCAGCTGCTGAAAGTGATGATGATTGATGAGCCGGCAATCCTCGACCAGGCCATCGCCCGTATTCCGGCGGAAGTGAAAGAGAAGTACACCGTGCTGAAAAGTGCGCCTTACTTCCTCGAAATACTGGATAAACGCGTCAATAAAGGCACTGGCGTGAAGTCGCTGGCCGATGCGCTGGGCATCAAGCCGGAAGAGATTATGGCGATTGGCGATCAGGAAAATGATATCGCGATGATTGAATTTGCCGGCGTCGGCGTGGCAATGGATAACGCCATTCCTGCGGTCAAAGAAGCGGCGAACTTCATCACCAAATCGAACCTTGAAGATGGCGTTGCCTTCGCCATTGAAAAATACGTTTTAGCGTAAACTTCTTTCCGGCCCGGCGTTCGCCGGGTCTGTCTTCTCTTTTTTCATGAACAGATGTTAATCCGCATTTAAATCCCTCAATCCTTGCAGGGGATTCTATAAGCTACCCGCCCTCTTTTTAGCAACTCAGAACTAACATCATACTTTTCATGAATATATACCACCGTTTGATGTTGGTTACGCTGCCATTCGCCTCTGTTCAGATTTGCGCGGCCGCGGAACCAACGGCGCCGCTCGAACCGGCGTATGCCTATCACGGCGCAGAGCCCGCGGATCTGCCGGTGCCAGAAAGTCGCCAGCCTGCGGTCGCAGCATCGTCCTCGCTACTCCCTTTGCTAGGCGATGAGGCCAGAAAGCGCGGCTACGTCCTGCCGCTGCCGTTTGGCGTCAGCATTAACTATATGGATATGCGGCAGAATATTAATGTCGACAGCATAAACTTCACCGGGCTGTCGCTGGATGGCCGCAATATCGATTGCGGTAAGGATCCTGTCTGCAAGCACGCCGTGAATAACATTTTCGCAAATGGGCCGGTCTCGCTGGATAACGCTTTCCAGATTGGCGTTGGTCATACGCGGGAAAGCAGCAAAACCGAGACGCTCAAGCTGGATGCCTGGCTGCTGCCGTTTATGAACGTTTATGGCCTGGTGGGGCACACCGAAGGGCATTCAATTTCGCAGATAGCTGTCGGCCTGAAGGGACCGAACGGTAAAGTGGTGCCCCTGCCGGGGATGCAGGATCTCGACTTTCGTCTCGATTTTAAAGGTACTACCTACGGGATGGGCACCACCCTGGTGGGCGGCGTCGGCAATTGGTTTACCGTGCTGGACGCCAACTACACGCAAACGCGCTTTGATATCCTCGACGGCAGCATCGATGCGCTTACCTTTTCGCCGCGCGTTGGCTATCGTTTCAGTACGCCATCGGTCGATGCGCTGCATCTCCCCGCCGGAAAGCTAAATCTGTGGGTTGGCAGCATGTATCAGGATGTGCAGCAGGAGTTTAAAGGCAGCCTCAGCGATCTCTCGATGCCGTCGCCGATGCTGCAGAATATGGTTAATCTGGCCAACCAGGACAATAACGGTCGCTTCGATGTGAAGCAGCATCTTCAGTCGCCATGGAACGTTCTGGTGGGCGCGCAATACGAGCTGACGCAGAATTTTAATATTACTACCGAGTTTGGCTTTGCCGAACGTAACAGTTTTTTTATTGCCGGCGAGTATCGCTTTTGAGCCGACTGTTTATCACTTTTCTGCTGCTGATGGCCTGCCCGACAGGCAGCCAGGCCGAGGCGCTCAGCCGCGAGAAAATCGACGGCTGGCTGCAGCATCTCGGCGCCAGCGATAAGTTCGACGCCAGCAAAGGCATCGACTGGGGCGTGATGCCCGGTCCGTTCTATACGCCGGAACTAGGGTTGGGCATTGGCACCGCTGTCGTCGGCCTGTATCGTCCCGACCCGCAGGATACCACCAGCCAGAACTCGACCCTGACGCTCAGCGGCTACGCCAGCTCTACCGGCGCCTTTGGCCTCAACGTGAAAAACTACACCTTTTTCGATCGTGATCTGTGGCGCGTTTTTGTCGAAGGGTCGATAGCCAATACGCCCACTTATTATTGGGGGCAGGGTTTTCATGCCGGAGATAAAGACAATGAAAAAGAGAAGTATACCGCCCAGGTACTGACCCTGCGACCCACCCTTTATCGGCAGCTTATCGATCATGTTTATCTCGGGGCGGGATGGTCGCTGGCGGCGCAGAATGCCGATGAGATGGACCATGACGATCGGCCGAAGATAGAAAACACTCCGCAGGGGCCGTCGGTATTCAGCTCCGGCGCCAGCATCGATATTAACTGGGACGATCGCGACTTTGTCCCTAACCCGCGCCGGGGTCAGTATGCCAACCTCCGCTATACCCACTATGCGCCCGGATTAGGTAGCGATACCCGCTTTGAGGAATTTCAGCTGCACTATAGCCATTATCATGCCCTGAGCGAGAAAAGCGTGCTCGCCTGGGAGGCCGATGGCGCCTTCACCTAGGGCGAGGTACCGTGGAGCATGATGCCGCTGCTCGGCAGCGATGAACGGATGCGCGGCTACTACCAGGGGCGCTACCGGGATAAAAACGTCGTCAGCGGTCAGCTGGAATATCGCCGGCAGCTCACCTGGCGGCACGGGATTGTCGCCTGGGCCGGGGCGGGAACCATGGGGCCCTCACTGTCGTCGCTGAATAATGGCCGCTGGCTGCCTTCGGCGGGCGTTGGCTACCGCTTTGAATTCAAACCTCGCGTTAATGTTCGCCTCGACTACGGTATCGGCAAAGGCAGCAGCGGCTTTTACTTCCAGGTCGGCGAAGCGTTTTAACGCCTCCTCCCCTTAATTTTCTCTCTTATCGCCTCTTGCCAGGGCCGCTGCGCTTTAATTTTCATGAATTGTTCTTTTTGTGATCCAAATTGTAGTACAACACAATAATGTTGTACTACATTACGCTCATGTTGATAACGTACAGCATCACGTTAGTAGTACAAACATGAGGCGAAATTCAGCAGCGACGGTAAAGTAGAGCAGTACACATAGAGCACAAGGACTCTCCATGACTCTCAATAAGACCGATCGCATTGTGATCTCGCTGGGCAAACAGATCGTCAGCGGTAAATACGTCCCGGGTTCGGCGCTTCCGGCCGAAGCGGAACTCTGTGAGGAGTTTGAAACCTCGCGCAACATCATTCGTGAAGTGTTTCGTTCCCTGATGGCGAAGCGGCTGATTGAAATGAAGCGCTATCGCGGCGCGTTTGTCGCTCCCAGAAACCAGTGGAACTACCTCGACACCGAGGTGCTGCAGTGGGTACTGGAAAATGACTATGACCCGCGTCTTATCAGCGCGATGAGTGAAGTGCGCAACCTGGTTGAACCCGCCATTGCCCGTTGGGCGGCGGAACGCGCCACCTCAAGCGATCTGGCGGAAATCGAGTCGGCGCTCAATGACATGATCGCCAACAACCAAAACCGGGATGCCTTTAACGAAGCGGATATTCGCTACCACGAGGCGGTGCTGCAGTCAGTACATAACCCGGTTTTGCAGCAGCTTAGCGTGGCGATCAGTTCGCTGCAGCGGGCGGTATTTGAACGGACCTGGATGGGCGATGAAGGCAACATGCCGAAAACCCTCCAGGAACATAAAGCGCTATTTGACGCCATTCGGCATCAGGATAGCGACGCGGCGGAGCAGGCGGCGTTGACGATGATCGCCAGCTCGACACGAAGGCTTAAGGAAATCACATGACGGCTCGCTACATCGCAATAGATTGGGGATCGACGAATTTACGCGCCTGGCTTTATCAGGGCGAAGAATGCCTGGAAAGCAGGCAATCTGAAGCAGGCGTAACGCGCCTGAATGGTCGCTCTCCCGCTGCGGTGTTAGCGGAAATCACACAGCACTGGCGCGATGGCGCCACACCGGTGGTGATGGCAGGGATGGTCGGCAGCAACGTGGGCTGGAAAATCGCCCCTTATTTGCCGCTTCCTGCCGCTTTCTCGGATATTGGCCAGCAGTTAACTGCCGTTGGCGACAATATCTGGATAATTCCCGGCCTTTGCGTTTCCCGTGACGATAACCATAACGTCATGCGTGGGGAAGAAACGCAGCTGCTGGGCGCTCGCGCCTTAGCCCCTTCGTCTGTCTACGTGATGCCGGGAACCCACTGCAAGTGGGTACTGGCCGATCGCCGGCAAATTCACGATTTTCGTACCGTTTTGACCGGTGAATTGCATCATCTGTTGCTTCAGCACTCGCTGGTGGGCGCCGGCTTACCGCCGCAGGAAACGTCCGCTGCCGCATTCGCGGCAGGTCTGCAGCGCGGTATCAACAACCCCGCCGTCCTGCCGCAGCTGTTTGAAGTTCGCGCTTCGCACGTGCTGGGCGCGCTGCCTCGCGAGCAGGTTAGCGAATTTCTTTCCGGCCTGCTGATTGGCGCTGAAGTTGCCACCCTCAGCGACACATTCGCCGGACAGCAGGCGATCAGTCTCGTCGCTGGGTCATCGTTAACATCCCGCTATCAGCAGGCATTCGCCGCCATTGGCCGCGAAGTCAGCGCGGTTGCGGGCGATACGGCATTTCAGACAGGAATAAGGAGCATCGCTTATGCAGTGGCAAACTAACCTTCCACTTATCGCTATCCTGCGCGGTATTACGCCAGACGAGGCGCTGGCTCACGTTGGCGCCGTTATCGACGCCGGTTTCGACGCGGTCGAAATCCCGCTGAACTCGCCGCAGTGGGAGAAAAGTATTCCGCAGGTCGTCGACGCTTACGGCGAGCAGGCGCTTATCGGCGCGGGCACGGTGCTGCAACCGGAGCAGGTCGACAGGCTGGCGGCCATGGGCTGTCGGCTGATTGTGACGCCAAACATTCAACCGGAAGTGATCCGGCGAGCGGTGGGTTACGGCATGACCGTGTGTCCAGGCTGCGCCACCGCCAGCGAAGCCTTTAGCGCGCTCGATGCCGGCGCGCAGGCTCTGAAAATCTTCCCGTCATCGGCTTTTGGCCCGGATTACATCAAAGCGTTGAAAGCCGTGCTTCCGCCCGAGGTTCCGGTCTTTGCCGTTGGCGGCGTGACGCCGGAAAACCTGGCGCAGTGGATTAATGCCGGCTGTGTTGGGGCAGGATTGGGTAGCGATCTCTATCGTGCCGGCCAGCCGGTTGAACGTACCGCGCAGCAGGCAGCCGCATTCGTAAAAGCGTATCGAGAGGCAGTGAAATGAAAATAACCAATATCACCACGTACCGTTTACCTCCGCGTTGGATGTTCCTGAAGATTGAAACCGATGAAGGCATCGTCGGCTGGGGCGAACCGGTGATTGAAGGGCGCGCCCGTACGGTGGAGGCAGCCGTTCATGAATTTGGCGATTACCTGATTGGTCAGGATCCGGCGCGGATTAATGACCTGTGGCAGGTAATGTACCGCGGCGGCTTTTATCGCGGCGGCCCGATTATGATGAGCGCCATCGCCGGTATTGATCAGGCGCTATGGGATATTAAAGGTAAGGTCCTGAATGCCCCAGTGTGGCAACTGATGGGCGGGCTGGTGCGCGACAAAATTAAAGCCTACAGCTGGGTGGGCGGCGACCGCCCCGCCGAAGTGATTGACGGGATTAAGAAGCTGCGCGGCATTGGTTTTGACACCTTTAAATTAAACGGCTGCGAAGAGATGGGTATCATTGATAATTCCCGCGCGGTTGATGCCGCGGTGAATACCGTGGCGCAAATCCGCGAAGCGTTTGGCAATGAAATTGAGTTTGGTCTCGATTTTCACGGCCGCGTTAGCGCGCCGATGGCTAAGGTATTAATTAAAGAGCTGGAGCCATATCGCCCATTATTTATTGAGGAGCCGGTATTAGCCGAGCAGGCGGAATATTATCCGCGGCTGGCGGCGCAAACCCATATTCCCATTGCCGCCGGCGAACGTATGTTTTCGCGCTTTGAATTTAAACGGGTCCTGGAAGCGGGCGGGGTGGCTATTTTACAACCCGATCTGTCGCACGCAGGCGGTATTACCGAATGCTATAAAATTGCCGGCATGGCGGAAGCCTATGACGTTGGGCTGGCGCCGCACTGTCCGCTGGGGCCGATCGCGCTGGCAGCCTGTCTGCACGTTGATTTCGTTTCGCATAACGCGGTCTTCCAGGAGCAGAGCATGGGGATCCATTACAACAAAGGCGCCGAACTGCTTGATTTTGTGAAAAACAAAGAAGATTTCAATATGGAAGGCGGCTTCTTTAAACCTCTGATGAAGCCGGGGCTGGGCGTGGAAATTGATGAGGCCCGCGTGATTGAGTTAAGTAAAAACGCGCCGGACTGGCGAAATCCGTTGTGGCGGTATGAGGATGGATCTGTCGCCGAATGGTAAATGCGCGTCATACTTCGCACTGGTGATGCGTTGGCTGCATTTTCTTACCCTGGTCACATACTATTGTATGCTTCCAGGGATGCGAAAATTTGCCGCCTTTCCCCAGCACGAATTATTTAGCGCATCGCAACATAGTTATTAATAAAAAACAAAAACACCCTCTGTAAATTACCGGGCATGGTGAGCGGCTTCGCTATGCCCAAAATCTGGAGACAGATTGCGATGGATATTTCAGTTACCGCTGTAAAAACCGGGCGTCGCCGTTATCTGACGCTCATCATGATCTTTATTACCGTGGTTATTTGTTATGTAGACCGTGCCAACCTCGCCGTCGCCTCGGCGCATATTCAGGAGGAGTTTGGTATTAGCAAAGCGGAAATGGGCTACGTATTTTCCGCCTTTGCCTGGCTGTATACCCTCTGCCAGATCCCTGGCGGTTGGTTCCTTGACCGCGTGGGATCCAGGCTTACCTACTTTATCGCTATATTTGGCTGGTCGGTGGCGACGTTGCTACAAGGCTTCGCCACCGGCTTAATGTCGCTTATCGGTTTACGCGCCATTACCGGCATCTTCGAAGCGCCAGCCTTCCCGACCAACAACCGCATGGTGACCAGCTGGTTCCCGGAGCACGAGCGCGCTTCCGCCGTCGGGTTTTATACCTCGGGGCAATTTGTTGGCCTGGCTTTCCTCACGCCGCTGCTGATCTGGATCCAGGAGCTATTGAGCTGGCACTGGGTGTTTATCGTTACCGGCGGTATCGGCATTATCTGGTCGCTGATCTGGTTCAAGGTTTATCAACCGCCGCGCCTGACTAAAAGCATCAGTAAAGCCGAACTCGACTATATCCGCGACGGCGGCGGCCTGGTGGATGGCGATGCGCCGGTGAAGAAAGAGGCGCGTCAACCGTTATCGAAAGCGGACTGGAAGCTGGTTTTTCACCGCAAGCTGGTTGGCGTTTACCTTGGACAGTTCGCGGTAACCTCGACGCTGTGGTTCTTCCTGACCTGGTTTCCGAACTACTTAACCCAGGAAAAAGGCATCACCGCGCTGAAGGCCGGCTTTATGACCACGGTGCCCTTCCTCGCCGCGTTTTTTGGCGTCCTGCTGTCTGGTTGGCTGGCGGATAAGCTGGTGAAAAAAGGCTACTCGCTGGGCGTGGCGCGCAAAACGCCGATCATCTGTGGACTGTTGATCTCCACCTGCATCATGGGGGCAAACTACACCAACGACCCCATCTGGATCATGGCGCTGATGGCGCTGGCGTTCTTCGGTAACGGTTTTGCGTCTATCACCTGGTCGCTGGTCTCCTCCCTGGCGCCGATGCGCCTGATAGGCCTGACCGGCGGGGTGTTTAACTTTGTTGGCGGCCTGGGCGGTATCACCGTTCCGCTGGTGATTGGCTATCTGGCGCAGGATTACGGCTTTGGCCCGGCGCTGGTTTATATCTCCGTGGTGGCGTTGATAGGCGCGCTGTCTTATATCCTGCTGGTCGGCGATGTGAAACGTGTAGGCTAATTTTTTGCGATACGCTACCCTGATGCGTAAGTCTCGCATCAGGGTATCGTCATGAAACAAGTCACTTTTGCTCCCCGTCATCACCAGCTTACCAATATTAATACCTGGACTCCCGACAGCCAGTGGCTGGTATTCGACGTTCGTCCGTCCGGCGCATCGTTTACCGGCGAAACCATTGAGCGAGTGAACGTAAACAGCGGTACTGTGGAGACCATTTATCGTGCCACGCAGGGCGCGCACGTGGGCGTGGTAACCGTGCATCCAACCCAGGAGCGCTATGTGTTTATTCATGGCCCCGAGCGGCCGGATGCGCAGTGGCAGTATGATTTTCATCATCGCCGCGGGGTGGTGGCCTTTCAGGGGGCTGTCGAGAATCTGGACGCCATGGACATTACCCCCCCCTACACGCCCGGCGCACTGCGCGGCGGCAGCCACGTCCATGTCTATAGCCCCAACGGTCAGTTTGTCAGTTTTACCTACAACGATCACGTGCTGCACGAGCGCGATCCGGCGCTGGATCTGCGCAACGTCGGCGTGGCGGCGCCCTATGGACCGGTGACGCCGCAGGGACAGCATCCGCGCGAATATGGCGGCAGCCACTGGTGCGTGCTGGTAAGCCGCACGACGCCGGCACCCGCGCCGGGCAGCGATGAGATTAATCGCGCCTATGAGGAGGGCTGGGTCGGGAACCATACTCTGGCGTTTATTGGCGATACGCTGGCGGAAAATGGCGATAAAGTGCCTGAGCTGTTTATTGTCGATCTGCCGCAGGATGAAGCCGGCTGGAAGCAGCCTGGCGGGGCGCCGCTGGCCGGTACCGCAACCACAATGCCGGCGCCGCCGGCGGGCGTCAGCCAGCGTCGTTTGACCTTCACCCACCATCGCCGCTACCCGGGACTGGTGAACGTCCCGCGCCACTGGGTGCGCGCCAATCCCCAGGCGACGGCGATAGCCTTTCTGATGCGCGACGACGCCGGCGTAGTGCAGCTGTGGCTTATTTCCCCGCAGGGGGGCGAGCCGCGGCAGTTGACGCATCACGCGTCGGGTATCCAGTCGGCGTTTAACTGGCATCCGTCGGGAGAGTGGCTGGGTTTTGCGCTGGAGGATCGGATTGCCTGCTGCCATGCCGGTACGGGAGATATCACCTTTTTAACCGATACGCATGCGCATGCGCCCTCGGCGGACGCGATCGTCTTTTCGCCAGACGGTAAACAGATTGCCTGGATGGAGGAGGTGGACGGTTATCGTCAGCTGTGGGTTACGCAGACCGGACGATAACTTACTGGGCAGGCATCGGCGCTGGCGGGATCACCGAGTTGGTCGCCAGCGTAGCCTTCTCGCTCTTTTCGACCCGAGATTTGATTGAGCTGTCGGTGCGGAACATATCCCACGGCAGCAGCAGGGTATCCATGACGGCGGTGAACGGCATGTCCAGCGCCACCAGCGATTTCACACCCCAGTTGGTATCGCTGTCCCCCAGCGTTTGCGCACTGGATCGCGTGCCCGGATAGGTTCCCTCTTTGCCACCGGTATGTGACATTACGCTGGAGCAACCGCTCAGGCTTATTATCCCGCTGAACAGGACCAGCTTTAACAGTCGTCTGCTTTTCATTGTTCTTCCATTGTCGTTTCGGGCGTTGAGATAACCTTTCAGCGGTTATATCGGGCCATCCCGTGAATGCATAGTGTTATTGCGCCGCACTGTGGCGGGCATCGCACTTTGCTTTTTGTGCTCCTCCACCCAGTCTAAGCAATCATCGATAAACTGCAAAAAAAATTGCCCTCAATCCCTTGAAAAGCACGGGGAGAAACCCATTTTATAGGTGTAACCCACTGAGAATACGCCTGAGGGGTATTCCGGATTACCGCGGCCTGTCCACGATGGAAGGTCATTTGATTCTCGCTGATTTTCAGGAGCTATTTACTATGCGTAACTTCGATCTTTCCCCGCTATATCGTTCAGCCATTGGTTTCGACCGCCTGTTCAACCTGCTGGAAAACAATCAAAGCCAGAGCAACGGCGGCTACCCTCCGTATAACGTCGAGCTGGTAGACGAAAACCACTATCGCATCGCTATCGCGGTGGCTGGCTTTGCTGAAAGCGAGCTGGAGATCACTGCCCAGGACAATCTGCTGATCGTCAAAGGCGCCCACGCCGCCGAGCAGAAAGAGCGGACCTACCTGTATCAGGGGATCGCCGAGCGCAACTTCGAGCGCAAATTCCAGCTGGCGGAAAACATTCACGTCCGCGGCGCCAATCTGGTGAACGGCCTGCTGTATATCGATCTGGAACGGGTGATCCCGGAAGCGAACAAGCCGCGCCGCATCGAAATCAACTAATTGTCCGTTTCAGGCCGCGTGGCGGCCTGATGTAACAACCTGCTCGCCGTCAGGGAGCAGATGCGAATTTACAGAATTCGCAGGTATTCACTCGCTTCTTAGAAGGAGAAAACAGTATGCGTAACTACGATTTATCCCCCCTGCTGCGTCAATGGATCGGTTTTGACAAACTGGCCAGCGCCCTGCAAACCGCCGGTGAAAGCCAAAGCTTCCCGCCCTATAACATCGAAAAAAGCGACGATAACCACTACCGCATTACCCTTGCGCTGGCCGGTTTCCGTCAGGAAGATCTGGATATTCAACTGGAAGGCACCCGTCTGGTGGTGAAAGGCACGCCGCAGCAGCCGGAAAAAGAGACCACATGGCTGCACCAGGGGTTGGTGAGCCAGGCCTTCAGCCTGAGCTTCACCCTCGCCGACAACATGGAGGTCTCAGGCGCGACCTTCACCAATGGCCTGCTGCATATCGATCTGACCCGCAATGAGCCTGAGCAGATCGCCCCGCAGCGTATCGCCATCAGCGAACGACCGGCATTAAATAGTTAATTAAGCGAATAACTTATAAGGCCCCGATTTTCGGGGCTTTTTTGTGTGCGAGAGCACAATAAACTTCCTTGCTGCAACGGGTGTTTCAGTTTAAAAAACAATCATACTTTGGGACTCACTCAAACAAGGATACGTTATGAACGAACAGCAGCCATTTGAAGCGATTAGAAAGAGCGATGAGGCGGGGCGGGAGTATTGGTCTGCCCGCAACCTTGGTTCCCTGCTTGACTATAAAGAGTGGCGGAATTTTTATAAGGTCATTGCAAAAGCGATAATTTCATGTGAGGCGAGTGGTCATCCCTCGGCAGACCATTTTGTTGAAACCAACAAAATGGTCGAATTAGGTTCTGGCGCCAGCAGGAATCTTGAAGATTTCCACCTCTCACGCTACGCCTGCTATCTGGTAGTGCAAAATGGCGATCCGTCGAAACCGGTGATTGCTGCGGGGCAAACGTACTTTGCCTTGCAAACCCGGCGCCAGGAATTGCAAGATGATCAAATATTTAAGTCTCTACGAGAGGATGAAAAGCGACTGTTCCTGCGCAATGAGCTCAAAGAGCATAATAAACATCTGGTTGAAACGGCCCAACGTGCTGGTGTTGAGACGACTCTTGATTTTGCTGTCTTTCAAAACCATGGTTATAAAGGTCTCTATGGTGGTCTTGACCAAAAAGCAATCCATGAGCGTAAGGGCCTAAAGAAAAGCCAAAAAATACTCGACTATATGGGATCGACTGAGCTCGCGGCCAACCTGTTTCGTGCTACCCAAACGGAAGAAAAACTACGTCGGGACGCGGTTGATTCGAAGCAACTCGCCAACAAAACGCATTATGACGTAGGGCAAAAAGTACGCCAGACTATTAAAGACCTGGGTGGCACTATGCCTGAAGCACTTCCTTCCCCGGAGAAAAGTATTCAGCAACTCACTATCGCAGCGAAAAATAAGAACGCGCCTGAGTAGCGTATCTTACTCCATGATTATTGTGCGCCAGGCAGCATACAATCCGCCTGGCCGCGGTCATAATCCCTGTTAATAATAATGTTATTCACAGGGACGGTACCATGAGTGAGATAGCATTGACGGTCAGCGTGCTGGCGCTGGTGGCGGTGGTTGGGTTGTGGATCGGCAATGTCAAAATCCGCGGCGTTGGCTTTGGTATTGGCGGCGTGTTATTTGGCGGCATTATCGTCGGCCACTTTGTCGATCAGGCGGGCGTCGCCCTCAGCAGCCCGATGCTGCATTTTATTCAGGAATTCGGCTTGATCCTGTTTGTCTACACCATCGGTATTCAGGTGGGGCCGGGCTTTTTCGCCTCGCTGCGGGTCTCTGGCCTGCGGCTCAATCTGTTCGCTATTCTTATCGTTATCCTCGGCGGCCTGGTGACCGCGGTGCTGCATAAGCTGTTCAATATTCCTCTCCCGGTGGTGCTCGGTATCTTCTCCGGTGCGGTGACCAACACGCCAGCGCTGGGGGCCGGGCAGCAAATTCTGCGCGATCTCGGCGTACCGTTCGAGGTGGTCGATCAAATGGGGATGAGCTACGCGATGGCGTATCCGTTCGGCATCTGCGGCATTCTGCTGACCATGTGGCTGGTGCGTCTGTTCTTTCGCATCAATGTCGAGAAAGAGGCCCAGCGGTTTGAGGAGAGCAGCGGTAACGGCCACGCCCATTTACACACCATCAACGTGCGGGTGGAAAACCCCAACCTCAACCAGATGGCGATTCAGGATGTGCCGATGCTCAACAACGACAACATCGTCTGTTCGCGGCTGAAACGCGGTGAGCTGTTGATGGTGCCTGCGCCGGGCACCCTTATCCAGGCTGGCGACCTGCTGCACCTGGTGGGGCGACCTGAGGATTTGCACAATGCGCAGCTGGTGATAGGCCAGGAGGTGGCGACCTCGCTGTCGACGCGCGGCACCGATCTGAAAGTGGAGCGGGTGGTGGTCACTAACGAAAAAGTGCTGGGAAAGAAAATACGCGATCTGCACGTCAAACAGCGCTATGACGTAGTGATCTCCCGGCTTAACCGGGCAGGCGTCGAGCTGGTAGCCAGCAGCAGCGCCAGCCTGCAGTTTGGTGACATCCTCAACCTGGTCGGCCGTCCGGAGGCAATTGACGCCGTGGCCGCCGAACTGGGTAACGCTCAGCAGAAGCTGCAGCAGGTCCAGATGCTGCCGGTGTTTATCGGCATCGGACTCGGGGTACTGCTGGGATCTATCCCGTTGTTTATTCCCGGCTTCCCTGCAGCATTGAAGCTGGGACTGGCCGGTGGGCCGCTGATTATGGCGCTGATCCTTGGGCGTATCGGCAGTATCGGCAAGCTGTACTGGTTTATGCCGCCGAGCGCCAACCTGGCGCTGCGCGAGCTGGGGATCGTGCTGTTTCTGGCGGTGGTCGGGCTAAAATCGGGGGGTGACTTTGTCGCCACCCTGACCCAGGGCGATGGTCTGAGCTGGATCGCTTACGGTATTTTCATCACCGCCATCCCGCTGCTGACGGTGGGCGTCCTCGCGCGCATGCTGGCGAAAATGAACTATCTGACGCTGTGCGGCATGCTGGCCGGCTCCATGACCGACCCGCCGGCGCTGGCCTTCGCCAACAACCTGCACGCCACCAGCGGCGCAGCGGCGCTCTCTTACGCCACCGTCTATCCGCTGGTGATGTTCCTGCGCATTATCACCCCGCAGCTACTCGCCGTGCTGTTCTGGGGGCTAAGCTAGCGGGCTTTGCGCCTGGACGCGGCGCAGGTGATAGTCCACCTGATACTCGCTGGCGTTGCGGAACATGACCGAATAGTTAAGAAACTCGCCGCTGTCGCTGTAGGAAAGGGAGGTAATACGCAGCAGCGGCGTCTGCTCCGGGACGTTCATTGAGCGCGCCAGCTGCTTGTCCGCCAGCACCGGCGTCAGCGTTTCATAGTTCCCGCTGATGATGATCCCGCACTCTTTCTCAATATAATCAAATTTCGACCCTTCCAGATGACTCAGCGACAGGTTGCGGAACAGCTTCACCGGCATATAGCTATCCTCCAGCATCAGCGGCTTGCCGTCGACGTAGCGCACCCGCCGTGAGAAGTAGATCCGTTCATCAATTTTAATCCGCAGCAGACTGGCGATGGCCGGCGGGGCGGGCATCACCTCGAAGGCCTGCACCTGACTCACCACCTCTTTACCCTGCTTGCGCAGCACTTCCGCCAGGCCGGTCAGATTGCTGGTTTCATGATGGACGTCTTTACGCGCCACGTAAGTTCCCGAGCCGTGGCGACGCACAACCAATCCCCAGTCCACCAGCAGATCGATGGCTTTGCGAATAGTCATGCGCGCCACTCCGAACTCCTCGGCCAGTTTTTTCTCTCCTGGTAGCGGGCTGCCGATGGCGAAGTCGGCGGAATTCAGCCGCAGCCGCAGGCGGTCAGCAATGGATTTGTAGATCACCAGTAGTCCTCTTGTGCAGGAAAAGGGGATGTCGCTTTGTGCTCTTTTTTCTAAAAAAATATATTAATTACAATCAATTAAGACACATTCATTTAGTTAATTTCGCTGCCTGACTTATCGATGTCTAACTTTTGTTACCGAAGTAGACAACTTTGGCCAAATTAAAACCATGAATGGGATCACGAATCGCAACGGCGCGGCATGTTGTCGGACGGGCAAATTTTTATTCTCCAGTCAGGCCGGTAATCAAGAAAAAGAAGGCCACTCACCCTACGAGTTGTTACATGAGGATTTCCCAATGCTCAGTCAAATACAACGCTTTGGCGGCGCCATGTTTACCCCGGTTTTGTTGTTTCCTTTTGCCGGGATCGTGGTCGGTATCGCCATCATGCTGCGCAACCCGATGTTCGTCGGCGAAGCGCTGACCGCACCCGACAGCCTGTTTGCCCAGATCGTTCACATCATTGAGGAGGGCGGCTGGACCGTCTTTCGTAATATGCCGCTGATTTTCGCCGTCGGTCTGCCGATCGGCCTGGCGAAACAGGCCCAGGGCCGGGCCTGTCTGGCGGTGCTGGTGAGCTTTCTCACCTGGAACTACTTTATCAACGCCATGGGGATGACCTGGGGCCACTTCTTCGGCGTCGATTTTTCCGCTGAACCCACGGCCGGCAGCGGCCTGACGATGATTGCCGGGATTAAAACCCTCGACACCAGCATTATCGGCGCCATCGTCATCTCCGGTCTGGTGACGGCCCTGCACAATCGCTATTTCGATAAACCCCTGCCGGTATTCCTCGGCATCTTTCAGGGTTCATCGTTTGTGGTCATTGTCGCCTTCCTCGCGATGATCCCTTGCGCCTGGCTGACCCTGCTCGGCTGGCCAAAGGTCCAGCTGGGTATTGAATCGCTGCAGGCCTTTCTGCGCTCAGCCGGGGCGCTTGGGGTGTGGGTTTACATCTTCCTTGAGCGCATCCTGATCCCCACCGGCCTGCACCACTTCGTCTATGGCCCGTTCATCTTTGGCCCGGCGGTGGTGGAGGGCGGACTGCAGGTCTACTGGGCAGAGCATCTGCAGGCGTTCAGTCAGAGTACGGAACCGCTGAAGACGCTGTTCCCGGAGGGCGGCTTTGCCCTGCACGGTAACTCGAAAGTGTTTGGTTCGGTGGGGATTGCGCTGGCGCTCTACTTCACTGCCGCGCCGGAAAACCGCGTCAAGGTCGCCGGTCTGCTGATCCCTGCCACCCTGACCGCGATGCTGGTCGGGATCACCGAGCCGCTGGAGTTCACCTTCCTCTTCATCTCGCCGCTGCTGTTCGCCGTTCACGCGGTGCTGGCGGCGACTATGGCGACGGTGATGTACATCTGCGGGGTGGTAGGCAACTTCGGCGGCGGCCTGCTCGATCAATTCTTGCCGCAAAACTGGATCCCAATGTTCCATCACCACGCTTCGATGATGTTCATTCAGATAGGCATCGGCCTCTGTTTCACCGCCCTCTACTTCGTAGTCTTCCGCACCCTGATCCTGCGTCTGAACCTGAAGACGCCTGGCCGGGAAGAGAGCGAAATCAAGCTCTACAGCAAGGCCGATTACCAGGCGGCACGAGGTAAAACCACGGCCGCCGCCGCGCCAGAGACCCGGCTGGGTCAGGCCGCTGGCTTCCTGCAGGCCCTCGGCGGCGCCGACAACATTGAAAGCATCAACAACTGCGCCACCCGACTGCGCATCGCGCTGGTCGATATGGCGAAAACGCAAAGTGACGACGTCTTTAAAGCGCTGGGCGCCCACGGGGTAGTACGCCGCGGCAACGGGATTCAGGTCATCGTCGGCCTGCACGTTCCCCAGGTGCGCGACCAGCTGGAAAACCTGATGAAAGATTCTCTTTCGACCGAACATACCACCATGACGGAGGCAGTATCATGAAAAAATTCTCAGTTGTTATCGCAGGCGGCGGCAGCACCTTCACCCCGGGCATTGTCCTGATGCTGCTGGCAAACCAGGATCGTTTTCCGCTGCGGTCGCTGAAATTTTACGACAACGACGGCGCGCGCCAGGAGACCATCGCCGAGGCGTGCAAAGTGATCCTCAAAGAGCAGGCGCCGGAGATTGAATTCAGCTATACCACCGATCCGCAGGCGGCGTTTACCGATGTTGATTTTGTCATGGCGCATATCCGCGTCGGGAAATATCCGATGCGTGAACAGGATGAGAAAATCCCGCTACGCCACGGCGTGCTGGGCCAGGAGACCTGCGGACCGGGCGGGATCGCCTACGGTATGCGCTCTATCGGCGGCGTGCTGGAGCTGGTGGATTATATGGAAAAATATTCGCCGAACGCCTGGATGCTTAACTACTCCAACCCGGCGGCGATTGTGGCGGAAGCCACTCGTCGTCTGCGGCCGAACGCCAAAATCCTCAACATCTGCGATATGCCGATCGGCATTGAAGGGCGGATGGCGCAGATTGTCGGCCTCAAAGACCGTAAACAGATGCGCGTGCGCTACTACGGCCTCAACCACTTCGGCTGGTGGACCTCGATTGAGGACCTCGACGGCAATGATTTGATGCCGAAACTGCGCGAATATGTGGCGAAATACGGCTATGTGCCGCCCTCGAACGATCCGCACACCGAGGCCAGCTGGAACGACACCTTTGCCAAAGCGAAAGATGTGCAGGCGCTGGATCCGCAGACCATGCCGAACACCTACCTGAAATATTATCTGTTCCCGGACTATGTGGTAGCCCACTCCAACCCGGAACGCACCCGCGCCAATGAGGTGATGGATCATCGGGAGAAAAACGTCTTCAGCGCCTGCCGGGCGATCATCGCCGCCGGGAAATCCACCGCCGGCGATCTGGAGATTGACGAGCATGCCTCCTATATCGTCGATCTGGCGACGGCTATCGCCTTTAACACGCAGGAAAGGATGCTGCTGATTGTGCCGAACAATGGCGCGATCCATAACTTTGACGCCGACGCGATGGTGGAGATCCCTTGTCTGGTAGGCCACAACGGACCGGAGCCGCTGACGGTAGGCGACATCCCGCATTTCCAGAAAGGGCTGATGAGCCAGCAGGTGGCAGTGGAAAAACTGGTGGTCGATGCCTGGGAACAGCGCTCTTACCACAAGCTGTGGCAGGCGATTACCCTGTCGAAAACCGTGCCGAGCGCCTCGGTGGCGAAAGCGATCCTCGACGACCTCATTGCCGCCAACAAAGATTATTGGCCTGAGCTGCATTAATCCCCGTTGTACTACCGGCGCCCTGCGGGGCGCCGGTTCTTCTCCCCGGTTCCTGATTTACGCTATGCTGAAGCCTGCAGCGCGATGAACAAGGAACTGTAATGAAAATCTCCCGCCTCGGCGAAGCGCCGGATTACCGCTTTTCGCTGGCTAACGAACGCACCTTTCTGGCATGGATCCGCACGGCGCTCGGTTTTCTCGCCGCCGGCGTCGGCCTTGACCAGTTAGCGCCGGACTTTGCCACGCCGCTGATCCGTGAAATTCTCGCCCTGCTGCTGTGTCTCTTTGCCGGCGGCATGGCCATCTATGGCTATCTGCGCTGGCTGAATAACGAGAAGGCGATGCGTCTCAAGCAGGACCTTCCCTATACCCGCACGCTGCTGGTGATTAGCATTCTGCTGCTGGCGGTGGTGGCCGCGGTGATGCTGCTGGTGGTGTATGGCGGATAAACGCCGGGCGCGGCGGGAAAGCGATCCCGGTCTTCAGCCAGAGCGCACCTCGCTGGCCTGGTTTCGCACCCTGTTGGGCTACGGCGCGCTGATGGCGCTGGCGATTAAGCACAGCTGGCACCGCGCCGGCCTGCCGTTCTGGCTGTCGATCGGCGTGCTGGCGATTGTGGCGGTGATCCTCTGGGGCTATACCCGCCGTCGTCATCTGATGGATGTCGACGATAGCGATTTTTTACAGCCGCGGGCGGTTCGTGACAAATTTTTGATCGCACTCGCAGTACTTTCTCTGGCATTCCTGTTTGCTGTTACTCACCTTCAACCGATCGTTTTATTCATTAGGGATATGTCATGACAGGATGTCCGGCGAATTTGCCTCTCACTCATGCCCCCGGCCAGCAACATGACACTCCCTTTCAGGCTGTCGTGGTGGAGGCGCATCATTGCCATCAACCGCAGGCGTTCTATGCACAGCTTCGTCAACAGGGGCTCACCGCTATCCATTTTATTCCGCAGCTGGCGGCCGGCGACGCCGCGCTTTGGGGAGAGTTTCTCTGCGCAGTCTTTCACCGCTGGGTGCGGGAAGATATTGGGCGCATCAATATTTTACTGTTTAGCGAGACGCTGAGCGCCTGGTGTGGGGAGACGCTGACCCAGCCAGGCGCGCCGGCGGCCAACAGCGCCTGCTACGGCTGCCCGTGGCTGCGCCTGTGCCGCTGTGGCGAACAGGAAGACCCGCTGTGCGCGGGTTACCGGCAGTTCTACGATTTTAGCGGGCCCTATATGCGAGTGATGCGGGACCTGCGACGACAGCAGCGGCCGCCAGAGGCGCTGATGCCGCTGCTGCGCTAAAGATTAGCGCCCCTTCGCCAGGTACTGCGCCATCTCCTCTTCCGGCACCATGCCGCCGCCGGTGGCCCACACCAGGTGGGTGGCCTGCTGCAGCTGTTGCTCACTCAGCCCCTGCAGCTGATGGTACGCTTTGCTGGCGCAGACCCGCTGCGCTCCGGCCATCCCGGCCAGCGCGGAGGGTTCAAGGCGGATATTTTCCGCTGCCGCCAGCCAGCCCAGCATGTCATACATCGTCTGGTCGTCAAGGGTATAGAACCCGTCGAGCAGGCGCTCCATTGCCCGGCCAACGAACCCGGACGCCCTGCCGACCGCCAGACCGTCGGCCGCGGTCAGGTTATCAATACCTAAATCCTGCACCGCTATCTGGTCGTGGAGCCCGGTATAGACGCCGAGCAGCATGCATGGCGAATGGGTCGGTTCGGCGAACAGGCAGTGAACGTGGTCGCCGAAGGCCAGCTTCAGGCCAAATACCACGCCGCCGGGGCCGCCGCCGACGCCGCACGGCAGATAGACGAACAGCGGGTGATCGGCATCGACCACGCGCCCTGCTTTGGCAAACTGCGCCTTCAGGCGCTCGCCGGCTACGGCATAGCCGAGGAACAGCGTGCGTGAGTTTTCATCATCAATGAAAAAGCAGTTCGGATCGGATTCCGCTGCCTTGCGCCCCTGTTCGACCGCCACGCCATAGTCCTCTTCATACTCAACCACCGTTACGCCGTGGCTGCGCAGTTTGGCTTTTTTCCACGCCCTGGCATCGGCGGACATATGCACCGTGACTTGAAAACCAATGCGCGCGCTCATGATGCCGATCGACATCCCAAGGTTGCCGGTGGAGCCGACGGCGATGCTGAACTGGCTAAAGAACTGTTTAAACTCCGGCGTCAGCAATTTGCGATAATCGTCTGCGGTCGTCAGCAGCCCGGCTTCCAGCGCCAGCTTTTCCGCATGGGTCAGCACTTCATAAATCCCACCGCGCGCTTTGATTGAGCCGGAGATTGGCAGATGGCTGTCTTTTTTCAGCAGCAGTTCGCCGCTAATTGGCTGGCCGAATTTTTGCTCAAGGCTGCGTTTCATTGCCGGAATGGCAACCACTTCTGATTCGATAATCCCGCAGCTCGCGGCGGTTTCCGGGAAGGCTGCCGCCAGATAGGGCGCGAAGCGCTGAAGGCGGGCATGGGCGTCTTGCACATCGTCGGCGGTCAGACCGACGTAAGGCAACCCCTCCGCCAGGGTGGTGGTTGCCGGGTTAAACCAGGTAGTTTCTTTCAGGGCGATCAGATCCTGCACAAGCGGGAAGGTCGCGGTTAAGGTGGTCAGGTCAGCGTTTTTCATATTACGTCTCGTTCGCTTAGATGATGAAAGAAAGCAGGAAGGTGGCGGCCAGTGCAAGTAGCGACGCGATAAATGTCGCTGTCGTGTAGTACTTGAACGTTTCACTGAGGCTGGCGCCGCAGTACTGTTTTACCAGCCAGAACAGGGAATCGGTGACGATCGTGCAGCCAATGGCGCCGGAACCGATGGCAATGGCGATGATCTCCGGGCTTACGCCGGGATAAAGCGGCAGCATCGGGGCAACGATGGCGGTAGCGCCCATCATCGCCACGGTGGCGGAGCCAACGGCGGCGTGCAGGATAAGCGCCACCAGCCAGGCCAGCAAAATCGGGTGCATATCAAGGTTCGACAGGATCACCGCGAGGCTATCGGCCAGGCCGCTGGATTTCAAAATCGCGTTGAATGCGCCGCCGGCGCCGATAATCAGCAGGATGTTGGCGATGGACCCAAAGCCGTTTTCGGTATGAGTCAGCAGAACGCCCATCCCCATTTGCCGACGGATGCCGAGCATGTAATAGGCGACAAAGACGGCGATAAACATCGCGGTGATGGGGTTGCCGATAAATTCCAGCACTGTATACAGCGTGCCGCCTTTCGCCATATTCAGTTCAGCGACGGTTTTCACCAGCATCAGGCCAATCGGTAACAGCACGGTAAACAGCGTAGCGCCGAGCGACGGCAGCGTCGATTCTTCGCGAACGTCGAGGTTGGAAAACTCGGCTGGCACTGGTTTAAACGGCAGGCGGTTGCCGAGCAGCCTGAGGAACAGCGGGCCGCCGACCAGCGAGGCGATCAGACCGACCAGCAGGCCATAGACGATAACCGTCCCGATATCAGCCCCCAGTTTATTCGCCACGAACAGCGCGGCCGGATGCGGCGGTACCACGCAGTGCACCGCCATCAGCGCGGTACACAGCGGAATAGCCAGCTTCAGCAGCGAAGTATTGGTTTTTTTGGCGATGGAGAATGCCAGCGGGATCAGCAGCACCACCCCGACTTCGACAAACAGGGTAATGCCGCAGATCAGGCCGACCAGCACCATAATCACATCCGCCGACAGCCAGCGGCAGCGCTGGAGCGTCAGGCCGATGCGCTCCGCCGCGCCGGAGACCTCCATCATCTTGCCGAGAATGGTGCCGAGACCGATCACCGCCGCCAGGAAGCCCAGCGTACCGCCGATCCCGCTCTCAATGGCGTTGACCATCTCCAGCGGGCCCATTCCCATCATCGCACCGACGAAAAAGCTCGCCAGCAGCAGCGCCAGAAACGGATGAAACTTCAGTTTGACGATGGTTAATACAATTAACACGATGCTAATCAGCAATGTGCTCACAACCCAAATTTGCGATTCCATACCCCACCTCGCCGTAAGTAACGTGTGGTTATTGAACAGAAACTCGGCATGGGCTGACAAACGATATAAATGACCTTTCAGATGAGCCAAATTGAATCAAAAAGGTGATTTAGCTCTAAAAGTGACCTCTAAATATGCTATGGGTCAAATTAACTCATCCTTTAGCGGAAGTTCCGGCATTATTTTTTTATCATCCAGACTCCCTATTATCGCCAGGAGCGCATAATGGATGTGCTAAAAACCTTAGGTACCCGGTTGCTGAACGGCTGGCAACTCTCCAGGCTGTCGACGTTTGAGGTGGCGGCGCGGCACGAGTCGTTCGCCCTTGCCGCCGACGAGCTGGCGCTCACCCCAAGCGCCGTCAGTCACCGGATTAATCAGTTGGAAGAGGAGCTGGGGATCCAGCTCTTTGTCCGCTCGCACCGCAAAGTGGAGCTGACGCGTGAAGGGAAGCGCGTTTACTGGGCGCTGAAGGCGTCGCTGGATGGTCTCAATCAGGAGATTCTGGACATCAAAAACCAGGAGCTCTCCGGCAGTCTGACGGTCTACTCGCGGCCCTCTATCGCCCAGTGCTGGCTGGTGCCGGCGCTGGGGGATTTCAGTCGCCGCTACCCGGCCATCTCGCTGACCGTGCTGACCGGCAACGATAACGTCAACCTGCAGCGGGCGGGTATCGATCTGGCAATCTATTTTGATGACGCGCCGTCGTCGCAGCTAAGCCACCATTTTCTGATGGATGAGGCGATCGTGCCGGTATGTACGCCGTATTACGCCCGCCAGCTGCAGTTAACGTCAAATCCTGCCAGTCTGCGCCACTGTACGCTGCTTCACGATCGCCAGGCATGGAGCAATGATTCCGGCACCGATGAATGGTTCAGTTGGGCACAACAATTTGGGATTGAACTGCCGCAATCGTCGGGCATTGGCTTCGATCGTTCTGATTTAGCGGTGATTGCGGCGATGAATCATGTCGGGGTAGCGATGGGGCGTAAACGGCTGGTGCAGAAGCGGTTAGAGAGCGGCGAGCTTATCGCGCCGTTCGGCGATATGACGCTGAAATGCCATCAGCATTATTACGTGACCACCCTGCCGGGCCGCCAGTGGCCGAAAATCGACGCCTTTATCGAGTGGCTGCATAGCCTGACCTGAAAAAGAGCCGGGCTATCCCTCGGAGTTGTTAGGGAGGCCGGGTAAGGCGTGCGCCGCCACCCGGCAAAATGACGGCACTGCGCTTGCGCGGGCCGGCAGACGACCAGTCCGGTAGCCCGGATAAGGCGTCAGCCGCCATCCGGGGAACGGCCGCCGCGCTTATACCGGCTGCTGATGGTGGGTGAAGCGCGAGGCCAGCGGCAGCCAGCACAGCAGAATCAACAGGCCCATCAGCATCATCAGCAGGCCGAGGCTGCCCTGACCGGTTTGCGGCAACATCGCCGACAGCCAGGCCAGCACGCCGGAGCCGATATTCTGCAAGCCGCCCACCAGCGCCCCGGCGGTTCCGGCGAGGAACGGGAACGGCTCCATCGCGCCGCTGGTGGCCAGCGGGAACAACATCCCGGCGCCGAAGAAGAACAGCGCCGCAGGCACCAGCAGGGTCCAGACGGTCATGATGCCCAGCAGCCCTGGGATCCACATCATCAGACCCGCCAGCAGGCAGCAGATCACCGACTGCCACATCAGGGTCGGGAAACGCTTGTTCGGCCGGCCGGCAAACCACGCCCCGAAGAACGCCGCCGGGATCGGCAGAATAAACAGAATACTCACCGCCATGCTGCTCAGGCCGAGCACCGCGCCCATCAGCACCCCGGAGCAGGCTTCGAATACCGCAATCCCCGCCAGGCCGCCGATCAGCATCAGCAGATAGCAGTTAAAGGCGCCGGTGCCGAACAGCGTTTTGTAGCTGGCCAGAAGTTTGGTGCGCGGCGCCCCTTCCGGGCGCGTTTCCGGCATCCACTTCGCCATGCTGAAGGTCACCCCGGCGCACAGGAGCAGCAGGAAAGCGTAGCAGGCGCGCCAGCTCCACAGGGTGTCAAGGATGCCGCCGAGCAGCGGCGCAATCAGCGGGCTGACCAGAATACCCATATTTAACAGGCTATTGGCATGACGCAGCTGAGCGCCTTCGTACAGGTCGCGGGGCAGGGTACGCGCCATCACGCCGCCGACCCCGGTGCCCATCCCCTGCATGGCGCTGGCGGCGATCAGCACCGGCAGGCTATGGGTGGTAATAGCTACCAGCGTCGCCAGCATAAAAATCGACATCCCGACGAGGATCACCGGGCGGCGACCGACGCGGTCAGAGAGCGGGCCGTAGAATAGCTGTGAAATACCGTAGGTCAGCAGGTAGGCCGCCATCACGCTTTGTACCGCCCCTTCGCGGACGTTCAGCGCGACCGCCATGTCGGCGATGGCCGGAATATAAATGGTCTGCGCCATCTGGCCGACGGCCACCAGCAGTACCAGCATCAACAACAAATTGAAGTTCTTATGCCGTTTCATGTCGATGAATACTTTGTGAGTAAAGAGAAATGAAGAATATGTGACTGGCACATCCCGTAAACGATGGAGGAATCTACCATATTAAAATGACAGAACAACTGCAAAGTGCCGATTGTTGAGGGAATTCCAGGCAGATTATGTAAACAGGAACGGCAACTAATGTTGCCATCTCAGGCTACGCCAGGCGCAGGAGGATCGCCCCGGCGGCAATCCCGCAGGCGGCCACGATGCGCAGCGGCATCAGTTGCTCTTTCAGGACGATAAAGGCGATCAGCGCGCCGAAGAGAATGGAGGTTTCACGCAGCGCGGCGACCACCGCCAGCGGGGCCTGGGTCATCGCCCATAGCGCCAGGCCGTAGGAGCCCATGGTGCCGATCCCGCCGAGGATGCCTTTTTTCCAGTGCTGACGTAAATAACGACTGGCCTCACGCCGTCGCGCCACCATCGCCCAGCACAGCAGGCAGAAGCCGTTCATAAAAAAGGTCCACAGGGTGTAGCCCAGCGCCGAGCCCGCCAGCCGGACGCCGGTGCCGTCCACCAGCGTATAACCGGCGATAAAGCAGGCGTTGATCAGCGCCAGCACGATGCCTTTGCGCGAGCTGGCGCGGCCGTTAAAGGCCATCGCCAGAATCGCCAGGCAGATGACGCCGATGCCCAGCCAGGCCAGCGGCGACAGACGATCGCCGAGGAACAGCACGCTTATCGCTGCCACCAGCAGCGGCGCAGTGCCGCGCATCAGCGGATAGGTCTGGCTCATATCCGATACCTGGTAGGTCTTCGCCACCAGCACCGTATACACCACCTGTAACGCGCACGACGCCAGCAGATAGGGGGCGCTGACCAGCGCGGGCTGCGGGGCAAAGGGCAGCATCACCAGGGCGATCAGCGCGGCCGAGCCGCTGACGCCGATCGCCGCGTACATTTTATCGCCGCTGGCTTTGACGATAGCGTTCCAGCTGGCGTGCAGCAGGGCGGCGAACAGCAAAATGCAGAATACGGTGAGGGTCATCGCAGACAGGTTCAACAGTGAAGGTCACCGGAATGTAACACGCGCCCGCGCTGCCTGCCAGCGGGGGGTTAAAGCGAACAAAACAGGCGATGCGTCACCCGCGGTTCATCGTACACCGGGCGAAAACCAAGCCTTTCATAAAAGGGCCAGGCCTGCGCCGGGGCATGGGTGTTGAGAAAGTCGAACCAGGCGCTGGAGTGGGTGATAACCGAGACCAGCAGCTGCTGGCCGATGCCCCGGCGACGATAGCGTTCGCTGATGTAGAGGTGGCGAATGCGCCCGGCCCGCGGCTGCGGACTGAAGGGATCGCTATTGATGCCGCATACCCCTACCAGCTGGTGGTTGACGAAGGCGCCCAGCAGCGTTTCGCCCGGCGCGTTAAAGCGGTTTTTGCCGCTCTGCCAGTTTTCCGCCAGGCGGCGCAGCATATTGAAATGCTGTTCAAGGCTTTCAATTCGTAGCGCCGCGAACCCCGGGGCATCCGGCGTCGTGGCAGCAATTAACAGGGGTGGCATAGCATCCTCCATCAAGTCATCCCGGGACGCCCGGCGGGCGCCTGCAGGGGGGCGGTTTCCCGCCCCCCTCAGGTGCGACTTGAACCTGAATCAGCGGAGCTGTTTCAGGACTGCATCAAGTAGTTGCAACACAGCAACCATGAGTTTCAGGATCAAAATAATAATATCCATTCCGCCCATACGCGCGTCTCCTGTGGTTAAGGAGCACAATAAGCTGACGTACCTTTCCGCTGCCCGTTGCCAGCTTATCCCTGCCTGTCGCCGGCGGCGTCTGCCCTGGCCGATAGTTCGTCCTTTCCATGAACGGCTTCCCGGCCCGCCGCCTGCAACGACAGGGGTGCGCAGCGCTGAGCCACGCGTTGCCGCGCGGGCCAGTGACTGCACGTTGTTGACGTAACACAGTGTGCTCTCTCGGGGTTAAGGCACTGACGGCACCACCCGTTTCAGCCAGGACTTCGTTGCGCCGGTCAAACTTGCGGCCCCCGAATGGCACAAAGTGAACACACCCAGTATAGATAAATACTGTATGGATGAACAGTATTTTTTGGACAAATCCGCCCCTCTTATCCATACTCTATGACAGAGAAAAACCGACCTTAAATTGCGCGAACTGCAGCGATCGCGTATACTTTTGGCGTTGACGTAATACAGTGTGCTTGCGGCTACCACCTGTAACCATGCTGATAAAAACCTCGCTCCGGCGGGGTTTTTTGTTTTCTGTCCTTTTGCGCCGAACTGTGATCTTTCGCGCAAATTTTCGTGGATGAAAATAAATCCATTGTGAAAACGTAAAACCTGTGTTTGTATAAATTCAGCTTATTTTTCGACACAACAGGTCCCTAATGAACGCAACCCTGATCGCTTCGACCCTACTAAAAACCGCGCCAGCCGCGGTGGTCGTCGTGTCTGTGGTGGTCGTCGTCGGCAATGCGCCGTAGGGTCCGGAACAACACGAATTCCAAACCCCGCCGGCGCAAACCGAGCGGGGTTTTTTGTTGGCGAGCCCCCCGGTAAAGTCGGCCCAGAAGAAAAGGACTGGAGCATGGCAAGTTCGGGCACCACATCAAACACAATGCGCTTTACCGGCGCGCAGCTGGTTGTTCATTTACTGGAGCGCCAGGGTATCACTATGGTCAGCGGCATTCCGGGCGGCTCCATCCTGCCTATCTACGATGCCTTAAGCCAGAGCACGCAGATCCGCCACATCCTGGCGCGCCACGAGCAGGGCGCGGGCTTTATCGCCCAGGGGATGGCGCGTACCGAAGGCAAGCCGGCGGTCTGTATGGCCTGCAGCGGCCCGGGGGCGACGAACCTGGTGACGGCGATCGCCGATGCCCGCCTGGATTCGATTCCGCTGGTCTGCATCACCGGCCAGGTACCGGCCTCGATGATCGGTACCGACGCCTTCCAGGAAGTGGACACCTACGGCATCTCTATCCCCATCACCAAACATAACTATCTGGTGCGCGACATTGCCGAGCTGCCGCAGGTGATCAGCGACGCCTTCCGTATTGCCCAGTCCGGGCGTCCCGGGCCGGTGTGGATAGACATTCCTAAGGACGTGCAGTCGGCGACCATTGAGCTGGAAGCGCTGCCTGAGCCTGGCGAGCGCGCCCCGGCACCGGCATTCGCGCCTGAAAGCGTGCGTGAAGCGGCGGCAATGATCAACGCGGCGAAACGCCCGGTACTGTATCTGGGCGGCGGGGTGATTAACGCGCCGCAGGCGATCCGTGAGCTGGCGGAAAAAGCCAACCTGCCGACCACCATGACCTTAATGGCGCTGGGCATGCTGCCGAAGGCGCACCCGCTGTCGCTGGGGATGCTGGGGATGCACGGCGCGCGCAGCACCAACTTCATTCTGCAGGAGGCGGATTTACTGATTGTTTTAGGCGCCCGTTTTGATGACCGGGCGATTGGCAAGACCGAGCAGTTCTGCCCGAACGCGAAGATTATCCACGTCGATATCGACCGCGCCGAACTGGGCAAAATTAAGCAACCGCACGTGGCGATTCAGGGCGATGTGGCGGAAGTCTTAGCCCAGCTGAACCCGCAGATTGAGGCGCAGCCGCGCGAGGAATGGCGCCAGCTGGTGGCCGACTTGCAGCGCGAATTCCCCTGCGCCATCCCGCAGGAAAGCGACCCGCTCTCCCATTACGGCCTGATTAACGCCGTGGCCGCCTGCGTGGATGATGAAGCGATCATCACTACCGACGTTGGCCAGCACCAGATGTGGACGGCGCAGGCCTACCCGCTCAATCGTCCGCGCCAGTGGCTGACCTCCGGCGGCGATCGGCGCGGCGCTGGCGAATCCGCAGCGCAAGGTTATCTGCTTCTCCGGCGACGGCAGCCTGATGATGAATATTCAGGAGATGGCCACCGCCGCCGAAAATCAGCTGGATGTAAAAATTATCCTGCTGAACAACGAAGCGCTGGGGCTGGTGCATCAGCAGCAGAGCCTGTTCTATCAGCAGGGCGTTTTTGCCGCCACCTATCCGGGGATGATTAACTTTATGCAGATTGCCGCCGGTTTTGGCCTGCAAACCTGTGATTTAAATAATGAAGTCGATCCGCAGGCGGCGCTGCAGGCGATCATCGACCGTCCGGGGCCGGCGCTGATCCACGTGCGCATCGACGCACAGCAGAAAGTGTATCCGATGGTACCGCCGGGTGCGGCCAATACTGAAATGGTGGGGGAATAAGCCATGCAAAAACAATGTGACAACGTCATTCTGGAACTCACCGTCCGCAACCATCCCGGCGTCATGACCCACGTGTGCGGGCTTTTTGCCCGTCGCGCGTTTAACGTCGAAGGCATTCTCTGTCTGCCAATTCAGGGCAGCGAACACAGCCGCATCTGGCTCTTGGTAAATGATGACCAGCGACTGGGGCAGATGATTAGCCAGATTGAAAAGCTGGAAGATGTCACCAAAGTGGCGCGTAACCAGTCCGATCCCACCATGTTTAACAAAATTGCGGTGTTCTTCGAATAGCGCTCAAGGCTTGAACAGCCACGTGCTTATCGCTAAGGTAAGCGCCTTTACCGGATGACGCTGCGCTTATCCGGCCTACAGGCAGTGAATCCGTAGGCCGGATAAGGCGTTTACGCCGCCATCCGGCGTTTTCAGGCACCAGGACACACCATGACCACCATCGCCCTTATTGACGATCATTTGATTGTCCGCTCCGGCTTTGCTCAGCTGCTGGGGCTGGAAGCTGATTTTCAGGTTGTCGCCGAATTTGGTAGCGGCCGCGAGGCGCTGACGGGGCTACCGGGGCGCGGCGTGCAGGTCTGTATCTGCGATATCTCAATGCCGGATATTTCCGGGCTGGAGCTGCTCAGCCAGCTGCCGAAGGGGATGGCGACCATCATGCTGTCGGTACACGATAGCCCGGCGCTGATCGAGCAAGCGTTGAATGCCGGCGCGCGCGGCTTCCTGTCGAAACGCTGCAGCCCCGATGAACTTATCGCCGCGGTACGCACGGTGGCGGCGGGCGGTTGCTATCTCACGCCGGATATCGCCATGAAGCTGGCCGCCGGGCGCCAGGATCCGCTCACCAAACGCGAGCGTCAGGTGGCGGAAAAGCTGGCGCAGGGCATGGCGGTGAAAGAGATTGCCGCCGAGCTCGGTCTGTCGCCGAAAACCGTCCACGTACACCGCGCCAACCTGCTGGAAAAGCTGGGCGTCAGCAACGACGTTGAGCTGGCGCGCCGCATGTTCGATAGCTGGCAATGAAGGCCGTCGTCTCACGATTGCTGTCGGTCATCGGCTGCGCCTTTATCTTCGCGGCCGCCTGGTTCTGCCTGTGGAGCATCAGTCTGCATCTGGTGGAACGCGCGGATTTAGCGGTGCTGCTGTTTCCCTTTGGCCTGCGGCTGGGGTTAATGCTGCAATGCCCCCGCGGCTACTGGCCAGTGCTGCTGGGAACCGAGTGGCTGCTTATCCTCTGGCTGGCGCAGGAGGTGGCGCTGGCGCACCCGATAATTTTGATGACCGGAAGCCTGCTGACTCTGCTGCCGGTGGCGTTGATCTCGCGCTACCGGCAGCAGCGCGACTGGCTGACGCTGTTGCGTCAGGGCGGGGCGTTAATGGCCGCCGCGCTGCTGCAATCGCTGCCGTGGCTGGCGGAGGGGGACGAGGGGCTTAACGCCCTGCTGTTGACGCTGACCGGCGGCCTGACGCTGGCGCCGACCTGCCTGGTTTTCTGGCACTATCTTACCAGCACCGTCTGGCGGCCGCTGGGGCCGGCGCTGGTGGCGCAGCCGGTTAACTGGCGCGGGCGGCATCTGATCTGGTATCTGCTGTTATTCACCATTAGCCTGTGGCTGCAGCTTGGCCTGCCCGCCGAGCTCTCCCGCTTTACCCCGTTTTGTCTGGCGCTGCCGATTATCGCCCTCGCCTGGCACTACGGCTGGCAGGGCGCGCTGATCGCCACCTTGATGAACGCTATCGCCTTGATTGCCAGCCAGACCTGGCACGATCACCCGGTCGATTTATTGCTTTCCCTGCTGGCACAGAGCCTCACCGGGCTGCTGTTGGGGGCGGGGATCCAGCGGCTACGCGAGCTGAACCAGTCATTACAAAGCGAGCTGGCGCGTAATCGTCGGCTGGCGGAACGCCTGCTGGAGACCGAAGAGAGCGTGCGGCGAGACGTCGCCCGCGAGCTCCATGATGATATCGGCCAGACCATCACCGCGATCCGCACCCAGGCCGGGATCGTACAGCGGCTGGCGCCGGACAACGCCAGCGTGCGCCAGAGCGGTCAGCTGATAGAACAGCTGTCGCTGGGAGTTTACGACTCGGTGCGTAGACTGCTAGGCCGTCTGCGTCCGCGTCAGCTCGACGACCTGCCGCTGGAGCAGGCGGTACGTTCGTTGATGCGCGAGATGGAGCTGGAGGACCGCGGCATTGTCAGCCATCTCGACTGGCGGATTAACGAGGCGGGACTGAGCGAGAACCAGCGCGTGACGCTGTTTCGCGTTTGCCAGGAGGGGCTGAATAATATCGTCAAGCACGCCAGCGCCAGCGCTGTCACTCTGCAGGGCTGGCAGCAGGATGAGCGACTAATGCTGGTGCTGGAAGATGACGGTTGCGGCCTGCCGCCGGGGTCGAATCTGCAGGGGTTCGGCCTGACCGGCATGCGCGAGCGCGTGACCGCCCTGGGCGGCACACTGACGATCTCCTGCACCCACGGTACCCGGGTGTGCGTCAATCTACCGCTGCGTTACGCCTGAGAGGATCGCCGATGTTCGCCTTTTTAAAAGCCCCGCCGGACGCTGCGCCGATTAGCGATAAACGCGAGCTTGATGCGCGTTATCGCTACTGGCGTCGCCATATCCTGTTGACCATCTGGCTGGGCTACGCGCTGTTCTATTTCACCCGCAAAAGCTTTAACGCCGCGGTCCCGGAAATTCTCGCCAGCAACGTCCTGACCCGCAGCGATATCGGCCTGCTGGCCACGCTGTTCTATATCACCTACGGACTGTCGAAATTTTTCTCCGGTATCGTCAGCGACCGCTCCGACGCCCGCTATTTTATGGGGCTGGGGCTTATCGCCACCGGGGTGGTGAATATTCTGTTCGGTTTTTCTTCCTCACTATGGGCTTTCGCGCTGCTGTGGGCGCTGAATGCCTTCTTCCAGGGCTGGGGCTCGCCGGTGTGCGCCCGACTGCTGACGGCCTGGTATTCGCGGACCGAGCGCGGCGGCTGGTGGGCGCTATGGAATACGGCGCATAACGTCGGCGGCGCGCTGATCCCGATGGTGGTGGGAGCGGCGGCGCTGCACTACGGCTGGCGTGCCGGGATGACCATCGCCGGCTGTCTGGCGATCCTCGCCGGACTGTATCTGTGCTGGCGGCTGCGCGATCGCCCGCAGGCGGTGGGGTTACCCGCCGTGGGCGACTGGCGTCACGATGCGCTGGAAATCGCCCAGCAGCAGGAAGGCGCTGGGATGTCTCGTAAAGCGATCCTGACCCGCTACGTGCTGGCCAATCCCTACATCTGGCTGCTGTCGTTGTGCTATGTGCTGGTGTACGTGGTGCGGGCGGCGATTAACGACTGGGGCAATCTGTATATGTCGGAGACGCTAGGCGTCGATCTGGTGACCGCTAACTCGGCGGTGACCATGTTTGAGCTGGGCGGTTTTATCGGCGCGCTGGTGGCGGGGTGGGGCTCGGATAAGCTGTTTAACGGCAACCGTGGGCCGATGAACCTGATTTTCGCCGCCGGAATTTTGCTGTCGGTTGGCGGCCTGTGGCTGATGCCGTTCGCCAGCTATGTCATGCAGGCGGCCTGCTTCTTCACTACCGGTTTCTTCGTTTTCGGCCCGCAGATGCTGATCGGCATGGCGGCGGCGGAATGTTCGCATAAAGAAGCCGCCGGGGCGGCAACCGGGTTTGTCGGCCTGTTCGCTTATCTTGGCGCCTCGCTTTCCGGCTGGCCGCTGGCGCAGGTGATGGATATCTGGCACTGGACCGGATTCTTCGTGGTGATTGCGATTGCCGCCGGCATTTCCGCGCTGCTGCTGCTGCCGTTTTTAAACGCGCAGGCGCCGCGTACCGCCAGCGAAGCGTGATGTAGCTCACCCTTTCGCCGCGAACGGGACAAAACTAAGAAATTTTCCCGGTTTTACCTGGACGCCGTCTCAGGCCAGACGGCGCGCTGGTTTTTACAATGCCTGGTTATTACGCAGGCATAAAAAATCAGCTCAGGAGATACCCATGCTGGCCTTTCTGAATCAGGTGCGCAAGCCGACCCTGGATCTGCCGCTCGATGTGCGGCGCAAAATGTGGTTCAAACCTTTCATGCAGTCCTATCTGGTGGTTTTCATCGGCTACCTGACCATGTACTTGATCCGCAAGAACTTTAACATCGCGCAGAACGACATGATCTCCACCTACGGGTTGAGCATGACGCAGCTGGGGATGATTGGCCTGGGCTTCTCCATCACCTACGGCGTGGGCAAGACGCTGGTCTCTTATTATGCCGACGGCAAAAACACCAAGCAGTTCCTGCCGTTTATGCTGATCCTCTCCGCCATCTGTATGCTGGGCTTTAGCGCCAGCATGGGGGCGGGTTCTACCAGCCTGTTCCTGATGATCGCCTTCTATGCGCTGAGCGGTTTCTTCCAGAGCACCGGCGGCTCGTGCAGCTATTCCACCATCACCAAGTGGACGCCCAGACGCAAACGCGGCACTTTCCTCGGCTTCTGGAATATCTCCCACAACCTCGGCGGCGCGGGCGCGGCGGGCGTGGCGCTGTTTGGCGCCAACTATCTGTTCGACGGCCATGTGATCGGCATGTTTATCTTCCCGTCGATTATTGCGCTGATCGTTGGCTTTATCGGCCTGCGCTACGGTAGCGACTCTCCGGAATCCTACGGCCTCGGCACGGCGGAAGAGCTGTTTGGCGAAGCGATCAGCGAAGAGGACAAAGAGACCGAAGAAAATGCGATGACCAAGTGGCAGATCTTTGTTGAGTACGTGCTGAAAAACAAAGTGATCTGGCTGCTGTGCTTCTCCAACATCTTCCTCTACGTGGTGCGTATCGGTATCGATCAGTGGTCCACCGTGTATGCCTTCCAGGAGCTGAAGCTGTCTAAAGAGGTGGCGATTCAGGGCTTTACCCTGTTTGAAGTCGGCGCGCTGGTTGGCACGCTGCTGTGGGGCTGGTTGTCGGATCTGGCCAACGGCCGCCGCGCGCTGGTGGCCTGCATCGCGCTGGCGCTGATTATCGCCACCCTCGGGGTTTACCAACATGCCAGCAACCAGTACGTCTATCTGGCCTCTTTATTTGCGCTGGGCTTCCTGGTGTTTGGTCCGCAGCTGTTGATCGGCGTCGCCGCCGTCGGTTTCGTACCGAAAAAAGCGATCGGCGCCGCCGATGGAATCAAGGGCACCTTCGCCTATCTGATCGGCGATAGCTTCGCCAAACTGGGTCTTGGGATGATCGCCGACGGCACCCCGGTCTTCGGCCTGACCGGCTGGGCCGGCACCTTTGCGGCGCTGGACGCCGCCGCCGTCGGCTGTATCTGCCTGATGGCCATCGTGGCTATCTTTGAAGAGCGTAAAATTCGCCGCGAGAAAAAGAACCGTATTTTGCAGACCGCCTGATTCACCAGGTATTTGGTAACCTTGCCCGGCCTTCGCGCCGGGCTTTTTTATTTCTTGCGCATTATGCCAGGTCCGACAGTCGACAGCAGGCAAATTCCCATTATGATAGTCAGGCTGCGATTGGATGAGAGGATGCATGATCTGGATAGGACTGGCCACCCTGGTAGTGGTGTTTGTTGTGGGATTTCGGGTGCTTACCTCTGATTCACGCCGCGCGATCCGCCGCCTGAGCGAACGCCTCGGCATCACGCCTGTCCCGCTGGAATCGATGATCGATCAGCTGGGAAAAACCGCCGGTAATGAGTATTTGCGTTACCTGGAGCGGCCGAATGAAGCACATCTGCAGAACGCCGCCCAGGTGCTGCTGATCTGGCAGGTCGCGATTGTCGACGCCAGCGAAAAAAACCTGCATTACTGGTATCGCCTGATGCAAAAAGCGCGTTTAGCGGCGCCGATCACCGAGGCGCAGATCCGCCTGGCGCAAGGGTTTCTGCGCGAGCTGGATCCGGATATGAGCGATTTGCATAACCTTCAGCAGCGCTATAACGACCTGTTTCTCCCGGAAGACGGCGTGCACTGGCTGCACTGATCTCATAGTTATTCGGCCTGGGGTTCATCGCTTTTTGTGCCGGATGGCGGCTGCGCCTTATCCGGCCTACGGTTTCCGCACTCGTCACTTGCAGGCCGGATAAGCGTAAGCGCCATCCGGCAGGATAACTACAGTAGGATTTTCAGGCCGTGTTTTTGTACGACGCTAAGCAATTTTAATGACATTCCGCTTGGTCGCTTAGCGCCAGTCTCCCATTTTTGCACGGTAGACACGCTGGTATTCAGATAACGAGCGAACACGGGTTGGCTAACATTGAGTTGTTCACGTAGCGCTTTAATTTCAATGGGTTGAAGTGCGGCTACGCTACCGAGACATGATTCATCAAAATGGCGCATTGTTTCCTGTGGGATTGCGCCAACGCTGAATAGCCCCGACGCAGCGCTATGGATCGCTTCGAAAGCCGGGCTTTTGTATTTATTTTTTGCTGTCATCGCAAATCTCCACCAGTTCTTTACTTTTAACTAAGACCGTCGTTTTCTCTTCAGAGAGATTGGCATAGTGTTTTGCTAACTCACGAAAACCCATTAACTCGCGATGGTTGATATTGGCCATATCCTGTTTGGCATATAGAAAGGTATAAAACCAATACCCTGCGCTTTTGGTAAGTATGATTGCGCGATCGCGATTCTTGTTGAGTCGCTTTTTATAAACCCCTCCTCCTAAATCAACCACCTTGCCCTGAAGCGCAGATTGAATTGCCTGATAGAGCTCGTCGTCGGAAATGCCATGAGAGCTAGCCTCTCTGGCGAACCATTTGGTTTTAAAGATACGCATTGCTGACATCCTGTCGTTAAAAGTATAGCACATGGTGCTATATTAAATTCTCCTGAGATTTGTTAAAGCGATAGCAAGCATCGTTTTTTTAAACATGCGAGCAGCTACGCATCCTCTTATGAAAAGCGAGAATAGTTGCGAAAACGTTAAATGCGTCACAAACAAAATGTTACACTGCGCAGCTTTCCGCCACTTTCTTCGCAGGTCACTCATGAGTCATTCAAATGAAACCAAACCCCATGCACGCGAGCTGGCGCGACCAAACTGGTCGGCGGTCTTCGCGGTTGCTTTCTGCGTTGCCTGCCTGATTACCGTCGAATTTCTACCGGTCAGTCTGTTGACGCCGATGGCGCTGGATTTAGGCATCTCCGAAGGGATGGCCGGGCAGTCGGTGACGACGACGGCATTCGTCGCGATGTTTTCCAGCCTGTTTATCACCACGGTGATAGGTAAAACCGATCGCCGCTACGTGGTTATCCTGTTTTCGCTGCTGCTGACCCTTTCCTGCCTGCTGGTATCTTTCGCTGATAGCTTCACCCTGCTACTACTGGGGCGCGCCTGTCTGGGCCTGGCGCTCGGCGGTTTCTGGGCGATGTCGGCCTCGCTGACCATGCGGCTGGTGCCGATGCGCGTGGTGCCGAAAGCGCTATCGATTATCTTCGGCGCGGTATCAATCGCGCTGGTGATCGCCGCCCCGTTGGGCAGTTTCCTTGGCGGGTTTATCGGCTGGCGCAACGTCTTTAACGGCGCGGCGGTAATGGGCGTGCTGTGTACGCTCTGGGTGCTGAAAGCGCTGCCGTCGCTGCCCGGGGAATCGGCTTCTCAGCAGCAAAATATGTTTGGTCTGCTGAAGCGTCCGGGGGTGATGGCCGGAATGTGCGCCATTTTCATGGCCTTTGCCGGACAGTTTGCCTTCTTTACCTATATTCGCCCGGTTTACATGACCCTCGCCGGGTTTGATGTCGACGGCCTGACGCTGGTGCTGCTGAGCTTTGGTATCGCCAGCTTTATCGGCACCTCGCTCTCCTCGGTGCTGCTCAAGCGTTCGGTAAAAGCGGCGCTGGCGATCGCGCCGCTGGTGCTGACCGCCTGCGCGGTGGCGCTGGTGCTGTGGGGAGAGAGCAAAATCATCGCCTCGACGGTGGCGATTATCTGGGGCTTCGCGTTTGCGCTGATCCCGGTAGGGTGGTCAACATGGATCACCCGTTCCCTCTCCGATCAGGCGGAAAAAGCCGGGTCGATTCAGGTGGCGGTGATCCAGCTGGCCAACACCTGCGGCGCCGCGGTCGGCGGCATTGCGCTTGACCACTTAGGGCTGCTGTCGCCGCTGGTGTTGTCAGGGATATTGATGCTGTTTACCGGCCTGCTGGTGGCGGCCAAAGTGAAGGTGAATTCACCCGCTTAAGGCCGCTCGCCTTTTGCCAGCCGGGCATTGATGTCGGCAATCACTTCCGGCAGGTCCGCCAGGGTATCAACCACATAATGCGCCCCGGCGGCATACAGTTTGCCTGCCGCCCGCTCGCGGCGGGTGGCGATTTCCGCTTTCGACATCGCCTGGTACTCCTCCCAGGTTGCGCCGAATTCGTTACCGGACACCGCCAGCCCGACGCTCCACATCCCGGCATGTAACCCTTCGCTGATGCCCGGCGCGGCGTCGTCGACCTTCACGCAGTGGGCCACATCGTCTATGCCCAGGGTAATCACGTTCTGCAGCGCCATCCACGGGCCCGGACGACCGCCGGCGGCAAGATCATCGGTGGCGACCCAGTGGTCCGGGGCGTAGCCCTGGGCGGCGGCGGCCGGTACCAGCTTTTCCATCACCGGGCGCGGATAACCCGAGCAGGAGCCGATCTTCAGGCCCTCGGCGCGAAACGTGGCGATGGTGTCGACCACGCCGGCTATTGGTGCGGAAAAATCGACAACCTTAGCGATTTGCAGCGGCATAAACGCGGCGTAGATCGCATCGATATCGGCGGCCGTCATCGCGCGGCCGAATTTGGCCTGCCAGCGGCTGTCGACAGAAGGGAGTTTGCCCAGCGCCTCAATGTGCTGCCATTTGCCAAGCCCCATCGGCACGCGGGCCTCTTCAAGGGTTATCTCAATATCGAAGGCCTGGCGGAAGGCCTCGACGAAGATTTGCGTCGGGGCGAAAGAGCCGAAGTCTACGGTGGTGCCTGCCCAGTCAAGGATCAGTGCGCTAATACGGTTCATGGCGGTTCCTTATTGTTTCCAGTACATGGCGTTGTCGATAGCCGCCAGCAGGGCGGTGATATCGGCGTCGTAGACTTCGCCAATGTTGCCGATGCGGAAGCAGTCGCTTTGCGATACTTTGCCCGGATAGATAACGAAGCCCTGATCTTTCAGCTTCTGGTAGAAGGTGTGAAAGCGATACTGCGGCGCATCCGGTGAATAAAAGGCGGTAATGATCGGCGAGTGCAGGCTATCGTCGAGCAGCGGCCGGAAGCCGAGCGCGCGCATCCCTGCCACCAGACGGCGCTGATTGTTGCGGTAGCGCTGATGGCGAGCGCTGACGCCGCCCTCCTGCGCCAGCTCTTTCAGCGCCTGGGCGAAGGCCAGCACGGTATGCGTCGGCGAGGTGAAGCGCCACTTACCGTGGTTGTCCTCCATGCAGCGCCACTGGGCGTACAGATCCAGCGACAGCGAGCGCGAACGGCCTTTGCAGGCGGCCAGCTCCGCTTCACGGGCAATCACGAAGGCAAAGCCCGGCACGCCCTGAATGCATTTATTGGCGGAGCTTATCAGGTAATCAATATTCAGCGCGGCGATATTCAGTGGAATGCCGCCGAAGCTGCTCATCGCATCGACGATATAGCGTTTATCGTACCGTTTCGCCAGTTCGGCCACCTCTTCGATCGGATTCAGCATGCCGGTGGTGGTTTCGCTGTGTACCATCGCGATATGGGTGATCGCCGGGTCGTTCTGCAGGATCTGTTCGATCGCCGCCGCGTCCGGACGGGAGACTTCGCCACAGTCGTAAGGGTGGCAGGCGATGCCCATCAGCTGCGCCATCTCAATCATACGCGCGCCATAGGCGCCATTGCTGACGATCAACACTTTGCCCTGTTCGCCGATGACGCTGCCGAGCACCGCTTCGACCGCGTAGCTGCCGCTACCCTGCAGCAGCACTGCGGTATAACCGTCGGCCGGGGTAGCCAACTGCACCAGCTGCTGGCGAATGGTCTGTACCACGCCGAGATTGTAATCATCATCCCAGGTGCAGCTATCGAACAACATTGCCTCTTTCACCGTACGGGTGGTGGTTAACGGGCCGGGGGTCAGCAGCAGGTAATTTCGTGAAGTCATTTGTCTCACCATTTGGTCTATACCAGATTTATAGTTATCATGGAGACAAAGCCGGGACAGGGTCAAAGGAAATGTGGCGCTGCAACAAAAAATTCATCTGGCTATGTATAATGAGCGCACGAAAAGTGGCAGTGAGTAAACATGAAATCACCCTCTGGCGAGATGCCGCAATACCTGATGATTAAGGCGCAGCTGCAGGCGCGTATTCAAAACGGCGCCCTCAAAAGCGGCGACAAGCTGCCTTCCGAGCGCGAGCTGTGCGCGCTGTTCAACACGACGCGGATTACGGTGCGTGAGAGCCTGGCGCAGCTGGAGGCCAGCGGCGTGATTTACCGCGCCGACCGCCGCGGCTGGTTTGTGACGCCGGAGCGTCTATGGCTGGATCCGACGCAAAATACCAACTTCCACAAGCTGTGTCTCGAACAGGGGCGCGAACCGAAAACGGTGCTGCTTGATGGCCGCCTGGCTGCCGTGCCTCTGGATGTGATGGCGCCGCTGGCGCTGCAGCCCTTCGATCAGGTCTACCTGCTGACCCGGCTGCGCTATGCCGACGGGCGGCCGGTATGCTACTGCGAAAACCACTGTCTGCCCGCGCGGGTGCCTGAGCTGCTGCGCCACGATCTCAACGGCAGTCTGACCGAGATTTATCAAACTCACTACGAACTGATCTATACCAGTATGCATCTGTCGTTTTATCCCACCTCAATGCCGCCGCAGGCCGCCGAGGCGCTGGGGGTGATGGAGGGGCGCCCGGCGCTGCTGTTGCGCAGGCTGAATTACGATCAGCACGGGCGTATTCTCGATTACGATATTGAATACTGGCGGCATGATAGCCTGCGGATCGAAGTCGATACCCATTGATTTTATTAGTTAAATTTTTTGATCTCCCCGGTGGCGCTAGCGCGTGCCGGGGCTACGCATCCCGCTCGTTTTAACTCCTTCGACACACTTCTTTCATCGTTTTGTCATAAACCCCCGGTAGCGTGAAGCTAAATCTGGTCTACACCAGAATAACTGACTATCCGATGAGGCTTACACGATGAAACTCTCCCGACTTGCTCTGCTGTCCCTGTTCGCGCTGACCAGCTCTCCGGTTTGGGCGGACGGCGTCGTCACGGTTTACTCCGCCGACGGCCTGCATGACGGCGATAACAGCTGGTATCAGAGCCAGTTCGCTGCCTTCACCAAAGCGACGGGCATCAAAGTGCAGTATGTGGAAGGCGGCTCCGGCGCGATCGTCGAGCGTCTGGCCAAGGAGCGCACCAATCCGCAGGCTGATGTGCTGGTCACGGTGCCGCCGTTTATCCAGCGCGCCGCGAAAGAGCAATTGCTGGCAACTTTTACTCCGCAGGGAAGCGCGCAGATCCCCGGCGCTAACGACCGTTACGCGCCGCTGGTGAACAACTATCTGACCTTCATCTATAACAGCCAGTTGCTGAAAACCGCGCCGGCCAGCTGGCAGGATCTGCTGGATAGCCGCTACAAGAACAAGTTGCAGTACTCCACGCCGGGTCAGGCGGGCGACGGTACCGCGGTGATGCTGCAGGCGTTCCATAGCCTCGGCGGTAAAGACGCCGGTTTTGCGTATCTGGGTAAGCTGCAGGCCAATAACGTTGGCCCATCGGCCTCGACCGGTAAGCTGACGGCGCTGGTCAATAAAGGCGAGCTGTACGTCGCCAACGGCGATCTGCAGATGAACCTGTCGCAGATGGCGCGTAACCCGAACGTTAAAATTTTCTGGCCGGCGGATGATAAAGGCGAGCGCAGCGCGCTGGCGCTGCCCTACACCATCGGGTTGGTACAGAACGGACCGAACAGCGAAAACGGCAAGAAGCTGATCAATTTCCTGCTGGATAAACCAGCGCAATCCAGCGTCAGCGCGCGCTCCTGGGGCCTGCCGGTACGCAGCGATGTAGCGCCGGATGACGCTAACTTTAAGGCGGCGAAAGCGGCGCTCGACGGCGTGAAGAGCTGGGAGCCGAACTGGGATGATGTCGCGGTATCGCTGTCGGCTGACATTGCCCGCTGGCATAAAGTGACCGATAGCGAGTAAGCCTGATGTTGATGAAAACCACCGTCACTTCTTCCCCGTCGCTGGCGGGGACGTCCGGGATCACCCTGGACTCGCTGCGCGTTTCATACCACGGCAACGTGGTCTTAAAACCGCTGTCATTGACCATTGAACCCGGTGAGGTGCTGGCGCTGATAGGCCCTTCCGGTTCCGGGAAAACCACGGTGCTGCGGGCGATTGCCGGTTTTGTGCAACCGGCTGGCGGTCGGATCCTGATCGGCGATACTGACGTCACCCAGTTGCCGCCGTACAAACGCGGGCTGGCGATGGTGGTGCAGAACTACGCGCTGTTCCCGCATATGAAGGTGGAAGATAACGTTGCTTTCGGCCTGCGGGCGCAGAAGCAGCCCAGGGGGCTTATCGCCGAACGGGTGACCGAAGCCTTAAAAATCGTCGGCATGGCGGATTACGCCACCCGCTACCCGCATCAGCTTTCCGGCGGCCAGCAGCAGCGCGTGGCGATAGCCCGCGCGATTGCCGTGCGTCCTCGGGTGCTGTTGCTTGATGAACCGCTGTCGGCGCTGGATGCGCAAATTCGTCATAACATGGTGGAAGAGATTGCCCGTCTGCATCGCGAACTGCCGGAACTGACCATTCTCTACGTCACCCACGATCAGACCGAAGCGCTGACCCTGGCGGACAAAATCGGCATTATGAAAGACGGGTCGCTAATCGCCCACGGCGAAACGCACGAGCTCTATCACTATCCGCCGAACCGCTTTAGCGCCGAATTCCTCGGCCGCGCCAATATCCTGCAGGCGACGGCGCTGAAAGACAGCCCCGAGCCGGGGCTGGTTAGCGTGAGCTGTGGCGGCGGCCTGATTAACGCCTTCAGCCGGGGCGGCCTGCATGGCAACAACAAGCTGTTATGCATTCGCCCGCAGCACATGAGCCTGGCGCCGCGATCGGCAACCAGTAATCGTCTCAATGCTACCCTGACCTCGGTACACTGGCAGGGCGATCTGACGCATCTGCTGTGCGATGTTGCCGGCGAAGCGGTGCGGATTGTGATGACCCACGTGAACCCGCTGCCGCGCGCGGGGGACAAGCTGGCGCTCTACTTCGAACCTGGCGATGCGGTTCTGATCGAGGTGCAATGATGGCGCAAACCCTCACGCTTGCGCGTCCGGCGCGAAACTTACGGCCTTACCTGTGGCTGGCATTGCCGCTGCTGGTGCTGGCGACGCTGTTTTTCTATCCGCTACTGCTGATCGCCGAACAGGCGCTGCGCGACGCCAGCGGCAACCTGAGCCTCGAGACCTTCTGGCAGGTGATCGACTCTAAGCGCTTTATTGGCGCGCTGCTCAATACCTTACAGATTGCGGTGTTCGCTACCCTTGGCTGCCTGGTGCTCGGCAGCGTCCTGGCGCTGATTCTGGTGTTTATTCCGTTCCCCGGCAGCCAACTGGTGGGCCGGGTCATTGATACTTTTATTGCGCTGCCGACCTTTCTTATCACTCTCGCGTTCACCTTTATTTACGGCTCGGCGGGGCTGCTCAACGGCACCCTGATGGCGCTGTTTGCTTTTGAACTGCCGCCGGTAGACTTCCTCTATTCGATTAACGGCGTGATTCTGGCGGAGATTACCGTCTTTACGCCGCTGGTGATGCGTCCGTTGATGGCGGGACTGCGGCAGATAGATAAGAGCCAGCTGGAAGCGGCGAGTATTCTCGGCGCTCATCCGTTACGGGTGATTACTCAGGTTATCTTCCCGGCGGCGCTCCCGGCGCTGATGGCGGGCGGCAGCCTGTGCCTGCTATTGACCACTAACGAGTTCGGGATCGTGCTGTTTATTGGCGCCAAAGGGGTCAATACCCTGCCGATGATGGTCTACAGCAAGGCGATTCTGGAGTCGGATTACAGCGTGGCCTGCATGATTGCGCTGATCAATATTCTGCTGTCGCTGGGGCTGTTTATGCTCTATCGGCTGGCGGCGGCGCGCACTGGCGTAAGGAGTTAACGATGTTGATTTGGTCGCGTAAAGGCCGCGCGGCGGCGGGCGCGCTGGCGGTGACGCTTTTTGCCGGCGTTTTCCTGCTGCCGCTGGCGGTGATTTTACTCTCCAGCCTGAGTAAACAATGGAACGGCCTGCTGCCCACCGGCTTTACCTTTGCCCACTTTGTTAACGCCTTTCGCGGCGCGGCGTGGGATTCGCTGTTTTCGAGCCTGATGGTGGGCTTCTGCGCCAGCCTGCTGGCGCTGCTGTGCGGGATGTGGGCGGCGCTGGCGCTGCGCCAGTATGGCGCGACGCTACAGAAATATCTTGGCCTGGCGTTTTATCTGCCCAGCGCTATCCCCTCGGTTTCCGTCGGACTGGGCATTCTGGTGGCGTTTAGCCAGGGGCCGCTGCAGATGAACGGCACCTTCTTTATCGTTCTGGCGGCGCACTTCGTGCTGATCTCCGCCTTTACCTTCAGCAACGTAACGACCGGGCTGGCGCGTATTTCCGCTGATATTGAAAACGTCGCCTCCAGCCTGGGCGCTTCGCCGTGGTATCGCCTGCGCCATGTGACGCTGCCGCTGATGACGCCGTGGATGATCTCGGCGCTGGCGCTGAGCCTGTCGTTGTCGATGGGAGAGCTAGGGGCGACGGTGATGATCTATCCGCCGGGCTGGACGACGCTGCCGGTGACCATTTTCAGCCTCACCGATCGCGGCAATATCGCCGATGGCTCGGCGCTGACCATTGTGCTGGTGGGCGTCACGCTGCTGTTGATGATGAAGCTTGAGCGCATCGCCCGCCGATTAAGCCAGAGATAAAGAATTGATGACGCCACGCAGGTACGGCGCCCGACCGCCCGGCGGCGCTGCGCTTGCCGGTCCTGGGGGGGGGAGCCCGCAGGAAGGAACGTAGGCCGGATAAGGCATTGATGCCGCCATCCGGCATAAATGGATCGCACCCGTTGTAGCCCGGCTAAGCGTAGCGCCAGCCGGGAACGCTCCTTCGGCAACGCTATCGCATCAGAACCACGCCTCAAACATCCCGCCGACGTTCAGCGAATCCAGCTGCTGGTCCTGGGTGCCGTTCACCTTCGCGGTATGCTCATTGTCCACCTGGCCGCCGGTGACGTAGAAGCGCAGCATCGGACGGAACTCCGGCCCCATGCCGATGGCGATGTTCTGCGACAGCGTCAGCTTCCAGCCGTGGTTATCCCCGCCCTGGTCGTAATCCACGCGCTGGTAGCCCGCTTCCAGCCAGGTGGAGTGCACGTCGTTCCAGAAGTACATCGGCCGGACGATGGCGCCGTAGTTTTTGCGGTTGTCGGTATTATCTTTGCCGTTGTCGTAGTCATGGAAAGCCAGCAGGTATTCGATCTGCGCCTGCTGGGTGAACTTATGGCTGCCCTCGAAGCTGGCGTAGACCGTGGTCAGGTCGTCGGTTTTGTTGTAGACGCTGTTATCCGAGTTGTCGGAGTAGCGCAGGATCACCTTGTTTACCCCGCTGTCGTTGGTGTGGCTCAGCACCAGGCCGCCCTGCCAGGCTTCGAGACGCGCGTCGCTGTCCACCGCCTTCGAATCAAAGCCGTAGTTGGCGTACACCTCGACGTCGATCGGCCCGGCCTTGATGTTGTGGGTTTTGGTGGTCAGCGCGTAGTGGCCGTTGTCGCCGGTGTCGGAGCTGCCGGTACAGGTGATGCGCGACGGGTTGGTCTCGTCGGCCATCACTTCCGGACTACAGGATTTCACCTGCGAGACCGCCGCCACGTCGAACTGCACGCCGCCGATATCAAAGTTCTTCACCCCGGCGCCCTGGCCGTCGTGGTTCATCCAGAAGTAGTCGTTGATCCCCTGTTGCGGACGCTGGTGGAAGTCGCGGCCGGCCCAGATATAGGCGTTGGGGTTGGATTCCAGCACGTTGGTGACGCCGACGTAGGCCTTCTTCAGGTTAACTTCGTCGCTCCAGTGGTCGAACATCACGTTAAGATCCCAGATAGCCCCCTGCGCGCTTTTGAAGGCCTTGCTGATCTGGAATTCGCCGCCGTTGCTTTCGTTGCCCAGACGGCCGATCGCCGAGGCGCCGTTATAGGAGCCGTCGACGCCGACATATTTCTGGTCGCCGGTCTGGAAGTGGGCGCCATAGCGGGCGTAGCCGCTGAACTTGAGGCCGAACGGAATGGCCATATCCGGCGAGGCGGCGGTGGTTTCCGGGTTAGTAATCACGTCGACCTTTTTGTTGGCCGCGGCGTCGATTTTTGCCTGGCGGTCGGCCAGCGCTTTATCAACGGCTTTGGCGACGATGGCGTCGATCTGTTCCTGCGTAAATTCTTGCGCCATGACAGAAATTGGGCACAGCGCGGCGACCACTGCCATGGCTAAAGGCAGTTTTTTTACAGTATTCATGGTTATCTCGCTTTAATAATTAATATATTTCAGATAATAACCATCCCATTCTGGCTAGAATAAATAGCCAAAATAAGCTGATTTTTTTTAGGGTACAGCGACGCCGGAGAATAATATTCTCGCTAACGTTATTCCATATTAATTAACGCTGGTACAGATGGATTAATTCTTCTGAGAACTCGCGGGCCAGCAGCGAATTCATCAAATGATCCTGGGCATGTACCATAATCAGCGTCATGGGCTGACGCGCTTCACCGGCATCCTGCCCGATGAGCTGGGTTTGCATCTGATGCGCCCGGCGGGCGTAGCCGTCGGCCTCGTTTAAGAGTAAGCGCGCTTCGTCGATATTTCCGGTTCGGGCCGCATGCAGCGCTTCAAAACATAATGAGCGTGACTGTCCCGCATTAACGATAATTTCCATTACCGCATCTTCTAATTCAATCATGTGTATTCCTGAGGTATTTATTATTTAATAATGCAGTGAAAGTCCATTTTCTGCATTATTACGCTGTCATCTTATTATCTCTCCGGAAGGAGAGGGATTAGCTAACGGTTTCTGCTACCGGAACGCTATTTTTGGCTTTCTCAACTTCGGTTTTCATTAAGGAACGTTCATAAGCGCGCAGGAACGGCAGGTAAATGACCGCCGACATCACCATGCAGATGAGACACATCACCACCGGGCTCAGGGTCCAGTTAGCCGCCCACGACGCGCCAATTGGGGCCGGCGTAGTCCACGGCGTCAGCGACACCACCTGGCTCAGCCAGCCAAGACGCGTCGCGCCGTAAGCCAGCACCGCGTTGACCATCGGTACGCAGACGAAGGGGATAAACATCATCGGGTTCATGATGATCGGCGCTCCGAAGAGAATCGGCTCGTTGATATTAAAGAAGCTCGGCACGATGCCCATCTTGCCGATGGTGCGCAGATGGGTGGCCCGGCTACGCAGCAGCAGGAAGGCCAGCGGCAGGGTAGAACCGACGCCGCCAATCAGCAGATAGTGATCCCAGAAGCCCTGCAGGTAGACGTGCGGCAGTACCGTGCCAGCCGCCAGCGCCGCCTGGTTTGCCGACAGGTTGGCCATCCAGAACGGGTTCATAATGCCGGTAACAATCAGCGAGCCGTGGATACCGGCGAACCAGAAAATCTGGCACATCAGAACAGAGAGCAAAATCGCCGGCAGCGAGTCGGAGGCGGAAACCAGCGGCTCCAGCAGATGCATGATCGCCTGCGGCAGGATCATCCCGGTCTGCGCTTCGATAAACAGATTCAGCGGATGCAGAGTCGCAATAACCACCAGCACCGGGATCAGGATTTCAAACGAACGGGCGACGCCGGTGGGGACCTCTTTCGGCAGACGAATCGTAATGTTGTTTTGCTTCAGCCACGCGTAAACGCGGGTGGAGTAGATGGCGGTGATCAGCGCGGTGAAAATGCCCTGACCGGACAGATACTGAGTGGAAATTTTGCCATCGGCATAGGGCGCGGCGACCAGCAGGAAAGCCATAAACGCCAGCAGACCGGACATCACCGGATCGAGCTGAAACTGACGACCGAGGCTGGCGCCAATGCCGACCGAGATAAAGAAGGTCATCACGCCCATGCTGAGGTTAAACGGCAGCATCAGCTGTTCGCGGTAGTGCTGGGAGAAATCAAGCCAGCCGCGGGCAAAGCCGTTGGTGGTATCGGGTGAAAACGGCGGAAAGATAAATACCAGCATGAAAGAGCCGATGATCATAAACGGCAAGGCGGCAGTGAAGCCATCGCGGATAGCGATAACGTATTTCTGCTGCCCAAGGCGTCCTGCCAGCGGAGTAATAGATTGCTCGATCACGGCAATCATGGACTGATACAGAGAACTCATTTCAACACCTCTCAGTGCGCCGCTGGGATCAGCGACAGAGCATAATTCAGGACGTTGTCTCCCCGCTGCATACCGTAGTCCATCGTATCGATGGGCTGAACGGGAATGTTCAGGGAAGCCGCTTTGTCAGACAGGGTTTTCAACATGTATTTCACCTGGGGGCCAAGCAACACCACCTGATACTGCGGAAACTGCATGTCAAATTCGGAAACGCCATAGGCGTCAATCTGCACCGGCAGGTCACGTTCATTCGCCGCCTCAACCATCTTTCTGACCAGCAGACTGGTGGACATCCCGGCAGAGCAGCACAGCATAATCTTGTACATCGACGACCATCCTCAAAATGTAAAAAGTTATTGCGTGGGTGATTTGATATCAGACGGAAACCGGTTTCCATTCATAAAAAGCAGAACTGTGATAGTGGTCAAGATCTCCTGCTTATAGGGCGGATTTATTGGATTTCGCTCACATTATTCTGTCGATTTGGCGATGTTTTGCGCTGAAATGGAAAATCGGTTTCCAAACAAATGGCGAAATGGATATACTGCGCTGGTCACAATTGAAGCGATTCAGGTTTACAGGATTTTGGCGGGACGCGGCGCCCGCGCAGGGGAAAATGATGTCGACAATCAATGATGTTTCACGACTTGCCGGGGTTTCCAAAGCCACGGTGTCGCGAGTGTTGAGCGGCTCACGTGGCGTGAAGGAAGCCAGTCGTCAGGCGGTGCTGCAGGCGGCGGAAGCGCTCAATTACCGGCCAAACATGATAGCCCAGTCGTTGCTCAGCCAGTCCACCGGCTGCATCGGCGTCATCTGCGCCCAGGACAACATCAACCAAACCACCAGCTATCTCTACGCCCTGGAAAAACAGCTCAGCCAGCACCAGAAACACCTGCTGCTGCGCTTCGCCAACACCAGCCACGGCGTGATGAACTCTCTGGAGGAGTTGACCTGCGGGCTGTGCGATAACGTGCTGATCATCGGCGCGCGTTTTCCTCTGAATATTAACCGCCCGGACGTGGTGCTGGTGGACTGCCTCGATAGCGAAGGCGACAACAGTATTCAGTTCGATCATGCTTTCGCCGCCGAAACCGCCTGTCACTATCTGATTAGCCAGGGGAGACGGCAGATTGCGCTGATTCATCCGCAGAGCAGCGGCTTTGCCGACCAGGTGCTGCTGGGCTACAAGCACGCGCTGGAAAAAAACTTTTTGCCGTTTAATCGCAACCTGGTATTTCTGGATAACACCTCGCCGTCGGTGGCGGTGCAGGAGCTGGTCAATAACGCCACTACGCTGAACTTTAACGCGCTGCTGGTGAGCGATGAACAGCAGGCGCAGCGCGTGGTGCCGCAGCTGCAGGCGTTTAACCGCGCCGTTCCGCAAAATGTCATGGTGTTTAGCCTCGCCGGATCGTTACAGCTGCCCGGTATCCCGACTATCCCGGCGATTGAATATTCCATGGACGCGATGGCGTCGCGGATCGTCAACTGGCTGACCGAGAAAACGGACAACCCGGGCGGCAGCCCGCTGCGCGGCGATTTAATTATTCCGAAGCACTAAACGCTGCTCTTGCCCTGACCCGCCGCCGTTGGCTGCGGGTTTTTTGCTGGCTGGTTTTTGTCGTATCCCTCACATTATAAATAAAACTCATATCTGACGCCGGATTTTCGAACCGGACAGCCTGCGTGACCTGCCTTAAGTTGAGTACGAAAGTTCCACTCAAAAAACACTAACCAGAACATTCGTACCGCCTGCTTGAGGAAGTCACCCTATGAATCACACGAACGTTGTCGATGTGAAAGCGTGGATAGATACCCGCCCGGTCTCGCGCTTTCAATGGAACGTGCTGCTGCTCTGTTTCATCATCATTATGCTGGATGGGTATGACGCCGCGGTGATGGGCTTTGTCGCCCCGGCGCTCATCGAAGACTGGGGCATCAGCCGGGCCGAAATGGGGCCGATTCTTGGGGCGGCCATGTTCGGCGTCGCCATTGGCGCCCTGGTAGCGGGTCCGCTTTCTGACCGCTACGGCCGAAAGCGAATTTTACTCTGGTCGGTGGCGCTGTTTGCGCTGTTCAGCCTGGCCGGCGCCGTGGCGCAAAGCCCGACGCAGTTGGCGCTGATGCGTTTTCTCACCGGCCTTGGCCTTGGCGCCGTAATGCCCAACTGCGTCACGCTGGTGGCGGAATATATGCCGGAGCGGCGTAAAGGGGTGATGATCACCCTGATGTACAGCGGTTTTAACGTGGGTTCCGGCCTCGGCGGCTTTATCGCCGCCGGTTTGTTATCGCATTACAGCTGGCACTCGGCGCTGGTTTTTGGCGGCGTGCTGCCGCTCGTGGTGCTCCCCTTTATGATCGTGATGTTGCCAGAGTCGGCGATGAACATGGTGGCGCGCCGACTACCGGGCGAGCAGATCGCCAGGGCGCTTAACCGGCTTGGGGGCCAGTTTACGGCTGAAACCGTTTTCCAGCTGAATGCGCCGCCCATCACGCGGAGCAGCAAAGTGGCGCAGCTGTTCCGGCATGGCTATGCCCGCGGCACAATAGCGCTGTGGTTAACCTATTTTATGGGGCTGTTCGTGATTTACCTGCTGAACGGCTGGCTGCCAACCATTCTCCGCTCCGGCGGGCTGTCGCTGCAGCAGGCGGCGATGATGACCGGCTTGTTCCAGCTCGGCGGCCCGCTGGGCGGGATCCTTGTCGGTATGCTGATGGATCGCGCTTCGGCGAAAGCCGTGATTGCGGCAACCTATTTCCTCGGCTGTTTGTGCCTGTTGTCCCAGGGGGTGATGGATTTCGGTTCGGCGGCGCTGTCGGTGCTGATTTTTATCAGCGGGATGTGCATTAACGGCGCGCAGAACGGTCTGCAGGCCTATTCGCCCGCCTATTATCAAACCGAGATCCGCGCTACCGGCGTCAGCTGGATGCATGGTATCGGCCGTACCGGGGCTATCCTCAGCTCCACGCTGGGCGGGATGCTGATGCTGGCAGTGCCGGGACACTCGTCGATCTTTTTGGTGCTTGCGCTGCCGGCCTGTCTGGCGGGGATCTGTATTTTGTTGCACCGTATGAATCACGCTAAGCCTCGACTCACAGAGGCAGAACTTGACGCTTTGTCATCCCCCCTCGAACACCGATAAGTGGAGTTATCTGATGGCTAACATTCTCGGCGGTATCGCCGTCTCTCATACCCCGACTATCGGCTTCGCGGTCGATCATCATAAACAGCAGGATCCGGCGTGGGCGCCGATCTTCCAGAGCTTCGAACCGCTGCAGCGCTGGCTGGAGGAGAAAAAACCGGATGCGCTGGTGTACATCTTTAATGACCATGTGACCGCCTTTTTCTTCGATCACTATTCGACTTTTACGCTGGGAATCGATAGTCAATATGACGTTGCCGATGAGGGCGGCGGACCGCGCTGCCTGCCGCCGGTCCAGGGCAACGCGGCGCTCTCAAGGCACATTGGCGCCAGCCTGATGGCCGACGAGTTTGATATGTCGTTCTTTATGGATAAAAAGCTCGACCACGGCCTTTTCTCGCCGCTTTCGGCGCTGTTGCCCTGGGATGAAGCGCAGGGGTGGCCGACGGCGGTGATCCCGTTACAGATCGGCGTGCTGCAATTTCCGGTACCAAGCGCGCGCCGTTGTTACAAACTCGGCCAGGCGCTGCGCCGGGCGATTGAAAGCTTCCCGGAAGATATCAATGTGGCGATTGTCGCGACCGGCGGGCTCTCGCATCAGGTTCATGGCGAGCGCTGCGGATTTAATAATCCCGACTGGGATGCCCAGTTTGTTGATATGCTGGTTAATGACCCGGAAAAGCTTACCGAAATGACCCTTGGCGAATATGCCGAGCTGGGGGGGATGGAGGGGTCCGAAGTGATCATGTGGCTGGTGATGCGCGGCGCGCTATCAGCCAATGTCACCGAAACCTGGCGCGACTATTACCTGCCGTCGATGACCGGTATCGCCACGCTGATCCTTGAGAACAATGCGCGCCTGCCCCCCGTCGATACCCTGACGCGCCATCGCCAGCATATGGCGCAGCAGCTGGCCGGGGTGGAGAAACTGCCGGGAACCTATCCTTTTACCCACGAGCGCAGCCTGAATGGCTTGCGGCTTAACCGTTTCCTGCATCGGCTGATTGAGCCTGCCTGGCGCGAACGTTTTCTGCAGTCGCCTCAGTCGCTTTATGCCGAAGCCGGACTGAGTGAGGAGGAACAGCTGTTGCTCAACGCGCGCGACTGGCGGGGATTAATTCAATATGGCGCCAGCTTCTTCCTGCTGGAGAAAATGGGCGCGGTGGTCGGCGTATCCAACCTGCATATTTACGCCGCGATGCGCGGGCAGACGCTGGAGGCGTTTCAGCAAACGCGCAACCAGCAGGTAACCTATTCGGTGGCGGGTAAACGTTAAACGGCCCCGTCCTGAACCTGCTGATAAATAAAACGCAACAGCGCCTGCGTCGCCGGGGAGGGCAGGCTGCCGGCGCGAAACGTCAGCCCGATACGCCGGGTGGTATCGGGCAGGGGAACCGGCAACACGCTGAGCAGCCCATTGTCAGTTTCAAAACGCATCTGGCTGGCGGAGACCGCCGCCAGCATGTCGGAGCCCTGCAGCAATCCTCGCACCATCGCCGCATCCCCGGTCTCCACCGTCGGCTGGGGCAGCGGCAGCCCCAGGGTGACAAACGCCTTATCCAGCAAATTGCGCGCCGGCGCGTTGGCGCGCGGCAGCACCCATTGCGCTGTCGCCAGCTGGCTGCGCGGGTCCGGATGGCGAAGCAGCGGGTGGTTATTACGCAGTAAAATCAACATATCCTCTTCGAATAACGCTTCGCTACAGAGGTCCGGGAGATCTTCATCCTGGCGCAGGGCGCCGATAATAAAATCGATATTACCTGCCCGCATATCGGCGACCAGCGACTCATACGGGCTTTCATTGGTCATGAGGGTGATGCCCGGGTGCTGGGCCAGAAAGGCGGCGATGGCGGAGGGCAGTAGCCGGGTCCGGCTCAGCGGCAGGGCGCCAATGCGCACGGTGCCCTCCAGCACCCCGCGACGGGCAGCGAGATCGCTCCAGATGTTTTCCAGCTCGTTGAGCGCTCTGCTCACCGGGGGATAGAGTAGCTCCGCGGCAGGCGTGGGACGCACCCCCTCTGGCGTCCGGCGAAATAGCGCCGAATCCGCTCCTTTTTCCAGGACCTTCAGCGCGGCACTGACCGCCGGCTGAGTGATCCCCAACTGTTGCGCGACGGTTTGGGTATGGTTGACGTGATAGAGCTGAATAAAAATGGCTAAGCGGCGGGTATTGAACAGCCAGCCGGCGTCCGCCAGCGGGCCGCTGCTGCGGGTATGGTGCTTCTGCAGCAGCGCCGGGATGGCCTGTAGGTCGTCAATCGCCCGCCGGGCGCGCGGCAGGATGCACTTGCCATACTCGGTGGGCACCATGCCGCTGTAATGGCGTTCGAACAGCGTGACGTTCAACGCGGCTTCAAGATCGCGAATAGCCCGGGTTATCGCTGACTGCGTGCGGAATAAGTCATCGGCCGCGCGTGAGACGCTACCGCGCAGCGCGACCTGACAGAAAAAGCGCAGCTGCATGATATTTATAATTTTATCGTGCTTTCTCTTTAGCATTGTTCGTCAGGCCTGAAAAAGTGAGTGAGACGACAACATAAATAAAAATCATAGCCTTCGCAAGTTAACGAATTACCTCCCCACGACGGGACATGACAAGCTGAAAAAAACAACAGAGGAAGCTATCATGTCTCATCCGGTTAGCGAAAAAAGTGCCCTTGTCGTCAGCGCCCACTCGGCCGATTTCGTCTGGCGCGCGGGCGGTGCGATAGCGCTGCATGCCCTGCAGGGCTATCAGGTCCATGTGGTCTGTTTATCCTTTGGCGAGCGCGGCGAGTCCGCCAAACTGTGGCGTAAAGGCAACATGACCGAGGAGGCGGTGAAGCAGGTGCGTCGCGAAGAGGCGCAGGCCGCCGCCGCGATCCTGGGCGCCAGCGTCGAATTCTTTGATATCGGTGACTATCCGCTGCGCGCCGATAAAGAGACGCTATTTCGTCTGGCGGATGTGTATCGCCGTATCCAGCCCCACTTTGTCCTGACGCACTCCCTGCACGATCCCTATAACTACGATCATCCGCTGGCCTCCCATCTGGCGCAGGAAGCACGGATTATCGCCCAGGCAGAGGGCTATCGCCCCGGTGAGAAAATTGTCGCTGCTCCCCCGGTTTACTGTTTCGAACCGCACCAGCCGGAGCAGTGCAACTGGAAACCCGATGTGTTACTGGACATCACCGCCGTCTGGGAGAAAAAGTATCAGGCCATTCAGTGCATGCAGGGTCAGGAGCATCTGTGGGAATACTACACCCGCGTGGCGCTGCAGCGCGGGGTGCAGGCCAAGCGCAATATCGGCATCACGGCCGCGCGCGATATCGTTCACGGCGAAGCCTTCCAGAGCATCTTCCCCCGCGTAACGGAGAACCTGGCATGAACCTGATAAATAAAAAAGGCCTTGTGATCCGCCATCTGCCGCGTCATGACGAGGCGGTTTTGCGCCGCTGTGAGGCGGCCGGGGTGGCGACGCTCCATGAAGCCTGGGATCGTCAGGGGCTGATGGGGCCGGCAATCCGTCCGATTCAGCAGGGCGTCAGCCGGGCGGGCAACGCGGTAACCGTGCTGGTGACGCCTGGCGACAACTGGATGTTTCATGTGGCGGTCGAGCAGTGCCGCGCCGGCGATATTCTGGTGGTGGCCCCGACCTCGCCGTGCGGCGATGGCTTCTTCGGCGATCTACTGGCGACGTCTCTCCAATCGCGCGGCGTGGTCGGGCTGGTGGGCGATATCGGCATTCGTGATTCGCAAACGTTGCGGGAAATGGGATTCGCCGTCTGGTCCCGTCAGGTTTATGCCCAGGGGACGGTGAAAGAGAGCCTCGGTTCGGTTAACGTCCCGGTGATATGCGCAGGTCAGCTTGTACAGCCGGGCGATGTCGTAGTGGCCGACGACGATGGCGTCGTGGTGCTGCCTCACGCCCGGGTCCGTGATGTGCTCCATAAAGCGGAAGCCCGCATGAGCAATGAGCTTGCGAAGCGTGAGCGGATGCGCAATGGCGAGCTGGGGCTGGATATTTACGCTATGCGTCCGCGTCTGGCGGAAAAGGGCCTGCGGTATTACGACCGCGCAGACGAGGTGGAGGAATAAATGGCGCAACGCGGAATCCCCTGTCTATGGATGCGCGGCGGCACCTCTAAAGCGGCCTGTTTTCTGGCCGACGATCTGCCTGCCGATCCGGTGCGACGTGATGCGGTGCTGCTGGCGGTGATGGGCTCGCCTGATCCCCGGCAAATTGACGGGATCGGCGGCGCCGATCCGCTGACCAGCAAAGTGGCGATTATCCGCCGCTCCGCACGGCCTGACGCCGATGTGGACTATCTGTTTGCCCAGGTGAACGTGGCGGCGGCCACCGTGGATTACGGCCAAAACTGCGGCAATATTCTTGCCGCCGTTGGCCCTTTCGCCATCGAGCGTGGTCTGGTTCGCCACGATGCGCCGCTCACTCGGGTGCGTATTTATATGGAGAACACGGGGCAACTGGCGGTGGCAGAGATCCCCTGCGATGCCGACGGGGTCGACTACGCCGGCGAGAGTCGTATTGATGGCGTGCCGGGCAGCGCCAGCCCGATCCTGCTCCATTTTCTTGATGTGGCGGGCTCCAGCTGCGGGGCGCTGCTGCCGACCGGCCGGGTTCGTGACCGTTTTGACGGCGTCGAGGTGACCTGCATCGATAACGGAATGCCGGTGATCCTGCTGCGCGCGTGCGACCTCGGTTGCACCGGCTATGAGACGCGCGAACAGCTGGATAATGACGACGCGCTTAAACGTCGCCTGGAGTCGATTCGCCTGCAGGCCGGGCCGCTGATGCAGCTTGGCGACGTCAGCCAGCGCACGGTGCCCAAGATGACCCTGATCGCCGAGCCGCGACACGGCGGCGCCATCAGCAGCCGCACCTTTATCCCCCACCGCTGCCACGCGTCGATCGGCGTATTTGGCGCGGTGAGCGTGGCCAGCGCTTGTCTGCTCCCCGGCTCTGTCGCGCAGGGCCTGGCGCAGGTAGCGCCAGGCGATACGCCGCTGCTCAGCGTCGAGCATCCGACAGGCGAATTTAGCGTGACGCTTCAGCTTGATGCTGACGGCGCCCTGGCTGGCTGCGGCCTGTTACGCACGGCGCGACTGCTGTTTGCTGGCGAGGTTTTTATTCCGGCCCGCGTCTGGCCGCGTGAGGAGTGATGATGACAATCGCGTTTATTGGTTTTGGCGAGGCGGGTGGCATTCTGGCGGCGGATCTGGCCCGTGAGCATGCGGTGACCATTTGGGATTGCAAGCTCAATGGCCCGGAGCGAGAGGCGATGGGCAAAAAAGCCCGTGATTCGCGCGTTCAGGTGGGAAATTCGCTGGCGCAGGCGCTGGAGGGGGCCACGCTGGTTTTTTCTACTGTGACCGCCGGTGAGGCGCTAAAGGTGGCGCAGCAGGCGGCCGCGCTGCTGCAGCCGGGACAATATTTCCTCGATCTCAACTCCGTGGCGCCGGAGACGAAACGGCAGGCGGCTGAACATTTTCTGCCGGGCGCCTACATTGATGTCGCGGTGATGGCGCCGGTACCGCCGGCCCGATTGCAGACACCGTTATTGATCGGTGGGCCGCAGGCGGAGGCGATCGCGCCGCGTCTGCAGGGGCTGGGGCTGAATGCCCGCTATGGCGCCAGTACGGTGGGCCAGGTGTCGGCGATAAAAATGTGCCGTAGCGTGATGATCAAAGGTCTTGAAGCGCTTACCACAGAATGCCTGTTCGCGGCTCGTGAATACGGCGTTGAGGAGGAGGTGCTTAGCTCCTTGCATCATAGTTTTCCCTCTCTGGGCTGGACAGGCGCGTTCCCCGACTATCTGATCAGCCGGGTGGCGGAACATGGCATTCGGCGCAGCGAAGAGATGGAAGAGGTGGTGAAAACCCTGCGTGACGTGGGGAGCGCCGGGATAATGAGCGAGGCGATCGCGAAAAGCCAGCGCCAGCTGCCGGAGCAGATGGCCGCCCGTAGCCTGAGCTACAGGCAGCTTACGCCGTTTGACTGGAAAACGCTGGTCGCGAGCCTGAAATAACCGCTATTTGGCCGGACAGACGATTTTGTCGATTGCGGCCTGGTAGCTTTTCTGGTTATTGCGCTCCTTCGCCAGCGTTGCTTCGCGGACCGCGTTCTTGTTACCGTCGGTCGCCAGCACTTTATTGGCAAAATCGTTGTCGCTGAGGTGGCTTGCTGGCGCGCATTTTTCCTTCACCGCTTTGAGCACCTGCTGTTTTTGCTGCTCGAACTGCAGGCTTTGCAGCGGTGATTCGGCCCACACCGACGTGGCGCTCAGGGCGGTGACCAGGCATACCATCCAACATGCTTTCATCAGGCTTCTCCTTCCGTAATCGCTTCCGTCAACTATATGCGCAGGCGGGAAAACACGCAAATAGTGGTCAGTTTAACTTATTGAAAATGCGCTTTTTCTCGCCTGCTCAGGCGGCTCTCACCCGCCGCCGCGAGTCGATGGCGATCAGCACCACCGACGCGAGGATCAGCAGAGTGCCCAGCCAGTCCGGCAGCGTGAAGGTGATCCCCAGCAGCAGGAGCGACAGCAGGGCGCTGCTCAGCGGTTCGGCGCAGCTGAGGATCCCGGCCTTTGCGCCGCCAATCTTCTGCGCGCCGTTGAGATAGAGGCTGAAGGTCAGCGAAGTACCGATCACCACCAGGTAGAAAAAAGCTAACAGCAGGCTGCCGTTAACCACAAAATCGGTGCCCTGGCCGCCGTAAAACGGCAATAGCATCGCGCCGCCGAACAGCATGCTCCAGCCGACGATGGGCAGCGTCCCGTAGCGGGCAATCAGCGTTGAAGGATAGGTGGTATAAAAGGCGGCGGCAAACGCCGAGGCGATCCCCCAGAACAGCGCCGCCGGCGAAATCGACAGCGTCGTTGGGTTGCCGTGGGTCACCAGCAGAAAGGTGCCCGCCAGCGAGGTGCAGATAGCTCCCAGCACCAGCGGTGTGGGACGCGCTTTGCGGGCGAGGGCGAACCAGGCGACGATGATCGTCGGCGACAGAAACTGCAGCACCGTGGCCGTGGCGGCATTGGATTTTTCAATGGTCATCAGAAAGGTGAACTGCACGGTTAGCGCGCCAAACAGCGAGAAAAACAGCAGGCTTAGGGCGTCGCGGCGGTTTTGCAGCACGCGGAAAATGCGGTCGCCGTGAACAAAGCCGAGCATCAGCAGGATCAGCCCGGCGAACAGCAGACGCGTCATGGTCAGAAACGGCGACGACATCTGGCTTTCCTGCATAATAAATTGCGCACACACCCCGGAACTGCCCCACAGCACGGCGGCAATCAGTACGTTCAGCATCCCTTTTTTGCTGGAGCCCATCTTTTCCTCAAGCGAAATATGATAAAGGGGAATCATAGCATGCGCGCGCCCGGGCGGCGGGGCAGGAAATGGTAGTCGGGCGCGGCGGCGTAACTATTTTGCAGGCCCGGTAAGGCGAAGCCGCCGCCGGGCATTAACCGATAGTCGCGTTCTAGCTTAAATCGACATTTTTACTGCCGAACAGCCAGGTGAGGACAAAGCCGCACAGGTAGGAGACCGCCAGCCCACCGGCGTAGACCGCCATCCCGGCGTAAATTCCGCTGCCGGAGGTCATCAGCGGCAGCGCCACCAGACCGGACGGGCCGAACACCGTGTTCAGGCCGACCGGCAGCCCCAGCCAGGCGATCAGTCCGACGAAGAACCCGCCGCAGGCGCCGCCGAGGCAGGCGGTGACAAACGGCTTCATCCGCGGCAGGGTGACGCCGTAGATCAGCGGCTCGCCAATCCCGAGGAAGCCCGGAATAATCGCCCCTTTAATCTGGGTTCGCAGCAGCGAATCGCGCTTCGCCCGCCAGAACAGCGCCAGCGCCGCCCCCACCTGCCCGGCCCCGGCCATCGCCAGGATCGGGAACAGCGAGTTAAAGCCCTGGGCGTCCACCAGCGCAAAATAGACCGGGACAAACCCCTGATGGACGCCGAACATCACCGCCAGCAGGAACAGGCCGGCCAGCACCGCCGAGCCAAACGGGTTGCCGTTAAGATGCAAGAACAGCCACGACATGCCGGTAAACAACCAGCCGCCAATCGGCATGATCACCGTAAAGGTCACCGCGCCCATGATCAGCAGCGTCACCGCCGAAGTGAGGATCATATCGAGGTTGGCCGGCATCACCCGCCGCACCTGGCGTTCAACCCACGCGCCAAGGATAGCGGCGATCAGTACGCCGATGATATTGCCGCGCGGATCGATGCCATGGCCGAAGAAGGTGGAAATGCCGGCGTAGAAGCCGCTAGTTGCCTCCGGGTTGTAGCCCAGCACGAACAGCGAGGCGATAATCGCGCCGTTCACGCCGGAGCCGCCGAACGCCTTCTGCGCGTTATAGCCAATCAGGATACTCAGAAAGGTGAACATCCCTTTGCTGAAGACCTTCATATAGCCAATCAGCGCCACCAGGCTGGCGTTCGGATGGGCGTTCTCCAGTACGAAAACCTGTTCCGCCAGGGTGGCGAAGCCCAGCAGCAGCCCGACGGCGATAAAGCCGGGGATCAGCGGCGTAAAGATGGTGGCGAATTTGGCGAGAAACTTCTGCACCGCGCTGGTCTGCCTGCCCTTCAGCGCCTGCTTTTTCTCCGCCGCGACGTCGGCCAGCGTCGGCGCGGCGGCGGGCGCCGCCTCCAGCAGGCCGTTCATCATTTCGGCGGCGGTTTGCGCCTTGCCGGGGCCGAGCACCACCTGGAACTGCTCGTCGCTGACGATCACCCCCATCACACCGTCAATCTGGCGGATGGCGGCGCTGTCGGCCAGACTTTCATCGCGCAGGGTCAAGCGCAGGCGCGTCATGCAGTTGCCCGCCTGCGCGACGTTTGCGGCGCCGCCCACGTGGGCGAGGATCCGCGCTATCATCTCTTTCGTTATTTTTGCCATTGCCCGTTACCTGTCTGTCGGCGCTCAGGTGTTGCTGAGCGCCTTGCGGATATAGCCGTTGTTTTTCGCCAGCAGCGACTGCGCCTCTGTGGCGCTTAAGTCCGCCAGCACCATCACGATCGCCGTTTTACAGTGGCGGCCGCAGGCCTCCAGCGCCTTCTGGGCGGTGGCGCGATCGCAGTCGGTAGCCTCCATCACGATAGAGACCTGGCGCTCAATCAGCTTGGCGTTGGTCGCTTCAACGTCGACCATCAGGTTGCTGTACACCTTGCCGACGCGGATCATCGCCCCGGTGGAGATCATGTTCAGCACCAGCTTCTGCGCGGTGCCGGCTTTCAGGCGGGTAGAGCCAGTGACCACTTCCGGGCCGACTACCGGGGTGATCGCCACGTCCGCCAGCTGGGCCATTTCGCCATGCGGGTTACAGCTGACGATGGCGACAAAGGCATTCTGACTATGGGCGTATTCCATGGCGCCAATGACGTACGGCGTGCGTCCGCTGGCCGCCAGCCCCACCAGCACATCGCGGTTGCTGAAGTTCAGGTTCTGCAGATCCATCGCCCCCTGCGCTTTGTTGTCTTCCACGTTTTCCACGGCGCTGAGAATCGCTTTATGTCCGCCGGCGATGATCCCCACCACCTGCTCCGGGCGGGTGCCGAAGGTTGGCGGGCATTCGCTGGCATCGAGGATCCCCAGACGCCCTGAGGTACCCGCGCCAATGTAAATCAAGCGGCCACCGGCCTGCAGCGCCGCCGCGACCTTATCCACCACCTCGGCAATCTGCGGCAGATAGGGCGTTATCGCCTGGGCTACCTGCTGGTCTTCCTGGTTTATCACCGTCAGCATCTCGAGGGTGGAGAGGGTGTCAATGTTGGCGCTGTTGGCGTTACGTCGCTCGGTCAGCAGTTTGCTCAGGTCGATACTCATAGAAACCTCGTTATTCTCAGTGGCGCGCAGTATAAGGAATTATTTATTCCTTTCATGTGAAGAGTATCACGATTAGTACGTGGAGAATAATACGAGAATGGCAGATATGGCGGGAAATAGTGCGGTAATAAATCTGGAATATTTTATTACCGCAGCAGGAGATTAGCGTGCGTCGCGCGGTTTGCTGAGGCCCAGCAGCAGCGCCAGCAGGTAGGAGATGGCCATCGCGAGGCTCATTTTCAGCATCGTTTCGCCGCCGAGACCCGCCAGCGGCGCGGCGATGCCGCCGAAGACAAACATCAGGGTGCCCATCAGCGCGGACGCGGTCCCGGACTGCGCGGCGTCGACGGCGCTCATCGCCTCCGCGCCGGCGACGGTGCTGATGCCGCTCATCAGCGACACGGTAAAGAACAGGCCGACCAGCGCCAGCACCGGCAGATGCAGCCAGGCAAACAGCAGCATGATCGCCGCACAGCTCACGGCCAGCGTCAGGCCGCCGCGCAGCAGGCTTTCGGCGCTAAAGCGGCGCGCCAGACGGGAAAAGATCATCGCGGCGATGATCAGCCCGATACCGTTCAGACCGAACAGCAGACTGAACTGCATGGCGCTCATGCCGTATTCGCTCTGCATCACGAAGGAAGAAGAGCCGATGTAGGAGAACAGCCCGGCCATCATAAAGGCCTGAATCAGGCAGAAGCGCAGAAAGCGGCGATTTTTCAGCACCGGCTGGCCGCGTTGCTGGCGGGCGGCATGCGCCGCTGTGGCCGGCCGCGTTTCCCGCAGGATCGCCAGGCTCATCACCAGCAGCACGCCGCCAATGGCGGCCATCGTCCAGAAGAGAATTCGCCAGTCGAAGGCGGTGATGACGTAGCCGCCCAGCACCGGGGACAGCACCGGCGCAATGCCGTTCACGGTCATCAGCAGGGCGAAAAACTGGGTCAGCAGGGTGCCCTGGTATTTATCGCGGGCAATGGATCGCGACAGCACCGAGCCGCCGGCGCCGGCGAAGCCTTGTAAAAAGCGCCAGACAATCAGCATGTTGATATCGCGGGTCTGGGCGCACATCGCCGAAGAGAAGATAAACAGCAGCAGGGACAGCGCCAGCGGTTTCAGGCGGCCAATGCGGTCGCTCAGCGGGCCGAAAAACAGCTGACCCAGGCCGAGACCAATCAGCGCGGCGGTCAACGACAGCTGGGTCTGGGTGCTGGTGGCCTGCAGCTGCTGAGTGATCTCTGGCAGCGCCGGTAGATAAAAATCCGTGCACAGCGGGCCGATACCCGACAGCAGGCCGAGGATCAGCGCCCAGGAGAGGGAAACACGTGCCATAACGATTCCTTGTAGAGGCCGGGCTCGGTCGCCCGGCGGGTAAGTTTAACTGGCGCCGCCGCCCAGCGACTGCCAGAGGGTGATCCGGTTATTGAGGTCGGTCTGCTGCAGGGACAGCAGCGTCGTTTTCGCCGACCACAGCGTGCGCTGAGCGGTGAGCACCGACAGATAATCGCCGACCCCGGCCTGATAGCTCTTCATGGCGATATCCAGCGATGTCTGCTCGGCGGCGACATACTGCCGCTGAGCATCAAGCTCTTCGCTCAGCGTTTCCCGGCGCGCCAGCGCATCGGCAACGTCCTTAAACGCGCTCTGAATCGATTTCTCGTAGGTGGCGATCAGCCCCTTTTTCTCCGCTTCCGCATAGCGCAGCTGCGACAGGTTGCTGCCGCCGGTGAACAGCGGCAGGCTGATGGAGGGGGCGAACGACCACACCTGCATCCCGTGGCTGAACAGCGACGACAGCGAGTCGCTGCCGACCCCGGCGCTGGCGGTCAGGGAAATCGACGGGAAGAAGTTCGCCCGCGCCGCGCCGATATCGGCATTGGCGCTCTTCAGATTGTGCTCCGCTTCCTGAATGTCCGGCCGACGCAGCAGCACCGACGACGACACGCCCGCCGGCACCAGCGCGATGCTGTTATCCCCGAGACTCTCGAGAGTGCCGGGCAGCAGGCTCTCCGGCACGGTTTCCCCCGCCAGCAGGTTAATGGCGTTTTTATCCTGCGCCACCAGCGTGCGATAGCTGGCGACGCTGGCGCGCGCCTGCTGATAGACGCTTTCCGCCGAGCTTACATCGCCGGCTGAGGCGGTGCCAACCGCCATCTGGCGGGCGACGATGTTGCGCGAGTTTGCCGCGCTGTCCATGGTCTGCTGCGCCAGCGCCAGATTGCTGTTATCCGTCGCCAGCGTCACCCAGGCGGTGGTCAAATCGGCAATCATCGTCAGCCGGGTATTCTGCGCGGTGAATTCGCTGGCAAGCCAGGTTTCGCGCGCCGCGCGCGACAGGCTCTGGTTCTTGCCGAACAAGTCCAGTTCGAAGCTGGAGACCGCGCCGTCGGCCTGTGAAGCGGAGCTCAGGCCGCTGGCCACCGTTTTGCTGCGGGTGTGGCTCAGTTCGGCATCAACGGTGGGAAACAGCGATGCCCGCGTTTCGCCATACTGGGCGCGCGCGGCCTCGATATCGGCCAGCGCCTTTTGCACATCGCGGTTGCTGTTCAGCGCGATGCTGACCACTTTTTTCAGCCGCGCGTCATTGACCACTTTCTGCCAGTCGCCGACCACCGCCGTCGATTCGCCGTGCGCCCCGGGCAGGGTGGCCGGCACCGGCGCGGCCGGGCGATCATAATGCGGGTCAAGCGAGACGCAGCCCGCGGTCAGGAGCGCGATAAACATAAAACTTAAACGAAACATACCTTACTCCTGAGAAGGACGTTGGCGGGTGAAGAGACGCTTCACCAGCACGAAGAACAGCGGTACGAAGAACACCGCCAGCAGGGTGGCCGTCAGGGTGCCGCCGATAATCCCGGTGCCGATCGCCACGCGGCTGTTGGCTCCGGCGCCGGTGGCGATGGCCAGCGGCAGCACCCCGGCGATAAACGCCAGCGAGGTCATGACAATCGGGCGCAGGCGAGTCTGCGCGGCGCGGATCGCCGCCCGGGAGAGCGAATACCCCTCATCCACGGCGGATTCAGCGAACTCCACGATCAGGATGGCGTTTTTCGACGACAGGCCGATGGTGGTCAGCAGCGCCACCTGGAAGTAGACGTCGTTGCTTAAGCCGCGCAGCGTCGCCGCCAGCGCCGCGCCAAGCAGGCCGAGCGGGATGACCATGATCACCGAGAACGGCACCGACCAGCTCTCATACAGCGCCGCCAGGCACAGGAACACCACCAGAATCGAGATGGCGTACAGGCTCATCGCCTGGCCGCTGGCCAGCTTTTCCTGCAGCGAAATGCCGCTCCACGCCCAGGTGGAGCCCGCCGGCAGGCTGTCGGCCAGCTTTTCCATCTTGTCCATCGCCGCGCCGGAGCTGAAGCCGGCGGCGTTTTCGCCCTGGATCTCAAAGGCGGCGGAGCCGTTGTAGCGCACCAGGCTTTCCGGGCCGTATTGCCAGTGGGTGGTGGCGAAGGCGGAGAACGGCGTCATGCTGTTATCGCTGCCGCGAACGAACCATTTGCCAAGGTCCGACGGCACCGCGCGCGCGTCGCTTTCGCCCTGGATATAGACCTTTTTCACCCGGCCGCGATCGATAAAGTCATTCACGTAGGTACCGCCCCAGGCGCTGGAGAGCGTATCGGTCACGTCGCTCAGCGACAGCCCCAGCGAGACGGCTTTGTTGTTGTCGATATCCACCTGCAGCTGCGGCATCTGCGGCAGATCGTTAGCGCGCACCGACTGCAGTTCGCTGCTCTGGTTGGCCGCCGCCAGCAGCTGGCTGCGCAGCTTCATCAGGCTGTCACGGTCGGTACCGCCGCTGGCCATCAGTTCGAAGGTGAAGCCGTTGCTCTGCCCGAGACCGTCTACCGACGGCGGGGTCATGGCGAAGAGGGTGGCGTCGCGGATCGTCCCCAGCTCTTTGGTGGCGCGCAGGGCGATGGCCTGGGCGGTGTTGTCGTCCCCTTTGCGCTGCGACCAGTTTTTCAGCGACACGAAGGCCATCCCGGCGTTCTGCCCGCTGCCGCTAAAGCTGAAGCCGTCGACGGTGAAAATGACGTCGGTATTGGCTTTCTCTTTGGTGAGGAACCAGTCGGTGACCTGGCGGCGCACCTCGGCGGTACGCACCGCCGTCGCCCCGGCGGGCAGGGTGTACTGGACCATGATCTCCCCCTGGTCCTCCACCGGCAGGAAGCTGCCCGGCAGCTTCCACATCGCCAGCGCCATCGCCCCGCAAATCAGCGCGTAAGCGCCCATCATCACTGCGCCCCGGCGCAGGCCGCCGAGCACCCGGCGCTGGTAGCCCGCCTCCGTACGTCCCCACAGGCGGTTAAAGGCGCCGAAGAACCCTTTGGTGTGCGGTTTGGAGTGGCTGAGCAGCGCGCCGCACAGCGCCGGGGTGAGGGTCAGCGCTACCACTACCGACAGCATCATCGCCGAGATAATGGTTACCGAGAACTGGCGATAGATGACCCCAGTCGAACCGCCGAAGAAGGCCATCGGCAGGAACACCGCCGACAGCACCAGGGCAATCGCCACCAGCGCGCCGGAGATTTCGCCCATCGATTTTTCGGTGGCTTCGCGAGCGGGGAGCCCTTCGTCGCGCATAATGCGCTCCACGTTCTCCACCACCACGATGGCGTCATCCACCAGCAGGCCGATCGCCAGCACCATGGCGAACAGCGTCAGGGTGTTAATCGAGTAGCCGAACAGGGCCAGCATCCCGAAGGTGCCAAGCAGCACCACCGGCACCGCCACCGCCGGAATGAGCGTCGCGCGGAAGTTCTGCAGGAACAGATACATCACGCAGACTACGAGGATAATCGCTTCGAACAGGGTCTGAATCACGTCCTCGACCGAGATTTTGATGAACTCGGTGCTGTCCTTCGGATAGGCAATATCGTAACCCTGCGGCATCTGACGCTGGAATTCGGCGATTTTGCTTTTCACCAGCGTCGCGGTGTCCAGCGCGTTGGCGCCGGGGGCCATCATCACCGCGATCCCGGCGGCCGGGTGGCCGTTCAGATTGGCGGTGGCGGTGTAATCCTCGCTACCCATCTCCACCCGCGCGACATCGCTCAGGCGTACTACCGAGCCGTCGGCCTGGCTTTTCACGATGATCGCTTTGAACTGGTCAGGGGTTTGCAGCCGGGACTGCGCGCGCACGGTGGCGGTTAATTGCTGGGCATTGGACGACGGTAGCGCGCCGATTTTACCGGCGGAAACCTGCACGTTCTGCGCCTCAATCGCCGACTGGACGTCGGAAGGCATCAGCGAGTAGGAGGCGAGTTTGGTCGGGTCCATCCAGACGCGCATCGCGTATTCGGCGCCGAATACCTGCAGGCTGCCGACGCCCTCCACGCGCGCCAGCGGGTCCTGCATATTGCTGACCAGCCAGTCGGAGATATCGGAGCTGGTGGCGCGGTTGGTTTTGTCATACACCGCAAGGATCAGCAGAAAGCTGCTCTGCGATTTTTCCACCGTTACGCCGGACTGCTGGACTTCGCTCGGCAGCCGCGATTCCGCCTGCTGCACTTTGTTTTGCACCTGCACCTGGGCGGTGTCCGGGTCGGTCCCCTGCTCAAAGGTGACGGTGATGCTGACCGAGCCGTCGGAGCTGCTGGTGGAGCTGAAGTAGAGCAGATGGTCGAGGCCGGTGAGCTGCTGCTCGATCACCTGGGTGACGCTGTTCTCCAGGGTTTCGGCGGACGCCCCGGTATAGGTGGCGGAGATTTTCACCGCCGGCGGGGCGACATCCGGGTACTGGCCTACCGGCAGCGTGCGGATCGCCAGCACCCCGGCGAGCATAATCAGAATGGCGATCACCCAGGCAAAGACCGGGCGACGCACGAAGAAACGGGAGAACATCAGGCGTTGCCTCCGTTATTGTTGACGGCGACGGCCTTCACTGTCTGTCCGGGGGCCACTTTACCGGTGCCTTCGACAATCAGCTTGTCGCCCGCTTTCAGGCCGCTCAGCACCAGCCATTTATCGCCGTAGGTGTCGCCGGTTTCCACGGTACGCTGCTCAACTTTGTTGGCGGCATCGACCACCAGCGCCGTGGCGTCGCCTTTGGCATCGCGGGTGATCCCCTGCTGTGGGGCGAGGATCGCGTCGTTCATGATGCCTTCATCGATGCGCGCGCGGACGAACATCCCCGGCAGCAGGACGTGCTGCGGGTTGGGGAAGATAGCGCGCAGGGTTACCGAGCCGGTAGATTCATCGACGGCGACTTCGGTGAGCGCCAGACGCCCTTTTTCGGGATAGGTACTGCCATCTTCCAGGGTTAACGTCACGCTGAGGGTGTCGCTGTTGCTGGCCAGGCTTTGCTTGCGTAAACGCAGGAGATCGACGCTGGATCGCGTCAGATCAACATACATGGTGTCGAGCCCGCGGATCGTCGCCAGCGCGGTATCCTGATCGGCGGAGACCAGCGCCCCCGGCGTAACCGACGAGATGCCGATGCGCCCGGCAATCGGCGCGGTGACGGTGGTCCAGTTCAGGTTAATGCGCGCGCTCTCCAGCGCCGCTTTCTTCGATTCCACGCTGGCTTTGTCCTGGGCGCAGGTGGAGGCGGCGTCGTCAGCATCCTGGCGGGAAACGCCGTTATCCCTGACCAGCGACGCGTAGCGCTGGGCCTTCTGGCAATCGGAGACCACCAGCGCCTGGGCCTGTTTCAGCGCCGCCGCCGCTTCGTTCCAGGTCGCGCGATAGCTGGAGGGATCGATCTGGTAAAGGGCCTGCCCGGCCTTCACCATATCGCCTTCGGTAAACAGGCGTTTCTGGATGATGCCGCCCACCTGCGGGCGAACTTCGGCGCTGAGCGAGGCGGTGGTGCGGCCGGTGAGCTGGCTGACTACCGGCACCGGCTGGCTTTGCAGGGTGACCACGCCCACTTCCGGCGTGGGTTGCTGCGGAGCAGATGTCTGCGCATTATCGCATCCGCTAAGGAGAAATAATGCTGTCGCGATGGGAGCTATGATGTATTTCATTATATTTTCTCAAGATATAAGACGTCCGCCCCGTTTATTTAAAAACGAGGGAATAGGTTGGGCGCTGAGGCATTTTCGGGTGAGCGAAAATGACAAAAAAGGAACACAGATGTTCCTGAACGTGATTGTTATTGTGTCTCCGCTGAAGCCAACCTCTTCGGTCTTCAGGAGGTGAAAAGCGCATCTCCTCTGGTTTTGTGGTGAGAATGATCATTCTCATTTTTCCCCATTATACGATCCGTCGCGATAATGGAAAGGTTTTTTTGCTTACTTTTAGAACGCAAAAAATTAAGGCAAATAATCATGGAGAAAATAAGAATATTTTGTGAAAGTGGAGAGGGAAAATAACCATTCGGCAGCGCGATACTGGAGATAGTTAATGACACTAATCATTACAAAAAGCATTAATCCCGACGATCAACAAGAACTGTTTGCCGGTCTGCGGCAGTATAATCAGCAGTATCTCGATGCGGCGCAGTTTGGCGATCTGGGGATTTACTCGCGCGATGCGCAAGGGGTAATGCAGGGCGGGCTGATTGCTAAACGCAAGGGCAACTGGCTGTGCATTGAGTATCTGTGGGTTAGCGAGACGACGCGCGGGCGCGGGCTGGGGAGCGAGCTGATGCAGGAGGCGGAACAGCAGGCGCAGGCGCAAGGCTGCAGCCATCTGCTGGTGGATACCTTTAGCTTCCAGGCGCTGCCGTTTTATCAGAAATTAGGCTATCAGCTGCAGATGTCGCTGCCCGACTTCCCGCACGCAGGCATGCAGCGCCACTATTTGTCGAAGGCGCTGTAACGATCCTGGTATCCCCGGGCGGTCAGGTACCGTACCTGTGGTTGTGCCGGATGGCGGCATAAAGGCCTTATCCGGCCTACACAGTCCTCCCGTAGTTTCGCCCCACCCAGGACCGGCAAGCGCAGCGCCGCCGGGCAGGATATCAGGCACGGCACCTGTATTCTTGCCGGGTGGCGGCTGTCGCCTTACCCGGCCTACGGTTCGTGCTGTGCGCTCCCTGCGGCATAAGAGACATAACGCAGAAGATCAACCGGGAGCGCAATCTGCCGGGAATTAACATAGAAGTTGTAGCCCTGCTAAGCGTAGCGCGAGCAGGGAAAATCCCGGATGGCGGCGCGTGGTGTCTTATCCGGACTACAAAAGCGTCAAAACCACGCCTTAACCTCCAACGCCGTGGCCCATTAACGCCAGCGCGTGGCTGACGATGGTCTGACGGTTGACCGCCTGTAAACGCGGATCGCTGTGGATGCGTGAAAATGGCACCAGCACCAGGCTAATTACCGTGGTAAACAGCAGCTCCGGCGCCAGCGCCGGATTGATCTTGCCTTCCTGCTGCCAGCGACGCACCGTCCCCAGCATCACCTGAAAACGCTCCTCGCCGAAGCGGGCATCCATATGCTGGCGCAGAATCGGCATTTCGCCGATGATCTCCTGCATCCACAGCGGCGCGAACCAGGCGTTTTTCTCCGCCATATGCGCTAGCGTCTCGACCATCATCGTCAGCGCCAGTACCGGGTCCTGTGGATGATCGACAAAGATGCGGCTGATGTGATTGCGCAGCGGCATAAAGCGCTCCTCAATCAGCTGAGTCACCAGCGCATCCCGCGAGCTGAAGTAGTAATGCAGCATCGCCGGCGTCACCCCGGCCTCTTTGGCGATGGCGTTCAACGATACGCGGCCCGCCCCGTCGCGGGCAAACAGCGTCAGGGCGATGTCCATCAACTGTTCGCGGTTGGCGGTACCCGGTTTTTTACCGCGCGGCCGACCCGGGCGGCGGGGAGCATCCTGATCCTTTTGTGCTGTCATGATATGGCGATCTCTTGACCCGACTCATTCTTTCACTAAATATTAATTATGCATTTAATTAATTTCAAGCGAGCGTTGTAATGACTTCTCAAGTCGCTAACCCACCGGTGCAGTCGATACGCCTGCTGTTCAGCGCATTGCTGCTGGTGATGCTGCTTTCAGCGCTGGATCAGACCATTGTCTCCACCGCGCTGCCGACGATTGTCGGCGAACTGGGCGGGCTGGACAAGCTTTCCTGGGTGGTCACCGCCTATATCCTCAGCTCCACCATCGCGGTGCCGCTGTACGGTAAATTTGGCGATCTGTTCGGCCGCAAAATTGTGCTGCAGGTGGCGATTGGGCTGTTTCTCGTCGGCTCCGCGCTCTGCGGGCTGGCGCAGAATATGACCCAACTGGTGCTGATGCGCGGCCTGCAGGGGCTCGGCGGCGGCGGCCTGATGGTGATCAGCATGGCGGCGGTCGCCGACGTCATCCCGCCCGCCAACCGCGGCCGCTATCAGGGGCTGTTCGGCGGCGTTTTCGGCCTGGCGACGGTGATCGGCCCGCTGATCGGCGGTTTTCTGGTGCAGCACGCCTCCTGGCGCTGGATCTTCTATATCAACCTGCCGCTCGGCCTGTTCGCGCTGCTGGTGATCGGCGCGGTATTCCACAGCAGCAATAAACGCAGCCAGCATCAGATTGACTGGCTGGGGGCGATTTATCTCAGCATGGCGCTGCTGTGCATCATCCTGTTTACCTCGGAAGGGGGCAGCGTCCATGCGTGGAATGACCCGCAGCTGTGGTGCATTCTGGCCTTCGGCATCGTGGGGATCATCGGCTTTATTTACGAAGAACGGATGGCCGCCGAGCCGATTATTCCGCTGGCGCTGTTCCGCAACCGCAGCTTCCTGCTGTGCAGCCTGATCGGCTTCGTCATCGGCATGTCGCTGTTCGGGTCAGTCACCTTCCTGCCGCTCTATCTGCAGGTGGTGAAGGAGGCGACGCCCACCGAGGCCGGGTTACAGTTAATCCCGCTGATGGGAGGCCTGCTGCTGACCTCGATTATCAGCGGGCGGATTATCAGCCGTACCGGTAAATATCGCCTGTTTCCGATCCTCGGCACCCTGCTCGGCGTGACCGGCATGGTACTGCTGACCCGCATCACCATTCACTCGCCGCTGTGGCAGCTGTACCTGTTTACCGGCGTGCTGGGAGCGGGTCTGGGGCTGGTGATGCAGGTGCTGGTCCTGGCGGTGCAGAATGCGATGCCGGCGCAGATGTACGGCGTCGCCACCTCCGGCGTGACCCTGTTCCGCTCGATTGGCGGCTCCATCGGCGTGGCGCTGTTTGGCGCGGTGTTCACGCACGTGCTGCAGAGCAACCTGCAACAACTGCTGCCGGAAGGCGCGGTGCTGCCGCCGGGAATGAATCCGGTGGCGGTCCAGCACCTGCCCGCGGATATCCGCCTCGACTACCTCGACGCCTTCGGCGCGGCGATCCACGCGGCGTTTCTGATGGCGGCCGGCATTATGGCGGTGGCGTTTGTCCTCTCATGGCTGTTAAAGGAGGCGCCGCTGAAGACCGCGACGCATTAAGCGGCCCCGGCGATGCGCAGCAGTGCCTGACGCAGCGCCGGTGCGGCAAAATCGATAAATTTGCGCAGCTTAAGCGGCGCCAGATCCCGAGCGGTATACAGCAAATGGACCGGCGCCGGATCCGGCTCGACGTTTTCCAGCAGCAGACGGAGCTCCCCGTGGCGCAGGCCATCCAGCGCCTGATAATGCAGTAAGCGGGCCACCCCCACCCCCAGCCGCGCGGCATCGGCGGCGCTCTCCGGCGTGGTAACGGATAGCACCGGCGGCAGGTTAATCAGCTGGTCCTCGCGCTCAGCGGCGCGAAAGCGCCAGCCGCGATAGGGCATCGGCGATTCAATGCGGATGATCGGCAGCGCCGCCAGATCGCGCGGCCGCTGCGGCTCGCCGTATTTCGCCAGCAGCGCCGGATGGGCGCAGGCCACAATCCGCATGGTGCCGAGGCGGGTGGCCACCATGCTGCTGTCCGCCAGGTCGCCAATCCGCACCGCCAGATCGACATGGTCGCTCACCAGGTCGGCATTGCGATCGCTGAGCAGCAAACGGACGCGAATTAGCGGGTAGCGGGCGATAAATTCACTGATTACCGGAAGAACGTGCTGGCGTCCAAACATCGTCGGCGCGGAGATCACCAGCTCGCCCTTCGGTTCCTGATATTCGCCCGTCGCCTGGCGTTCGGCGTTTTCCACCTCCTCAAGGATCCGCCGCGCGGCGGCAACATAATCGACCCCGGCGTCGGTGAGCGTCAGTTTGCGGGTGGTTCGCGCCAGCAGGCGTACGCCCAGCGCGCTCTCCAGTTCGCCAATATGGCGGCTGACGGTGGTCAACGGCATATTCAGCGCCCGCGCTGCCGCCGACATGCTCCCCAGCTCGGTCACTTTCACCAGCAGCGCCATCGCGCTTAATCGATCCATTATTCTCCCGTTTTGCGGAAAGATGATTGCCACTTTACCCGTATTATCATTCTTCACAGTACAGTCCATGATGGCGCCAGACAACAGGAGGCGCTATGGCAGCAACCTTTCTCGATATCGCTATCACCCCGGACGTGATGGATGTGCAGCATGAAATGGGCAGCGACTCGCTGTGGCAAACGCCGCGCAGTCGCCGCCAGGCCGACCGCTTCGGCGACAGCGAAGCGGGGATGATCGCCACCCGCGACAGCTTTTATCTGGCGACGGTGTCGCAGAGCGGCTGGCCCTACATTCAGCATCGCGGCGGCCCGCCGGGGTTTCTGCATCTGCTGGATGACACCACCCTGGCGATGGCCGATTTCGGCGGTAACCGCCAATACATTACTACCGGCAATCTGCGCGGCAGCGACCGGGCCTGCCTGTTTTTGATGGATTATCCGCGCCGTGCCAGGCTGAAAATCTACGCCACCGTCGAGGTCCTGGCGGCAGAGGACCACCCGCAGCTGCTGGCGCAGGTGGCGCCGGCCAACTATCGCGCCCGCATTGAACGTCTGTTTCTTTTTCATTTGCAGGCGTTTGACTGGAACTGCCCGCAGCACATTACGCCGCGCTACAGCGCGCAGCAGGTGGCGGAGTACAGCCAGAACCTGCAGCAACGTATTCATGACCTGGAGCAGGAGAATCAGCGCCTGCAGCAGCAATTAGCCCGCAGAGGAGAGTAAGCATGACCGAACAACGTTCCCCGTTACCGCCGTTTACCCGCGACAGCGCTATCCAGAAGGTCCGCGCCGCGGAAGATGGCTGGAACAGCCGCGATGCGGAAAAAGTCGCCCTGGCCTACACCGTGGATAGCGAATGGCGTAACCGCAGCGAATTTGTCCACGGTCGGGGGCAAATTGTTGAGTTCCTGCAGCGAAAATGGCGCAAGGAGCAGCAATACCGGCTGATTAAGGAGCTGTGGGCATGGCAGGAGAATCGCATTGCCGTGCGCTTCGCCTATGAGTGGTGCGACGACAGCGGCAACTGGTTTCGCTCGTATGGCAATGAGAACTGGGAGTTTGATAAGCATGGACTGATGCAGACGCGCTACGCCTGCATCAACGATCTGCCAATTAGCGAAAGCGAGCGCCTGTTCCACTGGCCGCAGGGGCGCCGCCCGGACGATCATCCGGGGCTCAGCGATCTGGGGCTGTAAAACCGGCGCTGCGCGACGGATTAATCGGCTTTCGGGAAGTCGACCACCGTGTCGTTAACCCGGTTCACCATGTTGGTGAACAGGATGGCGCTGATGGCGCTGATAATCTCAATCACCTGCTGGTCGCTAAAACCGGCGTTGCGCAGCGCGGCGACGTCGGCTTCCGGCAGCGTACCGGTGGTGGTCACCAAGGTCTGCGCGAATTTCACCAGCGCATCAAGCTGCATCTCTTCCGCATACTCCCCGCGGCGCAGGGCGTGGATCTGCTCGCTGCTGAAGCCGGCTTTTTTCGCCATCAGGGTGTGCGCGGCCAGGCAGTAGTCACAGCCGGTGGCTTCGCTGACCGACAGATTAATCGCTTCCAGCTGCTGGGCGCTGAGGCTGCCTTTATGGAGCATCGCATTGTGCGCCAGCGCCTGCTGCAGCGCCGCCGGCGAGTGGCCGCCGATGGTCAGGTAGGCGTTCGGCACTTTGCCCATCGCTTTTTTGATCCCGGCGAAAATATCGGCGGCTTTGCCGGTGGCGTCTTGTTCACGGATATCTGCTAAACGGCTCATGGTTAACTCCTGTTGTTATCGAGGGTGTGTTGGCAATGGGGTCATCTTAGGCGCTTGCCGCATGCTAGACTGGCGGTCTTCGTCTCACCTTTTTGTCTTATCGTCTCAGGAGAAGCATGGACAGTCTCAGTCATCTGCTGGCGCTGCTGGCGCCGCGCTGCGAAGTGAACCTGCACTGTCGCTTCGGCGGCCGCTGGCAGGCCGGGCACCAGCAAATGCGCAGCGGCGTGGTGCCCTGGCACGTGGTGCTGCGCGGCGAGGGGCGGCTCAACGTCGGCGGCCAGACTCATCACCTGCGCGCGGGAGATGTCGTCCTCCTGCCGCACGGTTCGCCGCATCTGATGGAGAGTCTGGTGGAGTGGGGCCAGGTGCTGCCGGTGGCGCACCGGTTTAACGGCACGGTGACGGAAATGCGCGCCGGCCCGGCGGAGGGGGCGCTGGAGATGCTGTGCGGCGAATTCTATTTTGGTCCGCACGTCAGCTGGCTGTTCAGTGAAGCATCGACGCTGATCCATCTCCATACCGATGCGCGTGAAGACTGCCCGGAGCTTGACGCGCTGCTTAATATACTGGTGCGCGAGAGCCTGGCGCAGCGTCCCGGCGGCAGCGCTATCGTGCGCAGCCTCGGCGATACGCTGCTGGTGCTCCTGCTGCGCATGCTGCTTGGCGAGCAGCAGCCGCCCGGCGGGCTGCTGCGCCTGATGAGCGATGAACGCCTGATGCCGGCGGTGCTGGCGGTGATGGCGACCCCGGAGCAGCCGTGGACGCTGGAGAGTATGGCCGCCCGCGCGTTTTTATCACGGGCCACCTTTGCCCGTCATTTTGCCCGCGTCTATCACCTGACGCCGCAGGCGTGGCTGTCGCAGTTGCGAATGGCGCTGGCCGCCCGGCTGCTGCGCCTGGAGCGTCAGACCAACCTCGAGGTCATTGCCGAACGCTGCGGCTTTCAGTCGCTGGCGTCCTTCTCGAAGCGCTTCAAAATGCGCTATGGCGTGACGCCGGGCGAGTGGCGACGGGGCTAGCGCCTCGCGTTTCGCGAAGATGATTTTATTTCCAGTTGCGTGGTTTGCTGTTTATTACCCGACCCGAAAGTCGCTATAGTTTTGCACGAAAAAAACAATGACAGTCAGGACAGACAGGGTGAAGAGGATGAGATTACGTTTACGGGCCGCCGCCGCAGTGATGCTGGCGGGTCTGGCGCTGGTCGGCTGCGACCAAAAGGGTAATGAAGCGAAGCACATTAAGGTCGGTGTGATTAACGGCGCCGAGCAGGATGTGGCGGAAGTGGCGAAGAAGGTGGCCAAAGAGAAGTACGGTCTGGAGGTCGAGCTGGTGGGGTTCAGCGGCTCACTGCTGCCCAACGAGTCGACCAACGCCGGGGATCTGGACGCCAACGTCTTCCAGCATCGGCCTTTCCTTGAGCAGGACAACAAAGCGCATAATTATCATCTGGTGGCGGTCGGGAATACCTTCGTCTTCCCGATGGCCGGCTATTCGCGCAAGATCAAGTCAGTCGCCGAACTGAAAGACGGCGCGACGATCGCTATCCCCAACGATCCGACCAACCTCGGGCGGGCGCTACTGCTGCTGCAAAAAGAGAAGCTGATTACCCTCAAAGCCGGGACCGGCCTGCTGCCGACGGCGGTGGATATCACCGACAACCCGCATAACCTGAAGATCATGGAGCTGGAAGGGGCGCAACTGCCGCGCGTACTCGACGATCCCAAAGTCGACGTGGCTATCATCAGCACCACCTACCTGCAGCAAACCGGGCTGTCGCCGGTTCGTGACGGCATCTTTATCGAAGATAAAAACTCGCCCTACGTGAACATCATCGTGACCCGGGAAGACAATAAAGACGCGCAAAACGTGAAGGAGTTTATGCAGTCGTACCAGTCGCCGGAGGTGGCGAAGGCGGCAGAGACTATCTTCAACGGCGGCGCGGTGCCTGGCTGGTAAGCCAACACACAGGGAGAGGTGCGTATGGTACGCCAACGGCAGGCTGACCTGCTGCTGATTGCCGCGACGGTGATTGCCGCCTGCGGCTGGATATTTTCCCGCGAGGCGATCGCCGGCATGCCGGTGTTCGCGTTTCTTGGGCTGCGTTTTTTCTTCGCCGCGCTGCTTCTGCTGCCGTTCTGCCGCGGTTTTCGCCCGCAAAAGCAGCACTGGCCAAAACTCATCTTCAGCGGACTCTGGTTTGCGCTCAACCTCTGCCTGTGGATCTATTCGGTCTCCACGACGGCGTCGCTCGGCGAAGGGGCGTTTATCATGAGCCTGTCGATGATGTTCGTCCCGCTGACCGCATGGGTGATGATGAAGGTGCGCCCGCCGCGCGCCTGGTGGGAGTGCCTGCCGATCGCGGTGGTTGGCCTGGGGCTGCTCAGTCTGCATATGCCGATAGCCTTCCACCCCAGCCAGGGCTGGTTTTTGCTGACGGCGCTGGTGCAGTCGATCTGGTTCTGTTACACCAGCCGCTGCGCGCGTGAAGTACCGCTGATCCCCCTGACCACCGTGCAGCTGGCGATCACCGGTATCGTCGGGTTGACCATCTCCGCTGCCGTTGAACGCTGGGACCAGCCGATGACCCTGCCGACTCTCGGCTGGTTGGTGGCCAGCATTGTCATCGCTACCAGCCTGCGCTTCGGTCTGCAGATGAAGGGGCAGAAGTACGCGGCGGTGGCCAGCGCGGCGATCATCATGGTGCTCGAACCGCTGCTGACGGTCATTGCCGCCGCGCTGTGGTACGGCGAACAGCTGCCGCTGCAGAAGATTATCGGCGGCGTGCTGATCCTCGTGGCCCAGCTGTGGTTCCGCTGGCGGATGCTTAAGCCGTAAGCGAGCCGCTTCGCCGCTGCGCCATCAGCTGCAGCAGCGGCACCAGCGACAGCCCGTCCGGCATCTCGCCGCGGGCGATCAGCTGGTTTATCTCGTCGAAGGTAAACCAGCCGGTCTCCATCACCTCATCCTGATCTGCATCCATCCCCACCCAGCGTAAACCGGTGGCCAGCCAGGTGATAAACAGCTGATCGCTGCTGCCGTAGGAGGGGTTAAAGCGAATGATCTCCTCAACGCGTTGCGCCTGCCAGCCGGTCTCTTCCCGCAGCTCGCGCAGCGCGGCGACCGCCGGGTCTTCCCCTTCATCGACGCCGCCAGAGGGGATCGCCCACACCACCTTATCGATCAGATAGCGGTAGTGGCGAATCAGCAGCACTTTCTCATCCTGGATGGCCACAATCCCCACCGCCGGGCGCGGGTAATGAATGGAATAAAAGTCGCGGCGCTCGCCGGGGGCGACATCAATACCCACCTTACGCATGCTGAACCACGGCGTCTCGGCGATGACCTGCGGGTCGTGCATATCGGCGGCGGTCAGTTTCTTTTTCATCCTGCCACTCCTGTCAAAAATTGAGCCTTAAGAACAACATAGCCGGAGGCGGATGGCAACCGCCGCAGGTTGGCCCGATTTCATCGATCATTGCCCAAACGCCCCTGTTGAGCCAGGCGGGGACTCAGTACGATGTTCGTCAGATGACCCCAGAGGAACGCCAACATGAACATCACCCACATCCGTAATGCGACCCAGATTATTCACTACGCCGGGAAAAGATTTCTCATCGATCCGATGCTGGCGGACAAAGGCGCCTGGCCGGGTTTTCCGGGCACCGCGCGCAGCGAATTGCGCAATCCGCTGGTTGAGCTGCCGTTTTCCCGCGATAAAATTATCGACGTTGATGCGGTGATCGTCACCCATACCCATGACGATCACTGGGACGCGGCAGCGATCGCCGCGATCCCGAAAACCCTGCCGGTGTTCGTCCAGCATGAGGCCGACGCCGCGCTGCTGCGCAGCCAGGGATTTCAGGATCTGCGCCTGCTGTCGGCAGACAGCGAATTTGCCGGCGTGCGCCTGCAGAAAACCACCTCCGGCCAACACGGCAGCGACCGGACCTACGCGGTGCCGGCGATGGCTGAACGCCTGGGCGAGGCCTGCGGCGTGGTGTTTCGCCATCCGCAGGAGAAGACGCTGTGGCTGGTGGGGGATACTATCTGGCGCGATGACATTGCAGCCGACCTGCTGACGCTGCGCCCGGACGTGGTGGTCCTCAACGCCGGCTACGCCCACGTCATCGGCTTTGGCCCGATTATCATGGGCAAGGAAGATCTCCTGAACGTGCACTTCACCCTGCCGGAAGCAAAAATCATGGCTATCCACCTCGAGGCGGTCAACCACTGCCTGGTGAGCCGGGAAGAGATGCGCCAGTATGCGCTGGATAATCAGATTGCCGATGTGGTTTCTATCCCGCAGGATGGAGAAACCGTCGTTTATTAACATGCGTAAGGGGAAGGGACGATGAAACTCACCGACGTGGCGATTGTCGCTGTAGAGGGCTTTAGCCCGTTTCACTACGCCGTCCCCTGCATGCTGTTTGGCGATTCGGTTTCGGAAATCAAACGCTTTAATCTGCACATTTGCGCCGAGCGGCCGGGGCTGCTGCGCGCCCGCGATGGTTTTGCGCTGTACGCCACCGGCGATTATGCCGCGCTGGAACAGGCGGATATCGTGGTGGTGCCTTACTGGGGCGAGGTCGATCGACGTCCGCCGCAGGCGCTGCTTGATAGCCTGGTGCGGGCCCGGGATAACGGCGCGGAGATTGTCGGCCTGTGCCTCGGCGCGTTCGTCCTCGGCTACGCCGGGCTGCTGGACGGCAGGCGAGCGGCGACTCACTGGGAGTTCGAGCAGGATTTCCAGCGCCGGTTTCCGCAGGTGCAGCTGGATATCAACGCCCTGTACGTCGACGACCAGCGGATCATTACTTCGGCGGGCACCGCGGCGGCGCTGGACTGTTGCCTCTACATCATCCGCCAGCGTTTCGGCAGCCTCGCGGCCAACCAGATCGCCCGGCGGATGATTGTTTCGCCGCACCGCGAGGGCGGCCAGGCGCAGTTTATCGCCCAGCCGGTGCCGAAAAACACCCGCGATGCGCGAATCAACTGCCTGCTGGATTATCTGCAGCAGCATATTGCCGAGCCGCACAGTCTCGATTCGCTGGCCCGGGTGGTGGCGATGAGCCGCCGTACCCTGACCCGCCACTTCGCCCGGGCAACCGGGATGAGCATTACCGACTGGCTGACCGCCGAACGTCTGCGCCGCAGCCAGACTCTGCTTGAGGCGGGCGATCTGCCGGTCGAGCAGGTGGCGGAGGCGGTGGGCTATCTTTCAGCGGTCACCTGGCGCCAGCAGTTTAAAGCGCGCTTTGGCGTCAGCCCGACGGAATGGCGGCGTACCTTTCGTCGCGGCGCTTAGCCGGCGAGGGTCGCACTGTCGATCACGAAGCGGTATTTCACGTCACCCTTGACCATTCTTTCCCAGGCTTCGTTGATCTCATCGCCGCGGATCAGTTCGATATCGGCGACGATGCCGTGTTCGGCGCAGAAGTCGAGCATCTCCTGAGTTTCCGGAATACCGCCGATCATCGAGCCGGCAATCGACCGGCGGCGGAAGATCAGATTGAACACTTCCGGCGACGGATGCGGCGTGGCCGGGGCGCCAACCAGCGTCATGGTGCCATCACGTTTCAGCAGCGTGGTGAAGGCATCGAGATTGTGCGGCGCCGCCACGGTGTTGAGGATGAAATCGAAGCTTTTGACGTGGGCCGCCATTTCGTCTTCATTGCGCGACACCACTACGTCATCGGCGCCCAGCGCTCTGGCCGCATTACGCTTGGATTCGGAGGTGGTAAAGGCCACCACGTGGGCCCCCATGGCGTGGGCCAACTTGATCCCCATATGCCCGAGGCCGCCGATGCCGACCACGCCGACTTTTTTACCCGGCCCGACGTGCCAGTGGCGCAGCGGCGAGTATGTCGTGATCCCGGCGCACAGCAGCGGCGCGACGGCGGCCAGCTGCTCTTCGGGATGGGTTATCCGCAGCACGTAGCGTTCATTGACCACGATCTGCTGTGAATAACCGCCAAGCGTGTGTCCCGGCGCGTCCTGGGTCGGGCCGTTATAGGTCAGCACCATATGGTCGCAGTAGTTCTCCAGTCCCTCAGCGCACTCTTCGCACTGTTGACAGCTATCGACCATACAGCCGACGCCCACCAGATCGCCGACGGCGTAGCGCGAGACGGCGTTGCCGACCGCGGTCACCCGACCCACAATTTCATGCCCCGGCACGCAGGGATACAGCGTTCCCGCCCATTCCGATCGCGCCTGGTGGAGATCGGAGTGGCAGACGCCGCAGTAAGCGATGGCGATCTGTACATCCTGCGGCCCCGGGTCGCGGCGGGTGATGGCCATTGATTCCAGCGGCTGGCTGGCGGAGTAGGTACCAATAGCGTTGATCAGCATAGCGAAACCTCTTCTTGATGAATGGACTCAATAGAACGGGAGGGGAATGCGGGTGGTCAGTGGCATCGATAAGCGTAGCCTGGACTGGCCGAGATGCGAGGGGGAAAGCGGTAGAGAAACCCTCAGGCGCGGCCTTAACCAGCGCAGTAAATAATAAGATGGCCTTATCTTTATCGCCGCTAAGCCTTATAGGTATTTACGGCATATAGTATTATTTATTCCTGTAGAATAGAGATAAATAGTTATTGCAGATAATGATGCTTACACTCTTTTTATCCCCGTAACGTCTTGTCTTTTATTCGTTATTTCACCTGTTGATACTATTATTCTCAACGAATCACTTTTTCAACCTGACCTGATGGCATAAAAACCATGTCGATCCCTGCAGCCAGCCTCTCTACTGACCAGGCGTTACCGTCTTTTTACTACGGAAGACAGACAAAGCCGTTATTCGCGGTGGAATCCCTGTTATCTGCGTTCCTGCCCGCCAGCTCACCCTTTGCGCTGCCGCGATCGACCTATTATCGTTTTCCGCCGACCCAGGCTGAATCCGGATTAATTCTGCTCGAAGAGGGGATTGCCTCGCTATGCCATGCGGAAAACAACATGGTGATATCAACGATATTTGCCCCTTCGCTATTGGGATTAATCGATGGTTACGGCGTCTTTAACGGTATTCCGGAAAAACACCACTGCTCTCTGTTTGCTGAGACAGATTTGCGCGGACGCTGGATAGGACACCAGGCCGCGGTCGAGATCCTCAATGCGCAAAACCTGTGGCAGGAGATGGCCCATGTTCTGGCGCAGCGGCTGATGGTGTTGAGCATGCGTTCGCAGGAGATGATGGGGGTGGATTCTTATCTGATGGTGCGAACCCTGCTAACAGAGCTGGCGGACTACCCGGAGGAGTATCGTCGCCAAATTAATGCGTTAAGCTTTATACAGCGCCATACAGCGCCGCACCAACCTGTCGCGCAGCCGTGTTATGTCGATTCTGGCAGAGCTGCGCAAAGGTGGTTACATTACGGTCCATCGCGGGGTGCTGGAAAAGATAACCCGCACGCTTCCCGCCCACTTTTAAACCCGCGCGGCGGAGGGGCGTGATTTTCCCACCCCTCGTCAGCCGGTGGGCTAAGGCTCAACCGGCGTCAGAAAGTCCAGCCGCAGCGGCTCAGCCAGCAGAGACTCCATCTGCGTCATAAACGCCTGAAAATAGGGCATCGCGACATGGGCATCGAGGGCGTCCTGTCCCTGCCACGCCTCGCGCATATAGAAGGTGTCCGGCGCGTCGCGCAGCTGAAACAGGGCATAGTCGAGGTTGCCCGGCTCCTGTCTCGTCGGCAGGAGCAGCGCCTGCAGGGCCTGACGCAGGGCGTCCGTTTGGCCCGGTTTCGCCTTGAGCACGGCGATAAGCGATATCATCTTAAAACCCCTCCAGCACGATCTTGCCGACGGCGCGTCCGGTTTCCAGCTGGCGATGCGCTTTCTGCAGATTGGCGGCGGTGATGGCGCCGTAGTGTTCGCCAAGGGTGGTTTTGATAGTGTGGTTGTCGATCAGCGCCGCCACGCGGGTGAGCAGCTGATGCTGGGCGATCATATCATCCGTCTCAAACATTGAACGGGTGAACATAAATTCCCAGTGCAGGGACAGGCTTTTGGCCTTCAGCGGCACCACGTCCAGGGTCTCCGGGTCATCAATCAGCGCCAGCTTGCCCTGCGGGGCGAGGGCGTCGATCAGCGCGTTGAAGTGCTGCTCGGTATTGGTCAGGCTGGCGACATGGGTTACCGACGTGATACCAATGCGCGCCAGCTCGTCGGCGAGCGGCTTGCTGTGATCGATCACATGGTGCGCGCCCGCCTCGCGGACCCACTGCTGGCTCTCGGGACGCGAGGCGGTGCCGATCACCGTCATGGCGGTCAGTTTACTGGCCAGCTGGGTCAGGATAGACCCCACGCCGCCCGCCGCGCCGACGATTAGCAGCGTGTCGCCCGCATTGCCGCCTTCCTCAACGCCGAGACGGTGAAACAGCAGCTCCCAGGCGGTGATCGCCGTCAGCGGCAGCGCGGCGGCGGAGGCATTATCGAGGGTGCGCGGTTTGTGCGCCACCAGGCGCTCATCCACCAGCTGATATTCACTGTTGCTGCCGGCCCGGCCCAGCGCGCCGGCGTACCAGACCTCGTCCCCGGGCGCGAACAGCGTCACTTCCTCACCGACGGACTGCACCACGCCAACGGCGTCCCAGCCCAGCACCCGCGGCGTGTCGCCCTGAAAGCCGGCGCGCACTTTGGTGTCTACCGGATTGACCGAGATAGCCTTCACAGCGACCAGCAGATCACGCCCGTGGGCGGTGGGGATCGGCAGGTCGATCTCGGTTAAAGAAGGGATGTTGTTGCCGTCAGCGGCGGCTTGAGTAATGGCGATAGCTTTCATAACTGCTCCGGTCTGTGATTCGGGTGAATGAAAAGATGGAGCCATCGTAGACCGCTGCCGGGAGGGGAAAAACGGGCTAACGGCAATAACAGTTATATGCAGAAAGTGAAAATCAGCCCACCTGATAGAAGTCGAGCATCACCCCATCCTGGGTCCGGCCACCGGCGCAGATAAACAGCGAGGTGGTTAGCCAGCTGAGCGCGGGAGCATCCACCTCAAAGGTGGGCACGGTGCGAAAATAGATGGCTTCAGGCGGAATATCGCTAAAAAAGCGCATATCGTCGGCGAAAAGCTGGTCATGATACTGGGCCGGCACCCGGCGGATGCCATTGTTTTCCACATAGACCGTGCCTTCCGCCACCTGCAGGGCATAGCGGGCGGACAGCCTGCAGGTGCCGTCGGGTTCGATTATCTGGCTGTCGACGCCGCCGGGTAATACGTGACCGCGAAGTTGACCCGAGACGCTGCCGCCGACAATCGGGATCAGCTGGCGCTTACCGGTCTGCGGGCTGCGGGAGACGATTATCGGTTTATCAACCTGGATGGTAATGGAAAAACAGTGTCTGAGTTCGGGGGTCATTATGGCTCTCCTGTTTCGGTTGGTAACGGCACGCGGCCACCGCGCCAGTGTAACGGGTTTGCGAGAGACAAAATAACGCAGGGTTTGGATGAAAATGATTGGCTGGGATGATGAGTTTGGGGGGCTCAGGTTGGTAGGGAGTGGCTGTGGGGGAGCAGGGGCAAACTGGCGGAAGATCACAGGAGTTGAACCTGCCCGGGACCGCTGGCGGCCCCAACTGGATTTGAAGTCCAGCCACCTCACCGGAGATGACGATCTTCCGCGCCTCGATTGCTACATGGAGGCGGGGCGCATTATAGCTACTTTCAGCCGTTTACCACATACCTAAACGCACTTTTTTACTGTTAAAACTGGACTTTACAGAACAGTCCTGGACAAATCCTCACAAAATCCGTGAGTTACACTTTTTCACTCCCTGATTCCCTACCACGATCACAGAAAACAAGAAACGTAATCTGATAACGAGATATCGCAATTCATCTTAGTGCGGCAAAGGTTTACAAAAACCGTAACCGGTACCAACCCTCGGTGCCGCTAAGGGAATAGTGCGCATATGAAAGATCACATTTTGTCCGTCAAAGAGAAAATTGGTTATGGCATGGGTGATGCCGCCAGCCACATTATTTTTGATAACGTCATGTTGTACATGATGTTTTTTTACACCGATATTTTTGGTATCCCCGCCGGCTTTGTCGGCACCATGTTCCTGCTGGCGCGCGCGCTGGACGCGATTTCCGACCCGTGTATGGGTCTGCTTGCCGACCGTACCCGCAGCCGCTGGGGTAAGTTCCGCCCATGGATCCTCTTCGGCGCTATCCCGTTCGGCCTCGTCTGCGTGCTGGCCTACAGCTCGCCGGATTTAAGCCACAACGGCAAGCTGATCTACGCCGCCGTGACCTACACGCTGCTGACCCTGCTCTACACCGTGGTGAATATCCCTTACTGCGCGCTGGGCGGCGTGATCACCGACAACCCGACGCAGCGCATTTCGCTGCAGTCCTGGCGCTTCGTGCTGGCGACGGCGGGGGGCATGCTCTCCACCGTGCTGATGATGCCGCTGGTCAACTTTATCGGCGGCGAAGACAAAGCGCTCGGCTTCCAGGGGGGCATCGCGGTGCTGTCGGTGATCGCCTTCCTGATGCTGGCCTTCTGCTTCTTTACCACCAAAGAGCGTGTTGAAGCGCCGCCGAGCAGTACCTCGATGCGTGAAGACCTGCGCGATATCTGGCGCAATGACCAGTGGCGGGTGGTCGGCGTGCTCACCATCCTCAATATCCTCGCGGTCTGCGTTCGCGGCGGCGCGATGATGTATTACACCACCTGGATCATGGGCTCGGCGGCGCTGTTCACCGCCTTCCTCACGACCTACTGCGTCGGCAACCTGATTGGCTCGGCGCTGGCGAAACCGCTGACCGACTGGAAATGCAAAGTCAGCGTCTTCTGGTGGACCAACGCCCTCCTGGCGGTGCTCAGCGTGGCGATGTTCTTCGTACCGATGGACGCCGAAATCACCATGTTTGTCTTTATCTTCATCATTGGCGTACTGCACCAGCTGGTGACGCCAATCCAGTGGGTAATGATGTCCGACACCGTCGACTACGGCGAATGGTGTAACGGCAAACGCCTGACCGGCATCAGCTTCGCCGGTACCCTGTTTGTGCTCAAGTTAGGGCTGGCGCTGGGCGGCGCGCTGATCGGCTGGATGCTGGCCGGCGGCGGCTATGACGCCGCCGCTAAAACCCAGAACAGCGCCACCCTCACCATCATTATCGCCTTGTTCACCCTCGTTCCGGCGGTGTGCTACCTGCTGAGCGCGGTGATCGCCAAACGCTACTACACGCTGAAAACGCCGTTCCTGAAAAAAATGATGGCCGAGCTGGCCGAGGGCGCGCGTCGCAACGAACAAGATTTCACCGCCGCCCCGATCGACAAAGAATGGCAAAACTAAGAGGACGTTTTAATGAAAATCAGTGATGGAAACTGGCTCATTCAACCAGGGCTCAACCTGATCCAACCCGTACAGGTTTACGAGGTGGAGCAGCAGGGGAGTGAAATGGTGGTCTATGCCGCGCCGCGCGATGTCCGCGAACGCGCCTGGCAGCTGGATACGCCATTGTTCACCCTGCGCTTTTTCTCGCCGCAGGAAGGGATAATCGGCGTGCGTATGGAGCACTTCCAGGGCGCGCTGGATAACGGCCCGCACTATCCGCTGAACGTGCAGAAAGACGTCCATGTCGAAATAGAAAATACGGCCGGGTTCGCCGAGCTGAAAAGCGGCAGCCTCAGCGTGCGGGTGACTAAAGGCGAATTCTGGGGGCTGGATTTTCTGCGCGACGGCCTGCGTATCACCGGTAGCCAGCTAAAAAACAACGGCTACGTGCAGGATAGTAAGACCCAGCGCAACTACATGTTTGAGCGCCTCGACCTCGGCGTCGGCGAAACCGTCTACGGCCTCGGCGAGCGCTTTACCGCCCTGGTGCGCAACGGCCAGACGGTAGAAACCTGGAACGAGGACGGCGGCACCAGCACCGAGCAATCCTACAAAAATATCCCGTTCTATCTGACCAACCGCGGCTACGGCGTGCTGGTCAACCATCCGCAGCGCGTCTCCTTCGAGGTGGGCTCGGAGAAAGTCTCTAAAGTCCAGTTCAGCGTTGAAGGCGAATACCTCGAGTACTTCGTCATCGACGGCCCGACGCCGAAAGCGGTGCTTAACCGCTATACGCAGTTCACCGGCCGCCCGGCGCTGCCGCCGGCATGGTCGTTTGGTCTGTGGCTGACGACCTCGTTCACCACTAACTATGACGAAGCGACGGTGAATAGCTTTATCGACGGCATGGCTGAGCGCCATCTGCCGCTGCACGTCTTCCACTTCGACTGCTTCTGGATGAAGGCCTTCCAGTGGTGCGATTTTGAATGGGATCCGCTAACTTTCCCGGACCCGGAAGGGATGATCAAGCGCCTGAAGGCGAAAGGGCTGAAGGTCTGCGTGTGGATCAACCCGTACATCGGTCAGCGCTCGCCGGTGTTCAAAGAGCTGAAAGAGAAGGGTTATCTGCTGAAGCGTCCGGACGGTTCGCTGTGGCAGTGGGATAAGTGGCAGCCGGGGCTGGCGATTTATGACTTCACCAATCCGGAAGCCCGCCAGTGGTACGCTGACAAACTAAAAGGCCTGGTGGCGATGGGGGTCGATTGCTTCAAGACCGACTTTGGCGAGCGTATCCCGACCGACGTCCAGTGGTTTGATGGTTCCGATCCGCAGAAAATGCACAACCACTACGCCTTCATCTATAACGAGCTGGTGTGGAAGGTGCTGAAAGAGACCGTCGGCGAGCAGGAGGCGGTGCTGTTCGCCCGCTCCGCCTCGGTGGGCGCGCAGCAGTTCCCGGTGCACTGGGGCGGCGACTGCTACGCCAACTACGAATCGATGGCGGAAAGCCTGCGCGGCGGGCTGTCGATCGGCATGTCCGGCTTTGGTTTCTGGAGTCACGATATCGGCGGTTTCGAAAACACCGCACCGGCCCACGTCTACAAGCGCTGGTGCGCCTTCGGCCTGCTCTCCAGCCACAGCCGGCTGCACGGCAGCAAATCCTATCGGGTGCCATGGGCCTACGATGACGAGTCCTGCGACGTGGTGCGCCACTTCACGCAGCTGAAATGCCGCATGATGCCGTATCTCTATCGTCAGGCGGCGCTGGCCAACGAGTGCGGCACGCCAATGCTGCGCGCGATGATGCTCGAGTTTCCGGACGATCCGGCCTGCGACTATCTCGACCGCCAGTATATGCTGGGCGATTCGGTCCTGGTGGCGCCGGTGTTCTCCGAGGCCGGCGAAGTGCAGTTTTATCTGCCGGAAGGGCACTGGACGCATCTGTGGCATAACGATGAATTGCCGGGTAGCCGCTGGCATAAGCAGCATCACGATGCGCTGAGCCTGCCGGTCTACGTTCGCGACAACACCCTGCTGGCGCTGGGCAACAATGACCAGAAGCCGGATTACGCCTGGCATGAGGGCACCGCCTTCCAGCTGTTCCACCTTGAGGATGGACGCGAGGCACGCTGTGACGTTCCGGCGGCAGACGGCTCGACGATCTTCACCCTGAAGGCCAGGCGCCAGGGCAACGCCATCGCTGTGAGCGGCGAAGGCGAGGCCCGCGGCTGGACGCTGTGCCTGCGCAATATCCCGCAGGTCGCGGGCGTGCAGGGCGGTACGCAGACCGGTAGCGAATGGGGGGTGGTGGTGAGCGCCGAGGGCAATACGCTGACGATTACGTTGTAAATAGGTTAACAGCAGCAGCCCTCTTCGCCAGGCGGAGAGGGTTTTTTTATTCCATTTTTGTACAAAAAGTAACGTTCATTTCATAGTGGTGACTCAGGCCGCAGACGCGGTTGTCGAACGGTGTTAGCGTATTCTGCCGCTGAGAGGAGCCCGCCATGGACGTAGAAAATATCTTTCGTGACGTGAAGCTAAGCAAAACGGAAATGACCGTGCTGCGCTTTATTCAGAACGACCCGGAGCAGTGTATCCGCCAGGGAGTTCGCGCTGTGGCCGAACAGTGCTACAGCAACCCCTCTTCCCTGGTCCGGCTGGCAAAGAAACTGAAGTTCAGCGGCTGGCTGGAGCTGGTCTATTTCATCAAGTTCAATATCACCATGCCGAAGCTCGATGTCACCAACGATATCGACTACATGAGCGTTCAGCCGGAAGAAGCGCTGACGCCGCTGCTGGCAAGCCTTAAACAGCAGCGCATCCTGATCCACGGCAGCGGCTTTTCACAGCTGATCGCCCAGTATATTTACAACAAGTTTCTCGTCACCGGCGTGAATGCCAGCCTGGCGCTGTGGCCCGATTACGAAATCCTCGAACAGAAAAACGCCGCCTGCTTCGACTCCATCTGGATCATTTCTAAATCCGGGCGCAGCAGCTCGGCGCTCAACTGGGTTAAGGCCCTGGAGGGGAAGGAGATTAATCTGGTCTGCTTTACCGGCGACTACCAAAGCCCGCTGGCGCAGGCCGCGGATACGGCGTTTATTATTCACGACCCGCAGAAGTTCGATGATGATATTTACTGGAGCAACCCGTTTTTCGGCTACTGCATCTTAGGCTTTGAGCGACTATTGAAGATGTGGTTTACCAGTCTACGTAGCAATAGTTAGCCCCCGCTAAGCGCGGTGCGAGCGGGGGAATCCCATCGGCAGCGGATTACCGCCAGGCGGCGAACTGCTCATCGTCGAGGTAGGCTTCGACCAGGGTTTTCGCCAGCGAATAGGAACCGATCAGCGGGTGCGCCATCAGCGCCCGCACCGCCAGCGATTTATCCTGCTGCAGGATCGCCGCCACCGCCAGCCGCTCATACTCCTTCACGCAGGCAATCATATTCTTCTGCGCTGTCGGCACCTTCACCGGCGTCACCGGCTTGAGGCCATCCCGGCTCAGGTCGCAGCTGATCTCGATCACGTCGTCCGGGCGTAAAAAATCGAGCGTGCCATTATTCTGGATCGACACCACGATCCGCTTGGTGGTGGTGCTGTTCACCGCTTCCAGGATATCCAGCGCCACTCCGGCATAGCCGCCGGTGTCCGGCTCTTCGATAAACTGGCGCAGCGTCAGCGGTTCGCGGGTGTGGAATTTCTCCTGCCGGGATTCGTTCTGCATATAGCTGTTTTCCCGGCGTAGGTAATGCTGCATCCAGATGGTGAAGGCGGCCTCCGGTTGCGTTCTGGCATCCACGGTGCGCAGTGCCTCGCGCATCTCCTGATTGATGCGGGCGATCTGCTCTCCGCGCGTCTCGCCGGCCCCCTGAATCGCCTTCAGCGCCTCGTCGCGATAGTAGTAATAATAGAGATATTCATTGAGGAGCTGATTATCACAAAGCCGTACCAGCTCCGGGGAGAAGTACTGCATCGCCGTCTTCTGGTACAGTTCCGGGCTGGCGATCAGCCGTTCGGTCACCTCTTCCCCACGGACGGTGAAGTGGGTAAACCAGGAGAAATGGTTCAGCCCATAGCATTCCACGCTGAGGTCGCGCTCCTCACAGCCAAGGATCGCCGGCAGTTCACGAATCAGCTCGGAGGGGGCATCGCAGATCCCATAGACCCGGCGCTTAAAGCCGGACTTAATAATCGCTTCCGTCACCAGACCTGACGGGTTGGTAAAGTTAAACAGAATGGCGTCTTCGGCGGCATGTTCTTCGATCAGCCGGCAATAGCGAAGGATCGCCGGGATCGAGCGCATGGCCATCGCGAAACCGCCGGCGCCGGTGGTCTCCTGGCCGAGAGTGTTATGCTCAAGCGCAATACGTTCGTCGCGAATGCGGCTTTCATCGCCGCCAACCCGCAGGGTGGTAATGATATAGTTGGCGTCCTGCAGCGCTGCGACCGGGTCGGTGGTGGTACTAAACTGAATATCCGGGCGAATGGTATTAAATACATAGCGGGCAATTTCGCCAAATATCGCCAGATTATCAGCAGAGTTATCGAGAAAAACGACTTCTGTTAAACCAATGCGGTGAGCGTTATAGGCCAGAGATTTCGCTAAAAATGCAGAGCGAACGCCGCCCCCGCCTAATACGGTTAATTTCATAAATACTCCTCATTAATTTTCTGCTAACCAGTTATCAACCCGGGAACGTACCTGTCCCACTTTGACGCCATAAATAACCTGAACTTCATTTCGATTGCGTACGACGCCGTTGGCGCCGGTATTTTTTAATTGCGTGTCATCAACCCGCGCCATATCGCGCACGGCCACGCGCAGGCGAGTAAAACAATTATCGACGGAGAGAATATTCTCCTTGCCCCCGAGGCCGCGGATAATGTCATCGGTGACCGACTGCGGTTGCGCGACTTTCTGGCGGTACTCTGCTTTGCTGTAAAGCTTCACGTTCTCGTCATCTTCCCGGCCCGGCGTTTTCAGGTTCAGCTTCACCACCAGGGTGCGGAAAATCACGTAGTAGACGGCGAACTGGCCGATACCGATAAGGACATAGCCCGGCCAGCGCGTTAAGGAGACCGGCAGCGGCAGGTTATAGATCAGAAACTCGATCAGGCCCGATGCTCCCCAGGGACGTACGGTGAAGATGTCGCAAATGGCCTGCGAGGCGGCGGTTAACGTCGCGTGGATCACCCACAGCAGCGGTGAGACAAATAAGAAGGTGAACTCAATCGGCTCGGTGATGCCGGTCAGCATCGAGGTGATAATCGCCGGCAGCAGAATCGCCTTCGCCATCGCTTTCTTCTCCGGTTTCGCGGTGTGGTAGAACGCCAGCGAGGCGCCCGCCAGGCCAAAGATAGTGGTCATCCCTTGCTGCGAAAAACGTAATGCGTCGTTCATGACCGGCGTCAGGTCGGGATGGCGCATATAGGCGAGGAAAATGGCCTGGGTGCCGGAGACCACCTGACCATCCACGTTCAGCGTGCCGCCAATCTGGGTGAGCTGGAAGGGGGACCAGACGAAATGGTGCAGGCCGGTGGGGATAAGGAATTTTTCAAAGAAACCATAGACGAAGACCCCGGCGACCCCGGCATTTTTCATAAAACCGGTGAGGGCGGAGATGCCGTGGGTCATAAAGGGCCAAATCCAGGTAAAGGCGATGGCGTAGAAGATAACCACCGGCGTCATCGCCACCAGCGTCAGCTTGGCGCCGCCGTACATCGACAGCGCGCCAGGCAGCTCAATGGCAGAGACTTTATTGTGCACCCACGCAATCGTGCAGCCGAGAATAATGCCCAGGAAAACGCCCATATCCACCACCACAAAGCCCAGCAGCTGGGTTTGCCCGGTGCCATAATATTCACCGTTAATTTTTTCGGCGAGTCCATGGGTGTGTTCCAGCCAGGAGTGGTTGGCGCCAAGAAACATAATAAAGCACATCACTGAAACCAGTGCGACTTCGGTTTTTTTATCCTTTGCCAGGCCATAGCTGATGCCGACGCAAAATAATAAGCCGAGGTTGCCAAATAAAGGCCAAAAGGTGTCGCCGAGCATTTGCCCAAGCTGATGTAAGAAACTGGTTTCAGCAATTAATGTCGGATTAGTTAATACTGAACTGAGGGCCAGAATTAAGCCAATGACCGGCAAGAACAATACGGCGCCGATCATGGCCCGGGAGAATTTTTGCATATTCTCCAGAATACGCTGACGTATTTCAGGCATGATTGATCCTTTTATATTTTTGTAGGTACAGGGAGCGGTTTTTTATCGACTTCCAGTGATTTGGTTATAGCAACTCTGATATTTGAAAGGAACCTGTTGCGCTAAATAGGTACAGATAGCCGCGTATTGCACACAGGTTTCAGGACTCGCACCCCAACTCTCTCCCTGAAAGGGAGAGAGTTGTCAGAGTGGAGTTTTGCCGGGAAGCAATCCCTCTCCCCATAGAGGAGAGGGAATGGGCATCGCTATGGGGTGACGGGAGTGGGCGCTGGCGCGGCGGGGGCGGGGCTGACCTCGCCGTTGCGCATGATTTGCGCCACCTGCTGTTTCTCCATATTCACGGCGCTGAGCTGCCCGTTGACCGTCGGTTTGAGCGGGGCATCGGCCTGCACGCTGCCGCTGGCGGTCAGCTGGAGATTGCCATCCCCGCTTATAGGTAGCGACGGCCAGCCCCAGGCCTGCAGAATATTCAGCGGCACGCCGCGGCCGCTGAAGCTCAGATTGACCTGGCGCTGCGGCAGCTGGGATACCGCGGCGGTGGCCTGCAAAATGCCGCGCTCGGTGAAGGCGCTAAGCTCAGTGATATTGACCGTCGAGGCTGTGGCGTTCAGTTTGAGTGATGGGCGGCGCACGTCGATCCGGTTGAAAGTCGCCGCCGCGGCGTTCAGCGTCGCGCTGCCGTTCCATACTCCCCAGCTGCCGTTTTTCACCAGCTGTAGCTCGCCGCCATAGCCATCGAGGGCGGTAATTTGCCACGGGAAAGCAGGGTCCACATCGATGATCAGATTGCGGCTGGCGCTGAATTTTTTCAGCGTCAGGCTTTGCAGCCAGGCTGGCAGCGGCGTCATCCACAGCTGTTTCCAGTTCGCCGGCAGCGTGTACTCCAGTCCGGCGAAAGCGGTGTCGTCGAGCACCAGGGCGTTCCCGGCGCGCAGCCAGTTGCCGGAGGTGCGCACCATGCCGCCCTCCCAGCGCGAAGTGAACTGGCGCAGCGCAATGCCCTGGGGAGAGAATTCAGCATTGAGGATCGGGTCGAAGAAGTGCAGCGAACCGTAGATAAATTCGCTGGCGTTCATCGACAGCGTGCCGTCCTCGCTCTGCCAGCCGCCGTGGCTAAGGGTCAGGTTGCGCAGGCTCAGGTCGAGGTCGGTTACCGCCCAGTCCGGTCCCTGCAGGCGGGCGTCGGTGATGTCCAGGCGGCCAATCTGCAGAGAGGGGACCGTGGTTAACGGCGCGAAAAACTCGGCCAGCGAGGCGGGGCTCTGCAGTCGAATCTCGTTGAGCTGGAGGTTATCCACCCGCCAGCTGCCATCGGCGCTGCGTTTGGCATTGCCGGTTAAGGTGCCGCGGGCGACATCGGCGCCGAGGGTGGAGAGGGTGACCTCGCCCTGATCAATCTTACCCTGAATCAGAACGTTGCTGGCTTCGACGCCATTGAGCGTCATCGAGCCCGCGCTCATCTGGATCTGCGCCGTTTTCCCCAGCACATTGCCCGCCTCCGGCGTCCATGGGCTGACGCCGCCGGTGACGCGCTGCGCGCTGAGCGCCCAGCCGGTTTCCGGGCTGTTGAAAGCCATATTGCGCAACATCAGCCGGTCGGCAGCGAACGGCAGGTCTGCAGAGTGGGGTGACAGATTCAGAGTGCCGTCGTTAAGGACTATCTCATCCGCATGCAGCGGATCGCTAAACTGGCGGGTGCTGAAGCCAATATCGACCGTTTTTGCCACCAAAGTGGCAGGCTTGCCTTCCCGACCAAAGGTGACGTTTCGCAACTGCACATGAAGGGGGGAGGAGAAATCGTGCTCCATCTCATCGAAGGAGACCTGCCAGCCGGTGCCATTGCTGAGCCAGGCGCTGGCCTGGCGGGCGCCCCAGTGGGTTTGCAGCAGGAACCACGCGCCAATAATGACGAGCAGCAGAGCGACTAGCAGCCAGAGAATCAGCTTTCCAAGAAATTTCATGGTCTTCCATTCTGTGAGATGCACATCACCGTGTTATGCCCGATTTAGGCGCACTTCTCAAGGCAGGCGTGGTTTATTTCCGTGATGGGGCAGGTGGTTGGAGGACGTCCCGGCCGATGCGCGACCGGGAACGCATGAGATCACGCCTTTTCTGGCGGGAAAATTAAATTCAGAACAATCGCCGTGATACCGCCGGCGGCAATCCCGGAGGAAAGCAGGTTTTTCAGCCAGTCCGGGGCGAACTGCAGGATCAGCGGCTGCTGCGACACGCCGAGGCCTACCGCCAGCGACAGAGCGATAATCAGGATCGCCCGACGGTTCAGCGGTTCACGGGAGACGATGCGCACGCCGGACGCGGCGATGGTGCCGAACATCACCAGCGTGGCGCCGCCGAGCACTGGCTCAGGGATATGCTGGACAAAGCCGCTCACCGCCGGGAACAGGCCGAGGACGATCAGCATCAGGGCAACCACAAAGCCGACGTAGCGGCTGGCGACCCCGGTCAGCTGGATCACGCCGTTGTTCTGGCCGAAGCAGGAGTTCGGGAAGGTGTTGAAGACCGCGGAAACGAAGGAGTTCAGGCCGTTAGCCAGCACGCCGCCTTTCAGGCGCTTCATATACAGCGGACCCGAGACCGGCTGTTCGGAGACGTCGGAGGTGGCGGTGATATCGCCGATGGTTTCCAGGGAGGTGATCATAAACACCAGCATCAGGGGCAGCAGCAGACTCCAGTCGATGCCGAGGCCATAATAGAGCGGCGTCGGGACGGTGATGAGGCTGCTGTTGGTCGGGGCGGTGTTGGCTGGCAGCATATCGAGGAACCACGCCGCCAGATAACCGGCAGCCATGGCAATCACTAGCGAGGCGATGCGCAGGTACGGGTTGCGCTGGCGGTTGAGGATAATAATCAGCGCCAGCACGATACCCGCCAGCAGCAGATTTTTCGGCGCACCAAAGGTGTGGTCGGCCATCGCCGCGTAGCCGCCGCCGATGGAAGTCAGTCCGACCTGAATCAGCGACAGGCCGATAATCATCACCACCACGCCGGAAACCAGCGGGGTAATGATACGGCGCGCCAGGTGCAGGACCCGGGAGAGGACCATTTCGGTGCAGCTGGCCAGCATCAGGGTGCCGAAGAGGGCGGCCATCATGGTGGGGACGTCGGCGCCGCCGGTTTTCAAGGCGGTACCGCCCATGATCAGCGGGGCGACAAAGTTGAAGCTGGTGCCCTGGATGGAGAGCAGTCCGGAGCCGACCGGGCCCCAGGCTTTGATCTGAATAATAGAGGCGACGCCGGAGGCGAACAGCGACATGCTGATGATATGTTGGGTATCTTGCGCCGGGAGACCGAGAGCCTGGCAGATTAACAGCGCCGGGGTGATCACCGCGACAAACATCGCCAGCAGGTGCTGGAAGGCGGCGAACAGGGTTTGCGGTAGCGGCGGGCGATCTTCGAGGCGGTAGATTAATTCGCTGGCTGGTTTATGCGCAACCGGTTGCGCATTTTCTGACTCTGCGGTGTTAACGGACATCACAAGCAATCCCAAGGTGGCAAAGCGGGAATTTTATCGGACTGTAGACCAAAAGCAAACGTTTGCCAGCGTTTGCTCATAAAAATTTATACCGTGAATATGCGCAACGAGGTAATTAACATTTTGTATGCTAAATCGCATCATTAAGGATACAAAATATCTTTTTCTGTCAATTTTTCCGCCGTTCTGCGTAAAATCCCCCTCTGACTCCTCATGATGAGAAGCTAAAGACACCAGGAATATCGTCGCGTGTGAATGGATCATGCGCCCATAAGGAGCTTTTTATGTTTCATCTCGATACCTTATCGACGCTCGTTGCCGCAACGCTCGTGCTGTTACTCGGCAGAAAACTCGTACAAACCGTTCCCTTCCTTAAGAAATACACTATTCCTGAACCCGTTGCCGGCGGTCTGCTGGTGGCGCTGGCGCTGCTGGCGCTGAAAAAAAGCATGGATATCGAAATTGATTTCGATATGAGTCTGAAAGATCCGCTGATGCTGGCGTTCTTCGCCACCATCGGTCTTAACGCCAACCTCGCCAGCCTGCGGGCCGGCGGCAAGGTGCTTGGGCACTTTCCTGATCGTGGTGGTTGGCCTGCTGCTGCTGCAGAACGCCCTCGGTATCGGCATGGCGACGCTGCTGGGGCTGGATCCGCTAATGGGTCTGCTGGCCGGGTCGATTACCTTATCCGGCGGCCACGGCACCGGGGCGGCGTGGAGTAAGCTGTTCGTTGAGCGCTACGGTTTTGCCAACGCCACCGAGGTGGCGATGGCCTGCGCGACTTTCGGCCTGGTGCTGGGCGGCCTGATCGGCGGCCCGGTGGCGCGTTATCTGGTGAAGCACTCTTCCTCACCGGACGGGACACCGGACGATCAGGTGGCGCCAACCGCCTTTGAAAAGCCAGACGTGGGGCGGGTGATCACCTCGCTGGTGCTGATCGAAAGTATCGCCCTGATCGCCATCTGTCTGACGCTGGGCAAGGTGGTTGCGCAACTGCTGGCGGGGAGCGTCTTCGAGCTGCCGATCTTCGTCTGCGTGCTGTTTATCGGCGTGATCCTCAGCAACAGCCTGGCGCTGGCGGGGTTGTATCGGGTGTTCGATCGCGCGGTATCGGTGTTGGGCAACGTCAGCCTGTCGCTGTTCCTCGCCATGGCGCTGATGAGCCTCAAGCTGTGGGAGTTGGCCTCGCTGGCGCTGCCGATGATTATTATCCTGGCGGTGCAGGCGCTGGCGATGGCGCTGTATGCGGTGTTCGTCACCTATCGGATGATGGGCAAAAACTACGATGCCGCGGTGCTGGCAGCCGGGCATTGCGGGTTTGGCCTGGGGGCAACGCCGACGGCGATCGCCAATATGCAGGCGATTACCGACCGTTTCGGGCCATCGCATATGGCCTTCCTGGTCGTGCCGATGGTGGGGGCGTTCTTTATCGATATCGTCAACGCGCTGGTGATTAAGCTGTACCTGCTGCTGCCGATATTTGGCTGATAAAAAACCCGGAGGCGGTGCTGCGCACCTGTCCGGGCTACAAGATCGTGCTGTTTGGGGTTTTGTAGCCCGGCTAAGGCGTTTACGCCGCAAGCCGGGAATAACTTCACAATCTTACGCTTCGTCGTGCTCTTCCCACGCTAACGCGCGTTTCACCGCTTTCTTCCAGCCGCTGTAACGATAGTTACGCTCAGTAGTTTCAATACCCGGGCGGAATTCGCGCTCAATCACCGCTTTCTCCTGCAGTTCATCCAGATTCTGCCAGAAACCGACCGCCAGACCGGCCAGATAGGCCGCGCCCAGCGCCGTCACTTCGCGTACTTCCGGACGCTCGACACGGGTGCCGAGGATATCGGACTGGAACTGCATCAGGAAGTTGTTAGCCACCGCGCCGCCGTCTACGCGCAGGGCGTGCAGACGAATGCCGGAGTCAGCCTGCATCGCTTCCAGCACGTCGCGGGTCTGAAAGGCGATGGACTCCAGCGTCGCACGGATAATGTGGTTGGAGTTCACGCCGCGGGTGAGGCCGAAAATCGCGCCGCGGGCATACGGGTCCCAGTACGGTGCGCCAAGACCGGTGAACGCGGGTACCACGTATACGCCGTTGGTATCCTTCACTTTGGTGGCGAAATACTCGGAGTCGAAGGCATCGCTGATGAGCTTCATCTCGTCGCGCAGCCACTGAATAGACGCGCCGGCCATAAACACCGCCCCTTCCAGAGCGTAGTTCACCTCGCCGCGCGGGCCGCAGGCGATGGTGGTCAGCAGACCGTGGGTGGAGGTGACCGCTTTTTCGCCGGTATTCATCAGCATAAAGCAGCCGGTGCCGTAGGTGTTTTTCGCCATCCCTTCCTTGACGCACAGCTGGCCGAACAGGGCCGCCTGCTGGTCACCGGCGATCCCGGCGATAGGAATACGGGTCCCGCCTTTACCACCGATGTTGGTCTGGCCGTACACTTCGGAAGACTTGCGCACTTCCGGCAGCATGGCGCGCGGAATGTCCAGCGCGTCGAGCATCTTGTCGTCCCAGTCGAGGTCGTGAATGTTGAACAGCATGGTACGTGAGGCGTTGGTGTAGTCGGTGACGTGCACGCGGCCCTGGGTCATCTTCCAGATAAGCCAGGTGTCAACGGTGCCGAACAGCAGCTCGCCGCGCTTCGCACGCTCACGGGAACCTTCGACATGGTCGAGGATCCATTTCACCTTGGTGCCGGAGAAGTACGGGTCCACCACCAGGCCTGTGGCCTTGCGGATATACTCTTCCATCCCGTCACGCTTGAGCTGCTCGCAGATCTCCGCGGTACGGCGGCACTGCCAGACGATAGCGTTGTAGATGGGTTTACCGGTCTCTCGCTCCCACACCACCACGGTCTCACGCTGATTGGTGATGCCGATGGCCGCGATCTGATCGGAGTTGATATCCGCTTTGGCCAGCGCTTCGACCAGCGTCGAGCTTTGGGAAGCCCAGATTTCCATCGGGTCGTGTTCGACCCAGCCTGGCTTAGGATAAATTTGTTCAAATTCTCGCTGGGAGACGCTGACGATATTGGCATCATGATCCATCACAACGGCCCGGGAGCTGGTAGTGCCCTGGTCAAGCGCAACGATATATTTTTTGTCGGTCATAGTCGGTGTCCCGTAGTCAGATTACAGCGAAGCTTTATGTTGAGCGGTGGAAGAGGAGGGGCTCTGTTGCTCTTCCTCCACGCAGGTGTCGCAAGGCAGGTGACGGCCAATCAGCTTACGATAGCTGAATGCGCCCAGCGCCGCGCCGACCACCGGTGCGCACAGCGGCACCAGGAAATAAGGAATATCTTTGCCGCCGGTGAAGGCGACGTCACCCCACCCCGCCAGCCAGGCGAAGGCTTTCGGGCCGATGTCACGCGCCGGGTTCATGGCGAAGCCGGTCAGCGGTCCCATGGAGGCGCCAATCACCGCAATCAGCAGGCCAATCAGCAGAGGGGCCAGCGGGCCGCGCGGTATGCCGTTGCCATCGTCGGTCAGCGCCAGGATGACGCCCATCAGGATAGCGGTAATCACCATCTCTACCGCGAAGGCCTGCACAAAATTGATGTGCGGGTTCGGGTAAGTGGAGAAAATGCCGGCCAGATCGAGGCTTTCCACGCTGCCGCGAATCATATGGTGGGTGGTTTCATAATCGAGGAAAAGATTGTAGTAAAGCCCGTAAACTAATGCCGCAGCGCAAAAGGCGCCAGCGAATTGCGAAATAATAAAAGGAACCACTTTGCGGCCTTCGAAGCAGGCGAACAGCCACAGCGCGATAGTCACCGCTGGGTTAAGGTGCGCACCGGAGACCCCGGCGGTCAGGTAGATCGCCATGGCGACGCCCAGACCCCAGATGATGCTGATTTCCCATTGTCCGAAGCTGGCTCCCGCGACCTTGAGCGCAGCCACGCACCCAACGCCGAAAAAGATCAACAACCCGGTACCGAGGAACTCTGCGATGCACTGGCCTTTTAAGGTTGATGTTTGGCTCATAATCGAATCCTGAAGCGTGGTGATGATTATTGTATGTAGGGTGGTCACAGACGACCATATTGCCATGTAGGCATAGTGTTAATTTATCGTTAACGAGCAAAAACGAGAAATATCGAACTTCAAATGTGTGTGCCTCGTCAAGAAAATGAGCGTTTTCGCGCCATTTGCGCGCATCGAGTGCGCTGCCGGAGCGTTTCACCACGCATTTTGTTAACCATAAAATTAACATTGACCCATGAACTACGAGCGAACTGCGCTGAAAGCACCAGGTAAAGACTGAAAAGTGTTGCAAACCGCAATCTACGCGGCTTGCCGCTGGACAGGGGCGGCGGGGATTCATACAATCGACGATAACACCGCTATGTGCGCTAATTTTCGTTAAGGCGGGACCGCGTATACGAAACACGAGTTTCTATCAACGCCTTGCAAGTTCAGGAGAGGTATGACGATGTCATTAGAAGTGTTTGAGAAATTAGAATCTAAGGTTCAGCAGGCGATTGATACCATCACTCTGTTGCAGATGGAAATCGAAGAGCTGAAAGAAAAGAACAACACCCTGGTGCAGGAAGTTCAGAGCGCGCAGCATGGTCGTGAAGAGCTGGAGCGCGAAAACAGCCAGCTGAAAGAGCAGCAGCAGGGCTGGCAGGAACGTCTGCAGGCGCTGCTGGGTCGCATGGAAGAAGTCTAATCGCTTCGCGCCCTCTCCCGCCCGGGAGGGGGTCATCCTTACTCGCGTCTTTATATCCGCAAGTTATAGCCAATCTTTTTTTATTCTTTAATCATTGAATCGCTTTCTGGCACGCTTAACCCATCACAACACACATAAAGAGAGCGGTGCGATGAATAAGTGGGGCGTAGGGTTAACTCTGTTGCTGGCATCCGCCAGCGTTCTGGCAAAAGACATTCAGCTATTAAACGTATCTTATGATCCAACGCGCGAGCTGTACGAACAGTACAACAAAGCGTTTAGCGCACACTGGAAGCAGGAGACCAGCGACAACGTGGTGATCCGCCAGTCGCATGGTGGCTCTGGCAAACAGGCGACCTCGGTGATTAACGGTATTGAAGCGGATGTGGTCACGCTGGCGCTGGCCTACGATGTCGACGCTATTGCCGAACGCGGCCGCATCGATAAAAACTGGCTGAAACGCCTGCCGGATAACTCCGCGCCGTATACCTCCACCATCGTGTTCCTCGTCCGCAAGGGCAATCCGAAACAGATCCATGACTGGAACGATCTGATCAAACCGGGTGTGTCGGTCATTACCCCGAACCCGAAAAGCTCCGGCGGCGCCCGCTGGAACTACCTGGCGGCCTGGGGCTATGCTCTGCATCAGAATCACGGCGACCAGGCGAAAGCCCAGGAATTCGTCAAGGCGCTGTATAAAAACGTGGAAGTGCTGGACTCCGGCGCGCGCGGTTCGACCAATACCTTCGTAGAACGCGGCATCGGCGATGTGCTGATCGCCTGGGAAAATGAAGCGCTGCTGGCGACCAACGAACTGGGCAAAGACAAGTTTGAAATCGTGACCCCGAGTGAGTCGATTCTGGCTGAGCCGACCGTCTCGGTGGTCGACAAAGTGGTGGATAAGAAAGGCACGCGTCAGGTGGCGGAAGCGTACCTGAAGTATCTCTACTCGCCGGAAGGCCAGGAGATTGCGGCGAAGAACTTCTACCGCCCGCGCGATCCGAATGTGGCGAAGAAATATGCTAACGAATTCCCGAAACTGAAGCTGTTTACCATCGATCAGGAGTTCGGCGGCTGGACGAAAGCGCAGAAAGAGCACTTCTCCAACGGCGGCACCTTCGACCAGATTAGCCAGCGTTAATTCTCTTGTCCCTGCTTGCGCTACGCTTAGCAGGGCTACAGTTTTGCGCGGTGCGTAGCCCGGGTAAGGCGTCAGCCGCTACCCGGGATAACGCCCCGTCCACCATCTGTTTTCATTTAGTCATCAAATTACGCTACTCTTCCGCTTCAGGCTTAACAGGGAATGAAAATGAGAAGAGTAAGATACTTTTTGCTGGCGCTGCTGGTGGCGATCCTCGCGGCGCTGGCGGGCGGCTACTACTGGCTGCACTCTGGCAACCCGGACGCATTACGCAAGATTGTCCTGCAGCAGTGCGTACCCCATCAGCAACAGCAGCAAAACCCGTCGCCGTGCGCGGAAGTGAACCTCAAGGGCGGCTATGTGCTGTTTAAAGACCGTAACGGCCCGCTGCAATATTTGCTGATGCCGACCTACCGCATCAACGGCACCGAAAGCCCGCTGCTGCTGGATCCGTTGACGCCGAACTTTTTCTGGCAGGCCTGGCAGGGGCGTGAAATCATGAGCCAGCGCCACGGCGCGCCGGTTCCTGATAACGCGGTATCGCTGGCGATCAACTCGCGCAGTGGACGTACGCAAAACCATTTCCATATTCATATCTCCTGCCTGCGCCCCGATGTGCGCGCGCAGTTAGATAAGGATGCCGCAGCGATCAGCAGCCGCTGGCTGCCGCTACCGGGCGGGCTTCAGGGCCACGAATACCTGGCGCGCCGGGTGACGGAGGCGGAGCTGGCCCAGCGTAGCCCGTTCCTGATGCTGGCGGAAGAGGTGCCGGAGGCGCGTGAACATATGGGACGCTTCGCGCTGGCAATGGCGCAACAGAGCGACGGCTCGCTGGTGCTGCTGGCGACGGAGCGTAACCTGCTGACCCTGAACCGGGCTTCAGCGGAAGAAATTCAGGATCATCGCTGCGCCATCCTTAACGCAAACCACTAGTTCTGGCGTTTACCTGTCTTACCTGTCGTCGTATTCTTGCTGAAAAAAACGACAGGAGACAGGCATGTCGCTCTGGCTTACCCACCCGCTGTTCCTTCCTTCATTGATTGTCGGCGTCACCATCGTGCTCTGGGCGACGTCGCTGCTGCCGGAATTTATCACCGCGCTGCTGTTCTTCGCAGCGGCAATGATGGCGAAAATCGCTCCGCCGGAGGTGATCTTCGGCGGCTTTGCCTCTTCGGCGTTCTGGCTGGTGTTCAGCGGCTTTGTGCTCGGCATCGCCATCCGTAAAACCGGACTGGCGGACCGGGCGGCGCAGGCGCTGTCGGCCAGGCTCACCGACTCCTGGCCGCGGATGGTCGCCAGCGTGGTACTCCTGAGCTACGCCCTGGCGTTCGTGATGCCCTCCAACATGGGGCGCATCGCGCTGCTGATGCCGATCGTGGCGGCGATGGCCCGCCGCGCGGGCATTGCCGACGGTAGCCGCGGCTGGTTCGGCCTGGCGCTGGCGGTGGGGTTCGGCACCTTTCAGCTGTCGGCGACGATTTTGCCCGCCAACGTGCCGAATCTGGTGATGAGTGGCGCGGCGGAAGGCTCGTACGGTATCCATCTGAATTATGTTCCCTATTTACTGCTGCATACGCCGGTGCTTGGCTGGCTGAAAGGGGCGGTGCTGGTGGCGCTGATTTGCTGGCTGTTTCCCGGCAAGCCGCATCCACCGCGCGACCTGACGCCGCTGCCGCCGATGAGCCGCGACGAGAAACGTCTGGCGTGGCTGCTGGCGGTGGTCCTCTCGCTATGGGTGACCGAGAGCTGGCACGGCGTCGGCCCGGCGTGGACCGGCCTGGCGGCGGCTGTGATCACGCTGCTGCCGCGGGTGGGCTTTATCAACGGCGAGGAGTTTGCCAGCGGGGTGAATATGCGCACCTGCATTTACGTCGCCGGGATTCTGGGGCTAGCGATCGCCGTCACCCAAACCGGGATTGGCGGCGCGGTGGGCAATGCGCTGCTGCAGGTGATGCCCCTGGATAAAGACAATCCTTTCACCAGCTTTCTCGCCCTGACCGGGATAACCAGCGCGCTGAACTTTATTATGACCGCCAACGGCGTGCCGGCGCTCTACACCACCTTTGCCCAGAGCTTTGCCGACGCCACCGGCTTCCCGCTGCTAAGCGTGATTATGATTCAGGTGCTGGGCTATTCCACGCCGCTGCTGCCCTATCAGGCGTCGCCGATCGTGGTGGCGATGGGGTTAGGCAAGGTCCCGGCGAGGGCGGGGATGCAACTGTGTCTGGCGCTGGCGGCGGTGAGTTATCTGGTTTTACTGCCGCTGGACTACGCCTGGTATCAGCTGTTGGGGAAACTGTAACGGCAAAAGAAAGCCCGGCTTGCGCTGTGCTAGGCCGGGCTCCCACGTTTTGTCAGTCAACCCGGTCGCGTGTCGCCACCGGGAAAAGCGAATTACGCTTTTTTCGCTGCTTCTGCTGCTTTAACGATCTCCGCGAAAGCGTCAGCTTTCAGGGAGGCGCCGCCAACCAGCGCGCCGTCGATGTCCGGCTGGGTGAACAGCTCTGCGGCGTTGCCAGCGTTAACGGAACCGCCGTACTGGATGATCACTTGCTCAGCGATTTTGGCGTCAGCTTTAGCAATGTGGTCACGGATGAATTTGTGCACCGCCTGCGCCTGAGCCGGGGTCGCTGATTTGCCGGTACCGATAGCCCATACTGGTTCGTAAGCGATAACCACGCCTTCGAAAGCGGCAGCGCCCTGGGTTTTCAGCACTGCGTCGATCTGACGCGCGCAAACTTCTTCCGTTTTGCCCGCTTCGTTTTCGGCTTCGGTTTCACCGATGCACAGAACCGGGGTCAGACCCTGCTCTTTCAGCACCGCGAATTTCTTCGCGATCAGCTCGTCGGATTCTTTGTGGTAGGTACGACGCTCGGAGTGGCCGATGATGATGTACTGCGCGCCGATATCTTTCAGCATTTCGGCGGAGGTTTCACCGGTGAATGCGCCGGACAGGTTCACGTCAACGTTCTGCGCGCCCAGGTGAATGTGGCTGCCTTCTGCCGCGCGCTTAGCCAGGTCCAGATACATTTCCGGCGGGGCGATGGCAACTGCACAGCCGCTTACGCCAGCCAGCTCGGTACGCAGGTTCGCAACCAGTTCGTTTACCATGTGGCGGCTGCCGTTCAGTTTCCAGTTACCCATCACTAAAGGATGTCGCATTTTAATTCTCCACGCTACTTAAGCGAATTAAGGAATATAGCCGCCCCAGAGGGCAGCATGGTCTGTGAAACAGTATAGAGACTCGTCACTGGAAAGGCTTTGCTTTTTGTCATTTATTGTTACCTTCCAGCGTTTCAGATAGCGCCAGCTTAATCGGTTCAATGGCGAAGGTCAGGCCCTTTTCCCCATGATCTGCCACCACATAGCGCACGGCGCCTTCGGTATCGGCGAAGTAGCGCTTGCCCTTGCCGGCGGCCAGCAGTTTCTGCAGTTTTTGCTGGCTTTGCGCCTGGCTAAAAGTCGGCACGAAGGCGCGGATCATGGCGCTCATATACTCCAGCGCTTTGGTCCTGGCCGCCTTTTGCTCCGGCCCCTGGATCGGCAGCCAGGTGATCTGCATGGATTTGATCTTCAGCGTGCCGCGCTCCAGCGCGGTGGAGGCATAGAGATTTTCGTTAATTTTGCTGGCGGCGCGGGTCAGGTTAGCCCGATCGCGACTGGTGGCGATGGAACGGAATTCGTTCAGAGGCAGCTTTGGGTTATCGGCGTTGAATTTCTCGCGGAACTGACTGATCGACTGGTCAAAGCTCGGCGCGCCGGCGAGCAGGTAGGGCGCTGCCGCGGTCGTCGATTCGCTCTCTGCGGACAACGCGTGCGGGCCGACGGCAAGGCCCATCAGCCCACTTAACCACAAAATTGTCCACTTCTTCATGCCCGTCGTTCCTTTTTTTGCCTGCTGACGATTAAATCGGGAAGCGCGGCGCTTGTCAAAAAGTCACGACGCCAGGGTAAACTACGCAGACGATGATGATAAGGAAAAACGCATGACCCTACAGCAGTGGTTATTCTCAATTAAAGGGCGCATTGGCCGCCGCGATTTCTGGATCTGGATTGCCATCTGGCTGGTGACCATGAGCGCCCTGTTTACCCTGGCAGGCAGCAATCTGCTCAACCTGCAGACGGCGGCGTTTATTATCGTCTGCCTGCTGTGGCCGACGGCGGCGGTGGTGGTCAAGCGGCTGCACGATCGCGGCAAATCCGGACTTTGGGCGCTGCTGATGATTCTGGCGTGGATGCTGCTGGCGGGGAACTGGGCGATGTTGCCGCAGGTCTGGCAGTGGGGCGTCGGGCGCTTTGTGCCGACGTTGATTATCGTCATGATGTTGATCGACCTGGGGGCGTTTGTCGGCACCCAGGGCGAGAATAAGTTCGGCAAGGAGACCCAGGACGTGCGCTGGAAAGCGGACGCCTGATTACCAGTAGTGCTCAGCCGTCATGTGGCCTGGCCGGCGACGCAGATGTTTGGTCATCTGCCGGGTCTCTTTTAACAGCTGTTGGGTATCGCGCACCATTTGCGGGTTGCCGCACAGCATCACATGGCTGGTGTCAGTGGTCATCGGCAGGCCGACGGCCTCTTCCAGCGCGCCGGTTTCAATCAGAAACGGCACCCGGCCGGTCAGCGAGCCTTCCACGGTTTCGCGGCTGACCACCGTCTGGATGCGTAATTTACCGGCGTAGCGCTGCTCCAGTTCGCGCATTAGCGGCAGATAGCTCAGGTCCGCGGCGTAGCGGACGGCGTGGACCAGCACCAGGTTATTAAAGCGCTCAAGGTCCTTGCCTTCCTGCAAAATTGACAGGTACGGCCCCAGCGCAGTGCCGGTCGCCAGCATCCACAGGGTATCGCAATCCGGTACTTCCTCGAGGACGAAGAAACCTGCCGCTTCACTCACCACCAGGACTTCATCGCCCGGCTTCAGCGCCGCCAGACGCGGGCTCAGCTTGCCTTCCGGGACGGTGACCAAATAGAACTCGAGGTCGGGATTGCCGGGGGCGTTGACGTAGGAGTAGGCGCGCTGCACGCGTTCGCCGTCGATTTCCAGCCCGAGCTTGGTAAATTGCCCGGCGGTAAACGGATGAACAGGCGCCCGCACGTATAAACTGAACAAGGCGTCCGTCCAGTACTCCACTTTTGTCACTTTGCCGCTAACCCAGTCCGCCATCGTCTTCTCCTGTTGCCAAGCGATGCCTTATCTTCGGTCCAGACGAGCCAGATTTCCACCCCGAAGGCGCAAGAAAGCTCTATTGATCAAATATAAACGAAGAACAGGGCAACCGCCTGCGGACGGTTGCCTGGGAGAGAAAAAGCGGTATTACAGGATGTGCTGCTGAATGTCCGGATCTTTACGGTCGAGGTAATGAATCGACTGGATACGACGGATAGTGCGCGACTTGCCGCGGATCAGCAGCGTCTCGGTGGTGGCCATATTGCCCTTGCGGGTGATGCCGTCCAGCAGATCGCCTTTGGTGATCCCGGTGGCGGAGAAGACGACGTTATCGCTGCGCGCCATTTCATCCAGACGCAGCACTTTGCCCGCTTCAATGCCCATGGTTTTGCAGCGCGCCAGCTCATTTTCACCGATGCGGCGGTTCTCTTCGTTATCGCCCTTCACGTGGTGGCGAGCCAGCAGGCGCCCCTGCATATCCCCGTCGAGGGCGCGGATCACCGCGGCGGAAACCACCCCTTCCGGCGCGCCGCCGATGCCGTACAGTACGTCGACTTCGCTATCCGGCATGCAGGTGAGAATAGAGGCCGCGACGTCGCCATCGGGAATAGCGAACACGCGCACGCCCAGCTGCTGCAGCTGGGCAATGACCGCGTCGTGGCGCGGTTTCGCCAGCACGGTGACGGTCAGCTCGCCCAGCGGCTTGTTCAGGGCGCGGGCGATATTGTGCAGGTTCTCTTCCAGCGGCAGATTAAGGTCGATAGCGCCTTTAGCGCCCGGGCCGACGATCAGCTTTTCCATATACATATCCGGCGCGTTGAGGAAGCAGCCCTTATCGCCGACCGCCATCACCGCCAGGGCGTTGGCCTGGCCCATCGCCGTCATGCGGGTGCCTTCGATGGGATCGACGGCGATATCTACCGCATCGCCCTTGCCGGTACCCACTTTTTCGCCGATATAGAGCATCGGCGCTTCATCGATTTCGCCCTCGCCGATGACGATGGTGCCGTCGATATTGACGAGGTTAAGCATAATGCGCATGGCGTTAACCGCTGCGCCGTCGGCGGTATTCTTATCGCCGCGGCCCAGCCATTTATAGCCCGCCAGCGCGGCGGCTTCGGTGACACGCGAAAATTCGATGGCCAGTTCTCGTTTCATAATCCACTCGTTGTGTAGAAAAATTGCCCGCAGCGCGGCAAAAGCGCGCTACGCGTTGGAATAGCGTTCGGTTTCCGGCATCCAGCGCTCGATAAGCGCCTGGGCCTGCAGCGGATAGCGTTCATGAATGTGGCGAGCAATGCGTTGAACATCGGGGATCATCGCCTGATCGCGCAGTAAGTCCGCCACTTTAAATTCGGCGTTGCCGGTCTGGCGGGTGCCGAGCAGCTCGCCGGGACCGCGAATTTCGAGGTCTTTCTGGGCAATGACGAAACCATCGTTGCTGTCGCGCAGGACCTGCAGACGTTTCTGCGCCGTTTTGGAGAGCGGCGATTTATAGAGTAGCACGCAGTGGGAAGCGACCGCGCCGCGACCAACGCGCCCTCTGAGCTGGTGCAGCTGCGCCAGACCCAGACGTTCCGGGTTTTCGATAATCATCAGGCTTGAGTTAGGCACGTCGACGCCGACTTCAATCACCGTGGTGGCTACCAGCAGATGCATCTCGCCCTGCTTGAAGGCCTGCATCACCGCCTGCTTCTCCGCCGGTTTCATCCGCCCGTGGACGAGGCCGATATTGAGCTCCGGCAGCGCCAGTTTGAGCTCTTCCCAGGTGGCTTCCGCCGCCTGGGCTTCCAGCAGATCGGACTCTTCAATCAGCGTACAGACCCAATAGGCCTGGCGACCTTCATGGGTACAGGCGTTGCGCACGCGGTCGATAATATCGCTGCGCCGGGTGTCGGGGATGGCGACAGTGGTCACCGGAGTTCGGCCTGGCGGCAGCTCGTCGATAATCGAGGTGTCCAGATCGGCGTAGGCGGTCATCGCCAGGGTGCGGGGGATCGGGGTGGCGGTCATGATCAGCTGATGCGGGTGGAATCCCTGCTGCTGACCTTTCTCCCACAGCGCCAGCCGCTGATGCACGCCGAAGCGGTGCTGTTCGTCAATAATCACCAGCGCCAGGCCGTTAAACTGCACCTGCTCCTGGAAGATGGCGTGGGTGCCGACAATCATCTGCACTTCGCCGCTGGCGATAGCCTCCTGCTGCGCCTGACGGGCTTTGCCTTTCTGTTTGCCCGCCAGCCAGCCGACTTCAATACCCAGCGGTTCGAACCAGCTGCGGAAGTTATTGGCATGCTGCTCGGCAAGCAGTTCGGTGGGCGCCATCAGCGCCACCTGTTTGCCGTGGACGATAGCGCGCAAGGCGGCCAGGGCAGCGACCAGCGTTTTACCGGAGCCAACGTCGCCCTGCACCAGGCGCATCATCGGCACGTCCAGCGCCATATCGTGTTCAATCTCGGCGGTAACCCGCGCCTGCGCGCCGGTGGGCTTAAAGGGCAGGGAGGCCAGCAGTTGGTTTTTCAGGGTATCGTTGGCGCCGAGCGGCAGGGCGTGATAGCGCTGGGCGCCTGCCCGTAGCGCCAGCATGCTGAGGTTATGCGCCAGCAGCTCTTCCAGAATCAGACGCTGCTGCGCCGGGTGCTTGCCGCTTTCCAGCTCGCTAAGTTGCAAGGAGGGAGGCGGGCGGTGCAGCGTACGCAGCGCCTCCGGCAGGCTCATCATCCCCTGCGCCAGCTCCGGCGGCAGGAGTTCGCTAATCGCGCAGGTTTCCAGGAGCTCAAGCGCCTGATCGGTGAGCTTGCGCAGGGTCGCCTGCTTGATGCCTTCGGTGGTCGGATAGACTGGGGTTAACGTTTCCTGCAGCTCCGGAGTACTCATATCGCCCTGGACGCGATATTCCGGGTGGATCATCTCGGCGCCGTACTTACCGCGTTTGGCTTCACCGTAGGCCAGCACCCGACGACCGGTCGCGAGGCTGTTTTTCATCGCCGCGTTGAAGTTGAAAAAGCGCATGGTGAGGATGCCGGTGCCATCGCTGATCTGGCAGGTCATCATCCGCCGGCCGCCGAAGGTGATATTGCTGTTGAGCACTTCACCTTCCACGGTGGCATAAACTCCGGGAAGTAGCTCGGCTATCGGGTAAAGATGGGTGCGATCTTCGTAGCGTAAAGGCAGGTGCAGCAGCAGATCCTGTACCGTATGCAGGCCAATCTTCGCCAGTTTGCTGCTCTGCGCAGCGCCCACACCGGTGAGTGAACTGAGCGGAACGGCATCTAACAGGCGGCCTGACATTGGGTTTACCTCGCAGCCTGCATGGTAGCCCACCACGCGGCATCGGCTTCCACTTCGCCCTGCTCGTTAACGTGGGGGTAAGGCAGACCTTTTTGTCGGGCGACGCGGGCCAGCACCGGATAGCCGCCTTCGAACAGCAGGCGCTGCTGCTCTTGCGGCGGCAGCATGCTGTTGGCGCGTTGGTACATCCCGGCATTCTGCCGCTGGCGCTGCGCCTCGTAGAGGATCAGCGCCGAGGCGACGGAGACGTTCAGCGACTGCACCATGCCGATCATCGGGATAATGATGTCCTGATCGGCCAGCGCCAGCGCTTCCTGGGTGATGCCGGTTTTTTCCTGACCCATCAGGATGCAGGTTGGACGCGTATAGTCGATTTCACGAAAATCGATGGCTTTGTCGGAAAGGTGAGTGGCGAGAATTTGCATGCCCTGGCCTTTCAGGTGGCCGACGGCATCTGCGATAGTGCGGTGGGTTTTAACCTGCACCCAGCTGTTGCTGCCCGCGGCGGCGGAGGCCATGGTACGCATCCGGCTGCTCGGCCAGACGGCATGCACTTCGTGTACGCCAACGGCATCTGCGGTCCGGATGACCGCAGAGACGTTATGAGGCTTATGGACCTGCTCCATGCAGACCGTCAGGTCAGGCTGACGCCTGGCGAGCATCTCGCAGATACGCTCGTAGCGCTTTGAGTTCATAAAGCTAGTTTCGGTTACGGGTGACTTTAATCACGTCCGGCATGACGCGGATTTTGCGCATGATATTCGCCAGATGCACGCGGTCGCGCGCGGTCAGGCGGATAAAGGCGCTGTATACGCGGCCATCTTTCTCTTCCGTATTCAGGCTCTGGATATTGGAAGACGCGGTGTTGATCGCCGCCGTCAGGTTAGCCAGCGCGCCCTGGTGGTTAAACATGTCCACCTTGATTTCGGTGATGAACTCCTGAGCGGTCTCTTTATCCCACTCAACCGCCATAAATTTCTCCGGCTCTTTCTGGTAGCCGCGAATGTTACGACAGGATTCATGGTGGATAACCAACCCTTTACCCGGGCTGACGTGGGCGATAATCGGGTCACCTGGAATTGGACGACAGCACTTGGCGAAGGTGATCAACACGCCATCGGCGCCTTTGATTGGCAGATGACCGTGGTTCGACGCGTTGGCCGGCACCGGCGCCGCAGCGGCTTCGCCCTGCTGCAGGTTTTTTGCCACCACGACGCTCATGGCGTTGCCCAGACCGATTTCCGCCAGCAGATCGTCAAGCGAGGCCAGCTTCATGCGATCGAGTTCGCGCTGGATATTCTCCGGTGGGATCTCGGCGAGTTTGCGGCTTCCGCCCAGCGCGTGATTGAGCAGACGACGGCCAAGGCTGACCGAATCGTCGCGCTTAAGGTTTTTCAGCAGCTGACGGATCTTGGCGCGCGCTTTCGAGCTGACGACAAAGTTCAGCCAGGCGGCGTTCGGGCGAGCGCCCGGCGCGGTGATAATTTCGACAGTCTGACCGCTGGAGAGCGGCTGCGACAGCGGATAGGGCTGACGGTCGACGCGCGCGCCGACGCAGGCATGACCGATATCGGTATGCACCGCGTAGGCGAAGTCCACCGGCGTGGCGCCGGCAGGCAGTTCGACAATGCGCCCTTCCGGGGTGAAAACGTAAATCTCATCGGGGAACAGATCGGATTTTACGCTCTCGATAAATTCAAACGAGCTACCGGCGCTCTGCTGCAGCTCCAGCAGGCTTTGCATCCAGCGCTGAGCGCGGATTTGCGCGGTGGTGCTGCTTTCGCCGCCGTGCTCTTTATAAGCCCAGTGCGCCGCTACCCCCATCTCCGCCATCTGGTCCATGTCTTCGGTACGAATTTGTACCTCGACCGGGACGCCGTGGGGGCCGATCATCGAGGTGTGCAAAGACTGATAGCCGTTAGCTTTCGGAATGGCGATGTAGTCTTTAAAACGACCCGGACGCGGTTTGTAGAGGCTGTGCATCTGGCCGAGCACGCGATAGCAGATATCGGCATCATGGACGATAACGCGGAAGGCGTAGATATCCATGATCGAGTGAAAACGTTGCTCTTTGAGCACCATTTTACAGTAGATGGAGTATAGATGCTTCTCGCGACCGCTGACGCGGCAGGGGATCCCCGCTTCCTGCAAACGCCCTTCGATTTCGGAGAGGATCTTTTGAATCATCTCCTTACGGTTGCCGCGCGCCGCTTTGACCACCTCTTTAATGACGCGGTAGCGATTAGGGTACAGCGCTTCAAAGCCCAGCTCTTCGAGCTCGGTTTTGATGTGATGGATGCCTAAACGGTGCGCCAGCGGGCTGTAAATTTCCAGGGTTTCGCGGGCGATGCGTCGGCGTTTATCCGGGCGCAGCGAGCCCAGAGTACGCATGTTGTGGGTGCGGTCGGCAAGCTTGATGAGGATGACGCGGATGTCCTGCACCATCGCCATGATCATTTTGCGAAAGTTTTCGGCCTGCGCCTCTTTCTTATCGCGGAACTTGAGCTTATCAAGTTTCGACACCCCCTCTACCAGCTCGGCGACGCTTTTACCAAAAAGCTGTTCCATGTCCTGGTAGGTGGCGGGGGTATCTTCAATCACATCATGCAGCAGCGCGGCCATCAGCGTTTCATAGTCGAGCTTCATCTCGGCCAGAATGCAGGCTACCGCGACCGGGTGCGTGATATAGGGTTCACCGCTTGAACGTGTCTGACCCTCGTGAGCGTCACGTGCAACGAGATACGCCTGCCGCAGACGCTTAATCTGGTCTTCCGGCAGGTAGTTTTGAATCAGCTGATTCAGGCTTTCAAACAGATACAAGGGCGACCCGCTGTGTGATTAACGACGACCTTCAGCAATCGCGGTAACGGCTTGTAATTCAGCGGCTTCCTGCTCTTGCTGTTCCTGGCGCTCACGTACGTCGAGGATCTGGTTGTTGATCAGACCTTCTTCGATTTCGCGCAGTGCGATAACGGTGGTTTTATCGTTTTCTTCCGGTACCAGCGGATCCTTTCCGCCAACCTGCATCTGACGAGCGCGACGCGCGGCGACCAGTACCAGGTCAAAACGGTTACCAATTTTCTCTACAGCGTCCTGAACAGTTACGCGTGCCATACTTAAAATGCTCCACAGGTGAAGAAATGACTGGGCATGATACTGAATGTGGGTTCAGTCTGCCAATAGTTTGGTGATTAAAGCGCCATGTCGCTGCTTTTGGCGGCTCATGCGCAGACGTTCAGCGCGGATGATATTTTTCAGGTCGCTCAGGGCGGTGTCAAAATCATCGTTCACAATCAGGTAATCATATTCCGCGTAATGGCTCATTTCCGCAACGGCCTGGGCCATCCGTTTCGCGATCACCTCTTCGCTGTCCTGGCCGCGGCCGCGCAGGCGACGGTCCAGTTCATCTTTTGACGGCGGCAGAATAAAAATACTGCGCGCGCCGGGCATGCTTTTACGGATCTGCTGCGCGCCTTGCCAGTCGATATCGAGGAAGACATCGACGCCGGTCGCCAGCACCTGCTCGATCGCTTTACGCGACGTGCCGTAATAGTTGCCAAAGACCTCTGCATGTTCCAGAAACGCGTTTTCGCCAATCATCGAGCGGAATTCGTCGTGATTCACGAAGAAATAGTGTTCGCCGTGCACTTCACCCGGACGCGGCGCCCGCGTGGTATGGGAGACCGATACCTGGGTGTCATACAACGGTTGGGTTTTTAATAAAGCCTGAATCAGGCTGGATTTACCCGCGCCGCTAGGGGCGGAAACAATATAAAGCGTGCCTTGAGCCATGAGTGTCTTTTGTATGTGGTTATCGAAAGAGGTCCTACATACGAGCCTATTATACACGTCGCCGCGGCGTGACGCAGTCATTGTCACACTTTTTGCCGCTGTTTCTTTCATTTTGCCTGCCGTTTTCCTGAATTCGCCAGCCGTTGCTGCAATGAGGCGTAAATCCTGGAAGGCGCTTCGCAAGGCGAAAAAGCTTCCGTCGCGGCTCGCGGCATTCTGCAGCAGACTCTCCGCGAGGTGATGGAGGAGGGGACTGCAATGCGTAAAGGAGGGTGGTGGCTGGCGTTAGGGATGTTCTCTGCCAGCGCGCTGGCGACGTGTCCGGACTGGCCGCCGGCCAGAGGAAGGCAGGAGACATCACGCCTTCATCAGCAAATTGTCGCCTGGAAAGAGGCTTACTGGCGGCAGGGCGCCAGCGGAGTGAGCGATGACGTTTACGACCAGCTCACTCTGCGCCTGGCGCAGTGGCGACAATGCTTTCCGGGCGCGACGCCTGAGGATGACGATCTGCCTCCGCCCACCGGCGATGCGCGTCATCCGGTGGCCCATACCGGCGTGCGCAAGCTGGCGGATGAGGACAGCGTTGCCCGCTGGATGAAAAATAAATCCGACCTGTGGATACAGCCTAAAGTGGACGGCGTGGCGGTGACTCTCGTTTATCGCCAGGGGCGTCTGGTTCAGGCCATTAGCCGCGGCGATGGTCTACGCGGTGAGGCATGGACCGCCCGAGCGCGGCAGATCCCGGCGCTGGCGAAAGTGATGACCGGTGAACTGGCCGACAGCGTACTGCAGGGGGAACTGTTTCTGCGCCGGGACGGCCATGTCCAGCAGCAGGCCGGGGGGATGAATGCGCGGGCGAAAGTCGCCGGGTTGATGATGCGAGCCGACGCGGCGGCTGCGCTCAGTCAACTGGACGTTTTTATCTGGGCCTGGCCAGACGGCCCGTCGGATATGCGCCGTCGTCAGAAGCTGCTGGCGCAGGCGGGGTTTAAGTACAGCGGACAATATACCCATCCGGTGTCGCGCATCGAGCAGGTGGCGCAGTGGCGCCAGCGCTGGTATCGCTCGCCGCTGCCCTTCGTCAGCGACGGTGTGATTGTGCGCGAAGGACGCGAGCCGCCGGGGCGAGTCTGGTCGCCCGGAAAGGGCGAGTGGCTGGCAGCCTGGAAATATCCTCCGGCATCGCGGGTGATGCAGGTACGGGCGATCCGTTTCAGTACCGGCCGCAGCGGCAGACTCAACGTGGTGGCCGAGCTTGAGCCCCAGCGGCTGGATGATAAACGCGTGCAGCGGGTTAACGTTGGCTCTGTGTCCCGCTGGCAGATGCTGGATATTGGGGTTGGCGATCAGCTGCAGATCAGTCTGGCAGGGCAGGGTATTCCTCGGGTCGACGCCGTCGTCTGGCGGACGGCCGAGCGCCATAAACCGACGCCGCCGCCGGCGAAATTTAATGCGCTAACCTGCTATTTCGCCACCCCTGAGTGCAGCGAACAGTTTCTTTCCAGGCTGATCTGGTTGTCATCAAAGTCCGCCCTGAATGTCGATGGCGTGGGGGAAAATTTATGGCGCGTCATTCAACAGCAAAACCCGATGACGCATATCTTTTCCTGGCTGGCGCTTACCGTTGAGCAGCTGCAGGCGGTGCCAGGGATTTCCGCCGCCCGCGGGCAGCACCTCTGGCATCAGTTTGATCTCGTTCGCAAACGACCTTTTATCCGCTGGGTGCTGGCGATGGGGATCCCGGTGCCGCAGGGGGCGCTGGCGCAGCTCGAAAGCGAGAACTGGCATCTGCTGGCGGCAAAAAGTGAAGCGCAATGGCGCACGCTGCCTGGCGTGGGGGAGATCAGAGCCCGCCAGCTGGTGGCTTTCCTGCACCATCCGGACGTGGTGGCGCTGGCGCAATGGCTTAGCGGGCAGCGCATCCCCGGATTTTAAGGCGGTTAGTGGGCGTCATGGGTGTAGTGGAAGACCGGTAGCCCCAGTTTCCAGCGCAGCGCCAGCATGCGGGCGGTAAAGCCGAACAGCAGTGTAGCCAGCACCACCACATCGTGGCTGCTGACGTAATGTTGCAGAGCAATATAGAGTACGGCTGCGGCAAAGGAGATCCCGGCATACAGCTCTTTCTGGAAGACCAGCGGAATGCGTTTGCAGAACATATCGCGCAGTACGCCGCCGAAGACACCGGTGATCACGGCGGCAATAGAGGCGATAACCGGGCCTTCGCCCATGTCCAGGGCGATCTGCGCGCCGATGATGGAAAACACGATCAGCCCCAGCGCGTCCAGCACCAGAAACAGCCGACGAAGGTGCGGCATCACCGGAGCGGCAATGGTCGTGAGAACGGCGGCGACGGCGACAATGATGACATATTCGGGATGCTTCACCCAACCAAGAGGATAGTGCCCCAGCAGGATATCGCGAACGGAACCCCCGCCCAGCGCGGTCGCTGTGGCGATAATAATGACGCCAAACGTATCCATCCGCCGGCGCCCGGCAGCCAGTGCGCCGGTCATGGCTTCCGCGGTGATACCGATTAAATACAGAACATGAAGCAGCATAGATCCCCCCAGGTAATGGCGGGCAGGTTAACGATTTGTGCGCAGGATCACGATTGAGATTTTCTAAAGCGAATCATTTACGCCAGGAAAAATTAATGGAAATAGTATCTGTGATGGCTTGATTTAAAGGTTTATTGGTTTTTTAGGGATTTTTATTGATTAGAAAAAGTAATGCTAAGTGAAGCGATGGGTATCACTATCGAAAACACTTTGATTACGCAATGTTTAAGTCTCGTCCTTTATTCTTTTATTTTTCCTTTTCAAGGCCTGAGAAAATGAGCGTCGCCGCCGGGAATAAAAATCATCTGATCCGCCTGATAGCCGTGGTATTAACCGGGATTCTGGCCGGTCTGTCCGGCATGGTTTTGGCACTAATTTTACACGCGATTCAGCACCTGGCTTTTGGTTACAGTTACGGGCAGATCGTCGGTTCGGTGTCATTTTTACAGGGCGTCACGGAGTCGTCCTGGCCACGCCGCATCGTGGCAATCGTGGCCGGCGGCGCCGTCGCCGGATTTGGCTGGTGGCTGCTTGGTCGCTATGGGCAGAGGCGGGTTTCCATTGCGGCGGCGGTGGCCAACCCCTGCGTACCCATGCCCGCGGGCACCACGACGATCCACGCGCTGCTGCAGATCGTCACCGTAGCGCTGGGCTCCCCGCTTGGCCGCGAGGTGGCGCCCCGGGAAATGGGCGCGCTGGGGGCGGGGATGGTGGCGCGTAAGCTGCGCCTGCTGGAAGATGAAACCCGCACGCTGATTGCCTGTGGGGCGGGCGCAGGTCTGGCGGCGGTCTATAACGTCCCGCTGGCCGGGGCGTTGTTCAGCCTTGAGGTCATGCTGCTGTCGTTTAGCTGGGAAAAAACACTGGCGGCGATAATGACCTCGGCGATTGCCGCCTGGACGGCCACCCTGGGGTTAGGGGATGAATCGCAATACCATTTTGTTTCCAGCGCACTTCCGCACACCTTTCTCTGGTGGGCGATTCTGGCGGGCCCGATTCTTGGCACCGGCGCCTGGCTCTTTCGCAAAGCGACCAGCGCGGCGCGTTCACGCGCGCGAAGTAACTGGCAGATGCCGGTGTTCTGTCTGCTGGGGTTTTCTCTTCTTGCCATCCTGAGTCTTTATTTCCCCGAGCTTCCGGGCAATGGCAAGGGTCCAATGCAGCTGGCGCTCAGCGACGGGCTGCCTCTTTCCATGGTCGCTGTCCTGTTAGTATTGAAGATGGTGGTGATTCTGGCGGTGCTGCGCGGCGGCGCGGAGGGTGGATTGTTAACCCCAGGGCTGGCGGTGGGCGGATTGGTCAGCCTGCTGCTCTGCGCGCTCTGGCAGCTCGGCTTCCCTGGCGGTGATAAAAGCAGCTTCGCTGTGGTGGGGGCGGCCGCGTTTCTCGCCGCCTCCATGCAGATGCCGCTGACCGCAGTGGCGCTGGTGATGGAGTTTACCCACATGGATCACAGCTATCTGGCTCCAGCGCTGCTGTGCGCGGCAGGGGCGTTTTTAACCTGCCGGGTGCTGGATAAAAAATAGGCTTACCGAGCCGCGGTGAAAGTCAGGGAGGGGGCCGTTGATCCTGAAAGTAAAATCAGCCGCGTTTTTCCCTGATGGTTGCCTCATGGTTAATAAGCCATATTTTTCGTGCAATGCCGCCGCCGTAACCGGTCATCGAACCATCTTTGCCGATAATTCGATGGCACGGGATGATAATCGCGACGCGGTTAGCGCCGTTTGCAGCAGCCACCGCGCGCGTGGCCGTTGGTTTACCTATCTCCATCGCAATCGATTGATAATGCGTCGTCTCACCGAAGCTAACGTGCTGTAAACGGCGCCAGACCGCTCGCTGGAATTCGCTGCCTGGGGTATCAAGCGCCACCTCGAACGATTGACGCTGTCCGGCGAAATACTCCGTTATTTCCTGTTGCGCCTGCCTGGTGTGGGCATTTTCACCTGCGATGATGCTGGCGTTGAACCGCCGCTGCAGGTCGCTGAATTCTGACTCCAGCGCTCGTCTGTCGACAAACTCCAGCAGACAAATTCCCCGTTGCGTTGCACAAACAAACATTGGCCCTAACGGGGTGGTAAAACGATGAATTAAAACAACCTGGCGTTGCGCGCTGGGTGCGAAACCGGTCAATTTTTTGCAGGTATAGCCGAAGCCGCTTAAGGACTCGTAACCGCTATCGAAAGCGACATCGGTAGTTGAGCGGCCTGCTTTTAATTCCTGAAGCGCCATATTCAAACGCTGCATCCGTTGAAAAGCCTGAAAGGTGATCCCGTGGTTTTGCAGGAACCAGCGGCGAACGCGTTCCGGGCTAATATCGTGCTGACGTAGCTCGCTATCGCTGAGGCGGACCTTTGGAGCTTCTCGCAGCAGGCGGAGCGCTTGTTCAACAAAGGCGGGGGCCGTCCGGGCATTCTCCGTCGGGCGACAGACTTTGCATGGCCGGAAGCCGGCATCCAGCGCGGATTTAAAGTCATTATAAAATTCGACGTTTTCCCGCCGGGGTTTTCGCGCCCGACAGACCGAGATACAAAATACGCCGGTGGTTTTCACGCCGACGAAAAAAACGCCGGTGAATTCCACCGCGTGTTCAAGCAGCGCCTGATACCAGATATCGCACTGCATGCTGTCGGTAATTTTCATGGTCAAAAAACACCTGAGAAAGAGTGTTGGGTTTGCACCTGACATAATAAGTCTTTCAGTCTGGCCTGCGTCGCAGCATAAATAAAATTGCCCATCGAAATTCGTTTTACGCCCAGTGTCGATAAGGTGCTGAAGTCAGCCAGCTCAGGCATACACATTACGTTTAAGGGTAAAGGCACGTGGTGAACGATGGCGGTAATATCCTCCGCGCGGGTGACGCAAGGCACAAAAAAACCGCATGCGCCGTGTTTGGCGTAGAGTTGACCGCGATAGAGCGTCTGAACCAGCGCATCTTGTACGTTGAGAAGAAAGGTATCGGTGCGGACATTAACAAACAGACCGGGACAGGCGCGGGTGATTTCCTGCAGTTTGACGGCAAAGCGCTCCGCATCGTCAAGACGACGCGTACCATCCACCACATGGCTATCCTCGAGATTTATTCCACTCACGCCGAGATGCGCCAGACGCCGGATATTATCAATGATGTGGCTGGTTGTCGCGCCGTAGCCCGCCTCTAAATCGACGCTTAACGGCAGTTCGCTAACGGTTTTGATGCGTGAGGCGACATAAAACAGCTCGTCAAAACTCATCTCTTCGCCATCTTCATACCCTAACATTGCGGCGATAGCAGCGCTGGAGGATCCCAGCGCCTGATAACCAGCCTGCTGAGCAGCCTGAGCGCTGCTGGCATCCCAGACATTGGCAAGCAACAAAGGTTGGTGTTGCTGGTGAAGCGCATTAAAGTCCATTCTTTTCTCTCGCGGTAGTGTTTTCCTGACTGTGCCGCGTTGTGCTTATTTGCCACAACCGAAAACTGGACGACTATTTTTTATAAGTAGATTCTTATCATTCGCCCGTGAGAGAGATAAATAAAAAGGCCATGATTTATCATGGCCCTGGATACCGAAATACATTAACAAACGAGAAAGCGTTACTCGATATTCTGGATTTGCTCGCGCATTTGCTCGATGAGTACCTTCAGCTCAATCGCGGAGTTGGTCACCTCGGCGTTAATCGATTTTGACGCCAGGGTGTTCGATTCACGGTTGAACTCCTGCATCATAAAGTCGAGACGGCGACCCACAGCTTCTTTCTTCTTCAGAATGTTATAGGTCTCTTTAACGTGCGCTTCGAGACGGTCCAGTTCTTCGGCAACGTCGATACGCTGCGCCATCAGCACCAGCTCTTGCTCAAGGCGGTTATTTTCCAGCTGCACTTCCGCATCTTCCAGCTTGGCGACCAGACGCTCGCGCTGCCACTGGAGAATTTCCGGCATATGAGCGCGAACTTTCGCCACTTCGCCGCTCACGCCTTCAAGCCGCTGCTCGATAAGCGCTTTCAGGGCCTGGCCTTCCGTTTCGCGGGCGACGATGAAGTCGTCCAGCGCGCCGTCAAGAGCGGCCAGAATGTCGGCGGCGATGGCGTCGAGATCCTGCTCTTTGGCGGCCATCACGCCCGGCCAGCGCAGGATATCAACCGGGTTGATTTCCCCTTCATCGCTCTGCATTTTCACCCAGTTGGCAGCGTTTACCAGCTGTTTAGCCAGCTTTTCGTTGAGGATGAGTTCACCCTGAGCGCTGGGATCTTGTTCAAAACGCAAGGTGCATTCGACTTTACCGCGAGTCAGGCGGGCGCGAATGCGCTCGCGTACCACGGGCTCCAGACTACGGAACTGCTCCGGCAGGCGGAAGTACGTTTCCAGATAGCGCTGGTTTACCGAGCGCAGCTCCCATGCGGCGCTACCCCAGTCACCCTTGATTTCACGGCGGGCATAGGCGGTCATACTGCGGATCATAGGCGTTCCTGTTTTCGTAATAATGAATGCAAGGATTATAGCCGTGCGGGCGGTGACTTAACAGGAATAGTGATGAAATACTTCAAGGACGATTGTTTTAAGGGATATCGCCGCAAAGTTATTTTCACCAGGGGCTGTAGGTGGGGTTATATATTATGGGAATCCGTAGTTAATATTTTCTGATATTAGATACGGGCATGGAATTCGGATGCCTTTGTACAAATGCATATACCACCAGACAAGCTATTCTGTGAGTTTTAGGAAGTATAACCACCAGAAATGAGATAGGGTATTACCTTTAAGCATTATGTATGTTTTTTTTGCATTGATTACTATAAATTTATTAAAACTTTGGTGATTGTATTTATGGTGAGAATACTGTTGTATTAATTATATCTAATTGTTTTGTTTTGGCCTTTTTAAGTTTTATGCGGTATTGTCCGACTGAAAGAACGCTAGTATAGTCGTTTAAGATGAGTTCTATAAAAAGGATTTTAATATGGACGCTATCTTTGACAGAGTCGTAAGGGAATTTTTTCCAAATACAACCATACCTTTTTGGAAAAAATGGCTGTTCAGGACGGCATTTGGCAATAAGGTATTTTCTCGCTTAATATATAACGAGCGACTCGTTAATAAAAATGGGGTCGAGTGGGTTAATGCAGTTGTTGAACTCCTTGAGTTGAAATGTGAAAGCGAACGCCACCAATTTAACAACATACCTGAGCATGGGGCTACGGTTGTTATTTCAAATCATCCGACGGTTATCGATGGACTTAGCTTAATACATACGGTCTCCCGAGTCAGGAGTGATATAAAAATAATAGCTAATCACGTTTTGCCAATTATATTCCCCCAGGTATCGGAACTTACCATTGGAATTGAGAATATGGCCGGTAAGATGAGCCATAAAAAATTCCGCGAGATGAACGATCACCTGCGAAAAGGAGGCGTATTGATTATATGTCCTGCGGGTAAGCTAGCTAACTGGTCTCTTTCCGGGTTACAGGAGCATAAGTGGAACCCCGGTTTTTTACAGCTTGCTATGAGAAATAATGCAGCATTGGTACCAATTCATATTACGGGAGCAAACAGTAAGATTTATTATCTTACTGCAACATTCTGGCGGCAACTGTCGAACATGATGGTTATTCGTGAAGCTCTCCGCCATCATGGCAAGACCATGAAAATCAATATAGGACAGCAAATAGCCTTATCCTCGTTTAAAGAATACAATAAAGATCTTTCTGCCGCGGCAAATGTATGTTTGACGCACCTCCAGAGTATAGCGAAGAATGGCCCGGCTCTGTTAGATACGATTGCGCCGCAAGAATTAGAACCAGGTAAAGAGGAGCTAATTAGCGCAATAGAGGAGTGCGAAATATTAAGGCAGTTTGAAGACGGTAGAAAACTAGTGATATATCGCTGTAATACTAACCGAACCTCACCCATTATTGATGAGTTAGGGCGCTTACGCGAACGCTGTTATCGCGATATTGGTGCCGGAACTGGTAACGACCGAGATAACGATGTTTTTGATGAAAGTTATTATCATATCATTTTGTGGGATCCTTCTGATGTGGAAATCCTGGGAGCATATCGTGTTATGCCCGTTGGCGAGCAGCTGGCCCAACATGGTGTAACAGGCCTCTATAGCAACAGCTTGTTTAAATACCATGATAATGCCTATTCCTGTTTAGAGAAGTGTGTGGAAATTGGCCGCGGTTTTATTCAGAAACCTTATCAAAAAAGTAAGGTGCTTGATTATTTATGGCAAGGGATATTTGACTTTATAAAAAGATATCCGGACTATAAATACTTGCTGGGTGTGCTGACCATTCCTGGAGCTTTTCCTGAAAAAGTACAGAAACTCATCATCAGTTTCTATAATATATATTTTCCCTCGACAGCTGATTTTTGTACGCCGATAGCATTGTTCACTGCCGAAAATGTACAGGATGATACTCCATTTTGTGGCGAAGATTTTAGAGCAGACTGGAGCATGCTTAATCACCTGCTGAGAGAAGAAGGTTATGAACTTCCCTGGCCTTTTAAACAGAGTGCTAAATGGTTCTCCCCGGGCGGATCGTCGATTCTTGCATTCACAAAAGATGATTCTTTTAATTCGATAGCTGGGTTAAATCTGAGCTCTATAGATAAATTGAATGAAAGCTACGTTAAGCATTATTTAAGAGATTAAACTGACGATGATTGTCCGGTCCTGGAGCGAGCGTGCCTCAATCCAGACCGTAGTGATAAGGGAAATGATATGCGTATGGATGCGTTTTAATGCGAAAGCCAATAAATGTATTTATTATATTGATATCGGTGCTGATACACACCGGGTGTGATAACAAACCAGATAACATGTTATCCGGTTATTCACATGGAGAATTTGTATACCTTTCATATTCTGGTAATGAAAAAATAGAACGGATCTTGATCAGTAAAGGAGATAACGTCGCCGCAGGACAGGAGTTAGTGAAGATTGAGTCCTTCGATGCGCAAAATATTTTCCTGCGCGCTGAGGAAAAGCTATCAGCAGAGAGCGCTCTATTACGAAATCTGGAATCTGGCGAACGGCCTGAAGAGCTGGATATTATACGTTCGCAGATTAAAAAAGCACAATCGGCAGAATCCCAGGTAAAGCGGCAGCTTGGGCGATATCGTAATCTTTACGCCAATCATGCCATATCGCTTGCGGAATGGGAGGATATCCGGGATGAATTAACTCAAAAAGGCGCACAGGTTGAAGAGTTAATTAATCAACTCAAAGCACGGCAACTCCCTGCCCGGCAGGATGAGATTAGCAAGCAGCGCTCAATGGTGGCCGCGGCAAAACTCGAACGGGATAAGGCGCTGTGGGATGTCCAGCAAACGACGATTGTTTCTCCGGTCAATGCTAAAGTCTTCGATATTATTTATCGTGCCGGGGAGCGCCCTTCTGCTGGTAAACCAATAATCAGTCTGTTACCTCCTGAGAATATAAAAGTACGCTTCTTTATACCCGAAGCGAAGCTCGGTAAATTTAAAATCGGATCTAAGGTAAAACTTATATGCGATGGTTGCGCTGAGCCCATTGCTGGCGTTATTAACTATATCAGCCCTGAGGCCGAGTTTACGCCTCCAGTTATTTATAGTACGAAACGTCGTGAGAAGCTCATTTTTATGGCGGAGGCTATCCCTGCGCTGCAGCAGGCAGGGCGGATGAAAATCGGCCAACCGTTTGATGTGGAGATTATTGGCGATGAATAATCTTTGTATTGATGTAAAAAATCTCAATAAACATTTTGGCGAGCATCACGTCGTAAAGGATTTCTCTTTACAGGTAGCAAAAGGCGAGATCTATGGTTTTCTCGGTCCGAACGGTAGCGGAAAAACGACATCGATTCGAATGATGTGTGGTTTGATTACGCCGGATTCCGGTGAAGGTACTTGTCTGGGTATGGATATCTTTACGAAGCGGGAAAAAATAAAAAAAAAGATAGGCTACATGACCCAGTATTTCTCAATGTGGGGAAATTTAACTATTCGGGAAAACTTACTTTTTATTGCGCGGTTATATAGCCTCGATCAGCGTAGAGATCGGGTTGAACGTGCGCTTTCTGAGTTAGGCCTCACTGCCCGACAGCACCAGCTGGCTAAGGAGCTTTCTGGGGGCTGGAAGCAAAGAATGGCCCTCGCCGCCTGTATGTTGCATGAACCTGTTTTGCTATTTCTGGATGAGCCGACTGCTGGCGTGGATCCCAAGGCGCGGCGAGAGTTCTGGCAAATGCTGCACCAGCTTTCTGACCGGGGGATCTCGATACTGGTGAGCACGCATTATATGGATGAGGCTGAGCGCTGCCATAAGGTTGCCTATCTCTCTTATGGTCGGCTGCTGGCGAATGGCACTATTGCGTCGATTATCGCCTCCCAGAATTTGATTACCATGCGAACCAGCGGCGCCGGTCTGACGCTGCTTGAAAGCCAGCTACAGCGCTTGCCGGATATTGAGCAAACGGTCATTTTTGGCAATCAGCTTTATATTACATCCAGAGATGAAGCGAAGTTAAAATCCGCGCTTTTTGCCTTTACGCAACAGGGTTATGAGTTCTGTAAGGTGGATACCAATCTGGAAGATGCATTTACCTACTTGATGAAAAATAATTGTGAAAAAAATTAATTTTAGCTTCTCCGTTACGCGGTGGATTGGCGTGGTTATTAAGGAAATTCACGAGCTACGCCGTGATAAAGTCAGCATCAGTATGGTGCTCCTGACACCTCTTTTTCAGCTGATCATTCTTGGCTATGCCATCAATATGGATCCGCATAATCTTCCGACCGCCTTACTAAATTATGATACCGAACGCATGAGTCAAATCTTTGTGACGGAAGCGCAAAATACCGGGTATTTTTCGATGATTCCTGTCGATTCAGAAGAGGCGGCGCAGAAAGCCTTTGTGCGGGGGGATGTCACTTTTATCGTGACGATCCCTGAAGGGTTTACGCGCAAGTTACTGCGTGGAGAAAAGCCACAACTATTAATTCAGGGGGATGCCATCGATCCGATCACCACGGGGAATGCGCTCAGCGCCCTTGTGCAGGTGGCGAAGTCGATGTTTCAGCACGATTTGCCGGGCGACATGCGTGTGGTGCAAAAAGAGGATGATTTCGAGCTTATCATTCATCGCATGTTTAACCCTGAGGGGATAACCCAGTTTAATACTATTCCCGGTATTATGGGGTCTATACTCAGTACAACGTTAATCCTGATGACCGCCCTGTCAATTACCCGCGAGCGAGAAAACGGGGCGTTAGAAAATTTACTGGTCTCTCCGTTGTCCGGGCTTGAGGTCATTATTGGGAAAATAACGCCTTTTGTTATCATTGGTCTGTTTCAGGCGACGTTAATCCTGATTGCCGCCGTTTTGTTGTTCGATATCCCCCTTCACGGTAGCGTCTTCCTACTATTTTTTGTGCTGTTAATTTATGTCTTTCTTTGTCTGTCAATTGGTATCGGTATTTCTGGCTTAGCACAAAACCAGCTGCAGGCGCTGCAAATGTCCTCTTTTTACTTTATCCCTTCCATTATGCTGTCCGGCTTTATTAGCCCCTTTATTAGTATGCCTGACTGGGCGAAAGCCATTGGCTCCTGTTTACCGCTGACCTACTTCATCCGCCTGGTTAAGGGCATTATGCTGAAAGGCTATTCAGCAACGGCATTGTTGCCTGACCTCTTGCCGCTGATAGGCCTGGCGGTGATTGTCATTGGCGTGGGGTTGAAATCTTATCGTAAAACGCTGGACTGACATTATCGGCGCGTCCGGCTGGAGTGGGCATAGGCTTTTTGCCATGAAATTCGTATAATGCGCCCTCACATTCGTTTCAAGCCGGAGATTTCTATCATGCGTCCAGCAGGCCGTAGCGCTAATCAGGTGCGTCCCGTCACCCTGACCCGTAATTACACAAAACACGCTGAAGGCTCCGTGCTGGTCGAATTCGGTGATACCAAAGTGCTGTGCACTGCCTCTATTGACGAAGGCGTTCCGCGTTTCCTGAAAGGCCAGGGCCAGGGCTGGATCACCGCTGAATACGGCATGCTGCCGCGTTCTACGCACACGCGTAACGCGCGTGAAGCGGCAAAAGGCAAGCAGGGCGGCCGGACGATGGAAATTCAGCGCCTGATTGCCCGTGCGCTGCGCGCAGCGGTTGACCTGAAAGCGCTGGGCGAATTCACGATTACTCTCGACTGCGATGTACTGCAGGCCGACGGCGGCACCCGCACTGCCTCCATTACCGGTGCCTGCGTGGCGCTGGCCGATGCGCTGAATAAGCTGGTCGCCGCCGGCAAGCTGAAAACCAATCCGATGAAAGGGATGGTGGCCGCGGTCTCCGTCGGTATCGTAAATGGCGAAGCCATCTGCGATCTGGAGTACATCGAAGACTCCGCCGCGGAGACCGACATGAACGTGGTGATGACCGAAGATGGCCGTATTATTGAGGTGCAGGGCACTGCGGAAGGTGAGCCGTTTACCCATGAAGAACTCCTCACTCTCCTGGCGTTAGCCCGAGGGGGGATCGAGTCCATTATCACGACGCAGAAGGCGGCGTTAGAAAATTAATGATTAAGGCGACTGAGAAGTCGCCTTTTTTTTGCGCTTTATCCTTCATCACACCTGCGAAGGGGAGCGCGCAGTCTGACAATGATGAAAAGTACCAAAGGAGCGAATCCATGAAGCCGTATCAGCGCCAGTTTATTGAGTTTGCGCTTAGCAAGCAGGTTCTTAAGTTTGGCGAATTCACGCTGAAATCCGGGCGCAAGAGCCCCTATTTCTTCAACGCCGGCCTGTTTAACACCGGGCGCGATCTGGCTCTGCTAGGCCGTTTTTATGCCGAGGCGCTGGTGGATTCCGGAATTGAGTTTGACCTGCTGTTTGGCCCGGCCTACAAAGGAATCCCAATCGCCACCACCACCGCGGTGGCGTTAGCCGAGCATCATGACCGCGATCTGCCTTACTGCTTTAACCGCAAAGAGGCAAAAACCCATGGCGAAGGCGGCAATCTGGTCGGTAGCCCGCTGCAGGGCCGGGTAATGCTGGTGGATGACGTGATCACCGCCGGTACGGCGATTCGCGAATCCATGGAGATTATCCAGGCCCAGGGCGCGCAGCTGGCGGGCGTTCTGATCTCCCTGGATCGTCAGGAACGCGGCCGCGGCGAGATCTCCGCCATTCAGGAAGTGGAGCGGGATTACGGCTGCCAGGTTATCTCAATCATCACTCTGAAAGAGCTGATCGCTTACCTGGAAGAAAAGCCGGAGATGGCGGAACACCTGGCGTCAGTTCGCGCCTATCGTGAAGCCTACGGCGTCTGATGATGCGCCCGGCAGCCTCGGCTGCCGGATTTCCGCTATATCAGCTTAGCGCCCTGCGCATTGACGTACAGCGAATAGATTGACGTGCTGGACGCCATAAACAGACGATTGCGCTGTTCGCCGCCAAAGCACAAGTTCGCGCAGCGCTCTGGCAGTTTAATGGTGCCGATATGCTTACCCTGTGGGTTGAAGATCCGCACGCCGTCGAGTTCTTCGTTTCCGCTTCCCCATCCGCACCACAGATTGCCGTCTGCGTCGCAGGCGATCCCATCGGCGGTACCGTTCCCACAGTCGAGATATACCCGTTTATTTTTCAGCGTATTGCCTTCCACATCCCACGCCAGAATTAAGCGGTTCGGTGTCGCCCGGCTTTCCACCACGTATAAGGTCTTTTCGTCCGGCGAGAAACACAAACCATTTGGCCCTTTTACGTCGCCCAGTACCACGCTCAGTTTGCGGCTTTCCGGCTCCAGACAATAGACGTTTTGCGGCAATTCTGATGTTGCTTTGTGGCCTTCGTAAAAACCACTGATGCCAAATGGCGGATCGGTAAACCAGATGGTGCCGTCTGACTTCACAACGATATCGTTTGGAGAATTGAGGCGATGACCCTGGTAGCTATCGGCCAGTACGGTAACAGACCCATCGTATTCGGTACGCGTAATGCGGCGGGTGTCGTGCTCGCAACTGATTAAGCGCCCCTGTCTGTCGCGGGCGTGACCATTGCTATAATTGGCCGGGTAGCGAAAGACGCTGGTTTCTCCGCTGACTTCATCCCAGCGCATGATGGCGTTATTCGGAATGTCGCTCCACAGCAGCATTCGCATGTCGCCGAACCAGACCGGGCCTTCCGCCCAGCGGAAGCCGCTGGCGATGCGTTCGACCTTTGCGCTGGCAAGCATATAGCGACGAAAGCTATCATCGACGGCCACGATGCGTGGGTCTGGATAGCGTTCAGAGGGGGCCCATGCTGCGAAGCTTTTTTGACTGACCAGTAGCGATGCGGTTGCCAACCCGCCTATCTTCAGTAAATCCCGCCGTGACGTCGCCATCAAATCTCTCCTTGTCGGGTGGTGTTGGGGGAGGGTGAAATGTTCAGCAAGCTGGATAGTAGGAAAGGAAAGCGGAAACGCGCATTGGGCAATTCAACCAATGGCCCTGGGATTTGCGACAAACTCACGCAGATTGCGAGGAGAATCATGCAGCCTGGCGGCTGCATGTGAGGATTTACTGCAGCTGTGCGGCGACCAGCGGCCAGCGGGCGTCGAAATCATCCGTCGGACGATATTTGAACTCGCTGCGCACAAAGCGCGACAGCATGCCCTCGCAGAAAGCCAGCAGCTGGCTGGCCAGCAGGGTTTCGTCGAGGGTGTAGCCTTCGCCTTCGCGCATTTTTTTCTCGCGCATCACCTGGCGTAGCTGCGCTTCGATGCGCTCAAAAAGCTGGTTGATGCGACCCTGAAGCCGGTCCTGTTCGAACATCAGCGCGTGCCCGGTGAGGATACGCGTCAGCCCAGGATTACGCTCGCCAAAGCCAAGAATCAACAGAACGATCAGGCGCAGGCGCGCGGTGGTGTCCTTTTCATCTTTCAAAATCAAATTGATGCGCGTAATCAGACTGTCTTCAATGAACTCGATCAGGCTGTCAAACATGCGGGTTTTGCTGGGAAAATGGCGATACAGCGCGGCTTCAGAGACGCCGACGGAAGCCGCCAGTTTCGCGGTGGTAATACGCTGACTACCATCGCTGGATTCCAGCATCAGCGCCAGAGATTGAAGTATTTCTTCGCGACGATTCCGTTTCGCAGTTTGCTTTTCTGCCATGTTTTAAAATACCCCTGAAAATAAGCACTTGTCAGGCAGACATCCACAACGCGACCGCAAACCAGGGCTTGCGGTAATGTTATTGCGTTATGCGCGTTGGGATGCAGATTCCGTGTTGCTGGGCTTATTTACGCCCTGAGTGACCGAAGCCGCCTTCGCCGCGGTCGGTGGCATCGAAGGATTCCACCAGGTTAAATTCCGCCTGAACGACCGGCACAAAGACCATCTGTGCGATACGTTCGCCCGGCTCGATAATAAAGCTCTGCTGACCGCGGTTCCAGACGGACACCATCAGCTGCCCCTGGTAATCGGAGTCGATAAGGCCCACCAGGTTGCCCAGGACTACGCCATGCTTATGACCCAGGCCGGAGCGCGGCAGGATCACCGCCGCCAGAGAGGGATCGGCGATATGAATCGCAAGGCCGGTCGGCAACAGCGTGGTTGCGCCCGGCGCCAGCTCTACGGCGTCGTCGAGACAGGCTCGCAGGTCAAGTCCGGCGGAGCCGGAGGTGGCATAGGTCGGCAGCGGAAATTGCTGGCCGACACGCGGGTCCAGAATCTTAACGTCGATTTTTTTCATCATAACGGGTCACGATCTCGTCGAGTAATAATTGGCCCAGGAGTTCCTTGCGCTCAAGTGGTAAGCGCTTTTCCCCATCCTGCCAGAAAAGGTGTAGTGCGTTGCTGTCGCTGTTAAAGCCCTGATTAGGCTGGGAAACATCGTTGGCGCAAATCAGGTCGAGGTTCTTGCGGGCACGTTTTTGCCGCGCATATTCTTCCACATTATTCGTTTCGGCGGCAAACCCAACGACGTAGGGGCGATGTGATTTTAGCGCCGCGACCCCGGCCACGATATCCGGGTTTTTAACCATTTTTATTGTTAATTCATCACCTTGTTTTTTTATTTTATCTTCGGCGATGACGGCGGCGCGGTAATCCGCTACTGCGGCGCAGCCAATAAAAATGTGCTGCTGCTGGGCGCCAGCCTGGACGGCCGCTTCCATCTCCAGCGCGGTAGTGACATCAATGCGCTGCACAAACGGCGGGGTCGGTAGCGATACCGGCCCGCTGATCAAGGTCACGTTCGCGCCCCGCTGCGCTGCGGCGGCGGCAATCGCGAAGCCCATCTTGCCAGAGCTGTGGTTGGTGATATAACGCACCGGATCCAATGGCTCACGGGTCGGGCCCGCGGTAATCATGAGGTTGAGATGTTGCAAATCTTTGACAGGGGAGGCGAAATGCTGCGCGGCCATGTCTACGATAGTTAACGGATCGAGCATTCTCCCCGGGCCGACGTCGCCGCAGGCCTGGCTACCGCTGTCTGGTCCCCATAGCAGCAGCCCGCGGGTAGCGAGCGTCTGCAGATTATGCTGGGTGGCCTGCGCGCGATACATCTGCTGGTTCATGGCGGGCACCACGGCAACCGGGGATGGGGTGGCAAGACAGATCGTCGACACCAGATCGTTGGCCATGCCGGCCGCCACGCGAGCGATTAAATCGGCGGTCGCTGGGGCGAGGATCACCAGGTCGGCCCATTTACCGAGCTCAATATGGCCCATTGCCGCTTCCGCCGCCGGATCGAGCAGGCTGTCGGAAACCGGATAGCCGGATACCGCCTGCAGGCTGAGTGGGGTGATAAACGCTTTTGCCGCCTCCGTCATCGCGACACGCACTTCCGCGCCGCGTTCACGCAGCCGGCGCACCAGTTCCGGGGTTTTATACGCCGCGATGCCGCCGCTGACGCCCAGGACGATTTTTTTACCCGCCAGAGTCATCATGATGTCTTCCTGTTGCCGTAGACCAGAATCCGCGCATCTTATCACAATCCTGCCGCCGTCGTGTCTCTGCCGGGCATTCACTTTGCGAGCGGCTACGCAGGGTGAAAATCGACGGGTCGGCAGCGCCGTCAGGCTGTGCCAGGATAGGCTGATTCACCCAGGAGGGCGCATGGACGGAATGGAAAATCTGATGCCACGGGAGAAGATGCTGCAATACGGCATCGAAACGCTAACGGATGTTGAGCTGCTGGCGCTTTTTCTGCGCGTCGGCACGCGTCGTCAGGATGTGCTCAGCTATGCCCAGGCGTTACTACAGCGTTTTGGCTCACTCTACGCTCTGCTTTCCGCTGATAAAGCGCAACTGATTGCTGTGGACGGACTGGGGCTGGCGAAATATGCGCAACTGAAGGGCATTGCCGAGCTGGCGCGACGCTATTTTAGCTCGCAGCTGGTCGAGGAGGCCGCGCTGGTCACCCCCTCGATGACGCGCGAGTTTTTACAAAGCCAGCTGACGGAAGAGGAGCGCGAGATCTTTATGGTGATCTTTTTAGATAATCAGAACCGGGTGTTGAAACATAGTCGTCTTTTTTCTGGTACTCTTAGCCACGTTGAGGTGCATCCGCGAGAAATTGTACGCGAAGCCATCAAAGTGAACGCCGCCGCCGTGATCCTTGCGCATAATCATCCCTCCGGTAGCCCGGAGCCAAGTCAGGCCGACAGACTGATTACCGAAAGGGTGATAAAATGTTGTAGATTCATGGAGATACGCGTGCTTGATCATCTGGTTATCGGCCGCGGTGCGTATGTATCTTTTGCCGAACGTGGCTGGATTTAGCCCCGAACTGGCGATCCTTCGGGATCTTTGTCTGTTCGGGACTTGAGCACATCGCCGAGTCAGCGTATACTACGCCACCTTTGAGAATCTCGGGTTTGGCATTTGGGCCTGGCAGTCGAGAGTTCACATTGAACTGCGATGACCAGGCTGTAAAGCCTGACGAGGCGCCAATACCCCATACGAAGCTCGAGCTAATTTGATTTTTGGAGAATAGACATGTCCCGAGTCTGCCAAGTTACTGGCAAGCGTCCGGTGACCGGTAACAACCGTTCCCACGCACTGAACGCGACTAAACGCCGTTTCCTGCCGAACCTGCACTCTCACCGTTTCTGGGTTGAGAGCGAGAAGCGTTTTGTCACCCTGCGCGTATCTGCTAAAGGTATGCGTGTAATCGATAAGAAAGGCATCGATACAGTTCTGGCTGAACTGCGTGCCCGTGGCGAAAAGTACTAAGTACTTAGAGGAAATAAATCATGGCTAAAGGTATTCGTGAGAAAATCAAGCTGGTTTCTTCCGCTGGTACTGGTCACTTCTACACCACCACGAAGAACAAACGTACCAAACCGGAAAAAATGGAACTGAAAAAGTACGATCCGGTTGTACGTCAGCACGTTATCTACAAAGAAGCTAAAATTAAATAATTTTAGCCTCCTTGTATAAAAACCCCGCTTCGGCGGGGTTTTTTGTTTTTAAAACTCCCCCATATTGCTTTCACATACTCCCTTTTCAGTCACCTGTCCGTGAAGCACAATACGTCGGGTAAACGGAGGAAAATCATGCCTGAATTACCAGAGGTTGAAACCAGCCGTCGCGGCATCGAGCCGCACCTGGTTGGCGCAACCATTCTGCACGCCGTCGTGCGCAACGGACGGCTGCGCTGGCCGGTTTCCGAAGAGATCTATCGCCTGAGCGACGTTCCGGTTCTCAGCGTGCGTCGCCGCGCCAAATACCTGCTTCTGGAGCTGCCGGACGGCTGGATCATCGTCCATCTTGGGATGTCGGGGAGCCTGCGCATCCTGAGCGAAGAGCTGCCTGCTGAAAAACACGATCACGTTGACCTGGTCATGAGTAACGGCAAGGTGTTGCGCTACACCGATCCACGCCGCTTTGGCGCCTGGTTGTGGACCAGAACGCTGGAAGGCCATCCGGTACTGGCGCATCTTGGCCCGGAGCCGCTCAGCGACGCGTTCAACGCCGACTATCTCCAGCAAAAATGCGCGAAGAAGAAAACCGCGATCAAACCCTGGCTGATGGATAACAAGCTGGTGGTGGGCGTGGGGAATATCTACGCCAGTGAATCGCTGTTCTCCGCCGGGATCCATCCTGACCGGCTGGCGTCCTCGCTGTCGCGGGAAGAGTGTGAGCAGCTGGTGAAGGTGATTAAGCTGGCCCTGCTGCGTTCGATAGAGCAGGGCGGCACCACGTTAAAGGATTTCCTGCAAAGCGATGGCAAGCCGGGCTACTTCGCCCAGGAGCTACAGGTCTATGGCCGCAAGGGCGAACCCTGCCGGATCTGCGGCATGCCGGTCGTCGGGACCAAACATGCCCAGCGGGCGACCTTTTATTGCCGTCAGTGCCAGAAGTAGTTCTCAGGAACAGGAATGTTTGTCGGCCAGGTCAGCGGGCCTGCGGGTGCGCATCTGGTGGGCCGGGGGCGTTTGTAGTCTAGGTCAGCGTAGCGCCATCTGGCACAAAGACCGGGACAGAGCCGGTGTGAATGACCCAGCGGCGCAGTGCTGCGCCAGCCAATATGGCTCATGTCCCGGCAGATGCGTTACTTCAGCTTATTCAACAGCGCCTGATGCACATTAGCTGGCAGAAAGTGAGAAACGTCGCCCTGGTGGCGCGCCACTTCCTTCACCAGTGAGGAAGAGATAAACGACCACTCTTTGCACGGCATCAGAAACACGCTCTCAAGGGTGGGCATCAGGTGGCGGTTCATATGAGCCAGCTGCATCTCATACTCGAAATCCGCCACCGCCCGCAGGCCGCGGATCAGGATATTGGCCTGCTGCGCGCGCGCGAAATTGGCCATCAAATCACTGAAGCCGATAACCTCCACGTTCACCAGGTGGGCCGTCGCCTGCTCTGCCAGCGCAATGCGCTCATCAAGGCTGAACATCGGCTTTTTACTCGGGCTGGCGGCGATAGCCAGCACCACTTTATCGAACATACTTGCCGCGCGGGTGACAATATCGATATGACCGTTGGTGATGGGGTCGAAGGTACCCGGATAGATCGCTTTTGTGCTCATGATGACTCTTTCTCCGAGTAGCCGTGGCTCAGCGCCCACAGCTCGGTATATTTCGTAAACGTATACTGCGCGTTGACCATCGCCAGTAACCATCCCTGTTTACCGTCCAGCACCCCACCGCGCAATAGCAACGTCTTGAGGAACGCGCCCAGCGTATGGCTGAAAATCCCTGCCATCGAGGTCTTCTTGCCTTTCTGGTGACGCTCAAGCGCCCATGCGGCGGCATACGCCAGCTGTTTTTGCTGGAAGCCAGCGAAGTCGCGGCAGGTCAGGTGCAGGAGATCGCCGGTCAGCGGAATAACCTCGGCGCCCAGGCTATCCAGCGATTCATGGACCAGATTATCGTTATAGCGGTAACGGGCGCGTTCGTACAGGCGCAGGACGCGATCGGGATACCAACCGCTGTGGCGCATAAAGCGTCCGAGAAAATAGTTACGGCGGGCGATACTGTAGATGGCGCCGCGCTGGGGGGCGTCCAGTACCTTAAGAATAGCCTGCCTGAGTTCTGGCGTGACGCGCTCATCGGTATCGATCATCAACACCCAGTCGCCGGTGGCGTAATCCTGCGCGCGCTGGCGCTGAATGCCATAGCCTCGCCAGTCGGTATGGGTATAGACCTGGGCGCCGAGGCCGCGGGCCAGCTCAACGGTGTTGTCGGTGCTGCCGGAGTCGAGGACGATAATTTCATCCGCCCAGCTAACGGAGCCCAGACAATCCGGCAGCAGGTCGGCGGCGTTTTTAGCGATCATCACCACGGAAAGCCGGTTCGACATTAATGACTCCGCTGCGGCAGGTAAGGTTGCAGTAACTGTAGCAGACGCGACAGCGCGCCCTGGTTCTGATGCAGCACTTCCACCGCGTGACGGCCATACCACAGACGGTAATCTTCATCGGTCAGGAGCGTGGACACCTCCCTGACCAGCGAATCGGCATCGGTAACGGTGATCAGGCCATCGTCCTGCTGCAGCTTGGCGCAGATATCTTTGAAGTTGAAGGTATGCGGACCCATCAGCACCGGAATGGCGTGCGCCGCCGGCTCTAGCGGGTTATGGCCGCCGCGCTCCACCAGGCTGCCGCCGACGAAGGCGAGGTCGGCAATGCCGTAGAGCAGCATCAGCTCGCCCATGGTATCGCCAATGACTACCTGGGTACTGGAGGAGGGGATCTCGCCGGTGCTGCGCAGAGTAAAGCTCATCCCAGCCTTTTGTACCATCTCACGGGCGTCAGGGAAGCGCTCCGGATGGCGGGGAACAAGGATCAGCAGCAGGTTCGGGAAAGTCTCCAGCAGTTTTTTATGCGCCTGGAGGATGATTTGTTCTTCACCGTCGTGGGTGCTGGTGGCAATCCAGACCTTGCGGTGCGGTGCCCATTGCCGACGCAGCGTCACCGCCCGGGCCGCCAGCTCTGGCGTTACGGAGATATCGAATTTCAGGCTGCCGGTGACCGCCAGCTGGTTGCGCTTCAGCCCCAGAGAGAGGAAGCGGTTACCATCTTCTTCATTCTGCGCGGCGATAAGCGTAATGCGGCTCAACAGGCGGCGCATAAAGCCGCCCAGTTTGGCATAGCCTTTGGCGGAACGTTCGGACAGGCGCGCGTTGGCGATCACCAGCGGGATCTTACGCTTATGCAGCGCGGCCACCATATTCGGCCACAGCTCGGTCTCCATAACGATCACCAGCTTCGGCTGAACGGTGTTCAGGAAGCGGTTCATGGCGCCGGGCAGATCGTAGGGCAGATAGACGTGATGAACATCTTTGCCAAACGCCGACATGGCGCGCTCGGAGCCGGTCGGCGTCATGGTGGTGACAGTGATCGGCAGAGAAGGGTAGCGGTGGCGCAGGGCGCGGACCAGCGGAATGGCGGCTAAGGTCTCGCCGACGGAAACGGAGTGCAGCAGAATGCCATCCGGCTCTACCTTGTTCTGACAGAAGCCATAGCGTTCCGCCCAGCGTTTGCGATAGGCAGGAGCCTTACGACTGCGCAGCAGCAGCCGCAGCCACACCAGCGGCTGAATAAGGTAAAGTAGGGTGGTATAAAGCAATTCCAAACTATTTATCCGTTCTCTGTTTTGGCGGGCAAATTCTAAGCATTTAGCCCGCGTAAAGCTATCTCTTTGGCGGAAACAGCGGGTTTTTGGTCTATCCCGCGTGGCGATAACGCTTAATACGCAGATAACGGCGTCCCAGGCGCCAGCGTAAACGGAAAGTACAGGCGTTTTTCCAGATTAACCGCCAGATACCGCGGTCGAAGAATTCGTTAATAATAACATGCTTTTTGGACTCATCTTTCATGCTATCGAAGGTATGGATGATCCCCAGGCCTTCTTTGGCGATCTGCCAGCGACAGGCGGCGATATGGCGTACTTTATCCGGGTAGCGCTGGTTAATCGCCTCCAGCATCTCCAGAATCTTCATATAGTGGCGCGCCGAACGCATCAGCGTGTCGTCGTTGTCCGGCTTATGCGACACCGACTCAGAGTGAATGTAGTAATCATAGAACTGCTGACTGGTGTACTGCACGCGCTCCGCGGCCAGCAGGGCTTCTGTGGTCCATGGGATATCCTGATGGCGCAGGCCAGGCTCGAAATGGAAGTGATGCTGGCGGATAAAGTCGTGACGATAAATATTAAGCCAGGTGACGTGCAGAAACTTCCGCGAGTCCAGGGCCTGCTTAAGCCAGACATGGCCCGGCAGCACATCCGTCGAGGGCAGGCGATCCAGTGGGAAGATCGGGTGGCTCTCGCGGCGCTTTTCGTACACATAGGTGCCGTTGCAGGTAGCGATATCGAGATGTTCTTTCTCGGCCATCTCCAGCAGCGTGCGATACATGCCCGGATAGAGTTTGTCGTCGATATCCGGAAACGCGAGATATTTGCCGCTGGCGGCGGCGAGGCCGGTATTGCGCGCGACCGAGACGCCCTGGTTTTCCTGCTCCAGCACCTGGACGTTCTGCAGCCGCTCCTGCCATTCGGCGATCACCGCCAGGCTGTTGTCTGTCGAACCATCGTTCACCAGGATCAGTTCATAGCTGTCCAGCTGCTGCTGTTCAATGCACTCAAAGAATTGCGCTAGAAATTTCTCACCGTTGTAGACGGCAGCCACGATGCTCAATAAAGGCGTTTGACTCATAAATCTTCGATCCTGGTTAACTAACGGCGTCAGGTGCGCTGCAGCTGACGGTACTGCTGACAAATGGATATGACGCTGAATTTTTCCAGCGCGGCATCGTCGATGGCCGGCGGGTTATGGTAAATGCTTTGCATCGTCTGAGCCAGCGCCGGACTGGTCAGATCCGCCAGACCGCGGGCAAGTTCGCCGGTGAGGATCTCGGTGACGCCGCCGGGGCAGCGGGTGCTGGCGACAGGGGTATGTAACAGCAGCGCCTCCACCACCACATTGCCGAATCCTTCGCTATCGGAGCTCAAAACCAGCATCCGTGCGCCTTTGATCCACGGTAAGGGATTTTTCTGAAAACCTTTGAACCACACCCGATCGTCAATGTGCAGCGTTTTTGCCAGCTGGCGCAGGCGCTGCTCTTGCTCCGGTTTTCCCTGGCCTAGCAGCACCAGCGGTGCGTCGATGCCGCTCTGCGCATAGGCTTCAAGCAGGCGGTCATGGCGTTTGCCCGGATGGAAGCGACCGACGTGAATCAGGTAGTCACCGTCCGGGCGCTCGCTATCGGCTTCCGCCTCGGCGCGCAGGGCAGTGATATCGAAGGGATTGTAGATGGTTTTCAGCTGTGCCGGGCGCAGGGCAAACTCTTCCACCAGATCTCGCCCCACCGCGTCGGAAACCGTCACCACGTTGCGACCCTGATAAATTCGCTTAATTTTCTGCTGCTTCATCCAGCGGTCAAAGCCGGTGCGGTGCCCGAGATAGGAGGCAGAGAATACGCCGTGCAGACAGAACCAGACGTTACGCTCGCGCAGCGCCCGGCTGCGGGCGACGATGCGGTCGGTTTTGTGCAGGTTGGAGAGCACAAGGTCAAATTGCCCCTGCTGTTCGGCCCGCACGACTGCGGCATCCAGCTGGCGGGCGCGGCGGGACAGCTCGGTCAGCTTGCGCCACGGTTTACGGCAGCGATCGGCAACTACCTGGTAGTCGAGCCCCTCGGGCAATGGGTACTCGCAGACATCGCGCAGCGAAATGAGCGACACCCGATCGCCGTCGCGCAGGAACTGTGCCGCCAGGGTCAGGACCACTTTTTCCGCGCCGCCGCCGGGTAAACCGTCAATCACAAATAAGATGCGCATCGTTATTTCACCAGATCCTGATAAAGAGAAAGCAGCTGGGTTGAGAGTCGCTCGCTGGTGCAGGCCATAATGCGCTCGCGGGCGTGACCGCCTTCCGCGGAGCCCAGCGCGCGCGCGGGCAGGGCCATTACCGCCTGCTGTAGCGCCGGGATATCCAGAGCGTCGCAGACGTAACCATTGTGGCCGTCGACGATAAACTCCGCCCCGCCGCAGCCGGTAGTGGTGATCACCGGCAGACCGCAGGCCATTGCCTCGAGGATGACGTTGGGGAACGGATCGTAGAGGGTCGGCAGCAGCAGACCATCGGCCATTTGATAGAAGGGCAATGTCTCCGACTGCATGCCGAAGAAGCGCACCCGCGCTTCACAGTTCAGGCTCTTCGCCAGCGCCTGATAGCGAGGCTGATCCTTATCTTTGCCGACCACCAGCAGGTAGCGAGCGGTAGGGGCGATGGCGCGGATCGCCGCCGCCAGCCCTTTACGTTCAAAGCCGGAGCCGACGTAGATCAGGCAGGTCGCCTGCAGCGGCAGCTGCCATTTGGCGCGTAAGGCGGCAAAGGTCTCTTCGTCTGGCGGCAGGAAGCGCTGGTTGTCAATGGCGTTGTAAATAACGTGGATCTTCTCCGCCGGCAGGCCAAAGTCTTCGATAATCTCGCGCTTGATCATCTCGGCGTTGCAGATCACCCCGCGCAGGTGTGAGTCTTCATACATCTCGCGCTCCGCCTGCATGACGTAGCGGTGGTAACGGTCGGCGAACAGCAGGCGGCTTTTCCAGGCCGGTAAAATGCGCGAGCGCTGCTGCAGCCAGCGGCGATGAACGCCATCGCCAGCGCGGTAGAGATCGCAGCCGGGAATACGTTCATGGCTCTGCACCAGGTCGAAGGACTCGCGCTGCCAGAGCGCGCGCGCGGCGTTGGCAAAGCCGCGCTCGCGGCTGATGCGCCCCCATTTGCGGGGGTTACAGATATGGATCTGCCAGTCCGGTTTCACCGGCCCCTGCCATTCGCGGGTGATGACGTTCAGCTGCAGATGACTGCTGTCGAGGGCTTCCAGCGCGCGGGAGACAAACCGTTCTGCGCCGCCGTCCGGGCGGTACTTCTGCCGCACCAGAGCCAGCCTGAATTTACTCATGCCAGTACCTTTTTCGCCGCCGCGATCACGGCGTCGGTAGGAATTAAATCAAGATAACGTTCGTCGGTGTTGGTGTTGATAGCGTCCGGATCGGGCAGCGGACCGAAGTCGCCGGCCCAGATCACCTCGCCTTTCGCCTGCCACGGACGCCAGAAGGTCAGCTTCGAGGGGCCGAACAGGGCGACCAGCGGAGTGCCAAGAGCCGCAGCCATATGCATCGGCACCGAGTCGACGCCGATAAACAACCGGGCATGATCGATCACCGCCGCCAGCTGGCGCAGCGTTAACTGGCCGGCTAAAGAGTGTAGTCGCGCCTGCGGGCAGCCGGCGATGATGGTATCCACCATCTTCTTCTCTCTAGCATCGGGGCCGGAGGTGAGCACCACCGCGTATCCTTCGGCGGACAGCGCGTTGATCAGGGCGCTCATCCGATCTTCGCGCCAGCATTTAAAGAACCAGCGCGATGTCGGCTGGATGACGATGTAGTTTTCCCGGAACTCCTCTGGCAGCAGGGCGCGGCTGGCGGCCCAGTCTGCTTCGCTGTAGCCCATCCGCGCCGGCGCATCGTTCAACTGGAGACCGAGCGGAGCGAGAATAGAGAGATTCTGCTGTACCGTATGCAGCTGGTTGTGCTGTTGGGTGGAGGCCAGCGCGGTGTGGCAATAGCGCCAGACCGGGTGGCGGCGCTTCGGAAAATCAAAACCAATCCGCGTCGCGGCGCCGGTCAGTTTGCTGATAACCGCGCTCGGCCACTGGTCGGCCAGGTTAAGCACCATATCGTACCGCTGCTGGCGCAGCGTCTGAATGAGCTGCCATTGCATCTTCAGCTGATACCTTTTTCCCTGCTTTTTCCAGCGGCGATCGAGACCATAAATATGGTGGATATCGGGGTTGGCTGCGAGCATATCCCGGGTCTCTTCATACAACAGGACATCCACGCTGGCGGCGGGGTACTGCTGTTTCAGCGCGTGAATAAGCGGGGTGATCAGCAGCATGTCGCCATGATGGCGCAGCTTAATGACCAGGATCCGCGCCGGGTTCAACGGGCCGCGGGAGAGGGTTTCAGGCGTCATACTCTGTTCTTCATCCAGGATAAGGGTTCCGATTCTAGGGGATCAGACAGATTGAGAGAAGCGTTGTATTGCTCTACCATGACCCGATACGTATGGCCTGAGGACGTTTTCGTGCACAATCCCGCATTTCTCATCACGATTGATACAGAGGGCGATAACCTCTGGCAAAAACATGACAGCATCACCACCGAGAATGCGCGTTATCTTCCGCGTTTTCAGCAGCTTTGTGAAAAGTATGGCTTTAAACCGGTCTATTTGACCAACTATGAAATGGCCATCGACCCCTTTTATATCGAATTCGCCAGAGACGTGATTGCCCGCGGCACCGCGGAAGTCGGCATGCATCTGCATGCGTGGAACAGCCCGCCGACCGAGCCGCTGACCGCAGATGACTGGCGCCATAAGCCTTATCTTATTGAATACAGCGACGCTATGATGCGTGAGAAGGTCGACTATATGACGCGTCTGCTGGAGGATACCTTCCAGACCAAAATGGTTAGCCATCGCGCCGGGCGCTGGGCTTTTGACGAGCGCTATGCGCGTCTGCTGGTGGAGTACGGGTATCAGGTGGATTGCTCGGTGACCCCGCGGGTGAACTGGAAGACCGCCAAGGGGGCGCCGCAGGGCGATGGCGGGACCGATTATCGCCGCTTTCCGCAGCATGCCTATTTCCTCGATGAAAATGACATCAGCCGCGAGGGCCACTCGCCGCTGCTGGAAGTGCCGATGAGCATCCAGTACAAGCACTCAGCGTGGATGAACAGCGTGAAGCAGGGCTACGACCGCCTGCGCGGCAAAGTGCGATCCCCCTCCGTACACTGGCTGCGACCGATGGGCGGCAATGTGGAAACGATGAAAAAAGTCGTCGAACAAACGTTGACGCAGGGCAATGACTACGTGGAATATATGCTCCACTCTTCAGAGTATATGCCCGGCGGCAGCCCCACGTTCCAGAATGAACGGGATATTGAGCGTTTATACGCTGACCTCGAAGCCTTTTTTAGCTGGCTGGCGCCGCAGGTGAAGGGCATGACGTTGGCAGAATATTACCAGCGGAAAATTACACAGCGCTAACACAGCTCAAGGTACCGTATGCGTATCCTTAAACAATTAACGCGGAAAAAGAATGCCTTTTTCCGCGGCATTAAATTTAATTTAATTAACTATCGATACAGAAATAAGCCGGCGCGTAAAGCCTTCGACCCAGCGGCTGTGCGCCGCGTACTGCTATTGCGTCTGGATGATAAAGTCGGTGATATGGTGGTCACGACCGGTTGCGCCAGAATACTGGCCGAACGGGGATATCAGGTTTCGGTGTTAACCGGACCAATATGCAGCGAAATATTAGCAGGCTCAGAATTCATTCAGCAAGTATATTTATATCGGCCCCGCATGTCCTTAAATACGTTGCGGGCGGCGGGTTTTGATGCGGTTATCGATTTTGATGACGTGACCAGCTATGAACGCTTTAAATTACTCGCCGATTTACGGGCGACCAGCGTGATTGGTTTTAATAAAGAGCCCTATAAACTTTACGATCACTCAATCGCTTTTTTTGACGGCAACAGCCATATTTCCCTGCGCTATAAGCAGGTGGTGAAGCTGTTTGGCATCGTTGACGACCGCCCGTATCACTATCATCTCCCCGGCTGCCGCCATGAGCGGGAGAAAGTGGCCCGCTTGCTTTCTCAGGCCGGAGAGGTCGAACTGCGTATCGCCATTAACCCTTTTACCGCCTCCGAGGATAAAGACTTCTGTCGTCACCAGGTGGCGACCCTGGTCGAGCGGCTACATGCTCTGCCTTACCGGGTCTGTATCGTGATGGTGGGGCGCAGTGAAAAAATCCGCCAGCTGGGGCTGGATATGGCGCTGTACATCGCCGACAGCACCATCAACTCCGCCGTAGAAGTGATCCGCAGCTGTGATTTAGTCATTACGCCGGACACCTCGATCGTGCATATTGCCCGGGCTTTCGATAAGCCGATGGTGGCGGTCTATAACAAACGCAAACTCAAGAATACTGGGCTGCCCGGCTATCACATCTGGGCGCCGGGCTATGACAAGGCGAAGCAGATAGTCTGTGAAGAAGCGAATGTCGCCGATGTGGCGATTGAGTCGGTGTGGCCCGTGATTAAAGAGCAGGCCGACCGGCTGGTCGCCGCCCGCAGTTGATTTAAAAAGTTAATATAAAAAGGGCCGCTGACGGCCCTTTTTGTTAGCGTTTTTCCGCCAACCCTTTGCTGAGCGCAATGCCCAGCGGCAGCCAGAACAGCACCCAGGTTTCCCGGGGATTGCTGATGATAAACATCCCCTGCGAGGCCATAAACACCAGCGCGTAAAACAGGATCGCCAGACTGTAGCGGCTGTCGGTATGGCGCTTGCGCCACGCCTGCCATAGCCCGCAGGCAATGATCGCCAACAGCAGCAGTAACCCCACGATGCCGCCTTTCAGCAGGGCGCCCATATACACACTGTGGGTGGTGGTGATGTGCTCGCCGCTGTAGTTGATGAAATCCAGTTCATAGCTGAAACCGCGCCCCAGCCACGGCTGGCTGGCCATCTCCGACAGCGTATGGTGCCAGATGCTCAGGCGCAGCCCGCTTTGGGTGCCCAGCTCCTCGAAACGGGCGAGCAGCATGTCGCCCACCGGCGTCATGACCAAAAGCAGCGCTACCAGCACGGCCAGCGCCGCGGCGATCAGCAGGTTGCGGCGGGTGAAGACGTGCAGGTGCAGCGTACAGCCGACCGCCAGCACCAGGGCGATGATCGGCCCGCGGCTTTGGGTGAGCAGCAGCATCACCAGCATGATGACCACCGGCAGATAGAGCCAGTGGCTGGCTTTTTCTTTCAGTAGCATGCCGCAGATTAAAATGCCGATGCCGCAGTAACCGGCAAGGTCGATAACGTTCGTTGGTCCGGGGTTCTCGGGGGAGACCGCTCGTTCGGTGAGAACCAGCGTATGGTCGATAATCAGCGTCCACAGGGAGAGCACGGTGATCCCGCCGACCACCGCCAGCATCGCCAGTCGGCGGGTTCGTCCGTCCCTGAGCAGCATCGTCATCAGCAACAGATACCCGGTCAGATACACGCCGTGGGTGATCGGCGAGTCAATATGCTGCGGCGTATGGCCCCACACATTACTGAGGGCGTAATAGATAAAGAAAGCCGCCAGCAGCGTCCAGGTCTGCCACTGCTCGCGTAACACCCCGGCCAGCGCCTGGCGGTTTTCCTGGCGTACCAGCGACAGCAATAGCAGCAGGATCGATAAATGCAGCAGATTATTGGTCCGGGTGGACATGCAAAAAATCGCGCTGAAAAATAAAAACAAAGGAAAGACAATCGAGTAACCCTGTCTGGCGAAGTTACTCACTTTTAAAGTACTCATTAAACGCAACCTTTTCGAAGATAGTATCCGGCACAGCGCTTTCTGGGGAAAAATTAATCACCCGAATCTGGCGTTGCTGCAGTACCTGCGCGGCATGCGCAAAGGAGGGCATGACGAGGGTATCCACTTTTGTTGCCAGGTAAGAAGGCAATTTTTCTTGTTGTGTTTCGTAGAATCGCGGCTGGTTAAAGTTGGTCATATCCAGGCCGCTCACCAGGATAGTATTGAAGCCCAGCCAGGCGAGAATTTGCAGCGCCCAGTAGACCACCGTGCCGGCATCAAAGATGCCCTGGCGAATATCGGTGCTAAAACAGATATCCGGGCGCTGAGGATGAAAGCACATCGCCGCATTCTGCTGGTAAGTGCGCTTTATCGCTTCGCTGGCGACTTTCGGCTGGTAAATCTTATAGCAACCGTCCTCAATCAACGCCAAACGGCAGCGCAGCGCGTCCCCATAGCGATCGACGATTTTGGCGATCCCGTGCATGGTGGTGAACAGCAAAATATCCGGCTGGCTGACAATGGCGCGGATAATGTCCGGCTTCTTATCGAAAAATTCCATGTCGACGATGGTATAGAGTGAAAAGTGCAGCCGGTCGGCAAGATGCCAGGCGCCATTGACGCCCATCACCGGGATCGTTTTCGACAACAGAGAAAAATCGATATTGCGGGTTGAGGGGCCGGTGGCGGTCAGCAGGACTTCGCCCTGCATACTGTTTTTCAGCGCGCTCAGGCTGACCAGCGGCACCGTTTTCCCTTTATAGCGTAACGCGCTGATTTCGCCGCTTGGCGCGCGCGTAATACGGGTAAAAGGCCACAGATTTTCATTGTGGCGATACGCGCGAGGGCGCGTATAGCGGTAGATCTGCTTAAACAGGGATCCCATCAGAGCAGCCCCTGATTTTGCAGGAGAAGATGAATCCGGCTGGCCGCAATATCGCCGGTGCTGGCGCTGTTTTCCGGCCGCACGATATGCTGGTTTTTACCGTATCCGCCAATCAGCCCCGGGTCGGTCGGGCCGTAGAGCGTAAAGTTCGGTTTATCCAGCGCGGCGGTCAGATGGCTCAGCCCGGTATCGACCGAGACGACGGCCCGGGCGCCGGCCAGAACCTGCGCCACCTGCTCAAGGCTCATGCGCGGCAGCACTTCGACATACTCCCGGCCTTCCGCCAGCCGCTTCGCCCGCGCCTCTTCGTGCGGGGCCCCCCACGGCAGCTTAATGTGGACGCCGCTGTCGGCCAGCAGATCGAGAAGCTCCTGCCAGCGGGTTTCCGGCCAGTGCTTATCGTCGCGGGTGGTGGCGTGCAGAAACACCAGATAGGGCGCGGCAGCGCTAGCCTCGTGCTGCAGGAAATGGCGCGCAATGGAGTAATCCCCCTGGGTCTGGGGTTTCGCGTAGCCAAGGCTTTTGGCGAACAGCTCACGGGTACGCTCCACCGCGTGCTGCTGTTTCGCGATATGGTGGCGGCGGTTGTAAAACAGGCTCGCCAGCGGCTCGCGGGCCGTTTGCCAGTCCATACCGTGCTTGACGCCGTGCGCCAGGCGAGTAACCAGCGCGGCGCTTTTTACCAGCCCTTGGGCGTCGATGATGGCGTCATACTTTACCGCCTGAACGGCCTCGCGAAAGGCTTGACGCTCGGCTTTGATCGGCGCGGAAAACCAGGCTTTGCGCCAGCGGCGGATCGCCACCGGGATCACCCGCTCGACGCTTTCATGCCAAGAGGGGATCTGCGCGAAACCCTCTTCAACCACCCAGTCGAAGCGGATGCCGGGGATAGCCTGCGCGGCGTCGGTTAGCGCGGGCAGCGTGTGCAGCACGTCGCCCATGGAGGAGGTTTTAACGATCAATACCCGCATCCGTTACGCTTCCTCGTGCTCGGTTTTTTCCGCTAATAGTTCGTTCAGCTCTTGCAGGACGCGTTCTGGGGTGATGTCGATCAGGCTCTGATGATAGCCTTCGGCGGCATCGCCTTTGCGCACCTTGTGGTAGCCGGTAATCAGACGGATAACCCGCGCTTTATGCGACAGCGGCGGGGTAAAGTCCGGACTGCTCGGGCCATACAGCGCCACCAGCGGGCGGTCCAGCGCTGCGGCGACGTGCATCAGCCCCGAATCGTTAGTCACTACAGCTTTACAGGCGGCGATCAGAATGACCGCCTGCTCCAGCTGGGTTTCACCCGCCAGATTACGGCACCAGGCCTGCTGCTCGCTGCTGAGGGCGGCGATGATCTCTTTGCCGGCCTCGTTATCTTTCGCCGAGCCGAAAAGCGCAATCTGATAGCCATCGTCGATAAGCTTTTTCGCCAGCGCAGCATAGTGATAGTGCGGCCAGCGTTTGGCCGGGCCGAACTCCGCGCCGGGGCAGAAGCCGACGATCGGCCGATCGTAGGACAGGTTAAAAGCGCTGCAGGCCTGCGACTTTTCCCCTTCGTTGACCTGCAGCTGCGGCCACAGCAGCGGCTGCGGCAGATCTTTGGCGCAGCGCATCACGCCGTTGTCGTAGGCCAGCGCCACGTAGCGTTCCACCATCAGCGGCCAGGCGTCTTTGTCCAGCACCCGGGCGTCGTTGAGCAGTCCGTAGCGCATCTCGCCGCGCCAGCCGGTGCGCAGCGGGATATTGGCAAAGAAAGGGACTAATGCCGATTTAAACGAGTTCGGCTGCACGTAAGCGCGATCGTAGCGACGTTCGCGCAGGCTGTGGCCGAGCTTACGGCGTTCGCCGATAGCCAGCGCGCCGTGACCCAGCGGCATCGGGATCGCTTCGTTCACTTCCGGCATGCGCGAAAGCAACGGACGGCACCAGGCTGGCGCCATCACGTCGATAATCGCCTGGGGATAGCGCGCCCTGAGCGTACGATAAAGACTTTGCGACATCATCATGTCGCCCACCCAAGACGGGCCTACCACCAATATTTTCATGCTTGTTTCTTACGCGTCGCGGTTTAGCCAGGCCATATATTCCGTTACGCCTTCGGCAACGGTTTTGAACGGTTTGTCATAGCCCGCTTTGCGCAGGTTAGTCAGATCCGCCTGAGTGAACGCCTGGTAGCGGCCTTTCAGTTTGTCCGGGAACGGGATGTACTCGATGCTGCCTTTTTTGTGGTATGCCAGGGTCGCATCGGCGACGGCCTGGAAGGATTCCGCACGGCCGGTGCCGAGGTTAAAGATGCCGGAAACGCCGTTTTCCCAGAACCACAGGTTGACGTCAGCCACGTCGCCCACGTAGACGAAGTCGCGCTTGAAGCCGTCGCTGCCTTCGAACAGTTTCGGGCTTTCGCCATTATTCAGCTGGGTATTGAGGTGGAAAGCGACGCTTGCCATGCTGCCTTTGTGGCCTTCGCGCGGCCCGTAGACGTTGAAGTAGCGGAAGCCGACGATCTGCGAATTGGCTTCCGGCAGGATCTGGCGGACGTATTCGTCGAACAGGAATTTGGAGTAGCCGTAAACGTTCAGCGGCTGTTCGTACTCGCGGGACTCGATGAAGTCGCTGGTGCGTCCGCCATAGGTGGCCGCGGAGGAGGCGTACAGGAACGGGATTTCGCGCTCCAGGCAGTAGTGCAGCAGCTCTTTGGAGTACTGATAGTTGTTGTCCATCATGTACTTACCATCCCACTCGGTAGTGGAAGAGCACGCGCCTTCGTGGAAGATTGCTTCGATTTCACCGAACTCTTCACCCGCCATAATCTGGATCAGAAAGTCTTCTTTATCCATGTAGTCAGCGATGTTCAGGTCAACCAGGTTTACAAACTTGGTGCCGTCTTTCAGATTGTCGACAACCAGAATGTCGGTGATGCCTTTGTCATTCAGCGCTTTAACGATGTTGCTGCCGATAAAGCCTGCGCCGCCGGTAACGATGATCATAACTGTACCTTTGAAGTTGAGAGCCCGGAGACAATCCGGACATGAATGCTCTTATCATATCACCACATGAGCAAGCCTACAGCCATTCGCAGAATAAGGTGCTGGGCTGACGTGATTTATGCTGCAAATAATTCATTCAGGCCTGCATCATCTCGTATCAGCGTATAGCTTTGGGTAATATGTGCCAAATTTTGCCGAATCTGGAGAGTTGCAATGCGTGGTGATTTCTACAAACAGTTAACTAGCAATCTGGAGACCGCTCGGGCCGAAGGGTTGTTCAAAGAAGAGCGCATCATCACCTCGGCGCAGCAGGCGGACATTACCGTCGGCGACAGCCACGTGATTAACTTCTGCGCCAATAACTATCTGGGTCTGGCGAACCACCCGGAACTGATTGCCGCGGCGAAATCCGGCATGGACAGCCACGGTTTCGGGATGGCCTCGGTACGCTTCATCTGCGGCACCCAGGATACGCATAAGCAGCTGGAGAAGAAGCTGGCCGATTTCCTCGGTATGGAAGACGCGATCCTCTACTCCTCCTGTTTCGACGCCAACGGCGGCCTGTTTGAAACGCTGCTCGGCCCGGAAGACGCCATTATCTCCGACGCCCTGAACCATGCCTCGATCATCGACGGCGTGCGTCTGTGTAAAGCGAAGCGCTTCCGCTATGCCAACAACGATATGCAAGAGCTGGAGGCGCGTCTGAAAGAAGCTCGCGAGGCCGGCGCGCGTCACGTGCTGATCGCCACCGACGGCGTGTTCTCGATGGATGGCGTGATCGCCAACCTGCAAGGCGTTTGCGACCTGGCGGATAAATACGATGCGCTGGTGATGGTCGATGACTCCCACGCCGTCGGCTTCGTCGGCGAAAACGGCCGCGGCTCCCACGAATACTGTGATGTGATGGGGCGCGTCGATATCATCACCGGCACGCTGGGTAAAGCGCTGGGCGGCGCCTCCGGCGGCTACACCGCCGCGCGCAAAGAGGTGGTTGAGTGGCTGCGCCAGCGCTCCCGTCCGTATCTGTTCTCCAACTCTCTGGCGCCGGCCATCGTGGCCGCCTCCATCAAAGTGCTGGAGATGGTTGAAGAGGGGGCAGACCTGCGCGATCGCCTGTGGGCTAACGCGCGTCTGTTCCGCGAAAAAATGACCGCGGCAGGCTTCACGCTGGCCGGCGCCGACCACGCCATCATTCCGGTGATGCTGGGCGAGGCGGTGGTGGCGCAGAACTTTGCCCGCGAGCTGCAGAAAGAAGGGATCTATGTCACCGGCTTCTTCTATCCGGTGGTACCGAAAGGCCAGGCGCGTATTCGCACCCAGATGTCGGCGGCGCATACCCCTGAACAAATTGAGCGTGCGGTGGAAGCCTTTACCCGCATCGGCAAACAACTGGGCGTCATCGCCTAATAAGGGTATGAGATGAAAGCGTTATCCAAACTGAAAGCGGAAGAAGGCATCTGGATGACCGACGTACCGGAACCGGAAGTCGGCCATAACGATCTGCTGATTAAAATCCGCAAGACCGCCATTTGCGGGACCGACGTGCACATCTACAACTGGGATGAGTGGTCGCAGAAGACCATTCCGGTGCCGATGGTGGTCGGTCACGAATATGTCGGCGAAGTGGTGGGGATTGGTCAGGAAGTGCGCGGCTTTAAGATTGGCGACCGCGTCTCCGGCGAGGGGCATATCACCTGCGGCCACTGCCGTAACTGCCGCGCGGGCCGCACCCATCTGTGCCGCAACACCATCGGCGTGGGCGTCAACCGCCCGGGCTGCTTTGCTGAGTATCTGGTGATCCCGGCCTTTAACGCCTTTAAAATCCCCGACAATATCTCTGATGACCTGGCGTCTATCTTCGACCCGTTCGGCAACGCGGTGCACACCGCGCTCTCCTTCGATCTGGTCGGGGAAGACGTGCTGGTTTCCGGCGCCGGTCCGATCGGCGTGATGGCGGCGGCGGTAGCGAAACACGTCGGCGCGCGTAACGTGGTGATCACCGACGTCAACGAGTACCGTCTTGAGCTGGCGCGCAAAATGGGCGTTACCCGCGCGGTGAACGTGGCCAAAGAGAACCTTAATGACGTGATGGCCGAGCTGGGGATGACCGAAGGTTTCGATGTGGGTCTGGAGATGTCCGGCGCGCCGCCGGCGTTTCGCAGCATGCTGGATACCATGAACCACGGCGGCCGTATCGCGATGCTGGGTATCCCGCCGTCGGATATGTCCATCGACTGGACCAAGGTCATCTTCAAAGGGCTGTTTATCAAAGGTATCTATGGTCGCGAAATGTTCGAAACCTGGTACAAGATGGCGGCGCTGATCCAGTCTGGTCTGGATCTCTCACCGATCATCACCCACCGCTTCGGCATTGATGACTTCCAGAAAGGTTTTGACGCGATGCGCTCCGGCCAGTCCGGTAAAGTGGTTTTGAGCTGGGACTAATCCCCCATGCTGGCGTAAAAATCAGCAAAAAAGGCGCCTGCGGGCGCCTTAATTTAGATTTGGATAACATTTTTAGCCTGCTTAATATTAAGCGCACAATTTCTACATCGATTTTACGGTTATTCGCTTATACAGTGTGTTTAGTCGCAGTTTAACTTTGTAACTATCATGCTTAAACTCTCCGTATGCTTACTGACCTGTAACTCTGCGCGCCTGCTGATGGAGGTGCTGCCGCCTCTGCTGAAGGTGGCCGATGAATGTATCGTCGTCGACTCCGGCAGTACCGACGAAACCGTCGCTATTTGCCAGCAGTTTGGTCTCACCGTCCATCACCATGCCTATAAAGCCCACGGCGCGCAGATGAACTATGCCATCGGACTGGCCAGCCATGACTGGGTGCTGTGCATGGACAGCGACGAAATTCTTGATAATGACGTGGTGGCGGCCATTCAGGCGCTAAAAGCGGGGGAGGAGCCTGAGCCGACCTGCGCCTGGCGTCTGCCGCGCTACTGGTTTGTGCTAGGCAAACAGGTACGGACTATCTACCCCATTTCCTCACCGGATTATCCGGTGCGCCTCTTTAACCGCCAGCAGGCGCGGTTTAACGATCGGCCGGTGGATGACCAGGTGGTCGGACACGCGAGCTCCGTTAGGCTGCCGGGCTTCGTTCGCCACGATACCTTTTATTCGCTGCATGAAGTGTTTAATAAGCTGAACAGCTATACCACCCGGCTGGTGAAGTACCAGCAGATCAAACCTTCGCTGACGCGGGGGATCGTCAGCGCCATTGGCGCTTTCTTTAAGTGGTATCTGTTTAGCGGGGCGTGGCGCTATGGCAAGGTCGGCGTGGTGACCGGCCTGTACGCGACGTTTTACAGCTTTCTGAAATATTTTAAGGCGTGGTACGCCCACGAAGATAACCAGGCGCCCGTCGCGCAAAAGCGAACGGACCCCTGAGTGGTCTAGTTGCCGGGATTGTCCCAGCCCTGCCATTTGAGGCGATAGTACTGGACCAGCGCGCTCTGGCTGATGCTATCGCTGAGGATAGTGAAGAAGCGGCTGGCGTTCACAGGCTCCAGCGGGCGCTTCGGCTTGCAATACTTCACGCCGTGGAACGGATTACGCGGCTTCTGCTGCTGCGGCGCCGTTTGTTGCGCGGGCGGCTGAGCGTAGTTTGGCGTCGAATTGTCGACCTGCGGCTCGTTGAGCAGGCTGCTCGGGCGCACCAGCGTGATATCCGGCGGCAGATTATAGACCATCTGCTGCAGCACCCGCACCGTCGTCGGATGCGGATGGCCAATGGCTATCGCCGAACCGTTGCGCCGCGCCAGGGCGATGGCGCGATTGAACTGGTTGCGGATATCGGCTTCATTCTGCGTATCGTCGAGAAACACTTTGCGCTTAATCACCTTCACGCCGGTACCCTGCGCGGCGCGCATGGCCTGGGTGTTGCCGATGGTGACGCTGTCGAGAAAATAGAGATTGTAGCGCTCCAGGGCCTGCATCACCTTCTGCATGCCAAACAGGTTGGAGGTCATCGCGCTGCCCATATGGTTATTCAGCCCGACGGCGTAAGGGACTTTGCCGTAAGCCTCGCGAATAATGCGCTCGATCTCCTCGCTGCTCATTTCGGGACGCAGGGTGTCTTTTTCCAGCGGCTGTTTGCTGAGCGGCGCCATTGGCAGGTGGATGAGCACTTCATGGCCCTGATTATGCGCTTTAGTGGCCATTTCCCGGGCGTGCGGCGCGTTCGGCAGCACGGCGACGGAGATAGTTGCCGGCAGCGCCAGCACCTGATTCTCGGTCTGCGGGCGGTAGCCAAAATCGTCAATAACGATGGAGAGTTTGCCAGCGAACGCTGGCGCCGCCAGAGCCAGCGAACCGGCTACGGCAAGAGCAATTGCGCGAAATTGAAGCAAAACTTATCTTCCCAACCACGGCTGTGGATTGACCGCCTGACCCTGGCGGCGAATTTCGAAATAGAGCGACGGACGGCCCTGACCGCCGCTGCTGCCTACGAGCGCGATAGGCTGGCCGGCACGCACCTGGGTACCAACGCTGACCAGCGCGCTTTGGTTATAGCCATACAGGCTCATGTCGCCTTTGCCATGTTCGACCACCACCACCAGACCATAGCCCTGCAGCCAGTCGGCCAGAATGACCCGACCATCGGCAATGGCTCTGACTTCGGTGCCTTCAGACGCGGCGATAACCATCCCTTTCCAACGTAGTTCACCTTGCAGCTGTTCGCCATATCGATGAAGGAGCGGACCGCGAACCGGCCAGAACGCCTGACCGCGCGGCGAGCCCAGCCCGCCGGTGCGTGACATCAGCGAACGCTCACTTTCCGTTGGTTTATAGGTGGTGCCTTTGCGCGATGCTTCCTGCTGGCGGTCGCGCACCGCCTGCGCGTCGCGTGCTTCCCGATCGGCGCGGGCTTTGGCGGCAGCTTCCGCCTGGGCGATACGACCGCGTAGGCGCGATTCGTTAGCCCGTAATTCACTTAATTGTTGCTGACCCTGCTGAATGGAAGACTCCAGGCCGGAAAGGGTCTTTTTCCGTTCGTTACGCGCCTGCTCCAGCTTCGCCTGCTGGGCCTTTTGCTCGTAGACCAGCGTTTGCTGCTGGCTCTGTTTTTCTTCGAGCATCGACTTTTGCACCGCCATCTCTTCGCGCGTTTTCTTCAACTCCGCGATAGTCTCCTGGCGGGCCTGGTTGAAATAGCTGAAATAGACCTGCATCCGCTGATTGCGCTGGCCCTCTTCACCGCTGAGCACCATCTGGATGCCGGTATGCGGCCCCTGGCGGAAAGCGGCATCGAGCTGCGCGGCGAGGTTCCGCTCCTGAGACGCGCGCTGGCGCTCCAGCTTCGCGAGAGCGGCGTTCATCTCGTCAATCTGCTTATTGAGCTGGTTCAGGCTATCCTGGGTTTCGCGCAGTTTGCGGGCCGCGGCGGCGATCGCCTCTTCCTGCGCTTTGAGCTGGGCGAGCAGGCTTGCGCGCTGCTGCTGCTGTTGCTTAATCGCCCGCTGTCTGGCGGCGATGTCGGCCTGGATGGACTTTAGCTGATCGCGATCGTCGGCATGCGCAGATGACGCGCACAGCAATACGCCAGCGCTGAGCGCGCTGGCGTAAAGGACGGATCGAACTGCCGCTGCGATCCATGTAGTTGAATACATCGCCTTTCCCCTCATGGGGAAGGATTATTCCACGATGAACAGCGGCTTGCCAGTCATCTCTTGCGGGATTTCCATTCCCATCAGCGACAGCATGGTCGGGGCGATGTCGGAAAGTTTGCCGCCGTTGACCGCTTTGACCGCTTTATTACCGACGTAGATCAGCGGAACCGGCAGATTGGTATGGGCGGTGTGCGCCTGGCCGGTGGCCGGGTCGCGCATCTGCTCGGCGTTGCCGTGGTCGGCGGTGATCAGCAGCTGGCCGCCAACGGATTCCACCGCCTGAGCCACCTGGTCGATGCAGCGATCCAGCGCTTCAACCGCTTTTACGGCTGCTTCCATCACCCCGGTATGGCCAACCATATCGCCGTTCGGGTAGTTACAGATGATGGTATCGTATTTTCCGCCTTTGATGGCGGCGACCAGTTTCTCGGTCAGCTCGGCGGAGCTCATTTCCGGCTGCAGATCGTAGGTCGCCACTTTCGGCGAGTTAATCAGGATCCGCTCTTCGCCTTTAAACGGCTCTTCTACGCCGCCGTTGAAGAAGAAGGTGACGTGAGCGTATTTTTCAGTTTCGGAGATGCGCAGCTGGGTTTTATCGTGCTTCGCCATCCACTCGCCGAAGGTATTGGCCAGCGAGGCGGGCGGATAGGCGCAGGCGATTTTGATGTCGGCGGCGTATTCGGTGAGCATCACGAAATCGAGATTAACCACTTTCTTACGCGCAAAGCCGTCGAAGTCGGCGTTGACGAAGGCGCGGGTGATTTCACGCGCGCGGTCGGCACGGAAGTTCATGAAGATCAGCGCGTCGCCGTCTTCCATTGCGGCATCGGCCTGGCCGGCGGCGCGGATAACGGTCGCTTTCACGAATTCGTCGTTTTCGTCACGGGCGTAGGCGGCCTGCAGACCCGCGACGGCGGTATCGGCCTGGAATTCGCCTTTGGCCAGGGTCAGCAGATCATAAGCTTGTTCTACGCGATCCCAGCGGTTGTCGCGGTCCATGGCGTAATAGCGGCCGATGAGCGATGCGATGCGACCTTTGCCCAGCGCGGCAAATTTGGCTTCGAATGTCGCCAGCGTTTTTTCCGCACTGCGCGGCGGCGTATCACGGCCATCGAGGAAGGCGTGCAGGTAGATCTTCTCAGCGCCGCGCTCTGCCGCCAGCTCCACCATCGCCATGATGTGATCTTCGTGGCTGTGGACGCCGCCTGGCGACATCAGGCCCATGATATGTACTGCTTTGCCGGCGGCAACCGCTTTATCGACCGCGGCGGTCAGTACCGGGTTGGCGAAGAAGGTGCGTTCTTTAATTTCCACATCGAGACGGGTCAGGTCCTGATAGACGATACGACCGGCGCCCAGGTTGACGTGGCCTACTTCGGAGTTCCCCATCTGACGGTCCGGCAGGCCGACTTCGAGGCCGGATGCATCGATCAGGGTATGTGGACGTTTGGCCCACAGCGCGTCCATTACCGGCGTTTTAGCGCTATAAATGGCGTTATCCTGTTGGTCTTCGCGATAGCCGTAGCCATCCAGAATCACCAGTACCATAGGTTTTTTAGAAACCGACATTGCGACAACCTCATGCTCAAAGACAGAAATTTTGCGTAATTTTACTACAGCTGAATCGTTTAAATCCCCGTGAAAGATCAAAGAAAGGGAGCGGCCGGGCCGCGCCGGGTCAGCGAGAGCGGCTTTTTTTCGCCACCGCCCGCAGAAAATACATTACATCGCGCTCACTGGCTGTAATTGCCGCAAGGCACAGGTATACTCCTTTCCTGGTTTTTTTCTCACTTAGTCGGGAGTTGTAACCCCCCATGCAAGAAATTATGCAATTCATCGGCCGTCATCCGGTCCTGAGCATCGCGTGGATCGCGCTGCTGGGTGCGGTAGTGTTCACCACCTTCAAGGGGCTGATGTCGAAAGTTAAAGTCATCACCCGTGGTGAAGCGACGCGTCTTATCAATAAAGAAGATGCGGTGGTGGTCGACCTGCGTCAGCGTGACGATTTCCGTAAAGGCCATATTGCCGGCGCTATTAACCTGCTGCCCAGCGATATCAAAGCCAATAACGTCGGCGAGTTGGAAAAACACAAATCGCAACCCATTATTGTGGTAGACGGTTCCGGCATGCAGGCGCAAGAGCCCGCCAGCGCGCTGAACAAAGCCGGGTTTGAAAAAGTCTTTGTACTGAAAGAGGGCATTGCTGGCTGGAGCGGCGAAAACCTCCCTCTGGTACGCGGCAAATAACTTACCTCGCGTGGTGATGCCGCCGCGTTTTCTCCTTCACGCCTGACGTGAAGGGAACACAGGCTGCGGCGTAAAACCCTCAGGGTAACAACAGGAGTGAAGTCATGGCCAATATTGAGATCTACACCAAAGCGACCTGCCCGTTCTGCATCCGCGCGAAAGCGCTGCTGAACAGTAAAGGCGTAACGTTCCATGAGTTGCCGATCGATGGCGATGCCGCGAAGCGTGAGGAGATGATCCAGCGCAGCGGACGGACGACGGTTCCGCAGATTTTTATTGATGCGCAGCACATTGGCGGCTGTGACGACTTGTATGCGCTTGATTCACGTGGTGGACTTGATCCCCTCTTGCGCTAATTTTTGCGCGCTTTCCCTGGCGGAAGCGCGTATTTAAGGACAACACGAAAGGGTTTTACTATGTCAGAACAAAACAGCACCGAAATGACCTTCCAGATCCAGCGTATCTATACCAAAGATATCTCTTTTGAAGCGCCGAACGCGCCGCAAGTTTTCCAGAAAGACTGGCAGCCGGAAGTTAAACTTGATCTGGATACCGCCTCCACCCAGCTGGCTGAAGGCGTTTATGAAGTGGTGCTGCGTGTGACCGTGACCGCTGCGCTGGGCGAAGAAACCGCGTTCCTCTGTGAAGTACAGCAGGGCGGTATTTTCTCCATCGACGGCATCGAAGGCACCCAGATGGCGCACTGCCTCGGCGCATACTGCCCGAACATTCTGTTCCCGTACGCGCGCGAGTGCATCACCAGCCTGGTTTCCCGCGGTACCTTCCCGCAACTTAACCTTGCGCCAGTGAACTTCGACGCGCTGTTCATGAACTATCTGCAGCAGCAGGCTGGCGAAGGTGCTGAACAACATCAGGATGCCTGATGAACGCACTTAATGCTGCAATGACTGTGATCGGTGCCGGCTCTTACGGCACCGCTCTTGCCATCACCCTGGCAAGAAATGGCCACCACGTTGTGCTGTGGGGCCATGACCCGAAACATATCGCGACGCTGCAACACGATCGCTGCAACGCCGCGTTCCTTCCCGATGTGCCTTTCCCGGATACGCTGCATCTTGAGAGCGACCTGGCCACCGCGCTGGCCGCCAGCCGCGACATCCTTGTCGTGGTGCCGAGCCATGTATTCGGTCAGGTGTTACGCCAGATTAAACCGTTGATGCGTTCCGACGCGCGGCTGGTGTGGGCCACCAAAGGCCTGGAGGCCGAAACCGGCCGTCTGCTGCAGGACGTGGCGCGTGAAGCGCTGGGCGATGATATTCCGCTGGCGGTGATCTCGGGGCCAACCTTCGCCAAAGAGCTGGCCGCCGGCCTGCCGACGGCGATTTCGCTGGCGGCCACGGATCCGCAGTTTGCGGAAGACCTTCAGCGTCTACTGCACTGCGGCAAAAGCTTCCGCGTCTACATCAACCCGGACTTTATCGGCGTGCAGCTCGGCGGCGCGGTGAAAAACGTCATTGCCATCGGGGCAGGTATGTCGGATGGCATCGGCTTCGGCGCCAATGCGCGTACGGCGCTGATTACCCGTGGGCTGGTGGAAATGTCCCGCCTCGGCGCGGCGCTGGGCGCCGATCCGGAAACCTTTATGGGCATGGCCGGCCTCGGTGACCTGGTGCTCACCTGCACCGACAACCAGTCCCGTAACCGTCGCTTCGGCATGATGCTCGGCCAGGGTATGGACGTGCAGAGCGCCCAGGACAAGATTGGCCAGGTGGTTGAAGGCTACCGCAATACCAAGGAAGTTCGCGTTCTGGCACAGCGTTTAGGTGTCGAAATGCCAATAACCGAGGAAATTTATCAGGTATTGTATTGCGGAAAAATTGCGCGCGAGGCAGCATTGACCTTATTGGGTCGCGCCCGCAAGGACGAGCGCAGCAGCAATTAGCTTTCCTTTGTCACCTGAATGACCCTGCCAGCGCAGAACTGGCAGGTCATTACTATATCGCCTGGAGTATGCAATGCCGTGTGAAGAACTGGATATCGTCTGGAATAATATTAAAGCCGAAGCCCGGGCTTTGGCTGACTGTGAGCCGATGCTCGCCAGTTTTTACCACGCAACGCTACTCAAGCATGAAAATCTCGGCAGCGCGCTGAGCTATATGCTGGCCAACAAGCTGGCTTCCCCGATTATGCCGGCGATCGCCATTCGCGAAGTGGTGGAAGAGGCCTACGCCGCCGATCCGGAAATGATCGCCTCCGCCGCCTGCGATATTCAGGCGGTGCGCACGCGCGACCCGGCGGTGGATAAATACTCCACGCCGTTGCTCTATCTGAAGGGTTTCCATGCCCTGCAGGCCTATCGTATCGGCCACTGGCTGTGGACTCAGGGGCGACGCGCGCTGGCGATTTTCCTGCAAAATCAGGTCTCCGTCTCTTTCCAGGTGGATATCCACCCGGCGGCGAAAATCGGCCGCGGGATCATGCTGGACCATGCCACCGGCATTGTGGTCGGCGAAACGGCGGTGATTGAAGATGACGTCTCTATTCTGCAGTCGGTCACCCTCGGCGGGACCGGTAAAACCAGCGGCGACCGTCATCCGAAAATTCGCGAAGGCGTAATGATTGGCGCCGGGGCGAAGATCCTCGGCAATATTGAAGTCGGGCGTGGCGCGAAGATTGGCGCCGGTTCGGTGGTATTGCAGCCGGTTCCGCCGCACACCACCGCGGCGGGCGTACCGGCGCGTATCGTCGGCAAGCCGGAGAGCGACAAGCCGGCGATGGATATGGATCAGCATTTCAACGGCATCCACCACACCTTCGAGTACGGCGACGGGATTTGATGTATTGCCATTTGCCGCTGCTAAGCACAGAAATGTAGCCCGGATAAGGCGCAACGCGCCGTAATCCGGGAACCGCTCAGGTTAGCTGCGCAAGACCGCGCCAGGATACCCCAGCTGGCGCCAGGCTTCATACACCACCACCGACACCGCGTTTGACAGGTTCATACTGCGGCTGTCCGGCATCATCGGAATACGGATTTTCTGCTCCGGCGGCAGGGCATCGAGGATGCTGGCCGGCAGACCGCGGGTTTCCGGGCCAAACATCAAGAAATCGCCGTCCTGATAGCTCACTGCGCTGTGCGCAGGCGTGCCTTTGGTGGTCAGGGCGAACAGACGCTGCGGCTGCGCGCTGGCGACAAACGCCGCGTAATCCGCATGGCGCTGCACGGCAGTGAACTCGTGATAGTCCAGTCCGGCGCGTCTCAGGCGTTTATCGTCCCAGGTGAAGCCCATCGGCTCAATGATATGCAGACTGAAGCCCGTGTTGGCGCACAGGCGGATAATATTCCCGGTGTTCGGCGGGATCTCTGGTTCGAATAACACGATGTTCAGCATACTGCCCCCTTAATTGCGGGGGGCAGAATAGCAGATATTTGGCGAACCCTCACCCTGAGGGAGAGGGGCGGCGTAAGGGAAAACGTGGAGAATTACGCGGCGTTATTCTGCTTCAGCGCATCGAAGGTCTGCAGCGCTTCCGCGTTCTGCACCAGCGAATCACGGCTGATTTCACGGATGCTTTTCGCCCCGGTGAGGGTCATCGCCACTTTCATCTCTTTCTCGATGAGGTTCAGCAGATTCGCCACGCCCTGCTTACCGTGGGTCGCCAGGGCGTACAGGTAAGCGCGGCCCAGTAGCACGCTGTCGGCGCCCAGGGCGATCATCCGCACCACGTCGAGCCCGTTGCGGATGCCGCTGTCTGCGAGAATAGTGATGTCGCCTTTCACCGCGTCGGCAATTGCCGGCAGGGCGCGGGCCGAGGAGAGCACGCCATCGAGCTGGCGGCCGCCGTGGTTGGAGACGACAATGCCGTCAGCGCCGAAACGCACCGCGTCGCGGGCGTCCTCCGGATCGAGGATCCCTTTGATCACCATCGGACCGTCCCAGAAATCGCGGATCCACTCCAGGTCTTTCCATGAAATCGACGGATCGAAGTTATTCGCCAGCCAGCCAATGTAATCCTCAAGCCCGGTCGGTTTGCCGAGATAGGCGGAGATATTGCCCAGATCGTGCGGGCGACCGTTAAGGCCGACGTCCCACGCCCACTGCGGATGGGTGACGGCCTGCCAGTAGCGGCGCAGGGCGGCGTTCGGGCCGCTCATGCCTGAATGGGCGTCGCGGTAGCGGGCGCCGGGAGTCGGCATATCGACGGTAAAGACCAGCGTCGAGCAGCCGGCGGCTTTGGCGCGCTCCAGCGCATTGCGCATAAAGCCGCGGTCGCGCAGGACATACAGCTGGAACCACATCGGGCGCTTGATGGTCGGGGCGACCTCTTCGATCGGGCAGACGGAAACGGTAGAGAGGGTGAACGGAATGCCTTTGTCGTCCGCCGCGCCGGCGGCCTGCACTTCGCCGCGGCGGGCGTACATCCCGCACAGCCCGACCGGCGCCAACGCCGTCGGCATCGCCAGCTTCTCGTTGAATAATGTCGTTTCCAGACTCAGGTCCGACATATTGCGCAAAATACGCTGGCGCAAGGCTACATCGGAAAGGTCCTCGACGTTGCGGCGCAGGGTATGTTCGGCGTAGGCGCCGCCGTCAATATAGTGGAACAGAAACGGCGGCAGGATACGCTGTGCGGCGGCGCGATAGTCGCTGGCGGCGGAAATAATCATCACGAGTTCTCCCTGGAATTTTCATTGTGGTCACCGGGCAGGCGGGTAATTCGCGCCTGGCGGGCCTGGTCTTCATCAAAACGTTTGATGGTGGCGTGGACAAAGCCTAAGTGGCCCATCATCGCCTGGCGCGCCGCCTCGGCGTCGCCGGCGACAATCGCCTCCATGACGGCCTGGTGCTGTTCGGTCAGGCGGGCAAACACCGGCGGCACCTGATACATGCGCTGGCGGCTCTGCTTAACGGAGGAGTGCAGCAGGTCGAAAAAGCCGCGCATGGTTTGCAGGAGCACCACGTTATGCGAGGCTTCGGCGATCGCCAGGTGAAAGCGGACATCCGCCTGCGAGGCGATATCCGGGTCTTCACTCTGGGTCGCTTCAAAGCACAGACGAATTATTTCTTTATCGGCGTCGGTGGCGCGCATCGCCGCGTGCCACGCGGTGCTGGCTTCGATGGCGTGGCGAGCTTCGAGGATATCGAAGCTGTAGTCCGGGTCATCGGCCAGCAGCGTCTTCAGCGGCTGGACGATGTTTTGCTCTGACCACGGCTCATGCTGAAAGCGGACGAAGGTGCCGCCGCCGCGACGGCTCAACAGCACCCCTTCATTGACCAGCATCGCCAGCGCTTCGCGTAGGGAATTGCGTGAGACGCCGAGCTGGGCGGCGAGCTGGCGCTCGGCGGGCAGTCGCATGCCCGCCTCCAGCTGTTGTTCTTCAATCAGCGCCCGGACGCGACGCGCCACGTCGTCGGCCAGGCGTTTAGGCATCACTATCACGGGATCATCCAGGTTAAAACGTAGGCCTGCAGCGTGGTGATCAGCCCCACCATGCAGGTGAAGATCAGGCTATGTTTGACGGTAAAGCGGAACAGATCCGACTCTTTGCCCACCAGGCCTACCGCGGCGCAGGCGATGGCGATCGACTGCGGGGAAATCATCTTGCCGGTAACGCCGCCGGTGGTATTAGCCGCGACCAGCAGAATATCGGAGACGCCAATCTGCTGCGCCGCCGTTGCCTGCAGCGCGGCGAACAGGGCGTTAGACGAGGTGTCCGAACCGGTCAGGAATACCCCCAGCCAGCCAAGGAACGGCGAGAAGAAGGTAAACGCGTGGCCGGTATGGGCCAGCGCCAGGGCCAGGGTCGACGACAGCCCGGAATAGTTAGAGATAAAGGCGAACGCCAGCACCATGCCGATAGAGTAGATCGGCAGCGCCAGATCCTTCAGCGTCCCGGCGAAGGTGGTCAGCGCATCTTTCGGCTTCATGCGCAGCCAGACGATGGACAGCAGGGCGGCGAACAGAATGGCGGTGCCGGTTGCCGACAGCCAGTCGAATTTATACACCGCGGCGTAGGGCGTCGCGGCGCTAACCACCGGCGGCATACGGGCAACCATTTTGTCGAGGAACGGTACCGAAATATTGATAACGAAGTCATACATCGCGCCGCCAGGAGCGAACAGCGCTTTGAATGGCGGCACGCTCCACAGGGTCACGGTGGCTGTCAGGAACAGGAACGGCGACCAGGCGCGGATCACTTGTCCCGCCGTGTAGCGTGTGCGGGCCAGCGTCATATCCACCTGCGAGGCGCCGAGATCGCCGAAGCGGAAGATGCGTACCGGCTGCCAGCGTTTGAGGAACAGGGTCAGACAGACCAGGGAGACCAGCGACGAGATGATATCCGGCAGCTCCGGGCCAAGGAAGTTCGAGCTGAGGTACTGGGCAATAGCGAACGAACCGCCTGCGACTATCACCGCCGGCCAGGTCTCTTTAATGCCGCGCCAGCCGTCCATAATCGCCATGATCCAGAACAGCACGATAATGGTCAGGAACGGCAGCTGGCGGCCCACCATCTGGCCGATGGCGAAGCTATCGATACCGGTCACCTGGCCGGCGACCAGAATCGGGATGCCCATCGCGCCGAAGGCCACCGGCGCGGTGTTGACGATCAGGCACAGGCCAGCCGCATACAGCGGGTTAAACCCGAGACCAACCAGCAGCGCGGCGGTAATCGCGACCGGTGCGCCGAAACCCGCCGCCCCTTCGAGAAAGGCGCCGAACGAGAAGCCGACGATCAGCATCTGCAGGCGCTGGTCCGGCGTAATCGACAGAATCGATGAGCGGATGATGTCGAACTGTCCGGTCTTCACCGAGATTTTATAGACGAAGACCGCGGCGATAATAATCCACGCGATAGGCCACAGGCCGTAGAAGAAGCCGTAGACCACCGAGGCTAAGGCGCGGTCCACCGGCATTTTATAGAACAGCAAGGCAACGACCAGCGCGATTGCGACGGTCCAGGTGGCAGCGATGTAGCCTTTCAGTTTGAGCTTAATCAGCGCAAAAAAGAAAAACAGAATCGGTAGCGATGCGATAAGACTGGATAACCAGATATTACCGGCGGGATCGTAGTTTTGTTGCCAGAGATTCATGCAGGGTCTCCATCGGGCCGCCAGGAGGGGAGGGCTGAGTCTGCGCTCATTGCCGATCCCACCGAAGGTAAAATTGGCCCGGCCAATTAAGGGTATCAGGGTTGATGACAACGAATGGTTAATCAGATGTTGCTCTTAAGCAACGTGTTTGTGATGGGATTTGATGGATTTGTGAACTACCAGGGGGTGGATGAAATTATTGGTTGGACCAATCGACTCGGCTGAAGGTAAAAATGTGGGGAAGTGAAGACAGAATAGCCCTCTCCGTACGGAGAGGGCTGGGGATCAAAATTCGCTGCGGGCGAAACCGGTCATCTCTTTCAGACCCATTTCCCGGCCCAGGGCGGTCATCGGATGGACAACCACCAGGCCGCGAACGCTTTTCTTCAGCTTGCCCATATCGGCCTGCTCTTTTTTGGTAATCGCGCGGCGGAACGGCAGGCTCATCAGCTTCTGCGCCTCTTTGCTCAGCTTCTGGCTCTGGACGGAACGCAGACGTTCAATCTCCGTTTCCAGAGTGGCTTTTTCTTTTTCCAGTTCAGCGTATTTATCGGCGGCTTCCACCAGCGACAGCTCGGCCTGCTGGTGGCGGATGGCGTCGAGACGATCGCTCAGACGCTTGATTTCATTCTTTTCGACTTCTTTCATGGTGATTTGATCTGTTAATAAAGGGGCTTCATTCGCCTATAGTATGTGCCGTGACCGCTATTGTTGATAGCTATTTATCAAAAATTCGCCGTTTGTCGCCCGCGGAATGCAATATCATTTATCGCTAATAATTTGAATTTTATTAATATTCCGCCTAATACCCGTTCTAATTTCATTTCTGTGAAGCCTGTCGGCAGATAAGCACGTTTTCCTTAACCCACGCTGGTGAATTGGCTAATGCTTAATCAGATTATTCCCAAAAGGAGGACGTGATGGCAAAGATCGGCGACGGCGTACCACGTTTAATCGACAAAGCGGTTGATTTTATGGCTTCCAGTCAGGCGTTTATGGAGTATTTGAAAAAGTCTCCGCGTCTGCAGCATGTACCGCGAGACATTCCTCAGGATAAGGAAGCGTTGTTCCTGCAGCGTCTGGAATATTATCGTCAGCTTTACCGGCCGACCTGCGACCAGACGGAACCGGAATCAGAGCGTTGATTTCTGAAAGGCTTTTTTTAAGCTGATTCGTGAAATCAGCTCAGTCAGGGACAGCACCATCGTTGAGCGCACCATCTGCTGGTAACGCAGTTTCTGCATTGCCAGCAGTTCGGCATCGCTGTCATCAAATTGTGGCGTTGGCGGCAGGGCGGCGACGCAGTGCAGCTCGCCGAACGGACCGATAATTTCGTCGTCGGTAAAGCTGTACTCATTGCCGTCGTGGTTAAGCTCTTCGCGCAGGGCCATCAGCAGCTCGGCGTCTTCATATTCGGCACGACTTATCACCCCAAGGCCATAAATCAGCTTCAGGCGTACAGAGAGATCGCCGAGCGGCCCGCTGCCCTCCAGCAAGGGCTCGACGGCGTATTTCACCGCGTAGTCGTCTTTACGGAACACCTGAAGCACCAGAATATTGACCGCTTCCGTTAACAGCTCGACGGTGGCGATCAGGAAGCTTCGTACGGTTTTGCCAGCATTCAGACGCTCAAGCACACGGTTTTCAAATGCTTGTGTTTCTTCCATCATTGCCTGCATATCTGACAGGAGTCGTAATGGGCGCGACGTCGGCCGCGCCAGGTTGTGCATCATTTTTCCGCGTTGTAGTCGTTAACGGCCTCCGCGACGACATCACTTGCGGCATCCAGGCCGGAAATCTGCGCCAGCGCGGCCTGCGGCCCCTTGTCGGCGATCAGTGCCGCTAGCTCCTGCGCCTGCGGATCGTCTTCGCTACGGAAATGCATCGCCGCCGCAATCCCTTTCACCAGGTTGCGGTGCGGCAGCCCGTATTCCAGTGTACCCAGCAGCGGCTTAATTAAACGGTCTCCAGCGCTCAGTTTGCGCAGCGGCTGACGGCCAACGCGCTCAACATCGTCTTTCAGGTACGGGTTCTCGAAACGGCCAAGTATTTTCTGGATATAAGCCGCGTGCTTCTGCGGGTCAAAGGCGTAACGTTTGATCAGCACCGCGCCGCTCTCTTCCATCGCGCCCTGCACGACGGCACGAATTTTCTCGTCGAGGATCGCGTCGCGAATCGTCTGATGGCCCGCCAGTTTTCCGAGGTAGGCGGTTATAGCATGCCCGGTGTTCAAGGTGAAGAGCTTGCGTTCGACAAATGCCATCAGGTTATCAGTTAATTCCATTCCCGGGATAGTCGGCAGCGCGCCCTTGAACTGAGTCTTATCGACAATCCATTCGCTAAAGGTTTCCACGGTGACTTCCAGCGGGTCATGAGTGGCGGAAGCCGATGGCGGAACAATACGGTCTACGGCAGAGTCGACAAAGCCGATATGCGCTTCCACCCACGCTTTATCTTCTTCCGCCAGCGCGTTAAACACGTGGCCTTTTAACTGCGTGGTGCCGCGCACCATATTTTCGCAGGCGATGATGTTCAGGGGGCGTTCGGTGCCCTGCGCTTTGCGCTGCGCCAGCCCTTTGGCGATCGCTGGCGCGATGCGCTCGAGCACGACGGGACCGACGGCGGTGGTGACCAGATCCACCCCAGCGATCAGGTCCACAACCTCATCGCCGATGCTGCTGACGGCATTGACGCCGGAGACGGTGTCCACCTGCTCATTCTCACCGACGACGTGAACCTGATAGCTATGACGGGCATTCAGGGCATCAAGTACGGTCTGATTGACATCGGCAAACGTCAGTTCGATGCCCGCGTCGGCCAGCAATTTACCGATAAAGCCACGTCCGATATTACCTGCGCCAAAATGTAATGCTTTCATAGTATTAACCTTCAATTAATGTTTTCACCTGAGAGGGCTGGGGTGAGGCCTTTCCCCTCACCCCAACCCTCTCCCAAAGGAGAGGGTTGGATAGCGCTGATTATTTATTTAACAGTGCCAGAACTTCGTCGACGCTGGTGGTTTTCGCCAGGCGCTCAATCACGGTTTCGTCATCCAGGGCGTTAGTCAGACTGGTGATAACCTGAATGTGCTCGTTATTACGAGCGGCGATGCCGATGACCAGACGCGCGACTTCATCTTCTTCTTCACCGAAGCGCACGCCTTCCGGGTACTGGCAGAAGACGACGCCGGTTTTCAGCACGCGGTCCTTCGCTTCGATGGTGCCGTGCGGTACCGCGATGGACTCGCCGAGATAGGTCGAGGTCAGTTTTTCGCGATCCAGCATCGCCTGCACATATTCCGGCTCGACGTAGCCGCCTTTCACCAGCTGCTCACCGGCGAAGCGAATGGCTTCTTCTTTGGTGGCTGCTTTGCGACCGAGGAAGATGTTATCCGCGCCCAGCTGGAACAGGTTGTTGTTAGTATCGTCAAAGCTGTCTTTCAGGCTATCGGTGACTTTGACTTCGTTGTCGATGTGGCGCTGGGCCGCGACCAGGCGCTCGGTCAGGCTGGTGTACAGACCGCTGTCGAGGAAGTTGGTCAGCGAAATATGCTGCGCCTGCGGTACTTGGCGCATGGCGCGCTCGGTAAGGTCGCGGTGGGTGATGACCAGGTCAACATCCGGCGGCAGGTTATTGATTGCGCTGTTGGTGACCGAGATGTTGCTCAGCCCGGCATCCTGCACTTTCTTGCGCAGTACCCCGGCGCCCATGGCGCTGGAACCCATCCCGGCGTCGCAGGCGACGATGATTTTACGCACATGGCTCAGGTCGTTGGTGACATTGCCGGCCGCCAGCGGGCTGGCGCCTTTGGATTCCGCTTTCATGTCATGCATACGACGCGTTGCGGCTTCGATATCGTCTTCTTCTTTGACTTTGCTGGTCTTGAGCAGAACCGCAGAGACCACGAAGGAGACCGCCATCGCTGCGATAATCGCGGCGATGTTAGCGAAGTAGGCGCCTTTCGGCGTCATCGCCAGTACCGCCAGGATAGAGCCTGGGGAAGCCGGGGAAACCAGACCGCCATTAAGGATAGTCAGGGTGAAGACACCGGTCATCCCGCCGAGGATAACGGCCAGGATCAGGCGCGGGTTCATCAGCACGTACGGGAAGTAGATTTCATGGATACCACCCAGGAAGTGGATGATAGCCGCCCCGCCTGCAGACTGTTTTGCGCTGCCGCGGCCAAAGAACATGTACGCCAGCAGAACGCCCATCCCTGGACCCGGGTTAGCTTCAATCAGGAAGAAGATGGATTTACCCAGCTCGTGGGACTGCTGAATACCCAGCGGCGAGAAGATACCGTGGTTGATGGCGTTGTTAAGGAACAGGATTTTTGCCGGTTCGACGAAGATAGACGCCAGCGGCAGCATGTCGTGCGCCACCATAAAGTTAACGCCAGCCGCCAGAATTTTCGACAGAACTTCGACCGCCGGGCCGATGCCGAGGAAGGCCAGAATGGCGAGGATCATCCCGATGATGCCGGCGGAGAAGTTATTCACCAGCATTTCAAAACCGGATTTGATCTTACCGTCTACCCAGTTATCGAATTTCTTGATGCAGTAGCCGCCCAGCGGGCCGGCAATCATGGAGCCGAGGAACATCGGCATATCCGCGCCGACGATAACGCCCATGGTGGTGATCGCCCCGACCACGCCGCCACGTTCGCCGCCGACTAATTTACCGCCGGTGTAACCGATCAGCAGCGGCAGCAGGTAGGTGATCATCGGACCGACCAGCTTCGCCAGCGTTTCGTTTGGCAACCACCCTGTCGGAATGAAAAGCGCGGTGATGATACCCCACGCGATAAACGCGCCGATATTCGGCATCACCATATTGCTGAGGAAACGACCAAAGCTTTGCACTTTGATCTTGATATCGGATGACATAAAACACCCCTTCTTCTGTTTTGCGTAGCGCGCAGGCTTAAAGCCCGAGGTTTGTTGTTAATGTGGCGGCAGAGGTAGCCGGGCCCTGATTGATAGTGCGAAATCTGGCACTGAATCGTTTAGCTGTCCAGCCAGCGCCCTTTTATGTGATTTGGATCACATGAATATAGGGGGCTAAGAGGGTTTTGTAGTGATGATGATCACAAAATTACTGTGTAAAAAAACAACACAGCGCCTTTTTAGCCGCTGATCTGCCTTTTTGTGTGATATTTGTCACATTTTTGTTTCGTGTTTTTGTTGTTTGTTTGTGATTTTGATCACAAAGAATTTCGCGAGGGGTTTACGCCGCTGTGATCTCGGCCCGGTTTTGCTTCCACGCCGGGATGACCCTGTAACTAAGCAACCTTAATTGCCGAATAACTTTTTTACGCCGGATGGCATAAATGAAAGGCGTGAATTATCCTCAAAATAGCGGGGCGAATATCAGTATATTGTGAATAAAATCAGATAAATAATTCCCGTAAAGCCGAACCGATAGAGCCACTCAGCGCGTCGAGAAAGGCGAGGCGCTATTTACGATTGACCCGGCGCCCTATCAGGCGCGAGTCGACCGCCTGCAGGCCAACCTGGTAACGACGCTGTACTGTATTAACGTCCCCAAGCCGCAGCTCTCTGAGGCCAGGCCAATACCACCCGCGTGTCGACGGAACGCGATCGCTTGAACAAGGGCTATCAGCATTACCCGATGGTATCTACGCGCAGGTGGCGCTCTACTCCGACCATTTCACCCACGTCTCGGTGATGCGTAAAGTGCTGCTGCGGATGACCAGCTGGATGCACTACCTCTATCTCGATCATTAATGCGATCGGCGGCAGGTTGAGCCGGACGCTCACCTGCCTTTTGTCCTGCCCTGAGCCATACTCATATCTTTGTTGGCGATAATTTGTTGGCGATAAGGAGCAGGCTATGAAACTGATCGGCAGCTACACCAGTCCCTTTGTGCGCAAAATCTCCGTGATCCTGCTGGAAAAGCGCATCCCTTTTGAGTTTGTCAACGAATCCCCCTACAGCGAAAGCAACGGTGTGGCGCGCTATAACCCGCTGGGCAAGGTACCGGCGCTGGTGACGGACGACGGTGAGTGCTGGTTTGACTCCCCGGTCATCGCCCAGTATCTGGAGCTGCTGGGCGTAGCGCCGCCGATGATCCCCGCCGACCCCAGAGCCGCTCTCAGGATGCGCCAGCTAGAGGCGCTGGCGGATGGCGTGATGGAGGCCGCCCAGTCGCTGGTGCGTGAAAAGGCTCGCCCGGGCGCGCAACAGTCAGAACACGAACTGCTCCGCCAGCGGGAGAAAGTGGCTCGCGGTCTCGACAGGCTGGAAGCCTGCGCGGCAGACGGAACGCTGCGCGGCGACGAGGTTAATCTGGCGACCATTTCCACGGCCTGCGCCATTGCTTATCTGAACTTTCGCCGCGTAGCGCCGGGCTGGTGCGCCACCCGGCCGCAGCTGGTGAAGCTGGTGGATGCGTTGTTCCAGCGCGCCAGCTTTGCGCGCACTGAACCGCCGCGGACTTGACCCAGGCAGGTAACAGTTTGCGCAAGGAGGCGTTACAATCGCCGCTGATTGTTGACTCCCTCTCCCGTCGGGAGGGGGGAAAATAACTTACCGCCAGGCCCATTCATGACTACCGAAATTCGTGCGCTTTATACCCGGCTTCCGGCCATTGACCGCTTACTACGCGACCCCGCTTTTTCTCCCCTGCTGGCGCAGCACGGCCATTCGCAGGTGGTGGCGCAGCTGCGCCAGATGCTGGATGAGGCGCGGGAACAGATTAGCCAACGGCAGACGCTCCCTGACTGGAGCCATGACTGGCAGCACGCCTGTGAGCAGCGGCTCACCGCCGGCCAGCGGAGCGCCCTGCGTCCGGTGTTTAATCTCACCGGTACGGTATTGCATACCAATCTGGGGCGCGCCATTCAGGCGGAGTCGGCCGTGGAGGCGGTCGCCAGCGCGATGCGCGCGCCGGTGACGCTCGAATATGATCTCGACGACGCCGGGCGCGGCCATCGCGATCGCGCCATTGCCGATCTGCTGTGCCAGATCACCGGCGCGGAAGACGCCTGTATCGTGAACAACAACGCGGCGGCCGTTCTGCTGATGCTGGCGGCCACCGCCAGCGGTCGCGAAGTGGTGGTCTCTCGCGGCGAACTGGTGGAGATCGGCGGGGCATTTCGCATCCCCGACGTGATGCGCCAGGCGGGTTGCCAGCTGCACGAAGTGGGTACCACCAACCGCACCCATGCCAAAGATTATCGCCAGGCGGTGAATGACAATACCGCGCTGCTGATGAAGGTTCACACCAGCAACTACAGCATTGAAGGCTTTACCAAAGCCGTCGACGAAGCGGAGCTGGCGGCCATTGGCCGCGAACTGGACGTCCCGGTGGTGGCCGACCTGGGCAGCGGGTCGCTGGTGGATCTCAGCCAGTATGGCCTGCCGAAGGAGCCGATGCCGCAGGAGATGATCGCCGCCGGGGTGAGCCTGGTCAGTTTCTCCGGCGACAAGCTGCTCGGTGGCCCGCAGGCCGGGATTATCGTCGGCAAACGCGCGCTGATTGCCCAGCTGCAAAGCCATCCGCTGAAGCGGGCCCTGCGCGCCGATAAAATGACCCTCGCGGCGCTGGAGGCTACGCTGCGCCTCTATCAGCACCCGGAGGCGCTGAGGGAGAAATTGCCGACGCTGCGCCTGCTCACCCGTCCGGCGGAGGAGATCCGCCGGCTGGCTGAACGCCTGCAGCCTGACCTGGCGGCACACTATGCTGATTTTGCCGTCAGCGTGGCAGCCTGCCAGTCGCAGATTGGCAGCGGCTCGTTACCCGTCGACCGCCTGCCCAGCGCGGCGTTGACCTTTACCCCGCATGACGGCCGCGGTAGCCGGCTGGAGGCGCTGGCGGCCCGCTGGCGCGCGCTGCCGTGTCCGGTGATTGGCCGCATTTATGACGGTCGGCTCTGGCTGGACCTGCGCTGTCTGGAAGATGAAACCCGCTTTATGGAGATGTTGTTACGATGATTATTGCCACCGCTGGACATGTTGACCACGGCAAAACGACGCTGCTGCAGGCGATAACCGGCGTGAATGCCGATCGTTTGCCGGAAGAGAAAGCGCGGGGAATGACGATCGATCTCGGCTATGCCTACTGGCCGCAGCCGGACGGGCGGGTGCTGGGATTTATTGACGTTCCCGGGCACGAAAAGTTTTTGTCCAACATGCTGGCGGGGGTGGGGGGTATTGACCATGCGCTGCTGGTGGTGGCCTGCGATGACGGGGTGATGGCGCAAACCCGCGAACACCTGGCGATCCTGCAGTTGACCGGAAAGCCGACGCTGACCGTGGCGCTGACCAAAACGGACCGCGTGGCGGCCGCCAGGGTGGCGGAGGTTCAGGCTGAGGTCGAGCAGACCCTGGGCGAGCTGGGCTTTGACGCCGTCGCTTTCTTTCCCACCGCGGCGGCGGAAAACATCGGTATTGCGGAACTGCGCAGCCATCTGCTGCAGCTTGCGGAGCGCCCCCGCCCGCAGCAGCAGCGGTTTCGCCTGGCGCTGGATCGCGCTTTTACCGTCAAAGGCGCGGGGCTGGTGGTCACCGGGACGGCGCTCTCCGGCGAAGTACGGGTCGGGGATACCCTATGGCTTACCGGCGTCAACACGCCGATGCGCGTCCGCGGCCTGCATGCCCAGAATCAAGCGGTTGAGCAGGCGCACGCCGGGCAGCGCATTGCGCTGAATATTGTCGGCGATGCGCAAAAAGAGGCAGTGCACCGCGGCGACTGGCTGCTCTCCTCACCACCGCCGGAGCCAGCAGAACGGGTGATTGTCGAGCTGCAGTGCCATACGCCGCTCAGCCAGTGGCAGCCGCTGCATATTCACCATGCTGCCAGCCACATTACCGGCCGGGTGTCGCTTCTTGAGGGCAACCTGGCGGAGCTGGTGCTGGATACTCCGCTGTGGCTGGCGGATAACGACCGGCTGGTGCTCCGCGATATCTCTGCTCGCTTGACGCTGGCGGGCGCACGGGTGGTGACGCTGGATCCTCCGCGTCGCGGCAAACGTAAACCGGAATATCTGCAGTGGCTGCACGCCCTGGCAGCGGTCGGCGCTGACGATGCGCAGGCGCTGGAGTTACATCTGCAGCGGGATGCCGTCCGGCTTGAGCACTTCGCCTGGGCGCGGCAGCTCAGCGAAGCCGGAATGGCGGCCCTGATCCAGCGACCGGACTATCTGCAGGCCGGACAGCGCCTGCTTAGCGCGCCGCTTGCCGCCCGCTGGCAGCGAAAATTGCTGGATGCCCTTGCGCGCTACCATGAGCAGCATCGAGACGAGCCGGGCCCTGGCCGGGAGCGCCTGCGCCGCATCGCGCTGCCGATGGAAGATGAAGCGCTGGTGCTGCTGCTGATTGAGCAGATGCGCGAGAGCGGCTTAGTCCACAGCCATCACGGCTGGCTGCATTTGCCGGAGCATAAAGCCGGGTTTACCGACGAGCAGCAGGCGGTCTGGCATAAGGTGGAGACTCTGTTCGGCGACGATCCGTGGTGGGTGCGCGATCTTGCGCGCGAAGTCCATGTTGAAGAGTCACTGATGCGCGCGGTGCTGCGCCAGGCGGCGCAGCAGGGGATGATTACCGCGATCGTCAAGGATCGTTACTACCGCAACGATCGCATTGTGCAGTTCGCCCAGCGGGTGCGCGAGCTGGATCGGCTGCGCGGTTCAACCTGCGCGGCGGATTTCCGCGATACCTTAAACGTAGGGCGGAAGCTGGCGATCCAGATCCTGGAGTATTTCGATCGGATTGGCTTCACCCGCCGTCGCGGTAACGATCATATCCTGCGCGATAAGGCATTGTTCCGGTAATCATGATCGCCTGTTCCCCGGCGGGCAGCGCATGGCGGCCTGCCGGGGAACAGAATGTCAGCCTTGTCCGTAATAGGCGTTGGCGCCGTGCTTGCGCAGATAGTGTTTATCCAGCAATACCGACTGCATCTCCGGCAGCTGAGGCGAGAGCTGGCGTGAGAACAGCCCCATATACGCGCACTCCTCCAGCACCACGGCGTTATGTACGGCGTCGGCGGCGTCTTTTCCCCAGGCGAACGGACCGTGTGAATGGACAAGTACCGCCGGGATTTGCGCCGGATCGAGGCGCCGTTCTTCAAAGGTCTGAATAATCACTTCGCCAGTCTGATACTCATATTCCCCGTTAATTTCCTCTTCGGTCATCAGGCGGGTACAGGGGATCGCGCCATAGAAGTAGTCGGCGTGGGTGGTGCCCCAGGCGGGCAGATCGAGACCCGCCTGCGACCAGATCGTGGCGTGGCGGGAGTGGGTATGCACGATCCCGCCGATCTGCGGATAGCGGCGGTAAAGCGCCAGATGGGTCGGGGTATCTGATGACGGTTTTTTGCCGCCGGCCACCACCTTGCCGCTGGCGATCTCGACCACGACCATATCCTCGGCGGTCATCACGTCGTATTCCACGCCGGAAGGTTTAATCACCATCAGCGTGCGCGTTTCATCAACCGCGCTGACGTTGCCCCAGGTAAACGTCACCAGCTGGTGCGCCGGGAGCGCCAGGTTGGCCGCCAGCACCTCGGCTTTTAACTGTTCTAACATGCAAATCCTCCTTCCTGCATCCGCGCTTCTATCCAGCGTCGGGCCTCGATAATTTCCAGTACCGGCTCTTTGGCTTTTTCCGTCCACATCTCAATCAGGAATGCGCCGCGATAGTTCAGCTCATGCAGCGTTTTGAAGATGCCGACAAAATCCACACAGCCTTCGCCAAACGGTACGTCGCGGAACTGACCTGGGCTTTGCGCGGTGACCGGCTGGGTATCTTTTAAATGAATGGCGGCGATGCGATCGATACCCAGCTTCAGCTCGGCGGTGACGTCGTTCCCCCAGGCGCTAAGGTTGCCCACGTCCGGGTAGACCGAGAACCACGGCGAGGCGAGCATCTCATCCCACTTTTTCCATTTGCTGATGGAGTTCATAAAAGCGGTATCCATGATCTCCACCGCCAGCATCACCTGCGCCGCCGCGGCCTGTTCCACCGCCCATGCCAGCCCTTCGGCGAAGCGCTGTTGGGTACCTTCATCATGCGCTTCATAATAGACGTCGTACCCTGCCAGCTGGATGGTGCGGATGCCGAGATCGCGCGCCAGATGGATAGCTTTGCTCATGATCTCCCGCGCCCGCTGGCGCACGGCCGCATCGCGGCTGCCAAACGGGAAACGGCGATGGGCAGAGAGGCACATCGACGGGATCGCCACCCCGGTTTCCAGCATGGCGGTGACCAGCGAGGCGCGCTGCGCCGGGCTCCAGTCGAGACGCGACAGCCGCTCGTCGGTCTCATCCACCGACATCTCGACGAAATCAAAGCCGCAGCTTTTCGCCAGCACCAGCCGCTCCGGCCAGCTGAGATCTTTCGCCAGCGCCTTCTCATAGATCCCTAACGGATGGTTACGCATGCTTATCTCCCCAGATAGCATCGATCTGCGCATGGAAAGCCGCAGCGACCTGCGCCGGTTGCGGTGCTCCGGCCAGCGCGCGTCCGGCAATAAACGCTTTCACCTGAATATCTTTGAACAAGGGCAGATCGGCCGGGGTGATGCCGCCGGTAATCGACAGCTGAAGGCCGATATCAGAGAGCGCTTTCATCCGCGCCAGATCGGCGTCACTCCACTGTTGTCCGCTGGCCTGAGCGTCGCGGCCGCGATGGTAAATCGCCTGACGGACGCCGGTGCGGTACCAGGCGCGGGCGTCATCCAGCGTCCAGTTACCGAACAGCTCGATCTGAATTTCGCCGCCGCAGGCCTGCGCGACGGCGTGGCCCTTCTCAACGGTGGCGAGCGGCGCGGCGCAGATGATGGTCATCCAGTTAGCGCCGGCGGCAAAGGCCTGCTGGGCCAGCGTTTCCCCCGCATCGGCAACCTTCCAGTCGGCGACGATGAGTTTATCCGGGCACTGGGCGCGCAGAGCTTTCACCGCGCTCAGGCCTTCGGTTAAGCAGAGGATGGTACCGGCTTCAACGATATCGACGTGGTCCTGTAGCAGGGCGACATCGCGGCTGGCGGCTTCCAGGCTGGTGTGGTCGAGCGCCAGTTGCAGTAATGGTCGGCTCATAATGCATGCTCCTTAATGCGGGCGTGGTAGCCCTGTAGTGCTTCAATCAGATTCTGGTAATGGTGATATTTGTGCTGGTAGCGCGCGTGGGCGGCCATGTCGGGCAGCAGCGTGCGCACCGGATGCTGAAGGTGGCGGCAGGCGTCGTTGAAATCGCAATAGACGCCAGTGCCGACCCGGGCGGCGAGCGCGGCGCCAAAGCAGCCGGTCTCTTCAACCTGCGGCAGCTCGACGCGCAGGCCGCTGACGTCCGCCAGCATCTGCATCCAGACGTCAGAGTGCGCCGGGCCGCCGGTGACGCGCAGGGCCTGCACGCGGGTAAAGCGTTCGCGCATGCGGTTGAGGTGGGTCATGTGGCTGAAAACGACGCCCTCATAAATCGCCTGCAGCAGGTGCGCGCGAGTGTGGAGCGCCTGCATACCGTAGAAGCCGCAGGTCATCTCCAGTCCGGCGTTGCTGCCGTAGAGAAATGGCAGAAAAAAGAGGCCGCTACCGGCCTTCGGCAGGCTGGCGACGGCCTGATTGATCTCGTCAAAAGAGAGTTCACCCCACTGGGCAGTGAACCATTCGAGGTTGCCCGACGAGGTGGGGCTGGCTTCGTGAACGATGTACTGCCCGTCGTTAACGTAACGGCCGTAGACGTAAGGGTGCGCTTCATGGTCGCGCAGGCCATGGGTGATCCCGCTGGTGACGGCCCAGGTGCCCATCACCGCGTTGAGTGTGAATTCATCTTCAATACCGGCGCAGAGTGCGGTGGAGACCACATCAAACAAGCCGCCGACGACGGGGGTACCCGCCGCCAGACCGGTGATGGCGGCTGCCTGAGGGGTGATCTCCCCGCCTTTTTCTGCTGAACCGACGACAGGCGGCAGCGCACTGTCAATTTCGCCGATCCCCAGCCATTGCGTCAGGCGTGGATCGTACTGGCCGCTAGTCATGTTGTAGAGATTGGATTCAGAGATGTTGCTCTCTTCGCACCCTTTCACGCCGGTCAAACACCAGCGCAGATAGTCATGGCCCATCATCACGCAGCCAATTTGCGCGTAGCGCTGCGGTTCATTTTCTTTCACCCAGCGCAGCAGTGAAGCCGGGTGACCGGTCCACAGGGTCTGGCGGGTGACGGGATAGAGTTTTTCCGGGATCCCGTCCTGTTGCCAGCGCTGGACGATCGCCAGCGCCCGACGGTCGGAAGAGAGCATGGCATGGCCCAGCGGGCGATCCTGTTTATCTAGCAGGAACAGCCCCTTACCCTGCGCGGAGATGCCCACGCCTTTAATTTGTTCGCCGTGGATACCGGTACGTTGTAACAGGCCGGCGATGGTGGCGGCGCATTGTTGCCAGAGCTGGTCCATGTCGCGTTCGGCGTAACCCGGCAAGGGCGATAGCGTCTGCAGCGATTGCCGGTTAATGCCATGTTCACGGCCTTGCGCGTCATATAATCCCGCTTTCAGATACGTTCCGCCGCAATCAATGCCCAGCCAGAAGCGTGCTTTCTCACTCATTTTTCATCTCTCAATGTTGCCGGATGGCGCTGCGCTTATCTGGCCTGTGGGAGAATGCCCCACAGGCCAGGCGCGGTATTACGCGGCGTGCTTCCGCGGATTCATCGTATTGACGGGCGTGGCGCCGGCATCGCATTTCGCCGGCAGCAGCAGGGCCATCAGCGCGGCCAGCGCCAGGGAGATAGCCAGGCAATACACCCCCGCGTCTTTGCTGTAGAGGGTGATCAGGACGCCCACCGCATAGGGGCCGCAGAAACCGCCAAGATTGCCGAGGGCGTTGATGACCCCGCGCGCGCCGCCGGCCATTTCGGCGCTGAACAGCCGTGCCGGAATGGTCCAGAACACGCCCGCCGCCGATTGCAGGAAGAATCCGCAGCCGACCAGCGCGGCGTAGGCCAGCCAGATCTGGCTCTTCAGAGCCACCGACAGGAACATGCACAGGGCAAAACCAATCAGTGGCAGGCAGAAAAACAGCTTGCGTTTGCCGGTACGATCCGAGAGAGAAGAGAACAGGAACATGCCGGCAATGGCGCCAACGTAGGGCAGAATGGCGAGCACCCCAACCTGGCCCATGCTGCTGTGAGTCAGTTCTTTGAGGATGGTGGGCAGCCACAGGGTGTAACCGTAAATCCCGGTCTGATAGAAGAAGTTCAGTGCGATAAGCTGCCACATGGTTTTATCGGAAAGCACCGCGCCGAGAGAGGCGTTTTTCACCTCGGTGCCGGCAATGGCCCTTTGCTCGGCGGCCAGCGTTTCCACCAGATAATTCTTTTCGGCATCGGAGATCCAGCGCGCTTCCTGTGGGCGGTCATAAACGGCATAGGTCCACAGCAGCAGGACAACCACCGAGAGTAACCCTTCAATAATAAACAGCCAGCGCCAGTCGAGAACGGTGATGATCCAGCCGGAAAGCGGAGCCGTGATGATCCCGGCGATAGGGACAAACATAATGACAATGGCGTTAGCGCGCCCGCGTTCGGCGTCCGGGAACCAGTTGCTGATCATGGTTAGCACTACCGGGAGCATCCCACCTTCCGCCACCCCCAGCAGGAAGCGCAGCACCAGCAGCTGATACTGGTTGGTGATTAATCCCGTCAGGACGGAGATCACCGCCCAGGCGACCAGCGACCAGCCAATAAACATCTTGCCGCTACCGTGAACGGCAATCTTGCCGCCGGGAACCTGTAAGAACAGATAACCAATAAAGAAAATGCCGCCGGCCAGTCCCGCCATGGTGGCGGAAATACCGAGTTCAGCATCCATACCGCCCGGCATTGCAAAAGCAATATTGACGCGGTCCATATAAGAGATAATACAGGCGATCAGAATGGGTGGAATAATTCGCAGCCAACGCTGACGTGGGACTTCATTTAGTCCTGGTCTAGAGGTCATATTCATATTTATAGTCTCGTAGAGTAAGTGTTCTTTTTTTATTATTGTTGTGCTTTATTTAAGGCAGCGATGCCGTCGCGTAATATCGCTATGCGGTGATTGACGTCCGCATCCGGGTTAATTTCCAGTAATTTAATACCCAGAAATTGCAGGGCGTCGCTGCCCGCGCAGGCTAATAATTCCCGCACATGCGTGTGGGTCATTAAACTTTGCGCACAGAACGGAGAGAAGGGCGCGTGTAAATCCTGCCATTCGCCATATTCGCCATTGAGCGTGGTGCCGGAAAACATTAACGCGCCAAGCTTACCGGCCTGGCTGGCCTGCCGGGTATGGGTCAACGGCAGAGTGGTGTCCTGGCCTTCAATCGCGGAGCGGGCCCAGTTTATGGCAACGCTGATCTCATAACCGGCAAGCGTTTCCAGCACATTCTCTAAAGGCAGAAATCCTTTGCGCGGCGCGGGGCCGGTCATGGCATCGCAATGTTCCAGCACCAGACTGCACGACCAGTCCCAGCTGGCCACCTCCTTCAGTGAACGGGCAAAGGCATCGGTAGCCTGGGCGACGTTAGGGTTGCTGGCGCAGGGCGCGGCATGGAGTTCCAGCGCCACGATTTTTCCGGCATTTGCCGCATTGATCGCATTAATTTTCTGGTAAAGGTGGCGGTAGTAGGCCACGCAGGCTTTACGCTGTTCCTCATCGCTCGATGCCAGGCCAAAGCCGCCGTTACCCCCGCGGCGGCGCATGGTTTCCATAATTGCCGTGACGACAATCTGCCAGTCTGCTGGGGTATGGCGCATTAACCACTCGTCGCCCAGTGGATGGAGATGTTCAAGGCAGGGTTGCTCCAGCCCGCGAATATCCGGGGTATCAGCCAGTTGTCGCCAGAATGCTTTTTCTTCGTCTTCACTTTTTTGGTGAAAAGAGGGTGCACAGGGATACGCACCGATAATATAACCGGTATTATTTTTCATAATGTGCTCCTGAAAATAATGCTTTTATAAAGCGTCAATCGCCACTTTAACCACGATTTTCCTGATCGGCGTGGCGACCGATTTATGGCATCCCGGGCGATGAACATCCTGCGGGAAAAATATGACATAGCTTCCCGGGATCATTTCAAGAAAAGATTCATTTTCGCATCCGTGATAGAAAATAATATCGCGCTGCGCTAATAGCGATTCGCTGATGGTGTTATTACCGTTATCAATAGCGAAACCTATTTTCTCCTCACCCCAGGCCAGAAACTGAATATCCAGATAGCGGCGATGTACTTCCGGGCGATTTTCGGCAACTTCGCGAGTGGTTAAGTCGATAATCTGCGCGAAGATGTTTTTGCCGTCGATCTCCACTACGCCGGGGGCCAGTTTGCTGAAATCGGTGCTGCGCAGGAAGTCGAGCGCTCGCTCAATTGCCGCAGGCAACCGACACGGATTGGGCTGCGCGATATGGCCAAAGATCATGATATATCTCCTTACAGCGCCTGAATTTTCGCCCAGACGCTGTCATCAACGGTGATGCCGTTGCGACGATTCTCTTCCAGCAGGCGGGTAAATTCATGTCCCGGTAAACGGATGGCCACGTTTTCATCGGCCCGTTCGGCGCTGGTGATGAAATCCATAATCCGCTGCAGCTTGGCATCGCGGGTCGCACCGTCGATGAGCTTATCGACCTCAATGGCGACGAAAATCTGCGAAACACCATATTCATCGCTGTTTTCCTGGGTCACTTCGGCCACAGAAGATCCATTGGAAAGCAGGGTGGCAATCATATCCAGCACGATCGACAGGCCGGATCCTTTCCAGTAGCCCATAGGTAAAATGCGGCGATTTTTCTCAATCACGCCCGGTTCTTTGGTCAGATTGCCTTCATCGTCGAATCCCCCGTCGACGGGGAGCTGCCGACCCGCCAGGCGGTTCACCTCCAGCATGCCGTAGGAGAACATCGACATCGACATATCCACCATGGTGATCGGCGTGGACGGGATGGCGACGATCAGCGGGTTGGTGCCGATGCGGCACTCTTTGGCGCCCCACGGCGGCATCACCGCGATGGAGTTGGTCCAGCAGATGCCAATGTAGCCTTTTTCCGCTGCCTGCCAGCCGTAGCTGCCCCCGCGCATCCAGTGGTTGGCGTTACGCAGCGCCACCAGCCCAATGCCGTGATCGGATGCCAGCTCAATGGCCCGGTCCATCATCTTTTTCGCCGTCAGATTGCCGATGGAGCGCTGGGCGTCCCACTGCTCAATCGCGCCGAGGCTGGTAATCCGCTGTGGTTTGGCTTCAGGGATGATATCGCCATTGTCCAGTTGCTGAATAAAGCGGGGAAAGCGGTTCACGCCGTGTGAATAGACGCCGGATTCCGTGGTGCGGGCGAACATGTCCGCGCAGGCCTCGGCGGTTTCTGCCGCCACGCCGCGTTTAAGCAGTACCTGATTGAAGGCCTCTTTTAACTGCGAAAAAGTTACTTTCATACGTGTTTTCCTGGTGAGTTCTGATCGCTTTTTTATCGTTAAATTTCACAATGCGAAATCTGATTTCAAATATAACGATCTAAATTGGCCAGATCAACGGGAGGGCTATTTTTTAAAAACAATAAAAATCAATGAATTATGTTTTTTGATCTCAGATCGTGAACTGACACACACTTTGCGCTACCATCAGAGCGCAACGAAAGGGGAGCGGAAGCGATGGTGATGAAAGAGAGCGAGACAGGGCAAGACAAAGAGAGGCCGGCGGGAAGTCAGAGCCTGTTCCGTGGACTGATGTTGATTGAAATCCTGAGCAACTATCCAAACGGTTGCCCGCTGGCGCATCTGTCAGAGCTGGCGGGGCTCAATAAAAGTACCGTCCATCGATTGCTGCAGGGTTTGCAGTCCTGTGGGTATGTCACACCAGCGCCGGCGGCGGGTAGCTATCGGCTCACCACCAAGTTCATCGCCGTTGGCCAGAAAGCGCTCTCCTCGCTGAATATCATCCATGTGGCGGCTCCCCATCTTGAAGCGCTTAACCTGGCGACGGGCGAAACGGTGAACTTTTCCAGCCGGGAAGACGATCATGCGATCCTGATTTACAAGCTTGAGCCGACCACCGGCATGCTGCGTACCCGCGCTTATATTGGCCAGCATATGCCGCTCTATTGCTCCGCGATGGGGAAGATTTACATGGCGTTCGGCCATCCTGACTATGTGGAGCATTACTGGAACACTCACCAGGATATTATTCAGCCGCTGACCCGCAACACCATCACCGGCTTGCCAGCCATGCATGATGAGCTGGCGCAGATCCGTGAACGGAACATGGCCATGGACCGGGAAGAGAATGAGCTGGGGGTGTCCTGTCTGGCGGTGCCGGTTTTCGATATTCACCAGCGCGTGCCCTACGCCATTTCTATTTCTCTGTCGACGTCGCGCCTCAAGCAGATAGGCGAAAAGAACTTGTTAAAACCACTACGTGAGACCGCCGAAGCAATTTCGCGTGAGCTGGGTTTCACGGTGCGTGAAGCGTCAGGCAAATGACCACATCCTGCCGGCCATCTGACAAAAAACAGCGCTGATTCCATTCAGGATCAAAGCGCGGGCAGGGGATATTCTGGCACCCTGCGGTTTTATCCCCAGGGAGCAGAGGATGAACCAGTTTCTTATTGCCAATGCCCAGCGGTGCATCGGCTGTCGTACCTGCGAAGTGGCCTGCGCGGTGGCGCACCAGCAGGCGCAGGATGTCGCCGCCCTGTCGACGAACCATTTCGCGCCGCGTATCCGGGTGGTGAAAAGCGGTGACATATCGACGGCGATGGCCTGTCGGCAGTGCGAGGATGCGCCCTGCGCCAGCGTTTGCCCACAGGGGGCGATTCAGCGCGACAATGACGTCTGGTGGGTCGACCAGCGGCGCTGCATCGGCTGCAAAAGCTGCATGGTGGCCTGCCCGTACGGCGCGATGACCGTTACGGTAATGAACCAGCAGGCGCAGGCGCTGAAATGCGATCTATGCCATCACCGCGCCGAAGGACCGGCCTGCGTGGCCGCCTGCCCGACGCAGGCGCTGCGGGTGATGGTTCCCGCAGAGCTGGAAGCGCTATGCGCGCAAAAACGCCAGCGGCTGGCGCTGGCGTGAATGGGGTCGCTGACGAACGTTACCCGCCCGCGGCGTCCGAGACTATGCTTCCTGTTCGCGCCAGGCAAATTCAACCTCTTCGGCGAGGATTTTCACTCCGGCTTCGATTTTTTGCGGGTCCGGTACATAGTTCATGCGCATACACTGGTGGGTGTGCGGCCACGGTTTATCCAGACCAGGGAAGAAGTAATCCCCCGGCACCATCAGCACGCCGCGCTTTTTCAGCCGCTGATACAGCAGCTCGGTGGAGATCGGCAGATCCTTAAACCACAGCCAGAGGAAGATTGCCCCCTCCGGTTTGTGAATAAGGCAGCGCTCCTCCGGCAGATAGCGGCGAATAATGGCGATGGTTTCCTGCACCCGCTGGTAATAGAAGGGCTTGATCACCGTCTCTGACAGGCGCAGCAGATCCTGTCGTTTAATCATTTCGCACATCATTGCCGGCCCGATGCCGCCAGGGGCGAGGCTGATAATGCCGTTCATGTTGCTGATGGCGGTGATGATTTTTTCGTTGGCGATGATAATCCCGCAGCGGCTGCCCGGCAGGCCCAGCTTGGACAGGCTCATACACAGCACGATGTTCGGATTCCACAGCGGTCGGGCGTCGCTAAAGATAATGCCCGGGAACGGCACGCCGTAGGCGTTATCAATCACCAGCGGGACCCCGTGCTGATTCGCCAGCGCATCCAGTTTGATCAGCTCTTCATCAGTGATGACGTTGCCGGTCGGGTTGGTGGGGCGCGAGACGCAGATCATCCCGGTCTCTTCCGTCACCTGCAGATGCTCAAAATCAACATGGTACTTAAACTGGCCTTCCGGCAGCAGTTCGATGTTCGGCCGGGTGGCAACGAACAGATCCTCTTCCAGACCGGCATCGGCGTAGCCGATATATTCCGGCGTCAGTGGGAACAGTACCTTACGCGTGGTGCCATCTGCCCGACGGCCTGCAAACAGATTAAATAAGTAGAAAAATGCGCTCTGACTGCCGTTTGTTAGCGCAATATTCTGTGGTTCGATCTCCCAGCCCAGCTCGTCGCGCAGCATGTTCGCCAGCAGAGCCAGCAGCTCGCTTTTGCCCTGTGGACCATCATAATTACAAAGCGCATCAAGGGCTTTGCCATTATCCAGCATGTCGGCCAGCAGCTGCTGGAAGTAGTCATTCATTTCCGGGATCTGAGCGGGGTTGCCGCCGCCCAGCATAATAGCGCCCGGCGTGCGCAGACCGTCATTAAGGTCTTCCATCAAGCGGGTGATGCCTGAATGACGGGTGAATTTGTCGCCGAAAAGGGAAAATGTCATCGCGAATAGTCTATCGGTGGTTCTGGAAAGTGGCTAACCATAACGCCAGCGCTGGCGTGGTGCAAATCGGCGGGAGGAGGCGGGTTTTTATCTTTATCCTGTATATTGCTATTTTGTTAGCATTTTGTTCTAAATGGTGGCTCCCCGCAGGGCGGAGAGCCACATGTGGATTACTGCTGCTGCCCGGCCCAGATGACCATCACTTTGTCTTCACCGCTCTCACGCACGAACCCGTAACCACGCGGCATCGACAGCGTTGTCTGTTTGCCCATGCCGATTGCCGGATGGCGAGCGCGGAACTGGCCGATCTTCTGCCAGTGGGTAACGCTGCGGGCCGCCTTGCCGTTGACATCCTGCCAGTTCATCTCCGAGCGGGTGCCCTGCAGCGGGTCCGAGCCGGTGGGGCCGAACGGGCGCGATGATTCGTCGCCATAGAAAATCTGCACGGCGCCAGGGGCCAGCAGCAGTAGCTCCGCCGCGGTGGTGCCGCCTTCGCGGAACAGCCGCGTATCGTGCGAGGAGAGGTAGCTCAGGACGTTAAAGCTCTGCAGCTTGTCCGCCATTTGCTGCCAGGTGAGGTCAATATTGGCCATACAGGTCGCCGCTTTCGCCGCCTGGTCCTGGTAGTCGAAATTGATCATCGCATCAAAACCGTGGCGATAATAATCGCTCTGCATCACTCCATGTCCCCACGCTTCGCCGGTCATCCAGAACGGCGCCGCATCCAGCGCTTTATCCGGATTGGCTTTCTTCCACTCCGCCAGCGCGGCGGTGGCCTGGGTTTTTAACTGCTGCCAGGCGTCCATCTCCACATGTTTGGCGGTATCGACGCGGAAGCCATCGATGCCGTAGTCACGTACCCACTGGCTCAGCCAGTGTGTCAGATAGTCGCGCGGCGTATAGCCCGGGATCGCTTTCGCTGCGGTGTCTGGTTTATGGTTATAGAAGTTCGGCAGGCCTGAGACCTCCTTCGATTCGGTTTTCAGGTCCGGCAGGAAGGCCAGCGACATGGTGAGATCGTCATAGCCCGGATTGTCGTAATCGCCGATATCGGTGCGGATCCACTTCTTACCCCACCATTTCTCCCACCCGGCTTTGTCGCTGAAGTTGATATAGTCGTTAAAGCTGTGCCAGGTCTGTCCCGCGCCCGGCTTCCAGTCCGTCCAGCGCTCGCCGAGAGTTTTTTTCAGCTCATCTCCTTGCAGATACAGGGAGCCGAACTGGAACTCCTGCATATCGGCCAGGGTGGCGTAGCCGGCATGGTTCATCACCACGTCGAACAGAATACGTATTCCGCGCTTATGCGCTTCATCCACCAGTCGGCGGAGATCCGCTTCGGTCCCCATGTTGGCGTCCAGTTTCGACCAGTCCTGGGTGTAATAGCCGTGGTAGGCGTAGTGAGGGAAATCGCCCTTCGTGCCGCCGCCGACCCAGCCGTGGATCTGCTCGAGCGGGGAGCTGATCCACAGGGCGTTAACTCCCATCTGCTGCAGATAATCCAGCTTGCTGGTTAATCCCTGCAGGTCCCCGCCGTGGAAGGTGCCGATCTCCTGCATGCCGTCTTTATGGCGACCATAGCTGTTGTCGTTGGCCGGGTTACCGTTTACGAAGCGATCGGTCAGGACGAAGTAGACGGTGGCATTGTGCCAGTCAAACGGCGCCGGGGCGGCGGTCTCGGCGCGCTCAAGCAGCAGCAGTCCATTGCTGCCGAAGGCGGGCTGCAGGGTGATTTTGCCGCCGCTGACGGTCGCGACATTGCCGCTGTAGAAATCGCGGACCTTGCTGCCCTCGGCGAAGGTTTTGCTGACGTCGATGGTCAGCGGTTTTCCGTCCCACTTCGGACACTGGCGGATCTGCGGCGCCGCGGCGCTGGTCTCTTTTTCCTCCAGCGAAATCATCATCGTTGGCGTGCCGGAACGGGTATCCACCTCCAGGGTATACAGACCCTGGCGGAAGATGCGCCATTGCGGCGGTGTGCCGCGACAGGGCTCCATGGACAGCATCTGGTTGAGCTTAATGCCGCCGGAAGGCTGCCAGCACTGCTGGTCAAAATTTAGCTGCAGGGGACGTGTACCCTTCTCAACCACTTTCTGGCTGATGAATCGGCCGGTCCCTTCTTCGGTAAAAGCAGGAAAGTCGGTGGTAGTCCAGGCGGCAAAGGCCATCCCAGGCACGAATAACGTGGCAAGCGCAGCGAGTTTCATTGCGAGATCCTGTGAGCGGTTTTTATCTAGTGTGCCTTGTCGCCGCGCGGGTGAACTCCTCCTGACGCGCGTTTTACCAGGAGGATGAAAAGGGGTGAGTGACACCGCTCAAAAAATAGGCTAAAAATGAGACGAAGCTAGCATTTTCGCGCTGGCGATGCGCCGCAGAAACCGATTTCAGATGACAGCAATTCGGAATTGGACTATTTCTGTTGATGCCCTCAGTGCGTATTTTTGATACTATTAGCGATTCAGCTATCGTTTTTTTGTGAAAAACAAGGTGTTGGAATGCATATATCCGACCAGGAGACCTGATGATATCGAATCCCATACGACGATATGGGGCCGCCATACTTATGTTACTAACCTGCATCTTTTCAGGTAGTGTGTTGGCGACAACGCACACAGCGACAAAGAGTCATAAAGCCCCAACGGTAAAGAAGATAAGTAGTACTAAGGTAAGCAGTAAACAAGAGTATTCTCGCAATAGTGTAAAGAGCAGTTCACTTCCTGACTTGCGAAAATACCCTTCCGGAACACCAAGGAAAAAAGCGTTTCTCCGGACGGTCATGCCTTATATTACCAAGCAGAATCAGGCGATTACTGCGGATCGTAACTGGCTTATTTCCAAGCAGTACGATGCTCGCTGGTCGCCGACTGAGAAGGCGCGCCTGAAGGATATCGCTTCCCGTTATAAGGTGAAGTGGTCAGGCAATACGCGTCATGTGCCCTGGAACGCGCTGCTTGAGCGTGTCGACATTATTCCGAACAGCATGGTGGCGACCATGGCGGCGGCGGAAAGTGGCTGGGGTACCTCCAGGCTGGCGCGCGAGAATAACAACCTGTTCGGCATGAAGTGCGGCGCCGGTCGCTGCCGCGGCGCGATGAAAGGTTACTCGCAGTTTGAGTCGGTAGAGCAGTCGGTGCAGGCTTACGTAACAAACCTGAACACCCACCCGGCCTATTCTTCTTTCCGCAAGTCGCGCCTGCAGCTGCGCAAGGCGGATCAGGAAGTAACTGCCAGCACCATGATCCATAAGCTGAAGGGGTATTCGACCAAAGGGTCGAGCTACAACAACTATCTCTTCGCGATGTATCAGGACAATCAGCGGCTCATCGCCGCCCATCTGTAATCCGGATGCCCGGCCTTGTCGCCGGGCATTTTTTTACCCTACAGCATCACCTCGCTGTGCCGATCGCGGTACTCCTTCGGCGTCACGTCGTACTCCTTCTTAAACACCGAATAGAAATATTGCAGCGACGGATAGCCGCACATCTGCGAAATCTCATTGATCGACAGACTAGTGGACACCAGCAGGCTGCGCGCCTTTTCCAGTTTTTCGCTGTGGATCACCGTGTGGATGGTCTCCCCGACCTCCTCTTTGAAGCGTTTTTCCAGATTAGAGCGAGAGATGCCCACGGCGTCGAGCACCTGTTCCACCTTGATGCCTTTGCAGGCATTGTTGCGAATGTAATGCATCGCCTGTATCACGGAGGGATCGTTTAACGACCGGTAGTCGGTGGAGCGTCGCTCAACGACGCGCATCGGCGGGATCAGCTGGCGTTGCAGCGGGAGGGCCTCGTTATTCAACAGCCGGTGGAGTAATTTTGCCGCCTGATAACCCATCTGGCGGGTGCCCTGGGCGACAGAGGAGAGGGCGACGCGAGAGAGATAGCGGGTTAGCTCCTCGTTATCGATGCCGATAACGCACAGTTTCTCTGGCACCGGGATATGCAGCAGCTCGCAGGCCTGCAGGACGTGGCGGGCACGGGCGTCGGTGACGGCGATGATGCCGGTTTGCGGCGGCAGGGTTTGCAGCCAGTCGGCGAGCCGGTTTTGCGCGTGCTGCCAGTTCTCCGGCGCTGTCTCCAGCCCCTGGTAGACCACGCCGCGATACTTCTCCTTCGCGACCAGCTGGCAGAAGGCATACTCGCGCTCTACCGCCCAGCGTTTACCGCTGGAGGCGGGGAGTCCGTAAAACGCGAAGCGGTGCACCCCTTTTTCCTTCAAATGGAGAAAAGCGCTTTCCACCAGCGCGGCGTTGTCGGTGGCGATATAGTGGACCGGCGGGTACTGCTCTGGCTGATGATAAGATCCGCCGACGCCGACGATGGGCACGTGGACATCGGCCAGCAGCTTTTCGATTTCGGGATCGTCATAGTCGGCGATAACGCCATCGCCCAACCACTCTTTGATGTTTTCGATGCGTGCCCGAAAGTCCTCTTCAATAAAGATATCCCATTCCAACTGGGAGGCCTGCAGATACTCGCCGACACCTTCAACTACCTGGCGGTCATAAGCTTTGTTGGCGTTAAATAACAGCGTAATACGGTGACGCTTTTCAAACATAGATAATGTTCCTGCTCTAACCCCGGTCATACCCCTTCATTCAAGATGTTGCCGATGGCCTGACTTACCACTCATCCCGGCCACGTACGCCGGTACGCGGCCGGGGGCGCCGTCTGCAACCCGAATGATGTTGGGTATACACTACCGGCTAATGCCCGAGATATTTCAAGCGCCTTATGGCGAAGTTTGGCGGTAGCGCAAAGAATTCAGACATTCTTCAGAGAGTCTCTCCTTATGCGCGCCGCTTGGTGGCAGAGTCCATCCACACCGCCAGCAGCAAAATGGCGCCTTTAACGATATATTGCCAGAAGGTGGCGACGTCCATCATGCTCATACCGTTATCCAGGGCCGACATAATAAACGCCCCCATTACCGCCCCGGCGACGCTGCCGATGCCGCCCGCCAGGCTGGTGCCGCCGATGACGCAGGCGGCGATGGCGTCCAGTTCGGCGATATTGCCCGCCGAAGGCGACCCCGCGCCGAGCCGTGAGCTGAGGATTAGCCCGGCAATGGCGACCATCAGGCCGTTAATGGCAAACACCGCCAGCTTGGTACGCTCGACGTTAATCCCGGACAGACGGGCCGCCTCCAGGTTGCCGCCGATGGCGTAGATGCGGCGACCAAAGGCGGTGCGGGTGGCCATAAACAGGCCCGCCAGCAGCAGGGCGGCGAGGATCAGCACCGGGGTTGGTACGCCGCGATAGTCATTGAGCAGCCAGATTGCGCCCAGCACAATCACCGCGGTAATGGCCTGGCGGCCGACGGCGGCGGTGGAGGACGAGGTCGCCAGACCTAACGCCTGCCGGCGCATCCGCCCGCGCCACTGCCAGACGATAAACACCGCCATGCCGACAACGCCGATGCCGAAGCCGATGCCGTCTGGCAGGTAGCTTTGGCCGATCTGCGACATCGCCGGACTGGTGGGCGAGACGGTGGTCCCGTTGGTGATGCCGATCAGAATGCCGCGAAACGCCAGCATCCCGGCAAGGGTGACGATAAACGAGGGCACTTTGCGATAGGCTACCCACCATCCGTTCCACGCCCCGAGCAGCAGGCCCATCACCAGCGTCACCAGAATGGTGAGCGGCAGCGGCCAGCCGAGCCAGACGTCAAAGATCGCCGCAGCGCCGCCCAGCAGCCCCATCATCGAGCCAACGGAGAGGTCGATTTCTGCCGAAATAATCACAAACACCATGCCGACGGCGAGGATGCCGGTGATGGCCGTCTGCCGCAGCAGGTTGGAGATATTGCGTGCGCTCAGGTAGGCGCCATCGGTAACCCAGGTGAAAAACAGCATAATGACGACGATGGCGGCGATCATCACGAAGACCTGGAGATTCAGCCCCTTCAGCGCCGGCAGGGCCGCGGGGGCGGTTGGGGTGAGTTTGATTTCAGACGACGTGTTCTTCGACATGGCGTTCGCTCCTCAGCGCGGCTTCCATCACCTGTTCCTGGGTCAGATGTTGATTAACCAAATTGGCTTTTAGTCTGCCTTCGTGCATGACCAGCACCCGATCGCTGAGACCGAGCACCTCGGGCAGTTCGGATGAAATGACAATGACCGCGATGCCCTGCTGCACCAGCTGGTTAATCAGTTTATAAATTTCATACTTCGCCCCGATATCGATGCCACGGGTGGGTTCGTCGAGGATCAGAATGCGCGGATTGAGCAGCAGACAGCGCGCCAGAATCGCCTTTTGCTGGTTGCCGCCGCTCAGACGGCCAATCGCCAACTCCGGCGAGGAGGTTTTAATTTTCAAACGCTGAATGGACTGCTGAATGCAGTGCTGCTCGGCGGCGTCGTCCAGGCTACTCATTGCGCCGGTGAACTGGTTGAGCGCCGCGAGGGTAATGTTTTTGCCCACCGCCATCACCGGCACGATGCCGTCTTTTTTGCGGTCTTCCGGCACCATGGCGATGCCGTGGGCAATGGCCTGCTGGCAGTTAGAGATGCTCACCGGCTGGCCATCAATAAAGATCTCCCCTTGCCAGCGCCCCGGCCAGACGCCGAACAGGCACTGTACCGCCTCGGTACGTCCGGCGCCGACCAGCCCGGCGATGCCGAGGATTTCTCCGCGACGCAGGGAAAATGAGACGTCATTGACCCGTTTAATATGGCGGTTTACCGGGTGCCAGGCGGTTAAATGTTCAACCCGCAGGATCTCCTCGCCGTGGGCGTGCGGCTCGCTGGGATAGAGCGCGGTGAGCTCGCGGCCGACCATCATGGTGATGATATCGTCTTCGCTCATGCCGCTGGCATCGCGGGTGCCGATGTGCTGGCCGTCGCGGATCACGCAGATCGTATCGGAGATCGCTTTGACCTCATTGAGCTTATGCGAGATATAGATGCAGGCGATATCGTGGTTTTGCAGATCGCGAACGATCGCCAGCAGCGTCGCGGTTTCTTGTTCGGTTAAGGAGGCGGTCGGTTCGTCGAGGATCAGCAGGCGAACCTGTTTATTCAGCGCCTTGGCGATCTCCACCAACTGCTGCTGACCAAGGCCGAGGTCGCCGACGCGGGTATCGGGGGAAATGGGCAGATTGACCTGCGCCAACAGCTTCTGACAGCGCAGCGTCATGGTTTCATAATCCAGCAGACCATGGCGGGATATCTCGGCGCCGAGGAAAATATTCTCCAGCACGGTGAGATGTTTCACCAGCGCCAGCTCCTGATGAATAATGGCGATGCCTTTGCGTTCGGTATCGCGAATATGGTTTGCCTGCAGCGTTTCGCCGGCAAAAATAATCTCGCCCTCATAGCTTCCGTGCGGATAGATACCGCACAGCACCTTCATCAGCGTCGATTTCCCCGACCCATTTTCACCGCATAACGAGACCACCTCGCCTGCGTTCAGGCGCAGGCTGACGTTATCCACGGCTTTAACAGCGCCGAAGGTTTTGGTGATGTTCTTCATTTCGAGTAGCCAGGTCATAAAGACTCCGCAACAGTGATATCCGGCGGGATGAAAATGACGCCCCGCAGCGGGGCGTCAGCCATTACAGTTCACTCTTTTTATGGAAACCGTCTTTAATCACCGTGGCGTCGATATTCTCTTTATTTACCTCAATTGGCGTTAACAGGCGCGAAGGGACGTCTTTTAAGCCGTTATTCAGCGTGGTATCGGCCTTCGGCTGCTTATCGTTACCCAGCTCAACGGCGATTTCAGCGGCGTTGGTGGCCAGGGTGGTAATCGGTTTATAGACGGTCATCGTCTGGGTACCGGAAATAATGCGCTTCACGCCCGCCAGGTCGGCATCCTGACCGGAGATCGCCACTTTGCCGGCCAGCCCCTGGGCGGTTAAGGCCTGGATGGCGCCGCCGGCGGTGGCGTCATTGGAGGCGACCACGGCATCGATCTTGTTATTATTCGCCGTTAGCGCGTTTTCCATTATTTTCAGCGCGTTCTCCGGCAGCCAGCCGTCAACCCACTGATCGCCGACAATCTTAATTTTGCCATCATCGACATACGGCTTGAGAACCTTCATCTGTCCGGCGCGGAACAGTTTAGCGTTATTATCCACCGGCGAACCGCCCATCAGGAAATAATTACCCTGCGGCACTTTGTCGACCAGACTTTGCGCCTGCATTTCACCAACTTTTTCATTATCGAAAGATATATAGAAATCAATGTCGGCATTATTAATCATACGGTCATAGGCCAGGACTTTAATACCTTCCTGCTTGGCTTCTTTAATAACGTTACTGAGTACCTGGCCGTTATAAGGAATAATGACTAACACATCGACGCCGCGGTTGATCATGTTTTCAATTTGCGACATCTGCGTTTCTTCATTGCCATTAGCGGACTGGACAAAAACTTTGGCGCCTAAGGATTCCGCTTTATTGACGAAAATATCACGGTCTTTCTGCCAGCGCTCCAGACGCAGATCGTCGATGGCCATGCCAATCTTCACTTCTTTCGCCATCCCCGCCATGCTGGCGAGCAGGAGGGAGCTGGCGCAAAGCGTAAGGCAAAGGTTCTTTATCTTCATAATAACGATACCTTTTTTGTAAGGGTAGGTAAGACGAACGGAAAATAATGTTTGATACATGAGGTTGCGGATACGTTACAGATTCTTAACGCGGAAAGCAGGGCTGGCAATTACCGGTTCTTATTTTGCCGTTATGAAATTTCGTTTAATGTGCAAATTATGACGGCGATCGTATTTTATTCATGCACGCTCTTATTATTGCACTGGACTGTCTCTGACAAAGCGGCGCAACGGTGACTGGATATTATTTTTGCGAGCTGGCGCACGTTTGTGGATTCTCTCAATGGCGGTGTGAAATAACGTAATTGAGGAAAATGAAAGCGAAATTCTATATTGGCTTAAACCCGTCATACTTCAAGTTGTAGGTGGGTTGGTGACATTCGTTGCTCCGCCCCCGGTTACCGGGGACTCGCGCTCCTGCCGCCTTCCTGCAACTCGAATTATTTAGGGTATCTGATTGGTTATTCGCCGCATCTCTGAATATGGAGTTCTCTATGCAGACCTATTTCGATCAACTCGATCGCGTTCGTTACGAAGGCCCGAAATCCACTAACCCGCTGGCTTTCCGTCATTACAACCCGGATGAACTGGTGCTGGGCAAACGGATGGAAGATCATCTGCGTTTTGCGGCCTGTTACTGGCACACCTTCTGCTGGAATGGCGCCGATATGTTTGGCGTGGGCTCCTTTGATCGTCCCTGGCAGCAGCCTGGCGACGCCCTGGAGATGGCCAAACGCAAAGCCGATGTGGCGTTCGAATTCTTCCATAAACTCAACGTGCCTTACTACTGCTTCCACGACGTTGACGTCTCGCCGGAAGGCGCTTCGCTCAAGGAGTACAGCAATAACTTCGCCCGGATGGTCGAGGTGCTGGCTGAGAAACAGCAGCAGAGCGGCGTGAAGCTTCTGTGGGGGACCGCAAACTGCTTTACCAACCCGCGCTACGGCGCCGGCGCGGCCACCAACCCGGATCCGGAAGTATTTAGCTGGGCGGCCACCCAGGTGGTCACCGCCATGAATGCCACCCATCAACTGGGCGGTGAAAACTATGTGCTGTGGGGCGGTCGCGAGGGCTATGAAACCCTGCTGAATACCGACCTGCGCCAGGAGCGTGAGCAGATTGGCCGCTTTATGCAGCTGGTGGTGGAGCATAAGCATAAAATCGGCTTTAAAGGCACGCTGCTGATTGAGCCCAAACCGCAGGAGCCGACCAAGCATCAGTATGACTATGATGCCTCTACCGTTTACGGCTTCCTCAAACAGTTTGGTCTGGAAAAAGAGATTAAACTGAATATTGAAGCTAACCATGCCACGCTCGCCGGCCATTCGTTCCATCATGAAATTGCGACGGCCATTGCGCTGGGGCTGTTCGGCTCCGTTGACGCCAACCGCGGCGATCCGCAGCTGGGCTGGGATACCGACCAGTTCCCGAACAGCGTCGAAGAGAACGCGCTGGTGATGTATGAAATCCTCAAAGCGGGCGGCTTCACCACCGGCGGGCTCAACTTTGATGCGAAAGTGCGCCGGCAGAGCACCGACAAATACGATCTGTTCTATGGTCATATTGGCGCGATGGATACCATGGCGCTATCGCTGAAGGTCGCGGCGCGGATGATCGAGGACGGCGAACTGGATAAGCGCGTGGCCAGACGCTACGCCGGCTGGAACGGTGAGCTGGGGCAGCAGATCCTTAACGGGCAGATGACCCTGAGCGATATTGCCCAGTATGCCGCTCAGCATCAGCTGGCGCCGCAGCATCGCAGCGGCCAGCAGGAACAACTGGAAAACCTGGTCAACCATTATCTGTTTGACAAGTAATCATGCGGCGGCGCCCGGGGTGACCGGCGCCGCAACCAGGATGCTCTGTTCGCGCCACGCTCAGCCGTGGCGCGCGTTTAAGGAGAGGGAGTATGTATATCGGCATCGATCTGGGGACGTCGGGCGTCAAAGCCATCCTGCTCAATGAGCAGGGTGAGGTAGTGGCATCGCATACCGAAAAACTCACCGTCTCGCGTCCGCATCCGCTGTGGTCGGAGCAAGATCCCGAACAGTGGTGGCTGGCGACGGACACGGCGATGAAAGCCCTGGGCGCGCAGCATAGCCTGCGCGACGTGAAGGCGCTGGGCATTGCCGGGCAGATGCACGGCGCCACCCTACTGGATAAATCGTTACAGGTGCTGCGTCCGGCCATTTTATGGAATGACGGCCGCTGCGCCGAAGAGTGCCAGCTGCTGGAAGACAAAGTCAGCGCTTCCAGGCAGATCACCGGCAACCTGATGATGCCGGGCTTTACGGCGCCGAAGCTCTTATGGGTACAGCGGCACGAGGCGGCAGTGTTCAGCCAGGTCGATAAAGTGCTGCTGCCCAAGGATTATCTGCGCCTGCGCATGACCGGCGAGCTCGCCAGCGATATGTCTGACGCCGCCGGCACGATGTGGCTGGACGTCGCCCGGCGCGACTGGAGCGACGAGATGCTCGCCGCCTGCGATCTCAGTCGGGATGCGATGCCAGCGCTGTTCGAAGGCAGCGACGTCACCGGGCAACTGCGACCTGAGGTGGCGCAGGCGTGGAATATGCCGCCGGCGCTGGTGGTGGGCGGCGGGGGCGACAACGCCGCGGGCGCGGTCGGGGTCGGCATGGCCGATGCCGGTCAGGCGATGCTGTCGCTGGGCACCTCAGGCGTCTACTTCGCCGTCAGTGAAGGGTTCCTTAGCAAACCCGAAAGCGCGGTGCACAGCTTCTGCCATGCCCTGCCGGGCCGCTGGCATTTGATGTCGGTGATGCTCAGCGCGGCCTCCTGTCTGGACTGGGCGGCAAAATTAACCGGTCTCGCCAGCGTGCCGGCGCTGATCGCGGCGGCGCAGACGGCGGATGAAAGCGCCGGTCCGGTGTGGTTCCTGCCCTATCTGTCGGGCGAACGCACGCCGCACAACAACCCGCAGGCCAAGGGCGTCTTTTTTGGCCTGACGCATCAGCATGGGCCGGCAGAGCTGGCGCGGGCGGTGCTGGAAGGGGTGGGCTATGCGCTGGCGGATGGTATGGACGTGGTGCACGCCTGCGGCATCAAGCCGCAGAGCATCACGCTTATCGGCGGCGGGGCGCGCAGCGCTTACTGGCGGCAAATGCTGGCGGATATCAGCGGCCTGCAGCTCGATTACCGTACCGGGGGCGATGTTGGCCCGGCGCTGGGGGCGGCCAGGCTGGCGCAGCTGGCGGTTCACGACGAGGCAGACCGCCCCGGGCTGCTGAAGCCGCTGCCGCTTGAACAAGCCCATCGCCCAGACGATCGCCGTGTGGCCCACTATGCGCCGCAGCGGGAAACCTTCCGCCAGATTTATCAGCAACTGAAACCGCTGATGTCTTAGCCTCAGTCCGTCCGGCAGCGCCGGGCGGATTCCCTTCCTGAATGTCCCGGCTACATCCATCCATAAATGCGTATTTATTTATTCCGAAATCTCCGCTTTGTCGTACGTAATCTGAGGCATCGCCGAGGGAGTCGGTCATAATCAGCCCCTGTCGACCAGGGAGGTGAGATGATCACAAAACGCAATATTGCCAGGGGGATGATGGCGACAGGATCGCTGGTTTATCTGCTCGGTATCTGGCGGACCTGCCCGCTGTTCAGCGGCAAAGGGTATTTTCTCGGCGTGCTGGTGATGGGGATGTTTGCTGTTCTCGCCCATCAGCGCGCCAGTCAGTGGCAGGAACAGGACGACGGTTTTATTGCCTTATGCCGGCTGGTGCTGCTGCTATCGGTCGGCCTGCTGCTGGTCGGCGCCTGGTATGTACCGGCAGACTGGCATGAAAAAGCCGTCTATATCGCGGCATGGTTTGTCTGCTTATATGGCGCATCGGCAACCCCCGAACGGACCCGCATCGCCCGCGCGATGCAAAAAACGGAATAAGCGCCGCCCCGAGGCGCGTAAAAGGTAAAAAGTGATGGAAAACAAGCACGCGACGTATTCTCCTGCGTTTCATTTGATCTCCTGGATTGCCCTGATCGGCGGCATTGTCACCTATCTGGTGGGGCTGTGGAATGCCGATATGCAGTTGAATGAGAAAGGCTATTATTTTGCCGTCCTGGTACTGGGGCTGTTTGCCGCGGCATCTTATCAAAAGACGGTGCGCGATAAGTATGAAGCCATTCCGACCACCGCGCTGTACTACACCACCTGTCTGGTGGTCTTCGTTATCGCTGTAGGTCTGCTGGTTATCGGACTGTGGAATGCCACTCTGCTGCTCAGCGAGAAAGGGTTCTATGGGCTGGCGTATTTTTTGAGCCTGTTTGGCGCTGTTGCGGTACAGAAAAACGTGCGTGATGTCTGGGACCCGACGCGCTTACGGGAACCTCTCAGCGTGACGGAAGAGGGGCCTGAGACGTAAGTCGGGCCCCTCCGGGCGGCGGACCGTTAGCTGACCAGCCGGCGGCTATCAATCCGCTGCACCAGGCCTGACAGCAGCAGGCTGCCGAGCAGGGCGGCGCTAAATATCCACACAATATCCAGCAGCGGCCAGCGGGATAGCTCCAGATGGCTGGCGCGCAGCGCATGCACTATCAGGGCATGAAAGCCGTAGATCCCCAGCGAATGTCGCGCAATGCAGGCGATACCGGGCAGGGGACGCGCGTTAAGCCAGTTTTTGGCCAGCGTCAGCAGGGTGACCGCGCAAACAAACACCGCCGGTCCGCAGTAGAGATACCAGGTGTCGCCGAAGTCTCCGCGCCAGCGCAGCTCATGCAGCGTGCCGCGGGAAATGACCCACACGGCGGCGATGAACAGCGCGGCGCAGAGCGGTGTTAGCCATTTTTTATCGGTGTCCAGGGTGCCAATGGCTCTGCCCAGCACGCCGTAGAGCACGTAGTAGAAGGTGTCGCCGTTGATATAGAGGTTGACTGGCAGCCACTCAATCCCGGCGGCTTTAACGCTGACCATATTGGGGTTGGCCAGAATGCCGAGGATCGCCATCAGCGCCAGCAGCATTGTGCTACTGGTGGACTTAACCTGAATCAGCGGCGAGAGCAGGTAGATGACGGCGATAGCAAAGAAAAACCACAGGTGGTAGAAGACAGGCTTCTGCAGCAAATTCTTTAACGACAGCTCGACGTTGATATGGGTAAACAGCGTGATATACAGCAGAGATAGCGCGCTATAGAACGCAATGCACAGGCCAATCCGCCAGAAATGGCGCGGCTGGGCGCTGCGTTCCCCAAAAAAGAGGTAGCCCGAGATCATAAAAAACAGCGGCACGCTGACGCGGGAGGCGGAATTGAGCAGATTGGCGATATCCCATTGCAGCAGGGTAATCGCATGGGGGTGAGTGATATACCAGCTGGTGCTGTGGATCATCACCACCATCATGCAGGCGATGCCGCGCAGGTTGGTGATCCAGTGTATCTTTTCTTGCATCAGTCCCTCAATGTCTGCTGGCGAAATAAGATATGACCTGCCCGGTTTCCCGGTGTCGCAATAGATTAGTCTGAGTTTTCGGTCACAGACTTGTCGCAGTTTCATGATATTCGCAAAATACCTGTAATACTGAATCTTTAAGATAACAACTTGCTAACAAGGCGGTGGAGGAGAACGTAGTGAAAGGTGTTGTTTCCGTCATGCTGGTGCTGCTCCTCGCGGGCTGCAGCGAGACCGTCTCCCCGCCGACGCAAAAAGCGCAGCGCGCTCGTATTACGCCGCAAACCACGCTCAATATGGCGCAGCTTTGCAAGGATCAGGCGGCTATCCGCTATAACACGCAAACGCAGCTCGTTGACGTGAACCACTTTGAACAATTCCAGGCGAGCTATGAGCTTTCTGGCCGTACCGGCAAGAATGAGCGTTTCATCTGTTCCTTTGACCCGGACGGCCAGTTTATGCATCTTTCGATGCGCTGAATCGACCCCGCCTGGCGTAAATTTCGTCCGTTTTCCTGAAACAACGCCGTTTCGTACTGTATATCTCGCAGCCAGCGGGTATACTGACTCCTTCCTTTAAATCCACACGTATCCAGCACGAAATCATATGCAAAAGTTTGATACCAGGACCTTCCAGGGCCTGATCCTGACCTTACAGGATTACTGGGCTCGTCAGGGCTGCACCATTGTTCAACCACTGGACATGGAAGTCGGCGCCGGCACCTCTCACCCGATGACCTGCCTGCGCGCGTTAGGACCGGAGCCGATGGCGACCGCCTACGTACAGCCTTCCCGTCGTCCAACCGATGGCCGCTATGGCGAAAACCCGAACCGTTTACAGCACTACTATCAGTTCCAGGTGGTGATTAAACCCTCTCCGGACAACATCCAGGAGCTGTACCTCGGGTCGCTGAAAGAGCTGGGTATGGACCCGACTATCCACGACATTCGCTTTGTCGAAGACAACTGGGAAAACCCGACGCTGGGCGCCTGGGGTCTGGGCTGGGAAGTGTGGCTCAACGGCATGGAAGTGACGCAGTTCACCTACTTCCAGCAGGTCGGCGGCCTCGAGTGTAAGCCGGTGACCGGCGAGATCACCTACGGTCTGGAGCGTCTGGCGATGTACATCCAGGGTGTGGACAGCGTCTATGACCTGGTCTGGAGCGATGGCCCGCTGGGGAAAACCACCTACGGCGACGTGTTCCACCAGAACGAAGTGGAGCAGTCCACCTATAACTTCGAATATGCCGACGTCGACTTCCTGTTCACCTGCTTCGAACAGTATGAGAAAGAGGCCCAGCAGCTGCTGGCGCTGGAGACCCCGCTGCCGCTGCCGGCCTACGAGCGTATTCTGAAAGCGGCTCACAGCTTCAACCTGCTGGATGCGCGTAAAGCCATCTCCGTCACCGAGCGTCAGCGCTATATCCTGCGCATTCGCACCCTGACTAAAGCAGTGGCGGAAGCGTACTACGCTTCCCGTGAAGCGCTCGGCTTCCCGATGTGCAACAAGAATAAATAAGAGGCGGCCATGTCTGAGAATACTTTTCTGGTGGAAATCGGCACTGAAGAGCTGCCACCAAAAGCGCTGCGCAGCCTGGCGGAATCTTTTGCTGCGAATGTGACCGCGGAGCTGGATAACGCTGGCCTTGCGCACGGTAAAGTGGAATGGTTTGCCGCCCCGCGTCGTCTGGCGCTGAAGGTGGCCAACCTGGCGGCGGCGCAAGCCGATCGCGAAGTGGAAAAACGCGGCCCGGCTGTTGCCCAGGCGTTCGATGCCGAAGGCAAGCCAAGCAAAGCGGCCGAAGGCTGGGCGCGCGGCTGCGGTATCACCGTCGATCAGGCCGAACGTCTGACCACGGACAAAGGCGAGTGGCTGCTGTATCGCGCCCATGTGAAGGGTGAAAGCACCGAAGCGCTGCTGCCGAACATGATTGCCAGCTCGCTGGCGAAGCTACCGATCCCGAAACTGATGCGCTGGGGCGCGTCTGACGTCCACTTCGTGCGTCCGGTACACACGGTGACTTTGCTGCTGGGTGACAAAGTGATCCCGGCCACTATCCTCGGTATTCCGTCCGATCGCGTGATTCGCGGGCATCGCTTTATGGGCGAGCCGGAGTTCACCATCGACCATGCCGACCAGTACCCGCAGATCCTGCTGGAGCGCGGTAAAGTCATCGCCGATTACGAACAGCGTAAAGCCAAAATCAAAGCTGATGCGCAAGAGGCGGCGCGTAAGATTGGCGGTCAAGCCGATCTGAGCGAAAGCCTGCTGGAAGAGGTCACCTCGCTGGTGGAATGGCCGGTGGTGCTGACGGCGAAGTTCGAAGAAAAATTCCTCGCGGTGCCGTCTGAAGCGCTGGTTTACACCATGAAGGGCGACCAGAAGTACTTCCCGGTCTACGACAACGCCGGCAAACTGCTGCCGAACTTTATCTTCGTGGCCAACATCGAGTCCAAAGATCCGCAGCAGATCATCTCCGGTAACGAGAAGGTGGTCCGTCCGCGTCTGGCCGATGCCGAGTTCTTCTTCAATACCGACCGTAAAAAACGTCTGGAAGATAACCTGCCGCGTCTGGAAACCGTGCTGTTCCAGCAGCAGCTGGGCACCCTGCGCGACAAGACCGATCGCATCCAGGCGCTGGCGGGCTGGATTGCCGAACAGATTGGCGCTGACGTGAACCACGCAACCCGCGCGGGCCTGCTGTCCAAGTGCGACCTGATGACCAACATGGTCTTCGAGTTCACCGACACCCAGGGCGTGATGGGGATGCACTACGCGCGCCATGACGGCGAAGCGGAAGACGTGGCCGTGGCGCTGAACGAGCAGTATCAGCCGCGATTTGCTGGCGACGCGCTGCCGTCTAATCCGGTGGCCTGCGCGGTAGCGATTGCCGATAAGATGGACACCCTGGCGGGTATCTTTGGTATCGGTCAGCATCCGAAAGGCGATAAAGACCCGTTTGCGCTGCGTCGCGCCGCGCTGGGCGTGCTGCGTATCATCGTTGAGAAGAACCTGGATCTCGATCTGCAGACGCTGACCGAAGAAGCGGTTCGTCTGTACGGTGAGAAGCTGACCAACGCCAACGTGGTTGATGATGTGATCGACTTTATGCTGGGCCGCTTCCGTGCCTGGTATCAGGACGAAGGCTACGGCGTCGACACGATCCAGGCGGTACTGGCGCGTCGTCCAACCCGCCCGGCGGATTTCGATGCGCGTATGAAGGCGGTATCGCACTTCCGTACTCTGGAAGAGTCCTCCGCGCTGGCGGCGGCAAACAAACGTGTCTCTAACATCCTCGCGAAATCCGATGAGACGCTGAACGACATCGTTCACGCTTCGGTGCTGAAAGAAGCGGCGGAAATTAAGCTGGCGGGTAATCTGGTGGTGCTGCGCGACAAGCTGCAGCCGTATTTCGCCGCAGGCCGTTATCAGGATGCGCTGATCGAGCTGGCCGCGCTGCGCGAGCCGGTGGATGAGTTCTTCGAGAACGTGATGGTTAACGCTGAAGACAAAGATGTTCGCATCAACCGTCTGACGCTGCTGTCCAAACTGCGTGAACTGTTCCTGCAGGTGGCGGATATTTCTCTGCTGCAGTAAGCGTATCGGTAATAATAAAGACCTGCCTCAGGGCAGGTTTTTTTATACGTGAAATATAAATAGGTGAACCGTTAATAATTCTGCCATTGATATCTTCATTATTTGCATTCATCGATGAGAAATGTTTTAGGAATATATAAACATAATTCCGAGAGGTATTTACGCTAGAATGGCGGCGGGTGCTTGTGACTGTGTGTCTCAGGTATTCAGCGGGAGACAGACAGAGAAAAGCCCCACCTGATAGTAATCAAAGTGAGGCTCCCCTATGCATGAACACCATAAGAGTAGCCTCTTACTTGTTGAAAATCAACACTGGAGGCGAGGAATGCCGCAAAAGTATCTGTTGTTTGGCTTAGTAGTGATTTGCTTCACTATTTTATTATTGACCTGGATGGTTCGTGATTCGCTATGTGAATTACAGCGCAGGCAGGGAAATATTGAGCTGGTGGCATTCTTAGCCTGTGATATTAAACAGTAAGAGCATCTGGTGGGGATCTATCCCCACCATGCTTGCGGTGTCAGGCATTCTCAATGCACCCTTTCATTGTTCACCAAATAAATCATTTGCCTCCTGATATCAGGAGGCCTTTTTATTTTTACAAGATCGTTGAATAAAACAGGCTTGCAACGCATACCGGAGTGTGGCTATCCTATGTCCCGACGAATCCCTCGTCTCACCGGAGCGCGCCCCACAAATGAACAAACACGACTGATGAATTTCACGCCTTACCTCGCAGACGTTGCGGGTAGGGGAGTATTGATTTCATTCAGGAGTGCTTATGGCTCATTGCGCCCACATCCCCGCTTTTGTTTTACATCAGGTCACCTGTCAGTTTGCGACGGGACAGACCCTGTTTGGTCCGCTCAGCGTCTCGCTGGAACCGTCCCTTTGCGGCCTGGTCGGCCGGAACGGCGTCGGCAAGACGCGTCTGCTGCGTCTGCTGGCGGGCCTTGATTCTCCTGCCGGCGGCCATATTGAGCGCGCCGCCGCCGTTGCCTGGGTAGCGCAGCAGCCGACGCTCACGCCGGAGACCACCCTCGCTACGCTGCTGGGCTATGCGTCGGTTTTTGCCGCCTTGTCTCGCCTTGAACAGGGCCAAGGGCTGGCCGACGATTTCGATCTGTTAGATGGTCACTGGGATCTCACCGATCGCCTGAGTTTAGCGTTCCGTGAAGCCGATCTCCCGCCGTTCTCTGCCGATCGCCCCGCGTTTTCACTCAGCGGCGGCGAGCGGATGAAGGCTCTGCTGTGCGGCGCCTTCGTCTCGGGCGCCGATTATCTGCTGCTGGATGAGCCTACCAACCATCTGGACCGCCAGGGGCGGGAGTGGCTCTATCACCAACTGGAAAGCTGGCAGGGCGGGGCTCTGATCGCCAGCCACGACCGCGAGCTGCTGACGCGGATGCCGAGGATTATTGAGCTGACGCCGACGGCGCTGCGCAGCTACGGCGGCAACTATGATGAATATCAGCGCCAGCGTATGGCGGAGCAGCAGGCCGCGCGCGCGGCGCTGGAGCATGCCGTGACCGACCGACGGCGCACCCGCGCGCGAATGCAAAAGGAGCATGACGCCGCCCAGCGGCGCTCGGCTCAGACGCTGCGTACCGTTGATACGCTAAATATCGCCTCCTTCGAACGCGTGAAGTACAAAGGCGCGGCAAAAGAGCGCCCGGGAGCGCTGCGCCGTCAGCATCGTGAACAGAACAGCAGTCTGAATGCCGCCGTGCAGCAGGCGCGGGAGCGGATAGAAGACGACAATCCGGTGATGTTCACCCTGCCGGGTAGCGAAGTGGCCGCCGGCAAGCAGGTGCTGGTGGTGGAAGCATTGCAGCTCGACCATGCGCCGGCTGCGCCGCTGAACTGGCGTATCGATGGTCCGATGCGCATCGCGCTAAAGGGGCCAAACGGCTGTGGCAAAACCACTTTGCTGAAAACGCTGTTGGGGCTGGAGCAGGCCGCGTCAGGCGATGTTCGGCTTTCGGTGAGCGCCGCTTACCTCGATCAACATCTGACGCAGCTGGATTTATCCCTGTCGGTAATGGCGCACCTGAGCCTGGAAGATACCCCACTGGATGAGGGCCTCCTGCGCACCCGCCTGGCGCAGCTCCAGCTGGGCGCGGATAAGGTCACTCTGCCGCTGTCGGCGCTCAGCGGCGGCGAGCGCCTGAAAGCGGCGCTGGCGTGCGTGCTCTGGCGACGCGAGCCTGCCCAGCTGCTTTTGTTGGATGAGCCAACCAACCATCTCGATTTAGCATCGACGCAGGCTATTGAAAGCGCGCTGGCGGCCTTTCCCGGCGCGATGCTGGTGGTGTCGCATGATGAGGCGTTTTTACAAGGTCTGAAGCTGACCCATAGTCTGGCGTGGCGGGAGACGAGCTGGCACTTTTCCCTGCTCTGAATGCCCAGTAGCCGCCATCTTATGCTGGCGGCTACTGGCGACAGATAAAAAAAATCCCCGCCATCAGGCAGGGATTCTCGATTCTTAGCGGCTTGAACTTACAGAGAAGTTACGTTGCCAGCTGCCGGGCCTTTAGCGCCGCTTTCGATGGTGAAGGATACTTTCTGACCTTCGTCCAGGGATTTGTAGCCATCGTTCTGGATAGCAGAGAAGTGTACGAACACGTCTTTAGAGCCATCGTCAGGAGTGATGAAGCCGAAGCCTTTGTCAGCGTTGAACCATTTTACGATACCAGTCATTTTACCGGACATAGTGAATTACCTTTAAAAAAATAAGTGAGCCTTGCGGCGTAGGGGTCTGGACTACAGATTTAAAGCGATAAAGGGAAAGTTCACTACGGGGGTATCTTTGGATAACCTTAGAAGGACTGCTCTATTCGACTGCTCTGTGGTCTGTACATCAAACCTGCGAGCATTAACGCACGTTCAGCACCTGATAGCAAACTTTTTTTTACGGTGCAGCGGCAAAAGCTCCCTTACTGGCCTTTGCCGCTGCGCGCGAGATTAATCGAGTAATTGTCGTGAAAGCTGTGGATTGGCCTGAATCAGGCGCATCAATTTCAGCTCGGTGGGAGACGGTCTGACCCGTCTCGACTCCCACTCTCTTACCATGGCGACGCTCACGCCCATGACGTTGGCAAAGTCGTCAATCTTAAGTCCAGTGCCTTTACGCAGTTGCTCAAATTCACTAAACACAGTGGACTTACGGTTTGAGGTAAGTTTCTGATTATCATCCTTAAAAACGATGTGTTCCAGGCTGCTCAGCAGTTCAAACACGGGATCTTTATATTCCATTGAGAACTCCTTTTATCACACAGCGGAAAAGATTTTTCTATAGCTCATTAAGAATAGTCAGAAAATGGCGCAAGGGATGGTAACGTCGGTGATTATTTGCCAACAGGCTATCGAATCTGCCCCGACAGCCAAACGGCAGCGTAGCCTAAAAGAATGATTATTAACGCGATGAGGTGGCTTCGAAAATTTTTGTAAACGGATAAGAAAAAAGCGGCAAAGCCGGCGCGGGGCGCCGGCTTATAGGGTTAGGCTTTCTGCAGGCTTCTCGCCTCATCTGTCGTCGCCGGCACGGATTGACTGACCCGGTACTTGATCAGCAGCGCAATGGCTGACAGGAACGCCGGGATGGCCAGCAGGGTGAAAATGGTCTCAAAGGAGAGCTGAGCCTGCATCAGGAAGGCGCCGCTGAACGCGCCGAGGATGCCGCCGAAGCGGCCGATACCCAGCATCCAGGCGACGCCGGTGGCGCGCCCCTGCGTCGGATAGAAGCCAGCCGCCAGCGCCGGCATCGACGACTGCGCGCCGTTCATAATGCTGCCGGCGATAAAGACCATCACTCCCATTAGCGCCAGGCTGCTGGTGGAGAAGCCCACCAGGCAGACAAAAACGCCGGTCAGCAGCCAGCCGACGGCCACCACTTTATTGGGGTTGATCTTGTCCATCAGGGCGCCGAGGATCAGCACGCCAATCCCGCCGCCGAGCGGGAACAGGGCGGTGATAATTGAGGCCTGACTCATCGAGGCGCCGGTTTCACGGATGAGCAGCGGCAGCCAGCTGGTCAGCAGATAGAAAATCAGCAGGCCCATAAAGTAGGTCAGGCACAGCATCACGGTACCCACCGCGTAGCGAGGAGAGAAAATGACGCCGATCGCGGATTTCTCTTTCACCTGGCCCGCTTCGCGTAGTACAAATTCCACTGTCTTCGGCAGCGGCGCGATATGGCGCAGGATAGCAGCAATGCGCTGCGCCGGGTGCTGCTTCACTACCAGATAGCGGACGGACTCTGGCAGCAGGAATATTAATGCCACCGCCAGCAGGAGGGGCATCACGCCGCCCAGCACCAGCACGCTCTGCCAGCCATAGTGCGGGATCATCCAGGCGGATAAAAAGCCGCCCAGCGAAGATCCCATCGGAAAGCCGACAAACATCAGGTTCACCAGCAGCGCCCGACGGCGCTCCGGCGCATATTCACTCATTAGCGTCGCGGCATTCGGCATCGCCGCGCCAAGGCCCAGACCGGTCAGGAAGCGCAGCAGCGTCAGCTGATTAAGGCTGGTGGCGAAGGCGGTGAGCAGGCTGAATCCGCCGAACACCACGATCGACATGATCAGCACTTTTTTGCGGCCGATGCGGTCAGCCAGCGGCCCTGCGGTTAAGGCGCCGACCGCCAGGCCCACCAGCGCGGCGCTCATCACCGGGCCGAGGGCCGATTTTTCCACGCCCCACTCTTGCACCAGGTCGGAGGCGATGAACCCGATAATTGCGGTATCGAACCCGTCCATCGCGACGGTGATAAAGCAGAGCGCAAGGATCATCCACTGGTAGCGGGTGAAGGGGTGCTCGTTGATAAAGGCCTGAATGTCGATGGTTGTCTTAGTCATACGGCTTTCCTGGCAGACTGAGCGAGGGACAGAGGTTTATTATTATCGTCGCCTTCGCGTCGTTGAGTTTGATTTGTGCGATAATCGAACATGTCGCCGTTAATCGCTCATTCATCAAATCATTGAAGTGCGAGGCAGGCAATCCAGACGCGTGCCAAAGCGTGCGATTATCGTCCGCTTTAAGGCGCAGTGCCGGGTTGTGGCTTTTTATTTATATTAATATCAATGGCTTATGAGATTCTGGCCCACCTGTTCTTAAGACCATATTTGTGATGCGCATAACAGACGTTCTACAGCGCGACGATGGCGTGCAAAATGGTGTTTTTCCCGCGTAAGATTAGCAGGAAAGGGTATCCTGCGAGGCCGAGCTGGACTATCCTTGTCAGCGTCTGGCACGTGTGTGCCGTTGTGCGCTTTTTTTGGCTGAAAGGAGTAAAAAAATGGCGACAGGAAAGTCCTGCTCTCGCTGGTTTGCGGCTATGGCGGCCTTATTGATGGTGGTTAGCCTGAGTGGGTGTTTTGATAAAGAGGGCGATCAGCGCAAAGCGTTTATCGACTTCCTGCAGAATACGGCGATGCGTAGCGGTGAACGTCTGCCGACGCTGACCGCCGATCAGAAAAAACAGTTTGGGCCTTTTGTCTCTGACTACGCGGTGATCTACGGTTACTCGCAGCAGGTGAGCCAGGCGATGGACGCTGGTCTGCGCCCGGTAGTGGACAGCGTCAATGCGATCCGCGTCCCGCAGGATTATATGACCCAGCGTGAGCCGCTGCGTCAGGCGAACGGCGCGCTGGGCGTGCTAAGCCAGCAGCTGCAGAATGCGAAAATGCAGGCCGATGCCGCGCATGGCGCGCTGAAGCAGGCTGACGATCTCAAGCCGGTCTTCGATCAGGTTTACGCCAAGGTGGTGACGGCGCCAGCCGACGCGCTGCAGCCGCTGATCCCGGCCGCGCAGATCTTTACCCAGCAGCTGGTTCAGGTGGGGGATTTTGTCGCTCAGCAGGGGACGCAGGTGAGCTTTGTGGCCAACGGCATTCAGTTCCCGACCTCCCAGCAGGCCAGCCAGTACAATGCGCTGATTGGGCCGCTGGCGGCGCAGCATCAGGCGTTTAATCAGGCATGGACGGCGGCGGTGAACGCCACCCGTTAATGCTTCATCTGGCTGACGTTGGCTGCGGCGAACGGGCAGGATGATGGACAGGATGCAAAAAGAACCCGGGGAGGGCGGTTGCCGCCGTTACCCGGGTTTTTTTATGGCTTATTTTACCTGCGGATTGACGCAGTTTTTCTCTACGTTGCCGTTCAGGGCGTCGATCAGGTTGTCCACCGCACAGGCCGCCATATTGTAGCGCGTCTCATGGGTGGCGGAGCCGATATGCGGCAGCGCGACGACGTTCGGCAGGCTCAGCAGCGGTGAGTCCTTGGCCAGCGGTTCGTGTTCGAACACATCGAGACCGGCAGCGTGGATCTCACCGTTCTGCAGGGCGGCGATCAGCGCCTGCTCGTCCACTACCGGGCCACGCCCGGCGTTAATGAAGATGGCGGAAGATTTCATTTTGGCAAACTGCGCCTGACCGAACAGATGGTGAGTCTCTTCGCTCAGGGGCAGGATCAGGCAGACAAAGTCAGCCTCCTGCAGCAGGGTATCGAGATCGCAATAGCGGGCATTGAAGCGTTCTTCCGCCTGCGGATGCTGGCGACGCGCGTTATACAGGATCGGCATGCCGAACCCGAAGTGGGCGCGCTGCGCCAGCGCCATACCGATGCGGCCCATGCCGACGATGCCTAAGGTTTTATGGTGAACATCCGTGCCGAACCAGTCCGGACCAATGCTCTTCGTCCATTCACCCGCTTTGACGCGCTCCGCCACTTCCACTACCCGACGCGCGGTACTCAGCACCAGCGCCATGACCGTATCGGCGACGGTCTCGGTCAGCACGGTCGGGGTATGCATCAGCAGCACCCGGCGGGCGTTCAGCGCCTCGACGTCGAAGTTGTCATAGCCAACGGAAACGGTGGAGGTCGCACGCAGCTTCGGCATCTTCTCCAGCAGCGCGGCGTCAACCTTTTCGCTGGAGCCCAGCAGGCCTTCAGCCTGGGCGAAGGCTTCAGCGTGCTGCGAAACGGTCTCCGGCCGCAGGTTTTTCACCTGAGTGACGGAAAAGTGCTCCTCCAGACGCTGTAGCAGGTCGTCGGGAAGCGTTTTATAGAGAATGACAGACGGCTTCATGCGAATCTCCGTAGTATGAGTCGTTCAGGCGTGATGAGCGCCAAGTGGAAGGTTTTGATTATTAGCAGGCTTAACAATCAAAGTCAGCCATACTGAGGCGAAAAGCGCTACCCCCATAAAAATATAGGACGCTGCGGGGCTGCCGGTGGCGCCGTTCAGGTAGCCGACAAACCACGAGCCGCAGAAGGAGCCCAGGGCGCCCATGCTGTTGATCAGCGCCATGGCGCCCCCGGCGACGTTGCGCGGCAGCATTTCCGGAATAATGGCGAAGAAGGGGCCGTATGGCGCATACATTGCCGCCCCGGCCACCACCAGCAGGGTGTAGGAGACCCAGAAGTGGTTGGCGCCGACCGCCCAGGAACCGATGAAGGCCAGTCCGCCAATCAGCAGCAGCGGCCAGACGAACAACTTACGGTTTTGCAGTTTATCCGAGGCCCAGGAGACGACGATCATGGCGATGGTGGCCGCCAGGTACGGGACAGAAGAGAGCCAGCCCACTTCCACCATCCCCATATTTTCACCGCCGCTGCGGATAATCGACGGCAGCCACAGTACAAAGCCGTATACGCCGATACTCCAGGCAAAATACTGCGCGCAGAGCAGGATCACGTTGCGGGAGCGGAAGGCTTCGCCATAGTTACGCACCGCTTTGATGCCTTGCTGTTCACGATCCAGTTGTTCCTGCAGCGCCGCTTTTTCACTCTCCGCCAGCCAGGACACCTGCGACGGCTTATCTTTCACCAGCACCCACCAGCAGAAGGCCCAGATCACCGCCGGCACCCCTTCGATGATGAACATTTCCCGCCAGCCGAAGGCCTGAATCAGGTAGCCGGAGACTACCGACATCCACAGGACCGTCACCGGGTTACCGAGGATCAGGAAGGTGTTGGCGCGAGAGCGCTCTGATTTGGTGAACCAGTTGCTGATATAGATAAGCATCGCCGGCATCACCGCGGCTTCGACGACGCCGAGGATAAAGCGGATCGCCGCCAGCGCCGGGATATTATGCACAATACCGGTCAGGGAGGCGCAACCGCCCCACAGGATCAGGCAGATAAAGATCAGTTTGCGAACGCTGCGGCGCTCCGCATAGATAGCGCCGGGGATCTGGAAGAAGAAGTAGCCGAGGAAGAACAGCGCCCCCAGCAGGGAGGAGATCCCCTTGGTGATGCCCAGGTCTTCGGTAATGCCTGCCGCGGAGGCGAAGCTGAAGTTGGCGCGGTCGAGGTACGCCAGGCTATACGTGATAAACACGATAGGCATGATGTACCACCAGCGTTTCGTTGCATTTGTTGAGCTATTCATAGGCTTGCCTCTGTCAATGAGGAGACATACGTCCGTCGAAACGGACGCTGCTGTGCCGCGCTGCAGGTAGGGTACAGGACGGCTGTTATCGTTGCGTAGAAAAGTTACTCGCCCAGCGCGTCGCGAGTGGGCAGCCCCTCGCTGTCGCCCTGGACCTGAATCGCCAGCGAACCGATTTTATTGCCGCGGTTCACCGCCTGAAGCAGGGTTTTGCCTTCCAGCAGGGCGCTAATCACCCCGACGGCAAAGCCGTCGCCGGCGCCGACGGTATCGACGACGTTATCGACTTTAATGGCATCGACCGTTCCCTGTTCGCCGCTGGCGCTCTTGAACCAGGCGCCGTCGCAGCCGGTTTTAATGACTACCGCCTTGACGCCGCGGGAGAGATAGAAATCGGCAATCCCTTCCGGGGTCTGCTGGCCGGTAAGAATCACGCCCTCTTTTAAGCCTGGCAAAACCCAGTCAGCCTGGAAGGCGAGACGGTTGAGTTTCTCCACCATCTCGGCTTCGCTTTTCCACAGCACCGGGCGCAGATTGGGGTCGAAAGAGAGGGTTTTTCCTTCGGCTTTCATTACCTTCGCCGCATGCTCCAGCAACGCGTAAGAGCTCTCAGAAAGGGCCGCCGCGACGCCGCTCAGGTGCAGATGGCGGGCGCTGGTGAAGTAGTCGGCGCGAAAATCGTCCGGCGAAAGATGGCTGGCTGCGGATCCTTTGCGGAAATACTCCACAATGGGATCGGTTCCATTTTCGACTTTCGATTTCATCTGGAAACCGGTAGCGAAGCGGTTGTCGATGGCCACAGCGTGGCTATCGATCCCCTCTTTCGCCAGCGATTGCAGTACGAAGCGGCCAAAGCTGTCGTTGCCGACGCGGCTCACCCAGCCGACTTTCAGACCCAGGCGCGCCAGGCCGGTGGCGACGTTCAGCTCGGCGCCGGCGACACGTTTCATGAAATGCTCCACCTCGGCCAGATCCCCGGTTTCGGTGGCGACAAACATGGCCATAGCTTCGCCGATGGTGATGACATCTAAATTTTCCACGACTTAATCCTCGCGTAACAGGTTGACGTAGCGGCGGGTCACGGCCGTCAGGTCATGGCCAGTCAGCGGAAACTCGATTCCACGCGGCGCGTCGGCGGGAAGATTATCGAGCAGGGCCAGCCAGCGTTCGGCGGCCTGATCCGGCGGTACAGCGCGGAATTTCTCATGATGAGGCTCCGCCGCTTTAACATGAATATAGCTGACTGCCGGCGCAAGATGACGTGCCGCCTCTTCCGGCGAATCGCCAACCCACAGCCAGTTGCCCATATCAAACGTTAAGGTGATCGGCAGCTGATGGACTCGGCAGGCGGCTTTGAAGCGCTGCATCGGCGCCAGCTGGCCGCAGTCGGTCTGGTCATTCTCTACCACCAACGCCATGCCGCTGTCGCTGAGGATATCGCGCAGCTCATCCAATTGCTGATTGTGGAGGAAATGGCCAAGGGAGAGCTTCAGCCACAGAGCGTTCAGGGTTTGCGCTTCCGCGAGCAGCGTCGGGAGATCCGGGTTAAGCTCGCCGTTGTCGGTGAACAGCGCCTGCGGCGCGGAGTAGCAGGCCAGCAGGCCGTGGCGCTCAATAGTGGCCGCTAGCGAGGGCAGAGCGTTGAGTTCTTCCGCGCTGCACAGCTCGCGGCGGATTTCGACGCCGTCCGCGCCGGCGTTGGCGATAAACGGCAGGACGGCGGCCTGCCCGCCTAAGGATTTAACATGGTCATTACCATACGCAGCGGTAACGACAATAATTTTTCTGGCCATCGCGCTCTTACTCCCGGCGTTTGTTGCTTAATCTCCTTAATACGCTAGATGGTATCGGTTCCATAAGAAAGGGCGAGATGTTTAATTTATGATCGGCATCACGAAGGATCGTTAACGGGAGGTTGATCCGCGGACGATAAGCTCGCCGGAAAATACCCGTTCGCGGATGGGGTCGTTAGTGCCGGCAATGCGCCGAATAACCTGTTCGACCGCCGCGTAGCCGATCTGCCACGTCGGCTGTTTGAGGGTGGTAATACCGACGCCGGCCAGCTCCGCCCACTCCAGTTCGTCGAAGCCCAGCAGGCCGATATCGCTCCCCCAGATCAGGCCGACGCGCTTCAGGGCGCGGGCTACCTGCAGCGTCAGCGCGCCGTTGGCGGAGATGACCGCTTTGCGCATCCCGCGGTGGCGGGCATGGAACTGACGCAGGACGTTGTCCAGCATCGCGCCGTCGTTAAGCTGCACCTCGGCGTTTTCGGCCACCACGCCGTGGTGGCGGGCAAGCGTGGCGCGAAAGGCGCTCAGGCGCTCGCGACGGGTATTCACCGAGCCCAGCGGTTCGCTGAGAAACAGGATGGCCTCGAATCCTTTTTCCACCAGATGTTCGGTGGCGGTGGTGGCGGCCTGGGCGTTATCAAGCCCGACCACATCGCAGGCGAAGTCGGGGATTTTACGGTCGATCAGCACCATCGGCAGGGCCGACTGCTGCAGGCGGTTCAGGCCATCCTCCCGCATACCGACTGCGTTGACCACGATGCCTTCCACCTGGTAGCTGCGCAGCAGGTCCAGGTAGTGCAGCTCCTGATCGAGCTCGTTATTGGTATTACACACCAGCAGGGTGAAGCCCTTTTCCCGGCAGGCTGCTTCAATGCCGCTCATGACGTTGACCGAGTAGGGATTGGTGATATCGGCGATGATCAGGCCGATGAGGCGGGTTCGGCCGTGCTTGAGGCCGCGGGCCATCAGGCTGGGGCGGTAGTCGAGTTCGGCAATGGCTTTTTCAATACGTGATAACAGGTCGTCGGAAAGCAGATGCTTCTCGCCGTTAAGATAACGTGAAATGCTGGTTTTGCCGGTCTTTGCGGCTTTCGCCACATCGCTGATAGTTGCACGCGCCGCTTTCGCCATGGTGGCTTCCTTTGCTGAAAATCTGCCAACACCTTAGCGCGAAAAATAGCGATATCAAGCATTTTGCCCGGCAGAGCGGTTGCCGGGCGACATGAGGTTGCGCTTACTGCAGCGGGCTGAGGGTAATTTCTACGCGACGGTTCTGCGCTTTGCCTTCCGCCGTGCTGTTGCTGGCGATCGGGTTCGCCGGGCCCATGCCGGTGGTGCGAATGCGATTGGCCGCCACGCCCTGGGTGATGAGCGCGCTGGCGACGCTGTCCGCACGCTGTTGCGACAGACGCATATTCAGATCCTTGCTGCCGGTGCTGTCGGTGTAGCCGACCACGTTAACGGCGGTTTTCTCATACTCTTTCAGCACCATGGCCACGCCGGTCAGGGTGTTGGCGCCGGCCGGCTTCAGGTTGGCGCTATTGCTGTCGAAGGTGACGTTATTCGGCATGTTCAGCACGATATTGTCGCCATTTCGCGTCACGCTGACCCCGGTTCCCTGCATTTTGTCGCGCAGCTTCGCTTCCTGCACGTCCATGTAGTAACCAATGCCGCCGCCGAGCGCCGCGCCTGCCGCTGCGCCAATCAGCGCGCCTTTGCCGCGGTCATGTTTGGAAGAGGAGAGCGCGCCGACGCCAGCGCCCACTAAGGAGCCAATACCTGCGCCAATACCGGATTTGCCTGCTTCACGTTCACCGGTATAGGGGTTGGTGGTGCAGCCAGAAATGGCCAGAGTGCCGCTGACCAGCGCCGCAATCATAAGTACGCGTTTTTTCATTTAATGTCCTTAATCCTTTTTATTCTTTGTCACAGCGAACGTGACGGTTGATTATGACGCGCGATTACGGAGAAAATTCCCCGGATACCATCTCTTTTTGTAAATAACATTGAACGGTTGCCCATCACGCCGTCATGACACCTGCATTCGCTGACCAGGAGCCGCCCTTGCCAACCTCATCTGCAACCAAAACCATCTTAACCGCCGCCCACTGGGGACCGATGCTGGTGGAAACGGACGGGGAAAACGTCCTCTCTTCCCGCGGCGCGCTGGCGACACCGTTTGCCAACTCGCTGCAAACGGCAGTGCGCGATCAGGTGCACAGCAAAACCCGCGTGCGCTATCCAATGGTGCGTAAAGGCTTCCTTGCTTCACCGGACAAGCCCCAGGGGGTCCGCGGTCAGGATGAATTCGTGCGGGTGAGCTGGGAGCAGGCGCTGGATCTGATCGATGCCCAGCATCGGCGGATCCGCGACAGCTACGGTCCGGCCTCCATTTTTGCCGGCTCCTACGGCTGGCGCTCTAACGGCGTATTGCATAAGGCGGCGACGCTGCTGCAGCGCTATATGAGCCTGGCGGGCGGCTATACCGGCCATCTTGGCGATTACTCCACCGGCGCGGCGCAGGCGATCATGCCTTATGTCGTTGGCGGCAATGAGGTGTATCAGCAGCAGACCAGTTGGCCGCTGGTGCTCGAGCACAGCGAAGTGGTGGTGCTGTGGAGCGCCAACCCGCTGAACACGCTGAAAATTGCCTGGAATGCCTCCGACGAGCAAGGGATCCCGTGGTTTGATCGGCTGCGCCAGAGCGGTAAGCGGCTGATCTGTATCGATCCGATGCGATCGGAAACCGTCGATTTCTTTGGCGATTCGATGGAGTGGATCGCGCCGCATATGGGCACCGACGTCGCGCTGATGCTGGGGATCGCCCATACGCTGGTGGAAAATGACTGGCAGGATGATGCGTTTCTTACCCGCTGCACCAGCGGCTACGATATTTTTGCCCGCTATCTGACCGGCGAAAGCGACGGCGTAGCGAAAACCGCTGACTGGGCAGCAGCGCTCTGCGGCGTTAAAGCAGATAAAATCCGCGAACTGGCGCAAATTTTCCACGAAAATACCACTATGCTGATGGCCGGCTGGGGCATGCAGCGTCAGCAGTATGGCGAGCAGAAACACTGGATGCTGGTCACTCTGGCCGCCATGCTGGGACAGATCGGTACCCCCGGTGGCGGGTTTGGTCTTTCCTATCATTTTGCCAACGGCGGCAACCCGACCCGCCGCGCGGCGGTGCTGGGCTCGATGCAGGGGAGCGTGGCCGGAGGCGTGGACGCGGTGGAGAAGATCCCGGTCGCACGAATTGTCGAGGCGCTGGAGAATCCGGGGGCGGAGTATCAGCACAACGGCATGGCGCGGCGCTTTCCCGATATTCGCTTTATCTGGTGGGCCGGCGGAGCCAACTTTACTCATCATCAGGACACCAACCGACTGATTCAGGCGTGGCAGAAACCGGAGCTTATCGTCATTTCCGAATGCTTCTGGACCGCCGCCGCGCGCCATGCCGATATCGTCTTGCCGGCGACCACCTCGTTTGAGCGCAACGATCTGACCATGACCGGGGACTACAGTAACCAGCATCTGGTGCCGATGAAGCAGGTGGTTGCCCCGCGAGATGAAGCGCGCGACGATTTCGCGGTCTTTGCCGACCTCAGCGAACGCTGGGAGGCGGGTGGCCGCGAACGCTTCACCGAAGGGAAGAGTGATTTGCAGTGGCTGGAGACTTTCTATCAGATGGCCGCCCGGCGCGGCGCCCAGCAGCAGGTGACGCTGCCGCCATTTGCCGAATTCTGGCAGGCTAACCAGCTGATTGAGATGCCGGAGGAGTCGGAGAATGCCCGTTTTGCGCGTTTCGCCGCCTTCCGCGCCGATCCCCAGGCCAACCCGCTGAAAACGGCGAGCGGTAAAATAGAGATCCACTCGCCGACCATCGCCGCTTTTGGTTACGCCGACTGTCCGCCGCATCCGATGTGGCTGGAGCCCGACGAGTGGCATGGCAACGCAGAGGCGGGGCAGCTGCAGCTGCTGTCGGCCCATCCGGCCCACCGTCTGCACAGTCAACTGAACCACACCGCGCTGCGCGAGCGCTATGCCGTCGCCGGGCGCGAACCGGTGACTATTCATCCGCAGGATGCGCAGGCGCGCGGGATTGTCGATGGCGATTTGGTGCGGGTATGGAACGCCCGCGGTCAGGTGCTGGCCGGCGCCGTGGTGACGGAGGGGATCCGCCCGGGGGTGATTTGCCTGCATGAAGGAGCGTGGCCCGACCTGGATCCGCAGGTCGGCATCTGCAAAAACGGGGCGGTGAACGTCTTAACCAAAGATATTCCGACATCCCGGCTGGGCAACGGCTGTGCCGGGAACACCGCCCTGGCGTGGCTGGAGAAATATACCGGCCCGGCGCTGCCGCTTACGGCATTTGATCCGCCGGCCAACGCATAATCCACGTCGGGTGCTGAGTATCGTCCTGCCATGCGCAGTCTTCAATCCGGAAGCCCTGCGCATGGTAGAAACTGACCGCCGATTCGTTCTTCTGATAAACCTCAAGGCTCAGCCAGGCGTAGTGCCGTTTGACTTCATCCAGCAGCGCCCGACCAATACCCTGGCGGGTGGCGCCCGGCGCGACAAACAGCGCGCCGACGAAACGGGAGTCCAGCACGCTGACAAAGCCTTTTAACTCGCCATCCTGCTCCCAGACCCAGGTGCTGGCGGCGGGAAGATAGACATCCCGTACTACCGCGACGCTGTCGCGCCAGTAGCTTTCGCTGATAAAAGGATGGGCATGAATCGTGCTGTCCAGCCACAGCGCCAGCAGCGGCGCGGTATCTTCAGTGTCCCACTTGCGGATCATCCTGACCTCCAGGGTGACAGAAGCAGCCGGTGACATGGTCGTTGACCAGCCCACAGGCCTGCATAAAGGAATAACAGATTGTCGAGCCGACAAACTTAAAGCCGCGTTTTTTCAATGCCTTCGACAGCGCATCGGAGGCCGGCGTCGTGGTGGGAATTTCCGCCAGCGTCGCAGCGCGGGTCACCTGTGGCGCATTGTCGACGAAGGACCAGACAAAATCAGTGAACGACTCGCCATTTTCTTCCATCGCCAGATAGGCGCGGGCGTTGCCGATAATGGCCTGGATTTTTCCCCGATGGCGAATGATGCCGGTATCCTGCAGGAGTCGCTCGATATCGTCATCACCCATCGCCGCCACGCGCACCGGATCGAACTGGTGAAAAGCCTGGCGGTAGTTCTGCCGTTTTTTTAACACCGTGATCCACGATAAACCGGCCTGCTGGCCCTCAAGGCAGATCATTTCAAACAGCTGGCGACCCTCTTTTTGCGCCACACCCCATTCGGTATCGTGATACTCGATGTATAACGGATCCTGACTCACCCATCCGCAACGCTGCATAGCTGTTTCTCCCTCTGCGCTAAAAAAGTGGACGCCCGCCTTGACGGCTGAAAGATAAAGATAATAGTTAATACAGGGAAATCGTATCCCCACTAAAAACACAGCAATATTGCCGATTCGGCTCTTTTCTGGAGTCGCATTAATGATAATAAAGAAATGCAATGGCCTCCGGGGGTTCTTGATCCCGGCGAGCGTATCCGTCTGGGTGTCATGTGTCTCTGGAGCGAATGCCTGGCAACAGGAATATATCGCTATCGATACAAAAAGTAATACGTCGGAACGCTATACATGGGATAGCGATCACCAACCACGTTATGAAGATATTCTCGCCGAGCGGATGAAGTCCTCTGAGACGCCCGGCGGGCTGGCGTTAAACCAGGGGCTGGCGCCGCCGGACAGCGGCCGCGGCCTGAGCGTTGGCTGGAATTATCCGCTGGCAAACGGCGTAACCTCCGGGCCGGTGGCCAGCCTGCGCAGCGACGTCACCGCGCCGACGGTGAGAAGCGCAGGCGAGGCGGGCTACGTTAACACGCTCGGCTGGCGTATGGATTATCAGGCGCTGTGGGGCGTGCATCCCTGGGCGCAGGTGAGCTATAACCAGTCGCTCGCCAGCGATGTCTGGGCGCCGATGACCCGTGCCAGGGAGGGAGGCTGGAGCGATGTCACCCTGGGCGCTGATATGCGGTTGGGATCCCACGTGGCGGCATGGGCAACGCTGTCGCAGGCGGATAACCTGCCGTCAGGGGAAAATACGCTCTATTTGATGGGGGTCAGCGCCAATTTTTAATCGGGAATTGTTACGCATTTGAAACGATGTGGTTATTGTTAAATCTCAGCAATGGCGCATTTCTGTGAGATAGCGCACACTAACTTTTTGCCTGTAATTTACGGAATGAATGTTATGCTATGCCATTCATTCCAACATTAATGCATTTCATTCCCCGCTGATGGCAGTTCATGCCTTTTTCCCCCACTGGATGAGGGGCCTTCGCTATTGTGGCGGCAGTTAATTTATCAGGACAACTGCTATGAACGCTGCAAACCGTCAATCGACCCGCTGGCTGACACTGATCGGCACCATCATCACCCAATTCGCTCTCGGTTCGGTTTATACCTGGAGCCTGTTTAACAGTTCGCTGTCTGACAAACTGGGCGAGCCGGTCAGTCAGGTGGCTTTTTCCTTTGGTCTGCTGAGCCTCGGGCTGGCGCTCTCTTCGTCGGTCGCCGGCAAGCTGCAGGAGCGCTTTGGCGTGAAGCGCGTCACCATGGCCTCCGGGATCCTGCTCGGCCTGGGCTTCTTCCTGACCGCGCACTCCAGCAGCCTGATGATGCTGTGGCTGAGCGCGGGCGTGCTGGTGGGGCTGGCGGACGGCGCCGGTTACCTGCTGACCCTGTCGAACTGCGTGAAATGGTTCCCGGAGCGTAAAGGGTTGATCTCCGCCTTCTCCATTGGCTCCTATGGTCTCGGCAGCCTGGGGTTCAAATTCATTGATTCCCACCTGCTGGCCACCGTTGGCCTGGAAAAAACCTTCGTTATCTGGGGCGCTATCGTGCTGGTGATGATCGTCTTTGGCGCGACCCTGATGAAAGATGCGCCAAATCACCCGGCAGCCACCGCGGCCAACGGCGTCGTGGAAAACGACTTCACCCTCGCCGAATCGATGCGTAAACCGCAGTACTGGATGCTGGCGGTGATGTTCCTGACGGCCTGCATGAGCGGTCTGTACGTAATTGGCGTAGCGAAAGATATTGCCCAGGGAATGGTCCACCTGGATGTCGCCACGGCGGCAAACGCGGTAACGGTTATCTCGATTGCGAACCTCAGCGGTCGCCTGGTGTTAGGTATCCTGTCTGATAAAATCTCCCGCATTCGCGTGATTACCATCGGTCAGGTCGTGTCGCTGGTGGGGATGGCCGCGCTGCTGTTCGCCCCGCTGAATGCCTTGACCTTCTTCGCCGCCATCGCCTGCGTCGCCTTTAACTTCGGCGGCACCATTACCGTCTTCCCGTCGCTGGTGAGTGAGTTCTTTGGTCTGAACAATCTGGCGAAAAACTATGGCGTGATTTATCTGGGCTTCGGTATCGGCAGCATCTGCGGCTCTCTCATCGCTTCGCTGTTCGGCGGTTTCTACGTGACCTTCTGCGTGATCTTCGCCCTGCTGATCCTCTCGCTGGCGCTATCCACCACCATCCGTCAGCCGAAAAGCACGGTATATAACGAGGCGCACGCCTGAAACCTGCAGCGTGAAACGTGCCCCTGGTTATTTCCCTAAGCAAATAGTGCCAATCCAGCCAAATGTTTTGTAAATGTTTGGCTGGATCACATTCCCTCCTGATACTTTTCTCGTTCCCTGTGGTCTACTTATCGCGGTTTGTAGAGGTTTCTGATAACCAACCCTAACGCACCCTATTAGCCTACTGACTCGTGCCACAGCGTCAGGCGGTGTTTTATTCTTCTTTTTCCAGGTTTGCTTGCATGAAATATATTAGAACGATGACGCAGCAGAAGCTTAGTTTTTGGCTGGCGCTGTACATCGGCTGGTTTATGAACGTCGCCGTTTTTTTCCGGCGTTTCGATGGTTATGCTCAAGAGTTCACTTTCTGGAAAGGGCTTTCCGGTGTTGTTGAACTGGTTGCCACGGTATTTGTCACCTTCTTCCTGTTACGTCTTCTGTCGCTGTTCGGCCGCCGTATCTGGCGCATTCTGGCGACGCTGATTGTCCTGTTTTCCGCCGCGGCGAGTTACTACATGACGTTCCTCAATGTGGTGATTGGCTACGGGATTATCGCTTCGGTGATGACCACCGATATCGACCTGTCGAAAGAGGTCATCGGCTGGCACCTGATCCTCTGGCTGGTGGCGGTGAGCGCGCCGCCGTTGCTGTTCATCTGGAGCAACCGCTGCCGCCATACGCTGCTGCGCCAGCTGCGCACCCCGGGCCAGCGGGTTAAAAACGTGCTGATCGTGGTGCTGGCCGGACTGATTGTCTGGGGACCCATCCGCCTGCTAGAGCTGCGCCAGCATGATGTGGAGCGCCATTCGGAAGTGGATATGCCGAGCTATGGCGGGGTGATCGCCAACTCTTACCTGCCGTCGAACTGGTTGTCGGCGCTGGGTCTGTACGCCTGGGCGCAGGTGGATGAATCCTCAGACAACAAATCGCTGATTAACCCGGCGAAGAAGTTCACCTACGTCGCGCCGGAAGGTCTGGATGATACCTACGTGGTGTTTATCATTGGCGAAACGACCCGCTGGGACCATATGGGCATCCTCGGCTATAGCCGCAATACCACGCCAGAGCTGGAGAAAGAGAAGAATCTCGTCGCCTTCCGCGGTTACTCGTGCGATACCGCTACCAAACTGTCGTTACGCTGCATGTTTGTGCGCGAGGGCGGGGCGGAAGATAACCCCCAGCGGACGCTCAAAGAGCAGAATGTCTTTGCCGTGCTGCATCAGCTGGGCTTCAGCGGCAATCTGTACGCCATGCAGAGCGAGATGTGGTTCTACAGCAACACGATGGCCAACAATATCGCCTACCGCGAGCAGATTGGCGCCGAGCCGCGCAACCGCGGTAAGAGCGTTGACGATATGCTGCTGGTGGATGAGATGAAGCGCGGTATGGCGCAGGGCAACGCCTCCGGTAAGCATCTGATCATTCTCCACACCAAAGGCTCCCACTTTAACTACACCCAACGCTACCCGCGCAGCTTCGCCCAGTGGAAACCGGAGTGCGTCGGCGTCGACAACAAGTGCTCGAAAGCGGAACTGATCAATTCCTACGACAATAGCGTGACCTATGTCGATCACTTTATCGTCAGCGTCCTCGACCAGCTGCGGGATAAGAAAGCGATTGTGTTCTATGCCGCCGACCACGGGGAGTCGATTAACGAGCGTGAACACCTGCACGGTACGCCGCGCAAGATGGCGCCGCCGGAGCAGTTCCGCGTGCCGATGATGGTGTGGATGTCGGATAAGTACCTGGAAAATCCCGATCACGCCGCCGCGTTTGCCCATCTGCAGCAGCAGGCTGCGATGAAGGTGCCGCGCCGTCACGTCGAGCTGTACGACACCATTATGGGCTGCCTCGGCTATACCTCGCCGGATGGCGGGATCAATGAGAACAACAACTGGTGCCGGTGGAAAAAGTAAGGCCCGATAGTTTTCAGATTCTCGGGTCTGTTTTCCTTTCCTGAGCCCAGGATAAGCTAATCCCTCGCCGGCCGACGCCGCGCGAGGGATTTTTTTCGCACAGTGGACGTGTCTGGCAGGTGACCTCTTCTTCTTTGATTACCCCTGTTTCCTCGCTTCCCCTGTGCATGAACTTTTCATGGAGAGAAAGGATGAAGGTGATAAAGGGGTTGGTCCTACTGTGCCTGATGATGCTCGCGGGCTGCCAGTCTGAGGAAGAGACCAGCCAGTTCCTGCTGGCCTGTAAATACGATGCGCCAGCGACGATCGCAGCCATGCTGGATAACGGCATTGATGTGGATGGTCAGGATAAAACCGGCTTAAGCGGCCTGATGGTCGCTGCTGCGGAAAATCGTCGCGATGTGGTGGAATTGCTGCTTAAGCGTCGGGCGAAGCCGAACCTCCAGACGCGCCAGGGCGTCACGGCGCTGATGCTGGCGGCGGCGCGTGGCAGCGATACCGCGATTATCGGCGATCTTCTCCAGGCGGGAGCGTCGGTGAATCAGACCTCCATCGACAAGAGTACGGCATTGATGTCCGCCATCTCCGACGGCGGGGACGTCAGAAACGACTATCAGCATATTCTGGCGATGAAAAAGCCCGATGCGCCTGTCGAAGAGGAGAGTACGCTGGACAAGATAGTTGGCGCAACGGCGGCGAAATCGCTGGCGACGGGCAATCGCGCGCTGATGACCGAAGACATGGCGTTACAACTGGCGCCCGGCGCGTTTAAGAAGAACGTCGACGAGATAGTGGCGCTGCTCCTCAAGCACGGCGCGGACGTGAAGGCCGTCAACGCGTCCGGGGAATCGGCCTTTTTCCTCGCTGTCGATCACGCGCGATCGGCGGAAACCATCACGACGTTGGCCAACGCCGGGGCGGACACCAGCCTGGCGGATAAATCCGGCACCACACCGCTGATGCTGGCGGCGGCGGGGGATGATCCCGATCTGGTGCTGGCGCTGTCGGCCTCCGGGGTGGAAGTGGATAAGCCGAACCGTGAAGGACTCACGGCGCTGCAGGTGGCGGCGGGTCAGGGGGCGCCCGCGGTGATCGCGGCGCTGGCGCAGCGCGGCGCAAAGGTGGACCAGCTTTCCGCCAACGATCTCAGCCCGCTGATGCTGGCGGTCAAAATGAATAATAAAGCCAATGTCGAGGCGCTGCTTGCGGCTGGCGCCAGCGTCAACCTCAGCAATAAGGCCGGCTATACGGCGATTGGCTACAGCCGGGCCGGCGAGGTTCGCCAGCTGCTGCTGGCACAGCATGCCGAGCTGAAGGGGCAGGCCGCGCATATGGCGCAAAGCGAACTGCAGTTTTGTGCTAATGCCTTTGCTGACAAGCTGGCATACAGCGACATCGCCCGGGCGGTGAATAACGATACCCGCCCGGATATTATGCGTCATCAGCAATCCTGCCCGGAGCTGGGGGAGCTGACGATGCTACTGGGAGAGTTTACATTCACCCCGGCGGGCGCGACCTATCTCGGCGAGCCGGTGACATGTAAGGTATCCGAGTATCGCAAAACGTTTGAGGTCAACTGCCGCTAAAAACGTTGAGCAACCGGCGATTCGCTGCTCAGGCTGCTGAGTTTCTCGCCGGTTGAGCGATTTTTTGAAAATAAGGCATTGACGGGTAGGCATCCCAGCAGTAAGATGCGCCCCGCATTCGGTGATTGGCGCAGCCTGGTAGCGCACTTCGTTCGGGACGAAGGGGTCGGAGGTTCGAATCCTCTATCACCGACCAAATTCGAAAAGCCTGCTCAATGAGCAGGCTTTTTTGCATCTGAGGCCAGTGAGGATGAGAACCTCCGGGGGCAGGAGGTTCGACTCGAGCGAAGCGAGAGAACGTTGCGTCAGCAACGGCCCGCAGGGCGAGCCACGAAGTGGTGAGTCATCCTCTATCACCGACCAAATTCGAAAAGCCTGCTCAATGAGCAGGCTTTTTTGCATCTGGGGCCTGTGAGGATGAGAACCTCCGGGGGCAGGAGGTTCGACTCGCGTTTCGTAGGCCCGCGCAAGCGCAGCGCCGCCGGGCATCATTAGTGCACAACTGGCCAAAAATACCACCAAAATCACAATAAACGTCTTTACTCACGTTTTCAGCCGGCTATTCGCTATTTTGTGACATCTTCCATTGCATTTTTTTATCGATGAACAGATCTTTTTTCGCGAAGCTTATGGCTGAATGCAGCATTTTCCGCTGTGCGTTTTAACGTTCACGCTATTAATCGCTCACATATTGGTCACACAGCAAGAAATTTTTCTCATTTGCTGGCATTGTTTCCCACTGGGTGTTGCAAATTAATAAGGTCTTTATTCTGCTGAATTGCCAGTAGCATAAATTTCTCTGCTGAAAATAGCGTCCTGAAGTTTTTTTAATCTTTGCCTGCCGTTTCTCACGCTGGATGTAAAACCCGGCTGGCTGTATTGACGTTTCCCCATTCTGTTGACAGATTGTAGGGCATGAGGGGCATTTCATGGAGAATCCGTACTGCAACTCAGTCGTTTTTGCGAAAGGAATCCCCATCTCTCTCTACGCCTTCGGGCACCACCGACCGGACCGGGTAAAAAATAAATAAAGGTCCGGCGGATATATGCAAACAACATCACAATTTTGGAGCAGAATAATGAGTATTTCCTTGAAGAAATCAGGGATGCTGAAGCTTGGTCTGAGCCTGGTCGCCATGACCGTCGCCGCCAGCGTGCAAGCGAAAACCCTGGTTTATTGTTCTGAAGGCTCGCCGGAAGGATTTAACCCACAGCTCTTCACCTCTGGCACCACCTATGATGCCAGCTCCGTACCGATCTATAACCGCCTGGTCGAATTTAAAACCGGTACGACGGAAGTTATTCCAGGACTTGCTGAGAAATGGGAAGTCAGTGCGGATGGCAAAACCTATACTTTCCACCTCCGTCAGGGTGTGAAGTGGCAGGATAATAAAGACTTTAAACCAACCCGTGACCTGAACGCCGATGACGTGGTGTTCTCCTTCGATCGCCAGAAGAATACTAATAACCCGTACCATAAAGTTTCTGGCGGCAGCTATGAATACTTTGAAGGGATGGGCTTACCGGACCTGATTAGCGAAGTGAAGAAAGTGGACGATAATACCGTCCAGTTCGTCCTGACCCGTCCGGAAGCGCCGTTCCTCGCTGATCTGGCCATGGACTTCGCCTCCATTCTTTCGAAAGAGTATGCTGACAACATGCTGAAAGCCGGCACGCCGGAAAAAGTGGATCTCAATCCTATCGGTACCGGCCCATTCCAGCTGCTGCAATACCAGAAAGATTCCCGCATTCTGTATAAAGCCTTCCCAGGCTACTGGGGTACCAAGCCGAAGATCGATCGTCTGGTCTTCTCCATCACCCCGGACGCTTCCGTGCGCTATGCCAAGCTGCAGAAAAATGAGTGCCAGGTGATGCCGTACCCGAACCCGGCGGACATCGCGCGCATGAAGGAAGATAAGAACATTACCCTGCTGGAACAGCCGGGTCTGAACGTTGGTTATCTCTCCTTTAACACCGAGAAGAAACCGCTGGACGACGTCAAAGTACGTCAGGCGCTGACCTACGCGGTCAACAAAGAAGCGATCATCAAAGCGGTTTACCAGGGCGCAGGCCAGGCGGCGAAGAACCTGATCCCGCCGACCATGTGGGGCTATAACGACGACGTTAAGGACTACACCTACGATCCGGAGAAGGCGAAGCAGCTGCTGAAAGAAGCGGGCCTGGAAAAAGGCTTCACCATCGATCTGTGGGCGATGCCGGTACAGCGTCCGTACAACCCGAACGCCCGCCGCATGGCGGAGATGATTCAGGCTGACTGGGCCAAGATTGGCGTCCAGGCCAAGATCGTCACCTACGAGTGGGGCGAGTATCTGAAGCGGGCGAAAGCGGGCGAGCACCAGAGCGTGATGATGGGCTGGACCGGCGACAACGGGGATCCGGATAACTTCTTCGCGACCCTGTTCAGCTGCGCCGCGGCGAAAGACGGCTCCAACTACTCGCGCTGGTGCTATAAGCCGTTTGAAGATCTTATTCAGCCGGCCCGCGCTACCGACGACCACAACAAGCGTATTGAACTGTACAAACAGGCTCAGGTAGTGATGCATGACCAGGCTCCGGCGCTGATCATTGCTCACTCCACCGTCTATGAGCCGGTGCGTAAAGAAGTCAAAGGCTATGTGGTGGACCCGCTGGGCAAACACCACTTCGATAACGTCTCTGTCGAATAATAAGCACGATGCCTGACCCCCTCTCCCCGCGTGGGAGAGGCGGGGGGCGTATTCCCGCTATTCCGGGGAATGCTTTTGTGAGCAATACAGACGCCCTGTCGCCAGGCGGGGCGTCACTAGAGAGAATCCGGGTTATGTTGCAGTTTATTCTCCGACGTCTGGGATTAGTCATCCCGACATTTATCGGTATCACCCTTCTCACCTTTGCTTTCGTCCATATGATCCCCGGCGATCCGGTGATGATTATGGCGGGCGAACGTGGTATTTCCCCCGAACGTCACGCGCAGCTGCTGGCCGAAATGGGCCTTGATAAGCCGCTGTGGCAGCAATATGCCCACTATATCTGGGGCGTGCTGCACGGCGATTTAGGCATCTCGCTGAAAAGCCGCATTCCCGTGTGGCAGGAGTTTGTCCCACGCTTTAAAGCCACCCTTGAGCTGGGCGTCTGCGCGATGATCTTCGCCGTCGCCGTCGGCATTCCGGTGGGCGTGCTGGCTGCGGTAAAACGCGGCTCCATCTTTGACCACACCGCGGTGGGCCTGGCGCTGACCGGCTACTCAATGCCTATCTTCTGGTGGGGCATGATGCTGATTATGCTGGTTTCGGTGCAGCTAAACCTGACGCCGGTCTCCGGGCGCATCAGCGATACGGTGTTCCTTGACGATACCCTGCCGCTGACCGGCTTTATGCTGATCGACACCGCCATCTGGGGCGAGCAGGGCGACTTTATTGACGCCTTAATGCATATGATCCTGCCCGCTATCGTGCTGGGCACCATCCCGCTGGCGGTGATCGTGCGTATGACCCGTTCGTCGATGCTGGAAGTGCTTGGCGAAGACTATATCCGTACCGCGCGCGCCAAAGGCCTGACCCGGATGCGGGTGATCGTGATCCACGCGCTGCGTAACGCGATGCTGCCGGTGGTCACGGTGATTGGTCTGCAGGTGGGCACCCTGCTGGCGGGCGCCATCCTGACGGAAACCATTTTCTCATGGCCTGGTTTAGGTCGCTGGCTGATCGACGCGCTGCAGCGTCGCGATTATCCGGTGGTGCAGGGCGGGGTGCTGCTGGTGGCGACGATGATTATCCTCGTCAACCTGCTGGTCGACCTGCTGTACGGCGTGGTGAACCCGCGTATCCGGCATAAGAAGTAAGGGGCCATCATGTCACAAGTTACTGAAAATAAAGTTATCGCTGCGCCGGTACCCATGACTCCGCTGCAGGAGTTCTGGCACTATTTCAAACGCAACAAAGGGGCGGTCGTCGGGCTGGTATACGTGGTGGTGATGATCGTCATCGCGGTATTCGCCAACTTCCTCGCCCCCTATAACCCGGCGGATCAGTTCCGTGATTCGCTGCTGGCGCCGCCGTTCTGGCAGGACGGCGGCAGCATGGCGCATCTGCTCGGCACCGACGACGTGGGCCGCGATATTCTGTCGCGCCTGATGTACGGCGCCCGCCTGTCGCTGCTGGTGGGCTGCCTGGTGGTGGTTCTGTCGCTGATCCTCGGCGTGGTGCTCGGCCTGGTGGCGGGCTATTTCGGCGGAGTGGTGGACTCAATCATCATGCGCGTCGTCGATATTATGCTGGCGCTGCCGAGTCTGCTGCTGGCGCTGGTGCTGGTGGCTATCTTCGGGCCCTCCATCGTCAACGCCTCGCTGGCGCTAACCTTCGTGGCGCTCCCGCACTATGTGCGTCTGACGCGCGCCGCGGTGCTGGTGGAGGTCAACCGTGACTACGTGACCGCCTCCCGCGTAGCGGGCGCCGGCGCGATGCGCCAGATGTTCGTTAATATTCTCCCTAACTGTCTCGCGCCGCTGATCGTTCAGGCGTCGCTGGGCTTTTCCAACGCCATTCTCGACATGGCAGCGCTGGGGTTCCTCGGCATGGGCGCGCAGCCGCCGACGCCTGAGTGGGGCACCATGCTTTCCGACGTGTTGCAGTTCGCGCAAAGCGCCTGGTGGGTAGTCACCTTCCCGGGCGTGGCGATCCTGCTGACGGTGCTGGCATTTAACCTGATGGGTGACGGTCTGCGTGACGCGCTCGATCCCAAACTGAAGCAGTAAGAGGTTCGAGATGGCGTTATTGAATGTAGATAAATTATCGGTGCATTTCGGCGATGAAAACGCGCCGTTCCGCGCCGTAGACCGCATCAGCTATAGCGTGAAGCAGGGTGAAGTGGTCGGTATCGTCGGGGAGTCCGGCTCCGGTAAATCCGTCAGCTCGCTGGCGATTATGGGGCTGATTGACTATCCCGGCCGGGTGATGGCGGACAAACTGGAATTTAACGGCCGCGATCTGCAGCGCATCTCTGAAAAAGAGCGGCGCCAGCTGGTGGGGGCGGAAGTGGCGATGATCTTCCAGGATCCAATGACCAGCCTCAACCCGTGCTTCACCGTCGGCTACCAGATTATGGAAGCGATTAAGGTCCATCAGGGCGGTAATAAGCAAACCCGCCGCCAGCGGGCCATCGACCTGCTGAACCTGGTGGGCATTCCCGATCCGGCCTCGCGGCTGGACGTCTATCCGCATCAGCTTTCCGGCGGCATGAGCCAGCGCGTGATGATCGCGATGGCGATTGCCTGTCGGCCAAAACTACTAATTGCCGATGAACCGACCACCGCGCTGGACGTGACCATTCAGGCGCAAATCATTGAGCTACTGCTGGATCTGCAGCAGCAGGAGAATATGGCGCTGGTGCTGATCACCCACGACCTGGCGCTGGTGGCGGAAGCCGCGCATAAAATTATCGTTATGTACGCGGGTCAGGTGGTGGAGACCGGTGACGCGAAAGATATCTTCCGCGCGCCGCGCCATCCTTATACCCAGGCGCTGCTGCGCGCGCTGCCGGAATTCGCCCAGGATAAAGCGCGTCTGGCCTCGCTGCCGGGCGTGGTGCCGGGGAAATATGACCGTCCCAACGGCTGCCTGCTTAATCCGCGCTGCCCCTATGCCACGGATAAATGCCGTAGCGAAGAGCCGGCGCTCGCGGATCTGACCGGCGGCCGCCAGTCTAAATGTCACTACCCACTCGATGATGCCGGGAGGCCTGGATTATGAGTACGCAAAAGGCCGCCACGCCACAACCACTGTTGCAGGCCATTGATCTGAAAAAACACTATCCGGTGAAGAAGGGGTTATTCGCCCCGGAACGGCTGGTGAAGGCGCTGGACGGCGTCTCCTTTACCCTTGAGCGCGGTAAAACGCTGGCGGTAGTGGGGGAGTCGGGCTGCGGCAAATCGACCCTCGGTCGTCTGCTGACGATGATTGAGATCCCCACCGGCGGCGAGCTCTATTATCAGGGGCAGGATCTGCTTAAGCACGACCCGCAGGCGCAGAAGCTGCGGCGGCAAAAAATCCAGATTGTGTTCCAGAACCCGTATGGTTCGCTGAACCCGCGTAAAAAAGTGGGGCAGATTCTGGAGGAGCCGCTGCTGATTAACAGCAGCCTGAGCAAAGAGCAGCGGCGTGAAAAAGCGCTGGCGATGATGGCGAAAGTGGGCCTGAAAACCGAGCATTACGATCGCTACCCGCATATGTTCTCCGGCGGTCAGCGTCAGCGTATCGCTATTGCTCGCGGGCTGATGCTGGATCCAGATGTGGTGATTGCCGATGAGCCGGTCTCCGCGCTGGACGTTTCGGTACGCGCCCAGGTGCTGAACCTGATGATGGATTTGCAGCAGGATTTAGGGCTGTCCTACGTGTTTATCTCCCACGACCTGTCGGTCGTCGAGCACATCGCCGATGAAGTGATGGTGATGTATCTCGGCCGCTGCGTGGAGAAGGGCACCAAAGACCAGATCTTCAACAATCCGCGTCATCCGTACACCCAGGCGCTGCTGTCGGCGACGCCGCGTCTGAACCCAGACGACCGGCGCGAGCGGATCAAGCTGACCGGCGAACTGCCGAGCCCGCTAAATCCGCCACCGGGCTGCGCCTTTAACGCGCGCTGTCGCCGTCGCTTTGGCCCCTGCACTCAGCTCCAGCCGCAGCTGAAGGATTACGGCGGCCAGCTGGTGGCCTGCTTTGCCGTCGACCAGGATGAGAATCCGCAAAAGTCCCACGCCTGATGGCGCGCTCCCGGTCCCATGGCCGGGAGCTTCTCTCCCGCCGTGGATAAAACCTGGCGCTTACGCATATTGCCGCAGTTTATGTCACGCTCTCAGAGCATTCTTCGTAGATTATCCGAAAAAATAAGCCTTTCAGTCCATTTTTATAGAATTAAAGAGAAATTAAAATGGTTCAGGTTTATTCTTTCGCTGATCTGACGCTATGATTTCATCATGACCTAATACTTTTATATAAAAACGACTGGGAAGCGTGGTGATTGCGGGAAGTAAGGATGTACGCATACCTAAAAAATGGGGCTACCCTTCTGCAAGGGAAATGTTAGTGTAGCGATACTTCTGCCGTGGAATCATCCCGAAAATCAAATTCTAAACTATTATAACCCTGTCAATCGTGTGTATTGGTACGTCACCATCGGCGCGTTATCTGCCATCCCAGAAGCGTCACGATATTTTTAATATACCCAGAAAATAACAACAAACTTAATATGAAATTTTTAAAATCATGAGGTTATCAATGAACCATTATGATGATCTGCAGCGCTTTCAAGAAAAAACGCGGACGCAAAACCTCAACTTTCAGGATCTTTCTTCGCAAGCCGCCACGCGGGAACACGGCGACTGGGCGATCCTCAATCAGCTAAATCCCGGCGCCGAGAAACCCTCTTCTCTGGCGCTGGGAGGCTCGGTCTCCGCGCCGTTGCCGCAGTCGGTGCCCGCGGATCTGTTCCGCCAGGTAGAGGCGGCCGTAGCAGCGGCGCCAACCTCTGATCCTGTTGTGTCTGCCGCTTCGGCCGCGCCTGCTACTTCCCAGCCGGTCGTGGAGACCGCCGCAGCCGCACCGGAGCCGGTCAGGCAGGAGCCTGCGCCGACCCCTGCGCCTTCAATTCCGGCGTCGGAACCGGCCATGGCGCCGCCGCCGAGAATGGCCCCCCGACCCGCGCCCGCCGCCGAGAACTATGCCCACCTGTTCGCCGCGAAAAGCGCGGAGCCGGTGGCGAAAAATAAAGACCAGCCTTTGAAATCACTTCTGGAAAGGATCGCGACATGCCGTTGATTTGCGTCTGTTCACCGAAAGGCGGCGTAGGGAAAACGACCCTGGCGGCCAATTTAGCCTATTCGCTGGCGCGGACGGGCAGCAAAGTTCTGGCGCTGGATTTTGATGTCCAGAACGCGCTGCGTTTGCATTTTGGCGTACCGCTGAACGATGAGCGGGGCTATGTGGCGAAGGCGCTGGAGCTGCACGACTGGAGCCAGTGCGTGTTGAGCGCCGGCAGTAATATTTTCGTCCTGCCATATGGCGAAGTGAGCGAGGCGCAGCGTCAGGCGTTTGATGAGCAACTGACCCATAATGACCATTTCCTCCAGCGCGGTCTGTCCGCGCTGCTTAATTATCCCGGGCTTATCACCATCGCCGATATGCCCCCTGGACCTTCGCCCGCGCTAAAGGCGCTGACGGGGCTGGCGGACCTGCATCTTATCCCGCTGCTGGCGGATACCGCCTCGATGTCGACCCTGGCGCACGTAGAAAAGCAGCGCCTGACCGGCGCGGCGCTGAATCATAAGCACGGGCACTATTTCGTCATTAACCAAAGCGATAGCCGTCGCCAGGTCAGCCGGGACGTCACCAGCCTGATGGAAGAGAAACTGGGCGAGCGACTGCTTGGAGTGATCCATCGTGATGAAAGCGTGGTGGAGGCCAATGCCTCGCAGAAGTCGATCCTGGACTTTAACGCTTCCTCGGCAGCGGCCTTCGATATTGAAATCATGGCTAAAAAAATATCTTCGCTGTTGGGTATTCATATTGGCGATGGCACGGTGCACAGCCAGCCACGCATGTCAGGGCGTTAACTTTTTGCAGGGCTGCTGAATGAAAAAATCTCTTTTTTGGTTGCTGGCGCTGGTGCTGTCACCGGTCGCCGTGCTGGTGGTGATCACGCCGATGGACAGCCAAAAGCAGTATATTTTTGGTCTGTTAAGTATCGGTATTCTCTTTCTGATGGGCTTCAGCAAGCGCCGCAGCGTATCGGTCATTATGGTCGTCACGTCGCTGCTGATGTCCACCCGTTACATGTATTTTCGCCTCACGCAGACCCTGCACTTCAACTCGTCCATTGAAGCTATTCTCGGCATGGGACTCTTTCTGGCGGAAGTCTATATCTGGGTGATGCTACTGCTTAACTATCTGCAGACGGTCTGGCCGCTGAAGCGCGGCATTGTTCCGCTGCCGGATGATATGAGTAAGTGGCCGACGGTCGATATCTATATTCCGAGCTATAACGAACCGCTGGAGGTGGTGCGCGATACCGTCCTGGCGGCACAATGCATTGATTATCCAAAAGATAAAATGAAAATCTATCTTCTGGATGACGGTAAGCGCAGCGAGTTTGCCGTCTTCGCCGCCGACGTTGGGGTGGGCTATATCACCCGCAATGACAACAAGCACGCCAAAGCGGGGAACCTTAACCATGCGCTGACCCTGACTCAGGGGGAGCTTATCTGCGTTTTCGACTGCGACCACGTCGCCACGCGCGTCTTCCTGCAGGCCACCGTCGGCGGTTTCCTGAAAGACCCGATGCTGGCTCTGGTGCAGACGCCGCACTACTTCTATTCCCCGGACCCGTTTGAACGTAACCTCTCCGTCGGACGCAACATTCCCAACGAAGGGATGTTGTTCTATGGCCCGATTCAGCAGGGGAACGACAACTGGAACGCCACCTTTTTCTGCGGCTCCTGCGCGGTGATCCGTCGCGAGGCGCTGGCGCAGATCGGCGGTTTCGCCGTCGAAACGGTGACCGAAGATGCTCATACGGCGCTGAAGTTTCAGCGTCTGGGGTGGAAGTCGGCCTTTCTCGATATCCCGCTGGCCGCAGGCCTCGCTACTGAACGCCTGGTGGTGCACGTCATCCAGCGTACCCGCTGGGCGCGCGGGATGACGCAGATTTTCCGCGTCGATAATCCGCTGTTTGGCCGCGGGCTGACTTTTCAGCAGCGCTTGTGCTATCTCAGCGCCATGCTCTACTACCAGTTCGCGCTGCCCAGGGTGGTGTTTGTCACCGCCCCGCTGGCTTACCTGCTGTTTAACCTCAATATTATTTACTCGTCGGCGAGCCTGATCGTCTCCTATGCCCTGCCGCACCTGTTCCTCGCTATTTACGTTGGTTCGCGAATGAACGGCCGCTATCGCTACAGCTTCTGGGGGGAGATCTACGATATTGTGCTGGCCTTCCACCTGGTGCTGCCGACTCTGGTGACGATGATTTTCCCCAAACGCGGCAAGTTTAACGTTACCGATAAGGGGGGCTGCTTGACGTCGGCTACTTCGATTTCACCGTGGTGCGCCCGCACCTGGTGGTGGCCTGCCTGCTGGCCCTGGGGGTGGTGGTCGGCATCGTCCGGGCGATTGGCCATGACTATTTTGGCTCGGATCCCAACGTTATCGCCCTCAACGTCGGGTGGGGGATCTACAGTCTGATCTTCCTGCTGGCGGCGATTGCCGTGGCGCGCGAAACGCGGCAGGTGCGAAAAACCATTCGTATCGATGTCGATATTCCGGTGGTGATCCATTACGCCAGCGGCATCGTCTCGCGCAGCCATACCGCGGACCTGTCGATGGGCGGCTGCCGCGTGGTCGCGCCTGATAATCGCCATCTGGAGGATGACATCGAAGAGATTGAGCTGATCCTGCAGTCCGGGGCTATCTCGATCCCGGCCCAGCTGGTCACCTCTGACGAGCGCTTCCTGCGCCTCAAGTTTGATGAAGATATTCCGCTTTCGCGCCGCCGTGAACTGGTGCGCGTGGTGCTGGCCCGCGCGGATGCGTGGATTAATCCGCCGCGCCCGCAGGATAACCCGTTCCGCTCCTTCTTCACCATTTTACGCTGCGTGTTCGAACTGTTCTGGCTGACGTGGAAAACCCGTCGCAGCCAGCGCAATCGGGCAACAGTGGCGAAAACGGCGCAGGAGGATGGGACGTTATGAAGCGATTAACCACGCTGGCGCTGCTGGCAGGGATGCTCTCTGCGCCTGCGCTACACAGTGAAGAACCGGGCTCCGGCTCCGCTGCCCCGCTGAGCTTCCCGCAGCTCAACGACGCGGCGGACAGCGAGCCAGGCGACGAACCTCCGGCTGCCTCGCCGGAGGAGGGCGCCTCTCCGGCAGCCGCCGGCGATGCGGCGGCGACGGCCCCTGCGCCGGTTATGCCGGACTTACCCCCGCCGGTGAGCGGCACGGCCGCGACGGAGGTCATTCCTGTCGCTCCGGTCTGGGGAGGCGATCTGAATCTGGCGCAGATGGGGATGCCGGACGGGATTATCCTCAGCGGCGGCCAGCGACAGGGTGGGGTCAGCTTTACCCTGCCTGCCGATCAGGTGGTGATCCATTCGCAGCTCAGCCTTGCCGTTCGCGTATCGCCGGAGATGGCGAGCCGCAACGCCACCCTGCAGCTGATGCTCAACGGTCAACCGCTCGGCACGCTGCCGCTGGGCGCCGATGGCGAGGATGTCTCCCATTATCAGCTGGATATTCCGCCCGCGCTGATGGTCTCCAGCAATAACCTGAGCGTGAAGATCAACGATGGCGATACCCTGCAGTGCCAGCGTGACATTCATGATACGTCGCGGGTGACGGTGCTGCCCACGTCGCATTTCAGCTGGGAAAGCCAGCAGCTGAACATCAGCGACGACCTGAGCCACTTCCCGCGGCCCTTCTTTGACAGCATGCAGATGACCCCGGCGGACATTGCGGTCGCCTATGGGGCCAAGCCGTCGGCGGACGTCTTCAGCGCCGCGGCGCTGATCTCCTCCTGGCTGGGTATCCAGGCGGACTATCGCGGCATCGCCTTCAGCGCTCTGCGCGACCGTCTGCCGGAACGCCACGGCATCGTGATTGGCCATCCGGGGGAGCAGGTGGGCGGCATGATGCTGCCGGAAACCGATAAGCCGCTGCTGCGCATCATCGCCAACCCCGCCAATCCGGCCTATAAACTGCTGCTGATTGTCGGCAAAAACGATACGGCGCTGCGCATGGCCGCCTGGCGGTTAACCCGCGGCAACTTTGCGCCGCAAACCGCGACGCTGGATGTCGAACCGCAGACCATCCCGGTTGGCAAAGCATATGATGCCCCGCGCTGGATCACCACCGATCGTCCGGTCAAGCTCAGCGAGCTGCTGCGTAAGGACCAAAGCCCGACCGTCAGCGGCGTCTGGCACGAACCTTTACGTATCGCCTTCCGCGCCGCGCCCGATCTCTATCTGTGGGATGGGGAGACCATTCCGCTACAGGTTGGCTACCGCTTCCCGTCGGAAAGCTGGATTAATGAGGACAAGTCCTTGCTGAGCGTCACGCTCAACGGCACCTTCCTCAACAACCTGCCGATGAACAAGCAGGGGCCGCTGGAGAAAGTCTGGCGCTACCTCGGGGGCGATGCGCGCCAGGAGCGCTTTACAATCCCGCTGGCGCCCTACCTGATTTACGGCGATAACCAGCTGTCGATGTACTTCAATGTGGTGCCAAAGGACGATGTTCCGTGTTCGGTGCTGCTGAATAACAATATCAAGAGCCGGATCACTGACGACTCCTGGATCGATTTGAGCAAGACGCGTCACTTCTCGCTGTTGCCCAATCTCTCCTACTTTGTCGGCGCCTCGTTCCCCTTCTCGCGGCTGGCGGACTATTCGCAGACGACTCTTCTGCTGCCGGCGGACCCGTCTGAAACCCAGGTGGCGACCCTGCTGAATCTGGCGGCACGCTCCGGGAACGCGACCGGCACCGCGCTGGCGAATAACCGCGTCGTGCTCGGGATGCCCACCGGCGGGGGGGATTTGCAGTCACTGCGTGAACGTGACGTGCTGGCGGTCACCGCTCTCGATCAGCAGGCCTTTAACCAGAGCCTGCTGGCCGACTCACCCTATCGCCCGGTAGATAATGTGCTGAGCGTCCGCGAGCCAGACCTGTGGCAAAAAGTCCAGCGCCGGCTCACCGGCGACTGGACTTCCGCCAGCCTCGACGCCGATCGCTACTTTTCGTCGAGCAGCGCCTGGCGCGGGTTCATCAGCTATCGCTCGCCGTGGAATTCCACCCGCCTGGTGGTGGTGGCGCTGGCCAGCAATGATGACCAGCTGGCGCGACTGAAGACCGATCTGGAATCGCCGCGCATTAACGCCGGGATCCGCGGCGATACCGCGGTGATCACCAGCGATAACGGGGTGCGCAGCTTCCAGGTGAGTACGCCGTTCCCCAGCGGTCAGATGCCGTGGTACATGATGGCGGTCTGGTATGCCAGCCAGCACTCAGGTTTCCTGGCGGTGCTGGGGCTGATTGCCACCTCGATAATGGGACTGGCGCTGACCGCGATGTTTAAACGTCACGCCCGTAAGCGTCTGGGTTCGGGGGATAACCAATGAAAAGAAAAATAATAATAACGATGAAGACCTCCCGTCGGCTTACCACGTTCTGCCTCACCGGCGCGTTGACTCTCGCTGCCTCGGGCGGCGCGCTGGCGGCGGGGAACGACGCGGCGCTACAGGCGCTGTTCGCTCAGGCCAACTACTGGCATGAGAAATCTCATGACGAGCTGGCGATGGAGTCCCTGCAGAAGGTGCTCTCGGTGGATGCCAACAACACCCAGGCGCTGTATCTGATGGCGCTCTGGTCGCAGCAGGGCGGCGATATGCAGGCGGCGGCGCAGTGGCGCGCGCGGCTGGCGAAAGCGGCCCCTGACAGCCCGGGATTACAGGATCTGGACAACGCCAAAAAGATGTCGCAGGTGCCGCAGGGCCAGCTCAGCCTGGCCCGCCAGCAGGCGCGCGGAGGCAATATCCCCGGGGCGCTGGCGACCTGGCGCAGCATGTTCAATGGCAATACGCCGCCTGCCGGGCTGGCGGCGGAATATTACCTGACCATGGCCAGCGACAAATCGCTCTATCCGCAGGCTATCAGCGAGCTGCGCCAGTACGTGGCGCAGCATCCGCAGGAGAACGCCCCGCGGGTGGCGTTGGGCAAAGCGTTAACCTGGCGGGAAGAGACTCGCCGGGAAGGGATCGCCCTGCTCGAGCCGATGGCCAGCGGCAATAAAGAGGCGGACAGCGGCTTGCGCCAGGCGCTGCTCTGGCTGGGCCCGCAGGCCGGGGATGAGCAGTATTACGACACCTGGATGCAGCGGCATCCCCAGGACAGCGAAGTTCAGAATTACTTTCGCGAACGGCGCAGCGGTCAGGCGCGCGGCCAGGGCTACGCCAATCTCAACAGCGGCAATACCGCCGCCGCGAAGCAGCAGTTTGAAGAGGTATTGCAGACCAACCCCCAGGATGCCGATGCGCTGGCGGGCATGGGCTATATCGCCCAGCGCAGCGGCGACTACCAGGCCGCGTCGCAGTATTTGAGCCGGGCCGCGGACCTCGGCGGCGACGCCTCGGCGACCCGTCGTCAGCAGGCGGCCGATGCACTGTTCTACGGCCAGCTGGCGCAGGCCCAGCAGGCCTATAAGCAGGGCAATATCAGCCAGGCGCTGGCGCTCTCCGCGCCGTTGGCGCAGCAGAGCGGGGCGCAGGGCGCCTCGGCGAAGCTGTTCCGCGCCGATGTGCTGCGGCACAACAAAGATTTGCCCCAGGCGGAGCAAACGCTGCGCTCACTGTTAAATGACGATCCGCAGAACGCGGCGGCGCGGGAAAACCTCTATTACGTGCTGCGCGAGCAGAATAAATCCGCCGAGGCGCAGGCGATGCTGCAGACGCTCCCGCAGAGCCTGCGGCAAAAACTGCAGCCGCGGGTGGTGGCCGGTATGCCGGGCGATGCCCTGCGCCGTCAGGCCCAGGCGCAGGTCAGCGGCGGTAACCCAGCCGGCGCCATTGCCACCCTGCGCGAAGGCGTCGCCCGCTATCCGGACGATCCCTGGCTGCGCCTCGACCTGGCCCGGCTGCTGCAAAAATCGGGTAACGGCAGCGAGGCCTCTTCGCTGATGTCGGCGGCCTATCGCCCCGGCGCCAGCAACAGTGCGCTGTATGCCGCCGCCCTGTTTGCCAGCGAAAACGGCGCCTGGCAGCAGGCGCAGACGCTGCTGGCGCGCATTCCCGGCGGCAGCCAGACCAGCGACATGCGCGATTTGCGCCAGCGGGTGAACTACAACCTGCAGTTGGTGACGGCCGAAAACTACCTGGCGCAGGGCAATACCATCGCCGCCAGCAATACCCTGCGGGCGATGGCCTCCACGCCGCCAAAAGCCCCGGCGGACGCCGGCAAGCTGGCGCGTCTGCTGGCCGAGAGCGGCGACCTGACCACCGCGGTCTCGCTGGTGCGCAACAATATCAGCAGCGGCGTATCCGGCAATGCTGGTGATTACGCCGATCAGATCGCCGTCCTGAATCAGGCCGGGCTGACCGGCGAGGCGCAGAACCTGATCAGCAATCCGCAGCTGCAGGCCAGCAGTACGCCGACGCAGCTGGCGAGCATTCGCAATGGCTATGTGATCAACGAAGCCGACCGCCTGCGCGAGCAGGGCAATTACGCTGCGGCGTATGACAAGCTGATCCGCGCTATGCAAAGCGATCCGCAAAATACCGATCTGATGTTCGCCATGGCGCGGCTGTACCAGAGCGGCAAAATGAACAAAGAGGCCGGGGTGGTCTATGACTACCTGATGACGCGCGATACGCCGAACCAGGATGCGCGCGCCGGGGCCATCGACGTGGCGCTGTCGGCGGGGAACAACGATCGCGCTGAACAGCTGGCCGGCGGTTTGCGCCAGGATAACACCCCGGATCGCCTGCTGCTGCTGGCGAGAGTGGCGGAGGCCCAGGGACATCATCAGCAGGCGATGACCTATCTGCGCAGCGCCCGCGGCAAACTGCTGGGCATGCAAAGCACCAACAGTAGCGAAACGCCGACCGTCGGCGGGGTGCTGGCGGCGGATAACCCCTTTATCGGCGTGTCGCAAACGTCGGCGCCGACGCGGACGGCCTCCGCCTACGGGCAGTACATGCCGTGGCAGGTTGCCCAGTCGGCCGCCGCGCCCGGTTCCACGCTGCCGGGGATCCAGCGCACCGATCTGCCGGTGGACACCGCCCAGACGCGGATGCTGCGTCAGGTGGACACCATGATGGAGTCGCTGCAGGAGAAAACCGGCAGCTGGCTGCAGGGGGGAATGGACGTACGTGGACGCGACGGCGAATCGGGCACCAGCAAGCTGACGGAGCTCCGGACGCCGCTGACCTGGTCATCCTCGCCGTTTGGCGACTCGCGCTTTGACTTTACCGTCACCCCGGTGTCGTTGAACGCCGGGACCGCCAGCGGCGACGCCTGGCGTCGCTACGGCGCCAACCCGCTGGCTAACGCGGTCTCCAACATGGTGAGTACCGCCACCAGCGAGCAGGCGGCGATCGCCTCGATGACCGAGGCGGAGCGGACGGCCTATTTCGCCAGCAATCCAGGGGCCGAGGCGTTAAGCGGCCTCGGCACCCTGAACGCGGCAGATTTCAATCCGACCACCAGCAGCGGGATGGAAAACCTGGCGAAGCTCGGGAGCTATGATGCGGGGCAGGTGGCCAGCTATCTCTCTTCGTCCAGCCGCAAGCCGAACGTTGACCAGACCAGCGGCTCGACCGATTCGCAGAAGGCCAATGGCGTCGAACTGGCGCTGGCGTTAAGCGGTGACGATTACCGGGTCGATATCGGCAGCACGCCGTTGGGCCAGGATCTTAATACCGTAGTCGGCGGGGTGAAATGGTCGCCCAAGCTGACCAACTATCTGTCGCTGATCCTCACCGGCGAACGCCGCTCGCTAACCGACAGCCTGCTTTCCTACGTGGGTCTGAAAGACGCCTATTCCGGGAAAACCTGGGGGCAGGTGACGAAAAACGGCGGCACCCTGCAGCTGAGCTATGACGACGGCGACGCGGGCTTCTATGTCGGCGGCGGTGGATACAGCTATCTGGGGCAGAACGTCGCCAGCAACACCAGTATCAACGCCAATGCCGGGGTCTATCTTCGTCCCTACCATGACGAATACCGCCAGCTGCAGGCCGGGTTGAGCATGAGCTATATGGATTACTCCAAAAACCTCAGCTACTTCACCTATGGTCAGGGGGGCTACTTTAGTCCGCAAAACTACGTCAGCGTATCGCTGCCGGTCAGTCTGACGGAGAAATATGATAACTGGACCATGAAGCTCGGCGGCTCGGTGGGCTATCAGTCTTACAGTCAGGATAAGAGCGCCTATTTCCCGACCAATTCGGAGTGGCAGCAGACCCTGGAGACGGCGGTGAGCAACGGGTTTGCCAAGGAAGCCTACTACTCCGCGACCTCGAAGAGCGGCATAGGGTATACCCTGCGCGCCGGGGCGGATTACAAGGTCAACAAACAAATGACCCTGGGGGGCCAGATTGGCTATGACACCTTCGGGGATTATAACGAAAGCACCGCCGGGCTCTATATTCGCTATATGTTAGGAGATCATTGATGATGACGGAGAACAATAACCCGGTGGTGATGACCTGGTTTCAGCAGCAGCAGACGCCTGCCGGATGGTTCGATCTGTTGATTATTATGGTCGAAGGTATGCTAAATAATGCCGGCGAGCTGGAAAGCCAGCCCTTCCTGCGTCAGATGGGCGCCTCGCTGGCGGAGACCCATCCGCTGCCGGCGTCGGAGACGGTGGGGGATCTGGAGGCCAACATTAACCGGCTGCTGACTCATTTTCACTGGGGCGTGGTGACCATCGATGTCGGTGAGGACGGCCTGCGCCTGCGCCATCAGGCGTTGCCGGTCAGCCGCGACGAAGCGGGGCGCGTGCGCTGGTGTAACGCGTTCTGTGCCATACTCGAGGGGTTATATTCTCGCTGGCTGCAGAGTCAGGGAGGCAGTGCCCACGTGATACTGCAGCGTGAGCGGGTGTTCTCCGTCTCTGACGTTCAGTTTCTCTACTACCATCCATAAAGAGTGAATTTATGCCCCTGCGTGCTTTAGTGGCGGTGATAGTGACAACGGTAGTGATGCTGGTGCCCAGGGCGTGGGCGGATACGGCCTGGGAGCGCTATAAGGCCCGTTTTATGATGCCGGATGGTCGTATCATTGATACCGCCAATGGCAATGTGTCGCATACGGAAGGTCAGGGCTTCGCCATGCTTCTGGCGGTGGCGAATAACGATCGTCCGGCGTTCGACAAGCTGTGGCAGTGGACGGACAACACCCTGCGCAACAAGTCTAACGGGCTGTTTTACTGGCGCTATAACCCGGTGGCGCCGGACCCTATCGCTGATAAAAACAACGCCTCCGATGGCGATACCCTGATCGCCTGGGCGCTGCTGCGCGCGCAAAAGCAGTGGCAGGATAAGCGCTATGCGATTGCCTCTGACGCCATCACCGCCGCCCTGCTGAAGTCTACGGTGGTGACTTTCGCCGGTCGCCAGGTGATGCTCCCGGGTGTGAAAGGGTTCAACCTCAATGATCACCTGAACCTTAACCCTTCCTATTTCATCTTCCCGGCCTGGCGCGCCTTCGCGGAGCGGACGCATCTCACCGCCTGGCGGACATTGCAGAGCGACGGACAGGCGCTGCTGGGGCAGATGGGCTGGGGGAAATCTCATCTACCCAGCGACTGGGTGGCGCTGCGGGCGGATGGCAAGATGCTGCCAGCCAAAGAGTGGCCGCCGCGGATGAGTTTCGATGCGATCCGTATCCCGCTGTATCTCTCGTGGGCCGATCCGCACAGCGCCTTGCTCGCGCCCTGGAAGGCCTGGATGCAGAGTTACCCGCGCCTGCAAACCCCGGCGTGGATCAACGTCAGCACCAACGAGGTGGCCCCCTGGTATATGGCCGGCGGCCTGCTGGCGGTGCGCGATCTGACGCTGGGTGAACCGCAGGAGGCGCCGCAGATTGACGACAAGGATGATTATTACTCTGCCAGTCTCAAGCTGTTGGTCTGGCTGGCGAAACAGGATCAGCGCTAAATACGGTGATTGATTTGCCGCCTTCCCCCGCCCGTATGCCTGCGGGCTGAGAAGGTGGAATGGGAACGTCTCACGATGTAAGGCCGCCAACATAGGCGGCCTTGTCGCTTATTGCGGATAAGGCACCCAGCTACCGCCATTCAGCTGGACATAAGGCTTGCCCTGATACTGGATGACGATGGCGTTGGCGTTCTCGGACACCGCCGCGCTCTGCGGCAGGTTGGCGACATACTGCTGCCAGTTGACGCTGTCCTCGCTGAACATTTTGCCGTCGAGGGCGCGCACCACCAGCTCCGACACCGCCAGATAACTGCTGGGCTGATCGATGATAATCGGCGCCCCTTCATGCCGAAGAATTTCACCGCCGTCGGGACGTTAGTGATCGACGGGCTTGGAATATCGCGCAGGCCAGATACCTGCATCTTATCGCCCTTCAGCGCGCCGCCGTGTTCCGGCACCATCACCACCATCACTTTCCGCCCCGATTTCTCCAGCTCGGTGAAGAAGTTATCCAGGTCATCAAACAGCTTCTGCGCCCGCACTTTGTAGTCTGCGGTTTTGCTTTGTCCCGGGAAGTGGTTGCCGTCATGCAGCGGCAGGGTGTTATAGAAGGTGGCGTTCCGCGGATTGCTGCTGGCCTCTTCGGTCTTCAGCCAGCGGTTGAGGACCGCCAGATCCTCATACACCGGGGAGCCGTCAAACGCCTGCAGGCTGACCGGCAGGCCGGTCTGGTCCATCAGCGGACTCTGCATGCCGCCCAGCGAACGCAGCTCTTTCAGGAAGTCGCCGAACAGACCGTTATGGCCGAGCATCAGCTGCTGGTTGAAGCCGAGCTTCGCCAGGTTTTCAAACAGGTAGCAATCGGCGCCGGACGGCTGATACAGGTTGGTATGCGACAGCTGGCCGCAGCTGGCGCGCAGCAGGCGCACCGCCGCCGGGCCGCTGTAGGAGGTCGCGGAGTTAAAGTTTTTGAAGACAATATCAAAGTGCTTCCATAGCGGATGATCCATCAGACCGGCGGCTTCAATATCCGACCAGGAGAGGGAGCAGATGTTGATCACCAGCAGGTCAAACGGCTGCGCATCCGCCGGCAGCTGGTCCGGGAACGGCGTCTTGCGCTTCTGCTCGGCGGCATAGAAAGCGTTCAGCCAGTTGGTCAGGTTGGCTGAGGTCGGCGGCTCGGTCTGCGGCGGAATATCGCTGTTGGCGGGGCTGGACGCGGCGCCAGCGGCGGCGTTGGCCCCGGTATTGGCCTGTGCGGTCGTGGCGGCAGCCGTGGTGGGCTGACCGGAGGACCATAGGGTAAAGGCCGGCAGCAGCGGGCTGACCGCCAGCCAGACGACCATTGCCGAGACAAACACGGTGACGCGCAGCCACTGGCTGATAAACAACCATAGCACCAGTAAAACAAAGAAGGCGCCAACCATGCTCCAGTTGATAAAGCGGACAATCAGATCCCAGATATAGCTGGCGCTGAAGCCGGCGATTTGCGACCCCTGGCTAAAAATCGACTCTGGCCCGGGCAGCCAGGTATCGTGCCAGAACAGCGCGAATCCCAGCGGAATAGCGATCCAGTGGCGGATACGGTGTAGCTTTTCGCGCGGGATCGGCACCAGCAGAAAGGCGAGAAATACCAGGTTCAGCATCGGATGGAAATTGAGATACCCGGCCCACAGCAGGGCAAACTTGACCAGAAAGTAGAAGTTCCAGCCGCCAAGGCCGCGCCAGTACTGCCAGAGCGGAAGCGGTGCCGCGGTCGTTTTTTTATTTGTCATTTGTTCGCTTTGCCTTGCTTAACCGTTGTTCCCCGGCGTAATACCCCTGCCGGTTTCACGTAACGGGGTTTAAAGAACATCAGTCTTAACGTCGTGCGGATCCGGCGCTGATAGTGGCGCGTCAGGTAGCCCAGCGGAAAAAACAGCAGGGCGCAGAGCACCACCAGTTGCAGAATATCGGCGAGAGACATCATCAGGCTTGCTCCTCGCGGGTGGTTAACCGGCGTGGTTCGGGGTAGCGTCGCCAGTGGCGTCCATCGTGGGTGGCGTTAATGGTCTCGTTTTTACCGACCGAGAGAGGCAGCGGCGTGTTCCAGCGCGCCGGCTCGACGCCGCGCATGATTACGATTTCCGAGAGGATTTGCTTGTCCTCAAACCACACCATACGGTTAGAAAAAATATCGCCGGTCGGCAGCGGGAAAATGTGGTTTAGCGCGGTATCGAGGTCATTGATCCGGCAAAACGACAAAAACAGCACCAGCCGGTTATTGCCGATGGTCATGATGTCGCCCATCCGGTTAGGTTTGCATAACGTCAGCGCCTGCTCAACGCGCAGCCCCGGCGCCGGGCGCAGGGCCACCATCACGCCTTTGCTGTCGGGTGGAAGCAGGGTATTGGTCATCACGTTGTGCACCGCTTCGCAGAAGGCATCCCACTTCTGGTAGCCGCGCAGCTTTAACGGCTGGCTCCAGGTCAGCAGGGTGGCAAAATCTTCCGGGATATGGCGGGAGAACTTTTGGTTCTGTACGCTTTCGATTAGCGTCAGGCAGCGGGAGAGCGATGCGCTGCTGGGGATCACCAGGCTGGCGCCGCTGCTGAGCAGTAGCCGCTCATCGGTCGCGCGCAGGCTCGGGGTTTGTTCACGGACGATGATTTTCAGCGCCGTACCGCGCTGGCGACGCAGGGTATGAATATAGCGGCCCAGCTGTTCAATTTGCGTATTTTGGGTAATGGAGAAGAGGATCGTCGCCGCTTGCGCGGTGCGCCCGGCGTTGAAGACCTCGTCGTTGGTGTCAAACAGCGTCCAGTATTCCGACAGCGGCGGGGCGCCTTCCAGCACGCGCACATGGCTGAGGATCGCTTTTTCGTCGCTGCGCGGCTGCACGCTGGTTTCAGCGTCCTGCGCTAATCGCCAGCCGGCGTCATCATGTTGCACCATCAGCTGCTGTTGGGCGCTGATACCCTTATCGCTTCCCCACCAGGCAATATCAAAGATATGCCGGTCGCCCTGGTAACGAATACTTGCCAGTCCGGAAAGGGAGCGGTACTCACGTAATAAGGGAGTCAGCTGCCGATCGATATCCTGCGCGGAATTGATCGCTAAGAACGCGCAACGGTGATATTGCGCCCAGCGGCTGGTCTTTTCTACCCAGGCGCATAACTTTTCATTATTTATATTTTGCCAGGCATTTTCAGCGCATAGCAGAATAAACAAATAATTGCCAGGTTCGAGGGAGCAGACTAAATCGCGGTGTATTTCCTCCAGCGCCTGCGGGCGATTCGGCAGGGTGAACAGCGCGATATTATCCGGACCGTGAGTATGATCTAAGGAAATGATATCCTTGGGTTTGTTTCCCATAACCAGCGCGGCAACGTGGCTGTTTTTCGCCTGCGCGGCCAGCGTCTGATTAAACAGGCTGACGGCATCGGCATAACGGTCGACGTTGAGCCACCATACTCCGCCGACCGGCATATGGCACACTTCATCCCATAATGATGAAATACCCAAAGTAAATACATTATCCACGGCATCCCTCGTGCGCCCTGATTGACACTGAATAAGTTTACTAGCGAAACCGACAGAGTAAACCTAACATTGAAATTAAAGGTCATCAGTTTTAGCATGTACACCTGCTTTTAAGGATGAGCTGTATACGTCCTCTGGTTTAATAATAAATTTCGAACGGACAGAGATATGCCAGCAAAAGATCCTGCGGTACCCACGGACGCCACGCTGGGGTACACCTTTCAAAATGATTTTCTGGCGCTTAGCCGGGCATTTTCCCTGCCGGATATTGATTATCATGATATTTCCAGGCGCGAACAGCTGAACGCGGCGCTGAAGCGCTGGCCGCTGCTGGCAGAGTTTGCAGAGAAAAAATAAGGAAGCCGGAGATGGCTATTCTGGGATTACAGGGCGTGCGCGGGGGAACTGGCGTCACGTCCATTACGGCTGCACTCGCCTGGGCCCTGCAATTGCTCGGTGAAAGCGTGCTGGCGATCGACGCCAGCCCGGATAATATGCTGCGCTTTTTCTTTAATACCGATATCCATCATCAGGACGGCTGGGCGCGGGCGCTGCTCGACGGCCGGGACTGGCGTGACGCGGGCTTGCGCTATACGCAGCATATCGATCTGCTGCCGTTTGGCCAGCTCAGCGCCGGCGAAAGAGAAAATGTCGACCAACTGCAGCCCACCCTGGGGGCGATAGCGGAGGCAGTACAGCAGCTACAGGGCCAGTACCGCTGGCTGCTGCTGGATCTGCCGGCGGGTTATTCGCCGTTGACCCGCGAGCTGCTGACGCTTTGCGATCGCTCGCTGGTGGTGGTTCATCCCGACGCCAATAGCCATATCCGTCTACACCAGCAGCCCCTCCCGGCCAACGGCGATATTCTGATTAACGATCTGCGGGTCGGCAGCCAGCTGCAGGAAGATCTCTACCAGCTGTGGCTGGAGAGCCAGCCGCGCATCCTGCCGGTGACGATTCACCGCGACGAGGCGATGGCCGAGTGCCTGGCGGCGAAACAACCTCTCGGGGAGTATCGTCAGGATTCGCTGGCGGCGGAAGAGGTGCTGACCCTGGCGAACTGGTGCCTGATCCACTATTCCGCCGGGAGAGCGGCATGATCCGCCTCAGTACGCTGCTGCTGGCCCCGCCGGTGGGGGAGCGGCTGCGTGCGCGCTATGATGACTATCGCCAGCACGGCGCTTCGTGGCTGTCGGCGTCGCTTGGCTGTCTGTGGGCGTCGCTGGTCTGGGCGCTGATGCCGCTGGAGACGCCGCGCTGGCAGGCGATTCTGGCCCGCCATGAAACCTATTTTCCCACATAAATCCGCATCGCCCGCGTCCGCTGGATCCGCTGCGCTACCTGCTGCAATCCCTGTGGTTACTGACGACGCGCGTGCCGGAGCCGGAGAAAAAGGTCAACTGGCGTTCGCTGGCGGCGCTGGAAGGGGTGCACGGTCGCTATACGCAGTGGCTGGAAAAATTGCCTGAGCAGATGAACGCCCGCACCGGCCATCTGGATAAACAGAAAGAGCTGGCGCACCTCAATCCTAAACTGCGCCGGGCGATCCTTGGGGGGGTGACCTTCTGCTCGCTGGTGCTGGCGCTGATGTGTATTACGCAGCCCTTTAACCCGCTGTCGCAGTTTATCTTCCTGATGCTGCTGTGGGGCGTGGCGCTGCTGGTGCGACGCATCCCGGGCCGTTTCTCGGCGCTGATGCTGATCGTGCTGTCGCTGACGGTGTCGTGCCGCTATATCTGGTGGCGCTATACCTCGACGCTGAACTGGAACGACCCGGTAAGCCTGGTGTGCGGGATCATTCTGCTGTTCGCAGAGACCTACGCCTGGGTGGTGCTGGTGCTGGGCTACTTCCAGGTGGTCTGGCCGCTGAATCGCCAGCCGGTGCCGCTGCCGGAGGACATGGATTTGTGGCCAACCGTGGACATCTTCGTCCCCACCTATAACGAAGATCTCAACGTGGTGAAAAACACCATTTACGCCTCGCAGGGCATCGACTGGCCGAAGGACAAGCTGAACATCTGGATCCTCGACGACGGCGGACGGGAAGCGTTTCGTCAGTTTGCCAAAGATGTTGGGGTGCACTATATCGCCCGCACCAGCCACGAACACGCCAAGGCCGGCAACATCAATAATGCGCTGAAATATGCCAAAGGTGAGTTCGTCTCGATCTTTGACTGCGACCATGTGCCGACGCGCTCGTTTCTGCAGATGACCATGGGCTGGTTCCTGAAAGAGAAAGAGCTGGCGATGATGCAGACCCCGCACCACTTCTTCTCGCCCGATCCCTTTGAGCGCAACCTTGGTCGTTTTCGCAAAACGCCGAACGAAGGGACGCTATTCTACGGCCTGGTGCAGGACGGGAACGACATGTGGGACGCCACCTTCTTCTGCGGCTCCTGCGCCGTTATCCGCCGCGGCCCGCTGGACGAAATTGGCGGGATAGCCGTCGAAACGGTGACCGAAGATGCCCACACCTCGCTGCGTCTGCACCGGCGGGGATATACCTCCGCCTATATGCGTATTCCGCAGGCGGCGGGGCTGGCGACGGAGAGTTTATCCGCGCATATCGGCCAGCGCATCCGCTGGGCGCGCGGGATGGTGCAGATATTCCGCCTCGATAATCCGCTGTTTGGCAAAGGCCTGAAGCTGGTGCAGCGCGTCTGCTACGCCAACGCCATGCTTCACTTTCTCTCCGGTATTCCGCGCCTCATCTTTCTCACGGCGCCGCTGGCCTTTTTGCTGCTCCATGCCTATATCATTTATGCGCCAGCGCTGATGATCGCGCTATTCGTGTTGCCGCACATGATCCACGCCAGCCTGACCAACTCGAAGATTCAGGGCAAATATCGCCATTCGTTCTGGAGTGAAATTTACGAGACGGTGCTGGCCTGGTATATCGCGCCGCCCACTTTTGTGGCGCTGATCAACCCGCATAAAGGCAAGTTCAACGTCACCGCGAAGGGCGGGCTGGTGGAAGAGGAGTATGTCGACTGGGTGATCTCCCGGCCCTATATCTACCTGGTGCTGCTCAATCTGGTCGGCGTCGCGGTGGGGATCTGGCGCTTCATGTACGGCCCGGAAAATGAAATCCTCACCGTCTGGGTGAGTATTGTCTGGGTATTCTACAACCTGATTATTCTTGGCGGCGCGGTGGCGGTCTCGGTTGAAAGCAAGCAGGTTCGCCGTTCGCACCGTGTCGAAATGAGCATGCCGGCGGCTATCGCCCGCGAAGATGGTCACCTGTTCTCCTGCACCGTCCACGACTATTCCGACGGCGGACTGGGGATCAAAATTAACGGCGACGCGCAGGTGCTGGAAGGCCAGAACGCCAGGCTGCTGCTCAAACGGGGACAGCAGGAGTATGCCTTCCCGGTCAGGGTCGCGCGGGTCAACGGCAGCGAAGTGGGGCTCCAGCTGCTGCCGTTAACCAACCAGCAGCATATCGATTTTGTGCAGTGTACGTTTGCCCGCGCTGATACGTGGGCGCTTTGGCAGGATAGCTTCCCGGAAGATAAGCCGATGGAAAGCCTGCTGGATATCCTCAAGCTGGGCTTTCGTGGCTATCGTCACCTGGCGGAGTTTTCGCCGCCGTCGGTGAAGGTGGTTTTCCGCGCGCTCACTTCGCTGGTGGCCTGGATAGCGTCGTTTGTACCCCGACGCCCTGAACGCGCCGCGCCGACGCTCTCCGCAGACCCGGCAATGGCTCAACAATGATGATAATGCGATGAAAAGAAAACTTTCCTGGATGTGTGCAGTAGCGGTGGGCATGTGCAGCTGGTATCCACTGGCCTCTTACGCGGCGCCGGCCGCGGTGGCGAACGCTGCCCCTGGCGTTCAGCCGCAGGCCGCGACCCCGGCTGCGCCGATCGTGGTGGGCGAGCCGACGGCGACCCTCGCCGAACCGACCGCTCCGGCGGCGCTGGCCGAGAACGTGCCGCAGCGGGAGGTGAAGCTGAGCTTTGCCACCATCGCGCCGCCGCCCGGCAGCATCGTGCTGCGCGGCTCACGGCCTGACGCGTCGGTCGAATTCGGCATGCGCAGCGATGAGCTGGTCGCCAACGCGCTGCTCAATCTGGAATACACCCCATCGCCCTCGCTGCTGCCCGTGCAGTCGCAGTTGAAGGTCTATCTTAACGATGAGCTGATGGGCGTTCTGCCCGTCACTAAAGAGCAGCTGGGGAAAAAGATCCGCGCGCAGCTGCCGATTGACCCGCTGTACATCACCGACTTCAACCGCGTACGGCTGGAGTTTGTCGGCCACTACCGCGACGTCTGCGAAAACCCGGCCAGCAGCACGCTGTGGCTGGACGTCGGACGCGAAAGCTATCTGGATCTCACCTACCAGTCGCTGAAGGTAAATAACGATCTGTCACACTTCCCGGTGCCGTTCTACGATCCGCGCGATAACCGCCCGCTGAAGCTGCCGATGATTTTCCCGGGCTCGCCAGCGGTCACCCAGCAGCAGGCGGCGGCGATAGTCGCCTCCTGGTTCGGCAGCAAGGCCGGCTGGCGCGGCCAGCAGTTCCCGGTCTATTTCAATGAACTGCCGGATCGTAACGCCATTGTCTTCGCCACCAACGACAAGCGTCCGGACTTCCTGCGCGATCATCCGCCGGTCAAGGCGCCGACCATCGAAATGATCGACAACCCGAACGATCCCTACGTCAAGCTGCTGGTGATTTTCGGCCGCGATGATAACGACCTGCTGCTGGCGGCGAAGGGGATTGCTCAGGGCAATATTCTGTTCCGCGGCAGCAGCGTCACCGTGGACGGCATCAAAACCCTGCAGCCGCGTCAGCCTTACGACGCGCCGAACTGGGTGCGCACCGATTGTTCGGTCACCTTTGCTGAGCTGAAAACCTATGAGCAACAGCTGCAGTCCAGCGGCCTGGTGCCGGATGCCATCACCGTGGCGCTTAACCTGCCGCCGGATCTCTATCTGCTGCGGGCCAACGGCATCGATATGGATCTGAAATACCGCTACACCATGCCGCCGGTGAAGGACAGCTCGCGGATGGATATCAGCCTCAACGACCAGTTCCTGCAGTCGTTCAGCCTTAACAGCTCCCAGGACGTGAACAAACTGATCCTGCGCCTGCCGGTGCTGCAGGGGCTGCTGGACGGCAAATCGGAGGTCACCATCCCCGCGCTGCGTCTTGGGGCGGTCAACCAGCTGCGCTTTGACTTCCAGTATATGAACCCGATGCCCGGCGGCTCCATCGACAACTGTATTACCTTCCAGCCGGTGCAGAACCACGTGGTGATCGGCGACGATTCGACCATCGACTTCTCGAAGTATTATCACTTTATCGCCTTGCCGGACCTGCGCGTCTTCGCCAATGCGGGCTTTCCTTACAGCCGTATGGCGGACCTTTCCGACACGCTGGTGGTGGTGCCGAAGGCGCCGACCCAGGGCCAGGTGGCGACGCTGCTGCAGGCGCTGGAGGGCATCGGCTCGCAGACCGGTCTGGCGGCGATTAATCTGCAGATGACCGACGATGGCAATCAGATCAAGAATAAAGACGCGGATCTGCTGCTGATCGGCGCGATCCCGTCGTCGCTCAAGGACGACACCAAAATCAACCTGCTGGTCGAGGCGACCAAAAGCTGGGTGAAAATGCCGATGCGCCACTATGACCTGGCGAGCATTTATCCCGACGATGAGGCCCGCACGCCCAATACCCGCACCGACATTACCTCTTCCGGGCCGATGGCGGCGGTGATTGGCTTCCAGTCGCCGTATAACGATCAGCGCAGCGTGGTGGCCCTGCTGGCCGACAGCCCGCGCGGTAATGAACTGCTGACCAACGCCCTCAACGACAGCGGTAAGCGGGCGGCGATGTTTGGCTCGGTGGCGGTGATCCGCGAATCCGGCGTCAACAGCCTGCGGGTGGGGGATATTTACTACGTGGGTCATCTGCCCTGGTTCGAGCGCATCTGGTTCGCGCTCTCTAACCACCCGATACTGCTGGCGATCTTCGCCGCCATCAGCATTGTGCTGCTGGCATGGGTGCTGTGGCGCATGCTGCGCATCATCAGCCGCCGCCGTCTTAGCCTGGATGATGAGTAAACCATGATGAAAGTACTTTGTGGCGCGGTGCTCTCGGCGCTGCTGCTGGCGGCGGGCCAGGTGGGCGCCGCCTGCCAGTGGCCCGCCTGGGAGCAGTTTAAACAAGCGTACGTCAGCCCCGAGGGACGGGTGATTGACCCCAGCGATGCGCGCAAAATCTCCACCTCCGAAGGGCAGAGCTATGGCCTGTTTTTCGCCCTGGCGGCCAACGATCGCGCGGGGTTCGACAAACTGCTGACCTGGACGCAGAACAACCTGGCGGAAGGCGATCTGAAACAACATTTGCCGGGCTGGCTGTGGGGCAAAAAGGACGATGAGCAGTGGACCCTGCTGGACAGCAACTCGGCGTCCGACTCGGATCTGTGGATAGCCTGGGCGCTGCTGGAGGCGGGCCGCCTGTGGCAACAGCCGCAGTACACCGAGACCGGTAAAGCCCTGCTGGCGCGGATTGTCGCTGAAGAGACGGTGGCGGTGCCGGGCCTCGGCACGATGCTGCTGCCGGGAAAAGTCGGTTTTGCCGATGACAGCGGCTGGCGGTTTAACCCCAGCTATCTTCCGCCGCAGCTGGCCACCTACTTTGTGCGTTTTGGCGCGCCGTGGCCCGCTCTGCGCGACAGTAACCTGCGCCTGCTGCTGGAGACCGCGCCGAAAGGCTTTACCCCGGACTGGGTGCGCTATGAGAAAGGGAAAGGCTGGCAGCTGAAAACCGAAAAGCCGCCGATCGGCAGCTATGACGCGATTCGCGTCTACCTGTGGGTGGGCATGCTCCATGATGGCGATAAGCAGAAAGCGCGTTTGCTGCAACGCTTCGCGCCGATGGCGGCGCAGACCACGGAGCAGGGGGTGCCGCCGGAGAAAGTGAATATCGCCACCGGCAAAACCAGCGGTCAGGGGCCAGTGGGCTTCTCCGCGGCAATGCTGCCGTTTTTACAGGACGACGAGGCCCGGTCGGTGCAACGCCAGCGCGTCGCCGATAACTATCCCGGCGCGGATGCCTACTACAGCGCAGTTCTGACGCTGTTCGGCCAGGGTTGGGATCAACACCGTTTTCGTTTCACGGCGAGTGGCGAATTACAACCTGACTGGAACCAGGAATGCGCAAGCTCTCACTAAGTTTACTCACGCTGTCCCTCGGCGTTGCGCTGTTGCCGTTAGCGCAGGCGGCGACGACGCCTGCCCAGGAGCATCTGCTGGAGCAGGTCCGCCTCGGCGAGGCCAGCAATCGTGAAGACCTGGTGCGCCAGTCGCTGTACCGTCTGGAGCTGATTGATCCCAACAACCCGGAGCTGATTGCCGCGCGGATGCGCTATCTGCTGCGTCAGGGGGATGCCGCCGGGGCGCAAAAAGAGCTGGAACGACTGACGAAGCTGGCGCCGGACTCCCCGGAGCTGAAGGCGTCGCGCAATGAGATGAAAAGCAACACCGGCGAGGGCCGCCAGGCGCTGCAGCAGGCGCGACTGCTGGGCGTGGCCGGGAAGGTCGATGAAGCCATCGCCGCCTATGAAAAACTGTACGGCGGGGTGCCGGATGACGTTGACGTCGCCATTGAGTACTGGACGCTGGTGGCGCGCCTGCCGGCCCGCCATAGCGAAGGCGTCAGCCAGTTGAAAAAACTGAACGCCAGCGCGCCGGGCAACGTCAGCCTGCTGACTTCGCTGGCGAAGCAGATGTTCGCCGATAACAAACCGCAGGAGGGGTTCGCCTATCTGGCGGAGATGGCCCGATCGGCCTCGGGACGCGGTATCGCCGCCGATATGTGGTTCAGTGAGGTGAAAAGCATGCCGGTGAGTAAGGCCAGCGTGCAGGCGTTGCAGCAATTTCTTCTGCAGTTTCCCACCGGCTCGGTGGCGGCGAACGCCCGCGTTCTGCTCGACCAACAGCAGGCGCAGCTGCAGGATCCGACTTTCCGCGCCCGCTCGGAAGGGCTGGCGGCGGTCAAGTCCGGGAATACCACGCAGGCGGTCGCGGATCTGCAGAAAGCCGTTCAGGCCGACAGCCGCGACAGCGACGCGGTGGGCGCTCTCGGCCAGGCCTATTCCCAGCGCGGCGACCGCGCGCGGGCAGTGGCGCAGCTCAGTAAAGCGATTGCCATGGACCCTGACAGCCCGAACCGCGGCAAGTGGGACAGCCTGCTGCAAACTAACCGCTACTGGCTGCTGATAAAGCAGGGGGATAACGCCCTGAAAGCCGGCCAGCTTTCGCAGGCGCAGAACTATTATGCCCAGGCGCAGCGGGTCGATCGCACCGACAGCTATGCCGTGCTGGGGCTGGGGGACGTCGCGGCGGCGCGCAAAGAGGCGGCGGCGGCGGAGCGCTATTACCAGCAGGCGTTGCGCCTGGATCGCGGCAATAACCTGGCGGTGCGCGGCCTGGCCAACCTCTATCGCGCCGAATCGCCGGAGAAAGCCAGCGCCTGGATCGCCGGCCTCCCTCCCGCTCAGCGGCGGAGCATCGATGATATTGAGCGCAGCCTGACTAACGACCGGCTGGAGAAACAGGCGCAGGCTCTGGAGAGCCAGGGCAACTGGGCGCAGGCGGCGGAAGTTCAGCGTCGGCGCCTGGCGCTGGATCCGGACAGCGTCTGGATAACCTACCGTCTGGCGCGGGATCTGGTCAGCGCCGGCGAACGCCAGGAGGCCGACGCGCTGATGCGGACGATGGTCAACCGCCAGCCGCAGGACGCCGAACGGGTCTACGCCTCGGGACTCTACCTGTCGGGGAACGACCAGGACGATCTGGCTCTGGCGCAAATCGCCGCTCTGCCGCGCAGCGCGTGGACGGATAACATTCGTGAACTCGAAGCGCGCCTGCAAAGCGACCGGGTGCTGCGCCAGGCCAACCAGCTGCGCGACAGCGGCGACGAAGCGCAGGCGATCGCCCTCATCAAACGGCAGCCGTCTTCAGTACGCTATGACCTGACGCTGGCCGACTGGGCGCAGCAGCGCGGCGACAGCCAGACGGCGATTGCCGACTATCAGCGGGTGCTGCGTCAGGAGGCCGACAACGGCGATGCGCGCCTCGGCCTTGCGGAAGTCTACCTGGCCGAGGGCGATAAACCGGCCGCCCGGGCGCAGGTCATGCAGCTGAAAGGCGCAGAGACCGAATCCATGAACATGCAGCGGCGGGTGGCGCTGGCGCGAGCTGGCCTTGGCGATACCGCTGACGCGCAACGGATTTTTAATCAGATTGTGCCGCAGGCGAAGGCGCAGCCGCCCTCGATGGAGAGCGCGCTGGTGCTGCGCGATGCCGCGCGCTTTGCCACCCAGAGCGGGGCGCCGCAGCAGGCGCTGACGCACTACCGGGAAGCGATGGTGGCCTCCGGCATTACCCCCGCGCAGCCGCAGGATAACGATACTTTTACGCGGCTGACGCGCAACGACAGCCATGATGACTGGCTGAAGCGCGGGATCCGCAGCGATGCCGCCGACCTTTATCGTCAGCAGGATCTGAACGTCACCCTGGAACATGACTTCTGGGGTTCCAGCGGCACCGGCGGCTATTCCGACCTGAAGGCGCATACCACCATGCTGCAGGTGGATGCTCCGCTGGCGGATGGCCGGATGTTCTTCCGCACCGACCTGGTCAATATGGATGCCGGCAGCTTTTCCACCCACAGCGACGGGAGCTACTCGCCCAGCTGGGGCACCTGCGGGGAGATCGCCTGTACCAGCGGCAGTAAAAATCAGACCGACAGCGGGGCCAGCGTGGCGGTCGGCTGGAAGAATGACACCTGGAGCGGGGATATCGGCACCACGCCGATGGGCTTCAATGTCGTCGATGTGGTGGGGGGGCTGAGCTACAGCAGCGACGTCGGGCCGGTGGGGTACACGGTCAACGTCCACCGGCGGCCTATCTCCAGCTCGCTGCTCTCCTTTGGCGGGCAGAAGGACAGCAGCAGCCATACCGGCGCCACCTGGGGCGGCGTCCGCGCCGACGGCGGCGGCCTGAGCCTGAGCTACGATCGCGGGGAGGCTCACGGCATCTGGTCCTCGCTGGGCGCCGACTCGCTGACCGGTAAAAACGTGGCGGATAACTGGCGCGTGCGCTGGATGACCGGGTACTACTACAAGGTCATCAACGAGAATAATCGTCGCGTCACCGTCGGCCTCAACAATATGATCTGGCACTACGACAAAGATCTCAGCGGCTACACCCTCGGCCAGGGCGGCTATTACAGCCCACAGGAGTATCTCTCGTTCGCCGTGCCGGTGACCTGGCGTCAGCGCACCGAGAACTGGTCCTGGGAGCTCGGCGGGTCGGTGTCATGGTCCCATTCGCGCACCCAGACGCAAGCCCGCTATCCGCTGCTGAACCTGATCCCGTCCGACTACCGGCAGCGCGCCAGCGAGCTGACGGAGGAGGGGAGCAGCAGCCATGGATTCGGTTACACCGCCAGAGCGCTGGTGGAGCGGCGGGTGACCAGCAACTGGTTCGTCGGCGCCGCGGTCGATATTCAGCAGGCGAAGGATTACACCCCGAGCCATGCGCTGCTTTACGTCCGCTACTCGGCGGCCGGCTGGCAGGGGGATCTGGATATGCCGCCCCAGCCGCTGGTGCCCTACGCCGACTGGTAGCAGAATAGGCTGAATTACGTTACAGAGCGCCACTCCGCGACGCGCTTCGCGTATACTCGTGAGGCGTTGCCCACCGTTGGCCGTCGGGGATGTATCCCGGCGTCCGCGCCACCGCGCGGAAATATCCCGTCACTTCATCCCTCGCGGGCGTGGGCGAAGGATTTAAGTATATAATCAGCCTGAAACGACCGGGATTGAAGGATTGATACCGGGTATGTATTCAGTATCAGTGGAGAACACCGTTGCGCGTCAGCCGTTCACTTACAATCAAACAGATGGCGATGGTCGCGAGCGTGTCCATGGCCTTTGTATTGGTTTTTTGCACTATTTTGCTGTTTCACTTTGTGCAACAGAGTCGCTTTACCACGGCCACGCAGTTAGAAAGTATCGCGCGATCCGTTCGCGAACCGCTGTCTGCGGCTATTCTGAAAGCCGATATTCCGGAAGCGGAAGCCATTTTAAGCCGTATCCAGCCTGCTGGCATCGTCAGCCGGGCGGATGTGGTATTGCCGAACCAGTTCCAGGCGCTGCGGATGCGATTTATCCCCGAGCGGCCGGTGCCGGTAACCGTCACCCGGCTGTTTGAGCTGCCGGTGCAGATTTCGCTGCCCATTTATTCGCTGGAGCGACCGGCCAACCCGCAGCCGCTGGCCTATCTGGTGCTGCAGGCCGACTCCTATCGCATGTATAAATTTGTCATGAGCGCCCTTGCTACGTTAGTGACTGCTTACTTACTTCTGGTGCTGATGCTGACGGTGGCGCTCACCTGGTGCATCAACCGGCTTATGGTTCGCCCTCTGCGGCGTATCGCCCGCGAGCTGAACGATCTCTCCCAGCAGGAGCGTCTTGGCCATCAGCTGACCCTCCCGCGCCTGCACCATGACGACGAGATCGGTATGCTGGTGCGTAGCTATAACCGCAACCAGCAGAGCCTGGTCCGCCAGCATGATGAGCTGTCCATCCAGTCGACCCGCTTCCCGGTCTCCGAGCTGCCGAATAAAGCCTTTTTGCTGGCGATGCTGGAGCAGACGGTGGCCCGCCCGCAGAGCGCCGCGCTGATCGTCGTCGCCTGTGAAACCCTGCAGGACGCCGCCGGGGTCCTCAAGGAGAGTCAGCGCGAAATGCTGCTCCTGACGCTGGTGGAGAAGCTGCGGGCCGCGATCCCGCCGCAGATGGTGCTGGCTCAGGTGAGCGGGTATGACTTCGCGATTCTCGCCGATGGCCTCGCCGAACCGTGGCAGGCGGTAACGTTAAGTAAGCAAGTGCTCACTATTATTAATGAGCGTTTACCGCTGCATGGGCTGCAGCTGCGCCCCTACGCCAGCGTCGGGATCGCCATGTTCCACGCCGGGCTCAGCGCCGAGCAGTTTTACCGGCGCGCGGTGTCGGCCGCCGTCACCGCACGACGTAAAGGCAAAAACCAGATCGAGTTCTTCGATCCCGAGCAGATGGAAAAGGCTCAGCGCCGCCTGATGGAAGAGCACGACATTATGACCGCGCTCGATAACCAGCAGTTCGCGATCTGGCTGCAGCCGCAGGTGGCCTGCGCCAGCGGCGAGATCTGCGGCGCCGAGGTACTGCTGCGTCAGCGGCAGGCGGATGGCAGCTGGTCGCTACCGCCGTCGCTGATTGAGCGCATTGAGTCCTGCGGGCTGATTATCCCGGTCGGCTACTGGGTGATGGAAGAGGCCTGCCGCCAGCTGGCGGCCTGGCAAAGCCAGGGGATTATGCTGCCGCTGTCGGTCAATGTTTCGCTGCTCCAGCTGCTGGAGCATGACCGCGGCGAGGAGATGCTGAAGCTGATCGCCCGCTACCGCATCGCCCCGGGCACCCTCATCCTCGAGGTGACGGAGAGCTGCCGGATGGACGATCCGCAGGATGTGATGGCCCGGTTGCGACCGCTGCGCGAGGCCGGGGTGCAGATTGCGCTGGATGATTTTGGCATGGGTTATGCCGGGTTGCACCAGCTGCAGCAGATGAAAGCTCTGCCGGTGGATATTCTGAAAATCGATAAAGTATTCATCGATATGCTGCCGGAGGATGTCAGCATGGTGCCGGCGATGATCCAGCTCGCGCGCGGCCTGTCGCTGCGTATCGTGGCGGAAGGGGTGGAGAACGACGCCCAGTACCGCTGGTTGCAAGCCGCGGGCGTCGAGGTGCTCCAGGGCCATCTGTTCGGTTGCGCTTTGCCGCAGGAGGCATTCAGCGCGCGCTATCTCTCCCCGGCCCGGGAGGATGAAAATTTGTAAATGTTTTGTTGACTTGTGCGAGTCAGCTCAAAGATTTTAACAATTGCGTTGCACTTTCGGCGTTAGTTATTTCTGAAATGTTTCCAGGGTGTTATTTTTAAGCCACAGACGTCAAATATCCCTTCTTGCTCTGTGGTTATTCCCAAAGGACACCCTATGAAAACCTCTATCTTTAAAAGCCTCTATGTCCAGGTGCTGACGGCCATAGCGATCGGTATTCTGCTGGGCCATTTTTACCCGGAACTGGGCGCGCAAATGAAACCCTTCGGCGACGCCTTCGTTAAGCTGATTAAAATGGTGATTGCTCCGGTTATCTTCTGTACCGTCGTGACGGGGATCGCCGGGATGGAAAGCATGAAAGCCGTCGGCCGTACCGGGGCGGTGGCGCTGCTCTATTTCGAAGTGGTCAGCACCATCGCGCTGATTATCGGTCTGATTATCGTTAACGTGGTGCAGCCTGGCGCCGGGATGAACGTCGACCCGTCGACGCTCGATGCGAAAGCGGTGGCGGTGTACGCTGAGCAGGCTAAAGATCAAGGGGTAGTGGCCTTTTTACTGGATGTGATCCCGGGCAGCGTCATTGGCGCCTTCGCCAGCGGCAACATTCTGCAGGTTCTGCTGTTCGCCGTCCTGTTTGGTTTTGCCCTGCACCGTCTGGGCAGCAAGGGCCAGCTGATTTTCAACGTCATTGAAAGCTTCTCCCAGGTTATCTTCGGCATTATCAATATGATCATGCGCCTGGCGCCGATCGGCGCCTTCGGAGCCATGGCCTTTACCATCGGTAAATATGGCGTCGGCACCCTGGTGCAGCTGGGGCAGCTGATTATCTGCTTCTATATCACTTGTATCCTGTTCGTGGTGGTGGTGCTGGGGAGCATCGCCCGGGCCACCGGCTTCAGCATCTTCAAATTTATCCGCTATATCCGGGAAGAGCTGCTGATTGTGCTGGGGACCTCCTCATCAGAATCGGCGCTGCCGAGAATGCTCGACAAGATGGAGAAGCTGGGCTGCCGCAAATCGGTGGTGGGCCTGGTGATCCCGACCGGCTATTCGTTCAACCTCGATGGCACCTCTATCTATCTGACGATGGCCGCAGTCTTTATCGCCCAGGCGACCAACAGCCATATGGATATTTTCCATCAGATCACCCTGCTGGTGGTGCTGCTGCTCTCCTCGAAAGGGGCGGCAGGGGTGACCGGCAGCGGCTTCATCGTGCTGGCGGCGACCATCTCGGCCGTCGGGCATTTACCGGTGGCTGGCCTGGCGCTGATCCTCGGTATCGACCGCTTTATGTCCGAAGCCCGCGCGCTGACTAACCTGGTGGGTAACGGCGTTGCCACGGTGGTGGTGGCGAAATGGGTGAAAGAACTGGATGCCAAACAGATGGATGACGTTCTGAATAACCGTGTTCCGGCGAACAAAACGCACGAATTATCCTCTTAAATCCTCCTCTTAGGCCCGTACTCCCTTGCTGGAGTACGGCCTCCTGCGCATAATTAGAGGTCATTCCCGCCCGGCGGGAATGACACGAAATGATTATTTTACGTTGTCATGCGACATTTTCGTCTCCGTGTGGTCTAACCGACGTATTTCACTCTCACTTTTTTCGGCAGCCCGTCAGTGGGGTGCTGTTGTAACCAGGAATGTTCATCAGGGGTTCACATGCAGGGCACAACAATTAAACTCTTAACGGGCGGTTTGCTTATGGTAGCGGCGGCCGGTTATGTGCAGGCAGAAGCGCTCCAGCCTGATCCGGCCTGGCAACAAGGGACCTTAGCGAATGGTTTGTCGTGGCAGGTATTGGCCACGCCGCAACGTCCCAGCGACCGTATCGAAGTCCGTTTGTCCGTCAATATTGGCTCGCTGAGCGAAAGCACTCAGCAGAGCGGTTTCAGCCGCTTTATTCCCCGCCTGGCGTTGACGCAAAGCGGCAGCCTGCCGACGATGCAGGCGCGCTCTTTATGGCAGCAGAGTATTGACCCGAAGCGTCCTCTGCCGCCGGCCATCGTCTCCTACGATTACACGATGTTTAATCTCAGCCTGCCCAATAACCGCAACGATCTGTTGAAAGAGGCGCTGAGCTGGCTGGCGGACGCCAGCGGTAAACTGGCCATTACGCCTGAATCGATCAATCATGCGCTGCAGGGCAGCGACATGGTGGCGACCTGGCCACTGGATACCAAAGAGGGTTGGTGGCGCTATCGCCTGAAAGGGTCCACCATGCTGGGCCATGACCCCGCCGCGCCGCTGAAGCAGCCGATCGACGTGGCGCAGCTGAAAGACTTTTATCAAAAATGGTACACCCCCGACGCCATGACGCTGATCGTGGTGGGGAATGTCGACAGCCGCAGCGTTGCCGAGCAAATCAATAAGACCTTTGGCGATCTGAAGGGCAAGCGGGAAACCCCCGCAGCGGTGCCGACCTTATCGCCGCTGCCTACCGTGCCGGTCAGCATCATGACCAACGCGGTGCGTCAGGACAAACTGTCCATCATGTGGGATGCGCCATGGCAGCCGATCCGCGACTCCGCGGCGCTGCAGCGCTACTGGCGTGACGATCTCGCCCGTGAAGCGCTGTTCTGGCACGTGCAGCAGAGCCTGAGCAAAAATAACGTGAAGGATATTGGCCTTGGCTTTGACTGCCGGGTGCTATATCAGCGCGCGCAGTGCGCCATCAACATCGATTCCCCGGGCGAGCGCCTGAACAACAACCTGAGCGTGGTTTCGCGCGAGCTGGCGAAAGTGCGGGACAACGGGCTGCCTCAGGAGGAGTTTGACGCGCTTATCGCTCAGAAAAGCCTCGAGCTGCAGAAGCTGTTTGCCACCTATGCGCGCACTGACACCGACATTCTGATGAGCCAGCGCATGCGTTCCCTGCAGAATCAGGTGGTGGACATCGCGCCGGAGCAGTACCAGAAGCTGCGTCAGGAGTTCCTCAACTCCCTGACGGTGGACATGCTGAACCAGTATCTGCGCCAGCAGCTCTCCCAGGACATGGCGCTGGTGCTGCAACAGCCGAAAGGCGAACCGGAATACAATATGAAGGAGCTGCAGGCCACCTGGGAAAAACTGATGGCGCCGAATCCGGCGGCCACGGCGGCTAGCGGCAGCGCCGATACGGTTGACGCCCACAGCGAGGCCAGCGACATCCCGCCGGGGCAGTAACCTAACGCCTCTCCGGCGCGCCAGCGGCGGCCGGAGAGCGCTTTGTGCGGAGAATTACTGCGGCATCGCTTCCCGCGGGATGATCGCCCCGCGATACTGGATCACCGTGCTGGCGGTCAGGTGTCCGCGTCTGGCGGCGGATTCGGCATCGCCGCCGGTCAGGCGAACGGCCAGGTAGCCGGCGCTGAAGGAGTCTCCGGCGGCGGTGGTATCCACCACCTTCTCTTTGGCCAGCCTGACGGCCGGCACTTCCCGCAGCGGTTGCCCGCTAACCGAGACCAGGCAGGCATCCGCGCCGCGCTTCACCACCACCTCTTCCACGCCGGCGGCATGGGTGCGGGCGATCACCTCAGCAACCGGTTTTTCTCCCCACAGCGCGTCTTCATCATCGAGGGTCAGAAACGCGATATCGGTGCAGGCGAGCATCTCCTGATAGACCTGCTGCGTTTCCGCCTGGCTGGCCCACAGGCGCGGACGATAGTTGTTGTCGAAGATCACCTTGCCACCGTTGGCGCGGCACTCACGCAGCAGCGTGAACAGCTTGTCGCGGCTGGCCGGGCTGAGAATGGCGAGACTGATGCCGCTCAGATAGAGATAGTCGAAAGTGGCCAGCTCTTCGCAAATCGCCGCCGCGCGATCGCTCTCCAGCCAGAACTTTGCCGCCGCCTCGTTGCGCCAGTAGTAGAAGGTGCGCTCGCCGGTGTCATCGGTTTCAATGTAATACAGTCCCGGCAGGCGGTCGGCCATCCGCTGGATAAGATCGGTGTTGACGTTTTCCTGTTGCCAGCTGTCGAGCATCTGCTGGCTGAACGCATCGGTTCCCAGGGCGGTGACGTAGTGGACGCTCAATGCGCTGGCATCTGTCTGCCGCGCGATATAGACCGAGGTGTTTAAGGTATCGCCGCCAAAGCCGCGGTTAACGGCCCCGTTTTTCTCTGACAGCTCAATCATGCATTCGCCAATAACGGCAATTTTTTTAGACATAGCCAGAACCTGCAATGGAATCGATATAAGCGCTAGTGTGCGCTGCGCTGTTTTGCTGGTCAATCATATTAAAACATCGTTCCATTATTTTTTTGACCTGACGCGCGTAATGTGACGAAAAGCGCATTTCCAGGATAAACGCCGCTTTTTGACTATATTCAGGACTGACGTGATGCAAAAGGAGCGGAGTAGGGATGAGCAGAACCCGTAAAACGTTGGTTATCATCACAGGAACGATACTATTGCTGATCGTTCTTTTCTTTATCGTGCTGGCCACCTTTGACTGGAACCGGCTGAAGCCGACGATCAATCAGAAAGTGTCCGCCGAACTTAACCGCCCGTTCGCCATCCGCGGCGATCTCGGCGTGGTCTGGGAGCGGCAGCCGGACGAGCGCGGCTGGCGCAGCTGGATCCCGTGGCCCCACGTACACGCGGAGGATATCGTGCTGGGCAACCCGCCGGCCATTCCCCAGGTGACCATGATCCATCTGCCGCGGGTGGAGGCGACCCTTGCCCCGCTGGCGCTGCTGAGCAAAACGGTGTACCTGCCGTGGATCAAGCTGGAGCAGCCCGACGTACGGTTGATCCGCCTGGCGGAAGACAACAATAACTGGACCTTTCAGCTGGCGGGCGATAAGCGTACTCCGGGCGACAGCGCGCCCTCCAGCTGGTCCTTTCGCCTCGATAATATTCTCTTTGATCGCGGGACTATCGCCATTGACGACAAGATCACCCGCAGCGATATCACCATCCTCGTCGATCCCCTAGGCAAACCGCTGCCGTTCAGCGAAGTGACCGGCACAAAAGATAGCCATAGCGCGGCGAAACCAGGCGACTATGTCTTTGGTCTGTCGCTGAAGGGCCGCTACAAGGGCCAGCCGGTCACCGGCAACGGGAAAATCGGCGGCATGCTGGCCCTGCGCAGCGCAAGCGCCCCCTTCCCATTGCAGGGCGACTTCCACTCCGGTAACACCCGGGTAGCGTTCAGCGGCACGGTCAGCGACCCGCTCAACGTCGGCGGCATTGACCTGCGGCTAAAATTCGCCGGCGACTCGCTGCGCGATCTCTATGACCTGACCGGCGTGCTGCTGCCGGAGACGCCGTCATTCTCCACCGACGGCCGCCTGCGCGCCGACTTTACGCAAAAAAACCGCATGCGCTTTAACTATCAGAATTTTAACGGCCGAATCGGCGATAGCGACATTCATGGCTCCCTGACCTACACCACCGGCAAGCCGCGGCCGAAACTCAGCGGCGATATGGAGTCGAAGCAGCTGCGTCTGGCGGACCTCGGGCCATTAATCGGCGTCGATTCCGGCAAAGGGACGAAGAAAAGCGCTTCGCGCCAGGCGGGTGACCGGCCGCAGCCGGCGGGTAAAGTGCTGCCGGCGGACCGCTTTGAAACCGACAAGTGGCAGGTGATGGATGCCGATGTGCGCTTTAAGGGCCGGAGAATTGAGCACGGCGGTACCCTGCCGATCAGCGATCTGTCGACCCATGTGATTCTGGAGGATGGTGACCTGCGCCTGCAGCCGGTGCGCTTTGGCCTGGCCAACGGGTCGATTGCCGGCAGCGTACACCTGCAGGGCGATAAAAAGCCGCTGCAGGGTGAGGCCAATCTGCAGGCGCGACGCCTGAAGCTGAAGGCGCTGATGCCAAACGTCGAGATGATGCAGAAAACCCTCGGCGAGATGAATGGCGACGTCCAGCTGCGCGGCAGCGGCAACTCGGTGGCGGCCCTGCTCGGCAACAGCAACGGTAACCTGAAGCTGCTGATGAACGACGGACTGATCAGTCGCAACCTGATGGAAATCCTCGGTCTTAACGTCGGTAACTACCTGATCGGCCAGATTTTTGGCGATGAGGAGGTTCGGGTAAACTGCGCTGCGGCCAATATCGACGTAACCAACGGCGTCGCCCGGCCGCAGATTTTTGCCTTCGATACAGAAAACGCGCTAATCAATGTGACCGGGACCGCCAGCTTCGCCTCCGAGCAGCTGGACCTGACCATCGATCCGGAAAGCAAAGGCTTTCGGGTGATCACCCTGCGTTCCCCGCTGTATGTCCGGGGCACCTTTAAATCGCCGCAGGCGGGGGTGAAGGCCGGGCCGCTGATTGTCCGCGGCGCGGTAGCGGCGGCGCTGGCAACCCTGGTGACGCCGGCCGCCGCGCTGCTGGCGCTGATCTCCCCGGCGGAGGGCGATAGCAACCAGTGTCGGACCATTTTGTCGCAGATGAAAAAGTAGAGGAGAGCCCTGACGCCGGGGGCGTCAGGGCGAAGGATCACAACGACTGGTGGCGGGTCTCGTGGGTCAGCAGCAGGGCGATCAGCGTCAGCGCCGCCATCGCCGCCAGATAGGTGCCGACCGCCGCGAGACCGTAGTTACCCTGCAGCCAGGCGGCAATGTACGGCGCGACCGAAGCGCCGAGGATCGACGACACGTTATAGGAGAACGACGCGCCGGTGTAGCGCACTTCCGTCGGGAACAGCTCCGGGAGCAGCGCGCCCATCGGGCCAAAGGTCAGTCCCATCAGGCTTAAGCCCAGCAGCAGGAAGGCGAAGACCAGCAGCGGATTGCCGGAGCCCAGCAGCGGTTTAAAGGCGAACAGGGCGAACAAAATAATCATCGTGGTGATGATAATCATGCTCTTGCGACGACCAAAAGCGTCCGCCAGCAGGCCGGCGACAGGCACCATTACGCCAAAGCCAATCACCGCCATCATCAGCATCCACAGCACTTCGTTACGCGGCAGACCCAGGCCATTCGGCGCCGCGCCGGTGCTGAAGGTCATCGAGTAGACGGTCATGATGTAGAACAGGGTATAGGTGGCCAGCATGATGAAGGTACCCAGCACCGTCACCCGGACGTGTTTGGTCAACAGGGTACCCAGCGGGATTTTGACCTGTTTTTTCGCCGCCGCTACTTTGGCGAAGACCGGGGTCTCATGCAGCGAGACGCGAACATACAGACCGATGATCACCAGCACCGCGGAGAAGATAAACGGCACGCGCCAGCCCCACTCCATAAACTGCTGGTCGGTCAGCAGCCAGGAGAGCAGCAGGAAGGTGCCGTTGGCGAAGAAGAAGCCGATCGGCGCGCCCAGCTGTGGGAAGGAGCCGTACAGGGCGCGCTTGCGCGCCGGGGCGTTTTCCGTAGCCAGCAGCGCTGCGCCGCCCCATTCCCCGCCGAGGCCAAGGCCCTGACCGAAACGCGCCAGCGCCAGCAGCATCGGCGCGACAATGCCAATGCTTTCATAGCCGGGCAGCAGGCCGATCACCACGGTGGAGATCCCCATGGTTAACAGCGAGGCCACGAGGGTGACCTTCCGGCCGACGCGATCGCCGAAGTGGCCAAACAGCGCGGAGCCGATCGGCCGGGCGACGAAGGCGATGGCGAAGGTGGCCAGCGACTGTAGGGTGGCCGCAGCGGCATCGCCCTGCGGGAAAAAGATATGCGGGAAGACGATGACCGCGGCGGTGGCATAGATGTAGAAGTCGAAAAACTCAATGGCGGTGCCAATGAGCGAGGCGACAACAACCTTGTTGCGTGAGTTGACCGGGGCGGTTTCCTGCGTGTTTTCGAGAGTGGTGGCTGTGGCTTGCATAGATCTTTCTTATTTTTGCGCGAACGAAAAGCCATATAGCCACAGCCACAGGGACATTTCAATCTGTAACAAACGCGGAAAATGGGCAAAAAAGAGGCAAAAAGCGGATAATTTTTACACCAGTAAAAATAGTTCTATGAAATGCTTCACACAATTAAAAAGATAGAGAATAAAACCAGTTTTGAGTTAAATAAAAGTTACATGCTGGATTTATCTGCTGAAATCAAGCGCGAGGATGAATTTTGCCTCTTTTATTCATCCTCGCAATACCTCAGCGGTGGGTTTTGCCCGGCATCCGCCGGTCGTCTTTATACTCCGCGGTGGCGATCCATGCGGCGCAGAATAGCGTCAGGCGGGCGAAGAAATAGAAAAAGGCCATCAGCCCCAGCACCGATCCGAACGCCGCCCCGGAGGGGGATTTCACCAGCGCCGGCAGCGTCCAGGTCATGACGATTTTTATGATTTCAAAGCCAATCGCCGCGATAAGCGTGCCGCGAAACAGGGCCTTGCGCCGCGGACGATGGCGCGGCAGGCGCCAGAAAATCCAGAAAAAGAGCAGATAGTTGGCAAAAATCGAGATGGCGAGGCCGATTAGCCGCCAGGCGGGTTTCAGCCATTCAATGTTGTCGAGATACAGCGCGGAGATAATCATCTGCTGGGCGGAGCCGGCGACGGAGGTGATCGACAGCGTAATAATCAGCGCCACCAGCAGACCGATCAGCGAGATAAGATCGCGGAAGTACTTTACCCAGATTTTCTCCTCGTCCTGCGGCCGGCGCTCCCAGACGTCGCGCGATTGAGCGCGGATCGCTTCGCGCAGGTTGCCCATCCAGTTAATACCGGAATAAAGGGCGACCAGCAGGCCGACCAGACCGACGGCGGTGCGCTGTTGCACCGCGGTGTTGATGGTGTTTTTCAACGTTGCCGCCAGCGTTGGGTCGCTGACGTTTTGCAGAATTTTGTCGAAAATGTCCTGCAGCAGGGTCGGGTGCCAGGCCAGCACGAAGCCGGCGGCGGCAAAGGAGACCATCAGGATCGGGATCATCGACAGGAACGAGAAATAGGTGATAGCCGCCCCAAACTGATTGCCGAGCCGGTCATTGAAGCGCTCTGCGGCGCGCAGCAAATGGGCGATCACCGGGTTGCGCTGCACTTTGGCCGCCGTTCCGGTGACGGTCTTCAGCGCCTGGCTGGCTTTTTGCCCGACGGCGGTGTCATTAAGGGCCTCGAGCGTGCTTTTGCTTTTCTCCGGCTGCGTATCCGGTTCCTGTGGCGGGCGTCGATCGTCGTTTTCCGGCGTCATACGTAATTTCTTCCTTTTTTACAGCGAGATTCAGCAAAAAGTATACCTTAAATGCCGTATCCTGCAGGAATGCCTCTCCCCGCCGCCCGTTTTCCGGCCGCGCCGCTCAATCGACATACGCTTTCATCAGTCCGCCCAGCCACTCCATAAACAGATTTACCCGGCGGGAGAGATTGCGCCGGTGCGGGTAGATCAGCGAGACCGGCAGCGGCTCGGCGCGGTACTGGGGCAGGATCTCAATCAGGTCGCCGGCGCGTAACGCCTCGCGCACGCCGGTGCGTGGCACCTGAATAATCCCCAGCCCGGCGATACAGGCTGCCTGATAGGTTTCCGTACTGTTGACCGTCAATATGCCGCCGGTTTTTACCCAGCGCACCGCGCCGTCGATCATTACCTCAAAGCCGGGGGGACGGACCCCGAGGGTGCTGGCGTAGTGGATCAGGGCATGATCCGCCAGATCCTCCAGGGATTGCGGATAGCCAAAACGCGCCAGATAGTCCGGGCTGGCGCAGTTAATTTGCGTCAGCTTGCCCAGCGGCCGGGCAATCAGCCCTGAGTCTTTGAGCGCGCCGACGCGCACCACGCAGTCAAACCCCTCGCGGATCACGTCCACCAGCCGATCGCTGCTGCTCAGCTCCAGTTCGATGCCCGGATACTGCTGTAAAAAAGTCGGCAGATGCGGGATCACCATTTTTTTAGCAAAACCGACCGGCATATCTACCCGCAGCCGGCCGCTGATGCTCGCCGGATCGTGCTGGAACATGCCATCCAGTTCGTCGAGGTTGCTCAGCAGATCTTTCGCCCGCTCGTAGTAGACCATCCCATCCTGGGTGAGCTGGACCCGGCGGGTGGTGCGGTGCAGGAGCCGCACGCCAAGATGGCTTTCCAGGGCCTGAATCTGTCGCGAGACGCTACCCTTAGGTAGCGCCAGGGTCTCGGCGGCGCGGGAGAAGCTCTCCAGATCCGCTACGCGAATGAATAACTGCATTGCATGAATTTTATCCATGCCGATCGCCTATTGTTGTTGTTAATGAAACAGTAAAACGCAATGTAGCGTATTTATTGTTGCATGAGCAGTTAATAAGCTACAACACAATCACAACGCAACCTGAAAGGGGTCTTCTGATGACACAACGTATCGCTTTAGTGACCGGCGGCAGCCGCGGTCTGGGTAAAAACGCCGCGTTGAAGCTGGCGGCAAAGGGAACCGATATTCTTTTGACCTATCACAGCAACCGCCAGGCGGCCCTCGACGTGGTGGCGGAAATAGAGCAAAAAGGGGTCAAAGCGGCAGCATTAGCGCTGAACGTCGGCGATTCCACAACATTTGACGCATTCGCCAGCGAGGTGGCGCAGGTGCTGGCGCAGAAGTGGGGACGCACAACCTTTGATTATTTACTGAACAATGCCGGGATCGGACTCAACGCGCCCTTCGCCGAGACCAGCGAAGCGCAGTTTGACGAGCTGATGAATATCCAGTTCAAAGGGCCGTTTTTCCTGACCCAGCGTCTACTGCCTCTCCTGCAGGATGGGGGGCGTATCCTCAATGTCTCCAGCGGCCTGGCGCGCTTTGCCCTGCCGGGCTATGCGGCCTACGCCGCGATGAAGGGGGCGATGGAGGTTCTGACGCGCTATCAGGCGAAAGAGCTGGGCGGACGGGGGATATCGGTGAACATCATCGCGCCGGGGGCCATTGAGACCGACTTTGGCGGCGGGGAGGTGCGCGATAACGCCGAGGTGAATCGGCATATCGCCGCCCAGACTGCGCTGGGGCGCGTTGGGCTGCCGGATGATATCGGCGACGCCATCGCCGCCCTGCTCAGCGATGAGCTGGCGTGGATGAACGCGCAGCGTGTGGAAGTCTCGGGCGGGATGTTCCTCTGATCCTGACTGCCCCCAGCCTGTGACCGGCGGTGCGCTACGGCGCATCGCCCTCCCCACGCAGCCGACCGAACAGCCAGTCGTTGTGCCAGCGTCCGTTGAGCCAGTAGTTTTCCCGCAGCTCTCCCTCCAGCCGGAAGCCGGCTTTGAGCAGTAACTGCTTAGACGCCTCGTTGCCGGCGGTGACGCTGGCGGTCAGGCGGCGCACGCCGCCGGTGGTAAAGGCGTAGTCGCACAGCGCGCGCAGCGATTCGTAGCCGTAGCCCCGGCCCTGCGCCGCCGGGGCGAAGAGAAAGCCAACCTCGGCAATGTCGCGCTGATGATGCTGGTAGCCGGTCAGGCCGAGCGGGGTATGGGTCAGCCTGTCGCGCACCACCAGGCACAGCCAGTGTTCATCCCCGGGCGTCCACGGCGGCAGCCGCGAATCGAACGCCTCGCGGATGGCCGCCTGCGGTCGGGGATCGGCGACGTAGAGCATGACCTGCGGATCCTGCTGCAGGGAAAGAAAAAACGACCAGTCGTCCAGCTGCAGCGGTGAGCAGCGCAGGCGCGGCGTCAGAAGTTCAGGCATAAGCGTCGTTCCGGGCAGGGCGAATCCTCTGAACATAGCAGGAGAAAGCCGCCGGGAACAGCCCGACTAGGTTGGCTCACCGTACAGGCCAATCAGTCGGCGCACCACGCCGTTGGTCCAGCCAAAGCCATCCTGCAGGGGATACTCCCCGCCGCCGCCCTCATGGGGGACGCCGGTGGCAATATGGTATTTTTCAATCAGCTTGTGATGCTGCTTGTAAAAGTGGTTGACCGTCTGCAGCCAGCTCCAGGCAATCTCATCTCCCAGCGGATCCTGGCCGTAACGTTTAAATCCCTGGATCGCCATCCACTGCAGCGGCGCCCAGCCGTTGGGTTTATCCCACTGCTCACCGCTTTCGTATTCGGTGGCCATGATCCCCCCGGGGGTGAGCAGGCGGGCCCGCACCGCATCGGCAAGGCGTTCTGCCTGTTCGTGGGTCGCCAGGCCGACGTAAAGGGTGACGATACTGGCTGCGGAAAACAGCGCCAGCTGTTCACGGCGCCAGTCATAATCGCGGAAACAGCCGTTCTCATCATCCCACAGATAGCGGTTGACCGCCGCCCGCCGATCCTGGGCCTTCTGGCGGAAGGCCGTCTCCGTCTCGCGATCGCCCTTCAGGCCGGAGAGGTTGGCAATGGTCGTCTCCAGCTTGAACAGGAAGGCGTTCAGGTCGATGGGGATAAACTGCGTCGTGCGGATGCTGGCCAGCCGCGTGATATCCCGCAGCCAGCGGCTGGAGTAGTCCCAGCCGGACGCGGCGCCCGCCCGCAGGTCGCGGTATACTTCATTGGCGGGCCGCCCGGAGTGTCGGGCGGTCTCCACGTCTTCGCGCCACGACTCATCCCGCGGCGTGTCACGGTCGTCCCAGTAGCGATTGAGCAGGGAGCCATCCGGCATACGCACCACGTGGCGATACGCCTGGTGCGGGATCAACGACTCGGCGCCGTCCATCCAGAAGGCGTGCTCCATCTTCAGATGGTCCAGATAGCGCTTCGCGCCGCGCACGCCATCCTCTTCAAAGAGTTCGACCATCAGGGCGAACACCGGCGGCTGCGAGCGGCTGAGGTAGTAGGTGCGGTTGCCGTTCGGAATGTGGCCGTAGGTTTCAATCAGCCAGGCAAAGTTATCGGCCATGCATTTCAGCAAATCTTCCCGGCCGCTCTCCGCCAGCCCCAGCATGGTGAAATAAGAGTCCCAGTAATAGGTTTCGCTAAAGCGACCGCCGGGCACGATGTAGGCCTGCGGCAGCGCCAGTAGCGATGACCACGGGATATGATCCTGAGGCTCGCGGGTCAGCACCGGCCACAGCTTGTCGATGTGTTCTTTCAGGGTCAGGCTGGGGTCGGAGATATAGATGTCGCTCTGGCTCTCCGGCAGCCAGAAGTTGTCCTCAACGAACTGCCGCAGATCGAAGTCGGGCTGGCGTTTGACCTTGCGGTAGTTCCGCAGGATGTCCAGCGGATCGTGTTTCGGCGCGCAGTCGGGGAAGGTTTTGCTGTCCGCGAAAATGCGTGATTTCTGCACGTTGGTAAACAGCTCAAGATAGCGATCCGCCGGGGTGAGGGCATCGGACGCCGGAAGCCCCTCGATCACCTCAGGCTCCGGTTCAGCGTCTATCATCTCATCCAGCTTTAATTCGTACGGATCGGCTTCGTAGCAGGGATCGATGTCGATCCTTAACTCGTCGTCTTCAACGTGGCGTAATTTCTGGCTGAACATAGCGATACGGACCTCCGGATAGCGTGAGTTCGGGGCCGGGCATACCCGGCCTTGTCTATTAAGCGTAGACAGTCGCTTCGGTGAGTGTGAAGCAAACTGTGCGTGAGATCACGCTTTTCCGCCGAGAAGAAAAGCTGCCATTTCAAAGTACGCTGTTGATAAGTAATTAAAAATTGTACATCCTGGCGCAGATGAAATTCGGAGCATTCATTATGCAACAAAATTTTATCCCGGGGCGCTCACTCCCACGCCGCCTCCAGCATCTCCAGCAGCTGTTCGCCGCTCAGGCTGACCGGGTTGGCCTTCATCGATGAGGAGGTGCTGGCGGCCAGCGCCGCCGGTTCCAGCGCATCGCGCGCTACGCCGAGGTCGCGCAGGGTGCCAAGGCCAGCGCGATGGCTCCATTCCCGCAGACTGTCCCAGACCCGATCCACAGGGACGTCCAGCCCGTCGGCCAGCCAGCGGCGGACATCGTTAACGCGCTGGCGCAGGCCAGGGTCGTTGATCTGCGACTCATTGAGCGCCAGGCCAAACGGCAACAAACTGCCGCATAGGGCGCCGTGCGAGGCGCGGCTCAGGCCGCCCAGCGGGCCGGCGAGGCCGTGGATCACCCCCAGCCCGGCGTTCGCCAGCGCCAGTCCGCCGCACAGGCTGACCCAGGCCATCTCGTCGCGGCTGGCCGGACACTCTTGTTCCATCAGGATTTTTAGCGCGCGAATTCCCCGCGGGATCGCCTGCTGGCAGAGAGCATCGGTGAAGGGAGTGGCCCGGCTGCAGAGCCAGGGCTCGATCACCTGGGTCAGGGCGTCGAGGCCGGAGCTCAGGGTGATGCTCCGCGGCGCGTTGTCGGTTAGCGCCGGGTCGACAATCGCCAGGTCAGGCAGCATTCGGTCGTCGCGCAGGCTCACTTTCCGCTGCTGTTCCGGAACGTTGATCACCGCATTTTTGGTGACCTCCGCGCCCGTGCCAGCGGTGGTGGGGATCGCCACGAACGGCAGGGGACTGGCTTCCAGCTGACGGCCCGTTCCCACCACCTCCAGATAGTCGATCACCGGGCCAACGGCGGGGACCAGCGCCGCAATCGCCTTACCGGCGTCAATCACCGCGCCGCCGCCGAGGCTGACCACCGCTCTGATCCCTTTCTCGCGCGCCAGCTGGACGCCCTGCTCGATATCGCTAAGCCAGGGTTCGCGACTTATCGCCAGCGTCGTGACCGCAAGCTGCAGCGCCTCCAGCTGCTGGCGGAGAAACGCCGCCCGCTGCGGGCTGGCGCCATGCACCAGCAGGATTGGGCCGCCCTGTTGTGCCAGCCAGGGGGCGGCGCTCTCGGCCTGACCACGGCCAAAACGAATATTTGCAGGCATCAAAACGGTAAAAGGGGTCAACATGTCGGGTTCCTTTTCGGCAAACAGGCTGGAATCAACTATACACATTATCCAGCGCTCTGCCTTGTTGCTGGCTGGCAATAGAGTAGAGTGAATGAACTGTCTTTTATGGCTGAGGAATCGCTGACGATGCTAACAATTCTGGGTAAACGCTCTTCAATTAATGTACGGAAAGTGCTGTGGACCTGCGAGGAAGCCGGGCTGGCGTACCAGCAGGAAGATTACGGCAGCGGATTTAAGCCCCTGGATACGCCTGAGTTTCAGCGTCTGAATCCTAACAGCCTGGTGCCGGTGCTACTGGACGATGACTTCGTGCTCTGGGAGTCGAACAGTATCTGCCGCTATCTGGCGCGCAAAGCGGAGCGCTGGGATCTGCTGCCCGCCGAGCCGCAGCCCGCCGCCGAGGTGGAGCACTGGATGGACTGGCAGGCGACCGAGTTTAACACTGCCTGGCGCCATGCTTTTATGGGGCTGGTGCGTAAAGATCCGCGCTTTCAGGATCCGGTGGCGATTAAAGAGAGTATTGCCGCCTGGACCCACTGCGTGCGCATTGTTGAAGCGCAGCTGCAGCGTACCGGGGCGTGGATAGCCGGCGAGCGCTTCACCCTGGCCGATATCGTGCTGGGGCTGTCGGTGCATCGCTGGAAAATGACCCCTTTCGCCCATCCGGAGATGCCAGCCGTGGAGCGCTGGTATATGGCGCTCAATCAGCGCCCGGCGTTTATGCGCCATGGCAATAACGGCGTGGCCTGAGCATAAAAAAAGAAGCCCCCGGGGCTTCTTTTTATCATCCGGCGATCGCGTCTTAGCGCATGGTGACGAACTCTTCTGCCGCCGTCGGGTGAATGGCGACGGTGTTGTCGAAGTCTTTTTTGGTGGCGCCCATCTTCAGGGCCACCGCAAAGCCCTGCAGCATCTCATCCATCCCGAAGCCGATGCCGTGGATGCCGACAATCTTCTCTTCCGGGCCGACGCACACCAGCTTCATGCGGCACGGCTGACGGTGAGAGGTCACGGCGGTATACATCGCGGTGAAGGAAGATTTGTAGACCTTCACGGCGTCGTCGCCGTACTGCTCGCGCGCCTGCGGCTCGGTTAAGCCGACGGTGCCGATTGGCGGATGGCTGAAGACCACGGTCGGGATGTTGCTGTAGTCCAGATGCTCTTCCGGTTTGTTGTTAAACAGGCGTTCGGAGAGACGACGGCCTGCGGCCACGGCGACCGGCGTCAGCTCAACGGCGCCGGTATTATCGCCCACCGCGTAGATGCCCGGCACGTTGGTGTTCTGGAATTTATCAACGATGATGTACCCTTTATCGTTGGTTTTAACGCCCGTTGCCGCCAGATTGAAGTTGTCGGTCGCCGGTTCGCGGCCAATCGCCCAGATCAGACAGTCAACGGTCTGGCTGCGGCCATCTTCCAGCTCCAGCGTCAGGCTGCCGTCGGCATTCTTGACCACCGCTTTCGGGATCGCATTGGTATGCAGCTGCGGGCCTTCGGCGTTCATCACTTCCACCAGGGTCTCAACGATCAGCGGATCGAAGCTGCGCAGCGGCGCGTGTTTGCGCACGAACAGGTGGGTTTCGGCGCCGAGGCCGTTAATCACCCCCGCCAGCTCAACGGCGATATAGCCTGCGCCGACCACCGCCACGCGCTTCGGCAGCGCCGGCAGTTCGAAGAAACCGTCGGAATCAATACCGTATTCGACGCCCGGAATATCCGGGTGGCTCGGCCGGCCGCCGGTGGCGATCAGGATATGGTCAGCGGTGATGATCTCGCCGTTGACTTCCACGGTGTGGGCATCGACAAAGCGCGCGAAGCCTTTGATCACGTCGACTTTATTCTTACCCAGTACGTTGTCGTAAGAGGTATGAATACGGTCGATATAGGCGCTACGGCTGGCGACCAGCTTCTCCCAGTCAAAATGGTTGATGGTGGTATCGAAACCGTAGTCCGGGCCGTAAAGATGAATCGCTTCGCGGATCTGCGCCGCATGCCACATCACCTTTTTCGGCACGCAGCCGACGTTGACGCAGGTGCCGCCCAGCTCTTTGGCTTCAATCAGCGCGCACTTCTGGCCGTACATGGCCGCGCGGTTAATTGAGGCGATACCGCCGCTACCGCCGCCGATGGCGAGGTAATCATAATGTTTGCTCATGCCCATATGTCCTTAATCGTTGATTGCCGCGATTGTAGCGCGAGGCTTAAAAGGTTCCACCGATGGTTGCGATTACTCCGGTACGATCCAGCTGACGGTGGCGTGGCCGGTGCCGGTCGGAACCAGTTTGCTGTGCAGCCACGGCAGCACGTTATTCATCTGCTGCTCCAGCTTCCACGGCGGGTTGATGACGATCATCCCGGAGGCGGTCATGCCGCGCTGGTCGCTGTCCGGACGCACCGCCAGCTCAATCTGCAGGATTTTGCGGATGCCGGTGGCTTCTAACTCTTTGATCATGCGTTTGATTTGCGCGCGCAGCACCACCGGGTACCACAGGGCGTAGGTGCCGGTGGCGAAGCGTTTGTAGCCTTCGTTAATCCCGGTGACCACCGCCTGATAGTCGGTTTTAATTTCGTACGGCGGGTCGATCAGAATCAAACCGCGGCGCGATACCGGCGGCAGCTTGGCTTTCAGCTGCTGGTAGCCATCGGCTTTATCGACGCGCGCGCGGCTGTCTTTCTGGAATTCAGCGCGCAGCAGCGGGAAGTCGCTCGGGTGCAGCTCGGTCATCTGCAGGCTGTCCTGCTCGCGCAGCAGCTGGCGGGCAATCAGCGGCGAGCCCGGGTAGTAGCGCAGCTGGCCGTTACGGTTGAAGTGTTCTACGACCGAAATATACGGCTCCAGCTCTGCCGGCAGGTCGTCCTGCTGCCAGATGCGGGCGATGCCTTCAAGGTATTCGCCGGTACGTTCGGCGTGCTCGCCGCTCAGCTGATAGCGGCCCGCGCCGGCGTGAGTGTCCAGGTAGAGAAACGGTTTTTCTTTCTCTTTCAGTGATTCAATGATCAGGCTCTGAACGGTGTGTTTGAGGACGTCGGCGTGGTTGCCTGCGTGAAAGCTGTGGCGATAACTGAGCATGGATGCAGAGATTCCGGGAAGTAAACAAGTTAACCGATAGTTTACCGCAGATCGGCCGAGATTACCGCTGCGCCGCCGCGCTGTTTCATTTCTGCCAAAAGCGTTGCAAAACATAACGCTGTCATAAAAACGTCAAACGGCCGCGCTAGCGTCGGGTACAGGCAAGGTAATTATTTGAATAAAAGGAAAAATAATGAAAAGGCAACTCTCGCTGCTGGCCGTCGCGCTGCTGCTGGCGCAACCGGTTCTGGCTAAAGACATCCCGCTGAACAGGGCGGCGGCCCTCGCCAATAGCGTGACGCCGGCTGCCTCCAGCCAGGCGTATGACGATCTTGAGCAACAGGCGCTGGCGCAGCTACGCCACGCTCTGCAGGGGAATGCCGCCACGCTGACCCGCGATCGGCTGGCGCACACCAAACAAAACCAAACTCAGGCCGATACCGCCTGGCTGAAGGCCAGCGGCTATGACTTCCAGACCCGGGCCAACCAGCAGGCGGGCATTGCGCTGCTGTCGGCGTTCAGCACCCTGCCGGAGACCGTCGTGAAGCAGAATCTGGCGACGGTGACCGCCATCAATCGCGACGCCGTGCAGACCACGCGCCGTCAGGCGCTGGCCGATGCGGAAGGCATTAGCTACCTCTACTTCCTCAGCGATGCGCTGGGGCCACGCCTTGGCAAAGCGTTTCTGACCGCCTATGACCAGGGCGCGCTGGGGAAAGCGGCAGCGTTGATCAAAGCCTCGGAGGTCAGCACCGGCGAGGCGAAAAAGCACTTCAATAATCCGCGGCCGTTTCTGGTGCAGGGCAACACCATTCACCTGGTGCCTGACGATGTGGTGGTGAAAGATAACCAGCCCTACACCGCCGACGGCGGCTCGTTCCCCAGCGGCCACACCAACACCGGCTATACCGATGCGTTGCTGCTGGCGGCGATGATCCCGGAGCGCTACGACGCGCTGGTGGCGCGCGGCGCCCGCTATGGCTACTCGCGCATCGTGCTGGGCGTCCACTACCCGCTGGACGTGATCGGCTCGCGGATGGTGGCCGAGCGCAACGTGGCCCACTATCTTAACGATCCGCACTACCGGGTATTATTTAACGAAGCCCGCGATCAGCTGCGCGCCGCGCTGGCGAAGGCCTGCGGCACATCGCTTGCCGAGTGCGCGAAGAGCAGCGTGAAAGACGATCCCTGGCGCGATCCGGCGATGCGTGATTTCTCTCGCTTCACCATGACCTACGATCTGCCGCAGCAGAAGGGTCCGCAGCCGCGTTTACAGGTGCCGGAGGGGGCGGAAGTGCTGCTGGAAGATGCCCTGCCGCATCTGTCAGCGGCCCAGCGTCGGGCGCTGATGGTCAACACCGCGCTGCCGGCGGGTTACCCGCTATCCGGCGCCACCCCCGAACAGCAATTCTGGCAGCGGCTGAATCTGTCGGCGGCCTGGGAGATGGCGCAAAAAAGGCATTAATGTGGTTTCCGGCACGCTGCACTGCGTGTCGCGCTTTTCCGGCAACGGGCGGACTTATCGCAGCAATACCCAGGCTGACGCACCGCCCGTCATTGAAATTCCCCCAACTATCCCCCATTCTAGATCTCATGCATAAGCGCCGGACGCGCGCTTCATTCACCCTTTTCAACAGGACAGCGCATATGACCAATCCATTATTGACGCCTTTCTCCCTGCCGCCTTTTTCTGCGATCAAACCAGAGCACGTGGTCCCTGCGGTCACCAAAGCGCTGGAGGATTGCCGGGCCGCGGTGGAAAGCGCGGTGGCGCATGGCGCGCCGTATAGCTGGGAAAATCTTTGCCAGCCGCTGGCGGAAGTGGACGATGTGCTGGGACGCATCTTCTCGCCTGTCAGCCATCTGAATTCGGTTAAAAACAGCCCTGAACTGCGTGAGGCCTACGAACAGACGCTGCCGCTGCTCTCCGAGTACAGCACCTGGGTCGGCCAGCATGAAGGCCTGTATAAAGCCTATCGCGACCTGCGCGATGGCGATAACTACGCCACGCTGAATACCGCGCAGAAAAAAGCGGTTGATAACGCGCTGCGCGATTTTGAATTATCCGGGATTGGCCTGCCGCCGGAGGCGCAGAAACGCTACGGTGAAATCGCCGCGCGCCTCTCTGAGCTGGGCAACCAGTACAGCAACAACGTCCTCGACGCCACCATGGGCTGGAACAAGCTGGTGACCGATGTCGCTGATCTGGCCGGCATGCCGGAAAGCGCGCTGGCCGCCGCTCAGGCTCAGGCGCAGGCCAAAGAGCAGGAAGGGTATCTGCTGACCCTGGATATTCCGAGCTATCTGCCGGTGATGACCTACTGCGATAACCAGGCGCTGCGCGAAGAGATGTATCGCGCCTATTCCACCCGCGCCTCCGATCAGGGCCCGAACGCCGGGAAATGGGATAACAGCCCGGTGATGGCGGAGATCCTCGCCCTGCGTCACGAGCTGGCGCAGCTGTTGGGCTTTGACAGCTATGCGTATAAATCCCTCGCCACCAAAATGGCGAAGGATCCGCAGCAGGTGCTCGATTTCCTCACCGACCTGGCAAAACGCGCCCGTCCGCAGGGCGAAAAAGAGCTGGCCCAGCTGCGCGCCTTCGCCAAAGCCGAGTTTGGCGTCGATGAGCTGCAGCCGTGGGACATTGCCTACTACAGCGAAAAACAGAAGCAGCACCTCTACAGCATCAGCGATGAGCAGCTGCGCCCCTATTTCCCGGAAAACAAAGCCGTTAGCGGCCTGTTTGAAGTGGTTAAGCGCATTTACGGTATTACCGCTAAAGAGCGTACCGATGTCGATGTGTGGCATCCGGAAGTGCGCTTCTTCGAGCTGTATGACGAACACAACGAGCTGCGCGGCAGCTTCTATCTCGACCTGTATGCCCGCGAGCATAAGCGCGGGGGGGCCTGGATGGACGACTGCGTCGGCCAGATGCGTAAACTGGATGGTTCCCTGCAGAAGCCGGTCGCCTACCTGACCTGTAACTTCAACCGCCCGGTCAACGGCAAGCCGGCGCTGTTCACCCATGACGAAGTGATCACCCTGTTCCACGAGTTCGGCCACGGTCTGCACCATATGCTGACCCGCATCGACACCGCCGGGGTTTCCGGCATCAGCGGGGTGCCGTGGGATGCGGTCGAGCTGCCGAGCCAGTTTATGGAGAACTGGTGCTGGGAGCCGGAAGCGCTGGCGTTTATCTCCGGCCATTATGAAACCGGTGAACCGCTGCCGCAGGAGCTGCTGGAGAAAATGCTGGCGGCGAAAAACTACCAGGCGGCGATGTTTATTCTGCGCCAGCTGGAGTTCGGCCTGTTCGATTTCCGCCTGCATGCGGAGTACAAACCGGAGCAGGGGGCGAAAATCCTTGAGACCCTGGCCGAGATTAAAAAGCAGGTCGCCGTGGTGCCGGGGCCGACCTGGGGCCGCTTCCCGCACGCCTTCAGCCACATCTTCGCTGGCGGCTATGCGGCAGGTTACTACAGCTACCTGTGGGCCGACGTGCTGGCGGCAGACGCCTTCTCACGCTTCGAAGAAGAGGGGATTTTCAACCGTGAAACCGGTCAGTCGTTCCTCGACAATATCCTGAGCCGCGGCGGTTCCGAAGAGCCGATGGAGCTGTTCAAACGCTTCCGCGGGCGTGAGCCGCAGCTGGACGCGATGCTGAAGCATTACGGGATCAAAGGCTGATTGCTACGTGAAGATCTGCTTAATTGATGAAACAGGCGCCGGTGACGGCGCCTTATCTGTTTTAGCCGCCCGCTGGGGGCTGGAGCAGGATGACGGTAACCCGATGGCGCTGGTGCTGACGACGGAGCATCTGGAGCTACGCAAGCGCGATGAGCCCAAGCTTGGCGGCATCTTCGTCGATTTCGTCGGCGGGGCGATGGCCCACCGGCGCAAGTTTGGCGGCGGCCGCGGCGAAGCGGTGGCTAAAGCGGTGGGTATTAAAGGCGATTACCTGCCGGATGTCGTCGATGCGACGGCCGGGCTGGGACGCGATGCCTTTGTGCTGGCGTCGGTCGGCTGTCGCGTGCGGATGCTGGAGCGTAATCCGGTGGTCGCCGCGCTGCTCGATGATGGCCTGGCGCGCGGCTATGCTGACGCGGAAATCGGCGGCTGGCTGCAGGAGCGGCTGCAGCTGATCCACGCCTCCAGCCTGACGGCGTTAACCGATATCACCCCGCGCCCGCAGGTGGTGTACCTCGATCCGATGTTCCCGCATAAGCAGAAAAGCGCGCTGGTGAAGAAAGAGATGCGCGTCTTTAAGTCGCTGGTGGGGCCGGATTTAGACGCCGATGGCCTGTTGGCGCCAGCGCGTCAGTTGGCGACCAAACGAGTGGTGGTCAAGCGCCCGGATTATGCGCCGCCGCTGGCGGATGTCGCCACGCCTAACGCGGTGGTGACCAAAGGACATCGGTTTGATATTTACGCCGGTACGCCGGCGTAATTTTTCGCCGTTGTGATATCACCCGGATAGCGGGCAAAGCGCCTTATCCGGGCTACCAAATTGTAGCGCAAGCCGGGAACCACAATATCTGAACAAACGGCGCCAGTGCGGATCGGCCATCTTAAACGGTTACTCGGCGCTGGCCGGTGTATTAATCATCCGGTTCAGCCACGGCACCATCAGCGCCATCACCACCGTGACGCCCAGCGTCACCAGGCCAATTTTACTGAACACATTGGTATAGACCGGCAAGGTCTGCAGCGGATCGGTGATGTTTGCCGGCACCGCGGTAAAGGTCGCCACATAGCCGCCCAGCAGGAACGCGGCGGCCTGGGTCAGAAACCACATCCCCAGAATAAAGCCCATCAGATGCTGCGGCACCAGTGCGGCAACCATCGCCAGCCCCAGAGCGCTGATTAACAGTTCGCCCAGACTCTGGAACAGATAAACCAGCACAATAAACCACGGCGAGGTTAACCCCTGGGCGTCGGCGAACCACATCCCGGCGGCTGCGGCGGTGAGAAAGCCCAGCGCGCAGAGGAACATCCCGAGGGTAAATTTCACCGGCATGGTCAGGTCTTTACCCTTATGACCGAGATGGGTGTAGATCGCCGCCAGCACCGGGCTGGCGACCACTACCCAGAAGGGATTCAGCGCCTGGAAGCTGACCGGGTTGATGGTAAAGCCAAGGATCTCATGATGGACGTTGTTGATGGCGAAGAAGTTCAGCGAGGTCGGCATCTGGGCATACAGAATGTAAAACAGCACCGCCTCGATCATCAGAATAAAGGCGACGAACATTTTGTTGCGTCCGGTTTTATCGAGGCGAAACGCCTCACGGAAAAAGAACGCAATAACCACGACCGACAGAACAATCAGCACCAGGTTGGCGATCATCACGTTATGCATCAGCCAGGCGCAGAGAAAAATCATTACCACCGTACCGGCCAGCACCAGCGCCAGATTGCGTAGGCTGAGGGGGCGATGATCCGGCTCGGAGCCAATATCTTTCACCATCCCGCGGCAGGCGAAGTAGACCAGCAGCGCGATAATCAGCCCCGCGCCGCACAGGTTATAGGTTACCGCGTAGCCAAATTTTTCGGCGATCACCGGCGCCAGCGACAGCGACAGCAGCGAACCGATGTTTATCGACATATAGAACAGGGTAAATGCCCCGTCGAGACGGGCATCCTTCGGCGGATAGCATTTGGAGAGCAGGCTCGCCGGGTTGGCTTTAAACAAACCGTTGCCGACGGCGATGGTGCCGAGAGCGATAAAGATCAGCTGCGGTTTCAGCAGCGACATCCCGGTCATAAAGTAGCCGATAGCCAGCACAATGGCGCCGAGCACCAGCGTGCGTTTGGTCCCCAGCAAATGGTCGCCCACGTAGCCGCCGATGGAGATCAGCCCGTAAACCAGCGCCGCGAAGGCGCCGAAGGTGATAAAGGCCTGTTCCTGAGAGAAGCCCAGCTGTTTAACAAAGAAGACCGCCAGGATCCCCTGAACGCCGTAATAGCCAAAACGTTCCCAGAGCTCCACAAAGAAGATCATAAAGAACGGACGAGGTTGCTGCAGCAAGCCCGTAGGTGCAGTTGTATTCATATTCCTTCGCCTTGTATTACTTTCCCAAAAAGTATGAACGCGTATGCCAGAACGCGCCGAAAATGTCTGATAACTCGCCATGCTGCGGTTATTGGCTTATGGAATAGATTATTATATAGATATTTCGCCGAATAACTGGTTGATCACACTAATTGAATGGCGATTTTATGGATTGAAGTTCTGCCGCATGGCGAGGGAAAGCGAAAATAAAAAACGCCCGCATCGGCGGGCGTATTGCGCGGATAAAACGAGACGGTTATTCGTCTTCTTCGTCGCGCAGCGGGACGATCAGCATGTCGACATGAACGGTGTTAATCAGCTGGCGGGCAGAGGACATCAGCTTGCTCCAGAAGTCCTGATGATGGCCGCAGACCACCAGGTCCATATCGTATTTTTTAATCGCATCGACCAGCACCTGGCCAAGGTCGCCGCTGCCGCTCAGGGTCTCGGTGATGGGATAGCCTGCGTTGGTCGAGAGCTCGGTCAGCGCGTGATGGGTCTCTTCGGAGATGCGTTTTTGCATGTCGCCGAGGTTAACGTCAATCAGCCCGGTGTAGAGGTCGGAGTAATTCACATCCACATGGATCAGGGAGACTTTCGCGTTATACGGGCGGGCCATAGAAACGGCTTTTTCAACCAGTACTTTACTCTCCGGGGACAGGTCTACTGCAATCAGAATATGTTTGTAAGCCATAGTGTTACTCCTTCCATAAGTTTGTCGATGACCATTGGACCTGACAGCTGGCGCTGCCGTTTCGCCCGCGTCCTGCGTGCTACATTCGCGGGAGGGTAGCCTTTAAGGACTTCATTGTAGAAGATATTTCCTACCTTATAGCGCCCCCCGCACTCCGTCAATGCACTGGGTTCACCTAAAAGTTAAACAAATTTATCCGTCTTACGTATTGATAACGAATAACCTTGTGGTAAAAAAATTAATGGATCTCCTACACTATTTAATGAGCCGGTCGGAAAAATAAATGTGATCGGAATCGCACTCTTTACGGTATCGTCGTGGGTTATTTGGGGAGCGGTAGCCGCGGAGGTTTTCTCCGTAGGCGGGTCGCCGGGGAGGAGGTATGATCAGCACTATTGCGCTGTTTTGGGCCCTGTGTGTCGTTTGTGTGGTGAATATGGCACGCTACTTCTCATCGTTGCGTGCATTATTGGTGGTGCTACGTGGTTGCGATCCCTTGCTCTATCAGTATGTTGATGGCGGCGGCTTTTTTACCTCGCACGGGCAGCCCAGCAAACAGATGCGGCTGGTGTGGTATATCTATGCCCAGCGCTACCGTGACCATCACGATGATGAATTTATTCGTCGCTGCGAACGTGTTCGTCGCCAGTTTATCCTGACCAGCGCCCTGTGCGGCCTGGTGGTGGTGAGCCTGATTGCGCTGATGATCTGGCACTAACGTTTCAGAATAAAAAAACGGGCCAGCAAGCTGGCCCGTTTTGAACGAATAACGCTTAAATCAGTTTCAGGGAGAGCCAGTAAAGGACGCCTGAAAGGATAATCGCTGCCGGCAGGGTCAGCACCCAGGCCATCAGAATGCTGGTCACCGTCTTTTTCTGCAGACCACCGCCATCCACCAGCATCGTCCCCGCTACCGAGGAGGAGAGTACGTGGGTGGTGGAAACCGGCATCCCGGTGTAGCTCGCCAGACCGATAGAAACCGCTGCGGTCATCTGAGCCGACATCCCCTGAGCGTAGGTCATGCCTTTCTTACCAATCTTCTCACCGATGGTGGTCGCCACGCGGCGCCAGCCGATCATGGTGCCGATACCCAGCGCCAGCGCGACAGCCATGATAATCCAGATTGGCGCGTACTCGATGGTGCTCAGCATATCGGTTTTCAGTTTCTTCAGCAGACGCTGGTCGTCAGCGCTCACATCCGGCAGCTTCGCCACCTTGTCGGTGGTGTCGGAGATGCAGAGCATGATGCGACGCAGCTGGCCGCGCTGTTCCGGTTTTAGCGACTCGTAGTTCTCAACGCCGGTCAGCATGGTTTTGACGCGGTCAAGGGCGTTGATGGTGTTCGCCGGATGGCAGTGGAACTCGCCATTGGCCGCGGTATTGGTATCCGGAGAAGGCACCAGCTGATCGACGCCGGTGGCTTTTTTCAGCAGTTCAGGACGCTGCTGGAAGAAGGTTTCCACGTTGTTGACCGCATCGCGGGTACGGGTGATTTCGTAACCAGAGGCATTCATATTCACCACGAAACCCGCCGGCGCGACGCCGATCAGCACCAGCATCACCAGGCCAATGCCTTTCTGCCCATCGTTAGCACCGTGAGAGAACGACACGCCAATAGCAGACAGGATCAGCGCGATACGGGTCCAGAACGGCGGCTTTTTCTTACCGTCTTTCTTTTCACGCTCTGCGGGCGTCAGGTGGATACGCGCGCGTTTTTTGGTTCCGCTCCAGTAGCGACGCAGCAGGAAAATCAGGCCGCCCGCGATCACCAGACCGACGATCGGCGAGATGATAAGCGAAGCAAAAATACCGATGACTTTCGGGATATTCAGCGCATCAACCACGGAAGTACCGGTCATCAGCGCATTGGTTAAACCAATGCCGATGATGGCGCCAATCAGGGTATGAGAACTGGAAGCTGGAAGACCGAAGTACCAGGTGCCGAGGTTCCAGATGATCGCCGCCAGCAGCATAGAGAACACCATGGCGAGGCCATGTGCGGAACCCATGTTAAGCAGCAGATCGGTCGGCAGCATATGCACGATGGCATAGGCTACGCTGAGACCGCCCAGCAGAACGCCGAAGAAGTTGAAGAGCGCCGCCATCGCCACAGCGAGCTGTGAGCGCATTGCGCGAGTGTAGATAACCGTAGCCACCGCGTTTGCGGTATCATGGAAACCGTTAATCGCTTCGTAAAACAGTACAAAAGCTAAAGCAAGCAATAATAATAGTCCGGTATGTAAATCCAGACCGGCAAATAAATGTAGCATAGGACGTTACGCCATTTTGAGGACATGAACGCGGCGCATTATCAGTGACTTTAGCGGCGCGGGCAAAGTGAAATATAGACTTTTTTTGATTTTCTTCCTGTTTAGGTTTTACCCTGTTGGGAGTAATCCTATATCTTTCAATGATGTATCTAATGCGGGATTTTTCCCGCTGGTGTGACCAGAGTGAAATATTTACAAAACCCGACAATTGGGGAACGAGGAACGCGGTGTGGAAAGGTTTGATGCCATTGTCGTTGGCGCCGGAGCGGCGGGAATGTTTTGCGCAGCGCAGGCGGGCCAGCTTGGCTGCCGCGTCCTGCTGCTGGATAACGGCAAAAAGCCGGGGCGAAAAATTCTGATGTCCGGCGGCGGCCGCTGCAACTTTACCAACATGTATGTTGAACCGGCGGCCTATTTGAGCCAAAACCCGCATTTTTGCAAATCTGCCCTGGCGCGCTACACCCAGTGGGACTTTATCGAGCTGGTCGGTAAATACGGCATCGCCTGGCATGAGAAGACCCTCGGCCAGCTGTTTTGCGATGATTCGGCGGAGCAGATCGTCAATCTGCTGCTCGCGGAATGTGAAAAGGGCGGCGTGCAGATCCGTCTGCGCAGCGAAATCCTCAGCGTGGAGCGCGATGAACAAGGCTACCGGCTACAGGTGAACGGCGAAACGCTGGTGACCAAAAAGCTGGTGATCGCCTCCGGCGGTTTGTCGATGCCGGGGCTCGGCGCCTCGCCGTTTGGCTATAAAGTCGCCGAGCAGTTCGGCCTGAAGGTGCTGCCGACCCGCGCGGGGCTGGTGCCGTTTACCCTCCACAAGCCATTGCTTGAGCAGCTGCAGGTCCTCTCCGGCGTGTCGGTGCCGTCGACCATTACCGCCGAGAACGGCACTCTGTTTCGCGAAAATCTGCTGTTCACCCACCGCGGCCTTTCCGGACCGGCGGTGCTGCAAATTTCCAGCTACTGGCAGCCCGGCGAGTTCGTCACCGTTAATCTGCTACCGGACTGCGATCTTGATGACTTCCTTAACGAGCAGCGCAGCGCGCATCCCAACCAGAGCCTGAAGAACACCCTGGCGATGCAGCTGCCGAAGCGGCTGGTGGAGTGTCTGCAGCAGCTGGGGCAGATACCTGATGTGACGCTCAAGCAACTGAACGTTCGCGATCAGCAGACGCTGGTGGAGACGTTAACCGCCTGGCGCGTGCAGCCGAACGGCACCGAAGGCTACCGGACGGCGGAGGTGACCCTCGGCGGCGTGGACACCAACGAACTCTCGTCGCGTACTATGGAGGCGCGTAAGGCGCCGGGTCTCTACTTTATCGGCGAAGTGATGGACGTTACCGGCTGGCTCGGGGGGTATAACTTCCAGTGGGCGTGGTCAAGCGCCTGGGCCTGCGCGCAGGCGCTGGTGGAAGGGTAATCTACGCGTCCGGGCGCCCTGGTGCCCGGACGTATATGATCAGTTCAACCCAAGAAAATACTGGGCGATTTTGAAATAGATAATCAGCCCGGTGCCATCAATCAGCGTGGCGATAAACGGCGCGGAAACTACCGCCGGGTCAATGCCGATCCGCTTAAGCACCATCGGAATGACCGAGGAGACAATCGCGCTCCACAGGGTAATGCACACCAGCGTCAGGCTGACGATGAGCGTGATTTCCATGCCAATCCCCATCATCCAGGCGCGCAGGCAGCCCGCCAGGCCCAGGGTCAGGGCAATCAGAAACGAGGTCGATACCTCTTTGCGGATCACCCGCCCCATATCGCGCAGTCGCACTTCCCCCAGCGCCATCGAGCGCACCAGCGTCGAGGTGATCTGCGTTCCGCTGTTGCCGCCGGTGCCGATGAGCAGCGGAATAAAGAAGGCCAGCGCGATGGCCGATTCCAGGGCTTCTTCGAAATGCTGCAGTACGCTGCTGGTGTAGGCTTCGGCCACGAACAGCAGCAGCAGCCACACCGAGCGTTTTTTCCACAGCGTCCAGGGGCTGATCTCGAGGTACGGTTTTTCCAGCGGCAGCGTTGCCCCCTGCAGCTGAGCATCTTCGGTGACGTCATCCTCCAGCAGATGGGCGATCTCCTTCTCCATCAGGCAGCCGACCAGCTCGCCTTTATCGACGACGGGGACCAGGTCGAGGCCGCGCTCGCTGAGCTCGGCAATCACCTGCTGGCGCTCATCGTCAGGTTTGACGCGAAACAGGCAGCTGTCCATCAGGTGGCGGATAGACTGGTTGATATCCGTTTCCTGGAGTAGCTTTTTGACCGACAGGCTGCCACGCAGCTTCTTGCCGGCGACGACAAACACCTGCCCGGGAATATCATCGCTGGCCAGCTGGGAGATAAAGTGTTCGCGCGCCTCATGAACGCTGAGATGTTCCTGCAGCGTAATAAAATCGGTACGCATGTACTGGACGATCGCATCGCCGTCGAAGCCAGAGGTCGCCTGATGGGCGGCGCAGAGTTGAATGGAAGACATGTTTAAAAATCCCTATAAAAAATCACTCATAGGGGCGAACAAGACAGGGTTAGCGCAGGCAGATCCCTACGTCCTGGTTTTAGCACTGCATAACGTATCTGAACGGTCATGACCGCCAGAAGTTACCTTGGCAACACCTTGATTCGATGGAAGCCTGTATTTCCCTGAGTGGTCTCTCTCGATACCAACAGGGCGGTAACTTGTATTTATGCAGGAGCCTCGCCATAACGAGATCGTTAAATGAGGCGCCATTATTGGCGAAGAGGGATAATTCACAAAGCGTATAGTTTATGTGGTTTATCAACTGTTGATAAACCACCCAAGAATTTTCAAATAATTAATCATCCGCTAAACACTGCAAATGCCCATGGCGCACGCCGCGCTGGGCAATCACGTCGTCGGCAAAATGCTGTACCTCGGCCATATCACCTTTCAGCACCGCAATCTCCAGGCAGTCGTCATGACTGATATGCACATGCAGCGTGGCGACGGAGAGATCGTGATGATGATGCTGGGTGGCCACCAGCCGGCTCGCCAGTTCGCGTTTCTCATGTTCATACACGTACGACAGAACGGCATACCCGCGCCGTGATTCCGGCGACGGAGGATCCTGGTTGAGGGCGTCGCGCAGAATATCGCGTACCGCCTCCGAACGGTTGTGGTAGCAGCGGCGGGCGCTGAGCGCATCGAGGGCGGCCAGCAGGTCATCATCAAGGGTCAGGGTTACGCGCTGCATGGCATGGCCTCGTTAAGCAGAGTGGCAGGAAAAGGGGGGAGCACTGCCTGCTGGAGCGCCTGTCCGGCAGGGGAACGCAGGCGTAGCGGTAGACTAACCGTTGCGGTTTCGACGATGCGCCCGTGCTCCATCACCAGCACTCGCTGGCAAAAGCGCTCCACCAGCCGTAGGTCATGGGTGATGAACAGGCAGGCGGTGTCAAACTGCGCCTGCAGACGCTTCAGCAGGGCGATAATCTCCGCCTGCAGCAGCAGATCGAGATTTGAAACCGCTTCATCAAGGATCAACAGCTGCGGCCGTACCGCCAGGGCGCGTGCCAGGCAGACGCGCTGCAGCTGTCCGCCGCTGAGCTGCGCCGGGCGCTTATCGAGCAGCGACGGCGCGAGGTCGACGGCCAGCAGCATCTCTTCCACCCGCCGCGCACGCGCCTCACGCGGCAAGCACAACAGATGGCGCAGCGGCTCGCTGACGATCTCGCGCACCGTTTTGCGCGGATTCACCGCGCTGAAGGCATCCTGAAATACCAGCTGAATATCGCGGCGGAAGGCGCCGATGGCCTCGCCCTTCAGGGCGGCCAGCGGCGCGCCGCGCCAGGCAATATCGCCGTGCTGCGGCGTTTCCAGACCCACCAGCATCCGCGCCAGGGTGCTTTTCCCACAGCCGCTGCGTCCGAGCAGGGCCACCGTTTCGCCGGGGGCGATGGCGAGTTGTATCTCGTGCAGGACTCTGCCGTGGTGAGGATAATCGTGACTCACCCCGGTGACGCTGAGTAAATTCATGGTGTTTTCTCCAGACCGTATAACGCCAGATGCGCGGCCAGCAGGCGCTGGCTGAGCGGGTGCCGCGGGGCGCTAAATAGCGTATTCACATCGCAGTGTTCAACGAGGCGACCGTTCTCCATCACCGTTACGTGATGCGCCAGCCGCGCCACGACGCCCATGTCATGCGTCACCAGCAGCAGTCCCAGACCGCGCCTGGCGACAATATCCGCCAGCAGGTCGAGGATGCGCGCCTGGGCGATGGCATCGAGATCGGTCGTCGGCTCGTCGGCGATGATAAAGGGCGCGCGGCTGAGCAGGGCGAGAGCGACCATCATCCGTTGCAGCATGCCCCCGCTCATTTCAAAAGGGTAGCGCTTCAGTAGCGCCCGCGGATTGTCCAGACCGACCTCCTCCATCGCTGCCAGCAGCACGGCGTCATTCGTTTCACGACCCGCTGCCCGGCAGGTTTCCCGGGCATGCGCGGCCATGGTCTGCAGCGGGTTAAAGGCGCTGCGCGGGTTCTGCATGATGGTGGCGATGGTCGCCCCGCGCAGCTGTTCGCCGTGCACCGGAATGCCGTCGAGAAGCACCCGGCCGGCGGTTTGCCTGACGCCGGGCGGCAGCAGGCCCAGCGCGGCGGCGCAGGTCAGCGATTTTCCGCAACCACTGCTGCCGAGCAGCGCCAGCACCTGGCCGCGGCGCAGGGTGAAGGAGACGTCGCTGACCAGCGGTCGGTCAGCGGCAAGCGAGATCTGTTCCAGTTGGATCTTCTGCGGCATCAGTGGCTATGCTCCGCGATCAGGTGGGGATCGAGACGATCGCGCAGCGCGTCGCCCAGCAGGTTAAAAGCCATCACGCTGATGAACAGCGCCAGCCCCGGCCAGACCATTTGCAGCGGCTGGGTCCAGATATACTGCCGGGCGTCGTTGATCATCACCCCCCATTCCGCCGTCGGTGCGCTGACACCGAGACCGAGGAACGACATGCCGGCTACGTGAAGCATCATATGGCCGATATCCAGCGAGGCGAGCACCAGCAGCGAGGGGATCACCGCGCCGGCCAGATGGTCGCTGAACAGCCGCCACTGGCTGGCGCCGCTCAGACGGGCGGCGAGGATAAATTCGCGCTGGCGCAGGGAAACCACCAGGTTACGCACCATTCTGGCGTACCAGGCCCAGTGTGACAGCGCAATGGCGAGGATCACATTGGTCAGCCCGGTACCCAGCACTCCCACCATAAAGAACGACAGGATCGAGGTCGGAAAGGTCATAAACAGTTCGGCGATGCGCATCAGGCCGCGGTCGGCACGGCCGCCCAGCAGTCCGGCGCTGCCGCCGACCGCCAGGCCGATCAGCAGCACCAGCAGCAGACAAGCCATCACCGCCCCCAGCGAAACGCGGGTGGCGGCCAGCAGGCGTGAGAAAATATCCCGGCCGAGATGATCGGTGCCGAGCCAGTGCGCTGCGCCCGGCGGCAGCAGCCGCTGCTGAAGGTCAATCGCCGCTGGATCCCAGGGCAGCCACCAGCCGCTGCCGATGGCGATGACCGCCAGCAGCGCGATGACTAACAGGGCGAGTTTTACCGGCCAGCGAAAACTTTGTAGCCCTCTCATGCGCTCACCTCCTCGTGGCGGCGCAGGCGCGGGTCGAGCGCCGCGTTAAGCACATCTACCGCCAGATTAGCCAGCACGAACACCGTCACCATCATCAGGGTAAAGCACTGGATCACCGGGTAATCGCGATTGAAAATGGCGGAAACCGCGTAGCGGCCGACCCCGGGCCAGGCAAAGATATTTTCGATAATCATGGTGCCGCCGATCAGCTCGCCAATGTGCATGCCCATGGCGGTCACCACCGGCAGGGTGGCGTTGCGCAGGATATGTCGGCGCTCCACCTGGCGCGCGCTCAATCCGCGCAGCCGCGCCCATATCACGTGACGCTGGCTGGCGGCGTCCAGCATGCTGGCGCGCAGCAGGCGGGCGTTGATCGCCAGCGACATAAAGGCGATGGAGACGGCGGGCAAAATCAGGTGCTGCCAGTCGCCATACCCCATCGCCGGGAGCCACTGCAGATGCACGGAAAAGAGCATCACCAGCAGAAAGGCCAGCCAGAAGTTGGGCATTGAGACGCCGAGGAAGGCAATCAGCCGTACGATATAGTCCGGCAGGCGATCGCGATGGCGCGCCGCCCAGATGCCCAACGGCAGGGAGGTGACGAGGATCAGCGCCAGCGCCGCGCCGGTGAGCAGCAGGGTGGCCGGCAGGAAGTGCAGCAGGTCGTCCAGCACCGGGCGCTGGGTGGCATAGGAGAGACCGAAATCCAGGTGCAGCGCCCGCCATAGCCAGTGCAGATACTGCATTGCCAGCGGCTGGTTGAGCCCCAGAAGCTCGCGGGTCGAGGCAACCATCTCTTCAGTGGGCGGCAGGTTCGACAGGCGTAAATAATCCAGCGCCGGGTCGCCGGTGCCGAGCCGCAGCAGCAGAAAGATGATGGCTGAGGCGGCGAGCAGCAGCGGGATCAGCAGCAGCAGGCGGCGTAAAATATAGCGTAGCATTATGGCGTTACCGGGGTAATCTGGTCGAAAGGGATCTCGCTGGTCACCGGGGCGAACGGGATCTCCCCGACCTCCTGGCGCGCGACCGACATCAGCGAGACATAGCTGATGGGCAGATACACCGCGTCCTGATGCAGACGGGTCAGCACATCATGGTACAGTTTTCTCCGCTGCGCCTCGTCCCCGATGGTCAGCACTTCACTAATCTCTTTATCAATCAGTGCCTTGTCTGGCAGGCCGCGCTGGGCCTGGTAATCCGCATGCGAAGGGACGCGCATCGAGCTTAAAAAGGCATGCGGATCGTAGGGTGCGCCCCAGGTGCGATTGAAGATCATGCCGAAGCGGCCTTCGCGCTGGCGCGCGTAAATGCTGCTTTCCTCCTCGCCCACCAGGGTGACCTGCACGCCGACCTGCCGCAGATTGGCCTGAATAATTTCGGCCATCGATTTAGCCAGCGCGTCGGTGCCGATAAACGCCAGCTCAATCGCCAGCGGTTGCCCGGCTTTTTGTCGCCAGGGCTGGACCTCCAGCTGCTGCCAGCCGGCCTGTTCCAGCAGGGCGCGGGCTTTTGTCGGGTCGTAACGGCGCGGCGTCAGATCCTGCGGGGCGTAAGGGACGGAGGGGGCAAACAGGGTGTCGGCAACCTGCTGGGTGCCATACAACACGCTATCGACAAGGGTCTGTTTATCGACGGCGTAGTTGAGCGCTTCGCGAACCGTCAGCTCGCGGGTCGGGCCCTGGCTGGCGTTTAGCGCCAGCATTACCGTCTCCGCCGGGGCGGACAGGCGCGCCACGTAGCCGGGGTGATGGCGAAAGCGTTCGAAGGTGTCCAGCGGCAGCAGCCCTTCATCGCCGTAGAGCATATCGATTTCCCCGGTTTCGAACGCCACCGCCCGGCTGGTGGCGTCAGGGATCACCTTGATGGTGATTTGCTGTAGTGCGGGTTTGCGACCCCAGTAGCGCTCATTGCGCACCAGCACATCGCGCTGATTGAGCTGCGAGCTTGCCAGCCGCCACGGGCCGGTGCCGATCGGGGCTTTAATGCCCCTGGCGGTGCCGCCATCGATAAACTGCGAGGGGGCGATGAAGCGGAACGGGCGGGGCAGGGCCAGCTCTTGCAGTAAGGGGGCGTAGGCGCTTTTCAGGGTGATCTGCAGTTCGGTGGCGCTGAGGGCCCGCACGTCGGTTATTTGGTTGGCGAGCTCAAGCCAGGCGTGGCGTTGGCGGTTGGCCAGCACCGCCTGAAAATTGGCCGCCGCGGCCTGGGCGTTAAACGGTTCGCCGTTGGAGAAGGCCACATCGTCGCGCAGGGTGAACCACCAGGTTTTTCCGTCGGCGGAGTGACGCCAGCGGGTTGCCAGCCAGGGCTGTACGCTGCCGTCAGCCTGATACTTCACCAGCGGTTCATAGACCATGCTTTGGGCAAACATCTGGTTGGGCGTATAGAGATGGGGATTCAGCGGGCCGACGTTAACCGGCCAGGCGGTGGTGAGCTGGTACGGCGCGGCCTGAGCCAGCAGAGGGACGCAGGCGACCAGCGCCAGCAGGGTGAGGCGGATAATAGACAAGACGGCAATCTCAACGACAGGAAAGTATGACGATTTTAGTGATTCATCATACTTTGGGAGTAACCTGGATCAATATTGCGCCGGAAAGTATAAGAAAATCGTATCATTACGCCCAGGCGACCAGCGCCGCCTTACCCCTCAGGGCGTCCGGAACAACGCCAGCAGCGTGGCCACCTGTTCGTCGATCGGCGCCAGGTCCCGCTTGACGATCAGGTGCAGCGGCGTCGCGCGGCGCGCGCCATGGCTGAGGGGCAACCGCTTCAGCACGGCCTGATCGAGATGGGGGCGAATGCGCTCCTCCGGCAGCCAGCCGAAGCCGACCTGATACATCACCGCATCAATGGCGGCATCAATGGTGGAGAAGGTCCAGGCGTCTCGCGGCGCCTGGCTATCTCCGCCCTGATCGGCAATGCGCACCAGCGGCCACGGCGCCAGCGCGCTATCCTCCAGCGGTCCGTCCAGCGCGGCGAGAGGGTGGTCGCGGTGGGCGACGGCGATGAAATCAATATTCATCAGCCACTCCCCGCGGCCGGTAATATCCTGGCGGCGGGTCAACACCATCACATCGGCTTCCGTCCGCGCCGCGCTCTCGTCATCCAGGTTTTCCAGCACTTCGGTGAGCCTGACCTGGGTCTGCGGATAGCGCTGCTGAAACTGGCGTAAAATCGCGAACAGCCGCTGGCGCGGGAAAATACTGTCGACCACCAGATCCAGGCGGGTCCGCGCCCCGTTGCGCAGAGTGGCGGCGTGCGTCTCGACGTAGGCGAAGGCCTGCAGCAGCGGCTTGACCTGATTCAGCAGTAGTTCGCCAGCCGGCGTCAGCACCGCCCGCCGGCCGGACGGCGCCAGCAGCGCCACGCCTAAGCGCTCCTGCAGCAGCGCGAGGTTATAGCTTACCGATGACTGACTGCGATTGGTCTCCTCCGCCGCTCTGGCAAAGCTCCCCAATTCCACTACCTTTTCGAGTAACGCCCACTGCTCCAGGGTTGTCTTGTGCATAATCAATCTAAAATTTGAATGTATTTAATCCAAACATAGCGTTATTCATTCATTTTTTAAAGACGTATGCTGTCCTCAACAAAACAGAGGAGAATAAATGATGAGCACTTTCGACAAACATGACCTCAGCGGCTTTATCGGTAAACATCTGGTCTATACCTACGACAACGGCTGGAACTACGAGATTTACGTCAAAAATGGCCACACCCTCGACTACCGTATTCACAGCGGCATCGTCGGCAATCGCTGGGTGAAAGATCAGGAAGCGTACATTGTGCGGGTGGGGGAAAGTATCTACAAAATCTCCTGGACCGAACCGACCGGCACCGACGTCAGCCTGATCGTCAACCTGGGCGACAAACTGTTCCACGGCACTATTTTCTTCCCGCGCTGGATCATGAATAACCCGGAAAAAACCATCTGCTTCCAGAACGACCATATTCCGCTGATGAATTCGTATCGCGATGCCGGCCCGGCCTACCCGACGGAAGTGATTGACGAGTTCGCCACTATCACCTTCATTCGCGACTGTGGCGCGGATAATGACGAGGTCATTAATTGCCCGGCGAGCGAATTGCCTGCGGATTTTCCTGCAAATTTGTAATTCAGCAGAAATAACTTTGTGATCTGCGCTAACTTTTTGTCATTAAGCGTGACAATGACAGAATAATAAATTGTGAACTGGTTTAGTTCTCGTTTAATTTCAACTATTGCGTTCCTGTTCTCTTTTTCGTGACAGGAACGCTCCTCCGTCAAATTTCTGCCATAAAAAACTCCTATCATACTGTTTATTAATAAGTTATTTCTTATCCTGAAGAAATATTAATTTCTTAATATTATCCTAAGCAAGGTCGACTACATTAATAGTGGTCGAGATACCCTGAAATGGAATGCCGTGCTGAACTCACTTCATTTTAATTTCGTTTAAGTCCGCAGGCGCAGGATATTTTATTCTAACGACCCAGATTCGTGCGTGGGTCATCTACAGAACAGGATGATGATGAGCGATTTTTTGCCTTTTTCGCGCCCGTCGATGGGCGACGCAGAGCTGGCAGCCCTGCGTGAAGTTTTAGCGTCGGGCTGGATCACCACCGGGCCGAAGAATCAGGCACTTGAAGCGGCATTCTGCCAGCTGACCGGCAACCGTCATGCGATTGCCGTCAGTTCAGCGACCGGCGGGATGCATGTGACCCTGATGGCGCTGGGTATTGGCCCCGGCGATGAAGTCATTACGCCGTCCCAGACCTGGGTCTCCACTCTCAATATGATCTGCCTGCTGGGCGCCACGCCGGTGATGATCGATGTCGATAACGACAATCTGATGATTACCCCTGCAGCGGTGGAAGCTGCGATCACCTCGCGTACCAAAGCGATAATTCCCGTGCACTACGCGGGCGCGCCAGCCGACATCGACGCCATTCGCGCGGTGGGCGAGCGCCATGGCATTTCGGTGATCGAAGACGCCGCCCATGCGGCCGGTACCCATTATAAAGGCCGCCACGTGGGCTGGCAGGGGACCGCCATTTTCTCGTTCCACGCGATCAAAAACATGACCTGCGCCGAAGGCGGGCTGATTGTCACCGACGACGACGAGCTGGCCTCCCGCATCCGTAGCCTGAAATTCCATGGTCTGGGCGTGGACGCTTATGATCGCCAGACCCACGGCCGCGCGCCGCAGGCGGAGGTGATCACCCCGGGCTTCAAGTACAACCTTGCCGATATCAACGCCGCTCTGGCGCTGGTCCAGCTGGAAAAACTGAGCCACGCCAATCAGCGCCGGACCGAGATTGCCCAGCGCTACCTGCGCGAGCTGGCGGACACGCCGTTTAAACCGCTGAGCGTCCCGACCTGGGATCACCAGCACGCCTGGCATCTGTTTATCATCCGCGTCGATGAGGCCGCGTGCGGCATCAGCCGCGACGCGCTGATGGAAAAGCTGAAGGCGATGGGCATCGGCACCGGCCTGCACTTCCGTGCGGCCCATACGCAAAAATATTACCGCGAGCGCTTCCCTGAGGTTTCCCTGCCGAATACCGAATGGAACAGCGCCCGCATCTGCTCTCTCCCGTTGTTCCCGGATATGACCGATGACGATGTCACTCGCGTTATCTCCGCACTGCGCCAGTTGTCAGGACGTTGATATGCTTACTTACCCTCCCGTGAAGAAGGTCTCGGTGGTTATCCCGGTTTATAACGAACAGGATAGCCTGCCGGAACTGCTTCGTCGTACGGATGCCGCCTGCGCCACCCTGGGGCGGCAATATGAAATTCTGTTGATCGACGATGGCAGCAGCGACGATTCCGCGCGCATGCTCACCGAAGCCGCCGAGGCGGAAGGCAGCCACGTCGTCGCCGTGCTGTTAAACCGTAACTACGGCCAGCACTCGGCGATCATGGCCGGCTTCAGCCATGTAACCGGCGATCTGATTATTACCCTCGACGCCGACCTGCAAAACCCGCCGGAGGAGATCCCGCGGCTGGTGGCGAAGGCTGATGAAGGTTACGACGTGGTGGGCACCGTCCGCCAGAACCGTCAGGACAGCATCTTCCGTAAAACCGCGTCGAAGATGATCAACCGCCTGATCCAGCGCACCACCGGCAAAGCGATGGGCGACTACGGCTGCATGCTGCGCGCTTACCGCCGCCATATCATCGACGCCATGCTCAACTGCCATGAGCGCAGCACCTTTATCCCGATCCTGGCGAATACCTTCGCCCGGCGCGCGGTGGAGATCCCGGTGATGCACGCCGAGCGCGAATTCGGCGACTCCAAATACAGCTTCATGCGCCTGATCAACCTGATGTACGACCTGGTGACCTGTCTGACCACCACGCCGCTGCGTCTGCTCAGCATTTTCGGCAGCGTGATTGCCCTGCTGGGCTTCGCCTTCGGCCTGCTGCTGGTGGTGCTGCGTCTGGCCTTTGGCCCGCAGTGGGCGGCGGAAGGGGTGTTTATGCTCTTCGCCGTGCTGTTCATGTTCATCGGCGCCCAGTTTGTCGGTATGGGCCTGCTCGGGGAGTATATCGGCCGCATCTATAACGACGTGCGCGCCCGCCCCCGCTACTTTATTCAACGTGTTGTTCGCCAGCCGGAAACGGCATCTAAAGAGGAAGATCGTTCATGAAAGCCGTAGTCTTCGCTTATCACGATATGGGCTGCACCGGTATCCAGTCCCTGCTGGACGCCGGGTATGATATCGCTGCTATTTTCACCCACCCGGATAACCCTGGCGAAAACCATTTCTTTGGCTCCGTGGCGCGCCTTGCCGCCGAGCAGGGTATTCCGGTGTGGGCGCCGGAAGACGTGAACCATCCGCTGTGGATTGAGCGTATCCGCGAGATGAAGCCGGACGTGCTGTTCTCCTTCTACTATCGCAACCTTCTGGGCGATGAGATCCTCAATCTGGCGCCGAAAGGGGCGTTCAACCTGCACGGTTCGCTGCTGCCAAAATATCGCGGCCGCGCGCCGCTGAACTGGGTGCTGGTCAATGGCGAAAGCGAAACCGGCGTCACCCTGCACCGGATGGTGAACCGCGCAGACGCTGGCGATATCGTCGCCCAGCAGGCCGTGGCGATTGGCGCGGATGACGCCGCCCTGACGCTGCATCGTAAGCTGTGCGCTGCCGCCACTGAGCTGCTGAGCCGGGCGCTGCCGGCGATCCTCGCCGGCACCACCGATGAGCGTCCGCAGGATCACAGCCAGGCAACCTATGTGGGGCGTCGTACCCCGGAAGATGGCCGGCTGGACTGGGAGCAGCCGGCGCAGACCCTGCACAATCTGGTGCGTGCGGTCTCGGATCCGTGGCCGGGCGCCTTCGGCTACGCCGGAGCGAACAAGTTTATCGTCTGGAAATCCCGCGTTCGCCACGATTTGCCAGCAGCTAAACCGGGCACCGTGATCTCCATTGCGCCGCTGATCGTCGCGTGCCAGGACGGGGCGCTGGAGATTGTCACCGGCCAGACCGAACGCGGCGTGTACATGCAGGGCGCTCAGCTGGCGCAGGCGCTGGGCCTGGTGTCCGGGGCGGTGATCAGCAGCAAACCGGTGGTGGCGATTAAGCGTCGCACCCGGGTGCTGATCCTCGGCGTCAACGGCTTTATCGGTAACCACCTGACCGAGCGTCTGCTGCAGGACGACAACTATGAGATTTACGGTCTGGATATCGGCTCCGACGCCATCAGCCGTTTTCTCGACTGTCCGCGTTTCCACTTTGTGGAAGGCGATATCAGCATTCACTCCGAGTGGATCGAATACCACATTAAGAAATGCGACGTGGTACTGCCGCTGGTCGCGATCGCGACGCCTATCGAATACACCCGTAACCCGCTGCGCGTGTTCGAACTGGATTTCGAAGAGAACCTGAAGATCATCCGTGACTGCGTGAAATACAATAAGCGCATTATCTTCCCGTCGACCTCGGAAGTGTACGGCATGTGCACCGACAAAAACTTCGACGAAGATAATTCCAATCTGGTGGTCGGGCCGATCAACAAACAGCGTTGGATCTACTCGGTTTCTAAACAGCTGCTGGACCGCGTGATCTGGGCCTATGGCGATAAGAACGGCCTCAAGTTCACCCTGTTCCGTCCGTTCAACTGGATGGGGCCGCGTCTGGATAACCTTAATGCCGCACGTATCGGTAGCTCCCGCGCCATCACTCAGCTGATCCTCAACCTGGTGGAAGGTTCGCCGATTAAGCTTATCGAAGGCGGCAAACAGAAGCGCTGCTTCACCGATATCAGCGACGGTATCGAAGCGTTGTTCCGCATCATTGAGAACAAAGACGGTCGCTGCGATGGTCAGATCATCAACATCGGTAACCCGGAAAACGAAGCGAGCATCAAAGAGCTGGCGGAAATGCTGCTCGCCTGCTTCGAGCGCCATCCGCTGCGCGATCGCTTCCCGCCGTTCGCCGGCTTCCGCGAAGTGGAAAGCAGCGATTACTACGGTAAAGGTTACCAGGACGTTGAGCATCGTAAACCGAGCATTCGCAACGCGAAACGCTGCCTGAACTGGGAACCGACCGTCGAGATGGAAGAGACCGTTGAACACACTCTGGACTTCTTCCTGCGCACCGTTGAGCTCACGGACGATAAAAACTCATGAAACAAGTCGGCTTACGCATAGATGTCGATACCTTTCGCGGGACGCGTGATGGCGTACCGCGGCTGCTGGCCCTGCTGGGCAAGCACGGGATTCAGGCAAGCTTCTTCTTCAGCGTCGGGCCGGACAATATGGGGCGCCACCTGTGGCGCCTGGTAAAACCGAAGTTTCTGTGGAAGATGCTGCGTTCCAGAGCCGCCTCGCTGTACGGCTGGGATATTCTGCTGGCCGGCACCGCCTGGCCGGGGCGCCGCATCGGCGCAGGGAACGAAGCGGTGATCCGCGCCGCCGCCGAATCTCATGAAGTCGGCCTGCACGCCTGGGACCACTACAGCTGGCAGGCGTGGAGCGGCGTCTGGCCGCAGGAAAGGCTGGCGCTGGAGGTTGAGCGCGGCCTGCTGGAGCTCGAGCGCATCATCGGCCGGCCGGTGACCTGCTCGGCCGTCGCCGGCTGGCGCGCCGATCAGCGGGTGGTTAAAGCCAAAGAATCCTTCGATTTTCTCTACAACAGCGACTGTCGCGGCACGCGGCCGTTTCTGCCCCAGCTCGGCAGCGGCGTTTCCGGTACGGTGCAGATCCCGGTCACGTTGCCGACCTGGGACGAGGCGGTGGGCACGGCGGTGGATATCGCCGGCTTTAACCGCTACCTGCTGGATTGCATCCATCGCGATGCGGGCGTGCCGGTCTATACCATTCACGCTGAAGTGGAAGGTATTGCCTACGCCGATCAGTTCAATGAACTACTGACCATGGCGGCGGAAGAAGAAATTCAGTTTTGCCCACTGAGCCAGCTGCTGCCCGCTGACTTTAGCGAGCTGCCCTCAGGCAAAGTGGTTCGTGGTGAACTGGCTGGCCGGGAAGGCTGGCTCGGACGTGAACAATTACTGACTTCGGGTGTTTGATGAAAAGCATTCGCTATGGCGTCTCTCTGATTGCGCTGTTTGCGCTGTATTATCTGCTGCCGCTCAATTTCCGTTTGCTCTGGCAACCCGACGAAACCCGCTACGCGGAGATCAGCCGTGAAATGCTGGCCACCGGCGACTGGGTGGTACCGCATTTTCTCGGCCTGCGCTACTTCGAAAAACCGATTGCCGGTTACTGGATCAACAGTATTGGTCAGTGGCTGTTTGGCCATAATAACTTCGGCGTACGCTTCGGGTCGGTCTTCGCCATCACCATGACCGCCCTGCTGGTGGCCTGGCTGGCGTGGCGGATCTTTCGTGATAAGCGGGTAGCTATCCTGTCGCCGGTTATCTTCCTCACCGCGATGCTGGTGTATGCGATTGGCACCTATGCGGTGCTGGACCCGATGATCACCCTGTGGCTGGCGCTGGCGATGTGCAGCTTCTGGGGCGCGGCGCAGGCGCAGAGCCGCAGCGGCAAAATACTGGGCTACGTGCTGCTGGGCGTCGCCTGCGGGATGGGGGTGATGACCAAAGGCTTCCTGGCGCTGGCGGTGCCGGTGGTGGGCGTTCTGCCGTGGGTGATCGCCCGTAAACGCTGGCGTGAAGTGCTGACCTACGGCTGGCTGGCGGTGATTGTCTGTACGCTGGTGGTGCTGCCCTGGGGGCTGGCTATCGCCCAGCGCGAGCCGGACTTCTGGCGCTACTTCTTCTGGGTCGAGCATATTCAGCGTTTTGCTGAAAAAGACGCCCAGCACAAAGCGCCGTTCTGGTACTACATCCCGTTCCTGATCGCCGGCAGTTTGCCGTGGCTGGCCCTGCTGCCGGGGGCGCTAAAGCGCGGCTGGCTTGAGCGCGATGAGGCCCGCGGCGCGCTGTATCTGTTAGGTTGGGTGGCGATGCCGTTCCTGTTCTTCAGTATCGCCAAAGGCAAACTGCCGACCTATATCCTGCCGTGCTTTGCGCCGCTGTCGATCCTGATGGCCCGCTACGCGCTGGAGGCCGCAAAGACCGGCGCGAAAGCGTTGCGCATCAACGGGATGATCAACCTGGGCGTTGGTTTGCTGGGGCTTATCGCCGTGCTGGTGGTCTCGCCGTGGGGCTTCATGCATAGGCCGGTGTGGACCAAGATTGAGCTGTATAAATGTCTGCTGGCGGCGATCGCTTTTGCCGTCTGGGCGCTGATGGGCTGGCTGGCGATGAAAGACTGTGGCCGCCGCTGGAGCCTCGCCGCGCTCTGTCCGCTCGGCCTGGCGCTGCTGGTGGGCTTCGCCATCCCGGACCGGGTTATCGACAGCAAACAGCCGCAGTTCCTCGTGGATATCGTCAGCGAATCCCTGCAGCCCAGCCGTTACGTCCTGACCAACAACGTTGGGATCGCCGGCGGCCTGGCCTGGGAGCTGAAGCGAAGCGATATTATTATGTTCGACAAACAGGGTGAGCTGAAGTACGGTCTCGACTGGCCGGATGCTCAGGGAAGCTTTGTCAGCCAGGCCGGTTTTGCCGACTGGCTGGCCGCGCATCGTCAGCAGGGGCCGGTCTCGCTGGTGCTGTTGATGGATAAAGGAGAGAGTATGCTCGACTTACCGTTACCGAAACCGGATAACGCCTACGAGCTGGGCCGGGTCGTTTTCCTTCAGTACCTGCCGCAATGAGCGTCTGGATCTGTCTGGTGTGCGCCAGCCTGCTGAGCTGCGCCGGACAGCTCTGCCAGAAACAGGCGACCCGCCCGTCCCGTCGCGGACGGCGGAGTCGCCATATACTCTTCTGGTTGGGGATGGCGCTGTTATGTCTGGGCTGCGGCATGCTGCTGTGGCTGAGCGTCCTGCAGTCTATTCCGGTCAGCATCGCCTATCCGATGCTGAGTCTGAATTTCGTCTGGGTTACCCTCGCGGGCTGGGGCATCTGGCATGAGCCGGTCGCCCGTCGCCACTGGCTTGGCGTCGGGTTGATCGTCGTGGGCATTGTCATTCTGGGGACCAGCGTCTGATGGGCTTTTTCTGGGCATTACTCAGCGTCGGCCTCGTCAGCGCCGCGCAGTTGCTGCTGCGCAGCGCCATGGTGGCCTTGCCACCGCTGACCGATATTGTGGCATTTCTCCAGCATCTGCTGCATTTCCAGCCCGGGACTTTCGGCCTGTTTTTCGGCCTGCTGGGCTACCTGCTGTCGATGGTCTGCTGGTACTTTGCCCTCCATCGCCTGCCGCTGTCGAAAGCGTATGCGCTACTGAGCCTGAGCTATATCCTCGTGTGGGCCGCCGCCATCTGGCTGCCCGGCTGGCATGAGCCGTTCTACTGGCAATCGCTGCTGGGCGTGGCGATCATCGTCGCCGGCGTATTGACCATCTTCTGGCCGGTGAAACGCCGCTAGCCGGGGAGCCGGCTTTTGGGACGGCCCGGGCCGAGCAGGATCGCCAGCTTGCTGCCTCCGACGGTGGTTTCCATCCAGATTTTACAGACGCTGGTTAACGGCACTGAGAGCAGCATTCCCACCGGCCCCAGCAGCCAGCCCCAGACCAATAACGACAGGAACACCACCAGGGTCGACATCCCCAGCCGGTGGCCCATCATGCGCGGCTCCACCATGTTGCCCAGCACCATATGCACCACCAGAAACAGCGCCCCTACCAACAGGCACTCATAGATGCCGCTGAACAGCAGCGCCTGCAGCATGGGGGGGATAGCGGAGATGGCGGAGCCAATGTTCGGCACATAGTTCAGCAAAAACGCCAGCACCCCCCACATCAGGGCGAACTGTACCCCCATCGCCAGCAGCCCCAGCCAGACAATCAGCCCGGTCCACAGGCTAATCAGCGTCTTCAGCGCCAGATAATGGGTGACGCCTTTCAGCGCCCGGTGCAATCCGGCGATATGCAGGCGCGGGTTATTGAGGGCAAAACGCAGTTTGTAGGGCAGGTGGCGAACCTCAAACAGCATAAAGATCACCGTCATCACCAGCAGCACGATGCTGGCCATCGCCCCGGAAAGCTGGGTCATCAGCGTCGTGGCCCAGGTCATCAGCCGTTCTGAATCCATGCGCCGCAGCATCCGCTCCGGATTGATATGCAGATTAAGGAAGGGGAGATACTCCTGGAGCTGGAGGATCTTGCGCGTCAGGGCGCGGTTGAAATCGGGCAGCATGGCGACAAAGTCATTGAGCGACGCCGCCAGCACGCCGAGCAGCGCGGTGAGCATCACCAGCATCGCCGTCACCACCAGGGTAATGGCGAACGGACGCCGCACCCCGCGGCGAATGAACCAGGTGACCAGCGGGTTGAGAACAATAGCGAAAAACAGCGCCAGCAGTAGCTGCACCAGGATATCGGCGGCGGCGTGGATCCCGGCGAGGATAATCACCAGCGCCGCCAGCTTAAGTAAAATATGAAGCCCGGCTTTATCAGCCTGCGGAGGGGACATAGGTATTCCTTTTATGAGTCGCGCCAGATAAGTGTAGCGGTTCGCCGACTGCCAATATTCCGAAAGGAGGGCTGCTTTTCCGCCGACAGCGTGGTAATAGTGAAAGCTGGTTGTCGAAATCTGGTGGAACCTGATGCCCGAACCCGTCGCCGAACCGGCGCTTAATGGACTGCGCCTCAATCTGCGGATTGTCTCTGTCGTTATCTTTAACTTTGCCAGCTACCTCACCATCGGCCTGCCGCTGGCGGTGCTGCCCGGCTATGTTCATGATGTCATGGGCTTTAGCGCTTTCTGGGCCGGGCTGGTGATTAGTCTGCAATATTTCGCCACGCTGCTCAGCCGCCCGCATGCCGGGCGCTATGCCGACCTGCTGGGGCCCAAAAAGATTGTCGTCTTCGGCCTCGGCGGCTGCTTTTTGAGCGGTTTAAGCTATCTGCTGGCCGCCTGGGGTAGCGGCTGGCCACTGATTAGCCTGCTGCTGTTATGCCTCGGACGGGTGATCCTTGGTATTGGCCAGAGCTTCGCCGGCACAGGCTCGACGCTGTGGGGCGTCGGCGTGGTCGGTTCGCTGCATATCGGGCGGGTGATCTCGTGGAACGGGATTGTGACCTATGGGGCGATGGCGATGGGCGCGCCGCTCGGCGTGCTGTGCTATTCGCACATTGGCCTCAGCGGTCTGTCCGGGGTCATTATGGCGGTAGCGCTGGTGGCTATCCTCTGCGCGCTGCCCCGCGCGGCGGTGAAGGCTGCCAAAGGCAAAGCGATGTCGTTTCGTGCGGTGCTCGGCCGCGTCTGGCCCTACGGCATGGCGCTGGCGTTGGCCTCCGCCGGCTTTGGGGTGATCGCCACCTTTATCACGCTATTTTATGACGCCAAAGGTTGGGACGGCGCGGCTTTCGCGCTGACATTATTCAGCTGCGCATTCGTTGGCGCGCGGCTGCTGTTTCCCAACGCCATTAACCGACTCGGCGGGCTGAACGTGGCGATGCTCTGCTTTAGCGTGGAGGCGATCGGCCTGCTGCTGGTCGGCTTTGCCGATACGCCGATGATGGCGAAAATCGGTACTTTCCTTACCGGGGCTGGCTTTTCGCTGGTCTTTCCGGCGCTGGGCGTGGTGGCGGTGAAAGCGGTGCCGCAGCACAATCAGGGGTCGGCGCTGGCGACCTATACCGTGTTTATGGATTTGTCGTTGGGCGTCAGCGGGCCGCTGGCCGGATTGCTGATGGCGTGGACCGGGATCTCGATGATTTATCTCGCCGCGGCGGGGCTGGTGATGGCGGCGCTGCTGTTGGGCTGGCGGCTAAAAAAACGGCCCCCGGTTAGCGAACCGGAGGCCAGCGCACCAGGCCAGTAATTACTGGATGGTGAGGGTGTTGATGATGCTTTCCGCTTCGGTCTGCGCCTGCTGCTGGTTATCCGCCGGCAGGGTGACCTGCAGGGTCAGCAGCTTGTCATCCACTTTGCCGAGGATCACGGAAGACCAGGCGGTCTGCCCCTTGGCGGAGATGATGCTGTCCAGCTGCTGCAGGGTATGGCCTTTAATCTCCAGCGGTTTATTGCTCACCACCTGCAGCTGCGGGTCGCGGCTGCGCTGCTGATCTTCCAGGCGTTTCGCCAGCACCGCCAGATCTTCATTGGTGCTGTCGCCGACGATGACGATGACCGCTTTCTGGCCGGTAGCGTCAGAGTAGACGTGCATATTGTTCGCCTGGGTACCCAGTTTGCCGCTCTGGTCGGCCATGCCCGCAGGCAGGGTGAAGCTCAGCTTGCCATCCAGCAGGCTGATTGCCTGGCCGCTGGCATTGCTCTCCGCTGCTGCGCCAACGGTTGGCGCTTTTGAATCGCTGTTATCGCAGGCGGCAAGCCCCATCACCAGCAGGCCAATACCGACATATTTAACCAAATTGCGCATTGACATCTTCCTTTCGATAAACGGCCACTAATGGCTCATCCGGCTATCTTAACACATCAGCCCGCGAGTACCTTTAACTCGGCTGTAATGCCGACAAATCAGATTTATCCGCCAGTCTTTTCAACAGCATATTTAACAGCACGCCGTACATCGGCAGGAAGAAAATGATGCTGATAAGCACTTTAAAGCTGTAGTCGACGAGGGCGATTTCCCCCCAGTGGGCGGCCATAAACGGGTCCGGGCTGCGCCAGAAAGCGATAAAGAAAAACGCCACGGTATCGCTGATGTTGCCGAACAGCGTCGAGGCGGTAGGGGCCAACCACCAGCGGCGGCTCTGCCGCAGGCGGTTAAAGACGTGAACGTCGAGGATCTGCCCCAGCGCATAGGCCATAAAGCTGGCGACGGCGATGCGCGCGACGAAGAGATTAAAGGTGCCCAGCGCGGCAAAGCCCTGCCATTCGCCCATGTAGAACAGCGCGGAGATGCCGTAAGAGATGGCCAGCGCCGGGACCATCACCGCGAAAATGATGCGTCGCGCCAGCGGGGCGCCAAAAATTCGCACCGTCAGGTCGGTGGCGAGGAAAATAAACGGAAAACTAAACGCGCCCCAGGTGGTATGGAAACCAAAGATGGAGATCGGCAGCTGAACCAGATAGTTGCTGGAGGTGATGACCAGCAAATGAAATAGCGAAAGCCAGACGAGCGCTTTTTTGCGCTGTACGGTAGTAAACGGATTCATATTGTGACCTTTTTATGCCCGTCATGCTTCAGGTGAATGAGCAATCGGCAGCGGAACGTTGGGGTGAGGGAACCCAATTAAAAACGGCTGCATGATACTGCGTTGCCGGCGTAATGCAATGGTTGTTTTTCGCGCAAACGTTAACCTGGCTTGCGTACTGGCGAGCAGGGGGTAAACTAGGGCCGTTTTGTTGACGTGAGACTAAAATGAGCGAACTTTTCTCCACTCCTGACCACACCCTGGATGCCCTGGGACTCCGCTGCCCGGAGCCGGTCATGATGGTGCGTAAAACCGTGCGGACGATGCCGGTGGGCGAGACGCTGCTGATTATTGCTGACGATCCGGCCACCACCCGCGATATCCCGGGATTCTGCCGCTTTATGGAGCATGAGCTGGTGGCCCAGGAAACCGAAGCCCTGCCGTACCGCTACCTGATCCGCAAAAGCCACTGAGCCTCTCCCGGATGGCGGCGCGTAGCGCCTTATCCGGGCTACCCGACGGTCTGGAACCGTAGCCCTGCTAAGCGTAGCGCGAGCAGGGAAGCCGGTATCGATGCTACAACTTCTTACGCAATAACCGCAGCGCGTTAGCCGTTACCAGCACGGTGGCGCCGGTATCCGCCAGCACCGCCAGCCACAGACCGGTCAGGCCGAGCAGGGTGGTGACGAGGAAAATCCCCTTCAGCCCTAAGGCAATCGCGATGTTCTGGCGGATATTGGCGTGGGTGGCGCGCGCCAGGGAAATCATCTGCGCCAGGCCGGTCAGACGGTTATGGGTCAGCGCGGCGTCGGCCGTCTCCAGCGCCACGTCGGTTCCGCTGCCCATGGCGATGCCGATGGTGGCCGCTTTCATCGCCGGGGCGTCGTTGATACCGTCCCCGACCATCGCCAGCGGCGCGTCGGCATTCAGCGCTATCACCGCGTTGACCTTGTCCGCCGGTAGCAGACCGGCGCGGAATTCCAGCCCCAGTTCGCTGGCGATGGCCGCCGCAGCGCGCGGGTTATCCCCGGTAAGGATCACCCCCTGAACGCCCAACTGATGCAAAGCATCCACCGCCTGACGCGCGTCGTCGCGCAGGGTATCGCGCAGCGCCAGAATGCCGAGCAGCGTCTCGCCGCGCATCACCAGCACTACCGTTTGCCCGGCGCTTTCCAGCTGCTGGATCTGCGCCTCATGCTCTGCCGGGGCGGCTTTGCTGGCGGCGCAGATCAGGATGCGGCTGCCGTTGACTTCGGCTTCGATACCAGAGCCCGCCAGCGCCCGCTGGCCGCTGGCAAGCGGAATGCTCAGCTGACGCCGCTGCGCTTCACGGACGATAGCCTGCGCCAGCGGGTGGCTGGAGCCTTGCTCCACCGCCGCCGCCAGCGCCAGCAGCGCGTTGTCGTCAACTTCGGCCGTGGCAATAACCGAAGTCACCTGCGGCTGGCCGACGGTCAGGGTGCCGGTTTTATCGAACGCCACCTGGCGCACCTGGCCCAGCTGCTCCAGCGCCGCGCCGCCTTTGATTAGCGCCCCGCGGCGGGCGGCGACCGCCAGGCCGGAGGTGATGGCCGCCGGCGTGGAGATGACCAGCGCGCACGGACAGCCGATCAGCAGCAGCGTCAGCCCTTTATAAATCCACGGCAGCCAGGCGCTGGCGAAGAACAGCGGCGGGACAATGGCGACCAACAAGGCCACGACCATAATGGCCGGGGTGTAGATCCGGCTGAAGCGGTCGATGAAGCGCTCGATTGGCGCCCGACGCTCCTCAGCCTCTTCAATCAGCTTCAGGATGCGGTCGATGGCGCTGTCGCCCGGTTCGGATATCACGGTAAGCTGCACCAGGCGATCGACGCTGGTGGCGCCCGCCGCTACCCGTTCCCCGGCCTGACGCTCCACCGGCACCGACTCGCCGGTCAGGGCGCTTTCATCAAAGCTGGCAAACGGCGACAGCAGTTGTCCATCCGCCGGCAGACGCCCGCCGGCAGCCACTTCAATCACATCTCCGGGACGCAGGTCGCGCTGGGCGACGGTTTCCCGCACGCCGTTGCGCAGACGGATGGCGGTGTCGGGCTTCAGCGCCATCAGCGCGCTCACCCCCTGCCGTGCGCGGCTGGCGGCCCAGCCTTCGAGACGCTCGCCGATCAGGAACAGCAACAGCACCATCGCCGCCTCCGCGGTGGCGCCGATAAACAGCGCCCCGATGGCGGCGACGCTCATCAGCGTTTCAATGGCGAACCAGCTCCCGCTCTTGATCAGGCGCAGCGCCTGGCGGGCAACCGGCCACAGGCCAACCAGGGTGGTGGCAATAAAGGCCAACTGACCGGCAGGGTGGTTGGCCTGCTCCAGCCCCCAGCTCAAGGCCATCATGATAACCAGCGTCAGTAACGGCAGATTGTCGCGCAGCAGCGACCCTCGGGTTTGCTCTGCTGCGGGAGCATCGGCATCGCGCAGCGTATACCCCGCCTGGCGGACCGCGTTCTCAACCTGAGCGCGGACATCGCCCTCGGCGTTAACCAGCAGCTTTTCTGTGGCGAACAGCACCTGGACCTGACTGACCCCGGGCACCTGACGGACCGCGGTTTCCACCTTGCGGGCGCAGGCGGCGCAGTCCATGCCATCAACTTGCCAGCTATAGCGGGCGTCGCTAAGCGCTTCGGCGGCAGGGGCGGACTCTGTGGCGCAGGCGTGATCTGTACAGCAGCTCTCCGCCGGGGCGGTCGCTGGCCGCATGGTGAAAGACGAGAATTGTGGAACTTTTTTATCCTGCGCGTCTGGAGTCGACATGGCACCCTCCGGGAAATGATAATTTTCTCATTAGCCGTAGGATACACTCTGGAGTCGACTCCAGAGTCAAGGACTAAATTACAGGTACAGCGCGCGCACGATCAGGAAGTGGCCGGCAAAGTAGAACGCGGCGGCGATGGCGTTATCGGCGCGGAAGCGGCGACGATAGTGGCTCACCAGCCACACGGCATTGCTCAGCAGCAGCAGGGCTGCGCCGGCGAAACCGGACAGCGCGGTGTTGGTGGGGCGGGCAAACCACAGCTCACCGGCCAGCCAGACCATTACCAGCGTCATTCCGATAAAGGTCAGCACCGGCATTTTCATCTCTTCCAGCCGACTCCAGATCACCGCCATTAGCAGGGCGCCGAATACCAGCAGCACCAGCGGCAGCGGCCAGAAGAACGACAGCGTCAGCTGGCTGGCGAACCAGATGGTATACAGCAGATGTGACAGGAAGAAAGCGCCCACCGCGTACATCACCCGCTGGCGCGGCAGCAGGGTCAGGGCGTCGCCGAGCAGCGAGGCGCACAGGCCAGCCAGCACCAGATAGCTGATGGCATTGAACATCGGCGCCTGCCAGGCCAGTAACAGCAACAGAATCAGGGTGACAGGTTTAAAAACCCAGCGTCGCCATGCCGGCCCACGATAGGATGCATCGACATAAAGCCATGCGGAGAAACAGACAGCAATAAATGACCAAAGCATAGTAAGTCCCTGTATCTGTTATCATAAAGAAAGTTACGGATGCGTGATGCTACTACTCAGTGTAGTGGTTTGGCGTAGCAGATGACAATGTTATTCCCGACGCAGTATGCTGATTCCTGATATTTTTTATGGGTAACCCTAATGAGTAAAATGCCCCTCTTTTTTGTTCTGGTCGTCGCGGTGATTGTGGTGGCGGCTTCGTTTCGCTATGTCCAGCAGCGCCGTGAGAAACAGGCGAATGACGCCGCGCCGTTGCTACAAAAGCGGGTTTTCGTCAGCAATAAACGGGAAAAAGTGATTAACGATCGGCGCTCGCGGCAGCAGACGGTGACGCCTGCAGGCAGTGAGATGCGCTATGAAGCGAGCTTTCGCCCCGAAAACGGTGGTCTGGAGGTGGTGTTTCGCCTTGACGCGCCGCAATATCACGCGCTGAGCGTCGGCGATCGTGGGATGTTGAGTTATAAGGGCACAGCGTTCGTGGCGTTTACGCCCGATCCCTGAGCCCTTTTCAGGACTATTTTTTCAGCGTCGCCTTCAGTTTTTTCTGCCAGGCGACGAGCTCAAACACGCCGAAAATAAAAATGCGGATTTGCTCAAAGCGGCTCAGCGGCGGCGCCTCTTTCGGCTGCGTCGCCTTGAGCAGCGTCAGCTGCAGACCGTGCATCAGGATCATGAAAATCAGCGCGACGTTGACAAAGATATTCAGCGGCTTCGGGAAGGGCTGAAACAGATTCAATAACAGAAAGGCCCAGACGCACAGCATCAGCAGGCGGCCTAAATTAATCAGCATGGTGCTCTCCTTGGGCCTCACGTTGGTAAAGACGGTAGGCGACCTGTCCGGCCACTTTTTCACGATACAATTGCCAGTTAGCCGGCACCGGCGGTAAGCCGTTTTCGACTTCGCTTTCGACGTACACCAGGGCCTCATCGGCCAGCCAGCCTTGTGTCTCCAGCAGACGTAGCGTCTCCTCCAGCAGCCCCTGACGGAACGGCGGGTCGACGAACACGATCTGGTGCGGGGTCCCCGGCTGGCTCAGGAAGCTGAGGGTGTTGGTGGTGATCACCTTGCCGCGATTCGCTTTCAGGGTGGCGAGATTTTTTTGCAGCTGCTGGGCTACGCCGCGCTCCATCTCCAGCAGCGTGGTGCTGGCCGCATAGCGGGACAGCGCTTCCAGCCCCAGCGCGCCGCTGCCGGCAAAGCAATCGAGGCAGTGCGCGTCAACAATGGACGGCGCCAGCCAGTTAAAAAGGGTTTCGCGAACCCGGTCGGTGGTCGGCCGCAGGCCCGGGCTCTCCGGCACCGGTAATTTACGGCCGCGCCATTGCCCGCCGATGATGCGGATCTGGCCGCTGCCCGCGTGGTTTGGTTTTTTCATCTCTCTGCTCAAGTCTCAACTTCCAGCCTGCTATTCTAGCGATCGACGGCGGTTGACGAAACCTTAATCCGGGGGCGGTGCTGCGAGTTAAGTTAAGTGATAGACTATCCAACTAATTTCATCATTTTTTCAGCTTCTGATGAAGCTGCGCCATGAATAAACAGCGAGGAGTGTGGTCGCAAATGGCAAAAGAGAAAAAACGTGGCTTCTTTTCCTGGCTGGGCTTTGGACAGAAAGAACAGGCACAGGAAACCGAGACTGAGCAAAAAGTAGAAGAACAGCAAGCGGTTGCCGAAGAGATACCGGCGGTTGAAACCCCTGCTGAGCCGAGCGCGCCGAAAGCAGACCCGGAGGCGTTTGCCGAAGACGTCGTCGAAGTGACCGAGACGGTGGTCGAAAGCGAAAAAGCGCACCTCGCGGAGCCTGCCAGCGCGCAGGAAGAAGAGTGGGTGGAAACGCCTGCTCTGACCGAAGAAACGCCTGTTGTTGAACCGGAGCCCGCGGTCAGCGAACCGCCTGAACAGCCTGCGGTGGTTGAGCCGCTGGCGGAAGAGGTTATCGCCGAACCGGTGGTGGCGGAAGCCGTAGCAGAGCAGCCTGTGGAAGGCATCGTTGTCCCGCCGCAGGAGACAGAAGCGCCCGAAGAGGACGCGCCGTTAAGCGATGAAGAGCTGGAAGCGCAGGCGCTGGCGGCCGAAGCGGCAGAAGAGGCGGCGGTAGTGGTGCCGGCGCCTGAGGACGAGGCGCCGCTTGAAGCGCTGGCTCAGGAGCAGGAAAAACCGACAAAAGAAGGTTTCTTCGCCCGCCTCAAACGTAGCCTGCTGAAAACGAAGCAAAATCTCGGTTCCGGATTTATCAGCCTGTTCCGCGGTAAGAAGATCGACGATGATCTGTTTGAAGAGCTGGAAGAACAGCTGCTGATCGCCGACGTCGGGGTGGAAACCACCCGCAAGATCATTACCAACCTGACGGAAGGCGCCAGCCGTAAGCAGCTGCGCGATGCGGAAGCGCTGTACGGCCTGCTGAAAGAAGAGATGGGCGAGATTCTCGCCAAAGTAGACGAGCCGCTGAACGTTGAAGGCAAAACGCCATTTGTTATTCTGATGGTCGGCGTGAACGGGGTGGGGAAAACCACTACCATCGGCAAGCTGGCGCGTCAGTTTGAACAGCAGGGTAAGTCGGTGATGCTGGCGGCGGGGGATACTTTCCGTGCGGCGGCGGTGGAACAGCTGCAGGTCTGGGGCCAGCGTAATAATATCCCGGTGATCGCCCAGCACACCGGCGCCGACTCCGCCTCGGTGATTTTCGACGCCATTCAGGCGGCGAAGGCGCGCCATGTTGACGTACTGATTGCCGATACCGCCGGGCGTTTGCAAAATAAATCGCACCTGATGGAAGAGCTGAAGAAGATTGTCCGGGTAATGAAAAAGCTGGACGTCGACGCGCCGCACGAGGTGATGTTAACCATTGACGCCAGCACCGGGCAGAATGCTATTAGCCAGGCCAAACTGTTCCATGAGGCGGTAGGTTTGACCGGGATCACCCTGACCAAGCTGGACGGCACCGCCAAAGGCGGCGTGATCTTCTCGGTGGCCGATCAGTTCGGCATTCCGATTCGCTATATTGGCGTCGGCGAGCGTATTGAGGATCTGCGTCCGTTTAATGCGGGCGACTTTATTGAGGCACTTTTTGCCCGAGAGGATTAAGAATGATTCGCTTTGAACAAGTCAGCAAAGCCTATCTCGGTGGGAGACAAGCGCTGCAGGGGGTGACCTTCCACCTGCAGCCGGGCGAGATGGCGTTTCTGACCGGCCATTCCGGCGCAGGGAAGAGTACCCTGCTGAAGCTTATCTGTGGTATCGAACGGCCCAGCGCCGGGAAAATCTTCTTCAGCGGTCATGAAATCAGCCGTCTGAAGAGCCGTGAGGTGCCGTTCCTGCGCCGCCAGATCGGTATGATTTTCCAGGACCACCATTTGCTGATGGATCGTACCGTGTATGACAACGTGGCGATCCCGCTGATTATCGCCGGCGCCAGCGGCGATGATATTCGTCGTCGCGTCTCGGCGGCGCTGGACAAGGTTGGCCTGCTGGACAAAGCGAAGAATTTTCCCATTCAGCTCTCCGGCGGTGAGCAGCAGCGCGTGGGAATCGCTCGCGCGGTGGTCAACAAGCCGGCGGTGCTGCTGGCGGATGAACCGACCGGCAACCTCGACGAGGCGCTCTCGGAGGGGATTTTACGTCTGTTTGAAGAGTTTAACCGCGTCGGGGTGACGGTACTGATGGCCACGCACGATCTGGGGCTTATCTCCAGTCGTCCGTACCGCGTGCTGACGCTTAGCGACGGCCATCTGCATGGAGGCATTCGGGGTGAATAAGCGCGACGCAATGAACCAGATTCGCCAGTTCGGCAGCAAGTTCGATCGCCTGCGCAACGCCGCGGGCGGCGGCGGTGGCGGGCGCAATGCGCCAAAACGGCCGAAAGCGGCGCCTAACCCGGCCTCGCGTAAGAGCAACGTATTCAACGAGCAGGTGCGCTATGCCTGGCACGGCGCGCTGCAGGATCTAAAAAGCACGCCGCTGGCGACCTTCCTGACGGTAATGGTCATCGCCATTTCGTTGACCCTGCCAAGCGTCTGCTACATGGTCTACAAAAACGTCAGCAGCGCGGCGTCCCAGTATTATCCCTCGCCGCAGATCACCGTTTATCTGGAAAAAACGCTGGATGACGATGCCGCGGCGCGGGTGGTGGGCCAGCTGCAGGCGGAGCAGGGCGTCGACAAGGTAAACTATTTGTCCCGTGACGAGGCGCTGGGGGAATTCCGTAACTGGTCTGGCTTTGGCGGCGCCCTGGATATGCTGGAGGAGAACCCGCTGCCGGCGGTCGCCATCGTGGTGCCGAAGCTGGATTTCCAGAGCACCGAGGCGCTGAATACCCTGCGCGATCGGGTAACGCGGATCCAGGGCGTCGATGAAGTGCGGATGGACGACAGTTGGTTTGCCCGTCTCTCCTCGCTCACCGGGCTGGTAGGACGCGTGTCGGCGATGATCGGCGTGCTGATGGTGGCGGCGGTGTTCCTGGTGATCGGCAACAGCGTGCGCCTGAGCATCTTCGCCCGCCGCGATACCATTAACGTTCAGAAGCTTATCGGCGCCACCGACGGCTTTATCCTGCGTCCCTTCCTCTACGGCGGAGCGATGCTGGGCTTTTCCGGCGCGTTTTTATCGCTGATCCTGTCGGAGATTCTGGTAATGCGCCTCTCGTCGGCGGTGACCGAAGTGGCGAAAGTCTTCGGCACCCAGTTTGAGCTGAGCGGCTTAGGCTTCGACGAGTGTCTGTTGATGTTGATCGTCTGCTCGATGATCGGGTGGGTAGCCGCCTGGCTGGCGACAGTGCAACATTTACGTCACTTTACTCCCGATTAATAAAAGCGTGATATAATCTTTCCCTGCTGCAATGAGTTCCTGTTCGCAGGGAAAGATACCGCAAGCTTGTTCCCCTTTTCCTGCCCTCACTTTTTCATCGTGGTGTCACATTTTGTGCGTAATTTATTCACACCGTTGCATGGAACTTGTGGATAAAATCACTGTCTGATACTAATGTGAGTGATATTCTCGTTGCTCATGAATGCTGGCATGCTTGTTGCCTGATGGGGACAAGAACGCGTCAGAAGATATCAATTGAGAGGATTTGAATGACCAAAGAAATGCAAACTTTAGCTTTAGCCCCCGTTGGTAACCTGGAATCGTACATCCGGGCCGCTAACACTTGGCCGATGCTGTCGGCTGATGAAGAGCGGGAGCTTGCTGAAAAGCTGCATTACCAGGGCGATCTGGAAGCAGCGAAAAAGCTGATTCTGTCTCACCTGCGCTTTGTTGTTCACATTGCTCGTAACTACTCGGGCTATGGCCTGCCGCAGGCGGATCTGATCCAGGAAGGCAATATCGGCCTGATGAAAGCCGTGCGTCGCTTCAACCCGGAAGTGGGTGTGCGCCTGGTCTCCTTCGCCGTGCACTGGATTAAAGCCGAAATTCACGAATACGTGCTGCGCAACTGGCGTATTGTGAAGGTCGCTACCACCAAAGCACAGCGTAAGCTGTTCTTTAACCTGCGTAAAACCAAACAGCGTTTGGGTTGGTTCAATCAGGATGAAGTGGAAATGGTGGCCCGTGAGCTGGGCGTGTCGAGCAAAGACGTCCGCGAGATGGAATCCCGTATGGCGGCCCAGGACATGACCTTCGACATGTCGTCCGACGATGAGTCCGACAGCCAGCCGATGGCGCCGGTCCTGTATCTGCAGGACAAAACGTCTAACTTTGCCGACGGCATCGAAGACGATAACTGGGAAGAGCAGGCGGCGAATAAGCTGACTGACGCGATGCAGGGCCTGGACGAGCGTAGCCAGGACATCATCCGCGCCCGCTGGCTGGACGAAGATAACAAGTCCACGCTGCAGGAACTGGCCGACCGCTACGGCGTCTCCGCAGAGCGCGTGCGTCAGCTGGAAAAGAACGCCATGAAAAAACTGCGTGCCGCTATCGAAGCCTGATACGCCACGCCTGCCTGATACCTGATATCAGGCTCCACGATAACGCCCCGCCTCAGGTTGGGGCGTTTTGTTTTTCTGCGTCCCCCGGGGGCAGGAGCATCTGCGGGCAGTGCGTCTGCAGGCAGCCGAGTAAGACGCTGAACGCCGACGCCATCTGCTCTTCGGGCTGGCTGGCGAATCCCATCAGTAATCCTTTCTTGCGCGCCGCCGTCAGGTAGTAGCGCGACAGCGGCCGCACCAGAATGTGCCGCGCATTGGCCTCTCTGGCGATCGCCACATCGTCAGCCTCTGCGGGCAAATTGAGGATCAAATGCAGCCCGGCATTATCGCTGAAGTCAGACAGGGCGTACGGCATACAGTGCCGCTGGATAAGCTCAGTTAAAAAGGCCCGGCGACGGCTGTAGAGCAGCCGCATACGGCGGATATGGGCCGAATAGTGGCCGGCGGTAATAAACTCCGCCAGCGCCATCTGGATCAGCGAATGGCCGCCGCGGTAAAGCTCGGCATGGGCGTGCTTCAGATCGCTGACCAGCGGCCGCGGGATCACCACGTAGCCCAGGCGCAGGCCGGGATAGAGCGTCTTGCTGAAGGTGCCGATATAGACCACCGGGGCGTCGGCGACCAGACCCTGCAGGGCGGGGATCGGCTGACCGGAAAAGCGAAACTCGCTGTCATAATCATCTTCGACGATCCAGCTCCCCTGCTGACGGGCGAGTGCCAGCAGGCGCTGGCGGCGCTCAAGGCTCATCACCGCGCCCAGAGGATACTGGTGGGAAGGCGTAACGAAGATCAGCCTCGGCGCATCGTCAACCGTCTCCGGCGGGCACAGGCCGTTGGCATCCACGGTCAGGGGCTCTGCCCGAACGTCGTTCATCGCCAGCACGTGGCGGATCCCCCAGTAGGAAGGCTCCTCCACCCACGCCAGATCGCCGTTATCACACAGCATGCGGGTGACCAGATCGATCGCCTGGTGGATCCCCTCGGTGATAAGAATTTGATCTGACTGACAGTGGACGCCGCGCGACACGCGCAGATAATCCACCAGCGCCTGCTGCAGTTCCGGAGTGCCGCCGTTGCAGCTATAGCTGAGCCGCTCCGGTTTGGGCCGACGGCTGATGCGGGCCTGGATCTTACTGAACAGCGGGTGGGGAAAGGCGTTAACGTCCGGCACGCCGGGTATAAACGCTCCCCACTGGCGCGGGCTGGCGCTGACCTGGCCGAGCAGATGTTGGCCTCGGCGTGAAAGATGCGCCGTCGGTGCTGCGATACTGCTGTTTTCTTGCTGACCTTTAGCCGTCAATGAGCTCTCAGGGGCGGTTTGGGCAACGAATGTTCCGCTTCCCCGACGGGAAACCACATATCCTTCCGCCAGCAATTGTTCATAAGTTGTTAATATGGTGTTTCTTGATACGCCAAGTTCGCCCGCCAGGTCCCGCGACGGCGGCAGACGGCTTTGCGGCGCCAGCGAACCGTCGAGGATCGCGCGGCGCAGCGCGTTATATAAGCGTTTGTGCAGAAGAGGATCCCGCTCTTCCTGCAGACGGACCAGCACCAGGTCACCCACCAGCGAACGCAATTGGATCCCTCAGATATTCAAAATTGGTACTCGATTATAGGGCCAACTCCTGTGTAAATAAACGACATTGTTTCTAATTTGTTGCGATAACGTGACATACACGACAGGAGATTCGCAGGTGAAAAGCTCAGAACTGAATCAACGTCGCCAGCAGGCGACGCCGCGCGGCGTAGGCGTAATGTGTAACTACTTTGTCGAGAAGGCGGAAAACGCCACGCTGTGGGATATCGAAGGCAATGAGGTGATCGATTTCGCCGCCGGGATCGCCGTGTTAAATACCGGTCACCGCCATCCGAAAGTGGTCGCCGCGGTTGCCGACCAGCTGCAGGCGTTCACCCACACCGCCTATCAGATTGTGCCGTACGAAAGCTATGTTTCGCTGGCGGAGCGTATCAACGATCTGGCGCCAATTGACGGGCCGGCAAAAACGGCTTTCTTCACCACCGGCGCGGAAGCGGTCGAGAACGCGGTGAAAATCGCCCGCGCTTACACCGGTCGTCCGGGGCTGATTACCTTCGGCGGCGGTTTCCACGGCCGTACCTTTATGACCATGGCCCTCACCGGTAAGGTCGCGCCCTACAAAATCGGCTTCGGGCCGTTCCCGGGCTCGGTGTATCACGGCGTTTACCCCAATGCGGCGCATGGCGTGACCACCGCGGATGCGCTGAAAAGCCTGGAGCGCATTTTCAAAGCGGATATTGCGCCGGACCAGGTAGCGGCCATCATTCTCGAGCCGATCCAGGGGGAAGGCGGCTTTAACGTCGCGCCGGCCGATTTTATGCAGGCGCTGCGCGACCTGTGCGATACCCACGGCATTCTGCTGATCGCCGATGAAGTGCAGACCGGTTTCGCCCGCACCGGCAAGCTGTTCGCTATGCAGCACTATGAGGTGAAACCGGATCTGATGACGATGGCGAAAAGCCTCGCCGGCGGTTTCCCGCTGTCGGGCGTTGTCGGCCGCGCCGAAGTGATGGATGCGCCAGCGCCTGGCGGGCTGGGCGGAACCTATGCCGGTAACCCGCTGGCGGTGGCCGCGGCGCACGCGGTGCTGGATGTGATTGCCGAAGAGCAGCTGTGTCAGCGCGCTGAACAGCTGGGTAGCCATCTGCAGGAAGTGCTCAACCAGGCGCGCGCTACCTGCCCGGCGATCGTTGATGTCCGTGGCCGGGGGTCGATGGTGGCGGTGGAGTTTAACGATCCGCAAACAGGCGAACCGTCGCCGGAATTCACCCGCCAGGTGCAACAGAAAGCGCAGGAGAACGGCCTGCTGCTGCTGAGCTGTGGCGTCTACGGCAACGTGATCCGATTCCTGTATCCGTTGACTATCCCGGATACCCAGTTCTCGAAAGCGCTGGATATTCTGGCGCGCGTACTGAAGAGCTAACGTCTCCCCGGCGGGCTGCGGCGGCAGGGAAGCCGAACAGAAACAGGACGCCGCAGCCGGCTGTTTATGCTCAGCGTGAGTGGTTTATCACCCTGATATCACCTTTTTTCCGGCGGTGACAACCGCCGGAGTAAAACGGAAAGTATTATGTCTGAAAACTCCACCTTTTCTCCCGTCCTCACTGGCCGGGAACGTACGGCTGTCCCTGCAAAATCTCTGAGCTTCGTCGAAGGGGTATCGATGATTGTCGGTACCAATATTGGCGCGGGCGTCCTCTCTATCGCCTATGCGTCGAGCAAAGCGGGCTTCTTACCGCTGCTGTTCTGGCTGGTGCTGGTGGGCAGCCTGACGACGGTGACTATGCTCTATGTCGCGGAATCCACGCTGCGCACCCGTAAACATCTGCAGCTCAGTGGATTATCGAAGCGCTACGTCGGCGGCTTTGGCGCGCTGATGATGTTTCTCTCCGTCTGCGTCAATAGCGTCGGGGCATTGACGGCGTATATGACCGGCAGCGGTAAGCTGCTGCACTCCCTGTTTGGCATCTCGCCGGCGCTGGGTAGCGTGCTGTTTTTCGTTCCGGCGGCAGGGGTACTCTACCTGGGGCTGAAGGCGATCGGCCGCGGTGAGAAATTTATCAGCATCGGCATGGTGGTGATGATCTCGGTGCTGGTGATTGCCACGCTGTTGAAAGAGACCACCCGCGTCGGCTATCTGCTCGACGGCAACTGGCTGTATATGGTTCCGGTCTTCAACGTCGTGGCATTCTGCTTCTCGGCACAGTATATCGTGCCGGAGATGGCGCGGGGCTTCGCCGACAAACCGGAAAAATTGCCTAAAGCCATCATGGTCGGCATGGCGCTGACCTTTACCCTACTGGCGCTGGTGCCGTTGTCGGTGATCTCGCTTAACGGTCTGGACAATATCTCGGATGTGGCCACCATCTCCTGGGGGCGGGCGCTTGGCGAATGGGCCTTCTTCTCAGCCAATCTGTTTGCGCTGTGCGCGATGCTGACCTCCTACTGGGGACTGGGCGGCAGCTTCCTGACCAATATCTTCGATCAGTTCCGCCTGGGGAATGATGAACAGCCCGCCCGGCGCCTGATGGTGCTGCTGGTGGTGGCGATCCCGCCGTTCGTACTGGCCTATAGCGGCATGGTCTCCTTCGTCAACGCGCTCTATTTTGCCGGGGTGTTCAGCGGCGTCATTTTATCGATTATGCCGATCCTGATGCTCAAGGGCGCCCGCCAGCGTGGCGATCTGACCCCGGGCTGGACCTGTCCGGCCTGGATGACCCATCCGCTTATCCAATGCTTCATTGTGTTGTTGTATCTTTGCAGCGCCGCCTACGCGATAGCATCCGCGGTGGGCTACCTACCCGCAGGCTGGTAATCAGGCTCTGTTTTGCACCGCGTCCGGTTCATGCTGGCGCGGTTTTTTTATTTGTCACTTATCTGTTACATAGCCCGCAATTTAGTCGTTTCAAATTCCTCAGAATGACGGTATGTTTAGCATAGTGTGCTGCAAAAGCGCGGGCAGTCCCCGGTTGATTAGCTATCATATGCTTTTCCTATCGGTATAAACAAAATAATGCGCTAATAAACAACATCACAACAAATGCAAAAACCATAATAATGGGGAGCCTCAGGATGAATATGAAGGGTAAAGCGTTACTGGCAGGATGTATTGCCTTAGTTATGAGCAGCGCGGCGCTGGCGGAAGATATCAAAATCGCGGTAGTCGGGGCGATGTCCGGCCCGGTGGCCCAGTACGGCGACCAGGAGTTTACCGGCGCAGAGCAGGCGGTAGCGGATATCAATGCTAAGGGCGGCATCAAGGGCAATAAGCTGCAGATCGTCAAATATGATGACGCTTGCGACCCGAAACAGGCGGTAGCGGTAGCCAACAAAGTGGTCAACGACGGCATCAAATACGTCATTGGTCACCTGTGCTCCTCTTCCACTCAGCCGGCGTCTGATATCTATGAAGACGAAGGCATTCTGATGATTACCCCGGCAGCGACTGCTCCGGAGCTGACGGCGCGCGGCTATAAGCTGATCCTGCGCACCACCGGTCTGGACTCCGATCAGGGGCCAACCGCGGCGAAATACATTCTCGACAAAGTGAAGCCGCAGCGTATCGCAGTGGTACATGACAAACAGCAGTACGGCGAAGGTTTGGCCCGTGCGGTGCAGGATGGCCTGAAAAAAGGCGGGGCAAACGTGGTCTTCTTCGACGGGATCACCGCCGGTGAGAAAGATTTCTCCACCCTGGTGGCGCGCCTGAAGAAAGAGAATATCGATTTCGTCTACTACGGCGGCTATCACCCGGAAATGGGCCAGATCCTGCGTCAGGCGCGCGCCGCCGGTCTGAAAACCCAGTTTATGGGCCCGGAAGGCGTAGCGAACGTCTCCCTGTCTAACATCGCCGGCGAGTCGGCGGAAGGCCTGCTGGTAACCAAGCCGAAGAACTACGACCAGGTGCCGGCGAACAAACCGATCGTGGATGCGATCAAGGCGAAGAAACAGGATCCGAGCGGCGCCTTCGTGTGGACCACCTACGCGGCGCTGCAGTCGCTGCAGGCAGGCCTGAATCAGTCTGACGATCCGGCGGAAATCGCTAAATACCTGAAAGGCGCGACAGTAGACACCGTGATGGGCCCGCTGTCGTGGGATCAGAAAGGCGACCTGAAAGGCTTCGAGTTCGGGGTCTTTACCTGGCATGCGAACGGTACGGCGACCGACGCCAAATAATTTAACCGGCGCCTTTCACGCTGCAAATGCGTTGTCTGCGGCCCTCACCCCCGGTCACTTACTGATGTAAGCTCCCGGGGATTTCGGGTCTTGACGCCTTTTTGCAACGCGAAATGCTGGGTTAAATGGGTGGGGGCCTTTCACGCTGCAAATGCGTTGTCTGCGGCCCTCAACCCCGGTCACTTACTGATGTAAGCTCCCGGGGATTTCGGGTCTTGACGCCTTTTTGCAACGCGAAATGCTGGGTTAAATGGGTGGGGCCTTTCACTCTGCAAATGCGTTGTCTGACCCCGGTCGCGCTGCGCTTAGCCGGGCTACAGTCGCCAGGTAGCCCGGCTAAGCGAAGCGCCGCCGGGTTCTTCCTTGGCCATGCTCCGCTTATTGGGGCTACGGCTTAATGCTTTTCCCAACCATTCTGCTGGGCGCTAAAGCCGAGCGCCTGCATAAAGGCCGCCATCACGCCGCGGTCCTCCACCCCATGGTCGGCGACGCGCCAGCTATTGATCGCCGGGTTATCACGCAATGTCTCTTCCACTAAGTATTGTCCGACGCCGCGGCGGCGGGTCACTTCACGCACGCACAGATCGCTGAGCTCACCTTCGACGCCGCCCAGGGTAACGCGCACGGCGCCCAGCAGGCGCTCGTTAAAGCGGGCGGCGTAGAGACGATGGTTTTCATCAAGGGTCAGCGTCGACAGATCCTGCGACGGCCAGATTTTCCCCAGATCAATGCGATCCTGATCGCTGAAGTGCTGTAAACGGATAATGGTCAGTTTCATGGGCGGCAAATCCAGTGCAAAACAGAGGCGCCAGTGTACCCAAAATTGCTGTCTGGCGGAGCGCTGTTTTTTGCGCGTACATCAGGGGATTCGTTTTCCTGGCGTTGTCAGGGTAGCTCAATCCGTCATGGATCGAAAAATAAGCAGAATTTTAACCTAATGTGCAGCGTTTTATTCCGCCTTATGTATCGTTATTTTATGCTGCAGGATGGACTTTTTTTTGTTTATCTTCACCAAAATACAGAATATTATCTTTGCTTAATCGACTGAAAAATAGAGGTTTTAATCTGTTTTTTAGTGAAAAACTGCGCTAAACCATTAAACTCAATGGTAAAAATGGCGTTGTTTAATAAAAGCACAGAATGCTTTTTAACCATAAAAATACAAAACATTTACACCACATCACGAACGGGGTTCTGCAGCATGAAAAGGAACGCGAAAACCATCGTCGCGGGCATTGTCGCATTAGCGATGTCGCACGCGGCGATGGCCAAGGATATTAAGGTCGCCGTGGTCGGCGCGATGTCGGGTCCGGTGGCCCAGTGGGGCGACATGGAGTTCAATGGCGCGCGTCAGGCGATTAAAGACATCAACGCCAGCGGCGGCATTAAGGGCGACAAGCTGGTGGCCGTCGAATATGACGACGCCTGCGATCCGAAGCAAGCGGTCGCGGTGGCCAACAAAATCGTCAACGACGGCATTCAGTACGTTATCGGCCACCTGTGCTCCTCTTCCACCCAGCCGGCTTCCGACATCTATGAGGATGAAGGCATCCTGATGATCTCCCCCGGGGCGACCAATCCGGAGCTGACCCAGCGCGGATACCAGTACATCATGCGTACCGCCGGCCTCGACTCCTCGCAGGGGCCGACCGCGGCGAAATATATCGTCGAGAAAGTCAAACCGCAGCGTATCGCCATCATTCATGACAAGCAGCAGTACGGCGAAGGGCTGGCGCGTTCGGTGCAGGACAACCTGAAGAAAGCCGGGGCCAACATCGTCTTCTTCGATGGCATCACCGCGGGGGAAAAAGATTTCTCCGCCCTGCTGGCGCGCCTGAAGAAAGAGAACATCGACTTCGTCTACTACGGCGGCTACTACCCGGAAATGGGCCAGATGCTGCGCCAGGCGCGCTCCGTCGGGTTGAAAACCGTGTTTATGGGGCCGGAAGGGGTCGGCAACGCCTCGCTGTCCAATATCGCGGGCGCCGCGGCGGAAGGCATGCTGGTGACAATGCCAAAACGCTACGATCAGGACCCTGCCAACAGCGCCATCGTCAACGCGCTGAAAGCGGAGAAGAAAGATCCGAGCGGACCGTACGTCTGGATCACCTATGCCGCCGTTCAGTCGCTGGCGCAGGCGATGGACAGAACCGGCAGCCAGCAGCCGCTGGATTTAATCAACGATTTGAAAGCGCACGGGGCGAAAACCGTGATTGGGCCGCTGACCTGGGATGAAAAAGGCGATCTGAAGGGATTTGAGTTTGGTGTCTTCCAGTGGCACGCCGATGGCTCTTCGAGCGCGGCGAAATAAGCGCTGAAGACGAGTTATCCCTCCGCCCGCGAACCGCGGGCGGTTTGAAAAAGGTTACCTTATGTCCGAGCAGTTTCTCTATTTTCTGCAGCAGATGTTTAACGGCGTCACGCTGGGCAGTACCTATGCGTTGATCGCCATCGGCTATACGATGGTGTACGGCATTATCGGCATGATCAACTTCGCCCACGGCGAGGTCTATATGATTGGCAGCTATGTCTCCTTCATGATCATCGCCGCGCTGATGATGATGGGCATTGACACTAGCTGGCTGCTGGTCGCCGCCGGATTCGTGGGCGCCATTGTGATTGCCAGCGCCTACGGCTGGAGCATTGAGCGCGTGGCCTATCGGCCGGTGCGTAACTCCAAGCGCCTGATTGCGCTGATCTCCGCCATCGGGATGTCTATCTTCCTGCAGAACTACGTCAGCCTGACCCAGGGCTCCCGCGACGTGGCGCTGCCGAGCTTGTTTAACGGCCAGTGGGTCGTCGGCCACAGCGACAGCTTCTCCGCGACAATCACCACCATGCAACTGGTGATCTGGGTGGTGACCTTTATCGCCATGCTGGCCCTGACGCTGTTTATTCGCTACTCGCGGATGGGGCGCGCCTGCCGCGCCTGCGCGGAAGATCTGAAAATGGCCAGCCTGCTCGGGATTAACACCGACCGCGTCATTGCCCTGACCTTTGTCATCGGCGCAGCGATGGCGGCGGTGGCCGGCGTGCTGCTGGGGCAGTTCTACGGCGTGATTAACCCCTACATCGGCTTTATGGCCGGGATGAAGGCGTTCACCGCCGCCGTGCTCGGCGGGATCGGCAGTATCCCTGGCGCGATGATCGGCGGCCTGATCCTGGGTATTGCCGAGGCGCTCTCTTCCGCCTATCTCAGCACCGAATATAAGGACGTCGTTTCCTTCGCGCTGCTGATTCTGGTGCTGTTAGTGATGCCGACCGGCATTCTGGGCCGCCCGGAGGTGGAAAAAGTATGAAACCGATGCAAATTGCAATGGCGCTGCTCTCTGCCGTGATGTTCTTCATTCTGGCGGGCGTCTTTATGGGCGTGCAGCTGGAGCTGAACGGCACCAAACTGGTGGTCGATACCGCCGCCGATATTCGCTGGCAGTGGATCTTCATCGGTACCGCGGTGGTCTTTTTCTTCCAGCTGCTGCGGCCGCTGTTCCAGAAAGCGGTTAAGAACGTCTCCGGGCCGAAGTTTATTATGCCGGCGATTGACGGGTCGACGGTGAAGCAGAAGCTGTTCCTGATAGCCCTGCTGGTGATTGCCGTGGCCTGGCCGTTTATGGTGTCGCGCGGCACGGTGGATATCGCCACCCTGACGATGATCTATATCATCCTCGGCCTCGGGTTGAACGTGGTGGTCGGCCTTTCCGGCCTGCTGGTGCTGGGCTACGGCGGGTTCTATGCCATCGGCGCGTATACCTTTGCGCTGCTGAACCACTATTACGGTCTCGGCTTCTGGACCTGTCTCCCGCTGGCCGGCCTGGTCTCCGCGGCGGCCGGTTTCCTGCTGGGCTTCCCGGTGTTGCGTTTGCGCGGCGACTACCTGGCGATTGTGACCTTAGGCTTCGGCGAGATCGTGCGCATTCTGCTGCTCAACAATACCGAGATCACCGGCGGGCCGAACGGCATCAGCCAGATCCCGAAACCGACCTTCTTTGGCCTCGAATTTAGCCGCAGCGCCCGCGAAGGCGGCTGGGATACCTTCAGCAACTTCTTCGGCGTCAAATACGATCCCTCCGACCGGGTGATTTTCCTCTACCTGGTGGCGTTGCTGCTGGTAGTGCTCAGCCTGTTCGTCATCAACCGCCTGCTGCGAATGCCGCTGGGCCGGGCGTGGGAAGCGCTGCGTGAAGATGAGATCGCCTGTCGTTCGCTGGGCCTGAGCCCGACGCGCATCAAGCTGACCGCCTTTACCATCAGCGCCGCGTTTGCTGGCTTCGCCGGCACGCTGTTCGCCGCGCGCCAGGGCTTCGTCAGCCCGGAATCCTTTACCTTCGCCGAGTCAGCCTTTGTGCTGGCGATCGTCGTGCTGGGCGGGATGGGCTCGCAGTTCGCGGTGATCCTCGCGGCTATTCTGCTGGTGGTCTCGCGCGAGTTGATGCGTGACTTCAACGAATACAGCATGTTAATGCTCGGCGGCCTGATGGTGCTGATGATGATCTGGCGTCCGCAGGGGCTTCTGCCAATGACGCGCGTGCAGTTGAAGCTGAAAAACGGTCAGGCGAAAGGAGAGCAGGCATGAGTCAGCCATTATTATCCGTTAGCGGCCTGATGATGCGTTTCGGCGGTCTGCTGGCCGTCAACAATGTGTCGCTGGAGCTCAGAGAGCGCGAGATCGTCTCGCTGATCGGCCCCAACGGCGCCGGGAAGACCACCGTCTTTAACTGCCTGACCGGTTTTTACAAGCCCACCGGTGGCACTATTCTGCTGCGCGACCAGCACCTGGAAGGGCTGCCGGGTCAGCAGATTGCGCGGATGGGCGTGGTGCGGACCTTCCAGCACGTGCGCCTGTTCCGCGAAATGACGGTGATTGAAAACCTGCTGGTGGCGCAGCATCAGCAGCTGAAAACCGGGCTCTTCTCCGGCCTGCTGAAAACGCCGGCCTTCCGTCGGGCGCAGAGCGAAGCGCTGGACAGGGCCGCCACCTGGCTGGAGCGTATCGGCCTGCTGGAGCATGCCAACCGTCAGGCCAGCAACCTGGCCTACGGCGACCAGCGTCGGCTGGAGATTGCCCGCTGCATGGTGACCCAGCCGGAAATTCTGATGCTCGATGAACCGGCGGCGGGGCTGAACCCGAAAGAGACCAAAGAGCTGGACGAGCTTATCGCCGAGCTGCGTAACCATCACAACACCACCATCCTGCTTATCGAACACGATATGAAGCTGGTGATGGGCATTTCCGATCGCATCTACGTCGTGAACCAGGGAACACCGCTGGCCAACGGGACGCCGGAAGAGATTCGTAATAACCCGGATGTGATCCGCGCATACCTTGGTGAGGCATAAGATGGAAAACGCGATGTTAACTTTTGACAACGTCAGCGCCCACTACGGCAAGATTCAGGCGCTGCACAACGTCAGCCTGCATATCAAACAGGGCGAGATCGTCACGCTTATCGGCGCCAACGGCGCGGGGAAAACCACCCTACTTGGTACGCTGTGCGGCGACCCGCGCGCCTCCAGCGGGCGCATTGTCTTTGACGGTAAGGATATTACCGACTGGCAAACCGCGAAGATCATGCGCGAGGCGGTGGCGATCGTTCCGGAAGGGCGGCGCGTCTTTTCGCGTATGACGGTGGAAGAGAACCTGGCGATGGGCGGTTTTTTTGCCGACCGCGATCAGTTCCAGACCCGCATCAAATGGGTGTATGAGCTGTTCCCGCGTCTGCATGAACGCCGTATTCAGCGCGCCGGCACCATGTCCGGCGGCGAGCAGCAGATGCTGGCGATCGGTCGCGCCCTGATGAGCCAACCGCGCCTGCTGCTGCTGGATGAACCGTCGCTGGGGCTGGCGCCGATTATCATTCAGCAGATTTTCGACACCATCGAGCAGCTGCGCGAGCAAGGGATGACGATCTTCCTGGTTGAGCAGAACGCCAACCAGGCGCTGAAGCTGGCCGACCGCGGCTATGTGCTGGAGAACGGCCACGTGGTGCTGGAGGACACCGGCGACGCGCTGTTGGCCAACGAGGCGGTGCGCAGCGCCTATCTCGGCGGTTAATTCATCGCAACCCGGCGTCGTTCACTTCGCCGGGTTGTAGCCCGGGCGAGGCGCTTGCGCCGACCCCGGGAGCCGATCGCACGAATACATTTAAAAGAGCCTGTTGGCTCTTTTTTTGTACATGTATGTTGTACAATAAAAGAGTACAGCTTTGGAGGTTTTTATGAGAACGGTTAACTATAGCGAAGCCCGGCAAAATCTGGCCGATGTGCTGGAAAGCGCAGTGACAGGTGTACCTGTGACCATTACCCGTCGTGGGCATAAATCTGCAGTCATCATTAGTGCAGAAGAGTTTGAACGCTACCAGGCGGCCAGAATGGATGATGAGTTCGCGGCTATCATGGCGGTTCATGGTGATGAGATCAGGGAGCTTGCGGATAAATGACGCTGCAGATTATCTCAGCGGAAGAGATAATACAGTTTCACGACAGGCTGCTCCGCGTCACGCCTGGCGTTGCCGGTATGCCCGATCCGGGGCGTGCCGAAGCGATAATGTATAGGGTGCTAAACAAAATTGAATATGAAGGTGTGACAGACGTGTGGCGACTCGCTGCGATGCATCTGCTGGCGATTTCTCGCGGTCATATATTTAATGATGGTATTAAGCGTACGGCACTGTTTATCACCCTGCTTTTTTTAAAGCGAAATGGAATTATATTGCCAGCGAATCCAGACTTCGTCGGCATGACCGTCGAGGCAGCAGCAGGGCAACTTACCCTGGAACAGATTGTCGCGCGTTTGCGCGGATGACGGTTAACTCGTTGCAACCCGGCGGCTTCGCCGGTTTGTAGCCCGGGCGAGGCGCTTGCGCCGACCCCGGGAGCCGACCGCACGAATATTATCCGTGTCTCAGCTCCCACTTTACTTCCCCCGTCCTTTCATCGGCTTGTCATCTCTCTGACCCGTTACTATCTTTTTTTTGTAATAAAAAAGTTATTTTTCTGTAATTCGAACATGTCATGTTACCCCGCGAGCATAAAACGCGTGAAATCGCGCATCCGGCACAACAAGAGAGATAACCGATGATATCGTTACGACATACAGCTTTAGGACTGGCGCTGAGCCTGGCTTTTGCCGGTCAGGCCCTGGCGGTTACCACCATCCCATTCTGGCACTCAATGGAAGGCGAGCTGGGTAAAGAAGTGGATTCTCTGGCGCAACGCTTTAACGCGGCCAATCCTGATTACAAAATCGTTCCGGTATACAAAGGCAACTACGAGCAGAGCCTGAGCGCCGGTATCGCCGCCTTCCGTACCGGCAACGCGCCGGCTATCCTGCAGGTGTATGAAGTCGGCACCGCCACCATGATGGCGTCAAAAGCCATTAAGCCGGTCTACCAGGTGTTTAGCGAGGCGGGCATCAAGTTTGATGAATCGCAGTTCGTACCGACGGTGGCCGGGTATTACACCGATTCGAAAACCGGCCATCTGCTCTCCCAGCCGTTTAACAGCTCTACCCCGGTGCTCTACTACAACAAAGACGCCTTCAAAAAAGCCGGCTTAGATCCGGATCAGCCGCCGAAGACCTGGCAGGATCTGGCGGCCTATACCGCGAAGCTGAAAGCCGCCGGGATGAAGTGCGGCTACGCCAGCGGCTGGCAGGGCTGGATCCAGATTGAAAACTTCAGCGCCTGGCACGGTCTGCCGGTGGCGACGAAGAATAACGGCTTCGACGGTACCGACGCGGTTCTTGAGTTCAACAAGCCGGAGCAGGTGAAGCATATCGCGCTGCTCGAAGAGATGAACAAGAAGGGCGATTTCAGCTACTTCGGGCGTAAAGACGAGTCTACCGAAAAGTTCTATAACGGCGACTGCGCCATTACCACTGCCTCGTCCGGATCGCTGGCCGATATCCGCCAGTACGCCAAATTTAACTACGGCGTCGGCATGATGCCTTACGATGCCGACGTGAAAGGCGCGCCGCAGAACGCCATCATCGGCGGGGCCAGCCTGTGGGTGATGCAGGGCAAAGACAAAGAGACCTACACCGGCGTGGCGAAGTTCCTCGACTTCCTGACCAAACCGGAAAACGCCGCCGAGTGGCACCAGAAAACCGGCTACCTGCCGATCACTACCGCGGCCTACGATCTGACGCGTCAGCAGGGCTTCTATGATAAGAACCCGGGCGCCGATATCGCTACCCGCCAGATGCTGAACAAGCCGCCGTTGCCGTTCACCAAAGGTCTGCGCCTGGGCAACATGCCGCAAATCCGCACCATCGTCGATGAAGAGCTGGAGAGCGTGTGGACCGGCAAGAAAACCCCGCAGCAGGCGCTGGATTCCGCCGTGCAGCGCGGGAACCAGCTGCTGCGTCGCTTCGAGCAAGCGACCAAATCGTAATCTGTAACTTGCCCGGTGGCGCTGCGCTTACCGGGCCTACGATGTGCCCTATGTAGGCCGGGTAAGGCGTAGCCGCCACCCGGCATTGTTCAGGAACCCAATCTCAATGTCATCATCCCGTCCGGTATTCCGCTCGCGCTGGCTGCCCTATGTGCTGGTCGCGCCGCAGCTGATTATCACGCTGATTTTCTTTATCTGGCCCGCAGGCGAAGCGCTGTGGTACTCGCTGCAGAGCGTCGATCCCTTTGGCCTTTCCAGCCAGTTCGTCGGCCTGGATAACTTCGTTGCGCTGTTCCACGATCCGTACTACCTGGACTCGTTCTGGACCACCATAAAATTCAGCGCCCTGGTGACCGTCAGCGGCCTGCTCATTTCACTGTTTTTCGCCGCGCTGGTCGACTATGTGGTGCGCGGCAGCCGCTTTTATCAAACGCTGATGCTGCTGCCGTACGCCGTGGCCCCCGCCGTCGCGGCGGTGCTGTGGATCTTCCTCTTTAACCCCGGGCGCGGGCTGATCACCCATTTCCTCGGCGAGCTGGGCTATGACTGGAACCATGCGCAGAACAGCGGCCAGGCGATGTTTCTGGTGGTCTTCGCCTCGGTGTGGAAGCAGATAAGCTACAACTTCCTGTTCTTCTTCGCCGCGCTGCAGTCGATTCCGCGTTCGCTGGTTGAGGCCGCCGCCATCGACGGCGCCGGGCCGATTCGACGCTTCTTTAAGCTGGCGCTGCCGCTGATTGCGCCGGTGAGTTTCTTCCTGCTGGTGGTCAATCTGGTTTATGCCTTCTTCGACACCTTCCCGGTGATCGATGCCGCCACCGCCGGCGGCCCGGTGCAGGCTACCACCACTCTGATCTACAAAATCTATCGCGAAGGTTTCGCCGGGCTCGATCTATCCGCTTCCGCCGCGCAGTCGGTGGTGCTGATGTTCCTCGTCATTATCCTGACGGTGGTGCAGTTCCGTTACGTTGAAAGTAAGGTGCGTTACCAATGATTGAGAACCGTCGCGGGCTGACGATTTTTAGCCACACCATGCTGATCCTGGGTATCGCCGTCATTTTATTCCCGCTGTACGTCGCCTTCGTGGCGGCGACGCTGGATAACAAATCGGTATTTGAAACGCCGATGACGCTGATCCCCGGCGGACATCTGCTGGAGAACATGAAGACCATCTGGGTGAACGGCGTCGGCGTCAACAGCGCGCCGTTCTGGCTGATGATGCTCAACAGTTTCATCATGGCGTTCGCCATTACGGTCGGCAAAATCGTGGTGTCGATGCTTTCGGCGTTCGCTATCGTCTGGTTCCGCTTTCCGCTGCGTAACCTGTTCTTCTGGATGATCTTTATCACCCTGATGCTGCCGGTCGAGGTGCGTATTTTCCCGACGGTGGAGGTGATCGCCAACCTCAACATGCTCGACAGCTATGCCGGGTTAACGCTGCCGTTGATGGCTTCGGCCACCGCTACCTTCCTGTTCCGCCAGTTCTTTATGACCCTGCCGGACGAGCTGATTGAAGCGGCGCGTATCGATGGCGCTTCGCCGATGCGCTTCTTTCGCGACATCGTGCTGCCGCTGTCGAAAACCAACCTCGCCGCGCTGTTCGTCATCACCTTTATCTACGGCTGGAACCAGTATCTGTGGCCGTTGCTGATTATTCAGGATGTGAATCTTGGCACCGCCGTCGCCGGTATTAAAGGCATGATCGCCACCGGCGAAGGTACTACCCAGTGGAATCAGGTGATGGCGGCGATGCTGCTGACCCTGATCCCGCCGGTCGTCATCGTTTTAGCCATGCAGCGCGCGTTTGTGCGCGGCCTGGTCGATAGTGAGAAATAAAATGGCTGGTTTAAAACTACAGGCAGTAAGCAAAAGCTGGGATGGCAAAACCCAGGTAATTCAACCGCTGACGCTGGACGTGGCGGACGGGGAATTTATCGTTATGGTCGGCCCGTCGGGCTGCGGGAAATCAACGCTGCTGCGGATGGTCGCGGGACTTGAACGGGTGACCAGCGGCGATATCTGGATCGATCGTAAACGGGTGACCGAGATGGAGCCGAAAGATCGCGGCATCGCGATGGTGTTCCAGAACTATGCCCTTTATCCGCATATGAGCGTGGAAGAGAACATGGCGTGGGGGCTGAAGATTCGCGGCATGGGTAAGGGATTGATCGCCGAGCGGGTGCAGGAGGCGGCGCGCATTCTTGAGCTGGATGGTCTGCTCAAGCGCCGCCCGCGGGAACTGTCCGGCGGCCAGCGCCAGCGCGTGGCGATGGGCCGCGCCATCGTGCGTGACCCGGCGGTATTCCTCTTCGACGAACCGTTGTCAAACCTCGACGCCAAGCTGCGCGTGCAGATGCGTCTGGAATTGCAGCAGCTGCATCGCCGCCTGAAAACCACCTCGCTGTACGTCACCCATGACCAGGTGGAGGCGATGACCCTCGCCCAGCGGGTGATGGTGATGAACAAAGGCGTTGCCGAGCAGATCGGCACCCCGGTGGAAGTGTACGAGAAGCCAGCCAGCCGCTTTGTGGCGAGCTTTATCGGCAGCCCGGCCATGAACCTGCTGGAAGGGCGCATCAGCGATGACGGCGGTCGCTTTGAGCTGGCGGGCGGCATGCAGCTGCCGACGAATCATGAGCACCGGCGCCACGCTGGGCGTAAAATGACGCTCGGTATCCGTCCGGAGCATTTTATCTTAAGCTCGCAGGCGCAAGGTGGTATTCCGCTGCTGATGGACACCCTGGAAATTTTAGGTGCCGATAACCTCGCTCACGGGCGCTGGGGCGAACAGAAGCTGGTGGTCAGACTGCCGCACCAGCAGCGCCCGGCGGCAGGCAGCACGCTATGGCTGCATCTGCCTTTGGAACATCTGCACCTCTTTGATGGTGAAACAGGACAACGCGCATGAGTAACTGGCCTTATCCCCGCATCGTCGCCCATCGCGGCGGCGGTAAACTGGCGCCGGAGAACACCCTGGCGGCTATCGACGTCGGCGCCCGCTACGGGCACACGATGATTGAATTTGACGCCAAGCTGTCGAAGGACGGGCAGATCTTTCTGCTGCATGACGATAATCTCGAACGCACCAGCAATGGCTGGGGCGTGGCGGGAGAGCTGGCGTGGGACGATCTGCTGAAGGTCGATGCCGGCAGCTGGTTCAGCCGTGAATTTAAGGGCGAGCCGCTGCCGTTGCTCTCCCAGGTGGCGGAGCGCTGCCGTCGTCACGGCATGATGGCGAATATCGAAATTAAGCCGACCACCGGGCTGGGGCCGCAGACCGGCAGAGTGGTGGCGCTGGCCGCGCGCGATCTATGGCAAGGCATGACCGCGCCGCTGCTCTCCTCTTTTGAAATCGACGCCCTTGAGGCGGCGCAGGAAGCCGCGCCCGAGCTGCCGCGCGGGCTGCTGCTGGATGAGTGGCGCGATGACTGGCGCGAATTGACCACCCGGTTGGGCTGCGTGTCGATTCACCTCAATCACAAACTGCTGGATGCGGCGCGGGTGGCGAGCCTGAAACAGGCTGGCCTGCACATTCTGGTGTACACGGTCAATAAACCCCAGCGCGCCGCCGAACTGCTGCGCTGGGGCGTAGACTGCATCTGCACCGATGCCGTTGATGTCATCGGGCCGAATTTCCAGCCTTAAGACGGATTTGCGGCGGACGACCTTTACGGATTAGTCTGCCGCAGCATCCCACCGTTGTTATTTGGCCGCACCTGCTGCGGCGCATTCAGATTGCCGCCCTGGGCCGCGCGCTGCTGATTAGTCTGCAGCTGGTTTTGCAAATGCTGCTGCTGCGAGCGGGTCTGATTGTTCAGATCCTGCTTCAGCATGCTCTGCTGCTGCTGTTGCTGGATCTTCATCTCATTTTGCATGCGCTGCTGGCTGGGGACCACGTAACCCGGCTGGTTAGGGTTGTTATTAATATTGATCGGCTGGGCTAATACGCCAAGCGGCATCAGCGCCGCCAGAAACAGAATCGCTTTCATGGTTTTCTCCTCCCGTGCGTGGGATCACTTAAGTGTACCTCGAATCTGCCATAACAATGATTTTTTAGGAGTTATCAACCAGGCTTAAGCGGGGAATGAAACCTACCTTTCAGGAGTAAGACAATGATAAAAACAACAATATGGCGTCAGGTGGTCATCGCTGCGTTGCTGGCGGGGGGCAGCTTTACCGTCGCCGCCAATCCGCCACCGCCGCCGCCGGTCTCTTATGGCGTAGAGGAAGATGTGTTCCACCCGGTACGCGCCCGGCAGGGGATGGTGGCCTCGGTGGACGCGCTGGCGACCCGCGTCGGCGTGGATATCCTGCGCCAGGGCGGTAACGCTGTCGATGCGGCGGTAGCGGTAGGCTACGCGCTGGCGGTCACCCATCCGCAGGCCGGGAATATTGGCGGCGGCGGTTTTATGATGCTGCGGACTAAAGACGGCAAGACCACGGCGATCGATTTCCGCGAAATGGCGCCAGAGCAGGCCACCCGCGACATGTTCCTTGACGACCAGGGCAACCCGGACAGTAAAAAATCACTGACTTCGCATCTGGCCTCCGGCACGCCAGGCAGCGTCGCCGGTTTCTCCCTCGCGCTGGAAAAGTATGGCACCATGCCGTTGAACAAAGTGATCCGTCCGGCGATTAAGCTGGCGGAAGAGGGGTTTATCGTTAACGATGCGCTGGCGGACGATCTGAAGACCTACGGCAGCGAAGTGATCCCGCAGCATGAAAATAGTAAAGCGATCTTCTGGAAGAACGGCGAGCCGCTGAAGAAGGGCGATCGGCTGGTGCAGAAGAACCTCGGTAAGAGCCTGGAACTGATTGCCGAGCACGGCCCGGACGCCTTCTATAAAGGGGCCATCGCCGACCAGATCGCTGACGAGATGAAAAAGCACGGCGGGCTAATCACCAAAGCCGATCTCGCCGGCTATAAGGCTGTGGAGCGTACGCCGGTTAGCGGCGAGTATCGCGGGTATGAGGTTTACTCTATGCCGCCGCCGTCCTCCGGCGGGATCCATATCGTGCAGATCCTCAATATCCTCGAAAACTTCGATATGCAGAAATATGGCTTTGGCAGCGCCGACGCTATGCAGGTGATGGCGGAGGCAGAGAAACACGCCTACGCCGACCGCTCTGAATATCTCGGCGATCCTGACTTCGTCAACGTGCCGTGGCAGGCGCTGACCAGCAAGGCTTACGCCAAAGCGATCGCCGCCGAGATTGATGTCAACAAGGCGAAGCCTTCCAGCCAGATCCGTCCGGGCAAGCTGGCGCCCTATGAAAGCAACCAGACCACCCACTTCTCGGTGGTCGATAAAGACGGCAATGCGGTGGCGGTGACCTATACGCTGAATACCACCTTCGGTACCGGCATTGTGGCCGGTGATTCCGGCATTCTGCTCAATAACCAGATGGATGATTTCTCGGCGAAGCCCGGCGTGCCTAACGTCTATGGTCTGGTGGGCGGCGACGCCAATGCGGTGGAGCCGAAAAAACGCCCGCTGTCGTCAATGTCGCCGACCATTGTGGTGAAAGACGGCAAAACCTGGCTGGTAACCGGCAGCCCGGGCGGCAGTCGGATCATCACCACCGTACTGCAGATGGTGGTCAATACCATCGATTTCGGGATGAACGTCGCGGAAGCCACCAACGCGCCGCGTTTCCACCATCAATGGCTGCCGGATGAGCTGCGGGTGGAGAAAGGCTTTAGCCCGGATACCCTGAAGCTGCTGGAGGCGAAGGGGCAGAAAGTGGCGCTGAAAGAGGCGATGGGCAGTACCCAGAGCATTATGGTGGGGCCGGACGGCATGCTGTATGGCGCCTCCGATCCGCGTTCGCCGGATGATTTAACGGCGGGGTATTGATGTGTTGCCCGGTGGCGCTGCTGCGCTTACCGGGCCTACAACTGTGCGAACGCAGGCCGGGTAAGGCGAAGCCGCCACCCGGCAACACGCTACTTTATTCTCGCCATATAATACGCATCCACATACTCACCGTTGCGCAGCGCGTAACGCCTGCCGGTGCCTTCGATCTCAAAGCCGTACTTCTTATACACCGCAATCGCCGGGGCATTATCGGCGAACACCGTCAGCTCAATACGCTCGACGCGCAGCCAGTTGTCGCACAGGTCGATCATCTCGCGCATCAGCGCGCTGCCGATGCCGCAACCCTGATGGCCGGCGGCAACCGCCATGCCAAAGGTTGCGACGTGGCTGCGCCGAGGGCGCGGCTCAACATGGAGAGACAGATGTCCGGCGACCTGCTCGTCCAGTGTCGCCACCAGATGAAAGGTATGGGGTCTGGGCTGTAGCTTCTCCTGCCAGGCTTCCATCGATGGATAGGGGATCTGTAGCGTGTCATGATAGACCTCCGGGTGCGCCATCAGCATACGTAAAGGTTCAGCATCGCGCGGTTCGGCATGGCGTATCACTATGTCACTCATTCCCTTATCCTCTTTTTGGTTACTGATTCCCCTTCACAATCTCTGACGGCGGCCGGGGAGTCAATGTTGTTTTTTGCAAAAAAAAGTAGACAAGTGCGAATGAGAATGATTATTATTGTCCTGCATTCAGGGAGACCCTTGCGGAAAGCCTGAAAGCACGACATTGCTCACATTGCTTCCAGTATTACTTTAGCCAGCCGGGTGCTGGCTTTTTTTTTGCTGCTATCTCAGGCGCTCTGCGGCCTGACGGGCTCCGCGTCGGCTTTGGAGGGTGCGTCTGCTACCAGACCGAGAATATGACTTTTGTTCTCCGCGGCGGCCAGCAGTTCAGCGCGACCGCTAAAAACGCCGCCTTTCTTGATCGCCAGCGCGCGATAGGCGAGGGTACCCTCCAGATGGCCGTGCTCCTCGATGGTGATGCTGTCGCCATGACACTGGCCCTGCACCTTGCCGTCAATTATTAGCTCCCGGCAGCTGACGTTGCCCTCCACCTGGCCTTCACGCATTACCTTAATCAAATGCTCTTTGGCCTCAATGTTGCCGGTGACCTGACCGTGGATATAGACATGGCCGCTGGCGACTATATTGCCGACGAAATGCACCCCGCTGGCGATGACCGTAGTCTCGTGTTTTTTGCTGGCGACCGCTTCGGGTTCTGGGTTAATTGCCGGAGGCGTGGCTGCTTCAGATATCTGAGGTTCCGTTTTATTTTTCTTAATAAACATCGCGTTAATCTTGTTCCGTTGGCTATGGAGGAGGAAAGCGATAAGCGCGCAGGCGGCCGCCAGGCGCGCCAGCGCGCTTGCATCGACAGACCAGGCGATCAGCGCGAGAAGCCAGAAAAAAAGGGCGCCGTTTATGGCGAGATACTGTTTGTCCATCAGCAGCGGCTGGCTACTCCGTTAGTCATCAGCAACCTCCTGGTTTGCTCTCCACTTATCCGCAGTTTTGCCATGGCGATCAAGGTTTTTTGCCGAAAACTGTTGATCTAATCACTTATTAATCAATAAGTTATTAATAATTACGTATGAGTGATACTCGAACTATTTTCCTAACGAATCTTCACTGCAAGCGAACAGAGAGGATGAAGTGAGGGACCGGCTTGCGCTATGGTTGAAGGTAGCTCATTAACTAAGGACAGCGTTATGACTCTGCACTGCGCATTTATTGGCTTTGGTAAAAGCACCACCCGCTATCACCTTCCTTACGTTTTGCACCGCAAAGACCGCTGGCAGGTAGCGCACATTTACCGCCGCCGGGCGAAGCCCGAGGAGCAGGCGCCGCAGTATTCCCATATTCATTTCACCAGCGACCTTGATGAAGTATTAAACGATCCACTGGTCAAGCTGGTGGTGGTCTGCACTCACGCCGACAGCCATTTTGAATATGCGAAAAAGGCGCTGGAGGCAGGAAAAAACGTGCTGGTGGAAAAGCCGTTCACCCCGACGCTGGAGGAAGCAAAAACTCTGTTTGCCCTGGCGAACAGCAAAGGCCTGACGGTGACGCCCTATCAGAACCGCCGTTTCGACTCCTGCTTCCTGACCACCAAAAAGGTGATTGAGAGCGGGAAACTCGGCGAACTGGTGGAGATCGAAAGTCATTTTGATAACTACCGCCCACTGGCGGAGACCAACCCCGGCGGTCCGCAAAACGGCGAGTTCTATGGCCTTGGCGTGCATACCCTGGATCAGATCATTTCGCTGTTCGGCCGCCCGGACCATGTCTCTTACGATCTGCGCTCGCTGCGCAATAAAGCCAACCCGGATGACACCTTTGAAGCCCAGCTGTTCTACGGCGATATGAAGGCCATCGTTAAGACCAGCCATCTGGTGCAGATCGATTACCCGAAATTTATCGTTCACGGGCACAAAGGTTCGTTTGTGAAGTACGGCATTGACCAGCAGGAGACCAGCCTGAAGGCCAATGTCATGCCGGGCGAGCCGGGATTTGGCGCGGACGACAGCGTTGGCGAGCTGGTGTATGTCAACGAGGCAGGGGAGATGGTGCGCGAAGCTGTGCCGCTGGAGAGCGGCGATTATGGTCGGGTGTACGACGCGCTGTACGACACCCTCGTCAACAGCCAGCCGAATTACGTCAAGGAAACTGACGTTCTCACCAATATGGAGATCCTGCAGCGCGGCTTTGAGCAGCCTTCACCGGCCACCATTACCCTTACCCGATAAGTCAAATTGGCTCCTCTGCGCTTGTTCATATTTTTTGAACAGAGGAGTCAATTTTCACCCTCTATGATCGCCGGCGAAATGGGTCCACACTGACTCCATCGACAACATACGGGGGTGCAACATGATCTATTTACGCAAAGCGAACGAACGTGGCCACGCTAACCATGGCTGGCTGGATTCCTGGCATACTTTCTCTTTCGCCAACTATTATGACCCGAACTTTATGGGCTTCTCGGCCCTGCGGGTGATTAACGACGACGTCATCGACGCCGGTCAGGGCTTCGGTACCCACCCGCACAAAGACATGGAGATCCTGACCTATGTGCTGGAAGGGGCGGTGGAGCACCAGGACAGCATGGGCAACAAAGAGCAGGTGCCGGCGGGCGAGTTCCAGATCATGAGCGCGGGTACCGGGGTGCGCCACTCTGAGTACAACCCGAGCAAAACCGATCGTCTGCGTCTGTATCAGATCTGGATTATTCCGGAAGAAACCGGCATTACCCCGCGCTACGAGCAGCGCCGCTTCGACGCCGCCCAGGGCAAACAGCTGGTACTGTCGCCAGATGCGCGAGATGGCTCGCTGAAGGTGTACCAGGATATGGAACTCTATCGCTGGGCGCTGCTGAAAGATGAGCAGTCGGTTCACCAGATTGCCGCGGAACGCCGCGTGTGGATCCAGGTGGTCAAAGGCGAAGTGACCATCAACGGTACCAAAGCCACCACCAGCGACGGTTTGGCCATCTGGGACGAGCAGGCGATTTCGGTTCATGCCGACAGCGATAGCGAGATCCTGCTGTTCGATCTGCCGCCGGTTTGATAGTTATCTGAGCCAGGTTAAATAAATTGCGCAGCCTTCCCTCATGTTAGGGAAGGTTGCGCTTTGTCCGTGATAAACTGAGAAAATGTTTCCCGTTGATCACAGTCAGGACGATGAAAAAGAAAAGACCCGTACTTCAGGATGTAGCCGATCTTGTCGGCGTGACCAAAATGACGGTCAGTCGCTATTTACGCAACCCGGAGCAGGTCTCCGAAGCGCTGCGTGGCAAGATTGCCGTTGCCCTCGATGAACTGGGTTATATTCCCAATCGCGCCCCTGACATTCTTTCCAACGCCACCAGCCGCGCCATCGGCGTGCTGCTGCCGTCGTTAACCAATCAGGTCTTTTCGGAAGTACTGCGCGGTATCGAAAGCGTCACCGACGCCTTCGGCTATCAAACCATGCTGGCGCACTACGGCTATAAGCCGGAAATGGAAGAGAAACGCCTCGAATCGATGCTCTCCTGGAACATTGATGGCCTGATCCTCACCGAACGCACCCATACGCCGCGCACCCTGAAGATGATCGAAGTCGCCGGCATTCCGGTGGTGGAGCTGATGGACAGCCGGTCGCCGTGTCTCGATATTGCCGTCGGGTTTGATAACTTTGAAGCCGCCCGGCAGATGACCGCGGCGATCATCGCCCGCGGCCACCGCCATGTCGCCTATCTGGGGGCGCGTCTTGATGAACGTACTATCATCAAACAGAAGGGGTACGAGCAGGCGATGCTTGACGCCGGGATGACGCCCTACAGCGTGATGGTGGAACAATCCTCGTCCTATTCTTCGGGGATTGAGCTGATGCGCCAGGCGCGCCGCGAATATCCGCAGCTCGACGGCATCTTCTGCACCAACGATGACCTCGCGGTCGGCGCGGCGTTCGAGTGCCAGCGTCTGGGGCTGAAGATCCCCGATGATATGGCGATCGCCGGGTTCCACGGCCATGATATCGGCCAGGTGATGGAGCCGCGGCTGGCCAGCGTCCTGACCCCGCGCGAGCGAATGGGGCGCATCGGCGCCGAACGGCTGCTGGCGCGCATTCGTGGTGAAGCGATTACCCCTAAGATGTTAGATTTAGGTTTCACATTGTCACCGGGCGGATCAATTTAAACTGACAAGTTTGAAGTAGATCACACATATTCACATCTGGCACGAATGGATATTGCTTCTCCACAGGTCCGGCATGACAATGTTACCGATAACAGTTACCCGTAACAATTAACCGATACGCCGCCTTCGCGCTGGATGAGTCAGCCCCGGCGCGGCGTACCAGTCCAGTGGGAGGACGCTTTGAGCACGACTAACCATGATCACCACGTCTATGTCCTGATGGGCGTTTCCGGCAGCGGAAAATCCGCTGTCGCCAGCGAAGTGGCGCATCAACTGCATGCCGCGTTTCTTGACGGCGACTTTCTCCATCCGCGCAGCAATATCACCAAGATGGCCTCCGGCGAGCCGCTCAACGATGACGACCGCACGCCGTGGCTGCAGGCGCTAAATGACGCCGCGTTCGCCATGCAGCGTACCAACAAGGTGTCGCTGATCGTCTGCTCGGCGCTGAAGAAGAGCTATCGCGACATTCTGCGCAAGGGCAACCCGAACCTCTCCTTCATCTACCTGAAAGGCGATTTCGACGTGATCGAAAGCCGTCTGAAGGCGCGTAAAGGGCACTTCTTTAAAACCCAAATGTTGGTGACGCAGTTTGAAACGCTGCAGGAACCAGGCGCCGACGAGAGCGATGTGCTTATCGTCGATATCGACCAGCCGCTGGAAGGCGTGGTGGCCAGCACCATCGAGGTGATCAACAAAGGCAGTCACTAGTGAGTACTTTAACGCTTGTTTTAACAGCAGTCGGCTCGGTATTGCTGCTGCTGTTTTTAGTCATGAAGGCGCGAATGCACGCCTTCGTGGCTTTGATGGTGGTTTCTATTGGCGCCGGTCTCTTCTCCGGCATGCCGCTGGATAAAATCGCGGCGACGATGGAGAAAGGGATGGGCGGTACGCTGGGCTTCCTGGCGATCGTCGTCGCGCTCGGCGCGATGTTCGGTAAGATCCTGCATGAAACGGGGGCGGTCGATCAGATTGCCGTCAAGATGCTCAAATCCTTTGGCCACAATCGCGCGCACTATGCGATTGGTCTCGCCGGTCTCATCTGCGCGCTGCCGCTGTTCTTCGAAGTGGCGATCGTACTGCTGATTAGCGTCGCCTTCTCGATGGCGCGCCATACCGGTACTAACCTCGTGAAGCTGGTGATCCCGCTGTTTGCCGGCGTTGCCGCCGCCGCGGCGTTTCTGTTGCCTGGACCGGCGCCGATGCTGCTGGCGTCGCAAATGCACGCCGACTTTGGCTGGATGATCCTGATTGGCCTGTGCGCGGCCATTCCGGGGATGATTATCGCCGGTCCGCTATGGGGCAACTTCATCAGCCGCTACGTCGAATTACATATTCCTGACGACGTCACGGAACCGCATCTCGGCGAAGGCAAGATGCCCTCCTTCGGCTTCAGCCTGGCGCTGATCCTGCTGCCGCTGGTGCTGGTTGGCCTGAAAACCATCGCCGCGCGCTTTGTGCCGGTGGGTTCCACTGCCTACGAATGGTTCGAGTTTATCGGCCACCCGTTCACCGCGATCCTGGTGGCCTGCCTGGTGGCGATTTACGGTCTGGCGGTACGTCAGGGAATGGCGAAAGACCGGGTGATGGAGATTTGCGGCCACGCGCTGCAGCCGGCCGGGATTATTCTGCTGGTGATCGGGGCTGGCGGCGTCTTCAAGCAGGTGCTGGTTGACTCAGGCGTTGGCCCGGCGCTTGGTGAAGCGCTGACCGGAATGGGGCTGCCGATCGCTATTACCTGCTTCGTACTGGCGGCGGCGGTGCGTATCATTCAGGGCTCTGCCACCGTGGCGTGCCTGACGGCGGTCGGCCTGGTGATGCCGGTGATTGAGCAGCTGAACTACAGCGGCGCGCAGATGGCGGCATTGTCTATCTGTATCGCCGGCGGCTCGATTGTGGTAAGCCACGTGAACGACGCCGGCTTCTGGCTGTTCGGTAAATTTACCGGCGCCAGTGAAGCCCAGACGCTGAAGACCTGGACCATGATGGAAACCATCCTTGGCACCACCGGGGCGATTGTCGGTATGATCGCCTTCCAGCTGCTGAGCTAAGCCCGCTCATCTCCCGCTCGCGGGAAATAAAAAGCCAGGGTAACGCTGCTTACCCTGGCTTCTTTGCAATAAACCGCCCTTTTTCCCTCTTTTCCTTGCCAGCTATTGGCCCTTATTAGCGCTACGACGATGCTCGTATCCCTCGTCATCCCTTGCTGTGACTGGGTTTGTCGCTTTTTTTTGGCAAGCAGAAAAGCACCAGATTTCACGCTTAATCCATAATCAGGATCAATAAAATAGCGACGGAAAATATTCCATTCCCCGGGGGATTTCCCCGATAATCGTTGCGCTTTTGACGACGACCAGCGACGGTGGACAATGTGCAGGATAAGTTGCTTTTCTGATTGTTCAGCAATCATTGATTAATTTCACTTGCGACTTTAGCTGCATTTTGTAAGGTGAGGGATAATCCAGTTGGAAACTGGCCAGGCACAAACAGCACACACCTCGCAGGAATACGTTATGAAAAATGTTGGTTTTATCGGCTGGCGCGGAATGGTCGGCTCTGTCCTCATGCAACGCATGGTTGAAGAGCGCGATTTCGACGCCATTCGCCCGGTGTTCTTCTCTACCTCCCAGCTGGGACAGCCAGCGCCGTCATTCGGCGGTAGCACCGGTGGCACGCTGCAGGATGCGTTCGATCTGGACGCGCTGAAGGCGCTGGACATTATTGTCACGTGCCAGGGCGGCGATTACACCAACGAGATTTACCCGAAGCTGCGCGCAAGCGGCTGGCAGGGTTACTGGATTGACGCGGCTTCTTCGCTGCGCATGAAGGACGATGCGATCATTATCCTCGACCCGGTTAACCAGGATGTGATCACCGCCGGCCTGAACAACGGCGTGAAAACCTTTGTCGGCGGCAACTGCACCGTCAGCCTGATGCTGATGTCCCTCGGCGGCCTGTTTGCTCAGGATCTGGTGGAGTGGGTCAGCGTGGCGACGTACCAGGCGGCTTCCGGCGGCGGCGCGCGTCATATGCGCGAGCTGCTGAGCCAGATGGGGCAACTGCATAATCATGTGGCCGCGGAGCTGGCGGACCCGGCTTCCGCCATCCTGGATATTGAGCGCAAAGTGACGTCGCTGACCCGCAGCGGCGAGCTGCCGGTCGATAACTTTGGCGTACCGCTGGCGGGCAGCCTGATCCCGTGGATCGACAAACAGCTGGATAACGGTCAGAGCCGCGAAGAGTGGAAAGGCCAGGCGGAGACCAACAAGATCCTCGCCACCTCGTCCGTTATCCCGGTAGACGGCCTCTGCGTTCGCGTTGGCGCGCTGCGCTGCCACAGCCAGGCGTTTACCATCAAGCTGAAGAAAGATGTTTCTATCCCGACCGTTGAGGAGCTGCTGGCCGCGCACAACCCGTGGGCCAAAGTGGTACCGAACGATCGTGAGATTACCATGCGCGAGCTGACCCCAGCCGCGGTGACGGGCACCCTGACCACCCCGGTAGGACGCCTGCGTAAACTGAATATGGGGCCGGAGTATCTATCGGCCTTTACCGTTGGCGACCAACTGCTGTGGGGCGCCGCGGAGCCGCTGCGCCGGATGCTTCGCCAGCTGGCGTAAGCCCAGGATGAACAGAAAGGGGGTCTTCAAGCCCCCTTTTTTTTTGCGTAATACAAGGAGTAAACGCGGATGTTAGATTTTTCCCCACGGAGGTAACTCAGCCTTGGCTATGCTTTAAGTAAGGAATTCCTTACCTGAAGGTGGGACGGAGCAGGAGGATGCTGAGAGCACTGCGCCGTTCAGGTCAAAAAAAGTCGCCAGTTACAGGAATGAGCGACACTTACAACAGGATGAAAGCATGTCTAATCATATTGATAGAGACGTGATTAATGCGCTAATCGCCGGTCATTTCGCGGATCCCTTTTCCGTGCTCGGCATGCACCGTACTGACGCCGGGCTGGAAGTGCGCGCATTATTACCCGATGCCACCGACGTGTGGGTTATTGAACCGAAAACCGGACGCAAAGTCGGCAAGCTCGAATGTCTCGACTCGCGTGGTTTCTTCAGCGGCGTCCTGCCGCGGCGTAAAAACGCTTTTCGCTATCAGCTGGCCGTCACCTGGCACGGGCAGCAGAATCTGATCGATGACCCTTATCGCTTTGGTCCGCTGTTGCAGGACCTTGACGTCTGGCTGCTGTCGGAAGGGACCCACCTGCGCCCTTACGAAACGCTGGGCGCGCACGCTGCCACCATGGACGGCGTCACCGGTACCCGTTTCTCGGTGTGGGCGCCGAACGCCCGCCGCGTATCGGTGGTGGGGCAGTTTAACTACTGGGATGGCCGTCGCCACCCGATGCGATTCCGCAAAGAGTCCGGGATCTGGGAGCTGTTCGTTCCCGGCGCGCACAATGGCCAGCTGTATAAATTCGAACTGATTGACGCCCACGGCAATCTGCGGGTCAAAGCCGACCCTTACGCCTTTGAGTCGCAAATGCGTCCGGAAAGCGCCTCGCTTATCTGCGACCTGCCGCCCAAAGTGGAACAGCCAGCGGACCGCAGAGCGGCGAACCAGTTTGATGCCCCGATCTCTATCTATGAAGTGCATCTCGGCTCCTGGCGCCGTCATACCGATAATAATTTCTGGCTGAGCTACCGCGAGCTGGCCGACCAGCTGGTGCCCTATGCGAAATGGATGGGCTTCACCCATCTCGAACTATTGCCGGTTAACGAGCACCCGTTCGACGGCAGCTGGGGCTATCAACCCACCGGGCTCTATGCGCCGACCCGCCGCTTCGGCACCCGCGACGATTTCCGTTACTTTATCAATGCCGCGCACGCCGCCGGGCTGAACGTCATTCTTGACTGGGTGCCCGGCCACTTCCCGGCGGATGATTTTGCCCTTGCCTCGTTTGACGGCACTTCGCTGTATGAGCACAGCGATCCGCGCGAGGGGTATCACCAGGACTGGAATACCCTGATCTACAACTACGGACGTCGGGAAGTCAGCAACTACCTGGTGGGTAACGCGCTGTACTGGATCGAACGCTTCGGCATCGATGCGCTGCGGGTCGACGCGGTGGCCTCGATGATCTATCGCGATTACAGCCGCAAGGCGGGAGAGTGGATCCCCAACGAATACGGCGGTCGGGAGAATCTGGAAGCTATTGAGTTTCTGCGCAACACCAATCGCATCCTTGGCGAACAGACGCCGGGCGCGGTCACCATGGCGGAAGAGTCCACCGATTTTGCCGGGGTGACCCGTCCGCCAGCCGGCGGCGGCCTCGGTTTCTGGTTCAAATGGAACCTTGGCTGGATGCACGACACCCTGGATTACATGAAGCTCGATCCGGTGCATCGCCGCTACCATCATGACAAAATGACCTTCGGCATGCTCTACAACTACACCGAGAATTTTGTGCTGCCGCTCTCCCACGATGAAGTGGTGCACGGCAAAAAATCGATTCTCGACCGCATGCCGGGCGATGCCTGGCAGAAGTTCGCCAACCTGCGCGCCTACTACGGCTGGCTGTTCGCCTTCCCGGGGAAAAAGCTGCTGTTTATGGGCAATGAGTTCGCTCAGGGCCGCGAGTGGAACCATGACGTTAGCCTCGACTGGCATCTGCTGGAGGGCGGCGACAACTGGCACCACGGCGTCCAGCGGCTGGTGCGCGACCTGAACCATACCTACCGTCATCATAAAGCGCTGCACGAGCTGGATTTTGACCCCTACGGCTTCGAATGGCTGGTGGTCGACGACCATGAGCGCTCGGTGTTTGTCTTTGTACGCCGTGACCGGGCGGGCAACGAGATTATCGTCGCCAGCAACTTCACGCCGGTGCCGCGCCACGACTACCGCTTCGGCATTAACCAGCCGGGCCGCTGGCGCGAGGCGCTAAATACCGACTCCATGCACTATCACGGCAGCAATCAGGGCAATGGCGGCGTGGTGGAAAGCGACGCTATCGCCAGTCATGGCCGCGAACATTCGCTATCGCTGACCCTGCCCCCGCTGGCGACGATCTGGCTGGTCCGGGAGGCGCAATGACCTCACTCGCGGCAGGCAAACCTGCGCCATTGGGCGCCAGCTATGACGGCAAGGGGGTGAATTTCGCCCTCTTCTCCGCCCATGCGGAGCGGGTGGAGCTGTGCGTATTCGACGAGCAGGGCAACGAGCAACGCTTCGATCTCCCGGCGCGCAGCGGCGACATCTGGCACGGCTGGCTGGTCGCCGCCGGGCCGGGCCTGCGCTACGGCTATCGGGTACATGGTCCCTGGGACCCGGCGCAGGGGCACCGCTTTAACCCGGCCAAGCTGTTGATCGATCCCAGCGCCCACCGGGTCGAGGGCGATCTGCCTGACGATGAGCGCCTGCACGGCGGCATGTGGCAGCCCGATCGCCGCGACAGCGCCGCGGTCGCGCCAAAATCGCAGGTGGTGGATCTGCGCTATGACTGGCGTGGCGATAAACCGCCGCGTACCCCATGGGGGGAAACGGTGATTTATGAAGCGCACGTGAAAGGGCTCACCTTGCTTAATCCGCAGCTACCGGAAGCCATTCGCGGAACCTATAAAGCGCTGGGCCACCCGGCGATGATCGCTTACTTCAAATCGCTGGGCATCAGCGCCCTTGAGCTGTTGCCGGTGGCGCAGTTCGCCAGCGAGCCGCGACTGCAGCGGATGGGGTTAAGCAACTACTGGGGCTACAACCCGTTGGCGTGGTTCGCGCTGGATCCGCGCTACGCCAGCGACCCGGATCGCGCCCTGGATGAGTTTCGCGATGCGGTTAAGGCGCTGCACGCCGCCGGTATCGAAGTGATTCTGGATATCGTGCTCAACCATAGTGCGGAAATCGATCTCGAAGGGCCCACCGTCTCCCTGCGCGGAATCGACAACCGTAGCTATTATTGGGTAAGGGAGGATGGCGATTATCACAACTGGACCGGGTGCGGTAATACGCTCAATCTTAGCCACCCCGGCGTGGTGGAGTGGGCGCGCCAGTGTTTGCGCTTTTGGGTGGATGAGTGCCATGTCGACGGCTTTCGCTTCGACCTCGCCTCAGTGATGGGGCGGACGCCGGAATTCCGCCAGGATGCGCCGCTGTTTGAGGCTATCCGCCGCGACAGCGTGCTGTCGCAGGTGAAACTGATTGCGGAACCCTGGGATATCGGCCCGGGCGGCTATCAGGTGGGTAATTTCCCACCGCTGTTCGCTGAATGGAATGACCATTTTCGCGATAGCGCCCGACGCTTCTGGCTACAGCAAAATGTCTCCCTGGGGGATTTTGCCCAACGTTTCGCGGCCTCCAGCGATCTCTTTGCCCGCGATGGCAAACCGCCATCGGCGACGGTCAACCTGGTGACGGCCCACGATGGCTTCACGCTGCGCGACTGCGTTTGTTTCAATCAGAAACACAATGAGGCAAACGGGGAGGAGAATCGCGATGGGACTAACAATAACTACAGCAACAATCATGGTATAGAAGGATTAGAAGCGAATTTTGCGGTGATTGAACGGCGGCGCGCCAGCGCGCATGCGCTGCTGACGACGCTGCTGCTGGCTCAGGGGACGCCAATGCTGCTGGCGGGCGATGAACAGGGCCACAGCCAGCACGGTAACAATAATGCTTACTGCCAGGACAACGCCCTGACGTGGCTGGACTGGCGCCAGGCGAACCCGGGATTAACCGCCTTTACCGCGGCGCTGATCCACCTGCGGCGCCGTATTCCGGCGCTCACCCGCAACCGCTGGTGGCAGGAGGGGGATGGCAACGTCCGCTGGCTTAATCGCAACGCCCAGCCCCTGACTGCCGCGGAGTGGCAGCAGGGGGCCGCGTGTATGCAGATCCAGTTGTCGGATCGCTGGCTGCTCACGCTGAACGCCACCGCAGAGGTGGTGGATATGGTTTTACCCGAGGGGGAATGGCGCGCCGTTCCTCCATTCGCCGGAGAGGATAATCCGGTCATCATGGCTGTCTGGCATGGGCCCGCGCACGGAGTGTGCGTATTTCAAAGGTCGTAAGCCCTGAAGCTTTCGGTTGGACCCGTGGCGGCGGCGCGGCGGGATGAGCTGGAAAGCGGGGGTGTAAAAAGGAGTTAATCATGGTTAGGCTTGAAAAAAACGATCCGCTGATGCTGGCGCGTCAATTACCCATCAAATCCGTGGCGTTGATCCTCGCGGGCGGGCGTGGCACCCGGCTGAAGGATCTCACCATTAAGCGTGCGAAACCTGCCGTTCACTTTGGCGGCAAGTTCCGTATTATCGATTTCGCATTATCTAACTGCATTAACTCAGGGATCCGCCGCATCGGCGTTATTACCCAGTATCAGTCGCACACGCTGGTGCAGCACATCCAGCGCGGCTGGTCGTTCTTCAGCGAAGAGATGAACGAGTTTGTCGATCTGCTGCCGGCTCAGCAGCGCGTGCATGGCGAAAATTGGTATCGCGGCACGGCGGATGCGGTGACGCAGAACCTGGATATCATCAGCCGCTACAAGGCCGAGTACGTGGTGATCCTCGCGGGCGACCATATTTATAAGCAGGACTACTCGCGCATGCTGATCGACCATGTCGAAAAAGGGGCGCGTTGCACCGTGGCCTGCATGCCGGTGCCCATTGAAGAGGCATCCGCCTTCGGCGTCATGGCGGTCGACGAAAACGAAAAAATCATTGAGTTTGTCGAGAAACCCGCCAACCCGCCGGCGATGCCGACCGACCCGACCAAATCGCTGGCCAGCATGGGCATTTATGTCTTTGACGCCGCCTATCTTTATGAGCTGCTGGAAGAAGACGATCGCAACGAGAACTCCAGCCACGATTTCGGTAAAGACATCATTCCGAAGATCACCGAAGCTGGCATGGCTTATGCACATCCTTTCCCGCTCTCCTGCGTGCAGTCCGACCCGAACGCCGAACCTTACTGGCGCGACGTGGGGACGCTGGAAGCCTACTGGAAGGCTAACCTCGATCTGGCGTCAGTCACGCCGGAGCTGGATATGTACGACCAGAACTGGCCGATCCGCACCCATATGGAATCGCTGCCGCCGGCGAAGTTCGTGCAGGACCGCTCCGGTAGCCACGGCATGACCTTGAACTCGCTGGTTTCCGGGGGGTGCATTATCTCCGGGTCGGTGGTGGTGCAGTCGGTGCTGTTCCCGCGCGTGCGGGTGAATTCGTTCTGTAACATTGATTCGGCAGTCTTGTTGCCAGATGTCTGGGTGGGGCGCTCATGCCGCCTGCGTCGCTGCGTGATTGACCGCGCCTGTGTTATCCCGGAAGGAATGGTGATTGGTGAGAATGCGGAAGAGGATGCACGCCGCTTCTATCGCTCAGAGGAAGGTATCGTGCTGGTGACCCGCGACATGCTGCGGAAATTAGGGCACAAACAGGAGCGCTAATGCAGGTCTTACATGTATGTTCTGAGATGTTCCCGCTGTTAAAGACGGGCGGTCTGGCGGACGTCATCGGCGCACTGCCGGCGGCGCAAATCGCGGAGGGTATCGATACGCGCGTGCTGTTGCCGGCGTTTCCCGATATCCGTCGCGGCGTGGTGGATGCCCAGGTGGTGACCCGCCGGGATACCTTCGCCGGGCGGATCACGCTGCTGTACGGCCACTTTAACGGCGTGGGGATCTACCTGATAGACGCCCCGCATCTCTATGACCGTCCGGGGAGCCCTTACCACGATACCAACCAGCACGCTTATCCCGACAACGTCCTGCGCTTTGCGCTGCTGGGCTGGGTGGGAAGTGAAATGGCCAGCGGACTGGATCCGTTCTGGCGCCCGGATGTGGTGCATGCCCATGACTGGCACGCCGGCCTGACGCCGGCCTACCTGGCGGCGCGCGGACGCCCGGCTAAATCGGTGTTTACCGTGCACAACCTGGCGTACCAGGGGATGTTTTACTCCTGGCATATGAATGACATTGAGCTGCCTTGGTCGTTCTATAACATGCATGGCCTCGAGTTTAACGGGCAGATCTCGTTTCTCAAGGCCGGCCTCTACTACGCCGACCATATTACGGCGGTGAGCCCGACCTACGCGCGCGAGATCACCGAGCCGCAGTACGCCTACGGCATGGAGGGGCTGCTGCGCCAGCGCCATCATGAAGGTCGGCTGTCGGGAATTCTCAACGGCGTTGACGACGGTATCTGGAGCCCGCAAAACGATCTGCTGCTGCCGATGCGCTACGATCGCGACACGCTGGAGGAGAAGGCGGAGAACAAGCGTCAGCTGCAGATTGCCATGGGCCTGAAGGTCGATGATAAAGCGCCGTTGTTTGCCGTCGTCAGCCGTCTTACCAGCCAGAAAGGGCTGGACCTGGTGCTTGAAGCGCTGCCGGGTCTGCTTGAGCAGGGCGGCCAGCTGGCGCTACTGGGCGCCGGCGATCCGGTGCTGCAGGAAGGTTTCCTCGCCGCCGCCGCCGAACACCCGGGCAAAGTGGGTGTGCAGATTGGCTACCATGAGGCCTTCTCCCACCGCATTATGGGCGGCGCCGACGTCATTCTGGTCCCGAGCCGCTTTGAACCCTGCGGCCTGACCCAGCTGTATGGTCTGAAGTACGGGACGCTGCCGCTGGTGCGCCGCACCGGCGGTCTGGCGGACACCGTCGCTGACAGTTCGCTGGAGAATCTGGCCGATGGTCTGGCGACAGGGTTTGTCTTTGAGGACAGCAATGCGCTGTCATTGCTGCGCGCTATCCGTCGCGCCTTTGTCCTCTGGTCGCGCCCGTCGCTCTGGCGCTACGTGCAGCGTCAGGCGATGAATATGGATTTTAGCTGGCAGGTTGCCGCGAACTCCTATCGCGAACTTTATCAACGCTTGATGTAACCACTGGAGTCATTGTTATGAATGTACCCTTTAGCTATGCATCACCGACGCTGAGCGTTGAGGCGTTAAAGCATTCTATTGCCTATAAACTGATGTTTATCATCGGTAAAGATCCGGCCATCGCCAACAAGCATGAATGGCTTAACGCCACGCTGTTTGCCGTTCGCGATCGCATGGTGGAGCGCTGGCTGCGCTCCAAGCGCGCGCAGCTCTCCCAGGAAGTGCGCCAGGTGTACTATCTGTCGATGGAGTTTCTGATCGGCCGCACCCTCTCGAATGCGCTGCTGTCGCTGGGCATTTATGACGATGTGAGCAGCGCGCTGGCGGAGATGGGGCTCGATCTCGAAGAGCTGATCGATGAAGAGAATGACCCCGGGCTTGGCAACGGCGGTCTGGGCCGCCTGGCGGCTTGCTTCCTTGACTCCCTGGCGGCGCTGGGTCTGCCGGGACGCGGTTACGGCATCCGCTACGACTACGGGATGTTTAAACAGAATATTGTCGATGGCCGGCAAAAAGAGTCTCCTGACTACTGGCTGGAGTACGGTAACCCGTGGGAGTTTGAGCGCCACAACACCCGCTATAAAGTGCGCTTCGGCGGCCGCATTCAGCAGGAAGGAAAGAAAACCCGCTGGATTGAGACGGAGGAGATCATTGCGGAAGCCTACGACCAGATCATCCCCGGCTTTGACACCGACGCCACCAACACGCTGCGTCTGTGGAGCGCGCAGGCCAGTAGCGAAATTAACCTCGGTAAATTCAACCAGGGCGACTACTTCGCCGCGGTAGAGGATAAAAACCACTCCGAAAACGTCTCCCGCGTGCTCTATCCGGACGACTCGACCTACTCCGGCCGCGAGCTGCGCCTGCGCCAGGAGTATTTCCTCGTGTCGGCCACGGTGCAGGATATCCTGAGTCGCCATTATATGTTGCATAAGACCTATGACAACCTGGCGGACAAGATTGCCATTCACCTGAATGACACCCACCCGGTGCTGTCGATACCGGAGCTGATGCGTCTGCTTATTGACGAACATAAGTTCAGCTGGGACGAGGCGTTCGAGGTGACCTGCCAGGTCTTCTCCTATACCAACCACACCCTGATGAGCGAAGCGCTCGAGACCTGGCCGGTGGATATGCTGGGTAAAATTCTGCCGCGCCATCTGCAGATTATCTTCGAGATTAACGACTATTTCCTCAAGACCTTGCAGGAGCAGTATCCGAACGATACCGACCTCCTCAGCCGCACCTCGATTATCGACGAGTCTAACGGCCGCCGTGTGCGGATGGCCTGGCTGGCGGTAGTGGTCAGCCACAAGGTCAACGGGGTGTCCGAGCTGCATTCCCGACTGATGGTGGAGTCACTGTTTGCCGAATTCGCCAAAATCTTCCCAATGCGCTTTATCAACGTGACCAACGGTGTGACGCCGCGCCGCTGGCTGGCGCTGGCCAACCCGCCGCTGTCGAAAGTGCTGGATGAGCATATCGGCCGCACCTGGCGGACCGATCTGAGTCAGCTTGATGAGCTGAAACAGCATATCGACTACCCGATGGTCAATCAGGCGGTGCGTCAGGCCAAGTTTGAGAACAAACAACGGCTGGCCAGCTATATTGCTCAACAGCTCAATGTGGTGGTCAATCCGAAGGCGCTGTTTGATGTGCAGATCAAACGTATCCATGAGTACAAACGGCAGCTAATGAATGTGCTGCACGTCATCACCCGCTATAACCGGATCAAGGCCGATCCGCAGGCCGAGTGGGTGCCGCGGGTGAATATTTTCGCCGGTAAGGCGGCCTCGGCCTACTACATGGCCAAGCACATTATTCACCTGATCAACGATGTGGCGGCGGTGATTAATAACGATCCGCAGATTGGCGACAAGCTGAAGGTCGTCTTTATCCCCAACTACAGCGTTAGCCTGGCGCAGCTGATCATTCCGGCGGCAGACCTGTCGGAACAGATCTCCCTCGCAGGCACTGAAGCTTCCGGCACCAGTAATATGAAGTTTGCCCTTAACGGCGCGCTGACTATCGGCACCCTTGATGGGGCAAACGTGGAGATGCAGGAGCACGTGGGCGAAGAGAATATCTTTATCTTCGGTAACACCGCGGAAGAGGTGGAGGAGCTACGTCGCAGCGGCTATAAACCACGCGAATATTACGAGCAGGATGAAGAGCTCCACCAGGCGCTGACGCAGATCGGTACCGGCGTCTTCAGCCCGGCAGAACCGGGGCGCTACCGCGACCTGCTGGATTCGCTGATTAACTTTGGCGACCACTACCAGGTTCTGGCGGACTATCGTAGCTATGTGGACTGCCAGGATCGCGTCGACGAGCTGTATCAAAACCCGGAAGAGTGGGCCTATAAGGCGATGCTGAATATTGCCAACATGGGCTACTTCTCTTCCGACCGGACGATCCAGGAGTACGCGAAATATATCTGGCATATCGACCCGGTAAGGCTGTAAGCCAGTCAACGCAACACAACGGGGCCATTTGACCCCGTTGTTTGATTATTGCGGTTGAACCTGGCCTCAGGCGTTTCCGCCGGCAGCGTTACGACGCTAACGACAGCTCAGACTTTCCCGCATGCTGCGCCAGCCATTCGCTGATGCGCGCCTGCTGCTCGGCAGTCAGCCACATACCCTGTTTGGTTCGACGCCAGATGGCGTCATCCAGGCTGCGCACCCACTCGTGCTCAACCAGATATTTCAGCTCGGCTTCATAAAACTCGTGGCCGAAATCTTCCCCGAGATCGCTCAGGGCGCTGGCTTCCTTCAGGATCCACTCGCTGTTGCTCCCGTAGGTGCGGGCATAATGGCGGGCCAGTGATTCACTGATGAACGGGAAGCGACGGCGCAGTTTTGCCGCGTAGTCGTCGCGGTCGCCGCCGATATCGCCGCCGGGGAGCACCGCGGTTTTGGTCCATGCCGGGCCGATCCCTTTGTAATAGGGGGTCAGTTTTTCCAGTGCATGCTCGGCCAGTTTGCGATAGGTGGTCAGCTTGCCGCCGAAGACGGACAGCAGCGGCGCCTGACCGTTCTCATCGTGAATATCCAGGGTATAGTCGCGGGTAATGGCCTGCGGCGAATCCGACTCGTCGTCGCACAGCGGACGGACGCCGGAGTAGGTCCAGACGATATCGTCCCGGCTGAGGGTCTTTTTAAAGTGCGCGTTATAGACGTTCAGCAGATAGTTGATCTCTTTATCATCAATGGCCACCGCTTTCGGATCGCCCTTATACTCGACGTCCGTCGTGCCGATGATAGAGAACTCATCCATCCACGGAATAACAAACACTATGCGTTTATCTTCGTTTTGCAGAATATAAGCCTGTTTCTGGGTATGCACCCGCGGCACCACGATGTGGCTGCCCTTGATCAGACGGATGCCGTAAGGCGAGCGCAGATGCATCCCTTCGTCGAAGAACTGTTTGACCCATGGGCCGGTGGCATTGACCAGGCCGCGCGCCTTCCAGGTAAACTTCTCACCGCTATCAATATCTTCCGCTTCCACCACCCACAGGCCATTCTCACGTTTCGCCGAGATAGCGCGAGTGCGGGTACGCACTTCGCCGCCTTTGCGGACGACCATCTGCGCGTTGGCCAGCACCAGGCGGGCATCGTCGACCCAGCAGTCGGAATATTCGAAACCGCGCACAATTTCCGGTTTAAGTACCGATTCTGCGCCAAAACGCAACCCGGTGGATCCCGGGAGGCTGGTGCGTTTGCCCAGATGATCGTACATAAACAAGCCGATACGGATCATCCATGCCGGGCGCAGATGCGGGCGATGCGGTAGGCGAAAGCGCATCGGGAAGGCGATATGCGGGGCCATTTTTAACAGCACTTCACGCTCGGCCAGCGCTTCGCTGACCAGACGGAACTCATAGTGTTCGAGGTAGCGTAGCCCGCCGTGGATCAGTTTGGAACTGGCGCTGGAGGTGGCGCAGGCGAGATCGCGCGCTTCCAGCATCAGTACGGATAAACCACGCCCGGCGGCATCTGCCGCGATACCGGCACCGTTGATGCCTCCGCCTATCACAATCAGATCTTTGGTTTCCACGTTCTTACCCTCTCACACTTTCGTTTAAGCTCATAAATGCTCGATATCGCTCACTATAGCAAACAAACGCGCTTTTGGTAACATCAAAAAAACATTTTGAAGTGATGGGTGTAACATATTGGCGTTTCTTTACCGCCTGACGGTACACTACAGGGTAAAATTGGGCCGGCCATCGCCCGTCATGACGAGAAAGAGAAGAGAATCATGGAACAGTTTGAATGCATCAATGTTGAAGAAGCGCACCAGAAACTGCATCAGCAGACGGCGGTACTGGTCGATATCCGCGATCCGCAAAGCTATGCGATGGGTCATACGCCGGGCGCGTTTCATCTGACCAACGATACGCTGGGCGCGTTTATGCGTGACAACGACTTTGACACGGCGGTGATGGTGATGTGCTATCACGGCAACAGCAGCAAGGGCGCCGCGCAATATCTGCTGCAGCAGGGGTTTGATAAGGTCTATAGCGTTGACGGCGGGTTCGACGCCTGGCATCGCCATTTCCCGGCGGAAGTGGCGCGCGGGACGTTTTAACGACCGGCAGGTATACTATCCCCCTTTGTGTGGAATAAGCGATTCGCTGCATGTTAATGATTACCTCTTTTGCCAACCCGCGGGTGGCCCAGGCGTTTGTCGATTATATGGCGACGCAGGGGATTATCCTGACCATCCAGCAGCATACCCAGAGCGACGTCTGGCTGGCTGATGAGAGTCAGGCCGGGCGCGTCAGGGCTGAGCTGGCGCGTTTTCTCGAAAACCCGGCGGACCCGCGCTATCTTGCGGCGAGCTGGCAGTCCGGACAGACCAATAGCGGGTTGCGCTATCAGCGCTTTCCTTTCTTTGCCACGCTGCGGCATAACGCCGGTCCGTTCACCTGGGCGATTCTGCTGATCTGCATCGCGGTGTTCATCCTGCAAAATCTGCTGGGCGATCAGCCGGTGATGATTTGGCTGGCCTGGCCCTACGATCCTTCGCTGCAGTTCGAAGCCTGGCGCTATTTCAGCCATGCTTTCATGCATTTCTCGCTGATGCATATTCTCTTCAACCTGCTATGGTGGTGGTATCTTGGCGGCGCGGTGGAAAAGCGCATCGGCAGCGGCAAGCTGGTGGTGATCACCGTCATCAGCGCTCTGCTGAGCGGCTTCGTGCAGCACCAGTTTAGCGGCCCGTGGTTTGGTGGCTTGTCGGGCGTGGTCTACGCGCTGATGGGCTACGTCTGGCTGCGGGGCGAGCGCGATCCGCAGAGCGGTATTTATCTGCAGCGCGGGTTGATACTCTTCTCTTTAGTGTGGTTAATTGCTGGCTGGTTTGACGTTTTCGGCATGGCGATCGCCAACGGCGCGCACGTGGCTGGTCTGGCGACCGGCCTGGCGATGGCGTTTGTTGATACCTTACATGGGCGAAAACGCGCATAAAGACTTACCGACAGGGGTCGGGTAGGCGACATTTTTCCAGGGATATTTCATGAAACAAACACAACGTCATGACGCCATTATCGAGCTGGTAAAAAAACAGGGTTACGTCAGCACGGAAGAGCTGGTTGAGCAGTTCGCGGTAAGCCCGCAGACCATCCGCCGCGACCTGAACGATTTAGCCGAACAGAAAATGATCCTCCGCCATCACGGCGGCGCGGCGCTGCCCTCCAGCTCGGTGAACACCTCCTGGCACGATCGCAAAGCGACCCAGACGGCGGAGAAAGAGCGTATCGCCCGGCGGGTGGCCAGCGAGATCCCGGACGGGGCGACGCTGTTTATTGATATCGGCACCACGCCGGAAGCGGTGGCGCACGCCCTGCTCGATCACAACGATCTGCGGATTGTGACCAATAACCTTAACGTCGCCAACACGCTGATGGTGAAAGAGGACTTCCGCATTATTCTCGCCGGCGGCGAACTGCGTAGCCGGGACGGCGGGATTATTGGGGAAGCGACGCTGGACTTTATCTCGCAGTTCCGCCTCGACTTCGGCATTCTCGGCATCAGCGGCGTAGACAGCGATGGCTCGCTGCTGGAGTTTGATTATCATGAAGTGCGCACCAAGCGGGCGATCATTGAGAATTCACGCCACGTGATGCTGGTAGTGGACCATACCAAGTTTGGCCGCAATGCGATGGTCAACATGGGCAGCATCAGTATGGTCGATGCGGTCTATACCGACGTGCTGCCGCCGGCCGGCGTGCTGAAGGTGATCACTGATAACAACCTTCAGCTGGAACTGTGCTAAACGGCAACGGCGTCGTCAGACGCCGTATCCCATCATCTTAAGTAACTGCTGGGCATGCTGTACCGCGTCCTGCCGGTGGGCGACGCCCAGTTTCTGATACAGGTTGCGAATGTGGGTCTTGATGGTGGTGGCCGCCACGTCAAGCTCGCCGGCAATCTGCTCGTTGCTGTAACCGGAATAGATTAAGCCAAGCACCTGCCACTCGCGCTGGGTCAGCGGGCTGGTGCGGATAAGCTCCGGCACCTCCGGATGATTCAGCAGTCGCTCGACGAACCCTTCGTCAAAGTGGGCGAATTTGTGGCGATGATGCTGGTTGATGTCGCGCAGAATACGCTGGGCGCGATGCTGCTCCAGCTCCGGCAACGTGTTCAACTGGATCAGCTGGCGCAGCTGCTGGGCCATCGCCTCGCCTTCAATCACAAAGTGGTTGATAAAACCGGTGCGGTTGGCGAGCGTCAGGGCTTCCAGCAGGGCTTTCTGCGCTTCGCTCTTGCGTCCCGACTGCCAGTACAGCTGGTTGAGCAGCAGCAGGTTGCGGTTGAGATCGCTCATTAAACGCAGCGAACGCGCATTTTCGTTCAGCTCTTCCAGCACCATTTCCGCCGGTTCGAAATCGCCCAGCAGGATCTGCGCCCGGGCAATGTTGCGCCACTGGCTCTGCAGGAAGTGGTTGTTGGCGAACTCCGGCTTTGGCGTCTGGCGCAGCCAGTTGGCCGCCGCGGTTTTATCACCGGTCATCTGCCAGTAGATCACTCGCACCTTATCGGCGTTGGAGACCCAGTCGCTGTGATAGTGACCGTTACCGAGCAGGTTTTCCAGCCGGTTCAGGTGGCTGCGGGCATTATCCAGATCGCCGCGCGCCAGTGAGCACTGGACCATCAGCGCCAGGCACTGCAGCTGCTGCTGCGGCTGATAGGTGGAGAGCACGTCCATCCCCTGGCGGGCGCAAGCTTCAGCCTCGTCGAGGCGCGCCCATGCCCACAGCAGCTGAGAACGGATGCGCAGCAGGAACTCATGCATCGGCAACTGCTCAAGATGCTGTTCGCGTACCAGCTGGAAGGCTTTCTCCTGGCTCTCCCAGGCGGCCTGCAGGAAGCCCTGGGCGAAGAGGATTTCGCTTTGCTGAATGATGCTCCACAGGGCGTAATGCCATACGTCGTGACGGCGGGCCATCTGTTCGGTCTGCTGCATCACGGCGAGGGATTTGGTCAGCTTCCCCTTACAATGGAGAACTTCGCCATGCACCGATGTGGCGACGATGCGGCTGTAATAGTTGGCCAGCGGCAGCTCTTCCAGGGCCACCATTGACAGACGTTCCGCCTCGTCCTGGTCGCCATCGTTAATCGCCACCTGCGCGCGCAGCGCGTTGAAGTCGCCATGCATCGCGGTGTCCATTTCCACACTCATCTCCTGCTCGGCGCGCGCCAGCAGGGTATTGACTTCGCTGTAGCGATGCTGGCTCTGCATCAGCCAGGCCTGGAGCAGGATCAGGCGCGGATTTTCCAGCAGATTGGACCATGGCAGCGCCGCCAGCGACTGCTCCAGTAGCCCCAGCTCGCTATGGTTAAACATGCCCCAGGCATGATTGAGCAAGATATCGCGCAGCATTTTGGCATCGCCGGCCGCCAGCGCATGGTGGATGGCCTCGCTGGGGAAACCTTGCGCCATCCAGCTTTCCGCCGCGGCGCGGTGGATCTCCGGTAGTTCAACCGCCAGCTCCCACTGACAGCGCTGGCGCAGGAAGCTGCCAAACAGCGGGTGATAGCGGAACCATTCGCCGGAATCATCCATCCGCTGCAGGAACAGCCCCTGGCGTTCGATCTCCTCCAGCTGCATCTGGCCATTCTCTTCGCCGGTGACGCGCACGATTAACGCGTCGTTCATTGAGCGCAGCAGAGAACTCTTCAGCAAAAAGTTGCGCGTGCGGGCGTCAACGTTATCCAGCACTTCATCCACCAGATAATCCGACAGATGGCTGGCGTTAATCCCGGCGAGGCGGCGGGCGGAGTGTTGGGCGGAGGAGTTATTCTGGCGGGCGGAGAGGGCGATGAGTTGTAGCGCGGTGGCCCACCCGGCGACATCGTCGCACAGCCGGCTACTGTCGTCGGCTTCGATAGGCGATGTCAGACGACAGTCGAAAAATTGTTTCGCCTCCTGGTGGGTAAAGGCCAGCTGCTGACTGCCAATCTCCAGAAGCTGATCGCGGACGCGCAGATTGGCAATGCCCAGCTGCGGCAGGTTACGCGACAGGACCACCAGGGTCATATTCTCCGGCTGATGGCGCAGGAAAAAGCGCATCGCGTCATGGATCACCGGATTATTGATCAGATGGTAATCATCAATGACGAGATACAGCGGGCGCTGCCAGTCGGCAAGTTCAATAAACAGCTGCGCAAAAAGAGAGGAGAGACTGGCGTACTGGCGTTTTTGCACCATCGCTTCACTGGCCGCGCAGTGGTTGCCGGTAGCCTGCTGAATCGCCGCGATCAGATAGCTGGCAAAACGCTCCTGCTGGTTGTCGCCTTCGTCCAGCGAAAACCACCCAAGATCGTTTTTACCCGCGGCCCACTGAGAAATGAGCGTTGTTTTACCGTACCCGGCAGGACTGGTGATCAGCACGAGACGATAATTGTTCGCGCCGGAAAGTTTCGCCAGTAAGCGCTCACGAACCACAGTGTGTTCAAGGCGGACCGGACGACTTAATTTGGACGGAATCAACATAGTTCTACATTTCGCTGTGCAAGAGAGAGGTTGCGATTTTTTTTGCGCTTCGTAATTAATATCTAATAAGGTCGGTGATTATGAAATTTATTGCAAGTTATGTCCGAAGTTTATGCTCTTGAATTTGCTCTATGTCACAAATTTCGACATTGGCTGAGAATGGGAAAAAATCGCAGGCAGGACTGGTCGGCCGCGGTTTTCAGGCGGTAGCTGGCGGAGTGTGGGTAGATTTATTTTACGCTAAGAGTAGTTGTTTGTTTTTATTAAATTATTGTCAGCGATTTCTTAGAAGTAATCTTTTTTGCGGGTCAATGCGATGAAAGGTGCTTATTTCTTCAGGGGCCTCTATTTATTTTGTTAATAACGTGGCGAGGAACTGGAAGATTTTTTACGCGTATTGGCCTGTAACAAATTTTTAGCTACCGGAGGTAACCTCTCAATTGTCATATCGCGGTGATTTTTACAGCATATTTTTGCCTTCTCACCCACACTATAGTGTTCAGGATCACACTTTTCGCTCATCCCCGCCACTCCTCCCTGTCTAATCCCCGTCAGGATGAGGACGATGAATCGGGAGGTCGGCACACTAGCGCCATCGTTTTAGTAAAGGACCCGGATCTCATTATGTCACAGACTACATTTAACAAAGCTCAGTTTCAGGCTGCACTGACGCGTCAGTGGCAGCATTTTGGTTTACAGTCCGCTTCCCAGATGACACAGCGTCAATGGTGGCGCGCAGTCAGCGGAGCGTTGGCGGAACTCCTGGCGGCGCAGCCGGTAGCGAAACCGGCGCAAGGACAGCGTCACGTTAACTACATCTCAATGGAGTTTCTGATTGGTCGTCTGACCGGCAACAACCTGCTCAACCTGGGCTGGTACGAGGGCGTCAGCGACGCGCTGAAAGGCTACGATGTCAACCTCACCGATCTGCTGGAAGAAGAGACTGACCCGGCGCTGGGTAACGGCGGCCTGGGACGTCTGGCAGCCTGCTTCCTCGACTCCATGGCGACGGTGGGGCAGTCGGCGACCGGTTACGGTCTCAACTACCAGTATGGCCTGTTCCGCCAGTCATTTGACGATGGCCAGCAGATGGAAGCCCCTGACGACTGGGGGCGCAGCAGCTACCCGTGGTTCCGTCATAACGAAGCGCTGGATGTCCAGGTAGGTATCGGCGGGAAAGTCAGCAAAAACGGCGAATGGCAGCCGGCGTTCGTCATTACCGGCGAAGCCTGGGACCTGCCGGTGCTTGGCTATCGCAACAACGTCGCCCAGCCGCTGCGTCTGTGGCAGGCCAAACACGCTCATCCGTTCAACCTGACCAAATTCAACGATGGCGATTTCCTGCGCGCCGAGCAGCAGGGCATCGACGCGGAAAAACTGACCAAGGTGCTGTACCCGAACGACAACCATCAGGCCGGTAAAAAACTGCGCCTGATGCAGCAGTACTTCCAGTGCGCCTGCTAAGTGGCCGATATCCTGCGCCGTCATCATCTGGCAGGCCGCAAGCTGGCCGAGCTGGCGGATTACGAAGTGATCCAGCTGAACGATACGCACCCGACCATCGCCATCCCGGAGCTGCTGCGCGTGCTGATCGACGAGCACCAGCTGAGCTGGGACGACGCCTGGGCGATCACCAGCAAAACCTTTGCTTACACCAACCACACCCTGATGCCGGAAGCGTTGGAATGCTGGGATGAGAAGCTGGTGAAAGCGCTGCTGCCGCGCCATATGCAGATCATTAAAGAGATCAACGACCGCTTTAAACAGCTGGTGGACGAAACCTGGCCGGGCGATAAGCAGGTCTGGGCGAAGCTGGCGGTGGTGCATGACAAACAGGTTCGGATGGCCAACATGTGCGTGGTGGGCGGCTTTGCTGTCAACGGCGTGGCGGCGCTGCACTCGGATCTGGTGGTAAAAGATCTGTTCCCGGAATATAACCAGCTGTGGCCGAACAAATTCCATAACGTGACCAACGGCATCACGCCGCGCCGCTGGATCAAGCAGTGCAACCCGGCGCTGGCCTCGCTGCTGGATGAGACGCTGAAAAAAGAGTGGGCCAATGACCTCGACCAGCTGATCAACCTGGAAAAATATGCTGACGATGCGGCGTTCCGTCAGACTTATCGCGATATCAAGCAGGCCAACAAAGTTCATCTGGCTGAGTTTGTGAAGCAGCGTACCGGGATTGAGATCAACCCGCAGGCGATCTTCGATATCCAGATCAAACGTCTGCACGAGTATAAGCGTCAGCACCTTAACCTGCTGCATATCCTTGCGCTGTACAAAGAGATCCGCGAAAACCCGCAGTCCGACCGCGTACCGCGCGTCTTCCTGTTCGGCGCGAAAGCGGCGCCGGGCTACTATCTGGCGAAAAACATTATTTTTGCCATCAATAAGGTAGCGGAAGCGATCAACAACGACCCGAAAGTCGGCGATAAGCTGAAGGTGGTCTTCCTGCCGGACTATTGTGTATCGGCAGCAGAAAAACTGATCCCGGCGGCGGATATCTCCGAGCAGATCTCCACCGCGGGTAAAGAAGCCTCTGGCACCGGCAACATGAAGCTGGCGCTGAACGGCGCGCTGACCGTCGGGACGCTGGATGGCGCTAACGTGGAAATCGCTGAGCAGGTGGGCGAGGAGAACATCTTTATCTTCGGCCACACGGTTGAAGAGGTGAAAGCCCTGAAAGCGAAAGGCTACGATCCGCTGAAATGGCGTAAAAAAGACAAGCTGCTCGATGCGGTGCTTAAGGAGCTGGAGAACGGCACCTACAGCAACGGCGACAAGCATGCCTTCGATCAGATGCTGCACAGCCTGCTGCAGGGCGGCGATCCGTACCTGGTGCTGGCCGATTTCGAAGCCTACGTAGCGGCGCAAAAACGGGTAGATGAGCTGTATCGCGACGAGGAGGCCTGGACCCGCGCGGCTATCCTCAACACCGCGCGCTGCGGCATGTTCAGCTCCGACCGCTCGATCCGCGATTATCAGCAACGTATCTGGCAGGCGAAACGCTAAAGGAAGGCCTATGGAGAGTAAACGCCTCGATAATGCCGCGCTGGCGGCGGGCATCAGCCCCAGCTATATCAACGCGCACGGCAAGCCGCAGTCTATCGCGGCTGTCACCAAACAGCGCCTGCTGGATGCGATGCATCGCTCTACCGCCGCCACGAAAGTGGCGGTTAACCCGCTGCCGAACGTGAAAATTTTCACTCACGGCAAAAAAATGTCGCTGCCGGTGGCAGGACGCGGTGAGTATCAGTGGATCCTGACTACTGAGGACGGTAAGCAGTATCAAGGGAAAACCCGCGGCGGCGAGACGCTGCCGCTGCCGGCCAAACTGCCGGAGGGGTACCACTCCCTGACCCTCACCCAGGAGGGGGAGCGCTGGCACTGCCGGACTATCGTCGCGCCAGCCCGCTGCTATGAGCCGCAGCCGCTGAAAGAGGGGAAAAAGCTGTGGGGCACCTGCGTGCAGCTGTATACCCTGCGCTCAGAGAAAAACTGGGGGATCGGCGATTTTGGCGATCTGCGGGCCATGCTGCCGGAAATCGCCCGCCGCGGCGGGTCGTTTATTGGCCTTAACCCGATTCATGCCCTCTATCCGGCGAACCCGGAGAGCGCCAGCCCCTATAGCCCGTCTTCACGTCGCTGGCTGAACGTTATTTATATCGACGTCAACGCGGTTGAAGATTTCCAGCGTAGCGAAGAGGCGCAGGCGTGGTGGCAGTCTCCGGCAACGCAGCAGGCACTGCAGGCGGCGCGGGAAACGGACGATGTGGATTATACCGCCGTCACTACGCTGAAAATGACCGCGCTGCGTATGGCATGGAAACAATTCTCTCGTCGTGAAGATGAGCAGATGACAGCGTTCCGCGAGTTTGTTCTGCGCGAAGGGGAAAGCCTCTACTGGCAGGCGGCTTTCGATGCGCTGCACGCCTGGCAGGTACAACAGGACCCGCTGCGCTGGGGCTGGCCGGCCTGGCCGAAGGCCTTTCAGGATATCGACAGCCCGGAGGTGAAAGCCTTCTGCGTTGAGCATGAGGATGACGTCAGTTTCTATCTTTGGCTGCAGTGGCTGGCCTGGAGTCAGTTTGCCGCCTGCTGGGAAACCAGCCAGCGTGACGGCATGCCGATCGGCCTCTACCGCGACCTGGCGGTGGGCGTCGCCGAGGGCGGGTCGGAAACCTGGTGCGATCGTGAACTGTACTGCCTGAAAGCATCCGTAGGCGCGCCGCCGGATATTCTGGGCCCGCTGGGCCAGAACTGGGGCCTGCCGCCGATGGATCCGCATATCATTGCCGCCCGCGCCTATGAGCCGTTTATCGACCTGCTGCGCGCTAATATGCAGAACTGCGGCGCGTTGCGCATCGATCACGTGATGTCTGTGCTGCGTCTGTGGTGGATCCCGTATGGTGAAACCGCCGACCATGGCGCTTACGTTCAGTATCCGGTCGACGATCTGCTGTCGCTTCTGGCGCTGGAAAGCCAGCGTCATCGCTGCATGGTGATCGGTGAAGATCTGGGCACGGTACCGGTGGAGATCGTCAGCAAGTTACGCAACAGCGGCGTCTATTCTTATAAGGTGCTCTATTTTGAGAGTGATGCAGAGAAAACGTTCCGCGCGCCGGCGCTGTACCCGGAGCAATCAATGGCTGTGGCGACGACGCACGACCTGCCCACTCTCCGCGGCTACTGGGAAAGCGGCGATCTGACGTTAGGTAAAGCGCTGGGCCTCTATCCTGATGAGGTGGTGCTGCGCGGACTGTACCAGGACCGCGAGCTGGCGAAACAAGGGCTGCTGGACGCGCTGCATAAGTACGGCTGTCTGCCCAAGCGCGCCGGCCATAAGGCCTCGCTGATGAGCATGACGGGGATCCTCAACCGGGGGATGCAGCGTTATATTGCCGACAGCAACAGCGCCCTGCTGGGCCTGCAGCCGGAAGACTGGCTGGAGATGGCGACGCCGGTTAACATTCCGGGCACCAGCACCGAGTACCCGAACTGGCGCCGGAAGCTGTCCGTCACCCTGGAGCAGATGTTTGCCGATGAACGGGTCAATAAGCTGATTAAGGATCTGGATAAACGGCGCAAGGCGGCGAGCAAGAAAGCCGCCTCCTGATAACTTCCTGCCGCGCGCTCCTCTGCGCGGCGAAGAGCATGTCCGATAAAAAAGGCCGGCCCGCTTCACGCGGACCGGCCTTTTTCTGTGGCGGGAGTGACCTTACACCACCATCCCCAGCAGCAGACAGCCCACCAGGCCGCAGACTGAGATAATGGTTTCCAGCACCGACCAGGACTTGATGGTCTCGCCGATGGTCAGGTTAAAGTACTCTTTGAACAGCCAGAAGCCCGGATCGTTAACATGGGAGAAGATAACGCTGCCGGAGCCAACGGCGATAACCATCAGCTCCGGGCTGACGCCGGTGGTGGCGATCAGCGGCGCGGCGATCCCGCCCGCGGTGATGGCGGCTACGGTCGCCGAACCCAGCGCGATACGCAGCACCGCGGCGATAGACCACGCCATAAACAGCGGAGACATGTTCGATTCGTGCATGATAGAGGCGATGTATTTATCCATGCCGCTATCCACCAGCACCTGCTTGAAGGCGCCGCCGCCGCCGATAATCAACAGCATCATGGCGATGATTTTGATCGAAGAGGTCAGGGTATCGTTGATCTGCTCCATGGAGCGGCCGCGGTTCAAACCGAAGGTGAACAGGGCAATCAGTACCGCAATCAGGGTGGCCATCACCGGGTCGCCGAAGAACTCGGCAATTGGCAGGAAGGCGTGGCCTTTCGGCAGGATCATCTCAGCCACGGCGCGCATCGCCATCAGGATCACCGGAACCAGCGAGGTCCAGACGCTGACGCCAAAGCCTGGCATCTCTTCTTCAGTGAACACTTTCGGGTTATGCAGGCCTTCCGGGATCGGCTTATCTATCCCTTTCAGGAAGCGCGCAAACACCGGTCCCGCCAGGATAACCGTCGGGATAGCCAGAATGGTGCCGTAGAGCAGCGTTTTGCCCATATCGGCATGGAAGATGGTGGCGATCGCGGTCGGACCCGGATGCGGCGGCAGGAAGCCGTGGGTGACGGAGAGCGCGGCTGCCATCGGTACGCCGACGTACAGCAACGGAATACGGGCCGAGGCGGCGATGGTGAACACCAGCGGCAGCATCAGCACGAAGCCCACTTCATAGAACAGGGCGAAGCCAACGGTGAAGCCGGTCAGGACCACCGCCCACTGAATATGCTTCTTACCGAACTTATTGATAAGCGTGGTGGCGATACGCTGGGCGCCGCCGCAGTCTGCCAGCAGCTTACCGAGCATAGCGCCGAAGCCCATGATCAGCGCGAGGCTGCCAAGGGTGCCGCCAACGCCGTTTTTGATGGAGACGATCACTTTATCCAGTGGCATACCCTGCATTAATCCGACGGCGAGCGCCACCAGAACCAGCGCAATGAAGCCGTTCATTTTGAAACGGATCATTAACAGCAACAACAGGGCAACCCCGATAGCAACGATGACTAATGGCATGATTTACCTGGCCTTAATTTGTTATGGGTAACGTCAAAGTTCGAACCTGTAGAGCATCCGCTCCGTCAGGGAGCAAAATAGTCTGGCGCCGTAAACGCTTGCATTATCCTTACCCAGAGAAAGGATAGCTGGCTATTTTTTTGCCGGTGGCGCCTGAAATGGATGATACGGGTAACATGTGAGGGTTGAGAATCACCTGACGGGGGAAAATGTTAAATATGAGACTTAAGTCATACTCTTTCCCCGGTTTTTGCCGGTCATTTAGCGGGAGATGTTGCGCGGTAACACAGAAAGGGCCAGGGAGGACCGGCGGCAGGCTGCCGCCGGAGGAAGGGCTTAGTAGTAGGAGTGCTCGCCGCGCTGATGCTCGGTCAGATCGCGAACCCCTTTCAGCTCCGGAAACTCGTTCAGCAGCTGTTTTTCAATACCTTCTTTCAGGGTCACGTCGACCATCGAGCAGCCGTTGCATCCGCCGCCGAACTGCAGGATAGCCAGACCGTCGTCGGTGATCTCCATCAGCGATACGCGGCCGCCGTGGCCCGCCAGCTGCGGGTTAATCTGCGACTGCAGCAGGTACTCGACGCGCTCCATCAGCGGGGCATCGTCAGAGACTTTGCGCATTTTGGCGTTCGGCGCTTTCAGCGTCAGCTGCGAGCCGAGCTGGTCAGTGACGAAATCAATTTCAGCGTCTTCCAGATAGGGCGCGCTGAGCTCATCGACATAGGCGGTCAGCTGTTCAAATTTCAGCGCCGTGTCGGTGTCTTCCACCGCATCCGGTGGGCAGTAAGATACGCCGCACTCAGCGTTTGGGGTGCCGGGATTAATCACAAATACGCGAATTTGCGTCCCTTCTTCCTGATTTGCCAGCAGTTTGGCAAAGTGCGCTTGTGCAGCATCGGAAATACGGATCATAGCGTTGGCCTAATAGTTGACTATTTTACTGGGTTATAATACGCCCATCAGCGGGGGTCTACAAGGTACGGCACAAACACCATACCTGAACCGTCGCGGCGCCGTTTCGCAAAAGCAGGCGGGATATCTCGGCGACGGTGCTGCCGGTCGTGACGACATCATCCACCAGAGCGATATGGAGTCCCTGCACGGCAAATTCAAGCTGAAAGGCATTTTTCAGGTTCTGCCTGCGCTGGCGGGCATTGAGCGAATGTTGGACGGCGCCGGCTCGCTGGCGAGTCAGGCCTTCGCGATGCCAGACGCATCCTCGCCAGCGGGCTAACGGTCGGCACAGTTCGTCGCACTGATTATAACCCCGGCGCCAGCGACGGCGATGCCATAGCGGCACGCCGACCAGAGCGTCTACTGGCGGCAAATCGTCACGCTGCAGAAGGCGCTGCAGCAGCAGACGCGCGAGGGCGGGGCCCAGCTCCGGGCGATGGTGAAACTTCAGCTGCTGCACCAGACCGCTCAGCGGCGGGCGATAGTCATTGACCGCCACCAGCCGATGCCAGGGAGGCGGCTTTTGCAGGCAGCGGCCGCAGGGGTGACGGGATGCCGCCGCCGGCAGGCCGCACTGCGGGCAGAGCGGGGGACAGGCGAGCAGGGCGCGGCTGCAGCGGGAGCAGATCCCCCAGCGGGCGACTGCCAGCGGCATTTGGCATAGCCAGCATAAGCTGTGTGCTGTTAGCATATTTGGCCTTCTGTCCAGTAAAAAGAGAACGGTAACGGATGAACGACATCTGGTGGCAAACAATCGGCGAAGGAGATTGTCATCTTGTGCTGCTGCACGGCTGGGGGCTGAACGCTCAGGTATGGGATTGCATCACGCCGCAGCTGGCTTCGCATTTTACCCTCCACCTGGTGGATCTGCCGGGCTATGGCCGCAGCGGCGGGTTTGGGGCGATGTCGCTGGAGGCGATGGCGCAGCGGGTGCTGGAGCAGGCCCCTCCACAGGCGGTGTGGCTGGGCTGGAGCCTGGGCGGGCTGGTGGCCAGCCAGGTCGCGATTATGCGTCCGGAACGCGTGCAGGCGCTGGTGACGGTTGCCTCTTCCCCCTGTTTCGCGGCTCGTGACGACTGGCCCGGCATCAAGCCCGAGGTGCTGGCCGGATTTCAGCAGCAGCTGAGCGACGATTTCCAGCGCACCGTCGAGCGATTCCTCGCCCTGCAAACCATGGGCACAGAGAGCGCGCGTCAGGATGCGCGGGCGTTAAAGCAGGCGGTGCTCTCGCTGCCGATGCCTTCCGCCGAGGCGCTGAATGGCGGACTGGAGATCCTCAGAACCGTCGATCTGCGTCAGGCGCTGGTCAGGCTGCCGATGCCGTTTCTGCGGCTGTATGGCCGGCTGGATGGACTGGTGCCGCGCAAGATCGTCCCGTTGCTGGATGACCTGTGGCCGGAAAGCGAGTCAATCCTCTTCGATAAGGCCGCGCATGCGCCGTTTGTTTCCCATCCCGCGGCCTTCTGCGAGCCGCTGCTGGCGCTGAAGACGCGGCTGGGGTAATTTTTTTTGCCGCGCCATGGTAAAAGGGCCATTCCTAGCAATACTTAGGTTGTTACGGTGGTTGATTATTTCAATCCGCCACCGTGACCTACAATAACAACCTTATGGAGAGTAGAGGCTATGAAACTTGTTACAGGAATGGTTGCATCTCTGGTGATAGGCACCCTCTCTTTCGGCGCATTCGCCGCGAAAGAGATCCAAAAAGAAGACGTGGCGAAGATGAATCTGACCAAGGTCGGTAGCATTACGACCTCCAGGACGACGTCGCCGATGGACGCCCGACGCGATCTGTCGAAAAAAGCCGATGAGCTGGGTGGGAAATACTTTGTGGTGATTGCCGGGCAGAAAAACGAAAAAACCGTACACGCGAACGCTGACGTTTATAAATAATCCAGTCATAAGAAAACGGGCCTGCTGGCCCGTTTTTCATAGCTGTCTTACTCGTTTTACCTCGTTGCGCGACCTGGCCTGACTCCTTTCATCGCAGCGCCCACCACTCCTGCCGGCACGCCGCTTTCCCTTCAGGGCAACTTTTACAGCTGCCGGAGAGGCAGCCCTCGCTCGTTTCGCTGATCCGGACCACCTTACCCATGGCTTCCATTCGCTCAAGCATGGCGTCAATCAGCGGCTGAGGTGTCTGCAGGCGAGCACTGAGCTGTTTCGCCTCCATGCGGCCCTGCAGGGCCAGCATATCGCGGACTTCCATTAACGACGCCACAGTCCCTCCTTAGTGGCAATCGCCAGCCGGGCTGGAACAGCAGGAGGCCGGCGTTTTTCGCGTGGCCAGCAGCGAGACGTCCACCCTGCTGCGCGCCCGGCGCAACAGGCCGAAGAGCACCACGTTGAACAACACTACCGCCAGGATACATACCAGACTGTAGCGCGGGTGATCGCTAAAGCTAACGGTCTGGTAATAGAGCGTCGAGAGCGAATAGGCGATATTCAGCCCCCACAGGATGGAGAAGGTCATCCAGCCGCGGCTTGATTCGCGGGCGATGGCGCCCATCACCGAGATGCAGGGAATATAGAGCAGGACGAAGATCAGGTAGCTGTATGCCGCCGCTGCGCTGTCAAATTTACTGCCCATCACCCCCATGGCGCCGGTGGCCATTTCGCCATCGCCTTTGCTGGCTTCGATGGGGTTGGCCAGGACGCTGAGGCTGAAGGTGTCTTTCAGTCCCTGCCATGTCTCATCGACGGCGGTGAGCAGTTCTTCGCCGAGACTGAAGGTCTGCGGATTGAATTCCTCATTCTGGATATCTTCGGCGGTATAGAGGGTGTTCAGCGTACCCACTACCACTTCTTTCGCCATCGCGCCGGTAAACAGGCCGACGGTGGCCTGCCAGTTATCTTCATGCACGCCGATCGGTTTAAACACCGGCGTAATGACCCGGCTCACCGAGGCCAGCGCGGAGTCGTTGATGTTGTCGACGACCTTACCGCTCAGTGAGAAACTGTTCAGCGCACTGAGGAAGATGCTGACGATGACGATCACCTTCCCGGCGCGCAGCACAAAGCCTTTCAGGCGCTGCCAGGTCTGGATAATCAGACTTTTGATATGCGGAACGTGGTACACCGGCAGCTCCATCACGAACGGCGAGGCTTCGCCGCGCATAATGGTGTGCTTCAGCATCAGGCCGGTGAGGATGGCCATCACAATGCCCAGCACATAGAGCGAGAATACCGCCAGCGCGCCGTTCTGACCAAAGAAGGCGGCCGCGAAGACGGCGAAGATCGCCAGCCGCGCGCCGCAGGACATAAACGGCGCCATCATAATGGTCATCAGACGCTCGCGCGGCGCGTCAAGGGTGCGGGCGCCCATCACCGACGGCACGTTGCAGCCAAAACCGACAATCAGCGGGACGAAGGATTTCCCCGGCAGGCCGAGGGCTTGCATCAGGCGATCCATCACAAAGGCGGCGCGCGCCATGTAGCCGGAGTCCTCAAGGAAGGAGAGAAACAGATACATCATGCCGATCTGTGGCACCAGCGGCAGCACGGTGTTGATACCGCCGCCGATCCCCTGGGCGAGGAACACGGTCAGCCAGTCCGGGAAGTGCAGGGTGTAACCCAGCCATTGAATGCCATGCACAAAGATCGCGACCGAGCCGGCATCGAAAATCGGCTGCAGCGCGCCGCCGATGTTGATCGCCAGCAGGAACATCAAGTACATGACAAAGAGAAAAATCGGCAACCCGAGGAAGCGGTTGAGGATCACTTTGTCCATCGCGGCGGTGAAGCGGCTTGGTTCGGCGGTCAGGGTATTGCTGACGGCGTCGCAAATGGCGGCGATGGTCTGATAGCGCGCGTCAGCGATGTGCAGCGCCGGGTCGTCGATCTCGTCGCTGAGATTCGCCAGAGCGATATCCAGTTTATCGGCGGCGTCGCCGGCATAGGCCCGGCTGTAGATATCGCCCTCCAGCATCTGCAGACCCAGCCAGCGCCGCTGCCGGGTCGGGATCTGCGCTGACATCTGCTGCGCCAGCAGGTCAGCTTCGCGCAGCAGCGGCTGCGGATAGTGGACCAGCTCAAGATCGCTGTTCGCCTGATGACGGTCGAGGGCGATCTTCAGCGCTTCGATCCCCCGTCCGCGAGTCGATACCAACGGAATGACCGGGCAACCGAGACGGGCGGCGAGGGCGTCGATATCGATCCGCACCTGCTGCTTTTCGGCGATATCCAGCATGTTCAGCGCGACGACGCAGGGGATCCCCAGCTCGAGCAGCTGCAGCGTCAGATAGAGGTTGCGCTCGAGGTTGGAGGCATCGACCACGTTAATCAGCATGTCGGCGTCGCCGCTCAGGATGTAGTGGCAGGCAATCTGCTCGTCCAGCGAGGTCTGCGAGGAGATGGTGGTCAGGGAGTAGGTTCCCGGGAGGTCGACCAGCGTGACCTGGTGGTCAGTGGTGGCGAAAATCCCCTCTTTACGCTCAACGGTCACCCCAGCCCAGTTGCCCACGCGCTGGCGAGCGCCGGTCAGCTGATTAAATAAGGTGGTCTTTCCGGAATTAGGATTACCAATTAAACCAACGGTTAATTTTTGCATATTTCAGACTCTTGTGCCGGGCCAGCCGTTATTGTGCAACCGCTTCCAGTTCGATTAAGGCGAGATCTTTTTTGCGTAATACCAGACTGACGCGTCGGGTTTCAATATGAACAGGATCGCCGAGCGGCGCCACGCGAACCACATGAAAAGAGGAACCGGGCAGCATGCCGAGGGAGAGCAGTTTCTGACGGTATGCTGGGCTAATATCGCGAGAAAAACCGGTAATTTTCCACGCACTATCAGGTGTGAATTGCATAGGGCCTACTTGTCTATCGCTAACCGAAGAAGAATTTTCCGGACGCCTGGAGGCAGTTGCGCCGGGGACCGTAGCCAACGAAAAAAGAAAAAACGTTCTGTAATCGATGATAATGAGAATGGTTTTTATCATCAATACATATGATGCGCTGCAGGCTATTTTTAAAGTGAAAATCACCTTTTTATTGATATGCCGCAAAGTCAGCCTGTAATCAAAAATGCGCGAAATATTATTTCGGCGATCTAATGTTTAATTAAGGTTTCTGAAGTTAACGAAATGAAAATATTAATTTCGCTGCCTTTCAGGCATGGAATAAAAGCAGGTTATCAGAAACAACTGAACCTGTTTTGCGCGTGATGGCGATGGCCTGGTCATGAAAAAAAACTGCCCCTGAAAAAGGGGCAGGGAGAGTTTAGCGTTTTTTACCCATCGCTGCGGCGAGGGCATCCATCATCGCGCTGTTGCCGGCAGGCTGCGCCTCGCGACCGCGGGGTTTGGCGGCTTTCGCAGCCGGGCGATTTCCCTGCGGGCGCTCCTGACCACCGCCGCGGCGGGCGTTGCTGTCGCCCGGCTGCTCGTCGAGACGCATGGTCAGGGCGATACGCTTACGCGGCAGATCGACTTCCATCACTTTGACCTTGACGATGTCGCCCGCTTTCACCACGGTGTGCGGATCCTCAACAAACCGGTCAGAAAGCGACGAAATGTGTACCAGTCCGTCCTGATGAACGCCGATATCAACAAACGCGCCGAAGTTGGTGACATTGGTGACGGCACCTTCCAGAATCATTCCCGGCAGCAGGTCATTCATGGTCTCCACACCATCGGCGAACTTCGCGGTCTTAAACTCCGGACGCGGATCGCGGCCCGGTTTTTCCAGCTCTTTGATAATGTCGGTGACCGTCGGGACGCCAAACTTCTCATCGGTGAAGTCCACTGCCTTCAGGTGGCGCAGCGCACTGCTATTGCCCATCAGATCTTTTAGCGCCTGCTGGGTGGCGGCCAGAATACGTTCGACCACCGGGTAAGCTTCCGGGTGAACGGTGGAGGCATCCAGCGGGTTGTCGCCGTGGTTGATACGCAGGAAGCCCGCGCACTGTTCAAAGGCTTTCGGCCCCAGACGGCTGACTTTCAGCAGCTGCTGGCGGTTCTGGAACTGACCATTCTCGTCGCGCCAGGCGACGATGTTCTGCGCCATCATGCGGGTCAGGCCGGCGACGCGGGTCAGCAGCGGAACGGAGGCGGTGTTCAGGTCAACGCCGACGGCGTTCACACAGTCTTCCACCACCGCGTCCAGCTTACGCGCCAGCTGGGTCTGGCTGACGTCGTGCTGATACTGGCCGACGCCAATGGATTTCGGGTCGATTTTCACCAGCTCGGCCAGGGGATCCTGCAGACGGCGGGCGATGGAGACCGCGCCGCGCAGCGACACGTCGAGGTCCGGGAACTCTTGCGCCGCCAGCTCGGAGGCGGAGTAAACGGAAGCCCCGGCTTCGCTGACGATCACCTTCTGGGCGGTGACCTTTGGGAACTGCTTCTGCACGTCGAGGAAGAAACGCTCGGTTTCACGCGAGGCGGTACCGTTGCCGATGGCCACCAGCTCAACGTTGTACTTCTCACACAGCGCGGCGACGGCGACGGCCGCTTTGGCGGCCTGGCCGGTGTGGGGATAGATGGTATCGGTAGCGACCAGTTTACCGGTGGCGTCGACGACGGCCACTTTCACCCCGGTGCGCAGGCCCGGATCGAGTCCCATGGTGGCGCGCAGCCCGGCGGGCGCGGCCATCAGCAGATCGTGCAGGTTGCGGGCGAAGACGTTGATTGCCTCGTCCTCCGCGCGTTCGCGCACGGTGCCCATCAGCTCGGTTTCGAGATGCATCAGGACTTTGATCCGCCAGGTCCAGCTGACGACGCCTTTACGCCAGCTGTCCGCCGGGGCGTTATTCAGGCGCAGGCCCAGGTGGTCGATAATAATTTGCTCGCCGTGGCTCTCTTTCGGCGGCTCGTCAAACTGCGGGTCAGCGTTTAAAGAGAGCTGCAGGACGCCTTCGTTGCGACCGCGGAACATCGCCAGCGCGCGATGCGACGGCACGGTGGCGATCGGTTCATGGTGATCGAAGTAGTCGCGGAATTTAGCGCCTTCCTCTTCTTTACCGCTGACGACGGTGGAGACCAGGTGGGCGTTTTTCCACAGATAGTCACGGACCTTCGCCAGCAGCGCGGCGTCTTCGGCAAACCGCTCCATCAGAATATAGCGCGCGCCGTCCAGGGCCGCTTTGCTGTCGGCTACGCCCTTATCGGCATCAATATATTTTGCGGCCTCCGCTTCCGGATCGTGGGCCGGTTCGTTCCACAGCAGGTCAGCCAGCGGTTCGAGCCCGGCTTCGATAGCGATCTGCCCGCGTGTACGGCGCTTCGGCTTGTAGGGCAGGTAGAGATCTTCCAGTTCGGTTTTGCTGAGCGTGGTGTTGATGGCTTTTTCCAGCGCGTCGGTCAGTTTGCCCTGTTCAGCGATGGATTTGAGGATCGCCTGACGACGGTCTTCGAGTTCGCGCAGATAGCCGAGGCGAGTTTCCAGATTACGCAGCTGCGTGTCATCCAGACCGCCGGTGACTTCTTTACGATAACGTGCAATAAACGGCACGGTGTTCCCTTCATCAAGCAGGCGAACGGCAGCTTCTACCTGTTCGGCTCTGGCCTGAAGTTCACCCGCAATAATGCGGCAGAGCGAATCATTCATCATGGCTTTTAATTCATCTTTAGGGTCAAAAAACAGGGACTAGTTATACGGACTGACGGCTAAAAATACCAGCCGCGCCGGGCGTCTCTCGGAAAGTTCTTGTCTATTTAACGTATTCGATCTCGTTGACATACCAGCTGGCTTCGCCCGCCGGCGTGTTGACGATGGCCAGATCGCCAACCTCTTTTTTTAACAGTGCGCGCGCCATCGGCGAGTCGATGGAGATATAGTCTTTGCGGCCAAAAATTTCATCGTAACCGACGATGCGAAAGCGCTTGATATCGCCTTCATCGTTTTCAATCTCTACCCAGGCGCCGAAGAAGACTTTACCTTCCTGTTGCGGCGAGTAATCGACGATTTTCAACTGTTCCAGACATTTGGTCAGATAGCGGACCCGGCGATCGATCTCCCGCAGGCGCTTTTTGTTGTACTGGTAGTCCGCGTTCTCGCTGCGGTCGCCGAGGCTGGCGGCCCAGGTCACCTTTTTGGTCACTTCCGGACGCTCCTGGCGCCACAGGTAGTCCATCTCCTGCTTCAGTTTTTCATATCCCTCGCGGGTGATCAGCGGCGTTTTCATCGTGAGTTCAACCTTCTGACTGTCTGTCGTTGCGCACAATTTGTAGCGCGTAATAATACCGACAGGATAAATACTGTGTCTTATGATTAAATGTATACTTAACCTGCTGTTAAATATGCTTTGTAACAATTTAGCCTGGAATATATACCAGATTTAGCTGGTGAGCGCGCCGGGCTTTTTTGAGAATACGCACTGACTATTGCAGTGAACCTTTGGGAGTACAAACAATGCAAGAGAATTATAAGATTCTGGTTGTGGATGACGACATGCGCCTGCGTGCGCTGCTCGAGCGTTATCTGACCGAGCAGGGCTTCCAGGTTCGTAGCGTGGCGAACGCCGAACAGATGGATCGTCTGTTAACCCGTGAATCCTTCCACCTGATGGTGCTGGATCTGATGCTGCCGGGCGAAGATGGTCTCTCTATCTGCCGTCGTCTGCGCAGCCAGAGTAACCCGATGCCGATCATTATGGTGACGGCGAAAGGCGAAGAGGTCGATCGGATCGTGGGTCTGGAGATCGGGGCTGACGACTATATTCCGAAGCCGTTTAACCCGCGCGAACTGCTGGCCCGCATCCGGGCGGTGCTGCGCCGCCAGGCGAACGAGCTGCCGGGCGCGCCGTCGCAGGAAGAGGCGGTTATCGCCTTTGGTAAATTCAAACTGAATTTAGGCACCCGCGAGATGTTCCGTGAAGACGAGCCGATGCCGTTGACCAGCGGCGAATTCGCGGTCCTGAAGGCGCTGGTGAGCCATCCCCGTGAGCCGCTGTCGCGCGATAAGCTGATGAACCTCGCCCGCGGCCGCGAATACTCTGCGATGGAGCGCTCCATCGACGTACAGATCTCCCGCCTGCGCCGCATGGTGGAAGAGGACCCGGCGCATCCGCGCTACATCCAGACCGTCTGGGGTCTGGGCTACGTCTTCGTCCCGGACGGTTCTAAGGCATGAAACGCGTGCGCTTTTCGCCGCGCAGCTCCTTTGCTCGCACACTGCTCCTGATCGTCACCTTGCTGTTCGTCAGCCTGGTGACGACCTATCTGGTGGTACTGAATTTCGCGATCCTGCCGAGTCTCCAGCAGTTTAATAAAGTGTTAGCCTACGAAGTGCGTATGCTGATGACCGACAAACTGCAGCTGGAGGATGGCACCCAGCTGGTGGTGCCCCCGGCGTTTCGTCGTGAAATTTATCGCGAGCTGGGGATTTCGCTCTATTCCAATGAAGCGGCGGAAGACGCAGGCCTGCGCTGGGCGCAGCATTATGAATTCTTAAGCCAGCAGATGGCCCATCAGCTTGGTGGCCCCACAGAGGTGCGGGTAGAGGTCAATAAAAGCTCCCCTGTGGTGTGGCTGAAGACCTGGCTGTCGCCCAATATCTGGGTGCGGGTGCCGCTGACCGAGATCCATCAGGGCGACTTCTCGCCGCTGTTCCGCTATACCCTGGCGATCATGCTGCTGGCGATAGGCGGCGCCTGGCTGTTTATTCGTATTCAGAACCGCCCGTTGGTGGATCTGGAGCACGCGGCGCTGCAGGTCGGGCGCGGCATTATTCCGCCGCCGCTGCGCGAGTATGGCGCCTCCGAAGTGCGTTCGGTGACGCGCGCCTTTAACCATATGGCGGCGGGCGTGAAGCAGCTGGCTGATGACCGTACGCTGCTGATGGCCGGGGTCAGTCATGATTTACGAACCCCGCTGACCCGCATTCGTCTGGCCACCGAGATGATGGGCGAGCAGGACGGCTATCTCGCGGAGTCGATCAACAAAGATATTGAAGAGTGCAACGCCATCATCGAGCAGTTTATCGACTATCTGCGCACCGGGCAGGAGATGCCGATGGAGCTGGCGGATCTGAATGCGGTGCTGGGGGAAGTGATCGCTGCGGAGAGTGGCTATGAGCGGGAAATCGCCACCGCCCTGCAGGCCGGCGAGATTCCGGTACGTATGCACCCGCTGTCTATCAAGCGCGCGCTGGCGAATATGGTGGTCAACGCGGCCCGCTATGGCAATGGCTGGATCAAGGTCAGCAGCGGCAGCGAAGCGAGCCGGGCCTGGTTCCAGGTAGAAGATGATGGACCGGGGATTAAACCTGAGCAGCGGGAGCACCTGTTTCAGCCGTTTGTACGCGGCGACAGCGCCCGCAGCACCAGCGGCACCGGGCTGGGGTTGGCGATTGTTCAGCGTATTATCGACAATCACAACGGCCGGCTGGAGATTGGCTCCAGCGAACGCGGCGGGTTACTGATCCGCGCCTGGCTGCCGGTGCACCGGATGCTGGCGCCGATGAAACCCGCCAGGGAGAGCTGATCGCGCCCGCGGTTAGCTGCTCAGGATGTTGCACAATAAAAAGCCGGGCAAGCCCGGCTTTTTCACCTTTGCGCCCGTTAGCGCTGCGGTCCTGCCGCCACCAGCGCGGCGCCCGCTGGCGTATCGGTATACTTCTCAAAATTCTCAATAAACAGCTTCGCCAGCTGGTCGGCTTTTTCCTGCCACTGCTCCGGGGAACCATAGGTGCTGCGCGGATCGAGGATGTGGGTATCCACGCCCGGCAGCGCCGTCGGGATCTGCAGGTTAAACATCGGTAGGGTAAAGGTCTCCGCGTTGTCCAGCGAGCCATTGAGGATGGCGTCGATGATCGCGCGGGTATCTTTAATCGAGATGCGCTTGCCGGTGCCGTTCCAGCCGGTATTGACCAGATAAGCCTGCGCGCCAGCCGCCTGCATGCGTTTGACCAGCACTTCGGCGTACTGCGTCGGGTGCAGCGACAGGAAGGCGGCGCCGAAGCAGGCGGAGAAGGTTGGCGTGGGTTCGGTTACGCCGCGCTCGGTGCCGGCCAGTTTGGCGGTAAACCCGGACAGGAAATGGTACTGCGTCTGGTCGGCGGTCAGGCGGGAGACCGGCGGCAGGACGCCGAACGCATCGGCCGTCAGGAAGATCACTTTGGTAGCGTGACCCGCTTTAGACACCGGCTTAACAATGTTGTCGATGTGGTCGATGGGGTAGGAGACGCGGGTATTTTCGGTCTTTGAACCGTCATCGAAATCGACCGTGCCGTCGGCGCGTACCACCACGTTTTCCAGCAGGGCGTTGCGGCGGATGGCGTGATAGATATCTGGCTCGGCCGCTTCAGAGAGCTTGATGGTCTTGGCGTAGCAGCCCCCTTCGAAGTTAAACACGCCGTCGTCATCCCAGCCATGTTCGTCATCGCCAATCAGGCGGCGTTTCGGGTCGGTGGAGAGGGTGGTTTTGCCGGTGCCTGAGAGGCCGAAGAAAATGGCGACATCGCCTTTCTCGCCGACGTTGGCTGAGCAGTGCATGGAGGCGATGCCCTTCAGCGGCAGCAGGTAGTTCATGATCGAGAACATCCCTTTCTTCATCTCGCCGCCGTACCAGGTGCCGCCGATCAACTGAATGCGCTCGGTGAGGTTGAAGGCGACGAAGTTTTCCGAATTGAGGCCCTGCTCTTTCCACTGCGGATTGGTGCATTTCGCGCCGTTCATCACGATGAAGTCGGGCTCGAATTCAGCCAGCTCTTCATCGCTCGGACGGATGAACATGTTTTTAACGAAGTGCGCCTGCCAGGCCACTTCGGTAATGAAACGTACGCTGAGACGGGTATCGGCGTTGGCGCCGCAGAAAGCGTCGACGATAAACAGGCGTTTACCGGACAGTTGCTGGGTCACCAGCCCTTTCAGATGCTGCCAGGTTTCCTGCGAAAGCGGCTTGTTGTCGTTTTTACCTTTGCCTTTATCGGACCACCAGACGGTGTCGCGGGTGGTGTCGTCGCGCACGAGATACTTATCTTTCGGAGAACGACCGGTAAAAATGCCCGTGTCGACGGCGATAGCACCCAGAGTGGTTAATACGCCACGTTCGTAGCCTTCCAGGTTCGGGTCGAGCTCTTCCTGAAACAACATGTCGTAGCTGGGGTTGTGGACGATATCCTGGACGTCATTGATACCATAAGCCTTGAGATCCTGCGGGGTTAAACCATGATTAACGCGCATGTCACTGCTCCTTAGCCAAGATGTACTGCTGTAAATTGTAGGGTTAATTGCCGGGTATTGACCGCGACCAGGCTCATAGATTTACGTATCTCGACATTCCTCAGAATGACGATAAAAACGGTGACTCCTGTCACGAAGTGGAGTGGATTATCTCAGGAAATGGACGGATGGTGGGGTTAGATGTTTCTCAATGGTTAAAAAGTAATTAAAAAAACTGCTGAAATGTGAATGTAATCGCTTTCCTGAAATTAAATTACGTAACTCTTTCAGGGAAAATCGATTCAACTCGCGAATAAATTAAAAGTCAGGCACAACGCGACAAACAACATTGCCGCCCTGTGCCTGAGAAAGATGCGGGGATTAATGAACCTGCGGATCGGCCGGAGAGGCGTTATTACGGATCTCGGCAATATCCATGGCATTGAAGATATAGTGGTTACCGCAGTAGTCGCAGTGCATATCAATTTCGCCTTCGTCGGCGAGGATGCTATCAATCTCTTCATCCGGCAGCGTCTTCAGCGCGCCGGCGCAGCGTTCGCGGGAGCAGGTGCACTTGAACTCCACGCTCTGCGGGTCGTAGACCGTGACTTCTTCTTCATGGTACAGACGCCACAGCACATCATTTGCCGGCAGGGTGAACAGCTCTTCCGCCTTAATGGTCTCGGTAAGCGTCGCCAGGTGCTCGAAGTCGGCAGTCTGGGCATCCTGCGCCGGCATCACCTGCAGCAGCATCCCGCCCGCCATCGGCTGGCCTTCATGATCGCCGGTGCGGATGATAAGGCGCGTCGGCAGCTGCTCTGAACGCTGGAAATAATCTTCCAGGCAGGCGGCCAGCGTATCGCCTTCCAGACCGACCACGCCCTGATAGCGCTCACCTTCTTCCGGAGAGATGGTAATGACCAGGTAGCCGTTGCCGACCATCGTTTTCAGATCCGCATCGTCCGCAATCTCGCCTTGCACGCGCGCGACGCCGCGCAGCTGCTGCTGGTTATTGCCGTTGATCACCGCCAGCTGTAAAGGGCCATCCCCCTGCAGCTGTACGGTAATGTCGCCGGCAAACTTCAGCGTCGCGGTCAGCAGACTGGTGGCGACCAACAGCTCCGCCAGCACCGTTTTGACCGGTTGGGGATAGGTGTGATTCGCCAGAATCTGTTCCAGGGTTTCCGACACCGTCACCAGCTCGCCGCGCACGGCATAGTTTTCAAACAGATAACGATGTAATTGATCGTGTTGAGTCATAATCATCTCTCTTTCTGGCGCGAGTTATTCACTCTCGCCGTGTTTAAATCTCATCAGGTCGCGGCGCTCTTTCTTGTCCGGACGTCTGTCAGGGTGCGGCATGGTCAGGGCGTTCATTTTGCGCGCCAGGGCCATTTTTTCACGCTTCTCGATACTCTCCGCCGTCTCTTCATACAGGTTGACGGCTTCGCTTGCCGGGCGGCGCTGTTCGGTAATACCGATAATGCGCACCGTCCGCTCGTCGTTGCCCTGGCGCAGCGTCAGCATGGCGTCGAGTTCGACGATTTTTCCGGGTTTGCTACGTTGTCCGTTGTAATGAACCTTGCCGCCTTCAATCATTTCCCGCGCCAGCGCGCGGGTTTTGTAAAAGCGGGCGGCCCAAAGCCATTTGTCCAGTCTGACGGTTTCGGTGGGCTTCTCTTTCATCGCCTCTCCTTCGGGGTAAGCGAAGGGATCAGTCGTCGGTAATCATTCAGCCCCGGATGGCGCAGATACTGCTTTTCCGCCAGTCCGGAGTCAGGATTGGTAATACCCAGGCAGTAACGAATGCCAAACTCCCTCGCGGCATCCAGTATCGCCTCGCTGTCGTCGACAAACAGCGTTTTGTGCGCCTCAAGGCCAGTTTCCTCCGCCACGGCGCACCACAGACGCTGATCCTCTTTCGGATAACCAAATGTGTGGGTGGAAAGTAATAAATCAAGGTGCGCGTCCAGGCCGGTGTGTTTGAGCTTCACCGCCAGATTGTGGGGATGGGCATTGGTCAACAGAATGCGTCGCTTACCGCAGGCCTTGAGCGCATCAAGGAACGGCACGGTATCCTCGCGCAGCGTGGCGCGCGGACCTTGTTCGCTGGTCATCGCACAAATATCCAAACCCAGGCGCTCGCTCCAGTAATCCAGACAGTACCAGTTTAGCGTATGCTGCACGGCGTGATACTCCTGGCGCATGGCGTCTTTCGCCTCCTGCAAATTGAGGCCGCGGGCGGCCCCCCAGGTTTCAGGCACCAGCGTTTGCCAGAAGTAGTTGTCGAAGGCGAGGTCCAGGAGCGTGCCGTCCATATCCAGCAGAACGGTATCGACCTCCTGCCAGGCGATATCAAAGTGCATGATGACTCTCCAGCGAGCGGAAAATGGGCGACAGGGTATCACACCCTGTCGCCGGGAAAATTAATCTTGCGAGTCAGATGAGGGGAGCAAAACCGGATTAAGGCAGCTTTCGTAATATTTCTGAATCTCTTCCATACGCTGACGATGGCGTTGATAACGACGCAGGGCCTGCACGGCGTGGTAAGCCATGCACCCCACCATTGACAGCAGCAGCAGGGTGATGCCCAGATAACGCCACAGGCCGCTGCGGTCGGGGATGCGATGCAGGTTGATATGCTGCGTGCCGTTGGCGTCAGTAAACAGGTTGGTAACGATACCTTCGGCATGGAAGGGGGTATGCATGAGCATACCGGCCAGCCGCCGCAGTTCGCCCCACTGCTCATGGGCCGGATAATCATACAGACTCACCGCCGGCCACGGCTGATTGACCAGTACGCTGCCCTCATCGCTGGCGATAAGAAAACCGCCGGGAGCCGGGCTGTTCAGCGCCTGCGCGGCCCGTGAGGTTTCGCGTATCACAAAGGGCGCGGTTGAGGTGGTCACCAGATTCTCCAGCGACTCGGCGCTGACCGGCCGCAGCAGCACGTTCACGCCATCCAGCTTGCCGGCGGTGGCGCGCTTGGTTAACGTTTCCCAGTTACGGGTATTGCCAAGATTGACCAACGCATTCTTCAGCCGCAGGCAATCATCCTTTGCCGAGCAGAGATCGTTAGTTTTCTGCACGATATCGCCGAAATCATCCAGTAGCACCATGCCTGATTTCTGAATGGCGGAGCGTAGGGCAGGGCTGACGCGGGAATCATCGTCGGTTTCCGGGTGCAGCTGGCGCTGGACGGACTGCATCAGGGCGGTCGCTTTGCTGACAATGTCAGACTCCGGCAGCGGCAGAGGAGGGGCGTCGTTCCACACAATCTGTGAACAATCGAAAGGCAGGAACGGCGAATCCTCTTTGGCGGACCAACTGCCCGGCGTGCGGATATTACACATCCCGGTACCGGTCAGGCGCAGCGTATCGCCAATGCGCACATGGGCTTTTTCCAGCTGGCTGACGGTAGTGGCTTCAATCGTTTGCGCGCCCTTCAGCCACGACAGGGTGAACTTAAACGGCATATTCAACGGTACGCTGGCCCACAGCATAATCACCACCACCAGGGCGCCGGCGGCGATAATCGCGCTGCGTAGCCAGTACTGCAGCGGGAAGTTTTTCACTTCATCATGAAGCGACAGGTAGCGTCCCTGACGGGCCACGTGGCGGTTGAGATAGATATCAATATCGGTCTGCTGCCCCAGGTCCTGGGCAATCCAGGGTTGCCAGTGGCGCGGATAGATGAGATCGATAATGCCCAGCGAGATGTTATTGATTTGCTCCTGATCGTTTTCGCCAAACAATCCCCAGCGCTTAGGGACGCCCCGCAGGCAATGGATTTCGCGCAGCGCGGCGCGACGCGGCGGGGCATAAATCCCCCACAGTCCGGCGGCGAGCAGCAACAAACCTGCGGCGACCAGCCAGGGGGTAAAGACAGCTGGCCCAATCAGGCTGAAATAAAAGAACAGAAAGGAGGCGACGATCAGGATCGCTTCGCGCAGCCCGTCCGGGCGATTCAGAGCGTGTTCTTCAGGCGTTTCCCGACGGATCTGCCGCAACTCTACCTGCTCGCTCTCTTCGCCGCGAATGGAGGCCTGGGTGGCCGAAGCGCGTTCCAGGGCGTAGCTTTGCGCTTCCTGGCGATAGTCGCTCAGGCTATGACCGTTAAGGGTGATAACCAGCGGCAGGCTGTCGGTGGGGATCAGCTCGACGCTGTTTTCATCGTTGATATGCTGTTCCCAGAACGGCGGCAGATGAACTTCAACCGAATCGAGGAAATAGCGCCATTTATTCGGCGCGTCGGTGGTGATCCCGTAGCGGGTGATGGCGCGTGTCACCGCATAGACGGTATCACTCTGTTCGTTCAGCGCCAGAGCGACAGGCGCGCTGGTCGCACCGGACGCCGGCACCTGCTGGGCGTGGCTCAACTCGGCAACATACTTCTCAATAGCCTGGCGCTCATCCGCAGGAAGCTGCCGCGTGGTAGCGTCGCTAAAGGCGTGCAGTAGGGGGAGTCGGCGGCGTCTGGCGTGAGCGCGATACCACCATCCGATGAGCAATACGCAGATTAGCAGAGCTGTAAGGAATATCAGAAAGGTGCCCATGCCCATCCCATCAAAGTTATTTTTTTCTTACGAAATCGTCGGTGAACGTGAAGACTAACGTCAAGCTGCAGTGTTAGCGGCGCACCTGCTTACAGGGTAGTGAATATGTCATGCAGCAGCGCACAAGCTTACCAAAAACGTTAAAGCGCAGAAATCGGTAAATTCTCAAAGCGAATTCAAGCTATTGACTTTTTTATCTTTATTACTTTTCCCCCTGCAGGGAAAAGGTTACAACTCTGTAAATAAGTAGCAATTTGGATTGCCGAAAGCGTGTTGCGTATCGCACAATGACTGCTTAATCACAGCATAGACCGATGACAATGAGCAAATCATTACAAAAACCCACCATTCTCAATGTTGAAACTGTCGCCCGTTCGCGCCTCTTTAATGTCGAAAGCGTCGATCTGGAGTTCAGCAACGGTGTGCGTCGCGTTTATGAACGTATGCGGCCTTCCACCCGTGAAGCGGTGATGATTGTGCCGATTGTGGATGATCACATTATTTTGATTCGTGAGTATGCCGTGGGGACGGAGTCCTACGAGCTGGGCTTCTCCAAAGGGCTGATTGATCCAGGTGAAACCGTGGATGAAGCGGCCAATCGCGAGCTGAAAGAAGAGGTTGGCTATGGCGCCAATAAGCTGACGTTTTTGAAGAAGCTCAGTATGGCCCCCTCCTACTTCTCCAGCAAAATGAATATCATGGTGGCGGAAGATCTCTATCCGGAGTCACTGCCGGGCGATGAACCTGAGCCGCTACCGCAGGTGCGCTGGCCGCTGGCGCAGCTGATGTCGCTGCTGGATGAAGAAGATTTTAATGAGGCCCGTAACGTCAGCGCGCTGTTTTTAGTGCGGGAATGGCTGCAGGCCCAGGGCCGACTCTGAACGAGCGTCCACGCTAAGCAGCAATAAAAAAGCGCCCGCAGGCGCTTTTTTTGTCAGAACAATTCGTGGGTTTCACCGCCGCCGTCAGTCAGGGTGGTGCCAACCTCACGGACTGCCTGCTGGGTGGGCTGGGTTCCTTCAATAAAGTACTCCGCCCGGCTATTGCCCCCGTTCGCCAACTGACCAGTGCTACGGTCGATATTCACCGTGACGATACCCGGCGGCGGAGTTAACGGTTCTTCCGGAACGCCTTCCAGCACGCTCTTCATAAAGCTGTCCCAGGCCGGCTGGGCGCTTTTGGCACCGCCTTCATAGCCAGAGATCTGATCTTTAATCGCTCCGGAGGCGGTGGTCCGGCCAAGATCGCGACGATGATCGTCAAAGCCGATCCAAACCGAGGTCACCACGCCCGGTCCGTAGCCTGAGAACCAGGCGTCCTTCGAGCTGTTGGTGGTCCCGGTTTTCCCACCGATGTCATGCCGCTGCAGATCGCGTCCGGCGCGCCAGCCGGTGCCCATCCAGCCCGGCTCGCCAAAGATGTTGCTGTTCAGCGCGCTCTTGATCAGGAAGGCCAGCGGTGTGTTAATCACATGCGGCGCGTATTCCTGTGCGCCGCTCTGCGCGACCAGCGACTGGTTGGCCTGCTCCAGCTGCGGCTGCGGCGGCACGTTGCCATTCTGCGGTTCCGCGGAGGTGGTGACATCTTCCACATCCTTGTTTTCCAGCACGTTGGATTTTGGCGTATCGCCGTAAATTACCGGTAAATCACACTGCGGACAGGCAATTTTCGGACGCTCCTCGAAGAGGACCCCGCCCTGATCGTTCTCAATCTTACTGATAAAGAAAGGATTGACCAGGAAGCCGCCGTTGGCCATCACCGAATAACCGCGAGCGACCTGCAGGGGCGTAAAGGAGGCTGAGCCCAGCGCCAACGATTCCGTGTGGACAATGTTCTGCGCCGGGAAGCCAAAGCGCTGCAGATACTCGGCGGCGTAGTCTACGCCCATGGCGCGCATAGCGCGCACCATCACCACGTTTTTCGACTGCCCCAGGCCCTGGCGTAAACGAATCGGACCGGCATACTGCGGCGGCGAGTTCTTCGGCCGCCAGTCGGAACCTGCGCCCGCATCCCAGCGCGAGATCGGCACATCGTTGAGCATACTTGCCAGCGTTAAGCCTTTATCCATCGCGGCGGTATAGAGGAACGGTTTAATGTTGGAGCCGACCTGGCGCAGCGCCTGGGTGGCGCGGTTGAACTTGCTCTGGTTAAAGTCAAACCCGCCGACAAGGGCAATAATCGCGCCGTTTTGCGGGTTAATGGAGACCAGCGCTGAGTTGACGTCCGGGAGCTGGGATAGCCACCAGCTGTCACCCACCTTGCGTACCCAGATCTGCTGCCCGGCCTGCACAACGTCGTTGACTTTACGCGGGGTCGCCCCTTGCTGCGTATCAGAGATAAAGCGACGGGCCCAGCGCACGCCCTCCATCGTCAGCGAAACGGAGTCGCCGTTAGCCAACAGCGCGACAGCCTCCTGGGCATTCGCGGAGGTGACCACCGCCGGGAAAAGCGGACCGTAGCCAGACTGACGCTTCAGCGAATCGACGATCTTCTTCGTCTCCCACGGCGTTTCACCGACTTTCCACAGTACGCTGGCCGGGCCGCGGTAGCCGTGACGCATATCGTAATCCAGCACGTTATTGCGTACCGCCTGCTGGGCCGCCTGCTGGTTTTTGCGGGTAATGGTGGTATAGACCCGATAACCGTCTTCGTAGGCCTGCTCGCCGTAGCGATTCACCATCTCCTGGCGCACCATTTCACTCAGGTAAGGGGCGGAGAAGGCGATTTTCGGCGCGTGATAGCTGGCGTCGATGGGTTCGCTGCGCGCCTCATCGTATTGCGCCTGGGTGATGTACCCTTCGCTCAGCATACGCGACAGCACCACGTTGCGACGGGCGGTCGCGCGATCCATCGAATAGAGCGGGTTAAAAGTGGAAGGCGCTTTCGGCAGACCGGCAATCACCGCCATCTCACTCAGGGTCAGTTGGTCGATAGGTTTGCCAAAATAGACCTGCGCCGCGGCGCCGACGCCATAGGCGCGGTAGCCGAGGTAGATCTTGTTCAGATACAGCTCAAGGATTTCATCTTTATTCAGCAACTGCTCGATGCGGATGGCCAGAAAGGCCTCTTTAATCTTACGCATCAACGTCTTCTCGGGGCTGAGAAAGAAGTTACGCGCTAACTGCTGGGTGATGGTGCTGGCGCCCTGGGAGGCGTGGCCTGAAAACATCGCCACGCTGGCGGCGCGGAAAATACCTACCGGATCGACGCCGTGGTGCTCATAGAAGCGGCTGTCTTCGGTGGCGATAAACGCTTTCACCAGCTCGGGGGGAATTTGCTGCAACGTCACAGGGATACGGCGCTTTTCGCCGTACTGCGCAATAAGCTCACCGTCGGCGCTATAGACCTGCATCGGGATCTGCAAACGCACATCCTTCAGGGTTGCGACGTCGGGGAGTTGCGGCTCTATGTATTTGTAGAGGCCAAAAATCGAGCCTGCTCCCAGCAGTACGCAACAGACTGCAAGGATCAATAGATACTTTACGAACTTCACCGGTGTTTTCCCATTTAGTTTTATTTGGGCAGTTTATAAACAAACGCGCGGTAGTATAAAGGCAAGCCAGGTGCATTGATATAGCCGGGCAGTTTTGCCGGATAAGGAGATCGTAAGCATGGCTTTCAGAAACTGGCGGCTTGGAATGCATATCCAACAGGATAGCATTGCCATTGTCGCGCTATTGCATGAACGTTCACACTGGGCGCTGCGCCGCTGGTGGCGTATCCCATTGCCGCCGGGGCTGGTGCGTCAGGGAATGGTGGCGGACGTCAGCGCACTCGGTTCGCGGCTGGCCGCCTGGCGGCGGGAGCTACCGGCGCAGCATCAGGTTAGTATCGCCTTTCCCGCGGTGCGCACACTGCAAAAGCGTCTTCCGTATCCCCAGTTCGCCCTGCGGGAGCGGGAACAGGCGACGTGGGTAGCCAGCGCCATGAGCCAGCAGCTGGCAATGCCTGCCTCCGCGCTATGTATTGATTATGCCCCCACCTCGCGGGATGACGGCTGGCAGGTTACGGCGGCGCAGCGGCTGGATATCAATGTTCTGCGGGAGCTGGCAGGGCGGCTGCGGCTGCGGGTGGCGGCCATCGTACCGGATGCCAGTGCGCTCGGCGCCTTTTTCCCCTGGATGACTGCGGCAGACCAGGGCCTGGCGTGGCGGGATGAAAAGCGCTGGCTGTGGGCGACCCGTGAGGCCTGGGGCAGTGACGCCTGCGCTGATGTCGGGTCCTTAAGCCAGCTGGCGGGGCAGCTTCAGGTTCCGCTGCGCCTGTGTATTGACGCGGGCGATGAGGCCAGTCGCTTTGATGTCTGGCAAGTGATTCACCGTCGGCAGCCCCCGCTGCCAGCCGATGGCGATCGTTACGCCATTGCCCTTGGGCTGGCGCTGGGAGGCGGGCGGCATGACGCATGTCGTTAATCTTCTTCCCTGGCGCGACCTGCGTCGCCGCCAGCGCCTGCGCTACGTCCTGTTGTTAACCATCGGCATTGTGCTGCTGGGCGGGATGGGCCTGCTGGTGAGCCGAACGGCGCGTCTGCAGCGCGACTTCCTGGCGACGCTTCACACGACGGCCGACGCGCAGCTGCTCGCTTCGCTTAAGCAGCGCGAGCAGGCGATGCGTGAGGCGTGGCAGCAGCATCAACGGCAGCGCCAGCAGTACCAGCGCAGATCGGCGATCGCCGCCTGGCAACCCAGGCTGCAGGCGCTCGCGGCAGATCTGCCCGCGCAGGCGTGGCTGACGCGGCTGGAGTACCAGGGCGTACTCCTCACGCTGGACGGCCTGGCCCTTAACCTGCAGGCGCTAACCAGCGTGGAGGCTGCGCTGACTCGCGTCGCGGGATTCGCGCCGGCAAAAGCCGGCGGGACCCAGCGCGACGCCGAGGGGCGTTGGCAGTTCAGTTTTACCCTGACGGGAGCGCGCGCTGATGCGGATTAACCTTCGGGGCGCCTGGACGGGGCTGCCGATCCTGATCGCAATAGGGCTGTCGGGAGGCGGCGTGGCGCTCTGGCGCGATCTGCGCCCGCCGCAGGCGGCGGTAACCCGTGATGCGGCGTTGCAAACGCAGTGGCGGCGGATCATGGCGCTGCGCATCCCCGGCGAGGAAAATCCCGGGGCGCGCATCGACACGCAGTCATTTTCGCCCATAGCCATTCCGCTCTCCGGAGCGAAGCTTATCGCCTGGCGTCCGCAGGGAAGCGGCGGCGAGATGGAGCTGACCCTGTCCTGGTCAACGGTACCCGCGCTTTTTTCCTGGCTGGCGCGCTGCGGGATGAATCCGCGTTCGTTTTCGCTGGGCCGTGAGGCGCAGACGCTCCGCCTGCGACTGCTGCTGGAGGCGGAAGATGAGCGGTAAACGCTGGATCTTCCTGTGGCTACCGCTGTCGCTGCTGGCGGCCGAGCGTGACCCTTTCCAGCCGGTTGAGGATCCCTGCCGCACGGCGCAGCTTTCGCAATGGCGCTATGGCGGGGCGGTTGGGGATGAGGCTGGCTGGACGGGGTTTCTGCAGGATGGGAACGGAAAGTGGCGACGGGTACGCATGGATGAGCAATTGCCCACGGGCTGGCGGGTGAGCCGGCTGACGGCCGGTGAGCTGGACATCGTCACGTCTTCGGGATGTGAACCGCCAGCGTGGCGCTGGCAACGTGAAGGGAAACAACATGATGCGATGGATAAGCCTGCTGCTTCTGCTGCTGCCGCTGGCGGTGGCCCCCGCCGCCCGCAATGATAAACCGGTTTCGCTGGTGATTGACGATGCGCCAGTGGCCCAGGTGCTGCAAGCCCTGGCCGAAATGAACCATAAGAACCTCGTCGTCGCGCCGGACGTCAGCGGCACGCTCTCCCTGCGTCTGCAGAAGGTTCCCTGGAGCCAGGCGCTGCGGGCGGTAGCGGATAGCGCGGGTCTCTCTTTGCAACAGCAGGGGACGGTCATCTACGCGCACACCCAGGCCTGGCAAAAGGCAAATCAGGCGCAGCGTGAAGCCGAACAGGAGAAACGCCTGCAGAACCTGCCCCTGCAGGCGGAGAGCGTGACCCTGCACTTTGCCGACGCTGAGGAGCTGGCTAAAAGCGGCGGAAAGCTGCTCAGCGCCAGGGGACACCTGATGGCGGACAAACGGACTAATCGGCTGCTGATCCGCGATGATGCCCGGCACCTGACGGCGTTGAAGGCCTGGGCGCAGGAGATGGATCTGCCGGTCGGCCAGGTGGAGCTGGCCGCCCATATCGTGTCGATGAGCGAAACCAGCCTTCGTGAGCTGGGGGTGAAGTGGCGGCTTGCGGAAGCCGGAAGCCCGCCAGGCTCCGGGCAAATCACCACCCTAAGCAGCGATGTATCGGTAAACGATGCCAGCACCCGCGCAGGGTTTAACATCGGCAAGATCAACGGTCGCTTGCTTGAGCTGGAGCTATCCGCGCTGGAGCGCAAGCAGCAGGTCGAAATTATTGCCAGCCCGCGTTTATTGGCCTCCCACATGCAGCCTGCCAGCATCAAGCAGGGAAGCGAGATCCCCTATCAGGTTTCCAGTGGCGAAAGCGGCGCCACTTCGGTGGAGTTCAAAGAGGCGGTGCTGGGCATGGAGGTCACGCCGACGGTGCTGCAGCAGGGAAGAGTGCGGCTTAAGCTGCGAATAAGCGAGAATACGCCAGGCCAGGTGCTGAAGCAGGAAAACGGCGAAGCGCTGGCCATCGATAAGCAGGAGATAGAGACCCTGGTGGAAGTTCGCAGCGGCGAGACTTTAGCGTTGGGCGGCATCTTTTCGCAGAAAAACAAAACCGCCCGCGACAGCGTCCCGCTGCTTGGCGATATCCCGGTACTGGGACGTCTGTTTCGTCGTGACGGGAAAGATAATGAACGTCGCGAACTGGTTGTCTTTATTACGCCACGGATTCTGGCAGTACGTTAAGCAGGTTTTTCATGCTAAACACGTTTCAGGTGTTTGACGTGAGGACGGATTTAGCATACAAGGGGTACCGATTTGAGAGTCGGGTACGACATCAATCCTCCCTTTATTGTCCGGCGATTTTATTCAGTTGCCAAACCAGCCGGAGTATTGAGATAATTTTTAGTCTGACTCTCGCTCTATTGCATATGAGGTTTCAGTTCATGCCCTGCGGCGCTGGGTGTCTGCGAAGCGGGTTTATCATTAACGAATAGTCTTAGTAGTACCGAAAAAATGGCAGAGAAACGCAATATCTTTCTGGTTGGGCCTATGGGTGCCGGCAAAAGCACTATTGGGCGCCAGTTAGCCCAACAGCTCAACATGGAATTTTACGATTCTGATCAAGAGATTGAGAAACGCACTGGCGCTGATGTGGGCTGGGTCTTCGATGTTGAAGGCGAAGAAGGCTTCCGCGACCGTGAAGAGAAAATTATCAATGAGTTGACGGAAAAACAGGGGATTGTGCTGGCGACTGGCGGCGGCTCTGTAAAATCCCGTGAAACGCGTAACCGTCTCTCCGCCCGCGGCGTGGTGGTCTACCTGGAAACTACGATCGAGAAGCAGTTGGCCCGTACGCAGCGCGATAAAAAGCGTCCTTTGCTACAAGTCGATGCGCCGCCTCGTGAAGTGCTGGAAGCGCTGGCTGACGAGCGTAACCCGCTGTATGAAGAGATCGCCGATGTGACTATCCGCACAGACGATCAGAGTGCGAAAGTCGTCGCGAACCAGATTATTCATATGCTGGAAAGCAACTGATTCTGGCTTAATAAAAGTGCGTCAGAGTAATAGTCATTGAGGTGGATGTCGCGTTATGGAGAGGCTTACTGTTACCCTCGGGGAACGTAGTTACCCGATTACCATCGCGGCTGGTTTGTTTAACGATCCAGCTTCCTTCCTGCCACTCAAGTCGGGCGACCAGGCTATGCTGGTCACCAACGAAACGCTGGCGCCGCTTTATCTGGATACCGTCCGCTCTGCGCTGGAGCAGTCAGGGGTCAACGTTGACAGCGTCATTCTGCCAGACGGCGAGCAATACAAAAGCCTGGCGGTGATGGATACCGTGTTTACTGCGCTGTTGCAAAAACCACATGGCCGCGACACCACTCTGGTGGCGCTTGGCGGGGGGGTGATCGGTGATTTAACCGGTTTCGCCGCGGCAAGCTATCAGCGCGGCGTGCGTTTCATCCAGGTCCCTACCACCCTGTTGTCGCAGGTCGACTCGTCGGTCGGCGGCAAAACCGCAGTGAACCACCCTCTCGGCAAAAACATGATTGGCGCCTTCTGGCAGCCGGTTTCCGTGGTAGTTGATCTTAACTGTCTGAAAACTCTGCCGAAGCGCGAGCTCGCTTCCGGACTGGCTGAGGTCATCAAGTACGGGGTGATCCTGGATGGTGAATTCTTCAGCTGGCTGGAAAACAACATTGATGCGCTGCTGGCGCTGGACGATACCGCCATGGCGTACTGCATTCGCCGCTGCTGTGAACTGAAAGCGGAGGTTGTGGCAGCCGACGAGCGTGAAACCGGGTTACGTGCTTTACTCAATCTTGGACATACCTTCGGCCATGCTATCGAAGCGGAAATGGGCTACGGTAACTGGCTGCATGGCGAAGCGGTGGCGGCAGGTATGGTGATGGCGGCACGCACGTCCGAACGGCTGGGGCAGTTCCGCGCGCAGGATACTCAGCGCATTATCGAGCTGCTCAAGCGTGCAGGCTTACCGGTACGCGGCCCGCAGGAAATGAGTGCGCAGGCGTATTTGCCCCATATGATGCGCGATAAAAAGGTACTGGCTGGCGAAATGCGGCTGGTGCTCCCGCTCGCAATAGGAAGCAGCGAGCTGCGCGGCGGAGTGCCGCACGATGTGGTTCTTGGCGCGATTGCTGATACTCAGCAGGCGCAACAATAAGAAGGTCTGGCCGCGTTCGCGCGGCGTTATCATTTCGGGTGATGTGCAATAATCGTGAGCATAAGCCTTTTAGTGGGGTGTTAAATGGATGATTTCAAACCAGAAGACGATATGAAAGCCGATCGCAACGATCGTCGTGCTGGTCGTTCCCGTCAGTCTTCCGAGCGTGATGCCGATCCGCAGATCAATTTTGACGATGTTGATCTTGATGCCGATGAAGGCCGTCCGACGCGCGCTGGTAAGGCCCGTCGCGAGCGTGAAGAGGAAGAGTTCGAAGAAGAACTGGATGCGCAAGACGAGGAGATGCTCGAAGAGCAGCCTGTAGAGCGTCGTCCGCGCAAGCGTAAAAAAGCGCCGGCCAAACCGGCCTCCCGCCAGTACATCATGATGGGTGTGGGGATTCTGGTGCTGCTGCTGTTGATCGTGGGTATCGGTTCCGCACTGAAATCGCCATCATCTTCCAGCCAGCAGACCGCTTCCGGCGAGAAGAGCATTAATCTGTCTGACGACCAGTCCGCCAGCATGCCTGCTGCCGGCCAGGACCAGACTGCCGCCGCTAACAGCACCTCACAGCAGGACGTAACGGTACCGCCTATTGCCGCGAACCCGACGCAGGGCCAGGCAGCGGTTGCGCCGCAGGGCCAGCAGCGTATCGAAGTTCAGGGCGATCTGAACAATGCGTTGACCCAGCAGCAGGGCCAACTGGACGGCGCCGTGGCTAACTCGACGCTGCCGACTGAACCGGCTACCGTCGCGCCAATCCGGAATGGCGCCAATGGCACCGCGGCGCCGCGCCAGGCGACCGAGCGTCAGACAGCAGCGACCCCGCGTCCGGCTGAACGTAAGCATACCGTTATCGAAGCGAAGCCGCAGTCGAAGCCACAGTCCGTGGTGAAAACGCCGGTAGAATCAAAGCCGGTCCAGCCGAAGCATGTTGAAAGCACGGCGACCACCGCTCCGGCGAAAACGTCCGTCAGCGAAAGCAAACCGGTGGCCACCGCTCAGAGCAAGCCGACCACGACGACCGCAGCGCCAGCGGCAACGGCAGCTGCGGCAGCGCCGGCAGCGAAGAGCGGGAAGACGGCAGGTGACGTCAGCTCAATGAAAACTGCGCCGTCGGGTCACTATACTCTGCAGCTCAGCAGCTCCTCTAACTACGACAACCTCAACAACTGGGCGAAGAAAGAGAAGCTGGATAAATATGTTGTCTATGAAACGTCGCGTAACGGCCAACCATGGTACGTGCTGGTGAGCGGTATCTATGCATCGAAAGATGAAGCGAAACGTGCTGTCACCTCGCTGCCGGCGGACGTGCAGGCGAAAAATCCATGGGCAAAACCGCTGCATCAGGTTCAGGCTGACCTGAAATAATGCCGTGGGGTAGTCTTAAGCGCAGGATGCTGTCGGAGCTTTCTCCACAGCCGGAGAACGTGTAATTAGTTAGGCAGCATGAAAAAGAATCGCGCTTTTCTGAAGTGGGCAGGGGGAAAGTTCCCCCTGCTTGACGATATTAAAAAGCATTTGCCGGAAGGCGAGTGCTTGATCGAGCCCTTTGTGGGCGCCGGGTCGGTATTTCTTAATACCGACTTTTCTCGTTATATCCTCGCGGATATCAACAGTGACTTAATCGGCCTGTACAACATCGTCAAACTGCGCACCGACGAATACGTCGCCGCCGCCCGTGAGATGTTTACCCCGGAAAATAACGTCGCTGAGCGCTACTACCTGTATCGTGATGAATTTAACCAAAGCCAGGATCCGCTGCGTCGCGCGGTGCTGTTCCTGTATTTGAACCGTCACGGCTACAACGGCCTGTGCCGCTACAATCTGCGCGGCGAGTTCAATGTGCCGTTTGGCCGTTATAAAAAGCCCTATTTCCCCGAAGCTGAGCTCTATCATTTCGCCGAGAAGGCGCAAAACGCCGAGTTTTACTGCGAATCTTACGAAGAGTGCATGCAACGTGCGGATAGCCGCACAGTGGTGTATTGCGATCCGCCCTATGCGCCGCTAACGGCGACGGCGAACTTTACCGCCTACCACACCAACAGTTTCAACCTGGAACAACAGGTACTGCTGGCGCAAAAGGCGGAATCGCTGATGAAAAAGCGCATCCCGGTGCTGATTTCCAACCACCGCACGCCGCTGACGCAGGAATGGTATAAAAACGCGGCAGAAACGCATATTGTGAAGGTTCGGCGCAGCATCAGCAGCAACGGTGGTACGCGTAAAAAGGTGGACGAGCTATTAGCGCTCTACCGTCCGCCTAAGACCAAATAAATTTCAAGGAGATGCGGATGAAGCAGTATTTGATTGCCCCTTCGATTCTGTCGGCTGATTTTGCCCGTCTGGGTGAGGATACCGCGAAGGCGCTGGCGGCGGGTGCGGATGTCGTGCACTTCGACGTTATGGACAACCACTACGTGCCAAACCTGACGATTGGCCCGATGGTGCTGAAGTCACTGCGTAATTACGGTATTACCGCGCCAATCGACGTTCACCTGATGGTGAAGCCGGTCGACCGCATCATTCCTGATTTTGCCGAAGCCGGCGCCAGCATTATCACCTTCCATCCGGAAGCCTCCGAACACGTCGATCGCAGCCTGCAGCTTATCAAAGAGCACGGCTGTAAAGCGGGCCTGGTGTTTAACCCGGCGACGCCGCTGAGCTACCTCGATTACGTGATGGATAAGCTGGACGTGATCCTGCTGATGTCGGTTAACCCGGGCTTTGGCGGCCAGTCCTTTATTCCCCAGACGCTGGATAAACTGCGTGAAGTGCGCCAGCGCATCGATGCGTCCGGCTACGACATCCGCCTGGAAGTGGATGGCGGCGTGAAAGCCAGCAATATCGGCGAAATCGCCGCGGCGGGTGCGGATATGTTTGTTGCCGGTTCGGCGATCTTCGGTCAGCCGGACTACAAGCAAGTCATTGATCAAATGCGTAGTGAATTAGCGAAGGTGAGTCATGGATAAATTACAGGCGATCCGCGGCATCGCATTTGATCTCGACGGCACGCTGGTGGACAGCGCGCCGGGTCTAACCTCGGCGGTTGATAACGCTCTGTACGCCCTGGAGCTGCCGGTGGCGGGAGAAGAACGCGTTATCACCTGGATCGGTAACGGCGCCGATGTCCTGATGGAGCGGGCGCTGACCTGGGCTCGTCAGGAGCGAGCAACGTTACGTGCGGCGATGGGCAAGCCTTCCGTCGACGATCATGATATTCCGCAAGACGAGCAGCTGCGCATTTTGCGTAAACTGTTTGACCGCTATTACGCCGAAGCGGCGGAAGAGGGCAGTTTCCTGTTCCCGGCGGTGGCCGATACGCTCGGCGCGCTGCATGCCAAAGGCCTGCCGCTGGCGCTGGTTACAAATAAGCCGACGCCGTTTGTCGCCCCGCTGTTGGACGCGCTCGATATTGCGAAATATTTTACCGTGGTGATTGGCGGCGATGACGTGCAGAATAAAAAGCCGCATCCGGAACCGCTGCTGCTGGTGGCGGAAAAGCTCTCTCTGGCTCCAGCCGAGCTGCTGTTTGTCGGCGATTCGCGCAATGATATTCAGGCGGCCAAAGCGGCAGGCTGCTGCTCTGTTGGTCTGACCTACGGTTATAACTATGGTGAACCGCTTGCGCTGAGCGAGCCGGACTATCTCTTCGACCAGTTTAACGAACTCTTACCCGCTCTCGGGTTACCGCACAGTGAAACTCAGGAATTGAAACATGACTAAGCCCATCGTTTTTAGTGGCGCACAGCCCTCAGGTGAACTGACCATTGGCAACTATATGGGTGCGCTGCGTCAGTGGGTAAACATGCAGGACGATTACCACTGCATCTATTGCATCGTGGACCAGCACGCCATCACCGTGCGCCAGGATCCGCAGCAGCTGCGCAAGGCGACGCTGGACACCCTGGCGCTGTATCTGGCCTGCGGCATCGACCCGCAGAAAAGCACTATCTTCGTGCAGTCGCACGTGCCGGAACATGCCCAGCTAGGCTGGGCGCTGAACTGCTACACCTATTTCGGCGAACTGAGCCGCATGACTCAGTTTAAAGACAAGTCAGCGCGCTACGCGGAGAACATCAACGCCGGTCTGTTTGATTATCCGGTACTGATGGCCGCTGACATTCTGCTGTACCAGACCAACCAGGTTCCGGTGGGCGAAGATCAGAAACAGCACCTTGAGCTAAGCCGCGATATCGCCCAGCGTTTTAACGCCATCTACGGCGATATTTTTAAAGTGCCTGAGCCGTTTATCCCTAAATCCGGCGCGCGCGTGATGTCGCTGCTGGAGCCGACGAAAAAGATGTCCAAGTCCGACGACAACCGCAACAACGTCATCGGCCTGCTGGAAGATCCGAAATCGGTGGTCAAGAAGATTAAACGTGCGGTCACCGACTCCGACGAGCCGCCGGTAGTGCGTTACGATCTGAAAGAGAAAGCGGGCGTCTCCAACCTGCTGGATATCCTTTCCGCGGTTACCGGGAAAACTATTCCTGAGCTGGAACAGCATTTTGAAGGCAAAATGTATGGCCACCTGAAAGGCGAAGTCGCCGAAGCGGTATCGGGCATGCTGATTGACCTGCAGGAGCGCTATCACCGTTTCCGTAACGACGAAGCGTTTCTCAATCAGGTGATGAAAGACGGCGCGGAAAAGGCCAGCGCGCGGGCTTCTCAAACCCTGAAAGCGGTATACGAAGCGATTGGCTTTGTCGCCAAGCCGTAAGCGACGCAACAGCTAAAAGGGCGGGATGCTATCCCGCCCTTTTTTATGCCTGTCACTTTATGGGAGGCAAGGTTAATGGTTCGAAAACCAGTTCAGTTTATCCCGCAGACCGACCACGCGGCCAACGATGATCAGCGCCGGGCTGGCCATCTGCTGCGCCAGAATATCCAGTTGTCCTAAGGTGCCGCTGACCACTTTTTGCGTCACAGCGGTGCCGTTCTCGACGATGGCGGCGGGCATATCTTCAGCCATGCCGTGAGCGATAAGCTTCTCGCGGATCGCCGGCGCCTGGTTCAGACCCATGTAGAACACCAGGGTTTGCTTCTCCACCGCCAGGTTCGCCCAGTCCAGCTCGCCGCCGGTTTTCAGGTGGCCAGTGACCAGGCGGACGCCCTGCGCGAAATCGCGGTGGGTCAAGGGGATCCCCGAATAAGCGGAGCAGCCGGAGGCGGCGGTAATGCCAGGCACAACGGAGAAGGGGATGCCCGCCTCGCAAAGCGTCTCCAGCTCTTCCCCCCCGCGGCCAAAGATAAAGGGATCGCCGCCTTTCAGCCGGACCACGCGTCTTCCTTTTTGCGCTTCGCGCAGCAGGATCTGGTTGATCTCCTCCTGCGGGACGCAGTGGTAGCCAGAACGTTTGCCGACGAACACCCGGTCGGCATCGCGGCGCACCAGATTCATGACGTCATCGGAGACCAGCCGATCATAGACCACCACGTCAGCCTGCTGGATCTGCTGCAGGCCTTTGAGCGTGAGCAGCCCGGCGTCACCGGGGCCGGCGCCAACCAGCACCACCTCGCCGCGATGCTCCAACGGCTCCGTCAGCAACTGCTCAGTGGTATCCGCGACTGCCTGCCGATCGTCATTAGCCAGCGACTGCGCCAGACGGTCGTTAACAAACAGCTTCTCCCAGAAGCGGCGACGCTCGCCTACGGTGGCAAACTGCTGCTTAACCCGCGCGCGCAGATGGCCGGCATAGCGGGCCAGCTGGCCGAGATGTAGGGGCAGAATTGACTCCAGTTTCTCGCGCAGCAGGCGCGCCAGAACCGGTGATGTCCCGCCCGAGGAGACGGCGACCATCAGCGGCGAGCGATCGATGATCGACGGCATGATAAAGCTGGCCTGGCGCGGGGCATCCACCACGTTACAGAAGATACGCCGCGCTTCGGCCGCCTCGCTAACCTGCTGGTTGACCGTCTCATCATCAGTAGCGGCGATGGCCAGCCAGCAGTTATCCAGCAGCGAGGGGATAAACTCCCCCTGCACCAGAGTTAGCATCTGTGAATCAGCCCACACCTGAAACTGGGGCGTGAAGTCGAGCGCATTGACCGTAACGTTAGCGCCAGCATCCAGCAGCAGACGGGCTTTGCGTTCGGCGACATCCCCGCCGCCAACCAGTAAACAATCGCGCTGGCGCAACTGGCAGAATATGGGTAAGTGATCCACAGAATAACCTCATAAAAATAAGGGGTAGAAAACGAGTGGTCGTAGAATAGCAGCAAAGGTAATACAAAACATGCGACATATCCCGCACTCATGCGCTGTCGGTCAGAACTGTTACTTATATCTCCCCCCGTGGCCGGGGGGAGGGAGAAGGACTTACGCTTTAAGCTGAACGTGTCCGTCTTTCACGCGGGCGTCGAAGCGGGCGATAGAGTGGCTGGCATCTTCCATGCACAGGCCGTCGCTCAGGCGGAAGCGCTGTTTTTTCAGCGGGCTGGCGACCCATAGCGCGCCGTCATGCTCGGCGATAATCCCGCGAGACAGTACGCTGGCGTTGAAGAACGGATCAATGTTGCTGATGGCGAATACTCTGTCGTCATGGTAGGGACGGAAGATCGCCACCTGCTGCTGACCGAGCAGGGCGCAGACGCCGGTGGCCGGCAGGATGTCGTCGATGCTGCAGATATTTACCCACTGGCTCATGCTTTTTCCTCCACCAGAGTAACCGGGATACGCTCATACGGCGTGGCCGGGCGGTGCTGGTCACGTTCCGGCACCACCTGAACGTTCGGGTCGCGCTGGTCGCTGTTGATAAAGTGTTTGAAGCGGGTCTGCGCCGCCGGGTTGTTGACGGTCTCGGTCCACTCGCAGGCGAAGGCGGCGCGCAGGCGAGCCAGCTCTTCTTCCAGATGGTCGTTCAGACCGAGCTTGTCATCGATGATGACGCTGCGCAGATAGTCGATACCGCCTTCCATATTGTCCAGCCACGGGGCAGTGCGGGTCAGCTTATCGGCGGTGCGGATGTAGAACATCATAAAGCGGTCGAGATATTTGATGAGCGTATCGCGATCGAGGTCCGCGGCCAGTAGATCGGCGTGACGCGGCTTCATCCCGCCATTACCGCACACGTACAGGTTCCAGCCTTTCTCGGTGGCGATGATCCCGACGTCTTTGCCCTGAGCCTCGGCACATTCGCGGGTGCAGCCGGAGACGCCGAACTTCATTTTGTGCGGGGTGCGGATGCCTTTGTAGCGGTTTTCCAGTTCCACGCCGAAGCCGACGCTGTCGCCAACGCCGTAGCGGCACCAGGTGCTGCCGACGCAGGTTTTCGCCATTCGCAACGCTTTGGCGTAGGCGTGGCCGGTTTCGAATCCCGCTTCAATTAGCTGCCGCCAGATCTCCGGCAGGTCGTCTTTCTGCGCGCCAAACAGGCCGATGCGCTGAGAGCCGGTGATTTTGGTGTACAGATTGAATTCACGCGCGATGCGGCCCACGGCGACCAGCCCTTCCGGCGTGATTTCGCCGCCAGCTGAGCGCGGGATCACCGAATAGGTACCATCTTTCTGAATGTTGGCGAGGAAGTTGTCGTTGCTGTCCTGCAGCGGCGTGTGCTGCGGCTTGAGGATGTACTCATTCCAGCAGGAGGCCAGCAGGGAACCGACGGTCGGCTTACAGACTTCACAGCCGTAGCCCTGACCGTGTTTTTCCAGCAGTTCGTCGAAGGTTTTAATGCCTTCCACGCGGATCAGGTGGAACAGCTCCTGACGGGAGTAAGCGAAGTGTTCGCACAGATTGTTGTTGACCTCGATGCCCTGTTTCGCCAGCTCGGCGTTGAGCACCTGAGTGACCAGCGGAATACAGCCCCCGCAGCCGGTCCCGGCTTTGGTTTCCGCTTTCAGCGCCGCCACGGTGTGGCAGCCTTTGTTGATAGCGGCGATCAGGTCGCCTTTGCTGACGTCAAAGCAGGAGCAGATCTGCGCGCTGTCCGGCAGTTTATCCACGCCGATCGATGGCTTGCCGCTGCCGGCGTGGGCCGGGAGGATCAGCGAATCCGGATTTTCCGGCAGCTCGATGGCGTTGAGCACCAGCTGCAGCAGATTGCCGTAGTCGCTGGTGTCGCCGACCAGTACCGCGCCGAGCAGCGTTTTGTTGTCGGCGCTGACGATCAGGCGCTTATAAACTTCTTTGCTTTCGTCGAGATAGACGTAGCTACGGGCGCCCGGCGTGCGGCCGTGGGCATCGCCGATCCCGCCCACGTCCACACCCAACAGCTTCAGCTTGGCGCTGAGGTCGGCGCCGGTGAAGCTATTTTCACTGCCGAGGAGATGGTCGACGGCCACCTGGGCCATTTTATAGCCGGGGGCGACCAGACCGTAGACGCGGTTGTTCCAGCTGGCGCATTCCCCGATGGCATAGATATCCGGATCGGAGGTCTGGCAGCTATCGTTGACCATGATGCCGCCGCGCTGGGCGACCGCCAGCCCGCACTGGGTGGCCAGCTTATCGCGCGGGCGGATCCCGGTTGAGAAGACGATGAAATCGACCTGCAGCTCGCTACCGTCGGCGAAGTGCATGGTTTTGCGCGCCTCGGTGCCCTGCTGAACAATCTCTTTGGTGTTTTTGCTGGTGTGAACTTTCACGCCCATGCTTTCGATTTTGCGCCGCAACTGCTCGCCGCCCATCTGGTCGAGCTGTTCGGCCATCAGCATCGGCGCGAATTCGATAACATGGGTTTCCACGCCGAGGTTTTTCAACGCGCCGGCCGCTTCCAGGCCGAGCAGGCCGCCGCCGACTACCGCGCCGCGTTTGCTGCGGCGGGCGCAGGATTCGATGGCGTTAAGATCTTCAATAGTGCGATAGACGAAGCAATCCTGGGTTTCCGCGCCTTTAATCGGCGGGATCCACGGGTATGAGCCGGTCGCCATAATCAGCTTGTCGTAGAACACGGTACGCCCGGCGCTGGAGTGGATCACTTTCTCCTGGCGGTTGATGGTGATCGCCCGTTCGCCGACCAGCACCTTGACGCCGTGTTTCTCATAGAAACCTTCGCGTACCAGCGACAGTTCTTCCGCAGTGTGATGGGAGAAATAAGACGACAGGTGGACGCGGTCGTAGGCGATACGCGGTTCTTCACAGAACACGGTAATGTCGAACTGTCCGGCAGGCGCCTTATCGAGAAGCTCTTCGATAAAGCGATGGCCAACCATGCCGTTACCGATAATAGCGATTCTGACTTTGCTCATTTTTGCCTCGATTTCTTTTCTATTACCGCCTACCTTAACGATTCAGCCATCAGGCTTATTGATGCAAATCAATGACAACTTCACCTACCACTTAATGGGTATGCGTTTGATTTGTCAGTATTTTTATAAGTCATGGAAAACGCTGACTTTTCCTTTTTGCTGATTTTGTGTACAAGAATTGGGTAAGCCGCGATTGGGGTTAGACAGAAAACAAGCCGTATTGAATAGAGAGGGTGATATGACAGCAGCGCCGCTTTGGTTGATTCAGAACGTACGCCTGGCAGACCGCGACGGCCTGTGGCAAATAGCCATTGATAAGGGCCGCTTTGGCGCGATCACGCCGATGGGGGAGGCGCACGATGAAAGCTACGAGGTATTGAACGCTCGCGGCGGGCTAGCGATCCCGCCTTTTATCGAGCCGCATATCCATCTGGATACCACCCAGACGGCCGGCGAGCCGAACTGGAATCAGTCCGGTACTCTGTTCGAGGGGATTGAGCGCTGGGCGGAGCGGAAAGCGCTGCTCAGCCATGAGGACGTCAAAGCCCGGGCGTGGAAAACCCTGAAGTGGCAGATCGCCAATGGCGTGCAGTTTGTCCGCACTCATGTCGATGTTTCCGATCCCACGTTAACGGCGCTGAAGGCGATGCTGGAGGTCAAACAGGAGGTGGCGCCATGGGTCGAGTTACAGATTGTCGCTTTCCCACAGGAGGGGATCCTCTCTTACCCCAACGGCGAGGCGCTGCTGGAGGAGGCCCTCAAGCTGGGGGCGGACGTTGTCGGGGCGATCCCGCATTTTGAGTTCACCCGTGAATATGGTGTGGAATCGCTGCATATCGCCTTCCGTCTGGCGCAGCAATATGACCGCCCACTGGATATTCACTGCGATGAAATTGACGATGAGCAGTCGCGCTTTGTTGAAACCGTTGCCGCGCTGGCGCTGAAAGCGGGGATAGGGCCGCAGGTAACGGCCAGCCATACCACCGCTATGCACTCCTATAATGGCGCTTATACCTCGCGTCTGTTCCGCTTGCTTAAGCTCTCCGGCATCAACTTTGTCGCCAATCCGCTGGTGAATATTCATCTGCAGGGCCGGTTTGACGACTACCCGAAGCGACGGGGCATTACCCGGGTGAAGGAGCTGTTGGCGGCGGGGATCAACGTTTGCTTTGGTCATGATGACGTCTTTGACCCGTGGTACCCGCTGGGGACCGGCAATATGCTGCAGGTCCTGCATATGGGGCTCCATGTTTGCCAGCTGATGGGCTACCAGCAGATCAACGACGGCCTGCAGCTTATCACCGACAACAGCGCCCGCACGTTTGGCCTCGAGGATTACGGCATTGTCAGCGGCAACCCGGCTAACCTGATCATTCTCCCGGCGGAGAATGGCTTTGAGGCCGTCCGCTGCCAGGTGCCGGTGCGCTGGTCAATTCGCCAGGGAAGGGTGATCGCGACCACCCAGCCGGCGCAAAGCTGGATCCAAACTGACCGCGGTGGCGAGGAGCTTTCTTTTATGAGGAACAGCCCCCTTGCGGATGCAAAGGGGCCGAAGGCTTAGTGAGACGCCGCCTGAGCGTTGTTCTGGCGATGACGGGAGACGAAGCCGAGGATAAAGCACATTACGAATACCACGGCATAGAGGCCGTTAGCGGTGTGCAGCGCGGCCAGGGGACCGCTGGCCGCCACAATCGGGCCGGTGACCACGAAAGTGAGCATGGTGCCGATGGTGCCGCAGGTGAGGATAAAGTTCACCAGCTTCGGCGAAGCGACCCGCGTCTGCTGCGAACCGAGCGTAATGATCGAGGTGTAAATGGCGCTGGAGAAGAAGCCCAGGGTCAGAATAAACCACGGCATATGCTCCGGCGAACCATTGATAAACAGGTACATCAGCACCGTCGCGAGCCCGGCGAGGACGGTTAAGATACGCTGCAGGTCGAAGAAGCGCAGGATGAAGCTGAATGACCACATGCCGATCATGTAGGACATCCAGAAATCGCTCACCAGTTTACCGGCGTCGCCGAGGCTCATGCCCAGGCTCTTCGCATATTCCGGTACCCAGGAGATAAAGCCCAGCTGACCGAGGATGTAGCACAGCGCCGCAACGGAGAGGAACAGTACGCCGATGCCCCACTTCTCTTTCACCACCGGCTGGCTGTTTTCGCTCTGGGCTTTTTTGCCCAGCACCGGGAAATCACAGCCGAAAGTCAGGACGAAAATAGCGACATACACCAGACCAATACAGGCGTAGACCCAGTACCACTCGATGCTGCGCGCCAGCAGGACGGCGGCGACCATCGGGAAAATCATGCCCGCCATGCTAAAGAAGGAGTCGGTAAACAGCAGACGCGCCCCGCGCTGACGGCCTTCATACATATGGGTGATCAGGAAGGTCCCGATCGACATGGTGATCCCGCTCACTAGGCCAAGAACGAACATTGACGCGGAGAACAGCGCCAGGCTGTGGCTGAGCATCAGGCCGGCCACCGCCAGCACCATCAAAATAAAGCCAAAGCGCAGCTGAGTTTTCAGCGGCACGATTTCCATCAGCCAGGCATTGAGGAAGATGGAGATAAGAATACCGGCGTTCAGAAAGGTAAAGGTGTTGCTCATACTGGAAACGGGCAGATGGAAATAATCCGCAATGTTACCCATCACCATCCCGGTGACGATCACCAACGCGCCGGTCAGGGCGTAGGAGAAGAAGCTGATCCATGTGAGCTTAATACGGTTGCTGTTAGTCATGACTGGCCTGTGAATAGAAAGGTAAAGCGCGTTGACGCTGCGCCGGGCGGACAGATTTTATTCGTTCAGGTGATGTAATTAAATGTTTATTGTGTAATAGGTTATCTTTTGCATGTTTTAATGTGATCTGCATCACGCTTGTTCGCTGCAAAGGAGATCGTTTGCGCGGTTACAATTATTACAGCTAAGTAAAATTTGGTAAAAGGCTGGCCCAGGATGCAAAGGCTCTTTAGAATCAAGGCACTCGCTTTTATTCTGCTCCGTTAAGGAATTTCCATGCTCAAATCAACACTGGCGGCGATGGCTGCCGTTTTCGCTATTTCAGCGTTCTCCCCGGCCATGGCGGCAAAGGGCGATCCGCATGTGCTGCTGACCACTTCGGCAGGTAACATTGAGCTTGAGTTAAACAGCCAGAAAGCCCCGATTTCCGTGGATAACTTCCTGAAGTACGTCAACAGCGGCTTCTACAACAACACCACCTTTCACCGCGTGATCCCGGGATTCATGGTGCAGGGCGGCGGCTTTAACGAACAGATGCAGCAGAAGCAGCCTAACCCGCCGATCAAGAATGAAGCAGACAACGGCCTGCGCAACACCCGCGGCACCATCGCGATGGCGCGTACCGCCGATCAGGATAGCGCCACCAGTCAGTTCTTCATCAACGTGGCGGATAACGCCTTCCTCGACCATGGCCAGCGCGACTTTGGCTATGCGGTATTCGGCAAAGTGGTGAAGGGGATGGATGTTGCGGATAAGATCTCCCAGGTCCAGACCCATAACGTTGGTCCGTACCAGAATGTGCCGACCAAACCGGTCGTTATCCTCTCTGCGAAAGTGCTGCCCTAATCCTCCCGCGGCGCGGTGGTCTATCGCCGCGCCCGGTCGCCTCCCGGCATAACCTGAAATTGCTGCTTATACTTGTGGCACACAGGGGACGATAAGGGGGGCGACGATGCGTCCACTCACCGATAAGCAAAAATCCCGACTCTGGGAACAGACACGCAATACCAATTTTCAGGCCAGCCGTCGCCTTGAAGGCGTGACGGTGCCGCTGGTTACGCTGACTGCCGAAGAGGCGCTGGCGCGTCTGGCGACGTTGCGGAGGGAGTATGAGCGATAAATTCGGCGATGAACGCGATCCTTATCTCTATCCGGCGCTGAACGTACTGCGCAACCGTCTCGGCATCCGCCAGGCTAAAAATCTGCAGCAGGCCGCCTTTGAGATGACAGCGCTGCGGGCGGCCACTCTGCCGCTGGGCCCGCGGGTGCGCGGCTTACCCTATCTGTGCGCTATTCATCACCAGTTGTATCAGGATCTGTTTGACTGGGCGGGCCGCTTGCGTGAAGTGAACCTCTACCTGGGCGATACGCCGTTCTGCCACTTTGCCCGGATCGAGGAGGAGGGGAATGCCCTGATGCAGGCCCTTGAGCAGGAGGATTATCTCAGTGGCCTGCCGCGCGATACCTTCATCGAACGCCTGAGCTGGTTCTATGGTGAAATTAATGTGCTGCACCCTTTTCGTCTTGGCAATGGCCTGACCCAGCGCATTTTCTTTGAACAGCTGGCGATACATGCCGGCTACCTTCTTAACTGGCGTGACGTTGACCCCGCCGGCTGGAGTGCGGCCTGCCAGCAGAGCGCGATGGGCGATCTGGCCCCGCTGGTGGCGATCTTTCGCAAAGTGGTAAGCGAAGCGCGGGAATCTGAGTAGAATAGCCCGGTTTTGATTGTTCCGGAGCCGCTATGATCCTGCTTATCGATAACTATGACTCTTTCACCTGGAATCTGTATCAGTACTTCTGCGAACTGGGGGCGGAAGTACTGGTCAGGCGCAACGATGCGTTGACGCTGGAGGAGATAGCGGCGCTGGCGCCGGAGAAAATCGTGATCTCGCCAGGCCCCTGCACGCCGGATGAGGCGGGGATTTCCCTCGCGGTTATCCGCCACTATGCCGGAAAAACGCCGCTGCTGGGCGTCTGTCTCGGGCATCAGGCGATCGCCCAGGCGTTTGGCGCGACTATCGTGCGGGCGGCCCAGGTGATGCATGGCAAAACCTCGCTTATCGAGCATAACGGCGAAGGGGTGTTTCAGGGGCTGAATAATCCCCTGACGGTGACCCGCTATCACTCGCTGGTGATTGACCCGCCGACGCTCCCGTCCGAGTTTAACGTCACTGCCCGCAGCGCCAGCGGTGAGATTATGGGGATCCGTCACCGCGAATGGGATCTCGAGGGCGTGCAGTTTCATCCGGAAAGCATCCTCAGCGAGCAGGGCCATCAATTGCTGGCCAACTTTTTGAAACGGTGATTTTCAGTTGCTATTGACTGATTTTTTATGCATATTTTGTGATTTGATTATCATAATCGCATCTGCGTAACGAAGAGGGATGGGCAAGACATGGCAACTGAACAACCGGCAATCACCCGCGCCACATTCGATGAAGTTATTTTGCCAATTTATGCACCGGCAGAATTCATCCCGGTGAAGGGGAAAGGCAGCCGCGTCTGGGATCAGCAGGGGAAAGAGTATATCGATTTCGCCGGCGGTATCGCGGTGACGGCGCTTGGTCATTGCCATCCGGCGCTGGTGGCGGCGCTGCATCAGCAGGGCGAAACGCTGTGGCACACCAGCAACGTCTTTACCAATGAGCCGGCGCTGCGTCTGGGACGTAAACTTGTCGAGGCTACCTTCGCCGAGCGCGTGGTGTTTATGAACTCCGGCACCGAAGCCAATGAAACGGCCTTTAAGCTGGCGCGTCACTATGCGGTGACCCGCCATAGCCCGTATAAAACCAAAATCATCGCCTTCCATAATGCCTTTCATGGCCGCTCCCTGTTTACCGTTTCCGTCGGCGGTCAGCCGAAGTATTCCGATGGTTTCGGCCCAAAACCGGCGGATATTGTCCATGTTCCCTTCAACGATCTGCAGGCGGTAAAAGCGGTGATGGATGACCACACCTGCGCGGTGGTGGTGGAGCCGATTCAGGGCGAAGGCGGCGTGACGGCGGCCACGCCGGCTTTCCTGCAGGGACTGCGCGAGCTGTGCGATCAGCACCAGGCGCTGCTCGTCTTTGATGAAGTACAGTGTGGTATGGGGCGTACCGGATCGCTGTTCGCCTATATGCACTACGGCGTGACCCCGGATATTCTGACCAGCGCCAAAGCGCTGGGCGGCGGCTTCCCGGTCAGCGCCATGCTGACCACCCACGAGATCGCCAGCGCCTTCCATGCGGGCTCCCATGGCTCAACCTACGGCGGCAACCCGCTGGCCTGCGCGGTCGCCAACGCCGCCTTCGATCTGATCAATACCCCGGCGGTGCTGGATGGCGTGAGCGCGAAGCGCGAACTGTTCGTCAAACACCTGCAGCGGCTGGATGCCGAGTTTGATCTGTTCAGTGATATACGCGGGATGGGCCTGCTGATCGGCGCGGAACTCAAGCCGCAGCACAAAGGCCGCGCGCGTGATTTCCTCTATGCCGCGGCCGACGCCGGCGTCATGGTGCTCAACGCCGGGCCGGACGTGATGCGTTTTGTTCCCTCGCTAATCATCGACGAGCAGGATATTACTGAAGGGATGGCGCGCTTTGCCCAGGCGGTGGCAAAGGTGATTAACGGTTGATCTTCCGCAGCCAGATGCCATGGTGCGGCCGCTGACGCCATGCCACTGACGAAATGGTGTGCATGGTGTTCAGATGGCCCAGAATGCGTTGCAGATGCTGCTCCATGGTGCTTAACGGACCGATCGGCGCCTCGCTTTCCGGCGACTCCATAATATTGGCATCCCCTGCGCTGCCGGGACCATCGCTGTCCAGCCGCTGCTGGCAGCGCTGCAGCGCAATCTCACAGGATTCGAGATAGCGCTGGGCAAGATCCGGGGTCAGCATCGTATGCTCCCGGGCCAGGGTGGTCATAGCGTTGATGTGTTCGACGATAAACTGGCTGTGCGTCACCCACAGCTTCATATCTTCCAGATAGTGGGTATTAAACCCGGGTTCCTGCATCGCCTGATTCAGGGAGTTGTAGAGCGCGTTGTGCGCCTGGTTGACGCGCATGCGTTGATAGGCCAGCGCGGGGGCTTTTGGATCGGCGCTGAGGATCAGGCGAATTGCCTGCTGGTCGGCCTCCAGCGCATCGTGGGCGTTTTTTTTCAGCAGGCCGCTCTGCCACTGCGGCCACAGCCAGACCATCCCGCCGAAGGCGATCAGGCAGCCGATAAGGGTGTCGATCAGCCGGGCGATAATAAACTGTTCGCCGTTAAGCGTCAGCAGCTGCAGGGTATATACCGCCGTCACCGTAAACCCAACCATCGCCCAGCCATAGTGTTTGCGAATGATCAGATAGCTGAGCAGGGTAATCAGCAGCATCCCGCTCAGGGTGTAGCTCTCCGGAACGTGAAAATGCAAGGTCAGCCCGGCGATCGTCAGGCCGGCGAGCGTCCCTGCCGCCCGGTGAACAATACGCACCCGGGTGGCGCCATAGCCGTTCTGGGTGACGAAAAGCACCGTCATCAGGATCCAGTAGGGCTTAGGCAAGTGCAGGGCGTTGCCCATCAGGCTGGCGACGCTCAGCATCACGCTGATGCGGGCGGCATTGCGCAGCGCGGGCGATTTTAGCGACAGGTAGTTCTTTAGCGCGGGCAATAGCGGTAAACGACGCTCTTTGTCGGCCATCAGGTCCCGGGCATACAGCGGGCGCTGGGTATGCAGCACCCGGGCGATGCGGCTGAAGTGCCAGGCGCAGAAGTGGCCGACCGGGTTATCCGGATGTTGTCTGGCGATCTTTTCCAGAGCCTCGATCTGTTTATCCATCTGAAAGCGCTTTGGAAAGCGATGATAGAGCATGTCATCCGCCAGCACGCGCAGGCGGGCGGCGACGGTCTGCGCGTTCCAGCGGATCACCGCTTCGGCATGGCTGCGTTCCACCAGCTTTTGCACCTCTTCCGGCTGATGCAGGCTGACCGAAATATGCTCCTGCAGATCCAGCCCCATCTGAAACGCCCGCAGCAGGCGCTTATGATCGTTGCGTTGGTTAGCGGCCAGCATATGCATCTGCTGATAGCACTGGGTAATCAGATCGACCACTTTCTGCTGGCGGGTGAGCAGCGGCGGCAGGGCGGTCGAGGGATCGGTATGCTGGGTCAGCAGGCTGTATTTGGCTTCACAGTAGTCCGCCAGCTCCCGGTAAAGCAGGCTAAGCGACTCCCGTAGCGGCTGTTCGCGCCACAGCCAGAACCAGAACCAGTTAAACACGCCGTACCACAGCGTGCCGAAGGCGTAGATCAGCAGCGGCTCCCAGATGGGCATATTGCCCGCCAGGCTCAGGGTAAAGATGGCGGCGATCAGCGACGCGGGCAGCAGCCGCGCGTGCAGCGAACTGATCTCCGCGGTAACGCCGAGCAAGAGCGCCAGGCCGCTGAGAATAAACGGCAGGGGTATCGACTGGGCAAGCAGCAACTGCACCACCAGACTGCATCCGGCAAACAGGCAGCCGCCGATAATCAGGCGTTTGAAAAAGCGCTTATGCGGGGTATCAAGACCGGCAATGTTGCAGCAGGCGGGGACTAAGGAAAATAACAGCCCCTGCTGGAGATGGCCGAGCAGAAGACCGATGGCCACGGGCAGACACAGCACCAGCGTTTGCCGCAGTGCATAGTTGACTTCCGGGTGGTAAATCAGCCTGCGCCACATGAGGGAAAAACAAAAACGGCGTACTGCGGGAGCAATACGCCGCTTAGCAACTTAACGGGTGCCGTAGACGACGATGGTTTTACCGTGCGCGGAAATCAGGTTCTGATCTTCCAGCATTTTCAAAATACGACCAACGGTTTCACGAGAGCAGCCGACGATCTGACCAATTTCCTGGCGGGTAATTTTAATTTGCATACCGTCCGGGTGGGTCATGGCATCCGGTTGCTTCGCCAGGTTCAGCAGCGTCTGGGCGATACGGCCCGTCACGTCGAGGAAGGCCAGGTTGCCCACTTTCTCAGACGTGACCTGCAGACGGCGAGCCATTTGCGAAGAGAGACGCATCAGAATGTCCGGGTTCACCTGGATCAGCTGACGGAATTTCTTATAAGAGATTTCGGCCACTTCACATGCGGTTTTCGCCCGTACCCAGGCGCTACGCTCCTGACCCTCTTCAAACAGGCCTAATTCACCGATGAAATCGCCCTGGTTGAGGTAGGAGAGGATCATCTCTTTACCTTCTTCATCCTTGATGAGTACAGCCACGGAGCCTTTAACGATGTAGTACAGCGTTTCTGCTTTTTCACCCTGGTGGATCAGCGTGCTCTTTGATGGGTACTTATGAATGTGGCAATGAGACAAGAACCATTCAAGGGTAGGGTCTGTTTGCGGTTTGCCAAGCACCATGCGCGGTTATCCTCTGTTATAAGCTATCTCCGGGCGCCGACACTACACGGCGTCCGGGCATGCAATCGTATTGTTTCCCTATACCTGGGAAGCTGGCTGATGATTTTTCGACAGCCCGTAATGTGAACTCCTCTGCATACATGCAGTACATCAATGTATTACTGTAGCATCCAGACTGTTTTAGCATAGCTTTCGCTGCATGTCTCCTGGTGTCTCGCTTCAGCATGACGCAGGTCGCCTTCCGTTGCGAGAATTGTTATGTGCGCGTAATCTGACAGGAATATTGCGATACTGGAGTTAAATTTTATGCAAGCGCGTGTGAAATGGGTAGAAGGGTTAACCTTTATCGGGGAGTCCGCATCGGGACACCAGATTCTGATGGATGGCAACTCCGGGGATAAGGCTCCCAGCCCGATGGAGATGGTGCTGATGGCGGCGGGCGGTTGCAGTGCGATCGATGTGGTCTCCATTCTGCAAAAAGGTCGTCACGACGTGACCAATTGCGAAGTGAAGCTGACCTCCGAGCGTCGCGAAGAGGCTCCGCGTCTGTTCACGCATATTAATCTGCATTTTATCGTCACCGGCAAGGCGCTGAAAGATGCCGCGGTCTCCCGGGCGGTGGACCTGTCGGCAGAGAAATACTGCTCGGTGGCGCTGATGCTGGAAAAAGCGGTGAACATCACTCACTCCTATGAAGTGATCGAGGCGTAGTCTTCGCCTGCCGTTGTATCGAATCTCAACCCCGGCCAGGCCGGGGTTTTTTGGTTAGCCTATCTTACGGCCTTCCATCAGGCGCTCGACCAGCGGCGTCATGATAAGCTCCATCGCCAGCCCCATTTTACCGCCCGGCACCACCAGGGTGTTCATGTGCGAGATAAACGAGCCCTGCAGCATCGCCAACAGCCAGGGGAAATCGATATTCTGCAGATTGCGGAAATGGATCACCACAAAGCTCTCGTCCAGCGAGGGGATCGCTTTGGCGGCAAACGGGTTGGAGGTGTCCACCGTCGGCACGCGCTGAAAGTTGATATGGGTGCGGGAAAATTGCGGGGTAATGAAGTTGATGTAATCTTCCATCGAGCGGACGACCGAGTCCATCACCGCCTCCCGGGAGTGGCCGCGTTCGCTGGTGTCGCGAATAAGCTTTTGGATCCATTCGAGGTTAACGATAGGCACCACCCCGACCAGCAGGTCGACATGGCTGGCGACATCATGCTGCGGCGTGACAACCCCGCCGTGCAGCCCCTCATAGAACAGTACGTCTGTCGGCTCCGGCAGCGGCTGCCAGGGGGTAAAGGTCCCCGGCACCTGATTCCACGGCACGGCTTCGTCATAGGTGTGCAGATATTTCCGCGACTGACCTTTGCCGTGGCGACCATAGTCGACAAAGGTCTGCTCCAGCAGGCCGAAGTCGTTCGCCTCCGGGCCAAAGTAGCTGATATGTTTGCCCTGATCCCGCGCCTTACGGATCGCCATGTCCATTTCCGGGCGGGTGTAGCGATGAAAGCTATCGCCTTCCACCTCCGCGGCGTGCAGGTTTAGCTGCGCGAAGATTTTGCGAAAGGCAAGGCTGGTGGTGGTAGTGCCCGCGCCGCTGGAGCCCGTGACGGCGATCACCGGATGTTTGGCAGACATAACAACTCCCTGGTTAAACGATGTAGTGGCGTCGCCTTAGCCGTTAAACAGCGCGCGCGGCATAATATTGACTGTCTCATGCAGTTCCGACCACACAAGGACCGCCTCTCCGCGTTTCAGCTGCTGTTTTACATCGGCGACTTTATCGGCAAGTGAACGTTCATATTCACCATAATCGGTGCCTTCACGTAACACAAAGCTTTCAATCAGGTTATCCAGCGTTTCGGGATCCAGATCCTGCCAGGGAATAATCATACGGGAACCTCCAGCCAGCGGTTTAACCAGTCGGGAATGCGTCTTTCCAGCCACATCTCCGGTTTACGCAGAGTGCCGCTGACAAAGCCAACGTGGCCGCCTTGCTCGGTCAATTGATACTCTACGTTCGCGGGCAGTTGCTCCTGCGGCGGAATAGAGTGGTGATCCATAAACGGATCGTCTTTCGCGTGAATGATGAGCGTCGGCTTAGTGATATCGCTGAGCCGCGGCATGGCGCTGCATTGCCGGTAATAATCCAGCGCATCGGCAAAGCCATGGATTTTGGCGGTGATCATATCGTCAAATTCCCGGATGCGGCGCATCCCTTTGAGCTGGCGTAAATCGACGGGCAGCGAGCCCGGGTACGCTTTCAGCTTGCGTGAAGCGTTGGCTTTTAACAGATTGAGCAGATAGCGCTGATAAACCCGCGAGAAGCCCTTATCCATATGATAGCTGCAGGCTTCGAGCATGAAAGGCGCGGAGACGATCACCGCCGCATCCAGCGGGCAGCGGTCGCCTTCCTCTGCCAGCAGGCAGCCCAGCATATTGCCGCCCAGCGAATAGCCGACGGCCGCGGTCGGCGCGGGACCAAACTCGCGCTTCAGCCAGTGCAAAAACCAGGTGCCATCTTCCGTTTCGCCGGAGTGATAGATGCGGTGATTGCGGTTAGGTTCGCCGCTGCAGCCGCGGAAATGCATCACCACGCCCAGCCAGCCGCGCTGCATCGCCGCGTGGATCAGACCATGGGCGTACGGGCTGTGCAGACTGCCTTCCAGGCCGTGAAAAACGACGAGGCGCGGCTTATGGCGCGCCTGGTGCGGGTCTTCGCTCCAGGCCAGATCGACAAAATCGCCGTCCGGCAGCTCAAGGCGCTGCCAGTGCGGGGTAAAGCGCAATTTACGGCGAATCAGCCGCGGCAGCATGGTTTGCAGATGACGATTGCCCACGCCGCGCATCGGATGGAACTCACGCGAATCGTTTTCGGGGGGCGTCATGTCTGTGGGGATGATTTCAACCATAGCACCAGAACAATTAATAAACGTGATGATGACTATACCGCGCAGGGCATGCAGGGGGTTAGCCAATATGTGGTCTTGCGGCCAGTGACGCCAGCTTACAGCAAAAACAAATCATTGATGTCGCTGATGGCCAGGCCATGAAGAGGGCAGAAACCCACCCTGCCAGCGGCAGCGTACGCGCAGGCAGGATGAAGAGGAAGAGTTTAGCCTTCCTGAAGCATGCGCTCCAGCTGCTCCTGGGCCTCCAGCCAGGCCATCTCGCACTCCTCCAGCCCGGACTTCGCGCTGGCCTGTTGCTGCAGGCATTCGGTCAGCTCGGCTTTACGTGAGGCGTCATAAAGCTCACTGTCGCCAAGTTTTTCTTCCGCACTGGCCAACTGCGCGTTGAGCTTGTCCATCTCTTTTTCCAGACGGGCGATCTCTTTGCGCAGCGGTTGGGTCTGGCTGCGCAGCTCCGCTTCCCGACGTTTCTGGTCTTTGCGCGCCTGGGCGCTATTGCCGCTCTCTTTTGGCGCCTCGCCGCTCTGGGACTCCTGTTTTTGCGAGTCGCTGAGCCACTGCTGATAATCTTCCAGATCGCCGTCGAACGGCTCGACTTTACCATCGTGGACGAGGTACAGATCGTCAGTGGTGGAACGGATCAGGTGCCGATCGTGCGATACGACCACCAGCGCCCCTTCAAAGTCGATCAGCGCTTCGGTTAAGGCCTGACGCATATCGAGGTCAAGGTGGTTGGTCGGTTCATCGAGCAGCAGCAGGTTAGGGCGCTGCCAGACGATCAGGGCCAGTACCAGGCGCGCCTTTTCTCCACCGGAGAAGCGGCGGGTTTCTTCGCTCACCTTATCGCCCTGGAAACCAAAGCCGCCGAGATAATCACGCAGCTTCTGCTCCAGCTCCTGCGGCGCCAGACGCGCCAGGTGCTGCAGCGGCGACTCATCGGCGCGCAGGAATTCCAGCTGATGCTGGGCGAAGTAGCCGAGCTTGATGCCTTTCGCGAGGCCGATCTCGCCGCTTACTGGCTGGAGTTCGCCTGCCAGCAGCTTAATCAGCGTCGACTTCCCGGCGCCGTTGCGGCCCAGCAGGCCGATACGCGAGCCCGGCACCAGGTTAAGCTTGATGGAGTCGAGAATAATACGCTCGCCGTAGCCGGCGCTGACTTTCTCCATCTTCAGCAGCGGGTTAGGCAAGCTCTCCGGCTGGCGGAAGCTGAAGTGGAACGGGTTATCCACGTGCGCCGGAGCGATAAGCTCCATCCGCTCCAGCATTTTGATCCGGCTTTGCGCCTGCTTGGCCTTGGTGGCTTTGGCACGGAAGCGATCGATATAGCTTTGCAGGTGCGCGACGCGCTGCTGCTGGCTTTCGTACATCGCCTGCTGCTGAGCGAGGCGGGTGGCGCGCTGCACTTCAAACGAACTGTAGTTGCCGGTGTACTCAAACATGGTCTGCTGTTCGATATGGATAATTTTGTCGACGATAGGATCGAGAAAATCGCGATCGTGGGAGATGAGGATCAGCGTTCCCGTATAGCCCTTCAGCCACTTCTCCAGCCAGATCACCGCATCGAGATCGAGGTGGTTAGTCGGTTCATCGAGCAGCAGCAGATCGGAGCGGCAGATCAGCGCCTGGGCGAGGTTAAGGCGCATACGCCAGCCGCCGGAAAAATCGCTGACCGGCCGCTCAAGCTGTTCATTGCTGAAACCCAGACCGTGCAGCAGGCTGGCGGCGCGCGAACGGATCGTCCAGGCGTCGATGGCGTCCAGCTTACCGTGGACGGTGGCGATAGCATGACCGTCGTTGCGTTCGTTAGCCTGCTGGAGCGCGGCCTCCAGCTGGCGATACTCTCGATCGCCGTCAATGACATAATCGATTGCCGGCTGCGGTAGCGCCGGGGTTTCCTGATTCACCCAGGCCAGCTGCCAGTTGCCGGGAAAGGTCATACTGCCGCCGTCAGCGCTTAACTCGTTTTTCAAAAGCGATAGCAGCGTCGATTTCCCGCAGCCGTTTTTCCCCACCAGACCGACCTTTTGGCCAGGATTGATGGTAGCGGTGGCGTTGTCCAGCAGGACGCGTACGCCGCGACGAATTTGTAACGAGGAGAAAACAATCATAAGGCGCCGTATGTTCAGACTATGTTAATTTGTCATTATGATAATGTAGTGTGGAAGCGAATCGCTTCACCGGGCCGCCATGGTAGCCCAAAACGAAGACGATACACAAAGTCATTCTGGCTGTGTCAAAACGCCGGGGCTGTGCAGGCCGCCAGAAGACCTACGGGAGGGGAATGATGTCTCAGACAGCGAAAGTGTTGCTGCTGTATGCCCACCCAGAATCTCAGGATTCCGTGGCCAACCGGGTTTTATTAGAGCCGGCCTTACAGTTGCCGAACGTCACCGTGCACGATCTCTACGCGCACTATCCGGATTTTTTTATCGATATTGCTTACGAACAGGACCTGCTGCGCCAGCATGAGGTGATTGTTTTCCAGCACCCTTTATATACCTGGAGCTGTCCGGCGCTGCTTAAGGAGTGGCTGGATCGTGTGTTAAGCCGCGGCTTCGCCAGCGGCGCCGGAGGGAACGAACTGGCGGGAAAGTACTGGCGCAGCGTGATCACCACCGGCGAGCCTGAGAGCGCCTACCGTCGCGATGCTAATCGCTATCCGATGAACGATATTTTACGTCCTTTTGAACTGACCGCCGGCATGTGCCGTATGCACTGGATGAGCCCCATTATCGTCTACTGGGCCCGGAGGCAGCAGCCAGAGGAGCTGCGCAGCCGCGCCCTGGCCTACCGGGACTGGTTGGCCAACCCCATCGCCGCCGGAGGTGTCCATGGCGGGATCTGATTTGCTGCTGGCGGGGGTGTTGTTTTTGTTCGCGGCCGTCATCGCCGTCCCTCTGGCTTCAAGACTGGGGATTGGCGCGGTGCTGGGCTATCTGCTGGCCGGGATCGCCATTGGTCCGTGGGGGCTCGGGTTTATCAGCGATGTGGATGAAATTCTCCATTTCTCTGAGCTCGGCGTAGTGTTTCTGATGTTTATCATCGGCCTGGAGCTCAATCCCGCCAAGCTATGGCGACTGCGGAGCTCCATCTTCGGCGTTGGCGCGGCGCAGGTGATGCTCAGCGCGGCGATCCTCGGTGGGTTGCTGATGACGACCGGGTTTTCATGGCAGGCGGCGGTGGTCGGCGGGATCGGCCTGGCGATGTCTTCCACCGCCATGGCGCTGCAGCTGATGCGTGAGAAGGGAATGAGCCGCAGCGAAGCGGGACAGCTAGGCTTTTCGGTGCTGCTGTTTCAGGATCTGGCGGTGATCCCGGCGCTGGCGCTGGTGCCCCTGCTGGCCGGTTCAGCGGATGAGCATGTGAACTGGTTGACGGTCGGCATGAAGGTCCTGGCCTTTGCCGGGATGCTGATTGGCGGACGCTATCTGCTGCGGCCGGTGTTCCGTTTTATCGCCAGCTCGGGGGTCAGGGAGGTGTTCACTGCCGCCACGCTGCTGTTGGTCCTCGGATCTGCCCTGTTTATGGAGGCGCTGGGGCTGTCGATGGCGCTGGGCACCTTTATTGCCGGCGTGCTGCTGGCGGAAAGTGAGTATCGCCACGAACTGGAGATCGCTATCGATCCGTTCAAGGGGCTGCTGCTCGGGTTGTTCTTTATTTCCGTCGGCATGGCGCTGAACCTTGGCGTACTGTATACCCATCTGCTGTGGGTGGCGGTGAGCGTGGCGGTGCTGGTGGCGGTAAAAATGCTGGTGCTCTATCTGCTGGCCCGTCTCTATGGCCTGCGAAGTTCCGAGCGGATGCAGTTCGCGGGCGTATTAAGCCAGGGCGGCGAGTTCGCGTTTGTCCTCTTTTCGCTGCCCGCCTCTCAGCGGTTGTTTCAGCACGACCAGATGGCGCTGCTGCTGGTGGCGGTAACGTTGTCGATGATGACGACGCCGCTGCTGATGAAGGGGATAGATAAGCTATTGTCGCGACGGCTGAACCCGGCGGACGATACCGGTGAGGCGCCGTGGGTGGAGGATGACAAGCCGCAGGTGATTATTGTCGGGTTTGGTCGCTTTGGTCAGGTCATTGGTCGCCTGCTGATGGCCAATAAGATGCGTATTACGGTACTGGAGCGGGACATCAGCGCGGTAAATCTGATGCGCAACTATGGCTATAAAGTCTATTTTGGCGATGCCACCCAGCTGGAGCTGCTGCGCTCGGCGGGAGCGGAAGAGGCGCAGTCGATCGTCATCACCTGTAATGAGCCAGAAGATACCATGCGGCTGGTGGAAATGTGTCAACAACACTTTCCACATCTGCATATTCTGGCCCGCGCTCGCGGGCGCGTTGAGGCGCATGAGCTGCTGCAGGCCGGCGTGACGCAGTTTTCTCGCGAAACTTTCTCCAGTGCGTTGGAGCTGGGGCGCAAAGCGCTCATCACCCTCGGGATGCATCCTCACCAGGCCCAGCGCGCGCAGCTGCACTTCCGACGCCTCGATATGCGAATGCTGCGCGAGCTAATGCCAGTGCATACTGATACGGTACAGATATCACGCGTGCGGGAGGCCCGGCGCGAACTGGAAGAGATTTTCCAGCGCGAAATGCAGAAAGAGAGCCGGCAGCTGGACGGCTGGGACGAGTTTGAATAAAGGTAAATCTTATGGCAGTGCGTAAACGTTTTATTGCCGGGGCGAAATGTCCGGCGTGCCAGGCGCAGGATTCGCTGGCAATGTGGCGTGAGAATAATGTCGATGTTGTTGAGTGCGTTAAGTGCGGTCATCAGATGCGTGAGGCAGATAAAGAGGCCCGTGAGCATGTACGCAAAGAGGAGCAGGTGATTGGCATTTTTCATCCCGACTAGCGTTATCCGTCGGCTTTTTTTAAGCTAAAGGGTACACGGCAGCAGAATTCCGCTACAATCTGCGCCACTATTCTTCCCATCTCAGGAGATATCATGAAAGTAGCAAAAGACCTGGTGGTCAGCCTGGCCTATCAGGTACGTACAGAAGACGGTGTGTTGGTTGATGAGTCTCCGGTAAGCGCGCCGCTGGATTACCTGCACGGTCACGGCTCCCTGATTTCCGGCCTGGAAAACGCGCTGGATGGCCACGAAGTGGGCGACAAATTTGACGTTGCCGTCGGCGCTAACGACGCTTACGGTCAGTATGACGAAAACCTGGTGCAGCGTGTACCGAAAGACGTCTTCATGGGCGTTGATGAACTGCAGGTTGGCATGCGCTTCCTGGCGGAAACCGATCAGGGTCCGGTACCAGTAGAAATCACTGAAGTTGAAGACGACCACGTTGTGGTTGATGGCAACCACATGCTGGCTGGTCAGAACCTGAAGTTTAATGTGGAAGTCGTCGCCATCCGCGAAGCGACTGCGGAAGAGCTGGAGCACGGTCACGTGCACGGCGCGCATGGCCACGATCACGATCATGACCATGGTCATGACGGTTGCTGCGGCGGCCACGGCCACGATCATGGTCACGACCATGGTAAAGGCGGCTGCGGCGGCCACGGTGGCTGCGGCTGCCACTAATCTTTGCGCTTCGGCACGAAGACGACAAAAAAGCGGGGAAACCCGCTTTTTTTACGCCTCAATAGTGCGGCGGTGGCGTCTCTTCCGCCTGGGAGGCGATATGGGAGGGTTGGGTCGCCTTAAGCTTCTCGATCATCAGACGCATATGCTCCCGCATCTTCGCCATCTCGATCTCGTGGGCGGTCACGGTTTTGTTGAGGTCTTCGATGGTGATTTCCTGAAACGCCAGCCGGCTTTCCAGCTCCGCAAGGCGCGTTTCTAATGTGCTATCGTGCATGGGTAACCTCTTTAGTCTGATCCTGCGGGCGGATTCTACTTAAGTTTCCCCTGGCGCGCAGCATCGCTGCGCCGTACAGGAAACTTATTCATACAAAAATAGTCCTAAAAGAGGCGATATTCAGGAACGTCCGTATGTAGATTTTAATGGCAACGTTCTATAGTACGTTTTTTGCTTTTTACGATAACCCTGGGGCGAGAGGCCCCGGCCCTGGAGAAATGGATGAAATCACTGTTTAAAGTAACGCTGCTGGCGACCACAATGGCCGTCGCCCTGAATGCACCGCTGACCTTCGCTGCAGATACGGCAACGAAGGCAGCCCCGGCGGCTGAGAGTAAATCGGCATTTAAAAATGACGATCAGAAATCGGCCTATGCGCTGGGCGCGTCCCTGGGGCGTTACATGGAAAACTCCCTGAAAGAACAAGAGAAGCTGGGCATTAAGCTGGATAAATCCCAGCTGATCGCCGGCGTACAGGACGCGTTTGCCGATAAGAGCAAACTGTCCGACCAGGAGATCGAACAGACTCTGCAGGCCTTTGAAACGCGCGTGAAGACCGCGGCTCAGCAGAAAATGGAAAAAGACGCCACTGAGAACGAAGCCAAAGGCAAAGCTTTCCGTGACAACTTTGCCAAAGAGAAGGGCGTGAAAACCTCAAAAACTGGCCTGCTGTATAAAGTCGAGAAAGAAGGCGCTGGCGATGCGCCGAAAGACAGCGATACCGTGGTGGTAAACTACAAAGGTACCCTGATCGACGGTAAAGAGTTTGATAACTCTTATACTCGCGGCGAGCCGCTCTCTTTCCGTCTCGACGGCGTGATCCCGGGCTGGACTGAAGGCCTGAAGAACATCAAGAAAGGCGGCAAAATCAAGCTGGTTATTCCGCCGGACCTGGCCTACGGTAAAACTGGCGTCCCGGGCATCCCGGCCAACTCTACGCTGGTCTTTGATGTAGAACTGCTGGATATCAAACCGGCGCCGAAGGCAGATGCACAGCCGGAAGCCGCAGGCGATGCGAAAGCCGCGGACGCGAAAGCTGACGCTAAGAAGTAATCAGGTTCAGGCCGCCGTCTCGTCAGAGGCGGCGGCTTTTTTATTGAGCGCAGATATAATTAAAACTGGAAAGATCCTCAGGCGCTGTATTACTTTAGATAGCTTAATAATGATGATGAGCCTGCCCTGACAATAACGACAGGCTCCTGAAAAGGAGTGCTTTTTTTCATGTCCAGGTCGCTTTTAACCAATGAAACCAGCGAGCTTGACCTGCTGGATCAACGTCCCTTTGACCAGACCGATTTCGATATTCTCAAATCTTATGAAGCGGTAGTGGACGGGTTGGCGATGCTCATCGGTTCGCACTGTGAAATCGTGCTGCATTCTTTGCAGGATCTGAAATGCTCTGCCATCCGTATCGCCAATGGTGAACATACCGGCCGCCAAATCGGTTCACCGATTACCGATCTTGCGCTGCGCATGCTGCACGATATGACGGGCGCCGATAGCAGCGTTTCCAAATGCTACTTTACCCGTGCTAAAAGCGGCGTACTGATGAAGTCGGTGACGATTGCCATTCGCAACCGCGATCACCGGGTGATTGGTCTGCTGTGTATCAACATGAATCTGGATGTGCCGTTTTCCCAGATCATGAGCACCTTTATTCCGCCAGAAACGCCTGAAGTGAACTCGCCGGTGAACTTTGCTTCTTCGGTAGACGATCTGGTCGCCCAGACGCTGGAGTTCACCATTGAAGAGGTGAATGCCGATCGCAGCGTGTCTAACAATGCGAAAAACCGTCAAATCGTGCTGAATCTCTATGAGAAAGGGATCTTCGATATTAAAGACGCTATTAACCAGGTAGCCGATCGTCTGAACATCTCCAAGCACACCGTTTACCTCTATATTCGCCAGTTCAAAAGCGGCGATTTCCAGGGGCTGGATAAGTAATGCGTTTTGCCCTCACGGTGACCGGCCCAGCCTATGGCACGCAGCAGGCGAGCAGCGCCTGGCAATTTGCCCAGGCCGTGCTGCAGGAAGGCCATGAGCTGGCGTGCGTTTTTTTCTATCGCGAAGGCGTGCTTAACGCTAACCAGTTGACGGCGCCCGCCAGCGATGAGTTCGATCTGGTGCGCGGGTGGCAATCCCTCCACGATGAGCACGGCGTCGCGCTGCATATCTGCGTGGCGGCCGCCCTGCGTCGTGGCGTAACGGACGAACGCGAAGCGCAACAGCTCGCTCTGCCTGGCCACAATTTGCAGCCGGGTTTTACCTTGAGCGGGCTCGGCGCGCTAGCGGAAGCGGCGCTTACTTGCGATCGGATGGTGCAGTTCTGATGAAACGTGTGGCTTTTGTATTTTCCTCTGCGCCGCACGGCAGCGCCGCTGGCAGGGAAGGCCTCGATGCCTTATTAGCAACCTCCGCGCTCACCGACGATATTGGCGTGTTTTTTGTGGGCGACGGCGTGTTTCAGCTGTTACCCGAACAGCGGCCTGGCGCTGTGCTGGCCCGCGACTACATCGCTACCTTTAAATTGCTGTCGCTATATGATATCGACCAGTGCTGGCTGTGCGCCGACTCAGCGCGAGAGCGCGGCCTGGATCCCGCGACCCCGTGGGTGGTGGATGTCGAATGCCTGGCGCCGGATGCCCTGCGCGCCCGTCTGCATGAATTTGATGTGATTTTGCGTTTCTGAGGCCCCCATGCTCCATACGCTCAGTGTTTCCCCCTGGCATGCCGACATCGCAGCGATGCTTCGTTTGATGGAGCACGGCGACGATCTGGTACTACTGTCTGACGGCGTCACCGCGGCCATCGCCGATGGTCGCTTCCTTGAGATCCTGCAATCCGCCCCCATAACCCTATACGTGCTGCAAGACGACGTTGACGCCCGCGGGCTGGCTGGTCAAATTGCGGACAGTGTCGGCAGGGTTAGCTATACTGATTTCGTCAGACTCACAGTCAAACATGCCGGTCAGTTGGCCTGGTGATGGCGGGATCGTTGTATATTTCTTGACACCTTTTCGGCACCGCCCTAAAATTCTGCGTCCTCATAATATATGAGGCGATTTATTACGTGTTTACGAAGCAAAAGCTAAAACCAGGAGCTATTTAATGGCAACAATTAACCAGCTGGTACGCAAACCACGCGCGCGCAAAGTTGCAAAGAGCAACGTGCCAGCGCTGGAAGCCTGCCCGCAGAAACGTGGCGTATGTACTCGCGTATATACCACCACTCCTAAGAAACCGAACTCTGCACTGCGTAAAGTTTGCCGTGTGCGTCTGACTAACGGTTTCGAAGTCACCTCCTACATCGGTGGTGAAGGTCACAACCTGCAGGAGCACTCCGTGATCCTGATCCGTGGCGGTCGTGTTAAAGACCTTCCGGGTGTTCGTTACCACACCGTTCGTGGTGCGCTTGACTGCTCCGGCGTTAAAGACCGTAAGCAGGCTCGCTCCAAGTACGGCGTGAAGCGTCCTAAGGCTTAATGGTTCTCCGTTAAGTAAGGCCAAACTGATTTATCTTAATGTCATACTAAACTCTTAGAGTTTTGGACAATCCTGAATTAACAACGGAGTATTTCCATGCCACGTCGTCGCGTCATTGGTCAGCGTAAAATTCTGCCGGATCCGAAGTTCGGATCAGAACTGCTGGCTAAATTTGTCAATATCCTGATGGTAGATGGTAAAAAATCTACTGCAGAAACTATCGTATACAGCGCGCTGGAGACCCTGGCTCAGCGTTCTGGTAAATCTGAACTGGAAGCCTTCGAAGTTGCGCTCGAAAACGTGCGCCCGACTGTCGAAGTTAAGTCCCGCCGCGTAGGTGGTTCTACTTATCAGGTTCCAGTTGAAGTTCGTCCGGTCCGTCGTAATGCCCTGGCAATGCGTTGGATCGTTGAAGCTGCTCGTAAACGCGGTGATAAATCCATGGCTCTGCGCCTGGCGAACGAACTCACTGATGCTGCAGACAACAAAGGTACTGCAGTTAAGAAACGTGAAGACGTTCACCGTATGGCCGAAGCCAACAAGGCGTTCGCTCACTACCGTTGGTAATCCCTTCGGAGTCATAGTCACCAGGCGGGCGCTTCAGATGAGTCGCCCGCTCTGGATAACTTAACTGAACGCCTAAAGAAATAAACGAGGAATCAAATGGCTCGTACAACACCCATCGCACGCTACCGTAACATCGGTATCAGTGCGCACATCGACGCCGGTAAAACCACTACTACCGAACGTATTCTGTTCTACACCGGTGTAAACCACAAAATCGGTGAAGTTCATGACGGCGCCGCTACCATGGACTGGATGGAGCAGGAGCAGGAACGTGGTATCACCATCACTTCCGCTGCGACTACTGCATTCTGGTCTGGTATGGCCAAACAGTATGAACCGCACCGCGTAAACATCATCGACACCCCGGGGCACGTTGACTTCACTATCGAAGTAGAACGTTCCATGCGTGTTCTTGATGGTGCGGTAATGGTTTACTGCGCAGTTGGTGGTGTTCAGCCGCAGTCTGAAACCGTATGGCGTCAGGCAAACAAATATAAAGTTCCGCGCATCGCGTTCGTTAACAAAATGGACCGCATGGGCGCTAACTTCCTGAAAGTTGTTGGTCAGATCAAAACCCGTCTGGGCGCGAACCCGGTTCCGCTGCAGCTGGCAATTGGTGCTGAAGAAGGTTTCACCGGCGTTGTTGACCTGGTGAAAATGAAAGCCATCAACTGGAACGATGCAGACCAGGGCGTAACCTTCGAATACGAAGATATCCCGGCTGACATGCAGGACCTGGCTGATGAATGGCACCAGAACCTGATCGAATCCGCAGCTGAAGCTTCTGAAGAGCTGATGGAAAAATACCTGGGTGGTGAAGAACTGACTGAAGAAGAGATCAAAAAAGCTCTGCGTCAGCGCGTTCTGAACAACGAAATCATCCTGGTAACCTGTGGTTCTGCGTTCAAGAACAAAGGCGTTCAGGCGATGCTGGATGCGGTAATTGATTACCTGCCATCCCCGGTTGACGTACCTGCGATCAACGGTATCCTGGACGACGGTAAAGATACCCCGGCTGAGCGTCACGCAAGCGACGACGAGCCGTTCTCTGCACTGGCGTTCAAAATCGCTACCGACCCGTTCGTGGGTAACCTGACCTTCTTCCGCGTGTACTCCGGTGTGGTTAACTCTGGTGATACCGTACTGAACTCCGTGAAAGCTGCACGTGAGCGTTTCGGTCGTATCGTTCAGATGCACGCTAACAAACGTGAAGAGATCAAAGAAGTTCGCGCGGGCGACATCGCTGCTGCTATCGGTCTGAAAGACGTAACCACTGGTGACACCCTGTGTGACCCGGATGCGCCGATCATTCTGGAGCGTATGGAATTCCCTGAGCCGGTAATCTCCATCGCCGTTGAGCCGAAAACCAAAGCTGACCAGGAAAAAATGGGTCTGGCTCTGGGTCGTCTGGCTAAAGAAGACCCGTCTTTCCGCGTATGGACTGACGAAGAGTCTAACCAGACCATTATCGCCGGTATGGGTGAGCTGCACCTCGACATCATCGTTGACCGTATGAAGCGTGAATTCAACGTTGAAGCGAACGTCGGTAAACCTCAGGTTGCTTACCGTGAAGCGATTCGCGCGAAAGTTACCGATATCGAAGGTAAACACGCCAAGCAGTCTGGTGGTCGTGGTCAGTACGGTCACGTTGTGATCGACATGTACCCGCTGGAGCCGGGCTCTAACCCGAAAGGTTACGAGTTCATCAACGACATCAAAGGTGGTGTAATTCCTGGCGAATACATCCCGGCCGTTGATAAAGGCATCCAGGAACAGCTGAAAGCTGGTCCGCTGGCAGGTTACCCGGTAGTTGATATGGGTATCCGTCTGCACTTCGGTTCTTACCACGACGTTGACTCCTCTGAGCTGGCGTTTAAACTGGCTGCGTCTATTGCCTTTAAAGAAGGCTTTAAGAAAGCAAAACCAGTTCTGCTTGAGCCGATCATGAAGGTTGAAGTAGAAACTCCGGAAGAGAACACTGGTGACGTTATCGGTGACTTGAGCCGTCGTCGCGGTATGCTGCGCGGTCAGGAATCCGAAGTAACCGGCGTTAAGATCCACGCTGAAGTACCGCTGTCCGAAATGTTCGGTTATGCAACTCAGCTGCGTTCTCTGACCAAAGGTCGTGCATCATACACCATGGAATTCCTGAAGTATGATGATGCGCCGAACAACGTTGCTCAGGCCGTTATTGAAGCCCGTGGTAAATAATCCACAGGATTAAAACCTAAGTCCCGTGCTCTCTCCGAAGGGGAGAGCACTATAGTAAGGAATATAGCCGTGTCTAAAGAAAAATTTGAACGTACAAAACCGCACGTCAACGTTGGTACTATCGGCCACGTTGACCATGGTAAAACTACCCTGACTGCTGCCATCACTACCGTTCTGGCTAAAACCTACGGTGGTTCCGCTCGCGCATTCGACCAGATCGATAACGCGCCGGAAGAAAAAGCTCGTGGTATCACCATCAACACCTCTCACGTTGAATATGACACCCCGACTCGCCACTACGCGCACGTAGACTGCCCGGGCCACGCCGACTATGTTAAAAACATGATCACCGGTGCTGCGCAGATGGACGGCGCGATCCTGGTTGTTGCTGCGACTGACGGCCCGATGCCGCAGACTCGTGAGCACATCCTGCTGGGTCGTCAGGTAGGCGTTCCGTACATCATCGTGTTCCTGAACAAATGCGACATGGTTGATGACGAAGAGCTGCTGGAACTGGTTGAGATGGAGGTTCGTGAACTGCTGTCTCAGTACGATTTCCCGGGCGACGACACTCCGATCGTTCGTGGTTCTGCTCTGAAAGCGCTGGAAGGCGACGCAGAGTGGGAAGCGAAAATCATCGAACTGGCTGGCCACCTGGATACCTATATCCCGGAACCAGAGCGTGCGATTGACAAGCCGTTCCTGCTGCCGATCGAAGACGTATTCTCCATCTCCGGTCGTGGTACCGTTGTTACCGGTCGTGTAGAGCGCGGTATCATCAAAGTAGGTGAAGAAGTTGAAATCGTTGGTATCAAAGAAACCGCGAAAACCACCTGTACTGGCGTTGAAATGTTCCGCAAACTGCTGGACGAAGGCCGTGCTGGTGAGAACGTAGGTGTTCTGCTGCGTGGTATCAAACGTGAAGAAATCGAACGTGGTCAGGTACTGGCTAAGCCGGGCACCATCAACCCGCACACCAAGTTCGAATCTGAAGTGTACATCCTGTCCAAAGACGAAGGCGGCCGTCACACTCCGTTCTTCAAAGGCTACCGTCCGCAGTTCTACTTCCGTACTACTGACGTGACTGGCACCATCGAACTGCCGGAAGGCGTAGAGATGGTAATGCCGGGCGACAACATCAAAATGGTTGTTACCCTGATCCACCCGATCGCGATGGACGACGGTCTGCGTTTCGCAATCCGTGAAGGCGGCCGTACCGTTGGCGCGGGCGTTGTAGCTAAAGTTCTGGGCTAATTCGTTAGCTTTGAATTAAAAAGGGCGCTTCGGCGCCCTTTTTGCTGTCTGTCATTCAGCGAAAAACGGATTTTTGCTGGCTATTCATATCGTGCGTTGCGGCGGATAATGAGCAAATGGTCTATTGTAATCATAACCATTCTCATTTAATATTTGTGCATAAATTAAACGGGAGTTTCTATGTACGTTTGTTTGTGCAATGGCGTCAGCGATAAAAAAATTCGTCAGGTTGTGCGCCAGTTTCAACCGCAATCTTTTCAGCAATTACGTAAGTTTGTTCCCGTGGGAAATCAATGCGGTAAGTGTGTTCGTGCCGCGCGTGAAGTGATGGAAGATGAATTAACCACCATGCCGGAATTCAAAGAAATCGCCTGAAGTCCACGCTTCTCTTTTGACATCCCTATAGGCCGGACTACGCTTCAATGAGTGGAAGCGGAGGGACTATATAATGAAAGGTGATGTCAAAATCATAAGTTATCTCAATAAATTATTGGGAAATGAGCTAGTCGCAATTAATCAGTACTTTCTTCATGCGAGAATGTTTAAAAATTGGGGCCTGATGCGCCTCAACGATATTGAGTACCACGAATCCATCGACGAAATGAAGCACGCCGATAAGTATATCGAGCGTATTCTTTTTCTCGAAGGTATCCCTAATCTGCAGGATCTCGGCAAACTTGGCATCGGTGAAGATGTGGAAGAGATGCTGCGGTCCGATTTGAGGCTGGAGCTGGAAGGGGCGCAAAATTTGCGTGAGGCTATTGCCTATGCCGACAGCGTCCATGACTACGTCAGCCGCGATATGATGATTGAGATCCTGGCGGATGAAGAAGGCCATATCGACTGGCTGGAAACCGAACTCGATTTGATTGGCAAAATCGGTCTGCAAAATTACCTGCAGTCGCAGATCAAAGTGTCAGATTAGCCAGCGTCTGCCACCCGCACCAAAAACCCGCGGCCGCCAGGAATGGCCCAAACGGCAGCGGGTTGCTTCTTCTCCATTTGCTCCTCCCGCCGCAACTGGCGTATAAACCTGCTCCTGCCCACGCTATGCCGGCGAGTAGTGAGGCAACCAGGACCAACTGCGGCAGTAACCGCCAGCCATGCCAGGCGCCGAGGGCGGCAAGATATTTTATATCTCCATAACCCAACCCTTCATAGCCGCGGATACCGCGGTATAGCCAGTAAATCGCAGCCAAAGAGAGATAGCCCGCTATCGCCCCCCAGACGGCATCATGCAGCTGGTGCGGCGCCAGACAGAGATAAAAAAGTAAACCACTCCACAGCAGGGGACAGGTGTAACGGTCGGGCAACAGACCGTGGCGCAGATCCTGGTGGCATAATGCCACGGTCAAACCGCTATAGCACAGCAAGAAGGGGAGGGCGGCGAGCATAGTTGACCCCGCAATGATCGATGAACATTGCGTCACTATGCTCATCCTCTCCCGTTCAGCACAAAAGGCATTTTCCGGGAATGGATCCCACAATCCGCACTCTTACTCCGCATTGCAGCCCCGTACAGCGCGCTAACGCGAAGGCGCGCAAATCCTGGTGATGATTTTCTAAACAGCACTTGCGTCGCGCCAGAATTTGCGTATAATGCGCGGGCCTGTCAAAGTTGACGGCCGGTTCAATATGAACCCTGGTAATCGCATTTGGGTTATCAAACAATGTCCCCAATCGGGGGACTATGTAAGAACGGTTACACTCTCCCATCAATCGTAATGGGTATGAGGAGTAATCATTTCGTCTATAAAATAATTGGAGCTCTGGTCTCATGCAGAACCAAAGAATCCGTATCCGCCTGAAAGCGTTTGATCATCGTCTGATCGATCAATCAACCGCGGAAATCGTCGAGACTGCTAAGCGCACTGGTGCGCAAGTCCGTGGTCCGATCCCGCTGCCGACCCGCAAAGAGCGCTTTACCGTTCTGATCTCCCCGCACGTCAACAAAGACGCGCGTGACCAGTACGAAATTCGCACTCACAAGCGTCTGGTTGACATCGTTGAGCCAACTGAAAAAACCGTTGATGCTCTGATGCGTCTGGATCTGGCTGCCGGTGTAGACGTGCAGATCAGCCTGGGTTAATCAGGTCATCGAGCGATTGAGAGGTTGAAACAATGATTGGTTTAGTCGGTAAAAAAGTGGGCATGACCCGCATCTTCACTGAAGATGGCGTTTCTATCCCAGTAACCGTAATCGAAGTTGAAGCAAACCGTGTTACTCAGGTTAAAGACCTGGCTAACGATGGCTACCGCGCAATCCAGGTTACCACCGGTGCTAAAAAAGCTAACCGTGTAACCAAGCCGGAAGCGGGTCACTTCGCTAAAGCTGGCGTTGAAGCTGGCCGTGGTCTGTGGGAATTCCGTCTGGCTGACGGCGAAGAATTCACCGTAGGTCAGAACATTAGCGTTGAACTGTTTGCTGACGTTAAAAAAGTTGACGTAACCGGTACCTCTAAAGGTAAAGGTTTTGCTGGTACCGTTAAGCGCTGGAACTTCCGTACCCAGGACGCTACTCACGGTAACTCCTTGTCCCACCGCGTTCCGGGTTCTATCGGTCAGAACCAGACTCCGGGCAAAGTGTTCAAAGGCAAGAAAATGGCAGGTCAGCTGGGTAATGAGCGTGTAACCGTTCAGAGCCTGGACGTAGTACGTGTTGACGCTGAGCGCAACCTGCTGCTGGTTAAAGGTGCTGTCCCGGGTGCGACCGGTAGCGACCTGATCGTTAAACCAGCTGTGAAGGCGTGAGGAGATAGCAATGGAATTAGTATTGAAAGACGCGCAGAGCGCGCTGACTGTTTCCGAAACTACCTTCGGTCGTGATTTCAACGAAGCGCTGGTTCACCAGGTTGTTGTTGCTTATGCAGCCGGTGCGCGTCAGGGCACTCGTGCTCAGAAGACTCGTGCTGAAATCACTGGCTCCGGTAAAAAACCGTGGCGCCAGAAAGGTACCGGCCGTGCGCGTTCTGGTTCTATCAAGAGCCCGATCTGGCGTTCCGGTGGCGTGACCTTCGCTGCTCGTCCGCAGGACCACAGTCAAAAAGTTAACAAGAAGATGTACCGCGGCGCGCTGAAAAGCATTCTGTCCGAACTGGTACGTCAGGATCGTCTGATCGTTGTCGAGAAGTTCTCTGTTGAAGCGCCGAAAACTAAGCTGCTGGCACAGAAACTGAAAGACATGGCTCTGGAAGATGTGCTGATCATCACCGGTGAGCTGGACGAGAACCTGTTCCTGGCCGCACGTAACCTGCATAAGGTTGACGTACGTGATGCGAACGGTATCGACCCGGTTAGCCTGATCGCCTTCGACAAAGTCGTAATGACTGCTGATGCTGTTAAGCAAGTTGAGGAGATGCTGGCATGATTCGTGAAGAACGTCTGCTGAAGGTGCTGCGCGCACCGCACGTTTCTGAAAAAGCGTCTACTGCGATGGAAAAAACAAACACCATCGTTCTCAAAGTTGCTAAAGACGCGACCAAAGCAGAAATCAAAGCTGCTGTGCAGAAACTGTTTGAAGTCGAAGTCGAAGTCGTTAACACCCTGGTTGTTAAAGGGAAAGTTAAACGTCACGGACAGCGTATCGGTCGTCGTAGCGACTGGAAAAAAGCTTACGTCACCCTGAAAGAAGGCCAGAATCTGGACTTCGTTGGCGGCGCTGAGTAAGTCGGAGGAGTAATACAATGGCAGTTGTTAAATGTAAACCGACATCTCCGGGTCGTCGCCACGTCGTTAAAGTGGTTAACCCAGAGCTGCACAAGGGCAAACCTTTTGCTCCGTTGCTGGAAAAAAACAGCAAATCCGGTGGTCGTAACAACAATGGCCGTATCACCACCCGTCATATCGGTGGTGGCCACAAGCAGGCTTACCGTATTGTTGACTTCAAACGCAACAAAGATGGTATCCCGGCAGTTGTTGAACGTCTTGAGTACGATCCGAACCGCTCCGCGAACATCGCGCTGGTTCTGTACAAAGACGGCGAGCGCCGTTACATCCTGGCCCCGAAAGGCCTGAAAGCTGGCGACCAGATTCAGTCTGGCGTTGATGCTGCAATCAAAGCAGGCAACACCCTGCCGATGCGCAATATCCCGGTTGGTTCTACCGTTCATAACGTAGAAATGAAACCAGGTAAAGGCGGTCAGCTGGCTCGTTCCGCTGGTACTTACGTTCAGATCGTTGCTCGTGACGGTGCTTATGTCACCCTGCGTCTGCGTTCTGGTGAAATGCGTAAAGTCGAAGCAGACTGCCGCGCGACTCTGGGCGAAGTTGGCAATGCTGAGCATATGCTGCGCGTTCTGGGTAAAGCAGGTGCTGCACGCTGGCGTGGTGTTCGTCCTACCGTTCGCGGTACTGCGATGAACCCAGTAGACCACCCACATGGTGGTGGTGAAGGTCGTAACTTTGGTAAGCACCCGGTATCCCCGTGGGGCCTGCAGACCAAAGGTAAGAAGACCCGCAGCAACAAGCGTACTGATAAATTCATCGTACGTCGCCGTAGCAAATAATTTTAGAGGATAAGCCATGCCACGTTCTCTCAAGAAAGGTCCTTTTATTGACCTGCACTTGCTGAAGAAGGTAGAGAAAGCGGTGGAAAGCGGAGACAAGAAGCCCCTGCGCACTTGGTCCCGTCGTTCAACGATCTTTCCTAACATGATCGGTTTGACCATCGCTGTCCATAATGGTCGTCAGCACGTTCCAGTATTTGTTTCCGACGAAATGGTCGGTCACAAACTGGGTGAATTCGCACCGACTCGTACTTATCGCGGCCACGCTGCTGATAAAAAAGCGAAGAAGAAATAAGGTAGGAGGAAGAGATGGAAACTTTAGCTCAACATCGCCATGCTCGTTCTTCTGCTCAGAAGGTTCGCCTTGTAGCTGACCTGATTCGCGGTAAGAAAGTGTCGCAGGCCCTGGATATTCTGACCTACACCAACAAAAAAGCTGCTGTACTGGTCAAGAAGGTACTGGAATCTGCCATTGCTAACGCTGAACACAACGATGGCGCTGACATTGATGATCTGAAAGTTGCGAAAATTTTCGTAGACGAAGGCCCGAGCATGAAGCGCATTATGCCGCGTGCTAAAGGTCGTGCAGATCGCATCCTGAAGCGCACCAGCCACATCACTGTGGTTGTGTCCGATCGCTGAGACTCTGGAGACTAGCAATGGGTCAGAAAGTACATCCTAATGGTATTCGCCTGGGTATTGTCAAACCATGGAACTCTACCTGGTTCGCGAACACCAAAGAATTCGCTGACAACCTGGACAGCGATTTTAAAGTACGTCAGTTCCTGACTAAAGAACTGGCTAAAGCGTCTGTATCTCGCATCGTTATCGAGCGTCCGGCTAAGAGCATCCGTGTGACCATTCACACCGCTCGCCCGGGTATCGTTATCGGTAAGAAAGGCGAAGACGTAGAAAAACTGCGCAAGGTCGTAGCGGATATCGCTGGCGTACCTGCACAGATCAATATCGCCGAAGTTCGTAAACCTGAACTGGACGCAAAACTGGTTGCTGACAGCATCACTTCTCAGCTGGAACGTCGCGTTATGTTCCGTCGTGCGATGAAGCGTGCTGTACAGAACGCAATGCGTCTGGGCGCTAAAGGTATCAAAGTTGAAGTTAGCGGCCGTCTGGGCGGCGCGGAAATCGCACGTACCGAATGGTACCGTGAAGGTCGCGTACCGCTGCACACTCTGCGTGCTGACATCGACTACAACACCTCTGAAGCGCACACCACTTACGGTGTAATCGGCGTTAAGGTATGGATCTTCAAAGGTGAGATCCTGGGTGGTATGGCTGCTGTTGAACAACCGGAACCGGCTGCTCAACCTAAAAAGCAGCAGCGTAAAGGCCGTAAATAAGGAGCGTCGCTGATGTTACAACCAAAGCGTACAAAATTCCGTAAAGTGCACAAAGGCCGCAACCGTGGTCTGGCGCAGGGTACGGATGTTAGCTTCGGCACTTTCGGTCTGAAAGCTGTTGGCCGTGGTCGTCTGACTGCACGTCAGATCGAAGCAGCACGTCGTGCTATGACCCGTGCAGTTAAGCGTCAAGGTAAGATCTGGATCCGTGTATTCCCGGACAAACCGATCACCGAGAAGCCGCTGGAAGTTCGTATGGGTAAAGGTAAAGGTAACGTGGAGTACTGGGTTGCCTTGATTCAGCCGGGTAAAGTCCTGTATGAAATGGACGGTGTACCGGAAGAGCTGGCCCGTGAAGCATTCGGCCTGGCAGCAGCGAAACTGCCGATCAAAACCACCTTTGTAACTAAGACGGTGATGTAATGAAAGCAAAAGAGCTGCGTGAAAAAAGCGTTGAAGAGCTGAACGCTGAGCTGCTGAACCTGCTGCGTGAGCAGTTCAACCTGCGCATGCAGGCTGCAAGTGGCCAGCTGCAACAGACTCATCTGCTGAAGCAAGTGCGTCGTGATGTTGCACGCGTTAAGACTTTACTGACTCAGAAGGCGGGTGCGTAATGACCGATAAAATCCGTACTCTGCAAGGTCGCGTAGTTAGCGACAAAATGGAGAAATCCATTGTTGTTGCTATCGAACGTATGGTGAAACACCCGGTTTACGGTAAATTCATCAAACGTACGACCAAACTGCACGTACATGACGAGAACAACGAATGCGGTATCGGCGACAAGGTTGAAATCCGCGAATGCCGTCCGCTGTCCAAGACTAAGTCCTGGACGCTGGTTCGCGTTGTAGAGAAAGCGGTTCTGTAATAGAGTACGCATTCTCGATACGGATAAACGGCTCAGCGATGAGCCGTTTATTTTTTCTACCCATATCTGGTTTGTGGTGTTATAATGCCGCGCCCTCGATATGGGGCTTTTTAACGACCCTAATTTTCGGGTCTCAGTAGTAGTTGACATTAGCGGAGCACTAAAATGATCCAAGAACAGACTATGCTGAACGTCGCCGACAACTCCGGTGCACGTCGCGTAATGTGTATCAAGGTTCTGGGTGGCTCGCACCGTCGCTACGCAGGCGTAGGCGACATCATCAAGATCACCATCAAAGAAGCAATTCCGCGTGGTAAGGTCAAAAAAGGTGATGTGCTGAAGGCGGTAGTGGTGCGCACCAAGAAGGGTGTTCGTCGCCCGGACGGTTCTGTCATTCGCTTCGATGGTAATGCATGCGTTATTCTGAACAATAACAGCGAGCAGCCTATCGGTACGCGTATTTTTGGGCCGGTAACTCGTGAACTTCGTACCGAGAAGTTCATGAAAATTATCTCTCTGGCACCAGAAGTACTCTAAGGAGCGAATCATGGCAGCGAAAATCCGTCGTGATGACGAAGTTATCGTGTTAACCGGTAAAGATAAAGGTAAGCGCGGTAAAGTTAAGAATGTCCTGTCTTCCGGCAAGGTCATTGTTGAAGGTATCAACCTGGTTAAGAAACACCAGAAGCCGGTTCCGGCTCTGAACCAACCAGGCGGCATCGTTGAAAAAGAAGCTGCAATTCAGGTTTCTAACGTTGCAATCTTCAATGCGGCAACCGGCAAGGCTGACCGTGTAGGCTTTAGATTCGAAGACGGTAAAAAAGTCCGTTTCTTCAAGTCTAACAGCGAAACTATCAAGTAATTTGGAGTAGTACGATGGCGAAACTGCATGATTACTACAAAGACGAAGTAGTTAAGAAACTCATGACTGAGTTTAACTACAATTCTGTCATGCAAGTCCCTCGGGTCGAGAAGATCACCCTGAACATGGGTGTTGGTGAAGCGATCGCTGACAAGAAACTGCTGGATAACGCAGCAGCTGACCTGGCAGCAATCTCCGGTCAAAAACCGCTGATCACCAAAGCACGCAAATCAGTTGCAGGCTTCAAAATCCGTCAGGGCTATCCGATCGGCTGTAAAGTAACTCTGCGTGGCGAACGCATGTGGGAGTTCTTTGAGCGCCTGATCACTATTGCTGTACCGCGTATTCGTGACTTCCGCGGCCTGTCCGCTAAGTCTTTCGACGGTCGTGGCAACTACAGCATGGGTGTCCGTGAGCAGATCATCTTCCCAGAAATCGACTACGATAAAGTCGACCGCGTTCGTGGTTTGGATATTACCATTACCACTACTGCGAAATCTGACGAAGAAGGCCGTGCTCTGCTGGCTGCCTTTGACTTCCCGTTCCGCAAGTAAGGTAGGGTTACTTAATGGCTAAGCAATCAATGAAAGCACGCGAAGTAAAGCGCGTGGCTTTAGCTGATAAATTCTTCGCTAAACGCGCTGAACTGAAAGCTATCATCTCTGATGTGAACGCAACCGACGAAGATCGTTGGAATGCCGTTCTCAAGCTGCAGACTCTGCCGCGTGATTCCAGCCCGTCTCGTCAGCGTAACCGCTGCCGTCAAACAGGTCGTCCGCATGGTTTCCTGCGGAAGTTCGGGTTGAGCCGTATTAAGGTCCGTGAAGCCGCTATGCGCGGTGAAATCCCGGGTCTGAAAAAGGCTAGCTGGTAATTGTCACCAATTGAATCACGGGAGTAAAGACAGATGAGCATGCAAGATCCGATCGCGGATATGCTGACCCGTATCCGTAACGGTCAGGCCGCGAACAAAGCTGCGGTCACCATGCCTTCCTCCAAGCTGAAAGTGGCAATCGCCAACGTGCTGAAGGAAGAAGGTTTTATCGAAGATTTTAAAGTTGAAGGCGACACCAAGCCTGAACTGGAACTTACTCTCAAGTATTTCCAGGGCAAAGCTGTTGTAGAAAGCATTCAGCGTGTCAGCCGCCCAGGTCTGCGCATCTATAAGAAAAAAGATGAGCTGCCGAAAGTTATGGCCGGTCTGGGTATCGCAGTTGTTTCTACCTCAAAAGGTGTTATGACTGATCGTGCAGCGCGCCAGGCTGGTCTTGGTGGCGAAATTATCTGCTACGTAGCCTAATCGGAGGAAAAAATGTCTCGTGTTGCTAAAGCACCGGTCGTTGTTCCTGCCGGCGTTGATGTAAAAATCAACGGTCAGGTTATTACGATCAAAGGTAAAAACGGCGAGCTGACTCGTACTCTCAACGATGCTGTTGAAGTTAAACATGCAGATAATGCACTGACCTTCGGTCCGCGTGATGGTTACGCAGACGGTTGGGCTCAGGCTGGTACCGCGCGTGCCCTGCTGAACTCAATGGTTATCGGTGTTACCGAAGGCTTCACTAAGAAGCTGCAGCTGGTTGGTGTAGGTTATCGTGCAGCGGTCAAAGGGAATGTAGTAAACCTGGCTTTAGGTTTCTCTCACCCGGTTGATCATCAGCTGCCTGCGGGTATCACTGCAGAATGTCCGACTCAGACTGAAATCGTGCTGAAAGGCGCTGATAAGCAGGTGATCGGCCAGGTTGCAGCAGATCTGCGCGCCTACCGTCGTCCTGAGCCTTACAAAGGCAAGGGTGTTCGTTACGCCGACGAAGTCGTGCGTACCAAAGAGGCTAAGAAGAAGTAAGGTAACACTATGGATAAGAAATCTGCTCGTATCCGTCGTGCGACCCGCGCACGCCGCAAGCTCCAGGAGCTGGGCGCAACTCGCCTGGTGGTACATCGTACCCCGCGTCACATTTACGCACAGGTAATTGCACCGAATGGTTCTGAAGTTCTGGTAGCTGCTTCTACTGTAGAAAAAGCTATCGCTGAACAACTGAAGTACACCGGTAACAAAGACGCTGCAGCAGCTGTGGGTAAAGCTGTCGCTGAACGCGCTCTGGAAAAAGGCATCAAAGATGTTTCCTTTGACCGTTCCGGGTTCCAATATCATGGTCGTGTCCAGGCACTGGCAGATGCTGCCCGTGAAGCTGGCCTTCAGTTCTAAGGTAGAGGTGTAAGATGGCTCACATCGAAAAACAAGCTGGCGAACTGCAGGAAAAGCTGATCGCGGTAAACCGCGTATCTAAAACCGTTAAAGGTGGTCGTATTTTCTCCTTCACAGCTCTGACTGTAGTAGGCGATGGTAACGGTCGCGTTGGTTTTGGTTACGGTAAAGCGCGTGAAGTTCCAGCAGCGATCCAGAAAGCGATGGAAAAAGCCCGTCGCAATATGATTAACGTCGCGCTGAACCACGGCACCCTGCAGCACCCGGTTAAGGGTACTCACACGGGTTCTCGTGTATTCATGCAGCCGGCTTCCGAAGGTACCGGTATCATCGCCGGTGGTGCAATGCGCGCCGTTCTGGAAGTCGCTGGGGTTCGTAACGTTCTGGCTAAAGCGTATGGTTCCACTAACCCGATTAACGTGGTTCGTGCAACTATCGACGGTCTGGAAAACATGAAGTCCCCGGATATGGTCGCTGCCAAGCGTGGTAAATCCGTTGAAGAAATTCTGGGGAAATAAACCATGGCAAAGACTATTAAAATTACTCAAACCCGCAGTGCAATCGGTCGTCTGCCGAAACACAAGGCAACGCTGCTTGGCCTGGGTCTGCGTCGTATTGGTCACACCGTAGAGCGCGAGGATACTCCTGCTGTTCGTGGTATGGTCAACGCGGTTTCCTTCATGGTTAAAGTTGAGGAGTAAGAGATGCGTTTAAATACTCTGTCTCCGGCCGAAGGCTCCAAAAAGGCGGGTAAACGCCTGGGTCGTGGTATCGGTTCTGGCCTCGGTAAAACCGGTGGTCGTGGTCACAAAGGTCAGAAATCTCGTTCTGGCGGTGGCGTACGTCGCGGTTTCGAGGGTGGTCAGATGCCTCTGTACCGTCGTCTGCCTAAATTCGGCTTCACTTCTCGTAAAGCGATGATCACCGCAGAGATCCGTCTCTCCGATCTGGCTCACGTAGAAGGCGATGTAGTAGACCTGAACGCGCTGAAAGCGGCTAACATTATCGGTGTCCAGATCGAGTTCGCGAAAGTGATCCTGTCTGGTGAGGTAACTCGTCCGGTAACTGTTCGTGGCCTGCGTGTGACTAAAGGTGCTCGTGCTGCTATCGAAGCTGCTGGCGGTAAAATTGAGGAATAAGTAGCAGATGGCTAAACAACCGGGATTAGATTTTCAAAGTGCCAAAGGTGGCCTTGGCGAACTGAAACGCAGACTTCTGTTTGTGGTCGGTGCGCTGATAGTGTTCCGTATTGGCTCTTTTATTCCGATCCCTGGTATTGATGCCGCTGTACTTGCCAAACTGCTTGAGCAACAGCGAGGCACCATCATTGAAATGTTCAACATGTTCTCTGGTGGTGCTCTCAGCCGTGCTTCTATCTTTGCGCTGGGGATTATGCCGTACATTTCGGCATCGATCATCGTGCAGCTGCTGACGGTGGTTTATCAACCGCTGGCGGAACTGAAGAAAGAAGGTGAGTCTGGTCGTCGTAAGATCAGCCAGTACACCCGCTACGGTACTCTGGTGCTGGCGATATTCCAGTCGATCGGTATTGCTACCGGTCTGCCGAATATGCCTGGTATGCAAGGCCTGGTGATTAATCCAGGCTTTGCATTCTATTTCACTGCTGTTGTTAGTCTGGTCACAGGGACTATGTTCCTGATGTGGCTCGGCGAACAGATCACTGAACGTGGTATCGGTAACGGTATCTCGATCATTATCTTCGCCGGTATCGTTGCGGGACTCCCGCCGGCCATCGCCCATACTATCGAGCAAGCGCGTCAAGGCGACCTGCACTTCCTCCTGTTGCTGTTGGTTGCAGTATTAGTATTTGCAGTGACCTTCTTTGTTGTATTCGTTGAGCGTGGTCAACGCCGCATTGTGGTAAACTACGCGAAACGTCAACAGGGTCGTCGTGTCTATGCTGCACAGAGCACACATTTACCGCTGAAAGTGAATATGGCGGGGGTAATCCCGGCAATCTTCGCTTCCAGTATTATACTGTTCCCGGCAACCATCACGTCATGGTTCGGGGGTGGTACTGGTTGGAACTGGCTGACAACAATTTCGCTGTATTTGCAGCCTGGGCAACCGCTTTATGTGTTACTCTATGCGTCTGCAATCATCTTCTTCTGTTTCTTCTACACGGCGTTGGTTTTCAACCCGCGTGAAACAGCAGATAACCTGAAGAAGTCCGGTGCATTTGTACCAGGAATTCGTCCGGGAGAGCAAACGGCGAAGTATATCGATAAAGTGATGACTCGCCTGACTCTGGTTGGTGCGTTGTACATTACTTTTATCTGCCTGATCCCGGAGTTCATGCGTGACGCGATGAAAGTGCCGTTCTACTTCGGTGGGACCTCGCTGCTTATCGTTGTTGTCGTGATTATGGACTTTATGGCTCAAGTGCAAACTCTGATGATGTCCAGTCAGTATGAGTCTGCATTGAAGAAGGCGAACCTGAAAGGCTACGGCCGTTAAAACTGGTCGCCCGAGAAGTTACGGAGAGTAAAAATGAAAGTTCGTGCTTCCGTCAAGAAATTATGCCGTAACTGCAAAATCGTTAAGCGTGATGGTGTCATCCGTGTGATTTGCAGTGCCGAGCCGAAGCATAAACAGCGCCAAGGCTGATTTTTTCGCATATTTTTCTTGCAAAGTTGGATTGAGCTGGCTAGATTAGCCAGCCAATCTTTTGTATGTCTGTACGTTTCCATTTGAGTATCCTGAAAACGGGCTTTTCAGCATGGTGCGTACATATTAAATAGTAGGAGTGCATAGTGGCCCGTATAGCAGGCATTAACATTCCTGATCACAAACATACCGTTATCGCTTTAACCGCTATTTTCGGTATCGGCAAAACCCGTTCTAAAGCCATCTGCGCTGAAACGGGCATCGCTGAAAATGTTAAGATCAGTGAGCTGTCTGAAGAACAAATTGATATTCTGCGTGAAGCAGTAGGTAAATTTGTCGTTGAAGGTGATCTGCGCCGTGAAATCACCCTGAGCATCAAGCGTCTGATGGACCTTGGTTGCTACCGTGGTTTGCGTCATCGTCGTGGTCTCCCGGTTCGCGGTCAGCGTACCAAGACCAACGCACGTACCCGTAAGGGTCCGCGTAAACCGATCAAGAAATAATCGGGGTGATTGAATAATGGCAAAGGCACCAATTCGTGCACGTAAGCGTGTAAGAAAACAAGTCTCTGACGGCGTGGCTCATATCCATGCTTCTTTTAACAACACCATCGTTACCATCACTGATCGTCAGGGTAACGCACTGGGTTGGGCAACAGCCGGTGGTTCCGGTTTCCGTGGTTCTCGCAAATCCACTCCGTTCGCAGCTCAGGTTGCAGCAGAGCGTTGCGCAGAAGCCGTAAAAGAATACGGCATCAAGAATCTGGAAGTTATGGTCAAAGGTCCGGGTCCGGGTCGCGAATCTACCATTCGTGCACTGAACGCCGCTGGTTTCCGCATCACTAATATTACTGATGTGACTCCGATCCCTCATAACGGTTGTCGTCCGCCGAAAAAACGTCGCGTATAACGCTGCGTTTTCCAGGTTAGTTGGAGAAAGAAAATGGCAAGATATTTGGGTCCTAAGCTCAAGCTGAGCCGTCGTGAGGGCACCGACTTATTCCTTAAGTCTGGCGTTCGCGCGATCGATACCAAGTGTAAAATTGAACAAGCTCCTGGCCAGCACGGTGCGCGTAAGCCGCGTCTGTCTGACTATGGTGTGCAGTTGCGTGAAAAGCAAAAAGTTCGCCGTATGTACGGTGTGCTGGAGCGTCAGTTCCGTAACTACTATAAAGAAGCAGCACGTCTGAAAGGCAACACCGGTGAAAACCTGTTGGCTCTGCTGGAAGGTCGTCTGGACAACGTTGTATACCGTATGGGCTTCGGCGCCACTCGTGCTGAAGCACGCCAGCTGGTTAGCCACAAAGCGATTATGGTAAACGGTCGTGTTGTTAACATCGCTTCTTATCAGGTTAAAGCGAATGACGTTGTCAGCATTCGTGAGAAAGCGAAAAAGCAATCTCGCGTGAAAGCCGCTCTGGAGCTGGCTGAGCAGCGTGAAAAGCCAACCTGGCTGGAAGTTGATGCTGGCAAGATGGAAGGTACGTTCAAGCGTCAGCCGGAGCGTTCTGATCTGTCTGCGGACATTAACGAACACCTGATCGTCGAGCTTTACTCCAAGTAAAGCTTAGTACCAAAGAGAGGACACAATGCAGGGTTCTGTGACAGAGTTTCTAAAACCGCGCCTGGTCGATATCGAGCAAGTGAGTTCGACGCACGCCAAGGTGACCCTTGAGCCTTTAGAGCGTGGCTTCGGCCATACTCTGGGTAACGCACTGCGCCGTATTCTGCTCTCATCGATGCCGGGTTGCGCGGTGACCGAGGTTGAGATTGATGGTGTACTGCACGAGTACAGCACCAAAGAAGGCGTTCAGGAAGACATCCTTGAAATCCTGCTCAACCTGAAAGGGCTGGCGGTGAGAGTTCAGGGTAAAGATGAAGTCATCCTTACTTTGAATAAATCTGGCATTGGCCCTGTGACCGCAGCCGACATTACCCACGACGGTGATGTCGAAATCGTCAAGCCGCAGCACGTGATTTGCCACCTGACTGATGAGAACGCTGCTATTAGCATGCGTATCAAAGTTCAGCGCGGTCGCGGTTATGTGCCGGCTTCTGCCCGAATTCATTCGGAAGAAGATGAGCGCCCAATCGGCCGTCTGCTGGTCGACGCCTGCTACAGCCCTGTAGAGCGTATTGCCTACAATGTTGAAGCTGCGCGTGTAGAACAGCGTACCGACCTGGACAAGCTGGTCATCGAAATGGAAACCAACGGCACAATCGATCCTGAAGAGGCGATTCGTCGTGCGGCAACCATCCTGGCTGAACAACTGGAAGCTTTTGTTGACCTACGTGATGTACGTCAGCCAGAAGTGAAAGAAGAGAAACCAGAATTCGATCCGATCCTGCTGCGCCCTGTTGACGATCTGGAATTGACTGTCCGCTCTGCTAACTGCCTCAAGGCAGAAGCTATCCACTATATCGGTGATCTGGTACAGCGTACCGAGGTTGAGTTGCTGAAAACGCCGAACCTGGGTAAAAAATCTCTTACTGAGATTAAAGACGTGCTGGCTTCCCGTGGACTGTCTCTGGGCATGCGCCTGGAAAACTGGCCACCAGCAAGCATTGCTGACGAGTAACCGGATCACAGGTTAAGGTTTTACTGAGAAGGATAAGGTCATGCGCCATCGTAAGAGTGGTCGTCAACTGAACCGCAACAGCAGCCATCGCCAGGCTATGTTCCGTAACATGGCAGGTTCGCTGGTTCGTCATGAAATCATCAAGACGACCCTGCCGAAAGCGAAAGAACTGCGTCGCGTAGTTGAGCCGCTGATTACTCTTGCCAAGACTGATAGCGTTGCTAATCGTCGTCTGGCATTCGCCCGCACTCGTGATAACGAGATCGTGGCAAAACTGTTTAACGAGCTGGGCCCGCGTTTCGCGAGCCGCGCCGGTGGTTACACTCGCATTCTGAAGTGTGGCTTCCGTGCAGGCGACAACGCGCCGATGGCATACATCGAGCTGGTTGATCGTGCTGAGCCGAAAGCAGAAGCTGCTGCAGAGTAATCTGTAGTAACGTAAAAAAACCCGCCCAGGCGGGTTTTTTTATATCTACCCCATCCCCATTTCACTACACTATCTGTACTCTTTTTGTTCATCCCCTGGAGCCGTAGAATGTGGTTGCTGGATCAGTGGGCGGAACGTCATATCCTCGATGCCCAAACCAAAGGTGAGTTCGATAATTTACCCGGCAGCGGAGAACCGCTGACTTTCGATGACGATTCACATGTGCCGGCGGAGTTGCGGGCAGGCTATCGCCTTCTGAAAAATGCAGGATGTCTTCCTCCGGAACTGGAGCAACGCAAAGAAGCGTTGGCTCTGGCAGACTTACTGAACGGCGTCCGTCAGGACGATCCGCGTCATGCCGAACTTAGCAAACGCCTTGCCCTGCTCGAGCTGAAGTTACGTCAGGCAGGTCTGAACACCGACTTTTTACGCGGTGAGTACGCCGATGCGTTGCTGCAAAAAATAAATCAGGAGTAAATATGTATCGTATTGGTGAATTGGCAAAACTGGCTGACGTGACGCCTGATACCATCCGCTACTATGAAAAGCAGCAGATGATGGATCATGACATACGCACCGAGGGAGGATTTCGTCTGTACTCGGATAACGATCTTCAACGGCTGCGCTTTATTCGTTATGCCCGACAACTGGGTTTCACCCTGGAAGCGATCCGCGAATTATTGTCGATCCGCATCGATCCGGAGCATCATACCTGTCAGGAGTCGAAAGGGATCGTTCAGGCGCGATTAAGTGAAGTTGAGGCGCGGATTAAAGAGCTACAGACGATGCGCCGCTCTCTGCAGCGGCTCAACGATGCCTGTTGCGGCACTGCGCACAGCAGCGTTTACTGTTCTATCCTTGAGGCCCTTGAACAAGGGGCCAGCAACGGCAATGGCGGACGTTGATTTTTTAAACGCGCGGATCTACACTCGCGCCGAGTTTATACATATACCGGAGTAACTATGAGTCGCTATCAGCATACTAAAGGACAAATTAAAGATAACGCCATTGAGGCACTTCTCCACGATCCGTTATTCAGGCAGCGCGTAGAGAAAAACAAGAAAGGGAAAGGAAGCTATCAACGTAAAGATAAACATGCAGGAAGGATTGATCGGGAGGCCAGTGGCAAGCAAGCGAATCGCTTTTTTACCACTGGCCTTCTGCTTTCTCTGCTGATTAAGAACGGTTGTTTTGTTCTTTCAGCAGATCGCGAATTTCGCTCAGCAGAACTTCTTCTTTAGAGGGAGCTGGCGGTGCCGCCGGAGCCTCTTCTTTCTTACGATTTAACTTATTCATCAATTTAATCGCCATGAAGATGGCAAACGCGACGATGATGAAATCGAAAACGTTCTGAATGAATACCCCATAATGCATCACCACAGCCGGGACATCGCCCTGGGCATCACGTAGCGTGACGGCAAACTGTTTAAAATCGATCCCGCCAATCAACAGGCCGAGTGGCGGCATAATAATATCCGCGACCAGTGATGAAACAATTTTACCGAATGCTGCACCGATGATCACACCCACTGCCAAATCGACAACGTTCCCGCGCATCGCGAATTCGCGAAACTCTTTTAAAAAACTCATTTTATTCTCCTTGTGCCAGCTGACGTTGTAAGTTTAACAAATGTATTTTCATTTGCCATTCCCAGCAGATAGTTACTGCAAAATATTAACCTTTGAATAATAAGGGATAATAAAAAGGCGCCTGTTCGGCGCCCTGGGAATTACAGGAAGAAAGGGCTTGGCTGGAACAGCCTTTCGACATCGGAAATAAACTTCTTATCGGTCAAAAACATGATCACATGGTCGCCCTGCTCGATCCGTAGATTATTATTGGCGATCATCACGTCATTGCCCCGCACGACGGCGCCGATGATCGTGCCCGGTGGAAGTTTGATCTCATCGATCGAACGCCCGACTACCCGGGAGGTGCTCTCATCGCCGTGCGCGACTGCCTCAATCGCTTCTGCAACGCCGCGGCGCAAGGAGGAGACGCCGACAATATCGGCTTTACGGACATGACTGAGGAGTGCGGAAATTGTGGCCTGCTGAGGCGAAATCGCAATATCGATGACGCTACCCTGGACCAGATCCACGTAGGCTCTGCGCTGGATTAGCACCATCACTTTTTTCGCGCCCATTCGCTTGGCCAACATAGCCGACATAATATTGGCTTCGTCGTCGTTAGTGACGGCAATAAACAGGTCCACCTGGTCAATATGCTCTTCAGCCAACAGCTCCTGGTCCGATGCATCCCCGTAGAAGACGATAGTATGCTGCAGCTTTTCCGCCAGCTCAGCGGCTCGCTGCTGATTACGTTCGATAAGCTTAACGCTGTAATCTTTTTCCAGCTTATGGGCCAGACCCGCGCCAATATTGCCCCCGCCGACCAGCATAATACGCTTATACGGCTTTTCCAGTCGCTGCAGTTCGCTCATGACCGCGCGAATATGCTGCGAGGCGGCAATAAAGAAGACTTCATCTCCGGCCTCGACAATCGTCGAGCCCTGCGGGCGGATGGGGCGATCGTGGCGGAAAATGGCGGCCACGCGCGTATCGATATGCGGCATATGCTCCCGCATAGTGGATAAGGCATTCCCCACCAGCGGGCCACCATAATAGGCTTTTACTACCGCGAGACTGACTTTTCCTTCTGCGAAGTTCACGACCTGCAGCGCGCCGGGATATTCGATCAGACGGTGGATGTTGTCGATGACCAGTTGTTCCGGAGCGATTAAGTGATCGATGGGTACCGCTTCAGAGTTGAAGAGCTTTTCCGCATCACGAACGTAATCAGGCGCACGAATACGCGCTATGCGGTTTGGCGTATTGAACAATGAGTAAGCGACCTGGCAGGCCACCATGTTGGTTTCGTCCGAACTAGTGACCGCTACCAGCATATCGGCATCATCGGCTCCCGCCTCGCGCAGTACGCGAGGGTGAGAGCCATGCCCCTGGACGACACGCAGGTCGAACTTATCCTGCAGGCTGCGCAGACGGTCGCCATTGGTATCAACCAGCGTAATATCATTGTTCTCGCCGACGAGGTTTTCCGCCAGCGTGCCGCCGACCTGGCCGGCGCCCAGAATAATAATCTTCATCTGCAGTGACCCATTAGTTCCGACGTTTGATTAGCTTAGCGTAAAAGAAGCCATCACCTTCTTCCACGCCCGGCAGATTTTGCTGCCCGGGGCTCGCCGGCGTGCCGGTGGCGTGAAGTTCTGCATCCGGGGTTCGCGCGAGGAAGGCGGCAATTTGCTGACTGTTCTCTTCCGGCAGAATAGAACAGGTTGCGTAAACCAGCGTGCCGCCTGGCTTCAGGTGCGTCCAGGTGGCATTGAGGATCTCGGCCTGCAGTTGGGCTAACTCGGCGATATCCCGATCCCGGCGCAGCCATTTGATATCCGGATGGCGGCGAATAACGCCGGTTGCGGAGCAGGGGGCATCCAGCAGAATACGATCGAACTGCTCATTGCCACACCACTGCTCAGGGAAGCGGCCATCGCCCTGCTTGACTTCGGCTTTCATGCCCAGCCGTTTCAGGTTGTCATAGACGCGGGACAGACGCTGTTCATCAATATCCACCGCCATAACCTGAGCCTGGGGAGCGACTTCCAGAATATGCGTCGTCTTCCCGCCCGGCGCCGCGCAGAGATCGAGAATGCGTTCGCCATTTTCCGGTTGCAGGTAGCGCATACAGCCCTGAGCCGAGGCATCCTGGACGGTCACCCAGCCTTCGGCAAAGCCTGGTAACGCGTGGACCGGAGCAGGGGTGGCCAGGCGTACGGCGTCCGGATAATCAGGGTGGGTAAAGCCCTCTAAACCGGTCTCGTTAAGCAGGGCAAGCCACTCATCCCGGGAATGATGGTTGCGGTTAACGCGCAGCCACATCGGCGGGCGCTGGTTGTTCGCCTCGACGATCTCCTGCCACTGCTCCGGCCAGGCCTGCTGCAGGCGTTTCAGCAGCCATTTGGGATGAAGATAGCGGTTTTCATGCTCAGCAAATTCGGCTAACAACGCTTCCTGCTGGCGCTGGAACTGGCGTAGCACGCCGTTGATTAGCCCTTTAAGCTGCGGGCGTTTAATGGCCACCGCGCCTTCTACCGTTTCCGCCAGCGCGGCGTGTGGTGGAATGCGGGTGTAGAGTAACTGATAGAGACCAACCATGATCAGAGAGTGCACGGTGCGCTGTTTGCCGGTCATCGGACGCGCCATTAGCTTGCTGATAAGCCACTCCAGCTGGCTTAGAGTACGTAGTACACCAAAGCACAACTCCTGCAGTAGCGCTTTATCTTTATCGCTGACTTTCTGCTGTAGAGGGGGCAGTACGTTGCTTAAAGACTGCCCTTTTTCAACAACTTGCTCGATAGCCTGGGCGGCCAGGCTGCGTAAATTTATATTCTTTTTCATAAGCGCAAAAATAAAAATGCCCGGCGAACCCGGGCTTCAGAAGAGACGACCGTCAGGCGAGACGGGTGCCAGGGATAAACCACTCCCGGCGGGAATTGAGTAAGTCCTGGGCGCTCATCGCTTTTTTACCCGCAGGCTGTAGCGACTCCAGGCTGAGGATCCCATCCCCCGTGGCGACCTGAATACCCTGTTTGGTTGCTGCCACGATAGTACCCGGTTCGGCGTGAGCGGCTTCGGCGATGACCGATGCTCGCCACACTTTTACCGGTTGTCCGTCAATTTCCAGCCAGCTCATTGGCCACGGATTAAACGCGCGGATGCAGCGTTCCAACTGCGCAGCGGAAAGCGACCAATCGATACGAGCCTCTTCTTTACTCAGCTTTTCGGCATGGCACACCAGCGATTCATCTTGTACTTCAGGCCGTGCGGTGCCGTTGGCCAGCTGGGCTAACGTTGCCAGCAGCCCCTGAGGGCCGAGCTCGGCCAGCTTATCGTACAGGCTGCCGCTGGTATCTTCTGCGGTAATGGGACAGGAAAGCTTATACAGCATATCCCCCGTATCAAGGCCGACGTCCATCTGCATGATGGTTACGCCAGTTTCGCTATCCCCCGCCCACAGTGAACGCTGAATAGGCGCTGCGCCACGCCAGCGCGGTAGCAGCGAGCCGTGAACGTTGATACAGCCCAGACGGGGCATCTCCAGCACCGCTTTAGGCAGAATCAGACCGTACGCCACTACCACCATAATATCGGCGCCGAGATCGGCGACTAACCGCTGGTTATCCTGCGGACGCAGGGAGGATGGCTGGAACACAGGTAAGTTATGGGCTTCTGCCAGCACTTTTACCGGGCTTGGCATCAATTTTTTGCCGCGACCAGCAGGGCGATCAGGCTGAGTGAATACGCCAACAACCTGATGTTCAGACGACAGCAGCGCATCAAGATGACGCGCTGCAAAATCAGGGGTGCCGGCGAAAATGATACGTAGTGATTGTGACACGGTATTCCTTGTTATCAGGCACGGGAACGTAAACGATCCAGTTTCTCTACCTTCTGACGAATGCGCTGTTGTTTGAGTGGTGACAGATAGTCAATAAACAGTTTGCCGACCAGGTGATCCATCTCATGCTGGATACAGATAGCCAGCAGGCCATCGGCCTCCAGTTCAAACGGCTTACCATTGCGATCCAGTGCCCGGATCTTCACTTTTTCCGCACGCGGCACCAGGGCGCGCTGTTCAGGAATGGACAAGCAGCCTTCTTCAATACCGGTTTCGCCATCTTTCTCCAGCATTTCCGGGTTAATTAATACCAGCTGCTCTTCACGATTTTCCGACACATCAATAACGATAATGCGCTGATGGATATCGACCTGGGTTGCGGCCAGACCGATGCCTTCCTCGGCGTACATGGTGTCGAACATATCATCGACGATACGCTGAATTTCCGCATTCACTTCTTTGACCGGCTCGGCGACTTTGCGAAGGCGCTCGTCCGGAATATGTAACACTTGCAAAACTGCCATAAAGTTCCAGAGTCGTATTCAGGAGTTGATAAGATTATTAGCTCTATTCTAGACAAAACCCCCTGCAATTGACAGTCTCACTGTCCAATCGCAAAGATTGTCAATACCGCTTATGGCAGGGGGGTAAGGATGACGCCCGACGAGATTTGGCTGCGGCTGATGAAGGTCAGTAGCTTGTATGGCGACAGGATGGTAGAGATCGCTCAGCGCTTATGCGCAGCCGCCAGCGTTGATCGTGAAGCGCTGCATGCCGTCGGGATGACCGCGGCGCAGGCAAAGTTATTTTTCCGGCTTGACGAGCATGAGCTTGACGAGACGCGGCGCTGGCTGGGACAACCGGATCATCATCTGTTACGGGGTGACGATCCGCGCTATCCATTGCGGTTAAAGGCTATCGCTGATTACCCCGGCGCGTTGCTGGTCAGCGGCGGCCTCGCCCTGCTTCACAGCGCGCAGCTTGCCGTTATTGGCAGTCGCTCGCACTCCTGGTATGGCGCCCGCTGGGGGAAACTGTTCAGCGAAACGCTGGCGCAGAAAGGGATTACCATCACCAGTGGGCTGGCGTTAGGCATTGACGGGGTCGCGCACCGCGGCGCGCTGGCGGCGGAGGGTAAAACTATCGCGGTACTGGGCAATGGGCTGAGTCAGGTTTATCCGCGGCGCCATGCAACCCTCGCCCGGCAGATCATCGACAATGGCGGTACGCTGGTATCTGAATTTCCACTCATTACGCCGCCGCTTCCCGCACATTTCCCCAGGCGCAACCGGATTATCAGCGGCTTAAGCCTGGGCGTGCTGGTGATTGAGGCGGCGTTGCGAAGCGGATCGCTGGTCACCGTCCGCTGCGCCCTGGAGCAGGGAAGGGATGTGTTCGCCCTGCCTGGCCCGATAGGCAATCCGGGATCGGAAGGCCCGCACTGGTTAATTAAGCAAGGCGCGGTGCCAGTGACCTCGCCAGAGGATATTGTGGAATACTGGCATAACGAGCTGGCCTGGCTGACTGATACGTCTGATTCGATAAATATTTGCGTCGATCAGCCGTCTGTAGCATTGCCATTTCCGGAGCTCCTGGCTAACGTAGGAGATGAGGTAACACCTGTTGACGTTGTCGCTGAACGTGCCGGCCAATCTGTGCCAGTAACCGTAGCTCAGCTACTTGAACTGGAGTTAGCAGGCTGGATCGCAGCTGTACCCGGCGGCTATGTCCGATTAAGGAGGGCAAGCCATGTTCGACGTACTCATGTATTTGTTTGAAACTTACATCCATAGCGAAGCAGAAATGCGCGTGGATCAGGACAAACTGACGCGGGATCTTACCGATGCGGGTTTTGAGCGGGAAGACATCTATAACGCGTTAATGTGGCTCGAGAAACTGGCTGATTATCAGGAGGGTCTCGTTGAACCCATGCAGCTCGCTTCCGACCCGCTCTCTCTTCGGGTATATACCGAAGAGGAGTGCCAGCGTCTGGATGCCAGTTGCCGGGGGTTTTTACTCTTCCTCGAGCAGATTCAGGTGTTGAACCTCGAAACGCGAGAAATGGTGATAGAGCGCGTACTGGCGCTGGATACGGCAGAATTTGAGCTGGAAGACCTGAAATGGGTCATCCTGATGGTACTGTTCAATATCCCGGGCTGTGAAAACGCCTATCAGCAAATGGAAGAATTACTCTTCGAAGTAAATGAAGGTATGCTGCATTAATCTTTTTGCAGCAACATCGAGTTGTTATGACCAAATCAGCACTGTTTTCGGTGCGTAAAAATGAGCCCTGCCCGCAGTGCGGGGCCGAACTGGTGATCCGTTCCGGGAAACATGGCCCGTTTCTCGGCTGTTCGCATTATCCGGACTGTGACTATATTCGTCCCCTGAAAAGCCAGGCGGACGGGCATATCGTTAAGGTGCTGGAGGGGCAAGAGTGCCCATCGTGCGGTGCGGTTATGGTGTTACGCCAGGGGCGTTTTGGGATGTTCATTGGCTGTAGCCGCTATCCGGAATGTGAACATACCGAGCTGATTGATAAACCCGATGAGACGGCTATCGCTTGCCCGCAGTGCGGACAAGGCCATCTGGTCCAGCGTCGTTCCCGTTTCGGTAAAACCTTTCACTCCTGCGATCGCTATCCTGATTGCCAGTTCGTTATCAATTTTAAACCGGTGGCGGGCGAATGCCCTGAATGCCATTACCCGCTGTTAATAGAAAAGAAGACGGCGCAGGGGCTCAGACGCTTCTGTGCCAGTAAACAATGTGGAAAGCCGATCCCGGCGGAATAAATCAGTGAACAATAACCTGCCCTCAGAAGCCGTCGCCCATGCCGTGGCGGTCCTGAAAAATGAACATGTCATCGCCTATCCCACCGAAGCCGTGTTTGGCGTCGGCTGCGACCCTGACAGCGAAACGGCCGTTATGCGCCTGCTGGAGCTGAAGCAGCGTCCCGTTGAGAAAGGATTGATCCTTATCGCCGCCAGCTTTGAGCAACTGAAGCCCTATATTGATGATTCACGGTTAAGTGACTCACAGCGGGAAGCCATCTTCTCTTGCTGGCCGGGACCGGTGACGTTTGTATTCCCGGCGCGTCCTGAAACGCCGCGCTGGCTGACAGGACGTTTTGATTCACTGGCCGTACGCGTGACTAACCATCCGCTGGTAATCGAATTGTGCGAAGCCTACGGAAAACCACTGGTTTCGACCAGCGCCAATCTCACCGGGCAACCACCGTGCCGTACTACCGCAGAGGTCCATGCTCAGTTTGGCGACAGCTTCCCGGTGGTGGATGGCGCCACGGGCGGCCGGCAAAACCCATCTGAAATCCGTGATGCCCTGACGGGTGAACTGTTCCGCCAGGGGTGAACCATGGAAACCTATGCCGTTTTTGGTAATCCGATCGCGCACAGCAAGTCGCCTGCTATTCATCAGCTGTTTGCCCGCCAGTTAGGAATTACTCATCCTTATGGACGTGTACTGGCGCCGCTGGACGATTTTGTCTCTTCTCTGAATCAGTTCTTTGCAGAAGGAGGAAAGGGGGCCAACGTCACCGTTCCTTTTAAAGAGGAAGCCTTTGCGCGTGCCGACGAACTGACAGAACGCGCAGCGCTGGCGGGAGCAGTAAACACCCTGAAACGCTTGGAAGATGGCCGTTTACTGGGGGACAACACCGACGGTATTGGTCTTCTGAGCGATCTGGAACGCCTGGGATTCATTAAGCCACGCCAACGGATCCTGCTGGTTGGTGCTGGTGGGGCATCTCGCGGGGTTCTTTTGCCGCTTCTGTCGCTGGGATGCGCCGTCACGATCGTGAATCGCACCTATTCTCGTGCCCGTGAGTTAGCCACTCTCTTCGCCCATACCGGGAGCGTTAGCGCAAGGGAGATGGATACCTTATCCGGGGAAACATTCGATCTGATCGTCAATGCGACGTCCAGTGGAATAGACGGTGATGTACCAGCTATCCCGGCATCTATTGTCAACGCTGACGTATATTGCTATGACATGTTTTACCAGAAAGGGCCGACACCGTTTCTTCACTGGTGCCAGCAATATGGCGCAGTCCACTGTGCCGATGGGCTGGGAATGCTGGTGGCGCAAGCCGCCCATGCTGTTCTGCTATGGCACGGCGTTCTGCCGGCTATCGCTCCGGTCATTGAAACGCTGCAGCAGGAACTGAATGCATGAATCAGGCGATTCAGTTTCCTGACCGGGAATCATGGGATGCCGAACGGCAGGGCGTGGTTTTTCCCGCGCTGGTGAATGGGATGCAATTAACCTGCGCAATTTCAGGGCAAATCTTGCAGCAGCGTTTCGGCGCAGAGGGGCCAGCGCAGTGGCTGGCCGCCTTCCAGGAACATCGTTGGGATCTAGAGGAAGAGGCAGAAGCATTGATCCGCGATGGTCAGGAAGATGCTCAGGGCTGGATCTGGTTATCCTGATCCAGGTACTCATTTTTCCATTTCACATAGTTATTTGCTGAATACTTGAGTCCTTCCCGTTCCGCCTCTGTCAGGGGGCGGATCTGTTTGACCGGATTGCCAAAGTAAAGGTAGCCGCTTTCCAGCTGTTTGTTCTGCGGAACCAGACTGCCCGCACCAATCATGACGTCATCGCCAACGACGACACCATCTAATAAGATCGAACCCATACCAACCAGTACGCGGTTGCCGATAGTGCAGCCGTGGAGCATCACTTTATGACCAACAGTTACATCCTCACCAATGATCAGCGGATTTCCCTCCGGCTTATAAGAGGACTTATGGGTCACATGGAGAACGCTACCGTCCTGAATATTGCTGCGTTGACCTATCGATACATAGTTGACGTCGCCGCGAATGGCCACCAGAGGCCAGACGCTGACGTCATCGGCAATTCTGACATCGCCGATGACAACGCTGGATGCGTCAATCATGACGCGAAGACCGATTTGTGGGAAAAATGCTTTGTAGGGGCGCAGCTGAGCAGACATATAGACCTCAAAATACGGGAACGTAAGAAGACTTTGGTGGCTTTTATCTCCCTGTGCAACCCCTGAAAACGGTGAAAATTGAGCAAATCGTGCAATTACACGGCGAAAAGGGTGAAAAATCACCATTCAGAAAAAAAGATCGAAAAAAGGCTTGTGCAAAAAAATGGGATCCCTATAATGCGCACCCACTGACACGGCAGATGTGAATCACTTCACACAAACAGCCGGTTCGGTTGCAGAGAAAAATCCTGAAAAACGGGTTGACTCTGAAAGAGGAAAGCGTAATATACGCCACCTCGCGACAGAGCGCTAAAGCGCGTCGCAACTGCTCTTTAACAATTTATCAGACAATCTGTGTGGGCACTCAAAGTGACATGGATTCTTAACGTCCTCGGACGAAAAATGAATACCAAGTCTCAAGAGTGAACACGTAATTCATTACGAAGTTTAATTCTTTGAGCATCAAACTTAAATTGAAGAGTTTGATCATGGCTCAGATTGAACGCTGGCGGCAGGCCTAACACATGCAAGTCGAGCGGTAGCACAGAGAGCTTGCTCTCGGGTGACGAGCGGCGGACGGGTGAGTAATGTCTGGGAAACTGCCTGATGGAGGGGATAACTACTGGAAACGGTAGCTAATACCGCATAACGTCGCAAGACCAAAGTGGGGGACCTTCGGGCCTCATGCCATCAGATGTGCCCAGATGGGATTAGCTAGTAGGTGGGGTAACGGCTCACCTAGGCGACGATCCCTAGCTGGTCTGAGAGGATGACCAGCCACACTGGAACTGAGACACGGTCCAGACTCCTACGGGAGGCAGCAGTGGGGAATATTGCACAATGGGCGCAAGCCTGATGCAGCCATGCCGCGTGTGTGAAGAAGGCCTTCGGGTTGTAAAGCACTTTCAGCGGGGAGGAAGGCGATAAGGTTAATAACCTTGTCGATTGACGTTACCCGCAGAAGAAGCACCGGCTAACTCCGTGCCAGCAGCCGCGGTAATACGGAGGGTGCAAGCGTTAATCGGAATTACTGGGCGTAAAGCGCACGCAGGCGGTCTGTCAAGTCGGATGTGAAATCCCCGGGCTCAACCTGGGAACTGCATTCGAAACTGGCAGGCTAGTGTCTTGTAGAGGGGGGTAGAATTCCAGGTGTAGCGGTGAAATGCGTAGAGATCTGGAGGAATACCGGTGGCGAAGGCGGCCCCCTGGACAAAGACTGACGCTCAGGTGCGAAAGCGTGGGGAGCAAACAGGATTAGATACCCTGGTAGTCCACGCCGTAAACGATGTCGATTTGGAGGTTGTGCCCTTGAGGCGTGGCTTCCGGAGCTAACGCGTTAAATCGACCGCCTGGGGAGTACGGCCGCAAGGTTAAAACTCAAATGAATTGACGGGGGCCCGCACAAGCGGTGGAGCATGTGGTTTAATTCGATGCAACGCGAAGAACCTTACCTGGTCTTGACATCCACAGAACTTTCCAGAGATGGATTGGTGCCTTCGGGAACTGTGAGACAGGTGCTGCATGGCTGTCGTCAGCTCGTGTTGTGAAATGTTGGGTTAAGTCCCGCAACGAGCGCAACCCTTATCCTTTGTTGCCAGCGGTYMGGCCGGGAACTCAAAGGAGACTGCCAGTGATAAACTGGAGGAAGGTGGGGATGACGTCAAGTCATCATGGCCCTTACGACCAGGGCTACACACGTGCTACAATGGCATATACAAAGAGAAGCGACCTCGCGAGAGCAAGCGGACCTCATAAAGTATGTCGTAGTCCGGATTGGAGTCTGCAACTCGACTCCATGAAGTCGGAATCGCTAGTAATCGTAGATCAGAATGCTACGGTGAATACGTTCCCGGGCCTTGTACACACCGCCCGTCACACCATGGGAGTGGGTTGCAAAAGAAGTAGGTAGCTTAACCTTCGGGAGGGCGCTTACCACTTTGTGATTCATGACTGGGGTGAAGTCGTAACAAGGTAACCGTAGGGGAACCTGCGGTTGGATCACCTCCTTACCTTAAAGAACATGCCTTTGTAGTGTCCACACAGATTGTTTGATAAATAATAAATTTCAAAATGTACTGCGAAGTGCATTGTGAAATTTTGCTCTTTAAAAATCTGGATCAAGCTGAAAATTGAAACGACACACAGTTAATGTGTGTTCGAGTCTCTCAAATTTTCGCAATCAGAAGTGAAACATCTTCGGGTTGTGAGGTTAAGCGACTAAGCGTACACGGTGGATGCCCTGGCAGTCAGAGGCGATGAAGGACGTGCTAATCTGCGAAAAGCGTCGGTAAGGTGATATGAACCGTTATAGCCGGCGATGTCCGAATGGGGAAACCCAGTGTGATTCGTTGCACTATCGTTAACTGAATACATAGGTTAACGAGGCGAACCGGGGGAACTGAAACATCTAAGTACCCCGAGGAAAAGAAATCAACCGAGATTCCCCCAGTAGCGGCGAGCGAACGGGGAGCAGCCCAGAGTCTGAATCAGCTTGTGTGTTAGTGGAACGGTCTGGAAAGTCCGACGGTACAGGGTGATAGTCCCGTACACCAAAATGCACAGGCTGTGAACTCGAAGAGTAGGGCGGGACACGTGGTATCCTGTCTGAATATGGGGGACCATCCTCCAAGGCTAAATACTCCTGACTGACCGATAGTGAACCAGTACCGTGAGGGAAAGGCGAAAAGAACCCCGGCGAGGGGAGTGAAAAGAACCTGAAACCGTGTACGTACAAGCAGTGGGAGCACCTTCGGGTGTGACTGCGTACCTTTTGTATAATGGGTCAGCGACTTATATTCTGTAGCAAGGTTAACCGTATAGGGGAGCCGCAGGGAAACCGAGTCTTAACTGGGCGTTAAGTTGCAGGGTATAGACCCGAAACCCGGTGATCTAGCCATGGGCAGGTTGAAGGTTGGGTAACACTAACTGGAGGACCGAACCGACTAATGTTGAAAAA
>NZ_KN046818.1:3105446-4536840 GCF_000742135.1 Klebsiella pneumoniae | reverse complement strand
ACCGGATCCACTGGCAGATAGACCGCACCCAGTCGTAAATGCCGTGTACGGCGGCAATCTGCTGCCAGCCTTTTTCCATCACCACCGCCACGCGATCGCCATGCTGCACGCCCAGCGCTAACAGGGCGCGGGCCACATGATCCGCCGCCGTCGACAGTTGGCGATAGGTCAATTCACGGATAGGACTGATCAGCGCAGTTTCCTGTGGCGTCAGTGCTGCCTGACGCAGTAACCCATGGTGCAACAAGGCCGTAGGTGCAGGAGCCTGCGTGACCGGTGCACTAACGGTGGGCAGCGCCAGCACATCTTGAGTCTCATGCCAGAGCTGTGGTCGCTGGGCTAGGGCGTGCAGGAGTTGGCAATAACACTGGAACATCTGATCCATTAGCGCCGGTTCAAACAATTGTTCCACCACGTCCCAATTAAAGTGCAATTCCCCGTTACGCTCCATCACCTGATGATCGAGCCACACCTGCGGTGTCTGTGAAATACTGTACAGATCATCCTGCGGTTGGTTGAACAGCGTATCATCCGTTTCCCAGCTCGCATCATATTGATTGAGCAAGCTGGTGAACACGATAGGAATCACCGATTTCGCCGGATCGCGGTGAGTTTGTACCAGCAGTCGAGAGACCTGGATACCGCCAAACAAGCGGTTATCCAAATCGCGCCACAGTTGAGAGTGGATCACGTTTGCCCGCGCCTGCAAGGTTTCTCCCTGCGACATATCAATCTCCAGCAACGTCAGTGCAGTAAAATCGCCAATTAAGTGATTGATATCTGCGTGCAACGGCAGACGATTAAACAGCGTCAGGTTAAGGCTAAAGTGCGGCGAGGAACTAAAGCGCGCCAACACCTGAGCAAACCCCGTGAGCAGCAGTGTAGTAGGCGTGATACTCATCTGACCCGCCTGCGTTTTCAAGCGCTGCCAGATAGCACGAGATAGACAATAGCTACGGCGCACGAATGTGGGGTTTTCCAGCTTCGTGGGGTCGGTACGCAGCGGCAATCGTGGCCCCGGCGGCAGAGTTTCGATGCGGGCGCGCCAGTAGTCACGTGCCCGTTCAAACTGCGGCGTTTTCTCGTAGGATTTTAAGGTCAGCACATAGTCGCGGAAACTGTACGTCAATGTAGGCAATGCCGCCTGCGGATGGCGGTAGTGATAAGCTAGTTCCCGAATGAACAACTCCAGACTCCATGCATCGGCTATCAGCAGGTCGATAGATACATGTAGCCGGGCTTTTTGCTGCGGATCAACCACGACCTCCATCTGAAACAGAGGCCAGCGACTACAATCAATCATCTGATGTGAGAGGGTGTCACGCAGCTCACGGCAACGCTGTTGAAACGCATCCTCGCACTGGGTGGTATAGAAGGCAACGTGGTATTCCGGCACGTTTGGCAATATCTGCTGCATACCGTCATCGTTGACAATTGCACGCAACATGCTGTGCCGCGCAATCACCGCATTGAGCGCGCGATTGAACGCTGTTTCATCTAGCCCCTGTAGTTCATATTCCACATAGATATGGGTGGAAATATTGCCCAATCCCAAGGCTTTTCGCCGCCCAACCCAATAGGCCTGTTGCACGTCAGTCAGCGGAAAAGGTAGGTGCTGCTGGTCAGGGGCAAAGACCGTATCAGGCAATGCTGAAACCGCTGTCTCACTGCCGCCTTGTTCGAGCAGATAGCAACTTAATCCCTCGATGGTGGGATCGGCAAAGAATGCGCTTAGCGTACAGGTGATGCCGTAACGTTGCTGAATATCATATAAAATGGTTGACGCTAACAGCGAATGCCCACCCAGTTCGAAGAAGCTGGCGTGGTGATCATCAATGCTGACACCAAGCGTGCATTCCCATATCTCCGTCACCACTGCGATAATATCGGATTTTGTTGCGCGGGATAAGAGATTATTCGACGATTCGTGGGAGAACGTGGCAGGCCGTACGGCCTCGACCCAATAGCGCTGCGGTGTAAAAACGGTCCCCGGCAGGGCGATGCGTTGACTGCCCAACATACGCTCCGCCGCATCCACCCAGCGCCAATCTAGGCTGACGCCAGCCAACCATAACTGCCCTAACGCCTCTAGCACGGTGCGATTGGCATCACTCGCCGCGTCGTCCAGCATCAAAGAGCAGACATCGGGCTGCAAGAGGGGATTCGTCGGCACATCATCAAACGGTTGGCCCGCATTCAACCTGCGCCATGCTTGCTCTAGTGTGCAGTCTCCTCGTAGTACGGCGGCAGCATAGCCACCATCACCGTCGCCGCATAGCACCACATTCAACGTTTCCCGTTCGTCAATCAACGCGATCAGCGCATACTGGCTGATAAACGTCCGTTGCGCAGGGGAGAGATCTTGCAGACAGGCTGGTTCGAGCGGAAAATGCTCGAGCAGTTGTCCCACCGCCTGTGACAACACCTCAGAGCACGCCAGCCAGTCACTAAGCGTCTCGAGTGCAACAACGAAACGGTGCCCCAATCTCCAGTAGATCGTGCAACCCGTGGTTGCCTCCACCATCGGTGCGTCGCGGAGTTGTCGGGCTAGCTGGGTGCAATTCTCTGCGATGACACACTTACGTACCGGGGCGGAGAAACGCCCGTGACGCAGGGTGTAAGCCACGTCCTGTAAGCGTATCTCTGGATGTGCGGCCAGTTTCGCCAGCAGGGCGTTTTGCATCTGTTCCAGGGCATTGTGGTTTTTTGCCGAGAGTACAACGACACAAGGCCCCATCTGCTGCGCCCTCGCCTGCGGCGTCGATAACGGCGCTTGTACCACCAGATGTGCGTTGGTGCCGCCCAATCCGAACGCACTCACACCAGCGGTGCGTGGCGTGGTGCCCTCCGGCCAAGGCGTTAAACGGGAAACCACTTCAAACGGGCTGTCCTCCAACCCCAGTTGCGGATTAGCCCGTTGAAAATTCAGCGTAGGGTAAAACACCCGGTTAGTAAGACTCAGCACCGTTTTTATGAGACTGGTGATGCCAGATGCCATTTCTACGTGACCCACGTTAGGTTTCACAGCCCCCAGACGCCACGGTGTCGCATTCGGCGCTGGCGTCCCAAACACACGTTTGATGGCCGCGAATTCGATAGCGTCACCCAACGGCGTGCCGCTGCCATGCAGTTCTAGATACTGAATTTGCTGCGGCGTCACCTCCGCCAAGCTATGCGCCTCAATCATCACAGCTTCCTGACCATCAACACCCGGCACGGTATAACCACTGCGCGCACCGCCGTCATTGTTGATGGCGCTTCCCTTGATGACGGCAAGGATGTTATCCCCTTGCACCTGCGCGTCTGTAGCCCGTTTGAGCAGCACCATGCCCAAACCACTGCTGTAGACCGTACCGCTCGCCTGCGCGTCAAAAGTATGAATCAGGCCATCCTCTGCTTGCAGCCCATCACCGTGCGATTCATAGCTGCGCTGCTCCTCCATGCGAAACGTGACGCCACCCGCTAGCGCCATATCGCACTGACCGCTCAGCAGCCCTTCGCAGGCCAGATGCACTGCCACCAGCGAGGTGGCACAACTGGCCTGAACCGTCACGCAAGGGCCGGTAATATTCAGGCGGTAAGCCAGTTGGGACGTCAAATGATCTTTGTCATTGCCGACCATGATTTGGAGACCACCGAGTTGTGCAAGCTTGTCTGGGTTGTTCATCAGGTGAGTAAGCAAATAGAAGCTGGTACTCACGCCCGCATATAGGCCGACGCGCGCATCGTGCTGCTTCGGGTTGTAACCGCTTTGTTCAAACATCTCCCAAGCACAGGTCAGAAATACGCGCTGCTGTGGATCCATGATTTCTGCTTCTGCACGGCTGTAGCCAAAAAAGTTGGCATCGAACTCCGCCATGTGCTCATAGACGTTGTTCAGCGTAATGTGATTGTGGCCGTTGCTCGGGGTCACTTTGGGGTCCAAAATGTTGCATCCGGTGCGAAGCACCGTTTCGAATGCCGCAACGCTGTGCACGCCGGGGTACCGGCAGTTCATGCCAACAATGGCAATATCGCTTTCACTGTAAGTCATTAGTTTTTCCTTAACGCTGACGCTGGTGACGACGTACAAGTCGTTGCTGGGCGCGGGATCGGGAAGCATCACGCTGCTGTGTTTGATTCACCGCCCGTGCATTGTCCTGCATAGCCTGCAAATAACCGGCAATTCTTTTCACGGTGGTTAAGCGAAATAGCTCAGCAATAGGTACCGTAACCTTAAAAATCTCCTCAATACGGCGATGCAACAGCACGATCTGGATTGAGCCGCCCCCCGCTTCAAAAAAGTTGTCATTCAGTCCGATCTGTTCTCGTTGTAGTACCTCGCACCAGAGAGCGGCCACCTGCTGTTCATAGGGCGAGGCGTGCGCGAGGGCCCTCGACTTCTGTGATGTAGATTGCGACATACGTTGGATAACCTCTTGAACCATTGCCGCCTGATCAATTTTGCCGTTGCCTGTCATCGGCAGCACCTTGAGAAGAAAGAAATGTTGGGGCAGCAGGTAATACGGCAACTGCACGGCTAACTGAGCACGAACGCGCGCTAACAGGGCGTCAGTATCGTCAGGATGCAGGTTTTCTGCGGCAGTGATAAAGGCATACAGCTGTCCCTGGTGGCACACCACGGCGGCACTCCCTACGCTGTCGAGCTGTTCAAGGTGGCTTTTGACTTCCCCCAGTTCGATACGGTAACCATTCACCTTCACTTGGGTATCGTTGCGCCCCAAAAAGGCGACTTGCCCGTCAGCAAAGTAGCGCCCGCGATCCCCAGTGCGGTAAATTCGCTCACCACTCGCTTCGCGCCAGACAAAGCTCGCCGCCGTTTTCTCTGCATCGTTCAGGTAGCCTTGTGCCAGCCCCATCCCGCCAATGCAAATCTCTCCTTCCACCCCGACCGGACATTCCTCCAGTTGCGCATTTAGCACGTATACTGGCTGGTTGCGCAGACCCCGACCGTAGGGAATACTGGTCCACGTCGATTCCACCTCACCTATCGGGTAGTAGACCGACCAGATGGCGCACTCGGTCGCTCCACCCAGACTGATGATGTCCATCGTTTCATTGAGCCGCTCGCGCATCTGCTCCGGTAACGTTAGCGGGATCCAGTCGCCGCTCAACAGTGCCAGACGCAACGTCGGATAACTCATCCGATCGCCGCTGTGGTATTCGCACAGCATCTGCATCAGTGCGGGCACTGCATTCCAGACGCTTACATGACCGTGTGCCATAACTGTCTGCCAATGACGCGGATCTTTTTCCCGTCCTGCTTCCGGCAGTACCAGCGCTGCACCCACCATAAAAGGCGCAAAGGCATCGTAAACCGACAGGTCAAAGCTCAATGATGACAGCCCGAACACCCTATCCTGCGCATTGAGGCCAAAGCGTTCGTTGATGTCTTCCAGCGTGTTCATGGCCGCACGGTGGTCGATCATCACTCCTTTCGGGGTACCGGTGGAGCCGGAAGTGAAAATGATATAGGCCAGATCCGTGACATCCTCAGCCACTTCAGGCAACGGCGCAGCAGGCGTGTCCAGCATTCCGTCGTCGATGATCAGCACGGGCAGCGACGGCTCCAATTGCGTGAGACCCGGCTGCGTAACTTGTACCCGCACCTCGCCCACCGTCAGCAAAAGCTGGCGACGCTGTGGCGGTAGCACCGGATCCACTGGCAGATAGACCGCACCCAGTCGTAAAATGCCGTGTACGGCGGCAATCTGCTGCCAGCCTTTTTCCATCACCACCGCCACGCGATCGCCATGCTGCACGCCCAGCGCTAACAGGGCGCGGGCCACATGATCCGCCGCCGTCGACAATTGGCGATAGGTCAATTCACGGATAGGACTGATCAGCGCAGTTTCCTGTGGCGTCAGTGCTGCCTGACGCAGTAACCCATGGTGCAACAAGGCCGTAGGTGCAGGAGCCTGCGTGACCGGTGCACTAATGGTGGGCAGCGCCAGAGAACTATTTACCCCCCACCAACTTTGCGGCATGGCAACCAGCGCCTGCAGCGCATGACAATAAGCACCAAACATCTGATCCAGCAGCGTGGTATCAAACAGTTGCTCGACCGCGTCCCAGTTGAAATGCAACTCCCCAGCCAACTCGATCACCTGGTGATCGAGCCACACCTGCGGTGTTTGGGTAATATTGGCGTCCGGACACAGAGTAAAACGGGTTGTGTCCCGAGGGTCTTGCGCAGTCGTCTCCCCATCGATATCCAACATACTAGTGAATACCACCGGCATCGGCGCATGGAAACGACCGCTATGGATCAGCGCCTCGCTGGCGCGGATCCCACTGAAACGACGATGTTCGAGATCTTCCCACAGTTGCACCTGAATACGCTGAGCGTTGTGGGCATAAGAGTACTGGCTGTCGTAACAAACATTCAGCAAGCTGACAGCGGTAAAATCACCAATAACTGCCTCTGCGTTGGGGTAACCCTGCGGGCGGTTGAACAACGTCAGATTGAGCGTAAACGTCGGGCTAAGGCTCCAACGTGCCAGCACTTGGCTAAAGACTGTCAACAACAATGCCGTCTTGGTGATACGTGTGCGTTGGGCCAGCGCGCTCAGCACTCCCCAGTTGTGGGCTGACAGCCGATGACGGCGACGTACGAACCTGATCGCAGACAGTTGCGCCAAATCGCCCTGTACGGGCAGCGTTGGTGGGCCATACAGCTGCGGCAGCGCCCGTTGCCAATAGGCCTGATCGCGTGCATAGGCTTCACTCGCCTGCTCTACCAACAGCGCCTGCACGTAGTCACGAAAAGAGAACGGTAGCAACGGCAGTGACACATGGGGCTCACGGTACAGCATCATCAACTCCTGCTGTAGCGTGCGCATACTCAGAGCATCGGCAATCAGCAGATCGAGACTGAAATGCAAGCGGCCATGTTGCGCCGTGCAAGCCGAATAACTGAAATCAAACAGCGGCCAACGATCTGCGGGATGCACATGATGCGACAGCCGATCCCGGATCGCCATCAAGGCATCGTTTCGTGCGTTAGGGGACAAAGCACTCAGATCGCGCTGCTCTAACTGATACGCCGGCACTTGCGCCAGAATCTGCTGAGTACCGTCGGGGAGTACCCGCGCACGTAGCATTTCATGGCGAGCGATCAGCGCATTCACCGCATGGGTAAAACGCGTAACATTAAAGTGTTCTACGTCAAATTCATGGTAGATGTGGGTCGCGATCGAGGTAGCACCCGTCTGTCGTCCAAGCCAGTAGGCGCGCTGAACATCCGTCAATGGGAACGGTTGATGACGATGCTCAGGGTCGTGCACTATCACCCAGTCATCCTGAGACGCGGCAGCATCCGTGATAGATTGCTGTGCAATACGCGCACTCAGTGCCCGTAGTGTGGAGTAGTGGAAAATGTCCTTCAGGGTCAAGGCGCAGTGAAAAGTGCGGTTGATCTCTGCTACCAACGTTACCGCCAACAGCGAATGTCCCCCCAAGCGAAAGAAATCGCACTCAGGATCGACGTTTTTTATCGGCAAATAGCGCATCCACAGCGCCAGCAACATCTGTTCCGTGTCGCTCAGCGCTTGCGTCTGCGGCGACACAAGGGAGCTATCGGCAACGAAATTTTCCGCTAACCGCTTACGATCGATTTTACCGTTGTCAGTGTTCGGGAAGTCGGCCACCCTCTGCCACAGCGTTGGCACCATATAGTCTGGCAGTTGCTGCCGAAGCTCGTTTTTCAGTTGCTCGAATAGCGAGGGAGGCTCGCTGGTGATGATGAATGCTGCCAGTGCTTTGTGTAACGGTGCTCTTTCAATACAGGCCACCACCGCGGCGTCCACATGCGGATGCCGTGCCAACGTCCGTTCAATTTCGCCTAACTCAATACGATAACCGCGCAGTTTGATCTGGCTATCTTTGCGCCCAACAAAAAACAACTGCCCCTGCGCATCACTCCTGACCAGATCGCCAGTGCGGAACATCCTGCCACCGGGGACCCCTGGTTCTGACAAGAAGAACTGTGCGTTCAACTCAGGCTGCCCATCATACCCTTGCGCCACACCATCCCCGGCGATGTAAAGCTCGCCGTCAACGCCTTGCGGCACTGGATGGCCCTCATTGTCCAGAATGTATATACGGGTATTGGCAATGGGAGCGCCGAGGGTGATGTTTTCCGCTTGGGTTATCTGCGATTTCAGCGACCAAATGGTTGTTTCGGTGGGACCGTAGAGGTTCCACAGTGAACCACAACAGCGCAACAGTTCTTCCGCCACTTTCGTTGGCAGCGCTTCACCGCCTGCCAGCACACATAGTTCCGGGTCGCCACGCCAACCCGCCATCAACAGCCCGTGCCAGAACGAGGGCGTCGCCTGCATCAGCGTTGGTCGATAGTCGGCAATCAGCGGAATCATACGGAAGCTGTCTGCGGCGCGTTCCGCCTCTGTCAGATAGAGACTCGCACCGGAGATCAGCGGCAACAGATACTCCAAGAATGAGATATCAAATGTTGGCGTCGTCACCGAGAGCAGCCGGTCTTGCGGGCCAACCGCAAAGGTACGCTGCATATCCAACAACAAGTTCAGCAACCCGCGGTGAACAACGCACACGCCTTTAGGTTCACCGGTACTGCCGGAGGTAAACAACAGGTAGGCCTGCATATCCGGCAACAGCGCGCAAGGTGTAGAATACCGGATCGTATTCGACATGTCCTGCATCAATTCCGGCAACGACAGTTGTACAATTTCACCCCACTCTCCCGGCTGACGGACCACCAGACAGACCAAACGCGCGCGTTGCATAAGGCGTTGCAAACGCGCGGCAGGCTGATGAATATCGAACGGCACGTAGCACGCCCCCACAAACCACGTCGCCAACATGGTTGCAATCACATCCCTGTGACGTGGCAACAGCACGCCAATACGATCGCCCGGTTGTATGCCATGCGCTCGAAAACGCATCGCGATGAACTGCACACGCGCCCAGAGCTCAGCGTAGGTCAGTGTGCCGTCATGCTGCTGTATTGCCAGTTGCTTTGGGTGCTGCACACAGCGCTGTTCAATGATACGCAGCACATCCTGCGGCCCGAGCCACGGGACGTTAGTGGCGTTGAGCGGATCACGCCGCGGCGTTGCGGTCTCCGGTGCATGCAGAGGGATCGCCCTTATCGGGGTCTCCAGTGATGATGTCAACGATAAGCAGTGCTGACGCAGCGCCTCGGCAATCTGCTTCACCACATCAGCATCGTATAACCCCAAATCGTACTCAAAGGAGACGTCGAACGTGGCGTCGTTTTGGAACACCTCGACTGTCATGTCGTATTTGACGGTCTGATTGTGATACGTCACCTGCTCCCAATACGCACCAGCCAAGGTAAAAGCGCGTGGGGTCACGTGGTTATGGTAGATATAGAGGATCTGGAACAACGGCGAATGGGAAAGGCTGCGAGGGAGATCCAGCATATTCACCAAGTTTTCAAACGGCAGTTGCTGGCGCCCCTGCGTCTCTTTCACGCTGGCCTTCACACGCTGGAGCGCCTCGCGCCCTACCTCAACCCCGTTAAAATCGGTGTAGATAACCGCAGTGCTGGCATAATAACCAATGCTACTCTGCAATTCCGGGCGAATGCGCCCCGATACTGGCATGCCTATCACCAATCGCTGTTGCTGAGCGTAACGCATCAGCACCAGTTGGAAGGCAGTCAGCATCAGCACGAACGGCGTTGTTTCCTGCGTGCGGGCTACGTGTTTCAACGCGAGGCTTAATGTTTCATCCAGGGTGATGCTGAACCGGGAACCATGTGTAGAGGGTTGTGCCGGGCGCGGGTGCAGCGATGGAAATGTCGACAGTAGAGGCGCGTCTTGCAAACGCGCACGCCAGTAGGCAAGTTCGTTCGCCAGCAAGGTATCCTGGAACCATTCGCGCTGCCAGAAGGCATAATCGGCATATTGCAGCGGCGGCGGAGGCAGCGACGTTTCATTACCAGCATGCAATCGAGCATACTGCTGCTGTAACTCATCGAACAATAGCCGTAACGAGATACCGTCGATGATGATATGGTGCGCGCAAAACACCAAATGACAACCTTGATCGGGTTGAATAATCTGAGTTACCCCCCACAGAGGACCGCGTGCCAGATCGAACCGGGTGTTTATCACCTGCTGAATTACCGCATCTAGCGCTGAAGTTGGGGCCTGCGCTGCCAGCGTGACCGTATCGAGAACTAACGAAGACGCATCATCTATCACCTGGCAAGGCCGATCGTTACGTACTATGATACGGGTACGCAAGATGGCGTGGCGTGCTTGCACATGGCGCAATGCCTCCGTGAGCATCGGCATATCCACCACGCCATGCAAACGATACACCACATACAGGTTGTAGTTAGTGGCGGTACTGTCGTATTTTTGCAAAAACCACAACCGCTCCTGATTAAACGACAGCGGGATTGCCTGCGCCGGATCCGCTTTGATGATGGGAATGCGGCTGGGCGACACGCCTGATTGCGCCAACTGTCGTAATAGCTTTTCCTTTTTTTCCGCCGGTAACATTCGCGCCAATGCGGCATGATGTATCGTCATGACCGTCCTTTCCTTTTCGCTGTGTTAAATACTTTTGCCAACGTCACTCATTAATCATGTCGTTAACTAGCACGGCAAGTGCGGCCCCCCCATCATCCTGCTGCTCCTGCTCGACCAACTGCGCTAACGCGCGCACGCTGGCATCCTCCATCACGTCGAAAAAGGAAAGAGTGACGGCGAACCGTTCCTGTACCTGCGCCAGCAACATGCCCAGCATCAATGAATGTCCGCCAGCTTCGAAGAAGTTGTCGTCAATGCCCAAGCCGTCAATTCCCAGCAATGCTTCACAAATCGCCACTAAGCCGCACTGCGTTTTGCTCTCTGGAGCCGCGTAAGGCACCGAAAACGCCGGACGCGGCTGACGGCGCACCGACGGTTCGCTAGGGATGACACTTCCCGCGTCCGCCACCGGCGTTACGGCGCTCCTCTGTTCTTCTGGACTGTCGACCCAGTAACGGATTTTGTCAAAGGCGTAGGTCGGTAGAGAGACACGGCGCGGTTGCTCACCTGCAAACGCAGACAAATCGATGTTATGCCCTCGCACCCAAAGCGCTGCCACGGTATCTAAGATATGTTTGTGCTCATCGCTGCTGCGGGCACCTGCTGGCAGCGAGCTGAACGCGAGACGATCACCTAATGCATGACCGTTGGTCAGCTGGGTCAGGGTGGCACCTGGCCCGATTTCCAGAAAATCGACATCAAATGTAGCTTGCGCCTCTTGCAGTGCAGCGGAGAACTGCACAGGCATCAGCATCTGTTCAATCCAGTAGTCCGGTGTGGTGAGAGTGTCGGCACTGACGTGCGCGCCGGTTACGGTAGAGATGATGGTGAGCGTCGGCGGGTTCAGTCGTACATTCTCAAATGCCTGACGTAGCGCCTGCGCCGCATCTTGCATCATGCTAGAGTGGAAGGCATGAGAGGTATGCAATCGTTTGTTGATGATGTTCTGCTCCGTCAGACGCTGGCTGACGGCGAGGATCTCCGGCGTAGGCCCGGCGATAACCGAATAGTCAGGGGCGTTAACAGCGGCAATCGCCAGCGGGGCGGTAATCAGTGCGCGAATCTGTGCTTCGGGCAGCGCCACCATCAACATGGCACCGCTTGGTGCCTGATGCATCAGCTCTGCTCGACGCGCCACCAAGCGCAACGCATCCTCTAAAGAGAACACGCCTGCCAACGTCGCTGCCACCCATTCGCCCAGCGAATGACCAATCATTACCGTTGGCGTGATTCCCCAACTGAGCCACAATTGGGCTAAGGCATACTCGACGCTGAACAGCAGCGGTTGTGTGAGGCAGGTTTGCGCAAGGCGTTCGCCTTGGGCTAACGAGACTTCTGCTCTGAACAACTCATGGCGGATATCCAGTTGGTATTCACGCTCGAGTAACGTCGCGCAACGGTCGAAGGCATCGGCGTAGGCCGGCCAAACCTGATAGAGCTGATGGCCCATGCGCTGATATTGGCTACCCTGCCCGGAAAACAACAGCCCCAGCCCGAGCTGTGTCTGCGCTACACCACGAGCAAACGGCGCTGTCGCGGCCTGCTGCAACAGCGTCCCGGCAGCATGTAGATCTCTGGTTACGAGCGCGGCGCGATGTGCGAAGGCTTTACGTCCCTGTGAGAGTGTCCACGCCAGATCCCGCCTATCCGGCAGCGATTCATGTTGCAGAAAATCGGCAAAACGCGCCAGCCCCGAGGATAAGGCACTGTCGGTCTTGGCAGAAAACGGCAAAATACTGTAGGCAGGTACAGGCGCTCGCGCTTGCAAGTCAACGGCTGGCGCTTGTTCCAGCACAACATGGGCATTGGTGCCGCCCATGCCAAGCGAGGTGACGCCCGCGCGACGGATGCCGCTTTCCGGTTGCCACGGTTGACAGGTAGTGTTGATGTAAAACGGACTATTGGTCAGATCGATCTGTGCATTGGGCCGTTCAAAGTGCAATGTTGCGGGAATTATTCCCTGCTGCACTGCCAGCGCGGTTTTTATCAACCCTGCGACGCCCGCTGCCGTATCCAAATGGCCGATATTGGTTTTTACCGACCCCAGCGCACAGTACTGCTTTTGTGACACGCCCGCAAAGGCTTGGCTTAGCGCAGAAAACTCAACCGGATCGCCCAAACGCGTACCGGTACCGTGGGCTTCCACATAAGTGATATCCTGCGGTGTCAAACCTGCCAACCGCTGTGCCTGAGCAATGGCGCGCGCTTGGGCATCCACGCTCGGCGCGGTATAACTGATCTTCTCCGAACCGTCGTTGTTGACGGCAAATCCTTTGATGACCGCATAGATGTTATCGCCATCACGCAGCGCTTCATCAACACGCTTTAACACCACCAGCCCCGCGCCGGTGCCGGGCACAAATCCGCTGCTGTTATCGGAAAACGCCCGACAGTGGCCATCGGCGGCGGTGATCCCACCTTCCTGCGACAAGTAGCCGGTTTTTGCTGGTGGCCCCAGCGTTACTCCGCCAGCAATCGCCATGTCACACTGCCAAGTCAACAGACTTTGGCATGCCACGCACACCGCCACCAAGGATGTCGATGAGGAAGTCTGCACCGTGATCGCCGGGCCGCGCAGGTTGAGGTGATAGGCGATGGTAGTAGTGATACTGTCTTTGTCGTTACCAATGGCCGCCTGCAAACTGCCAGAAGAGAAAACGCGTTTAAAGTGCGGCATCAAGTTCAGCATCAAATAGGAATCCATGCTTTTGCCAGCAAAAATACCCACATCCCCCGGATAATCGGCAGCCACATAGCCCGCATCTTCGAAGGCTGCCCACGCGGTTTCCAACAGGACACGGTGCTGAGGATCCATCAGCTCCGCCTCTCGGGGTGCGATACCGAAGAAAGCAGCATCAAATTTATCGATGTCAGCTACCTCCCCTTTGGCCTTGACGTAATCTGGGTGCTGAACAAATTCAGGGCTGATTCCCATCGCCAGCAGTTCCTCATCGCTGTAAAAGGAAATGCACTCTCGGCTTGCCAGAAGATTTTCCCAAAACGCCTGTACCGTATCGGCTTGAGGGAAACGCCCCGCCATCCCAATGATAGCTATACCAAAATCATTCTCTGCCATGTTGCTTTCCCCCTATATTCAGGTTTATCACGCGTTTCATTCAGTGGAATCAGTGATGACTGTCGGTTGTGGCTGCCCAGCGCGTGTGACCAAAGGCCAAACGCTGCTTCGCCGCACGCAGTTGTGTCTGATCTCTTGTGGTCCCTTGCGCTGCGTCCGGGGCCAGCAGAAATTCCGCCAAGCGTTTGATGGTAGTGAAGCGCAGCAGGTCAACCAACGCCACGTGCTGACCGCACTGCTGCCCGATGTATTGCTGCATCTGTACTAGCAGAAGTGAGTGTCCACCGAGATCGAAGAAATTTGTGGTGGTGCCGACACGCTCCAGGCCAAGCAACTGCTGCCAGATCTCCGCCAGACGCTGTTCCAGTTCGGTTGCCGGAGGGACATACTCGCCCGGCCCTTCCAACTGCCGCAGATCGACCAGCGGCAGGCACTGGGGATCGATTTTGCCGTTTACACCTAGCGGCATGGCGCTCAGCGGCACGTAGAGCAACGGCAGCATATGCAACGGAAGCCGCAGGCTGAGCCATACGCGCAATTGCTGAGCATCCAGCGCAACGCCGTTGACGCTGCAATAGAAGGCCACTAGTAGCGGCGTTGCCGCCGCATTGCGTCGCACATCGACCCACGCATCAGCAATATCCGGATGCTGTTTCAGTAGGCTTTCGATGTCGCCCAGTTCAACTCGGTATCCACGGATCTGCACTTGGCGATCTTGTCTGCCGAGATAGAACAACATCCCGTCGGTTGCCCAACGAGCACGATCGCCAGTTTTCAGCACCCGAACGCCAGGGTATTCCGGCAACTCGACAAAGCGCTCGGGATCCTGTCGTGCATCAAGGTAGCCGGGCGAAATGCCCAGACCAGAGAAACAGAGTTCTCCACAGGCACCTGGCGGTACCAAACGATTATATGCATCCACCACATAAGCTTGGGTGTTCTGAATCGGGCGGCCAATGGGCAATGCTCCCGTTTCTTGCTCCCTACGCTTTGCGACAGGAAAGTAGGTCGAGCAGATACCGCTTTCGGTCAGGCCATAACCGTTAACCACTGCCATGTGCGGCAGAAGCGGCGCTATCTGCTCATACTCTAACGCTTCACCACCGCACAGAAACAAGCGCAGCGATCCCATCGACTGAGCCAGCACAGAGAGGCTGGCAGAAAGCGATGGGGTGGTGCTCAGGATAGTCACCCGCTGAGATGCCAGCAGCGCAATGAGCGCATCACTATCCAAACTCTGCGCTTTTTGCGCCAATACTAAGGTACCGCCAGCGGCGAGCAGCGGCAGTACCTCCCCGACAAAGCTAGCAGACGCGACTGAGGTAATGGGTAGCAGAACATCCTGATGCGTCACTTGATAGCTGGATATAAAGGATGCGGTTAAGTTGACCAGATTACGTTGGCTGAGTCGGACGCCTTTGGGTTGCCCGGTAGTACCGGAGGTAAAGATCACTACCGCATCGCAATCTAAAGCATCTGGCGCAACACTAACTGGCAGGTTCGGTATTTCTGTCAGCAGGCTACGCCAGTCAGGCACTAGCACCCAAGGTATCGTCAGCCCATGAGGGGATTCCAGCGGTTGCGCCATCAGCAGCATGCACGGCGTTGCCTGCGCCAAGATCAGGGCATTGCGGGCCGCTGGCGCGTTACCATCCAGCGGCACATAGCTCGCCCCCAAAGAGAGGATCGCCAATTGTGCGATAATCAATTCGAAACAAAAAGGCAGTTGCAGTGCGACAGATTCTCCGCGTTTTACGCCTTGCGCACGCAGCCAAGTACACATCTGCATCGTGGCCTGTTGCAATTCGCCATAGGTCATGGCGTCGTCAGCGTGGCGCAAAGCCACCTGTGTAGGGCGCTGCTGGCAGTGCGGTAACACTAGCGCCAGCAGGTTATCTACGGGCGGCAGAGCAACTTCAGTGGCGTTGTGCCGCGCCAGCCAAGCGTGCTCTCGAGGGGTGAAACGAATCAAATCGCGGACTAACTGCGTGGGTTGGCTGCTGGCCTCATCTAGCAGTTCTCTCCACTGCGCCACCAGGTGCTGAATACGATCCGCACTGTATAACCCAGCGTCGTATTCGAAAGTGCCGGTGATGCGCCCATCGATATGCTGCATACTTAGCGAAATATCCACCTGAGATGCACTGGTATCCAACAATAATGGTGTAACGTTGACACCGTTTAGTGTCGGGCTCGCCAGAGGCATATTGTCGAGTTGGAACATGCACTGATATATTGGGAAATGTCCGGCGCTGCGATCCACATTCACTGCGCGCACTATGTCGGTAAATTCGAGACGCTGGTGCCTGAAAGCGGCAAACAGAATACCTCTGATCGTCTGTACTAACTCGGAAAACGATGCCGCTTCGTCAAGAGGTAAGCGCAGCGGTAGTACGTTGACCAGCGGCGCGATCATATGCTCCTGTTCTTTCGTCAGCCGCGCAGCAATCGGCATACCAACGATGTATTCCTGTTGACGCGCATTACGATGCAGCAGGAGGACGAAGGCGGTCAGCAGATAGTTATACAACGACACGCGCTGCGCACGCGCCGCCGCCAACACTCGCTCGCATGTGTTGGCAGACAATGCGAAGGCAACAAACGCGCCTTGGTAACGTGCCACCTTCTGACGCGGTTGATCGGTGGGGATATCAAGAATCGGCAACGTCCCCGCCAGGGTATTTTGCCAGTAACGCATCGCGTCCTGATAGGCGTCACTCTGACGCCACTCTTCTTGGTACTCCATGTAGTCGGCATACTCCAACAACGGTTCTGGCGTCAGCGATTCACCGTTATATGCGGCCTGCAATTCGCGTAACAAAACGCCTTTCGACCAGCCATCACTGATGATGTGGTGCAGATGAATCAACAATACGCTACGATCGTCATCGATCGTCAACAGTTCAAACCGGCACAGCGGTGTGCCTGACGTTAAGGGCATGGGGTGTGCCGCACGCTGGTTGATCATCGCCTGTAGCGCGTTATCATCACTCACCGAGGGGAGTGGCACTATGGTCAGCAACGCCTGCGACGATACGCACTGAGGCACCGCCAATACTGGTTGTCCATTGTGGGTTTCCGCCATAGCACGTAACAGAGTATGCCGACTCATCAATTGACGAATCGCGCCGTCCATCCGCGTGCGATCCAGTTCTCCTTCAAGCAGCAAGGCGGTGGGGTTATTGTATAGTGCAGTATGCGGCGCCAATTGTTGCATAAACCACATCGACGATTGAGCCGATGACAACGGTAGGTAGCGCACGGCGGGAGTTTCACGTAAATCGACGCGACTGGCTGAGTACGCCCGCGCCAAGTCGAGCAACGTTTTACGACAGCACTTGCCATTGTCGGAGAGTGGTAACTCTGACATTGCCAACAAACGGTTCGGCAGCATGTAGGCAGGCAAGTTTTTGGACAGTGCGTCCATTAAGGCCGCCAAATTGAGCGGCACGCTACTGACGACAAAAGCGTAAATCAACTGATTATCGGGATCATCCTGATCCGCCACCACGACTGCCTGCTGTACCCCCGGGAAACGCATCGCATGGGCTTCGATTTCTCCCAATTCAACGCGCAACCCTCTAATTTTAATCTGAAAATCATTACGGCCAATGTAATGAATTTGTTGGCTTTCCCCGTCGCGCCACACCAGATCTCCAGTTTTATACAGCCGCTCCGGTTTCCCTAAATGGCGCAAAGTTGGATGTACAGTAAAACAGCGATCAGTTAACGCCACGTTGTTGAGATAGCCACGTGCCAGCCCGATACCAGCGAGATACAGTTCGCCCTCTTCGCCGTCTGCTACCGGATTACCATGGTCATCCAGCACATAGAGTCGGCAACCGTCAATCGCTTGACCGATAGGGATATCGTCGTAGTCGTACCCGCGCAGGCAGCGGTGATGACTGACATCGATTGCTGCTTCGGTCGGGCCATAGAGATTTATAAGATCACCCTGCGCCACCGATTGATAAAAGCGAGCCACACTGTGGACCGTGAGTTTCTCACCGCTGGAAAACACTGATCGCAATGAGGCGGTCAAACGAGGATCCTGTTTCATCTCCAGATACTCGACAAACAGGTTCAGCATCGAAGGGACAAAGTGCACAACCGACACGCGGTGACGCTGAATCAGTCGAGCCAAGGTTCGCGGATCGCTCTCCAGTCCGGACGGTAACAGCACTACAGATGCGCCGTACATCGCCCACCAGAACATCTCCCAGACAGAGACGTCAAAGGTGTACACCGTCTTCTGGAACAGCACGTCCTGAGAACTGATAGGATAAGCGTTCTGCATCCAGACAATTCGGTTTAGCAGCGCTGCATGTTCCGTCGCCACCCCTTTAGGGACACCGGTGGAACCGGAGGTGTAAATAATATACGCCAGTTGCCGCGCATGTGGTCGGTAACGCAGATCCGTCGTTGGCATGGCACTGACCGCCGCGCTGTCGATTTCGACGCGAGGAATCGGCCAGCGATCACCATCGTCAGTACCGATCAGACAAACAGCGCCGCTGTTGCTCAGTATATTTTCAATGCGGCTGCGCGGTGCATTGTACGCCAGCGGTAAATAGGCACCACCAGCTTTTACAATAGCGAAAATGGCAATCAGCATTGCCATGCCGCGCGGCAGGCGGATAGCTACCACACGATCCTCGCCGATCCCCAGCCCACGCAGATAATGCGCCAGTTGGTTAGAGCGTGCATTAAGATCGTGATAGCTCAGCGCCGCGTCCCCCATCAATACAGCGGTTTTTTCCCCATATTCTCCGGCGATACGATACAAATAGTCGACTATCGTTTGGTCGTCGGTGGGCAACTGTCTCATAATCCCTTGCTGTTCCATAACTCTGGCCTTCAAAGCGAGATAAGTACGTAGAATGGCGTGACGGGTTACGCCTGTCCGCCGTTGTCGGAAGCCAACCGCGCGTGGCAGGCGTCGATTTCTGCCTGACTACTGCCTTTGAGTTGAAATCCCTGTTCAAGAAGCTCATGCAAAAAAGCAATGTCCTCTTCGCTGGATGTGCCGCGCTGCTCAATCTGCTGGATGCGCTCAAAAAAACGACTGAGCAATTCTTTCAATTGCGCACTGGCAGCCACATCGGCGGCGCGGTGATGGCGTGTGGCTGTCAGGGCGTTAGTGAGCAGCGTGATGCGTTGGCGGCGCACGGCTTCCGGATCGGTCTTCACCGCCATGTTATCCCCCAGCACCAATGCTAGTTGCGCACGATCATGACGATTGTCAAATGCGTAAACTGGTGCTGGATAGCGATTCTCCAGCAGCAGGTTTTTCAGCACACTTTGCGGACCGATCTCTATCGCGATCGGTGACAAGTGTCCTGTCAGGTAGGTGAGAGAGCGCTGCCACTGCACTGGCTGAGAGAGCTGTTGTTCTAGCCACTGGACTGGCGTGACCGTATCGGGATAGGGTTGAGCGTTGACATTGGAGATCACTGGGCAGCACGGACGTCGCCATTCGCAGCGATCCAGCGCCTTGCGCAATTGCTGTCCGCAAGGTTTCAATAGTGGGCTGTGGTAAGGAACACCACCAATCAGCGGCACTACTTCGACTTGGCGATCATGATCCAGCAGGTATTGCTCGGCGGCGATAATGGCCAAGTTTTGTCCGGATAACATAAACTGTTGCGGCGAATTGAAGCAGGCAATACCGACCTGCTGTCGGGTTTCACGCTCCGCCACCTCGCACGCCGCTGCCACCAGTGCCTGATTCCCTTGCTTGATGATAGTGGTACTCGCGTCCATTTCGCTGGCGATCTCACTGGCTAAACGGCTACGCATCGCCACCAGCGCCAGTGCTTGGGAAAAGCTCAGCGCACCACTACAGGTCAGCGCAGCATATTCGCCCAAACTATGACCCAACATATAACGTAGGTTGACATGGACACCGGTTTGCGCCAAAAACTGCTGCCACGCGACAAAGTGGGCCACGCTGGTGGTATAGATAGCCAGCGCCATTGCCGTCGGCTCAGCAAGTTGTACCAAAGTACCCGACAGGCACAGCGCTGCCATGTCCCGTTCCGTGATCTGGCTAGCTTCATCAAACAGAGTACGCACCTGCGGATAACGCTCATACAGCCACCGTGCCATGCCTACATATTGCGAACCGGAGCCAGGGAACATCAGTGCGACATCCTTCGTCATGCTTCACTCCCCATCATGTAATTCATCGCAATTTGGATCTCATGAATTTGCGATGTCCCTTCGATGATTTCCATGATTTTGGCGTCGCGGTAGTAACGTTCGACGGCATAATCGGCATGGCAACCATTCGCACCGAGCAGTTGCACCGCCTTCCCGGCCACGTCCACCGCAGCTTTGGAAGCGACATACTTCGCCATCAGGATTTGGTTTATCATGGCCGGGTGCAGCGTTTCGCGGTATTCCGCCGCGCTGAAGCACATTAGTTGCGCACTGCGCGTTTGGGTCAGCATTGTGGCAAACAAGTGCTGAACAATGCCATGAGAAAATAACCGCCGCTTGAACTGTTTACGCTGGCGGATGTAGCGCGCTGCCACATCCACAGCGGCCCGACATAATCCTAGGCTGCCACAAGCGGTGGTGAACCGCCCTTCATTGAGCGCAAAATTCACCGCCAGCGGTACCCCAGGGGTGAGCGGACCGAGCAATGCATCCTCCTTCAGGCGGCAGTCATTAAAATGCAGCTCTGCCAACATATTGCCGCGTAACCCCAACATGTCGTTGAGTGGAGTGATAGTAAAGCCGTCGGTATTGCGATCGATAAGCACTGTCGCTAATTGATTACCACAGTGGATTAAAACAATAAAAAAATCAGCAATCTGCCCTAGCGTGATCCATTTCTTTTTCCCGTTCAGCCGCCAACCGTCGCCATCCTGCTGTAATTCTGTTTCCACGTTCACTAAGTCACTGCCGATATTCGGCTCTGTGAGGGCAATCGCGCCGATCAATTCCCCCGTTGCCAGCTTTGGCAAATAATGGGCTTTTTGCGCTGCGCTGCCCACGCGTTGCAGCAGCGTGCTGACCATGCCAGTCACTGTTATGAGATTTTCTAACGAACCGTGAACCCCAGCCATCACTTCATGCAAAGCGCACAGTTGATAAGAATCGTAACCTCGTCCGCCATATTTTTGGGGGATTGACGCACCTAAGTACCCGGCCTGCGCCACGCAAGAAATAATGTCTGGCACAATAAACTGCTGACGTTCAATATTCTGTGCAGCCAGGGCGAGATGTTGTTTGGCAAACAGGACTGCCTCTTGCTGAACCAGCTCATAATTTTCAGTGCACATAGTTTACTCCAGGCCTGTTTGTTGCTGAATGAGCTCCACTATTTTATTGACGGTAGCAATCTGTTCTGTTTTCAACTCACTCACTTCCAGCTCAACCTGAAAATTTTTTTCTATAAACAGTATGATTTGCACAGTAAATAACGAATGGACAAGCCCGAGAGAAAAAATATCGTCATCATCGTTCAACGTATGCCCACGTAATGAGCGTGAAAGAAATTCCCGAATGGCGGCTTTCATATCTTGCTTTTTCATATTCATATCCCTATCTGGTTAACCCAGAATCACTGCTCGGCGTACGTCTGTTGATAGCGATAAAACCCCTGCCCTGATTTCACGCCCAAATACCCTGCATCGACCATTTTCTTTAATAAAAAGCTGGGGCGATACTTATCATCATTAAAACTCTCATATAGCACCTGCAACGATTGCAAAATCGTATCCAAGCCAATCAAATCGGCGGTTTGTAGTGGCCCCATCTTGTGCCCGAAGCAGGTTTTAAACAACGTATCGATATCCTCAGCACGGGCGATCTGCTCCTGCACCATAAATATGGCTTCGTTAACAAAAATCATCATGGCACGATTAGTGACAAAGCCCGGAGAATCATTGACCACGATGCCGGTTTTATTCAACTGAGCAAATAAGTGGTGAAATATGTTCAGTGTACGCTCTGCAGTATGTACACCACGGATTAATTCGACGGTGTGCATCAGCGGTACCGGGTTCATAAAATGGACGCCAACTACATTCTCCGGATGTCGCATTAATTTTGACAAAGCAGTGATAGATATGGCGGACGTATTAACACCAAACACTGTCGACGCGCCGCAGATCGTATTCATCCGTGTGTATAGTGCATTTTTTTTCTCTATATCCTCAGTAATATTCTCAATCACCAAATCACATTCTACAATGTCGTCCAACTCAGTTGTGAAACGGATATTTTCCATTATCTCCGCTGTGCTATGCGTCTTTTTTTTATGCTGCGGGTGATAATTATATAAGCGTAAGTTCGCTTCGATCATCTGTCGGCATTTATCCAACTGAGATTGAGAAATATCCACAACGTTAGTTGATATGCCGTATTGCGCCATGTTATGAGCGACGCCAGTTCCCATTACTCCTGCACCTATTACCGCCACGTTCATCATTGAGCTCCTTTACTGACAGGCTATTTCGAGGTTGTCTTCGCCCCCCAGTTGCGCCGCGATATGCGCGTAGATATTGCGCGGATTGGGGTTTTCCATCAGGGTCAAAAGATCGATATGTACGTTGAAATCGCGTTCTAAACGGGAGGTCAATTGCGTCACCAGCAGCGAATGCCCGCCTAATTCAAAAAAGTCGTCGTCCACCCCGACCGGCGATATTTCCAGCAACAGTTCCATCAGACCTGTGATATACTGCATACCCCGCGAGTGTGCGGCTACGAAAGGTACGCTTAACACGGGACGTGCCTGATAAGGGTGGTGCGTTTCGGGTCCTGCTTCGGGTTGGGTCTCCACACTACCCATTACCCGTCCAGGCAATGGGTAGTGGTTGTGTGCGAAGGGATATGCTGATGCGCTCCCGCGTTGCGGCAGCGGAGTGCCGTACCACACGGCCCAATCCACATTGATACCTGCACACCACAGTTGCGCCACGTAGCGCAATACATCAACGTCTTCTCTTATTTCCGGCGGCAGCCTAACCCAGTTGATACTGTGAACGCCCTCCCCCAGTTCTCGGGTATCTGCCAACAGCGCTTCACTCCAAAACCCTCTGTCATTACGCTGTGCATCGGTGATGGGATTTCCTTGCCAAGCCAGCACGTAGCCGGGGATAGGTTCATGGCGCTCAGGAAGCCAGAGATGAAGCGCCTTTTGCTCCATTTCCCACAGCAAATGCAACACGTCTTGCGTCGCAATCATGCCACTGGCTGCAGCGGCAGGCAAAAGGCCTGTTCCAGCACCCGACAGCAGTGTTAATGTCGGTAGCAGGTTCATCCAGGTTTTTAGCGCGGCGATAGTCTGGCAGCCTCTGATTAGCAGGCTACTGCTCGCTTGTGCCGCCCACGTTTCAGCGTGGCAATAAGCGGGGGGAATATTCATGCCGTCGAGTAATGCCGTCAGAGCAGTCGCTTCGCGTTGATAATGTGCCGAATGCGCCAGCCACTGTGCGTAAGTGCCATCGTTCGTAGTACGTAGATCTGGACAGTGTAGGCCCCAAGGAGCGTCGGGCATTAGGTTATCCAGCGATGCCAGCATCGCTTGCGTACCATCGTTTTCCACTTGTATCACTCGGCGGCAATCAAACACGGGGCGCGCCACTTGTTGTGTGTAGGCTAGCGTTGACGCATCAAGGGTAGCCAGCAACGGGGTAAGCTGTTGCGTCAGCTCATCCAACTGCTCGAAAGACGGCGCGGAGAGAGGGATAAACACCGGTGCTCGCACTTGGTCATGGTCATCGCGCACCGCAGGATTCAGCCCTTCCAAAATCATATGCACATTAGTACCGCCAATGCCAAAAGAACTGACGCCAGCGCGGGGCGGCATCCGCGATGCGGGCCACTCCTGCGGCTGTATCGGGATATAAAACGGTGAATGCGCCAGATCCAGCTTCGAGTTAGGCATTTGATAGTTGGCGAGCGGCGGAATGGTCCGGTGATGAAGTACCAGCGCCGTCTTGATTAACCCAGCCACGCCCGCCGCCGCGTGGGTGTGGCCAATATTCGCCTTTACAGCCCCTAGTGCACAGTATTGGCGGTGTGAAGTATCGAACGCCTCCGTCAACGCAGCGAACTCGATAGGATCGCCAATACGGGTGCCGGTACCGTGGGTTTCAACGTAGCCGATGCTTTCTGGGCTTACTTCTGCCAGATGACAGGCCGCACAAATGACCGCCTTCTGTCCCTCATGACCAGGCGCGACAAAACCGATTTTTTGTTTACCGTCATTGTTGACCGCGCTACCCCGGATCACCGCATAGATGCGATCGCCCGCTGCCAGAGCATCTTCCAAACGCCGAAGCACAACCACACCCGCGCCATCGCCAAACAGGGTGCCAGAAGCCTGACTGTCAAAAGGACGGCAGTGGCCATCGGTGGAGTGGATCATGCCCTGTTGACAGAAGTAGCCTGACTTCTGCGGTAAATCGATAGTAATTCCACCCGCCAACGCCAGATCACATTCGCCAAACAACAAGCTGCGGCAAGCGATATGCGTTGCACTCAGAGAAGTCGAACAACTGGTGTAGAGACTATACACCGGACCGTTGAGATTGAGACTGTAGGCAATGAGATGTGCGAGCAGATCCTTATGACCATAGATGCCAGACTCAAAACGATTCAGCGCATCGCCGCCAATCTGTGACAGCGAACGCCGTAGCCAATCCACATCTTCTGACGCCCCCACGAATACCCCGGTGATCAGATCGCTGGTACGTTGGGCATAGCCTGCATCTTCCAGCGCATGGTAGGCAACTTCATGTAATACGCGGGATTTCGGATCCAGAGTCTGCGCCTCTTTGTGACTGTAACCGAAAAATGCAGCATCAAAGTCGCATATGCCCTCGATATAGGGCTTGGCCCGTACATAGGCCGGGTTGTCCAGAGTACTCTGTTCGACGCCTTCGGCCAGCAACTCCTCCTCGCTAAAGAAGGTGACGCACTCTTTACCCTGAACGATGTTATGCCAGAATTCGTGTAACGTCCGGGACTGCGGGAAACGGACCGCCATACCAATAATGGCGATTTCCATGCCGTTCATTTCGCTTGCGTATTCCATAAACTTCATTACCTTTCTTCAGGGCGAGGAGGCGCCCGGATTAATGCAAAGACGTGTGACTGCGCGCAGTATTTTTCGCAATTTGCAAAGCACGTTTTGCTATCTGATTCGCGCGCGTATTCGTCTGTACTGCAGGCTGTGGTGATGGCGCATTTGACTCGCCCTCCGGGGGCTGGCAAAACGTCGCCAGCTGGCGCACGGTGGCGTGGTTGTACAGCGACACCACGCTCACTTGCGGATAGTGACACGCCATTTGCCCACTCAGTTGCACCATATCGAGTGAGGTTGCCCCTAATTCGGCATAGTTGTCGTCAATGCCTACTCTATCCAGACCCAGATACTCTTCCAGGATTTGGCAGAGCACGCGTTCCACTTCACGTGTCGCGGGGCTGTAAGGCACGCCAATTTCCGGACGGGGCCGCTTTTTCACTGTCTGCTGAGTAATCGTATCGTTAGCGGCAGACGGTACACCGCGATCCACCCGGTTGCCCCGCGCTAATCTATCGATCGCCCGAGGTGAGAGCAGCAGTTGCGCCCACGGACTGCGAGTGTTCAGTATCGGCCACAATTGGCGCATCACCTCGGCATTGCTCATGCTGAGCGCATAGCCGCCGAGGCGCCTTTCTGCTATCATGGCGTTCAGCCGGTCCATGCCTGCCGCAGTGCGATGCGTTACCACCACCTTGCCAATATGCTGCGGCGTGGTCAGGGAGGCGAAGGCGCGTGCAACCTCGGGCAATGGTACGGATTTGCATGGAAGGAGCGGTAGCGTGTTATCATCTATCCAAGCGACAATCTGTTGCAGGTAGCGACTAAACGCACCATGCGCCGCGTGAAAATTAATCGGAATAAAGGTGCCGCCTTGGGCGAAGAAACGCATCGGTAGCGCTTTGTCTTCCACAATGTCCTTGCTGCCCAGCTCAAGAAAACGGCCCAGCGGTGCCAGCAGCGCGAGGCTAGCGTCAAGCAGACGGCCTGTGAGGGAGTTAAGGATCACATCCATCCCCTGTCCGTCCGATGCGGTCAGCAGAGTGGCAGCGAACTGTTCGTCGTGTGAATCAGCTACGGCATGTACGCCTAGCGAAAGCAAGTAATCGCGTTTCTGCTCGCTACCTGCTGTGGCGAAGATCTGTGCTCCGCAGCGTTTGGCAATATGTAGCGCAGCCAAGCCAACGCCCCCCGCCGCACTATGGATCAATACTCGTTCTCCGGGTTGCAAATTAGCGCGCACCACCAGTGCGTAATAGGCGGTGAGGTATGCGATAGGCAGCGCAGCCGCCTGTTCGATGCGACAATGGGCTGGTTTTCTCACTACGCAATCGCTTTCTACCCGTGCGTACTGGACAAAACCACCGTTTAGCACCGCCATAACATCCTCTCCCGGGGCAAATTCAGTGACATTTTTACCCACGCGAGTAATGCGTCCGGCGCACTCCAGTCCCAATTGCAGCGGAGCCTCACCCGGCTGCTGCCGGAGCAATCCCGTGGTGAACAGCACATCCTTAAAGTTCAGTCCGGTGGCCAGTACCTCAATCTCTACTTGTGAATCCCCCAGCGCTAAGCGCGGCGTAGGGCACAACGCTAGCTTTCCTGCCCCCTCCCCCTCAGCGGCCAGCCGCAGTTGGTAGTTATCGGCACTGGGCACGCGCAGTCGCGTGTCGTCATCGACATCTTGTATGTGGAGCTGTACCTTGTGCTTCACCATTGCCGCACAGCGGGCAACCATCTCGCCTGCCATGTCGTAGAGGGTGAAAGCGTAGCTGTCACCCTCCTCATCGTGCCGATTGACAGTCAGCGCCACATGTAAGGTGTTCGGCAACGGGCGGTACAGGCGTAAATCCTGATAAAGGAAAGGTACCGAATCAGTATGAAAACCAGGCAGTTGTTCGACAACACTGCTGGCGATGTCCAACAGCGCAGGGTGCAGTGCGATCGTATCATTAGCGGCAACGGTGGGCAGGGCCAGCGTTGCGAAAACCTGAGTCTGGGCGGTATTGCCATACAGTTGTTGTACGCTGTGCCAGCGCGGCCCATAGTGGAAATGCGTGCTCGATAATTCCTTTGTTGGAGGAGTGATAGTGTGCATCTCGCGCATCAGCCCCGTGAGATCGCACACAACATTATCGTCTACCATCAGACGCGTCGCCCTGCCTCTGGCATGGGTTGTTAACGTGCCACTAAAGCGCTCCGTCATTGATTTCACCTCGACACTAACTCCTTGCCCGTTAGGTGAAATGTCAACAAAAACGTCAACACTGCAGTTGTCCATCACAGTCAACGGTGCCAAAAAGACCAATTCATCAATGCAGATTTGGTCTTGCACAAAGTAATGGCGCAGAGCTTCATACGCCAGCGCCAGATAGCCGGTTCCCGGCAGCGTGGCGATACCGGATATCCGGTGCTCATCCAGCAGCCAATCGGACTCGGGGGATAATCGCGCGTAGTAGCTGGCGTCAGCCCCTTGTTGTTTATAAGCCTGTAGCAACGTTCCCGTCATCAAAGGGCGCAGTCCACGCAAGACATCGTATTCACTGCCGTTTATAGCATCCAACAACATGCCCTGCTCACGCAATGCATCCAACCCGATACTGAGCGCATTCACCTTGTAGCGGGTACGCAGTTGCTGTGCCAGTGCATCCAAATAGGCGCTGGCGGTAGCATAGCCTGTCTGGCCAATCTCCGCATTCACGGCAGCCAACGAGTTACAGAACAGCAGTAGCAGACGCTCATCCAGCAGATTCCGTTGCGCTAACGCATGCAGCACATTAGCAGTACCCCGTTCTTTCACCGTTAGCGTGTCGCGTAGCGCAGATTCGCTCAATTGATGCAGTGTCAATGTGGTGGTAGCGTCGGCAGCAAAAATCACGCCATCCAACCGTCCATAGCGTTCGAGCAGAGTTGCCAGACAAGCTCTAACCGCCTCCGCCTGCGTCACGTCGCAGTGGATAACGTCTAATGCGTCCTGCTGCACCGCTTCATGGTGATAACCTGTGCGGCTGCTCAGTACCACACGGACTCCCTCACGCTGAGCAAGCGCTTCGCCGATCATGCGGCCAATCCCCTTTTCACCGCCGATAATCCACAGTACGTTGCCCGGTATACACCCTGTTTGAGGGGGTAAGTGCGCCAACAGCCGTGTCGGGATAAAGCGTCGCAGGTAGAGCATCCCCTGCCTGAGCGCCATTACCGTTTCTTGTTTCGGGGCCAGACGCTGGGTTAGCAAGTTCAGATTCTCATCACTGCTCTGCGCATCGATATCGATCAATCGTACTTCGGTCGGGTGCAGCTCTTGGGCAAACACGTTTACTGCGCCCGACAACGCTGCCAGCGTCGGTTCGGGATTATCCTCTTCCTGTACGCGAAACGCACCATGGGTCAATACTGTTAAGGACGCCAGCGGCGTGGTGCTGTGCATACACCAGCGAGCAACACGATAAAGTCCCGAGAGCGACTGTGTCAACGATGATCCTGCCTCCGCACCGGGAGCATACAAGCAATGTAACTGTCGGTAGGTTTTGTGTGCTAAAAGTGCGCAGATGTCGTGGAAATGCATCAGAATACGGTCATTATCCCACACGTCGTCCTCTGACGATATCGGCAGCGGCATTGTGATGCTGTCGACACCACTACTCATCAGCGTCTGCTGTAACTTGTCGCCGTCAGCACTAATAATGATGATCAATTCGCCCGGCGCATAGAACGCCTCCCGCAAGGATGTGTCGTGCATCCGCCACAGCACACGCTGGAGCCACTCATCTTGCGGACGGCGCAGAGGATTTGGATACTGGCGATAACCGGAAAGTGCAGCACCATAGCGATAGTAATAAGTCTGTTCGAAGGGGTAATCCGGCAATGGAATGTGCTTGCCGAGTGCCGTCTGGTTAAAGCGTCTCCAATCAATATTCTCCCCCCTGACCCACAGCGCCGCCAGCGTACGATGCAACATGTGCTCATCATCGATCGCCGCGTTGGCTTTGCGTAGCGTCAACAGGGTCGGCTGATCGCTGTATTGGTTATGTCCTTGAATAAAGGTAGAGAGCGTATTACCCGGCCCACATTCGATAAACAGCGTGGGTTGTACCAACAGTTGCGCCGCACCTTCGCTAAACAGCACCGCGTTGCGCACTTGCTGCACCCAGTAATCCGGCGAGGTAGCTTGCTCCTCAGTAATCCATGTACCGCTTACATTAGATATAAAGCGCTTGTGCGGCGCGTGCATCGGGATTTGCCCCAGCAACTGTGCAAAATCGTGCAGCATCGGCGTCATCATGGCCGAGTGGAATGCGTGAGAGGTTTTCAGGCGCCTGTGCTGTATCCCGCCCTCGACTAAGCGTGTGCTCAAACGGGAAATGGCCGCCTGCTCGCCCGCGACTACGCAAAAATGCGCGCTATTATTAGCCGCCAGTTCAATACCCCGTTCTGCAGCTAGCCATGGGGTCAACTGTTCGCGACTAAGGTAGACCGCCATCATGCTACCGGGACGCATGGACTGCATCAAACGTCCGCGCGCCTCAATGACGTGCAGCGCATCCTCAAGAGTAAATACGCCAGCAATACAGGCCGCAACATACTCGCCCAGACTGTGCCCGATCATACTGTCCGGCGTAATCCCCAGATCAATCAAGGTGCGCGCTAGGCTGTATTCGACACAGAACAACGCCGGTTGTGTGAACTGCGTTTGATCAATATCCCGCGTATCCTCATCGTCAAACAACAACGCCTTGAGATCGACCGTCGAATAGCGTTGGAATGCAGCAAAGCAGCGATCCATGTGCTGGCGAAACATGGGTTGATGAGCATAGAGCGCGCTGGCCATGCCGTGATATTGGCTACCTTGACCAGGAAACATGAAGCAGATCTCCGCTGTCGTGCGCTGACCATTGAAGATTTCCGCTTGCAATATCGTGGCACAGGAGAGATCGATTTTCGACCCACGACTCACCAAATAAGCCCGCCGATGGTCAAAGGCTGTGCGTCCAGTTTGCAATGTATAAGCCACATCCGGCAGGCGCACCCCTACTCCATGCTTGACATATTCCAGTGTGGAGGCCACGCGCAACTCTAACGCAGCGGGTGTTTTAGCGGAGAACAACAACAGATAGCTGTCGCGTACCCCCGTCGCTGAAGGATCGTCCTCATGTTGATGTGCTTCTAGTGCGATGCTGGCATTGGTGCCGCCGATGCCGAAGGAGCTCACCAGTGCACGACGAGGACGCGTCGACGGCCACGGTTGGACTTGCTGGTTAACGTACAATGCAGAACGCGATAGATCTATAGCAGGATTGAGTTGGCGAAAGTGCGCTGTTGGTGGCAACACTTGATGATGCAGGGCGAGCGTTGTTTTGATGACGCCCGCCACTCCCGCAGCGGAGTTGAGGTGGCCAATATTACTTTTCAGCGCTGAAACCACACAAAACGGAACAGGTGTTGGGCCAAACACCTCATTAAGCGCACGTAACTCAATAGGATCACCCAGCACCGTACCGGTGCCGTGCGCTTCCACCAATCCGATACTGTCGCTATCAAAACCGGCACGGCGCAAACTGGTGCGGATTACCGTTGATTGCCCGATCACACTCGGCGCGGTATAGCCGATTTTGTTATTGCCATCATTATTGACCGCCGAACCTTTGATCACACCATAGATGCAGTCCCGATCCGCCAGCGCGTCGTCCAGACGTTTTAGCAGCAGCATTCCTAAGCCATCACCGGTGACTGTGCCAGAGGCTTGGCTATCGAAAGGACGACAGACACCATCTCGCGCATTGATCATGCCTTCATGATATTCATAGCCCCGGTACGCAGGCATCTCGATAGAAACGCCGCCCGCCAATGCCGCATCGCAATCCCGGTTACGTAGTGCGATGCAGGCCTGGTGGATAGCCACTGCCGAAGTGGAGCAGGCGGTGTCAAGCGTCACGGCAGGGCCGGTGAGGTTAAGCGCATGGGCAATCAATGCTGTGACGGAATGGATATTCAGGATACTGGCCTTGTACAGGGCGGTAGAGTCGGTAGTGTCTTGCATTACCGCATTAAGCCAGTGGGGGGATGTCAGCAGTCCGGCATAAATGCCAATCGCACCAGTAAAGGTGGCAGGATCGCACCCAGCGTGTTCCAGAGTTTGCCAGCAGCACTGATGCAATAAGCGAATTTGCGGATCCATACATTCCGCCTCGTTGGGAGTATAACCAAAGAAATCCGCATCAAACCATTCGTGATCATCAACAATCCCTTTGGTTTTTATATAATTCGCTTGTTTAAGCGTGTCAGGTGTCACACCATGCGCGCGCAACTCTTCATCACTGAACAGTGTTAATCCCGATTCCCCTCCTACAACCAGCGTCCACAACGCTGCAATATTCGCCGCACCGGGGAAACGTCCCGCCATACCGACAATCGCCACCGGCATGTCGCTGTAGACAACAGCACGCGTTGGAATTGCATCCTCCGGCGATACGGCAGTATCGAGAAAATGTGCTAACGCCGTGAGCGTTGGGTACTTAAAGAGATCGGTAATATCAATCTCCAAGCCAAGTTGCCGCTTAATATCCCCTTTAACCCTGATGGTACCCAATGAGGTGCCACCGAGGGCGAAAAAGGAGGCATTGCTATCAATGTCTTGTCTATCAAGTACGCGTTGCCAGATAGCATGCAGCGCATGTTCCATGTCACTATGCACCTCTGATATCGTGGTGGACACGGCGTTGCACTGAGTTGCGGGCAGGAGATACCGCAACTGCGTCAAGTCGGCCTTGCCACTATGGCTTTTTGCAATCTCCGTCACCACCACCAAGGATTCCGGAATAGCGAATGGCGGCAATCTGTCAGCCAATTGCCCTCGAACTTCCACCTCATCATAGCTATCATTGACGCAGACCACTGCCGCAATATGCAGCGTTTCACGTACGCGGTAAGGAACCACTACCGCCTCGATAATGCCGGAGCACTCCAGCAGGCGCTGCTCGATCTCTCCGGTTTCAATTCGTTGTCCATTGATCTTAATTTGACCGTCTTTACGCCCAAAACAGTCAACACAGCCATCATCCAGCAACCGGGCATAATCGCCAGTTTTGTACATCATACCGCCGGGAATAAAAGGATCAGGGACAAAAACCGTCGCACTTAGCGCCGGGTTGTTCTGATAGCCGATGGCGACCCCCACTCCACCCGCTGCTAGTTCACCGGTGGCACCGATAGGCAACAAATGCCCATGGAGATCGGTAATGTAGAGCGAGGTGCCCGGTACCGCGTATCCTATCGGGACTCGGGCGGGTTGCAACCCGTTGAAACGGTATGCGGTGGTAAAAATAGTGTTTTCCGTCGGCCCATAACCGTTTGTCACCACCAGATGCGGGTATTTTTGCATCACGTCGTTGACATGCCACGCAGATACTGCTTCGCCGCCCACCGTAATGTGTTGTAACATACCGAAGAAATCGGCACCTTCTGCCACATAGGAGTTAAACAAGGATGAGGTAAACCAGGCGCGCGCCACCTGTTCATCAGCGATCGTGCGGCGAATGTGATCGATATCAAGTAATGCCTGTTTGCTGAGTAATACTAGTTTGCCGTGGTTGAGCAAGGTAGACCACATCTCAAACACCGAAACATCAAACTCAAATGGGCAGGTCAGCAGCGTTGTCTCACCGCTCTCCACCTTCAGCGGGCTGTCGCCTTGTATCAGGCGCAATAAACCGCGGTGCGCCACCGCGATACCTTTTGGCTTACCCGTCGACCCCGATGAATAAATCACATAAGCGCGAGAATCTGGTGTGATAACCGGAAATACCACCGAGGGCGCGACGGGAAATGCACAGAGGTCACTCTGCGCAACGTTTAATGCATCTAGCGGTTTGCCATGTACCAGCAACAGCGCCAAGCCGCTGTCATCAATAATTTCCTGCATCCTACCCACTGGGTAGTCGGGGCTGATGGGCACATAAGCAGCCCCGATCAACATGATGGCGATGATGGCAACCACGGTGTTTACCCGGCGTTCGCTAATTATGCCTACAGTATCGCCAACCATAACACCCTGCTGTACCAAATAAGCCGCGAGCTGCTCAGCTTGTGCTGCCAACTCCGAATAGGTCAACGCGCACAATTCATCAACCACTGCGACCTGTGCTGGCGAAGTCGCAGCAACTTGATGAAATTGTTCGATGACGTTGGATTGACTATCCCAATCCCGGCATGCCATGCGTTCCAGATAGGGTTGAAGTACCTGCGCCTGCTGGCATGGGGACAAGTTTACCAACGCAGCAATGGGGCGCTGCGGATTGTCCACCAGTTGTTCAAGCAGATAACTCAGGTGCATCAGCAACGCTTGCGCCATGTTGTTGGTCAGGTAGTTAAGGGCATATGCAATACTGAAACGGAATCCCTTCTGTTGAGTGATGGTCAAGGTCAGCGGATAGTGCGTTTGTTCATGTACACTGAGATGGCGAATTGCCACGGGCGACGCGCATGACAATAATGTCATATCAACGGGATAATTCTCCAACACCACTAAGGTATTAAAAAGATCACCAGCATGACCTTCTTTATGTACCAACCGTTGTATGCTGGCTAAGGCATCATGTTCATTGCTGTAGTGAGCTATTAGTGTTTGGTGCATACGTTGTAAGTGTTGCAACAGTGTCGCCCCATCATCACGCAGACGCAGCGGCAACGTGTTAATAAATAGCCCTAGTGTTTCTTCTATACCATCAATTGGTATATTTCGCCCTGATATTGTCGCGCCGAATAACACATCGTCAGCATAGCACCAACGTTGTAGCAGGATGCCCCAAGCCACATAGAAGATTACTGCGGGGGTGATACGATAATCGCTGCATAGCGTCTGTATTTTCTGACACACATCCGGAGAAAAATTGATCTCCACATGATTTGTTTGATTAACGTAAGAATTGTTCTCGGCTTCAGTATCTGTGTGATATTGTGACAGCGGCACGATACAAGTTGGTGTTCCCTCCCGAAGATATGCAGCCCAATATTCGTGCTGAAAGGTGTGACGTCGGGCCGACAGTGTGTCTACAAGGGGTTTCAGAGATGAGGGGATAATGGCGCTATCATCCCTCACACCACTGACCACAGCCGCTCCATAGAGTTGGAGCAACTGTTTAATGAAAAGGGATAAGCTCCAGCCATCCATCACAATATGATGGTATGATAGTATAAAAGCACTTTCTTTCGTTGACTGAATAAGGTAGGCCCGGACTGGGATCGTTTTCAAGGAAAATGGGTATTTTAAATCAGCCTGTAGCAGTTGAGGAATTATAGCATCAATACCGTCATCCTGCGGGACAGGAATGATAATGTCATCATTAGCTAGTAGAAAACGTATTTCCTCTTGCTCACAGTCTAACACATATATATCCGGCAACACATCGGTCTTCACCACCTGACAAGGGCGCTCATCAATCTCCCAGTTATAATCAGTGCGAAAACACTCATGCTTTCGAAATAACGTTTCCAGCGCCCACTTGAAGTGGGCGCTATCTACATGCTGAGAAAAAATGCATGTAAAATGCTCATGGTAGTTACTCCTTTTCTTATCCTTTAAGGAATGGAATAAAAACCCCTGTTGACTTGGTGTTAGCGGTAACTGCTTACGTGTGTCCATCTTATTACATGGAAAATCTCCAGAGGTATTATCCATAACCATCACCTTATTATCGGATTTATAGATTATTTAACATGATTATTCTAAATGGCACACCTATCCGCAAGTATAGTTTTTTATTGCGTATTCATATAATCATATTGCATTTTATCACTTACAGGAATACCCCAAAAAAATCCTTATATTCTGATTACATGTTTTTCTTCAATGAATTAGATTCTGTCTGTAAGCAAAAACATGTAAGTCATGCAGTACATACATGATGTAGCGGGTATGAATTGATACAGCCACCACATAGAAAATAATGCGTAATTCCCATTTACATAAAAACCGTTGTATCGTAAATTCCTCTTAAATACTGCCAAAACAACAGATACACAGATACACAGATACACAGATACACAGATACACAGATACACAGATACACAGATACACAGATACACAGATACACAGATACCATTCAGGATGGGGGGAAACATGGATAAGTTCAAAGAAAAAAACCCGTTATCTCTGCGTGAAAGACAAGTATTGCGCATGCTGGCACAAGGTGATGAGTACTCTCAAATATCACATAATCTTAACATATCAATAAACACAGTAAAGTTTCATGTGAAAAACATCAAACATAAAATACAAGCTCGGAATACGAATCACGCTATACACATTGCTAACAGAAATGAGATTATCTAAATGAGGATTGATATATTAATTGGACACACTAGTTTTTTTCATCAAACCAGTAGAGATAACTTCCTTCACTATCTCAATGAGGAAGAAATAAAACGCTATGATCAGTTTCATTTTGTGAGTGATAAAGAACTCTATATTTTAAGCCGTATCCTGCTCAAAACAGCACTAAAAAGATTTCAACCTGATGTCTCATTACAATCATGGCAATTTAGTACGTGCAAATATGGCAAACCATTTATAGTTTTTCCTCAGTTGGCAAAAAAGATTTTTTTTAACCTTTCCCATACTATAGATACAGTAGCCGTTGCTATTAGTTCTCACTGCGAGCTTGGTGTCGATATTGAACAAATAAGAGATTTAGACAACTCTTATCTGAATATCAGTCAGCATTTTTTTACTCCACAGGAAGCTACTAACATAGATTCACTTCCTCGTTATGAAGGTCAATTACTTTTTTGGAAAATGTGGACGCTCAAAGAAGCTTACATCAAATATCGAGGTAAAGGCCTATCTTTAGGACTGGATTGTATTGAATTTCATTTAACAAATAAAAAACTAACTTCAAAATATAGAGGTTCACCTGTTTATTTCTCTCAATGGAAAATATGTAACTCATTTCTCGCATTAGCCTCTCCACTCATCACCCCTAAAATAACTATTGAACTATTTCCTATGCAGTCCCAACTTTATCACCACGACTATCAGCTAATTCATTCGTCAAATGGGCAGAATTGAATCGCCACGGATAATCTAGACACTTCTGAGCCGTCGATAATATTGATTTTCATATTCCGTCGGTGGTGTAAGTATCCCGCATAATCGTGCCATTCACATTTAGAGATCATCCGGCATAATCAATCTGCCAACGAAGGAGAGCGCTATGCGTAAAGCCCGTTTTACTGAGCATCAGATCATCGCCGTGATTAAGTCGGTTGAAGCCGGACGAACTGTTAAAGATGTCTGTCGCGAGGCCGGAATCTCTGAAGCCACCTATTACAACTGGAAGTCCAAATACGGCGGCATGGAGGCTTCTGATATTAAGAAAATCAAGGATCTTGAGGACGAGAACCGCCGTCTAAAACAAATGTTTGCCGACCTGAGTCTGGAGAACCGGGCGCTGAAAGACGTTATCGAAAAAAAGCTTTAAAACCAGCCTTTAAGCGTGAGCTGGTTACTCATCTGATAACGACGTTCGGACTCAGTATCCGTCAGGCCTGCCGGAGTCTGAACCTGAGCAGAACGGTTTATCATTATCGTCCGGATACCACACGTGACGAACCCGTTATTGTTGCGTTGCAGGCGGTGGCAGAGCGGTATCCTCGATATGGTTTTCCGAAACTTTTTCAGGTTCTGAGGCGGCAGGGACACCTGTGAAATCACAAAAGGATCCATCGCATTTACTGTCTGCTGAAGCTGAATTTTCGTCGTAAGGGCAAACAACGGTTGCCGGTGCGTAATCCCTTGCCACTGGCCACGCCGGAAGCGCTGAACCAGAGCTGGTCTGTCGATTTTATGCATGATGCCCTAGTCTGTGGCCGTCGTTTTCGCACGTTCAATGTCGTTGATGATTTTAACCGTGAGGCATTGTCGATTGAAATCGATCTGAATCTGCCAGCTCAGCGAGTGGTCCGTGTACTCGACAGGATCGCGGCAAACCGTGGCTATCCGGCCATGCTTCGTCTGGATAACGGCCCGGAATTTATCTCCTTGGCACTGGCTGAATGGGCAGAGAAACATGCAATAAAACTGGAGTTTATCCAGCCGGGTAAGCCGACGCAGAACGCTTTCATTGAGCGCTTTAACCGGACATACCGAACAGAAATACTCGATTTTTATCTGTTCAGAACGCTGAATGAAGTACGGGAAATCACGGAAAAATGGTTATCAGAATATAACTGTGAACGCCCGCATGAATCGCTGAATAATATGACACCGGAGGAATACCGACAGCGCCATTATTTGGCCGGGATCTCAAAAAGTGTATGGAACTAAAATGGGTCTATTTACACTGCTGCTACGATAATGCCTGCGTGGAAAGCTTCTTTCATTCACTGAAAGTGGAATGTCTCCATGGAGAACACTTTATCAGCCGGGAAATAATGCGGGCAACGGTGTTTAATTATATCGAATGTGATTACAGTCGCTGGCGACGGCACAGTTGGTGTGGCGGTCTCACTCCGGAACAATTTGAAAACCAGAACCTCGCTTAGAGCAGTGTCCATATTACGAGGGTAGGATCAGTCGTTTCTTTCGCGGTAACTTTATATGATCGCTGTGTACCAGCATCGAGAGAAGAAATCCAGGATGTATTCAACACTGAGTTCACAAGCTCTGTAGCTATTAAGTCAGTATTATTTACGTTTACGATACATGTTATTATCGCAGGATCTTTATCTTGGTAGTGATACTGCGAGTGGATACACCCCCACTCAGTATCTTCTATAACTATGGCTTTTGGTTCTTCAGGCATCATACCTTCCATAACACGTTCTTGATGGATACGTAACTTGTAGTACTTCTCTGGAGATGAAGGAATTTCAACGAGTACAGATTGTAGATGTACGAAGCCTAGAAATTTAAAACACTCGGATTTTGTAGAGGATTTTAATGATAAAGTCCAGATAACAAACACGTTATTGATGGAACCATCACCATAATTTTTAGTGTCAATCTTATCTACCAGCTCCTCGTTGATTAACATAGACTGATTTAGCAACTTCCGCTTCACGCCCTGAGCGGACTGTTATCGCTCTTTAGACACAGTTCCACTAGGGGGGAGGATCAGCGCTTCCCACGTAGGGACACTATAGTAACTATCACCACATGCAGTAGGGAAGCTCAAACCAAATTTATGTAGCCAGCTCCTATTGGTGGTCATTCTGGTGGTCTTGACAGGAAGATAACTCTGGTTTAGCTTACTTATTAGCCACTTACTGGCAAAGGCGATCCCAGTCAGAGGAGCCAAATTTAAAAATCCCGCTCAGGGAAACCTGAGCGGGATTTTTGCTTTTCGTGATCCTCTCCGCTCCCCAAACATGCAATCTTATCCTGGTGTAGGTGCTATTTTCTTGCTATGAGGCAAGCTGAACGGCCGTGAGCCCACGCTCCCGCAAAGGCTTAAATAAAGGCGGTTTAACCGTGCCGGACCATACCTGGGTGTAAGGCAATAATGCGCGGTTCCAAAAAAGATCGGCAACACCGTCGCTTCTGACATCTCTCCGCCAGCGGGTATAAGCAGCATCGTACCGTAGGTATCGTCCAACGTTCCGTATGTGATCCCCGCAGGTGAAAATCAGCGATGCTGCTTCCAACCTTATGGCTACAGACTTTCGATCCGGCGGTAACCGCTGGGTCTGCCGCTGCGTAGCAGACATGGAGGATGCTGAAAACAGCCTGTCCAGTGCGGCGATGACGCCCAGGGGACGGCTACGGGTGGATGTACCGAGTCCGCTGGCCCGCCTTATTCTGGTGCCGGCGCTACCGGCTTTCCACGCCCGCTACCCTGATATCCAGATCGACATGGGTGTGAGCGACCGGGTAGTGGATCTGATCGGCGACAACGTGGATTGCGTTCTGCGCGGAGGTCAAATCACCGACCAGTCCCTAATCGCACGCCATGTCGGCGATTTGCAAATCGGCGTCTACGTCGCCCCCAGCTATGTGGAACGCCTTGGCGCTCCCGCACACCCGCGCGAGCTGCAAAATACTGACCATTGCATAGTGGGATTCTTGTCCTCACGCACCAGTAAGATTGATCCTTTGGTACTGTGCAGTGAGAATGAACGTATTGAAATCACGGGCAACTACGTACTTGCCGTGGATGATGGCAATGCTTACCTCGAAGCTGGGTTAGTTGGCTTAGGCGTGATTGCGCTGCCCAACTATATGGCGGCAGCGCATCAGGCCGTTGGCGCTTTGATTCCATTATTTACACAATGGCGGATTAGCCCAATGCCTCTGTACCTGGCGTTTCCACCGAACCGCCATGTCAACGCCAAGCTGCGCGTTTTTATTGACTGGATCGTTGAAGTGATGCTGCAGCATGTCCCCATTGCCAACAATCAGTGACGCCATCCCCTGATTCGCTTATCAGCGGCGATGGGGTTCAGCGGTAGTGACTGTGGTCAGGCGTGTTTTGACAATAGGGATTCAGCAGAACTCATCCGTCTTATATTCTGGATAATGGCTATTATAAAGGGGATCTTCGCTTTCATGGACAATGGCAGCCCAAAAAAAATCCTCAGTAACAATATTAAGTCCATAGATATATTTGCAGACTTTATCATCCCCTCCTGAGCATCTCCTGGCGCCCTCATTAAAACGCCATCACAGCCACTGTTGATAAGTTAAGGATCGGTTTCCCGATCCTTATTCCCAACAACGTTGAATGCATCGTCAGCAAAAGAGCCTTCTTACAATAGCCGTTAATCAGACTAAACGACCCGCTACAAACTTCCCTGCGCCGCTGTGGCGCTGATATTCACCGGCATGCCGGAGCGGCGCTGCAGGGTCTGCTCGACCTGGGCAGGGCTCACTCCCGGCCCCTGGGTAAAGTCGCGCAGCGCCGAGGTCATCGGCAAGGGGACTTTTCTGTCGGATTCAAACTCCGCGCGGTTGCGCGACAGCGGCTCGTGCACCTCCAGCCAGTGACTGCCGTCCGGCTCCACGCTGTACTTCACCGGCTGATCGATCAGCTGAACCCGCGTCCCAACCGGCACGTTATCAAACAGGAATTTAATATCGTCATTGCGCAGGCGGATGCATCCCTGGCTGACGCGCAGCCCGATACCAAAGTTGGCATTGGTACCGTGGATGGCGTAGAGCCTGCCGATGTAGATCGCATACAGCCCCATCGGATTATCGGGCCCGGGGGGCACCATCGCCGGCAGCGTTTTGCCCTCTTTCGCATACTCGCGGCGGGTATTGGCGGTTGGCACCCAGGTGGGGCCTTCCTGCTTACGCTCTACTGCCGTCACCCAGTTACGCGGCGTTTCGCGTCCGGCCTGACCAATGCCGATTGGCAGGACTTCCACGCTATTGCCCAGCGGCGGGTAATAATAGAGACGCATCTCGGCGACGTTGATGACGATCCCCTCCCGCACGGTGTCAGGCAGGATCAGCTGTTGCGGAATAGTCAGCGTCGAACCGGAGTGCGGCAAATAGACATCGACCCCGGGGTTGGCTTCCAGCATATTGCTTAACCCCTGGCCGTACTGGGCGGCAAAACTTTCCAGCGGCTGGGTGTTATTCTCCGGAACGGCAATGGTAAATGCGCTGCCCACCAAACGGCTCCCCTCCGGCGGCAGCGGATAGCTGACGGCCAGCGCGCCGTGGCTGGCAAGCAGCATCAGCGCCGTACAGAGTAATTTCACACGCCGCATCGTCATTTTCCCTTCCTCAGTCGCGACTCTCGTGTGTGAATTATAGCGTTATTTCCTCGCCTCGATCCGCTGACCCACAATGACTTAAATCTGATAGTCGATTGCGGCCTCTTCCGGCTCCATCGCCTGACGCTTAATCTCATCCAGCGACAGTCCGGCATTGCACAATTCGATAAAGCGCCAAACGTAATTCCGCTGCAGCTGGCCCCGCTTCAGTCCCAACCACACGGTATTGGCATCGAACAGATGGCGGGTATCAAGACGCGTAAAGGTGTCCGCTTCCCGGGCATCACCGGACTGCTCGGCGACCAGCCCGACGCCCAGCCCCAGCTCCACATAGGTCTTGATCACATCGGAATCCTGCGCGCTCAGCACGATATCCGGCATCAACCCCTTGCGGTTGAACGCCTCATCAATGCGCGAACGGCCAGTGATCCCCTGGCGGTAGGTGATTAACGGCCAGCGGGCGATCGCCTCCAGCGTCAGGGGAGAAACCTGCGTCAAAGGATGCTCCTTCGGCACCAGCAGGCTGTGATGCCAGCGGAACCAGGGGAAAGCCGCCAGCGTCGGATCGTTGCTCAGGCGCTCGCTGGCGATGCCGATATCCGCTCCGCCGTTATGCAGCAGCGCTTCGATTTCCTGCGGGGTACCCTGCACCAGCTCGACGCGAACATCTGAGAACAGCTCGCGGAAAGCTTTAATGACCGGCGGCAGGCTGTAGCGCGCCTGAGTATGGGTGGTGGCGATAGTTAAGACGCCTGACGCATCGTTAGTGAAGAGATCCGCCAGCCGCCGAACGTTACTGGCTTCATTGAGGATCCGCTCGGCAATCGATAACAGCGCTTTACCCGGCTCGGTCATGCCTAACAGGCGTTTGCCGCGGCGGATAAAGATCTCAATCCCCAGCTCCTCTTCCAGTTCCCGGATATGGCGACTGACGCCTGACTGCGAGGTATAGAGCATATTCGCGACTTCCGTCAGGTTGTAATCCTGACGGGCCGCCTCACGGATAATTTTCAGCTGCTGGAAGTTCACCCTTTCCTCCGGGCCAATGGACTTAACGTATCTGCTATTGTTAAAGTCTGTTGTCCCAGGTAACAAATAATAAAAACCAGCAACTTATTCCTTAAGAGAATATACCCTAACTGACCAGCTGCAGTTCACGGTTTTCCAGCGATGGGCGGCTCACCAGAGACAGCAGGATCTCTTTCACCGCCTGCGCCTGCGGCGACAGACTGCCGCGAGCCGACATGTTCAGCGACAGCGACAGGCTCATTGAAGGCGTGCTGATCCGCGCCATCCAGCCGTTCGCCGCCCCGCACAGGGAACGGGCAGCGGATTCCGGTAACACCGTCGCCCCCATGCCGCTGGCGATGGCCGCGGTCAGGGTGGTAATGGATTCGATCTCGCCGATAATTTTCGCCGATAGACGACGCAGGGTGAATGCCTCGGTGACCCGCGCCCGCACTGCGCTGTAATCGCGGGGCAGGAACAGGTTCATCTCCGCCACCGCCGTGAGATCCACGCTCTGCCCCGGGCAGTCGCGGGTGCCGACCAGGTAAAGGTCTTCTTTCAGCAGCGGCTGGCTGACGATGCCTGCCACCGGCGAACGCTCATAGAGCACCGCCATATCCAGCTGGCCCGCCAGCAGCTTGTCATTCAGCGCTGTGCCGCTGCTCTCCTGCAGATAGACCATCACCTCGGGCAACTCATTGCGCACCGTTTGCAGCAACGGCATGGTAATGGCGGAGGCCGCGGTGCCCGGCGCCAGGCCGATCGACACCTGACCACGCAGCGTCTGGCCGACATTATTGACCGCCAGCTGCGCCTGCTCGCACTGGCGCAGGATAGTGCGCGCATGGGTGTAGAGAATTTTACCGGCTTCCGTTGGCGTGACCCCTCGCTTGGTGCGTATCAGCAACTGCTGGTCCATTTCACCTTCCAGGGTCGCGACCTGTTGGCTGAGGGCCGGTTGGGCGATATGCAAGACTTCAGCGGCCTGGGTCAGACTGCCGATATCGACGATTTTCACAAAATATTTCAGTCGTCTTAAGTTCATTTTGCCTCCTGTAAGGAACGCCAGCGTCAACGCTGGGAGTATGATGCACTGGCTTTTGCAATTTGCTTGCCAGCTTTGCATTTCCTCGGCTGTCGCCCGCCACAGGCAGTGTTATAAGGGATAGTGATAGCAATTCGGTTTTTATTTGCCCGGTAAGCAGATTGTGGTATGCCCCATTAGGGGTACATTCGCACTACAACGGTGCAACATGGTGAAAAAAACAGCGCATGGGTGGCGATTGCTGAAATTGTCAGCAGTCGAACGCAATTCTTTGAATCAGGCTTTGACAAGGCCGGATGGCATCGTTAATATGCGCCCCGTTCACACGATTCCTCTGTAGTTCAGTCGGTAGAACGGCGGACTGTTAATCCGTATGTCACTGGTTCGAGTCCAGTCAGAGGAGCCAAATTTAAAAAAGCCTGCTTTCGAGCAGGCTTTTTGCTTTTCAGCGCCGGTACTTCTGCCGGAAGGCGAATGGCCACCCTCCGGCGATTGCGGCTTTAGCGTAAACTCTCTTCCTTCAGATCTATCTCCCGCAGCACCTCATAAAAAGTGATATCGCTGATGTTATGGGCGCGGCGCAGCCGGAACAGCTCCTGACGCTGGGCGATAATGACCTCTCGTTGCATATATTTCTCCAGCCTGGCGCGCTTAGCCAGCTCCAGCCCGACATCCTGCCCCTCGTCATTGTCGTTATAGTGAAGCCGCCGCTGATAGGTTTCGAGCAGCATATTGCCGGCATCGGCCCGCAGGGCCTGCTCACTGGGATCCTCCACCGGCTCGTCCAGTAGCGCGTTAAGACGGTTAATGGCCACCTCGGTCATCACGGCGCCAATGTCGTCCTTACCGGTGTCATGCGGTAGATCATCGGCAAGATAACGGGTCATAAACGGCAGACCGATAGCCGCCACCACCAGCGACATCAGGATCACCGCCATCGAAAGAAAGATCAGTAGTTCACGGCCCGGGAACGGCGAACCATCGGCCAGCACCACCGGCAGCGTCAGAATACCGGCGAGGGTCACAGAGCCCTTCACTCCCGCCAGCGCCATGACGGCGAGGATACTGAATCGTGGACGGACGGTGATGGCCTTGCCCCGACGTTTACGGCGAAAAATTGTCAGCTTCATCGACAGCCATACCCAGGCGAAGCGCATCAGACCGAGCGCCAGGGTGATGGCCACGGCGTACAGCAGCAGATACCAGGGCGAAGAGACGCCGGCCTGGCTGGCTACCGCCGGCAGCGTCCTGAGCATGCGCGGCAGCTGCTCGCCCAGCATCAGAAAGATCATCCCGTTGAGGGTGGTCTGCAGCATGGACCATACCGCGCTGCTTTTCATGCGCGTCGCCGGAAGCCGGGGCCCCGACAGCTGCTCATAATGCATCGCAATGCCGGCGGCGACGGCGGCAAGAATGCCCGAGACATGGAACGCCTCGGCCAGCAGGTAGGCGGCGAAAGGGATAAGCAGGCTGATCAGGATCTGGATGGCTGGCTCCTCGCGGGTGCGCCGAACCAGAAAGTTATTACATTTGCCGGTGACCCACACCACCACGAGGCCACTGAGGATGCCCCCGAAGGCCATCAGGAAAAATTTCACCACCGCGTCTCCCGGGGAGAAGCTGCCGGTCAGCACCGCGGCGATGGCGAAATTAAAGGCGACGAGCCCTGAAGCATCATTTAACAGCGACTCCCCTTCGAGAATATGCGCCATCCTTGAGGGAAGCGGCGAGCTGGCGGTCATTGCCGATACCGCCACCGGATCGGTAGGCGACAGAATAGCCGCGAGAGCGAACCCTGCCGCCACGGTGATAGCCGGGATCAGCCAGTGAATAAACAGGCCAATACCGAGAATAGTCACCATCACCAGGCCTATCGCCAGCGATAAAATCGGCTTCATATCGCGGAAAAAAGCGTCTTTGGGGATGCGCCAGCCATCGAGGAACAGCAGCGGCGGGATAAACAGCAGTAAAAAAATATGCGGGTCAAAATCGACCTGAAAGCCACTGGCGGCCAGCGCGGCGCCCGCGGCGATTTGGATCAGCGGTAGCGGCACTTTAACGGGCAGAAGATGGGACAGGAACACGGTCACCACGATGGCCATGATAAAGACCAGCACGATAGCAATTAGCGACATTCATCCCCTCCTCTGACGGCAATATTCATTCTGTACATCAGGCTGTTAATCCTTTTTCGCAGGTGTTGTTTCGGTAACAGATTATTTACCCAGTCACCGATAATTTAAGACAGACGTCATTGTCTGCCGGCGATAATATTTAAACTGAGGTGGCAACCGGTGCCGGATCAGGGGTGACAATGTCTTTTATCAAGCCGCGTTTGTCAATCCGCTATCGTCTGCAAATCATCGCCGGCCGGCATTCCGGGGAGAAGTCCTCACAGGACTGTCGACCGGGGACTTCGCAAATTAGCCTCTTCACATGGACAAAACCACTCAACCGCTCCAGCCCTCCGCTGTTTATATATTCCCAATATTATTAATTCGTATTATGCATTGTGAATATGGATATTAATGACCAGTCTAATATACCCGGCAGAGTTATATTTCGTGCCCCCGCCGGCAGTGCGAACCACGTATTTGCGATAAATAATTCTTAACGCCCCCCCATTTCAGGATGATTGGACAGCCAGCCTTACGCTACGCGCAATGCTTGCCCTCCCCCTGAATTGGGCGTACCCTGACAAACAATTAAACCACACGGTCTAAATCATGAATCCCAATACCTCCACCGTCCTGAAGCCCCGCCGCGGCCGTCCACCCAAGGTCGATCGCCAGTTTGACGATACGCGTCAGGCGCTGATTCGCTCAGGCCTTGAAGTGCTGACCGAAACGGGCTATCTCGCGGCGGGTATTGATGCGGTGATCAAGAATATCGCCGTGCCAAAGGGGTCGTTTTATCATTGCTTTAAAAGCAAAGAGGCTTTTGGCCTCGCCGTGCTTGCCGCCTATGGCGACTTCTTTGCGCATAAATTAGATAAATTCCTGCTGGACGACGCCGTGCCGCCGCTGGAACGAATGGCGGCCTTTGTGCGTCATGCCGGTCAGGGAATGGAGAAATTCCAGTTTCGCCGCGGCTGCCTGGTGGGCAACCTGCTGCAGGAAGCCCCGTTGTTACCCGAGACGTTTCCCCAACGGTTGATGGCTATCCTGGCGGCATGGGAGTCGCGCGTGGCGCGCTGCCTGCGCGAAGCGCAGGCAGCCGGGGCCATCGCCAGCGACGCCTCACCGCAGGCGCTGGCCCAGGTGTTCTGGATCGGCTGGGAAGGCGCGGTGATGCGCGCCAGGCTGGTCCAGTCTGCCGCACCGCTTAACCAGTACTGGGATTTTTTTGCGCACAGTATGACAACAAAAACACCTGCACAGGACGGCGCTAGCGCCGATAACCCCCTTCCGACGAGGAATACTCTGTCATGAAAGCATTAGTTCTGGACCAGATCGACAACCGCACCGTCGCCACCGTCAAAGATATCGACCTGCCCGCTCTTGCCGAAGGCGACGTCCGGGTCGCCATCGACTGGTCGAGTCTCAATTATAAAGACGCCCTGGCGATCACCGGCAAAGGAAAAATTATCCGTCAATTTCCGATGGTGCCGGGCATTGATTTTGCCGGTCAGGTGAAAGAAAGCCGCGATCCGCGCTTTGTTCCCGGCCAGGCCGTGATCCTCACCGGCTGGGACGTGGGCGAAAACCACTGGGGTGGCCTGGCCACCGAAGCCTGCGTTAAAGGCGACTGGCTGGTTGCTCTGCCGGAGACGCTCAGCGCGCGCCAGGCAATGATCATCGGCACCGCCGGCTTTACCGCGATGCTATGCGTTGATGCTCTCGTTAGTGCGGGCGTCACCCCTGACAGCGGGGATATCCTGGTCACCGGCGCCAGCGGCGGGGTCGGCAGCACCGCCGTGGTGTTGCTGAAAGCCCTTGGCTACCGGGTGACGGCCGTATCGGGCCGGGAATCGACACACGATTACCTTCGCCAGCTGGGCGCCGATACGATCCTGCCGCGCAGCGACTTCGCGGAGACCCGTCCGCTGGAGAAACAACTGTGGGCGGGCGCGGTGGATACCGTTGGCGGCCCGGTGTTGGCCAAAGTGCTGGCGCAAACGCAATATCGCGGCTGCGTCGCCGCCTGCGGTCTGGCCGGGGGCTTCGATCTGCCGACCACCGTGATGCCGTTTATTCTGCGCAATGTGCGTCTGCAGGGGGTGGATTCGGTGATGGTGCCGACCGCTGAACGCGACGCCGTCTGGCAGCGTCTGGCCCAGCTTCTGCCGGAGAGCTACTACCAGCAGGCGGCCACTGAAATCACGCTGGAGCAGGCGCCAGCGTATGCCGCAGATTTCCTCAGCAATAATATTCATGGTCGGACGCTGGTCAATATCGGTCAGTAATCCTCTTCTCCCGGCGCCCGTGCGGCGCCGGATCCCGAGAGGGATCAAGGCATATCATTTCCTTCCCCACGGGATTATGATGACGCGAACGAATAGCTCTGCGAGTGGTAAAAAAAGTAAATGGATGTCATAAGCATCATTATGGCGGCGGGCAAGTCGTCCGTTGACGTCGCGCTGTATACGCTGTTGCCGATCATGGTGATCATGCTGATCATCATGAAATACCTTGAGGTCCGCGGTATCCTCGATGTGATTGTTCGCTGGGTGGCCCCGCTGCTGAAGCCCTTCGGCTTAACCGGGATGAGCGCCTTCGCCCTGATCCAGATTAACTTTGTCAGCTTTGCCGCCCCGCTCGCCACGCTGTCGATTATGGATAAACGCGGCGTCTCGGACCGACAAATGGCCGCCACGCTGGCCATGGTGTTCGCCATGGGGCAAGGCAACGTCTTCTATCCTCTTACCCCTTTTGGTCTGCACTGGCTGGCCTCGATCGTTATCTCGGTGGTCGGCGGCCTGTGCGCGGCCGCCGTCGCCTGGCACGTCACCGGACGGCGCTTATCGGTCGCCGAGAACCCCCGCGCGGAAGCGCTGCCGAATGCCGAGCAGAACAGCCAGGGAATTCTGGCCGTGATTAATAGCGCCGGCTCCGACGCCATCCGCCTGGCGCTCGGCGCGGTGCCAATGCTGATCCTGTCGTTAACCATCGTCGGGCTGCTGCAGGGCGCCGGGGCTATCGACCTGCTGCAGCAGCTGCTGAAGCCGCTTCTCAGCTGGCTGCACATCCCCCAGAACTTTGTGCTGCCGGCGCTGGTGAAGTGCGTTGCCGGGGGCACCGCCTACTTTGGCGTCATTTCCGAGCTGATCCAGCAGGGCAAAGTCACCGTGGACCAGGTCAACGCCTCGGCAGGTCTACTGATCCAGACCTTTGATCTTCCCGGTATCGGCATTTTTCTTGGCATCAGCTCACGGTTTGTCCGCCTGTTCCGCTTCGTGGCTCCCGCGGCGATCGTCGGTATCCTGCTGCGTACCGTTCTGCACCTGATCCTGTTTTAACGCCTCTGCTCTGGCCTGCGCTTTCAGGCAGGCCGCCACCGCCGCCTGTTCGCCGCAGGCGATGCGCTCATCGACGCGCGTCATCATCCATGGAAAGAATGGATTGGAGGTGACGCGCATTAACGTCTCCAGCCCCACGCTCAGCGTCCCGGTCTCTCCGCGCAGTGAAATGGTGCCCAGGCTAATGCCGTAGCGGTTCTTCTCGTCCGGCTCGCGACCATACAGCGAGTCGCTCAGGGGAAACGGCACCGCCACATGCGACAAAGAGTACATATCCGCCGGCCAGGCCAGGTGTAAAGGATAACGATGCTCTTCCCGTTCCTGGGCCAGCGTGGTCCGGGCGACGGTCTGCAGCGTGTGCGCCGTCGCGTTGGTCACCACCGTGGTGGTATAGGTCCGCGGCGCCGGGGGCAGCAGCGTATTCACCGCCGCATAGAGCGCAGGGCGAAACAGGACCCGGAGATCCGCCGCCTGGTTAATATCGAACACCACCAGCTCGCTGCCGTTATCCGGCAGATAGCGATACAGGGACTCCACCACCGCGCGGGTGCTGACCGTGGAATCCATCACCGACTGAAAGGTGAGGATCGGCGGCAGCGCTTTCAGCTCGCCCTGCCGGGCCGCGCGGATAATCTGCTGCTGCAGCGCCTGGCTCAATAACCACGATTGTCTCGCCGCCTTGACCGGAAAGGAGTTGTACTTGAACGGATTAAACTCAGGCGCCACGTTCAGCCAGGCCGCACGGGCGAACGCCGGGAAGACGGACGGTAGCCCGGCGAGGCCGGCGAAACGGGCAAATGCGGTCACGCCGATCATCGGCGACAGCAGAATAATCTGCTGCGGCTGACGCAGGTGGCTATCCTCCAGGCTATCGAGGGCATACTTGAGCGCCAGCGCGCCGCCGTTAGAGTAGCCGACCAGATCCAGCGGCACGTCCGCCCCGGCAAGGCGGGTCGCTTCGCGTACCGCCAGACGCGTCGCCGCCAGCCAGGTCTCCCAGTCAACCGCCGTTAACGCCCCCGGCGCGGTGCCATGTCCCGGCAAACGCGGCACCACCGCCACATAACCCCGCTGCTGCCAGAGTTGCGCCAGATAGCGAACGCTGTAGGGCGAATCGGTCAGGCCATGGAGGAGCACCACGCCGCCGCGCGGCTTGCCCAGCGGCATCAGCACAAAAGAACGGTTCCAGTCCTGCTTAAACTGCCCCGGCCAGACCCGGCTGTGACGATAAAAGCGGTTGACCGGGGTTTTATCTTCCTCCGGCAAAGCCTCTGTCACCTCACGCTGGAGATCGGCGAAAATCGTCTTCTCCCGCGCCAGATACTGGGCAAAGGTCGCCTGGTCGATCTCTTCGGCCGACATCTCGTTGCCACTCCAGGTATGCCAGCGATGCAGGGCCGGGCCGCGCTGGGACTCATAGATCCGCCCGGCGAGAAAGACCACCAGCAGCGCCAGTACCGCAATGCTCCCTTTTTTCAGCAGTGAGCCGATAACGGCGCCGGACGTTCGCCAGTGTCGAAATAGATGCTTCATGACGCTCTCTCTTATATTTATTGCGTAGCCGGACTTATCAGCCCTCTTCCTGACAGGCTATTCTCACGGACTGCTTTTCAGCATAGTCATCGCTTCCTGCAAATTAAACCCGGCAGATCATTGCCCCCCGGCATAAAAAAACCTAGCGCACAGATCAACAATCGGTTGCGTATTTTTAAACACTGCATAAACCAAGGGGATAATCTTATTGTCAGATTTTTAAGAAACATGAATTATCGACGCACATGTCGCTATGAGAGGATAAAAAACAGATGGAGTGGTGGGTAAAAAAAGTACAGGACGCGGCTTCGGCCAGCCTCTGCCGCGTCGTGCTTCAGAGCGGTGCGCTGGAGATGATCGCAGAGATTGAAGCCTGTCGCCTCCGCCTGCGGGAAGAGGATAAACTCACTCCGCTGGCCGATGCGCGCTATTGTCTGAATAATAATCCGACGCAAACTTTGAAGATCCGCAACGCCACTCATTATAGCAGCGAGCGTTGGACAAACGCCGGCAAATAACACGAGCCCGCTCCCTTTACTGGTTATGGTCTGAGTATCGTCGCATTTGACAGATAAATTCTCCTTCGCCCTTTTCCCGCTGTGACATACTATCGGGAATGTCAGCAGACCTGAAACAAGGAGCGAATCATGAATATCAAGGCCGCCAGTCTGACCCCGGAACAAGCGCTTGCCGAGCTGGAAGCGCGCTATGAAGCCTCGGTCACGGCGTTACGCAAAGCCATCGGCGACTATATCGACCATAATACGCTCCCCGATACCGAAGCCCGCGCGGAAGGTCTTTTTGTCTATCCGCAGCTGTCGGTCTCCTGGGACGGCGCCGATCATAAAGCCCTCAAAACGCGCGCCTGGGGACGTTTCACCCATGCCGGTTGCTATACCACCACCATTACGAATCCGAAACTGTTCCGCAACTATTTGCTGGAACAGCTGACCCTGCTGTACCAGGACTATGGCGCGCATATCAGCGTCGAGCTGTCGCAGCATGAGATCCCCTATCCTTACGTGATCGATGGTTCCACCCTGACACTCGACCGCTCGATGAGCGCCGGTCTGACGCGCTATTTCCCTACCACCGAGCTGTCACAAATTGGCGATGAGACCGCGGATGGCCTGTTCCATCCCACCGAGTTCTATCCGCTGTCGCACTTTGACGCCCGCCGCGTCGATTTTTCGCTGGCGCGTCTGCGTCACTACACCGGCACGCCGGCGGAACACTTCCAGCCCTACGTGCTGTTCACCAACTATACCCGCTACGTGGATGAGTTCGTCAGCTGGGGCTGCAGCCAGATCCTCGATCCCGACAGCCCCTATATCGCTCTCTCCTGCGCCGGCGGGATCTGGATCACCGCCGAGACCGAAGCGCCGGAACAGGCCATTTCCGATCTGGCGTGGAAGAAGCACCAGATGCCGGCCTGGCATCTGATCACCCACGACGGCAAAGGGATCACCCTGATTAACATTGGCGTCGGCCCGGCTAACGCCAAAACCATCTGCGATCATCTCGCGGTACTGCGGCCGGACGTCTGGTTAATGATCGGCCACTGCGGCGGCCTGCGCGAAAGCCAGGCCATCGGCGACTATGTGCTGGCCCACGCCTATCTGCGTGACGATCATGTACTGGATGCGGTGCTGCCGCCAGATATTCCGATCCCCAGCATTGCCGAAGTGCAGCGCGCCCTCTACGACGCCACCAAGCAGGTGAGCGGGATGCCCGGCGAAGAGGTTAAGCAGCGGCTGCGTACCGGGACGGTGGTCACCACCGACGACCGTAACTGGGAGCTGCGCTATTCCGCTTCGGCGCTGCGCTTTAATCTCAGCCGCGCGGTAGCTATCGATATGGAGAGCGCGACCATCGCCGCCCAGGGCTATCGCTTCCGCGTCCCCTACGGCACGCTGCTCTGCGTCTCGGACAAGCCGCTGCACGGTGAAATCAAGCTCCCCGGCCAGGCTAACCGCTTTTACGAGGGCGCTATCTCCGAGCATCTGCAGATAGGCATCCGGGCGATTGACCTGCTGCGCGCCGAGGGAGATCACATGCACTCGCGTAAGCTGCGCACCTTCAACGAGCCGCCGTTCCGTTAATCGTCGATGACGTGGGAATCGTGAGATAAACGCTGACGTTACCCGCCAGGGAGCGTCAGCGTCCGGATAAGCGAAACAAACGACCCGGCGGTGTTTGTCCACGGAAGAAAGGTGGTAGACAGAAAAGCAAAAAGCCTGCTCGAAAGCAGGCTTCTTAAATTTGGCTCCTCTGACTGGACTCGAACCAGTGACATACGGATTAACAGTCCGCCGTTCTACCGACTGAACTACAGAGGAATCGTGTGAACGGGGCGCATATTATCGATGACGCCCGGCGCTGTCAAAGCCTGTTTTCAATAAAATGAATCGTTTGCCGAATTATTCTTCACTTTGCGCAAAAAATGGCGTTTAGCCTCGCAAACGGCTCAGCTTTCCTCCGATGAAGCCTTCACGCGCGGATATTTCCACAGCCAGCGGCCGCTCACCATTCGGAAATAAAACAGCACGCCGCGCACCGCCCAGTCGAGCACCATCCCTAACCAGACGCCAATCACCCCCATCCCCAGCACGATGCCCAGGGTATAGCCCGCCACCACCCGGCAGCCCCACATGCCGAGCATCGACACCCACATGGTGTAGCGTACGTCACGGGCGCCTTTAAAAGCGCAGGGTAAAGTCCACGACAGCGACCAGATCGGCATAAACAGGGCGTTGAGCCACAGCAGCTGTTTAACCACTTCTTTTACATCTTCTTCATGGGTGTAGAACGAGGCGATAAAGCCGGCGAAGGGGGCGCTGCCCCAGGCGATCAGCGTCAGAATGATCGTCGACAGCCAAAATACGTGCCAGGCCTGGAATTCAGCCTGACCAATCTGCCCTTTTCCCAGCCGCTTGCCGGTAATGATCGTCGAGGCCGAGCCGAGGGCGTTGCCCGGCAGGTTAATTAGCGAGGCCACCGAAAAGGCGATAAAGTTGCCGGCGATAACGTTGGTGCCCATCCCGGCGACAAACATCTGGGTCAGCAGCTTGCCGCCATTGAACAGGACCGATTCGATACTGGCCGGGATGCCGATCCCCATCACCTCCCAGATAATGGCGAAGTTAAAGGGTTTGAAGTAACCCTTCAGCGACAGCCGCAGCGCCGGATTGAGGCCCACCATCAGCACCCAGATCGTGGCTATCGCGCCAATATAGCGGGCAATGGTCAGCCCAAGCCCGGCGCCGACAAACCCCAGCCCCGGCCAGGAGAAGATGCCGTAGATGAGCACGCTGCTGATTAAGATATTGAGGATATTCATCCCGCCGTTGATCAGCAGCGGGATTTTGGTGGTGCCGGCGCCGCGCAGCGCCCCGCTGCCGATCAGCGCAATCGCCGCCGCCGGGTAGCTCAGCGCCGTCAGTTCCAGATAGGTCAGCGCCAGGTCCTTGACCTGGGCGGTGGCATCGCCGGCGACAAAATCAATAATCTCCTGGCCAAAGGCATGGATCACCCCCGCCAGCAAAATGGAAAACAGGGTCATAATGGCCAGCGACTGGCGCGCGGCCGCCCTCGCCCGCCGCCGATCGCGCTTGCCGAGGCTAAAGGCCACCACCACCGTGGTGCCCAGGTCGATGGCGGCAAAGAAGGACATGATGACCATGTTAAAGCTATCGGCCAGCCCCACACCGGCCATGGCCTCTTTTCCCAGCCAGCTGACAAGGAAGGTGCTCAACACCCCCATCAGCAGCACACAGGCATTTTCCAGCAGAATGGGCACAGCGAGAGGGCTGATTTCGCGCCAGTACAGCACACGATAACGCTGACGTTTTTTAAACCAGGATGTCCGTTCGACAGCCTGGCGTACGGCGGAGGTGACGTTCAAGAGAGACCTTAGTGAGAGATGTTGAAACAACATTTCAAATGATGATTGAGAAATGGATATCCTGCAAAGTATTTTCCGTAATAATTGTCGGAAATGACAACAAATTGTCGATGGAAGCGGCAGTTGCACCTGAACAGGCGAATTGATGTTTGACAAAAGTTTTTTCGCCGCTAAGATACGACTCCACACGATTCCTCTGTAGTTCAGTCGGTAGAACGGCGGACTGTTAATCCGTATGTCACTGGTTCGAGTCCAGTCAGAGGAGCCATATTTAAAAAGCCTGCTTTCGAGCAGGCTTTTTGCTTTTCTGCGTCTCTGGCCTTAACGCAGAATCGCATCCAGCCAGGCAAGCACCTCATTGACAACGGCGTCAGGTATGCGCTCCAGACGTTTGCCGTTCCGGGCCGCCATATCGATAGTGCTGGGCTGGTCGCAACGAATAACGCCTGTTGTTTTGGTCCCCGCCTCCTCCAGTGAAACCGTGAAACTGCTGTACGCGCAAAGTGTCCGCCACAGATGACGGGAACCACGACAGGTAGCCGGGTCAGCTTGTTAAACGATGCCTACAACAGCCAGAACCCGCCGAGACTTACTGCGCCGTTCCCTACCGCCGCCCTACGCCCCGCGTGTCCTCCGTGAACGCACCCCAGCTCAGCCTGAAAAAGCGCCTGCCAGTAGGATGAATTCACTACCGTTTGCGGGTGAGATAGCGTGGATTATCCACTCTGTCTAACGTTTTACCCGGAGGCATCATGAACCTCAGACAACAGCAACAGCAGGCGTTCGATCGCAGCGGGGAACCTCTTATCGTCGGCAACGTCAGCCACTGCCCGCTGCCGCCGGAGACCCTCGCCGCACTGGGCCCCGATTCCCCCTATGTGGTGCAGGTATACGGCTCAGGCCTGACCGGCGAGGTTTATCGTCTGCGCATCGCCGGCAAGGAGTACAATTTAAAGAAACGTCGCGCCGTCGCCGGCGTTGCCAACCTCAACGGCCAGCTGTCGTTTTTAAATGAGGTACAGCGTCGGCAGGCATTGCAACAGCTGAAGGATGACCCGGTCACCGCGCCGCGCTTCACCCACATCGTCCCAACGCTGTATGCCGATTATCGCCTCGGCATCCTGCTCTCCCCCTGGATCGATGGCGAGCCGATACATCAGTTGACCCCGCCGCTGATCGCCCAGCTATTTACTACTCTGGAAGCCTGCGAAGAACAGGGGCTGATGGAGTGGGATCTCTGTAGCGGGAATCTGCTGGTGGACCGGCAGGAGCAGTTATGGCTGTTCGATTTTGGCTATATGTATCCCTTCGACCCGCTGAGAGAATTCAACAGCAATGGTCTGGCCGACCCGCTGTTCCACTTTGTCGAACGTTTTGAGACTCGCTTCTTTTTTAGCTGGCTGATGACCAGGATCCCTGACGCCGAACAGCAGCTGGCGCAATATCGCGAGATGAAGCGGCTGGCGGTCGAAAGCTACCGCCGGAAGCTCGTCTGGCTTCGCGCCCGGCGCGCTGACCCGCTGGTGCTGGCTCACTTTCAGCAGTTGACGGCGCGCTGGGAGTCGGCGCTGGCGGACCCTGCCGCGCTGAGCCGGCTGTTTGCCGTAGAGGCCTTTCGCTCACATGTGCTGGATATTGAAGACGACCTGCATGGTCAGTCCTGTACCTTACTCACCCTGCAACGCATTGACTGGGTGATAAACCAGCTGGAACAGCATTATCGCTTTATCGCCGACGAAGGCGGCCTGTTTTACGATAACGAAGGGAAATCGCAGCAGGCGCTGCTCAGCAGCTATGCGCAGAAGCGGCAGCAGGCGCAGCAGTACCTGTTGAGTGCCACCGCCGCAAAGGATTAACGGCGCTCGCGTCCCTGCTTCTGCTTCGCCTGGTACATCAGGCGGTCAGCGGTGGCCACCAGCGCGTTGAGACTGGGATGGCTGGCGGGATCGTATTCGACGCAGCCCCAGGAGAACGCCAGCTGCCAGGGATTGGCCGCCTGCTGGTTGAAACGCGCCACGTTGTGGCTGAGCGTCTCCATCGCCGTCGCGGCATCGTGGCGGCTGGTATTGGCGAACAGAATGATAAATTCGTCCCCACCCTGCCTCGCGAGGATATCGGACTCGCGGAAGGCCGCTTTCATCAAGTCGGCGATGGCGATCAGCGCGCGATCGCCCTCTTCATGCCCCCAGGTATCATTGATGTGCTTGAAGCGATCGAGGTCGACAAACGCCAGGCTCACCGGCTCATGGCGGCGCTGGGCCGTCAGCAGGGCATACTCTGCCAGGGTGAGGAATCCCCGGCGATTAAACAGTCCCGTCAGCTCATCCGAGGTTGCCGCATCCAGCACCTTGAACTCATCCTCCACGATCGCCGCCAGATCGCTTAAGATCTGCATTTCATGGGCGGAAAACGATCGCGGCTGGTGATCCATCAGGCAGAACGACCCGACGGTCGCGCCATCCGGCAGTTGCACCGGATACCCGGCGTAAAAGCGGATAAACGGCGCCTCAATGACCAGCGGGTTATCGTGAAAGCGCTCGTCCTGCTGCATGTCGTTGACGATAAGCGGGTCGGTTTGCAGAATGGTATGGGCGCAAAATGAAATATCTCTCGGCACCGTGTCCACATCGAGACCGGCACAGGACTTGATATGCAGGAGATCTTCCCCCACCAGACTGATGGACGCCACCGGCAGGTTATACAGCGAACGGGCAAGCCTGGTCAGGCGATCGAAGCGTTCTTCTTTTCCGCTATTCAACAGCCCGGAAGAGCGTAGCGATTGCAGGCGACGCTGCTCGTCGGGATGAAGTCCGGCTAATTTCATTGTCTCTCACTTGTCTCTTGCGCAGAATTCCGCCGGGTTTCCGCAGAGAAACCCGGCGTTTTATCCTGCGAGGGGAAAATAGTCGTCAGGTACCCCATGAGTTAAGCAGATTTCCTCTGCACGTCAACCGGCGCGCCCCAGGCGACTGGCGCCCAGGGCGCTGGCGGAATGCCATTAACGGCACTCTGCCCGGCAAAGAGGGCAGATCAGGCGCGGATAAACGCCAGCAGATCGGCGTTGATAGTATCGGCGTGGGAGGTATGCATCCCGTGCGGGAAGCCAGGATAAATTTTCAGCTGGCTGTTCGGCAGAAGCTTGTCCTGCAGGATGGCCGCATTTTTATAGGGGACCACCTGGTCGTCATCTCCCTGCATCACCAGCACCGGCAAAGTGATCGACTTAAGGTCTTCCGTCTGGTCGGTCTCTGAAAACGCCTTAATGCCTTCATAATGGGCTTTGGCGCTGCCGATCATCCCCTGTCGCCACCAGTTCTGGATCGTCCCCTGGGATATCTCTGCTCCATCACGATTGAAGCCATAGAACGGGCCAGAGGCGACGTCGAGATAGAACTGGGCGCGGTTCGCCGCCAGCGCTTTGCGGAAACCGTCAAACACCTCGATCGGCGTCCCGCCCGGATTCTGCTCGGTTTTCACCATTAGCGGCGGGACGGCGCTAATTAACACCGCCTTCGCCACCCGCCCCTGCGGCTGACCATAGCGGGCGACGTAGCGTGCGACCTGGCCGCCGCCGGTGGAGTGCCCGACGTGGACCGCATTGTGCAGATCCAGATGTTCCACCACCGCCGAAACGTCCGCCGCGTAATGGTCCATATCGTGCCCCTCGCTAACCTGATCGGAGCGGCCATGACCCCGACGATCGATAGCGATGTCCCGGAACCCTTCGGCAAGGAAAAATAACATCTGGTTATCCCAGTCGTCAGCGCTTAACGGCCAGCCGTGATGAAAGACAATCGGCTGAGCTTCCTTTGGTCCCCAGTCTTTAAAGTAAATGTTGACGCCGTCTTGGGTGGTGACAAATGCCATATTACAGACTCCTCTTTCAGGATAACCAGCCCGCAGGCCCGTGCCTGGGCTGAACGCCGACGGCGGCCGGCAGGAGTGCCGACCGCACAGGAATGTGATGCCTGTAACAGTGTAGAAGATATTTAACGCCGGGCGGGACAACTTACCCTGTCTCGCTTGATTCGCCGATCCTGGACCAGACCGCGTCTGGTATCAGGCCGCACTCTCCTGCTGGCGGATCCGCACCATCAGCGCGCCGAGCAGCGCCCAGTCAAGCAGCACGGCGAAGGCAAAGCAGACGCCATGGCGTCCTCCTCCCGCAGTATGCCAGGTCAGCAGCGTCGCCGCGATGGCGATAGCTACGCTCAGCACCGTGGCGCCGCTGACCCGCATCCCCGGCAGCGCCGTCCTACCCGCCGCAATGCGCCAGGCGACAGCCGCTCCCGCCCCACCGCACGCCACGCCCGGCAGCAGTGCCGGCCAGTCCTGCCCGCCATACCAGGCCACCAGCGCCAGCAGCCAGCCGGCCGCTGACAGCAGAAAGGCCCAGCGCGTCGCCGCCAGGGGTGAGCGATAAAGCCAGGATTGTCCGCGAGTGAATCCCCACCCGACGCCAAAGGCCGCAATCAGCGCCGTCAGCAGACTCAGCGTGCCGGTCACCCCGATAACCGGGGGCATGATTAACAGCAAGGCCCCGGCGGCGATGACCACGCTAAGGGCGATAGCGCGGCCGCGGGGGTCGATCGTTGCCGCGGCTTCCGCGGCGGTGTAGCGGCTTACAACGTGCATAGTTGACTCCTGACAGGCGAAGCTGCATGAATTTAATTCATGTCATTGTCTTTACATGCCCGTAGCCTATCGCCACTATATTGCCTTACACAAACGCATAGTTTTCAGCCATAGATGAGAAAAACTCAGCCATGAGACCACCCCGTCTGCCGCCGCTGGGGGCGCTACGCGCTTTTCATGCCGTCGCCCGCCACCGCAGTTTTAAACAGGCCGCCGAGGCGCTCGGCGTCAGCGCGACGGCGGTCAGCCATCAGATTAAACTGCTGGAGTCGGTGCTGGAGTGCCGGGTCTGCGAACGCAGCGCGCAGGGCGTCAGTCTGACCGCTGATGGCGAGATCCTTTACGCCGCCACCCAACGCGCCTTTAGCGCCCTGGAACAGGCCGTCGTCCAGATCGCTCATGCCCGTCAGCCGCCATCCTTAACCGTCACCACCACCTCCAATTTTCTCACCCACTGGCTGGTGCCGCGGCTGGCGGATTTCACCGCCCGCTTTCCGGCTATCGACCTGCGGCTACACACCAGCGTCGAACGAGTGGATCTGCATCTGGGCACGGTAGACGCCGCGATTCGCTATCGTGAAACGCCGGAGCCGGACCTGTACTGCACGCTGCTGTATGAGGATCGCTTTATCGTGGTCGCCAGCCCGACTCTGGGCCTCAGCCGGCCTGAAGATCTGCAGCGGGTGACGCTGTTTCACGTTGCCAACCGGCGCGTGCCAGCTGATTCGCCGAGCTGGGAGAACTGGCGTCGGCGCTATGGACCGCCGAAGCTGAATATTGATGCGGGGTTAACCTTTAGCGATGAGACCCATGCCCTGCAGGCGGCGGTGGCCGGTCAGGGAGTGGTGATCGCCAGCGAACTGCTGGCGCGGGATCTGCTGCAGCGCGGCGTATTATCCGCGCCGTTCAGCAACGCATTGCCTGGCGCCCGCTACTACCTGGTCACCACCGAGGCTGCGGCGCAGCGGGCGGATATTATCAATCTGCGGGAGTGGCTGGTCGGCCAGATGGCATTAGGTGACGGTCGCCATCCGGCGGAAGAGTAGCGGGCTTACCAGCCGCAAACGTTGGTCTCTTCATCGGACTCGTAGCCGCGAACGATATTGATCAGATCCTTCACCGTATCAGCGGCGGTGAGCGGGTCGCGCAGCGCCGCCAGCGAGGAAAAGGTTTTATCAACCGAGACGCCGTTATTGTTATTGGTGACCGTCAACAGAAACTCCCCCTCTTCCCTGTCGTCCGGCAACTTGCTCAGCAGGTCATTAACGGCCTCCACCGCCTGCTGTGGAATATACAACACCATTGGTTTGAGAAATATTTTTTCCTGCTTCTGGTGAAGTCGGCCATTCTCTAGCGCTAAGGTATAACCTTTATTTTCACTGGTCATCTCTTGTTATCCCTCGATGAGAATTTTTGGATCAACATAAAAGTCGACATTAAAAACCGTGTCCTCTGAGAGGGCCTCAATACAGTGCCACTTCTCCGGCGGAAAGACGCCAAACTGGCCGGCTTCAATAGTCAGGGTTTCAACGGGCTCGGGGCTGGTTTCATCGGCATAGCCGAGATAGCGGATCGCCCCCTGCATCACCGAGAGACGAGGGTAGACGCCCTGCCGGGTGCCGGCATCCAGATGGCGGCGCCAGATAGAGGCCGGGGCGGTCTCTTTGGTCCACAGCGGCGTGCTGCGGGTGTGAACGTAATGGGTGGGAATAATGATTCGCTGCATAATTGTGCCTCACTTTACCGTCTCAAACGCGACGTTCAGAAATAGCCTATATGATGCATATCATATACCCCTTTTAAACGTTAAGGATATTATTTTGTTGTGGAATTTTACGCCTACTCCTTTTTATACCTCGCAGGGATTAGCGCTAAGAGAAAATAAAAAAGGCGATTTCAGGATCCTGAAATCGCCCGGGAGAATAAAAGTAGACACGTTAAAAATTTGTTAGCGCAGCGGACTCGGTTTGCCGATTAAATATCCCTGAACCAGGTCACAGCCCAGCGCCTGCAGCGAAGCCAACTGCTCTTCGGTCTCTACACCTTCCGCCACAATGCGCATATGCAGGCTCTTTCCCATGCTGATAATCAGGCGGACGATATCCAGATCGTCTTTTTGTTCCGGAATATTGATGACAAACGAGCGGTCGATTTTAATTTTATCGAACGGGAAGTAGCTTAAACGGGACAGGGAAGAATAGCCGGTACCAAAGTCATCGATGGAGATCTGAATGCCCTGCTCGCGCAGCTGGCTGAGAATTTCCAGCGAACGGGTGTTCTCATTGAATACGTCCGACTCGGTGATCTCCAGATCAAGACGTCGCGGATCGAGGCCGGTCTGATGCAGCACCTCGATAATGGTGTCGGTCAGCGATGTATTCATCAACTGAATTGGTGAAACGTTGACCGAGACCTTCAGCGGCGTCGCCCAGCTGGCCGCTTCGGCACAGGCGGTTTTCAGCACCCATTCGCCAAGGGCATTAATAAGACCGATTTTCTCTGCCACCGGAATAAACACCGTCGGCGGCACGGCGCCGCGCACCGGATGGAACCAACGAACCAGCGCTTCATAGCCGTAGATTTCGCGCGTGACGGTATCGGCGATCGGCTGATAGTAGACTTAGGGCCTGCAGCAGATCGTCTTCAAACGATTTGTTCTCCTGCAGGCGCTGCAGCATCCCCGGCCGGAAGATTTGCACATGGCCGCTACCCTCTTTTTTCGCCTCATACAGCGCGAGGTCGGCGCACTTGTACAGATAATCGGTACGACTTTCACCGTCAGAGATCACGATCCCAATGCAGGCGTCGATATTAATCTGCGCATCGTAGATCTGATAGGGCTGGCTGATCTTCTCCCGGATAACATTGGCCCGCTCAAGGGCCATCTCCTCAGTGAGATCGTAGGAGAGCATCGCAAACTCATCACCGCCAAGGCGATACAGCGTCTCGGAGGTTTTGCGGAAAAAAGAGAGGCGACTGGCCAGATCCTGCAGCAGCTTATCGCCAGCATCATGGCCAAGGGTATCGTTCACATCCTTAAAGCTGTCGAGGTCGAAAAGCATCACCACGGCGCATCCCTTATACGGACGCACCTGGTTGACGATCTCCTGCAGCCGCTGCCAGAAAGAGAGACGGTTGGGCATACCGGTCAGCGAATCATGGTAGGCATCGTACTGCAGCCGGCGGTTCTGCACCTGCAGCTTCTCTTTCGAGGCCTGCAGATCGTTGGCCAGCGTTTTCATACGAACATGGGCGCGACGCAGATTATTATTCTGTCGGAGCATCAGCAGACCGAGAGTTATACACATGGCGATCAGCAGAATGGAGATCACCGAGTAGATATAATAGAGATGCTGGATTTTATCATGGGTGATATTAACGATATTGATATCTTGCGTCAGGGTGGCGGCGGCCATTGAGGTCAGCGGACCATCAAGCTCGCTTAACACCGGCAGGATCTGTCTGACCTGCTCCGGCGTCATGGTATCAACTTGTTTATCGAGCAGATGAAGATTACGAATCAGCGTCGCAACCACCGTCTTCCGCTGCTCGCTTTTATTGATAAATTTACCCAGATCGCCCTCTTGCAGAAGCTCGATCTGGCTCATCATGATCTCAAGACGCAGGCGCACCTCATCGTGGTCCGCCCCTTCGGCCCCAATCGCCATTCCCGCCAGACGAGACTCCAGCCGCATATATTCCGACACCATTTGCGACATTGACCACGAGTCCGTATAGCGGGTAAATTTTTGCAACTCACTTTGTCGCTCATGCACCAGATAAGTAATATATCCGGTGACAACAAATAACGACAAAATAATAGCCGTGAGTATTCGATTCAAGATCCAACCCTTATTCTATAATCATCTTTGAAACTTGCCAGGCCGATCGGGAATAATAGATCTGGTTCTGTAATTCAGCACTGCTGTCGTAAGGGTAGACAATAAATAACGGGCCTTTATCACGAATGCGCATATATTGACCGTTCATTTTTAACGCCATAATGACCGGGAATTTATAAAAATCATCAATCGGGATAATGGTGGTGTAGTCGTTCAGCGCCAGCACACGGGCCGATGTACCTTTCGCGCCGACTAAATCCATGAGTTTATTAAGGGGAATGCCGTCAAAACGAACCTTGCCGGTGTACCAGGGGGTGGTGGTTTCTACCGTCTTCATCCCCAGTTTTTCCAGCATTGCGAGATCAAAAACGGCCTTGTCGCCGACATTCATATTTCCGATTTTTCCGGAAATGGTCAGTACAGGTTTTCCTGTCGGCGCAGGCAGTTTTTCAGCATAAGCAGAAGGCAACATGACAGAACAAAATAAAACTGCAAGAAGTAGACGCATTTTACTCACCATTCCAGAGAGGGAGACACGTTAAGTGTAAACCATTTACATCGATTCTTAAAAGGTGTCCATCTTTGTTATCCGTTGATTTAATAAAAAGTATAAGCTGGATGGCAAATTGCCAGAATGTTAAGTCCAGGGTGTGATTTCGACCGCCTTTCCCATCGATTCTTTTTTGCGCCATCTCCCCCGCTTAGCAGGCAAACTACTTTCCTCCACGGCCGCTGCGCGGTAGTCTCAGAGCAGACGCAACGGTAAAAGCGTCTCATTCCAATAACAATGAAGTACGTGACTGACAGGACAGGGTATGGATTCAACAATAAGCGTGCAGCCCGGCGAGGCGCCAGATTCACTACATCGGGCCCGGCGGGCGGCCTGGGGTAGTTTTGCCGGCGCGGTGGTCGACTGGTACGATTTTCTTCTCTATGGCATTACCGCCGCGCTGGTGTTCAACCGCGAATTTTTCCCGCAAATCGGCCCGGCGATGGGAACGCTTGCCGCCTTTGCCACCTTCGGCGTTGGGTTTCTTTTTCGCCCGCTCGGCGGAATTATTTTTGGCCACTTCGGCGATCGCCTCGGGCGGAAACGGATGCTGATGATGACCGTCTGGATGATGGGTATCGCCACTGCCTGCATCGGCCTGCTCCCCTCGTTCAACCAGATCGGCTGGTGGGCGCCGGTGCTGCTGGTGTTCCTGCGAGCGGTTCAGGGATTCGCCGTCGGCGGCGAATGGGGCGGCGCGGCGCTGCTCTCGGTGGAGAATGCCCCACAGGGGAAAAAAGCCTTTTACAGCAGCGGGGTGCAGGTGGGCTACGGCGTCGGCCTCCTGCTCTCTACCGGGCTGGTATCGCTGATTAGCAGCCTGACCAGCGACCAGCAGTTCCTCAGCTGGGGCTGGCGCTTACCGTTCCTGTTCAGCGTGGTGTTGGTCCTTATTGCGCTGTGGATCCGCAACGGCATGGCGGAATCGCAGGAGTTTGAAGCGCAGCAGAGCCTGGACAACGCGCCGCAGATGAAAAAGCGGCTACCGGTAGTGGAAGCGCTGCTTCGCCATCCGGGAGCGTTTTTACTGATTATCGCCCTGCGGCTGTGTGAACTGCTGACGATGTATATCGTCACCGCCTTCGCCCTCAACTACTCCACGCAAAACCTCGGCCTGCCGCGCGAGCTGTTTCTCAACATTGGCCTGCTGGTGGGCGGTCTTAGCTGCCTGACTATCCCCTGTTTCGCCTGGCTGGCAGACCGCTTTGGCCGTCGGCGGATCTATATCACCGGGGCGCTGATCGGCACTTTGAGCGGTTTCCCGTTCTTTATGGCGCTGGAGAGTCAGTCCGTTTTCTGGATCCTGTTCTTCGCCCTGATGCTGGCCAATATCGCCCATGATATGGTGGTCTGCGTCCAGCAGCCGATGTTTACCGAGCTGTTCGGCGCCAGCTATCGCTATAGCGGCGCCGGCGTCGGCTACCAGGTGGCGAGCGTGGTCGGCGGCGGCTTTACCCCGTTTATTGCCGCGGCGCTGGTCACCTTCTCCGGCGGATCGTGGCACAGCGTGGCCCTCTATCTGACCGCAGGATGCCTGCTGTCAGCGCTCACCGCGCTGCTGATGAAAAAGCCCCCCGTCGACTGACCCACCAGCGGAGGGCGTAACCCGCGCCCTCCGGTAAGGAGAATGCATGTCTCAGTTAACCCTGGCCGACTGCTGGCCTCGCCGTTTTTCCCCCTCCTCGCTGGCGCTGCAGTTTTGCGAGGATCCCACCCAGGCCGAACAGCCGCTGTTTGCTAAAGCCAGCGCCGGCGAGGCCGTCGCCCAGCTCTGGCAGGCGCCGCAGGGATTGGTGGTGCCGGGGAGCTATCGTCAGTTTACGGATCTGCCGGCGGTCAGCGCGCATTTTGCCGCGCGCGGCTGGCCGGTATGGCTTCGCCGCTCCGGCGGCGGTCTGGTGCCCCAGGGGCCGGGCATTATCAACCTTAGCCTCGCCTGGCCGGTGCAGCAGCCGCTCGGCGAAGCCGCCGAACCGATCTATCATTCGCTGTGCGCTGTGCTGCAGCGCACCCTCGCGCGCTTCGGCGTTGCCAGCCACCCCCGGGCGGTGAGCGGTTCCTTTTGCGATGGACGGTATAATCTTGCCTGCGGAGAATGCGCGGAGGCGCGCAAGATTGTCGGTACCGCCCAGTACTGGCGGCCGCTGGCGGCGGGCGGCGGCCACGTGGTGCTGGCCCATGCGGTGATCCTTATTGACGCCGATCTGAGCGCGGCGCATCAGGCGGCGAACGCCTTCGAAGCGCAGCTCGGCAGCGAGCGGGTCTATTGCGCTGACAAGACCGTTACTCTCGCGCAGCTGCTTCCCGGCGAGCGCCATCTGCTGCCCCGCTTTAGCGAGGCGCTGGCGCAGGAGCTGGACGCGTCTCGCTGAAGGTCGCTTTCAGGTAGCGGCTGAAGGTTTCCACCGCGCGCGACACGCGCGGGGTATAGGGCCGGATGACGTACAGCCGATCGGCAAACACCTCTACTGGCTGCCACGCCGGCAGCAGCTCCTGCACCAGCCCGCGGCCAATGGCCTCCCGGGCGCTGAAATCCGGCAACAGCGCCACCCCAAGCCCCGCCAGCACCGCATCACGTAGCGACTCGCTGTTATTGGTGGCGAATGGCCCCTGCACGTTGATGGTCACCCGAGCATCGGGCGACTGACGGGAGGCGAACGTCCACTGCGGGCGCTGTGGCCCACGGGGATAGGTCAGGCATTGGTGGTGGCGCAGATCTTCGGGGGTCTCCGGGCGGCCATGGCGGCGAATATAGTCGGCGGACGCGACGGTAAGCGTCGCGGTGTGACACAGCGGCCAGGCGACGTGGGTATCCGGAAGCGCCTCGCGTCGACAGTGGCGGATGGCGAGATCGAACCCTTCGCTGGCCAGAGAGACCAGCCGGTCGGTGACCTCAAGCTGCAGATGCAGCTGGGGATGCTGATGCAAAAACGGCGCGATTACCGGGACCAGCTGCTGGCGGGAAAAGGCCACCGGCGCGGTCAGGCGCAGCGTTCCCCTCAGCGGCCCGCCCTCATCGCAGGCGCCGGTGAAAATATCCCGCAGCTGACCAAACGGCTCGTTGAGCTCCGCCACCAGCCGCAGTCCGTCGTCGCTGAGGCTCACGCTGCGGGTGGTGCGATGGACGAGGGTTTTACCGGTCACCCGCTCCAGCTCGCTGATTTTCTGGCTGATAGCCGACTTGCTGATCCCCAGCTTTTCCGCGGCCCGGGTATAGCTTTTTTGTTCTTCCAGCACCGTCAGCCAGTACAGATGGGGCCAGTAACTCTCCGGACGACTCTCGCTCATGTGATTGTTCACCAGTAAAAACAATGTATTCAACTATAGCGGTTTTTGCCGACGGCGGCATCGGCTAGCATCTTGTTGAGCCCATCATTATTCCCTAACGATAAGGAGCACCTGCATGCCATTACTGACATTTGACCTGATTGAAGGCCGTACGGAACAGGAGGTCAAAACCCTGCTGGATGCCGCCCATCGCGCCGTGCTACGCGCCTTCGAGGTACCAGAACGCGACCGTTACCAGATTGTTCATGAAAACAAAGCCCACCATATGGTGATTGAAGATACCGGCCTCGGACTGACCCGCACGCGGGATCTGGTGGTGGTGCGGGTCTATACCAGCCCGCGCAGCGAGGCGCAGAAGCAGCGCTTCTTCGCCATTTTGCAGGAGGAGCTGGCGGAACACTGCGGCCTGAGCGGCGATGATCTGATGGTGTCGATTATCAGTAACCAGAAAGGCGACTGGAGCTTTGGCCGCGGGGTCGCGCAGTATCTTACCGGCGATCTGTAACCCGCAGCCCGCAGTACGCCCTTAGCGGCGGGCTGCCGTCGCGATACGCTGCCGCGCCTGCTGCTCGATATTCTCCAGCAACTCCTGGACATCGTCTTCATCAATGTCGAGGAACTGGCCTTCCAGCAGCGCGGCGTGAATATCTTCCCGGGTGACCGAAATACCCAGCGGCACCGCCCTGGATTTGACCTCCTCTGCCGCCAGCGGATGCGGATAACGGCGGCCAACCAGGTTATTAAACACAATAGCCAGCAGCGCCAGCATCAGCGAGTTGAGGAGCACCGGGGTCAGCACAAAGTGATAGCCTTCGCTGTGCACCCCGGCGCCGCCGAGGATCGCCGTCAGGGCCACCGCGCCGCCGGGGGGATGCAGACAGCGCAGAAAATACATCCCGGCGATGGCCAGAGCCGCCGCCAGACCGCAGGCCAGCGCCGCATCGGGGACCAGCATACCGACCGTGACGCCGATCAGCGCCGACAGCACGTTGCCGCCGACAATCGACCACGGCTGCGCCAGCGGGCTGCTCGGTACGCCAAACAGGAGTACCGCCGAGGCCCCCATCGGGGCAATAAACCACAGATTGACTTCGCCGAGCAGCCAGTGGCTGAACATGCTGGTCACCGCCAGTCCGGTGCCGGCGCCAATGGATCCCAGCACGATATGCCGGCGGGCCACCGGCAGCGCGTGCGGCTTCAGGCGGCCAAGGAAAATCCGCAGCCGTGAAAATATCCCCACAGGAATAACACTCAACATCGCTTCATCGCTCAAATCATAGGAATTACTTATATTTTATTTTCTTTTTTTAACCTTAAATTAACAACCCTGTCTTTCGCAGGGGATAGCGCGGGCGGCGATGTCCGACGGCATTGTGCTGTGAATTCTCGCGGGGGCTGATAGAATCCCTTTTCGGTCAGGGGGATACCCCTTTTGCGAATTGAAGGTCATAACCCAGTGAATAATAAAATCTCTTTAGCGAAAGAAGTGGCATGGGCCAGCCAGAATATGCCGCGTACCCTGCGTCAGGTCGCCGCGCTGCCCGACCTCAGCGGCGTGCGTCTGGCCTGCTGTATGCACCTCGACATGAAAATGATCCCGCTGGTGCAGGGGATCCTCGACAAGGGCGCTCAGGTCTTTTTAACCACCTGTAACCCCACCACCGTGCAGGACGACGTGGTGGCCTGGCTGGTGGAGCGCGGCGCCGAGGCCTGCGCGTGGCGCAATATGAGCGATGCCGACTGGCAACAGTCATGGGAAAAAGCGATTGCCTGGCAGCCCACTCACCTGTGCGAGATGGGCGCCGATATCACCACCCTGCTCCACCAGCGCGGCGAGTTTGGGAACATCGTGGCGGGTCTGGAAGCCACCGGCTCGGGCGTCAATCGGCTGGGGGATATTCAGCCAGGCTATCCGATCTTTAACTGGGACGATCTGCCGGTCAAAGAGGGGCTGCACAACCGCCATATGGTCGGTCTCACTGCCTGGCACACCTTCTTCCAGACCACTCACCTCACCCTGCATGAGAAAAAAGTGCTGGTGATCGGCTACGGCCTGGTCGGCCAGGGCGTCGCGGCGGCGGCAAAAGCTTTTGGCGGTCAGGTGATGGTGGCGGAGATCGATCCTGCCCGCCGTCTGCAGGCGGCCTACGACGGCTGGCACGTGGTGGACCTCCAGGAGGCAATCGCCTCGGCGGACGTGGTGGCCACAGCGACAGGCGGTAAAAACGTGGTTAATCGCCAGGCGCTGGACCGGGCGAAAGCGGGAGTATTTATCCTTAACGTCGGCCACGTGGCGGAAGAGATCGACGGCGAGTACCTGCGCCAGTACCCCCAGGAAGAGGTGATGCCGTATATCAACGCCTACCGCATGGCCGACAAAACCGTCTATCTGCTGGCCAATGGTTCAATGCTCAATCTGACCGCTGGCTTCGGCGACAGCCTGAACGCCTTTGACGTCACCCTCGCGGTGATGGCCAGCGGCATCCGCCATATTGTCACCGACGGCATGCGCGCCCCGGCGAAGGTTTATCTCCTACCCCAGGCGGTCTGGCAGCTGGCCCTGTAAACCCGGCGCATCGCCCCCATCGCGGGACGATGCGCTTTACCATCAGGATGACGGCGCGCTATCGGGCAACACAATATTGCTCTGCGCCAGCGTTCCCATCTGGTTATACATCACGCTGGCGGCATCCAGCAGGTGCATCGCCAGCGCGGCGCCGCTGCCCTCTCCCAGGCGCATGTCCATATCGAGATACGGCCGCAGACCCAGCGCGTCGAGGGCGATCTGCGCTCCTTTCTCCGCCGACAGGTGTGAAGGAATAAGATAAGGGTGCGCCGACGGGGCCATGCGGCAGGCGGCCAGGGCAGAGGCATAGGAGAGGAAGCCATCCAGCACCACCGGCAGGCCACAGGAGGCCGCCCCGAGGATCACCCCGGTCATGCCCACCAGATCGTAACCCCCCACCTTCGCCAGGACATCCAGCCCGTCGGCCGGGTTCGGCTGATTATGGGCTATCGCCTGGCGCACCACCGCCACCTTATGGCCCCGCTGCGCCAGCGGCAGATTGGCCCCACAGCCCACCACCGCGTCAGGCTCGCTGCCCGTCAGGACACTGATCGTCGCTGCGGCCGGGGTGGTATTGGCCATTCCCAATTCGCCGACGCCGAAGGCTTTCACCCCGTCGGCAGCGAGCTGGCGGGTGAGCTGCATGCTGGCCAGCAGCACCGTCTCCGCCTGCTGGCGGCTCATGGCCGCCGTCCGGGCGATATTCCCGCTACCGCGGGCCACTTTGAGGTTAATCAGGCCCGGCAGCGGGTCGGCATCGATGCCGACATCCACTACCTGCACCCTGGCCCCGGCCTGCGCCGCCAGCACGCAGACGCCGGTGTTGCCCCGCACCATATTGCCGGCATGAATGGCCGTCACCCCCTGCGGCGAAGGGGTCACGCCTTCATGCCAGACGCCATGGTCGGCGCACATGACCACAATCGCTTTCTCCGCCAGCGCCAACTGCCCCTGCAAGCCAGGCAGACCGGCCAGCTGTACCGCCAGCGTCTCCAGACGGCCAAGGCTGCCGGGCGGCTTTAACAGGCCATCAATATGCTGCTGAGCGCGCGCCATGCCCGCCACATCGGGCTGCGGAATGGCAGCCAGTAACGCCGAAAGTGTTTCCATTCTGTTCCTCACCGTTGGCGTCAGGCCTTACAGCAGCGCCAGTAAAAAGAGTAATTCGCCCAGCTCAATCGCCGCCCCGAGGGTATCCCCGGTCTGCCCGCCGAGGGTTCGCTTCAGCGCCCATCCCAGACCCCAGATCAGCACCAGGGTGATCAGCGCGGCGCGCAGCCCCTGCAGCCCCATCAGGGCGGTGGCCAGCGCGATCGCCATCGCCATCGTCACCAGCGTCTGCTGCAGGCTAATTTTGCCAATAAACAGATTGCCCAGCCCCTTTTCCCGCGCATAGCGATGACGATACATCAGCAGCACCGCCATCCCGCGACCGACGGCGCAGGCCGCCGCCAGGGCTGCGATGGGGTGGATATCACGCAGCAGCAGCTCGCCAACCACCAGCACTTTCGCCACCAGCACGAAGATCAGCGCCAGCCCGCCGTGGGTGCCCAGCCGGCTGTCGCGCATGATCTCCAGCATCCGATCGCGGGTGCGGGCGGAGAAAATGCCGTCGCAGGTATCAGCCAGCCCGTCAAGATGGAATCCGCCGGTGAGCAGCGCCAGCGCCAGCACGCCGAACAGCGCCGCCAGCGGGACGCCGCACCACGGCTGCAGGAGGAGCGCCACCGCGCCGGCGATGGCGCCAAGCAGTAAACCGACCAGCGGAAAGGTGACGATACTGCGCTGGTACTGTTCGATCTCCAGGCCCTGAGATAACCGCGCCGGGACCGGCAGGCGGCTGATAAACGAGAGTGCAGCAAAGAATGACTTAATCACGTGAGGTTGACTCCTGTCGGCGAAAGCAGCGGAAGAGTTCTGTCGCGCCCGGTCAGCACCTGAGTTTGTCTTCTGGCGAATCGATCGTCGGAGAGGTGAGAGGTGTTGAGATATCGCCCTGACGCCGCTGCGTCAGATGCCCGGCCAGGATGAGAGAAACCTTTCCGATATCAATACGTTTTTCGCGGGCCAGTATAGCAAAGTGTCGGTGAGGAGAGGCAGTTGCCGGAACAAAGTTTTCGCAGAAAAAAGCAGGGAAGAGAGGGAAACGCGGAACAGCCCGGCGACGCTGACCGCCGCCGGACCGGCAGGGTTTAGCCTTCGACTTTGGCTTCGCCCATCACTTTCAGTTTTTTCGAGATGTCGCGGCGCTCTTTGGACAGCTCGGCATTTTTGATGATGTAATCATCAACGCGATCTTCGTAATCGCTCTTCATGCTGGCGATGATGCCCTGGATGGCTTCCACGCTCATGCCCGGTTTGATGTAGTCGCTGAGGTTGTCCAGCAGCAGAACGCGCTTCTGGTTATCACGGATCTTTTTCTCAACGTCCTGAATTTCACGCTGCAGTTTGTTCTTACGACGGTACAGACGAACAAACTCCAGTACGTCCTGGAAAGAAGGCTTAGTTGTTTCCATTTTTACACCCCTAATAATTGAGATTCGGATTCGTAAAGCGACTGCGTTATAGGGCTAACATAACTGCTAGCAGCCGCTGATGACAATGTTTTTTCCTTTGCGTTTATCATAACCCTAAACGCTGCTGAATCGAAACAACCCATGTGGTTACCCGGTGCATCTGGTGTTTATTTGCGCAACGCGCGGCAGATCAGATGCGAGAGCAGCTCCAGCTGGCGCGCCAGTTCGATTGAGAGCCAAACATAGCCATGGACCGGGGTTTCCGCCAGGCCGTCATCACCCTGCTCTTTCAGCAGCTGGCGCAGTTCGAGGACGATCTCAGTCAGCTTTTCATTGTTGGCGCGCACAGGCTGAGGGTTCCCTTCGTACAGCGCGTGGGCGATGGACAACAGCGTCTGCTGGGTCATCTGCTGCGTCTCCCGCAGGGTGTGCGCATTGAGCATCACGAAGTGACCCGGACGCGTTGCCCACCAGGCGTTGATCTGTAGCTCCAGCATGCAGACGAGGTTGCGGCTGACGGTCTGGATAGCCTCGAAGATCGCCTTCTGGATGTGCGTCTCTTTGCTGGCGGGGGTGATCAGCCCGCGCATTTTAACCACGTCGTTCAGCGCCTGCTGGAGATGCTTTTCCAGCCGCGGTCGATCCACCAGATTTGGCGAGAAGCCGGCCTGGTAGAGGCGGTTAAAGTTGGTGACATAGCTGGCCATCTGGATGCGCCAGTGGATGAACGCCCGCTGCGGCCAGATGCCGGTAAACAGCATCGCCAGCAGCGAGCCGAAGATCACATCGCCGCTTCGCCACAGCGCGGTATGCATATCGCCGGGCGGCGCCCCGACCACCACCGACAGAGTAATGCCGATCAGCAGCGCCTGATAGGGTTTCTTGCCCAGCGCCAGCCAGCCGCAGAGGAACATCGCCGCCGCGCACCAGAGGACCATCAGCGGCAGAGAGATGAGCTCAAGCTTCAGCGCCACCAGCCCCAGCGCCGAACCGAGGATCGTGCCGCCGATACGCTGAAACGCCCGCGGCACGACGTTACCCCAGAAGGAGATCGGCCCCATCACCACCACCAGAGTGATGAGAGGCCAGGTTCCCTCAGGCACGTTCAGCAGCCGCACCAGCAAAAAGGTGAGCACAAAGGCCAGCGCAATCCGCACACCATGCACCACCCGATAATGGCGATACAAGCGGATCTCAAATGGCTTGAGTGATTTATCAGCGCGCACAACCCTCTCCGGCAAAACGAAAAGGCCAATTGTAACTGCTTTTTCGCCCGGAGCATGCCGGGAATGTAAAAAACCTTGTCCGGACCAGGGGTAAACCGCTACGACGCGACGCGCTCAACGGGAACATACATGTCGATATCCCAGTAGCCGTCGTGGTTGCCGTCGTTAAGATAGACCTCAAAGCAGGGCTGGGGGGCGATGCGATACGCCGTGCTCTGCTGCAGGCTGTCAAAAAACTGCATCCACGGGGTGGCGAAGTCGTAATCCACCACCCGCGCGCGGGCGCAGGCGTAATCCCCGCCGGCAATCGCCGCCAGGATCACCCCTTCGCTGTTGGCGGGAATGACATAATCCTCATCCACGGCGACCGCTGTCGCGCAGCGCAGTTTTTCCGCCGGCACTTCCTCCGGGTTATCGTAGTAGACGGCCACCCATTCGCGGGCGGGCACCTGGTGGTTCTCAACCCACATCATCAGTTGCTCAAACCCCTGCTTGACCGTGTGATCCCAGGGCCCGACCAGATGGAAACCGGCGATGGTTTTCTTGCCGAGGGTGGTGATGCTGTAGTTCATCTTGCCTCCTTTGGAGATAAATTGCTGTATGAATATACAGTTAATTTAACAGGAGATCCCCCCTCAGTATGTGCGCGAATTCACAGAGTCGCCACCACACTGCTGTAAAAACAGGCGCCCCGCCAGCACGAGCGACAGACGAAAAAAAACCGCCTGCAAAGAGGCGGTTGGCGTGGTTACAGCTCGTGATGCAGGTAATCGCTCATTCGCGAGAACACTCCGCCTTTATTGATGCTTTCGAGGGTGACCAGCGGATAGTGCCCCACCACCTTGTCGCCGTCATACAGTGAAATCTCGCCAACCCGCTGATTGGCGGCGATCGGCGCCTCAAGATCCTTCTTATCCAGCACATATTTCGCTTTAATGCGCGACACTTCCGCCTTCGGCAGGGCTAACCAGAAATCCTGATCGGTGCCGAGCTTAATCTGCTCTTTATCGCCGTACCAGATACGCTCGGTGCCGACCTTCTGCCCCTTCTGCAGCACCTGCACGGTGTCGAAGTTCTGCTGCCCCCAGTGCAGCAGTTTAGCGGCCTGCTGCTCGCGGCCTTTCGGACTGTCCGCCCCCATCACCACGGCGATCAGCCGGCGCTGGCCATCCACCGCCGAGGCGATCAGGTTGAACCCGGCGCCCGAGGTGTGGCCGGTTTTCAGGCCATCGACGTTCATGGTTTTATCCCACAGCAGACCGTTACGGTTTTGCTGGGTGATCCCGTTCCACGTCAGGCTTTTCTGGCTGTACATGTGGTAGACGTCTGGTTCGCCATGAATAATCGCCCGCGAGAGCACCGCGAGGTCATAGGCCGAACTGTGCTGGCCCGGAGCGTCGAGGCCGTGGACGGTTTCGAAATGGGTGTCCCGCAGGTGCAGTTTTTCGACATACTGATTCATCAGGGCGACAAACTGCGGCTGGCCGCCGGCGACATAGTCGGCCAGCGCGACGCAGGCGTCGTTACCGGAGTCGACAATCAGCCCGCGGCTGAGGTCGCGAACGCTGACGCGATCCCCTGGCTTTAAGAACATCAGCGATGACCCGTCGAACACCGGGTTGCCCTTCGCCCAGGCGTCTTTACCCACGGTGACGATATCGTCAAAGGTGATACGATGGCTGTCGATGGCGCGATCGACCACGTAGCCGGTCATCAGTTTGGTCAGACTGGCAGGATTACGCTGCTGATGTTCGTTACCCGCGGTCAGGACCTGACCGGTGGTGTAATCCATCAGCACCCAGGAGCCAGCCTGAATGGAAGGCGGCGCGACCGTAGCAGGTAAGTCGACGGCAAATGCGCAGGAAACGCTCGAAGCGAGCAAAGATACAGCAATAAACAAACGGCCTTTCAACGGCATATCCTCTAGATTTACAGATCCGCCGTCCTTTTTACGGAACTTCGCGTTTCATATCAGGGTTTAATTGCAAGAAAATATGACACAGCAGAGGAAGTTGCTTGCCGCGACCCTTCTGATGACCGGGCAAATCGTTTACCATACCGGTCGCACGCCACCACGGATAATGAACAGACTATGCAAGATAGCGTCAACCAGCCCGGATTTTTATTCCACGATTATGAAACCTTCGGCACCAGCCCTTCCCTCGACCGGCCGGCGCAGTTCGCCGCCATCCGCACCGACGCGGAGCTGAATGTGCTCGGCGAGCCCGAAGTGTTTTACTGCAAACCCGCTGACGATTACCTGCCGCAGCCGCAGGCGGTGATGATCACCGGGATCACGCCGCAGGAAGCGCTGGCCAAAGGGGATAATGAGGCCACATTTGCCCGCCGCATCCACGCTCTGTTCACGGTGCCGCAAACCTGTATCGTCGGCTATAACAACGTGCGCTTTGATGACGAAGTGACGCGGAATATCTTCTATCGCAACTTCTATGACCCTTATGCCTGGAGCTGGCAGCACGATAACTCGCGCTGGGATCTGCTCGACGTGATGCGCGCCTGCTATGCCCTGCGCCCGGAAGGGATCGCCTGGCCGGAGAATGACGAAGGGTTGCCGAGCTTCCGGCTTGAACATCTGACCGTCGCCAACGGTATTGAACACCAGAACGCCCATGACGCGATGGCCGACGTATACGCCACCATCGCCATGGCGAAGCTGGTGAAAACCCGGCAGCCGCGGCTGTTTGATTATCTCTACAGCCACCGCAATAAGCGCAAGCTGGCGACGCTTATCGACGTGCCGCAGATGAAGCCCCTGGTGCATGTCTCCGGCATGTTTGGCGCCGCGCGCGGCAACACCAGCCTGGTGGCGCCCCTGGCCTGGCATCCGGAAAACCGCAATGCGGTGATTATGGTCGATCTGGCGGGCGATATGGCGCCGCTGCTGGAACTGGATGCCGATGCCCTGCGCGAGCGGCTTTACACCCCGCGCGCCGAGCTTGGCGATCTGCCGGCGGCGCCGATTAAGCTGGTGCATCTTAATAAATGTCCGGTACTGGCCCAGGCCAATACCCTGCGCCCGCAGGATGCTGACCGGCTGGGGATCTCTATTCAGCGCTGTCTGGAGAACGCCCAGCTGCTGCGGGCGAATCCGCAGGTGCGCGAGAAGGTAGTGGCGGTCTATGCCGAAGCCGAACCCTTCGTGCCGTCCGAAAACGTCGACGCCCAGCTGTACAATGGGTTCTTTAGCGATGCCGACCGCTCGGCGATGAAAATCGTGCTGGAAACCGAACCGCGCAATCTGCCGGCGCTGGATATCACCTTCGCCGACCAGCGTATCGAACGCCTGCTGTTTAACTACCGGGCGCGCAACTTCCCCGGCACGCTCGATGAACATGAGCAGCAGCGCTGGTTAGAGCACCGTCGTCAGGTGTTTACGCCGGCTTTTTTGCAGGCCTATGCCGATGAGCTGCAGATGCTGTATCAGCAGTATGCGGATGATAAAGAGAAGCTGGCGCAGCTGAAGGCGCTGTGGCAGTACGCACAGGATATTGTCTGATTGGCTGAAATTCCCGGGTTGCGGCTAACTCCTTACCCGGACTACAAACGATGACCGGGGAGGACGCCTGACCGTAGGCCCGCGCAAGCGCATGGACTGACCCCATAAAGTTGGATGGTTCATATTAAGCGGCTCTCAGAGCCTGGGTTCGGTACTCTACCGGACTCAGGCCTTTTAATTTCAGGCTTATCCGCTCGTTGTTGTAGTAATGGATATAGTCCTCTACGGCTTTTCTTAGCGCACTGACACTCCTGAACTCCCTCAGATAAAAACACTCCGATTTCAGGGTCCCGAAGAAGTTTTCCATCACTGCATTATCCAGGCAGTTTCCTTTACGCGACATACTCTGCGTCATCCCATGCGCCTTTAAACGTTCCTGATAGCTCCTCATCCTGTAATGCCAGCCCTGATCCGAGTGCAGCAGCGGAGCATCTCCCGGTCTGAGCTTCGGGAACGCACCGTCCAGCATCGTATTCACCATCTCCATCACCGGCCTTTCCGACAGGCTGTAGGCGATAACCTCCCGGTTAAACAGATCGAGAACTGACGACAGGTAAAGCTTTTTTCCCTGTACCGGGAACTCTGTCACATCTGTTACCCATTTTTCGTTGGCTTTTGACGCACCGAAGTTCCGGCTCAGGATATTGGGCGCGGCCTCGCCCGTTCTCCCTTTCCAGGCACGATATTTTTTCGCCCTTATCACAGACCGGAGTGACAGTTCTGCCATCAGCCGCTGCACTGTTTTATGGTTTATCCGCAGCCCCTGTTTTCTCAGTGCGAGCGTGATCCTGCGGTAGCCATAACGACCTTTGTGATAGTGGTATATCTTCCTGATGTTCTCTTTAAGACCCGCATACCTGTCCCCTTGCTTCAGTGCATTCATATTGTAATACCACGTGCTACGGGACATACCGGCCGCCCGCAGAAGGTCCCGCAGAGCGTGTTCATGCCTTAGTTCACTGATTATCAGGGCTTTTTGCCATTTTTTTCGCTCTGAACCAAGGCTTTCAACTTTTTTAGATAGGCATTCTCTGCCCGCAGATAACGCAGTTCGGCCCTGAGTTCTTCGGGGGAGAGTTTTTCCAGCTCTTTATCTGTCAGTGGTGGGATATTTTTTGGCTTTGTCATTTGTCCGGGCCGTCCGCATTGCATGTTTAAAAGACCTTCCGCTCCGGCATCGTTGTACACGTCGAGCCAGCGCCGGACAAGTATTTCTGCGGAGAGATTAAACCGGGCAGCCGCTTCACGCATCGTCAGGCGGTCACTGATAACCGCCCGGACGACCACGAGTTTAAATTCATCGGAATAATGATTATTTTTTGCAGTCAGGCCTTCTGCACCGTGGAACTGCCATGCCCTGACCCAGCGACGGACAGATGTTCTTTCAATACCAAAAAGGTCGGCTGTACTCTGTTCTCCGTCTTTACCGGACAAATAATGATTAACCACAGCCAGTTTTGTTTCAGGGGAATACTTTGGTTTAGCCATAAAATTGCACCTTACTCAGTTGGGTGTCCAACTTTTGGGGTGCAGTCCAGCAGCGCCGCCGGGCATTGCGTCCCCAGTTCGTGCTTACCTTTTTGCCCGGTGGCGGCTTCGCCTTACCGGGCCTGGGCGCTGGTACCAGAGTAGCCCGGGTAAGACGCCTCGCGTCGCACCCGGGAACGTTGCTTAGCTTTTCGCGCGGCTGGCGATGATTTCATCCGCCACATTACGCGGCGCTTCCGCGTAATGGTGGAACTCCATACTGTAGGTTGCCCGTCCCTGCGACATCGAGCGCAGCGTGGTGGAATAACCAAACATCTCCGCCAGCGGCACGTCGGCGCGGATGATCTGGCTGCCGAAGCGCTCTTCCATCCCCTGCACCATCCCGCGACGGGAAGAGAGATCGCCCATAATATTCCCGGCGTACTCTTCCGGCGTCTCCACCTCGACGTGCATCACCGGCTCAAGGATCACCGGATCCGCTTTGCGCGCGCCTTCCCGGAAACCAAAGATCGCCGCCATGCGGAACGCCATCTCCGAGGAGTCCACGTCGTGGTACGACCCAAAGGTCAGGGTCGCTTTCACGTCAACCACCGGATAACCCGCCAGCACGCCGGTGCCCATCGCTTCGCGCAGCCCTTTCTCCACGGAAGGGATGTACTCGCGCGGCACCACGCCGCCTTTGGTGGCGTCCTCGAAGACGAAACCGCTGCCCGGCTCCAGCGGCTCCAGGGTCAGCACAACGTGCCCGTACTGCCCTTTGCCGCCGGACTGGCGCACAAATTTGCCTTCCACGTCCATCACTTTCTTGCGCAGGGTTTCACGGTAGGTGACCTGCGGACGACCAATGTTGGCCTCGACGCCAAACTCGCGCTTCATCCGGTCGACAATGATCTCCAGATGCAGCTCGCCCATGCCGGAGATAATCGTCTGGCCGGACTCTTCATCGGTATGCAGACGGAACGACGGATCTTCCGCCGCCAGCCGCTGCAGCGCGATGCCCATTTTCTCCTGGTCCGCTTTGGTCTTCGGCTCGATGGCCAGCGAAATCACCGGCTCCGGAAACTCCATCCGTTCGAGGGTAATGATCGCATCCGGATCACACAGCGTATCACCGGTGGTCACATCCTTCAGCCCAACGCAGGCCGCGATATCTCCGGCGTGCAGTTCGTCAACTTCATGGCGGTCGTTGGCCTGCATCAGCACGATACGCCCGATGCGCTCTTTCTTACCCTTCACCGGGTTCCACACCGCATCGCCTTTCTTCAGCGTCCCGGAGTAGACGCGGATAAAGGTCAGCTGGCCGACGTAGGGGTCGGTCATCAGTTTGAACGCCAGCGCCGACAGCGGCTCATCGTCGCTCGGATGGCGTTCCGCCGGCTGACCTTTCTCATCAATGCCCTGTATCGCCGGAATATCCAGCGGCGACGGCATCAGCTCCACCACCGCGTCGAGCATGCGCTGCACGCCTTTGTTTTTAAAGGCGCTCCCGCAGAGCACCGCCTGGATTTCGCCCTTCACCGTGCGCTGGCGCAGACCGGCGACGATCTCCGCCTCGTCCAGCTCACCGGTTTCCAGGTATTTATCCATCAGCTCATCGCTGGCTTCCGCCGCCGCCGAGACCATTTTCTCCCGCCACTGCTGCGCCGTCGCCAGCAGATCGTCAGGGACTGGCCCATAGCTAAAGGTCATGCCCTGGGTGGCGTCATCCCACAGGATGGCGCGCATTTTCACCAGGTCGACGACGCCGGTGAAATGCTCTTCAGCGCCAATGGGGATGACAATCGGCACCGGGTTAGCCTTCAGGCGGTCGATCATCATCTGCACCACGCGGAAGAAGTCCGCCCCCGGGCGGTCCATCTTGTTGACGAAGGCCAGCCGCGGAACGTGGTATTTATTCGCCTGGCGCCAGACGGTCTCCGACTGGGGCTGCACCCCGCCGACGGAGTCATACACCATCACCGCGCCGTCGAGCACGCGCATGGAACGCTCCACCTCAATGGTGAAATCCACGTGCCCAGGGGTGTCGATGATATTGATCCGGTGCGGCTCGAAGCTGCGGTCCATCCCCGGCCAGAAGCAGCTTACCGCCGCCGAGGTAATGGTGATCCCGCGCTCTTGCTCCTGGGCCATCCAGTCGGTGGTTGCCGCGCCATCGTGTACTTCACCCAGCTTATGGCTCATCCCGGTATAAAACAGGATGCGCTCGGTGGTGGTGGTTTTACCGGCATCGATATGCGCGGAGATACCGATGTTGCGATAACGTTCGAGAGGGATGGGTCGGGGCATGATGCGTCCTTAGTCGTTTTGACGGTCAGTCTGCGGTCGGAATGATCCGCAGTTCATTTAACTGCGTCTATCATAGTACAACTGTACGAGTATATTCGAACTATTTTTGCTATCATTACGATTGGGCAGGTTGCGGCGGCGCGCGTGGTATCAGAACCGGAGTTTGGGTATAGTAGCCGCCAGCCGCCGATATGGGCTGCGGCTACCATGCGCCGCGCCACCGCCGACACAGGATTATTATGATCGCCAATCACCCCGAACGAGAACAAATTCGCCTGGAAAATGTCCTTTCCGCGCTCGGAAACCCGCTGCGACTGGAGATCATTCGTACGCTGGCCGACGGCAGCGAGCTGAGCTGCAACGCCCTGCGCCAGGAGGAGGTGGCCAAGTCCACCATGACCCACCACTGGCGCGTCCTGCGCGACAGCGGTGTGATCTGGCAACGGCCTCAGGGACGGGAGAACATGATTTCGCTGCGCCGGGAAGATCTGGACGCCCGTTTTCCCGGCCTGCTGGATACGCTGCTGAAAGTTATGGTGCAGGCAGGATAAGCTCTTCTGCCGGGTGGCGGCTGCGCCTGACCTGGCCTACGGCGGCCTCCCGTCAGCTTATGTCCCCCAGGCCCGGCAAGCGCCGCCCTGCAAAAAAATCAGGCCTCGATGTCGAACCGGCGCAGACGAAAAAAAAGCCAGAGGTTTCCCTCCGGCTTTTCTTATTTACATCACGCTATTCCTTAGGCCACATCTTCGTACTGCGGCACCGGGTTGCGGAAGCTTTTGGTCACGCAGGCCAGGTAGACCAGACCGATACCGGCCCAGATCAGGCCCAGAATCATCGAGCTCTCTTCCAGGTTGACCCACAGCGCGCCAACGGTCAGGGCGCCGCACATCGGCAGGAACAGATACTGGAAGTGGTCTTTCAGCGTCTTGTTGCGTTTCTCACGGATCCAGAACTGGGAAATCACCGACAGGTTAACGAAGGTAAACGCCACCAGCGCACCAAAGTTAATCAGCGCCGTCGCCATCACCAGGTCGAAGTTAATCGCCAGCAGCGCAATCGCGCCGACCAGGATGATGTTCATCGCCGGAGTGCGCCAGGTCGGGTGCACGTAGCCGAAGAAGCTTTTCGGGAACACGCCGTCGCGGCCCATAACGTACATCAGACGCGCCACGCCAGCGTGCGCCGCCATACCGGACGCCAGTACGGTGATGGTGGAGAAGATCAGCGCGCCAACCTGGAAGGCTTTACCTGCCACGTAGAGCATAATTTCCGGCTGTGACGCATCCGGATCTTTAAAGCGCGAGATATCCGGGAAGTACAGCTGCAGGAAGTAGGTGGCAAAGATGAAGATCAGGCCGCCGATCAGCGCGGTCAGGAAGATCGCGCGCGGAATGACGCGCTCTGCATCTTTGGTCTCTTCAGACAGGTTGCTGATGCCGTCGAAACCGGTAAACGAGAAGCACAGGATCGTCGCCCCGGTAATCATCGGGATCACGTGCGCGTCACCGGACCAGAACGGACGGCTGCTGGCCAGCGTACCGGCGCCCTCGCCTTCAAACACGCCATAAATCACCATGCCGAGGATAACGGCAATCAGCACCACCTGCAGCACCACGATCACGGTGTTGAAGTTGGCCACGGATTTAATGCTGCGCAGGTTAAAGGCGGTCATAAAGGCGACCAGCGCGATAACAAACACCCACGACGGAATCGAAGGCACCAGCGCTTCAAAATAGATTTTCGCCAGCAGAATGTTGATCATCGGCGCGAACAGGTAGTCGAGCAGCGAGGACCAACCCACCATAAAGCCAACGGTCGGGCTGATGGATTTCTGCGCATAGGTATACGCCGAGCCGGCAGAAGGGTAACGACGTACCAGCTTGCCATAGCTCAGGGCAGTAAACAGGATAGCGATTAACGCAAAGGCGTAGGCCGTCGGCACGTGACCGTCGGTCATACCAGAGACGATACCAAACGTATCGAACAGCGTCATCGGCTGCATATAGGCCAGGCCCATCATTACAACCGGAACTAACGTAAGCGTTTTACGTAATTCCACGCGAGAGGTATTTGGAGTAGCGTTATGCGACATAGTTATCCCCTTTTACGGTGAACGCCAGCGCGTAAGCAAAAAATTGCCCCATTTCTTTCTATTCCTCAGCGACAACGACTGTCGGTTTTTAGTAAATATCTATCCGGTACGAAGCCCGGCCTCTTGGTATTGAATGATGTGTCTTTCGACCAAAAAAATAACCGACACTTTAAAAAAAAGCGTCGGCTAGTCTCTGGTTTTCAGGCCGCATATTTTGCAACAAATTCAACGGCGTTGACAAGATGTTATGAAGTTCATTGCGTAAGCATAATTTTTAACGTGCTAATATCTATACGGTTTCCGTATGATAAATTGTAAAAATAGCACTATTTGCTAATAGCGTTTCCCGCCACCATTTGCCAGCCAAACCGCAGGTGGCGTCATTCCAGGCGATCCACGCGCGTTGACGAGGCGAAAGCCCGCGCACGGTCATGCAGACCAGCTCGCCGCTGTCCAGCAGACCCTGCACCTGATAGCGCGGCAGGCACCCCCAGCCCAGCCCCAGGCGCAGCAGCGCCAGCTGCCCCGCGGCGTCACACACCGTCAGGGTCTCCTGATCGCTGAGTAGCGCCCCGCCCTCGCCGGTGGCCACCGCCCGGTAACGGCGCAGGGTTCGCCAGCTCAACGGTGCGCGGTGTCGCGCCAGCGGATACTGTGGAGCAACGACCAGCAGCAGCTCCAGCTCGCCGAGGGGGAGATAGTCATAACCGCTCAGCGGCGGCGGTTCGCCGAGCGCCCCCAGCAGCAGATCGGCCTGCCCGTCAGTCAGCGGCCGCCAGTCCAGCAGGGAGGGGTTCAGCGTGAAGTGCAGCCGGGTCAGCGGCTGTTGTTGATAAAATGCAGCGATTGGCGGCGAGAGCAGCGCCACGGGAAAGGTGCTGTCCACCGCCAGACGAAGGCTATTCTCCCACCCCTGCTGCAGCTTAACCGCCCGGATCTCCAGTTCGCGGGCGATATGCAGCACCTCCCGCCCTTTCTCCAGCAGCATCTGTCCGCTGGGGGTAAAGCGCGCGCGATGGCCGCTGCGGTCGAGCAGCTGAATATTGAGATCGCTTTCCAGGCGGTGAATGGTGTAGCTCAGCGCCGAGGGCGTTTTAAAGAGCTTTGCCGACGCGGCGGCAAAGCTCCCCTCTTTTTCCAGGGCATCCAGGATCACGAGGACATCCAGCAGTGGTTTCATCGCTACCCCCTTACGGTATGCGAATCACCGCTGGCGGATCACTCCATCGGCATCACCAGCGGATCGGGGTACTGGTACTCAAACCCCAGCTCATTGCAGATACGATTGCCATCTACAATCTTGCCCTGGCCGCCGTCCGGGCTGTCGCTGAACACCGGCGGCGGCAGACCGAGCTCGCGGGCCATCTGCGGATAAAAGAGGCCGCGCGCCGGATGGCGGGGCGCACATAGATTATAGATGTGCCCGCCCTTCGGGGCCTGCAGCAGCAGTTCGATAGCGGCCACCACATCCTGCAAATGCACCAGATTGACCACGTGCTGGCCATCCGGCGCCGACTTGCCGGCGAAAAAACGTCCCGGATGGCGGGAAGGCCCCACCAGCCCGGCCAGGCGCAGAATATCTACCGACGTCCCCGGCAGGTTGTGCAGCCAGTCCTCCAGCTCCTTGAGCACCTGTCCGCTGGCGGTTTGCGGCAGACGCGGGGAATTCTCCTTCACCGTACCGTTGACGTTGCCATACACCGAGGTGGAGCTGGTGAAGACGATCCGCGGAATATGGTACGCCAGCGCGGTATCGACGATCTCCTGCACCGCCTGTAGATAAAACCCTTCCCCTGCCCCGGTACGCCGGGCCGGCAGGGTGATCACCAGCGCATCGACGTTCATCAGCGCGTCGAGGTCCTCGGTATCACAGACCAGCTGCGGCTCCAGGCGCAGCGGATAGCTGTCGATCCCGCACATCCGCGCCGCCTCCACGCCATCCTGCGTAGTTTTACTGCCGGTGACCTGCCAGCCTCGCGCCGTCAACGACAGCGCCAGCGGCATCCCCAGCCATCCCAAACCGACTATCGCGACCTTTTTCATCCCAGGCTCCTGACTCTTTCGCTGTGCTGATTACAGGCTACGCCAGCCAGCGGCAACTGACAATTTCTTCGCTCAATATGAAATGAATTAATGATAGAAAAAAGCCCTTGCTTTCTGCGGCGGAAGTGGTTTAGGTTAAAGGACATCAAATGCATAGTCATTCACAGAGAATTTTTATGAACCGCGTTCAATTTAAACACCACCATCATCACCATCATCCTGACTAGTCTTTCAGGCGATGTGTGCTGGAAGACGTTTGGATCTTCCAGTGGTGCATGAACGCGCAGAGAGCCCCCGGAAGATTCACTTCCGGGGGCTTTTTTTTGGACCAAATTCGGACAGATTCAGACAGGTATTCAGAGGAAAAGAACAATGTTAGACAACACCCGTTTACGCATAGCTATTCAGAAATCAGGCCGTTTAAGCGAAGATTCACGCGAATTACTCAGCCGCTGCGGCATTAAAGTCAATTTGCACACCCAGCGTCTGATTGCGCTGGCGGAAAATATGCCAATCGATATTCTGCGCGTGCGTGATGACGATATCCCGGGCCTGGTGATGGACGGTGTTGTCGACCTCGGCATTATCGGCGAAAACGTGCTGGAAGAAGAGCTGCTCAGCCGCCGCGCCCAGGGCGAAGACCCGCGCTACTTCACCCTGCGCCGTCTCGACTTCGGCGGCTGCCGCCTGTCGCTGGCGACTCCGGTGGATGAAGCCTGGAACGGCCCGGCGGCGCTGGACGGCAAACGTATCGCCACCTCTTACCCGCACCTGCTGAAGCGCTACCTCGATCAAAAAGGTATCTCCTTTAAATCCTGTCTGCTGAACGGCTCCGTGGAAGTGGCGCCGCGCGCCGGCCTCGCCGACGCTATCTGCGACCTCGTCTCCACCGGCGCCACCCTGGAAGCTAACGGCCTGCGCGAAGTGGAAGTGATCTACCGCTCCAAAGCCTGTCTGATCCAGCGCGACGGCGAAATGGCCGACGTCAAACAGCAGCTGATTGACCGCCTGCTGACCCGTATTCAGGGCGTGATTCAGGCCCGCGAGTCGAAATACATCATGATGCACGCCCCGACCGAACGCCTGGAAGAAGTGGTTGCCCTGCTGCCGGGCGCCGAGCGGCCGACTATTCTGCCGCTGGCAGGCGACAAGCAGCGCGTGGCGATGCACATGGTCAGCAGCGAAACCCTGTTCTGGGAGACCATGGAAAAACTGAAGGCGCTGGGCGCCAGCTCCATTCTGGTGCTGCCGATTGAGAAAATGATGGAGTAATCGGCCAGCCGGTCACAGGACACACAGGGGAATACAATCATGAGCTTCAACACAATCATCGACTGGAACGGCTGTAGCGCAGACCAACAACAGCAACTCTTAACGCGCCCGGCAATTTCCGCCTCCGACAGCATCAGTAAAACGGTGACGGAGATCCTGAATAACGTCAAAGCCAACGGCGACGCGGCGCTGCGCGAATACAGCGCGAAGTTTGATAAAACCACCGTCGCCGCACTGCAGGTGAGCGAGGCGGAGATCGCCGCCGCCGGCGAGCGCCTCAGCGATGAGCTGAAGCAGGCGATGGCGGTAGCGGTGAAAAACATTGAGACCTTCCACAACGCGCAACAGCTGCAGGCGGTGGATGTCGAAACGCTGCCGGGGGTGCGCTGCCAGCAGGTCACCCGCCCTATCGCCTCCGTCGGACTGTACATTCCCGGCGGCTCAGCGCCGCTGTTCTCCACGGTGCTAATGCTGGCGACGCCGGCGCGCATCGCCGGCTGTCAGCAGGTGGTGCTCTGCTCGCCGCCGCCGATTGCCGATGAGATCCTCTATGCCGCGCAGCTGTGCGGCGTAAAAACCATCTTTAACGTCGGCGGCGCCCAGGCCATCGCCGCCCTCGCCCTCGGTACCGAGTCGGTGCCGAAGGTAGATAAAATCTTTGGCCCGGGCAACGCTTACGTCACGGAAGCCAAACGCCAGGTCAGCCAGCGTCTGGACGGCGCAGCCATCGACATGCCGGCCGGCCCGTCGGAAGTGCTGGTGATCGCCGACAGCGGCGCCAACCCGGACTTTGTCGCCTCTGACCTGCTGTCGCAGGCGGAACACGGCCCGGACTCGCAGGTGATCCTCCTGACCCCGGACGCCGACATGGGCAGCCGCGTCGCCGAAGCCGTGGAACGCCAGCTGGCCGCCCTGCCGCGCGCGGAAACCGCCCGTGTGGCGCTCTCCGCCAGCCGGATCATCGTGGCCCGCGATCTGGCGCAGTGCGTGGCTATTTCCAACCTGTACGGCCCGGAGCACCTGATCATTCAGACCCGTCAGGCCCGCGAGCTGGTGGACAACATCACCAGCGCCGGTTCCGTTTTCCTTGGCGACTGGTCACCGGAATCCGCGGGCGACTACGCCTCGGGCACCAACCACGTCCTGCCGACCTATGGTTACACCGCCACCTGCTCAAGCCTCGGTCTGGCCGACTTCCAGAAGCGGATGACCGTGCAGGAGCTGTCGCGCGACGGCTTTGCCGCCCTCGCCTCAACGATTGAGATCCTGGCCGCCGCCGAGCGCCTTGACGCCCACAAAAACGCCGTAACGCTGCGCGTTGCCGCCCTGAAGGAGCAAGCATGAGCATTGAAGATTTAGCCCGCGCCAACGTCCGCGCGCTGACCCCGTATCAATCCGCTCGCCGGCTGGGCGGCAAAGGCGACGTCTGGCTCAACGCCAACGAATTCCCTACTGCCGTGGCCTTCCAGCTTACCGAACAGACGCTAAACCGCTATCCGGAGCCGCAGCCGAAGGCCGTGATTGAGAGCTATGCCCGCTACGCCGAGGTCAAACCGGAGCAGGTGCTGGTCAGCCGCGGCGCCGACGAAGGCATCGAGCTGCTGATCCGCGCCTTCTGTGAGCCCGGCGAAGACGCGGTGCTCTACTGCCCGCCGACCTACGGCATGTACAGCGTCAGCGCCGAAACCATCGGCGTCGAGTGCCGCACCGTGCCGACGCTGGCCGACTGGCAGCTCGACCTGCCGGGCATCGAAGCGCGGCTGGACGGCGTGAAGGTGGTCTTCGTCTGCAGCCCGAACAACCCGACCGGGCAGATTATCGACCCGCAGTCGATGCGCGACCTGCTGGAGATGACCCGCGGCAAAGCCATCGTGGTGGCCGACGAAGCCTATATTGAATTCTGCCCGCAGGCGACGCTGGCCGGCTGGCTCAGCGACTATCCGCACCTGGTGGTGCTGCGCACGCTGTCCAAAGCCTTCGCCCTCGCCGGCCTGCGCTGCGGCTTCACACTCGCCAACGCCGAGGTGATCAACGTGCTGCTGAAAGTGATCGCCCCGTACCCGCTCTCCACGCCGGTGGCCGATATCGCCGCCCAGGCCCTGAGCCCGGAGGGGATCGCCGCGATGCGCCAGCGCGTGGCGCAGATCCTTGACGAGCGCCGCTACCTGGTGGAACAGCTGCGCGGCATCGCCTGCGTGGAGCAGGTCTTCGATTCCGAGACCAACTATGTGCTGGCGCGGATAACCGCCTCCAGCGCAGTGTTTAAATCTTTGTGGGATCAGGGCATTATCTTACGTGACCAGAATAAACAACCTTCACTAAGCGGCTGTTTGCGTATCACTATCGGTACCCGTGCCGAGAGCCAGCGCGTGATTGACGCCTTGACTGCGGAGAATGTATGACCCAGAAGTATCTCTTTATTGACCGTGACGGCACCCTGATTTCCGAACCGCCGGAGGATTTCCAGGTGGACCGGTTCGACAAGCTGGCGTTTGAGCCGCAGGTGATCCCGGCGCTGCTTAAGCTGCAGCAGGAAGGCTATAAGCTGGTGATGATCACCAATCAGGATGGCCTGGGAACCGACAGTCTGCCGCAGGAAGCATTTGATGGCCCGCACAACCTGATGATGCAGATCTTCGCCTCGCAGGGCGTTAACTTTGAAGAGGTGCTGATTTGTCCGCACTTCCCGGGCGACAACTGCGCCTGCCGCAAGCCAAAAACGCAGCTGGTGCTGCCGTGGCTGGAAGAGGGCGTGCTGGATAAATCCCACAGCTATGTGATTGGCGACCGGGCCACCGACCTTGAGCTGGCGGATAACATGGGAATTACCGGTCTGCGCTATGACCGCGAGACGCTCGACTGGCCGACCATCTGCGAGCAACTGACCCGCCGCGACCGCTATGCCCACGTCGAGCGCATCACCAAAGAGACCCAGGTGGATGTGAAAGTGTGGCTGGACCGCGAAGGCGGCAGCAAGATCCACACCGGCGTCGGCTTTTTTGACCATATGCTCGACCAAATCGCCACCCACGGCGGCTTCCGCATGGAGGTTAACGTCGGCGGCGATCTGTACATCGACGACCACCACACGGTGGAAGATACCGGACTGGCCCTCGGCGAAGCCCTGAAGCTGGCCCTTGGCGACAAGCGCGGCATCAACCGCTTCGGCTTCGTGCTGCCGATGGACGAGTGTCTTGCCCGCTGCGCGCTGGATATCTCCGGCCGTCCGCACCTGGAGTATAAGGCGGACTTCACCTATCAGCGCGTCGGCGATCTGAGCACCGAGATGGTGGAACACTTCTTCCGCTCGCTCTCCTTCACCATGGCGGTGACCCTGCACCTGAAAACCAAGGGCAAGAACGATCACCACCGCGTGGAGAGCCTGTTCAAAGCCTTTGGCCGTACGCTGCGCCAGGCGATCCGCGTCCAGGGCGATGCCCTGCCGTCTTCCAAAGGGGTGCTGTAATGAATGTGGTGATCCTTGATACCGGCTGCGCCAACCTCAATTCGGTGAAATCGGCGATTGGCCGCCACGGCTATGAGCCGGTGGTCAGCCGCGATCCGGAAGTGGTATTGCGTGCCGATAAACTTTTTCTTCCCGGCGTCGGCACCGCCCAGGCGGCGATGGATCAGCTGCGCGACCGGGATCTGATCGACCTGATCAAAGCCTGTACCCAGCCGGTGCTGGGGATTTGCCTGGGCATGCAGCTGCTCGGCAAGCGCAGCGAGGAGAACAACGGCGTCGATCTGCTGGGCATTATCGAAGAAGAGGTGCCGAAGATGACCGACCACGGTCTGCCGCTGCCGCACATGGGCTGGAACCGGGTGTATGCCAAAGCTGGCGATCGGCTGTTCCGCGGCATTGAAGAAGGCGCGTATTTCTACTTCGTGCACAGCTACGCCATGCCGGTCAACCCGTACACCATCGCCCAGTGCAATTACGGCGAGGCGTTCACCGCCGCGGTGCAGAAAGATAACTTCTTTGGCGTGCAGTTTCACCCGGAGCGCTCCGGGAGCGCCGGGGCGCAGCTGCTGAAAAACTTCCTGGAGATGTGATGATTATTCCTGCTTTAGATTTAATCGACGGCACCGTCGTTCGTCTCCATCAGGGCGATTACGGCCAGCAGCGCGACTATGGCAGCGATCCGCTGCCGCGCCTGCAGGCCTATGCCGCTCAGGGAGCGGAAGTCCTGCACCTGGTCGATCTGACCGGGGCGAAGGATCCGGCGAAGCGCCAGATCCCGCTGCTGAAATCGCTGGTCGCCGGGGTTGACGTCCCGGTACAGGTTGGCGGCGGTGTGCGGACCGAAGCGGATGTCGCGGCCCTGCTTGAGGCCGGCGTCGACCGCGTGGTGGTCGGCTCCACCGCGGTGAAATCCCCGGAGGAAGTGAAAGGCTGGTTCAAACGCTTTGGCCCAGAACGGCTGGTGCTGGCCCTCGACGTGCGTATCGACGCCGACGGCAATAAGCAGGTGGCGGTCAGCGGCTGGCAGGAGAACTCCGGCGTGACGCTGGAGGAGCTGGTGGAGAGCTATCTGCCGGTCGGCCTGCAGCATGTGCTGTGCACCGATATCTCCCGCGACGGCACCCTGGCGGGTTCTAACGTCTCGCTGTACGAGGAAGTCTGCGCCCGCTATCCGCAGGTGGCGTTTCAGTCATCCGGCGGCATCGGCGATCTCAATGATATTGCCGCCCTGCGCGGCACCGGGGTGCGCGGCGTGATTGTCGGTCGCGCGCTGCTGGAAGGTAAATTCAACGTAACGGAGGCCATTCAATGCTGGCAAAACGGATAATCCCCTGCCTCGACGTCCGCGACGGCCAGGTAGTGAAAGGCGTGCAGTTCCGTAATCACGAGATCATTGGCGACATCGTCCCGCTGGCCAAGCGCTATGCCGACGAAGGGGCCGACGAACTGGTGTTCTATGATATCACCGCCTCCAGCGACGGTCGGGTGGTCGACAAGAGCTGGGTGTCGCGGGTAGCGGAAGTGATTGATATTCCTTTCTGCGTGGCGGGCGGGATCAAGTCGCTGGAAGACGCGGCGCAGATCCTCTCCTTCGGCGCCGATAAGATCTCGATTAACTCCCCTGCTCTCGCCGACCCGACGCTGATCACCCGCCTTGCCGACCGCTTTGGCGTGCAGTGTATCGTGGTGGGGATTGATACCTGGTTTGACGCAGAGACCGGCAAGTATCACGTCAACCAGTATACCGGCGATGAGAGCCGCACCCGGGTGACGCAGTGGGAAACCCTCGACTGGGTGGAGGAAGTGCAGAAGCGCGGCGCAGGCGAGATCGTTCTCAATATGATGAACCAGGACGGGGTGCGCAACGGTTACGACCTGCAGCAGCTGGCGAAGGTTCGCGCGGTGTGCCACGTCCCGCTGATCGCCTCCGGCGGCGCGGGCACTATGGAACACTTCCTCGAAGCCTTCCGCGACGCCGACGTTGACGGCGCGCTGGCGGCCTCGGTATTCCACAAACAGATTATTAATATTGGCGAACTGAAAGCGTACCTGGCGGCACAGGGCGTGGAGATAAGGGTATGTTGACTGAACAGCTGGACTGGGAAAAAACGGACGGCATGATGCCGGCCATCGTGCAGCACGCCGTATCCGGCGAAGTGCTGATGCACGGCTACATGAACAAGGAGGCGCTGGAGAAAACCGAAGCCACCGGCAAGGTCACCTTTTACTCGCGCACCAAGCAGCGGCTGTGGACCAAGGGTGAAACCTCGGGCCATGTCCTCAATGTAGTGAGCATCACGCCGGACTGTGACAACGATACGCTGCTGGTGCTGGTAAACCCGATCGGGCCGACCTGCCACAAAGGCACCACCAGCTGCTTCGGCGAAACCGGCCACCAGTGGCTGTTCCTCTATCAGCTGGAGCAGCTGCTGGCCGAGCGTAAACACGCCGACCCGGAGAGCTCCTACACGGCGAAGCTGTATGCCAGCGGCACCAAGCGTATTGCGCAGAAAGTGGGGGAAGAAGGCGTGGAGACCGCGCTGGCCGCCACCGTGAACGACCGCTTCGAGCTGAAGAATGAGGCGTCGGACCTGATGTATCACCTGCTGGTGCTGCTGCAGGACCAGGGGCTGGATCTCGGGGAAGTGATTGATAATTTAAGAGCACGGCATAGGTAATAATAGCAAAGGGAGGTGTTAATATGCCTCCCTGCATAACTTTGCTCGTTAATCAGGAGTATTTCTCTGCAACTAAAATAAGCATGAAGTATTGATAAAAATATTACATTTTCCTCGTGATTAACGCTTTGATTAACCTTAAAGGTCTTGTAACTTTCCATGACAATGATGAAATAAGGGCTGAATAACGTTGAGCAGCGTTATTTAATTCATTTTGTAGTTTAGTTAATTGATCTTGCTGTTTCTGATACTCAGTCTCTAAATATGCATTTCGCTGGACCAACCTATCAATACGTTCTTTTTTCTGTGCAACGGACGCTCTTAGCTCATCAATTTCTTCTTCCCTGGCTTTAAGAACTTGATCCTGAGAAGCAATACTGGCTTGCAACTTCTCTGAAGATAAATTAGAGGATTCAAGCTCATGTAATACCCGATCTTTTAACGAGAAAAGATACTCTTCCGGCGTTAACCGAATCAGGCGATAGTGTGCCGCTTTGATAAAATCATCATAAAAATCGCTTTCATCAATATCCAATGAGGCGATGAATTCGCGTGAAGCAGTGAATAAAGAATCAAACGCCGGACCAGAAATCGTATTTAAATTCCACTCAAGAAAAGTCACTGCATAATTATTAAAGTCTCTACCACGTGAAGGCAACAAGTGCTTTGAGTCAATAAATGAATAGAGGGCACGTAACGCATCAAGAGCACAGTGCCATGATTTCTCTCTGGTCACCGATAATGAACCACTGCGATTAATGGAATGAGAAATCAAGATCTCATCCAGGAACGCCATTCTTTTGGTAAGTAGCATAAAAGCGCTAACAAAAAATAAATCATTAGTCGTTCTTAAATCCTGGAATTGTAACCCAGTATCCAGTATAGCCTGGCGACGGAAAAGCTTATCCCAGGGCCACCAGATAAATGCATCAAAGAAATTATGAGTAATTTCATCTGATGAAAATAGTTCTTTTTGGGGGAGTAAATCTACGCGCACAGACCATGGCATAGGTGCATATGAATGGGTTTGTAGATCTAAAGACTGGCATCGGCAGATAACCACATCGGCTTGCAGCAATGCAGCATGATCATACATCCGTTTGAGCATATTAGCATCGGCATAATCGTCATCATCAAGAAAAATGATATATTCGCCACTTGCTATTTTTAAGCCCATGTTACGTGATGCACCTGCACCGATATTCTGCGAATTATTCAAAAGACGTATTCGCGAGTCATTAGCGGCAAAGGACTGCAGTAGCTTTAACGTATCATCAGCTGAATTGTCATCAATAATGATGACTTCAATATCCTGTAACGATTGCGATAAAATGGAACTTAGCGTATCAGATATATATTCTGCAGCATCGTGCACAGGTATCACAACAGAGACCAGTGCACTTGAAGATCTTTCAGACATTTGATCGCCTCCCGAGTGACACGTTACAGTAATTTTAGTTAATAATATACTTCAAAAAAAATTTGATGGTAAAGAAACAATATCTGGCAATTAATAAAAAAGGATAACCGTTTGATCGACAACTATCCCTCAACCACATCATGATAAGTCTTTAGCGTTTTACTAATAATCATCCCACTCGAGAATTTATCCTGAATACGCTTACGTCCTTTAATACCCATTTCAACGCGTGCTTTAGGATTGCTAAGCAAAAAGGCAAGTTTATCAGCCAACTCTTCAGGTGAATTGCTTTTAACAATAATTCCATTATCATTATCAATAATAAGGCTATCACAACCACCGACATCATAAGCAATACAAGCGCGACCCACAGAAGATGCTTCCAGAAGAATTCGCGGAACACCTTCAGAATAAACTGACGGCAAAGCAACGATATTTGATTGCTCAATAAGATCGCAAACGTTATTCGAACGACCTAACCAGTTAATTAATCCTTGCTGATGCCAATTTTCAATGACCTGAAGGGAAATTGCATCTTTATCATTTTCGACCAGAATTCCAGCAACATTCAAAGTAAAGTGAATATTCTTACTGCGTAATATTTTCTTCGCTTCAATTAAGTCGCCCAGTCCTTTACTCCACAACATACGGCTGGCAAACAATACAACAGGGACATCGTGATCCTGTTCAAGAGAATATTTGTATATCTCTGGATTAATGCCTGCACCATCAATAACAATAGTCTGTTGTTCTTCGAGTCCAACCAACTTAGCCAGTTTTTTTCTGTCACGGTCATGTTCAAACATAAATATACAGCGCTTATTACTGGAAATATATTTATATGCAGCAATAGTAAACTGCCGTAATAATTTTAAAGGCATGCTGTCTGAAGAAAATACTCTTCCAAGCCCAACAAAACTTACGATGACCGGCAGATTAAATTTCTTCGCGAGCACACCACCAATCAAACATGGCTTGATAGTGATGCAATGCAAGAGATCCGGTTTTATATTTTTAATAATTTTTTGCACATCATGGTAAGTACGAAAGAAAACTAATGCATTAAAAGATTGAGCATCAAGAGTAACATTATGGCAAATAAAGCCGAATGTTTTGAATTTATTTATTATGTTGTCATCAATAAAATGGCTGATGATGTGAATCTCATAACCTGCATCACGGGAGGCGATGGCACGATCGATCCAGTGTAAATCGAAGTACCAATCCGAATTTATGAAATAACACAGTTTTCTCATTGCTATGCCCACTTAATGATACTTACCACTAATACCTTTTATGCCATGTGAAATTCCACGAAGAATAAATTTCATATAGGAATATTTTTGACGTTGCCATGGCAGGATTAATATATATTTTAGGATGCGTATCGCTATCGCTGAATTGCTATACACGGCATTTTTCTGGAATATTTTCTTCGACAGGATCAAATTACGGCATAGATAGTAAACCTTCCATTCAGGTGCAATAAGTTTGCCCTGAATACTCACATCATGATAAAAAAGCAACTCCGGGCTATACATAATTTGCTCACCAGCTAATGATAGCTGATAGCCAAAGTAAAGATCATCAAAGTAGATAAAGAGCTGTTCATGGATGTGGTCAAGACTGGTCGTGAGCAGATCACGATGTATGACCATCCCTACAAATGAAACCGTTTGTACGAACATAGAACGATTAGCTGCCGGGATAAATTCTCCAGGGTAGCGTAAATAGCGTACAGTGTCGCCAAGGGAGGTTGGTACACGCGAGAACGGCATATTCATCGGACACGGTTTTCCTTGCGGATCTTTCACCAGTCCACTAAATACCCGACATCCCCGCTTATCCAGCTGTGAAAAGGACTTCAACGTGTCTGGATAGGGGTAAGCATCGTCATCGTAGAAAAATACCCAATCACTTGCCAGCTGTTCACAGATATACTGACTACCGGTTTTAAAGCCCCCCGCCCCACCGGTATTCTCGGTGAGGGTTAATACAATGACTCGTGTATCAACAATTGACGAAAGCCAGGCTTGGGTCCCATCCGTGGACCCGTTATTGACAATAACAATATTAGTGAATTCAAGTTTGAGGGTCTCTTCAACGGTTTTTTTCAGTTTGCCGAGACGATTGAATGTCACTATCAATGCCGTATATTTCATCGTACAGAAACCGTAAACACAGGCATTGGCTGATTTTCAGTGAGTGAATTTAAATAGACTTCTGCCGTTTTCAATGCTTCGGCGATGGTCACATCCATGTCGAGGTAACGGTAGGTTCCAAGACGACCGACAAAAGTGATATTGGTTTCATTCTCGGCCAGTGACAAGTATTTTTCAAGAAGGGCCATCTCTCCCATCTGGCGAATAGGATAGTAAGGAATATCATTTTCTTCACAAGAACGGCTATACTCTTTATAACAAACAGAGTCGTCGTGTTGTTCCCAGGGAGAAAAATATTTATGTTCAGTGATGCGAGTATAGGGCACATCAACAGAACAATAGTTCATCACTGCGCATCCCTGGTAATCACCCTGATAGGTAAACTTCTTAAAATCTAATGTTCGATAGCCCAGACGGCCATATTGGTAGCCAAAAAACGCATCTAATGGACCGCTATAGAATACGTGATCGTAATGAGTTCGCTCTTCAACGATAAATTCCCGCTGTAAGTCAACCTTGATATTCTCATGATTGAGAATGGACTTAATCATCTGCGTATAACCACATTTCGGCATACCCTGAAATTTGTGGTTAAAATAATTATCATCATAGTTAAAACGAACAGGAAGACGTTTAAGAATAGATGCCGGCAGTTCCGAGGGTTGCATCCCCCACTGTTTAATCGTATAGCCTTTAAAAAAGGCCTCATATAACTCTTTACCAATAAAGCGTAACGCTTGCTCTTCAAAAGTTTGTGGATCAGCAATAGTGCTATCCCCTTTCTCAGCAATGAGCGCTCTGGCCTCATCAGGCGAACAAGTTTTTGAGAAAAACTGATTGATAGTATGCAAATTAATAGGCAGGGAAAATACCTGACCATTAACTGTCGCTTTAACCCGGTTCACATAGGGCATCATCTCTGCATGCTTGTTGACATAGTTCCACACTGTTTCATTGTCAGTATGGAAAATATGGGGTCCATAAACATGTACCATCACATTCGTTTCAGAGTCGCGTGCATCATAGGAATTCCCCCCAATGTGATCACGCTGATCGATAATATGGACTTGATGTCCCTTCTCAGCAAGTTGGCGACCGATAACTGCACCAGAGAAGCCAGCACCTACGATCAATATTTTTTTACTTTTCATCTGTTGTCTCTTTTATTATCCAAGAATAGCACGGCGTACTTTATAATAATATTTAGTCATCATGTTTCTTCTTGACGTGCCTATTGGTGCATATTTATTAACATAAGGCATCAATACGTTCTTGATTTTGGTCTGGAACAAGATTTGTTGTTGCGGCTCGCTATGGGTTAAACCAATCGAAGCCGCTAACGACATCTGACGTTTATAGATTTCCATCTCCCATGGAGTGTTAGCGATGTTTTCAATAAAGTCGTCGTAAAAATCAACTTTTTCAGTATTCCATGGTTTGTTCTCACCCGCATAATGAATCATTTTAGGCTTCTTGCGAGCTGCTAAATATTTCATATACGTTGCAAACTTAAGATTAGGGAAGAAATCATCCGTGTTGCCATTACCATGATAAACGTTCCACTCTAATGGCAGAAATGTGACTCGAGAGTAGAATACTTTATTCATGATATCCTGGTCGAGGAACCAGTATTTTTTTGCCTTTAATACACGCATCAATTCAGCAAAAGTATTTTCTTCGATCATTTGTTTGATATTAAAAACAATAATCCCTGCCTGAAAATATTCATCAGGGTTATTCATGTTTAAGGTTTTTTGTAAATATTCGCCTGCCGGCATAACGCCATCATCTGATGCCGACATTGCAGAAAATTTTACAAAACCTTCCATGACGATATCCTTAACCGCTGCAACTAAATTGTTGCCCAGAGGGACATCAAGCAGTTCACCCAGGTCTGCCTTTACAACGGTATCCGAATCAATAAATACGACTTTATCGTATCGTCTGAACAGTTGAGGAATAAAAAGACGGGCATACGTTGATGCGCTAAAATGCGCTCGGGTATGCACACCGTTAATTTCAGTGAAGGCATTAACGTCAAAAAAACGAAGAGAAATATTCGGATGAGCAGAGGTTAGATTTACCAACCGGGATTTATTCAAATAGCTAACTTTGTTTTCGAGTACGACGATATCATAATTTTTATTTTTGTCCGCATGTCGGATAATGGAATTAATTAATGCGCCACCGCTGATTGCGTAATTATCATCGAAACTGATAACCACTGGAACCGCAGAATCAAAAACTGGATTCAGTGCACCATTGAATGTTTCATTGCTGACAAAGGTACGCTGTAATTCTTTTACCTTAAGCTCACCATCTTGTTGCAGCTTAATTATGTAAATATTAAACAGCCGTTCAGCTATATGCCCAATAACGCGTTTTTCCTGGGCATTATAATTGTTCATCGAGATGGCATCTTCGAGATTATCCAGAATGGAAAAGAGCCACTCAGAATAGTCAACAAAAATATCTTTGCGCATGACAAACATATTTGTGTAATAGCCATCACTGGCATCATTAAATGTTTTTATTGCCGTGCTATACTCTGGATATAGTTTTTCAACGATGGCAATGGCAGCCTGATAATCACGAATGTGTAAGTATTCACCTCGTTCATAGTGATCGTAATTATTTTTACTTCCCGCCGCAGTGACAGACCATTTTTTTGGCAGCAAGATGTCAATACCTTCGACACACCGTTGAATTGTTTCTTCGTTTAATCCAAAGATCTTCTCATATTCTTCATCAATGCATGGATGGTTCACGACCCCCCAGGTATCCTCAGAAAAAGTTTGTTTTTCGGAAAAATTAAGATGACGGCGATAGTGCATGAAACCGACATAGTCTGCCAGCTCTTCGTTTTTCCAAACCCAATAATGCGCAGTTAGTTCGCAATAAAACGGATTCTTAAAAGAAATATTATCGCCACTGTCATCTCCTGGACAACCAATTTCATTACAAGAATTAGCTTTGCCGACATGCAGAGGTTTGATAATTGCAGCATTAAGAAAAGCACTAGGCTTATGGTGGCTGGTATAGATTTTAACGCTATTGTTCATTATATTACCCAATGATTAAGCCATTGCTTGCTTGTACAGTTCAATGATTCGATCGGCAGACCCCACTTCTCTGAGTCTATGATTTTCGATCCAGATGACTCTATCGCAGATTTTTTCAACGTCACTCATATTGTGGCTAACAAACAGTATCGTCACGCCTCTTTTCTTAAAATCTCTGATGGTCTGAATACATTTAGCCTGAAAAGCGATATCACCTACTGCCAGAACTTCATCAATAATTAAAATATCCGGTTCAACCTGACTGATGACCGAAAAACCTAACTTAGCTAGCATTCCGCTTGAATATACTCTGATGGGCTCGTCGATGAATTCTCCCAGTTCCGAAAATTCAATAATACGTTCCATACGTTGTTGGACCTCTTTACGTCGAAGGCCCAGCAGAGTAGCATTCAGGTAAATATTCTCACGCCCGGTAAGTTCCGGATGAAATCCTCCGCCGAGTTCAAGCATCGATGCCACCCGTCCTTCAGTGGTGACGGTTCCCTTAGTTGGCTTAATCACGCCGGCAACCAGACCAAGAGAGGTACTCTTTCCTGCCCCATTACGTCCAATCAGGGCAACAGCCTCACCTTTGCCAACTGTAAAGGATACGTCTTCGATAGCTAAATATTTCCGCCCCTTCAGCAACTGAAAAGCGCGTTTCGGATGGAAAATTAAATCTTTGATTCCTGAGCCAATATGATGGTACAGAGGATACTCTTTTGTAACATGACTGAAGTTAATAACTGGGTGCATTACAAGATCTCTGCAAATCGATATTTTAATTTATTGAAAATAGACAAACCGACAACCGTCAAAATGATTCCCGTAAAATAGAGTATAGAAATATACTCATAATTAAGAGTCCCATTCATGAATAAATCACGCCAACTAAGAATCATACTCGCTAGCGGATTGTAGGTAATTATCCAGCTAAATTTTTCCGGAATCATATCAGACGCATATAAAATCGGCGTACAATAAAACATCAGCATAATCCCCAGACTTACAAAGCGCTCCAGGTCACGGAAAAACAGGTTCAGCGTTGAAAAGATGATTGAAACACCAAAGGTGAAAATCACCTGGCCAATAGCAATGAGAGGTATACCCCAAACCCAGGACAAGGACGGCGACATGCCATAAACAAAAAGAAAGACAACAATAACCGGGATGGTGCAAAGAAAATGCAAGCCTTCCATCATCACATTACTTAGCGGAATCACGGACCGGGGAAAAACTGTCTTCTTGATAATTTGAGCGTTAGCGATGAATGAAAATAATGAGTTAGTGGCCGAACTGGCAAACCATTGCCACGGAAACAAGCCGGTAATGAGGAAAACTGTATAATTTGGAATTTGTACTCTCATTACCAGCTTAAATATAAAATAATAAATCATGGCAAAAAGCAATGGATTTGCTACTGACCATAAATAGCCTAGCATGCTGCTCTTATAGCGCACTTTTAGATCTTTATTTGTTATCACAACAAGTAAATCAAATAAATACCCTAAATTGTACTTCATCTTTATACTCATAAATTATTCTGCAAATATCCACTGAATGAGTTAGTCATACCAGGTCTACCTCGCCGATCCTGTCAGGCTCAACCATCGAGAAACTGACTGCTTTGTGCTGCGGGCAAAGTTTATCAGGTCAGCTGCCATTCATCGACTGCAACCAATGATTTGAACGGAAGCGCAAGCGACACCCCAGCCATAAACGATAAAAACCCTTTTAATTCAATAAATTAAAAAATCACCTTATGTTTTCTTCCACGCTACCGCCATTGGCTATCGCAACCAAAATGCGTGATCCACCGAGTTTTTAGCACTCACATCCGTTCAAACCGCACTGCAGATGGCATTACTGTTTAGTACAGCCATGCATCTCGTTACCTTAGCTACAAAAAGGCTTTACTCTGGCGTTTCCCTTCTCCGTTAGCTATCAGGACTTTCTCATTTCCGCAAGCAGCATGCCTGGCGTAGCACTCCCCTCGCCTGCTCATCACGCCCTTACATGCAAAAGAACCATCTAAGGACAGCATGAAATTCTGAAATAATTTCTTGCATATTAATAACAACTTTTGGGTAATGCTGCCAACTTACTGATTTACTTTTGGTGATGATTTATCAAGCAATACCTAAGTCTGCTAAATAGAACGGCAGCGTATTATAACTCTGCAAGTAAGGAATTAAAGTAAAAATCCGGTGCATGGCTTTTTCAATGTAAAAATGGACACACTTTAGACGATATCATGGCATTATCGCTAAATGAGCTCTCGGCAAACAAACACACCGGGCAAACTAAAGTAACCATCTTTACTCTACGAGGCCAGACCGCGTCTAAACCTCGTAATACTCGATAATACCGAAGCAAACACCCAACCCATTGTTTATATTGGGTTTTATATTATTTTCAACTTCTGAATGTCTTAATGTCTTTCGCGAATGATAATTAATTACATGACATTTACTCTCTGACGCCGCTGTTTACAGGTACTTGCATATCTTGTCATGGTAAACCAAGTGATCCCAACCGCAAGCCAGTGTAAAATCGGCACTTATGTAGAACGGGATATCCACACCCCGGAGGAAAAATATGAAGTTTTTGGTCACTGGTGCCGCAGGTTTTATCGGCTTCCATATCGCGCAGCGCCTGTTGAATGAAGGGCATGATGTTGTCGGAATCGACAACATGAACGACTATTATGACGTCAGCCTGAAGCAGGCCCGTCTGGATCGCCTGGCTTCTCCGGCATTCCATTTCCAGCAGCTGGATCTGGCCGACCGTGAAGGTATGGCAAAGCTGTTCGCCACAGAGCAATTTGATCGCGTGATCCACCTGGCCGCCCAGGCCGGTGTGCGCTACTCACTCGAAAACCCGTATGCCTACGCAGACGCTAACCTGATGGGGTATCTGAACATTCTGGAAGGCTGCCGTCATACCAAGGTGAAACACCTGGTGTACGCCTCCTCCAGCTCGGTTTACGGCCTCAACCGTAAAATGCCGTTCTCCACCGAAGATTCCGTCGATCATCCGGTCTCCTTGTATGCCGCCACCAAGAAAGCTAATGAGCTGATGGCGCACACCTATTCTCACCTGTACGGCATCCCGACCACCGGGCTGCGCTTCTTTACAGTGTATGGTCCGTGGGGTCGCCCGGATATGGCGCTGTTCAAGTTCACGAAAGCGATGCTGGAAGGAAAAAGTATCGACGTTTACAACTACGGCAAAATGAAGCGCGACTTCACCTATATCGACGACATCGTCGAGGCGGTGGTTCGGGTGCAGGATGTGATCCCGCAGGCCAATGCCGACTGGACCGTTGAGAGCGGTTCCCCGGCCACCAGCTCCGCGCCGTATCGGGTATATAACATTGGCAACAGCTCACCGGTGGAACTAATGGACTACATCACCGCCCTGGAAGAGGCGCTGGGAATGGAAGCGAAGAAGAATATGATGCCGATCCAGCCGGGCGATGTGCTGGACACCAGCGCAGACACCCAAGCGCTGTATGACCTGGTGGGTTTTAAGCCGCAAACGTCAGTGAAGGAAGGCGTGAAGAACTTCGTGGAGTGGTACAAGGATTACTATCAGATCTAATCCCCCTGCCCTGCCGCAATCGTCAGGTTGCGGCAACTTCTTGCAGCTACTCTGCATACTCTTACGTTATGTGAATCAACTGCAGCTGCATTACGTTATATATAATATTTTATGCTATAGCATATTTTTTACCCTTTAGTTGGCCTAACTGAAACCAGTTTCATCCAGCCTTTGTTAAAAAAGCAAATCTCCACATGCCACAGTACTGCACTTCGGCTGTATCCATGCCGTTTCCAATCGAAAAAGTAGCATGAAATACTGAGTAATAAAAAACATTACACTCTGTAGGAATTTTCCTAAATCCAGGATATGTTAGAGCAAGCCATGCTACAGAACAAAACTGGCGCATTGCTTATCAAGCTAATAATTTAATCAACATACGCTATGTGGTAGATATTATGGAAAACCTATTTTTCTTAGTGGTGGCTGCCATACTACTTGCTATTTCCGTTTATTTTTTAATTTCTTATTTAAAAGACAGAAAAAAAACGAAACTGACGTTTAATAAACGTAAGTGGTAAGGCTGGCTTCATATTACAATGACATTAAGATAATATTAAGAGATAAAATAACTTTATGACAGAATGACTATTCATTCTGTGATTTGCCATGGCATAAAGGCATGAGAAAAGCACTCTTGGCTGGCCATGCTCATCATTTTCCCTGCACACAGAAATAACAAAAGCCTGCGTTGCAGGCTTTGTTTTACCTCCCGGCGCTTATCTCCGGCATCTACATCACAGTGACGGTAGCTCTTCACAAGGTAAGTTTAACTTATCGGACCTGTTCTGCGCCCGCAACGGGTTTCGTACAAGATCGTAATGTCCATCACAATTTATTGAGGTTAATCTGAATGTGCGAGAAATACGCGTAGTGAGGGATAGAGCGGGGAGATAAAGAAGCATACTGGCGGCAGGGAACCGCCAGGGTCAGACAGGCAGAATTAATCGTTATCAAACAGATCGCGGGTGTATACCTTGTCCGCAACATCCGCCCGCTTTTCCAACATACGGTTGGAAATGATACATCCGCTACTTGCTGTCGGTATGAGGGAGGCGCGAAAACGTTTCTATCCCCCCCTTCCAATAAACTAGTTATATTGATAGTACTCTTTATACCAATCTACAAAGTTTTTAACACCTTGCTGTACTGGCGTTTCCGGTTTAAAACCGATAGTTTCATAGAGAGCTTGTGTCTCGGCACTGGTATTCAACACATCACCCGGCTGGATAGGCATCATATTCTTCTTCGCTTCCAATCCCAATGCCTGCTCCAATGCATTGATATAATCCATCAGTTCCACCGGTGAGCTGTTACCAATGTTGTAGACCCGATATGGCGCGGAGCTGGTAGCCGGAGATCCTTCCTCGACTGTCCATTCAGGATCAGGCTGAGGGATTACATCCTGGATACGAACAATAGCTTCGACAATATCATCTATATAGGTAAAATCACGCTTCATTTTACCGTAGTTATAAACATCAATGCTTTTCCCTTCCAGCATCGCTTTCGTGAATTTGAATAACGCCATGTCCGGACGGCCCCAGGGACCATAGACCGTAAAGAAACGCAGTCCTGTCGTTGGGATGCTGTACAGATGGGAATAAGTATGTGCCATCAGCTCATTAGCTTTTTTTGTGGCAGCATACAACGAAACGGGGTGGTCGACTGAATCATCTGTTGAGAATGGCATTTTACGGTTTAGACCGTAGACAGAACTGGATGAAGCATATAATAGATGTTGCACTTTATTGTGACGGCAACCTTCCAAAATATTCAGATAGCCCGTTAAATTGGAGTCTGCATAAGCATATGGATTTTCGAGAGAATAACGTACACCCGCTTGAGCCGCAAGATGGATAACACGTTCAAACTGCTCCGTTTCGAAAAGTTTAGACATACCATCACGGTCAGCGAGATCTAACTTGTAAAAAGTAAAAGAGGGAGATTCTAATTGTTCAAGACGAGATTCTTTTAACTTTACATCATAATAATCATTAATGTTATCAATCCCAACAACTTGATGCCCATCATTCAAAAGGCGTTTGCTGACATGAAACCCAATAAAACCAGCCGCACCTGTGACTAAAAATTTCATACTTGAACTCCTGATAAATACTCGATTGGCAGCATTGATGTTCTACAAAATTAGTTTATATCACCAGAGAAAACTCATTAGCCGTAAATAACTAACTTTATAACCAAGCCCATAGGTTAATTAACATCAATGGAATCCAATTTCATATAAAATTTGGCTGGAGATACTCTCATCCAGCTAAAGGTTAAAAATCCTAATCATTACCAAACAGATCGCGGGTGTAAACCTTGTCTGCCACATCAGCCAGCTCTTCCGCCATACGGTTAGAAATGATCACATCCGCCTCTTGTTTGAAGGCATCCAGGTCGCGCACGACACGGGAGTTGAAGAACTCATCTTCCTGCATCACCGGTTCATAGATAATAACCGGGATACCTTTCGCCTTGATGCGCTTCATGATGCCCTGAATAGAAGAGGCACGGAAGTTGTCTGACCCGCTCTTCATGATCAGGCGATACACACCCACCACTTTAGGCTTGCGGGCAAGAATAGAATCCGCAATAAAGTCTTTACGGGTACGGTTGGCATCGACGATAGCCGCGATAATGTTGTTCGGGACCGATTCGTAGTTCGCCAGCAGCTGCTTGGTATCTTTTGGCAGGCAGTAGCCGCCATAGCCAAAGGACGGGTTGTTGTAGTGGTTGCCGATACGCGGATCCAGGCATACCCCTTCGATAATCTGCTTGCTGTTTAGCCCCTGGCTTTCAGCATAGCTGTCGAGCTCGTTGAAATAGGCAACGCGCAGCGCCAGATAGGTGTTCGCGAACAGTTTGATCGCTTCCGCTTCGGTGGAGTCGGTAAACAGGGTCGGGATATCCTGCTTAATCGCGCCTTCTTTCAGCAGGTCAGCGAAACGTTCGGCACGCGCAGAGCGCTCACCAATGACAATGCGTGACGGGTGCAGGTTGTCGTACAGCGCACGGCCTTCACGCAAGAACTCAGGAGAGAAAATAACATTATCAATCCCTAAACGTTCTTTGATGTCGCGGGTGAACCCCACAGGGATGGTCGATTTAATGATCATCACCGCGTTCGGGTTGATCTCAGTGACATCGCGAATAACCCCTTCCACCGTAGAGGTGTTGAAGTAGTTGGTTTTGGGATCGTAATCGGTCGGCGTCGCAATAATCACGTAGTCGGCATTACGATAGGCGTCGTGCTTGTCCGTGGTGGCACGGAAATTTAACGGTTTTTCTGCCAGATATTCCTGAATCTCTTTATCCACAATCGGAGAGATCTTCTGGTTAAGCATATCCACTTTGGCCTGTACGATATCCAGAGCAACCACTTCGTGGTTTTGCGCAATCAGGACACCGTTCGATAAACCAACATAACCTGTACCGGAAATAGTAATTTTCATTCGATTACACTTTAATCAGTTAACTGGGTAATGGCGGATAGCCACGAATTTAAATATTGCTGTGGGCGGTTTTACGCTTTGACCAGTGGGATGTCAAGAATAAGCCATAAGGTCAATAATACGATTAAAATCTGACCCTATGGCTTCCATTATGGATAATGCATTACTTGAGAAGAGCTAAAATCTCTTCGGTTTTTGCATTCATTAACGCAGTATCCGCTCTGGACTCAACGTTCAGACGCACCACCGGCTCGGTATTGGACGTGCGCAGGTTAAAGCGCCACTCAGGGTATTCAATACTGATACCGTCCGTTGTGTCGATGTGTGCGGCCGCCGGCTCATACTGCGCCCGGATGCGCGCTATCGCCTCCGCCGCATTCCCCAGCTTGCGGTTGATCTCCCCCGACGCCGGGAACGCCGCCTGGCGGTCCGCCACCAGCGATTTCAGCGAACTGTTCTTCAGGCACAGCAGCTCCGCCACCAGCAGCCACGGGATCATCCCGCTGTCGCAGTAGGCGAAGTCGCGGAAGTAATGGTGCGCGCTCATCTCCCCGCCGTAGATGGCGTCTTCCTGGCGCATCCGCTCCTTGATGAACGCATGCCCCGTCTTCGACATCACCGGCTGGCCGCCGCTGCGGGTCACGATGTCCACCGTGTTCCACGTCAGGCGCGGGTCGTGAATGATTTTCGCCCCCGGCTGTTTCTGCAGGAACGCCTCCGCCAGCAGGCCGACAATGTAGTACCCCTCGATAAACGACGCCTCGTCATCGAACAGGAAGCAGCGGTCGAAGTCGCCGTCAAAGGCGATCCCCATGTCCGCCTGATGCGCACGCACCGCGTCGGCGGTGTCCTGGCGGCACTCCGGCAGCAGCGGGTTCGGGATACCGTTCGGGAAATGGCCGTCCGGCTGGTGATGCACCTTGATAAAGGTCACCGGCGCCCCGGCCGCCGCGAAGCGTTTCTCCACTTCATCAATCACGTGCCCCGCCGCCCCGTTGCCGGAGTTCACCACCAGCTTCAGCGGACGGGTGAAGTTCGCCAGGTCCACATAGCCCATCAGGTGGTCAACGTACTCCTTCAGCACCGAAATCTGGCGCAGGGTCCCGCGACGCGCCGGGTCCACCGGCGGGAACTGGTTCTCCTCCGCCAGGCGCTGGATATCCCGCAGGCCGGTGTCGCCGCTGATGGGCTTCGCGTTCTCGCGCACCAGCTTCATGCCGTTGTAGTTCATCGGGTTATGGCTGGCCGTCACCTCGATGCCGCCGTCCACCCCGAGGTGGAAAGTGGCGAAGTAAATCTCTTCCGTGCCGCTCAGGCCAATATCCAGCACGTCGGTGCCGGCGTCCATCAGCCCGCGGGCCAGCGCCAGCTTCAGCGACTCGCTGGTGAGGCGCACATCGCCACCCACCACTATCTTCCCGGGTTTCAGAAATTCGCCATAGGCGCGGCCGATACGGTAGGCGATGTCCTCGTTCAGCTCCTCGCCCAGTTCACCACGGATGTCATAAGCCTTAAAGCATGTTAACTGTGTCATTCTGCGTTTTGTCCCGAAAAAATTAGCAACGACCATACTGGTCTTTAATACGAATAATGTCGTCCTCGCCGAGGTACGACCCCGACTGGATCTCCAGCACTTCCAGCGGAATGCGACCCGGGTTTTCCAGGCTGTGCTCGGCGCCAATCGGAATAAAGGTGGACTGGTTCTCGGTCAGCAGGAACTGCTTGCCGTTGACCGTCACCTGGCCGGTGCCGGCGAGAATGACCCAGTGCTCGGCGCGGTGGTGGTGCATCTGCATCGAGAAGGCGCCGCCCGGTTTCACGGTGATGCGGTTGACATTGAAGCGCGGGGTCTGGACCACCACGTCGCAGCGGCCCCAGGGACGGTAAATCTCGCGGTGGCGCTTGTACTCGCTGCGCTGGTTCTGCTTGAGGAACTCGACCGCCTTCTTCACGTCCTGGGAACGCTCGCGGTTCATCACCAGCACGGCGTCCTTGGTGCTGACAATCACCAGGTTCTCCACGCCGATGGCCGCCACCAGCTTCTCGTCGCTGTTGATATAGCAGTTTTCGCTGTTGTGCACCCACGCGTCGCCGCTGAGGACGTTGCCCTGCTCATCTTTCGGGCTGACCTCCCACAGGGCGGACCAGGAGCCGACGTCGCTCCAGTCGGCATCGAGACCGACCACCACCGCGTCGGCGGTTTTCTCCATCACCGCGTAGTCCACGGACTCGTCCGGGCACTCGCAGAAAATGTCATGCGGAATGCTGATGAAGTCGCTGCCGTTGTCGGCGGCATTGACCGCGGCCTGGCAGGCTTCGAGGATATCCGGGCGGAATTTGGCCAGCTCGGAGAGGTATTTTTTGGCGCGGAACATAAACATGCCGCTGTTCCAGTAGTACTCTCCGGAGGCGAGGTAGGCCTCGGCGCGGGCGCGGTCCGGCTTCTCCACGAAACGGGCCACCTGGTACGGGGTGTGGGCGCTGTCGGTGAGGGCCACGCCGCGCTGGATATAGCCGTAGCCGGTTTCCGGGGCATTCGGCACGATACCGAAGGTGACCAGATGGCCTCCATCGGCATACTGCTCGGCGACACGGATGGCGTTGTGGAAGACCGGCTGGTTATTGATGATATGGTCGGCGGCGAGGACCAGCATCAGCGGGTCCTCACCGTGACGGGTGGCCTCAAGAGCCGCCAGGGCGATGGCCGGGGCGGTGTTGCGCCCGACCGGCTCTAGAATAATGTTGTTGGACAGCTTGTTGAGCTGGCGCAGCTGTTCAGCCACCAGGAAACGGTGCTCTTCGTTACAGATGACCATCGGTTCATGCATTTCAAGGCCCGAGAGGCGGGAGATGGTTTCCTGCAGCATGGAGTTCTGCCCGTACAGCCGGAGGAACTGTTTCGGGTAAAGCTCGCGAGACATCGGCCAGAGACGACTGCCGGTACCGCCAGCCATTATCACAGGAAGTAACATATTAATTTCCTTTAATTAAAAACCCTGTTATTTAACACCCAGTAAATCACTGAGGCCAGAAGCAGACTAATATAGGAGTACAAGATAATAAATATGGCAAATTCTTAAAAAAGCTTGAAAATAAGATATTTTAATTATTTGCTGAAGGAAGTATTTTAGCTAGTTTATAAAATTAGGTATGAAGATTTAAGCAGTCAGGCCAAATGGCCTGACTGCAGGAAAAATTATTCCAGCCACTCGGTATGGAATACACCTTCCTTATCGGTACGCTTATAGGTATGCGCGCCAAAGTAATCCCGCTGAGCCTGAATCAGATTAGCGGGCAGAACAGCGGAACGGTAGCTATCGTAATAGGCAATTGCGGCAGAGAACGTCGGTACCGGAATACCATTTTGCACGGCATAGGCCACCACATCACGCAGCGCCTGCTGATAGTCATCAGCAATCTGCTTGAAGTATGGCGCCAGCAGAAGGTTAGCAATGCCAGCGTTTTGCGCATAAGCATCAGTGATCTTTTGCAGGAACTGCGCACGAATGATGCAGCCAGCGCGGAAAATCTTAGCGATCTCGCCGTAGTTCAGATCCCAGTTGTATTCATCAGAAGCAGCTCGCAGCTGGGAGAAGCCCTGAGCATAGGAAACGATTTTACCGAGGTACAACGCGCGACGCACTTTTTCGATAAATTCAGCTTTATCACCGGCCGGCTGAGCCTGCGGACCGCTCAGTACTTTCGAAGCGGCTACACGCTGGTCTTTAAGAGAAGAAATATAGCGAGCAAATACGGACTCGGTGATTAGAGACAGAGGTTCCCCAAGATCCAGTGAGCTCTGACTGGTCCACTTACCAGTACCTTTGTTTGCTGCTTCATCAAGAATGACATCGACGAGGTATTTACCGTCTTCATCCTTCTTGGTGAAGATATCTTTGGTAATGTCGATCAGGTAGCTGCTCAGCTCGCCTTCGTTCCATTCGGTGAAGGTTTGCGCCAGCTCTTCGTTGGAAAGTGCCAGACCGCCTTTCAACAGCGCATAAGCTTCAGCAATCAGCTGCATGTCACCATACTCAATGCCGTTATGAACCATCTTCACATAATGGCCAGCACCGTCAGCACCGATATAGGTCACACATGGCTCACCGTCTTCAGCAACCGCAGCAATCTGCTTCAGAATCGGAGCAACTAACTCATAGGCTTCTTTCTGCCCACCAGGCATGATGGAAGGCCCTTTCAGAGCCCCCTCTTCACCACCGGAAACACCGGTACCGATATAGTTAAAACCTTCGGCAGACAGCTCACGGTTTCGACGGATAGTGTCCTGGAAGAAGGTGTTGCCGCCATCAATGATGATGTCGCCTTTATCAAGGTAAGGCTTCAGGGAGTCGATGGCGCTGTCGGTGCCAGCCCCGGCCTTCACCATCAACAGGATACGACGTGGTGTTTCAAGGGATTTAACGAATTCTTGTACTGTGTAATAAGGAACCAGTTTCTTGCCTGGGTTTTCTGCAATCACTTCCTCGGTCTTTTCACGGGAGCGGTTGAAAACGGAGACGGTATAACCACGGCTTTCGATGTTTAGCGCAAGGTTACGCCCCATCACAGCCATACCGACAACCCCGATCTGTTGCTTGGACATTACATACTCCTGTCTGGTGTGGTCACTGCGAAACGTTCGCAGTTTAAATGTGATCATTATGTTAGCTCAAAGATGGTGATACGTATAGTATACCCTAATTAGCTTTTTCATAGCTTAATAAAATTAAGCGTCAAGTTTGTCTTATCAAGGGTATACTCCAAGATATTTTTTTAAATAGATAATAAAAATTACCACCAAACACTTTCAATGGCACTCAGAATAAATAACTTGAGCATATTAAATTGCTGCAATTTTTAATAGATATTAATAAAAACGAAACTTGATATGTTAAAATAAAACTCAACAAGGGTAACCACATTAATTATTACTAAATCCCTCACCATATTCTGACCGGCTAATTCATTTCACGCACGCCCCCTAAAGAACAATTTCATCAGTCATCCACAAATAGGTTACGACTATAATATGAAGCAGAGGGCAGTCATGAAATCCATACGTATTTGAGTGAAGAAAGTATATTCTATTAAATATAACCTCAATGAAATAATTTAACTTCAGATTATAATTGCATGCAAATTAATTCTTCCATTACAGAAAACATTAATAATTTATTTTTTTCGCATCTAAGAATTTGTTATATTTTTCTAGAACATAATCATTTATTTCATTACGAAATCTATCAATGGAAAATTTTACAGCATGCTTTCTACAATCTCCAGGACTAATTTCATCGCATACACGTTCAAATAAATCAACACCGTTAATTATAGATTGTATATCTTGGTTTTCAAATAAAATACCAGTAGGATTGCTTACTCCATATGGTCTTACTGTTTCCAAAGATCCACCTTTACCAAAGGCAATAACAGGTGTTCCACACGCCTGGGCCTCAACCGGGGTAATGCCAAAATCTTCTTCGGCCGCAAAAACAAATGCTTTTGCTTTTTGCATATACTCCCGCATAGCCTCATTTGACTGGTAGCCTAGAATATCTATGTTTTTTGTTGCTTTATTTTTTATCTTTCTCATTTCGGGTCCGTCACCGACAACAACAAGTTTTCTTCCTGGCATACAACTAAATGCCTCAACAATCAAATCAATACGTTTATACGGAACCAAACGAGATGCCGTAAAATAATATTCTTCCTTCTCTTCTTGAAATGTGAAGTTGTCGACATCAACAGGAGGATATATAACATCCGCATTCCTGCCATAGACTTTTTTTATACGACGCGCAATAAAATTAGAATTAGCAATGAAATGGTCTACACCATTTGCAGTCCGGGAATCCCACATCCTTATTTTATGTAATATCCACCGAGCCAAGAGAGCTTTCACTCCCTTACTCAATCCAGCCTCTCTCAAGTACTGATGTTGCAAATCCCATGCATAACGAATAGGAGAATGAACATAACTTATGTGAAGTTGGTCAGGTCCTGTAAGCACGCCCTTAGCGACTGCATGGCTACTAGAAAGTATTACATCATGCTTAGAGACATCAAGCTGTTCAATTGCCAGTGGCATAAATGGTAAGTATGACTGGTATTTTGTACGTGCTTTAGGCAAGTTTTGAATGAAAGTAGTTGTTATTACTTTATTCTGAAAATGTAATTTATTCTCTTGAGAGAGAAAATCCACAACAGCGTAAAGCTCGCATTTAGGAAATAAACTTAAAAACTCAGCGACAACCTTTTCTGAACCAGCATAAGTGATAAACCAATCAGCCACGACACCAATGTTAATGTCCGTTTTCATATAACCACCATCTCAGTTACCATAATTTAATTAAATGTCTAAGTCTTAACCAGCATCACCGTGCAAAGATATATGGACGATCATAAATGACATACATTCATAAAAATAAATTAATAACACGCATATTTTAGAATTTATTCATCTTCTGAAATAGAAAATAGGAATTCAAATCAGAAGATTTGCAGAACAACAATTTTGCTAATGCAAACACAATAACATTATTTAACCTCATCAACAAAAGATTGATAGGCTATTAAAAAACCCAAAGTCCAATATGTAGACATTAAATATATTGGGCTGATTGAAAAAGATGAAAGAATGTACATTGATGGTATGGAAAAAAGGATGAAGCTTTTATTTTTAATCGAGAGAAAAAGGAAGTATAGAATCGTAAACACATATATTATAATGCCTAATACTCCTGAAAATGCTAAAGTTGAATATACTCCCGACTCAACAGAAAAACCACCAATCCCTCCATAGCCAAATAATACAAATATCCAGTCTGAAAATAACGACTTCATCATCATTGCTATTTGCTGCAATCTTAAATAAAAAGATGGGTCATCCGTGCCGCCTAGAATAAGTGAATCAGCCTTCACCTTAATCAAAACACCAAAATTGCCAAAGACCTCATAGTTTTTATAGATATAAAAAACAAACATGAGCAAAAAGAAACCTAAAGATAATATTAATGCCTTGCTAAAAAAACCAAATCGGATAAAATAAATAAAAAACACGAACACAATAAGAATATAGCCTGTAAATGTGTTCTGCATGATAATACAGCTTACATTTACCGCAGAAATTAATATTGAAAGAGTTTTGTTTAATATATTCTCCAGAAGTAACACTAGCGAAATAGCTAAAACATAAACATCTTGAGTCGGATAACCAATAGATATTCGACCGTACCATTGCCTTGGTAAGGATGCATAAAGAGACGGTAAAAACAAATACAATATAATGGTGAGCAACGAATAGAGAAATGAACAATAAATAAAACACTTAAATATTTTTTCAACAGCTTTTTTCCCGGACACGTAAATATAAGCATATGTAAGGAAACAAATACAAATCATGCTTAACATTTTGGACCAAAATCCAATGCCCCCACCTAAAGTCAATTGCCTAACGAATACGGCTTTATCTGAAACCAAAAAACTAGTGAAAAATGAATAAGCGCAAATAAAAATCTGCAAAAAAACCAATAAGGCAAAGCTTTTTTGTATTTTAATTTTTGCGATTATAAAAAAACCTAGCCCTCCCCCCACAAAAACAGACAAGTCTCTTAAAAACGCAAATGGGAAGTAAGGCTTATATTGCGTCCCGCGAAAACCATCAAAAACTGCGAACGCAACACAAAGTAAAGATAAAAAGCATAATATATGCTTATATTTAAATGCTATATTTCTATAGCGATCCGCAAAATAATCGATGGACATAAAGGTCTCTCGTTATATATAAAATAATTAAACACGTTGATTAAACTATCTTTTTTTAATTGCCTTTATAAAATCAAAGGTTTCCTTTCTTGCCAATAAAAAGGCACTTAATATATAGGAAATAACGCCCCCTAAAATAACGCTCAACAGAATAACTAACGAGCCATAATCTTTTGTAATACATTCAATTATAACACAAACTGTAATCATTGCCGAAACCGCTAAAATTGGTTTAACAAAGTATCTCATATAATCGACTATACCTACTCCCAATATTTTTGATACATAGCGCATAGAAAAAGGCCAGATAGAAAAAGTTTTTATTGCTATAGCTAACATTACTATATATGCTCCATCCTTTGCAAAAATCAGTACCAATATAGCAGTTGAAACTTGTTGTGCTATTTGATACTTGAGTATCCAAGAAGTATGACCTAATCCCTTTATCAATGACATTTGTAATGCACCAATACAGGAAATAAAACCAATAGCACTACATACTTGAACAACAGAGATAGCTGGCTCCCATTGATTACCAAAAACCATAGGAATCAGATACGGCGAAATCAGTATCAAACCACAAAATGCAGGCAAACTGATAAGTGCTGAAAGAAATGTTGTTTTTAGGAAAATGATTTTTAACTCATTAAGATTATCTTGTTTGGATGCATATAAAGGATAAGAAACGTTCGCAATGGCATTATTTAATACGTCAGAAATAACTCCAAAAATACGTCGACTAAAAGCATATAAACCAAGGGTAATTGCATTACCATAAAAGCCAATCATGAGATTATCAACACTGATAGACGTAATCAACTTAGTAATTGTTGACGTCAATCCAAATTTTTTTAATTCATTAAATTCCTTACGATGAAAAGCAACTCTTAATTTAAGATTGGCTGCTTTAATTAATATTAAAAAACTTACAGCTGGTGTCGTCAATTGGCTGACGACAATTGCCCACACCCCTCCTCCGTAATAAAGAATAGGGATACATAAAATAAAAGAGGCAAGAGAGCAATACATCGTCCTTAATGCAATAGATTTAAATTCCATTGTTCGTGTTAAATAACTTAATGGTACGATTGCACAAGAATCTAGTATTATTTTAAACGCAGTTAAGGGATAAACCACCCTAAATAAATGAGTAAAGGCATCTAGGTTGATTGTCTCAATCAAGGTTACAGAGATAACATAGACAAATAATGAAACACAAATGCATACTGTAAAAACCGTATTCAGATGTCTTTTGGTTATCTCTTTACATTGAATTAATGCATCTCCGAAACCTACTGCACATAAACTAGTAAGCACCGTAGCAATAGTTGTTGCTAGAGCTACTGTTCCTAACTCTGATGGGGATATTAATCTTGAAGCTAAAGAAAATATTAAAAGAGCACTTATAGCAGGAAATAGATTACTAATGAAAAACCAAGCAACCCCTCCAGACAACGTTTTGTTTTTAGACATAACTTTCCATTATCATTAAAGACTTTGAAAATATAAAGGAAATATTTTTAAATAAAAGATTAACGTGCCTCAAAAATACCCCTTAGTAATTTAGATAGATCTTTGTCCTGTGATTGTAATATCTTTTTATAATGCTCGCTCCCCTTCAAAGCTAGTTTATTATAAAGTTCACCATCTGTAGATAATTGCAGAATTCGATTTTCGATTTCGCTTATATTCCTTGGATCAAAATATAGTACATTATCTGCACATACTTCTGGAATACTTGATGTGCAAGATGCAATTACGGGTGTACCGTACCTCATGGCCTGTAATGGCGGATAACCATATCCTTCATTTAAAGAGGGATAAATAAAACAAAATGCATTCTTATAAAGCCAATCTAATGTACTTCCTTCGACATAATCGATGAATATAAAGCGTTTATCATTACGTAATTTTATTAATGGTGATTTACTACCTGTAATGATTACTTTTAAATCACAATCAGCTATTTTATCAAAATAGTTATCTAATGCACGTAGAGCTCTAACTATGTTCTTCTGCCACCGATTGCCACTTACCATTAAAAAAAATTTTCGTCCACCTAAAGACAAAAGATTATGGTTTTTACACTCTGGCTCATGCGGTCCAAATGGACATGGAGCTCTAAAAACCAAAATATCATCTTTATCGATAGTCGGAAAAAAACTTAATATTGAATATTTTGAATGATTAGATACTGTAAATATTTTTACATTTTTCTTTACAGCTATTTTCTCAAAGTTACTTTTAACTTTATCTAAGAAGTATGACTTGAATACATAGTTTTTCAGAAATACTTTTAATTTGTTTTTAAGACCATGAGTATAATCCCATACAACTTCATCATATGGACACTCAAGCTCTCTTAAGCCATGGATTGTAATTATAAAGTTAATGATTGAAGTATCAATACCATTTAAAGCATACGGCAATGCAGAGTAAAATATAGAACCTGGATGAGAGTTAACGATTTTAACCAACTCTGCCGATGAAGAGACGGGTATTAATGTTATATTATTCTGATTGCATAAAAAAGTAATGTCGGGATCAAGATTTAAAGTATTATTATATATTCCTGTGAAATCTTTATACCCATTCTTAATTGCAGCATAGAAAACACATTTAGCATATTCACCACCACCATGAAATGCAGCTTCAGGCGATGACTGAGTCGCCATTAAGTCCATAATTATCATTTACTTACTCCCTTTATCACCGGAAAATGCATTACCAAATGAGTTGTAAACACTCTTGCTTATATTTGATGCATCATGGTCCAAATACTCATGCGAAAAATGTTCTATTTTTTTATTTATATTATATGGAATACATTTGCATCCACTAATATGACCAAGAATTAGTGAATGCATGCGCCCAGAACGTACTATTTTTGCAGTTTTCAGTAATTCAATATATTCACGGACAGGCAACACTTCATCTTTAATTATTATACGATCCAATAAATGAATATAGTTCTTACTTATTTGGTTATACACGATACGACTAAACTCAGCGTCTTCAACGGTAGTAGATAGAAGTAATACTCTGTGCTCATTACATTCGTCTAAAATAATTGAAATCCAAGCATTTATATATTGCTCAAAGGTCATAATATCTTTCAGACCCAATTCGTTTATGTTTTTCATATAAACATAATAAGCAGTGCAACCTATAATGGCTAAATTGTCTTTTTTGTGGTTATAATCATCTTGTTTAAATAATGCATATGCAAGATCAGGAATATATCTTACATCACAATCAAAGAAATCTTTTATTTTACTTATAGAACTCTTTTCACGGACTAATATACCCTTCGCTCTTGATAACGAGCGCTTGAACAAGAACCGATCTATTCTATCAAAATGCTCAGCGCACCCAACACCAATGATATATATATCTACATTACGTAGCTTAGAAAAAAGTGTCCATGTGTACATGGCAATAGCAAAAGTTCCTCCAGACTGGATCAACTGGCCTCCCCCTATTATTATCGCTTGCCCTTTATTTTGTTTAGTTATACTGGATACCCTAGAATAATTCCTTAAAAGCCACAGGGAATATTTATAAAATCTATTATTTTTCAATGTTTTATTTTTTATAAACTTTAAAAATCGAATGAAACTAGATTCTTTCTTTGATTTTTTTATTTTAGGCCCTACATTTTTTTTCTCAGCATCGAATCCATAACTTATGCCCTTAAAATTATATTCATCTAATATCTTCAACACCCCTAAATTTATAGCATGATCACCAATATTATCGGAACAAACTTCATTAACTATGATTAGTTTTTTCATATGAATCCAAAAAGATTTAGTCTAAATTAGGAAATAATAGTATCTTCATATGCTCTAAAGATGACATCTATCTTTTTCTTATCATAAGATACATTTCTTAATTTTAGTGCACTTTCAAGATTTTCTTCTAGATCATTTCTTATATCACATATATAGCCATTACTATCATTGATTATTTCGTTTATACCCCCGGGATAATCATTGGCAACAACAGGTAATCCGCATGCTAAAGCCTCAATAACAACATTAGGATATCCTTCCCATCTTGAGCTTGAAATAAATACATCGGCTTGTTTCATTAATGCATATGGGTTATCTGTTTTATCAATAAAAGTGACTTTTGTTATAATATCTAGTCTTTTACAAATGTCTCTTAGTTTCATATCATCCTCACCTTGTCCTACTAGAGTGAGATGATATTTGTCATTTTTTAACTTGGATATACCTTCGAGTAACAAATCAAATCCCTTTTGATATGTTAACCTACCAATTGCAAGTAAATTTATTTTATTACTCGGCATCTCATATGCGGATTTCTCTTGTGATTTTGATATAATAAAATCATAATCTAAGGGGTTATTTATTTTGACAATTTTGTCTCTTGAGATATTCATCTGCTTCGTAAGGTCATCGTACATGTCGTTACTTTGGACAATTATTCTATCATAATTACTATAAAAATTTTTATATAGAAATCTAACTACCTTTTTCGTCTCAAACAGACTAGGAAGATTTGATTCTCTTGCAATTATTTTAGCATCACCAAATAAAAATAAAAAAGGCGAAATGCTCGCGTTTGATGTTCCATCACTAATAAGAACTGTGTCTATGTTGTAAAGTTTAATATTTTTTCTCATACCATATATTATTCTATGGAGGTTCCGGCTAATCCTCCCGTTAATCCCAAGAGATATTACTGTTACGTCATCCTTTAGATATTTAATCAGACCACTTTTTTCTTCTTTATCTGAGTGCACTAGTAAAAAAGGCTTTATTTTTGTTCTATCCAAGTTATTTAAAAGAGTAAAAATAACCCTATCTGCCCCAGTATACCCTAAGAAAGGGAGTACAAATAATACATTTTTCACAGCATCACCACCTTCTATACATGGTATGAGCATTCACTTAGATATGAGGTTTTTTTTAAAATCCTGCATAACTGGTTTCGGAGATAAATTTTCATAGAAGAAACCAAAATTATCTTCTTTATTTAAAATGTTACCACCATCGTTTATTAAGTCGTACCACCAAAGCCCTTTGATATATTTTCTATTCATTACTTCACGCGAATACTCGTTTATAAAATCACTCTGTTCATCAAGTGAAACTCCTCCATGGCCATAATGGGTAGGCACTCCCATTTCAGTAATATAAAAAGGAATTTCTTTCCCCGAAATCAGTTTAATCCTATCATGAAAAGAATCAATAGCATCTATATTTCCTTTAACAGTTCGTAGACTTTCCGAACTATTAGCATATGAATATGGATGTAATGAAATCCCATCTATATACTCCAGCATCCCTTTTTTTATTAAAGCCGTTATCCATTGCTCATCACTTACGCCGATAAATCTAGGTTTATCGGATAATGGATTAATTGACCCCGCCAGAATAATAGCATTAGGATCTTCTTTCCTGATCGTGGCACTGGTTAGTTTTACTAAATTATAATAATCATCAACCGATGGTGGGATTTTCCCATCTTTTTTAATCCCTGTACCTATTGTCCATTCATTCCAAATCTCATAATATTTTACTTTCCCCTTTAGATGTCTGGCTGTCCATTCAACATACCTATTATAAGCGTTTAAAGACTCTTCAGTATTTGGATAATAATTAGAGTTATAATGTTTATTACCATAATCCAATACGACTAAAGTATTTATATTGAAAGATGCAGCTTGATTTATAGCCTTATCAACTTTAGCAATTTTACCACGTGAATTAAAATCATCCTTGACGTCTTCAATTTTATTCCACGTATAGTCATCTCTAATTGATGTAAAACCATAAGATTTGATGAGCCGAAGATATTTATCCGGTTGCCCCGGATAAGAGGAAAAATGTGTTCCAATACCTAATTCGAAGGAGTAGCACGGATTAAAAACGGCTATGAGTATTATCAACATTTTTTTCATCTAATCTCTCCATAAATATATTTTTATTTATGAACAAAGTTAAATATATCTATTCATTATTGTTTCAAATTTATTGCGAGTCATTTCCCAAGTATATCTTTCAATATTTAAAAGACCCTTTTCGATAAGTTTATTTTGAAGTTCTGCATCATGATATAATTTTTCAATTTTATCTTTTATATCCTCTACATCATCTGGGTTTACAATAATAGCAGCCCCTCCAGCAACTTCAGGTAAAGATGTGCTATTAGAGATTATAACTGGAGTTCCGCAAGCCATTGACTCCACTATCGGGAGACCGAAACCTTCATATAACGAAGGAAATAGCAAAAATAAGGATTCTCTATATAACTCGGCAAGTTTAGTATTTGATACTGTACCAAGAAAAGATACCCTATCCCTAAGCCTGTTACGATCGATAATTATATCTAATTCATTGGTAATAGAACCTGTAAAAACTAGCTTAACCGATGAGGGTATATTTGACTTATAAAAAGCTATTAGTGCATTCAATTCATTTTTATGTTTTTTCCTGTTACCAACCATTAATATTTGTTCTTTCTTGGGTGTTGGGTGATTTATAAGAAACTCTTTGGACACTCCATTTCCTACTACAAAAACTTCATCCGCGTTTCGACCCGACCATTCACAAATCCTCTTCTTAGAAAATTCAGATACGGTTAGTATACATAACGCTTTTCTGCAAGCTCTTTTAAGCACAAACTTATAATAAATTCTTTTAAGAAAGGAACTGTTATAAGGAATATCTATATGATTAAGATCATGAATCGTGATTATAGATCGTTTAAGGAAAAAAAAAGGCGCGTTGTATCCAGGTGAAAAATAGATATCTTTTTTAAAAATTAAATAAATAGTCAATAATATTGTATCAAGCGGATTTGTAGGTTTCCATGGTAGTTTTAAGTCCTGTATAGTTAATTTTGAGTCTCTAACTTCCTTAGCAAATCTACCTATACCATGCTCACCTATCCAACGAGTATCAAATAATATTTTCTTTTTTCCCATTTTCTTTCTCACAAAATAAAGGTCAATAAGCGCCATCTTTTTTTAATACAACATTTATGGTTTTGAACAAGATTGCGATATCATTCCACATAGACCAGTTTTTTACATACCACGCATCCAAGTACACACGAGTATCATAATCGACATCACTACGCCCGCTCACCTGCCATAGCCCAGTCATCCCAGGTTTACTTAATAGATAGTAGTCGACCTCATCGTTATATCGCTCTAACTCCGCTGTAATGATCGGCCGTGGCCCTACTAAACTCATCTCCCCTTTAAGCACATTGAACAATTGAGGAAGTTCATCCAAACTTGTCCTACGTAAAAAATGACCAATACTAGTAATGCGAGGATCGTTTTTCAGTTTGAAAGTTGCATCCCATTCTGCTTTTACTTCTGGATCATTTGCCAACAGCTCTTCTAATACTTCTTTAGAATTTACAACCATTGAACGGAATTTGAGGCATTTAAATGGTTTACCACCCTTACCTACACGCTCATGCCCGTATATAGCTGTACCGCCGTCCTTTCTTACCTTTCTACTAATATAAATTAATAATGGCGAAAGAAGAAGAATTATTCCCAGAGCCCCAACAATATCAAATGTACGCTTAAGAATTCTCGATGACCATTTAGCTAAATTTTGCTGAACTCGAAATATCATTACTTCATGACTAAAGATGAATGACATGTCAGTGCTATCTAATGGCATACCGCGTAGAGTTGGAATTACCGATACATAGCGATATCCACGAATCATAAATTCGCGCAACCATTTATTACGGATATCACTTTGGTGGGACTCAACTGCAACAATGAACTGTGCCCTTTTATCAATATTTTTTATCCAAGTAGTATCAGACTGAATAACTTGAATACCATCAATCATCATGCCTAATTTATTATCCTCAGCATTGCTGATAAATCCAACTACATTTAACCCCAGATTATTTTCACTATTAATTGCTTTATATGCCTCCTGTGCATTCTTCCCGCTACCAATAATCCAGGTATCACGCATCCAAAGCCCAAAAGTATTTAGCACATATTTGACTGACATCCTTACAAAAGGCACCAACGCAGCTGCAAAAAGCCAAGTCAAAAGCCATGCATACCTGGAAAAATACCAGTTGGCAAATGCCATCACAGCCATTTCTATTACTGCAAAAATAGCCAGAGTACGTAATATCTCTTTTAATTCGAACCAAAAAGTTTTACGGTAAAAATAATGACGTAAACGAACACCATACCATACTACGCAACACGCCCCTAATAACCAGTGCAGTCCAATCCACCCCTCTATTTGGTTTTTTGGAACTCGCTGATGGAAATCAGGTAGAGTTACCGAAAGTACTCCTAATGCCAAGTACAACGAAAGCACAAAGCTAACGAAGTCCGCCAAAGCCAACGCCACGCTACAACTTACGTTTTTTGAAAAATGCGTCATAATTCCCTCATCGACACGGGTAGATAAAAAGGGCGGGAAATATTCTGGAGAAAATAGGTGGACTCTACATTGCATAGAGTCCAGAGTATAAAATTAATCGTGTTTTTTATCAGAATAAGAATAACCATAATGGTTATAGCCATAGCCATAATAGCTGCTAGCCTTTTTCACGACACCATTTAGAATACAGCCTTTTACAATTACACCACTTTGTTCAAATCGCTTCATACTAACTTCAATTTCTTTCGCAGTATTTTCTTCAAAGCGTGCAACCAATAAAGATGTACCAGCATAACGACCAATGATTGCAGCATCGGTAACAGCCAAAATTGGTGGAGTATCGATGATGATTAAATCATAAACTTGAGTTGCCCATTTTAATAATTTTTCAAAACGTGGATGCATGAGCAATTCTGCAGGATTCGGAGGAATTTGCCCACGACCGATATAATCAAACTCACCGCCAGTAACTTTTTCGATCACTGTTTCTGCAGCCACTTGTCCAGCTAAGATCTCTGACAATCCTTTATCCTGCTTACGGCCAAACATTTTGTATACATAGCCTTTACGTAAGTCAGCATCTATGAACAGCACTTTTTTCCCGGTTAATGCGATAGTTGCCGCTAGGTTACTGCTGATAAATGTTTTACCTGCATTAGGACTAGCACCGGAAATCATAAGCACGTTATTTTTGGCTTCCATCATCGCAAAATGTAGACTAGTGCGTAAACTACGAATGGCCTCAACCGCCAAATCAGCCGGATTCTCTACTGCGAGCAGAGCATCAGATTCATTCTTACGTAATTGCTTAGATTTACGGTTATTTTTTGCCAACCACTCCGAAACTGGAACGCTAGCATAAACGTTGACACCGATCTCTTCCAGTTGTTCAGGGGATTCAATACCACGACGTAAGAAAACCTTTACCAGTACTAGACTGATCGAAACAAACAGGCCCAAAATAATGCCAATTGCAACCACCAACACTTTTTTGGGTTTTACGGGATCAGGTTCAGTTATTGCGTTATCTATAATCCGCACATTACCAATAGCACTTGATTTAGCAATATTTAGTTCTTGCTGACGATTCAACAACTGTAAATACACAGCACGACCGGACTCTACATCCCTACTCAAACGTAATACTTCCTGCTGCGTAGATGGCATGCTACTCACCCGTTTATTGAGCTTGGATTTCTCTTCCTGCAGTGTTTGTCGCTTCTCCATTAATGCTTTATAGGTCGGGTGCTCTTTGGTATATAGTTGTGATATTTCCGCTTCACGGAAAGTCAAGCCGTTAAGTTGATTGTCAACATTAACAATTTGCTCCAGAACTGATTTAGCCTCCAAGGTTAGGTCAACAGAGTCTTTCTGTTTGCGATAAGCATTTAACTTATCTTCTGCAATATCCAGATCACTACGAACTTTCGGCAATTGTTCATTTAGGAACTCTAAGCTTTTTGCATCCTGCGCAGCTTGCCGATCTATATTCTGGGTCAAATAGTTCTGGCTAATGCTATCAAGTATGCGAGATATCAGCTCAGGATTATCTCCACTTAATGTTAGCTCCAACATCCCAGTGTCTTTACCTTGATCGGCAACGCTAAAGATCTCCTGAAGATCAGTAATAGCTTTCAATCTCGTCAACTGGCTAACAGTGAACTTATCGCCCGGTTTTGCATCAATTGAGTTAACTAAAAGAGAGATGCCATGTTCATTAAGTAACGTCCCTACAGTACCATTAGCACTAAAATCATCGCCCTCAACCAGATAATGTTTATCATCTTTCACAGTAAGAATAACTTTTGGCGCACTTTCATCATCACCTCGACTAGGTAAATAAATGCGACTAATAGCAATATTCCCTGGTTTATCACCCATAATTCGTGCTAAACCGCGGCCTACAAGAGGAAAATATTTTGGTCTTACCTGTGCCTGTAAGTTCAAATCATCCACAGTCTTACCAAGTATCATCCTAGACTGTAATAAGGCTATTTCCGGAGCTGACTGCGGCTGGCCATCAGGTAACATCTGACTCAAACTACTTAAGATCGCGTTTCCCTGTTTCTGCTCCACCTGAATTAGTGCATCTGCTTGGTAGATCGGAGTAGCTAATAGCGCATAAAGTACTGAAAGTACTGTAAACCCGGTCGTTATAGCAATAATTAATTTTCGATGATCGATCAACTCACCAATAAGGCGCCCCAGATCGATTTCATCAGAATCCGGTGTTGCCGGTTTGTTTGTTGTGACTGAAGTCATACAGTGTTTCCTGAAAATTATCCACTCAATTTGGCAGCCCAACGCTGGCTGGCAATGTCAATTAACTGATATACAGAATCAAATGCCTCGTCGCTTTTACGATAAGGATCTGGGATCTCTTTGCCTTCCAACCAGTGACCAAACAGCATAGTTTTGCCTCGGACTTCTGGTGCAATTCGGCTAACCTGTTCTAGATGGCTACGCTCCATTACCAATACTAAATCGTACTGCCCTCCTAGAGCAGGAGTAAATTGCCTTCCCTTATGGCCTTCAAGGGACAGACCATGTTTCTCAGCCGTCCGAATTGCAGAAGCATCAGCTGCGTGGTCTATCAGCGCTCCGACTCCGGCAGAATCAATTTTCTTATTTGGTAATGCCCGGCGTAATAATCGTTCACCAATCGGTGAGCGGCAAATATTCCCCGTGCATACGATTAAAATTGAATCAAACATTAGTTGGGCCATCTCTTAATATAACGAACTGTTTCTGTCATATCATGAACACCGGTGATTGTTGGGACAAGCTGAGAAATGACACGGTTCCAGCGAACCAAAGGAGCTGTAGTCACGTATACGATATCATACGGTTCTAACTGGAACTCCGTTCCCAGAACCATTGCCGAAGCATCCTGCGCATTTAATTGATAGATATTTGCGATCTTACCTTGTTTATCGCCTTTCAGTTGACGAACTACAAAAATCCCCGTTGCATCGCTCATCGACTGAGAGATGCCTTCAGCATTACCCAATGCTTCAGCCAGCGTCATACCACTGCGATCCATTTTCATGGTGCTCTGTTTACCTACTTCCCCCATCACGAAGACTTTCAAGTCGTCATTACGGGGTACAAACAGAATATCGCCAGGATATAGTAGATGATTCTGTGTTAAATCCCCTTTTTGCATTAAGGCATACAAGGAAATTTTAGTATCTTTGCCGTCATGCGTCAGCACTACATTGCGCCAGTCAGCATCGGCAGCCAATCCGCCCGCGGCATTAATCGCATCCATTACTGTTAGTGGGATATTAGTTATCGCTTGTTTACCCGATGTAGTTACTTCACCAGTGACATATACTTTTTGCGACCGAAATGCAGCAATACTCACATCTACCTGCGGGCTTTCAATATAGGTGGTAAGTCGGCTAGTAATTTCCTGGCGCACCTGGCTCAGCGTTTTACCAGCCACCTGAACTTTACCGATATAAGGATAGAAAATGGTACCGTCTGCATTTACCCAGTTACCGGTGTCGCTGGCGCTACGGTACTGGCCTGCAGGCGTGGTTAGTTCCGGGTGATCCCATACCGTAACCATCAACACATCGCCCACTCCTATGCGATATTCATAACTTCGGAGCAAACTATCTAACTGAGGGTTAGAACGTGCCATTACGCTTTCCGGGCGCAGTTTATCGATCAAGCCAGGTGTCATTGGGTACACATTGACCAGTTTATCCAGATCGTAGTCGCTGTCCGGAAGTTCTACAACATTCTTACGCAGGCTATTTAATCCCTGCCCAGGAATAATCGTACAACCCGATAAAAACCCAATTGCCAATGCTAATGCCGAAAATCTAACAAGTTTTTTCTTCATAATGTCACATCATCAGTAAATCAAAATTTGCCAATTCCTGAGCAGCTGTCATAGCCGTTACTTCCCTGCCGGCTTGTGGAAAGATAAAAGCTGACTGCGTCCTGCAGCGCTACCACCCTCTCTCCCCTGTTTTCAGCATTCAGCCTTATAAACTAAATGGTATCTCTATCCCTGCACTGGCCCCAACGTCATCGCTGTCGCTATTGTTCGCGTTTGTGTACCACAAAGAGGTATTCAGACGAACCGACTGATAAACATCTCCGCTCCAGCCCAGCTGTACACCTTTCAGAGTATCCGCATGAGGGAACGCTTTGTTGATCGACTGATTCTCCGGGTTGACCTTCGCGTATACTAAGCGTGTACTCCAGCGCTGGTTATCCTCCGTAATAAGCTCAACCTTACCGGCAACGAGTTGACCATCACCGCCCATTGCGTCACCCAGAGGATAACCCTGCTGATAGTAGCCATCCTTATAGATATGATGCGTATAACTGTAATTGGTCCGGCTCATATTGGTACGCGTGTCATGCGCTTCCACGTACCAGTTAACCGCATCTTTGCCCCACCCATGGTGTCCTTCAACACCGCCAAGGAACATATTTGCTGAAGGCAAAAAACCAGACTCATCCTCTCCGATCATTTGTCCATAGAAACTGACCGGCCAGCCAAGCGTTGGCTCCAGTTTGAACTTAAAGTCAAAACCGGCCAGTTGGTTGCCCGGTTCATTGGGATCGTTTGCGGCGGTATTATCCTTGCCTGTTAAACCATCCCAGAAGTTACTAAGTGATTCAGGCCGCCCTTCCCCACCCCACTGCATAATACGTGATGCACCTAATTCTAATGACTGGAACGGCGTAAAGGTGAAACGGCCACCGATAATTTTAGTGTGTGGCACAGCGGTGTACTGATTCATCTGGCTAGCGGAGATCTGGTACTGCCATGGGCCTACCCAGCGCAACCACCAGGTTTCCGGCGCCGCCTGCTCGGCTCGCTGCATCAGCAAACCGGTCATCGGTCGCATGGCATCCCCGCGGATCAGGCTACCTTCATAGCCCGGTCCCCACCACTGTGGTACCTGACCAAAGGAGAGCCACTGGTTCCAGAACTTCACCGCGCCGTAGGCGCCGTTGGCATTGAAGCGCGATCCGTTGCTGATCCGCTCTCCCCCTTCGACGTTGCCCTGGAGGTGGACATCCCACCACTCACCGCTGTTATTGAACGCCAGGCCTAACGAATTATCCGCCGGCTGCGTCTGGCCAAACCCCTGCGGAGTGCCCGGCTTGTCGGTTGAAGTGTAGCCGGTGACCCGGAAATCGGCTTTTAAGGCAGACAGTCGCTGGTTAATTCGAGCCAGGACCACTTGCTCAGAAGAATAGGAAGGTTTGGCCTTTTTCAGCGCCCGGGCGATCTCTTCCTGGCTCAGCGGCCACGTCGACAGGCTCAGATGGATGACCCCGCGATCGGAAAGCCAGGCCAGGTCGTTACGCAAGTCGTTGTCATTTACCACTAACCCGGCCGCGTAAGCCTGAGCTCCCAGTGAGGAAAGCAAACCCAACGTCACGGCAATGCGCGCAATTTTTATCATTGTACAAGATCCATTTTCAGCCCCGCTGTCGTATCTCAATGAGAATAAGGGGAATACCAAGATAGAAAGCGCTCGCGGCACCAGCTGACTTCGCTGTGCAACACCGGCGAGGCAAGTACATTTACCCTAAGCTGCTTGTTAGCCTTATAACATCCACTCAGCTCACAATGTAGGCGAATTTTACCCTACAGGCTATGGATGAGACAGGAAAGTTAATGTCCAGGCGATATCAGCAGCCGCTCCTGGCCAACTTCTGGGGATATCCGTAGAAAACTGATAGATATCTAGTGAGGGCGATCATCCTGACCGGGACGATTTTTCAGCCGTTGAAGAGAACCTCTGTACTGCAGCAAGCGGCTTCAGCGACGCTACCGCCCCTGGCTTAACAGCTACCAGCGCACTGACTACCTGAACGACTTAATTTTTTATCGACCTGTGGATGAATAATTGGTCAGGCCATTATTTTTGGCGGCGTTAAGTTTACGGGATTTCGGTCACAATTGGGAGTGTTGTTACCGAATATCTGCCAATTAATGCCGCCTGTCGTTCTACTGACAAAAAATAAGCGGGTCACCAATTAAGATTATTCGCTGACTTCCAGGGTTAGAGATCTTCCCGGAACTGCTACATCATCACACATGCAGCTAACTGTCTGTAAAAAAAGATCTTTTCCCATAGCTCATCATCATGCAAAAATCAGATGATGGCGTTATAGTCAACTACAATTTCTAATAGTTTCCTGTGTCTGGATATTCATTGAATGTGCATCAGGTAACGTCTCAGCGCATTTAAGAAACGTCTGATCAAGGCTATATCCAGGAAAATATGCAATAACAATGTAGTAGCACTTCATTATTTCATAAATATGAATTATCAATTACCGAGTATATAGTAGATTATTTTCTTATTTGTCTAATTAACCGGCGAAAACTTAATTTCTCCTGTAAAACAAATGGAGATTACCATGCCTGCTTGTGAAGGTCTTCTCTGGTAAAAGGTTTATCCAGCGGCCCAATTACGGTGGCGATTTGCCCCAACAGGGATTGAGTCGGTGCTTTACTGCCGGAATGTAACAGGACAAGCGGAACCATTATCAGACACGCAACCCCACCCCAAGGGATAGTCTTATACACCGAATCAGAAGTACTTTTTTGCAGTATCAGGAACAAAGCGCTGCCAGCAGCGCCCAGCAGCAGGCCGGCAATCACTTCCGAGACGGAATGCGCATGGATGACCAGCCGCGAATAGCCCACTACGGTGGCCAAAACATAGCCGGTAATAACGGCCGCTTTACGCAGACCGACGGAGAAACGGGCGCTGAGCAGCCACAGGAAGATAGGCCAGAAGGCCGCGGAAAGCGCTGAGTGGCCGCTGAAGCCGGTGTAATCCAGCTCGCGAATACCCAGACCCCAGCCCATAAAGGCCAGTTTGGAGGCGCAGACGATAGCGCCGGTGATGCCGAACAGCAAACTCCACTGCCACGCCAGCAACCGCGACGTTTTACGCAGCATCAGGACAATAAACAGCGCCGCTGCGCTTGGCAGCAAAACGGTGCTATCGCCAAAAAATGAGATGAGTTGCCAGTTCATATACCTGTGATCCTTCGATGATGTCCACTGCCGTGCTCAGGGATTATCCGTAATGTCTGTACCAGCTCGCATGCCAATTCATTTCACATTTTCATGCATGCAAGTGAGATGTTTAAAGCGGAAACATGATCGCAGTCAAGTTTTATTTTTGGCTGTCGTTGACCGCTTTCCCTGCGCTTTAGGAATTGTCGCACTAAGTGACTATTCATAAAGCATTATTGCCGCTACTCCGACCATTGCACCACAGAGGCCAGAGACAAACTACCAGAAGTCTCCGAAGCCATACGTTTCTTTACAATCGTTATAACATTCGCGTTATGAATAATTTCTGCATAACGTTTTGCGCGGCAGGACGAATGCTTCAGCCTTGCCGCTCGGTTTCAGGCTGGCGCTCAGGCCAGCAGTTTTTTAATACTTTCGCGGAATTTGGCGCCTTCTTTCAGGTTACGCATCCCGTAGGTGACGAAGGCCTGCATGTAGCCCATTTTCTTCCCGCAGTCGTAGCTTTCGCCGGTCATCAGCATCGCGTCGACGGACTGCTTCTTCGCCAGTTCGGCAATGGCGTCGGTCAGTTGGATACGGCCCCATGCGCCCGGCTCGGTACGTTCCAGTTCGGCCCATATATCCGCCGACAGCACGTAGCGCCCCACCGCCATCAGATCGGAGTCCAGGGTCTGCGGTTCGTCCGGTTTTTCAATAAACTCAACGATACGCGCCACCTGGCCTTCAGCCACCATCGGCTCTTTGGTCTGGATGACGGAGTATTCGGAAAGATCGCCCGGCATGCGTTTCGCCAGCACCTGGCTGCGGCCGGTCTCGTTAAAGCGGGCGATCATAGCGGCGAGGTTATAGCGCAGCGGGTCAGCGGTGCCGCCGTCAAGGATGATATCCGGCAGGACCACCACAAACGGGTTGTCGCCGACTACCGGCCGGGCGCAGAGGATGGAGTGGCCCAGGCCCAGCGGCTGCGCCTGACGCACGTTCATGATGGTCACGCCCGGCGGGCAAATGGCCTGCACTTCCGCCAGCAGCTGGCGCTTCACGCGCTGTTCCAGCAGGGCTTCCAGCTCGTAGGAGGTGTCGAAGTGGTTTTCCACCGCGTTCTTCGAGGAGTGCGTCACCAGAACAATCTCTTTGATCCCGGCGGCGACGATTTCGTCAACGATGTACTGAATCATTGGCTTATCAACGATCGGCAGCATCTCCTTTGGAATTGCCTTTGTGGCCGGCAGCATATGCATGCCTAGTCCTGCGACCGGAATAACCGCTTTCAAATTCTCCATATTCATCTTCACCTGTTTGGTTGCAAAACACGCGGTTTTGCAAAATTGTACATGTCACAAATCCATTGGAACTGATAATACACGGATACTGCCCGGGCATCTGCCCGCCAAATTCTTAAATTCACTGTCACGTAAAAGAATACACACAACTCCCTTTTACCAACAGTCAGAAGTGAGAATAATCTTATTTTCGTTCAGGTTATTCAGCGGCTCGTTCCTTTGCGCCGCGCGATGTGGCTGAGAGGCCCGTCTAGCGGGGTCTGTTGGCCGCCGGCCCCGCCGCGCCGCGCGTATGCCTGGAAAGAATAGATATAGATAATAAATTTCGCCAGGCAATATATTTCAGCATAAACAGCCGGATATGACGACATATTAGCCTGAATCCGCGGCGGTGAACTGCGATCCGCCCTATTCTGCACTCACTTCATAATATGAATTCTGCCGGTTTTGTGAGCGGGCTTCGCGCTTCGCTTCTGCTCTGCGCATCCGCGCTCACCGTGACGAACCGCGGGAGGAAGCCCTTTTGCCGCCCTCGCTGAAACGCAGCGGAAAAAGTTCTGATATCGGCAAGCTTATTCCATGGTGGCCGCCATGGTGTTATTTTTTCACTGTTCTTTTCCGGAACATAATTCTTATCGGTTCGCTTAATCCACTGGAAATATATCCATCCACGGCAGGGCGATATCCGCGTCGTTATTGCATTTTAGACTCATCTTATCCATGATCGTGGTAACACATACCGCAGTCGTACAGGTTTTAATACATATGGAATGGATTGCCGATCCGTCAATCTGGGCAGGTCTCGTCACGCTGGTGGTTATCGAACTGGTGTTGGGTATCGATAACCTGGTCTTTATCGCTATCCTCGCCGAGAAACTCCCTCCCGCCCAGCGCGACCGCGCGCGGATCACTGGCCTGATGCTGGCGATGGTCATGCGTCTCCTGCTGCTGGCCTCTATCTCCTGGCTGGTCACCCTGACCAAACCGCTGATTGTTTTTCACGACTTCAGCTTTAGCGCCCGCGATTTGATTATGCTGTTTGGCGGCCTGTTTCTGCTGTTTAAAGCGACCGTCGAGCTTAATGAGCGGCTGGAGGGGAAAGACAGCGATAACCCCACCCAGCGCAAAGGGGCGAAATTCTGGGCCGTCGTGGCGCAGATCGTGGTGCTCGACGCCATCTTCTCGCTTGACTCGGTGATCACCGCCGTCGGCATGGTTGATCACCTGGCGGTGATGATGGCCGCGGTGGTTATCGCCATCAGCCTGATGCTGATGGCCAGCAAGGCGCTGACGCGCTTCGTTAACAGCCACCCGACCATCGTGATCCTCTGTCTGAGCTTCCTGCTGATGATCGGCTTCAGCCTGATTGCTGAAGGCTTCAGCTTTATCATTCCGAAAGGCTATTTATATGCGGCCATTGGCTTCTCGGTCATGATTGAAGCGCTTAATCAGCTGGCGCAGTTTAACCGCCGTCGCTTCCTCTCCGCCAATATGACGCTGCGTCAGCGCACTACCGAAGCGGTGATGAATCTGCTGAGCGGGCAGAAAGAAAAAGCTGAACTGGATGCTGACACGGCGTCGCTGGTCGCCGATCAGGATCAACATCCTCTGTTTAATCCGCAGGAACGACTGATGATTGAGCGGGTGCTGAACCTTAATCAGCGCAGCGTCAGCAGTATTATGACGTCGCGCCATGATATCGAGCGCATCAACCTCAGCGCGCCGGAGGAAGAGATCCGCAGCCTGGTGGAGAAAAATCAGCATACCCGGCTGGTGGTGACCGGCGGGAAAGATAATGAAGATCTGCTGGGGGTGGTGCATGTTATTGACCTGCTCCAGCAGTCCCTGCGCCAGGAGCCGCTGGATCTGCAGGCGCTGGTGCGTCAACCGCTGGTCTTCCCGGAGGGCCTGCCGCTCCTCTCGGCGCTCGAGCAGTTCCGCCAGGCCCGCACCCATTTTGCCTTTGTGGTCGATGAGTTTGGCTCCGTCGAGGGGATTGTGACCCTCAGCGACGTGATGGAGACCATCGCCGGCAATCTGCCCAATGAGGTGGAGGAGATCGATGCCCGGCACGATATTCAGCATCATCAGGACGGTTCGTGGACGGTCAATGGTCATATGCCGCTGGAGGACCTGGTGCAGTACGTTCCGCTGCCGCTGGATGATAAACGTGAGTATCACACCGTTGCCGGTCTGTTGATGGAGTATTTGCAGCATGTGCCGCAGGTAGGGGAGACCATTGAGATTGACGGTTATACGCTGCGCACGCTGCAGGTCGACAGCCATCGGGTGCAGAAGGTGCAGATCGTCCCGCCGGTAAAGCAGGATGAGCTGGATTATGAGGTGTAATCGTCAGGCATAAAACGGCCCGGGGTATCCCGGGCCGTAAAATTGATAGCCAGATATCCTGTTTAATGCCTGATGGCGCTTCGCTTATCAGGCCTACGGGATGGCGAACTAATCGGGGTATGACACCCACCGTATAATCCAGACCGGGTCAGGCGTAGCCGCCACACTGCCTGATGGCGCTGCGCTTATCAGGCCTACGGGATGGCGAACTAATCGGGGTATGAGGCCCACCGTATAATCCAGACCGGGCCAGGCGTAGCTGCCACACTGCCTGATGGCGCTGCGCTTATCAGGCCTACATTAAGTGGCGACGCAAACGGATGATATTGCGCACATCCCAGGCCGGGTCAGGCGCAGCCGCCACCCAGCATCATCGTGACATCAGACGTTGACGATAAGCACACAGCCCGGAAACTTCCGGGCCGCGGGGGTGGGAATTACAGCTTATCGAGCAGCTTTTTGGCATCGTTGCCGTCTTTGCTGCCTTTATTACGCTCAACCCAGTCGTTGAGGCGCTGCTTCGCTTCATCCTGCAGCTGTTTGCGCAGGATCTGGTCGACCTGCAGACTGTAGCTCAGCGACTGCCACTCGCCGTAGATGCGCAGCGGGATAGCGGTCTGTTTCAGGCGGTCGATAAGCTTGCCCTCCCCTTTCCAGCCGCCGAGCACGCGCACGTTGAAGCGCATATCGCAGTTCTCTTTCTGCAGATCGAGCTGTCCTTCGCCGGTCATCGCCATCACGTCGGACTGCCCCTGCAGGCGGTTCAGCGTTACCAGCCCGTTATCCAGCGTCAGCCGGCTGCTCACGGAATCCAGGCGGGTGGCATTGTCGTAATTTTCCTGCGCCCGCACGTTGGTGCTGCGCTCCACGGCCTGCTGCACCAGCTGCTGGAAGTTCAGCCCTTCGGTGCGGGTATCGGCCATCTGGAGCTGAGCCTGTCCCTGCCAGTGGCGACGGAAATCATCAGCGTCAATGCGCGTTCCGGAAAATTCGCCGCTCAGCGACAGCTTGCCGGTCAGGTTTAAGGAATAGTTAAAGGCTTTGATCAGCGAACCGATCTCAACATTCCGCAGCGCCGGCTGGAACGTCGCCAGCGGCGTGTCGCCGCTGGCATCCAGGGTGCCAGGGAGAGAGAGCTGCCCGCCGTCAAGATTGCCCTGCATTTTGCTGACCGTCAGCAGCCCCTGCTGGTTGCTGATTTCGCTCTGCACCTGGGTGAAGTTCAGACCGCGCCACTGCAGCTGGTCGGCGCTCAGGGCCATTCGGCCGTTGAAGCCGCGCAGGCTCTGGTAATCTTCGCGCTCATCGCTGTCGGCGATCACCGGGCGCAGCGGTCGCGTCTGACTCTGGCCCTGCTGACTGGCGCTACTGTCCGTCGCCGGCGACCTTTGCGCCAGCAGACTATCGAGATCGAGAGTGGTGGCGTGCAGATCCAGCGACCAGTCCGGGCGATCCCCCAGCACCACGCTGCCGCTGCCGGTAACGGTGCTGCGGTTAGCCATCAGATTCAGGTTGTCAAAACGCAGGGTCTTGTCATCTTCCTGCCAGCTGGCCTGCAGACTCCCCTGACCATTAATGCCGTCCGGTGGGAGCTCGGCGCCGCGCAGCTGCCAGCTAAGCTGGGTAAAGTCGGCTTTTAAGGAGTGCGGATAATCGCCGCCCTGCACGGTGGCGGAGAAGTTCAGCGCCAGGTCGCGCTGGTCGCGGTTCACCCGGCCGGAGAAATCCACGGTGGCCCGGTGATTCTCATCCTGCTCCATCTGCAGACGGATATCGCGCACGGTCACCTGCTCGCCGTTCTCGTGCTGGAAGAAGAGCACGCTGTCGGCCACCTGCAGCTGACGCACATCGTAGGACCATCCGCGATCCCCCGGGGCCAGCGGCAGGGTGTTGTCATGCGGCACCACCGGCGCTGAGCTGTCGCGAACCGCCTCGGTTTTCGGGGTCAGCTGGATCACCGCGCCCTTGAGCATCACCTGCTTCACCTGCAGCTGATGCGAGAGCAGCGGCAGCAGCGCCACGTCGAGGCGCATATTGTCGGCGCGGATCACCGGCTCTTCGGCGCCTCGGGCGGTCAGCGTCATCCGTCCGCTGAGAATGCTGAGCTGCGGCCAGACGTGCCAGCGCAGCGGGCCATCAAGGTCAAGCTGATAACCGCTGCGCTCTGCCACCTCATGCACCATATAGGCGCGAAAATCGTTGGGATTGACCAGCAATACCAACGAGGTAAGCCCGGCGACAATGACCGCCAGCAGGATCATCAGCGTTGTCAGTATTCGTCTCATGGCACCCTCAGCAACACCCCGTTGACGTTATCAATCCTTGTCGATTCGGCTCGCAACCGCGCCCTGCTGGTCGCGATATTTGGCGTCTTCACGGCGGTTATACGGCCGGGCCGCCGGGCCCGATAACGGTTCAAAGCTCAGCGCGCCGATGGGCATCCCCGGGCGCAGCGCCAGCGGCAGCTTGCCGGAGTTGTAAAACTCAAGCACGATGCAGCCGGACCAGCCTGGATCGATACGGTGCGCGGTAACGTGCACCATCAGCCCCAGGCGCGCCAGCGAGGAGCGTCCGTCCAGCCAGCCTACCAGGTCGGCAGGCAGGGTGACAGACTCGTAGGTCACCGCCAGCGCCAGTTCGCCCGGATGCAGGAAAAAGGCCTCCCCTTCCGGCAGGACGATCTCTTCGCTCATCACGCGGTCCAGCGCGGCGCTGACCTCGGCCTTCGGGCCGCTTAAATCGATAAACGGCGCCGTGTGGCCACGGAAGGTGCGAAATTTATTACCCAGCCGTACATCAACCGTCGCGCCATTAATACGCTCAACGGGCGGACGCGGATTGATGGCGAGTCGCCCTTCATCCAACCAGGCTTCGATATCTCGGTCACACAGACGCATGGGCTTTCTCCTTATAAGGCTGCTTCCCGCACGCTTCGCGGCGGAGAGGGCAACAGGGCTACTCTTTGCAAGTTACACAATTCGGCCAGGTTATTCAAAGAACTGACTGATTTTGGCCTTCAGAATATCAATAGCGATGCGGTTTTTGCCGCCGCGCGGCACGATGATGTCGGCATACTGCTTCGACGGTTCAATAAACTGCAGGAACATCGGGCGCACGGTTTTCTGATACTGGGCCATCACCGAGTCCATGGAGCGGCCGCGCTCGTTAACGTCGCGCTTAATACGGCGCATCAGGCAAATATCGAGAGGGGTGTCGACGAAAATAGAGAAGTTGAGCTCGTTACGCAGACGCGCATCGGTCAGCAGCAGGATCCCTTCAAGGATAATCACCTTCTTCGGCTCGACGTGAATGGTGTTCGGCGTGCGGGTATGCTCGACGTAGCTATAGACCGGCAGTTCAATCGGCTGGCCGCTTTTCAGCATCTGCAAATGCTGGAACAACAGACTGTGGTCCATTGAGCTCGGGTGGTCATAGTTGGTTTTGACGCGCTCTTCCATCGACAGATGGCTTTGATCTTTGTAATAGCTGTCTTCCGGAATGACGCCAATATGTTCGTCGCCAACTTGTTCACGCAATTCGCGATAGAGAGTACTGGCGATAAGACTTTTGCCAGAAGCCGATGCGCCGGCGATGCCTACAATGACGCACTGATGGGACATATCAGTCATAAATTTTTGCGACCTGATTAACCTGGATAGAGATGGAGGGTGGCGGCAGACCGCCAAACGCGGCAATTATAGGGATTTCAGCGTCCCGATACCAGTGGTATGCGCCCCGGGCGGCTATTCCGCCGCCGGCGCCCAGTCATCGGTATACCAGATATGCAACAGCGCGTAGGATCGCATCGGCTGCCAGCGGCGGTCATAGCGGGCGATGGCGGCCGGGGTCATTCCCGGAAAGCGCTGCTTAATCAGGTAATCATCCGGCAAAAAGATATCTTTCGCCTGCCAGCCGCGCAGGGCAAAGTAGTTTGCCGTCCAGCGGCCAATCCCGGGCAGGGTCTGCAGTTGACGCAGCCCGGCGTCAATATCCGCCGGCGCCGTCAGGGGCAGCTCGCCGCTGAGCGCCGCCCGGGCGAGGTGGATCAGCGCCTCCGCGCGGCGAAGCGGCATCCCCAGCGCCTTAAGCGCCTGCGGATCGGCCCGGGACAGGGCCTCTGGCGTCGGGAACAAAACAGAGCCGGGCGCCTCCGCCAGCGGTTCGCCCCAGCCAGCCGCCACTTTGGCGGTGAGCCGGGCGGCCATCGCCACGCTCACCAGCTGGCCCAGCACCGCCCGCACCGCCTGCTCGAAGGCATCCAGCGCCCCCGGCAGGCGCAGCCCCGGCCGCGCCTGGGCCAGAGAGACCAACGCCCTGGCGACCTGCCGCGGGTCGCAGGCTAAATCAAACAGCTGGCCAATTCGCGCATAGCAGATCTCCGCCACCGGTTGCAGCCCCGGGGAGAGGGTCACCCGCAGGCCCTGCGCCTCTTCGTCCGGCGCCAGATGAATCAGCCCGCGGTGGCCTTCCACGCCAAAGCTGCGACTATAGCCTCCTTCATCAAAGCGCTCGACGCCGGCGACGGCACGCGCCTGCAGAAAACCAACCATCCACGCCCAGTCGTAAGGCGGGGTCCAGGGTAACAGCACCATAAGCTCTCCTTTATATAGCGTTTCAATGATAGTCGCCCTTGACCGTCAGCGCCTTGCTTTTAAATTCCAGTTGTCGGCTTGGCGACGATCCGCTAAAGTCGCCCCCCTTCTTCACCGGCATGGGGATTTTGCAGACGATGTTTATTGGTTTTGACTACGGCACCGCCAACTGTTCGGTGGCCGTGATGCGGGAAAACACCCCTCAGCTGTTGACACTGGAAAACGGCAGCGCGCTGCTGCCCTCGATGCTCTGCGCGCCAACGCGCGAAGCGGTCAGCGAGTGGCTCTATCGCCATCATGACGTCCCCACCCACAGCGATGAAAACCAGGCGCTGCTGCGCCGGGCCATTGCCGCCAACCGCGACGAAGACATCGAGGTGCTGCGCAACAGCGTGCAGTTCGGTCTCGCCTCGCTGCATCAGTATGTTGAAGATCCGGAAGAGGTCTACTTCGTTAAATCGCCCAAATCCTTCCTCGGCGCCAGCGGGCTGAAGCCGCAGCAGGTGGCCCTGTTTGAAGACCTGGTCTGCGCCATGATGCTGCACATCAAACTGCAGGCCGAAAGCCAGCTGCCCGAGCAGATCGACCAGGCGGTGATTGGCCGGCCGATTAACTTCCAGGGCCTCGGCGGCGATGAGGCGAACGCCCAGGCTCAGGGGATCCTTGAGCGGGCCGCCCACCGCGCCGGTTTCCGCGATGTGGTCTTTCAGTTTGAACCGGTGGCCGCCGGTCTCGATTTCGAAGCGACCCTCAGTGAAGAAAAGCGGGTGCTGGTCGTCGATATCGGCGGCGGAACCACCGACTGCTCCCTGCTGCTAATGGGCCCGCAGTGGCGGGAGCGCGCCGACCGCCAGCAGAGCCTGCTCGGCCACAGCGGCTGCCGCATCGGCGGTAACGATCTCGACATTGCCCTGGCCTTCAAATGCCTGATGCCCCTCCTCGGCATGGGCGGCGAAACGGAAAAAGGCACCGCGCTGCCGATCCTCCCGTGGTGGAACGCGGTGGCGATCAACGACGTGCCGGCGCAGAGCGATTTCTACAGCACTGCCAACGGCCGCCTGCTGAACGATCTGCTGCGCAGCGCCCGGGATGCCGACAAGGTGGCTCTACTGCTGAAGGTCTGGCGCCAGCGTCTTAGCTATCGTCTGGTGCGCAGCGCCGAAGAGAGCAAAATCGCCCTCTCCAGCGCCGCCAGCGTCGAAACCGCGCTGCCGTTTATTCAGGACGATCTGGCCACCGCCATCGCCCAGCAGGGTCTGGAAGCCGCGCTGGATCAGCCCCTGACCCGCATTATGGAACAGGTGCGGCTCGCGCTCGACAGCAGCCAGACCACCCCGGATGTGATCTATCTTACCGGCGGCAGCGCCCGTTCGCCGCTGATCAAAAAGGCGCTGGCCGCTCAGCTGCCGGGTATTCCGCTGGCCGGCGGCGATGATTTTGGCTCGGTGACCGCCGGGCTGGCCCGCTGGGCGCAGGTGGTTTTCCGCTAGGCCTCGCCCGGCGCTGCCGCGCAGCAGGTCTGTCCTGATCCTGGCGCTGCAGATTACGCTGGAATATTCCTGGTCTCCCACGCAAAATGGCCTGTTCGTCCGGACAGGCCTGTCCACTCTTCCCCATTTCAGGGGGCGTATTATCCATACCGTAGCCAGATGTCTGCGGTCTGTATCGTTGGCTTGCCGCAAGGGGGCGTGATTGAAAAGGGTGTCTGCGATCTTCGCCGCGGTCCGGCGTTGCCGGCCGCAGTTCCTGGCAGGCTGGCTGCTCAGCTGTGGATTATTCTTGCTGCTGGTCGCCCCACAGGCGCAGGCGGCGACGCGCCAGGTGGGGATTGATATTCCGGTCCAGTGGTACGCCGACGACAGCGGCCAGATGACCCTCGATCGTTTTGCCGCCCTGCCCGCAGACCAGCTCGCCACCACCCGGCAGATCCCCTCCTTTGGTTATTCGCGAAAAACCTGGTGGCTGCGCAGCGAACTGCCGGGAACGTGGTTTGCCGGGGAGCCGCGCTGGCTGCAGCTGGGCCCCTCTTTTGTCGACCATCTGACTATTTACTACCGGCCTCTGGGCAGCGATGCCCCCTGGGCACAGCGCACCTTTGGCGACCGCGACGGCGCCCGCGAGAGCGATCTGCATTATCGGGAAAGGGTGCTGATACTGCCCCCGCCGCCAACCGCCGCCGGCTATGAGCTGGTCTTTCGCCTGCAGAGCACCAGCACCCTGATCCTGCTGGCCTCGCTCTCCTCTGCGCAGGCGTTTGTGCAGCGGGCCACCGCTGACACCGCTTTCTGGAGCTTCTACTTCGGCCTGGCCGCTGTCGCCAGCGGTGTGGCGCTTTGGCTGGCGCTGGCCCTGCGCCGGCGTCTGCTATGGGGCATCTGTCTTTTCTCGCTCAATTATCCGCTGGTGGCCGCTCTGCACGGCTTCCCGGAGTGGTTCTTCGGCCACGCCGCGCTGCCGTTCCAGGACTTCATGATCAGCAGCCTCTCCCTGTTCAGCTATGCTACCGCCCTCTGGCTGCACAGCGAGATTTTTGATTTGAAGAAGAATATGCCGCGGCTTCATCAGCTACTGATCGCCGCGGTGGTGCTCAACCTGGTGCTGCAGGTCAGTATTCCGCTCGGGTTTTACGGCTTCGCGATGCAGATTGAAGGGGTAGTATTCATCATTATCACCCCGGTGCTGCTGTTCACCTCCTGGTGGCTGTGGCGCAAAAAAGCTATCGACCGTACCACCCTGCTGCTGGGTCTGCTGCCGCCGTTCTATGTCGTCGCCGCGGTGCTGGTGCAGTTGTCGATCCATGGGATTATCCCGTTCCATATGGCGATCTATTCCCTCTGGCAGTACGCGCTGATCGTCCACATCATTACGGTGCTGATCATTGCCATCCTGCGGGTGCGTGCTGAAAACCGCCAGCTGGAGCAGAAGCAGCGCCTGGCGCGCGAACTGCAGATTGAGCGTGAAGCCAGCTTCCACCAGCGGCAGTTTATGGGCATGGTGGCGCACGTATTCCGCACCCCGTTGGCGGTGATCCAGGCGGCGCTGGAGAATCTTCGCCTCTCGGCGGCCTCGACCAGCCAGGAGGCGCGCTTCGATCGCATCGGCCGCGCCGCCACCCGCCTGGTGCAGCTCACCGATAACTGCCTTGCCGACGCCCGGCTCGCCTCCCACGATCTGCACGTCGAGCGCCAGCAGACCGCCCTGCTGACGGTAATCAACATGGCCGCCTCGGTAGTGGCTATCTCCCATGATCACTACCTGAACATCCGCCAGCACGGCGCGGTGGAAAGCCCGCAGCTGCAGGCCGATGCCGGCCTGCTGTGCATCGCTATCGCTAATCTGCTGGATAACGCCGTCAAGTATTCGCCCCCCGGTGAAATCGCCATCGATATTCATTCCGATGCCGGGCAAACGGAGCTACGCATTCGCGACCACGGCCCGGGACTCCCCGCCGGACAGGCGGAACTGATCTTTGAGCGCTACCGCCGCGGCGAGCACACATCGCCGGTGCCAGGCGGCACCGGTCTCGGACTGTATGTTGCGCGTCAGATAGTGCAAGCTCATGATGGCAAACTGTGGCTGGCCGAGCATGGCCCGGACGGCTGCACCTTTATTCTCACCCTCCCCACGGTTGCTTAAGAGGAGAACGACGTATGGCTTTACGGCTGGCGATAATTGAAGATAACGCCGATCTGCTGGATGAACTGCTGGCCTGGCTGGGCTATCGCGGCTTCGAGGTGTGGGGGACGCGCAGCGCCGAAGCCTTCTGGCGGCAACTGCACAGCCATCCGGTGGATATCGTGCTGGTTGATATCGGCCTGCCCGGCGAGGATGGCTTCAGCGTACTGAACTATCTGCATGAGCTGGGGCACTACGGTCTGGTGGTGGTCAGCGCCCGCGGCCAGCAGCAGGATAAACTACAGGCGCTGAGCCTTGGGGCCGATGCCTATCTGATCAAACCGGTAAACTTCGCCCATCTTGCCGAGACCCTCACCGCCCTCGGCGCGCGCCTGCGCCAGGACCGTCCGGCGGCTCCGCCTGCGGAGGCGATCGGCACGCCGCCGGCCGTCTCCCCCGGCAGCTGGCGTCTGCAAGAGGATAAACTGATTTCACCCGACGCCCGGACGCTGGAATTAACCCAGCAGGAATATCGCCTGGTGGAGCTCCTGATGCGCAATCGCAACGAAGTGTGCAGCAAACTTGATCTCCATGCCTGCCTGTTTTACCATGAAAGCGAGCCTGACCTGCACCGGATCGACGTGGTGGTTAGCCGCCTGCGTCACAAGGCACGCCAGCAGGGGATCCACCTGCCCGTTCGCGCAATCTTTGGTAAGGGACTGGCCTTTATTTCCTGAACGACGGGGCGCGTCGGCGGCCGCGCGGGATATAAAAAACTCGTAAGTGTTAATTTTTCTTATTTTCTGAGAGAAATGAGAGGAATGAGACTGACGATGACCTTAAGAACTTTCTTATAGTACTAGCACATCAGGATGATGGCGTAAGATTTTCACGGGACAGAAAAGTATATAACAAAACGTATTAGCCGTTCGCGGCAAATTCTGACACCATGCAACACAATCAGGGTAAAAACGATGGCCATGCAAACGTGGTTAGTTTTATTGCTATGCATTTTTTTCTTCAGCATCTCTGTATACAGTTTTATTTCCTATCTGAAAGACAGGAGGCGGCAGAAATTGACTTTTAACGATAAGCGTTCGATGCGTCGTAAATAATTCACTTTAAAATAATAAAAAATTATTGTAGGTACTTTTATATCTTCAACACACCGCATACGCCCGGAGGATTTGTCACAGCATGGCGTTATGTTTTGCGTAAGGAAATAACGCCATGAGAAGCATTAATGTCACCATCAACACCCGCAACGCCTTTGTCCGTGAATCGCTGGTGGCCATGGTTAATGACCTCACCCGGGGCGATCTGCGGGCGCGTTTTTCCTGGCGTAACACCGATCTGTCAGCTGAAGATATCATTATCTGCGAAGTGATCCCCGGGGAAATATACCTATGTAATACCCTGATTAAGAACAGAAAAAGAGGAAGCTCGCTGATTATTCTCCATAGCTATGACCAGCTGCCGGAAGATGAGTTCATGATTAATTGCCTGAAAGGGGTCATTTTTGTTTCGCTAAAAACGGCCAGTATTCCGCAATTGCTGACGATCATTAAAAGCGAGCTCCAGCATTGTATGACCCCCACGGCTACCGACGCCGCAGGCCGGGAACTCAGCTGCGCCAGCTGTCCGCATCGCGTGTTATCGCGATCGCAGACCGCCGTAGCGCACGGTATTCTCGAAGGGCTGGATATGAGTAAAATCGCCGCGCTGCAGCGTGTGAGTCCCCGCACCGCCGCCTATCATAAGAATAAGATCATGGAAAAATACAGCCTGAATAATAATCATGAATTTTTCCAGTTTATGAATCTTTTACGTGAGCGCTGGTAGGCAAACAGCAGCACAAAAAATAAGATATTGACCTGGCTATATTGTCGGAAATCCGAAAATAATCGCAGGATGCTAAAAAATATCCAGCGCTGGCGGACATAACGTTAAACTCTGACGCTTCCTCGGTATAAAGACGTTACCGCCCGTCTTTATATAATAAAAAACACGCTACACGAGGAAAACTGATACTTCGTCACATTGCCCCTGACGTGCCTGTCAGGGGTCCTTTTTTCCGTGTGGAATAGCGCCCTCAGTGAAAGGGCGCGGCAGGATCAGGCTTCCGCTTTCTCCACTTCCCAGTCCGGCTGCGCTTCCTCGTCGGTCAGCAACCCTTCATTTTTCGACAGCATCGCGGTGGCGATGCCATTACCCAGCACGTTGATGGCGGAGCGCCCCATGTCGAGGAAATGGTCGATACCCATCAGCAGCAGGATCCCGGCGACCGGTATATTGAAGCTGGGGATCGTCGCCGCCAGCACCACCAGCGCCGAACGCGGCACCCCGGCGATACCTTTCGAGGCCAGCATCAGGGTCAGCATCATGACCGTAATCTCGCTAAAGCTCAGCGGCACGTTATAGGCCTGGGCGATAAACATCGCGGCGAAGGAGCAGTAGACCATCGAGCCAACGAGGTTGAACGAGTAGCCAATCGGCAGGACGAACGAGACGATATTGCGCGAGCAGCCAAACTTCACCAGTCGCTCGAGGGTCTTCGGATAGGCCGCTTCCGAGCTGCTGGTGGTAAAGGCCACCAGCACCGGATCTTTCAGCATGTTCAGCAGGCGGAAAACCTCTTTTTTCAGCACCATATAGCCGACGGCAATCAGCACCGCGCTGGTCAACAGCACCGCCAGGTAGTAGCCGCCGATGAACGAAGCATAGTTGAGCAGGATCCCCAGCCCCTGGGAGGCAATCACCGACGAGATGGCGGCGAAGATGGCCAGCGGCGCAACGTACATCACATAGCCCGTCACCTTCAGCATAATGTGCGACACCACGTTAAGGGCCGCCACCAGCGGAGCATTAAACTTCTCCCCCAGCGACGCGCCGGCGATGCCGAAGAACATCGAGAACACCACGATCTGCAGGATCTCGTTGTTGGCCATCGCCTCGGTGATGCTGGTGGGGATAGTGTGCGACAGGAATCCTTTCAGGCTCATGCCGCTGACCGCCAGGCCGGTATCCACCGCCTCTTTCGGCACCGCCAGGTTTAACCCGGCGCCCGGGTGCTGGAAGGTGACGATCACCAGCCCGACGAGAATGGATAATACCGAGGAGGTGATGAACCAGACCATCGCCTTGCCGCCTACCCGGCCGATGGTCGCCGTCTCGCCGAGGCGCATAATGCCGACCGTCAGGGTGCTGAACACCAACGGCGCGATGACCATTTTGATCAACCGCAGAAACAGATCGGTGAGCAGCGTAATATTGTCCGCCCAGGCGGAGACGGTGGTTGGCGTCGCGTAGGCATGGATAGCCGCGCCGGAGAGGATCCCCATCAGCATAAAAATGACGATGAAGAGCGTGAGTTTGTTTGCGTTTGCCACAGCAATGACCCCTGATTATTTAACACGTTGATTTTTAAGTGCATATTTTATTATTATGAGAATGCACTGATTTATTCACCGCATAAATCTAATTAAAGCCCCCGCGGATACAACTATTTTTTGCTTTTTTAAACTAAAAGTTGATATCACCCCGGATATCGGCCGCGGGAGCGCCCGGCGTCGCGGCGGTTATCCAGACATTTCTCAACCTTCTTTTCATAATTCCTCCATTTTTACGGCCCCTTCCCTCACTAAACTAGTATCATTCAGCGAAACGCTTCAGGATGAGACCGTAAACTAATGAAAGGCAGTAACATACGTCGTTGGGGCGCCGCGCTGGCGGTAGTGATTATCGCCGGGGCCGCCTACTGGTTCTGGCACGATCGCGGGACGAGCGGCAGCGGGGCTCCCGCCGCCGGGCAGGGCCCGCAGGGGCCGGGCGGCGCACGCCATGGCCGCTTTGGCGCCGCGCTGGCGCCGGTGCAGGCGGCCACCGCCACCGAAGAAGCGGTCCCGCGCTATCTCACCGGGCTGGGTACGGTAACGGCGGCCAATACCGTCACCGTCCGCAGCCGGGTCGACGGCCAACTGCTGAGCCTTCACTTCCAGGAGGGTCAGCAGGTCAAAGCCGGCGACCTGCTGGCGCAGATCGACCCCAGCCAGTTTAAAGTCGCCCTCGCCCAGGCGCAGGGTCAGCTGGCGAAAGATCAGGCCACCCTCGCCAACGCCCGCCGCGATCTCGTTCGTTACCAGCAGCTGGTGAAGACCAACCTCGTCTCCCGCCAGGAGCTCGACACTCAGCAGTCGCTGGTGGTGGAATCCGCCGGCACGGTGAAAGCTGATGAAGCGGCCGTCGCCAGCGCCCAGCTGCAGCTCGACTGGACCCGCATTACCGCGCCAATTGACGGCCGCGTCGGCTTAAAGCAGGTCGATATCGGCAACCAGATCTCCAGCGGGGATACCACCGGGATCGTGGTCCTTACCCAGACGCACCCGATCGACGTGGTCTTTACCCTGCCGGAAAGCAGCATCGCCACGGTGGTGCAGGCGCAGAAAGCGGGCAAAGCGCTCAGCGTCGAAGCCTGGGATCGCACCAATAAGCAGAAAATCAGCGTCGGCGAGCTGCTGAGCCTCGACAACCAGATCGATGCCACCACCGGGACCATCAAGCTGAAGGCGCGCTTTAGCAATCTGGACGACGCGCTGTTCCCCAATCAGTTCGTTAACGCCCGCCTGCTGGTGGACACCCAGCAGAACGCGGTGGTGATCCCTGCCGCCGCGCTGCAGATGGGCAACGAAGGGCATTTCGTATGGGTGCTGAACGATGAGAATAAGGTTAGCAAACACAGCGTGACGCCCGGCATCCAGGACAGCCAGAAAGTAGTCATCAGCGCCGGGCTTTCCGCCGGAGATCGCGTGGTCACCGACGGGATTGACCGCCTGACCGAGGGGGCGAAGGTGGAAGTTGTCACCGCCAGCAGCGGCGAGCAGGCGCAGCCCGCCCCGCGCCAGAGCGGTAAACACGGAGCGCGTTCCTGATGCAGGTGTTACCCCCAGGCCGCACCGGCGGCCCGTCCCGGCTGTTTATTATGCGTCCGGTGGCCACCACTCTGCTGATGGTGGCGATCCTGCTGGCCGGGATCATCGGCTACCGCTTTCTGCCGGTCTCCGCCCTGCCGGAGGTCGATTACCCGACCATTCAGGTAGTCACCCTCTATCCGGGCGCCAGCCCGGACGTGGTGACCTCCGCCATCACCGCCCCGCTGGAGCGCCAGTTCGGCCAGATGTCCGGCCTTAAGCAGATGTCGTCGCAAAGCTCCGGCGGCGCCTCGGTAGTCACGCTGCAGTTCCAGCTGACCCTGCCGCTGGACGTCGCCGAGCAGGAAGTGCAGGCGGCCATTAACGCCGCCACCAACCTGCTGCCGAGCGATCTGCCCAACCCGCCGGTCTACAGCAAGGTGAACCCGGCGGATCCGCCGATCATGACTCTCGCCGTCACCTCCTCCGCCATCCCGATGACCCAGGTTGAGGATATGGTGGAGACCCGGGTGGCGCAGAAGATCTCCCAGGTTTCCGGCGTCGGTCTGGTGACCCTCGCCGGCGGCCAGCGCCCGGCGGTGCGGGTGAAGCTTAACGCCCAGGCCATCGCCGCCCTCGGCCTGACCAGCGAAACCGTGCGCACCGCTATCACCAGCGCCAACGTTAACTCCGCGAAAGGCAGCCTCGACGGTCCGGCCCGCGCGGTGACGCTTTCCGCTAACGATCAGATGCAGTCCGCTGAGGATTATCGCCGGCTGATTATCGCTTATCAGAACGGGGCGCCGATCCGGCTCGGCGATGTCGCCAGCGTCGAACAAGGGGCCGAAAACAGCTGGCTCGGGGCGTGGGCCAACCAGCAGCGGGCCATTGTGATGAACGTCCAGCGCCAGCCGGGGGCCAACATCATCGACACCGCCGACAGCATTCGCCAGATGCTGCCGCAGCTCACCGAGAGCCTGCCGAAATCGGTGAAGGTGCAGGTCCTCTCCGACCGGACCACCAACATCCGCGCCTCGGTGCGCGACACCCAGTTTGAGCTGATGCTGGCCATCGCCCTGGTGGTGATGATCATCTATCTGTTCCTGCGCAACGTGCCGGCGACCATTATTCCCGGCGTCGCGGTGCCGCTGTCGCTGGTGGGCACTTTCGCGGTGATGGTGTTCCTCGACTTTTCGATCAATAACCTGACGCTGATGGCCCTGACCATCGCCACCGGCTTCGTGGTGGATGACGCCATCGTGGTGATCGAGAACATCTCGCGCTATATCGAAAAAGGCGAGAAGCCGCTGGCCGCCGCGCTGAAGGGCGCGGGGGAGATCGGCTTCACCATCATCTCCCTCACCTTCTCGCTGATCGCGGTGCTAATCCCGCTGCTGTTTATGGGCGATATCGTCGGCCGCCTGTTCCGCGAATTCGCCGTCACCCTTGCCGTCGCTATTCTTATCTCGGCGGTGGTCTCCCTGACCCTGACGCCGATGATGTGCGCCCGTATGCTAAGCCACGAATCGCTGCGTAAGCAGAACCGATTCTCGCGAGCCAGCGAGCGTTTCTTCGAACGGGTGATCGCCGTCTACGGCCGCTGGCTGAGCCGGGTGCTGAATCATCCGTGGCTGACGCTCGGCGTCGCCCTGAGCACCCTGGCGCTGTCGATTATCCTGTGGGTCTTTATCCCGAAAGGCTTTTTCCCGATCCAGGATAACGGCATTATCCAGGGTACCCTCCAGGCGCCGCAGTCGGTCTCCTTCGCCAGCATGGCCGAGCGCCAGCGGCAGGTGGCCAGCATTATCCTTAAGGATCCGGCGGTGGAGAGTCTGACCTCCTTCGTCGGCGTCGACGGCACCAACCCGGCGCTGAACAGCGCCCGCCTGCAGATCAACCTCAAGCCGCTGGACGAACGCGACGACCGCGTCCAGACGGTGATTAGCCGCCTGCAGCAGGCGGTGGACGGCGTCCCCGGCGTGGCGCTCTACCTGCAGCCGACCCAGGACCTGACCATCGACACCACGGTGAGCCGCACCCAGTATCAGTTCACCCTGCAGGCAAACTCCCTCGAGGCGCTGAGCACCTGGGTGCCGCCGCTGCTCAGCCGCCTGCAGGCCCAGCCGCAGCTGGCCGACGTCAGCAGCGACTGGCAGGACAAAGGCCTGGCCGCCTATATCAAGGTGGATCGCGACAGCGCCAGCCGCCTCGGTATCTCAATGGCCGATGTCGATAATGCGCTGTACAACGCCTTCGGCCAGCGGCTGATCTCCACTATTTACACTCAGGCGAATCAGTATCGCGTGGTGCTCGAGCAGGATACCGAGGCGACGCCGGGCCTGGCGGCGCTGGAGAATATCCGTCTCACCAGCAGCGACGGCGGCATCGTGCCGTTGACCGCCATCGCCACGGTGGAGCAGCGCTTTACCCCGCTGTCGGTGAACCACCTCGATCAGTTCCCGGTGACCACCATCTCGTTTAACGTCCCGGACAACTACTCGCTGGGCGAAGCGGTGGAGGCGATCCTCGCCGCCGAACAGTCGCTGGATTTTCCGACCGATATTCGCACCCAGTTCCAGGGCAGCTCGCTGGCCTTCCAGTCGGCGCTCGGCAGCACCGTCTGGTTGGTGGTCGCCGCGGTGGTGGCGATGTATATCGTGCTGGGGGTGCTGTACGAGAGCTTTATCCACCCGATCACGATTCTCTCCACCCTGCCCACCGCCGGGGTCGGGGCGCTGCTGGCGCTGTGGCTGGCGGGCAGCGAGCTGGACGTGATCGCCATCATCGGCATCATTCTGCTGATCGGCATCGTGAAGAAGAACGCCATCATGATGATCGACTTCGCGCTGGCCGCTGAGCGCGAGCAGGGCATGCCGCCGCGGGAAGCGATCTACCAGGCCTGTCTGCTGCGTTTTCGGCCGATCCTGATGACTACCCTCGCCGCCCTGCTCGGCGCCCTGCCGCTGATGCTGAGCACCGGCGTTGGCGCCGAGCTGCGGCGTCCGCTGGGGATCGGCATGGTCGGCGGTCTGATGCTCAGCCAGGTGCTGACCCTGTTCACCACCCCGGTGATCTATCTGCTGTTCGACCGCCTGTCGCTGCACCTGAAGCGCCGCTTCCCGCGTCAGGAAGAGGAGGCGTAAGTGAAGTTTTTCGCCCTCTTCATTTACCGCCCGGTGGCGACGATCCTCATCTCGCTGGCCATCACCCTGTGCGGCATTCTCGGCTTCCGGCTGCTGCCGGTAGCCCCGCTGCCGCAGGTGGACTTCCCGGTGATCATGGTTAGCGCCTCGCTGCCGGGAGCCTCGCCGGAGACCATGGCCTCGTCGGTGGCCACCCCGCTGGAGCGCTCCCTGGGGCGGATTGCCGGGGTCAATGAGATGACCTCCTCCAGCTCGCTGGGCAGTACGCGCATCATTCTTGAGTTTAACTTCGACCGCGATATCAACGGCGCGGCGCGCGACGTTCAAGCGGCGATCAACGCCGCGCAAAGCCTGCTGCCGAGCGGAATGCCCAGCCGGCCGACCTATCGCAAAGCCAATCCGTCAGATGCGCCGATCATGATCCTGACGCTGACCTCGGACACCTACTCCCAGGGTGAGCTGTATGATTTCGCCTCCACCCAGCTGGCGCAGACCATCGCGCAGATCGACGGCGTGGGCGATGTCGACGTCGGCGGCAGCTCCCTGCCGGCGGTGCGCGTCGACCTCAACCCGCAGGCGCTGTTCAACCAGGGCGTGTCGCTGGACGCGGTGCGCACCGCCATCAGCGACGCCAACGTGCGCAAACCGCAGGGGGCGCTGGAGGACAGCGCGCACCGCTGGCAGGTGCAGACCAACGATGAGCTGAAGACCGCCGCCGACTATCAGCCGCTGATCGTCCACTATCAAAATGGCGCCGCGGTGCGGCTGGGAGATGTCGCCACCGTCTCGGATTCGGTGCAGGACGTACGCAACGCCGGGATGACCAACGCCAAACCGGCGATCCTGCTGATGATCCGCAAACTGCCGGAAGCCAATATTATCCAGACGGTGGACAGCATCCGCGCCCGCCTGCCGGAGCTGCAGCAGACCATTCCGACGGCTATCGACCTGCAGATCGCCCAGGACCGCTCGCCGACCATCCGCGCCTCGCTGGAGGAGGTGGAGCAGACGCTGGTGATTTCGGTGGCGCTGGTGATCCTCGTGGTGTTCCTGTTCCTGCGCTCGGGGCGCGCCACGCTGATCCCGGCCGTCGCCGTCCCGGTATCCTTAATCGGCACCTTCGCCGCGATGTATTTGTGCGGCTTCAGCCTCAATAACCTGTCGCTGATGGCCCTGACCATCGCCACCGGCTTCGTGGTGGATGACGCTATCGTGGTGCTGGAGAATATCTCCCGCCATCTGGAGGCGGGGATGAAACCGCTGCAGGCGGCGCTGCAGGGGAGCCGCGAGGTCGGCTTTACCGTGCTGTCGATGAGCCTGTCGCTGGTGGCGGTGTTCCTGCCGCTGCTGCTGATGGGCGGCCTGCCCGGTCGCCTGCTGCGCGAGTTCGCCGTCACCCTGTCGGTGGCGATCGGCATCTCGCTGGCGGTCTCCCTCACCCTGACGCCGATGATGTGCGGCTGGCTGCTGAAAAGCGGCAAGCCCCACCAGCCGACGCGCAACCGCGGCTTTGGCCGCCTGCTGGTGGCCGTGCAGGGCGGCTATGGTAAATCGTTAAAATGGGTGCTGAAGCATAGCCGCCTGACCGGCCTGGTGGTGCTGGGCACCATCGCCCTCAGCGTCTGGCTCTACATTTCGATCCCGAAAACCTTCTTCCCGGAGCAGGACACCGGGGTGCTGATGGGCGGCATTCAGGCCGACCAGAGCATCTCCTTCCAGGCGATGCGCGGCAAGCTGCAGGACTTTATGAAGATCATTCGCGAAGATCCGGCGGTGGATAACGTCACCGGCTTTACCGGCGGCTCGCGGGTCAACAGCGGGATGATGTTTATCACCCTCAAGCCGCGCGACCAGCGCCACGAGACGGCGCAGCAGGTGATCGACCGGCTGCGCAAAAAGCTGGCCAACGAGCCCGGGGCCAACCTGTTCCTGATGGCGGTGCAGGATATCCGCGTCGGCGGCCGGCAGTCGAACGCCAGCTATCAGTACACCCTGCTGTCCGACGACCTGTCGGCGCTGCGCGAGTGGGAGCCGAAGATCCGCAAAGCGCTGGCGGCGCTGCCGGAGCTGGCGGACGTCAACTCGGATCAGCAGGACAATGGCGCCGAAATGGACCTGGTCTATGACCGGGATACCATGTCGCGCCTCGGCATCAGCGTCCAGGACGCCAACAACCTGCTGAACAACGCCTTTGGCCAGCGGCAGATCTCTACCATCTACCAGCCGCTCAACCAGTATAAGGTGGTGATGGAGGTGGATCCGGCCTACACCCAGGACGTCAGCGCCCTGGATAAGATGTTCGTCATTAACAGCGACGGCAAGCCGATCCCGCTGGCCTACTTCGCCAAATGGCAGCCGGCCAATGCCCCGCTGTCGGTGAACCACCAGGGGCTGTCGGCGGCATCCACTATCTCCTTTAACCTGCCCACCGGCCGCTCGCTGTCGGAAGCCAGCGAGGCCATTGACCGCGCGATGACCCAGCTCGGGGTGCCGTCGAGCGTGCGCGGCTCCTTTGCCGGTACCGCTCAGGTGTTCCAGCAGACCATGAACGCGCAGGTGATCCTGATCCTCGCGGCTATCGCCACGGTCTATATCGTGCTGGGGGTGCTATATGAGAGCTATGTGCATCCGTTGACCATCCTCTCGACGCTGCCCTCCGCCGGGGTGGGCGCTCTGCTGGCGCTGGAGATCTTCGATGCCCCGTTCAGCCTAATCGCCCTGATTGGGATTATGTTATTAATTGGCATCGTTAAGAAAAACGCCATCATGATGGTTGATTTTGCCCTGGAGGCGCAGCGTAACGGCAACCTGACGCCGGAAGAGGCGATTTTCCAGGCCTGCCTGCTGCGTTTCCGGCCGATTATGATGACCACCCTCGCCGCGTTGTTCGGCGCCCTGCCGCTGGTGCTCTCCGGGGGCGATGGCTCTGAGCTGCGCCAGCCTCTGGGGATCACCATCGTCGGCGGTCTGGTGATGAGCCAGCTGTTAACGCTCTACACCACGCCGGTGGTCTATCTTTTCTTTGACCGTCTGCGGCTGCGTTTTTCGCGTAACTCCTCTCAACCGGTAAGCGAATAACATGACAGACCTCCCGGCCAGCGTGCGCTGGCAGCTATGGATAGTGGCGTTCGGCTTCTTTATGCAGTCGCTGGATACCACCATCGTTAACACCGCCCTCCCCTCGATGGCCAAAAGCCTCGGGGAGAGTCCGCTGCATATGCATATGATTATCGTCTCCTATGTGTTAACGGTGGCGGTGATGCTGCCGGCCAGCGGCTGGCTGGCCGACCGGGTCGGGGTGCGCAATATCTTCTTCACCGCCATCGTGCTGTTTACCGCCGGATCGCTGTTTTGCGCCCAGGCCAGCACCCTCGACCAGCTGGTGATGGCGCGGGTGCTGCAGGGGGTCGGCGGCGCGATGATGGTGCCGGTCGGCCGCCTGACGGTGATGAAGATCGTCCCGCGCGATCAGTATATGGCGGCGATGACCTTCGTCACCCTGCCGGGCCAGGTCGGCCCGCTGCTCGGCCCGGCGCTGGGCGGGGTGCTGGTGGAGTACGCCTCCTGGCACTGGATCTTCCTCATCAATATCCCGGTGGGGATCGTCGGCGCGATCGCCACCCTCTGTCTGATGCCCAACTACACCATGCAGACCCGGCGCTTCGATCTCTCTGGCTTTCTGCTGCTGGCCGCCGGAATGGCGACCCTGACCCTGGCGCTCGACGGCCAGAAAGGGCTCGGCATTTCCCCTGCCTGGCTGGCGGGGCTGGTGGCCGTCGGCCTCTGCGCCCTGCTGCTCTACCTGTGGCACGCCCGCGGTAACGCCCGGGCGTTGTTTAGCCTTAACCTGTTTCGCAACCGCACCTTCTCTCTCGGCCTCGGCGGCAGCTTCGCGGGACGCATCGGCAGCGGCATGCTGCCGTTTATGACCCCGGTGTTTCTGCAGATCGGCCTCGGCTTCTCCCCCTTTCACGCCGGGCTGATGATGATCCCGATGGTGCTCGGCAGCATGGGCATGAAGCGGATCGTGGTCCAAGTGGTCAACCGCTTTGGCTACCGTCGGGTGCTTGTCGCCAGCACCCTGGGCCTGGCGGCGGTCAGCCTGCTGTTTATGTTTAGCGCCCTGGCCGGCTGGTATTACGTGCTGCCGCTGGTCCTGTTTCTGCAGGGGATGATCAACGCCAGCCGCTTCTCCTCGATGAATACCCTGACGCTGAAAGATCTCCCGGACGATCTGGCCAGCAGCGGCAACAGCCTGCTGTCGATGGTGATGCAGCTGTCGATGAGTATCGGCGTGACCATCGCCGGGCTGCTGCTGGGGCTGTATGGCCAGCAGCATATGAGCCTCGACGCCGCCAGCACCCATCAGGTCTTTCTCTACACCTATCTGAGCATGGCGGCGATCATCGCCCTGCCGGCGCTCATCTTTTCCCGGGTACCGGATGACGTCGGCAGCAATACCGTCCTCCGTCGACGCAACAGGAGTGGATCGTGAAATTTTGGCGCCCGGGTATTACCGGCAAGCTTTTCCTCGCTATATTCGCCACCTGCATCGTGCTGCTGATCAGCATGCACTGGGCGGTGCGTATCAGTTTTGAACGCGGGTTTATCGACTATATCAAGCGCGGCAATGAGCAGCGCTTAACCATGCTCAGCGACGCGCTGAGCGAGCAGTATGCCCAGCATGGCAGCTGGGCGTTTCTGCGCAACAATGACCGCTTTATCTTCCAGCTGCTGCGCACCTTCGAACGGGATAATGACGACCGCTCGCCGCCGGGGCACGCCATGAAGCCGGACGCCGCCCCGGACGGGCCGCCGCCGGATGGCCCCCCTGACGGCCCGCGCCCGAGGCCGGAAATGCCGCCCCACGGCTGGCGCACCATGTTCTGGGTGGTGGATCAGTCGGGGCGCGTGCTGGTGGGGCCGCGAGAGCGCGTCCCGGAGGATGGTACCCAGCGCAGCATCGTGGTCAACGGCGCGGAGGTGGGCAAAGTGATCGCCTCGCCGGTAGAGCGGCTGACGCGCAATACCGACATTAACTTCGACCGGCAGCAAAAGCGCACCAGCTGGCTGATTGTCGCCCTTGCCACCCTGCTTGCCGCGCTGGCCACTTTCCCGTTGGCCCGCGGTCTGCTGGCGCCGGTGAAGCGGCTGGTGGAAGGCACCCATAAGCTGGCGGCGGGCGACTTTTCCACCCGCGTGACGGTGACCGGCGGCGATGAGCTCGGCCGCCTGGCGCAGGATTTTAACCAGCTCGCCAGCACCCTGGAGCGCAACCAGCAGATGCGTCGCGATCTGATGGCCGATATCTCCCATGAGCTGCGTACCCCGCTGGCCGTGCTGCGCGGCGAGCTGGAGGCGATTCAGGATGGGGTCCGGCGCTTTACCCCCGAGTCGATTCCCTCTCTGCAGGCCGAGGTGGCTACTCTCACCAAGCTGGTGGACGACCTCCATCAGCTGTCGATGTCCGACGAGGGGGCGCTGGCCTACCAGAAAACCTCACTGGATATCATCACCCTGCTGGAAGTGGCGGCGGGCGCTTTTCGCGAGCGCTTCGCCAGCCGGCAGCTAAGCATTCAGGTGTCGCTCCCGGAGCAGGCGATGATCTTCGGCGACCGCGACCGCCTGATGCAGCTCTTCAACAATCTGCTGGAGAACAGCCTGCGCTATACCGACAGCGGCGGCAGCCTGCACATCACCGCCCGCCGCAGCGGCCGGATGCTGGTGATTGACTTCGCCGACAGCGCCCCCGGCGTCAGCGATGAGCAGCTGGCCCGCCTGTGCGAACGCTTTTACCGGGCGGAAGGATCGCGCAACCGCGCCAGCGGCGGCTCCGGCCTCGGACTGGCGATTTGCCTCAATATCGTAGCGGCCCACGGCGGCACCCTGCGTGCCGACCATTCGCCTTTTGGCGGGGTTAGCATTAAAGTTGAGTTACCTCTGGAACATGATTTACCGAGAGACGTATGACTGAATTGCCTGTAGATGAAAACACCCCACGCATCCTTATCGTGGAAGATGAACCGAAGCTCGGCCAACTGCTGATTGATTATCTGCAGGCCGCCGGCTATGCGCCTGCGTTGATTAACCACGGCGACAAGGTCCTGCCCTACGTCCGCCAGACGCCGCCGCCCCTGATCCTGCTGGATCTGATGCTGCCCGGTACCGACGGTCTGACGCTGTGCCGGGAAATTCGCCGCTTCTCCGATGTTCCGGTGGTGATGGTGACGGCGAAAATCGAAGAGATCGACCGTTTGCTGGGGCTGGAAATAGGCGCCGACGACTATATCTGCAAGCCCTACAGCCCGCGGGAAGTGGTCGCCCGGGTAAAAACCATCCTCCGCCGCTGCAAACCGCAGCGCGATCTGCAGGCGCTGGACGCCCAGAGCCCGCTGATTGTCGACGAAGGTCGTTTTCAGGCCTCCTGGCGCGACAAGCTGCTGGACCTCACTCCCGCCGAGTTCCGGCTGCTGAAAACCCTCTCCCAGGAGCCGGGCAAAGTGTTCTCCCGCGAACAGCTACTCAACCATCTGTATGACGATTATCGGGTAGTCACCGATCGCACCATCGACAGCCACATCAAGAACCTGCGGCGCAAGCTGGAGGCGCTGGACGCCGAGCAGTCGTTTATCCGCGCGGTGTATGGCGTTGGCTACCGCTGGGAAGCGGACGCCTGCCGGCTGTCGTAGTTAGCCTTTTCCCGGCTCGCGCTGCGCTTCGCCGGGCTACACGTTCACCGCCATCTGCAATCCGTAGCCCGGGTAAGGCGTTTACGCCGCAACCCGGGGAACTCCCTAGAGCCTATCCCACCAGACGTTATTAACGCTGTCAGTGTGAGCACTGCCCAGGTTCAAAATGGCAAACAAATTAGCCATACTGAAAGATACCTATCTGATATTTACTCCCCTTCGCCGCGGCGCTACAATGCCCGCCCTTAATGTGGGGACACTCCCCAACTCGCCGCACCAGGTGCGGCGAATCTGACCTGTCATCAGAACGAGAACACCATGTTTAAACCAGAACTCCTCTCCCCGGCGGGAACGCTGAAGAATATGCGTTACGCTTTCGCCTATGGCGCCGATGCCGTTTATGCCGGTCAGCCTCGCTACTCGCTGCGCGTGCGTAACAACGAATTCAATCACGAAAATCTGCAGCTCGGCATCAATGAAGCCCACGCGCTGGGTAAAAAATTCTATGTGGTGGTCAACATCGCCCCGCATAACGCCAAGCTGAAAACGTTTATTCGCGATCTGAAGCCGGTGGTGGAGATGGGTCCGGACGCGCTGATCATGTCCGATCCGGGTTTAATCATGCTGGTGCGGGAACACTTCCCGGAGATGCCGATCCATCTTTCAGTGCAGGCCAACGCCGTCAACTGGGCGACGGTCAAATTCTGGCAGCAGATGGGGCTGACCCGCGTGATCCTGTCGCGTGAACTGTCGCTGGATGAAATCGAAGAGATTCGCCGCCAGGTGCCGGAGATGGAGATCGAGATTTTCGTCCACGGCGCGCTGTGCATGGCCTACTCCGGCCGCTGCCTGCTCTCCGGGTATATCAACAAGCGCGACCCAAACCAGGGGACCTGCACCAACGCCTGCCGCTGGGAATACAACGTGGCGGAAGGCAAAGAGGACGACGTCGGCAACATCGTCCACAAATATGAGCCGATCCCGGTGCAGACCGTGGAGCCCACCCTCGGCATCGGCGCGCCGACCGATAAAGTCTTTATGATTGAGGAAGCCAAACGTCCGGGCGAGTACATGACCGCCTTTGAGGACGAACACGGCACCTACATCATGAACTCGAAAGATCTGCGGGCTATCGCCCACGTTGAGCGTCTGACCCAGATGGGCGTTCACTCGCTGAAGATCGAAGGCCGCACCAAATCCTTCTATTACTGCGCGCGCACCGCTCAGGTTTACCGCAAGGCGATCGACGATGCCGCCGCCGGCAAACCGTTCGATACCAGCCTGCTGGAGACCCTGGAGGGGCTGGCCCACCGCGGGTACACCGAAGGCTTCCTGCGCCGCCATACCCATGACGATTATCAGAACTACGAGTACGGCTACTCCGTCTCCGAGCGCCAGCAGTTTGTCGGCGAATTCACCGGAGAGCGTAACGGCCCGCTGGCGGCCGTGGCGGTCAAAAATAAGTTCAGCGTCGGCGACAGCCTTGAGCTGATGACCCCGCAGGGTAACGTCAATTTCACCCTTGAGCATATGGAGAATGGCAAAGGCGAAACCATGCCGGTGGCCCCGGGCGATGGCTATACCGTCTGGTTGCCTGTGCCGGACGACCTGCCCCTGCAGTATGCCCTGCTGATGCGCAACTTTACTGGTCAAACAACCAGAAATCCGCATGGTAACTAGTTAATTTGCGTTATTTTTTCACGATGTAAGGATATTAGAATCGGATCACATACCGTTTCGATCGAAACAGGTATCATCCATTTCGCTGAAAAACATAACCCATAAATGCTAGTTGTACCAGGAACCACCTCCTTAGCCTGCGTAATCTCCCTTACGCGGGCTTATTTTTTTGCCTCTCCTCCGGTCTTCGCTTTCGTCATGCGGTACACTTTATGCAACATTGAGCAATAAAGGTTCCCTTGATGATGTCTACGTTTCCTGCCAGCTTACTGATCCTTAACGGCAAAGGTGCCAATGAACCGCAGCTACGCGAAGCGGTTAACCTGTTACGCGATGAAGGGATTGATATTCACGTCCGCGTGACCTGGGAAAAGGGCGATGCCGCTCGGTTTATCGATGAAGCCCTGCAGCTGAACGTTGAAACGGTGATCGCCGGCGGTGGCGATGGCACCATTAATGAAGTGGCGACCGCGCTGGTGGAGCGCGGCGGCAAGATGGCGCTGGGGATTTTACCGCTGGGCACGGCTAACGACTTTGCCACCAGCGTCGGTATTCCGCAGGACCTGGCCAGCGCCCTCAAGCTGGCGATCGTCGGCCGCGATGTGCCGATAGATATCGCCCGGGTGAATGATAAAACCGGCTTTATTAATATGGCGACCGGCGGGTTCGGCACCCGGATCACCACCGAAACGCCGGAAAAACTCAAGGCCGCGCTCGGCGGTGTCTCTTATTTAATCCACGGTCTGATGCGCATGGATACCCTGAAGCCGGACCGCTGCGAGATCCGCGGGGAGAACTTTCACTGGCAGGGCGATGCGCTGGTCATCGGCATCGGCAACGGCCGCCAGGCCGGCGGCGGCCAGCAGCTGTGCCCGGAGGCGTTGATTAACGATGGTCTGCTGCATCTGCGCATTTTCACCGGCGAAGAGCTGATCCCTGCCCTGTTCAGCACCCTGGCGAATCCGGAAAACTCGCCGAATATTGTTGACGGTGTCTCCTCGTGGTTTGAAATAACCGCGCCCCATGAGATGACCTTTAACCTCGACGGCGAGCCGCTCAGCGGCAAAACCTTCCGTATGGAGCTGTTACCGGCGGCCCTGCGCTGCCGGCTGCCGCCCGACTGCCCGCTGCTACGCTGATCAGGCTTCGCAAAGCAAAGACGGCGCCCGGCTGGTATACAGCAGCCGGGTTCGTTGATTGAGCCTCTGAATGTTAAGGTAAAACGGCACCTGCGGCTGCAGGGAAAAAACCTGGGCAGGATATCGATCCAAACACCGCGCTTACATTAATAGACGATACCCACAATCACAAAAAAAAACCATAACATCAAAAAGTTACTTATTAAAATGGGCGCATCTGCCGTGAGACAATGCGCCATAAAGCTTAGTATTCCGCCACCTCGCGCGCCATTTCGCGCGTATATTGCCGACTGGCGTTAACCAGCATCTGCGTATAGGCCGTCTGCGCCTGGCCGCTGACCAGCGCATCGACCGTCAGGGTTTCGAGGATCTTCCCGTACTGCATTACCGCCACTTTCTGGCATAAGTGGGCAATAACCCCAAGATCGTGGGTGACCATCAGGTAAGTGAGCTTAGCCTCCCGCTGCAGTTCCGCCAGCAGGTTAAGGATCTCAGCCTGCACCGACACATCCAGCGCCGACGTCGGCTCATCCAGCAGCAGCACCTGAGGCTCAAGAATCAGCGCTCTGGCTATCGCCACGCGCTGCCGCTGCCCGCCGGAGAGCTGATGCGGATAGCGCTCGCGAAAGGCGCGGTTGAGGCCAACTTTATCCAGCAGCACATTGATCCGCCGGTCGCGGTCGTTGATACGATGGATCTGCAGCGGCTCTTCGAGGATATCGCCAATGGTGTGACGGGGATGCAGCGATCCGTAGGGGTCCTGAAATACCATCTGCACCTGACGGCAGCGCTCGCGGCTAATTTCATGCCCTAAGGGCTGAGCATTGATGGTCAGTTCCCCCTGCCAGTGGGTAAACAGCCCCGCCAGGCACTTGAGCACCGTCGTTTTACCGGAACCGGACTCTCCTACCAGACCGTAGATCTCGCCGGGCTTAACGTGGAAACTGACGTCATACAGCACCTGGTTACGCTTCTCCCCCTCGCCAAACGCGAGGTTGAGATGTTGAACTTCAATCATTATCCGCTCCTTAATCCGTTAACCAGCTGGCCTGACGCTGCAGCACCGGCAGTATCGGGCGACGATGCTGCATATCCGGCAGCGAGTTAATCAATCCCTGAGTGTAGGGGTGACGGGCGTTATCGAGATCTTTAGCGGCGATGGACTCCACTACCCGTCCGGCGTACATCACCAGCACCCGGTCGCAGAAGCTGCGCACCAGGTTGATATCGTGGCTGATAAAAATCAGCCCCAGCCCGCGCGACTGAACCAGGTCATCCAGCAGGCCCAGCACCTGCAGGCGCACCGACACGTCCAGCGCGGAGGTGGGCTCATCGGCAATGATCAGCTCCGGGTCGGTAATCAGCATCATGGCGATCATGATGCGCTGCCCCTGTCCGCCGGATATTTCATGCGGATAAAGCTGATAAACGCGCTCCGGCTGGCGAATACGCACCACCTCCAGCATCTCCAGCGCCCTGGCTTTCGCCTCATCTTTGCGCCCGGGATGATGAGTAAGCCAAGCCTCGGCGATTTGCTTACCCACGCAGACCACCGAATTCAGCGAATATTTCGGATCCTGCATAATCATCGAGATACGTTTGCCGCGTACGCCGCGCATCTGCGCTTCGCTAAGATGCTGCAGATCGAGGTCGGCAAACTGCATCCGGCTGGCGCTGACGCGGGCCTTTTTCGGATGCAGCTGCAGCAGCGCGCGCCCAACGGTGGACTTACCCGAACCGGATTCGCCGACAATGGCCAGCTTCTCATGCCCCAGCTGGAAGGAGACGCCGCGCACGGCGTGGGTCACCGCGCTACCGTTAACAAAGTCGACGCACAAATCGCGCACGTCGAGCAGCGGTGCATTATTCACTACGGGGATCGAGGATGTCACGTAGGCCATCTCCTAAGAAGTTGAACGCTAAGCTATTGATCAAAATCGCCAGCCCCGGAATGGTTACGACCCACCAGCACTCCATCATATAAGTGCGCCCGCTGGAGATCATCGCTCCCCACTCCGGCTCTGGCGGCTGCGCGCCGAGGCCGAGAAAGCCTAGGCCGGCCGCGGTCAGAATGATCCCGGCCATATTCATGGTGATACGGATAATGACCGAGGGCAGACACAGCGGCACGATATGGCGCCAGAGGACGCGGGCCGATGAAGCGCCCTGCAGACGCACGGCGGAGATAAAATCAGCCTGGCGCAGAGAGAGCGTTTCGGCGCGCGCCAGACGGGCAATCGGCGGCCAGGCGGTCAGCGTGATGGCGATAACCACGTGCTCCAGCCCCGGTCCTAAAGCGGCGACAAACGCCAGCGCCAGGACCAGACTCGGGAAGGAGATGAAAATATCGGTGACGCGCATCAGCACCATATCGACTTTACCGCCGAAATAGCCGGCACTGACGCCCAGCAGCAGTCCGAGCGGACCGACGGTCACCGAGACCAGCAGCACGATATAGAGCGTGATGCGGGAGCCGTACACCAGGCGACTAAAGATATCCCGGCCAAACTCATCGGTGCCGAACCAGTGCTGCGCATTCGGCGCGACCAGCGCACTATTCAGGTCCTGTACCAGCGGGTTATAAGGCGCAATCAGCGGCGCGAAAATCGCCACCACCAGCAGCAGAAAGATAATTCCTCCGCCGATGGCCGTGAGCGGATTGCGCGCCATTTTGCCGATAAACCCGACGGCCCGCGCCGCCGCGCGTTGCAGCCGCTGACGGCCTTCGCCCGCACCACCCGAAAGCGGCGAATCCAGAGAAACGGTCATGATTTTGTCCTCGGGTCAAAGAATTGATACAGCATGTCGGAGAGCAGGTTGAGCATCACGAAGATCACCCCCACCAGCAGCACGCAGCCCATCACCGCATTCATATCGCCCAGCAGCAAGCTTCCGGTAAGGTAGGAGCCAAACCCCGGCCATGAGAAGACGGTTTCAATCAGCACCGCGCCTTCCAGCAGCGCGCCGTAGGCCAGCGCCACCACCGTCAGCAGTTGCACGAGGATGTTACGAAACGCATGGTTCCAGATAACCTGGCGCTCGGTCAGCCCTTTCACCCGGGCGGTAATAATGAACTCCTGCGACAGCTGGGCCAGCATAAAGCTGCGGGTCATACGGCTGATATAAGCCAGCGAGTGAAAACCCAGCAGCGAGGCGGGAAGAATCAGATGATTAATGGCGTTCCAGAACACCTGGCCGTTGCCGGCCAGCAGCGCATCAACGGTCATCAGCCCGGTGCGGCGCGGCACCACACCATCCAGCCCGAGATCTACCCTCCCGGCGCCGCCTACCCAGCCAAGCCAGGCATAGAACACCAGCAGCCCCATCATCCCGACCCAAAAGATCGGCGTCGAGTAGCCCGCCAGGCTGATAATGCGTACCACATAATCGGAGACGCTATTGCGCCGCGCCGCCGCCAACACGCCCAGCGGAATACCAAGACCCGCGCCGACAATAATCGCCATCGTTGCCAGCTCCATGGTGGCCGGGAAGACGCGGATAATATCGTCCACCACCGGTTTCCCGGTCAGCAGCGCGTTGCCCAGATCGCCGTGCAACAGGTTGACGAAATAGATGCCAAACTGGGTGGTCAGCGATTTATCAAACCCCAGCTGCTGGTAAACCTGCTGATAGGTACTCTGGTCAGCATCCGGGCCGACAATCGCCAGCACCGGGTCGATGGGCATGACGCGGCCAATGGTAAAGGTCAGCAGCAGCAGGCCGAACAGTGTAATCACCACCTGCAGTAGCCGTTTTGATAAGCGCCGGCCGCGTGAGCCGGGCGCAAGGATTGCGGTACTCATCCTTTCTCTCCTTCGCGGACTTTATAGACGTCACGCAGAAAAGTGGTGGCGGAGGGGTGCGGCTGATACTCCCGTACCTCGTTGCGCACGACGACCGAATCAACCATCTGCGAAAGCGGAATTAAAGCCGGAACCAGCTGGTCGTAGCGTGTCTGGATGGCCTGGTAGTCAGCCACCTGTTTTTGCGGATCGCGTTCCAGCAGGGCCTGGTCAATCATCGTATTCAGTTGCGGGTCGTAAAAACCGGTACGCCAGCCCTGGAAGTTGGTCAGGCGCGCCTTATCGCTGTTATCCGGGTTATAGACCAGCGCGCGCAGGCTGGAGTGCGGATGGGGCTCCATCCCGCTGCCGCCGCGACCTACCAGCAGGTCAAATTTACGCTCGCGCATTGCGCCGTAGATCTGGTTACCAGTGCCGGTGATGATTTTGGCGTTAATCCCCGCCTGCATCAGCGTCGACTGCACGGCGATAGCGATGTTAAGAAATGGCTGATCGGAGAGTACCCGCAGCGTGGTATCAAAGCCGTTGGGATATCCCGCTTCCGCCAGCAGCTTTTTCGCCCGCGCCACATCCAGCCTGTAGCCGGGATCGGGTAGCGTGGACGGCATTCCCGCTTTGATAGGCCGCTGGTGCAGCACGCCATAGCCCGGCATCAGCGCTTTATTGATACCCTGGTAATCAATCAGAAAGCGCACCGCCTCGCGCACTTTCGGATTGGCGAAGTGCGCCTCTTTCATGCTCATCGCCACGTAGTACATGGTGCCGCGCTGCACCGCATCGACGGTCAGCTGCGGATCGCTGCGCAGGGCGTTGATATCGGAAACCGCCATATTGTTGGCAATATCAAGGTCGCCTTTTTCGATCATCAGGCGCAGAGTTTGCGACTCCTGGAAATGACGCAGTACCACGCGGCTCATTTTCGCCTCGCCGCGCCAGTAGTCAGGGTTGCGCTTCATGCGCAGCACATCTTTCGCCTGCCAGGTTTCGAGGATAAACGGCCCTGAACCGGCTTCATGGGTGGTTAGCCAGCGGTTACCCCAGTCGTTATCCTGCTGATGGCTTTGCACCGTTTTACTGTCCAGCACTCCGAGGTTGCCCAGCGCCGCCAGCGAGTAAATCACCAGCTGCGGATCGTTATCTTTGGGTAATACGATTTGCACCGTGAAGCGGTCCGGCGCGCTGACCTGGCTGTCAATATTTTTCTTACTGAAGCCATAGGATTTCCATACTGAGGCCTGGGCCAGGTTGAGGTGCAGGATGCGCCGCATTGACCACACGACGTCGGCGGCGGTCAGCGGGTTGCCGGAGTGAAACTTAACGTCATCGCGCAGATGAAAGGTCAGGGTTTTGCCGTCGGGGCTGATATCCCAGGATTTCGCCAGCGCGGGCCTGACGGTGGTGAGCTGCTCAGGGTCAAGCTCCACCAGCGAGTCGTAGAGGTTGACCACGATCCCCACCACTTCGTTACCGGTCATCGCCGCCGGGTCAAGGGTGAGCAGGTTATTCATATTCATGCCGATGATCAGCTGGTCGGGCGGCGTTTTCGCCACCGCCTCCCCGCTCCCCATCGACATGGCGAGCGCGAGAATACACGCTCCCAGTAAGGAGGTTTTTTTCATATCTCTGTTTGCCTGTACTGTAGGGTACATGTTGCCGGATGGCGGCATTTTCGGCTTATCCGGTCTACCGGGCCGCAGGCTCGATAAGCGCAGCGCCATCGGGTATTTATTTTTTTAAATCAGTCGTGGCTAACGGTATTGGCTTCGATATACGCAAAATTAATGTCTTCACCGAGACCCGGACGTTGTGACAAATGCACAAATCCCTGGTCATCCATCGGGTCGACAATGCTGTTGAGATAGGCCGCCGGTTCATCGTAGTCGAGGAACGGATGCAGCAGGCCGCGCTCGTACCAGCGGCAGTTGCGGATCGCGCCCACCACCGCCAGGCTTGCCGCTCCGTTGCCGTGGACTTCGCAATCCATGCCGAAAGATTCCGCCAGCGCCGCCACCTTCATGGTCGGTGTAATCCCCCCCACGCCGTTAGCGCCGGCGCGCAGAATGTCGCAGGCCCCGGCTTTCACCCATTCGGCGCGCATGTGGTGCTTGCCGCCGAAGCTCTCCGGCCCGACGATGGGAATCGACAGGTTTTCCGCCAGCCACGCATAGGAAGACATCGAATCCTCCTCCATCGGCTCTTCAAACCAGGCGAAATTGAGTTTTTCCAGCTCTTTGCCGATCCACAGCGCCTCGGCGCGGCTGTACCAGTGATAGCCATCAATCATCAGGTCAATATCCGGCCCTACGGCTTCGCGCACCGCCGCGCAGGCTTTAATGTCCATTTTGGGATTGGGCGCAAAAGAGATTGGCGGCATCCAGGTGTGCAGTTTGATGGCCTTGTAGCCGCGGGCGACCAGCTTCTCAGCAAAAGCGGCATACTCTTCCGGGGTCGACAGGCCGCCCGGCAGATCGTCGCCGCACATGGTGCTACCGTAAGCCGGGACAGTGTCGCGATAGCCGCCGAGCAGCTTATAAACCGGCATCTTAAGGCTGCGGCCGATCAGGTCCCACAGCGCCTGTTCAACAAACGACAGCGCGCGCTCCGTTAGCTGATGTGCGCTGCCGCGCTGCCAGTGGTTAAGATCCTGCCAGATACGCTCACGGTTAAACGGGTCCTGTCCCACCAGCACTTTGCGAAAAAAAGTATTCACCACGAACGGGCGCACGACTTCCGGAGGAGCAAACGAAAAGCCCTGCGCTCCATCATCAGCGGTGATGGTCAGCATCGCCATTTTGGCCATGCTTTCAACCCCCGGATGGGAGTGCCCGGCGCTGTCGGAAACCCGACGAGTGGGATATTGGAAAACGGTGACATTTACAGATTCAATTTTCATGCTCGGTCCTTATCACGGCCAAATCCGATCGACATAAGCAGATCGGCAAAGCGGTTTCACATTATTGAAAATACGTTTCAATATATAATCTAAGCACAACTTCGTAGTAGTGCCTCGGACAAACACCGCTAAGCAAGGCCATAAATTTGGGCATTGGCACAACAAGACGTGACTGTTTTCACAAAAGATGAGCGAAATGTGAGGCAGATCGACCAGGAGAAAAAAGGGCGTGAGCGCAGAGAAAAGATTAACCGACCAGCTACATCCCGGGAATGTCTGCGCCCACAAATGGCTGACTTAAACCGCCGCCGCTGGCTCCGCGCTAAGCGCTTCCAGCAGTTCAGGTAAGGTTTGATAGCGGCCAGCGGCGGCCTGAAAACGCGCGTGCTGGCTATCTTCTGCAATCACTATCGTGGCAATCCCCGCCGACTGGGCCGCGCAAAAGCCGGTAAAGCTATCCTCAATCACCAGACACTGGCTGGCGTTGAGATTGAGCTTCCGCAGCGTCGTGAGGTACACCGCCGGGTGCGGTTTGCCGCGTGGTTCATCATCCGCGCTGGAGATCGCGTCAAAAAAGTGCCAGAGCGAAAGCTTGTTCAGCACAGCGGCAATAACCTGACGAGATGATGACGTGGCGAGCGCAATCTTATAACCCGCTTCGCGAAAATAGCGTAACGCCTCCTGCACCCCGCGCATCGGTTCGCCTTTCGCGGCAATCAGACGGGTGATGCGCTGCAGGATCGCGTCTTCAAGCCGCTGTGGAGCGAGATCAAGCTGAAAATAGCGGCACCAGGTGCCGGCAATGTCGTCGAGGCGCTTGCCCTTGGTCAGGGTTTCACATTCAGCAACGCTCGCCGTTGCCCCCCACTGCGCGAGGGCGTCAATCTGCGCCTGACGCCACAGCGCCTCGGAATCAATAATCACGCCATCCATGTCAAAAATAACCGCCTGCATACTCATTCGTTCACCTCATTAAGGCTGGCATGAAGCGCATGCCAGCCGCAGTACCTACGAGAATTCAACCTGCTCGCGGGCGGTTGCTTCCTTGTGGGAGAACCCCGGCTGCTCCACGCGGATAAAGGCGCAGAGGAAAAAGGCCACCACGTACAATGCGGTATAGGCGATCACCACCCCGATGGTGCTGAAGAACGGCAGCAGCACCACGGCAATCGCCGGCGCGAGAAAGTTCGACATCCCCGCCGACAGGTTATAGACCGAAATGGCCGCGCCTTTATGCTTCGGCTCCAGCGCCGGGAACACGGCCGCCAGCGGCACGAAGGCGGCGACAAAGATCCCGAGGGCGATGGCGGGGATCAGCGCCATCGCAAAGCTATGGCCAAAGTGCTGAGGAATGTAGTAAAACGCCAGGCTGGAGAGCGCCATCCCGATGCAGCCGAACCAGCGCACCACCTTCATCCAGCCCAGTTTTTCCCCGAGGATCCCCCACAGCACGTTAGAGAAAATGGTGGTGAAGAAGAAGACTGCCCATACCTGGAGCCATTCTGAAGTGCTGAAGCCCAGCTCATCGACAAACATCATCGGCATAATCACCGCAAAACCGAACAGCGAGAGGGTATTGATAATCCTCACCATGCTCGACAGCAGAATATTGCGGTTGGTATAGAGCAGCGTCGCGGCGCGTCCCAGCTCGGAAAACTTCTCACGGGTGGTGAGATTCTGCATATGCTGCGGCGTTTGAATATGGCGCAGGGAAACCAGGGCAATCACGCCCCCGGTAAGGCAGAAGGCCAGCGCCAGCCACAGGGTGCCCATTTCGCCAATGTGCGGAATGGTAAAGCTCGGAATATAGCTGCCGAAGACCCCGATGCCGATGGAATACACCGCCCAGAACCAGCCGATGGCCGAGCTGGCGTTGTCGCTTTTGACGTTATGGACAATCGCCACGATAAACGAGTAGAGGAACAGCGGATAGGCGAAGCCGCGGATGCCGTAGAAAAGCAGGATCAGCGCATAGTTGGCGTGACCGAGGCCGAAAACGAGGAACAGCACGTGGAATACGCACCACAGCACGAAGCCAATCATCATCGTTTTCAGCGGGGTGATAATTTCCGCCACCACGCCGGAAATCCACGCCGACAGCGCAGCGGCCAGGCCGTAGAGGGTAAAGGCAAAGGAGGCCTCCGCCGGAGAGAAGCCGAGCGCTTTGATATAGTGCGACAGAAAGGCTAATTCAAAACCGTCGCCGGTCATAAATACGGCAATGGCGATGTATCCCCAGAGCAGGTTCAGGGGTAAACCGAGCCACTGTTTATTATTGATAGACATAATGACCTCGTTTTCAGGGTACAGGGTGGCCGCTCCGCGACGTGCAACGAAGCGGCGGTTATGATGAAAATCAGTGCTGTCGATAGTGCAGATCGTTTAAATACAGGGCCTTAAACTGCGCGTAGCGTTGCATCAGGGTGTGGTGGCGAATGGGATCCGCACGCCAGGTCTGCCAGACTTCCGGTTTTTCACACACCGCGGCAATGGGTTTGCCCGCCGCCAGGCAGGCCAGCCGCGCCGCGCCCAGCGCGCCTCCGGTCTCTCCGCCTTTGTGGGTCACCACCGGCATAGCGAGAATATCGGCCAGCAGCTGGGCCCAGAACGGGCTGCGGGCGCCCCCGCCCACCAGCGAGCACTGCGCGATCGGTGTCCCGCTCTCTTTCAATGCCTGCAGGCCGTCGTTGATCCCAAAGCTCACCCCCTCCAGCACCGCGTAGCCGAGCTGCGCGCGCAGGCTGGCGTGGGTCATGCCCCAGAAGATGCCGCGGGCGTCAGGATCGTTATGCGGGGTTCGTTCCCCGGAGAGATAGGGCAGGAAGAACGGCGCGTTGGCTTTATCCTCCTCGCTTAGCTCGGCAATCTCCGCCAGCAGCGCCACCTCCGTGGTGCCGGTCAGGCGGCAGAACCACTGCAAACAGCTGGCGGCGCTCAGCATGACGCTCATCTGGTGCCACAGGTTCGGCAGCACGTGACAAAACGCATGTACCGCCGACTGCGGCGCCGGACGATAGGCATCGGTCACCACAAACAGCACCCCGGAGGTGCCGAGCGAAATAAACGCATCCCCCGGCGAGACCGCGCCGACGCCAATGGCGCTGACCGCGTTATCCCCCCCGCCCCCGGCCACCACCACCGAGGCGTTCAGCCCCCAGCGGGCAGCCACCTGCGGGTCAAGGGTGGCGGAAATCTCGCAGCCTTCGACCAGCGTCGGCATTTGGCTACGCGACAGGCCGCACTTGTCCAGCAGAGCGTCGGACCAGTCGCGCTTCGCCACGTCCAGCCACAGCGTCCCGGCGGCGTCCGACATATCGGAGACTTTCTTCCCGGTCATCCGGTAGCGCAGATAATCCTTGGGCAGCAGCACCGTGGCGGTGCGCTGAAAGTGCTGCGGCTCATGACGGCGCACCCACAACAGCTTCGGCGCGGTAAAGCCCGGCATCGCCAGGTTGCCCGCCACCTGATGCAGCTCCGGCGCCATCGCCTCCAGCTCGGCGCACTCTGCGGCGCAGCGGGTGTCGTTCCACAGAATGGCCGGACGGATCGCCTGCCCCTCTGCATCCAGCAACACCGCGCCGTGCATCTGCCCGGAGAGGCCAATCGCCTTAATGGCCGGCCAATGCTGGGCGCATTTTTCCCGTAGCGTGGCCATCAGGTACTCCGTCGCCTCCCACCATAGCTCCGGCGCTTGTTCTGACCAGTGCGGATGAGGCCGCTGAATACTCAGCGGCGCGCTATGGCTGGCGATAACCTCATGGTTCTCATCAATGACCAGCGCTTTGACTTCCGATGTGCCGAGATCGATACCCAGATACATAGCCACCTCTTAGTTAATCAGCGTGTAAACGGCGGCGACTTTCTCGCGCATCAGCGCCAGGAAATCCGCGTTGTTGGCGAGATCACCAAACAGGGCTTTATCGCGCGCGTAGACAGCCACCGGATCCTGAGCCTCGAACATCTCATGCACCGCCTGCGCATCCAGGATGCCGTCCTGGTACTGATACGGCAGAGTTCCCTTGTGCCACTGCTCCATAAAGACGAAGAACAGCGCCGGCAGCATGGCGGTCGCTTCCGGGCGGACGCCGCGCTGGTAGCACTCCTGCAAGGTTGGCGCGATCATCGCCGGAATTTTCGAGAAGCCGTCGGCGGCGACGCGCTGGTTGGTGTCCTGGATATAGGGGTTGGTAAAGCGCTTAAGCACCACATCCCGGTAGGTCGGCAGATCAATGCCGTTATCGCCGAGACACGGAATAACGTCCTCCGTAACGTAGCGGTCGGCAATGGCGTAGATAACATCGGTCAGCGTGCTTTCATGAATATACTGCTGGCCGATTAAGGTTCCCGCCCAGGCAATGCAGCTGTGCGACGCGTTCAGAATACGGATTTTCGCCTCTTCATACGGGATGACCGACTCCACCATCTCCACGCCGACTGCCTCCAGATTCGGGCGGACATCGCGGAAGTTGTTCTCCACTACCCACTGGATAAAGGTCTCCCCCATCACCGGCGCTTTGTCATCAATTCCGGTTTGCGCTTTGATGCGGGCCGGCAGATCGGCCGCCGGACGCGGGGTGATGCGGTCCACCATGGTGTTCGGACAGGTGGTATTGGCCGCCATCCAGTCAATCACCGCCTGTTTGCCGGTGAGCTGCAGGAACTCGACCATACCGTCGTGGAAACGCTCGCCGTTATGGCGCACGTTATCGCAGTTGAGCAGGGTCAGCGGCCCGGCGTTGTCGGCCATGCGCTTTTCCAGGATCCGCGCGAGGGTGCCGTAAATGGTTTTGCACTCGCCTTGCAGGTCGGCCTGCAGATCGGGGTTGCTGGTTTCCAGCCGATGGCGAGTGTTCAGGTAGTACCCTCCTTCCGTCACGGTAAAGGCGATAACTTTGGTCTGCGGGTTTGCCCCTTCGTTAATCAGCGGCTGTAGCCCGGCCTGCCACGGTAGCAGTTTCTGGATTGAGGTGATCTCTTCATATTCGCGCTCCCCTTCCGGGCTGACGGTCTCGAGGACGTAACGTCCTCCCTGCGCCGCCAGCGCCTGGACCACCTGCTCGGCGTCGTTGCGAATATTCCCCGCCGCGATGCGCCAGCGATTATCCCCGGAAGCAATCAGACGATGCAGATACCACGCCTGATGCGCGCGATGAAAAGAACCCAGACCGATATGAAGCCATGTGAATTGATTGTTCATGTTCTGCTCTCCTTGAGTTGATGGCGCCACTGTAATTGATCATTTGACCTAAATAAGAGCCATAGATCACAAAAGAGCAATTACCCAATTAAATTACAAATGACCAGAAAAGAGCAAAAGCTTGCCAGTTATGCCAACCACGGCGAGAATGCGGGTATTCGCCGGGCCAATTGCGTGCCCTGGCCAGCAACTTAGGGCGGGGAACCATGAGTAAAGAAGACGATATCCGATTGGATCAGAAGGTGCGTGCCGCATGGATGTACTACATCGCCGGCCAGAATCAGAGCGAGATTGCCAGCCAGCTGGGCACCTCCAGACCGGTGGTGCAACGGCTGATCGCCGCCGCGAAAGAAGAAGGGATTGTGTCAATTAATCTGCACCATCCGGTAGCGAACTGCCTCGATTATGCGCAGTTGCTGCAGGAAAAATACCGCTTGATCGAGTGCAATGTGGTCCCCGCCTTTAGCGAAGAAAGCACCCTCGACAGTGTGTCATTTGGCTGCTATCAGCTGATGGCTCGCTATCTGCAGGATGATAAAGAGAAAATTATCGGTCTGGGCTCGGGCCTGACCCTGAAAAAAGCGCTGCAGCGCATCGATTTTGACAGCCTGAATACCCGCTGCGTGGCGCTGATCAGCGCCATGAACGCCGACGGGCAGTGCAATTATTACGATGACGTGCCCCTGCTGCTGACCCGCAAAATTAAGGCCAAGTACTATCAGTGGCCGGCGCCGCGCTACGCCCAGAGCGCGGAGGAGCATGAGATGTGGTGCACCAACCGCTTATTCCGCAGCGTCTCCGGCGTCGCCCAAGAGGCGGACGTGATTTTTGTCGGCATTGGTCCGCTGGGCACGCAAAGTCCGATCTTTAAAGACGGCTTTATCAATCAGGCGCAGATGGATGAGCTGACCGCCCGCGGCGGCATCGGGGAAATCCTCGGGCGGTTTATTGATGCGCAAGGCGACGTGGTAGACAGCGAGATCAACCGCATGATCACCAGCTATGATATCCGCCAGAGCCACTGCCCGCGGATTGCCGCTGCCTGTGGAGAACATAAACGACCGGCGATCCTGGCCGCCCTTAAAGGCGGCTGGATCAATGGCCTGGTGACCGATGAGCATACCGCCCGCTGGCTGCTGACGCGGTAACGTTTAACAGCCAGACAGCGACTCAGCTGCTGCTCATCAGTCGCGGGGGAATTTCAATCCGCTGCTGGCTGGCTTCGCCGGCGTCAATAATCGAAAAAACAGCGTCCAGCATCGCCGGCACGTCCTGCTGCACCATGTCGATATCGTGCCCCAGCAGGTAGACAAAAGGATCCCAGTCGAAGCAGCCCATCGGCGGCTGCTCGCTGCCGGTCAGACCCACCTGCGACAGCCAGCGCACAACCCCTTCCAGGGATATCGTCGAGTTAACAAATATCCCCTGCAACAGCGTCTTCTCGCTGCTAAACCGCTCCTGCAGGCAGGCCTCAACGTGGCCTTTCGAATAGCCGGGAGCCAGAATATTCGCCTGCGGCACGCTAAGCCCCAGCTCGCGATGCGCATCGTGGAAGCCGCGTAAACGCTCGCTGGTGTTATGGTCGCTGCTGCGCCCGCCGATAAAGGTCAGCGGCGCCAGCTCTCCGCGGCGGCGGGCGCTATTAGCCAGGATCTTATGAGTCAGCGCTTTCGCGCCGCCGTAGTTATCCGAAATCACCGACGGCGAGAGAGAGCCCGGCAGGTCGAGATTGACCGTTGGCACGCCCGCCTGCTGGCATAGCGCGGAAATTTTATCCGGATTGGTCGCCCCGGTCGCGACCACCCAGTCAACCTGCCAGGAGAGCATCGCCTTTACCGCTTCGATCTCCAGTTCCGGACGCCGGCGCGTACAGGTGATAATCGGCAGCAGGCCGCGCTCGCGGGCCATCTCCTCAAAGCGTTCGGCGATGGAACCGAAGTAGTGGTTATCATATTTGGGGATAATCATACCGATGACGTGTGATTTTTTACTGCGCAGCATGCTGGCCTGACGGTTAATCGCATAGCCCTGCTCCTCGGCAATCCGCGTCACCTTTTCCGCAAGCTTGGCGCTGATGCGGCGCTTTTTCCAGTTACCGTTGAGGATAGCGCTCACCGCGCTCGCCGAAACGCCGGAAAGTTCCGCCAGGTCGTAAATCGTTATCTTCTTCATTTTTCCAACTTGCGTCACAAAATCATGTCGCTGTTAATTTCCCCACTTGCTCAATCGATGAAGCGAGAGCAACATAGCTTCATCGATTGAGCATCCTTTTCACGCCAGGAAGTACGCGCGCATACCGCCTCAACATGCCAGCAAGCCTGAATTAAGATGCTGATATTCAATATGTTACCAGATTTAGTCTATCACCTCGAACGTGATGCCCTCGCGTTCGATAGTTTTAACCAGACACGGCAAAGGATTATAAAATGAACCACTCTGTCTCCTCTATGAATACTTCCCTCAGCGGTAAAGTCGCCGCGATCACCGGCGCGGCGTCCGGTATCGGCCTCGAGTGCGCGAGGACCCTGCTGGGGGCTGGCGCGAAAGTGGTGCTGATCGACCGCGAAGGCGAAAAGCTCAACAAACTGGTCGCCGAACTTGGCGAAAACGCCTTCGCCCTGCAGGTCGACCTGATGCAGGCGGACCAGGTCGATAACCTACTGCAGGGCATTTTGCAGCTTACCGGGCGTCTCGATATCTTCCACGCCAACGCCGGCGCCTATATCGGCGGGCCGGTGGCCGAGGGCGACCCGGACGTCTGGGACCGCGTGCTGCACCTTAATATCAACGCCGCCTTCCGCTGCGTGCGCAGCGTCCTGCCGCATCTGATCGCGCAAAAATCCGGGGATATTATCTTCACCAGCTCGATCGCGGGCGTGGTGCCGGTGATCTGGGAGCCTGTCTATACCGCGTCGAAATTCGCGGTGCAGGCATTTGTGCACACCACTCGTCGCCAGGTGGCGCAGTATGGCGTGCGCGTCGGCGCCGTACTGCCGGGCCCGGTGGTTACCGCTCTGCTGGACGACTGGCCAAAAGCCAAAATGGACGAAGCGCTGGCCAACGGCAGCCTGATGCAGCCGATTGAAGTGGCGGAGTCGGTGCTGTTTATGGTGACGCGTTCGAAAAACGTCACCGTACGCGACATTGTGATCCTGCCGAACAGCGTGGATCTCTGACCCTGGCCAACCTGTGAGAGGATGTGATGCAAAACGATACGCAAAACATTATTGGCGTGGATGTCGGTTCGGGCAGCGTGCGCGCCGGGATATTCAATCTACGGGGCGAGCTCCTCGCCCACGCGACCCGGGAAATAACCCTGTTTCGCAGCGCCGGAAATAAGGTCGAGCAGTCGAGCCGTGAGATCTGGCAGGCGGTGTGCTACTGCATTAAAACGGCGGTGGCCAACGCCGGCGTTTCGCCGTCGTCGATAGCCGGGATCGGCTTCGATGCCACCTGCTCGCTGGTGGTGATTGGCGATAACGATGCGCCGCTGGCGGTCGGGCCTTCGGACGATGCGGACCGCAACATTATTGTCTGGATGGATCATCGCGCCACCGGGCAGGCGGAAAAGATCAATGCCACGGGCCACCCGGTACTGCGGTACGTTGGCGGCAAAATCTCGCCGGAGATGCAAACGCCGAAAATTTTGTGGCTGAAGGAGAATCGCCCGCACATCTATCAGCAGGCGCGCCACTTCTTCGACCTCGCCGATTACCTCACCTGGCGCTCAACCGGCGATGAAGCCCGCTCGGTCTGCACGGTGACCTGTAAATGGACCTATCTGGCGCATGAACAACGCTGGGATGCCGGTTACTTCCGCCAGATTGGCCTCGAAGAGCTGGCGGATGAAGATTTTGTCCGCATCGGCCAGCGGATTGTCGATCCAGGCACCCCCTGCGGCGACGGCCTTTGCGCCACGGCGGCAGAGGAGATGGGCCTGCCGATCGGCACGCCGGTGGCGGTGGGGATGATTGACGCCCACGCGGGCGGCATCGGTACCGTCGGCGTGCTTAACGGCGCGGTCAACAATATGGCCTATGTCTTCGGCACTTCTTCCTGCACCATGACCACCACTCAGGAAGCGGTATTCGTCCCGGGCGTCTGGGGCCCTTACTATTCGGCGATGGTGCCGGGCTACTGGCTAAGTGAAGGCGGGCAAAGCGCCGCCGGCGCGGCTATCGACCAGCTGCTGAGCTTCCATCCGGCGGCGGCGGAAGCGCGCGAGCAAGCGAAAGCCGCAGGCGTCCCTCTACCGGTCTGGCTGGCGGATCGCGTTCTGACGCAAGTTGCTTCGCCTTCTGAAGCGGTAACGCTGGCCGCCGGTCTGCACGTCGTTCCGGAGTTTCTCGGTAATCGCGCGCCGCTTGCCGATCCCCACGCGAAAGCGCTGATTGCCGGGCTGGGGATGGAGCGGGACCTGGATAACCTGACCGCGCTGTACGTTGCCGGCTTATGCGGGATTGGCTATGGTCTGCGACAGATCATTGACGCCCAGCGCGCCTGCGGAATTGAGAGTGAAAATATCGTCATCAGCGGCGGAGCCGGGCAGCATCCGCTGGTGCGTCAGCTGTTGGCCGACGCCTGCGGCGTTAGCATCGTGAGCACCGCCAGCCGCGAGCCGGTGCTGTTAGGTTCCGCCATCCTCGGCGCGGTGGCGGGCAGAGTCGCGGCTTCGCTGCCGGAGGCCATGAAGCAGTTTACTCAGGTGGATGCCACCTATCACAGCGAGACGGCGTTTAGCCCGCTTCATCAGCGCAGGTATGCGGCCTATAAGGCGCTACAACAGGCCGGCAGGCTGATTCGCGAATAACATACCTCCTTATTTTATAACAATAATGCTCCGCTGCTGTGCAGCGGAGACACTCATCTGCACTCTGAAATCGAGGTCAACATGTCCGTTAATAACAAACAGTGGTACGGTCTACCGCTCAACCTCATCTGGGGATATGTCGCCATCGCCGTGTTTATGACCGGCGACGGCTTTGAGCTGGCTTTTCTGTCGCACTACATCAAAGCACTCGGATTCACCCCGGCGCAGGCTTCCTTTGCCTTTACTCTCTACGGTCTGGCTGCCGCCCTGTCGGCGTGGGTCTCCGGCGTGGTGGCGGAAATCATTACCCCACGCAAGGCCATGCTGATTGGCTTCGTGCTGTGGTGTGTATTCCACGTACTGTTCCTCGTCTTCGGCCTCGGTCGCGCCAACTATGCGCTGATCCTGCTGTTTTATGGCATCCGCGGCCTGGCCTACCCGCTGTTCCTCTACTCCTTTATCGTCGCCATTATCCACAACGTCCGCAGCGACAGTTCCAGCTCCGCGCTGGGCTGGTTCTGGGCGGTCTACTCGGTGGGTATCGGCGTGTTCGGCAGCTATATTCCGAGCTTTACCATTCCCCACATTGGCGAAATGGGCACCCTGTGGCTGGCGCTGCTCTTTTGCGCCACCGGCGGCATTATTGCGTTGGTGTCGATGCGTCATACCGAAACGCCGCGCCATATGCAGAACCTGACCACTCGTGAAAAACTCGCCGAACTGGGGCGCGCGGCGACGCTGCTCTATACCAACCGCAGCATTCTGTTCTCGAGCATTGTGCGCATTATCAACACCCTGTCGCTGTTTGGTTTTGCGGTGATCATGCCGATGATGTTTGTTGATGAGCTGGGATTTACCACCTCGGAATGGCTGCAGGTATGGGCGGCATTCTTCTTCACTACTATCTTTTCGAACGTTTTCTGGGGGATTGTGGCGGAGAAAATGGGCTGGATGAAGGTTATCCGCTGGTTCGGCTGCATCGGGATGGCGCTTTCCAGCCTGGCGTTCTATTACCTGCCCCAGCACTTCGGCCATAATTTTGCCATGGCGCTGGTACCGGCTATTGCCCTGGGGATTTTTGTCGCCGCGTTTGTGCCGATGGCGGCGGTGTTCCCGGCGCTGGAGCCGAACCATAAAGGCGCGGCGATTTCGGTCTATAACCTGTCAGCCGGGCTGTCGAACTTTCTGGCGCCGGCGATTGCCGTGGTACTGCTGCCCTACTTCAGCACTATCGGCGTGGTAATAGCCTATACCGCCTTATATATTCTGGCCTTCTTCCTGTGCCCGTTAATCCGCGTTGAACAGCCTAGCTTTACCAGCGATCAGCATGCGAAACCGTTTACCGCCAACGCGGCAGAGTCTTAATAAACCGCATCTGGTACAAACAATGCGCAATCCGGGCGGTGCCGCCCGGATTTTTGCCTTATGCGATAGTCACTTTGCCATCCAGATAAACATCCTGCACGGCATTGATCAGCTTCACGCCGTCGGCCATCGATTTCTTAAACGCTTTGCGGCCCAGGATCAGCCCCATGCCGCCGGCGCGTTTATTGATCACCGCCGTGCGCACCGCGTCGGCAAGGTCGGTCTCCCCGCCCGCCGCGCCGCCGGAGTTGATCAGCCCGGCGCGGCCCATATAGCAGTTGGCCAGCTGGTAGCGCACCAGATCGATGGGGTTATCGCTGGTCAGTTTGCTGTACACCCGATCGTCGGTATAGCCGAAGTTAACCGCTTTGTAGCCGCCGTTATTCTCCGCCATCTTTTGCTTAACGATATCGGCGCCGATGGTAGCCGCCAGGTGGTTGGCCTGACCGGTCAGGTCAGCGGAAACATGATAGTCGACGCCGTCTTTCTTGAACCCCGAATTGCGCAGATAGGCCCACAGCACGGTGACCAGGCCCAGCTCATGGGCCCGCTCAAAGGCGGCGGAAATCTCTTCTATCTGACGACGCGATTGTTCTGAGCCGAAATAGATCGTCGCTCCCACGGCCACCGCCCCCATATTGAACGCCTGCTCAACGCTGGCGTAGAGGGTCTGGTCGTATTCGGTGGGGTAGCTCAGCGTTTCGTTATGGTTGAGCTTCACCAGGAAAGGGATGCGATGCGCGTAGCGGCGCGACACCGAGGCCAGCACGCCGTAGGTCGACGCCACGCAGTTACAGCCGGCTTCGATCGCCAGCTCGACGATATTTTTCGGATCAAAGTACAGCGGGTTGGCGGCAAAGGACGCGCCCGCCGAGTGCTCCACGCCCTGGTCAACCGGCAGAATGGAAAGGTAGCCGGTTCCCCCCAGGCGTCCGGTATTGTACAGGGTCTGCATATTGCGTAGCACCGCCGGTGGTCGGTTGTTATCCACCATCACCCGATCAACATAATCTGCGCCAGGCAGATACAGCTGGTCGGACGGAATGGTTATACAACGGTGCTGCAACAGGCTCTCGGCATCTTTGCCCAGCAACTGCGTAATATCAGTCATAGCAATCTCCCGTAAGGCCGGCCGAAGCCGGCGTGCATTATCCCAACCCAATTTTTTTGGGCAGGTTAAGCCTGGTACCGACTTAGGCTATTTTCCAGCCGGGGGGCCATTTTTTCAGGAGATTCTGCTGTCCCGTTGCGCTGCCATTTACCACCAGGCGTGGAAATGGTGCACCGGCCCGATACCGTGGCCCACCTCCAGAGAGTCGGCCTGCGCCAGAGCCGCCGACAGCCAGGCCTTCGCCTCGATAACGGTGGCCGCCCAGTCCGCGTGACGCGGGCGCAGCGCCGCCAGCGCGGCGGAGAGCGTACAGCCGGTGCCGTGGGTATTTTTGGTCTGCACTCGCGGCGCGGTGAACCGCTGTTCCCCTTCGCGGGTGAAGAGCCAGTCCGGGCTTTCGGCATCGTCGAGATGGCCGCCCTTCATCAATACCGCGCCGCAGCCCAGCGCCAGCAGCGCCCGCCCCTGCTCCAGCATTTCCCGTTCGTTACGCGCATGGGGAGCATCGAGTAGCGCGGCCGCTTCCGGCAGATTGGGGGTGATCAATGACACCTGCGGCAACAATCGTTGACGCAGGGTCTCCACCGCCGAAGCCGACAGCAGCGGATCGCCGCTTTTCGCCAGCATGACGGTATCCAGCACCACGTTGGCCACCCGGTAGCGCGCCAGCCGCTCGGCCACGGCTTCCACAATATCGGTCTCCGCCAGCATGCCGATTTTGGTGGTATCGATACGCACATCGCTGAACACCGAGTCGAGCTGCGCGGCCACAAAATCCGGTTCGATGCGATAGACCGACTGTACGCCGCGGGTATTCTGCGCCACCAGGGCGGTGATCGCCGAGCAGCCATAGGCCCCCAGCGCGGAGAAGGTTTTCAGATCGGCCTGGATACCGGCCCCGCCGCTGGGATCGGTGCCGGCGATGGTCAGGGCGTTGATGCGTTTCATCCCTGCACCTCCTGATACAGCGCGTCGAGAAACGCCGGAATAAAGCTGCCTGGGCCTCCCTGACGGGCGGCGATCGCCCCGGCCTGCTTCATCAGCCCGCAGGCGGCGGCCACGTTTTCCAGCCGGTCTCCCGGCAGCGCCGCGCTCGCCGCCACCACCGCCGACAGCGCGCAGCCGGTGCCCACCACCCGGGTCATCAGCGGATTGCCCCCCGCCACGCTGAGCACCCGCTCGCCGTCGGTGACGTAGTCCACCTCGCCAGTGACCGCCACCACGGTAGCCAGCCGACGAGCCAGCGCCTGGGCCGCCGGCAGCGCCGCAGCGGCCGTATCGGTGGTATCTACCCCGCGCCCACCGGCGCTCATCCCGGCCAGCGCCAGAATTTCAGAGGCATTGCCGCGAATGGCCGCCGGCTGGAGGGCCAGCAGCTCGTGACAAAAGGCAGTGCGCACGGTCAGGGCGCCGACCGCCACCGGATCCAGCGTCCAGGGCTTGCCGGCCTGACGGGCGTGCTCCACCGCGGCGCGCATCGCCACGGCGCGATCTTCGGTCAGGGTACCGACGTTAATTAACAGCGCATCGGCGATAGCGGCAAACTGCGCCGCTTCGCGGGGATCGATCACCATCGCCGGCGAGGCGCCGACGGCCAGCAGAACATTGGCGGTAAAGGTCTGCACCACGTCATTAGTCATGCAGTGCACAAGGGGGGAATGGGCGCGCAGCAGATGGCGCAGGTGCGCGACAGGCGCGGGATTCAACAGCTCAGGCATAGTTTGCTCCCGCCAGACGAGGTAGAAGCAATGACCCTGCGGTCTCTGACTTCCCTACGCTGGCATTATCCAGATCAGGTGGTACGGGTATTTCTCAGCCTTCAACGAAGAAGGGCACCCCGAGTCAAAATAGTGAAATTGTTAAGCGTTGTGGAATTTACCGCAACTCACCGGTTCATACAACAAGCCTTTAGCCCTGGATACGACACCTTCGCGGCCATCATGCTCATCAGGCAACCGGACGGGATTGCATTCCGCTGCTGGCGGGCGGAAAATAATGACATCATGCGCTATTTAGCCTACCGAGGATATACGCCATGGCCGTTTATCACCATGCGCTGGTACTGATTAACAGCAGTCAGGACGGCGTCCCGCTGCTCCAGCATGCCGCCAGAATGGCAGAAGAGAACGGCATGCGCATCACCATCGCCCACATCAGCACCGATTACCGGGCGCTGAACTATGTTTCCGACAGCCTGCGCGACGATCGGGTCTCGCAGGAGGTGATCCAGGCCAAGGCCCTGCTCAACGAGCTGGCCTGCACCGTCTCCCTGCCGGTGGATACCCTCTCGCTGGTGACCACCCGCCGGTTTGAAGACGTGGAAACCTGCGTTCGGCAGCGGCAGATCGATTTAATTATTGCCGGGCACCATAACCGGCTGCTGGGCGTCCTCTCCTCACACTCGCTGGAGTACATCAACCACTTAAACCTGGACGTACTGATCAAGCACCTGCCCTAGCGCAAGGCGGCCTGCAGCAGAGAAAAACAGTCTTCAATAAGCGGGGGCAGCGCCTGCGGGCCGCGCATCAGGGCCACCGTACGGGTCAGCGCCGGCTGCTGCAACTGGGCGACCTGGAGCGCCGGGTCCTGCAGATGGGTGGTGTACAGCGCCGGCAGAATGGCCACCGCTAAGCGCGAGCGCACCAGGCCATACAGGGTTTCGATATAGTCCACCTGGTAGCGGGTGGTCAGCGTCAGGCGATGGCTCTCCACTAATGCCGCCACCAGCCGTTGAATAGTGCCCTTCGAGAAGACGGCAATATCCCGCCCCACCAGCTGCTTCCACGGCAAGTGCGCCTGCGCGGCCAGCGGATCGTCGCGGTGCAGCACCGCCACAAAGGGATCTTCGCGCAGCGGATAGACCAGCAGTTCAGCAGGCACTGAGCTGTCGATCGCCCCGATACCGAAATCAATCTCGCCGCGCAGCAGCGCCTGGATAAGCGCATCGTTGGTCTGATCGTGAAATTCAATGCGCAGACGCGGAAAGGCCTGGGCCAGGGTCTGCGGCAGCAATGGGAACAGCAGCGAACTGACCGACGGCACCAGACCGATGCGCACAGTCCCGTCGCCGCCCGCCTCGACAATCTGCTGCATATCGGAAAAGGCCGCCTGCGCCACGCTGAGGATCCGCTGGGCGTGGGGTAAAATCGCCGCCCCCAGTTCAGTCAGAGTGACCGTCGCAGCGGTACGGTTGACCAGCTTACCGCCGAGTACCGTTTCAATCTGCCGCAGGGCGCTGCTCAGCGCCGGCTGGCTAATCGCCAGCCGACTGGCGGTATCGGTAAAATGGCGTAGCTGGGCCAGGGTGACGAAATACTGAAGCTGTTTAAGAGAGAGCGCGGGCAGCCGCTGCCAAGGTTCGTTCATCATCGGGTTCGCTACGGTGGTCCTGCACAATAACCCGAGCTTATCGGGTGATAAATTTATTCATCTGGGCAAACGTTTGCTGTGCCCCTAGAGTATCCGCATTATCCTTGTGCCGGAGTGGTTATGTCCAGCAATGCTCAAGTCCGCCGTCGCACCGTGCAGGCCGCGCGCGGTGAATCCCCGTTTGATCTGCTGCTGATCGATGCGCAGATCGTCGATATGGCCACGGGCGAAATTCGCCCCGCTGACGTCGGTATCGTCGGCGAGATGATCGCCAGCGTCCACCCGCGCGGCAGTCGCGAAGACGCCCATGAAGTGCGTTCCCTGGCCGGTGGCTACCTGTCCCCCGGCCTGATGGACACCCACGTGCACCTCGAAAGCTCGCACCTGCCGCCGGAGCGCTATGCGGAAATCGTTCTCACCCAGGGCACCACCGCAGTGTTCTGGGATCCGCATGAGCTGGCCAACGTCCTCGGCGTCGCTGGCGTGCGCTATGCGGTGGACGCCAGCCGCCATCTGCCGCTGCAGGTGATGGTCGCCGCCCCGTCCAGCGTCCCCTCCACGCCGGGTCTCGAAATGTCCGGCGCCGATTTTGCCGGCGCGGAGATGGAGACCATGCTCGGCTGGCCGGAAGTGCGCGGCGTGGCGGAGGTGATGGATATGCACGGCGTGCTGCACGGTAGCGAGCGGATGCAGGAGATTGTCCAGGCCGGTCTCAACAGCGGCAAACTGATTGAAGGCCACGCCCGCGGCCTGAGCGGCGCTGACCTGCAGGCCTACCTCGCCGCCGGCGTCACCTCCGATCATGAACTGACCTCGGCGGACGACGCGCTGGAAAAACTGCGCGCCGGGCTGACGATCGAGATCCGCGGCTCGCACCCCTATCTGCTGCCGGATATCGTCGCGGCGTTAAAAACGCTGCCGCACCTCTCCTCGCAGATCACCGTCTGCACCGATGACGTGCCGCCGGATATGCTGCTGGAGAAAGGCGGGATCATCGCCCTGCTTAACCTGCTGATCGAGCACGGTTTACCGGCGGTCGATGCGCTGCGATTCGCCACCCTCAACGCCGCTATTCGCCTGCAGCGCCACGATCTTGGGCTGATTGCCGCCGGGCGGCGCGCCGATCTGGTGGTGTTTGATTCCCTGGAGAAACTGGTGGCCCGCGAAGTCTACGTTGGCGGTAAGCTGCTGGCCCGCGCGGGCAACCTGCTGACACCGATCGCGCCCGCCGCGGGCGTCACGCCGCCGCGCGATACTTTGCAGATCGCCCCCCTCCGCGCCGATGACTTTATTCTGCGCGTCCAGGGCATTCGTCACGGCATCGCCCGCCTGCGCCATATCCGCGGCGCGCGCTTCACCCAGTGGGGCGAAGTGGAAGTGCAGGTTCGTGACGGGAAAGTCCAGCTACCCGCCGGCTTCAGTCTGATCTGGGTCAAGCACCGCCACGGCCGCCATCAGGCGACGCCGCAAATCGCCCTGCTTGAAGGCTGGGGTGAGCTGCGCGGCGCCATCGCCACCAGCTACTCCCACGACTCGCATAATCTGGTGGTGCTCGGGCGCGACGCTAATGATATGGCGCTGGCGGCCAACCAGCTTATCGCCTCCGGCGGCGGGATGGCGCTGGCGCAACAGGGCGAGATCCTTGCCCATGTGGCGATGCCGATTGCCGGCATGCTGTCGGATCTCCCGGCCGCGGAACTGGCGCGTCAGTTTCGCGAGCTGCGCGATCTGAGCAGCCAAGTCGCCGACTGGGAGCCGCCGTACCGGGTCTTCAAGGCCATTGAAGGCACCTGCCTTGCCTGTAACGCCGGGCCGCATTTAACCGATTTGGGTCTGACCGACGGCGGCAGCCGCCAGATAGTCGACCCGTTGATAGCCTGCCGGGAGATCCCGGAGCCAACCGATCACAACAATAATCCTCAGGGAGCCTGAGCATGACCGATAACACACTTCACTCTTCCGCCCGCGCTAACTGGCTGGAGCGCCGCTTTGCGCTGCGCTCGCGCGGCGGCACGCTACGCACCGAATGCCTGGCCGGGATCACCGGTTTCCTCGCCGCCGCCTATTTACTGGTGGTTATCCCGGGGCTGCTGGCGATCGGCGGGATGGATAAAGGCGCCGCCACCACCGGCACCATTCTGGTCTTCGTCGTCGGCTCGCTGCTGATGGCGTTTTATGCCAACCTGCCGTTTATCGTCGGCCCGGGCATTGGCGGCTCGGTGCTGGTGGGGGTGACGCTGGCCGGTAGCGAAGGGATTGGCTGGCAGACTGGCCTCGGAATTGCCTGCTGGTCGGGGATCCTCTTCTTCCTGCTGACCCGCTTTGGCCTGCGCGAAGTGGTCACCCGCTCGGTGCCGCAGTCGATCAAGCTGGGATTGACGGCCTCCATCGGCCTGTTTGTCGCCGTGCTCGGTTTTCGCAATGCCGGACTGGTGCTGGCCAATGCGAAAACCAACGCCCTGATGCTCGGCGACTTTCTCGCCCCCGGCGCGCTGGTGGCGCTGTGCGGCCTGTTCCTGGCGATAGCCCTGCAGGCGCGTAAGGTACCGGGCGCCATTTTGTGGGCCATTCTGTGCGCTACCCTGGTGGGTATCCCGTTCGGCGTGACTAAACTGCCGACGCATTTTATCGATGCCCCCCACTCGCTGGCGCCGGTGCTGGGACAGGTTGACCTGCTGGGGGCGTTAAACATCGCCTTCCTGCCGTTCCTGTTCGTCTTTTTCGCATCTGAGTTTTTCTCCACCATGGGGACAACGCTGGCGGTGGGCGGCGAGGCGGGTCTGCTGGATGAAGAAGGCAACATGCCGCAGATTAATCGCCCGTTCATGGTCGATTCGATTGCCGCCGCGCTCGGCCCGTGGGTGGGCATTCCGGCGGCGACGGCGCTGATTGAATCTTCGGCGGCAGCGGAAGCGGGCGGCAAAACCGGCCTCACCGCCCTGTCGGCGGCGGTAATGTTCCTGCTGATGCTGCTGTTCACGCCGGTGGCGTTGATGATCCCGAAAGAAGCCACCGCCCCGGCGCTGATCCTGATTGGCCTGAACATGTTCAGCGGCCTGCGCAAAGTGGATCTTGCCAACTTCACCGACGGGCTGCCGGTGCTGATGATGGTGATGATCACCCTTATCGCCAACAGCTTTGGCACCGGGATTGCCGGCGGGCTGCTGTTTTACATTGTGATCAAGGCTATCGCCGGTAAGTGGCGGGAGATCCCGATTGGCCTGTGGGTATTGGCCGTCCCGCTGGTGTATTACTTCGCGACCTTAGTCAGGCATTAAGCCCTTCACAATGTGATTTCACCTCTTCATATAACAAACGCACCGCGGCAGAGAGCTGTTTGCGATGCGGACAAATCAGATTCAACGGCACCACATCCCCCTGATAACGCGGCAGCAGGCGCCGCAGGCGCCCCGCCCGCAGATCGTCGCTGACGTCGAGCATCGATTTATAGGCAATGCCCTCCCCGGCGATCGCCAGCCGACGGATCACCTCGGCGTCGTCGCTCATCACCGTGCCGGAAACCTTCTGCTGCTGAACCACGCCGTCGAGGCTCAGCGACCAGCGGTCGAACGGACGGCCGCGCAAAATGTAGATCAACGCATTGTGCTGGCTGAGTTCCTCGAGGGTCTGCGGTTCGCCATGGCGGGCTATCCACTCAGGCGAGGCCACCAGCACCCGACGATTTTCCGGCGCCACCGGCAGCGAGATAAACGAGGCATCGTCGTTATTGCCATAGCGAAACGCAACGTCCACCGGATCTTTAAACACGTCGGTCAGCTGATCGGAAAAGAGCAGCCGCAGGCGCAGCGCCGGGTGGCGTTGGCGGAAATCGCGGAACAGGGTCAGGAGCAGGTTACGCCCGAGGTCCGACGGCACGGCAATCTGCAACATGCCGCGAACTTCATCGTCCGGGGTCTGGATCTTCTGCAGACCGGCCTCGAGGGTATCGAGCATCTGGGTGGCGTAGGGCAGCCAGGTCTCCCCCTCCGGCGTCAGGCGCAGGCTGCGGGTCGAACGGGCAAACAGGCGAATATTGAGGATCGTCTCCAGACGCTTAATCGCCGCGCTGACCTGCGCCGGCTGCTGCCCGGCCTCGCGCGCCGCGTCGCTAAAACTGCCCAGCGCCGCGGCGCGGACAAATAAGGTCAGATCTTCCAGCCTGAACATGCCGATTCTCCCCTGCTTCAGATTGCTCCCAAAATACGCATCACCGTCGCTGCAACGCAAGCGGCACAAGACTTGCGCCGCGTTTTGCTTACACTTTTTAAAAATCCAGTGCTTGCCATTTCAGCAACGCATCAGGAATGATACGAGGCTGCTATTTTGAGTCCAGGTAATATTGAGGAAACTATGCGTAAAACAAAAATGATGCTTCTGGGCGTACTTCTTGCCACCGCTGGCGCCAGCTGGACGGCTACTGCCGCGGGGATCGATCAGTATGCGCTGAAAGAGTTCACCGCCGATTTCACCCAGTTTCACATCGGCGACACCGTTCCGGCGATGTACCTCACCCCGGAATACAACATCAAACAGTGGCAGCAGCGTAACCTGCCTGCGCCGGACGCCGGCAGCCACTGGACCTATATGGGCGGTAACTACGTGCTGATCACCGATACCGAAGGCAAAATCCTCAAAGTGTACGATGGCGAGATCTTCTATCACCGCTGATCCGCGCAATCTCCACGTCCGCCCCAGCGAGCCAGCGGACTCTCCGGCGCTGCGCCAGATCTTCCTGCGGGCGCGCAGTTTATCGTGGACCTGGCTTCCCGCCGCGGCGTGGCGGCTGGAGGATTTCGATGCCACCACCGCGGATGAACAGCTGTGGGTCGCGGAATGCGACGGCCAGCCGGTGGGCTTTGCCGCCGTATGGACCGCCGATAATTTCCTTCACCATCTGTTTGTCGACCCCGACTGGCAAGGCAAACATATCGGCAGCGCGCTGCTGGCGCAGGTCGAACGGACCTTTACCGCCAGCGGAACGCTGAAGTGCCTGATGGAAAATAAAAACGCCCTGCGCTTCTACCAGCGTCATGGCTGGACCATCGAAGCACAGGGCGCGTCGCCCGAGGGCAGATACTGGCTGATGCGCTCGCCGCGGCCTTAAACGGCGCGGAAGGCAATCTCACCCGGGATCACTTCTCCCTGCCAGTACATCTGGGCCGCCACCCGGCCCGCCAGCTGGCGGTAGATGTCGATAAATTCGCTGTCCGGACGCGCCACCACCGTCGGCGTGCCGTTATCCAGATCTTCCCGCAGCGTAATATGCAGCGGCAGCTGGCCCAGCAGCTGGGTGTGGTATTTCTCGGCCAGTTTTTGCGCGCCGCCGGTGCCGAAGATAGGCTCGTGGTGCCCGCAGTTGCTGCAGATATGCATGCTCATGTTTTCCACGATCCCCAGCACCGGCACTTCCACTTTCTCGAACATCACGATGCCTTTTTTGGCGTCGATCAGCGCGATGTCCTGCGGCGTGGTGACCACCACCGCGCCGGTCACCGGAATGTTCTGCGCCAGGGTCAGCTGGATGTCGCCGGTGCCCGGCGGCATATCCAGCACCAGGTAGTCGAGGTCCGGCCACAGGGTCTCCTGCAGCATCTGCATCAGCGCCTTGCTGGCCATCGGCCCACGCCAGACCATGGCGTTGTCGTCGGTCACCAGGTAACCGATGGAGTTGGTCGCCAGACCATATTTCATGATCGGCGCCATATGAGTGCCGTCCGGCGAGGTCGGGCGGCTGTCTTCAGCACCCAGCATGGTCGGAATCGACGGACCATAGATATCGGCATCCAGAATGCCCACCTTCGCCCCTTCCGCCGCCAGGGCCAGCGCCAGGTTTACGGCAGTAGAAGATTTACCGACGCCGCCTTTGCCGGAGCTGATGGCGATAATGTTTTTCACGCCGTTGACCCCGGGCTGGTTTTTCACCCGCTTGAGGGTTGCGATGCTGTGGGTCAGCTTCCAGTCGATGGCCTTCGCGCCGGTGATGCGCAGCAGTTCGGCGCTGCACTGCTCTTTCAGCGCTTCGAAAGCGCTGCTCCAGACGAACGGCATTTGCAGTTCAATATGGACGGTATCGTCCAGCCAGGCGACATGGTGCAGCGCCTTAAGGGCGGTGAGATTATGCTTCAGGGTTGGGTGCTGGAAATTGGCCAGCGTCCCGGCGACCATCGCACGTAGGCGCTCAGGGGATTTGGCCTGGGATTGCGAATTCATCCCGACTCCTTTGTTGTTTTGAGATGCTTTCAGTAATCACAGAGTTTATCACAGGTAACGATTATCCATATATGGGCAGCCATTTATGGCGCACCCACAGCCCTTTTGGTAATATCGGAAGCCCTTTTTACAACAGAAGATGTAATGCTCACTATGACTCAAGTCGCGAAGAAAATTCTGGTAACGTGCGCCCTGCCGTACGCCAACGGCTCCATCCACCTCGGCCACATGCTGGAGCACATCCAGGCTGATGTCTGGGTCCGTTACCAGCGAATGCGCGGCCACGAGGTCAACTTCATCTGCGCCGACGACGCCCACGGCACGCCGATTATGCTCAAAGCGCAGCAGCTCGGTATCACACCGGAGCAGATGATTGGCGAAATGAGTCAGGAGCATCAGACCGATTTCGCCGGCTTCGACATCAGCTATGATAACTATCACTCGACGCACAGCGACGAGAACCGCGAGCTGTCGGAGCTTATCTACACCCGCCTGAAAGAGAACGGTTTTATTAAAAACCGCACCATCTCTCAGCTCTACGATCCGGAAAAAGGCATGTTCCTGCCGGACCGTTTTGTGAAAGGCACCTGTCCGAAGTGCAAATCTCCGGACCAGTATGGCGATAACTGCGAAGTGTGCGGCGCGACCTACAGCCCCACCGAACTTATCGACCCGAAATCGGTGGTCTCCGGCGCTACGCCGGTGATGCGTGACTCCGAGCACTTCTTCTTCGACCTGCCGTCGTTCAGCGAAATGCTGCAGGCGTGGACCCGCAGCGGCGCGCTGCAGGAGCAGGTCGCGAACAAGATGCAGGAGTGGTTCGAATCCGGCCTGCAGCAGTGGGACATCTCCCGCGATGCGCCGTACTTCGGCTTCGAAATTCCCAACGCGCCGGGCAAATATTTCTACGTCTGGCTGGACGCGCCGATCGGCTACATGGGCTCCTTCAAGAACCTGTGCGACAAGCGCGGCGACACCACCAGCTTCGACGAATACTGGAAGAAAGATTCCACGGCCGAGCTGTATCACTTTATCGGCAAAGACATTGTCTACTTCCACAGCCTGTTCTGGCCGGCGATGCTGGAAGGCAGCAACTTCCGTAAGCCGACTAATCTGTTCGTGCACGGCTACGTGACGGTCAACGGCGCCAAGATGTCCAAGTCGCGCGGCACCTTTATCAAGGCCAGCACCTGGTTAAATCATTTCGATGCCGACAGCCTGCGCTACTACTACACCGCCAAGCTCTCTTCACGCATCGATGACATCGACCTGAACCTGGAAGATTTCGTGCAGCGCGTGAACGCCGACATCGTCAACAAGGTGGTTAACCTCGCCTCGCGCAACGCGGGCTTTATCAACAAGCGTTTCGACGGCGTGCTGGCCGCGGAGCTGGCCGACCCGGCGCTGTACAAAACCTTCACCGACGCGGCGGAAAGCATCGGCGAAGCGTGGGACAGCCGCGAGTTCGGTAAAGCCATCCGTGAAATCATGGCCCTCGCCGACGTGGCTAACCGCTATGTCGACGAGCAGGCGCCGTGGGTGGTGGCGAAACAGGAAGGCCGCGACGCCGACCTGCAGGCCATCTGCACCATGGGCCTGAATATGTTCCGCGTGCTGATGACCTGGCTGAAGCCGGTCCTGCCGCAGCTGGCCGCGCGTGCGGAGGCATTCCTCAACAGCGAACTGAGCTGGGATGCCATTCAGCAGCCGCTGCTGGCGCATAAGGTCAATCCGTTCAAGGCGCTGTACAACCGCATCGAGATGAAACAGGTGGAAGCCCTGGTGGAAGCCTCTAAAGAAGAGGTGAAAGCCACCGCGGCGCCGGTCACCGGTCCGCTGGCGGACGATCCGATTCAGGAGACCATCACCTTTGACGATTTTGCCAAAGTCGATCTGCGCGTGGCGCTGATTGAAAACGCGGAATTCGTCGAGGGCTCCGACAAGCTGCTGCGCCTGACGCTGGATCTCGGCGGCGAAAAACGCAATGTCTTCTCCGGCATCCGCTCCGCTTACCCGGATCCGCAGCCGCTGATTGGCCGCCTGACGGTGATGGTCGCCAACCTGGCGCCGCGCAAAATGCGTTTCGGCATCTCCGAGGGCATGGTGATGGCCGCCGGCCCTGGCGGGAAGGATATCTTCCTCTTAAGCCCTGACGACGGCGCCAAGCCGGGTCAGCAGGTGAAATAACAAAAAAGCCGGAGAGTATCTCCGGCTTTTTTTTGCCCGGCGGCGCTATGCTAGCACGCGCCCGGGGGCAGTCGTTGTAGGCCGGGTCAGGCGAAGCCGCCACCCGGCAAAAAATCATGCCTTCGGGTTATGCACCCGCTGGGTCAGTCCGCGCAGGAAATTGCGCAGAAACTGGTCGCCGCACTCGCGGTAGTTTTTGTGGTCAGGCGAGCGCATCATGGCGGTGATCTCCGGCACCGACACCCGGTATTTCTGCTCGCTCATAATCGCCTGGATATCGTCCGTTTTCAGCGAGAAGGCGATCCGCAGCTTTTTCAGCACCGTGTTGTTATTCACCCGACGCTCCAGCGCCAGCTCCGGGGCCGAATCATCTTTGCCGCGCTTGTCATAGATAAGGCCGTTAAGGAAACCCGACAGGATAATGTCCGGGCAGCGAACAAAGCCCTCTTCATCCTCTTTCGTCGTCCAGGTGTCGAAGCTGGCGGCGGTGGATTCCATAGCGGAGAGCGCGAGAATGCGCACCATATCGTTATTATTGACTTTCAGGGTGTAGCGCAGGCTACGAAGAATATCATTACTGAGCATGAGGGCCTTTTACTGTCGATGATGCAATGGGGCGCAGTGTACCAGCTTTACAGGCCAATCGCCTCTTTCAGGCTTTTTAAATAGCGTCGGCTCATCGGCACCGTTTGCCCGGCGCGCATCAGCAGCTCCGCCTGACCATTCTCCTCCAGGCGAATCTCCTTCAGGTGCGCCATATTCACCAGATACTGGCGATGGCAGCGCAGCAACGGCGTGCGGCTCTCAAGGGTGCGCAGGGTCAGTTCGGTAAAGCCCTCTTTTCCCTCGCGGTCGGTCACGTAGATGCCGCTCATCCGGCTGCTGACGAAGGCCACATCCTCCATCTGCAGCAGCCAGATACGACTGTGGCCGGTACAGGGAATGTATTTCAGCGTCTGCTGAGCATCATCCAGCAGCGACACATCCTGCAGATTACGCTCCTGGCGCAGGCGGGCGAGGGTTTTCTCCAGCCGGGCAGCTTCAATCGGCTTCAGCAGATAGTCAAAGGCATGCTCCTCAAAGGCTTTCACCGCGTATTCATCAAAGGCGGTGAGAAACACGATATAGGGGCGGTGCTCCGGGTCGAGCATCCCGACCATCTCCAGACCGCTGATGCGCGGCATCTGGATGTCGAGAAACAGCACGTCGGGACGCAGCTTATGCACCGCGCCAATGGCCTCCACCGCGTTGCCGCACTCGCCGACGATCTCGATATCGCGCTGTGTCTCCAGCAAAATGCGCAGGTTTTCCCGCGCCAGCGGCTCATCATCGACGATCAATACTCTCAGCATGCATTCTCCTCCAGGGGCAGACGTAGGGTGACACGGGTAAAGCGCTCCGGCTCGCAGGTGACGCTGATGCCGCAGTCGGCGCCAAAACGCGCCCGCAGCCGCCTGTCCACCAGATTCATCCCCAGCCCGCTGGCCTGGGGGTTGGCCCGGTACAGCCCGGTGTTATCTTCGATATCCAGCTGCAGCCAGCGATCGTCCTGGCTGGCGCGGATGGTAATTTCGCCGACGCCAAGATGTTGCGATGTACCATGCTTAATGGCGTTCTCCACGATCGGCTGCAGGGTAAAGGCCGGCAGCTGGTGATGCGCCAGCCCTTCCGGCACCGCCATCTGGATCTGCAGGTTAGCCTGAAAGCGAGCCTTCTCAATCTGCAGATAGGCGTTAACATGCTCGATCTCATCGGCAAGAGTGACAATTTCCGTCGGCCGTTTCAGGTTCTTGCGAAAGAAGGTCGACAGATACTGCACCAGCTGGCCGGCCTGATCGCTGTCGCGGCGGATCACCGCCTTCAGCGTGTTAAGCGCGTTAAACAGGAAGTGTGGGTTGACCTGGGCATGCAGGAGCTTGATTTCGGATTGCGTCAGCAGCGCCTTCTGCCGCTCGTACTGTCCGGCGAGGATCTGCGCCGACAGCAGCTGGGCAATCCCCTCCCCGAGGGTGCGGTTGATCGAACTGAACAGGCGATTTTTCGCCTCATACAGTTTAATGGTGCCTATCACCCGTTGGTTCTCGCCGCGCAGGGGGATCACCAGCGTCGACCCCAGCTTACAGTGCGGATGAATCGAGCAGCGGTAAGGCACCTCGTTGCCGTCGGCGTAGACCACCTCCCCGGTCTCAATCGCCCGTTGCGTATACGAGGAGGAGATAGGCTTGCCCGGCAGATGGTGATCGTCGCCGATGCCGGTAAACGCCAGCAGCTTGTCGCGATCGGTGATCGCCACCGCGCCGATGTCCAGCTCCTGGATCAGCACCTGGGCCACCTTCATGCTATTTTCTTCGTTGAATCCCTGACGCAGGATCCCCTCGGTGGACGCCGCCACCTTCAGCGCCGTGGCGGAAAAGGCGGAGGTGTACTTCTCAGACATCGCCCGCTTGTCCAGCAGAATGCGCATAAACAGCGCCGCACCGACGGTATTGGTGACCATCATCGGCGCGGCAATGCTCTGCACCAGATGCAGGGCGTCCTGGAACGGGCGGGCAATCAGCAGAATGATCATCATCTGCACCAGCTCGGCCACGAAGGTGATCGCCCCGGCGGTCAGCGGGCTAAAGACTTTGTCCGGCCGGCCGCGTTTGACCAGCACGCTGTGCACCAGACCGCCCAGCAGCCCCTCAACGATGGTGGAGACCATGCAGCTTAAGGCGGTCATTCCCCCCAGCGAGTAGCGGTGCAGGCCGCCGGTGAGCCCTACCAGCCCGCCGACCACCGGCCCGCCGAGCAGGCCGCCCATCACAGCGCCGATGGCGCGGGTGTTGGCGATCGAGTCTTCGATATGCAGACCGAAATAGGTCCCCATAATGCAGAAAATGGAGAAGGTGACGTAGCACAGCAGCTTGTGCGGCAGGCGAACGGTGACTTGCATCAGGGGGATAAACAGTCGGGTTTTGCTCATCAACCACGCGATGACCAAAAATACGCACATCTGCTGAAGCAGCAGCAACACCAGATCAAACTCGTACATACCCGCAAACCACACATGCCTGAAAGCGCGTACCATACCCTGCCTGGCGAAAACTTTCTTTGAAGCCCTGCATAAAAATGAAAAATGACGGCCAGGATCACACTTTTTTGCGGCGCGTTGCGCAGCAAACGCGGCAAAAAGCCCGGCGCGGCGCGCTAAACCGCAATTAATGTTTCATTAACACCTGCGCTTCACCGTATAATCCCCCTGTTAACATCAGGAGCCTATTATGAAGCCAGCGAAAATCGCGGTCGTCACTCTCTTCTTACTTATGGCCATCGGCGGGATCAGCGGCGTAATGCTGGCCGGCTATTCCTTTATTGTGCGTGGCGGTGTCGGCTGATCCAGCGGGTCAGACGCTCAAACGCGCGGTCGACGATAATCGCCGCCAGGGCCACCAGCAGCGCCCCCTGAACAATATAGGCGGTATTAAAGCCGCTCAGGCCGATGATGATCGGCGTCCCGAGCGTACTGGCCCCCACCGTCGAGGCAATGGTCGCGGTACCAATATTGACGATGACCGAGGTGCGGATCCCCGCCAGGATCACCGGGGCCGCCAGCGGTAGCTCCACCTTATACAGACGCTGCCAGCCGGTCATTCCCATCCCTTCAGCAACGCCTGACACCCCCGGCGGTATCGAACCCAGCCCGGCCAGCGTCCCCTGCAGCACCGGCAGTATGCCATACAACGCGAGGGCGATGAGCGCCGGCAGCCAGCCAAAGCCCAGCACCGGCACCGCCATCGCCAGCACCGCCACCGGCGGAAAGGTCTGCCCGATAGCGGCGATGGTCTCCACCAGCGGACGAAACGCGCTGCCGGCGGGCCGGGTGACCGCCACCCCAGCCCCCAGCCCGATTGCCGTTGCCGCGAGGCTGGACGCCACCACCAGCCAGCCGTGATCGAGAGTGAGCGCCCAGAAGCTCTCCTGCTGGTAGACCGGCCGCGGCAGTTCCGGGAACAGCCGACTGAACAGCGGCGCGCTGTAGGGCAGCCCCGCCAGCAGGCCGATGAACAGCGCGATAAGCCACCACAACGGCTCACGAAGCGCCTTCATGGCTCATCTCCTGGCGCAGCAGATCGGCAAAATGCAGCGTACCGCAGGGCCTGCCTTCGGCATCGACCACCGGCAGCGTCTCGCAGCGCCGGGCGACAAACTGCGACAGCGCTTCCCGCAGGGTCATGGTGACGGTCAGCCCCTCGCCCGCCAGCCGTTCGTCGGGACGCAAATAGTCCCCCACCTCGCGCAGCGACAGCAGGCGCACGCCCAGCTCGCTACGACCAAAAAAGGTCTGTACAAAGCTATTTTTCGGTCGCAGGAGCATCTCCAGCGGCGCCCCCTGCTGGACCACCTCGCCCCCGTCCATCAGCACCAGGTGGTCCGCCAGACGCAGCGCTTCGTCAATATCATGGGTCACCAGCACAATCGTCCGTCCCAGCAGACGGTGGATGCGCAGCATCTCCTGCTGCAGCGCCTCGCGGGTCACCGGGTCGAGGGCGCCGAAGGGCTCATCCATCAACAGCACCTCCGGATCTGCCGCCAGCGCCCGCGCCACCCCCACCCGCTGCTGCTGGCCGCCGGAGAGCTGATGCGGGTAACGGTCGCGCAGCGTCGCCTCCAGCCCCAGCAGCGCCATCAGCTCATCGATCCGGTCGGCGATCCTTGCCCGCGGCCATCTTTGCAGCTGCGGCACGGTGGCGATATTCTGCGCCACCGTCCAGTGGGGAAACAGGCCGATGGACTGGATGGCATAGCCCATCCGCCGCCGCAGGGTCAGGACCGGCTGCTGGCGAATGTCCTCGCCGGCAAAGCGAATAGTGCCCCGGTCCGGCTCCAGCAGACGGTTGATCATCTTCAGCGTCGTCGACTTGCCCGAGCCGGAAGTCCCCACCAGCACCGAGAAAGCGCCTTCGCGCAGCTCCAGGGTCAGGTCCTTCACCGCCGGGTGGCCGGCAAACACTTTGCTGACCCCTTGAAATTCAATCATTGGCCTCTCCTTTTAGCTAGGCGCCCCACAGGGCGAACAGGGCATCCACCACCACCGCTAGGGCAATGGTCGGCACCACGCCCAGCAGCACCAGATCCAGCGCACTGCTCAGCAGCCCCTGAAAAACCAGAGCGCCAAAGCCGCCGGCGCCGATCAGCGCGGCCACTACCGCCATGCCGACGGTTTGCACGCTGACCACCCGCAGGCTGCGCAGCAGTACCGGCATCGCCAGCGGAAGCTGCACCTGACGAAAGCGCTGCCCGGCGCTCATGCCCATTGCCGTCGCGCTTTCCAGGGCATCCTGCGGTACCTGCTGCAGGCCGGTCACCACCCCGCGCACCAGCGGCAGTAGCGCATAGAGAGTGAGAGCGATCAGGGCTGGCGCCACGCCGGTCCCGGAGACGCCCAGCTCGCCCAGCGTCGGGAAATAACGCGCCAGACCGGCAAGCGGCGCAATCAGCAGGCCAAAAAGCGCTACCGACGGAATAGTCTGGATCACATTGAGCGCGGTGAAAGCCGGCGCCTGCCAGCGCGGACGCCGCCACAGCCATACCCCCAGCGGCAGGCCAATCAGCAGGCCCGGCAGCAGGGTGCCGAACAGCAGAAGCAGATGCTGGCGCAGGGCGTCATCAAATACCTCCTGACGGTTGGCATACTCCTTCAGCAAGGAGAGCTGATCGAGCGCCCCGATAGCGAGCAGGATGATGGGCAACAGCCAGACTTGCGCATTGAGCAGCCAGCGCCAGAGCGGCCGGACGGTGAGATGACGGATGGCCTCGCTGGCCAGCAGCAGACAAAGCGCCAGCGACAACCACAGGCCGCTGCCGGGCGAGGTGCGCGCCAGCGGCGAGCCGTGGCGGGAGAGCTCAAGCGCCGCCTGGCCGCTGCCCCAGATAAGCAGCGGGAAGATCAGTTCGGCCAGCAGCAGGTGGAGAAACGGCACGATCCTGCCCGGCAGCCAGCAGAGCAGCATCCCGGCAAGGGCCGCCGCCAGCTGAACGCCGGCGAGCCAGGGCAGCGCCTGCCACAGCCCGCGCCCTTCCCCGGAGAGTAAGCGATTCGGCGCATAAGTGACAAACGGCAGCGCCAGCGTAACCAGCAGCAGACCTGTCAGCAGCAGGCCGACGCGGTGAGTACAGCGAATGGTCACCGGTGGCTTACTTCAGCAGGCCTTTCTGCTGCAGATAATCTGCCGCCACGCGCTTCGCATCCTGGCCCTCCACCGCAATGCGGGCGTTCAGCTGCTGCAGCGTTTTTTCATCGAGGCTGGCGAAGACCGGCTGCAGCCAGTCGGCGATCTTCGGGTAGGCCTTGAGCACCGCCTCGCGCACCACCGGCGTCGGGGCATATATCGGCTGCACGCCCTGCGGGTCGCTCAGCGTCTGTAACCCCAGGGCCGCCACCGGGCCATCGGTGCCGTAGGCCATCGCCGCGTTAACGCCGGAGGTCTGTTGCGCCGCCGCTTTGATGGTCACCGCCGTATCGCCCCCGGCCAGCGACAGCAGCTGGTTCTGGTTGAGGTTGAAGCCATACGCTTTTTCAAACGCCGGCAGCGCGTCCGGGCGCTCAATAAATTCCGCCGAAGCCGCCAGCTTAAATTCGCCGCCCTGCTTCAGGTAGCGACTGAGGTCGGCCAGCGAGGTCAGCTTATTTTTCTCCGCCAGGTCCTGGCGCACAGCGATAGTCCAGGTGTTGTTGGCCGGCGCCGGGGTGAGCCATACCAGCTGATGTTTCTCCTGATCGAGGCGCTTCACCTTCTCATAGCCCTGTTGGGCATTCTTCCACGCCGGGTCGTTTTCATCTTTGAAGAAGAAGGCGCCATTGCCGGTATATTCCGGGTAGATATCCAGCTCGCCGGCGACAATCGCCCCGCGCACCACCGGCGTGGTGCCGAGCTGGATTTTATTAATCGTTTTTACGCCGTGGCTTTCCAGCACCTGCTGGATCATATTGCCCAGCAGCGCGCCTTCGGTATCAATTTTCGAGCCGACCTTCACCGGCTCCGCCGCCTGCAGCGGTAAACTTATCAGGGCGGCCAGCGCCAGCGCGCCGGACCATGTCGTTGCCATCTTCATCCCGCTTCCCTCAGTTCTTTTGCGCTTCGCTTACAGAAGCTTAAGAGAAAAGCGTAGCCCATTTGCCAGCGATGCGAAAAAGAAAAGGCCGATTAATCGGCCTTTAAAGCGTGACGTTGGACTTAAGAGCGATGCCTTACAGCAGCTCAAACTCGCTCTGCTTCACGCGGGCGGAGTCCACGCCGATAAAGACATTGAATTTGCCCGGCTCAGCAACGTATTTCATCTGCTGATTCCAGAACTTCAGCGCGTCGACGTCGATTGGGAAGCTAACGGTTTGCGTTTCGCCCGGTTTGAGGGTGACCTTTTTAAAGCCGCGCAGCATTTTCACCGGCCGGCTCATGGAGGCGGTGACGTCCTGCAGGTAGAGCTGGAGCACCGTCGCCCCTTCGCGATTGCCGGTGTTGGTCACCTGCACGCTGGCGGTCACGCTGCCGTCGCGCGGCATGGTGGCCGACGACATGTTGACATCGGAGACGCTAAAGGTGGTGTAGCTCAGGCCGTAACCAAACGGATACAGCGGGCCATTGGCTTCATCGAAGTAACGCGAGGTGTACTTGTTCGGCTTCTCCGGATTATACGGCCGGCCGGTATTCAGGTGGCTGTAGTAGGTTGGGATCTGGCCCACCGAGCGCGGGAAAGACATCGGCAGCTTGCCCGACGGGTTGTAGTCGCCAAACAGCACGTCGGCGATGGCGTGGCCGCCTTCGGTGCCAGCAAACCAGGTCTCCAGCAGCGCATCGGCTTGCTGATCCTCTTTCACCAGCGCCAGCGGACGCCCGTTCATCAGCACCAGCACCAGCGGTTTGCCGGTGGCTTTAAGAGCGGCAATCAGATTGCGCTGGCTCTGCGGCAGGGTGATATCGGTCCGGCTGGAGGCCTCATGCGCCATGCCCTGCGCCTCGCCCACCACGGCGACCACCACATCGGATTGCTTCGCCGCCGCGACCGCTTCGTCGATCATTTCCTGCGGCGAGCGTGGGTCAACCTGCACCGCGTTCTCATACAAATTGAGGAAATCGACAATGCCTTTGTCATCGGTAACGTTCGCCCCTTTGGCGTAAATCACTTTGCCGTTATCGCCCAGCGCTTCTTTGATGCCGGTCAGGACGGTCACCGACTGGTCGGCCACCCCGGCCGCGGACCAGCTGCCCATCATGTCGCGCTTGCTGTCCGCCAGCGCGCCCACCACCGCGATAGTGCCGGATTTTTTCAGCGGCAGCGTATCAAGACGGTTTTTCAGCAGCACCAGGCTCTCGCGAGCCACTTCGCGCGCCTCTTTACGATGCAGACGACTTTCCGCATTGGTGTCCTGCGGGTCAGAATCTTTCGGTCCCAGGTGGCTGTAGGGATCGTTGAACAGTCCCATATCATATTTCACGTTGAGCACGTGTCGGGTGGCATCATCCAGCTCGGCCATGGTCACCTTGCCGGACTTCACCAGCCCCGGCAGGTACTTGCTGTAATACTCGTCGCTCATGCTCATGTTGATGCCGGACTTCAGCGCTACGCGCACCGCGTCTTCCGGGTCGGAGGCCACGCCGTGCTTAATCAACTCTTTGATGGCGCCGTGGTCGGAAACGGTGATGCCTTTAAAGCCCCATTGGTCGCGCAGGACGTCTTTCAGCAGCCAGGAATCAGAGGTCGCCGGGGTGCCGTTCAGCGAGTTCAGGGCTACCATCACCGCGCCGCTGCCGGCATCAAGCCCGGCTTTATACGGCGGCATATAGTCGTTGAACAGGCGCTGCGGGCTCATGTCGACCGTATTGTACTCTTTCCCGCCCTCCACCGCGCCGTAGGCGGCGAAATGCTTGACGCTGGTCATCACCGAATAGCGGTCCGCCGGGCTCTTACCCTGCATCGACTCCACCATCGCCTGGCCCATCATCGTGGTCAGATAGGTGTCTTCCCCGAACCCTTCGGAAGCGCGTCCCCAGCGCGGGTCGCGGGAGACGTCGACCATCGGCGCCCAGGTCATGTTCAACCCGTCATCGGCAGCTTCATAAGCTGACACGCGGCCCACGGTCTTCACCGCATCAAGGTTAAACGACGAGGCCAGGCCGAGGCTTATCGGAAACACGGTGCGCTGACCGTGCAGCACATCGTAGGCAAAGAACAGCGGGATCTTCAGGCGGCTAAGCTGCATCACCTGATCCTGCATTGCACGGATATCCGGGCGGGTAACGGTGTTAAAAATCGCCCCCACCTGACCGTTCTTGATCATTTCACGGATCGCCTCTTTCGGGTTATCCGGGCCAACGCTTATCAGACGCAGCTGGCCGATTTTCTCGTCCACCGTCATTTTTTTCAGCAGGTCGGTGACAAAGGCATCCCGCGCCTGCGGGGTCAGGGGGTGGTTACCAAACAGTTCATCCGCCAGCGCGGGTTGCAGCGCCAGACTCACGGCGACGCCTACAGTGCAGAGCCATTTCATTGTTATCTCGCTTTATCTCAGACGGGGACTCGGTAAAACATAATAAAAACCGCAGTTTGCCATATATATAAACAACGCGCCCGCAGAATGCTAAGGTTCTTCTCTGATTTTTGCGAAACATTCATGCATCAAATTGTCATACAAAGCGCTATGCTTATCCTCGATATTTCGCGCACCACCACAAGGAGTGGAACATGTCATCTGCACCCACTGACACCCATAAAACGTTTCTGGCTGACCTGGCGCGCCTGGTTGGCCCTTCGCATCTGCTGACCGACCCGGCAAAAACCCAGCGCTACCGCAAAGGCTTCCGCTCCGGTCAGGGCGAGGCCCTGGCGGTTGTCTTTCCCGGTACCCTGCTGGAGCTCTGGCGCGTGCTCAACGCCTGCGTAGACGCCGATAAAATTATTCTGATGCAGGCGGCCAACACCGGCCTGACCGAAGGTTCGACCCCCAACGGCAATGATTACGATCGCGAGATCGTGATTATCAGCACCCTGCGCCTGGACAAACTGCATCTGCTGGACAAAGGCGAGCAGGTGCTGGCCTGGCCCGGCACCACCCTCTATTCGCTGGAAAAAGCGCTCAAACCGCTGGGACGCGAACCGCACTCGGTGATCGGTTCGTCATGCATCGGCGCATCGGTCATCGGCGGGATCTGCAACAACTCCGGCGGCTCGCTGGTGCAGCGCGGGCCGGCCTACACTGAGATGTCGCTGTTCGCGCAGATTGACGCCGACGGCAAGCTGAAGCTGGTCAATCATCTGGGCATCGATCTCGGCAGCACGCCGGAGCAGATCCTCAGCCGCCTCGATGACGAACGGATTAGCGATAGCGATGTCCTGCACGACGGCCGCCACGCCCACGATCACGACTATGTCACCCGCGTGCGCGATGTCGATGCCGACACCCCGGCGCGCTATAACGCCGACCCGGACCGCCTGTTCGAATCCTCCGGCTGCGCCGGCAAGCTGGCGGTTTTCGCCGTGCGTCTCGATACTTTCCCGGCGGAAAAGCGCCAGCAGGTGTTTTACATTGGCACCAACCAGCCGCAGGTATTGACCGAGATCCGCCGTCATATCCTCGCTGAGTTCCAGCATCTTCCGGTGGCGGGGGAATATATGCACCGCGATATTTACGATATCGCCGAGAAGTATGGCAAAGACACCTTCCTGATGATCGACAAGCTCGGCACCGACAAAATGCCGTTCTTCTTCACCATGAAGGGGCGCACCGACGCGATGCTGGAGAAAGTCTCGCTGTTTAAGCCGCACTTTACCGACCGCTTTATGCAGAAGCTCGGCCACGTCTTCCCGGCACATTTACCGGAGCGGATGAAAACCTGGCGTGATAAATATGAACATCATCTGCTGCTGAAGATGGCTGGCGACGGCATCGAAGAAGCGCAGCGTTGGTTGACGGAGTACTTCCAGCAGGCCGAGGGGGATTTCTTCGCCTGTACGCCGGAGGAAGGCAGCAAGGCGTTCCTCCATCGCTTTGCCGCCGCCGGCGCGGCGATCCGCTATCAGGCGGTGCATGCCGACGAAGTCGAAGATATTCTGGCGCTGGATATCGCCCTGCGCCGTAACGATACCGAGTGGTTCGAACATCTGCCGCCCGAAATCGACAGCCAGCTGGTGCATAAGCTCTACTATGGCCACTTTATGTGCCATGTGTTCCATCAGGATTACATCGTCAGGAAAGGGGTCGACGCCCACGCGCTGAAGGAAAAAATGCTGGAGTTACTGAAAGCGCGCGGCGCCCAGTACCCGGCGGAGCATAACGTGGGTCATCTGTATGAGGCCCCGGAGAGCCTGCAGCAGTTCTATCGCCAGAACGATCCGACCAACAGCATGAACCCGGGGATTGGTAAAACCAGCAAGCAGAAATACTGGGGTGAAGCGGCCCCGACGCCAGCCTCTCCGGCGGATCCGCAATAATCGACGGCAGGACTATTCAGCCTGGCGCTTCTGTATTACGCTGCACGCCGGAGAATGTTTCTCCGGCAGATTCAGGAGCGCCGCCATGCCCGCAGAGGCCCCGTTACTCGACAGTGATTTAGAAATTCGCGAAGCGCTGCCCGACGATGCGCACGCCATCGCCGCGCTGTATGTCTGGCACGTGCTTAATGGCCGCGCCTCCTTCGAAGAGATCCCCCCCACCGTTGACGAAATGCGTAAACGGATCCAGACCGTGCGCGACAACGGGCTGCCGTGGCTGGTAGCGCTGTGGCGCGGGGCTATCGTCGGCTACTGCTATGCCACCTTCTATCGCCCGCGTCCGGCCTATCGCTACACCCTCGAGGAATCGATATACGTGGAATCCGGAATGGGCGGACGCGGCATCGGCAGCGCGCTGCTGTCCAGGCTAATCGCTGAGTGCGAGAAAGGCCCGTGGCGGCAGATGCTGGCGATCATCGGCGATGGCCATAACAATGCCGGCTCGCTGGCGATCCATAAAAAGTTCGGCTTTACCGTGGCGGGTCAGCTGCGCAGCGTCGGCTACAAGATGGGCGACTGGCGGGATACGTTGATTATGCAGCGCGCGCTGGGTGACGGAGACTGGACGCTGCCGGAGTGATATCCGGCGCCAAATCCCCGGCTCGCGGCGTAAACGCCTTAGCCGGGCTATCGTTCAGCGCGGTTCCGGAGAGGCGTCAGCCGCCATCCTGCACAAACACCGGCACTCGGCCTGATTGCCCGGCGGCGCTGCGCTTGCCGGGCCTACGAAAGGGGCAAACCCGGCGCCAAATCACGTAGGCCGGATAAGGCGCGAGCCGCCATCCGGCACATACGCGGCACGGTGTCGGGTATATTGTCCGGCGGCGCTGCGCTTGCCGGGCCTGCGAAGGGGATGAACCCGCCGCCAAATCACGTAGGCCGGATAAGGCGCGAGCCGCCATCCGCCACACACGCGGCACGGTGTCGGGTATATTGCCCGGCGGCGCTGCGCTTGCCTGGCCTACGAAGGGGATGAACCCGCCGCCAAATCACGTAGGCCGGATAAGGCGCGAGCCGCCATCCGCCACAAACACCGGCACTCGACCTGATTGCCCGGCGGCGCTGCGCTTGCCGGGCCTACGAAGGGGATGAACCCGGCGCCAAATCACGTAGCCCGGATAAGGCGCAATGCGCCGCCATCCGGGAGACATGCAGATTAATCGTTCTGCGCGGTCTGCGCGCCGCCTTTCAGCATCGCCTCCGCCATCTGCGCTTCGCGCTGCTTTTTATAGGTCAGCGCCGAGGCGGGTACCGGCATCACCTTCCCGGTTTCAATCCAGGTCCGCAAGCGGCTGGCGTCAGCGAAGTGGGTATATTTGCCGAAGGCATCCATCACCACCAGCGCCACCGGACGTTGGTTAATCACCGTGCGCATAATCAGGCAGTGGCCGGCAGCGTTGGTGAAGCCGGTTTTGGTCAGCTGAATGTTCCAGTTATCGCGATACACCAGATGGTTGGTGTTGCGGAACGGCAGGCTGTAGGCCGGATGAGCGAAGGTGGCGGTCTCTTCTTTGGTGGTGCTCAGCTGGCCGATCAGCGGATACTGCTCGCTGGCGATCAGCAGTTTGGTCAGATCGCGGGCGCTGGAGACGTTATGCACCGACAGGCCGGTGGGCTCCACGTAGCGGGTATGGGTCATGCCCAGCGCCTGGGCTTTGGCGTTCATCGCGCGAATAAAAGCGTCGTAGCCGCCCGGATAGTGATGCGCCAGGCTGGCGGCCGCTCGGTTCTCGGAAGACATCAGCGCCAGCAGCAGCATATCGCGGCGACTAATCTGGCTGTTGAGGCGCACGCGGGAGTAGATCCCCTTCATTTCCGGCGTATGGCTGATATCCACCGTCAGCATCTCATCCAGCGGCAGATGGGCATCGAGCACCACCATGGCGGTCATCACTTTGGTGATCGACGCCATCGGGCGCACCAGATCCGGCTGACTGGCATAAATGATTTTTTTCGTGGCCAGATCGACGATCATGGCGCTGCCGGAGGCAATTTCCGGCTGCGAGGCGGTCACCGCCGTCGGGGTTTTTGCTAACGCCTGGGGCGCAAAAGGCACAGCCAGCAGCAAGGTCAGGCTGAGCAAAGAGACTCGAAATTTCGGCATCATGGGCATTCTGAAAAGTATTTTTGCACGTTATGGAACGTACGCCGCGAGGTTAAGTGGGCAACTTCGCTGGCAAACGCCATCATACCGCGCCGTAAGGCCCTGTGCCTAATAAGAATCGTGAAGAAATGCTGCATTGCCGACATAAAATACATATTTGCCGGCAATGCATATTTACCCGTGTCGCCCGATCAGAAGAGTCGGTAGCCATACCCCCAGAGCACCACGGTGATGGCCAGCAGCACTTCCAGCACCAGTACCCCAATAGCTAGCGTCGAGCTGGCAAAGCTTAACCCCTCTTCCCGATTAATGCTCAGGAAGGTCGGAATGCCGAGATACAGCAGATACCCGGTATAGAACAGCGCAATAGTACCGACCAGCGCGCACAGCCAGACCAGCGGATAGAGCGCCACAATCCCGCTCAGAAACAGCGGGGTGGCGACGTAGCCGGCAAACACCATGCAGCGTTTCAGGGAAGGCTGCTGCGGATACTGCCTCGCCATCCACCAGATGACCCGCCCCATGATCGCCACCCCGGCGAGCATCACGGCGTAAAACAGCACCGCCAGCGCCAGTCCGGTCAGCATCGACAGTTTAATCACGGTGCCATCGCCGAAGTTCCAGCCCAGCTGCGTGGTGCCGATAAAGGCGCAGATTACCGGAACCGCCGCCATCAGCAGCACATGATGCGTATAGTGATGAGAAATGGTTTCATTCTCGCTCTTAATCACGCTCATTTCCCGGTTGGGATGAGCGAAGAGCCCCCAGACATGGTTCATAGCGTCCCCCTTGTCACGGCTTCGTACTGCACTGATCCAAGTATAATTCACCCTGTAGATTATTTTATGTACAGCACAGAAAATTCTGCGTCGCCGCGTTTTGGTCAGCAGGGTGTATGATTAAGAGGTGATGAGGTAAGGAGAAAAGCTTTTTATGGATATCAATCACCTGATTTCCCAGTATGGCTACGCGGCGCTGATCGTCGGCAGCATGGCGGAAGGTGAGACCATTACCCTGCTGGGCGGCGTCGCGGCGCATCAGGGGCTACTGAAATTTCCCCTAGTGGTGATCGCCGTCGCCCTCGGCGGGATGATTGGCGATCAGCTACTCTATCTGGTCGGCCGCCGCTTCGGGGGACGCATCCTGCGCCGTTTCGCCAGTCAGAAAGCGCGGATCCGTAAAGCGCAGCGTATGATCCAGCACCGGCCGTGGCTGTTTGTCATCGGCACCCGCTTTATGTATGGCTTCCGGGTAATCGGCCCCCTGCTGATCGGCGCCAGCCGCCTGCCGCCGCGCATTTTCCTGCCGCTGAATATTGTCGGAGCGCTGGTGTGGGCCCTGCTGTTTACCACCATTGGCTATCTCGGCGGCGAGGTGGTTGGCCCGTGGCTGCATCATCTGGACGCCCATCTGAAGCACTGGATCTGGCTGATCCTCGCGGTGGTGGTGGTGGTGGCCGCCCACTGGTGGCTCAGGCAGCGCGAAAGTAAGAAGAAAGACTAAGCGGCGCGCCCGCGGGCGCACCGTGGTTGGCGGTTACTTCACCGTCTGGTGGTAGCCGCCGCCGAGGGCCGAGGTCAGTTGAATGCTGGCGTCAATCCACTGGCCGTGCAGGCGCAATGCGGTGATCCGCTCCTGCAGCGCCGGGAGCTTCGCCATACTGACTCTGGAGCCAGGTAAGATCCCCGCCGCCATTCGGGCCTGCGCCAGATCCACTACCCGCTGAGCGTCTTTTTCAACCTGCTGCTGCTGCTGGCTTTTGGCCATTAATGTTTCGACCTGGCTGGCGGTTTTCGCCACCTGGTTAACGGCATCCACCACCGCTTTGTTGTACTGGGCGATCGACAGGCTATTCTGCGCGCTGGCGATATCCAGGTTGGCGTTAAGGCGGCCGCTGTCAAAGATCGGCAGCGTCAACCCGGCAGTAACGCCCATCTGCTGCGCCGAATGGCGGAAAAGATCGCTTAAGTGCAGGGCATCCTGCTGCAGGAACGCCATCAGATTGATGTCCGGATAAAACGCCGCTTTCGCCGCGTCCACTTCGCTCAGGGACGCCTCAATATACCAGTGGGCGACCTGCAGATCCGGGCGGCGCGCCAGCAGCTCATAGCCGAGGGTATCTGGCAGCTGCGCGCTGACCGTTGGCAGGCTTGCGGGTTTGAGGTTTAGCGACTGGCTCTGGCTGTTGGTCAGGGCCATCAGCCGCGCTTCAATCTCTTTCATCGTGCCCGTCACGTCCGCCAGCTGCTGGTCGGTTTTGCTGACGTTAATATCGTTCTCCGCCCCTTCGGCGGAGTTAGTGATCCCGCGCTGATACAGGGCCTTGTCGACCGTCACAATATTATTTTGCTCGTTTTTCACCTGCTGCAGCACCGCTTTGATCGCCGCTTCCGTCTGCCACTGCCAGTACAGACGCGCCACGCTGCCGGAGAGCAGCTCACGGGTCTGGGCCTGTTCAGCAACCTGGGCTTTCAGCTCGCCGATACGCGCTTTCACCAGCGCACGGTTTTTTCCCCACAGATCGAGATCCCAACCGGCGGTCAGGCCAAAGGTACCGTTGGTGTACCACGGGCCGGTATTGCCGTCGGTGTCGGTAGCAAACGGTCCCATCAGGCCTTCGGCCGACATGCGCTGGCGTTCAATATCGGCGGAGAAATCCATCTCCGGGCCAAGATTCGCCTGCGACATTCGCGCCTGCGCTTCGGCAAGCCTGATGCGCTGTTCGGCAATCTGCATATCCGGCGCGTTGGCCAACGCTCGCTGAATCAGATTATTAAGCTGTGGGTCATGGTAATCTTTCCACCAGTCAGTCTGCGGCCAGCCATTTTTCACGGCGGCAGGGAGATCCATGGAAACATGGGAGGCTGGAATTTGCTGCTGCGGCGGATTAGCAACCTCATGAGATGGCGCGCAGCCAGCCAGCGCGATGGCCAGGGGCAATGCCGCCAGCACGCTTTTATTTAATATCAATTTCATTGGACAGGTCAGATAACTTAATCAGGTTGGTTATCATAAGTTAATTGAATTAAACGCGTTTAGTAAAGCGTGTGACTAAATTATTAGTTTGCTAAAAATAAACAACCTTATCAATTCAAGGGATGAATATGAGCCAGAATATTTATGACGACCCGCAGTTTTTTGCCGGCTATGCGACCCTCGATCGCTCGGTGAAGGGGCTGGAAGGCGCACCGGAGTGGCCTTCCCTGCAGGCAATGTTGCCGCCGATAACCGGTTTGCGGGTGGTGGATCTCGGCTGCGGCTACGGCTGGTTTTGCCGCTGGGCACAGCAGCAGGGAGCCAGCCAGATAACCGGTTTTGATATCTCCCAGCGGATGCTGGCGCAGGCGCGGGAGATGACCCGCGGGGATGAGATTGTCTACCGCTACGCCGATCTGCAAACCCTGACGCTGCCCGCCAACAGCTGCGATCTGGTCTACAGCTCGCTGGCGCTGCATTATTTACCGGACATTGCCCCGCTCTTCGCCACCCTGCAGCAGGCGCTGGTTCCCGGCGGCACCCTGGTCTTTTCCGCCGAACATCCCATCTATACCGCCCCCTTGCAGCAGGGCTGGCGGGTGGATGAGCAGGGGCAAAAAAGCTGGCCGGTCAGTCACTATCAGCAGGAGGGTGAGCGCGTCAGCAACTGGTTTGCCGAGGGCGTCATCAAGCAACATCGCAAGCTCTCAAGCTGGATAAACGCGCTTATCGCCGCGGGTTTTGTGCTGGAGCAGTTGGATGAGTGGGGTCCGAGCGCCGAACAGATTGTCCAACAGCCCGCCCTGGATGAAGAGAAAGAACGTCCGATGATCTTTTTACTGCGCGCGCGTAAACCGGGCTAACCCCCCGCCCGGCGATGGCCGGGCGGGCATCCTTTAGGCTTTCAGGCTGGCGCCGCGGCTGGCAATCACCTCTTTATACCAGCCAAAGCTCTTCTTCTTACTGCGCGCCAGGGTGCCGGTACCGTCATCATGGCGGTCGACATAGATAAAGCCGTAGCGCTTCGACAGCTCCGCCTTTGAGGCGCTCACCAGGTCAATCGGTCCCCAGCTGGTAAAGCCCATCAGCTCAACGCCATCGTCAATGGCTTCCCGCGCCTGCACCAGGTGGTCGTTCAGGTAACTGATGCGGTAGTCATCGTTAATGCTGCCGTCGGCTTCCACCTTATCTTTGGCGCCCAGACCGTTTTCCACGATAAACAGCGGCTTCTGGTAGCGATCCCACAGCACGTTCAGCAGCGTGCGCAGGCCCAGCGGGTCTATCTGCCAGCCCCACTCCGAGCTCGCCAGGTGCGGGTTCGGCACCATGCTGAGAATATTGCCGCGCGCCTGCTGGTTCAGCGCCTCGTCGGCGGTGACGCAGCCGGTCATGTAGTAGCTGAAGGAGATAAAGTCGACGGTGGTTTTTAGCGCTTCACGATCGGCGTCGGTGATGGTGAGCGTGATGCCGTTGTCACGGAAATAGCGCTGCATATAGCCCGGGTACGCGCCGCGCGCCTGTACGTCGCCGAAGAACTGCCAGCTGCGGTTCTCCTGCAGCGTCTCAAACACATCCTCCGGTTTGCAGCTCAGGGGATACATCAGCCCGCCGAGCAGCATATTGCCGATTTTGCCCTCAGGCACCAGCTCATGACAGGCTTTGACCGCCAGCGCGCTGGCCACCAGCTGGTGGTGAATCGCCTGATACACCTCGCCTTTGCTGCTGCCGGCCGGCAGGCCGACGCCGGTCATCGGGGCATGCAGCGACATATTGATTTCGTTAAAGGTCAGCCACAGTTTGACCTTATTTTTATAGCGGCTGAACACCGTCCGGGCGTAGCGCTCAAAGAAGCCAATCACCTCCCGGCTGCCCCAGCCGCCATAGTTTTTTACCAGCGCCCATGGCATTTCATAATGCGACAGCGTCACCAGCGGGGTGATGTTGTGCTTCGCCATCTCGTCGAACAGCTTGTCGTAGAACGCGAGGCCGGCTTCGTTCGGCTCGGCGTCGTCGCCGTTGGGGTAGATGCGGGTCCAGGCGATGGAGACTCGCAGGCAGTTAAAGCCCATCTCGGCAAACAGGGCAATATCTTCCGGATAGCGATGGTAAAAATCGATCGCCACATCTTTTATGCCGCTGTCGCCGGGTACACGCTCGACCACTTCGCCGAAAACGCCGTGCGGCTGCACATCGGAGGTGGATAAGCCTTTGCCATCTTCCAGATAAGCACCTTCCACCTGATTGGCCGCGGTCGCGCCGCCCCATAAAAAATCCGTCGGGAATGTTTTCATCTTTTTCTCCTGTGATTAATGGCTGACTGACAACAGCGGCTGACCGGCTTCGACGGTGCTGGACGCCACCGTATCAATCTCCCGGTAGTCGTCGCTGTTGCTGATAATGATCGGGGTCACCAGGTCGTAGCCGGCGTCCAGAATCGCCTGGCGATCAAACTCAATCAGCAGATCGCCGGCCTGTACCCTGTCGCCCTCTTTCACATGCGCGGTAAAGGGCACGCCGTCGAGTTTGACCGTGTCGATGCCGACGTGGATCAGCAGCTCAATGCCGCTGTCGCTTTGCAGGCCGATGGCGTGTTTAGTCTGAAACAGGGAGGCCACTTCGCCCGGGAACGGGGCAATCACTTGGCCCACCGCCGGGATAATGGCGACCCCTTTACCCAGCAGGCCGCTGGCGAAGGTGCTATCCGGCACCTGCTCGAGGGCGATAACGCTGCCGCTCATCGGCGCCAGAATATCGTTTGCCGAGGCCGGGGCTACCGTCACGGCGCCCGGTGCAGCGCTGGCGCGCGGCAGGCCGGCGAAGAAGGTCAGCACGCAGGCGAGCACGAAAGCCACGCCGGTGCCGATAAGCCCGCCCCAGACGCTGGCGTCAATCCCGCCGGGCGGGATCATCTGCGCCGGGAAAAAGATATTCGGCACGCCGAACGAGTAAGCATGACTATTACTGAAGGCGGTGATCGCCCCGCCGATGGCGCCGGCGATACAGCCGAAGATAAACGGACGACGCAGCGGCAGGGTCAGACCATAGATAGCCGGCTCGGTGATGCCAAACAGCCCCGCAGAGAAGGCGGAACCGGCCAGCATCCGCTGACGCGCATCGCGGGTGGCCAGCAAAATCCCCAGAACCGCCCCCACCTGGGCAATCACCGCCGGAAGAATAATCGGCAGCATGGAGTCGTGACCAAGTACCGTCATGTTGTTGATCATCAACGGCACCAGCCCCCAGTGCAGGCCAAAAATAACGCACACCTGCCACATGGCGCCCAGTACCGCGCCCGCCAGCCATGGGGCAAACGCATAAATGAACTGGTAGCCGTTGGCCAGCAGATGGCTCAGCCAGGTGGCGACCGGGCCAATCACCAGGAAGGTGAGCGGGACCACCACCGCCAGGCAGATCGCCGGGCTGAAGAAGTTTTTCATCGATGACGGCAACAGCGCATTGCTCTTGCGCTCCAGCCAGCAGGAGACCCATGAGGCGAGAATAATCGGGATCACTGATGAGCTGTAGTTGATAAAGGTCACCGGAATGCCGAGAAAGTGCTCCACCGCCGCGCCCGGCGCCTGGCTGGCCTCAAAGGCCTGAATCATCAGCGGGTGGGTTAACGCCCCGCCAATCACCATCGAGATAAACGGGTTGCCGCCAAACTTCTTCCCGGCGGTATAGCCAAGAAACAGCGGGAAGAAAAAGAACAGCGCGTCGCTGGCGGCAAACCAGATTTTATAAGTCCCCTGCTCCGGCGTAAGCCAGCCGCAGGTCACCGCCAGCGCCAGCAGGCCTTTCAGCAGACCGGTTGCCGCCATCACGCCGATAAACGGTGTAAAGATGCCGGAGATGATGTCGATAAGCTGGCTTAACACCGATCCTTTGGCCGCTTTTTCCTCGGCAACCGGTTCGTTGTCATCGCTCAACCCCGCCTCCTGGCGCACCGCCAGCCAGACGTCGTGAACGTGGTTGCCAATCACCACCTGAAACTGGCCGCCGCTCTCCACCACCATAATCACGCCCGGATTGGCCTTCAGCCCTTCGGCATCGGCTTTGCCGTTATCCTTCAGTTTAAAACGCAGACGTGTCGCACAGTGAACCAGACTCACAATGTTCTCTTTGCCGCCGACGCGGCTGAGAATATCCTGCGCGAGTGCTTTATATTCCATGCTCTTTTCCTTACTGCCGCTGCCCGCAGACAACCGGCGACTGAGTAGTAAAAAATAAAAAAACCCGAGAACCACGCCGGTGGGCGTCGCGCTCAGGTTTTGCCTGCATCATGCAGTAACAATCCAGTTTTGTTGGGGAGAATTAACGCCCCTCTTTTCTTACCCGTTCGATATGAATGGCAAGAAACATAATTTCTTCGGTGGTCAGCGACCGCTGATACTGCTTTTGCAGATGCGTCGCCACCGTTTCCGCACACTTCCACGCTTTGGCGTAGTTATCTTTCACCGCGCTGTGCAGCGAGACGTCGTCATCTTCCACCACCGTGCGCGTCAGCATCCGCTGGGCGAAAAACTTCAGGTGGGTGACGAAACGCTGATAGCTCAGCGACTCTTCATCGTAGTTAAGCTGCAGCTGATACTTCACCAGCTGCAGGATCTCCTGCATCACCCGGGTCACGTGCATGACCTCCGGCATTTCGCTGTTGAGCTGCGCCGTCACCAGATGCAGGGCGATAAATCCGGCTTCGTCCTCCGCCAGCTCCACGCCGAGCCTTTTGGCAATGATGGCCCTTGCCTCCTGGCCCAGCGCGAACTCCTTCGGATACAGCCGCTTAATCTCCCACAGCAGCACGTTACGCAGTGCGATGCCCTTTTTCTGCCGCTCGATAGCAAAATGACAGTGATCCGTTAACGTGATGTACAAACTTTCCTGTAACTTGCCCAGCCGTCCGCGTGCCAGGTCGATAATGCGATCGCAGGTGGTCATCACTTCTAACGGTATCTGACTGAGCAGCTCGCCTAAGCGGCCGACCAGCTCATCGCTTTGTAAGGCGAAAACTTTTTCAATTTTACTGTCGTCCAGCACGTCGCCCGGGCGTTTCTGAAAGGCCAGCCCTCGCCCCATCACCACCTGTTCGCGCCGGTGCTCGTCGAGAACCACCACCACATTGTTATTGAGTACTTTGGCGATTTGCATATAGACCCCAGAAACAAAAAAACCTGACCCCCGACGAAACGCCAGGTGATCAGGTTTTGCCTGCCGCAGCAGTTGCAATCCAACACCCGCACTGTAACAACTTCTGCTGCGCGCTCAACCTGACAAGTGAAAAAACGTGATTAAGATCGCGACTATCAGAAGGTCACGACGGTTTTCCACTCCACTACCCACGCATCCTGGGTCTGCGCGACGCCGCCCGGACGGTGCCAGTACTGCAGGCCCGGCTGCAGCTCCAGCCAGGAGACCGGGCGGAAGCGATAATAGAGCTCACCGTTCAGCGAATGACCGGCCACCGGCTGGTAAGCCGGATCGTTATAGTCGGTGGCGCCGCTTATCTGATTCATATAGCGCTGATTACGTGCGTAGTGGCTGCTCATGTCGATCCACGTCAGGCCGAAGCCAATCCAGTCCTCCGGGCGGGCGTCAAACAGACCGCGGTAGCGCATGGAGGCGGCGACGGCGGAGTGGATATAGTTGCTGCGCTGGTCGCTGAGGCTGCCGCTCAGTGAGACGCTCATTCCCCGCAGCGGGTCGTCGGCGTGGCGGGTGATCTGCTGGTTCAGGCCGGCGTACATAAACCAGGTGCTGTCGTGCTCGGCGTAACCTTGCGGATCGGTCGCCCCGGCGCCGCCGGATTTACCGCTGTAGAGGTCGCTCTGCGGCGCGTTAGTCCAGACCACGCCAAGGTTATAGGCTCCCGGCAGGCCATTAATCAGCGGACGGGTTTCGATCTCCATCGGCAGTAAGATGCCTTTGCTACCCTTCGTCGACCAGCTCCACGCGTGGCTGCGCGCGGTAGCCTGCGGGTTTTGCTCCATCACTCCGCCTTTCAGGGTGACGGTCGGCGTCAGCTTGTACTCCAGGGTGGTGCCCCAGGTGTGAATGTTCCAGTTATTCCAGGTCAGCGAGTTGGCCGATTTCCCGCCGCACTGGGTCAGCAGCTGAAAATCGCAGGGAATGATCTGGTCGAAGGTTTGCACCTTGTTCATCATGCCGATGCGCCAGGTCAGGCGGCGGTCGTCAAAGCTGCGGGCAAAGGTGAGCCAGCCAAGGCGGGTAATCGACCCGCCGCTCCAGCTCTCCTGCGATAGATCGTTGAAACTCACCCGCGGATCCTGCAGCCGTTTCGTGGTGAGATTATCATCGTGGTTGCGGTTGACGATATTGCCCTCAAGCCGCGCGTCCGGTATGCCGGTCCAGCGCTCCAGATCCTGGGTAAAGGTCAGCGCCACCTGGTCAATATAGGCCAGGTGTTTATCATGGTCATAACCGCCGCCGGCGTTGTAGGCCATCTCGTTAAGATAGCCGAGATTATAATGAAAGCCGTTTTCTTCAAGGATCGGACGAATGCCTAGCATATCGCCCAGCAGCCCTTGCTGCCCGGCTTCAAACCCCAGCGCGCTGCCGTTCCACGCCGGGATGTCCGCGGCGCTCACGGCAGGCGCCATGGCCGCCAGCATAGCGCCGATCAAAAGCTGATTTATTTTTTTGTTATGCATTGTGATATCCACCGTGACTGAATAAAAACAAAGGGGATCCCCAGGCTATTTATTTACCCGTTTTCTTTTTTTAAAAATGAATGGCAAAAAGCGTCCGTCGGTAATAAAACCGCGACAATGCCAGAGAAATCGTTATTCACATCTCATTGTTTTACATCATCATTTTATCCACCCTGAATTTTTACCAAAAAAAAACCTAAGCACTTTGCGCCACGAATGACGAAAGTGCTTAGGTTTTGCCTGAGTTCAGTAGCAATCCTGAATTGATTGACCGCACATTATCACTTTATTCAACCCATGCCTATCATCAATAGGCATGCAAGTAATAATATGTGAAGCGAATAACAGTATGGCGGTTAATAGCGGCCGATCGCCGCCGCTATTTCAGCAGACGTTTGCAGGGCGCGAATTTCATTAAACAGGGTCAGCGCCTCGGTATATTCCTTGCGTAAATAGCCTAACCACTGCTTAATTCTCGCCACATGATACAGACCGGTATCACCCTGCTTTTCCAGGCGGGTATATTTTTGCAACAGCTGGACCACCTGCGGCCACGGCATGCGCGGTTCATTGTATTTGATCACCCGGCTGAGGTTCGGCACATTGAGCGCCCCGCGGCCAATCATCACCGAATCGCAGCCGGTGACAGCCATACAATCCTGGGCGCTTTGCCAGTCCCAGATTTCACCGTTGGCGACCACCGGGATAGTCAGGCGCTGGCGGATCTCGCCGATCGCCTGCCAGTTGATGCGTTCGGCTTTGTAGCCATCTTCTTTGGTACGGCCGTGAACCACCAGTTCGCTGGCCCCCGCCTGCTGCACCGCGTCGGCGATTTCAAAGCGCCGTTCACCGCTGTCCCAGCCAAGACGAACTTTCACCGTCACCGGCAGATGCTCGGGAACCGCCTCTCGCATGGCTTTCGCGCCGCGATAGATCAACTCTGGATCTTTCAGCAGCGTTGCCCCGCCGCCGCTGCCGTTTACCAGCTTCGACGGACAGCCGCAGTTTAAATCCACCCCCCATGAACCCAGCGCCACCGCGCGGGCGGCATTTTCCGCCAGCCACTCGGGATATTGTCCCAGCAGCTGGACGCGTACGCGGGTTCCGGACGGCGTGCGGCTCTGGTGATGCAGTTCCGGGCATAGCCTGTAGAACGATTTTACCGGCAGCAGTTGATCCACCACGCGCAGAAATTCGGTGATGCAGAGATCGTAATCGTTAACCTCGGTCAGCAGCTCGCGCACCAGCGAATCGAGCACGCCTTCCATCGGCGCCAGTAGAACACGCATATCGTTACCCGGAAAAAAAAGAGGCGCTATGGTAGCGCCTACGGGCGCTGGTTGAAAGCGCTCAATGCGTCGGACCAGACGCACGCCGTTCCCCGCACGCTCGATGCGGCAAAGCGGCGAGATAATCTCTATGCTTTACAGGGGTCTGTGGCGTCCCATTCGCCTTTATTTGCCGCGCCTCATCCAGCAAGGTAGCGTGGGGAGCGATCCCGCCTGAGCCGCAAGGTGTCGGGCCCTGACGGGTGAGACTATGGTTCCCGTAAGCTATCAGCGCTATGCATAGAATTCATGATGTGATCGGTAGCACATTTTAGGGATTAATTGTATGATGAATGCACTTCATCAAGGGTTATTACCATGAGTAAATCGCTGACTATTATCTGGCAGTACCTGCGGGCTTTCGTCCTGATTTACGCCTGCCTGTACGGCGGAATTTTTATCGCCGGGCTGCTGCCTATCACTATCCCCGGCAGCATCATCGGCATGCTGATCCTCTTCGTGCTGCTGGCGCTGCAAATTATGCCGCCGCAATGGGTCAACCCCGGCTGTAATATCCTGATCCGCTATATGGCGCTGCTGTTCGTGCCGATCGGCGTTGGGGTGATGCAGTACTGGGATCTGCTGCGCGCCCAGCTGGGGCCTGTCGTTATCTCCTGCGCCATCAGTACGCTGGTGGTGTTTGTAGTGGTGAGCTGGAGCTCCCATTTGGTGCATGGCGAACGTAAAGTGATTGGCCAAAAAGGAAAAGAAGAATGATGCATGAAATCTGGTGGTCGCTACCGCTAACCCTGATCGTCTTTTTTCTCGCCCGCAAACTGGCGGCCCGCTTTAAGTTCCCGCTGCTCAACCCGCTGCTGGTGGCGATGGTGGTGATTATTCCATTTCTTCTGCTGACCGGGATCTCCTATGAGCGTTATTTTGCCGGCAGCAAAGTCCTGAACGATCTACTGCAGCCGGCGGTAGTGACCCTTGCGTTCCCGCTGTATGAACAGCTGCACCAGATCCGCGCCCGCTGGAAATCTATCATTACCATCTGCTTTATCGGCAGCTGCGTGGCGATGATCACCGGCACCACCGTCGCTCTGCTGATGGGCGCCACGCCGCAAATCGCCGCCTCTATTCTGCCTAAGTCAGTCACTACGCCGATTGCTATGGCGGTTAGCGGCAGCATCGGCGGCATTCCGGCCATCAGCGCCGTGTGCGTAATTTTTGTCGGCATCCTCGGCGCGGTATTTGGGCATACGTTGCTTAACCTGATGCGCATTCGCACCAAAGCGTCGCGCGGCCTGTCAATGGGCACCGCCTCGCACGCCCTCGGCACCGCCCGCTGCGCCGAGCTGGACTATCAGGAAGGCGCGTTTAGCTCACTGGCGCTGGTGCTGTGCGGGATCATCACCTCGTTGATGGCGCCGTTCTTATTTCCGCTGATCCTCGCAGTGGTAGGTTAATGGTGATTTAAATCACATTTTTTTAATACAACAAATCGGAGTTGCATAAAGAATGAGATATTCATCACATATGGAACCGCTGGCCGCCCGTACACTGGCTTCCCATTACACTGTTATGAGGCAACGCTATGCACTCACGTTTTCAAGCTGCTTTGACGACTCTGGCAGCAGATCTGCAGGCGGCCATCGCCCCGATGCTCGCCGACCCGCATTTCCCGGCGCTGCTCGAAGCCGATCAGGTGGCGACGCTGCAGCATGCGACAGGTCTGGACGAAGACGCGCTGGCTTTTGCGCTACTGCCGCTTGCCGCTGCCTGCGCGCGCCCCGACCTTTCTCATTTTAACGTCGGGGCTATCGCCCGCGGCGTCAGCGGCCGCTGGTACTTTGGCGGCAACATGGAGTTTCTCGGCGCTACCATGCAGCAGACCGTTCACGCGGAACAGAGCGCCATCAGCCACGCCTGGCTGCGCGGCGAGACCTCCCTGCGCGCTATCACGGTGAACTACACGCCGTGCGGTCATTGCCGTCAGTTTATGAACGAACTGAACAGCGGGCTGGCGCTGCGCATTCATCTGCCGGGTCGCGAAGCGCATGCTCTGGAGCACTATCTGCCGGACGCCTTTGGCCCGAAAGACCTCGAGATCAAAACCCTGCTGATGGATGAACAGGACCATGGCTACCCGGTGAGCGGCGATGCCCTGACCCAGGCAGCTATTCAGGCCGCCAACCGCTGCCATGCGCCCTACAGCCACTCGCCTTCCGGCGTGGCGCTGGAGCTGAAAGACGGTACCATTTTCAGCGGTAGCTATGCGGAAAACGCAGCGTTCAACCCGACGCTGCCGCCGCTGCAGGGGGCGCTGAATCTCCTGAGCCTCAACGGCTATGATTATCCCGCTATCCAGCGGGCAATCCTGGCGGAGAAAGCCGACGCGGCGCTGATCCAGTGGGATGCCACCGTCGCCACCCTGAAGGCGCTGGGCTGCCACAATATTGAGCGCGTCCTGTTAGGTTGATCAGCCTGAGCAGATTGCCGGACGGCGTCTTCGGCTTATCCGGCCGACTTTTTATACCGTTAGGTGTCGGGTGGCGCTACGCTTACCCGACCTACGGTTCGCGCCATGGCGAGCTGAAGATCCCTATGCCGGGTGTCGGCTCACGCCTTACCCGGCCTGCATTCGGCGATCTGTCTATATTGCTGAAAATCCCCGCAATCAAACGCGGGTTTCTTGCGCTTACCCGGCGGGTAAAGTAGCCTGAAGACTCCGTTGTCTATTATTGAGCCAAGTTCATGTTAAAGCGTGCGTTCTACAGCCTGTTAGTCCTGCTCGGCCTGCTGCTGTTGACCGTGCTGGGCCTTGACCGCTGGATGAGCTGGAAAACCGCGCCCTATATCTATGATGAACTGCAGGACCTGCCCTACCGTCAGGTCGGTGTGGTGCTGGGCACCGCCAAATATTACCGCACCGGCGTCATCAATCAGTATTACCGTTACCGCATCCAGGGTGCGCTGAACGCCTACAACAGCGGCAAGGTCAACTATCTCCTGCTGAGCGGCGATAATGCTCTGCAAAGCTACAATGAACCGATGACCATGCGTCGGGACCTGATTAAAGGCGGCGTCGATCCCGCGGATATCGTACTGGACTATGCCGGTTTCCGTACCCTCGACTCGATCGTCCGTACCCGGAAAGTGTTCGACACCAACGACTTCATTATCATCACCCAGCGCTTCCACTGCGAACGGGCGCTGTTTATCGCCCTGCATATGGGGATCCAGGCCCAGTGCTACGCGGTGCCGTCGCCGAAGGATATGTGGAGCGTGCGGCTGCGCGAGTTCGGCGCCCGCTTTGGCGCGCTGGCGGACCTCTATATCTTCAAACGGGAACCGCGCTTTCTCGGCCCTCTCATCCCGATTCCGGCGCAGCAGCATGACGTGCCGGATGACGCCCAGTCCTACCCGGCCGTGACCCCGGAGCAGCTGCTGGAGCTGCAGAAAGAAAAGTAGCCTCCATCAACGCATTCGTTTCAGATATAAAAAAACCCGCGCCAGGCGCGGGTTTTTGATGCGTTCAACCTTATTTCTTACGGGCGTATTTCAGGGAGTCCAGCGCCACGGCGAAGATAATAATCGCCCCCTTAATAATGTACTGCCAGTAAGGGTTGACGCCGATATAGGTCAGGCCGTAGTTGATGACGGTGAAGATAATCACCCCGGTCACCACGCCGAATACGGTCCCTACCCCGCCGCTGAACGATACGCCGCCCACCACACAGGCGGCGATGGCGTCCAGTTCATACATAAAGCCGAGGTTATTGGTCGCCGAACCGATACGTCCGGCTTCCAGCAGGCCGCCGAAGGCGTAGAACACGCCGGAGAGGGCATAGATCATCAGCAGGTTTAACGCTACGTTAACCCCGGAGACCTTCGCCGCTTCCGGGTTACCGCCGATAGCGAAAATGTTTTTGCCAAAGCGCGTCTTGTTCCACAGGATCCAGACAAAGAAGACGGCAATCAGCGCGTAGAAGGTAATGTAGGACAGGCGGAAGGAGCCCAGCGCCACAAACCCCTGCGCGAAATGGGAGAAGTGGCTGTCGAAGCCGGAGATCGGCGACGCGCCCACGAAGTCGTAGTACAGCGAGTTAATGCCGTAGACGATAATCATGGTGCCGAGAGTGGTAATAAACGGCGTCACGTTCAGGTAGGCAATGACGATCCCGTTAATCAGGCCGATGACCGCCCCGATGGCGCACACCAGCAGGATCACCAGCGGGATCGGCATGGTCGCCATATCCGGGAATACCTTATTGGCATTATCCACCGCCTGCAGCATGGTGGCGGCAATCACCGCCGCCAGACCCACCTGACGGCCGGCGGAGAGGTCGGTCCCCTGCGTTACGATAAGTCCGGCCACGCCGAGGGCAATAATAATACGCACCGAGGACTGGGTCAGAATATTACTCAGGTTGAGCAGACTTAAAAATGTCGGATCCTGGAAAATAATAATGGCCAGCAGGACCAGAAGGACAACATATATCCCACCCTCTTTCAGGTAAGTGAGAAAACTCTTTTTATTTAACGCACTCATGTGAAGCCCCTGATCTTAAAGGTGCAATGACGCAAGACGCAGTATTTCGTTTTGCGTGGTGGTTTTAGTCTCAACAATGCCCGCGACCAGGCCGTTGCTCATCACCAGAATGCGGTCGGTAATCCCCAGCAGTTCCGGCATTTCGGAAGAAATAATAATGATCCCTTTGTCTTTTTTAGCCAGTTCGGCAATCAGCTGATAGATTTCAAACTTGGCGCCGACGTCGATACCGCGCGTTGGCTCATCCAGCATCAGGATCTCCGGCTGGGTCAGCAGCCAGCGGCCTATAATGACCTTTTGCTGGTTACCACCGGAAAGCGAGCCAATCTGCGTATGCTGACCGGGGGTTTTGACGCGCATCGAGTCAATAACCCATTGGGTATCGCTCTTCATTCGCGAGTTATCCAGCAAGCCGACGCTGTTTTTATATTTCTTAATATTGGAGATCAGCGAGTTAAACCCGATATCCAGATAGGCGTAAATCCCGGTAGAGCGCCGCTCCTCGGTCACCAGCGCAAAACCGTGGTTAATCGCCTCGTTGGCGCTGTGGTTGTTGATCTTCTTGCCGTGCAGCGTGATGGTGCCGCTGGCCTTCTCACGGATGCCGAACAGGGTCTCCACGATGTCGGTGCGTTTAGCGCCCACCAGGCCGGCGATACCGAGAATTTCGCCCTTATGCAGGTCAAAGGAGACATCGCGAATGGAGGGCTGGCGCAGCGAGGTGAGATTGCGCACCTGGAGGATCACTTCGCCCGGAGTGTTTTCGCGATCCGGAAAACGCTGGTTAAGCGAACGCCCGACCATCATGGCGATGATCTTATCCATATCCAGCCCTTCCAGCGGCTGGGTGGCGATCCACTGGCCGTCGCGCAGGATGGTTATTTCATCGCACAACTGGAAAATTTCTTCCATTTTATGCGAGATATAGACGATACCGCAGCCGCGATCTTTCAGCTTACGGATGATCTTAAACAGATGGTTGACCTCTTTTTCCGTCAGCGATGACGTCGGCTCATCCATGATGACGATTTTGGCGTCATAGGAAAACGCCTTCGCGATCTCAATCATCTGCATCTGAGATACCGATAAGGTACCGACGCGGGCGCGCGGATCGATATCAATATCCAGCTCATCAAAAATGGCCTTGGTATCCCGGTACATTTTGTCCTGATCGACAAACATGCCTTTAGTTGGATAGCGCCCGAGCCACATGTTATCCATGACCGAACGCTGTAATACCAGGTTTAATTCCTGATGCACCATCGAAATACCGTTTTCCAGGGCTTCTTTCGCCGAATGGAAATCGATCTCTTTTCCCTGAAAAAGAATGCTACCGGAATCTTTTTGATAGATCCCAAAAAGGCATTTTAATAATGTCGATTTACCGGCGCCGTTCTCACCCATTAACGCATGAATGGAGTGCGGACGAACCTTCAGGTTGACATTATCAAGAGCCTTGACGCCAGGAAACGATTTGTTGATGTTGCTCATCTCCAACAAATATTCGCCTGACCGTTCGCTATTATTGCTGACCATAGTTATACCTGGCTGCGTTCATGCAAGCCCCGTCCGGCGCACTAGCGCCAGCAGGAGTCTGGTTCTGTATCAGGAATAATCGGGCGTGGATAACCCACGCCCGCAACTCACATCACGATTATTTGCCGGTAAACTGGCTCAGGTTGTCTTTATCGACGCCCACGTAGGGGACGCGAACAATCTTGTTGTCAATTTTCCAGTTGGTGCCTGCCGCGGCGTCTTTCCCGTCGGCAAGGTTTTTCGCCAGCTCGAAGGTCGCTTTCGCCTGGTTGTTGGCATCGTTCAGCACAGTACCGGCCATCGCGCCGGATTTCACCAGCGCAAGGGCTTCCGGCAGGGCATCAACGCCGAACACCGGAATGCTGCTCTTGTTGTGCGCTTTCAGCGCTTCAACCGCGCCCATCGCCATGGCGTCGTTGTTAGCGATCACCACTTCAATCTTGTTGGCATTCGGGCCGGAGAGCCAGGCGTCCATTTTGTCTTTCGCCTGGGCGGTATCCCACATCGCGGTATCCAGCTGCAGCTGCTGGGTCTTCAGACCTTTATCATTCAGCTCTTTAATAACGTAAGTGGTACGCGCTTCCGCATCCGGATGGCCCGGCTCGCCTTTCAGCAGAACGTACTGGACCTGACCGTCTTTATTCAGATCCCAGTTCGGGTTGGCTTTCCAGTGCTTGGCGATCAGATCGCCCTGAATAATCCCCGACTCTTTCGAGTCGGTACCGACGTAATAAGCCTTGTCATAACTATCCAGCGCTTTGCGGGAAGGCTCTTTGTTGAAGAACACCACCGGAATATTCTGCCCGCGCGCCTTTTCAATCACCGTACCTGCGGCGGCCGGGTCAACCAGGTTAATCGCCAGCGCCTTCACGCCTTTCGCCAGCAGCACGTCAATCTGATCGTTTTGTTTCGACTGGTCGTTCTGCGAATCATTCATCAACAGTTGGACGTCTGGCGCGGATTTGCCATCTTTTTCAATCGCCTTACGCACTACCGACATAAAGTTGTCGTCATATTTATAAATCGTCACGCCGATACGGGTATCTGCTGCGTGTGCGGCGGCGCCAAATAACAGACCAGCCATTACAGCAGACAGGGTAAACACCTTCTTATTCATGGAATCTCCGGTTTTATTATGCAGGGTCATTATTGTGAGAAAATGCAGGCGGGATTTGTTGCATTAGTGTTACCGCACAACGCATTTCACGACGAAAATTCGGTCTTCCGTGTCGGGTAACGCTCCAGAAAAATACGACTGTAAAACTCGTTTAACGCCTTGTTCCTACTAAATAAAGTGAGGAATATCCATCACCTCGTGGTTCAGACTGGTAAACGCTGCCATCATAATCAGGCGAATGTTAATATACTGTGAATTTACTCACAAATTGAAAGCGGTTACATCCCGCGATCGCGTCAGTTAGTGATCGGCCCCACAGTTTGCCTCTGGGCAACGGAATGACGGCGCACCAGCGTCGGCATAAAGCAGTGCGTCGCCTCGCGATCCAGCTTGCCGCCCGCCCCCAGCAGCGCCAGCTCGGTGGCCAGCTTTGCCATCGACATTACCGGATAGCGCACGGTGGTGAGCTGAGGATCGGTGTAACGGGAAATTGGAATATCATCAAAGCCAATCAGCGACAGATGCTGCGGCACGACAATGCCGTTGTCCTTCAGCGTCGTCAGCGCGCCGGCCGCCATGCTGTCGTTATAGGCAAACACCGCGGTGAGGCCGAGATTGCGCCCCAGCAGTTCGACCATCGCCGCTTCACCGCCCTGCATATCCGGGGAGCCGGAACCGATCCAGCTGTCCGGGGCGATGATGCCTTGCTCCTGCAGCGCTTTGCTCCCCCCTTCCCGGCGCATATCGTCATCTTCAATGCCGTGGTTTGAGGAGAGATAGCCGATGCGCTGGTGACCATGATTGAGCAGCATACGGGTGGCCATCAGCGCGCCGCTGACGTTGTCGAGTCCGACGCAGCGATGGGCATACCCCGGCACGATGCGGTTGATCAGCACCATCCCCGGGATATGTTGCATAAAGTCGCTCAGTTCATCATCGCTCAGCGCTTTCGAATGGACGATCAGCGCCGAGCAGCGCTGACGGATCAGCACCTCGATGGCGTGACGCTCTTTTTCCGCCTCGTGATAGCTGTTGCCGATCAGCACATATTTCTGATGCTGCTGAGCAACGGTATCCACTGCTTTCACCAGCGCGCCGAAGAAGGCATCGGAGACGTCCATCACCACTACGCCGATGGTATCGCTGACCTGGGTGGCCAGCGCCTGGGCGTTGGCGTTGGGCCGGTAGCCCAGTTGGGTCACCGCTTTCATCACCACGTCGCGCGTATCCGGACTCACCAGCGCGCTGTTATTCAGCACCCGCGACACGGTGGCCACGGAAACGCCCGCCTGGCGGGCGACATCACGAATGGTGATCATACTCAGCGACCTTAAGAGAATTACAGCACGTCACATTCACCTCCTGTGCTTAGCAAGGAGGCTATTCTGGCAGCGACCCGCGGTCCGCTGCGTGAGTGAGGTCACACGGCTGGAAACGTTTACATCCGTTTTGTTAATGATTGTGATCGAGATCGTTATCTGGATGTGTCTTTCAATGATGTGCCTGACGCACGCAGGGTTAACTGACGCCACAGCCATTCCACCGGCCCCTGGCGGAAGCGGCGCAGCCAGAGCGATGAGACAAGGAGGTTAACGGCCCAGATGGGGGGGACAAAGGCCAGCAGCTGCAGACGATCGAAGCGCATAAACAGCCCAAGATGATAAAACAGGGTGGTGCAGATCAGGGTCTGCAGCAGGTAGTTGGTCAGCGCCATGCGTCCGACGCAGGCGATAGCGCCCACCAGGCGGAAACGGCAGAGCTGCGGCCAGTAGCCCCAGGCCAGCGCGGCATAGCCGATAGCCTGCAGCGGGGCGCTAAGTTCGCGCGGCGCCTGCAGTAAAAACGCGCACCAGCGATAGTCCCAGGCCAGATACCACTGGGCGAATATTGCCGGCAGATTGACCGCCATGCCGGCCGCCACCAGCAGCGCGCCGGTACGCCGGTAGTGACGCAGGCTAAACTGTCCCTTCAGCCAGCCGCTGCGCATCAGCGCCGCGCCCATCAGCATCATCCCCGCCAGCTGCCAGCCATACTGCGCGCCCAGCGCCAGCAGATTGTCAGATAGCATATCCGCCCGGTTGCTGACCGCCTCCATGCCACCGTGCAGCTTCCAGTACTGCTCATACTGCAGGTTCGCCGCGTCCGGCGCCCACGAGCGATTCGCTGCGGTCCCGGAGATCATCCCCAACAGGACCAGCACCGCAATGCCGGTGAGGTAGAGCACCACCCCGGTGTTGAACAGCGATTTGACATGGTGCGCCTCACGCACCATGCGCCAGCTCACCAGCCCCACCAGGGCATAGGCCAGCAGAATATCGCCATCCCAGAAAAAAAGACCGTGAATGAAACCGAGCAGCGCCAGCAGCGTCAGCCGCGACTGGATCCAGCGCTTCCCTCGCGGAAGCAATAGCTGAAGACCGGCGCCAAACAGCAGCGCGAACAGGGTGAGAAACTTCACCTGCGCCAGCAGGTCGAGGAGCGCCCAGGTCCAGGCATCGCTAAGGGACGCGCTTCCTGACCAGGCGGGATTGAGATAAGCGGCCTTCGGCAAGCCGAAGGCGCTGATATTGAGAAGCAGGATACCGAGGATGGCGACGCCGCGGACAAAGTCCAGCGTGACATTTCTCTCCATGCACCCTGCTCCGTTTTAGTTGTGGTGACGTACTGCGCGCAGGAATTCCTGGCGGGTATTCTGGCTGGATTTAAACAGGCCGCCGAGAGAGGTGGTGGTGGTGGCGCTGGTCGCGTCGCGAATGCCGCGCGCCTTCACGCAATAATGCACCGCGTCAATGGATACCGCCACGTTGTTGGTGCCGAGCAGCGTCTGCAGCGCGATCAGGATCTGCTGCGTCAGACGCTCCTGGACCTGCGGACGTTGGGCGAAGAACTGCACGATGCGGTTGATTTTCGACAGGCCGATCACCGAATCTTTCGGGATATAGGCTACCGTCGCTTTACCATCGATGGTAACGAAATGGTGTTCGCAGGTGCTGGTCAGGGTGATATCGCGCACGGTGACCATTTCATCGACCTTCATTTTGTTTTCAATGACGGTGATTTTCGGGAAGCGAGAATAATCCAGCCCGGAGAAGATCTCATCGACATACATTTTGGCGATGCGATGCGGGGTCTCCATCAGACTGTCATCACTCAGATCCAGATTCAGCAGTTGCATAATCTCGGTCATATGACCGGTAATCAAACGCTTGCGTGTTTCGTTATCAATTTCTTGTACTGGCGCACGCATCGGCGTCTCCAGCCCACGAGCGACCAGCGCTTCATGAACGAGGACGGCTTCTTTACTCAGTGATGACATTTATGTTTCTCCTGCAGGTGTGGCGCTCTTTGCTTTTTCTGGGGGCAAAGTTTGTATTCATTGTGCGTGAGGTGGCGCACAGAATCCAGTAGCCGTAACGATAATTATTGAAATTGGCGCTGCCTTTTATTAGGGAGCGAAGCCATGCCTCAGGCGCGACGCCAAATCCTTATCGCCGTATCCGGAATGTTCCAACCGCTGTACGCATTCATAAGCGCCGTCGCTACACCGGCATGTTGGCTATAAGATGCATTAATGATGCAGTAAGTTCTCAAAAGGAGAAAGTGAAAGTTGCTCACCGGCTAATGAAATATCTGTATTATGAACGTTTACGCGCACATCCCTTCCGAGGAGCCTTGCATGGAACTGCTTGAAGAGCATCGCTGTTTTGACGGCCAGCAACAACGCTGGCGTCATCACTCCCCTGTCCTGAACTGCGCCATGACGTTCAGCATTTTTTTACCGCCTGAGCGCGAAACACCGCCGCCGGTGCTGTACTGGCTGTCGGGGCTGACCTGTAACGATGAGAACTTTACCACCAAGGCGGGCGCCCAGCGCATTGCCGCCGAGCTGGGCATCGCGCTGGTGATGCCGGATACCAGCCCGCGCGGTGACGAGGCGGCCAACGACGACGGTTACGATCTCGGACAAGGCGCCGGCTTCTACCTGAACGCCACCGAGGCGCCCTGGGCGGCGCACTACCGAATGTACGATTACCTGCGTGACGAACTGCCCGCGCTTATTCGTAGCGAGTTTAGCGTCGGCGAACGCTGCGCCGTCAGCGGCCACTCGATGGGCGGCCACGGCGCGCTCATTATGGCGCTCAAAAATCCCGGCCGCTACGCCAGCGTCTCCGCCTTCGCGCCGATCGTCAATCCCTCCCAGGTCCCGTGGGGCAAGAAAGCGTTTACCGCCTATCTCGGCGCGGATGAATCGGCATGGCACTCCTGGGACAGCTGCGCGCTGATGCAGGCCAGCCGGCCGGAGGACGCCGTGCCGACGCTTATCGATCAGGACGACAACGATCCATTCCTTGCCGGACAGCTGCAGCCGGCGGTACTGGCGGAGGTCGCGCGGCAGAAGGCCTGGCCGTTAACGCTGCGCATCCAGCCCGGTTACGACCACAGCTATTACTTCATTGCCTCGTTTATTGAAGACCATCTGCGCTTCCATGCGCAGCATCTCTTTGGCTAAACGCCAATGCGCCGCGAAGCTGCTTCGCGGCGCATGTTCAGGCCTACAGGACGCGTTTTAGCGCCGGCAATCAGAAGCGATAATCCACCGCCATAAAGTAGCGACGGCCTTCTTCGGTATAGCTGTAGTCGTCCCGGCTCAGATCTTTATCACCCACGTTCTGCACCCCGGAGCGCAGTTTCACGTTTTTGGTCACCTGCCATGCCGCGCCAACGTCAAACAGGGTGTAGCCGCCCGGCGTTTTGCCGGTGGCGCTCACCGCGCGCTGCTGGCCGGTATAGTTGGCCGTCACGTAGAAGGACCAATCGTCCAGCGGTTTCCAGTCGAGCGTGCCGTTGGCGGTATGGAACGGCAGCGTCTGCAGCGGTTTGTTGCCGCCATTGCTCAGATCGCGACCATCGTTGTAGGTGTAGTTCACCGTCAGCTTCCACTCATCGCCAAACGGGATCTTCACCTCCGTCTCCACCCCTTTGATGCGGGCTTTGTTGACGTTGAAATAGCGGAAGATCGGCACGCGCTTGCCGTTGACGGTTTTCCAGCCGACAAAGTTCGGGTAGCCCGGCGCTTCGCTGGCGCTGGAGGTGCGCAGAACATCGATCATGTCGTCGACATTATTCTGGAAGGTGGTGATGCTGCCTTCGACATTTTCAAGCCAGCCCTCTTCCCCGCGGTAGTAGAGACCGAGCTCGAAGCTTTCGCTGGTTTCCGGTTTCAGATCCGGGTTACCGACGATGCTGCACGAGCCGCGGCAGGAGTTGGTGGTCCAGTCGGGGTTAAGCTGCAGCAGCGACGGGGCTTTAAACGCCGTCGCCCAGCCGCCTTTGACGGTGACGGTATCGGTGGCGTTATACACCAGATAGGCGCGCGGGCTCCAGTGATCGCCATAGGTCTGATGGTCGTCCATACGAATGCCGGTGGTCAGCGCCAGCGGCTCGATGATGCGCCATTCGTCTTCGATAAACAGGGCGTACTGGCTGGCCGACGTTGACTGGCCGCCGCTGCTCAGGTTGACCGGATCTTTCAGTTTGTCGTGGCGCCATTCGCCGCCGAAGGTCACCAGCTGGTTAATCATGCCCAGCGGCAGGACATACTTGCCGTCGATGGCATTGCTTTCCGAGGTAATAGTCCCGCTCTGCCCTGGATTTTTGTTATCCACCTTTTCGCCGTAGAACTTGAGCTCGCTATTGCCGATATCCCAGCGGCCGTTATGGCTCAGAGAGTAGTTCTCCCGCTCAAGGCGGTTGCGGTCAAGGGAATCGGAATCGCGATCCTGACGGTCAAAGCCGTAGCCTGCGGTAAAATCGTGGTTTTCGTTCGGCGTCCAGGCGAATTCAACATTGCCATCGCGGCTGGTGAAGCCCTCGATGCGCGGCGTCTCGCCGGTGGCATTACTGGATGACTGCGGATCGTCCTTGGCGCGTTTTGCCAGGCTGCCGTAGGCCTTCATTCCAAGTACGCCGTCGATCAGCGGGCCGCTGGTGAAGAACTGGCCGTTATAGGTATCCCCGCGATCGCGGTGCTCCTGAATAGTGGTATCAGCACTCAGCGTCCCGGTCCATTTCTGGCCGATTTTTTTGGTAATAATGTTGACCACCCCACCGAGCGCATCGGAGCCGTAAAGGGAGGACATCGGGCCGCGCACCGCTTCGATACGCTCAATAGCATCCACCGGGATCCAGTTAAGGTCGAAGTCATTGTGGCGGAAGACGGCGTTCCGCGAGTTAACGCGCTTGCCGTCGACCAGGATCAGGGTATAGCTGCTGCTCAGACCGCGGATGCTAACGCCCTTGCGGTTATCCCCTTCGTTGGTGAGCTGGACCCCAGGCACATCGCGCAGCACGTCTTTCAGGTTCTGAACAGGCTTGCGTTGTAAATCCTGTTGGGTGATGACGCTGATGCTCGCCGGCGCGTCTTTGACATTCTGTTCAGTGGCCGAGGCGGTCACCACCAGCGTTTCTTCATTCACATCGGCCAGAGCCGGAAACGCCAACGATACGACGGACGCAGACAATCCCGCCCGGATAAAAGGGTTTAACCTGAACATTCCAAATCTCCATGAGGTGTACAACCAAACAAACAACAAGGTGCTGCTCACACGCGCTGGCGGCTTGCCGCTCTGTCGGCGGCATGCTCGCGCTGTTTTCTCGTCGATGTGGCTGGTCGCCCGGTGTCAGTCTGTACAAGCGGCAGAGACGGGGAGTGGCTTCATCCGTAATGGGCGAAAATGATAAAGATAATGATTACGATTATCAATATAATTATGAAGAATTGTGACAAGCTGTAACCGCACAAACATAAAAAAAGCCCTCTGTTCAGAGGGCTTCCGGGTGATGACAAATCTGTCTTCGTTATTGTGCTCACATGTCTGCCGGGTGGCGGCTTCCGCCTTACCAGGCCTACGAAACATCGCAATATCAATCAGTTACGCGGTTATCTGTAGGCCCGCGCAAGCGCAGCGCAGCCGGGCAATCCCTGAAGATTGCACTTTGCCAGCAATATAAAGCCCTCTTCACAGAGGGCTTTTATCGCACAATCGCGAAGATTAACGCTTAAAGCGGTCCGGGAAGGTCATTTCGCTGTAGCGAACAAAGCGGGTGCCTTTCGCCAGCTTGTAACCAAACCAGATGACGAGGAACAGCGGAATACCGATGTAGGTCGCCGCCACGCCGCCCCAGTCAATGGTGTCCTTGAGGAACGCTTCGTAGTTCTGTCCGAGGGTGATGATCAGGCACAGCACGAAGGCGAAGATCGGCCCCAGCGGGAAGAACCCGGAACGATACGGCAGATTATTAATATCGTTACCCTGCAGGACGTAGCCGCGACGGAAACGATAGTGGCTGATCGCAATACCCAGCCAGGCGATAAAGCCCGTCATCCCGGAGGTGTTCAGCAGCCACAGGTACACCGTCTGGTTGCCAAACATGGAAGTCAGGAAGCACAGCGCCGCGATCACGGTGGTCGCGTACAGCGCGTTACGCGGCACGCCGCCACGCGACAGCTTCGAGAAAATACGCGGCGCTTTACCGTCGCAGGCCAGGGTGTACAGCATACGCGTGGAGGCGTACATCCCGGAGTTACCCGCCGACAGCACGGCAGTCAGGATAACGGCGTTCATGATTGCCGCCGCCGACAGCAAACCAGCATGCTGGAACACCAGGGTGAACGGGCTGACGGAGATATCCTTCACATCGTTGCGCAGCAGACTCGGATCGGTATACGGAATGATCAGGCTGATAATCAGGATCGCGAAGACGTAAAACAGCAGGATACGCCAGAAGACCTGGCGCACCGCGCGCGGAATGTTCTTCTCCGGATTTTCAGATTCACCGGCAGCGATGCCGATAAGCTCGGTGCCCTGGAACGAGAAGCCGACAATCATCGCCACGCCAATCATCGCCGAGAAACCGCCGGCGAACGGCGCATCCGCGATCCCCCAGTTGCTCCAGCCGGCTGGCTGCGCCCCTTTGAAGATGCCGACAATCATCATCACGCCGACGATGATAAAGATAATGACGGTGGCTACCTTTATCAGCGAGAACCAGTATTCCGCCTCGCCAAAGCCGCGCACCGAGATCCAGTTCAGCAGGAACATGATGCCGAGGAACAAGGCGCTCCAGATCCAGCCCGGAGTGTCGGGGAACCAGTAGCTCATCACCAGCTGTGAGGCCACGAGGTCAACGGCGATCGTCACCGCCCAGTTGTACCAGTAGTTCCAGCCCAGCGCGAAGCCGAAGCCTTCTTCAACATAATTCTGCCCGTAGGTGGCGAAGGAACCGGATACCGGCATAAACGCCGCCAGCTCGCCGAGGCTGGTCATCAGGAAATAGACCATCAAACCGATCAGAATATAAGACAGCAGCGCCCCGCCGGGACCTGCTTGCGAAATGGTTGCGCCAGAGGCAACAAAAAGACCCGTACCGATGGAACCGCCGATGGCGATCATGGTCAAGTGGCGCGCCTTCAGTTCACGACGTAGCGTGGGCGCTTCTGTGGTTTTAGTTTCCGAAACCATGTGATAATGCTATCCATCCAAAAAATGAGGCGCGATTGTAGCAGACGATCGGGGTTCCATCCGGTACAAATGCAAAGTTATAAGAGAGCTTCATGATCGCCCGCAAATTATTAGTAAAGCACTAACCTGCGGAATTGCCAGCGAATTCCCCCCGTAATCAGGCGATAAAACCGGGCTGCTACACCTGGCAATAGTGCAGAAAACGTTGTAATGCTTTAGAAATATGCTTCTGCCGGTGATGGATCCGCCACAGCGTGCGCGTCAGCCGGGGCAATGGCACTTTCAGCTCCGCCAGCGTGCCCGAGGCAAGCTGTTCGGCAATCACCCGCCGCGATAGACAGCTGATGCCCAGGCCATGCCTGACCGCGTGCTTGATCGCCTCTGAATTACCCAGCTCCATGCCCAGATGAAACGCCGGCAGATGCGACAGCAGAACGTAATCGACAATCTCCCGGGTGCCGGAGCCATGCTCGCGCAGGATCCACGGCGCCTCAGCCAGTTGCTGCAGGGTCACCTCCCCCGCCAGCAGCGGTGAGTTGGGCGCGGCAAACACCACCAGTTCATCCTCCAGCCACGGCTCGGCAATAATATCGGCGGCATGGCACGGCCCCTCAATCAGGCCGAAATCCACCCGCAGGTCGGCGACGGCGTTGATGACGTCCAGGCTGTTGCCGACGCTCAGCTCGACCGGCAGATCCGGGAAGTCATGACGATAGCGGGCAATAATCTCCGGCATAATATAGTTGCCGATGGTGCTGCTGGCGTAGACTCGGATCGCCCCGTTATCGCCGCGAAACAGCTGCTCGATCTCCAGGGCCCGCTCCAGCAGCGCCAGCGCACGCGGGTACAGCAGCCGTCCATGCTCATTCACCACCAGTCGTTTACCGACGCGGTCAAACAGCTGCACGCCGAGCTGCCCTTCCAGATCGGTCAGCGCGGCGCTGACCGCGGATTGCGAAAGCGCCAGCATCTGTGACGCCTGAGTGGTCGACCCACTCTTGTGGACTTCGGCGAACACTTCCAGCTGCCGCAGCGTAATATGCATAACCCACCCGTTTAGTAATCCAACCTGAATAACCTTCCTTACTATGGTGACACAAATCGAGGCGGCTGACGGAAGGAAAATCCGCTTATATCACAAAATCATCGTCTTGCCGGCGAGACCGCCCCGCTTCTGCCTAACCCGCTCTCGCCCCGTTGTAACCGGCGAAGCGGCCATTAACCACTTATTACGATTGATTATAAACATATAATCAATTTTATATTTAATCCCGCGCGGCGTAACCTTTAGGCAGACAAAGGAGAAGGTTATGACAGCACTCACTTTACCCACCAAACATCGTTCCCTGTGGCATTTTGTCCCAGGCCTGGCGCTGACCGCCGCTCTGACCGGCGCCGCCCTGTGGGCCGGTAGTTTCCCGGCCATCGCCGGCGCGGGCTTTAGCGCCCTGACCCTCGCTATCCTGTTCGGGATGGTCGTCGGCAACACGGTCTACCCGAAAATCTGGCAGCCCTGCGACGGCGGGGTGATCTTCGCCAAGCAGCATCTGCTGCGCCTGGGGATCATCCTCTACGGCTTTCGCCTGACGTTCGCCCAGATTGCCGACGTCGGCGTGAGCGGTATTTTGATTGACGTTCTGACGCTCTCCAGTACCTTTTTCATCGCCTGCTTCCTTGGCCAGAAAGTGTTTGGTCTCGATAAACACACCAGCTGGCTGATCGGCGCCGGCAGCAGCATCTGCGGCGCGGCGGCCGTGCTCGCCACCGAGCCGGTGGTCAAAGCCGAAGCCAGTAAAGTGACGGTTGCCGTCGCTACAGTGGTTATCTTCGGTACCATCGCCATCTTCCTCTACCCGGCGATGTACCCGCTGCTGGCGCACTGGTTTACCCCGGAGAACTACGGGATCTATATGGGCTCCACCATGCATGAAGTGGCGCAGGTTGTTGCCGCCGGCCATGCGGTCAGCCCGGACGCGGAGAACGCGGCGGTTATCGCCAAAATGCTGCGCGTCATGATGCTGGCTCCGTTCCTGCTGTTCCTGGCGGCGCGTGTTAAACAGCTGACCCCGGCAGGCAACGGCGAGAAAAGCAAAATCACCATTCCGTGGTTCGCCATTATGTTCATCCTGGTGGCGGTGTTTAACTCCTTCCATCTGCTGCCGAAAGCCGTGGTGGATATGCTGGTGACGCTGGATACCGTCCTGCTGGCGATGGCAATGGCCGCCCTCGGGGTCACCACCCACGTCAGCGCGCTGAAAAAAGCCGGGGCGAAACCGCTGCTGATGGCGCTGATGCTGTTCGTCTGGTTGATTGTCGGCGGCGGGGTCATTAACGTCGCTATCCACAGCCTGATGGCATAAAGCACTACATCTTTCTCCAGTTAAGCCGCTATCATTACCCACCCCCCAGCGGCTTTAACTGGAGTTTTTTTATGAAATACGTAGGAGCGCACGTGAGCGCCTCAGGTGGACTGGCCAATGCCGCCATTCGCGCCGCCGAAATCGAAGCAACCGCCTTCGCCCTCTTCACCAAGAACCAGCGCCAGTGGCGCGCCGCGCCGCTCAGCGACGAGACCATCGCCGAATTCAAAGCCGCCTGTGAAAAGTATCACTTTGGCCCGGGGCAGATCCTGCCGCACGACAGCTACCTGATTAACCTTGGCCACCCGGTGGAAGAAGCGCTGGAAAAATCCCGTGATGCTTTCATTGATGAAATGACCCGCTGCCAGCAGCTGGGGCTGATGCTGCTCAACTTCCACCCCGGCAGCCATCTGCAGCAGATCCCGGAGGAGGAGTGCCTGGCGCGCATCGCCGAATCGATCAATATCGCGCTGGCGAAGACCGAAGGCGTTACTGCGGTGATCGAAAACACCGCTGGCCAGGGCAGCAACCTCGGTTTTAAGTTCGAGCACCTCGCGGCCATCATCGACGGCGTGGAAGATAAATCCCGCGTCGGCGTCTGCATTGATACCTGCCATGCTTTCGCCGCCGGCTACGACCTGCGCAGCGCCGAAGCCTGCGAAAAAACCTTCGCCGCCTTCGAACGCATCGTCGGTTTTCAGTATCTGCGCGGCATGCATCTCAACGATGCCAAGAGCGCCTTCGGCAGCCGGGTCGACCGTCACCACAGCCTGGGGGAAGGCAACATCGGCCACGATTGCTTCAGCTGGATCATGCAGGACAGCCGCTTCGACGGTATTCCGCTGATTCTTGAAACCATCAACCCGGATATCTGGGCGGAAGAGATTGCCTGGCTGCGGGCGCAGCAGATTGCCGAAGTGGCGTAAATAGAGACAAAAAAAGGGCCGAACAGTCGGCCCTTTTTTATTGCGGTAGGATTATGCCGCTTTTTCAACTTCCGCTGTTTGCGCCTCAGGGCGTTTCAGCACGGCGTAGGCAAGGCCCGCCACCAGCGTTCCGGCAACAATCGCCAGCAGGTAGCCCAGCACCGGCGTAATCGCCCCCGGGATCAGCAGAACAAACAGCCCGCCGTGCGGCGCCATCAGTTTCGCGCCGACCGCCATGGAGATAGCGCCGGTTACCGCGCCACCGACGATACAGCACGGCAGAACGCGCATCGGGTCACGGGCGGCAAAAGGAATCGCCCCTTCCGAGATAAAGCACAGGCCAAGAACCAGCGCGGCTTTGCCCCCTTCCCGCTGCCCTTTGTCGAACTTATTGCGCGCTACCAGCGTCGCGATACCCATCGCCAGCGGTGGCACCATACCGGCCGCCATGATCGCCGCCATCGGCGCATAAGTCTGGGTACTCAGCAGGCCAACGCCAAAGGCATAGGCCGCTTTGTTTACCGGCCCGCCCATATCGGTACACATCATCGCGCCGAGGATCGCGCCCAGCAGAACCGCGTTGGCGGTGCCCATGGTTTGCAGCCAATGGGTCAGCCAGGCGAGGATACCGGCTACCGGTTTACCGATCAGATAGATCATTGCCAAACCCACGATCAGACTGGAGACCAGCGGAATGATCAGGATTGGCTTCAGGGCTTCCATACTCTGCGGCAGTTTCAGCTTCGTGCTGATGGCTTTCGCCACATAACCGGCAAGGAAACCAGCGATGATCCCGCCGATAAAGCCGGAGCCGCCGCTAACCGCCAGCATACCCCCGATAAGGCCCGGGGTCAGACCCGGACGGTCGGCAATGGAGAAGGCGATAAAGCCTGCCAGTACCGGCACCATCAGCGCGAAGGCCGAGCCGCCGCCGATCTGCATCAGCGCCGCCGCCAGGGTGTCTTTCACTTCAAACGCTTTGATCCCGAAGGCAAAGGAGAGCGCGATACACAGGCCCCCGGCCACTACCATCGGCAGCATATAGGAGACGCCGGTCAGCAGGTGGCGATAGGCGCCCGCCGACTCTTTTTTCCCTTCAGCAGCCGCCTGAGGTTTGCCGGATGGCTGGTACGGTTTGGCTTCCGCCACCGCTTTATCCAGCTCCTGGGCGGTTTTCTTCAGCGCCAGACCGGTGGTGGTGCGGTACATCGGCTTGCCGGCGAATTTCGCCAGGTCCACCTCGATATCGGCAGCGACGATCACCAGATCCGCCTCGGCCACCTCTTCCGGGGTGATGGCATTGCCCGCCCCAACGGAGCCACGGGTCTCCACCTTCACCCACCAGCCGCGTTTTTTGGCTTCGGTTTCGATGGCTTCTGCCGCCATAAAGGTGTGGGCGACGCCGGTCGGACAGGCCGTGACCGCGACAATGCGTTTCTGCCCCTGAGCGGCGGCCGGAACGGCTACCGCCGCTGGCGCAACGTAGGGCTTAGCGTGGTCTTTCGCTTCTCCCAGGAACAGCTCCGGATGGGCGACAGCACGGTTAATATCGCCCAGGTAAACGTTTTTACCATTCAGCGCGCTATCGGCCGGCAGCGCGGTTCCCAGCACGATGGCCAGTTCGGCGTCATTCGGGTTATCAATCAGCTCAAGGTGCGCTTTCGGCGCCGCGGCACCCAGCAGGGTTTTCGCCATGTAGGCGCGCGCCTGTCCGAGTCCGGCATCAATAATCAGCAGCGTTTTCATTATGCCTCTCCTGCTGTCAATTAAAGGGTTGTAAGTCGACGCGCGCCATCATCGCGGCCAACTGGGTACGGTCGGTAATTCCTACATTGCTCTGGCTGACGGCCAGGGCAGCGACGGCGGTCGCCAGGCGCAGGGTATGCTCGCTGGATTCACGCATCAGCAGGCCGTAAATCAGGCCGCCGACCATCGAATCGCCGGCGCCAACGGTGCTGACCACTTCCACTGAAGGTGGTTTAGCAATCCACTCCCCAGAGGCGTTGACCCACAGCGCACCCTCTTCGCCCAGGGAGATCACCACGTGGGCGATACCCTGCTCGCGCAGCGCATGGGCGGCGTCGATAACATCTTTCATCTCCGGCAGCTTGCGGCCAGCCCAGATTTCCAGTTCGCGACGGTTCGGTTTCACCAGCCACGGCGCCGCTTTTAGTCCGGCAACCAACGCTTCGCGGCTGCTGTCGAAAATGATGCATGGGCACTGACTGCGCAGACGGGTCATCCAGTCGGTGAAGGCTTCCGGGCTAACGCCGGACGGCAGGCTGCCGCTGACGCAGACCATATCGAACTGCCCGAGCCAGCTCAGGGAGTCGTTGACGAAGCGTTCCCAGTCGCCCGGGGTGACTTCAAAGCCGGAGAAGTTGAAATCGGTCACTTCTCCATCTTTTTCCGTCAGCTTAACGTTGATACGGGTCCGGCCCTGCACCACCTGGAAACGGTTGGCGATCCCCAGCTCGCTGAACAGCTGCTGAAAGCCGTCCTGGTTGTCTTTACCAAGGAAACCGCCGACGGTGACGTCAATGCCGAGATCTTTCAGCACTTTCGCCACATTAATGCCTTTCCCGGCGGCGTGCAGGCCGGTGGTGCGCACCAGGTTCACTTCACCGCGTTCAATCTCCGGGGTGAATCCCACCAGGTCGTATGCCGGGTTTAACGTAATCGTTGCTACACGTCTGCTCATTTATGCGCCCTCCCCAAGGCCTGCGGCGATCGCTTCGCCAATCGCATCCAGCGCTTGTTGCGCATCCTCACCCTGCGCGGTAAAACGCAGACGGTGACCTTTTTTCACACCCAGCGCCACAACCTTCATCAGGCTGCGACCGTTAGCCGGCTTGCCGGAACCGTCGAGATTGGTAACGGTGATGTCGCTGGAAAATTGTTTAATGGTGTTGACCAGCATGGTGCCCGGACGGGCATGCAGGCCGTGTTCATTGCGCACCACGAATTCGGCGCTCAGCACATCTTCGGCAATGGCGTCGTCGCTGGTCAGCAGCGCCAGCACGGTGGCGGCGTCGGCTTTCAGCAAATGTTCAGCTTTCTTGTCCAGCAGCAGCTTGCTCAGACGGTTCAGCACTGCGGTCGGCTGCTCGTCGGCCATCGCCACCGTGACCAGCAGGGAAACCGGCTGCTCGTCGCGGGTAAAGGCGTTAGCCGCGCGGCTGACCGCCACGGCGCTGCGCAAATTGCCTTCCGCACTGTCGTTCAGCCAGACGCCCTGACCGAGGTTCAGCGGCGTATCGTTAATGACGTGGCTAACGAAGGCGGCATCGACAGCGCCAACTTCTTTCAGACGCGCCGCGTTCAGCGCCTGCAGGGTCAGCAGATCGCTGGCCGCGACGTCGAGACTGAGGGTCTCGTTATCCAGCTTCAGCGCTTCGCTCTGCTTCTCTCCCATCAGCAGCGCGCGCAGCTCTTCCGCGGTGGTGGCGGACTGCAGCTGCGCGGCGACCGCGTCATCGCTCAGCACATGGGTCAGCTGACGCAGCAGGCCGAGGTGTTCATCTGAGCTGGCGGCAATCCCGATCGCCACATAGGCGGTCTGCCCTTCGCCCCAGGTGACGCCCTGCGGGAACTGAAACACCTGAACGCCGGTCTTCAGCACCTGGTCACGCGTATCCGTCGTGCCGTGCGGGATCGCGATCCCGTTGCCGAGGAAGGTCGAGGTCTGCTGCTCGCGCGCCAGCATGCCGTTCACGTAGCCATCGGCCACGTTGCCGGCGCTGACCAGCGCGGCGGCGACCTGCCGGATGGCCTCTTCTTTATTACCGGCCTGCTGGCCGGGATGAATATCCTGCACAGATAACTGGAACATGGTTCTCCTCTCTTGCTGAATTGAATCGTTTCAGCTAACTTGAGAAAAAAGGCGCCATCTGACGGGGAACGGATTGCCGAATGACGCTGAAACGTTTCAAGAATTTTGTACCTTTCTTGCTCAACGCGCAAGGTACGTCAGCGACTTGATCGCAGAACTTAGAGATACTGCACACTTTTGCTGAAGCATTAGCTATCGACCGCCTCGAACGTCAGCTTTTTGCTGAACCCTATATTTTGAAACGCCTTTTTAATTATTTGTGCCATACTACTGTTTATTTTTAGCCAGCAGGCGTAAACTCCGCGCCGTCTCCTGAAACTACAGAAAACCAAACCCATGGAAAACCGTAGCGCCGCTCTCCCCCGACGCGGGTTCGATGTCACCTCTTCCGCCTTCTTAATCGTCGCCTTTCTGACGGGCATTGCCGGGGCGCTGCAAACCCCGACCCTGAGCCTGTTTCTGACCAACGAAGTGCACGTCCGCCCGGCGATGGTCGGTTTCTTTTTTACCGGCAGCGCGGTTATTGGCATTCTGGTCAGTCAGTTCCTCGCCGGCCGCTCCGACCGTCAGGGCGATCGCAAGCAGCTGATTGTCGTCTGCTGTCTGCTGGGGGGGCTGGCCTGCGTACTCTTTGCCTGGAACCGCAACTATTTCATTTTGCTGTTCATCGGCGTTTTTCTCAGCAGCTTTGGATCGACCGCCAACCCGCAGATGTTTGCCCTCGCGCGGGAGCATGCCGACAGGACCGGCCGCGAAGCGGTGATGTTCAGCTCCATCTTACGTGCCCAGGTCTCCCTGGCATGGGTGATTGGTCCCCCGCTGGCCTACGCCCTGGCGATGGGATTTGGTTTTACCGCGATGTATCTCAGCGCCGCGGCGGCGTTTATCGTCTGCAGGATCATGGTCTGGCTATTCTTGCCCAGCATGCGTAAAGCAAAGCCGGTAGCGACCGGCCGGCTGGAAGCTCCGCGCACGCATCGCCGCGATGCGCTGCTGCTGTTCAGCATCTGCACTCTGATGTGGGGTACTAACAGCCTGTACATCATCAACATGCCGCTGTTTATCATTAACGAGCTGCATCTGCCGGAGAAGCTGGCGGGGCTGATGATGGGCACCGCCGCCGGACTGGAAATTCCGACCATGCTGATTGCCGGTTACTACGCCCGGCGTTTCGGCAAACGCTTTCTGATGCGTCTTTCTGCAGTGGCCGGGGTGCTGTTTTACGTCGGCATGCTGACGGTGCATACGCCAGCGCTGCTGCTGGCGATGCAGGTGCTGAACGCCATCTATATCGGGATCCTCGCCGGGATCGGCATGCTCTATTTCCAGGACCTGATGCCGGGGCAGGCGGGCGCGGCCACCACCCTCTATACCAATACTACCCGCGTCGGCTGGATCATCGCCGGTTCACTGGCGGGGGTAGTGGCGGAGATCTGGAGCTATCACGCGGTGTTCTGGATTGCGCTGGTCATGGGCGTTGTCACTCATGCCTGCCTGTGGCGGATAAGAGACGTGTAAGCACATTGGTTTCCATCCTTCTCATCTGCTGCGTTGAGCTCAGGGCGCGGTGGCCAGCTCAAGCTCCAGCAGCCAGGTGATCGCTTCATCGCGGTGGGTGAGGCACATCTCCGGCGAGGGCTGCAGGCTGGCGCACACCTTCGGGCGCAGAGGGGAACCGAAAATAAGGCATAAATTGCGCTCGGAAAGCTGGATACAACGGGTGTTAGCCGGCTTGCCCTGCGGCATGCCGGGGATCGGCGATGATATAGAGGGGGCGATGCAACATGCGCCACAATCAGTACGACATTCCACAACCCGACTCCCAAACGCTCATTTTGCGCCACAGCCTAAACGTTTTGCCAGAAGATAGCAAAACTCGCGAAATCCGCTTGCCTGAACGCCCGGGCGCGAGTAGTTTTACGCGATATTTTTGACTCGTTAAGTGACAGGATTACTGCAATGCCAAGAGCGAATGAAATTAAAAAAGGTATGGTGCTGAATTACAACGGCAAGCTGCTGATTGTGAAAAATATTGATATTCAGTCACCCAGCGCCCGCGGTGCTGCGACACTGTATAAAATGCGCTTCTCCGATGTGCGCACCGGCCTGAAAGTAGAAGAGCGCTTCAAAGGCGACGATATCGTCGATACCGTCACCCTGACCCGCCGTTTCGTCGACTTCTCCTACGTCGATGGCAACGAATACGTGTTCATGGATAAAGAAGACTATACCCCTTACACCTTTACCAAAGAGCAGATTGAAGAAGAGCTGCAGTTTATTCCGGAAGGTGGGATGCCGGACATGCAGGTGCTGACCTGGGACGGCCAGCTGCTGGCGCTGGAGTTGCCGCAGACCGTTGACCTGGAAATTATCGAAACCGCGCCGGGTATTAAAGGCGCGTCCGCCAGCTCCCGCACCAAGCCAGCCACCATGAGCACCGGCCTGGTGATTCAGGTGCCGGAATACCTGACCACCGGTGAGAAAATCCGCATTCATATCGAAGAGTGCCGCTATATGGGCCGCGCGGATTAATCATTGGTAACGCCCCGACAGTAAAAAAGGACAGCGCTGGCTGTCCTTTTTATTATCCCCATTGCCGCGATTACAGCAGTTCAGGGTATTTGGTCATTTTCAGCGCCAGCTCGACGCCGCGCACTTCCGCCATCCCCTTGAGACGGCCAATCGCCGAATAGCCTGGGTTGGTTTTCTTGCGCAGATCGTCGAGCATCTGATGACCATGATCCGGCCGAAATGGGATCGGGCGCAGATCGCCGGCCTGTTTACGCCGCTGCTCTTCACGCAGGATAGCATCCACCACCGCCACCATATTGACGTCGCCGCTAAGGTGCGCCGCCTCGTGGAAGGTTTTCGGGTTTGCTTCACGGCAGGTAGAGCGCAGATGGGTAAAATGGATGCGATCGCCAAAGGTCTCCACCATCTTCACCAGATCGTTATCGGCGCGAACGCCATACGATCCGGTACACATGGTGAAGCCATTATTAATGCTGTCCACCGTCTCCTTCAGCCACTGCATATCTTCGATGGTCGACACGATACGCGGCAGGCCAAGGATCGGCCGCGGCGGATCGTCCGGATGCACAGCCAGGCGGATCCCTACCTCTTCGCACACCGGCACGATGGCGCGCAGGAAATAGGCCATATTTTCACGCAGCTGCGCTTTATCAATGTGGTCGTACTCCGCCAGACGCGCGCGGAACTGGTCAAGGGTGTAGCCCTCTTCCGCTCCCGGCAGGCCGGCGATGATATTGCGGGTCAGTTTATCGATATCTGCTTCGCTCATCGCCTTGAAATAGACCTCAGCCTGACGCTGCTCTTCTTCACTGTAATCCGCTTCCGCTCCCGGGCGTTTAAGGATATGCAGCTCAAAGGCGGCGAAAGCGATCTGATCGAAACGCAACGCCCGGGAGCCGTCCGGCAGCTCATATTCCAGATCGGTGCGCGTCCAGTCGAGGATCGGCATAAAGTTGTAGCACACGGTATCGATGCCGCAGGCCGCGAGGTTGCGGATGCTCTGCTGATAGTTGGCAATCCAGGTCGCATACTGCCCGCTGTGGGTTTTAATATCCTCGTGGACGGGAATGCTTTCGACGACCGACCAGGTCAACCCTTTTGCCGCTAACAGCGCCTGACGCGCTTTAATCTCGTCGACCGGCCATACCTGACCGTTTGCAATATGGTGCAGCGCAGTGACGACGCCGGTCGCCCCCGCCTGCCGTACATCATCAAGCGATACCGGATCGTTCGGCCCATACCACCGCCAGGTTTGCTCCATCGCTATGTCCTCACAAAAGTTGTTATACCAATAATGGCGACACTCATGACGACTACCATACATGTTTCTCACCTGGCTGCAAACAGTGCTGGCCTATTGATTGATCCAGCTCACAGTCAGCGGATAATTTCGGCTTACCAATTTAACTTCCTGTCATATAACTTTAGACTGGCATTGTTAATAAGCAGTTAAACAGGTGTGGGAAGAATGACAACAATTGCAACCGCTACGCTACCGAAGAACGTGCAATACCCTCAATACGATCGCAGCCAGCTCCGCTCGCGTATTGTCCATTTCGGCTTTGGCGCGTTTCACCGCGCGCACCAGGCGCTGCTCACCGATCGCGTGCTGAATAACGTCGGCGGCGACTGGGGGATCTGTGAAATCAGTCTGTTCAGCGGCGACACGCTGATGAGCCAGCTTCGCGAACAGGACCATCTGTTTACCGTGCTGGAAAAAGGCGCCGACGGCAACCAGCCCATTGTGATCGGCGCGGTGCACGAATGTCTGAACGCCAGGCTCGATTCGCTGGCGGCGATTATCGAAAAATTTTGCGAGCCGCAGGTAGCGATTGTCTCGCTGACCATTACGGAAAAAGGCTACTGCATCGATCCGGCGACCGGGAAACTGGATCCGACGCATCCGCGCATTATTCACGATCTGGAGAATCCGACGCTGCCGCAGTCGGCTCCCGGTATTTTAGTTGAAGCGCTGGCCCGCCGCCGGGAACGAGGCCTTCCGCCCTTTACCGTGCTCTCCTGCGATAATATCCCCGACAACGGTCACGTGGTAAAAAATGCCGTCCTCGGCATGGCGGAAAAACGCAGCCCGGCGCTGGCGGACTGGATCGCCGACAACGTCAGCTTCCCGGGCACCATGGTGGATCGCATTGTTCCCGCGGCCACACCGGAGTCGCTGGCGGAAATCGCCGCCGTGCTGGGGGTCGACGATCCCTGCGCCATCAGTTGCGAACCCTTCATTCAGTGGGTGGTCGAAGATCACTTTGTCGCCGGGCGACCCGCCTGGGAGACGGCGGGCGTGCAGATGACCGATGACGTGTTGCCCTGGGAGCAAATGAAGCTGCGGATGCTCAACGGCAGCCACTCTTTCCTCGCCTGGCTTGGCTATCTGGCAGGGCATGCGCACATTAGCGACTGCATGCGGGATGACGTCTTCCGCCGCGCCGCCCGCCAGCTGATGCTTGACGAACAGGCTCCGACGCTGACCATTACCGGCGTTGATCTGCTGGCCTATGCCGACAGTCTCATCGCCCGCTTCAGCAATCCGGCGCTCAAACACCGCACCTGGCAAATCGCCATGGACGGTAGCCAGAAGCTGCCCCAGCGCATGCTCGATGGCATCCGCGTACATCTGGCGCGCGACAGCCGTTGGCCGCTGCTGGCTCTCGGCGTGGCCGGCTGGATGCGCTACGTCAGCGGCACGGACGACGCCGGTCAGACGATCGACGTGCGCGATCCGCTGGTCGACAAGATCCGGCAGCGGGTGGTCCAGAGCGATGAGCAGCAGCGCGTCGACGCCCTGCTGGGGCTGGAGGAAATATTTGGCCGCGACCTGCCGCACAACGCCCAGTTTGTCGCCGGGATCCGCGCCGCCTGGCAACAGCTGGCGACGCACGGCGCCCGCGAGGCCGTCGCCCGCGCGCTGAATTCTTAACAATATTTGCGCTTATGCGGACAGAATTCTCTTCTGTCCGCCTCAGGACTTCTCTTTTCCCCCTTTTTTCGTCAGGATAGACGTAACTGTTACAACATTACATTTATCCTGGAGAAAAGAGTGACCAGAACCAATTTGATCACCGGCTTTCTCGGCAGCGGTAAGACGACCTCGATTCTTCATCTGCTGGCGCAGAAGCCTGCGGATGAAAAATGGGCCGTACTGGTTAACGAGTTTGGCGAAGTCGGGATAGACGGCGCGCTGCTGGCCGACAGCGGCGCCCTGCTCAAAGAGATCCCCGGCGGCTGCATGTGCTGCGTCAATGGCCTGCCGATGCAGGTTGGGCTGAACACCCTGCTGCGCCAGGGCAAACCCGATCGCCTGCTGATCGAACCCACCGGTTTGGGCCACCCAAAGCAGATCCTCGATATCCTCACCGCGGCGGTGTATGAGCCCTGGATCGATCTGCGCGCCACGCTGTGCATCCTCGATCCCCGCCAGCTGCTGGATGAAAGAGCCGTCAGCAACGACAACTTCCGCGATCAGCTGGCCGCGGCGGACATCATTGTGGCGAATAAAAGTGATCGGGAAACCCCCGAAAGCGCCCGGGCGCTGGCCGACTGGTGGCAGCGCTGGGGCGGCGAGCGTCGCAAGGTGTCGGCAATCCAGGGCAATATCGATCTGACCCTGCTCGATGAGCCACGACGGAACACCGCCCCGCTGCCGGCGAGCGCGGAGCACGCCCACCGCCATTCCCCCACTTCCGGCCTCGCCGCGCTCAGCCTGGCGGAACACCAGCGCTGGCGCCGCCATCTCAACAATGGCCAGGGCTATCAGGGCTGCGGCTGGATCTTCGACGCGGAGACGGTCTTTGACACCATCGGCCTGCTCGAATGGGCCAGGCTGGCGCCAGTGGGGCGCGTTAAAGGCGTGATGCGCATTGCCGAGGGGGCGGTACGAATCAACCGTCAGGGGGAGGATCTCCATATCGAGACCCTCAGCGTCGCTCCGCCCGATAGTCGGATCGAGCTTATTTCCGCGAATGAAGCCGACTGGAACGCACTCCAGACCTCGTTGTTGAGGCTTCGTTTAAGTTAAGGCGGCTAAGGTTGCCGCCGACTGTCACAAAATCGCAATGGCTATGATGAAAAACCGAATTCCTTTAATCCTGCTGCTTAACATCGCGGGTGTAGCGCTATTTTGCTCCTGGTATCTGCCAGCCAACCATGGCGCGTGGTTGCCGGTCGACTCCGCGATCTTCCATTTCTTTAACCATGGCGTCAGCGTCAGCGTCAGCCATGCTTATGCCTGGCTGCTGGCGATCATCAACAATCGCGCCTTCGACGCCTGTTCGCTGCTGGCGATGGGCTGCCTGATGCTAAGCTATTGGCTAAAGGCGCCGACTGCAGGCCGTCGTCAGATCGCCATCATGGGCCTGGTGATGCTGCTGGCGGCGGTGATCATCAACCAGCTCGCACAACACCTGATGCCGGTACAGCGCGCCAGCCCGTCGCTGTTTTTTAGCGATATTACCCGCGTCAGCGACGTCGTTAACTTCCCCACTAAGGATGCGTCGAAGGACAGCTTCCCTGGCGATCATGGGATGATGCTGCTGATCTTCGCCAGCTTTATGTGGCGCTATTTTGGCCGTCGCGCGCTGGGCGTCGCGCTGATTATCTTTGTGGTCTTTGCTTTCCCGCGGGTAATGATTGGCGCCCACTGGTTTAGCGATATTGCCGTCGGCTCCCTGACCGCCGTGCTGATCGGCGCGCCCTGGGTATTGATGACCCCGCTGAGCGATAAATTGATCGCCTTTTTCGATCGCTACTTACCCAGCAGAATATCGGCCAAATAATGTCTCCGGCAGCCGCCAGAGTCATTAACTATAAGGGGACCTTTTGGGTCCCTTTTTACATTTTCCCTTTTTTTCAACACGACGTTCATCTTCTTGTCACATTAATCCCGTGACAAATGAAGGAATTGTCTGTTTTTTGCCCGATATTGCCGTAATTTTGGCCTTTCCCGATGATTCACTTTTTGTCACCAAAATACTTATAAGAAATCGCGCAAAACTGCTCGCCATGCGGCGTTTGATAGGGTAATCTCGTTCTCGTTTTGCCTTTTCCGCAGCATTAATTCAGGGCATGAATAAAATTGTGCGTGACTGCACAAATTTAAGCTTAAGGAATTGTCTCATTGCGGATGGGTATTTAGGCTCTAACACGTTTGGCATTTTTTATAACGACATTGTCGTTAAGGACAACAAGGGAAAATAAACAGCATGGTCAAATCTCAGCCGATTTTGAGATATATCTTGCGGGTAGCCCCCGCGATTGCAGTAGCGGTTCTGCTTTCCGCGTGTAGTTCAACAAGTACCGCCAGGAATATGCATTCTGAGACGCATGCTGTGGGTAGTGGCGATTTATCATCACTGCAAGCCTCTCAGGATGAATTTGAAACGATGGTCCGTAACCTGGACGTAAAGTCCCGTTTAATGGATCAGTATGCCAGCTGGAAAGGCGTGCGTTACCGCCTCGGCGGCAGCACCCGCAAGGGTATCGACTGCTCAGCGTTTGTGCAGCGCACCTTCCGCGAACAATTTGGTCTGGAACTGCCGCGTTCAACTTCTGAACAGCAGGAAACCGGAAAATCGATTTCTCGTGCCCAACTGCGTACAGGCGATCTGGTTCTGTTTCGTGCCGGCTCTACCGGCCGCCATGTCGGGATCTACCTCGGCAACAACCAGTTTGTTCACGCCTCCACCAGCAGCGGGGTGACTATCTCCAGCATGGATGAGCCATACTGGAAAAAGCGCTACAATGAAGCGCGTCGAGTCCTGAGCCGCTCGTAAACTGTCCTCCACCGCCGCCGGTTATCCCTTGGCTGGCTGCGGGATAAAAAACACTGCCCCAGGCAGTGTTTTTTTTTGCCACCTGGTTCTCAACGTCGCAAAATAAGCTATGTCTTTTAAGTGGGAATGAGAAAAACGACGACCGACACTCCGTTGATGCGCTTCAATAACACGGAAAGAATCTGGCTATGCTTACTCGCTACTTTTCGCCCCAGCGTAAAACCTGGTTAACCAGCCTGAGCGTGGGGATCATCGTCGCGCTGTTGGCCGGGAGCATTCAGTTTATGGTGATCTACCATAACCGGGCCGAGCGTTTCGACGCCATTATCAACAATGTTAATACCTATCTGAAAAGCTATTTTCACGACCTGCGCCAGACCATTGACGGCCTGCAGCCGCTGGTGGACCAGCCCTGCGAGAATATTGACTCCGGGCTTACCTCCCACGCCGCGTTCAGCCCCAACGTCCGCGCTTTCCTGCTGGTCAAAAACGGCATCGCCTTTTGCTCATCGGCTACGGGAGCCATGAATACGCCCCTCAGCCAGCTGATCCCGGCCATCGATATCGGCAAACCCGTTGCTATGGCGATTTTACCAGGCACGCCGATGATGCCGAAGAGCGCGGCGCTGGCGCTGTGGGTAGGTAAACCCGGCGATCAAAACAGCGGCATTTTCGTGTCGATTAACGCTAATCTCACACCGTATATCCTCTATTCCGCGCGGCAAAACGATTTCAGCGGCATTGCGCTGGCCATCGATCACACCGCTATCTCCACCTTCAGTAATCGGCTGGTGGATCCGCAAACGCTGCATAACGCGCCGATCCGCCAGGCACAGATCGAGGGCTTACCGCTGAAGGTCTACCTGTATGCCAACAGCTGGCTGGCGGAAAATACGCAGTTTGCTCTGCTGCTCGGGGTCGTCTGCGGCCTGCTGGCGGGGCTGCTCTGCTATTACGTGCTGACGATCAAATCGGATCCGCGAAAATCCATTCTGCTGGGGATCAAAAATAACCAGTTCTACATCGTTTATCAGCCGGTGGTTAATGCTCAGACTCTACGTATCAGCGGCGTGGAGGTCCTAATGCGCTGGCGCCATCCGGTGGTTGGTGAAATTCCGCCCGACGTTTTTATTAACCTGGCCGAAACCCAGCAGATGATCGTGCCGCTAACCCATCACCTGCTCGCGCTGATCGCCAGCGACGCTGCGGTGTTGAAGCGTATTCTGCCGCGCGGCGTGAAGCTGGGACTGAATATTTCCCCTGCCTATCTGCAGGCCGACAGCTTCCGCGACGATATGCTGCGCTTCGCCGCCGCGCTGCCAGCCGACCACTTTCACGTGGTGCTGGAGGTAACCGAGCGGGCGATGATTGATAAAGAAAAATCGATGGCTAACTTCGCCTGGCTCCACCGCCAGGGATTCGAAATCGCGATTGATGATTTCGGCACCGGGCATAGCGCGCTGATCTATCTCGAACGCTATAACTTCGATTATCTGAAGATCGATCGAGGTTTTGTGCAGGCGATTGGTACTGAAACAGTAACCTCGCCGGTGCTGGATGCGGTACTGACCCTCAGCCGCCGGCTGAAATTAATGACCGTCGCCGAAGGGGTGGAGACCCAGGAACAGGCGGAGTGGCTTCGCGGCCAGGGCGTTCATTTCCTGCAGGGGTACTGGATCAGCCGACCGCTGTCGCTGGCCGGGCTGGTGGCTGCGCACGATGAACCCGCGAACTATTTCACAACGCGCTAAGTCTCACTTATGATGCGGGAACGGATGTCGGCCATGGGGGCCGGCCATGACAGGGTATTCTGCCGCCTATGTATGCGCGCCTCTTTCTGTTTCTGCTGGCTCTGTTTAGCCTGGACGCTAAGGCGCAAACCATTCAGGAAAGCGTAGCCTTCGCGATTATCGGCGAACCGAAATACGCCGCCGGTTTCAGTCATTTTGATTACGTCAATCCCAGGGCGCCGAAAGGCGGCACCCTCACCCTGGCGGCGATCGGCACCTTTGATAACTTCAACCGTTATGCGCTGCGCGGCAACCCCGCGGTACGCACGGAGGCGCTCTACGATACCCTGTTCACCACCTCGGATGATGAGCCCGGCAGCTACTACCCGCTGATTGCCGAGCGGGCGCGCTATGCCGAGGACTATTCCTGGATGGAGATCGCGCTCAACCCGCGCGCCCGCTTCCATGACGGCACGCCGATCACCGCCCGCGATGTGGCGTTTACCTTCAACAAGTTTATGACCGAAGGGGTGCCGCAGTTTCGCCTGTTTTATAAAGGCACCACCGTGAAGGCCATCGCGCCGTTGACCGTGCGTATTGACCTCGGCCAGCCCGGCAAAGAGAACATGCTGAGTCTGCTGAGCCTGCCGGTGATGCCCGAGGCGTTCTGGCGCCAGCACAAACTCAGCGACCCGCTGTCGAAGCCGCCGCTGGCCAGCGGGCCATACCGCATCAGCGCCTGGCGAATGGGGCAATATATTATCTATTCCCGGGTCGCCGACTACTGGGCGGCCGACCTGCCGGTCAACCGCGGTCGCTGGAATTTCGATACGCTGCGCTATGACTATTATCTCGACGACAATGTCGCTTTCGAAGCCTTTAAAGCGGGAGCCGTCGATCGCCGGGAAGAGACCGTCGCCAAAAACTGGGCTACCCGCTACGTCGGTCGCAACTTCAGCCGCGGCTACATCATTAAAGATGAGCATACCAATACCTCGGCGCAGGATACCCAGTGGCTGGCGTTCAATATTCAGCGCCCGATTTTTGCCGATCGCCGGGTGCGGCAGGCCATTACCCTGGCGTTCGATTTCGAATGGATGAACAAGGCGCTGTTTTACAGCGCCTATCAGCGCGCCAACAGCTATTTCCAGAACACCGAATATGCCGCCCGCAGCCTGCCTGACGCAGCCGAGCTGGCCCTGCTGACGCCGATGAAAAACGAACTGCCCTCGGAGCTCTTCAGCCAGGTTTACCAGCCGCCGGTCTCCCGCGGCGATGGCTTCGACCGCGCCAACTTACTCAAAGCCGACGCCCTGCTCAATGCGGCGGGCTGGACGGTGAAGAACCAGCGCCGGGTCAACGCCGCCACCGGCAAGCCGCTGCGCTTTGAGCTACTGCTGCCGGCCGGAGGCAATGACCGCTGGGTGCTGCCGTTTCAGCACAACCTGCAGCGTCTGGGGATCGTCATGGATATTCGTCAGGTTGATAATTCGCAGTACAGCAACCGCCGCCGCAGCCGGGATTACGACATGATGCCAAGCCTGTGGCGCGCCATGCCCTGGCCGGGGACCGACCTGCAAATATCCTGGGCGTCCGACTATATTCACTCCAGCTACAACGCGCCGGGGGTGCAAAGCCCGGTAGTGGATAAGCTGATTGCGCAGATCCTGCAGTGGCAGGGCAATAAGCAGAAACTGATCCCTCTCGGTCGGGCGCTGGATCGTGTGCTGACCTGGAATAACTACATGTTGCCGATGTGGTATATGGCGCAGGACCGCACCGCGTGGTGGAATAAGTTCTCTTTCCCCGCGACCCGCCCCATCTATTCGTCCGGCATCGATACCTGGTGGTACGACGTGAACAAAGCGGCCACCCTCCCCGCGGACAGACGCTAAGGACATCCCATGGGCAGCTACCTGATCCGCCGTTTGCTGTTAGTCATCCCCACCCTGTGGGCCATCATCACCATTAACTTTTTTATTGTCCAGATCGCGCCTGGCGGCCCGGTCGATCAGGCCATCGCCGCCATCGAGTTTAATCAGCGCGGCGGGATGCCGGGGGCTGGCGACGGCGGCATGGGCGCCAGCCATGCCCGCACCGGCGCAGGCAATATCAGCGAGGGTCACTATCGCGGCGGGCGCGGCCTCGACCCGGAAGTCATCGCCGAGATCACCCACCGCTACGGCTTCGATAAACCGCTGCACGAACGCTATCTGAAGATGCTGAGCGATTATCTGCGCTTTGATTTCGGCGACAGCCTGTTTCGCAGCGCGTCCGTGCTGCAGCTGATTAAAGACAGCCTGCCGGTCTCGGTGAGCCTCGGGCTGTGGAGCACGCTGATTATCTATCTGGTCTCCATTCCGCTGGGCATCCGCAAAGCGGTCAGCAACGGCAGCCGCTTTGATATCTGGAGCAGTACGCTGATTATCATTGGCTATGCGATCCCTGCCTTTCTGTTCGCCATCCTGCTGATCGTGATTTTTGCCGGCGGCAGCTATTTCGACCTCTTCCCGCTGCGCGGTCTGGTCTCGCCAAATTTCGACACCCTCCCCTGGTATCAGAAGATCCTCGACTACCTGTGGCACATCACCCTGCCGGTGCTGGCGACGGTAATTGGCGGCTTTGCCGCGCTGACTATGCTGACCAAAAACAGCTTCCTCGACGAGATCCGCAAACAGTATGTGGTCACCGCCCGCGCCAAAGGCGTTGGTGAGAAACAGATCCTCTGGGGACACGTGTTCCGTAACGCCATGCTGCTGGTGATTGCCGGCTTCCCGGCCACCTTTATCAGTATGTTCTTTACCGGCTCGTTGCTGATCGAAGTGATGTTCTCGCTAAACGGCCTGGGTCTGCTGGGCTATGAAGCGACGGTCTCCCGCGACTATCCGGTGATGTTTGGCACGCTCTATATTTTCACTCTGATTGGCCTGCTGCTGAATATCGTCAGCGATATCAGCTATACGCTGGTCGACCCGCGCATTGATTTTGAGGGCCGCTAATGTCTTTCTTCAGTCCCGTTAATCAGGCCCGCTGGGCGCGCTTTCGCCACAACCGTCGCGGCTACTGGTCGCTGTGGCTGTTTTTAATTCTCTTCCTTTGCAGCCTGGGCGCCGAGCTGCTGGCCAACGACCGCCCGCTGCTGGTGCAGTACCGGGGCCAGCTGTACGTCCCGGTGTTAAAAAACTACACTGAGCAAACCTTCGGCGGCGCGTTCGCCACCGCCGCCGACTATCAGGATCCCTGGCTGCAGCACCAGCTGGCGACTCACGGCTGGGCGCTATGGCCGCCAGTGCGCTTCGGCGCGACGACAATTAATTTTGCCAGCACGGTTCCCTTTCCATCGCCGCCCTCGGCCAGCAACTGGCTCGGCACCGACGCCAACGGCGGCGATGTGCTGGCGCGGATCCTCTATGGGACACGCATCTCGGTGCTCTTCGGTCTGCTGCTGACGCTGTTCTCCAGCGTGCTGGGGGTGCTGGCCGGGGCGATACAGGGTTACTACGGCGGTAAAATCGACCTGTGGGGACAGCGCTTTATCGAAGTCTGGTCCGGCATGCCAACGCTGTTCCTGATCATCCTGCTCTCCAGCGTCGTGCAGCCGGGCTTCTGGTGGCTGCTGGCAATCACCGTTCTCTTTGGCTGGATGACGCTGGTGGGCGTGGTGCGCGCGGAATTTCTCCGCACCCGCAACTACGACTATGTTCGGGCGGCGCAGGCGTTAGGGGTTAGCGACCGGCAGATCATCCTGCGGCATATGTTGCCCAACGCGATGGTGGCGACCCTCACCTTCCTGCCCTTTATCCTGTGCAGCTCCATTACCACCCTGACGTCGCTGGATTTTCTCGGCTTCGGCCTGCCGCTCGGCTCGCCCTCCCTCGGCGAGCTGCTGCTGCAGGGCAAAAACAACCTGCAGGCGCCCTGGCTGGGCATTGCCGCATTTCTCTCCGTCGCCGTGCTGCTGACGCTACTGATTTTTATCGGTGAAGCGGTTCGCGACGCCTTTGATCCGAGTAAGGCGGTGTAATATGACCCACCCGCTATTAGCTATCGACAATCTCTCTATTGCCTTTCGCCAGCAGGGTGAGACGCAGACCGTGGTGCACAATCTGTCGCTCGAGGTGGCGGTCGGCGAAACGCTGGCCCTGGTGGGCGAATCCGGCTCCGGTAAGAGCATCTCCGCCCTGTCGGTGCTGCGGCTGCTCCCTACCCCGCCGGCCAGCTACCCCAGCGGTGACATCCGTTTTCATGGCCAGTCGCTGCTGCATGCGGATGAGGCGACCCTGCGCGGCGTGCGCGGCAACCGGATCGCGATGATCTTTCAGGAGCCGATGGTATCGCTCAATCCTCTGCACACCCTGGAAAAACAGCTCTACGAGGTGCTGTCGTTACACCGGGGAATGCGCAAACAGGCGGCGCGCGGGGAGATCCTCGACTGCCTGGAGCGCGTCGGGATCCGTCAGGCGCCGCGGCGGCTGGCGGACTATCCGCATCAGCTCTCCGGCGGCGAGCGCCAGCGGGTGATGATCGCCATGGCGCTGCTGACGCGCCCGGAGCTGCTGATCGCCGACGAGCCGACTACCGCCCTGGACGTATCGGTGCAGGCGCAAATTCTGCAACTGCTGCGCGAGCTGAAGCAGGAGCTGAACATGGGGCTGCTGTTTATCACTCATAACCTGAGCATCGTCCGCCAACTGGCTGACCGGGTGGCGGTAATGCAGAACGGCCGCTGCGTGGAACACAATGACTGTCGGGCGCTGTTCAGCGCGCCAGCGCATCCCTACACCCAACGCCTGCTGGATAGCGAGCCGGACGGGGAGCCGGTGCCGCTGGCCGCCGATGCCCCGGTGCTGCTGCAGGCGGACGATTTAAAGGTGGCGTTTCCCGTTCGCAAAGGGATCCTGCGTCGGGTGGTCGATCATCATCGGGTGGTCAACAGCCTTAGCTTTCAGCTGCGCGCCGGCGAGACGCTGGGCCTGGTGGGGGAGTCGGGTTCCGGTAAAAGCACCACCGGCCTGGCCCTGCTGCGCCTGATCCCGTCCGGGGGCAAGATAACCTTCGCCGGCCAGCCGATTCAGGGGCGTAACCGCCGACAGCTGCTACCGCTGCGCCGACAGATGCAGGTGGTTTTTCAGGATCCGAACTCGTCGCTCAATCCGCGCCTCACAGCGCAGCAGATCATTGAGGAAGGCTTGCGCGTCCACCAGCCGACGCTGACGGCGGCCGAACGCGAACAGGCGGTGATCCTTGCCATGCAGGAGGTCGGCCTCGACCCGGCCAGCCGCCAGCGCTATCCGGCGGCGTTCTCCGGTGGCCAGCGACAGCGTATTGCCATCGCCAGAGCGTTGATCGTCAAACCGCAGCTGATCGTCCTCGATGAACCGACCTCATCGCTGGACAAAACCGTTCAGGCGCAGATCCTGAACCTGCTGAAAGCCTTACAGCGAAAGCATCAGCTGGCCTATATTTTTATCAGCCATGATTTAGGCGTGGTGCGGGCGCTATGTCACCAGGTGATGGTGCTGCGTCAGGGAGAGGTGGTCGAACAGGGCGAGTGCAAATCCGTCTTCAGCGCACCCCGGCATGAGTATACCCGCCAGCTGCTGGCGCTAAGCTGACGGTCAGAAAGGGTTATTGCCGGAGAAGGGCTCGGCGATGGCCACGCCAAAGTTTTTCAGACGACAGGTGGCGGCAAACTCATCCTGCAGGTTTACGAACAGGCAGGGTTCGCCTTCGCACTCCAGCACGGAACAGTCGACTTCGATGTCGCTTAACGCCTGGCTGAGCTTATGCATCACCGGCCAGGCTTTCTCACCGTCCGGGCTCAGCAATTTCAGGGCAACGAGACTGTTCTCGTTCTGCGCGCCGTTTTGCGGAATCGGTTCAACTCTGGAACCCGCAAAACCGGCCAGCCAGCGATAGCTCTGCGGCAGACGGTGTACGATAGAGAGTTGTTGTGTATTCACTTGGTTTCCCCGGAAGCAAAAGGCTTTACAATAAATTTACATCAATACTAACACACTGTTGACAAATAGTCCTGCCTTGAGGCAGAAAACGTTTACAGCGGCGGCGGACCAGGGTTAAGCGCTTATAATCCAGCGCTTTATTTTTTATACCCGGCGAGCCGATTGGCGCTATATGTACCCGTTTCTGTGATCCAAAACAACTTTTTTATCGCAACAATGCGACTTTTTACACTAATTGATTTTACATAAAGGAAACAAATCGCAGAACCCTGAAGCCCATTGCGGTTGACATGCATCAAGAAAGGGGCGATTTCGCCCCTGAAAATGTGACCTAGCGTGCGATTTTTCGCCGCCGGGATGCGTAAAGCGAGAAGAAAATAGAGCAGGTTGCGCAGAAGGCAATAGAGATCAGCATCGGCCAGGCGGTGGTAAACGTCGCCATCGACAGCAGCGCGCCGATAATCGCCCCGATACCGAAACGGAAAGTCCCCGCCAGCGACGAAGCAGTGCCCGCCATATGCGGAAACTCATCGAGGATCACCGCCATGGCGTTAGACGACACCATGGATACGCAGCCGACAAAGGCCGCTACGCCGATCACCAGTGACCAAAAGCCGACATCCAGCAGCGCGCAGACCACCATCCACACCGCCATGGCAAACTGGATCCACAGCCCGGCGCGGAACATACGCAACGCCCCTACCCGCCGCACAAACCGGCTGTTGAACATGGTCATCAGAAACAGAAAAACGATGTTCAGCGCAAAATAGTAGCCAAAGTGCTGAGGCGCGACGTGGTTTATATTGATGTAGACAAAGGGACCGGCGCTAAGGAAAGAGAACATGCCCGCGAAGCTAAAGCCGCTCGCCAGCATATAGCTCAGTACCCGCTTGTGGCGGAACAGAGTGGCAAAGTTACCCAGCGTGGTGCGCAGATGGAACGGCTGACGCCTTTCAGCCGGCAGCGTTTCGCGGATAAACAGGCCGATCATCAGCGAGGCCAGCAGGGCCACCAGGGCGAGGATCCAAAAGATGGCATGCCAGCTGAACCAGACCAACACCGCCCCGCCGACCATCGGCGCCACCAGCGGCGCAATGGTCGTGACCAGCATGACAAACGACATCATGCGCGAAAACTCATCTTTCGGATAGATGTCGCGCATCAGGGCGTTAATCACCACGCTGGCCGCCGCGGCTGCCAGACCGTGGAAGAAACGCATGACAATCAGCATATCGACGGTTTGCGACAGGGCGCAGGCTACCGCCGCCGCGGCGAAGACCAGCGTCCCGCCGAGGATCACCGGCTTGCGGCCAAGGCTGTCCGCCATCGGGCCGTACAGCAGCTGACCCAGCGCAAAGCCAAGGATATAGGTGCTGAGCGTCATCTGCGCGCTGCCGTCCGGGACGTTATACTGGGCAGCGATCACCGGCAGGGCCGGAAGATACATATCAATAGACAGCGGCATCAGCATGGCCAGCAGGCCAAGGATAAACACAATCCCCAGTGAAGAATTCTGCTTCAGCGTCACGTTTTACTCCGTGGCTGCGGGGCGCCCACGCTGGCGATTTCCGCTTCCGTCAGCGGACGATATTCACCCGGCGCCAGCGATTCATCCAGCAGGATGTCGCCGATGCGTTCCCGATGCAGGCCAACCACGTGGTTGCCCACGGCGGCGAACATGCGTTTCACCTGATGGTAGCGGCCTTCGCTGATGGTGAGGCGCACTTCGGTCGGAGTGATAACTTCCAGCAACGCCGGTTTGGTGAGATCTTTTTCGTTATGCAGCTGGACGCCTTTGGCGAACAGCTCAGCGGTCCCTTCCGCCAGCGGGCTTTCCAGCGCCACCAGATAGGTTTTTTCACAGTGGTGGCGCGGCGAGGTAATGCGATGCGACCACTGGCCGTCATCGGTCATCAGCACCAGCCCGGTGGTGTCGATATCCAGCCGTCCGGCGGCGTGCAGCTTATGCGCCACCGGCTCGTCGAGGAAATAAAGGATAGTCGGATGATCGGGATCGTCGGTGGAACAGACGTACCCTTGCGGCTTGTTGAGCATAAAGTAACGCGGGCCATTCTGCTGGGTCAGCGTATTTCCGTCATACTCCACCTCGTGCTCCGGCTGGAGCTTAAAAGAGGCATCTTTCACAATGTCGCCGTTCACGGTAACGCGGCTGCCGCGAATTTCACGCCCGGCAATAGCCCGGCTGACGCCCAGCTGCTGAGCGATAAACTTATCAAGTCGCATGAGATTTTTTTAGCCTGTCATAGTGCTGGAGCGGGCAAATCGCCCGAAAAAGAAGAATTTCACCGGCTAGTATAACGGGCTCTTAACACCACTCAAGGGAAAAGATTCATGGCATACTATTCGCCAGTTAATTAGCCCCGTGAATTCATGACTTTTACATTACGTCCTTACCAACAAGAAGCCGTCGATGCCACCCTCGCCTGGTTCCGTCGCCATACCGAGCCGGCGGCGATTGTCCTGCCCACCGGCGCGGGCAAAAGTCTGGTGATCGCCGAGCTTGCCAGGCTGGCGCGCGGCCGCGTGCTGGTGCTGGCCCATGTCAAAGAGCTGGTGGCGCAGAACCATGCCAAATACTGCGCCCTTGGCCTCGAGGCGGATATCTTCGCCGCCGGCCTGCAGCGAAAAGAGAGCCACGGCAAAGTGGTGTTCGGCAGCGTGCAGTCGGTGGCACGCAATCTCGACCAGTTTCGCAGCGAATTTTCGCTACTCATCGTCGATGAATGCCACCGCATCAGCGATGATGACGACAGCCAGTATCAGCAGATCATCGGTCACCTGCGGCAGGTCAATCCGCAGATCCGGCTGCTCGGCCTGACGGCCACGCCGTTCCGCCTTGGCAAGGGCTGGATCTATCAGTTCCATTATCATGGGATGGTGCGCGGCGATGAAAAGGCCCTGTTCCGCGACTGCATCTATGAGCTACCGCTGCGCTATATGATTAAACACGGCTATCTGACGCCGCCGGAGCGCCTCGATATGCCGGTGGTGCAGTACGATTTCAGTCGCCTGCAGGCGCAAAGCAACGGCCTGTTCAGCGAAGCCGATCTTAACCATGAGCTGAAAAAACAACAGCGTATCACGCCGCATATCGTCAGCCAGATCGTGGAGTTCGCCGAAAACCGCAAAGGGGTGATGATCTTTGCCGCCACCGTGGAACACGCCCGGGAAGTGACCGGCCTGCTGCCGGTAGGCCAGGCGGCGCTGATCACCGGCGAAACGCCTGGGCCGGAGCGGGATCGCATCATCGAGGCCTTTAAAGCGCAGGCGTATCGCTATCTGGTGAACGTCGCGGTGCTGACCACCGGCTTCGACGCCCCGCACGTCGACCTGATCGCCATCCTCCGCCCCACCGAGTCGGTGAGTCTTTACCAACAGATCGTTGGCCGCGGTCTGCGCCTGGCGCCGGGGAAAACCGACTGTCTGATCCTCGACTACGCCGGCAATCCGCATGACCTGTATGCCCCGGAAGTGGGGACGCCGAAGGGCAAAAGCGACAACGTGCCGGTGCAGGTCTTCTGCCCGGCCTGCGGCTTCGCCAATACCTTCTGGGGCAAAACCACCGCCGACGGCACCTTGATTGAACACTTTGGCCGCCGCTGCCAGGGGTGGTTCGAAGATGACGACGGCCACCGCGAACAGTGCGACTTCCGCTTTCGCTTTAAAAACTGCCCGCAGTGTAATGCGGAAAACGACATCGCCGCCCGCCGCTGCCGGGAGTGCGACACTATACTGGTTGACCCGGACGATATGCTGAAGGCGGCGCTGAAGCTGAAGGACGCGCTGGTGCTGCGCTGCAGCGGCATGGCCCTGCAGCACGGCGGCGACGAGAAGGGCCCGTGGCTGAAAATCACCTACTACGATGAAGACGGGGCGGATGTCAGTGAGCGCTTCCGTCTGCAGACCCCCGCCCAGCGCACCGCCTTCGAACAACTGTTTATTCGCCCGCATACCCGCACCCCCGGGGTGCCGCTGCGCTGGATAACGCCGGCGGATATCGTGACCCAGCAGGCGCTGCTGCGCCATCCGGACTTTGTCGTCGCCCGCATGAAGGGGCAGTACTGGCAGGTGCGGGAAAAAGTGTTCGATTATCAGGGGCGTTTTCGTCGCGCCAACGAGCTGCGTTAATTAGCGGAAAGCTGAGGTTTTGATTGCCCGGGTGTCGTTTGGCGGCTATAATGCCGCCCGCTTTTGCATTCGCAAAGCAGATAATCCGCCTGTTGCTGGGTCGCCTGTAGCAGGCTTTATATATAGAGAGACATCAATGTTTACTATCAACGCAGAAGTACGTAAAGAGCAGGGTAAGGGTGCGAGCCGCCGCCTGCGCGCAGCTAACAAGTTCCCGGCAATCATCTACGGTGGCGAAGCTGCTCCGGTTGCTATCGAACTGGACCACGACAAAGTATGGAACATGCAGGACAAAGCTGAGTTTTACAGCGAAGTTCTGACCGTCGTTGTTGATGGCAAAGAAGAAAAAGTCAAAGTTCAGGCTGTTCAGCGCCACGCGTTCAAGCCGAAACTGACTCACATCGACTTCGTTCGCGCGTAATCGCCGATAGCAAGTTGTATGGCAAGCGCCCCGGGGTCTCAGGCTCCGGGGCGTTTTGTTATCTGCGCTGCCAAAGCTCCGGCGCCTCGTGCACGATGTCGCTAAGCATCCGATGCTTATTCATTCCGGGCAGCCAGAGCATCACCATGGTGACGTTCAGCCCCTGACTGCCGACCTCCGTCGCGATTTCACTGACTCCCTGCCACTCGCCTGGCCGCAAATGGTCCGGTAAAAACCCCCAGCCCCTCCCCCGCTCCAGCGCATGGCGCAACAGGGTAATTTCATTCATATACAGCGTATGGCCGGAAATCTGCAGCCGGCGGGCGATTTGATCGTCACTGCGCCGGTGCATCACTAACTGCGGCGTCAACGAAAGATTCAATAACGTCAGCGGCCGCGGAGCGTCGTGGAACAGGCTGTCCGCCGCGTAGAAACGCAGATCCACGGTGCCGAGCGCCCGCCACTCCATTTCGCTCCCCAGCGTGCGGTTGTTAGCCTGACAAATCGCCATCTCCGCCACGCCATCGCTCAGCGCCTGCTCGGCTTCGCGACGCGAGGCGCTCCAGCAGCTCAGGCGGATCTGCCGTCGGGCCAGGTTATCGGCCAGCGCACAGAGAAATTCACGCGGCACGAAGGGATCGTACACCAGACGCAGCGCCTGCCCAGCGGTTTGCGGCAGCGTTTGCGCAAAAGACTCGAAAGCCTGCGCCTGACGCAACAGCAGATGCGCCTGGCGAAACAGCTGCTCGCCCTCGGCAGTTAGCGTCAGGCTACGTCCTTCACGGCTGAACAGCCGGTAGCCCAGCGCATCTTCCAGATAGTCCAGCAGATCGCGCAGCGTGGTCCGGTCTTTAGCTAAACGAATGGCCGCCTGCGACAGGCTGCCGGTCTCAGCAATCGTCGCGAAGGCTTCAATCTGTGCGAATGAGTACTGTAGGGTTTTCATCCTTTTTCTCCCTTAAGGGGGAAAATCCCCCATGTGCTGATTTTAGCCGGCGCGCGCCGATTTATATACTGCGCAGCGAATCTATGGCAAACGAGGAAATGACAATGATAAGAAAACCACTGGCCCTGGCGTTAATATTGGCGGCGCTGCCGGCGGCGGCAATGGCGCAACACTGCGGCAGCCTGACGCTGGATGTCTGCCCAACGCCTTACGATCAAACGCTACCCGCGGCCAAAGACATGCTCAGCTGGGATCAGACTTCACGCGTGATTGGCTTTCGCAATGACTATCGCAACTATGCCGGCGATGTCTTCCGCCACGGCGCCTCGACGCCGCTGGAGCGCGCTGAAAAACAACTGACCGATGCCCGCTATACGCTCAACGGCCACACCTGGAATTTGCAGGATTACCTGAAGCGCGAGAACGTCAGCGGTATGCTGGTGCTGAAAGATGGTAAAGTCGCCTGGAAATATCTCGCCGAAGGTAATACCGACACCACCCTGTGGACCTCGCGCTCGGTAGGCAAATCGGTGGTCTCGACGCTGGTCGGTATCGCCATTCAACAGGGTAAAATCCACTCCCTTGATGACCTGATTACCGTTTATGAACCCGAACTGAAAGGCACCGCCTGGGACGGCGTAACGCTGAAGCAGTTGATTCAACACACCAGCGGGGTGGAATGGAATGAAGACTACACCGACCCGCACTCGCATTTCGCCCGCCTGACCCAGTGTGAAGCGCAGCCCGGCGCCTATGCCTGCGTGCGTAAGATCGTCACTGGCCTGGCGCGTCAACACCCGGCGGGCGAGCAGTGGTCCTACTCTTCCGGCGGCGCCTGGCTGCTTGGGGATATCCTGGAGCGCGCCACCGGCATGTCGCTGGCCGCCTGGCTTGAACAGGCTCTATGGCAGCCGGCCGGGATGGCCCACGACGGCGTGTGGCATGCTTATCAGCAAGGGAAGCACGACGTCGGCGCCCACGGCTTTAACGCCACCCTTGAAGACTGGGGCCGCTTTGGTGAATTCGTCGCCCGTGACGGTCGGTTAAGCAATGGCAAACAGCTGGTGCCGACTGGCTGGTTCGATCAAGCCGCCAGCTGGACCAAGGCGCTAAACTCGGTCTCGGCAGCGCATCCGGAGGGTATTTACGGCTATCAGTGGTGGAATAACGCGATTCCGGCGAATGCGCAAAACGTCCAGCCGACGCCGCAGGAAGGGCTTAAAGGGTCGCTGTGGGCACTGGGGATCTACGGCCAGGTGATCATGGTGAACCGCGCGGAACACCTGGTGATCGTCCAGTGGTCGACCTGGCCGCAGGCGGAACCTTCCTTCAACGCTCAGCCGTTGGAAGCGGCGCTGATGTACAGCGCCATTGCCCGCGAGCTGCGTTAACTCCCCGCTCCTTGCCGCTCAGCCGGCGAGGAGCGTGTCGGCATTCAGCGCCAGGTGTTGCAGCAGGATAATGGTTTTAGCATCCATGATCTCGCCATCGCGAATAGCCTGCAGCGCCCGCGTCAGCGGCCACTCCAGTACTTCAATATCCTCACCTTCCGCCGCCAGTCCGCCGCCGTCGCCCCGACGGTCATCGGCCTGATATTCGGCGATAAAAAAGTAGAGTTTTTCGGTGACGGAGCCGGGGCTCATAAAGACGGTGAAGACGGGTTCGACACGCGTCACGCGAAAGCCGGTCTCCTCTTCCGCTTCGGCAACGATCCGCGCCTCCGGCGAGGCGTTATCCAACAGCCCGGCGGCCGCCTCAATGAGATATCCGTCGTGGCCATGAGTAAATACCGGAAAACGGAACTGACGGGTCAGGACCACCGTCCGCTTTTCCCGGTTGTAGAGTAAAATGACTGCGCCGTTGCCCCGGTCATAAGCCTCGCGGCTCTGCTCCTGCCAGCGACCGTCCCGACGCAGCAGTTCGAAGGTATATTTTTTCAACGTGTACCAGTTATCCGAGAGCAGCGTCTCGCGAACGTGGCGGACGTGCGGTGCGTGTGTTTGCATGTTATTTCCCCTTTGAGGTGACAGCAGGCACCATAACATGCATAATCGTGCACAAACAAGATCATTCGATGAAGGAAAACCGATGCTCGCCAGTCAGAGAAAACAGCAGATCCTCCAGATCCTCACCGAGGAAAAACAGGTGATGTCCGGGGAGCTAAGCCAGCGGTTTAACGTCTCCGAGGACTCCATTCGCCGCGATCTGCGCGAGCTGGCGGCGGAGGGAAAACTGCAGCGGGTCCATGGCGGGGCATTGCCGGTATCCGCCGCCATTGCGCCAATTGAAACGCGCAAAAGCGTGCAGATCGCCTCCAAGCAGGCGGTCGCCCGCGCCGCCGCCGCCCTGATCCAGCCGGGACAGGTGGTGATTGTCGATGGCGGCACCACCACCGCGGCGATGATCGGCTTTTTACCCGCCGACCTCAGCTGCACGGTGGTCACCCACAGCCCGGGCATCGCCGTGGCGCTGGTGGACCACCCGCGAATCGAGGTGATCCTGCTCGGCGGCAGAGTATTCAAACATTCGGTTGTCGCCGTCGGCGCCGAGACGCTGGCGGGAATGGCGCGGATCAACGCCGATCTGTTCTTTATGGGGGTGACCGGCGTCCACCCGCGGGCGGGTTTCACCACCGGTGATTACGAAGAGGCAGGCATCAAGCGCGCGCTGACGGCCAGGGCGGCAGAAACCGTGGTAATGGCCTCCCGGGAGAAGCTCAACGCCGCGTCGGCCTTTGCCATCGGCGAGCTGAGCCTCGCCAGTACGCTGATTGTCGATGGAGAACCCGACGCCGCGCTGCGCCAACAGTTGGTGCAGAGCGGCGTGGAGATCGTCCCCGTTCAGCGGTAGCGCCGCCGGGGCACAGGGCTTAATTGCCGCCTGACGTCCGGCGCTGCAGCTGGTCGCGCAGATTCGGCGGGGTACCCTTAATGGTCAGGGTATCAGTGGCGGGATCCCAGAATACGCGTTCGCCCAGCAGCATGGCGTCGAAGTTAATGGTCAATCCGCCGCCGCTGCCGGCAAACTTGGTCAGCTGACGTAAGGTGCTGCGATCCGCCGGGAAGCTCTCTTCCAGCTCATAGCCCTGCTCAGCGGTGAATTCCTGGAAGCTCTTTTCGCTGACGCCGGCGAGCTCTTTGGACAGCGACTCCAGCTCAATCTCTTCCCCAGCCTGCAGCTGTTCGTTGCAGTAGGCGTAGACCTGCTGGCGCACGTTCTGTCGCTCGGATTTATCAAGCTGGGCATCGGCGGCGAAGTCATCCACCGCCTGCAGCAGGCCGCGGTTCTGCGCTTTGGCGTTAAGCCCTTCGCTGGCGCCGAGGAAATCCATAAAGAAATCGGCCACTTTGCGCCCTACCCGCCCTTTCAGGAAGGTCAGATAGCGGGTCGACTCCGGGTTGGTTTCCCATTCGGTGAGATCGATGCGCGCGACGATATCGGCATGGTTAATATCCAGATAATGGGTCGAGCGGATATCCAGCTCTTCGTTGACGCGCATACTGCTCAGGTTATTGAGTACCGCCACCAGCAGATACTCGACCGCAAGGTAACGATACTGGCAGAAGAGGACAATGCCTCCTTCGGCGAACGGGTATTTCGCCAGCTCATCGCGCAGGCGACCGGTCGCCGCGCGGCTAAACGCCAGAAACTCTTCTTCCCCCTGACGCTGCAGGCGCAGCGCCTGGGCCAGTTCGCTCTCTTCATTGAACAAGCCATAGGCTTTGCTTTTGGCGCTATAGACCCGGTGCAGTTCAGCCATCATCTCGACGACCGTCGCGTTCGGCTCCAGCAGTGACTCGCGCAGCACCAGCTCCAGATTTTGTTCATCACGTTTGATTAACTGATGCAGGGCAATCTGGTCGATATCCAGACTCATGTTAAACTCTCCTTTTAGACCGGGCGGTATTCAACCACCGCCGGGTGGCCGACGCAACTGGCGCCACACATTTCGACGTCGTTACCGTCGATTGATGCGCTTTTGCGCCGCGGCGAAAAAATGCGGAAAAAAAGCTGCTGCTACGGTAATATGTTGCCCTTTCACGAACAAACAGATTTTGAGTTTATGCCGCAAATTTCCCGCTATAGCGATCAACAGGTCGAACAGTTGCTCAGCGAGCTGACGAACGTCCTGGAATCACACAAAGCCCCGGTGGACCTTTCACTGATGGTGTTAGGCAATATGGTGACCAACCTGATCAACAGTAGCGTCGCGCCGGCGCAGCGTCAGGCCATCGCCCGTTCTTTCGCGCAGGCTTTGCAATCTTCGATTAACGACGATCCAGCGCATTAAGGATAACAGCAACAGTATATGGTGACTCTACGTCAGCCCTACCGAGAAAAAGTCTCCCAGATGGTTAGCTGGGGGCACTGGTTCGCCCTGTTCAACATGTTGTTGGCCATGGTGCTCGGCAGCCGCTACCTTTTTGTCGCCGACTGGCCGACGACGCTTGCCGGACGACTGTTTTCGTACGTCAGTCTCGTCGGGCATTTCAGCTTTCTGGTGTTTACCAGCTATGTGCTGGTCCTCTTTCCGTTGACCTTTATCGTGGTCTCGCAGCGCCTGATGCGCTTCCTGTCGGTGATCCTTGCCACCGCCGGGATGACGCTGCTGCTGATAGACAGCGAGGTTTTTACCCGCTTCCATCTGCACTTAAACCCGGTCGTCTGGGAGCTGGTCATCAACCCTGACCAGAATGAGATGGCGCGCGACTGGCAGCTGATGTTTATCAGCGTCCCGGTCATCTTTTTGATTGAAATGCTCTTCGCCACCTGGAGCTGGCAAAAGCTGCGCAGCCTGACGCGCCGCCGCCATTACGCCCGCCCGGTCGCCTGGTTCTTCTTTTTGTCGTTCGTCAGCAGCCACCTGGTCTATATCTGGGCGGACGCCAATTTCTATCGCCCGATCACTATGCAGCGGGCGAATCTGCCGCTCTCCTATCCGATGACCGCCCGTCGTTTCCTTGAGAAACATGGCCTGCTCGACGCCCAGGATTATCAGCGTCGTCTGGTGGAGCAAGGGGCGCCGGAGGCGGTATCGGTCCAGTATCCGCTTAGCAACCTGCGCTACCGTGACCTCGGCGCGGGCTACAACGTGCTGCTGATCACCGTCGACAACCTGAACTACTCGCGGTTTGAAAAGACCATGCCGGCGCTGGCGGCATTTGCCAAAGAAAACGTTAACTTTACCCAGCATATGAGCTCGGGCAATACCGCCGACAGCGGCCTGTTTGGCTTGTTCTACGGTATTTCGCCTGGCTATATGGACGGTGTCCTCTCGGCGCGTATTCCCGCCGCGCTGATTACCGCCCTCAACCAGCAGGGCTACCAGCTGGGCCTCTTCTCCTCCGATGGGTTTAGCAGCCCGCTGTATCGCCAGGCGCTGCTCTCCGATTTCTCGCTGCCGAGCGCGAAGACCCAGAGCGACGAGCAGACGGCCAATCAGTGGATCGGCTGGCTGGACCGTTACGCGCAGGATGAGAATCGCTGGTTCTCGTGGATCTCGCTCAATGGCACCACTCTCGACGACACGCAGCAGCAGGGCTTTGTCCGCCGCTACAGCAAGGCGGCAGGCGACGTTGATGCCCAGATCGATCGGGTGCTGACTGCGCTGCGCGAAGCCGGCAAACTCGATAATACGGTGGTAATTATTACCGGCGGCCACGGCAAGCCGCTGAATGCGAAACACGACGCGTTCGACTGGTCGCGCGAGCAGCTGCAGGTGCCGCTGGTTATTCACTGGCCGGGCACGCCGGCGCAGGAGATTGCCACCCTGACCGATAACAAAGATGTGATGACTACGCTGATGCAGCGCCTGCTTCACGTTTCGACGCCGGCCAATGAGTACTCGCAGGGAGAAGATCTGTTCAGCGCCGCGCGGCGTCGTAACTGGGTCACCGCGGCCAACGGCGATACGCTGGCCATCACCACCCCGACCATCACCGTGGTCCTCAACCATAACGGCACCTATACCACCTGGAGCCGCGACGGCGAGAAAATTAAAGATCAGAAACCGCAGCTCAGTCTGTTGCTGCAGGTCCTGACTGACGAAAAACGCTTTATCGCTAACTGATTGATTAATTATGAATCAATCGCGCGTGACCCGCTTGCATTCGCCTGGGGAACGGGTAATATTGTTCCCCACGCGTCGGCACGTAGCGCAGCCTGGTAGCGCACCGTCATGGGGTGTCGGGGGTCGGAGGTTCAAATCCTCTCGTGCCGACCAAAAACTCCACAGAAACCAGCCTTTTAAGGCTGGTTTTTTTATGCCTGTTTCCCCTGTTGCCGCCCGCTCGCTTAATTTGTGCCCTTTCTTCAATGTATCGTGAAGATGTACGACTATCCTGATGGTAAATTACGTCGTAGCATCTATTATTCGACCGTATGACTCATAAGCAGGAGCGGATAACATGAGAGTTAATGGACTTACCAAAGGATTTTTCATCCTTATCGTCTTCATTGTAACCCTGGCCTTTTTTGATGTTCTCTCACCCTATTATTCCGCCATCCTTTGGGCTGCGATCCTCGCGGTGATTTTTAATCCGGTCAAAAACAAGATCCGTACCCGCCTCGGCGAGCGCAATGGCCTCGCGGCGCTGATGACCATCGTCATTATCTGTCTTATCGTTTTTACGCCGCTGGCTATCATTCTCTCCTCGCTGGCCTACGAGCTCAACCTGGTGTACAGCAAACTGCAGCATAACGACACCCAGTTTCCGACGGTGGTCGCCAGCCTGTTCGCCCATCTTCCCGGCTGGGCCAGAAGCTTCCTCGCCGATCATAACCTTGATAGCGCGCAGCAGATCCAGCAGCAGCTCTCTGATGCCGCTCTGAAAGGCGGTCAGTATCTGGCCGGCAGCGCGTTTCTGATTGGCAAAGGGACTTTTGGCTTCACCGTCAGCTTCGGCATCATGCTGTATCTGCTGTTTTTCCTGCTGAAGGATGGACCTTATCTGGTGCTGTTGATCCTCGAGTCTCTACCGTTATCAAGCTATGTGAAGCAGCATTTGTTCGCTAAATTCGCCGCTGTGGCCCGCGCCACGGTAAAAGGTACCGTCGCCGTGGCGCTGGCGCAGGGGGCGCTGGGTGGCTTTGCCTTCTGGATCGCCGGTCTGGACGGCAGCATTCTCTGGGGAGCGCTGATGGCGTTTCTGTCGCTTATCCCGGCGGTGGGCTCGGCCATTATCTGGGTGCCAGCGGCCATCTACCTCTTCGCCACCGGCCAGCTGTGGCAGGGCGCCTTTATCGTCGGCTTCTTTGTGATTGTGATTGGCCTGGTGGATAACATTCTGCGTCCACTGCTGGTGGGCAAGGATACCAGGATGCCGGACTATCTGATCCTTATCGCCACTCTGGGCGGCATGGAGATCTACGGTATCAACGGCTTCGTGATCGGGCCGCTGATCGCCGCCCTGTTTATCGCCTGCTGGAACCTGCTGTCGGGACGAGAACATGCCGGCAATACCGATGAAATCGATGAAGAGTTTATTGAGGAAGCGAAAAATAGCCGTAATGAATAGCTTTCCCGGCAGGGGGCTGGCGGCCCGCCAGCGCCTCTGTTGCGCTCTGCGCGGCCGATGTCTTACCAGTAAATAACACTATTCATTTTGCAAAAATTGGTAAATAAATCTTAACATTCAGCTGAGTGATGATAGGCTATCTCTGTCAGGAACGAAAATAAAGGATGATCAACCGTGAAAAAAATCACTACGCTAGCCGTTTCTCTGCTGACCGCCGCCTGCATGTCCGCTGGCGCATTGGCCGCAGACCAGCCGCTGGAAAAAGTCGCGCCGTTCCCGAAAGCGGAAAAAGGCATGAAGCGTCAGGTTATTCAGCTGCCGCAGCAGCAGGATGAGTCGGCGCTCAAGGTTGAGCTGATGATCGGCCAGACGCTGGAAGTCGACTGCAACCATCATCGTCTCGGCGGGGAACTGGAAAGTAAAACCCTGGAAGGCTGGGGCTATGATTACTATGTCTTTGAGAAGCTGAGCGGCCCGGTATCCACCATGATGGCCTGCCCGGACGGCAAAAAAGAGAAGAAATTTGTCACTGCCGGCCTCGGGGATGACGCCATGCTGCGCTACAACAGCAAACTGCCGATCGTGGTATACACGCCGAGCAATGTCGATGTGAAATATCGCATCTGGCGCGCCGACGAGACTATCGGCAACGCCGTCGTCCGCTAAGGCGAACAGCGCAAACGGCAATAAAAAACGGCAGCCCGCAGGCTGCCGTTTTTGTCAGAGCGTTTATCAGAGCGCGATATCCGCCATCGGCTTGCCGCCGCTCAGCGGCTTCAGCTCCGCCTGCGGTACCTCATCCACCGCCCCGGCTGGCTCATATTTCAGTTCCAGCACTTCACTGGTCCACGCCAGCGCTTTCTCGATCTCCGCCGGGTTGCCGTCAAGACGAATACCGTAGGTTGGGATGATCGCCTTCAGCTTGGCCTGCCATTCCGGCGAATTGACTTTATCTTTAAACACTTTTTCCATTAGCTGCAGCATGATAGGCGCCGCGGTGGAGGCCCCTGGCGACGCGCCGAGAAGCGCCGCGACGGTGCCTTCATCATCGCTGACCACTTCGGTGCCCAGGCGCAGTACCCCGCCCTTCTTCGCGTCGCGCTTAATGATCTGCACGCGCTGACCGGCCTGCCACAACCGCCAGTCCTCTTTCCGCGCTTCCGGATAATATTCGCACAGCGCGGCCAGACGATCTTTATCTTTCTGCATCACCTGGCTAATCAGATATTTTACCAGATCGAAGTTGTCCAGGCCGACGTTGAGCATTGGCAAAATATTTGAGGTATTCGTCGAGGCCAGCAGATCCCACAGCGAACCGTTCTTCAGGAAACGGGTCGAGAAGGTGGCGAATGGTCCGAACAGCACCACGCGTTTACCGTCGATAATACGGGTATCGATGTGCGGCACCGACATCGGCGGCGCGCCCACTTCGGCCTGACCGTAGACCTTCGCCAGATGGTGGTTCACCACCTCCGGATTTTCGCAGACCAGGAACTGGCCGCCGACCGGGAAGCCCGCATACTCTTTGGCCTGCGGAATGCCGGTCTCCTGCAGCAGGGTCAGCGCTGCGCCGCCGGCGCCGATAAAGATAAATTTAGCTTTAATGACCCGCTTCTGACGACGATTGTCGGCATCCGCCAGGGTGACCGTCCAGCTCTTGTCGGCGTTGCGCTTGAAGCGACGCACCACGGTGCCCAGCTGTAGGGAGAAATTATCATGCTTTTGCAGACCGGCGATCAGCTGGCGGGTAATTTCACCATAGTTGACGTCGGTTCCCACTTCTGAGCGAGTGGCGGCGACCTTTTGCAGCGGGTCGCGGCCTTCCATCACCAGCGGCGCCCAGGCTTTGATCTGCTGATGGTCTTCAGAATAGCGAATACCGCGGAACAGTTCACTTTGCTGCAGCGCCGCGTAGCGCGCACGCAGGAAGTTGACGTTATCTTCGCCCCACACAAAGCTCATGTGCGGCACGCTGTTAATGAAAGATTTTGGTTTGTTCAGGACGCCGCGCGTCACCTGATGCGCCCAGAACTGACGCGAGATATGGAAGGCTTCGTTGATGTCGACCGCTTTGTCGATATTGATGCCGTTGGCGGTCTGCGGCGTGTAGTTCAGCTCCATCAGCGCCGCGTGGCCGGTACCCGCATTATTCCACCCGTTTGAGCTCTCTTCCGCCACGCTGGACATCTGCTCAACCATGGTAATAGACCAGTCTGGCTCAAGCTCCTGCAGCCAGGTTCCCAGTGTGGCGCTCATAATGCCGCCGCCAATCAACAATACATCCGTCTCTTGCTCATGGCGGGTGTTGGTCCGAGTGCTGTTGGGACCAACCGCCTGTGAGCGTGGTACGGCCATCTTTTTATTCATCGGATTTGAGCCTTACTTTACTCGCTGTTTTTATTTAGCGCAGGTGATACGATTCTCACCCCTCACGTTACCACCGAAGCTCAAAAATTTAAATATTGTTTAAATTTTAAGTTCTGTTTTGAGATCCGTTATAAAAATGTTTAATAAATGTATACACCAAATCACTTTTTGTACTGGTGCGCTGACAGATTCCGCGCTATCATCCCTGGTTTTGTGACAGACCGCACGGAAGCAGGGCCTGACACCGCTCCCTCTTTTTTTATAAGCTGCGAACTTTTTTTTTGCCCCCAGTTTCTGACCCCGCCGCTTCCGGCAACCTGCGTCCCATCCTCCGCTCCCCGTCTTTACTGACGCGCGAAGTGCTGGCCGGCGTGCTCACCGCCCTGGCGCTCATCCCTGAAGTGATTTCGTTTTCAGTCATTGCCGGCGTTGACCCGCAGGTAAGCCTGATTGCTTCGGTGGTGCTCTGCCTGGCGATGTCAGTCTTCGGCGGACGCCCGGCGATGGTCACCGCCGCCGCGGGCTCGGTGGCGCTGGTGATTGGCCCGATGGTGCATCAGCACGGCGTGGGGTACATTTTACCGGCTGTCATTCTGGCGGGTATTATTCAAATTTTGTTTGGTCTGTGCGGCATGGCGCGCCTGATGCGCTTTATTCCCCCGGCGGTGATGACCGGGTTCGTCAACGCCCTCGGGATCCTGATTTTCTTTGCTCAGGTGCCGCATTTCTGGAGTCGACAACCGCTAATCGTTGGCCTGTTCGTCCTGACGCTGCTTATCGTCCTGTGGGCGCCGCGCGTTATTAAGGCTATCCCGGCGCCGCTGATCGCCATCGTCGCACTCACCCTCTATACCGCGACCACCGGCCAGCAGTTGCCGACCGTCGGCGATGAAGGCTCGATGAGCGGCGGCCTGCCGGGGTTCACCGCCCTGACCGTTCCCCTGAACCTGACCACCCTGCAGATAATCTGGCCGTGCGCCCTCAGTATCGCCTTTGTCGGCCTGATGGAGTCCTTGCTGACGGCTAAGCTGGTGGATGATCTCACTCATACCCCGTCGAACAAATCGCGGGAAAGCGCCGGGCTGGGTATCGCCAATATCCTTGCCGGCTGCTATGGCGGCATCGCCGGCTGCGCGATGATCGGCCAGACTATCGTGAACGTGGAAATGGGCCGGGCCCGCAGCCGCCTCTCAACGGTAATCGCCGGCCTGGTGCTGCTCCTGCTGGTGACAGCGCTCAGCCAGGTGATGGCGAAGATCCCGATGGCGGTTCTGGCCGGGGTGATGGTGATCGTGGCGGTGAAAACCTTTAGCTGGCACAGCATTCGCCCGGGCGAGCTGGCGCGTAATCCGTGGCCGGAAACGCTGGTGATGCTGGTGACCGTCGCCGCGACGGTGGGAACCAGCAATCTGGCGATCGGTGTGCTGGCGGGGATTGTCGCGATGGCGATCATCCCCCGCCGCCTGCGGGCAAAAGCGCAGGCTACATCAGAAACAGCGTCGCCAGACCCAGAAAAATAAAGAAGCCGCCGGTGTCGGTGATGGCGGTGATCATTACGCTGGAGCCGACCGCCGGGTCGCGCCCCAGCTTCACCATGACCATCGGGATTATCACGCCCATCATCGCCGCCATCAGCAGGTTGAGCATCATGGCCAGCGTCATCACCCCGCCGAGCTGCGGATCGTCATACAGCCACCAGGTGATGGCTCCCATAATCCCGCCCCACACCAGACCGTTAATCAGCGCAACACCCATTTCACGCAGGATCAGGAAGGTAAAGCTGCCGGGCTGGATCTGCTGCAGCGCCATCGCCCGGACGATCATGGTGATCGTCTGGTTGCCGGTGTTGCCGCCAATCCCGGCGACGATCGGCATCAGCGAGGCCAGCGCCACCAGCTGTGAAATGGTGTGTTCGAAGCCGTCGATGACCCGGGAAGCAATAAACGCCGTACACAGATTGACCGCCAGCCACGCCCAGCGGGTTTTCACCGCTTTGCTGACCGGGGCGAAGACATCCTCTTCATCGCTCAGGCCGCCCATCCGCCGCAGATCGTTATCGGTTTCTTCATAAACCACATCGACGATCTCATCGATGGTCAGGCGCCCGATCAGCTTGCCGTCGGCATCAATGACGGCGGCGCTGAGTAAGTCGTCGCGTTCGAAGGTGCGCGCCACCTTCTCGGCCTCTTCGTGCGGCTGAAAGGTGACCGGGTCGCCCTCCATCACCTCCCCCACCCGCTTCTGCGCATCATTGAGCAGAATGGTCTGCAGCTCCAGCTCGCCGAGCAGCAGCTTGTTACGGGTGGTAACGAACAGCTTATCGGTGTTTTCCGGCATTTTTCCGAGACGCCGCAGATAGCGCTGCACCGCCGCCAGGGTGGCCTCCGGTCGCACCGTAATGACCTCAAACTCCATGATCGACCCGACGCTGTTGTCGGCGTAGCGCATAATCTGGCGAATACGGGCGCGCTTCTCGGCCGGCAGGGTCGCCAGCAGCCGTCCGGTTAGGTTGCGCGGCAGATGCTGCAGCAGGTAAACCTGTTCATCGATATCCAGCGGCTGCATGGCCTGCAGCAGCTCGGGGTCGCTCATCTTGTCGATCAGGTCGCCCCAGACGTTCTCTGAGGCCTCCAGCAGCACTTCGCCACGTTTATCGTCGGGCACCAGGCACCATAGCGCGGTGCGGGCGTCATAGGGAAGCGCTTCCAGCGCATCGGCGAGATCCGGCGGCGGCAGATGCGAGACCAGCATTTCCACTTCGGCCAGGTCATCGGCCAGCGTCCCTTCATCATAGCGCTCAGCCAGCGTCAGTTTGCCCAGCAGCGCGGAAGTCACCGCTTTATCGGTGCTCAAGAGCCAAATCAGACGGGCGCGCTCTTCGTCACGCAAGCGGGCGCTTTTTTTATGCAAAACGGACATCGATCGGGCAATCCTTTTGAGAATGGTGAGCCGGCCTGCGGGCCGGAAGCCTTAAGCATAGCGCGAGGAGGGGGAAATAATAACCGTCAGCGATGTAGACGCTGAAAATTTCAGCGGCGCCCGGGCTTTTCCCCGGGCGCGTGGCGATTGTCAGGCCGTACGGGCCACCGCATCGCGGGAAGCCTGTTCCCGCTCTTCGCCGGTAAGTTCGGCGAGCTGGCCGGCGCGCATCTCCAGCAGACGATCGGCGTGCTGGAAGTAGTGATCGTCATGGCTGATGGCGAACACGGTTTTGCCCATCTGCTGCATCAGCGGCAGCAGGACCTGGTAGAACTCGCGGCGGAAATGCGGATCCTGATCCGCCGCCCATTCATCCAGCAGAATGATGTCCCGGGACTCGGCCAGCGCCAGCAGGAGCGCCACGCGCTTCTTCTGCCCTTTCGACAGCCGCAGGTCGGCGATTTTTCCGTTCTCCAGCTGCAGCTTGTGGGCCATTTGCAGACGCTCCAGCCATGTCGCCACCAGCGCCGGATCGGCCTCCTCGCCCTGCGGCCCGAGCAGGCGGTCAAACAGCCAGACGTCGGTAAACACTGCGGAAAACAGTTTGCGGTACTCCTCTGGCCTCTCCGCCGCCAGCGGCTGGCCGTCGACGAGGATCTGACCGGATATTGGCTGGTACAGGCCGGTCAGGAGCATCGCCAGCGTTGACTTGCCGCTGCCGTTGCCGCCTATCAGAAACACCAGCTCGCCGCGCTTCAGCGTCAGATTAAGCGGCCCTACCGCAAAGCGCTGGTCCGGATAATGGAAGGTGACATCGCGCAGCTCCAGCGTCTGCCAGTCAGGATGCGCCTGCGGCCGGGGAAAGTCGGCCCGGTACGGGGCGAGGGAGAACTGACGCAGCTTGTTAAACGCCACCTGGGCGCTGAGCAGCGTGGGCAGCGCGCCGACGGCGGAGAGCAGCGGCGTGCGCAGAAACAGCAGCGTCAGGGAATAGGTCGCCGCCACGGCGGTATCGGCCCAGCCGAGGCTGTTGGCCATCCAGAACACCAGCCCGATGGCGCCAAGCATCATAATATTCGACCAGTTGACCGCGCTGAGGTGGAAGGTATCGGCGCGAACGATATGGTGCCGGTACTCCCGGGCGTCCGGGAGGTAGAGCTGGTTAAACACATACTCCGCGCGCTCGCGGTTGAGGGTCAGCTCTTTACGCCCCTCCAGCACCGTCTGATAGTCGTGATACAGTTTATCTTCCGTTTCGCGCAGGCTGGCCATATGTTTGTACACCCGCGAGACCAGCACAAAGCCGCCCCAGATGGTGAGCGCCATCCACAGCGCCGTCACCAGCATCATTTTTCCTGACAGCCAGGCGAGGTAGGCCGCGGAGCCGAAGGTGAGAATGATCCCCTGCACCAGCTCCGGCAGGCGCACAAAGGCGATGGTGATATTGCGGATATCGCTGGTCAGCCCGGCAAGCAGCGACGCGCTGCCGATCTTCTCTACTTGTTCAATCTGGGTATCGAGGATGCGTTTAACAAACTCACCGCGCAGACGATAGACAAAATGGTGGCCGAGGGTGGTTAGCGCCAGCTGCGAACCCAGGGTCACCGCCATCAGCAGCCCCAGCAGACCAAGAAACTCCGGCAGGACCCGCAGCGAGGTATCGACAGAGGTAATCAGACGCAGGTTAATGAAAGCGATTAAGCCGATACCCAGCGCGGCGCTGAGCAGGCTGAGAGCAATAACGCCCAGAAACGGCCAGCGGTACTGGCGCCAGACGAGAGAGATAAGTTCCATAACAGGCTATCCGCAAAAGCAAAACAGCCAGCAGTTTAAACGGCTCACCGATGACATCAAGAATAATTCTTATTTTAATACTGGCGACCGCCCGCCTGTCGGAAGGTGAGATTGTAACGACAGTCGCCCGTTTCCGGATGATGCCCCGCTTTCAGCGGCTGAATGCCATGATAAAACAGGCGCGACTCGCCGCCCCAGACCACCACATCGCCATGCTCCAGCAGCAGCCGCTGCAGCGGGTCGCTGCGTTGCAAGCCGCCAAACTGAAAGATAGCCGGCAAGCCCAGCGAGACCGAGACAATCGGCGCCCGCAGATCCTGTTCATCTTTATCCTGATGCAACGACAGTTTTGCGCCAGGACAATAGCGGTTAATCAAACAGGCATCGGGGGAAAACTCCGGATAGCCGCCGGCGGCGGCCGCCGCCAGCGCCAGTTCATGAAATACGGCAGGCATCGGCGGCCAGGTTTGATCGGTTACCGGGTCGACCGGGGCGTACAAATAGCCGTGGCGATCGGTAGTCCAGCCCAGCGCGCCGCAGTTGGTCATGGCGACCGACATGGTGTACCCGCCCGGCGTGACCATCTGGCGAAACGGCGACTGACTGGCGACGTCGGCTATCGCCTGCAGCAGCGCCGGGGCGCGTTCGCGGGCAAATCGCCGCAGCACCACCGCGCCGGGGGCCAGCGGCTCCTGCCACGGTGGGATATCGCTAAACAGATCGAGCATTACTCCTCCTCATGTTGGGCCTCGCGCGCCAGCAGCTGCGCTTTTCGCGCCGTTCCCCAGCGATAACCGGACAGGGCGCCATCTTCACGCACCACCCGGTGGCAGGGAACAATCACCGCCAGCGAATTCGCCGCGCAGGCGCCGGCCACGGCTCTAACCGCCCGCGGCTGGCCAATATGCTCTGCCACCTGGCGGTAGCTGCGGGTCTCACCCGCCGGGATCTGCCGCAGCGCCTGCCAGACCTGCAGCTGAAATGCGGTGCCCTGCAGATCCAGCGGCAGCGATACCGGCCGCCGGCTGTCGTCGAGGTGGGCGAAAATCTCGGCCATCTGCTGACAAAAATCGGGGTCGCCTTCACGCAGCTCGGCATTGGGAAAGCGCCGGCGCAGGTCGTCGAGCAATGCCGCATCGTTATCACCCGGCAGCACCGCGCAGACGCCGCGCTCGCTCTGCGCCACCAGGCAACGACCCAGCGCGCAGTCGCCCGTGGTCCAGGTTACCACGGTGGCGGCGCCGCCGCGGCGAAACTGGCTGGCGGTCATCCCTAACGCTGCGTCGGCCTGGCAATAATAGCTGCTGCTGTCGGGAAAACCAGCCGCCAGCGCGGCGCGGGTCACCGGTATCCCCTGCTCCAGCGCTTCCCGCAGGCGCTGCGCCCGCCACGCTTGTTGCCAGGCTTTAGGGGTCATGCCGGTGACGGATTTAAATAGACGGTGGAAATGAAACGGGCTCATCGCCAGCTGGCCTGCCAGCGCATCGAGGGTCAGGGGCGCGTCCTGCTCCAGCAGCCGACAGGCCTGCGCCACTTTGTCGACCCTTTGCTGCTGCGGGTAGTCTTTATCCGGTTGGCAGCGTTTGCAGGGGCGGAATCCCGCCGCCACGGCGGCGGCGACGTCGGCAAAAAAGCGTACGTTTTCCCGCCGCGCGCGCCGCGAGCGGCAGGAGGGACGACAGCAGATGCCGGTGGTCAGTACCGCAAAGACGAACTGACCATCGGCCCGGGTATCACGTTCGCAGACCGCCTGCCAGCGGCGATCATCGGTATCGGCAACTATCGGTTTCATGACGGGTCTCCAGCTGTAAGTGTACCCTCAGTCTGTGGTAAAGCCCGCAGTAAAAAACCCGCAATCTTGCTTTTTAATTTTTCTCGCCGACAAGGAAAGTGCGGAACTGCGGCGACATCCAGGTTTTAAAACCCTCTCCATCTTTAACGATCATGTAGACCGCCAGCCCCTCCTCGCGCACCACCTGCTGCGCTTTTTCCGGCCCCAGCACCATCAGTCCGGTATCCCAGCCGTCCGCCTCCAGCGCCGTTGGCGCAATGACGGTCACGGAGACCAGCTTATGGGTTATCGGCTGCCCGGTCTGCGGATCGATAACGTGCGAGATGCGTTTGCCATCGAGTTCATAGTAATTGCGATAGCTGCCGGAGGTGCTGATGCCGTGACCATTGATGTCGACAATCGCCTGAACGGCGTTTTCGCGGTCGGTCGGTTTCTGGATCGCTACCCGCCAGGGCTTGCCTTCGCCGTTCATCCCGCGGCTGACCAGCGCCCCGCCCACCGACACCAGATAGCGGGAGATCCCCTCCTGCTCCATCAACCGCGCGAGGTGGTCGGCGGCATAGCCTTCCCCCACGGTGGAGAGGTCGACAAACAGATCGGGAATATCTTTTTGCAGGAACTGCCTGCCGCTCTGATTAATAACCTGCAGATGCTGCAGGCCGGTGCGCGCCTTCGCCGCGGCTATCGCCTCGGCATCCGGGGTGGTGACCGGCTGTTTATCCGGGCCAAAGCCCCACAGGTTGACCAGCGGCCCCACGGTAATATCCATCGCGCCGTGCGTTTTGGCGCCAATCCGCAGCGACAGGGTGACGATATCCGCCATCGCTTCGCTCACCGGCCAGGGTTCGGTAGTGGCGGCATGATTGAAGCGCATCAGCGCTGAGTCGTTTTTCCAGGTCGACAGCAGGCGATCGTCGGCGTCCAGCTGGGCCTGAACCTTGGCGCGCAACGCCTGGGCCTTTGCCTCATCCACGCCAATGACGCTGACCCGCCAGAAGGTGCCCATCGTTTTGCCATCCAGCACGGTGGCCGTCGCGGTGGGGGTCGCAGGAGTGGTAGCTGAATCGCAGCCAGAGAGCAGAACGCAGGCGCCCAGCAGCGCGGCGCGAAAGAAAGTCATATCCATTAATCGAGGCTCCTCTTACCAGGGCGACAAGAGTATACCAGCGAGGTTAAACCGGACATAAAAAAAGGCGCCAGAGGCGCCTTTTTGTTATGCAGCTTGCAACTTAGAACTGGTAAACCAGGCCCAGTGCAACCACGTCGTCGGTAGAGATACCAGCGCGACGAGTGAAATCGTTTTCGTCCAGCAGGTTGATTTTGTAGTCAACATAGGTGGACATGTTTTTGTTGAAGTAGTAGGTCGCGCCAACGTCAACATATTTCAGCAGGTCCTGGTCGCCGTAACCTTCGATGTCCTTACCTTTAGACTGCAGGTAAGCTACGGACGGACGCAGACCGAAGTCGAACTGGTACTGAGCAACCACTTCGAAGTTCTGTGCTTTGTTAGCAAAACCGCTAATAGAATCAGATTCTCCGTTGCCGCTGAAACGAGTTGCGTTGTAGGTCTGGGTGTACTGAGTCGCCAGGTAAATGTTGTTGGCGTCGTATTTCAGACCACCGGTGTAGGTTTCAGCGTTGTCGCCACGGCCTTTATCCAAACGATTCTGATCGCCGTTACGTTTGGAGTGCGAGTACGCGAAACCAGCGCTGATGCCATCATAGATGTCATAGGTCAGAGAGGTACCGAAGCCGTCACCGTTCTGTTTCAGAGCGCCACGACCGTTGTTGGTCGGAGAAGTACCTTCGCCGCTGACGCTGCCGTTTTTACCCTGATACTGCAGAGCAAAGTTCAGGCCGTCAACCAGACCGAAGAAATCAGAGTTACGGTAGGTTGCAACGCCGTTAGCACGGGACTGCAGGAAGTTGTCAGAACCGTAGGTGTCGCCGCCGAATTCCGGCAGAACGTCGGTCCAGGACGTTACGTCGTATACTACGCCGTAGTTACGACCGTAGTCGAAAGAGCCCGCGTCGCCAAATTTCAGGCCTGCGAATGCCAGACGAGTCCATGCCTGATCGCTGGAGCTTTCAGTATTGTTCGCCTGAACGTTGTATTCCCACTGGCCGTAACCGGTCAGCTGGTCGTTGATCTGGGTTTCGCCTTTCACGCCTACACGCATGTAGGTCTGGTCGCCGTCGACGCTCTTGTCGTCAGAGAAGTAGTGCAGACCGTCAATTTTACCGTACAGGTCTAATTTGTTGCCGTCTTTGTTATAAATTTCAGCCGCATTTGCTGCGCCTGCTACCAGCAGAGCCGGTACCAGGAGGGACAGTACTTTAACTTTCATGTTATTAACCCTCTGTTTGTTATATGCCTTTTATTATGCCACTGCTTACTGATTACCCTTCTAATCAGTCGGCTATTTCATTGTGCTGCAAAATGCAGAATAATCCAACAAGAATATGATACTAAAACTTCCAAGATATTTCAAAGTTCCCACAAGATGTTTCAATTTGTAAATTCAGCGGAACTTTTTTCACCGCAAAATGGTCAGGGAAATACGCACTAATCATCAAAAATAATATTTAACCATTTATAATCAAAGCGATAGACAACAACATATCTATAGCACTGAATGGTAAAACAAAATGATCATTGGTGGCTAAAATAAGAGTCGCTATCATCATTAACTTTATTTATTACCGTCATTCAGTTCTGAATGTCTGTTTACCCCTATTTCAACCGGATGCCTCGCATCCGGTTTTTTTTACCCTTCTTTACACAACTTTAATTTATCTGTGCTACGGCTAATGATTCCCTAACGACTATTAATCAATCAATTAGGCCATCAGTGGTGCATATTCTGCCAATGTCTTGTTATTTCGTGCGATTCTTCCCTTTTGTTTCCGTCAATATCGTCGCCGGTTAACCTTCCCGGCGCGGTTTCATTTACGCTTCGTTTCTAAGATAATTCCTGGGCGGCATCGCACCGCTGGCGCCAATCTGTAGTATGGATTTACGCCATTAGCCTTTATACTGCCAGCAGCATCTGCTTTGTTGCCAGTTACTCTGGCGCTACATCCTGTTTACAAACAATGATGAGTCGTTCAGCCACAAGATGACCCCGAAAAAATTCTCCCTGATCCCCGGCAACATCAGCCGCTTCTTCATTTTGATGGTTATTGTCCTGCTGGCGACAATGGGGGTGATGATCCAAAGCGCCGTCAATGCCTGGCTGAAGGAGAAAAGCTATCAGGTGGTTGATGTCTCCCACGCTCTGCACCAGCGCATTGACGCCTGGCGCTATGCCACCTGGCAGATCTACGACAATATCGCCGCCACCTCAGTCAACACCGCAAGCGGCGGTCTGCAGGAGACGCGTTTAAAACAGGACGTTTACTACCTGGAGAAACCCCGGCGTAAAACCGAAGCCCTGATCTTTGGCTCCCATGACAGCTCCACCCTCGAAATGACGCAGAAAATGTCCGATTATCTCGATATTTTGTGGGGCGCGGAGACCATTCCGTGGTCGATGTACTATCTCAACGGCCTGGACAATAGTCTGATCCTGGTCTCCACCCTGCCGTTGAAGGACCTCTCTTCAAGCTTCAAAGAGTCAACGATCAGCAGCGTCGTGGAGTCGCGGCGCGCGGAAATGCTGCTGCAGGCTAATACCCTTGATGAGCGCGAGACGTTCTCGCCGTTGCGCCATCTCGCCTGGCAGAACGCGCACTATTTTACGTTACGCACCACCTTCAACCAGCCCGGACACCTTGCCACGGTGGTTGCCTTCGACCTGCCGATTAACGATCTGATCCCGCCCGGCATGACCATCGACAGCTTCCGTATCGAGCCTGACCCGTCGCAAAATCTCGCCACCACGCCGGATAAAGAGAGCGCCGATCATATCGGGATCACCTTTAACGGCATGCAGATTGACATCGCCACCGACATCAGCACCACCGGTATGCAGTTACTGTGGACGGTACCAATGAGCACCATGCTGCTGGAGTCCATGCAGAACATTCTTCTGCCGCTGCTGCTCAACATTGGTCTGCTGGCGCTGGCGCTGTTTGGTTTTACCACCTTTCGCCACTATAAAGGACGCAGCCATTCGTCTGGCGCCGGGCTCCCCTCCGCCGCCAACAGCGAACTGCGTCTGCTGCGCGCCATTAACGAAGAGATTGTTTCTCTGCTGCCGCTGGGGCTGCTCGTTCACGATCAGGAAGCCAACCGAACGGTTATCAGCAATCCAATTGCCGACCATCTGCTTCCGCACCTGAATCTGCAGAACATCACCAATATGGCGGACCAGCATCAGGGAGTGATCCAGGCCACCGTCAACAATGAGCAGTATGAAATCCGCCAGTATCGCAGCCAGGTAGCGCCGCGCACCCAGATCCTGATCATCCGTGATCAGGACCGCGAAGTGCTGGTCAATAAAAAGCTCAAGCAGGCCCAGCGCTTGTATGAGAAAAACCAGCAGGGACGGGCCGCCTTTATGCAGCACATCGGCAGCGCCCTGAAGCAGCCCGCGCTGACGCTGGCGGCAGAGGCGGCGGCGCTCAGTAGTACAGAGAATCGGACGCTGGCCCAGCATGCCGATGAGCTGGTCAAACTCATCGATGACATTCAGCTCGCCAATCTGCTGGAAAGCGATGCCTGGAAAACCAACCAGACGTTGTTCTCGGTGCAGGAGCTTATTGACGACGTCGTGCCGGAAGTGCTGCCGGCGATGAAACGCAAGGGTCTGCAGCTGCTCATCAACAATGCGCTCCCGGCCGGCGAGCAGCGCTATGGCGACCGTGAAGCTCTGCGGCGCACGCTGGTGCTGTTAATCCAATATTCAGTGACCACCACGCCTATCGGCAAGATCACCCTCGACGTCTGTCAGGATGAGTCGGCCAGCGATCGCCTGACCTTCCGCATTCTGGATACCGGCAACGGCGTCTCGGCAAACGAGATCGACAATATGCACTTCCCGTATCTCAACGAGACCCAGAGCGACCTGTACGGCAAAGCAAACGCCCTTACCTTCTGGCTATGCGACCGCATGACGCGCAAGCTGGGCGGGCAATTGACCATTAAAGCCCGGGAGTCGCTGGGGACGCGCTATACCCTGCATCTGAAAATGCCGGCCAGCGAAGAGGCGCCAGAGGCGGGAGAGCATTTGCTGGATGACGTTATCGTCCTGCTGGATGTGACTTCCAGCGAAGTGCGGCGGATTGTCACTCGCCAGCTGGAGAGCTGGGGAGCGTCCTGCATCACACCGGACGATCGGGCGACCAGTCAAGCCTTTGATCTTTATTTAACGGATAATCCGTCTAATCTTACTGCTTCAGGCTTGCTTTTAAGCGATGATGAGGTCGGGATACGCAAGATCGGCCCGGGCCAACTGCGGGTCAACTTTAATATTAGCACGGCGATGCAGGAGGCTATCCTGCAGCTTATTGAGCAGCAGCTGGCGGAGGAGGCGGTTCAGCCCGTCACCTCAGGAAACGAGAGTAACGCCGAACTCCATGCCAGCGGCTATTACGCACTGTTTGCCGATACGGTACCGGATGATGTTCAGAGATTGTATACTGAAATCGAAGCGGGCGATTTTGCTGCTCTGGCGCAAACCGCCCACCGCCTCAAAGGGGCATTTGCTATGCTTAATCTGATACCCGGCAAGCAGTTATGTGAAACGCTTGAGCATCTGATTCGCGAAAAGGATGCGCAAGGCATAGAAAAATATATCAGCGACATTGACGCTTACGTCAAGAGCTTGCTGTAGAAGGTAGCCTTATACATGAACACTATGAACGTAATTATTGCCGATGACCATCCGATCGTACTGTTCGGTATTCGTAAGTCACTTGAGCAAATTGAGTGGGTGAACGTCGTTGGCGAGTTTGAAGACTCCACGGCCCTTATCAACAATCTTCCGAAGCTGGACGCCCATGTGCTGATCACCGATCTGTCCATGCCCGGAGACAAATACGGCGACGGGATCACGCTGATTAAATACATCAAGCGCCACTTCCCGGATCTGTCGATCATTGTTCTGACCATGAACAACAATCCGGCGATCCTCAGCGCGGTGCTGGATCTGGATATCGAAGGGATCGTCCTCAAGCAGGGGGCGCCGACCGACCTGCCAAAAGCGCTGGCCGCGCTGCAGAAAGGGAAGAAATTCACCCCGGAAAGCGTCTCTCGCCTGCTGGAAAAAATCAGCGCCAGCGGCTATGGCGATAAACGCCTGTCGCCGAAAGAGAGCGAAGTGCTGCGCCTGTTCGCCGAAGGTTTCCTGGTAACCGAGATCGCCAAAAAGCTTAATCGCAGCATTAAAACCATCAGCAGCCAGAAGAAATCGGCGATGATGAAGCTGGGCGTCGAAAACGACATCGCCTTGCTGAACTACCTCTCTTCCGTCTCGCTGAGCGCGACGGACAAAGAGTAATCTCTTCGCCCTCTCCGTCTCGCCCCGGCGAGACGGAGCTCCCCATTATTCCCGCCCTTTACGCACCCGCGCCGCATATACCGTCAGCGTTTGCTTCAGTACGTCGAGGGTGACCGGCTTGGACAGACAACTGTCCATCCCCGATTCCAGACAGCGCTGCTTCTCTTCCGCCAGGGCATTGGCCGTTACGCCAATCACCGGCAGCGTCAGGCCAAGCTGACGAATGCGCTGCGTCAGGCGATAACCATCCATATTAGGCATGTTGACGTCGCTGAGCACGATATCGATGTGCTGCTTGCTGAGGACGTTGAGCGCGTCGATCCCGTCGTTCGCGGTCACGCACTGGTAGCCGAGCGACCCCAGCTGATCCGCCAGCAGGCGGCGGTTGATCGGGTGATCGTCGACCACGAGGATCATCATGTCGTCGTTATTGCCGGCCTGCGCCTCCGGGGCCATCAGCGCCGGGCTATTTTCCGCACTGGCGAGCGCAACATGGAAAATACGCCCCAGCAGCGGCAGCAGTTCGTGGGGAGTCGTCACGCTGTGCAGCCATTCGCCGGCGGACCGCTCCTGCGGAATACCGATATGACGGCGACAGAAGATGACCATGGCCCTTCCCTGCCATCCGCTCAGCGCCTCATCGTCAGTGAGTAAGACATCCTCGGCGTCCGGCGTTTCGCCGGCATGGCGGCGGACCGTCAGGCCGTGGTAGCTGAGCAGCGAGGTGACGAACATCGCCAGCGAAGTGTTATGAATCGCCAGCCAGCAGGTCTTGCCAGCGAAACCGTCTCTGCTCACCGGTGAGGTATTCTGCACGCCATACAGAGGAATACGGATGGTAAAGCGGCTACCCATCCCCGGCTCGGTTTCGACAGCAATATCGCCATCCATCATGCTGATCAGTTTTTCACAGATCGCCAGGCCAAGGCCGGTGCCCTGAAAATTGCGCTGCACGCCGGTCCCCACCTGGAAGAAAGGATCGAAGAGGCGCAATACCTCTTTCGCCGGGATCCCCTCTCCGGTGTCGCGAACGCTAATCTGCAGATAATCCCCCGCGCACTGGACGTGCAGGACAATACAGCCGGTATCGGTGAACTTTATCGCATTGCTGAGCAGATTTGAGATCACCTGCTGCAGGCGCATCGGGTCGCCGGACATTTGTTCCGGAACGTCCGGCTCGATAAAGCAGTACAGGCCCAGCTGCTTGCGCACCACCAACGGCAGATAGTTAGCGGAGATATGGTTCATGACTTCGCGCGGAGAGAACTCCCGCGGCTCGATCTTCAACTGCTCGGACTCGATTTTCGAGAAATCAAGAATATCGCTGATGATTTTCAGCAGCAGGCTGGAGGAGTTGTTCATCGCCGTCACAAGGCGATCGACGCCTTTCGGCAACGCTTTGGTCTGCAGCAGATCGAGGTTACCGATGATGCCATACAGCGGGGTACGCAGCTCATGGCTAACCGTCGCCAGGAACATCGATTTCGACTGGCTGGCCTGCTCCGCCGCCTGGGCCATCTCCTGCAGCGACTCCTCCATTTTCACGCGGGCGGAAACGTCCACCAGCACGCAAATGGCGACGTTTTCATTGCGATAGCGTGAATGAACAAAGCTAATCTGCAGGTTGGTATGGTTGCTGGTCAGCACGTCGACAAAATTGACCTGCTGGCCGCAGATGATCTGCGTCAGCCGCTGGCGGTCCTCGTGGGTCAGCATGTTCAGGTAGTTGTGCGCCAGTTCATTACTGAGAATATTGGTCCCGTCGGCAGTGCGCAGAATACAGATCCCTACCGGGGCAGAAGCCACAATTTTGCGGTTGAACTGCTCGTGCTCTTCCAGGCGCTGGGCGTCATTCTCCGCGGGGATAAAAATGCGCCGCTCATACATCCGCGCCAGCGCGAACAGCATCGCGCCGCTGAGGATATTAAGAACGATAGCATTGATGATCAGCATACGGATCCGCTCCAGCACCTGATCTACCGAGACGGAATAGACGATGCTCAGGGAGGACGGCGAGAGGCTTTTTTTCAGCACCAGCTCGCGGAAACCCGAACTGTAGCCAAACCACATCCGCTCCTGCATCCACTTCGCTTCGCTCTGGATTTTACCTTCCGCACCGGCCAGCGAAATCAGCGGCTGCCCGTTATCGTCAAAGATCGTCACGCTCATCGGCAGGCTGCCCGGCGTAAAGAAGCTTTCCATGCGGATGGTCTGCTCCACGCCCAGCATCGCCTGCAGGCGATTGGCCATATAGACCGGCGTCAGGGCGTAAAAATAGCCCACCCCGGGGCGAACGCCCTGGCTTATCCAGAACAGGTTGTTGCCGCGCTCATTTTGCGGCGCGTTGCGATATTGCTCTATGCGCTGATGCAGGACTTTCAGCGCCTGATCGCGCTCAATCGGCACGTCCCGCAGGCCAAAGTTGGCCATGCAGAGGTTATCGCTGCCGATGAGAAAGATGCGGTTAAGGTCGTAGGCGGCAGTAAAATTATCCCGCCAGTAGCGCATAAACCATGCCAGCGACTGCAGCGAATTACGCCAGGTGGCGCTCATCGCGCTGCAGTCGGAATCGGGGTACAGGGGTTCAAAGTTGGGCACCGCCATATCGCCGTTTTGCCCTTGCGCTACCGCGTCCCCTGCCGACAAGCGATTACCGGCGACATACTTCAGCTCTTTCATTACATCCGCGGTACGCTGGATATAGCGCTGGGCCTGATCGGCGTTGAGATTAAGCTCCTGATGGATTTCGGCTTCCCGCTCGTGCAGCGCGTTGACGATATAAAACACAGAGACAAACGCAATAAGCAGCCACAGCAATACCGCCAGCGCTCTGAACAGATAACGTGAAACCTTCAGGGTTGTATGAAAAGAGGCAAGATATTTCAATGTGGCGATGCTCGGCCGTCAGGGACTCAACAGAATGCGGTTAAGGTAGCGGTAAACCGGCTTTGCCGCAATGTTAATGCAAAAAGGGCCGGGAAAATACCCGGCCCTTCCAGAACATTTACCTCGGACGATTATTCTTCGTCTTCGGCGATGTCGTCATCGGTATCCGCTTCCGGGGCGATATCGTCATCGCCTTCCGCCGCGCTACCGTCGATGGCATCCAGCTCTTCATCATCCACCGGCTCAGCCACGCGCTGCAGACCTACCACGTTTTCATCTTCCGCGGTGCGGATGAGGATCACGCCCTGGGTGTTACGGCCCACGATGCTCACTTCGGAAACGCGGGTACGCACCAGCGTCCCGGCGTCGGTGATCATCATGATCTGATCGCAGTCATCCACCTGCACGGCGCCGACCACGGAACCGTTACGCTCGGTGACTTTGATCGAAATAACGCCCTGGGTGGCACGCGACTTGGTCGGATACTCCGCCGCCGCGGTACGTTTACCGTAACCGTTTTGCGTCACCGTCAGGATCGCGCCTTCGCCGCGTGGAATAATCAGCGAGACGACGCTGTCGTTTTCCGCAAGCTTAATACCGCGTACGCCGGTGGCGGTACGGCCCATGGCGCGAACGGCGTCTTCCTTGAAGCGTACAACCTTACCGGCCGCGGAGAACAGCATCACTTCATCCTGACCAGAGGTCAGATCGACGCCGATCAGCTCATCGCCTTCGTTCAGGTTGACCGCGATGATACCGGCGGAACGCGGACGGCTGAACTCGGTCAGCGCGGTTTTCTTCACGGTACCGCTGGCGGTCGCCATAAAGACGTTGACGCCCTCTTCGTACTCGCGGACCGGCAGGATGGCGGTGATGCGCTCATCGGCTTCCAGCGGCAGCAGGTTGACGATCGGCCGACCGCGCGCGCCGCGGCTGGCTTCCGGCAGCTGATAGACCTTCATCCAGTACAGACGGCCGCGGCTTGAGAAGCAGAGGATGGTGTCATGGGTGTTAGCCACCAGCAGGCGGTCGATAAAGTCTTCTTCTTTAATGCGCGCTGCCGATTTGCCTTTACCGCCACGACGCTGTGCTTCGTAGTCGGTCAGCGGCTGATACTTCACATACCCCTGATGCGACAGGGTGACCACCACATCTTCCTGGTTGATCAGATCTTCGATGTTAATATCAGCGCTGTTGGCGGTGATTTCGGTACGACGTTCGTCGCCGAACTGGTCGCGGATCAGCTCCAGCTCTTCGCGAATCACTTCCATCAGACGGTCGGCGCTGCCGAGAATGTGCAGCAGCTCCGCGATCTGCTCCAGCAGCTCTTTATATTCGTCGAGCAGTTTTTCATGCTCAAGGCCGGTCAGTTTCTGCAGACGCAGATCCAGAATCGCCTGAGCCTGCTGCTCGGTCAGATAGTATTTACCGTCGCGTACGCCGAACTCTGGCTCCAGCCATTCCGGACGCGCGGCGTCATCCCCGGCGCGCTCCAGCATCGCCGCGACGTTACCAAGATCCCACGCCTGGGCAACCAGCGCCGTTTTCGCTTCTGCCGGGGTCGGCGCGCGACGGATCAGTTCGATAATCGGGTCGATGTTGGCCAGCGCAACGGCCAGCGCTTCGAGGATATGCGCCCGGTCGCGCGCTTTGCGCAGTTCGAAAATCGTACGACGGGTCACCACTTCACGGCGGTGGCGTACAAACGCGGCGATAATGTCCTTCAGGTTCATGATCTTCGGCTGACCATGGTGCAGAGCTACCATGTTGATGCCGAAGGAGACCTGCAGCTGGGTCTGGGAATAGAGGTTGTTAAGCACCACTTCCCCTACCGCATCGCGCTTCACTTCAATCACGATGCGCATCCCGTCTTTATCAGACTCGTCACGCAGCGCGCTGATGCCTTCCACGCGTTTTTCTTTGACCAGCTCGGCGATTTTCTCGATCAGGCGCGCTTTGTTCACCTGATACGGAATTTCGTGCACGATGATGGTTTCGCGGCCGGATTTCGCGTCCACTTCCACTTCCGCGCGCGCGCGGATGTACACTTTACCGCGACCGGTGCGATAGGCCTCTTCGATGCCGCGACGGCCATTGATAATGGCGGCGGTCGGGAAATCAGGGCCAGGAATATGCGCCATCAGCCCTTCAATGCTGATGTCTTCATCGTCAACATACGCCAGACAGCCGTTAATCACTTCCGTCAGGTTATGTGGCGGTATGTTGGTGGCCATCCCTACGGCGATCCCGGAGGCGCCGTTCACCAGCAGGTTAGGAATTTTGGTCGGCATGACGTCCGGAATACGCTCCGTACCGTCATAGTTGTCGACGAAATCGACCGTCTCTTTTTCAAGATCGGCCATCAGCTCATGAGCGATTTTCGCCAGACGAATTTCGGTATAACGCATCGCCGCGGCGGAGTCGCCGTCGATGGAACCAAAGTTACCCTGGCCGTCCACCAGCATGTAACGCAGCGAGAACGGCTGCGCCATACGCACGATGGTGTCGTATACCGCGGAGTCGCCGTGCGGGTGGTATTTACCGATTACGTCACCAACGACACGGGCTGATTTTTTATAGGCTTTGTTCCAGTCATTGCCCAATACGTTCATGGCGTAAAGTACGCGACGGTGTACCGGCTTCAGGCCATCTCGGACATCCGGCAGCGCACGGCCAACAATGACCGACATCGCATAATCCAGATAAGAGTTCTTAAGCTCTTCCTCAATGTTGACCGGTGTAATTTCTCTCGCAAGGTCGCTCATCTAACCGCTATCCCTCTACTGTATCCCGGATTCAAAGGTCGCAAATTATAACACAGCCGCGCTAATAGAGGTAAAGCAATACGGTTTATTCATGGCGCGCTGCTGATATACTCGCAGGTCTGAACAGAAAAGGAGTAAAAGCGCCCATGAATGCCGAAAAAACGTCGGTAGCCCCTAACGTCGATCATGCTGAAATCGCCAAATTCGAAGCCGTCGCCTCGCGCTGGTGGGATCTGGAGGGCGAGTTCAAACCGCTCCACCGCATCAACCCGCTGCGGCTGGGCTATATTGCCGAACGCTCCGGCGGCCTGTTCGGTAAAAAAGTCCTCGATGTCGGCTGCGGCGGCGGCATCCTCGCCGAGAGCATGGCGCGCGAAGGCGCAACGGTCACCGGGCTGGACATGGGGGCCGAACCGCTGCAGGTCGCCAGGCTGCACGCCCTGGAGAGCGGTATTCAGGTAGACTATGTTCAGGAAACAGTTGAGGAACATGCCGCGAAGCACCCGCAGCAGTATGACGTCGTGACCTGCATGGAGATGCTGGAGCACGTCCCCGACCCGCAGTCGGTGGTGCACGCCTGCGCGCGGTTAGTGAAGCCCGGCGGCCAGGTCTTCTTCTCCACCATCAACCGCAACGGCAAGGCCTGGCTGATGGCGGTAGTCGGGGCGGAATATGTCATGAAGATGGTGCCCAAAGGCACTCATGATGTGAAGAAGTTTATCAAGCCGGCCGAGCTGCTGGGCTGGGTAGATCAGACTACTCTGAAAGAGCAGCATATCATCGGTCTGCATTACAATCCGCTGACCAATACCTTCAAGTTAGCGCCGGGGGTTGATGTTAACTATATGTTGCATACAACCGCCAAACAGGACTGAGGTCAGCACCTCCGCTTATGATGATTGCGCGGCATCAAGCCGCGTGATTATTTCTTCCGATGAAGAAATCAGCACTCGATCAAATTTTCATTTTTTTTTCTGTTTTATTGACTTCTTCTCCAGGCCTTATGCGACGTGGACTTGCGGATTATTACCCTTCCGCAACCTCAATTTAACGTCAAAATCAACCCTTGTACTCAAAAGATTCCTTACTAAAATACTCACCATATAGCGTTTCTTTTATCGACAACCCCCTACATATAGTATTTATCCACAGAGTTAGTCACAACGGCCTTCTGTGGATAAACGGGGGATATTTTCTTTCACGGACAGGTAAAATCCACATGAATCAGAGTCTGCTGGTGACAAAGCGCGACGGGACTACCGAGCGCATCAATCTCGACAAAATCCATCGCGTACTGGATTGGGCGGCAGAAGGACTGAATAACGTTTCGATTTCCCAGGTAGAGCTGCGCTCCCATATCCAGTTCTATGACGGCATCAAAACCGCGGACATCCACGAAACCATTATTAAAGCCGCTGCGGATCTGATCTCCCGCGACGCACCGGATTACCAGTACCTCGCCGCGCGTCTGGCGATTTTCCATTTGCGTAAAAAAGCCTTCGGTCAGTTTGAGCCGCCGGCGCTCTACGATCACGTGGTGAAGATGGTCGAGAAAGGTAAATACGATCATCATCTGCTGGAAGACTACACGGAAGAAGAGTTCCAGCAGATGGACGGTTTCCTCGACCACTGGCGCGACATGAACTTCTCCTACGCAGCCGTTAAGCAGCTGGAAGGCAAGTATCTGGTACAAAACCGCGTCACCGGCGAAATTTATGAGAGCGCGCAGTTCCTCTATATTCTGGTCGCCGCTTGCCTGTTCTCGAACTATCCGCGCGAAACGCGTCTGGACTATATCAAGCGTTTCTACGACGCGGTGTCCACCTTTAAAATCTCGCTGCCGACGCCGATCATGTCCGGCGTGCGTACCCCAACCCGTCAGTTCAGCTCCTGCGTGCTGATCGAGTGCGGCGACAGCCTGGATTCCATCAACGCCACCTCCAGCGCGATTGTGAAATACGTTTCCCAGCGCGCCGGCATCGGCATCAACGCCGGGCGCATTCGCGCGCTGGGCAGCCCGATCCGCGGCGGCGAAGCCTTCCACACCGGCTGCATTCCGTTCTACAAGCATTTCCAGACCGCGGTGAAATCCTGCTCGCAGGGCGGCGTGCGCGGCGGCGCGGCAACCCTCTTCTACCCAATGTGGCATCTGGAAGTGGAAAGCCTGCTGGTGCTGAAAAACAACCGTGGTACCGACGCCAACCGCGTTCGTCACATGGACTACGGGGTACAGATCAACAAGCTGATGTACACCCGTCTGCTGAAGGGCGGCGATATTACCCTGTTCAGCCCTTCCGACGTCCCGGGCCTGTATGACGCCTTCTTCGCCGATCAGGACGAGTTTGAGCGCCTGTACACCCAGTACGAGCAGGACGACAGCATTCGTAAGCAGCGTATTAAAGCCGTTGAGCTGTTCTCGCTGATGATGCAGGAGCGCGCCTCTACCGGCCGCATCTATATCCAGAACGTCGACCACTGTAACACCCACAGCCCGTTCGATCCGGTAGTCGCCCCGGTGCGTCAGTCTAACCTGTGCCTGGAGATTGCTCTGCCGACCAAACCGCTGGAAGATGTCAACGACGAAAACGGCGAAATCGCGCTGTGCACCCTGTCGGCCTTCAACCTCGGGGCTATCGACAGCCTCGACGAGCTGGAAGAGCTGGCGGTGCTGGCGGTGCGTGCTCTGGATGCGCTGCTCGACTATCAGGATTACCCCATCCCGGCGGCTAAACGCGGTGCGATGGGGCGTCGTACGCTGGGTATCGGCGTGATCAACTTCGCTTACTATCTGGCGAAGCATGGCAAACGCTACTCCGACGGCAGCGCCAACAACCTGACGCACAAAACGTTCGAAGCGATTCAGTACTATCTGCTGAAGGCCTCTAACGAGCTGGCTATCGAGCAAGGCGCCTGCCCGTGGTTCAACGAAACCACCTATGCGCAGGGCATCCTGCCGATCGATACCTATAAGAAAGATCTGGACGGCATCGTCAGCGAACCCCTGCACTACGACTGGGAAGCATTGCGCGAGTCCATTAAAACCCACGGCCTGCGCAACTCCACGCTCTCCGCGCTGATGCCGTCCGAGACCTCGTCGCAGATCTCCAACGCCACCAACGGCATTGAGCCGCCGCGCGGCCACGTGAGTATCAAAGCGTCCAAGGACGGTATCCTGCGCCAGGTGGTGCCGGATTACGAAAACCTGCAGAACGCCTACGAGCTGCTGTGGGAGATGCCGAACAACGACGGTTATCTGCAGCTGGTGGGTATCATGCAGAAGTTTATCGACCAGTCGATCTCTGCCAACACTAACTACGATCCGACGCGCTTCCCGTCCGGAAAAGTGCCGATGCAGCAGTTGCTCAAAGACCTGCTCAACGCCTATAAATTCGGCGTCAAAACGCTGTACTATCACAACACCCGTGATGGCGCTGAAGACGCCCAGGGTGACCTGGCCCCGTCCATCCAGGACGACGGCTGCGAAAGCGGCGCTTGTAAGATCTAAGGTATTTTTGCCGGGTAACGCTACGCTTACCCGGCCTACGTTTGTGTAGGCCCGGCCAACCCATTCCTGCCGGGCAATACAGTTCAACAGGACTCACTTCAATGGCATACACCACTTTTTCACAGACGAAAAACGATCAGCTGCTGGAACCTATGTTTTTTGGCCAGCCGGTTAACGTGGCCCGCTACGATCAGCAAAAATACGACATCTTTGAAAAGCTGATTGAAAAGCAGCTCTCCTTCTTCTGGCGCCCGGAAGAGGTTGACGTTTCCCGCGATCGCATCGACTACCAGGCGCTGCCGGAACACGAAAAACATATTTTCATCAGCAACCTGAAGTACCAGACGCTGCTCGACTCCATCCAGGGCCGTAGCCCGAATGTGGCGCTGCTGCCGCTGATCTCCATCCCGGAGCTGGAGACCTGGGTAGAAACCTGGGCCTTCTCCGAGACCATTCACTCGCGTTCGTACACTCACATCATCCGCAACATCGTCAACGACCCGGCGACCGTGTTCGACGACATCGTCACCAACGAGCAGATCCAGAAACGTGCGGAAGGCATCTCTCACTATTACGATTCGCTGATCGAGATGACCAGCTACTGGCATCTGCTGGGCGAAGGCACCCACACCGTCAACGGCAAGACCGTGACCGTGAATCTGCGCGAGCTGAAAAAGAAACTCTATCTGTGCCTGATGAGCGTTAATGCCCTGGAAGCGATCCGCTTCTACGTCAGCTTCGCCTGCTCCTTCGCCTTTGCCGAACGCAAACTGATGGAAGGCAACGCCAAAATTATCCGCCTGATCGCCCGCGATGAAGCGCTGCACCTGACCGGCACCCAGCATATGCTGAACCTGCTGCGCTCCGGCAGCGACGATCCGGAAATGGCGGAAATCGCCGAAGAGTGCAAGCAGGAGTGCTATGACCTGTTCGTGCTGGCGGCTCAGCAGGAGAAAGAGTGGGCGGACTACCTGTTCCGCGACGGCTCGATGATCGGCCTGAATAAAGATATTCTCTGCCAGTACGTCGAGTACATCACCAATATCCGCATGCAGGCGGTGGGCCTCGATCTGCCGTTCCAGACCCGCTCCAACCCGATCCCATGGATCAACACCTGGCTAGTCTCCGACAACGTTCAGGTGGCGCCGCAGGAAGTGGAAGTCAGTTCTTATCTCGTCGGCCAGATCGATTCTGAAGTCGATGCCGACGATCTGAGCAACTTCCAGCTGTAATGAAGCGGATCTTCCTGAAAATCTCTGACACTCGCCTTGAGTGTCAGGATGAACACCCTTCCCTGCTGGCGGCGCTGGAGTCGCATAATATCGACGTCGAATATCAGTGCCGCGAAGGCTACTGCGGCTCCTGCCGCACGCGTCTGGTCTCCGGCCAGGTTGACTGGCTGACCGAGCCGCTGGCCTTTATCCAGCCGGGAGAAATTTTGCCCTGCTGCTGCCGGGCGAAAGGCGATATTGAGATCGAGATGTAGTCTTGTCAGGTGGCGCTACGCTTACCCGACCTACTGTTCCAGGACCGGCCGTTTACGCACTGCCGCCCTGGGCTGCTGAAACTGCCGGTGTTGACGGCCTCAAAATCGCTGAGACGTTCCCGGAAGGCCGGGGCAGCCCGCATGGATGCGGGCTGAGGGCCGTGTTTTGCATGGACGCTACCTCGGCCCGACCCGAAGCCTGCAGGGATAAGTCGAAGGGACCGCGCAGCGGCGATTTTGCTGGCCGGAGCCCGGGGGTACAGGGGGAGGCGGCGACTGGCCTCCCCCTGTGCGCTCCCTGCGCTATGAAAGGCATAACGCAGAAGAAATATCGGGAGCGCAATCTTCCAGGAAATAACATAGAACAAACGTTATTCCCGGGTCGAAATCGTTGCACGCCGAGAACAGTGTCAACAAAACCGCAGTTCGTACGCCGGGTAAGGCGTAGCCGCCATCCGGCTTTTTACTGTTTCGCGTCCAGGAACTGCACCGCTTTATCCGGGAAATCGGTAAATAAGCCGTCGACGCCCGCCTGGTTATACAGCACGTCATAGAGCTGATTAACGTTAGTCGCGTACTCCGGCAACTGATCCGCGCGCACGGTGTACGGATGCACCTGCAGATGGCTGGCATGCGCCTCTTTCACCATCGCCGTCAGCTTCACCGCCCCCGGCTTCGAGCCTTCCGCTACCAGCATATGGTAATCCGGGCCGATACCGTCCGCGTACTGCGCAATCTGCGCCATCGCCCCTGGCTTGAACATCCAGTCATAGCTGTAGTTCACCCACTTACCATCGGCCTGTTTCTGCTGGGTTTCATTCCAGTCGGTATAGGCGATGAGCTGCACCAGATTGAGATCCATCCCCATCTTCGGCTCCAGCTCATTTTTAATGCGTTTGAGCTCGTTGGCGTCAAAGCACTGCAGATAAACCTTATCCTGCTTGCTGGTATAGCCATATTCCTTCAGCACCTTCAATGTGCTGGCGGTAATATCTTTGCCTTCCTGGTGGTGGAACCACGGCGCTTTGATTTCCGGGTAGATACCGATGTTTTTGCCGGTTGAATGGTTCAGCCCCTGGACAAACTCAATCTCCTCTTCAAAGGTATGAATACGGAAATCGGATTTGCCCATCGGGAATCGCCCGGGATAGGTTTGCACGTACTTACCATTTTTCGGCTCAAAACCTTCGGTGAACTTCAGCGACTTAATCTCGTCCAGGGTAAAGTCGATGGCGTAGAAACGGCCATCTTTACGCGCCCGCTGCGGGAAACGCTGCGCAACGTCAGTCACCCGATCGAGATAGTGGTCGTGTAACACCACCAGCCGGTCGTCTTTGGTCATCACCAGGTCTTGCTCAAGGTAATCCGCCCCCTGAGCGTAAGCCATCGCTTTCGCCGGCAGGGTATGTTCCGGCAGATACCCGCTGGCGCCGCGGTGGGCGATGACCATTTTATCAGCCGCTGTCGCACTGAAGCACAGCGCCGAACTGGACAGAATCATTCCGCTCATCAGCGCGGTAAGTTTCATTTTCATCGCCGCTCCTTAGGCTTGTTTCAGCTGTTGGTGATGGCGACGTTCACCGAGCATCACGATAACCAGCAGGATAACCGCCAGCACGCTGCCGCCGATCATCACCATAAAGCCGCCGTCCCAGCCGAAGAAATCGACGGTGTAGCCGACGATAGCGCTCGCGGCCACGGAACCGCCAAGATAGCCGAACAGGCCGGTGAAGCCCGCGGCGGTCCCGGCGGCTTTTTTCGGCGCCAGCTCGAGGGCATGCAGACCAATCAGCATCACCGGGCCGTAGATCAGGAAGCCAATGATGATCATACAGGCCATATCGACGCCCGGATTACCCGGCGGGTTCAGCCAGTAAACGACAGTGGCGATGGTCACCAGGGTCATAAAGAACACGCCGGTGGCGCCGCGGTTGCCTTTAAACACTTTGTCCGACATCCAGCCGCACAGCAGCGTGCCCGGGATCCCCGCGTACTCGTACAGGAAATAGGCCCAGGAGGATTTATCCAGCGCGAAGTGTTTAACTTCTTTCAGGTAGGTCGGCGACCAGTCGAGAATGCCGTAGCGCAGCAGATAAACGAAGACGTTAGCGATAGCGATGTACCACAGCAGCTTGTTCGGCAGAATGTACTGCATAAAGATCTGCTTCGCCGTCAGCTCTTCTTCGTGCTTTTCGCTGTAATCGTCCGGGTAGTCGTTTTTATATTCTTCAATCGGCGGCAGACCGCAGGACTGCGGGGTGTCGCGCATCATCGCAAAGGCGAAAATCGCCAGCAGAATGGCGCCGAATGCCGGCATATACAGCGCCGCGTGCCAGTCGTTAAACCACGCCATCCCTAACAGGAACAGCAGCGGCGGAATGCCGCCGCCGACGTTATGCGCGCAGTTCCACACCGAGACAATCCCACCGCGCTCTTTCTGCGACCACCAGTGCACCATGGTCCGGCCGCACGGCGGCCAGCCCATCCCCTGGAACCAGCCGCAGAGGAACAGCAGCACGAACATTATCATGATGCTGGACGTCGCCCACGGCACGAAGCCCATCACCAGCATCACCAGCGCGGCCAGGATCAAGCCAGCCGGCAGGAAAATGCGCGGATTCGAGCGGTCAGAGACCGATCCCATGATGAATTTCGAAAATCCATAGGCGATGGAGATACCGGAAAGGGCGAAGCCGAGGTCGCCACGAGAGAACCCCTGCTCGATAAGATAAGGCATCGCCAGGGCAAAGTTCTTACGAACCAAATAGTAGGCGGCATAACCAAAAAAGATGCCAATAAAAATCTGCCAGCGTAATCGGCGATATAGCGGGTCAATCTCCGCTGCTGGCAAACGCGCTTTATGCGCGGCGGGTTTAAAAATACTTAACATATCAGCCTCCGTGGCCCTTGCTGTTTTCTACTGACGTCACGACAAAATCCCAGATTAATCACCAACTTCAAATATGGTCGCGATGGTAGGCAATACGTAGAGTTGATACTGTGAAACATCGCACAATTTGTTACAGAAATATGACAAAACGTTCCAATGTGAGCACGAAATCACATAACACGCTCAAATAACGCGCGAATATGCTCGAAATCAAACAATAACCTTACTAATTGTGGCTAAATGGCGTTAAACGAAAGCAGAGGAGCTGAAGATGACGGGACGTCTTGATAGCGAGGTCATTATCATCGGCGGCGGAGCAACCGGCGCCGGTATCGCCCGCGACTGCGCCCGGCGCGGATTACGAACGCTGCTCATTGAGCGCCATGATATCGCCACCGGGGCGACCGGCCGGAATCATGGACTGCTGCACAGCGGCGCCCGCTACGCGGTGACCGACAACGAATCCGCCCGCGAATGCATCAGTGAGAACCGCATCCTGCGCCGCATCGCCCGCCACTGTATTGAACCGACCAATGGGCTGTTTATCACCCTGCCTGAAGATGACCTGGCATGGCAGCAAACCTTTATCGACGCCTGTCAGCAGGCTGGCATAGAGGCCACGCCGCTCTCGCCGCAGGAAGCGCTGCGCCGGGAGCCCGCCGTCAACCCGACGCTGCTGGGCGCGGTGCAGGTCCCGGACGGTACCATCGACCCGTTTCGCCTCACCGCGGCCAATATGCTCGACGCCCGCGAACACGGCGCGCAGATCCTTACCGGCTGCGAAGTAACAGGCCTGCTGCGCCGGGGCGATCGCGTCTGCGGCGTCCAGGTATACGACCGCCAACTTCACCAGGCCCGCACTCTGTACGCCGGGATGGTGGTTAACGCCGCCGGGATCTGGGGGCAGCGTATTGCGGAATATGCCGACCTGCGCATCACCATGTTCCCGGCGAAGGGATCGCTGCTGATCCTCGATCATCGGATTAACAACCTGGTGATCAACCGCTGCCGTAAGCCGGCCGACGCCGATATTCTGGTGCCCGGCGATACCATCTCGCTGATCGGCACTACCTCAATGCATATTCCTTATGACGAAATTGACGACAACCGGGTAACAGCGGCGGAGGTCGATACCCTGCTGCGCGAAGGGGAAAAGCTGGCGCCGGTCATGGGCCGCACCCGGATCCTCCGCGCCTACTCCGGCGTCCGCCCGCTGGTGGCCAGCGATAACGATCCCAACGGGCGCAGCGTCAGCCGCGGCATCGTCCTGCTCGACCATGCCCAGCGTGACGGTATGGAAGGCTTCATTACTATCACCGGCGGCAAGCTGATGACCTATCGCCTGATGGCCGAGTGGGCCACCGACGCCGTCTGTCGTAAGCTGGGAAACACCACCCCCTGTACCACGGCCGAAGCCCCGCTGCCCGGTTCACAGGAGCCAACGGAAAGTACCCTGCAAAAGATTATCTCCCTCCCCACCCCGCTGCGCGGCTCGGCCGTCTACCGTCACGGCGATCGCACCCCGTCCTGGCTTGGCGACAGCCGCCAGCACCGCAGCCTGGTCTGCGAATGTGAAGCAGTCACTGCCGGTGAAGTGAAATACGCGGTGGAAAACCTGGCGGTCAACACCCTGCTCGATCTGCGCCGCCGCACCCGGATTGGCATGGGGACCTGTCAGGGGGAACTCTGCGCCTGCCGCGCTGCCGGACTGCTGCAGCGCTTTAACGTCACCACGCCCGCGCAGTCGTTAACCCAGCTCTCGGAATTTCTCAATGAACGTTGGAAGGGCGTGCAGCCCATCGCCTGGGGCGATGCGCTGCGCGAAAGCGAATTCACCCGCTGGGTCTACCTCGGCCTGTGCGGATTGCCACAGGAGCACCGGGATGAAGTTTGATTGCGCGATTATCGGCGGCGGGCTCGCCGGCCTGCTGTGCGGGCTGGCCCTGAATCAGCACGGCCTGCGCAGCGTCATCATCAGCCGCGGGCAGAGCGCGCTGCATTTTTCCTCCGCATCGTTAGACCTGCTCTCGGCGCTGCCCAACGGCGATCACGTCACTGACGTCGCACAAGGTCTGCAGCAACTCGCTGAACAGCTTCCTGAACACCCTTATTCCCGGCTCGGCGCCGAGGCGGTGCTCGAATACGCGACGCAGGCCGAAGCCCTGCTGGCCGCCTGCGGCGCGGTGATGCAGGGCGATGCGCGCCGGCCGCACCGGCGGGTAACGCCGCTGGGGACGTTGCGCCCGGCATGGCTGTCGCCCCTTGAGGTGCCTGTCGCGCCCCTGCCGTCGCAGGGCGCCTGTCTGGTGGGGATCAGCGGCTTTGCTGATTTTCAGCCGCATCTCGCCGCCGCCGCGCTCGGTCAACACGGAGTTACCGCCGCGGCGGTGGAAATCGAGTTACCGCTGCTGGATGTGCTGCGTGACAACCCGACCGAGTTTCGCGCCGCCAATATCGCCCGCGTCCTGGATGATGAGAATATGTGGCCGGCCCTGCATGCAGCGCTGCTACCGCTGGCGCAGCAGTATGACCTGCTGATCATGCCCGCCTGTTTTGGCCTCGCCGACGATCGCCTGTACCACTGGCTGCAGGCGCGTCTACCCTGCCCGCTGCGTCTGCTGCCGACGCTGCCGCCTTCGGTTCCCGGGATGCGTTTGCATTCTCAGCTGCAACGCCAGTTCATTCGCGAGGGCGGCGCCTGGCTCGCAGGCGATGAGGTGGTGAAAATCAGCCATCGACAGAACGCCGTCGAGGCGGTCTGGACGCGCAATCAGGGCGATATTGCGCTGCGTCCGCGCTTTACCGTGCTGGCCAGCGGCAGCTTTTTCAGCAACGGTCTTGTCGCCACTCGCGATAGCGTGCGCGAGCCGATCCTCGGCCTCGACCTTCACCAGACCCTGCCACGGGAAAGCTGGTACCAGCGCGATTTCTTCGCCTCACAACCGTGGCAGCGCTTCGGCGTGAAAACCGATGCCCTGCTGCGCCCCCTGCTGGGCGGGCAGCCGTTCCATAATCTGTTCGCCATCGGCTCATTGCTCGGCGGGTTCGATGCCATTCAGCTCGGCTGTGGCGGCGGCGTCTGCGCCGTTACCGCGCTGCACGCCGCCAGACAGATCCACGCCCTTGCCGGAGGCCGGCCATGAACGATACCCGTTTTGAAAGCTGCATTAAGTGCACGGTCTGTACCACCACCTGCCCGGTAAGTCGGGTCAATCCGCGCTATCCGGGCCCGAAACAAGCGGGGCCGGACGGCGAACGCCTGCGTCTGAAGGATGGCGCGCTGTACGACGAGGCGCTGAAGTACTGCATTAACTGCAAGCGCTGCGAGGTCGCCTGCCCGTCGGATGTGAAAATTGGCGATATCATTCAACGCGCCCGGGCACAGTACGGCCAGCAAAAGCCGACCCTGCGCGACGCCATCCTCAGCCATACCGACCTGATGGGTACCCTTTCCACCCCCTTTGCCCCCCTGGTCAACGCCGCCACCGGCTTAAAACCGGTGCGCCGTCTACTCGACGCGACGCTCAACATCGATCACCGGCGTACGCTGCCGAAATATGGTTTCGGCACCTTCCGCCGCGCTTACCGCCAGCTCGCCGCCCGTCAGAAGCAGTACAGCGAACAGGTGGCTTTCTTTCATGGCTGCTACGTCAACTATAACCATCCACAGTTGGGTAAAGATCTGATTCGCGTCGTCAACGCGCTGGGTACCGGGGTGCAGTTGTTATCAAAAGAAAAATGCTGCGGCGTACCGCTGATCGCCAACGGTTTTTTCGACAAGGCGCGTAAGCAGGCGCAGAGCAACGTCGCCGCGATGCGGGAAAACACGCTACCGATCATTGCCACCTCCTCGACCTGCGCCTTTACGCTACGTGATGAATACCCCCATCTCCTCGATGTCGATAACAGCGATCTTCGCGATCGGGTCGAGCTTGCCACCCGCTGGATCTGGAAACAGCTGGCTGCCGGCAGGACGCTACCGCTGCGCCCGCTGCCGCTGAAGGTGGTCTATCACACCCCGTGTCATATGGAAAAGATGGGCTGGTCGCTGTATACCCTCGAGCTGCTGCGGCTGATCCCCGGCCTGCAGCTGGAGGTGCTGGATTCCCAGTGCTGCGGCATCGCAGGCACCTACGGGTTTAAAACTGAGAATTACGCGGTATCCCAGGCTATCGGCGCCCCGCTGTTCCGTCAGATTGAGGAGAGCGGGGCCGACCTCGTCGTCACCGACTGCGAGACCTGCAAATGGCAGATTGAGATGTCCACCAGCAAACGCTGCGAGCATCCGCTGACGGTGCTGGCGCAGGCGCTCGTCTGAGCCCAGCGCCAGCCTCCGCCGTCAATAGCTCGTTTTCTCTTGCGGCTGGGCGCTGGCAGATTTAAACATCGCCAGCCGGCGGTCCAGCGCCTGGGTATACAGCATGGTATCCACCCCGACGGCGACGAAGTTGGCCCCCCAGGCAAGACATTTTTCCGCCATCGCCGGGTCGACCGCCAGAAATCCGGCCGCTTTCCCCGCCGCGCGAATGCTCCGGATGCTCTGCTCGATCACCCGCTGCACGTCAGGGTGACCGGCATCGTCCGGGTAGCCCAGCGAGGCGGAGAGATCCGCCGGACCGATGAACACCCCGTCAATGCCGTCCACCTCGAGAATAGCGTCCAGGTTCTCCAGCGCGGTTCGGCTCTCGACCTGAATCAGCAGACAGAGTTCGTCATTCGCCTCCGCCATATAATTCTCCACCCTTCCCCAGCGCGCCGCTCTCGCCACGCCGGCGCCAACGCCGCGGCTCCCGATGGGGGGATAACGGGTCGCTGAGACCACCTCCCGAGCCTGCTCGGCGGTATCGACCATCGGCACCAGCAAGGTTCTGGCGCCAATATCCAGCACCTGTTTTATCAGGCTGCGGTTGCCCTCGACCGGGCGAATGACCGGCTGGCTGGCATAGGGGGCAATCGCCTGCAGCTGATGATAAAGGTCCTGAATGGTGTTCGGGGCATGCTCGCCGTCGATCAGCAGCCAGTCGTATCCCGACGTCGCAGCGATCTCCGCCATGTAGGATGAGGTGGAGCTCAGCCACAGGCCGATTTGCGTCTCACCGCGTAATAATCCCCGTTTGAAGGGGTTAGATAACAGTGCGTTCATAGCGATTCCTTTATTCAATGCTGTACGCTGCCGCGCTGGGGTACCGCGCGGGTAAGGCTCAATGAAAAGATAATGACCACCCCGACAATGGCGACGCCGGCCAGGGTTAACAGTCCGGCGGCGCTGCTGGCGAACAACGTTTCGGCCTGCACGCGCACGATCGGCGCCAGAAAACCACCGATGGCGCCAAACAGGTTAACAAAGCCAATCCCTGCGGCCAGCGCCGTGCCGGACAGCAGCTGCGTCGGCATCGTCCAGAAGACCGGCTGCACGGCGATCACCCCGACCGCCGCCACGCACAGCGCGATGATAGCCAGCACCGGCGCCACCAGTCCGGACACTGCAATCCCGACCGCCGCCGCCAGCAGCGTCAGGGCGGCAATATTGCGTCGCTCGCCGGTGCGATCGGAGTAGCGAGGGATAAGCCAGGTGCCAAACAGCGCCGCCACCCACGGGATGGCCGTCACCACCGAGGCAACGAAGCCGACTTTGGTGCCCAGCAGCGCAGCAACCTGGGTGGGCAGGAAGAAAATCAGACCATAGACCGCCACCTGAATGGTCAGATAAATCAGCGCCAGCTGCCAGACCCGCCCGTTACGCAGCGCATCGGACAGGCGCGAGGCAATCTTTTTCTCCTCCTCGCGCGCCAGCTCGCTTATCAGCGCCTGTTTCTCCGCTGCGCTCAGGAAGCGGGCATGCTGCGGCGAATCGTCCAGCCAGAAGAAGGTGAACGCTCCCGCGGCGACGGCGAGCAGGCCTTCAATGACAAACATCCAGAACCAGCCGGGATGGCCCATAAATCCATGCATCTCCAGCAGCGCACCGGATAAAGGCGATCCCAGCGTCAGGGCCAGCGGCGCGCCCATATAAAACAGCCCCATAATGCTGGCGCGGTTTTGCTGGGGAAACCACTGTGAAGTGAGGTAGATCATTCCGGGAAAGAAGCCCGCCTCCGCCGCGCCCAGCAGGGTACGTACCAGCAGGAATTTCGCTTCCGTATCAGCCCACGCCATCGCCGCCGACAGCACGCCCCACAGCAGCGTGGTACAGCCGATCCATCGCCTGGCGCCAAATTTGCGCATCAGCAGATTGGCCGGCACCCCGAGGAAGGCATAGACCACAAAGAAGATACCGGCCCCCAGCGCGTAGGCCTCATTGCTGAGTCCGGTATCCAGCTGGTAGGTCTCTTTGGCGAAACCGATATTAGAACGGTCAAGAAACGCCAGCACGTACAGCGCCAGCATAAAGGGGATTAAGCGGGCGCGGTTTTTCTTCACCACGCTCTCCAGCAGAGTGTTGCTCATCATAATATCCTCAGGCGCGGGCCGCCGGGCGGCCCGACGCAATCAGTGTTGATAAGGACGCTTCAGGTTGCAGTCGCGATTGAGCTCGACGCCAAAGCCGGGTTTATCCAGGACCGATTTATGAATGCGCCCTCTCTCCGGCACCGGCTCGCCGAGCAGGATCGGGTCGAACTGCGGGCGCAGCGTGGCGCAGTCCGGACTGGTCATCAGAAACTCACTGAACGGCGTGTTGGTGAAGGTGATCACTGCATGATGTGAGTAAACCGACGAGCCGTGGGGCACTACCAGCTGCCCGCGCGCTTTGGCGATGGCCGCGATCTCCACCAGGGTGGTTAAGCCGCCGCACCAGCCGACGTCGGGCTGCATAATATCGATGCCGGTTTCCGACAGGGTGCGGAAGGACTGCAGCGTGCCGTGGTGCTCGCCGCTGGTCACCATCATCCCGGCAGGCGCCTGGCGCTTCAGCTCGCGATAGCCTTCATACTGCTGCGGCGGCAGGCACTCTTCGATCCACTTGAGGTTATAAGGGGCGCAGGCATGGGCAAGTTTGGTGGCATAGTTAACGTCCTGGCTCATCCAGCAGTCCAGCATTAACCAGAAATCCGGGCCGCATTTTTCGCGCATATCCGCCACCATGGCGACGTCTTTGCGGATCCCGGCGTCGCCATCGTGCGGCCCCCAGTGGGTAGGCATTTTGCCGCCGATAAAGCCCATCTCCTGCGCCAGGTCCGGACGTGCGCCGGTGGCATAGAACTGGATTTCGTCGCGCACCGCCCCACCCAACAGTTTGTAGACCGGCAGGCCAACCACTTTCCCGAACAGGTCCCACAGCGCCAGGTCGACACAGGAGATGGTATTCATCACCAGGCCGCCGGATCCCGCGTAGTAAAGGGTGGCGTTAAGCATCTGGTCATGGATCAGTTTGATATCGCTGACGCATTTGCCTTCGATAAAGCGGTTGAGATGTTTTTCGACGATAAAGCAGCCCATCTCCCCGGCCGTCGACACCGCAAAGCCGGTCTGTCCGTTGTCGGCTTCCACTTCCACAATCAGCGTCCCCAGCACATTGATACCAAACGACTGCCGGGACTGCTCATACTGTTTATATTTGCTCATCGGGGTGGCGATATGATCGTCAATCCAGTGGTTAGCCCCCTGGTCATGGTAATCGCCGCCGCCGGCGCCCTGCTCTGCTGTGGCGCCGCCGATGAACCAGGCGCGGACGTGTTTAATTTTCGGTAGGGTCATGATGTTCTCCTTATGATGAGGCGAGTTGTTCGAAGGGGCTTTTCCACCCCAGCAGACGTGAAATATCTTTCGCGCAGGCAATCGCCTTACCAGCCAGGTAATCGCGATTGTCTTCATTGATTTGCAGACGGGTACCCACCACCGAGATGGCGGCGGTCAGGTCGTTATTTGCGTTAAATACCGGGGCAGCCACGCAGCGCACATCCGGATAGTCCTCGCCATTATCAAAGCTCCAGCCCCGGGCGCGGATCCGCCCCAGCTCTTCCCGCAGCTGTTGAGCATCGGTGATGGTCGTTGGCGTGGCCCGCTCCCACTGCAGGTCTTCGATAATCGACGCCTGAACGCTGGCGGGCTGCCAGGCCAGCAAACATTTGCCGATCCCGGAGCGGTAAAGCGACAGGCTCTTACCCTCATGCGAGCGCACGCTGATGGTGGCGGGAGACTCAATTTTCAGAATGTAGTAGGCGTTACCCTGATCGATAATGCCCAGATGACAAAGCAGGCCGCACTCATCCATCAGCCGGGTGAGGCGCGGCCGCGCCAGCTCGCGCAGGTCCATTTTGCTCAGCGCCTGCCCGGCCAGCTCCACCAGCTTGGTCCACAGGCAGTAGTTATCCTGATTATCCATACTGATGAAGCGCTGCTTTTTCAGCTCGCCCAGCAGCAGATACACCGTGCTTTTCGGGATCCCCAGCTCCGCTATTATCGTCGCCGCGCTGCAGGGGCCGATGCGGCCAATTAAATTGAGGATCTCAATCGCGCGGGTCAGCGCCGGGACTTTCGTTGATTCCAACATACTGGACTCCAATCCTGAATACTGGAATCAGTGTTGCGATTGTCCGGGCGGTAAAGTGTGAGCGACATCGCGGGGCAATCGTTTTCCCGTAAACTGGACCGTTCGCAGCAGAAAATTGCGACTTAACGCACAGAATTTTTTCAGAAGAGTACAACAGGTTGGACGACCGGCGCCCCGAGAATACGGTGCGCCGGGGGGAATGACTTACAGCGAGAGGGAATCCACCACGTTAATCCAGCCATGTTCGCTGGCCAGCGGTTGACCATTCAGCCAGCGACGCAGCATGTTTAACGCCATCATAGCGCAGACTTCCTGGCGTACCGCCAGGCTGTGGCGGGTGGCGCTAAACTTCACCCGCAGTGCGAAGGTGCCGTCCGGGGTGGCCAGGGCCACGTTAAGATGATCGTTTTCCTGACCGCTCACCGCCAGAGCCAGGCCGGCAAAATGGTTTATGCGCCGCTCGGCCGCCCAGCGGGCCGCCTGCGCCAGCGTCTCCTCCTGCGCCGGAACGACTTCGCTGGCCAGCAGCGGCGCGCCGGCGCGGGACAGCTGGAGCGCCAGCAGGCCGCTGGTAAACTGCTCGCTGAGCGTCAGGCTCAGCTGCCGCTCCTGCAGACAGCGGGCGATCTGCGCCGGTAACCCTTCCGTGCCTTCGAAAATCAGGCTGTCGCCAGCCACCTTACGCACCTCCGGCCACAGGGCCAGCATGGCGTCGCGCTGGTTGGCCGGTCCGGTTAGCTTGAGTTCAATGATCGGCATCGACGAGCGGTAACCCATCACCACGCCCGGAGGCAGCGTCAGCGGATTAAGACTTTGCGCCAGCTCGCTCTCCGAGCGGCCAAAGGTGGTCAAACGCAGGCATACCGGCGGGTCCGGCAGCGTAAAGCGCTGGCGCAGGCGCGGTAAAATTTCCTGCTCGACCATCACCTTAAATTCAGAGGGGACCCCGGGAGTGAAAAACATCAGGCAGCGGTTGAGCTGGATGGCAAAGCCACAGGCCGTACCGACCGGGTTGTTGATCATCTCAGCGCTGGCCGGGATTTCCGCCTGCTTACGGTTGCTTTCCGCCATCGGCCTGCCGCGCTCGGCAAAAAAGCGGGTCATGGTTTCCAGCCACTCCGGATGCAAAATAAGCCCTTCGCCTTTCGCAGTGGCAGCGGCCAGCGCGCTCAGGTCGTCGCTGGTTGGGCCGAGGCCGCCGTTGACGATCAGCACATCCGCCTGTTCGCTGCGTTCGCGCAGAATCGCCACCAGCGCATCGAGATCGTCGCCAACGGTATTGCGGCGCGTTAACGGTAAACCCTGATTAAAAAAGAAATCCGCCAGCCATGCCGCATTGGTATCAACGATTTGACCATGCAACACTTCATCGCCGGTGGACAGCATTTCCACATTCAACATTGCTCACTCCTTGCCTGCCAGGTGAGAAATACTATAACGCAAAGCGGGATGCTGACGAGGAGGAAAATCTGGCGCAGCAAGAAGATGCCGCGGCGGAAGAGATTAGAAGCTGGCGCTGGCGCCGATGTATGGGCCGTCGGCGATGGTGTTATCGCGGTTGCCATCTTTGCCCGCCAGGTTCAGGTAACGGTAGCCGGCCTGGATGCTAAGCGGACGCATAATGGTCCAGCTGGCGCCGACGTTGGCTTCCTGGTAGCTATCAATGCCGCTGGAAAGCGAATCCGGAGAGTAGTAATAATCGCCGTACAGGCGGAAGCTGTCGCCGATTTTCCACTGCAGGCCGCCGCCGACCGCGGCCGCATAACCTTCATCGCCCTGTTTCGGATTGGTGTAAATACCTTTACCACCCACGGTCGCGAGGAACGGCCCCAGCGGAATATTGAGTTCCAGGCCTAAACCCGCGGCGTCGCCGTCGTTATCGCTGTGCAGCCAGTTACCCGAAACGGCCAGGCCGGTGGACTCGGTGCCGAAGCCGACGCCAAGGTTGGTGTAATGCTCGCCGGCTTCACCGGTAACGCTAATCGCATGGGCCGCCGAAGAAACCATCATCACGCCCGCCAGCGCCATAAAAATGCTTTTTTTCATTATTTACTCTATCCAGATAATTAAAATCAAAGAAGTCCCGAAAAACCTGAAAATTCTACTGCGCACCCATCAGGAATCAATGACCTGGCGAAATGAATTTTCACAAGAGTGTAACCAGTTGCGTATTTTTACGGCATCGAGCGTTGCCAGAACCACGAACAGCCTATTCAACGCCAGTAATATTCATGTTTATTATGATTAACGCTGACACATTGACGAAAACAGAGAGCTGGCGCCGCACGATCGGCGCGGCGCGAGTGGATAAGGGAATAATTAATGCTGCAGCCGGGCCAGACATTCCGGGGCGAGGCCGGTCAGTTTCGCCACCAGCGACAGGTCGAGTCCGTTAGCAAGCATCGCCCGGGCGATACGCTCCGCGGTCTGCTGCTCACCTTGCTCGATACCTTGTTCGATACCTTGCTGTAGACCTTGTTCAAGACCTTGCTTTAATCCTTGCTGATGGCCGCGTTGTTCCAGAAACTGGGCAATATTCATTAGCGTCTCCTTATGCGGCCGCCGGGGAACGTTTTGCGCAAGATGGCGCAAAAAAGCAACCGGATCGGCGGCGTTTCCTGCCTGTAATAAATAGTGCAACAGCGTCTTAAGCTGCCTGCGGCTAGTGTATCCCAGCGCCAGGAGCCTGACCAGTTGCTCATGCAGGTCCATCAAATCCCGCTGGCGAATATGCTTCTGCAGCAGCTCCAGCATCGCCACGCGCCGGTGGCGCATGATTTCATCGTCCGGGGTGCTAGTGATATCAATTAAGGGAAAATCTTCACCATAGATCCGCCGCGCGATGTCCGGATCGGCAAAGCCTGCCAGCCAGCACATCGGGTAAGGCCAGGGAGAAACGCGACCATGATAAAACAGCAGCGGGATCACCAGCGGCAGCTGCGTATGCCCTTTATCCAGATGACGCTGCATCGCGGCTATCGCATAGCGCATCAGGCGAAATGCCATATGGCGGTCCGCCGAGCTTTGGTGCTCTATCAACAGATAGATATAGCCCTCCCCCGCCTGCGTTTGCAGCGAGTAAAGGATATCGGAATGACTCGCCCGCAGTTCGTCGTCGATAAAGCTCCCGGACTCCAGCCGCAGCGTGTTCAGGTTACATAACGCGCGCAGCGGTGCGGGAAGGTGAATGTCCAGAAAATCCCTGGCCGTCGCCCGATGCGACAGCAGGTGTTTAAATACAGCATCGTGGGGGGAATTCGTCGCCCTTTCCATGGCGGTGCTCCATACAATCATTTTCGCTTAACGTAGCACTCAACAAGACCTGAACTGTATTTCGCTTGCAGTTTACCGAGGCGGCTCGCAAACTATTTCACCAGCATACCGCCCCATCCCTCTGCAGGAGAAAACCCATGCGCCAAAGGACGATTGTTTGCCCGCTGATCGAGAATGAAGGCCATTATCTGCTTTGCAAAATGGCCGCCGACCGCGGGGTTTTTTCCCGGGCAATGGGCCTTATCCGGCGGCGGCGTGGAGCCAGGGGAACGTATTGAAGAGGCGCTGCGGCGGGAAATACGCGAAGAGCTCGGCGAAAAACTCATCCTTACCCATATCGCGCCATGGTGCTTTCGCGACGATACCCGCGTCAAAACCTACCCCGACGGGCATCAGGAAACGATCTACATGATCTATCTCATCTTCGACTGCGTGAGCGCCAATCGCGATGTGACGATCAACGAGGAGTTTGACGATTACGCCTGGGTCAAAGCCGAAGATCTCAAAAACTACGATCTTAATGCCGCCACCCGCGTTACTCTCAGCCTGAAAGGGCTACTTTAGTCCAGCATACCGCGTTCAACCCACCCGGCGTTATGCCGCGGGATAATGCGGGTGGCTACGATACGGTCGCATGCGTCTGCTGCCTGACCCACTCGCACAGCGCCCGGCGCGAAATCTTAATCCCGCCGTTTTTTAACGTTTCCGGCAACCGCAGCCAACGCACCGGCTGCTGAAAACGCGCTAACCGCTCAGCGCTCCATGCCGCCAGCGCGCTCAACTCGCAGCCGTCATCGCATTCCACCACCGCTACCGGGCGCTGGCCATATTCCGCATCATCCAGCGGCACGATAAACACCTGCTGTACCTGTGGATGGGCGAGTATCACACGCTCGACCTCTTCCGGTTGAATACCTTCTCCACCGCTAAAAAAGAGGTTATCCATTCGCCCAACAACCGTCAGCCGACCGTTATGCAATGCTCCGCGATCGCGCGTCGCAAACCAGCCTTCATTGTTGGTTAATGACAACAATTGACCATCCCGCCAGTAGCCTGCGGCCATACTCGACGCCCGCAGCCAGATCTCGCCGGCGACTATTTTCACCTCTCGCCCCGGCAGCGCTTCGCCAACATCCGCAGCGCCGTCGGCCTCTTTGGCACACACGGTGGAGGCGAATTCGGTGAGGCCATAGCCGCAGAAGCTGCGTATGCCCTGCTTTCGCGCCCGTTCAGTCAATTCGACCGGGATCGACGCGCCGCCGAGCAGCACCGCCTTGAGGGAAACCGCAGCATCATCATTCAGCAGGCGCCATAGCTGAGTCGGCACCAGCGAAGCATGGGTACAGCCGTGCAGCATCTGCGCCAGCGGCTGTTTGTCACGTACCGTGAGTCGCGCGCCGGCCAGCAGCCAGCGCCAGACGATCCCCTGACCGGAGACATGGAACAACGGCAGCGACAGCAGCCAGTCATCTCCTGCGGCAAACGGCATCAGCGCCAGCACGCCAGCCGCGCTGGCCAGATGGGCGTTGGCGCTATGTACCGCCGCTTTCGGCAGGCCGGTTGAACCGGAGGTCAACGTCATCGACACCAACCGATCGCCATGCCAGCAAGCAGCATGCTCGCCCTCGACCAACTGCAGGGTTAACATCGGTAAATTTCCCGGCAACACATCGCCATTCAGCACCAGCTGATGCTGCATGGTTAACGCGGGTAACAACGCCTGCAGCAACACCGCTGGCAGCTGCGGATTCAGCGGCAGCACCCGCGCCCCGCACTGTAGCAGCGCCAGCCATGCCAGCAGAGTTTCCGGCTGGTTATAGGCCCGGAGCGCCACGCCCTGCCCTTCCATTACGCCCTGCGCGGCAAAACCAGACGCCAGCGCGTCAACCCGCGCGCATAGCTCCCGCCAGGTCAACGGCTGGTTATTCAGACGTAAGGCGAGGGCCTCTCCGCGCCGCTGACGCCAGTGCCGCCAGGGCCAGTCGTTAAAGGTCACAGCAGCGGCTCCAGCGCATCAATGTTGAGCACCGGCAGCGCACTTTCGGGCCACGGCCGTACCAGCTGGGCGCCCATCAGCGACAGCGTATCCAGCCCAGGAATAGTCTGCGGCGTCAGCCAGGCGGCAATCCGCGCCAGCTGGGTCAAGCCGAGACTGGACTCGATCGACGAGCTGATCACTACGCTCAACCCCAGCGCATGCGCCGCGGCGACCTGTTGATGCACCTTCTGCAAACTGCCGGTTAGCGTCGGTTTGATCACCACCGCACGTACGCCCGGCTCGGCGACAAAGCGGAAATCCGCCTCGCGCAAGCTTTCATCCCAGGCGATAGCGATCCCTGTCTCGCGGCTAAAGGCCCGAGAATCCTCCCGCGTTTTGCAAGGTTCTTCAAGAAAAGCAATGCGCTGGCGGTACGCCGGATTAACGTATTTGGCGAACTGTTGCGCTTTGAGCGGCGTCCAGGCGCGGTTGGCATCGAGCCGCAGCTGCAGGTCGGGGATCGCCTCCAGCAGCAGATTGACCACCATACCGTCGCGGACCGCCTCCCAGAGGCCAACTTTGACCTTAGCGACCTTCTCGCCGGGCATCGCCGCCAGTCTGGCGAATAGCTCATCCGGATCGCCGGAGCAGAGCGGCGCCGCGCGATAATCCGCGGCCTGCGGTAGTCCGCCGCTAAGCTCCGCCTGCGCGCAGCTGATGCCAAACGCGACGGAGGGCTGCGTGGGAAGCGGCGGCTCGGCGCCGTCGCGCCAGGCCTGTGCCCACGCTAACAGCGCCATTTGCGCCTCTTCCAGCGTCTCGACACTGAATCCCGGCAGGGGAGAAATTTCGCCCCAGCCTTCGCGTTCCCCCTCCTGCAGGCGGATGAACAGCCCGTCGCGGGTTTTTAACCGCCGCTCGCGCAGCACCACGCCCGCGTCCATCGGTATCTGCCAGCGGTAAACCTGCGAAACGCGCATTATGGATTCCGTTTAAATTTGCTGAAGTCCGGCTGACGTTTCTGGTTGAAGGCGTTGCGGCCTTCCTGCCCCTCTTCCGTCATATAGAACAGCATGGTGGCGTTGCCCGCCAGCTCCTGCAGACCAGCCTGGCCGTCGCAGTCGGCGTTCAGCGCCGCTTTCAGGCAGCGCAAGGCCATCGGGCTGTTCTGCAGCATTTCACGACACCAGCGCACGGTCTCTTTTTCCAGATCCGCCAGCGGTACCACGGTATTCACCAGCCCCATGTCCAGCGCCTGCTGAGCGTCATACTGGCGGCACAGGAACCAGATTTCGCGCGCTTTTTTCTGCCCGACGATCCGCGCCATATAGGAGGCGCCCCAGCCGCCGTCGAAAGAGCCGACTTTTGGCCCGGTCTGGCCGAAGATGGCGTTTTCCGCCGCGATAGTCAGATCGCACATCATATGCAGCACGTGACCGCCGCCGATAGAGTAGCCGGCCACCATCGCGACCACCGGTTTCGGGCAGGTGCGGATCTGACGCTGGAAGTCGAGCACGTTAAGATGATGAACGCCGGAGTCGTCCTGATAGCCGCCGTAGTCGCCGCGGACTTTCTGGTCGCCGCCGGCGCAGAAGGCTTTCTCACCTTCACCGGTCAGCACGATGACGCCGATATTGTCGTCATAGCGGGCATCCGCCAGCGCCTGGATCATCTCTTTGACGGTCAGCGGGCGGAAGGCGTTGCGCACCTGCGGACGATTAATGGTGATTTTGGCAATCCCGTCAGTCGATTTGTGATAGCGAATATCGGTATAGCCTTCGGAGCAATCGTGCCATTCAACGGGGGCGTAGAGCATTGCTTCATCAAGAGAGATCATAGAATGTCCTTCAGTTAACTTGCCAGAATCTGCGCCAGACAGGCAATCACCGCCGCCGGGTTGTCCCGGTGCGCGTTGTGTCCGGCATGGTGAATAAGATGGAGATCCGCCGCGAGCGTCTGCGCGATGGCGCGAAACTTCGCGTCGCGCTCGCCGCACAGGTAGTGAAAAGGAAAATCGCGCGCCTGCAGAGACGCGCGCAGATCGGCCTGCGCGGCAAGGGAGGTTGCCTGCAGCATCGCCGCCAGCGTCGCGCCGTTGTTCCGGCTGCGTAAGGCGACCAATGACTCACGCTGCGCGGCATTCAGCGAAGCGAAGACCGGCTGCTGATACCAGTCGGCAAAGACCTGCTCAAGCGGCTCGCGGCGAAAACGTTCCGCCCAGGCGCTGTCATTGCTGCGCCGCACCTGCCGCGCCTCTACATCCTGCAGGCCCGGATGGCCGCCTTCAACGATCAGCCCGCGCATGCCTGCGCGCGGCTGGCTGGCGAAGTTCATTGCCACCCGGCCGCCCAGCGAGTAGCCGATCAGCCAATACTTATGTATGTTGTAACTATTAAGCGTAGACTGCAGCAGAGTATTGACCCCGGCAAAGTCCTGCACCGCGATATCCGCGGAGCCGCCGTGCCCCGGCAGATCGAGGTACAGCCGCGGCCAGGCGGGAAAGGCGTCGCCCACTTTCCGCCACTCGTTGCGGTCGCCGGAAAAACCGTGCAGAAACACCAGCCAGGGATAGCCCGGCTGGCCGTTGTCGACAGCAGCGCTGAGGATCACAGGCGACTTACCTGCGCCAGCAGCTGCTGGAGGGTCTGCGCGCCGTCGGTCTCATTGACCGCCAGCTCAATCACCGTCGCCCCCGCCCTGTGCCAGGCGCCGGCCAGCGCCTCATCCAGCGACGGCCAGTCATCAGGGCGATGATAGGCCAGGCCGAACATCGCCGCCGCGTGGCTGAAATCCACGTCCTGCGGCATTAAATAGAACTGACGGCGTTCGTCCTGCGGCGTCGGCAGCATAGAAAAAATCTGCCCGCCGTTGTTATTCACCACGATCAGCACCAGCGGCGCCGACGCCTGGCGCAGCAGGGCCAGCGAGTTGAGATCGTAGAGCGCGGAGAGATCGCCAACGATGGCCAGCGTCGGTCGGGCGCTGGCGCGCTGCACGCCGGCCGCAGTGGCGATCAGGCCATCGATACCGCTGGCGCCGCGGTTGCTGTAGACCGGATACCCGGCCGGTAGCTGCGCCAGGGCGTCGATCAGGCGCACCACCAGACTGTTACCGACAAACAGTTGCCCCTGCTCCGGCAGATAGCGCCGAATACGCTGCGCCAGCTGCGCTTCGCCAAAAGGCTCATTGCTGGCAACCGCCGCCTGCCACGCCTGCCCGGCAAGCTGTGGGATCACCGTCGCCCACGGCTGACGTTTTTCCGCCGGATGCAGCTCAAGCCAGCACTCAACGCTGGCGAGCAGACGGCGGCCGCGGTGCTGCGCCGGGTCGAGGCGGCCTGGCAGATTATCCACCAGCCAGTATTCATCCGGCTCGCAGGTCGCCTGCCACTGGAGCACGCGTTTACCGGTCAGGCTGCTGCCGAGCTGCACCACGATCTGCGCCTGCGCCAGTTCGGTGACCGCTTTACCGTTGCCCAGCCACAGGTCGGCGCACGGCAGCGGCTGCCCGGTCTGCGACAGGACATCGCCGATCAGCGGCCAGCCGAGAGTTTGCGCCCACTCAGCCACTTTTTTCCCTTCCGCGGCGCTCATTCTCCCCGCCACGACGACGCCGCGTTTTTGCCGCCAGAAGAACCAGTCGCGCTGCTTCTCGCTCTCTAACTGCAGCGCCTGACGCAGCCAGGGTTTATCGCTCTGCCACCAGTTGCCGAGCTGCTGCTGCCACTCCACGCCGGTCTCATCCATATCGCCATACAGCGGTTCGGCGAACGGACAGTTGATATGCACCCCGCCGGCGTGCAGCGCCCCCAGCGCCTGGTCGATGGTTGAGACCAGCCAGCGGGCAGGAATATCCTGCGAGGGACGCGGCAAAGAAATCGTCTGCGCAGGATGGGAGGCAAACATTCCGGGCTGGCGGATCGCCTGGTTCGCGCCGCAGTCGATCAGCTCCGGTGGACGGTCGGCAGTCAACAGGATCAGCTTTTCGCCGGTGAGGCCCGCCTCAATCAGCGCCGGATAGAGGTTCGCGGTGGCGGTCCCGGAGGTGACTATCACCGCCACCGGGTACCGGCTGGCCTTCGCCAGTCCGAGCGCCAGGTGGCCGAGGCCGCGTTCGTCGAAATGGGTATGATGGATAAAGGCGCGGTTTTCCGCCGCCGCCAGGGTTAAGGGTGTCGAGCGCGAGCCCGGCGCGATGCAGATATGCTGCACGCCATGGCGCGTTAAAGCTTCCAGGATCACCGCCGCCCAGCGTCGGTTAAATGCGCTTACTGACATGAAATTGTCCGGTATCAAATATTGATGCTAAGTATAGATAAGGCAAAGTGACGTCGTTTTGATATGCATCGTCATTCAAGCTTTATGGACACAGCAGCGAGCGCAGCCCGGCCGCTTTGTTGTCAATCTCCTGCCACTCCTGCTGTGCATCAGAGCCGCTGACGATCCCCGCCCCGGCATACAGCCGCAGGGTGTCGTGGTTCACTTTCGCCGAACGCAGCGCCACGCAAAACTCGCTTTGCGCCAGTGACAGATACCCGGCGGACCCGGCGTACCATTCGCGGGAAAACGGTTCATGACGCTGAATGAACGCCAGCGCCGCCCGGCGCGGCAGGCCGGCCACCGCGGCGGTGGGCTGCAGCTGCAGCAGACAGCGGCTGTCGTCAGGCGCCGCCAGCTCGGTCCAGATGCAGCGTCGGAGATGCTGCACCTTACGCAGCCTCACCACCTGCGGCGGCAGGACGTCCAGCGTCGAGGTCTCACTCTGCAGGCGCTGGCAGATATCCTCTACCACCAGCATGTTTTCCCGCTGGTTTTTGTCGTCTTTCATCAACCAGTCGGCCAGTTGCTGCGCCTTCGCGTCTTCCTGATGGTTCGCGACGGTCCCCGCCAGCGCTTCGGTGCGCAGCAGCGCGCCGCGCCGGCGCCACAGCCGTTCCGGCGTGGAGCCGAAAAATGCCTGCCGGGCATTGAACGCCATCAGGAAATGAAAACAGTTAAGATTGCTGCGCCGGCTAGCCGCCATGATGCTCACGGCGTCCAGCGGGGCGGCAAACTGCAGGTCGGTTGCCCGCGCCAGCACTACTTTATCCATTTCACCGGCGCTGATCGCCTTAGTCGCCCGCGCAATCATTGCCTGCCATTGAGGATAGTCGGATGAGTGGCGCTCGCTCAGCAACGGCGGTATGGCGCCGGGAGTCGCCTGAGTGGTTGTCAGGCTGGCGAGAAACGCGCGGGCCGTCGCGGCATCCTCACGCAGGGAGATATCACTATGCAGCACCAGCCGCAGCACGGCCCTGCCGCCGCACCGGCGCCACTCCAGACGCGGCAGCGCCAGGCTGCCCTGCTGCGGTTCAAACGCATTCAGGCCGCAGATACGCAGATCCTGCCGGCCGGCCTGGCGTAAAAAGCGGTTCGCCGCGTCGAGCGAGGTAAAGGTTTTTACCGCCCCCAGCGTCGCCAGTTCCTCATCGCCATTGCGCTGCTGCCAGTAAAACTGCGGCCATTGCGCCTGCTGGCCGCACCATAGTAGCGGATCGAAGGCATCATTCAGCGGAAAGGCAACATCGATAATTCGCGTGCCGGGCGAGTCTGGAAAAGACTCGCCCAGGCCGTCTTGCAAACGGGCCAGCGCAGTGGAAACAGACAGCACGCAAACCTCCACGGTAGTAAAACCCCACATTATAAGGGGTTCGACGGCGGAATAGCAGTACCCATGATGAGGGAGCGGGTTTTATCTTACCCGCTCGCCGGGTCAGAGCAGCGTCTGGACGAGGGTGCAGAGGAGTCAGACAGCGCGCTTTTCTCGCGCCATGCCAATATGGGGGATGCCATCCTCATCATAGACCTCGGTCACCGGCGTAAAACCAAAGTGGGCGTAAAAGGATTGCAGGTGCGCCTGCGCCCCGAGGTAAATCGCCTTTTGCGGCCAGTGCTGCTGACAGCTGGCCAGCGCCTGCTCCATCAGCTGATAGCCGAGCTTCGCACCGCGGGCGGCGGGGCTGACGATGACCCGGCCAATCACCACCGGCGCAAACTCCTCTTCGCTTTTGAGGATCCGCGCGTAGGCCACCAGTTCGCCATCGCGCCAGCCGAGCAGATGGCGATTTTCACCAACCAAATCATCGCCGTCGACATCCTGATAGACGCACTGCTGCTCTACGACAAAGACTTCACTGCGCAATTTCAGCAGCGCATACAGCTGGGGAACGGTGAGTTCACTATGGTGGAGATCCTGCCAGGTCATCATCTGCTGCTCCTTATTGATATACTGATACTTTGCGACTCGCCCTGAGGACACTGGACGATGGAATTAACTTTTTTGGGGACATCCGCCGGGGTGCCGACCCGCACGCGTAATATGACGTCGATAATACTGAATTTGCAACAGCCGACCCGCGCTGAAATGTGGTTGTTTGACTGCGGCGAAGGGACCCAGCATCAGTTTCTTCACACGCCCTACCATCCCGGCAAACTGAATAAGATTTTTATTACCCATCTGCACGGCGACCACCTGTTCGGCCTGCCCGGTCTGCTGTGCAGCCGCTCGATGCAGGGAAACTCTCTGCCCCTCACCCTCTACGGGCCAAAAGGACTCAAAGAGTTTGTTGAGACCGCGCTGCGCCTGAGCGGTTCGTGGACCGACTATCCGCTCACCATCATCGAAGTCGGCCCTGGTCTGGTGTTCGACGAAGAGGGCTATCGGGTCACCGCGTATCCGCTCAGCCATCCGGTGGAGTGCTATGGGTATCGCATTGCGCAGCATGACAAGCCCGGCACCCTCGACGCCGCCCAGCTGATTGCCGATGGCGTGCCTCCCGGGCCGCTGTTCCATCAACTCAAGCGCGGACAGCGCGTCGAGCTGGCAGATGGCCGGGTCATCGACGGCAGCCGCTATCTGGGACCTGCGACCCCGGGTAAAACGCTGGCCATCTTCGGCGATACCGCCCCCTGCCCGCAGGCGCTGGAGATGGCTCGCGGGGCGGATGTAATGGTCCACGAAACCACCCTTGAGCAGGCGATGGCGGAGAAAGCCAATAGCCGCGGCCACTCTTCCAGTCAGCAGACCGCGGCGCTTGCCAAAGAAGCGGGGGTCGATACGCTGATCGCCACCCACTTTAGCTCGCGCTACGATGCCGAAGGCTGTCTGCGTATGCTGGCGGAATGCCGGGAGATTTTCCCTAACACGCTGCTGGCGGAAGACTTTATGGTCTACAAGATGGCGTAAAATCCGGGCATAAAAAAACCGCCATCCCGGCGGTTTTTTATTGAGTCAATCAACTTACATCAGCGGCGTCGCCAGCTGCACGATGCTAATCAGCGGCTGCGGCCAGATACCGAGCACCAGCACCAGCAGCGCGGAGATCAGCACCACGATACCGCCGGCGCTGTACTGCCAGTTTGACGGCGCATCGCGATTCAGCTGCTCCGGCGCGCTCAGGTACAGGCTCACTGCCACGCGCAGGTAGTAGTAGAGACCGATCGCCGAGCCGACAACCACCGCGGCAACCAGCCACCACAGATGCGCATGCACACCGACGGCCAGCACGTAGAACTTACCGATAAAGCCGAGGGTCATCGGGATGCCGGCCAGGGAGAGCATCATCACCGTCATCACAGCCGACAGGATCGGACGGTGCCAGAACAGGCCGCGGTAGGAGAACAGCGAGTCAGCATCCGGGCCGCGGTACGGGCTGGACATCAGGCTGACCACGCCGAACGCGCCGAGGCTGCTGAACAGGTAACCGGCCAGGTAAACGCCCACGGCTTCCATCGACATTTCACCGCTCTGCAGGGCAATCAGCGCCACCAGCAGATAGCCGAGATGGGAGATGGAAGAGTAACCGAGCAGGCGCTTAATGTTGGTCTGGCTCAGCGCCATCAGGTTACCGAAGATGATAGAGGCGAAGGCGATCAGGCCCAGCACCACGCGTACCGCTTCGCTGTTGCCCACCGGCATGTACAGGAACAGACGCATCACTACGCCGAAGATAGCGATCTTGCTGGCGGTCGCCAGGAAGGTGGAGACCGGCGCAGGCGCCCCCTGGTAAACGTCCGGCGTCCACAGGTGGAACGGCACCAGCGACAGTTTAAAGCCAAGACCGACAATCATCAGGCCAAGACCCGCCAGCAGCAGCGGCTCGTGCAGCATGTTGTCCGCCAGGCTTTTGCCCAGCGCGAGGAAGGACAGGTTGCCGGAGTTCGCATACACCAGCGCCATACCGAACAGCAGGAAGGACGAAGCTGCCGCGGAGAGGATGGTGTATTTGATGCTCGCTTCCAGCGAACGCTTCTGGCGGAAGGCGTAACCAACCAGGCCGAACAGCGGCAGCGAAATCAGCTCAATACCGAGGAACAGCGCCGCCAGATGATTCGCGCCGGCCAGCAGAATGCCGCCCAGGGCGGCGATCAGCACCAGCAGGTAGAACTCTTCTTTGTTGTCCTTGTAACCCTCAAGCCACGGGTAGGCGAAAGTACAGGTCGCGAGGCTCGCCAGCAGCACCAGACCGGTGTAAAGCATGGCGTAGCCGTCAACGCGGATCAGCGGCGTGACGTCCATCGCCCCGTTCTGGCCGACGAACCAGAGCGAGACCAGCGCGGCGTTAAGTCCAAGAACCGACAGCGTGGCATTGAGAAAATGATTGCGTCGCCACGCAATGGAGAGCATCACAACCACCACCGTCAAGCCGACGATCAGCAGCGGTAGCAGTGCGATCAGTTGTTGTGGAGTTATTGTCATGGCGAATTACGGCCTTGTAGTAGAAACAGAATTAACAAACCACTGCTGAATGTTGCTCATCGCAGCATGCGAGGTGTCGAGGATCGGCTGCGGGAAGAAGCCCAACAGCACCAGCAGCACCACCAGCAGCAGGATGATAGACAGTTCACGCAGGGACATCCCCGGCAACTCTTTCGCCGCCACTTCGCTCTTCGCTTTACCGAAGTAAGCGCGATGTAACATCGACAGCGAGTAAACGGACGCGAATACCAGACCAAAGGTGGAGATGACGGTGATCGTCGGCACCACTTTATAGCTGCCGAACAGGATCATAAATTCGCCGACGAAGTTACCGGTGCCCGGCATCCCCAGAGTGGCGACCGCGAAGAACATCGACATCGCCGGCAGCCATTTAATTTTGCTCCACAGACCGCCCATTTGGCGCATATCGCGGGTGTGCAGACGTTCGTACAGCTGGCCGCAGAGAATAAACAGACCCGCCGCGGACAGACCGTGAGCAATCATCTGGATCACCGCTCCCTGATAGGCCAGCTGGCTGCCGGTGTAGATAGCAATCAGCACGAAGCCCATGTGGGACACGGAGGTGTAGGCGATCAGGCGTTTAATATCGGTCTGGGCGAAGGCCATCCACGCGCCGTAGAAGATACCGATCACGCCCAGCCACATGGCGATGGGCGCAAACTCGGCGGAGGCATTCGGGAACAGCGGCAGCGCAAAGCGCAGCAGGCCGTAGGCGGCGGTTTTCAGCAGGATCCCCGCGAGGTCGACAGAGCCGGCGGTCGGCGCCTGGGAGTGAGCGTCCGGCAGCCAGCCGTGCAGCGGCACCACCGGCATTTTCACCGCGAAGGCGATGAAGAAGCCGAGCATCAGCAGGTATTCCACGCCGTGAGACATCGGGGTTTTCAGCAGATCTTCATAGTTGAAGGTCCACACGCCGGTGGCGTTGAAGTGGACGAAGGCCAGCGCCAGAATGGCAATCAGCATCACCAGACCGCTCGCCTGGGTATAGATGAAGAACTTGGTGGCCGCTGTGATACGCGTTTTACCGTCCGAGGCTTTGTGGCCCCACAGCGCGATCAGGAAGTACATCGGCACCAACATCATTTCCCAGAAGAAGAAGAACAGGAACATGTCGATGGCGAGGAACACGCCGATAACGCCGCCCAGGATCCACATCAGGTTGAGGTGGAAGAAGCCCTGGTATTTTTCGATTTCACGCCACGAACAGAGCACCGCCAGCACGCCGAGGAGACCGGTCAGCACCACCATCAGCAGCGACAGGCCGTCGATCGCCAGATGGATGCTAATGCCGAAGCGTGGGATCCACGGCAGCACGAATTCCGACTGCCATTGCGGAATACCCGCGGATTGCGTCAGAGAATAGCCGCCCTGCATCCACAGCTGCAGGCCAAGCACCAGCGTCAGTCCCATGGTAATCAGCGCGATCCAGCGCGGCACTTTCACGCCAAAGCGTTCGGTCTGCCAGCACAGGAAGCCGCCGATAAAGGGAATTAATATTAGCCAGGGTAGTAACATGGCGATTTTTATTCCTTGTTAAAGTCCCGTTCAGGACCGATTTTCAACGAATTCGACTACATTCACGTTTGAGTGCGGTTTGTTGTGTCGGGTGGCGCTTCGCTTACCCGACCTACGGTCTCGTAGGCCCGGTAAGCGAAGCGCCACCGGGCAAAACCGCGCGATCAAATCAACGCAATACCATCAGCAGCGCCAGCACCACCACCGCGCCGATGCTCATTGAAGCCACATACCAGCGCAGATAACCGTTCTCGCTCACCAGCAGGCCTTTGCCTGCGAAGCGGGAAAGGATCGCCGGGATATTCATCAACGAGTTCAGCGGATCGCGTTTCAGCAGCCAGGCAATACCGAGGAATGGTTTTACGAACACCTTGTCGTATAACCAGTCGAAGCCCCAGGCATGGAACCACCAGGTACCGAAGAAGCGGCCAGGCGCACTGTTGGCGATGGAGGTCACCAGCGTGCGTTTGCCCAGCCACAGCCATGCAGCGATCAGAATCCCGGCAATGGCGATGATCCCGGAGGCAATCTCCAGCGTCATCACGCTACCGTGGGCGAGCTCAGTGGTCTGCGGCAGTACGCCTTCCAGCGGCGGCACAATCAGCGCGCCAACGAAGGTGGATAGTACCAGCAGCACAATCAGCGGCAGATGATGGGTAATCCCCTTCCCTGCGTGCGCGTGAATTTGCTCTTTACCGTGGAATACGATGAAAATCATCCGGAAGGTGTACAGCGAGGTCATAAAGGCGCCGACCAGGCCTGCCACCATCAGATTGATATGGCCATTGGCCATCGCGCCTGCCAGAATCTCATCCTTACTGAAGAAGCCTGCGGTGATAAGCGGCAGTGCGGACAGCGCCGCGCCCCCCACCAGGAAGCAGACGTATACCAGCGGAATCGATTTGCGCAGGCCGCCCATCTTGAAGATGTTCTGTTCGTGATGGCAGGCCAGAATGACCGAACCAGACGACAGGAACAGCAGCGCTTTAAAGAACGCGTGAGTCATCAGGTGGAAAATCGCCGCGTCCCATGCCTGCACGCCCAGCGCGAGGAACATGTAGCCAATCTGGCTCATGGTAGAGTAGGCGAGAACGCGTTTGATATCGGTCTGCACCAGCGCGGCGAAGCCCGCCAACACCAGGGTGACCGCCCCGACGATACCGACCAGATGCAGCACTTCCGGCGTCATCAGGAACAGGCCGTGGGTACGGGCGATCAGATAGACGCCCGCGGTGACCATGGTCGCAGCATGGATCAGCGCAGAGACCGGCGTCGGACCCGCCATCGCATCGGCAAGCCACGTTTGCAGCGGCAGCTGGGCGGATTTACCGACCGCGCCGCCAAGCAGCATCAGCGTCGCCCACTGCAGCGTGGTGCTGCCGTTAGCGAAGTGCTGCGGCGCCAGCTCCACCATTTCGCGGAAGTTCAGGGTGCCCAGTTCGTTATAAAGAATGAACAGCGCGAAGGCGAGGAACACGTCGCCGACGCGGGTCACCACAAACGCTTTCATCGCTGCGGCGCCGTTCTTCGGATCGGTGTAGTAGAAACCGATCAGCAGGTAAGAACAGAGGCCCACGCCTTCCCAACCGAGGTACATCAGCAGCAGGTTATCGGCCAGTACCAGAACCACCATGCTGGCGATAAACAGGTTGGTATAGGCGAAGAAGCGGGAATATCCCTCTTCACCGCGCATGTACCAGGAGGCGAACATGTGGATCAGGAAGCCGACGCCGGTAACTACGGAGAGCATGGTCAGCGACAGGCCGTCCAACACCAGGTTGAAGCCGATGTTGAAATCACCGACCGACATCCAGGTCCACAGCGGCACGCTGACCGCCTGTTTGCCGTTAGCGAAAAAGTCGACGCCAACGTACGCGGTGACCAGCGCCGCCAGGCCTACCGAGCCCATGCCAACGGTGGCGGAAAGATTTTCCGACCAGCGCCCGCGGGAGAAGGCCAGCAGCACAAAGCCAATCAATGGCAAAAGAATGGTTAAGGCAAGCATGTTCATCCACGCAACTCACTTACTGAATCGATGTTCAGGTTCTGGCGGCGACGATGGAGCTGCAGCAGCAGCGCCAGGCCGATACTCGCTTCCGCAGCCGCGAGGCTGATGGCGAGGATATACATTATCTGACCATCTGCCTGACCCCAGTAGCTACCCGCCACCACAAAGGCCAGCGCGGCGGCGTTAATCATGATTTCCAGGCTAATCAACATAAACAGCAGATTGCGGCGGATCACCAGCCCCGTCAGACCAAGCACAAACAGGATGGCCGCGAGGATCAGTCCATGTGTTAAGGGGATCATGCGTGTTCCTCCGTTTTTCGTTTGTCGCTGTCGTTCAGACGGTTGCTCAGCACCTCGCCGGCGCGCTCTTCGCGGCCAATGTGGAAGGCAACCACCAGGCCCGCCAGCAGCAGCATGGAGGCCAGCTCCACCGCCAGGACGTACGGCCCAAACAGCGCAATGCCCACTTCTTTGGCGTTAATCGCCGCACCGTCGATACCCTGGTCGTTAATGCCCAGGATGGCGTAAACGATAACCACCAGCAGCACCGCGGAGAGGATGGCCGGGCCAATCCAGATCCCCGGCTGCAGCCACTTGCGCTCCTGTTCGATCTCGGTGCCGCCCAGGTTGAGCATCATCACCACGAAGACGAACAGCACCATAATGGCCCCGGCGTAGACGATGATTTCCAGCGCTCCGGCGAAGTACGCGCCCAGCGAGAAGAACACCCCGGCAATCGCCAGCAGCGAAATAATCAGGTACAGCAGCGCATGCACCGGATTGGTGTGGGTGACGACCCGCAAGGTTGCGAGGATGGCTATCAGGCCACAGATATAAAAAGCGAATTCCATTGCCCCTCTCCTTACGGTAACAGGCTCTTGACGTCGATTGGCTTAGCTTCATTTTCCGCTTCGCCCTTATCTTTGCCGTCGATTGCCATACCCGCCATCCGGTAGAAGTTATATTCCGGGTATTTGCCCGGACCGGAAATCAGCAGATCCTCTTTTTCGTACACCAGATCCTGACGCTTGTATTCACCCAGCTCGAAGTCCGGGGTCAACTGGATCGCCGTGGTCGGGCACGCTTCTTCGCACAGGCCGCAGAAGATGCAGCGTGAGAAGTTGATGCGGAAGAACTCCGGATACCAGCGGCCGTCTACCGTCTCTGCTTTCTGCAGCGAGATACAGCCCACCGGGCAGGCTACCGCACACAGGTTACAGGCGACGCAGCGCTCTGCACCGTCCGGATCGCGGGTCAGCACGATGCGGCCGCGATAGCGCGGCGGCAGGTAGACCGGCTCTTCCGGATACATCCGGGTTTCACGTTTGGCGAAGGCATGCAGGCCAATCATCCAGATACTACGGACCTGGGTGCCGAACCCCACCAATAATTCTTTTAAGGTCATGTTCAATTCACCCCTTATTGCGCCTGCCAGAGAATGACAGCCGCCGTTACCAACAAGTTGACCAGCGTTAACGGCAGGCATACCTTCCAGCCAAAGGACATTACCTGGTCATAGCGCGGACGCGGTAATGATGCGCGGATCAAAATGAACATCATCATGAAGAACGCGGTTTTCAGCGCGAACCAGATGAAAGGAGGTAACCACGGGCCATTCCAGCCGCCGAAGAACAGCGTGACGATCAGCGCTGAAACGGTGACGATACCGATGTATTCCCCGACGAAGAACAGACCGAATTTCATGCCGGAATATTCAATGTGGTAACCATCGGCCAGTTCCTGCTCCGCTTCCGGCTGGTCGAACGGGTGACGGTGACACACCGCCACGCCGGCGATGGCGAAAGTCACGAAGCCGAAGAACTGCGGGATAACGTTCCACAGATGCGCCTGGTTGTTGACGATATCGGTCATATTGAATGACCCCGCCTGCGCCACCACGCCCATCAGGGAGAGACCGAGAAATACCTCGTAGCTCAGGGTCTGCGCGGAAGCACGCATCGCCCCCAGCAGCGAGTATTTGTTATTGCTCGACCAACCGGCGAACAGCACCGCGTAGACCGCCAGGCCTGCCATCATCAGGAAGAAGAGGATGCCGATGTTCAGGTCGGCCACCACCCACGTCGGGCTAACCGGCACGATAGCGAAGGCCAGCAGCAGCGAGGTAAAGGCGATAACCGGCGCCAGAGTAAAGATCACGCGATCGGAGAAGCGCGGGATCCAGTCCTCTTTAAAGAACATCTTGATCATGTCGGCGACCAGCTGCAGCGAACCGCCCCAGCCGACGCGGTTAGGTCCGTAGCGGTTCTGGAACAAGCCGAGCAGACGACGCTCGCCGAAGCTCATGAACGCGCCGCAGGTGACAACCACCAGCAGAATGACCACGGCCTTCAGGATGCTTAACAGAATGTCGATAAGATCCGGCGTTAACCAGCTCATGCTTTCGCCTCCTGCAGTGAATCAATACGCGATCCGGTCAGCACCGGCGCAATGCCCGGCATGCCCATCGGTAAGCCAACCTGTCCCGCGGTCAGGCCTTCAGAGATAACCAGCGGCAGACGCAGGGTCTGGCCTTCCACGCTAAAGGAGAGCATTGCGCCTGGGTTGACGCCAAGCTTCGCGGCATCCGCCGGGTTCAGCTTGATGTACGGCTCAGGCATCCGGCTCTGGAACACCGGCGCGCGCTGAGACAGCTCATCGCTGCCGAACAGATGGTAGTACGGCGCAATTCGCCATTTGCCCTCTTCCGCCTGGAAGCTGGCCGGCACCGCCGTGAAGTACTCCAGTCCGCTGGCGGACGCTTCAAACAGACGAACGCCCGGATCGCCGTGGCGCAGTTTCCCGCCCACCTCATCCTGGAACTTGTTCCATGCCTGCGGGGAGTTCCAGCCCGGCGCCCAGGCGAACGGGATCTGCGAACGCGGGGCGGACGGCTGGTTGTTCCCTTCCATGGAGAAGGCGAACATCGTGTCTTTATCCTGCGGCTGACGCGGCTCGTGCACGCTGATGTTAGCGCGCATCGCCGTGCGGCCGCTGTAGCGGTGCGGTTCACGCGCCAGCTTCTGGCCGCGAATGCGGAAGGTCGCATCCGGCGCGGCGTCTTTAATGCCCGCCAGCTGCGGCAGCGCGGCAATCGCCGCATCAATGACGTGGTCCAGCTGAGTCCAGTCAACCTGACGGTTGTTGACGGTGCTGTGCAGCGAATGCAGCCAGCGCCAGCTTTCCAGCATTACGGTTTTCGCGTCGTAGTAAGCCGGATCGTAAACCTGGAAGAAACGCTGGGCGCGACCTTCGTTGTTCACCACGGTACCGTCGCTTTCCGCAAAGCTTGCCGCGGAGAGCACCAGGTGCGCTTTGTCCATAATCGCGGTGCGCTGATGATCCACCACCATCACCAGCGGCGCTTTCGCCAGCGCAGCGTCAACGCGCGCGGCGGAAGCATGACGGTGAAGGTCGTTTTCCAGCACGATAACCGCGTCTGCGGCGCCGCTTTCCAGTTCGTCCAGCGCCTCTTCAAGCGAGCCGCCGCCGATCATGCCCAGTCCGACGCTGTTAACCGCCCGGGCGACCATGGTCACCCCGACATCGGCGCCGCGGCCTTTCAGAGCTTTCGCCACGTTAGCGGCGGCCTGGATGATCTCCATGCTGCCGGCGTTGGTCCCGGAGATGATCAGCGGTTTTTTCGCCCCGGCCAGCGCCTGAACGATAACGTCGACTTTACCCTGCAGGTCCTGGCTCAGGCCGTCAACCGCCGGCGCGCTGTCGTCCAGCGCATGGGCAATAGCAAAGCCGAGACGCGCCTGATCTTCTACCGGCGCGCGGTAGGTCCACGCCGCGATGTCATCCAGGCGGGTGTCATCGACGTTGGTGACGAATAGCGGGTGCTTGGCGCGCTGGCCGATGTTGAGGATCGCGGCGATCTGCCAGTCGGCCACTTTCTGCGCCGCCGCCATTTCGCGTGCTTTCCCTTTCACTGCCTGGCGTACCGCCAGGGCCACGCGCGCGCCGGTCTGGGTAATGTCTTCGCCCAGCACCAGTACCGCATCGTAGGATTCGATATCGCGCAGGCTTGGCGTGTGGATCCCGCCCTCGCGCAGCACTTTCAGCATCATCTGCAGGCGCGCTTGTTCGCCTTTGGCGATGCCGGTATAGAAGTTGTCGGCGCCCACCAGCTCGCGCAGCGCGAAGTTGCTTTCAATGCTGGCGCGCGGGGAGCCGATGCCGATCACTTTCTTCGACTGGCGCAGGATATCCGCCGCCCCCTGCATCGCCTGCTCGGCGTTAAGGGTGATCAGATCGTCGCCGCGGCGCTGCACCGGCTGACGCGGACGGTCTTTCAGGTTCACGTAGCCATAGCCGAAACGACCGCGGTCGCAGAGGAAGTAGCGGTTCACGGTACCGTTATAGCGGTTTTCGATACGACGCAACTCGCCATAGCGTTCGCCCGGGCTGATGTTACAGCCGATGGAACACTGCTGGCAGATGCTCGGCGCAAACTGCATGTCCCACTTACGGTTATAGCGCTCGGAGTGGGTTTTGTCGGTGAAGACGCCGGTTGGGCAGACTTCCACCAGGTTGCCGGAGAACTCGCTCTCCAGGGTGCCATCTTCCGGGCGGCCGAAGTAGACGTTGTCGTGCGCGCCATAGACGCCCAGATCGGTGCCGTCGGCATAATCTTTGTAGTAGCGCACGCAGCGGTAGCAGGCGATGCAGCGGTTCATTTCGTGCGAAATAAACGGCCCCAGATCCTGATTGCGGTGGGTACGCTTGGTGAAACGATAGCGGCGGAAGCTATGACCGGTCATCACCGTCATATCCTGCAGGTGGCAGTTGCCGCCCTCTTCGCAGACCGGGCAGTCGTGCGGGTGGTTAGTCATCAACCACTCCACCACGCTTTCGCGGAACTGCTTCGCTTCGCTGTCGTCGATAGAAATAAAGGTGCCGTCGGATGCCGGAGTCATACAGGACATCACCAGGCGACCACGCGTGTCTTCCGCGTTCTGATATTGCTTCACCGCACACTGGCGGCAAGCACCGACGCTCCCTAGCGCCGGGTGCCAGCAAAAGTAGGGAATATCAAGACCAAGAGAGAGACAAGCCTCTAGCAGGTTGTCCGCCCCGTTGACCTCGTATTCTTTGCCGTCTACATGAATCGTAGCCATTTGCGTGCTTCCAAAAATAAAAAACCTTTAGATTACCAGCGCGTCTTAAGCAGGTTCGGCTGAATCCCATTGATTGCATGGGTATTGCTGAACTGCTGCTTAATGCCAGCCTCGAATTCTTCGCGGAAATATTTAATCGCGCTCTGTAGCGGCTCGACCGCGCCCGGCGCGTGCGCGCAGAAGGTTTTACCCGGGCCCAGGAATCGACACAGTTGCTCAAGGGTTTCGATATCGCCAGGCTGGCCTTCGCCGCGCTCCAGGGCGCGCAGGATCTTCACGCTCCACGGCAGACCATCGCGGCACGGCGTACACCAGCCGCAGGACTCGCGGGCAAAGAACTCTTCAAGGTTGCGCACCAGCGAGACCATGTTGATCTCGTGGTCAACGGCCATCGCCAGCGAGGTGCCCAGACGGCTGCCCGCTTTACCAATGCTTTCGAATTCCATCGGCAGATCGAGGTGCGCTTCGGTGAGGAAGTCGGTCCCTGCTCCGCCCGGTTGCCAGGCTTTAAACTTCAGGCCATCGCGCATACCGCCGGCGTAATCTTCGAGGATCTCGCGGGCAGTGGTGCCGAACGGCAGCTCCCAGACGCCCGGATTCTTCACCCGGCCGGAGAAGCCCATCAGCTTGGTGCCAGCATCTTTGCTGGTGGAAATGTTCTGGTACCACTCGACGCCGTTGGCGAGGATCGCTGGCACGTTGCACAGGGTTTCTACGTTGTTGACGCAGGTCGGCTTGCCCCAGACGCCGGAGCTCGCCGGGAACGGCGGCTTGGATCGCGGGTTGGCGCGGCGGCCTTCCAGAGAGTTGATCAGCGCCGTCTCTTCGCCGCAGATATAGCGCCCTGCCCCGGTGTGCACGAACAGCTCGAAGTCAAACCCGGTGCCGAGGATGTTTTTCCCCAACAGACCCGCTTCGGTGGCTTCAGCAATCGCGCGACGCAGATGCTGGGCCGCTTCAATATATTCCCCGCGCAGGAAGATGTAGCCGCGGTACGCTTTCAGCGCAAACGCGGAGATCAGCATGCCTTCCACCAGCAGGTGCGGCAGCTGCTCCATCAGCAGGCGGTCTTTATAGGTGCCCGGCTCCATTTCATCGGCGTTACACAGCAGGTAACGGATGTTCATGGATTCGTCTTTCGGCATCAGGCTCCACTTCAGACCAGTGGAGAAGCCCGCGCCGCCGCGCCCTTTCAGGCCAGCGTCTTTTACCGCCGTGACAATCTCATCCGGGGCCATCCCGGTCAGGGCTTTACGCGCCCCTTCATAGCCATTTTTACTGCGATACTCGTCCAGCCACACCGGCTGCTTGTCGTCGCGCAGGCGCCAGGTGAGCGGATGCGTTTCCGCAGTACGAATTACGGTTTTCATTTGTACTGCTCCAGCAGGTCAGGAATTGCCTCCGGCGTCAGATGGCTGTGAGTATCCTCATCAATCATCATGGTCGGTCCCTTGTCGCAGTTACCCAGGCAGCAGGTCGGCAGCAGGGTAAAGCGGCCATCAAAGGTGGTCTGCCCCGGCTTGATATTCAGTTTCTTCTCAATGGCGGCCTGAATACCCTGATAGCCGGTGATGTGGCATACCACGCTGTCGCAGTAGCGGATCACGTGACGGCCAACCGGCTGGCGGAAAATCTGGCTGTAGAACGTCGCCACGCCTTCCACGTCGCTGGCCGGGATCCCCAGCACATCGGCGATGGCGTAGATCGCGCCATCCGGCACCCAGCCGCGCTGTTTCTGAACGATTTTCAGCGCTTCGATGGACGCCGCACGCGGGTCTTCGTAGTGGTGCTTCTCGTGCTCAATAGCCTCACGCTCTGCCGCACTCAGCTCAAAAGCCTCGGTTTGTGGTTGTTGATTCTCGTGCATAATTAGCGGTCCACGTCTGACATAACAAAATCGATACTACCCAGATAGACGATCAGGTCGGATACCAGGCTGCCGCGGATCGCCGACGGGATCTGCTGCAGGTGCGCAAAGCTCGGCGTACGCACGCGGGTACGGTAGCTCATGGTGCTGCCGTCGCTGGTCAGGTAGTAACTGTTGATCCCTTTGGTCGCCTCAATCATCTGGAAAGATTCGTTGGCCGGCATCACCGGGCCCCACGATACCTGCAGGAAGTGGGTGATCAGGGTTTCGATATGCTGCAGCGTGCGCTCTTTCGGCGGCGGCGTGGTCAGCGGGTGATCCGCTTTGAACGGGCCTTCCGGCATGTTATCGAGGCACTGCTGAAGAATGCGCAGACTCTGGCGCAGCTCTTCTACTTTCAGCATCACGCGGGTGTAGCAGTCTGAGACGCCCCCCCCGGTCGGGACTTCGAAGTCGAAGTTTTCATAGCCAGAGTAAGGACGCCATTTACGCACGTCGAAGTCGATACCGGTGGCGCGCAGGCCTGCGCCGGTGGTGCCCCACTCCAGCGCCTCTTTGGCGGTATAGGCTGCCACGCCGACGGAACGGCCTTTCAGAATGGTGTTGCGCAGGGCGGCCTTCTCATAGGAGTCCAGACGCTTCGGCATCCACTCGAGGAACTCACGCAGCAGGCGATCCCAGCCACGCGGCAGATCGTGCGCGACGCCGCCGATGCGGAACCACGCCGGGTGCATACGGAATCCGGTAATCGCTTCCACCAGATCGTAAATTTTCTGCCGATCGGTAAAGGCGAAGAAGACCGGCGTCATCGCGCCGACGTCCTGAATAAAGGTCGAGATATACAGCAGGTGGCTGTTGATGCGGAACAGCTCGGAGAGCATCACGCGGATCACGTTCACGCGATCCGGTACGGTGATCCCAGCCAGTTTTTCCACCGCCAGCACGTACGGCATCTCGTTGACGCAGCCGCCGAGATATTCAATACGGTCGGTATACGGGATGTAGCTGTGCCAGGACTGACGCTCGCCCATCTTCTCGGCGCCGCGGTGGTGATAACCGATATCCGGTACGCAGTCGACGATCTCTTCGCCGTCCAGTTGCAGAATAATGCGGAACGCACCATGCGCCGATGGGTGGTTCGGACCGAGGTTGAGGAACATGAAGTCCTCGTTGTCGGTGCCGCGCTTCATGCCCCACTCTTCCGGTTTAAAGGTCAGCGCCTCCATCTCCAGATCCTGTTTGGCTTTGGTCAGCTCAAACGGGTCGAACTCGGTGGCACGCGCCGGATAATCTTTACGCAGCGGGTGACCTTCCCAGGTCGGCGGCATCATGATGCGACGCAGGTTCGGGTGACCATCGAAGGTAATGCCAAACATTTCCCAGGTTTCACGCTCATACCAGTTGGCGTTGGGGAACAGTTTGGTGAAGGTCGGCAGATGCAGATCGTTTTCCGACAGCGCCACCTTGAGCATGATGTCGCGGTTGCGATCGATGGAGATCAGGTGATAGAAAACGGAAAAATCCGCGGCGGGCAGGCCATCGCGGTGCGTGCGCAGACGTTCGTCCATGCCGTGCAGGTCAAACAGCATCACGTAAGGCTTCGGCAATTTCTTCAGGAAATCACCCACCTCCAGCAGCTGTTCACGCTTCACCCATACCACCGGTACGCCGGTACGGGTTGGCTGAACGGTAAAGGCATCCGGCCCAAAGCGGTTGCGCAGTTCGCCAATCACCGGGTCATCAAGGTGATCGCGGGTTTGCCAGGCTGGTGCGGCGTCATGCGCGGTTAAATCGGTCATATTGTTCACCATTGCAAAAGGTCCGTGGTGACTGCCGGCGAGACTTCGCGCTGTTGTAGATTGATTTGCGAAGTGGTTCTCCCGCCCGCAGGCGCAAATTAAATCTCGTCCGGCGTCCGCAGATTGGTCACTGCAATACGTTCGCCGCGTTTACGCTCGCGTTCCGACTGCATATTGGCGCGATAAACGCCCTGATCGCCAACCACCCATGAGAGCGGACGACGTTCTTTACCAATGGACTCCTGCAGCAGCATCAGCGCCTGCATATAGGCCTCCGGACGCGGCGGGCAGCCCGGGATGTACACATCGACCGGAATGAATTTATCCACGCCCTGGACGACGGAATAGATGTCGTACATCCCGCCTGAGTTGGCGCAGGCGCCCATGGAGATCACCCACTTCGGCTCCAGCATCTGATCGTAGAGACGCTGAATAACCGGCGCCATTTTGGTAAAGCAGGTTCCCGCGACCACCATCAGGTCCGCCTGACGCGGAGAGGCGCGCAGAACTTCTGCCCCAAAACGCGCAACGTCATGCACCGCAGTGAATGACGTCACCATTTCCACATAACAGCAAGAAAGGCCGAAGTTGTACGGCCAAATTGAGTTCTTACGGCCCCAGTTCACCATGTCATGCAGCGCGTGTTCGAGTTTCCCCATATACACGCTTTTATTGACTTCCTGCTCCAGAGGATCGGTAACGATCTCCTGTTTCTGCAGGGGGTAACGGTCGTTCTCACCGTTAGGATCTATGCGGGTGAGCGTATAATCCATCTTATTGCCTCGCTTTTACTGCATATGACGGTTAGTGGGACTGTCTGTTTCCGGGTTAACCAGCGTGCGACGGGAACGCGCAGGCGTCCAGTCCAGTGCGCCGATGCGAACGAGATAAACCAGACCAGCCAGTAGCACTAAAATGAAAATTGCGGCTTCCACAAAGCCGACCCAGCCGCTCTCGCGGATAGAGGTCGACCATGCGTAGAGATACAGGGCTTCCACGTCGAAGATAACGAAGAACATGGCAACCAGATAAAACTTCGCAGAAAGACGTAAGCGGGCCGAACCGACGGAGTCGATCCCCGATTCAAACGGCGTGTTTTTACTACGCGCGCGCGCGCGACCGCCAAGGTACCAGCCGCCGACGAGCATGAGGCAGCACAGGCCGATAGCGATGATGAGAAATATAGCGAATGCCCAATGATGAGCGATGACTTCAGTGGATGTTGACATACGCATTGCTTAACCAAAAAAGTGTAGCGCCAAAACCCTCTGCTCTTACTGGCAGATGAACGCCACAGCGTTTCACGGGAGGAATAAAAAATAACCGTGCAAAAAAGCGTCCCTGGTCGATGTGAGAAGCCCAGATGCCGTGGCTTTTTACCCCTTTCTTTAACCTTTTGTCAACTTTAACAAAAGTTTTCATAACATTAATTTACATTGGAATCTTTTCATTAACATTAAATGCCCTTTTCTGCGAAATAACCTTGCATACTGTTCGGTTTTAGTGTTGTTGAATCGTGTCCGTTTCCGTCGTAAATCAAAAATCCCTTCTATTTTGACAGGATTTAGCCTCGATTCCTCCCCCCAAAGAGGGGTATTTTCTTGATCTGCGACACGGTTTTGTTAATTACCCCAGGAAATCGGCAACAATCCATCCGGTTTTTTAACATTAGCAGGAAGTGTTGAAAGTGCAGGGAAAAGTCGACAAGCTGAGCGCCTTGTCACGCCAATACGCTGATTTTTCTGCAAAGAAATACAAAAAAGATTCAAAACATCAATAAGAGTGCAAAAAAAAGAGCCGCCAGGTGGGAAACCAACTCCTGAGGCTCTTTTTGGGCACTTACATTCTGTTACCAGTTTTTGTGATCTTTGTTAGCAAGAATACCCTTACAAAACCAAGGTATTCCCTCCCTCTTCCGGAGTAAGTGCTGTGCCCGTTTCCCAGGGATGGATCTCCTGACTCAGAGACTGAAAAATCGCCTGCGGCAGTTCGCTCACCGTCCGCGGATTGCAGCTGACGACGTACCGGGTGTCCGGCAACGCCGGTAACCCCTCACTGATGCCAGCCACGCGTAGATCCGGGCTCATCATTTCGACCGGGCGCGCAGTCACGCCCAGCCCGGCCTTCACCGCCGCTTTCACGCCCGATAGCGAGGAAGCTCCGTGGGCCAGATGCCAACTGACGCGAGCAGTTTCCAGCGCGGCGATAATATCCTGGCGGAATGGACTTGGCTCTTCGAGCAGGATCAGGGGGATAGATTCCCCCTTCGCCAGCACATATTCCGCTGCGCAATACCAGAGAGTAGGTGATGTTCTCAGGGTAAAAGAGGTAAAGCCGGGAGGCTGATGGGTGGTCAACGCCAGATCGACCAGCCCCTCGGCCAGCATCTCCATGATGGCGGCATGGGGATGAACTTTGATCTCCAACGTCATTCTGGGATAGAAACAGCCGATGCGGTTTAACAAAAACGGCAGGATGGTGTCAGCCGTTTCTTCTGACGCACCGATGCTCAGAGCCCCCTGCAGGCTGCCATACATCAGCGACATACAGGCTTCATCGTTAAAACGGAGAATTTTGCGGGCATAGCCCAGCAGCTGGATCCCCTGCTCGGTCAGCAGCTTATTGCGGCCGTGGCGGGCGAAAAGCTCTTTGCCCACCAGCTGTTCCAGGCGTTGCATTTGCTGACTGACCGCGGACTGAGTACGACACACTGCGGCGGCGGCGGCGGCAAAAGTGTTCAAATCAGCGACCGCGACAAAGGTACGCAGCAGATCGAGATCGAGGTTGAGTATGGGACGTGTTGTATTAATCATCTTTCTTCACTTACAGGTGGCTAACGCTGACCTGCCTTGTTGATGCTTTACGCCAGGTTTCCGGCTATTCCCTGAGCCTCGTGCTCACCGTCTAACGGCGGATAAACAACTGGACGAACGTTATTACATGCCAAAGTACTCGTCTGGGCAAATGCGCAGAACTGCGGAGTAATATATTGTTCGTATTTCTCATTATTATTTATTACCACGACCAGCCAGGCGCCATACGTCGCCGCGGGAACCCGGTCAGTGATGCTGAGAAAATCGCTCTTCTGGCGTAACTTTCCGGCAGAAAAGGAACAATAAAATCCTGTAATAACAATATATTAAATCTCAATGCAACCGCAGTTCTTGGCGGTTAACACGGATATTAACGGTGATATTCTAACCTATCCCCCTCCTTTTTATAAGCCTTAATAAGGATTAACTGAGACAATTTTAAATTTTTTTCATCATTTTATATTAATTAACAAACCTCAGATTATTACCCGCTAAAAATAATAATAATGTGGTCGCACGCTGTTTTTTATTAAAATTATTTAACATCAAAATTACAAGCCAATCGCGCTTGTATGCAGGATAGCGTTTTTTAGCGACTCCCCCTTCTCCCTCCCCATATTACCGGGCAAACAAACGAGATAAATGATGGCAAAATCGCTACTAAATCTATATTTACAACCAAAAAATAGACATAAAAAGGCATAAGCCACAGACCAAATCCGCAATCGGTAGATAAATCAATTGCGCTTAAAATCCGGCGTTAGCAAAATCTTCTCCTGCAAAGCCTTCAAAACAGCGGGGAGGGGGAGTACATTGTTCCGTGCTGACTTCCACGGCAGGGAGTGGCGATAACAGCTAAAAGGTCAAGATTCATGTCCCCCATCGAAAAATCCAGCAAGTTAGAGAACGTCTGTTATGACATCCGCGGCCCGGTTCTGAAAGAAGCCAAACGTCTTGAAGAAGAAGGCAATAAGGTTCTGAAACTGAACATCGGCAACCCGGCGCCATTCGGCTTCGAGGCTCCTGACGAGATCCTCGTCGACGTCATCCGCAATTTGCCTACCGCCCAGGGTTACTGCGATTCGAAAGGATTGTACTCGGCGCGTAAAGCTATCATGCAGCATTACCAGGCCCGGGGTATGCGCGATGTCACGGTGGAGGACATCTATATCGGCAACGGCGTGTCCGAGCTGATTGTACAGGCGATGCAGGCGCTGTTAAACAGCGGCGATGAGATGCTGGTTCCCGCCCCGGACTACCCGCTGTGGACGGCGGCGGTGTCGCTTTCCAGCGGCAAAGCGGTGCACTATCTGTGTGACGAATCCTCTGACTGGTTCCCGGATCTGGACGACATCCGCGCAAAAATCACACCGCGCACCCGCGGGATCGTGATCATTAACCCTAACAACCCCACCGGCGCGGTCTATTCCAAAGAATTGCTGCAGGAGATCGTGGAGATCGCTCGTCAGCATAATCTGATCATTTTCGCCGATGAAATTTACGACAAGATCCTCTACGACGAAGCCCAGCATCACTCTATTGCCGCCCTGGCGCCGGACCTGCTTACGGTGACCTTTAACGGATTGTCGAAAACCTATCGCGTTGCCGGCTTCCGTCAGGGCTGGATGGTGCTGAATGGCCCGAAAAAACACGCGAAGGGCTATATCGAAGGGCTGGAGATGCTGGCTTCAATGCGTCTGTGCGCCAACGTGCCGGCCCAGCATGCTATCCAGACGGCGCTGGGCGGCTATCAGAGCATCAGCGAATTCATCATCCCCGGCGGACGCCTGTATGAACAACGCAACCGCGCCTGGGAGCTTATCAACGATATTCCGGGCGTCTCCTGCGTGAAGCCAAAAGGCGCGCTGTATATGTTCCCGAAAATCGACGCCAAACGCTTCAATATTCATGACGACCAGAAAATGGTGCTCGACTTCCTGCTGCAGGAGAAAGTCCTGCTGGTGCAAGGCACCGCCTTTAACTGGCCGTGGCCGGATCACGTACGCATCGTGACCCTGCCGCGCGAAGACGACCTGGAGATGGCTATCTCCCGCTTTGGCCGCTTCCTCTCCGGCTACCATCAGCTTTAATCGCGCCGCCGCCGGCATTTGCATCCGGCGGCGATCCCTGCGCACAATGGAACCCGATGTTGTCACTGATTAAGGGTCCCTATGAGTCAGAGTCATTTCTTTGCCCACCTCTCCCGCCTGAAACTGATTAACCGCTGGCCGCTGATGCGCAACGTGCGCACCGAAAATGTCTCCGAACACAGCCTGCAGGTGGCGATGGTCGCCCACGCGCTGGCGGCGATTAAAAACCGCAAATTTGGCGGCCAGGTCAACGCCGAGCGTATCGCCCTGCTGGCGATGTACCATGACGCCTCGGAAGTACTAACTGGCGACCTCCCTACTCCGGTGAAATATTTCAATTCGCAGATTGCCCAGGAATATAAGGCGATTGAGAAAATTGCTCAGCAAAAGCTGGTGGATATGGTCCCTGACGAGCTGCGCGATATTTTCGAGCCGCTGATTGATGAGCATCACTACAGTGAGGAAGAGCAGTCGATCGTTAAACAGGCTGACGCCCTCTGCGCTTACCTGAAGTGCCTCGAAGAGCTGTCTGCAGGCAATAACGAATTTCTGCTGGCCAAAGGTCGGCTGGAAAAGACCCTGGCATCGCGGCGCAGCGCGGAGATGGATTACTTTATGCAAGTGTTCGTCCCAAGCTTCCAGCTGTCGCTGGACGAAATTAGCCAGGATTCGCCGCTGTAAGGTTCTGGCCGGGCGGCGGTTGTGCTCTACCCGGCCAGAATATCTTAAAACGGAAACAGTACCGGGATCAGCAGGACGCAGACCACCATCACCAGTATGGTAAAGGGCACGCCTATTTTGACAAAATCGCTAAATGAGTACTTGCCAGGGCCAAGCACCAGGGTGTTAACCGGCGAGGAGACCGGGGTCATAAACGCCGCCGAAGCCGCCATCGCCACCACCATGGCAAAAGGATAGGGAGAGACGCCCATTGACTTCGCCGCCGCTAAGGCAATAGGCGCCATCAGCACCGCCGTGGCGGTGTTTGAGATAAACAGCCCAATCGCCGCGCACATCATGAACAGGCAGCCGAGCATCAGATAAGGCCCCTCGCCTCCGGCGACATCCATCAGTCCCTTCACCACCAGATCCACCCCGCCGGTTTTTTGCAGCGCCAGGGCAAACGGCATCATCCCAACAATCAAAATAATGCTCGGCCAGTGGATCGCCTTGTAGGCGCTCTCGGCATTGATGCAGCGGAATTTGCCCATCAGCAGACAGGCGATAATCGCGGCAATCGGGTTGGGAATTTCATCGGTGAGCATCAGGGCTACCATCAGCACCAGGCAGAAAATCGCATGCGGAGCCTGGCTGTGGGCGGGCGAAGCGTCATCGACCTCAACCGGCATATTGAGCACCACGAAATCCCGGCCGCGCTTCGCCAGCAGGGCAATTTGCCGCCAGTTGCCGACCACCAGCAGGATATCGCCGAGCTGCAGCGGCTCGTCGACCACCGAACCATCCATCGCTTTGCCATCGCGCTTCATGCCGACGATATTGAGACCAAACCGGGTGCGGAAGGCTATCTCACGCACCGTTTTGCCAATCATCTCTGAATCCGGGATCAGCGCCACCTCCGCCATCCCCACATCCAGCGCCTGATCGGCAAAATACTCGCCGCGCAATACCATCGGCTCAAGCATTTGCTCGCCGCAGAACTGGCGTAAATCGACATCGGAGGCGGACATATCGATCAGCAGGACGTCGCGGGCGCGAAATTCCGATACCCCGTTGACGTTGACAATTACCCGGCGGAACCGCCGCCAGCGTTCAACGCCGATCACGTTGGCGCAGTAGCGCTCACGCAGCTTTAAATCATCCAGCCGCTGACCGATCATCGGCGAACCCGGGCGGATGGCCAGCCGGCGAGCGCGGCCGGTGAGGTGATACTCGCGGATCAAATCGCGGAAGGTGCTTCTTTTTCGCCCATCGCGTGCGGAGTCGCCATTATCCGTCTTCAGCATAAAGCGCACCGCCAGCATATAGACGATGCCCAGGATCAGCACCACCAGGCCAATCGGCGTGACGCTGAAAAAGCTGAAGCCGTGCAGTCCCTCGCGCAGCAATTCACTGTTGACCACCAGGTTGGGCGGCGTCGCCACCAGGGTCATCATCCCGCTGATAAGCCCGGCGAAGCTCAGCGGCATCATCAGCCGCGATGGCGAGGTATTCATCCGCGCCGAGACGCTAAGTACCACCGGGATGAAAATGGCGACCACCCCGGTGGAGCTCATAAACGCGCCCAGACCGGCGACGGTGAGCATCAGGTAGATCAGCATTTTGGTTTCGCTGTTCCCCGCCACGCTCACCAGCCATGCCCCCATTTTGGTGGCGACTCCGGTGCGCACCAGGCCATCGCCGATAATAAACAGGGCGGCAATCAGGATCACGTTAGGATCGCTGAATCCGGAAAAAGCTTCATTTAACGTCAGCGTTCCGCTGAGGACAAAGGCGACAATGACCATCAGGGCGATAGCATCCATGCGCACCTTGCCGGTAGCAAACAGCACAACCGCGATGGCCAGGAGGGATAAAACCCAAATCAATTCACCGTTCACAACGTTTCCTTGTCACAAGTGGGAGTCGACATAGTGGCATAAAAAAGCCCCGACGACGCGGGGCGAAATCATGGGTTTACGCTTTAAGACGCACATTTACCACGCCGTCAGTCTGGCGTTCAACCACCAGATCTTCCAGGCTGCTCAGCACGAGGTCGGCTTCATCCAGGCGAGGGGCATCGGCGGGCACGTTGACCGCGATAGTGCGACAGCCGGCCGCCAGTCCGGAGAGGAGCCCCGCCGGCGCATCTTCCACCACCGCGCACTCCCCGGCAGGCAGACCCAGCCGCTCGGCGCCCAGCAGATAGGCGTCCGGCGCCGGTTTGCCGTGTTTCACCTGCTCGGCGGTGACGAACACCTCAGGCATCGGCAGGCCCGCCGCGCGGTGACGCGCGTGGGCAACCGGAATCGAGCCGGAGGTGACAATCGCCCACGGGATCCCGGCCTCATTGAGCGTATTCAGCAGGGCTAATGCCCCCGGCAGCGCGACGATACCCTCAATATCAGTGGCTTCTATCTGCTCGAGGTAGCGAAATTCGGCCTGGATATCCTCCTCGCTGCGCCCCGGCATAAAATGGCGAATGGAGGTAATGGCCTGCTTGCCGTGAATAAAACTGAGAATTTCATCATGGTCAATGGCGAAACGATCCCCCCACTTGCACCATGAACGCTCCACCACCGGCAAGGAATCCACCAGCGTCCCGTCTAAATCGAACAGGAAACCTTTACACTGCACGGGCACCTCCCTCAGGCGTTGATAATTTGATTAATTTCATTACTGCTCAGATGATACTGGCGCGGGCAAGCGTGCCAGACGCTCAGCATCCGCTGATATTTCTCCCACATCGGGGTCTGCGAGTTAAAGCCATGGGTACCGGCGTCAAAATGGCTGTAGCGGCCTTCAACGTTGACCATAAAACGCACATAGCCGAGATAACGCGCTTCGGTGGCGGCATCAAATCCGAGGAAGGTGACCCGGCGTTCATCGATACCCGCCGCGTCTTTCAGGTTGGTCCAGGAGACGTGCAGCGCGTGGTACATCTCCATGATATCAATAACGGTACGGCAGGTTTCTTCCGTCAACTGGCCAAACTCGCGGTCCAGTTCACGCATCTGTAGCCCATACCCACGCTCTATGATGGTTTGCAGACGACGGTAGCGTTCCGCATTATCCGGGTCGAGCATCGTCATCATTTTGTACTGATTGGATAAAATCAGACGCTGCGCATTGGTCATTTCCATGTTGTGACTCCTGTAGCACGGTAGGGCGTGAAATAAAGAAGGCGCATAAATCATGCGCCTTCTTTTATATGCGTTTTCCGTAGTGAATTACAAATCATCAAGGAAAGTTTTATCCAGTTGTTTGAAGGCGCGCTTAAGCGTGTCAGCCAGCGCCTGATAATCGGGCTTGCCTTCGACCGGTGCCAGCGCCTGCCCCGCCTCCTGCAGTTTACCGCGCACTTCATAGAACCAGTTAAGAATGGAGGGCGGCAGCGGCGTCACCGAACGCTTACCCAACCACCAGAGTCCCTGCATCGGCAGGCTCAGCGCAAACAGCGCGGTAGCGACGGCGGGGCCCAGCTGGCCGCCAAGAGCTATCTGCCAGCAGAGGGTAAAAATGGCGATTGGCGGCATGATGCGGATGGCATAGCGGGTGGCACGAATAATGCGGTTTTCAATAAACACCGGCGCGAGGCGCTTGTCGAGAGGCCAGGTCTTTGCGTAATGCTGCCCGCGGTTGAACAAGCTAAAGAAGCTAACGGGGCGTTTCTCAGGGGTCGACATGGCTTTACCTCAACTTTACATATAAAACTTAAAAAATTCGTGCAAAACACCAACTATGCATGACATCGTTCAAAAGATTTTGGCAAAGGATGCCGCAATCAGGTATCCTGTGCCCGCCTGAAAGGGCGGTTAGACTCTTTGCCAGGCTAGTCAAATTATCGCATATTCTGCCATTGGCTGAAAATTATGCAAAATGGCATAAAATCAAATGTACTTCTCTCATCGTGCCCGAAAACAGAACAAGGCATGATGTTAATCATAAATGTCGAGGTCATCCTGCGCTACGCTAATGACACACTGACGTTTTTTTAGCCACGTATCATAAAAAGGTACTTCCATGTCGAGTAAGTTAGTACTGGTTCTGAACTGCGGTAGCTCCTCTCTGAAATTTGCTATCCTTGACGCCGTGAACGGCGACGAATATCTGTCCGGTTTAGCGGAATGCTTCCACCTGCCGGAAGCCCGTATCAAATGGAAAATGGACGGCAGCAAACAAGAAGCCGAGTTAGGCGCGGGCGCCGCGCACAGTGAAGCGCTGAACTTTATCGTTAACACTATTCTGGCACAAAAACCAGAACTGTCTGCTCAGCTGACCGCAATCGGCCACCGTATCGTACACGGCGGTGAAAAATACACCAGCTCCGTGGTGATCGACGAGTCCGTAATTCAGGGTATTAAAGACGCCGCGTCTTTCGCACCGCTGCACAACCCGGCACACCTGATCGGCATCGCTGAAGCGCTGAAATCCTTCCCGCACCTGAAAGACAAAAACGTGGCTGTATTCGATACGGCGTTCCATCAGACCATGCCGGAAGAATCCTATCTCTACGCCCTGCCGTACAGCCTGTACAAAGAGCACGGCGTTCGTCGTTACGGCGCGCACGGCACCAGCCACTTCTACGTGACTCAGGAAGCCGCTAAGATCCTCAACAAGCCGGTGGAAGAGCTGAACATCATCACCTGCCACCTCGGCAACGGTGGTTCTGTTTCCGCTATCCGTAACGGTAAATGCGTTGACACCTCCATGGGTCTGACCCCGCTGGAAGGCCTGGTGATGGGTACCCGCTCCGGTGACATCGATCCGGCCATCATCTTCCATCTGCACGACACCCTGGGCATGAGCGTTGACGCGATCAACAAAATGCTGACCAAAGAGTCCGGCCTGCTGGGTCTGACCGAAGTCACCAGCGACTGCCGCTACGTGGAAGACAACTATCAGGAAAAAGCCGACGCTAAACGCGCAATGGACGTTTACTGCCACCGCCTGGCGAAATACATCGGTTCCTACACCGCGCTGATGGACGGCCGTCTTGACGCCGTTATTTTCACCGGTGGTATCGGTGAAAACGCCGCGATGGTGCGTGAGCTGTCGCTGGGCAAACTGGGCGTACTGGGCTTTGAAGTTGACCATGAGCGTAACCTTGCTGCCCGCTTCGGCAAGTCTGGCTTCATCAACAAAGAAGGCACCCGTCCTGCCGTGGTTATCCCGACCAACGAAGAGCTGGTCATCGCGCAAGACGCCAGCCGTCTGACCGCATAATTCCACATCGCCAGCCCTGACCCGCAATAATTCGAGCTGCAGGAAGGCGGCGACACAGCAAAACCCCGGCCGCGTACAGCGCGTACGCCACCGGGGTGAGCAAGTAGAGCCAACGCACGTGCAACTTGAAATATGACGGATAGCTGGCGGTGCTGTTTTGTATCCCGCCTGATACTGGCGGTAACGAAAGAGGATATACCGTGTCCCGTACTATCATGTTAATTCCTACCGGTACCAGCGTAGGTCTGACCAGCGTCAGCCTCGGTGTGATCCGCGCTATGGAACGCAAAGGCGTTCGTCTGAGCGTCTTTAAACCTATCGCCCAGCCGCGTTCCGGTGGCGATGCCCCAGACCAGACCACCACCATCGTTCGCGCCAGCTCCTCCACCACCACCGCCGCTGAACCGCTGAAGATGAGCCATGTTGAGTCTCTGCTCTCCAGCAATCAGAAAGATGTGCTGATGGAAGAGATCATTGCCAACTACCACGCGAATACTCAGGACGCGGAAGTGGTGCTGGTGGAAGGCCTGGTACCGACCCGTAAGCATCAGTTCGCCCAGGCGCTGAACTTTGAAATCGCCAAAACGCTGAACGCTGAAATCGTCTTCGTGATGTCTCAGGGCACCGACACGCCAGAACAGCTGAACGAGCGTATCGAACTGACCCGTAACAGCTTTGGCGGCGCCAAAAATACCAGCATCACCGGCGTTATCGTCAACAAACTGAATGCCCCTGTCGACGATCAGGGCCGTACCCGTCCTGACCTGTCGGAAATTTTCGACGACTCGTCGAAAGCAAAAATCGTGAAGATTGACCCGGCTCAGCTGCAGAAAGGCAGCACGCTGCCGGTGCTGGGCGCAGTGCCATGGAGCTTCGATCTGATCGCGACCCGCGCGATCGACATGGCTCACCATCTGAATGCGACCATCATCAACGAAGGCGATATCAATACCCGCCGCGTGAAATCCGTGACTTTCTGCGCGCGCAGCATCCCGCACATGCTGGAACACTTCCGCCCTGGTTCTCTGCTGGTTACCTCCGCAGACCGTCCTGACGTGCTGGTTGCGGCCTGCCTGGCGGCAATGAACGGCGTGGAAATCGGCGCCATTCTGCTGACCGGCGGCTATGAAATGGACGCACGCATCAGCAAGCTGTGTGAACGCGCTTTCGCGACCGGCCTGCCGGTATTCATGGTCAACACCAACACCTGGCAGACCTCCCTGAGCCTGCAGAGCTTTAACCTCGAAGTACCGGTTGACGATCACGAGCGTATCGAGAAAGTTCAGGAATACGTGGCCAACTACATCAACGCCGACTGGATCGAATCGCTGACCGCGACCTCCGAGCGCAGCCGCCGTCTCTCTCCGCCAGCCTTCCGCTACCAGCTGACCGAGCTGGCGCGCAAAGCCGGCAAACGTGTCGTTCTGCCGGAAGGCGACGAACCGCGTACCGTGAAAGCGGCGGCGATTTGCGCCGAACGCGGGATCGCCACCTGCGTCCTGCTGGGTAACCCGGATGAGATCAACCGCGTAGCCGCGGCCCAGGGCGTTGAGCTTGGCGCCGGCATTGAAATCGTCGATCCGGAAGTGGTTCGCGAAAGCTATGTGGGTCGCCTGGTCGAACTGCGTAAGAACAAAGGCATGACCGAAGCGGTCGCGCGTGAGCAGCTGGAAGACAACGTGGTTCTCGGCACCCTGATGCTGGAACAGGACGAAGTCGACGGTCTGGTATCCGGCGCGGTTCACACCACTGCCAACACCATTCGTCCGCCGCTGCAGCTGATCAAAACCGCGCCGGGCAGCTCGCTGGTCTCCTCCGTGTTCTTCATGCTGCTGCCGGAACAGGTTTACGTTTACGGCGACTGCGCGATCAACCCGGACCCGACAGCCGAGCAGCTGGCGGAAATCGCTATTCAGTCCGCTGAATCCGCGATTGCCTTCGGCATCGAACCGCGCGTAGCGATGCTCTCCTACTCCACCGGTACCTCCGGCGCGGGTAGCGATGTCGAGAAAGTCCGCGAAGCGACCCGTCTGGCGCAGGAAAAACGTCCTGACCTGATGATCGACGGCCCGCTGCAGTATGACGCCGCGGTGATGGCTGACGTAGCGAAGTCCAAAGCGCCGAACTCACCGGTAGCTGGCCGCGCGACCGTGTTCATCTTCCCGGATCTGAACACCGGTAACACCACGTACAAAGCGGTACAGCGCTCTGCCGACCTGATCTCCATCGGGCCGATGCTGCAGGGTATGCGCAAGCCGGTCAACGACCTGTCCCGTGGTGCGCTGGTAGACGATATCGTCTATACCATCGCACTGACCGCGATCCAATCGGCTCAGCAGCAGAAGTAATCTGCCGCTGTGGTCAAAGCAAAAGGCAGCCGAATGGCTGCCTTTTTGTCGTCAGGAGGCGAGCGACGATTGCTGCCGCGCGTTTGCGATCTTTATTCGCGCTCGCTCTCTTCCGCATCATCATACTCATTACCGGCGTTGCGGGTCATCCACAGCGCCAGCGCTTTCAGGGAGTCCGGCGTGAACTCATCGCAGCGGGCGGTGATCTCTTCCGGCGTTAACCAGCACACCTCGCTGACCTCTTCTTCCTGCAGGGCGAACGGCCCGTGGGAGACGCAGCTGAACAGGCTTCCCCAGACGCGGCAGAATTTGTCTTCGTAATAAAACTGGCCGTGATCGGCAAACGGCACCCCGGCGATGCCTAACTCCTCTTCCGCCTCGCGACGGGCCGATTCCAGCAGCTGCTCATCAGCCTGCACGACGCCGCCAGCGGTGGCATCCAGCATGCCCGGATGAAAGTCTTTTGTCTCGGTGCGTCTCTGCACCAGAATTTTCCCCATTCCGTCATGAACGACGATATAGGTCGCCCGGTGGCGCAGGCACTGCGCGCGCATTTGCTCGCGGCTGGACTGTGCTATCACCTCATTGTTTTCATTAACAATATCGACCCATTCTGTGCTTGCCAAATGATTCTGTTCCGCCATCAGGAAACCTTACTTTAAATGCGCTCTCGCGGCGCGTCTTTATGATTGAGGGCTAAATTACGGGTAAATTGCAACCTCTGCAATAACCTGATTATCATTGAGTGCTAAAACCTGCAGCCGCCCCTGATCCAGCAGCCCATAGCTGGCGGAATATCCCCCTTTCGGGATACTCACTGAGCCGGGATTAAAGAGGTAAATTGCGCCGCGTTTTTCCGCGACCGGTATATGAGTATGGCCATATGCCAGGACATCGCCAGCGGCCAGCGGCGGCAGATTATCCGGACTATAGAGATGCCCGTGGGTTAGAAACAGGCGATAGCGTTCGCTAAGCACCTGCTGCCAGGGCGCGGTGATTGGAAAACGAAGCAGCATCTGATCCACTTCGCTGTCGCAGTTGCCGCGAACGGCAACAATGCGTTCCGCCACGCTGTTCAACCGCTCCGCCACCTCACCCGGCGCATATCCCTCAGGCAGCGCGTTGCGCGGACCGTGATTGAGCACATCGCCGAGTATGATCAGCCACCTGGCGCCGCTTTGCGCGAACCGTTCAAGCACGCGTTCCGTGGCGGGCAGCGAACCATGAATATCGGAGGCAAACATCAGCTTCATAGGTTCCATCTCCACTGGTTACGATGCCTCTATGATAGCGGAAGCGCGGCGGGTTATCAGCCTCAGCGTTTGGCGGAAAGCGCCACGTAACGCTGGATTGAGGCCCGCTGCCACTGGAAAGACGCATAATCAGCCAGCGCCTCCGGAACCTTATCGCCATTGAGAACCAGGCGATTGAGCATCAGCGCCAGGTCTGCGTCGGCAATAGACCATTCGCCAAATAAATTTTGCCCGCCGTGGGCCAGTAGCATGGTGGCGGTGGCAAACAGCTTTTCCGCAGATTGCCTGCCGGCCTCGCTGAGGTCCGGCATTTTCGCCCCGTCAAACACCACGGCGGTGGATCGCTCTTCACGAATTGGCATCAGATCGCTGCGCAGCCAGGCCTGGATCTGCCGGGCGCGGGCTCGTTTTTGCAGATCATGCGGGTAGATGCGCTCCCACTCCGGCGGCGCAAAACGCTCATCCAGATACTCGGTAATCGCCGAAGACTCACTTAGCGCGAAATCATCAACCTCCAGCAGCGGTACGCGACGGGTGGCGGCATAGCCTGTCCAGCCCGCCTGCAGATGTTCGCCGCGGTTCAGGTCGACGGTTTTAAGGGTAAAAGGCAGGCTTTTTTCCTGCAGAGCGACATAGACAGACATCACGTACGGTGAGAAAAAATCGGCATCGGACCACAGGGTAATGACAGGCTGGCTCATAGCTTCCTCAAGGGTGGTAGACAGGACAATAAGCCAACATAGCCTGTCTTACAGGCGATGTCACTGCTCGAGCGCGGACGACTTGTCGCCTGGCTGCCGGGTCGCTTGCGGAATTTCTCCCGGGTGGCGCAGCTTCACCTATACTCGAACAGTTTGCGACCCACGACGGCGGGAAATATTATGATCGATCTTTACTATGCACCCACCCCAAACGGCCACAAAATCACCCTGTTCCTCGAAGAGGCGGAGCTAGCCTATCGGCTAATTCGGGTCGATATCGGCAAAGGGGAACAATTTCATCCGCAGTTTCTGGCGATTTCGCCGAATAATAAAGTTCCGGCTATCGTCGACCACATGCCTGCTGACGGCGGGGCGCCGTTGAGCGTTTTCGAGTCCGGCGCCATCCTGCTCTATCTGGCGGAAAAAAGCGGTAAGCTGCTGAGCGGCGAGCTGCGGGAACGCTACGTCACGCTGCAGTGGCTGTTCTGGCAGGTCGGCGGGCTGGGGCCGATGCTGGGGCAAAATCAACATTTTTCCCACTCCGCGCCGCAAACCGTGCCCTACGCTATTGAACGTTTTCAGGTGGAAACCCAACGACTGTATGGGGTGCTAAATCAGCGTCTGGGATGCAGCCCGTGGCTTGGCGGCGACCACTACAGTATCGCCGACATCGCCGCCTGGCCCTGGGTGAACTGCCATGTCCGACAGCGTATCGATCTGGCGAACTATCCGGCGGTGCACAACTGGTATGAGCGCATTAAGCAGCGGCCGGCAACGGCGGAAGCGATGTTAAAAATTCAGCTTTATTAACCCCCTGCTCGCCCGTCGCGCTTTGTTGTATGATTGCAGGACTTACACCACGGAGGAAGCCTGCAATGTCTCAACCAGACGCCATTATTCGTATTAAGAACCTGCGCCTGCGGACTTTTATTGGTATTAAAGAGGAAGAGATCGCCAACCGCCAGGACGTGGTAGTGAATGTAGCCATTCACTACCCTGCCGATAAAGCGCGCGACAGCGAGGACATCAATGATGCGCTGAACTATCGCACCATTACCAAGCGCATAATCAGCCATCTTGAGAATGGCCGTTTTTCGCTGCTGGAAAAATTAACTCAGGATGTGCTGAATATCGCATGCGAACATCACTGGGTCACATATGCTGAAGTGGAGATTGATAAACTTCATGCGCTGCGCTATGCCGACTCGGTGTCCATGACCATGAGCTGGCGTCGCTAACCATGTCAGGGAGGTGGTATGAAGATCCTGCTTACTGGTGGTACCGGCCTGATTGGCCGACATCTGATACCCAGATTGCTGGAGCTCGGGCATAGCGTCACGGTCTCCACGCGACATCCGGATACCGCCCGCGCCCGTCTCGATCCGCGCGTCACCCTGTGGCGCGATTTCGAGGGCCATCACCACCTCAATGACATTGATGCCGTCATCAATCTGGCGGGTGAACCCATCGCTGATAAACGCTGGACGGCCGAGCAGAAACAACGCTTGTGCCATAGCCGCTGGGATCTCACGCAGCGGCTGGTGGGCCTGATCCACGCCAGCGACACCCCTCCCTCCGTGCTGATCAGCGGGTCTGCCATCGGCTACTATGGCGACCTCGGCGAGGTGGTGGTGACCGAAGAAGAGCCACCGCACAATGAGTTTACCCATAAGCTGTGCGCCCGCTGGGAGCAAATTGCCTGCGAAGCGCAAAGCGAGCGCACCCGCGTCTGCCTGCTGCGCACCGGCGTGGTACTGGCTCCGCGGGGCGGTATTCTCGGCAAAATGACACCCGCCTTTAAGCTCGGCCTCGGCGGGCCTATCGGCAACGGCAGACAGTACCTGGCCTGGATCCATATCGACGATATGGTTAACGGCATTCTGTGGCTGCTGGATAACGATCTGCGCGGTCCGTTCAATATGGTTTCTCCCTACCCGGTGCATAACGAGCAGTTCGCCCATGCGCTGGGTCATGCGCTCCATCGACCGGCGATTTTCCGCGTTCCCGCCGCCGCTATCCGCCTGTTGATGGGGGAATCCGCCGTCCTGGTGCTCGGCGGCCAGCGCGCGCTGCCAAAGCGTCTGGAGGCCGCCGGCTTTGCCTTCCGCTGGTACGATCTGGACGAAGCGCTAAAGGATGTGCTGAGTTAATGGCTGACACAGGGGAGCATTGGCTCCCCTGATTCCGTTCTGCTGGCTCATGCTCCAAGCCTGGATGGCCTCACCCTGGCGCTGCAGCATCGCCATATTCAGGACAACCAGCGCCCTTAATCGCCTGAATTCACCGCAAGCCGGCCGGTTCGCCGGTGTTACCTGGCAAAGCAAAGTGCTAAGGTAGGCTTTTCTTTCTGCGTATTGACTGCTTTATGACGACCATCACCACACCACGCCTTTCGCTTACCCGCTTTGTTACCGATGACTGGCCCTTTTTTCTGCGCCTGCGCCAGGATCCGCAGGTGATGCGTTTTATGGGGGAGGTGTTAAGCGAGGAGGCGCTGCGCAGCGTCTTCGTCAGTCGCTGTGCCGATCCCGGGGTGTTTGTATTGCGCGATAAATTCGGCGAGGCGCTGGGCGATATTGGGCTCCGCATCAGTCCGAAAAATCCGCACGAAGCTGACGTCGGCTACGCGCTGCTGCCTCAGGCTCAGGGAAAAGGCTATGCCAGCGAAGCGCTGCGGGCGGTCTGCGAGTATGGTTTCACCACCCTGGGGGTGCAGGCCATCAATGCCTGGGTGCTGGGTGAAAACCGTGGCTCATCGCGCCTGCTGGAGAAGCAAGGCTTTGTGCGCACCCAGGTGCTGGAGAAAGCCTATCATCTGAACGGCGTCGATTACGATGACTGGATCTATCGGCTGGAGCGGGAAGCTCATCCGGCGTCCGCAGACGCCGGATGAGCCGATTATTTCAGCGAACCTTTCAGAAACTGCTGCAGGCGCGGGCTTTTCGGCGCGCCAAACAGCGCATCCGGATGCCCTTCTTCTTCAATTTTACCCTGATGCAGAAAAATGACATGTGAAGAGACGTGGCGGGCAAAGCCCATTTCATGGGTCACCACCACCATGGTTTTTCCCTCTTCCGCCAGCTGCTGCATAATGCGTAACACTTCGCCCACCAGTTCCGGATCCAGCGCGGAGGTCGGCTCATCAAACAGCAGCACTTCCGGTTCCATCGCCAGCGCGCGGGCAATAGAGACACGCTGCTGCTGGCCACCGGAAAGATGCACCGGATACTTCGCCTGCTGACGTTCGTCTATCCCGACCTTGGCCAGATATTTTACCGCCCGTTCGCGCGCTTCCTGTTTGCTTAAGCCCAGCACCTGAATCGGCGCCTCCATGACGTTCTCCAGCACCGTCATATGGCTCCACAGATTGAAATGCTGAAACACCATGGTCAACCGGGTGCGCAGCAGGCGCAACTGGTTCTTGTCGGCCACCTTCAGCTGGCCGTCTTTATCCCGTACCAGACCAATATTTTGGCCGCTGACGACGATCGTGCCTTCGCTCGGTTTTTCAAGGAAGTTAATACAGCGCAAAAAGGTACTTTTTCCGGAACCCGATGAACCGATGATGCTGATAACGTCCCCGGCTTTCGCCTGCAGCGAGACGCCTTTCAGCACCTCGTGTTCCCCATAGCGTTTATGCAGATCGATAACGTTTAATTTATTGTCGGACATGGCGTTCTCAATGCGTCGAAGAAGGTTTGATATGCTGCAACCAGCGCTTTTCCGCTTTACGGAACAAGCTAATCAGCACATACGAGATAATTAAATAAAGCACCGCGGCGATGCCAAACGCGGTGAACGGCTGATAGGTGGCCGAGTTGATATCGCGGGCGATTTTCAGCAGATCCGGTACCGTAGCGGTAAACGCCAGCGCGGTAGAGTGCAGCATGAGGATCACTTCGTTACTGTAGGCCGGCAGTGCAATCCGCAGCGCGGAAGGCAGAATAATGCAGCGATACAGTTTGACCGAAGAGAAGCCGTAGGCCCGCGCTGCTTCAATTTCTCCGGCGGGTACTGAGCGGATCGCGCCGGCGAAAATTTCAGTGGTATAGGCGCAAGTATTCAGGGTTAACGCCAGAACCGTGCAGTTTAGCCCGCTGCGGAAAAAAGCGTTCAACAGCTCCGTGCCTTTGACGATTTCCAGGGTATACATGCCGGAGTAAAAAACCAGCAGTTGCACATACAGCGGCGTGCCGCGAAATATGTAAGTGAACAGCCAGATGGGGAACTGGATAAACTTATTGCTCGAGACGCGGCCGATGGCCAGAAACACCGCCAGGATGCCCCCCATTACCACTGAAGAGATCAGCAACCATAAGGTAATCGCCACACCGGTAAAGCGATAGCCGTCGGTCCACAGCAGTGATTTCCAGTACTCCTGAATAATTTCAATCACAGGTCAGCCCTCTTCACGCCAACGGTATAGCGGCGTTCGAGCAGCAGCAGTACGCCATTAGAAACGGTGGTAAACACCAGATAAATCAGGCCGCAGACGATGGCGAAGTAGAACGGCTGCCAGGTGCTTTTCCCGGCCAGCTGCGTGGCTTTGACCACATCCTCCAGCCCCAGCAACGAGACCAGCGCCGTCGCCTTGAGGATAACCTGCCAGTTGTTGCCTATCCCCGGCAGCGCGTAGCGCATCATCGCCGGGAAGAGAATACGCCGGAACGTCTGCCCGCCGCTAAAGCCAAAGGCGGTAGCCGCTTCGATATGCCCCTTCGGCACCGCCAGGTAGGCGCCGCGGAAGGTTTCCGTAAAATAGGCGCCATAGATAAAGCCGAGGGTAATAATCCCGGCGATCATCGGATCGATATCAAACTGGGCCATACCCAGCGCGTCGGTAACGCTGTTTAGCGCAATCTGCAGGCCGTAGAAAATCAGCAGCATCAGCACCAGATCGGGCACGCCGCGGATAAGAGTGGTATAGCCTTCAAACACCAGCGCCAGTGGACGGTTGCTCGATAACTTTGCGCCAGCGCCCGCCAGCCCAATCAGGACGGCGAGAACGACCGAGCTGAGCGCAAGCTCCAGGGTGACGAGCGCACCCTGCAAAATAACCTGTGAAAACCCATACAGCATGCTGCCTACCCTGTCTGTCATTCACCATTGCGCGCGAAACGCACGCAATGGCGAGGCGTGAGAATTATTCGCCGTATACGTTAAAATCGAAATATTTTTTCGCCAGCTTGTCGTAGGTGCCGTCCTTACGCATCTCTGCAAACGCCTTATTCAGCGCTTCACGCAGTTCGTTGTCTTCCTTACGCAGCCCCATACCGGTGCCAACACCAAACAGTTTCTCGTCTTTGATTGACGGGCCACCAAACTGGTAATCTTTACCGATAGGCTGTTTCAGGAACCCTTCGCTGGCCGCGACCTCATCCTGGAACGCGGCGTCGATCCGGCCGGCGGTCAGGTCGGAATAGATATTGTCCTGCCCCTGATAGGAGACAATTTCGATACCTTTCGGCGCCCAGTGCTCATTGCCATAGGTTTCCTGAGTCGTCCCCTGCAGCACGCCCACGCGCTTACCCTTGAGGGTGGCGAGATCCGGCGTTACCGGGCTGCCCTTTTTCACCACCAGACGCGAATCTGCCGCATACAGCTTGTCAGTGAAGGCAATTTCCTGCTGGCGCTTTTCAGTAATCGACAGCGAAGACATAATCGCGTCGATTTTCTTCGCTTTTAAGGAGGGGATCAGCGCATCCAGCGGGTTTTCAACAAAGGTACATTGCGTATTAATACGCTTACACAGCTCTTTTGCCAGATCGATATCAAAACCGACCAATTCTCCCTGCGCATTCTTCGATTCGAAGGGAGCATAAGTCGGATCGGTACCGATACGAATTTTTTGCGGGATGGCGGCAAAGACCGTGGAAACGCTGGAAAGGGCCAGCGCTAAAGAGAGAGACAACGCCAGTTTTTTCATAACTATCCTCGACAGACTGTCATTCTAACGGGTTTATTAGAACTATTTACGCCAGTTATCGTGCCATTATTCGCCCCTTAAGGGCAAAGATTTATGCACCAGAAAGGCCGATTTTTTGCATCAGAAACGCTTAACTATGCATTTTTTAGCCAAAAAACTGGCTGCTTTTGCACTGAAATGATCCACAGCGCGTTTAGATGCACCTTTTTGGGGCATGGATACGAACCTGGCGGCAGGCCCACCCCATTGTGCGGGCCTGCAGCAGTCTTAGTCGCCGTACACGTTAAAATCGAAGTATTTCTTCGCCATTTTGTCGTAGGTGCCGTCTTTACGCATCTCGCCCAGCGCTTTATCAAACGCGGCTTTCAGCTCGGCGTCGTCCTTACGCAGGCCGATACCGGTGCCGTCGCCAAAGTACTTTTTGTCTTTAACGGACGGGCCGGCGAAGGCGAAATCTTTCCCGGCAGGCTGTTTCAGGAAGCCTTCGCTGGCGGCGACTTCATCCTGCAGCGCCGCATCCAGACGGCCAGCTGCGAGGTCTGAATAGATCAGATCCTGGTTCTGGTAAGCCACCACGTCAACGCCCTGGCTGCGCCAGCGGTCGTTAGCATAGGCTTCCTGAGTAGAACCCTGCAGCACGCCGACGTGCTTGCCTTTCAGCGCCTCCAGCGTCGGCTGGATCGGCGACCCTTTGGCGGCGATCAGACGCGAGTCAGCGGCATATAGCTTGTCAGAGAAGGCGATCTCTTGCTGGCGCTTCTCGGTAATAGAGAGGGAAGAGATGATGGCGTCGATTTTCTTCGCTTTGAGGGAGGGGATCAGGGAGTCAAAATCACTGCCGACCCAGGTACATTTCACCTTAATTCGGGAGCACAACTCATTGCCTAAATCGATATCAAAGCCAACAAAGTCCCCTTTCGCGTCTTTCGACGAAAATGGCGCATAGGTCGCGTCAGTGCCAATGCGAATGCTCTGCGGCAGAGCAGCAAACACGCTGGCCGTGCTGCTCATTCCCACGAGTAAAGAGAGAGCCAGAATCGTCTTCTTCATACAGTACCCTTAAGTGTCGTGATGTGGTGCGTTGCTTGTTATGGTGATTGCCGATCAATCCTGCAGTTTTTGTGCCATCTTCCCGGTGCGTGCCGGGAACAGGGTTAAATTTGTTAAAATAAAGTTGCAGGATTGTCTTAAAAGGGAAGATACCAGCATTACTGGCGAAACCGCAGCGCCTGAGCGCAAAAAGACGAAATAAATGTCGAGGATTTGATCGCGGCAACAAATTTGCACCACCGCAGCGCAAGCGTACATTTCATGCACCACTATAGTGCGACACTAGGCCCCCTGCCAGCGGGTAAACAAGTCGTGCTCCAGACTAATATCAAATTGATCGAGTACCCGATTGACGGTCTGGTTGATGACATCGTCCAGGCTTTGTGGCCGGTGGTAAAAAGCCGGTACCGGCGGCATTATCACCGCCCCCAGCTCTGCAGCCTGAACCAGCAGACGCAGATGGCCCAAATGGAACGGCGTTTCCCGCACGCAGAGCACCAGCGGACGACGCTCTTTCAGCACGACATCCGCCGCCCGGGTCAGCAGGCCATCCGTATAGCTATGGACAATGCCCGAGAGCGTCTTCATTGAGCAGGGTAAAATCACCATCCCGGCGGTTTTAAACGAACCGGAAGAGATACTGGCGGCGATATCGCGGGCGTCATGCACCACATCGGCTAGCGCCTGCACCTCACGTACGGAGTAGTCGGTCTCCATGGCCAACGTCTGGCGCGCCGCCTGGCTGAGGATGAGATGAGTTTCAATATCCGGCACATCTCTTAGCACCTGCAGCATCCGCACGCCGTAAATGGCGCCGCTGGCGCCGGAAATGCCAATAATCAGTCGTTTCACGTTCTGTTACCCCTTGCGCGTGTGCCGCAGACTTTGCCGGATTATAGCCTCTGGCGCAACTATTGACGCACAGTTGAGGGGCGAAAAAAAGCCCGCCGTCCTTTCGGTACGGCAGGCCCGCGACGCGTGAACGGCTTAACCCTCGTTGTGCATCTCGAGGTTTTCGACTTCGTTCTGTAGCTGGACCGCTTTGGCATCATCGTTACGCAGGGAGTCAAGATAGTCGAGGTACTGCTGGTCGACATCCCGGGTCACATATACGCCGTTGAACACCGAGCATTCAAACTGCTGAATATCCGGGTTCTCCGCGCGCACCGCGTCGATCAGATCGTTGAGATCCTGGAAAATCAGGCCGTCGGCGCCAATGATCTGGCGGATCTCATCCACTTCGCGGCCATGGGCGATCAGTTCGTTGGCGGTCGGCATATCGATACCGTACACGTTCGGGAAACGAATTTCCGGCGCAGCGGAGGCGAGATACACTTTTTTCGCCCCTGCTTCACGCGCCATCTCAATGATCTGCTCCGAGGTGGTGCCGCGTACAATGGAATCATCGACCAGCAGCACGTTCTTATCGCGGAATTCCGCACGGTTGGCGTTGAGCTTACGGCGAACAGATTTACGACGCAGCTGCTGACCGGGCATGATAAACGTCCGGCCGACGTAGCGGTTCTTCACGAAGCCCTGACGATAAGGTTTGTCGAGAATGCGGGCGATTTCCAGCGCGATGTCGCAGGAGGTCTCCGGGATCGGAATAACAACGTCAATATCCAGATCTTCCCACTCGCGGGCAATCTTTTCGCCCAGCTTAGTCCCCATGTTGACGCGGGCGCTGTAGACGGAAATTTTGTCAATAAACGAGTCCGGACGGGCAAAATAGACGTACTCGAACAGGCACGGGTTGCTGACCGGATTATCGGCACACTGACGGGTATAGAGCTGGCCCTTCTCGGTAATATAGACCGCTTCGCCCGGCGCCACATCGCGCAGGAATTCAAAACCAAGCGTATCAAGGGCCACGCTCTCCGAGGCCACCATATACTCGGTGCGACCGTCGCCAACGTCACGTTTACCCAGCACCAGCGGACGAATGCCGTTAGGGTCGCGGAAGGCCACCATGCCATGCCCGATGATCATCGCCACGCACGCGTACGCGCCGCGAATCAGGCGGTTGGTCGCCGCAATCGCCGCGAAGATGTTGTCCGCTTCCAGCGGGTAGTGACGGAAGTTATCCAGCTCACTGGCGAAAATATTGAGGAGGATTTCGGAATCAGAGGTGGTATTGATATGGCGGCGTTTTTCTTCAAACAGCTTTTTGCGCAGCTCGTGTGCATTGGTCAGGTTGCCGTTATGCGCCAATGTGATGCCATACGGCGAGTTAACGTAAAACGGCTGCGCCTCGGAGGCGCTGGAGCTGCCCGCCGTAGGATAACGCACGTGGCCAATACCCATATTGCCCTGCATACGCTGCATGTGGCGGGCCTCGAATACGTCGCTTACCAGCCCGTTAGCCTTACGCAACCGGAAGCAGTTGTTGGCATCAATGGTGATGATGCCAGCGGCATCCTGTCCACGGTGCTGGAGCACCGTTAGCGCATCATAAATCGACTGGTTAACCGGCATAACACCGGCGATACCGACAATACCGCACATACGTCTTTTCCTCGTTCAGCAACGACCCAAAGTCTATACTTTAGGCAAGAAACTTGACGAGCTTTGCAGGTATTCAAAAAACCATCTGATGACGGGGGTAAAATAGGGAATAAACTGCGACTGATGCCAGTCATCGCTCTTCGCCATCCCGGTAAAGGTGTCCAGGAAGAACAGGATAGCGGCGATGATCAGCACCCCACGTAGCGCGCCGAAGCAGATCCCCAATACCCTGTCGGTTCCTGACAAACCGGTCTTCTCCACCAGCTGGCCTATCACATAGTTCACGATAGCGCCAACGATGAGCGTCACGATAAACAGCGCCGCAATAGCAATCCCATTTCGAACCCGTTCATCCTCAAAGCCCGTAAACCAGACAGACAGGTCAGCGTAGTAATGGCTGGCGACATAAAACGCGCAACCCCACGTGACTAACGATAAAGCTTCGCGAACAAAGCCGCGGATCAGGCTGACCAGGCAAGAAAGACCCAGCACCGCCATAATGGCGTAATCAATCCAGACCATATACGTCCCACGATTTACGCCCTGTCGTCCAGTTCGGGGCGCATTCTAACAGAAAAAGAAAACGTTTGCGTAGGGATTTCCATGCCCTACAGAAATAAAAATGGCGCTGAAAAAACATTCAACGCCAGACTGCCTTTCGCCTCTTCAGGGCGGCTGAGACAGGGTTTGCGGGGCGTTTCTCCCCGCCACGTTCTCTCCGCATGGCGGAAAAAACAATCAGTTCGGGGTGAAGCCCATCACCACCCCGCTAAGCCCGGAGATCTGCTGCAGATCGCCCAGCTGGCCTTTCAGCTTGTCTTTTGACGCATCCGGGCCGACGAGGATGCGGGTAATTTTACCCTGTACCGGCGTCGAAGGCGACGTATAGACTTTGAAACCCGAGGCCCGCAGTTTACCGACAATCTCATTCACCTTATCGGCGTTCTTCAACGCGCCCAGCTGAACCACATAGGCTTTGCCGGTCGGCGCCGGCAGGGCCGCCTGCTGCTGCGATGGCTGTTGCTGCTGTGGCTTAGCCGGCGGCGGCGTTGGCGTCGCGGCCTGCTGTTGCGGCTGCGGTTTCGGCTGCGGCTTGGGCTGCGGTTTCGCGGCCACCACCGGCTCCTGAACGTCATCGAAGCTGTTGCTGTTCACCGGAATACGCGATGGATCTAACGATGGCGCGGCGGCATCGCCCGCCCGCACCTCTTCCGCCGCCCCTTCCGGCGGTTGCGAAGGCAACGCCTGGGTTGCCGCCGGCAACATATCCGGTTCATCGCGATCGCCTGGTTTCGGTACCAGCGGGATCGCGGCAAACTCATCCTGGTAATGCTTTTTCTGCCCGTCCAGCAGCCCTGGCAGGATAATCACCCCCAGCGCCACCAGCACGATTGTCCCGACTAAACGGTTCTGAAACTTACTCGCCACCGATTCTCCCCGCGTCTATCTCTTCCATAACCTGCGCTACGGTGTGAAACGAACCACACACCAGCACGGTATCTTCCACTTTAGCGTCAGCCATGGCCGCACGCCACGCCTGCGCCACGCTGCTATAGACTGTACCGCAGCGCAAATGTTCCACCAGCTGCTCTGCCGTCGCGCCGCGCGGGCCTTCCAGCGGCGCGCAGTACCAGGCATCGACTTCCGGAGCCAGATTGGCCAACGTGCCGGCGATGTCCTTATCATGCAGCATACCAATAACCGCCAGCACGCGTCCCGTTTTCGCTAACGTTTTGAGACGCCCGGCGAGATAGGCCGCCGCGTGCGGGTTGTGCGCCACATCGAGGATCACTCGCGGGGCATCGCTGATTATCTGAAAGCGTCCCGGGAGCATCGCATCGCGGATCCCTGCGCGCAGGATAGCGTCATCCACGGCAAGTCCGCTGGCGCGCAGCGCCGCCACGGCCGTCGCCGCATTCGGCAACGGCACCTGAGGCAGAGGCAGGTGTATTAACGCCCCTGCCGTATCGCGGAAGGACCACGTTTCGCCCTCCACCTCATAGCGCCAGTCGACGCCGCGGCGCTGGAGCAGCGCGCCCTTCTCGCTAGCCACTTCCGCGATGGTGAGCGGCATATCCGGCTCCCCCACCACCGCCGGTTTACCGGCGCGAAAGATGCCCGCTTTTTCCCGGCCGATACTTTCGCGATCCGGCCCCAGCCAGTCGGTATGATCGAGGGCGATGCTGGTGACCACCGCGACGTCGGCATCAACGATGTTGGTGGCGTCGAGACGCCCGCCGAGCCCGACCTCAAGGATCACTACATCCAGCTGCGCCTGCTTAAACAGCCACAGCGCCGAGAGCGTGCCGTATTCAAAATAGGTCAGCGAGATGTCACCCCGCGCCGCTTCGATTTCAGCAAACGAAGCCGTATGCGCCGCCTCCGGCAGTTCAGCCCCCTGAATGCGCACGCGTTCGGTATAGCGCACCAGATGCGGAGAGCTGTAGACCCCCACTTTATAACCGGCCGCCATCAGGATGGTTTCCAGCGTGCGGCAGGTGGTGCCTTTGCCATTGGTGCCCGCGACGGTAAAAACGAACGGCGCCGGTTTAACGATATCCATCTGCCCGGCGACCTCGCTGACGCGCGCCAGCCCAAGGTCGATGGTTTTACTGTGCAGATGTTCCAGATAAGAAAGCCACGTAGCCAGGGGCGACGTGGCCTGAGGAATAGGATCTTTTTCCATGATGCCCGTAAGAATTGACGGTTAACGCGTATGAATAAAAAAGGGCAGCGCCGCCAGGCCCTGCCCTCTGCTTTATCAGGCCTCAGGTTCCTGATCCGGTGCCGGCGGCACCACCACGCCTTCATGAGGCGCTTCCGAAACGGCAACCGGCGCCGGCAGGTTCATCAGCTTCGCCAGAATGCTGGCCAGCTTGAGACGCATTTCCGGACGGCGAACGATCATATCGATCGCCCCTTTTTCAATCAGAAACTCACTGCGCTGGAATCCCGGCGGCAGCTTCTCGCGTACGGTCTGCTCGATAACGCGAGGACCGGCAAAGCCGATCAGCGCTTTCGGCTCGGCAATGTTCAGATCGCCCAGCATCGCAAAGCTCGCCGATACGCCGCCCATGGTCGGGTCGGTCAGCACGGAGATGTACGGCAGTCCGCGCTCCTGCATTTTCGCCAGCGCCGCGGAGGTTTTCGCCATCTGCATCAGCGACATCAGCGCTTCCTGCATACGGGCGCCACCGGAGGCGGAGAAGCAGATCAGCGGGCAGTTATCTTCCAGCGCCTGCTCCACCGCGCGCACAAAGCGTGCGCCGACGACGGAACCCATCGAGCCCCCCATAAAGGAGAACTCAAAGGCGGCGGCAACCACCGGCATCGCGTAGAGCGTACCTTTCATCACCACCAGCGCGTCTTTCTCGCCCGTCTCTTTCTGAGCGGACGCCAGGCGGTCTTTGTATTTTTTTGAATCGCGGAACTTCAGCACATCTTTTGGCTCAAGTTCGCTACCCAGTTCTACCAGAGAACCTTCATCCAACAGGCTATGCAGGCGATTACGCGCCGACATGCGCATATGGTGATCGCACTTAGGACAAACCTCCAGGTTGCGCTCCAGCTCGGCGCGGTAGAGTACCTGACCGCAGCTGTCGCACTTGGTCCATACACCCTCAGGAATGCTCGCCTTGCGGGTGGGAGTGATGTTGCTTTTAATTCGTTCAATCCAGCTCATTGATAACCTTTCTGCCTGAACCTGGTCGATGCCAGTTTTGTCGTAAGGGGCGCATAATGCCATTTTTGCCTCTTACAGACCATGAATGTTGCACATTAAATCATATCATCCCGGAACATGGGATAAAAAAGTGGTCAAACCGCTGCGCGTGACGCTCTGCACCGTCACGCGCAACACAGGCTAAACTACTTCGCCTGCTTTGACGCCGCCCGCTTATGGCGGATGATCTCAATCACACCCGGCAGGACGGAGAGGACGATGATCGCCACGATCAGCAGCTTCAGATTCTCCTGCACCACCGGCAAATCGCCAAACAGATAGCCGGCATAGGTGAACAGCAGCACCCACAGCAGCGCCCCAACCACGTTATAGGCTGCAAAATGACGATAGGACATATGCCCCATTCCCGCCACAAACGGCGCGAAGGTTCGGACTATCGGCACAAAGCGCGCCAGGATAATGGTTTTCCCGCCGTGACGTTCGTAAAAGCTGTGGGTTTTATCCAGATAGCTGCGACGGAATATCTTTGAGTTCGGATTGCTGAACAGCTTTTCGCCGAACAGCCGGCCAATGGTGTAGTTGACCGCATCGCCGACGATGGCCGCGATGACCATCAGCAGTACCATCAGGTGGACATTGAGATCGTTGGTTGGCAAGGCCGAGAGCGCGCCCGCGACGAACAGCAGGGAATCGCCCGGCAGGAATGGCGTCACCACCAGCCCGGTTTCGCAGAACAGAATCAAAAACAGAATGGCATAAACCCAGACGCCATACTGGGCAACCAGTTCGGCAAGGTGCACATCAATATGCAGGATGAAATCAATTAAAAAGTGAATCAAGTCCATGTTTGTCTTTACCCTTAATGACCCTATTAGTCCGCCAGAAACAGCGGGCCCATTGGCAGCACCGGTAAATCATAGTGGGCCGGGTAATCCACCGACACCAGATACAACCCTTCCGCTTTTGCCGTTGCCGCAGCGAGCGTCCTGTCTTTTGCTGCCAGCAGTTCTGCCATCCAGCTCTCCGGCTGGTTTCCGGCCCCGACCTCCATCAGGCTGCCTACAATATTCCTGACCATATGATGTACAAAGGCATTCGCTTTGATATCCACCACCACATACGCGCCGTAGCGGGTAACGTTAATATGCATCACGTTGCGCCACGGGGTACGCGACTGGCACTGTACCGCGCGAAACGAGGTAAAGTCATTCTCTCCCAGCAGACACTGCGCGGCGCGCTGCATACGCTCGGCGTCGAGCGGCTGGTGAAAATGCGTCACTCCCTGACTTAACACCGCCGGACGCAGGCGATGATTATAGATGACGTAGCGATAGCGGCGCGCCGTGGCGCTGAACCGGGCGTGAAAATCCGCCGGTACATGTTTGACCCAACGCACCGCGATGTCACCAGGTAAATTCGCATTTACCCCCAGCGTCCAGGCGGCATCTTTCCGCTGCGCCCGGGTTTCGAAATGCACCACCTGGCCGGTGCCATGGACGCCGGCGTCGGTGCGGCCGGCGCAAAAGACGGTAATCGGTTCGTTCGCCACCTGCGAGAGCGCCTTTTCCAGCTTCTCCTGCACGCTGCGCACTTCGTTTTGCCGCTGCCAGCCGTAATATTTGCTGCCGTCGTACTCGATGCCCAGCGCGATTTTACAGATCGGCTGTTGCTCCATCTCAGACATCAGTACAGGTACTCCTCAATCAGCTTCTCGGCGATCTTCACCGCCATCAGCGCGCCGCCGAAGCGCACGTTATCCGCTACCGACCAGAACTGGATCTGCTCCGGCATACCGTAATCGTTATGCACGCAGCCGATGGAGAGGCGGGCATTGCCGGAGGCATCGCCAACCTGGGTCGGGAATTCGCCCTCTTCAGAAAGTTCGATATCCTCGCCGCGGGTAAAAGCGTCGCGCGCCTCCTCCGCCGCCAGCGGGCGCATCGCTTCGAAGCTCACCATCTGCGCATGGCCGTAGAAGACCGGCGACTGAACGACGCTGGCGGAGATCATCAGCCCGTCATCCTGAAGAATTTTGCGCGCTTCATCGACGATCCGGCGCTCTTCGCGCACGCTACCTTCACGATCCGGCAGCAGCGGCAGCATATTGAACGCCAGCTGGCGACCAAAGAAATCGTCTTCATCGATAGGGATGCCGTTCAGCAGCTTAGCGCTCTGACCCGCCAGCGCATCCACCGCTTTTTTCCCCTGCCCCGAGGCGGAGAGCAGGTTAGTGACGCTAATGCGCGACAACCCGCCCTGATCGATCAGCGGTTTGAGCGCCGTCAACAGCTGACTGGTCAGGCTATTAGGCACCGCAATCAGGTTGCGGTTGCGGTAATCGCCTAATACGAACGGGTTCACGTCCGGCACCACCAGCGGTACGTCCGGCTCCAGCGCAAACAGGCCGCTGAGATCGATAACCAGACACCCGGCGTTGGTCGCTTCTTCGACATACGCTGCACTGGCTTCGACGCCGGCGGCGAAGAAAGCCAGCTGGGCCTGGGTCCAGTCAAATTCGGCGGCGTCTTTGACGATCACCGACTTGCCACCAAAACGCAGATGTTCGCCCGCGCTGTCGTTGCGCGCCAGAGCAAAAATCTCTCCTACCGGGAACTGGCGTTCAGCAAGAGTTTCGAGCAGGGCTTCGCCTACGGCGCCCGTTGCGCCCAGTACGGCAATATTCCAGCCTTCAGACATGGTGGTTAACTCCAGAAATAAAGCGGCCCCGCCGGAGTATCCGGCAGGGGCATTAAGAAGACATTAACGAACAGGATGATGCACGGCGTTAAAACCGAGCTGGCGCAACAGCGTCGCCGCCTGCTCATCGCTGCACTGCACATACAGCGAAGACCATTCGCGACGTTCCTGATAATTTTTACGCAGCTTGTCGAATTCACCGGCGACGTCGGCCACCTTCCGCAGCGGCGCATCATCGCGGCGCACATCATACACCAAGTGGACCAGTCTTTTCAGCGTCGGCTGATCGAGCGGTCCATGCAGTGTAATGCGGCCAAATTCCGGCGCCGGCAGCAGAGTGTCCAGCGCTACCTGCTGCGGATGGCCGATAAAGGCGCTGTAGGCTTCAAAAACCTGCGTCGTCCCGCGCGCTTTCCCTTCGAGGGTGTAGCCGGCGATATGCGCGGTACCGATATCCACTCGCTTGAGAAGCTCAACGTTTAGATCCGGCTCCGGCTCCCAGACGTCCAATACCACACTCAGCGGCTGACCAGCTTCCAGCCGCTTTAGCAGTGCGGCGTTATCGACCACCGGCCCGCGGCAGGCGTTGATCAAAATCGTTCCAGGCTTCAGGCGGCTTATCAGCGCCTCATCCGCCAGATGCAGGGTTTTATATTGCCCTTCTTTATACAGCGGTGTATGGAAGGTGATGACATCGGCTTCCTGGACCAGCGCCTCGAGGGAGCGGAAGTCACCTTCGTCGCCGCGATCGGCGCGCGGTGGGTCGCAGAGCAGAGTTTTGATCCCCAACGCTTCCAGGCGCTTTTGCAGTCGCCCGCCAACGTTACCGACGCCGACGATCCCGACGGAGCGGTCGCGCAGTGCAAAGCCGTCGCGTTCAGCCAGCATCAGCAGCGATGAAAAGACGTACTCTACCACCGCAATGGCGTTACAGCCGGGCGCCGCAGAGAAACCAATCCCCGCCTGCTGCAGCCACGCCTGATCGACGTGATCGGTGCCGGCGGTAGCGGTGCCGACGAACTTAATGGCCTTGCCGGCGAGCAATGCTTCATTGACCCGGGTGACCGAACGCACCATTAGGGCATCCGCATCGGTCAGGGCATCGGCCGGGACCGGACGGCCTGGGATCGCCTGCACGTCGCCTAAACGGCTAAAAAGCTCACGGGCATAGGGCATATTTTCATCAACGAGGATTTTCACAGTTCAGTACCTGTCTGAGAACGAGAGTTAACTGGGGAAGTGTGCCATAATCTGGCCGCCAGGCATACTCATCACCTGGTTCAAGCACCGCGATATCGAAAGGATGAATCATGACGCACCCCCTTGCTGATATGCCAGACCGTCCTCCAGGGCGAGGCCCATCAGGCACTGCCGCCACCGGCGAACCTTCGCTTTCCATGCAGCAACGCACCGTTCTGGAGCGACTGATCACGCGCCTGGTGGCGCTGACCTCGCAGCAGAACGCGGAAGTGTGGGCCTGCGTCAAACATGACCTCGGACTGAAAGGCGACTCGCCCCTGCTGGCCTGCCATTTCAACGCCGCGGAGGCCAGTCTCAACCAGCGCTTAGCCGCCGCTCAGGATAATCATCATCATCGCCAGACCTTAGCGCAGCTCAGCGATCTGCTCGGTCAGGGCAATAACCGCCAGGCGGTGAGCGATTATATTCGTCAGCATTATGGGCAAACGGCGCTGCATGCCCTTAGCCAGACGCAGCTGGAGACCATTCTGCATCTGCTGCAGCATGGCCAGCTGTCGATCCCGCAGCCGCAGCAGCGCCCGCCGACCCTGCGCCCGCTGTTGCCAGCCGAGCATAATACGCTCAATCAGCTGGTGACTAAGCTGGCGGCCGCCACCGGCGAACCAAGCAAGCTGATTTGGCAATCCATGCTGGAGCTTTGCGGCGTCAAGTCCGGGGAGCTGATCCCGGCGACGCACTTCCTGCCGCTTTCGTACTGGCTGCAGGCGCGGCAAACGCTGAGTGCGCAAAGCGCGCCGACGCTCACCTCGCTGCAGGGAGCGCTCAAGCAGCCGCTGGAGGCCGCGGAGTGGCAGACAATTGTCGACTTTGCCCGTCGCAGCTGGCAGGTCACGCCGCGGACCACGCTGAGCCCGGCGCAGATCCTGGCGCTGCTGAACAAGGTGTTTGTGCTGCGGGTGGCCCGCGCCCAGGAGACGCTGGCCATCCCGCAGGAGGAGCCAGTCGCCAGGCGGACGTGGAGCGCTAAGCCGTGGCAGCTGGCGCTGGGCGCGGTTGTCCTGCTCCTTGTGCTGTGGCTCCTGCTGTAGCCCAGCAGCCACCGGCGGCGTTTACGGCTCCCCTTCATGCCAAACGCCGCGGTGTTTCCTACAGCGTTTTCAGGCCGGACAATAACCTAGCGGCGAAATGAGATAAGGGTGACGAGGATCCCCAGCGCCGCGCAGAGGGCGCCGGCAAGGAACACCGACGAGTAGCCCAGCGAGGTCGCCAGCAGGCCGGTCAGCGGCCCGGTCAGGCCATAGGAGATGTCCTGAAAGGCCGCATAGCCGCCGAGCGCGGTGCCGCGCACCTGCGCCGGGACGCGCTTCACTACTTCCACGCCAAGTGAGGGGAAAATAAGCGAACAGCCGCACCCGGTCAGCGCCGCACCGGCCAGCGCCAGCCAGGCATTCGGCGCCAGTCCCAGCAGCGTCAGACCAACCGCCTCTATCAGCAGCGAGACCATCGCCACCTTAACGCCGCCAAACCGATCCGGCATCCAGCCGAACAGCACTCGCATCAGCACAAAGGCGCCACCAAACGCCGTCAGGGTAAAGCCGGCCATTGGCCAGCTATGGCTGGCGAAATAGAGGGAGACGAAGGTGCCGATCACCGCAAAGCCGACACCCTGCAGGCCCAGGCCAATGCCCGGGCGCCAGATCATGCCGATGACGCTCCAGAGTGAAGGCCGCTCGCCTCCGTGGGCCGCCACTTTGCGCACGGTACCGTTAATAAGCCAGGCGACGAGCGGTAGTCCCATGGTGACACAGGCCAGCACCGCCACGCCAAAATGGCTATAGATCAATAATCCCAGCGGGGCGCCCACCGCCAGCGAGCCGTACATCGCCATGCCGTTCCATGACATCACTTTGCCGGAACGGGCCGGTCCCACCAGGCCCATCCCCCAGCTCAGGTTTCCGGTCAGCAGCTGGCTTTCGCCAAACCCGAGGATCAAGCGGCCCAGCAGCAGCAGACCGAGCCTGGCGAGCACCGGCAGCGGCAGCAGCGCAGCGGCCAGCCATGCCGCGCCCGCCAGGGCGCAGGCCAGCATCCCCTGCAGGACGGAACGTTTAGCGCCGTACTGGTCTGCCAGACGTCCGGCGTACCCCCGGGTCAGAACGGTGGCGAGGAACTGGATCCCTACCGCCACGCCAACCACGGTGTTGCCAAATCCCAGCTCCTGATGGACAAAGAGCGGGATCACCGGCAGCGGCAAACCAACGGTCATATAGGTCAAAAAGACGGCAAACGTAATACGGAAAAGCGAAAAATTCGCCGAAGAATTGGATGTTGTTTCAGTAACTGCGGACATGCATTACTCCAGATTCGCAGAGTAAGGCGAGCAAAGCGACACGCCCCCTCCACCTGATTATCAGGGTTAAGGCGCGTTGGTTGACGTTAAACGCTTACGCATTAGTGGAGAGACTAATGGATCCGCGAGCAGTGTGCCTGCGGGCTCTTACCCTGTCAAGATGACAAAAAAGGGGAGCCGGTGGCTCCCCTTTGCGCATCACATGCTGATTAGGCGTTGTATTTACGCATCACCAGCGTGGCGTTGGTGCCGCCGAAGCCGAAGCTGTTGGACATTACGGTGGTCAGCTTAGCGTCCGTCGGTTTGGTGACGATGTTCAGGCCGGCAGCCTGCTCGTCGAGCTCTTCAACGTTGATGCTCGGCGCGATAAAGCCGTGCTCCAGCATCAGCAGGGAGTAAATGGCTTCCTGTACGCCCGCCGCGCCCAGCGAGTGGCCGGTCATCGCTTTAGTTGCCGAAATAGCCGGGCTGTTGTCGCCGAATACTTCGCGGATGGCGCCCAGCTCTTTCACGTCGCCGACCGGAGTGGAGGTACCGTGGGAGTTCAGATAGTCGATCGGCGTATCAACGCCATGCATCGCCATCTGCATGCAGCGCACTGCGCCTTCACCAGACGGGGCGACCATGTCCGCGCCATCGGAGGTCGCGCCATAGCCGACGATTTCGGCATAGATGTGCGCGCCACGCGCCAGGGCGTGTTCCAGCTCTTCCACCACGACCATACCGCCGCCGCCGGCGATAACGAAGCCGTCACGGTTAGCATCATAGGTACGGGACGCTTTTTCCGGGGTGTCGTTGTATTTAGTGGACAGCGCGCCCATGGCGTCGAATTCGCAGGCCATTTCCCAGCACAGCTCTTCGCCGCCGCCGGCAAAGACGATGTCCTGTTTGCCCAGCTGGATCTGCTCTACCGCGTTACCAATACAGTGGGCGGAAGTGGCGCAGGCCGAGCTGATGGAGTAGTTAACGCCGTGAATTTTGAACGGCGTAGCGAGGCAGGCGGAAACGCCGGAAGCCATCGCTTTGGTGACCACATACGGGCCCACGGCTTTCAGACCACGCGGGCTACGCATGGCATCGGCGCCGAAGACCTGGAATTTCGGGGAACCGCCGCCGGAGCCTGCGATCAGGCCGACACGCGGGTTATTCTGATATGCTTCAGGCGCCAGACCTGCGTCGGCAACAGCCTGTTCCATGGACAGGTAAGCATAGATGGAGGCGTCGCTCATAAAGCGCACTACTTTGCGGTCAATGAGGCCAGTGGTATCCAGTTTGACGTTGCCCCATACGTGGCTGCGCATCCCTGAATCTTTAAGCTCCTGAGAGAAAGTGATCCCTGAACGTCCTTCACGCAGAGATGCCAGGACTTCCTGCTGGTTATTACCGATGCTGGAAACGATGCCCAAGCCAGTAATCACTGCACGTTTCATTAAATACCTCTGTAAGTCGCACTATTTTAAGTTTCGTGTCGCACAATAGCGTACACTTGTACGCCGAACAAGTCCGATCAGACATTTTGTGTATAAATTTGCGCCCTCAGGCACACATCGTTAAGATCGTGCTACGCCTTGTGATTCGAGTAACTTACGTGAAACAAAACGCCATACAACCCGCCAACCTGGAATTCAACGCTGAGGGTACACCTGTTTCCCGAGATTTCGACGATGTTTACTTTTCCAATGACAACGGTCTGGAAGAGACTCGCTACGTTTTTCTCGGCGGAAATCGCCTGCCGGAGCGCTTCCCCAGCCACCCTCGCCCGCTGATGATCGTCGCGGAGAGCGGCTTCGGCACCGGGCTCAATTTCCTCACCCTCTGGCAGGCGTTTGACGTTTTTGTTCGTGATAACCCGGACGTTACCTTGCAAAGGTTACATTTCATCAGTTTTGAAAAATATCCGCTGAAGGCTGAGGATCTCCGCCTGGCGCACCAGCGCTGGCCAGAGCTGGCTCCGTGGGCGCAGCAGCTGCAGGCGCAATGGCCGTCGGCCTTCGGCGGGTGCCATCGTCTGCTGCTCGACGGCGGGCGGGTGACGCTCGATCTGTGGTTTGGCGATATCAATGAGCTGACCAGGGAGCTGGATGATTCGCTGAACCAGCAGGTGGACGCCTGGTTTCTTGACGGCTTTGCCCCGGCGAAAAATCCCGACATGTGGACTCAGGATCTGTTCAGCGCCATGGCGCGCCTGGCGCGACCCGGCGGGACGCTGGCCACCTTTACCTCCGCCGGTTTTGTCCGCCGTGGCCTGCAGGAGGCCGGCTTTACCATGCGTAAAAGCAAAGGCTTCGGCCGCAAGCGGGAGATGCTGACCGGCGAGATGGCGCAAACGCTGAGCTTTCCTGCGCGCGTCCCCTGGTTCGCTCGCAGTAGCAGCGATGCCCGCGAGGCGGCCATCATCGGCGGCGGGATCGCCAGCGCCCTGCTCTCCCTGGCGCTGCTGCGCCGCGGCTGGCAGGTGACCCTTTACTGCGCCGATGAGGCTCCAGCGCAGGGCGCCTCCGGCAATCGCCAGGGCGCGCTGTATCCGCTGTTAAGTCAGCACGATCCGGCGCTGGCACGCTTTTTTCCAGCCGCCTTTACCTTCGCCCGCCGAATGTATGACGCGCTGCCGGTGATGTTCGATCACCAATGGTGCGGTGTTACCCAGCTCGGCTGGGATGAGAAAAGCGCGCATAAAATCGCCCAGATGCTGGCGCTGAATTTACCCCCGGACATCGCCTGCGCGGTGACGGCGGAACAGGTTGCCGGGCTGACCGGCGTCGATACCGGCTGCGGCGGCATCACCTATCCGGCCGGCGGCTGGCTGTGCCCGCAGCAGCTCACCGCCGAGCTGCTGGCGCTGGCGGCCACGCGCGGACTGCACGTGCACTATGGTTATCCCGTCGAAACGCTCAGCGCGGAGGGCGATGGCTGGCTGCTCAATCAGCAGCGCTATCATCAGGCGGTGGTTCTGGCGAACGGCCACCGCATCACTGGTTTTGCGCAAACAGCCCAACTGCCGGTCTACCCGGTTGGCGGCCAGGTCAGCCATATTCCCACCACCCCGCGGCTTGCCGCCCTGCGCCAGGTGCTGTGCTACGACGGCTACCTGACGCCACAGAATCCGCAAAATCAGCAGCACTGCATTGGCGCCAGCTACCACCGCGGGAAAACCGACACCAACTTCAGCGAAGAAGATCAGCAGCACAACCGGCAACGGCTGATCGACTGCTTCCCGGGCGCGGAGTGGCCACAGGACGTGGATATCAGCGCCAACGACGCTCGCTGCGGCGTGCGCTGCGCCACCCGCGATCATCTACCGATGGTCGGCAACGTGCCGGACTACGCGGCAACATTGACGCAATACGCCAGCCTCCACGAACAACCGGATATCGCCGATAGCGCGCTGGTCTGTCGTAACCTGTTTATGCTTGGCGCGCTCGGGTCGCGCGGACTTTGCACCGCGCCGTTAAGCGCTGAGCTGCTGGCGGCGCAAATGAGCGCGGAACCGCTGCCGCTGGATAGCGACACCCTGGCGGCGCTGAATCCGAATCGGCTGTGGGTGAGAAAACTGCTGAAGGGAAAAGCGGTGAAATAAAACCATGAGGGCAGGCAATTTCCCGGGTACGGCTGACGCCTGACCCGGGCTACAACATGGCTCAGGCCTGATTTTTCGCCTGTTGATACAGGTTATGCCACATCCCCTGCACCAGAATTTGGTCCGGCGGCGACAGTTCGCCAGCGCTGATGGCTTTCTCCAGGCTCTGGCTAACTCTGCTGTGTACCGCGTCAGCAGAATGCTCGCCCTCACCTTCCAGCTCAGCCACCGCCAGCGTCAGGTGGCCGCGCAGATAACCGCCGGCAAACAGTTCATCATCACTGGCGTGGTCTACCATGTTGTCAATCAGCGCCAGAATGCGTGATTCAAACTCCGCGATCATCATCTTACCTCTTGTCATGTAATGTGCGGCCTTAGTGCAGGTCTTCCGGCCACGGAAAGTGTTCCGCCGTCAATGGCGGCGTTTGATAATAGTGTTGTAATGCGCGAATAAAGCGCGCCGGACGTTCGGGGATCCCTTGTTCAAGTAAAGCCATCACCCGAGCATGCACCCGGCGCTGGAAGGCGATGCGATCGGGCTCAACGTCCCCTTCCAGATTGTCACAGCTGACGTTAAACGGAAATCCCGCCGCCACGCAGAACAGCCACTCAAAGGCCTGCGGTTTCACCTCGACATCCTCAAACTGGCTTTGGGTCATCGCATCGCGGCCGTCCGGGCAGTACCAGTAGCCAAAATCTACTTGTTCGCGACGCGCCTTGCCGGCGACACACCAGTGAGAGATCTCGTGCAGGGCGCTGGCAAAAAATCCGTGCGCAAACACGATACGGTGATAGGGCGTTTCATCGTCAGCCGGAAGGTAGATCGGCTCATCGTCGCCTTTAATCAGGCGGGTATTAAATTCTTCGGCAAAGCAGCTATCGAAAAGGTCTATCAGCTGCTGATAATGGTGTTGCTGTTGCATTAATGAATTCCCAACCACTGCAAAATCTCAGCCCCGTGGCTGTCATAAAGAAGTTTCGCGCTCATCACCGCCGAGACGATAACGATCATCGGCCGGATCAGCGACTGCCCTTTACTCAGCACCAGCCGGGACCCGGCGCGGGCGCCAATAAACTGGCCAGCCATCATCACAAAGCCGGTGGCCCAGATAACCTTTCCACCGATGATAAACAGCAGCAGGCCGCCGACGTTTGAGGTGGCGTTCAGCAGCTTGGCATGGGCCGTCGACTTGGCAAGGTTAAACCCGGCCAGAGTGACAAAAGCCAGGGCGTAAAACGAACCGGCGCCGGGGCCGAAAAAGCCATCGTAAAACCCTACGCTACCGCCGGCGACCAGCGCAAACGGCAGACCGTAAAGCCGACGCTGCCGGTCGGCTTCGCCCAGTTTCGGCATCAGCAGGAAATAAAGGCCGATGCCAATCACCAGCAACGGCAGGATCTGCTTCAGAATATCGGATTGCACGTGCTGCACCAGCAGCGCTCCGGCGGTTGAGCCGATAAAGGTCATCAGAATATTCAGCTTCTGATCGGCCAGATTAACCACCTTGCGGCGGACAAAATAGAGGGTCGCCGATAGCGACCCGCCGCAGGCCTGCAGCTTATTGGTCGCCAGCGCCTGGGCTGGCGGCATGCCGGCCGCCATCAGCGCAGGGACAGTCAATAAGCCCCCGCCCCCCGCCAGTGAGTCAATAAAACCGGCCAGGATGGCGACAAAGAAGAGTACCACCAGCACCAGCGGCGATACGGCAAACAACTCGATAAAACTATCCATTACAGCACATGCTCATCCAGTAGCGCCTGGCAGGAAGGCGGCAGCGGCGGCGGCGTCTTCTTCACAGGGGGGGTAGACCCGGGTTTAGGTGGTTCGAACCAGCTCTGCAGCTCCGCTCCGCAGCCATCGCCGGGCGGCGGCGGCGCCTGATCCTCGCACTCCAGACTTCCCGCCGGGCAACGCAGTCGGACGTGCATATGAGCGCGATGCTGGAACCAGGGACGGACTTTACGCAGCCACTGGCGGTCGCTGCCCGCGTCCAGGCACAGCTGCTGTTTAATCGCCGGGTTGACGAAGATGCGGGTAACTTCGCTATCTTCCGCCGCCAGCTTGATAAGCTGGCTGATTTGCGGGCTCCATAGCGACGGCACCACATGCTTGCCATCGCTGGCGACCAGGTCCAGCGCCTGCGGCTTCAACAGCTGGGACGATGTCCAGCGCGTTTGCGGCAGCTGAAGGAAGATATCGACATCGAGGCCCGTCTGGTGGCTGGCGTGCCCGCCGTTAAAGCGCCCGCCCGCCGGCATCCCCATGTCGCCAATCAGCACGGTTCCCATTCCTTTATTGTGCACCTGATTACTCAGGCGCTGAATAAACTGAACCAGATCCGGATGACCGAAGTAGCGACGCTGATCGGTACGCATCACCTGATAGCCGGGGGCACTCAGGGGGAGCGCCTCGGCGCCAACGATACAGCCATTGGAAAACGCGCCGATTGACTGGGCGCTGCCGCCGATCGGTTGGGTTATTTTCTGCCATGGCGTGGCGGCCAGGCTACCGGCGCTGGCCAACAGCGCAAGCAGTGCGATAACGGTGTTTTTCATGGTTACCAGCGTGGAATTGTCGTCGTCACGTCGCCATTCTGCGCGCGCTGACGCATAAAGTGATCCATCAGAACGATCGCCAGCATCGCCTCAGCGATCGGTACGGCGCGGATGCCGACGCACGGATCGTGACGCCCTTTGGTGATCATCTCCACTTCTTCGCCAAAGCGATTAATCGTATGACCGGGAACGGTAATACTGGAGGTAGGCTTCAGCGCGATGTTGGCAACGATCTGCTGGCCGCTGCTGATGCCGCCAAGAATGCCGCCGGCGTGGTTGCTCTGGAACCCGGCTTTGGTGATCTCATCGCGGTTTTCGCTGCCGCGCAGCTTCACCACCTCGAAGCCGTCGCCAATTTCCACCCCTTTCACGGCGTTGATGCTCATCAGCGCGTGGGCGATATCGGCATCCAGACGGTCGAAGACCGGCTCGCCGAGGCCTGGCGGTACGCCGTCAGCCACTACCGTCACTTTCGCGCCAATGGAGTCGCCCTCTTTTTTCAGGCCGCGCATCAGTTCATCCAGGGCGTCGATTTTATCCGGGTCCGGACAGAAGAAGGGGTTCTGCTCAACCTGATCCCAGTCTTTGATGGCCAGCGGAATATTGCCCATCTGCGTCAGGCAGCCGCGAATGACGATGCCGAACTTCGCGGCAAGGTATTTTTTGGCAATCGCCCCGGCCGCTACGCGCATCGCGGTTTCGCGCGCAGAAGAACGACCGCCGCCGCGATAGTCGCGCAGACCATACTTTTGCTCGTAGGTGTAATCGGCGTGGCCCGGACGGAACAGATCTTTGATCGCGCCGTAATCCTGCGAACGCTGATCGGTGTTCTCAATCAGCAGACCGATACTGGTCCCGGTGGTAACGCCTTCGAAGACGCCGGAGAGGATTTTGACCTGATCCGGCTCGCGACGCTGCGTGGTGTAACGCGAGGTACCCGGGCGACGACGATCGAGGTCGTGCTGCAGGTCGGCTTCGGTCAGCGGGATGCCCGGCGGCACGCCGTCAACGATGCAGCCCAGCGCCAGACCGTGCGATTCGCCGAAGGTAGTGACGCGAAAGAGTTGTCCAATTGTATTTCCTGCCATCACGGCTCCAATCTTTTTCGTTATGTTGGCGTGTTGTTTTTTTAGTCTTTATAAATACCGAAGTGCGCACGGGCGTCAATCAGCTGCTGTTTGGTCAGCATAAAGACCCCGTCGCCGCCGTTATCAAACTCAAGCCAGGTAAACGGCACATCCGGATACTGCTCCATCAGATGTACCATGCTGTTACCGACTTCACAAATCAGAATCCCGTCGTCGCTGAGATAATCCGGCGCGTTGCCGAGGATACGGCGCGTTAGCTTCAGGCCGTCGCTTCCGGAGGCCAGCCCCAGCACCGGCTCATGCTCATACTCTTCCGGCAGATCGGCCATGTCCTCTTCATCGACATACGGCGGATTGGTGACGATCAGATCGTACTGCAGCTTCGGCAGATCGCGGAACAGGTCGGAACGGATCGGCGTAACGTGATGGATCAGGCCATGGGACTCAACGTTGTGCTCGGCGACGGCCAGCGCGTCCGGGGAGATATCTACCGCATCGACTTCCGCCTCCGGGAAGGCATAGGCGCAGGCGATGGCGATGCAGCCGCTACCGGTGCACATATCAAGGATGTGCTGCGGCTTATGGTTAATCAGTCCGGCAAACTGGTTATTGATCAGTTCGCCAATCGGGGAGCGCGGCACCAGCACCCGCTCATCAACGTAAAACTCATGGCCGCAGAACCACGCTTTGTTGGTCAGATAGGCGACGGGAATACGCTCGTTCACGCGGCGAATCACCCGCTCTACAATGCGGTGTTTCTCGCTGGAGGTCAGGCGCGCAGTGCGCATGTCTTCCGGGATATCCAGCGGCAGATACAGTGAAGGCAGCACCAGCTGTACCGCCTCGTCCCACGGGTTATCAGTCCCGTGACCGTACCAGATATTAGCAGCGCTGAAACGGCTTACCGCCCAGCGCAGCATGTCCTGAATGGTATGCAGCTCATTGACTGCCTCATCAACAAAAATTTTATCCACGACATCCTCCAGGGCACACTCTGCTATAAATTCGGCGGCTAGTGTGCCATGAAGACGGCGATAAATCAGCATTCTTGCGATAAGGGGCGGGGGAAAAAACAGGTTTTCCTTGCCCGAAGGGATATTGAGTCGGGTAAACTAGCGCAAAGTATGAATGAGAGCGGACAATGAAAAAGAAGACATCGCTTAGCGAGGAGGATCAGGCGCTGTTCCGTCAGCTGATGACCGGCACGCGGAAGATCAAACAGGACACTATTGTTCACCGCCCGCAGCGCAAGAAAATTACCGAGGTTGCTCCTAAGCGTTTGCTGCAGGAACAGGTCGATAACAGCCACTATTTTTCCGATGAGTTTCAACCGCTACTGAATACCGAAGGCTCGACGAAATATGTCCGCCCCGACGTCAGCCATTTCGAGCTGAAAAAGCTGCGCCGTGGAGATTATTCGCCGGAGCTGTTCCTCGATCTGCATGGGCTTACCCAGCAGCAGGCCAAACAGGAGCTGGGCGCGCTAATTGCCGCCTGCCGCCGCGAGCATGTGTTTTGCGCCTGCGTGATGCACGGGCACGGGAAACACATCCTCAAACAGCAAACCCCGCTGTGGCTGGCGCAACATCCGCATATTATGGCGTTTCACCAGGCACCAAAAGAGTACGGCGGTGACGCCGCACTGCTGATATTGATTGAGGTCGAGGAGTGGCAACCGCCGGAGCTGCCGTAACGGCGGGCTCCGGGGGGCCGTCAGATGGCGTTGGCCATCTTGAGGTTGCAGGGGCTTTTTTGCCAGAGGAACTCACCTTTGCCGTCGGCATCCAGCGTCACGCAGGCGATAGCCGAGGTGGTGAACATCGGGGGCGTTTCCCCCGGACACAGCTCTGAGACCAGATACCCCACCAGCGGCAGGTGGGAGACAACCAGCGCCGTCGCCACGCCTTCATTCGCCAGCGCCTGCAGATAGGCGCTCACCATTCCCACATCACCGCACGGCGTGAGCTCCGGCATCACGTCGACATGTTTCGGCAGGTTCATGCACTCCCCAACAATATCCAGCGTCTGTTCCGCACGCAGATAGGGACTGACAAGAACGCGCTCAATATCCACTTTTTGACCTTTCAGCCAGGTTGCCATCTGACGAGACTCATCACAACCGCATACGGTTAATGGACGAACCGAGTCACTGGCTGCATCGAGGGCAGCGTCGCCGTGACGCATAATAAAAACTTGCATATTGCACCGCTTTTGTTAACCAGAAGCACCGTAGTTTGGCCTGCGAAGACAAAACGCAGGTGACCCGGTGGCCGGGCATTGTGCCTGATCCATTCCACGAATGAAACGCTGTTTTTTACCTCAATGGCGTAAGTATAGTCAATCATTGTTTACAAAACAGCCAATCAACAGCGTCGTCCGCAGCCGGATTTACCTTCTTTGACCACAACTTAGGTCAGCCGTTCATCCGCTGGCCAAAAGGTGGTCCCCTGTTCAGCCATGCGTAATAAAGTGTCACAGGGTGTAAAACGTGGGCCGAACTGGGCGGCCAGGCGCTGCAGGATCGCGGCAACTTCACCCGCGCCGATAGTATCCATATACCGGAACGGGCCGCCAAGAAATGGCGGAAACCCTATACCAAAGACGGCGCCGATATCGCCATCGCGCGCGCTCCGGATAATCTGCTCATCAAAGCAGCGCGCCGCTTCGTTAAGCATCATCATCACACAGCGCTCCGCCACCTGCTGCGCGGAGAGCCGCGACTGCGGGCGGCCGATGCCGAGCAGCGGATAGACTGCCGGGTCGGGCCGTTTTTTGCTTTTACGCCCTTTTGTCTCATAAAGATAGAAACCACGATTATTTTTTCTGCCTTTGCGATCGTCCTTCAAAATCGCGTCAATGATGTTTGCAGGCGGGCTAAAACGTTCTCCAAACGCGCCCTCCAGCACGGGGATAATTTTGGTGCCGGTATCGATACCCACCTCATCCAGCAGTTGAATTGGCCCCACCGGGAAACCGAATTTAACCAACGCGTTATCAATGACTTCAATCGGTTCGCCTTCCACCAGCAGGCGCATCGCTTCATTGATATACGGCGCGAGGATACGGTTCACATAGAACCCCGCTTTATCTGCGACAACAATCGGCGTTTTCCCCTGCCGTTTAGCCAGCTGCACCACGGTGGCGATAGTCTGCGGGTCGGTTCCCTTGTGCGGGATCACCTCAACCAGCGGCATTTTTTCCACCGGACTGAAAAAATGCAGGCCGATTACCTGCCCCGGGCGGCTGGCGTGAGCGGCAATATCGCCGATTGGCAACGATGAGGTATTCGACGCAAAGATGGTCTGCGGCCCGCCGTATTGTTCCACTTCGCTGACCATCCGCTGTTTGAGAGCCAGGTCTTCAAATACCGCCTCGATCACCACATCGCGATGAGCAAAGCCCTGATAGTCGGTAGTGCCGGAGATCAGCGCCATCTGACGATCGCGCTCCACTGGGCGCAGTCGACGCTGACGAACCTGTTTATTCAGCAGATCCCAGCTGTACTTTAAGGCGTGGTTGATGCCACGCGGCTGGATATCTTTAATCCGCACCGGCAGCCCACCCTTACAGGCGGTCACATAGGCGATCCCCCCGCCCATCAAGCCACCGCCCAGTACTGCAACGCTTCTCAGCGAACCGGGGCCCGCCTCGGCGCCAGGGTCTTTTTTCAGATCGGTACTGGCAAAGAAGATCGATCGCAGCGCCTGCGACTGCGGGCTCATCGCCAGTTCGCCAAATGCGCGCGCCTCTTCAGCGTATCCGCTGCTGCAGCCATGGGCCAGACCATTCTCGACGACCTGCAAGATTCGCTTCACCGCCGGGTAATTTCCCTGCGTTTTGCGCTGCGTTTGTTTACCGACAAACTGGAATAACAGATGGCGCCCCAGAGGCCCTGCCAGTACGCGTTCACGAACAGGCACCTCCCGGCTGGTCGGTCGTCCCTTCAGCGCCAACTCCACCGCCGCCTGCAGTAAAATCGCCTGCGGCACCACCTCGTCCACCAGACCAGCCTTCAGCGCCTGCCGCGGCCGCAGCTGCTTGCCGGTGAGCATCATATCCAGCGCGGTGCTGACCCCGATCAGCCGCGGTAAACGCTGCGTCCCGCCGGAACCCGGCAGCAGGCCAAGCTGTACCTCCGGCAAGCCGAGTCGGGTTTTTTCGTCATCGCTACAGATACGGCCATGACAGGCCAGCGCCAGCTCCAGACCGCCGCCAAGGCAGGCGCCGTGGATAGCGGCAATCACCGGGATCGACAGGCCATGGATCTCAGCCATAATCTGCTGTCCCTGGCGCGCCAGCGCTTCCGCCTCCTGCGCGCTGCGGCAGCGGGCAATCATGTTGATATCAGCGCCGGCGATAAAGTTATCCGCTTTGGCGGAGATAAATACTACGCCGCGCACTGACTTATCGTCACGTAACTGGCGTATCAATCCCCGTACCTGACTGCCAAATTCGGCTTTCAGGGTATTCATTTTTTCACCCGGGGCATCAATGGTGATCACCGCGATTTTGTCCGCACGGACCTCAAGCTTAAAAGCGGAAACAGTATCCATTATTCAGCCTCCACGATCATCGCCGCACCCAGACCACCTGCCGCGCAGGCCGTCACCAAACCAAATCCCCCGCCCCGTCGCCGCAGCTCATGCAGCGTCTGGGTGATCATCCGCGCGCCGGTGGCGGCGAAGGGGTGACCGTAGGCGATAGAGCCGCCGAGGACGTTAAACTTGCTTTCATCTACCTCACCGGTGGCCTGCGAGCGGCCCAGCACCTCGCGGGCAAAGCGGTCGCTTGCCAGACACTGGAGATTGGCCAGCGTCTGCGCGGCGAAAGCTTCGTGCATATCGATAAGCGTGAGATCCGCCAGCGTCAGGCCAGCGCGCTCCAGCGCCAGCGGCGTGGACCACGCGGGCCCCAGCAGCATATCCTGCCAGACGTCGATGGCGGTAAAGGCGTAGCTGCGCAGATAGCCCAGCGGCCTCAGCCCCAGCTCTTTAGCCCGCGACTCGGTCATCAGGATCACCGCTGCCGCGCCGTCCGTCAGCGGCGTACTGTTGGCGGCGGTGACGGTGCCATGTTTGCGGTCAAAGGCCGGGCGTAACTTCTGATAATCTGCGAGCGTTGAATTTTTACGAATATTGTTGTCCTGCTCGAGCGGTTCGCGGAAAGGGGGAGCATAGGCGGTCATCACCTCTGCGGACAGTTTACCCTCTTCCCAGGCTTTCGCTGCCAGCTGGTGCGAACGATGCGCCAGGGCATCCTGTTGCTCGCGGGAGATCCCCCAGCTTTTCGCCATCTGCTCGGCGGTATCGCCCATCCGCAATCCGGTTGAATATTCAGCCACCGCCGGGGGGACCGGCAGCAGGTCGCGTGGCCGCAGACGGGAAAACAGCTTCAGCTTTTGGCTCAGCGTGCGTGCCTTATTGGCATCCACTAGCGTGCGGGCCAGCGTTTTACTGACCCCAATGGGCAGGACAGAGGAAGAGTCGGCGCCGCCGGCAATACCGGCGCGGATGGTGCCGGCCATCAGGCTTTCAGCGACGTTCGCCACGGCCTGGAAACTGGTGGCGCAGGCGCGGCTGACGCTATAGGCGTCGGTATGTACGCTCATGCCGGTACCCAGCACAATTTCCCGGGCGATGTTCGGCGCTTCCGGCATCTGCACCACCTGGCCAAAGACCAGTTGCTCGATGACTTCGGCAGGAATGTCGCTGCGCGCCAGCATCTCGCCAACCACCATTTTTCCTAAATCAATGGCTGGAACGCCATGAAAAGCCGTAGCCTGACGAGCAAATGGCGTGCGTAACCCCGTGACAATGGCAATGCGATCGCCCTGACGGGTGATAAGCGGTAATGCCTGACTCATAACACTCCCCTGTTAACCAAGACAACCAAGTGGTCTGACCTGATAACATTCTTAACTAATTTTTTACATTAAGCCAATCGGAGAAGCGCAAAATTGCGAGCCAAAACACAGTGAAAAGAAAAGGAAACGCCCCTTATCAGGGGCGTCGAGGGGGAAGGATTAACGTAAGCCCAGCTGGAAGATCAGGGATTCTGCTTCGCAGCTGAAAACAAAATCGATATCCAGCTGCACACCGCCGTCAACGTCAGTGAAGGTTGGGTTAATTTGGCACGGCTCAGATTCGACATTGCGGGCTTTTTCGCTTAACGCGGCGAGCGTTTGCTCGGCTTCAGCGCGGTTGGCGAATACGCGGCTGTAGGAGGCGGTGCAGTCGGTGTTGTCAACAATCGTGCCAACATCCATACAGCAGCAAACCGGGGTTTCATCAGCGCTACATTTACTCATCGTAGATTTCCTCTGGAGATGCACCTTCGGTGCCAGAAAAATTATGTGCCTATTTTACGCCCTGTCCCCGGTGAGCCTCCAGCCGAGAATCGCTCTGCCGGCGTTAAGTGACAGAAATCACACTTAAAAATGATCTAAAACAAAAATCCCCTTCTGTCCCCCTTGCTCTCTCCGAGATTTTTGCCAGCTGGATCGCGTTTCTGTTATCACAATTGAAAAACTTCATAAACATACTTGCAACAAATCATCTGGTCAGACCTATACTCAGCGCACTGGTCTGATTTCTTGGTTGTACCGCAGACCCTACACTCCCGCGCTTCTGTTACGGCATGTAACATAGTTTAAAAAAAAATAACTCAATGAGGTTATGGGCATGAGCCAGAAAACCCGCTTTACCCAATCTGCCCTTGCAGTGGCTGTCGCACTTGTTTCCACCCAGGCCTGGTCAGCAGGCTTCCAGCTCAACGAATTCTCTGCATCGGGGCTGGGTCGTGCCTATTCCGGTGAAGGGGCGATCGCTGACGATGCTGGTAATGCCAGTCGTAACCCGGCATTAATTATGATGTTTGACCGCCCGACCATGTCGGCGGGCGCCGTGTTTGTCGACCCGGGCGTTAATGTTTCGGGCACCTCTCCCACCGGCAAGAGCCTGAAAGCAGACAATATCGCCCCGACGGCGTGGGTGCCCAACTTCCACTTTGTCGCGCCGATTAACGACCAATTTGGTTGGGGGGCGTCTATCACCTCTAACTATGGTCTGGCAACAGAGTATAACGATGATTATGCGGCCGGCAGCATGGGCGGTAAAACCGACCTGACCACCGCGAACTTCAACCTGAGCGGCGCCTACCGCCTCGACAGCAACTGGAGCTTCGGCTTAGGCTTTGACGCGGTCTACGCCAAGGCGAAGATCGAGCGCTATGCCGGCGATCTGGGGCAGATTGTCGCAGGCTCTGGCGCGCTGCCGCCGGCGCTGGCGGGCCAGGTAGCGAAGATCCCGGCCGACACGCAGATCGCCCATCTTAATGGCAACGCGTGGGGCTTCGGCTGGAACGCCGGGATCCTCTATGAGCTGGATAAGAATAACCGCTACGGTTTAACCTACCGTTCTGAGGTCAAGATCGACTTCGACGGTAACTACCGCAGCAGCCTGCCGGCGGCCTATAACCAGATCCTCGGCAACTTCGGCCTGCCGGCGGGCACCAGCGGCCAGACGACCAATGGTTCGCTAACCCTTAACCTGCCGGAAATGTGGGAGCTGTCCGGCTATAACCGCGTGGCGCCGCAGTGGGCGGTCCACTATAGCCTGACCTACACCAGCTGGAGTCAGTTCCAGGAGCTGAAAGCCACCGGCAGCAACGGCCAGACGCTGTTCTATAAAGAGGAAGGCTTCAAGGACGCCTATCGTCTTGCGCTGGGGACCACCTATTATTATGACGATAACTGGACCTTCCGTACCGGTATCGCCTTCGATGACAGCCCGGTGCCGGCTAATAACCGCTCTATCTCTATTCCGGACCAGGATCGCCTGTGGCTGAGCGCTGGTACCACCTACGCGTTCAATAAAGATGCCTCGGTTGACGTCGGCGTTTCATACATGCACGGGCAGCATGTTGAAATTAAGGAAGGCCCGTATACCTTCCGTTCCGAAGGAACCGCCTGGCTGTACGGCGCTAACTTCAACTACCGCTTCTGATAAGCAGCGCGCCACAAAAAAGGGTGAACATTATGTTCACCCTTTTTTTATCATTCGCCGATCACTGTGAATCGATATCCTTCAGCTCATCCTGAATAGCCTGAGCATTCGGGTTGTCCGCCGGGGTCAGCTTACCGCCGTTGGCGATAAAGTCATGACGCTGGAAGTAGGCTTCACGCATCAGAATGTAAGGGTCGGAAGACTGGCGCAGCAGGCCGTCGGAATCCAGCAGCTGAGCACGTGTCTCAATCCCTTCCACCGCCCATTTACCGATCGACATCGGCCAGGTCAGCCAGGAGAGCACCGGATACAAGCCATCGGCCATATCGCCGCCTTCGTCGCGCAGGGTAAAGCTTCCATAGAACGGCAACTGAACATACGGGCCATAGCCAACGCCATAATGCCCAAGCGTACTGCCGAAACGATGTGGCTCAACCCGCTGTAGCTGCGGATTCGCCATCCCGGCCACATCGATAAGCCCACCCATACCGAGAATGGTGTTCAGGAAGAAGCGGGTAAAATGCACCATACCTTTATAGGGGTCGCCCTGCAGGAAGTAGTTCACCATCACTGCCGGCTCTTCCAGGTTACTGGTAAAATTGCTTAACCCGTTGCGCGCCGGCTGTGGGACGTAGTCGCGCCATGCCACCGCGACGGGGCGAAGTACGTAAGGATCAACCACATTAAAGTTGAAGTTAAACATCGTGCGGTTAAACCCTTCTAACGGGTCTGAGCGCCCCTGCGGCCGATCGCCAGAGCTGGAACTGGCACATCCCACCAGCAATGTGGCGCCAAGCGCAAGCGCCGACAGGCGATAATTCATAGATGTCTCCCTGGTTTTTATGGCTATCGCGAGTTGCCATCCATGACGGAAAGACAACGCTTCCGCCCGTAAAGATGTGAGCGATTGTAACAGCACGTTGAACGATGTCTATATCACCCAAGTTGTTGATTTGATCTTAGCCTGGGAATAACGAAATCGCGGGGCTCCTATTCTACCGGAGCGACAAAAATCTGACGTTACCATTTTTGCGATTTCAGAGTATGCCCAGCCAGACGGCAGGGAAAGCCGCTACGCTATAACTATACAGATTGATAGCGAGGGCCACGAAATGGATGAACTAGACAATAACAAATTAAAGGCAGAGGATGACGAAAGAGAAGTGGAAAGTGAGGAAAATCAGCGTGGTGAAGAGATCGAAGTAAATGAAGATCGCCTTCCCTCGCGGGCGATGGCGATCCATGAACATATTCGCCAGGAAGGGGAAAAAGAGATGGAGCGCGATGCGCTGGCCCTGCTATGGTCAGCGATTGCGGCCGGCCTGTCGATGGGGGCCTCCCTGCTGGCGAAGGGAATTTTTCACGTCAAACTGGAGGGGATCCCGGGAGGTTTTTTGCTGGAAAACCTCGGCTACACCTTCGGCTTTATTATCGTAATTATGGCCCGCCAGCAGCTGTTCACTGAAAATACGGTCACCGCCGTTCTGCCAGTGATGCATAATCCCACCCTCGGTAACGTCGGTTTGCTGATGCGGCTATGGTCGGTGGTGCTGGCGGGCAATCTCATCGGTACCGCGGTGGCCGCATGGGCCTTCAATTATATGCCTATTTTTGATGAGCCAACCCGTCAGGCCTTTGTCAGCATCGCCGAAGACGTAATGAAGAACAGTCCGACAGAGATGTTCGCCAATGCGATTATTTCCGGCTGGCTGGTCGCCACCATGGTCTGGATGTTTCCTGTCGCCGGCGCCGCCAAAATCGTGGTGATTATTCTCATGACCTGGCTTATCGCCCTGGCGGATACCACCCATATTGTGGTGGGCTCGGTCGAGATCCTTTATCTGGTGTTTAATGGAAATCTGCCCTGGAGCGACTTTATCTGGCCGTTCGCCCTGCCGACCCTGGCGGGAAATATCTGTGGCGGGACCTTCATCTTCGCACTGCTGAGCCATGCGCAGATCCGTAACGATATGAGCAGCAAGCGAAAAGCGGAAGCCCGCGCCCAGGCGGCGGAGAAAGGGAAAAAGGCCGACCGGGCATAAAAAAAGCGCCCTGAGTGGCGAGGGTTTAAGCAGTCAGACGGTATGGCTCTTACTCAGGCGGGCAAAAAACGCTATACTCGTGCCGCCTTGTCCCCTTAGTTAAATGGATATAACGAGCCCCTCCTAAGGGCTAGTTGCAGGTTCGATTCCTGCAGGGGACACCATATAAAAGTTGCCCGCCATTCACCACGATGACCTAAACGCCAGCCAGAACGTATTCTTCTCGTAATCATAATTAGCCAACGATTTCAGTATGGTTAGTCCTGCCAGAAAGGAACGTGTCTTTGTCAATCACGCACACAATAAACCGACAGCAACGCGCATTTCTGCGTACAATACCTTCTGACTTTTTCAGTCACTAGCCGCGACCTTTTATAACCTTCTCTGGACGATACAGGAGCCAGGCGTTGATATGAAACAGATCACCCTCAGCGATATGCAGCAGCAGAGCGAAGCGGCAGCCAGTGCTCCGCGCCTGCGTGCCCATCGCAATTTTCATCCTGAACTGAGCGACCCGATACAGCGTCTGGCCATCGCCATGGAACCCGGCACCTATATCCGCCCGCACCGGCACAGACATACCTTCGAACTTTTACTGCCACTGAAAGGCCGATTTGTAGTGCTGAATTTTGATGACCACGGCGTGGTCACCAACCGGGTGGTGCTGGGTGAAACCTGTACGGCGCTGGAAATGGAGGCTGGCACCTGGCATACGGTGCTCTCGCTCGACGCAGGCGGCATGGTATTTGAAGTCAAACAAGGCGCTTATCAACCGCTTGCCGAAGTTGACACTATGGCCTGGGCGCCTGCTGAAGGCCAGCCAGGCACTGCCGAAATGATGGCCTGGTATGCCATCGCGCAACCGGGTGACCGCTTCCTGTCTATGCCGCAATAACTACAGGTAGGTTCGACAGGCGCCGCAGGCGTCTGTTTGATACTTCCTGCCTACCACAAAGTTTGCCAAATTGACCGTCCCTTTTTTCGTGCTCCGCTCATACTCACCTTAAATATTGCTGCTAAACAGGAAGAAACACTTATATTCAGCAAACTATTTTTCTCTACGAATAAGAGATGATAAGATAACGGGAAAGAGTAAATATGCGGCAGCAAAACAATAAAAACAGCCAATTTATCGATATATTATTCTCAATGTGAATGGATTTTGTTAATCAGGTAAAGGAAGTCAGCAGAAAAAATAAATCATTGTCATTGATACTTTTGCTCACCATGGCGATTTATTTTTTCATCGACATACAATTCTTATGAATATTACAGAACGGAATATCTGGAAGCTAAATAATTTACCGCCAATGGAGTATTGCTCTCTGGCGCGGGCGCAAAAATTATTAAACTGCGAACTGGAAGACATTCTTCACTGGCATGATATAGGCGCAATCAATCTATGTCTTAAGCTTAACCCAACGCCGGGAATATTAAAAATCGCCGTCCTCTCCCATCAGGAAAAAGAGGTAACCAGCGCGTTTAATCCATTTACCTCAGTCGAGGCAGGAGAAACAGTCTGGTCGCATCACTCCCATATCCGCAGCATTCTGCGACTTGAAGGCGATATTCCGACGATGGAAACCCTGCGCGGAAATACGGTAACCCAGTTCAACGTAAAGGTATTTGCTTCAGGGCTCTGGCATCCACACTGTCGGAACCTAATGGCGCTGCTGGAGGCGCCAGATGATATTCTTTTCGAAAACCGCCTCAGCATGATGCTGCCGGATAAACCATTTGTTTATTGTCATTTCATTCCAGAGGAAGACGAACGCCCCTCGATATCATTGAACCGCATCTATATCACCAGCCAGGCCATTGAGAAAATATACGCCCACAGTATTAGCGCCCGGCCTATGGACGTGACGAAAAATCCGCTACTGGATCAAACCCGTTACATCCAGCAGGAATTAACCGTCCTGCCGCAAAGTGAGGTATTGCTGGAATTTATCCATTATCTTGTTCAGTCCCATACTGTATTTAATGAGAAGTTGCAGAATATGGCTGAGCCAGACAAGACTCAGCTCTTTCATCACGTGCTGGAAAGGCTTAAGGAAGAAGGCATGCTTATAGAGAATGCCCAGCCCGATGAAGGCGATATCGGCAGCGAAGCCAGCCGTGAGTCGCAGTTCGCCGGCGAGTAACGTAGTCCTTCAGGCAAGGGACTGGCGGTTTTCCTGCTCAATCGTTATCGCGTTCTCTCGGGCCAGGGTGATGAATTCGCGCGCTGCGGCGCTCTGCCAGGCGCCCTGCCGCTGCAATAAACAGGCCGTGCGCTGCAGCAGCGCAGGTCTTAGCTCAATCGCCACCACATCATCAAACTGCCCGGCGATCGCCGCCGGCAGCAGCGTTGCTAACGTTGTGCTTCGAATAACCGACAGAACGGCCCCGATGGAGTTGGCCTCCATCCGCACGTCTGGTTCGAGCCGATGAAGGCGGCAATAACGATCAATCTGCTCGCGGGTAGCAAACTCGCTGCTCAGTAAAATTAGCGGCTGGGCGTCGAGAGCCTGCAGTTGCAAGTCGCGCTCTCCTGCCAGCGGATGCGCACGGCTCACCACCAGCGCAAGCGTTTCCGTCAGCAGCGGCTGAACCACAATTTCCTGTGACCGGCTGTCGTCAAAGGCAATCCCCACATCCAGTTCATCCTCCAGCAGCATCGCCTCCATCCGCTCCTGGTTCATCTCCTGGATAAGCACTTTTACTCCAGGATAGCGTCGGTAGTACGCCTCCATCAGCGGGCCCAGCATATAGGTAGTGAAAGTTGGCGTCATAGCAATGCGGAGTTTACCGTGCTGGAGATCTTCTGCGTCATGCAAGGCGCGCCGACCTTCCTCAAGCTCGCGTAACGCGCGACGGGCATACTCCAGCCAGATCTCACCGGCATCGGTCAGGCGAATACGTCGGCCAGAGCGGTCGAAAAGCTGAACCTCCAGCATCGCTTCCAGCTGGCGTATCTGCTGTGACAGCGCAGGCTGGGAGACATGCAGCGCCGCGGCGGCGCGGGAAAAGCCACAATGTTCAGCCACAGCGATAAAGTAGGAAAGTTGGCGCAGAAGCATCGGCCCACCTATAAGACATTCCAATAGGCATTATCATAAATAAGTCTTTTAACTTATGAAACAAGAGACGTACCCTCTTCGCACGACCCTCAACATATTTCACCTTTAACATCGTTTTATGCAGGAGTGACTATGTCCGCTCACGATCATTATCTTCAGCGCGCATTAGTGCTGGCAAAACAAAACATTGCTGACGGTGGGCGCCCCTTCGGCGCCGTGCTGGTGCGGAATGATGAGATTGTCGCTGAAAGCGTCAATACCTTTCATCTGAGCGGTGACCCAACGGCGCATGCCGAACTGAACGCCGTACGCGATCTTGCCGCCAGACTGGGAAGCGCGGTGTTGCGCGAATGCGTCATCTATGCCAGCGGACAGCCTTGCCCTATGTGCCTGAGCGCGCTCTATTTAACCGGCGTGCGGGAAGTGTTTTTCGCCAATAGCAATCAGGACGGGGAGCCTTTTCAGCTCTCGACCGCCGCGATTTATCAGCAGCTGCAGCAGCCGCTGGCCCAGCAAACGCTGCCGATCCATCATCGCCCGCAGCCGGAGGGAACTGAACTTTATCAGCGCTGGGCGGAACGGCAGTCATGACACCAGCGCTGCGACAGAACCTGACGCTGGCAGTCCTGGTACTGACTGGGATCAATATGCGGCCGCTGCTTACCTCCATTGGTCCTTTGCTGCCGGACATCCGCGCAGCCAGCGGCATGAGCTATACCCTGGCCGCACTCCTGACCGCGCTGCCGGTGATCGCGATGGGGGTGCTGGCGCTGGCCGCTGGCTGGGTCGATCGCTATATCGGTCAAAAGCGCAGTATTGCGCTGAGTCTGCTGATTATCGCGGCAGGCGCCCTGCTGCGGGAAATCGCTCCGAATAGTGGCTTACTGCTCACCAGCGCTCTGGCCGGAGGAATTGGCATCGGCATTATTCAGGCCGCCATCCCGGCGGTAATTAAGCACCTCTTTCCCCGACGGACGCCGCTGGTGATGGGACTATGGTCAGCGGCGCTGATGGGCGGCGGCGGGTTAGGCGCCGCGTTCACCCCATGGCTGGCGTCACATAGCGCGGCCTGGCATAATGCGCTAGCCTGGTGGGCGCTCCCTGCGCTCCTGGCTCTGTTCAGCTGGCTGGCGATTTGTCGGCAATTGCCTCGCGCACCGCATCAGGCCAGCGCTTCCCCCCGGGTCGCGATTATTGGCCAGCGCCGCGCCTGGACGCTGGGACTCTATTTCGGACTGATCAATGCCGGTTACGCCAGCCTGATCGCCTGGCTGCCTCCTTACTACATCCAGCTAGGCGACAGCGCCCAGTACAGCGGTTCGCTGCTGGCGCTGCTGACCGTCGGGCAAACCGCCGGCGCGCTGCTGCTCCCGGCGCTGGCTCGCCAGGAGGATCGGCGCCAGCTTCTTCTGCTAGCGCTGGCGCTACAGCTGATTGGCTTCTGCGGCTTTATCTGGCTGCCAGAGCATTTCTCTGCGCTCTGGGCCATTGCCTGCGGCGTGGGGTTGGGCGGCGCGTTTCCTCTGTGCCTGGTGCTGGCGCTGGATCACGCCGGACAACCGGCGGTGGCCGGCAGGCTGGTAGCCTTTATGCAGGGGATCGGATTTATCATCGCCGGTCTGTCGCCCTGGCTTTCCGGCCTGCTGCGTAGCCTGAGCGGGAACTACACGCTTGACTGGTCCTGGCATGCGATCTGCGTCCTGCTACTCATGGCGCTGACGCTGCGCTTTATCCCGGCACACTACCCGGCCGAGTGGCGACAGCGCGCCTCAGACCTGCCCTGAACCGACGGCGGCGCGTGGCAAAGATAATGCCGCGCGCTCTCGTTGGCCTTCCCCGCCCGGCCCATCGCTAAAACCCGTTTCCTTCGCTTCGCTGGCGCTAAATTTATTACCCTGTGAAATTAATGTGTCGCCGAATCACGACACTCGTAAGTAACTAAAAATTAATAAAAAAATGCCTCTTGTTTCCCTGATTTTTTAGGCGTACATTAGCGCCATCTGGAGCACTAAACGCACAGAATTACGGGCTGCTGCAGGGTGAAGTTACACTGGCGACAGCCCTTGAAAAACAGAACAATTAATTCATTTGAACGTCGCACAAGCGCGTGGAGTGATGAGTCGTGAAATACTTCTTTATGGGCCTCTCTTTTATGGTCATCGTTTGGGCCGGTACTTTTGCCCTGATGATCTAGACTGCAGCGGTGTCAAAAAAAACGGGAGCCTTCATGCTCCCGTTTTTATTTTGCCGTGCTGCCCGCAGCGCTAGCTCGCGGAGGCCAGCAGACCATCCGCGCGGAACATCGCCTTGATACCGCGGATCGCCTGGCGCGTACGGTCCCGGTTCTCGATCAGGGCGAAGCGGACGTGGGTATCACCATAGTCGCCAAAGCCAATCCCCGGCGAGACGCAAACCTTCGCTTCATTAAGCAGCTTTTTCGCAAACTCCAGCGACCCCATGGCGGCGTAAGGTTCCGGTATTTTCGCCCACACGTACATAGACGCTTTCGGACACTCCACCATCCAGCCGGCCTCATGAAGCCCTTTGACCAGCACATCGCGACGGCGCTTATACTGTTCGGCAATATCGCGCACGCACTGCTGATCGCCCTCCAGCGCAGCTATCGCCGCCACCTGCAGCGGAGTAAAAGTCCCGTAGTCATGATAGCTTTTGATACGAGCGAGGGCATTCACCAAAGTCTTATTACCCACCATAAAGCCAATGCGCCAGCCGGCCATGTTATAGCTTTTCGACAGGGTAAAGAACTCGACGGCGACATCGCGCGCGCCGGGCACCTGCATGATGGAGGGCGCTTTCCAGCCGTCATACACGATATCGGCATAGGCCAGATCGTGGACGACCAGAATGTCATACTGCTTCGCCAGAGCGACAACCTTTTCAAAGAAATCCAGTTCGACGCACTGCGCGGTCGGATTTGAGGGAAAGCCAAGGATCATCATCTTCGGCTTCGGATAGCTCTCGCGGATGGCGCGTTCCAGCTCGTTAAAGAAATCCACCCCTTCCACCAGCGGCACTGAGCGCACCTGCGCCCCGGCGATCACCGCGCCATAGATATGAATCGGATAGCTGGGGTTCGGCACCAGTACGGTGTCGCCATGATCCAGCGTCGCCAGCATCAGGTGCGCCAGCCCCTCTTTCGAACCAATGGTGACGATCGCTTCCGATTCCGGATCGATATCGACGTTATAGCGTTCTTCATACCAGCGTGAAATGGCGCGACGCAGGCGCGGGATCCCCCGCGAGGTAGAGTAACCATGGGTGTCAGGCCGTTGAGCAACGGTGCAGAGTTTTTCCACGATATGCGGCGGCGTCGCGCCATCGGGATTACCCATACTGAAATCGATAATATCTTCGCCGCGCCGACGCGCAGCCATTTTCAGTTCAGCAGTAATGTTAAAAACGTACGGAGGGAGACGATCGATACGCGTAAAACGGCGTTCAGGACTGGATTCAGCCATAGGTTCCTCTAATTAACGTTAGCGCCCGGACCGTCCGAGCGACGCTGCCGCTGTTGCGGCTCGTTTAGAAAATAACCTGAAAAAATTCATGTTGTCGAGAGGCCCGTTAAAAAATATTCCCTGGCATATAAAACGGGTATCGACTGCGCTAAATGCGGCAGTTCATTGGCGGAATAATCCCGGGTTGTATAAAGGTGGTAACACACTGATATCTTTCTTAACACAGAATATTATCGTTAATGGCGAAGACCGCCGCTATCGCGATGCTTTTTAATTAATCCCCTTTAAAAAGTGTGTCTTTTCCGCTTTATGGTTCCACGGCTGGTCTTCTGCCGTCAGGTTTTTTATCATGTCCCTTTCTGGCCACTGACGCGACGCACCCATGCACGAAATCTTTACTATGATGCTGGCGGTCTATGATCGTGCGGCCCTGATGCTTATTTGCCTCTTTTTCCTTATTCGCCTGCGCCTGTTCCGCGAACTGTTGCATAAGTCGGCCCATACTCCGAAAGAGCTGCTGGCGGTGACAGCCATTTTCTCGCTGTTCGCGCTATTTAGTACCTGGTCCGGCGTCCCGGTTGAGGGGTCCCTGGTGAACGTCCGCATTATCGCCGTGATGTCCGGTGGGATCCTGTTTGGTCCCTGGGTGGGCGCGATTGTCGGGGCGATTGCCGGCGTGCACCGCTATTTGATTGATATCGACGGCGTGACCGCGGTGCCCTGCTTTATCACCAGCATTGTCGCCGGCCTGCTGTCGGGGTTGATTAATCGTAAAGTGGCCCGCGAACAACGGTGGAAAATCGGCATTCTGGCGGGGATGATGTGTGAAACTCTGACCATGATCCTGGTGGTGGTCTGGGCGCCTTCCCTGAGTCTCGGCGTAGATATTGTTTCGAAAATTGGTATCCCGATGATCCTCGGCAGCGTCTGCATCGGCTTTATCGTGCTGCTGGTGCAGAGCGTTGAAGGGGAAAAGGAGGCCAGCGCGGCGCGGCAGGCGAAACTGGCGCTCGATATCGCCAACAAAACCCTGCCGCTGTTTCGACACGTTAACAGCGATTCTCTGCGCCAGGTTTGCGAGATTATCCGCCGCGACATTACCGCCGACGCGGTGGCGATCACCAATACCGAGCACGTGCTGGCCTACGTGGGCGTCGGTGAAGCCAACTATCAACGCCACGACGATATGATTAGCCCCACCACCCGGCAGGCGATTCGTTATGGGAAAATCATCATAAAAAACAATGACGAAGCCCACCGCACCCCGGAGATCCACTCCTTGATGGTGATCCCGCTGTGGGAAAAAGGGGTGGTGACCGGCACGCTAAAAATCTATTACTGCCACGCCCATCGCATCACTTCGACGCTGCAGGAGATGGCGATTGGCCTGTCGCAAATAATCTCCACCCAGCTGGAAGTCTCCCGCGCCGAACAGCTGCGGGAGATGGCCAACAAAGCGGAGCTGCGCGCCCTGCAAAGCAAAATTAACCCGCATTTTTTATTTAATGCGCTGAACGCGATCTCCTCCTCGATTCGCCTTAATCCGGACACCGCGCGCCAGCTCATTTTTAATCTGTCGCGCTACCTGCGCTATAACATCGAATTAAAAGACGATGAGCAGATTGATATCAAACGAGAGCTGTATCAGATCAAAGATTATATCGCTATTGAACAGGCGCGATTCGGCGACAAGCTGACGGTCATCTACGATATTGACGACGACGTCAGCTGCGTGATCCCGAGCCTGCTTATCCAGCCGCTGGTGGAAAATGCCATTGTTCACGGTATTCAACCCTGTAAAGGCAAAGGCGTGGTGACGATCGGCATTAACGAGTGCGGAAATCGGGTACGCATCAGCGTTCGCGATACGGGCAACGGTATCGATCCCGCCGTGGTCGCCCGCGTGGAAGCCGATGAGATGCCGGGTAACAAAATCGGCCTGCTCAATGTGCATCATCGGGTGAAACTTCTCTACGGCGAGGGTTTGCATATCCGCAATCTGACGCCGGGAACCGAAATCGCCTTTTATGTCCCCAATAACTCTACGCCGCAGGCGCTGACGGAGTCGCTGTTGTCATGAGCGGAGAAAAGATGAAAGTTATCATTGTGGAGGATGAGTTTCTGGCCCAGCAGGAGCTCTCCTGGCTTATTAACACCCATAGCCAGATGGAGATCGTCGGCAGCTTTGACGACGGCCTGGACGTGCTGAAATTTCTCCAGCACAACAAGGTCGACGCCATCTTTCTCGATATCAATATTCCGTCGCTCGACGGGGTTCTGCTGGCGCAAAACATCAGCCAGTTTGCCCATAAACCTTTTATCGTCTTTATCACCGCGTGGAAAGAACATGCGGTGGAAGCCTTTGAGCTGGAAGCATTTGACTACATCCTGAAACCTTACCAGGAGTCGCGCATCATCAATATGCTGCAAAAGCTGACCACCGCCTGGCAGCAGCAAAATAACGCTGCTTCAGGATTAGCCAGCGCGGCGCCACGGGAAAACGACACCATCAATCTGATCAAAGATGAGCGGATCATCGTCACCAGTATTCATGATATTTATTATGCCGAGGCGCATGAAAAGATGACATTCGTCTATACCCGCCGGGAGTCATTCGTCATGCCGATGAACATTACTGAATTCTGCAGCAAACTGCCCACCGCGCATTTCTTCCGCTGCCACCGCTCGTATTGCGTAAATCTCAGCAAAATTCGGGAAATTGAGCCGTGGTTCAACAACACCTATGTGCTGCGCCTGCGTGACCTGGAGTTTCAGGTTCCGGTCAGTCGCAGTAAAGTGAAAGAGTTTCGCCAGCTGATGAATCTGTAGAGAGCGGAAAGCACCGCCATCCGGGCTACGACGGTAGCCCGGGAGAAGAATGCTTAAAGCACCTGGCCCAGCGTCTGACGCAGATGCGCGCCGGAGCCCAGCAGGCCTGGGTTATCATGCACAATCAGGTAAACCGGGATATCCTGAACATAAGCTTTAAAACGGCCTTTGTCTTCAAAACCGCCGCGGAAACCAGAGGCTTTAAAGAACTCCAGGAAGCGCGGCACGATGCCGCCGGCGATATACACCCCGCCAAACGTCCCAAGGGTCAGCGCCAGGTTACCGCCGAAGCGTCCCATAATGACGCAGAACAGCGACAGCGCCCGACGACAGTCAGTGCAGCTGTCCGCCAGCGCTCGCTCGGTCACCTCACGCGGCTGCAGGTTCTCCGGCAGTCGGCCGTCCGATTTGACAATCGCGCGATACAGGTTGACCATCCCGGGACCTGAGAGCACGCGTTCTGCGGAAACATGCCCCAGCTCGGCGCGTAGCTCTTCCAGAATGATCCCTTCTTCTTCGCTGTTCGGGGCAAAATCAACATGACCGCCTTCGCCCGGCAGGCTGACCCAACGCTTATCAACGTGGACCAGATGCGCCACGCCGAGCCCGGTCCCGGCGCCATAAACGGCGATCGGTTTGCCCGCTACCGGCGCACTGCCGCCAAACTGAATAAGGTGCTCAGCTTTCAGCATCGGAATGGCCATTGAAACAGCGGTAAAATCGTTAATTATCTCCAGATGGGCAAAGCCGAGGTTGCGCTTCATTTCGGCGATAGAGAAAGCCCAGGTATGGTTGGTCATCGCCACCCAGTCGCCGGTAATCGGGCATGCGATGGCGATACAACCTTCGTTGACCGTTACCTGGTGCTCCTCGAGGTAGACGCGCACCACTGCCTCCAGACTGGGGTAATCGAGCCCGGAATAGGTCTTTGCGCGAGAGATCTCTCCACTCGCCAGATCACATAGCGCCAGGCGGGCGTTGGTCCCCCCGACATCTCCTACTAAAGCAAATTTTGTCATTCCGTTACGGCTCCGCTAAAGTCAAAATAAATCTTTTGGCACACTGTAAATTCATGGCGGCTTAACAACAACGTCCAACGCGCAGACGCCCCTTGTTTAGCGACACAGGTCACATTTAGTTTGTAATCTATGCAAGGTAGCCTGTAAAGGACGCGCCGGATATCAGATGTCACCTTAACTTTATCGTTTCAGCACCATTTGCATCGACGGTCTCCGCTGACGAAGGCAAAGTAGTGCTCCAGCACTTTTACAAGGACATTTCCATGCTCCATCCTCGCGCCAGAACAATGCTGATCCTGTCGGTGCCGGCCATCCTGATAGGTATCGCCTGCAGCCTGATCCTGATCGTGGCGATGAAGGTTGCCGCGCTGCTGCAGCGCGTGCTGTGGAGCAATCTGCCCGCGCAGTTAGGGGTGAGCGCCGACAGCCCGCTGTGGATCATCGCCATGCTGACGGCGACAGGGATCGCGGTGGGTCTGGTCATTCGTTACAGCCCCGGGCACGCCGGGCCGGATCCAGCGACCGAGTCGTTAATCGGCGCTCCCATTGCCACCGGCGCGCTGCCCGGACTCCTGGCCGCACTGATCCTCGGCCTCGCCGGCGGCGTCAGCCTCGGCCCGGAGCATCCGATTATGGTGGTGAATATCGCGCTGGCTGTCGCCGTCGGCTCCCGACTGTTTCCGCGCGTCAGCTCGCTGGACTGGACCATCCTCGCGGCCTCAGGCACCATCGGCGCCCTCTTCGGTACCCCGGTTGCCGCCACGCTGATTTTTTCGCAAACCCTCAATAGCAGCAACGATACGCCACTGTGGGATCGCCTCTTTGCTCCCCTCCTCGCCGCCGCCGCCGGCGCGTTGACGACGGGTCTGTTTTTCCATCCCCATTTTTCGCTGCCGATCCCGCACTATGGTCAGATGCGCTTCGTTGATATTCTCAGCGGCATTATCGTCGCCCTGATCGCTATCGCCGTCGGCATGGTGGCCGTCTGGTGTCTGCCGCGACTGCATGCCCTGATGCATCGGTTGAAAAATCCAATCCTGACCCTCGGCATCGGCGGGCTGCTGCTGGGGATCGTGGGGACGATAGGCGGGCCCTTAACGCTCTTTAAAGGGCTGGATGAGATGCAGCAGCTGGCCTTCAGCCAGACGCTAACCGCCGCGGATTTTCTGCTTATCGCGCTGGTCAAACTGGCAGCCCTGGTTCTTGCCTCAGCCAGCGGCTTTCGCGGCGGGCGAATTTTCCCGGCGGTGTTCGTCGGGGTAGCGCTGGGGCTGATGCTGCATGCTCATGTTGACGCGGTGCCGGCGGCAATCACCGTTTCCTGCGCGATCCTCGGCATGGTGCTGGTCGTCACTCGCGACGGCTGGTTGAGCCTGTTTATGGCCGCCGTGGTGGTCCCGGATACGACTTTGCTGCCGCTGTTGTGTATGGTGATGCTCCCGGCCTGGCTGCTGCTGGCCGGGAGACCGTTGATGATTGCCAAACGGCATACCGATTAAACGCGGCTGTTTCGCTCCTCAAGGGCCTGCGTCACCGCGCGCAGGAAATCGGGGATATCCATTTTCGGCAGCATCACTTCTACCAGAGTGAGGGTATCGGAGGTGATGCTCTCCGTCATCGCCTCCCGCAGTTCAGACGTCTGAGTGACCCGTCGGCAGCGCGAAGCAACGTCAGGGGCGAAGGCTTCCGGCAGCCGCTGCCAGTCCCACAGAGCGATGTCATTGTAGCGCTGCTCTGGACCATGAATCGCCCGTTCCACGGTATACCCTTCGTTATTCAGCAGCAGAATAAGCGGCTTTTGCTTATCACGCAGCATGGAGCCCATCTCCTGAATGGTCAGTTGGGCCGCGCCATCGCCGACAATTAGCACCACCCGCCGCTCCGCCGCCGCGGTTTGTGCGCCATAGGCGGCCGGGAGAGTAAAACCAATCGAGCCCCACAGCGGCTGGACGATCAGCGATGCTTCAGAGGGCAGCTTCAGCGCCGCAATGCCAAAGGCGGCCGTCCCCTGATCGGCGAGAATAATATCCCCCGGACGCAGGGCGCCCTGCACCGTCGCCCAGAAATTTTTCTGGGTCAACTCGCCTTCAGCGCCCTCCTCAGCCTCCGGCGCCACGATCTGAGGTGTAGCCCACTCCGCCGCCAGCGGGGCGGAAAGCGTCATCAGCGCGGCCAAAGCCTTATCCATCGGCACCCCGCTGAACCAGTGATCGCCCACCCTGACGGCGAAGGGCTGGATCTCAATAGTCTTTTCCCGCGCCAGATGTTGGGTAAATCCTGCGGTGATGGTGTCGGTGAAGCGCGTGCCAATGCAGATGATGGTGTCGGCGTTTTCAATCGCCTCCCGGGTCTGCGGCGCGCTGGCAATCCCGCTGTAGGTGCCGACAAACCCGCTCTGCTGCTCATCGAACAATCCCTTGCCCATGAGCATCGTCGCATGGGCGACAGGCGTTTTCGCCACCCACTCCCGGAGCGTCTTCTGCAGGCCATAACGTTGCGCCAGGAAGTCCGCCAGCAGGGAAATGCGTCGGCTGCCCCGCAGCAGGCGGCTGGCATGTTCGCAGAACCCGGCAAGCTGGTTTTCATCCGCCGGAGCGGGCTCCACCAGCAAGGGCTGGGCTGGGGCAATCGCTGCCGCTCTGGCGACATCGGCTGGCAGCATCAAATAGCCGGGGCGATGATGCGTCAACATATCGCGCAGCACACGGTCGATTTCATGGCAGGCGTTGCCGGCGGTCAGCAGCGCCTGGCTACAGGTGATCTGCTCGCTCATGCGGGCGAAATGGCGAAAATCGCCATCGCCGAGGGTATGGTGCAGCAGTTCGCCGCGCTGCTGGGCGCCGGTAGAGGGCGCACCGACAATATGCAATACCGGAATATGTTCCGCATAGCTACCCGCAATGCCGTTCAGCGCGCTCAATTCGCCGACGCCGTAAGTGGTCAGCAGCGCACCGGCCCCTTTGATGCGCGCATAGCCGTCAGCGGCATATGCCGCATTCAGCTCGTTGGCGCAGCCGACCCACCCCAAGGCGCTGTGCGCGATGACGCGATCGAGAAACTGTAAGTTGTAATCTCCCGGCACGCCGAACAAGCGGTCAATACCGCAGTCGACAAGGCGATCCAGCAGATAATCCCCAATAGTGTAGGTCGGTTGCATATCCATTATCCTCATTTTGGTGCAGGTGTAATTTGAGTATTGAATAAGCGATCCGCCTGTCCAGATGGGAGGTGATAATGGCAGTGTAAAGCAATAATTACGCAGAAAAAGCAGTGTACTCCACGCAGAACATTGTTTAGTGTAAACGTATACACAACCTGTTTTGTCGGCGGAGAAAGAATGGTTTACCAGGCAAGCACCACGCGATATCAAATGATGGAGTACCGTCGCTGCGGCCGCAGCGGTCTGCAGCTACCGGCCATTTCCCTTGGCCTGTGGCATAACTTTGGCGATGAAACGCGAGTGGAAACTAGCCGGCAGATGCTCCTGCACGCTTTTGACCTCGGTATAACCCATTTCGATTTGGCCAACAACTATGGGCCGCCGCCGGGCTCGGCGGAAAGCAACTTTGGCCGTATCCTGAAAGAGTCGCTCCTGCCTTATCGCGATGAGTTAATCATCTCCACTAAAGCAGGTTACACGATGTGGGACGGCCCTTACGGCGACTGGGGATCGCGAAAATATCTGGTAGCCAGTCTTAACCAGAGCCTTAAACGCATGGGGCTGGAATACGTCGATATTTTTTACCATCACCGGCCTGATCCACAGACGCCGCTGATGGAAACGATGCGTGCGCTCGATCATCTGGTTCGTCAGGGTAAAGCACTATATGTCGGGATCTCCAACTATCCTCTGGCCCAGGCGCGGGAGGCGGTGAAGATCCTTAACGACCTCGGCACCCCCTGCATCATTCACCAGCCTCGCTACTCGATGTTCGAACGCGGCGTGGAAGAAGGATTGCTGGATTTTCTGCAGACGGAAGGGATTGGAAGCATAGCGTTTTCACCGCTGGCCGGTGGGCAACTTACCGACCGCTATCTCAACGGCATTCCGGCCGACTCGCGCGCCGCCAGCAGCAGTCGTTTTCTGCAGCCGGAGCAACTGACTCCAGCCCGATTAGAAAAAATTCGTCAGCTTAGCAGGCAGGCGGAAGCGCGTGGGCAGAAGCTGTCGCAAATGGCGCTGGCCTGGGTGTTGCGTGAAGAGAAAGTCACCTCGGTGCTGATCGGCGCCAGCAAAACCGCGCAACTGGATGATGCCGTCGGCATGCTGCAGAATCGCCATTTCACCACCGAGGAGTGCGCGGCCATTGACGCCATCCTTGCGCTGTAAAGCAAATGTTACTTTAGCAAAAAGTGCTCTTTCCTGCGCTTTCGGAGTTCGTCCGATGCGGCGGGTCTTTACCGGCCCGTAATATCAGGTTAACAGGCCGCTTACGGCCCCGATCGTGAAGGAGAAGAGTATGTTCAGGTCACTGATTCTGGCAGCAGTACTGCTGGCCGCAGGGCCACTGGTCGCTAACGCTGGTGAAATCACCCTGCTGCCGTCGGTAAAATTACAAATAGGCGATCGTGACAATTACGGTAACTACTGGGACGGTGGCAGCTGGCGCGACCGTGATTACTGGCGTCGTCACTATGAATGGCGTGATAACCGTTGGCATCGTCATGACAACGGCTGGCACAAAGGCTGGTACAAAGGCAGAGATAAAGCCTGGGAGCGCGGCTATCGTGCTGGCTGGAACGACCGCGATGACCACCGCGGCGGCTGGGGACGCGGCCCGGGTGGGCGCGGTCACGGTCATGGACATGGCCATCACTAACAAACGAAAAGGGGAGCCCATCGGCTCCCCTTTACTTTATTCAGCATCAGGAATCAATTAATCCACCCCGAGCAGCGACCCCACTATTAACCAGCCGTTCAGGCTCACCACAATAGCGACTATCGCCCAGCCGATGCCTCTCACCCAACGGGTATTCACCAGGTCCCCCATCAGCTTCGCATTGCTGGTAAATATCAGCAGCGGCACCAGGGCAAGCGCAATGCCAAAGCTGAGCAACACCTGACTCATTACCAGGATGCGCGTAGGATCCAGCCCCAGCAGAATGACGACAAACGACGGCAGCATGGTGATCGCCCGGCGAAACCACAGCGGAATATGAAAGCGGATAAACCCCTGCATAACGACCTGACCTGCCAGAGTGCCCACCACGGTCGACGATAAACCGGCGGCAATCAGGCTGAGGCCAAAGATGGTCGCCGCCGCGTGGCTCAGCAGCGGCTCCAGCGTCATGTAGGCCTGATCGAGATCGGCGACGCCGGTATGGCCATTAAAGTGGAATGCCGCCGCAGCGGTCGCCATCATCGCCAGATTGACGAACCCTGCAATGGTCATGGCGATCGCCACATCCCAGCGGGTCGCGTTATAGCGTTCTTTTCGCGTTCCGCCATGCAGATGCTGGGTAAGCGAGGAATGTAAGTAGATAACGTGCGGCATAATGGTCGCCCCCAGTACCCCGGCGGCTAAGAATACCGCCTCCCCGTTGGGCAGTGTGGGGATCACCAGCCCTTTCGTCAGAGGAGCCAGCGCGGGCTGGGAAAAGATCAACTCCACGACATAGGCCACGGCGACAAACAGCAACAATCCACCGATCACCTTCTCCAGTGGTTTTTGTCCGCGCCGCTGCAGCATCAGGATCAGAAAAGTGGCCACCCCGGTCAGCACCGCCCCCTGCAGAAGCGACACGCCGAGCACCAGCTTAAAGCCAATCGCGGCGCCGATAAATTCAGCCAGATCGGTGGCCATAGCGATAATTTCCGCCTGTACCCAGTAAAACCAGACAACAGGACGCGGGTAATGGTCGCGGATCTGCTCGGCCAGGTTTTTGCCGGTGGCAATGCCCAGTTTGGCAGAAAGCACCTGGATCAGCATCGCCATCAGGTTAGCCCACACCACGACCCACAGCAGCTGGTAGCCAAAGCTGGCGCCGGCCTGAATGTTAGTGGCGAAATTACCCGGATCGATATAGCCAATGGCAGCGACGAAAGCCGGGCCCATTAAGGCGAGCTTCACCTTGCGCGCGGCGCGACTACTGCTATTCTCAACGCGACTGCTAGTCATCTTCTGCCTCTGGAAATATAGCCTTTGCTATGTTTCATGCTATCAAAATGCGAATGATTATCAAGTTCATTTAGAATGGAGATAATGATTGCTGTGATAGAAGGGAACAATAGCTGGCCGGAAATGGAATACGGGCGTCAGAAAACGAGATCCAGCCCGCTATTAAGAGTAGTACAAGAATGCAACTTTTAAAACCTTTACGTAACATAACAAAAGTGGATGTTGGATCACTATTTTTGCCATTGGTCACAGTTCCTTGCAATAGTGTGCAATTGATCTCGTTTTCTTTAAAGCCGTTGCATAGAATGTGCACGGAAATTTAACCTGCCTCATATTTGGAGCAACTATGGACCGCGTCTTGCATTTTGTCCTCGCGATCGTTGTGGTGGCTATACTGGCCCTGTTGGTCAGCCATGACCGCCAAAAGATCCGTATTCGTTATGTTGTTCAACTGCTTGTCATTGAAGTCCTGCTGGCCTGGTTCTTCCTCAACTCCGATATTGGTCTGGGTTTTGTGAAAGGATTTTCCGAGATGTTTGAAAAACTCCTCGGGTTTGCCAACGAAGGGACAAACTTCGTGTTCGGCGGCATGAACGATAAAGGCCTGGCCTTCTTCTTCCTCAAAGTTTTGTGCCCTATCGTCTTCATTTCGGCTTTGATCGGCATTTTGCAGCATATTCGTATCCTGCCGATTGTCATTCGCGCGATCGGTACCGTCCTGTCGAAAGTTAACGGCATGGGCAAGCTGGAGTCCTTCAACGCAGTGAGCTCGTTGATCCTCGGCCAGTCGGAAAACTTTATCGCGTATAAAGATATTCTCGGCAAAATGTCGCGCAACCGCATGTACACCATGGCGGCGACGGCGATGTCCACCGTGTCCATGTCCATCGTAGGCGCTTACATGACCATGCTGCAGCCAAAGTATGTCGTTGCGGCGCTGGTGCTCAACATGTTCAGCACCTTTATCGTTCTGTCATTAATTAACCCTTACCGCGTGGAAGAGAGCGAAGAAAATCTGCAGATGTCGAATCTGCACGAAGGTCAGAGCTTCTTCGAGATGCTGGGCGAGTATATTCTGGCAGGTTTTAAAGTCGCGATTATCGTGGCGGCGATGTTGATCGGCTTCATCGCGCTGATCTCGGCGCTGAATGCCCTGTTCGCCACCGTGACCGGTTGGTTCGGCTATAGCATTTCCTTCCAGGGTATCCTCGGCTATATCTTCTACCCGGTCGCCTGGGTGATGGGTGTGCCGGCAAGCGAAGCGCTGCAGGTGGGCAGTATTATGGCTACCAAACTGGTCTCCAATGAATTCGTCGCCATGATGGATCTGCAGAAAATTGCCTCGACGCTCTCCCCGCGCGCGGAAGGCATTATCTCTATCTTCCTGGTCTCCTTCGCCAACTTCTCATCTATCGGTATTATTGCCGGGGCGATCAAAGGTCTGAACGAAGAACAGGGCAACGTAGTTTCTCGCTTCGGTCTGAAGCTGGTGTACGGCTCCACGCTGGTTAGCGTGCTGTCCGCCTCGATTGCGGCGCTGGTTCTGTAACAGACGTCAGTCATCTGAGCCGGGCAATGCCCGGCTTTTTTTTGCCCGACATTCACCCAGCGGCTGTGGTTTACCGATCAGATAACCCTGCAGATAATTCACGCCCAGCTCCAGCAAGCGCGCTTTTTGCGGTTCGCTTTCGACATATTCCGCCACCACGCTCATCTGTTTCGCCCGCGCCATCTCGACAATCGATTTCACCATGATGGCGTCCAGCGGGTCCGTGAGGATGTCGCGGACGAAGCAGCCGTCAATCTTAATGATATCGGCCTGTAAATGTTTCAGACGTTCATAGTTCGCATAGCCGGTGCCAAAGTCATCAATAGCGATGGCGCAACCAAACGCGCGCAACGCTTCAAGATTTTGCCGACTGGTGTCCGCATTAGAGAAGGCCTGCTCTTCGGTCACCTCAATAGTTATAAGTTCTGGCGAGACGCTATAGCGTTGAAACAGCGCGATAATCTGCCCTGCGCTGTTCTTTTGCATCAGAGTTGCAGGCAGCAGGTTGACCGAGAATCGCTGGCCGGGATGCTTATGGAGCATACTGAACAAGGTCTCCAGCACCAGCATGTCAAAACGTTGGCTGAGGTTAAACTGCACAATCAGCGGAATGAATCGGTCGGGCATAATGACGCTATCGCCACAGCGCATGCGCGTGAGGATCTCATGATAACCCTCCCCCTCCGGATTCTGAATCGGTTGCGCATAGAGCATCAGCGCGCGATCTTTGAGCACTTGCTTGACGCGCATAAGGAGGCGCACCTGCTCGGTAGTTTGATCCACCACCAGATCCTGCTCCTCGTCCAGCGCCAGCACCCGACGTTCACTGCCCGCCTGTTCGGAAAGCCAGCTTAGCTGGCCCAGCATCTGGTAAAGTCCCTCACCCTGACCGTCATCGCGGCCCCAGGCCGCGCCAAACTCCAAATCCAGCGGCTGATTGTGCCAGCTGAACTTTTTGTGGTTGAGGACCGCGACCATATGGTTCAAGCGGGACGACGGCTCCGGTCCATCAAGCACGAGGATCAGTTCGCTGCCCGGTACCTGAAAGACTTTATCCGCCGCTCCCAGCAGCGGTTGCAGCGCCCGAATAATCTGCCGTTTACAGTCCACCCCCATCATCAGACCATAATGCCGACTGAGAAAGTCGAGATTATCAATACGCAGGCTGCAGATAGCCTGCTGAGGACAGCTCTGTAAATGGCTCTCCAGCGCGCGCAGGTTAGGCAAGCCGGTCAGCGGATCCTCTTCCGCCTGGCTACGCCAGCGGCGTTTGTTGCGGTCGCTGCGGGCATAGATGTCGGCCATATAAAACAAACAGATAGTAAAGGAGATCAGAACCGACAGCACAAAGGAGAGTGAATACTCGCTTTGCACCCCCTGGAGAAAGTTTTTGTTATATACCACCAGCAAAAAGGCCGAGACAGACCATGAAATACGCAATAGCGCATGGCCTATTCGACTGATACCGATAAAGTAAACAATAAAAATAACCGGAACTAAATAACCGGCAATAAATTCAGACTGATACGGCGCACACAATAGCGTTAATATCACCGCCAACGCGATAAACCAATATAGGGTAAAGGAGCGATATTGCGGTGCCAGCCACGGTAAACATTCCTGCTGCCAGAAACGTCGGGCGTAGCGCGGACTGATAATCATCCGCATTGGATAATAAAGAAACGTCGTAAAAATTAATGCCGCACTGATTAAACTTTGGATATCTATTACAGTATAAATCAACGGCATACTACCAAAGTAACTGGTAATAGCTAATGGAAACGCAAAATATTGTCCGGCGAGATACATGGTGATTTTCAGGAGCACCGGCGCGAAGAAGCCGCCCCAGAAGATCCGCGCCCCCATATGTTTTGCCGTTGGACCGCAGCGCCAGCGCTTCCCCACCAACAGTCGCAGAATAGCGCAGGAGACAAACACGGCGAACAGTTGACAAAAAAGTAAGATAAACGCCTGCGGCAGCGTTAATTTAATGAGAAAACTATTGGTGATGGCAAACGCGAGAATTAATGGCGCAATTGCATAGCGGCCAAAGATAAAAATAACAGAAAACATCACGCTGATTGGCAGCCAGGCAATATAAATAAGATTGCCGTCAATTATCGTTTGCGGTGAAATAAAACGAGCCAGCGGAATAGCGACTAAACAAATGATAAAGGCCAATAGAGTTTTTTTGATATTAATGTTAATTTTATCAAGCATTATTGTTAATTAAAACTCCAGAAACCTCATCACGTTTAATGGGGGAAATGTTATGTTGCTTATTTAGGGCAGGCAAGGCGAATTATCAGGAAAAAGTCTGAAATTACTTTCGATTTTAATTGCTGGAGATTAACTGACGTAACCAGAAAGTGCTTTACATGAAACCCGCTAAAAACAAAAACCCCCGCCGAAGCGAGGGTTCTGAATTTTGGTGGAGCTAAGCGGGATCGAACCGCTGACCTCTTGCATGCCATGCAAGCGCTCTCCCAGCTGAGCTATAGCCCCACAGGACTTCTTTACGAACCAAATCCGCTGGGTGCAGAATTTGGTGGAGCTAAGCGGGATCGAACCGCTGACCTCTTGCATGCCATGCAAGCGCTCTCCCAGCTGAGCTATAGCCCCGTAACGTAAAGCGTGTCGTGTTGACGGGCGGCATAATATGAATTCCTCGCTCAGGTGTCAACGGCAAAATTATCCTTCCCGATTCAATCGCTGAAAAAGCAGGCAACTTGCTGACATTGCGAGCCTTATCGCAGTCAGAAGTTAAACAGGTCACCTTTTCACGTAAAAGGATGCTATAACATGGGCAGCTAATTCCCATACATTTACTCAGGAAATAGTATGCTCAAGGAACGAATGACACCTGAAGAAATTGCCCATCTAACCGGCTACAGTCGGCAAACTATCAATAAGTGGGTGCGGAAAGAAGGCTGGCAAACCTCTCCGCGACCTGGCGTCCAGGGCGGCAAAGCGCGCCTGGTCCATGTCAATGAGCAAGTCAGGGAGTTTATCCGCAGCGCCCAGCGGGTGGCGGAGACGCCCGGCATCTATTCTCCCCATGATAGCGATCTGGAATCGCTGCTGCTGACCCTCAGTAAAGAACTCACCCCCAGCGAGCAGAAGCAGCTTATGTCTTTGTTGCTGCGCGAGGGGATCACCGGGTTACTGCTTCGGTTAGGGATCCGCGATCGGTAAACCATGATGAAACTGAAAGATAAAATGACGCCCGCAGAGCTTGCCGACTGCCTGGGGCTGGCCAGACAAACGATCAATCGCTGGGTTCGCGAGAAACAATGGCGCACCGAAGCAATACCCGGCGTTAAAGGGGGGCGAGCGCGACTGGTGGTTATCGACCAACCGGTACGCGAGTTTCTGACCAACATCCCTGCCAGACGCCATCTGCTTACCGACAATCATCTCGCGGAATCGCCAGGTGCATACCTGGTCAATGAGGCAGACGCGATCTGGCGGCAAATCACGGAAACCCTACAGCTGATGACTCCGGCAGAACAGCTGCAGCTCCGCGATCTGCTGGCCCGGGAAGGGATTAGTGGTTTTCTTGCCCGCCTCGGCATCGCCAGTCCGGAATAACAGACAAAAAAAACGGCAGGGTAACCTGCCGTTGTTTCAGCTGCGACGCCGTCAGGACGCCTGGCCTTCGCGTTCAGCGATAAAAGCCAGCGCTTTATTGATACGATCTACGCTACGGGATTTACCGATAGCATGGACAGTAACGTCTAGCGCAGGAGATTGCCCTACCCCGGTAACCGCCACGCGCAGCGGCATACCGACTTTACCCATCCCCACCTCCAGCTCATCAGCAGTTGCCTGAATCGCGTGATGGACGTTTTCCGCCGTCCAGTCGCTAATCGCCGCCAGCTTATCGCGAACCACTTCCAGCGGCTGACGCGCCACTGGACGCAGATGTTTTTTCGCGGCGTCGGCATCGAATTCAGCGAACTCTTCATAGAAGTAGCGGCAGCTCTGGGCCATCTCTTTCAGCGTCTTGCAACGCTCGCCCAGCAGTTTCACCAGCTCAGCCAGCTGCGGGCCGTTGCGAGTGTCGATATTTTCCTGCTCGATATGCCACTGCAGATGCGTTGCCACATACTCCGCCGGCAGGGTATTGATATAGTGATGGTTTAACCACAGCAGTTTATCGGTGTTAAAGGCACTGGCGGATTTGCTCACCGCGCCCAGCGAGAAGAACTCAATCATCTCTTCGCGAGTGAAAATCTCCTGATCGCCATGAGACCAGCCCAGGCGCACCAGATAGTTGAGTAGCGCTTCCGGCAGGTAGCCGTCGTCGCGATACTGCATCACGCTCACTGCGCCGTGGCGCTTGGAAAGTTTTTTACCGTCATCGCCGTTGATCATCGACACGTGCGCATAAACAGGCACCGGCGCATTCAGCGCTTTGAGGATGTTGATCTGGCGCGGCGTGTTGTTGATATGATCTTCGCCGCGGATCACGTGAGTGATCGCCATATCCCAGTCATCTACCACCACGCAGAAGTTATAGGTCGGGGAACCATCGGTACGGCGAATGATCAGATCGTCCAGTTCCTGGTTGCTGAACTCGATAGGTCCGCGGATCTGATCGTCAAAAATAACCGAACCTTCCTGCGGGTTGGCGAAACGCACGACGCACGGCTCATCGTCAGCATGGTGCTCGTGGCTATGGCGGCAGCGGCCATCGTAACGCGGCTTCTCACCCTTCGCCATCTGCTCTTCGCGCAGCGCTTCCAGACGTTCTTTCGAGCAATAGCATTTGTAAGCGGTACCGGCTTCCAGCATCTCATCGATTACGTTGTTATAACGATCGAAACGTTTGGTCTGGAAATAGGGGCCTTCGTCCCATTGCAGATTCAGCCAGTTCATGCCATCCATGATGGCTTCAATTGCTTCCGGGGTGGAGCGTTCGAGATCGGTGTCTTCAATACGCAGCACAAACTCACCGCCGTGGTTACGGGCAAAAAGCCAGGAATAGAGAGCAGTACGCGCACCGCCAACGTGCAGATAGCCGGTTGGGCTTGGCGCGAAGCGAGTTTTGATTTTCATGAATTGGCCTTACGTTTAATAAAGATGCCGATAGCCGGCAATGTCCGGTGGAAATTATGGGTCAATATTCTAACACCGTGGGCTGATTCCTCAATGTTGTTCCCATCGGAACGTCACGGTTTGCCATTTTTGTTTATAAATCATGCTATGGCGCCGGTTTCGCGATCGCTTTGTTTAATTTTACGACGAACGAACGAATTCTTTAGAAAAGGCGTTGACTCATTTTCAACTCTCCCTATAATGCGACTCCACACAGCGGGGGTGATTAGCTCAGCTGGGAGAGCACCTCCCTTACAAGGAGGGGGTCGGCGGTTCGATCCCGTCATCACCCACCACTTTCTCGCCAGCTGGATTTTCTGTCAAAATGTGAAGTACCGAAGTGGGTGATTAGCTCAGCTGGGAGAGCACCTCCCTTACAAGGAGGGGGTCGGCGGTTTGATCCCGTCATCACCCACCACTTCGGGTCGTTAGCTCAGTTGGTAGAGCAGTTGACTTTTAATCAATTGGTCGCAGGTTCGAATCCTGCACGACCCACCAATGTAAAAAGGCGCCCTAAAGGCGCCTTTTTGCTATGCGCGGAACATGGCCCTGCCACGAGTCCCTCCGCAGCAATCCCCTCTGTCAGCGCTGATATAGCGGATCTTCAACCCTGGCGGCGGTTAAATTCTCCCCTTCTTCACGCACAATTTCCCATAACGCCTGAGCGGCGGTCGACAGCGAGCGATTTTTCCTGCATGCCAGCATCAGCTGCCGCTCCATCACCGGAGTCAGCCGTTTCACCGTCAGATGGCTCCCCTGCGGTAACGGTAGCGCCAGCGCCGGCAGAACGCTGATGCCAATTCCCGATTCTACCATCGGAAACAGCGTTGCCGGGTGGCCAATCTCCTGGACGATGTTCGCCCGGATAGCCAGCCTGCTGAGGGCCGCATCGATCAGCGGGCGGCTGCCGGACGCATAATCCTGCAGGATTAGCCTTTCATCCTGCAGCGCCTGCCACGGCACTTCTGTCAGGCTGGCAAAAGGATGATCCTCCCGGCAGAGCAGCAAAAATGGTTCCGCCAGAACCACTTCACACTGAAGGTCTGCCGCCGGGCCCGGATCAATCACGATGCCAAAATCCACTTCCCCCTGGCGGATACTTTCCAGCACCCACTGCTGGGGCCGATCGTGCAGCACAAAATCGATATCGGGATAACGACGATTGCTGTGAGCAATACACTGCGGAATAAGGTGGGCGGAAATCGTCTGACTGGCGGCGACCTTGACGGTGCCGCTCAGCTGCTGGCCTACCCGCCCGGCGTCACGCAGGGTAATCGTCAACTCATCAAGCAAACGTTCCAGCCTGCCCGCCAGCTGCTGACCCGCCTCGGTGAGCACCACTTCGCGAGTAGTACGGTCGAGCAGACGGACGCCGGTCTGATGCTCCAGCTCCTTGACGCTATGGCTGACGGCCGACTGACTTAAGCCAATCATCTCCCCTGCCCGGCTGAAGCTTCTGGCCCGGGCGACGGTGACAAATACTTTTAACTGACGCAGAGAGTAATTCATCTTTTTTATTCATGAATAGATGCAATAAATCAATTTTATTTCTCAAATGAAAAAAAGCACAATAGCGCATCTCTTTTCAGGAGCGTTTATGAAACTTTTCCGTATTCTCGATCCGTTTACGGCCACGCTAATCACCGTTGTCCTGCTGGCCTCATTCTTCCCGGCCCGTGGCGCTTTCGTCCCCTTCTTTGAACATCTGACCACCGCCGCCATCGCGCTACTGTTCTTTATGCATGGCGCTAAACTCTCCCGGGAGGCGATTATCGCCGGCGGCAGCCACTGGCGTTTGCATCTCTGGGTGATGTGCAGCACCTTTATTCTCTTCCCGCTACTCGGGGTTCTGTTTGCCTGGTGGGCGCCGGTGAATGTCGATCCGATGCTCTACAGCGGCTTTATCTATCTGTGCATTCTGCCGGCCACCGTGCAATCCGCTATCGCCTTTACTTCGCTGGCCGGGGGCAACGTCGCGGCTGCGGTTTGCTCAGCCTCGGCCTCCAGCCTGCTGGGGATCTTTGTTTCCCCGTTACTGGTGGGGGTCCTGATGAACCTTCACGGCGCAGGCGGCAGTCTGGAGCAGGTCGGTAAAATTATGCTGCAGCTGCTGCTGCCTTTCGTGCTCGGTCACTTATCGCGGCCGTGGATTGGCGACTGGGTGGCGAAGCATAAGAAGTGGATTGGTAAGACCGACCAGACCTCGATTCTGCTGGTGGTTTACTCCGCCTTTAGCGAGGCGGTGGTGAATGGCATCTGGCATAAAGTCGGTCTGGGATCGCTGCTGTTTATCGTGGTGGTCAGCCTGGTGCTGCTGGCCATCGTCATCGCGGTCAACGTCTTTGTCGCCCGCCGCTGCGGCTTTAACAAAGCCGATGAGATTACCATCGTCTTCTGCGGTTCGAAAAAGAGCCTGGCCAACGGCATTCCGATGGCCAATATTCTCTTCCCGACCTCCATCCTCGGCATCATGGTGCTGCCGTTGATGATCTTCCACCAAATCCAGCTGATGGTCTGCGCGGTGCTGGCGCGGCGCTACAAGCAGCAAACCGATGCGCGTCTCGCTGAGGAAAAGGCCAACGCGGCCAAAGCCTAACGCGCTTTCTTCAGGGGCTGGACCAGATCGCTCAGCCCCTCAGTTTTAATCAGCAGGGTCAACGCCATCAGTTCGCCAAGATGCCCGGCAGGGAATTGATCCTTACGCGCGAACCACAATAAATACTCTTCCGGGACATCGATTAAGCGACGTCCCTTGTATTTACCGAACGGCATTTCGGTATTGGCTATCTCGACCAGCTGCGCTTTATCCACGTTATTCTCCCAGCAGACGCATCATTTCGGCTTCGTCAATCACCTCGATGCCCAGCTCCTGCGCTTTCGCCAGCTTAGACCCCGCCGCTTCGCCGGCAATCACCAGGTCGGTTTTCTTCGACACGCTGCCTGCCACCTTCGCCCCCAGCGCCACCAGACGCGCTTTGGCGTCATCGCGCGACAGCTGGCTGAGGCTGCCGGTAAGGACCACGGTTTTGCCTGCAAACGGGCTATCAATCTCTTCCGCCTTCACCACCACCGGCGCAGGCCAGCGAACCCCCTCCGCCAGCAGTTGCGCAATGACATCGCGGTTGCTCTCTTCGGCAAAGAAGTTGAAGGTATGGGTAGCGACGACGATGCCGACATCAGGAACTTTCTGTAGCTCCTCAATGGAAGCCTGCTCCAGGGCTTCGAGAGTGCCGAAATGCGCCGCCAGGCCCGCCGCCGTCGCTTCTCCTACCTCGCGAATACCTAAGGCGTAGAGGAAGCGTGCGAAGGTCGTCTCTTTGGCTTTCTCGAGGGCGTTGACTACGTTTTGCGCGGACTTCGGCCCCATCCGATCCAGCCCGGTCAGTTTCCCCGCCGTCAGCCGGAACAGATCCGCCGGGGTATGGACGTACTCTTTCTCCACCAGCTGGTCGATGATCTTGTCGCCCATGCCGTCAACGTCGAGCGCGCGACGGGAGACGAAGTGCTTGAGCGACTCTTTGCGCTGCGCGCCGCAGATCAGGCCGCCCGTACAGCGGGCTACCGCCTCGCCTTCCACCCGTTCAACGTCTGACTGACATACAGGACAGTGGGTCGGGAAGACGACATCCCGGGCATCCGCCGGACGCTCGGAAAGCACCACGTTAACCACCTGCGGGATCACATCGCCTGCCCGGCGAATCACCACCTTGTCGCCGATTTTCAAGCCTAAGCGTTCAATTTCATCGGCATTATGCAGGGTGGCATTGCTCACCAACACGCCGGCAACATGGACCGGCTCCAGACGCGCCACCGGCGTAATCGCCCCGGTGCGGCCCACCTGGAACTCCACGTCCCGGACAAAGGTCATCTGCTCCTGTGCCGGGAACTTAAAGGCCACGGCCCAGCGCGGCGCGCGGGCGACGAAACCCAGCTGTTCCTGCAGCGCCAGCGAATCGACTTTGATCACCACGCCATCAATGTCAAAGCCCAGGTGGGGACGCTCTTCCTCGACTTTACGATAGTAAGTAAGCACTTCCTCGGGGGTATGGCACAGGGTGACGCGATCGCTCACCGGCAGCCCCCATGCTTTGAACTGCAGCAACCGAGCCGAGTGGCTGGCCGGCAGCTCGCCGCCCTCCAGCACGCCCACGCCGTAGCAGAAGAAAGTAAGCGGTCGCTTCGCAGTGATGCGCGGATCGAGCTGGCGCAGCGAACCCGCTGCCGCATTACGCGGGTTAGCAAACACTTTCCCGCCGGTGCGGCGAGCTTCCTCATTGATTTTTTCAAACCCGGCCTGCGGGAGGAACACTTCCCCACGTACCTCAAGGCGTGCAGGAATATTCTCGCCATGCAGCTTGAGGGGGATGGCGCGAATAGTTCGCACGTTAGAGGTAATATCTTCGCCGGTGGTGCCGTCGCCGCGGGTTGCCGCCTGCACCAACACGCCGTTTTCATAGAGAATGCTCACCGCGAGGCCGTCGAGCTTAAGCTCGCAGCAGTAGGTAAGATGATCTGTGCTTTTCAGGCGATCCTGTACCCGCTTGTTGAAGGCGAGAAAGCTCTCTTCGTCAAACACGTTATCCAGCGACAGCATCGGCACTTCATGGCGGATCTGGCTAAAGGCGGTGAGTGGCGCCGCCCCCACCCTCTGTGTTGGCGAATCCGGGGTAATCAGCTCCGGGTGCTGGCTCTCCAGCTCGCGCAGCTTGCGCATCAGGCGGTCATATTCCGCATCCGGCACTTCCGGCGCGTCCATAACGTGGTACAGATATTCATGATGGCGAAGCGTGGTTCGCAGTTCAGTCAGTTGTTGTTCGATTGGTTCCATATCACACCATCAATGATAAAAAACCCCCGACAGGCGGGGGTTGAGAAGGAATTGAGTTAACGCGGAACGTCAGGCGTTCGCGTCTTTCACTTCGCGAATACGATCCTGGTATTCACGCAGTTTTTGCGGCGTCATCATGCGACGCTGATCGTCAAGCACCACGCCGCCCACTTCGTCAGCGATATACTGCGCAGACTGCAGCATCAGCTTGAAGTTCTGCAATTCATCGCCGTAGGAAGGGACCTGCATAAAGATAGTCACCCCAGGGGTCATCATATCCGCCATGCTGTCCGGATTGAAGGTTCCCGGTTTCACCATGTTGGCCAGACTGAACAACACCGGACCGCTGCCGTCCGGACTTAGGTGGCGGTGGAAAATATTCATTTCACCAAACTTAAAGCCGGCCTGCTGGATACTGTTGATCAGCACTTCACCGTTAAGCTGGGCGCCATGATGCGCGGCGACGTTCATCACAATGACCGTCTCTTTGCGCTCTTTCGGCTGCGGCGCGGCGGGCTGCTGCGGCTCTACCGGCTGCGGTTCCGCGACGGCGGGCTGCGACGCGGCAACAGGCTGTGGCGCAGGCTGCTGCGGGGCGGCTGGCTGCGGCTGAGCGACGGTCGGCGTCACCGGTTGCGGCGCGACAGGCTGCTGCACAACAGGCTGCGGCTGGTGTTGCGGTTGTACGGGCGGCTGCGCAGGTTGCGGCTGTTGCCAGCCAGGCTGCGGAGCCGCATGCGGCGCAGGCTGTTGCTGCGGTGGAACCGGGGCCTGGCGCGGCGGCTGCGGCGGCTGGCGAACCGGTTCTTCAGGACGCGCAGGCTGCTGCATCTGGCGCTCGTAAGGCGGCTGGTACTGGTGCTGCGGCGACTGACGAGGGGCTTCATGCTCCCCATGCGCGCCGTGCGGGGCGTGAGTCACCGGATGAACGCGGACTTCTCCTACGCCTTCAACATTATCATCAAAGTCGTCGTTTTCCGACTCATCGTCGCGCGACTTCATACGTTTCAGTGGGCGATCGCGAAACATCGAAGAACGTTCTTTACGGCTGGTCCAGAAACCATGTACCAGTAAAGCGATTATGGCGATCGCGCCAACAATGATTAATATCAGACGCAAATCCTGCATCATTATATTCTCTGTTGTTCTAACACCTTGCCACCACGGCAAACATTTACTCACTAAGAGTATTTGCCGATTACCTCAAGTGCAAGTGCGTCGGTCGCTTTCACCACATAAAGATGAACTAAATCGTGCTTTTTGCTGTTTTTTCGAACATTTCCTAACTGGTTATTGTCTGACGACCCGATAAAATAAGCGAGCATTCACACCGGATGTTAAAAAAGGAGCAATGCCTGGCTATGGTTTCATCATCCGCACCGACCCCGCGCAGCGGCGTTTATTATTTTTCGCAGGGCTGGAAACTCATCGGGCTGCCGGGCATACGGCGTTATGTCTTCCTGCCTTTACTGGTTAACGTGCTGCTGATGGGCGCTGCCTTCTGGTGGCTGTTTACCCGTCTCGGCAGCTGGATCCCCTCGCTGATGAGCCATGTGCCGGACTGGCTGCAGTGGCTAAACTACCTGCTGTGGCCGGTGGTAGTGCTCTCAATCCTGCTGGTGTTTGGCTACTTCTTTTCGACGATCGCCAACTGGATAGCCGCGCCGTTCAGCGGCCTGCTGGCGGAACAGCTGGAAGCGCGCCTGACCGGCGCTACCCCGCCGGACGTCGGCGTCTTTGGCATCATGAAAGATATTCCGCGGATTATGAAGCGTGAGTGGCAGAAGCTGGCCTGGTATCTGCCGCGCGCCATCGTGCTGTTGCTGCTCTACTTTATTCCCGGCGTTGGCCAGACGGTAGCCCCGGTACTCTGGTTCCTGTTCAGCGCATGGATGCTGGCGATTCAATACTGTGATTATCCCTTTGATAATCACAAGGTTCCCTTCAAAACCATGCGCGAAGCGCTGCGCAGTCGCAAAGTGATGAATATGCAGTTTGGGGCGCTCACCAGCCTGTTCACAATGATCCCGGTGTTAAACCTGGTGATCCTCCCGGTGGCTATCTGCGGCGCCACCGCCATGTGGGTCGATTGCTATCGCGATAGACACGCCAGCTGGAAATAGCGGTAACACCTTCACTTGGGGGCGGCAAAGGCCGCTCCCTTATATCGCGCTTATTCCTTCTTGCTTATCATTATTTCCCTTCCGCATATAGATATGCTAAATCCTTACTTCCGCATATTTCTTTAAGCGGGTATGCTGATGCCGTACCCCCAAATTTCATACAGTTAAGGACGGGCCATGAGTAAGATTTTTGAAGACAACTCCCTGACTATCGGTCATACGCCGCTGGTACGACTGAACCGCATCGGTAATGGCCGTATCCTGGCAAAGGTAGAATCTCGTAACCCGAGCTTTAGCGTAAAATGCCGTATCGGCGCCAATATGATCTGGGATGCTGAAAAGCGCGGCGTTCTGAAACCTGGCGTGGAACTGGTCGAGCCGACCAGCGGCAACACCGGTATCGCCCTCGCCTACGTGGCGGCGGCCCGCGGCTACAAACTGACGCTAACCATGCCGGAAACCATGAGCATCGAGCGTCGTAAGCTGCTGAAAGCCCTGGGCGCCAACCTGGTGCTGACCGAAGGCGCCAAAGGCATGAAAGGCGCTATCCAGAAAGCGGAAGAGATTGTCGCCAGCAACCCGGAACAATTCCTGCTGCTGCAGCAGTTCAGCAACCCGGCTAACCCGGAAATCCACGAGAAGACTACCGGCCCGGAAATCTGGGAAGATACCGATGGTCAGGTGGATGTGTTTATCTCCGGCGTAGGTACCGGCGGAACGCTGACCGGCGTCAGCCGCTATATCAAAAACACCAAAGGTAAAAAAGATCTGATCACCGTCGCCGTTGAACCGACCGATTCCCCGGTGATCGCCCAGGCGCTGGCGGGGGAAGAGCTCAAGCCGGGTCCGCACAAAATTCAGGGTATCGGCGCCGGCTTCATTCCTGGCAACCTGGATCTGAAGCTGGTCGACAAAGTGATCGGCATTACCAACGAGGAAGCTATCTCCACGGCGCGCCGCCTGATGGAAGAAGAAGGCATCCTGGCGGGTATCTCTTCCGGGGCCGCCGTTGCCGCCGCGCTGAAGCTGCAGGAAGATGAGGCCTTTACCAATAAGAATATTGTGGTTATCCTGCCTTCCTCAGGTGAGCGTTATTTAAGCACCGCGCTGTTCGCCGATCTCTTCACTGAGAAAGAGCTGCAACAGTAGTGCCAGCTTGTAAATAATGTGTAAAAAAGCACCTTTTCGGGTGCTTTTTTGTGGCACACGTCAAAGTTTTACCCCTCCTGGCATTGATTCACCTCGTAGGGTCTGGTATTTAACCAGCACATTTATTTTGATGCGCGAAATTATTCAGAAGAGGATTTCCGCCAGCTGAATCGATTTTATGATTTGGTTCAAGTCTTCCTTTCGCGGCATAATGTTTAATGACGTGCTAGACGTCAATGGCCCGCAGGTCTTCGCAGCGCCAGGCGCTGCCGACGCCAAGGCCGGAAACGTAACGCCGGCGCTAACAATACAGGCTAAAGTCGAGTCGTTAGACTAGACTTTAGGTCCACAACACTAAACCTATAAGTTGGGGAAATATAATGTTCCAGCAAGAAGTTACCATTACCGCTCCGAACGGTCTGCACACCCGCCCTGCTGCTCAGTTTGTTAAAGAAGCTAAAGGCTTCACTTCTGAGATCACTGTAACCTCCAACGGCAAAAGCGCCAGCGCCAAAAGCCTGTTCAAACTGCAGACTCTGGGCCTGACCCAGGGCACCGTAGTGACCCTCTCCGCTGAAGGCGAAGATGAGCAGAAAGCTGTTGAGCATCTGGTTAAACTGATGGCTGAACTCGAGTAAGTTCACGGGTTCTTTTTCATATCAGTCACAAGTAAGGTAGGGTTATGATTTCAGGCATTTTAGCATCCCCGGGTATCGCCTTCGGCAAAGCATTGCTGCTGAAGGAAGATGAAATTGTCATCGACCGGAAGAAAATTTCTGCCGATAAGGTTGATCAGGAAGTCGAACGTTTCCTGAGCGGCCGCGCCAAGGCCTCCGCCCAGCTGGAGGTCATCAAAACCAAAGCTGGTGAAACTTTCGGTGAAGAAAAAGAAGCCATCTTCGAAGGGCATATTATGCTGCTGGAAGATGAGGAGCTTGAGCAGGAAATCATAGCCCTGATTAAAGATAAGCACATGACTGCCGACGCGGCAGCCAATGAAGTTATCGACGGTCAGGCCACTGCCCTGGAAGAGCTGGATGATGAATACCTGAAAGAACGTGCGGCTGACGTACGTGATATCGGTAAGCGCCTGCTGCGCAACATCCTTGGTCTGGCAATCATCGATCTGAGTGCGATTCAGGATGAAGTCATCCTCGTCGCCGCCGATCTGACCCCGTCTGAAACCGCACAGCTGAACCTGAAAAAAGTGCTGGGTTTCATCACCGATGCGGGCGGTCGTACCTCCCACACCTCTATCATGGCGCGTTCCCTGGAATTGCCGGCCATCGTGGGCACCGGCAGCATCACGGCGCAGGTGAAAAATGGCGACTATCTGATTCTCGACGCGGTGAACAACCAGGTTCTGATCAACCCGTCTAACGAGCAAATTGAAGCGCTGCGTAGTCTGCAGGCTCAGGTTGCGGAAGAAAAAGCCGAACTGGCGAAACTGAAAGATCTGCCGGCGATTACCCTCGACGGCCATCAGGTTGAAGTCTGCGCCAACATTGGTACCGTTCGCGATGTCGAAGGTGCTGAGCGCAACGGCGCCGAAGGCGTAGGTCTGTATCGTACCGAATTCCTGTTCATGGACCGTGACGCGCTGCCAACTGAAGAAGAACAGTTTGCGGCTTATAAAGCGGTGGCTGAGGCCTGTGGTTCTCAGGCCGTTATCGTCCGTACCATGGATATCGGCGGCGACAAAGAGCTGCCGTACATGAACTTCCCGAAAGAAGAGAACCCGTTCCTCGGCTGGCGTGCCGTGCGTATTGCGATGGATCGTAAAGAGATCCTGCGCGACCAGGTTCGCGCCATCCTGCGTGCCTCCGCTTTCGGTAAGCTGCGCATTATGTTCCCGATGATCATCTCTGTTGAAGAAGTGCGTGCGCTGAAGAAAGAGATCGAAATCTACAAACAGGAACTGCGTGACGAAGGTAAAGCATTTGACGAATCCATTGAGATCGGCGTGATGGTGGAAACACCGGCTGCGGCGACTATTGCTCGTCATCTGGCCAAAGAAGTTGATTTCTTTAGTATCGGCACCAATGATTTAACGCAATATACTCTGGCAGTTGACCGTGGTAATGATATGATTTCACATCTTTACCAGCCGATGTCACCGTCTGTACTGAATCTGATTAAGCAAGTTATTGATGCTTCTCACGCTGAAGGTAAATGGACTGGCATGTGCGGTGAGCTTGCGGGCGATGAACGTGCTACACTTCTGTTGCTGGGTATGGGGCTGGACGAATTCTCTATGAGCGCCATTTCCATCCCGCGCATCAAGAAGATTATTCGTAATACGAACTTCGAAGATGCGAAAGTATTAGCAGAGCAGGCTCTTGCTCAACCGACAACGGACGAGTTAATGACGCTGGTTAACAAGTTCATTGAAGAAAAAACAATCTGCTAATCCACGAGATGCGCGGCCCAAATTACTGCTTAGGAGAAGATCATGGGTTTGTTTGATAAATTGAAATCTCTGGTTTCTGATGACAAGAAAGACACCGGAACTATTGAGATTGTTGCTCCCCTCTCCGGTGAGATCGTCAACATTGAAGACGTGCCGGATGTGGTTTTTGCGGAAAAAATTGTGGGCGATGGGATTGCCATCAAACCGACTGGCAACAAAATGGTCGCGCCGGTAGACGGTACCATTGGTAAAATTTTCGAAACCAACCACGCGTTCTCTATTGAATCTGATAGCGGCATCGAGCTGTTCGTTCACTTCGGTATTGATACCGTTGAACTGAAAGGCGAAGGCTTCAAGCGTATCGCTGAAGAAGGTCAGCGCGTGAAAGTCGGCGATCCGGTTATCGAATTTGATCTGCCGCTGCTGGAAGAGAAAGCCAAGTCGACTCTGACGCCGGTGGTTATCTCCAACATGGACGAGATCAAAGAGCTGATCAAACTGTCCGGTAGCGTGACCGTGGGTGAAACCCCGGTAATCCGCATCAAGAAGTAATGCTTGCTGCATAAAAATGGCGCCGAAAGGCGCCATTTTTTTATACCGCGCAGGTTACCGGTCGATAGCACTTCTCGCGGGACAAGACGCGCAATCCCTCCGGGGTGCTCTCCAGAATTCGCCGCTCGCTGTCAGCGACCAGCAGTTCGCACTGATATCCACCGGCCAGGCCGAACAGCGACCGCGCCACGCAGGCATCCTCCAGCGCCGCCTCACCTGTCGTATCAAAATGACCAACAATGCGTCCCTGCTGGCGGATCACTAACCGATAGCTTTTCATCTGCTTTGCTCCAGCGGCGGTAGGATCAATTCGTCACACCCCTGGGCGGCAGTCCAGTTCATCACCTCCAGCACGCGCTGGGCAGCAGCCTGCGTCGCTGCCCCCAGCGCCAGTCCGGAAAGCAACCCGCTCACCAGCTCCGCGCAGAACAGATCGCCGGTTCCTTTTAAGTCTGTCTCCACCCGCGGGTGAACCACCACTTCCACTGCATCGGCCGTCACCACCAGCACATTGATCGTTGAATCGGCCTCTCCCGGCGCGCTGGTGATCACCACCCATTTGAGGGTGTCCGACAGCAGGCTTCGCGCCGCGGCGACCGCCTCCTGCCGATCGCGACAGCGCTGGCCGCTCAGCGTCTCCAGTTCGAACAGATTGGGGGTGATCCCTTGCGCCAGCGGCAGCAGGTGCTGACGATAGGCGTCCGGGATCTCAGCCTTGACATAGATGCCGCTGTCGACATCGCCGATGACCGGATCCACCAGAATGCACAACCCGGGATGGCGGGCCCGTACGCGCGTCAGCCACTGCGCCAGGCGTTCGATTTGCACAGCGCTGCCCATATAGCCGGTGGTGACCGCACGCAGTTCGCGCAGCGCGTCGCGCTCCTCCAGCGCCTGCAGATACCCGACAAACCACTCTTCCGGAATAATGCCGCCATAGAACGTCTCATAATGGGGCGTATTGCTGAACAGCACCGTCGGCACCGCCAGCACGCGCAGACCATGCTGTTTAATCGCCGGAACCGCGATGCTGTTGCCGACGCTGCCATAGACTACCTGCGACTGCACGGCGACGATATCCACTTCCGACGCCCGGCTTTTGTCGTGAAAGAGCACTGATTGTATATCATCCTGCTGGCCCATCTTTTCTCCCCCCGCTGGACAGCGGGTCACGCACTGATTATGATTCGTCCTATGCTAAATTCCATTTTGTCATAGGTCAATAATGTTAGCCGGAAAAACCGCCAGCGAAATCTTCGATAACATCCGCCATCTGGTGCAGAGCGGCGGGTTGCAGCCCGGAGAGGTTCTGCCGCCGGTACGTGAACTCGCCAGCCAGCTTGCAGTGAATCGCAACACTGTCGCCGCCGCCTATAAACGGCTGGTGACCTCCGGGCTGGCCGTCAGTCAGGGACGCAACGGTACAGCCATTAAAGCGCGGGACACACTGCCGGCGCTGGAGGGAGGTGACCCAACGACCCCGCTGAACGATATCTCCAGCGGCAATCCGGATCCGGCCAGACTGCCTGATTTACCCCGCTATCTGGGCCAGATAGCCCGCACGCCCCGCCTGTATGGCGATGCGCCCATCGAGCCGCGGCTTGGCCAATGGGCCGAGGCGTGGTTTGCCAGAGAGATAGCCGTTCCCTTTGCGGTGAATCTCGCCAGCGGGGCGATAGACGCCCTGGAGCGCCTGCTGTGCGCTCTGCTGCTCCCCGGCGACGGCGTTGTGGTGGAAGATCCCTGTTTTCTCAGCAGCATCAATATGGTGCGTTACGCCGGTTTTACCCCCTGCCCGGTGGCGGTGGATGCCGAAGGGATGGATCCTGACGACCTGGAGGAGGCGTTACGCAACGGAGCACGGGCGATGATCTTAACCCCGCGCGCGCATAATCCTACCGGCTGTAGCCTGACGGAAACCCGGGCGCATGCTCTGCGGGAGGTGCTAGCCCGCTATCCGCAGGTACTGGCGATTGTTGATGACCATTTTGCCCTGCTGTCGGCCACGCCATGGCACTCCCCTCTTCCTGCAAGCACCCAACGCTGGGCGCTGGTGCGCTCGATGTCAAAAACCCTCGGACCAGACCTACGGCTGGCCTTTATCGCCAGCGATGCCGCTACTTCAGCGGCGCTGCGCCTGCGGCTTAACGCCGGCAGCCAGTGGGTCAGCCATCTGCTGCAGGACCTGACGCTGGCCTGCCTGACCGACGAGGCGTTTATCGCCTCGATGACGGAGACCCGTCGTCACTATCGCCAGCAGAATGAGAAACTGGCGGCGGCGCTGGCCCGGCACGGCTTCAGCCATGCTACGCCAGGGGATGGCCTCAATTTCTGGCTGCCGCTGCCAGCGGCGAGCCAGCCCTACGCCTTACGCCTGGCCCGCGCCGGCTGGCTGGTCCGGGAGGGAGAGGTGTTTGGCATCCGTACGCCCTCCCACGGGCTACGCCTGTCGCTGGGCCGTCTGAGTGACGCTGAGATTTCCCGCCTGGCGGCCGATATTGCGCAGGCCTTAGACGCCCCCTGACGCAGGCAGTCCACCGAACGTATCGGGGAGTGATGGCAGCTGCCGACAAATTAATGAAAAATAAACGACAACAGGCTAGTCTTTCCTGCATGCCCTGATCGCCGAGGCGGACAAATCGCTCACAACAAGGAGCACCAGAGATGCATCACCCTGACCTGGCACTGAAAGCGGTCATTGAAGCCTGCGATAGCGCTATCTCGCAGGAAGATTACGATACCCTGATGAGTTATTACGCAGAAGACGCCGCGCTGGTCGTCAAACCGGGCATGGTGGTCAGAGGGAAAGAGAATATCCGCAAAGCCTTTATCGCCATTGCCGACTATTTCCAGCACCGACTGGTGGTGACTCAGGGGAAAATGGAGGTTATTGAAGGCGGCGGCAATGCGCTGGTGATTATGGAGACCCGGCTGGATATCCCGACGGCGGACGGGATATCCCAGGTTACGCGACGCGCCACCTATGTCTTTCAGAAGCAGGGCGAACGCTGGCTGTGCACCGTCGATAACTCCTACGGCACCGACCTGCTTGATGATTAAATGCCCGCCCCCTGGCTAAAGTGTTCTTCGCCGAAGACGCCGGTGGAAAGGTAACGATCGCCGCGATCGCAGACAATCGCCACCACCACCGCGCCAGGATTTTCGCGGGCTATGCGTAACGCGCCCGCTACCGCGCCGCCCGAACTGACGCCGCAGAAAATGCCTTCCCGCACCGCCAGCTGACGCATGGTGTTCTCAGCATCCTGCTGATGAATATCCAGCACCGTATCCACCAGCGAAGCGTTAAAGATCCCCGGCATATACTCTGCCGGCCAGCGGCGGATCCCGGGAATACTGCTCCCCTCCTCCGGCTGCAGGCCAACAATGGTCACCGGTTTACTCTGTTCACGCAGAAAACGTGACACGCCGGTAATGGTGCCGGTGGTCCCCATACTGGAGACAAAGTGGGTGATACGCCCCGCGGTCTGCTGCCAGATTTCCGGCCCGGTGGTGGTGTAGTGGGCGTAGGGGTTATCCGGGTTGTTAAACTGATCGAGCAGTTTGCCTTCTCCGCGCTGGGCCATCTCCAGAGCCAGGTCGCGGGCACCCTCCATCCCCTGCTCTTTGCTGACCAGGATAAGCTCGGCGCCGTAAGCGCGCATCGCGGCCCGACGCTCCTGGCTCATGTTGTCGGGCATCAACAGCTTCATCCGGTAGCCTTTCAGCGCGGCGATCATCGCCAGCGCAATACCGGTGTTGCCGCTGGTCGCTTCGATCAGCACGTCGCCGGGCTGAATTTCGCCGCGCTTTTCCGCTTCGACGATCATCGACAGCGCGGCGCGATCTTTCACCGAGCCGGCCGGATTATTGCCTTCGAGTTTGACCCAGACTTCGCTGCCGTTGTCCGGTCCCAGACGCTGAAGTTTGACCAGAGGGGTATTGCCGATGGTTTGTTCGAGTGTATTCACGATTTTTACTCAATAAAAAAGCCGGGCGGCGCTTCGCTTACCCGGCCTGGCAGACGCGTGATAATTCCAGACCGGGTAAGCAGAGCCTCACCCGGCAAAAGCACATTGATTTAAGCTATCAGGCCGACTCCGCCAGAGCAAGCTCGCCGCGCGGCTCGATACGCTCGGTACCGTTGTACAACCGCGCGTTTTGCAGCCCGACGAACAGCCGTTCGCCGCGGGACGGCGCCTCATCGCCCGTTAACACCACGCTCAGCGGTTCGTCATACCACCCCAGAGGCTGAACGACTAATTGGGTGTAGTGCCCTTTCGGACTGGCCTCCAGGACCTGCACCGGCAGCGGCGAATCCAGGCTGGTCCGCCGGCTGATGTCCACTTCCCATGGGCGCAGGAACAGGTCCACTGGCCCCTGGTATGCCGGGGTATAGCCTAACGGCCAGCGGTGGGCGCCGACGTGGAACTGTCCACCGCGGATGACCCCCTGCAGGCGGTTCACTTCCCCCATAAACTCCAGCACGAAACGGGTAGACGGCTCACGCCATACGCGCTCCGGGGCATCGGCCTGTTCGATGTTGCCCTGGCTCATGACCACCACCCGGTCGGCAACTTCCATCGCCTCTTCCTGATCGTGGGTGACGAACACGCTGGTGAATTTCAGCTCTTCATGCAGCTGACGCAGCCAGCGGCGCAGCTCTTTACGCACCTGCGCATCCAGCGCACCGAAAGGTTCATCCAGCAGCAAAATTTGCGGCTCCACCGCCAGAGCGCGCGCCAGCGCCACGCGCTGCTTCTGGCCTCCGGACAGCTGCGCCGGATAGCGATCCGCCAGATGGGCCAGCTGCACCATCTCCAGCAGTTTGGTCACCTTGGCTTTAATCGCCGCCGCATTGGGGCGTTCGCGGCGCGGCAGCACGGTCAGGCCAAAGGCGATGTTATCGAACACCGTCATATGGCGGAACAGCGCATAGTGCTGGAAAACGAAGCCCACTTTACGGTCGCGAGCGTGCATCCGACTGACGTCGGTACCGTGGAAGCGGATATGACCGCTGGTCTGATGCTCCAGACCGGCGATAATTCGCAGCAGGGTGGTTTTTCCGGAGCCCGAGGGCCCCAGCAGCGCAACCATTTGTCCGGAAGGGATATCCAACGAGATATCATTCAGCACCTGGGTGCGACCAAACGATTTCTTAATATTGGCAATCTCAATGCTCATGATTTCCCTCCTGTTGCGCGCGTTCTTTCTGATTGGCCAGACGCCATTGCAACATACTCTTTAAAAACAGGGTCAGAATAGCCATTAACGTCAGCAGGGCAGCGGCGGTAAACGAGCCGACGGTGTTGTAATCCTGCTCCAGTAGTTCAATTTGCAGCGGCAGCGACAGCGTTTCGCCGCGGATCGAGCCGGAAACCACCGACACCGCGCCAAATTCGCCGATGGCGCGGGCGTTGGTCAGCACCACGCCGTACAGCAGCGCCCAGCGAATATTGGGCAACGTCACCCGGCGGAACATCTGCCAACCGGACGCGCCCAGCAGCACCGCGGCCTCATCTTCATGACTGCCCTGACTCATCATCACCGGCACCAGCTCACGCACCACAAACGGACAGGTAACAAAGATGGTCGCCAGCACCATGCCCGGCCAGGCGAACATGATTTGCAGATTATGCGCGTCAAGCCAGCCGCCCAGCGGACCGTTAGAGCCGTAAAACAGCAGATACACCAGACCGGCCACCACCGGCGAGACGGCGAACGGGATATCCAGCAACGTCAGCAGCAGCTGGCGCCCCGGAAAGGTAAAACGTGTCACCAGCCAGGCCAGCAAGGTACCGAACACCAGGTTCACCGGTACGGTAATCAACGCAATCATCACCGTCAGCCAGATGGCATGCAGCATGTCCGGGTTCGCCAGGTTTTCCAGCACCGGCATCAATCCTTTGCTGAAGGCCTGGATAAAGATGTAGAGCATCGGCACCACAAGGATGAAGGCGGAGACCAGCATCCCGACGCCAATCAGAAACCATTTTCCCCAGTTGATACGGGGCGCGTCGTAGCGTTTCAATTGAGTAACTTCCGCCATTAGTGACCTACCACGCGTCGACCAAAGCGACTCTGCAGGGTATTGATGGAAAACAGCAGCAGCAGTGAGGCGGCCAGGATCACCGAGGCGATGGCGCTCGCCGCCGGATAGTCAAACTCCTGCAGACGAATAAAGATCATCAGCGACGTCACTTCCGTCTTCCACGCGATGTTGCCGGCGATAAAAATCACCGCGCCGAATTCGCCGAGGCTGCGGGTAAACGACAGAGCAATGCCCGCCAGCAGCGCCGGCGACAGCTCCGGCAGCACTACCTTGCGGAAACTCTGCCAGCGCGTGGCGCCCAGCGTTTCCGCCGCTTCCTCATACTCGGGCCCCAACTCTTCCAGCACCGGCTGCACGGTGCGTACCACAAACGGGATGCTGGTGAAGGCCATCGCCACGGCGATGCCGAGCCAGGTATAGGTGACTTTAATATCGAACTTCGCCAGCCATTCCCCGTAAATACCGTTCACCGAAAACAGCGAGGCCAGGGTCAGACCGGCTACCGCCGTCGGCAGCGCAAACGGCAGGTCCATTAAGGCATCCAGCAGCGTGCGGCCCGGAAAACGATAGCGGGTCAGGATCCAGGCCATCAGCAGACCAAAGACGCCGTTAAAAATCGAGGCCACAAACGCCGACAGCAGCGTCACCTTATAGGCGGCTACCACCTGCGGGTTGGTGATCACATCCCAGTACTGCGCCCAACTCATCTGCGCCAGCTGCATCACCAACGCGCTGAGCGGTAATAACAAAATCAGACAGACAAACAGCAGGCTGGTGCCAAGGCTCAGGGTAAAACCCGGCAGCACGCGCTTGGACGACACAGCAAACATTACTTACGCCCCGCCGCCAGCAGTTTGTCCAGTTCGCCGCCGCTGGCGAAGTGGGTTTTCATCACCTCAGGCCAGGAGCCAAACTTATCTTCCACGCGGAACAGCTCGGTCTGCGGGAATTTATCCTTCAGAGCATCCATCACTTTCGGGTTGTTTACTCGATAGTAGTAGTCGGTAATGATAGTTTGCGCCTGTGGCGTATAGAGCCAGTTCAGGTAGGCTTTCGCCGCCTTTTCCGTGCCATTGGCTTTGACGTTTTTATCGACCCAGGCCACCGGGAACTCCGCCAGAATGTTGGTTTTCGGGATAACCACTTCAAATCCCTGCGCCTCATACTGCTTGCGAATATTATTCACTTCCGATTCGAAGCTAATCAGCACATCGCCGAGGCCGCGCTCGGCGAAGGTGGTGGTCGCTCCGCGCCCGCCGGTGTCAAAGACTTCGACGTTCTTGAGAAACTGAGTCATAAACTGTTCGGTTTTAGCTTTATCGCCGCCATCAGCTTTATCCGCCGCGCCCCATGCCGCCAGGTAGGTGTATCGGGCGTTACCCGAGGTTTTCGGATTCGGGAAGATCAGCGTAACGTCAGAGCGAACCAGGTCGTTCCAGTCATGAATGTTTTTCGGATTGCCTTTACGCACCAGGAAACCCATCGTCGAATAGAACGGTGAGCTGTTGTTCGGCAGACGGCTTTGCCAGTCGGCTGGGATCAGGTTGCCTTTGTCATGCAGGATCTGCACGTCCGTCACCTGGTTGTAGGTGACCACGTCCGCCTTCAGGCCCTGCAAAATAGCCAGCGCCTGCTTGGATGAACCGGCATGCGACTGCTTGATGGTCAGCTTGTCCCGGCCATTGTCTTTCGCCCACTGCTGCTCAAAAGGCGGGTTAAGGGCGGCAAACAGCTCGCGGGAGACATCATAGGAGCTGTTCAGCAGCTCCGTCGCCTGCGCCTGCGCCACCAGCAGCATGGAAGCCGCCAGCGCCAGATATCCTTTTTTCAGTGATTTAACGGCCATTGCGCACCCTTATCAACGTTGAACATTTTCTGATGATCATCATATTTATAACGGGTACGAAAGGAGTAACGGTTTTATATACCGTTTGGCGATTTGGAAGTCGAAAAGGGAATAAGCAACTGGCAAAGCTTAGCTGAAAGCGGCTCGCAGATTAGACGGGTCATTGTGACAAACGGCAGCCAGGCGTGCACTATGTTTATATGAAAAACACACAGATATTTGCTCGTCAGCTCAGACGTAGCTTAACGCCCGCAGAACGTCGACCAGGGTACTGACTGCGCAACCGCCGTTTTGCTAGCGACACGTTTCGCCGCCAGCGCCCCGTTGGCCCCTATATTCTCGGTTTCGCCTGCTGCGCAATACGGCTGGCGATTGAACTGGACGGCGGCCAACACGACGACGCCGCACCCGCTGGCAACAGAGCGAGGGATGGCGTGTTTTACGCTTCTGGAATAATGAGTTTGAAGAGCATGAAGATGCGGTGATGGAGGCGATACTTGAAGCGCCTGAGTCGCCGATGCCCTCACCCCTCCCCTCTGACTGAGGGAGAGGGAGTAAAAGAATCCGCACGCAGATCCCATAGCCGCACCTTACCGTCCCCTCTCCCCTTTGGGGAGAGGGTTAGGGTGAGGGGAAAAATTACAGCGCCTGGATACGCTCCAGCGACGGCGCGAAGTAATACCCGCCGGTCACCGGTTTGGTGAAGCGCAGCATCGCGTCGCGTTTACCGTCGGTATCGCCAAACATGCTCAGCAGCTGCTGCTCGATGTTATACAGGCGCGCGCAGTAGGCGCAGAAATAGAGGCCATGGGTGCCGCTGGCGGTGCCGTACGGCAGGCTCTGACGGACGATTTTCAACCCTTTGCCATCTTCTTTTAAGTCCACGCGGCTCAGGTGCGACGTGACCGGACGTTCATCGCCATCGATCTCTTCGTTAGCGTCTTTAGTACGGCCGATCATCATCTCCTGATCCGGCACGCTCATGCGGTTCAGCTGTTTGAGATTATGCTCCCAGCGCTGGACGAACACGTAGCTGCCGCCCGCATCCACGCCGTCTTTAATGACCGCCACTTCGCGGCGGGTTTCTTCCCCCGCCGGGTTTTCGGTGCCATCGACGAAGCCGCTGAGGTCACGCTCTTCCACCCAGCGGAAGCCGTGGATCTCTTCTTTCACGTCGATAGCGTCGCCAAAGGCGGCCAGCGCGGCCTGCGCCACCGAGAAGTTAACTTCATGACGGGCGGATAAAATATGAATCAGCAGGTCATACTGGGTGGACGGCGCCAGCCCTTTGCCATAGACCGGGAAATCTTTTAACTCATCCGCCCCTTCGCCGCCGCTCAGCTGACGCCAGACGTTATTGCCGAACGCCACCACCGCACCGAGTTTGGCGTCGGGGAATTTAGCCTGGAAGGTGGCCACGTTATCGACAAAAATTTTGCTCGCTTCGCGCAGGGCGTTAACGTCCCCTTTGAGATTGGCTTCAATCCAAATCGCCGCGCGGCAATGTTCCGGCAAAATGCCGCTCTGAACCTGAGACATCGCTCCTCCTGAAATGATGCAACCACAACGCTGTCGCGTTGCTAACGCGCCATTGTAACCGTTTTTCAGAGCTGTCGTGTCTCTTCAGATCAATTTAGCGACGCCAGATAATCTTGCTGACCTTCCAGTTTTTCAGCGTATCGTCGGAGGGCATCAGCTCGTCCGGACCGCTCCAGTGGCCAGTGAAGGCATAGCTGATATGCTGGCTCCCCTCGGCCTGACACTCGACGACCGCCCCGTTGTCATGGCTGCCTTTCTGGCAGTTGCCGAAGGCTTTGCTGTACAGGTCGCTAAACGGTGTGCCGATTTTCACGCCGCTGGCGGTTTTGATATCCGCATCACGCACGTCAATCCGGCTGATAGCACCGTTGTCGCCATTGATGGTCAGCGCCACGCTGTTGTTTTTCAGCGCTTCAAAGTAGTGGACGATATTGCCCTTATCGGTCTTCATTCCGCTGCGTAAACGGTAGTCGCTGCCCAGCGCATCGCTAATCGCCTGTTCATTGAGCGGCGTGGAGGCCGTCAGTTTACCCACTCCCTGCTCGGTCACCTCGGTGGAAGCGCCAAACCAGTTCCACGGATAGGCCGCCGACCAGTTGACTGCGCTCATCGTGGAGCAGCCGGTCAGCGCCAGCGGAAGTGCACAGAGCATTACACGTAGCGATTTCATATCTCAATCCTTTCTGAGTCATTCAACGCATGTTGGAGTTCACGATCGGCAAAAAGTGCCATTAAAAGGTGGTCTGGTGAAAACAGGCGCCCAGGCGACGGCTGGTTAACAGCCACCACAGGGCATAGCCATCCGCGACCAGCAGCGCAATGGTCAACGAGGAGGGAGATTCGCCGCTCAGCCATAGCATCGGCTGCCACAGCAACAGCAGCACTTGCGATAGCACCAGCAGCCAGCGCATTGCCCGCCACAGGCGCGGCAGGCGCTGACGATAGCCGCTAAGCAGAAAGGCCAGCACCGCCGGCACGCCTGGCAGTAAACCAAGCCAGAAGCGCTCGTGATCGGGATAGAACAGATTAAGAATCGCGTCGCCCTGCTGGCGCGATGCGCCGGCCATCAAAAACAGCACCCACGTGCGGGCCTGCAACAACAGCACGCACCAGAAAAGCAAAGGCAGGCGCAGACGGCCATGGGCATCAAAATCGGCGGGGATAAACTCAGTATTCTTCATCTTCGATCAGGCGCTTGCCCAGGGTCAGGACATCGGCGTACTCATAGCCCAACCGCTCGTACATTCCCTGCACCACGTCGTTGTCTTCACGGACCATAATGTTGATTTTCGGGCAGCCGCGGGCAATCAGCTTTTTCTCCAGACGGTTGAGCAGCGCGTTCGCGATACCCCGGCCGCGATATTCCGGATGGACGCCGAGATAATAGGCCGATCCGCGATGACCGTCATATCCGCCCATCACCGTGCCGACCACTTCGCCATTCACTTCCGCCACCAGAAACAGGCTGACGTCGTGATTCAGCTTGCGCTCAATATCCATCTCCGGATCGTTCCACGGGCGCAGCAGATCGCAGCGCTCCCACAGCGTCACAACCTCTTCGAAATCCTGCTGGCGAAAAACGCGAATCTCCATGGTATTCCCCACCATTGACGGTTAAAAACAGTGATTATGGCGCGAATATAACTGATAGCCAATATCAGGCGAAATCAGCGACAAAAAATGGCATAATATGACTTTGTCATGTATTGAAATGAAAAGTAAAACAATTCTTATTTTGAATGGTCGTAACGGCAAACGCGATACGATATAACATTGGACATCACTTGTTTACAATTCAGGCCGAATGAGCACTTTTAAATCCTTAAAAATACTTGCTTCGCGCCGTCAGGTGCTGAAAGCCGGGCTGGCTGCGATGACGCTGAGCGGCGTCGCCTCACAGGTCAGCGCAAAAGAACAGCCACTGAAAACGTCAAATGGACATAGCAAACCCGCCGCCAAAAAGGCCGGGGGTCGCCGGATTGTAATGTTAGATCCGGGCCACGGCGGCATCGATACCGGCGCTATCGGCCATAACGGCTCGAAAGAGAAGCATGTGGTGTTGGCGATCGCTAAGAACGTGCGCAGCATTTTGCGCAGCAACGGCATCGACGCCCGCCTGACCCGCACCGGCGATACCTTTATCCCGCTGTACGACCGCGTGGAGATCGCCCATCAGCACGGCGCCGATCTGTTTATGTCAATCCACGCCGATGGTTTTACCAACCCGAGCGCCGCCGGCGCCTCGGTGTTCGCCCTGTCAAACCGCGGCGCCAGTAGCGCCATGGCGAAATACCTCTCCGATCGCGAAAACCGCGCCGATGAGGTCGCCGGTAAGAAAGCGACGGATAAAGACCATCTGCTGCAGCAGGTACTGTTCGATCTGGTGCAGACCGACACCATCAAAAACAGCCTGACGCTGGGCTCGCATATCCTGAAAAAGATCAAGCCGGTACATAAGCTGCACAGCCGCAATACCGAGCAGGCGGCGTTCGTGGTGCTGAAGTCACCATCCATACCGTCCGTGCTGGTGGAAACCTCGTTTATCACCAACCCGAACGAGGAGAAACTGCTCGGCACCACCGCCTTCCGGCAGAAAATCGCCACCGCGATTGCCAACGGCATTATCAGCTATTTCCACTGGTTCGATAACCAGAAAGCCCATTCGAAGAGACGTTAATGAAACCCGATGCCGCGCAGGTAAAAACTTTTCTGCTCCAGCTCCAGGACAGCCTCTGTCAGCAGCTGAGCGCCGTGGATGGCGCGCCGTTTATTGAAGATGCCTGGCAGCGGGAAGGCGGTGGCGGCGGACGCAGCCGGGTGCTGCGCGAAGGCCGGGTGTTCGAGCAGGCGGGGGTCAACTTTTCCCACGTCCATGGCGACGCCATGCCTGCCTCCGCCACCGCGCACCGCCCGGAGCTGGCCGGACGCAGTTTTGAAGCCATGGGCGTCTCGCTGGTGGTTCATCCGCTGAACCCCTACGTGCCCACCAGCCATGCCAACGTGCGGTTCTTTATTGCCGAAAAGCCTGGCGCCGACCCGGTGTGGTGGTTCGGCGGCGGCTTTGATTTAACCCCTTACTACGGCTTTGAAGAGGATGCCGTCCACTGGCATCGTACCGCCCGCGATCTGTGTCTGCCGTTCGGCGAGGAAGTCTATCCGCGCTATAAAAAATGGTGCGATGATTACTTCTATCTCAAGCACCGCCAGGAGCAGCGCGGCATCGGCGGCCTGTTCTTTGACGACCTGAACACCCCGGATTTTGACCACTGCTTCGCCTTTATGCAGGCGGTCGGGAACGGCTATGCTGACGCCTATTTACCTATCGTCGAACGCCGGAAAGCCACGCCGTACGGCGAACGCGAGCGCCACTTTCAACTCTACCGTCGCGGCCGCTATGTCGAGTTCAATCTGGTCTGGGACCGCGGCACCCTGTTCGGCCTGCAGACCGGCGGGCGTACGGAGTCGATTCTGATGTCGATGCCGCCGCTGGTGCGCTGGGAATATGATTATCAGCCCGAGCCCGGCAGCCCCGAGGCGGCGCTGAGCGAGTTTATTCAGGTGCGCGACTGGCTGTAACGGCCGGATGGCGGCTGGCCACCCGGTAGCGGAGTCTCTTCCCTCACACCCACTGGCGCAGGCGATGGTGCAGCGTCATCGACGGTTTCTCAGCAAACAGCTGCTGATAGTCGGTGGCGAACTGCCCCAAATGCCAGAATCCCCACTGCATGGCCGCCTCCTTGACCGTCTCGCGCTCTGACCAGGGGCTTATCAGCTCCCGACGCACGGCGTTCAGGCGGATCCGTTTGAGCCAGGCGTTAGGACCAATCCCCAGTATCGCATGGAAGGCGTTTTGCAAGGTGCGACGGCTGACGTACAGCTGCTGGCACAGATCGAGAACGGTTAACGGCTCCGCGCTGTTTTCCAGCACATATTCGCGCGCCTGCGCCAGCAGGCGGCGGTAGCTCTGGTGGCTGACGCTCTCTGCACTTACCATCGGCTGCGCTTCTTCCAGCATCGTGCCCATCGCCAGCAACAGATTATCCCGCAGGACTTTACGCACGGCCGGCTGATGAAGGGTATCCGGATGCTCGCTAAAGGTGGCCAGCGCCTGTTGGACAAACCCCCACAGCGCGGCCTTATGCGGCTCGCGGACCGCCAGCGCTGACTGGTTGCGTAGCATATGTAGCACCCGTTCCGGGTGGTGCAGGAAACTGGCGTGACGCGCAATCACCTCCTGCGAAATCACTACCCCGAGAATGGTGTAATCATCCGGCGTGCTGAGCTCGAACTCCGTACCGCCGGGACGGGTGGCGATTTCTGCCCGGCCCAGACACTGCGAGCCGATAAACCCCTGTTCACCCCGGGTCGCCGGAATGCCAAACCAGAAGGAGTTCGGCCAGACCAGGCAGGACTGGCGCAGCGCCAGCCCGGTATATTCGCGGAAGACCTGGATCTCATCGAGTAGGATTTCGGTAAACTCGCCGCGAAACTGCCCCGGATGCAGCTGATCGTAGATCTGTTGCCAGGCGGTAATGGTCAGGGCGTGCTCATACACATCGGTTGTGTGTCGTTGATGAATATTGTCAATTTCAACCTGAGGCGTCAGCCTGGTGTCTTCCGGCAACGCCTCGCAACAGAGATGGTGCAAATTTGCAGAACGACGCTTTTTCATAATCGTTAAAGCCGGGGGCAAGCCGCTCCCGGCACCTCCGACAGGTTATGGATTTTTGAGACGATAGCGGCTACTGCGTTTTCGTAGCGTCCCTGCGGAAAAGAGCTGCTCCAGCGCCTGGCGGGCCTTATCCAGCGGCCAGGCAAAATGCGCGGCGACCTCGCCGGCCGTCATGCCCTGACGAACTGAAGCCAGCAGCGTCAGTAAGGCTTCCGATGAAGCCGGGTCAGCAGGCGGCATGGGCGCTGGCGGCGGTGGCTGAAAACCGCCGATCAGCCGCTGGGTATCCTCTTCCGGGCGGCCAATTTCCCGACGGCTGATCACGCAGCCGGTCCGCCGGGCAGCGGCGGCCCCGGCATCCAGCGCGGCGCGGCAGGCCGCCAGGTCGCCCTCCACCACCAGCGTTAACCTGCCCGGGTCGAGCACTTCATGACTAAGCAGGCGCACATTGGCCGCCTTAAGCATGGCATCCGCAGCGTCTACAGCCGCAACCATGCCCTCCACTTCTAGCAATCCCAGCGCATTGATCATCGCTCCCTCCATTACGCACGCTGTACAGGATGACGGGCAATATCGAGAACGGCATCGGTAAAGGCATTGCAGGCGGCTTTACAGGCGGCCTGGCTTCCCGTCAAAAAGGCGGCCGAATAGTTGGTTTCCGATGGCGGCGGGACGTAGGTCACCAGCTGAACGTCGGCCGACTTCATCGCCGCATCGATACCAAACGTCGCCTCCAGCGGCGGCGCCACCAGATAAGCGATCGGATCGCCCAACGCGATGCCAGCGGCCGATGAAAGATAAGAGCCGGTACGCGACACCACGTGCGCCAGAAAGGCGGTATCTTGCGCGTCGTTAGCCCACTGGAATGCCGCCCCACCTTCAATATGCGCCATCATGGCATCCAGCCCGGCGCGAACTTCCGCCGGGTTCGGGCCGCCAAGCATGATCAGTACTTCGCCGGCGGTAGGCGACGGACCATGGGCCGCGCCGGCGTAGAGGGAGCGGCCATAGACCACCTCCACCATCGCCTGCTTTGTCGCTTCGTCGGCGGCAATATACGTCACATCGTCAGAATCTGCCGTGATGAGTCCGAGGCTACGTATATGCGACGGTAATTTAAGCTCGCGCGCGAAACCGTCATTCACCGAGGCAATCACGCGCATCGCGGTAACCGAGGGTCGAATCAAATCTAATGCTGGCATGATGCCTCCTTAACGGCTCATGTTGATGCCGGAGGCTTTCTGCTCCAGCATGCGTTTGGCTAAATCCACGATCACCGCGGCGGCTTCTACCGGCGGGGTGCCGCCCTGGTGGATATTGGAGATACAGGTCCGGTCGGCCTCGACGGTGGTCGCCACCCGCGGGGAGTACACCGCGTAGCAGGAGAGGCTCTCCGACTGGCCGAGCCCCGGGCGCTCGCCAACCAGCAGGATCACCACCTTCGCGCCGAGGATCTCGCCGATCTGATCTTCAATCTTGACGCGGCCATAGCGCACGAAGAACGGCGTCCCGACCTTCAGACCCGCCTGTTTCAGGCCGGCAAGCAGCGGCGGCAGGATCTCTTCGTAGTTGGCGGTGATGGCATCCGTCGACAGACCATCGGAGACCACCACCTGCACATCCGGATCCATCACGCACTGCGCCTTCAGCGCATCAATCGCTTCCGGACTGAGGCGACGGCCCATATCCGGACGCGTGAGGTAGAGGTTCTTATCGCTAATCTCGGAACGCACTTCCAGCAGCCCCTGCGCTTTCACCCACGCTTCCGGCACCTCTTTGAGCACCGTGTCTTTCGAGCGCGAGTGATCGGCCAGGAAGCGCAGCAGCGCCTGAGTGCGCGGACGCGGGCCGGCGCGGCCGGTGCAAACGCGCGCCGCGGTACTGCGTTTTAGTTCGGTCAGTACTTCGGCGCGGTGCGGATGTTGTACCCCAATCCAGGCTTTCGCTTCCGCTGAGCCCAGGTCCAGCGCGCAGCTTTCCACCACCGCTTCGCTGGCGCAGGCGGCATGGCAGGCCGGCGTCGACGCTGCGGGGGCCTGCGGCTGCGACTGTGGTTGTCCCATCGACGCCATTACGCTGCGTACAATGTCTTCAATCTGTTTTTGATCCATGATGTGTCATCCCCGCGTCATCAGAAGAACAGTGACGGATCGCCCGCCCGTTTGGTCAGGCGACCATTTGCCATAATGCCCATCGTTTCCAGCCAGCGTTCAAACTCCGGCGACGGCCGCAGGCCCAGCAGCTGGCGCACGGTCGCGGTATCGTGGAAGGCGGTGGTCTGGTAGTTGAGCATGATGTCGTCGCCGAGCGGCATGCCCATGATGTAGTTACAGCCTGCGGTCGCCAGCAGGATCATCAGGTTTTCGTTGAGATTCTGGTCGGCATCGGCATGGTTGGTATAGCAGCAGTCGCAGCCCATTGAGATGCCGCTCAGCTTGCCCATAAAGTGGTCTTCCAGTCCGGCGCGAATGATTTGCCGGTCGTTATACAGATACTCCGGCCCGATAAAGCCCACCACGGTGTTGACGAGGAACGGATCGTAGTGCCGCGCCAGGCCATAGTTACGCGCTTCCATGGTCACCTGATCGGCGCCAAAGTTAGCGCCCGCGGAAAGCGCCGAGCCCTGCCCGGTTTCAAAGTAAAGACAGTTCTCCCCGGCGATGCGGTTAAACTCCGCCCCCACCGCCCGCGCTTCATCGAGCATCGCCAGCTCGACGCCGAACTCTTTAAGCCCTTTTTCACTGCCGCAGATGCTCTGGAAGATAAGCCCCCCCGGCGCGCCGCGGCGGATGGCTTCAATCTGGGTGGTGACGTGCGCCAGCACGCAGCCCTGGGTCGGGATGTTAAACTTGTCGATCACCCCGTACACCGTATCCAGCACCCGGCTCAGGTTCTCCACGTCGTCAGTGACCGGGTTGACGCCAATCACCGCGTCGCCCGCGCCGAAGGAGAGCCCTTCATAGATTTGCGCGGCAATACTCTGCACGTCGTCGCGGGTATCGTTCGGCTGCAGGCGGCAGCTAAAGGTCCCCGGCAGACCGATGGTGGTATTGGCTTTTTTGATCACCGGCATTTTTTTACCGCCGTAGATCAGATCGGCGTTGGAGCAGATCTTGGCCACCGCAGCCACCACCTCGGAGGTCAGCCCTTTGCGGACAAAGGCGATATCGTCGCTGGTGACCTCGTCGTTGAGCACGTATTCCCGCAGGTCGCTGATGGTCCAGTGTTTAATCCGCTGATAGGCGGTTTCGTTCACGTCATCCTGGATCAGGCGCGTAACGCAGTCCTCCTCATACGGGATCACCGGGTTATTACGGATATCGGCCACCGTCATATCGGAGAGCACCTGCTTGGCGGCCACGCGCTGCTGCGAACTCTCCGCCGCTACCCCCGCCAGCACATCCCCCGAACGCAGTTCGTTGGCTTTCGCCAGCACCTCTTTTACATCCTTAAACTGATAAACATTGCCGAACAATGTGGTCTTTAGTTTCATAAGTCGTTCCCTCAGGAAGGAAATGCGAGTGATTTCACCGTCACCGGCACAACCGATCCGCCAAAAAGAGGCGTACCAATGTCGATATAGTCTCCCGCCCGGATGCTCACCTCATCGATGACCGCCAGCGGAAGGTGTGGAAGCTGTGGCCGCAGCAGCATGCCCAGCGCTTTGCCAAAATCCTGCTCGGCCACCAGCAGCAGTGGACGGGGATTGGGAAAGCGGGCGACAAACGCCAGCAGGGCGTCAATTACGGTCAGTAAGGTGGCGTAGCGCACCGGAAGTGAAGCGGGAAGCGCCAGCACGTAAGCGTCCGCCTCGGGGGCCAGATCGAGCTGCGTCAGCGCCTGGAGCCAGGCGTTCGGCAGATCGGCGGCATCCTGCGGGATAGCCACCGGCAGATTGCGCAGCGGCAATGGAACCCCCTCCAGCCAGATGGTGCTCCCGGACAGGGACAGCGTATGCGCCCCGGCGCCAATCACCGTGGCGCGCACGGTTTGCGCCGGGAACTGCACGTTCATCTCACGCAGGCGCGGATGCTCATGCAGGGCCGTGGCCAGCAGCGGCCCGATATCGGAAAAACAGAAAGGATCGGCGGGCTGATGGCGGTAGCACTCCCCCACTCCGCCGGAAAGGGTAATCACCTCCGGCTGAATACCCGCAGGCAGTACTTCGGTTTGCATCAGCCCCTGCGCCAGCGGTGACAGGGTGCCGTCGATCACCTCGACGATCAGCGCCGCCATCCGGCGCGCCACCTGCGCCAGCTGCCCGGCGGTCAGCGCCAGGGCGTTAGTGCCGGCGCCAAACAGCGCATCGACAATCCGCTGCCCCGGCGGGTGCGCGTGGACCACGCGCCCCTGAGCGTCGGTTTCCAGCAGGCGGCCGCCGACGTTGAGGCAGGCGGTGGCGCTGACGTTTCCGGCGTCAAACAGGGCATAGTTCGAGGTACCGCCGCCAATATCGATATTGAGCACCTGGCACATCCGCTGCCGGGACAGGGTCTGCGCCCCGGCGCCGTGTCCGGCAATGACCGACTCCAGATGCGGCCCGGCGCTGGCGACGACAAAATCACCCAGCGACTGCGAGAGCGCCATCACCGCCGGGCGGGCATTGCGGGTTTTCGCGCTTTCGCCGGTGATGATGATCGCCCCGGAATCCACCGCTTGTGGAGCGATCCCTGCTGCCCGGTACTGAGCCAGAATCAGCGCCTCAAGCTCGGCCTCTTTCAGTTCTCCCTGCTTATCAACCGGCGTAAAGAAGACCGGGCTTTGCCAGCTAATGTCGCGTTTGATGAATTCATAACGCGGCACCTGGGAAACCGCCGCGCGGTTCACCAGCTCGAGGCGCGAGAAGATCACCTGCGTGGTGGTGGTGCCGATATCAATACCGACGCTCAACAGCTGGCGCGTGTTCACGAGTGCGCCTCCGCTTCGTTGTTGGCAGGCGCCGGTACGTTTTCATCTTTTGGCACCAGCAGCATCGCCACGCCAATCGCGGTAACGCCGCCGACCAGCTTGCCGACAATCATCGGAAAGATCATGGCGTTCATATTGGCCGCCGCAAAACCGAGATGGTCGCCGAGGGCGAACGCCGCTGACACCGAGAAGGCGCAGTTGATCACTTTTCCGCGGGTATCCATCTGCTTCATCATGCCGAACATCGGGATATTGTTCGCCAGGGTAGCGACCATGCCGCCGGCAGCCATATTGTTGATTTTTAGCAGATTACCAACGCGCATCAGCGGCTTTTCAAACCAGCGGGTCAGCAGGAGCACCATCGGATAAGCGCCGAGCAGCACGCAGGAGATAGAGCCAATGACTTCGATGGCGCGCATCACCTCGCCGGGCTGGTCGCCAGGCGCCATAAAGATCGGATCGAGCCCCGGGATCAGCTCCCAGCCGAGCAGGAACTTGATCACCGCCGCCGCCAGGCCGATGGTGATCAGCGCCACGAGGAATTTGGCGAAGATCTGGAAGCCGTTGATCATTTTTTCCGGAATAAACTTCAGCCCCAGCGCCACCAGCACGGCGACGATGATCACCGGGATCATATTCATCAGGATCAGCGCGAAGGTAAACTCTACCGGCTGGCCGTTGATCTCCACCCCGGAATACATCGCCACCAGACCGCCGGCGATACAGCCGATGGGAATGGTGACAATGCCCGCCAGCACGCCGAGCGCCAGCCAGCGGCGATCGGTTGGTTCGATAATGCCGAGCGCCACCGGAATGGAGAACACAATGGTCGGACCCATCATAGAGCCGAGGATCAGGCCTGAGTACATCCAGGCCGCCACGTCGCCGCCCGCGAGTTCTTTAGCGAGGAAGAAACCGCCCATGTCGCACGCCAGCAGCGTGCCGGCGAACATCGACGGGTTGGCGCCGAGCATCTCATACAGCGGAATAATCACCGGACCAAGCAGATGAGCCAGCACTGGCGCCAGGGCGGTCATCCCGACCATCGCCAGGCCCAGCGCGCCCATCGCCATAAACCCTTCTTCAAACTGACCGCCGGATCCCTCAATGCTTTTCCCCAGTTTGCCGAGAAAGCGCGCCGAGCCGCCGAACTGCGACAGGATCCTGTCCACGGCGGCAATCAGCATAAAGAACATCATGATGTACATGATGATTTCGTTAATTCCCATAGCCCTTACTCCCTGTCATTTATGATTTGTAGATACTGTGAATACCGGGACATTAGCCGCACTCAGGCGACTTTCCCGGGCCGCGGCGTGAACGCCTTACCCGGGCTACGGCATAGCAGACGGCTGTGATCCTGTAGCCCGGCTAAGCGCAGCACGAGCCGGGAAAGCCACAGCCACACGCCTCCGGGAAAATCGGCATTTATCGCGCCGCCGCGTACAGCTCGATAATCTGCTCCCGGCTGGCGGTGCGTGGATTGGTGCGCAAACAGATGTCCTCCTGCGCCGCTTGCGCCCAGGCGGCGTAGTGCGCGGACGTCGCGCCAGCCTCCGTCAGCCGCATCGTCAGACCGACCTCGGCGATCAGCTCGCGCACGGCGGCGATAGCCTCGCGGTCATCGGTTTTCTTGCCGGTTAACGCCCGGCCGATCTGGCTGAAGCGCGCCCGGCGCACCATGCGGTTAAACTCCATCACCGTTGGCAGCAGCATGGCGTTGGCCAGACCGTGTGGAATATGCAGCGCCGTCCCCGGCTGATGCGCCATGGCATGGCATAGCCCCAGCCCGGCGCTGGAAAACGCCATCCCCGCCATGCAGGAAGCCAGCAGCATGTTTTCCCGCGCCGCCAGATCCTGACCGCAGCCCACCGCTTTCGGCAGCGCCTCGCCGATCATGGCTATCGCCCCCATCGCCAGACTGTCGGTAAACGGCGTGGCGTGGCGGGCGCTGTAGGCCTCAACGGCGTGGGTCAGCGCATCAATCCCGGTCATTGCCGTGATATGCGGCGGGACGCCCTCGGTCAGCGCGGCGTCGAGGATCGCCACATCCGGCATCAGCGAGGCATGCGCCAGCACCTGTTTGCGTCCACTCACCGCATCGATAATCACCGTCACATTGGTGGTTTCAGACCCGGTGCCAGCGGTGGTCGGCACCGCGATCAGCGGCAGACGTGGACGCAACTCGCTGTGCTCCGTCATCTCCCCCAGCGTCTGCTCAGGATTGGCGACCAGCAGCGCCACCGCCTTCGCCGCATCCAGTACCGATCCACCACCAAAGGCCACCACGCCGTCGCAGCGCGCGTCCCGCAGCTGGGCGACGGCGGCGCAGACATCGGTGACGCAGGGTTCGCCGGCGGGACAGGGCCAGAGAGTCATAGCAATCCCTTTCATCGCCAGGCTACGCTCCAGCCCGGCGGTCATTCCCGCCTGATGGAGAAAACTGTCAACCATGACAAACAGATGCCTAAGGCCCCGGGACTGCGCTTGCGGACCGCAGGCCGCCAGCGCGCCGACGCCGTGCAGCGTCAACGGCGGAACGTTGAAGCTTTTCATTTGCTGAAGATTCAGCGTATCAAAGGCATGGAACAGCGCCGTCTGCAGTTCAGCTTGCATACATCCCCTCCGCTTTTTCCCTCCCGCTGTTGGCGATTGCCAGCGGGGTCATAAACAGGCTGTGCTGCGGCAAATGCACCGGTAATGCCGGGAAGCGCTGACGAAACAGCTCATGCACGCCCGGCTGCATACAGGCGCCGCCTGCCAGCCACAAATCGACAATCCCTTGTCCGGCAATATGTCGGGCGACAATTTCGGCCATCTTCTCGTACACCGGCTTAACCACCGGCCAGATCTCCCCGGCGTGGCTGCGCTTGTACTGCTCCGCCTCCTCAAGCCCGATGCCGCGATTCCCGGCCAGAGTCAGGGAGATATGGTGGCCGCCGGTGGCTTCATCCGCCGAATACGTCACCCTGCCCTGTTTAACGATGGCGATCCCGGTGGTGCCGCCGCCGATATCCACCACCCCGGCGTTATCGAGCTGCAGCAGATCGGCCACCGCGGTAGGCTCATCCAGCACATGACTGATCTCCAGCCCGGCGGACTCCAGGACATTGATCGAAATGCGCGGATCGGTGCCGGGCGGAAACGAGGTCGCCGCATGGGTGAAGCGGCAGCCCAGCTGCTGCTCGAGAGTCGCAAGATGTCGGCGCACGAGGGTGACGGCGCCAAAGAAATCCCAGACGATGCCGTCGCGCACCACGTCGGCCCAGTCAAGGCATACCGCAACCGGCTGGCCATCGCGGTCGACCACCATCGACACCACGTCGCAGGTGCCCAAATCGATGCCCAGCCACAGCGGCGACTCGCTGGCGGCGGGCGCCTGGTTACACAGGGCAGCGGCTTTTTGTAGTCTCGGCGAAAGCCAGCGTTGTTCGTCGTGCGCCATGTTCATCCCTTATACGATTCGAAACGCATCCACCAGCACGCAGCGGCGCAGACGAACGAAGGTGCGCGCGCTGGTCACCCCTTCCCCGGTTGGGGTGGTGATGGTCATGGTGGTCCAGCCCTCGCCGCCCAGCCCAAGCCCGGCGATGCACGGTCCATTTTTGACGAAGATGCTGGTGTCGATGGCGTTCGCCATCTGGTTCATGTTGTCGATGTTGCGGGAGTGCATCGCCGCGGTGTGGTGGCAGCCGCCTTCCAGTTGCACCGCCAGGGCGATGGCCTCCTCGACGTTCGCCACCCGCACCACCGGCAGCACCGGCATCATCAGTTCAGTAACAGCAAACGGATGGCTGGCGGGCGTTTCCACAAACAGCAGGCGGGTTTGCGCCGGCACCTGCAGACCAATCGCCGCGGCGATTTTGCCCGCGTCGCGACCGACCCAGTCGCGGCTGACCGTGCCTTTGCCGCGCTCGTCAATATTTTTCAGCAGCAGCGGCTGGAGCTGTTCGGCCTGCGCCGCCGTGAGTTTCACCGCCTGCTGGCCTTCCATCAGGCGCATCAGTTCGTCGGCGACGCTATCGACCACGATCAGCACCTTCTCGTCGGCGCAGATAATGTTGTTATCAAACGAGGCGCCTTTGACGATCGCCTGCGCGGCGCGCGGTAGATCGGCAGTCTCATCCACCACCACCGGCGGGTTGCCAGCCCCGGCGGCGATCAGGCGTTTGTTGGTATGTTTGCGCGCCGCCTCGACCACCGCTTCGCCGCCGGTAACCACCAGCAGGCCGATGCCAGGGTACTTAAACAGCCGCTGGGCGGTGTCGATATCCGGGTTCGCCACGGTCACCAGCAGGTTGGCCGGGCCGCCGGCGGCCACTACCGCCTGGTTAAGCAGGGTAATTGCCCTTTGCGAGACCTTTTTCGCCGCCGGATGGGGGGCGAAGACCACGCTGTTGCCGGCGGCAATCAGGCTAATGGCGTTGTTGATCACCGTCGCCGCCGGATTGGTGGACGGCGTCACCGAGGCCACCACGCCCCAGGGCGCATTTTCAATCAGCGTCAGGCCATTATCGCCGGTGAGCACCTGCGGAGTCAGACACTCCACGCCCGGCGTGCCGCGCGCCTGCGCCACGTTTTTGGCAAACTTATCTTCAACGCGTCCCATGCCGGTCTCCGTCACCGCAAGCTCCGCCAGTTCACGGGCATACTTTTCACCCGCCTCACGAATGGCCTGAATCACCTGCTGACGCATCGCCACCCGCTTTAATCCCGGCTGGGCCACCGTTGCCGCCGCGACAGCGTCATCCAGTGAGGCAAAAACGCCCATATCATGAACGGTGCCGGCAGGCTGGCTGCTGTCTTTCATTTTCAGCAGTACCGCTTTCACTACCTGTTCAATGTCCTGTTGATTCATGATTTTTCACCCTACTTATGGAAGAGCACCTGACCATCGGCCGCAGCCTCATCCACGATACCAATCACGCACAGATCGACCGGAGAGGCGCCGTGTGCGTGCGCCTGTCGCGCCGAGCTGCCGCTGACCAGCAGTACCCACTCGCCGCATCCCGCGCCGATGCTGTCGATGGCGACCGCACATTGCCCGTCGGGCTCGCCGCGGGCATTGAGCATCTCCACCATCAGCAGTTTGTCGTGGGCCAGACCTTCATGGCGTACGGTGCAGACCACATATCCGGTTACCACAGCCAGCTTCATGTCCGTCTCCGCGTGTGATGTGCAGGCCGGAAAAGCGCAACGCCATCCGGCATTCATGCCTTTTCATGGCCGGATAGCGACGCGCTGGCGTCTTATCCGGCCAGAATTTTCCGGCACCCCCTCCCCCGTTAGATGTTGCTGTCGCCCTTGAAGCTAATCGGGAAGACCTCTTCCAGATCGCCATGCGGGCGCGGGATGACATGTACAGAGACCAGCTCACCGATACGCTGAGCCGCCGCCGCCCCGGCATCCGTCGCGGCTTTGCACGCCGCGACATCGCCGCGCACCATGGCGGTCACCAGGCCCCCGCCGATCTGTTTCACTCCCACCAGCTTGACGCGGGCCGCTTTGACCATGGCGTCGGAGGCCTCAATCAGTGCAACCAGGCCCCGGGTTTCAATCATTCCTAATGCTTCCATTGTGTTTTCCTCTCATAAGGGGTCCTGAAGGGGACCATTCATTCAACCAGCGTGGACGAGTCGGGGATCCGGCTTGCGTCCGTCTGGCGCGGTACCGACGCCACCAGCGCCAGTTCGATAATTTCCTCTACGCTACAGCCTCGCGAGAGGTCGTGAAGCGGGGCGGCCAGGCCCTGGATCAGCGGCCCGATGGCGCGATATCCGCCCAGCCGCTGGGCGATTTTGTAGCCGATGTTGCCCGCCTCCAGCGACGGGAAGACCAGCACATTGGCCCGGCCCTGCAGCGGGCTGCCGGGCGCTTTGTGCGCAGCGACGTCCGGTACAAAGGCGGCGTCAAACTGCAGCTCGCCATCGACCATCAGCTGCGGCGCCCGCTGACGCACGATCTCCGTGGCCTGCTGGACGTTAGCGACACAGGGATGCCGGGCGCTGCCGTGTGTCGAGAAGGACAGCATTGCCACCCGCGGCGCTTCGCCAGCGATCGCTCGCCAGGTCTCGGCGCTGGCAATCGCGATATCCGCCAGCTGCGCCGCGGTCGGCTGCGGCACCACGCTGCAGTCGGCAAACCCCAGCGGCTGTCCGGCATACTGCGGCAGCATCAGAAACAGCGAAGAGAGCGTTTTACATCCCGGCTGCAGGCCGATAAGGCGCAGACCAGCGCGCAGCACGCTGGCGGTTGACGAGAGATTTCCGGCGATACACACCTCGGCCTGCCCGGCGCTGACCATCGCCGCGGCGAACATCAGCGGGTCGGCCAGCTTGTCGACCGCGTCAGCGGGCGCTTTATCGCCGGCGCGCGCCTGCCAGGCGGCGGCAAACGCCTTGCGCATCGCCAGGTTGCTGTGCGGATCGATGACCTGCACCCCGGTCAGCGGCAGACGTTCGCCAAGGGCGAACTGCCGCAGCGCGAAGGGGCTGGCGACGAGGATCGGATGCGCCAGGCCCTGCTGCTGCAGATAATGCGCCGCCTTCAACACACGGACGTCCAGCGCATCCGGGAACACCACCCTGGCGGGGGCGCGCAGCGCCAGTTTGCGACACTGGTCAATGATCATCTTCACCTCCCAGCTGCTGCAGTTGGCTGAGCGCCGGCGGCGCGTCCGTCACGCCCAGGATCATCATCACGTAGACCGCGCTGGAGAGGCGGTTGAGCGCCTGTAGAATATCGGCACGCTGGACCGCAAATTGCGGCGTAATAAACACCTGCGCCGCGGTCACCTCCGCCTCGCGCACTTTGCCGCGCAGCAAATTAAGCAGCGCGACATCGCGCCCATGGCGGGCCTCCGGCACCAGGTGATCGTGACCCAGGTAACGCAGCGGCTGATGGGACAGACGATGCAGCTGCGCCTCGCTGAATCCGGCTATCGACTGCGCCGCCAGCGGTTCCTCCAGCGCATCGGCGCGCATGATGTTGCCCAGCCGCGAACGGATATCCGTCAGCCACGGCTGCCAGGGCTCCGCCAGTTCAATTTGCAGCCACACCGTCAGGGCGATGGTGCTGTCCAGCACCGCGCGGAAGGCCAGCCGCGGATCGTTTTTCGCCACCAGGGTATCGGCCGTCAGATGAGTTAAGGTGTCCGGCTTTTTGCCCACCGGCTGGTGACAAAGCTCGCAGCAGGCCTGGGGCGGATGGTCGCTGCTGGTCAGGACATGCACCGGCTGCGGCGTCTGTTCGTCATCCTCGACAAACAGGCGCCCCTGGCGGTCGAGAAATTTGACCCGCAGATGCCGACTTTCCAGCAGTTCCCTCGCCGAGGGCGTCAGGCGGGCATCGGCAGGAAGATGGATTTCACCGCCTTCGCTGAGCGTATGATTCGCTCTGAGCCACGCTTCGGTAATGAAATCGTTCATAGCGATTGCCAGTTTGCCGGCCAGGCGACGTACAGGAAGCGCACCGTCGACGGGGTACCGAATTCGATGCTGGAGCCTTTCGGGATGAACATGACGTCCCCCGCTTTGGCGACCAGCGTTTCCCCCTGATGGCGCACATGCAGCTCGCCCTCCAGCACCATATCGATTTCGTCGTAGTTCAGCGTCCACGGGAAGAAGGCGTTCTCCCACTGCATAAATCCGGCCGCCATGCTGCTGCCATCCTGGTCAGTCACCAGGTCCGTTAAGCCAACGCAGTGCGGCTGGGCGCCGTCGAAGCGGCCAAACTTCACGCTGCTGCCGTCGATCACTTTGATGCCGCCTTTGCCGGTCACTGCCTCAAATCCCGGCTGCATCGCCTCCTGCTCCAGGGACTGCTTCTCCTTCATCACCTTTTCCATCAGCTGCGCGACCAGGCTTTCGGTAAACTGGCCTTCCGGTAGCTGCGCCAGGATGGTTTCCCGGATCCGCTGGCTTTCCGTTTTGTCGCTGTCCGCCGCTGTCGCCGCCGGCGCGGCGCCATCGTCTTCGGTGATAGTGAATCCCAGCAGCTCGGCGACTTCGCGCGCTTCCGGGGTGATAATGCTGGCGCGCAGAACTACTGACATCGCCTGTTCGCCGCGCGCGTGGGCGGCACGAATATCGTTAGCGGTAATGAGTTTCTTCACCTGGCCCTTCCTCCTTTTGGCTGAGCTCACTCAAGTAATTTTCCAGCGGCGCAACGCTTTGCGGATCGCAACCGTTGAGGGCGAAAACCGGCGCCTGAAACCCCATCCCGTCCAGCAGCTGCCGCACCGCGGCGACGTTGGCATCCGGCAGATCCGTTTTGCTGATCGCCACGATAAGGTGCTTTCGGCTGCCAATATCCAGCAACCCGGGTGGCAGGCGACTTTCGGTATCATTGGCCGCATGGACATAAATCAGGGTGTCCACATCCTGCAAGGTGGTAATTAAGGCGTGATACCAGCGCGGATGGCTGAAATATTCCCCGGGTGTATCGATGTCGCCACGATCGTTAAATTCCAGCGCCTGCGTTTTTCTGGCGAGGGAATAATTCCCCTGCAGGGCATTAAATAACGTGGTTTTTCCTGCACCGACGGCGCCGACAATCGCAATACGCTTCATGGTCGCTCTCAATTAACTTTTCGTTAATTCGCACAAGGTATAATTTAATAAGCGGCCTAATCCGCAGATGGTCTGCAGAAGCGCCTCCTCCACCGCGCCGACCGAGCCGTAGATCACCAGCGCGCCGCTAAACCGGTCGAGAAAACCGATGTGCACGTCGGCGGCCTTCATCGCCAGATCGCCGGCGATCATCGCCGTTTCTCCCGGCGTCAGCGTCATAATGCCGATCGCGCCGGATTCGGGTACGCCGATCTTTTTCGCCAGCTCCGCTCCCGGGTGGGCAATCAGATGCGCCAGCGTGACCTGTTTGCCTGGTACGAATTCCTGAATAATGCGTTCTTTATCCATGACTGATTGCCCCCTGAAATCTGTCCTCATGGTGACGACATTTCAGCGCGGCAAATAACAAATTTCGGCAAGTGGGGTTAAAAGGTGAAGTGGATCACTCAGGAGAGAAAATAATATTGCGGCGGAATTAAAAAGGCAGGCTCAGCGTTTTTTACTCACCGGCCTGCCTGATATTGCGCGCGGAAACGGATCCGCGCGTTAACGGGGGAAATAGAAAATTACAGCGGTTCGGTTTGCGCTTCAACAACCGCCAGCGCCACCATATTAACGATCCGGCGTACGGAGGCGATCGGCGTCAGGATATGCACCGGCTTCGCCACCCCCATCAGCACCGGCCCGACGGTCACCCCTTCCGAACTGGAGACGCGCAGCAGGTTATAGCTGATCCGGGCGGCTTCCATATTCGGCATCACCAGAATATTGGCCGCCCCCTTCAGCGGGCTGTCCGGCATGCGATCGTTGCGGATGCTTTCCACCAGCGCGGCGTCGCCATGCATTTCGCCATCGATCATCAGCTCCGGGGCGCGGGCCTTCACCAGCTCCAGGGTTTTACGCATTTTGCTGGCTGACGGACAGTCGGCAGAGCCAAAGTTGGAGTGCGACAGCAACGCCACGCGCGGTTCAATACCAAAGCGTCGCACGCTTTCCGCCGCCATCAGGGTGATCTCCGCCAGCTCTTCCGGCGACGGATCGTGATTGACATAGGTATCGGCGATAAAGGTGTTGCCGCTCGGCAGCAGCAGCGCATTCATCGCCCCGGCGGTGCTGACGCCGTCGCGATAGCCAAACAGCGGCTGCACCACGCGGTAGTGATCGTGGTACTCGCCAATAGTCCCGCAGATCATCGCATCCGCTTCACCGCGATGCACCATGATGGCGCCAATCACCGTGGTGTTGCTAATCACCGCCCGCTGCGCCTGCTCCTGGGTAATGCCGCGGCGCTTCATCAGCTGGTAGTACTCGCTCCAGTACTCTTTAAACCGCGGGTCGGATTCATTATTGACGATCTCAAAGTCAACGCCGGCCTTGATCTGCAGGCCCAGCTTCTGGATGCGCATTTCAATCACGCTCGGGCGCCCCACCAGAATCGGTTTGGCCAGTCCCAGAGACACCAGCTCCTGGGTGGCGTGCAGCACCCGAGTCTCCTCCCCTTCCGCCAGCACCACGCGCTTCGGCTCTTTGCGCGCCTGAGAGAAGATAGGCTTCATAAACAGGTTGGTTTTATAGACGAACTCGCTCAGTTTCTCGATATAGGCGTCAAAATCAGCGATCGGGCGCGTCGCCACACCGGAGTCCATCGCCGCCTTCGCCACCGCGGGGGCGATCTTGACGATCAGCCGCGGGTCGAATGGTTTCGGAATGATGTACTCCGGACCAAAGCTTAAATCCTGATCGCCGTAGGCGGAGGCCACCACTTCGCTCTGCTCGGCATGGGCCAGCTCGGCAATCGCATGCACCGCCGCCAGCTTCATCTCTTCGTTGATCGCCGTCGCGCCGACGTCCAGCGCGCCGCGGAAGATGAACGGGAAGCAAAGTACGTTGTTGACCTGGTTAGGGTAGTCGGAGCGGCCGGTACAGATGATGGCGTCATCGCGGACCTGCTTCGCCAGCGGCGGCAGGATTTCCGGCTCCGGGTTGGCCAGGGCGAGGATCAGCGGCGCCCGCGCCATCTTCTTCACCATCTCCTGAGTCAGCACTTTCGGGCCAGAGCAGCCGAGGAAAATGTCGGCGCCGTCGATCACGTCATCGAGGGTGCGTTTGCCATCGTCTTCCACCGCATAGGCGGCTTTGGTTTCCGCCATGTTCGGCTCACGGTCTTTATAGATAACGCCTTTCGAATCGCAGACCACGATGTTGTGCTTTTGCATCCCCAGCGCCACCAGCAGATTCATACAGGCGATCGCCGCCGCGCCCGCGCCGGAGACCACCATCCGCACGTCGGACAGATTCTTCTCGACGACGCGCAGACCGTTGAGGATCGCCGCGGTGCTGATGATCGCCGTGCCGTGCTGATCGTCATGGAAGACCGGGATATTCATCCGCTCGCGCAGCTGCTGCTCGATGTAGAAACACTCCGGCGCTTTAATATCTTCCAGGTTGATACCGCCGAAGGTCGGCTCGAGGGCGGCGACGACGTTAATGAATTTGTCCGGATCCAGCTCATCGACTTCGATATCAAACACATCGATACCGGCAAATTTCTTAAACAGGACGCCTTTGCCCTCCATTACCGGCTTACCGGCCAACGCGCCGATGTTGCCGAGCCCCAGCACCGCGGTGCCGTTGGAGACGACCGCCACCAGGTTGCCACGGGCAGTGTATTTGTAGGCGGCCAGCGGATCTTTTTCGATTTCCAGGCAGGGGGCTGCGACGCCCGGCGAGTAGGCCAGCGCCAGATCGCGCTGGGTGGCGAGAGGTTTGGTCGGCGAGACCTGGATTTTTCCGGGAACCGGAAATTCGTGGAAGTCGAGGGCGCTCTGTTTTAACTGCTCATCCATTTTCTATTCCTTTCTTTCACGTATCGTTCGTAGGGGAAAAGCGTGATGACCATCCTGTCGTTCACCTTTCAGTGGCAGACAGTATCCCTCCTGGCGGGGCGATAAACTTTGAACACCGCCAAACTCTGGCCATCGTTATGATTTTGTTGTTATCAATTTATAGCGGTTATGTTACCCGGAATCGCCGCCAATAATAGCCCTGTCTGCTATGCTTTTTGGTTATGTACCTCATCAATGTTTATACCGTATACCGGCAAGCACTCATGTAACACCTTGTTCCAGGAGGACTTATCCATGAATCAGTTAGACAGCATTAAGCAGTTCACCACGGTGGTCGCCGACAGCGGAGACATCGAATCCATCCGCCACTACCATCCGGAAGACGCCACCACCAACCCCTCTCTGCTGCTGAAGGCCGCCGGCCTGGCGTCCTATAGCGGCCTCATCGACGACGCTATCGCCTGGGCCAAAAAACAGGGTGGCGGCCGCGAAGCGCAGGTGACTCACGCCTGCGATAAGCTGGCGGTCAATTTTGGCGCGGAGATCCTCAAAAGCATTCCCGGGCGGGTCTCCACCGAGGTGGACGCCCGGCTCTCCTTCAACCGCGAGAAAAGTATCGAGAAGGCTCGCCACCTGGTGGCGCTGTATCAGGAGATGGGCATTGATAAGTCGCGGATCCTGATCAAGCTGGCATCCACCTGGGAGGGGATCCGCGCCGCAGAGGTGCTGGAGAAAGAGGGGATCCACTGCAACCTGACGCTGCTGTTTTCCTTCGCCCAGGCCCGGGCCTGCGCCGAGGCCGGGGTTTATCTCATCTCCCCGTTCGTTGGGCGTATTTATGACTGGTATCAGGCGCGCAAACCGCTGGATCCTTACGTGGTTGAGGAAGATCCGGGGGTGAAATCGGTGCGCAATATCTATGACTATTTCAAACAGCATAAATACAACACCATCGTGATGGGCGCCAGCTTCCGCCGCACCGAGCAGATCCTGGCGCTGGTCGGTTGCGACCGGTTGACCATCGCCCCGCCTTTATTAAAAGAGCTGCAGGCCAGCGATACCCCGGTGGTGCGCAAACTGATCCCTGCCAGCCAGATCCTGCCGCGTCCGGTGCCGCTCAGTGAAGCGGAGTTCCGCTGGGAACATAATCAGGATCCGATGGCGGTCGAAAAGCTAGCGGAGGGGATCCGCCTGTTCGCCGTCGATCAGCGCAAACTGGAAGATCTGCTTGCCGCCAAACTGTCACTTTAGTCTCACGGAGAAAAATATGTCCCGAAGAGAGCTTGCCAACGCCATCCGCGCCCTGAGTATGGACGCCGTGCAGAAAGCCAACTCCGGCCATCCCGGTGCGCCGATGGGGATGGCTGATATTGCCGAAGTGCTGTGGAACGATTTTCTCAAGCACAATCCGCAGAACCCTGACTGGGTGGACCGCGACCGTTTCATCTTGTCCAACGGCCACGCGTCGATGCTGCTCTACAGTCTGCTGCACCTGACCGGCTACGATCTGCCGCTGTCTGAACTGAAGCAGTTCCGTCAGCTGCACTCTAAAACGCCCGGCCACCCGGAGCATGGCTATACCCCTGGGGTGGAAACCACCACCGGCCCGCTGGGCCAGGGGCTGGCGAACGCCGTTGGGATGGCCATCGCCGAACGGACGCTGGCGGCGCAGTTTAATCGCCCCGGCCATGAGATCATTGACCATCACACCTGGGTGTTCATGGGCGATGGCTGTTTGATGGAGGGGATCTCCCATGAGGCCTGTTCGCTGGCCGGCACGCTCGGACTGGGCAAGCTGATCGGTTTTTACGATCACAACGGCATCTCCATCGACGGCAAAACCGAAGGCTGGTTTTCCGATGATACGGCGGAACGCTTCCGCGCCTATCACTGGCACGTCATAGGCGATATCGACGGCCACGATCCGCAGGCTATCAAACAGGCGATAACGGAAGCGCAGGCGGTGAAAGATAAACCGTCACTGATTATCTGCCGGACCATCATCGGTTTCGGTTCGCCCAACAAAGCCGGCTCAGAGGAGTCTCACGGGGCGGCGCTGGGCGAAAAAGAGGTAGCGCTGGCCCGCCAGCAGCTTGGCTGGAAATATCCTCCGTTCGAGATCCCGAAAGAGATCTACGCGGGCTGGGATGCGCGTCCGCGCGGGGAAAAAGCGGAGCACGCCTGGAACGAGAAATTCGCCGCCTACCAGCAGCAGTTCCCGGAGCTGGCCGCTGAGCTAACCCGACGTATGAATGGCGCCCTGCCGGAAGACTTTGCCGCGACCGCCCGCGACTACGTGGCGAAACTGCAGGCCGAGCCGGCGAAAATCGCCAGCCGCAAGGCTTCGCAAAACGCGCTGAACGCCTACGGCCCGCACCTCCCGGAACTACTGGGCGGTTCTGCGGATCTTGCGCCGAGTAACCTGACCATCTGGTCTGGATCGACATCGATTAAAGAAGATCCTGCGGGCAATTATATCCACTACGGGGTGCGCGAGTTTGGCATGACCGCGGTGGCCAACGGCATTGCCCTGCACGGGGGCTTTATTCCTTATACCTCGACCTTCCTGATGTTTGTGGAGTACGCCCGCAACGCCGCGCGCATGGCGGCCCTGATGAAGGCCCGGCAGATCATGGTCTATACCCATGACTCGATCGGTCTTGGGGAAGACGGGCCGACGCACCAGGCGGTGGAACAGCTGGCCAGTCTGCGGCTGACGCCCAACTTCAGCACCTGGCGCCCCTGCGACCAGGTGGAGACCGCCGTCGCCTGGCAGGCGGCTATCGCGCGACAGGGCGGGCCGACGGCGCTGATCCTGTCGCGACAAAACCTGGCGCAGATGCCGCGTACCCCGGAACAGGTGCAGGATATCGCCCGGGGTGGCTACGTGCTGAAGGATGCCGGCGGGAAGCCCGACCTGATCCTCATCGCCACCGGCTCGGAAGTGGAGATCACCGTCCTGGCCGCGGAAAAACTGTTGGCCAAAGGGGTAAATGTGCGGGTCGTCTCGCTCCCTTCCACTGATGTGTTTGACGCCCAGGATGAGGCCTGGCGCGAATCGGTGCTGCCGTCGGACGTCAGCGCCCGGGTGGCGGTCGAAGCCGGGATAGCGGACTACTGGTATAAATATGTCGGCTTAAAAGGCAAGATCGTCGGCATGACCGGCTATGGCGAATCCGCCCCGGCAGAGCAGTTGTTCCCGTTCTTTGGCTTTACGGTCGACCATATCGTCGCCACCGCCGAACAGGTGCTTAACGGGTGATCCACAGCGTGGGCCAGGCATCTGGCCCCTGCCAGTTGTCGCACGTCGGCTGCTGCGCGTAGCGGGAGAGGCTGAACCGCTGGCCGTCAAAACGCCAGCGGGTTTGGATCCCGCAATCGCCGGCCCCGCGGCCTTTATCCAGGGTCACCAGCTCATGGCGGCGGTCATCATAGCTGGCGTTGATCAGCTCAATCTCACGCGGCGCCTCGCCCGGCGGCTGGAATGGCAACGTTAGCCGCACCTGACGGGCGACATAGGGGCGCTGGCGGGAGACCAGCCAGGCCAGCCAGACGGTGTTGTAGGCGCCGGATTCGCAGCTGGTCATCAGCAGCACTTTGTCATCCGTCAGCGCAGTAACGCGAATTTCACGGCGGAAGGGATCGAGGGAGCAGTGGCTGTTGGTCATCCGCTCATTACCGTAGTCCATCAGATCGTTGAGCTCCTCACGCCCCAGCGGCGACTGCGCCGTTTCCGCGCTCGCCACCGCGCGCAGCGCCGGCGCCGGCGGTACGCTGAGCGGCGGCTCTTCCCCTTTGCCGACCCAGGCCGTTTCGCTACCTACCCGCTTTTGCCGATCGTCGATAAAAAACAGAGCCGCTTTCAACCCCTGCAGGGAGATGGTCTGCAGGCCATTGGCCAGCGAGAGCGCTTTACCCTCCTGAACCTGCTGGAGAAACGCATCGATCGTCACGCTGTCGGCGGTTTTAATGAGCTTATCTTCAATGTGCCAGCGCTTGTCGGTCAGGGACAGCGGTTTACCATCCAGCAGCAGGCGCGGCGCTATCGGCGCGAGCGTCGCCACTGGATTGCCGGTGCCGCCCAGCTCGATACGCAGACTGGCGTCAGTGACTGCCCCAGCGCTGCGGCTGAGGGTCATCACCAGGCCATGATGCAGCCCCACGTTACGGGTGACGCAGAAATTTTGGTTGTTACAGGTGACCAGCCAGTCGTTGAAGCGCTGCTGCGTCGGTGCCGACCATGCCTGCGAGCAAGGCAGCACCGCCAGAAAAAGGAAAAAGATGACGCGAAAAAGCATGAACCGCCCGACCCCAGATAAACCCGACCACGGCGCCTATCCTGGACAACGGCAGCGGGTTACTCAATCGGATTTGTCAGAGTTCCCCGACATCAGGCCGGAGGTTTGCAGATATTGCAGCAGAATGACCGCCTTACCGTCGCGGATCTCCCCGTCAGCGACCATCTGCAGCGCCTGGCTAAAAGGCAGCTCCAGCACCTCGATGGCTTCATCATCCACCCCGCCGCCGCTGGTGGTTCGCTGCGCGTCGCTGTACTCGGCGATAAAGAAATGCACTACCTCGGTGACGCCCCCTGGCGACATAAACAGCTCAAACAGCTTTCTCACCTCGCCCACTTCGTAGCCGGTCTCTTCCACCGCCTCTTTACGAATGCAGGCTTCCGGCTCGTCGTTGTCCAGCAGCCCGGCGCAGGTTTCAATCAGCATGCCGTCATGATTGCCATTGACCCAGGTGGCGACACGGAACTGACGCACCAGGACCACCGTCTGCTTATGGCGGTTATACAGCAGCACGGTGGCGCCATTGCCGCGATCGTAGACCTCGCGCTTGTGGCGCACGACGCTGCCGTCCGCCCGCGTCAGCTCATAGGTCATGTTGCGTAGTACGAACCAGTTCTCAGAGAGGATTTTATCTTTAATGACGTGAATATTGAGTGACATACCGACCCCACAGCGTAAAAGGACGCCCTCATACTACGCTGCGGAGCCGGGTTTGTCGTCAGTGAAGCGGCGTCGTTTTCCGCGCCAGATAGTCCAGGATCCCCTGCGCCGCGTGACGGCCTTCCGCCATCGCCGTCACTACAAGGTCTGCGCCGCGCACGGCATCGCCGCCGGCAAAGATCTTCTCCTGACTGGTCTGATAACGGTAACGGCTCTCCACTCCGGCTTTAATACGCCCCTGGCTGTCCAGCGCCACCCCCGCCGCTTCCAGCCAGGGCATGCGGTGCGGGTGGAAGCCAAAGGCCATGATCACCGCATCTGCCGGCATAACAAACTCGCTGCCGGGGATCGGCGTCGGACGGCGTCTTCCCCCGGCGTCCGGAGCGCCCAGCTCGGTGCGCAAAAAGCGTACCCCGTTAACCCGCCCGTTCTCGTCCAGCTCAAGCGTCACCGGCTGGACGTTAAACTCAAAGAGCGCCCCCTCTTCGCGGGCGTTTTTGACCTCTTTTTTCGAGCCCGGCATGTTGGCTTCATCTCGCCGATAGGCGCAGGTCACCTGGCGGGCGCCGTGGCGCAGCGCGGTGCGCACGCAGTCCATCGCCGTATCGCCGCCGCCCAGCACCACCACGTTCAGCCCGGCGGTGTTGACATAAGGCTCTTGCGCCGATGCCGCCAGCCCCATCACCTGTTTTGTGTTGGCGATGAGGAACGGCAGCGCATCGTAGACCCCGGGGGCCTCTTCGTTCGGCAGCCCCGCCTTCATGGAGCGATAGGTTCCGGCGCCGACGAACACTGCGTCATAATCGGCCAGCAGTGTCGCCATGGAGATATCTTTCCCCACCTCGCAATTGAGCTCAAAGCGGATACCCATCTCGCTGAAGATCGCCCGCCGCCGGGCCAATAGCGATTTATCCAGCTTGAACGCCGGAATGCCGAAGGTCAGCAGACCGCCAATCTCCGGATGACGGTCGAAGACCACCGGCTGGACGCCGTGGCGCACCAGCATATCGGCGCAGGCCAGCCCGGCAGGCCCGGCGCCGATAATCGCCACCCGCTTGCCGCTCGGCTTAACCTGCGAAAGGTCCGGACGCCAGCCGCTGGCCAGCGCCTGGTCGGAAATATAGCGCTCAATATTGCCAATGGTGACTGCCCCGCTTTCATCGCGCAGGGTGCAGGCGCCTTCACACAGCCGGTCCTGGGGACAGACGCGGCCGGTGATCTCCGGCAGGCAGTTGGTCTGATGGGAAAGCGCGACCGCGGCGGCGATATTCCCCGCTTTAACCAGCTCGATCCACTGCGGGATATGGTTATGCAGCGGGCAGGTCCATTCGCAAATACTGTGCTCCCCACACGTGAGACAGCGGGCGGCCTGCTGCTGCGCCTGCTGCGGGGTGAACGGCTGATAGATCTCCTCAAAGTGGCTCTTACGCACCTCCGCCGCCAGCTTATCCGGCTCCCCGCGCGGGGGCGTCATCGCCATTTGCCTGACCTTCGCGCCAGCATTGGGCTGGCTGCAGAGCGGCGTAGCGCGCTGCCACGGCTGCACCTCCTGGCATGCCGAGCGCAGTCGCCGCTGCTTCGCCAGGGTGATCAACGTCTCATCGTCGGCGAGGGTCAGCGCCTGCGCGGGACAGTTTTCCACACAGGCCGGCCCCGCCTCGCGGCCCTGGCATAGATCGCACTTGTGCGCGCTGGCTTTCACCAGGCCTGCGGCCTGCGGCGTCACCACCACCTGCATCACCCCGAACGGGCAGGCCACCATGCAGGATTTACAGCCAATGCATTTCTCCTGACGGACCTGAACGCTGTCGCCGGACTGGGCGATGGCGTCGTTGGGACAACTGCGGACGCAGGGGGCGTCCTCGCAGTGGCGGCAGGTGATGGCGTTACGCTGGCCCTCCGCTTTGATCACGGTGATACGTGGCAAAAAGCGCTGCGGGGTCAGCACGTGTTGCTCCTCGTTATGCGCCATCACGCAGGCCACTTCGCAGGCCTGGCAGCCGATGCACTTTCGGCTATCGCTCAAAATAAAGTGGTTCATGGCTTCCTTTTGTCTTCTTGGTGAATAACCCCTCAATGCGCATGCCTATTTATTACCCGACAAGATGACGCCGGAACAATGTCCAATTGCCCAGGATAAACTTTTTCTGGAGAGAATCCGTTTTGGATCAATTTTTTTGACTTAAATGAAATGAGGTTTCACACCGGCAAGGGATAATGCGCCGGTCTGCGGTGACGAAGCAGACTCGCTACCTGCTGGCAGGAAAGCTCGAGGTTTCTTTACGATACGGCAAAAGCAACATGATAAATTACACTATCTCCTTAATTTCTCCACGATTGCCGGAGAGGCTGGCGCTAAAGTGGCACAGGCTGTGCAATAACAAGAAAATGTGCATATGAGGTTTTTATTCTGATGGCGAATTTCTTTATCGATCGCCCCATTTTTGCATGGGTGCTGGCAATCCTGTTATGCCTGACGGGCACCCTTGCCATTTTGTCGCTGCCGGTTGAACAGTATCCCGACCTCGCCCCGCCGAATGTGCGGATCACCGCCAACTATCCCGGCGCCTCCGCGCAAACCCTGGAGAATACCGTCACTCAGGTTATCGAACAGAATATGACCGGCCTCGATAACCTGATGTATATGTCCTCCCAGAGCAGCGCCACCGGCCAGGCGACGATCACCCTCAGCTTTACCGCCGGTACCGACCCGGATGAAGCCGTGCAGCAGGTTCAGAACCAGCTACAGTCGGCGATGCGTAAGCTGCCGCAGGCGGTGCAAAACCAGGGGGTGACGGTGCGCAAGACCGGTGATACCAATATCCTGACGCTCGCCTTCGTCTCCACTGACGGCAGTATGGATAAACAAGATATCGCCGACTACGTCGCCAGTAACATCCAGGACCCGCTCAGCCGCGTCAACGGCGTGGGGGATATCGACGCCTACGGTTCGCAATACTCAATGCGCATCTGGCTCGACCCGGCGAAGCTCAACAGCTACCAGATGACCACCAAGGATGTTACCGACGCCATCAGTTCGCAGAACGCCCAGATTGCCGTCGGCCAGCTTGGCGGGACGCCTTCGGTCGATAAGCAAGCGCTGAACGCCACCATCAACTCGCAATCTCTGCTGCAAACCCCGGAGCAGTTCCGCAATATCACTCTGCGCGTCAATCAGGATGGTTCAGAGGTGACGCTGGGCGATGTCGCCACCGTCGAGATGGGGGCGGAGAAGTACGACTATCTTAGCCGCTACAACCGCCAGCCGGCCTCAGGCCTCGGGATCAAGCTGGCTTCCGGCGCCAACGAAATGGCCACCGCGGAGCGCGTGATCAATCGCCTCAATGAGCTGGCGCAGTTTTTCCCCCACGGTCTGGAATATAAGGTCGCCTACGAGACCACCTCCTTCGTGAAGGCTTCCATCACCGACGTGGTGAAAACCCTGCTGGAGGCGATCCTGCTGGTCTTCCTCGTGATGTATCTGTTCCTGCAGAACTTCCGCGCCACCCTGATCCCGACCATCGCCGTGCCGGTGGTGCTGATGGGCACTTTCGCGGTGCTGTATGCCTGTGGCTACAGCATCAACACCCTGACGATGTTCGCGATGGTGTTGGCGATCGGCCTGCTGGTGGATGACGCCATCGTGGTGGTGGAGAACGTCGAGCGCATCATGAGCGAGGAGGGCCTGTCGCCACGCGAGGCGACCCGCAAATCGATGGGACAAATTCAGGGCGCGCTGGTGGGGATCGCGATGGTGCTGTCGGCGGTATTCGTGCCGATGGCCTTCTTCGGCGGCACCACCGGCGCCATCTATCGCCAGTTCTCAATCACTATCGTCGCGGCGATGGTCCTCTCGGTGCTGGTGGCCATGATCCTCACCCCTGCCCTTTGCGCCACGCTGCTTAAGCCTGTTAAGCCAGGTGAATCCCATGAAAGAAAAGGCTTCTTCGGCTGGTTCAACCGCACCTTCAACCGCAGCGCCAGCCGCTACGAAACCTTCATCGGCAAAATACTGCACCGCTCGCTGCGCTGGATGCTGATCTACGTCGTCCTGCTCGGCGGGATGGTGTTCCTGTTTCTGCATTTGCCGACCTCGTTCCTGCCGCTGGAGGATCGCGGGATGTTCACCACCTCGGTCCAGTTGCCGAGCGGCAGCACCCAGCAGCAGACGCTGAAGGTGGTGCAGAAGGCGGAAGATTACTTCCTCAATAACGAGAAGCAGAACGTCGAGTCGGTGTTCGCTACCGTTGGCTCCGGCCCCGGCGGCAATGGGCAGAACGTGGCCCGTATGTTCGTTCGTCTCAAAGACTGGGACCAGCGCGACCCGCAAACCGGCACCTCCTTTGCCATTATTGAACGCGCCACCAAAGCGTTTAATCAGATTAACGAAGCGCGGGTTATCGCCAGCAGCCCGCCGGCGATCAGCGGCCTCGGCAGTTCGGCAGGCTTCGATATGGAGCTGGAGGATCATGCCGGGAAGGGGCACGATGCGCTGATGGCGGCGCGCGATACGCTGCTTGAGCTGGCCGGGAAAAATCCGCTGTTGACCCGCGTCCGGCATAACGGGCTCGATGACAGTCCGCAGCTGCAGGTCGATATCGATCAGCGTAAAGCGCAGGCGCTTGGCGTCTCCATTGACGACATCAACGATACGCTGCAAACCGCGTGGGGGTCGAGCTACGTCAACGACTTTATGGATCGCGGCCGGGTAAAGAAAGTCTACGTCCAGGCGGCGGCGAAATACCGGATGCTGCCTGACGATATCAATCTTTGGTACGTGCGCAACAGCAGCGGCACGATGGTGCCATTCTCGGCCTTCGCCACCTCGCGCTGGGAGACCGGCTCGCCGCGGCTGGAACGCTACAATGGCTACTCAGCGGTCGAGATCGTCGGTGAGGCGGCGCCGGGTATCAGTACCGGTACCGCGATGGACATGATGGAGAAGCTGGCCGCGCAGTTACCCACCGGCTTTGGCCTCGAATGGACCGCCATGTCCTACCAGGAACGCCTCTCTGGCGCTCAGGCGCCGGCCCTGTACGCGATTTCTCTGCTGGTGGTGTTCCTGTGCCTGGCGGCGCTGTACGAGAGCTGGTCGGTGCCGTTCTCGGTGATGCTGGTGGTGCCGCTGGGGGTGATTGGCGCCCTGCTGGCGACCTGGATGCGCGGGCTGGAGAATGACGTGTACTTCCAGGTGGGTCTGTTGACGGTGATCGGCCTGTCGGCGAAAAACGCCATTCTGATCGTCGAGTTCGCCAATGAGCTCAACGAGAAGGGCCAGGATCTGCTCAGCGCCACGCTGTCGGCTTGCCGTCAGCGCCTGCGCCCCATCCTGATGACCTCGCTGGCGTTCATCTTCGGCGTGCTGCCGATGGCGACCAGCACCGGCGCCGGTTCCGGCAGCCAGCATGCGGTCGGCACCGGAGTGATGGGCGGGATGATCTCCGCCACCGTGCTGGCGATCTTTTTCGTGCCGCTGTTCTTTGTGCTGGTGCGTCGCCGTTTTCCGCTAAAGGAGCGTCCGCAATAAACCGACGAGCTTCGGCGGCGAGGCGTAATAACAGAAAAGGCGACCACGGTGGTCGCCTTCTTTATGTGTTCAGAACCCTAGCGCGCTTATTTACTTCGCGTTATTCCCCTGCTCACATTGCGGAAATTTATTTACGAAGCATGCCTTCAATAAAGTCTTTCCAGTTCCCCAGTTCATGTTCAATCATAATAGCCTCTCTTATTATTATGGTCGATTCTATATAACTTCATTACCGATGGGAAGTTGTGCTCCCCTATTGCTCTGATTGTCTTATGGACCGCTGACAGAGATAAAACCTCTGGTTGTCGCTACTATGCCGCTTCGTATGTAAACATAATGTGACGTAGAGCAACCTCAGACAACATTTTTGCAATAATGTTAAAGCCCTCACATCATGCCCACAGGTGGCCAACGTTTAACCACCCGATATATCGAATGAGATCCCCGGTAAAAAGTTATATTTATTCATCTGAATCACGTATTATTTCAGTAAGACTTATATATTCGGAAATATCTGAGTTAACCGCTTAATTGAATGTAAAAGGTTTATCTATGCTCACCATGTACGGAATTAAAAACTGCGATACCATTAAAAAAGCCCGCCGCTGGCTGGAAGCGCATCAGATTGAGTATCGCTTCCATGATTACCGCGCCGATGGCCTTGAGCGTGCGCAACTGGATACCTTTATTGCCGAGCTGGGCTGGCAGGCGCTGCTGAACACCCGTGGCACCACCTGGCGCAAACTCGACGAGTCGCTGCGCAATAGCATCGATAATGCCGACGCCGCTGCCGCATTGATGCTGGAAATGCCGGCAATTATCAAACGCCCATTGCTCTGCGCGCCCGGTCGTCCTATGCTGCTGGGTTTTAGTGAAGCAAGTTATCAGCAGTTTAACGAGGTATAGTCTATGTCTTGCCCGGTCATTGAGCTGGCTCAGCAGCTTATTCGCCGCCCTTCCCTTAGCCCCGATGATGCGGGATGCCAGGCGTTAATGATTGAACGCCTGCGTGCGATCGGCTTTACCGTTGAACCGATGGATTTCGGCGATACGCAGAATTTCTGGGCCTGGCGCGGCCACGGCGAGACGCTGGCCTTCGCCGGCCACACCGACGTAGTCCCGGCAGGCGACGCCGACCGCTGGATCAATCCCCCGTTCGAACCGACCATCCGCGACGGGATGCTGTTTGGCCGCGGAGCGGCGGATATGAAAGGCTCGCTGGCGGCGATGGTGGTTGCCGCAGAGCGTTTTGTCGCGCAGTACCCGAACCACAGGGGCCGACTGGCGTTTTTGATCACCTCTGATGAAGAGGCCAGCGCCAAAAACGGCACCGTCAAAGTGGTGGAGACGCTGATGGCGCGTAACGAGCGTCTGGACTATTGTCTGGTCGGCGAACCTTCCAGTACCGAAGTGGTCGGCGATGTGGTGAAAAACGGCCGCCGCGGCTCGCTGACCTGCAACCTGACTATTCACGGCGTGCAGGGCCATGTCGCCTATCCGCACCTTGCCGATAACCCTGTCCACCGCGCGGCGCCGATGCTGGCGGAACTGGTCAATATCGAGTGGGATAAAGGCAATGAGTTCTTCCCGCCGACCAGCATGCAGATCGCCAACGTGCAGTCCGGCACCGGCAGCAATAACGTGATCCCCGGCGATATGTTCGTCCAGTTCAACTTCCGCTTCAGTACGGAGCTGACGGACGAGATGATCAAATCCCGGGTGATCGCCCTGCTGGAAAAATACCAGCTGCGTTACAGCGTGGAGTGGTGGCTCTCCGGCCAGCCGTTCCTCACCGGACGGGGCAAGCTGGTGGATGCGGTCGTCAACGCGATTGAGCACTATAATGAGATCAAACCGCAGCTGTTAACCAACGGCGGCACCTCAGACGGACGGTTTATCGCGCGCATGGGGGCGCAGGTGGTTGAGCTGGGCCCCGTAAACGCAACGATTCACAAAATTAATGAATGTGTGAACGCCGCCGACCTGCAGCTGCTGGCGCGGATGTATCAACGCGTCATGGAACAGCTGGTCGCCTGACGAATTGACGTAAAGAGGAAGCGCGCATGGAATGGCTTATTAAACACTGGTGGATTCTGGTGCTGGTCTTTTTGGTGGGGGTAATTATCAACGTGATTAAAGATCTGAATCGCGTTGACCACAAAAAATTCCTCAACAACAAACCCGATCTGCCGCCGCACCGTGATTTTAACGATAAATGGGACGACGACGACGACTGGCCGAAGCACGACCAGTCGAAGAAACCGTAAGTTTGCCTTTATCGCGGTACCGCCCGCCTGTAACCCCGCTCACCGGGGTTACAGCATTTCGATGATATCGTCCCCTTTTGGCGTACTGCCGCTCAGCGCCTCATCAAAATAGTGCTTCGGCACGGTATAACGCAGACGCTCGATCGCCAACTGCATGCTGCGATCGTCAATGGCATGCCCGAGATCGTCGACAATATCTAAGGTCACGTCGCCGCCCGCCTGCTGTAACGCCTCCTCGGCCGACACCGCCCACGCCAGGTCGATAACCCGATCTTCACCCCCGTGGATCAGGTGAATGGTAGTGGCCGTCGTTGCCGTCTCCGGCAGCGTCGCATAGCGGCCATTAAAGGCGATGACCCGCGAAGCCAGATCCGGCGCCGCTTTGATACTCTCCAGCGACATAATCGCCCCCTGAGAGAAACCGATCAGCGCGGTGGCCAGTGGACTGACGCCGCTCTTTTCCTGCCAGTAGCGTACAATTTCAATAAAGGTCGGCATAATGGCGTCGATGCGCTGCTGACGATTCTCTTCCGTCACCCCCTGCAGCGAAAACCACTGCCGACCGTTGGGGCCGCAAGGTTCCACCCCGCCAATGCTGACGATCAGCGCATCGGGAAACTGCGGCGCGAACCAGCTGCCGATTTGCCCCATGGAGACCGGGTTATCCCCTACGCCATGAAACAGCAGCAACAGCTGTTGCGCAGGCGCCGCAGGGCTTTGAACAATAAAATGATCGTGTTTCATGGCTGTCTCCTTAGTGTTTGCGGGCAGTGTACGCCGCTCGCCAGATATGACCATGCCATTTAACTGAATGAGTTAGTTAAAAAAATTGCAGATGCGCCACCTGCTGACGCAGCGCCTCAGCGCGCGCTGCATCAAGGAAGCGCAAGGCGTCAGCGGCCTCCCGACGCCATCTCGCCTGCAAGGCTTTTCGCCCCGTCAGCTGCAGCACGGCGCAGAGTGCGGCCTCCTCTTTGCCCTGCAGTCGTCCCCGCAGGGCCGGCAACGGCATGTCGGCCTGCATCAGTAGGCGGTTGAGGCAGCCCAGCGCCGCGGCCAGCGGGCGGTGGGCGAAGGCAAAGCTCGCCGCTTCCAGCCAGTCCTCATCACTAAGCATAGCGTCTGCGACGGCCGGCAGCGGCGCGGATTCCTCTCGCCACGGGCGAAGCCAGTATTCATCGCGCTGCAGCCGCTGCGCCTCCCGCTGCGCCAGCTGGCGCCCTGCCGCGGTCAACGGATAGAGGGCCATCGCCGTATAGCAGCCGCTGCTGGCCTCGCGATGGGTACCCAGCCGTACGAGGGTAAACCCGCAGCGTTGCCAGAAGCGCCACAGCTCAGCGGTATAGCCGAAGCTGACGGAGAGATAGTCATAGCCAGCGGCATCGGCGGCGATATCGGCGATCATCTTCCGCCCGAGGCCTTCCCGCTGGCGGGTGGGATGGACAGCGATCCGACTGACCCGCAGCCCGCGCAGCGTCGCCGCCAGGGGACTGCCGCCGTGCGCCGCCAGCGACTGGGCGACCAGATTCCCGCGCGGCCGGCGAAAACCCGCCCATACCGCCCGGCTCAGTTCGCGAGAAAGTCCCCCCTCGGCCACCAGCCACAGGGCGCCCGCTACCGCGCCGCCGGCGCGAGCGCAGCGGAAAGCCTGGCCCGGAGCATCCATCATGCGCCGCAGATCGAGCGGGGAAGTTCGGTAATGCGCCCCGGACAATAGCTGGTACATCGCCTCCGGTAGCGCTGGCTGCGTTTGCCAGCAGGACTGATTGACCGCCTCCAGGGCTAGCTCCCCCATCGGCGCGTCGCGAAATGCCTCATCGTTAAAGATAAGCAACTGACTGATGGCTGACTCCAGCGGACAGCCCGCCGCCCAGCGGATCGGGGCGTTCAGGGTGAACGATTGCAGATGGGGCAGACTGGCGCAAAATTTCAGCAGGAACCCGCGACCGGTGCCCTCGTACCCTTGCACCGTCGTGGTGAGTAGCGTGCGGGGAAAACGGCTCACCAGTTGCCGGAGAAGCGGAGCCGGGATAGCCGCGGCCTCATCGACTATCAGCCACGCCGCCTTTTCTTTCGACGCCAGCAGCGCATCGGGCGCCATAAAGCGCAACGTCTCCCCGGCAAAGCTGGCCAGCACCTCGACAGCGCTACGCGTTGGGGCGGTGACGATGGCCTCGCCCCCAAGCTGGCGCAGGAGCATGCCCGCCAGCGCGGACTTCCCCCGTCCACGCTCCGCCGTCACCGCCGCGATACCGGGCGGCAGGCGTATCAGTTGCTCAAGGATTGCCGCCTGCTCGGCCTGCGGGCGGCCATCGGCGGGATGCCAGTCGGGACGCGGGGCGGCCAGCGGGAAACGTGGCCGGTCCGACTGCCGCCAGAGCAACACCTCCGGATCGGCGATAAACTGCCGACAGCAGCGGTGAACAAAGTTAGGGGTAACGATAGGGTCAGGCGTATCGCTCCAGCGCAGAGAGTCCTCATCCGCCCGGGTCGGCCAGTCGGCGAAGGGGGGCGTCAGCAGCACCAGCCAGCTTCCCGCCCGCAGCGTGCCGCTCAGGGCCGCCATGGCGGCCACATCAAACCCGCGCCGGGCATCGAAAAAGGCGTGCATCACTTCCCGCCCCAGCAGCGTTTTCAGCGCGCCGGGCGCCACGCAGGGCGCAGAAACCGGCTCGGGGCCAACCCACAGGCCATCGCCGCCGAGCCTCTCCCGTAGCGCCTGCGCCTGCTGCAGCGTCCAGCTCTCATCGCCGCTGAGCACCAGCAGGCGACGGATCCCCTCCCGCGCCATTTGCGCGGTGAGGTTAAGCAGCGCGTCCATCATGGGGGACGATTACAGCGCGCTGCCGAAGGTATTGCACTGCGCCGGATCGCCGCTATCGAAACCGCGTTTGAACCAGGTGTAGCGCTGTTTCGAGGTGCCGTGGGTAAAACTGTCCGGCACCACGCGTCCCTGGCTCTGCTGCTGTAGACGATCGTCGCCGATGGCCTCGGCGGCGTTCAGCGCCTCCTGCAGATCGCCAGTTTCCAGAATATCCTGCTGCTGCATATTATGACCCCAGACGCCGGCGAAGCAGTCTGCCTGCAGCTCCATCTTAACCGACAGGCGGTTGGCTTCGGCCTGCGTGGCATGCTGCTGTTGCTGGCGGACCTTCGGCTCAATGCCCAGCAGTTTTTGTACGTGATGACCCACTTCATGAGCAATGACGTACCCCTGGGCAAAGTCGCCGTCGGCGCCCAGTTTATTTTTCATCTCATCGTAGAATGACAGGTCAATATAGACCGTACTGTCGGCAGGACAATAGAAGGGGCCCATCACCGACTGACCGGTGCCGCAGCCGGTACGGGTCGCGCCGCGGTAGAGCACCAGCTTTGGCTGCGGGTACTGGCGGCCCATTTTTTCAAAGATCGGCCCCCAGGTATCTTCGGTGGTAGCCAGAATGACGGAAGTAAACTTCGCCGCTTCATCGTCTTTCGGACTGATGGAGCGCTGCGTGGAGGTCTGCTGCTGCGGCATCGGTTCGCCGGTCAACATGCCGGTCAAATCCACGCCGTAGTAGCCCGCCACCAGCACAATAATCAGCAATACAATGCCGCCCTTCCCGCTCGGCAGACGGAAGCCGCCGCCCCCGCCGCCGCCAAACGGCGAGCCTGATTGTCCACGTCGATCTTCAACATTGTCGCTTTCGCGACGCCCTTGCCAGCGCATAAGCACCTCATTCCCTGTTATGTATCAATAGCAGAGATCGTAGGCGGTTCAGCGCAGGATTACCACAGGAAACAGCAAGAGACGCCAGAAGATGAGGCCATCTTCTGGCGGCGGGCGGGTTAGTCGAGCTTAACGCCCAGGCGGTGAGCCACTTCTTCGTAGGCTTCGATCAGGCCGCCAAGGCTCTGGCGGAAGCGGTCTTTGTCCATTTTATCGAGGGTGTTTTTATCCCACAGGCGGCTGCCGTCCGGCGAAAACTCGTCGCCCAGCACCACTTCGCCTTTGAACAGACCAAACTCCAGCTTAAAGTCCACCAGAATCAGACCGGCGTCATCGAACAGTTTTTTCAGCACGTCGTTGGCTTTGTAGGTCAGCTCGCGCATCCGCGCCAGATTCTCTTTACTCACCCAGCCGAAGGTTTCGCAGTAGGAGTCGTTGACCATCGGATCGTGCATAGCATCGTTTTTCAGGAACAGGTCGAACAGCGGCGGATTCAGCTCGATACCTTCTTCAATGCCTAAACGTTTTACCAGCGAGCCTGCCGCACGGTTACGCACCACGCACTCTACCGGCACCATATCCAGTTTTTTCACCAGACATTCGGTATCGGAAAGCAGCGCTTCCATCTGGGTAGGGATGCCCGCTTCTGCCAGTTTACTCATAATGAAATGGTTGAATTTGTTGTTCACCATGCCTTTACGATCGAACTGCTCGATGCGCGCGCCATCACCTGCTGACGTATCGTTACGGAATTCCAGTACCAGCAGGTCCGGATTATCGGTGCTGTATACTGTCTTCGCCTTACCACGATACAACTCAGCTTGCTTTTTCATCTTTCACTACTCCAGTGATATTGAGCCTAAAAATACGTTTCCACCTATACACAAAATCATTCAAAGTGCATCGAGGCGGCAACTGAGCGAATCCCCAGGAGCTTACAAAAGTAAGTGACTGGGGTGAACGAAGGCGGCCAACAAAGAGGCAATTTGAAGGATGATGTGTATACGCACACGTTTGCGTCACTATATATTAAAAGGGCCGGATTGCTCCAGCCCTTTTGATTACTTGTTAAATGCGGCCTGGAATACGGCTACCAGGGCGTCATTTTGCGACTGCGTCAGGGTGTGGCCTTTCGGGTCGATAAACTGCAGGCTACTGCGGTTATCGAGGTCGCCGACCTGCAGTTTGTAGTCGCCGGAGACCAGCTGCGGGTCACGTGCGCCCAGCTCCTGCCAGCTGCTGTCAGACAGCGGCTTATAGGTCAGCGCCATGCTGCCCTGAGAGCGCGTGCTGTCGGTCACTTTCATCCCCACTTTCTCGAGGGCGCCCGGCAGACGCTGCCACACCAGGTTAAACGGCGCGCGAACAACGAGCATCGGCAGGCCGGTATCGTCGGCGGCGCTCTGCACGTCGAAGGTGGCCCCCGCGCTGCGCTGTGCGGCGTTCTGGGCGCTGGTGGCATTCATGTCAAGGCCTTCCGAAATGACGTTCAGCATAGCGGTGCTGTAGCGCTGCAGAGACGCCGGATCGGCAACCGGTTTACCCGCCTGCTCCAGATTCACCAGCTTAACGACCACCGCTTGCTGATAACCCTGCGGTTTGACGGAGATTTGATAACGACCGCGATACTGCTGATCTTCATCAAGACGGTTCCACTCAACCCAGTCGGTGTTCAGCGTCTGGCTCGCATCATCGCGCTTGGCGATAACGTAGTTCTTCGCCTGAAGAATACTGGTGACCTGTGCCCACAGCGAACCGCTGCGGCCGTTCTCGACCATCAGCGTCGCGGTATCGCCGTTAAACTGGGTCCGCGCACCGCTCACCAGCGCCAGCGGCTGCGCCGGCGGACGAATGTCCAGCGCTTTACCGACCGCGCCGGTGCTGTTAGCCACCGGAATATTGTAATCACCCACCTGAATCGGCAGGATCATCCCCGCCGGCGCATGAAGTTCGCTCAACGGTGATGCCTGTAAATAGGCCTCATCACCGCTCACCTGACGCTTATAGCGCGAGTCAGAACTACAGGCCGCGAGGAGTAGAACCAGCGAAACACCCGCAACCTTCGCCAGGCGCGACTTCTGTACTGAGTAAGCCATCAAATCTCCCTAAACTTTACAGCAAACCGGCATGCTTCAGCGCGGCAGTGACGGCTTCACGACCATGATCGGTGATAGGCGTCATCGGCAAGCGCAGCGTATCGGTCGCCACAAGACCCAACGCCTTGCATCCCCATTTCACCGGGATAGGATTGGGTTCGACAAATAATTTTGTATGCAGTGGCATCAGACGCTGGTTAATCGCACGAGCTTCGGCAAATTGACCCGCCAGCGCCAGACGGCACATGTCGGCCATTTCGCGCGCCGCCACGTTGGCCGTAACAGAAATCACGCCTACGCCGCCGAGCTGCATGAAGTCCATACCGGTCGCATCGTCACCGCTCAGCAGAATAAAGTCGTCTGAAACCAGCTCTTTGATCTGGTGAACGCGACTTAAGTTCCCTGTTGCTTCCTTAATACCGACAATATTTTTAATTTCCGCCAGACGGCCAACGGTTTCCGGCAGCATATCGCAACCGGTACGGGACGGCACATTATACAGAATTTGCGGCAGGTCAGTATGTTCGGCGATAGCTTTAAAGTGCTGGAACAGGCCTTCCTGGGTCGGACGGTTATAATAAGGAGTGACCGTCAGGCAGCCAACAACACCGCTATCGTTAAAACGTTTGGTCAGGCTAATCGCCTCTGCGGTTGCATTGGCTCCCGTTCCAGCGATAACCGGAATACGCCCGTCGGCCAGCTCCAGCGTCATCATCACCACGTCGCCATGCTCTTCATGGCTCAGCGTTGCGGATTCACCGGTAGTCCCTACCGAAACGATCGCCGAGGTTCCGTTGGCGACATGGTAATCAATCAGTTTTTTCAGGCTTGTCCGGCAGACATTACCGTTTTCATCCATCGGCGTGACAAGCGCTACAATACTTCCCGTGAACATGGGCCATCCTCAGAGCAGAAGTGCGACAAGATTCTCAATGTTACGTTTGGAGCTGTAATAAAAGCAAGAGACCCGACGCCATCAGGGATGTTGTATGGCGGTTTTTTTTATGCTTTCCTAATGTTACCTCACCTTTTTAAAGGAAGAACAGGTTTGACAGCCTCATTACAACACTATCTGGTTATTACCGCCCTGGGGGCTGACCGTCCCGGCATCGTGAATACGATCACTCGCCACGTCAGCAGCTGCGGTTGTAATATCGAAGACAGCCGGCTGGCCATGCTCGGTGATGAGTTTACGTTTATCATGCTGCTTTCCGGGTCGTGGAATGCGATTAACCTGATCGAATCAACTCTGCCGCTGAAAGGCGCGGAGCTGGAGCTGTTGATCGTGATGAAACGCACCACTGCGCGCCCGCCGCAGGCCATGCCAAACACCGTTTGGGTCCAGGTTGAGGTGCCGGACTCACCGCATATCATCGAGCGCTTTACTGCCCTGTGCGATACATGGAATATGAATATTGCGGAGCTGGTGTCCCGCACGCAGCCGGGAGACGGCGATTCCGCGCAGCTTTTTATTCAGATAACTGCCCACAGTCCTGCGACGCAAAATGCAGCAAATATCGAACAAGCGTTCAAAGCCCTATGTACAGAACTGAACGCACAAGGCAGTATTAACATCGTTAATTATTCACAGCATGATGAACAGGATGGAGTTTAACCCATGACCCCACTGAAAGCCGGTGATATCGCACCGAAATTTAGCTTACCGGACCAGGACGGCGAGGAAGTAAATTTAACCGACTTCCAGGGACAACGTGTCCTGGTTTATTTTTACCCGAAAGCCATGACCCCGGGCTGCACCGTACAGGCGTGCGGCTTGCGCGATAATATGGACGACCTGAAAAAAGCCGGCGTTGAAGTGCTGGGCATCAGCACCGATAAACCGGAAAAACTCTCCCGTTTCGCCGAAAAAGAGCTGCTGAACTTTACGCTGCTGTCTGATGAAAACCATCAGGTTTGCGAGCAGTTTGGCGTCTGGGGCGAAAAATCCTTTATGGGGAAAACCTACGACGGGATCCACCGGATTAGTTTCCTCATCGATGCCGATGGCAAAATCGAACACGTCTTTGATGATTTCAAAACCAGCAATCACCACGACGTGGTGCTGAACTGGCTGAAAGAAAACGCCTGATGCAAAGCAAGACGCCGGGAGAGGAAGCCCTCGCCCGGCGTCTTTTTTTATTCTCATTGCCTTAGTCGTCGACCGCCAAACCATCCGGCCAGGCATGCACCACAGCTTTAATCAGCGTGGCCAGCGGAATGGCGAAGAAGACGCCCCAGAATCCCCACAGTCCGCCAAAGATCACCACCGACAGGATAATCACCAGCGGGTGTAAATTGACCGCTTCCGAGAACAGCACCGGAACCAGCAGGTTACCGTCCAGCCCCTGAATAATCAGATAGACCGCAAACAGGCTCCAGAACTCGGTGCCAGCGCCAAACTGAAACAGCGCCACCCCCACCACCGGAATGGTCACCACAAACGCGCCGATATAGGGGATCAGCACCGAGAAGCCCACCAGCACCGCCAGCAGCAACGAGTAGTTGAGGCCAAAGAGAATAAAGCCTATCCAGGTGGCGACGCTGACGACAATCATCTCCAGCACCTTGCCGCGAATGTAGTTGGTGATCTGCTGGTTCATCTCTTTCCACACCTGCCCGGCAAGCCCGCGATTGCGCGGCAGAACGCGGCGCACCGCGTTGAGCATCTGCTCTTTATCCTTCAGCAGGAAGAAGACCATCAGCGGCACCAGCACCAGATAGACCGCCAGGGTGAGTAACCCCACCAGCGAGGCCAGAGAGTACTTAACCACCGAGTCGCCCACCGTCAGCATCCGGGTGCGCATATTTTCCGCCATCGCATCGATAATGCCGGCATCCATTAACGCCGGATAGCGCCGCGGCAGCGTGGCGGCGAAATCAGAGAGCTTATTTAGCATGCCCGGCATATCGCGGATGAGGTAGATCCCTTGCTGCCAGGCTACCGGCAGCACCACAAAGGCCAGCAACAGCAGGATGCCCACAAAGAGGATCAGCACCAGCGAGGTGGCCCAGGTGCGCGACAGACCGATGCGCTCCAGACGAACGGTCGGCCACTCCAGCAGATAGGCCAGCACGATAGCCACCAGCAACGGGGCCAGCAGGCCGCTGAAAAAGAACATAATGCCGAAACCGGCAAGCAAAATAACCAGCAGCGCTATCGCCTCAGGGTCGCTGAATCGACGGCGGTACCACTGCATTAACATCTCAAGCATAAAACCTTCCCTGAAGGGCCAAGCGGCGACAATCCGGGGAATTGTATCGAAATGTCACAAAAAAGACTTCGCTTTTTGATGCGCCGCAGTCAAACCGTTCTCCGCCATGAAGAACATATTTTCAAGGCGGCCAACGCCAGCTAAACTCGCTGGGATGCGGCCAGGGAACATTACGCCGCACAATCGGTCAAACTGGCACACCCACATTACAGGACAGAGGTTATGTTCAGGCAGTTGAAGAAAACGCTGGTGGCGATCGCGATCGCGTCGCTGACGCTGGGTTCGATAGGTCCTGCTTTTGCTGACTCCGCAGATACCCTGCCGGACATGGGAACCTCCGCAGGAAGCACGCTGTCAATCGGTCAGGAAATGCAGATGGGGGATTACTACGTCCGCCAACTGCGCGGTAGCGCGCCGCTGATCAACGACCCTCTGCTGGTGCAATATATCAACGGGCTGGGTATGCGTCTGGTGGCTCACGCCAACTCGGTGCGTACCCCGTTCCACTTCTATTTGATTAATAACGACCAGATCAACGCCTTCGCCTTCTTCGGCGGCAATGTGGTCCTCCACTCCGCCCTGTTCCGCTACTCTGATAACGAGAGCGAACTGGCCTCTGTCATGGCGCACGAAATCTCCCACGTGACGCAGCGGCATCTCGCCCGCGCGATGGAAGATCAGAAACGCAATGCGCCGCTGACCTGGGTCGGTGCCCTGGGTTCGATTCTGCTGGCGATGGCCAGCCCGCAGGCCGGAATGGCGGCCCTGACCGGGACGCTGGCCGGCACCCAGCAGGGTATGATCAGCTTCACCCGCCAGAACGAAGAAGAGGCCGACCGGATTGGCATTCAGGTTCTGCAGCGCTCGGGTTTCGACCCGCAGGCTATGCCGATGTTTATGGGTAAACTGCTTGACGAGTCGCGCTACTCGACGCGACCGCCGGAAATGCTGCTCACCCACCCCCTACCGGAAAGCCGACTGGCCGATGCCCGTAACCGTGCCAACCAGATGCGCCCGGTGGTGGTACAGTCCTCGGCGGACTTCTATCTGGCGAAGGCGCGTACCCTCGGGATGTACACTAACGGCGACAACAAGCTGGGCACCGATCTGCTGAACGCCTGGGATAAAGGCAATATCCGCCAACAGCATGCCGCCCAGTATGGTCGCGCTCTGCTGGCGATGGAAAGCAACAACTTTGACCAGGCACGCAAAACGCTGCAGCCGCTGCTCAACGCCGACCCGCAAAATGCCTGGTATCTCGATCTGGCCACTGATATCGACCTCGGACAGAAGAAAACCAGCGACGCCATCAATCGCCTTAAAAACGCCCGCGAGCTGCGTACTAATCCGGTGCTGCAGCTGAACCTGGCCAACGCCCTGCTGCAGGGCGGGCAGCCCGGGGAAGCGGCGACCATTCTGAACCGGTATACCTTTACCTATAAAGAGGATGGCAACGGCTGGGACCTGCTGGCCCAGGCGGAAGGCGCGCTGGGCAATCGCGATCAGGAGCTGGCGGCGCGGGCTGAAAGCATGGCGCTGGTCGGCCAGCTGGAGCAGGCGATTTCCCTGCTCAGCAGCGCCAGCTCGCAGGTGAAACTCGGTAGCCTGCAGCAGGCACGTTACGATGCCCGTATCGATCAGCTACGCGATCTGCAGGCTCGCTTCCGTCCCTATCAAAAAATGTAAGGAGACCCCATGACCGACGCGGTAAAAATTTACCATAACCCACGCTGCTCCAAGAGCCGCGAAACGCTGAGCCTGCTGCAGAGTCGCGGCATCGATCCTGAGGTGGTGCTTTATCTTGAGACGCCACCGGATGCCGGGACACTGCGCCAGCTGCTGCAGCTGCTGGGTATGGAGAGCCCCCGCGAGCTCATGCGCCAGAAAGAGGAGCTGTATAAATCGCTCAATCTGGCCGACCCGGCTCTCAGCAACGCGGCGCTGATACAGGCGATGGTCGACAATCCGAAACTCATCGAGCGCCCTATCGTCGTCAGCCGCGGCCAGGCGCGTATTGGCCGCCCGCCGGAACAGGTTCTTGAGATCGTAAGCTAACTCACCCGCGCCGCGCTTGCGCGGCGCTTTTTTTTACGTGGGCGATTCCAGATCTTTCACGCCAATATCTCCCGCCCGCCGGACGGTGCTACTGTTCATCCATCGCTCAATCCACTGGACGGATGAACATGAAAAAGCCGACCTCCACGCCCCATGACGCCGTGTTTAAGACCTACCTCTCCCATCCCGATACCGCCCGTGATTTCCTGCAGCTGTATCTGCCCGAGACGCTGCTTAAAGTGTGCGATCTGCGTACGCTGCATCTCGAGTCCGGGCATTTTGTCGAAGACGATCTGCGTCCCTTTTACGCCGACATTTTGTATTCCCTGAAAACCACGGCGGGCGACGGTTATATTTATGCGCTTATCGAACACCAGAGCACGCCCGACCGGCATATGGCCTTTCGTCTGATGCGCTACGCCATCGCCGCCATGCAGCGCCATCTCGATGCCGGCCACGATCGCCTGCCGCTGGTGATCCCTGTTCTCTTCTACCACGGTCTGGTGAGCCCCTATCCGTTCTCTCTGCGCTGGCTCGATGAATTCGTCGCTCCGGAGCTGGCCGGTCACCTTTATCACGGGGCGTTTCCGCTGGCGGACATAACCGTCATTCCGGATGACGAGATTGCCACCCACCAGCGCATGGCAACGCTGGAGTTACTGCAAACACATATTCGACAACGCGATCTGGCGCAGCTCCTCGACAAGCTGAGCGAATTATTATTGACTGGACTGGCGACGGAATCGCAGGTACAAGCCCTGATGCACTATCTGGTGCAGGCAGGCAACACGCGCGAGCCGATTAAATTCATTCGCGAGCTGGCGTTACGTACGCCGCAGCATAAGGAGACGTTGATGACGATTGCGGAATATCTGGAACAACAGGGGCTGGAGCGGGGCCTGGCGCAAGGCCGTCAGGAAGGACGGAAAGAAGAGGCGCAGCGCATCGCTGTCGCTATGCTGCACAGCGGCCTTCCGCGCGACCTGGTCGCCCGGTTGACCGGGCTGACGGAGCAGGAGCTGACTCCCCTGGCGGACTAAAGCTTAAGGATCTCTTTCACGAAGGGGATCGTCAGCTTGCGCTGAGCGGTAATCGAGGCATGATCCAGCTGATCGAGGGTCATAAACAGCGAACGCATCTCGCGATCCAGCCGCTTCAGCAGGAAGCGGCACACATCTTCAGGCATCTCGAAGCCGCGCAGTCTGGCGCGCAGCTGTAGCGCCTGCAGTTTGTCTTCATCCGACAGCGGCTGCAGCTTATAGATCTGCCCCCAGTCCAGCCGTGAGGCCAGATCCGGCAGGCCAAGATTCAGCTGCCGCGGCGGCCGATCGCCGGTGATCAGCAGCCGGGTTTTGCCTGATTCCAGGATCCGGTTATAGAGATTAAAGATGGCCATCTCCCAGGGCTCATCGCCGGCGACGCACTCGATGTTATCGATGCACACCAGCGCCAGCTGTTCCATCCCCTCCAGCACCTCGGGCACAAACCACGTCCGTTTATCCAGCGGCACGTAGCCTACCGCATCCCCGCGCTGGGAAAGCTCCGCGCAGGCGGCGTGTAACAGGTGGCTACGACCTGCCCCTTCACGTGACCAGATATAAATGTACCCGCTGTGTTCCTGGCGCAGTACGTTCTGGAGGGCGGCAAGTAGGGAAGGATTATCACCCGGCCAGAAACTCGCGAAGGTTTCGTCGTCAGGAAGATACAGTGGCAAAGAGAGCTGTGCCGGTGCGTTCAGATGGACCTCAACATAGGCTTACAGAAAAACGCGAAGAGTTTACCACAGATTTAGGTCAGGAGAGAACCGGGCGGGATCGCCGCCCGGTCAGGCGATCGTTATTTAAACTCTTCGCTATCCGCCGCGTCGAGGACCACCTCTTCCGGACGCAGGACGCTGATAAGCTTGAAAATCAGGCTGAGGGCGATGCCCACGATAGTCGCCAGCGCCATCCCTTTCAGCTCGGCGGCGCCAATGTGCACTTTAGCGCCGCTAACGCCGATGATCAGGATCACGGAGGTGAGGATCAGATTCTGCGCTTTACTGTAATCCACCTTCGATTCAATCAGTACGCGGATCCCCGAGGCGCCGATCACCCCGTACAGCAGCAGGGAAACGCCGCCCATCACCGGCACCGGGATGATCTGGATAGCCGCCGCCAGTTTGCCGACGCAGGAGAGCAGAATCGCAATGATCGCCGCGCCGCCGATTACCCAGGTGCTGTAGACCCGGGTAATCGCCATCACGCCGATATTTTCACCGTAGGTAGTGTTGGGCGTCGAACCGAAGAAGCCGGAAACGATCGTCGACAGGCCGTTGGCAAACATCGAACGATGCAGGCCCGGGTCGCGGATCAGATCGCGCTTAACGATATTGGCGGTCACCACCAGATGCCCCACGTGCTCGGCAATCACCACCAGCGCGGCGGGCAGTATGGTGAAGATAGCAAACCACTCAAAGCGCGGAGTGTAGAAAGTCGGCAGCGCGAACCAGTGCGCCTCGGCGATCGGGGTGGTATCGACCACGCCCATCACAAACGACAGCGCATAGCCCACCAGCACGCCGATCAGGATCGGGATAATCGCCAGGAAGCCGCGGAACAGCACGGATCCGAACACCGTCACCGCCAGGGTCACCATCGAGATAATAATGGTTTTACTGTCCGGTGACTGGCCGTCGGCCGGCAGCAGCCCGGCCATATTAGCCGCCACGCCCGCCAGTTCGAGGCCGATAACCGCAACGATGGCGCCCATCGCCGCCGGCGGGAACATCACATCCAGCCAGCCGGTACCGGCTTTTTTGACAATAAAGGAGACGAGGCAGAACAGCACGCCGCACATAATAAAGCCGCCCAGCGCCACTTCGTAGCCCAGCGGCAACAGCAGCAGCACCGGGGAGATAAAAGCGAAGCTTGATCCCAGATAAGCGGGAATTTTGCCTTTACAGATAAAGAGGTACAACAGCGTACCGATGCCGTTGAACAGCAGGACGGTGGCCGGGTTAATGTGGAACAGAATAGGCACCAGTACCGTTGCGCCAAACATGGCGAACAGATGTTGCAAACTAAGCGGGATTGTCTGTAAAAGCGGCGGTCTTTCACTCACCCCGATGGCACGGCGCGTCATAGTGTATTCCTCTGAGAGTCGTCTGTTATTTGCTGTGGATTACTTTTATTCAAAAAAAAGCCGACTCTCAAAGTCGGCTTTTTTCGCGGTATATTTTATTTCGTTCCAAAAATCTTGTCGCCGGCATCGCCGAGACCGGGAATGATATACCCGTGCTCGTTCAGTCCCTTATCGACAGAGGCGGTGTACAGCTCAACGTCCGGGTGGGCTTTCTCCAGCGCGGCAATCCCTTCCGGCGCCGCCACCAGCACCAGCACCTTGATGCTGGTGCAGCCGGCGTTTTTCAGCAGATCGATAGTGGCGATCATCGACCCACCGGTGGCCAGCATCGGGTCAACGACCAGCGCCATACGTTCATCGATGTTAGACACCAGTTTCTGGAAGTAAGGCACCGGCTCGAGGGTTTCTTCATTGCGATAGATACCGACCACGCTGATACGCGCGCTTGGCACGTGCTCCAGCACCCCTTCCATCATGCCGAGGCCAGCGCGCAGGATAGGCACAACGGTAATTTTCTTGCCCTTGATCTGCTCGACTTCCACCGGACCGTTCCAGCCTTCAATAGTGACTTTCTCAGTCTCCAGATCGGCGGTGGCTTCATAAGTCAGTAAGCTGCCCACTTCTGAGGCGAGTTCACGGAAGCGTTTGGTGCTGATGTCGTGCTCGCGCATCAGGCCCAGCTTGTGTTTGACGAGTGGGTGTTTGACTTCCACAATCTTCATTCTCTTTCTCCTCTGAGGGGCAGCCACAAAAAAAATCGCGGGATTATACCGCTTTTTGCGGATTGTGCCATACCCATCTTGCTTGACGTATATCAAGCAAAGTGATTTAGAGACAAAAAAACCGGAGGCGAGGCTCCGGCTTGGGTGCGGGGTGCAGTCCATACGCTTACGCGGGCCTACGTGTATTGTAGGTCGGTTAAGCGTTAGCGCCACCCGACTACGACAGCTTCTCCCCGTTGCTGGCAATTACCTGCTGATACCAGGCAAAGGACTTTTTCCGGCTGCGTGCCAACGTGCCATTGCCTTCATTATCTTTATCGACATAAATAAAGCCGTAGCGTTTTTTCATTTCCCCCGTGCCGGCGGAAACCAGATCGATACAGCCCCAGGGGGTGTAGCCCATCAGATCGACGCCATCCTCGACCACCGCCTTTTTCATCTCCGCGATATGGGCGGAGAGATAATCGATACGATACTGGTCATTGACGCTGCCGTCCGCTTCGCGGACATCAATCGCGCCAAAGCCGTTTTCGACAATAAACAGTGGCAGCTGGTAGTGATCCCAGAACCAGTTCAGCGAATAGCGCAGGCCGACCGGGTCAATCTGCCAGCCCCAGTCCGACTTTTTGACGTACGGGTTGGAGACCAGGCTGGTGGTTTCATCATAATCAAGCAAGGGGTTGTCTTCGGTGGCTTTGGTAGCGAACGACATATAGTAGCTAAAGCCAATGTAGTCGACACAGCCCTCGGTTAACGCCTGACGATCGGCTTCGGTGATATCCAGAGTAAAGCCGCGGCGGGCAAAATAGTTGAGCAGATGCTGCGGATAGCGACCGCGCACGTGGACGTCGGTAAACCAGTAACGGCGGTGCATGGCGTTCATCGCCATCATCATATCGTCCGGGGCGCAGGTCAGCGGATAGATGGGGCACATAGCGATCATGCAGCCAATCTGCAGCGCCGGGTTGATCTCGCGCGCCGCTTTCACCGCCAGGGCGCTGGCCACCAGCTCATAGTGCGCGGCCTGGTACATCACCGGTTCCCGGTCTTCATCCGGCAAATATTTCAAACCGGAGTTGGTGAAGGGGGCAAAGTCCTCATGGAAGTTGGCCTGGTTGTTGATCTCGTTAAAGGTCATCCAGTACTTCACTTTATGTTGATAGCGGGTGAAGACGACCCTGGCAAAGCGCACGAAAAAGTCGATTAGCTTGCGGTTGCGCCAGCCGCCGTACTCGGTGACCAGATGATAAGGCATTTCAAAATGCGACAGCGTAATGACTGGCTCAATGCCGTGTTTCAGGCATTCGTCGAACAGATCATCATAAAACTTCAGGCCAGCCTCGTTGGGCTCCAGCTCATCGCCCTGCGGGAAAATACGCGTCCAGGCAATCGAGGTGCGAAAACATTTGAAGCCCATCTCGGCAAACAGCGCCAGGTCTTGTGGATAACGATGATAAAAATCGATCGCCTCATGGTTCGGGTAGTTTTTCCCGGCCACCACGCCGTCGGTAATTTCCCGCGGCACGCCGTGGGCGCCGGCGGTCATCACATCCGCCACGCTGATCCCCTTGCCGCCCTCCTGCCAGCCGCCCTCTAACTGATGCGCTGCGACCGCGCCGCCCCACAGAAAACCTGCTTTAAATCCGGACATAGTCTCTCCCTAATGTCGATCGTCGTCTGGCGAACGATACAGCTGATTAAAATGGTAAACCGCGCCAATCAGGCCGGCATCGTTGCCGTGACTGACGGTATCGAGATAGTCGGCAATGCCGAACCAGGCCAGATGCTGGCACAGTAGCGTCAGAAATCCTGGGCGTTCCACAACGCCGCCGCCGATAAAAATGGTCTGCGGATCGAAGATATGGACGAGGTTATAAAGGCCATGGCCCAGGCCATTGAAGAACTCGGCGACCAGACGCTGACAAACCGGGTCGCCGGCGTCATAGCGGTCGAAAATCAGTTCGCCTGTCACGCTATCCAGCGGCGCGCCAATATATTGCGCATAGCGATGGCGCAGCACCCGCAGAGTGCAGTTCTCATTCATCGAATAGCGACGAGGATCGCGTCCGCCGGGACGGTCGGTAAGCATGTAGCCGAATTCGCCGGCACGAAAACGCGCCCCGTTGATCAGCTGGTGTTGGCAGAAAATCGCCCCACCGATGCCAGTACCGATAGTGAGCACCAGAAAATTGGCCATCTCCGCCGCTTTGCCCTGCCAGCGCTCGGCCAGCAGCACACAGTTGGCGTCGTTTTCCACCGAGACCGGCAGCCCGGTTCGCGTCTCGAGCCACGATTTCATGGCGAAGTTATCAAATCGACGGATAGCGCCGCCCATGGTGATAAAACCGCTGTGCGGATCGATATAGCCCGGCGCGCTGATGGCTATTCCTTCACACGACGGATGGGCCGCCAGCCACGACAGCATTGCCTGTAAGATCCGATCGCCATCGCTGTCATTGATTGACTGCCTGGCGGTTTCCAGCAGCCTGCCGTCGCGGGCCATCACGCCCATCTTTAACGCGGTGCCACCGATATCAAATGCCGCAATCTTCATTCATCCCTCTCCTGACCCGCGTCAATCACCGACAAAATGCGTGGCAAACCAACACGGAAACCGGTTTCAGTCGTATAATGGGGATTCCTTTACGTAGAGGCAAGCACCAGACTGTACCCGGTTTCATTTTCGTGAGCAGTATCAAATTTAACCATTCATCAGCGGTTTTACGCCAACTGTAAAGCAGGCTCGCAAACGTTTGCTTTCCCTGTTAGAATTGCGCCGATTTTTCTTGCTTACCGCAAACGCGTGGAGACTTCGCAGTGACCGATAAAACCTCTCTCAGCTATAAAGATGCCGGCGTGGATATTGATGCAGGCAACGCTCTCGTCGACCGTATTAAGGGCGTGGTGAAGAAAACCCGTCGCCCGGAAGTGATGGGGGGACTGGGCGGATTCGGCGCGCTGTGCGCACTGCCGCAGAAATACCGCGAGCCGGTACTGGTCTCCGGCACCGACGGCGTCGGTACCAAGCTGCGTCTGGCAATGGATCTGAAGCGTCACGACACCATCGGTATCGACCTGGTCGCCATGTGCGTGAACGACCTGGTGGTTCAGGGCGCTGAGCCGCTGTTTTTCCTGGATTATTACGCCACCGGTAAACTGGACGTCGATACCGCAGCCAGCGTCATCAACGGCATCGCCGAAGGCTGCCTGCAGTCCGGTTGCGCGCTGGTCGGTGGTGAAACCGCAGAGATGCCCGGGATGTACCACGGCGAAGATTACGACGTGGCGGGTTTCTGCGTCGGGGTAGTGGAAAAATCAGAAATCATCGACGGCAGCAAAGTGACCGATGGCGACGTGCTGGTGGCGCTGGCGTCCAGCGGCCCGCACTCTAACGGCTATTCGCTGGTGCGTAAGATCATTGAGGTTAGCGGCGTTGACCCACAAACTACCGACCTTGACGGTAAACCGCTGGCCGACCATCTGCTGGCGCCAACCCGCATCTATGTGAAATCGGTGCTTGATCTGATCGCCAGCGTTGACGTCCACGCTATTGCCCACCTGACCGGCGGCGGCTTCTGGGAAAACATTCCGCGCGTGCTGCCGGATAACACCCAGGCGATCATCGATGAGTCCTCCTGGCAGTGGCCATCCGTCTTCAACTGGCTGCAAGCCGCCGGTAACGTCAGCCAGCATGAAATGTACCGTACCTTTAACTGCGGCGTAGGGATGATTATCGCCCTGCCGGCAGCGGAAGCGGACAAAGCGATTGCCCTGCTGAATGACAAAGGTGAAAACGCGTGGAAAATCGGGTATATCAAAGCCTCCGATTCCGAACAGCGTGTGGTCATTGCATGAAAAACATCGTGGTGCTGATTTCCGGTAGCGGCAGCAATTTGCAGGCGATCATCGACGCCTGCGGCCGGAAACAGATAAACGGCACCCTGCGTGCGGTATTCAGTAACAAGGCTGATGCGTTCGGCCTTGAGCGCGCGCGCCTGGCCGGCATCCCGGCCCATGCGCTGGCGCAAAGTCAGTTTGCCGACCGGGAAGCGTTCGATCGTCAGCTGATGCATGAAATCGACGCCTACGCCCCGGATCTGGTGGTGCTGGCAGGCTATATGCGTATCCTTAGCCCGGCGTTCGTCAGCCACTATCAGGGACGTCTGCTGAACATCCATCCCTCGCTACTGCCGAAGTATCCTGGCCTGCATACTCATCGTCAGGTGCTGGAGAACGGTGACGAGGAGCACGGTACCTCGGTGCACTTCGTCACCGATGAGCTGGACGGTGGGCCGGTTATCCTGCAGGCCAAGGTGCCGGTCTTCGCTGGCGACAGCGAGGAGGAAATCACGGCGCGGGTTCAGGCCCAGGAACATGCCATTTATCCGCTGGTCATCAGCTGGTTCGTCGATGGACGTCTGCGCATGGCAGGCAACCACGCCTGGCTGGATGAGCGACAGCTTCCCCCGCAGGGCTATGCCGCCGACGAATGAACAACCAGCCCCGCATGTGCACATCGCGGGGCTTTTTTTTAATTAAAAGTGTTTACTAATCAAACATCTCACAGAAATAATTCTTCTTACTGTCATATTGTTGTGACACAGTAAATCGCTATGCAGAAAAATTCGTCATAATAGTCTACGTCCTGTGAGTAAAACGGAGTGTGAGCGGTAATGGGCCAGGAAAAGCTATACATCGAAAAAGAACTCAGCTGGTTGTCTTTTAACGAACGCGTGCTGCAGGAAGCGGCGGACAAGAGTAACCCGCTGATTGAGCGCATGCGCTTCTTAGGGATTTACTCCAACAACCTGGATGAGTTTTACAAAGTGCGCTTCGCTGAGCTGAAGCGCCGGATTATTATCAGTGAAGAACAAGGCAGTACCGCCCATTCTCGCCACCTGTTAGGCAAAATTCAGGCCCGCGTTCTGAAGGCCGATCAGGAATTCGATAGTCTGTATAATGAACTGTTGCTGGAGATGGCGCGTAACCAGATCTTCCTGATCAACGAGCGCCAGCTGTCCGTCAATCAGCAGGCCTGGCTGCGCAACTACTTCAAGCAGTATTTACGCCAGCATATCTCGCCGATCCTGATCAACCGCGAAACGGACCTCGTGCAGTTCCTGAAAGATGATTACACCTATCTGGCGGTGGAGATTATCCGCGGGGAAAACATCAACTATGCTCTGCTGGAAATACCGTCGGATAAAGTGCCGCGCTTCGTGAACCTGCCGCCGGAAGCGCCGCGTCGCCGCAAGCCAATGATCCTCCTGGATAACATCCTGCGCTATTGCCTGGACGATATTTTTAAAGGCTTCTTTGATTACGATGCGCTGAACGCCTACTCGATGAAGATGACCCGTGACGCCGAGTACGATCTGGTGCATGAGATGGAGTCGAGCCTGATGGAGCTGATGTCCTCCAGCCTCAAGCAGCGCCTGACCGCCGAGCCGGTTCGCTTCGTCTACCAGCGCGATATGCCGGATGCGATGGTCGAAATGCTGCGCGATAAGCTCTCCATTTCCAACTACGACTCAATGCTGCCGGGCGGCCGCTATCACAACTTTAAAGACTTTATCGGCTTCCCGAACGTCGGTAAGGCCAATCTGGTCAATAAACCCATGCCACGCCTGCGTCATCTGTGGTTTGATAAATTCCGCAACGGCTTCGACGCCATTCGCGAACGCGACGTGCTGCTCTACTATCCCTATCACACCTTTGAGCACGTGCTGGAGCTGCTGCGTCAGGCCTCCTTCGACCCCAGCGTATTGGCGATCAAAATCAACATTTACCGCGTGGCCAAGGATTCGCGCATTATTGACGCGATGATCCACGCCGCCCACAACGGTAAGAAAGTCACCGTAGTGGTGGAGCTGCAGGCGCGCTTCGATGAAGAGGCTAACATTCACTGGGCGAAACGCCTGACGGAAGCGGGAGTCCACGTTATCTTCTCTGCGCCAGGTCTGAAGATCCACGCCAAGCTGTTCCTTATCTCGCGTAAAGAAGGCGATGAGGTGGTGCGCTACGCCCACATCGGCACCGGTAACTTTAACGAGAAGACGGCGCGGATCTACACCGACTATTCGCTGTTAACCGCCGATGCGCGCATTACCAATGAAGTCCGCCGGGTGTTTAACTTTATCGAGAACCCCTATCGTCCGGTTAGCTTCGACTACCTGTTGGTGTCGCCGCAGAACTCGCGTCGTCTGCTGTATGAGATGATCGATCGCGAGATCGCCAATGCGCAAAACGGGCAACCGTCCGGGATTACGCTGAAGCTGAACAACCTGGTGGATAAAGGTCTGGTGGACCGACTGTATGCCGCCTCCAGCTCCGGCGTGCCGGTTAATCTGCTGATCCGCGGCATGTGCTCGCTGATCCCGGGTCTGGAAGGTATCAGCGAAAATATCCGCGTCATCAGTATTGTGGACCGTTTCCTCGAGCACGACCGGGTCTACTGTTTTGAAAACGGTGGCGATAAACAGGTCTGGCTCTCCTCTGCCGACTGGATGACGCGTAACATCGATTATCGCATCGAAGTTGCCGCTCCGCTGCTCGATCCGCGTCTGAAGCAGCGGGTGCTGGATATTTTTGATATCCTGTTCAACGATACGGTAAAAGCGCGCTATCTTGATAAAGAACTGAGTAACCGCTATGTGCCGCGCGGCAATCGCCGTAAAGTGCGCGCGCAAATGGCGATTTACGATTATCTCAAATCACTCGAACAACCCGACTAACCTATGCCAATAAACGATAACACCCCTCGGCCGCAGGAGTTCGCTGCGGTTGACCTTGGTTCGAACAGTTTTCATATGGTGATCGCCCGTGTCGTCGACGGCGCCATGCAGATCATCGGACGCCTGAAACAGCGCGTACATCTGGCCGATGGCCTCGATGAAAACTCGGTGTTGAGCGAAGAAGCCATGACCCGTGGGCTGAACTGCCTGTCGCTGTTTGCCGAACGCCTGCAGGGGTTCTCCCCCTCCAGCGTCTGTATCGTCGGGACGCATACGCTGCGTCAGGCGACCAACGCGGCGGAGTTTCTTAAACGCGCGGAAAAAGTGATCCCCTACCCGATCGAGATCATCTCCGGTAATGAAGAAGCGCGCCTGATTTTTATGGGCGTTGAGCACACGCAGCCGGAGCGCGGCCGCAAGCTGGTGATTGATATCGGCGGCGGTTCAACCGAGCTGGTCATTGGCGAAGATTTTGAGCCCCGCCTGGTGGAAAGCCGCCGCATGGGCTGCGTGAGCTTCTCGCAGGCCTATTTCCCTGGCGGCGTTATCAATAAAGAAAACTTCCAGCGCGCGCGCCTGGCGGCGGTGCAGAAGCTGGAGACGCTGGCCTGGCAGTTCCGTATTCAGGGATGGACCGTGGCGCTGGGCGCCTCCGGCACCATTAAAGCCGCCCAGGAAGTGCTGGTGGCGATGGGCGAGAAGGACGGATTTATTACGCCGGAACGCCTCGAAATGCTGGTCAGTGAGCTGCTGAAGCATAAAAACTTCGACGCGCTCAGTCTGCCCGGTCTCTCAGAAGACCGTAAAGCGGTCTTTGCGCCTGGGCTGGCGATCCTCTGCGGTGTGTTTGACGCGCTGGCCATCAAAGAACTTCGTCTGTCCGATGGCGCGCTGCGCGAAGGTGTCCTGTACGAGATGGAAGGCCGCTTCCGCCACCAGGATATTCGTAGCCGCACGGCACAGAGTCTGGCAAATCAGTACAACATCGATCGCGAACAGGCGCGCCGGGTACTGGAAACTACCACCCAGATGCTGGAGCAGTGGCAGGAGCAGAATCCCAAGCTGGCCAATCCGCACCTCGCGGCGCTGTTGAAATGGGCGGTGATGCTCCATGAGGTAGGGCTGAATATCAACCACAGCGGCATGCATCGTCACTCGGCCTACATTCTCCAAAATAGCGACCTGCCGGGCTTCAATCAGGAGCAGCAGATGCTGATGGCCACCCTCGTACGCTATCATCGCAAAGCGATCAAGCTCGACGATCTGCCGCGCTTTACGCTATTCAGGAAAAAGCAGTTTCTGCCGCTAATTCAGCTACTGCGCCTGGGCGTACTGCTGAATAACCAGCGTCAGGCTACCACTACGCCGCCGACGCTGCGCCTGCAGACGGAAGCTCACCACTGGACGCTGACGTTTCCGCACAACTGGTTTAGCCAGAATGCGCTGGTGCTGCTGGATCTGGAAAAAGAGCAACAGTACTGGGAAGGCGTGCCGGAATGGATGCTGAAGATTGCTGAAGAAGAGCCAGACGCCTGATCGTATCTTTGGCTATCAACCGAGCCGGGCGCTTACGCCCGGCTTTTTGCTGCTCAGCCGGTCATCTCCTCCGCCAACTGCGTCAGAGGTACCGGTACCCCGATATCATAGCCCTGCATATAATCGATCCCCAGCGTGATGACCGCCTGACGTATTTCCGGCGACTCCACATATTCGGCCACCACCTGCATGTTCTTCATACGCGCCAGACGACAAATAGAGTCCACGACCTGGTAATCAAGACTGCTGGCAAGCAGATTGCGAATAAAACTGCCGTCGATTTTAAGAATGTCGACGTTCATTGTTTTTAACCGGGCGTAGCTGGCGTAGCCGGTACCAAAATCATCGATCGCCACCCGGCAGCCCAGCGCCCGCAGATGCTCTAAAGTCTGACAGACCAGCTCGGGATTGCTGAGCGCGTAGTTCTCGGTCAGCTCGAAAATAATCTGCCATGGCTCAATGTTGTAGGCCTGCAGCAGCGCTTCGACCTCCTGAGGAAACTGGCTGCGGCTCAGCGACACCGGAGAAAGATTGATCGCCAGCCGCAGACCGGGCAGCGCCCGCCGGTTGGCGTCCATAAAGGCCAGCGTATGCTCAATAACCCACTGGTCCACCCGCGTTGACAGCCCAAACTCGTGCGCCACCGGCAAGAACTCGTTTGGCCCCGTTAGCTCACCCGACTCCCCTTCCATCCTCACCAGCACTTCATGATAGCGATCGCCGCGAATGCCCTGGATAGGCTGCGCCATCAGGACAAAATGGTCATGTTCCAGCGCTTTGAGAATGCGGTTCATCATCACGACTTTATCTTTCAGATCCTGCTGAACATGGCCCGCGCCGCGGCGCTGTAAATTTTCCGGATGGCCGCTGGCTAACGACATGTCGGCAATGGTGTTCAACTCGCCAAGCAGTAAATACAGATGCTTGACCGGCGAGCGAACGCTGCAATAGCTCATGCCGATCCGCGGCTGCAGGGGGACCCCGTCCCAGTGGAAACGGAACTGTCGCAGGGAGCGGTCAATTAAGTGAATGCGCGCCTGGTGCCCTTCGCTATTGAGACGGAACACTAAATCGTGACCGGCAAGATGATATACCGCTTCGTTGGGCTGCAGCAGCGTTCTCAGATGGTTCGCCAGCATTTGCTTATACTGGATTCGCAAAAGTACCCCATAGTGGCGCCCCAGCAGTTCAAGCTCAGGAATGCGCAGAAAACAGAGCGTCGACCAGCTCGTGCCGTTGAGCGCCCGGCTCAGCGCCCGCAAGTTCGGCATATGAACCACCGGGTCGAGGAAGGCCATCTGCCGGACGCGAGCGTAGATCAGCCGCTGCTGTGTCGCCAGCATCGCCGTATAGGCGACAATAAACGAGAATACCAGATAGCTTGATGACGTGATCGCCAACTGGGTGTTATAGCTTGGGTAAATTGGTAAGTAACGGTAATGAAAATGGATCACGGCAATCAGCACCGGCGTCCAGATCAGTGAGATAAAGCGATAGCCAAAACGCATGGCACCCCAGAGCATCACCGGCATCAGCAATGACAACGTATAATTCGTACTAAATATGGTGCTGCTATCATTAAGCGGCATCAATAATAGCCACAGTAGCAGAATTAATACCGTCGCCCAGCAAATGATTTCAATTTTTTTTATTTTTGGATCAATTTGTAAGCGAACCTGAGAAATAAAGCCGCGTAAATGAAAAGGATTACGAATGACCCGTAACACAAAATAACACAGCGGCATGCCGGTCAGGCACCCTACCATTAGCGCCTGAAAGGTGATTAATGAACGTAAACTAAATGGCGTAACGCCGGTCATTTCCGTTGTGCGCGGATGGAGTCCAAGATATTCGGCAATCTGTGACAAAATCAGAAAAATGACCGAGGGGAGCAGCATTTGCCAGAACAGACGATGCGGCATCAGTCGGACGTTGCCGTGTGAGACCTGCTGACGCTGGGGGACAAAAATGCGGTAGCCGCCCCAGCAGAGCACGCAGGGGATAAGGAAATGGAACAGTACACCGATGGACTGCTCAAGCAACATGCCGTGGGCCAGAGTTAACAGCAGGCCAATAATAATGCCAGGGATCGCCGCCCAACCAAAAAACATCATCAGGCTGAGCACCAGCGCCAGGGGAAGATAATACAAAAATACCATATGACCATTGAGCATGGTGTAGGTATTCGCCCATCTGGCGACCGGTAATAACAGCGCAGGCAGAACGAGCGGTAAAGCCCACCACTTGTCGCGATATTGTTGATAGTATTTTAATAAATTCATAGGTGCTCTACAGAGTGCCTCTGCTCCCGCGAGGCATATTCAGGCAGGCATCCAACCACCCATGCTGACCGCGTAAATAATAACGATACGGTAACGTCCGCTGATTTTAGTGGCCAAGAGAAGGAGACTATTGATATAAATCAACAAATGCTGACGCCAACATTAATAAATCTTATTTTTCCCGACATTTCACGGCTAATAAAGTGAGCATGTAAATACGACGATTATCTTATATAACATTAATTAATGTTTTCACTGCCGCACTTTTACATCTGCATCAATTGACCCCATCTCGTTCCTGTGCCTTAATACCCCCATCGCCCATCTTCGGGTATACTTCAAGGATCCTTTTGTGAGTCAGGCACCCAGTATGCGTAAACGACATCGATTTAACCGTCGCATGACCCGTATCGTACTGCTTATCAGCTTTCTCTTCTTCTTTGGACGCTTTGTCTACTCCTCCATCGGCGCCTGGTACCATCATCAGGATAAAAAAGCGTCGCAGGAGTCATCGCTCACCGTCGAGCCCTCCCCCCGCGAGTAATCCTTTGATTCTAATACTGCAAGCGCCACACTCCGCAGGCAGAGCCGCTCGCTGCTGAAGTACTGTATTTGATGCGGTAATTTTGCCGTCGGCGATTTATAAGCGCACGGTATGCAGCAGGCGCAGCATTTCAGCGATACCTTTTGTCACAATTTTGTCCTGACGCATGACTACCGCCAGCTGTCGGTATAGCCGCGGCGCCAGCGAGTGTACGCGTAATCCGTCGCGATCCTCCACCCGCTCCACCGCCATGCGGGGCACGATGCTGTAGCCCAGCCCTGCCCGCACCATGCGCTTAATCGCCTCGATGCTCCCCAACTGCATTACCGGCGTCACCGCCAGTCCCGCCGAGCGGAACCAGCGGTCAATCAGATCCCGCGTGCCGCTACCCGCCTCGAAGGCAATGAGCGGCTGCGCCTGCAGCTCGGCGGGAGTATAAACCGCCGGCATCTCCGTCTCGCGGCTGGCATAGATGGTCACGAACTCCTCATCTAACATCGCAGTCACCGCCAGACTGCGCCCCTGCACGGGCAGCGTGACCAGCCCGAGATCGAGCCGGTTTTCTTCCACCGCGCGGACGATATCCAGCGTGTTGCCGGTGGTCACCCCCACCGTCAGCAGCGGGTGCTGCTGACGAAGATGCTGCAGCAGCGGTGGAAGAAGATGAATGCAGGCCGTCGCGCCTGTCCCCAGCGTCAACGATCCATTAACCTCCTGACTGAATGCGCTGACCGACTGCACCGCGCTATTCACCACCCGATCGATCTGCTCGCTGTGGGCCAGCAATGCCATTCCCGCCGCCGTCGCCTTGATCCCACGTCCGGTTCGCTCCAGCAGCCTGGTCTGTAAAAACTGCTCCAGCTGACGTACCTGCAGGCTGACGGCAGGTTGGGAGATCCCCAGCGCGTCGGCGGCGGCAGAAAAGCTGCCGCGCTGTACGACCAGCCGGAAGGTCGCCAGATTTCCCAGGTTCAGTGTTGTCATAAAAGTTTCTCTTATACCGCGCATAAGGTGGCCGCTCTGCCAGAACAATAGCCTGCCGGGTATGCTCAGGACAACTGTCTTAACGGAATGAAAAACCATGGAAATAAACGCTATTCCCCGACGCCTTGCCTTCACCGCGGGCGGTCAGCAACTCATCAACTGGGGGATCTCTTTTTATATGCCCGGCACCTTTGCCGGGGCTATCGCCGCCGACAAAGGATGGTCCTTGCCGCAGATCTATCTCGGCCTGACGCTTGCGATGCTGATGATGGCCGCTGTCTCCCCGTTCGTTGCCAGGCTGCTGGCTCGCTTTGGCGGAAGACTGGTGGTCACCAGCGGTACCTTACTGATAGCCGCCAGCTGCGCCATGATGGCCTGGCGCCCTTCGCTGGCCGGCTGGTACGGCGCCTGGCTGCTGACCGGCATCGGCATGCGGCTCTCACTGTATGATGCGCTGTTCGCCGCAGTGGTGAATCTGTACGGTCAGCAGGCGCGGAAAACTATCTCTCATATCACTCTCGCTGGCGGTCTGGCCTCTGCCCTCTTCTGGCCGCTGGGCGAGGCGTTATTAACCATCATGCCCTGGCAGAATGCCCTGCGGATCTATGCACTGTTTGGCCTGCTGAGCGCATGGCTGAGTTATCAACTGCCTCGCCAGCGGCTCAATTCAGCGGCGAAATCACCAGCCTCGCCAGCGACAGCAGAGGGCGACCGGCGTAACGGGGCGCGTTACGCGATCTTTATTGCGCTGATCACCTTCATCTCTAACGGTACCTCTACCCATCTGCCGGAGTTTATCAGCCACTTTGGTCTGCCGGTTGCCGTCGGTATGCTGTGGGGATTCGGCCAGACCGGCGCCCGGCTGGGGGAAGTGCTGGCCGGTCCCCGGGTCACCTCACTCACGCTAACGCGTTTTACTGCGCTCGCCATGCCGCTCTGTTTTCTCCTTGGATTGAGCAGCACGACCTTTGCCGGATGCGCAGCCGGGTTTGTGCTGGGCTATGGCGCGATTAACGGGCTGGTGACGATTGTCAAAGCGACGCTGCCGCTGGCGCTGTTTAGCGCAGAAAGCTACGCCAGCCGCACGGGTCTCCTGCTGATCCCCGGGCAACTGATGGCAGCTGTTTCACCCTTTGCCTACGCATGGCTGAACCACCGGCTGGGCATTATCGGCGGAATGTGGGTGTCCACCGGGTTAACGTTGATCGTTGCCGGACTGGCGCTGGCGATTGTGCGCGAGGCGGGTAAGGCGCAGGATGAACGTAATGTAGAATATCCGGCAGCGGCCGTTGACCAACCGATAGCCAAAAACAACCTTGCTGAAGAGTAAACGTGGATCACTACGCCCTTGATAATTTACGCCTGCCCTTATAGCCATATGGCAGGCATTATTCATATTATAAATTTTTAATGAAAATACATTCACCAAATCAATGATGAAATTTTTAAGAGAATAGCAGGGCATGCTGTCACCTGCGAAAAATAACGATACCGCCTGTATTTTTCGCTTGCATAATGATCCAAAAAATAAAGCCAGTCGCCATCGGTAACATTAGCCACACCTCCGGTAACACAATTAGCCTTACTCTCTTCCTCATCGAAACCGTTCGAGCATAGCAAAGAATGAGCGCTAATTTTAATACCGTAGCAAAACCCGGCGGCAATCGATGCAATCTGGCCTGTCGGTATTGTTTCTATCTGGAAAACGAGGTTCCGCGTCCAGGGTATGCCACCATGGACGACCTCACGCTGGAAGCATACATTCACAACACCATTTCATCGACCCCCTCGCAAAACGTCGAGTTTTGCTGGCAGGGCGGTGAGCCTACCTTATGCGGGCTGGATTTTTTTGCAAAGGTGGTCGAGCTCCAGCAGCGTTACCGTGGTAACAAAATCATCGCCAACAGCCTGCAAACCAACGGCATCTTGCTGAACGATAAATGGGCTCGTTTTTTGCGTCGTCATGGATTTCTGGTCGGATTATCCATTGATGGCCCTGCGTCACTCCACGACACCTGGCGTACGACGGGCTGCGGAAAACCCACCTGGGAAAAAGTTGTGCAGGCCATACGCTGCCTGCAGCAGCATGACGTTCCGGTGAATGCCATGGTGGTGGTCAGCCGCCAGTCTGCAAGCCAGGGGAAAAGTCTCTATCGCTGCCTGAGCCGCGAGCTAAACCTTCACCATCTCCAGTTTATTCCTCTCGTTGACTCCCCTGCTCCCTGGTCAGTTACCCCTGAGGGCTGGGGCAAATTTTTGTGCAGTGTTTTCGACGACTGGCTGGAAAACGATGTTGGCAGGGTGTTTATCCAGTACTTTGATAATCTGCTCGGCGTATGGGCCGGCCAGCCCGCCACGCTCTGCACCATGCAGCCTGTCTGTGGGCAGAGTTTACTGGTGGAGCAAAACGGCGATGTCTACAGCTGCGATCACTTTGTCTCAGCGGAATATAAGCTGGGTAATCTGAAGCAAGATGCTATGGCAGCGATGGCGAGCTCGCCATTTCAGCAACAGTTCGGGAAGCAAAAGGGCCAACTCTCTGCCCGCTGTCAGAGCTGCCACTGGCGCTTTGCCTGCCATGGGGGATGCCCTAAACACCGTTTTACCATCCATGACGACGAAGCACAGAATTACCTGTGCAGCGGCTATTTAGCCTTTTTCGGCCATATCACGCCCTATATGAACGTCATGCGAAGCCTTTTATTAGATTGCCATCCGCCCGCGCTCATTATGAGTCTTATCCCGGAGATTCGGCAAAATATATTACAATTAACGGAGTCTGAAGATGAAAGAACCAAATAAAATAGATGGAAATCGCCGCGATCTCCTCAAAGGTCTGGGGATTGCCGCTGTCGTGAGCCTGTTACCAGAGACGGGAAACGCCGCACAAAATAATGCCGCCCCGAAAGCGGCATGGGATATTCCTTTCACCGGCGAAATCCCTGACACACTGCCCGAAGGCTACAATATTTTACTCATAACCTGCGATCAGGAACGTTATTTCGAGCGGTATCCCTTTCCGGTGCCGGGCCGGGAACGCCTGATGAAAACGGGTATCACTTTTACCAATCATCAGAACACGGCCAACGTTTGTACGCCATCGCGCTCTGTCATGTACACCGGGCTCCATATGCCGCACACCCGGATGTTTGATAATCTTGGCTTCCCCTGGATGAATTACGATCTGGACCCGGAATTACGTACCGTGGGCCATATGATGCGTGAACTGGGTTATTACACGGCGTATAAAGGTAAATGGCATCTTACCCGGGAGATCGATCAGCCGGTCGCTGGTAAATCGGTAGAAGAAATGGACCTGGGCGAGATCCCGACGCCGCGACTGCATGAAATTATGGAAAAGTATGGTTTCTCTGATTATCACGGCATTGGCGATGTCATCGGGAAAAGTAAGGGCGGCTATTTCTTTGATTCAGTCACCACGGGGCAGACCATTAGTTGGCTACGTAACACCGGCCGCCCGCTGAATGATGAAAATAAACCCTGGTTCGCGGCAGTAAACCTGGTTAACCCCCACGATGTCATGTTTATCGACACCGATGAGCATGGTGAGCAGGTGCAGTGGAAAGGGCCAATGGATAAAGAAAACCACACCCTGCTGCCAACCCAACCCCCGCACAACCAAATCTATCAGCAAAGCTGGCCAGACTATCCGCTGCCTGCAAACCGCCATCAGCCGCTCGATGAGCCTGGCAGACCTGCCGCCCATAAAGAGTACCAGAATGCCAGGGCGGTGATGGAGGGACAGTTCCCCGATGAAGACCGGCGCTGGCGCAAATTACTGGATTATTATTTCAACTGTATTCGCGATAATGACCAGCATCTTGAGGCGATTCTCAATGAACTTGATAATCTTCAACTGACGCAAAATACGATTATCGTCTTTACCGCCGACCATGGGGAACTCGGAGGCTCCCACCAGATGCATGGTAAAGGTTCCTCGGTGTACAAAGAGCAGATCCATGTGCCGATGATCATTCGCCATCCGGCGTATCCGGGAAACATCCGCTGCAACAGTTTGACTAATCATCTGGATTTAGTACCGACCCTGATTGGTCTGACTGGACGCGATCGGTCGCTGCGAGAGAAAGTCCTGGAGGGCAGAAAAGGCCGGGATATGAGCCCATTACTGGTGCATCCTGAGCAAGCGGGCTTAAATGCGCTGCGTCCGGGTTCGCTTTATTGTTACGGCATGATCCTGTATATGGATGCGCAATACACGGCAAAATTCAGAAAGCTGGCTGGAGAAAAACTCCCGCACGATCAATTTAAAAAAGCGATCGCGTCACTCCATCCTGATTTTTCCCATCGCTCAGGGATCCGTATGATCAACGATGGACACTATAAATTTGCCCGCTACTTTTCGCTCAAGCAGCATCATATTCCTGCTACCCTGGCCGAGCTGCTGGAGAATAATGATGTTGAACTTTTCGATCTGGTTAACGACCCCGAAGAAAATCATAACCTCGCCCGGGAGCCAGAGAAATACCGGGATCTGTTAATGACAATGAACGATAAACTCAATCAGCTCACTGCCGCTGAGATTGGCGAAGATGATGGCAGCTATATGCCCCCGTTTGAAGGAAGCCAATGGGATCTGACGGCGGCCCAGATGCATCAATATATGCGCGATTAGCGCTTGCCGTCAGGTGGGAGACCTTAATGTAGCAGCTATAAAAAAACCCTCTGTAAACACAGAGGGTTTCGTTTTACTCAGCTAACGCCGGGGATTTCCCACTCAATTATTTACAGAACTCGTAACCAATTGACTGAAAACAAGTTTATGAAACGATAAATTCTGCGTACCGTTTTATATACCGTCACCGGGAAATTGTGCCCCGCTTCGTCAGTTCGTCATATTGCCGTTCACAGACTCTTCCGGCTTCAGCTGCCCGGTCAGCGTATTCTGCCAGTTGTCGGTTTCGTTCGAGAGATTTTTCGAACACGTTGGTAAGCAAAATTCCGGTGTCTGCGGCTGACGACCCAGCGCCGACAGTGGCGTTATACTGCCTGAGCTGCTCACGGATGGCAACGAGCTGCTGCTGCAGCCGGCCAGCACGAGCGGCAGCATCAAGAGCATCATTGCGCGCCTGGTCGATCCTCTGCTGCGCTTCACGTTCATTGGTTGCTTTCTCCTGTTCGTCATGTTGACGGGCTTTATCATCTTCTGCTTTGCGGTCTGCCTTCGCCTGCGCATACCCGGCGTCGTACTGCCTGTCACCGTGAATATTCCAGGCTACAACGCCTCCGGCCACCAGAACAGCAAGCATCGACACGATAAGCAGCTGTTTCCAGTACGCTTTCACGAATGCCGTGATCATGATGCCAGTACCTTCTTGGCCGACAGGTAACGCACACGGCGATCGTCGATGCCATTCTGCCCGCCGTTGATGATCTGCGTGACGCGCATCAGGTCGTCGGTGTACTTCAGGCATCCATATTTCACGAAGTACCACGCCGCGCTCCGCGCCGCATACTCGTCCTGCGCCAGCAGCTCCGGCTGCTTAACCAGATCCACCTTCAGGGCAGCCCCGCAATCGCGGTAGTTGTTTAGTCCGGTGGTCTGGATGAGTCCGCGCCCGCGGTAAAACCAACCGTCGGTTGGCCCGTTATTCCCCATGCGTTTGCTGTACACCAGATTGGCTATGGCTCGCTGCCTCTCCAGTGGCAACGATGGTTCACCCTGCCGGCGCCCTAGGGAATTAGCCTGGCCCTGCGTCAGCCGCCCGGCACGGACGAAACCAGCCAGCCCCGCCACGCTGTAATTGAAGCTCTCAACGAGCTGGGTAAAGCCAGTGCTTTCATGCCCAGCCTGGGCAATAAACATCGCCTGATCCAACGGCTTGATAATGCCAAACTCTTTCATGGCCGCCACAATGTGCGGATGCCAGCGTGTGGCCAGCACCAGGCTAACGCCGGCAGCTTTCTGAAACTCGTTAATGTCCATGTTGCGACCTCGATATCTTGAAGATTTGCACGACGTTGCCGCGCGTCTTCAGCACCGCGGCGAACATCACAGCATTGATAACGACCTCAGAAAGATCTGCGGTCATGGGGAAGTGGTACAGGTATGAGTACGCGGTACGCAGCGGGATACTGGCCGCAGCCACGATGAGGAAATAGGCGATCCACCCGCCCCAGCGGCGGTGGCGCGATCCGTTGCGCTGGAAGAACATCACCCGCAGCGCTATCCCGCCGCAGATGAGGGCATTAGCGATCAGCAGCAGATCATGGCCTGTCATCGTCTTTTCCTCCCGGGATTAAATCGCGCGGATTGTCAGAGCGGTGATACAGCCATATCCCGACCCGCACCGCGACAATTGCCGCAACGAACGCGCCGGCGGAGTAGACAATACCCCTCTCGAACGAGTCCTGTGTGATGGTGGGGATCATGCTGGCAACGCCGATAAGGATTGATGCTGTGGGTTTATAGAAGAGAAGACCGCAGAGAAAGCTGAGTAGCGCCAGGAGAACGCGGCGCTTGACCGGATACTCAACTGCAGAGGTAACAAAAATTACCGCCCCGGCCAGCGACCCCAGCGCCACTTCAGGAGGTACGCCGGCGATTACTGCTGCCAGCGCACCATAGCTAAGCCCCTGATTTATCGTATCAGCGGTTAGCGATGCAGACATGATGACCACCGTTTACTATGCATGATGAACCTCCTTAGTTTGGTAAGTTCATCATACACAATAATCCATATTTGCATAAACGGTAACAAAAAAGGTTTAGCTATAAACCTTCGAATTTTGCTAAAACCTCAGAGTCATGATCGCCAACAATTCCATATATCATATTCCCCTCAACAGTCCATAAAGCCAGGCTTCCATCAGGATTCGGAGTTGTAAGCCTCCACTCTTCGTCTGCGCTGTAAGTCTCACCAACGACGAAGTAACTGGAGGCAATTCCTGTTACAGATGTGCAGATTAAGTCATGCATTAAACCACCTCGAGTTTTACTGAATAATGCAAAATGCTGTTTGCAGATGCATTTATAGGTAGGAATATCCTGAACTTGCGTCCATCAGACGCTCCAGTGGTTAATGAGTTATCGTCATTATTATTACGTACCGTAAGACGGGTTCTTGTTGAATCACCTTGCCAGAATTTACCGAATGCGGCTGCTACTGACTTAAGAAATGAAGCAGTTGCAAATGACGAATTTATTACTGCCAAACCGGTAGTCGTTGTAAGAACATCATTCGTCACCAGAGGTGTGCAAATGACTGACTGCGCATCACCACGTACCAGAACTTCCCACACCTCCTGGACACTAATAGCTGATTCTCCCTCAAGGTATTGGTTTATAGTAACCCTGAGCCGCATTCCCATTGGAAATCCTGATATCTGCCATGACGCCCCGGCCTGCTGCGTAGCCACATCAATAGTACCAGAGCAAATACAAGACATCCCTATAGGGTTAATGTAAGGTCGCGCATCAATATATGGCACTTTGTACGTATCGTCCTGGAATGAAAAAATACTGTTACGGAGACGCTGTAATTGGTTTAATCGGTGGCTCAGGCCTGTCTGCATTGACTGATCAGTGCATTTGGCCCGGAATATCCCACCATTCTCAACCCTGATTAACTGCGTAGCCGGGTCTGTAGTTGTGTCTGTGTCTGATGTACCAAATCCGTATCCATCTGATATTAAATCAAATGTGGTTGACTCTGGAACTATGCCTTTAGCTACCACTAAAATTGCGCGAGTAGAGGATCCGCCTTCTGCCCAGTATTTTACTTTTAACTTTGATGCATACAAATTTACGTCAAAGGTGTTTGAAGTGGATGTACCATCAAGATTTCCAACAACAATTCCATTGTTTGATTTTCCTGATACACCAGCCTGATATGATAATTCAAGATCAGTTCCCATGAATGAGTTTGTACTTGTCGAACCAGCTGAAGCATTACGGTGAAAATGAACGCCATTACAGCAATTTCGAATATGTAATTTAATACGTGATTGCTCTGTAAAACTAGTATCATTGTATAATGATACTGCTGCTGCATATGTATTTGTGTATCCAGTGCAAAATATATCACAATGAAAACCAATTATATCTGAGGCCTCTATAGCATACCCGTCATTGCCTGCTGCCGTGTTAGAGGCATTACGCCCGCGGATGAGAAGCCCCGTAACACTACATTGCTCATAAAAACTAGACGATGCTGGCCCATTCTTCCTGAATCTAAAAAATATATTATTCGAGATATGATTTATCGCTGGACCTTTATTTACTGTTTCAATTCCTATTAAATTGAAACCTATTCCATCTGTAACGTCGGCAACACTTCCACCAGTAGCAGTGTAATCTATTTTATTAAGTGGATGTGGGATGTAGGCCTCTTGTATGTTGAACGTTTTAGACGCCAGCACCATATTATTCAATACCGGAGATATATCTTGTCCACCAATAGCACCGAACATCTCAGCAGACATTATACTTCTGTCTTTCCTGCGAATAACCTGACCAGCATCATTGATAATCTGAAATCCATTGTCATCAATAAGAGATGAATCGTTAGTTAGTGAGTGGCAATAAAAAATACCACCACCTTGCCCCGTGCCTGTTGTGTGCTCAACAACAAATATTTGCTGGTTAACTGAGCTGAATTCAGTAGAGCGCAATGTATTGATATCAGGACACTGACCTATATATTGAAGGCCATCAGTGTCTGATAACTTTAGAGAAAGATCAGCAGTTTCTGTAAAAGAAAAAACTGGAACAGGTTTACCTATATTATTAAACCCCTGCAAACTGTCACGCCTGCCTGGCACTCCTGACATTGTTTCAACATAATCAGGAAATCGTAATGTTTTTTTAAATAAATCATCTGCGTGTGCATTTGACCCATCAATACTGTTATCAACATAATTCTTCGTGGCCGCATCGTGCGCCTGTGACGGGTCACGCAGGTTACGAATACGGTTGTTGAGTGCGTCGTAATAGTTCGCGAGCCACGATGGCTTCCTGAGAGATAGACCGGACCACCACCCATATGCCTGCTGCACCAGCATGGTCAACTTATCGAGAGCATCTTCGTGGATCTCAGGAAAGAAGCCCCCCTGGTTCCTGATGCTGGCTTCCTGCGTAACCGGCGTGCTGCGCTCGATAGAGATTTTGTAGCCAGCTGGCAGCGCTGATGTCAGAACCACCTTCCCCCCGTTGTAACGGTTCACGCCGGTAACCGTGTAGTCGGTACCGAGTGTTAGCGTCACGATGCTTTCGGAGGTATCCAGCGTCTGCACCAGCAGGTGGCTTTTATCAAGAATGCGGAACGTGAAATCGTATTGGGTAGTGGCGCCGTTTCCGGTGTACTCGTTACGGCTTACCTGCGTTGAAACTGTCATAGTCTGCTCCAGTGGTCAGCGCTGGCGCGCGTGCATAGAAGCATTCTATTACCCATCAAACCATATATGAATAAAACAGATCGAAACGAGCAAAAACATTACCATTAAGGTAAACAAAAACCTTCTGGAAAACCCTGTTACCTTTTGATATATGTATATATATACAGTATTTATCGGAGTAATCCTAATGCCAGAGCGGTACCAGTATCCTGTCGACGAAGGTTTTGCGGATCGTATTCACACCCCGGAAGGGGTCAGATCCCTGGTTGTAAAATCACAGCTGATGGAGTTGCTCAGGGAAATGGAGCGAGACGGCCACGATGTCAGCGGTGCGGCGGCGGAACTGGTGGCACTGGTTAACTATGTGACAAGCTCGCAGTTGTCTATGCGGGAGCTGCAAACACACCTGGATTTCTGCACAATGCAGATCAGGCAGCAACTCAGATAGTGATTGAAAATTACTGCATGGGACCGTGATGACCCTACAAAGTTGGCTAATGCCGTATCACTCTGTTTCATTCTGGTTCACTCAGTTTCATTGCGTCGTTGATCTTTTTTGAGTAAGATTACCAATAAGGTAATTCAACCAAACATTGAATTCCTTCCGACGAGGCACCACAAGGTGTCTGGTAACGTTGAAAAGGAGGTAACATGAAAAAGTGGTTTGACGAATTTGATGGTTTTTAAATCAGGTTAACCTCTTAGGCGGGATTTCCCCGCCTTTTTTATGGATTTTTTTCATGACACTAGACGCAGTTACATTACAAATAATTAGCAATATCATAGTGTTAATAGGCGTTCTTGTCGCCATAATCACCATTGTCTATAACGTGCGAACAGCGAAGAAAACACAGACCGCTGTATTTCTGTTCGAAAGCAGAAAAGACAAAGACTACATCGAGTCACTGCATATCCTCAAGAAAGCCCACCAGTCAGGAAAATCATTCCGTTCGTATGTTTTCCCCATAGAAGGCACTTCTATAACAGAACAGGAAATGGATGAACGCCGTAAGTTCCAGTATATACTTAACTTTTATGAGCGCGTTGCAGTTAGCATCAGGCAAGGTATCTATAACGAAGAGATGATCAAACGAACTTCGTACACAACTGTTATCGAAACCTGGGACATTGCTGAACCGTTGATTAGAGCCATACGAGAAAAAATAAACTCCGAAATTACCTATCAAGAATTTGAATGGCTGGCTACCAGGTGGAAAAAGAAGAAGTTGAAAAAGAATTAAGCCCGCGGCGCTGGCTTTTTTGTGGCTTCCTTCCTGGTTCGATCCTCAATCACCATACCTAATATTTTGGTAATAACACTCGCTTAATTATTACCAAAATGGTAAATTTACAACCCATTTCCCTTGTGCCATAGTGATCGGGCATCGGCAAAATCCGGTGCCGGGATTGGCGTCCCGGATAACTAAACGGCGCACAACACGCGCACTGCGTGTTTTTTTTGTGCACGCGCTCTGACGCACCTATCCAATGGTGGGCTGGGCGGGGGTCCGAAAGGACGCCGGTATCCGTTTAGGCCGGTACGCCAACTCCGTTCAGTTCACCACCAGTAATTGGCGTTGCGGTGGTGATAACTCTACTAAGCGGGGTATCACAATGAACACCAAACCTTCCATTTTCAATTTCGAATCAGACTCAGCTATTCGCGCTATTATGATCGATGGCAATCCTTGGTTTTTTGCATCCGATGTTTGCCGCGCGATTGGCATCGCAAACCATCGTGATGCAGTTCGCAAACTTGATGATGACGAGAAGGGCGTCGGCTCAACCGACACCCTTGGTGGTGAGCAAGAATCAGTTATCATCTCCGAGTCTGGCCTCTACACCCTTATCCTCCGCTGCCGCGATGCGGTGACGCCGGGCACCATCCCCTACCGCTTCCGCAAATGGGTAACCAGCGAGGTGCTGCCGCAGATCCGCAAGACTGGCCGCTACGTTCGGGAAGAACTCTCCCAGGCTGATAAAGCCCGCATGCTGGCGCAGGAGATGACCAGCAGCATGTTGCCGGCGATCATGGATGCACTGCAGGTCGAGCAGAAGCACTACACCTTCCCTCTTAACCGACGCTATCAGGATCACATCCATTCACCTGATGGCCTGCGCGAACTGGCGAAAAGCTCAATGGTGATGAAGCTGCTCCGCGAACTCGATGCTGACGGGCATGATGTATCCGGCGCCGCCGCAGAGGTCACAGCCATGCTCAGCTACATTGTTGGTATCGGCACCGTACTGCGCGACATAGAAACGCATGCTCAGTACGTGATGGCTAAGGCCAAGGGTTACTGAGGTTGCTGGCGCAGGGAAGCGCCTTTAAAAAGCATGATGCGTAACCTATTCATATCTATTGATATCGCGTTTTTATTGCTCTGCTCATCTTGCAACCAACAATACCTGTGGGTATATTTACATCAACGGTACTCAACCAAATGTTGAATACTTGGTGTGCAGGTCGCGACCTGGCATAGACAGGAAACGAAACCCCACATTATGAAGAGACAGCGCACGTCTCATCCCGCACGGGAGGATCTTATGTTTAACTTTGACATGCAACTCGACCAGAACTACGCATCGTTCTACAACCCAGACAGTGGAAAGGCTGTTTTCGTTGATAGCTTTGACAATGTTGAGTTCGATGTGCGTGTAGGGACCTTGCGTGAAAGTCATCATGTAGCTACTGTGCATGCAGAAACAGATGAAGAGCTCAACTCAAAACTGAAAGATCTTGCTGAGCAGTACTTATGACTATAACAAAGCGGGCGATTCTTGATCTGGAAGCTGAGATAAATGACATCCTTGAGGAGGATTGTGCAGAGGTTAAATTTACCTTTCATGCAGCATACGAAAGGCTTAATGATCCTCGAAACAATCCCGCAATATCTCTTAATGAGCTTGAGGATGTCTTCAAGGAATTCATAAAAATTCATCTCACTACGTTGCTTAGCTACCCGGAAGGAACAACTTTCACAATTAAATGCAATAAGACAAAACTGCATTTTCCTTGCTCGGTTGTTCATGACCTTAGATATGGGAAAAAATGGATAGTGCAATCAGTTGTAACCGTAATGAGGAAGGCTGATTTCAAATCCAAGGATCCTATTATCCTAGAAATTAATTAAGCCCGCCTTGCGGGCTTTTTAATGGATGAAATCTGAGCACAGCGCTACAATCATAAAGCCACGGTTCAGTGGTCTACACATGGTAAGTGAAAATGAAAAAAGCATTAGCAGTGCTGTTTGTTCTGTTGTCTCTGGGTTCTTCCGCACAGGCTTTCGCTGGTAACTGCCAGCATCCTGATGATACTGCAGCTGACGGCTCACGCTGCGGCGGCCGTTCTGCTGATTCTCGCCCCGGCGGGCAATGATAAATAAGGCCGCGAAAGCGGCCTTTGTGACATGTCACACTCTTTTCCTGAAAGATAACCATTCCAAGAACGAAGACATTCCTCCGCAGGCAATAGCAAAAACCAGGCCACCAAAGAAAAGAAGCCCAGCCTGCCACCACTCCCAGCGCCATACGTCCATGGCTCCAACCATTCCCACGATAGATCCAACCAGTGGTATATAGCTGACGATGAATGCAATCGGTGCCGCTATTATCCAGTGCAAGCCCCACCACGACTCAAGGCCGGCCATAATAGCCGCTAACTGGAAAATCCCCACCACGATGTAAACGATAAAGCCAATAGCTTGCATGTAGTCACCTATTTATTCAGAAAAAATTAGAGGTTTACCTTGAATAAGGCTCGCCACAAGAATTATTCCCTGCACAACAAAAATAAACCAGCAGATAGCCTGCGCTGGGGGACTAAGGAAATATTTGTATCGGTCAGCAAATAACAACCAACCAGAAACTATCACAGACAAAATAATTAAAAACAAGGATCCCCCTTATTCCGGCGTTACGTCCTGCGGTCGCCACCAGTATGTCTGGTTGAACTGTTTCTTGGATCTCTGCTCTACCTTGCGCAGATATCCAGGAGAAAAGTATTCCTGAAGCTGGTTAAATATCATATGGTCAAGCGCAGCTTTTGCATACCAAAGATTGGCACCGGGGATAAGGCCCTTGCCGAGTTTAACCAGATCACCACCTGTCTGTTCCGGCTTTCCTTCAACGGCATTAAGCGGGATGCCCTGCGCCAGCTTAACTACGTCATCAACCAGACCAGCCACAGGCCCCAGCATTGACGCCAGCGCGCCACCACCGTAGCGCGTATGGTCAGAAAGCAGGAAGTCACCATAGAGGCCAAGACCACCACCTTTCAGCAGCGCGCCGAGCCAGAATTTACCAGCATCCTTCCCGGCCATCTCTCGGGGATTCCTCCCGGATGCCATGTCGTTTAGCTGCTGAGACAGCGCGCCGAGCATCGTGGTGCTGGCGAGGAATGCGGCGATATAAGCGGCCCGGCCGCCAGCGGAAGGCATGCCCATTGCACGCGTCCAGTGCCGCAGCACAACAGAGATCGGAAACGATTTGAATAGGAAAACCGAGCGGGTTAACTCGCCTTTCCATGTTCCGCGCTGCAGGCCACCACCAGTAAAAAGCTGCTCACGCGCGCCAGGCGTAATCACCGCCATGTCGACTTCTTCAGATACTGCGGCCAGCAGCCGGCGCATGGCCTCAAACCTTACTCGTTCCGGGGGCCCTAAGTGCATTACAGCAGCATCAGGGATCCGCATAATGCTTTCCGGAGTGAGCATGGTCGTATTGCCGTTACCCCAGTCCTCCTGTTGCGCCAGCTTCCATACACTGAAGTCCTGCTCGGTGATTCCTTTGCTTTTCAGTATGCGGAAATCGCTGTCGTCAAGGCTCCGCAGATCAGGTGCCCTGCTGACCACTTCCCCAAGGCTTCCCATCATCGTCACGCCGTAGGCACGTTTGTGCGCATCGGTCCATGCTGTCAGGCCGCTAGCGCGCATCACCGCCGTTGCCGCCCAGCGTGAAACCGAAGGACCCATGTTATCCATCGCCCAGCGGTTAACGCTGCCGAGCAACGATTCCATTGCCAGGCCAGCACGGCGGGCGCGGGCAAGCTCCGTGCGGTTCGCCGGGTTCATAGCCTCAAGTTGGTTCATAAACAGCCGGTTCATAGGGATGTTCGCTACCTTCGCCGACATGTACATCGTGCCAAGGTCTGAGAAGGAAGCCAGCAGCGCGGAACCAAGTCGGCTCGCCACCATCCAGTTTCGGATATTATCCGACCACCGTGCGATGTGCGGGTTGGCGATCGGCTGAGTCTTACCGGCGATAAAGTTGTAAAGGTTCTCGGTGCTGTTGGCCAGGCGCTTAATCCTGCCTGTGCGCTCAGGGTTGGCAGTGGCCTGTTCAGCTGTAACCTCGTCCAGGATTGAGCGGAAAACGTGATCGGGGTTCGGTCCGTATGTCTCAACCAGAGCGATATCTTTGCTGATCCCTTCCAGGTGCCCGACCATTACTTCCCACAGAGAGCGATCGCCATATTCGCGCTGATACTCAAGGTAGGAGTCTGCGTCTTTGAAGTGGATCTGACGGGATGCATTACCGCGATTAGAGCGCGCGCCGGAAATGCGCATGCCGGTGTCGCTTAATTTGTTCAGCCCGCCGGTGGCGATGGTGTTGTATGCCTCGCCCAGGAAGGTTTTCAACTCAGCATCGCTCATCAGCTGGCCGTCATCTTTGATGTAGTACTTGCGATCCAGTTTGCCGATGACGTCGCTAATCCACTTATCCTGTGAGACCCTGCCGACTTTCTCCATTGAGTGGTGCTGAGGGATGCCCCAGTTTTCCAGGTAGCCGATATCACCACCAGCGTCATTGAAGCGCTGGCGCAGCAATTCAGTAACGCCAGCCCATGCTTTTGCGCCCTTCTTCGCTCTCACGTTTCCGGTGTCCTGCCCGCGCATCTCGTAAACCAGATCGCGCACGCTGGCCTCGTCCTCAAACAGATGGAAGAATCGCGGGTCTACCGCTTCAAATGCTTCCTGAATCTGGCTTAGTGCATAGTCGCGGGTGGCTTTGCCGCGTGATTCTACCGACAGGAAATTTGATTTACCGTCAGCGTGAAAAGCGATGGTGCGGTTAAGCGCCTCAAGCTTGCCGTCTTTCCCCTGGTAGGTCTTTATGAAGGCGTCGAGACGTTGCCTGGCCGCAATGGTGAGCGCAACGCGGCGCCTCTTAAGCGCTGCTTCGTTGGTCAGCTCGTTCGCTGCTAACTGCCCGGCCCGGCGCAGGCGTTCAGCGTCAGTCATCGCCCGCCAGGATGCCGGATCATTGCGGGCCAGTTGTCGCATGTTCCGGTAAATACGGTCTTCAATATTCTGGATTTCCTGCTGCGTGAGTCGGCGGCTTGCGGCCTGCTGCACGGCGTTAATACATTCCTGACGCATAATTTATCCTCTTAAGAAACACGCAACAGCGACATCGAAAAGTCTGGAGTCCTGCACAGCCTGCTCATTTTCCCGCGCGGCATCATCAAGCACCTCGCGCGCGCTTCTTGACTGTGGATTTCCCTCATCGTCAAGCACGGTGATCACCATATCTGGCGATGATGCCAGCGAGTCTTCAGCGGCCATCACATCAATGTCCTGCTGATTCTCTACCGTTCTTGTCGCTGGCGCGCTTTCCATATCCCGGAGAGCCGCGTTGGGCTCCAGCGGTGCGACTTCATCGGCGGAGCGCACTTCTGCCGTGCGGAAAAATGAAAGAGCCTGAGCATCAAGCTCGGCCTCTGCTTGCTGCATGCGGGCGATCTCTGCTCTTGCCTCGAAGAATTCACCACCGGGCTCATGCGGGGCCAGTGCGTTACGAGAGAATTCCAGCCTCCCCTGTGCTTCACTGATCCGCTGATCGACATCTCTCAGCCTTGCCTGCTTATCGGCTCGGGCACGGGACAGCGCTTTGCCGCTTCCCGCGGGTTGCTCTGCCAGTATCTGGTTACGCTGCTCAGTGAGGTTAGTGATAATGCGTTCGCTGTTGGCTATTTCTGACTGGTAAACCTTGCGGTCGCCACGCGGAAGAATTTGCGCAGCCTGATCCTCAAGCGTCCGCATTTCAATAGCTCTGGATGTTGCACCCTCATCTGCCTGAGAAAGCATCTCATCCAGTGCCTGCGATATAATGCTGCGCCGTGCCGGTATGCTGGTGAATGCCGCCGGCTCAACAATGCTCGCCACATCAACCGATCGGCCTGCACTGACATCCTGCATCGCCTGCCGTAGTGCCTGGGTATGCGCATCGCGTGACAGCACATTAACCGGAATCCCTGGAGCGATATCAAACTCAGCATGATGAGCAGCATTGGCCGCCAGAGCTGCATCGACGTCGGCAGGCATAAAATCAGGCGGGCGAACATTTTCCCCACGCGAGTTTACGAACCGGCCTACACCGCCGAATGCCAGTCCGAGAACTGCATCGATCGCCATCGCCTGCTTATCGAAAACGTCATACTGCGAGGCCATATCCTCATAGCCATTATTGCGCAGAATGGAGGCGGTGCTGCCGCGCATAGCCATACCAAAGGCGACGTTCGTGCCTGCCGCATAAGCGATATCAGGCGCAGCTCGCACAACGGTACCAGCAGCATTCCCAAGCGCCGATCGTGATAACTGAGCGCCGACACCTTCAGCCAGTGCGCCACCAGCACGCAGGCCGATGCTCATCGGTATGACTGTACCGGCACCAGCTGTAAGGCCGTGTACCAGCGCCACTTCCTGGGCGGTGCTGTAATCTACGCCTTCGCCGCGCAGTCGCTCAAACTCGGAGAACCCCTGCAAGCTGGTCACAGCAGCAGCGGCGCCAGCAGGACCGGCTGCCAGCGTACTTACTACTGCCTGCGATCCCATATCGAAAAGACCATACAGCACCTGTCCGGCGGTGCCTGTAGTGGCGGCATCCGGCGTCAGGCGTTTAACCTGTGATGCAGCAAGCTCTCTCTGTCGGGCGATGTATTCAGGTGACGTGTCACGAAACGATGTATTGTCATTAACAAACTGAGCGATGGGTGATACAACGGCATCAACACCAGCCCACAAAAGCTGGTCAGGCTTTGCAACAAGGCCGGAATAAAGACCTGATGCGGCACCGCTGACTGATCCATCGAAAAACCCAACATCGTTTTTAGGGCTGCCTACTGGGTTTGATGCGGCCTGGTCCAGCTTCTGATTCTGGTTTACAGGGTTAAGTCCGAAGTAACTCATTGAGGGATATCTCCAGAGAAGCGCTGACGCTGCTGCGTGAGATCGATAACTACCGGTGTTCCGTCCTGTTTCAGAAGGTATCCGGTACCAAGTTTCACAAGATACTGGCTGTCGCCGTAGCTTTGCAGGCCGTACTGCCCAGGCGGAGCCTTAACGCCAGCACCGGTAACCTGCGTTTCCCATGCCTGATTAACCTCTTTATCGAACTGCTCAGAAGACATGCCCCACGGCAGCAGGACATTACCCATGCCGTTATAGTCATGCACGCCGCCAGTAGCGACGTTAATAGCTTGCTTCCATGTGTCAGCATCAACTTCACCTGATACAACTCCTTTCTTAGCCATGACTCCAGCGTAATAATCTTTGGCGATCTCATAGGCCATTGATGCGCCATTGGCATCACCAGCGAATGCGTCTTTGACTATGTTAGTAAAATCAGGGAGTAATTCTGTATCCTTCGGCATAGCAATGCCTTTAGCATCTTTGGTACCACGGCGTGCAGCTGAGCCAGAAAGAATAGTTTGTGCCGCCGATTCCGGAGACACATTGACGTCAGGACTAAACCAGCTTTTCTCTGCAACAATCCCGCCAGGTTTATCCATCAGGATACCGGCGACCGCAGCAGAAGGGGCGTTGGTACTTATTTGTTGCAGCGCAGCCATATAGACCTGCCCTCCACCGGTGCTTTGTCTGATCGTATCAAGGTATGCAGACTGCTGTGAAAATGGGGCATCGCGGAAGAAAGTCCCGATCTGGCTGGCCTCATCTTTTGAAAAAAAAGTTAACGGCGTGCCGTATGATTTTGCCAGTTCGGCTGCCTGAGAAGCACGCAGCGCAATGCTCTGGCCAAAGTTATTTTGGTTGGTCATGTCTATAGGCTTACTCTGGCCGGAAGACAGAGAAAACTGAATAGGATCGGCCTGACGCTGTTTGATCACCTGGTTAGCAGCGGTGACAACATTGTCATAAAGCGCGGCCCGCGACGCATACCCTTCCCCGGTCTGCTCCGGAGTCGGCTCAAGCTGTTTAACATAGGCTGTGATGCTGCTGGTCGGCATGTTGCGGAATGAGCCAATGTACTGCCCGGCGATCTGCGTATTTTTGAACTCGGTATATCTCTGGTTACCTTCTCGCACGCCATACGCCGCCAGAAACTCCTTCTCTCCTGGAGGATCCGGAAACTCTACACCGCGCATATAGGCGGCAGTAGCATCACGAACCTGGCTATCGATAGCCGTTCTGTATTCGGCCTGCTGCTGCCGGCGGATCTGGTCAGCCTGGCGCAGAAAAGTGGCCTGCGCTTCCGGCGTGGCGGCGTCGAATGCTGCATTGCCGGTGTAGCGTTTATTGCTGGTTGGCAACTGAGAGAGGCCCAGCGCGGCGCTGACGCCGGTGGACAACTGATCCTGGCTGTATGGCTGACTGCCGTTTTCATGCTTAATGATGGCGGCACAGAGCGCCTGCAGCGTGTCAGGATTGGAAGCGTCAAGCGGCTGGTTAGCAGTGACGCCGAGCTGCGCGCAAACCGCTTTGATGTATGCGGCCGTGTCGTTATTGTCAGACGGCGGTGCCAAGCGGTTAATGATCTCGCCAACGGTATCAATCCCCTGTCGCTGGTAGGATATGAGGTTGCGGCCCAGCGCGCGTATCCCATGCTCAGGGGTCTCGAATTTTGCAAACCGGCCATCACTACCAGTCTGGCCAATCCACGGGTTTGATGAACTCGCTTCGAGGTTCCCTGGGTTATTGTTGCGTACCCCTCGCGGGCCATCTGCTGATGCTTCACCACCGCCGGCGACAGCACGGCGTGAACCGGCGGCCGTATCGCTCAGCTCACCGTTGCTCTGAATGAATCCGATCGCGTTATTTGCTGACCACTGAGAAAGCGCGCCATCAGCTACCTTCTCTTTGAATTCCACCTTTTTGGCCTGGATCTGCTCAGGGCTCCACCCATGTGCAGCGCCGAAGCTTTCTATTTGCTGAAACGCCTGCTGATTAGCCAGCACATAGTTGGCGTTATCGCCATACATTGCCGAAGCGGTTTTGGCGCCGGTGGTCAGCGTTGCCTGGAACTGACCTTCTTCATACGCATTGAGCTGCCCTATCTCATGCCGGCCAGCCTGAGACGTAAACTGGATGCGCTGCTGCTGAGCCTGCTGCAGGAATCCCTGACGCGCCGACTCCGGCAACTGCATCGCCAGCTCCTGCGCCTTTGCGTCAAAAAGCTGTGTGTATTCCTGCCCCTTGCCGAGGGCATTTTTACCCTGCAGGTTAAGCAGGCCATTCTGCGGGTTGGTCATCAGATCGCTTGCGGTCTGCGTCAGTTGCAGCGATGCATCCTGGCTAAGCGCTACATCAGCCTTGCGCTTTGCATCAGCCATCATATTGATCGACGTATCAGCAGCCTGCTGGATGCCCTGCACCAGTGGATTTTCCGGGACACGAAGATTACTCGTCATCACCGGTGCGGTTTGCGTCTGGCTCTGGCGTTGATATTGCGGAACGGTTGGCATAGTCAGCTCCTTTTACTTAGCGGAAAGCGGCTTCCAGGTACCGCCCAGTGTCTTGTATGCATTAAGACCGGTCAGCGTGGAGTTGAGCAGTGTTGAACCTGCGCCAAGCATTCCGGACTGCTTATCAATTTTCCCTTGAGCGCGGCTGGTATCAGCCTGGAACTGCAACCCGGCGGCCTGTCGCTGGCCGTTGTTGATGGTGGTCAGCGCGTCGAGCGTGCCCTGCTGCATGGTTTCAGTTGTCAGGTCCAATGCGTTACCGCTCGTCAGGTCGGCGCCGTTAGCAGCCAGTGCATTGGTTTGCTGTCCGGCAACCCGCCGGGCCTGCTGCCGCTGCTGGTATGCCTGGTCATTAGCTGTGTTGATAGTGTCGCGGGCGGCCTGCTCCTGAGCGTCGGCGTTAGCGTTCGCCAGCGCGGCGTTAGCGCGGCCTGTCTGGATCTGACTGTAAGCACTGAGACCGCCAGCAACTGCGGTTACGGCTAGTGCTGCGGTAGCTGGTTCACACATGGTCGATCTCCTTCGTAAAGTGGTGAAATGGCATGCCCTTTAATCCGTATGGCTCAGGGTCAGCAAGCGTGAACCCCATCCAGTGAAGCCAGGATTTTGCTGCGTGGTTACGCGCATCTACGTAATTTTCAAGCACGCGATATCCGCGTGATATGTCACGAAGAATCGGTCTGCAGTGGCGGAGGAATGTCAGTGGCTGATGCTCAATGTGGTCGGTGCTTACAAGCCACGGAATACCGCGCCCGGTAATGATCGATGCCGGAGATATACCGAAGATGGTTACCACCTCGCCGTTAATCATCCCTGCAGCGGCTACCGAAGCGCTTTTCATAGCGCGAGTTATGACCTCCGCCGGAGTCATCCCAGCGGCAGCCATAAACTCATCGTGGTCTGCCTGGCGGACATGCGGGAGAATTGCGCTGATATGCTCGTCAGTAACGCTGACTATCTCAACTTTTCGCATATCAGCCCCCTACCGTTACGCGTGGTATAATGGCCAGAATGCCAAGCGGCAGCGGATCGGAATGGCTAATTACAACTCGCCCGTTACGCTCCCAGTTTGCATCGAGGTTCATATCGATGATGCCCGTCTTTAGCCCTACCGGGTCGTCGTAGAATTCCCACTCACGCTGGGTATACTCCAGTAAGTGAGCATCATCTGTTCCGGCCCAAACCGAGCGCCCGCTGTTGAGCATTACGCAAAGCTGATTGATAAGTTTGGTCTTATCCAGCAGCGTAGACTGCCCTGCAACGTTCACGTCCAGCGTTTCGATAACCGCGGCTACCGGCAAACCGATATGCACCACTGACGAGTGGTTTTCGATCGTCACTTCGCCGCCTGATACAACCTGCTGAGGTTCAACGTTACCGTCGGCAAGAATGCTAACCGTCTGCCCCTCGAGGTGAGACAGTCCCGCAAATGTCCGACGTGCTATCGACCAGGTGGATTGCGCGCTATTGCGCAGTGCTGCCGGTACATCACGGTTTACCAGCACGGTAGCGACGGTTGAAGAAACGACTTCAGCAATGCTTATGCGCATCGACTTACTGATTCCGTCCTCTGTATACGGAATGTGAATTTCCTGGCTGGTACTGGAGGAATCGAAAATTGCAGTGCTGCAGGTCAGGGTTAGCTCATCCTGATATGTCCAGCCACCAGCGGTGCTAATCGTCATCGTGCGTGTCGAATCGGTATTTTCTCCGCTGTATGACAGCCCGGAATCTACGAAAAATGCATCCTGCTGCTCTGTAAACTGCCGGGTATTCAGTCGCTCAACATAACGAACTGTCGATCCATTCACCGTACGGCGAATAAGCGCATAGACCGCATCTTCCTGCCCTTCGCTAATACTGCAGATCGATTCGACATAGCCATTAGTCATCGGGTGCGGATGCCAGGCATATACCTGCTGCTCACGGAGATAAGTCAGCCCAAGAAGCATGCCATCACTCCTCGCACACCATGCAACGCTGAACGGCTGTACAGACAAGGCCCAATCCCTGATGCTGTAACCGTTAAACAGATGACTGGCAAGGAGGGTCAGATCACTGGATTGATAGCTGTCCTGGTCGAATGAGTAAAACAGGTCGCGGATGATGGAGCCCTTCTGCTGAACGTACAGTGCAACGCTGCCAACGTTGATTGGCGCCAGATCGCTGCTACCGTTGAACGACTGACCGGACATCGCAAAGCCACCGGTTCCCGTCAGGTTGCCGTTGCTGTCGCCTGTCACCTTGAACTCTCCGCCGCTGGTCAGCACGATAAGCTGACCGACATCGAGAAGGTGCAGGATTTTGTTCAGCTGGCGACCGGCGTAGTTATAGGTGATCGCATCGTCGTCAACCTTCGGGTTGCTGCGATAGAAGTTGTGATAATCACCGGTACGGCTACACCATATAGTTTGAGGAAATGCCCGGCTGCCGCCGAAAATCAGCCGCTGCTGGTAATAGGTAACTGTACCCGGGTAGCCGTCTGTATCGTTCCAGGCATAATGCGCCCATTTGTAAGTGGCGAAGGTGCTACCTACCACTTGCGCTGGCAGCTCGATCTCACCATCCTGACGTGGCACAACGTCGGCCGTTGCAGTTAGTCCATCTCCGGCGACGGCGGTAATACGGCACACGCCAAAACCACTATGCAGATAGCGCCACAACACACCGTTACGGCCACCAAGCCCCCAGCCATCCCAGGAATCTCCCGTTGTATGGGTCGGAGCAACAGTGCCGGTGGTGCCATTAGAACCGCCGTCAACACAGCGATAAAAGTTCTCCTGATATCGGCACTCGTCACCGATCCCGATGTCTTTGTCGGTTTCCCACCGACCAACACTATCTACCGCTTTCTGTTCCATGTAGAACAGTTTTCCCACGTGCTGGCTTTTGAAAATCGGGCTGTTGGCAGTCAACGTTACGGATCCAGTTCGGCCTGAGGCGTACACAGTTACCGAGTCGTCTGTGTTCAGGTCCTGGAATGGCCCGCTGGTTGTTGTCACTGCGGCGGTGCGCCAGTCAGCCTCTCCGTAACGCCGGATCTCAAGCGGCGGATAATCGTTGTGGCACACTGTCATCACATCGGCAGACTGCGTAAATTTCAGCTCAGAGATGACGCTCACCGGCCATGGGGTAGCCACTTCAACAGGGCTGCCGCCGTCCGTAACCAGCGCGCCGTTAGACCAGACACGGAAATAGTGATCGCCGAGCTCGAGCGCATAGGTTTGCGATACGCTGAACTGAAAAGGTATTAGCCGGCAGTAACGGTCTGCATATTTCGCGCTCCCCAGGAACCGGAACCCGGGACGATTTTCAATGCCGCCTGACTGCCGGACGATGAAATTGCGGCAGCGGCGCAATGACGTCTGGTATTTTTCAAGATCGATTCGAGCATACAGTGAAGGCGATATCTCGCCGCCGGCAAGCGACGGCTGCACCAGTGAATAAGCCATCAGCAGATCCTCGCACTGGCAAGGTCTGACATCGCCTGCTGCGGTTCATGAGCCTCATCAAGAGAGCGTTGCATGGCCGCCGTAAGCACCTGCTGATAATTGGCCATTGCCTGCTGACCGAGACTGGCATTTGCCGCGATCGGCATGGCTATCTCTGCCGCCATACGCCACGAAAGAGCATCAGCGAACAGGGCATCAAACATCGTCGGGTCAGTGATGCTTTTCACGTATAGCAGTACCGCCTGAGACTCATTGGTATGAATGACGCGGCCAGTGCCATCTTCATTGCTGCCAACTTCAAAAACAGGCTTATCCTGCAGAACGATATGAGACCCAGTGAACCACTTCGGTAATATGGCAGATATACGCGCGCAGTCGGTCGGGTACTGATACCGGAACAACCATCCCGGCGCGGGGTCGCCAAGGTCAGCCAGGACAACGCGCGACATGGCAAAGTTCCAGTCGTTGTCTGCCAGAACTGCGTCGCGCATGGACTCGTAAAACAGGTTGCAGGTATATGCCTCTTTGGTCTTTTCGGTGAGGCTATTAATCGTCCGGCTGTTGCCTATACGTGCCAGCGCGATATTGCAGATATTGATCACTGATGCCATATCATCCACCAACTAAAAAGGGGCTTTCGCCCCTTTGGCTATGAGGGCTTACACCCCGAGTTCTTTCCGCCTTTCGGCGATCTTCGCCTTCAGAGTTTCCGCTTTGGTATTGAAATGCGGCGCTTCGCCGAACATTTCTTCATACTGTTTGCGCAAATCATCAAGCTCGGTTAACTCTTCTGCACTGACCGGAATAATCTTTTCGCTCAGGCTGGCATCAACGGAAACCAGATTACTTCCCGGCTCACCGTCGTAGGTAACGATATCGCCCGGCTCATGCAGGCGGCCATTGATGAATGACCGCTTAGCGACTTTGTACTCAGGCATTGGTTTGCACGCCTCCGGTGATACCCGCAGTGACTTTGCCAGTGGTCGGCGCAGTACCAGTCACCGTATAGTTCAGACGGATGTAGCGTTCCATCTTCATCGGCAACGTGATAACCGGCGACTTATAGCCCAGCACCAGAGATGCCAGTGGGATCGTCATGGACAGCACGTCCGCAGCGGAACTGAATGCAGAGTTGTCATCGGTTTGCACCGTCACAGTCAGGCTGGTCAGGTTGTTGAAACCTTCAACCACCTGGATAAGCAGCGGGATATCGCCATATTTACCGACATCTTTATTGCTGCCGGTATCAATGACGTTAGTCGAAGCAGCCGTGGCCGTAATGGCCTGAGCTGCGGAAAAAAGCGCTTGCTGGTCGAGCAGCATGATCCCCCCCTTACGCCGTTACGGCTGATTCAGTATTCAGGATGGCGTCAGCGCGACGGATCGGAATGCCCAGGAAAGAAACGATTTTCTTACCGGCATATTCGTCGATCGTCAGGTTAACGTTTTTCGCATTCATAGCCTGCTTGTGCAGCCAGGCATGGATGGTCTTGTTGCAGTAGATGACCTCTTTGCCATCGCCCAGCATTGCTACATCACGCGCGTAGTACGCATCGACCATCATGCTGATGAGGTCTGCGCCGCTGGCTGCGTCTTTAGTCAACGTGGTGACATCGATGTTGCAGATGCGCGAGATCGAACGCCAGTCACGGACTGACAGGCCGAGATGCCATTTGAACTCATCACGGTAAGCCAGGAACTGACCGCCGTTCGCATCGCTGACCAGGTCATTACCCAGATCCTGATGCTGGAACCCGGCGACCATACCTTCCGGATAGATCATGTGCGCAGTGTTCTCACCCCAGGACATGAACCAGATGGAGGTATTGGTAGAACCACTACCACCGGCGCTGAATACGTTCTCCGCGCTGGCCGCTTTGGAAGTGCTCAGAGTGTTGAAGCGCGGAGCCAGGCCCATGAACGCTTCCGGCTCAGCATCGGTATTGCCGTAGAAGGTGTAGCGGGAAACCTTGTTGTTGAAGCCCTGCAGCTTGCCCATGTTCTCGGACACGCGGAACGAGTCCGCATTACCGGAGCGATCGGCCAGGTCTTTGTCCACAAAGCCAAGGTCGTACAGCATACCGGTAGTGTCAGTCACCGGGACGGTCTGGGTTTTGGTAGGCTGCACGCCCTGGTTGTAACGGCGCCACACCGGCTCGGGAATACCGGCACGAATGGTGGTTTTGTGCTTGGAACCGTCATTACACGGCACGTAAATCGCATCGGTAATGACATCGTTGCTTTTCGCCAGTTGCTCGACGATTTTAGCGATCCGCCCGTTCTTGTCGGTACGGCTGTACACGTCAAGAAGAGAAGGCAGCGTCTGACCAATTAAAGCCATGATTACACCTCACTATTTTTTGCTTGGATAAAACGCTTCGACCAGATCGTTTTTCGGCGATCCGTTACCCTGGCCAGTGACGAAACTGTCTTCACTCATCAACTTGCCTACCTTTGCGAACGCCCGAACCATTTCCGGGTGGTTACCCAGGCCGGTCGAGTCAAGGAATTCGCGGAACTCTTTCGATGCGAAGGTATCCAGCGCCTTCTGCGCGTGCCCTACGGATACCGTTAATTTGTCGCCACCGATTTCTTTGTCAGCCTTCGTGTCAGCTGCCCACTGTTCAACCTGCTGCCCCCACGACTCAGCCTGGCGGTTCTGGATTTGCTCCTGCAGTTGTGGCCACAGTCCAGCCAACTTCTGCGCCTGGTCATTAGAAAGACCAAGCTCGCGCGCCACGGGCTCAAACAACTCAACAGCTTTTGAGTCCAGCTCAGTGCCTTCAGGTGCCGTTAGTTCATATTTTTCTGGAACCGATGGTTCAGCAGAAGGAGTTGGCTTATCGCCAGTCGGCTCAGGTTTATCACCATCAGCTGGCGAAGGTTCTGGATCTGCTGCTGGTTGTTGCGCTGCTTCAGATTGCTCAGCCGCAGGAGCCGGGGATGGTTCGGATGCTGCTGGAGCTGCCCCACCATCTGCAGGCTGCTCATTGCACAAACGCCGATACATCAGACGCTCAAATAAATTCATCGCTATTCCTCGCTGGCCTCTTTGGCCATTGCCAGATACTGATCGGGACACGCCTCCATCACGTCGGAAAAGACTTTCAGTCCCGTGTTACGTTTTCCTTCGGCGAAGGCTGCCGAGAGCGCCTCACCGGTATAAGTCGTACGCCACACTCCAGCCTGCTCAATCAGGCGCCAGATGAAACGGCGGCCGTGTTCTGTCTCGCAGATGAGGCGCAGGTCATTAAGTTCGTTCTCGCGCCGTAACTGCTGCCTTTTGAGCTCATCTGCTGCCAGTTCTTCACGCTCTTCTTCGCTCAGGTAATCAGTCATTGCGTCACCGCCGGCTGCTGAGCAGCATCAGAGAGGGTTTTTAACAGGCTAGGGTCAGCGGTGTTGGTATCGCTCAGGGTCTTAGCGGTTGCGCCAGCTTGCTGGGCCATAGCCATCATCTGCTGCTGTTGCTCCATTTGAGCACGCTGCTCGCGCGTAGCTTGCACCTCATCATCAGAGTTAACGATCGTGGCCGGGACGCCGAGCATATTTCCGTACTCGTCAATCGTCTGGTCGATATTGAGTTTGTCGAGCGCCGCAGGATTGGCTTTTGCAAGATTCCCAACAAAGCCAACAAAGCGCTCAACGCTGCTGATCCCTATGGATTTTTGGGCCTGTGCCAAAATGGAGACATATTCAACTTTCAGAGGAGTGCCCTGCAGTTCTTCCGGAGGCTCAGGAAAGAGGTTGCGGCGCGCCATGATGTTGAATGTGCGATCAACGAAAGGATCAAGGAATTCATCATTAAGTCGCTCAAGTACTGGACCAAGCTGCAGGAGTTTCTCATCCTGCATTGCGGCCACAGCTTCCACTGGCATGCTCCTGGTGTTGATGGTGCTGAACAGGTTAAACAGGTCAGAGAAGAAGCAGGCTTCAATCATTTGGCGGTCATCAGCAATGCTGCCGAGCATGTCATTAAGCTGCGGGCTGACGGCGTAAGCCGGACGCACTAGCTTGGTAGCATCAACTTCATCGACATAAGTAACTCCGCCAGGGGCAAGGTTGATCAGCTTATTTTTAAGACCTGTCGGGGCCACCATTGGCGGGTTAACAAGCTTATCGATCGCGTTAGCTTTGCGAATTTGCTCCAGCTGCAGAGCCTTACCAGTACCGAGCGCCATCATTCCCGGGCAGTTACTCCCGTAAACGTCTTCCCCGTTAATCTCCCAGCGCGGTGAAAGGATCGGCGGCTCATCAAAACCAGCCTCACGAAGGAGCTTGTCACCGTCTCCGGACAACTCGAAATACACCGATTTGAATGCCTTGTTGCGGGAGTTCAGCTTGCCATTCACACGATCGATATTGGGCTCTGTCAGATGGACCACATCGAACCATGCTTCATAGTTCGCGTTATCCCAGGCGCCGCGCACGGCGTTACTGACGTTGTCCAGGCCAAACTGCATAACAATCTGGCGGGCAGTCATGGAGAAAACGCGATACGTGGTATCGACTGACAAACGATGCGAGTTTGACAGGTAGTAACTTCCGATCGGCAGAGGATGAGTACGAATCACATCTTCGTCGTCTTCGAGAACCGCCATAGCCGCGGTACCAAAAACACCAAGGTGCCGGTAGATAATCGGCAGGGACTGGTAGACGTTAGAGCGGTTCATGACGTCGTTCATCCTGGTCATGACCACATCAAGCCAGCGTTTTACCGGTCCATATTGCATCATCTCCGGATCCGGCGTTGCCAGCTTAAACCATGGGCGGGTTGGGCTGGTGATACCTGACAGCATGCCTGATTGCAGAGTGCGGGCAGCTTTGGAGGCGGTAGGGTCAACGATGCGGGTATTACGCTTGCTGCCGTTGTTTCTCTCCGTCGTAAGAAAGCGCGTGCTGCGCGGATCAATAAATTCCGCCAGTTCGCGCCAGTGCTCCTCAAAGCTGGTGCGCTCATTTTTGAGCTGCCCCAGGTGTTTGAGGTAATGCTGTTTCGGAGAGAGTTCGGCCATGGATTACGCCCCGAGCAGGGTCTTACCCTGAGTACCGCCAGAAGGCTGCGTTACACCCTGGCTCGACGTCAGGATTGTTGATTTCTGCCCGCCCGCTGCGGCGCGGCGACGACGATCGCTATCAGCGGCGTTCTGTACAGCAGAATCGGAAACCTGCGGCGCCGCCTGAACCTGCGGAGAACTCACTTTCGGCTTGCTGATGCACATTTTGCTGCGCTCCATACGCGTTTAAATTATTACCAATTTAACCATATATGATTTATTTGTCGTAGTGTATTGACCTTTTGACGATAAATTATTACCTTTTTGGTAAACACAACATGAAAGCGCACCCCATTCCCTTCCATTGGTGGCTTTGTCGTTACTCAGATGGCGGAGTGCGCTTCCAGGTGTGAAAGCATCCGGCGTATGGCACATGCGTCGATAGCGGTCCGGGGGCTCCTTGGTACATGGCCCAGCGGGTAGCCGGAATGTGCAAGCCATGCCCTGCATGCACGACAGCGACTCACCATCGTGGCGGTACGGTGTGACACCTCGGAAGAGACGAGGGCACAACAGGAGAGAGTATTTATGGAGCCGCGACAAAGTGTGGCGCCTTAACTGGCTAAGTACTCTCTTCGTTGTGGTGAAGCTCAACGGCGAGCTAGGGAATAGTTTTGCGGTGAAGATTCTAGATAACTAACCGCAGGATGCGCGTAACCCAATCGGCAGCGCACCGATGGAAGCTGGTTCGACTCCAGCCATCACATACAAAATCACGCCTCAGGACCGTGATACCCGTAGTTCAAGTGCAAGTTTGGCGGTGGCAGTTATTCCCTTTATGACCACCGCCCTTTTTACAGCAGGACGCCATTGCAATGACTTCATGCTGTAAACCCTGTGACACCCAGCCAAGGACGGCACTTTCCATCATCCCTGTTTCGCCCGGTTCGCCGGGCATTTTTTTAAGGTGAGATTAGACTATGAGTGACAAAGACATTGAATCTGAAATTCAGGCTAAAGGCTTAACGGCGCCCCGCGTTACGCCCAACCATATCGAAAGCATTATTGCCAGCGAGCATTACTTCACTGGCTCTGATGGTGTACTGGGTGCCTACAAAAACAACGATGACGTTTACGTTGGCAGCGCACCTAGCGATAAATCAGTACGGTCTTTAGATTTGATTACCTTCTGTGTCCTGGTGCTTCAAAACGGCTTTACCGTCACCGGCGAAAGCGCCTGCGCCAGCCCGGAAAACTTCGACGAGGAGATCGGGCGTAAGATTGCCCGCGAGAATGCGGTGGCGAAGATCTGGCCGCTGGAAGGCTATCTGCTGAAGCAGAAATTAAGCGAACAATAACGCCGTGACATGTCACAATCAGCCCGCCGTTGAGCGGGCTTTTTTACGCCCACGGGTCGTACTCGCTGATCACGTTGGGCTGCTTTCCGCCGGCAGCAGGGAAATCTGAACGCTTCGTCACCGGGTATGCGAACGTCAGAAGCAGCGCATCACCCTTGCCAGGCGACCGGCCCAAACGCTCTTTGATATCCTCTTTCGGCTCCATGACGATCTTGCCGTCCACCCTCACCTTGTACTCTGCCGCGGACAGGTCGTCTGCTGTCTCCTGGTCATCCAGCGCACCGCCGAGCTTGAGCCACGTCTTACAGGCGTTGAACATCTCTCCGCGCTTATTCAGCATCTGCGGGTCTGCCGATGCGCCGCCGAACGGCACAAGCTGCCACGTTCTGCCCCAGCCGTCACCGATGGACTTCAGCCCGGTACCGTAACCGAAGTCGATAAACACCGCGTCAGCCTGGTACTGGTCCTCAAAGTCGGCGATTCGCTTCGCCATAATCAGATCGTCCGTGGTCTTGTTGCCGGTCCAGAGCACTTTGCTGTGCAGCCCCTGGCGGAGATAGATCACTGCATCATCCACGCCTGAATAAGCCGGGTCGACGCCGATTATCCGCGGGGCGTGCGCCACCTGCGCAGCGGTCACTACACGCTTCATCGCCTCATCAGTCAGCCCGGTAGGGATAAACTGCAGCTCTGAAGCATCCGGGAAGATCCCGCGCACGCGGACCTTCACAAAGTCGCTGTCCTCGCCGTAGTCGTCCACCCATTTCTGCAGCTGCTGCTTGTTGGTGCCTTCGACGGTGCGGCTGTCGATTTGCGCGCACTTCCAGCGATGCTTGTATTTGCGGAAGCACTCGCGGAATCGCCCAGTGTTGCGCGTCGGGTTACCGAATGCCACCCAGATGATTTCGGTGTCTTCGTCCGTCAGCGCGCCCTCGGCAACCTCCCAGACAAGATCTGCGATGTTGGATGCTTCGTCGAATACCACAACGATGCGCTTACGCTCGTTGTGCAGGCCTGCAAACGCCTCTGTGTTGTGCTCAGACCATGGAATAGCATCGGCGCGCCAGCGTTTGTCATGGCCCGGATCGTTGCTGTACATCGCGGTGGCAGTGCAGGTGAACCACTCTTTCGTGATAGCCAGGTTCGACCATTTGATGATTTCCGGCCAGGTCTTCGTGCGCAGCTGGTTGTCGGTGTTGGCGGTCACCACCACCTTGCAATCTTCACAGGTGGACATGGCCCAGTTAATCAGCATCGAGATGAATGCAGATTTGCCGATGCCGTGGCCGGATGCGCGGGAAATCATCAGCGGCTGGTGACGTGTCGCGGGATTCTGCAGGTGCTCGCCTATCTCGCGGAATGCGTCAGCCTGCCACTGTCGCGGCCCGGAGGCGTGCGCCAGTTCGGTGCCATCCTCACCCCACGGGAACGCATACAGCGCATAGCCAAGCGGGTCATGGGTGAAGCTGGCGATATCGTCGATCAGCTGTTCTTCCGGGGATAAATCGGCGTCTGTCACTGGTCACCACCATTGCGCTCTTTCAGGCGCTTGCGCGCGGCGGCCATGCGGTCGGCGATAGTGACGTTCACGTTAACTTCCATGCGCTCTTTGAACGCGTTAACGTCGACGTGCTTACCGATTAGCTCGAGGTTCTTCACCTTGTCGGGCCATTTCACCTTCTTCAGGATATGCTCGACATCCTCAACAGAGAGATCAGCCTCGCCATTCTCTTTTTGCAGAGAAGCCTGGGTCGTCTTGATGGTAGCGATATCCATAGCACTGAGAGAGGTACGCCAGACCTTCGGCCATTCAGCGATCGGCTTCATCCCGCCGTCATCGTTCAGGATATCCAGCACATCCATCTGGTCGATCTCCACCAGGCGCATGAGAACGTAATCAGCACTGACGCGCATTCGTTTGTTGCGCTCTTCCATCAACTCGGCAATCCGTTTTTGAATGCGTTCATCGCGCATCATGACGCTGGCTTTAACTGCCGCTGTATTTGGGGAGAATCCTGCGTTAATCGCTGCCTGAGTCTGGTTTTCAGGCGTTTTGATGTATGACTGGCAATAAGCCTCCTGCATTGCTGTTAGTGGCTTAAATTGCGTTGATTTGCGTTTATAGGTTTTAGGTTCAGCAGGCATCATAACCACCGTGGTAATAGTTACCGTTGTGGTAATAGTACCATGCAAAATAAAGCCGCCATAGTTGGCGGCAGTATTCAAAACACATCAAATTCATCATGCATAATCTACTCGTGACATGTCACACTATTAATTTCGTTTCGTGCCAGCCAAGAGTGGCCCAGCACTGAGAGTCACCAGCGCAAGGGCAGGATGCCACCGGCAGTTGATCGCCGCACTTTCCGCAGCGCCGCTTGCTGATGGCGTTAATCCGGCCGCGCACCCGGGCATCATCCTGGCGGATAAGCAACGCGATGTACTCGGCCATTTCGTAGGGATCGCGACCAGGGCGCCGGGCGGCGCAGTTACGGGCCAGCATCTCCTGCTCCTGCTCATCCAGCACCAGTTCAATTTTACGCTCACCGGCGGCGGACTGCCGCGCGCGCTGCGCGGCTTTACGTTCTGCGGGGGATTTAGGCATCACTAACCTCCTGCGGGGCGGCTGGCAGCGATACATGAGACCACGACTCACCACTAACCACTCTCCTAATTGTTCTTTTGGAAACGTTAAACATTTTGGCTAGCGACCCAAAAGAGGCGCCCAACCCCCTTAACATCCTTATTTCACTTACGCTTTGGTTGTTTAGCTTTGAGTTGGCCTGCATTTCCCCTTTATATGCCGGAAGATGTGACCTGTTTCTCAGCCCTGCTTCCCATGCATGCTTTCTATTCTCCTGTGGCGTGACCCATTCAAGATTTATTAGGTGTGGGTTGGCCTTATTTCCGTCTATATGATTTACCTCGGGCTTACCATAAGGATTCGGTAGAAATGCTTCTGCAACTAGTCTATGCACTCTTGCAATTTCCCTCCTCCCATTTGAAGCATCACTCAGCCTAACAACGCAATATCCATTGGTATTAAGAAATTGTTTTAGCGGTCCGCCATTAAAGCGCTGCTTAGTTCCATCCCTCCTCAAAATCACTCTTGGCAGACTAATGACATCTCCGCACTCATTAACCTGGTAAATACCTTCCCAACCAACAACTGGTAAGAATTTCATGAGTTACTCCTTAGGCGGATTTGGCAATGGCATCCAGTGCGACGGCTCCCAATAGCAACCAAAACCATGCTCAAAATTATGTCTACCGTATACAGCAATCCTTACATCCGAGTCGCCACCTTCATGCGCTTTAGGCCTGTACACAAGCACCGCCTGCCCTTTTTCAGGTATCCGCTCGCTTACTGGAATCCATTTACCCGGCACGGTAGCGGGTTCACTACCGGGTGACTGCGGCGCGGCTGCGAGCATGGCGGCGCGGCAACGTTTCCATACGTACCAGTAGGATTCTCGCCAGGCGATGTTATCTGCCTCTGAGGCTTCCTGGGACAGGTCAAAAGAACAATCAGAAGCAAACCAGGAGTCAAATAGCGCCCTTAATTTTCTATCATCCATCACTACCGGCGCTGGCTGCTGCGCGGGGATATGCCCAAGTAGCTTGTTCACTTCCCTCGCCATTGCGCCGTATTTGTCCAAGTGACGATTAGCCTCCAGGCAAACTCGCTGCATCTGGTCAGCGTTAACCCGTTTCACTGGCTTGCTGTTTGCACTTTGTACAGCGTCATCAAGCTGTTGCAGGAGAATATTGACCACGGCGGCAGCATTTTGCGGAGTAACTTCCCAGCCTTCATACTCGTAACCGCTGCCGTTAAGGCGATCAACAATCGCGGTCAGTTCCGGCGCTGACTGCGCGTGGCGATAGAGCGGTTGTACATTCTCAAATTCAGCCATCCAGTAATGGCCTACCTTTTGGCTTACAGTTATCGCTGGTATGCCAATGTCGTTATTGTTGTGCATCCACGCCACAGGCTCGCATGACTCCTGCGCCAGACCAGCATTCCATTCCCGCAATTCTTCGGTATAGCGCTGCGCCTTCTCCAGCACCTCTACCAGCGCGAGGATGTTGGCAGGACTTGATAACTCGTACCACTCGTTGATCGTTGTGATATCAATGTCGATCTGTTCATCCTCATGCTGTGAAAGGTCAATTATTTCGTCGCCTGGGAATGCTTTTAGGCGGTCGATAGCATCGGCAGTTGTATTGGCCGCCGCTTTCAGGCTCTTCGCCAGTGCGGTGATATCAGTTGTCATGCGGCACGCTCCTTGCTGGTTTTTCCATCTACGACTGCATCGAAGCCTGAAGGGGTTAAATTCACGCTGTAATACAGGCCATCAAATTTTCTGCACGCTGGATTACGCCAATTCACTAGCCCCTCACGAAAAAGCACCGGAATAGAGGGGCAATTAACGCGGTGGGAGATTTTATCTTGCTCACCTTTTTGTTTGTCGCCGCGCATGAAATACCGTGTTCCGTTATACATACGGCGAAGCGTGAAGATTTGAGCGTCAGTTAGTTTTAGGTGCTTGCTCATTTGTCGGCCCCCTCGCGCAGCTGCTTGGCGAAGTCATCAGCGTGCTCACCGGCAAGCCACCAGTTGTCCCTGATATCTGAAGAAATGGCCTGCTTGGATTTTTCTCGGCATTTTTCGACAAACTCATCCACCCCATCAGCCTTAATCCCGGCTACGATGCGATCGGTGGCGGGGGTTTCTGGTTTAAGTGCATCCAGCACCGCACGGATAACTTCGGCTTCGTTCTCAACCCACGACCATTCGGAAGTATCATTCCAGTCGTGGTCCATGACGGCGGTATCCATGAACGCGTCGACAGCTTCAGCTGGAATTTCTTCCGGGCTAAATGCTGCCTTCAGCCCCACATTCTCCGCAGCCAGTTGCTGGTACGCTTTCGCCAGCTTCAGGAACTTCTGCTCTCTGATCGAAAGCTCGCCTGCGCTCTCCAGGGAAGCGATGAGCTCGTTTACTGTTTCGATGTTCATGCTGTCACCCACTCGATCGCCAGATAAGCCACATACAGGATGGCGACGATTGCCACCCACCCAATGATGTTTGCCACCATCACGAACAGCAGCAGTGACCGCCGGCTGTAATTCACGAAATCAAAATCCATACTTACCCCCGCTTACCCGTTTAACTTATTGATTCAATTGATATCAATGAAGATCGTTGTTTTAGAACTCTTCGACCTTCCACCCGCCGCCGGCTTTTGCCGGGAGCTTCGTTACTCCGATGATCCTGAATGGGTACTGATCGGCTGCGACTTTGGTTTTCACCCTGGCATCGTCAGTCCAGAACCCTTTCACCTCATGCAATTCCATCTGGCCGTTTGCCAGCATCACGGCGAAGTCAGGCGTGTAGAACGTGTTGTCAGCCAGACGCAGCTTGATGCCTTCGAACCGGTACCAGGCGATTTCCCCGTAGCGCTTACGCAGCTCAAGCTCTTGCGCATACGCCGTTTCGGTTTTGTTCATCTGGCCCGCTTTAAGCCGGCCAAGTGCCTGTAGTGTCTTTCGCATGATTTTTACCTTATTGGTAATTTATAACCATAAACGGATCAATATCAATAGTATTGCGCATATTTTATTACCCTTTTGGTAAACATTGAGGCGTAAAAAAACGCGCTTCCGCGCCGGTATTACTTGATGAGTCCTGCTGCCTTCCCTCGCCGGTATTCCTCCATCAGCCACTGTGCCGGGGTTATACCTCCGAGTGTCGCCGCGTTAGGCATACATCCGAAACTTCGACCTGGCGGATGGTAGGTATTGCCACCGGGGTCTGGAGGGGTATTTATAGGCTCTGGATTCGCCTGGATGCTCAGAATCGGATCGGGTATCTGATGCCCTGCCGCGACCTTCGACGCCCATTCGTCCAGAAGCTTACGCGCATGTTTCTCAACCTCAATCTCACTCAACTGACGCTGGTACATCGCACGCCTGGTATCGCACACAATCCAGTACATGACAGGGTGGCGCCACGGGAATTGTTCTGGTCCGCCAGGCTGTAGGCTTTTCTCCTTGGCATAGCGGTGAAACTCCCCCATCACATCTTCGATACTCACGCCAAGCACCATCTTGCTGTCTTTGCACCACTTGATGAATTGACCTGGTGACGGCCAGAACGGTGATTCACTGGCACGGGCATGGCGCATTCCTGCTGATACCTGCTCACGGGTACGGATACCACCTTCGGCGAACGCGGCGATCCACTGGCGCTTAGCGTCGGTCTCCTGCTGTGCGGTCTTAAGGTTGGTCTGCTCTGCTGCCGGAAACAGTTGCTTGAGCTGTTTAAACAGGGCATCGACAAGTCTCTCTGCGCTGATGTTCACAACATTGTCTTGCTGAGCCTGGTGATTGTCCGGACCCATCATGCGAGCCAGGGCGCCGGCATCACGATTCTGAATTGCTGCGAATACGTTACTCATAAGAAATCCTTCCAGCCTTCAGGGCTGTTCCAGTGTGGTACTTCATCGTCAGAGCTTTCACCGCGCTTTCCTGCCGCTCTTTTTTTCCTGTTCATCAGCAGCCGGGCAAACTTCTGCTCCCACTGCACGTGTTGCATCACATTGCCTTCTGCCATCCAGTAGGTGATGAATTCGATCAGGTCTGATTTCTTGTAACCGTCAGCTGGTAGCGCATGGCCCCATGTTCTGGCGCGCATGACAAAGTCCTCTGACGGCTTCCAGTTTTCATGCATGGTGAATTTGCCAATTGGCTCTCCGATACCATCAACGACAACCGGAGGGACTTGAATTACTTCGCGCGCAGAGAGAGGGGTTTTTATTTCCCTGATCCCTGATCCCTGATCCATTCCTAATGGTACTTGTACCGTATCAGTACCGTACTCATACGGTACTAAGGGTAAACATTTGATTTTGCTTTCTTTTGGCTTATTCACTACCTGATGTTTAAGGAAATTCGTTATGACCCCAAAATGCTTTCCATCAGGGGTGGAAAACATGGATAAATAGCCACAGTTGGAAAGCTCCCGTATTAGTACCGGAATAGGAACGGATGGTTCTCGGATAGGGAAAACTGCAGCTTTGATAAGCTTCGGGTTTGCATTGAAATAGCCTTCATCATCTGCGTAATTGAGCAGACCAATAGCCAGCAAGCAGGCTGGTTCTGATACCTCTGCCATGTCTTCATCGGTCCAGAACTCGGGCTTAATGGTACGAATGCGGGCCATCAGATCACCTCCACGGCATTACCTCTTGAGGCCTCATGCATTAGCCGTTTTATCTCAGCATGGCGGCGGCGGTTAGTCTCGAGGGTGCATTCGACACAATGCCCGTTGTATACCCATCGCTCACTGTCATGGCCGTGCTTACATTGCTTACCGGTGTAGTAGCGCTTTAGTCCTGCCTTTGCCGCTTCGACGCGAGTAATGATCTCCATAGTTCCTGTCTCACTCTGGTTGTGGTTACGGTAATTTTGCAGCAAGCCAAAAAAAGATCAACCGTATTTGGATAATTGTTACCAAATTGGTGCACAGGGAGAGGCAGGAGCCGCCTGTGGTTGGCGGCGAGGGTGAGTTTTAAGGATTAACGTTCGTGGAACCAGAGGACCAGGTCGGATTTTGCGGTTATCCACTTACGGGATTTGCAGGCTTTAAACAGTCTTTCTAACAGAGGCTTACGTGGAATTCTTGTACGGCCAGTCAGGTGAACCTGAATGTAGTGGCTGGTCGTGCCGGCGTCACTTGCGAACTCTTCACGCTCTGCCGGAGAGAGGTCGAGCCAGCAGCGTTTGAAGTCAAATTTTTGCACATCGCTCATATTTTTTTAGTCCCGGACTAACTTTAGACAGCCTGATTATTACCAATCTGGTGTAAAAATCAATGACTGTTACCTTTTTGGTAAGTTTACCTTTATGGTAATATTCTATTAAATTTAATCAGTTAGGTAACAATTTCAGGCCAAAAAAATAGAAATGAAAAGCATCTACGACATACGACGCGACAACCTCAACGAGATAATCCGGAAGGATTTCGATAACACGCAACTCAGGTTTGCCGAGAGAATAAAAAAATCAGCTAACCTCGTTAACAGGTGGAGCAAGGGGACAAAAAATATCGGCGCTAACGCGGCACGCGAGATCGAGTCGTTCGCCGGGAAAGGTCGTTTCTGGCTGGATATCGACCATCTGTCAGATACCCCGACGCTGCCGGAGATTATCGACCCGCAGGAATGGAGTGTGGAAAAGCAGGCAGCGTTTACCCTGGGTGTATGGATGGGACAGCATCCGGATCTGAACTCAGAGAAAAAGGTTTCGGAAGCGGCCGGCATCGGCCAGGCGACCGTAAATCGCATCCTGAACTGCGAAGGATCCACCAGCATTGGCGTGCTGTCGGCTATCGCCAGGGCGTTCGGCCGCGATGCATATGAGCTGATCCTGCCGCCTGGAAATGCTGGTCTGATTGACTATGACCATCATGAATACGCCGGGCTGCCGCAGGAAGAGAAAAACAAGATCGCCGCCTTCATCAAGTTCATCGTCAGCCAGAACCAGTAACCTCTAACCTACCTGTCACCCCCTGGTGGGATAACTCCCCGCGCCTCATGCACTTACCAAAATGGTAAACTTTTCCTCATCAAATCTATTGACACAACCATAAATTGATCAGATTATTACCTTAACGGTAACAACAGGGCGTTAAATTACCAGAAATCCACCACCGGGTGGTTTTCTCATACCCCTGATATTTACCAAATGGTAATAGTGAGGTGTGTATGCAATGGCAAATCATTAACGGCTGGTACTGCGTTACGGCATGCGGGCTGATGAGCTGGAAGTTTCGCACGCTGCCGGAAGCAATCAGCTGGGCATTCGTCAGCAAACTGGCAGCAAAAACGGAAATGGATATGGGGGTGAGCAAGTGAACATTCAGCAGATTAACAACCTGAAAAAAATCATGAACAGCATCGACGGCGACTACCAGCTTAACCAGATGCTGTACGAGCGCCACGTCGAGCTTATCGACGCGATCAAGTTCCATCAGCTGCAAAAACCATTCTACGAACTGGAGCGCAAAGGCGTGCGCAGCGAGATCCTGGAAGAGCTGATGATGAGCTCTGAGTTTGAAGAATGCCTGGCCGCGTATCAGCGGGAACTCACCGGCATCATTGCCAAGTGGGATCTGGCTGACCAGCTGGATACGGCGAGGAACGCAGCATGATGAATAACGTTGGCAGCATGGACAGAACCAAGTATCTCGGCGGCAGTGATGTCGCCGGTATTCTCGGGATCAGCCCGTGGCGCACTCCGCTTGAGGTTTACCTCGACAAAGTTCAGCCACGCAATAAGCCAATAGATCCAGGGAAACAGAGAGTGTTTACGCGTGGCCAGCGTATGGAGCCATACGTAATCGACCTGCTGGCTGAAGAAACAGGACTCGAAATCATCCACCGCGGGAACCGGTACATCCACCGTGATTACGGCTTTATCGCAGCTGAGATTGATGCAGAAGCAGCTACCGGAGAGAACATCGAGATCAAAACGGTTAGCCCGTTCAAGGCTAAGGAATGGGGAGAGGTTCAGACAGATGCGATCCCTGTGCATTACACGGCGCAGGCCATGCATGGGCTGATGGTTACCGGGAAACAGGTATGCGTATTTGGTGTGCTGATCGGCGGTGATGACTTCCGTATCTATCGGGTTGAGCGTGACGAAGAAACCATCCAGGCCATCCTGGAGAAAGAAGTCTCCTTCTGGGACAGGGTGATAAACCTCAACCCGCCGGAGGCCACCAGCGTAAGCGATATTTCGCTGATGTTTGAGAAGGACGCCGGTACCAGTATTGAGGCAGACGGTAAAGCTCTGTCGCTATACAACGACCTTAGAGACATGAAGTCACGCTGCAAAGCGCTGGAAGCAGAAATAGCTGTATCAGAAGAGAAACTGAAGATTTATATGCAGGATAACTCAGTTCTGACGCTGGATGGTAAGCCGATCTGCACATGGAAATCTCAGGTTAGCAATCGATTTGACCAAAAGCTATTCCAAGCAGAACACCCTGCCCTTTACGAAAAATTCAAAACAGCAACGACATCACGCGTATTCAGAATGAAGTAAGGAGAAAACATGTCTACCAACGCACTTAAGGCGGCTGCGACAGGAAACCAGGTCGCGCAGCATAGCGATAAACCAACCACTCTGGCTGGCTTGCTCGCAGATCCAAAAATTAAGGCTCAGATGGCGCTGGCTCTTCCAAAGCACATGACAGCCGACCGCCTTGCGCGCATCGCTACTACAGAGATCCGCAAGATCCCAAAACTGGCGGCCTGTGACCAGGCCAGCTTCCTCGGGGCGATTATGCAATGTGCTCAACTCGGTCTTGAGCCAGGCGGCGCACTTGGCCATGCATACCTGATTCCGTTCGACAAACGCCAGAAAGTAAATGGCCGCTGGGAAACTGTATCGACAGAAGCGCAGCTGATTATTGGTTATCGAGGAATGATTGACCTCGCCCGCCGGTCAGGTCAAATCCTGAGCATATCAGCGCGCACAGTCCATGCGAACGACAAATTCAGTTACTCATACGGGCTGGAAGAAACGCTCGAGCATTCACCTTGCGAGACCGGTGACCGAGGAGAACTTACGCATGTTTACGCCGTTGCACGCCTGAAAGATGGCGGCGTTCAGTTCGAAGTTATGAGCCGGGCAGACGTTGAGAAAGTTCGTGCCCTGAGCAAAGCCGGAAGCAGCGGACCGTGGGTGGAGCACTTTGACGAGATGGCCAAAAAGACGGTGATCCGTCGCCTGTTTAAATACCTGCCTGTTTCTATCGAACTGCAAAAAGCGGTTGTGATGGATGAACGAGCTGAAGCCGGCCTGAGCCAAGATAACGCAGCTGTTATCACCGGTGAGTATTCCGTCGTAGACGATGAGCAGCAGAGCATGACAGCAGTTTCTGAATCTGATCGAGAAGAAGCACGTGAATACGCTAGCGCCATTCTGAACAGCCTTGATCCTTCTGTGGATGATGCAAAGGCGCTTTTTAAGCGGGCAGAAGACGAAATAAACGCACTGGCTGAAAAGTTAGGCGATGAATACCACCAGGGATTCATGACGACGCTTAACGATATGCGTCCTGAATTTGCATAACACCACCACCGCGGCGCCGGGCGCGCCGCACTGAAAAAAGAGAGGTAACGATGAAAGGTGCATTAGGCAAAAAGGAACTGCTGGCGGTGGTGCCTGTATCGATGAGCACTATCGACCGCATGGAGAAAAACGGGGAGTTCCCTAAGCGTTTCTGGATCACAGACAAGCGCTGCGCCTGGAACAGCGAAGAGATCGAGCGCTGGCTGGATGAACGTCAGCAGAACGGCACAACGGAGTTTGCTGGAAAAAAGCCTCCGGTTGAGCAGCGAGTATTTCGCCCGGTTGGTAACGCGGCGTGACGTCGCTGGCGAGGTACTGGGAAAGGTGGTCAGGATGGTTTATGTACCTGGCCGCCGTATCCGCCTGGCCGCTCGCCTCTGGCTTGAGTGCATGGATGCGGCCACTGGCGAGGTTGAGCGGGCCCGTATCGCTATACGCCGCGATCAGTGCATTGGCCGCGGGAACCGGCTTCGCCAGGGATGCTATGCCGGGATCTGCGCAACCGCCGGGGTGATTTATGACTAACCCACACGACAGCATTCGCGTAGGCAGTATCACGCTGGTTTATTCGTCCGTGCGGAGTGGCTGGCTGGCGCCCGGCGGCCAGGTTATCCAGAACCCGCTGAAGGCACAACGCCTGGCTGAGCAACTGAATAGTAAGAAGGGGGCAGCATGACTGATGGATATGTCAATGAACTCGAAATGGGGAAATGTGGTGAGTATTACGCAATTTTCTCATTAACAAAACAAGGGTTTATTTGTTTCCCGTCAGACCAGGGATTGCCATATGACATCGTTGTCCAAAGTGAAGGAAGGTTATTGCGAGGACAGGTCAGATCAACACTTCGTATGCGAGATTACGGAAAGTCAAAAAATGTTTACAGATTTAGCACCAGAACCGGAAAAGGGAGCATACGAGCAACTCAATGTGGATATTGTGATTTTTATGCCTTTGTTGTGATCGAGGATGAAAAAATAGGTTTCATGGCAGCAAAGGAGCTTACCAGCTGCAAAAACATTGGCTCAATAAAACAAACTTTAGAGTTTCGCACTGAAGATAAAGTTTACCCAGGACGAATTTACCCTACCGGAAAACAAAGAATTCTTGATTATTCAAGAAATATCGAATCATTTTCATCTTTTCGTCGCGTAGCTGAGCTGTTGAGGAAAAAATCATGACAACTAAAAAATACACTCTAATTTATAGCGATCCGCCATGGGCATACCGCGACAAGGCAGCCGACGGTGACCGCGGCGCCGGTTTCAAATATCCGGTTATGAACGTTATGGATATCTGCCGGCTGCCAGTATGGGAGCTCGCCGCCGAAGATTGTCTTCTGGCTATGTGGTGGGTACCGACTCAGCCGGTAGAGGCGCTGAAAGTCATGGAGGCCTGGGGGTTCCGCCTGATGACCATGAAGGGATTCACCTGGCACAAGACGAACAAGCATAAAGGGAACAGTGCGATCGGCATGGGCCATATGACCCGGGCGAACAGCGAAGACTGCCTGTTTGCCGTGCGCGGGAAACTACCGGCCCGCATGGATGCCTCAATCTGCCAGCATGTCACGGCGCCGCGCCTGGAGAACTCGCGCAAACCGGACGTTATCCGCGAGAAACTGGTGCAGCTGCTTGGCGATGTCCCGCGCATTGAGCTCTTTGCCCGCCAGTCGTCTCACGGTTTCGATGTGTGGGGGAACCAGAGCACGGCGCCGGCGGTTGAGTTGCTGCCCGGCTGCGTAGTGCCGGTAGTGAAGACGGAGGCCGCATGAACATTGCCGAAGAGGCCTCACTGATACGACAACTCGAAGAGGCGCGCGCCATTATCAACCAGAGGAATGGTGAGATCCTTCACCTGCAGAGAGAAGCGGCGCGCTACCGTGAGCAGCGGGATTCTGCAAACGCGATGGTTAAGTTCCTGCGCGGACTCTTTGAGAATTCTTCGCAGGCGACACAATGAGCCGCCTCCGGGCGGACTATTGTTCATTCATCCACTTTTCAAATGCAGACGGGGAGAACGGCACAAGGTCGTAATGCTCCCCGTTTATCCATGCATCAACCATATTTGCCCACTGCTGCAGCATGTAGGCCCGCTGCCGGGAATACTCGGCCTTGTTGTAAACCGCCCTCACGCCCTTCTGTTCATGCGCCAGCGCCTTCTCTATCCAGTCTGACGGGAATCCCGCTTCATGCAAAAGCGTGCTCGCTGTGCGCCGCAGGTCGTGCACTGTTAGAGGTTGCAGGTTCTCCCCGGCATCCGCTGCAGCAGCAACCGCGCGATCGATGACTGAGTTAAGAGCGGCATTGGATAACGGCTTACTGGTGCTGTAGCGACCTGGCAACAGATAATCACTCCCGCCGGCGCACATCTGCAGGCCTATCATCAGATCCTGTGCCTGGGACGGCAGGTAGATGACGTGTGACCGGCTGCCTTTCATCCTGTCAGATGGGATCGTCCAGGTTCCTTTGCTGAAATCCACCTCTTTCCACGTCGCCATGATGAACTCGGTTTTGCGCACCATCGTGATCAGGATGAGCTTCACAGCCAGCTTTAAGGTTGGCAAAGTGCTGACGGTATCGAGGGACCTGAACAGCACGCCGATTTCTTCCGGCTGCAGGCAACGGTCACGCGGTTTAAACATGGCGATCGCTGAAGGTTTGATATCTGCGGCCGGGTTGAATAACCCGTGCCCGCGGTCATTGGCGTACCGGTAAACGCTGCTGATGATTTCACGCGCCTGCACCGCCGTCGCGCGTCCGCCGCGCTCGACTATGCGATCGCAAAGATCACGCACCATAGGGGTCGTTATCTCTGACATCATTTTGTTTCCGAGAACAGGCAAAATATCCCGGTCGATTACTGATTGCTTCATAGCCCGCGTACTGTCAGCCAGGACCACATGTTTCATGTAGGCGTCGGTATGTACCGTAAATGTTTCGGCGCCGCGGATCCGTTTGATACCGTCACGTTTAGCCGCAGCCGGCGATTGGCCTGCGTTCAGCAGCTTTTTAGCCGCTATCAGTTCATCCCTGGCTTCAGCCAGTGTGATACCGTCACGACCATACTGACCGATAACCAGCGTCTCCCGTCGGCCGTTGATGCGGTAATCGTAACGAAACGAGATGGTGCCTGAGATCAGCACGGCTACGTATAGACCGTCGCGATCGGAGACCTTGTACATTTTGCCCTGCGGTTTCAGGTTTTTTAGTTTGGTATCGGTAAGCACATTTCACCCGTGATGCATCATTTTTTCTGACGGTACGAGAGTATACCGTAATGGTAATACCGTCAGGTATACCGTCAAAAAATGTGAGATAGAGTGAATAGTGTTGATGTGATATAAAGAAAAACCCTCTGTAAAAACAGAGGGTTGCATTTCAATTTGAGTAGATGTGATTAGCTATAATGTAGCCGTTAATCATTCCCACTCAATCGTTGCTGGCGGCTTGCCGCTGATGTCATACACCACGCGGGAGATACCGTTCACTTCATTGATGATACGGTTGGAGACGCGGCCGAGGAAATCATACGGCAGGTGCGCCCAGTGCGCGGTCATAAAGTCGATGGTTTCCACCGCACGCAGGGAAACGACCCAGTCGTATTTACGGCCATCGCCCATCACGCCGACGGAACGAACCGGCAGGAACACAGTGAACGCCTGGCTGACTTTGTTATACAGGTCAGCTTTGTGCAGCTCTTCGATGAAGATAGCGTCCGCACGACGCAGCAGGTCGCAGTACTCTTTCTTCACTTCGCCCAGCACGCGCACGCCAAGGCCGGGGCCCGGGAACGGGTGACGGTAGAGCATGTCGTACGGCAGGCCCAGTTCCAGGCCGATCTTACGCACTTCGTCTTTGAACAGCTCACGCAGCGGCTCAACCAGGCCCATCTTCATCTCTTTCGGCAGGCCGCCCACGTTGTGGTGAGATTTGATGACGTGTGCTTTACCGGTGGCGGAAGCGGCAGACTCGATAACGTCAGGGTAGATAGTACCCTGCGCCAGCCATTTGACGTCGTCCAGCTTCAGCGCTTCTTCGTCGAACACTTCCACGAAAACGCGACCGATAATTTTACGCTTCGCTTCCGGATCGCTTTCACCCGCCAGCGCGTCGAGGAAACGCTGCTCGCCTTCAACGTGAACAATGTTCAGGCCAAAGTGGTCGCCGAACATCTCCATCACCTGCTGCGCTTCGTTCAGGCGCAGCAGACCGTTGTCCACGAATACGCAGGTCAGGTTTTTGCCGATAGCGCGGTGCAGCAGCATCGCGGTCACCGAAGAGTCCACACCGCCGGAGAGGCCGAGGATCACTTTGTCGTCGCCAACCTGCTGACGGATACGCTCAACGGCGTCGTCAATGATTTTCGCCGGGGTCCACAGCGCTTCGCACTGGCAGATGTCGCGCACGAAGCGCTCCAGCATACGCATCCCCTGACGGGTGTGGGTCACTTCCGGGTGGAACTGCACGCCGTAGAAGCGTTTTTCTTCGTTGGCCATAATGGCGAACGGGCAGTTGTCGGTGCTGGCGACGGTTACGAAGTCCGCTGGGATGGCGGTCACTTTGTCGCCGTGGCTCATCCACACGTCCAGCAGCGGTTTGCCGTCTGCGGTCAGGGAATCTTCGATACCGCGCACCAGCGCGCTGTCGTTAACCACTTCAACCTGTGCGTAACCAAACTCACGCTCGTTAGAACCTTCTACATGGCCGCCCAGCTGCATCGCCATGGTCTGCATGCCGTAGCAGACGCCAAATACCGGCACGCCGGCTTCGAACACATACTGCGGCGCGCGCGGGCTGTTCTCTTCGGTGGTGCTTTCCGGGCCGCCGGAAAGAATGATGCCGCTTGGATTAAATTCGCGGATCTGTGCTTCCGTGACATCCCATGCCCACAGCTCACAGTAGACGCCCAGCTCACGCACGCGACGCGCCACCAGCTGAGTATACTGAGACCCGAAGTCGAGGATGAGGATGCGATGTTTATGAATGTTTTCCGTCATTGACGCTAATTCCGAGGCAAGTGAAACAGAGTAAATAAATCGCCCGACGCAAGGTCGGGCGAAGAAATCAGGAGCCCAGACGGTAGTTCGGGGACTCTTTGGTGATGGTCACGTCGTGAACGTGGCTTTCCTGAATGCCCGCACCGCTGATGCGTACGAATTCAGCTTTGGTACGCAGCAGGTCAATGGTACCACAGCCGGTCAGACCCATACAGGAACGCAGACCGCCCATCTGCTGGTGAATGATCTCTTTCAGGCGGCCTTTATAGGCCACGCGGCCTTCGATACCTTCCGGCACCAGTTTGTCAGCGGCGTTATCGCTCTGGAAATAGCGATCAGAGGAGCCTTTGGACATCGCGCCAAGGGAGCCCATCCCGCGGTAGGATTTGTAAGAGCGACCCTGATAGAGTTCGATTTCACCCGGGGACTCTTCGGTACCCGCCAGCATGGAGCCAACCATCACCGCCGCCGCACCGGCGGCGATCGCTTTGGCGATATCGCCGGAGAAACGGATACCGCCGTCAGCGATAACCGGAATACCGGTCCCTTCCAGCGCTTCCACCGCGTCGGAAACAGCGGTGATCTGCGGCACACCCACGCCGGTGACGATACGGGTAGTACAGATGGAGCCCGGGCCGATGCCCACTTTCACCGCGCTGCAGCCGGCTTCCGCCAGCGCGCGTGCGCCTGCGCCAGTGGCAACGTTGCCGCCGATGATCTGCAGGTCAGGATATTTCGCGCGCGTTTCACGGATACGCTGCAGAACGCCTTCTGAGTGACCGTGCGAGGAGTCGATCAGCAGAACGTCAACGCCTGCCGCTACCAACGCGTCTACGCGCTCTTCGTTGCCGGCACCAGCGCCGACCGCCGCGCCTACGCGCAGACGGCCCTGCTCATCTTTACAGGCGTTCGGTTTACGTTCTGCTTTCTGGAAGTCTTTGACGGTGATCATGCCGCGCAGGTGGAAGCTTTCATCCACGACCAGCGCTTTCTCAACGCGTTTTTCGTGCATCTTAGCGAAGACCACTTCACGGCTTTCGCCTTCACGAACGGTGACCAGACGCTCTTTCGGCGTCATGTAGACGCTGACCGGCTGGTTCAGATCGGTGACGAAACGCACGTCGCGGCCGGTGATGATGCCAACCAGCTCGTTTTCTTCGGTAACCACCGGGTAGCCGGCGAAACCGTTGCGCTCGGTCAGCTCTTTCACTTCACGCAGAGTGGTCGTCGGCAGAACAGTCTGCGGGTCGGTGACCACGCCGGACTCATGTTTCTTCACGCGACGAACTTCTTCCGCCTGGCGCTCGATGGACATGTTTTTGTGAATAAAGCCGATGCCGCCTTCCTGTGCCAGGGCAATAGCCAGACGCGCTTCCGTTACGGTATCCATGGCTGCGGAGAGCATAGGAATATTCAGACGAATGGTTTTCGTCAGCTGAGTGCTGAGATCGGCAGTATTCGGCAGAACGGTAGAATGAGCGGGAACGAGGAGGACGTCGTCAAACGTCAGGGCTTCTTTAGCGATACGTAGCATGGGCAATATCTCGACCAGGGTGGATAAATATTGCCGTGGCATTATACAGAGCGTAACCGATTGCATCTACCCTTTTTTGCAAATAATACTTGCCATCCCCTCTGAGCGCGTTACTATCGACTGAATAACCTGCTGATTTAAAGTTTGATCTTGCTCACATGTTACCCTCTCAATCCCCCGCAATTTTTACCGTAAGCCGCCTCAATCAGACGGTGCGTCTGCTGCTTGAGCGCGAAATGGGCCAGGTTTGGATCAGCGGCGAGATCTCTAACTTCAGCCAGCCCTCCTCCGGCCACTGGTACTTCACCTTAAAAGACGATAACGCCCAGGTGCGCTGCGCGATGTTCCGCAACAGCAACCGCCGGGTCACGTTCCGCCCGCAGCACGGGCAGCAGGTGCTGGTTCGCGCCAACATCACGCTGTATGAGCCGCGCGGCGACTACCAGATTATCGTCGAAAGCATGCAGCCCGCCGGCGAAGGGTTGCTGCAGCAGAAGTATGAGCAGCTGAAAGCGCAGTTAACGGCGGAAGGACTGTTCGAGCAAAAACATAAGCAGGCGCTCCCCTCTCCCGCCCACTGCGTCGGCGTCATCACCTCGAAAACCGGTGCCGCGCTGCACGATATTCTCCATGTGCTCAGGCGCCGCGATCCCGGGCTGCCGGTGATCATCTACCCAACCGCGGTCCAGGGTGACGACGCCCCCGGGCAGATTGTGCGCGCCATCGCGCTGGCCAACGCGCGCCAGGAGTGTGACGTACTGATTGTCGGACGCGGCGGCGGTTCGCTGGAGGATCTGTGGAGTTTTAACGATGAGCGGGTGGCGCGTGCTATTTTCGCCAGCCAGATCCCTATCGTCAGCGCCGTCGGCCATGAAACCGACGTCACGATCGCTGATTTTGTTGCCGACCTGCGGGCACCGACTCCCTCAGCCGCCGCGGAAATCGTCAGCCGCAACCAGCAGGAGCTGCTGCGCCAGCTGCAGTCCGGACAGCAGCGGCTGGAGATGGCGATGGACTATTTCCTCGCCAGTCGCCAGCGCCGTTTTACCCAGCTGTTCCATCGCCTGCAGCAACAGCATCCACAGCTGCGCTTGGCCCGCCAGCAGACCGCCCTGGAACGCCTGCGCCAGCGGATGCGTATCGCCGTGGAGTCACAGCTTAAGCGCGCAGAACAGCGGCAAAAGCGCACCGTTCAGCGTCTGAATCACTACAACCCGCAGCCACGGATCCACCGCGCGCAGTCGCGGATCCAGCAGCTGGAATACCGGCTGGCGGAAATTATGCGTGGCCGCCTCAGCGAGCGGCGTGAACGGTTTGGCAACGCGGTGACCCATCTGGAGGCGGTGAGCCCCTTAGCCACCCTGGCGCGGGGCTACAGCGTCACCTCGGTGAGCGACGGTACGGTGCTGAAGCAGACAAAACAGGTCAAAACCGGCGATCTGCTCACCACCCGCCTGAAAGACGGCTGGGTCGAAAGCGAAGTGAAGCAGATCGCGCCGGTGAAAAAAACGCGGGCCAGAAAGCCTTCGCCCACTAAACCAGCGGAATAAATTCCACCCGTTTTTTCGAGATCAGGCCATGCCCATGCTGGCAAAAGTAATCCACCGCGCCGCACGCCTTCAGCACCTCCAGCGGCTGGTGGCATTCCGGGCAGCGGGCCTCAAGGGTAAATACCCTTTCGCACTGGGCGCAATGCGCGCTACTGCCTTTGACATCTAACGGCGCGTGGCACAGAGGGCAATCAAGTTCCATAACCATTCCTTTCAACGTTTATCTGCACCTATTTTATCATGTTCCGGGTTTAATGCGGGCCGCGTAATTGCTGCTGCAACCTGAGCAGCCATTCCACTTCCTCAAGCCTACGCTGCGTTAGCCCGGCCACGCTGTCCGGCGCCCGGATAAACAGATTATCAGCGCCGAGGATCTGCTCATCAAGACAGTGCGTATAGATCGCCCCGGGCCGGGTCCAGCGCTGCACCCGCTCGCCGTCCTGTAGCGTCACCACTTCGCCCTCAGGGGCGCGATCGAAGGTAATTATTCGCCCGTCCCGCAGTCCTATCCGCATTCCCTTTTGCCCGCCCGCGGGACCCGCGTATTTGTTGAGCCAGATATTGAGCGGGATAGTGCCCAGGGTTCCCTGCAGATGCGCCTCCCCCTCGGCAGTGCTCGTATCCCCAGGAGCAATGTCATGGCCGAGGCGGTCTTTCGCCACCCGAAGGGAAAGGCTCAGCGCCGTATCGCCTCCGCTGGCGTGCAGGGTTTCGCGGAGCATCGCCAGGACATGGGTGCCGATATCGAGGATCACCCCATCAGGGTGACGCAGCTGCCGGGTATCCAGCTCCCCGGTGGCAAAATTGAGTGCGACCGGCTCACCAGCGCTGTTAAAGCCGCTTAGCTCCTGCAAATAACCTTCGATCCAGACGATATCCTGCGCTGACAGGTGCGGCGGAGGCAGGCCGCTGGCCTCCCCTTCCGCCCGCCACAGCGGGCCAGGAGCGTTCAGCGCAACGCCTCGCGCCATCCAGTGGTCAAGAGCCAGCACCCGCGCGGCCTGCTCAGTCGGCGCCAGCAGCGCCCGCAGCCGGGCGGCCTGCTCAAGGTTGGCCACGATCGGCTTTTCCACCACGATGCGGGAAATGCCGCTGGCTAACGCCCTCTCCAGTACGGGCAGATGCTGAAGTGATGAGGTGGTAATGAAGAGCGTATCCAGGAGTTCGGCCAGCAGCGCCGACAGCGAACTACAGCGCTGGATCCCCGGCAGCGCTCTGCTGCAGTCCAGGTCATAGCCCTGGCAGCGGTCGATGACGTCCCCCAGGCGACGCAGCGCCGGTAAATAGGCGGTTTCCACCACCGCGCCGAGGCCGATAAAACCAATCTGCATAGTAAGTCCACCTTTGAGCCGCTCTGTTCCCGGCGAAGTATCGCGGGATTATGGCGGAAGGTTTTGACATTTACCGGCATGGCGGCCACAAAAAACCCGCCGAAGCGGGTTTAATGATTATTTGCTTTTCTTGATGTGCTTGATCAAGCGCTTACGTTTACGCATCTGGTTCGGCGTCAGGGTGTTACGCTTGTTAGCGAACGGGTTTTCCCCTTCCTTGAACTGGATCCGGATTGGCGTGCCCATCACGTCCAGGGATTTACGGAAGTAGTTCATCAGGTAGCGCTTGTAGGAATCCGGCAGATCCTTGACCTGGTTACCGTGGATCACCACGATAGGCGGGTTGTAGCCCCCGGCGTGGGCGTATTTCAGCTTCACGCGACGGCCACGCACCAGCGGTGGCTGATGATCTTCCGCCGCCATGTTCATGATCCGGGTCAGCATCGCGGTGCTTACGCGGCGCGTAGCGCTGTCGTAGGCTTCGCGTACCGATTCAAACAGGTTGCCGACGCCGCTGCCGTGCAGGGCGGAGATGAAGTGCACCCGGGCAAAGTCGATAAAGCCCAGACGATAGTCGAGGGTCTCCTTCACCTGCTCCTTCACTTCCTGACTCAGGCCATCCCACTTGTTAACGACGATCACCAGCGAACGGCCGCTGTTAAGAATAAAGCCCAGCAGCGAGAGGTCCTGGTCGGAGATCCCTTCGCGAGCATCGATCACCAGCAGCACGACGTTGGCGTCTTCAATCGCCTGCAGCGTTTTGATCACCGAGAACTTTTCCACTACGTCGGTGATTTTCCCGCGCTTGCGCACCCCAGCGGTATCGATGAGCACGTATTCGCGCTCGTCACGCTGCATCGGGATATAAATGCTGTCACGGGTGGTGCCCGGCATATCGTAGACCACCACACGATCTTCACCGAGGATGCGATTGGTGAGGGTTGATTTACCGACATTAGGACGCCCGACAATCGCCAGCTTGATCGGCAGATCCTGCGGATTGAAGTCGTCTTCCGGCTCTTCTTCCGCTTCGCCATTCTGCTCGGCTTCGAATTTCGCCCAGTATTCGGCGTCTTCATCCACTTCTTCCTGCGGATTAACCTCATCTACCCATGGCAGCAGGGCCTGCTCCAGCAGGCTGGTCACGCCGCGGCCGTGCGAAGCGGCAATCGGATAGATATCGCCCAGGCCGAGCGACCAGAAGTCCGCCATTGCCTGGTCGACGTCGATGCCGTCGGTTTTGTTAGCCACCAGGAAGGTGGGCTTTTCACGAGAGCGCAGGTGTTTAGCGATCGCGATGTCCGCCGGCATCAGGCCCGCGCGCGCATCGACCATAAACAGCACCACATCGGCCTCTTCGATTGCCAGCAGCGACTGCTCCGCCATCCGGGTTTCCACGCCCTCTTCCGTACCATCAATACCACCGGTATCGATACAGATGAATTCGCGGCCTTCGACTTCGGCCCGACCGTACTTACGGTCACGAGTCAGCCCCGGGAAATCCGCAACCAGCGCATCACGAGTGCGCGTCAGGCGGTTAAAGAGCGTGGATTTTCCAACGTTAGGGCGCCCGACAAGCGCGACCACAGGTATCATGTTAAATGCCTCATACAATCACTAAGCAACATCGTCTTAACGACGTTTTTAAAAAAGTCAAAACGGCCCCTGTCTGCCAGGGGCCGTTTCTTAATCACTCACGACAGCGGTAATTAACGCGTAATCGCGTACAGCGTACCGTCTTTCGCCTGGATCAGCAGTCGACCATCGGCAACCACCGGGTCGGTCAGGAAGCCGGAACTATCGACTTTCTGCTGCGCCACAAAATGGCCATCTTCCGGATTAACCCAGTGCATGTAGCCTTCGCTATCGCCGACGACCAGATTGCCATTATACAACACCGGCGCGGTCAGCAAACGGTGCAGCAGATCGCTTTGCGTCCACAGGGTTACACCGCCGTCGGTGGTCAGTGCCAGCAGGCGATCGTTCTGGTCTACCAGGTAGATACGGTTACCATCGACGATGAAATCATTCACCGAACCCAGCTCGCGTTTCCACATAATCTGGCCGCTACGCAGGTCCAGCGCGGTCAGGTTACCGTTATAAGCCAGCGCATAAACCACACCGTTAACGATGATCGGCGTCGTGTCGACGTCGTTCAGGCGGTCAATTTCCGTCGGGCCGGTGGCCGTAGAAATACGCTGCTGCCAAATCATCTGCCCCTGCTGCATCAATACTGCACTGACGCGGCCGTTGTCGCCGCCGACGATCGCCGCGCCGTAGGCGGTCGCAGGCGCAGACTCGCCGCGCAGGGAGAGCGCCGGCATATCGAGGTTAACGGTCCACTTCACGGCCCCATCGGTCTCGTTTAGCGCCTGCAGCTGGCCGTTACTGGTATGCACCAGCACCATGCCATCGCTCACCACCGGACGCGACAGCGCCTCGCCGGCGACACGGGTTTGCCAGGCCACGGTACCATCGCTGGTATTCAGCGCATACAGCTGCGCTTTCTCGCTGCCGATATAAACATGGCCGCCAGAGACGGTCACCCCGCCGGAAAGCAGCGCTGGCGTGCGCGAGAACCAACCATCTTTCTCCGCTAGATTCACCGACCACACCTCTTTGCCGTCGTCGGCGTTCAGCGCTTTGACGGTGCCTTTACGGTCAGCAGCATACACTACGCCGTCGGCAAAGGCCGGATGAAGGTTAGAGTAAAATTCGCCGATACCATCGCCAACCGAGGTGCTCCAGGACGTGGACGGCGTAAACTGGTTTTCTACCGTCGGCAGCGGTGACATTTTCACCACATCTTCTTCGCTATTAAACAGCGAACACCCGCTCAGCAAGGTAACGGAAAGCAGCCCTGGCAACAGTAATTTACGCAATTGCATCGAGTCCCTCTCAGATGGACAAATTATTCATTTTCATACGCATCATTTCGCTGAGCGCAGGAGAAGCATCGCTTTTCACGCCAGCTTCCCACGCCGCACGGGCCCCTTGCTTATCGCCTTTGCTCAACAGAATTTCGCCGCGCAAATCGGCCACAATGGCGGTCCAGCCCTCACCTTTGATGCTGTCGAGGGTTTTCAGCGCCGCATCAGCCTGTTTCATTTGCAGCTGAACGCGGGCCAGACGCATACTGATAACCGATTTCAGATTATCATCAGATGCGGCCGCCAGCCCCTGCTGCAGCTGCTTTTCAGCGTTCGGCAGATCGTTCTGTTCAACAAAATGCTGTGCCAGCTCGAGAGAGGCGAAGGCGCCGTAGGTATTTTTATTGTCAGCCGCGAATTTCTCTGCCCCTGACAGCACTTCTGGCGTATTCGATTTCAGCGCGGAAGTCGCCTTCTCGTAAGCCAGCGACGCGTCTCTGGCGGTATCCTGCTGATGGGAGGTCCAGTAGCGCCAGCCAACCAGCGCGCCAATCCCTAAAATCACCCCGACCGCCAGCGCTTTGCCGTTTTCGGCAAAGAAACGCTTCAGCGCATCGACCTGATCGTTCTCGTTGTTAAAAGTTTCCACGCAGTCCTTCTCCTGACTAATAATTCCCGGGAGATTAACCCAGAAGTGTGCGCAAATGCGCGGCAACGCTCTCCTGCGTTACGGTAGTTTGCTCACCTGAGCGTAAATCCTTCACTACCACGTTTCCGTCAGCAATCTCTGATTCACCGACCACCAGCGCGACGCGCGCCCCCCACTTGTCAGCGCGGGCGAACTGCTTCTTAAAGTTGCCGCCGCCGTGGTTGGTCATCAGCTTCACGCCGGGCAGCGCATCGCGAACCTGCTCAGCCAGACGCATTGCAGCAGACTGAGTATCGGTCCCGGAGGCTACCAGGTATATATCGACAACAGGATCGGCTTTAAATTCCGGATTCACTGCCTGGACCAGTAAAACAAGACGTTCCAGCCCCATGGCAAAACCCACGCCCGGGGTAGCGCGACCGCCCAGCTGCTCAACCAGGCCGTCGTAACGACCGCCGGCGCAGACGGTGCCCTGGGAACCAAGGCTGGTGGTCACCCACTCGAACACGGTGCGGTTATAGTAATCAAGGCCGCGCACCAGGCGCTGGTTGACGGTGTAGCGGATCCCGGCATCGTCAAGCAACGCGCACAGGCCGGCAAAGTGGGCTTTCGACTCTTCGTCAAGATAATCGCCGAGCGCCGGCGCGTCGTTGAGCAGCGCCTGAACGTCCGGGTTTTTGGAGTCCAGCACCCGCAGCGGGTTGGTATACATCCGGCGTTTACTGTCTTCATCCAGTTTATCGGTAAACTGCTCCAGGTATGCCACCAGCGCGTCGCGGTAGTTGGCGCGCGCTTCCAGCGAACCGATGGAGTTCAGCTCCAGGCTGACGTGTTCGGAGATGCCCAGCTCACGCCACCAGCGCGCGGTCAGCATAATCAGCTCCGCGTCGATGTCCGGGCCCTGCAGGCCAAACACTTCGGCGCCGATCTGGTGGAACTGGCGGTAGCGACCTTTCTGCGGGCGCTCGTGACGGAACATTGGCCCGACGTACCACAGACGCTGTTCTTGATTGTACAGCAGACCATGTTCGATGCCGGCACGTACGCAGCCCGCCGTCCCTTCCGGACGCAGCGTCAGGCTGTCGCCATTGCGGTCTTCGAAGGTATACATCTCTTTTTCAACCACGTCGGTCACTTCGCCGATCGCGCGTTTGAATAACGGGGTCTGCTCTACAATCGGCAAACGGATTTCGCTGTAACCGTAGCTACCGAGCACCTGCTTCAGTGAGCCTTCAATGCGCTGCCAGAGAGCGGTTTCGCCCGGCAGATAATCGTTCATGCCACGGATGGCTTGAATGTTCTTTGCCACGTTTATTCTCTTTATATATACAAAAATGAACCCCGGCGCCTCGCGCCCGCAGGTTCAATCATACACGGGAAGCGTATCGCTTCCCAACACGTTATTTTGCTTCAACCTGTTGAACGTCAATCCGACGGGCTTCATCGAGCATCGAGGCTTTGGCGCGGATCCGCGCTTCCAGCTGGTCGATCATGTCGTTGTTGTCCAGGCGATCTTTACGCACGCCGTCTTCATACAGGCCGCTTTTCTTGTTGCCGCCGGTGACGCCAAGGGTGGAGACCAGCGCTTCGCCCGGGCCGTTCACCACGCAACCGATGATCGAAACATCCATCGGGGTGATGATATCTTCCAGACGCTGCTCCAGAGCATTCACCGTACCGATAACGTCAAACTCCTGGCGTGAACAGGTCGGGCAGGCGATAAAGTTAATGCCGCGGGAACGAATACGCAGAGATTTGAGGATATCGAAGCCGACCTTGATCTCTTCCACCGGATCCGCCGCCAGCGAGACGCGCAGCGTATCGCCGATCCCCTCGGACAACAGTAGTCCCAGACCGATCGCCGATTTTACCGCGCCGCTGCGCGCGCCGCCCGCTTCGGTGATCCCGAGATGCAGCGGCTGATCGATCTGTTTCGCCAGCAGACGATAGGATTCCACCGCCAGGAAGACATCGGAGGCTTTAACGCTGACTTTAAACTGATCGAAGTTCAGACGATCGAGATGATCGACATGACGCATGGCGGATTCGAGCAGCGCCTGCGGCGTCGGCTCGCCATATTTTTCCTGCAGATCTTTTTCCAGCGAGCCGGCGTTGACGCCGATGCGGATCGGGATGTTTTTATCGCGAGCGCAATCTACAACCATGCGGATGCGCTCTTCGTTGCCGATGTTGCCCGGGTTGATACGCAGGCAGTCGACGCCATATTCCGCCACTTTCAGCGCAATACGGTAGTCAAAGTGGATATCGGCGACCAGCGGGACGTTAACCTGCTGTTTGATAAGTTTGAACGCCTCAGCAGCGTCCATCGTCGGAACAGAGACACGGACAATGTCCGCGCCTACGCGCTCTAACGCTTTGATTTGATTTACGGTCGCCGCCACATCGGTGGTGCGCGTATTGGTCATTGACTGAACGGCGATGGGAGCCCCATCGCCAATTGGCACATTACCAACGTAAATACGTTTAGATTTTCTACGTTGAATCGGAGCCTGGTTATGCATGAAAAATCTCCCGCGTTACCCGTCTGTTACTGCGCCGGTGATGATTCGGCATTGAGGGTCAGACGCGCAACCTGGTTAGTTCTGATAAAACGACTTAAATCGACAGGCTTGCCCAGATACTGGATCTGTACCGCGGCCGGGGCGCCAATTTTCAGCTTATACGGCGCCTGACCGCTCAGGTTCAGGTTACCGCCTTTACGCTGCAGGCCGCTGAACAGTTTTTTACCGGTGGCATCGCTCACTTCCAGCCAGCAGTCGGCGGAAAAGTTCATCACCAGATCCTGCGCCGACGCCGCCGGAGTCGTGACGTTCGCCTGATCGGTCGGCAACGGCGAGGCTGGGGTGGTAGCCGGAGCTGCCGGCGTCGTCCCCGCGGTATCGACATTGGCCTGGGAAGGCGCCACGACAGCGTTATTATCCGCTGGCGTCTGAGCCGGCGCGCTGGTGGTCGGTGCGCTGGCGGTATCGGTTGGCGCGCTGTTCGCGGCGCTATCGGCGGTCGGGGCTGCAGGGGCGCTGGTATCCAGCGGCACGTTCTGGCTGTTGGCGTCGCCGCCGTTCAGCTCTGCGGAAGACTGATCGGCCATAGTCGAAATCTCTTCCTGCTGCGCCTTATGGTCTTGCCACCACCAGGCGCCGCTCAGACCGATAACCACAAACAGCACCAGCCAGGTGAAGCTCATCAGCCAGCCGTCGCGCTTTTTGCGGCGCTTGCCTAAAGAGAAACTCTGCATTGGCGCGACTTTCGCCGCGCGGATGGGCGCCTGCTTGGCCATCATCGGCAGCAGCTCGTCTTCTGGAATATGTACGAGGCGAGCGTAGGAGCGGATGTACCCGCGCAGGAAGGTGGAAGCGAGGTCGGCGGGGGCCTTATCGTCTTCAATATCACGAACCGTGGACACCTTCAGGCATAAGCGTTCGGCCACCGCTTGCTGGCTAAGTCCGAGTTGTTCGCGGGCGTGACGCAGACGCGCGCCCGTGGTGTTTGCTTCTTGATGATCTTGAGTGGCTTCAGTATTCATTCGCTACAACTACTGGTACGTGAAATTTAAAGTTCAGCGCGGGAAAAAGCCGGCGCCGCGAGACATCTGTGCTACGTCAGCCTCACAGTATAGGACTGTCAGCCGCGCGATCACAGAGACGAATCAAAATTGAATGCTAAGCGGTTGTTGTGCCGCTACATACTGCCTCAAAGTCGACAAAAACGCACCGTAATTATTAACCGAATCAGCGTATTTCGCCTGGCTATCGGCCATAAATATGACCCGTGCCGCCTGCGCTGCACGGGTCATCATTTGTCAGACCGCTTTTACGTCAATCGCTTCGCCCTGCATCCGCTTACGCAGCGTACGCTTGGTACGGTCAATGACGTCGCCCGCCAGCTGGCCGCAGGCGGCATCGATATCGTCGCCGCGCGTTTTACGCACGATGGTCGTAAAGCCGTACTCCATCAGGACTTTGGAGAAACGGTCGATGCGGCTGTTGGAGCTGCGGCCATACGGCGCGCCCGGGAACGGGTTCCATGGGATCAGGTTGATCTTGCACGGCGTATCTTTCAGCAGCGCCGCCAGCTCATGGGCGTGCTCGGTGCCGTCGTTGACGTGATCCAGCATCACGTACTCGATGGTCACCCGGCCCTGGTTGGCGTTGGACTTCGAAATATAGCCGCGCACCGAGTTGAGGAACGTCTCGATGTTGTACTTTTTGTTGATCGGGACGATTTCGTCGCGAATGGTGTCGTTCGGCGCGTGCAAGGAGATCGCCAGCGCAACGTCGATCATATCGCCGAGTTTATCCAGCGCCGGCACCACGCCGGAGGTAGACAAGGTCACACGACGCTTGGAAAGGCCAAAGCCGAAATCGTCGAGCATGATTTCCATCGCCGGAACGACGTTGTTGAGGTTCAGCAGCGGCTCGCCCATGCCCATCATTACTACGTTGGTAATGGGACGCACGCCGGTGGTCTTCACCGCGCCGACGATCTTCGCCGCGCGCCAGACCTGGCCGATAATTTCGGATACCCGCAGGTTGCGGTTAAAGCCCTGCTGGGCGGTGGAGCAGAATTTGCACTCCAGCGCGCAGCCTACCTGGGAGGAGACGCACAGGGTGGCGCGGTCTTCTTCCGGGATATAGACGGTCTCGACGCGCTGATCGCCAACGGCAATCGCCCATTTAATGGTCCCGTCGGTTGAGCGTTGCTCTTCAACCACTTCCGGGGCGCGGATCTCCGCCACTTCTTTCAGTTTACTGCGCAGGACTTTGTTGATGTCGGTCATCTCATCAAAGTCGTCGCAGCAGTAGTGATACATCCATTTCATCACCTGATCGGCGCGGAAAGGCTTCTCGCCCATGTTTTTGAAAAACTCGCGCATCTGCTGACGGTTTAAATCCAGCAGGTTGATTTTGGCATCTTTGTTCGGCACCGTCAGAGCGGCGGTATCAGGCGTGACAATTTGTTCAGACATAATATTTTCCGGCCTCGTTATTACACGTTATGGCCCCAGGTGGGTTGAAAAAGAAACGCCCCGGAGAGCGACTGCTCGTCCAGGGGCGCTATATTCTACAAATTCTGGCGCATCATTGCCACGTTTGCACAAAGCAATGAAAAAAAATCTGTAACTGACTGCTCAATCCTCTAAGGCTTTTCGATTGTCGCAAGGCGGCAAGCAAGTGACAAATTCGTCGGGAACGAATTTGACCAGCCGTAGGCTGGCCTCCGGTGAGAGGCAGGAGCCTCTCATTAATCCCCGGGAGCATAGATAACTATGTGACCGGGGTGAACGCGCGCAGCCGACCCGCGACGGTCGAAAAGACGAGGTTTGTATCTCCAAAGTATTTCAGGTCACAGCGAGACGGCGAGTTCGCAAATCCCCGGGAGCATAGATAACTATGTGACCGGGGTGCGCGAAGGAAGCCAACAATGCTGTGGCGTGAAAGACGCAGGAGATTAGCGAGTGCGCGGGCAAACCTCGCCTTCAGCAAAGAAGAACGCGATTTCGCGGGCAGCGGATTCTACAGAGTCGGAACCGTGGGTGCCGTTCTCGGTGAAGCTGTCAGCGTAGTCAGCGCGCAGGGTACCCGCCAGGGCGTTTGCCGGATTGGTGGCGCCCAGCAGGTCACGGTGACGCTGTACCGCATTTTCGCCTTCCAGAACGGAAACCACGATCGGGCCGGAGGTCATGAACTCAACCAGACCGTCGAAGAACGGGCGACCTTCGTGCTCAGCATAGAAACCACGAGCCTGTTCAACGGTCAGGTGCAGCATTTTGGTGCCGACGATTTTGAACCCTGCAGCTTCAAAGCGGGAAAAGATGCTGCCAATAACGTTTTTTGCCACCGCGTTTGGTTTGATGATGGAAAAAGTACGTTCAATAGCCATGATTACCTCTAATTAAATGTTCTGTTGTTGCACATACGATTGTATGGCCTGGCGCGCATTATAATGAGCATCCCCGCCCCTGCCTACGGATGAAGGTAACATTTTGTTAAAATAAGATGAGTATTGAAAACACAAACCGCCAACAACAAATTCACCCTGGTTATTGCAGGGTAAAGCTGGCGGCTGCCGTCTGACCCGCTTCATCCATCACTACCAACTGCCACTCGCCGGGTTTATCCAGCATTAGCGTGGTTCTTGCGCCGGCGGCCTCTAACGGTTCGCCATTAATAAACCACCAGCGCCGCCCCTCCCCACCGCTGGTTTGTAGCGGCAACATCACCCGCGCCTCACCCGGGAGACGTTTTATCACCGCCCCATCACGGATGCCGGACAGCACCAGCGGCGCGGTATCCTGAGTCTGTAACGGCGGGCATGACTCCGATGCCGGTCCCAGGCGCGCGAGCCGCCTTTCACTGGCCGGCAGCCAGGGATCCAGCGGCAGCGGCCAGACTTCGACCTGGCTTTCCCGAGCGCCGGGACAATCCGCAGCCACCCGTTCGCCGTGTTCATTGCGCCACACCGGGAAGCGGATCCCGCGTATGCTCTCCTGCCCCGGCAGCAGCAGAGTCGGCGGCTGGCTGGCATCCAAAAGCCAGCTGGTCAGGCGACGACGACAGTTGCTGTCGCCCGCCGGCAGATCCTGCCCGCCAGGCCAGCAGATTGTCCCCTGGCTGACCGTTGCCGGGCGCGGATCGCTCGGCAGCCCGCCGCGGCTCATCGCCGGGCGGGCCAGCAGCAGATTATTGACCTGGTTGAGCAGCGGTACGGCGCTGGCGAAGCCAAACTGGCCCACCACCGGCGTACCGTCCGGGCGCCCGGTCCAGATGCCTATCAGATATCGCGCATTGAGGCCGACCGCCCACGCGTCGCGATAGCCGTAGCTGGTGCCGGTTTTCCACGCCAGCGGCACCGCCTGCGGCAGCGAGGCATCGGGAACCGGTTGCGCTTCGCCGGCCAAAATACGCCGGACGATCCATGCCGCCCCGGGCGACATCAGCGCGCGCTCGGTCAATGGGTCGCTCGGCTTCAGGCGCAGCCGCGCCGCCTTGCCATGGCGGGCGAAGGCGCTGTACGCCGCGACAATATCTTCCAGCCGCGCCCCGGCGCCGCCGAGGATTAGCGACAGATTCGGCTCTGCGCCAGCGGGCAGCGTCAGGGGCAGCCCGGCGTTGCGTAAATTAGCCGCAAAGCGTTTTGGTCCATAGGCTTCGAGCACCTGCACCGCCGGCAGATTCAGCGACCGAACCAGCGCCTCGCTGGCGCTCACCGGGCCATGAAACCCGCTGTCGAAATTACCGGGGCGATAATCGCTAAAACGCCGTGGCACATCCTGTAATAGCGATGCCGGGTGAATCAGCCCCTCATCCATCGCCATCGCGTAGATAAAGGGTTTCAGCACCGACCCCGGCGAGCGTACCGCCGAGACCATATCAATATGGCCGAAGCGGCTGTCGTCGGTGATATCCGCCGAGCCCACCCAGCCGCGAACTTTCATATCCGTGTGGTCGACGACGACCATCGCCAGCGAACTGCGCGGCGGCAGGCGCGATTTCCAGTTCAGCGCCAGATCTTCCAGTTGCCGCTGCAGTCCGGCATCCAGAGTCGTCACCACCTTTTCATCACGACTGGTCGCCAGCGCCCGGCGTGAAAAAAGCGGCGCCAGCTGCGGCATCTGGCGCGGAAACAGCCATACTGGCTCCTCCATCGCTTCCTTTACCGCCTGTTCCGGCCAGACGCCCTGGCTGACCATTCGCGTAAGCACTTTATCACGCGCCGCCTGGGCCCGCTGCGGCCAGCGGTCCGGACGTAAACGACTGGGCGCCTGGGGAAGTACCGCCAGCAGCGCCGCCTCGCCGTAGCTAAGACTGGCAGGCGGCTTACCGAGATAGGCCCAGCTGGCCGCGCCGATCCCCTGCAGGGTGCCGCCAAACGGCGCGCGGTTCAGATAGAGGGTTAGAATGTCGCTTTTTGACAGATGCCACTCCAGCTGCAGCGCTCGCCACAGCTGGCGCAGCTTGCCGCCGAAGGTGCGTGGATGGGGATCAAGCAGGCGTGCCACCTGCATGGTAAGCGTGCTGCCGCCCGAGATAACTCGCCCGGAAGTAAGATCCTGCCAGGCGGCGCGCAGCACCGCGAAGGGATTGACCCCCGGATGGCGCCAGAACCAGCGGTCTTCATACTGGATGAGCGCCTGCAGATAGCGCGGCGACACGTCGGCGAGCGTGACCGGATAACGCCAGACGCCCTGCGCGTCGGCAAACCGCCACAGCGGCGTCCCGTCTTCCGCCACCACCACACGGGCAGGCGTGACGTCATGCAGCGGCAGCGGCCACAGGCGATCGGCCGCCAGCACCGCCAGCCACAGCAGAAAAATAAACGCCGCCAGCCAGCGCCAGCGGCGTTTTACCCGAGGCAATACGCGCATTTACGGCGTCACGGTGAGCGGACCGCTGGCCGCTCCTGTCGCCCGCCACTGCGGCGCATACATCGATTCCACCTGCGGCTGCGGGACCTGATAAGTGCCCGGCGTCACCGCCCGCGCCAGATAGACCAGCGTCACCGGCTGGCCTTCATTGACAGCGACGGCGGCGACGAAACGGTCATCGCGGAACTCGATATGCTGAATATCCGCCTGCTGCATCTGGTTAAGCAGGTTTTGCACCGCGTCGCCATTCTCCTGCAGGCTGGCGCTGCTGTTGGCCAGATTCTGGTTTTCCAGCTCCAGACCGGCTGGCAACAGATCAACCACCAGCGCGTCAGGCACGTTGCGTTTGGCGGTCACCTCCAGCTTGACGAGCACCAGTTCGCCGCTGCGCAGTGAAGACAGCGATTTCTGCTGCCCCTGGGTATCGAAAATAGTGCGTTCAATCCCCAGGACGTTACCGCCCGGCTGCGGCGCGCTTTGCGGATAGCCGCTGCTGTCGAGACGCAGCCACAGCGGCTGACTGCCGGTATTACTCACCTGCAGCGCCGCCAGCCGATCGCCGTCGAGGTTGCGGGTTTGCGCTTTGTCGCCGGCCAACGGCTCCGCCTGCAGCGAGGTTTTCGCCTGCCAGCTGCCCGGCAGGTCCGCCAGCGTACGTCCGGCAAGGAACAAGGCGTTGGTTTCCTGGGTCGACAGCCAGCGCTGGCCATAGGCCTCTTCCGACAGCGTGCTCAACAGCTGATTTTGCACCTCCGGCAGCAGCTTATTCTCTTCCAGCAGCGCCAGTTTCAGGGCGTTGTCGCGCAGCGGGCTACCGTAATCGCCCAGCCAACGATTCTCATCCTGGCGCGGGGTGGCAACCGCCAGCTTCAGGGCGGCGTCGCCGCGCGGCGCATCGCCCATAGTTTTCAGCGCAATGCCGAGCTGCAGCAGCGGCAAGCCGGATCGCGCCTGGTCGTGACGGCTCCAGATTTCACGCAAGGCGCCGAGCGGCGCTTTTTGCTGACGCGCCAGCACCAGCGCGGCGTATGCCTGGGCGGCAAAGCGGCTGGCCTGGGCGTCGTCGCTGTAGCGCACGGTCATCAGGCCCGGCTCCTGCAGATAGCGCAGCAGGCGCTCGTTGCCTTTATTAATGGCGTTGACCGGTACGCTATAGCCCTGCTCGCTGGCACGCACGAGGAAGTCCATGGCGTAGGCGGTCAGCCAGTACTCTTCCGGCCCCTCTCTATCCCATAGCGCAAAGCCGCCGTTTTCCAGCTGCATCTGCAGCAGGCGTGAAATACCGACATCGATGGCCGCGCGGCGTTTTTCGTCGCTGTCCCCGCTAATGCCCAGCGCCTTTAGCTGCGCCGCGCTGGTATACAGGGACGGGAACAGGCCGCTGGCGGTCTGCTCAAGGCAGCCGTAAGGATAGGCTTTCAGCTCGCGGATATAGCGGGCGAGATTCAACGGTGGTTTACCGCTGAGCAGCAGTTGGCCCTGCAGCGTTTGCGGGGCAAAGCCCTGGCTCTGCGCCGCCGGCGGCTGCCAGCTTTCACCTGGCTGCAGCGCTGCGCCGCTGTTGACGGTCTGTGCCGGGTACGCCGGACGCACGCCGATTTTCCACTGTTTTTGCAGCGGGGCGAAGGTTTCGCCCGGCAGGCTCAGGCCGCTGATGGTGGCATTAACCTGACCATCGCCGAAGCCCGCCAGCGCGCTCACTGGTATAAACAGCGTGCTGCGCGCCCCCGGCGCCAGTTGCACCGGCGGCAGTTGGCCCTCGCTCAACGTTACCAGCCCGCTGGCGGTAAGATGTACCTGCAGGGTTTGCGGTTTATCGGTCAGATTGCTGAGATCCAGCGCCAGCCGTGTGGTATCGCCGCTGGCGAGGAAGCGCGGGGTGTTCAGTTCGGCGATGACCGGGGCGGCCACCACCACTTTATCTTCGCTGCTGCCGAAGTCATCCGCCGTCCACGCCTGGGCCATCACCCGCAGCTCGCCGTTAAAATCGCCAATGGGTAACGTCACCGTGCCTTCGCCCTGATCGTTCAATACCACCGGCTGCGCCTGCTGGGCGACGATCGTCACGTGGTTGACCGGCGGTTTGCCGCCGCGTTTTAACTCGTCGCCATCGCCGCCGAAGCGCAGGCTGGCCACACGTCCCTGCCCTTCGATCACCTGGCCGTAGATGTCATAGATATCTGCGCCGTAACGCTTCTGGCCAAAGAAGGCGTTCCACGGATCCGGGGTAGCGTAATCGGTGATATTCAGTACCCCGCTATCCACCGCCGAGAGCAGGACATTGACCTGTTTCGGCGCCTCGCCCTCTTTGACGCTGGCTTTCACTTTCACCGTCAGCGGCTGGTTGGGGCGAATTTTGTCCGGGGCCTCCAGCGCCAGCGTCAGGCGACGGTTTTCATCGCCCAGCGGCAGATGCAGCAGGCCCACCGCGCGTTTCGGCGTTGCCGAGCGCGATTTATCGCCGGGACGAACCACCAGCGTGCTGAGGTAGAGGTCGTGGCGATTCCAGGTTTTATCCACCGGGATCGACAGGTCCATCCCCTCCGCCGGGACGTCAATTTCCTGCCACCACAGCGGCCCTTCGCTGGATTCCACCATTGCGTAGCCTTTACCCGCCGCCGGGGCGGCGATGTGCAGCCTGATGGTGTCGCCCGGTTTATAGCTCGGTTTATCCAGCTTCATGGTGACCCGGTCAGGACGCGCCGCGCCGGCGCCTTCGCTGTTATCCTGCCAGCTGTAGCCCGCCCAGAAGCGCACGCTGCTGACCACGTCGTCCGGTCCTTTCACCTCCAGGCGATAGGATCCCCACTCCACCGGGAAGCTCACTTTGCCGATCTGGCCGGCCTGCAGGTCTAGCGACTCCTCGCCCTCCTGCAGATCTTTTTGATCGAACTGCGACTGCCAGCCTTCGCTGTCGGACCAGTTCCAGTAGTAGTCGCGTCGCTCGCGGATCAGCCGCACCTGGAGACCGGAGATCGCTTTTTTCTCGCCTTTGACGTCGGCATAGACGATATCAAACGCGGCGTTACTGTTTTCATCCACCACCGGCTGTTTCACGGTGGTATCGGTGAGGTAATCGTAAACGTCCTTCAGCGTAAATTGCGGGCGGATCCCCGGCAGCGCCTCGGCGGGCCAGATCGGCTGCTTAACCGTACGGGTCACCGGGCGACCGCCGGATTCCAGCAGGCTGGCCTGCAACACCACCTGCAGCGGCGAATGGCTATCCTGCCACTGGCTTGAGGTAGTCACTTCGCCATGGCCTTTTTCGTCCAGCGTCAGCTGGACTTCATCCAGACTACGGGAGAGGTTTTCTTCCGCAATATCGCCGAACTGGAAGCCCGGCAGCGCAGCGACGGCGTCGCGCAGCGGGCGCAGGAACAGCTTGCCCTGCAGCTGGTTGCCGCTGGCCGGCGCGCCGTAGAGATAAGCGCCGCTAACGCCAAAGGTGACGTCGGCATCCGGCGCGACTGGCGCGGCCTGCGGCGTCAGGTTCAGGGCCATGCGTTCCGGCATAAAGTCTTCAACGTGGAAATCCCATTCGCGCGGCTGGTTGTCGCCGGCGCTGGCGCGAATGTGCCACATGCCGGTAGCCGCGCCGCTGTCGAGCGGATAAGTAAACTGGTACAGGCCATTCACTGGTTTACTCATCACCGAGCGGATCACCTGGCCGTCCGGCTGAACCACCTCCAGTTTCACCGGCTGCTCCGCCAGCGGCTTGCCGTCGCTATCGCGCAACAGCGCATTAAGGATCACCGTTTCGCCGGGACGATAGAGATCGCGCGGGCCAAACATAAAGAACTGTTTGCTAAAGCCGGGCGCGCCTGCGATAGAGAATTCCGCCAGATCCAGCGCCGGCAGCTTGAGGTCGAGGAGCGTGGTCTGCCCCTCTTTGCGCGCCAGCAGCAGCGCGGCTTCTTTATCGGTTTGCAGGGTGACGTGGCCCTGGCTGTCGCTTTTCGCTTCCGCCAGGGTCTGCCCTTTGGCATTGAGCAACTGCACCTCAATGCCCGACTGGGCGGCGCCGTTTTCCAGACTCTGGGTAAAAACGTCCAGCCGGTTATGGTAGCGATGCGCCGAGACGCCGATATCGCTGAGGGTAAACAGCGTCGCCGCGTTGCTGTAGCTATAACGGCCCGCCGGGTTCATGACCGCCACGTAGACGCCAGGCTGCTGGAGCGGCTTGATATCGCTCAGCGGCAGCAGCAGCTTTTCGCGAGTATTACGCGCCGGGTTGAGATCGAAGCGGCCGGTATAGACCAGATCCGCCATCTTCAGCAGTTCATCAGATTCCCAGTTGCTTAACGAGTTACGGTATTCCCACTGACTGACAAAGGCGGAGAGCGATTCCGGCTTAATGCGGAAGAAATTAACGTCGACATTATCGACGTTCAGCGCCATCACCGGCAGCCCGGCGACCACGTTGCCCGGCAGCAGCGAGCCGCGGCTGGCAAACCCAACGCTCGGTGCGATATCGCGGGTGGTCAGGGTCTTCTCAAACGGTTTATCGAGCGTCGCCTTGTTCAGGGCGGTCAGCGTCGGGTCGACTGAGACAATCAGCTCGCGCTTTGGCTCAAGGTGACGCAGACGCAGCTCTTTCAGATTCGGCGCCAGCTCCCAGGCACCGTCCACCTTACCGCTTTTCTTGTCGACCAGATGCACGCTGCGCGAGAAATCCTGGTCCGGCTGCAGCGGGACGGAAAACGTCAGCACCAGGGTCGCGGCGCCATCCAGTTGCACCTCCGAGGCGTCGAGGAGCGTCAGCGCTTTACCCTGGCTTTTTTCCGCCAGCGCCGCCAGCTGGGCGCGGTCCGGTTTTGCCGTCGCGCCTGGGTTGCTATCCGCGGCTGGCGCCGGGGCCGAGGCCTGCGGTGTACCGCTGTCATCACACCCGGTTAATGAAAATGCGGTAAGGAGCGCCAGTGATAGCGCCGCTAAACGAAATGGTTTCATCCTTCTAACCCCTCGGCCGATGAGCCTGATGCAATTTGTCACATTTATTATGCGTTATGGCGGCGCTTCTCAACAGTGACGAAGCGGGTTTCTGCCGATTAATCAGAAAAGTGCCGTGACGCCGTCCCCACTCTGGCGTCCTTAACTTGTCAGCGCCAGCTAAAACGCCGACAATTCAGTCATGAATAATAAAACGGAGGCACCTATGTCCACCTCGTTTTTTGTCGCTGCCGACTGGCTGGCAGAACATATTGATGACCCGGAAATTCAGATTATCGACGCCCGCATGGCGCCCGCCGGGCAGGAGGCCCTGCGGGATATGGCCGCGGAATACCGCGCCGGCCATGTGCCGAACGCGCTGTTTTTCGATATCGAGGCGCTATCCGACCACACCAGTCCGCTGCCGCATATGATGCCGCGGGCCGAAGCGTTTGCCGTCGCCATGCGCGAACTGGGCGTCTGCAGCGATAAGCATCTGGTGGTCTATGACGAAGGCAATCTGTTTTCCGCCCCGCGCGCGTGGTGGATGCTGCGCACCTTTGGCGTAGAGAAGGTGTCAATTCTGGCCGGCGGGCTGGAGGGCTGGCGGCGCGACGAACTGCCGCTGGAACAAGGGATGCCGGAGGTGGCCGAAGGGGAATTCGACGTGCGGTTCGATCCTCAACAAATTAAGCGTCTGACCGACGTCCTGTTGGTCAGCCATGAAGGATCGGCGCAGATTGTCGATGCCCGTCCGGCGGCCCGGTTTAACGGCCAGGCCGACGAACCGCGCCCGGGCCTGCGCCGCGGGCATATCCCCGGCGCGCTGAACGTACCGTGGACGGATCTGGTGATTAACGGCGAACTGAAAACCGTTGACGAGCTGAACGACATCTTTTTACGTCAGGGTGTCGATTTTGAACGGCCGATCATCGCCAGCTGCGGCTCGGGGGTGACGGCGGCGGTGGTCGTGCTGGCGCTCACCACGCTTGGCGTGAACGGCGTCTGCCTGTATGACGGCTCCTGGAGCGAATGGGGCGCGCGGAGCGATCTGCCGATTGAACCGGCCCCTGCCGCTCCGTAAACACGGCGTGACCGCGGGCCTCCCGTTCCGCGGTCACTAAATAATTTCTGATTTTCTCTCCCACTTTCTTCTGCTTCTCGCTAAACCGGTTACTCTGTGCTGCCGCAGGGCTTGTTCCTGCCGAGTTCGCTTTGCCTGATGGGGAGGCAGAGCACTGGTACAGAATTCCTCAGGGCTGATAGCGCATCCAGTCCATCCCAATCTGATGTCACCACAAGGAGTGAAAATGGCATTAGTCTCTAACCCACATTCGGCTTATTCACCGCGCCTTCCCTGGCTGGGAGGTATAGCTGGCCTGCTGGCAGGCGGCGCGATCCTTTATTTTTGGCCGCAATGGAACCGGACATGGCTAAGCTTGGTGCCTGCGCCAGTCTCCGTGTATACCCGCTTTCTCGGGGTCACTCTCGAAGACGTTCCGTTAGTCACCTATTGCCATCAGGCGCTGCTGGGTTTTCTGATGGTGCTGCTCGCGCCCGGTTACGGTAAGTCGACCCTTGCCGCGTGGATGATGCATAACCCAGCGTCAAGCCGTCGCTGGCCCGGCGAGGTATTCCGTGCCTGGGTCACAAAATTTGGCCTGCTGGTCATTGTCTTTTGCAATCTGTTCTTTTTGTCCCGGGTCCCATCCGGAACCCTGGCGTTATATATTTTTATTCTCCAGCACATCAGCGTTGCCGCGGCGGTGGCGTCAGGGGTGCTGCTCCTGCGTGACGCCCGGCGCCTGGCCCGCACGTTCGACGCTCAGCTGGCGGACCTGCGTCTTCTCATGATACTTACCCTCGGGTTCCAGACGATTTTGCCGGCGCAGATCGCGCTGATGAGCGCCCGGGGCGTGAATACGCCGCTGGGCTGGTACATTGTTATCGCGCAAATGGCAGGGGTGTTACTGGCGTTTATGCTGGTCGGCGGGCTGGTGGCAGCGCTACGTTCTCTGCTGGGCGAAGAGAGGTGCCGGGCCTGGCGCGGGGATATGGCGCTCTTCAACGGCATTGTCACACTGTGCGTGACGGGATTTCTCCTCTATCACATGGTGTCTGCCTATCCGCGAATCTTTGCCGCCCTGCATTAGCTTTTGCCACCCCGCTTTTGTGCCTCGAACTGGAAGCAGAAAGAAACAGCGGGGGCTGCCGCCCCCGCTGTCAGATAATGCGGTTCTGCTTAAAATCGCGCAGGAAGCTGCCCCAGCGCTTTTCATAGAACGGCGTGATATGGGCAATCATAAAGTGGCTGATGCCCTTCTCGCCTTCCACCACCTGGCAAATATCGATAGGTTCGTCGCCTGGCAAGGTATCGGTGGCCACGCTGCCGGTGGTCTGGATAATGGCTTCAATATCCCCTTCCGCTTCAATCCCGATCAATAAGTTTGCCGGCGCGTCGGCGCGCTCTTTAATCGAGCACAGAAACGCCCGCTTGACGGTCTTCAGCGTTTTGAACAACGTGGTCAGCGAATCGACCATCTGCGCCGGCGGTTCGGCGACCTCAGACAGCAGCAGCGCTTCGCCGCCTTCCAGTACCGTCTGGGTGCTCAGTGGGCTGCCCTCTTCGCCTAACAGATGGCTGATTTCCCGTGGGGTGAACTCTTTGCCGCTCTGCAGCTTCGGGTTGAGGAATAACGATTCGCCCAGCGTCATCGCCATCAGCGTGCGGGCCGGCATCATCACGAAGGCCTGTTCATCCGCCACCGCCTGCTGCAGCGCCTCCAGCGAGGTAAAGAATGGAATCACCGAGGTACCGTCGTCTTTTTCCCAATGCTGCAGATCCAGCGCGCTATCTTCGACAATCTGCTCGCCATCGGCTGCCCTGCCCGGCACCCAGACGGTGGCCTCCAGCAGCGCGCTGAAAAATGCCGGACGATGGGCAGGCTCAGTCGCCGCTTTTTCCAGCAGGGTTTCTAATTCATTTTTTGTATCTGACATAGTTTGGCTACTTCACAATGAATTGCCCGGCGGCCATTCGTCCACGCGGGCATATGGTTTTCCTGGCCGGGTAAGCGCGGGCGCCACCCGGCAAGGCCATTACTCAGCTGTCAGCAGGTTAGCAATGGTACGCACGCCAAGCCCGGTGGCGCCCGCCGACCACTGCTCAACGGCAGATTTGCGGTAGGTTGCCGAACAGTCGATATGCAGCCAACCCTGATGGTAGTTTTCCACGAAGTGGGACAGGAAGCCCGCCGCGGTGCTGGCGCCGGCCGGATAGGCCGCGCTGCCGGTGTTGTTCAGGTCAGCAAAGTTGGACGGCAGCTGGTTGCGGTGGAACTCGGCCAGCGGCAGACGCCAGAAGGCTTCGTTTTCCGCCTGAGCGCTCGCCAGCAGGCGATTCGCCAGCGCATCGTCAAAGCTGAACAGCGCGTGGTAATCATTGCCCAACGCGGTTTTCGCCGCGCCGGTCAGGGTGGCGGCGTCGATGATCAGCTCTGGCTTCTGCGCCGAGGCGTCAATCAGGCCATCCGCCAGCACCAGGCGGCCTTCCGCGTCAGTGTTCATAACTTCAACGGTTTTGCCGTTGCGATAATGAATAATATCGCCCAGTTTGAAGGCGTTACCGCTGATCAGGTTGTCGGCGCAGCACAGGAACAGCTTCACGCGTTTGTTCAGACCGCGGGTAATGGCGAAAGCCAGCGCGCCGGTGATAGTCGCCGCACCGCCCATATCGGATTTCATCGAATCCATAAAGGCGCTTTGCTTGATGCTGTAGCCGCCGGAATCAAAGGTGATGCCTTTGCCCACCAGGCAGGCGTATACCGGCGCCTCTTTATCGCCGGTCGGGTTGTAGTCCAGCGCCAGCAGGACCGGCGGGCGCTCGGAGCCGCGGCCCACGGTATGCAGACCAAGATAGCCCTGCTCGCGCAGATCTTCGCCTTTGGTGATGCGATAGCTTATCTTCTCACCCGCCACGCCGCACAGCAGGTCGACAGCGCGCTGCGCCAGCTGCTCCGGACCCAGCTCTTCCGCCGGCGCATTGATGGTGTCGCGCACCCAGTCGATGATCGTCAGGCGGTTATCCAGCTCGCTGCGCTGCGCGTCGTCAAGGGATGGCCATTCGACCTGACGCTGACCTTTCGGCCCTTTATAGCCGGCCCAAAAGGCCCAGGCGCGATCGGTGTTCCAGCCTTCGCCGCTCAGGGCGACGTGCTTGATGCCCATGCCGTCAATTTTGCGCGCCGCGCGCTGGATAAGCCCGAGGTCGTCTTTACCGTTGAGATGTAGAGCGATGCCGTCGTTATTGATGCTCCAGGTCGCTTTTTCTCCCCAGCGACCATCGGCTGGCTGAGTAGAAAGCGTAATCTTCATAGCTTCGGTCATTATCATTATCCTTCTTAGCAAACGGGCCACCCTATGGCAGCCCGTTAAAATGTTTTCGCTTAACGCGAAATTATTCGGCCTCGTCTAGCCAGACTAGCAGAATCGCCTCGAGAATTTTTTCATTGGATGCGTTTGGATCATCATCAAACTCTTCCAAATCGCAAATCCACTGATGCATGTCGGTAAAGCGAACGGTTTTCGGGTCGAGATCCGGGTAAGCGTCATACAAGGCTTCGCCGATTTCGCGACTGTCGGTCCATTTCAGTGCCATATTAGTGCTCGCGTGCGTGGTTGATGGTGTAACGCGGGATCTCAACGACCAGATCTTCGTCGGTGACGCGCGCCTGGCAGCTCAGACGGCTGTCAGGTTCCAGCCCCCAGGCTTTATCCAGCATGTCGTCTTCATCTTCGCTACTTTCCGCCAGCGAGTCAAAACCTTCACGCACGATGCAGTGGCAGGTGGTGCAGGCACAGGATTTTTCGCAGGCGTGTTCAATTTCGATACCGCTACGCAGCGCGGCATCGAGAATGGTTTCACCGGTCTCAGCTTCCACAACGATGCCATCCGGACACAGGTCCTGGTGGGGCAGAAATACAATTTTTGGCATTTTAAACCTCGTCCACGGATTGGCCTTTCAGCGCGATACGGACCGACTGATCCATACGGCGAGCGGCGAATTCCTGGGTTTGTGTGTCGATATTTTTAATCGCTTCTTTAATCGCGTCAGCGTCGTCGCCTGCCGCGGCGGCGCGTACCTGCTCCGCAGCGGCATCGATGGCCTGACGCTCCGCGGCGCTTAACAGCGCGGCGTCGGCGGCCAGCGCGCTTGTCAGGCTCTCCAGTACGCGCGCGGCTTCCACTTTCTGTTCAGCCAGCATGCGCGCCTGAATATCCTGTTCGGCGTAGCTCATCGAATCTTTAATCATGGTGGCGATTTCGCCATCGGTCAGACCGTAAGACGGTTTCACCTGGATGGAGGCTTCCACGCCGGTCGATTTTTCCATCGCCGTAACGCTCAGCAGGCCATCGGCATCCACCTGGAAGGTAACGCGAATATGCGCCCCGCCCGCCGGCAGCGCCGGGATACCGCGCAGCGCAAAGCGCGCCAGCGAACGGCAATCCTGGACCAGCTCACGCTCGCCCTGCATCACGTGAATGGACATCGCCGTCTGGCCATCTTTGAAGGTGGTAAACTCCTGCGCGCGGGCCACCGGAATGGTGGTATTACGCGGGATCACTTTCTCCACCAGGCCGCCCATGGTTTCCAGGCCTAACGACAGCGGGATAACGTCGAGCAGCAGCAGTTCGCTGTCCGGCTTGTTGCCCACCAGGATATCGGCCTGGATCGCCGCGCCGATGGCGACAACTTTGTCCGGGTCAATGGAGGTCAGCGGAGTGCGACCAAAGAACTCGCCAACGCGCTCACGCACCAGCGGCACGCGGGTCGAACCGCCGACCATCACCACTTCCAGCACTTCTTGCGCTTCAACGCCAGCGTCTTTTAGCGCCCGACGGCAGGCCATCAGGGTACGTTTTACCAGCGGGGCAATCAGATCGTTAAACTGGCTGCGGGTGATATCGCCCTGCCAGCCGCCGACCTCGACGTGCGCTGCCTCGGCATCGCTCAAGGCGATTTTCGCCGCGATGGCGGCATCCAGCAGCTCACGCTGCAGACGGTTATCGCTGCGGTCGCTGAAGCCCGCCTGCTCGCGCAGGTAGTCAGCCAGCAGGTGATCGAAATCATCGCCGCCGAGAGCCGAGTCGCCGCCGGTGGCCAGCACTTCAAACACCCCGCGGCTTAAACGCAGAATGGAGATATCAAAGGTGCCGCCGCCGAGATCGTAGACCGCAATCACCCCTTCCTGGCCGGAGTCGAGGCCGTAGGCAATAGCCGCCGCGGTCGGCTCATTGAGCAGGCGCAGCACGTGCAGGCCCGCCAGACGCGCCGCGTCTTTGGTTCCCTGGCGCTGAGCGTCATCGAAGTAAGCGGGAACGGTAATGACCACGCCGTCGAGTTCGCCGGCCAGCGCTTCGGTCGCCCGGGCGGCCAGCGCTTTGAGGATATCGGCGGAGACGCGAATCGGGTTCAGCAGGCCGCCGGCCGTCTGGATCATCGGCAGGCCGTTTTCACTGGCCTGCAGCTGATACGGCAGATGCGGGTAACGGTTTTGAATATCGGCGAGGGAGCGCCCCATCATCCGCTTCACGGAGCTGATGGTATTGGCAGGATCCTGAGCGGCGTTAAGCCGGGCGTCATAGCCGACGGTCAGCCCCGAAGCGTGGTAGTTCACCACCGACGGCAGCAGATAGCGGCCTTGATGATCGGGCAGAGTCTCGGCCTGGCCGCTACGCACGGTAGCCACCAGAGAATTGGTGGTGCCCAGGTCGATACCGGCCGCCAGACGACGCTGGTGCGGCGCGGCGCTCAGGCCGGGCTCACTAATTTGTAATAAGGCCATAATTGCTTCCGAAAATTAAAAATCGAGCAGTTTTTCTTCGAGTTCTTCAGCACTGCTGCGCAGTTTATCGAGGAAACGGAGCTTACGAACCGTGTCCGCCGCCGCCTCCCAGCTCTCATTATGCAATTGGTCAACCATCAGCTGCTGACGGGTATCAAACAGCGCTTTCACCCGTTTGATAAAACCTTCCAGCCGCGCGTCGTCTTTCGCCTGGCCGATCTCATCCAGCTCTTCGCGCAATTCCAGCTGTTCCATCAGGAACGCGGTATCGCGAACGGTATGCTGCTCGCTGGCCAGATCGAAGCCATGCAGCGAAAGGAGATATTCTGCGCGAGTCAGCGGATGGCGCAGCGTCTGCCAGGCCTGGTTTATAGTGGCGGAATGCTGAACCGCCGCAAGCTGTTCCGCCGCAGGCGCGCTGGCAAATTTATCCGGATGGTACTGGCGCTGCAGATCCTGATACCGGACAGCCAGTTGTTCAAGCGAGAGGGTATAGCTGGCTGGTAACCCGAAGAGGGTGAAATAGTCCATAGTAACCTCAGGGTCATGCATCTAAATTAAAACCCCACGCGCGGCGTGACCGCGGTGGGGTTGAGGAGTACCGATTATACGTTAAAGCTTTCGCCGCAGCCGCACTCATCTTTGACGTTAGGGTTAGTGAATTTGAACCCTTCGTTGAGGCCTTCTTTGACGAAGTCCAGCTGAGTGCCGTCGAGGAATTGCAGACTTTTGCCGTCGATCACGACCTTCACGCCTTTGTCTTCAAACACGGTGTCTTCAGCCGCCGGCTCGTCAACAAACTCCAGTACATAGGCCATACCCGAGCAGCCGGAGGTTCTTACGCCCAGGCGCAGGCCAAACCCTTTACCGCGGTTCGCCAGGAAGGCATTGACTCGCGCTGCTGCACTGTCGCTAAGAGTAATCGACATAACAAAACCTCAACTAATTATTTTGCTTCACGTTTGCTTTTGTAATCCGCAATCGCGGCTTTAATCGCGTCTTCCGCCAGGATCGAGCAGTGGATTTTCACCGGCGGCAGTTCCAGTTCATCGGCGATATCGGTGTTCTTGATCGCCTGCGCTTCGTCCAGCGATTTGCCCTTCACCCACTCGGTAACCAGGGAGCTGGAAGCGATAGCGGAACCGCAGCCGTAGGTCTTGAAGCGCGCGTCTTCAATGATACCTTCATTGTTGACTTTAATCTGCAGCTTCATCACGTCGCCGCAGGCCGGCGCGCCGACCATGCCGCTGCCGACGTTCTCGTCGCTGTTGTCAAAAGAGCCGACGTTGCGCGGATTCTCGTAATGATCGATAACTTTTTCGCTGTAAGCCATGATGAATTCTCCTTATTGGTGCCGAATTAGTGATGTGACCATTCAATGCTGTTCAGATCCACGCCCTGTTTGAACATTTCCCACAGCGGAGAAAGCTCGCGCAGACGGCCAATGGATTTGCGAATCAGATCGATGGCATAGTCAATCTCTTCTTCGGTAGTGAAACGACCTAAAGAGAAACGAATAGAACTGTGCGCCAGTTCATCAGTCATGCCTAACGCGCGCAGCACGTAGGATGGCTCAAGGCTCGCGGAAGTACAGGCTGAACCGGAGGAAACCGCCAGGTCTTTCAGCGCCATAATCAGCGACTCGCCTTCAACATAGTTGAAGCTGACGTTAAGAATGTTCGGCGCGCCCTGCTCGAGGTCGCCGTTGAGGTACACTTCTTCCATATCCTTCACGCCGTTCCACAGACGGTTGCGCAGCGTGCGCAGACGCGCCATCTCGCTTTCCATCTCTTCTTTGGCGATACGGTAAGCTTCACCCATGCCGACGATCTGGTGAACAGGCAGAGTACCGGAACGCATACCGCGCTCGTGGCCGCCGCCGTGGATTTGCGCTTCGATACGAATACGCGGCTTACGACGTACGTACAGCGCGCCGATGCCTTTCGGACCGTAGATTTTGTGACCGGAGAAGGACATCAGGTCAACTTTCAGCTGGCTCAGATCGATAGGCAGCTTGCCCACGCTCTGGGTGGCGTCTACGTGGTAAATGATACCGCGGGCGCGACACATCTCGCCGATGGTAGCGATATCCTGCACCACGCCGATTTCGTTATTCACATGCATGATGGAAACCAGGATGGTGTCGTCACGCATCGCCGCTTCCAGCTCTTTCAGATCGATAATCCCGTTGCTCTGCGGCGCCAGGTAGGTCACTTCGAAGCCTTCGCGCTCCAGCTGACGGCAGGTATCCAGAACCGCTTTATGCTCGGTTTTGCTGGTGATGATGTGCTTGCCTTTTTTCTGATAAAAGTTGGCTGCACCCTTGATCGCCAGGTTGTCGGATTCAGTCGCACCAGAGGTAAAGACGATTTCGCGCGGGTCGGCGCCGACCAGCTCGGCAATCTGATTGCGGGCGATATCAACCGCCTCTTCAGCCTGCCAGCCAAAACGGTGGGAACGGGAGGCCGGGTTACCAAAGGTCCCGTCCATGGTCAGGAACTGCATCATTTTCTCGGCAACACGCGGGTCCACCGGCGTGGTTGCGGAGTAATCGAGGTAAATCGGTAATTTCATTGCTCTTAAACTCCGTACATCACTCAATGCAAGGAATCAGGCAACCGGCTTGATGTACGACCGAGTACACGGAATGTCGGAGCATCCCGGCCTGATTCTGAAAGCTCTTTATAATCGTTGTCCCGCCGTTTCGCGCCGCCTTGCCCTGTCAGCCGCAGCCCGAAACGGGACGGGTCACTCAGGCGCGCAGTTTAACGTCAATCGCGTCCTGGGTGCGCGCATTGCGCTGGGTTTCGTGCTGATGCTGACGACCGGAAACATCGAGGATCTCCTGGTTATTCACCAGTTCCCCGAGGGTGATATTGTTCAGGAAGCCGGTCAGGCGCTCGCTCAGGTCGCGCCACAGCGCGTGAGTCAGGCATTTATCGCCGCCCTGACAGCCGCCCTTGCCCTGGCAACGGGTGGCGTCAACGGATTCGTCCACGGCGCTAATGACTTCGCCGACGGCGATACTGCCGGCATCTTTACCTAACAGATAACCACCACCTGGGCCACGAACGCTGGAAACCAGGCCATTTTTACGCAGGCGAGAGAACAGCTGTTCCAGATAGGAAAGCGAAATTCCCTGACGCTCTGAAATATCTGCCAACGGCACCGGGCCCGTTTCAGAGTTGAGCGCAACGTCAAGCATCGCGGTCACGGCATAACGCCCTTTAGATGTCAGTCTCATGTCTTACTTAACCTCAAACTCGCCCCTGGCCGGGCTTTTTATTAATATGGGTATTGCATAGCAGGGCCAAGTCTGACATTCCCGAGTAATTTGGTCAACTATTTACTTGACTGTTTTAGTCAGGTATTTGGCTTTCCGTGCCGTTTTACTTCCGCATAGCCTGATACCTTCATCGCGCCAGGCGAGCCCGATTCGTAGCCCGGATAAGCGAAGCGCCATCCGGCGTTAACGCGGTTACTTACCTTTATTCTGCTGCTCAATAGACGCCAGCATGCCGCGCAGGATGTTCAACTCCTGGCTTTCCGGACGCGCGCGGGTGAACAGACGACGCAGCTTGTTCATCACCTGCCCCGGATGATTCGGGCGGATAAAGCCGGTCGCCAGCAGCGTCTGCTCAAGATGGTCGTAGAATCGCTCCAGATCGTCCACCAGCGGGTACGGCGCCTCTTCATGCTCAACCGCCGGCTGCGCTTGCTCCTGCGCCGCCAGCCAGGCCATCCGCACTTCATAGGCGATAACCTGCACCGCCATCGCCAGGTTCAGCGAGCTGTACTCCGGGTTGGCGGCGATCGCCACGTGATAGTGGCACTTCTGCAGTTCATCGTTGGTCAGACCAACGCGCTCGCGGCCAAAGACCAGCGCCACCGGCGCATGCTGACCTTCGGCGACGCTTTTCAGACCGCATTCGCGCGGGTCGAGCATCGGCCACGGCAGCGTGCGGGAGCGCGCGCTGGTGCCAACCACCAGGCTACAGCCTGCCAGCGCTTCATCAAGGGTATCGACAATCTGCGCGTTGCCGATCACGTCGCTGGCGCCCGCGGCCAGGGCTATCGCCTGCGAATCGGGTTTGACCAGCGGATTGACCAGCCACAGGTTAGTTAAGCCCATGGTTTTCATCGCGCGGGCTACGGAGCCCATGTTGCCGGTATGGGAGGTTTCTACCAGTACGATTCGAATATTTTGCAGCATTATGGTTCTTCGGCTAAAGATTATTCGTGCATGCTACCATAAAACGGAGACATAAGCAGATTTGGCTGCTATTATATGCGCCGTTTTTTCCCGTTCTTTAACATCCAGTGAGAGAGACCGATGCATCCGATGCTGAACATCGCCGTGCGCGCCGCGCGCAAGGCGGGTAATTTAATTGCCAAACACTACGAAACGCCAGACACCGTAGAAACCAGCCAGAAAGGCAGCAATGATTTTGTGACCAACGTCGATAAAGCCGCCGAAGCGATTATTATCGAAACCATTCGCAAATCTTACCCGCAGCACACCATTATCACCGAAGAAAGCGGTGAACACGCTGGCGAAGAGCAGGATGTTCAATGGGTTATCGATCCACTGGATGGTACCACCAACTTCGTTAAACGTCTGCCGCACTTCTCTGTTTCCATCGCCGTACGCATCAAAGGGCGTACTGAAGTCGCGGTGGTCTACGATCCGATGCGTAACGAACTGTTTACCGCGACCCGCGGCCAGGGCGCGCAGCTGAACGGCTACCGTCTGCGCGGCAGCAACGCTCGCGACCTCGACGGCACCATTATCGCGACCGGCTTCCCGTTCAAAGCGAAGCAGCACGCCACCACCTACATGAATATTCTCGGCAACATGTTTACCGAATGTGCCGACTTCCGTCGCACCGGCTCTGCCGCGCTGGATCTGGCCTATGTGGCCGCCGGCCGCGTTGACGGTTACTTTGAGATCGCCCTGAAACCATGGGATTTCGCCGCAGGCGAGCTGATCGCCCGTGAAGCTGGCGCGATTGTCTGCGACTTCACCGGCGGTCATAACTATATGCTGACGGGCAACATCGTTGCCGGTAACCCGCGCGTGGTGAAAGCGATGCTGGCGAACATGCGCGAGCAGCTGAGCGACGCGCTGAAGCGTTAATCTCTTACTGATGTCAAAAAGGAAGCCGCGGCTTCCTTTTTTTATGTCATTTTATCATGTTGAGGATCTGGCGAATCACCGCATTGCCGCCAATACAGAGCACCGTCAGGCCGCTAAACAAGGCCAGCGGTCCGCGCCAGCGCAGACAGCCCTGCGTCCCCAGCCAGCGCCGGAAACACAGCGCTATCCCTACCGTCGCCAGGCGGGCTAACAGCACGCCGACCATCGCCGGAACCAGCAGCAGCCATCCCCACAGAGGCAGCTCATACTGCTGCGCACTGAGTAAAATCCATACCAGCTGAAACGGCAGATAAAAGCTCAGGGCAAAGATCAGCGGAATGCGAATATTGCCTGCCGGTGCGGCAACGCCCTGAAAGTCGCGCCAGCCGTCGCGCAGCAGTATTCCAGCCAGCACCAGCGTGGCCAGATAGCATACGTCGTTAAAGATGCCCACGATCTGCATTAGCCTGTCGCTGCTTAGCTTACCCATAAACGCGAAACGCCAGAAAATGATCACCAGAAAACCGAACTGCAACACCCAGCTGCGCAGGATCCAGTCGACCATCTCCCGCGGCGAGGGCTGGTTATGCACAGCCCAGGCAACAATGGGCAGTTTACTGTGACCGGGATGGCAAAAGGCCAGCACGAAGCCCGACAGCGTTAGGGTGGCGTAGGCCACCAGCGGAATATCCGCGACACTCGCCACCCCGAATCGCATAACATACGGCATAGCGTGGTAGACACGCACCAGATCTGACGGCCACCAGCTGGCCAGGACTGGAAACCAGAATACGATCGCCAGGCCCGCCAGCAGCCCGGCGGCGCCGGCGCAGCCATAATAGAACCGCCCGCTCTGCGCGGGAGAAACGATATTTGCGGCCATAGCGACTCCTTGTCATCCGCCGAAAAGCGGAAAACTAGAGCATCGCTTCGCCAGCGGCAAGCGCTGGCGCCCACTTTAGGATTTGCGCCCGGCGTCTGTCTAAAACGGACGGATCCCACCGCCGGCAGGGACGGCGCTGAGCCACATCACCCCTGCCGCCGCCAGCAATATGACGCCGCCGGCCAGCGCCAGCGTCGCCCAACTAACCTGCTTCCATAACGCTGGCGCCTGATGGCGACTGAGGCGGATCGCCAGTTGGCGGAACCCATGCACCAACAGCGCCAGCGCCGTGATAGTCAACGAGGTTCCCGCCGCTATCGCCAGCGCCGCCGCCATCCCCCAGCCAAAAACGCCGATTACCTTGCTGAACAGCAGAACCATGATCGCCCCCGAGCAGGGACGCATGCCCATCGACAGGACAATCGCGGCGCGAGCCCGCCAGTCGTCGCCGGCCTGCAGCTGCTCCGGGGCCGGGAGATGCTGATGCCCGCAGCCGCAGTGTTCGTTATGAACATGATGCGGGGTAAAAGCGGTAAACGTTGGCCGGCGCAGCAGCAGACGCAGCTTTTTTAACGCCCGCCAGCACAGCAGCAGCCCTAACGCACCCACCAGCAAATAGCTCCCCTTCTCCAGCCAGAAACTGCTGAGGTGCAGCTGGCGCGCCGGCAGCTGCAGCAGCGCCAGCACCACGACCACCAGCGCGATGGCCACCAGCCCCTGTAATAAAGAGGCGGCCAGCGTCAGGCCAATGCTTGATTTCAGCTTCGCGGGATGGGTGGCAAGCCAGGTCGTAATGACAATTTTACCGTGTCCGGGCCCTAAGGCATGGAGCACCCCGTAAACGAAGCTAAACCCCAGCAGCGACAGCCCTGCCGCCGCCGGGTTCTCCGCCACCGCCTGCAGCAGGCGGCTGAGTTCCAGGTTGAGCGAACGCTGCCAGACTGCGCTCTGCATCAGCACCTGCGGCCACGCCCGCCACAGCCAGATGCCGCCGATGATGCTCACAGCCAGCAACAGCGCCAGCGGCCACAGCGCTTTCCAGCGCGAAGATCGCGCGCGCGGAGTAAAAATTACTGACATGTCAGGGTCACCTTCTGGGCAAAATAGCTGCCCAGCGCCATATCCTCCGGCGGCGCATCCGCTTTATCCAGCGACTGGGCGTATGAGAGCATTTTGTCGTTCGGTTTTGGCGTCATCACCGTTGCCTTACAGGCGGCCCGCAGCCCTGCGGGCAGGGAAAAATCGCTATCCTTGTCATAAAACATATCGACGTAGTAGGTCGGGTCGAAGGTGGAAAAGGTAAACGTCTGCCCGGCAATGGGTTGCGGCGTCGCCAGCGGCAGAGTAAAGGTGAGTACCGCCTGCAGTCCGTCACGTTCGAGGCCGTAACCGTCGGGACGATTGTCAAATTTAACCCGCTGACCGTTATGCCACAGCTCGCTGAAATAGTGCTGACCGAGCACGTTGGCCATCACCTCCGCCGCCAGCTTTTTCCAGACTTCGCTGCCCGGTTTGGCGTTTCCGGCATCATAGAGCAGATCCGATGAGGTAATTTCATCCATCGTCCAGCGCATTTTAAAGGCGCTCAGCAGACCATCCTTGACCACCGGCTCGCTTTGCAGGCTGATGAAGCTATGCGGATGAGCAGCGGCCGACCATGATAAAACCATGAAAAACGCCGCGCTTGTGCATTGTTTCACTCTGTTCATCTGTTCCTCACGTGAAAAATTCTGTGAACTTCGCCAGCAATCCTGAGTAAAAGCGGACGCTCTTCCCTGCCCACGCCGCGGTCATTGTCTATCCTTAGCGGAAACCCTAACTGGAACTTACCAGATGATGACCGTCATTGAACCACCATCTGCGCTTTCCAGTCCACAGCGCCGTAGCCAGGTGCTCCTGATGTTTTATCTGCCCGGACAGTCGGTGACGACTGAACGGCTTGGCAGGATCAACCTCGTTGATGAGACCACGGCCCGGCAGGATATTGAGGAGACCGGACGCGAAATTCAGCGTTACCACCGTTTGACCCTCCAGTCACAGGTGGACGGCAGCTATCGGATTGAAGGCGCCGCGCTCGACCAACGTTTATGTCTGCTGCATGCGCTGCGGCGGGGGCTGCGCCTCTGCCCACAGTTCGTTAATCATCATTTTACCCCGGCGCTGAAAACGCAGCTTAAACAGGAAGGCATTGCCCGCACCTTATACGATGATACCAATCTGCAGGCGCTGGTGAACCGCTGCGCGCGGGCGCTCAATCGCCAGTTTGACTGCCGCGACGTGCAGTTTCTGCGCTTGTACCTGCAGTACTGTCTGCTCGAACATCACCGGGGATACTCTCCGGACTTCAATGAGGAACAGCAACGCTGGGCTCAAACCGCCGCCGAGTTCACCCTGGCGCAGGAGATTGTCCGCCACTGGCAGCGTCGGGTCGGCGCTCCGCCCCATGTCGGAGAACCTTTTTTCCTCTCGCTGCTGTTTATGTTGCTCAAAACCCCCGACCCGGTCCGCGACGGTCACCCGCACGATCGCCGCCTGCGGCTGGCTATCTCCGGCCTGATCCACCGCTTTCAGATCCTCGCTGGCAGAGCGTTCAATGATGAGCAGGGGCTCAGCGATCAACTCTATATTCATTTGTCGCAGGCGTTGATCCGCAGCGTGTTTGCTATCGGCATCGACAGCACGCTCACAGAGGAAGTGACCCGGCTCTACCCTCGCTTACTGCGTACCACCCAGGCGGCATTGAGCGAATTCGAGGAGGCCTGGCACATCCGTTTTAATGAGGAAGAGACCGGTTTAATCGCGGTGATCTTTGGCGCCTGGCTGATGCAGAAAAGCGACCTGCACGAGAAACAGGTGCTGTTGCTAACCGATGACAACCCAGCTATTGAAGAGGCCCTGGAACAACAGCTGCGCGAACTAACGCTGCTGCCGCTGAATATCAAATACCAGAGCGTAGAGCGCTTTCAGAAGGAAGGTGCGCCCAAAGGGGTGACGCTTATCGTCACCCCCTATGCGACGGCGCTGCCGCTGTTTTCGCCGCCGCTTATCCACGCGGAGAACTACTTCACTGAACGCCAGCAGCAGCATATCTGCGCCATGCTCGAGGACTAGGCCGCCACCGCTTTTGGCCGTATAGCCATCGCCGGGAGCGTCAGCAGGGCCATCACCCAGAATACGCCCTGGTGCAGGTGCTGATAGAGGAAACCGGCGAAGACGGTCATGATGGCAATGCTGCCGCCCATCGCCACCGCGGAGTAGACGGCCTGCAGACGGATCACTTCGCTACCCTGACGGGCGGCGATATAGCGCATCGCCGCCAGATGACACACCGTGAAGGTGCCACAGTGAAGGATCTGCGCAAGGATGAGTCCCGGCAGCGCCGTGGTCCAGCCCATCAGTCCCCAGCGAATCAGCCCGCAGACGGCGGAGAGCAACAGCAGGTCGCGGGCGCTGAAGCGGCGGAACACCTTTTTACTCAACGCGAAGATCACCACTTCCGCCACCACGCCTAACGACCACAGATAACCGACCGCCGAGGCGGAATAGCCGGCCTGCTGCCAGTAGATGGCGCTAAAGCCATAGTAGGCGGCATGCGCTCCCTGCAGCAGACAAACGCAGGCGAGAAAGCGCCAGCTTTGGCGCACCAGCGTCAGCCAGGCCGCCATTCCGGCCCCCTGCTGCTGGCGCGACTCCCCCTGGGGCATCACCGACGGCTTAAGCAGCATGCCGAGCAGCATCGAGGCGACCCCCAGGCTTAGCATCAGCAGGATCGCCCGGTAATCGAACAGGCTCACCAGCTTGCCGGTCAGCGCCGAACCAATCACAAAGGCAATAGAGCCCCATAGCCGCACCCGGCCATAGTCCATGGTGATCTGCTTTTGCCAGGTATTGGCCAGAGCATCCGTCAGCGGCACCAGCGGCGAAAAGAACAGGTTGAAGCCGATGATGATCGCCAGCAGCCATGCTACGTGGCTGCCGGCCCAGAAGGCCAGCGCGAAGAGCAAGGTTAACAGCGCCAGCACGCGCAGCGCGGCGATCAGCCGGGAGGGATCGCTCACCCGCGGGGCAATCAGCAGACTGCCGAGAAAACGGGCCACCAGACCGGCGCCAAGCAAAATGCCGATGGTTTCCGGAGTCAGCCCGTTTCCGGCCAGCCAGACGCTCCAGAAGGGCAGAAAAATACCGTAGCTAAAAAAGTAGGTGAAATAACTGAGCGCCAGCCAGCGCGTGGAGTGCAAGACCATGATTTCCTCCCGAATGGTGGCGATAGTCTGGCGATAAACCCCGGCGGGCGCAAGATGCTCTTGTCTGCTGATAGCTCGTTATTTATGCCCCCTCGATGATGATTTTCAGCGAAAAATTCAGCTTATCTCCCGCGCCTAAAACTCGCAGCCCCGGCTGCCCGTCCATGTTGTGGGCGTTTACCGGATGGCTTTGCGGCTCGAGGCAAAGGAATGATTCACCTTGCATTCTGAACAGCATCAACCACGGAGTTTGCGATAGAATTGTGATATTCATCACGTCATTGCTTACCCTCGCCCGCCCGCCCCAGCCGGAATAACCCACGTTCAGCCAACGATCTTCACCGAACTGAGCCACGCTGAAATTGGCATAGTCGGGCAAGTTTCCTTGCCAGTTGAGAGGTAAGTGATTCTCCCCTTCCGGCCAGTAACCGCTGACCTGGAACTGAACCTTGCTGCGTTCATCGAAAGGGAAAAAGGGATGAAAGCCGCAGCCGTAAAGCGCAGGGACCTCCCCATAGTGGGTAAGCGTTAGCTCCGCTATCAGCTGGTTACGCAGCAACTGGTAGCGGAGCTGCGCCAGATAATCGAAACCGCAGGCATGCTGCCGACGCAGCTGTAATACACAATACTCGGCGCCGCACTCAATAATATCCCAGCGCTGTAACCAGCCGTCACCGTGAAGAAAGAAATACTCGTCGGCATGGTGGCGAGGCAGGACAATCTCCTGCCCATGAAAAATAAAACGGTTGCCGGCGACGCGATTGGCCAATGGCAGCATCGGAAACATGCCGCCGGCGGGATTTTCATATAGCACCGGCGCTTGATATTGCCGCGAGAATAAACTTTGCACTTTGCCGCCCAGAGAAGAGACGCACATCCGCAGATGCGCGTTCTCCAGAATCCACTCTTCCGCCATTAGCGCATCTGCTCCTGCTTCGCCGCATTCACGCCCGTATGACGCTGCGCCAGCTGCTCTTCCAGCGCTTCGAGGGTGATACCTTTCGTTTCCGGGACGTTGCGCAGGATATAGAGGTAGCCGGCAGCGCAAATGACACCATACAGCAGGAAGCTTCCTGCCGCGCCCAGACCGGCATTAAGCAGCGGGAAAGTATAGGTTAACAGGAAACAGGCGATCCACAGCGCCAGGGTACCTAAAGACATCGCGAGTCCACGTACGCGGTTGGGAAAAATCTCCGCCAGCAGCACCCAGGTCACCGGCGCCAGGGTCAACGCATAAATAGCAATCGCCGCCAGCACCAGCAACAGTACCGGCCACCCCATAATGCCCATGGCGTAAGCGCCGGCGATCAGCACATAGATCAGCGTCAATCCCGAAGCGCCAAGCAGCATTAATTTACGGCGACCGATTTTATCCACCAGCGGCAGCGCCGCAATGGTAAAGACCAGATTAACGACGCCCGTCGCGACGATCGATTTCAGCGTGCTGTTAATATCGAACCCCGCCGAGGCAAAAATCTCCTGCGCGTAGTTAAAGATGACGTTAATCCCACACCACTGCTGGAATATGGCGAGCACCATGCCAATGATCACAATCGGTTTCACCTGGGGAGCCAACAGCGCGCCGTAGGAGACTTTATTGTTATCCTTTTCCAGGGTATGCGCGATTTCACGCAGGATCCTGTCGGCATAGTCGGCAGAACCAATGCGTTCCAGCGCAGCCCGGGCGCGCTCCGGTTTACCGGCCTTCATGAGCCAGCGCGGCGACTCGGGGACAAAAAACATCAGGACCAGAAACGCCAGCGCCGGCACCAGTTCCGCACCGAACATCCAGCGCCAGCCCATCTGCCCATTCCAGCTGTCCACAATCATCTGCTGCGTCGCCCCCGGCTCCACCGGTTCAGCAATCATCAGATTGATTAACTGAGCGGCCAGCACGCCAATCACGATGGTGAGCTGATTGACCGCGACAAAACGTCCTCTTTTCTCTGCCGGGCTGACTTCGGCAATGTAAAGCGGGCTGAGAGCGGAAGCCAGACCAATCCCTACGCCGCCCACAATGCGGTAAACCACAAACATATCGAAATGACTGGCGACCGCCGTCCCCCAGGCCGACGCGCTGAACAGCACGGCGGAAAGAATTAATGGCAGCTTGCGCCCCAGTTTGTCTGCGCACCATCCCGAAATTAATGCGCCGAAAATACAGCCCAACAGCGCTGAGCTCATCGCCCAGCCGGACTGCGCCGGGTCCGTAATTGAAAACCAGGCTTCATAAAATGGCTTAGCGCCGCCAATCACCACCCAGTCATAGCCAAACAGTAAACCACCGCAGGCGGCGACCAGACAAATCGTCCAGACGTAGCCCATTTTGAGATGTGTCTGCGCGTTGTTCATAATGATTCCTCTATAAGGGAAACGCAGGGAACAGTAGGGTTCAGGCGGGCCGAGCCCGCCCATTGAGGTTCAGGAAAAAATGCCGCTTTGCAGGGCATGGCGAATCAGATGCGCCTTATCATGAGCCGGATTTATTTGCAGAAGCTGCTGCATCCTCTGCTGGCAGGCGGATACGTTGCCCAGCCCCAGATGGCCCAACGCTTCAATAAACAAGCAGTGCTGCTGATGTCTCTGCTGCGCTGATACATCGAGAACCACCAGGTCCGGAAGAGAGACGGCAAAAAAATCGACTTGCGGAACGTCATCCCGATGCTGCGCGGCCCAGTCGATAAAATGGCGGAAGTGCTGCTCGGCCTGCGCTGGGTTACCGCTCTTACGCAGCGCAATGCCCTGCCAGAAAAGATAATCGGCGGGTTGATCGTTGTAGTACCGCCCGGCGTCCAGCGTTGAGCCCCCTTGCCGGGCAAGCTGGTAATATTCCGCCGCCTGCTGCGCATCCCCAGCCTGTTCTGCGCAGTAGCCCAGCAAATACCAGATATCGTTATCCGTTTGCCCAGGCAGTCGCCCCTCCCCCAGATTGTCGGGATAGCGTAATGCGGCTTTCAGACAGTCCGTGGCCTGTTTAAACGCCCCACGCTCGATGAACTGTAATGCCCGATGGAGCTGATTGAGCAAATACTGGCCGGTGATTTTCCCTTCTCCTCCTTCCCAGGGATGGAATACGCGCGTATCCAGAATCGCGGCGGCATCGGCATAATGACCGGACGCGTTCCACAGGCTTAGCAGCTCAGCGGTCAGGTCGTCCCGCTTCAGCACCACGGCTTTACGTTCCACCAGCGTCGTCAGTCGCTCATGTACCGACCTGGCCAGTAATTTTTGCAAAAAATCGAGTTCAAACAGGAAGCGCGCATTTTCCGGCTCCAGCGCTACGGCGCGCTGCAGATAAGCCAGCGCCTGCGTTGCATCCTGCTGTTTATTCCAGGAGTAAACGCCCAGCAGACGATGAGCGGGCGCATAATCGGGAGATTTTTCGAGCGTCTCGCGCCAGCAGCTCACCGCCTCGTCATAGCGACGTTTGCTGTACCAGAAGCAACCGAGTAGATAGCGGGCAAAAGCGCTGTCGCCCAGCGACTGCAGCATCTGAACTTCATCGAGCGAGTTAGGGAAACGAACATTGTGCGCATGGCAGTGCTCGGCGGCGGCAATAAACTGTTGGCGTTCATTGGCATCATCACTTAGCGACGCACGCCAGAGCATCGGCAGCGCTTCCTGACTGTCCAGAACCGCAAGAACCTCTTTCACCGCCGACGTCTGTCCGATAGAGAGCAGCCAACCCGCCAGCAGGCTGGCGTTGACCCCTCTGCGCCCCGTGATGCGCAGCAGGGTTTCTCGCGCGTCGTCGCTCCGCTCAATCATCCAGCGCGCGCAGTGCAGCGGATAGCTCAATGGGTATTGCTCAAGAGAGGCGAAAATAAACTCTAGCGCTGCTTTCTTCTGCCCACTGTTGGCTAATGCCAGCGCTTTCAACCCCATCGCCAGAGGATTGCTGGCGTTGAACCGCAGACTGGTGTTTACTTTTTCCAGCGCATCGGCAACATCACCGCGCTTCATCGCCAGCCGTGCCAGCGACCACCAGGCGGCGTCACGGCAGTTACCGCTCCAGGAGGCTTTGTAATAGTGATCCCAGGCGCCTGCATCATCCCCCATCCTTTCCAGCACGCTGGCAAGCAGCATACTGGCTTCGCCATCTCGCGGGTTCTTATTCAAACGATGCGCGCGCTGTAGCGCAGCACGGGCACACTGTTCCGCCAGCGCCCAGTCGGCACTGTTGAACGCCAGGGTACCGAGGGCAACATTATTGCGATAATCCTGCGGATCGAGCTCAACCGCCCGACGATAGTAATCCCCGGCGTAGCGGCTTGCGTGGTTGTATTGTTCAAGGTGCTGGCCGATAAAATAGAGCTCGTCGCCATTGTGGATCGCTTCCGGTAACGCGGGCGCTATAGCTGGTTCGGGCAGCGGCGTCTGTTGGGTAATATGTTCCTGATAATCCAGCAGCGGCTGGTTCTCGGCGGTTTTCACTTTGAGGGTTAAGCGCCCGACGCCATTTTCCGGCAGCGTCTGCTGCCAGCTCTCACCGGGCTTCAGCGTCAGCTGAGTTTCGTACAATGGCTGATGGTCAGCGCTGAGTTCAACCACGATATGATTTAGCGGAGCAATGGCATATACGCCAAGCTGCAGTTGCCCAGACTCGCGAACCAGCTTCAGTGCCAGCTGTGTATTGGCATTTTGCACCATCCCTAACTCGCTGTAGGGAAGGAAATTTTGCACAAACACCTTCTCTTCATAAGGCGCAAGCCACGTAAAGTCAGGCTGGTTATCGGTGAAGACGCCGGTCATCAGCTCAATATAAGGGCCATTTTCATCAGTCAGATTTCGATCCCAGGCTTGGCCAAAATCCCCGTACCCCCAGCTCCACTGTTTCTTGCCAGGAGAGACATGGTGATCGGCAACATGCAGTAACCCGCCTCGCTCGTCATGATGATAAGCGCCGACAAAATCGTAATCCGACTTCTCCGCCATATACGAAGTGGGTACCGGGACGTTTTTATAACGGGAGATATCAACCCCCGCAGAATAGTCCACTTTGTAGTAGGTACCGGTGGCAATCGGGAAAGCGGAAACATCACGCTTACCATGGTCGAATACAGCGGTGACATCGGGTGGGAATACACTCTGGTGGGCATCGCCGCCTTTTACTGCAGGGTTGGCCCACCACAGGAAATGGCGCGGCGTGGCGTTACCATTGAAGATCTTGCCAGTGATTTCAATCAGCGCGCGGTCAGGATAGAGCGTAAACCCGGCCATAACCTGCAAACCGCGCATGGGCTCCGCTTCCCCCATCCATACGGTCTGCGCGCCGTTTTCTCCCTGCTGAATAGAAAAATCGACCGGCTTAAAGGTCGTCGGCCGGTGATGTTGCGGCCAGTTAAATTCGATTCCGCCGGAGATCCAGGGCCCGAGCAGCCCTACCAGGGCTGGCTTAACCACCTCATTGTAATAGACGAAATCACGTTGTTTGACTTTGTCATATGCCCGGTGAATACGGCCGCCAAGCTCCGGTAGCAGCATGACCCGAAGGAAATCATTCTCCATCCACACTGCCTGATAATCGCGCATTTCGCGTTCGCCGGTCAGGGTATCAATCACGCCGTAGGGATAGACGCTGCCGGAAGATCCTTGATAAACACGTTTTTCCAGAAACATAGGGTTCGGATCTTCCGCTCCCGTTGTCCACGTTGGTAATGAAATGATTTCCTGCCAGACCTTAACCAAACCGTACATGATGCCTCCACTAAACAAAACGAAGTAAAAGTTGCAATAACAGGAGTCTATATCGCCAATTAGCTGTTAAAATGCGCAATGCTCACGCAATATAGTTAAGGGAGTTAAGTGTATGCAGCGTACTGGCTTTAATAATGCCCGGGTCCGGCAGGCCAATAAGTCGATTTTTCTTTCCCATCTGTGGCGGGAAAAGCAGCTCAGTAAATCACAGCTCTCTCAACTCACCGGTCTCTCCATTCCGGCGGTGAGCAATATTCTGGCCGAGCTGCTTAGCGAGGGATTGATCGGTCACTCAACGGAACACTTGAGCAAACGGGGCGTGAACAGCGGCAGCTACCAGATCCCCGAGCACGGCGCCTGGACACTGTGCATGAATATCACCCCGACCAGCATTGAATATCAGCTTGCCGACGCCCGCCTGCTGGCAGTGGATGGCCATCAGCATTTGCCGGTCAACGCGCCCACTCCTCAGGCCCTGCTTGAGGCCATCGTTGAATGCTGGCGGCATATCCACCGCCGCTACCCGCAGCACAGCATCAATCTCGCCCTTGGCGTGCATGGACAGGTTGATCCGATTACCGGCGTTTCACAAACCATGCCCCAGGCACGCTGGAAAACACCGATCGAAATAAAGTATCTGCTTGAGGAGCGGCTTGGCGTGCAGGTTCGGGTGGATAACGACTGCGTGATGCTGGCGCTGGCGGAGAAGTGGCAGCATCAGGGTACACAGCAGGATTTTTGCGTGATCAACGTCGACTACGGTATTGGCTCGTCATTTGTGATTAACGATCATATTTATCGCGGCAGTCTGTACGGCAGCGGGCAGATAGGGCATACGATTGTCAATCCTGACGGCAAAGCCTGCGACTGCGGAAGATACGGTTGCCTCGAAACCGTTGCCTCTCTCAGCGCGCTGAAAAAACAGGCCCGAATGTGGCTCAAAACGCAGCCTGAAGCAACGCTCGCCCCCGAGCAGTTAACCACGGCGTCGCTCATTGAGGCCTGGAAAGAGGGAGATGTGCAAATTCGCGCATGGGTTGATAACGCTGCCAACGCGATTGGCTTAAGCCTCTATAATTTCCTGAATATATTAAATATTAATCAAATCTGGCTTTACGGGCGCAGCTGCGCCTTCGGTGAGCAGTGGCTGGAAAGTATCGTCAAACAAACGGGTTTCAACCCCTTTGACCACCGGGATACACCGCGGGCGCACGCCACCCAAATTGGCTTTGGCCAGCTGACACGCGCCCAGCAGCTGATGGGGATAGGTTATCTGTACGTTGAGGAGCAATTGCAGACGCTGGTTTAGTCATAAACGAACGTGGCGGAGCGCAAATTTGTGTATTACGTTTAAATCACACGTCTCTCATAACGAGCTGATTATGAACACACTCCGCTATTTTGATTTTGGCGCTTCCCGCTCTCTGTTGCTGCTTATCGCCCGCATCGCCGTGGTGATTCTGTTTATTCTTTTTGGCTACCCCAAACTGCTGGGCTTTGACGGTACGGTGCAGTACATGGCCGCCTCCGGCGCGCCGATGCCGGCCCTGGCGGCGATTATCGCCGTCATTATGGAAGTGCCTGCCGCGATTCTGATTGTGCTCGGCTTTTTCACCCGCCCGCTGGCGGTCATCTTTATTTTCTACACCCTGGGCACGGCGGTGATTGGCCATCACTACTGGGATATGACTGGCGATGCGGTATTGCCGAACATGATTAACTTCTGGAAAAACGTCAGCATCGCCGGCGCTTTCCTGCTGCTGGCGGTAACCGGCCCCGGGGCGATCTCCCTCGACCGCCGCTAATATCCAGACGCAAAAAAGGCCGCATACGCGGCCTTTTTGATGTCAACGCTAACGCTTACGCATATACCGGGAAGCGGGCGCAGATATCCAGCACTTTACCTTTCACGCGTTCAATGACCGCGTCGTCATTGATATTGTCCAGCACGTCACACATCCAGCCAGCCAGCTCTTTGACTTCCGCTTCTTTAAAGCCGCGGCGAGTCACTGCCGGAGAACCGATACGGATACCGGAGGTTACGAACGGGCTCTTCGGATCGTTCGGCACGCTGTTTTTGTTGACGGTGATGTTGGCGCGGCCCAGGGCAGCGTCAGCTTCTTTACCGGTCAGGTTTTTATCCACCAGGTCCAGCAGGAACAGGTGGTTCTCAGTACCGCCAGACACCACTTTGTAGCCGCGGTTCAGGAACACTTCCACCATCGCTTTAGCGTTTTTCGCAACCTGCTGCTGGTAAACTTTAAACTCTGGCTCCATCGCTTCTTTCAGCGCCACCGCTTTCGCCGCGATAACGTGCATCAGCGGGCCGCCCTGCGCGCTTGGGAACACGGCAGAGTTCAGTTTTTTGTACAGCTCTTCGCTACCGCCTTTCGCCATAATCAGGCCGCCGCGCGGACCCGCCAGGGTTTTGTGGGTGGTGGTGGTCACAACGTGAGCATGCGGAACCGGGTTCGGATACACACCAGCGGCAATCAGGCCTGCCACGTGCGCCATATCGACGAACAGGTAAGCGCCGATGCTGTCAGCGATTTCACGCATTTTCGCCCAGTCAACGATACCGGAGTAAGCGGAGAAACCACCGATGATCATCTTCGGTTTGTGTTCCTGAGCCTGCTTCGCCATATCGTCATAGTCAATTTTACCGGACTCATCGATACCGTAAGGGATGATGTTGTACAGTTTGCCGGAGAAGTTAACCGGGGAGCCGTGAGTCAGGTGGCCGCCCTGCGCCAGGTTCATCCCCAGCACGGTGTCGCCCGGCTGCAGCAGCGCGGTGTAGACGGCAAAGTTAGCCTGGGAGCCGGAGTGCGGCTGGACGTTAGCATAGTCAGCGCCGAACAGTTCTTTCGCGCGGTCGATTGCCAGCTGTTCAACCACGTCGACGTATTCACAGCCGCCGTAGTAACGCTTGCCCGGATACCCTTCAGCATATTTGTTGGTCAGCTGAGAGCCCTGCGCCTGCATAACGCGCGGACTGGTGTAGTTTTCGGAGGCGATCAGTTCGATGTGCTCTTCCTGACGTACTTTTTCCTGCTCCATAGCCTGCCACAGTTCGGCATCATAATCGGCAATGTTCATTTCACGCTTTAACATCCGCATCTCCTGACTCAGCTAACAATAAAATTTCGGCCTAAAAAGGCGGTCCGATTGGACAACGGCCCACAGTATAACCGAATCATTCTGTGATAACAGGTCTTGACAAAGGATTTTACGCAAACGATTGGCTCCGCATGACACAAGGCTTTGAGCAATAACGCCTCTCTCAGTATCAACGGATTTCTTTTCAGGTTTGTGATGCAAATTCTTCATGTTGTAACTGGATCGGGGGAATGTGTTAAAGAACCATTTACAACGCAGGGTTATTTCTTTAAGATGCATTTAAAATGCATCATTAAGATAACACATAAGGAAGCACGCTATGCTTGACGCTCAAACCATCGCCACGGTAAAAGCCACCATTCCCCTGCTGGTAGAGACCGGCCCGAAATTAACCGCCCATTTCTACGATCGTATGTTCGCGCATAATCCGGAGCTCAAAGAGATCTTCAACATGAGCAACCAGCGCAACGGCGATCAGCGTGAAGCGTTATTCAACGCTATTGCCGCCTACGCCAGCAATATCGATAACCTGCCTGCCCTGCTGCCGGCGGTGGAAAAGATCGCCCAGAAACACACCAGCTTCCAGATCAAACCGGAGCAGTACAATATTGTTGGCAGCCATCTGCTGGCGACCCTCGATGAAATGTTCAGTCCGGGCCAGGAAGTGCTCGATGCCTGGGGTAAAGCCTACGGCGTGCTGGCGAACGTCTTTATCGGCCGTGAAGCCGAGATCTATCAGCAAAACGCCAGTAAAACCGGCGGCTGGGAAGGGACCCGCGCGTTCCGCATCGTGAAGAAAACCCCGCGCAGCCAGCTTATCACCAGCTTTGAGCTCGAACCGGTTGATGGCCAGCCGGTCGCCGATTACCAGCCTGGCCAGTACCTGGCCATCTGGCTGAAACCGGAAGGCTTCGAATATCAGGAAATCCGCCAGTATTCCCTGACCCGCAAAGCGGACGGCAAAGGCTACCGCATTGCGGTTAAACGCGAGGAAGGCGGTCAGGTTTCCAGCTGGCTGCATAACCATGCCAGCGAAGGCGATGTGGTCTATCTGGCCGCCCCGGCGGGAGATTTCTTCCTTAACGTTAAGCCACAGACGCCGGTCACTCTGCTCTCTGGCGGCGTCGGGCAAACGCCGATGCTGGCGATGCTGGATGCGCTGGCGAAGAGCGGTCATCAGGGTCAGGTGAACTGGTTCCATGCGGCGGAAAATGGCGACGTTCACGCCTTTGCCGATGAAGTGAAGGCGCTCGGCGCGGCGCTGCCGGCGTTTACCTCTCACGTCTGGTATCGCACCCCGACAGAGGCCGACCGTCAGGCTGGACGTTTTGATAGCGAAGGTTTGATGGATTTAGCAGCAGTGGCGGACAATATTCGCGACCCGCAGATGCAGTATTATCTCTGCGGCCCGGTAGCGTTTATGCAGTTTGCAGCGAAGCAGCTGGTCGAATTAGGGATCAACAAAGACAACATTCATTACGAATGCTTCGGCCCGCATAAGGTGCTGTAAGCCCCGACGATGCGGGGATCTGTAGGCCGGGTAAGCACAGCGCCACCCGGCAATACTGCAGCGAGCGGCGAGCGTTAAATCGCCGCGTCGTCTTCTTCGCCGGTACGAATACGAATGACCCGCGCCACATCGAAGACAAAGATTTTACCGTCGCCGATTTTACCGGTCTGTGCGGTACGGATGATGGTATCCACACAGGTATCGACGATATCGTCGGTCACCACAATTTCAATTTTTACTTTCGGCAGAAAATCGACCATATACTCGGCACCACGGTACAGTTCGGTGTGCCCTTTCTGGCGGCCAAAGCCTTTCACTTCCGTTACCGTCATCCCGGTGATGCCGACTTCGGCCAGCGCTTCACGCACGTCATCCAGTTTGAAAGGTTTAATAATCGCATCAATCTTTTTCATGGGGTTCCTGTCTTAATCGCGTAACCGGTTGCTTACCGTATCATAACTTGCGCTATAGTGCGGAGCTACTCTTTAAAGTCGTTGGCGTCGAGCTCATGGCGCGACAGCAGCTTATAGAATTCGGTGCGGTTGCGCCCCGCCATCCGCGCGGCGTGAGTGACGTTGCCCTTGGTAATTTGCAGCAGCTTGCGCAGGTAGTTCAGCTCAAACTGATTGCGCGCCTCCACGAAGGTCGGCAGCGCCGTGTTCTCGCCCTCCAGCGCTTGCTCAACCAGCGCGTCGCCGATCACTGGCGACGAAGTCAGGGCCACGCACTGCTCGATCACATTCACCAGCTGGCGCACGTTGCCCGGCCATTTGGCGGCCATCAGCCGCTTCATTGCATCGCTGGAAAATGCCCGCACGAACGGCTTATGGCGATCGGCGGACTGACGCAGCAGATGGTTGGCCAACAGCGGAATATCTTCCGTGCGTTCGGAGAGCGGCGGTATTTTCAGGTTCACTACGTTGAGGCGGTAGAATAGGTCTTCACGAAACTCGCCGCGGGCCATCGCCTTCGGCAGGTCGCGGTGGGTGGCGGAGATAATCCGCACGTTGATTTCGATATCGCGGTTGCTGCCCAGCGGGCGCACCTTGCGCTCCTGCAGGACGCGCAGCAGCTTCACCTGCAGGGCGACAGGCATATCACCGATCTCGTCGAGAAACAGCGTACCACCCTCAGCGGCCTGGAATAATCCTTCACGGTTACTGACCGCGCCGGTAAAAGCGCCCCGCGCATGGCCAAACAGTTCGGATTCGAGCAGCTGTTCCGGCAGCGCGCCGCAGTTGATCGCCACGAACGGCTTATCATGACGCGGGCTGGCGTTGTGGATCGCCTGGGCGACGATCTCCTTCCCGGTCCCGCTCTGGCCATTAATCAGTACGCTGACATCCGATTGCGCCACCATTCCGGCCTGCTCAAGCAGGCGCAGCATCAGCGGGCTGCGGGTTACAATCGCCTGGCGCCAGGCTTCGTCGGTGGCCGGCGAGCGCTGCTCCAGCGCCTCATCAATGGCTTTATATAAGGCATCTTTATCGACCGGCTTGGTCAGGAAGCTGAACACCCCCTGCTGGGTAGCCGCCACGGCGTCGGGAATCGAACCGTGAGCGGTGAGAATGATCACCGGCATGCCGGGGTGGCCCTTCTGGATCTCGCTAAACAGCTGCAGGCCGTCCATTTCATCCATCCGCAGATCGCTAATCACCAGATCCACTTTCTCACGCCCCAGCACGCGCAGCGCTTCCGGCCCGCTCTCGGCGGTGACCACGCTGTAGCCTTCGCTGACCAGGCGCATGCCCAGTAGCTTCAACAGTCCCGGATCGTCATCCACCAGCAGTAAACGCGCCGGTTTACGGATCGTCATGGATCACCTCCGGCACTTTTTCGCTGCCGAAATTGCCGCCCGGCTTGCGGCTGGAGAGCTGGCGTTCGATATCCGTCAGGTTCTCCAGCTTGCGGGTGGTCAGCTCCAGCTGCTCGCGCAGCGCCAGCTCCTGCTGACGCAGTGTCTCCAGTTCGCTATCGCTGGACTGCTGAAGCTTCGCGTAACGGGCACGCTCTTCCACCAGCTGCAGCTGACGGGTCTGGCCGTCGCGCCAGAGCTGATACAGCGGGCGGACCTGAACGGCGATTTGCGGGCTGAAGGTATCGAGACGCGCCACCAGGTCGCGGCGCTCCTCAGGGGTAATTTTAGCATCAGCAAGCAGGATGCCGCGACGGAACGCGTCCTGCCAGCTGTCGTCGGTATGGCGTTTCGCCTCCGCCCGCGCCTGCGCCGGCGCGAGGCGATCGGCACAGTCAATGCCCCGCAGCCAGTAGAGGGGATTTTTGTCGCTGGCATCGCTACTGTGCGCCCAGATATCCGCGCAGTCTACCGCGACAAAATCGGCCACCTGATGCTGCGCCTGCCCGGGGGCGGCGGTACCTTCCGCGGTATGCGGTGAAAAGCCGGCGGAACACCCCGCCAGCGTCAGACAAGCAATGCCTGAAAGCAGCCATCCGCTGAGGGAACGGCGCCAGGCCAGGAATTGGGACATAGTTCCCCGATATCGATTCATAAGTTGGATTATTCCGGCGCTGAGGGAAGCGTAATGCGAAAACAGACCTGCCCGGCGGGCGCATCAACTAAGCTGAGCTCCCCTTGCATCTGCCGGACGCAGTCGCGGGCGATACTCAACCCCAGTCCACTGCCCTTAACGGCCCCTTTACGCTGGTGACTCCCCTGGTAAAAAGGCTCGAATATCATGTTTTTTTCCGCGGCCGGGATCGGTTCGCCGCTGTTGGCGACATCAATACGCACCTGATCTCCGTGCCGGTAGCTATGGATACGGATGTTACCGGATTCAGAACCATAGTGCACCGCATTGGAGTAGAGATTATCCATTACGCTTATCAATAGCGCAGGCTCTGCCAGGCAACGCCGCGCCTGCAGCGTCAGTTCGGTATGCATCAGTTTAGCCCGCGCGGGCAGGCTGTGCGCCGCCACGACGTTTTCCACCAGTTCCACCAGGTCCACCGCTTCGCGAGCCACCGGGCCGTCGGCCTGTTTTCGGTTATAGTCCAGCAGCTGTTCAATCAGCTTTTGCAGGTTACGGCTACTGCTGTCGAGGATCTCGACAATCTCCTGCTGCTCAGGGGTCAGGGGCCCCGCGACCCGGTCGGCCAACAGCTCGGTACCTTCACGCATACTGGCCAACGGGGTTTTCAGCTCATGCGACAGATGGCGAAGAAATTGATGCCGCTGCGACTCCAGCCACGCCAGGCGCTCGCTGAGCCAGATGATGCGCTTGCCCACCGATCGCAGCTCGCGCGGGCCGGTAAACAATGCGGCGTCGTCCAGCGACTTTCCTGCCCCCAGCTGATTGATCATTCTTTCGATGCCTTTCACCGGGCCGATAATCATGCGGGTGAAGAGTAGCACCAGCGCCAGGCTCAGCAGAAACAGCACCAGCGCCTGCCAGCCGAAAAACTGGCCGCGTTCGGCTATCTCCTGCTGCAGCTGTTGGCCACGAGAATAGACGACCGCCCGGGTCGCCTGCACCATATCGCTGTTATTACTGGCGAAAACTTCCAGTCTGGCGGCTGCCTGGGCATCGGGTCCGCTATTTTTACACTGCAGCTGCGCCAGATCGCTGACATCCTGACGCAGCGCCTGCCAGAGCTTCTCGTCCGGCAGCACGCCGGCGTGGGCGTCCAGCATCTGGCTGTAGCGCTGCCGCTGGTTTTGATAGACGCGCGCCAGCGTCGGATCGTCCAGCACGCAGTACTGGCGATAGCTGCGCTCCATCTCCAGTGCGGCATTGATCATCGCCTCGCTGCGTCGGGCGTCGACCAGGGTGGTACGGTTAATATGCGCCGCCTGGGCGCTGAGGGCGTTCAGGCTCTGCCAGGCCTGCCAGGCCAGCACCAGCAATGGCAGCAGGATCAGCACAAAGGAGAGCGTCACCAGCTGACGCAGCGAACGGGGGAAAAGAGAGAGTCGCTTCAAGGATGTTGTCTCAATCATTAGCTCTGGTCGATGCTAACTGAGGAGCGCGCCGGAGAAAAGCGCTACCGCTGGTTACTGCGCCGCAGAAACAACAAAGCCAGGCGCAAGGCCTGGCTTTGTTCAGGAATGAGGCGGTGCCTTACTCGACGTTTCGCCCGATGTCTGATAAAGCCAGGCTGTTATCAGGAGTTGGACGGCAGGCACCTGTTTGTGCGTCATTCGAAGTTTATGTAGCGCGTCCCGAAGGGGCTGACATAAGAAGGTGAATGAGCCACTGGTTAATATTATGCATGAACTATGCCAGCTCTCAAAACATTTTATTAACATACTGATATATATGACATTAACCGCAAGAACAGTCGAACTACCTCTGTTTATTTTTCACCCGCGTTGTCGCTATTTAGCGACACCAAATAGGCTACCGATTACTCATCATTTAAATCAATAACTTAAGTGTCGCCTATTGACGACACTGCAATGTCGCAGTTGTCGGCAATTCCCGACACCCTGGCGTGCCGACCATCACAGATAAAAAAAAGCCCCCTGTCAGGCAGGGGGCTGATACGTTCGCGTGAAGCGCGGCGGGAAGATTAACCCAGCTGTTTACGCGCGTTACGGAAGATACGCATCCACGGGCTATCCTCGCCCCAGTTCTCCGGGTGCCAAGAGTTGCTTACGGTGCGGAAGACGCGTTCCGGGTGAGGCATCATGATGGTCGCGCGCCCGCTTTCGCTGGTCACCGCGGTGATACCGTTCGGGGAACCGTTCGGGTTCGCCGGATAGGTTTCGGTCACTTTGCCGAAGTTATCCACGAAGCGCAGCGCCACCAGACCTTTGCTCTCAAGCTGAGCCAGATGCGCGCTGTCGCGCACTTCCACCTGACCTTCGCCGTGGGAGACCGCAATCGGCATCCGTGAGCCAACCATGCCTTCCAGCAGCAGGGATGGGCTTTGCGTCACTTCCACCAGGCTAAAGCGCGCTTCAAAGCGGTCAGACTGGTTGCGCACAAAGCGCGGCCACAGGTCGCTGCCCGGGATCAGCTCGCGCAGGTTGGACATCATCTGACAGCCGTTGCACACGCCGAGCGCCAGCGTCTGCGGACGATGGAAGAAGGTCGCGAACTCATCGCGCACGCGCTCGTTGAACAGAATCGACTTCGCCCAGCCCTCGCCCGCGCCCAGCACGTCGCCGTAGGAGAAGCCGCCGCAGGCTACCAGGGCATGGAAATCGCCCAGACCGGTCCGGCCGGCCAGCAGGTCGCTCATATGCACGTCGATGGCGTCAAAGCCGGCACGATGGAAGGCGGCCGCCATTTCAACGTGGGAGTTCACCCCCTGCTCGCGCAGGACGGCCACTTTCGGCCGCGCGCCGGTGGCAATGTACGGGGCGGCGACGTCGTCGTTAATATCAAACGAGAGCTTCACATTGAGGCCCGGGTCGGCATCATTGGCTTTCGCCTCATGCTCCTGATCGGCGCAGGCCGGGTTGTCGCGCAGACGCTGCATCTGCCAGGTGGTTTCCGCCCACCACATGCGCAGCGTGGTGCGGCTTTCGCTGAACACCGTCTGACCGCCGGCGGTCAGCACGAAGCGATCGCCCTCAACCGCTTTACCGAGGTAATGCACGCAGTCCGCCAGGCCGTTAACCGCCAGAATGGCTTCCACCGCCTCACGGTCTGCGGCGCGGACCTGAATCACCGCCCCCAGCTCTTCGTTGAACAGCGCGGCCAGATGGTCGTCGCCCAGCGCGGCGATATCCGCTTCCACGCCGCAGTGGCCGGTAAAGGCCATTTCCGCCAGGGTGACAAGCAGACCGCCGTCGGAGCGGTCGTGGTAGGCCAGCAGTTTACGCTGCGCCACCAGGGCCTGCATCGCATTCCAGAAGCCTTTCAGTTGCGCGACATCGCGCACGTCAGCCGGCTTGTCGCCGAGCTGGCGATAGACCTGCGCCAGCGCCGTCGCGCCCAGCGCGTTGTGCCCTTTACCGAGGTCGATCAGCAGCAGGGCGTTATCTTCCGTCGAAAGCTGCGGCGTGACGGTATGACGGACATCTTCGACACGGGCGAAGGCAGAGATGACCAGCGACAGCGGAGAGGTCATCTCGCGCTGCTCGCTGCCTTCCTGCCAGCGGGTTTTCATCGACATCGAGTCTTTACCGACCGGAATGGTCAGGCCCAGCGCCGGGCACAGCTCTTCGCCCACCGCTTTCACCGCCTCATACAGGCCAGCGTCTTCACCCGGGTGGCCGGCGGCGGCCATCCAGTTAGCCGACAGCTTCACGCGGTTCAGCTCGCCAATCTGCGTGGCGGCGATGTTGGTCAGCGCTTCGCCGACCGCCAGACGGCCAGAGGCCGCGAAGTCCAGCAGGGCGACCGGAGCGCGCTCGCCCATCGCCATCGCTTCGCCGTAGTAGCTGTCGAGGCTGGCGGTGGTCACCGCGCAGTTGGCCACCGGGATCTGCCACGGGCCGACCATCTGGTCGCGGGCGACCATACCGGTCACGGTGCGGTCGCCGATGGTCACGAGGAAGGTTTTCTCGGCCACCGTCGGCAGATGCAGAACGCGGTTAACCGCATCGGCAAGGGTAATCGGTTGGCGATCCAGCGCGCTACCCTGAGCTTTCAGAGTCTGCACGTCGCGGGTCATTTTCGGCGTTTTGCCGAGCAGGACGTCCAGCGGCAAGTCGATCGGCTGATCGTTAAAGTGGCTGTCGCTCAGGCTCAGATGCTGCTCAGCGGTAGCTTCGCCGATAACGGCATAAGGCGCGCGCTCGCGGCGGCACAGTTCGTCGAACAGCGGCAGCTGCTCCGGGGCGACCGCCAGAACATAACGTTCCTGCGATTCGTTACACCAGATCTCCAGCGGACTCATCCCTGGCTCATCGCTGAGAATATCGCGCAGCTGGAATTTACCGCCGCGGCCGCCGTCGCTCACCAGCTCCGGCATAGCGTTGGAGAGACCGCCGGCGCCAACGTCGTGGATAAAGAGGATCGGGTTGGCGTCGCCCAACTGCCAGCAGCGGTCGATCACTTCCTGACAGCGGCGCTCCATTTCCGGGTTGTCACGCTGTACGGAGGCGAAATCGAGATCGGCATCGGACTGGCCGGAGGCCATAGAAGACGCTGCGCCGCCGCCGAGGCCGATGTTCATCGCCGGGCCGCCCAGCACGATCAGCTTCGCGCCGACGGTAATCTCGCCCTTCTGCACGTGCTCACCGCGGATGTTGCCGATACCGCCGGCCAGCATGATCGGTTTGTGGTAGCCACGCAGCTCTTCGCCATTGTGGCTGGTGACTTTCTCTTCATAGGTGCGGAAGTAGCCGTTCAGCGCCGGACGACCAAATTCGTTGTTAAACGCCGCGCCGCCCTGCGGGCCTTCGGTCATGATGTCCAGGGCGGTGACAATGCGATCCGGTTTACCGAAATCTTCTTCCCACGGCTGTTCGAAGCCCGGGATACGCAGGTTGGAAACCGAGAAGCCCACCAGGCCCGCTTTCGGCTTCGCGCCGCGGCCGGTGGCGCCTTCATCGCGGATTTCGCCGCCGGAGCCAGTTGCCGCGCCCGGCCATGGAGAGATGGCCGTCGGGTGGTTATGGGTTTCCACCTTCATCAGAATGTGCGCCGGCTCCTGATGGAAGTCGTAGCGCCCGGTCTGATGGTCGGCGAAATAGCGCCCGACTTCAGACCCTTCCATCACCGCGGCATTATCTTTATAGGCCGACAGCACGTAGTCCGGCGTTTTTTCAAAGGTGTTTTTGATCATTTTGAACAGCGACTTCGGCTGCTGTTCGCCGTCGATGATCCAGTCGGCGTTGAAAATCTTGTGGCGACAGTGCTCTGAGTTCGCCTGGGCGAACATATACAGCTCGATATCGTTCGGGTTGCGTCCCAGGCGGGTAAACGCATCCTGCAGGTAGTCAATTTCGTCGTCGGCCAGCGCCAGACCCAGACGGAGGTTGGCGTCAATCAGCGCCTGACGCCCTTCGCCCAGCAGGTCGACGCTGGTGACCGGCGTCGGCTGATGGTGAGCAAACAGCTTCTCGCCCGCTTCCAGCTCGTCGAAGACGCTCTCCATCATGCGGTCGTGCAGCTCCGCCGCCACCGCGGCCCACTGCGCTTCGGTCAGGGTTGAGGCTTCAACGTAATACGCCACGCCGCGCTCAAGACGCACAACCTGCGCCAGACCGCAGTTGTGAGCGATATCGGTAGCTTTAGAAGACCAGGGAGAGATGGTGCCAGGGCGAGGGGTCACGAGCAGTAATTTACCGGTCGGGGTATGGCTGCTTAAGCTCGGGCCATACTGAAGCAGTCGCGCCAGGCGCTCGCGATCGTCAGCGCTCAGCGGGGCATTCAGATCGGCAAAATGAATATATTCGGCATATATGGCGCTTACCGGAAGGTTGGCCGCCTGAAATCGTGCCAGCAGTTTATTAATACGGAATGCCGACAGTGCAGGTGAACCACGCAAAATTTCCATCATAAGTCTCTCGTCTTCGAAGCTTTCAGGGTGAGCCAGGGGGGGAAACGGGCGTCATTATAGTGAATCCTGCGCCCCGACGAAACCGTTTGCGTAGAAATAAAATCATTGATGCTGTTTATCAATAAATGTGACGACCATCGCGAATAAGTTGCCAACTGGCGCATTATTAAGCAGAATGCCGCACATTCGACGACAACCTTGCGTTTTTTCCGGACATCGCCTGCTGAGGAACCTGAAGCTGCAGAAGATTAACTCTCTGAAAAAATTAAAGATTAATTATCTGCTGATCGGCATTGTCACCCTTTTGCTGGCGGCGGCCCTGTGGCCGTCGATCCCCTGGTCTGGTAAACCCGAGAACCGGGTGGCGGGCATTATCGCTCGCGGCGAGCTGCGCATCAGCACTATCAACTCGCTAATGACCTTCGCCACCATGAACAATAAAGCGTTCGGTCTGGATTATGAACTGGCGAAGCAGTTTGCCGACTACCTTGGCGTAACGCTTAAGATAACCGTCCGGCAAAACATCAGCCAGCTGTTTGACGACCTCGACGACGGTCAGGCCGATATGCTGGCCGCCGGACTGGTCTATAACCAGGAGCGAGTGAAAAACTATCAGGCCGGCCCCACCTACTATTCTGTTTCGCAACAGCTGGTCTACCGCGTCGGCAATACCCGGCCGCGCACCCTCGCGGCGCTGACCGCCGAGCAGCTCACTATCGCTCCGGGCCACGTGGCGATCAACGACCTGCAGACCTTAAAAGCCGAGAAATACCCGGATCTTGCCTGGCGCGTGGACGAAAAACGCGGTACCACGGCGCTGATGCAGGCGGTGATTGACGGTAAACTTGATTACACCATCGCTGACTCGGTGGCCGTCAGCCTGTTTCAGCGCGTCCATCCGGAGCTGGCGGTGGCCCTCGATATCACCGACGAACAGCCGGTCACCTGGTTTAGCGCCCGGGACGACGATAATTCGCTGTCGGCGGCAATGCTTGATTTCTTCAACAACATCAATGAAGACGGCACCCTGGCGCGCCTCGAGGAGAAATACCTCGGCCACGGCAACGATTTCGATTATGTCGATACCCGCACCTTCCTGCGCGCGGTGGAAAATATTCTTCCGGAGGTGCAGCCGCTGTTTGAAAAATACGCCCGCGAGATTGACTGGCGCCTGCTGGCCGCCATCGCCTGGCAGGAATCCCACTGGGATCCGCAGGCCACCTCCCCCACCGGCGTGCGCGGTATGATGATGCTCACACGCAATACGGCGCAAAGCCTGGGTCTAACCGACCGCACCGATGCGGCGCAGAGTATCGACGGCGGCATGCGCTACCTGCAGGATATGATGGATAAAGTGCCGGATTCGATCCCGAAAGATGAACGCATCTGGTTTGCGCTGGCCGCTTATAATATGGGCTATGCCCATATGCTGGACGCCATGGCGCTCACCCGCAAACAGAAAGGCAATCCTAACAGCTGGGCGGACGTTAAGCTGCGTTTACCGTTGCTGAGCCAGAAACCCTATTACAGCAAACTAAAATACGGCTATGCCCGCGGCCATGAGGCCTACGCCTATGTGGAAAACATCCGCAAATATCAGATAAGCCTTGTCGGCTATTTGTCAGAGAAGGAGCGCCAGCAGCAGCAAACGCTGGCCCTGGCGGAGGATTACCCGGCCGTGCTCCCCAATGAGCTCGAACAGCCGCAGGAGACCACCCTGCCCTTTTTCAAGTTTCGCGCCGATAAGCAGATGGATAATGCCCGGATGAAACTCCCCGGCCACCTGTATTAACTTTCCCCAGTCTGCTCCCGGGCTTTCTTCAGCGCTTTTTTCTCTTCCCGCCGCCAGCGGAAGAAGTCGCTCAGCATGGCAGAGCAGGACTCTGCCAGCACGCCTTCGCTAATCTCAACCCGATGGTTCATTCCCGGGTGGTGCAGAACATCCATCAGCGAGCCGGCGGCGCCGGTCTTGGCATCCCTGGCGCCAAACACCAGGCGGGCGATACGGCTGTGCACCATCGCGCCCGCGCACATGACGCAGGGCTCGAGGGTCACGTACAGCGTGGCGTCGATCAGGCGGTAGTTTTGCAGCACCAGTCCGCCCTGGCGTAAGGCCATAATCTCCGCATGGGCGGTGGGGTCGTGACGGCCTATCGGCCGGTTCCAGCCCTCGCCAATGACCTGATTGTTATGCACCAGCACCGCGCCCACCGGCACCTCGCCCTCTTCCCAGGCGCGTTTCGCCAGCGTCAGGGCATGACGCATCCAGTATTCATCATTGAGTTCGAGGTCAGACACAGCGGCCACTCCAGCAGAAAAAGCGGGGCGCATTATACATGGGCGCTATCAATTACACACTATTACTCCAGCTGCTGAAGCTCTCCCTGAGGGGTTACCCGCCAGCGATGCTGGCAAAAGCCGAGCAATGGATTATCCTGCTCACTATCGCTATAGCCGCTATACAGCCGCAGCGGGGCGCCAATCTTTTTCTCCAGCTGTACCACCTTTTCATGCCCCAGGCAGCGCAGGGTCAATACCCAGCCGCCCCAGCGGCGCGCGGTGCGGCTGGCTATCAGATTCACCCGCGGCAACCAGAGGGTATCGCGATAGACCTGCTCCACCAGCGACTGCGGCGAGCCGGTGATCAACCAGACGTCGGCATCGGTGCTGGTCAGGTAGGCGGTAAGCCGCGCATGAACTACCGGAAACGCCGTCACATGATGGCGAAACCAGCCGACAAACTCCGCTTCCAGCCGCTTCAGCACCGCCTCGCGGCGGCCAAAGGTTGTCGCCCACAGCAGGAGGCTCATCGGCCAGCGCGCCGCCCGTCCGCTCACTGCCAGTCCGGCAAGGATCACCGGCCCCATCGGCACCACCAGCAACAGGTTCAGCGGCAAATGGCGCAGCAGATAGCGCAGAAAACTGCCGAACATATCCTGTTGGTGTAAGGTTCCGTCCAGATCGAAAAACACCACTCTCCGTTCAGTGTGCTGCAAACTGCCTCCTTTATCTCAGAACTCGCTTCTCGTTAGGGTAAGCTTAACAGCCTGACGCCATGTCGAGGGAAAACATCCCCTGCCGTTAAGAAAGAATTAAAGTAGCAGGCGAAGGAAAAATTGTGGCTTAAGAATTTTTAATTCATGGTATACCCCTTATAATCGAATAAAAATTCTGTCAGTCACGAGCCGGACGGCTCCAGCGGAGCTCCAATGAACTGTTTAACGCGTATTCGTCAGCGCTATCCCACCCTGGCGGCGAGCGACAAAAAGTTGGCCGATTATATTCTAAGCCAGCCCGATGAGACCCGGCACCTCAGCTCGCAGCAGCTGGCGGCGGAAGCCGGTGTGAGTCAGTCCAGCGTGGTTAAGTTTGCCCAGAAGCTGGGATTCAAAGGCTTTCCGGCGCTGAAGCTGGCCCTTAGTGAAGCGCTGGCGAGTAGCCCGGATCCGCACTCCGTCCCGGTGCATAACCACATTCGCGGTGACGATCCGCTGCGTCTGGTCGGCGAGAAACTCATTAAAGACAATGTCGCCGCCATGCATGCCTCGCTGGACGTCAACACTGAAGAGACGCTACGGGAAGCCGTCACGCTGCTGCGCAACGCCCGGCGAGTGATCGTCACCGGGATTGGCGCCTCCGGCCTGGTGGCGCGTAACTTTAGCTGGAAGCTGATGAAGATCGGCATCAACGCTGTTTCTGAGCAGGATATGCATGCCCTGCTGGCAACGGTGCAGGCCATGTCCAGCGACGATCTTCTGCTGGCGATCTCTTACTCCGGCGAGCGCCGGGAGATCAATATGGCGGCCGGTGAAGCGCTGCGCGTCGGCTGTAAGATCCTGGCGATCACCGGGTTTAGCCCGAACGCCCTGCAACAGCAGGCGACCCACTGCCTGTATACTATCGCTGAAGAGCAGGCGACGCGCAGCGCGGCCATCTCCTCCACCAGCGCGCAAATGATGCTCACCGATCTGCTGTTTATGGGGCTGGTGCAGCAGGATCTGGAGCGGGCGCCGGAGCGCATTCGCCATAGCGAAGCGCTGGTGAAAAAGCTGGTCTGAGCAGAAAATGGGCGTATAATGCCCGCCCTGTTTGTGTTGTTTCTGAGACTTTCCTGATGGCGCTGTTAATTACCAAAAAATGCATCAACTGCGATATGTGCGAGCCGGAGTGCCCGAATGAGGCCATTTCGATGGGTGAGAGCATTTATGAGATTAACAGCGACCGCTGCACCGAGTGCGTGGGTCATTACGACACGCCAACCTGCCAGAAAGTGTGCCCGATCCCGAATACGATCCTGAAAGATCCGGCACACGTCGAGAGTGAAGAACAGCTGTGGGATAAATTCGTGCTGATGCACCACGCGGATAAAATTTAACCGCCCTCCTGGCTAGCTTTCGACAATCACCGTGGCGCAGGCGTAGTGGCGTTCATCAGCGAGAGTAACGTGAATAGCGCTTACTCCCATGCGTTCAGCTAAAAGGTTTGCTTCACCCCATAGCCGCAGCTTCGGCTTGCCCAGCTCGTCGTTGTAAACCTCGAACTGGTTAAACGCCAGCCCGTTACGGATCCCGGTTCCCAGCGCTTTCGCCGCCGCTTCCTTGACCGCAAAGCGTTTCGCCAGGAAACGCACCGGCTGCTGGTGCTGCTCCCAGATGCTCCATTCATGGTCGCTCAGCACCCGGCGGGCAAGGCGATCGCCGCTGCGGGCGATCACTGCTTCGATGCGGGCGATCTCGACGATGTCGGTACCCAACCCGAGAATGGCCATTAGCCGCGCGCTTCCAGCATCAGACGCTTCATTTCCGCCACCGCCTCTTTCAGGCCGCTCATCACCGCACGGCCAATAATCGCGTGACCGATATTCAGCTCATGCATTTCCGGCAGCGCAGCAATCGCTTTCACGTTGTGGTAGGTCAGACCGTGGCCGGCATTCACCTTCAGGCCGAGGCTGGCGGCGTAGGTGGCCGCTTTGGCAATACGTTCCAGCTCCCTGGCCTGCTCGGCGTCGGTTTTGGCATCGGCATAGCAGCCGGTGTGGATTTCGATATAGGGCGCGCCAACGTCTGCCGCCGCTTTGATCTGCGCTTGATCCGCATCGATAAACAGGGAGACCAGGATGCCGGCATCCGCCAGGCGTTGACAGGCATCGCGCATCTTGTCGCGCTGGCCGGCGACGTCCAGCCCGCCTTCGGTGGTCACTTCCTGACGCTTCTCCGGCACCAGGCAGCAGAAGTGCGGTTTGGTTTCGCAGGCGATCGTCAGCATCTCTTCGGTGACCGCCATTTCAAGATTCATGCGGGTGTGCAGCGTCTGGCGCAGGATACGCACATCGCGATCGGTAATATGGCGACGGTCTTCGCGCAGATGCACGGTAATGCCGTCGGCGCCGGCCTGTTCGGCAATGAAAGCCGCCTGAACCGGATCCGGGTAAGCGGTGCCGCGAGCGTTACGCAAGGTCGCGATATGGTCAATATTGACCCCTAACAATAATTCAGCCATGACAATCCTCGTTAATCATTATTCGTATTATCGGCTCGCGCCTTTCGCGCGGGCATAAACTGGCGAAACAACTCCCGGCTCTTGAGCGGTTTGCCGCCGAGATAGGGCTTCAGGGCGATACGGGTAAAGCGCTTCGCGGCGCGCAGCGTATCAACATCAGGAAACTCGCGACTCGCCAATGCTTTCAAATGGTGCCCGGTAAACGTGTTGTTATCAATCACCAGGCTGGCAATAAAGCCTTTTTCTTCACGATAGCGGTAGGTCATGGTGTCGTCTACCGGCTCGCCGCTCCCGGCGCAGTGGAGAAAATCCACGCCATACCCCAGGTGCCCGAGCAGCGCCAGCTCAAAACGCCGCAGCGCGGGCTCCGGCGAGCCGCTGGCCCCGGCGAGCGCCTGAATGCAGTGCAGGTAGTCGAAAAAGAGTTCGGAGAAGCGTGTTTCGTGCTCCAGCACGCGGGAGATAAGCTCGTTAACGTAGAGACCGCTGTAGAGGGTGATGCCGCTGAGCGGCAGCGCCAGCGAAACGGCTTCCGCGCTGCGCAGGGTTTTGACTTCGCCGCGCCCGCCGAAGCGAACCAACAAGGGGGTAAAGGGCTGTAAAGCGCCTTTGAGATTAGAGCGTTTGGAGCGTGCGCCCTTGGCAACCAGGCGCACGCGACCGGATTCTTCCGTGAAGACGTCCAGCATCAGGCTGGTTTCGCTCCACGGACGGCTATGCAGGACAAAGGCGCGCTGCCATCCATCCACGTTGCGTTAACTCAGAGGTCGTCAACGTAACCGAGACTGCGCAGGGCGCGCTCGTCATCGGCCCAGCCGGATTTCACTTTCACCCACAGCTCGAGGTGCACCGGCGCTTCAAACATCTCCTGCATGTCCTTACGCGCTTCGATACCGATGGTTTTAATTTTGGCGCCTTTGTTGCCAATCACCATCTTTTTCTGCCCTTCGCGCTCGACGAGGATCAGGCCGTTGATATCGTAACCGCCGCGCTCGTTGCTGACGAAACGTTCGATTTCCACGGTGACGGAGTACGGCAGCTCAGCGCCGAGGAAACGCATCAGTTTTTCACGGATGATTTCGGAGGCCATAAAGCGTTGTGAGCGATCGGTAATATAATCTTCCGGGAAGTGATGGATCGCTTCCGGCAGATGCTTACGCACGATCGCCGCGATGGTATCAACGTTGGTGCCGGTTTCCGCTGAGATCGGTACGATATCGAGGAAATTCATCTGGCTAGCGAGGAACTGCAGGTGCGGTAACAGATCCGCTTTTTCCTGCACGTTATCCACCTTGTTGACCGCGAGGATCACCGGCGCTTTCGCGTCGCGCAGCTTGTTGAGCACCATCTCGTCGTCCTGCGTCCAGCGGGTGCCTTCCACCACGAAGATGACCAGTTCCACGTCGCCAATCGAACTGCTGGCTGCTTTGTTCATTAAGCGGTTAATGGCACGCTTCTCTTCCATATGCAGGCCCGGAGTATCAACGTAAATCGCCTGATACGGCCCTTCGGTATGGATACCGACGATGCGGTGACGGGTGGTCTGCGCTTTACGGGAGGTGATCGAGATCTTCTGCCCAAGCAGCTTGTTCAACAGCGTGGATTTGCCAACGTTTGGACGACCCACGATGGCGACAAACCCACAATAACTTTTTTCTTCGCTCATTCCAGCTCCAGCTTTTTCAGCGCCTGTTCGGCGGCAGCCTGCTCCGCCTTACGACGGCTGGAACCTGTGCCAACCACCGGTTCACTCAGGCCACTGACCTGGCAGTGGATAGTAAATTCCTGATCGTGCGCTTCGCCGCGAACCTGGACCACCAGGTAAGACGGCAGCGGCAGATGACGTCCCTGCAGATACTCCTGCAGACGCGTCTTCGGATCCTTTTGCTTATCGCCCGGACTGATTTCGTCCAGACGGGTCTGGTACCAGGAGAGGATTAAGCGTTCAACGTTCTGAATATCGCTGTCGAGGAAAACCCCGCCAATTAACGCTTCAACGGTATCCGCGAGAATCGATTCGCGACGGAAACCGCCGCTTTTCAGCTCTCCCGGCCCGAGGCGCAGACACTCGCCCAGCTCAAACTCGCGGGCGATCTCCGCCAGCGTGTTGCCGCGCACCAGCGTCGCGCGCATACGGCTCATATCGCCTTCATCGACACGAGGAAAGCGATGATACAGCGCATTCGCGATCACGAAACTTAAAATGGAGTCACCTAAAAATTCCAGGCGCTCATTATGTTTGCTGCTGGCACTGCGGTGAGTTAATGCCTGTTGCAACAGCTCCTGATGATGAAAAGTGTAGCCCAGCTTTCGTTGAAGCCGATTAATTACGATGGGGTTCATGCGTTACCAATAAATGAATGCGTCAAAGATGCAGCACACGAAACCGACCTGAGCATTCGCTTCAAACAGTAATTTGAAACAGACCAATACGCTTTCGTGTGCAGTGTCACCCGGCAGAGCGACAACCAAAAACTTCGGGGGGATATTCTATACGCAACGACACGGGATGTCGTTAGTTTGAATGGATTTAAATACTAAATAATTCACGCCGCTGCGATAACAGCAGCGACGTGAATTCAGCAGAGGAAATTAATGAATTCCACCAATGCGCGATAACCGCACGCCGGTCGGCCATTCACCTTCCTGCTTTTCAAAACTCATCCAGATAGCGGTTGCTTTTCCGACCAGGTTGGCTTCCGGCACAAAGCCCCAGTACCGGCTGTCGGCGCTGTTATCCCGGTTGTCGCCCATCATGAAGTACTGACCGGGCGGCACAATCCAGGTGGCCAGCGGCAGACCGGACTGATGGTAGTACATCCCAACCTGATCTTGGGCAATCGGCACCATCAGAATTCGGTGCGTCACGTCGCCCAATGTCTCCTGACGCTCGGTAAGACGAATGCCGTCGGCTTTGGTTTCGCCCTTCGGCAACTGCCAGAAACCGCTGCTCGCTTCGCCGCCGTTGCTGCGGGAGAAGGTCTGAACAAAATCGCTCGGCTCCACGTTGGAATAGGTCACCGGCAGCGCGTTGCCGCAGGCCTGTCCGGAACTGCAGCCCGGCTGAATAGTGACCTGTTTGGCAACCGGATCGTAGGTGACCTTATCACCCGGTAACCCCACCGCGCGCTTAATGTAGTCCAGACGCGGGTCTTCCGGATATTTAAACACCACGATGTCGCCGCGCTTCGGATGGCCGGTCTCGATCAGCGTTTTCTGGTAGATAGGATCTTTAATGCCGTAGGCAAATTTCTCCACCAGAATAAAATCGCCGATGAGCAGCGTTGGCATCATCGAACCTGAAGGGATCTGGAAAGGCTCATAAATAAATGAACGTACCACCAGAACGATCGCCAGCACCGGGAAAACCGATGCGCCGGTTTCCAGCCAGCCCGGTTTCGGGCCGACTTTCTTCAGCGTCTTCTTGTCCAGTTGCTCGCCGGTCGCTGCCTGAGCAGCGGCCTGACGTTCACGACGTTTCGGTGCAAAAATGAACTTGTCCAGGCACCATAAAACGCCCGTCACCAGGGTTGCAATCACCAGGATCAGGGCAAACATGTTCGCCATGCCAACTCCTTAGGGTTATTTGCCGTCTTTACCAACGTGCAGAATGGCGAGGAACGCTTCCTGCGGCAGCTCAACGTTACCGACCTGCTTCATACGCTTCTTACCTTCTTTCTGCTTCTGCAGCAGCTTTTTCTTACGGCTGACGTCGCCGCCGTAGCATTTCGCCAGGACGTTTTTACGCAGCTGTTTCACCGTAGAGCGCGCGATAATGTGGTTACCGATGGCCGCCTGAATCGCGATATCGAACTGCTGACGCGGAATCAGATCTTTCATCTTTTCCACCAGCTCGCGGCCGCGATACGGCGCGTTATCGTTGTGGGTGATCAGCGCCAGCGCATCGACGCGCTCACCGTTGATCAGCACATCGACGCGTACCATGTTCGACGCCTGGAAGCGTTTGAAGTTGTAGTCCAGCGACGCATAGCCGCGGGAGGTGGACTTCAGGCGGTCAAAGAAGTCGAGAACCACTTCCGCCATCGGAATTTCATAGGTCAGCGCCACCTGTTTACCGTGGTAAACCATGTTGGTCTGCACCCCACGCTTCTCGACACACAAGGTAATCACGTTGCCGAGGAACTCCTGCGGCAGCAGCATGTGACACTCGGCGATCGGCTCGCGCAGCTCCTGAATATTATTCAGCGGCGGCAGCTTGGACGGGCTGTCGACGTAGATAACTTCTTTGGAGGTGGTCTCTACTTCGTAGACTACCGTCGGCGCGGTGGTGATCAGGTCGAGATCGTATTCACGCTCCAGACGCTCCTGAATGATCTCCATGTGCAGCAGGCCGAGGAAGCCGCAGCGGAAGCCGAAGCCCAGCGCGGTAGAGCTTTCCGGCTCGTAGAACAGAGAGGCATCGTTAAGGCTCAGTTTGCCCAGCGCGTCGCGGAAAGCTTCATAATCATCGGAGCTCACCGGGAACAGGCCGGCATACACCTGCGGTTTCACCTTCTTAAAGCCAGGCAGCGCTTTGTCTGCCGGGTTGCGGGCGGCGGTCAGGGTATCGCCCACCGGCGCGCCGAGGATGTCTTTGATCGCGCAGACCAGCCAGCCTACCTCGCCGCATTTCAGCTCGGTACGGTCAACCTGTTTCGGGGTGAAGATGCCCAGACGATCAGCGTTATAGACCTGGCCGGTGCTCATGACCTTGATCTTGTCGCCCTTGCGCATGGTGCCGTTTTTAATCCGCACCAGCGACACCACGCCGAGGTAGTTATCGAACCAGGAGTCGATAATCAGCGCCTGCAGCGGCGCGTCCGGATCGCCTTCCGGCGGCGGGATATCGCGCACCAGACGCTCCAGCACGTCGGTCACGCCGACGCCGGTTTTCGCTGAGCAGCGCACCGCGTCGTGGGCGTCGATCCCGACGATATCTTCAATCTCGTCCGCTACGCGCTCAGGGTCGGCCGCAGGCAGGTCGATCTTGTTGAGTACCGGAACCACTTCGAGATCCATCTCCATGGCGGTGTAGCAGTTGGCCAGGGTCTGGGCTTCTACCCCCTGCCCGGCGTCTACCACCAGCAGCGCGCCTTCGCACGCGGCAAGAGAACGGGAAACTTCATAAGAGAAGTCTACGTGGCCCGGGGTGTCGATAAAGTTCAGCTGGTAGGTCTCACCGTCGCTGGCCTTATAGTCCAGGGTGACGCTCTGCGCCTTGATGGTGATCCCGCGTTCGCGCTCAAGATCCATGGAGTCCAGAACCTGGGCTTCCATTTCACGATCAGAAAGGCCACCGCAAATCTGGATGATACGGTCAGACAGCGTCGACTTACCGTGGTCGATGTGAGCGATGATCGAAAAGTTACGTATATTCTTCATATTTAGAGTTAATTATGCCTTACGAGTATCATGAGGCCGCTGTACTGTGCCTGACGTTTTTTAATCCGAAAACGCCGCATTCTACACTACATCCGCGAAACCAGGAAATGCTGTTAGATCCAGCATACCCGCAGAAATTGTGGCGTTGTAACAGGAAAGGTAAATAAAGATAAGGGCCAGTGAAATCACTGGCCCATGTCGGAGGAAGGCGTATCAACACGCAGCAGATCCGGCGGCAGTGCGACGTTCAAAATCACCGGCTGCCAGGACTGACGTGCCGCCAGTCGCGGCGACAGACCGCGCGCCACCAGGAAGCCGCCGACGCCGCCCAGCAGCGCGCCGCAAAGTGACGCAATATCGCTGGCAAACAGCACCTGAAAAATAGACGCCATTACAAACAGCCCCGCCAGCGGCGCCATATACACCAGCATCGCTGAGCCCAGCAGGCTGCTTTCAGCGATCCCCAGCTCCACTTTTTGCCCCGCGGCCAACGGCTGCTCGCAGGGCACGCTAATGGTATGGCTGGTCTGCGGCCCCAGCTTGTTTAGCACCCGGCTACCGCAGCCGGCACGGGAGGCGCAGCTGCTGCAGGAGGCTTTAACGTCGCAGTGCACCTGCGCCACGCCGTTATGCCAGGAAACCACGGTAGCCCACTCTTTAATCATTGTACTGCCTTGAATTTAATACTGTCAGAGATACGCTTCGCCGTCTGCGGCGGCAGCTCGCCCACTACGGTTATCTCCGCGTTATCGCGCACCGTCGTGCTGACGGTGCGTCGGCCGGTGCGCAACAGCTGGTCGCTGCTGGCCGCCGTGGCGCGGTTGATATTGATCGAGAAGCTGAACAAGCCGTCGGAATAGAGACGTGATTCTACCGGACCGTCAAAGGTGGGAAGACGGCGCTGGCTGCTGGAAACCTCAGTCACGCCCTGCGGGAGCCACGTCGGCGCCCAGTTGAAGTTGGCTTTGTCGCCTCCTTCAGGCACCGACAGCTGCGGCGGCAAATTCGCTTTTGCCAGCGTCTCCATGCTGGCGCTGACGTTATCGCCAACGTTGAAGGAGACGACCCGGAACTGCTCCAGCGTTTCCCCGTCGCGGTCGAGCAAATCGACGCGCAGCGGCAGCTTAGTTTCAGCATCCAGCCAGGCGATAAAGCTGTAGCGCGTGCCGTCGCGAGCCACGACGCGGATCACGTCGCAGAGGCGGTCAGCGATACGGGTACGGCCCACGGAAATAAAATCATACGCCGCGGAGAGGCGTTTGAAATCGCTATATACCAGCGATGGCAGCGAATCGACGATATAGTCGCCGTTCAGGGTGAACGGATCGAGACCGGGTTCAAAATAGCTGATTTCCGTGCCGCGCAGGACCACTTCCCGGCGCGGACCGTCCAGCTGCAGCAACTGCGCCAGCGGTTGGTTGTTCAGTCGCGCGTGACGATAGCGCAGCGACTCAACGCCTTGTTTGCTGATGCTAACAAAAGACAGCTCATAATTGAGAGACTGGCTGGCCAGGTTCATCTGCTGCAACAACGCCCCGGACGATGCATCAGCCGAGGCGTTGACAGAGAACAACAGGCTGCCTGCCATGAGCGACATGGCACACCAAAGTTGCTTCATTACTGCGATTGCGTTCCTAAAGTTTGATAGCCCGGTACCTGGACTGCGGCCTGCTGAGTCTGGGCCTGGCCAAACTGAAGCTGCTCAGCGTGCAGGCGGCGCTGCAGTTCGTAGTCCTGCAGCATGGCGTTAATTCGGCGGCGCTGTTCCTGGACCTGCGCCTGCTGGCCGCTTCCCGCTGACGCGTCAGCCGGCACGCCAAGACTTACCGGGCTTGCTTTACCCATCATGGGCAGCGTATTGAACACCGGCGCTTCTGGCTGCTGAGCGGAATCAGACTGACCATTATAGTGCTGGACGCCGACGATAACCGCAAGCGATACGCAGGCGGCAACGCCCATTTGAGTCAGGGAGCTGGCCCACGGACGCACCTTGTTCCAGAACGGCATCTGCCGCCACTGATGCGGTGCGGGCTGAGATTCAGGAATAAGCGGAGCCGTCTGACGAACGGGCTCATTTTCAATGGCGGCCATCACCCGGGCGGAGATATCAAATTGCAGCACCTCAGCGGTATCGCCACGCAGCGTATCGCGGATAAGGTGATAACTCTCCCAGGTTTTTTGCATCTCAGAAGAACGACTCAGCTCGTTGAGCAGTTCGTTATCCAGCGTTTCACCATCCATTAAAGCCGAAAGTTTTTCTTTCTGCATGCCTGATACCCTTTTCCAGTATTCCGCTATCGTCAACGCCTGATAAGCGGTTGAACTTTATTATCAATAGCTTCTCGCGCCCGGAAGATACGCGAACGCACCGTCCCAACCGGACAATCCATGATAGCGGCTATCTCTTCATAGCTCAGGCCATCCAGCTCCCGTAACGTAATTGCCATGCGTAAATCTTCCGGGAGCGATTCAATGGTACGAAAAACTATTTGTCTCAGTTCTTCTGACAACATTAAGTTCTCAGGGTTCGAAATTTCTTTCAACGCCCCGCCGCTTTCGAAGTTTTCCGCCTCGTTGGCGTCAACATCGCTGGACGGCGGACGGCGCCCCTGAGCAACCAGATAATTCTTCGCCGTGTTGACGGCGATACGGTATAACCAGGTGTAAAAAGCGCTATCTCCCCGGAAAGAGTCCAGCGCACGCCATGCCTTAACGAACGATTCCTGAACAACGTCAGCGATATCGCCCGGCGGTACATAGCGGGAAACCAGGCTCGCGACCTTATGCTGATAGCGCACTACCAGCAAATTAAACGCTTTCTGATCTCCTTTCTGGACCCGTTCAACAAGGACCTGATCCGTTAACTGCTCGCTCATCCGAGGTAATGTCTCCCCAAACCCAATTCCCATGCGTCTTCAAAACACCACCCAAAATCTGCATTATGAGCAAGCTGACTGTTGGAGTGCATGAAAACAATAAAGTTCCGTTACGCTTTTTGTTTTTTGTCTGGCAACGGCGGCAGATCGTTATCAATCATTATATGCCCAGGTTGCTAAACGATAGGTAAGTCAATAAGAAAAAGCGCAGGCCCGTCTGAAGGGTATCGTAACACGCCGTTTATTTCACTATAAAATCCAATGCCATCAACCTTCCCCGCGTCTCATTTTCAGCGCGCAAGACGCCGTTTCCGTTCGCCTTTTGTTTAGCCGTCACAACAGCAGACAAAAAAATTGTACGATTCCTCACGGACCGGTGCTATTGTGAGCTAAATGCGTTTAGTAAATTAAACAAAGACAATGAATACCACTCCTGACTTCTCTTGTGATGTGTTGATTATCGGCAGCGGCGCTGCCGGTCTTTCCCTTGCCCTGCGCCTGGCTGAGCACAGTTCGGTGACAGTGCTGAGTAAAGGGCCGATCAGCGAAGGTTCGACGTTCTACGCCCAGGGTGGGATTGCCGCCGTCTTCGATGAGACGGACAGTATTGAATCCCATGTCGAAGATACCCTCATCGCCGGCGCGGGGCTCTGCGATCGTCATGCGGTCACCTTCGTCGCCAGCAACGCCCGATCATGCGTCCAGTGGCTTATCGATCAGGGAGTGCTGTTTGACACCCAGGTCCAGGCCAATGGCGAAGAGAGCTATCATCTCACGCGCGAAGGGGGGCACAGCCATCGGCGCATTCTTCACGCCGCCGACGCCACCGGCAAAGCGGTAGAGACGACGCTGGTCGATAAAGCGCTTGCCCATCCTAATATCCGCATCCTTGAGCGCAGCAATGCCGTCGATTTGATCGTATCGGATAAGATTGGCCTGCCGGGCACCCGCCGGGTGGTCGGGGCATGGATCTGGAATCGTAATAAAGAGCGGGTGGAAACCTGCAGCGCGAAAGCCGTAGTACTCGCTACCGGCGGGGCCGCGAAGGTTTATCAATATACCACTAACCCCGACGTCTCTTCCGGAGACGGGATTGCGATGGCCTGGCGGGCGGGATGTCGGGTGGCGAATCTGGAGTTTAACCAGTTCCACCCCACCGCGCTATATCACCCCCAGGCGCGTAATTTCCTGCTTACTGAAGCGCTGCGCGGCGAAGGCGCCCACCTTAAACGCCCGGATGGCACCCGCTTTATGCCGGACTTTGACGAGCGCGGCGAGCTGGCCCCGCGCGATATCGTCGCCCGCGCCATCGACCATGAAATGAAGCGACTGGGCGTAGACTGTATGTTCCTTGATATCAGCCATAAACCCGAGGCGTTTGTTCGCCAGCATTTCCCGATGATTTATGAAAAGCTGCTCGGCCTGGGAATTGATTTAACCAAAGATCCGGTGCCGGTCGTCCCCGCCGCGCATTACACCTGCGGCGGCGTGATGGTGGATGATAATGGCCGCACCGACGTCGATGGTTTATACGCCATCGGCGAAGTCAGCTACACCGGGCTGCACGGCGCGAATCGTATGGCGTCGAACTCGTTGCTGGAGTGCCTGGTCTATGGCTGGTCCGCCGCGGAGGATATTACCCGGCGCCTGCCGCTCGCTCAGAAGGTCGCCACGCTGCCAGCATGGGATGAAAGTCAGGTGGAGATCCCGGATGAACTGGTGGTTATCCAGCACAACTGGCACGAACTGCGCCTGCTGATGTGGGATTACGTGGGGATTGTGCGCACCACCCGCAGGCTGGAGCGCGCCCTGCGGCGCATTACCATGCTCCAGCAGGAGCTGGATGAGTATTACGCCCGCTTCCGCGTCTCGAATAATTTGCTGGAACTGCGCAATCTGGTGCAGGTGGCGGAGCTTATCGTACGCTGCGCGATGTTGCGTAAGGAGAGCCGCGGTCTGCATTATACCCTCGACTATCCGCAGCCGCTGCCTGACAGCGGCCCGTCGATACTCTCGCCCCTGGCTCACATAAAGAGATAAAAGTCCTCGGTCAGAGCGGTAAAGCCTTCCGAATATTGCTGCTCTGGCCCGCGGATCGCCAGCCTGTCGCTGAAACACTCCCCTGCCGTCGGGGAGAAAGCCAGCAGCACCCGATGCGGCGGTCGCAGCTCGGTCTCCGCCACGTCAGTACGCAGTCGCAGATGCCAGCCCATCGCCCTTGCCCGTTCGATGAACGCATTACCAATATCCACCGGCAACACCACGCAAAAAAAACCTTCTTCGGTAATATGCTCTGCGGCACAGGTCAGCAGGGAGGCGTGATCGAGCGTCGTGGTGTACCGCGCCTGCTCTCGCTGCGAGGTCGCGCATGGCACGCCTTCGGCAAAAAAGGGCGGATTACTGATTATCAGTTCATAGCGTCGAGTTTGCGACGGCTGCCACTGATGAATATCGGCCTGCCAGACCTCAATCCGCGAAGCCCACGGCGACGCGAGGGCGTTTTCCCGCGCCTGAGCGGCGGCCTCTTCGTCCAGTTCTACCGCCTCGACATGCACATCATCTCCGGTACGCTGCGCGAGCATCAGCGCCAGCAGGCCGCTGCCCGCGCCAATATCCAGCACATGCTTCACTCCGGCAATCGGCGCCCAGGCGCCCAGCAAAATGCCGTCGGTACCCACCTTCATGGCGCAGCGATCGTGAGCGACAAAGAACCGTTTGAAGGTAAAACCATTGCGCGGCAGCGCAAACTTCGACTGAGACATCCTCAATAACCTTGCCGACAAAAACTCCTGAACCTAAGGCTATGCACAATACCGGAGAACAGATAGCCTTACAAACAGATGAACATTACGTCAGTAACGTCTATAATCGGCGGCCCACTCAGAGGTAGAACATGACTGTAACGACTTTTTCCGAACTTGAACTCGACGAAAACCTGCTGGAGGCCCTCCAGGATAAAGGTTTCACTCGCCCGACAGCCATTCAGGCCGCCGCTATTCCGCCTGCGCTCGATGGCCGTGACATTCTCGGTTCAGCGCCGACCGGCACCGGTAAAACGGCGGCGTATCTGCTGCCAGCGTTGCAGCACCTGCTCGATTTCCCGCGTAAGAAATCCGGCCCGCCGCGCATTCTTATCCTGACGCCGACCCGTGAGCTGGCGATGCAGGTGGCCGACCACGCCCGCGAGCTGGCGAAGCATACCCATCTGGACATTGCTACCATTACCGGCGGCGTGGCGTACATGAACCACGCGGAAGTGTTCAGCGAAAACCAGGACATCGTAGTCGCCACCACCGGTCGCCTGCTGCAATATATTAAAGAAGAGAATTTCGACTGCCGCGCCGTCGAGACCCTAATCCTCGATGAAGCCGACCGCATGCTGGATATGGGTTTTGCCCAGGATATCGAAACCATCGCCGGTGAAACTCGCTGGCGCAAGCAGACTATGCTGTTCTCCGCGACGCTGGAAGGCGATGCGATCAAAGACTTCGCTGAGCGTCTGCTGGAGGAGCCGGTTGAAGTTTCCGCCAATCCGTCAACCCGCGAGCGTAAGAAAATCCATCAGTGGTACTACCGCGCCGACGATATCGAACATAAAACCAAACTGCTGGTGAATCTGTTGCAACAGCCGGAAGCCACCCGCGCTATCGTGTTTGTGCGTAAGCGCGAGCGCGTGCATGAGCTGGCTAACTGGCTGCGTGAGGCCGGGATTAACACCTGCTGGCTGGAAGGCGAGATGGTGCAGGCCAAGCGAAACGAAGCTATCAAGCGCCTGACCGACGGCCGCGTCAACGTGCTGATCGCCACCGACGTCGCTGCCCGCGGTATCGATATTCCGGACGTCAGCCACGTCTTTAACTTCGATATGCCGCGTACCGCGGATACCTACCTGCACCGTATCGGTCGTACCGGCCGCGCCGGTAAAAAAGGGACCGCCATTTCTCTGGTCGAGGCTCATGACCACCTGCTGCTGGGTAAGATTGGTCGCTATATTGAAGAGCCGTTGAAAGCCAGAGTTATCGATGAACTGCGCCCGACGACCCGTGCGCCGAGCGAGAAGCTGACGGGTAAGCCATCGAAGAAAGTGCTGGCGAAGCGTGCGCAGAAGAAAAAAGATGAAAAAGAGAAACCGCGGGTGAAGAAGCGCCACCGCGATACGAAAAATATCGGTAAGCGCCGGAAGCCAAGCGCGGCCGGGACGCCATCAGCGTCCAGCGATGAGTAAAAAAAACGCCGGGATATCCCGGCGTTTTCACATCTGGCGTTAGCCTTACAGGCTTTCGGTAAAGGTACGGGCGATAACGTCGCGCTGCTGTTCCGGCGTCAGAGAGTTGAAGCGTACCGCGTAGCCGGAAACACGAATGGTCAGCTGCGGATATTTTTCCGGATGCTCAACCGCGTCCAGCAGGGTTTCGCGACGCAGCACGTTAACGTTCAGGTGCTGACCGCCTTCGACGCGCACTTCCGGTTTCACGTCCACCGGGATTTCACGGTATTCGATTTCACCCAGTTTGCTTACCGCAACCACATCATCTTCCGCAAAACCACCTTTGGCGCACAGGCAGCGCGCTTCGCCTTTTTCGCTATCCAGCAGCCAGAAAGAGTTGAGCAGGTCGTCGTTTGCCGCTTTAGTAATTTGGATACCAGTAATCATTTGATGCCTCCCAGGCAGTGTTTATTCGATTTTGGCCTCTTCGCGGCCAATTGGTAAAACCATTGTTGTATGAGTGTATATATATCAGCCGCCCCCTCGGCATTCCTTGATATAAATCAATAAAAACCACTCACCCAACGTGGGTATAGGAGGTTTTTATTGTTTTACATCAAGTTACGCCATTGTGAGCTATAAATAATTTTGTAAATTTTCAATTTTTTTTGCATAAAAGCCGGCATCAGGCCGTGCCGATTTTGTTCTATAGAAAGAAGCCGTTAAGCTATAGCGATGACCCTTTTGCAGGAGAGCAAGATGACCACCCCTTTAACCTGGCATGACGTGCTGGCGGATGAAAAGCAACAACCCTATTTTCTCAATACTCTGAAGACCGTCGCCGAAGAGCGCCAGTCCGGGATCACCATCTATCCACCGCAAAAAGACGTCTTCAATGCGTTTCGCTTTACTGAACTGGGCGATGTCAAAGTCGTCATTCTCGGCCAGGACCCCTATCACGGCCCGGGTCAGGCCCATGGTCTGGCGTTCTCAGTTCGTCCGGGCGTCGCGATCCCGCCTTCGTTGCTGAATATGTATAAAGAGCTGGAGGCCACGATCCCCGGCTTTACCCGCCCCACCCACGGTTATCTCGAAAGCTGGGCACGACAGGGCGTGCTGCTGCTGAATACGGTCCTGACCGTCCGCGCCGGACAGGCGCACTCGCACGCCAGTCTGGGCTGGGAGACCTTTACCGATAAGGTTATCGCTTTAATCAATGAGCATTGCGAGGGAGTAGTTTTTCTGCTGTGGGGCTCCCATGCGCAGAAGAAAGGCGCGATTATCGATCGTCAGCGCCACTGCGTGCTGAAGGCGCCGCATCCATCACCGCTCTCTGCGCATCGCGGCTTCTTTGGCTGCAACCATTTCGTACAGACCAACCAGTGGCTGGTTGACCGCGGCGAAACGCCGATCGACTGGATGCCGGTCCTTCCCGCTGAAAGCGAGTGATTGACAGCCATAAAAAAAGCCAGCATCAGCTGGCTTTTTTGCATTCAGGCAGGCGAATCACGCCTTGTTCTGACGCCACCATTCCGCCAGCAGGACGCCGGTCGCCACAGAGACGTTCAGGCTTTCAACGTTGCCGGTACCGTCGATGGCAACGCTGAGATCGGCGCTGGAAATCGCCGCATCGGACAGACCATCACGTTCCTGGCCTAACGCCAGCACCATTTTCTTCGGCAGCTCGGCTTTAAACAGCGGGGTACCATTATGGCTGGACGTTGAGACAATCGCGTAGCCCGCTTTGCGGAACTGATCGAGGGTATCGATAAAGCTGTCGCCAGTGATCGGTTCAACATGCTCCGCACCGCCCTCCGCCGTACGGATCGCCGCCCCGGACTCCAGCACGCCAGCATCCTGAACCACCACGCCCTTCACGCCAAAGTGCGCGCAGCTGCGCATGATCGCCCCGAGATTATGTGGGTTACCCACATCTTCCAGCGCCAGAACGCAATCTTCTTCCCCGGCCTTCGCGACCCATTGAGCAACAGAAGTGCCGTGGCGTTTTTTGATCAGGAAGCAGACGCCGCCGTGGTGCTCGGTGCCGGAGGCTTTCGCCAGCTCGGCTTCGTCCACCACGTGATAGGCCTTACGGTTGGCCGCCATCCAGCGCAGCGCCTCTTTAAAGCGCGGCGTCACGCTCTGAATAAACCAGGCGCGAACGATAGCTTCCGGACGGCTCTGGAACAGCGCCTGGCAGGCGTTTTCGCCATATACGCGGGTCTCTTCCGCACGCTGACGACGCAGCACTTCCGGATCGATAAAGCTCTTCCCGCTGATCCCGCCGTGATCTTCTTTTACCGGCGTCTCATCGCCAGGAGCGCGGGAAACGGTACGCCACGGAGACGCATCGTCGCGATGAAAATCATCGCGTTTGCGATCGTCACGCTTACGGTCGTCACGTTTGCGATCGTCGCCGCGGCTGTTTCGTTCGTCACGCGCAGGGCGGCTGCGGCCGTCAACACGAGATTTTCCTGGACGACCTCCCCCTTTCCCGGTACGTGGGTTATGGGTGCGTTTGTCAGAATCATCATCACTGCGGACATACATCACTTTGACCTTGCCGCTTTTATTTTTCAGTTCGTCGCTCATCAATTTTCTCCACCTGCGCTGCGCGAAGCGCGCAGATTACCCGATGTGCCATCGCTTCGCCATGATTTCGTTTAAAAGCCGGCCTCTATTGCACTCATCGAACAAAACGCATTGTCCTCAAATAACACTTCATCGATAATATGTAACATCACAGAAACATATCGGCCACGTGCCACGTTGCAACCCATAACCAGAGGTTAGTTATGAATACCGTTTGTGCCAGTTGTCAGGCTCTGAACCGCCTCCCGGACGATCGTAGCGCGGATGGCGCAAAGTGCGGACGCTGCGGTCACGATCTTTTTGACGGCGACGTCATCAACGCGACCGGGGCAACGCTGGATAAACTCTTGAAGGACGATCTGCCGGTCGTTGTCGATTTCTGGGCGCCATGGTGCGGACCCTGCCGTAGCTTCGCGCCGATCTTTGAAGACGTCGCGGAAGAGCGTAGCGGGAAGATGCGTTTTGTGAAAGTCAACACCGAAGCGGAACGTGAGCTTAGCGCCCGGTTTCGTATCCGCAGCATCCCGACCATTATGATGTTCAAAAATGGCGAAGTGATCGACATGCTCAATGGCGCAGTGCCAAAAGCGCCATTCGATAGCTGGCTTAACGAAGCCGGCCAACAATAACCCTTCCGGGGCACCGCTTGTGCCCCGTTTTCACCTCTGCGACAATAGCGTTTTTCACTAGCGACTCCCATGACTGATAACGCTGTCCTTCGCCTGCGCGCCGAACGTCTCGCGCGAGCTACCCGCCCTTTCCTTGCGCGCGGCAATCGCATCCGCCGCTGCCAGCGCTGTCTGCTGCCGCTCAAGCAGTGCCTGTGCGCCACGTTAACCTCGGCGCAGGCCGCCAGCCGCTTCTGCCTGGTGATGTTTGATACGGAACCGATGAAGCCCAGCAACACTGGCCGGCTCATCGCCGATATTCTGCCAGATACCGAAGCGTTTCAGTGGTCGCGTACCGAACCGCCGCAGGCGCTGCTCGATCTGGTCGCCCATCCTGATTATCAGCCCATGGTCGTATTTCCGGCCTCCTATGCCGGGCCGGAGCGCCAGGTCCTGAGCGCGCCGCCGTCCGGTAAACCGCCGCTGTTTATCATGCTCGACGGCACCTGGACCGAAGCGCGCAAAATGTTCCGTAAGAGTCCTTATCTCGACGCGCTGCCGATTATCTCCGTCGATCTGTCGCGCATCTCTGCCTACCATCTGCGCGAGGCGCACGCCCAGGGACAATATTGTACCGCGGAAGTGGCCATCGCCCTGCTGGATCTGGCGGGCGATGCCCCGGCCGCCGCTGCGCTTGGCGAGCACTTCACCCGCTTCCGGACCCGCTATCTGGCGGGAAAAACCCAGCATAAGGGCAGTATCACAGCGGGCCAGGTGGAAAACGTTTAAAATCATTCGGTCACTGGGATGAAAGGAGACCGGTATGAGCCAACGAGGCCTGGAAGCGCTGCTGCGACCAAAGTCCATCGCCGTTATTGGCGCATCAATGAAGCCGCAGCGAGCTGGCTATCTCATGATGCGCAACCTGTTAGCCGGCGGCTTCAATGGCCCGGTGATGCCGGTCACCCCCGCCTGGAAGGCGGTTCTTGGGGTACTGGCATGGCCTACCATCGAGAGCCTGCCGTTTACGCCGGATCTGGCGGTGCTCTGTACTAACGCCAGGCGTAATCTCGAATTGCTCGAAGCCTTAGGGCAAAAAGGCTGCAAGACCTGCATCATCCTCTCTTCGCAGCCGGAACAGTACCCGGCGCTGCTCGAATGCGCCGCGCGCTATCAGATGCGTCTGCTCGGCCCCAACAGTCTCGGACTGCTGGCCCCATGGCAAGGGCTGAACGCCAGCTTTTCACCGGTGCCGATCCATCGCGGTAAACTGGCCTTTATCTCGCAGTCGGCCGCCGTCTCCAATACTATCCTTGACTGGGCGCAACAGCGCGAGATGGGTTTTTCCTACTTCATCGCCCTGGGCGATAGCCTGGATATTGATGTCGATGACCTGCTGGACTTTCTGGCCCGCGACAGCAAGACCAGCGCCATTTTGCTGTACCTCGAGCATCTCAGCGACGCGCGCCGCTTTGTCTCCGCCGCGCGCAGCGCTTCGCGAAACAAACCTATCCTGGTGATTAAAAGCGGCCGTAGTCCGGCGGCGCAGAAGCTATTGCACGCCAATTCCGGGATGGACCCGGCATGGGATGCGGCCATTCAGCGCGCTGGTCTGCTGCGGGTGCAGGATACCCATGAGCTGTTCTCTGCGGTGGAAACCCTCAGCCACATGCGCCCGCTGCGCGGTGAAAAACTGATGATCGTCAGCAACGGTGCGGCGCCGGCGGCGCTGGCGCTGGATGAGCTTTGGTTGCGAAACGGTAAGCTGGCGACTCTCAGCGAGGAGACGCGCGACGCCCTGCGCCAGGCGTTGCCGGTTGGCGTGGAGATCGCCAACCCGCTGGATCTACGCGATGACGCCAGTAGCGAACACTATCAGCGGGCGGTGAATGTTTTGCTCAACAGTCAGGACTATGACGCGCTGCTGGTGATCCACTCTCCCAGCGCCGCCGCGCCGGGCACCGAGAGTGCCCTGGCCCTGATTGACGCTCTGAAGCATCACCCGCGCGGTAAATATGTCACCGTGCTGACCAACTGGTGCGGCGAATTTTCCTCGCAGGAAGCGCGACGTTTATTCAGCGATGCCGGCCTCCCTACCTACCGTACGCCGGAGGGCACGATCACCGCTTTTATGCATATGGTGGAATACCGTCGCAACCAGAAACAACTGCGCGAGACGCCGGTGCTACCAGACTCCTTAACCGCCAATACCAGCGAGGCGCATGCTCTGCTGCAGCAAGCGATAGAAGACGGCGCCACCACGCTGGATACTCACGAGGTCAGCCCGGTGCTTCGGGCCTATGGCATCCACACGCTGCCAACCTGGATTGCCGCTGACAGCGCGGAAGCGGTGCATATCGCTGAGCAGATAGGCTATCCGGTTGCGCTGAAGCTGCGTTCTCCGGATATCCCGCACAAATCGGAAGTACAGGGGGTCATGCTCTATTTGCGTACCGCCGCCGAGGTGCAGCAGGCTGCAGATGCGATGATCGATCGCGTCAAACTGGCCTGGCCCCAGGCGCGCATCCATGGATTGCTGGTGCAAAGCATGGCCAATCGCGCTGGCGCCCAGGAGCTAAGAGTAGTGGTTGAGCACGATCCCGTCTTCGGCCCGTTGATTATGCTGGGCGAGGGCGGCGTGGAGTGGCGGGCCGAGGACCAGGCCGCCGTGGCGCTGCCGCCGCTGAATATGAACCTGGCGCGTTATCTGGTGATCCAGGCGATCAAAAATAAGAAGATCCGCGGCCGCAGCGCCTTGCGCCCGCTGGATATCGCTGGCTTAAGCCAGCTGCTGGTTCAGGTCTCGAACCTGATCGTCGACTGCCCGGAGATCCAGCGCCTGGATATTCATCCCCTGCTCGCCTCCGGCAACGAGTTTACGGCGCTGGACGTTACCCTGGGGCTTGCTCCCTTCAGCGGCGACAGTGAAAGCCGTCTCGCTATTCGTCCCTATCCGCACCAACTGGAGGAGTGGGTGGTGATGAAAAATGGCGATCGCTGTCTGTTCCGGCCGATCCTCCCGGAAGATGAGCCACAGTTGCTCGCATTTATCGCCCAGGTCACCAAAGAAGATCTCTATTATCGCTATTTTAGTGAGATCAACGAATTTACCCATGACGACTTAGCCAATATGACCCAGATCGACTACGATCGAGAAATGGCGTTCGTTGCCGTCAGGACCAGCGCAGAGAAGAGCGAGATCCTCGGCGTGACGCGGGCGATCTCCGATCCCGATAATATTGACGCCGAGTTTGCCGTTCTGGTCCGTTCAGATTTAAAAGGGTTAGGCCTGGGGCGAAGGTTGCTGGAAAAGCTGATCGCCTATACGCAAAGCCATGGCCTGCAGCGCCTTAATGGTATTACGATGCCAAATAACCGAGGCATGATAGGCCTCGCCAGAAAGCTGGGATTCACCGTCGATATTCAGCTGGAAGATGGGATTGTCAGCCTGTCGCTGCCCCTGAATCAGGGATAATCGCGCGACGCTGACCGCAATTGTTGACCACATTAGCGGGTAGTAATGGTATTATTGCCCGCTTACGTCGTCTGCATGGTACAGAAGACCCTTCAATAAACAGAGAAGAAACGCACTGTGATGTTGTCAAAATTTAAGCGTAATAAACATCAACAACACCTTGCCCAACTCCCTAAGCTTTCTCAGTCAGTTGATGATGTAGAGTTCTTTTACGCCCCTGCGGAATTCAGGGAAGCGTTACTGACCCGGATTGCCCACGCCACTCAGCGTATATGCATTATTGCGCTCTATCTGGAGCAAGATGATGGCGGAAAAGGAATTTTGCAGGCCCTTTATGACGCCAAACGCCAGCGTCCGGAACTGGATGTCCGCGTTCTGGTGGACTGGCACCGCGCTCAGCGTGGCCGTATCGGCGCCGCCGCCTCTAATACCAATGCCGACTGGTATTGTCGGATGGCCAATGAAAATCCAGGGGTAGATATCCCCGTTTACGGCGTGCCGATTAACACCCGGGAGGCGCTCGGCGTTCTCCATTTCAAAGGCTTTATTATTGATGACTGCGTCCTCTACAGCGGCGCCAGCCTGAATGATGTTTATCTGCATCAGCATGATAAGTATCGCTATGATCGCTATCAGTGCATCCGTAACGGCAAAATGGCGGACATCATGTTCGACTGGGTCGACAACAATCTGGTTCAGGGGCGCGGCGTTAACCGTCTCGACAGACCGGATCGGCCAAGAAGCCCGGAAATCAAAAACGACATTCGCCAGTACCGTCAGGAGCTCCGCGACCGCAGCTACCATTTTGTCGGCACCGCTGGTGACGAAGAACTCTCCGTCACCCCGCTGGTAGGCCTGGGTAAATCGAGCCTGCTGAATAAAACCATCTTTCACCTGATGCCCTGTGCCGAACACAAGCTGACGATCTGCACCCCCTACTTCAACCTCCCTGCCGTACTGGTAAGAAATATCATCCAGCTGCTGCGCGACGGTAAACAGGTGGAGATTATTGTCGGCGATAAAACGGCTAACGATTTCTACATTCCTGAAGATCAGCCGTTTAAAATCATCGGCGCCCTTCCCTATCTGTATGAGATCAACCTGCGGCGTTTCCTCAGCCGGCTGCAGTATTATGTCAATACCGATCAGCTGATCGTCCGCCTGTGGAAGGATGACGATAACAGCTACCACCTGAAAGGCATGTGGGTTGACGATGAGTGGATGCTGCTCACTGGCAACAACCTGAACCCGCGCGCCTGGCGGCTCGATCTGGAAAACGCCATTCTGATCCACGATCCAAAGCGGCAGCTGGGGGCCATGCGGGAGAAAGAGCTGAAGCTCATCCGCACCCACACCACGGTAGTGAAACATTATCGGGATCTGCAAAGTATCGCCGACTATCCGGTGAAAGTGCGAAAACTGATCCGCCGCCTGCGGCGGATCCGCATTGACCGGCTGATCAGCCGTATTCTCTGACTATCAGCCCCGCCTCGACGGGGCTTTTTTCTGGAAGCGCTATGCGTACGATAATAGTGATTGCTTCGCTGCTGTTAACCGGCTGCAGCCACATGGCAAATGATGCATGGTCCGGTCAGGACAAAGCCCAGCATTTTCTGGCCTCAGCGATGCTCTCTGCCGCTGGCAATGAATATGCGCAACATCAGGGTTACAGCCGGGACCGCAGCGCGGCTATCGGCCTGATGTTTTCCGTCAGCCTTGGCGCCTCAAAAGAGCTTTGGGACAGCCGCCCGGCTGGGAGCGGCTGGAGCTGGAAGGATTTTGCCTGGGATGTCGCCGGCGCGACCACCGGCTACGCTGTATGGCAGTTGGCTCATCAGTAAGCGTTACAGACGCAACCCCTTCCCTTTGCGATGCAACATCAGGGAGACAAGGAAGGCAATGGCGGCCATCACCGTCACATACCAGTAGAACGCGTGCTCTATCCCTGCCGACTTAAGCGACAGCGCGACGTACTCCGCAGAGCCGCCGAACAATGCGTTCGCGACGGCATAGGACAACCCGACCCCAAGCGCGCGAACCTGAGCCGGGAACATCTCTGCTTTCAGGATGCCGCTGATCGAGGTATAGAAACTGACAATCAGTAAGGCGCAGATCACCAGGCCGAAGGCGGCATAGGGTGAGCTCACTTTTTGCAAGGCGCTGAGAATAGGCACGGTAAATAACGTCGCCAGCACGCCAAAGCACAGCATGGAGGTCCGGCGGCCAACTTTATCCGAGAAGGCGCCGAATAGCGGCTGAACCAGCATATAAACGAACAGCGCCGCGGTCATGATCACGCTGGCGGTGCTGGCCGTCATGCCCGCCGTGTTGACCAGATACTTTTGCATATAGGTGGTGAAGGTGTAGAAGGTCAGCGATCCGGCGGCGGTAAAGCCTAACACCATCGCAAAGGCCCGGCGATTGCGCCACAACCCTTTAAATGAGCCAGCCTCTTTCAGCGCCCGGGTCTCCTGCTTCGAGGTTTCGTCCAGCTGGCGACGCAGCCACAGCGCGACGATAGCCAGTACCGCCCCGAGGGCAAAAGGAATACGCCATCCCCAGGCATGGAGATCTTCATCGCTAAGCACCTGCTGGAGCGCCACAACCACTAATACAGCCAGCAGTTGACCACCAATCAGCGTAACGTACTGGAAGGAGGCATAGAAGCCTTTCTTACCCTCCACCGCGACTTCACTCATATAGGTCGCACTGGTGCCGTATTCTCCGCCAACAGACAGCCCCTGGAACAGACGCGCCAGCAGCAGCAGCGCCGGGGCCCAGGTGCCGATCACCGCATAACCCGGCAGACAGGCAATCACCAGTGAGCCAAAGCACATCATGCAGACCGAGATAAGCATGGACGTTTTACGTCCCCGGCGGTCAGCGATCCGACCAAACAGCCATCCACCGATAGGACGCATCAGAAATCCGGCGGCAAATACGCCTGCCGTTTGCAGCAGTTGGGTGGTGGTATTTCCGGATGGAAAGAAGATGTGCGCGAAATAGAGCGAGCAGAATGAGTAAACGTAAAAATCAAACCATTCAACCAGATTCCCCGAGGAAGCGCCAACAATTGCCCAAATACGACGACGGGTATCGGCCAGTTCCGGCGCGCCCCGTTCGGTAATGCTACTTTCTGTCATTGTTATATTGCTCCAGCAAAGACTGCAATCTGTCTTGTCGGGCGTACCACGTCACGCAGACAAATTAATTAGTAAACTGAATGTTATATAATTGTTATATTTTTATATGTGATTGGATTCACATTTTTTTTTCGCAAGCACGGTTTTCGCGATCATCGCCAGCGCAGGGGCAGGGAAAAAGTGGATTATGGCGAAGGGATTGCCATGACGGGGTTTTATTTTGCGTTGAAAGGAGATAATGGAGCGGGCATGGCGTAATTTTCGCCGGAGGCGGTGCTGCGCACTTTGTCCGGGGTACGGTTTTGTAGCCCCGGCAAGCGCAGCGCCACCGGGGGAGATATACCCCACACAGCAAAAAACCCCGCACCTTTCGGGACGGGGTTCTTTTTAAACGCAAAAACAAAAAGCCCGGTCTTTCGACCGGGCTTTCTGCTTTATTTGATGCCTGGCAGTTCCCTACTCTCACATGGGGAGACCCCACACTACCATCGGCGCTACGGCGTTTCACTTCTGAGTTCGGCATGGGGTCAGGTGGGACCACCGCGCTAGTGCCGCCAGGCAAATTCTTTGTGCTCAGTACGCAATTCTTTATCGCATCAGCCGCGTTGCCTGCGCTCGTAAAGTCAGTCACATACTTCAGTATGCTCCTTCCTTTCCGCCGCTTGTCGCCTTGCTGCTGCGCAAATTATTGCGTACTCAACTCTGAATCTAAGCTGAAAATTCTCTCAAATCCGCCAAAACATCTTCGGCGTTGTAAGGTTAAGCCTCACGGTTCATTAGTACCGGTTAGCTCAACGCATCGCTGCGCTTACACACCCGGCCTATCAACGTCGTCGTCTTCAACGTTCCTTCAGGAGACTTAAAGTCTCAGGGAGAACTCATCTCGGGGCAAGTTTCGTGCTTAGATGCTTTCAGCACTTATCTCTTCCGCATTTAGCTACCGGGCAGTGCCATTGGCATGACAACCCGAACACCAGTGATGCGTCCACTCCGGTCCTCTCGTACTAGGAGCAGCCCCCCTCAATTCTCCAGCGCCCACGGCAGATAGGGACCGAACTGTCTCACGACGTTCTAAACCCAGCTCGCGTACCACTTTAAATGGCGAACAGCCATACCCTTGGGACCTACTTCAGCCCCAGGATGTGATGAGCCGACATCGAGGTGCCAAACACCGCCGTCGATATGAACTCTTGGGCGGTATCAGCCTGTTATCCCCGGAGTACCTTTTATCCGTTGAGCGATGGCCCTTCCATTCAGAACCACCGGATCACTATGACCTGCTTTCGCACCTGCTCGCGCCGTCACGCTCGCAGTCAAGCTAGCTTATGCCATTGCACTAACCTCCTGATGTCCGACCAGGATTAGCTAACCTTCGTGCTCCTCCGTTACGCTTTGGGAGGAGACCGCCCCAGTCAAACTACCCACCAGACACTGTCCGCAACCCCGGTGAGGGGCCAACGTTAGAACATCAAACATTAAAGGGTGGTATTTCAAGGTTGGCTCCACGCAGACTGGCGTCCACGCTTCAAAGCCTCCCACCTATCCTACACATCAAGGCTCAATGTTCAGTGTCAAGCTATAGTAAAGGTTCACGGGGTCTTTCCGTCTTGCCGCGGGTACACTGCATCTTCACAGCGAGTTCAATTTCACTGAGTCTCGGGTGGAGACAGCCTGGCCATCATTACGCCATTCGTGCAGGTCGGAACTTACCCGACAAGGAATTTCGCTACCTTAGGACCGTTATAGTTACGGCCGCCGTTTACCGGGGCTTCGATCAAGAGCTTCTCCTTACGGATAACCCCATCAATTAACCTTCCGGCACCGGGCAGGCGTCACACCGTATACGTCCACTTTCGTGTTTGCACAGTGCTGTGTTTTTAATAAACAGTTGCAGCCAGCTGGTATCTTCGACTGGTCTCAGCTCCACCCGCAGGGGCTTCACCTACACACCAGCGTGCCTTCTCCCGAAGTTACGGCACCATTTTGCCTAGTTCCTTCACCCGAGTTCTCTCAAGCGCCTTGGTATTCTCTACCTGACCACCTGTGTCGGTTTGGGGTACGATTTGATGTTACCTGATGCTTAGAGGCTTTTCCTGGAAGCAGGGCATTTGTTACTTCAGCACCGTAGTGCCTCGTCATCACACCTCAGCCTTGATTATCCGGATTTGCCTGGACAACCAGCCTACATGCTTAAACCGGGACAACCGTCGCCCGGCTAACATAGCCTTCTCCGTCCCCCCTTCGCAGTAACACCAAGTACAGGAATATTAACCTGTTTCCCATCGACTACGCCTTTCGGCCTCGCCTTAGGGGTCGACTCACCCTGCCCCGATTAACGTTGGACAGGAACCCTTGGTCTTCCGGCGAGCGGGCTTTTCACCCGCTTTATCGTTACTTATGTCAGCATTCGCACTTCTGATACCTCCAGCATGCCTCACAGCACACCTTCGCAGGCTTACAGAACGCTCCCCTACCCAACAACACATAGTGTCGCTGCCGCAGCTTCGGTGCATGGTTTAGCCCCGTTACATCTTCCGCGCAGGCCGACTCGACCAGTGAGCTATTACGCTTTCTTTAAATGATGGCTGCTTCTAAGCCAACATCCTGGCTGTCTGTGCCTTCCCACATCGTTTCCCACTTAACCATGACTTTGGGACCTTAGCTGGCGGTCTGGGTTGTTTCCCTCTTCACGACGGACGTTAGCACCCGCCGTGTGTCTCCCGTGATAACATTCTTCGGTATTCGTAGTTTGCATCGGGTTGGTAAGTCGGGATGACCCCCTAGCCGAAACAGTGCTCTACCCCCGAAGATGAATTCACGAGGCGCTACCTAAATAGCTTTCGGGGAGAACCAGCTATCTCCCGGTTTGATTGGCCTTTCACCCCCAGCCACAAGTCATCCGCTAATTTTTCAACATTAGTCGGTTCGGTCCTCCAGTTAGTGTTACCCAACCTTCAACCTGCCCATGGCTAGATCACCGGGTTTCGGGTCTATACCCTGCAACTTAACGCCCAGTTAAGACTCGGTTTCCCTGCGGCTCCCCTATACGGTTAACCTTGCTACAGAATATAAGTCGCTGACCCATTATACAAAAGGTACGCAGTCACACCCGAAGGTGCTCCCACTGCTTGTACGTACACGGTTTCAGGTTCTTTTTCACTCCCCTCGCCGGGGTTCTTTTCGCCTTTCCCTCACGGTACTGGTTCACTATCGGTCAGTCAGGAGTATTTAGCCTTGGAGGATGGTCCCCCCATATTCAGACAGGATACCACGTGTCCCGCCCTACTCTTCGAGTTCACAGCCTGTGCATTTTGGTGTACGGGACTATCACCCTGTACCGTCGGACTTTCCAGACCGTTCCACTAACACACAAGCTGATTCAGACTCTGGGCTGCTCCCCGTTCGCTCGCCGCTACTGGGGGAATCTCGGTTGATTTCTTTTCCTCGGGGTACTTAGATGTTTCAGTTCCCCCGGTTCGCCTCGTTAACCTATGTATTCAGTTAACGATAGTGCAACGAATTGCACTGGGTTTCCCCATTCGGACATCGCCGGTTATAACGGTTCATATCACCTTACCGACGCTTTTCGCAGATTAGCACGTCCTTCATCGCCTCTGACTGCCAGGGCATCCACCGTGTACGCTTAGTCGCTTAACCTCACAACCCGAAGATGTTTCACTTCTGATTGCGAAAATTTGAGAGACTCGAACACACATTAACTGTGTGTCGTTTCAATTTTCAGCTTGATCCAGATTTTTAAAGAGCAAATATCTCAAACGTCACCCGAAGATGAGTTTTGAGATAGTTCGGCACGCGTCTTTCACTCACGAACCAGCAAGTGGCGTCCCCTAGGGGATTCGAACCCCTGTTACCGCCGTGAAAGGGCGGTGTCCTGGGCCTCTAGACGAAGGGGACACTGAAGTCTCAATCGCAAGACGCCTTGCTTCTCTACTTTCATCAGACAATCTGTGTGAGCACTACAAAGGCAGGTTCTTTAAGGTAAGGAGGTGATCCAACCGCAGGTTCCCCTACGGTTACCTTGTTACGACTTCACCCCAGTCATGAATCACAAAGTGGTAAGCGCCCTCCCGAAGGTTAAGCTACCTACTTCTTTTGCAACCCACTCCCATGGTGTGACGGGCGGTGTGTACAAGGCCCGGGAACGTATTCACCGTAGCATTCTGATCTACGATTACTAGCGATTCCGACTTCATGGAGTCGAGTTGCAGACTCCAATCCGGACTACGACATACTTTATGAGGTCCGCTTGCTCTCGCGAGGTCGCTTCTCTTTGTATATGCCATTGTAGCACGTGTGTAGCCCTGGTCATAAGGGCCATGATGACTTGACGTCATCCCCACCTTCCTCCAGTTTATCACTGGCAGTCTCCTTTGAGTTCCCGGCTAACCGCTGGCAACAAAGGATAAGGGTTGCGCTCGTTGCGGGACTTAACCCAACATTTCACAACACGAGCTGACGACAGCCATGCAGCACCTGTCTCACAGTTCCCGAAGGCACCAATCCATCTCTGGAAAGTTCTGTGGATGTCAAGACCAGGTAAGGTTCTTCGCGTTGCATCGAATTAAACCACATGCTCCACCGCTTGTGCGGGCCCCCGTCAATTCATTTGAGTTTTAACCTTGCGGCCGTACTCCCCAGGCGGTCGATTTAACGCGTTAGCTCCGGAAGCCACGCCTCAAGGGCACAACCTCCAAATCGACATCGTTTACGGCGTGGACTACCAGGGTATCTAATCCTGTTTGCTCCCCACGCTTTCGCACCTGAGCGTCAGTCTTTGTCCAGGGGGCCGCCTTCGCCACCGGTATTCCTCCAGATCTCTACGCATTTCACCGCTACACCTGGAATTCTACCCCCCTCTACAAGACTCTAGCCTGCCAGTTTCGAATGCAGTTCCCAGGTTGAGCCCGGGGATTTCACATCCGACTTGACAGACCGCCTGCGTGCGCTTTACGCCCAGTAATTCCGATTAACGCTTGCACCCTCCGTATTACCGCGGCTGCTGGCACGGAGTTAGCCGGTGCTTCTTCTGCGGGTAACGTCAATCGCCAAGGTTATTAACCTTAACGCCTTCCTCCCCGCTGAAAGTGCTTTACAACCCGAAGGCCTTCTTCACACACGCGGCATGGCTGCATCAGGCTTGCGCCCATTGTGCAATATTCCCCACTGCTGCCTCCCGTAGGAGTCTGGACCGTGTCTCAGTTCCAGTGTGGCTGGTCATCCTCTCAGACCAGCTAGGGATCGTCGCCTAGGTGAGCCGTTACCCCACCTACTAGCTAATCCCATCTGGGCACATCTGATGGCATGAGGCCCGAAGGTCCCCCACTTTGGTCTTGCGACGTTATGCGGTATTAGCTACCGTTTCCAGTAGTTATCCCCCTCCATCAGGCAGTTTCCCAGACATTACTCACCCGTCCGCCGCTCGTCACCCGAGAGCAAGCTCTCTGTGCTACCGCTCGACTTGCATGTGTTAGGCCTGCCGCCAGCGTTCAATCTGAGCCATGATCAAACTCTTCAATTTAAGTTTGATGCTCAAAGAATTAAACTTCGTAATGAATTACGTGTTCACTCTTGAGACTTGGTATTCATCTTTCGTCCGAGGACGTTAAGAATCCATGTCACTTTGAGTGCCCACACAGATTGTCTGATAAATTGTTAAAGAGCAGTTGCGACGCGCTTTAGCGCTCTGTCGCGAGGTCCCGTATAATACGTTTTCCTCATTCAGAGTCAAGCGCTTATTTTGCTTTTCTCTGTCGGCTTTCAACGTCGATTTCCGTCGCTGAATCCTCCTGGCCCGGCGGCTTGTTTGCCGTTGTTCCGTGTCAGTGGAGGCGCATTATAGGGGGTAATTCTGAAGTGACAAGGATAAATTCAAAAAAAGAATTCAACCGCTCACTTTTCAACCAAATCAGGTATTAAGTTTTAATTCTTGCCTGGTTTTTAAACAAAAACGAGCCCGCTGGGCTCGTTTTTGTCGTTTTGTGATTTACTGCACTGCCACAATGCGGTCGTCTTTTACTACCAGCTCGATGGTTTTACCCGGAACCAGCTCACCGGAAAGGATCTGCTGGGCTAACGGGTTCTCAATCTGCTGCTGAATAGCACGTTTCAATGGCCGCGCGCCGTATACCGGATCGTAACCGTTGGCGCTCAGCAGCTTCAGCGCCTCATCGGACATCTGCACTTCATATCCGCGCTCTTCCAGACGTTTATACAGACGCTGCAGCTGGATCTGGGCAATAGAGGCAATATGTTTCTCGCCCAGCGGATGGAAGACCACCACTTCGTCGATACGGTTGATGAACTCCGGACGGAAGTTCTGGCTGACTACCCCCAGCACCAGGTCCTTCATATGTCCGTAGTCCAGCTCGCCGAACCGTTCCTGAATCAGATCGGAACCGAGGTTCGAGGTCATGATGACTACCGTATTACGGAAGTCGACCGTTCTCCCCTGCCCGTCGGTGAGACGCCCGTCGTCGAGTACCTGCAGCAGAATGTTGAACACATCCGGGTGCGCTTTTTCCACTTCATCCAGCAGGATGACGGAATAAGGACGACGGCGCACCGCCTCGGTCAGGTAACCGCCCTCTTCATAGCCGACGTATCCCGGAGGCGCACCGACCAGACGCGAGACGGAGTGTTTCTCCATAAACTCGGACATATCGATACGCACCATTGCGTCGTCGCTGTCGAACATAAAGTTAGCCAGCGTTTTACACAGCTCGGTTTTACCGACCCCGGTTGGACCGAGGAACAGGAACGAACCAATCGGCCGGTTCGGATCGGACAGCCCGGCGCGGCTGCGGCGAATGGCGTTGGATACCGCTTCAACCGCCTCATCCTGGCCAATCACCCGATGATGCAGCTCCTGCTCCATACGCAGCAGTTTGTCGCGCTCGCTTTCCATCATGCGGGAGACCGGGATACCGGTCCAGCGGGCCAGCACTTCGGCGATTTCAGCATCCGTCACTTTATTACGCAGCAGACGCATGGTTTTCCCTTCGGACTGAGTGGCAGCCGCCAGCTGTTTCTCCAGTTCCGGAATTTTGCCATACTGCAGCTCGGACATCCGCGCCAGATCGCCGACGCGACGCGCCTGTTCGATGGCGATTTTCGCCTGCTCCAGCTCAGCTTTGATGGTCTGGGTGCCGGAGAGCGACGCTTTTTCCGCTTTCCACTCTTCTTCCAGCACCGAGTACTGCCGTTCTTTATCCGCCAGCTCCTCGTTGAGCATATCGAGACGCTTCAGGCTCGCCTCATCAGACTCTTTCTTCAGCGCCTGCTGTTCCAGTTTCAGCTGGATAATACGCCGATCGAGGCGGTCCAGCTCTTCCGGTTTGGAGTCAATCTGCATACGGATGCTGGATGCCGCCTCATCGATGAGGTCGATGGCTTTATCCGGCAGCTGACGGTCGGCAATATAGCGATGCGATAAGGTCGCCGCCGCCACGATAGCCGGGTCAGTGATCTGCACGTGGTGGTGCAGCTCATAACGTTCTTTCAGACCGCGCAGAATCGCGATGGTATCTTCTACCGAAGGCTCGGCGACGAACACTTTCTGGAAGCGACGTTCCAGCGCGGCGTCTTTTTCGATGTACTGACGGTATTCATCAAGCGTCGTCGCCCCGACGCAGTGCAGTTCACCACGCGCCAGCGCCGGCTTCAGCATGTTACCCGCATCCATCGCGCCGTCGGCTTTACCAGCGCCAACCATGGTATGCAGTTCGTCGATAAACAGAATGACGTTGCCTTCCTGTTTGGACAGGTCGGTCAGCACGCCTTTCAGACGCTCTTCAAACTCACCGCGGTATTTCGCCCCGGCCACCAGCGCCCCCATATCCAGCGCCAATACCCGACGGCCTTTCAGCCCTTCTGGTACTTCGCCGTTGACGATACGCTGCGCCAGGCCTTCGACGATTGCCGTTTTACCCACCCCGGGTTCACCGATCAGCACCGGGTTGTTTTTGGTACGACGCTGCAGTACCTGAATGGTACGGCGAATCTCTTCATCACGGCCGATCACCGGATCCAGCTTGCCCTGCTCGGCTCGCTCGGTCAGATCGACGGTAAATTTCTTCAATGCCTGACGTTGGTCTTCGGCACCCTGATCGTTCACGCTTTCACCTCCGCGCATTTGTTCAATCGCCTGAGTCACGTTGGCGGTTGTTGCTCCGGCGGATTTTAAAAGGTCGGTCAGCGTACCGCGCGATTCAAGCGCCGCCAGAACGAACAGTTCCGACGAAATAAAGTTGTCCTTTTTCTTTTGCGCCAGCTTGTCGCAAAGGTTGAGGATCCGCACTAAATCCTGAGAAGGTTGCACATCGCCGCCGGTGCCTTCCACCTGCGGTAAACGGCTCAAGGCCTGTTCGATGTCAGTGCGCAGTTTCCCGGCATTCACGCCCGCCGAGGTTAATAAAGGACGTACCGATCCCCCTTCCTGATTCAGCAAGGCGCTCATTAAATGAAGAGGTTCGATGAATTGGTTGTCGTGCCCGAGTGCGAGCGACTGGGCATCGGCAAGAGCAAGCTGGAATTTATTGGTAAGACGATCCAGACGCATAACTCCTCCCATAAACAGGTCAAATTTGCTACTGGAGATTAAATGAGGTCATCCCTCAATTATTCAAGGTTAAAGACCCGAACTATGTGAAAAATAAGTTTGCCTTCTGGATCGTCTTGATTCTCTAGGTTATATCAGCCAAATGAAACTTGCCATACGACCGGTGGTCTTGTCGCGCCGGTAAGAGAAAAAATCATCCTTTTCGCTTAGCGTACAGCGATCGCCGCCGAAAATCTGCTCAACGCCGACGTTTGCCAGACGCTGCCGCGCCAGTTGGTAGATATCAGCAAAATATTTTTCGCCTGCCGGACGAAAAGCCCGGTGCGCATCCTCGTCCTTCGCCATAAAGGCATCCCGGACTTCCGGTCCCACCTCAAACGCCTGCGGACCGATGGCGGGCCCCAGCCACGCCATAATATTTTCGGCTTTATCGGCGAAACGAGCAATCGTCGCTTCCAGAACCCCTTCGCATAAGCCGCGCCATCCCGCGTGCGCCGCGGCGACTTCGGTGCCGTCGCGGTTACAGAACAGCACCGGCAGGCAGTCAGCGGTCATCACTGCGCAGACGGTCCCTGGCGTACGACTATAAGAGGCATCCGCGCGTTTCGACGGATAGGGTCCGCCGTCCAGCGTCAGAACCTCGGTGCCATGGACTTGCTCCAGCCAAACCGGGTAAGACGGCAAGCCGCCGGCGGCAAACATCCGCCGCCGGTTTTCTTCGACATCCTGCAGATTGTCGCCGCAATGGGCGCCCAGGTTGAGCGAGTCATAGGGCGGCAGACTCACGCCGCCGATGCGGGTAGAACTACAGGCCGCCACGCTGCCGGGCATTGGCCACTGCGGTACAATCAGTTTCGTCATAACCAGTCAATATCGTCCTTATGGGCTTCAAAATCGGCGCGCATCGCCTCGATGAGCTCGACCATATCCTGTGGGATGGGCGCGTGCCACTCCATTTCAATGCCGGAGATCGGGTGATACAGGCGCAGCATGGTGGCGTGCAGCGCCTGGCGGTCGAATTTACGCAGCGCGGTAATGAATTCCTCCGACGCGCCCTTCGGCGGACGCGGCCGGCCGCCATAGACCTGGTCACCCACCAGCGGATGGGTGATATGCGACATATGCACGCGGATCTGATGCGTACGACCGGTTTCCAGACGCAGACGCAGGCGGGTATGGATGCGGAAATGTTCCATAATGCGGTAGTGGGTCACCGCCGGTTTGCCCATCGGATGCACCGCCATATGGGTACGCTTGGTCGGGTGACGGCTGATCGGCTCTTCCACTGTGCCACCGGCGGTCATATGACCGATCGCCACCGCTTCGTATTCACGGGTGATCTCGCGCAGCTGCAGCGACTCCACCAGCCGGGTTTGCGCCGGAATGGTTTTCGCCACCACCATCAGACCGGTGGTGTCTTTATCCAGACGATGAACAATACCCGCGCGCGGCACATCGGCAATAGGCGGATAGTAGTGCAGCAGCGCATTCAGCACAGTACCGTCAGGGTTGCCCGCGCCAGGATGTACAACCAGATCGCGCGGTTTATTGATCACGATGATGTCATCATCTTCGTAAACGATATTGAGCGGAATATCCTGCGGCTGGAAGCGCGCCTCTTCTTCGATTTCCACATCGATAGCGATGCGTTCTCCCCCCAGCACTTTTTCTTTCGGTTTATCGCCAATGGTGCCATTGACTAATACGCGTTGGTCGAGGATCCATTCTTTTATCCGCGATCGCGAATAATCAGGGAACAATTCGGCCAAAGCCTGATCTAAGCGTTGACCGAGTTGATTTTCGGTCACCGTTGCGGTGAGTTGTACTCGTTGTGCCATATACAGCTTCTTCGTTTAACGTTGGGTTTTACGGCTTTGCCGTTTAATATAGTGTGCTATTGTAGCTGGTCTTAATCGGGAGCAGGAACAGAGATTCTCCCGCATAAACATTTTGAGGAAGTCAAAACGTCATGACGCGCATGAAATACCTGGTGGCAGCCGCCACACTGAGCCTGGCTTTGGTGGGTTGCTCCGGCTCTAAGGAAGAGGTGCCTGATAATCCGCCGAATGAAATCTACGCGACCGCCCAGCAAAAACTGCAGGACGGTAACTGGAAACAGGCGATAACGCAACTGGAAGCGTTGGATAATCGTTATCCATTCGGCCCTTATTCCCAACAGGTACAGCTGGATCTGATTTATGCGTATTATAAAAACGCCGATCTTCCTCTGGCTCAGGCGGCTATCGATCGCTTCATGCGTTTGAACCCCACCCATCCGAACATCGACTATGTCATCTATATGCGCGGCCTGACCAACATGGCCCTGGATGACAGCGCCCTGCAGGGCTTCTTCGGCGTTGATCGCTCCGACCGCGATCCGCAGCACGCGCGCGATGCCTTCAATGACTTCTCCAAACTGGTGCGTGGTTATCCGAACAGCCAGTACGCCACTGACGCCTATAAACGCATGGTGTTCCTGAAAGATCGTCTGGCCAAATATGAGCTGTCGGTCGTGGATTACTACACCGATCGTGGCGCATGGGTTGCCGTGGTTAACCGTGTGGAAGGGATGATGCGTAATTATCCGGATACCCAGGCCACCCGCGATGCCCTGCCGAAGATGGAAAACGCCTATCGTCAGATGCAAATGAACGCTCAGGCGGACAAAGTCGCGAAGATTATCGCCGCGAACAGCAAGAACACCTGAGCCTGACTCATCGATCGCAAACGGCAGCCACTGGCTGCCGTTTTTTTATACGTTTCCCGACGAGCTGAAGCGGTTTAGCGCCGGGTTAACTCATCAAATATGGCCTGCTTTATCGGGTTCGACAAGTAAAATCTCACTTCTTCCTGCCCTGTCTCACAAAATGAATTTGTTGACAAAAAGTGACAATAAAATGTGATTTAGATCACACATTTTGACATTGGGAAAGGTATGCTGGATTCACCAAGACGGGAAAGACAAGAGGTAAAATTTATGACAATGAACATTACCAGTAAACAAATGGAAATTACTCCGGCAATCCGCCAGCATGTCGCAGACCGTCTCGCCAAACTGGATAAGTGGCAAACTCATTTAATCAACCCGCACATCATTCTATCTAAGGAGCCGCAGGGTTTTATCGCTGATGCAACCATCAACACGCCAAACGGCCATCTGGTTGCCAGTGCGCGTCATGAAGATATGTACGCCGCCATTAACGAATTGATCAACAAGCTGGAACGGCAGCTCAATAAAGTGCAACACAAAGGGGAAGCCCGCCGCGCCGCGACGTCGGTGAAAGAGGCAGGCTTTGTGGAAGAAGAAGAGTAATCCTTAACTTAAGTTGTGTCATGCCACGCGCCTTCGGGCGCGTTTTTTATTGACAGAGTGAAAACAGTACAGGTACTGTAATCCCCACTACCTAAAGGAATTTACCATGAAACTTGTCCCGTTCTTCTTCGCATTCTTTTTTACCTTCCCCTGACCGGGAGGCAATTCGTCGTATAAGAAAGAATGCGAAGACGAACAATAAGGCCTCCCACCCGGGAGGCCTTTTTTATTTGATAACAACAAAGGCAACATCTATGACCGAGGAAAACCCATTACTGGCGCTGCGCGATAAGATAAGCGCCCTGGACGAGAAGCTGCTTGCTTTGCTGGCGGAGCGCCGCGGACTGGCTGTTGAGGTTGGAAAAGCCAAACTGGCCTCCCATCGTCCGGTGCGTGATATTGACCGCGAACGCGATCTGCTGGAGCGCCTGATGACTATCGGCAAGCGCCATAATCTGGATGCGCACTATATCACCCGCCTGTTCCAGCTGATTATCGAAGACTCTGTTCTTACCCAGCAAACCCTGCTGCAGCAGCATCTGAATAAAATTAACCCGCATTCGGCCCGCGTGGCGTTCCTCGGTCCCAAGGGCTCTTACTCGCATCTGGCGGCGCGTCAGTACGCCGCTCGCCACTTTGAGCAGTTTATTGAGAGCGGCTGCGCGAAGTTCGCCGATATTTTTAATCAGGTAGAAACCGGCCAGGCCGATTACGCGGTGGTGCCGATTGAAAACACCAGCTCCGGCGGGATCAACGACGTCTACGATCTGCTGCAGCACACCAGCCTGTCGATCGTTGGCGAGCTGACGATCCCTATCGATCATTGCGTACTGGTGAGCACCTCGACGGATGCCGATAAAATTCAGACCGTTTACAGCCATCCGCAGCCGTTCCAGCAGTGCAGCCAGTACCTGAGCCGCTACCCGCACTGGAAGATTGAGTATACCGAGAGCACCTCGGCGGCAATGGAAAAAGTGGCGCAGGCGAACTCCCCGGCCGTCGCGGCCCTGGGTAGCGAAGCGGGCGGCGCTCTGTATGGCCTGCAGGTGCTGGAGCACTGCCAGGCCAACCAGACGCAGAACATCACGCGCTTCCTCGTCCTGGCGCGCAAAGCGGTGAACGTCTCCGACCAGGTGCCGGCCAAGACCACGCTGTTAATGGCGACCGGTCAGCAGGCGGGCGCCCTGGTGGAAGCCCTGCTGGTGTTGCGCAACCACAATCTGATCATGACCAAACTGGAATCCCGCCCGATCCACGGCAATCCCTGGGAAGAGATGTTTTATCTCGATATTCAGGCCAACCTGGATTCGCTGCCCATGCGCAAGGCGCTGAAGGAGCTGGCGGATATCACCCGCTCCATGAAGGTCCTCGGCTGCTACCCTAGCGAAAACGTGGTCCCGGTGGATCCGGTTTAACATTCGCGGAACGGTAATTTCTTCATCCCTGCCACCGCTACCGGCAGGGTGAAGATGGCGCCTGACAGCGGATACTGCGCCAGCTCATCGTCCTCCATGTTTTCCCGGGTGGTGGTGATATAGAGCGTTTTCATATCCGCCCCGCCGAAGCAGACCATCGTCGGGCAACGAACCGGCATCGGGTAGGATTCCAGCTCCTCGCCCTGCGGCGAGAAACGGGCGATCCGCCAGCCGTCAAACATTGCGCTCCAGTAACATCCCTCCACGTCGATCGCCGCCCCGTCAGGGATCCCTTCGCCAGGCTGAAAACGGCGAAAGACTTCGCGTCGGCCAGGCTCACCCTGCTCATCCAGCGGCGTACGGTAGATCACGGCGTTCGGCGTATCAGAGGTATACATCCAGCGCCGGTCGGCGCTAAAGGCCAGGCCATTGGCGCCATGGATGTCACACTGGATCACTTTCGGCTGCAGGTCGTTATCCACTCGCATCAGCAGCGCGCCGTTGTAATCCCCTGGCCCCCAGAAGGTACCGGCATAAAAGCGCCCATCGCGATCGGTCCCGCCGTCGTTAAACCGCGCCAGCTCCGGGTTGCTCGGGTTATCGCAGACTTTCCGCCGCAGCAGGCCGTGGGCGTCGGTCAGCCAGATGCCGCTGCGCAATGCAACGATAAACCCGCCCTTCTCGCGCAGGGCAAAACAGCCGACCTCCTCTGGAAACTGCAGCACCTGGTGTTCTCCGCTGCGGATATCGTAGCGGTGAATTTCACATTCCATGATATCAGCCCAGTAGAGGGCCTGTTCTGCCTCGCTCCAGGTCGGGCATTCCGGCAGGTATCCGGTGTAGTCAAACAGCGGTTGTGGTTCAGCCATCGTTGTCATCCCTATAAAAAAAGCCAGCGGTCGCTGGCTTTATTGTATACATCTTTTTCGCTTTACTGCCGATTATCGTTCGCCTGACGCAGCAGCGTGCGGCTCTCGCTCTGGAAACGCTGAGCGTAATCGCCAAACCAGTGTTCGACTTTACGGAAGCTGTCGATAAACGCCTGCTTATCGCCCTGCTCCAGCAGGCCGATCGCTTCGCCGAAACGCTGGTAGTAGCGCTTAATCAGCGCCAGGTTGTTTTCCGATGACATAATAATATCGGCGTACAGCTGCGGATCCTGGGCAAACAGACGGCCTACCATCGCCAGCTCCAGTCGGTAAATGGGTGACGAGAGCGCCAGCAGTTGCTCAAGACGTACATTCTCTTCCGCCAGGTGCAGGCCATAGGCGAAGGTGGCAAAGTGGCGCAGCGCCTGAATAAAGGCCATGTTCTGATCGTGCTCAACGGCGCTGATGCGGTGCAGCCGCGCGCCCCAAACCTGGATTTGTTCGAGGAACCACTGATAGGCCTCCGGCTGGCGGCCATCACAATAGACCACCACCTGCTTCGCCAGGCTGCCGCTGTCCGGACCGAACATCGGGTGCAGGCCAAGAACCGGGCCCTGATGCGCCGCCAGCATCGCCTGCAGCGGCTCCGCTTTCACCGAGGCAAGGTCAACCAGAATGCAATCCGCCGGAAGGGGCGGCAGCCTGCCGATCGTCTCCACGGTGGTGTGAATCGGTACGCTGACGATAACCATGCCGGCATCGGCGACGATATCCGCCGCCCGGGCCCAATCGTTTTTTTCCAGAATACGCACCTGGTAGCCGGACAGCGTTAACATCTTCTCAAACAGACGGCCCATCTGCCCACCGCCGCCGACGATGACCACCGGCCGCAGATTCGGCTGCAGGGTTTTGAAGCCTTTGTCGTTTTCGCTGGAATAGGATTCCCGCATCACGCGACGCAGAACGTCCTCGATCAGATCCGGTGGTACGCCGAGCGCAGCCGCCTCTTCACGTCGGGAGGCGAGCATCGCCGACTCGCGCTCCGGGACGTAAATCGGCAGGCCATACTGGCTCTTCACCTCGCCGACTTCGGCCACCAGCTCCAGACGCTTAGCCAGCAGGCTAAGCAACGCTTTATCCACTTCATCAATTTGATCACGTAACGCGGTCAGTTCAGCAACCATACTTTCCTCTTAAACCAAACGGGCCGCCAGGTGGCCGCGGAGATCCTTATCCAGTTCACGCAGCAGCGCCTCGGTAGTCTCCCAGCTGATGCAGGCATCCGTCACCGAGACGCCGTATTTCATCGCCTCACGCGGCTGTTCAGAGGACTGATTGCCTTCGTGGATATTACTTTCGATCATCAGGCCGATAATGGAGCGGTTGCCATCTTTGATCTGCGCGACCACGGATTCAGCCACGGCCGGCTGGCGGCGGAAATCTTTATTGGAGTTCCCATGACTGCAATCTACCATCAGCGACGGCTTCAGTCCCGCCTGCGCCATCTCTTTTTCGCATTTCGCCACATCTTCCGGACCGTAGTTCGGCGCCTTGCCGCCGCGGAGGATCACATGGCCGTTCGGATTACCCTGCGTTTGCAGCAGGCAGACCTGCCCGGCCTGATTGATGCCGACGAAACGGTGCGGCATCGCCGCGGCGCGCATGGCGTTGATGGCCGTGGCCAGGCTACCATCGGTACCGTTTTTAAAGCCGACCGGCATCGACAGGCCAGAGGCCATTTCGCGGTGCGTTTGTGATTCCGTGGTACGCGCGCCGATAGCGGACCAGCTGAACAGATCCCCGAGGTACTGCGGGCTGTTGGGATCCAGCGCTTCCGTCGCCAGCGGCAGTCCCATATTGACGAGCTCGACCAGCAGACGACGCGCAATCTTCAGGCCGCCTTCAACATCAAACGAACCATCCATGTGCGGATCGTTAATCAGCCCCTTCCAGCCGACGGTGGTACGGGGTTTTTCAAAATAGACGCGCATCACCAGGTAGAGGCTATCGCTGACCTCTGCGGCAAGGGCTTTAAACCGACGAGCATATTCAATCGCAGCTTCCGGATCGTGAATGGAGCAAGGACCACATACCACCAGCAGGCGCGGATCGCGACCGGCGATGATATCCGAAATGGTCTGACGGGCGTGAGCGATCTGCGCTTCCTGCTCGACGCTCAGCGGGAATTCCGCCTTCAGTTGCTCCGGGGTCATTAATACATGTTCGTCGGTAATATGTACGTTGTTCAGCGCGTCTTTTTGCATGATTGCGATCCTGTGTAGCTCGTTTGCGATAAGGGTTGCCTCAGAGGGCATGACGTAACGATACCACACAAAGTAAAGAATTCAATCCATATTACGTAAATTTTAATTTACACCAACGAATTAATTGCCACTCACAATGGCGCGATGCGTATAACAATATTTACACATAGGAAAAACAAGCCAAACTTGCGCACCCACGGTATCGGTAGTACGAAAAATCCTGGTGAGAATTGTCCCAAAGCAAAGGGCGCATCTAATGACGGGTTTTATTAACAGTGGTATTCTTCGCCGGGCATCGGCAGCGGCTTTTCCCGCGCTATGGCGACTTTGACGGAAGCGTTAATGACAGTATTACACCGTCTTTTATTGACTGTATTTTTTCTCATCGCGGTATCTCCTGTTTTTGCTGCCGGACCTTCAGAACATGTTCGCGCTATTGTTTCCGGGATCGTGACCTACACCCGTTGGCCGTCATTAACAGGAGCGCCAAAGCTGTGCATTTTTGCCTCATCACGCTTCACCCATAGCCTGGCTCATGAAGATCCGGATGCATTACCCTATCAACCGGTGATAGTACGTAATCGTGAAGAAGCGTTAAAAACGACCTGCGATGGTTTTTATTTTGGCAGCGAATCGCCGACTGAACAGTCAGAACTCACTCGCCGCTATGGCCCGAGGCCGCTGTTACTCATCGCAGAACAAAATACGGATTGTTCAATTGGTAGCGCGTTTTGCCTGATCATCAATGACGACCGGGTCCGCTTCTCCGTTAATCTGGACGTTCTGACGCACAGCGGGGTTCGGGTTAACCCGGACGTCCTGATGCTTGCCCGGAAGAAACCACATGAATAAGGACTTTTCACAGACTCCGCGCCCGACTTTCAAACGCGCGCTCCGTCGCATTAGCGTGATAAGCGTGGTGATCTCCATGACGCTGGTCTGGCTGCTGCTAAGTACAGCCTCAATCTTCACGCTCAAGCAGTACGCGCAGAAAAATCTTGAGCTCACTGCCGCGACCATGGGGCGCAGCCTCGAAGCCGCCCTGGTGTTTGGCGACAGCGCGGCGGCAGAGGAGACCCTCGCGTCGTTGGGCAAGCAAGGGCAGATCTCCCAGGCAATCGTGCTAAACGGCCAGATGCAGCACTTCGCCGCGTGGCGCCATGAACCGCTGGCCAATAAAGAGCAAGTGAGCGGGCTTATCAGTAAATGGCTGTTTCCGGAGCCCACGGTGCAGCCCATCTGGCACCAGGGCAAACAAATCGGCGAGCTGAGATTGACCGCGCTTGATGAACTGATTAGCCACTTTCTCGGTATCTCGATTCTGGTGCTGACCGGCAGCATTCTGCTCGCCTCGTTCATCGCCCTGCTGCTGACCCACTCCCTACACCGGGGGATCGTCGCCGCCCTGCAGAGCATCACTGAGGTCGTGCATGATATACGTGAAAACCGCCACTTCTCCCGGCGGGTGCCGGAGGAGCGTATCGAGGAGTTCCATCTTTTCGCCCAGGACTTTAACAGCCTGCTGGGGGAAATGGAGGACTGGCAGCGCCAGCTGCAGGCCAAAAACGCGCAGCTGTTGCGCAGTTCGTTACACGATCCGTTGACCGGCCTGGCTAACCGCGCCGCCTTTCGTAACGCGCTCGCCGAGCTGATGCAGAATGAAGTCGATCATCAAACCTCGGCATTGCTGTTTCTTGATGGCGATAATTTCAAACTGATTAACGACAACTGGGGGCATGCGGCGGGCGATAAAGTGCTGATGGAGGTCGCCAGCCGCCTGATGACTTTTGCCGGTAAACGCCATCTGGCGTGGCGTCTTGGCGGCGATGAGTTTGCCGTTCTGCTGCGCGAGGTGCGCTCGGAAGCAGAAGTGCAGGCCCTGTGCCAGGCGCTAACGGAACAATTTCTTCCGCCATTCAACCTGCACAACGGTCATAGCGCCACGCTCTCGCTGAGCGTCGGTTATGCCCTGGCGTGGGAGCACGCCACCGCGGAATCACTGCAAGAACTTGCCGATCAGAATATGTATCGGATGAAAAACCAACGTATCCAGCAGACGCTGAAATAATAAAGGACTCATTATGATCAGAAAATATTTCGTCCCCGCCCTGATGGCGGCGGCGCTTTTGACAGGTTGCCAGGCTCCTCAGGGAAAATTTACCCCCGAGCAGGTGGCGGCGATGAAATCTTACGGCTTTACTGAAAGCAATGGCGATTGGTCCCTGGGCTTATCCGATAGCATCCTGTTTGACAAGAATGACTACCGACTACGTCCCGACAGCCGCCAGCAGATCACCACGATGGCCTCGCGGCTGGCGGCTACCGGGATCACCCATAGCCGCCTTGAAGGCCATACCGATAATTATGGTGAAGATAGCTACAATGAAGCCCTGTCGCTTAAGCGGGCCAACAGCGTGGCCGATGCCTGGGCGGAAGGCGCTCATGTCCCACGCAGTAATTTAGTCACCCGCGGCCTTGGCAAAAAATACCCGATCGCCAGCAACGACACGGCGGCCGGGCGCGCCGAAAACCGCCGGGTAACGGTGGTCATCAGCACGCCGTAAGTCTTCGCTTAGTCGCTGGACTTCATCATCCTCATTGCCGTTGCCGCGCGCCAGCGCAGGTAGTCAACGGCAATGAACAGCAGCAGGCTGGCTCCCATTAACGGCATGGCCAATCCAAGGGCAAACGCCAGCCCAAGCACCAGGCTTCGGGCAGGCCAGGCGAGCGACAGCCACGCCTGCAGCAGCGAATGCGCCGGATCCCAGGCCGCCTGAGGCGGACGGCGGATCCACCATAACCGGTACCCCACCCCGATGGTAACGCACAGCGCGCAGCCAAATCCCACCAGCAGCAGCTGATTCGCCAGACCAAAGAGGATCCCCATATGGAAATCGACGCCCCAGCGGGTGAGCTTCGCCATCAGCGGAAAGTCGGCAAAACGCGTGCGATCCACCACCTGCATTGTGGCGCCATCGATCGCCACCGCGTCCACCTGCGTCGGCCAGCGACGGTCGATCTCATTCACCGTCCAGGCGCGGTCGTCTGACACTGGCGGACGGATCTCCAGCCGGCTGGCGTTCAGCCCCGCCTGACGGGCCGCCGCCAGCGCCTGGTCAAACTGGGCCAGCTGCAGCGCCGGCTGATGCTGGGCCATGGCCATCGTATCAATATGATGTCCGGCGTGGGGATCGTGCGTCATCGGCATCTCGCCATGCAGCTGGGTATTGACCTGCGGCGTCAGCCAGCCGAACGCTGCCCGCATTTTGTCCACATTGCCGCCGGCCCATTGCGACCAGGTCAGGCCGGTGGCGGAGAAGAGCAGCATACCCACCAGTAAGCCCCAGCCCAGCGTCACGTGCAGCCGACGATGGTTCTGCAGGGCGTTATTCAGCCGCCGTTTTGGACGCGTCATCGCCCACAGGGCAATGCCTCCGAGCGCGGCCACCCACATCCAGGAGGCGGCCAGTTCGCTGTATAACCTCCCGCTGTCGCCCAGCAGCAGAGAGCGATGCGCATAATCAATCCACTGGCGCAGCGGCAGGATGCCGCTGGTGCCGTAGACCGTCATATCGCCCTTCACCCGCAGCGCGATCGGATCGACAAAAATAGCCCGGGATTCCGACTCTCCGAGACCCAGATCGGCAAACATAATGCGCGTGGTCTCGCCCAACGCAGGCGCCGGACGCACCGCCAGCAGCCGCAGATTGCCCTGGGTCGCTTCTTCGGCCACCGCAATCTGGGCGCTGAGCGGCTGCGGAGTCCCCTCGGCAAGGCCATGCAGCGCGTCGTGATAGAGCCAGTTTTCCAGCTGCGGCGTCGCCACGTACAGCGTGCCGGTCAGGGCAGCGACAAAGATAAACGGTCCGATAAACAGACCAATATAGAAATGGAGGCGACGCAGCAGGTTCAGCCATGCCGCGCGCGAGGTGCAGGTTGTCATACTTTTCCTTTTTTAAAGCAAAAGAGGTCGTTGCGCGGTGCGCAGATTGATTTTTATTAAAGGGAAAAAGCAGACAACCGCGGCGGGGCGCGGGTTTCGGGGTAGAGCCAGGGAAAGTAGTGCCAGTGCTTTAATACCGGGCGAGAAACCGGCAGGCGAATGCGCCGCAGGAGCATGGCGACGAACAGCGCCAGCGCGAAAAGGAGCCCCGGGACATGGGCTAACAGCACGCAATAGCCACACGCTTCGGCATGGTCCAGCGGCATTTCGTGTCCGGTATGCGTAGCGCCGTCTGTGCTGTGCATCATTGCCATCTTGTGCCCGGGCATCTGCGCCATGCTCGCGGACGAGCTATCCATCATCATGGCGTGGTGCATGCCGGGCATGGCGCTCATGGGGTCTTTTTGCAGGGAGACGGAGATCAGGGGGGCCACCACGATCAGCAGGATCGCCAACAGCGCCAGCCAGGCGGCTCGCCGTTTAGGTGTCGTTTGCTGAAAACTGTTGCTGACCACCGCCCCTCCGTATAGAGGGCGTATTGTAAATGATTTACATCACGATGGTTACAACAAAGATAAAAAAAGGGCCGGCCCTGAGGCCAGCCCTTTTTGTCAGGATGTCGCGAAAGCGAATCTTAGTTAAGACGCTCTTTGATACGAGCAGACTTACCAGTGCGCTCACGCAGGTAGTACAGTTTAGCTTTACGTACAGCACCACGACGTTTAACAGCAATGCTGTCAACTACCGGAGAGTGAGTCTGGAAGACACGCTCAACGCCTTCGCCGTTGGAAATTTTGCGAACAGTGAATGCAGAGTGCAGACCGCGGTTACGAATAGCGATAACCACGCCCTCGAATGCCTGCAGACGTTTTTTGGAACCTTCAACAACCCATACTTTCACTTCCACGGTATCACCCGGACGGAAGGAAGGTACGTCCTGCTTCATCTGTTCTTGTTCAAGTTGCTTAATAATGTTGCTCATAATTTAATCTCTTATCCTGGGTAAACTGATATTGGGGGCTCACGCCTGCCCATCATGTTTATGCTGCTGTTGCGCGTGTTCAGTTTTGAACTCCGCCAGCAGCTTTGCTTGCTCTTCAGTCAGAGCCAGGTTTTCCAGAAGTTCAGGTCTTCTAAGCCAGGTGCGGCCCAGCGACTGCTTCAGACGCCAGCGACGTATCTCAGCATGGTTTCCCGACAGCAATACTGGCGGTACTTCCATCTCCTCTAACACTTCAGGACGGGTATAGTGGGGGCAATCCAGCAACCCATCAGCAAAGGAATCTTCCGTTGCCGATGCTTCATGGCCCAGTACTCCCGGAATGAACCGGGAAACGGAGTCAATTAGCGTCATTGCCGGTAACTCACCACCGCTGAGAACGTAATCGCCGATTGACCATTCTTCGTCAATTTCGGTTTGGATTACGCGCTCGTCTATCCCTTCGTAGCGACCGCACACCAGAATCAGTTTCTGATTCGTTGCCAGTTCGCTGACGCCCGCTTGATCAAGCTTGCGTCCCTGAGGTGACAGATAAATCACCTTCGCGCCTTCACCTGCCGCGGCTTTTGCTGCATGAATGGCATCCCGTAAGGGTTGCACCATCATTAGCATCCCCGGTCCGCCGCCGTAAGGACGATCGTCCACGGTACGGTGCCGGTCATGCGTGAAGTCGCGAGGACTCCAGCTTTCGATGCTCAGCAGGCCATTTTTTACTGCCCGGCCAGTTACCCCGTAATCGGTAATTGCGCGGAACATTTCAGGAAACAGGCTAATTATGCCAATCCACATAGCGCCGTCTTTTACCGTTTATCCGGAGAATTTAAAAACCAGGATCCCAATCTACTTCGATAGTACGCGTAGTGAGATCGACTTTCTTGATAACCTGCCCATCGAGGAACGGAACCAACCGCTCCTTGATACCAAATGCATCTTTCAGGTTTGCCTTGATGACGAGCACGTCATTCGACCCGGTTTCCATCATATCGATGACTTTACCGAGGCTATAGCCTTCCGTCGTAACTACCTGGCAGCCCATCAGGTCTTTCCAGTAGTAGTCACCCTCTTCCAGCTCCGGCAACTGCGATGAATCCACGATAATTTCGCAATTAGTCAGTAGATTCGCGGCATCACGATCGTCAACGCCTTTCAGCTTGATGATGATGTCCTGATTGTGGTGGCGCCAGCTTTCCAGCTCAACGACCTGCCACTGACCCGCCTTCTGGATTAACCAGGGCTGATAGTCAAAAATGCTTTCGGCGTCTTCGGTGGAGGAAAACACTCTGAGCCAACCACGGATACCGTAGGAAGAACCCATTTTCCCCAATACGATCGGATCAACAGGTGCTTGCGCGGTGTGTTGCTTGCTCATCATGACCACCGTGACAGATTAAGCTGCTTTGTTAGCGGCTTTGATCAGCGCGGCAACGCGATCGGAAACAGTAGCGCCCTGGCCAACCCAGTGAGCGATACGATCCAGATCCAGGCGAGTTTCTTCTTCCGCACCGTTAGCGATCGGGTTGAAGAAACCAACGCGCTCGATGAAGCGACCGTTGCGTGCATTACGGCTGTCGGTGACAACAACCTGGTAGAACGGACGCTTTTTAGCGCCGTGACGTGCTAAACGAATAGTTACCATAACATCCTCTTGTGTGAATAAAACAACCGGGCCCCATCGAGGAACGGAGCCCGGTGTCATATTAAAAGCCCGAAAATTTTACTGATTTCTGGGGAAAATGCAATCAGCAGTTGATAAGTCTGCTGTAAAAGGCCGTCGGCGGTGCAGCCAGTTTAGTACCAGCGTGTGCGCAACCACTGGAACGTACAGGTAGTACGTGAGGATGGCGAGCACACCCCGGCGCTAAAATGGCAAACAAGATAGCCTTATGCCCTTGTTTTTAACGACCCGGGAAGCCTGGCGGCATCATCCCTTTCATCCCGCGCATCATCTTCATCATGCCGCCTTTCGATTTCATCTTCTTCATCATGCGCTGCATGTCGTCGAACTGCTTGAGCAGACGGTTCACATCCTGCACCTGCATGCCGCAGCCGGCGGCGATACGGCGCTTACGCGAACCTTTGATGATTTCCGGCTTAGCGCGCTCTTTCAGGGTCATCGAGTTGATGATCGCTTCCATACGCACCAGCACTTTGTCGTCCATCTGCGCTTTCACGTTGTCCGGGATCTGCCCCATGCCCGGCAGCTTGCCCATCAGGCTGGCCATGCCGCCCATGTTTTTCATCTGGCGCAGCTGCTCAAGGAAGTCGGTGAGGTCGAAACCGTCGCCTTTCTTCAGCTTGGAGGCCAGCTTCTCGGCCTGCGCGCGGTCAACCTTGCTCTCGATATCTTCGATCAGCGACAGCACGTCGCCCATGCCGAGGATACGGGAAGCGACGCGGTCCGGATGGAACGGCTCCAGCGCTTCGGTTTTCTCGCCGACGCCGAGGAATTTAATCGGCTTGCCGGTAATATGGCGAATCGACAGCGCCGCGCCGCCGCGGGCGTCGCCGTCCACTTTGGTCAGCACCACGCCGGTCAGCGGCAGCGCTTCGTTAAAGGCCTTCGCGGTATTCGCCGCATCCTGACCGGTCATCGCATCGACGACGAACAGGGTTTCAACCGGGTTAATGGCGGCGTGGACGTGCTTGATTTCGTCCATCATCGCTTCGTCAACGTGCAGACGACCGGCGGTATCCACCAGCAGCACGTCGTAGAATTTGAGTTTCGCTTCTTTCAGCGCCGCGTTGACGATATCAACCGGCTTCTGCCCGACATCAGACGGGAAGAAATCGACGCCGACCTGCTCGGCCAGGGTTTCCAGCTGTTTGATCGCCGCCGGGCGGTAAACGTCCGCGGAAACGACCAGCACTTTCTTCTTGTGCTTCTCGCGCAGGAATTTCCCCAGCTTACCGACGCTGGTGGTTTTACCAGCACCTTGCAGGCCAGCCATCAGCACCACGGCCGGCGGCTGCGCGGCCAGGTCGAGCGTCTGGTTCTCTTCGCCCATCGCCGCCACCAGCTCGTTGCGGACGATTTTGACGAACTCCTGACCCGGGGTCAGGCTTTTATTGACTTCATGGCCGACCGCGCTCTCTTTGACGCGGCTGATGAAATCACGGACCACCGGAAGCGCAACGTCCGCTTCCAGCAGCGCCATGCGCACTTCGCGCAGGGTGTCTTTAATATTGTCTTCTGTAAGGCGTCCGCGGCCGCTAATGTTGCGCAGCGTACGCGACAAACGATCGGTTAAATTATCAAACATTGTCTCTCGCCTGAGGTGGAAACGGTCGGTCGCCGCAGCGACACACAAAACGAATGTGGCGGAGTATAACACGACATCAATCTGAATGTGCTGCAACGGTTGGAGCAGAGGCCTGCTAACGTTATACTGCTTCTCTTTCTTATTTAGCCAACAGCCGACACCTATGCCTGTTTTTGCTCTACTCGCCCTTGTCGCCTACTCCGTCAGCCTCGCGCTGATTATCCCCGGCTTGCTGCAAAAAAACAGCAGCTGGCGGCGAATGGCGATTTTATCTGCGACTATCGCCTTAATCTGCCATGCTTTTGCGCTGGAAGCACGGATATTCCCCGGCGGCGAGAGCGGGCAAAATCTCAGCTTACTGAACGTCGGGTCGCTGGTCAGCCTGATGATCTGTACGGTGATGACTATCGTGGCCTCTCGCAATCGCGGCTGGCTGCTGCTGCCTATCGTCTATGCCTTCGCGCTGATCAACCTGGCCTTCGCCACATTCGTGCCTAACGAATATATCACCCACCTGGAAACCACCCCGGGGATGCTGGTGCATATCGGCCTGTCGCTCTTCTCGTACGCCACGTTGATCATCGCCGCGCTGTATGCGCTGCAGCTGGCGTGGATCGACTACCAGCTAAAGAATAAAAAGCTGGCCTTCAGCAGCGAAATGCCGCCGCTGATGAGCATTGAGCGCAAAATGTTCCACATCACCCAGGTCGGCGTGGTGCTGCTGACCCTGACGCTGTGCAGCGGCCTGTTCTACATGCACAATCTGTTCAGCAGCGAAAATATCGATAAAGCGGTGCTGTCGATTATTGCGTGGTTCGTCTATATCGTCCTGCTGTGGGGGCACTATCATGAAGGGTGGCGCGGACGTCGTGTGGTCTGGTTCAGCGTCGCTGGCGCCGGTCTGCTGACGCTGGCCTATTTTGGTAGCCGCGTGCTGCAGCAGTTCGTGAGCTAAGTCTTTTAAGGAATCCTACGTGGAACATATCTCCACCACCACGTTGATCATAACGCTGATCGTCATGGTGATTATCTCTGCCTATTTCTCCGGTTCCGAAACCGGCATGATGACGCTGAACCGCTACCGGTTGCGCCACATGGCGAAACAAGGCAACCGCCCCGCCAAGCGCGTGGAGAAGCTGCTGCGCAAGCCGGACCGCCTGATTAGCCTTGTGCTGATCGGCAATAACCTTGTCAACATTCTCGCCTCGGCGCTGGGCACCATCGTCGGCATGCGCCTGTACGGCGACGCCGGCGTCGCGATCGCCACCGGCGTACTTACCTTTGTGGTGCTGGTATTTGCCGAAGTGCTGCCGAAGACCATCGCCGCCCTCTATCCGGAAAAGGTCGCCTACCCCAGCAGCTTCCTGTTGGCGCCCCTGCAGGTGCTGATGATGCCGCTGGTGTGGCTGCTGAATACCATCACCCGCATACTGATGCGCATGATGGGCATCCGCACCGATACCGTCATCAGCAGCGCCCTGAGCAAAGATGAACTGCGCACGATTGTGAATGAATCCCGTTCACAAATCTCACGACGCAATCAGGATATGCTGCTGTCGGTGCTGGACCTGGAGAAGGTCAGCGTTAACGACATCATGGTGCCGCGCAATGAGATTGTCGGCATCGACATCAATGATGACTGGAAATCTATCGTCCGCCAGCTGACCCACTCCCCGCATGGCCGCATCGTGCTCTACCGCGATTCGCTGGACGATGCCATCAGCATGCTGCGCGTTCGTGAAGCCTACCGTCTGATGACGGAGAAGAAAGAGTTCACAAAAGAGATCATGCTGCGGGCGGCAGATGAGATCTACTTTGTGCCGGAAGGCACGCCGCTCAGCACCCAGCTGGTGAAATTTCAGCGCAATAAAAAGAAAGTCGGTCTGGTGGTCGATGAATACGGCGATATTCAGGGGCTGGTCACCGTCGAAGATATTCTTGAAGAGATTGTCGGCGACTTCACCACCTCCATGTCACCCACCCTGGCGGAGGAAGTGACCCCGCTTAACGACGGCACGGTGATTATCGACGGCAGCGCCAACGTTCGCGAAATCAACAAAGCGTTTAACTGGCACCTGCCGGAAGATGAAGCGCGCACCGTCAACGGTATTATCCTCGAAGCGCTGGAAGAGATCCCGGTCCCAGGCACCCGCGTGCGCATTGAGCAGTACGATATAGATATCCTCGACGTGCAGGACAACATGATCAAACAGGTGAAAGTGATGCCGGTGAAATCATTACGCGAGAGCGTCGCGGAGTAGCGCGAGCGAAGGAATTAACATCACGGTGGGCTGCGGCCCGCCGTTTTTTTATCTCGCGCCGGGAGCGATGACACAAAAAACGGCCGCCCGCAGGCAGCCGTTGAGCAAGGCAGCAAGCGTTATTTCGCTTTCGCTACCGTCACCATCGCGGCGCGAATAGTACGGCCGTTCAGGGTATAACCTTTCTGCATCACGGCCAGCACGTTGCCCGCCGCCACATCTTCAGACTCGACCATCGCAATGGCCTGGTGGACGTTCGGATCCAGCGGAACGTTGGTGTCGGCGATCACTTCCACGCCGAACTTACGCACTACGTCCAGCATAGATTTCAGGGTCAGTTCGATCCCCTCCACCATCGGCGCCAGCTCCGGGTTAGCCTTGTCAGCCACTTCCAGCGCGCGGTCCAGGCTGTCGATCACCGGCAGCAGTTCATTGACGAATTTTTCCAGCGCGAATTTGTGCGCTTTCTCGATATCCTGCTCGGTACGACGACGCAGGTTATCTTCGTCGGCTTTGGCACGCAGCATCACTTCACGTTCACGTTTCTGCGCTTCAGCCAGCTGGGCTTCCAGATTCGCAATTTTTTCATCGCGCGGATCCACCTGCTCAGCCGAAACTTCAGGCTCTACCGCCTCAACGTCGTCGTGCTGCTCCGTGATAATTTCTTCCGGGGCTTGCCCCTCAGGCGTTTTCTGTTCTTTACTACTCATGAATTTCTCCGCGTTTTTTTCGCATTCATCTCGCTAACTTCGCTTATTATGGGGATCAGTTTCCGGGTTTCAAGGGAAGCGGACAGATTGTCACTATTTCATTTAACGCAAGGACATCCAGATCATGAAGAACCATTTCAAGTGTATCGGCATTGTGGGACATCCTCGTCACCCCACCGCCCTGACCACACATGAAATGCTCTGGCGCTGGCTGTGCAGCAAAGGGTATGAAGTGCTGGTTGAACAGCAGATCGCCCATGAACTTCAGCTCAGCAACGTGAAAACCGGCACGCTGGCGGAGATTGGCCAACAGGCCGATCTCGCGGTGGTGGTGGGCGGCGACGGCAATATGCTCGGCGCGGCGCGGACCCTGGCCCGTTACGACATTAACGTCATCGGCATTAACCGCGGCAACCTCGGCTTTCTCACCGACCTTGACCCGGACAACGCCCTGCAGCAGCTCGCCGACGTGCTGGAAGGCCACTACATCGCCGAGAAACGCTTTCTGCTGGAGGCCCAGGTGTGTCAGCAGGATTGCCAGAAACGTATCAGCACCGCCATCAACGAAGTGGTGCTGCACCCCGGCAAAGTGGCGCATATGATTGAGTTCGAAGTCTATATCGACGAAGTCTTTGCGTTCTCTCAGCGATCCGATGGCCTGATTATCTCCACTCCGACCGGCTCCACCGCCTATTCGCTGTCGGCCGGCGGCCCAATCCTTACGCCGTCGCTGGACGCCGTCACCCTGGTGCCGATGTTCCCGCACACCCTTTCAGCGCGACCGCTGGTGATCAACGGCGACAGCACCATCCGCCTGCGCTTCTCTCACCGCTGCAGCGATCTGGAGATCAGCTGCGACAGCCAGATTGCCCTGCCGATCCAGGATGGCGAAGATGTCCTCATTCGCCGCTGTGATTATCACCTCAATCTGATTCACCCTAAAGATTACAGCTATTTCAATACATTAAGCACCAAGCTCGGCTGGTCGAAAAAATTGTTCTGATTTTCACGGCTGCCTCTTTACTGGATAAAAAACCAGTCTATACTGTACGAAAACACAGTATTGGTTTTTCATACAGGAAGGCAGCTATGTTGGCGCAACTCACCATCAGTAATTTTGCTATCGTTCGTGAACTGGAAATTGATTTCCACAGCGGCATGACCGCCATCACCGGGGAAACCGGCGCCGGGAAATCCATTGCCATCGACGCGCTGGGGCTGTGCCTCGGCGGCAGAGCGGAAGCCGACATGGTGCGTCGCGGCGCCACCCGTGCCGACCTGTGCGCGCGCTTCGCGCTGAAAGATACCCCTGCCGCCCAGCGCTGGCTGGAAGAGAATCAGCTGGAGAGCGGGCGTGAGTGTTTACTTCGCCGGGTGATCAGCGCCGACGGCCGCTCGCGCGGCTTCATCAACGGCACCGCCGTCCCGCTCTCGCAGCTGCGCGAGCTGGGCCAGCTGCTGATCCAGATCCACGGCCAGCATGCCCACCAGCTGCTGACCAAACCCGAACACCAAAAAACGCTGCTCGACGGCTATACCGGTGAGTATGCGCTTACTCAGCGTATGGCCGAGCACTATCGCCAGTGGCACCAGAGCTGCCGCGAGTTGGCCCAGCATCAGCAGCAGAGCCAGGAGCGCGCCGCCCGCGCCGATCTGCTGCAGTATCAGCTTAAAGAGCTGAACGAATTTAACCCGCTGCCGGGAGAATTCGAGCAGATTGACGAAGAGTACAAGCGCCTGGCCAACAGCGGCCAGCTGCTCAGCACCTGCCAGCACGCCCTTACGGTACTGGCGGACGGCGAAGAGGCCAATCTGCAGAGCCAGCTTTATACCGCGAAGCAGCTGGTCAGCGAGCTGGTGGGCATGGACAGCAAGCTTTCCGGCGTCCTGGATATGCTGGAAGAGGCGGCCATTCAGCTCAGCGAGGCCAGCGACGAGTTGCGCCACTACCATGACCGTCTGGATCTCGATCCGAACCGTCTGTTTGAACTTGAGCAACGGATTTCCCGACAAATCGCGCTGGCGCGTAAACATCAGGTGATGCCGGAAGAGCTGCCGGCGGTTTATCAGGCGATGCTGGAAGAGCAGCGCCTGCTGGACGACAGCGCCGGCTCGCTGGAATCCCTCAGCCAGCAGGTGGTCGAACATCATCAGCTGGCGCTGGAGACCGCATGCCAGCTGCATGCCCTGCGCCAGGCCAGCGCCGACGAGCTGACCCAGCTTATCACCGAAAGTATGCACTCACTTTCGATGCCGCACGGGGTCTTCGCGATTGAGGTCGCGTTCGATGAACGCCATCTCACCGCCGACGGCGCCGACCATATTGAGTTCCGCGTCACCACTAACCCCGGTCAGCCGCTGCAGCCAATCGCCAAAGTGGCCTCCGGCGGCGAACTGTCGCGCATTGCGCTGGCGATTCAGGTGATCACCGCGCGTAAAATGGAAACCCCGGCGCTCATCTTCGACGAAGTGGACGTCGGCATCAGCGGCCCGACCGCCGCCGTGGTCGGCAAGCTGCTGCGCCAGCTGGGCGAGTCCACGCAGGTGATGTGCGTGACCCACCTGCCGCAGGTCGCAGGCTGCGGCCACCATCATTTCTTTGTCTGCAAAGAGACCGATGGCGAGATGACCGAAACCCATATGCAGCCGCTGGATAAACGTGCTCGCTTGCAGGAGCTGGCCCGTCTGCTGGGCGGCAGCGAAGTCACGCGCAACACCCTGGCGAACGCGAAAGAGTTGCTTGCGGCGTAAACTTTTTGATTTTCACAGGGTCATAGTGAACAGCAAATTGCCTGCTGACCTGCAGCCGGAGGTTTCCAACGGCGCGAAGGTCTATTATTATCGGCATATTACAGATGAGCCACGTACTGCTCGGGCCCAAAAAGGAATCAAATCACTATGCGCTGTAAAACGCTGACTGCTGCCGCAGCGGTTCTTCTTATGTTGACCGCAGGCTGTTCCACTCTGGAACGAGTGGTTTACCGTCCTGACATCAACCAGGGTAACTATCTGGCACCAAACGATGTAGCAAAAATTCGTGTCGGTATGACGCAACAGCAGGTAGCTTATGCTCTGGGGACGCCAATGATGACGGATCCGTTCGGCACCAATACCTGGTTCTATGTCTTCCGTCAGGAGCCGGGCCACCAGAAAGTGACTCAGCAGACCCTGACCCTGACCTTCAACAGCGGCGGTGTGTTGACTAACATTGATAACAAGCCTGCGCTGACCAGTCAGTAAGGCCCGGAAAAGCAAAAAGCGCTCGGTGAGCGCTTTTTTTATGGCTGATAGCCGGTCTGCTGCAGGTTACTTTGCGGCGCTTTTCTCTGCCCGCTGGCGACGCAGCTCTTTCGGGTCTGCGATCAGCGGTCGATAGATTTCGACCCGGTCGCCGTCGTGAACTTCGTCATGCAGCTTTACCGGACGACTGTAGATACCCAGCTTGTTTTTCGCCAGATCAATGTCATCACGCAGCGCCAGCAGACCGCTGGCGATAATCGCCTGCTCGACCGTCGCCCCCTCGTCCAGCGTGACCCGCTGCAGATACTGCTTTTCAGGCAGCGCGTAGGCGACTTCAACACGAATATTAGCCGGCACTGTAAACCTCTTTGGCGCGCGAAGTGAACGCCTGCACCATGTTAGCGGCCAGCTCTTTGAAGATCCGGCCAAAAGCCATCTCAATCAGTTTATTGGTAAACTCAAAATCGAGATGGAATTCTATTTTGCAGGCCTCGGGGCTCAGCGGAATAAACTTCCAGCCGCCAATCAGCTTCTTGAACGGGCCATCCACCAGGCTCATCAAAATGCTCTGGTTGCTGGTCAGTGTATTGCGTGTGGTGAAGGTCTTACTGATGCCGGCTTTGGACACATCAACCGCCGCCGTCATTTGCGTCGGCCCCAATTCCAGCACGCGGCTACCGGTGCAGCCTGGCAGAAAATCAGGATAGGACTTCACATCGTTTACCAGTTGATACATCTGTTCCGCGCTGAAAGGCACCAGCGCAGTACGGCTAATCTGAGGCATAGCAGGTTCCACATTTAAACACAGTGCAAATAATATCATTTATCTGCTGCTAAAAAAAACGCTGTGCCGCAACTCGTGCTAAGATGCGCAGTACACCTCGCAGGATGCGATCGAGGTAACTGTGTATAAGACGATGACTTCAGGACATTATGACTAAGAAAAAAGCCCACAAACCTGGATCAGCCACCATTGCGCTGAATAAACGCGCCCGTCACGAATACTTTATCGAAGATGAATACGAGGCTGGTCTCGCCCTGCAGGGCTGGGAGGTCAAATCCCTGCGTGCAGGTAAAGCCAACATCGGCGATAGCTATGTCATCCTGAAGGATGGCGAGGCCTTCCTGTTCGGCGCCAACTTTACGCCCATGGCCGTGGCTTCCACCCACTATGTCTGCGACCCGACGCGCACCCGTAAGCTGCTGCTCAACCAGCGTGAGCTGGACACGCTGTACGGCCGCATTAACCGCGAAGGTTACACCGTCGTCGCCCTGTCGCTGTACTGGAAGAATGCCTGGTGCAAAGTGAAAATCGGCGTCGCCAAAGGTAAGAAACAGCATGACAAGCGTACCGATCTGAAAGATCGTGAATGGGCGCTGGATAAGGCGCGTATTATGAAGCACGCCGGACGCTAACCCCCTCCCCTGAGGGCCAGCTCTCGCTGGCCCTTACGCTATATCCTTGTTGATGCTGCTTTTTCGTCCACCCCTGCTGAAAGAATCCTTCGTTATGGGGCTGGTAACGACATTCACAAATCTGTTATACTTGACCTACACATTGGGGCTGATTCTGGATTCGACGGGATTTGCGAAACCCAAGGTGCATGCCGAGGGGCGGTTGGCCTCGTAAAAAGCCGCAAAAAATAGTCGCAAACGACGAAAACTACGCTTTAGCAGCTTAATAACCTGCTCTGAGCCCTCTCTCCCTAGCTTCCGCTCTTAAGACGGGGATCAAAGAGAGGTCAAACCCAAAAGAGATCGCGTGGATGCCCTGCCTGGGGTTGAAGCGTTAAATCTAATCAGGCTAGTTTGTTAGTGGCGTGTCTGTCCGCAGCTGGCAAGCGAATGTAAAGACTGACTAAGCATGTAGTGCCGAGGATGTAGGAATTTCGGACGCGGGTTCAACTCCCGCCAGCTCCACCAAAATTCTCCATCGGTGATTACCAGAGTCATCCGATGAAGTCCTGAAAGCCCGCACGGCGCAAGCCCTGCGGGCTTTTTTGTGCCTGCAATTTGCCCCACGACGTCTGAAGAGAACTCATGAAATCCGAACCTTTTAGGCCCATTGATAGGCCCAACGAAAAGCTCTGTTGTTTTCGCGTTACCAATTACCCGGCAACCCATCCCTCTCAGAATTAGACCACCAACGACACCTTTCACCCTCCGGCCGCGTCCGCGGCCGGAGGGATAGATTTACCCCTTGTGAGAATACGCGTCCAGCATGGCAAGGACCGCCCGACGCGCCGCATCGTCTGCGATATTGTTAGGCAGCGCATCAGCCCGCAGGTTGACATAAGCGTCAGCAGCCCCTCGAATGGCAATCCCGACGGAGTGACGATCGTGTGTTGCCAGAGTGGAAGTCAGAAGGCCATCGGGATCAATGCCGAGGGCTTCTATTCGACGAACGCCGCGTTGCGGTAGATTGGCGCGACGAAACAGCATCGGTCCCAGCACTTGTTCCCGGAAGAAAGACAGCATCCCCAGCGCTTCGAAGAGTTCCCCCCTGCCCAGTTTAACCACGGCATAATGCAGCCAGATCCAGGCCCGGGACTCAAACCACTCCGGCGTCATGTTCGGCCAGTGCGCGCTAAATTTTGCCAGCTGTCGCTTGAGAGCATCGTTATCACGGGTAAATATCACGGCAGGCTCCTCAACGCGCTGAGTGAGCATGTCCAGGGTGATAAATTTCAGATCGACATGCAGAAGTTCCGGGCCAAACAGGCAGATCAGCAGGCGAGGCTCACCGACGTGTTCCCCGGTGAAAGCATGTAGCAGATGGCCGAGCGTTCCGGCGAACGCCATACGCTGAGCCATGATTTCGTCATAATAGAGAGGGTCGATCACCACCACGAAATCCAGATCGGAGTATTGATCAAACCCGCCATGGATAAACGAGCCGCCGGCGAGAAGGGAGTGGATCCGCGAATCAGACTGTAATTTAAGCTTCAGTTGCTCTGCAAAACTTCTGTGTAAATCGGGTAGCGTATTAAGCATACTTTTTCCTGTTCACAAAAAAGACAAAGCAATACAGAATATCGAGTGATTCATCAGCAGACCAGATATTTCTGCTGGAACCCTACCCTCCATCGTGAAGCGCTAAATGCAAGCAATACTCCCCTCAAACCACCTCGCTCATCCACTCAGCAAACGCCCGCACGGCGGGAGAGAGAAAGCGCTGGTGCGGATAGAGCAATGTGACGGGTACCGGGGGCGGCTGCCAGTCCGTCAGCACTTCCACCAGTCTCCCCTCCTGCAGGTGGTCAGCAACGATATTCTCCGCCAGCTGCGCCAGCCCAAATCCTGCCAGGCACATTTTTATATAGAGCCCCGTTTCATTCACCGCGGCGTTGCCGCTGACGGGTACAGAAAAGGTCTCGCCATGGCGGACGAAGCGGAACTCATCGGCCCGCCTCGCCTGACCGGAGAAATAATGCACAGCCCGGTGCTGAGTGAGCGCCTCCGGTGACGGCGGCACACCATATTCCCGAAGATAGTCCGGTGACGCGCAGGTCACCCAGCGAAAGCGGCCCAGAGGGCGGGCCACCAGGCTGGAGTTGTTCAGCTCTCCCGTTCGTATCACGCAGTCGACGCCTTCCTGAATGAGATCGACCTGGCGATCGCTGACGCCGATCATCAGGTAGATATCGGGATAGCGCCGGTAAAAGTCCGGCAGATGCGGCATGACGATGAAATGCGCGATGCCCGCGGGCATATCAACCCGCAGGCGCCCCTGAGGCCGCGCGACAGACTCGCTCAGGGTGGATTCACTATGTTCGATGAGGGCGAGAATTTCCCGGCACTGCGCCAGATACTGCATCCCTTCCGGGGTAAGGCTCACCCGCCTTGTGGTCCGGTTCAGCAGCCGTACCTTCAGGTATTTTTCAAGGTTTTTAATGGTACTGGTGACAGTGGAGGCCGGCAGGGAAAGGGTTTCCGCGGCACGCACGAAGCTTCCTGCCTCCGCGACGCGCATAAACATCTGCATAGCCTGAATACGATCCACCTACTTTCTCTCCTGTAGCGAGCAGCTTACCGACAGACGGCATGATTATTCGTGGATTATGAATAATGAAAACAATTTACGCACCTTTTTACGCTTAATCGCCTGGCGTATCGTTGCACGGTGGATTACGAAAGGGGGCCCGAAAATGAACATGCCCTCAATAAATATCCAGATAATCATTACGTTAAATAGCATGCACAAAGGAAAAACCATGTCCGTTCAGCCTGTCGAAATAAGTAAGGCCTATCGTTTATTGCAGGTCGGGTCCACCACCATGATTTCCGCAAAATATGATGGCGTCGAAAATGTCATGTCAGCCGCCTGGGTTGGGCTGGCAGGCGAGCGAAAAGTGGTGGCCTATATTGGCACCCAGGCTTTCACTCGTCAGCTGGTGGAAAAGAGCGGCTATTTCGTGGTGCAGATCCCCGTAGTCAGCCAGATGGCAACCGTCCTCTACGCTGGCGGGCGCAGCTATGCCGACGCGCCGGATAAAAATGACACCATCCCCTTCTTTTATCAGCCGGAATTTGATCTTCCTCTTGTGGCAGGCTGTGCGGGCTGGCTGGTGTGCAAAGTGATGCCCTACCCGGACATTCAGCAGCAACACAATCTGTTTATGGGCGATATCGTCGCCGCCTGGAGCGATAACCGGGTATTCCGCAACGGACACTGGATCTTTGATGATGCGCCGGACGAGCTACGGACCGTTCACTATGTCGCAGGCGGGCAGTTCTATGCCATCGGCAAAGGCAGCAAATTCGATCATGGGCCGGGTCAGGACTGACCCTCCCCGGTCATGCGGATCGCTGACGAGATGTCTGCGCAACAGAGCGGCTGATACTCCGGCGCCAGACGCCGGGCGCCTGGCCGTACTGGCGCTTGAAGCTGCGGTTGAAGGACTGCTGGGAGTCAAAGCCGAGGGCAATCGCCACGTTCAGGATCGGCTCGTTGCTGTGGGCTAAGCGTTCGATCGACTTTTGCAGCTTTTGCGCCCGAATATATTCTCCGAGGGGCTGCCCGGTATGTTCTTTGAAGATCCGCTGCAGGTGCCACTTCGAATAGCCGGCTCGTCGGGCAACGGTGTCAATATCCAGACGGCTATCAAGATGGTTGTCGATCCAGTCGATCAGATCCTGAATGATGGCGCCAGTGTTCATCATGTTACCCCCTCGCGGCCGGTTAAAAGCATCTTTGTCAGTTGCATTTAAAGGTGGCCTGTTTTTACACAAAATGCAAGTTTTATTGTTACATTTAAATCCACGCCGGGATCGCGGTTTTTTATCTCCCCCTGGACCGCACATAAAGTGCAACAATTATTCTTGCACTTAGTTAAGCGCCTTCCTACAATCGCCGCGATAGTGTATTCGAAATTGTTACAGTTTTGTGGCGATGATCGACACAAATGGCCTTAAGCCAGCCCGGACAAAGGAAGTGGCGCGGCTTCTCACGCTGCGTCTTGCCCGGCGGCTACATTTACCGGAATAAAAATAATGAGCCTGCAAAAAACCTGGGGAAACATTCACCTGACCGCGCTCGGCGCGATGATGCTCTCCTTTCTGCTCGTCGGCTGCGACGACAGCGTCGCGCAAAACGCTGCGCCTCCCGCCCCGACGGTCAGCGCCGCTAAGGTGCTGGTGAAGTCGATCAGTCAGTGGGATAGTTTTAACGGTCGCATTGAAGCGGTGGAGAGCGTTCAGCTTCGCCCTCGCGTCTCGGGATACATTGATAAAGTGAATTACACCGACGGCCAGGAGGTGAAAAAGGGCCAGGTGCTGTTCACGATAGATGACAGAACCTATCGCGCCGCGCTGGAGCAGGCGCAGGCGGCGTTGGCAAGAGCCAAAACGCAGGCCAGCCTGGCGCAAAGCGAGGCGAACCGCACCGATAAATTAGTCCATACCAACCTCGTCTCCCGTGAAGAGTGGGAGCAGCGCCGGTCAGCCGCGGTTCAGGCGCAGGCCGACATTCGCGCCGCGCAGGCGGCGGTGGATGCCGCGCAGCTTAACCTCGACTTCACCAAAGTGACCGCCCCTATTGATGGCCGCGCCAGCCGGGCGCTGATCACCAGCGGTAACCTGGTCACCGCGGGCGACACCGCCAGCGTGCTCACCACCCTGGTCTCGCAGAAGACGGTGTACGTCTACTTTGACGTCGACGAGTCAACCTACCTCCACTATCAAAACCTCGCCCGCCGCGGGCAAGGCGCGTCCAGCGATAATCAGGCGCTCCCGGTGGAGATTGGCCTGGTTGGCGAGGAAGGTTACCCCCACCAGGGCAAAGTGGATTTTCTCGATAATCAGTTAACGCCGAGTACCGGCACCATCCGCATGCGTGCGCTGCTGGATAACTCGCAGCGTCTGTTCACACCGGGGCTGTTTGCCCGCGTGCGTCTGCCGGGCAGCGCAGAGTTCAAAGCCACGCTGATCGACGACAAAGCGGTACTGACCGATCAGGATCGTAAATACGTCTATATCGTTGATAAAGATGGTAAAGCACAGCGCCGCGACATTATCCCAGGGCGGCTGGCAGACGGTTTACGCATCGTTCAGAAGGGGTTGAATCCTGGGGATAGCGTCATCGTCGACGGCTTACAAAAAGTGTTTATGCCGGGTATGCCGGTTAACGCCAAAACCGTTGCCATGACCTCCAGCGCCACCCTTAACTGATCCCTAATCAGAGAATCCAAGACATGGACTTTTCCCGCTTTTTTATCGACAGGCCGATTTTCGCCGCGGTGCTGTCGATTTTAATTTTTATCACCGGGTTAATCGCTATCCCACTGCTGCCGGTGAGCGAATATCCGGACGTCGTCCCGCCGAGCGTCCAGGTGCGCGCGGAGTATCCCGGCGCCAACCCGAAAGTGATTGCCGAGACCGTGGCGACGCCGCTGGAGGAAGCGATCAACGGCGTTGAAAACATGATGTACATGAAATCGGTCGCCGGCTCCGACGGCGTGCTGGTCACCACCGTCACCTTCCGCCCGGGTACCGACCCGGATCAGGCGCAGGTTCAGGTGCAGAACCGCGTCGCGCAGGCCGAAGCGCGTCTGCCGGAGGATGTACGCCGTCTGGGGATCACCACCCAGAAGCAGTCTCCGACGCTGACCCTGGTGGTGCATCTGTTTTCGCCAAACGGGAAGTACGACTCGCTGTATATGCGCAACTACGCCACGCTGAAAGTGAAGGATGAGCTGGCGCGCCTGCCCGGCGTCGGCCAGATCCAGATTTTTGGCTCCGGTGAATATGCGATGCGCGTCTGGCTGGATCCCAATAAGGTCGCGGCCCGCGGTCTGACGGCTTCGGATGTGGTGACGGCGATGCAGGAGCAAAACGTTCAGGTGTCTGCCGGACAGCTTGGCGCCGAGCCGCTGCCGCAGGAGAGCGATTTCCTGATCTCCATTAACGCCCAGGGCCGTCTGCATACCGAAGAAGAGTTTGGCAATATCATTCTGAAAACGGCGCAGGACGGCTCGCTGGTCCGCCTGCGCGACGTGGCGCGCATCGAGATGGGTTCCGGTAGCTATGCGCTGCGCTCCCAGCTCAACAATAAGGATGCGGTCGGGATCGGTATCTTCCAGTCACCAGGCGCTAACGCCATCGATCTGTCGAACGCGGTACGCGCCAAAATGGCCGAGCTGGCCACCCGCTTCCCGGAAGATATGCAATGGGCGGCGCCGTACGACCCGACGGTTTTCGTCCGCGACTCCATCCGCGCGGTGGTGCAGACGCTGCTGGAGGCGGTAGTGCTGGTGGTGCTGGTAGTGATCCTGTTCCTGCAGACCTGGCGCGCGTCGATTATCCCGCTGATCGCGGTGCCGGTATCGGTGGTGGGTACCTTCAGCATTCTCTATCTGCTGGGCTTCTCGCTGAATACCCTGAGCCTGTTCGGGCTGGTACTGGCTATCGGTATCGTGGTGGACGACGCCATCGTGGTGGTGGAGAACGTCGAGCGTAATATCGAAGAGGGGCTTGCGCCGCTTGCCGCGGCGCATCAGGCGATGCGTGAGGTCTCCGGGCCGATTATCGCCATTGCGCTGGTGCTGTGTGCGGTGTTCGTGCCGATGGCGTTTCTCTCCGGGGTCACCGGCCAGTTCTACAAACAGTTCGCGGTGACCATCGCCATCTCGACGGTGATCTCGGCCATCAACTCGCTGACGCTCTCCCCGGCGCTGGCGGCCCTGCTGTTAAAGCCTCACGGCGCGAAGAAAGACCTCCCTACCCGGCTGATCGATCGTCTGTTTGGCTGGATTTTCCGTCCGTTTAACCGCTTTTTCCTGCGCAGCTCGAACGGCTATCAGGGGCTGGTGAGCAAAACCCTCGGACGCCGTGGCGCGGTGTTTGCGGTGTATCTGCTGCTGCTCTGCGCCGCTGGGGTGATGTTTAAAGTCGTCCCCGGCGGGTTTATTCCCACCCAGGATAAGCTGTATCTCATTGGCGGCGTGAAGATGCCGGAAGGGTCGTCGCTGGCGCGCACCGACGCGGTGATCCGCAAAATGAGCGAGATCGGGATGAATACCGAAGGGGTCGACTATGCGGTCGCTTTCCCGGGGCTTAACGCGCTGCAGTTCACCAACACGCCGAATACCGGGACGGTCTTTTTTGGCCTGAAACCGTTCGACCAGCGCAAACACACGGCGGCGGAAATTAACGCGGAGATCAACGCCAAAATCGCGCAAATCCAGCAGGGCTTTGGCTTCTCCATCCTGCCGCCGCCGATTTTAGGACTGGGTCAGGGTTCCGGCTACTCCCTGTACATCCAGGATCGCGGAGGGCTGGGCTATGGCGCGCTGCAAAGCGCGGTGAATGCGATGTCCGGGGCGATTATGCAGACGCCGGGGATGCACTTCCCGATCTCGACTTACCAGGCTAACGTGCCGCAGCTGGACGTGCAGGTCGATCGCGATAAGGCGAAAGCGCAGGGGGTATCGCTAACCGAGCTATTCGGTACGCTGCAGACCTATCTCGGCTCGTCTTATGTCAATGACTTTAACCAGTTCGGGCGTACCTGGCGCGTGATGGCCCAGGCTGACGGACCATACCGCGAGAGCGTGGAAGATATCGCCAACCTGCGCACCCGCAATAATCAGGGCGAAATGGTACCGATCGGCAGTATGGTGAATATCAGTACCACCTACGGGCCGGATCCGGTGATCCGCTACAACGGTTATCCGGCGGCGGACCTGATTGGCGATGCCGATCCGCGGGTCCTCTCTTCTTCGCAGGCGATGACGCATCTGGAGGAGCTGTCGAAGCAGATCCTGCCGAATGGGATGAATATTGAGTGGACGGATCTCAGCTTCCAGCAGGCCACCCAGGGCAACACGGCGCTGATCGTCTTCCCGGTGGCGGTGCTGCTGGCGTTCCTCGTGCTGGCCGCGCTGTATGAAAGCTGGACACTGCCGCTGGCGGTGATCCTTATCGTACCGATGACGATGCTCTCCGCGCTGTTTGGCGTCTGGCTGACCGGGGGCGATAACAACGTCTTCGTGCAGGTGGGTCTGGTGGTCCTGATGGGCCTGGCCTGTAAAAACGCCATTCTGATCGTCGAGTTTGCCCGCGAGTTGGAGATCCAGGGGAAAGGCATCATGGAAGCCGCGCTGGAGGCGTGCCGCCTGCGTCTGCGCCCGATCGTGATGACCTCCATCGCCTTTATCGCCGGGACCATTCCGCTGATCCTCGGCCACGGCGCGGGGGCGGAAGTCCGCGGCGTCACCGGGATCACGGTGTTCTCCGGGATGCTGGGCGTGACGCTCTTCGGTCTGTTCCTGACGCCGGTGTTTTACGTGACGCTGCGGAAACTGGTGACCCGCAGGAAGCCGGTCCAGGAGGATCTGCCCGCCTAGCCTGCAGCAGTTAACAAAAAAACCGCCTTCACAAGTTAAAGGCGGTTTTTTTTCGTCACCAGAAAATGATTAATGCGCTTTTTTAAAGCGGGCGATCATTTCCGGCACCGGGTCGCAGCCGCTGGTATCGGCGTTTTTGACCGCCTCCAGCGCGCTGGCCACGGTATGGCGAGCGAGGACGTTTAACGAAGCCTGCTCTGCTTCATCGGCAACCGATTTGAAGTACCAGCAGGCGTTGGCGCTGACCACGCAGCGGGCCGGGACGTCAGGACGCGACGCCCACAGTTTTTTATCTTCGATAACCGAAAGATAGATATCACGCAGGGTGATCTTGTCCGCCGGACGGCCAAGATGAATTGAGCCGTTGCGGCCAAGCGTGGAGACGATAATGCCGTCACGAGTTAGCGGAACCATTAGTTTACGGATAAAGCTCGGGTTCGCTTCCAGGCCGTAGGCCAGAATCGCACTCGTCGAACGTTCACCCATCTGCTCCGCCATTGCTACGCTGAGAACCATCTGCAAAGCTGTCGGGAAGCGGTAATCTAACATGGCAGTGTCCTGGGTTGCGGTGAATCTTGTTCTTTTTGGCACCGCAGAGGTGAATAATCAATGAACAACAATATAACAAATACGGGAATTTTTTTGAAGCAATCTGCGGTTAGCCTGCGAAGTAAATTTTCTGATTTCACGGGCAAAGGCGGGGCAAACACAGATTCCCCTTCGTACCGTTTTATTTAACGCAAACGGCATCCTTTGTTCCGCTAGCCGCGCCCTGTCGCCCCGCGACCTGTCCACACCAGCGGCGCCTAACCCTGTGGATAACCTGGAGGCAGTTGCCTGGCAGCCGCAGCCCGGGCGGGCTACCGGCGGCCGTTCGTTTTTTGAACAGGGGACATGCCCCCGCCGGGCAGCGCGCTAAGCGCGAAAATCACCACCCCGGCGGAGGGAAGCCCCTACCCCGCTTAATAATTCCACTTCGGCCGCGCCACCGTATTTTTCTTCAGCAGGTCGCGGAACGCTTTCAGATAGGGCTCATTGCTGCGCCCGCGCTTACAGATGGCCGAGAACGGCGACTGAAAGCCAAACTCGTTGGGCAGCAGCACCCGCAGGCGGTTCTCTTTGATCCACGGCCAGGCGTAATGCTCCGGCAGATAGCCAATATATTTCCCCGAGAGGATCAGCAGCAGCTGGGCGTCGACGGTCTCGACGGTGGCGCTCCCTTTGCTGAAGCCCCGACGGCGGAGATCGCTGGTGTTCCAGTAGCTGCGGGTCACCAGCGGGCACTGGCTGATCTGCTCTTTATCGAGCTGGCGGCTGAAGAACATCGGGTGCAGATCGCTGCAGTAGAGCCAGTGCTGTTCACGGTACAGCGGCTCGCTGATGATGTTATGCACCTGCGAGTTGTAGCTGCCGATGGCCAGGTCGATATGGTTGTTCAGCACGCCGTTCAGTTGCTCCGCCGGGGTGCGGATAATCAGTTTGATATGCACATGGGGAAATTTGTCGCTGAAGCTGCGCAGAACCACCGGCAGCGAGAGCGCCGTTTCGGTCTCGATGGAGTCGAGCGTCGAGATGCACAGGGTGCCGCTGTGCTCCCCTTTGAGCAGCGCCGACTGCCGCTCCAGCTCATTGAGTTCGCTCAGCACGCGGATCGCCTGCTGTAAAAACTGCTGGCCTTTCTCGGTCAGAGAAAAGCCGCCGCGCCCACGCTGGCAGAGGGTGAAGCCGAGCTGTCCCTCCAGCTGCGACATCGCATTACTGATGGCGGAGACCGAAATGCCCAGCTCCTGCTGGGCCCGGCTATAGCTCTCCAGGCGGGCCACCGCCTCGAAAACCTGCAGCTGGCGAATATTGAGGCTGGCGTCGTGATGCATCGTGTTTAGTTCACCAATAAATGAACTGAGTATTTACGCCAGACGATGTAAAGTCCAGCGCGGGTTGCGCACTATCTCTCCTGTTACGTTTCATCCGTCAGATTCAGGAGCAGACATGGATAACCTCTTTCACCAACCGCAGGGTGGCAATGAGATGCCACGCTTCGCCGGCCGTGCCACAATGATGCGCCTGCCGTTTATCGAAGATTTACAGGGACTTGACGCGGCGTTTGTCGGCATTCCGCTGGATATCGGCACCTCGCAGCGCTCGGGCACGCGCTACGGACCACGCTATATTCGCGCCGAATCGGTGATGATCCGTCCGTACAATATGGCGACCGGCGCCGCGCCGTTCGACTCGCTGTCGGTGGCCGACATCGGCGATGTGCCGATCAATACCTACAGCCTGCTCAAATCGGTGCAAATTATCGAAGATTACTACACCGGTTTGAATAGTTATCCGCTGATCCCGCTGACCCTCGGCGGGGACCACACCATTACCCTGCCGATCCTGCGGGCGCTGACCAAAAAACATGGTCCGGTGGGGCTCATCCACGTCGATGCCCATACCGACACCAATGATGAGATGTTCGGAGAGAAAATCGCCCACGGCACCACCTTCCGCCGCGCCGTAGAGGAGGGACTGCTCGACCTCAAACGGGTGGTGCAGATTGGCCAGCGCGCCCAGGGCTATGCCGCCGGCGACTTCCAGTGGGGCGTTGACCAGGGCTTTCGCCTGGTGCAGGCGGAGCAGTGCTGGCATACCTCGCTGGCGCCGCTGATGGCCGAAGTCCGCCAGCAGATGGGCGACGGGCCGGTGTATCTCAGCTTTGATATCGATAGCCTCGATCCCATTTGGGCTCCGGGAACCGGGACGCCGGAAGTTGGCGGTCTGACCTCCATTCAGGCGCTGGAGATCGTCCGCGGCTGCCGCGGCCTGAACCTGATTGGCGCCGATCTGGTCGAGGTCTCGCCCCCCTACGACGTGAGCGGTAATACCTCCCAGCTGGCGGCCAACCTGCTGTACGAGATGCTCTGCGTCCTGCCCGGCGTGAAGTACGCCTGAGGAAGCCGCCATGGAGCTGAAATGCTTTCGCACCCTCTGGGGAGTGACGACCCCCTGGCCGCAAACGCTGGATGAACTGCAGCGCGTCGGCTGCTGCGGTATCGAAGCCCGCGTGCCGTTAACGGTGGCCGAGCGGCGGCAGCTCGCCGACCGCCTGCAGGCGTCGGGGCTGGAGTATATCGCCATTCTTTTCAGTGGCGGCGGGGTGCTCCCCGCCCAGCATGAAACGCCCGAGCAGCATCTGGCGCGCCTGCAGACCCGCTTCGCCGAGGCCAGCGGCCTCAACCCGCGCTTTGTCAATCTGCTGGCGGGCAACGATCGCTGGCCGCTGGCGCAGCAGGTCGATTTTCTCGGCAAGGCGCACGAGCTGGCCGCCGGGTTTGGTTTGACCTGCAGCTTTGAAACCCATCGCGCCACCTCGCTGTACAGCCCGTGGCTCACCCTGGAGATCATTCAGCAGCTCCCCCAGCTGCGCTTTACCGCCGACATCAGCCACTGGGTGGTGGTCAGCGAGCGCCTGCTGGATGACCCCAGCGATGACTTCAGCGCCTTTATCGACCGCGTGCATCACGTGCAGGCTCGGGTGGGCTACGACCAGGGGCCGCAGGTGCCGCACCCGGCGGCGCCTGAGTATCAGCCGGCGCTGGCTTTTGCCGAGCGCTTCTGGCAACAAATCTGGCGTTCGCAGCGCCAGCGCGGCTACCCGCAGACCACGCTGACCCCGGAGTTTGGCGCCGACGGCTATCTGCACCATCTGCCGTTCACCAACGTTCCGGTGGCCGATCTCTGGTCGCTCAACGCCTGGATGGCTACGCGCCAGCAGGCCCACTTTCAGCAGTTTTTATCGCTCACTGAACAGGAACCGCAGCCATGACCGCCGTGAAGCACGCTTTTACTGAACTCCCGACCATCGATATCCGCGATCTGGCCGGCGATGACCTCGCCAGGCGTCAGGCGGTGGCCGACGCCATCGGCCGCGCGGCGCGCGAGGTGGGCTTTTTCTACATCACCGGCCACGGCATCGACCCGGCGCTGATCGCCGGCGTCCGCGAGGCGGCGAAGCAGATCTTCGCCCTGCCGATGGAGGAGAAGATGAACTATTACATCGGCCACTCCAAAAGCCATAAGGGCTACGTTCCGGAAGGAGAAGAGATCTACGGCTCCGGCAAGCCGGACCATAAAGAGGCTTTCGATATCGGCTTCCAGGCAGCGGATGACCATCCGCTGGTGCTCGCCGGTACGCCGCTGATCGGCGCCAACGAGTGGCCCGATCTGCCGGATTTCCGCGCGCGGGTGCTGGCCTACTACGACGCGGTTTTCGCCCTCGGCCACCGTCTGTTCGACGCTTTCGCCCTCGCGCTCGGCCTGCCGGAAGGGTATTTCAAACCGATGGTGACCTGCCCGCCGGCTAAGCTGCGGCTGATCCATTACCCGTTCGACGCCAGCGTCGAAGATGTTCCCGGAATTGGTGCACACACCGACTATGAGTGCTTCACCCTGCTGCTCGCTGACCAGCCCGGCCTTGAAGTTCTCAATGAAGAAAGCGTGTGGATCGATGCACCTCCCGTCAAAAACGCCGCAGGAGAAGAGGCGTTCGTGATCAATATCGGCGACATGTTGGAAGTGCTCAGCGCTGGCACATTTGTTGCTACAGCCCACCGGGTGCGCAAAGTGCCGCAGGAGCGGTACTCCTTCCCGCTGTTTTTCGCCTGCGATTACCACACGCTGATCCGCCCGCTGCCGACCTTTCTCGCCGCCGGCGAAGCCGGTGAATATCAGGAGCTCAGCATCGGGGAGCATATGTGGAGCCAGGCCCTGCAAACCTATCGCTACCTGCGCGAAAAGGTCAATCGCGGTGAACTTCAGCTACCGGAGCGCGCGCGCGGCACCAATACGTTTGGCCATTTGAAAAAACAGGCTCAGCAAAAAAACCCCTAACCACCCGTGAGGATCCATGATGACTAGCACCCTGAAAAAAATCTCGCGCCATGTCGCGCTTACCCTTGCCGTCAGCGCCTGTTTCTCCCCTGTCACCCAGGCGGCGGAACTGCTGACCGAGGGCGTCTTTAAGGTGGGAATGGAGGTCACCTACCCGCCGTTTGAGTCCTATGACAGCAATAACAATATCGTCGGTCTCGACCCGGAGTTTGCCGCGCTGATCGCCCAACATCTGCAGGCCAAACCGCAGCTGATCGACACCAAGTTCACCAGCCTGATCCTCGGCATCGGCAAGAAATATGACGCGGTGATCTCCGGGATGTACGTGACGCCGGAGCGCCAGAAACAGGCCGACGCCATCCCTTACGCCCTCTCCGGCGCGTCGATCATCGCCCTGAAGGGCGGCGCGGTGCAGCCGAAAACCGAAGATGAGCTGTGCGGTGTGAAGGTCGGTCTGCAGGCGGGCACCACCTGGGTGACCAGCCTGAAAAAACACTCCGATGAGTGGTGCCTGAAAAACGGCAAACCGGCCATCACCATTCAGGAGTTCCCGACGGCGCCGGAAGCCTCCCAGGCGCTGCTGTCGAAGAACATCGGCGCTCAGCTTGAGATTGCCCCGGCAGCGCAGATCATTGTCGACAAGAGCCGCGGCCGCCTGGCGATAAGCTCTACGCGCCTGGTCTACCCGCTGCCGCTGGGGATCTACGTAGCCAAAGGCAACACCGAGCTGGCGGAGGCGATCAAGGCCACCCTGGCCACGCTGAAGGCCAACGGCCAATATGCCGCGTTGATCAAAAAATACAACTTAGAAAGCATCGATTAAGACAATAAGCACTGCGCAACAGGAGTCAGTATGGCGTTCGATTGGGGATACTTTTTTTCATTGTTTAGCATTGGGGCATTCTGGCAGGCGTGCGTGACCGTCATCGTAATCAGCACCTTGTCCTGGGGGATCGGCCTGGTGGTCGGTTTTCTGTTAGCCTGCGGGAAGCTCTCGGCGCCGCGCTGGGTCAAGATCCCCGTCGAACTCTATATCTGGTTTTTTCGCAGCGTGCCGCTGATGGTGCTGCTGGTGTTTGTCTACAACCTGCCGCAGTTGTTTCCGGTGACCCAGCCGCTGCTCGGGGTGCCGTTTATCGCCGGGCTGGTGTCGATGACCGTCACCGAGGCGGCCTATATGGCGGAGATCCACCGCGGCGGGCTGCTGTCGGTGGCCAAGGGGCAGAGCGAGGCAGGCCATGCGCTGAGCTTCAGCTTTATCGGCATCCAGCGGCTGATTGTGATCCCTCAGGCGTTTCGCATCTCGCTACCGACGCTGATCAATGAATACATCACCATCATTAAGCTGAGCTCGATTCTGTCGGTGGTCTCCTTACCCGAGCTGCTGCTCACCGGCCAGCGCTTGTATGCGCAGAATTTCCTTGTGATGGAGACCCTGCTGGCGGTAGCGGTGTACTACGTGATGGTGGTTACCGTCTTCACCTGGCTGTTCCGGGCGCTGGAAAATCGTCTCGATATTCAGCGTAAGCGTCCGCAAACCCTCAGCGAGGCGGAATGCCAGGCGCTGCGCCAGAGCCTGCCGGCGCTGAGCGAAGAGAGCAACACCCCGGCCGTCAACGGCGCGCCGCCGGCGCTCGATCTGCGGGGCATTCGCAAATCCTGGGGGCAGCATGAGGTGCTGAAAGGCATCGATCTGCAGGTGGAGAACGGGGAGGTGATCAGCATCATCGGCCCGTCCGGCTCCGGCAAAACCACCCTGATCCGCACCATCAACGCCCTCGAAAGCCTTGATGGCGGGGAGATCATTCTCTACGGCGAGGACTATCTTAAGGGCGGAGCCATCGTCGACAAACGCCAGATGCGCGCCGGGGTACGGCGCATCGGCATGGTCTTCCAGAGCTTCAACCTGTTCCCCCACCGCACGGTGCTCGACAACGTGATGCTGGCCCCGCGCTATCACCAGCTGCTGGACCAGCCGGTCGCCCGCGAGCAGGCCCTGGCGCTGCTCGACCGCGTCGGCCTGCTGGCCCATGCCCACAAGTACCCCGGACAGCTCTCCGGCGGCCAGCAGCAGCGCGTGGCGATCGCCCGGGCGCTGGCGCTGAAGCCGGACATCATGCTGTTTGACGAACCGACCTCGGCGCTGGATCCCGAGCTGGTAGGCGAAGTGCTGAAGGTCATTCAGTCGCTGGCCCGCGAAGGTATGACCATGCTGATTGTCACTCACGAGATGGACTTCGCCCTGTCGATTTCCGACCGCGTGGTGCTGATGGAGAACGGCGTGGTGCAGGCCGATATCGCCCCGCAGGTGATCCGCAGCCCGCTGGAGGCGCCTTCTCTGCAACGAATCCGTGAATTTATGGGAGTACGCTAAATGGCAACTGAGCAACACCTGCGCCAGCAGCTGGCCGCCGCCTACCGGCTGGCGGCGCTGTTCGGCTGGGAGGATACCCTCTACACTCACTTCTCCGTGCGCCTGCCCGGCGACGGCGAGCCGCGTTTTTTAATTAATCCCTTCGGCATGATGTTTGACGAAGTCACCGCCAGCAACCTGATCGTAGTGGATATGCAGGGCAAGGTCGTAGCGGGCGACGCGCCGGCTAACTCGGCGGGCTTTACCATCCATAGCGCGGTGCATATGGCCCGGGAAGACGCCCACTGCGTGATCCACACCCATACGCTGCCGGGAATGGCGGTGGCCGCCTGCGAGGACGGCCTGCTGCAGCTCAACCAGATCAGCACCGAATTTTACCAGCGCGTCGGCTACCATCCCTATGAAGGGGTGGCCTTTGACCTCGACGAACGGGCGCGCATCCAGCGCTCGCTGGGGAATAATATCGCCATGATCCTGCAGAGCCACGGCCTGCTGTCGGTGGGCCGCACCGTGGCTGACGCGTTTTACATCATGTACTACCTGAACCGCGCCTGCGAGATCCAGATGGCCGCCGCCCAGCTGGCGGCCCTCAGCCCGATCCACACCATCGCTCCGCACCTCAGCCAGCACGCCTGCGAGCAGCTGATGGGCGTGGAGCATGAACGTCAACAGGTCTGGCAGGCGTGGCTGCGCCGTCTTGACCGTCTCGATACCTCTTACAAAGACTAACGCCTATGTCTGATATCACTATCGTGGTGGATTGTAACGACGCGGATTTCGCCCGCGATATCTGCGCCGCCCTGCAGCAGTTTCCCGACGTCACGGCGCTTCTGCCCCATAACCAGGCGGCGCGCGACGCCCAGTACGCCAGCTGCTGGTTCCCGGACCCGCAGCTGTTGACCCGTTCGCCGGGGCTGAAGCTGATCCAGGCCGCGTCCGCCGGGGTCGATCATCTGCCGCCCGCGCTGTTCGCCAGCGAGATCCCGCTGTGCCGGGTGATCGATGAAGATTTTCGCCACGGCATGTTCGAATATGCCCTGTGGAGCGTCCTGTGGTTTCAGCGCCATTTCGACCGGGCGCTGGCCCACCAGCGAACCCAAACCTGGAAGCTCTATCCCCAGCGCGCCGCCGCCGACTTCCATATCGGCATTATGGGGCTCGGCGAAATTGGCGGCTATATCGCCGACCAGCTGGCCCGCCTCGGCTATCGGGTCTCCGGCTGGTCGCGCAGTGAAAAGCAGCTGGCTGGCGTCACCTGCTATCGCGGCGAGGAGGCGCTCGACCACTTTCTTGGGTCGCTTGACGGGCTGATTAACCTCCTGCCGCTCACCGCGCAGACCCGGGGTATCCTCGCCGCGCCGCTGTTCAGCCGGCTACCCGCCGGGGCGGTGTTGATCAATTGCGGCCGCGGGGAGCATATGGTCAATGAGGATGTGCTGGCGGCGCTGGAGAGCGGCCAGCTCGCCGGGGCGGTGCTCGACGTCTTCCCGCAGGAGCCATTGCCGGCGGACGATCCGCTGTGGCGCCATCCGCAGGTGGTCATCACCCCACATATGGCCTCTGCGGCCTCTGCCGAGGTGATCGCCCGCCAGCTGCTGGAGAACATTCAGCGCCAGCGCCGCGGGCTGCCGCTGAAGAACCTGGTCAATAAGCACGCCGGTTACTGATCCCCGGCTATATCGCCGCTGCTACGCTTAATAGGAGATCCACAACCAGAAGGCAGGAACATGAAAATTGATTTAGCGGGAAAAGTCGCGCTGGTCACCGCCTCCACGGCGGGTATTGGCTTCGCCATCGCCAAAGGCCTGGCGGAGAGCGGCGCAGAGATCATCCTTAACGGGCGCAGTGAGCAGAGCGTGAACGCCGCCATCGCTCGTCTGCAAAATGAGGTGTCGGGCGCGAAGGCGCGACCCGCCATCGCCGACCTCAGCGACGCCGACGGCGCAGCGCAGCTGCTGCGGGCGGTGAACGGCGTCGATATTCTGGTCAATAACGCCGGGATCTATGGCCCGCAGGATTTCTACGCCACCGACGACGCGACATGGGACAACTACTGGCAGACCAACGTCATGTCCGGCGTACGCCTGTCACGGGGGCTGCTCCCGGCGATGGTCAGTAAAGGCTGGGGGCGGGTGGTGTTTATCTCCTCAGAATCGGCGCGCAATATCCCGGCGGACATGATCCATTATGGCGTCACCAAGACCGCGCAGCTGTCGCTGGCCCGCGGCCTGGCGAAATATGTCGCCGGCAGCGGAGTGACCGTTAACAGCGTACTGCCGGGGCCGACGATTTCCGACGGCTTTGCCGAGATGCTGAAAGACGACGTGGCGAAAACCGGCCAGTCGCTGGAGGAACTGGCGAAAGCGTTTGTTATGACCCATCGTCCGAGCTCGGTGATCCAGCGGGCGGCCTCGGTGGCAGAGGTCGCCAATATGGTGGTCTACGTCTGCTCGCCGCAGGCGTCAGCCACCTCCGGCGCCGCGCTGCGCGTCGATGGCGGCGTGGTGGATGATATTCTCTGAATCCCCTTTATGCAGGGGAGCCCCCTCCCCTGCCGCCTTCCCGGGCGCTAAAAAGCGCAAAATGTTAAAAAACAGCCGCAAAGTCGCACAAAGTGAACAGGAACATGTATTCCCAGAACTTATGATATTTGTTTTAAGCATAAGTTGTGGTGTTAATGTCTCTGTTACGAAGCTTGCTTTTCTTTTTCGGCGCGGCGGTCGCGGCCGCCCTCGCGGTACTCTGCCTGTGGGTAGATATTCGGGTGTTTGGCAACGACATCCCGGAGGTGTCGCTCACCGAAGTGGTCCAGGAGAGCGTGCTGGCCGTTATCGTGCTGGTTCATCTGCTGCTGGCGCGGAAATATGCCCACTTGCGCTATAGCAATATCCTCATCGGCGGCTTCTTTCTCGCCATGCTGATCCGCGAACTGGATGGCCTGTTTGATTTACTCTCCCACGGCAGCTGGGTGTGGTTTGCCCTGCTGGCCACCGCGGGGTCGCTGCTGTTGCCGTTGCGCCATCTGCGTCAGACCCTGTCGCAGCTGGCGGAGTATACCCGCACCCCGTATTACGGGATGATGATTAGCGGCCTGCTGGCGATTCTGGTCTTCTCGCGGCTGTTTGGCATGCACGGCCTGTGGTACGCCGTGCTGGAAGAGAACTACGCCCGGGTGGTAAAAAATACGGTCGAGGAAGGCAGCGAGTCGTTTGGCTATATGCTGTGTCTGACCGCCACCCTGGGCTACGCCTGCTACTTTCGCGGTCTGGCGCGACAGGCGCTGTCGCCGCAGCGCTAACCGTGGACGATAGCCACCGCCGGACATATCTGCCGGCGGTGGCTATCGTCCACGGTTAACCGCGAATTTTCCACTTCCGTTTGAGAACCTCTTTGTCCTGGCTATCCAGCCACTGATTCACTTTCTTCAGCAGCGCCGGGTTATCTTTACTCATCATATACACCTTGTTGCTGGCGGTGCCGGCGAATGGCGTTTCGTTGGCAACGCAGAACACGCCGGGCTCTTTGCTCTGGTAATAGTCGCCTTCAATCAGATCGGTCACCATCATATCGGCCGTTTTCTGCCGCAGCGCCTGCAGGTTATCGACATTGTTCTGCACGCGAATAATTTGCGCCTGCTTGATGTGTTCATCGACAAAACTCTGGTTTGTGCCGCCAGGGTTGACGATCACTTTCACGTCCGGACGGTCAATTTTTTCCAGCGAACCGAGCCGCGGGGCGGCCTGGCAGTTGGCTAAGGCGATTTTTCCGTTCGCCACCACCGGATGGCTGAGGGCGAAGGCTTGCGCCCGCGCCGGGGTCTCGGTAACCCCACCCATCGCAATATCAAACTTGTCCGCCTGCAGATCGGCGGCGAGCGCGGGCCAGCTGGTGTAGACGAAGCTCACCTTGAGTCCGAGCGTGCGCCCGAGATCGCGGGCCATGTCCACGTCATAGCCCTGCAGTTCGCCGGCGGCATTGCGAAACGCCAGCGGCGCGTAATCGCCCGGCACGCCCACCTTCAGTTCACCGCTGTGCTCGATGGATTGCATATCGCGCGCCTGGGCGCCGCAGGTCATTATCGCCAGCGTCAGCGCCAGCCCCACCGTCAGTCTCATTTCGCCATCCTTAAAGTTATCGTTTTTCATGCCAGAGTGACCGGCCGCATCAGTCACAGTATCCGCCGCGCGAGCCAGGGCATTCATCCTATTTTTAAACACCGGGACATACAACCCGACGTGGGGCAAAACGTTAATTAATCCTCTTTCTCGCTGTGAGCTTGCTGGTTGTTTTGACTTTCAGTAAAATGCCCCGCAGCGCATTCATATTTTATTCCTGGCCATACGTTTAATATATTATTTATTATCTTTTTTTTTACCTTCCTCTTATGCGTTAATAGTTGAATATTAAATTATAACCTCCTGATTAATAAGTAAAAACACTTCATGCAACAACTTTCGTTAGGATTTTTCTAATGATCCTGCTTATCATCTTATTTACTCCCCTCCTCTCCAGCAGTAATACTTGGTTACAGAAGCAGTGTATAAGGAAATACATTATGATTATTATCATTTCCGCCAATAAATTTTTTATTAACGGCATCCGGTCTCTGGTTAACATGACCATGAGTGCTCAACGTCGGTATAGTCAAACATTGTTTCTGGATAATATTTCTGACGTGAATGATAAAAGTCTAACCATAGCCAGAACCATTATCGTGGACTATAGCCACCCGGACATTCAACAACTAGCCGCACTGCTCTATCGTAAAAAAAAGATCATTCATGGCGATATCGTTTTTGTCGTTAAAAGTGAGATTCTTGCCGATCCAGTCGAAAACATTATTATAAACTCTATTTCGACGATCGTGCTTGATTATATAGATGTTACCCAACGGCTGCAGAAATACTTACAGAATGCGTCTGATCACCGCTGTATTAAAGTGTTCAGAAAATCAATTAGCTCGCTGGACAGTTGTGTCAATATTAAACTTACGAAACAGGAGGACTCTCTTCTCCCCTATATCATCTCAGGTTTAAATAATAAGAAAATTGCTCAGGCCACCGACCTTAGCAATATGATGATCAGTCACTATCGGAGAAACATCTACCAGAAACTCAATGTACGCAATATTGCAGGCCTGTATCATTTCCTGCACTCCCTGGAGGGGGGATAAGTTCGCTTTATGGCTATCACAACAACAGAGCTAACGGCTTATGCAGCGTCAATGAGTATGCCTGGCTATTAGCTTCCCTGGGTCACAACAGAAGGAATTGGCTATGAAAATGAAATCACTTTGCCTGGCAATGGCACTCGTCGGCTTGACCTCACACTATGCCGCCGCGGCGGACGGTACGCTGTATTTTTCAGGTACAATTGTCAACTCAAGTTGCAAACTGGCAAGCGGCAATGAGAAGGGTCTCATTGAAGTTAAGATGGGCGCTGTTCCGCTGTCTAAATTAAAAAATGATACCAATGGCACCGGGCCAGAAGTTGGGGTCAATATTAGCGTCAAAGATTGTGACGAGGGCACGTACTATATTGTGCTCGACGGTGCTTCAGCCAACGAGGCGCCTATCACTAACGTACTGGCTCTCGATGCGGGTAATCCTACAGCTAAAAAAGTCGGCATTAAGCTAACCGACCGCAATAATACCCCGGTCACGCTCGATAAACCTTTCGATCCCAACGTCGACCCGCGTATTACGGTCAATGCCGATGGCACCGGTACCTTCAACCTGAAAGCCTACTACTATACCTGGGATAAAGACAACGCCGAAGCTGGCGACGGCAATGCGACCGCCAGGTTTACCATTATGCAGGAATAACACCTGGCCAGGGACGGCACGACGCGGATAAGGGGTAACATATGAAAACGCTGCTGGCAGTGATCATAGGCGCTTTGGCTTTTCAGACCCAGGCGGCCATTACCATCGATGCCTCACGGGTTATTTATTCGGGCAAAGATAAATCGGCCAGTCTGAAAATTAACAACCGAAGCAGCAAAAACTATATCGTCCAGACCTGGCTTGATACGGGTCCGGAGACCCCCAGCAGCGGCTTACCCATTGTGGCCACGCCGCCCCTGGTCAAATTACGCCCCGAGCAATCGGCACAACTGCGCTTTATTTACTCAGGAACCGGTCTTCCTGCCGACAGGGAAAGTCTGTTTTGGGTGAATATTCAGGAGGTCCCTCCTGCGCCTGAGGGAAATAATATCCTGCAGTTCGCGATTCGCACCCGATTAAAACTATTTTATCGCCCGCAGGGGATTGCCACATCGCTGCCCAAAGCCGTTGAAAATCTGCAGTGGCAGCAAAGCGCTAACACGTTATCTTTTACTAACAACAGTCCACTGCATATTACGGTTATTAATGCCGAGGCGATCGACAACAAAGGCAAAATCTATCCTCTGAAAAACTTTATGTTGCTGCCGTACAGTCACCACGCTGTCAATATCGCCAGCATGCAGCGCTTGCATAAAATGAAATATATTAATGATTACGGCGCCGTTGTTGATATTCCAATAAAAAAATAAACGTCGCACCTCTTTAGGGAGATAGAGTGATGGACGATAGTAAATTACGCTATTTTGCCAGCGCATGGTTAATCTCCATCACGTTACCGGCAGACAGTGCGGAACGCTATAATGCCCAGTTTGTGAACGGTATCGACCCGCTGGCTTTTAATCAGTTTGTCGCCAGCGATGGCGACGTCATGCCGGGCACCTATGACGTTAATATTTACATTAACGATCTGCTGGTGGACAGTCGCCCCGTTCGCTTCTCAGAGGATAGCGCACACGGCGGGTTGGCCCCCTGCCTGAGCGCGGCGGAATATATCCGCTATGGAGTAAAGATTGACGATGACCACCAGCCCTGTTTCGCGCTGTCGCAGACGATCCGCCAGGCAGAGCAACAACTGGATATCGCTAATCATCGGCTGATCATTCATATCCCTCAGCAATATATTGAGCACTATCCTCGCGACTATGTTTCCCCCATGCGCTTTGATGAAGGTATTAACGCTGCTTTCGTCAACTACAGCTATTCTACCGATGCCAATAATGGCGACGGGGGCAGCCACCAGTATCAATATCTTTCGCTAAACAGCGGGATCAATATTGCATCGTGGCGATTGCGCAATAATGCCTACTGGAATAAGTTCAGCGGCCAGGCGGATAAGTGGCAAAGCATCGCCAGTTGGGCGGAAACGAACATTATTCCCTGGCGCAGCCGGCTTGTCGTCGGCCAGACCAGTACCGACAACAGCGTCTTCGATAGCGTCCAGTTTCGCGGCGTACAGCTTGGCACCGATGCCGAAATGCGCCCCAGCAGCCAGACCGGCTTCGCGCCGGTCATTCGCGGTGTGGCCAACAGCAATGCCCGGGTGGAAGTTCGGCAGAACAACTATCTGATTTACAGCGAGAACGTCCCAGCCGGTCCCTTTGAGCTAAATGATATCAGCGCCGTTAACCGCAGCGGTGATTTCTACGTAACCGTCATTGAAGCCGACGGTAGCCAGACGACCTTTACTGTCGCCTACACCACCCTGCCACAGCTGGTGCGGGCAGGCCAATGGAATTATCAGCTGTCGGCGGGTAAGTATCATGACGGCGCTGACGGCTATGCCCCCGCCCTGATGCAAAGCTCGCTCTCTTATGGCCTGAATAATACCTTCACACTATACGGTGGCGCCCTTGCCGCGGAGAACTATCGCGCCGGCGCCTTTGGCGTCGGTAGCAATCTGGGGGAGATTGGCGCCCTCTCAGCCGACTATACGCTGGCGGGAACGACGCTAGCGAGTGGCCAGCGCAAGCAGGGAGGGAGCGTGCGTTTTCTGTATGCTAAATCCTTTTTATCGAGCAAGACCGACTTTCAAATCGCGGGTTACCGTTACTCAACGGCAGGTTATTATAGCCTCAGCGATGCGGTTAACGAGCGTCGACGCTGGCACAATGGCCTGTACGAAAATGATTACTGGCCCTCTGACGAAGACGAAAGCTGGCAGGCAAGCGCTCCCCAACACTATTACACGTCCTGGTTTTATAATAAAAAGCATCGCTTTGATATTTCTGCCCGGCAAACTCTCGGTAAGAACAGCGCTTTCTTCCTTAACTTCAGCCAGCAAAATTACTGGAATAGCTCAGGAAGCGATATCTCGCTGCAGGCGGGCTTTAACAGCACTATCCATAACGTGAACTATGGTCTGTACTATCAGAATACGCGTAGCCACTTCACCCATGACGACAATAGCATCACACTGCGCGTTTCCATCCCTTTTACTCTGCAAGAAAACCGCCGGATCAATACCGCATTTACCCTCGCCCACAGTAAATCGTCTGGCACGTCCGGGCAGGCTGGGGTAAACGGCACGCTGCTCGATGATGATCGCCTGAGCTGGGCCGTCACCAGCGCCTATGATGACACCAGCCATAGCACCAACAGCGCCAGCCTGGGTTATCTCGGCCAGTACGGTAATCTGTATACCGGCTACGCCTACAGCAAAAGCCATCGTCAGGCGAGTCTGAATCTGAGCGGCGGCGTGGTGGCACACCGCGGCGGCGTTACCCTCTCGCAACCGCTGGGCTCAACCTTTGCGCTGGTGGAGGCCAAAGACGCTCAGGGGGTAGGGATAGAGAATCAGACCGGCGTGCGCATCGATCCCTTCGGCTACGCTGTCGTACCACAAAGCGTTCCCTATCGGGTCAATTCTGTCGCGCTCAACCCTCAGGACTTCGATGCCTTTCTTGATGTCCCTAACGCAGTGGCGGATACCGTGCCTACCCGCGGGGCAATCACCCGGGTGCGCTTTGATACGTTCCGGGGATATAGCGTGCTGATCCACACCACCCTCGCCGACGGCAGCTATCCACCATTGGGCGCCGAGCTCTATCGCGCCAGTGGGATCAGCAATGGTCTGGTCGGCCCGGGAGGAGAAGTTTACGTCAGCGGAGTCGATTCAGGCGAAAAGCTGCAGATGAAATGGGGCGAAACGCACCAGCAAAGCTGCGAAATCACCCTGCCCGAACTGCGCCAGGAGCCTCAGCAGGCGACGGCCTGGCGTGAATTATCCTTAATCTGCACAGTAACCCCCTCGAGGTAATTATGCGCCGACTTAGCGATACGTTATTTCTGACATGGCTTTCAGTTCTGTTCATGCTGAGCGCCTTCCCGGCGCAGGCGCTGACCTGCAAGACCACCTCGTCCACGATCAGCGAAGTCGTGAATATCGAGAGCATCATTAAAGTCTCCAGCAGCGAGCTTATTGCCAATAAAAAGATATGGGTCTCCAGCCCTATTACCGCCACCTTCAGTTGCGAAGATACCGATAATTTTCCGAACGGTGAAAGCGCCTATTTCTGGCTGGATCCGGAAAATAAAGCCAGCAGCTTGCCCGACTTTATCCAGGTAGGCATTACTTACAACGGCATCGACTATCTGCTACAAAATAAAAAATCGGTGGAGATTGGCCCGGCGACGCTGTGTGATAAAAGCGGGAATACCTGTAAGTCCCCGGCCATTGGGCAGACATTCAGCCTGGTTTACCAGGTCTATATCATCTCGACGGGCCGCAGAGTGACCGGGGAAGGTAAAATAGACGATAACCTAAAATTGTCGCTTTTTCAGGTAGATGGCCAAGGCGGTCTACGCAACGGCACCGCTGGCGCCAACTATAATCTTTTCATTACCGGCCTGAACCGTATCAGAACAATGGCCTGCGTCCCCACGGTATCTATTTCGCCAAGCGAAATTAACTTTGGCGATATTCCTGCCGGTAACGCCCGACCGGGCTACTATGAAAAAACACGCCCCTTTACCGTCACCTATGGTCTGGTCAAGCAGGGTAACGGCAGTGATTGCGGGACCGAACCTATGCTTGCTACGTTTAGCACCACTAATACGATACAGGAGAGCGCCATTATTTTGCCGCAGCCGGACAGCGGCTTCGGCATTGCCATCTCGCCAAACGCCAGCATGCATCCCCTTATTGAGATGAATGCTCCGATTCACTTTACGCTGGCAACGGGCGCGACCCTCGCGAGCACCTATACGGCGGGGCTGCTCTGGTTGTCGAGAACGCCGAAGCTGGGGCCTTTTTCCGCGACCGCCAAAATCACCGTGACCTTTGAATAACGCCGCCCCAGGCTAGTTATACTCCAGGGCGAAAGTCACCATGCTGTTGGCCGTACCGGCTCCCACCGTGGCGTCAGTCTGCACATACTGGGCGTTGAAATTGATCGCCTCGGCGGTACCGGCGCTGGCGCCGGTCACCCTTTTCAGGATCGGCAAGTTGCTGGCCTCGTTGATCTTAACGCTGGTGCCGTCGGGCACTGCCGCACCGGGGTTATTGCCGTAGGTCAGCTTCACGCCGACGCCGCTGGCGCTGTTGCTGGCCTGGCTCAGGGCCAGGGTATCGCTCTCCACGCTGACGCCGAAAAAGCCGATGCGCACGTCGGTCGGCGTCGGACAGAAGACCGGAATCGAAAAGCGCTTCGCCTGGCCGCCGGTAGTCCCTTTGCCATGAAACTCCCCCCGGTTAACCGTACCCAGACTGACCTGGATCGTCGATGTCGCTACCTGGCAGCTGCCGCTGCTGCCAATGTCCACATTCAGGGCGGCGATATCGATGCTGACCGGCGCGCTGGCGACAAAGCTGGCGCTTGCGCTGGTCTGCTGTTCAATGGTCATCTCCCCCACCTGCGGCAGCGGCGGCGAGTTGGTATGCGTCCCGTCCGCCAGTTGCACCGTTCCGGTTTTATAGAAGGTTACCGCAATCCTCACCGTGGTTTGCTGCTGCGTCATCAGCGCCGGGAGCGTCGCACTGTCGCATACCACCACCGACTCGCCGCCGGCGGAGTGGCTGCCATCGATGGCACGCATCGGGCCGCCGGCGCACTGGAAGCTGAGGGCGTAACCAATGCCGTCGATAGCGCTGGGGTAGACATGCTGTCCGTTAATCACCATCGGCGAGCCGCCGGTTTTCAGCTGCTTATAGACGATGCGTTTGGCGCTCGCCGTCGGCAGCTGCAGGTCGCAGGAAAAAGGGATCCCGCTGCCGTTATCCGCCATCGCGCTGGTCATCTGGGTATTGGCCGGCAGCGTGGGTAAATACTTGATATTAGGAATATTGACCGTGGTCTGGCCGATATTTGCGCGGCAGGTTTCAGCCCGCACGCCGGGAAGATAGGCGCTCAGCCCCAGCAGAAAGAGGAAAGGAAGTTGACGAAAAACAGATTTCATAGCCGCCTCAGCGTGTCTGGCACAGTCCGGAGACGGTTTTCACCGTATTCAGACTCTGCTGTGGGTTATCCGGAAGATGAAAATGCAGCGTGCAGCTCTGCGACTGGTTGTTGACGATCCAACTCACCGCCAGGGTTCCCTCCTGCGGCACACCGCTGAGATACACCTGGCCGCCGTCGGCCACCATGCCGCCCGGCGGATTGCCGCTCTCCTCCTCCTCGACCAGCCGCGCACTGGCGCCAAACGGTAGCGGCCCCTGGGCATTGCGCAGGGTAAACAGCACCCGGTTGCCAATGTGGGTCTGGTAGTTGGCCATCACCACCGCGCCGCCGCCGGGGATCACGGTCTGCCCCTGCTGGTCGACGTCGGTGTCGTCGGCCATCGACTCCGTATCGAGGGTAATGACATTTTTCCGGTAGGCGGTCAGGGAGGGCACCACGGCATAGCCGCGCCAGTCGGTGTGCACATTGTTGCCGTTTTGCACCGCCACGCCGGCGGCCCCCGGCGCCCGGACGATGGCGAAGCTCTCACCCACCGTCTGGCCGAAGGTGACGCCGTGCGGATGCGCGACCACCGAGCCGGCGCCTCCCCAGGTCAACTGGTTGCTGGCGGCGTCATGGCGATAGCCGATCTGGGCGTTGCCGAAGCCGCCGTGGTAGTCCAGGGAGGCGCTGCTGTTGCTGCCTCGTCCCTGGTTGCCATAACCTTGCTGAACCGAGTAGAACAGATTTGGCCGCGTCGGCACCGCGCCATACAGCGACATCTGCTGCGAGGTATAGCCATTGCTGTCCGAGGTGGTGTTGTAGCTCACCGCGCTGTCGGACAGCGGACCACCCAGCGGAATATTGATATTGAATGACCAGGAGCGGTCATTTTTTTGCTGGCCGCTGGCGCGGGTGTAGTAATAGCCCACGCCCCAGGAGATCCCTTTCCAGGCGCTGTAGAACCCAAGGTGCACCGTCTCATCCCGACTCTGCCGATGCCAGTACTCCTGCGACCAGGCGGAAACCGCCAGACTGCCCAGGCCACCAAGGCTTTGCGACACCGACAGCTCTTCCCGGCGACGCCGGTTGTCTACTTGCCCCTGGGCGCTTTCGAGGGCGCTGGCTTCGGCAAAATCGTAATAGCCGCTTGACGAGTAGCGATAGCTGGCGAGGCTGAACGCAGTGCCCGAGCTGACAAAATTTTTCTGATACTGAGCGCGCAGCGAATGGCCCGTATAGCGCTTGCCCGACGGCGTACGGGTGACGGCCTGGGTGACATCCCCTCCCAGCGATCCGAACTCGCCAAAACCGCGGCCCAGGCCCAGCGCCCACGCCTGATAGTCCCGGGCCAGCTGCGTACCACCGTAGAGGGTGAATCCCGCCGTCAAACCGTAGAACAAAGTGCCCTGCAGAAATTCCGGCGAGCGCACCGACTCCCCCCCGGAGTGGTAGCGGCCGGCGCTGAGACTGAATTTGCCGCGCCCTTCGCGCAGCATATATGGCACCGCGGAATAGGGCTGGGTAAAGGTACGCACCGCGCCATTGCTCTCGGTCACCTTCACCTCCAGATCGCCGCTCTGCGAGGTGGGGTAGAGATCGCTGATGGCGAACGCCCCCGGCGACACAAAGGTCTCGTAGATCACATACCCGTGCTGAGAGACGGTCACTTTGGCATTGCTGTGCGCCACGCCACGAATGGTGGGGGCAAAGCCGCGCTGGCTGTCCGGGAGCATTTCATCGTCAGACATCAGCTGGACGCCGCGAAACTGTATGCTGTCAAACACATCGCCGGTGGTGTAGGTATCGCCGATCCGCAGCAAGCTCTTCAGCGAGCGGACATCGCGCTGCAGCCAGGTGCTCTGGGTATCCCAGTGCCGGCGCTGCTGGTCATACTGCATTGAGGAGATGTTGCGCAGTCGCCAGGCGCCCAGGTTGAGGCCGCTGCGTAAATTGAGATAGTTTGAGCGGCTGCTCTCCCCTTCGTCGGCGTTCTTTATTTGCGCGCCGGAAAAATAGTAATCGACAAACGCGGCCGGCACGCCATCGTCCCAGCGCGACGGATCGACATAGCCGCGGCTTTGCACGTTCATCGCCGCCTGGGGAATACTCAGCGTCAGGCGCTGGTTAGCGAAGCTGAACCGACTGCTGGCGTCGGGAATAAACTTCTCGATCCGGGTGAAGGTTTCGCCTTCATGCAGCGCTTGAAAGGCGGGAAACGCGCTGACGTTGACGCCATACTCCGCCAGCTGACCGGGCGTCAGCACCGGGCGCAGCTGCCCGCCATCGTCAACAAACGTGATATCAGCCTGACCCAGCTCCTGGTCATTAACCACCATGGTGACAGAGTAAGTCCCCGGCTGCTGGCCGCCGGGTTTGGCGAAGTAGTGCAGATCGGAGGTTTGCTGCTGCGGGTCAGCAAACTCCAGCGCCGCCGGGTCAAAATAGTCGTCGGCCATCGCCCGGCTCAACGGACTGAGACAAAACATCATCGTCGGCACCGTCGCCAGCGCCACCGCCCGCCCGGCGGTAACGGGCAACAAGGCATACTCCCGCACCCTGGCTGTTGTTATTCTTTTCATGCTGGCGCCGTCCGGTAAGCTCATCAAAAAGGGGAATTACTGCTGGGCGAAATCGCTGACGCCGCCGTAGTCGTTAATCGCCCGCCATTTGACGGTGCCGTGCCCGCTCACCGGCCACGTTTTCTCGCCGAAGGGAGCCACCATGCCGGGATCGTCGATGCTTTGCCCGCCCACTTCGACGGCGTAAAAAGAGACGAAGTAGGGAGTGGGATTTATCACCGTCAGCCGACCGCCGGACTGGCTAAACTTCAGCTGCTGCCAGGCCTTTGCCGGGTCGCCCGCCAGGTCGTTGGGGCGATAGAAGATTTTGAATTTCGATTTAATATTCACCTGCAGCTTATTCACCTCGCCCTGAGGCGTCGGGGCGATACTTTTGACGTTCAGCCAGAAGACCGATTCACGGTCGCGGGGCAGCGAGGCGCCAATAAAGTTAATCCGCAGAACGTTATTTTGCTCCGGATCGAGACGGAACAAGGGCGGCGTTACAATGAAGGGCACCCTGGCCTTATCGTTTTCCGCGTAATTTTCCACCCACGACTGCACCAGATAGGGCGTATGGGTATCGGCATTGGTGACTGAAATAGCGGCTTCACGCTTCCCTTCCTGATAAATCACACGGGTTCCACCCATGACAATACCGGCCTGCGCTGCCGTGGTGCACAGCAGAAAAGCCGCAACGGCAATTATTTTCTTCATCATGACTTACCATCAGGTAAAAGTTGAACAGACAACAAAATAAAGCAGTGAATAACAGAGCCAGTACTCGACGGGATAATTAGCAAAAACAACTATACCGTCACGAATATATTTCGTGACTTCATGACAATTAACACTTTAGCTATCTGTAATTAATCAAGACGCAGTGGGCTGACTCTGAATAACGCGCAATTAGATCAGTTATAAATCATATTGAAATTAGCTGTACCGTCGGCTTTACCTGCCGTCACGGTCGCCGCGGTGGAGATATAGTCGGCGTAAAACTCGAGGTCGGCAGAGCCGGTGCCGCCGCTGGTACCCGGAGTGACCGTCTGTTTGGCTGACGTTTTACCGAGGCTGACAGCCGTCGACCGATCGTGCTCATACAGCTTAATCGCTACGCCGCTGGCGCCGCCGTTGATGGCCAGCAGGGAGTTATCAGACTGATCGCGCGCGCCGTCAAACAGCACGGCGACCGTAGTCACGCTGGCCGGGCAATCTTTCACTTTGATATGGAAGGGGGTTTTGGTGGTTTCAAAACCAGTGCCGGTAAAATAGTTGCTGGCCCATTTGCCCAGATCAACCTTCTGGCCATTAGAACTACTATCGACGTTGCAAGAGCTGTCGGTGATTGACCCATTGAAGATGACCTGCCCGCCGGCGCCTTCCGAACTGGTGCCCGAGTCAGGATTGATAGTGTTGGCCGCGGTAGCCTGCAAGGCTACGCCAGAAAGCAGCGCTCCTATGAGGATGGTTATAAAGCGAGGTTGTTTTTTCATTATTTATCTCATCGTTAACGAACATATTTTCCATCATCGACAATAGCCCTAAAGCTATCACGAAACGGCTCGTCAGCTCCTCCCTGTAAATGTACGTTGCGTTCCTTCCGCAGGATATTAGGCACATCCCCCTCTACTCTGCCTTATTTCGCCAATAGATGGCCATGAATAACAAAAAGAAGAAAAAAGAGTTATTTTGATGTGCGAAATAAATATATTACCAGAAGTATCAAAAGGCAACCCGGGAAGATGTTAACTATAAGTTAATAGCTATGCTCGCCATATATTTAATTTTTGAAATGGCTTTTCAATGTTAATTTACATATCTATACAAAAGAAATTCAAATACCTTTAAACAACAACAGAGCAATTCAATTAACAAATTTAAAGACAATTGTTCAAAAATTCGTCTTGTTTTATTGTGCGCTCGTCAGAGCGTACACGAAAATTAGGAATTTTCCTGGTATTAATATTCATAATTTCTACACAAACGGCGCCAGGGTGCGCCACCTCCACCCGCTAATCCCTTATTATGGAAGTGTTTTTATTTTCAAGTGAAAGCCAATACATAAGTGACATAAATACATGGGCGCTGCCGCCGGCAAAATAACCACCCTCTTCGAATGGTTATTTTGAAGTTAAAAAAAATCCGCAACCCGAATGGATTGCGGACTGAGGATCGGTCAGAAATGAGATGGACTTCAGAACAGGCCCAGCGGCGCGGTGCCGTAGCTCACCAGCAGGTTTTTGGTTTGCTGATAGGCATCCAGCGCCATCTTGTGCGTTTCCCGCCCGACGCCGGACTGTTTATAGCCGCCGAACGCCGCATGCGCCGGGTAGACATGATAGCAGTTGGTCCACACGCGACCGGCTTTAATGCCGCGACCCATGCGATAGGCGAGGTTGGTATCCCGCGTCCACACCCCGGCGCCGAGACCAAACTGGGTCTCATTGGCAATAGCCAGCGCTTCCGCTTCGTCCTTAAAGGTGGTCACCCCGATCACCGGCCCAAAGATCTCCTCCTGGAAGGAGCGCATATCGTTGCGACCTTTAATCAGCGTAGGCTGAATATAAAAGCCATTATCCAGCGCCGGTGCGATAGCCGCCCGCTCGCCGCCGGTCAGAATTTGCCCACCCTCTTCCCGGGCAATCTGAATATAGGAGAGGATCTTGTCGAACTGCTGGCGGGAAGCCTGAGCGCCGATCATGGTGTCGGTATCTAACGGATCGCCGCGGCGGATCTGCGCCACCTTCTCCATGACCCGTGCCATAAAGGGCTCATAGATGGATTCATGGATCAGCGCCCGCGACGGGCAGGTACAGACCTCACCCTGGTTGAAGAAGCCGAGCACCAGCCCCTCCACCGCCTTCTCAATAAATTCCTCTTCTCCGTCCATCACGTCGGCGAAGTAGATGTTGGGCGATTTCCCCCCCAGCTCGACGGTGCAGGGGATAATATTTTCCGCCGCGCAGGCGAGAATATGCCGCCCGACCGGCGTGGAGCCGGTAAACGCCAGCTTGGCGATACGCTTGCTGGTGGCCAGCGCCTCGCCCGCCTCTTTGCCGAAACCCTGCACCACGTTAAGCACCCCGGCCGGGAACAGATCGCCGATCAGCTCCAGCAGCAGGGTAATGCTTAGCGGCGTCTGTTCCGCCGGTTTGAGCACCACGCAGTTCCCCGCCGCCAGGGCTGGGGCCAGCTTCCACGCGGCCATCAGCAGCGGGAAGTTCCACGGGATAATCTGCCCGACCACCCCCAGCGGTTCATGGAAATGATAGGCCACCGTGGTTTCGTCAATTTCGGCGGTGCTTCCCTCCTGAGCGCGCAGGCAGCCGGCGAAGTAGCGAAAATGATCCACCGCCAGCGGCAGGTCAGCATTCAGGGTTTCGCGGATCGGTTTCCCATTGTCCCAGCTCTCCGCCACCGCCAGATATTCCAGATGCTGTTCAATACGATCGGCGACCTGTAGCAGCAGCCTGGAGCGCTGTTGCACTGAGGTTTTACCCCACGCCGGCGCCGCGCGATGGGCGGCGTCGAGGGTGAAGTCAATGTCTCTGGCATCCGAGCGGGGAAACTGCGCAATGTTGCTGCCGTCGACCGGCGAAGTATTCATAAAGAATTCACCGCTCAGCGGCTCGACAAATCTACCGTCAATAAAGTTGCCGTAAGCCGATTTAAATGAAACCACGGCGCCGGGCTGGCCAGGATGTGCATAACGCATCGCAAATCTCCTTCTGTAGGGTTGAGACGCAGCGGCATATTGATTTTTTAAGTTTGCCGCCGAACGCTTCTCACTTTGCAAGGGTTATGCCAGTTTTTTATTTTCTTTAAATATTTTTATTTATTAATACGTTGCCTTCACTAACCGAGCAGATGGTCAGCCACTGTCGCACGGGTTTCCACTTATGTGTTGCAAATCGCAACACCAAATACACCAAATAGCTACAATATTGCAACACAGCAACATCGACCCAGAGGTGCCCTGTGGCAGGCAATCCCTTTCTTCTCGCACCAGAGGTTAATGCGAATCCCCTGCTGAGCGATTCGTGGTCTCGCTGCCAGCGCTACGGGTTGGATCCCGCCACCGAGGATTTTCCCCGCCTCGGCGCCGGCGAGCTGGCGGACCGGCTCGCCAGCCACCGCGGCCTGCAGCAGCTGGCGCAGCCGGTGGTGGAAGCCCTGTCGCGCCAGGTCGCAGACCTGCAGTCGGTGGTGATCCTTTCCGACCCCGACGGCCTGGTGCTGCATACTCTCGGCGATACCCAGGCGCTGCAAAAGGCCCAGCGCGTGGCGCTGGCTCCCGGCAATCTGTGGAGTGAAAGCGGGCGCGGGACCAACGCCATCGGCACCGCGCTGGCGATTGACGATGGCTGCGAGATCGATGGCCGCCAGCACTTTCTTACCCGCAACCAGAATCTGTACTGCGCGGCGATGCCGCTCCAGCGACCGGACGGAAGCATCGCCGGGGTGCTGGATATCTCCGGCCCGGCGAATTTTCCCCACCAGCACACCTTTGGCTGGGTAAAAGCGGCGGCAAAGCAAATTGAATATCTGTGGGTGAAACAGAGTCTGCATCCTGAGCAGTGGCTGATGAGCCTGCACCGGCAGGTGGACAAACTCGACAGCGTCGAGGAGCTGCTGCTGGTCTTTTCCGACAACGTCCTCACCGCCGGCAACCGGCTGGCGATGCGCGAGTTCGGCCTGAGCGCAGCGCAGTTTGGCCAGCTCACCTTTGCCTCGCTTTTTCCGACGCTGACGCAAACGGCGGTCAGCGTCCCGCTGCCGCTGACCACGCCGCAGGACCGCTACCACTATCGCCTGCGGGCGCCCACCCGCCGCCGGGTGGCGGTAAGCGCCCCGCCGGCCATGCATCTCCCCTTTACCAGTCCGCGCGAAGGCGAAAAGCTGCTGCGGCTGCTCAACGCCGGCATCGCCCTGTGCATTGAAGGAGAAACCGGCAGCGGCAAAGAGTATGTCAGCCGCACGTTGCACCGGCACAGCCGCTGGCGCAGCGGTAAATTTGTCGCCATTAACTGCGCCGCCATTCCGGAATCGCTGATCGAATCCGAGCTCTTCGGCTACCAGCCGGGGGCGTTTACCGGCGCCAGCAAAAATGGCTATATCGGTAAAATCCGCGAGGCTGACGGCGGGGTGCTGTTTCTTGATGAGATCGGCGATATGCCGCTGGCGCTGCAGACCCGCCTCCTGCGCGTCCTGCAGGAGAAAGAGGTCGCTCCGCTGGGCGCCAGTCGCAGCGTGCCGGTGAATTTCGCCTTGATCTGCGCCACCCACCGCAACCTGACCCAGCGGGTCAGCGCCGGAGAATTCCGTGAAGATCTGCTGTGGCGCCTGCGGGAATACGCCCTGGCGCTGCCTCCGCTGCGCGAGTGGCCGGCGCTGGAAACCTTTATCGCCACCCTGTGGCACGACCTGGGCGGTGCTTCACGCCGGGTGACGCTTTCAAACGCGCTGCTGGTTCACCTCAGCCAGCTGCCGTGGCCGGGAAACGTACGCCAGCTGCAGAGCGTCCTGAAGGTAATGCTGGCTCTCGCCGATGAGGGCGACACGCTGACGCCCGACGCGCTGCCGGAGGCGTATCGCGCCACGCCTGCGCCGTTGCCGCGCGGGGGATTGCAGGCCCATGATGAGCAGTTGATTGTCGATACCCTGGCCAGGGTCAACGGCAACGTCAGCCGGGCGGCGCAGATACTGGGTATCGCCCGCAGCACGTTGTACCGCCGTGCCGCCCGTGCCGGACGGCCTCGTCGCTGAGGCTATGGCGTAAAGCGCGCCGGTAGCTTGCACGCTGTCGGAAAACCTCCGCCGCCATAGATGGCGGTTATATCTCTCTGCGCTAACCAGGTGTTGCGGTAAGAGGTAGCCCTTCCCGCAGGGCATCGATCGCCGCCCGCGTTTTTTGCGGCAGCCACGGCCCCTCCGGCCATACCGCGTGGATGGCGAAACGCACCTGAGCGCTGGGCGCCAACACCTGCTGCAATGTCCCATCGGCAAGCGCCTGCGCCACCAGCCAGTCCGGCAGCCAGGCGATGCCCATCCCCTGCTGCACTGCCGCCGCGATGGCGGCAAAATCATCCTGTATCAGCCACGTCTGCGGACTGAAGCGCACGTCGCCCTGCTGCGGGTCATACAGTTGCCATTTTTGCAGCTGGCCGTTGTGCAGATAGCCGAGGGTACGGTGCTCGTTCAACCCGGCAATAGTCTGCGGCGCTGGCTGCTGGCGCAGGTACTCCGCCGCCGCGCACAGCACCATGCCGTGCTCTCCCAGCGCACGGGCCCGCAGCGACCCGGTATCGGCCAGGCTCCCGATACGCACCGCAAGATCAAACCCCTCCTCCAGCAGATTGACCTGCCGGTCGCTGTAGTGGAGCTCGAGCTTCAGTAACGGATAGCGCTGGCTGAGGCGGAACAGCAGCGGTGCCACGCAGCGCTGGCCAAACAGCACCGGCAGCGACACCCGCAGCCGCCCCTGCACCTCATCTTTGCCGCGCTGCAGCGTCTCTTCGGCCTCGCGGATGCGCTCCAGCGCTTCCCGGCACTGGAGATAGAATTGCTCCCCCTCTTCCGTCAGCAGTTGCCGTCGGGTGGTACGCTGGAATAACGCCACGCCGAGACGCGCTTCCAGCCGGGCAATGGTTTTTCCCACCGCCGAACGCGTCACATGGAGGATCGCCGCCGCGCTGGCAAAGTTGCCGCTCTCGACCACGGTGACAAATACCGGGATCGCATTCAGATCGTCGCGCACAGATTGGTTCCTTATGGGATACAATAGGGAAAAATAATGTCACTCCTGAGACAAAAAAGACAGTGTTAGTCTTTGCTTCTATCTTTCATTTGAGGCACTCATCATGGCTAACGTTCTGGTTTTAAAATCCAGCATTAATGGCGAAACATCCCTGACCAATCAGTTGATTAACGAATTTCTCGCGGCGCGCCAGGCGGCGGGACACGGCGATCGGCTCATCGAACACGATCTCAGCGCCATGGCGCTGCCAACGCTGGATCGCCCCCTGTTCGCCGCCCTGCGCGGGGCAGTGGATCCGCAGCCTGCTATCCGCAAGGCGGTCGCCCTCTCCGACCAGCTTATCGCCGAGTTAAAGGCCAGCGACCTGCTGGTGATCGGCGCGCCGATGTATAACCTCAACGTCCCGACCGATCTAAAAAAATGGTTCGACCTCGTGGCACGGGCACGGGAAACCTTTCGCTACACCGAGAGCTGGCCGCAGGGGCTGGTGGAGGGCGTCCGGGCGGTGGTCGTCAGCAGCCGCGGCGGTATTCACCAGGGAGAAACTACCGATGCCGTCACGCCCTATCTGCGCGCGGTACTGGGGCTGATGGGGATCGAGGAGGTGGAATTTATCTATGCCGAAGGGCTGGACAATCGCCCGCATGGTCGCGACGCCGGGATCGCCAGCGCCCGGGCACAGATTGCCCGGCTCGCCGTTCCGGCCTGAGTCGTGGAGAAATTGTGCTGGCGCTGGCGGCCTTTTTATTTTAGAGTTATCTAAATTTAGACAAAGCTAAAATAAATGACCACACCTGAAGACCTGCAGGCCCGCGCCGGAGAAGCCGCCGCGCTGATGAAAGCGATGAGCAATCCTCACCGATTGCTGATCCTGTGCATGCTGTGCGATGCGCCCAGGGCCAGCGCCGGCGAACTCGCCCGGGCTACAGGGCTGAGCCCCTCCGCCACCTCGCAACACCTCGCGCGGATGCGTGACGAGGGGCTGATCGACAGCGAGCGCGACGCCCAGCGTATCCACTATTTCATCACCCACCCTGCGGTACAGCAGGTGATCAATACGCTGAAAACGCTCTATTGCCCGTGAGGATCCTATGACCATCGCCACCTTAACTCCCGCCGAGGCCCAGGCGCAAATTGCCCAGGGCGCCAGACTGATTGATATCCGCGATGCGGATGAATATGCGCGCGAACATATCCCCGATGCCGAGCTGGTGCCGCTCGCCACTCTGACCAGCGGTGCGCCCCTCAATGCCCGGGCCGGAGAGACGGTCATCTTTCACTGCCAGACGGGTTCCCGGACGCAGAATAATGCGATTCGTCTGGCCGCGGCCGCCGCGCCGGCGCAGGCCTGCCTGCTGGCAGGAGGAATTCAGGCGTGGAAAGCCGCGGGGTTGCTGGTAGTGGAAGATTCATCGCAGCCGCTGCCGCTGATGCGCCAGGTGCAAATTGCCGCTGGCGTCCTGATTTTACTGGGGGTGCTGCTGGGCTATACCGTTAACGGCGGCTTTTTCCTGCTCAGCGGCGCGGTCGGCGCCGGGCTCACCTTCGCCGGCGTAACCGGCTTTTGCGGCATGGCGCGTCTGCTGGCGACCATGCCGTGGAACCGGCGCCAGGGGGTTAAAACGCGCTCCAGATAAGCCAGGCAATGCCGCCGAAGAGCAGCCATTTGACGATGTAATAGACCGTCTTATTCCATTTTTTCAACCGCTTACCAACAATACGGATCTGGTAAATATAGCGAAACGCCCGGTTAATCCCGCCGGTGCGATCGCCGATATCGTTGGGCGCCGAAGCGGCGCTCATCAGATGGCGTCCCAGCCAGTGGTTAACTTTCTGCGCCCAGCGGTAGCGCATCGGCCGTTCAATATCGCAGAACAGAATCAGGCGATTCTCACCACTGGTATTTTCCGCATAGTGGATATAGGTCTCATCAAACAGCACGCCTTCTCCATCGCGCCAGCTGTAACGCTGGCCATCCACCTCGATAAAGCAGCGGTCATCGTTCGGCGTTGCCAGGCCCAGATGAAAGCGTAGCGAGCCGGCGTAGGGGTCGCGATGGCGCGGCAGACGGCTACCGTCCGGCAGAGTGGCAAACATGGCCGCTTTCACCGACGGGATATCGCGCAGCAGCGCGGTAGTTTGCGGACAGAGCTGGCTGGCGGAAGGATGGGCATCCTCATACCATTTCAGATAAAAGCGTTTCCAGCCGGTTTTGAAAAATGAGTTAAACCCGGCATCGTTATATTTATCGGCCGCTTTAATCTGCTCCAGCTGCTGAAGGTGGAGACCTTCGTCGCGAATAACCTGCCAGTTTTGCTGCAATATCGCCAGCTCGGGAAACATCTCCGGCCGCAGATAAGGCGTATTCGGCACGCGGGAAAATAAATACATAAATCCATTCAGCGACGCGGTAAATGTGGAATGGTCGGAGAGCTGCCGCCAGAAACGATAGCGCACCCGTCCGCGGTAATGGACATACAGTACAGCAATAACAATGATCAACAGAATGATATACTTCATGGTGTCTTTCCTGACCTGATTGGTGGTAACCCTACCCTCGCCGTCCCCCTTTCTCAGCAGCGGTATGGCGCCAGCAAAACATTAACAATGTTAATACATATAACTCCAAATTGTTTTAACAAAAAACAGCACGCCCGGTGTTCAGTGAGCGGGCGTTGAGCTATGGTTTAGGTTTATCCATGGTGTTAACAGTGAGGAGTGAATTATGTTTGCTGTCGGCGATCTGGTACAACCCCGAGCGGGCGGACCAAAACTGAAAGTGGTGGAAGTGCAAGGGGAGCAACTGGTGGTGGTTCAGGCCGCACAGGAGCAGGGAGAGCGCTATTCGCTGAAGTCGGACGAGGTCACGCCGTATCAGGAAGAGGGAGACTTCGGCGTCTGTTAAAGCCCCTCGCTTAAAGTCGTAAGGCCAGGCCGGTGGGTCTCTCACCACCGGGCTGGCGCTGGCCCGAAGGCGTTAAATTAAAAAGCTATCCAGCGATTTACCCTGGGCGACAGCCTCGGCAATCGGCTTCGGCATTCTTCCCTGTCCGGTCCAGGTTTTCTCTGCGCCAGTATGATCGGTATAACGATATTTCGCCGGGCGCGGTTGACGCTTTTTGCCTCCCGCCTTTGGCGGCTGAATATCGGCCACCAGCTCGTCAGGAGAAATACCGTCGGCGCGCATCAGTTCAAGCCAGGTATTCACTTTCTCCTGATATTCAGCCTGCTGCTGAGCTGCCTGCTGCTGTTGCGTACGTTTTTCTTCAGTGACGATCCTGAGCTTTTCCAGCATCTCTTCAAGCACGTCAATGGAGAATTCACGGGACAGGGCACGCAGTGAACGGATATTATTCAGTTTGTGTAACATTGAAGACATAAAATTAAAAAATTCCAAATAGCAAATTAAAAGATACAACGCGGCAAGTGTAATAGAAACGTTTATTTATTTCCAGCCTTCGGTTGTCCAGATAAATATATAAGGTGGATATTAGCGGTTATCCCCTGAAGCTATATTGGCAAATACCCGAGCCTTTTTCATAAGCACAGGCAAAAAAGAGAGTGAATAAATAAAAAAGGCAGAATGACGGGAAAAACCACCGTTCTCGACAGGAATATTAGCTTTATGGTCAGCGGGTTACCTGCTGTTCATACGTGGCCGCTCTGATACATACCTTTGGCCGCAGTGAATAGTTAATCAGACATTGGGAATAAAACAACAATTCGCAATTCAGAATTTTTCACCATAAAAACGCGACTTACGGCATAAAAAATCCTAAAAGAGAGCGGAATCACACACTCGCGTGATGTTGCGCCATGGTTGGCTATCAGGCGCCGTTCCCTCGGCCAGTCTCGATTTCGCAATCAAGATTAACTCATTGATAAATATTGATATTTTCAAAAACAGGAATAAAAGTAGCGTAACGAACAAAAAACAAACCAGCGCAGAGTATTTTATCGACAAAAAGGCGATAAATAAAAATTTATAGCTAGTTGCCACTTTTAATGCAGAGATATACTCTACGCACATCAAAACAGGCAGCCCAAAAACGCTATACCAACGCGCATTTTTCGGCGTTAATGACTTCATTTTCGAGGAGCACTCCGATGTTCTCTGCGCACTCCCGCTTGCGGCATGCGGTTGCAGACACCTTTGCGATGGTGGTTTACTGCACCGTCGTCAACATGATGATCGAAATTTTTCTCTCTGGTATGACGTTTGAGCAGTCGTTATCGTCGCGTCTGGTGGCGATCCCGGTCAACATTATTATTGCCGTACCCTATGGGATTTATCGCGATTTCGCCATGCGTCAGGCCCGGCGCATCAGCCCAGCCAGGTGGATGAAAAATATGGCCGACGTGCTGGCCTACGTCACCTTTCAGTCGCCGGTGTATGTCGCTATTCTGTGGAGCGTGGGTGCTGACTGGCACCAGATTGTCGCCGCGGTGAGCTCGAACCTGGCGGTATCAATGATGATGGGCGCCGCCTACGGCTACTTCCTCGACTATTGCCGCCGCCTGTTCCGCGTGGCGCCCTATCAGCAGGCGAAGGCCTGACCAACGCGTTAGCAGCGACTGGCTCTGCCAGTCGCCTCTTCCCGCCAGCCCGCCTCGCCTGGATCCTTAAATGCCTATCGCCGTATTAATTCGTCGACATTGCCGGCTGGGCTTCGCCAAATAGCCCATTCAGAAAACGCTCAAGCGCCATGCGTGAGCTAAATCCATGCGGAATACCATAATGTTGTTGCGCATCCCCGGCTAAATACAGCGGAAACTGTTCATAATGATCACAGGTTTTGATATCTGAAGCCGGTTCGGCCAGCATATTGCTGCGCTCTTTTAACGCCGGATGAATAACTAACGCTGTTCGCCCCATGCGCGCTTCGCGGTTCACATAAACATAATTATCGCCGCGGCGATAGCCGTACGCTTTTTGCGTCACAACATCCATGGTGAAGCCGGCTTTTTCAAGAACACGCGCCACCTCATCGGGTCTTAAATACATACTGATTCCTCGTTATCTTTTACCGCACATTGACCTTACCTTATTCATTAAGGACAGTGCTTTCGGAAAATTCCAGAAACCACAACAGTAAGCATAATTCAAAATCTTGTCCTACACTTACTCACTCGATGGAATTAAGGGAGATAACGATGGCTAACCATGTGAACCGCAACAATTTTGACGAGAACGCCGAAGATATTCATAACGATGTCAGCCAATTAGCGGATACGCTGGAAGAGGTGCTGAAATCATGGGGCAGTGACGCCAAAGAGGAAGCGGAAGCGGCGCGTGTCAAAGCGCAGTCGCTGTTAAAAGAGACTCGTGCCCGCCTTAATGGCCACAACCGGGTGCAGCAGGCGGCGCTGGATGCGCGCCAGGCAGCGTGCGATGCGCTGGGCTGTGCCGATACCTACGTGCGCAATAAACCGTGGCACAGTGTGGGCGCCGCCGCCGCCGTCGGGGTATTTATTGGCGTATTGCTCAATTTACGTCGATAATAGCTTAAGCGTCGGCTGCCGCCGCGCGATTGGCGCGCGGTAGCCCGCGAGCTTTACGGAAGGCAATGAAGATAACAAATACGCGTCAGCCCCTGCGCGCCTCTGGCCGCAGGGGTTTTTCTGCTTCCCCGACTTAAGCGCCATCAAATCGCAATCGCCTCTCTCAGCCGTCGGGCAAGTCCGTCAGCCATCGCCGGCGAACGTATATTGGTAAAACTCATCAATAATCCCCCCTCGCCCGCGTGGCGAATCCGCCAGTCGCTCAGCGCCTGCACCGCCAGCCCGGCCACAACCGCCCGCCGCGCGAGCAGCCGATCGTCGCCGCTGACCGACATAACCAGTTGTATTCCCCCCAGCTGCGGCGTGACCTGAAAGCCCTGCGCCTGCAGAGCCGACTCCAGCCACTGTCTACGCTGGCTATAGCTGGCACGCATTTTCTTCAAATGACGCCAAAAATGTCCCTGCTGGATAAAATCCGCCAGCGTCTGCTGCCACAGGGTGGGAACGGTGCAGGATTGGCGCTCCGCGGTCTGGTGAAAACGCGCCACCAGCGGGGTCGGCACCACCAGCCAGGCGGTGCGCAGCGCCGGGAACATCGACTTACTGAAGGTGCCCGCGTAGATGACCCTCTGCGGCGCATCAAGGCTTTTCAGCGGCGGCAGCGGTTTGCCGTGATAGCGAAACTCGCTATCGTAATCGTCCTCAATGATCCACGCGTCGCGCTCCGCGGCCCACGCCAGCAGCTGGCGGCGTCGGGGAAGCGACAGCGCGACCCCCAGCGGACTCTGATGGGCTGGTGTGAGCAGGGCAAATCGCGCCTGCGGGTGATGACGCTGGCCCCAGCCGACGTCCATCCCTTCGTCGTCCACGGGAATCGCATCCACCGCCAGCTGCCCAGCCTCGACGACCGGCCGGATAAAGGGATACCCCGGATCTTCCATCCACATATGCTGTCCCGGCTGCGCCAGGGTACGCAGGATAAGATTCATGGAGGCGGCATAGCTGCCGGTGATCAACACCTGATCCGGCTGACAGTCGATACTGCGCGACAGGCGTAGATAATCGACGATAGCCTGGCGCAGAAGCGGATCGCCGCCGGGATCGCCGGGTGCAAGATCGAACCGCGACTGCGTCCGCAGCCGACGCCCCATCACCCGCGCCCACTGCCCGCGCGGAAAGAGATCCAGCGCCGGCAGCCCCATCTGAAACGGCAGCGGCTCCGTCGGCGCGGCCGGTTGCACTGGCGGTACCGGCGCCAGCTGGCGCGGGCTGAGCCGCTCGCTGACAAAGGTCCCCGCCTGCCCACGCCGCTCGAGCCATCCCTGGGCGACCAGCTCTCCCCAGGCGTTTTCGATGGTCGCCCGGGAGACGCCCTGCTCCTGAGCGTACACCCGGCTGGCGGGCAAACGGCTGCCCGGGGTCAGTTCGCCACGTTCAATCGCCGATTTCAACTGGCGGGCGATACGCTGATAAAGCGGGAGGTTAATCGCTTCCATTATGGTCTGCTTTTTTCATCAGAATATGGCTATCTTTTGCAGTCCATTATAGTGCTATTTTGGCTACCGTCTTAGAGAGGAGAACACCATGAACCAATTACGTCAGCCATTCAGTGAACTGAGCCCGGAAGTCTATAAAGGGCTGGTACAGGCCAGCATCGCGCTGGAGAAAAGCGAGCTGGGCAACGCCCTGGTAGAGCTGGTTTATTTACGCGTCTCGCAGATCAACGGCTGCGCCTTCTGTCTTGAGAAACATAGCCAGGCGCTGCGCAAAGGCGGCATGGCGCAAAGCAAACTGGATGCCCTTGCGGGCTGGCGGGTAAGCGCCCACTTTACTCCGGCCGAACGCGCGGCGCTGGCATGGGCCGAGTCGGTCACCGACATTGCCGCCAGCCATGCGGAAGATGAGGTTTACCTGCCGCTGCGCGAACATTTTACCCCGCGTCAGATAAGCGATCTGACCTTCGCCGTCAGTCTGATGAACGCCTTTAACCGCCTCGCCGTGGCCATGCGCCTGTAGTTCCGCACAGCCTCCCACCTCCTCCGTCGATCTATCCCGGCGGGGGACTCGCTTGCCAAAAACGCTATATATTGAGTGGTTGAAGTTTTAAATAACTACATCTAGTATTTCCTTATCGAATGGCCCACTACGTTCGACGCTATGTTTAGCGCCGTGCTGTTATCTTAAATGGAAATACGAATCATGCGCATTATTATTTACACTCGAAATGACTGCGTGCAGTGCCATGCCACCCGGCGAGCCATGGAGAGCCGGGGACTGGCCTTTGAAATGGTCAACGTCGACCAGCAGCCGGATGCCGCCGACACCCTGCGCGAGCAGGGATTTCGCCAGCTGCCGGTGGTGATCGCCGGTGAGCTGCGCTGGAGCGGCTTCCGCCCGGATATGATCAATCGCCTGCGCCCCTCCTTTACGGCGGCCAGCGCATGAGCCTCATCGTCTACTTCTCCAGCCGTTCGGAGAATACCCATCGCTTTGTGCAGCGCCTGGGGCTGCCGGCGGTGCGCATCCCGCTGAACGAGCGTGAACATCTGCGGGTAGACGAGCCCTATATTCTCATCGTTCCCAGCTATGGCGGCGGCGGCACCGCCGGCGCGGTACCGCGTCAGGCGATCCGCTTTTTAAACGACGTGCATAACCGCCAGCTGATCCGCGGAGTGATTGCCGCCGGCAATCGCAACTTTGGCGACGGCTGGGGGCGTGCCGGAGATGTCATCGCGCAAAAATGCGCCGTGCCCTATCTCTACCGCTTCGAGCTGATGGGAACCCCCGACGATATCAACACCGTGCGTAAAGGAGTCAGCGAATTTTGGCAACGACAACCGCAGAACGTATAACCGCCGCCGTGGATTTTCACGCCCTCAACGCGATGCTGAATTTGTACGACAGCGAGGGCCGCATCCCGTTTGAGAAAGATCGCCAGGCGGTTGAGGCCTTTATGGCGACCCAGGTTCAGCCCAACGCCCTCACCTTCCCCAGCCCGGAGGATAAGCTCAGCTGGCTCGTCAGCGAGGGCTATTACGATCCGCAGGTGCTGGCCGGCTATGACCGCGGGTTTGTGCTGGCGTTGTTCGCCCATGCCCGGCGCGCTCCGTTTCGCTTTCAGACCTTCCTCGGCGCCTGGAAGTTCTATACCAGCTATGCGCTGAAGACCTTTGACGGCAAGCACTACCTCGAGGATTTCGCCGAACGCAGCGTGATGGTGGCCCTGACGCTGGCCCGGGGCGATGAACAGCAGGCGCGGCAGCTGACGGAGGAGATACTCAGCGGCCGCTTTCAGCCCGCCACACCGACCTTCCTTAACGCTGGCAAACAGCAGCGCGGGGAGCTGATCTCCTGCTTCCTGCTGCGTATTGAGGATAATATGGAGTCCATCGGCCGGGCGGTGAACTCGGCGCTACAGCTGTCGAAGCGCGGCGGCGGGGTGGCCTTTTTACTCTCCAACCTGCGCGAGGCCGGGGCGCCGATCAAGCGCATCGAAAACCAGTCTTCTGGGGTGGTGCCGGTGATGAAGATGCTGGAGGACGCCTTCTCCTATGCCAATCAGCTCGGCGCCCGCCAGGGGGCGGGTGCGGTCTGGCTGCATGTTCACCATCCCGATATTTTACGCTTTCTTGATACCCGGCGTGAAAATGCCGATGAGAAAATCCGCATCAAAACCTTATCGCTGGGGGTGGTGATCCCTGATATCACCTTCCAGCTGGCGAAAGAAGATGCGCAGATGGCCCTGTTCTCGCCTTATGACGTCGAACGGCTGTACGGCAAACCTTTCGCCGATTGCGCCATCGGCGACCTCTATCCGCAGCTGGTGGCCGACGAGCGGGTCCGCAAGCGCTGGATCCGCGCCCGCGACCTGTTCCAGCGCCTGGCGGAGATCCAGTTTGAATCCGGCTACCCGTACATCATGTTTGAAGACACCGTGAACCGCGCCAGTCCGGTGGCCGGGCGGGTCACCATGAGCAATCTGTGTTCGGAGATCCTGCAGGTCAGTACGCCGTCCGCCTATAATGAAGACCTCAGCTATGCCCATATCGGGGAAGATATCTCCTGCAACCTCGGCTCGCTGAACATCGCCCATACCATGGACTCGCCGGATTTCGGCCGCACAATCGCCACCGCGGTGCGCGCCCTGACCGCCGTGTCCGACATGAGCGACATTCAGTCGGTTCCTTCCGTAGCGGCCGGCAACGCGGCTTCCCACGCCATCGGCCTGGGGCAGATGAATCTGCACGGTTACCTGGCGCGGGAAGGCATTGCCTACGGCAGCCCGGAGGGGCTGGACTTCACCAATATCTACTTCTACACCGTGACCTGGCACGCGCTGCACACCTCGATGCAGCTGGCCCGCGAGCGCGGCCAGCGCTTCGCCGGCTTCGAGCAGTCGCGCTACGCCAGCGGGGCGTACTTCGACAAATATCTGCAGGAGGAGTGGCAGCCGAAAACCGAACGGGTGCGCGCGCTGTTCGCCCGCGCCGGCATCTCTCTGCCCGACCGGGAAAGCTGGCGCCAGCTGCGCGACGATGTCATGCGCTATGGCATCTACAATCGCTATCTGCAGGCGGTGCCGCCCACCGGCTCGATCTCGTACATCAACCATGCCACCTCCAGCATTCACCCGATCGTCTCGAAGATTGAGATCCGCAAAGAGGGGAAAACCGGACGGGTGTACTACCCCGCGCCATTTATGAATAACGACAATCTGGCCCTCTACCAGGATGCGTATGAGATAGGGCCGGAGAAGATCATTGACACTTACGCCGAGGCGACGCGCCACGTCGACCAGGGGCTGTCGCTGACCCTGTTCTTCCCCGATACCGCCACCACCCGCGATATCAACAAGGCGCAAATTTACGCCTGGAAGAAAGGCATCAAGACGCTCTACTACATCCGTCTGCGCCAGCTGGCGCTGGAAGGCACTGAAATTGAAGGCTGCGTGTCCTGCGCGCTGTAAGGAGAACAGGATGACCCATTTAACGCGCGTCAGCGCAATCAACTGGAACCGCATTGATGACGATAAAGATCTTGAGGTCTGGAACCGTCTCACCAGCAACTTCTGGCTGCCGGAGAAAGTGCCGCTGTCGAACGACATTCCCGCCTGGCAAACCCTCAGCGCGGCGGAGCAGCAGTTGACCATTCGCGTCTTTACCGGATTGACCCTGCTTGACACCATTCAGAACACCGTCGGCGCCCCGGGGCTAATGGCGGACGCCTTAACCCCGCATGAGGAGGCGGTGCTGTCGAACATCAGCTTTATGGAGGCGGTTCATGCCCGCTCTTACAGCTCCATCTTTTCCACGCTGTGCCACAGCAAGGAGGTGGATGCCGCCTTCGCCTGGAGCGAAAGCTGCGATCCCCTGCAGCGCAAGGCGCAGCTGATGCTGGGTTACTATCAGGCCGACGAGCCGCTGAAGAAAAAAATCGCCAGCGTGTTCCTCGAATCCTTTCTCTTCTACTCCGGCTTCTGGCTGCCGATGTACTTCTCCAGCCGGGGAAAGCTGACCAACACTGCGGATCTGATCCGCCTGATCATTCGCGATGAAGCGGTGCATGGCTATTACATCGGCTACAAGTACCAGAAAGGACTGGAGATCGTCAGCCCCGGCAAGCGCGAAGAATTGAAAAATTTCGCCCTCGATCTGCTGATGGATCTTTACGACAACGAACTGGCCTACAGCCGGGAGCTGTACGGCGAGAGCGGCTGGTTCGACGACGTCAGCGCTTTCCTGTGCTACAACGCCAACAAAGCGCTGATGAACCTCGGCTACGAGGCGCTGTTCCCGGCGGAGATGGCGGCGGTCAATCCGGCAATCCTCGCAGCGCTGTCGCCCAACGCCGACGAAAACCATGACTTTTTCTCCGGTTCCGGCTCCTCCTACGTGATAGGAAAAATGGAAGAGACCGCCGACGACGATTGGGACTTTTAACCGTACTTTCACCAGGAATATCGCAGGCGGATTCCTGGTGATTAATTTCACAAAATAGCGTTTAATCCACCAAATATTCTCTCCATGACCTAACCGTCATCACTTCGTCATATTTAGCAGAAAACCGGTCCATTTCAGTCGAATTATCCAAAGATAATCAAAAAATATTACCAACAACAAATTACCGCCCAGCCCTTATATCACGGGGGCTTAGCCACAGTTGCCCCCATCTGATTTTGCCGAGAGTTTGCCATTGAGGGTTGTCACAGAATCTGAGTATGTTAGGGTGTAAAAAGATCATAATCACCATCGGGTATCATATCGCAATAAACAAATAACAGGAACTTCTCTATTGCATGGCAATTAAATTAGAAATCAAAAATCTTTATAAGATATTTGGCGAGCATCCACACCGTGCTTTCAAATATATTGAGAAAGGACTCAACAAAGCGCAAATACTGGAAAAAACGGGGCTGTCGCTTGGCGTCAAAGACGCCAGTCTGGCCATTGAAGAAGGCGAGATATTCGTCATCATGGGGCTCTCCGGCTCGGGGAAATCCACCATGGTTCGCCTTCTCAATCGCCTGATTGAACCCACCCGCGGCCAGGTGCTGATTGACGGGGTCGATATCGCCAAAATGTCGGATGCCGAGCTGCGCGAGGTGCGTCGCAAGAAAATTGCGATGGTTTTTCAGTCCTTTGCGCTGATGCCGCACATGAGCGTGCTCGACAACACGGCGTTTGGCATGGCGCTTGCCGGCGTTCCCGCCGCCGAACGAGAGCAAAAAGCCCGGGAGGCGCTGCGTCAGGTGGGGCTGGAGAATTATGCCCACGCCTGGCCGGATGAACTCTCCGGCGGCATGCGCCAGCGCGTCGGTTTAGCTCGCGCCCTGGCGATTAATCCCGATATTCTGTTAATGGATGAAGCCTTCTCTGCGCTCGATCCGCTCATTCGTACCGAAATGCAGGATGAGCTCATCAAATTACAGGCGAAGCATCAACGCACTATCGTCTTTATTTCCCATGACCTTGATGAAGCCATGCGAATTGGCGATCGTATCGCCATTATGCAAAATGGCGAAGTGGTCCAGGTCGGCACTCCGGATGAAATATTAAATAATCCGGCCAATGATTATGTGCGCACCTTCTTCCGCGGCGTGGATATTAGCCAGGTATTCAGCGCGAAAGATATTGCCCGCCGCAGCCCGGTTGGCCTGATTCGTAAAACGCCTGGTTTTGGCCCCCGTTCGGCGCTGAAATTATTACAGGATGAAGACCGGGAATATGGCTATGTCATAGAGCGCGGTAATCGCTTTGTCGGGATTGTCTCGATTGATTCTCTGAAAACAGCCCTCAGCGCCGGGCAGGGGATCGAGGCGGCGCTGATTGACGCCCCGCTGGCGGTGGAAGCGCAAACCCCGCTCAGCGATCTGCTCTCCCACGTCGGCCACGCTCCGTGCGCCGTGCCGGTAGTGGATGAAGAACAACAATATATTGGCATCATTTCCAAAAGGATGTTGCTCCAGGCTTTAGATCGCGAGGGGGTGAATCATGGCTGATCAGACCAACCCGTGGGGCAGCGCCCCGTCAACCGACAGCGCCGCGCAGGCTGCCGACGCCTGGGGTGGCGCCTCTACTGCCGCGCCGGCTAATGGCGGCGGCGCCGACTGGCTGCACAGCGCCCCTGCGCCGCAGCCGGAACAGTTCAATATCATGGATCCGTTCCATAAGACCCTGATCCCGCTCGACAGCTGGGTGACCCACGCCATCGACTGGATCGTGCTGCACTTCCGTCCGCTGTTCCAGGGGATCCGCGTGCCGATCGACTACATCCTCAGCGCCTTCCAGCAGCTGCTGTTGGGGATGCCGGCGCCGGTGGCGATTATCGTCTTCGCGCTAATCGCCTGGCAGATCTCCAGCCTCGGCATGGGGGTCGCCACTCTGGTATCGCTGATTGCCATCGGCGCGTGGTCGCAAGCCATGGTCACTCTGGCGCTGGTCCTCACCGCCCTGCTGTTCTGCATGGTTATCGGCTTGCCGCTGGGGATCTGGCTAGCGCGCAGCCCGCGGGCGGCGAAAATCATCCGCCCGCTATTAGATGCCATGCAGACCACGCCGGCGTTCGTCTATCTGGTGCCGATCGTGATGCTGTTCGGCATCGGCAACGTACCGGGCGTGGTGGTGACGATTATCTTCGCCCTGCCGCCGATCGTCCGTCTGACCATCCTCGGGATAAACCAGGTGCCTGAGGATCTGATCGAAGCGTCGCGCTCATTTGGCGCCAGCCCGCGCCAGCTGCTGTTTAAGGTGCAGCTGCCGCTGGCCATGCCCACCATTATGGCCGGGGTTAACCAGACCCTGATGCTGGCCCTGTCGATGGTAGTGATCGCCTCGATGATCGCCGTCGGCGGCCTCGGCCAGATGGTGCTGCGCGGTATCGGCCGCCTGGATATGGGCCTGGCGACCGTCGGCGGGGTGGGGATCGTGATCCTGGCGATTATTCTTGACCGCCTCACCCAGGCCGTCGGTCGCGACGCCCGCAGTCGCGGCAACCGCCGCTGGTACACCACCGGCCCGCTGGGGCTTATCACTCGCCCTTTCTGTCGATAAGTCGATAACAGCGCCGCTCCCCGACACCAGCCGATGCCCGGGAGCGGCCCTTCCCGTTAAACAATAAGAGGAACCACCATGCGACATAGTACGATGTTGGCCACCGCCGCCTTTGCCACCCTGCTCGCCACCAGCGCCTTCGCCGCCGACCTGCCGGGTAAAGGGATTACGGTGAAGCCCGCTCAGAGCACTATCTCCGAAGAGAGCTTCCAGACCCTGCTGGTCAGTCGCGCGCTGGAGAAGCTGGGCTACACCGTCGAGAAACCCAGCGAAGTGGACTATAACGTTGCCTATACGTCGATTGCCGCCGGAGATACCACCTTTATCGCCACCAACTGGCAACCGCTGCACGATGACATGTACGCCGCGGCGGGCGGTGATAACAAATTCTATCGCAAAGGAGTGTACGTCTCAGGCGCCGCCCAGGGCTATTTGATCGACAAAAAAACCGCTGAGCAGTACCACATCACCTCCATCGATCAGCTCAAAGATCCGCAGATCGCCAAACTGTTTGATACCAACAATGACGGTAAAGCGGATCTCACCGGCTGTACCCCAGGATGGGGCTGCGAAGCAGTGATTAACCATCAGATTGACGCCTATGGCCTGAGCAAAACCGTCACCCATAACCAGGGCAACTACGCGGCGATGATGGCCGACACCATTGCCCGGTATAAAGAGGGTAAACCGGTGCTCTACTACACCTGGACGCCGTACTGGGTTAGCGACGTGCTGAAGCCTGGCAAGGACGTCGTCTGGCTGCAGGTGCCGTTCTCCTCCCTTCCGGGCGAGCAGAAAAACATCGACACCAAACTGGCCAACGGCGCCAACTATGGCTTCCCGGTGAACACCATGCACATCGTCGCTAACAAAGCCTGGGCGGAGAAAAATCCGGCCGCCGCCACTCTGTTTAGCATCATGAAGCTGCCGATCGCCGACATCAACGCCGAGAATGCGATGATGCACGAAGGCCATGCTTCCGAAGCCGACATTAACGGCCACGTTGATGGCTGGATCAAAGCCCACCAGCCGCTGTTCGACAGCTGGGTGAAAACCGCCCTCGCCGCGCAGCAGTAAACCCGCTCACGGATAAGGCCCAGCGCCTTATCCGGCCCCCTTGCCCCCTTTCTCGTGGCCAGGTCATAGAAACGCGATTCCAGGAATTTCCATAGTGTTAAGGCGCATCGCGCTCTGTTAAGGTGGAGACATCGGTCAAATTGCCATCTTCACATGGATCCAGCGATAAGTTATTCATATGGAAAACCCCGCGCCCTTAACCTGTGCCTTACCTGAACGCGTCGCCACCGTCGGCGAAGGCGTCAAAGACAGTCTCCCCATCGTCATCAGCTACCTTCCGGTGGCATTCGCCTTCGGACTCAATGCCACCCGGCTGGGCTTCACCCCGCTGGAAAGCCTGTTCTTCTCCTGCATTATTTACGCCGGCGCCAGCCAGTTTGTGATCACCGCCATGTTGGCCGCCGGCAGTTCGCTGTGGGTCGCCGCCCTGACGGTAATGGCGATGGATGTCCGCCACGTGCTGTATGGCCCCTCATTGCGCAGCCGCATTCGCTCAGCGCTGGATAAAAAGAAAACCGCCCTCTGGGCCTTCGGCCTGACCGATGAGGTTTTCGCCGCCGCTACCGCCAGGCTGGTTCGCGATAACCGCCGCTGGAGCGAAAACTGGATGCTCGGTCTCGCTTTTACCTCGTGGGCATCGTGGGTGTGCGGCACGCTGGCCGGCGCCTGGTCCGGCAACGGCCTGCTGGTGGATTATCCGGCGGTGGAAGCCGCCCTCGGCTTTATGCTGCCGGCGCTGTTTATGAGCTTCCTGCTGGCCTCTTTCCAGCGTCAGCAGTCACTCTGCGTCACGGCGGCGCTGGCGGGCGCGCTGGGCGGCATTCTGTTATTTTCCATTCCGGCGGCGATCCTCGCCGGAATTGTCTGCGGGTGTCTGACGGCGCTGCTTCAGGCCATGCTCAAGGGGATGCCGGATGAACAGTGAAGTCCTTCTGCTCGGGGTGATAGTCGGCGGCGTCAACTATCTCTTTCGCTATCTTCCTCTGCGTTTGCGCGCCGGCCACGCCCGTCCTGCCCGCCGCGGCCCGGTCAGCGTGCTGCTGGATACCATTGGCATCGCCTCGATTTGCGCGCTGTTGGTGGTCTCCAGCGTGCCGGAGATCCTCGCCGATGCCCATCGCCTGGCGCCGACGCTGACCGGCTTCCTGGTGCTGGGGGCCGCCTTCTGGAAAACCCGCAGCATCATTGTCCCGACCCTGCTGTCGGCGTTTGCCTATGGTCTGGCATGGAAAATCACCAACGGGCTCTAAGCTTTACGTATCAATTTTGGTCAATAATTCATTTGATTTATTTGTCACAATAGTTATTATATCGGCTGTAATTAATGAGGTCATACCCAAATGGATAGTTCGTTTACTCCCATTGAGCAAATGCTCAAGTTCCGCGCCAGCCGCCATGAAGATTTCCCGTTTCAGGAGATCCTGTTAACTCGTCTTTGCATGCATATGCAAGGTAAGCTGCTGGAAAATCGCAATAAAATGCTCAAAGCGCAGGGAATTAACGAGACATTATTTATGGCGCTGATTACGCTGGAGTCACAGGAAAACCACAGCATCCAGCCGTCCGAGCTGAGCTGTGCGCTGGGCTCGTCACGTACCAACGCCACCCGTATCGCTGATGAACTGGAAAAACGCGGCTGGATTGAGCGCCGCGAGAGCGATAACGATCGTCGCTGTTTGCATCTGCAACTGACCGAAAAGGGCCATCAGTTTTTGCGTGAAGTCCTGCCGCCGCAGCATAACTGCCTGCATCAGCTGTGGTCTTCACTTAGCACCAGCGAAAAAGATCAGCTCGAACACATCACCCGTAAACTCCTGAGCCGCCTTGATCAGATGGAAGAAGAAGGCGTGCTAGCGGACTCTCTACGCTAAGGGCGGCGTCGCTCAGCCCATTTTTACGTTGCAAGGAAAACAGCCAGGCCAGCAGATCTCTGCTGGCCTTTCTGATAAACAGGTCGGCTCAGCCGATGTGAAATAATAAGATCGTGGAGAATAACATGAGTGCAAATGCGGAGAGCCAAACCCCGCAGCAACCAGGCAGCAAAAAAGGAAAGCGTAAAGGCGCGCTTCTGTTGCGGACATTGCTCTTCATTATTATTGCCGTGGCATATGGGATTTACTGGTTTCTGGTACTGCGTCACTACGAAGAGACCGACGATGCCTACGTAGCAGGGAATCAGGTACAAATTATGGCTCAGGTCGCGGGCAGCGTGACCAAAGTCTGGGCTGACAACACGGACTACGTGCAGAAAGGCGATCCGCTGGTCACGCTCGATCGGACCGATGCCCAACAGGCGTTTGAAAAGGCTAAGACCCAACTGGCCGCCAGCGTCCGTCAGACCCGCCAGCAGATGATCAACAGCAAGCAGCTGCAGGCAAATATCGACGTCAAAAAAACCGCCCTCGCCCAGGCGCAGGCTGACCTGAACCGCCGCATCCCGCTGGGCGCCGCGAACCTCATTGGCCGCGAAGAGCTGCAGCACGCCCGCGATACCGTCGCCAGCGCACAGGCCGAACTCGACGTGGCAATCCAGCAGTACAACGCCAACCAGGCGATCGTGCTGGGCACCAGGCTGGAACAGCAGCCGGCGGTGCTCCAGGCGGCCACTGAAGTGCGTAACGCCTGGCTGGCCCTGCAGCGTACGCAGATCGTCAGCCCGATTAGCGGCTACGTTTCCCGTCGCTCGGTACAGCCTGGCGCGCAGATTGGCACCACCACGCCGCTGATGGCGGTGGTCCCGGCGACCAACCTGTGGATCGATGCTAACTTTAAAGAGACTCAGCTGGCGCATATGCGTATCGGCCAGCCGGCCACCGTGATCAGCGATATCTATGGCGATGACGTGAAATACACCGGTAAAGTGGTCGGTCTGGATATGGGCACCGGCAGCGCCTTCTCTCTGCTGCCGGCGCAGAATGCTACCGGCAACTGGATCAAAGTGGTACAGCGTCTGCCGGTTCGTATCGAGCTGGATGAAAAACAACTAGCGGAACACCCGCTGCGCATCGGCCTCTCGACGCTGGTGGAAGTCAACACCACCGATCGCGATGGTGAAATGCTGGCAAGCCAGGTGCGGAGCTCCCCGGTTTACGAGAGCAATGCCCGCGAAATCGCTCTCGATCCGGTTAATAAGCTGATAGACGAGATCATTCAGGCCAACGCCGGATAATTCGGGGTGAGTGTAATGCAACAGCAAAAACCGCTGGAAGGCGCGCAGCTGGTCATTATGACCATTGCGCTGTCGCTCGCGACGTTCATGCAGGTGCTGGATTCCACTATCGCCAACGTGGCGATCCCGACCATTGCCGGCAACCTTGGCTCGTCGCTGAGCCAGGGGACCTGGGTCATCACCTCGTTCGGGGTCGCTAACGCCATCTCCATCCCGATCACCGGCTGGCTGGCCAAGCGCGTCGGCGAGGTGAAGCTGTTCCTGTGGTCAACCACCGCCTTCGCCATTGCCTCCTGGGCCTGCGGCGTCTCCAACAGCCTGACGATGCTGATTTTCTTCCGCGTCATTCAGGGGATCGTCGCCGGGCCGCTGATCCCGCTGTCGCAAAGTCTGCTGCTCAGCAACTATCCCCCGGCGAAGCGCTCTATCGCTCTGGCGCTGTGGTCAATGACGGTGATTGTCGCGCCCATCTGCGGTCCGATCCTCGGCGGCTATATCAGCGATAACTATCACTGGGGCTGGATCTTCTTTATCAACGTGCCCATTGGCGTGGCGGTGGTGCTGATGACCCTGCAGACCCTGCGCAACCGGGAAACCAAAACCGAACAGCGGCGGATCGACGGCGTCGGTCTGGCGCTGCTGATCATCGGTATCGGTAGCCTGCAGGTGATGCTGGACCGGGGTAAAGAGCTGGACTGGTTCTCCTCCAATGAGATTATCATTCTGACCATCGTGGCGGTGGTGGCGATAAGCTTCCTGATCGTCTGGGAGCTAACCGACGATAACCCGATTGTCGATCTGTCGCTATTTAAGTCGCGCAACTTCACCATCGGCTGCCTCTGTATCAGTCTGGCCTATATGCTCTACTTCGGCGCCATCGTGCTGCTGCCGCAGCTGTTGCAGGAGGTCTACGGCTACACCGCGACCTGGGCCGGCCTGGCGTCGGCGCCGGTGGGGGTGATCCCGGTCATTCTGTCGCCGATTATCGGCCGCTTCGCGCATAAGCTCGACATGCGGCGGCTGGTCACCTTCAGCTTTATTATGTACGCGGTCTGCTTCTACTGGCGCGCCTGGACCTTCGAACCGGGGATGGACTTTGGCGCCTCGGCGTGGCCACAGTTTATCCAGGGCTTCGCGGTGGCCTGCTTCTTCATGCCGTTGACCACCATCACCCTCTCCGGCCTGCCGCCGGAGCGGCTGGCGGCGGCGTCGAGCCTGTCGAACTTCACCCGTACCCTTGCCGGCTCCATCGGGACCTCGATCACCACCACCCTGTGGACCAACCGCGAGGCGCTGCATCATGCGCAGCTCACCGAATCGGTGACCCCCTTTAACCCCAACGCGCAGCAGATATACGATCAGCTGCAGGGCATGGGAATGACGCAGCAGCAGGCGTCCGGCTGGATAGCGCAGCAGATAACCAACCAGGGGCTGATTATCTCCGCCAACGAAATCTTCTGGATTTCTGCGGCTATTTTCATCCTGCTGTTGGGGCTGGTGTGGTTCGCCAGACCACCGTTCAGCGCCGGCGGAGGCGGCGGCGGCGCGCACTAAGCCTCACATAAAGGGACCTCCGGGTCCCTTTTTTACGGCGTCAGGTTGTCCAGTTCTCGCTAGTTTCTGTCTCGTTTGCGAAAGCCCGTCACCCTGCGCTCGGGCAGGATAAAGGCTGACCATTAAGGAGAACACTATGCTGAGCCATCCTGCTGAAAAGTACCGTCCCTATCCGCCGATCGCCCTGCCTGACCGCCGCTGGCCAGACCGGCAAATCAGTCACGCCCCGCGCTGGCTCTCGACTGACCTGCGCGACGGCAACCAGGCGCTGGCGGAGCCCATGGACAGCGCCCGCAAACTGCAGTTCTGGGATCTGCTGCTGGAGTGCGGCTTTAAAGAGATTGAAGTCGCCTTCCCTTCCGCCTCACAAACCGATTTCAACTTTGTCCGCCAGCTGATTGACGAACAGCGCATCCCGGAGGATGTCACCATCCAGGTGCTGACCCAGGCGCGAGACCCGCTGATCCTGCGCACCTTTGAGGCGCTGCGCGGCGCCCGCCGGGCTACCGTCCACCTCTACAATGCCACCGCGCCGCTGTTCCGCGAGCTGGTTTTCGGCATGGACAAGGCCGAGGTGATCGCCCTCGCGACCCGCGCCACCCGGCTTATCCGTCAGCAGTGCGAACAGCAGCCGAAGACCCGCTGGCAATATGAATATTCGCCTGAAACCTTCTGCTTCACCGAGCCCGAGTTTGCGCTTGAGATTTGCGAAGCGGTGGCGGATGTCTGGCAGCCCTGCGCCGAGCGACCGATGATCGTCAATCTGCCGGCGACGGTGGAAGTCAACACCCCCAACGTCTATGCCGATCAGATCGAGTATTTTTGCCGCCACTTCTCCCGCCGCAGCGAGGTCTGCATCAGCGTGCACCCGCATAACGATCGCGGCACCGGCGTCGCCAGCGCCGAGCTGGCGGTGATGGCCGGCGCCGATCGGGTAGAAGGCTGCCTGTTTGGCAACGGCGAACGCACCGGCAACGTCTGTCTGGTGACTTTGGCGATGAACCTCTACAGCCAGGGCATCGACCCTGAGCTTCGCTTCGAGCAGATGAACCGGGTGGTGGAGGTGGTGGAAAACTGCAACCAGATCCCCGTTCACCCGCGCCACCCGTGGGCGGGAAGTCTGGCTTACACCGCCTTCTCCGGCTCCCATCAGGATGCGATCAAAAAAGGGTTTGATGCCCGTCAGCCTGGCGATCCGTGGCAGATGCCCTACCTGCCCATTGACCCGCAGGATATTGGCTGCAGCTATGAGGCGGTGATCCGCGTCAACAGCCAGTCGGGGAAGAGCGGCAGCGCCTGGCTTATCGAACAAAATCATGGTCTGAAACTGCCCCGCGGGCTGCAGCAGGACTTCAGCCAGCACGTTCAGCAGGCCACCGATAGCGACGGCAAAGAGATGACCCACCATGCGCTGTGGCAGCTGTTCCGCACGCGCTACGGGCTGCAGGCGCAGCCGGCGCTGACGCTGCTCGATTATCAGAGCGCCAGCCAGCAGGATGGCCAGCTTTCCCTGCAGGCAACGCTGCGTCACCACGGCGAAACCCGACGCCTGCAGGGCCAGGGCAACGGCCTGCTCTCCGCCGCAGCCAGCGGGCTCAGCGCGCTGTTTCGGCAGCCGTTTATGATCAAGGACTATCATGAGCATACCCTCGGCGCGCGCAGCGACAGCCGGTCGGTGGCCTATATCCGCTGCGTTTTTCCGCAAGGAGAAAGCTACTGGGGCGTGGGTATCGATAATGACGTGGCGCGCGCCTCGCTGCAGGCGCTGTGCAATGCGCTCAGCGCCGCCGATCAGGCCGGGGGACGAAAATAGTCGCTGGGGGCGACGCCCATCACCCGACGAAACATGGCGCTGAAGGCGCTGTGGCTACCGTAGCCCAGCTCCAGCGCCACCCGCAGCACGGAGTGGCCCTGCGCCAGGCGCACCAGCGCTTCCATTAGCTTCGCCCGGCGCACCCACTCGCTCCACGTCAGGCTAGTCTGCTGCTGAAAATGGCGGTTTAGGGTTCGCTCGCTCATGCTGCACGCCTTCGCCGCCTGGCCGCTGCTCCAGGCCTCGCCCGGCGCCTCGCGTACCTGCTGGCACAGCCGACGCAGCGTTTCGCTTTGCGGCTCCGGCAGGCCAAACGGCAGGATCGCCATCCCGCGGATCTCATCGAGGATCAGTTCATAAATTCTTTCGTCGCGGCTGGCGGGGGCATAGCGTTCCGCCAGCGCCAGGGATGACACGATCAGTTCCCGCAGCAGCGGCGTGATCTGTACGATCTGGCAGCCCGCCGGAAGATCGGCGCGCGCCAGCGGATCGATAAACAGGGTGCGCGCCGCCACGTTGCCGGTCATGCGTAGCGCGTGCGGCGTTCCCGCCGGCAGCCAGACGCCGCGCCCGGGCGGCACCACCCAGTAGCCTACCGGCGTCGCGACCCGCACCACGCCGCTTAGTATATGCAGCAGCTGGGCGCAGTCATGCTGATGCCAGTCTTCCTGGTCACCGTGGGCATAATCATGGGCAAAGGGCACCAAAGGGCGGTGCTGAAAGGAGAAGGAAAGCGTCGTCGTCATCGCGGCGTCAGAAAAGCGGCCCGGCGACAGGCGTCGGGCCGTGGCGGAAGCACTAGATGTGCAGTTCCTGCAGTTTTTCTTTCGGCAACGCCAGTTCGTCGTTGCTGTTGATGCGCACATCGCGCTCAATGATATGGCGAGCGATGTCCTGGGCCTCTTCCAGCGAGTGCATGGTGTAAGTCCCGCACTGGTAGACGTTGAGCTCCGGGATCTGGTTCTGATCTTTCACCTTCAGCACATCGGCCATCGCCGCTTTCCAGGCGTCAGCGACGCGCTGCTCGTCCGGCGTACCAATCAGGCTCATATAGAAGCCGGTGCGGCAGCCCATTGGCGAAATGTCGATAATTTCCACGCCATTCCCGTTCAGATGATCGCGCATAAAGCCCGCGAACAGATGCTCCAGGGTGTGGATACCGCGTTCCGGCATCACTTCCTGGTTCGGTACGCAGAAGCGCAGATCGAAAACGGTGATTTCATCGCCATGCGGCGTGTTCATTTTCTTCGCGACACGCACCGCTGGGGCTTCCATTCGGGTATGGTCGACTGTGAAACTATCTAACAACGGCATTCGTCACCTCCGGGAGTGAATTTTTTTAAAATAAAATGAACTCTTTGTTCAGCCGCGAGTCTCAGTATATGAAAGACGCGCATTTATTATCATCATCATCCCTGAATCAGAGATGAAAGTTTGGCCACAGTGATGTGGCCTTTTTCTTTTCCAGCGCTACGCGTGCCGCGCCAGCAGCGCCTCAAACGGCTCGCTGTCTTCAGCTTCCACTTTCTTCTGTCGCGCCACCGACGCGTCGCGCTCGGCGATAAAATCGTCTTCGCTCAGGATCTCCAGCGGCTCTTCGCGCAGCTGCGTCCGGTAACGATCGGCAAGCGCACGGCCGGTACCGCCAATGCCTTCTTCAATCATAGAACGCAGAATGCGGGCTGAGAAGGTTAATTCCGGATCGTCAAAGCAGGCCAGCAGCTCGTCGCAGACCTGCTGATATGCCTGGCCACCGTGGATACTGTCCAGGGTCTGCGCCACGCGGCGTAAATCGCGGAACAGATCTTTGCCCACCTGAGCCAGCGGGAACTGCGCGCTTTCGCAGCCAATCCCCAGCGTTAAGCCCGGCTTACGCCCTTCCAGAATCACCCGATTCCAGTTGGTGCGGGTGCACAGCAGCTCATCGCTGCTCATCTCCGGCGCGTCGGCCAGCGCGCACCAGACCATAAACAGGTCGAGGAAACGCACCTGCTGGGCGTCAACGCCGATCGGCGAGAACGGATTGATATCCAGCGAACGCACTTCGATATACTCAATACCACCGCGCAACAGCGCATCGGACGGGGTTTCGCCCCGACGGGTGACGCGTTTCGGGCGGATCGGCGCATAAAGTTCATTTTCAATCTGCAGAATGTTGCTGTTGATCTGCAGATACTTGCCGTCTTTCTGCAGCCCGATTTTGGCGTACTCTTCCGACGGCGTTTTAATCGCCCGCTTCAATCCTGCCACATACTCGTGCAGATCGTTAAACGTAATTCCGAGATTGCTTTGCGACTTATTGGTATAACCAAGGTCGCTGAGGCGCAGCGAGGTGGCATACGGCAGGTAATACATGCCGTTGCCCGTTTCCTCAAAGGGCAGCGTTGTCGGTTTGCCTTGCAGGAATGAGGAGCAAATCGCCGGCGAGGCGCCAAACAGATAGGGGATCACCCAGCCAAAGCGATAGTAGTTACGAATTGAGCGGAAATAGCCCGCCGAAATGGCCTCTTTACCACTCTCGGCATCCTCCACACCACATTTTGCCTGCCAGAAGGCCATCGGTAGGGAGAAGTTATAGTGCACGCCGGAGATAGTCTGCATCAGCGCGCCATAGCGGTTCTTCAGCCCCTCGCGATATAGCGTTTTCAGGCGCCCCACGTTAGAGGTGCCGTACTGCGCCAGCTCAATATCCTGACCGGGGGCGATATAGCATGGCATACTCAGCGGCCACATCCGCTCGTCGCCAAGCTGACGCGCGGTATAGCGATGGACATCGCGCATAAAGGTCAGCATATGCTCAATATCGCCATCTACTGGCGTAATGAACTCAAGTAAAGCTTCGGCAAAATCGGTGGTAATCCATTTATGCGTTAGCGCTGAGCCTAACGCCGGAGGGTGACCGGTCGTTGCAAGGGTGCCGTCTGCGTTCACGCGCAGCGTTTCCCGCTCCAGACCACGTTGAATACCCTGCAGAGCCTGCGGATGTTTTTCCAGCCAGGCCAGCGCCTGTGATACGTCCGGGATCAATTTGACCTCCCGCCTGTCGAAATCGTTTGAATAAGCATAATTGTAATGGATGAACTGTCAGTCCAATTAGTGCCACCACGTCATGCCCTGAAGCGTCGCTGCCGCAATAGCGATATAGCGCAGCGCCTTACCAAGGCATAAGAAAAAGAGTACCGGTCCCCAGGAAATGCGCATCCATCCCGCCAGCAAACACAGTAAATCGCCGACAACCGGCGCCCAGCTCAGTAAGAGCGTGACCGCGCCGTAGCGCTTAAGCCAGCCGGCCGCCCGCTCCTGCCAGCGCGAGGTTTTGCGCAGCGGAAACAAGCGCCCCAGAATAACGTTAGTTACCCCTCCAAGGCTATTGCCGATTGTTGCTATTAATACTAACCACCACGGATGACTGACCCCTGCAAGTAGCATAGCCACCAGCACAACCTCCGAATTGCCGGGGAGCAGCGTGGCGCTTAAAAAGCTACTGGCAAACAGCGAGGTGAGTGACAGCGCGTCGCTCACAGCAAACGCACGTCAACTGCGTCCATTCCCGCGCGCTTCGCCGCCTGCAGACCAAAGTCGGCATCTTCGAAGACGACGCATTTTTCCGGCGCGACGCCCATGCGCTCGGCGCACAGCAGGAAGGTATCGGGCGCGGGTTTATGGTTGACCACATGATCGGCCGCCACCACCGCGGAGAAGTAATGACGCAGCCCCAGGTGCGCCAGCAGCGCTTCGGCGACGGCGCTCTCGCTGCCGGTTCCCACCGACATCGGGCGACGGCCGTGCCATGCCTTAACCACCTCAATCAGCGGCAACGGGCGTACGCTGTCCAGCAGCATCGCTTTGACGGCCTGGGTTTTTTCCTGCGCCAGGCGATGTGGATCGAGATCGGCCTGGTTGAGTTCGATAATCGCCTGGGCGATTCGCCAGGTTGGTGAGCCATTGAGCGCGACCATCGCCTGTTCGTCGAAACGCATACCGTAGCGGCCCAACACCTCGTTCCATGCCTGCCGATGGGTCGGCTCGGTATCGAGAATGGTGCCATCCATATCAAAGATCAGTCCTGCGTAACCTTCGTACATTGTCTTCTCACCAACCGGTTTGGGAATGATTACTGTAACGCAAAAGCCCGCCGTTGTCGCGGCCAGCGGCGCAGACGACAAAGGCGCCCTCAGGCGCCCCCAAACATTAGGCCGGATAACCAGCCTTATTTAATACGCAGATCGTTCTCGACCATTCGCACGCCCTGCACTCGGCGTGTGACTTCTACGGCTCGTTTAGCGCTCTCCGCGGAGGAGACAAATCCGCTCAGCTGGACGCGGCCTTTAAAGGTCTGGACGCTAATTTCTGAGGACTTAATGTCTTTATCGTTAAAGAGCGCCGTTTTCACCTTGGTGGTCACCACGGTATCGTCAATATAGCCGCCCGTACTCTCCTTTGTAGCCGATCCCGCACAGCCAGCGAGGGCCGTCGTTACCAGCAGCGTCGCGCAAAAAGCAGGTATTGCTTTGAACCATTTCATGGATTTCTCTCCTTGCATTTATCTCAGCCTGATAACGCTGATATACAAGGATAAATTATAGTGGAAAGCGCGTCTTGCCAATAAAAAAGTCAGGATGAAGCCAGTGATGGAAAACGAGGTAATCGGGATGGTGAGAGAAGAGTGAAGATTATGCATTCAGAACGGGTGCGGCGATAATTTCGCAGCCTATGCAACAACATCGTCGTTGTTACTGAGGAGAATATGGTGCATCCGGGAGGATTCGAACCTCCGACCGCTCGGTTCGTAGCCGAGTACTCTATCCAGCTGAGCTACGGATGCATCGGGAAAGCTATTTTACTGCGGGGTTACTCTCCTGGCACTTACGATGGTTTCGCAAACCAGATAACAACAATGTTGCTGTTACTAAGGAGAATATGGTGCATCCGGGAGGATTCGAACCTCCGACCGCTCGGTTCGTAGCCGAGTACTCTATCCAGCTGAGCTACGGATGCATCGGGATTACTGCTGTAATTCTGATATCAAATTTCGCGATTTGCCATTCTTATTAAAGAATGGTGCATCCGGGAGGATTCGAACCTCCGACCGCTCGGTTCGTAGCCGAGTACTCTATCCAGCTGAGCTACGGATGCATCGGGAAACTTGCTTTACTACGCGTCAGTGTCACAACTAACACATGCCACACTGAGTATGATGGCCTAATCGGTAGAGTGACTCGATTATGCCTCGCACTGCGGGCCGCTGCTTTCACAGCGCTCTTCTCTCTTAATTCAGAAAGAAGATGGTGCATCCGGGAGGATTCGAACCTCCGACCGCTCGGTTCGTAGCCGAGTACTCTATCCAGCTGAGCTACGGATGCAAAATGGCGGTGAGGCGGGGATTCGAACCCCGGATGCAGCTTTTGACCGCATACTCCCTTAGCAGGGGAGCGCCTTCAGCCTCTCGGCCACCTCACCACACACGCCTCTTTCGAGTGCTTCGAAGAACTTGTTTCTGCTCTTCGTCGCTGCGATGGCGCACATATTACTTTCTGGTACTTATAAGTCAAACACTTTTTCGAGACCTTTTTTCGTTTGCACACTTCGCACGCAATTCGCGTGCAAAAACGGCAAAAAGGGCAATTTATCAACAGGAAATCAGCCCTGACGCTGGCATAACGCCAAACGACCAAAGCGGCAAAGGGTAATGAAAAGCGGTATGGCGCAGGGGGAAAAAACAGAAAAAGGGAAAAAGCGGCGGTAAGTGATGCGCCTCACTGCACAGCGAGGCGCGGAAACCTTAGTAACTGGACTGCTGGGATTTTTCAGCCTGAATACGCTGGTAGATCTCTTCACGGTGAACAGACACTTCTTTAGGGGCGTTTACGCCAATACGAACCTGGTTACCCTTCACCCCTAAAACTGTCACAGTGACCTCATCTCCAATCATGAGGGTCTCACCAACTCGACGAGTCAGAATCAGCATTCTTTGCTCCTTGAAAGATTAAAAGAGTCGGGTCTCTCGTATCCCGGCATTATCCATCATATAACGCCAAAAAGTAAGCGATGACAAATACCTTAGGGTATAAGCAGTCATGGCATCACATTCTGTTAAACCTAAGTTTAGCCGATATACACAATTTCAACCCGACTTTATCGTTATCAGTGTTTCTGACGCAAGGTGCCATAACCCTCTGGTTATGGCACCTATACCCCTCATACTTCAAGTTGCATGTGTGTTGGCTTTCCTCGCTCACCCCAGTCACTTACTTGAGTAAGCTCCTGGGGATTCGCTGCGTCGCCGCCTTCCTGCAACTCGAATTATTTAGGGTAAATGCGTTTATAGTTATTACAGTTTTGCGCTGACCCAGCCTTTCACACTGGCTAACGCTGCAGGGAGAGCAGACGCATCGGTACCACCGGCCTGCGCCATATCCGGACGACCGCCCCCTTTACCGCCCACCTGCTGGGCGACCATACCAACCAGCTCCCCTGCTTTCACGCGGTCTGTCACATCCTTAGACACACCTGCAATCAGAGAAACCTTACCATCCGCTACCGTAGCTAATACAACGATCGTCGAACCGAGCTGGTTCTTCAGATCGTCAACCATGGTACGCAGCATTTTCGGCTCAACGCCGGTCAGTTCGCTGACCAGCAGCTTAACGCCGTTAATCTCTTCCGCTTTGCTGGAGAGGTTTGCGCTCTCCTGCGCCGCAGCCTGCTCTTTCAGTTGCTGCAGCTCTTTTTCCAGCTGACGGGTACGCTCCAGCGCGGCGCGAACCTTCTCGCCGAGATTGTGGCTGTCACCCTTCAGCAGCTGAGCGATATCATTGAGCTGATCGCTCTGCGCATGCAGGATGGCCATCGCGCCTTCGCCAGTCACCGCTTCGATACGGCGCACGCCAGCAGCGGTGCCGGACTCTGACGTGATGCGGAACAGGCCGATATCGCCGGTACGCGCCGCGTGAGTCCCGCCGCACAGCTCCGTGGAGAAGTCGCCCATCCGCAGAACGCGCACGCGATCGTCGTATTTCTCGCCAAACAGCGCCATGGCGCCGGATGCGCGCGCGGCATCGATATCCATAATTTTGGTTTCGATAGCCAGGTTACGACGGATCTGCGCGTTGACCAGGTCTTCCACCGCACGAATTTCTTCCGGCTTCATCGCTTCAAAATGCGAGAAGTCAAAGCGCAGCGCTTTATCATTGACCAGCGAACCTTTCTGCGCCACATGGGTGCCGAGCACCTGGCGCAGCGCCGCGTGCATCAGGTGCGTCGCGGAGTGGTTGAGACGGATACGCTGACGGCGAGCCTCATCTACGTCGGCCTGCACCGCGTCACCCACTTTCAGTGAGCCGCTGGCGACTTTACCGATATGACCAATAGCCTGGCCGTACTTCTGCGTGTCGCTGACTGCGAAGGAGAAGCCCGCGCCTTTTAATTCGCCTTTATCGCCCACCTGGCCGCCGGACTCCGCATAGAACGGGGTCTGATCAAGGATCACCACCGCTTCCTGGCCAGCGCTAACGCTATCCACCGCTTTGCCGTCGATAAACAGGGCGGTAACCTTGCCGTTCAGCTCCAGATGATCGTAGCCTTTAAATTCAGAGGCGCCGTCAACGCGGATCATCGCATTATAGTCGGCGCCGAAACCACTGGACTCGCGCGCGCGGCGGCGCTGCTCTTCCATCGCGGCTTCAAAACCAGCTTCATCAACCTTGATGTTGCGCTCGCGGCACACATCGGCGGTCAGGTCGACCGGGAAGCCGTAGGTGTCGTACAGACGGAAGGCGGTTTCGCCGTCCAGGGTGTCGCCTTTCAGCTTCGACAGCTCCTCATCCAGCAGCGCCAGGCCGCGCTCGAGGGTGCGGGCAAACTGCTCTTCTTCGGTTTTCAGCACCTGCTCAACCTGAGCCTGCTGCTGCTTCAGCTCGTCGCCGGCGGAGCCCATCACATCGATCAGCGGGGCAACCAGTTTCCAGAAGAAGGTGTCCTTCGCGCCCAGCATGTTGCCGTGACGGATCGCGCGGCGAATGATACGACGCAGCACGTAGCCGCGGTTTTCATTCGACGGGATCACGCCGTCGGCAACCAGGAAGGCGCAGGAGCGAATGTGGTCGGCGATAACGCGCAGCAACTTGTTCGTCAGATCGGTCGCGCCGGTGACTTTCGCCACGCTGGCGATCAGATCGCGGAACAGGTCGATGTCATAGTTGGAGTTAACGTGCTGCAGCACCGCGGCAATACGCTCCAGACCCATACCGGTGTCGACGGACGGCTTCGGCAGCGGCTCCATAGTACCGTCAGCCTGACGGTTGAACTGCATGAAGACGATGTTCCAAATCTCAATGTAACGGTCGCCATCTTCTTCCGGGCTTCCCGGAGGGCCGCCCCAGATGTGATCGCCGTGGTCAAAGAAGATTTCGGTGCACGGGCCGCACGGACCGGTGTCGCCCATCTGCCAGAAGTTGTCAGAAGCAAACGGCGCGCCTTTGTTGTCGCCGATGCGGATAATACGCTCGCGCGGAACGCCTACTTCATTGGCCCAGATGTCGAAAGCTTCGTCATCGGTCTCGTAAACGGTAACCCACAGTTTTTCTTTCGGCAGCGCGAACCAGTTCTCACCGGTCAGCAGTTCCCACGCGTATTTGATGGCATCCTGCTTGAAGTAATCGCCAAAGCTGAAGTTGCCCAGCATTTCAAAGAAGGTGTGGTGACGCGCGGTGTAACCGACGTTTTCCAGATCGTTGTGTTTACCACCCGCACGCACGCAACGCTGTGCGGTGGTCGCACGCGAATAATTACGTTTGTCGAGACCAAGGAAGACATCCTTGAACTGGTTCATCCCTGCATTGGTAAACAGCAGGGTCGGATCGTTGTGCGGCACCAGGGAGCTGCTGGCAACTACCTGATGTCCCTTGCTATGGAAAAAGTCGAGAAACGCCTGACGGATCTCAGCGGTGCTCTTGCTCATAATTATCCTGAAATCAAGCTACACGTCATCCTTCAAGTCGCCTCTGTCCTGGCTGCGCTTGCTCTTCCGGCACCGAACTGACGTGCGTTGCGAAAGAGAGTCTCTCTTGCCGCCCTGATGCAGCTTGAATGATTTTGTGTAAAGGAATAATCGCCCAGGCCGCTGCCTGCACAGTCACAACCAGCGGCCCGACGGAATAAAGTGGGAATAAGATAAGTTTTCTTTACGGCGAAGTAAAATCCCGGATGGGTCAATCTGCAAAATTTCGCCAGATTTCCTGGATATCTTCCATCAGGTAGCCGCGGTAAAGCAGGAATCGCTGAACTTTCACTTTTTCAGTAAAGGCGGAAGGTAACGGTTCGCCGTATTTACGCTGTGCCTGCTCCCTGGCAAGGCTCACCCAGTCAATATCGCATTCGCGCATCGCCTGGTCAACGACCTGGCGCGCAATGCCTTTCTGGCTGAGCTCCTGGCGAATGCGCGCCGGACCATAGCCTTTGCGGCTCCGGCTGGCGATGAACTGGCCGACGAAGCGGTTGTCGTCAAGGTAGCGGTTTTCGATACACCAGGCGACAACCTGCTCCAGCTCGTCGGGGGTGACGTCCAGCGCCTCAGGACCGTTTTTGCTCATCACCGGAGCAACCAGCTTGCGTCGCAGCTCCTGCTCGCTGTGGTCGCGCATCGCCAGAATGCGGATAGCACGGTCCAGCAGGCGGGCGTAGCCGGAGCGGCGTGATGAAGGTTCAGTCACAGGCACCTCGATAATCTCACAAAGCAAAAGGGCTGCCTAAGCAGCCCTGTCAGTCTTGCAGACGATATCAGAAATCCTGTTCGGTTTCTTCTGCGTCGTTGCCGTCAACAACGAAGTCTGGCTTCGCATCCTGATTGTTGAGCAGCAGTTCGCGCACTTTCTTCTCAATCTCTTTCGCCGCCGCCGGGTTCTCTTTCAGCCAGGTGATCGCGTTCGCTTTACCCTGACCGATTTTGTCGCCGTTGTAGCTATACCAGGCACCCGCTTTCTCAATCAGCTTCTCTTTCACGCCGAGGTCTACCAGCTCGCCGTAGAAGTTGATGCCTTCGCCGTAGAGGATCTGGAATTCGGCCTGTTTAAACGGCGCGGCAATCTTGTTTTTCACCACTTTGACGCGGGTTTCGCTGCCGACGACGTTGTCGCCCTCTTTCACCGCGCCGATGCGGCGAATGTCCAGACGCACAGAGGCGTAGAACTTCAGCGCGTTACCACCGGTAGTGGTTTCCGGGTTACCGAACATCACGCCAATTTTCATACGGATCTGGTTGATAAAGATCAGCAGCGTGTTGGACTGCTTCAGGTTACCCGCCAGCTTACGCATCGCCTGGCTCATCATACGCGCCGCAAGGCCCATGTGAGAGTCGCCGATTTCGCCTTCGATTTCCGCTTTCGGCGTCAACGCCGCGACGGAGTCGACGACGATAACGTCAACCGCACCAGAGCGCGCCAGCGCGTCACAGATCTCCAGCGCCTGCTCGCCGGTGTCCGGCTGAGAACACAGCAGGTTGTCGATATCGACGCCCAGTTTGCGTGCATAGACCGGATCCAGCGCATGTTCAGCATCGATGAACGCACAGGTTTTACCTTCACGCTGCGCTGCGGCGATAACCTGCAGCGTCAGGGTGGTTTTACCGGAGGATTCCGGACCGTAGATCTCGACGATACGGCCCATTGGCAGACCGCCGGCGCCCAGCGCGATATCCAGAGAAAGCGAGCCGGTGGAGATGGTTTCCACATCCATGGTGCGGTCTTCACCCAGGCGCATGATGGAGCCTTTACCGAATTGCTTTTCGATCTGGCCCAGTGCAGCCGCCAACGCTTTCTGTTTGTTTTCGTCGATCGCCATTGTTACTCCTAATCATGCAGGGTAAAGCGTGTTCGCTTCGCCGTTAATATTTGTTCAGTTGAGGCAATTATACTGTATGGTCATACAGTATCAAGTGTTTTGTAGAAATTGTTGCCAGAGCAGATTTAGCGCATAGGCCGTCGCCTGACGACGCACCGCTTCGCGGTCTCCGGCAAAGCATTCCCGCCGCGTCACCCCTTGCCCGCTCACGCTGGCGACGCCGAACCATACCGTGCCGACCGGCTTTTCGACGCTGCCGCCATCCGGCCCGGCGACGCCGCTAACGGAGATGGCATAATCCGCACGCGCCGCGCGCAGCGCGCCAATCGCCATCTCCACCACCACCGGTTCGCTTACCGCGCCGTTGTCGCGCAGCGTCGCTTCGCTGACGCCGATCATTTGCGATTTAGCTTCGTTGCTGTAGGTGACAAAGCCGCGTTCAAACCACGCCGAGCTGCCGGCAATATCGGTGATCGCTTTCGCAATCCAGCCGCCGGTACAGGATTCCGCCGTGGTCACCGTCGCCCCACGCGCCTTCAGCGCCCGGCCAATCTTCTCGCTTAGCTGCATTAATTCTGAATCGGTCATTATCGCCCCGCTTTGCTCCGGATAAAGAGGCCATCAAAGATAGCACTTTCGACAGAGATATGGGGATGAAGTGGCGATTTTACGAGGGGGGATCCAGAAATGGGTCGTCCTGTGATAACCAGGACGACCAGACAACCTGTTACTTCATGCTGTTAGCGATAAGCTCAACGTTGTGACGCATCATTTTGACGTAACTATCGGCGACGCCGCCCGGCTTAGATAGCGCTTCCGGATAGAGTTCGCCCCCCGGCTGCGCGCCGGTGGCGCTGGCAATCTGCTTCACCAGCCGCGGGTCAAGCTGGTTCTCCATAAACCAGGTATGGACGCCATCCGCTTTGATTTGCTTAATCAGCGCCGCCACCTGCGCCGCGCTGGCCTCGCTCTCTGAAGAGAGCCCCTGTGGCGCGAGGAAGGTCACGTGGTAAGCCCGGCCAAAATAGCCGAAAGCGTCATGGCTGGTCAGGACCTTGCGCTTGGCCAGCGGAATGGCGCTGAACTGCGCTTTCGCCCAGCCGTCGAGAGACGTCAGCTGGTCGATATAGCGCTTGCCGCTGCTGGTCAACGCCGCTTTATCTTCCGGGTCGGCTTTCACCAGACCATCGAGGATATTCTGCGCATACAATGCGCCGTTCGCTGCGCTGTTCCAGGCGTGGGGATCGGTCACCGTTTTACCCTCTTCATCAAGGGTATGGGTCTTGACGCCTTTCGATGCCACCACCAGCTCGCCCTTAAAACCAGAGGCCTTAATCAGGCGATCCAGCCACCCTTCCAGCCCCAGGCCGTTAACCACCACCACGTCGGCCTTGCTGAGCAGCGCGCTATCCTTCGGAGACGGTTCGAAGGTGTGCGGATCGCCGTCCGGGCCGACCAGGGTATCCACATGGACATGCTCCCCGCCGACCTGCTGCGCTATATCACCCAACACCGAAAAACTGCTTACCACATTCAGCGTTTTCGCCATGGCCCCCTGCGCCATCAGGCCGAGGGCCAGCGCGACCACTATTGCACTACGTTTCATCATTTCCTTACCCCATCAATGTGCGCCAACCGACCAGCAGCCGGCTGCGCGTGCCAAAAAATAGCGAAACAAAAAACAGTGCGCTGGCGGTCAGCACAATAGCGGGCCCGGCGGGAAGACTAATCGCCCAGGAGAGGCTTAATCCCAGCCAGGCGCAGAGCGCGCCCATTCCCGCCGCCAGCAGCAGAATGCCCGGCAGCGTGCGCGCCCAGCAGCGCGCGGCGACCGCCGGGAGCATCATTACCCCTACCGCCATCAGCGTGCCGAGCACCTGAAACCCGGCCACCAGATTAAGCACCAGCAGCGCCAGAAAAAGCCCATGCAGCAGCGCAGGCAGCCGCCGGTGATTCACCTGCAGCCAGGCGCTGTCGAACGCCTCGCTGACCAGACCGCGGTAGCACAGCGCAATGCACAATAGCGTCAGGCTGGCGACGCCGCTGACAAACAGCGCCGCATCGCGGTCGACCGCCAGAATGGAGCCAAACAGCAGATGCAGGAGGTCCACGCTGGAGCCGCGCAGCGACACCAGGGTGACGCCCAGGGCCAGCGAGCCCAGATAAAATCCGGCAAAACTGGCGTCCTCTTTTAACGGTGTCCGCCGGCTCACCCACCCGGCCACCAGGGCAACCACGATACCGGCGATGAAGCCGCCGAGGGTCATGGCCAGCAGCGACATGCCGCTCAGCAGATACCCCACCGCCACGCCGGGGAGAATGGCGTGCGACAGCGCATCGCCCATCAGGCTCATGCGCCGCAGCAGCAGGAAGACGCCCAGCATGGTGGTGCTCAGCGACAGCGCCAGACACACCACGAGGGCCCGACGCATAAAGCCGAATTCAATGAAAGGCTGAAAGAAGGTGTGCCAGATCATGCCGACCTCACATGACTGAAGGCCGGGAGCACCGCCCGGGTAGCGCCCCAGCAGGCGCGCTGGGGAGTCAGCAGCAGCGTCTCGGGGAAAAAGTCGGCCACCCGCTGGTTATCATGCAGCACCGCCAGGATGGTCTGTCCCTGCCGGTGCATCTCGAGGATCAAATCCATTAGTTCGCGACTGGTCGCTTCGTCGATACCGGTGAAGGGCTCGTCGAGCATCACCAGCGGCGCCTGCTGCACCATCACCCGGGCAAATAGCATGCGCTGAAACTGGCCGCCGGAGAGCGCTTCGATCGGCGTTTTCGCCAGGCCCGCCAGCCCGACCCGCTCCAGCACCGCGCCGATGCGTCGCCGGGTGCCGCCCCCCAGACCGCGCAGCAGCGACACGCCGGGCCATGCGCCCTGGCTTACCACATCCTGCACGTTGAGAGGAAACTGCGACTCGAGGGCATGGCGCTGCGCCAGCCAGCCGATCACCGGCCGTTTTCCCTGCCAGCGCAGGCGGCCACTGACCGGCGGAAGAAACCCGGCGAGGGTTTTCAGCAGCGTTGATTTTCCGCAGCCATTGAGGCCAACAATTGCCGTCAGGCTGCCGGGGCATATCATCCCGCTCAGCGGAGGGGTGATCGCTACCCCGTCATAGCCGGTGACCAGCTGCTCCAGTTCAATCATGGCAGCGTCACCGCCCACCAGGTTGCTAACCATAGCGCCGCCAGCAGCACGCCTGCGATGGCCGCGCGCGCCGCGGCGGATGCCATAAAAATCGATGTGAACATATCCCCGCCTCAATTTAATGTTATAACATAACAATAACGAAGCGAAGAAAGAATGTAAATCAGCGTCAGTCAGCGGAAATGTAACAAAGGTCAACAAGAGGCATGGAGACGGGAAAAAACGGGGGGATAAGCGCGGCCTCCCCGGCGTCATCCCCCGGTCGCGCTGCGCTTACCGGGGCTAGCAACCGGATACCAGACCGTAGCCCGGATAAGGCGCTACGCACCGCTATCCGGGGAGGCTGGGAAATTGTCAGCCGGATGAAAGGATTAATAACCGCCGCGGGCCTGCGCAACCGCCAGACCCAGCTGCCAGACGGCCATCGCGTAGTGGGTGCTGTGGTTGTAGCGGGTGATGGTGTAGAAGTTCGGCAGCCCGTACCAGTACTCATAGCCGGTGCCGACGTCCAGCCGCAGCAGGCTGGCCTGCTGATGGTTACCCAGCGGCTGGGTCGGGGTCAGCCCTGCGGCCGCCAGCTGCGAAACGCTGTATTTAGTCTTGAAACCATTCTCCAGCCCCGGGGCCTGCCCCAGCGCCTGCACCGCCACCAGATCGCCGCTCACCCAGCCATGCTGTTTGAAGTAGTTGGCCACGCTGCCGATAGCATCCACCGGGTCCCACAGGTTGATATGTCCGTCACCGTTAAAATCGACCGCATACTGCTTATAGGAGGACGGCATAAACTGGCCGTAGCCCATCGCCCCGGCGAAAGAGCCTTTCAGATCCAGCGGGTCGTCGCTTTCGCTGCGCGCCATTAGCAGGAAAGTTTCCAGCTCCGACGAGAAGTATTCGGCGCGGCGCGGGTAGCTAAACGACAGCGTCGCCAGCGCGTCGAGGATCCGGGTTTTGCCCATCACCCGGCCCCAGCGAGTCTCCACGCCGATAATACCGACGATGATTTCCGGCGGCACGCCGTAAACCTGATAAGCGCGGTTGAGCGCGTCCTGATACTGATTCCAGAACACCACGCCGTTCTGCACATTATCCGGGGTAATGAACTGTTTCTTGTAGCGCAGCCAGGCGCCGGTCGGCCCGGTTGGCGGCAGGCCGGTCGGAGCCTGACGATCCATCAGCCGCAGGACGTAATCCAGGCGCTTTGCCTGCGACAGGATCTCCTGCAGCTGCTGCCTGTCGAAGCCGTGCTTCGCCACCATCTTATCGATAAACTGCGCCGCCGCCGGGTTGTTGGCGAAGTCGCCGCCCATCTGCATCACATTATGCTGCGGTTCCAGCAAAAAGCCGCCGGTTCCACTCGCCATCTCCGTTTCCGCGGGGGTCTTGGGTTTGCTGCTGCAGGCAGCGAGGAGCACACAAAGGGGAAGTAAAGCCAGATAGCGACGCTTCAACATGGGAATTCCGTTTAACAAATTCAGCAAGGGATAATTATGGTAAAGCATGCGACGACCAACAAGAAAGCGACAATCTGTTTGTAGACAAAATAGTCCTTCAACGGCTCCTCCCCTGCGTGCTTTTATGCCCTGCAACATTTCATCTCGCCCGCATCACCTTTCAAAATAAAATATTTATCTTTCATTTTGCGATCCATTTAACACTTTTAAACCTTTCAAAATGATTAAAATCAGCCTGCGATTAGCAAGAAAAATAACATGCTGAAGGAGAGAACAATGATTGACGTCGTGACCCACGGCGCGGAGTGGTTTATCGGCCTGTTTCAGAAAGGCGGCGAGGTATTTACCGGCATGGTGACCGGGATCCTCCCCTTGCTGATCAGCCTGCTGGTGATCATGAACGCGCTGATCAACTTTATCGGCCAGCAGCGGATCGAGAAGCTGGCGCAGCGCTGCGCCGGAAACCCAATCTCCCGCTACCTGCTGCTACCCTGCATCGGCACCTTCGTGTTTTGTAACCCAATGACGTTAAGCCTCGGCCGGTTTATGCCAGAGAAGTACAAGCCCAGCTATTACGCGGCGGCGTCGTATAGCTGCCACTCAATGAACGGGCTGTTTCCACATATCAACCCCGGCGAGCTGTTCGTCTATCTCGGCATCGCCAACGGCCTCACTACCCTCGGCCTGCCGCTCGGTCCGCTGGCGGTGAGCTACCTGCTGGTCGGGCTGGTGACTAACTTCTTCCGCGGCTGGGTCACCGACCTGACCACCTCGATTTTCGAGAGAAAAATGGCGATTCAGCTTTCCCAGAAAGTGCATCTGTCAGGAGCGACATCATGACCCGTATTCGTATAGAGAAAGGCACCGGCGGCTGGGGCGGCCCGCTTGAGCTCGACGCCGTCGAAGGCAAAAAGATCGTCTATATCACCGCCGGCACCCGCCCGGCGATCGTTGACCGCATCGCCAGTCTGACCGGCTGGCAGCCGGTGGACGGGTTTAAAGAGGGAGAACCAGCGGAAAGCGACATCGGCGTGGCGATTATCGACTGCGGGGGCACCCTGCGCTGCGGGCTCTATCCTAAACGCCGCATCCCGACGGTGAATATCCATGCCACCGGCAAATCAGGGCCGCTGGCCCAGTACATCACGGAAGATATTTATGTCTCCGGCGTCAAAGAGGACAACATCCAGTGCATCGCTCCCGACAGCGCAGGGGTTTCCGAGCCGCCGGCGGAAAACAAGAGCGCGGGTCGCGATTACGACACCAGCAAGAAGATTACTGAACAGAGCGATGGCCTGCTGGCGAAGGTCGGGATGGGCATGGGTTCGGTGGTGGCGGTGCTGTTCCAGGCCGGGCGCGACACCATTGATACGGTGCTGAAAACCATTCTGCCGTTTATGGCTTTCGTCTCGGCGCTGATCGGCATCATCATGGCCTCCGGCATCGGCGACTGGATCGCCCACGGCCTGGCGCCGCTCGCCAGCCATCCGCTGGGGCTGGTAACCCTGGCGCTGATTTGCTCTTTCCCGCTGCTGTCGCCGTTTCTCGGCCCCGGCGCGGTTATTGCCCAGGTGATCGGCGTGCTGATCGGCGTTCAAATCGGCCTCGGCAACATTCCGCCGCACCTCGCCCTGCCCGCCCTATTCGCCATTAACGCCCAGGCCGCCTGCGATTTTATTCCGGTAGGCCTGTCGCTAGCCGAAGCCCGCCAGGATACCGTGCGCGTCGGCGTGCCGTCGGTGCTGGTCAGCCGCTTTCTGACCGGCGCACCAACGGTGCTGATCGCGTGGTTCGTTTCCGGATTTATTTACCAGTAAGAGGTTCCTGCAGATGACTGTGATTTACCAGACCACCATTACGCACATCGGCGCCTGCGCGACGATGGCGCTGGAAGAGCAAATGCTGATCACCTTCCGCGAGGGCGCCCCGGCGGATATCGAAGAGTACTGCTTTATTCACAACCACGGCGAGCTTGCTGGCACGCTGCAGCCGGGGGCAGAGCTGCAGCTTGGCGAACAGCGCTACCCGGTGACCGCCGTCGGCGAGGTCGCTGAACAAAACCTGCGCGAGCTGGGCCACATCACCCTGCGCTTTGACGGCCATCGTGAAGCGGAGTTCCCAGGTACCGTCCATGTGGCGGGCCCGGTGCCGGACGCCATCGCGCCCGGCTGCGTACTGAAGTTTGTTGCTTAAAAGGAGAGAGAGATGAATCAGGTTGCTGTTGTCATTGGCGGTGGACAAACCTTAGGAGAGTTTCTGTGCCGCGGGCTGGCCGCCGAGGGCTACCGCGTGGCGGTGGTCGATATTCAGAGCGAAAAAGCCAGCCGCGTCGCCCAGGAGATTAACGCTGAGTATGGCGAAGGTATGGCGTACGGCTTCGGCGCCGACGCCACCAGCGAGGCCAGCGTCACCGCCCTGGCCCACGGGGTGGATGAGATTTTTTCGCGCGTCGACCTGCTGGTGTACAGCGCCGGGATCGCCAAGGCGGCGTTTATTAGCGACTTCGCGCTGGGGGATTTCGACCGCTCGCTGCAGGTCAATCTGGTGGGCTATTTTCTCTGCGCCCGCGAGTTCTCGCGGTTGATGATCCGCGACGGCATTAAGGGGCGGATCATTCAGATCAACTCGAAATCCGGCAAAGTCGGCAGTAAGCACAACTCCGGCTACAGCGCGGCGAAGTTCGGCGGCGTCGGGCTGACCCAGTCGCTGGCGCTGGATCTGGCGGAATATGGCATTACCGTGCATTCGCTGATGCTCGGCAATCTGCTGAAGTCGCCGATGTTCCAGTCGCTGCTGCCGCAGTATGCCACCAAGCTCGGTATCGATGAGAGCGAAGTCGAGCAGTACTACATCGACAAGGTGCCGCTGAAGCGCGGCTGCGAATATCAGGATGTGCTGAACGTATTGATGTTTTACGCTAGCCCACAGGCGTCGTACTGCACCGGGCAGTCGATCAACGTCACCGGCGGCCAGGTGATGTTTTAACAGGTTCCCGGATGGCGCTGCGCTTATCCGGGCTACAAAACTGTAGGTCGGGTAAGGCGTTAGCCGCCACCCGACAAAAAAACGGCACCGCGGGTCGCTCGGGTTAGGCGCTCGCGCCGTGACCAGGGCTGTTCCCGCCCCCCTTAAGGAGAGACCTATGGTTACTGCATTAATCATCGTCGCCGCCATCGCCTGGCTTACCCAGCTGGCCTTTGGCGGCTGGCAGATCCGCCGCTTCAATCGCGCCTTTGATAGCCTGTGCCAGCAGGGGCGGGTGGGCGTCGGCCGCTCCGCCGGGCGCTTTCAACCGCGCGCCATCGTCGCCATCGCCGTCGATGATAACGACCGCATTAGCGACACGCTGCTGATGAAAGGCTTCACCATTTTCGCCAGTCCGCAAAAGATCCCGGCTCTGGCAGGCAAACATATTGCGGAATTGCAGCCTGATGTGATCTTTCCCCATGATCCGCGCTGTCAGAATGCACTATCATTAGCGCTTAATCCGAAACATGGATAATTTCGTTGTAAAAGTAAATATCTTGCGAAATTATCACTTCGAAACTTAAACGCAGGATAGACGCCTATGAAACCACGTCAGCGCCAGGCAGCCATTCTCGAGTTCCTGCAGTCGCAGGGAAAATGCTCGGTCGAAGAGCTGGCGCAACACTTCGATACCACTGGCACCACCATCCGCAAGGATCTGGTCACGCTGGAAAACGCCGGCACCGTCATTCGCACCTACGGTGGCGTGGTACTCAACAAGGATGAAGCCGATCCGCCGATTGACCATAAGACGCTGATCAACACCCATAAAAAAGCGCAGATTGCCGAGGCCGCCGTGCGATACATCCACGATGGCGATTCAATTATCCTCGACGCCGGCAGCACCGTGCTGCAGATGGTGCCATTGCTGAGTCACTTTAATAACATCACGGTGATGACCAACAGCCTGCATATCGTCAACGCGCTATCAGAGTTCGATAACGAGCAGACCATCCTGATGCCGGGCGGCACCTTCCGTAAAAAATCGGCCTCTTTTCACGGCCAGCTGGCGGAAAACGCCTTCGAACAGTTCAGCTTCGACAAGCTGTTTATGGGCACCGACGGTATTGATCTGAACGCCGGAGTCACTACCTTTAATGAGGTCTATACCGTCAGCAAAGCGATGTGCAACGCCGCCCGCGAAGTGATCCTCATGGCCGACTCATCCAAGTTTGGTCGTAAAAGCCCCAATATTGTCTGCGGCCTTGAACGCGTGGATAAATTGATTACCGATGCCGATATTGACCCGGAATTCCAGCGGGCGCTGGAAGCCAAAGGCATAGCAGTCATTATTACTGGAGAACATCATGAGTAACTTTTTGTTAGAGGCCGGACGCCAGACCCTGATGCTTGAGCTGCAGGAGGCGAGCCGCCTGCCGGAGCGCCTGGGCGACGACTTCATCCGCGCGGCGGAAACCATTATCCACTGCGAGGGCAAACTGATTGTCTCCGGTATCGGTAAATCCGGCCACATCGGTAAAAAGCTGGCGGCAACCTTCGCCAGCACCGGCACCCCGGCCTTTTTCGTCCATCCGGCGGAAGCCCTGCACGGCGATCTCGGCATGCTCGATAGCCGCGACGTGATGCTGTTTATCTCCTACTCCGGTAGCGCGAAAGAGCTGGATCTCATCGTGCCGCGGCTGGAAGAAAAAGGCATTCCGCTGCTGGCGATGACCGGCAAATCCACCTCGCCGCTGGCGCTGGCGGCGAAAGCGGTGCTGGATATCGCCGTGGAGCGCGAGGCCTGCCCGATGCATCTGGCGCCAACCTCCAGCACCGTCAACACGCTGATGCTGGGCGACGCGTTGGCGATGGCGGTGATGCAGGCGCGCGGTTTCAATGAAGAGGATTTCGCCCGTTCCCACCCGGCGGGCGCCCTCGGCGCGCGGCTGCTGAACAAAGTGCATCACCTGATGCGCCGCGACGAAGAAGTGCCGCGGGTCAATGCCGAGGCCAACGTCATGGACGCCATGCTTGAACTAAGCCGAACCGGGCTCGGCCTGGTGGCGGTCTGCGATGAAGCCAACCGCGTGCAGGGCGTTTTCACCGACGGCGACCTGCGCCGCTGGCTGGTTGCTGGCGGTACGCTCAACGATGGCGTCACTCGGGCGATGACCCGCAACGGCGTAACGCTGCAGGCGGATAGCCGCGCGGTGGAAGCCAAAGAGCGGCTGATGAAACACAAAATCAGCGCCGCGCCGGTAGTGGATGAGAACGGCCAACTGGTCGGCGCCATTAACCTGCAGAACTTTTACCAGGCGGGGATCCTTTAAGCCCCAGACGTTTCGCCAGCCGATGCAGGTTGGCGACGTCCAGTTCCAGCGCTCGGGCGGTCGCCGCCCAGTTGCCCTGGTTCGCCTCCAGCGCGCGGCTAATGGCTTCTCGCTGAAAAGAGTCGGTCGCCTCGCGCAGATTGATGTTTCCCGTCGCGGGCGCCGCTGCCGCCGTCTCAGTCGGCAACATCGGCGCCGCCACCGCAAACTGGAAATGCTGCGGCTCCAGGACCACTTCATCACCGGCCTGGGTGGCCCGCGCCAGCACCACCGCCCGATGGATAGCATGCTCCAGTTCGCGCACGTTGCCCGGCCAGGACCACTGCTGCAGCCGGTTTCGCGCCGCCTCAGCCAAAATGACCCGCGCCAGCCCCATCCGCAGGCGGCACTGCTCGCAGAAATAGCCCGCCAGCAGCACCACGTCACTTTCCCGCTCGCGTAGCGGCGGAACCGACAGCGGGAAGACGCTCAGCCGATGGTACAGATCGGCGCGAAAGCGCCCTTCCACCACCTCCTGGCGCAGATCGCGGTTCGTCGCCGCCAGCACCCGCACATCGACCCGCAGGCTGCGGTCATCGCCGACGCGCTGAATATCGCCATACTGCAGCACGCGCAGCAGTTTGGCCTGCAGCGCCAGCGACAGTTCGCCGATTTCGTCAAGAAACAGGGTGCCGTTATCCGCCATCTCAAATTTACCGCTGCGGTTGCTGATAGCCCCGGTAAATGCCCCTTTCACATGGCCGAACAGCTCGCTCTCCGCTACGCTTTCCGGCAGCGCCGCGCAGTTGAGGTACACCAGAGGGTTGGCGGCTCGCAGCGACCCCTGATGCACCGCCTTCGCCACCAGCTCTTTGCCGGTGCCGGTTTCGCCGCTGATCAGCACGTTTAAATCCGAGGCGGCGACGATATCGATCTCTTTTTTCAGCTGCAGCATGGGCCCCGACAGGCCGATGATCTCCTGGCGCTCCGGCAGCGGGTAATTCACCGCCTGCGCCGGCAGGACGTTTTGCGCTTCAAGGCGGGCGATAAGCAGCGCATTATTCAGCGCCCCGGCCACCAGCGCGGCAATCAGCCGCAGCTCTTCATCGCTGAAGCTATCGAAACGATCGGCATCCATGCCGTCCAGGGTCAGCGCGCCAATCAGCGTCTGCCCGGCAAACAGCGGCAGTCCCACGCAGGCATGGACTTTGAGGCTCTCATGACCGGGGATCAGCCCGTCATAGGGGTCGGGCAGGTCGCTATCCGCCGGGAAGCGCACCACATCCCCGGCGCGCGCAATCGCCTCCAGCCGCGGGTGTCCTTCCAGGGCAAAGCGCCGACCGAGCACATCCTGCGCCAGGCCATCGATCGCCAGCGGCACAAACTGATGCGCCTCATAGCGCAGCAGCGCCGAGGCATCGCAGCCAAGAATTTGCCGCAGGGTAGTAATCAGGCGCGAAAAGCGGTCGGTGTGACCAATATCACTTTGTAAATCTATGGCGATTCTCGCCAGCTCGTCGACGGAAAAACTCATTGCCGCTCCATTGTCATTTTGACAATACGCATTGTCATATCGACTATTTTAACCATTGTCATTTTGACAACAACCAAAATCAGAAAAAATTAAAAAAAGATAATTATCAATGAATTAAAAAGTTGGCACGCAACTTGATATAAGCCAGTCAACTGAGTTTAAACACACTGTATTGATTGAGGTTGCTATGTCTATTGTGGTGAAAAATAACATTCTTTGGGTTGGCCAACGTGACTGGGAAGTGCGTGATTTCCACGGCACCGAATATAAAACGCTGCGCGGCAGCAGCTACAACAGCTATCTCATCCGCGAAGAGAAAAACGTGCTGATCGATACCGTCGATCATAAATTCAGCCGCGAGTTCGTACAGAACCTGCGCCGCGAAATCGACCTCGCCGACCTCGACTATATCGTCATTAACCACGCCGAAGAGGACCATGCCGGCGCGCTGACCGAACTGATGATGCAGATCCCGGATACGCCGATCTACTGCACTGCCAACGCCATCGACTCGATCAACGGCCACCATCATCATCCGGAGTGGAACTTCCACGTGGTGAAAACCGGCGATACTCTCGACATCGGTAACGGTAAACAGCTGATCTTCGTGGAAACGCCGATGCTGCACTGGCCGGACAGCATGATGACCTACCTGACCGGCGACGCGGTGCTGTTCAGCAACGACGCCTTCGGCCAGCACTATTGCGACGAACATCTGTTCAACGATGAAGTGGACCAGACTGAACTGTACGAACAGTGCCAGCGCTACTACGCCAACATCCTGACGCCCTTCAGCCGCCTGGTGACGCCGAAAATTACTGAAATCCTCGGTTTCAACCTGCCGGTGGAGATGATTGCCACCTCCCACGGCGTGGTCTGGCGCGATAACCCGACGCAAATCGTCGAGAAATACCTCGAGTGGGCGGCGGATTATCAGGAAGATCGCATCACCATCTTCTACGACACCATGTCCAATAATACCCGCATGATGGCGGACGCCATTGCCCAGGGGATCACCGAGGTTGACCCACGGGTAGCGGTGAAAATCTTTAACGTCGCCCGCAGCGACAAAAACGACATCCTCACCAATGTTTTCCGCTCGAAAGGCGTACTTGTCGGCACGTCCACCATGAACAACGTGATGATGCCGAAAATCGCCGGGCTGGTGGAAGAGATGACCGGGCTGCGTTTTCGCAATAAACGCGCCAGCGCCTTTGGCTCGCACGGCTGGAGCGGCGGCGCGGTAGACCGCCTGTCCACCCGCCTGCAGGATGCCGGCTTTGAGATGTCGCTGAGCCTGAAAGCCAAATGGCGCCCGGATATCGACGCGCTGGAGCTGTGCCGCCAACACGGTCGCGACATCGCCCGCCAATGGGCCCTCTCGCCGCTGCCGGTTGCTGAAGCAGCGACAACGCCGGAACCACAGGACTGCGCCTGTGCCGCGGCCGCGGCCGCCGATCTCGGTCCCATGATGCAGTGCAGCGTGTGCCAGTGGGTCTATGACCCGGCGAAAGGCGAACCTAATCAGGATGTACAGCCGGGTACGCCGTGGAGCGAAGTGCCGGACAATTTCCTCTGCCCTGAGTGTTCTCTTGGCAAAGATGTCTTTGACGTACTGGCGACGGAGGCAAAATGAGTGATGGCATCGTCATCATCGGCTCGGGCTTCGCGGCCCGCCAGCTGGTGAAAAATATTCGTAAGCAGGATGCGCAAATCCCGCTGACCCTCATCGCCGCCGATAGCATGGATGAATACAACAAACCGGACCTCAGCCATGTCATCAGCCGCGGACAGAAGGCCGACGATCTGACCCTGCAAAGTGCCGGCGAGTTCGCCGAGCAGTACACTCTGCGTCTGTTTCCCCATACCTGGGTAAGCGATATCGACGCCGAAAACCGGTTAGTGAAGAGCCAGGATAACCAGTGGCGCTACGACAAACTGGTGCTGGCCACCGGCGCGACGCCGTTTATCCCGTCGGTGCCGGGGCGCGAGCTGATGCTAACGCTCAATAGCCAGCGCGAATATGGCGCGGCGCAGAGCCGGCTGCACGACGCGAAGCGCGTGCTGATCGTCGGCGGCGGCCTGATTGGCTGCGAACTGGCGATGGATTTCTGCCGCGCCGGTAAAGCGGTAACGGTAGTCGATAACTCCGCCAGCGTGCTGGCGGCGCTGATGCCGCCGGAGGCCAGCAGCCGCCTGCAGCATCGGCTCACCGAGATGGGCGTACATCTGATGCTGAAAACGCAGCTGGAGGGGCTGGAGCAAACCGCCGACGGCATTCGCGTCAGTCTCGATCGCCAGCGCGCGATAACCGTCGATGCGGTGGTGGCCGCCGCCGGCCTGCGCCCGGAAACGTCGCTGGCGCGCCACGCCGGACTGCAGATTAACCGCGGTATTGTGGTCAATAGCCAGCTGCAAACCAGCGACCCGGCGATTTATGCGCTCGGCGACTGTGCGGAAATCAACGGCGTGGTACTGCCGTTCCTGCAGCCGATTTTACTCAGCGCCATGTGCCTGAGTAAAAATCTGCTGGCGCAGGCGGGAGAGCTCAAGCTGCCGCCAATGCTGGTGAAGGTGAAAACCCCGGAGCTGCCGCTGCATCTGGCCGGCGACACCCGCCGCGACGATCTGACGTGGAATATCGTGGCCGCCAAAGAGGGGCTGGTGGCGAAAGGCGTGGATGCCGAAAACCAGCTGCGCGCCTTTGTGGTGAGTGAAGACAAAATGAAGGAAGCCTTTGCGCTGCTCAAACAACTGGTAAGTTGATGGTTTTCCCGGCTTGCGGCGTAAACGCCTTAGCCGGGCTACGGTATTGTTCTGGTAGCCCGGCTAAGCGCAGCGCAAGCCGGGAACATATCCAGCCTAGCGCGCCAGATTGTCGTAGCCGCGCCAGCGATAGTTAAGCACCGATAGCGCCCAACAGGCGACAAACAACCCGACCACCACAAATCCGGCGTCGCCGAGGTTGTCGTTTAACGCCCCTACCCAGCGCCATATTCCGCCGCTGAGCGCAAACTTATCCATTAGCAGGCCCAGCGCTTCCAGGCCGCCGATAAACAGCGCCACCACCACCGAGGTGCCGGTGATGGTCATGTTGTAATAGAGCTTGCGCTGCGGTTTGCTGAACGCCCAGCCGTAGGCGCCGACCATCAGCACGTTATCGAGGGTATCCACCAGCGCCATACCACTGGCGAACAGCGCCGGGAAGACCATAATCGACCAGACGGAAATCCCGCTCGACGCACCGGCGGCGGAGATACCCAGTACGCCGATTTCGGTGGCGGTATCAAAACCGAGGCCAAACAGGAAACCGACCAGGTACATCTGCCAGCTGCGGCTGATCAGGCGGAAGGTCTTGCCAAACAGCCAGCTCATCACCCCGCCGCCGCTGACGATTTCGTCGCTCACCGGCTCTCCGCGCTTCCATGCCCGAAAGCTGCGCCACACGCTGCGTAAAATCACCAGGTTGATAAAGGCCATCGCCAGTAAAAACAGGGCCGACACGGCGGTGCCGATAACGCTACCGGTATCATGCAGCCAGCTCATCTGCGTGCTGAAGGCGGTGGCGGTCGCGGCAATCGCCGCCGAGGCCAGCACCACAATCGATGAGTGGCCCAGCGAAAACCACGCCCCGACGGCGAAAGGCCGCCGCCCCTGCTGCATCATCTTGCGGGTCACGTTATCAATCGCCGCAATATGGTCGGCGTCCACCGCGTGGCGCAGGCCGTAGCCCCAGGCCAGCAGGCTGGCGGCCATCAGCGCGCCGCTGTCGCCAAAGGCCTGCAGCGCCCAGCACCAGGCCAGAAAATTCGCCGCGATCAACCCCAGCACCAGACCCGCGGCGCGCGGCTGCTGGCGTAAAACTGTCATTATCATGGTTGTATTCCTTGAGCCTGCCCGCGGGCGGCGGCGATCACCGCCTGACCATAGGCGATTGCGCCGTCGCCGGCCGGCAACTGCTGTGCAAACAGCAGAGTAAAATCCGCCAGATAAAAGGTCAATCGCGCCGCCAGCAGGCGGTTATGCAGCACCCCGCCGCTGCAGACCATCGTGTCGATGCCGCGGACGGTGGCGCAGTCGCGGGCCATCGCCGCCAGTCCACAGGCCAGGGCGTCGTGGAATGCCCAGGCTTTCTGCGCCGGAGTCGCCTGCCAGCTCAGCCATTGCCGCCAGAAGGTCGCTAAATCCAGCGCGTCGTCGCGCCACGGCAGCGTAACCGGGTGGCTGACGCCGGGGCAGCTGGCGGCCAGCGCCTCCAGCCGACAGGCCGCTTCGCCTTCATAGCTCAGACTCTCCGGCGCGCAATCCAGGGCGCAGGCAACGGCATCAAACAGCCGTCCGCAGGATGAAGCGCGCGGTGCGTTAATCCCGCGCTCGATGGCCTGCGCCAGCAGCGGCCAGTTGCGCTGGCGCAGGGTGGCGGCCTGCGGATAATCCTGCCAGTCAGGGACAAACGCCAGACAGTGGGCCAGCAAATTTCGCCACGGCTGGCGTGCCGCCAGGTCCCCCCCTGGCAGCGCGACGGCCGGCAGCCCGCCAAGATGTTCGCATTCGCGATAGTTGACCCGCAGGCACTCCCCGCCCCACAGCGCGCCGTTCTCCCCCATACCAATACCGTCGAGTGTCAGGGCGATAACGTCCCCGCCGTCAAGCGGCCAGCGGTGCTCCGCCAGGCACGCCGCGGCGTGGGCATGGTGATGCAGCACTGTCTCCAGCGGCAGGGGCAGGGAGGCCGCCCACTGCGTTGAGCGATAGCCGGGATGGGCATCAACCACCACCCGCTGCGGCACAAACGCGTAAATGCTCTGCATCAGCTGCAGGGCGCTGCGCCACTGCTGTTCAACACCTTCCTCGCCAAGATCGCCAAAGTGCTGGCTCAGCACCGCTTCGCTGCCGCGCGCCAGGCAGAAGGTATTTTTCATATCCGCGCCGAGAGCCAGCAGCGGCGGGATGTCTCCTAGCCCTGGCGGCAGCGGCAGCGCGTCCGGGACGTAGCCCCGGGCGCGGCGCAGCATTTCACCGCTTGAGCGCACCAGTGAATCATCCATCCGCTGTACGATGTCGCGATTATGCAAGAGAAAGCCGTCGGCAATGTCGGCTAACTCATTGAGCGCCTGAGCATTACTTAACGTCGGCGGACGGCCGCTAAGGTTGCCGGAGGTCATTACGATGGGGCGCGCCAGGCCCTGCAGAAGCAAATGCTGCAGCGGATTAGACGGCAGCATCACCCCAACTTCCGCAAGCCCTGGCGCTATTTCGTCGCACAGGCCGGAGACCTGCGCTTTGGCAATCAGTACGATGGGCGCCGCCGGGGAGCCCATCAGCGCCGCAGCGGCGGCGGGTAAGCCCGTTGCCGTCGGCAGCATTACCGCCAGCGGTTTTGCCGGGCGGTGTTTTCGCGCCCGCAGCGTGGCAACGGCAGCGGGGTTACCGGCATCGCAGGCCAGATGAAAGCCGCCGATGCCTTTTATCGCCACGATTTTGCCCGCCGCCAGCCGGGCAATAGCCGCCTGCAGCGCCGCCTCGCCGTCCAGCGTTTCCCCCTCTGCCCGCCATTCCAGTCGCGGCCCGCAGTCGGGGCAGGCCACCGGCTGGGCGTGAAAACGGCGATCGGCAGGATCGCGGAATTCCGCCTCACAAGGGGAACAGAGCGGGAACGGCGCCATTGCGGTGAAGGGCCGGTCGTAGGGCATGGCGCGAATAATGGTCAACCGCGGGCCGCAGTGGGTGCAGTTGATAAAGGGGTAGCGGTAGCGGCGTGCCCGGGGATCGTTCATCTCCGCGAGGCACGCCGGGCAGGTCGCGGCATCGGGCACAATCTGAGTCCGCATCCGTCCCGCCCCACTCTCGCGGATGGTGAAATCCTGCGGCGTGGCCGCCCAGCGATAGGGAATGCAGGCGGTACTGTCGATCCGCGCCAGCGGCGGGCAGTGGTCAGCCAGAGCGGCAGTAAAACCGTCGTCGCCCCCGACCAGCCGCACCAGTACGCCGTCGCCGTCGTTACAGACATCGCCGCAGCGGGCCTGCGCCCGGGCCAGCTGCCAGACAAAGGGGCGGAACCCCACCCCCTGCACTTTACCGCGAATGCGGATTTGCACCCCGTTCATGCCTTGACTTACCAGGCCAGCGCCGTACGGCGACGTTTCTCGATCTTCATCTGCTCAAGTTTGTTGCGGTCAACGCACACCAGGGCGTGCGTCGGGCACACTTCCATGCAGGCCGGACCGCTCTCGCGGTGGAAGCAGAGATCGCACTTGTTGGCTTCGGCTTTTTCCGCCACGACGTTCAGTCCGGCGCCGCTATGGCGGATCACCGGGCGCACCACCACCTCCATCGCCCCGTACGGGCAGGCGACGACGCAGGTTTTGCAGCCGATGCAACGCTCCTGCATCACATGGACAAAGCCTTTATCACGGCTGATGGCGCCGTTCGGGCAGACGTTGGCGCAGGGGGCGTCTTCACACTGACGGCAGGCGGTCGCCGTGGAAACATTGACCCCTTTGATCACGTGAATACGCGGCTGAAAGGTGTGAGGCGTCAGGGAGGCGCAGTCCTGATGTTCCTGATGGGATACCACGCAGGCCACTTCGCAAGTGCGACAGCCGATACATTTGCTCGCATCGGCGATAATGAAACGGTTCATCCATTTCTCCAGCAGTAAGAAGGTTACGCGCCGGAGTATGCATAATACGTTCCAATTTTTTAATGTATTGATTATAAAGACTATTATAGCTGCGCTTTGCTGTCATCGTCAGTAGTGACGATGACAGCTGACGACGTCAGGCACAGGGGCCCGCCACCAGCGACTCGCGTTCAATCAGCGCTCCGGGAAAGCTTTGCTGAAAGTTGAATTCCCCGCCATCCAGCATAAAGATCAGCCGATTGATGCTCTCTTTAATCATCTCCGTCACCGGCACCCGGACGCTGGCGAGCGACGGCACCATATACGGCGCAAGAGCAATATCGTCAAACCCCACCACCGAGACCTGTTCCGGCACCTTAACGCCCAGCTGGTGAAGCTGCTTCATCGCCCCGATGGCCATATCGTCATTGCTCGCCACCAGCGCGCTGTAGGTAACCCCGCGCTGACGCAGGCTCTCCACCCCCGCCGCCCCGGTTTCCGGCGTCCAGCGCCCTTCGGCGATAAGCGCCTCGTTCAGGGCGATGCCGTGGCCAACCAGCGCGTCTTTGTAGCCGGCGAGGCGTTCGACGCCGGTGGGCGAGTCAAGGGAGCCGGTAATAAAGGCGATATCGCGATGGCCAAGCGCAATCAGCCGCTCCACTACCCGCATCGCCGAGGCTTTTTGATCGGACCAGACGCAGTGGCTGGCGTGGCGGCGCAGGCGGCGATTAAGCACCATGATCGGCTGCGAGTGGTTCTCAACGATATCGTCCATCTCATCAACGGTGAGAAAGCGCGGGTAGATGATGATCGCATCGCAGCGCAGATCCAGCAGGTACTGGATCGCCTCCCGCTCCTCTTGCGCGCTGTGCTTGCCGTCGGCCAGGATCAGCTGCCGCCCTTTATCCTCCGTCATCCGCGCCACGTGATACAGCAGTTCGCTAAAATAGACGCCGTGGTACAGGGTATTGGTCACCACCAGGCCGAGGGTTTGCGTGGTTTTGGTCGCCAGGTTGCGCGCCAGCAGATTAGGCCGGTAGCCGCTCTCCGCCACCGCCTTAAACACCCGGTCTTTGGTCTCCTGGCTGACATAGCCGTTGCCCGACAGCACCCGCGAAACGGTCGCCTTCGATACCCCCGCGCGCTTTGCGACCTCCAGCATCGTTGCCATGTGATTCTTCCTGTTGCAAAAGTTGCAGGCAGTGTACTGCACGTTTCCCGCTTTTACAGCATTCCCCTGTTCACCAACGCGATCCGGCTCACGGCGACGCTTAGCGATCAAAATCACAAAATTGAGATCATATTTTTTTATTTCTTGTGAAATTAAATGAAACTCACCATGATTTTGTGGAACCGGTTTCCTATAAAAACATGGTATCGCCCGGCGATGCGGGGCGGTGGCAGATCAGTACCCTATTGATAAACAGGATAAAATCCGATGTCGAAAAATTATGCAGCCCTGGCGCAACAGATAGTCGCGGCAATCGGCGGGGTCGACAACGTCGCCGCCGTTACCCACTGCATGACCCGTCTGCGCTTCGTGGTTAAAGACGACGAACAGGTCGATAGCTCTACCCTGAAAGGCCTGTCCGGGGTGCTCGGCGTCGTGCGCAGCGATAACCAGTGCCAGGTGATCATCGGCAACACTGTCTCCCAGGCCTACCGCGAGGTGGTGAATCTGCTGCCAGGCGACCTGCGCCCGGCTGAGCCGCAGGGCAAAGCGCCGCTGACCCTGAAACGCATCGGCGCCGGGATCCTCGACGCGCTGATCGGCACCATGTCCCCGCTGATCCCGGCGATTATCGGCGGATCGATGGTCAAGCTGCTGGCGATGATCCTCGAGATGAGCGGCGCGTTGCCGAAAGGCTCGCCGACGCTGACCCTGCTGGCGCTTATCGGCGACGGCGCATTTTTCTTCCTGCCGCTGATGGTGGCCGCCTCCGCGGCGGTGAAATTCAAAACTAATATGTCGCTGGCTATCGCCATCGCCGGGGTGCTGGTGCATCCTGGGTTTATCGAATTGATGGCCAAAGCCGCCCAGGGAGAACACGTTGAATTCGCCTTTATTCCGGTTACCGCGGTGAAATACACCTACACGGTGATCCCGGCGCTGGTGATGACCTGGTGCCTGTCGTATATCGAGCGCTGGGTGGATCGCATTACCCCGGCGGTGACGAAAAACTTTCTGAAGCCGATGCTGATCGTGCTGATCGCCGCCCCGCTGGCGATCCTGCTGATTGGCCCGCTGGGCATCTGGATCGGCAGCGCCATTTCCGCGCTGGTGTATACGATCCACAGCTATCTCGGCTGGCTGTCGGTGGCGATCATGGGCGGGCTGTGGCCGCTGTTGGTGATGACCGGTATGCACCGCGTCTTTACGCCGACCATCATTCAGACCATCGCCGAAACCGGCAAAGAGGGTATGGTGATGCCGTCGGAGATCGGCGCCAACCTGTCGCTCGGCGGCTCTTCGCTGGCGGTAGCGTGGAAAACCAAAAACCCGGAGCTGCGCCAGACGGCGCTGGCCGCCGCGGCATCGGCGATTCTGGCCGGGATTTCCGAACCGGCGCTGTACGGCGTGGCGGTGCGCCTGAAGCGCCCGCTGATCGCCAGCTTAATCAGCGGCTTTATCTGCGGCGCGGTGGCAGGCATTGCCGGACTGGCCAGCCATTCGATGGCGGCGCCGGGGCTGTTTACCAGCGTGCAGTTTTTCGATCCGGCCAATCCAATGACCATCGTCTGGGTGTTTGGCGTGATGGCGCTGTCGGTGGTGCTGTCGTTTGCCCTGACGCTGATCCTTGGCTTTGAGGACATTCCCGTTGAGCAGGCCGCTGCCGACGCCAGAGCGCGCCAGGCCCGGACCCAGGCATCCCACGCCTGAATACACTATTGATAATGAGGTAATGCATGGCGAGTTTCCCACAGGGATTTTTATGGGGCGGCGCACTGGCCGCCAACCAGTCTGAAGGCGCTTATCTTGAAGGCGGTAAGGGGCTGACCACCGTGGATACTCTTCCCCACGGCGCCCATCGCCTGCCGGTAAAATTAGGCCTGGAGAAGCGCTTTACGCTGCGTGAAGACGAATTTTACCCCAGCCACCAGGCGATCGATTTTTACCATCGCTATAAAGAAGATATCGCCCTGATGGCCGAGATGGGGTTCAGCGTCTTTCGCACCTCCATCGCCTGGAGCCGCCTGTTCCCACGCGGCGACGAACCGCAGCCGAATCCGCAGGGCATCGCCTTCTATCGCTCACTGTTCGAGGAGTGCAAAAAGCACGGTATCGAGCCGCTGGTCACCCTGTGCCATTTTGACGTGCCGATGCATCTGGTGATGGAGTACGGCTCCTGGCGCAACCGCAAAATGGTGGATTTTTTCAGCCACTACGCCCGCACCTGCTTTGAAGCTTTTGACGGCCTGGTGAAATACTGGCTCACCTTCAATGAAATCAACATCATGCTGCACAGCCCCTACTCCGGCGCCGGTCTGGTGTTTGAGGAGGGAGAAAATCAGGAGCAGGTGAAGTATCAGGCCGCGCATCACGAGCTGGTGGCCAGCGCGCTGGCGACGAAAATCGCCCATGAGATTAACCCGCAAAATCAGGTCGGCTGTATGCTGGCCGGCGGTAATTTCTACCCTTACTCCTGCAAGCCGGAAGATGTATGGATGGCGCTGGAGAAGGACCGCGAAAACCTGTTCTTTATCGATGTCCAGGCCCGCGGCGCCTATCCGGTGTGGGCCGCGCGGGTGTTCCGGGAAAAAGGGGTCACGATTGCGAAACAGCCGGGCGATGACGAGATCCTCAAAAACACCGTCGATTTCGTCTCCTTTAGCTACTACGCGTCGCGCTGCGCCTCGGCGGAGATGAACGCCAGCAACACCAATGCCGCCAACATCGTCAAGTCGCTGAAGAACCCGCACATTCCGGCCAGCGAATGGGGCTGGGGCATCGACCCGCTGGGCCTGCGCATCACCATGAACATGATGTACGACCGCTATCAGAAACCGCTGTTCCTGGTGGAAAACGGGCTTGGCGCCCGCGATGAGATCGATGCCAATGGGGACATCAATGACGACTATCGCATCAGCTACCTGCGCGAGCACATCAGGGCGATGCGCGATGCTATCGGCGACGGCATTCCGGTAATGGGTTACACCAGCTGGGGCTGCATAGATCTGGTCTCGGCGTCCACCGGCGAGATGAGCAAGCGCTACGGCTTTGTCTATGTCGATCGCGACGATGCCGGCAACGGCACCCTGGCGCGTAAGCGTAAAAAGTCATTCTTCTGGTACCAGAAGGTGATAGCCAGTAACGGCGCCGATCTCGACTAAGCACCCTCGCCCACGCGCGCCCGTTCCCCGCGCTAACCGGGGGACGGACGTCGGCTGTCTGTTGCATCCATTACATGCTTTTTTCTCGAGCCTGATTCCAGTTTCTGGTTTGCCACCTGTTTACAATAACTGGTATTTTATCCAGTACTTTTACAGGGGTATCTTCAGCAAGGAGCACATCATGAGCGCACAGCACCCTACCGCAGCCAGAGGGATAGCCAGGGCCATTCGCCAGTTAACCGTGGGATATGTCAGAAAACGCCATGAGGACCGCAAAACGCGGGAGACGCGGCGCTACACCCGCCACGCGGCATTAAGCTTAAACGGCGACTGGCTGGAGCAGGCGGGGTTTCCGGTCGGCACGCAGGTCAGAGTCTCGGTGTCGCCCGGTAAATTAGTGATAGAGAATCTTGAGCTGGCAGCGCCGGGAACGGGGCTCCCTTCCGGCCAGTCGTGCGCCGGCGGAGAGCCCGGTTCGCCGCAGGGCTAGTCGTCCGCGGCCTCCAGCTGAGTAAAGCCGCCCTTGCCCTGCCAGCCTGCCAGCTGCTGATACACCCGGGCAACGGCCTCTTTCACCGGCTGGGTCATCGGATAATAAAAACCGACGATATCCGGCTGAATGCCGAGGAAAATCACCTCGCCGACGTCCTCTTTCAGCTGATCGACCAGATAGTTGAGCGGCATGTTATGGGTGGTCATCATAAACATCTCGGCGATGTCGTCGGGATCGATGATGCGAATGTCGCCGGGGTTTAGGCCCATATCGGTGGCATCGACAATCAGCAGGCGTTCGGGGCGTAATTCGCGGATCGCCACGATGTCGTTTTCCGGCGCGCTGCCGCCGTCGATGACCACCCACTGGCCGGCCGGGTTCGCCGCGCACATCTCCGCCAGCAGCGGGCCGGCGCCGTCGTCACCCATCATGCTGTTGCCGACACAGAGTAAAACGTCAGTCACGTAATCTCCTCACCATCAGGTAGATGGCGCTCTCCTGGTGAATATCATGCAGCATGCTGAGCAGGGTTTTGCTCCACGCCTGCTGCTGCGGGGTCTGCGCGGACTGCGCTTTATCAAAGGCGTTGGCCAGCATCGCCACATGACTGCTGTCGATGACGATTTCGCCATACTTCGGCACGCCCTCCATTTTGCGCCGCGCGGCGCTTCCGGCCTCAAGGGTAGCGATCCATGCCAGATACGCGTCCCACGGGCAGCTCAGCGCCGCCTCCAGACAGTCGATGACGCCGAGGTGGTGGCCAATCGCCAGGCTGTAATAGACCACCTGCTGCGCCTGATCCGGCGTGGCGTCGTTCTCATCAATAAATTTACGGCTCAGCTGACTGAACACCACCGTCTCGCTCATCGGATACGCGCCCCCTCGACCACCTGGTTGAGATGGGTGACGATCTCGGTCAGACGCGGATCTTTCTCCGCCTCCAGCCAGCGCAGCACCTGGCTGTCGCCCTGGCCAAGCAGACGCATATAGTCATCGGCAATCTGCCGTCCATAGCGGTAGCCCGCCAGACGCCGCGCTTCGCGATCGATGCGCACCCGCAGAGGCTGCACCATATCGGCATGCAGCAGCTCGGTCGGCTGTTCGTCGAGCTCACCCGGCAGACGGGCATGAATTTTCTGCTCCAGCAGGCCAAGCGCCATGGCGAAGCCGTACAGCGTGGCGGCTGGCGTCGGCGGGCAGCCCGGAATATAGACGTCGACCGGTACGATTTTATCGGTACCGCCCCAGACGCAGTACAGGTCGTGGAAGATGCCGCCGCTGTTGCCGCAGGCGCCGTAGGAGATACAGATCTTCGGATCCGGCGCCGACTGCCAGGCGCGCAGCGCCGGGGAGCGCATCGCGCGAGTCACTGCCCCGGTAAACAACAGAATATCGGCATGGCGCGGCGAAGGCACCACCTTAATCCCGAAGCGTTCAGCGTCGAACAGTGGCGAAAGGGTGGCGAAAATTTCGATTTCGCAGCCGTTGCAGCCGCCACAGTCGACGCGGTAGACGTAGGCCGAACGTTTAATCTTCTTCAGTAGCGAGGCCTTCATGCTGGCGATGGATTCATCCACCGTCATCGGCACGGGAATGCCGTTTTCATCGCGCGGGCCAAGTAAAGTACTCATCAGCTGGCCTCCCTCATATGGCGGGTCAGTTCAATACGATCGGACGGCACCAGGCATTTCTGGCGCTTGCATTCCGGGCAGGTTTCGAAGCTTTCGCGGTGCAGCTCGGCGCGGGTATCGCCGTTATGCTTGAGCAGCGCGATGGCGTAGTCGATCTCCTTCTGCACCGCGAACGGACGCTGGCACTCCCGGCAGTGGCAGATAGCGAAGCGCGACTGCTGGAGGAAATCCTCTTTCTTCCACACCGCCAGCTCATACTCCGGCGACAGCTTAATGGCCGCCGTCGGGCACACCTCTTCACAGCGACCGCAGAAGATACAGCGCCCGAGGTTGAACTGCCACGCCAGCTGGTTAGTGGCCAGATCGATCTCGACCGTCAGGGCGTTCGACGGGCAGGCGTTCACGCAGGCCGCGCAGCCGATACACTGCTGTGGCGTATGCTCCGGCTTGCCGCGAAAGTTTTTGTCCACCGGCATCGGCTCCAGCGGGTAGGCGTGCGTCGCGGTGCCGGTCTTAATAACTTTTTTAATAAAGGTAAACATGGCGATTCCTTATTTCAGCGGCGAGTTTTTACGCTCGATGCTGTAGCGCTCCAGCTCTTTGTATGGCACCACTTTGCTCTTCTTCTTGCGTACATCGACCACGGTCATGCGGTCAGTACAGGAGTAGCACGGGTCGAGGCTGCCGATGATCAGCGGCGCATCGGAAACGGTGTTGCCGCGCAGCATATAGCGCAGGGTCGGCCAGTTGGCGTAAGTCGCCGCCCGGCAGCGCCAGCGGTACAGTTTCTGGTTGTCGCCGGTCATGCTCCAGTGGATATCGTCGCCGCGCGGCGCCTCGGAGAAGCCCAGCGCGAAGCGGTGCGGAATATAGGTGAACCCCTCCACCATCAGCGGGCCGCCCGGCAGGTTATCGAGACCGAAATCAATCATATTCAGCGCGGTGTAAACCTCGTTGATCCGCACCTTGAGGCGAGATATCACGTCGCAGCCCTGCTCGCTGTGGACTTCCATCGGCAGCAGGCCGTAACCGACAAACGGGTGGTCGGCGCGGGTGTCGCGGGCGTGGCCGCTGGCGCGCACCATCGGGCCTACGTTGCTGAAGTCGCGGGCGATTTCCGGGTCCAGACGGCCAATACCGACGGTACGCTGTTCCATATTCGGCGTGCTGAGCAGCATATCCACCAGCTCCTGCACGTCGCGACGCATCTGCTGCGCCAGCTGACGGGTCTGGATCATGTCCTCTTTCAGCAGGTCGCGGCGGATCCCGCCAATCAGGTTCAGACCGTAGGTTTTACGCGCGCCGGTAAGGATCTCTGCCATCTTCATCGAGGTTTCGCGCACGCGGAAGAACTGCATAAAGCCGGAGTCAAAGCCGGTAAAGTGGCAGGCCAGACCGAGGTTCAGCAGGTGCGAGTGCAGGCGTTCCACCTCCAGCAGAATGGCGCGGATCATCTGCGCCCGCTCCGGCACCACGATGCCCATCGCGTTCTCCACCGAGGTGGTGTAAGCGGTGCTGTGGGCAAAGCCGCAGATGCCGCACACCCGGTCCGACAGGAAGGTCACTTCGTTATAACCCATGCGGGTTTCCGCCAGCTTTTCCATCCCGCGATGGACGTAGAACAGGCGGTAGTCGGCGTCGATAATGTTCTCGCCGTCAACGAACAGGCGGAAGTGGCCAGGTTCATCAGAGGTGACGTGCAGCGGGCCGATCGGCACCACGTTGTTTTTCTTGCTGCCGAGCTCGTTAATAAACTCGTAGGTTTCGGCGTCGGTGGTCGGCGCCGGACGCTGGCGATAATCCATGCTGTCTTTGCGCAGCGGATAGAGTTCGTCCGGCCAGTCGTCCGGCAGCACCAGCCGGCGTTCGTCCGGCAGGCCGACCGGCACCAGGCCGTACATATCGCGCACTTCGCGCTCGCCCCATACCGCCGCCGGGACGCGCGGCGTCACCGACGGGTATTCCGGTTTGTTGGCGTCCACTTCCACGCGCACGGTGATCCAGCATTTGGTGCCCTGCTCCATCGACAGCACGTAATAGACCGCGTAGTGGCCGTTGAGCTTACGTTCATCGTTGCCGAACAGCACCGACAGCCAGCCGCCCTGCTGGTAGTAGAGAAACTCCACCACTTCCGGCAGGTAGTTGACCTTCACGGTGATGGTTAACTGGTCTTTGGTCTGCCAGGCTTCGTCCAGCACCACGCCGGGAAAGGCCTGGTGCAGCGCCGCAAGGTAGTGTTGACCGATTTTTTCTTCAGACATGCTCAAACTCTCTTAATCACGCCACCAGCAAGGAGACGAAAGCTAAAAAGGCGAAACCAAACCCGGCCCAGGTGACGCGGGAGGTGGCACAAAAACGCAGACGCGCCATGCTGTTTTCAAACAGCGCGATAATTAGCACCCCAACCACCAGCTTAACGATGGCAACCACCAGCGCCAGCAGCAGGCCGCCGACGCTGAAGCTGGTCATCTGGCCCCACGGAAAGAAGACCCCGACAAACATCTGCAGCACCACCAGCTGTTTGAGGCTGATGCCCCACTTCAGGATGCCAAAGCCGCTGCCGCTGTATTCCGACAGCGGCCCTTCCTGCAGCTCCTGCTCCGCTTCCGCCAGATCGAACGGCAGTTTGCCCATCTCGATAAAGGTGGCGAAGGCGCAGGCGCATAACGCCAGAATCAGTGGAATGCTGCGCGCCGCCGGCCAGTGGTAAAGGGTATCGGTGATGGCGCTGATATGGGTCGAGCCGGCGACCTGCGCCGCCACCCACAGGCCCAACAGCAGGATCGGCTCCACCAGCACGCCGAGCATCGCTTCGCGACTGCTGCCCAGCGCGGTAAACGGGCTGCCGGTGTCCAGACCGGAAATGGCAAAGAAGAAACGGGCGATGGCGAACAGGTAGATCAGGGTGATGAGATCCCCCAGCACCGGCAGCGGGGAGTCTACCGTCACCACCGGCAGCGCGGTGGCGATGGTCAGCATCACGCCCACCATGACGTACGGCGTCAGGCGAAACACCCAGCCCGAGGCGTCAGGACCGACGCTCTGGCGGCCCAGCAGTTTCAGGATATCGCGATACTCCTGCAGTACCCCCGGTCCACGGCGGTTATGCAGCCGCGCGCGGGCGACGCGAACGATCCCGGACAACAGCGGCGCGACGGCAAACAGCACCAGCGCCTGTAGCAATGCAATTAACAGACTCATTCTCAGGCTCCTCGCGAAATGACAATCACCACCAGCACCGCCAGCTCAACCAGCGCGATCCCGCGCAGCAGCGCCGGCACCGAGGCCGATTGCCAGCCCGGCACCAGACGCACCGGGTTCAGCCAGTGACGCAGCTTCAGCAACGGCGCAAAGGCCTCTTTCACCGGCATGGCAAAGCCGTGGGCCGTTACCACCATCGACTGCTCGTGGTCGTAACCGCAGACCCACGCCGCGCCGCGCGAGCGCGCCGCCAGGCGATCGCCTTTAAAGAAGAGCATCAGCAGGAACGGCAGCAGCGGGCAGGCGATAAGCAGCAGCGCGATCATCGGCTGCGACACCACGCTCGATACCTGAGCCTGCACCGGGAAGGCGCCGCTCACCAGCGGCAGCAGCCACGGCGCGGCGATGCCGCCAACGAGGCAGAAAACCGCCGCCAGCACCACGCTCAGGGTCATCAGCCAGGGGGCGCAGGTGGCGTTTTCCGCCTCTTTCGTCCGCGGCGCGCCGAGGAAGGTCACGCCATAGACTTTCGCCATACACATCACCGCCAGTGCGCCAGTGATCGCCAGGCCAACGGCCAGTAGCGGCCCCAGCAAACGGCCAATAAACAGGTCGCCAGTGCTCATTTTGAAGAAGGATTGATAGATAACCCATTCGCCGGCGAAGCCGTTCAGCGGCGGCAGGGCCGCCATTGCCATCAGCCCCACCAGCATGGCGAGGGAGATCAGCGGCATTTTTTTACCGATGCCGCCCAGCTTCTCGATATCGCGATGGCCGGTGCGGAACCACACCGCTCCGGCACCGAGGAACAGCGTGGTTTTGAACAGGCTGTGGTTAATCAGGTGATACATGCCGCCGATAAAGCCCAGCACCATCAGCGTGCTGTTGCGGGTCGCCACGCCGGTGACGAAGGCGCCCAGCCCCAGCAGGATAATGCCGATATTCTCCAGGGTGTGATAGGCCAGCAGGCGCTGAATGTTATGCTCCATCAGCGCATACAGTCCGCCGATAAAGGCGGTGATCATCCCCAGCGCCAGCAGCATCACGCCCCACCACAGCGGCGGCACGCCGCCGGCCAGCGAAACGGTCAGCATGCCGTACAGACCGACTTTCATCACTACCGTGGAAAACAGCGCGGCGGCCGGCGCGCTGGCCCCGGCGTGGGCCTGCGGCGCCCAGCCGTGCAGCGGGATCGCCCCGGCCAGCAGGGCGAACCCCACCAGACCCGGCAGCCAGAGCAGCGGGTTCTGCATCATATCCGCCGCCTGAAGGTTGATCTGCGCCAGCTCGAGGGTGCCGTAGGTTGAGCACACCAGCCAGCAGGTCCAGGCCATCAGCAAAGTACCGAGACGCCCCAGCGCAAACCACAGCTTACCGGAGGCGGCGCAGCCGGTGAGAAACGCCGCGCAGAGCGCCATGATCTCCGCCATCACCACCAGTGAACCGATATTGGTCACCACCACCGCGCAGGTCGCGGCGGCCAGCAGCAGGTTGACCAGCGGGCCGTTGGCCTTCACCTGCGGGTGGCGATGCCAGCTAATATTGAACAATGACACCGGCAGCGCCGACAGGCCGATGGCCAGCAGCCACAGCGCGTTGACGCCCCCCACCCGTATCGTCAGGTGGAGAAACTGCAGCATGCCGCCGTGGATCCGCTCCGGCATCAGCAGCGCGGCGCCGCCGGCGACCACCAGCATGGCGCTGGCCACCGCGCCGCCGATCCCGGCAATGGCGCCGCTGAGCGGTTTGCGCATGGCAAACAGAAAGGCCAGTACGGCGCTGGCGGCATACCACGCCACCGCCTGATTCACTAATCCAATTACACTCATTCCCTCTCCCCCTGTTGCGCCTGGAACAGCGACAAGTCGCCAAGGTCGGTATTAAAGGTCAGCTGGCGTTTACGCTTGCTGGCCTGGGCGATATCACGGCTATCCACCAGCATCAGCGCGTTGGTCGGACAGGTCCGCACGCAGGCCGGGCCCTGGTCATCGAAGTGGCAGAGGTCGCATTTCACGGCAATAGCGCGCACGCCCGGTACCCAGTCGAGCAGCGAGCTGACGCGCGCCGGCGCCGGCGGCGCGGGGGGCGCCAGCCGGGTATTGGCATTCGCCGGGATATCCAGCGGGCGGCTGCCGGAAAATTCAATGGCGCCGAACGGGCAGGCAATGCCGCACAGTTTGCAGCTTACGCACAGGCTCTCGTTGAGCTGGACCGCGCCATCGACGCGCTGGATGGCGTTAACCGGGCAGACGGTGGCGCAGGGAGCATCTTCACAGTGGTGGCACATCTGCGGTGCCGATTCTTTTTCATTACGCATCACCTGCAGCCGCGGCATAGCCTGCAGGCCGTGCTGGCGATGCGTCTCAGAGCAGGCGGCTTCGCAGGTGCGGCAGCCGATACAGACAGTGGAGTCAGCAATTACAAAACGGTTCACCGGGTCATCCTCGGGTGAAAGTCATTTTTGACGAAATAAGGTTGCGCAGGTGTCATTTTCGACACGTGTCGACACCTTACGATCAGTGGGTCAGCGCCAGATGGCTTAAATCCACCGGTTGGTCTTGTTCCATGGCGTCATACAGACGGTCATAGACGGTGGCGATAATCGCCAGATAGTGCTCCAGCACCTGGTCGCGGGAGCGGTTGCTGATGCGGCCGTCCACCGTGCCATCCATTGCGAGGGTGGCCTGAGCAATCAGATACTTATCACCGCCGTTTTTGTTTTCGACGTAGTACTCGATGGTGTGGCTGTTGAAGCCTTCCGCGAGGGCGACGAACACCTGAAAATGGCCGAACAGCACGAAGCACAGCTCTTTATCCGGCGCGCAGCTCATCGCGTGATGCAGGCGGGCCTTCGACAAGGTGATCCCCTGAACCAGCGAGTTACAGTAGATGTGCCACTGCTCCTGCTGCTGCCGGTGACGGTCGGCGATGTAATCCGCCTTTTCACTTATTTCCCAAATAGTCATATCGGTTTCTCCGTAGCATGAGATGCACCCTCTAAGCATTTTTCATGCCAGATTTTATTTAATTGATTTAACTATGTTTTTATATCGACCTCTGCCGATACGACATGTCGATGACAGCCCCGGGGCGTCGACATCGACATTGACTGCCACGACGATTTCATTCTGGCATCGTTATTGCATAGAAGGCGCATCGCGATACGGAGGCGACTATGCACGAAATCACCCTCAGCCAGCGGGCGCTGGAAATTATTGAACAACAGGCGCAGCAGGCCGGCGCGCGGCGGGTTACCGGCGTGTGGCTCAAGGTCGGCGCATTTTCCTGCGTGGAAGCCAGCGCCCTGACCTTCTGCTTTGAGCTGGTCTGCCGCGGCACGCTGGCGGAGGGGTGCGAACTGCATATCGCCGAACAACAGGCTGAATGCTGGTGCGATCGCTGTCAGCAGTACGTCCATCTTGTCTCGCAGCACGTTCGCCGCTGCCCGCACTGCAATAACGACCAGCTGCAGATCGTGGCGGATGATGGCTTACAGATTCAGCGTTTAGAATTGGAGTAAATTATGTGTACAACATGCGGCTGTGGCGAAGGCAACCTCTATATTGAAGGAGACGAACGAAACCCGCATTCCGCGTTCCGCAGCGCCCCCTTCGCGCCCGCCCCACGCCAGACGATGACCATCACCGGTGTCAAAATCGACCACTTCGCCCCCACCCACACGCCAGAGGGCGACCTGCATTACGGCCACGGCGAAGCGGGTACCCACGCCCCGGGGCAGAGCCAGCGGCGGATGCTGGAAGTGGAGATCGACGTGCTGGATAAAAACAACCGCCTGGCGGCACGCAACCGCGCACGCTTCACAGCAAAACAGCAGCTGGTGCTGAATCTGGTTTCCAGCCCCGGCTCCGGCAAAACCACCCTGCTCACCGAAACCCTCACCCGGATGAAAGGACGCGCCGACTGCGCGGTGATTGAAGGCGATCAGCAAACGGTCAATGACGCCGCCCGCATTCGCGCCACCGGCACCCCGGCGATTCAGGTCAATACCGGGAAAGGCTGCCATCTCGACGCCCAGATGATCGCCGATGCCTCCCCGCGCCTGCCGCTGGCTGACCGCGGCATTCTGTTTATCGAAAACGTCGGCAACCTGGTCTGCCCGGCCAGCTTTGATCTCGGCGAGCGCCATAAGGTGGCGGTGCTGTCGGTCACCGAAGGCGAAGACAAACCGCTGAAGTATCCGCATATGTTCGCCGCCGCCAGCCTGATGCTGCTCAACAAAGTCGACCTGCTGCCGTATCTCAATTTCGACGTTGAGCGGTGCCTGGCCTGCGCCCGCGAGGTCAATCCGCATATTGAAATTATTCTTGTCTCCGCCACCAGCGGCGAAGGCATGGAGCAGTGGCTCACCTGGCTGGAGACGCAGCGATGTGCATAGGCATTCCGGGACAAATTTGCGCCATCGACGGCGTGCTGGCGAAGGTGGAAGTTTGCGGTATTCAGCGCGACGTCGACCTGACGCTGGTCGGCGCCGTTGATGAGCAGGGCCAGCCGCGGCTCGGCCAGTGGGTGCTGGTGCACGTCGGCTTCGCCATGAGCGTCATTAATGAAGCCGAAGCCCGCGACACCCTCGAGGCGCTGCAAAATATGTTTGACGTGGAGCCGGACGTCGGCGCGCTGCTGTACGGCGAGGAGCGATAATGCGTTACGTAGATGAATACCGCGCCCCCGAACAGGTGATGCAGCTGGTGGCCCATCTTCAGCAGCGTGCGCGTCTGCTGCCGCACACCGCCGCGCGACCGCTGCGCATCATGGAGGTCTGCGGCGGCCATACCCATGCCATTTTTAAATTCGGGCTCGACCAGCTGTTGCCGGAGAACATCGAATTTATTCATGGTCCCGGCTGCCCGGTGTGCGTCCTGCCGATGGGGCGCATCGACGCCTGCATTGAGATTGCCAGCCGCCCGGGAGTGATCTTCTGCACCTTCGGCGACGCCATGCGCGTGCCGGGTAAAAACGGCTCGCTTCTGCAGGCGAAAGCCCGCGGCGCCGATGTCCGCATCGTTTACTCGCCGATGGACGCTCTGCGGCTGGCGCAGCAAAATCCGCAGCGCGAGGTGGTCTTTTTTGGTCTTGGTTTCGAAACCACCATGCCCGCTACCGCCCTGACCCTGCGTCAGGCGCGAGAGCGCAACGTCGATAACTTCTACTTTTTCTGCCAGCACATCACCCTGCTGCCGACCCTGCGCAGCCTGCTGGACCAGCCGGAGAACGGAATCGACGCCTTTCTCGCCCCGGGCCACGTCAGTATGGTGATCGGCACCGAGGCCTACGGCTTTATCGCCAGCGACTATCACCGTCCTTTAGTGGTCGCCGGTTTCGAACCGCTTGATCTACTGCAAGGCGCGGTGATGCTGGTTGAGCAGACAATAGCGCAGCGCAGCGATGTGGAAAATCAGTACCGTCGCGTGGTGCCGGATGCCGGCAACCCGCTGGCGCAGGCGGCGATGGCCGACGTCTTCCGCCTGGATGGCGACAGCGAATGGCGCGGCCTGGGGGTCATCAGCGACTCCGGCGTGCAGCTTACGCCAGCCTATCAGCGCTTCGATGCCGAGGCGCATTTTCGCCCGGCGCCGCAGCGCGTGTGCGACGACCCGCGCGCCCGCTGCGGCGAGGTGCTGACCGGCCGCTGTAAACCGCACCAGTGCCCGCTCTTCGCCAGCACCTGCAATCCGCAAAGCGCCTTTGGCGCGCTAATGGTCTCCTCTGAAGGGGCCTGCGCCGCCTGGTATCAATATCGCAGTCAGGAAAATGAAGTATGAAAAGCGTCCAGTTAGCCCACGGTAGCGGGGGACAGGCAATGCAGCAGCTGATCGGCGACCTGTTTATGCAGGCCTTCGCCAACCCCTGGCTGGCGGAGCAGGAGGATCAGGCGCGCCTCGATCTGGCGGCGCTCGCCGCCCAGGGGGACCGCCTCGCCTTCTCCACCGACAGCTACGTGATTGACCCGCTGTTCTTTCCCGGCGGCAATATCGGCAAGCTTGCTGTCTGCGGTACCGCCAACGATGTGGCGGTCAGCGGCGCCATCCCGCGCTATCTTTCCTGCGGCTTTATTCTCGAAGAGGGGCTGGAGATGGCCACCCTGGAAGCGGTGGTCGCCAGCATGGCCGACACCGCCCGGGCGGCAGGGATCGCCATCGTCACCGGCGACACTAAAGTGGTGCCGCGCGGCGCGGCGGATAAGCTGTTTATTAACACCGCCGGCATCGGCGCCATCCCGGCGGACATTCGCTGGGGGACGCAGCAGATTAGCGCCGGTGATGTGCTGCTGGTCAGCGGCACGCTGGGGGATCATGGCGCCACCATCCTTAACCTGCGCGAGCAGATGGGGCTGGACGGCGCGCTGTCCAGCGACTGCGCGGTGCTGACGCCGCTTATCCAGACCCTGCGCCCGCTGAGCGGAGTGAAAGCCCTGCGCGACGCCACCCGCGGCGGGGTTAACGCGGTCGCCCATGAGTTCGCCGCCGCCAGCGGCTGCGGCATCGAACTGCAGGAGGCAACGCTGCCGGTCAACGACACGGTGCGCGGCGTCTGCGAGCTGCTTGGTCTGGACGCCCTGAACTTCGCCAATGAAGGCAAGCTGGTGCTCGCCGTCGCCCGCGACGAGGCGGAAAACGTGCTGGCGCATTTGCGGTCTCACGCGTTAGGACGCGATGCGGCGATAATCGGCGAAGTGGTCGTCCGCCCGGGCGTACGTTCCGTTGGGCTGTACGGCGTGAAGCGGACGCTCGATCTTCCCCACGCCGAACCGCTGCCGAGAATTTGTTAACGACGGCGTCGGGTCCCGGATAGCGGCTGGCGCCTTTTCCGGGCTACAAAACTGCGCGCACATGTAGCCCGGCTAAGCGCAGCGCGAGCCGGGAAAAAGCCAGCGTAATTATTTTGCCCAAACCAGCGGGCGCCCATGGATGGGTTAAAGCGGCAATAACCGCTTTATTAACATACTATTATTTGTACCATCATTTTCTTATGCGCCGCGTTGTCGGCGCGTTTTGGACGTAAGCAATGTCGTATACACCGATGAGCGATCTCGGCCAGCAGGGGCTGTTCGATATCACCCGGCTTTTATTACAGCAGCCCGATCTGGCCGCGCTAAGCGAAACCCTGACCCGTCTGGTGCAACAGTCCGCGCTGGCCGATGAGGCGGCCATCATCCTGTGGAACGCGGGTAATCACCGCGCGGCCAGGTACGCCTGCGATGAGGCCGGCCATCCGGTAAGCTACGAGGATGAAACCGTCCTGGCCCACGGTCCGGTGCGTCGCTTACTCTCCCGGCCGGATGCCCTGCATTGCGATCATGAAACCTTTGCCGACACCTGGCCGCAGCTTATCCGCAGCGGACTCTATCGTCCGTTCGGTTACTACTCGCTGCTGCCGCTGGCGGCGGACGGGCGGATCTTCGGCGGCTGCGAATTCCTCCGCCGTGACAACCGGCCGTGGAGCGAGAAAGAGTTCCAGCGGCTGCATACCTTCGCGCAGATCGTCGCCGTCGTCACCGAACAGATTCAGAACCGGGTCAGCAATAACGTCGACTACGATCTGCTGTGCCACGAGCGCGACAACTTTCGCATCCTGGTGGCGATCACCAACGCGGTGCTCTCGCGACTGGATATCGACGAGCTGGTCAGCGAGGTGGCGAAAGAGATCCATCGCTACTTCCGGATCGACGCCATCAGCGTGGTGCTGCGCAGCGACCGCAAGGGGAAGCTCAACATCTATTCCACGCATTATCTTGACGCCAGCCACCCGGTTCACGACCAGAGCGAGGTGGATGAAGCCGGCACCCTCACCGAGCGCGTGTTCAAAAGCAAAGAGATGCTGCTGCTTAATCTGCACGAACATGACACTCTCGCGCCGTATGAGAAAATGCTCTTCGAGATGTGGAGCAATAAGATCCAGACCCTGTGCCTGCTGCCGCTGATGTCCGGCAATACCCTGCTCGGGGTGCTTAAGCTGGCGCAGTGCGACGAACAGGTTTTCACCACCACCAATCTCAAGCTGCTGCGGCAGATCGCCGAGCGGGTGTCGATCGCTATCGATAACGCCCTCGCCTACCGCGAAATTCAGCGCCTGAAAGAGCGGCTGGTGGATGAGAACCTCGCGCTCACCGAGCAGCTCAATAATGTCGAGAGCGAATTCGGCGAGATCATCGGCCGCAGCGAGGCGATGAACAATGTGCTCAAGCAGGTAGAGATGGTGGCGCACAGCGACAGCACCGTGCTGATCCTCGGCGAAACCGGCACCGGCAAAGAGCTTATCGCCCGCGCTATCCACAACCTCAGCGGACGCAACGGTCGGCGGATGGTGAAGATGAACTGCGCGGCTATGCCCGCCGGGCTGCTGGAGAGCGATCTGTTCGGCCACGAACGCGGCGCGTTCACCGGGGCCAGCGCCCAGCGTATCGGCCGCTTCGAACTGGCGGACAAAAGCTCCCTGTTCCTCGATGAAGTGGGCGATATGCCGCTGGAACTGCAGCCCAAACTGCTGCGCGTCCTCCAGGAGCAGGAGTTCGAACGTCTGGGGAGCAACAAGCTGATTCAGACCGACGTTCGATTGATCGCCGCCACCAACCGCGATCTCAAGCAGATGGTTATCGACAGGGAATTCCGCAGCGATCTCTACTACCGGCTCAACGTGTTCCCGATCCACCTGCCGCCGCTGCGCGAACGTCCCGACGATATCCCGCTGCTGGTGAAGGCGTTTACCTTTAAAATCGCCCGCCGCATGGGGCGCAATATCGACAGCATTCCGGCGGAAACCCTGCGCACTCTGACGCGTATGGAGTGGCCGGGCAACGTGCGCGAGCTGGAAAACGTTATCGAACGGGCGGTATTGCTCACCCGCGGCAACGTACTGCAGCTCTCCCTGCCGGAGCGGGATATCGTGGAAGCCCCGCGGACGCCGGCGGTCCTGCCTGAGGAAGGTGAGGATGAATATCAGCTGATCGTCCGGGTGCTGAAGGAGAGCAACGGCGTGGTGGCCGGGCCGAAAGGCGCCGCCCAGCGGCTGGGGCTCAAGCGCACCACGCTCCTGTCACGCATGAAGCGGCTGGGTATTAATAAAGACGAACTGGTGTAACCTCGCGCGCTCCCCCTTTCCGCGCCGGTGAGAGGGAGCGCTGGCGCAGCGCGCTATTTATCGCTGGTAAAACCGTTGCTGGTCGCCAGTTCGGCAAACCACAGCGCATTGCGTTTTATCTGTCGCTCGCCGGTCTCCAGATCCAGTCGCCAGAAGCCGTAGCGCCGTTTGAAGGCATTGATCCACGACCAGTTGTCGATAAACGTCCACTGGTGCACGCCAAAGCAGTTCGCGCCGTCGGCTATCGCCCGATGCAGCTGCACCAGATGCTCCTCCATCAGCTGGATGCGGAAAGTATCGTCTATCACCCCGTCCGCCCCGGGCTCGCCCTCTGATTCTCGATCCATCGCGATGCCGATTTCCGCGAGATACCACTTAATATTGCCGTAGTTATCGCGAATATTGGCGGCAATGTCATAGATCGCCTGCGGCAGGATCTCGTTGTTATCACGATAAGGATTAAAGCGGCCCTGCGGGTTCACCGCGTTTTCGAAATAGTATTCCGGGGTGAAATAATCGAGGTCATATTCGCTCTCACGCGCTTTTACCCGCCGCGGCACATAATAGTTTACCCCAAGAAAATCGATATCCGCGCTGAGGATCAACGCCGCGTCGTCTTTGCTGGTCGTCGGCAGGCAGTCGTGGGCGGCAAGGATCTCGCACAGCGCTTTGGGGAATTCATGTTTTACCAGCGGGTCAAGGAAGCTGCGGTTAAAAAACAGGTCGGCATACCCGGCGGCTTTTTTATCCGCGTCGCTGTCGGTGAGGGTATAGCTCGGGGTCAGGTTGAGCACCACGCCGATCTCGCCCGCCAGCGCCAGTTCACGATAAGCCGTTACCGCTTTGGCGTGCGCCAGCATAATGTTAAACGCCACCTGCGCCGCCAGCCGGCCATCTTTCTTACATGGATAGTGGAAGTCGTACAGGTAGCCTCCCTCAACCGGCACAATCGGCTCGTTGAAGGTTATCCAGTATTTAACCTTATGGCCAAACAGGCTAAAGGCGGTGCGGGCAAAGCGGGCAAACAGCTCGGCTACGTGCGCCGATTCAAAGCCGCCGTACTGTTTCTGCAGCGCTTCCGGCATATCAAAGTGGTAGAGATTGATCATCGGCTCAATGCCGTTGGCGATCATCTCATCCAGATAGGCGTGATAAAAACGCACCGCGTCCGGGTCCGGCGCGCCGGTTTCCAAATCAGCGATCAGTCGTGACCACTGTATCGAGGTACGAAATGAGTTGAAGCCGGTCTGTTTCATCAGCGCCACGTCCTGCGGATACTGATGATAAGTATCACACACGGTTTGCGGTCCTACCTGCTGATAAAATCGCTCCGGCTGTTCGGCAAACCAGCTGTCCCAGATGGAACGATGGCGCTTATTGGTGACCCCTTCCGTTTGCGGGCCGGACGCCGCCGCCCCCCACAGGAACCCTTGCGGAAACTGATACTGCTGCATAACCTCTCCTTCGAAAAAAGGCTGCGCCCGTCTGGCGCAGCCTGAACGTACTACTCAGCGACCACTTCGATCGATTTAATGAACATATAGCCCCAGTCGCCGGCGAAGCGGCCGAAGTCAATCTGATTGCTCCCGGCTTTAAGCGTCACCGGTATCCGCAGCTGCTGGCCCTGCTCATCCGTCTGCGGGAAGGCCACGGTCTGCGGAGCGCCCCCGTTGACGACAAATGAGTTCTGCTTACCGCCCCATTTGCCGTTGAAGGTTACATTGAGCAGGAACTGACCGCTCCACGGCGCCTGCACCTGCCAGCTGACCTTATCCCCCTCGTTGGCAAATGGGCCGAGGAAGCCGTCCTCACCAACTGTCAGCGCGTCTTTATCACTCTTCATCACCGTCAGCCGCCCCTCAGCCACGCCATAAACTTCGCCGTGATAACGACAGAAATCCGCTGGCGCTCTCCCCGCCGCCTCGCCTACCGTCACGGTCACGGTTTTGCTGCTTTTCAGCAGCCCATCGTCCGCCGTGAACGTCAGCGCATAGGTGCCTGGCGCCGTAAACCAGGCCCGGGTTTGAGCCCGATCGGCATGGCAGAAATGCACCTGGCCATCGCCGGCGTGCTGCCAGCCCACCTTAACCTCTCGCGACGGCAGGCCATCGTCCTGCCAGCTGGCCGTAAGCTCGACGCCCTGGTCCTGCGTGGTGGTTAGGGCCGGTTCCAGCGTGACAACCGGCGGCTGATTCTCCTCGCTATGCTGCACGCTAATCACATTGGAAGGGGCCGAACGACCGCTCTCGTTTTTCGCCGTCACCCGGTAGTAATACGTATGCCCGAGCTGAAGCTGACGATAATCGTCGCGGAACAGAACCATGGTTTCCGGATTCCATTCGTTAACAGCATCGGAGATATCCCGGCCCACCACCGTCCACGGCCCGGTCGGTGAGGCGGCACGTTCGACATCGTAGCTGCGTCCCACCGCAGCGCCCATCCAGTTGATCGCGAAGGGCGAGGTGGTCTCGCGCAGCAAAGGCGCCTCCGGCTTCGGCAGCGGCGCCATCGTCTGCTGCCCGGCCATCTGCGCCGCGGCGGTGCGCACCAGATCGACCACCGCCTGCTCCTGGTTCGCTTCGCCTTCTTTGGCAAACCCCGGCAGGTGGTAGCTATAGTGCCCGGTCGACTCCTTATGCCAGTAGAAGCCGCCGTCGTGACGATGACCGCGGAAGCCCCAGATAAGCCCGCCGGCGGCTTGCGCCCCGTTGACCTCGCTGTGAACAATCGACTGCATAATGGCGTTCAGTTGATCCGCCGGCAGCAGGCCAAACTCGCCGACGAGATAGACTTTTTGTCCGCCGACGGCGCGCAGATCCTGCGTCACCTGCCCGGGATGGTTATTATCGGCATTGGTGTAATAGTGATTGCTGACGATATCCACATTGGGGTCGGTCAACGCAAACGGATTAATTTTCTTATAGGTGCCATCCACAACCAGCTGATGAGGGGCCCACTTTTTAATCCACGCCGCGGTCTGATGCAGGAAATCGGCGTTGGTATCCTCCAGCTCGTTACCGGTTTCCCAGGCCATGATCGCCTTTTCATCATAATAGGCGCGGCCGGTGACGGTATTTGTCCGGGTGATAACCTGGCGGATCACATCCAGATAGGCTTTGAAGGTCTTGCTATCGGTCCGATAAAAGTCTTCCGCTTTTTTATGATAGAACGCCGCCAGCTGCTCGCGCCCGCCCCACCACCACCAGTGGTCGATAAACGGCAGGATCAGACGCAATCCCTGTTTATCCGCTTCGGCAATCATGTTGTCATACACCCGCATGGCTTTCTCATTTAGCCGCGGCATGCCGTCCGCCGTTTCCGGCGCCAGAATATGGGTCTCGCGCCCGCAGGCCTTATCAAATTCCTGCTGCACCGACAGCACGTAGACGCGCTGGGCTTTCGCCCCGGTTTGCACCATCGCCTGGATCCAGTTTTGTTGCTCCTGGGCCGTTGGCCATTTAAAGTATTGTCCCCAGCCGCGCGGGTCTGCCCTGCAGGGGCCGCGGGCGTCGTCTTCAATGCGGTGCAGCTCCGGCGCGTGGATCCCGGCGAAACGAAACACCTTGTCGCCGTCCTTGAGGGTGGCGCCGTCGCGAGTGATAAAGTGCGTAAAGTGCGAGCGCTCGGCGGCCAGCGCCCCGCCGGCCCCCAGCGCGGACAGCAGCCCCATCAGCAGCAGGTTTTTCATCGGCTTCATCGTTCTCTCTCCTTAGAACCAGACCTCGGCCTGTACGCCGAAGTTAACGGTATCGGTAGAGCCACTGCGGGAATACCCGCCGGCGGTGATGGTATTGGTATCCCAGTTGTAGTTACCGTCTAATGCATCGGAGACACCTTTATCCCACTTCGCGTAGGTGACGAAGAAGCGCAGCTGCGGACGCGCCCAGAAACCGGAGTCAAAGGTCAGGGTTGGCGCAACGGTGACTTTGGTCAGGCCGCCTTTGCCTTTGCCGTTTACCCCTTTGTAGTTTTTGTCATCCAGGTATTCGTAGCCCAGCTCGTACTGCATGGCAAAGTTGCGGGTGATCTGATGATAAGGGCGGATACCAGCGACCCACATCGAGCGTCCCCAGCCATTTTCATCTTCTGTCCACCAGCGGTAGTTTTTATCTTTCTGCCAGAAAGCGAAGGTCGAGATCTCCAGGTCGCCCATCGAGGCCACGCTATCCAGCACCACTCGCCAGGACTGGGTGTTTTCCAGGTTGGCCCAGCCCCAGCCGTTTTTACCCAGCGAGTCACCCGCCGCCAGCCCTTTCCCGTACTGCAATGCGAGGCGGGAGTATCCTCCGGTCAGACCATAGAAGCCGTCAAAGTTATAAATACCGGTCACGCCATAGCCCTTCTCGGCGGAAGTCGGATGGTTTTCGTTACGGTTCATGTGGTGGCCGATCAGCTCCAGATCGAAGCCTGTCCCCGCGATCTTTTTCAGCCACAGGTTGAGGGAATAGTCATCCGGGTAGCCCTGATCTCCCTTATCTACCGGGTAGGCTTTGGTTTCATCGGTGGGTGAAAAGGCGTACACCCCGGCGTCGAAGCGGGCGAAGCCGAGATCCATGTTGTCGAAGCCGCCGCCGGTGCCGTTGTACTGAATGTACTCCCAGTCGAACTGATGGCTGGAGGTGTTGGAGCTGCTATAGCGCTTACCGGCCCAGAAGGTCATCTCCGGCGCAAAATCCAGATTGCTCAACTCGGCGAACCCTTCACGAAACTGTACGTCATGGCCATCGTCATCCTGACAGTTCCAGTCGGAGGTGCATTTCGACTGGTGAGTGAGGTTGGCCTGCACTTTCGCCACCACGCCGCTGTCCGCCGTCAGCGTCACGGTGGGGATCAGTTCGATCTTGGTGTCTTCTTCGTTGCCCAGTCGCCACTTACCGTCTGGCATCAGGCCGACGGAGTCCGCGCGGTTGCCATCGGAGTTCGCCAGGATCCCGGAGCGGATATAGCCATGCAGCGCAAAATCATACTTCGGATCGGCGCAGGCCGGGCTGCTGGCCCCTGCCAGCGAGAGGAGAGCCAGAGGTATTGAGTGTTTCAGCTTTATCATTATTTTTTTCCCACGTTATGTTTGTTAACACGAACCGATAACGGAGGGGAAATTTACGGATCAAAAACGGAAATGTACATCCATTTACGGAAAGCGCTTTCCATAATTGCCTATCTGGTTCACAAAATTAGCTCTGCGGCGAATATATTCGTGAGACTGATCACATAAAATTACAAGAATGCCGCCGGGCGCCGGCAGTGGAGCGGAAGGAGGAGCAGATGAGCAGGTGCCGCCGGGGGATAAGCCGCCGACGGCGAGAGGATCAGCGTTCGGTTTCCGCGAGCTGACGTTCGTACACTTTGAAGAAGGGGCGATAGAGCATCCAGGCGTTAAACATCGCGAACAGGCTCATGCACAAATTTTTCCAGCTGCCGTTCGCCGACCATGCTGCCCCCAGCGGGGAAGGCATCGACCATGGCAGCATCGCCACCGCGCGGTCGAGGATACCCAGCTGAGTTAAATACCATGCGATACAGGCATTTATCAGCGGAACAAAGAGAAACGGCAGTAAAAAAACCGGGTTCATGATCACCGGAAAACCAAACAGTATTGGCTCGTTGATATTAAACAGCGACGGCAGCAGGCCAATCTTGGCCACGCTTTTCAGCTGCCGCGAGCGGCTGCGCATCGCCATCAGCACCAGCGGCAAAGTGGAGCCAATACCGCCGATCAGCAGGTAAAAATCCCAGAACCCCTGCAGATAAATATGCGGCAGCGTTGGCGAACCCGCCGCCAGCGCCTGCTGATTTTCAAACAGATAGGTCATCCAGAAGGGGTTCATGATCCCGGTGATGATCAGCGCGCCGTGGATACCGATAAACCAGAGTAAGTTACAGATAAATAAAGAGATAAGTACCGCCATCAGCGTGTCGGACGCCAGCACCAGCGGCCGCACCGCTTCGCTGATCAACTCCGGTACGATGCGTCCGGTGGTCTGCAGCAGTATGGCATTCATCACGCTTATCGACAGCATCACCACCAGCAGCGGGATCAGCAGTTGAAAGCCATTGCGGGTCATCAGCGGCACTTCATCAGGCAAGCGAATGCACCAGCCTTTTTTGTAGAAAAAGCGAATTATCTCAATGGAATAGGTGCTGGATATCAGGGCGGTAAATATCCCCATACCGCCGAGATAAACATTGCTCACCGCAGTCTCGCGAAAGCCGATAAACAGCAGAAAAGCCAGACACCCGGTTAAACCGCAGAGCCGTTCCGGCAGACGGTACTGCTTGGCGAGACTGGCGCTGGCGCCGAAGGCGACAATCAGCGCCACCAGGCCAATGGTTAGCTGAAAGGTCGGCAGCAGGATAGGCCGCAGCAGCAAATAGACCTGGCCGAAACGCGAGGCGCCGTCGATGGAAACGGGCGGAAACAAAATGGGAACTAACAGGCTGCCAACAATCACAAAGGGCATAGCCAGCGCAAAGCTATCGCGCATCGCCGTAATGTGGTTGTTGCGCGTCAGAACGTTCGCCAGCGGCGCCAGCCGCTGCTCGATGATGTCCACGGCCACATTCATTAACTGAATGTTCATACTCCTACCTTTGCGAATGGTTGTCTCGCCGGGATGATCGCCCACAACACCGGAAAGTGAAAGCCTGCCATAGGTGATCATGGTCACAATTAATAAATCCACAAACGGAAAGCGCTTTCCGTAATGCATCCATTTTGACTATAGTCCGCTCATCCAACCTCATCAGGAGCGGTAATTATGAAAAAAATTATGTTGTGTTGTTCGGCAGGCATGTCCACCAGCCTGCTGATGAAAAAAATGATTGCGGAAGCCGAACAGCGGGGCCTGCCGGTAGAGATCAACGCCTATGGCGTAGCGGAGTTCGCCGAACAGGTTGGCCATTATCAGGTGGTGCTGCTGGGGCCGCAGGTGAAATACATGCAGCAGGACCTGCAAAAACAGGCGGATAAATACGGTATCCGCGTCGAACCCATCAATATGATGGACTACGGCATGCAAAAAGGCGCCGCGGTCCTTGATTTCGCCCTTTCCCTTATCGAAAACAAGAACTAAGGAAAGATCATGAGCTCTCTGTACGCTAAACTGATCGACGTGATCGAACGGCAGATCACGCCGCTGGCCGGCGCGATCGGCCAGCAAAAATATGTCACCTCGATCCGCGATGGCTTTATCACTGCCCTGCCCTTTATGATCGTCGGCTCGTTCCTGCTGGTGTTTATCTTCCCGCCGTTTTCTCCGGATACGACGTGGGGGTTTGCCCGCGCCTGGCTGCAATTTTCGCTCGATCATCGCGATGCGCTGATGCTGCCGTTCAACTTCAGCATGGGGGTGATGACCCTGTTTATCGCCGTCGGGATCGCCGCCAGCCTCGCCAAACACCATCATCTGGACTCGCTGACCGCCGGGATGCTGTCGCTGATGTCGTTTCTGCTGGTAGCCGCGCCGCTGAAAGATGGCCAGATCTCTACTGCCTACTTCTCCGGTCAGGGGATCTTTACCGCCATTCTGGTGGCCATCTATTCCACCGAGCTGTACGCCTTCCTCAAACGGCATAACATCACCATTCGCCTGCCGCCGGAAGTGCCTGCCGGGGTGGCGCGCTCGTTTGAAATCCTGATCCCGGTGCTGGCGATCATTCTGACGCTGCATCCGCTGAACCTGTTTATCGAAGCCCAGCTGGGGATGATCATTCCGGAAGCGATCATGTCGCTGGTGAAGCCGCTGGTCGCGGCTTCCGATACGCTGCCGGCGATCCTGCTGTCGGTGCTGGTCTGTCAGGTGCTGTGGTTCGCCGGGATCCACGGCGCGCTGATCGTCACCGGGATCATGAACCCGTTCTGGATGGCCAACCTGTCGGTCAATCAGGCGGCCATGGCCGCAGGCACCGCTATCCCGCACATCTATGTCCAGGGCTTCTGGGATCACTATCTGCTGATCGGCGGCGTCGGCTCCACCCTGCCGCTGGCGCTGATGCTGCTGCGCAGCAAGGCCGTGCATCTGCGGACGATCGGCCGGATGGGGGTCGTGCCGGGCGTATTTAACATCAACGAACCGATTCTGTTTGGCGCGCCGATCATCATGAACCCGCTGTTTTTCCTGCCGTTCGTGCTGGTGCCGATGGTCAACGCGACCCTGGCGTACTTCGCGCTGAAGCTGGACCTGGTCAGCCGAGTAGTGTCGATGACGCCGTGGACAACGCCGGCGCCTATCGGCGCCTCGTGGGCGGCGAACTGGAGCTTTAGCCCGGTGATCCTGTGCCTCATTTGTATGGCTACCGCCATGGTGATGTACCTGCCATTTCTCAAAGCTTACGAAAAACAGCTGCTGGCCCAGGAGCGTGAAAACGCCGTCGGCCAGGCTGACAACGCGGCGCAAACCGCTTAACGCTAACGATTCAGAGGATAATCATGGAATTAGAAGAACAGGTGATGGGGATCATCATCAATGCCGGCCAGTCACGTAGCCTGTGCTACGAAGCGCTGCACGCCGCTAAAGCGGGTGATTTCGCCACCGCCGACGCCAAAATGCAGGAAGCGGCGCACTATTCCCGCGAAGCTCACCTTGTACAGACCCAGCTTATCGAAGCTGACGAAGGCGAGGGAAAAACCAAAATGACGCTGGTAATGGTCCATGCTCAGGATCACCTGATGACATCCATTCTGGCGAAAGAGCTGATTGCCGAACTGATTGCGATTTACCGCGCGCAGCCGCTTCACGCCTAGCGCCTTGCCCGGCCAGACGCGCTGGCCGGGCCTGATTCCCCGAGGTCACTATGTTACATCTTGGAATAGATATTGGCGGCACCAAAATGGAAGCCGTACTGCTGGACCCGGCGGGCGAATGCGTCCAGCGCCTGCGCCGGCCGACCCACAAAGAGAGCTATGACGCCTTTATGCGTCAGCTGCTGACCCTGATTGCCGATATTCGCGCGGTCAGCCCGCAGCCGTTCACCCTGGGGATCGGCCTGCCCGGGGCTATCGATCCGCAAAGCGGACGCATTAAAAACTGCAACTGCCTGGTGCTCAACGGTCACGATCTGCGCCGGGATATCATGCAGCAGCTTGGCCAGCCGGTGTGGATGGCAAACGATGCCGACTGCTTCACTCTTTCGGAGGCGGTGGATGGCGCCGGCGCCGGAGCTACCACCGTCTTCGGGGTGATTATCGGTACCGGCTGCGGCGGCGGGATCGCCGTTCATCAACAGCTGCTCAGCGGCCCCAACGCTATCGCCGGGGAGTGGGGGCATAATCCGCTGCCGGGCTATACTCCTGAGCGCGATGGCCCGCCGCAGCCCTGCTACTGCGGCAAAACGAACTGCATCGAAAGCTTTCTCTCCGGTACCGGCTTCGCCCGCCGCTATGGGGAACAAGCCCGTGCGGAAGCCATTGTCGCCGCGGCGCAAAACGGCGATCCGCGCGCGCTGGCCCACTGGCGACACTTTATCGATGCCTTTGCCCGCAGCCTGGCGTCGGTGATCAATATTCTCGACCCGCAGGTGATTGTGCTGGGCGGCGGTCTGTCCAACGTCAGCCAGATCTATCGCGATCTGCCTGCCGCCATCGTGCCGTGGATCTTCTCCGACACCTGCCGCACGCAGATCAAACCGGCCCGTTTCGGCGACGCCAGCGGCGTGCGCGGCGCGGCCTGGCTGCCCCGGCTTCCCGGCGCCGCGCAAGGGCAGCGGTAGACACTTTTTTCAGCAGGTATGTTAAGCTAGGCGAAAATGTTCAGACAGAAAAAGCCATGCCAACGATTGATGATGTTTCAAGATTAGCGAATGTCTCAAGAGCGACGGTATCCCGCGTGCTGACCGGCACCCGGGGCGTGCGCGAAGAGAGCCGGGAAGCTGTGCTGCGGGCCGTTGAAGAACTCAACTATCGCCCGAGCTTTGCCGCGCAAAACCTCGCCAGTCAGACATCCAGCCACGTTGGTCTGGTGATTTCCGCGCAGGACGAAAGCCACGGCGCACGTCTGCTGCCGCTGCTCTCTCAGGCGCTGAAAGGGCTGAATAAAAGCCTGCTGGTCCAGTACGTCAGCGACCCGGTAGAGCAGGCGGCGGTAATCGACGATCTGCAGCGCCAGTGCGTGGCGGTGGTGGTGCTGGGCGCCGTTGCCGCCGACGCGCCGCGCAACGTTATCGCCTTTGACCGCTTCGGCGTCGCCGGGAGCAACAGCCAGGGCTATGACTTCGCCTTTGCCACCGAAAGCGCCTGCCGCTATGTGATTGGCAAGGGACACCGCAACATCGCCCTGCTGGTGGACAGCGATAGCGACGATGCCAGCCGTCAGATGCTGGAAGGCTACCGCAACGTCCTGCAGAACTACTCCATTCCTTTTAACCGTCAGCTGGTGCTGACGGCCAACGATGACGTCGAGCAGGCGCTGCTGACCTTAATTAACAGCTTCAGTAAATACTCAGTCATTATCGTTAAACGCGACCGCTATGCGGCAGAGGCGATGCGTCTGCTGCGCGAATTCACCATCGCCGTCCCGCAGGAGGTCTCCCTGCTGAGCCTTGAGGATTCCCCGCTCGCCTCGCTGCTCTACCCGCCGCTGACCTGCATCTCCTGGCCACTGGAGGCGCTGCTGGATAACTGTATTCAGCGTATTCGCAGCCTGATTGACGACCGGCCAACCTTCACCGCCGAGGGCCGCTCGCTGGCTGGCCGCCTGATCCCGCGCCAGTCGGTCGCCGATATCTCTTGATCTTCGCCCGGTTGGCGCCGGGCCAGACTTACCTCCCTTTTCGCGCTTTCGTTTCCCGGCTTATTATTACCCACGCATGCAAATAAGAATTATTTTCATTTATAAATAGCTTGTGCTATATAACATAGCAATGGCTATAAACGCTGGGAAATTAACCACACCATTGCGAGGGATCCTATGCTACACCTGACACCGCTGAAATCATTGCTGCTGGCCAGCGCGCTGGCTCTGCTGGCCGCGACGCCGGCCTCGGCGCAGGAGAAATTCAGGGTTATCACCACCTTCACGGTTATCGCCGATATGGCGCAGAACGTGGCCGGCGACGCCGCCGACGTGAGCTCCATTACTAAACCGGGCGCGGAGATCCATGATTACCAGCCCACTCCCGGCGATATCAAACGCGCGCAGGGGGCGCAGCTGATCCTCAGCAATGGGCTTAATCTCGAACGGTGGTTTGCCCGTTTTTATCAGCACTTACAGGGCGTTCCGGAGGTGGTGGTCAGCGAGGGGATCCAGCCGATGGGCATCAGCGCGGGCCCCTATAGCGGGAAGCCCAATCCCCATGCCTGGATGTCGGCAGATAACGCCCTGATCTATGTCGATAACATTCGCGATGCGCTGGTGAAGTACGATCCGCCTCACGCCGACACCTATCGCCGTAACGCCGAGGCCTACAAAGAGAAGATCCGTCAGACGATGGCGCCGCTGCAGGCCAGACTGGCGCAGCTGCCGGCGGATAAGCGCTGGCTGGTCACCAGCGAGGGAGCCTTCTCCTATCTGGCCCGCGACTATGGCCTGCGCGAACTGTATCTGTGGCCGATCAATGCCGATCAGCAGGGCACCCCGCAACAGGTGCGCAAGGTTATCGACACCATGAAGAAAGAACGCATCCCGACCATCTTCAGCGAAAGCACCATCTCCGATAAACCGGCGCATCAGGTGGCGCGGGAAGCCGGGGCCCACTACGGCGGCGTGCTGTATGTCGATTCGCTGAGCGCCGCCGACGGCCCGGTGCCGACCTGGCTCGACCTGCTGCGCGTCACCACCGAAACCATCGTCAACGGTATCCAGGACGGGATGAGGAAGCAGCCATGAATGCAGCGCAAGCGGGACTGTATGTCGACCAGCTCACCGTCACCTGGCGTAACGGCCACACTGCCCTGCGCGACGCCTCGTTCAGCGTGCCGCGCGGCTCCATTGCCGCGTTGGTGGGGGTTAACGGCTCGGGTAAATCCACGCTGTTTAAAGCGCTGATGGGCTTTGTCCGCGTCGGTCACGGCGAGATCGCCATACTCGGCCAGCCGGTCAACCGCGCGCTGCGCCAGAACCTGGTCGCCTATGTCCCGCAGTCGGAAGAGGTGGACTGGTCCTTCCCGGTGCTGGTGGAGGATGTGGTGATGATGGGCCGCTACGGCCATATGGGCTGGCTGCGGCGGGCAAAGCCGCGCGATCGCGAGATTGTCGATGCCGCGCTGGCCCGCGTGGGCATGAGCGAGTTCCGCCATCGGCAGATTGGCGAGCTCTCCGGCGGGCAGAAAAAGCGCGTCTTTCTTGCCCGCGCCATCGCTCAGCAGGGTCAGGTGATCCTGCTGGATGAACCTTTCACCGGCGTCGATGTGCAGACCGAAGCGCGGATCATCAGCCTGCTGCGCGAGCTCCGCGATGAGGGCTGTACCATGCTGGTCTCCACCCACAACCTCGGGTCAGTGAGTGAATTTTGTGATTATACGGTGATGGTGAAAGGCACCGTGCTGGCCAGCGGCCCGACAGAAACCACCTTCACCGCCGAGAATCTGGAGCGGGCTTTCAGCGGCGTGCTGCGCCACGTCGCGCTGACCGGCGCGGAAGCGCAGGTTATCACCGATGACGAGCGGCCGTTTATCAGCCGGCGCGCGGCGGGAGGCCCACGATGAGCTGGCTGCTGGAGCCGTTTGGCTATCACTATATGCTCAATGCGATGTGGGTGTCGGCGCTGGTGGGCGGCGTCTGCGCGTTTCTCTCCTGCTACCTGATGCTCAAAGGCTGGTCGCTGATTGGCGACGCCCTCTCCCACTCGATTGTGCCCGGCGTCGCCGGGGCCTATATGCTCGGCCTGCCTTTCGCGCTCGGCGCGTTTCTCTCCGGCGGTCTGGCGGCGGGCAGCATGCTGTTTTTGCAGCAGCGCTCGCGGCTAAAAGAGGATGCTATTATCGGGCTGATCTTCTCCTCCTTCTTCGGGATCGGGCTGTTTATGGTGTCGCTGAATCCGACGTCGGTGAATATTCAGACCATCATCCTCGGCAATATTCTGGCCATCGCCCCGGAGGATATTATCCAGCTGGCGGCGATCGGCTTTATCTCAATGGCGATTCTGCTGCTGAAATGGAAAGACCTGATGGTGACCTTCTTTGATGAACACCACGCCCGCTCGATTGGCCTGAACACCCGCGGCCTGAAGCTGCTGTTCTTTACCCTGCTGGCCGCCTGCACCGTGGCGGCGCTGCAGACCGTCGGCGCCTTTCTGGTCATCTGCCTGGTGGTCACTCCCGGGGCCACCGCGTGGCTGTTAACCGATCGCTTCCCGCGCCTGCTGGCCATCGCCGTGGCTATCGGCAGCCTGACCAGTTTCTTCGGCGCCTGGCTCAGCTACTATCTCGACGGCGCCACCGGCGGCATTATCGTGGTCGCGCAAACGCTGCTGTTCCTCATCACCTTTATCTTCGCGCCGAAGCACGGCCTGCTGGCCAGCCGCCGCCGCGCCGGGGAGGCCGCATGCTGAACCTGTTCCTGGCCCCGTTCCAGTTTCCTTTTATGGTCAATGCGATAGCGATATCGATCGTCGTCGCCATTCCCTGCGCGCTGCTGTCGGTGTTTCTGGTGCTCAAAGGCTGGGCGCTGATGGGCGACGCCATGAGCCACGCGGTCTTTCCGGGCGTGGTGCTGGCCTACATTATCGGCATCCCCTTCGCCATCGGCGCGTTTATCGCTGGTCTGCTGTGCGCCGTGACGACCGGTTTTCTCGACGATAACAGCCGACTCAAGCGCGATACCATCATGGGGATTGTCTTCTCCGGCATGTTTGGCGCCGGACTGGTGCTGTACGTAGCGATCCAGTCCGATGTTCATCTCGACCATATCCTGTTCGGCGATATGCTGGGGATCTCCCTCAGCGATATTGGGCAAACGACGGCGATCGCACTGGTGATTGCGTTGATTATCGGTCTCAAATGGCGGGATTTTTTGCTGCACGCCTTCGATCCAACGCAGGCTAAAGCCAGCGGCCTGCGCGGCGGACTGCTGCACTACGGCCTGCTGTGCATGATCGCCCTGACCATCGTCGCGACGCTGCAGTCGGTGGGGATTATTCTGTCGATTTCGCTGCTGATTGCCCCCGGGGCGATCGCGCTTCTGCTGGTGAGACGCTTTATCCACGCCCTGCTGCTGGCGGTAGCGGTGGCCATCGGCTGCTCGGCGGGAGGGGTGTGGCTGGCGTTTTATCTCGACAGCGCGCCAGCGCCGACTATCGTGGTGCTGTTTACCGCGCTGTTTGTGGTCGCCTTTGTCGCAAGCACGATCCGCGATAGTCAGAAACAGAAAACTTCAGCAATTATCCCCGGTGGCGGCTAACGCCTTGCCGGGGCTACAAGAGCACGACTTGTCGCCCGGCTGCGCAGCGCTGACCAGGGAAAGCCGCTACTTTTTCGGTCGATATTTTTCCGGCAGCGGCGGCACCGGGCGCCTGTCGTCCAGCAGATGGCGAACAGTGAGGATCGGGTGGCGCCAGAGCATCCGCGGCCCGGCCCAGCGCATAATCTGCTTCATCTCCTCGCGCTTCGCCGGCTGGTAGCAATGCACCGGACACTGCTTGCAGGCCGGTTTGTTCTCGCCAAACACGCACTTATCAAGGCGCTTGTCAGCGTAGGCGTTCAGCGCCTGATAGTGCGCATTATCGGCCTGCGCCTCGGGACAGCGTCGCTGGTAGAGGGCAATCATCCGCTGAATCGTCATTTTTTCCCGTTCGATACGCTTCCCCATCTCCCCGCCTTTCGTCTTTTTTAAGATGCATTTATCATACACCTTAATATCCATACCCGACCAGACTCACTGCTTCAGATGTTGAATCAACTGCAGGGCTGCCCCGGACAGAACCCCGAAATGGCTGTAGGCATAGAAATCCCGGATAAAAACGCTGCCCTCGAGCTCAAACGGGCGCAGCAGGCCAAGCGCTTCTTCGTGTCGGTAAACCGGGGCCGGCATCGACGTTAACAGATCGCTCTCGCACAGAAAGGCCTTAATGGCCGAGGATGAGGCGCACTCAATAACCGGTTGCGGACAGGGCAACTGCCGGGCGCGAAAGATATCCGCCAGGATGTTCATTGGCGTACTAGACGGCGGCGGCATGATCCACGGATAGTCCAGCATCGCCTCCAGGGTGACGTCCGCCGCCTGATGCAGCGGGTGGTGCTGCCTGGCGACGATGCAGATCCGGTCCTGCCAGTTAATTTTGCCCCGCACCACGATTTTCTCATCATGCGGTAAGGGGCCGCAGAGGGCGATATCGATGTCGTGCATCAGCAACAGCTTATATAGCTCGGAGTCAATGCGGTCGACGATCCGCAGATGGATCTGGGGGTGGCGCTGATGGAAAGCCGCCAGCTTATCGATGAAATGGCTGGTCAGCAGACTGGAAACGCAGCCAATCCGCAGAATGCCTTTCCCGGCGCCGCGGATGAGCTCAATTTCCTCGCGCGCCTTTTGTTCGGTATTCAGCATCGTCAGCGCGTAGGGTAAAAAGGCGCTGCCATATTCGCTCAACGCCATGCCGTGCTTATGTCGTTCGAATAAGGATGCGCTCAGGTCCGCTTCCAGGCTCAATAGCAGTCGGCTCAGTCCCGACTGGGTGATCCCCATTTTCTCTGCGGCCAGGGTCATATTGCCTTCGCGGGCGACGGTAATAAATGCCTGAATCTGCTTAAATTTCATTGGCATGATATTTACTCATTGAATAAACGGTTTTTGCATTTCCCCTGCGCCCTTTTTTAGCGAATAAATATCGCTATCAATACGCTCAAAAATCACCGGAACGCATACTTCAAAAGGATTTATTTATCTCACCACCCACGGCAAAACACATTTCTGATCCGAAGATAATTTATAATGAGAATATATCACCATGACACAGAACAATATTCTATTAATTTCAGGCGCTATATTACCGGTCATCATTACCGTCATCATCGGCTATATTAGCGGTAAACGAAAAGACTTTAACTGGCAGCAGGCAGGAGACATCAATAAAATTGTGATGCTCTACGCATTGCCGCTAAGTATTTTCAGCAATATGGTGATGACGCCGCGACACATCGTCATGACCATGGGCCCGGTCGCCGTGGCTATCATCCTGGCGCTGATTCTCAGCTTCGTCATTCCCTTACTGGTCGCCCGCTATCTGTTTCGACGCGACCTCGCCCTCAGTACGCTGCAGGCGCTGGCCATCGGCTCGCCGGCAGTCCCGTTTATCGGCACCTCAGTGCTGGCCTTTTTATTTGGCACCGTCAGCGCGTCGCTGATCACCGTGTCCAGCATCACGCAAAACGTCTTCCAGCTGCCGCTGGTGATGATACTGATGTCGGTCGCCACCGGCGATAAGAGCCAGCATATTTCCTTTGGCGCACGGGTGGTGAACGCCATTAAACAACCCGTGGTCTGGTCGCCGGTGATCGCCCTGATCATCGTGCTGGCGGATATCCATATTCCGCAGACTATCTCGATGTCGCTGGGTCTGCTGGGCAAAGCCTCTGGCGGGCTGGCGCTGTTTGCCGCCGGGATCGTGCTCTATACGCGCAGCATTGTTATCACCACCGCTACCATTATCACCGTTATCGCCCGCAATATTCTGGTCCCCGGCGCCTGCTATCTCATTTTATTAAAAATGGGCTTCAGCATGGAGCAAATAAAGGAAGTCGTATTGACGATGGCTATCCCGGTAGGCTCCATCGCGATAATTATTGCTATGCAGTATAAAACCGGCGAGCAGGAAATGGCCTCGGCGATGGCGCTGAGTATTATTGCCTCCATCATTACGATGGGCGGATTTATTTTCTTAACCTTTTAATTACCGCGATTACACCGCGTGAATACGGAGAGAATATGGCCTCTATCACATTATCGGCTGCTGAACTGTTACTGCATCGGCTACAGGCGCTGGACGTGGCGTATATTTTTATCAACTCGGGCACCGATTATCCTCCAGTCATTGAAGCCTGGGCAAAGGCCCGGGCGACCGGGCAAAAGGTACCGGAGTTAGTGATCTGCCCGCATGAAAACGCCGCCATCGGCATGGCCCATGGCTATTACCTCGGCACCGGCAAGGTGCAGGCGGTGATGGTTCACACCAACGTCGGGCTAGCCAACGCCGCCTGCGGCGTCATCAATCTGGCGAACAGCAATATTCCGGTGCTGATTTTTGGCGGCCGCACGCCGATAAGCGAACATTCCCACTTCGGCTGCCGTAATACGCCGATTGGCTACGGCCAGGAGATGCGCGACCAGGCGGCGCTGATCCGTGAATCCGTGAAGTGGGATTTTGAACTGCGGCTGGCCGATCAGATCGGCGAGCATGTTGACCGGGCCTGGGCGATCGCCAGCTCCCTGCCGAAAGGGCCGGTCTACCTGAGCTTACCGCGTGAGCCACTGTGCGAAACCTTTGCCGTCGATGAGACCGCGCTGCAGGCTGGCCCTTCGCAGCAGCCGGTCCGCTATGCGCCAGTCCGGGAAGATATCGCCCGCGCAGCCGAGGCAATCGCCTGCGCCAGACACCCGGTCATCTTCGCCCAGCGCGGCGCCCGAACGGCGGAAGGCTTTGCGCGCCTCGATAGTCTGGTGCGCGAATGGGCGATCCCTCTGGTGGAATACTGGGGCACCGAGGTTACCCTGAGCGCCGATAATCCCCTGCTCGCCGGGACTGATCCCAGCGTCTGGCTCACTGACGCCGATGTGATTCTGGTGGTCGACTCGCAGGCACCATGGATGATCGCCGAGGGCGACTGTCGCCAGGACTGCACCGTGATCCAGATGGGCCCCGATCCGCTCTTCTCCCGCTACCCGGTGCGCGGCTATCGCGCGGACATCAACCTGGCGGGCGAGACCGATGAAGTCTTCAGCCTGCTGGAAGAGGCGCTGCGCCCGCTGCAGGCCGCCCGCCAGCAGCATGTGGCAGAGCGGGCGGCATATACGCAGAACCGCATCCAGCAACAGAAAAACCAGCGCGACGCGCTTCTCCATGCCAGCCAGACCGGGGCCATTACCAAACCCTGGCTCAGCTACTGCCTCGGCCATCTGGCTAATCAACACCGCGGCCGGATCGTTTCTGAACTGACCACGCTGCCGCAGTTTGCCGGACTGACCCATGCCGAGAGCTATTACCAGGAAGCGCTGGCCGGCGGCCTGGGCGAAGCCCTGCCCATCGCGCTGGGGCTGCAGCTTGCGCGCCGGGAAGAGCTGATTATTGCCGCCGTCGGCGACGGGTCGTACCTGTTCGCCAACCCTGCGGTCTGCCACCATATTGCGGAGGTAATGAAGCTTCCTGTCCTCGTCGTGGTCGGAAATAACGGCGGGTGGGGCGCGGTCGCGGGCGGCACCAAAGCGCTCTACCCGGACGGCTACGCGGCCCGCGCGGAAACCATTCCAGCCACCGCCTTTACCACCTCGCCGGATTTCGCCGCGATCGCCGCCTCCAGCCGCGCGGCGGCCCTGTCGGTTTCCCGGGCCGAAGATCTCCCCGGCGTGCTGGAAGAAGCGGTATTCCTCATACGCACCCGCCGACAAAGCGTGCTGGTTGACGTGCAGTTAGCCCGCTAACGGCTTCTCCTCCGGGCGCTTGTCGTCCGGAGGGGGTTGTCACCCCTTCTGGTCACCTTTATCCACATGGCCCAGCGGCTTCTCCGGGAAGCAGACATCGCGCACCCGGCGTTTCAGCTCGGCCGCATCCGGAAAACCGCCATCCTGCTTGCGCTCCCAGATCTGCTGACCGTCGACATCGATCGTGAAGATCCCACCGGTCCCCGGCACCAGCGTCACCGAGGCGATGTCGGTGCTGAAGGTATGTAACAGCTCCTGCGCCATCCAGCTGGCGCGCAGCATCCAGTTGCACTGGGAACAGTAGGTGATGATGATGGCCGCTTTTGAGTTCATCGTCGTCTCGCTAAGTCTGAAAGGGCAAATTGTAAACAAAGTGCAGTTTAAATGAAGAACACATGATTATTTTGTTGCAAACGATAATACCTATCATTACCATTCGCAATCAACAAATGGAGTAAGACCCCATCCGCAACGGAAAAGACGGAGCAACCTGCAACTCTGGAAGTAACGCGTGAGCCGATACTAATAACGATCAAGGCGTGGCGACTATGTACAAATCGACTCCGTCAGCAGCATGGTGTAAAAAACGCCTGCTGGTGACCTCTTTGTTTGCAGCAATTTATCAGACTTCTGCCATCGCAGCAGATACTTCCGCCGTTAGCGGCGAGGCGGTGGATGACACCTCGGAACAAATGACCGTCACCGCCCCCGCGCCGGTGCAGAAAGCCGGTAGCGAACACAGCATCAGCGCCCGGGAGCTGGAGAATAAAGGCGCTAACGATTTCGGCTCAATCATGCGCTATGAGCCGCTCATTAGCGCCACCGGGGCCAGCGGCGGCTCCGGCAACGGCAAAAGCGGCTTCGACCGCGGAGGTTACACCGGCTACAACATTCGCGGTATGGAGAGCAACCGCGTAGGCATCGACGTGGACGGTATCGCGCAACCCAACGCCACCGGCCGCGGCTACGTCGGCCGCGCCGGGCTCAACACCTTCGGCATCGGCCGCGATTATATCGACCCGTATATGTACGGCAGCGTGGATATCCAGTCCGGCGCCACCTCGACGGAAACGGCCAACAGCGCTATCGGGGGGAATGTCTCCTTCCGCCCGAAATCAGCGGATGATTACCTGCGCCCGGGCAAGACCAGCGCCTTCGGCTACCGCAGCGGTTACGACTCTGCGGATCGCAGCTGGCACAACGGGGTGACCGTCGCCGGCGGCGATGAGTTCCTGCGCGGGATTTTGGTCTATAGCCGCCGTGACGGCCAGGAAACCGAAAACAACAGCGGCACCGTCGACGCCTACCCGGCGAACTGGCACTCCGATGCTTTTCTGGCCTCCGGGATCTGGCAGCCTAACGATGAGCACAAGCTGACCAGCACCTTCGACTATTACCATAAAACCAACCACACCCACTACGATACCTGGGACTCCAGCGGCAACAGCACCATCGGCACCGCCAACCAGACCAGCCAGACCCGGCGCTGGGGCCTGAGCCTGAAGGATGACTGGACGCCGATGAACGACTACCTCGACAGCGTCTCCACAAAAATCTACTACCAGCATACCGAAGCCCATGACTGGACTTATATGCCGGACAGCGTCACCCGCAGAATGCAGACGGTGAACTCTAACTACGATACCGACACCTGGGGCCTGTAGACTGCGCTGGCGAAAACCCTGGGCCGCCACGATCTAAGCGCCGGTTTCAACGCCAGCACCAGCAAAACCCAGCGGCCGTTCAGCCAGTCGCCGATCCCCAGCGTTTACAGCGAGATCATGCAGCCGGAGGCAGACAGCCGCAGCTACACCCTCGGCGGCTTTGTCCAGGATAAGATCAACTTCGACCTTGATAGCCACAACTTCGCCATTATTCCCGGCGTGCGCGTGGTGCATCAATCGACTAAGCCGGAAAATCTGTCCGACCTTGCCGCCAGCAGCAGCGTACTGAGCGAATCGTCGGTGGCGAATCTGTACGGCAAAAACAGCGATACCCAGGTTCTGCCGTCGTTGACCTTCCAGTACGACCTCACCCCGCGCCTGATGACCTACCTGCAGTACCAGCGCGGGGCGCAGTTCCCCAACGCCAGCCAGCTGTATGGCTCCTGGAACCTCGGCTCCAGCTACGCCGGCAGCCAGCAGTATGCCCTGATCGGCAATACCGATCTGAAGACGGAAACCAGCGATAATCTCGAGTGGGGGCTGAAAGGGGAAGTTACCGAAGGCATCACCCTGCGCACGGCGCTGTTCTACAACAGCTATAAGAACTTTATCGCCTATACCCGCTATACCCGCGCCAACAATCCGGGCCAGTTCACGAATGTGCCGTCGAACATCTACACCATTTATCAGGCGGAAAACCGCGATAAAGCCTATATCTACGGCGGTGAGATTAGCACTAAATTTAACTTTGGCACCTGGTTTGAGCAGGTGGACGGCCTGAGCGCCACCCTCGCCCTCGGCTATAGCGAAGGGAAATCGAAATCCAGCTACAGCGGCGATAAATACGTCGACCTCGACAGCGTGGCGCCGATGAAAGCCATCGTCGGCGTGGCGTGGGACGATCCGGCGAAACGCTACGGCACCGCCCTGACGGCGACCTTTGTCAAAGGGAAACAGGCGACCGCCACCAACCGCGAAAGCTACAGCAACAGCGGATCCGCCATCACCGATGCCAGCAGCGACTATATGCGCGTGCCGGGCTACGGCATGCTGGACTGGACCGCGTACTGGCAGGTGGCGAAAAACGTGCGCCTCAATGGCGGGGTCTACAACCTCACCGATCGTAAATACTGGGATTACCTGAGCAGCCGCAATATCGAGACCGGCACCAACCAGGACGCCAACGATAAAGCGCTGGCGGTGATGCCGGGCCGCACCTGGCAGCTGGGCGTCAACGTCGACTTCTGATTGCCCGAATAATAACGCACCTGCCCCCGGCCCGCCGGCCGGGGATATTCATCGTCGAGAAGGATATGATTATGCCAAATGCACACCCTGACCTGTGGCAGCGCTACCAGGCCACCAAAGCGGCCAGTACCGCGAAATATGCCCGCGATATCGCCGCGGAAATGGGGATCAGCGAAGCCGAGCTGACCGCCGCCCGCCTCGGCCATGATGCCGTGCGCCTGAGCGATGACGCCCGGGCGCTGATTGCCGCCCTGGAGCGCGTCGGCGAAACCAAATGCATCTGCCGCAACGAGTATGCCGTGCATGAGCAGGTGGGCCAGTTCACGCACCAGCACCTCAGCGGCCACGCCGGGCTGGTGCTGAACCCGCGTGCGCTCGACCTGCGTCTGTTCCTCAGCCAGTGGGCCAGCGCCTTCCATCTGAACGATAATGGCCGTCAGAGCATCCAGTTTTTCGACCACCACGGCGACGCCCTGCTGAAAGTCTATGCGACCACGCAGACCGACATGGCGGCCTGGGAGACCCTGATCGCGGAATATCGGGTGGCGGCGCCGGCACCGCTGACCCTGCGCCCGCTGGAGCCGGTGAAATATGCCGATACCGCCGACGGCGCCGCCCTGGAGAACGACTGGCGCGCGATGACCGACGTTCACCAGTTCTTCGGTCTGCTGCGTAAATATCAGCTTTCCCGCCAGCAGGCCTTCCGTCTGGTGAGCGACGACCTCGCCTGCCGCGTGGATCGCCATGCGCTTCCGTCGCTGCTGGAGACGGTGCGCCAGGAGGGCAATGAAATCATGATTTTCGTCGGCAATCGCGGCTGCGTGCAGATCTTTACCGGCGCCCTGGAAAAGCTGGCCCCCATGCGCGGCTGGCTGAATATCTTCAATACTACTTTTACCCTGCATCTGCGCGAAGAGAGCCTCGATGAAGTGTGGGTGACCCGCAAGCCGACTTCGGACGGACACGTCACCAGCGTCGAACTGTTCGCTAAAGACGGCACCCAGATTGCCCAGCTCTACGGCCAGCGCAGCGAGGGGCACCCCGAGCAGACGCAATGGCGCCAGCAGGTAGACCGCCTGACCCGTGAAGGGCAGCCCGCATGATGCGCTGGTTACTGCTCTTGATCGCTTTCCCGCTGCTGAGTCACGCCGCCGTTGAGCGGCTCGTCACACTCGGCGGAGATGTCACTGAGATCGTTTATGCCCTTCACGCGGAGGAGAGCCTGGTGGCGCGGGACAGCACCAGCAGCTGGCCCCCGGCGGCGCAAAAGTTGCCGGACGTCGGCTACCTGCGACAGCTGAACGCCGAGGGGATCCTCGCGTTACGCCCGCAGCTGGTGTTAGCGAGCGCCCAGGCGCAGCCCTCGCTGGTCTTACACAAAGTGCAGGCGAGCGGGGTGAAGGTGGTTAACGTGCCGGGCGGCGAAAGTCTGTCCGCGATCGATAACAAAGTTGCTGTCATTGCCGAAGCGTTAGGCAAAACGGCGGCAGGCGACGCGCTGCGCCAGCAGCTTCAGCAGCAGATCGCCGCCATTCCCACGCAGCCGGTTGCTAAGCGGGTGCTGTTTATTCTCAGCCACGGCGGAATGAATACCCTGGTGGCCGGACAGCATACCGCGGCCGATGGCGCCATTCGCGCCGCCGGATTGCAGAACGCGATGCAGGGCTTCGACCACTATCGCGCCATGTCGCAGGAAGGGGTCGCCGCCAGCCAGGCGGATCTGGTGGTGATCTCCGCCGATGGTCTCAAAGGGATGGGCGGCGAAGCCGGGCTGTGGAAACTGCCCGGCCTGGCGCAGACCCCGGCGGGGCGTCATAAACAGCTGCTGACGATCGACGATATGGCCCTGCTGGGCTTCGGGCCGCGCACACCGCAGGCGATAATCGCGCTGCGAAACAAAGCGGAGCAGTTGCCCTGATGCGCCCTGCCCTCGCTCGCCGTTTGCTGCTGATGACGCTGCTGCTGGTCTCCCTGACGTTGTTTGCCACCACCCTCGGCGCCATGCGCTTGCCGCTGGTCAACCTGCTGCCTTCCGGGGATGACATGCTGCGCCATATCTGGCTGACCATCCGTCTGCCGCGGGTGCTGCTGGCCCTGCTGGTGGGCGCGGCGCTGGCCCTCTCCGGCTGCGTGATGCAGGGGCTGTTTCGCAACCCGCTTGCCGACCCGGGCCTGCTGGGCATCAGCAGCGGCGCCGCGCTGGCGGTGGCCAGCTGGCTGGTGCTCCCGTTCTCCGCTGCGGGGCTGATCGCCCTGTATATGCCGATGCTGGCGGCGTTTATTGGCAGCCTGGCGGTGATGGTGGTGATTTTCATCCTCAGTCGGGCGGAGGAGGGTTCGCTGTCGCGCCTGCTGCTGGTGGGGATCGCCATCAACGCGCTGTGCGGCGCGCTGGTCGGCGTCCTGTCCTGGCTGAGCAATGACGCCCAGCTGCGCCAGCTGTCGCTGTGGGGAATGGGCAGTCTGGGCCAGGCCGAATGGCCGACGCTGCTGGTGGCCGCGACCTTGATTATCCCGGCTGCGCTGGCGGTGTGGTGGATGGCGTCCCGCCTCAATCTGCTGCAGCTTGGCGATGAAGAGGCGCACTATCTCGGGGTCAACGTGCAGGCGCTGCAGCGCTGGCTGCTGCTGTGCAGCGCGGTGCTGGTGGCCGCCGCGGTGGCCATCAGCGGAGTCATCGGCTTTATCGGCCTGGTGGTGCCGCACCTGATGCGCCTGTGGCTGGGACCGGACCATCGCGGACTGATCCCCGGCTCGCTGCTGGCCGGCGCGATCCTGCTTCTGCTGGCCGACACCCTGGCCCGCACCGTGGCGGCGCCGGCGGAGATACCGGTCGGTCTGCTCACCAGCCTGCTGGGCGCCCCCTGGTTTCTGTGGCTGGTCTTTCGTCGGGAGAACTCCAGACATGGTTAATGAATACTGCGCCCAGGGGCTGTCACTTCACCTTGGTAAACGACAGATTATCGACAACGTCTCCGTCGCGCTGCGCGGCGGCGAGATGACGGCGCTTATCGGGCCGAACGGCGCCGGGAAATCCACTCTGCTGCGCCTGTTGACCGGCTATCTGACTCCGGACAGCGGCACCCGCCATCTTGCAGGCAAGCCGCTGGAGGCCTGGTCCCCCGAGGCGCTGTCGCGCCGGCGGGCGGTCATGCTGCAGCGAACGGCCCTGCAGGCCGACTGGACGGTGGAAACGGTCATTGCCATGGGACGCTCACCGTGGGGCGCGACGGCGGATCCGGCGGTGCTGGCGGCGGTGATGGCCGTCACCGGCTGCGATGGCCTTGCCGGTCGCCGCTATCCCGGCCTCTCCGGCGGCGAGCAGCAGCGGGTACAGCTGGCCCGCTGTCTGGCGCAGCTATGGCGCGACGGCGCGCCGCAGGGCTGGCTGTTTCTCGATGAGCCCACCTCGGCGCTGGACCTTTACTATCAGCAGCACCTGCTGCGTTTGCTCAAACGGCTCACCGCCGGCGGGCAACTGCACGTCTGCGTGGTGCTGCATGACCTTAACCTCGCCGCCCTGTGGGCCGACCGCATCCTGCTGCTCCACCAGGGACATCTGGTCGCCCAGGGCACGCCGCAGGAGGTGATCCAGCAGCCGGTTATCCATCGCTGGTACGGGGCGGATGTCCGCCTCGTCCAGCACCCGGACAACGCGGTCCCCCAGGTTTATCTGGCGCCGTAACCCCCGCGCGGCGCAACTGGAATCCGGATCGCGCCGCGCGCTTTCGTCGGTTTCCCTCACCTGCCCATCTCCGTTATTATGTCTCATCCATGTGATAACGACGACAACTACAAAATCGCAGCCATTTCAAATCAGGGATCTGGATAACACCCCATGAGCACAATTGACAATCTCGACGCCCACACGCCGATGATGCATTGGTGTGTTAGCGCTTATTATTAAAGATTATTTTTCACAATTTAATAAAAACTACACTTCAACCTACACTTTTGTAACTATCTGATTTTACGAATATTGTTTGCTGTACTCATCCAGCGTTATAATCTCCCTGTTTTTCCATCCCTCTAATAACACAGGGCATCTCCATGAGCCGATACCATGTATCCAGCAGTGAAGGTCAGTATGAGAAAGACTCTGGCGAGCAGGTTTTGGCTAATAAGCTGGGGATCGCTACTTCTGATGAGATGGATGAGGCTGAACTTGTCCTGTTAGAACAACTCTACCAGTCTGTTTTTGAAGAGCAGTTCCCGGAAGGACAGCTCAGCGTAGCCATGCTAAAAAGCTGGCATCGCCGCTGGTTAGGTAACATCTACGAGTGGGCTGGACAAGAAAGAGCAGTTAATATCAGCAAAGGCGGCTTTATGTTTGCCCCCTCAGCGCAGTTGCCAAAACTGCTGAACGAATTTGATAACAAGTATCTGGCTCAATACACACCGTGTAGCGGCATGGACGAAGAACAACTCATCACCGCTATCGCCATCACCCATGTCGAGCTGATACTTATCCATCCATTCAGAGAGGGAAACGGGCGCCTGTCGCGACTGCTAGCCGACGTGATGGCCGTTCAGGGAGGATACAAACCGCTGGATTATCAAAGCTGGGAGGAAAACAAAACCCAGTATATCTCGGCTATTCATGCAGGTGTATCAATGGACTATGAGCCGATGAAACACTGGGTCAGTGAAGCATTAAGAAAGATCTAAGCGAGGCGAAGATGCGCGAATTTCTTGCGTGCAGCTTCAAGTGAAGCTTCAACGCTAGCTGACGGCTGGCCGGTTTCGACGGCCGTTGATGTCGCCACAGAACGCATAATGTCCGAGCGAGAAGGTTTAGCATAAGTTGCATGCTCTTTTTTTCTGTTATTGCTCATTAAGCCTCCTCTACATCCAACGATGTTACGCATGAAGCTATGCGAAAGAGTATTATACCAAAACTTTTAAACGACGCCACCTCTATAACCTCAGATGAACAATGCCCTTATCAAACCTGCTTGATAAGCGGGGAATCGACAAAAAATTCGCAATCAATAAATTGACATAAAGCATCTCAAGGATGCGGAAAGGTTTGCTAATAAAGAAAGAAATAAATTCCTTTTAATTCATGATGTTGTTAGCTAAAGTGTTTTTATTAGCTTGAGGGTAAAATTCCTTAGGGCGGTAGCGTTCCTATAACAGAATTAACGTGATCTGATTCACAAGTTTACAAAATGACAGAAGGACACATCTATTCAAAATAACAGCGTATATTTTCAAGATAGTAAACATAATCATCACAACCCTTTTAATAAGTCATTAATAATTTTAAACTGTCATACTCTCAAGCTTTTGAAAACAAATAATATCTTTATAACCACTTCAAAACGACTACAGATATGAGCTAGCGAAACTAATCATCTGGAGCATAAATGGAAACTTATCTCACCGGAAACTTCCTCAATCAATATGAGGATATTAATACTCTAAATGAATATGATAGAGAAAATGGCAAACCATGCTTATTAGAGGCTGCGCAAAATGCCAAGCGAGTGCTAATAAAATTTTGGCCTAAAGATGAATCAAAAAACAACGATATAATTGAAGATTTGTGGCGATATGAAATAAGACAACTCCATAGGCTGAAAGGCTTGCCCGGTCTAGGAGACTATATATCTTCTATAGTTGACTCAGGAAAAGATGAAAGGGGATTTTACTTAGTATTGGATGCCGACTTCAGAGTTCCTCTGTCATATATATTTAAAGAAAAAAAGACACTAAGTTTAAATAAAGAATGGATCAGGAATAGTAGAAGAATTGAGAATAGAATCAAACTTTGGCATAATTTTATAAGAATTATTAAAGCCATCGAACTATTGCATTCCCAAGGTCTGCTTCATAGGCATCTGGATAAAGATTCTATACTAACTGATCCTAGATCACTTGACTTTGACTTCCAATTAACCGGCTTCGAATGGTCACTACGCGTCCACGCTGTTTCAGATAAACATAACGAATATACATCTAGAGATTTGAAGATTAATAAGCAGTATTCTTTTTTATCTGATTGGGCTGATTTAGGTTTTCTAATAGCCGAATTACTTAACATAAGCTCAGATAGATTAATAAATCTTCAAGTCACAATTAATGATTTAGTAGATGAAACCGATCTAATTCTTGATGAATTAATTTTAATTCGCGGATTGATTGGTGTTATGAAATTAGAAACCAACTTATCGAGGGAGGCCATAAATGGCTCTATAATAATAGAAAAAGCAAACACTATATTGAAGTCATTAGAATCTCTAATTTCAAAAGAAAATTCAACTAGGCATATTGAATTTCTTTTTTCGGCAAAAGCAAACTCGGAAGTAACACCAGACAAAATAACATCTGTTTTTAATGCCATACAATATACCATAAATAGAGATCATGGAATCACAATTTCAGATAAAGATATTGATGAATGCTTAGACTTTATAACAAGGGATCTATCAGGGAAAATATACCTATCTATAAATAAAAATAGAAGTAATAAAGAAGAAATACTTCTTTACGGAGAAAAACTCACTTATGTACTAGAGAAAAAACGCAACGGTAAAACAGAGGACTCTGATTGGAACATTGCATTCTGCCATGCTGCTTATGTTGAGCCTCCAAGACAAATAAAATTCAAAGCTAAAAGAATAGCTTTAGAAAGAGACGTATTAAAATGTATTCAGTTTAAATCTAACAATCGTTATCAAGGTATATATAACTCTTGGGATGATCTAATCCTTGAACTTGAACGAGATGATAATAATATTCTTCCCAATAGAGTTATTGTCGAAGGGTTTGCTATATATCACCTAACAGAAATAGCTTTCGCAAAATCAGAAATTTACCCTGTAACATTAATTAGTTATGATAAGGACAAAACAGAGTCAAAGTTTTTTACAGTAAGAATACAATGCAGACAAGATGATGACCATATATCGACATCATTAGGTATTAAACCACCTGCGATTCGATTACATGACAACTTAGAGAATGATAGAATTAATTCAATAAGCTGGATTCTTACAGAAAACAACAACTTCTATGATGGTGATAATGAAGTAACATTGGATTTTATAAAGACAGAAAGAAACCATGAAGGGGTTTACGAATATATATTCACAACAAATACACTAAACCCAGGTTTCAAAAAATGCTTCCTTATACCTTCATCAGTGCAGGGAACTATTAAGCAATTAAGTAGAAGAGCATCATCTATAGATGAATTAAGTAACCACGCAGAGCTAAGGAGTATGTTAGATGATCCTTACAATAACACTATTATATCTGAAATAAATAACAACCTTCATAGTTCTTTTTATTCATTGGATGAATCTAAAAAAGATGCATTTGAAAAAATAAATAAGACTTTGCCTATATTCTTAGTCCAAGGACCTCCTGGTGTTGGGAAAACATATCTGATAACGACTCTTGTAAATCAAATATTCTCTAATGAAAGTGAGAGTCGAATAGTTCTAACGGCACAAAGTCATTCTACTGTCCAGCATTTATACCAAGAAGTGACTTCATCCTTAGATATAACGAACTCCAAACCATTAATTGTTAGTTGTATAAAAAAATATTCGGATGATGATAGCGATGACATATCAATAAACCAATTAGACTCCCTTGCGCTAGAATATATTAAAAGATTTATTGATAGTGATATTTTTGATGAATGTACATCAACTATAAGTAAAAATTCAATTATATCAGCCAGTCGTAAATCATCCAAATCAGACAGATATTCTCTTATCAAACAGATATTGAAATCTGCAAATATGGTTTTTGCTACAACTAACTCCAGACAAGTAGAAGAATTAATTAGTGAGAAATCACAATTTGACTGGTCAATAATGGAAGAAACAGGAAAAGTCACAGGCGTAGAACTTCTTAGCCCGATGTTACTTTCATATAGAAGACTGATGATAGGTGATCATAAGCAGTTACCCCCTTATGCAACAGAAAAAATGAGAGAGATCCTCACTGACATTAATAAATTGAAGAACGCAATAATTATTGCAACTGATATAAATAATCAACAAATAAAAGGTGATTGGATAAAAGAGCGTTTTACTGAAAATTTTATCTCAACAATTGATAGCGAAACACTTGAAAAATTGAGTTCTAGTGCAGTCAGGCTTCATCTCTTATTTGAAAGTCTTGTGCTTGAAGAAAAAGTGAAATCACAAAAATATATAGATCGTTACGGTGATGATAGAAAGCATAGAAAAATTGCGAGCATGCTTAATTTCCAACATCGTATGCATCCAGATATCGCAAACTTGATCTCTAGCGTATTTTACGATAAAAAGCTTAAAACAGAACCTTCAAAAGAAAAATTCTATAGAGATGCAAATACTATTACCCCTTTTACATTTAAACCTAACTCACCATTACTTAACTCCCCGGCAATTATATGGATTGATACCCCCGATGTTCAACAAACTAAAAACAATTATGCTGCAGAATCTCTTCCTGTTTGGACAAATAACTTAGAAAAAAATACTCTTTTATCCGTTCTTGAACATTTGAGAGTGAATTCAAACGCAGAAAAAACACCAAAACTAGCAATCATGTCACCTTATGCAAAGCAGGTAGATTTAATTAAGAGAAGTCTGGATAAAAAACTGCATAAAGAACCAAATTCGTTACAAATAGAATATTTTCAAAAACCAGATGATCATTCTTCATTTTGTAGCACTGTTGATGGTTTTCAAGGGGCTGAGGCTGACATAGTTATTGTATCTATGGTTAGAAATAATCATCATTCTTATGTTAGAGCATCTCTAGGATTTCTCCTTGATAGTAGGCGCATGAATGTCCTACTAAGTAGAGCAAAATATAAGATGATAATTATTGGTTCATTCGAATTCCTTAAATATTGGTCTGATTTAATCGACAAAAAAGAAATTAAAAAAGGTGATTTAAGCAATCAATTTTTAGTCGATCTTGTCAATAAACTCATCGAATATGAGCGTGAAGGATTATTAAAGAAGATTGACTCTAGAGAATTCAAACACGTAAAACAAGATAAGAATAAGAAAAGGACATAATATCATGTCACTAACTACATACGTAATAGTACCTTTTGGATACGGCATGCATCGTTTTAGTTTAGCGAAAGCCAAACCTTGGGGGCCAATTGAAAAAATATTGTTAGGGTATATTGCTAAAACACCTTGTACCTCAACTTTTTTAGCTAAGACATCAAATCTCCCCAGGCAACTCGTCGTGGAAATGCTAATCCCTCTGATGAAAGCTGGATGGATCGAAATAAAACCAATCAATGATGAATATTTTTTTGTAACAACGAACAGGGGGGCAGAAGTAGCCTTATATGAAGAACTACCTACTGATAGCATCCCTTATTCAAGAGTTAGAAGTTTTATGGTGGACCCTTTGACTCGTGAGTGTTACCGATACGAGAAAAGAAAAAAGAAACAAAGTTTTCAACTATACTCTAAACATAATATTTTAGATGCTACAAAGTCATTCCGTGGTTTATGCTCTGAATTAAATATCATCTCTAGCTACACTACTACCTTATCTAGAATTTATGAAAAAATCACAAATTACGATGAAGAGGTTATTGATATAGAAGATGACATAATAGATACAAATTATTCTAAAAATATACATTTTGCTCTTGCCGCCATAGACGACATGGGGAATATTACAGGAATGCCCGAAATATCAGATGAATTAAAGTGTGAGATACTTAAAAGAGATAAGAAGATTCGTGAGCGCGCAGAGATATTAGATATAAGTAAATCTGATATCTATGTTGGAGAAAATATTAATGAAACTGTTAAAACGTTACCAAAACGTTTAATTAACAAAGAGCAAGTTAGACTGATTGCAGGTCCCGAAGAACATCGGATGCATCTTTTCAATTCAATAATCAATGCAAAAAGTAGATTAATTATACATTCTACATTTATCAATGAAGAATGTATTGCTGATGTGTTTGATAATTTAATAGATGCGGCACAACGATCAGTCCAAATTGATATTCTATGGGGCCAAACAGAACCAGAGGAACAGAATAAACTTGAATCTTATAAAAATGTCATAGCCAAATTTGACGAATTAAATAACAAAATAGTACAAAAAGGATTATCTACACAAATAAAATTCCATAGAGCCCCCACTCTATCTCATGCAAAATTCATAATCCATGATGAAATACAGGGTATTTACAGCGCTACATTAGGTTCGTGCAATTGGCTATCGAGCAGATTTAATAGATTTGAAGTATCTGCCTGTATAACCGACGATTTAATCGTAGCAGATTTAACTGATATATGCTCCCATCTATCAATGGGTGGAACTGGATTAGCAAATAACCTGAGCAGAGAACTAGCTTTTTTCTCTGCAAGCTTATATAAAAATGTTAGTATACGCAAAGAATCAGATGGTAATACTAGCGTTCAAATAATTTCTGCACCTGAGCATCACCCTATAGTAAAACAAGCTTGCAATGTAGTTAAAAACAATATATTTATTTGTAGTCATAGAGTTAGCTATGCGGGTGATAGACCTATAATATTACCGCTGAAAACCGTGAAAGCGTACGATAAGAATATATCTATTGATATTGCTTATGGAAGATCAAGTGGGGATCTAAAATCAGCCGAGCTTAAGGAATTAAAACAAAATCTTCAGTCTTTAGGTTTCAATATTACAACCGCAGATAATCCTCAAGTACATGCTAAGTTTTTCTCTTGGGACAATAACAATATTGTAGTCACAAGTCTTAACTGGTTGTCATCTTCTTCTAAGGGTGATATTTACAATGAACTAGGTTTCCTTATTACACTTCCTGGCATTGGAAATGAAGTGAAGGAAAAATTCCATGAAATGTATCCAGAATAATATTTATTGTTAGAACTCATTATATGCCATCCTATAATGATGGCATATCCCCCCCCTAATAACTACATAACAGAGCCCCCTTTACCAATAATCTTCTGTAAAGTTACATCTCTTAATGATGAAAATGTCATATATGTTATTAGTTACACAAGTATATTCATCTCAGCACACATTAAAATATAAGGAGAGGTTTTGATGGCAAGAAAGAAAATTTGGGCATACGCCATCGATAACAAAGAGGAATACATTAAAAATAAAGAAACAAATAAAGAGCGATTATTCTTTATTTGGGAGGTTATTAAGATGCGAAAAGAAAACCCTAAAGAGCTTTCTTTGCTAACCTTTATGAGCACACAATCTAACAAGGATAAACGAGCAGAATTAACACCAGTTAAAAAAACAAAAACCGCCTTTTTCAGATATAAATCTGATTCAACAACATTTGCCGAAAGCCATGATTCTGATTCAGAATACATATCTCATGAAACTGCAATTCTAGTTTTATCGGAAATGAAAAAAATAAATTTTCAAGATAAAGATAAAAATTATGAGATTGAATTCGACAACATAAAAAAAGACGACTTACAAATCAAATTCGAAGATGGATCAATTTATTATCCTGATCTAGTAGGTTTTTTTAGCAAACCAATAGAATTAGCCAGGAAATGGGGGGGGAAAGTAGCCATTGAAGTTAAAGTAACTCACAAATGCAGTTATGAAAAAATAAAAGATTTTCAAGACCATAACATACCCATAATTGAAGTTTCATTATCGGATAAGATGAGGCTCAATTCAGAATTAAACAATACTGATATCGATGAAGATGAAATGGAACGATATTATAACTTTTTAAAGAGCAAATTTAATAACATTGTTTATATGAAAATATTATCTGACCCTATAATGTTAAATGAGCATAAATTTATAATTAACAAAAAAAATGAAACGATTATTAAGGCTATAAAAGAGATTGAATCATTTAAAGGCCAACTGGCAAAAGAAACTGAAAAAAAAGAATTATTTGAATCAACAATAAAAGAAATGAAACAGGAAATATTTAAGCTAAAAGAATCAATCGATAATACAAAACATCTTAATAATTCTTTGCTAACGCAATTAGATAATGAAAAAAACAGAGCTAATTCATTCAATGAAAAAATTAATGAATTAAAACTCAAGGATTATGAAAGCATGAACTTTCTAGAGCGTTTTAAACGACTTTTCAGGTAAATTTTTTAATAAAGAATTAAGAAAACAACAAAATGCAACAGAAGATATATATGTATAAAACTCTCCAACTAGAAATTAGTTACGAATATATAATACCTTAGGAGTTAAATTTTATCTATTGCTTCCGCTCAATCAAAAGATATGGATGGGACCATTCAGTAACCTCCTCATATGAAACAAACCCATCGTGCTCCAGTGCGCAAACGCCCTTATGGCTGGCAACATAATCGTATACAGACTGACTTTTGAATCGCCACGGATAATCTAGACACTTCCGAGCCGTTGATAATACTGGTTTTCATATTCTGTCGGTGACATCTGATTGCTTGAACCATGCCGACGCTTACTGTTATAAAACATTTCGATGTAATCAAAAATATCGCTGCGGGCTTCTTCCCGCGTTCCGTAGATCTTTTTCTTTATCCGTTCGCGTTTCAGCAACTGGAAAAAGCTTTCTGCAACCGCATTATCGTGACAGTTACCGCGACGGCTCATACTCCCCTCCAAGCCGTGTGATTTCAGAAACGACTGCCACTCATGGCTTGTGTACTGACTGCCCTGGTCCGAGTGAACCAGCACCGGTTTTTGGGGATTACGCCGCCATACAGCCATCAGCAGTGCGTTCAGGACAATGTCCTTTGTCATCCGGGATTGCATTGACCAGCCGATAATTTTGCGTGAGAACAGATCAACAACCACGGCAAGATACAGCCAGCCTTCGTGGGTCCTGATGTAGGTTATGTCCGTTACCCAACGCTTATCCGGAGCATCCGGATTGAACTGTCGCTGGAGCCTGTTGGGCGATACGATACTGGCCTCGCCTTTGCGTGCCCGCGGGCTCCGGTACCCGACCTGAGCCTTTATCCCGGCACGATTCATCAGTCGCCAGACTCTGTTCACTCCGCACTGTTGCCCGCTATCCCGCAAGTCCAGATGGATCTTGCGATAACCATAAACGCAACCGGACTCCAGCCAGAACTGTTTGATCTGTCCCGTCAGTCTCAGATCTACCTGGTGGCGCTGAGAATACGGTTGCTTAAACCAGGCGTAAAAACCACTGGGATGAACATCCAGCACCCGACAGAGCAGGCGAACAGGCCAGCAACAGATGTTGTCACGGATGAAGGCGTACCTCAGTCGGACAGCTTTGCGAAGTACGCCGCGGCTTTTTTTAATATATCCCGTTCGTCAGTAACCCGCTTCAGCTCTTTCTGGAGACGGCGGATCTCGGCCTGAGCATCTGACTGTTCTTTATTAGTGGAAGAATCCGGACCGTATTTCTTTATCCAGGCGTAAAGGCTGTGGGTGGTGATATCGAGACGTGTTGCAACGCTGGAAACAGAATAACCACGATCAACAACCTGTTTGACTGCTTCAATTTTAAACTCTTCGGGATAACGCTTACCGCTCATGGGCACCTCTCTTTAAGCCATCTTAAATGACTCCGAGGTGTCTGTTAAACCCGTGGCGATTCACTTACAGTTAACATCCCAATTACCATATCAACCATAACGGCAGCTATGAGGGATGATTTGCCGATTTTTATAGATGAATAAAATGCAGTTTTTTAAGTATCAAAAATTTATTTATAAGGATCTTGAAGCAATGGCGCGATAATAGGAGCCGAACCTGCGACCTTCGCATTACTAATGCAAGCAAACTCCAAAATGAGTACAATGATAAGTACATACAAAAACATGAATAAAATAAAACAGTTATATCAATAAGATAACTATTAAATCACGGTTCAACGTTTAAAAGGTAACTTCATTGCGTTTTCTCTTAATCCTCTGGAATCATTCTTAATGCTGCATCAAGCTCATCATTTAACATGCTGCCTACAAACGAACTTCGTGAGGAAAAGTATTTTACCCCCGGACCAAGAGCACCAACACGCTTTAAAATACGTTGCTGCGCTGCATAAGCTGGCTTTATTCTACTATCAACATCTTTCCACCATTTGAGACCATATTTTTTAATTATCTTCCCTTTTATTCTTTTAAAATACGCCTTACTATCTTCACCCTTATAAGAGACTAATACACTAGCCCAAATCATTTTCTTATGAATAGATAATGGTCTATACTCTCGCTCAATTAAATCACTTCGAACATTAGGATGTAAAAGCAAACTACCATCAAGTAATTTACGTTTTATCCACAAACGTCTGGCACACTCGTAAATTTTTTTCTTCTCTTCTTTTTCAAGATGTCTGGTATAAGTTGCCCAAGCTTCTAGATCATCAACTAATGATAATTTCTCAATTAGAGTTTGCTGTTCGGTGTTGAAATCGCTAAGCATGAAAAATCCCTTCTGTTGCAGCAACATAAATTAATAATACATCTGTATTTGTTATTTTATCAGGTCATCCAAATAATCCGCCCACACCTGCAACCACTTCCGGCACTCAGAATCATACTTATACAGATTATAAATACCTTCAACGCCGCCACGTGTATGCCCCAATACGGCCTCTGCTATCTCATTTGGACACTGCAAACGAGATAACCCCGTTCGTACTGTACGACGCAGATCGTGCGGCGTCCAATGAGGTATATCAAGCATTTGACCGCTTTCACGTAAACGCCATGAGTTTTCAGTTAGATACTTCTGCTGAATTGGCTTCTTTGTGGCTTGCGAAGGGAATAGATATTTGTCAGAGGTAAGCCGTAGTACTTTGAGAAAGTCGATTGCCTGATCAGATAACTGTACGTAGCGCTCTATCCCTGTTTTAGTTTCTCGCAGATGAATAGTGCCTTTTTCAAGATCAACATCCTTCCATGCCATATTGCAGACTTCACCAGTACGACACCCAGTCCAGAGAGTCAGACGTAACACGTTTTTGATCGTTGGTGTGTAAGCCGAACCCGGAAGCCATTTAAGGAATTTAGCAAGCTCGTCCTCGCTCAGTACTCGTGTTCCTCGTCCGTTTGTGAGCTTAATTCTGGTCTGTGGTAAGCTGGATTTTGCTAACAGCGCCGGGTTCGCAAAATTATCATTAAAACGTCCAAGGCCAATTGCAAATTCATATGCGAGTGAAAGCTCCCTCAGAACATTACCAGCCTGTACGGTTGCACCTCGGGCTACAATGCCATTAATTAAATTGATGACATCCTGACGCGTAATCTCAGCAGCATTTCGGGTTCCTAAGCTTTTAACAGCGTCACCATAGAGAGTACGACGAACCTCAGCCTGCCCTTTCAGCTTTCTGGCACCGGGAATGACCTTCCCATCCTTCGTTTTACGATCCTCAATACGTTCAGTAAGATACAATTCAACTAATCCCTGTACGGTCAATTCAGGGATCTTAGCTTGTTCAGCTTCAATCGCACGCTGGAGCTTATCTTTTTTGAGTTCAGTCGCAGGGCACCGACCTTCCTGTCGGAGGAGCTTTAATTCGTGGAGTTTAAGACGTGCAGCGGCGAGAGAAGTCTGCGGGAAGTTACCAATTTTAACCTGAGCTAGCTTGCCAGTCAGAGGACTTGTGTAACGATAGAAAAAAGACTTAACCCCAGTTGCACCACAGGAGACACGTAAGCCACGATTTTCGCCTACATCAGCCTTATCTTTGTCGCCTGGCTTCATCATTTCTACCGCTTTAAACGAAAGTGGCCTTCCCTCTTGTTTTCCTGCCATAAAGACTCCGTTATCATGCATCTTATGCAGTCATGAACATAAATGTAGGTTGCACTGTATGTGCCCATATTTTACCAGGCTATAGGTTGGCAAGCTACACTTTAACCTACATTTAAATGTAGGATTTCATGATATTCGATGAGACAACGTGAAACTCAATGACAACAACAAATATCACTAACTCATTAAAAATTAAGAAAATGGACATCTCAAGCCGATGAGTACAATAGAAAATTTAGACTCGCACACCCCAATGATGCAGCAGTATCTCAAGCTAAAGGCGCAACATCCTGACATTCTACTGTTTTACCGGATGGGGGATTTTTACGAGCTATTTTATGACGATGCGAAACGCGCCTCGCAGCTGCTCGATATCTCGCTGACCAAGCGCGGCGCCTCCGCGGGCGAACCCATTCCGATGGCCGGCATCCCCCACCACGCCGTAGAGAACTACCTCGCCAAACTGGTCAATCAGGGCGAGTCGGTGGCCATTTGCGAGCAGATTGGCGACCCGGCCACCACCAAGGGGCCGGTCGAGCGTAAAGTGGTACGTATCGTCACCCCGGGCACCATTAGCGATGAAGCGCTGCTGCAGGAGCGCCAGGACAACCTGCTGGCCGCCATCTGGCAGGACAGCAAGGGCTTCGGCTACGCGACGCTGGATATCAGCTCCGGGCGCTTTCGCCTGAGCGAACCGGCCGACCGCGAAACCATGGCGGCAGAGCTGCAACGCACCAACCCGGCGGAACTGCTGTATGCGGAAGATTTTGCCGAATCGTCGCTGATCGAGGGCCGCCGCGGTCTGCGCCGTCGCCCGCTGTGGGAATTTGAAATCGACACCGCGCGCCAGCAGCTAAACCTGCAGTTCGGCACCCGCGATCTGGTCGGCTTCGGCGTCGAAAACGCCCCGCGCGGCCTGTGCGCCGCCGGCTGCCTGCTGCAGTATGTCAAAGACACCCAGCGTACCTCGCTGCCGCACATCCGCTCCATCACCATGGAACGCCAGCAGGACAGCATCATTATGGATGCCGCCACCCGCCGTAACCTCGAGATCACCCAGAATCTGGCCGGCGGCACCGACAACACCCTGGCCTCGGTACTCGACTGTACGGTGACGCCGATGGGTAGCCGGATGCTCAAGCGCTGGCTGCATATGCCGGTCCGCGATACCGCCGTGCTGGTGGAGCGCCAGCAGACCATCGGCGCGCTGCAGGAGCGCTATACCGAGCTGCAGCCGGTGCTGCGCCAGGTCGGCGATCTGGAGCGTATTCTGGCGCGTCTGGCGCTGCGTACCGCCCGGCCGCGCGATCTTGCCCGCATGCGTCATGCCCTGCAGCAACTGCCTCTGCTGCGTGAGCTGCTGGCCGACGTTGACAGTCAGCCGGTGCAAAAATTGCGCGAGAAAATGGGCGAGTTCACCGAACTGCGCGAACTGCTGGAGCGCGCGGTGATCGACGCCCCGCCGGTGCTGGTCCGCGACGGCGGGGTCATCGCCCCGGGCTATAGCGAAGAGTTGGACGAGTGGCGGGCGCTGGCCGATGGCGCCACCGATTATCTCGATAAACTGGAGATCCGCGAGCGCGAGCGGCTGGGCCTCGATACCCTGAAAGTCGGCTACAACGCCGTCCACGGCTACTACATCCAGATCAGCCGCGGCCAGAGCCACCTCGCGCCGATCCACTACGTGCGCCGCCAGACGCTGAAAAACGCCGAACGCTACATTATTCCTGAGCTGAAGGAATACGAAGATAAGGTGCTGACCTCCAAGGGCAAAGCGCTGGCGCTGGAAAAACAGCTTTATGACGAACTGTTCGACCTGCTGCTGCCGCATCTCGCCGATCTGCAAACCAGCGCCAGCGCGCTGGCCGAGCTGGACGTGCTGGTCAACCTGGCGGAACGTGCGGAAACCCTGAACTATTGCTGCCCAACCTTTAGCGATAAGCCAGGCATTCGCATTAGCGAAGGCCGTCACCCGGTGGTCGAGCAGGTGCTGAAAGAGCCGTTTATCGCTAACCCGCTGCAGCTGGCGCCGCAGCGGCGGATGCTGATCATTACCGGGCCGAACATGGGCGGTAAAAGTACCTATATGCGCCAGACCGCGCTGATTGCGCTACTGGCCTATATCGGCAGCTACGTCCCGGCGCAGAAAGTAGAAATTGGCCCGATCGATCGCATCTTCACCCGCGTCGGCGCGGCGGATGACCTGGCCAGCGGCCGCTCGACCTTTATGGTGGAGATGACTGAAACCGCCAATATCCTGCACAATGCCACCGAGCATAGCCTGGTGCTGATGGATGAGATTGGCCGCGGCACGTCCACCTACGATGGGCTATCGCTGGCGTGGGCCTGTGCGGAAAATCTGGCCAACAAAATCAAGGCGCTGACCCTGTTCGCCACCCACTACTTCGAGCTCACCCAGCTGCCGGAGAAAATGGAAGGCGTCGCCAACGTCCACCTCGACGCCCTGGAGCACGGCGATACCATCGCCTTTATGCACAGCGTGCAGGACGGCGCGGCCAGCAAGAGCTATGGCCTGGCGGTCGCCGCGCTGGCGGGGGTGCCGAAAGAGGTGATCAAGCGCGCGCGGCAGAAACTGCGCGAGCTGGAGAGTATCTCGCCCAACGCGGCGGCGACCCAGGTCGACGGCACGCAGATGTCGCTACTCGCCGCCCCGGAAGAGACCTCGCCTGCGGTTGAGGCGCTGGAGAATCTTGATCCGGACTCCCTGACCCCGCGTCAGGCGCTGGAGTGGATCTACCGTCTGAAAAGCCTGGTCTAGCCACCCATTAAGGTGAAAAACGGCAGCGCTGTGAAGCGCTGCCGTTTTAGTAAACAAAAAAATGGGTGCTAGAGGATGCGTCCTGACAACCCATACGCGGGGTTGCCCCCGCGCGGATGCTACTTCTTCGATTCGTAAGCGAGAACAGCTTTAAACTCAATATTACGCTCTTTAATACTCAGCTCGCATAGTGAGCTGTGCACCAACAGCGTAAATCCCAGTACCGTAATACAGAGTACGATGATTGCCACAAGGGCATATTTTGTCAGCATATCTTGCCTCCCTGCAAAGAAGAGACTAACATCTGAATTGTCTATGTTCATTCGCTAGCCTCAGTTGATAGAAATATCTCCTGGGGCTTTCGTCTGTCTGGGGGCCTGGTAATGCTCAAGGCCAGACAGCCTCAAGCACCCGCCGCAATTCTACACTCGTCAGGGCGTGAAATTTATCTGCAAGGAATTAATCAGACGAATTTTATAATAATCTGGATGCAGGCTCGCAAAGTCATCCCGGTATATTAACCCTTCACGTAATTTTTTAATTTAATGAAAAAATAATTTCCATAATTGTACTAAATATAAAAAAGGCCCGACTTAGCGGGCCCCTTTCATTAACGCTTATCTTCCGGCAATAGCGGCGGTACGTGCGGCACCTGCGGCGCCTCATCGATATCTTTCTGCGTCATGCGGAACGCTTCCGGATAGTGTTCGCGGCTGGTGCGGCGCAGCGGCTCGGTATCTCGCCAGGTGTAAAGACAGTGCTGGCACTGATACACGGTCCAGACCCCTTTCACCGGCGAGGTCGCCATGACTTCAATCTTTTCATCGGCGCAACGTGGACAAATCATCTTCTTCTCCTTATTTACGGTTGGCCAGCATAGCGGTCAGTTTTTCAGCCCAGGCTTTGGTTTCCGGCAGATCCTGCACCGGCTGGCTGTAGTGGCCGCGAAGGTCCGGCGCAACCGGGGTGGTGGCGTCGATAATCAGTTTGTCGGTAATGCCTGCCGGGCTGGAGCCTGGGTCAAGTTCAAGGACCGACATGTTCGGCAACTGCACCAGGTCTCCCGCCGGGTTAACCTTCGAGGAGAGCGCCCACATCACCTGCGGCAGGTTGAACGGGTCGACGTCTTCATCAACCATGATCACCATCTTCACATAGCCGAGGCCGTGGGGAGTGGTCATCGCCCGCAGGCCCACCGCGCGGGCAAAACCGCCGTAGCGTTTTTTGGTGGAGATGATCGCCAGCAGACCATGGGTGTACATGGCGTTGACCGCCTGCACTTCCGGAAATTCGGCCTTCAGCTGCTGATACAGCGGTACGCAGGTCGCCGGGCCCATCAGATAGTCAATCTCGGTCCACGGCATACCTAGGTAGAGCGATTCAAAAATCGGTTTGCTGCGATAAGAGACTTTGTCGATACGCACTACCGTCATGTTACGACCGCCGGAGTAGTGACCGGTAAATTCACCGAACGGCCCCTCGATCTCACGCTTACGCCCTTCAATGACCCCTTCGAGGATCACTTCCGAACCCCAGGGTACATCAAAGCCGGTCAGCGGCGCGGTAGCGATGGGATACGGGCTCTCGCGCAGCGCGCCAGCCATCTCATATTCAGACTGATCGTATTTCAGCGGCGTGGCGCCCATCAGGGTAATAATCGGGTCGTTACCGAGGGTAATGGCGATCGGCAGATCTTCCCCACGCTCTTCCGCTTTGTGCAGATGCAGCGCGATATCGTGCATCGGTACCGGCTGCAGGCCGAGCTTGCGCTTGCCTTTCACTTCCATGCGGTAGATACCGACGTTTTGCTTACCGAAGTTATCTTTATCCAGCGGATCGCGCGAAACGACACAGGCTTTATCGAGGTAGAAACCGCCGTCACCATCGTTGAGGCGGAACAGCGGCAGAATATCGAACAGGTTGATATCATCGCCATCAACAGTATTTTCTGCCCACGCCGGGTTGGCGCGGCGCTCTGGCGTCACCGGGAAGTTATCCCAGCGGCGAATGAACTCATCAATCTGCTTTTTCACCGGCGTGTTAGGCGGCAGGCCCAGCGAGATGGCATGGTTCTGCCACGAGCCGATGGTGTTCATCGTCACGCGAGCATCGTTAAAGCCGCGAATATTATCGAACCACAGCGCCGGGGCACCGTCGCCGATGCGTCCGGTCGCATTGGCGGCCGCCGCCAGATCGGGCTCAGCGTTCACCTCTTCACTGATTTTCAGCAGTTGTCCCTGGTCATCCAGCGCCTGCAAAAAGCTGCGCAAATCATCAAAAGCCATTATTCGATCTCCTGTGCAAATTGTTCTGCCGTGCGCAAGCCGTTCCAGCGGCGCGCTTTGTGATAGTCGAGGCCAAACTGATCCAGCACCCGGGTGACGATATGATTGGTGATATCGTCAACCGTCTCCGGGTGGTTGTAGTAAGCTGGCATCGGCGGGACCATCGCCACGCCCATGCGGGACAGCGCCAGCATGTTCTCCAGATGGATCGTGCTGAGCGGCATTTCCCGCGGGACCAACACCAGCTTGCGCCCCTCTTTGAGCACCACGTCCGCCGCGCGGCCCACCAGTCCTTCGGCATAACCCGCGCGAATGCCTGCAAGCGTTTTCATACTGCAGGGAATAACGATCATGCCGTCGGTACGAAATGAACCGGATGAGATGGTGGCGGCCTGGTCTGCCGGGCTGTGGGAAAAGTCCGCCAGCGCGGCCACTTCGCGCGCCGTCCAGGGCGTTTCCAGCTCGATGGTGGTTTTGGCCCATTTCGACATCACCAGATGGGTTTCCACCTCCGGCATATCGCGCAGCGCCTGCAGCAATGCCACCCCAAGCGGTGCCCCGGTGGCCCCCGTCATCCCAATAATCAGTTTCATTCCAGACCTCATTACTTTTGTTCGTGTACGAACTTTATATTTAAACTACCCCCTCCAGCCCTTATTGGCAAGATCGTTCGTATACGTGCGCATTTTTAATCAAAACGCAGAAAGGGTATAAAAAGGCGTACGAACGGCTATCATAGAGGTGACAGTTTTGTTACGGAGTATTCATGGAGTTACGAAACGAAGCATTCCACCTGCTGCGCCAGCTTTTTCAACAGCATACCGCCCGCTGGCAGCAGGCGTTGCCGGACCTGACTAAACCTCAGTATGCGGTGATGCGCTCGGTAGCGGAGCACCCCGGGATCGAACAGGTGGCGCTGATTGAAGCGGCGGTCAGCACCAAGGCTACGCTGGCGGAGATGCTCAGCCGAATGGAAGCGCGCGGCCTGGTGCGCCGGGAGCACGATCCGGCCGATAAACGCCGCCGTTTTGTCTATCTGACCGACGAAGGCGAGGCGTTGCTTAACCGTTCCATTCCGCAGGGCAATGAGGTCGATGACGAGTTTCTCGGCCGCCTGAGCGATGACGAGCGCGAGCAGTTCTCCCGGCTGGTGCACAAAATGATGGCGCCCTGAACGGGCGCTTAACCGACCTTCTCGCGCAGGAAGTCAATAAATGCCCGCACCCGGGTCGGCAAATGCTGCGAGTCGGGATAAAGGGCATACACGCCCTGCTGTGGGAAATGGTATTCCGGCAGGAGCGGCACCAGCTCCCGCTGCGCCACCTTTTTGGCTACCAGCCATGCGGGCAGCAAGGCGACGCCGCATCCCGCCAGAGCAAAGCTCATCAGCGCCGTAGCGCTATCAGCAGAAAACCGCGGCGCGCTGGCTATCGCGAAATCCACCTCTGTCTGGTGATCCGTGCGCAGCTGCCAGCGCAGCGGCGTCGGCAGGCGCTCGTGAATAATCCACTCAGCTTGCGCCAGATCGGACAGCGTCTGCACCGGATGGCTTGCCAGCCAGGCCGGAGAGGCGACGGGCAGGATCGCGAAACTGGCTATCCGCGTCGCACGATAGCGGGAATCGGCCAGCGTACCGAGGCGTATCGCCACATCAAATCGTTCTGAAATGAGGTCGGCATGATGGGAGGAGGAGACGTGGCGCACCCGCAGCGCCGGATGACGACGGGCGAACGCGGCCAGCGCTGGAATGATAACCTGCGCGCCATACTCCGGCGTGGTGGTGATCCGGAGCTCCCCGCTTAAGCCGCTATGGCTGGCCCGCACCTCATCCTGGAGATTTTCCGCCGCGTTCAGGAGCGCTACCCCGCGCTGATAGAACAGCACCCCGGCGTCAGTGAGCCGCAAACGCCGCGTCGAACGCAGCAGCAGCGTCACCCCCAGCTCATTTTCCAGCTGCCGTACGTTAAAGCTGACCACCGCCTTGGTCTGCCCCAGCGCCGCTGCGGCCAGGGTGAAACTGCCGGCATCTACCACGGCGATAAACATGGCCACGCGCTGAAGATTAAGCATCGTCGTCCGGATGATTGTCAAAAATATTCAGACAGTATATCCCGATTAGTCCCGTTTATCCCTCGCTGCGGCAGGTTTACAGTAGCCGCCTGTCTGAGGGAGTGAACCATGACCTACCGCCACCGCGTTGCCACCGTTTTTCTGTTCGGTTTTTTTCTCGATTTGATCAATATGTTTATCGCCAGCATCGCCTTTCCGGCAATCAGCCGCGCGCTGGCGGTTTCCGTCTCGCAACTGGCGTGGGTCAGTAATGCCTATATTCTCAGTCTGACGGTCGTTGTGCCGTTCAGCGCCTGGCTCAGCGAGCGCTGGGGGGCGAAACGGCTGTTTTTACTCTCGCTGGGGCTGTTCAGCCTCGGCGCGCTGGCGGCAGGACTTGCCAACAGCCTGAGCGAACTGATTTTATGGCGGACGCTGCAGGGGATGGGCGGCGGGCTGTTAATCCCCCTCGGCCAGGCGCTGACGTGGCCGCTGTTTCAGCCGCATGAGCGGGCGAAGCTGTCGGCGGCGGTGATGCTGGTCGGCCTGCTGGCCCCCGCCTGCTCGCCGGCGATCGGCGGCCTGTTAGTCGAGGCGTTCAGCTGGCGCTGGGTCTTTTTCGCCAGCCTGCCTGTGGCTCTGCTAACCTTTGTGCTGGCGGTGCGATGGCTGAACGACACCCCCGGTCCGGTTCGCCCGACTCGCTTTCTTCCACTGTCGCTGCTGGCCGATCCCCTGCTGCGCTTCGCGATGCTGATCTACCTCTGCGTGCCGGGGATGTTTATTGGCGTCAACGTGGTGGGGATGTACTACCTGCAACGCGTCACCGGGTTGGCGCCGGGGGCAATCGGTGCCCTGATGGTGCCCTGGTCGCTGGCCTCGTTTGCCGCCATCACCTTTACCGGCAGATATTTCAACCGCTTCGGGCCCCGGCCGCTGGTCGTCATCGGCTGCCTGCTTCAGGCGATGGGGATCATGCTGCTGCTGAAGATCGATGCGGACAGCCCGCTGGCGCTGTTGATTCTGGCCTTTACGCTGATGGGCGGCGGAGGCAGCTTATGCAGCAGCACCGCGCAAAGCAGCGCTTTCCTGCATACGCCTGCCGAAGAGATGCCTGACGCCAGCGCGCTATGGAATCTTAACCGCCAGCTCAGCTTCTTTGCCGGCAGCGCCCTGCTCGCCCTGCTGCTGAGGGTATTCCCGCCGGCCTACGCCTGGCAGGGGGTATTTATTAGCGCCGCCGTCATTACCCTGTTGCCGCTGCTGTTTTGCCTGCGGCTGAATAATCGGGCGATTATCCATCGCCTGCACACCACTCTGGAGAAGTCATGAATCCTTATCTGCAGGAAGTCCTCGATGCCCATGTCCTTATCGAACGCTGGTTAAGCCATGGCGAAGGAAGCGCTGAGGCGCTGATGAAGCGTTTTGCCGCCGATTTTACCATGATCCCCTTGAGCGGTGAGAAGATGGACTACCCAACGGTGAGCCGTTTTTTCCACCACGCCGGCGGCAGCCGTCCGGGGTTAGATATCGTAGTGGATCAGATGGAAATCATCAGCGAGTGGCACGACGGCGCCGCAGTGCTATATCGTGAAAGCCAAACGCTGGCGGATAGCAGCCAGAACGTTCGCTGGTCGACGGCGATTTTTCAGCAAGCGGAAGGGAAAATTGTCTGGCGCCATCTGCAGGAAACCCGCCTCGGCTAGCCCAAAGAAAAAGGCCCCGACTTTCGAGGGGGCCTTTTTGACAGAAAACGTCTTATTCGCGGAAGAGCGCTTCGATATTCAGCCCCTGTCCCTGCAGAATTTCCCGCAGGCGACGCAGACCTTCCACCTGGATCTGCCGCACGCGTTCGCGGGTCAGGCCAATTTCACGGCCCACATCCTCCAGCGTGGCAGCTTCATAACCCAGCAGACCAAAACGACGTGCCAGAACTTCACGCTGCTTGGCGTTCAGTTCGAACAGCCATTTGACGATACTTTGCTTCATATCATCGTCCTGCGTGGTGTCTTCCGGGCCGTTCTCTTTCTCATCGGCCAGAATATCCAGCAGCGCTTTTTCTGAATCGCCACCCAGCGGAGTATCCACAGAGGTGATGCGCTCGTTCAGACGCAGCATACGGCTGACGTCATCGACCGGTTTGTCCAGCTGTTCGGCGATCTCTTCCGCGCTAGGCTCGTGGTCCAGCTTATGGGACAACTCGCGCGCGGTACGCAGATAGACGTTCAGCTCTTTAACAATATGGATCGGCAAACGGATCGTACGGGTTTGGTTCATGATCGCCCGTTCAATAGTCTGGCGGATCCACCAGGTCGCGTAGGTCGAAAAACGGAACCCACGTTCCGGGTCAAACTTCTCAACGGCGCGGATCAGGCCGAGGTTACCTTCTTCAATCAGATCCAGCAGCGCCAGACCACGATTGCTGTAACGACGGGCAATCTTCACCACCAGACGCAAGTTACTTTCAATCATGCGACGGCGTGAAGCGACATCACCACGCAGTGCGCGACGCGCGAAATAGACTTCCTCTTCCGCGGTCAGCAGTGGGGAATAACCAATCTCTCCAAGATAAAGCTGAGTGGCGTCAAGTACGCGCTGGGTTGCGCCTTGCGACAGCAGCTCTTCCTCAGCCAGATCGCTATCACTGGGTTCCTCTTCTACTAAGGCTTTCTCGTCGAAAACCTCAATTCCGTTCTCATCAAATTCCGCGTCTTCATTTAAATCATGAACTTTCAGCGTATTCTGACTCATAAAGGTGGCTCCTACCCGTGATCCCTGAGCAAAGCACCTTCCACGGCACATCAACAAACGACGCCTGGACGATTTCCCCTGCCCTCTCTGCGAGAGGAACGTAGACACGCCCTGGCGCCTGTTAGCTGATGCTTCGCTTATCCGTACTTTGCCAAATTATCGCTGCGGTAAGTACTGCAGCGGGTTGACGGATTTCCCCTTGTAACGAATTTCAAAATGTAACCTTGTTGAGCTGGTTCCGGTGCTACCCATGGTAGCGATTTTCTGCCCCGCTTTGACTTCCTGTTGCTCCCGAACCAGCATGGTATCGTTATGAGCGTAGGCACTCAGGTAATCATCGTTGTGTTTGATGATAATAAGATTACCGTAGCCGCGCAGTGCGTTACCGGCATAGACGACGCGCCCATCGGCGGTCGCGACAATAGCCTGTCCCTTACTGCCTGCAATATCGATACCTTTATTGCCGCCTTCCGCGCCGCTAAAGTTCTCGATAACCTTGCCATCAGTCGGCCAGCGCCATGCTGAGATCGGCGAACTGGTTGACGTACTGCTTGCAGTCGGCTGGGTTGTGCTCACCGTTGTTGGTGCCGTCACCGGCGCGACAACCGTTGTGGTTGTGGTCGCTGGTTTATTATTAGGCAACATCTTGGTAGCACTCTGTTCACCTGAAGATTCAGAATACGTAATAGTCGGTTGTGAAGCAACCACCGCGGTCGATTTTTGTGCAGAAGTTGTGCTGGTCGTCGCACCGCCGCTCGCTCTGGCGCTGGCCTGAGAAACGGCGTTTTCGCCGGTGATCGGCTGGCCTGAGGCGTTACCGACCTGCAGTACCTGCCCCACGTTCAGCGCGTACGGGGCCGGGATGTTGTTGCGTTGCGCCAGGTCGCGGAAATCGTTGCCGGTGACCCAGGCGATATAGAATAGCGTGTCGCCGCGTTTTACCGTATAGGTACTGCCGCCGGTATAGCTACCTTTCGGAATATCGCCATATTTGCGGTTGTAAACGATCCGGCCATTTACCGTCTGTACCGGCTCCTGCGCCACCGGCGCCGGCTGCGGCTGAATGGTCTGGGTCTGCATCGGCTGAATCGGCTGCGCCTGAGGAGCGGACTTGACGCCGGAGGGTGGCGGCGTAATCAGCATGCCGGAGTTGGTGCTGGAAGAGGCGGCGCCGCCGGCAGAGCTAACCGGCGCAGGCGGATTATTGGTGTTGGTACACCCGGCCAGCCAGAGTGAAACCAGTGAAAGAGCCGCAATACGGCTGACGGTAAATTTGGTGCTTCCCGCGCTCATTTATCCCCCAGGAATATGTTAACTGCCAATATCTTGCTTACCGGGCGGCGCCCGGCCAGGACACTGAAAAATGTGTCCACCCTACGCCTAAAGTCAGGCAAAAAAAACCTGGAATAATCCGGGTCTCAGGCCAGCTCCCCCTTCACCAGGGGAACAAAGCGAACGGCCTCGACGGTATCAATGATAAATTCGTTGCCCCGACGACGGATCCGTTTGAGAAACTGATGCTCTTCGCCGACCGGCAGCACCAGCACGCCGTCATCATCCAGCTGCGCCAGCAGCGCGGTCGGTATTTCCGGCGGCGCCGCCGTCACAATAATGGCATCAAACGGCGCCCGCGCCTGCCAACCTTGCCACCCATCGCCATGACGGGTTGAAACATTATGTAAATCAAGTTGTTTCAGGCGACGACGCGCCTGCCACTGTAAACTCTTAATTCGCTCTACCGAGCATACGTGATGCACCAGATGCGCCAGGATGGCCGTCTGGTAGCCGGAACCGGTGCCGATCTCCAGCACCCGCGACTCCGGCGTCAGCGTCAGCAGCTCGGTCATCCGCGCCACCATATACGGCTGGGAGATGGTCTGCCCCTGGCCAATCGGCAGCGCGGTGTTTTCCCACGCTTTATGTTCAAAGGCTTCATCAACAAACTTTTCGCGCGGGACCAGCGCGATCGCCTCGAGGACACGTTCATCGACGATGCCCTGCGTGCGCAGTTGATTCAACAAACTTTCAACACGTTTACTTACCATTGCCTGTCAACCCCGACACGTTCCAGCCAATCGGTGACCACCTCATGCGCCTGATGGGCGGTTAAATCGACGTGCAATGGCGTCACGGAAACATAGCCTTCATCCACTGCCGCAAAATCGGTGCCCGGCCCGGCATCGCGCTTATCGCCCGGCGGGCCAATCCAGTACAGGGTGTTGCCGCGCGGATCTTTTTGCGGAATCACCTGGTCGGCCGGATGGCGGTTGCCGCAGCGGGTGACGCGAATGCCCTTGATTTGATCAAGCGGGAGATCCGGCACGTTGATGTTAAGGATCCGCCCGGTACGCAGCGGCTCGCGGCTTAAGGCGCGCAGAATGGTGCAGGTTACCGCCGCGGCGGTATCGTAATGCTGATAGCCGTTCAGCGACACGGCCAGCGCGGGGAACCCCAGATGACGGCCTTCCATCGCCGCGGCCACGGTGCCGGAATAGATGACGTCGTCGCCCAGGTTGGGGCCGGCATTAATGCCGGAAACCACGATGTCCGGACGCGGGCGCATCAGCGCGTTCACGCCGAGATAGACACAGTCGGTCGGGGTGCCCATCTGGACGGCGATGTCGCCATTTTCAAAGGTAAACGTACGCAGGGACGATTCCAGCGTCAGCGAATTTGAGGCCCCGCTGCGGTTACGATCGGGTGCAACCACCTGGACCTCGGCAAACTCCCTTAAGGCCTTCGCAAGGGTCTGTATCCCCGGCGCATGGATCCCGTCATCGTTACTCAGCAATATTCGCATAGTCACCCGTTGTATTGATAAGCTCCCTGACCACGCTGGTGGCGAAGCTGCCCGCCGGCAGCCAGAAACGCAGTTCAACGGTTACGTCATCCCACCAGTTCCAGCTGAGCTGCTGTGGATAGAGAAGCATCGCCCGGCGCGCCGCCTCGACTTTCTCCCGCACCAGCAGCGCCTGTAACGCGGTTTCCTCGGCGATCGCGGCCTGCTCGAAAGCCAGGGCGTCGCGCTGGCTTCCCCAGTCGCCGCAGCCCGGCAGCGTGGCCGTAATCATCAGTTCGCGGTTATGCACCCGCGCCTGCGAAACCTCGAGTTCTTCCGGTGTGACGACAAACCAGCTCCCGCGCCCCGCTAATTGTAGCGCATCGCCATCAACGACCTGATTAAATTCCGTTTTTTTTAATCTAATACTCACTTGCTGATTAAACAACGCGCTGCGGGCTGCCGACAACCAAAAACTGCGCTTATTGCGATCGCGCACTGGCGCGCCGCTCTCCGCCCAGCGCAGGGCACCCTGCAGGTTACTGCCGCCAATGCCAAAGCGCTGCGCGCCGAAATAGTTCGGCACTCCCCGTTCAGCGATGGCCTGCAGACGCGTCTCCACGTCCTGGCGATCGCTAATCTCGCGCAGGATCACGGTAAACTGGTTGCCTTTCAGCGCGCCTAAACGCAGCTTACGCTTATGGCGAGCATATTCCAGTACCTGGCAGCCCTCGAGCTGAAATTTGCTCAGGTCCGGCATCTCTTTGCCGGGCACCCGGGCGCACAGCCACTGCTCGGTGACCGCGTGCTTATCTTTTTGCCCGGCGAAGCTCACTTCACGGGCGTGGATCTTAAGGAATTTCGCCAGCGCGTCGGCGACAAAGCGCGTATTGCAGCCGTTTTTCAGGATCCGCACCAGCACGTGTTCGCCTTCGCCGTCCGGGGCAAATCCCAGATCTTCCACCACCAGAAAATCTTCCGGATTGGCTTTCAGCAGCCCACTGCTCTGCGGCTTGCCGTGCAGCCAGGTCAGTTGGTCAAAGGCGATCATTTGTCGGCCTTACGCAGCAGCGCAACCGCTTCGCAGGCGATCCCTTCCCCGCGGCCGGTGAAGCCGAGCTTCTCGGTGGTGGTCGCTTTCACGTTGACGTCGTCCATATGGCAGCCGAGATCCTCAGCGATAAAGACGCGCATCTGCGGAATATGCGGCAGCATTTTCGGCGCCTGGGCAATAATCGTGACGTCGACGTTGCCGAGCGTATAGCCCCTGGCCTGAATGCGGCGCCATGCTTCGCGCAGCAGTTCGCGGCTATCGGCACCTTTAAACGCCGGATCGGTATCGGGGAACAGCTTGCCGATATCGCCCAGCGCCGCGGCGCCAAGCAGCGCGTCGGTCAGCGCATGCAGCGCGACGTCGCCGTCGGAGTGGGCCAGCAGCCCTTTTTCATAAGGAATGCGTACCCCGCCAATGATGATTGGGCCTTCACCGCCAAAAGCGTGTACGTCAAAACCATGTCCAATTCGCATTAAGCTTTCTCCTGGTGTCGGGAACGGGTGAGGTAAAATTCAGCCAGCGCCAGGTCTTCCGGGCGCGTCACTTTAATATTATCCGCGCGTCCGGCGACCAGCTGCGGATGGAAGCCGCAGTACTCCAGCGCCGAGGCTTCATCGGTGATAGTGGCTCCCTCGTTTAGCGCGCGAGTGAGGCAATCCACCAGCAGCTCGCGAGGGAAAAATTGCGGGGTGAGCGCATGCCACAGGTCATTGCGGTCGACGGTATGGGCGATAGCGGTTTTGCCCGGCTCGGCGCGCTTCATGGTGTCGCGCACTGGCGCCGCAAGGATCCCGCCGACGCGGCTGGTTTCGCAGAGCGACAGCAGGCGGCTGAGGTCGTCCTGATGCAGGCAGGGGCGCGCGGCGTCATGCACCAGCACCCACTGCGCCTCTGGCAACGCCTGCAGGCCGGCGAGCACCGAATCGGCGCGCTCAGCGCCGCCATCCACCACGGTAATTTGCGGATGCTGCGCCAGCGGCAGCTGGCTGAAGCGGCGATCGCCGGGGCTGACGGCAATCACCACCCGCTGGACGCGCGCATCCGCCAGCAGCGCGGCGACCGCGTGTTCGAGAATCGTTTTGTTACCGATTGAGAGATATTGTTTCGGGCATTCCGTTTGCATGCGGCGGCCGAAACCGGCTGCCGGCACCACGGCGCAAACGCCCGGAAAAGTGGCTGCCATGTTGTAATCCTGGGCCTGGTTATCGATTGTTCTGCTGTTGCCCCGATGCCTGATTGCGTTTAGACGCATCCGGTACCAGACGATAGAAGGTTTCGCCCGGGCGGGTCATGCTGAGTTCATTGCGCGCACGCTCCTCAATCGCTTCCTGCCCGCCGTTGAGGTCGTCAATTTCGGCAAACAGCTGATCGTTGCGTGCTTTTAATTTGGCGTTAGTCGCCTGCTGGGCGGTGACGTCGTCGTTAACCCGCGTGTAGTCGTGCAGGCCGTTTTTACCGAACCACAGCGAATACTGTAGCCAGACCAGCAAAGCTAATAATAGCAGCGTTAGTTTACCCATCCTGCCCCCTGAAAAACGGCATCATCATCCCAAAACTCGCCCGGGTACGCTACCGGGGCGCGCGGACGATGCCGCGTAACGCGGGGACTGTACCATATTTTTGCTGTCGATACCCATGCTTGATTCATACCAGCAACGGGTTATCCCAACAGCCAGAGGAAGAGTAGCGCAAACATCAGTCCAACGGTCAGGATGGTCGCGCTGACGCTATAGAGCAGTTTGCCATTGAGCAGAGAGTGCAGCGCAATACCGACCACCACCGCCACCGGCATCAACGCAAGGAAGAATGGCCAGGTGTAGAGGAGAAAGAAGAGTGTATTACTGCCATAGAGAAGGAAGGGAATACCCAGCGCCAGCAGCCACGAAATAAAGCCCACGGCAGCGCCCGACAAAGACCAGGTGGTCTCGTCGCCGATCGCCGGAGGCGGTTCTGAACGAATAATACTGAGGTTCTGGGTATTGCGCATATCGAATCCTGTAGACCGGGCAACCGGCACCCCTCGATGCCGCTGCCGTTTCAGGATCTGATAATATCGCTCTGTTGCAGCAGGTCTAATAGTTGGTGCACCAAATTTGTTACCAATTGTTCACCATCCAGATGAATTTCCGCCTTTTCCGGTGCCTCATAGACCGAGTCTATACCGGTGAAATTGCGTAATTCCCCTGCCCGCGCTTTCTTATACAATCCTTTCGGATCCCGCGCCTCGCAGATGGCCAGCGGGGTATCGACGAACACTTCGATAAAGCGTCCTTCCCCGAGGCGCTCGCGCACCATCTGCCGTTCCGCACGGTGCGGAGATATAAATGCCGTCAATACCACCAGCCCGGCATCGACCATCAGCCTGGCCACTTCGCCGACGCGGCGAATGTTCTCTTTGCGATCCTCATCGCTGAATCCCAGGTCGCTGCACAGGCCATGGCGCACGTTATCGCCGTCCAGCAGATAGGTGCTGACGCCGCGCTCATGCAGGGCCTCCTCCAGCGCCCCGGCGACGGTGGATTTACCCGACCCCGAAAGGCCGGTAAACCACAGCACCACGCCGCGATGGCCGTGATGCTGTTCCCGCTGCTGTTGGGTCACAGGGTGGGCATGCCAGACGACGTTTTCGTCATGCTGGGCCATTATTTGCCTCCCAGCAGGTCGCGGGCGTCCCAGTGCGGGAAATGTTTACGGATCAGCTGGTTCAGCTCCAGCTCGAAGGCGCTGTACTGTGATGCCGAAGTCGATGCCTGCAGGTGCGGCTCGTTGACCATCCCGGCGCCGACGGTGACGTTGGTCAGGCGATCGATAAAGATAAGCCCGCCGGTCACCGGGTTTTGCTGATACGGATCCAGCACTAAAGGTTCGTCAAAGGTCAGCTCCACCAGGCCGATGCCGTTCAGCGGCAGAGACTCGACTTCACGCTGGGTCAGGTTGTTAATATCGACCTGGTAGCGGATAGCGTCGACGCGAGCGCGGGTCTTCTTGCCGGCGATTTTGATGTCGTAGCTCTGGCCCGGGGTCAGCGGCTGTTCGGCCATCCACACCACGTCGATGCTGGCGCTCTGTACCGCCGGCAGCGAGGCTTGCGCGTCAACCAGCAGGTCGCCGCGACTGATGTCGATTTCATCTTTCAGCACAAGGGTAATGGCTTCGCCGGCGGCGGCTTCCTGCAGGTCGCCGTCGAAGGTGACGATACGCGCTACGCTCGATTCGACGCCCGACGGCAGCACCTTCAGACGCTGGCCAACCTGCACGGTACCGGAGGCGACCGTGCCGGAGAAGCCGCGGAAATCAAGGTTCGGACGGTTAACATACTGCACCGGGAAGCGCAGCGGCTGGCTCTCGACCACCCGCTGGATCTCCACGGTTTCGAGGACCTCCAGCAGCGTCGGGCCACTGTACCACGGCATATTCGCGCTCTGGCTGGCGACATTATCGCCTTCCAGCGCCGACAACGGCACAAAGCGGATATCAAGGTTGCCCGGCAGCTGCTCGGCAAAGGTCAGATAATCTTCCCGGATCTCGTTGAAGCGCGCTTCGCTAAACTCGACGAGATCCATTTTGTTGATCGCCACTACCAGGTGTTTAATGCCCAGCAGCGTCGAGATGAAGCTGTGACGGCGAGTCTGGTCGAGCACGCCCTTGCGCGCATCGATCAGCAGGATCGCCAGGTCGCAGGTGGACGCCCCGGTGGCCATATTGCGCGTGTACTGCTCGTGCCCCGGGGTGTCGGCGATGATAAATTTGCGCTTTTCGGTCGAGAAGTAGCGATAGGCCACGTCGATGGTGATGCCCTGCTCGCGCTCAGCCTGCAGGCCGTCCACCAGCAGCGCCAGGTCCAGTTTTTCGCCCTGGGTGCCGTGACGCTTGCTGTCGTTGTGCAGCGAAGAGAGCTGGTCTTCATAGATCTGGCGCGTATCGTGCAGCAGGCGGCCAATTAAGGTGCTTTTGCCGTCATCGACGCTGCCGCAGGTCAAAAAACGCAGCAGGCTCTTGTGCTGTTGCGCGTGCAGGTAAGCTTCTACGCCGCCTTCGTTGGCAATTTGTTGGGCAATGGTCGTGTTCATGGCGGCTCCTTAGAAATACCCCTGACGTTTCTTCAGCTCCATCGAGCCGGCCTGGTCGCGGTCAATGACGCGCCCCTGACGTTCGCTGGTGGTCGATACCAGCATCTCTTCAATAATTTCGGGTAGCGTCTGCGCTTCAGACTCCACCGCGCCGGTCAGCGGCCAGCAGCCGAGGGTACGGAAACGCACCATCCGTTTTTCAATCACCTCGCCCGGCTGCAGATCGATACGGTCGTCATCGATCATCATCAGCATACCGTCGCGCTCCAGCACCGGACGCTCAGCGGCCAGATACAGCGGCACGATTTCAATATTTTCCAGATAGATGTACTGCCAGATATCCAGCTCGGTCCAGTTGGAGAGCGGGAAGACGCGGATGCTTTCGCCTTTGTTAATCTGGCCGTTGTAGTTGTGCCACAGCTCCGGACGCTGATTTTTCGGGTCCCAGCGGTGGAAGCGGTCGCGGAAGGAGTAGATGCGCTCTTTCGCGCGGGATTTCTCTTCGTCGCGACGCGCGCCGCCGAACGCGGCGTCAAAGCCGTATTTGTTCAGCGCCTGCTTCAGGCCTTCGGTTTTCATGATATCGGTATGCTTGGCGCTGCCGTGGACAAACGGGTTGATGCCCATCGCCACCCCTTCCGGATTTTTATGCACCAGCAGTTCACAGCCGTAGGCTTTAGCGGTCCGGTCGCGGAACTCATACATCTCACGGAATTTCCAGCCGGTATCGACGTGCAGCAGCGGGAACGGCAGGGTTCCCGGATAAAACGCTTTGCGCGCCAGATGCAGCATTACGCTGGAATCTTTCCCGATGGAGTACATCATTACCGGGTTAGAAAATTCGGCGGCCACCTCACGAATAATATGGATGCTTTCCGCCTCCAGTTGCCGCAGGTGAGTGAGTCGTTTTTGGTCCATAACCGTTCCTTAAGCCAGATTGACCACCGAAGCGTTAAACCCCTCGGCGGATGATGTATGTTGAAACCAGGCGAGCTGCTGATGCAGCTGCACCACTTCGCCTACCACCAGCAGGGCGGGCATCGGGGCGTCTTTCGCCAGGTGTTCGAGTTGTTGCAATGTGCCGGTTATCGTCTGCTGATCGTCACGGGTGCCGCGGGAAATTACCGCCACCGGCGTGTCGCTGTCGCGACCGTGGGCGATCAGCTGGGCGCTGATTTCCGCTGCCTTCATGGTGCCCATGTAGATCGCCAACGTCTGTTGGCTCTTCGCCAGCAGCGACCAATCGAAGGGGGCGCTGTCCGGCTTATAGTGGCCGGTGACAAAGACGGCGCTTTGCGCATAATCGCGATGGGTCAGCGGAATACCGGCGTAGGCCGTCGCCCCGGCGGCTGCGGTGACGCCCGGCACCACCTGGAACGGGATCCCCGCCTCGGCGGCAGCCTGCAGCTCTTCTGCGCCGCGGCCAAAAATAAACGGATCGCCGCCCTTCAGGCGCACGACGGTTTTCCCCGCCTTCGCCGCCTCCACCAGCAGCAGATTGGTTTCATGCTGCGGCACCGAGTGCTCGCCGGCGCGTTTGCCAACGCAGATCAGCTCGGCATCGCGACGCACCAGCTCGAGAACCGGCTGAGTCACCAGATGATCGTGGAAAACCACGTCCGCCTGCTGGATCGCCTGCAGACCGCGAAGGGTCAGCAGCCCGGCATCGCCCGGCCCGGCGCCGACCAGAATAATTTCTCCCGTCTCGCGTTCGGGTTTGTCGAGCTCATCCTGCAGCGCTTTTTCCGCCTCCGCAGAGTTGCCCGCCACCATCAGGCTGGCAAAGCGGCCGGTAAAGACGCGCTCCCAGAAGCGGCGACGCGCTTCGGTAGTCGTCAGGCGGGTTTTCAGATGGTTGCGCCAGTAGCTTGCTGATTCCGCCAGCCGACCGAGATTCGTCGGCAGCAGCGCTTCGATTTTTTCACGCAGAATGCGCGACAACACCGGCGCTTTACCGCTGGAGGAGATCGCCACCAGCAGCGGCGAACGGTCGACGATAGAAGGGAAAACAAACGAGCACAGCGCCTGGTTATCCACCACGTTGACCAACCGGTAGCGCGCGTTAGCTGCCGCAAACACCCGCTGGTTAAGCGCCTCATCCTCGGTGGCCGCAATCACCAGAAAGACATCATCCACCAGCGAGTCGCTGAATTCCGTCGCCCGCCAGCTGAGTGCCTGGCGCGCAGCCAGATCGGCCAGCGCCGGTGACAGCGTTTCAGCGACCACCTGCACCTGCGCCTGGGCGCGCAGCAGGAACTTGATCTTACGTTCAGCAATCTCGCCGCCGCCGATCACCAGCACGGGCCTTTGTTTCAGTTCGGCAAAAAGGGGCAAGTAATCCACGGTGCAACAACTCTCTTACATTCAGCGATACTGCGACTATAGGGTGCGCCTTAGAGCAAATGAAATTACGAAATGGAATGAGTTGTGACACAAAGGAATAACGCGGCGGAAATACAAATATCAAAAAGTGCTTAACGCGCTATTTTTCCGCTATTTAAGAGCAATTGAAATTGTTTAACCGCGGTCACAGTTTCATACTGTACGCGTCAAATTGTCTTGTTCGTGTAAGGACCCCTTATGTTTTCCGCGTTGTGCCGCCGTCTGCTTCCGCTGGCGCTCGGCACCGGTTTTGTTTTTGCCGCCGCCCCCGCATTCAGCGCGCTGGGCGACACCGCCAGTAGCCAGGCCCGCCATATCGCCACCGTCTTCCCGGGACGAATGACCGGAACGCCGCCGGAAATGCTCTCAGCTGACTATCTGCGCCAGCAGTTCGCCCTGATGGGGTATCAGAGCGACGTGCGAAGCTTCAATACCCGCTATATCTATACCGACAGCAATCAGCGCAAGAACTGGCATAACGCCACCGGCAGTACGGTGATCGCCGCCCATGAAGGTAAAGTGCGCCAGCAGATTATTATCATGGCACACCTCGACACCTATGCGCCGCAGAGCGATAAAGACGTGGAGAACAACCTCGGCGGCCTGACGCTGCAGGGCATCGACGACAACGCGATGGGACTTGGCGTGTTGCTGGAGCTGGCGGAGCATTTAAAGAACGTCCCTACCCGCTATGGCATCCGCTTTATCGCCACCAGCGGTGAAGAGGAAGGCCGTCTCGGCGCGCAAAACCTGCTGCAGCGGATGAGCGAAGCGGAAAAGAACAATACCCTGCTGGTGATCAATCTCGATAATCTGGTGGTGGGCGATAAGCTTTACTTCAACAGCGGCCGCAGCACGCCGGCCTCGGTGCGCAAGCTGACCCGCGATCGCGCGCTGGCTATCGCTCGCAGCAAGGGCATCGCCGCCTACACCAACCCGGGACTCAACCCGGCTTATCCGAAAGGCACCAGCTGCTGCAATGACGCCAGCGTCTTCGACAACGCCGGGATCCCGGTGCTGTCGGTCGAGGCGACTAACTGGTCACTCGGCAAAAAAGATGGCTATCAGCAGCGGAGCAAATCGGCCAGTTTCCCGCAGGGAACCAGTTGGCATGACGTCCAGCTGGATAATCAGCAGTATATCGACCACGCGCTGCCCGGGCGCATCGAACACCGCGGACGCGAGGTAGTGAAAGTCATGCTGCCGCTGGTGAAAGAGCTGGCGAAGGTGGAGAAGAAAAGCTAATACGCACAAAAGAACGCGCGGTATCGCCCGCGTGTTCTTTTTGAATTATCACTCAGAGGAAGAGCTAACAGCTTAACCCTCGTGCAATCCGCACTCGCGTTTAAGCCCGAAGAACCGGGTCTCTTCTTCTGCCATGCCCGGCTCCCACTTGCGGGTGGTGTGGGTATCGCCTACCGACAGATAGCCCTGATCCCACAGCGGGTGGTACTTCAGCCCGTGCTTTTGCAGGTACTGATACACCGTGCGGTTATCCCAGTCGATAATCGGTAGCACCTTGAACACCCCGCGCTGGACCGCCAGCACCGGAAGCGTAGCCCGGCTGCCCGACTGCTCGCGGCGCAGACCGGCAAACCACGTCTGCGCATTGAGCTCTTTCAGCGCCCGGTTCATCGGCTCAACCTTGTTGATCTCATTGTATTTCTCAATGCCCTCAACGCCCTGCTCCCACAGCTTGCCGTAGCGCGCCTCCTGCCAGGCCGCGCTTTCAGCCGCGCGGTAGACCTTCAGGTTCAGCTTGAGCTTGTCCGTCAGCTCGTCAATAAATTGATAGGTTTCCGGGAACAGGTAGCCGGTATCGGTGAGGATCACCGGAATATCCGGGCGGATCTGATTCACCAGATGCAAACTGACCGCCGCCTGAATGCCAAAGCTCGACGACAGCACATAGTTTCCCGGCAGATTTTCCAGCGCCCACGCCACACGCCCTTCGGCGTCAAGCTTTTCCAGTTGGGCGTTGGTTTCCGCGAGTGCCAGAATGCGTTCCACTTTCGGCAATGCATTAAGCGCGTTTAGATCGAGTACGGACATATGAACCTCGTTTGCCTGTTTTGCCGGACGACACTGCGTTCGTCCGGCCTACGGGTTTCGCTGGCCCGGAGCGCTACGCGCCACCGGGCACCAGGATGTTATTCCCAGAAATCGCGGGCTGGGTCGAGCACCGGGCGAATGATGCCCGCACGCACCGTAAAATCGCCGAAGCCTTCACCCGCTTCGCGCTCTTTCGCCCAGCGCCCTACCAGTTCGTCTAGCGAGTCGAGAATTTCCGACTCGGTAATATTCTCACGGTACATCCGCGGGATGCGGGTGCCGTTGCGGTTACCGCCGATGTGCAGGTTATAGCGGCCCGGCGCTTTGCCCACCAGTCCCACTTCCGCCAGCATCGCGCGGCCGCAGCCGTTCGGGCAGCCGGTGACGCGGGTGACGATATGCTCATCGCTCACGCCGTGCTTGCTCATCACCCCTTCCACCTTGTCGATAAAGGACGGCAGGAAACGCTCGGCTTCCGCCATCGCCAGCGGGCAGGTCGGGAAGGAGACGCAGGCCATCGAGTTTTCGCGCTGCGGGGTGACGGCATTCATCAAACCATGATCCCGCGCGAGCTTCTCGATCCGCGCCTTCTGATCTTCCGGTACGCTGGCGACAATCAGGTTCTGGTTAGCGGTGATGCGGAATTCGCCTTGATGGACCTTAGCAATCTCCAGCAGGCCTGTCTTCAGCGGACGACCCGGATAATCGAGAATGCGGCCGTTTTCAATAAACAGCGTCAGGTGCCACTTATCATCAATCCCCTTCACCCAGCCGATGCGATCGCCGCGGCCGGTAAATTCGTACGGGCGGATCGGCTCAAACTTAATGCCTGCCCGGCGCTCCACTTCCGCTTTGAAGGTTTCGACACCGACGCGCTCAAGGGTGTACTTGGTTTTCGCATTCTTACGGTCGGTACGGTTGCCCCAGTCGCGCTGGGTGGTCACAACCGCTTCCGCCACCGCCAGCGTATGCTCCAGCGGCAGATAACCGAATTCGCTCGCCGTGCGGGCGTAGGTTTTTTTGTTACCATGTTCGATAGAGAGACCGCCGCCCACCAGCAGGTTAAAGCCTACCAGCTTGCCATTTTCGGCAATCGCCACGAAGTTCATGTCGTTAGCGTGCAGATCGATATCGTTCTGCGGCGGGATCACCACCGTGGTTTTAAACTTACGCGGCAGATAGGTCTGGCCGAGGATCGGCTCTTCGTCGGTAGTGGCGACCTTTTTCTGATCCAGCCAGATCTCGGCATAAGCGCGGGTACGCGGCAGCAGATGCTCAGAGATCTTTTTCGCCCACTCGTAGGCCTCAGCGTGCAGCTGCGACTCGTACGGGTTGGAGGTGCACAGCACGTTACGGTTCATATCGTTGGCGGTGGCCAGCGCGTCCAGCCCCACCGAGTGCAGCATCTGATGCACCGGCTTGACGTTCTTTTTCAGAATGCCGTGGAACTGAAAGGTCTGCCGGTTGGTCAGGCGAATACTGCCGTAAATGGTGTTCTCAGCGGCAAACTTATCGATCGCCTTCCACTGGGTGGTGGTGATCACCCCGCCCGGCAGACGGCAGCGGAGCAGCATCGCATGACGCGGCTCCAGCTTCTGGGCGGCGCGCTCCGCGCGGATATCGCGATCGTCCTGCTGGTACATGCCGTGGAAACGGATCAGCAGGAAGTTATCGCCTTTAAAACCGCCGGTCAGACCGTCGTTTAAATCTTCCGCAATGGTGCCGCGCAGGTAGTTGCTCTCAAGCTTCATGCGCTCGGCATCGCTCAGTTTACCTTCGACCACTAAAGGCCCCGGATGTTTTTCGCTCATTAGTAGACATCTCGCTGATAACGGCGCTCAACGCGCAGCTCACTTAAAAATTCGTCCGCCGCTTCGGCGTCCATCGCGCCGTATTCGGCAATCACTTCCAGTAAGGTGTTTTCCACGTCCTTCGCCATACGATTGGCGTCGCCGCAGACATAAATGTGGGCGCCGTCATTGATCCAGCGCCACAGCTCGGCCCCCTGCTCGCGCAGTTTGTCCTGCACATAGATTTTTTGTTGTTGATCGCGGGACCAGGCCAGATCGATACGGGTCAGCAGACCTTCCTTCACATAGCTCTGCCACTCCACCTGATAGAGGAAATCTTCGGTGAAGTGCGGGTTGCCGAAGAACAACCAGTTCTTGCCTTGCGCTCCGTCCGCAGCGCGCTGCTGCATAAAGGCGCGGAACGGCGCAATACCGGTGCCCGGGCCAATCATGATCACCGGGGTCTCCGGGTTGGCTGGCAGACGGAAGTTGTCGTTGTGTTCGATAAAGACACGGACTTCGCCATCCTCTTCCACGCGGTCGGCGAGGAAGCTGGAGGCGCCGCCAGCCCGGGCGCGGCCTTCAATTTCATAGCGCACCACGCCCACGGTGACATGCACCTCGCTCTCCACTTCCGCCTGTGAGGAAGCAATGGAGTACAGGCGCGGCGTCAGCGGACGCAGCAGACCGATTAACGCCTCGGCGTCCAGCTGCGCTGGAGAGAAACGGACCATATCGACGATCGGCGTCGCGGCGGCATACTGCTGCAACTGAGCTTTATCGCCCACCAGCGGCAGCAGCGATTCGCTGCGCGTCAGGGTGGCGTAGTTTTCAACGATAGTCGCGGTGTTAACCGTCAGCTCAAAGTGCCACTGCAGGGCTTCCGACAGCGGCAGAGTTTTGCCCTCAACGGTCACCGGCTCGTCGCCTTTCAGCCACAGCAGCTCCACCAGCTCTTTCACCAGCTGAGGATCGTTCTGGTACCAGACGCCCAGGGCGTCGCCCGGCTGATAGCGCAGACCGGAATCACCGAGGTCTATTTCGATATGGCGCACATCTTTTTCTGAATTGCGGCCGGTGATTTTCTGATTGACCGACAGGGTCGCCGTCAGGGGCGCTTCTTTGGTATATGGGCTGGTGTGAATATCGTTCACCGCGCCGCTGGTGGCCAGCTGAGCGGGCGCAGCGACCGGCGCACGAGCCTTCAGCGCCTCAACCACGCGCGCGCGCCATTCAGCGGCCGCGGCCTGATATTCAACGTCGGCATCAACGCGATCGAGCAGACGTTCCGCGCCGAGCTCGGCCAGCTTGCTGTCGAAATCTTTGCCGGACTGACAGAAAAATTCATAAGAGGTATCGCCGAGACCAAAGACGGCGAACGCGGTCCCGTCCAGCTTCGGCGCTTTCTTAGAGAACAGGAACTTATGCAATGCGACCGCTTCTTCCGGCGGCTCTCCTTCCCCCTGGGTGGACGTCACTACCACCAGCAGTTTTTCCGCAGCAATTTGTTTGAATTTATAATCGCCTGCATTCACCAGCTTCACGTTCAGCTTCGCCGCCAGCAGATCGTCACGCAGCGCTTCGGCGACGCGGCGGGCGTTGCCGGTTTGCGAGGCGGAAATCAGCGTGATCGTCGGTACCTCGGCGGCCGGGGCGGGGGCGGCTACCGCTGCGCCGGACTGCTGATTCAGCACGCCCCAGAAATAGCCAGATACCCAGGCGAGCTGAGTGGGCGTGAAGTCAGTGGTGGCCGCCTGAAGGCGCGCCAGTTGCTCCGGGTTGAGCGGCAGCAAGTTGGAAGGTGGGGCCTGTGTCGTCATGCGTCGTTTGTTCCAGTAAGCAAAGCTGTTATTCGCACCCTGTCAGCGCGACAAAAACAGAAGAGAATAGAAGGTTAACGGCGGGCATAGTAACAATTAAAGAAGGGATGGAAATAATAAATAACCAAATGGACTAACCTGTTTTAGTTGTAGTTATTAACAACAAAATCGATTAAATAAGCAATTGAAATATAAGAGATTAAATCAAATAAAGCAGATAAACATGTCCATTTTCTGTTCACGGCCGTTTTAGTTAATGCGAAAAAATGTACTTTCCGGTACCCTACGGCGGTTTTTTTCGTCCTGTTGAGAGTCAATGATGTCCACCACGCTGTTTAAAGATTTCACCTTCGAAGCCGCCCACCACCTGCCGCACGTCCCGGAAGGACACAAATGCGGTCGCCTGCATGGCCACTCCTTTATGGTGCGTCTGGAGATCACCGGTGAAGTCGATCCCCATACAGGGTGGATCATGGATTTTGCCGAGCTGAAGGCCGCCTTTAAGCCGACATACGATCGCCTCGACCACTATTATCTGAACGATATTCCTGGTCTGGAAAACCCCACCAGCGAAGTGCTGGCCAAATGGATCTGGGATGAGATGAAACCGCGGGTGCCGCTGCTGAGCGCCGTGATGGTCAAAGAGACCTGCACCGCCGGCTGCGTCTATCGCGGCGAGTAAGCGATAAAAAGCCCGGTCAGTACGCTGCCGGGCTTTTTTATCAGGCAATATTCAGATACTTGTGCGTCTGCATGGACAGGCGCCAGTTGCGGGCGATGCAGGTGTCGATACACAGGCGCGTCGCATCTTCTTTCTGACTGATCGGCTGCAGGGCGATGATCCGCGGTTTGTCATCGCTCAGCGTTTCCAGCAGTTCGTCCAGCGCTTCTATGTCGCGGACGCGCCCTACCGGATGCTTGATCTCATCCGCCCGCTGCAGGGCCTGAGACAGCACGTCATAGCCACCGCGCATGTTGATCTTCGGGGAAACCGTCACCCAGGTATTGGGGCTGCAGCGTACTTCATGGGTGCCGCTGGTTTCAATCTGACAGCTAAAGCCGTTTTGTTCCAGAAGCGAGGTTAACGGCGTTAAATCATGAATGCAGGGCTCACCGCCGGTAATGACCACGTGGCGGGCTGTCCACCCCTGCCGCCCAATAATCGCCAGCAGATCCTCGCTGCTTGCCGGGCCCCACTTGTCGCTCTCTTTGGTTTTCGCCAGGATGCTGAACAACGACACTTCCCGATCGGCCAGCTTGTCCCAGGTATGCTTGGTGTCACACCACGCGCATCCTACCGGGCATCCCTGCAGACGAATAAAGATGGCAGGCACGCCGGTGAAGTAACCCTCGCCTTGCAGGGTCTGGAACATCTCGTTAATCGGGTACTGCATAGTCATCTCTGTTTAGGGTGATAAACGTTCATTATCGCAGATTTCGCTGCCCAGGTCTTGTCCTGCGCTGCGATCGCTTTTTTACCCCTCCGTCAATATCCGTGTCGGGAATAATATTATTGATTAAAAAGGCAATCTTTTCTTTTGGCTTAGTTTATTAGCATGATAAGAATTAAAATAAATAGCATTCTGACGCGCGGGGGGAAATATGTAACAAAAAATGTTATTCCTGTCATTCAGGATAAAATAAAAGGTCCAAGAACCAAAATAAAAAACCTTAAAATACAGTAATGTACAAACTGATACATGAAAGAGTGAATTATCTGGCCGATCTGCGAGTCCAATTCTATCCCCCGGTAATAATAACCTTAAACTGGTCTTAATAAAGCCCTGATCGGGCCCCTTTTTTATTTAATTGTCGTTTACTTTTGCCCGCCTAGAATCCCGCAGACCAACCATAATGAGATAGCGTTTATGACCACATTATTCATTACCGGCGTTACGGGGTTTCTGGGCGGTGCCGCGTTAGAGAAAATACTCCATCAGGAAACCCGGTTAGATCTGCTGCTGCTGGTACGTGCTGATAGCCCCGAGGCTGGCCTCGAACGGGTCAAAGAGAACATGCGTAAGTTCAACATCGCCGAGGAGAAGCTGGCGATGTTGCGCCAGCAGCATATCCTGCTGGGCGATCTCGCCTCTCCGGAGCATTTTCTTAACGATCCGCGCCTTGAGCAGGTCACCCATGTCCTCAACTGCGCCGCTGTCGCCTCATTTGGCAGCAACCCGCTTATCTGGAAGGTTAACGTTGAGGGCACGCTGCGCCTGGCGCAACGTATGGCGCAGGTGACGGGTCTGCAGCGCTTTCTGCACGTCGGTACGGCGATGTCATGTTCGCCTGAACCGGATTCACTGGTCGCCGAAAGCGCGGAGTTTCGGGAACGCGCTGAGCACCTGGTGGAATATACCCACTCGAAGTCGACCATCGAGCAGCTGATGCAGCAGCAGTGCCCTACGCTACCGCTGGTAATTGCCCGCCCCTCTATCGTGGTGGGTCATACCCATCACGGCTGCCGGCCTTCCAGCAGTATTTTCTGGGTGTTCAGCATGGGGCTGATGCTGCAGAAATTCATGTGCTCCATGGAGGACCGAATTGACGTTATCCCGGTGGACTACTGCGCCGACGCCCTGCTAATGCTGCTTAACCAGCCTCTGGCTCACGGCGAGGTGGTGCATATCTCTGCTGGCGAAGAGAACAGCGTGAAGTTTGCCGAAATCGACCGGGCGATGGCTCAGGCCCTGGAGCAGGCGCCGGTGGGGGATAAGTACGCCCAGGTGAGCTATGAAACGCTGGTCAAAATGAGACGCGAACTGAAAGGGATATTTGGGCCATGCAATGAGCGGCTGATGCTGAAAGCCATGCGCTTATACGGCGCGTTCGCCACACTGAACGTGCGCTTTAGTAACGACAAGCTGCTGAGCATGGGGATGCCAAAACCGCCGCGCTTTACCGATTACATCGACCGCTGCGTGGAAACCACCCGCGGGTTGTCGATCCCTCAGCAAATGGCCGTCGACTTTAAATAATGGCCGCAGGCGTAAAAAAAATGCCAGCCCGAAGGCTGGCATGATTATTTCACAAGGATAGGATTAAGCCTGACCTTTGATCTCTTTACGACCGTTGAACGGCGCTTGCTCACCTAGCGCTTCTTCGATACGAATCAGCTGGTTGTATTTAGCAACGCGGTCAGAACGGCTCATAGAACCGGTTTTGATCTGGCCTGCAGCGGTACCAACAGCCAGGTCGGCAATGGTAGCGTCTTCAGTTTCGCCAGAACGGTGAGAGATAACAGCGGTGTAGCCAGCGTCTTTCGCCATCTTGATAGCAGCCAGAGTTTCGGTCAGAGAACCGATCTGGTTGAACTTGATCAGGATGGAGTTAGCGATGCCTTTTTCGATGCCTTCTTTCAGGATCTTGGTGTTGGTTACGAACAGGTCGTCACCAACCAGCTGGATTTTGTCGCCCAGTACTTTGGTCTGGTAAGCGAAACCTTCCCAGTCAGATTCGTCCAGACCATCTTCGATGGAGACGATCGGGTACTGTTTGGTCAGCTCTTCCAGGAAGTGAGTGAACTCTTCAGAGGTGAACGCTTTGTTGCCTTCGCCAGCCAGAACGTATTTACCGTCTTTGTAGAATTCAGACGCCGCGCAGTCCATCGCCAGGGTGATGTCTTTGCCCAGCTCGTAGCCTGCAGCTTTAACCGCTTCAGCGATAACAGCCAGCGCTTCGGCGTTGGAACCCAGGTTCGGCGCGTAGCCGCCTTCGTCACCAACGGCAGTGTTCATGCCTTTGGACTTCAGCACTTTCGCCAGGTGATGGAACACTTCAGAACCCATGCGTACTGCTTCTTTCAGGGTCGGCGCGCCGACCGGCTGAATCATGAATTCCTGGATGTCGACGTTGTTGTCAGCGTGCTCACCGCCGTTGATGATGTTCATCATCGGAACCGGCATGGAGTATTTGCCCGGAGTGCCGTTCAGTTCAGCGATGTGCGCGTACAGCGGCAGGCCTTTGGACGCAGCAGCTGCTTTGGCGTTCGCCAGAGAAACGGCCAGGATAGCGTTCGCACCGAAGTTAGATTTGTTTTCAGTACCGTCCAGGTCGATCATGATCTTGTCGATGCCAGCCTGATCTTTAGCATCTTTGCCCAGGATTGCCTGAGCGATCGGGCCGTTTACCGCAGCAACAGCTTTGGTTACGCCTTTACCCAGGAAACGGGATTTGTCGCCATCGCGCAGTTCCAGCGCTTCGCGGGAACCAGTAGAAGCACCTGACGGAGCAGCTGCCATACCGACGAAACCACCTTCCAGGTGTACTTCGGCTTCAACAGTCGGGTTACCACGGGAGTCGATGATTTCACGACCGATGACTTTAACGATTTTGGACATTAGGTTTTCCTCAGTACAAGTTAAACTAAAACTCCAGACAAACAATGCACCCGGATGGGTGCATTGCCGTTCAAACTCTTTTTACTTCGCCTGGCGTTTCTGGTACTCGCTCGCGGCTTTCACAAAGCCGGCAAACAGCGGGTGTCCATCACGCGGCGTCGAAGTAAACTCCGGGTGGAACTGGCAGGCCACAAACCACGGATGGTTCGGCACTTCGATGATCTCGACCAACTGATCATCCCCGGAACGGCCCGCAACGCGCAGACCGGCAGCTTCAATCGGTTTCAACAACATGTTGTTGACTTCGTAGCGGTGACGATGACGCTCGGTGATGGTCGGCTCGCCGTAAAGCTGGCGTACCAGAGAATCATCACTCAGCTGGCACTGCTGCGCGCCAAGGCGCATGGTGCCGCCCAGATCGCTCTTCTCAGAGCGGACTTCAACGTTGCCATCTTCGTCACGCCATTCGGTAATCAGGGCCACGACCGGGTATTTACAGTCTGGCACAAATTCCGTCGAGTTGGCGTTTTCCATACCCGCTACGTTACGCGCGAACTCAATCAGCGCAACCTGCATACCCAGGCAGATGCCCAGATAAGGAATATTGTTTTCACGCGCATAGCGCGCGGTGGCGATCTTGCCTTCAACGCCGCGGTAGCCGAAGCCGCCCGGGATCAGGATAGCGTCTAAATCCTTGAGGATTTCGACGCCGCGCGTTTCCACATCCTGCGAATCGATCAGCTTGATGTTGACGGTAACGCGATTTTTCAGACCGCCGTGTTTCAGCGCTTCAATCACCGACTTGTAGGCATCCGGCAGTTCAATGTACTTACCGACCATACCGATGGTGACTTCGCCTGCCGGATTAGCTTCTTCATAGATTACCTGTTCCCATTCGGCCAGGTTTGCTTCCGGACAAGTTAAGCTGAATCGTTTACAAATATAATCGTCCAGCCCCTGAGATTTCAACAGGCCCGGAATTTTATAAATGGAATCGACATCTTTCAGAGAAATCACAGCCTTTTCCGGAACGTTACAGAACAAAGCAATTTTGGCTCGTTCGTTGGCCGGAACCGCGCGATCGGAGCGGCAGATCAGAATATCAGGCTGAATACCGATGGAGAGCAGCTCTTTTACGGAGTGCTGGGTCGGCTTGGTTTTGACTTCGCCCGCGGCGGCCATGTACGGCACCAGAGTCAGGTGCATGAACAGGGTATGCTCGCGGCCGATCTCTACCGCCATCTGACGAATCGCTTCGAGGAACGGCAGGGATTCGATATCGCCTACGGTACCGCCGATTTCCACCAGCACGACGTCATGGCCTTCGCCGCCCGCCAGTACGCGCTCTTTGATAGCGTTGGTGATGTGCGGGATAACCTGAACGGTCGCGCCCAGGTAGTCGCCACGGCGCTCTTTGCGCAGCACGTCGGAGTAGATACGGCCGGTGGTGAAGTTATTGCGGCGCGTCATCTTGGTGCGGATAAAACGCTCATAGTGGCCCAGGTCCAGATCGGTTTCTGCGCCGTCTTCAGTAACGAACACTTCCCCATGCTGGATTGGGCTCATGGTGCCCGGATCGACGTTGATATACGGATCCAGTTTCATGATGGTCACGTTGAGACCACGGGCTTCAAGAATGGCTGCCAGGGAGGCTGCGGCAATGCCTTTACCCAGAGAGGATACGACCCCGCCGGTCACAAAAATATAGTTCGTTGTCATGCTGAACCTGAGAAGTTAGGGTAAAACGATGGAATAACCAGGACGGGAAAGTAGTATACCCGAACATGCGTGACGCCACAAACTTTCATTCTTCCCCTCCCCTTCGTTCTTCAAGTTGCACCTGTGTTGCGACTCGAACAACTCGAAGAGGCAGGCTACATGGTGTTTCAACGACATAACGGAAAGAGAAAATAGACGCTTTTGGCGAAATGTTTTTGACGTAAATCAAGCGCTTGTTATTTATAAAATCACACAAATCGCGCTTGATCACGAAAATCCGTTAGAGATCAGTTTCCTGGCGTTTTACTTCCTGCCACACTTCTTCCATGGTATCGAGGTCGACGCCGGTCATTTCCAGGCCTCGGGCGGCGACAATACGCTCGACCTCGCGGAAACGACGCTCAAATTTGAGGTTTGCTTTCTGCAGCGCCACCTCGGCTTTGACGCCCAAATGACGGGATAAATTCACCGTGGCAAACAGCAGATCGCCCACTTCCTCTTCCAGTTTTGCTTCATCCACCACCGCCTGCTGCGCTTCATGCATCACTTCATCAATTTCTTCATGCACTTTGTCGAGCACCGGGCCCAGCGAGGTCCAGTCGAAACCCACTGCCGAGCAGCGGCGCTGGATTTTATGCGCGCGCATCAGCGCCGGCAGGCTATGGGGAATATCGTCCAGTGCCGAATGCTGGGCTTTTTCCGCCCGCTCCGCGCTTTTGATTTGCTCCCAGCGAGCCAGGACTTCCGTGCTATTGCCCGCCGATGCCTCGCCGAAGATATGCGGGTGGCGACGCTCCAGCTTGTCGCTGATGGCGGCGCAGATATCGTCAAAGTTAAAGCGTCCCTCTTCCTGCGCCATTTGCGCATAGAACACCACCTGGAACAGCAGATCGCCCAGCTCACCGCGCAGATCGTCAAAATCTTCCCGCTGGATAGCATCGAGGACCTCGTAGGTCTCCTCAAGGGTGTAAGGGGCGATAGTGGCAAAGGTCTGCTCTTTATCCCATGGGCAGCCGTTTTCCGGGTCGCGCAGGCGGCGCATGATGCCGAGCAAGCGGTCAATTTGAGTCATGTGACAATCCTGGACATTTAAAAAATAGTCGGCCGGATAAGGCGTTTAGACCTTATCCGACGTTGCGAAATTGCCGGATGGCGGCTTCGCCTTATCCGGCCTACAGACGAATTAACCGCCGTGCAGACGGCGCGCGTCGATCACATCCGGCACCTGGTTGAGCTTACCGAGCACCCGGCCCAGCACCTGCAGGTTGTAAATCTCGATGGTCATATCGATGGTTGCCAGCTGCTGACGGGTATCGCTGCGGCTGGCGACGCCCAGCACGTTCACCTTCTCATTGGCGAGGATGGTTGTGATATCGCGCAGTAAACCGCTGCGATCGTTCGCCTCCACCCTGACCACCAGCGAGTAGCCCGCCGAGTAGCTTTCGCCCCATACCGCATCGACGATGCGCTCCGGGGCATGCGACTGCAGTTCTGCCAGCTGATCGCAGTCCGCGCGATGCACGGAGATCCCGCGCCCCTGGGTGATAAAGCCGACGATCTCGTCGCCCGGGATTGGCTGGCAGCAGCGGGCAATATGGTGCATCAGGTTGCCTACCCCTTCCACCACTACCCGGCCATTGTCCTTGGTGCGATTTTGCGGCGTGTAGGTTTTCTGCTGCAGTTGCTTCAGCGCGGCCGCATCCTGCTCGGCGGCGCTAGGTTTATTGAACTGCGCCTGCAGGAAGTTGACCATCTGGTTGAGACGGATATCGCCACCGCCGATGGCGGCCAGCAGTTCATCGAGCTCGTTGAAGTTATAGCGCGGCAGCAGGTGCTTTTCCGCATCCTTCAGGCTGATGCCCAAATGCTCCAGCTCGTCGTCGAGGATCTGCCGACCGGCGAGAATGTTCTTGTCGCGATCCTGCTTACGGAACCAGGCGTGGATCTTCGAACGTCCGCGGCTGGTGGTCACATAGCCGAGGTTAGGGTTCAGCCAGTCACGGCTCGGGTTCGGCTGCTTCTGGGTTATAATTTCGATCTGATCGCCCATCTGCAGCTGGTAGGTGAATGGCACGATGCGGCCGCCAATTTTGGCGCCGATGCAGCGATGGCCGACATCGCTGTGAATATGATAGGCAAAGTCGAGCGGCGTCGACCCCGCAGGCAGGTCCACCACGTCGCCTTTCGGCGTAAAGACATACACCCGGTCGTCGAAGACCTGGCTGCGCACTTCGTCGAGCATCTCGCCGGAGTCGGCCATCTCTTCCTGCCAGGCAATCAGCTTACGCAGCCAGGCGATGCGGTCTTCATAGCCGCGGCCGCCGCTGGTGCCGGCTCCCGCGCCCTCTTTGTACTTCCAGTGCGCGGCCACGCCCAGCTCGGCGTCTTCATGCATCTGCCGGGTGCGGATCTGAATCTCCACCGTCTTGCCGCTCGGCCCCAGCACCACGGTATGGATAGACTGGTAACCGTTGGGTTTCGGGTTGGCCACGTAGTCGTCGAATTCATCCGGCAGATGGCGGTAGTGAGTATGGACGATCCCCAGCGCGGCATAGCAATCCTGCAAACGCTCAGCCACAATACGCACCGCGCGAACGTCAAACAGCTCGTCGAAAGCGAGGTGTTTTTTCTGCATTTTGCGCCAGATACTGTAGATATGCTTCGGCCGGCCATAGACCTCGGCCTTGACGCCTTCGGCTTTCATCTCTGAGCGCAGGTGGCCGACAAACTCTTCGATGTAATGCTCGCGGTCGATACGGCGCTCGTGGAGCAGTTTGGCAATGCGCTTGTATTCCGCCGGGTGCAGATAGCGGAAGCAGTAATCTTCCAGCTCCCACTTCAGCTGGCCGATGCCTAAGCGGTTCGCCAGGGGAGCATAGATATTGGTGCACTCTTTCGCCGCAAGAACGCGCTCATCTTCCGGCGCGTCCTTGACCTCGCGCAGATGCGCGATACGCTCAGCAAGTTTGATGACCACGCAGCGGAAATCGTCAACCATCGCCAGCAGCATACGGCGAATGTTATCCACCTGCTCGGAAGAGACCGAGTCGGTATGGGTAGCCTTCAGCTGGCGGATAGCGGCCATGTCCCGCACCCCGTGAATCAGGGTCACGACCGATTTACCTACGCTCTCCTGCATCACCTCTTCGCTGACAACTTCTCCGTCGGCCAGCGGGAACAGCAGCGCCGCGCGCAGCGTATCGATGTCCATACTTAGGGTAGAGAGGATCTCCACCATTTCGACGCCCCGCCACAGCAGCAGGTCCGCCTGCGGGTGTCCTTGCGTTTTTTCGCGACAATAATCCCAGGTTTCGGCTAAGCGCTCACACGACTGCTGGCTGGAAATTCCCAGACTCGCGATCCATTTCTTCGGGTCAAATTCACCAGCTTTATTAAGATGTGCACTTCTTACCGCAACCATTGTCCTCTCCTTAAGGGACCGGCCTGCCGAAGTCGGCAAGCCTCAACTTTCTACATGTCATCCTGCAGGTCGCGTCAGCATTCATGGCCAGGGTGGCTCTTCTGCGACGTTGTGAATGACCTTATGTAAGCCTGCGCTCAAACAACACCATTGATTCCAGATGGCCGGTATGCGGGAACATATCCAGCATCGCCAGGCGTTGAATCTGATATCCAGCCTGCAACAGGGTTTCGCTGTCTCGCGCCAGCGTCGCCGGGTTGCAGGAAACATACACCACCCGCCGCGGTGCCAGTTTTATTATATGCGGCATCACGCCCGGCGCGCCGGCGCGGGCCGGGTCCAGCAGCACTTTATCAAAGCCGTGCTTCGCCCAGGCCTGACGGGTGACGTCTTCTTCCAGATTTTCATGGAAGAAAGTGACATTTGATAAACCATTGCGGGCGGCGTTTTCCCGCCCCTTCTCCACCAGCGCCGGCACCCCTTCCACGCCCACCACATGGGCGGCGCGTGTCGCCAGCGGCAGGGTAAAGTTGCCCATCCCGCAGAACAGATCCAGCACCCGGTCCTCTGGCCGCAGATCCAGCCACTCCAGTGCGGTACGCACCATCTGCTGATTTACGCCGTCGTTGACCTGGATAAAATCCCGCGGGCTGAACACTAAGCGTAGTCCGTCTGAGGTATACCATGGCGCTTCGCCATGAATATGCTCCAGTATCTCGCTTTGTGGCGAGAGGTACAGGGAAAGACCGTGAGTTTGCGAAAAGTGTTCCAGTTTTTCCCTGTCTGTCGCCGGCAGGGTTGCGGTATGGCGCAGCACCATCAGCGGGCCATTGTCCGCCTGCACCAGCTCGACGTGGCCGAGATGGCGTAATGCGCTCAGCGCGCTTAAGCACTCGCGCACGACGGGCAGCAATGCCTCAAGTTGGGGCACCAAAACAGGGCACTGCACCACATCGACGATCGCTTTGGCGTTGGCCTGGCGAAAACCCATCTGCAATTGTTGGGTCTTCGGCTGATAATTCAAGCTCAAGCGTGCGCGACGGCGGTAGCCCCACGGCGCGCCGGCGATGACGTCATCTACCTCGCGCTTCATCAGTCGCCCCAGCGCGGCGCGTTTACTTTGCTGCTGAAGCGGAACGCTGGCATGTTGTTGTTGGCATCCGCCGCAGACGCCAAAATGGGGGCAGCGCGGCGCCTGGCGCTGCGGGCTGTCGGTCAGTCGGCGTTTCACCTCGGCGCGGGCGTACTGTTTTTTATCTTCCACCAGCACCACCTCGGCCTGCTCGTGGGGCAGCACGCCGCTCACGAACAGCGCCTTCCCCTGGTGGCGGGCAACACCCTGACCAAAGGGATCGAGGTCGTTGACTGTAACGGTTATGATCTGGCGCGTCGTCACACGCCGTTTTGCAGAGTAGAATTGCGCCATCGTAGAGAGTTGTCTCAATCAAATAAAACGAGCTCGTTCAGAGCGGCAGCGCCGCGAGGCGCAGCGACGCTGCACAGAACGATGATGTCTATATTCTCCCATAATGGAACCGCATGACCAACTACAGCCTGCGTGCTCGCATGATGATTCTGATTCTGGCGCCAACCGTCCTGATAGGACTGTTGCTCAGTATTTTCTTTGTCGCTCATCGTTATAACGACCTGCAACGCCAGCTGGAGGACGCTGGCGCCAGTATTATCGAACCGCTGGCGGTCTCCAGCGAATATGGCATGAACTTGCAAAACCGCGAATCCATCGGCCAGCTGATCAGCGTTCTGCATCGTCGCCACTCGGAGATCGTGCGGGCCATCTCGGTGTACGATTCGCATAACCGCTTATTTGTCACCTCCAATTACCAGCTCAATCCCAGCGAACTGCAGATCCCGAAAGGCGAGGCATTCCCCCGTCACCTCAGCGTCATCCGCGATGGCGACATGATGATCCTGCGCACGCCTATTGTCTCGGAAAGCTATTCTCCGGATGAATCACCCGAATCTGACGCTAAAATGCCGGGCAATATGCTGGGCTACGTCGCCCTGGAGCTGGATCTAAAATCGGTTCGCCTCCAGCAGTACAAAGAGATTTTTATCTCCAGCGTAATGATGCTGTTCTGTATCGGCATCGCGTTAATCTTCGGCTGGAGGCTGATGCGCGACGTCACCGGGCCAATCCGCAATATGGTTAACACTGTCGACCGCATCCGCCGCGGACAGCTGGACAGCCGGGTCGAAGGCTTTATGCTCGGCGAACTGGATATGCTGAAAAACGGCATTAACTCGATGGCCATGTCGCTGGCGGCATACCACGAAGAGATGCAACACAACGTCGACCAGGCGACCTCCGATCTACGGGAAACGCTTGAGCAGATGGAGATCCAGAACGTCGAGCTGGACCTGGCGAAAAAGCGCGCCCAGGAGGCGGTGCGCATTAAGTCTGAGTTCCTGGCCAATATGTCTCACGAGCTGCGCACCCCGCTCAATGGGGTGATCGGCTTTACCCGCCTGACGCTGAAAACCGATCTCAACGCTACGCAGCGCGACCACCTGACCACCATCGAACGTTCGGCCAACAATCTGCTGGCGATCATCAATGACGTGCTCGACTTTTCCAAGCTGGAAGCCGGGAAGCTGATCCTGGAGAGTATTCCGTTCCTGCTGCGCACTTCGCTTGATGAAGTGGTCACCCTGCTGGCGCATTCCGCGCACGATAAAGGGCTGGAGCTGACGCTGAATATTAAGAACAATGTACCGGACAACGTTATCGGCGACCCGCTGCGTCTGCAGCAGATTGTGACCAACCTCGTGGGCAACGCCATCAAATTTACCGAGCACGGCAATATCGACGTACTGGTGGAGCAGCGGGCCATCAGTAATTCCCGGGTACAGATCGAAATTCAGATCCACGATACCGGCATCGGCATCCCCGAGCGCGACCAGTCCCGGCTATTCCAGGCCTTCCGTCAGGCCGATGCCAGTATTTCACGCCGCCACGGCGGCACCGGGCTCGGGCTGGTGATCACTCAGCGTCTGGTCAAAGAGATGGGCGGGGATATTTCGTTCCACAGCCAGCCGAACCGCGGCTCCACCTTCTGGTTCCATATCAGCCTCGATCTCAACCCGAACGCCATTCCGGATACGCTGAACACCGACGGGCTTGTCGGCAAACGTCTGGCCTATGTGGAAGCCAACGCGACGGCGGCGCAGTGTACCCTGGAGATGCTAGCCGCTACGCCGCTGGAGGTTATCTACAGCCCTACCTTCTCCTCGCTGGCGGAAGCGCAGTATGACATTCTGCTGGTCGGTATCCCGGTTTCAATGCGCGATTTGTCGCCGCATCGGGAAAAATTAGCCAAAGCCTGCGCGATGTCCGATAACGTACTGCTGGCCCTGCCGTGCCATGCCCAGGTCAGCGCCGAAGCCCTGAAGCGCGACGGCGTTGCCGCCTGCCTGTTAAAGCCGCTCACCACCACCCGTCTGCTACCGGCGCTGGTGGCTACCAGCCACGCGCTTGCCTCCGCGCCGCTGATGCAGATCGACAGTCATAAGTTGCCAATGACGGTAATGGCCGTCGACGACAACCCGGCTAACCTGAAGCTGATTGGCGCCCTGCTGGATGATCTTGTGCAGCAGGTGATCCTCTGCGACAGCGGCCAGCAGGCGGTGGACAAGGCCAAGCAGCTGCAGATGGATCTGATCCTGATGGATATTCAGATGCCGGATATGGACGGCATCCGCGCCTGTGAGCTTATCCATCACCTGTCCCATCATCAGCAAACCCCGGTTATTGCGGTCACCGCGCACGCCCTGGAGGGCCTGCGTGAGAAATTACTGAGCGCCGGCATGAACGACTATCTGGCGAAGCCAATCGAAGAAGAGAAACTGCACGCACTGCTGCTGCGCTATCAGCCCGGCCTGCACAGCGTCGTTCCGGCGTCGCTACCGCCCGCAGAGCCGATCGTCGATCATAATCAAACGCTCGACTGGCAGCTGGCGCTGCGCCAGGCGGCCATGAAGCCGGACCTGGCGCGGGAGATGCTGCAAATGCTGATCGCCTTTATGCCGGAGGTGCGTAACAAAGTTGAGGAGCAGCTGGTGGGCGAGCAGCCGGAAGGGCTGGTGGATCTGATCCATAAACTGCACGGCAGCTGCAGCTATAGCGGCGTGCCGCGGCTGAAAAAGCTGTGCCATACCCTGGAAAGTCAGCTGCGGGCAGGCACCGCCGCCGAGGATCTGGAGCCGGAGCTGCTTGAGCTGTTAGATGAGATGGATAATGTGGCCCGCGAAGCGTGCCGGATGGGGGTGTAAACCCCGGATAGCGGCGCTACGCGCCTCATCCGGCCTACGCCCTACAGTCCGGTATTCGGTTGGTAGCCCCGGTAAGCGTAAGCGCCACCGGGGATGGTTCCCGGATCGCGGTGCTACGCACCTTATCCGGACTACAAATACCACTGCGCCAGCCGGGTTACCGCCTGTCGCCCATCTGCAAAACCGCGGCTACGTTACGCGCCGTCATTCGCAGGTTGGCGGCGGCATTGGCCAACGCTTCATCAAGGGTACAGATGGTATACAACACGCTGAATACCGCATCCAGCCCGTGCTGATGCACGACGCCAACATCGGCGGTAAGACTGCCGGCAATCCCGATCACCGGGACGTTAAAACGCTTCGCCACCCTCGCCACCCCCACCGGCACTTTGCCGTGGATCGTCTGGCTATCGATACGCCCTTCGCCGGTGATCACTAAATCGGCATCCGCCACCCGCTCAGCCAGCTGTAGCGCATCGGTGACAATCTCAATGCCCGGACGCAACTGAGCACCACAGAACGCATACAGCGCCGCACCCATGCCGCCCGCCGCGCCGCCGCCCTCAAGGCTCAGCACGTCGATATCTAAATCGCGGGCGATAATCCGGGCATAGTGCCGCAGGCCGGTGTCGAGCCGGTCGATCATCTGCGCTGTCGCCCCTTTTTGCGGGCCGAACACCGCGCTGGCGCCCTGCGGGCCGGTCAACGGGTTGGTGACGTCGCAGGCAACGTCAATCCGGCAATCTGCCAGCCGCGAATCGAGTTCGCTGAGATCGATGAGCGCCAGCGTCTCCAGCGCGCCGCCCCCGGAGGCGATTTGCTGGCCCTCGGCGGTCAGCAGTTTCGCCCCCAGCGCCTGCGCCATCCCGGCGCCGCCGTCATTGGTCGCACTGCCGCCAATACCAATAATGATCTGTCTTACCCCGGCGTCCAGCGCATGGCGGATAAGCTCCCCGGTACCCCAGGAAGTGGTCAGCAGCGGGTTACGCTGCGCCGGCGGGACGCTCTCCAGGCCGCTGGCCGCCGCCATTTCGATAAAGGCGCACTGGCGATCGCCGGACAGCCCGTAAAATGCCTCAACCGGCTCGCCCAGCGGCCCGGTGACCGTCAGCGGAACCAGAAGCCCGCCGGTCGCCGCCACCATGGCTTCCACCGTCCCTTCCCCACCATCGGCAACCGGCAGCTTGACGTACTCGGCGTCAGGATAAATCTCGCGAAAGCCTTGCTCTATCGCACTGGCCACTTCCAGCGCGCTCAGGCTCTCCTTCCAGGAATCCGGTGCGATCACTATTTTCATCTGCTGTCCTTACTCTGAGCCAACCCCTGGCGCTGTCGCGCAATGCCGGCCCCCGCAGAGGCCGGCGGACTTTTAGCGCACCATGCATGGACGCTTGTTGTCAAAGGTCCAGCCCGGGATCAGATACTGCATCGCCATCGCATCATCGCGGGCGCCAAGACCATGTTTCTTATATAGCTCATTTGCCTGCATCACGCGGTCCATATCCAGCTCAACCCCCAGGCCCGGGGTACTCGGTACCTGCACCATGCCGCCTTTGATTTCAAAAGGTTGTTTGGTCAGACGCTGGTTGCCCTCCTGCCAGATCCAGTGGGTATCGATAGCGGTGATCTTGCCCGGCGCCGCTGCCGCGACGTGGGTGAACATCGCCAGCGACACGTCGAAGTGATTATTAGAGTGCGAACCCCAGGTCAGACCGAACTCATGGCACATCTGCGCTACGCGCACCGACCCCTGCATGGTCCAGAAGTGCGGGTCCGCCAGCGGGATATCCACCGATTGTAGCGACAGCGTATGGCCCATCTGCCGCCAGTCGGTGGCGATCATATTGGTGGCGGTCGGCAGGCCCGTCGCGCGGCGGAACTCGGCCATCACTTCGCGGCCGGAGAAGCCCTGTTCGGCGCCGCACGGATCTTCCGCATAGGCCAGCACGCCCTTCAGCTGTTTACCAATCTGAATGGCCTCCTCAAGCAGCCAGGCGCCATTCGGGTCGAGAGTGACGCGAGCATTCGGGAAGCGCTTCGCCAGGGCGCTGATCGCTTCGGCTTCTTCAAAACCGGCCAGCACGCCGCCCTTCAGCTTAAAGTCGTTGAAACCATATTTTTCATACGCCGCTTCCGCCAGGCGGACCACCGCATCCGGCGTCATCGCCTCTTCATGGCGCAGGCGATACCACTCGCACTGCTCATCCGGCTGGCTCTGATAGGCCAGCGGCGTCGCATGGCGATTACCGATAAAGAACAGATAGCCCAGCATTTCGACTTCGCTGCGCTGCTGGCCATCGCCTAGCAGCGAGGCGACGTTGACCCCAAGGTGCTGGCCCAGCAGATCCAGCAGTGCCGCTTCGATGCCGGTCACCACGTGAATGGTGGTGCGCAGGTCAAAGGTCTGCAGGCCGCGGCCCCCGGCGTCGCGGTCGGCAAACTGATTGCGCACCGCGCCCAGCACGTTTTTATACTCGCCCAGCGTTTTGCCCACCACCAGCGGAATGGCATCCTCCAGGGTCTGGCGAATTTTTTCACCGCCCGGGATTTCACCGACGCCAGTATGGCCGGCGTTATCTTTGATAATTACGATATTGCGGGTGAAGTACGGGGCGTGCGCGCCGCTCAGGTTCATCAGCATGCTGTCATGGCCGGCAACCGGGATCACCTGCATGGTGGTGACAGCGGGCGTTGAAGAGAAAGTCGTCATAGCATCATCCTTTTTAATTAGTGGCGGCCGAAAACGGGACGTTTGCGGTCGAATGTCCAGCCGGGGATCAGGTACTGCATCGGGCCTGCGTCGTTGCGCGCGCCGCCCGGCAGCGCTTTATAGGCCTCATGGGCTCTGCGCACCTGCTCCCAGTCAAGTTCCACGCCGAGTCCCGGCGCGTCTGGCACGGCAATGCTGCCGTTAATAATCTGCAGCGGATTTTTGGTCAGGCGCGCGTCGCCCTCCTGCCAGATCCAGTGGGTATCGATGGCGGTGGGGTTGCCCGGCGCGGCGGCGCCGACGTGGGTAAACATCGCCAGGGAAATATCAAAGTGGTTGTTGGAATGGCAACCCCAGGTGAGCCCCCAGTCGTCGCACAGCTGTGCCACCCGCACCGCGCCGGAGAGCGTCCAGAAGTGCGGGTCCGCCAGCGGGATATCGACGGCGTTGAGCATCACCGCATGGCCCATTTCGCGCCAGTTAGTGGCTATCATATTGGTGGCGACCGGCAGCCCGGTGGCGCGGCGGAACTCGGCCATCACCTCCCGGCCGGAGAAACCCTGCTCGGCGCCGCACGGATCTTCGGCGTAGGTCAGAACATCCTGCAGCCCTTTACATAGCGCGATGGCCTCATCCAGCAGCCAGGCGCCGTTAGGGTCGACGGTGATGCGCGCATCCGGGAAACGCTTTTTCAGCGCCCGCGCGGTGTCAATCTCCTGCTCGCCGGGCAGCACGCCGCCTTTGAGCTTAAAGTCTTTGAAACCGTAGCGATCCTGGGCGGCTTCCGCCAGACGCACTATCGCCTCGCTGCTCAAAGCCTGCTGGTGGCGCAGGCGGTACCATTCGTGATCGCCCGGCGTATGGTCCAGATAGCCAAGGTCGGTTTTCTGCCGATCGCCGATATAGAACAGGTAGCCCAGCACGGTGACGGCATCACGCTGCTTACCCGGGCCCAGCAGCTCGCAGACCGGCACATTAAGCACCTGGCCGAGCAGGTCGAGCAGCGCCGCTTCCAGCGCCGCCACCGCGTTAACCTTCAGTTCGAAGGTCCACGCCCCTTTGCCGAAGGTGTCGAAATCCGCCGCCTGATTGCCTTTGTGCACCTGCTGCACCACGCGATTGAGTCGGGCGACCTCCTGGCCCACCACCTGCGGGATCGCCGCCAGCAGCGTCTGGTAGATGACCTCTCCGCCGGGCGCTTCGCCGACGCCGGTATGGCCGGCGTTATCGGTTAACACCACGATATTGCGGGTAAACCAGGCGTTATGCGCTCCGCCGATGTTCAGCAGCATGCTGTCGTGCCCGGCCACCGGAATGACCTTCATCTCTGTGATAATCGGGCTGGATTGAGTAGTCATGATTAACGTCCCGCTACAGGTTTCAATTCGATACGTTTGATATCGCCCACCAGCACCAGATAGCTCAGTACCGCCACCAGGGCATGGATACCGACGTAGATCAGCGCGCCGTTGAACGAGCCGGTGGTGCCGACGATATAGCCGATGGCGATCGGGGTGACGATGCCGGAAATATTGCCGAACATATTGAACAGACCGCCGGAGAGACCGCTAATCTCTTTCGGCGCGGTATCCGCCATCACCGCCCAGCCGAGGGCGCCGATCCCTTTGCCGAAGAAGGCCATTGCCATAAAGCCGATCACCATCCACTCCACGTTGACATAGTTACACATCAGCATGGTCATGGAGAGCAGCATCCCCAGCACAATCGGCGTTTTGCGCGCAATGTTCAGCGAGCCGGTGCGGCGCATTAACCAGTCGGAGATCACCCCGCCCAGCACCCCGCCGACAAAGCCGCACACCGCCGGAATGGAGGCGACAAAGCCGGCTTTGAGGATCGACATGCCGCGCGCCTGCACCAGATAAACCGGGAACCAGGTGATAAAGAAGTAGGTTAAGGCGTTGATGCAGTACTGACCGATATAGATGCCGATCATCATCCGCGAGCCGATCAGTTGCTTGATCTGTCCCATTTTGACGCTAAACGGCACTTTCTGCGCGCTGCTCTTCTGATCCATGTTGATCAGCGCCCCGCCTTCGGCGATATAGTCCAGCTCTTTCTGGTTCACGCCCGGGTGGTTGTTCGGATCGTGGATCACTTTCAGCCACACAAAGCTGATCACAATCCCCAGGCCGCCCATAAAGAAGAACACATGCGACCAACCCACCTCATGCGTCAGCCAGCCCATGATCGGCGCGAAAATAACGGTGGCAAAGTACTGGGCGGAGTTAAAAATCGATACCGCTGTCCCCCTCTCCTGCGCCGGGAACCAGGCGGCGACGATCCGGCTGTTGCCGGGGAATGACGGCGACTCGGCAAGGCCGACGAGGAAGCGCAGGGTAAACAGCGCAACGATAATGCCAAAGCCGCTGAAGATATCGACGAAGCCCTGCAGCAGGGTAAACATCGACCAGATGAAGATCGACCAGAAATAGACGCGCTTCGAGCCGAAGCGGTCGAGCAGCCAGCCGCCCGGGATCTGGCCGATGACATAAGCCCATGAGAAGGCGGAGAACACATACCCCATCCCCACCGGATCAAGGCCGATATCCCTGGCCATTTCCGAACCGGCGATCGACAGCGTCGCCCGGTCGCCATAGTTAAAAGAGGTGACGATAAACAGCATCACCACTATCCAGTAGCGGGCGTTGGTGCGCTTTTCAGCCGCCGTCGCCGCCTGACTTAATGAACTCATTGTTGTACTCCTGAATCATAGCGTTTAGCTACGTTCATTCTGAACAGCACAACCTGTAGGGTAATCAGAATGACGTGGTCGTGTTTTGATAGTTGTCGTTATATCTGGCACTGCATTTATCACTGGCTGGAGCAGTATATGAAGAGGCACACCGCGGCTCACCGTGCATCCACACAGCTTTTACGCCGCTATTGCAGGTGGTTTGTGGCGAATGCCTGAAAGAATGGGGGGAAGTTCACGGAAATGAAAAGCCAGCGCCGCTGGCGCCGCATAGCGCAGCAAAAAGGGCCGGAGTGTGAAATACCTCACTTGACCCGGTGAAACTGGCTGGCTTAAGCCATGATATTGCTAAGGATATTGTGGCGTTTGCCTAAAGGCGCGGCGCCTGGAAAGCGCTACTATTTTGACGTCCGCGTATCTGGCCGCGACGTATTGAAAGAGCGCCCTCTGCGTAGGGAGAGGGCAGCGCTTTTATGCGAGCAGGGTGGCCCACTGCTCAACCCACGGATTGGAGACGCTCTCCGGCTCCGGATCTTCGCTGGCGTCAATCTTCAGCATCTCGCCGATGCGCTTCGCGCCCTGCTCCTGCAGCAGCTGATCGAACTTCAGGCCGCCGCCGCAAAAGTTGGCATAGGTGCTGTCGCCGAGCGCGATAATGCCGTACCGCAGGTGAGGCTGATACATATCTTTGATGCCCTCATACAGCGGGACGATGCTGTCCGGCAGATCGCCCTGCCCGGTGGTGGAGGTGACCACCAGCACATACTTACCCGTGTAGGATTCCCAGTCGTTGACCTGCGGATCCTCATACACGGTAGCCTTGTGTCCCAGTCCGCTGAGGATCGCTTCCGCTTCTTCCGCGACCAGCAGCGAGTTGCCGTACATGGTGCCGACAAAAATTCCGACTTCCGCCATGCTATTATCTCCCTGGATTGACCTTATTCTCTTCATCCTGACCGCTGTCGTCGGCAAACTCAACCCTTTCATTTAGCGGGAGAAGCCCGCGCCAGCCAAACTGCGACAGCGCGCGCATCCAGACGTCGTCAAAACCGGCGCGCAGGGTCAGCGGCTCGCCGGTAAAAGGATGGGTTAACGACAGCTCGCTGGCGTGCAGCATCAAGCGGTGACAGCCGAAATGTTCCGCGGCGCTGCGGTTTTGCCGCAGATCGCCGTGCTTGCTGTCGCCGAGGATCGGATGACGGAGGTGGGCCAGATGACGGCGCAGCTGGTGCTTGCGGCCGGTTTTCGGCTCCAGTTCCACCAGCCCATAGCGCGAGGTGGGATAGCGCCCAGTCGCCACTGGCATCTCCACTGTCGCCAGACCGCGGTAGTGGGTTACCGCTGGCTGCGGCCCTTTATCTTCGCGGGCGAACTTATCGGCGATTCTATCCAGCTCCTCCACCAGCGGGTAATCCAGCAGCGCCTCTTCCATCAGCCAGCCGCGGACGATCGCATGGTAGCGCTTCCGGATCTGGTGCTGCTCGAACTGTTGCGCCAGCAGCCGGCCCGCCTCGCTCGACAATCCCATCAGCAGCACGCCGGAGGTGGGCCGGTCGAGACGATGAGCGGTAAAAACGTGCTGACCGATCTGGTCGCGCACGGTCTGCATCACCACCACTTTCTCGTCACGATCGAGCCAGCTGCGATGCACCAGCCAGCCCGAGGGTTTGTTGACCGCCACCAGCCAGTCGTCCTGGTAGATAATCTCCAGCATCAGGCCTGCTCACCGGCAAACAGCGCGTCTAACAGCAGAAGTTCCGCCAGCATGGATTCGCGGACCGGGTGGGCCTGATCCAGAGCCATTTCGTAATAAGGCGCAACGGCAAAATTTTGCGGCAGCGGCTGGCCGCTCTCCAGCAGCTGGTGCATACGCGGGATCAGGACCCACTGCAGCCACTCCAGCGGCTCCAGGGTATCCAGGCAAAACGGCTTATCGCTGGCGAAGGCGCTGCTGTCAGGCGCCGTCTCCTGCCAGTGCTCCGTTTCGCGCAGCAGGGCTTCAATGGCGCGCAGGCGATCGCGCACGCTATCGTGAAGAGTCATGGGGAAACCTCGATGAGTTAAAAACCGGGCGCAGGATAGCAAATCCACAGGAGAAATAAAAAAAGGGAGCACTGTATAAACAGTGCTCCCGGTTCGTTTTGCAGCAGTCCCGCTACATTGGTGCTCCCTGCTCGTCCTTGAAAACTTTTCCTGAGGTCTCCTGACCATGTTCATCCATAAACACGTGCATCCTGCTTTCACACCACCCCGATGCGAAATGACTTATCCATAAGTTTGTCCCGATCTTCCTGATCCACCGTTCATCCTGAGCGGCTCTCGTTCTCCATCCTGGAGGTGTCCATTACGCGATCCTGCGTTATCCTTGCTTCATCCTGAAGCCTGTCCCTGCAACGCCGTCTTGGCGGGTCCTGCAGAAGCGCCATCATCCTGATGTTCGCTTCATTTCGCGACGTCCTGTCGACAGACATAGGATCACTGATTCTGCCCCTTCTTACAACCCTTCTTGAGACAATCTCTTAAGATTAGTCCCCACTCAAAAGGACGAAAAAATTAAGATCTGATTTAATACCAACAACTTATATAAAAAAGTATGGATTAAATTTACCTTAAATGATGACGATCTCTTACAGGTTTTGTAAGAGATCTCTCACAAACGATCTGGCAGACTGGATTACAGAACTGGCTCAAGGTGGTTGAGGAAACCCGCAAGTGAGGGAGAAAGCGTAATGCGTTTGGCGGTGCCGAGGGTCTCTTTGACTACCTCGCCGCTAAGATTACAGACGGAAATCACATCCAGTTCACTCTCGAGGGTGGCGATAAACAGCGTCGGCGACAGCTTCAACCGCTTCTGCACCACCAGGTGCCCGATTAAATTTTCCTGCACCCGCTGGAAATCCTCTTCACTCCAGGTCTGCAGCAGCGTCAAGGTTTCGCCGGCAAACCGGCCGGACATATCGCCGGCAAACTGAGTGGTATAATAAGAATGAAGCGGCTGTTGTACCACAATGTCGAGGGCGCGTTCAACCGCGCTGATATTTTGCGCCAGCGAAAACGGCTGCGGCTGCCAGAAAACGGCCTCGCCCTGGGTGTCGACAACGCAAGGCGACGGGACGCCGTAAAGCTCTTCACTGCGCGGCAGGCTGTGGCGCTGCTGCTGCCAGACGGCGCAATATCGTTGGGTAAAAGCGCGTAGCGCTTCTGCTGTCTGATGGTCCACCGGTTTCTCTCTTCACGTTAGACAGGATACACTGGAGCAATAGTGTACCCGCTTTACTATGGTGAAACATGTCTTCTTACGATAATCATCAGGCGCTGGCCGGCCTGACGCTCGGTAAATCAACCGATTACCGCGATACCTATGACGCCTCGCTGCTGCAGGGCGTGCCGCGCAGTTTAAACCGCGACCCGCTGGGCCTGCATGCCGATAATCTGCCGTTTCACGGCGCCGATATCTGGACGCTGTACGAACTCTCCTGGCTGAACGGCAAAGGTCTGCCGCAGGTGGCTGTCGGCCACGTCGAGCTGCCCGATACCAGCCTCAATCTGGTGGAGTCGAAAAGCTTTAAGCTCTATCTCAACAGCTTTAACCAGACCCGTTTCGCCAGCTGGCAGGACGTTGCAGAGACGCTGACTCGCGATCTCAGCGCCTGCGCGCAGGGGAAGGTTAAGGTATCGCTCTACCGCCTGGATGAAGTGGAAGGCCAGCCGATTGCCCGCCTGCACGGCACCTGCATCGACGATCAGGATATCGAGATCGATAACTATCAGTTCAGCGCCGATTACCTGCAGGGCGCCGCCAGCGGCAAAATCGTGGAGGAGACGCTGGTCAGCCACCTGCTGAAGTCTAATTGCCTTATCACTCATCAGCCGGACTGGGGCTCGGTGCAGATCCAGTATCGGGGGGCGAAAATCGACCGCGAGCAGCTCCTGCGCTATCTGGTTTCGTTCCGCCACCATAACGAATTCCATGAGCAGTGCGTCGAACGTATCTTTAACGATATTCTCCGTTTCTGCCAGCCGGAATCGCTTTCCGTTTACGCCCGCTATACGCGACGCGGCGGTCTGGATATCAACCCCTGGCGCAGCAATGGCGACTTTTCCCCCGCCACCGGCCGCCTCGCCCGTCAATAATAAACAATTTCACAATTTGCGTGCGTTTAGGCGCGCGCAAGGTTGTGGAAACGCCGTTCGCAGGGCTATTGTAATCACAGGAAGACCATAAGCGTCCTGTAAGGAGTTCACTTGATTACACATGTTAGCCCGCTTGGTTCAATGGATATGCTGTCGCAGCTGGAAGTGGATATGCTTAAGCGCACCGCCAGCAGCGACCTGTACCAACTCTTTCGCAACTGCTCGCTTGCTGTGCTCAATTCGGGGAGCCTGACCGATAACAGCAAGGAGCTCCTGTCCCGTTTCGAAAATTTCGAGATTAACGTGCTGCGGCGCGAACGCGGCGTGAAGCTGGAACTGATCAACCCGCCGGAAGACGCCTTCGTTGACGGGCGGATTATCCGCTCCCTGCAGGCCAACCTGTTCGCCGTGCTGCGCGATATCCTGTTCGTTTACGGCCAGATCCACAATACCGTTCGCTTCCCGAACCTCGATCTCGAAAGTTCGGTTCATATCACTAACCTGGTGTTCTCGATCCTGCGCAACGCCCGCGCGCTGCACGTCGGCGAGGCGCCGAACATGATCGTCTGCTGGGGCGGCCACTCCATCAACGAAAACGAATATCTCTACGCCCGCCGCGTCGGTACGCAGCTGGGCCTGCGGGAACTGAATATCTGCACCGGCTGCGGGCCTGGCGCAATGGAGGCGCCGATGAAAGGCGCCGCCGTCGGCCATGCGCAGCAGCGCTACAAAGACAGCCGCTTTATCGGCATGACCGAACCATCCATTATCGCTGCGGAACCACCGAACCCGCTGGTCAATGAACTGATCATCATGCCGGATATCGAAAAGCGTCTGGAGGCCTTCGTACGTATCGCCCACGGGATCATTATTTTCCCGGGCGGCGTCGGCACTGCCGAAGAGCTGCTCTACCTGCTGGGTATTCTGATGCACCCCGACAACAAAGCGCAGGTGCTGCCGCTGATCCTCACCGGGCCGAAGGAGAGCGCCGACTACTTCCGCGTACTGGACGAGTTTATCACCCATACCCTGGGCGAATCGGCCCGTCGCCACTACCGGATCATCATTGACGACCCCGCGGAAGTGGCGCGGCAGATGAAAAAAGCGATGCCGCTGGTGAAAGAGAGCCGTCGCGAGACCGATGACGCCTATAGCTTTAACTGGTCGATTCGCATCTCGCCGGACCTGCAGATGCCGTTTGATCCGACCCACGAGAACATGGCCAACCTCAAACTCTCCCCGGATCAGCCGGTGGAAGTGCTGGCCGCCGACCTGCGTCGTGCCTTCTCCGGGATTGTCGCGGGGAACGTCAAAGAGGTGGGCATCCAGGCCATTGAGCAGTACGGTCCTTACAAACTGCACGGCGATCCGGAGATGATGCGCCGTATGGACGATCTGCTGCAGGGCTTCGTCGCCCAGCACCGCATGAAGCTTCCGGGCGGCACCGCCTATATTCCTTGCTACGAAATCATCGCCTGATTTCCCCCTCTCCCGCCGGGGCATCGCCTGACGCCTGCCCCCGGCGGGCTCTCTTCCTCTGACTTCCAGAACGCGCTAAAAACCTTTCTGTTACTAATCAATCACCTGAATTATTTCTACATAGCCAAACGTTTGCGTTGGTAAAAACTGCGACAATTATCACTGCAAAAAATGGTTTTAAGCGCAAAAACGTCGACTAGTTCTCTTTTTTACAGTAAATCCCTCGTTATTACGCCGCTCCGCTTTTATCTCATATGCTGCAAATGGTAGCCTTCGCGCCACAAATCGCTGGCTGATCACCAGAAACAGGCTGTTGGACTAAAAATACGCACATTGAAAGTGGATTATTGCATTTGAGATCGCGATCACTGATGCATAAACCATATAAATGTATCTTTCCGGCCCAATTATTACGGAGAAAATTTCTAAAAAAACCGTAATTAAACGAATTTCACGTTACGCAATTGTATTTATTCATTAGATTTTGTTGATTCCTCCAGGAGATACAGATGGAAACCACTCAAACCAGCACCATCGTTTCGGGCGAAACCCGCAGCGGATGGCGTAAAACCGACACCATGTGGATGCTGGGCCTGTACGGCACGGCGATTGGCGCAGGCGTCTTGTTCCTGCCGATCAACGCCGGCGTTGGCGGCATGATCCCCCTGATCATCATGGCGATTCTGGCCTTCCCGATGACTTTCTTCGCCCACCGCGGCATGACCCGCTTCGTGCTCTCCGGGAAAAACCCGGGCGAAGACATCACCGAAGTAGTGGAAGAACACTTCGGCGTAGGCGCAGGTAAGCTGATTACCCTGCTTTATTTCTTCGCTATCTACCCGATCCTGCTGGTTTACAGCGTGGCGATCACTAACACCGTCGAAACCTTCATGGCGCATCAGCTGCACATGACGCCGCCGCCGCGCGCCATTCTGTCGCTGATCCTGATTGTCGGCATGATGACCATCGTGCGTTTCGGCGAGCAGATGATTGTGAAAGCGATGAGCGTGCTGGTGTTCCCATTCGTTATCGCGCTGATGGTGCTGGCTCTGTATCTGATCCCGCAGTGGAACGGCGCGGCGCTGGAGACGCTCTCCCTGAGCGGCGCTTCCGTTACCGGCAACGGCCTGCTGATGACCCTGTGGCTGGCGATCCCGGTGATGGTCTTCTCCTTCAACCACTCGCCGATCATCTCTTCCTTCGCGGTAGCCAAACGTGAAGAGTACGGCGAAGGCGCTGAGAAGAAATGCTCCAGTATCCTCGCTCGCGCCCACATCATGATGGTGCTGACCGTGATGTTCTTCGTCTTCAGCTGCGTTCTGAGCCTCTCTCCGGCAGACCTGGCGGCGGCGAAAGAGCAGAACATCTCGATTCTGTCTTACCTGGCGAACCACTTTAACGCGCCAATCATTGCCTGGATGGCACCGATCATCGCGATGATCGCCATCACCAAATCCTTCCTTGGCCACTATCTGGGCGCTCGCGAAGGCTTTAACGGCATGGTGATTAAATCCCTGCGCAGTAAAGGCAAATCAATTGAAATCAACAAACTGAACAAGCTGACCGCGCTGTTCATGCTGATCACCACCTGGATTGTGGCAACCCTGAACCCGAGCATCCTCGGTATGATCGAGACCCTTGGCGGCCCGATTATCGCGATGATCCTGTTCCTGATGCCGATGTACGCGATTCAGAAAGTCCCGGCGATGCGTAAATACAGCGGCCATATCAGCAACGTCTTCGTGGTGATTATGGGCCTGATTGCCATCTCCGCGATCTTCTACTCTCTGTTCAGCTAATTCATTCAACGCCTCCCCCCGCGCCGCTTTACGGCGGCGCGCTTTCCGACAGCACGGGAATACATATGATCAGCGTATTCGATATCTTTAAAATCGGCATTGGCCCTTCCAGCTCCCATACCGTTGGACCGATGAAAGCGGGCAAACAATTCACTGACGACCTGATCGCGCGCGGCCTGCTGGCCGAGGTGAGCAAAGTCGTCGTCGACGTCTACGGCTCCCTCTCCCTGACCGGTAAAGGCCACCATACCGATATCGCGATTATCATGGGACTCGCCGGCAACCTGCCGGACACCGTCGACATCGACGCCATTCCGGGCTTTATTCAGGATGTTAATACCCATGGCCGCCTGATGCTGGCCAACGGTCAGCACGAAGTGGACTTCCCGGTGGATCAGTGCATGAATTTCCATGCCGACAACCTGTCGCTGCATGAGAACGGCATGCGTATCACCGCCCTGGCCGGCGACAAGGTGCTCTACAGCCAGACGTATTACTCTATCGGCGGCGGCTTTATCGTTGATGAGGAGCACTTCGGCCAGACTACCGAGGCGCCGGTTGCCGTTCCTTACCCTTACAAAAACGCCGCCGACCTGCAGCGTCACTGCCGTGAAACCGGGCTGTCGCTCTCCGGCCTGATGATGCAGAACGAACTGGCGCTGCACAGCAAAGAAGCCCTTGAGCAACACTTCGCCGCGGTGTGGGAAGTGATGAGCGCCGGTATCGAGCGCGGCATCACCACCGAAGGCGTCCTGCCGGGCAAACTGCGCGTCCCGCGCCGCGCCGCCGCGCTGCGCCGTATGCTGGTGAGCCAGGACACCACCAACAGCGATCCGATGGCGGTGGTCGACTGGATCAATATGTTCGCCCTGGCGGTGAACGAAGAGAACGCCGCCGGCGGCCGGGTGGTGACCGCGCCAACCAACGGCGCCTGCGGTATCGTGCCGGCGGTGCTGGCCTACTACGACAAGTTTATCCGCAAGGTGAACAGCAACTCCCTGGCCCGCTATATGCTGGTCGCCAGCGCGATTGGTTCGCTGTATAAGATGAACGCCTCCATCTCCGGCGCCGAAGTCGGCTGCCAGGGTGAAGTGGGGGTCGCCTGCTCGATGGCGGCGGCCGGTCTGGCGGAACTGCTGGGCGGCAGCCCGGGTCAGGTGTGCATCGCGGCAGAGATCGCTATGGAGCATAACCTCGGCCTGACCTGCGACCCGGTCGCCGGCCAGGTGCAGGTGCCGTGCATCGAACGCAACGCTATCGCTGCCGTGAAAGCGGTCAACGCCGCGCGAATGGCGCTGCGCCGGACCAGCGAGCCGCGAGTGTGTCTCGATAAAGTGATCGAGACCATGTACGAAACCGGCAAAGACATGAACGCCAAGTACCGGGAAACCTCCCGCGGTGGTCTGGCGATGAAGATTGTTGCCTGCGATTAACCTGCTGGCCCGCCACGCGTCGGCGTGTCGGGCCATCGTCCTGCATAACTCTTTTTGTTATAACAATAAAATTTTAGTTATTTAATGGTTATAAGCGCTGTTTGTTACCTTACGCAAAACCGCTAAGGAGAACAGACAATGTCCAACCGATTCCGCCCCGCCTGGCTGCTGGTCCTCGCCGCCCTCTCTACCTCCGCGCTGGCCAAAGCGCCGGAAACCGTCAACATCGGCTATCAAAAGGCGAATATCTTCGCGCTGCTGAAGTACCGCGGCACGGTGGATGAGAGCCTGAAAAAACAGGGCATTGCCGTACGCTGGGTCGAATTCCCCGCCGGGCCGCAAATGCTGGAGGGGCTGAACGTCGGTAGTATCGATCTGGCCGCGACCGGCGATGCGCCTCCGGCCTTTGCCCAGGCGGCGCAAGCCGATCTGGTCTACCTTGCCCACTCCCCCGCTAACCCGAAAACGGAAGCGATTGTGGTGCCTGAACAGTCGGCAATCCACAGCGTGGCCGACCTGAAGGGCAAGCGCGTGGGGTTGAACAAGGGGTCTGACGTCAACTACCTGCTGGTTGCCGCACTGGAAAAAGCGGGCCTCAGCTATAAAGACATCACCCCGGTCTATCTGCCGCCGGCGGACGCCCGCGCCGCTTTCCAGCGCGGGGCGATTGATGCGTGGGTGATCTGGGATCCGTTCCTCGCAGAAGTGGAAACCAACGCGAAAGCCCGACAGATCCGCAATGCCGAGGGGCTGGTGCCGCACTACACCTTCTATCTCGCCAGCCGCAAGTTTGCAGATACCTACCCGGAGACAGCAAAGCAGGTGGTGGATGAGCTGGGTAAACTCAGCGCGTGGGCGAACAGCCATCAGGACGAGGCCGCCGGGCTGCTGTCGACCTCAACCGGACTGGATAAAGCCATCTGGCTGAAGACCCTGGCCCGCCTGCCCTACGGTGCCGAACGCATGACCCCGGCGGTGTATAACGAACAGCAGGCGCTGGCGGATACCTTTACACGCATCGGCCTGCTGCCGGTGAAAGTCGACGTGCGCAGCGCCACCTGGTCGCTGGATAGACCTTGATTTTCCTGACGACGGGAAGCACTGCGCCTCCCGTCGCCGACAGGCTTACCCCGCCGTTTTCTCACCATTGCCTATCTGCCAGATAAAGGTGGGCGCTTCACCGTTCACCAGCCAGTTACCGATATTACGTGCCTTATAAATCACCGGATTATGCGAGGCAACCGTCCGCGCATTGCGCCAGTGGCGATCCAACGCAAGGCGAGTTCGCGTATCCGACGCCCCGAGGGCATTAAACAGCTCCGTCGCCGCCCGCGGGATCCAGTCGCTGGCGATCACCTGCGCCTGCGCCGCTTCCACTTCCGCCAGCTGGTTACGCCGGGCAATCAATGCTTCGTCGTCGCTGACGTGCGCCACATAGGCCTGCTGCAGCGATTCCGCGGCCTGCAGGACCGCGGCCCGGGTCGCCCATGCCCAGCTGCTGATCTGCCCAACGACCTGCAGAACCTGGGCGTCATCGCGCGGCACGGCGGCGTTGCCGTGGCTGTACATCCGGGAGCGATGTTTGACGCCCTGCGCGGCATCCCGCTCAACCGCCAGGCCAATGCCCGCGAGGGTCGCCAGCAGCACATGCTGGTAGAAGGCGGTCTGATAGCGAAAGCGCTGGGCAAAATCATAGACATGTTCGGTTTCCACCCGAGCGCCGGTAAAGCGGGTGGTCCCGCTGCCGGTCAACCGCTGGCCAAAGCCATCCCAGTCATCTTCCCGCACCACGCCGGTCTGCTGGGTGCTGACCAGGGCTATCACATCGCTGGCGGTATCACTGCGCCGGGCAAACACATCGATCCAGTCGGCGTACAGCGCGCCGGTGCTGTAAAACTTCTCGCCGTCGAGTCGCCAGCCGCCCTCTGTCGGCGTCACTCTGGTGTTCACCTCTCCCAGCTTAACCGCGCCGATCTCCGTCCAGCCGCTGCCCACCAGCTCACCGTCGAGGAAGCGACGAAACCAGCGGTCGCGCCCGGCGGAATCCGGCTGATTCAGCTGATCTTCCACAAAGGCAAAGTGCGCGCGCAGGGCCTGCGGCAGGTTAGAGTCCGCTTGCGCCAGCTCGATCAGCAGCGCGCTGAGCTGCGGCAGCGAAGCGCCCCAGCCGCCCTTCTCGCGCGGGATACGCAGCGTGCCGAAGCCCGCTTCTTTCAGCCAGCGGATCGGCTCATCGGGCAGAATGCGCTGCTGTTCGCGCTCCGCAGCGCCCTGGGCGATACGGGTGAATATCGGGCGGAAGGCGGCCGCCAGCGCGTCATAATCGGTGCCAGTAGAGAGCAGGGTCATTGTCAGTTCCTTATTCATGAAGTGCGTCGATATCTTCTCGCGTCGGTTCATGACGGACCGCCAGCAGGAAGAAAATGGGAATAATGGCGGCAAGCGAGACCACCCAGAACATCTGCGTGCCGAGGGAGGCCTGCAGCAGCGGCAGAATAAACAACGCCAGCGCGCTGCCGATCCCGGAGAGTGCCCGGCTGAAACCGACCCCGGTGGCGCGAATGGCAGTAGGATAGGAGAGCGCCGGGTAGATCATCAGCTGCGCCCCCGGGCCAAACCCTTCGGCGAACAGCCACAGCCCCAGCATCGCGATAGCCAGCACGATACCTGCCGTCGCGTGCGGTTGCCCCACCAGCGCCAGCACAATCAGCGCCACAAACTGCAGGGCGAAGCCGGCTATCGCCACATGACGCGAAGGATATTTCCACGCCAGATGCATACCGAGCAGCCCACCGGTAAAAGCAAACAGGGCGTTCAGCCCCAGCGATGCCGATATAGTTTCGAAGACGCCAGCCCCGAGGAACTGGGCAAGAATTGACGGCAGGAAAAAGGCAATCGCCGTGTACTCGAAGGAGATACAGATATTCATCACCCCGGCGACGATAGTCCGCTCGCGGTAGGGTTTTTCGAACAGCACGCGGAAGCTCACTTTCGGCGCTGGCGCGGGCTTCGCCGCCGGGACCTCATGGGCATGGATCCCCCAGGAGTCGCGTAAAATACGCACTGCAGAGGTCAGATCGCCCTGGTTCGCCGCCCACAGCGGGGATTCATTCATAAATCGACTGCGGACGGCAATAATCAGCAGTGCCGGCACGGCGCCGAACAGCAGGGAGGCGCGCCATAGCCAGTCAAGATGCTCCTGCGGCAGCAGGAAATAGAGGCCGAAGATAATGAGAAAGCAGACGGTTGAGGCGGCGTACCACATCGGGCACCACGCCGCGAGGCGAGCCGCTTTGTTGCCTTTGCCGGCAAAGCGGGAAAACTCGGCCAGATAGGACATCGCTACCGGCAGGTCGATGCCAACGCCGATGCCCATCAGGAAACGGGCGCCAATCAACACCCAGACGTTCGGCGCCAGCCCGGCGGCGATAGCCGAAATCACGAAAAAGAACATATCGGCCATAAAAACCGAATAGCGACCATATTTATCGGTCAACCAGCCGCCGATAATATTGCCGACGATAGTCCCGACCATAATGGACGAAGTCACCAGGCCGGTCAGCAGCGGTGAGAGCTGAAATTCACGTACAACGTCATCAATACCGTAGGAGAGCGTGGTTAAGTCATATGCGTCGAGAAAAACGCCCCCCAGCGCGAGGAAGACAATCATCCGCGCATATTTCGCATGTTCCTTGCCGGAATTAATTAGCCGCGCCACATCCCCGACGCTACTGACCGGTACCGAAGCGATACCGGGATTATCCACTGGTAATGTACTCATTTTTTCACCTTATTATTTTGTGCAGGTCATCAGCGGTTATAGACCGCGCGCGACGAGAATCAAAACAACAAATCATTCTATAAAAATCAATATAATCAATAAGTTAATAAATATCACCAGCACAAAAAGGACGCGCTTTCACGCATCCTCAAGGGAAATAAATAACAACGAAAATAGACGTCGTGCAGGACGCTTATTCCGCGGACACTGGAACTAATACGTCTTTTACCAGCGGGTCATCGGTGGTTTTTAACCACGTCTGGATCCGCGGATCAGAAAAAGCCTGTTTTAATTTGACGATATTTTCCTGCGATAAATACGGTGTACCAATCACTAATTGCGAAGCAAAGGTGCGCGGCGCCGGCGGGAATAATATGCCTTTCTCACGCGGCACTTTCCCGGCGTCAAATTGCGAGACATAGCCGATGGCGGCATCCACCGAATTTAACGCCCGCGGCATGGTCAGCAGATCCAGCTCTTTAAAGACAAACTGATGCGGGTTACCGACAATATTTTTCAGCTTCGCCGTGCGCGGCTCCACCGCCGGGTCGAGCGAGATCAACCCAATGCGCTGGAGCAGCCACAGGGCCTGCCCCTGATTGGCGCCATCGTCAGGCACGACAATGGTCGCGCCGTTGGGCAACGCCTGTACCGACGAGTAGCGGTCGGAATAGATGCCAAACGCCCACTGGAACACCGGCACCGTGGTCGACAGCGCAAAGCCGTTAGCGTCCACCACCTGTTTAAGCCACCACTGATGCTGATAGATCGTCCCGGCATACTGACCTTCCGCTACCGCGCGGTCAGCCTGGACCGGATCCTGCACCCCCACCGCCTCCAGTTTCAGACCGTAATCGGGCGCAATATGCTGATTAATATACTCAATGATCCGCTGCTCGCCGGCCATCGCCGGCTCGTAGTGAATTTTTAACGTGCTGCCGAAGACCACCTGCTGGCTTTGGGTATGTCCCCGCCACCACCAGAAGGCGATGGCGAGCAGGATAATCACCGCCAGCGCCGCCAGCCAGGGCCAGCGCCGCGCTTTACGTAACTCAAATTGCTCTGTTGTCATACAAGGTTCCCCTGCGTGTGGCGTAAACGGTTGACCAGACGGTCACCCAAAAATTGAATCAACTGGATCGTGGCGATCAGGGCAACGATCGTCGCGATCATGATGTGGTTGTCGAAGCGCTGATAGCCGTACACCACGGCCAGGTAGCCGATGCCGCCGGCGCCGATGGTCCCGGCGATAGCCGAATACTCGATCATCGAGACCAGGTTTAGCGTCACCGCCGCCGCCAGCGCGGGCATGGCTTCACTGAGCTGCGCGCTGGCAATGATTTGCCAGCGCGACCCGCCGCAGACGACCCCCACCGCGGTGACCTCCGCCGGCAACTCGCGCAGCGCGTTCTCCACCAGACGGCCAAAGAACGGGACGCCGGCGGCGATCATCGGCACTACCGCGGCGGGGATGCCAATCGTGGTGCCGGTCAGCCAGTAAGTGAACGGGATAATGGCGGCCATCAGCACCAGAAACGGCAGCGAACGTCCCATATTGACCACCCAGTTCAGCAGCCGGTACAGCAGTGCGTGCGGAAATAAGCCCCGCGGCGAGGCGTTAAACAACACCACCCCCACCAGCCCCCCCAGCGTGACGACAAACAGCATCACAATGGCCACCATCAGCCAGGTTTCGCCATAGGCGGGGAGCAGCAGCGAAGGGATTTCGCCCCAGGGGGTATCCTGACTGATGACTGTCGGTTTCATACCGCCTCCCTGAGCAACGGCGCGCTGTCGAGGATCTCCGCCGTTATGCCGAGCTGCGCCAGCAGGCCCTGCAGTCGCGCGGGCGACAGGCGTTCGCCCTGAAAGCGCACTCCGGCCTGCAGGCGACCGGCCAGCCGACCATTAATCACCTCGACGTGACCGCCAAGGAGATCGATCTGCAGCCCCCACTGCTGGCTCAGGCGGCTGATCCAGTCGGTGGCCACCGGCACATCCCAGCGGTAGCTCAGACGCAGCAGCAGATCGCTATGGGTAGCTGCCGCCGGCGTCAGCGGCAACAGCTGCTGGCCGAGCAGAGAATCGGGACGCGCCAGCAGATCTTCGATCCGCCCGTACTGGACGATCGTCCCGTCGCGGATCTCCGCCACCGCATCCGCCGCCGTGCGCACCGCGTCCATTTCATGGGTAATCAGGACGATCGCCAGCTGGTACTCATCACGCAGCCGCTTGAGCAGAGCCAGCACCGAGGCCGTGGCCTGAGGATCGAGGCCGGAGGTGGCTTCATCCGCCAGCAGAACGGACGGGCGCAGCGCCAGCGCGCGGGCAATGCCGATCCGCTGGCGCTGGCCGCCTGAGAGCTGGGCCGGCCAGGCATCCGCTTTGTGGCTCAGGCCGACGCTCTCCAGCAGCTCGCCAACCCGCGCCTTGATATCGCGCTCCACCACACCAAGCCACGCCAGCGGCAGGGCGACATTCTCCCAGGCGGTCCTGCGGCTCAACAGCGCCGAAGACTGGAAAACGGTGCCAATCGCCCGCCGTTCCCGGCGCAGCGCCTCGCCGGACAGCGCCGACAGATCCTTGCCATTGATACGAATGCTGCCGCTGTCCGGTTGCTCCAGCAGGCTGATGCAGCGCGCCAGGGTTGATTTACCGGCGCCGCTCGGCCCCACCACCGCGGTGATGGAGCGCTCAGGCACCTGCAGCGACAGCCCTTTCAGCACCGCGCTGAGCCGGCCATCCGCCGTGCGGTAACTTTTATGCAGGTCATCAATAGCGATCATGTCACCTTCTCCTCTACCGATGCCGCCGTGCGCGCATCGCGGCGGTAGCTGGCGCCCGGGTGAGGCGCGGCCAGACGCGGGCCGCCGCCGAACAGTTTTTCGCGCAGGGTCCCCTCGCGGTACTCTTGCTTAAAGACGCCGCGCTTTTGCAGCTCAGGCACCAGCAGCTCGACGACATCGCGGAAGGTTTCGTGAGTGACGGCATAGGCGAGGTTAAAGCCATCGACGTCCGTCTCTTCGACCCAGGACTGCAGTTCGTCCGCCACGGTTTGCGCGCTGCCAACCACCAGCGGACCGAAGCCGCCGATCCCCGCCCAATCGGCCAGGGCCTGCACCGTCCACTGGCGGTTCGGATCAGCGGTCGAAAAGGCCTCCACCGCCGACTGAATGGCGTTGGTGTGCAGATACTTCAGCACCTGATCCGGCTGATACTGGCCGAAATCGATCCCCGTCCAGCCGGAGAGCAGCGCCAGCGCGCCTTCATAGCTGACGTACTGCTTATATTCCTGCCACTTCGCCTGTGCCTCGCGGTCGGTGTCGCCGACAATTACCGTCTGCAGGTTGAAGATCAGGATGCTGTGCGGATCGCGCCCCGCCTCAGCTGCCCGGCGGCGAATATCCGCCACCGTCTTCTTCAGCAGCACCTTCGACGGCGCTGCGACGAAGACGCATTCGGCATGGCCGGCGGCGAACTGTTTGCCGCGGCTGGACGCCCCCGCCTGATACAGCACCGGCGTGCGCTGCGGGGATGGCTCGCAGAGGTGGATCCCCGGCACGGAAAAGAACTGTCCCTGATGGTTAATGGGATGGATTTTCCGCGGATCGCTGAAGATCTTCCGCTCTCTGTCGCGCAGCACCGCCCCGTCCTCCCAGCTTCCCTCCAGCAGTTTGTAGATCACCTGCAAATACTCATCGGCATAGTCATAGCGGGTGTCATGGTCGGTCTGGGTCTGCTGGCCGATATTGCGCGCCCCGCTCTCCAGATAGGAGGTGACGATATTCCAGCCCACCCGCCCTTTGGTCAGATGATCGAGCGTCGACAGACGACGAGCGAAGGGGTAAGGATGCTCAAACGACAGCGAGGCGGTCAGGCCGAAGCCCAGATGCTCCGTCACCAGCGCCATTGGGGTGATCAGAGCCAGCGGATCGTTGACCGGAACCTGCGTCGCCTGGCGGATCGCCGCATCGCCGCTGCCGTTCAGCACGTCATAGATCCCCAGCACGTCGGCGATAAACAGCCCGTCGAACTTGCCGCGCTCCAGAAGCCGCGCCAGATCCACCCAGTACTCCAGATCTTTATACTGCCAGGAGCGATCCCGGGGATGCGCCCACAGGCCCGGCGACTGATGGCCGACGCAGTTCATATCGAAAGCGTTAAGACGAATTTCACGTTGTGATGACATAGCAATCTCCATAGCGCGGCCCGTCGCCGGGGCGCACGCGGCAAAATGAATCAGGGAAAAGAAAGAGAGGTATTCAGTACGCAGGACATCGGGAGTCCTGCGGGATCCCGAGCGTGAGTAACGCTTGCGCCGCCACGTCAGCGGCATGGTCGGCTACCTGCGGCAGGCCCATCAGTTCGCCAAAACGCCCGCGGGCGGCCGGACCGGCCACCAGCACCGGCAGCGCCTCAACGTGCGGCTCAGCCACTGCCCGGGAACGGCTGTCCACCTCCAGGCCCATGCCGAGGGCATCGGCGCGAATCAGGCCGCGGCGGGCGAGGTCCTGTAAAAATGGCTGGCTGTCGGTCAGGGCGCGGTGTGCGGGTCCGGTGGTCAGGATCAGGTGATCGACGCTCAGCGTCTGCACGCCGCCGCCGCGCCGCGCCAGCGTCAGACGCAGCGTTTCGCCTTCACCGCTTATCGACAGTAGCCTGGCCGCCTGCACCTGCAGACTGCCCGTGCGCTGGCGCGCCTCCAGCACCTCGGCGACCTGCGGCGCCACGCGGTAGCGGTGGACATCCCAGTAATGGCGCAGATGGCGCAGAAAACGCTGGCGATCGGCGACGCTGAGCGCCTGCCAGATCCGTTGCCCCTGCTGACGAACCGCATCCAGCACCACCTGCCAGCTCAGGCCCTGCTGCGCCGCATACGCGACGTCGAGGCGGATCTGACGCAGGCGCTGACGCAGACTGCCCTGCTGATAGTCGCCAGGCCAGGTTGCCCCTGCGCCGCTCAGGTTGCCGCGCGACAGCAGGCCATGGCGCGAAAAGGCGACGATACTGCCGCGGTGGCCCAGCCGGTCCAGCGTCGCGACCGTATCGGCCATGGTTAATCCAGTGCCCATCACCGCCACCCGGGCGTGCGGGGCGATGGCATCGAGCGCGCCGGGCTGCCACGGGTTGGCAATCAGCGCCGGATGATGACGCCAGGCTTCGGCCTGTGCCGGCAGCGAAGGCGGTGGATGACTGATCGCCAGCACCAGCAGATCGGCCTTAAGCTGCAGGCCGCCGTCGGTGGTCACCATCCCCTGATGAAAAGCGAGCGCCCGATCGCGCAGGTGGCGAAGCCGTCCGCCGCTGGACGCCGCGGCGTCGGCAAAACGCTGCGCCACATAGCGACCAAACTGGCCGCGCTGAGGGTAGACGGAACCGTCCGGGCGCAGCGCCTGCACATCGACGGTAAAGGCAGGCTGATGGCGGTACCAATGATCGAAGGCGCCCTCTTCGTCGCCGGCCAGCTGCATGCGAGCGGCCGGAACGTTAATCCGGTGCGTCGGCTCCGCAGTGGAGTAGGCCACCCCGGCCCCGGGGGACTGGCGCGGCTCCAGCAGCGTCACGCGCACCCCGTTCGGCGCCAGGCGCAGCAGCTCAATCGCCACCGCCGCGCCGCTAAAGCCGCCGCCGATAATCACGATATGCGGTTCTGCACTCATCGCTGCCCTCCTCCGGTATGCTGTCTCATGGTCGCGCTCCGGGCCATCAGCTGGCGCTGACCTGGCGCACCGGGCGCTTATCGCCGCCGATGGTTTCGCCAAACGGACCGGTGTTCACGCTACGCGCCTTCGACGAGGCCCCGTTTTCCAGCGGCAACAGAGGCATCACCAGCTCAGCAAAGCGGTGCGCTTCTTCCAGATGTGGGTAACCGGAGAAGATAAAGTTGCTGATGCCGAGCGCCTGATATTCGCGGATGCGTTCCGCTACCTGCTGCGGATTACCTACCAGCGCGGTACCCGCGCCGCCGCGCACCAGTCCGACGCCGGCCCACAGATTGGGCGCAATGCGCAGATTATCGCGCGATCCCTGATGCAGGGCGCTCATCCGCGCCTGGCCGGCTGAGTCCATGCGGGCGAAGATCTTTTGCGCCTGGGCAATGGTATCGTCGTCAAGATGGGCGATCAGCCGGTCGGCGGCGGCCCATGCCTCTTCTTCCGTTTCGCGCACAATGACGTGTAGACGAATGCCGTACTGCAGGGTGCGTCCGCGGGCCGCGGCGCGCTCGCGCACCACCGCCAGCTTCTCCGCCACCAGTTCCGGGGGTTCGCCCCACGTCAGATAGCTGTCGATCTGCTCGGCCGCCACATCAATGGCCGCATCAGAAGAGCCGCCGAAATAGAGCGGCGGGCCATTCTCCTGCACCGGCGGGAACAACACCTCAGCGCCTTCCACGTGAATATGCTCGCCGTGATAATCCACTTTTTCCCCGCGCAGCAGGCGGGTGTAAATATCAAGAAATTCGCGGGTCACCTGATAGCGCTCGCTGTGGCTGAGGAAGATACCGTCGCCTTTGTTTTCCACCGGGTCGCCGCCGGTAACGACGTTGATCAGCAGCCGACCTTCCGATAAACGGTCGAGGGTGGCCGCCATCCGCGCCGCCAGGGTTGGCGGCTGCAGGCCCGGCCTGACCGCCACCAGATAGCGCAGACGGCGGGTCAACGGCGCCAGCGCCGAGGCCACCAGCCACGAATCTTCACAGCTTTTACCGGTGGGGATCAGCACGCCGTAGTAGCCCAGGCTGTCGGCTGCCAGCGCCACCTGCTGCAGATAAGGTAAATCGACCGGGCGTCCACCCTCGGTGGTACCCAGATAACGGCCATCGCCGTGGGTAGGTAAGAACCAGAAGACATTGATCTTGTCGGGAGCTTGCTGCGTCATTATCTATTTCCTATATAACCATATCCGATATTTATCGAAGAGATGTTTTAATTTGGTTATATGGGTGTTAGCGATAATCATGCCAATGGTGAATAAAAAATTAATCTTTTAAAATCAATGCACTGAAAACGGCTTCGCCGCGCCGCGCTGTTGCAAATCGCGCAGCCGCCGCGCATCCGCTGGCGCATTTGCAACAGCCGCGGGCCTTCCCCCTCTGGTTTCTGCGGCCGCCGCAGGATAAGTTCAGAGCGTCAACGATCGGAGGCCCGCTATGCTGAACCCAGAATCCCCTTCCACCGCTCCCGCGCTGATCGACCCGGCGTCGAAGGCCTTCCAGAGCCTGCTGGACAAACTCGCGCCAACGGAGGCGACCGTGCTGATCGTGGGCGAAACCGGCACCGGCAAGGAGGTGGTGGCCCGCTATCTCCATCATCACAGCGCCCGTCGCCAGCAGCCGTTTCTGGCCGTTAACTGCGGCGCGCTGACCGAGAGCCTCGCCGAAGCTGAACTGTTCGGCCATGAGAAAGGCGCCTTCACCGGCGCGCAGCAGGGACAGCCCGGCTGGTTTGAAGCCGCGGAAGGGGGGACGCTGCTGCTGGACGAGATCGGCGAATTAAGCCTGCCGCTGCAGGTCAAGCTGCTGCGAGTGCTGCAGGAGCGTGAAATTACCCGCGTCGGCTCACGCAAAGCGATTAAAGTGAATGTCCGGGTGATTGCCGCCACCCACGTTGACCTGGCCCAGGCGATCCGCGAGCGCCGCTTTCGCGAGGATCTCTACTATCGACTGAATATCGCGGTGGTGCCGCTGCCGCCGCTGCGCCAGCGTCGGCAGGATATCCCGCTGCTGGCGCACCACTTTTTATCACTCTACGCCCGGCGCCTCGGGCGGCCAACCCTGCGTCTGGCGCCGGAATCACTGGCCCGGCTGATGGACTATTCGTGGCCGGGCAATATTCGCGAGCTGGAAAACACCCTGCACAACGCGGTGCTGCTCAGTAAAGAAGAGGAGATCAGTCCTGCCCAGCTGCGCCTGGCGACGCTCAACGACGCCCCGGGGCCGGCGAGCGATCATGAACTGGACGACTTTATTCGCCACCAGCTGGCGCTTCCCGGCGAGCCGCTGTGGCAGCGAGTGACCAGCGCCCTGATTCGCCACGCCATGGCACATTGCGACGATAACCAGAGCCAGGCGGCCGCGCTGTTGGGGATCAGCCGGCATACCTTGCGCACCCAGCTCGCTAACCTCGGGCTGATCAAAAGCCGCCGCCGCCCGCCTGCGCCGCCGCGGGCGTTCGCCAACGCAGCCGGGGCCGATCGCGAACTGCGCATTGGCTACCAGCGCTTCGGCAGCCTCGGGATCCTGAAAGCCCGTCAGAGTCTGGAAACCGCCTTCGCCAGCCTCGGCGTCAACGTGCTGTGGAGTGAGTTTCCTGCCGGACCGCAGCTCCTCCACGCCCTCGCCTGCAACGAGATCGACTTCGGCACCACCGGAGAAGCGCCGCCGGTGTTTGCCCAGGCCAGCAATAGCGAACTGATGTACGTGGCGTGGGAGCCGCCGGCGCCGCGCAGCGTGGCGATGGTCGTCCCGCAGGAGAGCGACATTCGCCAGCTCAGCGATCTGCGCGGTAAACGCATCGCCCTCAATAAAGGGTCGAATGTCCACTGGCTGCTGCTGCAGATCCTCGAGGACGCCGGCCTGGGTCTGAACGATGTGCGGGTGGTCTATACCCCGCCGAAATATCCGCTGACCGCCAGCGACTATCTGGCGGTTGACGCCTGGATGATGTGGGATCCGCTGCTCAGCGACGCCGAACACACCGGCGAGCTGCGGGTGGTCGCCAGCGGCGAAGGCCGGGTCAACAACCATCAGTTTTATCTTTCGCGACGGGACTACCTCGCTCAGCATGGCGATATCATGCGCTGCCTGCTGACGGAGCTGACCCACACCGGGCAGTTTATCGACTCGCATCGCGGCGAAGCGGCCCGCTTACTCTCGGCAGAGCTGGGGATCGACGCCCGGTCGCTGAGCATGGCCCTCGCCCGCCGCAGCCATCGCCCGCGGCCGATGGATCTGTCGGTGATCCGCGCCCAGCAGACCATCGCCGATCGCTTTTACGCCCTCGGGCTTATCGCCAAACCGGTCCCGGTGCGCGAAGCGGTGTGGTACGGCGAACCCGCGCCGGACGTCATCAGACCGCTGATGGCGGTCAGTTAGCGAAATTTGCGCGTTATCTTCCTGATTGTTCAGGCGCAGATAGCCTCGATCTGATGGCGATGTTACCCTAAAGACGCTGAGAATAAGGGGGTATCTGTGGCTGTTCATCTGTTAATCGTCGACGCGTTAAATCTAATCCGCCGCATCCACGCGGTGCAGGGTTCACCCTGCGTCGATACCTGCCTGCATGCCCTGGAGCAGCTGATTGTCCACAGTCAGCCCACCCACGCAGTGGCGGTGTTCGATGATGAGGATCGCGCCCACGGCTGGCGCCACCAGCGCCTGCCGGAGTACAAAGCCGGCCGCGCGCCGATGCCGGAGACGCTGGTGGCCGAGATGCCGGCGCTGCGGGCCGCCTTCGAACAGCGGGGGATCCGCTGCTGGGCCTCGCCAGGCAGCGAAGCAGACGATCTCGCCGCCACCCTGGCGGTGAAGGTGGCCCAGGCGGGCCATCAGGCCACCATCGTCTCCACCGACAAAGGCTACTGCCAGCTGCTGTCGCCCACCATCCGCATCCGCGACTACTTTCAGAAGCGCTGGCTGGACGCCCCCTTCATCGCCAGCGAGTTCGGCGTCACCCCGGAGCAGCTGGCGGATTACTGGGGGCTGGCGGGGATCAGCAGCTCGAAGGTGCCGGGCGTGGCGGGCATTGGACCCAAAAGCGCCGCCCAGCTGCTGAACGAGTTTCAGGACCTGGAGGGGCTGTACGCCCGCCTGGCCGAGGTCCCGGAGAAGTGGCGTAAAAAGCTGGCCGCGCATCAGGAGATGGCCTTCACCTGCCGGGAGGTGGCCCGCCTGCAGACCGACCTCCAGCTGGACGGCAATCTGCAGCAGCTGCGGCTGACGCGCTGACCATCGTTAAGAGGTGCGCCGGTGCAGGGTAACGGCCTGCTTTACCCGGGCCAGGCACTCACCAGGCCGCCTGATATAACCCGACGATATCCGCCAGGCTCGCCTCGCGCGGGTTGCCGCCGGTACACACATCCGCCAGCGCCGCCTGGGCCAGCGCCGGAATATCCTCTTTCCTGACGCCCACCTCGCGCAGATGGCCGGGAATACCGACATCGCGGTTAAGCTGGCAGACCGCCTCTACTGCCGCCTCGCGCGCGGCGGTCAGGCTTAACGCTTCCACCCTGACGCCCATCGCCCGGGCGATGTCGCGATATTTTTCCCCGGTCGCCTCAGCATTAAAGCGCATCACGTGCGGCAGCAGGATGGCATTCGCCACGCCGTGCGGCGTGTTGTAAAAAGCGCCGAGCGGATGCGCCATACCGTGTACCAGGCCAAGCCCAACGTTGGAAAATCCCATCCCCGCCACATACTGGCCGAGCGCCATAGCTTCCCCCGCGCCGGCGTCGCCGGCAACCGAGCCGCGCAGCGCGCCGGCGATGATCTCGATGGCCTTAAGGTGCAGAGCATCGGTCAAAGCCCAGGCGCCGCGAGTGAGGTACCCTTCGATAGCATGCGTCAGGGCGTCCACGCCGGTAGCCGCCTTCAGCGCCGGCGGCATAGCGTCCATCATATCGGCATCAATAAAGGCCACCTGCGGAATATCGTGCGGGTCGACACAGACGAATTTGCGCCGCTGTTCTTCATCGGTGATGACATAGTTAATCGTCACCTCCGCCGCGGTACCTGCGGTGGTCGGCACCGCGAAGATCGGCACGCTGGGCTGACGGGTGGGCGACAGCCCCTCGAGGCTACGGACATCGGCGAATTCCGGGTTACGCTGAATAATACCGATCGCCTTACAGGTATCCTGCGGCGAACCGCCGCCGATGGCGATCAGGTAATCCGCCCCGCTGCGTTGAAAGGCCTGCAGCCCCTGCTGGACCACGGCGATGGTCGGGTTAGGGATCACGTCGCTGAACATATCCCATGCCAGCCCGGCGGCATCCAGTTTGTCGGTGACTTTCGCCGCCACGCCGCAGCGGGCGAGAGTGCTGTCAGTGACGATCAATGCTTTACGATAACCGCGCCGCACCGCTTCATCGGTTAATGCGTTTATCGCCCCCCGGCCAAACCATGCCGTTTCATTGAGGATCATTCTGTTTGCCATCGTGGCTCTCCTGTTAGCGTTGCGGCATCACTCTTCAATGCGTAATCCGTAGGTTTTGAACTTCTCCAGCACGATGGCGATCGCCTCGTCATCCAGCACCGGGACCGGGTCGGTAATCGCCAGCGTACTGAGGTAGAGCTGGGCCAGGACCTCCACTTCATGCGCCAGCCAGAGCGCTTTCTCCAGGCTGGCCTCGCAGGCGATCAGGCCGTGATGCTGCAGCAGCGTGGCTTTGCGGTGCTTCAGCGCCACCGCGACATGCTCAGACAGTTCGCGGGTGCCGAAGGTGGCATAGGGCGCGCAGGGGATCGAATTCCCGCCGGCCGCGGCGATCATATAGTGGATGGCCGGGATGGGCCGGTTGAGGATCGACACCGCCGTACAATGGACAGCGTGATTGTGGACCACCGCCTGGGCATCGGGTCGCGTCTGGTAGGCCGCCTGATGAAAACGCCATTCGCTGGAGGGCAGTTTTCCCTGCTCATGCTGGCCGTCGGCATCAATAAAGACGATCTTGTCTTCCGTCAGCTTTTCATATGGGATACCGGTAGGGGTGATCAGCATTCCTCCCTGATAGCGCACGCTGACATTGCCGGCGGTCCCCTGATTTAACCCCAGGCGGGTCATTTCCAGGCAGGTATCGATTATCTGCCGGGCCAGTCTGTTTCTTTCCATTGCGTTCCTCTTTTGGTGACTCATCATCCATCAACGGCAGGGCAACAGAAACATCGTCGGCTACCGTGGGATAGGGTGAATAATGGTCTTCATCATCAACCTGAATATTCAAAGGGGAATTTTCATGATTATTTTTTGTGAGCCGCGTCAATTATTCCGCCATGAATAAAGCAACCATGCCCATTACGAGAGAGATTAAAATGCCCGTTCTTAATAATATTTCATCAAGCGGGCATTTTATTTCTTTGTAACATTTGCCCGTTTTCCACGATATATATTCATTCGGTCATTAGCGTTGTGGTTTTGTGAATTTATTTTCTCAAACGGTCAGCGTTTTTGAAAAATTAAAGTGACAATAATCACATAAAATGGCCCACAGTACGTTAAGTGTGACCATCATCATATTAACAGACGGTTTTTATTTGAAAATGAAGCCATGAGTTCCGCCGTGACTTTCATTTCACTCACCGGCGCGTCACCTGAGCTCACTTAATTTTGCGGTCTGCTGCAGCACCAGACTGCGCCCTGAATGCTGTTGTAAATGCTTCTGAACTGATGAGGACGCTATGGGAAACACAACGATACCAACGCAAAGTTACCGCGCCATGGAGAGCGGGCAGAGTAAGAGCTACATTATTCCTTTCGCTCTGCTGTGCTCCCTCTTTTTTCTGTGGGCCGTGGCTAATAATCTGAATGATATTTTATTACCGCAATTTCAACAGGCCTTTACCCTGACTAACTTCCAGGCCGGATTAATTCAATCGGCCTTTTACTTTGGCTATTTTATTATTCCCATCCCCGCCGGGATGTTGATGAAAAAATTCAGCTACAAAGCCGGCATCCTTACGGGTCTGTTTTTATATGCCTGCGGCGCCGCGCTGTTCTGGCCTGCCGCCGAAGTGATGAACTACACTTTATTCCTGATTGGATTATTTATTATCGCTGCCGGGCTTGGCTGTCTGGAAACCGCGGCCAACCCGTTTGTCACCGTCCTCGGTCCGGAAAGCGGCGGTCACTTCCGCCTTAATCTGGCCCAGACCTTTAACTCATTCGGCGCCATTATTGCCGTGGTATTTGGCCAGAGTCTTATTTTGTCTAACGTCCCGCATCAGCCGCAGGAGGTGCTGGATAAAATGACGCCGGAACAGCTCAGCGCCTGGAAGCACAGTCTGGTCCTGTCGGTACAAACCCCCTATATGATTATCGTGGCCATTGTCCTGCTGGTCGCCCTGCTGATCGTCTGCACCCGCTTCCCCTCCCTGCAAAGCGATGACCACAGCGACAGCGCGCAGAGCACTTTTTTCGCCTCGCTGACGCGCCTGATGCGCATCCGCCACTGGCGCTGGGCGGTACTGGCCCAGTTCTGCTACGTCGGCGCGCAAACCGCCTGCTGGAGCTACCTGATTCGCTACGCTATCGAAGAGATCCCGGGCATGACGGCCGGTTTCGCCGCCAACTACCTGACCGCCACCATGGTCTGCTTCTTTATCGGCCGTTTTACCGGCACCTGGCTTATCCGCCGCTTCGCGCCGCAAAACGTGCTCGCTATCTATGCGTTTATCGCCATGCTGCTCTGTTTGCTCTCCGCCTTCAGCGGCGGCCACGTCGGTCTGCTGGCCCTGACCCTGTGCAGCGCCTTTATGTCCATTCAGTACCCGACCATCTTCTCGCTGGGGATTAAGCATCTGGGCCAGGACACCAAATATGGCTCGTCATTTATCGTCATGACCATTATCGGCGGCGGGATCGTTACCCCGGTGATGGGCTTTGTCAGCGACGCCGCCGGCAATATCCCGACCGCCGAACTGGTCCCGGCGCTGTGCTTCGCCATCATCTTTATTTTTGCCCGTTTCCGTTCACAAGCGGCGACGAACTAAACCTGTTATCCGCATAACCTGAGGGATCTGTAATGAAAAAAATCAGCTTACCGAAGATCGGTATTCGTCCGGTAATCGATGGTCGTCGCATGGGGGTCCGCGAGTCGCTGGAAGCGCAAACCATGAACATGGCGAAAGCCACCGCCGCGCTTATCAGCGAGAAACTGCGCCACGCCTGCGGCGCCCGGGTGGAGTGCGTGATTGCCGATACCTGCATCGCCGGCATGGCCGAGTCGGCCGCCTGTGAAGAGAAATTCAGCAGCCAGAACGTCGGCGTCACCATCACCGTCACCCCCTGCTGGTGCTACGGCAGCGAAACCATCGACATGGATCCGCTGCGCCCGAAGGCCATCTGGGGCTTTAACGGCACCGAGCGTCCGGGGGCGGTCTATCTGGCCGCGGCGCTGGCGGCCCATAGCCAGAAAGGGATCCCGGCGTTCTCCATCTACGGACATGACGTGCAGGATGCCGATGACACGTCGATCCCAGCGGATGTCGAAGAAAAGCTGTTGCGCTTCGCTCGCGCCGGCCTGGCTGTCGCCAGTATGAAAGGGAAAAGCTATCTGTCGCTGGGCGGCGTCTCAATGGGCATCGCCGGATCTATCGTCGACCACATCTTTTTTGAGTCCTGGCTCGGCATGAAGGTGCAGGCTGTCGACATGACGGAGCTGCGCCGGCGAATCGATCAAAAAATCTATGATGAAACCGAGCTGGAGATGGCGCTGGCGTGGGCGGATAAACACTTCCGCTACGGCGAAGATCAGAACGCTGAGCAGTATAAGCGCAATGAAACGCAGAGCCGCGCGGTGCTGAAAGAGAGCCTGCTGATGGCGATGTGCATCCGCGACATGATGCAGGGCAACCCGAAGCTCGCAGAAAAAGGGCTGGTGGAGGAGTCGCTGGGTTACAACGCCATCGCCGCCGGTTTCCAGGGGCAGCGCCACTGGACCGATCAATACCCCAATGGCGATACCGCCGAAGCGCTGCTCAACAGCTCTTTTGACTGGAACGGGGTGCGCGAACCGTTTGTCGTCGCTACCGAAAACGACAGCCTCAACGGCGTGGCCATGCTGATGGGCCATCAGCTCACCGGCACCGCCCAGGTGTTTGCCGACGTACGCACCTACTGGTCGCCGGATGCCGTTGAACGGGTCACCGGGCAGCCGCTCACCGGGCGGGCGGAGCACGGCATCATTCACCTGATTAACTCCGGCTCTGCGGCGCTGGACGGCTCCTGCCAGCAGCGCGACGCGCAGGGCAATCCGACGATGAAACCCCACTGGGAGATTGAGCAGAGCGAGGCGGATGCCTGCCTCGCGGCGACCGAATGGTGCCCGGCGATCCACGAATACTTCCGCGGCGGCGGCTTCTCTTCCCGCTTCCTGACCGAAGGCGGCGTGCCGTTCACCATGACCCGGGTGAACATCATCAAAGGTCTGGGGCCGGTGCTGCAAATTGCCGAAGGCTGGAGCGTAGCGCTGCCCAAAGCGATGCACGACCAACTCGACGCCCGCACCAACTCCACCTGGCCCACCACCTGGTTTGCCCCACGCCTGACCGGCAAGGGCCCGTTCAGCGATGTGTACTCGGTGATGGCCAACTGGGGCGCCAACCACGGCGTGCTGACCATCGGCCACGTTGGCGCAGATTTCATTACCCTCGCCGCCATGCTGCGCATTCCGGTCTGCATGCACAACGTGGAAGAGGCGAAAATCTATCGCCCTTCCGCCTGGGCCGCGCACGGCATGGATATCGAGGGCCAGGACTACCGCGCCTGCCAGAACTACGGGCCGCTGTATAAGCGTTAACAGGTTGGTTTCGCCCGGAGGCGCAGGCTTACCTGGCCTACAGACGCGCGCGGTCTGTAGGCCGGATAAGCGCTGCGCCATCCGGCAATGTTGTTTCGGGAGTCACTATGAAGCAAGACGTTATCCTGGTCCTCGACTGCGGCGCCACGAACGTGCGGGCGATGGCCGTGGATCGACAAGGGAACATTATCGCCCGCGCCGCAACGGCGAACGCCAGCGACATCGCGGCGGAAAAAAGCGACTGGCACCAGTGGTCGCTGGAGGCCATTGTGCAGCGCTTTGCCGACTGCTGCCGGCAGATCCATGACCAGCTGGCCTCCTGCACGGTGCGCGGCATTACCGTCACGACCTTTGGCGTCGATGGCGCGTTGGTGGATGAGCAGGGTGCCCTGCTGTATCCGATCATCAGCTGGAAATGCCCGCGCACCGCGGCGGTGATGGAGAAAATCAGCCAGTATATGCCCGCGCGCCAGCTGCAGCGGATAGCCGGCGTCGGCGCGTTTGCGTTCAACACCCTGTATAAGCTGGTGTGGCTGAAAGAGAACCACCCGCAGCTGCTGGCGCAGGCCCATGCCTGGCTGTTTATTTCATCGCTGATCAACCATCGGCTGACCGGGGAGTTCACCACCGACCTCACCATGGCGGGCACCAGCCAGATGCTCGATCTCCGGCAGCGCGATTTCAGCGCGCCGATCCTGCAGGCGACCGGCCTGCCGCGCCGCCTGTTCCCGCGGCTGGTTGAAGCAGGCCAGCCGATCGGCGCCCTGCTGCCGGAGGCCGCTGCGCTGCTGGGCCTCCCCGTCGGGATCCCGGTTATCTCGGCCGGGCATGACACCCAGTTCGCTCTGTTTGGCGCCGGCGCCGGGCAGGATGAGCCGGTGCTCTCCTCCGGGACCTGGGAGATCCTGATGGTACGCAGCGCGCAGGTCGACACCTCGCTGCTCTGTGACTACAGCGGCTCCACCTGCGAGCTGGACAGCCAGCCGGGCCGCTATAACCCGGGGATGCAGTGGCTGGCCTCCGGCGTGCTCGAGTGGGTGCGCAAACTGCTGTGGAGCGCTGACACCCCATGGCAGACGCTGATTGACGAAGCGCAGGCGATCCCGCCCGGCGCCCAGGGCGTCAGGATGCAGTGCGACCTGCTCGCCAGCCAGCACGCCGGCTGGCAGGGCGTCACGCTCAACACCACCCGCGGCCATTTTTACCGCGCCGCGCTGGAGGGGTTAAGCGATCAGCTGGCGCAGCATCTGCAAACCCTGGAAAAAATCGGCGGCTTCAGGGCGAAAGAGCTGCTGCTGGTGGGCGGCGGCAGCCGCAACGCGCTATGGAACCAGATCAAGGCCAACCGACTCGGGATACCGATCAAAGTCCTCGACGATGCCGAAACCACCGTGGCCGGCGCGGCGATGTTTGGCTGGTATGGCGTGGGCGAGTTCTCTTCGCCAGAACAGGCCAGAGCGCAGGTCGCGTACCGCTACCGCTATTTCTGGCCGCAAACTGAACCTGAACTGATAGAGGAAGCCTGAGATGCTCAAAACCATTTCCCCGCTGATATCGCCGGAACTGCTGAAAGTGCTGGCCGAAATGGGCCATGGGGATGAAATCATTTTTTCCGATGCCCATTTCCCGGCGCACAGCATGGGGCCGCAGGTGATCCGCGCCGATGGCCTGCGAGTCAGCGATCTGCTGCAGGCGATTATCCCGCTGTTCGAATTAGACAGCTATGCGCCGCCGGTGGTGATGATGGCCGCCGTCGAAGGCGATGCGCTCGACCCGACGGTGGAACAGCGCTATCGGCAGGCGCTATCGGCGCAGGCCCCCTGCCCGGATATCGTGCGGATTGACCGCTTTGCCTTCTACGACCGGGCGCAAAAAGCCTTTGCGATCGTTATCACAGGAGAGTGCGCTAAGTACGGAAATATCCTTTTAAAAAAAGGAGTCACGCCGTAATCTCATGCCGGAGCGTCTGCCTGATGCAGACGCTCAATCAATGATGGGATGAGAATAAATGAAAGCAGCCCGCCAGCAGGCGATCGTCGATCTCCTGATCACCCACAGCAGCCTGACCACCGAAACGTTGTCAAAACAGCTCAACGTCAGCAGGGAAACTATTCGCCGCGATCTGAGCGAGCTGCAGGCGCAGGGCAAAGTGCTGCGTAACCACGGCCGGGCCAAAGTGATCCACCAGCGCAGCCAGGACAGCGGCGATCCTTTCCACATGCGCCTGAAAAGCCATTACGCGCATAAAGCCGACATCGCCCGCGAAGCGCTGGCCTGGATTGACGAAGGGATGGTGATCGCCCTCGATGCCAGCTCCACCTGCTGGTATCTCGCCCGCCAGCTGCCGGACCGCCCGCTGCACGTCTTTACCAACAGCCAGCCCATCTGCCAGGAGCTGGCCAAACGCGACCAGATCACGCTCACCTGCTCCGGCGGCACTCTGCAGCGGAAATATGGCTGCTACGTGAACCCGGCGCTGATTTCCCAGCTGAAATCGCTGGAGATCGATCTGTTTATTTTTTCCTGCGAAGGCATCGACCCGCAGGGCGCGCTGTGGGACTCCAATGCGTTCAATGCCGACTTCAAATCGATCCTGCTTAAGCGGGCGGCGCAGTCGCTACTGCTGATCGACAAAAGCAAGTTCAACCGCTCCGGCGAGGCGAGGATTGGTCATCTGGATGACGTGACGCATATTGTGTCGGATGCGCCGCAGCCTTAAGGGGAAGGCCGGAGGACGCGCACGCGTCTCCGGCCTGAGGGGGAAGGATTAACGCTCGTCGCGACGTCCGCCGACGGCGGCCCACAGGCGGCGCACGTGAACGGTCACTTCTTCACGATCGTGATACAGCTGACGCGCCTGGATCTGGGCGTTAACGCCGTGCTCGTCCAGCTGGGCCTGAATATAGGCCAGATTCTGCGACACCTCTTCATAGCGCTTTTTCATCGGCAGCTTGAGGTTGAAGATGGTCTCCCGGCACCAGCCGTTGACCAGCCACTGCGCCATCAGCGCCGCCACCTTCGCCGGTTTCTCCACCATATCGCAGACCATCCACGAGATGTTGTTGCGGTTCGGACGATAGCGGAAACCGTCTTCGCGCAGCCAGGACACCTGGCCGGTATCCATCAGGCTCTGGGCCATCGGGCCGTTATCGACCGAAGAGACCCACATGTTGCGCTTCACCAGCTGATAGGTCCAGCCGCCCGGGCAGGCGCCGAGATCGACGGCATACATGCCGTTCGCCAGACGCTCGTCCCACTCGTCCGCCGGAATAAAAACGTGGAACGCCTCTTCCAGCTTGAGGGTGGAACGGCTCGGGGCGTCGGACGGAAACTTCAGCCGCGGAATGCCCATATAGAACGGTGAGTTGTTGTTGCTGTATGAGTAGCCGGTATAGCAGCAGCCGGGGGCGATAAAGAACACATGCACCACCGGTCGCTTTGGCGTTTCATAGTTGGTCAGCACGCCCGCCTCGCGCAGCGCCGCGCGTAACGGCACCGTAAACTTGCGGCAGAACTTCATCAGCTCTTTGCTTTCGTTGGTATCCGCCACTTCCACACGCAGCTCGCCACCCTTCTCCACCACGCCCTGCAGCATGCCGACGATCGGGGTAATGCGATCCTCCGGCGGCAGGTCGCGCAGCAGTTCGCCGACCACAAACATCTGACGGGCAAAAATCAGCGAGCTGAACGGCAGATCGCGCACCAGCTTCTCGCCGTCGTCCTGCTGATAACCTTCAAAAATTACATAGCCAGAGTCTTCTTTGACCCGGGCAAAACCAAACACCTCAAGGCGGGCTGCCTTATCGGTAATTTCTGCTGCGCACTCTTTCTCAAACCCAGGGCGACAATAGAGGACAACCTTATTCATGAACAACGCCCTTACGTTTCAGACGAATTGCACCAATTAACATTAAAACCCAACCGGCGAGGAAGCTTACGCCGCCCACCGGGGTCACGAACGCCCACAGACGTAAATGAGAGAGCGCCAGACAATAGAGGCTGCCGCTGAACAGCACGGTCCCTAACGCCAGAAATACGCTGCTCCAGTAGAACCAGATACTGATCCGACGCTGCATCGCCACCGCCAGACCAAAAATCGCCAGGGTATGGAAGGCCTGGTACTCCAGGCCGGTATGGATCCAGGCCATCTCCGCCGCGCCGAGCGATTGACTTAAGACATGCGCGCCAAAGGCGCCCAGAGCCACAAAGATAAAGCCGCTAATCGCGGCGAATATCAGCATAAAACGGCTGGTCATGTTGTTACCCTACAAGTAATTATTGTTCATAACGAAAGCGGAATTTTTCTTGTTCACTTGCCGCTTTCGCCAGGATCCACTGCCGGAAAGCGGCTATTTTACCCAGTTCTGCCTGACTGTCATGGCAAACAAGGTAAAACGCATTCTTACTGACCAGAACATCATTAAACGGACACACCAGACGACCGGCTTCAATTTCGGACTGCGCCATGACGTTGTTGGCCAGCGCCACGCCCTGCCCGTGAATGGCCGCCTGCAGCACCATCGCGCTATGGCTGAAAATCGGCCCCTGCTGCACATTAATATGGCTTAGACCAAGCTGACGGGTATAAGTTTGCCAGTCGCGGCGGGACGCATCGTGAAGCAGGGTATGTTGCGCCAGATCGGCAGGCGTTTTCAATGCTTTGTCGCCGGTGAGCAAGAGCGGGGAACAGACCGGCAGCAGATACTCGGCGTACAATTTTTCCACACGCAGGCCCGGCCAGTTGCCGCGGCCATAAAAAATCGCCACATCGACATCGTCCGCCAGCTTATCCTCCTGACGGTCCACCGCCTGGATCCTGACGTCGATTCCCGGATAAGCTGAGTTAAAGCTTGTGAGTCTTGGCACCAGCCACTGAATGGCGAAACTTGGCAATAAACTGACCGTTAATGCCCCTTTGGCGCTGCGCGCCTGCAGTTTACGCGTCGCTTCCGTCAGTTGCGAAAAAATCTCTTTAATATCCTGAAAATAGCTCTGCCCTTCTTCCGTTAACAGCAGCGAACGATTGCGCCGACGGAACAGCTTAAGGCCCAGAAAATCCTCGAGAGACTTGATTTGATGGCTGACTGCGGCCTGCGTCACAAAAAGCTCATCGGCTGCCCGAGTGAAGCTGAGATGACGTGCGGCTGCATCAAAAACACGTAATGCATTCAGAGGTGGTAATCGCTTCGACATGGTTATCCTGGCTTAGATGTTAACTCAATTTAACAAATAGGAAACAATGATTAACCTATTAGTTTTTTTTATCTGAGCCATTATAAATTGTCCGTTGAGGTTCTACCAGCAAATACCTATAGTGGCGGCACTTCCTGAGCCGGAACGAGAAGCTTTTTTTGGAATGCGTGTTCCATCAAGCTTTTGGCTTACGGTTGTGATGTTGTGTTGTTGTGTTTGCAATTGGTCTGTTTTTGCAGACCCTGGTAGCAAAGCTACCCCTTTTCACTTCCTGTACATTTACCCTGTCTGTCCATAGTGATTTAATGTAGCACCGCAACGCGCGGTGCTTTTTTTTGCCTTTTTACTGCCTTACTCGTCCAGTTCACCCAGTTGTTTCACGTCAGAGCGATTAATCTGCTGTTTGTTGCCCCACGCGTCTTTATACGAGATCATGCCAGTGTCATTATCGGTTTGCGGTTTCCCGTCGGTAACGATGGTCCGCCCATCATTGGTATGCATCACATAGTTAGAGGAACAGGCGCTCAGGCCTAAAGTCAGCATACAGGCAGAGATAATCGCAGCGGCCTTAGTCATTTTCATTCTTCTCTCCTTACGGCTATTTATACTATTCGTAACTCGTTAAGTAATAGGTTAAAACACAAACCCAACACTTTTCAGCATAACCCTCTTTGACCGACGTGGAGTCACATTCGGACAATTCCACAGGACGCAGAGACCTTGTCATGCCCGGCAAATTGCGCGACGATCGCGGTATTGATACGAGGAATTCCATGAACGCATTCAACCCGGCGCACTTTCGCGCGCAGTTTCCGGCTCTGGCCGATGCCGGCGTCTATCTCGACAGCGCGGCGACAGCGCTCAAACCGCTGGCGGTGATCGACGCCAGCGACCAGTTTTATCGCCTGAGCGCCGGCAATGTCCATCGCAGCCAGTTCGCCGCCGCCCAGCGGCTGACCGAGCGCTACGAGGCGGCCCGCGATCGCGTGGCGGCGTGGCTTAACGCCCCGTCCGGCAAAGATATCGTCTGGACGCGGGGGACCACCGAGGCCATCAATATGGTGGCGCAGAGCTACGTCCGGCCGCGCCTGCAGCCTGGCGATGAAATTATCGTTAGCGAAGCCGAGCATCATGCCAACCTCGTGCCCTGGCTGATGGTGGCCGGGCAGACCGGCGCCAGAGTGGTCAAGCTGCCGCTTGGCGCCGACCGTCTGCCGGATATCGCCAGCCTCAGCGCGCTGATTACCTCGCGCAGCCGGGTGCTGGCCATCGGCCAGATGTCCAACGTCACCGGCGGCTGCCCGGACCTGGCCCAGGCTATCCGCCTTGCCCACGCCGCCGGGATGGTGGTGATGGTTGATGGCGCCCAGGGGGCGGTGCATTTCCCCGCTGACGTGCAGGCGCTGGATATCGATTTTTACGCCTTTTCCGGCCATAAGCTGTATGGCCCGACCGGGATCGGCGCCCTGTACGGCAAAAGCGAGCTGCTGGCAGCGATGTCGCCCTGGCTCGGCGGCGGGAAAATGATCGCCGAGGTCAGCTTTGACGGCTTTACGCCGCAGCCGGCCCCCTATGGCCTCGAGGCCGGTACGCCGAATGTCGCCGGGGTTATCGGCCTCAGCGCCGCGCTGGAGTGGCTGGCGCAGAGCGATATCGGCCAGGCGGAAAACTGGAGCCGCAGTCTGGCGAGCCTGGCGGAAGAGGAACTGGCGAAACGGCCGGGCTTCCGCTCTTTCCGCTGCCAGCAGTCAAGCCTGCTGGCCTTTGAATTTGAGGGTATTCATCACAGCGATCTGGTGACGCTGCTGGCGGAGTCCGGCATTGCCCTGCGCGCCGGACAACACTGCGCCCAGCCGCTGCTGGCTGCCTTAGGGGTCAGCGGCACCCTGCGGGCCTCTTTCGCCCCCTACAATACCCAAGACGATGTTGCGGCGCTGGTCCACGCGGTGGATCGCGCCCTGGAAATTCTGGTGGATTAATGACAACTCTGCACCCCTTCGGCACAACCATTACCGACGCTACGCTGCGCCAGATCTTCGCCCCGCTGAACCAGTGGGAGGATAAATACCGTCAGCTGATTTTATTGGGCAAAAAGCTGCCGACGCTGACCGACGAGCGCAAAGCGCAGGCCCATGAGATTGCCGGCTGTGAGAACCGCGTCTGGCTGGGCTATGAGGAGGACGCCGAGGGCAGGCTGCACTTCTTTGGCGACAGCGAAGGAAGGATTGTGCGCGGTCTGCTGGCGGTACTTTTAACCGCCGTGGAAGGAAAAACCCGCGCCGGGATCCTGGCGCAGGATCCGCTGGCGCTGTTCGACGAGCTGGGGCTGCGCGGCCAGCTCAGCGCCTCGCGCAGCCAGGGCCTCAGCGCCCTGAGCGAGGCGGTGCTCGCCGCCGCCCGCGAAAGGTAATCTCACGATTTCGCTTTCCCGCCGCCGAGCCCGGTGGGCAAACTACTTTCCGGAAGCCGCAGCGTCACGCTGCGCTTTCGCCAGCATCTTCTTCAGGGCATGCGACACCGCGACGAACCCGAAGGTCGCGGTCACCATCGTCGCCGCGCCAAAGCCGGAAGCGCAGTCCATCCGCTTCGGCCCTTCCGCCGTGCTCTTCATTGCGCAGACGCTGCCGTCCGCCTGCGGGTAGACCAGCGCTTCCGTAGAGAAGACGCAGTCTACACCGAGCTTACCTTTGCTGTTTTTCACCACCCCAAACTGGCTTTTCAGCCGCTCGCGCAGTTTGGCCGCCAGCGGATCCTGGATGGTCTTCGCCAGGTCAGCGACCTGGATCTGCGTTGGGTCAATCTGACCACCCGCCCCGCCGGTAGTCACCAGCGGCACCTTGTAGCGGCGACACCAGGCGATAAGCGCCGCTTTCGGCCGGACGCTATCGATGGCGTCGATAACATAGCTAAAGCCGACGCCAAGATATTCCGCCACGTTTTCCGGGGTCACGAAATCATCCACCACCGTCACCCGACACTCCGGGTTGATGAGACGAATACGCTCCGCCATCACCTCCGCTTTCGCCAGCCCGACGTTGCCGCTGAGGGCGTGGATCTGACGATTGGTGTTGGTGACGCAGACATCGTCCATATCGATAAGGGTGATCGCCCCGATGCCGGTCCGCGCCAGCGCTTCCGCCGCCCAGGAGCCGACCCCGCCGATCCCGACCACGCAGACGTGGGCGTCGGCAAAACATTGCAGCGCTTTTTCACCATATAAACGTGCCGTACCGCCAAAACGCTGGCGCCAGGCATCGCTGATTACAACAGACATAGAACCTCAGAACAAAATGACAGCGCCCGGAGGCCGCCGTAAACGGCGTCATCCGGGCGCCCTGGTCAACAGGCATGGCCAGGGGAGTTAGCCGCTAAAAACATTCCCCGCGCCCGGGGCGTTTTTCAGTACCCATACGCGGCCGTAGTGGTTATACCAGCCGGCACGGTGGCCCGCGTCAGGCCCAATGCCCTGATAGATGTCGAAATGCTGACCTTTGATGGCCCCGCCGACGTCGAGGGCGACCATCAGGCGCAGTTCGTACTGGCCGTTAAACTTGCCGTTATTATCCAGCAGAGGCACCTCGGCCAGCAAGGTGGTTCCTGGCGGAATAATCGACCGGTCGGAGGCCACCGAGGCGCGGCCGATCAGCGGCACAGCGCTGGCCCCTTTCACCGGCGCGAAAGACTGCGGTTTAAAGAACACGAACGACGGGTTCTGCTCCAGCAGCTCACGCACTTCCGCTTCGCTGTGCTTCTCACCCCACTCGCGGATCGCCTGCATCGACATATCTTCTTTCTTCACTTCCCCGCGGTCGATCAGCACTTTGCCGATGCTGCGATAGGGCCAGCCGTTTTTCCCGGCATAGCTAAAGAAGTTGAGCGGCGAACCATCGCCAAAGTCGATATAGCCGCTGCCCTGCACGTCCATGATGAAGTTATCCATCAGCGAGTTGCTGTACGCCAGCACATAGTTATCGCTCAGCGCGCCGGCATAGATGCTGGCGCGGGACGGCAGCTTACCGCGTTTCGGCGGCATACGGTAAATGGGGTACTGGAATTCGCCCTGACGGGTGTGGCGCGCCTGCACCACCGGCGTGTAGTAGCCGGTAAACTGGACGTTGCCATAGTTGTCGACGCCCTGCATCTGCCAGGCGTCGATGCCAAACTGGCGCAGCGTACGGGTGTCGCCGCCGGCGCGCAGCCACTCCTGCAGCGCGTTATAGACGTTGCTCTGGCTATTATAGAGGCGTGGCGAGGCGTTACGAATTTGATTAACCTGCTCGGAGAAGTCGCCGGCGTTGATCGGCGCCCCGACGGCATCCGGCTGGTTTACCAGTGAAAACGGCTGGGTGAACTTGCCATCGCTATATTGCTGACCGCGGTCGGTCGGTTTTGAGGAACAGGCGGCGAGCATGGCCAGCATTGCCCCCGTCGCTACATATTTTGCCCAACGTCCTTTCATGGTGTCTCATCTTTTGCTGCGAAGCCTTAGTGCGTGTTGAAGATAACAAAGCGCCGGAGCTATTGAAATGCGCGATCTCATCGATGGCACAGATTTGTGTAAAAAAACACCACAACGTGGCGTTTTATAAGCCAATTCTTACAAAAATGTCGATTTGGTCGAAAAAAGGTTGCATCATCTCGCTAGCGGAGTATAGTGCGCTTCCACGGACGCGGGGTGGAGCAGCCTGGTAGCTCGTCGGGCTCATAACCCGAAGGTCGTCGGTTCAAATCCGGCCCCCGCAACCAATCAAATTTGACAAAGTGAAGCAGTACGGTGACGCGGGGTGGAGCAGCCTGGTAGCTCGTCGGGCTCATAACCCGAAGGTCGTCGGTTCAAATCCGGCCCCCGCAACCAACATTACAAACACCCTCAAGGGTGTTTTTTTGTTTCTGCCGCCGGCAAAACCTCTGCCGAAAACGGGAACGGCCATTGCCGCCCCCATCTCCTGCTTACCCCTTCGGTAACACAATATTGCTTGCCGCCAGCATGCCCATGCGATGGTACATCGCGCAGGCCGCCTCGACGATCGGCATCGCCAGCGCCGCGCCGCTGCCTTCTCCCAGACGCATGCCCATATTGAGATACGGTTCGAGACCCAGGTGCGCCAGCGCGATACGCGCCCCCTTCTCCGCCGAATAATGGGACGGGATCAGATACGGTTTCACCTCCGGCGCTATCTGACACGCCGCCAGCGCCGCCGCGTAGGAGAGAAAGCCATCCAGCACCACCGGCAGCCCACAGGACGCCGCCCCCAGCATGACACCGGTCATCCCCAGCAGATCGAAACCACCGACTTTGCTCAGTACGTCGAGGCCATCATTCGGGTCGGGCTGATTGACGGCGATAGCCCGCCGCACCACCTCCACCTTGTTGCCAACCTTCGCCAGCGGCAGATTGGCGCCAATCCCGACCACCTCCTGCGCATCGCTGCCGGTCAGGACGCTGACGATCGCTGCCGCCGGCGTGGTATTGGCCATCCCCAGTTCGCCGACGCCAAACAGGGTAACGCCCTCCTGGGCCAGCGCGCGGGTGTAGCGCATCACCTCCAGCAACAGCTCCTGCCCCTGCTCACGGCTCATCGCCGGACCGCGGGCAATATTGCCGCAGCCCCGCGCCACCCGCATATTCACCACGCCGGGGAGCGGTTCGCTATCGATACCGACATCAATTACATGCACTTTCGCCCCGGCCTGAGCGGCGAGCACGCAGACGCCGGTGGTGCCGCGGGTCATATTTGCCGCCTGGATGGCGGTGACCGCCTTCGGCGAAATCGCCACCCCTTCGTCCCACACCCCATGGTCGGCGCACATCACCAGCAGGGCCTTTTTCGCCACCTGCGGCTGGCCGCCCAGGCCGGGCATTCCCGCCAGCTGCACCGCCAGCGCCTCCAGACGCCCGAGGCTGCCGGGGGGCTTGAGTAAGCCGTCGATGTGTTGCTGTGCCCGCGCCATGGCGTCGGCGTCCGGCGCGGGGATCGCCCGCAGAACCGTGTTTAAATTTTGCATACAGAATCCCTGCCAGGGCTGGCCCGGTCAGCCAGCGATTGAGTTATTTGATTTTGACGCCGATGCCGGAGACCACCAGCCAGACCGCATCCGCCGCGGCCGCCAGGCGCTGATTGACCCGCCCGGCAATATCGCGAAAATGCCTCGCCAGGCGGTTCTCCGGCACAATGCCCATCCCCACCTCGTTGGTCACCAGCACGACGTGCGCCGGACAGCGCTGACAGGCGGCAATCAGCACGCCAATTTCGTCATCAATAGCCCGTTCCATGGCGGCGTAATCCCAGCCGTCGGGGTCGCTGTCGCCGCCGAGCGCGAACAGCAGGTTGGTGACCATGGTGGTGATGCATTCCAGCAAAATCGCCTCCGCTGGGGCGATAGCCGGGGTGATCAGTTCATCAAGCTGCTGCCAGCGCTCGGCGGTGCGCCAGTGGGCGGGCCTGCCGTCGCGATGATGCTGGATCCTTGCGGCCATCTCGTCGTCAAAGATTTGCGAGGTGGCGATATATAACACCTGCGGCGCATCGGCAATCAGCGCCTCGGCATGGCGACTTTTGCCGCTGCGCGCGCCGCCGGTAACCAGAGTCAGCATAGGGGCTCCTGATGTTGGCGCATGATGGCGTAAATTTTATCGATGGCGATATGTTCGCGCATGGCCTCGGCCAGCCGATCAAACTGCCGGGTTTTATAGCGGGCATACTCCAGGGCGCTGTCCAGCGGCGCCAGCCCTTTGCGCTGGCGCAGGCCGTTGAGCAGCGCCCGGGTAAAGGCATCGCTGTCGAACAGGCCATGGAGATAGGTGCCGAACGCCAGGCCGTCGTCGCTTATCGCCCCGTCGTCCACTGCCTGCCCCGCTTTATGCAGCTGCAGCAGCGGCGGGCAGCCTGCCTCGCGGCGCGTCTCGCCCATATGAATTTCGTAGCCACTGACGCGCAGCCCCGCCGCGTCGGCTAACCAATCCGGGAGCGCAGACCCCAGGGTCGCCTGCACCTGGGTGGTGGTTTTGTGCTGGGCGAAATGGGTCACGGTCTTTAGCACCCCCAGCCCGGGCTGGGCGCCAAGGCCAGACTCCACCTCATCGATAATGGTTTCGCCCAGCATCTGATAGCCGCCGCAGATCCCCAGCAGCGGCACCTTGCGCTGCCGGGCCTGCTCGACCGCGTGCGCCATGCCGCTCTCGCGCAGCCAGCACAGATCGCCGAGGGTATTTTTACTGCCCGGGAGAATGACCAGATCGGCGTCGGCCAGCGCCTGCGGATCGCGGACATAGCGCACCCGGACGTCTGGCTGCGCCGCCAGGGCGTTAAAGTCGGTAAAATTGGCGATATGCGGCAGGTGAACCACGGCGATGTCGATATCGCGCCGGTCGGTGCGATGGTATTTCCCGGCCTGCAGCGCGACGCCGTCCTCATCCTCAAGATCCACGTCAAGCCATGGCATAACGCCCAGCACCGGCACCCCGGTCAACGCCTCGATTTGCTCTATCCCGGAGCGCAGGAGCGCCACATCGCCGCGGAATTTATTGATGATCACCCCTTTCACCCGCGCCCGCTCCTGAGGCTGCAGCAGCGCCAGCGTGCCGTAAATCGCGGCAAACACCCCGCCGCGGTCGATATCGGCCACCAGGATCACCGGGCATTGCGCCATCTCGGCCATGCCCATATTGACGATATCGCGGTCGCGCAGGTTAATCTCCGCCGGACTGCCGGCGCCTTCCAGCACCAGCGCCTCATACTCTCCGGCCAGGCTCTGGTAGACCGCGAGGATCTGCTCGCGCAGGCGCGGCTTGTACTGGTGATAGCTCACCGCGTCCATGCTGGTCGCCACCTGCCCCATCAGGACCACCTGCGCCTGACGGTCGCTGGTGGGCTTGAGCAAAACCGGATTCATGCGGACATCCGGCGCAATCCCGGCCGCTTCGGCCTGGAAAATCTGCGCCCGGCCCATCTCTTTGCCATCCGGCGTAATGCCGGAGTTCAGCGCCATATTCTGTGATTTAAACGGCGCGGTACGCAGCCCATCCTGATGAAAAATGCGGCACAGTCCCGCCACCAGTACGCTTTTCCCCACGTCGGAAGCCGTGCCCTGCAACATCACTGCCAGCGTCATGACGCCTCCTTTATCGCGCCTATCGCGTTGTTGTGCATCCGCTGAAAAAACTCCGCCTCGGTTTTACACAGCGGCAGCCCCAGTTCGCTATGAAGTTTCACCAGCCACGGCTGCGTCAATCCCGCCCTGTCCATCGTCTCCGCGCAGGCAAATACCTCGCCGGGATCCCCCGCGGCCAGCACTTCGCCGTGACGCAGCACGTAAACGGCGTCGCTCACCTCATAGATCAGATCGATATCGTGGCTGGAGATCACCACCCGCCGCCCCTGCCCGACAATGCGGCGGATGATGGCGATCATCTGCGCCCGCCCGCGTGGATCGAGGCCCGCGGTGGGCTCGTCAAGCAGCAGGTAGCGAGCCTGCAGCACCAGCGCCCCGGCGATCGCCACCCGTTTTTTCTGCCCATGGCTGAGGCACTGGATCGGCTGCTGGCGAAACCCCAGGGCATCGACGAGGGTCAACGCCTCATCCAGCCGGCGGGCGATCTCCTCTTCCGCCACCCCGAGGTTACGCAGACTAAAAGCGATATCGCTGTCGATATCGGTATAGAATATTTGCTGGTCCGGATCCTGAAACACCGTCGCCACCTGCTGGCGCAGCGCCAGCAGACCGCGCTTGCTGTAATTCAGCGCCTCTCCCTGCCACAGCACCGCCCCCTGCTGCGGGCGCAGCAGGCCGCTCAGGTTCATAAACAGCGTCGACTTTCCGCAGCCGTTGGCCCCCACCAGGCCGGTCACCGCATGGCGGGAAAAATCCAGCGTCAGCCCTTTAAGTACCGGCTCATCCTGATAGCGAAACCAGAGATCGGTTGTGGCAAGCATACTTATCCTTAGAGGTGAAAATCACCCTGGTACAATTTGATATCCAGCGCCGTGCTCATCTGCTGATAGCGCAGGAGGACGCGGGTGAACAGCAGTCCCACCAGCATCGCCAGCGAGCGATAGCCCTGCGGCACGCTACCATAGCCAAAACGCAGGGTTTGCGCGCGGTGAATCGCCATCGCCTCGTCTAACAGAATAAAAATGAAGCGCCAGGTCAGCAGGATCTGCTCCGTCAACAGCCGCGGTACGCGACCGCGCTTGAGTAAAATAATCAACTGCGGGAAAGGCAGATTAAGCACCAGCCAGAGCGTCGCCGCCATCGCCGCCAGGCTGCGCCAGAAGGTCTCCCCGGCCACGGCCAGCCCCGGGGCGGAAATCCCTATCGAGAAAGCGCCCAGTCGGATGCTGGCTAACAGCATCTGCGGGTCGCGGCTGACGCTGAACACAATGGTCAGCACGCCGACCAGCAAAAAGCCAAAGGGTAGCGCCATCCAGCGGCACCAGCGCCAGAATGAGACCCGCAGCAGCCAGCAGGTCAGCGCGGCGGTCAGCGCCAGCGTCAGCGCCTGGCCCCACGCCGGCAGCGTAAAGGCCAGCGCCATCAGCAGTAGCCAGAGCAGAAACTTACGCTCTGGCGCCACCTGCAACCAGCGGCTCTGGTAGCTGAGTCGGTCAAACCCGGTCATCACGGCGCTGTCTGCCCCTCGCATATCCGAGAATGTAAAAAATCACCGCCGCGCCCAGCGAGCCCTGCAGGGTAAACAGCAGGCTCTCAATCTCGCCGCTCGCCGGTTCATATAGCGGCTGGAACCAGGGTTGATAATCCGGCGCCACCACCTGGATCTGGCTCTCCGCTTCGCCGTCCGAGCCGCCAAACTCGCCGCCGTGGTTAATAAAAAATGGCAGGATCATCAGGGCGGCCACCATCGCCAACAGGATCAGGGTCTTTTTCATATTAATGTGCCTCCGCGGCGATCAGTCGCCGTTTGGTTAGCTGATCGTAGATCATCACGGTGAGCAAGCCTTCCGCGATGGCGATCGGGATCTGCGTCAGGCAGAAGATGCCCATAAACTTGGCGATCGATCCGCCTGCCCCGGTTGCCGGATCGGGAAAGGCCACCCCGAGCTGGACGGAGGTGACAAAGTAGGTCATCAGATCCGCCAGCATGGCGCAGAGAAAGACCCCGACATCGCGACGGATCCCCGCCCGACAGGCCAGCTTCCACACCAGATAGCCGACCATCGGGCCGATTACCGCCATCGACATCCCGTTGGCGCCAAGGGTGGTCAGGCCGCCATGCGCCAGCAGCAGCGCCTGGAACAGCAGAACGATCGCCCCCAGCACCGCCACCACGCCCGGCCCGAAGAGGATCACCGCCAGACCGACGCCGGTCGGATGCGAGCAGCTGCCGGTCACCGACGGGATCTTCAGCGCCGAAAGAACAAAAATAAACGCCCCGCAGAGGGCCAGCAGCACCTTCTGATTGCTCTCTTCCTGGACGATACGCCGCAGGCGCACCAGGCCGTACCACAGGCAGGGTAAAAACAGCAGCCACCACGCCAGCGCCCACATCGGCGGCAAAAAGCCCTCCATGATATGCATGGCGAACGCCTCCTGCGGGACGATGATCAGCAGAACAGCGGCCGCCAGCCCCCCATACGAAAGCTGCTTCAGCGATTTCACCTGATTCATTACGCCTCCTCCCACTGTTTGTTAACCAGGATGGTCGAGAAATAGGGCAGCGGCTGGTCATCGCTGACCTCGCGCAGACGGCGCCAGCACTGCTCGCCCGGCAGGGTGGCCTCTGACATCATCAGCGCCGCATCCAGCAGCCCCGCCTGCGCCAGCAGCGCCTTAATGCGGGCGAAGCGGCCGTAGACTTTCATCAGTACCAGACTGTCATGCTGGCGCAGCGCCGCGGCAATGTCCGCTTCCGGCGCGGTGCAGGAGATCACCGCCAGCGACTGCTGCTCCATGGCCAGCGGGGTTTTCGCCCGCGCGGCAATGGCGGCGAAGGAGGTAACGCCAGGGACAATCTCCAGCCAGTCCGGGCAGCCAATCCGCTGCAGCAGAAAGACCCAGGTGCTGAACAACATGGCGTCGCCGAGGGTGATAAACCCGACCTGCCTGCCCGCCGCCACCTCCTGGGCCAGCGCCGCGGCAACGTCGTTCCACACCGCCTCTTTTTCCGCGCTGTCGGCGCTCATCGGAAAATGGCAGCAGCGGACCTCCGTGTGTGCGCCCAGGTACTCGCGTACGATGGAGAGCGCCAGGCTGTCGCCGCCTTTGCGGCCGGCTGGCGCATACAGCACATCCAGCTGGCCGAGGATCCGCGCCGCACGCACGGTGATCAGATCGGCCGCCCCCGGCCCGCTGCTCAGGGCGTATAGTTTGCCGCTCATGCTGCTTTCTCCATCGTGTCGTTCAGCGCCTGCTGCAGATGGGCGACAAACATCGCCCGCACCGCCGGATTCTCCCCTAATCCGTTAAGCCACGGCGTGGCGGGGATACCGGCGGCATTGAAGCGGGTTTTCCACGAATCGTCTTCGTCGGAGGCCATATCATTAATGGCATGATCGCCGGCCACCAGCATCAGCGGCATCAGATGCACGCCGGTCACGCCCTGGCGGGAGAGTTCGTTAATGACGATGTCCACTTCGGGATAGCTTTCCACCGCCCCCACCCGCGCCGGAAAACCCTGCACCGCCATCATATGATCCAGACAGGCGTAGGCCGCGAAGGCGTGGTGGCTGGCGCCGTGCCCCATAAACACCACTCGCTCCGTCGCCGCCAGCGGCGGCATCTGCTGGCGCAGGGCCTGCATCAGCTGCACATAATCGCCATGACCGCTCAACAGCGGCGCGCCCAGCGTCAGACGCTGAAAGCGCGGGCGCATACTCTGCACTTCGCGAACGATCTTCTCGTACTCGTCGCCGTTGATAATGTGCAGGGACTGGATAGCCACATCCTGGTATCCCTGCTCGGCCAGCTTTTGCAGAGCCTGCAGCGGAGTATCGATATGAATACCATCGCGCTGCTGCAGTTTGCGAATAATCATCCCCGAGGTGAAGGCGCGGAACAGCGTGCGGTCCGGGCAGCTGGCGGCCAGATCGCGCTCGCAGGCGGCGATGTTCTTTTCGCGGGTGTCGTGATAGCTGGTGCCAAAGCTCACCACCAGAAGTGCTTTTTTCATATCCTCTTCCTCAAGTCGCCGACAGCCAGCGCGTCAGCCGCGCAGTGAAATCGGCCTGGCTTTGCAGTAGTTCATCGCCCGTCACCAGCGGCGCCGGACGGGTAATGACGATGCAGGGGATCCCCGCATCAAGACAGGGTTGTACTTTTTCCTGATAGCCTCCTTCCGCCCCCGAGGCTTTCGTCACCACAACATCGGCCCGGCACTGGCGATAAAAGGCGGCGTTAAATTCGGCGCTGAACGGCCCGCAGAGGGCGAAGATCTCCCCGACGCCAAACCCCAGATCGCTACAGTGCTGAACCACCTCCGGCACCGGCAGCACCCGGGCGAGCAGCGTTTTCTCCGCCAGTCCCGCCCGCCAGGCCGCCAGATCTTTGCTGCCGGTGGTCAGCAGGATCCGCTCGCCGAGGCGACGAGCCACCGCGCAGGCCTCGTTCAGATCGCCGACCACGTGAAGTAACGGATGGCGCAGATCGCTCAGCTGCTCCGGCCTTTGATAGCGGCTGAGCAGAACCCCGACGCTGGCGCAGGCGCGCACAATATTCTGGCTGACCACCTCGGCGTAGGGGTGAGAGGCATCGATCACCCAGCGGGTGCGCTGCGCTCTGAGCCACTCCGCCATCTGCTGCCACTCCATACGCCCGCAGCGTATCTGCCCGCGGATATCGCCGGCCAGCCGCTCGCCGGTAGGAGTTGCCACCGACAGGGTGTAGCGCACGTCGGCGGCGTCCAGCTGCTGGCAGATCGCCCGCGCATCGCTGGTGCCCCCGATAACCAGCACGTCGCCGTGATTCACAGCGCGTAGCCTCGCGGGGTGATCATCAGGCCGTTGTCGATGTAAGTCGCTTTGTTGCCAACGATCACCAGACTGGTCATATCCACTGGGGCAAAATCCATCTCCCCGAGGGTGGTCAGCCATTTCTCCTGCTTTTTGCGTCCGGCGGATTTGACTACGCCGACCGGCGTATCTGCGCTTTTACTGGCCGCCAGCAGCGCAAAGGCGCGCGCCAGATGTCCTTCGCGGCCGCGGCTGCGGGGGTTGTAGAAACAGATAACGAAGTCCGCTTCCCCGGCGGCGACTATGCGTTTTTCAATCACCGGCCAGGGCGTCAGCAGATCGCTAAGGCTGATATGGCAGAAATCATGCATCAGCGGCGCGCCGAGCAGCGAGGCGGCGGCGATACTGGCCGTCATCCCTGGGATCAGACGGACCTCAATGTCCAGCTGCTGCTTATTAACCAGCTCCAGCACCAGCCCCGCCATGCCGTAGATGCCGGCGTCGCCGCTGCTGATCAGCGCAACGTTGTGCCCGGCCTGCGCCAGCTCGATGGCCGCCTGGCAGCGCTCAATCTCTTTGCACATGCCGGTTTTGATCACCTGCTTGTCGCCGGTAAAGGCTTTTACCAGGTGGGTGTAGGTCTTGTAGCCCACCACGATCTCTGCCGCCTGCAAGGCCTCCACGGCTTCCATGGTCATCATCGCCTGCGAGCCAGGGCCAATTCCGATTACGCTTAACATCAGTGTGTTACTCCCAAAGTAATGGTCACGCCCTGCTCACGCAGGGTTTCGCCGGACAGGTTTCCCTGACTCAGCAGCCAGGCCACCGGGCCGGAGACGCTGCCGACGCCGACCGTCTCCCGGACAAAAGACGAGGCCGGAAAGCGGTGCTCGTGCTCGCGCAGCGCCTCGGCGCTAAAGGTTTCGAACGGCACCCGGCAGCGGTGAGCCAGCTGGCGCAACCCCGGCTCGTTTGCCTTCAGGCTCACGCTGCCGATCGCTTTCAGCGCCAGCGGGTCAAGACGCTGAGCGGCAAGCTGGCGATCCAGCAACGTACTGAGCAGCGCGCAGGGGGTGTCGCGCCGACAGCCGATCCCCGCCACCACCCGCTGGGGCACCAGCTTCCAGTGAGGCACCGGCAGCGGCGGCAGCGACCGGCGCAGGGTGACGCAGATCAGGGCGTCGAGCGCCGGCAAGCGCGCCAGGTCGCTTACCGGGATAAACCCGCGCCGGTCGCAGCGGCTTAGCGCCCCGGTGAATTCGCCGTCGCACCACAGCCCCACCCGCTTACCGCTCACCAGCATCTGGTTAACAGTTTTCACCGCCGCGCGAAAATCGGTCATCCGGGCGTTCAGCTGGAAGGCCAGCGTGTCGAGGGCGGCCAGCTCGTTGACGTCGGTGGCGGTGGTGATCACCGGGTCGGCTTCGAGCATCCCGGCGAGATAGCGGGTCAGCGCATTGGCCCCCCCGGCATGGCCGGAGAGCAAGCTGATGACGTGCCGGGCGCGCTCATCAATCACCACCACCGCCGGGTCGCTGAGCTTGTCATTCACCAGCGGGGCCAGCACCCGCACGGCAATCCCGGTGGCGCCGATAAAAATCAGCGCCGAGAAGCTGCTGAACGCCTCGCGGGCAGCGCTGGCAAAGCCGCCGTTGAAGGGGATAAACCCCTCTTCCTGCAGCGCTTCGCTGGTGTAACAGGTAAGCGGCAGCATGGCCGCCAGCCGTTTTGCCAGCCGCACGCCGCCGGGCGTCAGGCAAAACAGGGCAATGGATTCAGGCTTTACGGTATTCATGGCTAAAATCCGCTGCGTACAGTTTTGAGTAGTGATACTCATCGCCGAGGAAGGGGCCGACCAGGATCAGCGCCGTTTTGCGGATCCCGGCGTCGCGTACTTTGTCGCCGATGTCCGCGAGGGTACCGCGGACGGTCTGGCTTTCCGGCCAGGTGGCCTTGTAGATCACCGCGACCGGGGTGGTCGCGGGGTAGCCGCCCTCCACCAGCCGCTCCGCCACCCGGTGAATACGTTGCACCGACAGGTAAATCGCCATCGAGGTTTGATGGCTGGCAAAGGCTTCCAGCTGTTCGCGCGCGGGAACCGGCGTGCGCCCTTCCAGACGGGTAATAATCAGACTCTGCGAGACTTCGGGTACCGTGTACTCCACCCCCAGCTCCGCCGCCGCGCCGAGGAAAGCGCTGACGCCCGGCACCACCTGCCAGCGGATCCCGCGGCGGGTCAGCTCTTCGCCCTGCTCGCGCACCGAGCCATATAGCGAGACGTCGCCCGTCTGCAGACGCACCACCGTTTTTCCCGCCTTCACCCCCGCCTCCATCAGGTCGAGGATCTGCTCCAGATGCAGCGCGGCGCTGTCGTGGCACTCCGCCTGTGGCGGACAGTAGGCCAGTAGCTCGGTGTTGATCAGCGACCCGGCGTAGATCACTACCTGCGCCTGCTGTAGCAGACGGTAGCCTTTGAGAGTAATCAGTTCGCGATCGCCCGGACCGGCGCCGACGAACCACACGCAATGGGGATCAAAAGTCTCAGCCATGGTTTTCTTCCTTCTGACAGGCGATGACAAAAACGGGATTATGGGGTTTGAAGTAGTGGCCGCTGCCCAGGGTAGCCAGGGTGGAGACCGCCAGCTGCTGGCAGTCCACCTCGTGGATGCCGCTCTGCCGCAGGTGCGCCAGAGCGCTATGAAGGTTTTCCTGCAAAATAAAAGTCATCACCAGCCGGCCGCCGGGATGCAGCTGCGCCAGCGACCAGTCGATCAGCGCCGTCAGGTGGCCGCCGCTGCCCCCCATAAAGATCGCGTCGGCTTTGTCGGCGACCGCCAGCGGCGCAACGCCCGCCACGATAGCGATGTTGTCGCAGCCAAAGCGCTGCCGGTTCTCCGCCAGCAGGCGCAGCGCGTCGGCCTGACGCTCAATCGCCGTCACCCGCAGCGCCGGGTTCTGTAGAGCAGCCTCAATGCTGACGCTGCCGGTGCCCGCGCCGATATCAATCAGATGGCGCGCCCGGTGCAGCTCCAGCTTCGCCAGCGCCAGCGCGCGCACGGCCTCTTTGGTCATCGGCACCTGGGCGCCGCGCAAAAACAGCTCATCTTTCATCGAGGATCACCACCGCATTCATCTCATATTCGTCCTCCACGGCGCTGACCGGCAGCCAGTGGATCCGCTCGTTTTCCATCGCCAGGTTCTCGCCTATCACCATCCAGCGATGGCCTTTGCCGCGGGCCATCAGCTGGGCGGCTATCTCCCGCGGTCCGCAGCGGCCGTCGGTCACCATGGCGACTTTCCGGTGGGCGGCCAGAGCATCGAAGCTCACCGCCCGGCCATGGCTGCTGGTCAGCCACATATCGTTCATGTCGATGCCCGCCCGGGCGCAGAGGTACTGCACCGCGCTGATGCCGGGGATCACCTGCACTCGTTCCCGGCCAAAATAGGCAATCAGTCGGGTGCCAATGCCATAGAACAGCGGGTCGCCAGAGGCCAGCACCACGACGCGGCGCCCGGTACGGGCCTCAATCCACGCCAGCAGCGCCGGCATATCGGCCCCCAGCGCGAAGCGCTCGCCGGCGAAGTCGGGAAACTGCTGGAGATGGCGGCTGCCGCCCACCAGCGCCTCGGCGGCGGCGATTGCCTCGCGCGCGGCCGGGGTCAGCCACTGCAGCCCCGCCGGGCCCATTCCCACGACCGTCAACATGTCAGCTCCCGGGCAATCGCCTCCAGCGGACGGCTGCTGCCCAGTACCTGGTTATCAAAAGAAAACAGAACCGCGTCGCAGGTGGGCGGTTGCTGAGTGAAGCGCAGCATCTCAAGAACACGCTGGCAGATTCGCTCAGCCAGATGGTTATAGAGGCGCTGGTATCCCCAGGCGTCGATATGCTCCATTGCCGCTTCGGTAGTGTCGCACTCGCTGACCAGCGTCAGCAGCGGCAGCGGCGCGCCAAGCAGCGCCAGATGAGCGACGAGAGTTTCCATCCGCGCATCGGCGATATGGCTGTGGGTATGAAAGATCCCGGCGGCGATTTTGATCAGTTTGCCGGGATGGCCAATGAGCACAATCTGGCGGAAACCGAGCCGAACCGCCTCTTCAATCATGTAGCCGACGAAGTTGCTCATGGTGACCACCATCTGCGGGTCGATGCCCATCTGCTCGCGGACAAAGCGCTCACCGTGGTTGCCCGGCACCAGCACCACGCGCTCCAGCCCGGCGGCGCGTTTTATCTCCAGCTCGAGGGAGAGCGAGCGCTTCCAGCTCTCTTCCGACATCGGGGTAACGATCCCCGTGGTGCCGATAATCGAGATCCCGCCGAGGATCCCCAGCCGGGCGTTATAGGTTTTTTGCGCGCGAAGTACGCCTTCCGGAGCAAAAATCTCCACCTGCGCGCCGCGGGTAGGACCTATCGCTTCGCGCACGGCGGTCTCGATGGTGTGCCGCGGAGTGCGGTTTATCGCCGGGCTGCCTGTCGGCAGGCCGATCCCTTTGCGGGTCACCGTGCCGATACCCTCCCCGCCCTGCAGGCTAATCTCTCCGCTGTCATTGAGGGTGACCCGGGCAAAAATCAGCATGCCGTGGGTGGCGTCGACATCATCGCCGCCGTCTTTACGGATCGCGGCGACCGCCTGCTGCCCTTCGACGTGCGGGGACTCAACGTTCAGGCACAGGGTGACGCCGGAGGGGGTGACGATCGAGACCTGATGAATCAGATGCTGGCGCATCACCATCAGCGCCGCCACTTTTGCCGCCGCTGTGGCGCAGGAGCCGGTGGTGTAGCCCTTGCGCAGCGCTTTGCCGTGATGCCACACCGGGGCGTCAAAGGTCTGATCGCTCATTGCGCCTCCCGCAGGTGGTAAAGCAGAGCGTTCACAATCGCTGCCGCCACGTTGCTTCCCCCTTTGCGGCCGAGCGCGGCGATGGCCGGCAGGCCGCTCTCGCTGAGCGCCGCTTTCGACTCCGCGGCGCCGACGAACCCGACCGGCACTCCCACCACGCCGCCGATGGCGGTCTCGCGATGTTCCAGCAGGCGAAACAGCGCGGTTGGCGCATTGCCGAAGACGAACACTTTCTCCCCGGGCTCCTGCACCGCAATATCCACCGCCGCCATCGAGCGGGTCATCCCCCGGCTTTGCGCCTCGCGCACCACCCGCGGGTCGCTGATATAGCAGCGGCATTCGCCGCCAAAGCGGGCCAGCAGGGTTTTGTTGATCCCGGACAGCGCCATGGTGGTATCGGTATACAGCGTGCAGGGCCGGCTCAAGGCCTCACTCAGCGCGATCAGGGCATCCGGAGAAAACCACAGAATATCCAGCCAGTCGAAGTCAGCGGTGGTGTGGATCACCCGCTTGATAATCGCCTCGTGCAGCGGGCTGGCGAAACGGTAGTCCGGTCGCGTTTCGGCGATGATCTCGCTGATGATGTCGAAGCTTTTCGCCTCGATCGCCTGCGGTTGTTGGATGTACTGCATCAGGTTCTCCTCAGGCCGCGCCGACCAGCCAGTAGCGCACGCCGATAAACAGCGCCAGCGCCAGGCTTGACGCCACCCACATTAATCGAATGGTTCGGGAAATATCGTCCACCGCGATGTCGCGGACGGCGTCGCCTATCCAGGGCTTTTCAACGCGCTGGCCGAAGTAATCGTTCGGGCCGCCAAGGCGGATCCCCAGCGCGCCGGCGACGGTCGCTTCCGGCCAGGCGCAGTTAGGACTGCTGTGCTGATAGCGATCGCGCCAGCCCGTACGCAGCGCCCGGGCGCCATCTTCCCGGCATAGCACCGCGGCAAGGCTGAGCAACAGCCAGCTCAGCCGGGCGGGAAGGAAGTTGGCTACATCATCAAGACGAGCGCTGACCATGCCGATCGCCCGGTATTTTTCGTGTTTATAGCCGACCATGGAATCGAGGGTGTTGACCGCTTTATAGGCCATGGCCAGCGGCGCGCCGCCGAGGAGCAGGAAAAAGAGCGGCGCGATAATGCCATCCACCGTGTTCTCCGCCACGGTCTCCACCACCGCACGGTTGATCTGCGCTGGCTGGAGCTGAGAGGTATCGCGCCCGACAATCCAGGAGAGCTTATGCCGGCTTTCGGCGAGATCTCCGGCCTGCAGCGGCCGGGCCACCGCCATCGCCGACTGTGCCAGACAGCGTCCCGCCAGCGCGGTGAAGATCATCCACACTTCCACCAGCCATCCAAGCCAGGGGTGGATCCCGTGCGCCAGCGCCAGTACGCCCCAGGCCACGCCCCATGTCAGGCCGATAACCACCAGCCACATCACCCCGCCGCCGATGCGCAGCGCCCGGTCGCTATGGCAGACGCGTCGCACTACACGCTGGCTGACGGCGATCAGGCGACCTATCCAGCGCACCGGATGCGGCCAGTGCGGCGGATCGCCAATGACGACATCAAGTATCCAGGCTACACACCAGGCGAGAAGGGTCATAGCGCCCTCCTTGCTGCCCGCAACCAGTGGTTGAGCATGGTGGGACGCTGGGCAAAATGGACATGGAGATAGCTGGCAAAGGCGCTGCCGGACTGCCATCCTCCCTGCCACTGCTGGAGCGTCTTACCGTCTCGCTGTTTACGGCAGGCCAGTACGGCGGGGGTGGCGGGAGAAAAATCGGAGTAATGAAATTCATGGCCGCGCAGCCACTCGCCAGGGGCTGCCAGCAGCGTCTGCTGCTGCGCCTGCGCTTCGCAGTAGCCGAACCGGGTCAGACGCGTCCCCATTCGGCTGTGTCCGGGAATAATATCCGCCATCGTGTAGCGCTCGCCGCTGGTGACTTCCAGGGTCGTGCCCAGGTACATCAGGCCGCCGCACTCGGCGTAGATCGCCACCCCGCGCCGGTGCGCCGCGCGAAGCTGTGTCAGCATCTCGTGGTTAGCGGATAGCCCGGCCGCATGCAGCTCCGGATAGCCGCCGCCGAGCCAGATCATCTGGCAGGCCGGCAGCTGGCGATCGCGCAGTGGGCTAAAGCGCACCATCTTCACGCCGCAGCGCGCCAGCAGCGCCAGGTTATCGGGGTAATAAAAATTGAAGGCCTCATCGTCGGCGAGGGCCAGCGTCAGTCCTTCGCCGGCATCGGCGGCAAGCTGTTCTCCCCACTCGCCGATCGGCATGGCGGCCAGTTCGCTGAGGGCCAGCAGCCGGTCTATGTCGAGAGTGCGCCCCAGCAGGCTGGCAAAATCCCGCCATGCCTGCTGATTGACCACCGACTCGCGGGCGGTCACCAGTCCCAGATGTCGTTCGGGCAGCGCCACGCCTTCCACGCGCGGCACATAGCCGAGCACTGGCACCTGACAGTAGCGCTCAATGGCGCTTTTCAGCAGCTGGAAGTGCGCGTCGCTGTTGACCCGATTGACGATAACGCCAGCGATGTCGAGAGCCGGATCAAAATGTTGAAAACCCATCACCGTGGCGGCGATGGAGGTCGACACCGCTTTGCCATCCACCAGCAAAATCACCGGGCAGCCAAGCTGCTTAGCCATTGCCGCGCTGCTGCAGTAGTTGGGGTCGGTGCCGTAGCCGTCATACAGGCCCATCACCCCTTCGATAACCGCGATATCGGCCTGCTGTAGCTGTTCGGTAAACAGCACGTTGAGTATCGGGGCGGGAAGCATAAAGCTGTCGAGATTGCGGGAAGCGATGCCGCTGATGGCGGTGTGCCAGGCGGTATCCAGGTAGTCAGGCCCGACTTTACAGGGTTGCACCCGCATACCGCGCTGTTGGAGCAAGCTGAGCAGGCCGAGCGTAACGGTGGTTTTGCCACAACCGCTGCCGGTACCCGCAAGAATGAACGCACGCCTGGTTGCCATACCCTGTCCTGTTCTGGCGGTCAGGGTATAGCTACGCGCATGCCTGGTCCTGCGACCACGCACCGCTAAGCCACCCACTTCCCACCGAAGTTGTTGGTCAGTTACCGGCAGGCAGGTCTTCTGGCTTAGCCTCGTTCTCGCCCGCCCTTCCCAATCTTTCGATCAGTGGTTTTTGCGGGGTCGTCAGCATCACAGCAGCGGGGGCTGCGGGGGATTTACACCCCCTTCCCTGACACCAAACTGGTGTCGAACCTGTCGGTTTGTTTCGCCGATGCGCCCTGCATCGACGGGTATTACTTTATGTTTTCTTTTACCGTTTCATCACTCGTCACAATGACGTCAGTGAAGGAAAGCGGTGTTGTGATAATCAGCTGTCTCGTATTAACGGACACTCTATCTCATCACAAAAATAAAAACTGGTGTAGTTTATCCCTCGAATACCACTATTTTGTTGCGCTATGACAATTTATTGCTCTACTGTCGTTTTTTTCATTTTATATTGATGAAGATACTCGGGGATATCAAAAATCGGCAATAGCAAAATATTGTCATTTAAAAAGACTCAGTTTGTGATCCGGCATTAATTTGCTGACGAAATGCCTGCGGCGTTACCTGATAGGTCTGGCGAAACACTTTGCAAAAATAGCTGGTTTGCGAAAAACCTAAATTCCGCGCGATGCTGGCGATGCTCCAGTCGCTGTGGCATAGCAGCTCTTTTGCGCTCGCCATCCGCTGCTGATTGACCCAGGCGTTAAAACCGATCCCCTGATACTTTTTAAACAGTTTGCTGAAGTAGTACGGGCTGAGATAGACATGCGCCGCCACATCCTCCAGACGCAGCTCATCGGAGAGATGCGCGTCGATATAGCGCAGCGCCTTCTTCATTTTGCCATCGTGCGGCGAGGGCGCCCGGCTGGCCTGCGCCGGATCGTTCTGCGACGGGTTATCTTTGATAACCACAAAGTTGAGCTGTTTTTTCAGGCAATTCTCGACGATCAGCTTCAGCAGATCCGCCGAAGCGATAACCCGCGAATAGTCCATCTCCGGCACATCGCGAAACGCCTGGACCAGCGCCGGATCGTCCTGCCAGCGGTCATCGACGTTCAAGATATCAACCAGTTCAACATCATTGCTCAGACGCACCTGCCCGCACAGCACGAAACCGACCAGGTGGCCGGCGATCACCAGCGGGATGGAAAAATCGGTTAACCCCGCATGACAGCGGTAGATACACAGCTGGTCTTTTTTCGAGGCTTCCAGCCCGCCGCAGCGGTCGCTCATGCGACAGCGTCCGCTGTGCTCCGGGTGCTGACGCATCAGCTGGCAAAACGGCGTGAAATTAAACAATTCAGAAATCTCATCACCGTGAATATTGACGACCACAACCGCCAGACTGGTGGCTTGCGCAAAATCCTGTGCGATTTTATTGATGAGTTCTGAGTTCAAGGTACTCGCAGAAATCATGATAAAACCCCTCAGTTAATTTTTTGTTATAAATAAAACATATTTTTCATATTTACCTTTTTTAGCATCAGATCCCATCGACGATAAAAAAGTGCATTGACAATAACAAAAGTCTCCCAACCCGGGGAGACTTTTTGAGCGGTTCGTGATATCGGTTCATGAAATTAGCCTGGCTATTTCACAGATACATTCCCCTTATGACGCTAACGCGTATTTTCTTCCTCCACGCAGGTATGACAGGGCAGATTATTGGCGATAAGAAAACGATAAATTGCGGCGCCGAGGCAGGCCCCTAACAACGGTGCGATAATGGGCACGATAAAATAGGGAATATCTCTTCCCCCGGTCATGGCGATATTGCCCCACCCGGCGAACCAGGTGAACAATTTCGGGCCAAAATCGCGTGCCGGATTCATCGCGAAGCCGGTAAGCGGCCCGGTCGAGGCGCCGATCACCGCCACCAGAATGCCAATCAACAGCGGCGCCAGTGGGCCCTTGGGTACGCCGTTGCCATCATCGGTGAGCGCCATGATCATCCCCATCAGCATCGAGGTGATCACCACCTCCACCAGCGCCGCATGCCAGATGCTGAGCTCAGGCGCCGGGTAAGTGCTGAATATACTGGCCAGCTGCAGGCTTTCCAGGCTGCCGCGCACCATATGATGCACCGTTTCAAATTGCGTAAACAGGGTGCTGTAAAGTATCCAGGCCAGCACGGCGCCGCCAAACGCGCCGGCGACCTGAGCCACGATATAGGGCACCACTTTTCTGCCCGGGAAGCAGGCAAACAGCCACAGGGCGACGGTGACCGCAGGGTTCAGATGTCCCCCCGAAATGCCGGCCGTCAGGTACACCGCCAGAGAAATACCCAGTCCCCAGATAATACAGATCTCCCACAGCCCCAGGCTGGCGCCGGTCAGTTTCAGGGCGCTCAGGCAGCAGATACCAAAAAACAGAAACAGCCCGGTGCCTAAAAACTCGGCGATACATTGCGCGCGTAAAGAACCATTCATTGTGACACCTCGTGACGAAGTTCGTGTCCAGGCCAGCCAACCATCCGCTGGCTCGTTGGGTACGGCGAGGCCCACTATAGAAACCGGCAGCGGCAAAGTGTTGGCATCCTGCGGAAATCGGGCGGCGTAAAGTCGCCGAAGAAGAATAATTTATTGCTATTTGTTCGCGAATCCATGCAGCAATGGCGGGCGTTCAGGGGGTATTTTAATTTCCAACTAAATGATAAAAAATTGCGAAAGCGCAGTGCTTATTTTCCAACAAATATCACATCACGCAAAATATCGCATAGCAAAAACAATTTAAAAAATCACCTCTTAAAATGTAAATACGGAGCGTGAATTGCAATATAATCACATTTATATAAACAATAAAATCAAATAAAAACAACGATATAAAACAGAATAAATCCATTTTATATTATATAAAAACCACTATTTTTTCGCTCTCCACCACCAACTCAGCCATTCTTTTTCGCCGCTCCGCCATATAGTTCCCTCACTGGCACATATCCTGCGAGGTCTTTATGCAACAAGAAGCATTAGGAATGGTAGAAACCAAAGGCTTAACCGCAGCCATAGAGGCCGCTGACGCAATGGTTAAGTCGGCCAACGTTTTATTAGTTGGCTATGAAAGGATCGGTTCAGGCCTGGTGACCGTCATCGTGCGTGGCGACGTGGGGGCAGTTAAAGCCGCCACCGACGCCGGTGCCGCCGCAGCCCGCCACGTGGGCGAAGTGAAAGCCATACACGTCATTCCCCGCCCCCATACCGATGTTGAAAAAATCTTACCGAAGGGGAATAGCCAATGAGCAGCAATGAGCTGGTTGAACAGATCATGGCGCAAGTCATAGCCCGTGTAGCGACGCCAGAGCAGCAGGCGCTTCCCGATACCCCCCATCCCACAGGAGAGACGGCTATGGCAGAGAAAAGCTGCAGCTTAACGGAATTTGTCGGGACCGCCATTGGCGACACCCTCGGGCTGGTCATCGCCAACGTGGATGCCGCGTTGCTGGAGGCGATGAAGCTCGAAAAACGCTATCGCTCTATCGGCATCCTCGGCGCCCGCACCGGCGCCGGGCCGCACATCATGGCCGCCGATGAAGCGGTCAAAGCCACCAACACCGAAGTGGTCAGCATTGAGCTTCCTCGCGACACCAAAGGCGGCGCCGGCCATGGCTCGCTGATTGTGCTGGGCGGGAATGATGTTTCCGACGTCAAACGCGGGATTGAGGTCGCGCTGAAAGAGCTGGACCGTACCTTCGGCGATGTCTACGGCAACGAAGCGGGTCATATTGAGCTGCAGTATACCGCGCGCGCCAGTTATGCCCTGGAAAAAGCGTTCGGCGCCCCACTGGGCCGCGCCTGCGGCATTATCGTCGGCGCCCCGGCGTCCGTTGGCGTGCTGATGGCCGATACCGCGCTGAAATCAGCCAACGTCGAGGTGGTGGCTTACAGCTCACCGGCCCACGGCACCAGTTTCAGCAACGAAGCCATTCTGGTGATTTCCGGCGACTCTGGCGCGGTGCGCCAGGCGGTGATCTCCGCCCGGGAAATCGGCAAAACCGTACTGGCGACGCTGGGCGCCGAACCGAAAAACGATCGCCCCTCCTACATTTAATACCCGCGAGGCTGATTCATGAGATCGAAAAGATTTGAAGCACTGGCGAAACGCCCTGTGAATCAGGATGGTTTCGTTAAGGAGTGGATTGAAGAGGGCTTTATCGCGATGGAAAGCCCTAACGATCCCAAACCTTCTATCCGCATCGTCAACGGCGCGGTGACCGAACTCGACGGTAAACCGGTTGAGCAGTTCGACCTGATTGACCACTTTATCGCGCGCTACGGCATTAATCTCGCCCGGGCCGAAGAAGTGATGGCCATGGATTCGGTTAAGCTCGCCAACATGCTCTGCGACCCGAACGTTAAACGCAGCGACATCGTGCCGCTCACTACCGCGATGACCCCGGCGAAAATCGTGGAAGTGGTGTCGCATATGAACGTGGTCGAGATGATGATGGCGATGCAAAAAATGCGCGCCCGCCGCACGCCGTCCCAGCAGGCGCATGTCACTAATATCAAAGACAATCCGGTACAGATTGCCGCCGACGCCGCTGAAGGCGCATGGCGCGGCTTTGACGAACAGGAGACCACCGTCGCCGTGGCGCGCTACGCGCCGTTCAACGCCATCGCCCTGCTGGTGGGTTCACAGGTTGGCCGTCCCGGCGTCCTCACCCAGTGTTCGCTGGAAGAAGCCACCGAGCTGAAACTGGGCATGCTGGGCCACACCTGCTATGCCGAAACCATTTCGGTATACGGTACGGAACCGGTGTTTACCGATGGCGATGACACCCCGTGGTCGAAAGGCTTCCTCGCCTCCTCCTACGCCTCGCGCGGCCTGAAAATGCGCTTTACCTCCGGTTCTGGTTCTGAAGTACAGATGGGCTATGCCGAAGGCAAATCGATGCTTTATCTCGAAGCGCGCTGCATCTACATCACCAAAGCCGCCGGGGTGCAAGGCCTGCAGAATGGCTCCGTCAGCTGTATCGGCGTACCGTCCGCCGTGCCGTCCGGGATCCGCGCCGTACTGGCGGAAAACCTGATCTGCTCAGCGCTGGATCTGGAGTGTGCCTCCAGCAACGATCAAACCTTTACCCACTCGGATATGCGGCGTACCGCGCGTCTGCTGATGCAGTTCCTGCCAGGTACCGACTTTATCTCCTCCGGTTACTCGGCGGTGCCGAACTACGACAACATGTTCGCCGGTTCCAACGAAGATGCCGAAGACTTCGATGACTACAACGTGATCCAGCGCGACCTGAAGGTCGATGGCGGCCTGCGGCCGGTGCGTGAAGAGGACGTGATCGCCATTCGCAACAAAGCCGCCCGCGCGCTGCAGGCGGTATTTGCCGGCATGGGTTTGCCGCCTATTACGGATGAAGAGGTGGAAGCCGCTACCTACGCCCACGGTTCAAAAGATATGCCTGAGCGCAATATCGTCGAGGACATCAAGTTTGCTCAGGAGATCATCAACAAGAACCGCAACGGCCTGGAGGTGGTGAAAGCCCTGGCGAAAGGCGGCTTCCCCGATGTCGCCCAGGACATGCTCAATATTCAGAAAGCCAAGCTCACCGGCGACTACCTGCATACCTCCGCCATCATTGTTGGCGAGGGCCAGGTGCTCTCGGCCGTGAATGACGTGAACGATTATGCCGGTCCGGCAACAGGCTACCGCCTGCAAGGCGAGCGCTGGGAAGAGATTAAAAATATCCCGGGCGCGCTCGATCCCAATGAACTTGGCTAAGGGGTGAAAAATGGAAATTAACGAAACGCTGCTGCGCCAGATTATCGAAGAGGTGCTGTCGGAGATGAAATCAGGCGCAGATAAGCCGGTCTCCTTTAGCGCGTCTGCGGCTTCTGTCGCCTCTGCCGCGCCGGTCGCCGTTGCGCCTGTGTCCGGCGACAGCTTCCTGACGGAAATCGGCGAAGCCAAACCCGGCACGCAGCAGGATGAAGTCATTATTGCCGTCGGGCCAGCGTTTGGTCTGGCGCAAACCGCCAATATCGTCGGCATTCCGCATAAAAATATTCTGCGCGAAGTGATCGCCGGCATTGAGGAAGAAGGCATCAAAGCCCGGGTGATCCGCTGCTTTAAGTCTTCTGACGTCGCCTTCGTGGCAGTGGAAGGCAACCGCCTGAGCGGCTCCGGCATCTCGATCGGTATTCAGTCGAAAGGCACCACCGTCATCCACCAGCGCGGCCTGCCGCCGCTTTCCAATCTGGAACTCTTCCCGCAGGCGCCGCTGCTGACGCTGGAAACCTACCGTCAGATTGGCAAAAACGCCGCGCGCTACGCCAAACGCGAGTCGCCGCAGCCGGTGCCGACGCTTAACGATCAGATGGCTCGTCCCAAATACCAGGCGAAGTCGGCCATTTTGCACATTAAAGAGACCAAATACGTGGTGACGGGCAAAAACCCGCAGGAACTGCGCGTGGCGCTTTAACAAAGGATATCCCGATGAATACCGACGCAATTGAATCCATGGTACGCGACGTGCTGAGCCGGATGAACAGCCTACAGGACGGGATAACGCCCGCGCCAGCCGCGCCGACAAACGACACCGTTCGCCAGCCAAAAGTTAGCGACTACCCGTTAGCGACCCGCCATCCGGAGTGGGTCAAAACCGCTACCAATAAAACGCTCGATGACCTGACGCTGGAGAACGTATTAAGCGATCGCGTTACGGCGCAGGACATGCGCATCACTCCGGAAACGCTGCGTATGCAGGCGGCGATCGCCCAGGATGCCGGACGCGATCGGCTGGCGATGAACTTTGAGCGGGCCGCAGAGCTCACCGCGGTTCCCGACGACCGGATCCTTGAGATCTACAACGCCCTGCGCCCATACCGTTCCACCCAGGCGGAGCTACTGGCGATCGCTGATGACCTCGAGCATCGCTACCAGGCACGACTCTGTGCCGCCTTTGTTCGGGAAGCGGCCGGGCTGTACATCGAGCGTAAGAAACTCAAAGGCGACGATTAACAGGGGGTAAGCATGCGCTATATCGCTGGCATTGATATTGGCAACTCCTCGACAGAAGTCGCCCTGGCGACGGTCGATGACGCAGGTGTGCTGAACATTCGCCACAGCGCGTTGGCTGAAACCACGGGTATAAAAGGCACATTACGAAATGTGTTCGGTATCCAGGAGGCGCTAACGCAGGCGGCAAAAGCGGCCGGCATTCAGCTCAGCGATATTTCGCTTATTCGCATTAACGAAGCCACGCCGGTCATTGGCGATGTGGCGATGGAAACCATCACGGAAACCATCATCACCGAGTCCACCATGATCGGCCATAACCCGAAGACACCCGGCGGCGTCGGACTGGGGGTCGGCATCACCATCACACCAGAGGCGCTGCTGTCCTGCTCCGCGGGCACTCCCTATATTCTGGTGGTCTCCTCGGCCTTTGACTTTGCCGATGTCGCCGCGATGGTCAATGCGGCAACGGCAGCGGGCTATCAGATAACCGGCATTATTTTGCAGCAGGATGACGGCGTGCTGGTCAATAACCGGCTACAGCAACCGCTGCCGGTGATCGACGAAGTTCAGCATATCGACCGGATTCCACTTGGCATGCTGGCGGCCGTCGAGGTCGCTTTACCCGGTAAGATCATCGAAACGCTCTCCAACCCCTACGGTATTGCGACCGTTTTCGATCTCAACGCCGAGGAGACCAAAAATATCGTGCCAATGGCGCGGGCGCTGATTGGCAACCGCTCGGCCGTGGTGGTGAAAACCCCCTCCGGCGACGTCAAGGCCCGCGCTATTCCGGCAGGTAATCTGCTGCTCATCGCTCAGGGGCGCAGCGTACAGGTTGATGTGGCCGCCGGGGCGGAAGCCATCATGAAAGCGGTTGATGGCTGCGGCAAACTGGACAACGTCGCGGGAGAAGCGGGCACCAATATCGGCGGCATGCTAGAGCACGTGCGCCAGACCATGGCGGAGCTTACCAATAAGCCAGCTCAGGAGATCCGCATTCAGGATCTGCTGGCCGTTGATACGGCGGTGCCAGTCAGCGTGACCGGCGGTCTTGCGGGGGAGTTCTCGCTGGAGCAGGCGGTGGGTATCGCCTCGATGGTCAAGTCGGATCGCCTGCAGATGGCCCTCATCGCCCGTGAAATTGAGCACAAACTGCAGATTGCGGTTCAGGTGGGCGGCGCCGAAGCGGAGGCGGCCATTCTTGGGGCGCTCACCACTCCCGGCACCACGCGCCCGCTGGCAATCCTCGATCTGGGCGCCGGGTCGACCGACGCCTCCATTATCAATGCGCAGGGAGAGATCAGCGCCACTCACCTGGCCGGCGCCGGCGATATGGTCACGATGATCATCGCCCGCGAGCTGGGGCTTGAGGACCGCTACCTGGCGGAAGAGATCAAAAAATATCCGCTGGCAAAAGTCGAAAGCCTGTTTCATCTGCGTCATGAAGACGGCAGCGTCCAGTTTTTTCCGTCGGCCTTACCACCGACGGTATTTGCCCGCGTCTGCGTGGTGAAACCGGATGAACTGGTTCCCCTGCCCGGCGATCTGCCGCTGGAGAAAGTGCGCGCCATTCGCCGTAGCGCCAAATCACGCGTCTTTGTCACCAACGCCCTGCGAGCGTTACGCCAGGTGAGCCCTACCGGCAACATTCGCGACATCCCGTTCGTGGTGCTGGTGGGCGGCTCGTCCCTCGATTTCGAGATCCCCCAGCTGGTCACCGACGCGCTGGCGCACTACCGGCTGGTTGCCGGGCGCGGCAATATCCGCGGCTGTGAAGGCCCACGCAATGCGGTCGCCAGCGGATTACTCCTTTCCTGGCAAAAAGGAGGCACACATGGAGAGTAGCGTAGTCGCCCCCGCCATCGTCATTGCCGTCACTGACGAATGCAGCGAACAGTGGCGCGATGTCCTGCTGGGCATTGAAGAGGAAGGCATTCCTTTTGTTCTGCAGCCGCAGACCGGCGGCGATCTTATCCATCACGCCTGGCAGGCGGCGCAGCGTTCGCCGCTGCAGGTAGGCATCGCCTGCGACCGGGAACGGCTCATCGTGCACTACAAAAATTTACCCGCATCAACTCCGTTGTTTTCGCTGATGTATCACCAGAACAGGCTGGCCCGGCGAAACACTGGCAACAATGCGGCTCGTCTCGTCAAAGGGATCCCATTTCGGGATCGCCATGCTTAATCCACAGGAGAACGCAGTATGAATAACGCACTAGGACTGGTTGAAACGAAAGGCCTGGTTGGCGCCATTGAAGCCGCTGATGCAATGGTGAAATCCGCCAACGTGCAGTTGATTGGTTACGAAAAAATTGGCTCCGGGCTGATTACCGTGATGGTCCGCGGAGACGTCGGCGCGGTCAAAGCCGCCGTTGACGCCGGCAGCGCGGCGGCCAGCGTGGTCGGCGAGGTCAAGTCCAGCCATGTGATCCCGCGCCCGCATAGCGATGTTGAGGCCATTCTGCCGAAATCTGTCTGACCCTCAAAAAAGGAGCACCGCGTGAAGCAATCACTGGGATTACTTGAGGTCAGCGGTCTGGCCCTGGCCATCACCTGCGCCGACGCTATGGCGAAAGCGGCCGCCATCACGCTGCTCGCCCTGGAAAAGACCAACGGTTCCGGCTGGATGGTGGTGAAGATCGCCGGTGATGTGGCCTCTGTCCAGGCGGCGGTGATGACCGGGGCCGAACTCGCCGAACGGCAGCAGGGGCTGGTAGCGCAGAAGGTTATCGCCAGGCCCGGGGAAGGCCTGCTGCCGGCCCGCGTCCAGGCGCCTTCACCAGCGCCTGACGTCGCCGTGACGGAGGAGAACACGGCCCTCACAGACGCCCCCTCCCACTCTACGGAGCGGGTGACCTGCAACCTGTGCCTGGACCCACACTGCCCACGACAAAAAGGCGATCCCCGCTCGCAGTGCCTGCACGCCGGTAAACGAGGTGACGCGTAATGGATAAACAACAGCTGGCTTCGACAGTCAACAAAGTGCTGGATGAGATGCGCCAGCGTCCCATTCCAATCGGTATCTCCAGTCGCCATATCCATTTAGCGGCGGCTGACTATGCCAGGCTTTTTCCCGCGCAGCCCATCCAGCCGAAAAAAGCGCTGCTGCAGCCGGGACAATATGCTGCAGAGCAGACGGTGACCCTGGTTGGCCCCAAAGGGCGATTAAACAACGTGCGCCTGCTCGGCCCTTTGCGCCAGACCAGCCAGGTGGAAATCTCACGCACCGACGCCCGGATCCTCGGTATCGCCGCGCCGCTGCGCATGTCCGGCAATCTGCAGGGCACGCCGGGGATCCGCCTGATAAGCCCCTTTGCCGAACTGGAGTTGAGCGGCGGGACGATTGTTGCCCAGCGACATATTCATATGTCGCCACTTGATGCGTTGATCCTGCGCGTCTCCCATGGCGAGAGCGTCGCGGTGGCGATCGAAGGCAGCGACAGGCGGCTTATCTTCGACAACGTGGCGGTCCGCGTTGCCCCGGATATGCGTCTTGAGATGCACATCGATACTGACGAGGCTAATGCGGCAGGCGCTGACGCTGCGCAAGCCTGGGCAACGCTGGTGACGAAGCCATGAACCACGCGATGCTGCAGCGTATCGTCGAAGAGGTCGCCGCCCGTCTGCGCCGTCGCGCCCTCAGCACGGCCACGCTCAGCGTGGCCCAGCTCGGCGAAGCGGATATCCGCAGCCTGCTGTGCCAGCACGCTTCGCTGCGCATCGTGCAGGTGGATTTACCGCTGCTGGAGCAGCTTGCCGGCCAGCGTGCGCTGGCGGCAGCCGGTTGCGCACTGCATGAGGCGATGGCCTGGGGCGTTCGGGTACAGCTAACGCTGCTTCCCGCCCTGCTCCCCGCGCTGGCGGTAAAAAAACTCGCCCGCTTGCCGCTGACGTTCAGCGATCCGCTTGGCCAGCCCGTCAGGCTTCACGCCGAGTCGGTGCTCACCTATGCCGACGTAGCCCATTTCAGTGGCGGCTATCTGGTGCTGCGCCGCCGCCCCATTATCACCGCCCTCGCCCGCGAAGCGGCCGTCGCGCGGCATGTTCAATTGATTAAGCAGGAGTGAACTATGCATCTGGCACGCGTGACCGGCGCCGTCGTCTCGACGCAAAAATCGCCCTCTCTGAACGGCAAAAAACTGCTGCTGGTGCGCCGGGTAAGCGCGGACGACGATCGTCCGATTCTCCCCACGAGCGGCGATGAAGTGGCGGTAGATTCGGTTGGCGCTGGCGTCGGCGAGCTGGTGCTGCTCTGCAGCGGCTCGAGCGCACGCCACGTTTTCAGCGGCCCGAATGAGGCCATCGATCTTGCCGTCGTGGGCATTATTGACTCACTTTCACGCTAAGGGGGCGCCTGTGGCTATCTATACCCGAACCGGCGATGCCGGCAGTACATCACTCTTTACCGGCCAGCGGGTCAGCAAGACGCATCCGCGCGTCGAAGCCTACGGCACCCTGGATGAACTGAACGCCATGCTGAGCCTGTGCGTCTGCGCCGTCGCTGAAGAGGAACAGCGCACCCTGCTCGAAGCCCTGCAGCAGCACATTTTTTGGTTCAGCGCGGAGCTCGCCAGCGACAGCGAACAGCCATCACCGGGTAAGCGCTATATCAGCAGCGAAGAGATTGCCCTGCTGGAGCAGACCATCGATCGCGAGATGGCCCGCGTGCCGGCGCTGCACCAGTTTGTATTGCCCGGACGCTGTGAAGCCGCCAGCCGTCTGCACCTGGCCCGCACCGTTGCCAGACGGGCGGAGCGCCGGCTGGTCGAGCTGGGGGCAGAGGTTACTATCCGTCAGATACTGCTGCGTTATCTGAACCGCTTATCTGACTGCCTGTATGCCCTGGCGCGCAGCGAGGATCATGCCGCTCACCAGCGCCGCCTTGTGACGGAGATCGCGGCCCGCTATCTGGCCGCCAGCAGGTCGCCTGCGCCCGACGCGCCCAAAGCCCAGGCCGGGTCGCTCTCCTTTCACGAGCTGCATCAGCTCATCCGTCAGGCCATTGAACACGCCCGCCAGCTGCAGGTGCCGGTGGTGATCAGCATCGTTGACGCACACGGCACCGAAACCGTGACCTGGCGAATGCCCGATGCGCTGCTGGTCAGCAGCGAGCTGGCGCCGAAAAAAGCCTGGACCGCCGTCGCCATGAAAACCGCCACCCACGAGCTCGCGACGACCGTACAGCCAGGCGCTGCGCTGTACGGTCTGGAGAGCCATCTGCAGGGCAAAGTTGTCACCTTTGGCGGCGGATATCCGCTGTGGCGCGATGGCCAGCTAATAGCCGGCCTCGGCATTAGCGGCGGCAGCGTCGAGCAGGATATGGCTATTGCACAGGCTGCCATGGCGGCCATTAACGTGAGAACTCATCAATGAATACAGCAGAACTGGAAACCCTTATCCGCACCATCCTCAGTGAAAAGCTCGCGCCGACGCCCCCTGCCCCTCAGCAAGAGCAGGGCATTTTCTGCGATGTCGGCAGCGCCATCGACGCCGCTCATCAGGCTTTTCTCCGCTATCAGCAGTGTCCGCTAAAAACCCGCAGCGCCATTATCAGCGCCCTGCGGGAGACGCTGGCCCCCGAGCTGGCGACGCTGGCGGAAGAGAGCGCCACGGAAACCGGCATGGGCAACAAAGAAGATAAATATCTGAAAAATAAAGCCGCTCTTGAAAACACGCCGGGCATAGAGGATCTCACTACCAGCGCCCTCACCGGCGATGGCGGGATGGTGCTGTTTGAGTACTCGCCGTTCGGGGTTATTGGCGCCGTGGCGCCCAGCACCAACCCAACGGAAACCATTATCAACAACAGTATCAGCATGCTGGCGGCGGGTAACAGCGTCTATTTCAGCCCCCATCCCGGCGCGAAAAAGGTCTCGTTGAAGCTTATCGCCAGGATCGAAGAGATCGCCTACCGCTGCAGCGGGATCCGTAACCTGGTGGTGACCGTTGCCGAGCCGACCTTTGAAGCCACCCAGCAAATGATGTCCCACCCGCTGATTGCCGTTCTGGCTATCACCGGCGGCCCTGGCATTGTGGCGATGGGCATGAAAAGCGGTAAAAAAGTGATCGGCGCTGGCGCCGGCAATCCGCCGTGCATCGTTGATGAAACCGCCGATCTCGTCAAAGCCGCCGAAGATATTATCAGCGGCGCCGCCTTCGATTACAACCTGCCCTGTATCGCCGAAAAAAGCCTGATCGTCGTCGCCTCCGTCGCTGACCGCCTGATCCAGCAGATGCAGGATTTTGACGCGCTGCTGTTGAGCCGACAGGAGGCCGATACCCTGCGTGCCGTCTGCCTGCCCGACGGCGCGGCGAATAAAAAACTGGTCGGTAAAAGCCCGGCTGCGCTGCTGGCGGCGGCGGGTCTCGCCGTTCCGCCTCGCCCCCCTCGCCTGCTGATAGCCGAGGTGGAGGCGAACGACCCCTGGGTGACCTGCGAGCAGCTGATGCCGGTGCTGCCGATCGTCAGGGTCGCCGACTTTGACAGCGCCCTGGCGCTGGCCCTGCGCGTTGAGGAGGGTCTGCACCACACCGCCATTATGCACTCGCAGAATGTCTCGCGGCTCAATCTGGCGGCACGCACGCTGCAGACCTCCATTTTTGTCAAAAATGGCCCGTCTTACGCGGGAATCGGCGTCGGCGGCGAAGGGTTTACCACCTTCACCATCGCCACGCCAACCGGAGAAGGCACCACCTCCGCGCGGACGTTCGCCCGCCTGCGGCGCTGCGTGTTGACCAACGGTTTTTCCATTCGCTAACCGGGGGCGCCATGCATACCTTTTCTCTGCAAACGCGCCTCTACAGCGGCCCGGGCAGCCTGGCCGCGCTGCAGCGCTTTAGCCATCAGCACATCTGGATCGTCTGCGACGGCTTCCTGGCGCGCTCGCCGCTGCTTGACCGACTGCGCGCCGCGCTGCCCGCCAGCAACCGCGTCAGCGTGTTCAGCGATATTACACCGGATCCGACCATTCACACCGTGGCGAAAGGGATAGCGCAGATGCAGGCCCTGCGTCCGCAGGTGGTGATCGGCTTCGGCGGCGGCTCGGCGATGGATGCCGCCAAGGCTATCGTCTGGTTCAGCCAGCAGGGCGGTCTGCCTGTTGACACCTGCGTGGCGATCCCCACCACCAGCGGTACCGGTTCGGAAGTGACCAGCGCCTGCGTCATCAGCGACCCGGAAAAAGGGATCAAGTACCCGCTGTTCCATGAGGCGCTCTGTCCCGACATGGCGATCATCGACCCGACGCTGGTGGTTAGCGTACCGCCCACCATCACAGCCCATACCGGGCTGGACGCGCTGACCCACGCCCTGGAGGCATGGGTCTCGCCGCAGGCCACCGATTTTACCGATGCGCTGGCGGAAAAGGCCGCCAGGCTGGTGTTTCGCGCCCTGCCCGTTGCGATTCGTCAGGGCGACTGCATTGCGACCCGCAGCAAAATGCACAATGCATCAACCCTCGCCGGTATGGCCTTTAGCCAGGCTGGCCTTGGGCTCAATCATGCGATCGCCCATCAGCTTGGCGGCCAGTTTCACCTCCCCCATGGCCTGGCCAATGCGCTGCTGCTGACCGCGGTGATCCGCTTCAATGCCGGCGAGCCGCGAGCGGCTAAGCGCTATGCACGCCTGGCCAGGGCCTGCCGCTTCTGCCCGCCCGCAGCTGGCGAACAGGAGGCTTTCCAGGCGCTGCTTACCGCGGTGGAAACGCTGAAACAGCAGTGCGCCATTCCCACCCTCAAGGGCGCGCTGCAGGAAAAGTATCCCCTTTTCTTATCGCGAATTCCCGCCATGGTGCCGGCCGCGCTGGCCGACGCCACCCTGCGCACCAACCCGCGTCCGGTCGATGGCGCGGCCATCGCGCAACTGCTGGAGAACCTGCAATGAGTGAAGCGATAGTGCCACTATCAAGCATTGATGCAGCGGAGATCCGCGAACGCGTTCGGGCCGCTGGCGTCGTAGGAGCCGGTGGCGCAGGCTTTCCGACCCACATCAAACTGCAGGCCCGGGTGGACACCGTGCTGGTGAACGCCGCCGAATGCGAACCGATGCTGAAGGTTGACCAACAGCTGATGGCTCAGCAGGCTGACCGACTGATTCGCGGCCTGGGTTACGCGATGACCGCCACTGGCGCCCGGGAAGGGATCATTGCCCTGAAGGCGAAATATGCTCCGGCGATTGCGGCATTAACCCCACGACTCCCGGAATGGGCCCGGCTGCATATTCTGCCTGACGTCTATCCGGCCGGGGATGAGGTGCTCACTATCTGGCTGGCGACGGGACGCCGCGTACCACCTGCCGCGCTGCCGGTCAGCGTCGGCGTGGTGGTCAATAACGTGCAGACGGTGCTCAATATCGCCAGAGCCGTGGAACAGGGCTATCCGGTAACTCGCCGGACGTTGACCGTCAATGGCGCCGTCGCCCGTCCGCTGACGCTGGCCGTACCACTGGGTATATCGCTGCGCGAGGTGCTGGATCTGGCCGGCGGCGCGACGGTTGACGATCCGGGGTTTATCAACGGCGGTCCGATGATGGGCTCGCTTATTACCTCCCTCGAGACACCGGTCACCAAAACCACCGGCGGCCTGCTGGTGCTCCCGGGCAACCATCCATTGATCCAGCGACGGCGGCAGGATGAACGAACGCTGCTCGCCATCGCCCGCACCGTCTGTGAACAGTGCCGTTTATGCACAGATTTATGCCCCCGGCACCTGATCGGCCATGAGCTTTCCCCTCATCTGCTGGTGCGGGCGGTGAACTATCGCCAGGCGGCCACCCCGTCGCTGCTGCTCAGCGCCCTGACCTGTTCGGAGTGCAACGTTTGCGAGAGCGTCGCCTGCCCGGTGGGTATTTCCCCCATGCGCATCAACCGTCTGCTGAAACGTGAGCTGAGGGCGAAAAACCTGCGCTACGACGGACCGCTGCGTCCGGCGGACGAGATGGCGAAGCACCGCCTGGTGCCGGTCAAGCGGCTCATCAGCAAACTGGGACTTGATCCCTGGTATCAGGAAGCGCCGCTGACGGCGGTGGAGCCGGAGGTGGCCTGCGTCACCCTGCCCCTGCGCCAGCATATCGGCATCAGCGCCGTGCCCTGCGTCGCGCCGGGAGAGCGGGTAACGCGCGGCCAGGTGCTGGCGGATATCCCCGCCGACGCCCTCGGCGCGCCGGTGCACGCCAGTATTGACGGCCTGGTCTCCGCCATCACGGAGCAGGCCATTACGCTTGTAAGAGGTTAATCATGACCCAGGCTATCGGAATTTTAGAACTGACCAGCATCGCCAGGGGGATGGAGCTGGGCGACGTCATGCTGAAAAGCGCGAACGTACAGCTCCTGCTCTGCAGAACCCTTTGCCCCGGGAAATTCCTGCTGATGCTCGGCGGCGACGTCGGCGCCGTGCAGCAGGCAATCGCCGCCGGCACCGCGCGCGCTGGGGAGATGCTGGTGGACAGCCTGGTGCTGGCCAACATTCACCCCAGCGTACTACCGGCGATCAGCGGTCTCAACGTGGTCGGGCAGCGGCAGGCGGCGGGGATCGTCGAAACCTGGAGCGTGGCGGCGTGCATCAGCGCCGCCGACCACGCGGTGAAAGCGGCCAACGTCACCCTGGTGCGGGTCCATATGGCGTTTGGTATCGGCGGCAAATGCTACATGGTGGTGGCGGGTGATATCGCCGATGTCGACAACGCCGTCACGGTGGCCAGCGACAGCGCAGGCGAGAAAGGATTACTGGTTCACCGGGCAGTGATCCCGCGACCGCACGATGCGCTGTGGCAACAGCTGATGGAGGGATAATGGAACCGCAAACCCCTACCGAACGCATGATCCAGGAGTATGTCCCGGGCAAACAGGTCACTCTGGCGCATCTCATTGCCAATCCTGGCAAAGATCTGTTCAAAAAGCTGGGTCTGCCGGACGCGGTCTCCGCCATCGGCATTCTTACCATTACCCCCAGTGAAGCATCGATTATCGCCTGCGACATCGCTACCAAGTCCGGCGCGGTGGAGATCGGTTTTCTCGATCGCTTCACCGGCGCGGTGGTGTTGACCGGCGATGTCTCCGCCGTGGAGTACGCGCTCAGGCAGGTCACCCGCACCCTCGGTGAGCTGATGCGCTTCACCGCTTGCCCAATTACCCGGACCTAAGCCCATGAAACGCCTGATGCTAATCGGACCCAGCCAGTGCGGCAAAACCTCGCTGACCCAGGTATTGCGTGGCGAAACCCTGCGCTATCAGAAAACCCAGGCCATCGTCTGGACGCCGGCCGCCATCGATACCCCCGGGGAATATCTGGAAAACCGCTGCCTGTACAGTGCACTGCTCACCAGCGCCTGCGAGGCCGATGTCATCGCGCTGGTACTAAATGCCGATGCGCCCTGGTCACCTTTTTCTCCGGGGTTTACCGCCCCGATGAACCGCCCGGTCATCGGGGTGATCACTAAAGCCGATTTGGCCGCCCCGCCCCGTCTGCAACAGGTCCGGACATGGCTCGAGACGGCGGGCGCCGGACATATCTTTATCACCAGCGCGTTAACCGGCGACGGGCTTGATGACCTGTTCGCCTGCCTGAATGCAGAGGAATATCAATGACCTATAAAATCATGGCGATTAACGCCGGCAGCTCCTCCCTGAAGTTTCAGCTGCTTAACATGCCGCAGGGGGCGTTGCTCTGTCAGGGGTTGATCGAACGTATCGGCCTGCCCGAGGCCCGCTTCACGCTGAAAACGTCGGCACAGAAATGGCAGGAGACGCTGCCCATCGCCGATCACCATGAGGCAGTGACCCTGCTGCTGGAGGCGCTGACCGGCCGCGGGATCCTGAGCAGCCTGCAGGAGATCGACGGCGTTGGCCACCGCGTCGCCCACGGCGGCGAACGCTTCAAAGACGCCGCGCTGGTCTGCGACGATACCCTGCGGGAGATCGAGCGCCTGGCGGAGCTGGCGCCGTTGCATAACCCGGTCAATGCGCTGGGCATACGTCTCTTTCGCCAGCTGTTACCCGCGGTACCGGCGGTGGCGGTTTTTGATACCGCCTTTCACCAGACCCTGGCGCCGGAGGCCTGGCTCTATCCCCTCCCCTGGCGCTATTACGCCGAGCTGGGCATTCGCCGCTACGGTTTTCACGGTACCAGCCATCACTATGTCAGCAGCGCGCTGGCGGAAAAGCTGGGCGTACCGCTGAGCGCCCTGCGGGTAGTAAGCTGCCATCTGGGCAATGGCTGTAGCGTCTGCGCCATCAAAGGCGGGCAGTCGGTGAATACCTCAATGGGCTTTACTCCCCAGTCCGGGGTGATGATGGGCACCCGCAGCGGCGATATCGACCCGTCGATACTTCCCTGGCTGGTGGAGAAAGAAGGGAAATCCGCCCAGCAGCTCAGCCAGCTGCTGAATAATGAATCCGGGCTGCTGGGCGTCTCCGGTGTGTCATCTGATTATCGCGACGTCGAACAGGCAGCTGACGCCGGCAACGAACAAGCGGCTCTGGCGCTGTCGCTGTTTGCCGAACGCATTCGCGCGACTATCGGCAGCTATATCATGCAGATGGGAGGTCTGGACGCGCTGATCTTTACCGGCGGCATAGGCGAGAATTCCGCCCGGGCGCGGGCGACGATCTGCCGCAATTTGCATTTTCTCGGCCTCGCGCTGGACGACGAGAAAAACCAGCGGAGCGCGACCTTTATTCAGGCGGATAATGCGCTGGTCAAAGTGGCGGTGATCAACACCAATGAAGAGCTAATGATTGCCCGCGACGTCATGCGTCTTGCATTGCCGCAGGCGCGCGAGCTGGCGGTGTCGGCATAAACGACGCGCCTCCTCTTGCGGAGAATCATGGTAACCGGCGGGTCGCCATGCCACTATGCGCCCTGGCGAAGGTAAGCGGAAAGGTGAAAACGTGGCTGTTGCACAATGTCCCGCCTCGTGCGGAGAACTTATCCAGGGCTGGATCCTCGGCAGCGAAAAGCTGGTCTCCTGTCCGGTGGACTGGTACAGCACCGTCGAGGTCGAGACCGGGGTACCGCGAAAAGACGAGCGGCCGCTGTCGCGGGCGATGGTCGACCAGCTGCTGGCCCACTGGGGCTACCCCCCAGCGCTGAGCCAGCAGATCCGCATCACCCTGCACTCAACGATCCCGGTGGCCAAAGGGATGGCCAGCAGCACCGCCGATATCGCTGCCACCGCCGTCGCCACCGCCAATCATCTGGGCCATCTACTGGATGAGCCGACGCTGGCGCGCCTGTGCGTCGCGCTGGAGCCTACCGACAGCACCCTGTTTCGCCAGCTGACGCTGTTCGACCATAATACCGCCGCCACGCAAATCGCCTGTCCCCCTCCGCCGGCGCTCGACCTGTTAGTGCTGGAGAGCCCGCTGACGCTGCGCACCACCGACTATCACCAGCTGCCGCGCGAGCCGGGCCTGTTGGCAAACGCCTCCCGGCTGCAGCTGGCGTGGGAGAAAGTTCAACAGGCCTGCCACTGCGGCAACCCGCAGCTGCTGGGCGAAGCAGCAACCATCAGCGCCATTGCCAGCCAGCAGCTGTTGCCTAAGCCGGGGTTTGACGCGCTGCTGGACCTGGTGGAAAGCGCAGGGCTCTATGGTCTCAACGTGGCGCACAGCGGCAGCGTCGTCGGCCTGCTGCTGGACCGCCGTCGGCATGACGTCGAATTTCTGCAATGGCGGCTGGCAGAGAGCGACATCGCCGCCCACTGGCCGCAGCAGCATCTGTTGGCGATGGTGCCCGGGGGCGTCATCCTGCAGTAGGCCTCAGGCCAGCACCCGGCGCAACGCCGCCAGCAGCTGGTCGTTTTCCTCGGCGCTGCGGATCGCCACCCGGAAATAGCGGCTATCCAGCCCCGGGTAGTTGGCGCAGCTGCGGATCAGCACATGCTGGCGCAGCAGGGCATATTGCAGGTCAAAATCGGCTCTGTCGCAGCGCAAGAACAGGTAGTTAGCACGCCCGGGCCACACGGTCAGCCCGGCCATCTCCTGCAGCTGCGCATAGAAACGCGCTCCCTCCTCCTGCAGCCACTGCCAGGTGGCCCGCTGATACGCCCGATCCTGGAGAATAATTTCCCCGGCCAGGGCGGCATAGGCGTTGATGGACCACGGCATTTGTCGCGCGCGCAGTCGGGCCACCGCCTGGGCATCAGCGTTCAGCAGGTAGCCGAGACGCAGCCCCGGAATGGCATAAAATTTGGTCAGCGATCGCAAAACCCAGACGTGCGGATGCTGCGCCAGCAGAGGAATAAACCCCGGCTGGTCGGGGATAAAGTCGAGGAAGGCCTCATCGAGGATCAGGCTGATGTTCAGCGCCCGGCAGCGCTGCGCAATGGCTTCCAGCAGGCCCCGCTCCGGCAGCAGGCCGGTGGGGTTGTTCGGGGTGCAGAGAAACAGGCAGTCCAGCGCCGGAGTCAGGGCATCGAGGATCGCGTCGGTCAGCTGCCAGCCATCGCGCTCCCGCAGGGCATACTCCACCACCTCGCAGTCCACCGTCTGCAGCGCCCGCCGGTACTCCGCGAAACCGGGAATGACGATCATCGCCCGCCGCGGCTTAAGGCCGTGGACGAGGGTGAAGATCGATTCAGTTTCGCCGTTGCCGGCGAGGATATGCGCCGCCGGCAGCTGATGGTGGGCAGCCAGCGCCTGATGCAGCTGTTGATACTCGACGTCAGGGTAGCGTTCGGCGCAGCCTGGGTTGTCAACGATCGCCTGCCTGAGCGAGGCAGGCATCCCCAGCGGATTGATGTTGGCGCTAAAATCCAGCAGCTCGCCGGGGGCTATGCCCAGCAGGGCGGCGGCCTCGCGGATATTGCCGCCATGGGCGCTTTTCAGTAAGGCCATGTCCCTTTCCTGTGTGGTTATCCGCGGCGGGCCAGCGTCGCGCCGTCGGCGAAGTAGGCTTTAATCCCGGCGAGGATCGACTCGGCCACCTCCTGCTGGAATTTGGCCGTTTTCAGTTTCCGCTCTTCTTCCACGTTACTGATAAACGCCGTCTCCACCAGAATGGAGGGGATATCAGGCGCCTTCAGTACCGCAAAGCCCGCCTGCTCTACCCGATTCTTGTGCAAATTATTGATATTGCCCATTTTCTCCAGCACCGCCTTTCCGAATTTGAGGCTGTCGGCGATGGTGAGGGACTGCACCATATCGAACATGGTGTGGTCGACATAGCGGTCGCCGCTCTTGCTGACCCCACCGATCAGATCCGAGGCGTTCTGCGTCTGGGCGAGATATTTTGCCGCGGTACTGGTGGCCCCCTTGGTGGAGAGGGCAAACACCGAAGAGCCGCTGGGCTGGCGGCTGGTAAAGGCGTCGGCGTGAATCGACACGAACAGGTCGGCGCGCTGCTTCTGCGCCTTGGCGACACGCACTTTCAACGGGATAAACACGTCTTCGTTGCGGGTCATATAGGCCTTCATATTGCCTTCTTTGTCGATCAGCGCCCGCAGGCGACGGGCGATCTGTAGCACCACATCTTTCTCGCGGGTGCGATACTTCCCCACGGCGCCGGAGTCTTCGCCGCCGTGCCCGGGATCGAGCATGATGACAATCGGCCGGTCGCGCCCGGCTTTGCCCGGCTGCGGCCCGCTTTGCGCCGGCGGCACCTGCCGCTCCAGATCGCCTTTGTTGTAATCCTCGAGCAGCGCCAGCAGCGGATCCTGAACATCGGTAGCGTTGGCGGGGTAGAGATCCATCACCAGACGCTCTTTAAAGCCGGCCACCGGCGCGAGGGCAAACAGCTGCGGCTTAACGTTCTGCTTGAGTTCGAAGACCATGCGCACGGTTTGCGGATCAAACTGGCCCACCCGGGCGGACTTAATAAAGGGATCGTCAGCGCGGATCTGCCCCCCCATGCCCTTCAGTACCGAGTTCAGGTTAACCCCCTCCAGATCGACCACTACCCGTTCCGGATTACTGAGGGCAAACTGCCGGTATTTCAGCACATGATTCGATTCCACCGTGACGCGGGTGTAGGTCGATGCTGGCCAGACGCGAACAGCGACCACCCGCGCGGCGGCGGCCAGCCCGACAGGGCTCACGCTCATTAACCACATGGCGCCCGCCCCCTGCAATAAACGGCGACGGCTTAATCCAGAGTTGTTTCCCGACATGCCACTCCCAAGCAATAAAAACACATTTATACCCAAAACAAACAGATTGACCAGAAACTTTAACGAAAGGCATATAACCTGTCATCTATAAAAGGGTAAACATTCATTGACACCCTGCGCCGGGTCACATGTTTTTCGCGGCTTAGCCTCAAATTGGGGCTTGCGTTTAACGGCAAAACAGAATAAAAATACAATAATTACGAATAATCATGCATTGAGGGTTTGTCATGGTGAAGGAACGTCGCACTGAACTGGTAGAAGGATTCCGCCATTCTGTTCCCTATATTAATGCCCATCGGGGAAAAACGTTTGTCATCATGCTGGGCGGCGAAGCCATTGAGCATGAAAATTTCTCAAATATTGTCAATGACATAGGATTATTGCATAGCCTGGGCATTCGCCTGGTGGTGGTCTATGGCGCCCGCCCGCAGATTGACGCTAACCTCGCCGAGCACCATCACGAGCCGGTCTATCACAAGCAGACGCGAGTGACTGACGCCAAAACGCTGGAGCTGGTTAAGCAGGCGGCGGGGATGCTGCAGCTGGAGATCACCGCCCGTCTGTCGATGAGCCTCAACAACACCCCGCTGCAGGGGGCCCATATCAACGTTGTCAGCGGCAACTTTATCATTGCCCAGCCGCTGGGCGTCGATGACGGCGTCGATTATTGCCACAGCGGACGCATTCGCCGCATTGACGAAGAGGCGATTCATCGTCAGCTCGACAGCGGCGCCATTGTCCTGATGGGGCCGGTCGCGGTGTCGGTCACCGGCGAGAGCTTTAACCTGACTTCGGAAGAGATCGCTACCCAGCTGGCCATCAAGCTGAAGGCGGAGAAAATGATCGGCTTCTGTTCGTCGCAAGGGGTTTACAACCAGGCCGGGGAAATTGTCTCCGAACTGTTCCCTAATGAGGCGCAAGCCCGCGTCGAAGAGCTGGAAGCAGACGAAGACTATAACTCCGGCACCGTGCGCTTCCTGCGCGGGGCGGTGAAGGCCTGCCGCAGCGGCGTACGGCGCTGCCACCTGATCAGCTATCAGGAAAATGGCGCGCTGCTGCAGGAGCTGTTTTCACGCGACGGCATCGGCACCCAGATCGTCATGGAGAGCGCGGAGCAGATCCGTCGGGCGACCATCAATGATATCGGCGGTATTCTTGAGCTGATAAGCCCGCTCGAGCAGCAGGGCATTCTGGTACGCCGTTCCCGCGAACAGCTGGAGATGGAGATCGACAAATTCACCATTATTCAGCGCGATAACACCACCATCGCCTGCGCCGCCCTCTATCCTTTCCCGGAAGAGAAGATCGGCGAAATGGCCTGCGTGGCGGTGCATCCGGATTACCGGAGCTCGTCGCGGGGAGAGGTGCTGCTGGAGCGTATTGCCGCTCAGGCCAGGCAGATGGGACTGAGCAAGCTGTTCGTGTTAACCACCCGCAGCATCCACTGGTTCCAGGAGCGCGGCTTCACGCCGGTGGATATCGACCTGCTGCCGGAGAGTAAAAAGCAGATGTATAACTATCAGCGCCGGTCGAAGGTGCTGATGGCCGACCTCGCTTAAGCCCTTCTCCTCTCTATCTAACGGCCCGGGATAGCGCGACGCTTATCGCTTTATCCCCGGCCGGTCTCCCGCCCCTCTTCCCGCCAGCCTGGCGTACGCACGCGGGCGAAATTCCTGGTTTCCGCGCAGGCCATTTCTTTCTCGCTGGCTCACCGATATGCTATTGGCTGTCGACAGGACGTCGACTGGCGCCGCGGCCGCCACCCGCCCTGTAAGGATCGCTTAAAGAATGGAACCCAAACCGAACTGGCTGGTCAGACATATTAATCTCATTACCACCGCGGTCGCCCTCTATCCGTGGTTGCTGATGATACTGCTCCTCTGGGATAACCAGCGCCATCATCAGCATGGCTATGCCGCGCTCGGCGCCGCCATCGCGATATTATTTCTGCTGGCCCTGACGTCCGGCATGAATCTTCTCATCTCCTCGCTGGTGATTTTTTGTGCCCGCTGTTCCACCCCACCGCTGGCCGGCGGCGCAGCAGTCCGCTTTTTCGCCATGAACTCGATCTCGGCGCTCTGGCTTATCCCTCTGTTCTTCAGTTACTGATTTTTCCGCCAGCCCGGGCAACGGCTGCAGCATTTTCCATCGCCCGGACCCGGCGTCTCAGGGGGCTTCGCGCCCGGCGAAAATCTCCGCCAGGCCGCTGCGCCGTTCGGTGCGCGTCACAATGGCCTGGGAGAGCACCTGCTCGTCGGCATAGAGCGACAACCGCCGTTTCGCGCGGGTGATCGCCGTGTAGACCAGTTCGCGGGTCACCAGCGGGACGCTGCGCGCCGGCAGGATCAGCGCCGCGTGTTCGAACTCCGAGCCCTGCGATTTATGCACGGTCATCGCCCAGGCGGTATCATGCTCCGGCAGACGGCTCGGCTGCACCGACTTGATGGCGCCGTCGGGCATCAGGAACCACACCCGCAGCTCGCCGTTGCGCTCCAGGGCGATGCCGATATCGCCGTTAAACAGCCCCAGCGCGCTGTCGTTGCGCGATATCATGATCGGTCGGCCATCATACCAGCGAGAGTGGCGCGGCAGGGCGATCGCCCGCTGTCGGTTGAGCCGCTGCTCCAGCCGCTCATTGACGCCGCTCACGCCGTACGGCCCCTCGCGCAGCGCGCACAGCAGCTGGAATTCGCTGAAAGCGGCCAGCATGGCCTGCGGTTCGGCCCGCTCGCGGCGCAGCTGCAGGTAGCGCTCATAGCCCTGCTGAGCCGCGCCGAGCATGGCTTCGTACTCTTCGGTCGTGCTGAGGGGATGAAGCGCGATATCGTCAAACGGCTGGCGCAGCGTGGCCTTCACCTCCGCGCGCGCGCCAGCGTTCACCGCCCGCGCCAGGCTCCCGATGCCGGAGTGACTACCGAAGCGATAGCTCTTTTGCAGCAGGCACAAACTGTCTCTCAGCGCGCCCGCGATAGCCCCCTCGCCCGCCGGCACCGGCGAACCGGTCAGCCGGGTCAGCTCCTGCGCCCGCGCGGCGGTATAGCCCGAACTCGCCCAGGCGCAGATATCCCCCAGCACCGCCCCCGCTTCTACGGAGGCCAGCTGGTCGCGATCGCCGAGGAAAATCACCCGCCCGTGGGCCGGCAGCGCGTCGATAAGCCGCGACATCATCGGCAGGTCGATCATCGAGGCTTCATCCACCACCAGCACGTCCAGATGCAGCGGGTTGCCGGCGTGATAGCGCATCCGCTGGCTGCCTGGCTGGGCGCCCAGCAGACGATGCAGCGTGCTGGCCTCGGTGGGAATCAACGCTTTCTGCGCGTCGGTCAGCGGCAATTTTCTCAGCGCCGCGCCCAGCGATTCGGTCAGACGCGCCGCCGCTTTCCCGGTTGGCGCCGCCAGGCGAATACGACAGCGCGGGCTGTCTTCGATCTGGATCAGCGCCGCCAGAAGCTTCGCCACGGTGGTGGTCTTCCCGGTCCCGGGACCGCCGGAGATCACTGAGATGCGGCGGGTCAGCGCCACCGCCGCGGCCACTTTTTGCCAGTCGGTTTCGCCGGTGGCAGGGAACAGGGCATTCAGGGTTGACGCCAGCCGGGCCTCATCCATCTCCAGCACCCGGTTGGCTTCATTGAAGAAGCGGGCGACGGTCAGCTCGTTGCGCCACATCCGGTTGAGATAGAGCCGGTCGCCGCACAAAATCATCGGCGCCGGAGCATCGCCGCAGCTCACCGCCGACGAAGCGAGCAGCAGTGCGGGCCAGTCCTCCGGCGCGCCGGCTTCGGCCAGCAGCCGATCGCGGATCTCCCCGGCTTTACCGCTCAGCGCCTCGTCGCCGCTCAACCGCGAGAGCGGCAGACAGACGTGCCCCTCGCCGGCATCCCGGCTCAGCAAGGCCGCCGCCAGCTTGACCGCCGGCGGGTCGTTTTGCGCCACCATCAGGGCAAACTGGACGTCCAGCGGCCGCAGCAGACGCTGCTCCACCGCCGCCAGTAGTAGTTGTTCGAAAGTCATGAGGCCTCCTCCTGAGTTTCTCCGGCAAAAAGCTGATCCAGACCGTCAATCAGCGGTCGCACCGGCCGGGTGGTGAAGATCCCCTGCCCCCCCTCCTGCCCGTCCATGCCGCGCAGGAAAAGATAAATCACGCCGCCGAAGTGGCGGTCATAGTCATAATCGGCCAGCCGGTGGCGCAGATAGCGGTGCAGCGCCAGGCTATACAGCTGATACTGTAGATCGTAGCGGTGGGCACGCATCGCCTGCTCCATCGCCGGCCGGGTGTAGGCCTCGCGATCTTCCCCCAGCCAGTTGGATTTGTAATCCAGCAGGTAATAACGGCCTTCGTGGCGGAAGACCAGATCGATAAAGCCCTTCAGCATGCCACGCACCTGGCGGAAATCCAGCGGCGGCGTGTCGGCAGAGAGGGGATCGTACTGGCGGATAAGCGCGTCAAGGCGCTCCGCCGTCAGCAGCTGGGCGATGGGCAGGTAAAATGCCATCTCCACCTGTTTATCCCGCGCCGCAAGCTGATTGAGCGCGATATCCGGCCCCGGCAGGCGGGTCTTCAGCACGCCGCCCAGCCAGTCGGTCAGCACCGGCGCCCACTGCGCGTCAAACCCGCTCAGCTGCAGCTTCTCCGCCATCCACCCTTCCGGCACCGGCTGGGTGAAGTCCAGCTCCTCAAACAGGCTGTGCAGGAAGGTCCCCGGCGCGGCGCCGCGCGGGAACTGGTGCGGAGTCAGCTGCGGCTCTTCCACGACTTCGCCGACGCCGGCGGCATCAACATCCAGACGCGGCAGCAAATCCTGCCCGCCGCTGAAACCATGCTGCTGCAGTCCGGAGTAACTGGTCACCCGCCAGTCGTCGGCGATGCGGCGCTGCAGCTCGCGCGCCGACAATCGCGGGATGGTCGCCGCGGGAGCCTGCCACGGGGTGAGATCCAGTTCGCCCGGTCTCTGTAATGCAATATCGCCATGACAGAAGTCTGCCAGCCGCGCGGCCAGCCCGGCGGCGTCCATGGCTTCGCCCGCCTGCAGCAGCCGCCCCAGCGCGCTGAGGTGGAAATCGCTGTTGCCGGATTTCCGGCTGCTGAGCGGCGCCACGCCGAGGCTGCAGTGCCAGACCGCGCGGGTCAGGGCCACGTACAGCAGGCGCAGATCTTCCGCCAGTCGTTCCGCCTCCGCCAGCTCGAGGCTGGCCTCATCCTGGCCCAAATCCAGCACCGCCGCGAACGTCTCGCGATCGTGGTAAAACGCCTGGTCCTGTTTACGAAACCGGGCGATAAACGGCAGCCAGACCAAGGGGTATTCCAGCCCTTTTGACTTGTGAATAGTGACAATTTGCACCAGGTGCTTATCGCTTTCGAGACGCATCTGCTGGCTGGCGGCGTTGCTGTCCGGCTCGGCGATATGCTGCGCCAGCCAGCGCACAAGGGCATGCTCGCTTTCCAGCTGGCTGGCCGCCTCCTGCAGCAGTTCGCTGATGTGCAGAATGTCGGTTAAGCGCCGCTCGCCGCCGCGTGTCGCCAGCAGATTCTCGGCGATATGTCGGGCTGTCATCAACGCCCGCAGCATCGGCATCACTCCGCGCTGCCGCCAAATCTGGCGGTATTCGCTGAACTCTTCCACCAGCGCGTCCCACGCCTGCTCATCCTGGTTCAGGTTTTCAATATCCAGCGCGGTCAGGCCAAACATCGACGTCGCCAGCGCGCTGCGCAGGGTATTTTCCCGCTCCGGGGCCAGCACCGCCTGCAATAGCCAGAGCAGCTCCTGGGCCTCCAGCGTCTCAAAAACGCTGTCGCGGTTGGAGAGGTACACCGAGGGAATACCCAGCGTCTGCAGCGCTTCACGCACCTGCGCCGCCTCCAGCCGGTTGCGCACCAGCACGGTAATATCCGAAGCCTGTACCGGGCGCGAGGTTTCCCCGCGCCACAGCAGCGCGCGCCCCCGCTGACCGGCGCTCAGCCAGTCGCGGATCTGCGTGGCGCAGAGCTGCGCCATAAAGGTCTGATAATCGCCAGACCCGACAGTGTCGCCGGGCATCAGCCAGACGTTCATCGCCGGTACGTCCGCCGCGTCAACGGTAAAGCGCAGCCCCTTGTTCTTCGCCGCCGCCTTCACCGGCAGGAACGGGATCTCGTGGAACATGAAGGGGTTATCGCTGAGGCTGAACAGCCGATTGACGCTGCCCACCATGCCCGGCGAGGAGCGCCAGTTGGTATCGAGGGTGTAGTGCGCGGCAACGTCGCCGCGCGCTTTCATATAGGTAAAGATATCGGCGCCGCGAAAGGCGTAGATGGCCTGCTTCGGATCGCCGATCAGCAGCAGAGCCGTCTCCGGCTGCCGGCGCCAGATGCGGCGAAAAATCCGGTACTGCTGAGGGTCGGTGTCCTGAAATTCATCGATCATCGCCACCGGAAAACGCTGGCGAATGGCGCTGGCCAGCGTCTCGCCGCTGTCGCCGCGCAGCGCCTCGTCAAGCCGGCTGAGCATATCGTCAAACCCCAGCTCGCCGCGGCGGCGCTTTTCGCGGGCGACCGCATCGCGGATCTCGACCATCGCTCTCGCCAGCACCAGATCGGTGAGCGTCAGCGAGGAGGCCAGCAACGACTCTACGGCGCTAAACAGGGGATGCACCGGCGGTTCGCCACCGGCTTTGGTGCGCTCGAGCAGAAACGACTGGGCAAATTTCTCCAGCGCGTCGGGCAGCTGGTAGCTTAACGTCTCTTCCTGCGCCCAGGCGTTCACTTTCTCCATCCACTTGCCCTGGTTGCCGCGATTAAACTTCCGCCGGTCAAGGCCGGAATTTTCCAGCACGCCTTCGATCTCGCCCACCTGCTCGCGCCACTGCTGCTTGAGCGAGTCAATGCGGGCGATGATCTGCTGATGGCGTTCGGCCAGCGTCTCGTTAGGGGCTGGCGGCGACTTAAGCTGCGGCGCTTCGCCCTGCAGCCAGCGGTCAAGGGACTTCAGCAGATCGCGCGGCCCTTTCCAGACGTCGTGGATCACCGCCGCGATATCGCGGGTCAGGGGATAGCAGTGGCGGCGCCAGAAATCGGCGCAGGCCTGATAGCGCAGGCGGGATTCATCCTCGATCAGCTGTTGCTCGAACAGCATGCCCGACTCGAAGGCGTTAAGGCTCAGCATCCGTTGGCAAAAGCCGTGGATGGTGAATACCGCCGCCTCGTCCATCTGCCGTTCAGCCAGCAGCAGCGTCTTCGCGGCGTCGTCTTTATCGGCGATCTCCGCCAACAACGCGCTGTAGAGCGGATTGTCGGATTCGCCGCGCAGGCAGGCGATGCGCAGTTCGTGGATGTTGCTGCGGATACGGCCGCGCAGCTCTTCGGTCGCCGCCTCGGTAAAGGTCACCACCAGCAGTTCTTCAACGCTGATGGCGCGGGGATAGGCGGCCTCACCGCCCAGCCCCAACAGCAGCCGCAGATACAGCGCGGCGATGGTAAAGGTTTTTCCGGTGCCCGCAGAGGCTTCTATCAGGCGCTCGCCGATCAGGGGCAAGCGCAGGGGATCCAAAGACTCAGCGGTGTCGGTCATTCATTCTCTCGCATCAGGGGTAAGGATTGCTGCAATGCGCTGACGTTTTCCCACACTTTGCCGCCTTTCGGCTGGGCATAGTCCGCTTTGCCATTCTGGCTACCGGAAATCTGGGACAAGATCGTCATGCCCTGCGGATCCACCACCGTCTGATGGAAGAAGTCGGCAAGTTTTTGCGGCGTCAGCAGTTTAATCTGAGCCACTACTTTATCACGTGAATCAAAACGCATATTACCGCGATCGAAATCTTTGCTCAGTTTCGAGGCTTCATCGCCCAGCGTCTGCGGCGCCTGCAGCATCTGGCTTATCACCGCCTGCTGGAGCTGGGCAAACTCTTCCGGCTTCATCGCCCGCAGCTTCGCCTCCGCGGTGGGGAAGAAGGCCTGGAACCGCTGCCAGAGGAAGGCCGGCTGCTTATCGCTACTCTGCAGCAGGAAGCCCATGCCCCACTGGCGCCCCACGTTCATCGGGAAGGCAAAGACCGCGTAGCCGAGCTGCTCTTCAGTACGCAGCTGGTTGTAGAACCACGGCTGAATGATCTGCCCCAGCAGGGTGCTGGCGGCGGTGCTGCTGAACTCATCCACGTTGGGCGGCGCAAACACCGCGGCCAGCGCGGAGTCGGTGCTGTTGCCCGCTTTGTTGAAGATCGCCAGCTGCTGCCGGTTCACCACCACGTCTTTATTACGGCACCATTCGTTGCCGTCGGCGCCCAGCTGCTGCTGGATCTGGCGGGCCAGGGTCGTGGCGGCATCGGCGGTCATATTGCCGATCACCATCAGTTCAGGACGCCCCCTGGTTTTCAGGTTGGCGCGGTAGTCGAGCACCTCTTTAAGGGTAATGGAGGGCAGCAGCGCCCGGCGCACTTCGCGCTGGAAGTACGGCACCTGCGAGACCATCTGGATCGGCATAATCGCCTGATCGTAGGCTTTGCCTTTCTCGGCGGAATCCATCATCTGCGCATACCAGGATTTGGCCTGCTCCAGCTGCTCCTCGGTCGGCGTATAGCTGAAGTATCCCTGCAACAGATCGCTGAACAGCGCCGGAAGATGCTGGGTATAGCCGTTGGCATTGACCATTAATCCGTTATTAGCGCCGGTAGAGAACGAAATGCCGCCGACCGCCGCCTGGTTACTGAGCTGGTCGAGGGCGATGCCGGCGAGATAATCGTTGAGGGCAAACATCACCTGCCGGCGAGCGCTGTCCATCGCCTGAGGGTTACGCAGCACCAGGGAGATGTCCGCCTTCGGCTCGCTGGCAAAATACTGGCTCGGGGCATACACCACCCGCAGCGTCGGTTCATCAAGGATCAGCTGCGGATGCGGCCAGGCTTTATCGCTTTTGATAAGGGTGAAGTCATCCGGAATATAGGGGTTGAGCGCCGGCAGCTGCAGCTGGATGGCCTGGGATTTGTGCTGCCAGTCAGCGAACGTCTGCTCGCTAATCTTATCCACCTGATACGGCGCATCGACAAAGTAGGCCGTCTTGTTATGCGGCTCCTGGGGGCTGATATACCAGATACGGGCGTTCTGCGGGGTCATCATCGCCAGCCGGTCTTTGATCGCCTGCGGGTCGTACTGGTCGGCAATATTCACCACGTCCAGCGCATGCTCGACCGGCACCCGGATCATGGTGTCCGCCAGCCATTCCACGTAGTCCATGTCGCGGTTGATCGACGGATAGCGGAAATCGAGCGCCAGCACATGCGCCAGTTCGTCGAAATAGCGTTTGTCGATGCCCTGAGTACGCAGGAGGTCGAGGTAGCTGAAAATGGCCGCCGTCACTTCATCGCGGTGCGCCAGGCCTTTGTCGGTGAGGGTGGCTGAGATCGCCAGTACGCCGCTGTTGCCGTTTACCACCGGATCGGAATCGGCGCGGATACCTTCCGCCAGACCCTGTTTTTGCAACCAGTCAGAGAGCGTGCCCGGGCTGCGGTTGCCGATAAGATAGGTGACCAGCTCATCGGTTTTGCTGCGGAAGCGATCGCTGTTGTTGTCGATGCGAAACTCGACGCGCAGCACTTTACGCGGCATCGCCGGCACATAGTGAATAATGATGCCTTTTTGCGCATCCGTGACCACCGGGACGGTAATTTCCGGCCTGCTGATCTGACGATTCGGCACGCGGCCAAAGGTGTCCGCAGCCATGCGCGCCAGCGCCGGCAACGGCTTGTTGCTGTAGATCACCGCTTTCATCAGATTGGCGGAGTACCAGCTATCGCGGAAGGTGTGCAGCGCATCAAGCACCGGGCTGCCGGGCTTATCGCTGAGCGTCTCGAGGTTGCCACCCGAGAAGTGGGCCGCCGGGTGAGCCGGGTTGATGGTCTCCGCGCTGACCTGGGCCATGCGCATCCCGTCTCGCGTCCGGGCCATCGTCAGCTCGGCGTTGACCGCGTTACGTTCGCGGTCGGCATATTTTTTATCCAGCAGCGGCGCGGCGATGGCGTCGGCCAGGCGATCTACGGCCCCGTCCAGCGCATCATTTTCCACTTCAAGATAAAACGCGGTGCGGTAGGGCGCGGTACTGGCGTTATGGCTGCCGCCGTGCAGCTTAAGAAACTCTGCAAGGCTGTCAGGCTGGGGATATTTTTGCGACCCCATCAGCGTCATATGTTCCAGAAAATGCGCCAGCCCCTGATGATCTGCCGGATCCTGCAGGGATCCCACCGGCACCACCAGCGCCGACAGCGATTTCACCGCCTGCGGATCGGAAACCAGCAGCACGACCATGTCGTTATCAAGGCGGATCGCCTGATACTGACGCGTATCTTTTTCGCTTTTGCGGATCGTCTCCTGAATCGGCTGCCATCCGGTGTCGGCCTGACTAAACGGCGCCCAGAGGGCGGCCAGCACAACAAAAACCTTGAACCATAAACTGCGGGGCATTCACGAACCTCATCATTAACAAACTTGCGCTGCACAGCGTGCAGCCTTTTATGTCCATCAGTCCGTGATACGTTGCGCATATTAAATGAACCGCCATTCACTGCGCAATTTTTATACTATTTAAATTTGTGTGGACCGATGGTAACGATATAGCGGTAACAGATAACGCTGCGTCTGGGCAATGATTTCTTCGTAATGCGCCGGCTCCAGCGAACGCCACAGGCGTTGATACCAGATATCGGCGCCCTCCCCGCTGACCACCATGTTCCCTTCGTAGGTCTGCAGGAATTTGCTCCGCGCTTTCTGCTGCGTCTCTTCGTCCATTAAGATGACATCCTTTTCGGCGTCGTAACAGGCTTTCAGCCAGGCGCCACCGCTTTCCGGCAGCAGCAGCAGCGGCTGCGACATCCCCAGCAAATAGCCATCCACCAGCTCGTTAAGGTACGCCTGCGCCTCGGCGGGCGCCAGCGCCGGAAAGCGCCACTCTCCCTCTTTCCGCACAAACAGCCGGCTCTCGCCGGTGCCGCCGCTGGCGCAGTAGACAAGGTGTTCCAGCCAAAGTTGCATCCCCTGGGAGACGCTCAGCAGCGAAGGCCGCCAGCGCAGCAGACCGTCCGGCTGCACCTGCTGCAGCCAGCCGGTCAGGTTCACGCCGCCGCACTGCAGATCGATCTCCATGCTCTGCGCCTGCTGGCGCTCGGCCATCACCCGCTCGGCCAGCGCCTGCATCTCCAGGCGCTGCGTCTCCCAGACCAGCTCGCCAAAGGCGCCATACGGCAGCTCGCCGGCGGCGCGAAAGCGGCGGAACATAGCCGAGACGTCCTGCTCCTCAATAAGCGTATTGAGCAGTTGCTGATTCAGTTGATAACGGCTCAGCCCTTCAAGAGTGAACGGCTCGTCGTCTGGAATATCGTCCTCTTCGGCGCGGAAATTGACCCGCAAACGCTGCTGAAAGAACGCGCGTACCGGGTGCTGCCAGAAGCGCAGGAGCTGGTCGAACGGCAGGCTGTCAATCGGCGGCGCGGTGAGCGGCTGTATAAAATCGCTATGCGCCTCTCCCTGCTGGCCGGCGGCCGCCAGCCATTCACGAGCGTAGCTCTTGTTCTCGTCTTCCTGGAAATTGGCTACGTCGAACGGCATGCGCGTATGCAGATGGGTGATGTGGGCTTTAACCCGCGCTTCGCTGGCGTCGCAGTCAAGCTCTTCGTCACCGGCGAGACAGTGGCTCTGGCCGATATAATCCACCAGCTCCTGCACCAGCACCGAAGGAAAACGCTCGCTGTTGTCCTGTATCGAACGGCCGATATAGCTGATATACAGCGTCTGCTCGGCGGACATCAGCGCCTCGAGGAACAGATAGCGGTCATCATCGCGCCGGCTGCGGTCGCCGCGCTGCGGCTTCTGGCTCATTAAATCAAAGCCCAGCGGCGGTAGCGTGCGCGGATAAACCCCGTCATTCATCCCCAGCAGGCACACCACCTTAAAGGGGATCGAACGCATCGGCATCAGGGTACAGATATTGACCGGGCCGGCAAGAAAGCGCTGGCTGATCCGCTGCTGATCGAGGCGCTGGGCCAGCTCATCGCGCAGCAGCGTCAGCGGCACCTGCTCGCCATACTGCGCCTCCAGACCGCTATCAATAACCGCCAGCCACTGCTGCTCAATCAGCGCCAGCGCCGCTTCGGTCTCACTGTCCGGCAGGAAAAAGTCATTCAGCAGATCGCGACAGACCGGCAGCCACTCCGCCAGCGGCCGCTGCTGGGCCAGGCCGCGTCGCCACAGATTAAGCTGCATCAGCAGCGACGCGAGGTTGCCCACCAGCTCGGCGATCAAACCGCTGGATTCGTCATACGGCAGCACCGACTGCCACTCTCCCTCGCGGCTGTCCATGGCGTAGCCCAACAGCATACGGGTGAGGCCGAACCGCCAGGTATGCTGCCCGGTCGCAGGCAGGTCCAGCTCGCGGACGTTGTCGTCATCCATTCCCCAGCGGACGCCGGACTCGTTCACCCACTGGCGCAGGTAGCGCAGCCCTTCTTCCGTGATATTAAAGCGCGCCGCCAGCACCGGCACGTCCAGCAGCGCCAGCACATCTTCGCTGGCGAAGCGGCTGTCCGGCAGCGAGAGCAGCGTGATAAACGCCTGCAGCACCGGATGCGACTCGCGGGCGCGACGGTCGGAGATCGCCCACGGCAACCAGCGATCGCCGCTGGCCGCGCCAAACACCGCCTGAATATAGGGACTGTAGCTGTCGATATCCGCCACCATGACGATGATATCCCGCGGCGTGAGCGTCGGATCCGCCTCCAGCATCGCCAGTAGCCTATCGTGCAGAACCTCCACTTCGCGCTGCGGACTGTGGCAGACGTGAATGCTCAGACTGCGGTCATCCAGCGTCAGCGGACGTTTGTCGCGACTGTGGGCAAATGCCTCTGCGCTCTGCCCGGCCACCGCCGCGTTGCGTAGTTCAAGGATATCCGACTGCAGGTTATGCAACAGGTTATCGGGGGCGATGTCGACAAAAGCGTCCAGCTCCTCATAGCGCTCCAGCCCCGCCAGCAGGTAGATATAGTCGCGACCCAGTTTCCCCCAGGAGGCGAGCAACGGGTTGCCGACATCCTGTTCCCCAGCGTCATTAAACAACCCCGGCGCCTGCTCGGTGTCGCGAAACAGAGGTAGCGCGCGCGCCTCGCGGTGATGGCGCCGCTGACGCGACAGCAGCTTCGCCAGAAACGCCGGATCCTTAATGTCTCCCCAGTAGTAGCGGCAGGGGTTGGTAAACAAGACATAGACATCGACATGCTTACCCAGCGCCTGCAGGGCCTGAAGATAGACCGGCGGCAGCGCGGAAATCCCGCAGATGAAGACGCGCGACGGCAGCCCGGCGGGCGGTTCGTCCGCTTTTTCCAGGGTACTGATAAAGCGCTGGTAGAGATTGGCGCGGTGCCACTGCGGCTGCCCCAGCTCGGCGGTGTAGCTCACCAGCGCCTGCCACAGCGGCGCCTGCCACTGCTGGGCATCGCCGAGACCTTCCACCCGCTGGCCGGCCTCCCAGCGCATCAGCCACTCCGGGCGATAGACGAGGTACTGGTCATAGAGGTCCGCCACCCGGGCGGCCAGCTGAAACAGCTTGCGCTTGTCGCCGTCATCACTCAGATACTGGCGCAGCAGGATAAAATCGTCTTCCTCCAGGTGCTGCGGCAGGAGGGTCATCAGCTTCCAGCTCATGCTCTGCTTGCTGAAGGCGCTTTCGCCCGGAATATCTTTCAGGACGCGCACGAACATATCCCAGATAAAGCTCGCCGGCAGCGGGAACTCGATATTGGCGGCAATCCCGAAGCGCGCGGCCAGGGTCATCTGCAGCCACTGCGCCATGCCGGTACTCTGCACCAGCACCATTTCGGCCTGAAAAGGGTCATCCAGCCGCTGGCGCTCGACGATAAACTCCATCAACGCCTCGAGAACATCCAGCCGGTTTGAGTGGTATACCCTTAACATAATTGCTCCTGACTACTGGCTGACCGGGCAATGCAGCCGGGTCATCTGCACCCGCTTTGCAACGGGTCTACTGATCGTTACCGTGATGCTGACACATCTTTGCCTCGATGTCTGCATACGGCTTACCTGACCGCGTGCCGGCGACGGCGGCGCGGAGAGCTGGCTATAGCGCCACGCGTCGCGCCACAGTTGACGGGTCTGGTTCAACTGGACAATTCCTTGCGCCATTCCGCGCTGATAGCCGCCCAGCGCGGTGACCGTCAGCACCATCAGCGCCATCGCCAGCACGGTCTCCGGCAGGCTAAACCCCCGCTGACGCTTCAGGGCATTTGACATAAGCTCGCCTCCCTGAGCGGGCAAAAATCGCTCCAGCCGTGGGCGGAAAAACGCACCTGCCCGCCGCGCACCTCGCCGGACTGCCAGACCTGCACCTCGCCGCTGGCGCTGCTGAGCACCAGTGAACCGTCGCCGAAGATACGCAGACAGGCGCGCCAGCCCTGCGGCGCCTGCTCCCGGCAGGCCAGCGCCACCTGCGCCGACCAGACCTGCTGTTTTCCCCACTGCAGCGCGGAATGGGCTATCGCCGTATCGCGGATCGCCTGCGTTTCGCTGGCGGTTTGCGCCAGCAGCGCCCGCTGCTGCAGGTTAAGCCCCTCGAGTAACAGGCTGCCGAGGGTCAGCAACAGGAGCACCATCAGCAGCGACGACATTCCACGCTGGCGGATCACAGGTTATACCCCGTCACCCGCTGCTCAACCTCGCTCGTCAGGCCCGTCTGTTGCGCGGAGCGCGCCGCCAGCGTCACGCTCAGCTCCGGCGCGAAGCCCGGGGTGACCTGACGTTGTACCGAGAAGCGCGTCACCACGATGGCGGCCGGGTTGGTGATTTTCTCCCATCCGCCGCCGCGGCAGTCGCTGGCCCCGCGCAGGGTCTCCAGCGCGCCGTCGCGCAGGCGAAAGCCGGTGCTCTCCGCCGCTGCCGCGGGGGAGTTTTCCCATCTCCCGTTGCTGTTCGCATCCCAGCGCACAATCAGACACTCGCCGCCAGCGGCTAGCTCCAGCCCGGCTCCGCCGCACGCTCCCCGGCAGTACCCGGCGCGCTGCAGATGTTTTCCCACGGCATGCACGCGCTGCCACAGCTCGTTCTCCAGGGCCAGCTGTTCGCCCTGGCGCAGAATATGACGCTGCAGGGCAGGCAGAAAGCGGCAGGCACCCATCAGCAGCAGCGAGCCGATGGCCATGGCGATAAGCGCCTCCGCCAGGGAAAATCCGTGGCGGCTCACTGACACCCTCCTGCGCTGTCGCTGCGGCATAAACGAATCCGCCCCCAGTGTGAGATCACAATGCTCCAGCTGCCGGCCGCGCTCTGCAGCCGCAGATTACCCGCCCAGGCGGTGCTGCGCAGACCATAAAACCCCAGACCAGGCGTAACGCCAGCCAGCGTGATCCCCGGCCAGCGCGGGCGCAGCGTGAAGGATGTCCCCGAGGCGCAGTCAGGCCCCTCCCCCTCCGCGCTCAGGCACCAGCCCACTTCGTCCTGGCCGACGCGAAGCACGCGGTCCCGGTTGTAGGCGTTGGCGTCATCGCGCAGAAAGAGCAGAAAATCCCGCACCTGGACGGCGGTTTGCCACAGTCGTTGCTGCTGCTGCCAGCGCTGCCAGCCGTACAGGCCGCCGACGCTAAGGATCATCATCAGTGTCAGCGTTACCAGGGTTTCCATCAGGGTGTAGCCATGTTCTCTGTTCATGGCGTCGAGTATGCCGCGGCGATTGGCTCTGGCGCGACGACGGAAAATAGCTTTCCCGGCCAGATACGCAAAAAAGCTTTGCATACTCGACAGAAGGACATTTTTTTGCGAGCGTCTACCCAACTTCGCCCACCGCAACCACCTGTGGCCTGGGGCAGGTGAAAACGACCTTCTCCCGGTGGTAACGGAAAGCGCTCCCATCGGGTGGTGCGAAGGGCATAAAAAAACCGGCGCCATCGGGCGCCGGTTAGTCATCTCTGCTGGGGGTTAAATCGCCACCGGCGCTTTAATGCCCGGGTGCGGATCGTAACCTTCAATCTCGAAGTCTTCAAAGCGGTAGTCGAAGATCGACGCCGGCTTGCGTTTGATGACCAGCTTCGGCAGCGGACGCGGTTCGCGGCTTAGCTGCAGGTTGGTCTGCTCAAGATGGTTGCTGTACAGATGGGTGTCTCCGCCGGTCCAGACGAAATCACCGACCTGCAGATCGCACTGCTGCGCTACCATATGCACCAGCAGCGCATAGCTGGCGATATTGAACGGCAGGCCGAGGAACACATCGCAGGAACGCTGATACAGCTGGCAGGAGAGCTTGCCGTCGGCGACGTAGAACTGGAAGAAGGCGTGGCACGGCGCCAGCGCCATTTTATCCAGCTCGCCGACGTTCCATGCCGAGACGATGATCCGGCGGGAGTCCGGGTCGTTTTTCAGCTGGTTCATCACCGTGCTGATCTGGTCGATATGGCGGCCGTCCGGCGCAGGCCAGGAACGCCACTGTTTGCCGTAGACCGGCCCCAGGTCGCCATTCTCATCCGCCCACTCGTCCCAGATGGTGACGTTGTTCTTGTGCAGATAGGCGATGTTGGTGTCGCCCTGCAGGAACCACAGCAGTTCATGGATGATGGAGCGTAAATGACAGCGCTTGGTGGTCACCAGCGGGAAGCCTTCCTGCAGGTTAAAACGCATCTGATGGCCGAAAATGGAGATCGTGCCAGTGCCGGTGCGGTCATTTTTTGGCGTGCCCTCGGTGAGCACTTTCTGCATCAAATCAAGATACTGTTTCATGGTTCCTCAAGAATTCTGTTGCTGCGGACGGTGGCGGTAAGCCCAAACCATCATAATGATACCCGCAAGCACCATCGGGATCGAAAGAATCTGCCCCATACTGATGTACTGCACCCAGCCGCCGGTGAACTGGGCGTCGGGCTGGCGGAAGAATTCCACGATGATGCGGAACAGGCCGTAGCCAATCAGGAACAGACCGGAAACGGAGCCGGTCGGGCGCGGTTTACGGATAAACAGGTTGAGGATCAGGAACAGTACCACGCCTTCCAGCGCCAGCTCGTACAGCTGCGACGCGTGACGCGGCAGCGCGCCGTAGGTATCGAACAGCGATTGCCATTCCGGATGCGTCGGCAGCAGCGCCAGGTCTTCGGCACGGGAGCCCGGGAAAATCATCGTGTAGTGGAAGCTCGGGTCTACGCGGCCCCACAGCTCGCCGTTGATAAAGTTGCCCAGACGCCCGGCGCCAAGACCAAACGGGATCAGCGGCGCGATAAAATCGGAGACCTGGAAGAAGGTGCGTTTGGTGCGTCTGGCGAAGATAATCATCACCAGGATCACGCCGATCAGGCCGCCGTGGAACGACATGCCGCCGTCCCAGACGCGGAACAGATACAGCGGATCGGCAAGAAATACCGGCAGGTTGTAAAACAGCACGTAGCCGATACGGCCGCCCAGGAAGACGCCGAGGAAGCCCGCGTAGAGCAGGTTTTCCACTTCATTTTTCGTCCAGCCGCTGCCCGGACGATTCGCCCGACGGGTGGCCAGCCACATCGCAAAGACAAAGCCCACCAGGTACATCAAACCGTACCAGTGGAGGGAGACCGGGCCTAGAGAAAAAATGACCGGATCGAACTCCGGAAAATGCAGGTAGCCACTATTCATCTGTCACCATAAAGACTTGTTATTCCGCCGAAAGTGGACAGCGGTGATGATCCATACCCGAACAAAACGGGCACGCCGAAGGAGGCGAATCATAGCATAAGCCACAAGAGCGATCCGCGCCGAACGTGTAAAAGATATGTATACGGATGCTAACAGAATGCCGTTTTCCCGGCGGTACCCTACTTTGCCGGAGGGTGCGAGCAGAGGATCCCCGGGTTACGGCTTACGCCTCACCCGGGCTGGCGCTACCGCCCGCCGCGGATCAGGCCGCCGAGACCGCGACGCTCCATAAAGGCCGCCACCTGATGGCGCACCTCGGCGGTCATCTGCGCATCGAGGCTGCGACGCGACAGCTCCTGCGCCTCTTCGATATCAATGCGGCGCAGCAGATACTTCACCCTCGCCACCGAGCGGCCGTTCATCGACAGATGGCGGTAACCGAGGCCGATAAGGATCGTCACGCACATCGGGTCGCCCGCCATCTCGCCGCACAGGCGCAGATCGATGCCAAAGCGCTCCGCGTCATGGGCGATCATCGCCAGCGCCCGCAATACCGCAGGATGCAGGCTGTCATACATGCTGGCGACCCGGGTATTGTTGCGGTCGACGGCCAGCAGGTACTGGGTCAGGTCGTTCGTCCCTACCGAAATAAAATCGATCCGGCTGGCCAGCTGCGGCAGCATAAAGACCATCGACGGGACCTCCAGCATCACCCCCAGGCGCGGACGTGGGATGGCGTAGCCGATCATCTCTTCCACTTCCCGGCTGGCGCGATCGATCAGCCGACGGGCCTCATCCACCTCCTCCAGACTGGTCACCATCGGCAGCAAAATGCTGAGGTTGCCGGTGGCGGCGTTGGCGCGCAGCATCGCCCGCACCTGGATCAAAAAGATCTCCGGCTGATCGAGGGTGATGCGGATCCCGCGCCAGCCGAGGCACGGGTTCTCTTCGCTGATCGGCATATACGGCAGCTGTTTATCCGCGCCGATGTCCAGGGTACGCAGGGTCACCGGTTTGCTGTTAAACATCTGCAGCATGCCCTGATACTGGGCGACCTGCTCCTCTTCTGAGGGGAAGCCGCTCTGCAGCATAAAGGGAATTTCGGTGCGGTAGAGGCCAATGCCGTCAACAAAGCTGCCGAGCTTCTCTTCGTGCTCCGGGCTTAAGCCGGCGTTGAGCATGACTTTCACCCGCTCGCCGCTTTTCAGCTCCGACGCGCGCTGGAGATCGTCCTCCGCCAGGCGGCTGAGTTCGTTCTCTTCGCTGATAAGGCGCTGATACTCCTGCAACAGGACAGGTTCAGGATCCACCAGCAGTTCACCGCGATAGCCATCGACAATCAGCGTATGGCCATGCAGCAGCGAGGGCTGAATATCGGCGCCCATCACCGTTGGGATGCCGAGGGCCCGCACCATAATAGCGGCATGGGAGTTGGCGGCGCCATCGCGCACCACCACGCCGGCCAGGCGATCCTGCGGCACTTCGGCGAGGGTGGTGGCCGACAGCTCGTCCGCCACGAGGATAATGCGCGCCGGCCAGGTGTTGGGCCCCTGAATACTGTCGTCGAGATGGAACAGCAGACGCTGGCCCAGGGTACGCAGATCGCCGGCCCGCTCTTTCAAATAGCCGTCGCTCAGCGCGGCAAACTGTTCGGCGAACTTCTCAATGATCTTTTTGACGGCCCACTCGGCGACGGCGCCTTTGTCAACTTCGGCAAACAGCTCGCGACGCAGGCGGGCGTCAGAGAGCAGGTGCGAGTAGAGATCGAAGATCGCCGCCGTCTCTTTTTGCGCCCCGGCGGCGTAGCGTTTGCTGTAGCGACGAAACTCGTTGGCCGCCTCTTCCAGCGCACCGGTCAGGCGTTCGCGTTCCGAGGCGGTGTCCAGCGTCGAGGCTTCATACACCTGCTCCATCAGCGGCAGGCTGACGTCCATCCAGCCCTCGGCGATCGCCACCCCGGAAGAGGCCGGCAGAGCGCGAATGCGCGTTTGACGATACTGGCCGAACAGGGCGTTCAGCTGGGACTGGGAGAGGATCGCCGCCATCTGGGTGGCGAGGGTGACGAGGAAAGACTCTTCGCTTTCATCAAACTGACGCAGCTCGCGCTGCTGGACCACCAGCACGCCCAGCAGCTGGCGGCGCTGAATGATCGGCACGCCAAGGAAGGCGCGGAAGCGGTCCTCTTTGACGGCGGGGATATATTTGAAGCTGGGGTGTTTTTGCGCATCGGCGAGGTTGATGGGTTCCGCCAGGCGGCCAACCAGCCCCACCAGGCCTTCATCGAACGCCAGCGCAACGGTGCGCCCGCGAGGTTTTTTTAACCCGCGGGTGGCCATCAGGTAATAGCAGCGTCGGTCATTGTCAGCCAGGTAAACCGAGCAGACTTCCGTCTCCATCGCCTGGCAGACATCCGTCACCAGAATATCCAGCGCCTCGTTTAAACGCGGCGCGCTCGCGACCTTCTCGACTATTTCTCGCAACCGAGTGAGCATAATGTGCGTGGCTTAACCTCTTTTACGTCGATAAGCAGGCGCGTTTTGCGGCTTAGGTGCGCTCTCCGCCAGCGACATGGTCACGCTGGCGAACTCTTTCATCACCCGGCGGTAGACGTCGCGCTTAAACGACACCACCTGGCGAACCGGGTACCAGTAACTCACCCAGCGCCAACCATCAAATTCAGGTGTACTGCTGGTTTGCATATTGATGTCCGCATCATTGCCGATCAACTGCAAAAGAAACCACTTTTGTTTCTGGCCGATACAAACCGGCTTTGTGTCCCAACGCACCAAACGTTTAGGCAACTTGTAACGCAGCCAGTTACGGGTTGAGGCCAGGATCCGCACATCTTTACGGCTTAACCCGACCTCTTCAAACAATTCCCGATACATCGCCTGCTCTGCGGATTCTCCTGGATTAATGCCCCCTTGCGGGAACTGCCACGAGTGCTGACCATAGCGCCGGGCCCACATCACCTGGCCCTGACGATTACAGATTACAATACCGACATTTGGGCGGTAGCCATCGTCATCAATCACCGGACTACCTCAAGATAAGCTTCAATGTGAATGATTGTTTCACACTCGCCGGAAACGGTAAACCACTCTGTTCGCACACTGAGAACGGATAACATTTGAATAACTCACAGTAATTGCCAGAGTTATAAACAATGAAAGCGCGTGACAGCCGATTTTATTCACTTTTTCTGTGGATAGAGTTGTGAAGAAGTACGGAATTAACCCGGGAAAACCCAGAGTAATCCGAACATCGCATCGCTAGCATCTGAAAATAATAGTATCATATTCATAAAGTTAGAATATATTCCTTTCACACATTACAGCATAACGTGACGATCATCACACATGCGATCCGCCGACTGATGAAAGATCGAGCAATGTCGATTTTATCCACAGATTACGCGCAGGCCACCGGCAGATTTTCTCTAAAAATTCGATTTTCGTCGCACGTCAAGGCTGTAAATCGAACCAGTAGTGAGTCTTTTCCCCAGTTATCCCACTTTTCTGTGGATAACATGGTGTAAGATCCTGTTTATTGTCAGTGACCAGTTCTGGAAAACCCGTTTACACCGTTTTCATAAGCCGCATGATGAGTTTAAAAAGCCATATAAATCATGAGATTGGTATAGTTACTCAGAAAACGGTAAACTCTATCCACAACGCGCAAAATTAGCGCTCACTTTTTAACCAAAGGTATTACCCTATGCCCGCTATCGCTCCGCTCGCCTCACCGCCGCAAAGTCAGGAACAGCTGCTGGCCCAGGCCCGCCAGCTGGCCGGCTATTCGCTGGGCGAGCTGGCGGCGCTGGCGGGGATCCCCATTCCGCGCGATCTGAAGCGCGATAAAGGCTGGACGGGCATTCTGCTGGAGCTGTGGCTGGGCGCCAGCGCAGGCAGTAAACCCGAGCAGGATTTCGCCGCGCTGGGGGTCGAGCTCAAAACGATCCCCATCGACAGCCGGGGACGCCCGCTGGAGACCACCTTCGTCTGCGTCGCCCCGTTAACCGGCAATAGCGGCGTCACCTGGGAGAGCAGCCATGTACGGCATAAGCTGCAGCGCGTCCTGTGGATCCCGGTGGAGGGTGAACGCACCATCCCGCTGGCGGCGCGGCGCGTCGGCGCACCGCTGCTGTGGAGCCCGGACGAAGACGAGGAGCGCCAGCTGCGCATGGACTGGGAAGAGCTGATGGATCTCATTGTTCTCGGTGAGGTCGAGCGCATTACCGCCCGCCACGGCGAGGTGCTGCAGTTAAGACCGAAAGCCGCCAACAGCAAGGCGCTGACCGAAGCCATCGGCGCCCGCGGGGAGACAATCCTCACGCTGCCGCGCGGTTTCTATCTGAAAAAGAATTTTACCGCCGCTCTGCTTGCCCGCCATTTCTTGTTACAACACGATTAATTTTTTGTTCTGCGTTGGGGGTTGCATATAATTGCTGCTTTCTATTTTGCAGGACTTTGAACAATGTTATTTGCATGGATAACCGATCCTAACGCCTGGCTGGCGCTGGGCACATTGACGCTGCTGGAGATCGTGCTCGGGATCGACAATATTATTTTCCTCTCTCTGGTCGTGGCTAAGCTCCCCACCGCCCAGCGCGCCCATGCGCGCCGGATCGGTTTGATGGGCGCGATGGTCATGCGTCTGGCGCTGCTGGCCTCAATCGCCTGGGTCGTTAAGCTTACCAACCCGCTCTTTACCGTTTTCGGTCAGGAGATCTCGTTTCGCGATCTGATCTTGCTGCTCGGCGGGCTATTCCTTATCTGGAAAGCCAGTAAAGAGATCCATGAATCTATCGAAGGTGAAGAGGAGGGGCTGAAGACCAACGTCCACTCCTTCCTCGGCGCCATCGTGCAGATCATGCTGCTGGATATCATCTTTAGCCTCGATTCAGTGATCACCGCCGTCGGCCTGTCGGATCATCTGTTCATCATGATGGCGGCAGTGGTGATCGCGGTGGGGGTGATGATGTTCGCCGCGCGACCCATCGGCGATTTTGTTGACCGTCATCCTTCGGTGAAAATGCTGGCGCTGTCGTTTCTGATCCTCGTCGGCTTTACCCTGATGCTGGAAAGCTTCGACGTCCATGTGCCGAAGGGATACATCTATTTCGCCATGTTCTTCTCTATCGCGGTGGAGAGCCTTAACCTGCTGCGTAATAAGAAAAACCCGCTGTAAACCACAAAATTGCAGCCTGGTCACAGGCTGCAACCCTTTTTCAGACTTTACTGCTTTTTATGTCTCACAAATCAGGCTATTAATAGACGGGTATGGGGTGCAGCTACTGAAGAGGTGTTGACGATGAAGAAATGGGCAGTATTGATTTCCGCCGTAGGACTGGCGTTCTCGGTTTCCGGTTGCAGCAGCGATTACGTCATGGCGACCAAAGATGGGCGAATGATCCTGACCGACGGTAAACCTACCGTGGATGACGATACCGGTTTAATCAGTTACGAAGATCAGCAGGGTAATAAAATGCAGATCAATCGTGACGACGTTTCGCAAATCATTAAGCGTTAATCTTTCCCTGTCGGCCCCAGCTTCTGTTGACGCTGCGCTTACCGACCACCAGTCTTTTGAGAAGAGTCGGGATATACCAGGACGCCGCGGGTTTCACCCACCGCCCCTCCTCGTCACCCGGCTTTTTTGATTTTTTACTTCCTCTTTTTCTCACCCTCTGCCATGTTGATACTCCTTTGTCGGGGAATGCCTGACCTTATAAATAAAAAGGAAGCTGGCTATGCAGTATCACCGTATCCCACACAGTTCTCTTGAAATCAGCACCCTCGGGCTGGGAACCATGACTTTTGGCGAACAGAATAGCGAGGCCGATGCCCACCAGCAGCTCGATTACGCGGTTGCCAACGGCATCAACCTGATCGATGTCGCTGAAATGTACCCGGTCCCGCCGCGCCCGGAAACCCAGGGGCTGACTGAAACCTACGTCGGCAACTGGCTGGCGAAACGCGGCAATCGCGAAAAGCTGGTGCTCGCCTCGAAAGTCAGCGGGCCCGCGCGCAATAACGACAGCAGCATTCGGCCCAATCACGTCCTGGACCGCAAAAATATCCGCGAGGCGCTGCACGCCAGCCTGAAGCGGCTGCAGACCGATTATCTCGATTTATATCAGGTTCACTGGCCGCAGCGGCCAACCAACTGCTTTGGCAAGCTGGGCTATACCTGGGCCGACGCCGCGCCCGCCGTGACGCTGCTGGATACCCTCGAAGCGCTGACCGAGTTCCAGCGCGCCGGGAAGATCCGCTACATCGGCGTGTCGAACGAAACCGCCTTCGGCGTGATGCGTTATCTGCACCTGGCGGATAAGCACGACCTCCCGCGGATCGTGACTATTCAGAATCCTTACAGCCTGCTGAACCGCAGCTTTGAAGTCGGCCTCGCGGAAGTGAGTCAGTTCGAAGGCGTGGAGCTGCTGGCCTACTCTTGCCTGGCTTTCGGCACACTGACCGGCAAGTATCTCAACGGTGCGAAGCCGGCGGGGGCGCGCAATACGCTGTTCAGCCGCTTTACGCGCTACAGCAGCGAGCAGTCGCAGAAAGCGGTAGCGGCCTATGTGGATATCGCCAAACGCCACGGCCTCGATCCGGCGCAAATGGCGCTGGCCTTTGTGCGTCGGCAGCCGTTTGTCGCCAGCACCCTGCTGGGGGCGACGACCATGACGCAGCTGCAGGCCAACGTGGAAAGTTTGCAGCTTGAGCTGAGCGAAGAGGTATTAGCGGAGATTGAGGCGGTGCATCAGGTTTATACCTACCCGGCGCCGTAAGAAAGCAAAGCCCCGGGTAGCGGCGTATACGCCTTACCCGGGCTACCGAAGAGCAGATATTGGCGCCCCCCTCGCCCAGTCAAGCGCAGCGCAAGCCGGGAGGTTATTTACGCCGCCCCCAGACCCACAGCGCGGCGATGGCCACGGCGAATACCGCGCCAAAGCCTATCCCCACGGCGACCGGTGGAACGCCCACGCTCACCGCCAGGGAATAGAGCCCCAGCATCAGCAGCATCGCCACGTTCTCACCGAGGTTCTGTACCGCAATGGCGTTACCTGCCCCGACCGAATGTTTCCCACGCTCCTGCAGCAGCGCGTTCAGCGGTACGATAAAGAACCCGCCGAACACCCCGAGCAGCAGCAGCAGACCGAACGCCGGCAGCAGCGACTGCTGCACCGCAAAGGCTATCACCGCGATACCGATCAAAATCCCGGCCGGCATACAGCGCGACACCGTCTCCAGGGTCACCAGCTTCGCCGCCGCCCCGGCACCCAGCACAATCCCCACCGCTACCATCGCATTAAGATAGGTGGGCATGGCGTTGCTGGTAATGCCCAGCGCCACCGGCACCCAGATCACCAGCAGGAAACGCAGGGTCACGCCAGCGCCCCAGAACAGGCTGGTGCCCATCAGCGAAAAGCGGGTTTCGCCGTTGCGCCACAGCGTCCGGCAGGCGCTGAAGAAGCTGTGCGTCATTGGCTTAAAACGCCACGACTGCCCCGGACGCGCCGCCGGCAGCCTGGGTATCCACAGGTTAGCCACTACCGCCCCGCCGTAGACCAGCGCGCAGACGATCAGCGCCGCCAGCACGTGCCAGTCGGCGAGGATCCCGCCGGCCATGGAGCCCAGCAGGATCGCCGCGATGGTCGAGGACTCCATCAGTCCGTTAGCCTTCACTAACTTATCGCCGGTGGTGAGTTCGCCGAGAATGCCATACTTGGCCGGCGAATAGGCGGCGGCGCCAATCCCCACCAGCGTATAGCCGATAAACGGATTGACGCCGAAGCAGATGCAGCCGGCGCCGAGCAGTTTCAGGCCGTTGGCCACCATCATCACCCGGCCTTTGGCAAAGCTATCGGCGAACTGGCCGACAAAGGGGGCAAAGAGGATGTAAGCGCCCACAAACAACATCTGCAAGACCGGCTGGCTCCACTCCGGATAATAGAGCTGCTTCATCAGCGCCAGGGTGGCGAAGAGAAGCGCATTGTCGCCGAAGGCCGACAGGAACTGAGCGCAGATCACCGCCAGCATCCCTTTCGAGTACAGCGAAGGGTTAGTATGTACTGACTCACTCATGGGTTGTTTCCGCCTCGTCGACCATATTTTTCAGGGTGACATAGTCTGGCTTGCCGCTGCCGAGCACCGGTAGCTGTTTCAGCCAGCGTATATCTCGCGGCACCGCCAGCTCCGGTACGCCGTGCTGGCGAGCGTAGCGCAGCAGGGCTTCACGAGTCAGTTCATTATCGGTGGTAAACAGCACCAGCGCCTCGCCTTTGCTGGCGTCCTGTTTAATCGCCGTGGCGTGCATTTTGTCCGGCGACGCGCCGAGGGCCACCTGCTCCACCATCTCGAGGGAGATCATCTCGCCGGCGATTTTGGCGAAGCGCTTCGCGCGGCCCTGAATGCGGACATAGCCCTGCTCGTCGAAGGTAACGATATCCCCGGTGTCATACCAGCCCGCTTCCATCTCGCCGTGCTGGTTTTCCGCCGCAGGCGCTTCCAGCACGCCGGGGTTTTCCACCCGCAGGTAGCCTTTCATGATGTTCGGCCCTTTCAGCTGCAGCCGCCCCCCTTGCTCAATGCCTGGCATCGCCAGCAGGCGGGCGTCCATCCCCGGCAGGATGCGGCCCACGGTGCCGACCTTCGCCGCCATCGGCACGTTAATCGAGACCACCGGCGCGCACTCGGTCACGCCATAGCCTTCGAGAATGCGCAGGCCGAATTTATCCTGCCACAGCTGTTTGGTGCTCTCCTGCAGCTTCTCCGCCCCGGCGACCACGTAGCGCAGGCGGTAGAAATCGTACGGATTGGCGAAACGGGCATAGTTGGCGAGGAAGGTCGAAGTGCCGAACAGCACCGTACAGTTGCGATCGTAGACCAGCTCCGGCACCACGCGATAGTGCAGCGGGCTGGGATAGAGAAACACTTCCGCCCCGGTAAGCAGCGGCGTTAGCAGGCCGACGGTGAGGCCAAAAGAGTGGAACAGCGGCAGCGCCGACATAAAGCGGTCATTGGCGGTAAAGTCGGCGATAGTTTTGATCTGCTCGACGTTGGACAGCAGACTCTTATGGCTGTGCACCACCCCTTTCGGATTGCCCTCGGAACCGGAGGTGAAGAGGATCATCGCCGCGTCTTCAGGCTGCTGCTTAACCTGCGCCAGACGCGGCGCCAGCAGATGAGCAAAAATCCACAGTTTGTCAGCGAGGGTGATATCGCCTTTAAGATCTTCCAGGAATACCCAGCGCACCTGGGTCAGCTGCTCCGGCAGGTGCCAGAGTTTGCCTTTATCGAGGAAGGTGCGCGAGGTGAAAATGGTGTTGAGCTCCGCGGCGGCTATCGCGCTGCTGAGCCCTTTCACCCCGGCGGTATAGTTCATCATCGCCGGAATACGCCCGCGGGCGATAGCGCCGAAAATCACCGCCGCGCTGATGCCGGCGTTAGGCAGCATCAGGCCGATCTTCTCGCCCGGCTGGCTGTATTTTTCCAGAATGCGGGCGACAAACAGGGTTTTGGTCAGCAGCTTGCGATAGGTATCCGGCTGGAAGTTGATATCCTCCACGCAGGGTTTGCGCGCGCCGAAGCGGTCCTGCGCCGCCAGCAGCGACTCATACAGGGTTTCCCGCGGGCGCACCGCCATCCGGGCTTCCATCATGATCTGGTGCAGCATCTCCCCGGCGATCTTCCGCCGGTCGCGGGCGCGCGGCGCCTCGGGCATCGGCAGATGGGTGGGCGGCAGGAGATGCAGCTGAATACGCGGGAACAGGCGACGTTTCACCAGCCCCTTCAGCCGGCTGAAGGGCGTCAGTTCGGCGCCTTCAATACGCAGCGGCACAATGGTCGCCTGCGATTTGGCGGCGACAAAGGCGGCACCGTCATAAATTTTCATCAGCGAGCCGCTGACCGAAATTCGCCCTTCCGGGAAAATAACCACCGGCCGCCCCTGCTCAATCAGGCGCACCAGATGTTTGATCGACATCGGCTTGGTCGGGTCCAGCGGCACAAAATCGATAATCGGCGTCAGCGCGCGCATAAACCAGCGCTGGCTGATTGAGGTATAGACCGCAAAAACCGGTCGGACCGGCAAAAACAGCGCCAGCAGAATGCCGTCGAGGAAAGAGACGTGGTTCGGGGTGATTAAGACCTTTTGCTGGTATAAAGCCTGCGTGTCGCCGGTCAGTCTGACCCGGTATAACCCCTTGAACAGCAGTCTGAAAAATCCCAAAAGCATAACAACTCCATGTGACCGGTTGATGAGTCAAAGCAGGTTACACGAGAAGGCATGGGAAAGCAGTGCAGCGGGGGGATTTTCGGAATAAAAAAAACCTGCGCATCCGCGCAGGTCGGTGTAAGACGTTCAGTACGAAGAGCGTACCTGAGAAACTCACCTATCAATACCTCTGGGATCTCGATTGTCACGTTTTTTGGCCGTAACGGGCCAGCGGGAAAACGCAAGGGAGTGAGCCTAAGTGCAACGAGGTATTACGATTTTCGCTATCTGTAACAACGCCGATAGCGGGCAAAAAAAAACCTGCGCATCTGCGCAGGCTGGTGTAAGTAAAGTGGTCAACGTGACGTTGACTCCACCTATCAATACCTCTGGGATAGCCAGAATATCAACCGGATCCGCGAACAAACCAGCGAACATTCGCAACAGCGCATCGCAAAGTGTAAGCAAAGGTTTGTATTTCCCTGCGCCGGTTTCAATTACCGATCGCGTCAATGTAACCAGGTCACCGATAAGCCCGCGCTGAATCACATTTGCGCCATTCCTTCGCCGCCGCGCCTTGAATCTGCCGCTCTTTCCCGTAACATAGCAGTATGTAAACGCTTACCCTAGAAAAGGCATGGTATGGCGACTATTAAGGATGTAGCCCGACTCGCAGGAGTCTCCGTCGCTACCGTCTCCCGCGTCATCAACAACTCTCCCAAAGCCAGCGAAGCTTCGCGTCAGTCCGTGGGCGCGGCGATGGAAACCCTGAACTATCACCCCAACGCGAACGCCCGGGCGCTGGCCCAGCAGTCAACGGAAACCGTCGGTCTGGTGGTGGGCGATGTCTCCGACCCCTTCTTCGGCGCGATGGTCAAAGCCGTCGAACAGGTGGCCTACCGCACCGGCAACTTTTTGCTGATTGGCAATGGCTACCACAACGTGCAGAAGGAGCGCCAGGCGATAGAGCAGCTGATCCGCCATCGCTGCGCGGCGTTGGTGGTGCACGCCAAAATGATCCCCGATGAGGAACTCGCCGGGCTGATGAAACAGATCCCGGGTATGGTGCTGATCAACCGCATCCTGCCCGGATATGAAACCCGCTGCGTGGCGCTGGACGACCGCTACGGCGCCTGGCTGGCGACCCGCCATTTGATCCAGCAGGGGCACACGCGTATCGGCTATCTGTGCTCAAACCACGATATCTCCGATGCGGAAGATCGGCTGCAGGGGTACTACGCGGCGCTGGAGGAGAGCGGCCTGCCGTGCAACGACCGGCTGGTCACGTTTGCCGAGCCGGATGAAAGCGGCGGCGAACAGGCGATGACCGAACTGCTTGGCCGCGGTCGCCACTTTAGCGCCGTCGCCTGCTATAACGACTCGATGGCCGCCGGCGCGATGGGGGTGCTGAATGACAACGGCATCGACGTTCCGCGGGAGATTTCGCTGATTGGCTTCGACGATGTCCTGATTTCGCGCTATGTCCGCCCGCGGTTGACTACCGTCCGCTATCCGATCGTCACGATGGCGACCCAGGCGGCCGAGCTGGCTTTAGCCCTGGCGGAGCAGCGGCCGGCGCCGGAGATCACCCATCTGTTCAGCCCGACGCTGGTCCGTCGTCACTCGGTGGTCGCCCCGCAGGAAGGCGATAAGTCATAGCGATAGAGGTGCACGGCGGTGGCCGGGTAATCCAGCCCCTCGCCGATGTAGCGCCAGCCGAAGCGTTCATAGAAATCCCGGCAGGCGGAGTAGAGATAGAGCTCCCGAAAGCCCGCGCGGCGGGCATAATCGATCACATGCCGCTGCAGTTTTCCGGCCAGCCCCTGACCGCGGGCGGCGGGCGCGACGAACAGCGCCGCCAGCCAGGGAAACAGATCCTGGCGGCTGATCAAATCGCAGCGCCAGAGGCCAATCGTGCCGAGCAACTGCTCGCCTTCCACCGCAATAAAGGTCAACGGTAGCGCCTCCGCCGTCTGGCTATGCTGCACAATGCTGGCGAAGAATTGCCGCGGCAGCGTCTCGTCGCCAAAGGCCTGCCACAGCCAGTCGGTCACCTGCGGGGCGTACTGCGGCGCAGCGTACAGCGGCAGGATCGTCATACCAGCTTCCCCTGAAAAATCGGCACTGAGTCGAACAGATAGCCGTCAAAGTCGGGGGCGTCCTCATCGGACAGCTCCAGCAGGCTGTTTTTGACGTTTTCCAGATGCTGCCACATCGCCTGCCAGGCGCCCATCACATCGCGACGCCGCAGCGCGGCGAGCAGGGTCTGCCGGTCGCCGAGCCATTTCAGCCGCCAGGCGCGGCTGGCAATATGCACATTGAACTGCTGCCACAGCGGGCTGCTGTCCATTTGCAGCCAGATCCGCTCTACCGTCGCCAACAGCATCTGGTTCTGCGTCGCCCCGGCGAGCACCAGATGGAACAGACGAGCGTTATCCTGCGCGGTGTCGTTGAGAGCGATTGCCCGCTGCTCCTGTTCAATAATCCGCTTCAGATTGTCGATATCGGCGCGGGTGGCCATTTTCGCGGCAAAGGCGGCGATGTTGCTCTCCAGCAGCTGGCGCGCCTGGAGAATTTCAAACGGGCCGACGTCGCTGCTGAGCAGCTGCTCCTCTTCGCTGTCGTTCTCGTGGGGAATGCGCATGACATACACCCCGGATCCCTGACGAATATCCACCGTCCCCTGCAGCTCCAGCATCAGCAGCGCTTCGCGCACGATGGTCCGGCTGACGCCATAGGTTTCGGCAATATGGCGTTCCGGCGGCAAACGCGACCCGACCGGGTAGCGCCCCTGCACGATCTGGGCGCGCAGGTCATCACCAATCTCCTGATAGGGCTTCTTTTCCGGCGGAACTATCGCTTTTTCCACAAAATCACCTGTGCGTTACATGCCTGCGAGTCAAATACGCCGCTATCTTAGCAAATATTGCCCCCGGCTAGCGGTATTCATCATCGATATCCAGCACCAGTTCACGCCGTTCGCCCAGTTGACGAAACCAGTGCGCCGAGGCTTTGGCTCGCCGGGCGCGATGGTTTTGCAGATCGATTTCGATAAGCCCGTAGCGGTTTTTAAAGGCGTTCATCGGCGATACATTGTCGGTAAACGCCCACAGCATATAGCCCTGGCAGTTGGCCCCTGCCTCGCGGGCGCGCAGGGTGTGCCACAGATGTTCGCTGATAAAACGAATGCGGTAGCTGTCATCGATGACGCCTTCGCGGTTACGGAACTGGCCTTCGTTTTCCACCCCCATCCCGCTCTCCGCCACGAACCACGGGATGTTGCGATAGTCATTTTTTATCCGCATCGCCATATCAAAGATGATTTGCGGGTAGATTTCCCAGCCGCGGGAGGCGTTCATCCGCCGGCCGGGCAGCTCAAACGGCTCATAATACCAGGCCGGATGGAACGGGGTATGCGGATGCCAGGCCCGCGACGGGGCTTTGACCCGGTGTGGGTAGTAAAGATTAATCCCCAGCTCATCGACGGTGTGCTCGCGGATAACCGCCAGATCCTCCTCGCTGGTCTCCCACGTCACCTGATGCTGCTCAAGCAGCGCGAGAAGCTCCGGCGGCCAGACGCCGTGCACCAGCGGGTCGAGGAACATGCGGTTGTAGAACAGATCGTAGATCTCCGCCGCGCGCAGGTCATGGGGGGCGCGTGAGCGTGGGTAGGTCACCTCCGGATTGAGGATGCAGCCGACGGTCCCGGGATAGCCGAGCTCGCGAAACCGCTTCACGACGCTGGCGGTCGCCAGCACCTTATGATAGTTCCACTGCATCCAGGTGCTGGTGTTCTGCTCATAGGGCCAGCGCAGAGCATCCAGATAGACCCGAGTCTGCACCACAATTGGCTCATTAAAGGTAAACCAGCGCGTCACCTTCGGGTGGTAGCGGGCAAACACCTTCTCCGCATAGCGCACAAACAGCTCAACCACCGTTTTCGACCCCCAGCCGCCATACTTTTCCAGCAGATAGCCGGGCAATTCATAATGCTCAAGGCAGATCATCGGCGTGATGCCGTTGGCCAGCAGCGCATCGAACAGCTGGTCGTAATAGGCCGCATACTCCTCATCCACCGTGACGTTTTCATAGTCGGTCAGAAAGCGCGACCAGTTGATTGAGGTGCGGTAGTGGGTCAGCCCGGCCAGCTTCATCAGCTGCACATCTTCCTGAAAGCGGTTGATAAAATCGGTGGCCACCGCCGGGCCATAGCCGTTATGCCAGACGTGGCGATCGTTTTTGTACCAGAGATCGGGCCAGGAGTCCTGCCCTGGTTTTTTCCCGCTCCAGCCTTCGGTCTGCCAGGCGGAAGCCGCCGCGCCAAGGATAAAATCATCGGGAATGGTCATCCGTACGGTAGTCATAGGCTCCTCAGACAGGGTTGGCGGTTTGTTGATTGTCTACCTGACGCTGCGCGGCATCGGCACGGCGGGAGGCTATTTTGACGAAAGGCAGATAGATAAGCACCGCGACGACGATGCAGATAAGCTGGGTCACCACCGCCCCCATCGAGCCGGCGGTGGAGAGCCAGGCGTTGATCAGCGGCGGCGTGGTCCAGGGGACCATCACCACCGCCTTGCCGGCGAAGCCGGTCAGGGTGGCGAAATAGCCGATGCTGCCGGTCACCAGCGGGGTGATGATAAACGGGATGGCGAGGATCGGGTTAAGCATGATCGGCATCCCGAAGATCACCGGCTCGTTAATATTGAACAGCCCCGGACCTATCGACAGCTTGGCGATCTCTTTCATCTCTTTGCGTCTGGTGGCGATCATCACCGCAATCAGCAGGCCGATGGTCAGCCCCGAGCCGCCGATGCTCATGTAGACATCCCAGAAGGGCATCGTGATGATGTTCGGTACCTCTTTCCCCTGCTCAAAAGCGCTCATATTGACAGTGATCGCTCCCAGCAGCAGCGGCTCGCGGATCGGCTTAATCATCTGGTTGCCGTGAATGCCGATCACCCAGAACAGCTGGGCGACGAACATCAGCAGCAGGATCCCCGGCAGGCTCTGCACCACCCGCTCCAGCGGCTGCTGCACCACCTGGTAGACCGCATCGTAGAGATACATTCCCGTCAGCTGGTGAAAGAGAAAACCAAAGGTGGCGATCGCGGTGGTGGTGATAATCGCCGGGATCAGCGCGGAAAAAGAGGCAGAGACGTTCGGCGGCACGGTATCCGGCATTTTGATCTTCAGTCCCTTGCGCCCTTCCAGCCAGCAGTAAATCTCCACTGACAGAATGGCGATGAACATCCCAAGGAACAGACTGCGGGTATCGGAAAACTGGCGCAGCAGAACATCTTTCACCACGTGCATCTGGCCATCGACCATCATCTCTACCGTGGTCGGCGTGACGCAGATAAAGCAGATCACCGCCAACAGGCCGGGAAACAGGCTTTTGATGCCGTTGATCCGCCCCAGCTCAATACCGATCAGAAACACGGCGCCGATATTGAGGAAGTTGAGCGTAGCGTAGTTTAGCGCGCTGGTGATCGGCTTCAGCGCCGCAAGAAAGGAGAGCGAGGAAAAGCTGGCGAGCCCATTCTTCGGATCCAGCACCATATTGGAGATCAGCACCGAAAAGGCCCCGACGATGATCACCGGCATCAGGGTAATAAACGCCGATTTGATCGCCATAATGTAGCGATAGCTGTTGAATGTCGTCGCGAAACGCCCCAGCGCGTCGATCAGTTTGTCCTGTAATGCCATAAAAGAGTACCTCAGAGTAAAGGGCTTATTGCGGCCAGGTGAACAGCCAGAGACTTTTGGCATACCAAAACATAGTCGCCAGGCAAAAATAGTTCTGTGACAGCGCTCGCAACGCGCACAGTGGTATCCCAAATATCCGATAAAATCGACATTGGCATACCAGAGTCTGTCGGCTCGTCAGTTCCTGCCAAAAGCGTGATCGCGATGGTTTTTCCGCCCCGCCCCGTCGATATGTCCCTTTTCGGTCTGTGATAAACTGCGCTTTACCACGTGAAATCAGGAATCGATGAATGGCTACAATGCTGGATGTCTCAATTCGCGCAGGCGTCTCGAAAGCGACGGTTTCCCGCGTGTTGAACGGCACAGGTCAGGTGAAAGAGAGCACCCGCCAACAGGTCTTTAAAGCGATGGAAGAGCTGGGCTACCGGCCCAATTTCCTTGCCCGCTCGCTGGCCAATCAGACCAGCAATAGTATCGGGCTGGTCGTCTCCACCTTTGACGGCTTTTACTTTGGCCGTCTGCTGCAGCAGGCGTCACGCCAGACCGAAGCCTGGGGAAAGCAGCTTATCGTCACCGACGGCCATGATACGCCGGAGCGCGAAGAGGAAGCGGTGCAGATGCTCGCCGACCGGCAGTGCGATGCGATCATCCTCTATACCCGGCACATGAGCGAGAAGGCGATCATGTCGCTGATTAACTCGATCGCCATGCCGCTGGTGGTGATTAACCGCGATGTGGCGCAGGCCCGCGAACGCTGCGTGTTCTTCGAACAGCAGGAAGCCGCCTTCCAGGCCGTGGAGTATCTGATTACCCAGGGCCACCGCGATATCGCCTGCATCACCGTCCCGATGCATACCCCTACCGGCCAGGCTCGCCTGCAGGGCTACCGCAACGCGCTGATAAAACATGGTATTGAGTGGGATCCGAGCCGGGTGAAGTATGGGGACTCGACGATGACTCGCGGCTACGAACTGTGCCGGGAACTGCTGGACGAGAAAGCCCACTTCAGCGCGCTGTTTTCCTGTAACGATGATATGGCGCTGGGGGCGTCAAAGGCGCTGCATCAGGCGGGGCTGCGTATTCCACAGGATGTGTCGCTGTTTGGCTTCGACGATGCGCCAAGCGCGAAATGGCTGGAGCCGGGGCTGTCGACGGTTTATCTGCCGATCGACAACATGATCACTACGGCTATCGACCAGGCGATCAAGCTTGCCAATCAGCAGCCGATAGAAACGATCCCGCCGTTTACCGGCACGCTGGTGCTTCGCGAGTCGGTGACGACGGGACCTTTTTTTAAATAAGCTCTAAGGCCAGCAGCTCCTGGATGGTCTGGCGACGGCGGATCAGCCGCGCCTTGCCGCCATCAAACAGAACCTCCGGCAGCAGCGGACGGCTGTTATAGTTGGATGACATCGAAGCCCCGTAGGCGCCGGTGTCATGGAGCACCAGATAATCCCCAGGCGCTACCGCCGGCAGCAGGCGGGTCTCGACTTTGCCCCCCTCCTGCTGGGTAAAGACATCCCCGGATTCGCACAGCGGCCCGGCCACCACGGTTTCGACCTGCGGCGCGGCGCTGAGATCCCGGCCATCCCCCGCCAGAGCGGTGATATGGTGATAGCTACCGTACATTGCCGGGCGCATCAGGTCGTTAAAGCCGGCGTCAATCAGCACAAAGTGACGGCTGCCCATCTCTTTCACGCTGCGCACCTGCGACACCAGCACGCCGGACTCGGCCACCAGGAAGCGCCCGGGCTCAATCTCCAATTTCACCGGGTGCCCCAGATGGGCCGCGATCTGCTCCCGGGCGCGGTTCCACAGGCCATAATAGTGGGCGGTGTCGATGGCCTCTTCACCTTCGCGGTAAGGAATCGACAGACCGCCGCCGGCGGAGATGGCCTGCAGATCCTGGCCAAAGTCGACGACCTGGCGCACCATCGCGCCGCACACCTGCTCCAGGTGACCATAGTCAACGCCAGAGCCGATATGCATATGGATCCCGACCAGCTGCAGCTGATAGCGTCGCATCACTTCCAGCGCCGCCGGCAGGTGGCTGTACCAGATGCCATGCTTGCTATTCTCACCGCCGGTATTGGTTTTCTGGCTGTGGCCGTGGCCAAAGCCCGGGTTGACGCGCAGCCAGACGCGATGGCCCGGCGACACCTCGCCCAGCTGGCTCAGCATGTCGATCGAGCCGGCGTTCACCGGGATCTGTAACGCCTTCACCCGATCGAGGGTGGCGTCGTCGATCAGATCGGCGGTGAAGACAATATCCTCGGGATTCTGCTGCGGATCGTAGCCTGCCGCCAGCGCCCGCTCGATCTCCCCCAGCGACACCGAGTCCACCTTCACCCCCTGCTCACGCATCAGACGCAGAATATGAATGTTAGAGCAGGCTTTTTGCGCAAAACGCACCACGTCGAACTGGCTGAGCTGGGCTATCTGGCGGCGAATAATCTGCGCATCATAGACCCAGACCGGGCAGCCAAATTCCGCCGGCAGGCGCAGCAGGTTGTCCGCGGTCAGGTCAGTATCGGTGGCGTAAAGCGAGTGTGGCATAAGAACTCCGGTGCAGTGCGTGTGTTGGTCGCTGTTTTTTCTGATTACGCCACAGTGACAGACGAATAAAAAATATCGTTTTATCGCGACTCTATGCAAAAATGATATGGTTCCAGCCGAGCCTCACGGAGACCGCATGCCAGCCGTCAATTTGCGTCATATCGAAATCTTTCACGCGGTGATGACCACCGGCAACCTGACCGAAGCGGCGCGAATGCTGCACACCTCGCAACCCACGGTCAGCCGCGAGCTGGCGCGCTTTGAGAAGGTGCTCGGCCTGCAACTGTTTGAGCGGACCCGCGGTCGCCTGCAGCCGACGGTGCAGGGCCTGCGTTTGTTTGAGGAGGTTCAGCGCTCCTGGTATGGCCTGGACCGTATCGTCAGCGCCGCCGAGAGCCTGCGCGAGTTCCGCCAGGGCGAGCTGTCGATCGCCTGTCTGCCGGTGTTTTCCCAGTCCTTTCTGCCGCTGCTGTTGCCGCCGTTTCTCGCTCGCTACCCGGAGGTCAGCCTGCAGATCGTCCCCCAGGAGTCGCCGCTGCTGGAGGAGTGGCTCTCCGCCCAGCGCCATGACCTTGGCCTGACGGAGACCCTGCATACCCCCGCGGGCACCGAACGCACCCCGCTGCTGACGCTGAATGAAGTCTGCGTGCTGCCCGCCGGCCATCCGCTGGCGGCGCAGGCGACGCTGACCCCCGCCGATTTTCAGGGCGAAAACTACATCAGCCTGTCGCGCACCGACAGCTATCGCCAGCTGCTCGACGCCCTGTTCCTTGAGCATCAGGTTAAACGGCGGATGGTGGTCGAAACCCACAGCGCGGCCTCGATCTGCGCCATGGTGCGCGCCGGCGCCGGGATCTCGGTGGTGAATCCGTTAACCGCCCTGGACTATGCCGATAGCGGCGTAGTGGTGCGCCGCTTCAGCGTCGAGGTGCCGTTTACCGTCAGCCTGATCCGCCCCCTCCACCGCCCGCGCTCGGCGCTGGTCGACGCCTTTGTTGCCCACCTGCAGCAGAGTCTGCCGCAGATCCTCACGCCGCTGGCGTCGGTCCTGCAGAGAGCATAAAGTTGACCGCGTCTTCCGCGTGGATCGCCGCGGCGTCAAAGACCGGCAGCGGACTGAGCTCGGCAGGCACCAGCAGGCCAATCTCCGTACAGCCGAAAATAACCCCTTCCGCCCCCTGCTCCGCCAGGGCGGCGATCGTCTGCAGATAATAATCCCGCGACGCCTCGCTGAAGGTGCCGAGACAAAGTTCGTCGAAGATGATCTGATTGATCTGCGCCCGATCGTCAGCCTCAGGGATCAGCGTCTCGATGGCAAACTGCTCCTGCAGACGACCGCGGTAAAAGGTCTGCTCCATGGTATAGCGGGTGCCCAGCAGCGCGACCCGGCGCTGACCTTTGGCGGCAATCGCCCGTCCGGTGGCATCGGCAATATGCAGGAAGGGAACCTGGCAGCGGGCGGCGATGGCATCTGCGGCTTTATGCATGGTGTTGGTGCACAGGACAATGCCTTCGGCCCCCGCCTGCTGCAGCCCGACCGCGGCCTCAGCAAGGATCTCCCCGGCGCGATCCCAGTCGCCGGCGGACTGGCAGGCTTCGATGTCGTGAAAATCGACGCTGTGCAGCACCAGGCTGGCAGAGTGCAGGCCGCCCAGTCGCGCCTTAACGCCCTCATTGATCAACCGATAATAGGGGATCGTGGACTCCCAGCTCATGCCGCCTAACAGGCCAATGGTTTTCATCTTCTGCTCCTTATGTCGTTTCTGCCAGTGAAGCAAACTTGTGATCAACTTTCCACTTCTCTGGCCGCGTATTTCTTTTTCATGAAGAGTGGGATAAGTTAAATGAAACAATGTTTCACTTTAACAACAGGATCGCCAGATGTTTATTTTTCATAAAGACACCATCCTTGAAGACCTCGGCAATGGCGTAACCCGCCGCATTCTGGCCCACGACGGCAAAATGATGGCCGTGGAGGTGAATTTTGCCGCCGGCGCCGTCGGCCCGATGCATAACCATCCTCACGAACAGCTCACCTATGTGCTTTCCGGCGAGTTCGAGTTCACCATCGGCGAGGAGACGCGCGTCGTCAGCGCCGGCGATACGTTGTATAAGCGGCCGGGGATTATGCACGGCTGCGTCTGCCTGCAGCCCGGCACGCTGCTCGATACCTTTACTCCCATTCGCGAAGATTTTCTTGAAGGCTAATCCATAACGGGGGCGATCGCCGTCCCCGGTTACTGCCCGGCGCCCTTCAATAAAAACATGCGGCCACAATCATTATCCTGGTAATTATATTTCCCGCTCAGTTAAGCCTAATTTTTCATTCCTTTCAGGCGCCCTTTACGGCCAAAATGCTTACCACCTCACCTTTTTGAAACATCGTTTCGACTTTGATCACATTTCCATCCTGATCTGCATGACGCAGAAACAAATCGCAATAAAATGAAATTAAAACGGTGTTTTATAAAAAAAGTTCAGCATAAAAAAGGGGCTGACAGCCCTTACCTGCTAGACCAGTTAAAGAATAACACGTTAATTAACAAGGACATGTTAAGCAGAGGAAGCGTTCAGACATTTTTGCGTTGTCAGGCGTAAAAGGCCGACAGCGCGGCGTCACCGGATCCGTATTACAACTCGTAAGCCAGGTAGGTATGTATGAATGAAAACAAGCTGCTGGGATTGGCATGGATATCGCCCTATATCATCGGGCTGATCGTCTTTACCGCTTTTCCCTTTGTTTCATCTTTCTTTCTCAGTTTTACCGAGTACGACTTGATGAGCCCGCCGGTATTTAACGGCATCGAAAACTATCGCTATATGTTGACCGAGGATAGCCTGTTCTGGAAATCGATGGGGGTGACCTTTGCCTACGTCTTTTTAACCATCCCCTTAAAACTGGCTTTCGCCCTCGGCATTGCTTTTGTGCTCAATTTCAAACTGCGCGGCATCGGCTTTTTCCGCACCGCCTATTACATCCCGTCGATCCTTGGCAGCTCGGTGGCGATTGCCGTGCTGTGGCGCGCCCTGTTCGCCATTGACGGCCTGCTGAACAGTTTTCTCGCCGTCTTTGGCATCGATGCCATCAACTGGCTGGGGGAACCCTCCCTGGCGCTGATGTCGGTCACCCTGCTGCGCGTCTGGCAGTTTGGCTCCGCGATGGTCATCTTCCTCGCCGCGCTGCAGAACGTTCCGCAGTCGCAGTATGAGGCGGCAATGATTGACGGCGCCTCAAAGTGGCAGATGTTCATGAAGGTCACCGTGCCGCTGATCACCCCGGTGATTTTCTTCAACTTTATTATGCAGACCACCCAGGCGTTCCAGGAGTTTACCGGCCCGTACGTGATAACCGGCGGCGGTCCGACCTATTACACCTACCTCTTCTCACTCTATATCTACGATACCGCCTTTAAGTACTTCGACATGGGCTATGGCGCCGCGCTGGCGTGGGTGCTGTTCCTCGTCGTGGCGGTCTTTGCGTCGATCGCCTTTAAGTCATCGAAATACTGGGTCTTCTACTCCGCCGATAAGGGAGGCAAAAATGGCTGATATTCAACAGATGGCGCCGGTGATGAGCGACGCCGATCGTGAGGTCGCCCGTACGCTGCGCCGGGAAAAGGTGAGCCGGGTGGTGCGCTACGTCGTGCTGATATTCGTCGGCCTGCTGATGCTCTACCCGCTGGCGTGGATGTTCTCCGCCTCGTTCAAGCCGAACCATGAGATCTTCACCACCCTCGGGCTGTGGCCTGCCCACGCCACCTGGGACGGGTTTATCAACGGCTGGAAGACCGGCACCGAATACCATTTCGGCCACTATATGCTGAACACCTTTAAGTATGTGATCCCGAAAGTGGTGTTAACGATCATTTCCTCCACCATCGTGGCGTACGGCTTCGCACGCTTTGAGATCCCGTGGAAGAAGTTCTGGTTCGCAACGCTTATCACCACCATGTTGCTGCCGAGCACCGTCCTGCTGATCCCGCAGTACCTGATGTTCCGCGAAATGGGGATGCTGAACAGCTATCTGCCGCTGTACCTGCCGCTGGCCTTCGCCACCCAGGGATTCTTCGTCTTCATGCTGATCCAGTTTCTGCGCGGCGTGCCGCGCGATATGGAAGAGGCGGCGCAGATCGACGGCTGCAACTCCATCCAGGTGCTGTGGTATGTGGTGGTGCCGATCCTCAAGCCGGCCATTATCTCGGTGGCGCTGTTCCAGTTTATGTGGTCGATGAACGACTTTATCGGTCCGCTGATCTACGTCTACAGCGTCGATAAGTATCCCATCGCGCTGGCGCTAAAAATGTCTATCGACGTCACGGAAGGCGCGCCGTGGAACGAAATTCTGGCAATGGCGAGCATCTCCATTCTGCCGTCCATCATTGTCTTCTTCCTGGCTCAACGCTACTTCGTGCAGGGCGTGACCAGCAGCGGAATCAAAGGTTAAGAGGGAAATATCATGGCTGAAGTGATTTTCAACAAACTGGAAAAAGTCTACTCCAACGGGTTTAAAGCGGTGCATGGTATCGACCTGAAGATTGCCGATGGCGAATTTATGGTGATCGTCGGCCCCTCCGGCTGCGCCAAATCGACCACCCTGCGCATGCTGGCGGGCCTGGAGACCATCAGCGGCGGCGAGGTGCGGATTGGGGACAAAATCGTCAACAACCTGGCGCCTAAATCCCGTGGCATCGCGATGGTGTTCCAGAACTACGCCCTCTATCCGCATATGACGGTGCGCGAAAACCTCGCCTTCGGCCTGAAGCTGAGCAAGCTGCCGAAGGCGCAAATCGACAGACAGGTGGAAGAAGCGGCGAAAATTCTCGAACTGGAAGAACTGCTCGATCGCCTGCCGCGCCAGCTCTCCGGTGGCCAGGCGCAGCGCGTGGCGGTGGGCCGGGCGATCGTCAAAAAACCGGACGTCTTCCTGTTCGACGAACCGCTCTCCAACCTTGACGCCAAGTTGCGCGCCTCGATGCGGATCCGCATTTCCGATCTGCATAAGCAGTTGAAAAAATCTGGCAAACCGGCGACCACCGTCTACGTCACCCACGATCAGACGGAAGCGATGACCATGGGCGACCGCATCTGCGTGATGAAGCTAGGCCACATTATGCAGGTTGATACCCCGGACAATCTCTACCACCAGCCGAAAAATATGTTTGTCGCCGGGTTTATCGGCGCGCCGGAGATGAATATTCGTCCCAGCCAGTTGGTTGAGCACGGTGGTCGCCTGCATTTGACGCTGGGCGATCAGCGGCTGCCGCTCAACGATCGGCTGCAAAGCAAAGTTGAAACCCATAAGAATCAGCAGGTGTTCTTTGGCGTGCGCCCGGAGTTTGTCTCTCTCTCCGATGAACCGTTTGCCGAAGGTTCCTGCGCGGGTGAAATGGTACGCGTAGAAAACATGGGACATGAATTCTTTGTTTATCTCAGGGTTGCTGATTATGAGCTGACCGCCCGCGTGCCGTCGGACGATGCGAAGCCGATGATTGCCAAGGGACTGAATCGCAAAGTCTATTTCACCTTTGATCTCAACAAGTGTCACATCTTTGACGCCAAAACCGAACAGAACCTCTCTCTGTGAACCCTGGAGCATAACAATGAAAAACGTGCTGATAAGCGCCACCCTCTCCGCCACCCTGGGCCTTAGCGCCTTCTCTTCGCTAGCGCAGGATGTCGACCTGCGTATGTCCTGGTGGGGGGGCAACGGCCGCCATCAGGTCACCCTCAAGGCGCTGGAGGAATTCCACAAACAAAACCCAGACATCAACGTCAAAGCAGAATACACCGGCTGGGACGGCCATCTTTCACGCCTGACCACCCAGATTGCCGGCGGTACCGAGCCTGACGTGATGCAGACCAACTGGAACTGGCTGCCGATCTTTTCGAAAAATGGCGATGGCTTTTACGATCTGAATACCCTGAAAGACGAGATCGACCTCAGCCAGTTCGACGCCAAAGAACTGCAGTCCACCACGGTCAACGGCAAGCTTAACGGTATTCCAATTTCCGTCACCGCCCGCGTCTTCTACTTTAACGACGAAGCATGGAAAAAGGCGGGCATCCCCTTCCCGAAAACCTGGGATGAACTCATGGCGGCGGGAAAAACTTTCGAAAGCAAGCTCGGGAAACAGTACTACCCGGTGGTGCTCGAACACCAGGACGTGCTGGCCCTGCTCAACTCTTATATGGTGCAAAAATACAATCAGCCGGCCATCGATGAGAAAGGGCGAAAATTCTCCTACAGCAAAGCGCAGTGGGCGGATTTCTTCGGTATGTATAAGAAGCTTATCGACAGCCATGTGATGCCGGACACCCGCTACTATGCCTCCTTCGGCAAGAGCAACATGTACGAAATGAAGCCGTGGATCCAGGGCGAATGGGGCGGGACCTACATGTGGAACTCCACCATCAACAAATATTCCGATAACCTGAAGCCGCCGGCGAAGCTGGTGCTGGGGGAATACCCGATGCTGCCGGGCGCCACCGATGCCGGACTGTTCTTCAAGCCCGCGCAAATGTTGTCGATTGGCAAATCGACGAAAAACCCGCAGGCGGCGGCGAAAGTGATTAACTTCCTGCTGAACAGCAAAGAAGGGGTGGATATTCTTGGACTGGAGCGCGGCGTGCCGCTGAGTAAAGCGGCGGTCACCTACCTGACCGAGGATGGGGTAATCAAAGCCGACGATCCGGCGGTGTCCGGCCTGAAGCTGGCGCAATCCCTGCCCACCGCTCTGCCGGTCTCCCCGTACTTCGACGATCCGCAGATCGTCGCCCAGTTCGGCACCACCCTGCAGTACATCGACTACGGTAAAAAGTCGGTGGAAGAAGCGGCCGAGGACTTCCAGCGCCAGACCGACCGCATTCTGCGCCGCGCGATGCGCTAACCTGCCCGTCGGAAACCTCCCGCGGCGCAAGCCGCGGGAGGGTCTGCCAGACGGCCCTGTCAGAAGAAATATTTAAAGCGCACCCGGGCGCCGTAGCGTTCATCGGGATTCCCGCTCTTCGCTGCCGTGGAATCGAGCCACGAGGCATAGGCGCCAAGGTAAATATTGAAGTTCGGCATCGCCATGATATTCGGCAACTGCCAGGAGGTGTGCAGGGTATGGATGTCATAGCGCCCCGGCGCCAGGATAGCGCAATCGCCATCGCATTCGCTGGTCACCCCGGCCATATTGAACTGGTCGATTTTATTGTGCGCATAGATATAGCCCAGCTCCACGCGATGCCAAAGGGCGTTGATCCCGGCGCTGAAGTCGGTTTCGTCCGCCGCGTCCAGCAGGGCGGTACTCAGATTGACCACCGCCCCATCCTGCGGATCGCTTTTCAGGGTGTTCCAGCTCATGGTCAGCCCGTAGCCGGTGCGGTTTGACTGGTCGACCCAGCGTCCGCTCTGGCTCTGATAGCCGTAAGCATTGTTGACGAGATTGCTCTCTATCGCCGCGGCCGCCGACCAGGCGCCGGACTGCCATGCCGCCACCGGCCGCACGTACACCACATTTTTGCGGTTTTCCAGCGCGTTACCATGATAGTTCTGATCGACAAACAGCGAACTGCCGTCCTCCACCAGGGTGTTAACTTCGAAATACCAGTTATCCACCGTTTTGCTAAACAGAAGGTTACCGCCGCTGCTGCTGCGCCCGCGCCCCTCTTTCATCATGTAAATATAGCCATAGCCATCGGAATAGAGATCGTTGGCGGTATTACCTGAATATTCAATAAAAGTATCCTGATTCAGCGGGAACATATCCCATGCTTCAAAGCGGCCTATTTTTATTTTCCAGTCATCCTGCTGGCCGAAGAAAAATACCGCATCATCAAGATTCATTTTGCCATCCATATCCGCCAGAGGCTGCACGCTGAATCCGGCATATTGCCCGTCGGCGCCATTCCGTCTGCCATCGAAACCCAGCAGAATACGACCGTTAATATCCCAGCGCTCTTTATCGCCGGGCGCCCAGCTTTTATTCGCGCTGGTTTTGACCGACGTCAGGCTGCCGGTGCGACTGGCGCCATCGAGGTTAAATTCGACGTCGCCATAAAATTTTAATTCGCCATTGTCATTTAGCTGCAAACGCGGCGAAGCAGGCGCCGCGCGGGCGACCGTCGCGGCCTGCTGCTGGCCTTTCAGCGTCTTAATTTCCGCCTCTGCGCTGGCGGCGCGCGCCTCCGTCGCCTTTAGCCGCTGCTCCATTTGCGCCAGTCGCTCCTCCAGCGATAACGGCGCCTGCGCCATAACGGATGGCAGATACAGAGACGTCAGAAAACACCCGACCCAGATTTTATTCATCGGTAAACCCTTTTATTATGGAATGAACTGAATTTTTTATTAATGGGTAACGCACGACGATGCAGGCAATAATAACCCGCCCATCGTCAAAGACGGGTTATTAACGACAACAGCCTTATTATTATTCGAGCTGCCAGGCGCCGGCTTCGGTTAATGCCGCCGAGCCGCTCCAGGCAAATAACGCTAATTCACGGTGGGGAGCCTGCGGATAGATACGGCTGCTCAGGCAGGCTTCGCCGTCATTGACAAAAACCTCCACCGAAGAGCTATCGAAAAATATTCGCAGGTTGAGATCCGCCCCGGCGGTCAACGGCACGCTGCGCGTCCCGCACAGGCCATACTGCGGATAATGCCGCTCCAGCACCAGACGCTGCAGTTGGGCATCCACGTAGATGCGCAGGCCATCGCCAAAGCGCAGACCATACTGCTCGGCGCTGCTGCGGGCGCAGTCCCAGCGCAGATTCACCTCCATCGCCTCGCAGTTGTCGACCATCGTCGTCTGCTGGTTGTTCAGGGTGCTGACCGGCCACGGGAACCAGGCGCCGCGCAGGCTCTCCACTTCTTTCGCCGGGCGCATCTGCAGGCGGTCATCCGCGCTCAGGCTCAGCTCGCGCGGCAGGGAGAGCATGCCCGCCCAGCCGTCCTGCTGCTCCGGCAGCGGCGATTCCCACATATCCAGCCAGCCAATCACGATCCGCCGGCCATCGGGGGTGGAGAAGCTTTGCGGGGCATAGAAATCGTGGCCGTTATCCATCTCCCGGAATTCGCCATGGCGAATAAAATGCTGGCCTGGCTGCCACTCGCCGATCAGATAGCCGCTCTGGAACAGATTGCGGTTGCTGAACCCCGCGGCCTGCATCCCCTGTGGGGAAAACATCAGAACGCGTTTGCCGTTGAGGGTGAAGAAGTCCGGGCACTCCCACATATAGCCCATGGTGCTTTCCGCTTCATCCAGCACCCCCGCGTCCTGCCACTGGCGCAGATCGGCTGAACGGTACAGCCGCACCTGGCCGGTATCGCCTTCGCGCGCGCCGACGATCATGTACCAGCTATCTCCCTCACGCCAGACCTTCGGGTCACGGAAGTGGTGCATACCCGGCGGGGTGTCGACCACCATCCCCTGGCGCTCAAAGTGGATCCCGTCGCGGCTGGTGGCCAGACACTGCACCTGATACAGATTGGCTTCGTCGCCAGGATCGCCGTGGAACTTATGCCCGGTGTAAATCAGCGCCAGGGTATCGCCATCGACCACCGCCGAGCCGGAAAAGCAGCCGTCTTTATCCTCCGGGCCCTCCGGCGCCAGGGCTACCGGCAAATGCTCCCAGTGCACCAGATCCTTACTGCGCGCGTGCCCCCAGTGCATCGGTCCCCACTGGGTGGAGTACGGGTGATGTTGATAAAAGGCATGGTACCAGCCGTCAAACCACACCAGACCGTTTGGGTCGTTGATCCACCCGGCGCGGGCCGCCAGGTGATAGTGCGGATACCAGCGCAGATTCAGCGCCTGGCGTTGTGTCTGGAGTACCTGTTCAGCCCGGGAGATTGTGTAAGTCATCATTTTCACTCTTTTTGATTCAGATAGCGGTAGGTTGCGACACCAGCGGATCGGCGGAGGATTTGCCGGAGCGCAACAAGAAGATGGAAATAAAGGTGGTGCAGAACACCAGCAGGCCCATGATCAGGTAGGACTGGGCGAAGCCATATTTTTCATAGCTGTAGCCCGCCAGCGGCGACAATACGCTGGCGATAATCGAGCTGGTGCAGGCGAAGCCCACCAGATAGAGGGTGGAGGAGAGACGTTTATCGAAGTTGAGGCTGTTGTACTTAAAGATAGCCACCAGCAGTATCGGCAACTCCACCGCGTGCAGCAGTTTGGTGATGGAGATCAGCAGCGGCCCCTCCACCAGACCGGAGGCCACCATGCGCATCGCCATCACCATGCCGGCGAAAATCAGACCGTTCTTGGCGCCGATACGGTTCACCAGCCACGGCGCGCAGAACATGCCGGCCGCCTCGAGGAACACCTGGAAGGAGTTGAGGTAGCCATACATCTCATTGCCTTCCTGCAGGGTCGCGAACTGCGATGAGAAATAGACCGGGAACTGCTGGTCATAGACGCCGTAAATGCAGGTGCCGATGACGAAGAAGACCAGCGCCCAAAAGCGCGGCAGCGTCAGCAGGCGCAGCGCATCTTCGAGGGTCACCTTACCGCCCGATACCGCCTCCTGCATCGCATGCGGCGCCGAGGAGACCCGCAGCCGCGCCAACAGGATAAAGAACACCAGCCCGGAACAGCTGGCGACGAGGAAGTTTAGCTGCGGATTGATGTTAAACAGCAGGCCGGCGAAGAAGGTGGCCACCGCCCAGCCCAGCGAGCCCCACATCCGCGCCCTGCCGAATTCAAACTGGCTCTGACGCGCCACCCTCTCGGTGTAAGATTCCAGCACGCCGATGCCGCCGTTAAAGGTCAAACCGATATAGATCCCGCCAAAGATGCTGCCCAACAGGACGTTGATTTTCAGCAGGTGGCCGAACAGCAGATACGCCGGACCAGAGAGGATCAGCAGCGCGGTGATATACCAGAGCAGATGTTTGCGCAGCCCCAGCTTGTCCTGGATAAATCCATAGCAAACTTGCGCAAACAGCGCGGAAACCGACAGTACGGCATAGATAATACCGGTATCGCCTGCCTTCAGCCCAACCTCCTGGTGAAGCCAGATAGAGAGCAAGGAGCCGGATGACGACCAGGTCACGAAAAAGAAAAACAGTAAGGCACTGAGCAACGGGTAGCTGTGTGAGTGAGGCGCTTTCATCATGACATTCTCGTGTTAGAGGAATGCAATTATGGTAACGTTAACAAAAAACAAAGCGCAGGTGGATTCGCTGCGATATATGATGTTAATCACAAAAGTTAACGTTAACATAATGAAGATGCGATCGCGATCAAAAATCAACCGCAACATAGCTCACGACGGCGATAGCAGAAAATCGTTTCACTCTTTTACATCAGCGACTTAGTTGTATAGCCTGTACTCTGCGGCAACGGCGGAGGAAAAAATGGCGTCCCTGAAAGATGTAGCAAAACTGGCGAATGTATCTCTGATGACCGTCTCACGGGCGCTGAACACCCCGGAGCGGCTGAAGCCTGAGACGCTGGCCCGCGTGCAGGCCGCCATCGCCGAGACCAACTACGTCCCCGACCTGTCGGCGAAGAAGATCCGCGGGGCGCGCGCCACCCCCAGCACCATCGGCGTGCTGGCGCTGGATACCGTCACCACGCCCTTTTCGGTGGAAATCACCTTATCGATCGAAGAGACGGCCCGCGCCCACGGCTGGAACAGCTTTGTGGTCAATATGTTTTCTGACGATCGTCCGGAAGCGGTGGTCGACCTGCTCCTCTCCCATCGTCCGGACGGCATTATCTTTACCACCATGGGCCTGCGCCAGGTACCACTGCCGGAAAAACTGCTGACTCTGCCCTGCGTGCTGGCCAACTGCGAAAGCCTCAGCCAGCCGGTGGCCAGCTATATCCCGGACGATGAACAGGGGCAGTACGACGCGGTGAAAGCCCTGCTTGCCGCTGGCTATCGTCGTCCGCTGTGCCTGCACTTACCCGCCAGCCAGCCGGCGACGATCCGCCGCCGCCGGGGGCTGGAGCGCGCCTGCCGGGAGGCCGGTATCGAACCGGACCATCTGAGCCATTCGTATATGGGCCAGGGCGATGAGCATTACCACGATATCCCGGCGGTGGTGCTGGCGCATATCCGCGAGGGTAAACCTGGCTTTGACTCAGTGATCTGCGGCAACGATCGCATCGCGTTTATGGTCTATCAGACGCTGCTGGGCCAGGGGTTACGCATTCCACAGGACGTGGCGGTAGTGGGATACGACAACATGGTGGGCATTGGCGATCTGTTTCTACCGCCGCTCTCCACAGTGCAACTGCCGCATTATGACATCGGGCGCCTGAGCGCCCTGCATATCATTCACGGCGACAACCATCGGGAGACGCGCAAAGTCGCCAGCCCGTGGTTGCCGCGCGCCTCACATTAACGATTACCGATGTTACGCAGCTTCTCGCCCGCCATCAGGTTGCGCTCAATGTGCTCGAGGGTGACATTCTTGGTTTCCGGGATCAGCCAGAAGGTGATGCCGATAAAGGCCACGTTGAGCGCCGTGTAGAGCCAGAAGGTGCCGGCGGCGCCAATCGCGTCAAGCAGCGTCAGGAAAGTGGCGCCGATGATCATGTTCGACACCCAGTTGGTGGTGGTCGAGCAGGTGATACCGAAGTCGCGGCATTTTAGCGGCTGGATCTCGGAGCAGAGGATCCACACCACCGGCGCCGCGCTCATCGCATACCCGGCAATACACATCATGGTCATGCCGACGGAGAGCCAGGAGAGGCCGCTGGATGCGGTGCCATTGTCGAACTGCATCAGGCAGTAGCCCAGCACCAGAGTGCCCAGCGCCATCACGCTAAAGCCGATTTTCAGCGCTGGCTTGCGGCCCGCTTTATCCACTGTGAACACCGCAATAAAGGTGGCAAACATAAAGGTCAGGCCCACCACCAGGGTGGCGATCATCTGCTGTTCAGTAGTGGTAAAGCCCGCCATTTTAAAGATACGCGGCGCATAGTACATGATGATGTTCATGCCGGTGAATTGCTGCATCGCCTGCAGCAGCATGCCCAGGAACACCGCCCGGCGCACGTTACGATTGATCTTAAACAACGCCCAACCGCCCTGCTTCAGCTTGAGGCTCTCACGGATCTCGTTAAGCTCGTCGCGCGCCTTTTCCGAGGTATCGCGCAGCATCCGCAGCACTTCTTCCGCTTCGATATGGCGTCCCTTCTCCGCCAGCCAGCGCGGGCTGTTCGGCAAAAAGACGACCAGAATGATCAGGATCACCGCCGGCAGCGCCAGCACGCCCAGCATGGCGCGCCAGTTACCGCTGTAGCTAAAGGCGGTATCGGAAAGAAACGCCAGCACAATGCCAAGGGTGACCATCAGCTGATACATACTGATCATTTTCCCGCGCACGTTCTCGCTGGCCATCTCGGAGAGGTACAGCGGCGCGGTATAAGAGGCAATCCCGACTGCCACGCCCAGCACCACGCGGGCCACCAGCAGCACCTCCACGCTGGCGGCAAAAGCGGATCCGATAGAGCCGGCCACAAAGAGTACGGCCCCCGCCATCAGGCTGTATTTACGGCCAAGGCGGAAAGACAGCCAGCCGTTAAACAGCGCGCCTATCGCCGCCCCCAACATCATGCTGCTAACCACCCACTCCTGAAGCTGGCTGGATAAGGTGAAATGGTCGGTTATAAAGGGCAACGCTCCGGATATCACGCCGATATCCAGGCCAAAGAGCAAGCCAGCCACCGCCGCGGCGATGGAAACAAACCAGTTCATCCGCCGGGTATCACGTTGCGTCCGCGGCGATAATGTAGAGTCGTTACTGATTGAAGTCATTTTTTTCCTGCCACACAGAGTAAGACATAAGACGAAAGTACGTGACTGGTGGATGAATGGGTCAGGCAGGATAAGCCAAAGATATGGACTATATTGCTGGCAGGATGGGTTTTGTGATGGACATTAAACTTTCAAAGTAACAAAAAATGCGTTTCCAATAGTTAATAACCCTGTTTATACAGAGCGGTAACATTATACCCGTGTTCCGGAGTATGGACGATCCGCACTTTTGCGTATGGACAATAATTGCTCAGATGGCCGGAGCGATACGACAGACCCCGGCCATCGCGGACGGTTAGCGCGCCAGCCAGCCGCCGTCCACCGCCACCGTGTAGCCATTGATGTAATCGGAGGCTGAGGAGGCAAGGAACACGACTGGCCCCATCAGATCGGCCGGTAGCCCCCAGCGCCCGGCGGGAATGCGATCGAGGATTTCGCTGCTACGCTGCTCGTCGGCGCGCAGCTGCTGGGTGTTGTTGGTCGCCATATACCCCGGGGCGATGGCGTTGACGTTGATGTTGTGTTTGGCCCACTCGTTGGCCAGCAGGCGGGTGACGCCCATCACCGCGCTTTTGGATGCGGTATACGACGGCACGCGGATCCCCCCCTGGAACGACAGCATGGAGGCGATGTTAATGATCTTCCCGCCGCTGCCCTGGGCGATAAAGTGTTTCGCCGCCGCCTGGGACATAAAAAATACGCTCTTGATGTTGAGGTTCATCACGTCGTCCCAGTCTTTTTCGCTGAACGCCAGCGCGTCCTCGCGGCGAATCAGGCCGGCATTGTTGACCAGAATATCAATATGGCCGAACTCCGCCACCGCCCGCTCCAGAAGCTGAGGAATACCGTCGATCTGGCGCAGGTCGGCGGTCAGGCTGAGAAAACGGCGTCCCAGCGCGGTTACCCGCTCGATAGTCTCCACCGGTTCGACGATATTGATACCGACAATATCGCAGCCCGCTTCCGCCAGCCCGAGGGCCATCCCCTGACCTAAACCGGTATCGCATCCGCTCACGACGGCCACTTTTCCCTGCAGGGAGAATGCATCAAGAATCATATTATGTTCCTTAGTCGTTCAGAGCCTGCTGTTTGCAGGCAAGGTTCTCTCGGCCCGGTCCGCGCCGGCGGCTCGACTGAGCGTGGGGCGAACTCTCGGGCATAGCCCACCATAATGAAAATAAAACAGAGTTCCGTTTTGCTGATGGGTGCCATCTTAGCCCCGCCCCCAGCCATTTTCAATATTATTTAAAACGATGTTTCATTTTTTATGATGACGATTACAAAAAAAGAAAAAGCGAAGGAGCCTCCCGGCACGCGCCAGGCCGGAAAAGGTTTTGAAAAGATGAAGATTCTACCGATTGTCCGCAGAGGTGCCGAAGCGAAGCCAGCAGCCCGCTGAAAACGCGGGAATTACGCTGAACTGCGTGAGCCATCACAAATAATGAAACAATGTTTTGATAAATTAACACCTGTCTTTTAAAACATATCACTCAGCGACACGCCTCTGGTCCAGCGGCATCGCAGGAAAGAAAGGAGCACTACATGGCTAAAGGCATGCGGGTCAAACTGAATTATCACGTCAGCCACGATCCGGATACCGGGGCGGAAGTCACCCGCTTAACCCCCCCGGAGGTCACCTGTCATCGCAACTACTTCTATCAGAAGTGCTTTTTTAACGATGGCAGCCATTTACTGTTCGCCGGCGAGTTTGACGGCCACTGGAACTACTATCTGCTGAATATCGCCAGCGCCGAGGCCGTCCAGCTAACCGAAGGCGCCGGGGATAACACCTTCGGCGGCTTCCTCTCCCCGGACGATAAGTCGCTTTATTACGTGAAAAATGACCGTATCCTGCTGGAAGTCAACCTGACCACCCTCGCCGAGCGCGAAGTTTATCGCGTTAGCGATGACTGGGTAGGGTATGGCACCTGGGTGGCAAACAGCGATTGCAGCAAACTGGTGGGCATTGAGATTGCCAAAAGCGACTGGACGCCACTCAACGACTGGCAGATTTTCCATGATTTCTTCCATAAAGGACCGCACTGCCGCCTGCTGCGCGTCGACCTGCGCAGCGGTGAGAGCCAGGTGATCCATGAGGAAAAAATCTGGCTGGGACACCCGATCTATCGTCCCTTCGACGACCATACCGTCGCCTTCTGCCATGAAGGGCCGCACGATCTGGTGGACGCCCGCATGTGGCTGGTCAACGAGGATGGCAGCCATGTTCGCAAAGTCAAAGCGCATGCTCCAGGCGAAAGCTGTACTCATGAATTTTGGGTGCCGGACGGTTCGGCGCTGATCTACGTCTCCTATCTGAAAGGCCAGCAGGGGCGGACGATCTATCGCTTTGATCCCGAAAGCGGCGTCAACGAGGCCCTGATGACGATGCCGGCCTGCTCGCATCTGATGAGCAATTTCGATGGCACGCTGCTGGTAGGCGATGGCTCAGGTACACCGGTGGATGTCAAGGATACCGGCGGCTACTCCATTGATAACGATCCCTGGCTGTATGTCTTTAACGTGGCGGAAAAGCGCTACTTCCGCGTCGCGCGCCATGATACCTCGTGGGCGACGGTGGCCAACAGCCGCCAGGTAACGCACCCGCACCCCTCATTTACCCCGGACGATAGCGCCATTCTGTTCAGCTCCGATAAAGACGGTAAACCGGCCATCTATATCGCGAAATTACCCGCGCACCCGTCAATGCTGAGCGCCTGATCCACGCCACACTTTTTTCTGTAACTGGCCTTGCCCTCCTTCATGGAGGGCTTTTTTTGTCCCTTCTCTTTCCCCCATAAAAAAACCCCGGCTGACGGCGCCGGGGAAAACAAACGATGAGGGATGAATGGTCGGTCAGAACGAGTAGGCCACCCCAACGCGGAAGCGGGTCTGGCGATCGCTGCGGTCATTGACCCCGACGTTGCCAATTTCGCCATACGGCGACCAGTTATTATCCAGCTTATAGGCCACCTTCACGTTATATTCCTGCGAGTAGGGTTTATTGTCGTTGCGGCTGACCCCTTCCGAGCTGCGGGCATAGACATAGTTCAGCTCTGTACGCCAGTCGCCGAGGACAAATCCGGCCCACGCGTCGCCGCGGTTAACTTTGTCATCATCTTTGCCGGCGTTGTTCGGATAGCGGGTGTATTCATAGCGATAGCGAGCAGCGACATAGAAGCCGTTGTCGAAACTGTACTGCGCGTGCAGGTGCGGCTTGTAGATGGAGCGGCTGTCGTTGCTCTCAATGGTAAACCCGGGGGTGAGGAACAAGTTCGACGTCGCTTTCCAGCGCCAGCTGATGGTGTCTTCATGACCATTGCCCACCACGTCCGAATAGGGTTGCGAACCGTTGTCGCCGCCTGAGCGCCATTTGGCCTCGACGGTAAAGCCTAAGCCGTTGGCAAAGCGGTGAGAAACGGAGACGCGGTCAGCATTACTTTTATCACTCTTTCCGCCATCAATAAATTCATGACGTAAATCTATCGTTACCGCGGTTGCTGCAAAAGACATACCGCAGAGGGCGGCGAGAACCAGAGAGCGTTTTAACATAGGGTACCCTTACAATAAATAAAATGACATTTCGTTTTTATGAAACATCATTTTATTTTTTAGGCACCATAGTTTTAGTGACCAGGATCGTAGTTATTTGTTTCAAAAAAGGTGGCACAACAAGACGTGACGAAGCTCAATAATTTCGCCGGGGAGAGTGAAAGAGGGAGGGAAAAATAAGGGTTCGGCAAAGCACGGCGCATAAAAAAGGCCTCCCGCAGGAGGCCATGGAAATCGAGGTATAGCGCTATGCGCGTTCTACCGCCAGCGCCACGCCCTGACCGCCGCCAATGCACAGCGTCGCCAGACCTTTGCGGGCATCGCGCTTGATCATTTCATGCACCAGCGACACCAGAATCCGGCAGCCGGAGGCGCCGATGGGGTGGCCGAGGGCGATCGCGCCGCCGTTGACGTTGACCCGGCGCTCATCCCACTCCAGTACCCGGCCAACCGAGATCGCCTGAGCGGCAAAGGCCTCATTGGCTTCGATCAGATCGACGTCGTCCAGCCGCCAGCCGGCCCGCTCCAGACAGCGACGGGTGGCATGCACCGGGGCAATGCCCATCAGCGCCGGATCGACGCCGACGCTGGCGAAGGCGCGGATCCGCGCAAGGATCGGCAGCCCCAGCTCCAGCGCTTTAGCCTCGCTCATCATCATTACCGCCGCCGCGCCGTCATTGATGCTTGAGGCGTTGCCGGCGGTTACCGATCCAAGGCGATCGAAGGTGGGCTGCAGGCTGGCCAGCCCTTCCGCGCTGGCATCCACCCGCGGTTGTTCATCGGTATCCACGGTGCGCGCCGCGCCGTTATGCTCGGTGACAACCGGGACGATCTCATCGCGAAAGCGACCGGAATCAATCGCCTTGCGCGCCTTATGCTGTGAGCTGAGCGCCCAGGCGTCCTGCAGCTCGCGACTGATGCCAAATTCCCGGGCCAGGTTTTCCGCCGTGACGCCCATATGATAATCGTTGAAAGCATCCCACAGCCCATCATGCACCAGACTGTCAATCAGCTGGCTGTTGCCCAGCTGGGCGCCGGTGCGGCTGTCGGTAAGCACATGCGGAGCGCGGCTCATATTCTCCTGGCCGCCAGCGATCACCACGTCCGCTTCCCCGCACTGGATCGCCTGGGTAGCGAGGTGCAGAGCCTTCAGGCCGGAACCGCAGACATCGTTAATGGTGATAGCCGATACGGTGTTAGGCAGCCCACCGCGAATAGCGGACTGACGCGCCGGATTTTGTCCGGTCCCCGCGGTCAGCACCTGGCCGAGGATCACCTCATCCACGCTGTGCGGATCGATTCCCGTTTTCTCCACCAGCGCCTTCACCACCACGCTCCCCAGCTCGACGGCTGAATGGCGCGATAATGCGCCCTGAAAGCAGCCAATCGGCGTTCGCAGCGCGCCGACGATCACGACATCCTTCATCCTCTACCCCTGCCCATGCATTTGCGCAAAGAAACAGCGATATACTAGATAATTGTTATCAAAAAACTTTGTAATTGTTTAAAAAAAGTGAAGCCAATCACAAAGAAATAGCTATTCGTTAACGTTCACGCCGCTGCAGATGCTGACGCAGCCAGCTGCCGGCCGCTCCCGGCGGCGCTTTCTTATTCCACAGCAGATCGACTGAAATCGCCCGCGGCCAGCCGGGGATATCGAGCGCCACCAGCCCGCCCTGCGGCGCAAACTCCGCCACCAGCGCGCTGGGCAGAATGCACCAGCCGAACCCCTGCGCCGCCATGCTGAGCAGCAGCAGGTAGTTTGGCGCCGACCAGACCTGGCCTGCGGCAGGTTCGGTGGCGCTGGCCAGAAAGGTGCTCAAACGCAGCTCGCGCCAGCTGCGCAGCTCATCCCAGGCGACCTTACCCTGCGCCGCCAACGGATGGCCAGGGGCTACATAAATGCCCATCGCCGTCTGCAGCGGCAGGCGGGTGCTGCCGATATCGGTGGGGTAGCGCTCCCTCGCCTCAATCAGCCCCACCTGGGCGCGGGATTTTTGCAGGAGATCGATCACATCCTCGTCTTCGCCAATCAAACACTCAAACTCGGTATGAGGAAAGCGGCGGTCAAACTGCACCAGCAGATCTTCCAGCACGTCCGGGTGCAGAGTATCGGAGAGCACGAAGGTCAGCCGCGGCTCCGTCTCGCCGGACAGCGACACAGCCAGTTCGTCCAGCCGCTCGCTGGCGGCGAGAATCGCTTTGACATAGCTCAGCACCTGCTCCCCCTGCGGGGTCAGCGTCGGTTGCCGCGTTGCCCTGTCAAAGAGGGTTACGCCGAGATCGGCCTCCAGATTGGCGATGGCGGTACTGATCGTCGACTGACTTTTCCGCAGGCGGCGGGCGGCGGCGGAGAACGATCCGCTGTCGACCGCCTCGACAAAGGCGGTTAAGGCTTCCGGTGAATAACGCATGATGTATCTACAATATCGATGGGTCCTATCTTTTGTTTATCATATTTTTCCATAAACTGCCGGGTAATTTCCTGTTCAGGCTAAAACTGGAGGTAGCTCGCCATGCAACAGACCCCACATCAGCGCAAGACGCTCACCGAACGCGTTATCCACGCCATCACCTTCGAAGGACTGGCGACGCTGATCCTCGCCCCTACCGCCGCCTGGCTGATGCAGCGCTCGGTAGTGGAGATGGGCGGACTGAGCATTCTGCTCGCCACCCTGGCGATGGTATGGAACATTATCTATAACGCGGCGTTCGATCGCCTGTGGCCGGTCTCCCGCTTCCCCCGCCAGCTGAAAGTACGCGCCCTGCACGCGCTCGGTTTCGAAACCGGATTCGTCATCATTGGCGTCACCATGGTGGCGATCGTGCTGGGCGTCTCGCTGCTGCAGGCGTTTATGCTGGAGATCGGTTTTATGCTTTTCTTCCTGCCCTACACCATGGCCTTTAACTGGGTATGGGACACCCTGCGCGAGCGCGTTATTCGTCACCGCCGCCCGCGCCAGACGGCGCGCGGTTAATCCCGGCGCGGATCTTCGACGATCCGCCGCGACTTTATCACCAAAAACTATCGCAACAGACGAACCATAAATATGGTAAATTGCACTCCTTTTTTTTGGTTTGACGGTTGATAAAGTCGCATAATGTCTAAAATTTGGTCTAAAGAAGAAACTCTATGGAGTTTTGCCTTATATGGCACTGCAGTAGGCGCTGGGACGCTATTTCTACCGATCCAGCTGGGTTCGGCTGGCGCCATTGTGCTGTTCATCACCGCGCTGGTCGCCTGGCCGCTCACTTACTGGCCCCACAAAGCGCTGAGCCAGTTTATTCTCTCGGCCAATATCGCGCCGGGAACCGGGATCACCGGCGCAGTTAATCACTACTATGGTAAGAAAATTGGCAACCTGATCACCGGCCTCTATTTCCTTGCCTTCTTTGTGGTGGTGCTCATCTACGCCGTGGCCATCACCAACTCGCTGGCCGAACAGGTGGCGCATCGCACGCCGATGACCCCAGGGCTGCGTGCGCTGCTGAGTCTGGGGGTCGTGCTGGTCCTCAACCTGATCTTTCTCATGGGACGGCAGGTCACCATCAAGGTGATGGGCTTTCTGGTCTTCCCGCTTATCGCCTGTTTCCTGTTTCTCTCCCTCTATTTAATCCGCGACTGGCATCCGGAGCATCTCACCAGCCAGATGCAGTTCAGCCCGCAGACGCTCCACCAGGTCTGGATCTCTATTCCCGTGATGGTTTTCGCTTTTAGCCATACGCCGATCATCTCGACTTTTGCTATCGATCAGCAGGAGAAACACGGCGACCTGGCCATGGGTAAATGCAAAAAAATCATGAAGGTGGCCTACACCATCATCTGCGCCAGCGTGCTGTTTTTTGTCTTCAGTTGTCTGCTGGCGATCCCGGCAACCTATATAGAGACCGCCCGCGATCAGGGGGTGACTATCCTCTCCGCCCTGTCGATGGTGCCAGGCGCGCCGGGATGGCTGGCGGTGACCGGCATCATCGTCGCCGTCGTCGCTATGTCGAAGTCGTTTCTCGGAACCTACTTCGGAGTGATTGAGGGCGCCAGCGAAATCGTCAAAAGCTCGCTGGGCCTGCTGGGCGTGCGTAAGAGCCGCGCTTTCAACCGCGCGATGTCGATCCTGCTGGTCTCCGCCTTCACTTTTGCGGTGTGCTTTATCAACCCGAATGCGATCTCAATGATCTACGCTATCAGCGGACCGCTTATCGCCATGATCCTGTTTATTATGCCCACGCTGTCGACATGGCTCATTCCGGCGCTGAAGCCGTACCGCTCGGTGGGTAACGCCATTACGCTGGTGGTTGGTCTGCTCTGCGTGTCGGTGATGTTCTTCGGCTAATCCCCTCTGGCGACAGCGGCTGCCTGAGCTGCTGTCGCACATTCTGACAATATTCTCCCCCTTGCCTTCCTTATGAGCGGATTACACTTACGGCTTAGCCACCGTGAGGAGAGTTCTTATGTCCAGTGTCATCTTATCCGGTCGCGGCACGCTCGGCGATCGCCAGGTCTATCGCTTAGGTTACGGCGCGATGCAGCTGGCCGGCCCCGGTGTTTTCGGCCCGCCCAAAGATCCTGAAGAAGCGGTGCGCGTACTACAGGCCGCCGTCGAGGCCGGGATAAACCATATCGATACCTCTGATTTCTACGGTCCACATGTCACCAATCAGTTGATCCGCAAAGCGCTCCACCCCTACCCTGACGATCTGTGCATTGTCACCAAGGTCAGCGCCCGCCGTGACGAGAAAGGCAACTGGCTACCGGCCATGTCGCCCGCCGAACTGACCCAGGCCGTTGAAGACAATTTGCGTCACCTGGGGCTTGAGGTACTGGAAGTGGTTAATCTGCGCAGTATGCTGAGCCCGTACGGCCCGGTGGAGGGTTCGCTGGAGGCGCCACTCGCCACCCTGCTGGAACTGAAAGAGCGAGGATTAATCCGCCATATCGGCCTCAGCAACGTGACGGCAAAGCAGGTCGCGGATGCGCAGAAAATGACGCCCATCGTCTGCGTGCAAAACCTTTATAACGTTGCCCATCACGCCGACGACGCGCTGGTGGATGCGCTGGCCGCCCAGCACATCGCCTGGGTGCCCTTTTTCCCGCTGGGCGGTTTTACGCCGTTGCAGGCGCAGGAGCTGAACGAGGTCGCGGCTTCGCTTGAGGCGACGCCGATGCAGGTCGCCCTCGCCTGGCTGCTCCAGCGAGCGCCAAATATTCTGCTGATCCCCGGCACCTCCTCCCGCACGCACCTCGCGGAAAATATTGCCGCTGCCGAGCTGGTCCTGCCCGCGGAAGCGCTGCGCACCCTCGATAATATCGCCACCGCCGCGCGCCGCTGACCTGCCAGACAAAATGGAGGGAACCCTATCCCTCCTCAATATTTGCCTGGAAAAACCTCACCGCTACTGGCACTATAGATCCTACAAATGGGGCGTGATCGACGATCGTTCTCTCATTATCCCCGTTAATTAAACTTAAGTTTTTATCCTTCGACCGGTCTCCAGCTTGGAGGCCGTTGTCGTTTTTGTCATGACCAAAATTCGAAACTCTTGATTACAGGAAATACAATATCAAATTCCAAGTTTATACATATCAATCTGGCTGCAAAGATAGTCAATAACATCAAACGCTCATAAAAACATCTGATTAACCCAATCAGAATGTTGCTATTGCTATAAGAAAAATCAAACGCCTCACGACAACTATTTACAAGGGATGCATATGACAGAGGGAACGATAAAGACCAGTAAGTATGAAATTATTGCTATTTTCAGAGAGGAGTTGCGCAAACGTACTGAAATTGAAATATTTTTTAACAACACCAGTATCATAACCCAACTGACGCGCGTGGACTTTGCCGAGTTTCATATTCAGACCCATCGCAAAATCCCGTCCGGGCATAAAATTCGCTTTCTCCTGCATAGCGATTCAGGGAAAATAGAGTTTAATGCGGCCCTGACAAAACATGACAATAGCGGTGTCGATAAAGGTATCCGCTACGCTTTTTCATTGCCTGAATGCCTGTAGGTAGTGCAGCGTCGCCGCGATCCCCGCTTTCGTTTACGCCATGAGCATGACTTTTATTGCCGCGGCCGCCATAAAAACGGCGAAAACTATCTTTTCGATATCAAAGACATTTCAGATGGCGGTTGCGCATTGATGACCAAAACGCCGAATCTTAAATTTCTCAGCCACAACGCCTTACTGAAAAACGCCGTACTTATGCTTGCAGAATATGGCGAGATCACCATCGACCTGGTGGTCAAAAATGTCATTGTTATCACCCTGGATAACGCTAATGAAGAGAGTGAGAGCTACTATCAGATATCCTGCCAGTTTAAGTTCCGCCATCTCGATGACCAGCGCAGAATAGAGAAGATACTGCTGGACCTGATCTTAGAAGCCAAGCGCAAAAAGAGAATCTGACAACCTTGGACAGTATATTGCTGTACACCAATGACAATCTCATTGGTCACTCAATCTATCACTACCTTATTGATAGCCATGAAAATGCCACCCGTCTGAGTTATGCCGATGTCATCCATGAGAAACATCTGCCACTGGCCCAGACGATTATTTTCAATTTAATTAATAAGGATATTTCTGCCATCAGAATCGTCGATCTGCTGAATGCGCTCCGCCTTTCCCTGCTGCGCTGCCAGCAGCCGGTGCTAATGGTGAAAAGCGACATTGTCGGGCTGTGCAGAGAGTTGATAAACTTTGACAACGCTATGATTATTAGTGAGAAATCTCCGCTAACTCTTTTTTCATCTATCGTCCAGCGCGCCAAAGGCGTCAGCGAACTGCCGCCGCGAGGATTGCGCAAACAGCTTTCACCACGGGAGTGTCAGATCCTCGAACTGCTCATTGCCAACAATAATAATAAGCGTATTGCCGCCCTGCTCGGCATTGCTCATAAAACGGTTCATAGCCACCGCATCCATATCATGCAAAAACTGGGTATTGATAATTCCCGCACTATGAATCAGCGTATTGCCGCTCTCCATCAATGCTAAATGTTCTCCCGGTAAATCAGTAGCGGATAAAGCGTACTTATTCGCTGTTGATTTACATTTCCCGCCATTCCCATTAATCATCAGGTAGCCTATAATTAATGTATCCTCTGCCTATTGTCTGACTAACCTCGTGAAGAGGGATAATGAACACTAAAATATTCGAAGACAACATTTTATCTCGTAATGATATCGCTGTACGCTACGTCTTTCAGAAAATGTTTTCCCCACAAGGTACTCTGGTCGCGGTGGAATGCTTAAGCCGCTTTGATAATCTTTCTATTTCCCCCGAAGATTTTTTCCGCCATGCTACCGCCGCCGTTCGTGAACGTATTTTTCTCGAACAACTGGCACTGATTGAAAAGCATAAAGCCTGGTTTTTACGTAACCATATTTCCGCAACAATTAACGTTGATGACCATATCCTGAACCTGTTGCGCCAGAAGGATATAAAAGCCAAAATCGCCGCCCTGACCTGCGTCCATTTCGAGGTAACCGAAAACGCCGAGAATCTGCTGCATAATTCTCTTGCCGCCTGGCAGAGCCCACAGGATACCTCACTGTGGCTCGACGACTTCGGCTCCGGCTACGCGGGAATTAACGCTATTCGCGGTTATCACTTTGACTATGTGAAAATTGATAAGGATTTTTTCTGGCACCTGATGCGCAAAGAGTCCGGCCGCCAGCTGATGGATGCGCTGGTGACCTTTTTATCGCGCAACCATCATAATGTGATTATTGAAGGTGTCGAAAGCGAAGCCCATAAAGAATGGCTGCAGGGAATGGAGTGGTTTGCCATCCAGGGACATTACTGGCGGGAAGTCAGTATTGAACAACTGGTCGCCGATGATATTGCCATGTAAAAAAAGCCGGGAATTCCCGGCTTTTTAACGTCACTTAATTATAAACTAATTCCCACGTTGCCCAGCTGGTAATCGGCCCGCTGGTGGCGCTTTTCGGCGTTGGCGAAACATAGCCAACGTAATAGGTGAACAGGCCGCCGCTGACCGCGCTTTCCTGCAAACGCACCTGATTTTGCTGCGGGTCTGCCGGGACAATTTTATTACTCTTATCCAGCGTATTATTATCGTTAGTCGATAGCGCCAGATAAATATTCTGCGCTCCATCCGGCAAGGTATTGGCCAGATACCCGGCGTTTTCGTTACCGACCGCCGTCAGTAAAAAACCATCGACCCAGCGCACGCTGACCCGACGCACCTCATCCTGCGAGGCTGCCCCACCATCATGGCGCAGCTGGCAGTTTGACAGTGCCAGGGTAAACGGCTGCGGTTTCATAAACGCCCCGGCCCCGCGATCGTGGACTTCCGCCAGGCTGACCGGAGCCAGCCAGACATTACCGCTGCCGGCATGCTGGCCGCCGTTTAGCGCGACGCTACAGGAAATATCCGTCACCCGCCCGGCAAAATCGACCCGCCCGCGATCGTAATTGGTCTCAAAACCCCACGCCGAGGGGGCGGCGAGGCTGCCGCAAAATAGCAGCCACGCGATAGTGTTTTTCGGCAATCCCTTCATTCCCCCTCCCGTATTAATCGTACGTCAGGTTAAAGATCATATGCGACTCCACCTCGCCGGTGCTGGTCGTCGGGCCATACTGATAAAAACGCGCGTGCAGCGGTATGGTGATGTAGCGGGTCTCCTGATTATTCAAGCGGCCGACGGTGTATTTCTTATTAAACTGCAGCGGGGAGCCATCCTTCAGCACCTGGATGCCAATGCCTTTCGCCATCCCGCTGCCGGCTTTTTCATTCAGCAAGGCGCCCATGGTGGCGGTAGTGCTGGTGGCCAGGGTACCGGAGAACGAGGTGCTAATGTTGGCATATCCCGTTTCACTCAGGCCGCCGCTGCACTGCAGGTCGATATTAAAATCCTTCCCGCCGGCGGTGGTGCCGACCCCTTTCAGGTCGGTGCGCCGGATGGAACCCACATCGACATTCATATTTTTCCCGCTCAGCACTGAACAGGAGGGCGAGACCACAGTGATGGCGTTGGCGCTCAGATAGGTTTCGAGGATCGGGTTACCGCCGCTCTCCCAGTCGTAGGAGGTGTACTTACCCGCCGCCAGGGTGCCGCTGCCGGTGGTTGCCGCGGTTTTGATAATCTCCAGCGTAAAGCGCGACCCTTCGAGGGAATAGTTGGTGGTGTTATATACCCGGGACGAAAAGACGTCGGGATAGACGATATTTACCGTTGCGCCGCCGCGGCTGAAACGCATGCCGATTCCCGGCACGTTGGTGGAGTAGATTTTATTTCCAAGGTCCGTGGCCCCTGGCGACACGATCTTCGCCGCAAAGCGGTTGGTGCCGGAAGTACAGCGATAGCTTGCCCCGCCGGGAGCGCTCATCGTCCAGTCGCGGGTAAGGATCACCGAGCCCACCGGCAGATCCGGGGGCACCACCACCCTGCCCACCACCATGTCCAGCATCACCGTTGGCGATGAGAGACGCGTACAGGAGGCCCAGGACGAGGTGGTTCCCAGCGCCATTAAGACGATAAAAAGCGTTAGTAATTTCCTCAGCGACATACGCTATCCTTTGTTGTTTGCTGTCCCAGATCCACCGAACACTGCCCGCCGCTCCACTTCACAATCGCGCGTTTGGCGTTCGCATCGCTGATAAACATCATGCTGCCCTGGCCGACAACGCCGATCTCCTTGCCGTCGGGGGAGAAAATACTTGCCGCAAACGGCAACGGCTCGTGGTTCGCCTGGCGCGCCTGCAGGGTGAGGTTGTTCTGCACCTTAGTGCCGAACGCGACCTTAACCACGCTGCCTTCCCACGGCACAACCTGCGCCACGGTGCGATCGAAGGCCACGTCGTCATGGCTGCCTTTCGGGTCGATTTCCACGGCGTTAATCCGGTACGGGCGCAGATACGGCAGGATGGCGTAACCATTGCTGTCCACACGGGTGCCCGGCGATCCCGGAAGCATCGCCCCGGCCGCGTCTTTGGCTTCAATCAGGGCCATCGTCGAGCCGCTTTCCGGTGAGAGCACCACGCCGCCGCTGTGGGCGATCATCGTCCCGCTGGCGCCAATGCCGCTCTGACGATAGCCTTCGCCCTGGCTGTAGCTGCCGTTGAGGGTGGTCCATGGCGTACGGTAGCTGCCGTTGAGCGCCACATCATGCTGACCGCCGGTGGCGGTGGTGGTCGACACGCCGTAGTTAAGGTTGTTTTCACTGTCCAGCGAACCGTTGATACCAATCTGCGAGCTGGCAAAGCGCGAGTTATTGAACGAGGTGTTCGACGTCAGGTTGGCGGTGCGGTTATCGCCAAACCACAGCGGGTAGCTGAAGTTGAGTGAAATACGATCGTCGCGACGATGACCGGAGCTGTCTGGCGTATAGACGCGCTGCGCGCTCGCCGACCAGGAGAGACGACCAAATGAATTGTTGTAGCTGACCTGATACTGCTTCTCGGTCCCGGAGCGGTTCCAGTAATCGGAGATACGGCCGCTGAGATAAAACCCGCCCCAGCCGTCCGGCAGGTTCTGGTTCACCGTGAAGGTCATGCCGTTTTTTTGCCGCCACAGGGTGTAGTTGCTGCGACTATTTTTTTCCTGATCGACGGCGTACAGCGCGTCGTTGAGGTTGTAATAACCTTTCGTCGAGTAGCGATACGCCGCCAACACGATGCTGGTCTGGGTATCGGTAAACATGCGGTTAAAGGTCGCGCGATAGCTCTGACCCGAGTCATCATGGGCATCGCTCTTCAACCGCGAATGGGTGACGTCAAAAGAGAGCGCGCCGATGCCGGTGTTCATCCCGGTCCCTACCAGGAAGGCCTGATAGTCGTCAAAACCGGTGACCCCGGTGTAGCCGGTCAACAGGTTGTTGATCCCGTGCTGCCAGGTCGCCTGATAGAGCATCGGCTTGTTGCGCAGCGCGCTGTCGTCCACTTTACCGGCGGAGAGCGCGTAGCGGGTCATTCCCGGACGCAGCAGCTGGGCGACGGAAGCGTAAGGCACGCTAAACACTTCTACCGAGCCATCCGCTTCTTTCACCGAGACCTCAAGATCGCTGCCATAGCCGGAAGGATAGACATCCTGCAGGGTAAACGGTCCGGGCGGAACGGTGGTCTGATAGATAATATTGCTGCCCTGACGCACGGTGACGAGGGCGTTGCTCTGCGCCACGCCGCGAATTTCCGGAGCATACGAGCGCATGCCGTCCGGGAACATATTGTCATCGGTGGAAAGATTAACCCCGCGCAGACCGATGGTGTCGAAAAATTCACCATTGGTGAAAATCTGCCCGCCGCTGACGATGGAGTTGAGCTGTGGGATAGGGCGCTGGAGATAGGTCTGGTTGCTGTTCCAGTGCGCTTTACCCTGCTGCTGCTGCCAGTTCAGGTTGCCGATGTGCTTCAGCAGCCAGCCGTCCCACGACAGACCGGCGTTGACGCCCAGATAGGCGCTGCTGTTATCCGACCCGCCTACCGAAGAGGTATGGCTGTTCCAGGCGTTCGCCATCCAGCCAAGATTGAGCGCGGTAATACCTTTGTCCCAGAACTCCGGGCTGACATAGTTTTTCAGGCGTTGATCTTCATAGATCTGCGGTACCGAAATGTTCAACCGCAGGGAGGACTGGACCAGGTTGTCTTTGACGTTTTCTTCGTTGCGCCAGGATTTGAGGCTACCGCAGTAGCCCTCCTGCTCGCTCAGCTGCGGATTGAGCTTTTCCGCCGCGATGCCATATTGGGCCAGCATCGCTTTGGTGTAGCAGACGCCCAGCCGACCATCTTTATCGCGCGCGATGCGTAAATCGTAGCGCCCTTTCCACTCGTCGTTGGTGTAGACGTCAAGGGAGTAAGTGCCTTCGGTAATCGCGCTGGTCGAAAAGCGCGACAGATCGACCTTTTCGCGACTGCCGACAATAAAGCCGTCGTTAAACTGATATACCGTTCCCGGGTTTTCCTGTCCGCTGGAAAATGGCGGAAAGCAGCACAGCGCGATGGCGATCGCGGTGCTTAATCTTCCCGGGCAGAATGACCTCTGCTTCATTAGCTTTTCCCTTATTTAACGGCCACTTTCACTGCGACATCGGCGCCATAGTCATTAATGTTGTTAACGGTCAGGGTTTCGCCGCGGTTGACGGCGGAGGAGAGCGCCACCGTCTGGCTGGACTGCGGCGCCAGCATCACGGTTTTACTGTTCAGGGCTTTACCGCCGTCGCGGGAAATACGGCTGACGGTAATGTAGAACGGCGTCGGGTTGTTGATGCCGAGACTACTGCCGCTGGCGGTCAGGGTCAGCTTCTCGGCCGCCGCATCGCGGTTGCCCAGTCCGGCAGGACGATAAATAAATTTAAAGCGCGAACGGATCGCCAGCTGCAGCACGTTCTGGCCTTCATTTTTCTGATTGGCCACCACCGGCGGAATTTCCAGCAGATTCAGCCACCACAGCGTCTCTTTATCTTTCGCCAGACCGGCGCTGCTGCCGAGCTTAATACGCAGCGTCTGGCCGCTCTTGGCGTCAACGCGCGAAATCGGCGGGGTGATAATAAACGGGGTGGTAATGGTATCCGGTGTGGCATCGGCATCGCCGTTATCCAGCCAGGCCTGCGCCAGCGCCGGACGGTCGGCGTTATTTGAAAGCTGTACCGTTATTTCTTTTTCATTTCCTGGATAAATAAAGCGGGTACCGTTAACAATAATATTGTTGGCATGGGCCGCAAAACTAAAAATGAAACAGAAAAAAAGGGCAATACGCTTCATGCTGACCTCAGAATAAAAATACAAGCGGCGGACATTGCCGCTTTATTATTGTTATTAACTGCCCCATCGCGGGGCAGTTTTATTTTCTGACGGAATTACTGGTAAGTAATTTCGTAAGTCGCGTAGCTGTTAACCACACCGGTGGTTACCGTGGTCGGCGCGCTGGTGGCGTAGCCTACGTAGTAGGTGAAACGCGCGCCATCAGCTACAGCGGAAGCGTCGCCTTTCGCTTTCGGCTGAGTGCTGTCACCCGGGATGATTTTGTTGGTCAGCGCGGTAGCGTTGTCAGTAGACAGCACCAGCTGGATGTTCTGAGCACCGGAAGCTTCGGTGTTCGCCAGGTAGCCCTGTTGTTTGCTGGTTGCGCCAGCCAGCAGGTTACCGCCGGTCCAGTTCACGCCCAGTTTGCTTACGTCATCCTGTTTAGTGCCATCAGCAGCCTGGCAGTTAGAGACGTCAATGGTGAAAGATTTCGGTTTCAGGTAAGTATCCGCTGCTGCCGCTTTAACTTCAGTCAGGGTTACCGGAGACAGGTAAACGTTCGCATCGCTGCCCTGGCCGTTAACGGAAACAGTACAGGATACATCGGTAACTTTACCGAAGAAATTAACCTGGCCGCCGCCAACAGTGGTATCAGCTGCATGGGCAGCAGTCATGCCAAAAAACGCGGTTGCCATTGCTGCAGAGAGAAGAACCTTTTTCATTGCCATTTCCTTGTCAGAGTGAATTACGAATCAATGAGCACACTGTGAATTCGCATAGAACCAGAAACATCAGGCGATGCTGATTTATGCCACTGCTAATAGAATCTTCGACTGACCGGGAGCCGCAATATTTAAGGCGTCAGGTAACGAACCTAAAAATATAAGTTCGCTGGTGCTATCGGCGTCAAAGAATGCTATTTATTCGCCGACAAATATACATTTGTTCACGTTTCATTAAGTTATATAACAGATAACCATCGACTATTAATAAACAGTCATTGATAGATGAAAACGCGAGGGTGGTTGTTTACAGCGCAGCAAGCCTAACGCCAGAGCGAGAGAAAGTGACCGCAACAGCATGCAGAAAAAGCCCTCGGAAGGCCATCGCGATAAGTCTGAATCTGCCTTTGCGGTGGTGAAAACAGCACCAAACCATTCACACAACGAATGATGAAAGCATGAATGAGGCGCATTCCTCTCCCTGAACAAGGGCAGCCCATGTGATCCCCCTTTCAGAAACAAATCATTAATCCATTGTTTTTAAACTAAAAAATAGATAAACGATCATGTTTACGCCATCAAACCGCCATAAAAATGTGATCTAAATCGCACTTTTTGCCACGCGCGTTATAGTTAGCAGGCTTATTATAAGTCCATCGAAAGCAAACATGCTTTCCACCATAAAAGTTAAAAGGACAAACACCATGAAAAACGTAAAATTACTCGCCGCTGCCGGTATGCTCTCCCTGGTCTCTTTCGCTAGCTTCGCTCATCCGGTGAGCGTGACAGCAGACACCCTGGACAGCGCAGAAGCGAAAATCGCAACCATTGCGAAAGAACAAGGCGCTTCCTATCACATTACCGAAGCGTACACCGGCAACCAGGTCCATATGACCGCCGAGCTGTCTAAATAAGCGAATGGTTGCAGAGGGAGCTGCCGGACAGGCCGCCTGCGGGTGGCTGGTCTGGCTCCCGCCGCCCACCCCGCACGCAGCAATGTCTAGCCCCGTTACGGGGCTTTTTTCGTTTTTGCTCCCGCCGCCTGACGCGCCAGCGCGCGCTGGATAGACATCACGCTCGCCAGCACCACGATCAATCCCATCAGCGCCATCCCCTGGATCTTTTGTCCGAGGAATATCCATCCCAGTACCACGGCGGTCACCGGGCTCAGCAGACTCATCGCCGACACGGCCACCGGTGAGAGGCGGCCAATCCCCCGAAACCACAGGCCATAGGCCAGCATGGCGCCCGCCAAGCACAGCCACAGATAGCCGGCCGCCTGCAGCACTGTTACCTGATGCAAAGGAGGGTCAACGATCAGCGCCACCGGGGCCAGCACCACCCCACCGATCGTCAGCTGCCAGCCGGTCAGCGCGACGATCGGCAGGGAGAGCGCCCAGCGCCGGGAGAGCCAGGTGCCCAGCGCCATACTGATCGCCCCGAGAAACGCCGCGCCGATGCCCAGCGGGTCGAGGACGGTGTGCGGCGACAGCAGCAGCATGGCCATACCGAGTATGCCGGCGATGGCGGAGAACACCGCCAGCCAGGGCGAGCGCTGCCGGTCGACGCACCAGGCGAGGAGCATCACCAGCAGCGGCTGGATCGCGCCGATCACTGCCGCAAGCCCGCCGGGTAAGCGATAGGCGGCGATAAACAACAGCGCCTGAAACGCGCCGATATTTAAGATGCCGGTAACGATCAGCTTTGCCCATTCGCCGCGTTGCGGAAAACGACGGCTCCAGATCAGCAGGGCGATACCTGCCGGCAGCACCCTCAGCAGCGCAGCAATAAATGGGCGGTCAGGGGGCAGAAACTGGGAGGTGACGATGTAGGTCGTCCCCCAGATAGCGGGCGCCAGCGCGGTGAGCAGCAGGTCGAGAATCAGATTACGTGAGAGAAAAGCCATGATTTTATCTTCACTTCAAGGTAAATTAGTGAGTGAAGTATGTACCGTCAAGTATCTTGATATCAAGACAAGTGAGCACTAATGGACAAATCACCGCCGATCGACGCCGTGGATCGCATCCTCGCCCAGTGGCAGCGGGAGCGGCCAGATCTCGACTGCAGCCCCATGGGGCCGATAGGTCGCCTGAAACGATGCGCTATGCTGCTGGAGCCGCAGGTGGAAGTGGCCTTTACGCGCCACGATCTGGTGCGCTGGGAGTTTGACATGCTGGCGACGCTGCGGCGCGCCGGGGCGCCTTTCGTACTTTCGCCCACCCAGCTCTTCTCCACGCTGATGATTACCTCCGGTACCATGACCCATCGTCTGAAGGCGCTGGAGAAACGCGGGTTTATTACCCGCCTGCCCAATCCGGAGGATGCCCGCAGTATGCTGGTCGCCCTGACTTCCGCCGGACGCGAACGGATCGATGCCGCAGTAGAAACCCACGTCGACAACGAACGGCAACTGCTGGCAGGACTCAGTGACGGTGAACGCCAGCAGTTGGATCAGGCGCTGCGGGTGTTGATGCGACTGCTGGAAACGGGCTAACAGCCAGCGGCGATAAAGTCGCCGTTGGCGCTGATCGGCACCACGCTGAAAAACAATCCCACGGCAAAGAGGATCAGCGCCAGACCGCCGAGGATCTTCACCAACGGTACCAGCCAGGGCCGCGGGCGGTGATTCGTGGCCAATCGTTTGACCGTCCGATGGCGCGCATAGTGAACCAGTAGCGACAGACCGAGGATCGAGAGCGCGGTGCCCAGCGCCATGCTCATCACCGCGGCGATGCCCCAGCTAACAATCCCCAACGCATTGGCGAATAATAAAATCATGATCGCCCCGCTACAGGGCCGAACGCCGATAGCCAGCACCACGCCAAGGCGCGTCTTCCAGTCAGCGCCCTGCAGATCCTGCCCCACGCCGTGATGGCCGCAGCCGCACGAGGCGTCATGCTGATGCGCTGGCGTCAGACGGCGAATCACCTGTTTTGTCGGCCACAGGCTTTGCAGAGCGCGAAAGATAACATAAGCCCCAAAGACGCCGATGGTCAGGGCGCTGATCTTCTCGACGTACCAGCGGCTGGCGCTAAGATCGCCAGCGGCCAGATTCAGCCCCACCGCAAGAATAAAGACAAAGAGTATCGCAGTGACGCCCTGCAACAGGCTGCCGAGAAAGGGCACCACCCGCGCCGCCGTCAGGCTCTCCTTATTGGTGCTCAGGTAGGTCGTCACGATAAATTTACCGTGTCCCGGTCCGACGGCGTGCAGCACGCCATAGAGAAAGGCCCCCACCAGCAGCCAGATACCGCCGCTGTACTGATGGTTATTCAGCAACAGAAGGTACATCACCAGATAGCGATGCAGGGTAATTTGGGTGGCGAGACACCACTGGAGAAAGTCACCCCAGTGGCTGTGCAAGGTGATAGCGGTGGCCAGCAGTAGAAGGCCGCCGCACCCGGCCGCCAGCAGGCGCCAGTCGCGGAGCGCAATCGGAGTCGTCATCGTTATACCATTGTAGTAAACGTAAACCGCCTGACAGCAACTTTACGACAGGCGAGCGAAGGTGTCAGCGCTGAAGGGTGAGGAATTTGTCGAAGCTGTTCACGGGATTGTTCGTAGTCACCAGGCTCCGCATTATCTACCGATCGCTATCTTCCCGACACCGTATTAGCGCAGAATGCCTCAATATCTTGAGCATACCACAGCTATATCTTTTTATGCGTTATTGGTTACCAATACCTTTTAACAGGAATAATTACTCAAAAAATCACAGATAAAAATAAATAACTTATTTCTTGGCGAGCATTTTTTGTCAGTTATTATGCTGCGCTTCCGGCAAGAATATTCTTTAACTGCTATTTATTGTACTCTTCAGCAGGATCACTTCCATGAAAAGAGGCTTACTTACCCTGGTTACTGCTGCCATCGCTTTCCGTACAGGCCACCTGGCGCAGCGACAAGCGCCAGGAGGCACGTGACGAAAAGTGGTGAACCGGCAGGATTCGGCGTATCCTGGATGTGAGTCCTTCCCGCGCCGAAGCGAGTATTCCAACCCGCCGCCAGACCGTGTCGCAATACTTACCTGTCCTCTACTACCTCCCATTGATATCTTCCTGTATACGTTGACCGTGACGAGTTTTCATCTCATTCAACCGCATGTACCAGATTAAGCTTACCCGTTGAAATACGGCGTAATGTGCTCTATTACAGACAATGCTATTATCACCAGGCTTTTTGCAGTATGGTTTAATCACTGTTGTAGTTTTGCAGTGAATGCTATCCAGACGACTTAAGGTTGTATTTTGTCTGAGAAATTTCTCATGCCATTCCCGAAGGTTGTCGGCGAGGGAGGCTGGTTTACTGGGGTGACATTGCCCAGTAGACAGGCAATCAATCATGACGGCATTGATAGCCGCCTTGCCGTGGCCGGAAGCCCAAGCCTTCATCATCATGCGGGTATCATCAAGAGGATCAGGGATGTACAGGACGTGGAAACCCCCAGGAAAGATTCATCAGTTCAGCCAGCTCACCCTTTCTTTACCCTTCAGATCGCGGCCTCTTATCGTTAGCAATGGAGCTAGCCCATGATACCGCTCGCGCTCGTAGCAAATTAAAACGTTATCACCACGCTGTTTCAAAATAAAAAGGCAGTCAAATTTAACAATGACCTGACGCAGGCTCGGAAAACCAAAAATATGCCTGCAATAAAAGGGAAAACCATGACGAATAACGCCGACATAAAAAAAAGGAACTTCCTGACTCAGAATGAAATTGAGTCTTTACTTAAAGCGGCCGATACCGGTCCTTATGCTGCACGTAATTATTGCCTGACGTTACTGTGCTTCATCCATGGTCTGCGCGCCAGCGAGATCTGTCGTCTACGAATATCGGATATCGACCTTGCTGCCCGATGTGTTTACATCCATCGGCTTAAAAAAGGGTTTTCGACTACCCACCCGTTGCTGGATAAAGAGATCTACGCCCTAAAGCGCTGGCTGGCCATTCGCAGCAGCTGGCCGCAGGCCGCCAGCGAATGGCTGTTTCTCTCCCGCAAAGGTAATCCCCTTTCCCGCCAACAGTTTTATCAGATTATCGCGTCCTCAGGGGGACTGGCGGGGCTGCCACTGGAGATCCACCCGCACATGCTGCGGCACTCCTGTGGCTTTGCGTTGGCGAATATGGGGATCGATACCCGCTTGATACAGGATTATCTCGGGCATCGCAATATCCGCCACACCGTCTGGTATACCGCCAGCAATGCGGGACGCTTCTATGGCATCTGGGACAATCCCCGTGACAAACAGCGATCGTCGCTGATCCAATAGCCTTGACGCCATGGATGGCGTTGTATCGCGAGCGGTCGACAAATTAAAATATTCATGATTATTAACCCTGCGTTAATTAGGATTACTGTTCCCACAAGTTCTTATTTAATCCTTATTACTGAGAGTTAATATAACCCTGCGTTTACTCAGGAATTAGACTGGGTATTTATTGGTGGGAAAAATTTCCGCGGCTGTGTTTTTAATAACGGCTGGTAGTGAAAAATATCCTTTCATTTTATATACCTGGCGGCAACCCGCACAGATACTATTGAGCCGATGATTAAAATCTTTAAAATTAAGAATTATCACCCGACGATATTTTTAGTGTCTGGCAATGTAATATGTTATCAATTCGTGATTAATCATCTTCACCCTGTACCGTTTTAGCATTACAGAACCTATTTCGTCATGGCGTATGGTTTCGCTGTGACGGTCATTCATACCTATTTTCAGGAGCAACTATTGTGAACCGACGTCGTTTTCTAACCGCCAAAGAAGTTCAGGCCATGATGCAGGCTGCTCGTCAGGGCCCTACCGGCGAACGGGACTACTGCCTCATTCTGCTGGCCTTTCGCCATGGCATGCGCATTAGCGAACTGCTGGATCTGCATTATCACGATCTGGATCTCCATGAAGGGCGGGTTAATGTGCGGCGATTAAAGAATGGTTTTTCGACGATTCATCCACTGCGTTTTGATGAGCGCGAGGCGATTGAGCGCTGGAGCCTGGTCCGTGCCGGCTGGAAAGCGGCGGACAAAACGGACGCACTGTTTATCTCCCGCCGCGGCACCGCGCTCTCCCGCCAGCAGGCGTATCGTATTATTCGCTCCGCCGGGGAAAATGCGGGTACCGTCACGCACACTCACCCCCATATGCTGCGTCACGCCTGCGGCTATGAACTGGCGGAAAGAGGGACAGATACGCGTTTGATACAGGATTATCTAGGACATCGCAATATTCGTCACACAGTACGTTACACCGCCAGTAATGCGGCACGTTTCGCTGGCATCTGGGAAAGAAATAATCTTTTAGAGGAAAAAGACCAGAAGAAGAAAAATGAATTAACAGATTGATTTTAAAGAATTAAAAAAATAACGAACAGGTCAATTGGGGCCAAACTGTTTATATCATAAAAATGTTTTGACATATTTTGCAACTCACTGCGCCATATTTCCGCAAAAAAAATAATATCTCATTGATTATTATCTATTTTTAAACCTGAAATTACTCACTTTTCTCTAACCATATCTCTGCTGCACCGGCGATCCGTCGCCAGCGCCATCGCTATTCCTTTCGCACTCCCTTCCACCACACCAGATTATATTACCATAAAAGCCAAATTTGGCAGAATTTAAAACCACAGAATACCAGGTTGACACAAAATACAGATCATTTATCCCAACGAGTCAAAATGGCCCCAATTGTCTCATCGGTTGGGCGAAAACTGTGCAGAGCCGGCAGCCGGACCACTCGGCTGAAATCTGAAATGCCTGGAAGGCACAACGGCTGCCAATCCGGTTCGTTATTTCGACATCGTTCAAAGGAAAACAGTATGAAAATCAAAACACTGGCAATGATTGTTGTGTCAGCACTGTCACTGAGCTCCACGGCAGCTCTGGCCGATACCACCACGGTCAACGGCGGGACCGTGCATTTTAAAGGAGAAGTCGTTAATGCGGCCTGTGCGGTGGATGCCGGCTCTATCGATCAAACCGTTCAGTTAGGCCAGGTGCGTTCCGCGAAACTGGCCACGGCGGGGAGCACCAGTTCGGCCGTCGGTTTCAACATCCAGCTGGATGATTGCGACACTACGGTAGCCACCAAAGCGTCCGTCGCCTTCGCCGGTACGGCCATCGACAGCAGCAATACCACCGTTCTGGCCCTGCAAAACTCTGCCGCTGGCAGCGCAACCAACGTCGGCGTGCAGATCCTCGACAATACCGGTACGCCACTGGCACTGGACGGCGCCACCTTCAGTGCTGCGACCACGCTGAATGACGGCCCCAACATCATCCCGTTCCAGGCACGTTACTACGCGACCGGCGCAGCGACGGCTGGTATAGCGAACGCGGATGCCACGTTCAAAGTGCAGTACGAGTAAGACCCGAGTCAGGCAGGGAAGCTATTCGGGCCAGGAGGGCCCGCTCTCTATTTTCAACCGGAGTGAAACGATGCAGGGAATGAAATCTGGTCTGCTGCTGCTACTGCCTCCGCTGGCGCTGGCCGGTAATCATTGGAACGTCACGCTGCCGGGGGGCAGCATGCGTTTTCAGGGCCTGATAATGGCGAGCTCCTGCCGCGTCGAAGCCGGCGATCGGCAGATGACGGTCAATCTGGGGCAGATCAGCAGTAATCGATTTCATGCTGTCGGCGAAGACAGCAACCCAATCCCTTTCGCGATTCATTTACAGGATTGCAGTACGGCGGTCAGCCAGCATGTGGGTGTGACCTTTCACGGCGTGGCTGATGGAAAAAACCCCGACGTGCTGTCGGTGGGTGAAGGTCCGGGGATCGCCAGTGGGATCGGTATTACGCTATTCGACAGCCAGGGCCAGCAGCTCCCGCTCAATCGTCCAGCGGATCGCTGGATATCACTCTACCGCGGACCGACGACGCTAAATTTCGTCGCCAAATATCGGGCGACCGGACGCCAGGTCACCGGCGGTGCAGCCAATGCCCAGGCCTGGTTCTCATTGACCTATCAGTAATTAATCCGCAGACAAACAGGACAACACGGTGAGCAGACAAGGAGATAATGTGAGAAAAACGGCAACGATGGCGCATGGCTTACTGGCAGGATGTGTGCTTTTCGCCGCCAGTATCTTTAGCGCCAGCGCGCAGGCGGGCGTTGCGCTTGGCGCGACCCGGGTTATCTACCCGGCGGGACAGAAGCAGGTCCAGCTCGCGGTGACCAATAATGATGACAACAGTACCTGGCTTATTCAGTCATGGGTGGAAAATGCCGATGGTCAGCGAGACGGCCGGTTTGTCATCACTCCTCCGCTGTTTGCCATGCAGGGTAAAAAAGAGAACACCCTGCGCATTATCGACGCCACCAATAACCAGCTGCCGCAGGATCGGGAAAGTCTGTTCTGGATGAACGTGAAGGCGATCCCTTCGATGGATAAATCAAAGCTCAGCGACAATACCCTGCAGCTGGCGATTATCAGCCGCATCAAGCTCTACTACCGTCCGGGAAAACTGGCCCTGCCTCCGGATCAAGCGGCGGAAAAGCTGACCTTTAGCCGTAGCGGATCGTCGCTGACGCTGACGAACCCCACCCCCTATTACCTGACGGTGACCGAACTGAACGCCGGGACACGCATTCTGGAGAACGCCCTCGTACCGCCGATGGGCAAAACCAGCGTCAAGCTACCCGCGGATGCCGGGAACACCATCACCTATCGCACGATTAATGATTACGGCGCGCTGACGCCAAAAATGAATGGCGTGCTGCGCTAACCCAGAAGCGCCCCGCCGCGCGGGACACGCTGCGCATGACCAGAAGCAATGACAGCCGGGCAACGTCGGACCGGAGGGATAATGTCACATCGGAAATATGGACTGGATCATTTAGGTTGCCGAACTGCCCGGCGCCTGGTATCTCCGGCGCTGGCGCTGTGGCTCTGCTCACAGCCGTTTGCCGCGCGGGCGGACCTCTATTTTAACCCCCGCTTTTTAGCTGACGATCCGGCGGCGGTGGCTGACCTGTCGGGATTTGAAAAAGGCCAGGAGGTTCCGCCAGGCACCTATCGCGTCGATATTTATCTCAACAATGGTTTTATGACCACCCGGGACGTCACTTTCCAGGCCGATGCCCAGGGTCACGGTCTGTCACCCTGCCTGACGCGCGGCCAGCTGGCGAGCATGGGTGTGGATACCGGTCGGGTGCCGGGCATGGCGACGCTGGACAGCACGGCCTGCGTGCCGCTGACCACGCTTATCAGCGAAGCTACCACGCGCTTCGACGTCGGACAGCAGCGCCTGTACCTCACTGTCCCCCAGGCATTTATGGGTAACCATGCGCGCGGCTATATTCCGCCGGAGCTGTGGGATAACGGTATCACCGCCGGGCTGATTAACTATAACTTCACGGGCAATAACGCCCATAACACCACAGGTGGCAGCAGCCGTTACGCCTATCTGAATCTACAGAGCGGCCTGAACATTGGCGCCTGGCGTCTGCGCGATAACAGCACCTGGAGCTACAGCAGCGGCGGTAGCACCTCATCCAACGAGAATCGCTGGCAGCACGTTAACAGCTGGCTTGAGCGGGACATCACGCCTCTGCGTTCGCGACTCACCCTAGGGGACAGCTACACCAACGGCGATGTCTTCGACGGGATCAACTTCCGCGGCGCCCAGCTGGCCTCCGACGACAATATGCTACCGGACAGCCAGAAAGGCTTTGCGCCGGTGATCCACGGGATCGCCCGCGGCACGGCGCAGGTGTCAATCAGGCAAAACGGCTACGAAATCTACCAGAGCACAGTGCCGCCGGGACCATTTACCATCGACGATCTCTACGCCGCGGGCAATGGCGGCGATCTGCAGGTCACGATCAAAGAAGCGGATGGCTCCCGCCAGGTCTTCAGCGTGCCCTGGTCAACGGTGCCGGTTCTCCAGCGTGAAGGCCATACCCGCTTCGCCCTCACCGCCGGGGAGTACCGCAGCGGCAACAGTCAGCAGGAAACGCCCGATTTTTTCCAGGGCACGGCCATGCATGGCCTGCCGGCAGGCTGGACGCTCTACGGCGGCACCCAGCTGGCAGACCGCTATCGCGCCTTTAACCTTGGGGTGGGGAAAAACATGGGCTATTTCGGCGCCCTGTCGCTGGATATCACTCAGGCCAACGCCACCCTGGCTGACGACAGCGAACATCAGGGGCAGTCGGTGCGTTTTCTCTATAACAAATCCCTGGATGAGACCGGCACCAACCTGCAGCTGGTGGGCTACCGCTACTCTACCCGCGGCTATTATAACTTTGCCGATACCACTTACCGCCGGATGAGCGGCTACAGTGTGGAAACCCAGGACGGCGTTATCCAGGTAAAACCGAAATTTACCGACTACTACAATCTGGCTTACAGCAAGCGCGGCAAGGTGCAGCTGAGCGTGACTCAGCAGTTGGGGCGCACCGCCACCCTCTATCTCAGCGGTAGCCACCAGACCTACTGGGGCACCGACGATGCCGATGAGCAGCTGCAGGCCGGCCTCAACGCCGCCGTGGACGATATCAACTGGTCGCTAAGCTACAGCCTGACAAAAAACGCCTGGCAGCAGGGGCGCGATCAAATGCTGGCGATCAATATCAATATCCCCTTCAGCCACTGGCTGCGTTCCGACAGCCGCTCGGTCTGGCGGCACGCCAGCGCCAGCTACAGCCTGTCGCACGATCTCAATGGCCGCATGACCAATCTGGCGGGCCTGTACGGCACCCTGCTGGAAGACAACAACCTCAGCTATAGCGTGCAGACCGGCTATGCCGGCGGCGGCAACGGCGACAACGGGAGCACAGGCTACACCACCCTCAACTACCGCGGCGGCTACGGCAACGCCAACGTCGGCTACAGCCGCAGCGATGGCTTTAAACAGCTCTACTACGGGGTCAGCGGCGGCGTGCTGGCGCACGCCAACGGCATCACCCTGAGCCAACCGTTAAACGATACCGTGGTGCTGGTGAAAGCCCCCGGCGCCGGCGGCGTGAAAGTGGAAAACCAGACCGGGGTACGCACCGACTGGCGCGGGTATGCCGTCCTGCCTTATGCCACTGAGTATCGCGAAAACCGGATCGCGCTGGATACCAACACCCTGGCGGACAATGTCGACCTTGACGATGCGGTGGTCAGCGTGGTGCCCACCCATGGGGCGATTGTCCGCGCCAACTTTAACGCCCAGGTGGGGATGAAGATCCTGATGACGCTGACCCATCGCGGCAAACCGGTGCCGTTTGGCGCCCTCGCCACCGGCGACAGCAACCAGAGCGGCAGCATCGTCGCGGACAACGGCCAGGTCTACCTGAGCGGGATGCCGCTGGCGGGCAAAGTGCGGGTGAAATGGGGCGATGGCCCGGACGCTCAGTGCGTGGCCGATTACCGTCTGCCGCCGGAGAGCCAGCAGCAGGCGCTCAGTCAGCTTTCGGTCGCGTGCCGCTAAGGAGATCATGATGAGAACACTGCAGTATCTGCTGGGCACCCTGTTCACCCTGGGCGCACCGGCTGCGCTTGCCGCCGATAGCACGATCACCATCAGCGGCTATGTCCGCGATAACGCCTGCGCGGTAGCCGGCGAATCGAAGGATTTTACTGTCGATTTACAGGATAACGCCGCGAAGCAGTTTTATGCCGTTGGGGCCACGACGCCGCCGGTGCCGTTCCGCATCGTGCTGTCGCCCTGCGGCACTTCCGTCACCGCGGTGAAGGTCGGTTTCACCGGCGTGGCGGACAGCATCAACACCAGCCTGTTAAAACTCGATGCCGGGGCCTCGGCGGCGGCAGGAATGGGGGTGGAAATTCTCGATCAGCAGCAGTCCCGGCTGCCGGTCAATGCGCCGTCATCCACCATGACCTGGACCACGCTGACCCCGGGCCAGACCAATATTCTCAACTTTTACGCCCGGCTGATGGCCACTCAGGTGCCCGTCACCGCCGGGCATGTCAATGCGACAGCGACATTCACCCTGGAATTTCAGTAAGCGGAGGCTGAAATGAAATGGACTCATGTGGGCTGGCTGCTGGCCGGCCTGTTAACCGCGAGCGCTTCCCTGCGGGCGGCCGACGTCACTCTCACCGTCAACGGCAAGGTGGTGGCCAGACCCTGCACGGTTTCCACCGTCAATGCCACCGTCGAGCTGGGCGATCTCTATACCTTTAGCCTGATCGGTGCGGGCTCGGCATCGGCCTGGCACAGCGTGGCGCTGGATCTGAGCAACTGCCCCGTGGGTACTTCACGGGTGAAAGCCACCTTCAGCGGAACGGCGGACAGCACCGGCTATTACAAAAACCAGGGAACGGCGGGCAATATTCAGCTCGAACTGCAGAACGAGGACGGCACCACGCTGAACAATGGCAGCAGCCAGTCGGTACAGGTGGATGAGGCCAGCCAGTCCGCTCGCTTCCCGCTGCAGGTCAGGGCGCTGTCCGTCAACGGCGGCGCCACGCAAGGCACCATTCAGGCGGTGATTAACGTCACCTATACCTACGCCTGAGCCAGGAGAGCATCATGATGAAAAAAATAATCCCCCTGTTCACCACCCTGCTGCTGCTGGGCTGGTCGATGAACGCCTGGTCCTTTGCCTGCAAAACGGCCACCGGGGCGACGATTCCCATCGGCGGCGGGTCAGCCAACGTCTACGTTAACCTGACCCCGGCGGTGAACGTCGGGCAAAACCTGGTGGTCGACCTCTCCACGCAGATTTTTTGCCATAACGACTATCCGGAAACGATCACCGACTACGTGACCCTGCAGCGCGGATCCGCCTATGGCGGTGTGCTGTCGAGTTTTTCAGGCACCGTGAAATATAACGGCACCTCTTACCCGTTCCCGACCACCACGGAAACCGCGCGGGTGATTTATGATTCACGGACCGATAAACCCTGGCCGGCCGTCCTGTATCTGACGCCGGTGAGCACTGCCGGTGGAGTGGCCATCACCGCAGGATCGTTAATCGCGGTGCTGATCCTGCATCAGACCAACAACTACAATAGCGACTCCTTCCAGTTCATCTGGAACATCTACGCCAACAACGACGTGGTGGTCCCCACCGGCGGCTGCGACGTCTCCGCCCGCGATGTCACCGTCACCCTCCCCGACTACCCGGGATCGATGGCCGTGCCGCTCACCGTCCACTGCGCGCAGAGCCAGCAGCTGGGGTATTACCTCTCCGGCACCACCGCGGACAGCGCCAACGCGATCTTCACCAATACCGCCTCCGCCTCGCCGGCGCAGGGGATAGGCGTTCAGCTGACGCGCAACGGCAGCGCCGTCCCGGCGAACAGCACGGTCTCGCTGGGCACCGTCGGCACCTCGCCGGTCAACCTCGGCCTGACGGCCACCTATGCCCGGACCACAGGCCAGGTTACCGCCGGCAACGTGCAGTCGATCATCGGCATCACCTTTGTCTATCAATGATGACCGATTATATCCTCTCGCCCTGCTCGCTGGCCGCCCGCGGGTTGAGCCAGCTGATGCTGAACGCCGCGAAGCGGCCCGTTGAGCTGCCGGTCGAGGGCGTGTCCCTGCGCGAGCTGGCCGCCGTGAAGCGGATCGTGGTGTATCTCCCTGACGATCCCCTGTGGATGCTCACCACGCTGCGCCAGGCGGCAAGGCTACTCGACGAGGCCTTGCCGCCGTTACCGATGTTGATTCTGAGCCGCAGCCCGGCCATCTGGCTGTGGCAAACGCTGCTCTATCAGGTGAGTCATCCGGATCGTCTGCGCAACGTCCATACTGCCCCCGCCGATCTGTCCTGCGCGGAGCTGGCCCATCGGCTGGAGAATGCGCCGCGGCTTGAGCGGCTTGCCAGCGAAGCCGCGCTGATCCACGGAAAACGGGTCGTCGGGTTGACCCACGCCGAGCTCAAGGTGATCCTCGCCCTGCTGCAAGGGCAGACGATAGGCGAGCAGGCCCAACGTCTCGGATTGAGCCAGAAAACGCTCTACACCCAGCGGCTGGCTGGGGTGAAAAAGCTGGTGGAATGTCATCCGCATCTGGCCCCCCGCTTTCCGCGCACGCTGCTGCCGCGCTCACCCGCAAACGCACTGACGGCGTTTGAACAGGAATGGGTACAAGCGATTCACGATCGCCAGGTCTTCCCGGTTTTTCAACCTATCGTCGATAGTCGCTCACAGCTACAGGGGGTGGAGATCCTGATCCGCTGGCGCCACCGCGGCCAGGTACTTCACCCCCAGACCTTTCTGCCGCACTTCCGCGCCGACTACACCTGGCTGCTGCTTACGGCCTTTGTTCTGCAGGAGGCCGTGCAGAATATTAATGAGTATCCAGGCGCCTTCTATTTTTCGGTCAACATACCCTCCTCGCTCGCCGACAGTGACAGCCTGCTGCGGATGGTGGAAGCCGCTCGCCAGCAGCTTCGGCAGCCAGAGGGCGTGGCAAGGCTGGTGCTGGAATATGCTGAAACTATCGATTTTCGCCATCAGAGCCGCTCCGCCGCCCACGTGGCGCAGCTGCAACGTGCTGGCGTGCGCGTGATGCTGGACGACTGCTTTTCTCAGGGGAGCGTTATCTTTCCGGCGCGTCGACTGCACTTCAATGCGTATAAACTGGATATGAGCATCGTCAACGACGCCCAGCACGATCCAAAGGCGCTTGCGCTAATAAAAAGCCTGGCCTACTACTGCCAGTTAAGCGACAGTCGCTGTGTGGCGGAAGGGGTGGATTCACTGGCGAAATTTACGCAGTTAAAATCGCTGGGGATTGATCGCTTCCAGGGCTATCTGTTTTCACCACCGATGCGGCGCGAACATCTCCCGGATCTGATCCGCCGCTTTTCCCACCAGCGCGATCCGGCGAAACGTTGAGGGTGCGAGAAAAGCGCACCGGTTAGCACCGGTGCCGGTACGTCATGCGCGAATATCGTCGTATTCGCGGGTGTTATCGAATTCATGTTTGGCAAACGGGCAGAGAGGGATAATCTTCCGCTGCTCCTGGCGCATTTTTTCCACTACCTTCGCCACCAGCTGTTTCCCCACGCCCTGGCCTTTCAGGCTGGGATCAACATCGGTATGTTCGATAATGCTGAGGTGTTCGCCGGTGGGAACAAAAACAATCTCCGCCACCTGGTTTCCCTGCGCGTCGTTAACATAAAATTTGTTATGCCCTTCCAGTATTTCCATCTTCTCCTCGCTTATTTATGACGATATTGCAGAGCGCCGCTCGGGCAGGTATCAATCACGTTTACCACCGTCGCGACATCCACTTCATCCGGGATAATCCACGGCTTACGCTTCAGGTTGAAGAGCTTCGCGCTGCCGCGCACGCAGTTCCCGGAATGCTGACAGATCGCCGTATTAAAGTAGACGTCGATTTTCTCCCCGGTGTAGGCCCGGTAGCCGGCTTCCAGTAATTCCTTATCCATGACATTGCCTCGGTCGTTTTTATCTTTCAGGCTAAGCATAGCCCTCGCCGTGGCGGCTGACTATGCGCAAGCGCGGGAATTGACGCCTCACATCATGCTCTCCCATCGCGCAAGGATCCCGCAGTCAACGATCGGTTGACTTTCATTCCCGCAACGAGGCGATTACACTCATGACACACTGGTATGATCACTCAGGGATGTTCCATTGAATCATATTGCCACCATCGCCCGCCCGGCGCGGTTACTGCTCGTCTTGCCGCTTTCCGGCTGCTCACTTTCGCCAGAGATCCCGGTATTGGGCGCTGCTTTTCCCGGCTGGTTTTTCTGCTTACTGGGCGGTGCGTTTTTACTGATCCCCTGCCATATCCTGATTACCCGTAAAGGCTGGCAGCCGCGCTTTTCTCCCCTGGTCTTCAGCTACGTCGCGCTGATGTTCCTGTTCGCCACGTTGCTGTGGTTTCTGTTTTTTGTTCACTGATCGCTTATGACAACTTCCCGCACTTCCCTGTTACGCAAAAAGTGGCCTCTGCTGGCGCTGGTCCTTGCCGCCATCCTGGCGCTGATCCTCGTTATCTGGCAGTTGCAAACCTCGCCGGAGACCAATGACGCCTATGTCTATGCTGATACCATCGATGTAGTGCCCGAGGTCAGCGGACGCATCGTGGAGATGCCCATTCGCGATAACCAGCGGGTGAAAAAAGGCGATCTGTTGTTCCGCATCGACCCCCGCCCCTATCAGGCAATGCTCGATGACGCGAAAGCCCGGCTGACAACCCTCGACGCGCAGATCATGCTGACCCAGCGCACCATCAAAGCGCAGGAGTATAACGCCCAGTCGGTGGCGGCCGCCGTCGAGCGCGCCAGAGCGCTGGTTAAGCAGACCACCTCCACGCGTATCCGCCTTGAGCCGCTGGTGCCGCAGGGGTTCGCTTCCCAGGAAGATCTCGATCAGGCGCGCACCGCTGAGAAAGCGGCGCGGGCGGAGCTGGAGGCCACGCTGCTGCAGGCCAAACAGGCCTCGGCGGCCGTGACCGGCGTGGATGCCATGGTGGCGCAACGCGCCGGGGTCCTGGCGCAAATCGCCCTCGCTGAACTGCATCTGGAATTTACCGAAGTGCGCGCGCCGTTCAACGGCGTGGTGGTGGCGCTGAAAACCACCGTCGGCCAGTACGCCTCGGCGCTGAAGCCGGTCTTCACCCTGCTGGATGACGACCGCTGGTATGTGATCGCGAACTTCCGCGAAACCGACCTGAACAACGTGCGCCCCGGCGTGGCGGCGCGGATCACCGTGATGACCAACCACAACCGGACCTTTAACGGGGTGGTGGATTCGGTCGGCTCCGGGGTCCTGCCCGAAGGTGGGAGCGTCATCGAAGGGCTGCCGCTGATCCAGAAAAGCATTAACTGGGTCCACGTCTCGCAGCGCTTCCCGGTGAAAATCGCCGTCAGCGATCCCGACCCGGAACTGTTCCGCATGGGCGCCTCGGCCAGCGCCGTGCTGCAGCCGTAGCCGGGCGACGCTATGTTTCCTCTCGCCCATTTTTTACGCCAGGAACTGCGCGACGCGCCGGGACGCGCCAGCTACACGCTGCGCCTGACGCTAAGCTGCGCGGTGCTCATCACCCTGTTTATGACCCTGCAGATCCCTTTCCTGGCCGTTGCGCTGATCGTCGTGTTCTACGTCAGCCAGCCTAACGTGTTGATGATTAAGCTGGTCAGCGTGGTCTTTTTTGTCACCGTCACCGTGGCGCTCGGCGGCGTGCTGCTGATCATCAAGTGGACCTATGACTACCCGCTGATCCGCCTGGCGGCCTCCGTGGCGCTCTTTTTCTGCGCCCTCTATCTGATGCGGGTGCTGGGCAAGCTGGGACTGGCCTTTTTCGTGGTGGCGCTGGCGGTGATTTACGCTCAGACCTTCCCGTCGATGACCAGCCAGAGCGAGATCCTGGTGCGGCTGCTGCTTTGGCTGTGGGTGGCGATTAACACCGCGATCCTCGTCACCCTGCTGGTCAACGCCTGCTTTCAGCAGGCCTTTCCCGGCAACCAGTTTAAGGCGCGTCTGGCCGGGATGCTGCACGAGGTCGCCCGGCGGCTGGCGGCCCCGGACGCTGAAGCGCCACCGACCTTCGGCGAGACCGCCGCGCAGTTCAATCAGCTGCAGTCGCTATTCGCCCAGGCCAGCCGGGCGACACCGGAGATCGCCGCCGATCCCCAGGCCTGGCGCTCGCGGCTGGCCGCCACTTTGCGCTGCTACCAGCTGGCGGCCCTGCTGCAAGCAGACGAGGCGGATAGTGACGATCGCCAGCAGCTGTCGCAGGCGGTACTTCAGCTGAAGAACGCCCTTAGCGAGGGGCCGTTTGACGGCGCTATTCCTCCCCTGACGCTCAGCGGTCGCGGCGTCAATCGCGCTGTTCTGCAGGAGATGGCTACCACTCTGCAGCGGCTGGCGCAGGGTGAGCCGGTTGCCCTGCCGCAGGGTGAGGTGGAGAAGGCGCCCCTGCTGGCGCCGGACGCCTGGCGCAACCCGGCATATCTCCATTTTGCGCTCAAGACCCTGCTGGCGACCCTAATCTGCTATGTCTTCTATACCGCTGCCGACTGGCAGGGTCTACATACCATTATGCTGAGCTGCGTGATCGTCGCCCAGCCCGGGCTGGGCGCCACGATGCAAAAGACATGGCTGCGCATCGGCGGGGCGCTGCTCGCCTCCCTGCTGGCGCTGCTGTTAATCGTCTTTGTCCAGCCCTGGACCGATTCGCTGACGGGCCTGCTGGCGATGTCCCTGCCGGTGCTGGCGCTGGCGGCGTGGATTGCCGCCGGCTCGGAGCGTATCGCCTACGCCGGGATCCAGATTGGTTTCACCTTTGCGCTGGCCTTTCTCAGCTGGTTTGCTCCGCTGACGAACCTCACCGAGCTGCGGGATCGGGTGCTGGGCATCCTGCTCGGGGTGCTGGTCTCCTCCATTGTTCATTTGTATCTCTGGCCGGACAGCGAAGCGCCGCAGCTGAAAACCCGCCTTGCGGCACTTTATCGCCGGCTGGCGTACTGCCTCGCCGCCCCGAAGGAGGCGGTTCCGCTGGCTCCCCTGCTTGTCGCCTTCACCGACAGCGAAGCGCTGATCCACCGGGTTCGCGCCGAACCGCTGGGCACGTATGCTCACCCCTGGCCCCAGGCGAAAGGCTGGCCGATGCGCGCCACCCTCGCCCAGGCCGAGGAGATCGCCCGTCTCAGCGAAGGCTACCGACTCAACGCCGCGCCGGGAGATCCGACCCTGGCCCGCTGCGCCGGACAGCTGCGGCGCTACGCTGAACGTATCGAACAGGAGGCGACGGCGCCTGGCGAACAGCTGACCGCCGACCTGACTAACCCCTTTGGCCCGGCGCTGGCCGCCGCGCTGGCCGCCCTGCCCGACTGGGGGCCGACACCGATAGCGACTGAGCAACAGGCTAAAACGTCATGATGATCCTTCCTTTCTCCGCGCGCCTGCGCGGCACTCTTTTTACCCTGACGCTGACGCTGCTCAGCGGCTGCGCGCTGATCCAGGATGAGCCTGCCCAGGTCGCCATCGTCAATCCGCAGCAGGCCCAGCTGGCGCAGGTGATCCACCTGGCGAACAGCGACTGGCCGGCCGCCCGCTGGTGGGAGGCCTATGATGATCCTCAGCTCAATATGCTGATCAACCGGGCGCTGCAGAACTCGCCGACCATGCAGGCCGCCCGGCTGCGCATCTCCCAGTCGCAGTCCACGGTGGAACTCGCCCGGTCGGCAATGGGCCTGCAGGCCACCGCCGTCGCGGCGCAAAACCGCCTGCGGATCACCGACAAATCCTTTAGCTGGCCCTACTCATACTCCCTGCCGGTGGATAAAAACGGCCCCTGGTATACGCTGAATACCGTTGGCGTCGGGGCGCAGCTGAATATCGATCTCTGGGGGGCCGATCGCGCCCGGGTCGCCGCCGCTATTGGCGAGAAAAACGCCCGGCTGGCGGAGACCGCCGGCATTGAGCTCGACATCGCCAGCAGCGTGGCGCAGCTCTATTTCGCCATGCAGGCGACGTTCCAGAAAATCGCGCTGCTGCAGGAGCTGGAGGGCATTGCCCGATTCTCGGTGGAAGCCCACGAGCACCGGACCCGGCGCGGCCTGGAAGACAGTGTGGATGTGGCCAACGCCCAGGCCGAACAGCTCGCCGCTCGCCAGCAGATCATTCGCGCCGAGGGGATGCTGACCCAGTATCGTGAAACCCTGCGGGCGCTGATCGGCGCCGATGCGCAGAGCATGCCGGCCATCCATCCGGTGGCGCTGCCGGCGCTCCAGGAGACGCTGCCGCCGTCGCTCTCTTTCGAGCTGCTGGCCCGCCGTCCGGACCTGCAGGCGCTGCGCGGCTACGTCACCGCCTCCCTGAGCCAGGTCGATGCGGCGAAAGCGGCCTTCTACCCCCATTTTGATATCAAAGCGTTCTGGGGCTATAACGCCCTGAGCGTCGGGGATCTGTTTAAGTCCTCTTTCCAGCAGATCAACCTGCTGCCCGGGCTGTATCTGCCGATCTTCGACGGCGGCCGTCTGAACGCTAATCTGCAGTCGGTACGCACCGCCAGCAACATCCTGATCAAACAGTACAACCAGGCGGTGCTGGATGCGGTTCGCGATGTCGCCATCAGCTCCAGCCAGCTTAACGACCTGAATCAGCAGCGCGCGCTGCAGCAGCTAAAAGTCACCGCGGCGCAGACCACCACCGATAGCGCTCGCGCCCATTATCAGCACGGCCTCCTCAGCCGCTACGCCGCCGAAGAAGCCCGCCGGGCGGTCCTCGCCCAGCAGCTGTTGCTGCTGGACATTGAGGCCCAGCGGCTAAGCACCGACATTACCCTGATCAAAGCCCTGGGCGGCGGCTATCGAGGGCAATAACAAAAATGCCTTCCCAATAGGGGAAGGCATTAAGCTGAAGAGGCGGGGTGGATGCGCGGCGATTACACCAGGGCGCGCAGCTCTTCCCGCATATAGGTGGAAAAGAATTCCGGATGCTTAATCACCAGCCGTTCGCCGGCGGCGACCCGTTCAGCCCACTCCGCCACTTTGTCGGTAAACCCGGCGCTCCAGCCCTGCTGTTGGCCACGCGCAGCGACGTCGGCTGGGGTGGCAGGTACGCCCAGTTCTTTTAAATATTTGAGAATTCCCTTCGCGGTACTTTCATCCATAGACTGTGGTACTGGCTCAGACGTATTCATACCACCGATGAAATCCAATGCTTTATCAATGACTGCTGGCATAGGTGTGTCCTTATATTAACCACATAGTAAACCTGACTACACTATGGACCGGAAAGTGACGTGATTTCAAAGAACACGCTCACGTTATGGGACATCGCGCATTGAGAAAAGGGGATTTGGTTCTGCTGGGGCGGGGATTGGACAAAAAACAAGCCGGCCCCACCGGGCCGGCCTGAGGCTTGCGTCAGGCGTTGCTGACGGATTTTTGCGCGGCGCTGGACTGACTGTTCTCCAGCATCCGGCGGACCGGGACAATCAGCACGGCCAGCACGGCGGCGCAGATCAGTAGCGCAATGGAGCAGCGGGCGAAGAGGTCCGGCAGCAGCGACAGCTGATCGGCCTTCACATGACCGCCAATCAGGCCCGCCGCCAGGTTACCCAGCGCGCTGGCGCAGAACCACAGCCCCATCATCTGGCCGCGCATTCTCTCCGGTGCCAGCAGAGTCATGGTCGCCAGCCCAATCGGGCTCAGGCACAGCTCACCGAGCGTCAGCATCAGGATGCTGCCCACCAGCCACAGCGGTGACACACCGGCCCCGCCGTTGCTCAGGACGTTCTGCGCCGCCAGCATCATCAGGCCAAAGCCCGCCGCTGCGCACAGGATGCCAATCACGAATTTGGTCATACTGCCCGGACGAACATTTTTACGCGCCAGCGCAGGCCACGCCCAGCTGAATACCGGCGCGAGGAGAATGATAAACAAGGCGTTAATCGACTGGAACCAGACCGCGGGGATCTCAAAATCGCCGATCATCCGGTTGGTATAGTCGTTAGCAAACAGGTTGAAGGAGGTCGGTTTCTGTTCAAAAGCGGACCAGAAAAAGGCCGCCGAGACCAGCAAAATAAAGCATACCAGCAGGCGCGCCCGCTCTTTACGGTTGAGTCCGGCGAAGACGAACAGCCAGATGAAATAGAGCGCCACGGAGGCGGCAATTACATAGACCAGCACGCTGGCCACCGCCACCGGGTTAATCACGATCGTGCCCAGGCTGATAAGCGTGACCAGCACCGCCACTCCCAGCGCCAGCGCCAGCAGCCACGCTCCAACGCCATTCTTTTTCGCCACCGGGCTGTTCCAGGTGGAATCGAGGCCAACCTCCGCGTCATAGCGCTTCATCGACGGTACGGCAAAGACACGGAAAATGATCAGCGCCACCAGCATCCCGATCCCCCCGATGCCGAAGCCCCAGTGCCAGCCATGCGATTTGATAAGCCAGCCAGAGATCAATGGCGCGATAAACGAGCCGATGTTGATCCCCATGTAAAACAGCGAAAAACCACCGTCGCGGCGCGCGTCGCCCTTTTTATACAGGGTGCCGACCATCACCGAGATACAGGTTTTAAACAACCCGGAACCCAGGACGATAAACATCAGACCGATAAAGAACAGATCGTTGCCCAGCCATGCTGACAGAGCGATCGACAGGTGCCCCAGGGCGATCAGGATAGAGCCGTACCAGACGGCGCGTTGTTGGCCAAGCCAGTTATCCGCCAGCCAGCCGCCAGGCAGCGCGGCCAGATACATACTGCCGGCAAAAATCCCAACGATCGCCGAGGCGTTCTCTCGCGCCAGGCCCATGCCGCCGTCGTACACTGTCGCCGCCATAAACAGGATCAGTAAAGGACGGATGCCGTAAAACGAGAAGCGCTCCCACATTTCAGTGAAGAACAGGGAGCCCAGCGGATAAGGATGGCCGAAAAAGGTACGGCTTTCGTTTTTATTAACAGAGGAATGCATAAATTCTCCAGGTAAGGTGCGCCGCAGCGCAAGTTAACCGTATAAAGCAGGCTGACGATTTATAATTTGTTTGTATTAACATCAAACACGAGCATTTTTAACCATTTGATAACCACGCAATGGTTTTGTCCAGCCCCTTACCTTCCCTTTTTAGATGAAAAGTCGACAAACATCTAGTTTTACAGATTTAATGTTCGCAATAATGCAAACGACGTTGACTTTATATCATTACGCACAAAAAGAAATTTTACCTATTAAAAACAAAAAGTTAATAATTTATCGAGAGACATAAACCACCGGCGCAGAGGCGGTGTATAACGGCAGGAAAAGTAAGGGAAACAGACTAGATAGTGGAGAAATAGCGCTAAGCGAGAATATTGTCAGCAATCCAGGCGCTACATACCTGGAGAGCCTACCATACAGCAGGTTTAACACGGCATGCCGGCTGCTACAGCCGGCGCCATTCTGCGCGCTATTTCACACGCTGCCCTGCGGCATCAATGACTGGCTCACCGTCCTCCTTCACGAATGCGCCTTTTTGCGGCGCCGTCAGGATCTCCAGCACCACCTCTGACGGGCGGCAGAGTCGGGTGCCCTGCGGCGTCGTTACGATCGGACGGTTAATCAGGATCGGATGCTGAAGCATAAACTCGATTATCTGGTCGTCAGTAAACCGGTCTTCCGCCAGGCCCAGCACGTCGTAGGGTTCGACGTTTTGCCGCAGCAGCGCGCGCACCGGGATCCCCATCGCGGCGAGCAGCTGGCGCAGCTCATCACCCGACGGCGGCGTCTCCAGATAATAGATAATGGTGGGCTCGGCGCCGCTGTTACGGATCAGCGCCAGCGTATTACGCGAGGTGCCGCAGTCAGGGTTATGGTAAATGGTGATGCTCATAGTACGTTCTCATGGCTGGTTGAAGGAGAGACGCAGCGCCAGCGCGGCCAGCGTCACAAGCAGCACCGGCAGGGTCATGGTGATGCCGCAGCGGAAATAATACCCCCAACCGATGGTGATGTGCTTCTGCGCCAGCACATGCAGCCAGAGCAGCGTGGCCAGGCTACCAATTGGCGTGATCTTGGGCCCCAGATCGCAGCCGATGACGTTGGCATAAATCATGGCCTCTTTGATCGTCCCTGTTGCCGCGCTGCCATCAATCGACAGGGCGCCGACCAGTACGCTGGGCATATTATTCATTATTGAAGAGAGGAAGGCCGACAGGATACCGGTGCCCAGCGTCGCGGCCCAGAGCCCGCGCTCCGCCAGCATGTTCAGCACCGTGGTCAGATAATCCGTTAACCCGGCGTTTCGCAGACCATACACCACCAGATACATTCCCAGCGAGAAGATCACTATCTGCCACGGGGCGCCGCGCAGCACCTTGCCGGTGTTAATCACCCGCCCGCGCTTAGCGACAGCAAACAGGATCCCGGCGCCGAGCGCCGCGATGGCGCTGACCGGGATCCCCAGCGGTTCAAGGACGAAAAAGCCAGCCAGCAACAGCAGCAGCACGCCCCAGCCGGTGCGGAACGTCGCTGGATCTTTTATCGCCGTGGCCGGCGCTTTTAGTAACGCCATATCCCAGGCCGGCGGGATATCCTTGCGAAAGAACAGGTGCAGCATCGCCAGGGTGGTAAGGATCGCCGCGAGATCGACCGGCACCATCACCGAAGCGTACTCCCTGAAGCCGATGGCAAAGAAATCTGCCGAAACGATATTCACCAGATTCGACACCACCAGCGGCAGGCTGGCGGTATCGGCAATAAATCCGGCGGCCATGACAAAGGCCAGCATCGTTCCCTTGCTGAACCCCAGCGCTCGCAGCATGGCAATCACGATTGGCGTGAGGATCAGCGCCGCCCCATCGTTGGCAAACAGCGCCGCCACAGCTGCGCCGAGCAGGATAATCCAGGTAAACAGCAGACGACCCCGGCCTCTTCCCCAGCGGGAAACGTGCAGCGCGGCCCATTCGAAAAAGCCAGACTCATCAAGCAGCAGGCTGATAATGATAACGGCGATAAAGGTGGCGGTCGCATTCCAGACGATATGCCATACCACCGGGATATCGGCTACCTGTACGCCACCGGTGGCCAGCGCCAGCGCCGCGCCAAATGTCGCGCTCCAGCCGATCCCTAACCCCCGCGGCTGCCAGATCACCAGCACCAGGGTCAGGATAAAAATCGTACCTGCCAGCAACATCGTTCCTCCGCCAATCACATTCGAAAAATCATATATGTTAAGATAAATTTTTTACCGGCAACCCGGCCCGCCAGCCAGTCTGCTGATCATCAGCCGCACATCCTCCTGCTGACTGAGCCAGGCCTGTTCAATCACCTGCGCCGCCCAGGCCGGCATCTGCGGAGAGAGGCGGTAATGGACCCACTTACCCTGTTTACGATCCAGCAGCAATCCGCTCTCACGGAGCATCGCCAGATGGCGGGAGATCTTGGGCTGGGACTGGGCGAGCGCCGTACAGAGATCGCACACGCACAGCTCTCCACGCGCCTTGAGCAGCAATACGATCCCCAGCCGAGTTTCATCGGCGAGGTTTTTGAACAGTTGCAGGGGCAATAAAGACATGATTTCTCCTCAAGCGTGACGGACAGCATACGGGGCCACAAAGAAAGATCAATATACATTCGAAAAAACATATATATTAATTCACGTCTGCGATGAGCATCCGGGATGTTGCGCCCCGCCATCCCTGCTAAATAGCACGGAAAAATGCCGCGTTTTCTTTTATCCATCATCGGAATATGTCAGGCTGGAGATCCCATTGGATTGCCAGGGCTTTCAGGATGAGTACGATTTATGTGGTTGTTTTAACGTATATAAAACCGCTCGAAGAGGTTGACCGTGCGATCCCCACCCACATCGAATGGCTCAAAAAAGGCTATGCCGACGGCCTCTTTCTCGCCTCCGGCCGCCGTATTCCCCGCACCGGCGGCGTCATTCTGGCAAAATGCGATAGCCGGGAAACTCTGCAAGCGCGTCTGAGCCAGGATCCCTTCCAGCAGCTGGGTCTCGCCCGTACAGAGATTATTCCCTTTGAGGCCAGCATGGCGTCACCCGCGCTGCAGTCGCTGTTATAACCCTGTCTGAAAGCATATCCCGGAGGAAAAATGCAGCCGTACTTTCACTGGATCAATGAACCTGCCGAGTGGCGCCGCGATTCCGACGGCCTGACGGTGGTCACTAATAAGCATACCGACTTCTGGCGCCATACCTGGTATGGCTTCGAGCGCTTCTCTGGCCATCTCTATGCCGCAGAAGTGGCGGGCGATTTTACCCTGCAGGCAAAAATCTGTGCGGATTTCACCACGCTTTACGACCAGGCCGGGCTGATGATGATGGCCGACGAGCAGACCTGGCTGAAGGCGGGAATTGAATTCAATGACGATGCCCCGGCCATCGGCAGCGTACTGACGCTAACCCACTCCGACTGGGCCACCGGGCTTTTCCCCGGCGACCCGCGCACCTTCTGGCTGCGGCTGACCCGCAAGGGCGACGCGTTAAGGCTGCAGTATTCAACCGACGGCGAGCGCTGGCCGCTGCTGCGGCTCGGCTACTTTCCGCCAGGCCCGGTGAAAGCGGGCGTCATGTGCTGCTCACCGGAGCGTGGCGGACTGGCGGTTGCGTTTCAGGATATTCAGCTTTCCCCGCCGCTGGACAAAGCGCTGCACGATCTGAGCTGAACGCTAGCGGGAAGACCCGACTTTCTCTGCATCATCCGCGGCATGCATTATCAGGAAATCAATCAGGGCTTTCACCCTTTTCGTTCTGCCCGCGTTTTTTGGGTAATAGAGATAAACCGGCGGATAGGTTTTCCAGTAGTCCTCCATCACGGGAATAAACTGCTCACGATCGGGCTGTAATTGCAGGATTGGTTCAAATAAACGGCCAATCCCCAGTCCGTGGCGAATACCGTCGGCCATGACGTCAATATCATTGCTGATTAACTGTCCGGGCATCTCGACGGTGAGCTGCTCGCCGTGGTCATTGAGGATCAGCGGCAGGATGCGGTTGTTGGTAATAAAGCGATAGCCAATCAGCCGGTGATGATGGAGATCGGCAGGCATCGCGGGCACGCCATATTCGGCAAGATAGGCAGAGGAGGCGTATAGCCCTTCACGAAACGGCTTCATTAACGGGCGGGCGACCACGCCGCCTTCGAGAATATCGCCAAAGCGGATCCCAAGGTCGAAACGTTCTTCAATAATATTGACGGTACCGTCATAGACCGATATTTCCAGCTGGATCCCCGGATATTGCTGACAAAATGCCGCCATCGCCGGTTTGAGAATAAGCAGGTAGGCAAAGCGCGAGAGGGTTATTCTCACTGCCCCGGAGGGCTCCTGATTCTGGTCGCGGATGATTTCCAGCGACTTTTCCAGTGTCTCCACCGCCGCGGCGGTCTGCTCCAGCAGCTGTTGCCCGGTTTCCGTCAGCTCGATACGCCGGGTAGTGCGCACAAAAAGGGGGTGGCCAATATGCTCCTCCAGCAGCCTGAGCGCATTGCTGACCGACGGCGGCGTGATTTCGAGCTTGCGCGCGGCGGCCGAGATATTGCCCTCGCGCGCAATGCTCTGAAAGATGCGTATCTGATTATAAAGCGCGTTATTCATAGCATCTCCTTAAGACACCCTCGCCTGATTATTAAGTACAGGCTAAATATTTTTAAGTCAATGACCGCCTAATCTTCCCCCCCTGCGGCTCGTATACTTTTGTCTCTTCCCGCTGACAACGACTTTCCGGAGACAACTATGCGAATTTTATGTCTGGATATCCCTACCCCCGGCGCGACGCTGGAACACTATGCGCCGCACCTTACCGCAGAAGCCCTGCACGCCTGGGGACTGTACAAGTCAGGCTTTATTCGCGACATCTATTTCCGTCAGGATCGACCCGGCGTCGCTATTTTCCTCGAGTGCGACACCGTGGAAGAGGCGAATAATGTCATGGCCGAATTTCCGCTGGCAAAAGCGGGTCTATTAACCTTCGAGTGTATTCCACTCGGCTCGTTTATTAGCTGGGAAAATCTCTTCTCTGCTGAATTTAAACATCAGGAGTAACGTTGGGAATGGCTCATATTCTTGTCGTTTCCGGGCATCCGGATCTTAACCATTCCATCGCCAACGCCACCATCCTCGATGAGCTGGCGGCCGCCCTGCCTGATGCGGAAATCCGTCGTCTGGACTGGCTCTATCCGGACGGCAAATTCAACATCGCCGCTGAGCAGGAAAGCCTGCTGCAGGCGGATGTGATTGTCTGGCAGTTTCCCTTTAGCTGGTATGGGCTGCCCGGGTTAATGAAACAGTGGCTGGACGAGGTATTTGTCCACGGCTTCGCCCATGGCTCAACGGCGAAACTGGGTGGTAAAAAGCTGATCCTCTCCTTCACCACGGGAGCGCCACAGGCGCTCTATACCGCTGACGGTTTCTTTGGCCATGCCATTGAGGAGTATCTCCTTCCCTTCGAGACCACGGCCAGGCTGTGCAATCTTGAGCTGCTGGCGCCGGTTTATACCTGCGGTATTAGCTACGCCGACCGGGATGCCGACAAAATCGCTCAGCAAAAAACGCTTGCCCGGGAACACGCGGCCAGACTGATCGCGCGGCTTAAAACTCTGGTGGAATAACCCAAAGGGAGAAAATAACGATGCAGTATACCCGGCTCGGGAAGAGTGACTTACTGGTCTCCCGTATCTGCATGGGATGTATGGGGTTTGGCGATCCGTCAACGGGTCAGCATCGCTGGACGCTGGACGAAACAGCCAGCCGGGACATCATCCGCCACGCTCTGGAACAGGGCATCAATTTTTACGATACCGCCATCGCCTATCAGAACGGCTCCAGCGAACGGTACGTTGGCCGGGCGCTGCGGGAGATGGCAAAACGCGAGGAGGTGGTGCTGGCCACCAAGTTTCTGCCACGAACCGCTGCCCAGATTGCCGAGGGGATCAGCGGAAAACAGGCGATAGCCCGCTCGCTTGACCAGAGTCTGCGAAACCTCGGGATGGACTACATCGACCTCTACATCTACCACATCTGGGATTACAACACCCCGGTTATCGACGTGCTGGAGGCGCTGCACACCGCAGTGACCGCCGGCAAGGTGCGCGCGATTGGCATTTCCAATTGCTATGCCTGGCAGCTGGCGAAGGCGAACGCCCTTGCCGAACGCGAAGGGCTGACATCCTTTGTTTCTGTGCAGAGCCACTACAACCTGATTATGCGTGAAGATGAACGAGAGCTGTTCGGGCTGTGCGCAGAAGAGGGTATCGCCATGACTCCCTATAGCGCGCTGGCCAGCGGCCGTCTCTCCCGCTTAGAAGGCCACACGCGGCGAGAGGTGGAAGATGATTATGCCCGGGGCAAATACGACGGCACGGCAGAGCAGGACCGGATCATTATTGCCCGCGTCGCCGAACTTGCCGAACGGCATCAGGTCTCCATGACCGAAATTTCGCTGGCCTGGCTGCTGACTAAAGTCACCGCCCCGGTGATCGGCGCCACGCAAAAGCATCATGTTGACGGCGCGGTCAACGCTGTAGCCCTTCCACTGAGCCCGGAAGACATCCGTTATCTGGAAGAAGCCTATCAGCCGCACTTCCTCACAGGCGTGATGGCGCAAAACACGCCGCAAGCCAAAGACCGTCCTCAGGTGTGGACGCGCTAACGATCCGCCCTGCGGATCGGAAAGGAGCAAAATATGAAAAACGTGATTGCCGCGGCAGCCTTGTCGCTTGTGCTGTCTGATTTTACTTATGCCCACGAACAAAGAGATGAAGCTATGATGAAAATTACCCCTTCCACCCTTGCGGACGCTGATATTCAAGCGGTCTCCCCGGCGCTGGCGCGCTTCGGCCGCGAGGCCATCAGCAACGACCTCTGGCAACGTGACGCCCTGTCCGCCCGCGACCGTAGCATCGTGACCGTAGCGATGCTGATTGCCCGCAACCAGCCAGGCGAGCTGAAGCACTATATTGCCGTTGCGCTCGATAGCGGCGTGACGCCAGCGGAAGTGTCAGAGATCATTACTCACCTCGCCTTCTACGCTGGCTGGCCCAATGCGATGTCAGCCGTCAGCGTCGCTAAAACCATCTTTGAAGCCAGGGGCGTGACGGCAGAGGCCCTGCCCGCCGCCTCGCCAACGCTGCTGCCACTCAATGAACAGGTAGAGAAACAGCGTGCAGACACCGTGGAAAAAAATGTCGGCCCCATTTCGCCTGGCCTGGTTAAATTTACCGCCGACCCGCTGTTTCTCGACCTCTGGCAACGGCCCGCGCTTACGCCCCGCGACAGAAGTCTGGTGACGGTCAGCGCGTTAATCGCCGCCGGACAGAGCGCGCAGATTGGCTACCACCTAAACAGAGCTATGGATAATGGGCTTTCGGCTGAAGAGGCCGGAGAAGTGGTCGCCCAGGCGGCGTTCTACGCGGGATGGCCAAATGCGTTTACCGCCGCCCCGGTGGTCGGTGAGGTATTACGATCGCGCGAGAGCAAAACTGAATAAAAAAGAATAAAGGACAGGGAAGCTGTCCTTTATTTATTTTCTTCATTTACCTTCATCGCTGAAATATTTCAGAAATAACAACTCCGCGTCCGAAAATTCCTAAATACTCCTGCCTGTTGTTGTAAACGCAACTCCACCAAAAAACGGTAACACTAAATACTTCACCCCAGACCACAAGAATTACTGCTATATTGAAGAAGCATTGAGAGTCATCCGTTTAGTCTGGCCAATAACCCTGAAAATGATAGTGAAAAAATGCGGAACGTACTTATTACAGGCGCAACCGGTTTTTTAGGTGGTGCCGCATTGAGTTATATCTTGAAAGAAAAATCCGAATGCCAACTGCTATTACTGACAAGAGGTGAATCGACAAAACATGCTGTGATGCGTGTCAATGAGAACCTCAGAAAATTTCAACTCGCTGAAACGTTAATTAACAGAATATCCAGTGGCAATATCCTGCTAGGAGACCTGACGGCACCGGATTTTTTTCTTGAAGATTGTCGTCTCAATGCCATTACTGACGTCATCAATTGTGCGCATATCACCTCATCCGGTAATAATCCGTTTATCTGGACAGGGTATGTGGCGGGGATGCTCAGGTTTGTCGATCGTATGAGTCAGGCCCCCTCATTGAGACATTTCCTGCATATTGAATCTGCAGGGCTAGGTGTATCCGCATCCGAATGTGGGCTAGACAACAAACCAGGGTTTTCAAACTATGAGAATGCGATTGCCCAGTGCAGTTGGGCAAACAGCCTCATCGAGCAACGGATAATAGAATGTTATCCCGAGCTTCCTCTGATGAGAATCGTGCCTTCCACCGGGATCGAGCAGACTGAGTTAGGTAACAGCATCTGTCGGCATTTAAATCTGCCTTAGCGCTGAGGAAATTCACGCTCTCACTGCGGCATAACCGGCGATAAACTCGGGAATAAAAACAACACGGACCTTTTTGCCAGTGCACCAACTGAAGTGCGTCTGGCTAATTATTAACAGAGATGATCACCATGATGCAGCTGAGTAAAAGGATGATTGTTGTCAGCCTTCTCGTTCCGGCGATTCTGGTTGGCCTGCTATCGTTGGGGATGGCCGTTCGTCAGTTGCAAAGGGATACCGCCATAACGGCGGAGATTCTGTTAGGCCAGGTTGACCACGTGACGTCGATTGCTCGCCATACCCTCCACACGACAGCGCAAATGGCGAATCAGCCCTGCGAAAACGTTGTTGAAAAGATGACCGAAACCGGTGCGCTCACCCCTTACATCCGTAGTACCGGTCTGGTGCGTGGGGACACGCTTGTTTGTTCCTCCATCACCGGCTCCAGACAGCAAAGCATTCGGTCAGTTTATGGACTCCCCCTCTCAGCAGAGATGGGCAGTCTGGAAATAACGGCGATTAACGGTACCCGCAGCGTTCCGCATCAGACGGCTATCATCTACGCCTCTGGTGCCGGTAATGGCATCACGGTTTTCAGCGTAGTAGATGGACGATATTTTACCGATCTGATGGAAACCCTGGATGATGAAAATCATGCCATCCTGCGGTTGCGGTTTAGTGACGGTCCCGTTATCTCCAGTCAGGATAAAGGCACTGAAGACCTCGCGGGCTTCAGTGCGGTATTCAATTCTGACTTTAGTCAGGCGCGTATACAGATCATCACCCCCTGGCAATCGCTTGCTCGCTACCTGGTGCGCAATATGATTTTTCTCGGCCCGGCCTCTCTGCTCCTGACGCTGGCTACGCTGTATTTATGGCGACGCTGGCTGACAGGAAAATTGTCTCTGGCTGATGAAATAGCGAAGGGAATGGCGCGAGGAGAGTTTGTTGTTCATTACCAACCGGTATGTGAGGCGGCGTCCGGTATGTGCACCGGTGCGGAGGCCCTGATGCGCTGGCAGCGGGCTGACGGCAGCTCAATATCGCCAGCGCTGTTTATCCAGGCAGCGGAAGAAGAGGAGATGATTATCAGCCTGACGCGACATCTTTTTGGCCTGATCGCTGCCGATGTCAAAGCCTGGCAGGTGACCGCCCCTTTCCATCTGGGGGTCAATATCGCTGCGGCCCATCTGACGGATGACGCCTTTACCACAGACGTGCTGCAGTTTCGTCAATCCCTCGCTGCCTCATTTCGCCTGGTACTGGAAGTCACCGAACGCAGCCTGGTCGATGACACCGCATTGGCCTCAGAGAATCTGAACGCACTTCGTCAGCATGGCTGTCAGGTAGCCGTGGATGATTTCGGGACAGGATACTGCTCATTGAGTCTGCTTCACAACCTGCCCGTGGACTACCTGAAAATCGATAAAATTTTTATTGATACGCTGACCTCCGCCGGGACGGATACGCCAGTATTGGATACCATCATTGGCCTTAGCAAGCGTCTGGGCCTGGCCACGATTGCGGAAGGCGTCAGTACGCAACAACAGGCCGAGTGGCTCAAAGATAACCGGGTGTCTTACGTCCAGGGGTATCTTTATGCCAGACCGATGCCGGCAGCTGATTTCATTTCCTGGTACGAAGAAAATAACAGAAAGCGTGAGACTGTCCGTACATAACACCGACTGCGATACCCCGCCGCTGATGGTTGATGTGTATCAGCGATATACCGCATAGTGGATAAAGAGAGAGCATAGTTTCGGCCAACAAACTGCGCTCTGCGTTTGAACCACACCGGGCGGCTCCCCATCTGGCCAGTACCGCCATGGTGACTGAAGATACTGCCTTTGAGACTTACCGTCATGGTGTGGGCACCATTACCGCCGCTAATGAAGCGGCAAACGGACTGCTGAGCGCAGAGCAAAGGAATGTCGACGCCTACACCTCCGCGCTGATCGCCGCAGCGAATCTCGCTTTTGTCATGGGGGAAATGACGCAGGCCTCTGGCAATATACCAAACACGATGGAGCCGCCTTTGTCCGACGAGACACAGGAAACCACTTTCGGCTAAACCATAATTAACCAACGCGAAGACGCCCTGGCAATGGGAAATTTGATTTCGCCCATATCTGTTCAGCAAAGCTGAGAAAATTATCCGAGAGCATGAAGCTTGACGCCCCTCACTGCTTCCTTTTTATGGTATTGGATGCAATTCATCACGTAATCTCTCTAACTTGATCCAGACCTCGCACGGCCTATTTCCCATTGAATGACAGGCAGAGAAATCTTACTCGAGGTGATATCAACCGCAGATATTGTCGCATCATTAAATTTGATCGGTATTTATTTACATCCGGGAAAATCCTACATCCGTCATCCCCCACCTTCACCAGCCCCCCTATAATCCTACATATATCTGGCAAGTCCAAAACAAAATAATTTTTTTGATGAAATTAGGGGGGTGTAGTATTTCAGGAGATTTTTCATAGCATTTTCTTGAACTAAAAAAAATCACCCAAGCCTATACACAAACAAAAAAACAACCATTATTATAAAAGTGTTATGGAAGGCACCTTTAGAGTATAGACTACCACATATCCTTTAAGCGATTGATAACGATGACAAGATAGCTTTCACCTATTCAAGGATGGTTTTTATAACGGCAAGAACGATTTCTCATCTATTTCTCTCTCTGCTAGTCTTCAGCTTACATTAATACTGGTAGAAAAATACTTATTATCAAAAGCGAATCATTGCTTATCATACCTGATTATTATCAGCAGAAATTTACTGATACATGTGTTTCCTGTCCTTTTACCAAAAGGTGTTTTTATGCCAGACTTAATCTTCAAACATTGCTCTCTCAGCGTCTATGAAAAAAGCGAATTCGCCGCGCTCTCGTGGTCAAAAAATGCAGCATGTCATGCCTCCTGTCCACGGTTTATCCCTAAGCAAAAAAACAGGTCAGGAGCGCGTTTTGCAACATGGCTTAACGGGGCAGTGTTTCTGGCAATGATACCTCAATCGGTATCGGTATTTGTTCTCGAGCCGGGTTATACAAAACCTGGTAACTGGGATCCCTCGTGACTAAAACGCAGGATAGCCGTGAATGTCGGGGGCAGGCAGCAGCAACTTTGATGGGATCAACGTAGGGAAAGATCCAAATTTTATCTCAATACAGGCTTACGCCAATACGACAGGGTTACTCGCGGGCAAACGTTAAGAGATACCCACCGATGATTCTCGGGATGATGCCATTTTAAAAGGTATAAATATGGTCGCTACTGACATTTTTTGGGTGGGCCTGGGCGGCGGCACCGGCTCTTTACTACGCTGGTGGGTTGGTCTTGCCGTCAGCAAACTTTACCGCGGACATTTTCCTCTCGGCACGTTTTTAATCAATGTGAGCGGCGCATTAATCATCGGATATCTCAGCGCGCTGTTCGGTATCGACTGGCGCGAGCGCTATGGTGAATGGTTAAATGCAGGCCTGCTGACCGGTGTCCTTGGCGGTTATACCACCTTCAGCAGCATGCAGTTAGATGCCGCCAACCTGGCTCATGCGCACCAGAGGTTACTCGCTTCAGGATATTTAATCGTCTCTGTGGTTACCGGCGTGGCGGCTGCTGCCTGCGGTGCATGGTTAGCCTGCCCATAAGGAGCGCATCAGGTGCTTAATTTTACTATTCTGATCTTTGTTGGCGGGGCGTTTGGCGCAATATGCCGCGAATTATTGATGTTGGTAGTGCCTCGCCTGAGCGATGGCTTTCCCCTGGATATCTTCATCGCCAATATTATTGCCGCTTTTTTGCTTGGTTTATGCACATCACTGTATAAAAGGAACCGGGTTAATCAGTACATCCATATGATGGTGGCTACGGGTATCATGGGAGGGCTATCAACCTTCTCCAGCTTTGTATCTGGCGCGGTGGAAATGATGAATGAGCCACTCAGCGCGCTGATCGCCATCTGTTATCTGGTTATCAGCCTGATAGTCGGTTTTATGGCTGTGGAGCTGGGGTTAAGACTGGGCTCCCGAGTAAAGCCTGCGCCGCCCATGACTCATAACAGATCGACTGGTTAAGTCGAACTGACTTTTTCTCCTGTTGCGCCGCGCAGCAGAGCAATCAGGAGCGATCCGGTGAAAGCGGCACTATCAATGGTAGTCCGCCTGACTGGAAAAAAAGATTATCGCCGCGCTTAATGCCTGCAACTGCTGCGTAAGTTCATCTATTCCCTGCGGCAAAACGGCTTCAGGTTCCCCCGCCGCCAGCGCATTCTCTAACTGTTCAGCTGTCGCATGGATAGCGGTTGCGCCAAGAATCTGTGCAGTACCATTAATTCGATGTAAATGGTATTGCGCCAGTCGCCAGTCTTGTCCGCTGATGGCCGCGCGCGCTGCGGCGATATCCTTTTCGTTTTCCACCCGCGATTGCTCGAGCATCTGCCACATTAATTTTTTATCACCCAGCGTCAGCGCGGTGAATATCTTCATATTGAGGAATTCATCAAGCGAGCTGCCGGACTGGGGTATATTTATTTCACACAGCGCGGTGGCCAGCTGAGAAAGATCCAGGGGCTTAAACAGGCACAAGTTCATGCCACTGGCCAGGCAACGCTCTTTTTCTCCGGCCACGAGGTTAGCGGTAAGCCCCCAGATGACCATTCTGGTATCGTACTCGCGCACGCGACAGGTTAACGTAATACCGTCCATCACAGGCATATTCAGATCGGTAATTAACAGGTCATAGCGCTGTTGCTGGATGAGTTTAAGCGCCTCGGCGCCATCCTTCGCTTCATCAGCAGCGTAGCCCAAGGTATCGAGCTGGCGGCGAAGCAGCTGGCGGTTGGCGGGGAGATCCTCGGCAATGAGAATACGAATTGCCTGCGGAACTGCCTTAACGTTCCCAGGCAGGGTATCAACGTTCAAACCAAGCAAAGACTGAGCGGTGGCATACGCCAGTTTAAGGCACTGCTGATCTTCTTCTGCTGTTTGTTGGCGGGTGAAGATAAGTTCAAGAAACCCCAGGATAGCACTTACTGACGTACGAACATCATGACTCGAGCAGGGCAAAGAGGCACTGCTCCCCTGACTGGCGTCTTTGACCTGTTCTTTTTCATTCTGAAGCTTCTCCACTAACTGTCGGGACTCAGTGATATCCTGCCAGCCACACATTAAGACCGGTGTCAGGGTTGTGGGTAAGCGGCATAACACCATCCAGTGCAAAATCGTTCGTTCCTCTATACCATTATGTAATGCCAGTGGATGCGTGATAATGATATCGGGGGTCAGGCCCAGCTGAACCTCATGCTGGATCGCAGGGAAGATATGCGCGAGAGGATGACGCCGGTCGAACAGTGAAAAATGCATCGCTTCACGCAGATGCTCGGGGAAAAAAGCGCTGAAGGCGTTGTTATAACTGTCAAGCTCGCCCTTAAGGGTAATCACATACACCGGTATCGGCATCGCGTTGAACAACGTCTGGTGAAAACTGAGCTGATGCTCCAGCGCCGCCTGAACCGCTTTTCGTTTGCGCTCAGATCGCAGCCAATACGCGCCCCAGAGCAAACCACTCAGGATCAATAGCGTCGCCAGCCCTGCAAACCAGTAAAAGGGTCGGCTACAGAAGCTCCAGGTATCGATAGTCACTTCAGGCATGTTGGTCCACTTTCCCGTAGGGTTCGGTCTCTCTGTTGGCGGGGATATCATCCGATGCCTTATTGAGAATGCATTGCCATTTTGTTGCCCTACACGGGAACATGAAGGCATCGTTCGCAAGCGGCTCTGCCCGCGACATTTATCAGTATAACAGGCAGGTACAATCCGCTTGCCATGAATAATAAATAGTCGATATAGAACCCGCGATCGCGGTCAGAGGAAGCAAGCATGCTTAGCAGTGAAAACTTAGCACCTACAATGGCGATACCTGGCATTCGTTTTTGCGCCAGCCGTTGCTGACAGCGTTGATGTAAAAAGACGGGGGACCGCTAATATCCCCCCCATAGTAATGCTGGAGATGCCTTCCACCGGCACATCGCATTATCCGATTTTATTACGGTTTGCAAATGAGAAGAGATCCACCAGCGATTTGCAACCCAGTTTCTCCATCAATCGACCTTTATAGGTGCTGACCGTTTTACTACTGATATGCATCTCTGAGGCGATTTGCATATTGTCTGCCCCATTCAGGATGGCGCGCATCACCTTGACTTCCTGGCTGGAGAGCGACTGCAGCATCGCCTGCTCGTTAGATAAGCTGCCGACAAAGCCGCTCAGCGAAAAAGGAAAATAGCTGTATCCATTTTGCGCAGCATGAATGGCAGAGATAATATTGTTTATCCCCTCTTTTTTACTGATAAACGCATTAGCGCCGGCATCTGCGCTACGCTTGCCATAAAAGAGATCGTTTTTTGCCGAAACCACAATGATAATATGGCTAAATTGCTTCTTACGCAGCTTCTCAACGACTTCAATACCGCTCATAACCGGAATATCAACATCCACAATCACCACATCCGGCTGGTATTCCGCAACAGCCATTAACGCTTCGCCTCCATCTCCCGCTTCGGCAACAATATTAAAACCCTCATTTTCCAGAAGGTTACGAATCGCCATTCGCGCAAGAGGATGATCATCAATAATAATCGCGCTTAAATTTGCCGTTTTACTCATCATTATTCCTTGTTATGTTGAACGCAATGACATGCTGTGCTCTCCTTCTATCCAACCAGACATGCCTGATCGACGATATACAAACGTGGCCGGAAGACCGGGAATGGTATTATTCATCCATTATCTACCATAGCATCCTTCAACGTATTCATCCTAGATATACAGTGAAAGTTTTGAGATTGCATCGTAATGACGCCGGTATCTTTTGCCTGCTTTCCACTGGGATTACACACGTAAGAATTAACCTGCATATATATCCGATATGTCCAATATGGCAAGCCTGGACATAACTTTATACTTGTTTAACCGGGACTACATTTACCACTGCTACGCATAGTGATGCGATGTCTTTCCCGCTCGACTAAAACTCATTAACCAAAGTGGGTATGTGCATAAATAAATAAATTTTCAGCACGCCCATGTTTCCATAGCTTCTATCACACGCAGCTCTTCCTGCACATGAGTTTCTCTTGTATACAGACGAATGGAATAAGATTCATCATGAACAATTTAAATACTGACGAAAACATTGCCGGCAAGCAAATCCAAAAACGAAAAAAATTGTTGCTTATTTTCGCGGCGGTCATAGTCATTGTTGCGGGTTCCAGTACCGCCTGGTGGTATTTTGATTTGCGCGATGTACAGAGCACTGATGATGCCTATGTGAAGGGAAATCAAATTGCTATCTCTTCACTGGTTGCGGGGAGCGTAATTAGTGTTAATTACACCGACACGGATTTAGTACGTCAGGGTGATGTTCTTGTCACATTAGATGATACCGACGCCAGAATTAATTTTAACAAAGCCGCCAATAATCTGGCCAATACGGTCCGCAAGATCAAACAGATGTATATTGCTGACGATCAATATAACGCTAACGTTCAGGAAGCAAAAATCGCATATCAGCAGGCACTGGCAGACTACCAGCGCCGCAGCAGGCTGCAGGGCGCAGCGGCGATATCAAGGGAGAATATGCAACATGCAAAGGATGCCGTGGACAGCAGCAAAGCAGCGCTGGATGTCGCTGTCCAGGCTTATCGCGGAAACCGTGTACTGATTCAGAATACGGCGTTAGAAAAACAGCCGGAAGTGTTAATGGCGGCGGAATCCATGCGGGAAGCCTGGGTTGCGCTTCAGCGAACCAAAGTGCGCAGCCCGGTCACGGGGTATCTTGCACAACGCAATGTACAAGTCGGGGAAACTATCGGCTCAGGCCAGGCGCTGATGTCAATCATACCTGCCGAGCAGGTCTGGATTAACGCTAACTTCAAAGAAACCCAGCTCAGCGGGGTTAAGATCGGTCAGAAAGTCTCGATCGTCACCGATTTTTACGGCAGCGATGTGGTGTTTAACGGTCGGGTTGATGGTATCAACATGGGAACCGGCAGCGCATTTTCGGTATTGCCTGCGCAGAATGCGACCGGTAACTGGATCAAAGTGGTTCAACGCCTGCCAGTGCGCATTACGCTGGATGCTGAGCAGATAAAGGCCTACCCGTTGCGCATCGGCTTGTCCGCCACCGTGCGGCTGCATGAAACCCATTCGCAGGGCGAGGCACTGGCAACGACGCAGCGAAAAACCCCGGCTTACGCAAGCAACGCACTGGTTATCGATACTACCCCTGTTGATAACGAAATCCTCAATATCATCAAAGCCAACGCGATGTGATTTATGAGTAATAATACTGCACTTCCGCCGCTGAAGGGTGCTGCCTTAGTACTGGTGACATTAGCGCTGTCGATGGCCACCTTTATGCAAATGCTGGACTCCACCATTTCCAACGTGGCAATTCCGACAATCTCAGGATTTTTAGGCGCCTCAACCGATGAAGGTACCTGGGTTATAACTTCGTTCGGTGTGGCGAATGCTATTTCCATTCCTGTTACCGGTCGTCTGGCGCAACGTTTTGGCGAACGCAAACTATTTTTAACCTCGGTAACCCTCTTTGCACTGGCATCATTATGCTGTGGACTTTCGACAAATCTGGACACTCTGATAGGATTCCGTGTTGTTCAGGGACTGGTGGCTGGTCCGCTCATTCCACTCTCACAAAGTCTGCTGCTACGCAATTATCCACCAGAAAAACGCAATATCGCACTGGCGCTTTGGTCAATGACGGTTATTATCGCTCCCATTTTTGGGCCCATTATTGGTGGCTACATTTGCGATAATTACGACTGGGGCTGGATATTTTTAATCAACGTCCCACTGGGTGTCATTGTGGTTGTGCTGACCTCGTGGTTACTCAAAGGCCGCGAGACGCCAACTGAACCGGTTAAAATTAATCTCATCGCGTTGAGCCTCCTGGTGCTGGGCGTCGGTAGCCTGCAAATTATGCTGGATAAAGGAAAAGATCTCGACTGGTTCAACTCAACCACGATCATTGTTCTGGCGATTATTGCCGTTATTGCTATTATTTTACTGGTCATCTGGGAAGCAACGGACAATAACCCGATTATTGATCTTAGCCTGTTCCGTTCGCGAAATTTTACTATTGGTATTTTATGTATCGCCTGTGCCTATTTAATTTATGCCGGGGCGATCGTGTTAATGCCGCAGTTACTGCAGACCGTTTTTGAGTACACTTCGGTATCGGCCGGACTGGCTTACGCACCGATCGGTATCATGCCGCTACTGCTTGCGCCGCTTATTGGTCGCTATGGCCATAAAATCGATATGCGGATGTTGGTAACGTTTAGTTTTATCATGTACGCCCTGTGTTATTACTGGCGTTCCGTCACCTTTACCTCGGCCATTGATTTTACGTGGGTTATTATCCCACAATTTATGCAGGGTTTTGCGGTCGCCTGTTTCTTTTTACCGCTGACAACCATTTCACTTTCAGGGTTACCGCCGGAGAAATTCGCTGCCGCTACCAGTTTGAGTAACTTCTTCCGAAGTTTGTCCGGCTCTATTGGCACCACGATCACCATGACGCTATGGAGTCATCGCGACTCCTTCCACCACGCGCAGCTAACAGAATCGGTCACCGAGTATAATCCTCCGTCTGTCGATATGTTCCATAAACTGCAACATATGGGTTTTGATAAGCAGCAAATAGCAACCTATCTCAATGACCAGATTACTCAGCAAAGCCTGCTAATGGCGGCCAACGATGTTTTTTACCTGTCGGCTGGCGTATTCCTGATGCTCACTCTGCTGGTATGGTTCGCAAAACCACCGTTTAACTCCAGCAAAGCTGGATAATACTTGTCATCTATCAGGCCCGGCAACGGGCCTGATAATCCCCCTCCTGTTTCCCACTCGCTACAAGCCTGTTAATTTCACATCATGTCCAGCCAGTTTATACAAATTACATACTATAACCGTTGCCGTCCCGCCTACCCATCCATAAAAGAAAAAGCGGCGCCAACAACTCCGTTGAGAAAAATTAAAGCTCCCCACCATTGCATCCTACACCTGTAAGATATTGATGATATCGATCGACTCGCACTCCGATACACAGGAAAATAACCGCCACTTATAATAACTGAAATACTATTAAATGCCGTCGCCCGCTATCTGCTGCGGTTCATTTTGCTACCGTAATGACTAACGGAGAAATCATGTTATTTATTGACAGCAGTAAAATAAATACTCTTGGCAGTACGCTGTTAAAAAGATACCATAGAGCTACTGCCGTTATGGCCGTTATACTGCTGTTGTGCGCGCTGGCCTGTATGCTCTTCCCAATATATAGCGGTGTGGTCATTAGCACCCTGACTGGTGCTTTAATGTTCATCTGTGGCATGTACTCTGTGGCGATGGCATTGATATTCATTAAATACAATACTCGTTCTTACATCTCATCGTTGTTATTTGGAATTATTTATTTTGGCGTCGGCTGTGGTTTTATCTTTAGCACGTCATTCGGTATTAATACTTTGTCATTGCTGTTTTGTGTTTTATTTATCCTTGCCGGGTATAGTCGCATCGCCATGGGATTTAAAGATCGGGCTATGAAGGGTCGTTATTGGTGTATTTTCATTGGCATAATAGACCTCATCATCGCCCTGGCCTGGCTCCGCGCTAGCGAAGACGCCAACTATATCATCACTGTCACCTTCATTGGTCTGGAAATGCTGTTCTGTGCCGGATTCTTCTTAGTGCTCAGCTATGCACTGAATAAAGCACAAAAAAAATTAATTACCACGTAAATCGCTATTTTATATATTGTGCATAGGCTTTTCAAACAGGAAAACATCATGAAAAAATTATCCACTCTGTTTCTCACACCCGTTGTGACTCTTGTTTTACTGAACGCCAACGCCGCCGTGGCGGCGGAGAAAGCGTCGGAAACCACACCGAAAAACATGACTTGCCGGGAATACCTTGATATGAACCCTAAGGCAATGACCCCGGTAGCTTACTGGGCAATCAATAATGAGACCGTCTATAAAGGTGGAGATACCGTTGACTGGAATGAAACGGACACCGTCTCGGTACCAAAGTTAATCAAAATCTGTCATGAAAAGCCAGAAAGTAAAATTATGCAATGGGTGAATGATATTCGATAATCCTGCGCAGTTTATTCTTTTCTGCCCTACCTGATAAACTACCAGCGGAAAACAGCCTATCTTACAGATTGCTGTTTTTCGCTTTTTTACGTGCCTGCCTTCTTATTCCGTCCTGAGATATAATTGCTCCGGCAGCTACCCTGACAGAAATAAGCCAATATTTTTTCCGTCAGGCAACAACTTACACCAGTAGGATGGGTATGACTCATGCGGGTATCCACTCTGATATACAGATTATAAAACAAGCTATACACTCTTGAAGTATATAACTTTACAAAAGTCAGGAGACCTATTTTATCGAATGCAAGGCATGCATTTATAAGAAGCTGTTAGCATGTCTGGCCTCCTTTAGGAAAATCAGCACACAGCCTGCCATGGAGAAAAGCGTGAACGATTAAAAGCATATTAACAGGTTAATAAAACCACTCCCTCGATGCGTGGAGGATTTATTTTACGAATATAAACAACGTCCTGCATATATATTTTACACATTGCACTGTCATATCGTGCAATCTGCGTTCGTCAGCTTAAAAAATCAACGCTTACAGGCGCTGTATAAGATCACAGGGATAATTTTATGGAACATGCACTTGTAAATTATTTATCATTAGATGTACCTAACACTGCTTTTATGTTGCTCTGCGCCAGCCTCGTGATGTTGATGACGCCCGGGCTGGCATTTTTTTATGGCGGACTGGTACCCAGAAAAAGTATTGTGACGATAATGGCGCAAAGCTTTTTCTCGATGGGGTGGGTCGCCGCCCTTTGGTTTATCGTCGGTTATTCACTGAGCTTTGGTCCGACGCTCAACGGGATCATCGGCGATCCCCTCTATTATTCTTTCATGAATAATATTGATCCAGGGACGATGTACACCGGTAACAAAGGTGGCATCCCCTTATTAGTTCATTTTGTCTATCAAATGATGTTTGCCATCATTACCCCCGCATTAATAACGGGTGCGTTTGCAAATCGCGTCAATTTTCCAGCGTATCTGGTCTTCCTTACCTTCTGGACACTTCTGGTTTACTGCCCGTTTGTTCATATGATCTGGAGTCCGCAGGGAATGCTGGCGAAATGGGGAGTCGTAGATTTTGCTGGCGGGATCGTAGTCCATGCCACAGCGGGTTTTGCCGCACTGGCTTCCGCACTGTATGTTGGCAAACGTACGGTGGCCTCAGACGGTACGCATAATATTCCTTATATTGCCCTGGGAGCCGGTTTATTGTGGTTTGGCTGGTATGGTTTTAACGCAGGTTCAGAACTGCAGGTCAATACTGTTACGGTCTCCGCGTTTGTGACCACGGATATCGCCGCCGCTTTTGCTGCCGTCACCTGGTTTATTATTGAGAAAATCCGTACAGGCAAACCCAAACTGGTCGGTTTTTTAACCGGCGCAGTAGCCGGGCTTGCCACTATCACCCCAGCTGCTGGCTATGTCTCGATTCAGTCTGCCGCGCTAATTGGCATTATTGCCAGCTTCGTCTGTTATTTCGTGGTGCTGTTGGTACGCCGCTACCTTGATGATGCGCTGGACGTGTTTGGCGTACACGGCGTTGGCGGGATAACAGGTTCGATTCTGGTGGGTGTCTTTGCCTCAGCCACATGGAACGCGAATGGGCCTGACGGTCTGCTGGAAGGCAATGGGATGCAAATCATTAAACAGATTACCGCCGTGGTATTTACCAGCGTCTGGTCGTTTATTTTCACACTGGCTATTCTGTGGCTCATTAATAAATTCACCGTAGTTAAAGTCGACCAGAATAAAGTTGGCGGCGAACTCGATAACACTTTATTCGGCGAAGATGCCTATAGCGAGAAAAATTAATATCTCTCTGCCCCTTCCCTGTGGCTGGGGCAGCATCACCGATATTAAACAATGTGTGTAATCAGGAATGGAGGAAATATGCAACTCACGCCCAGAGAAATTGAAAAGCTGATGGTTTATACCCTGGCTGACGTCGCGTTGAAGCGCAAAAACAAGGGTCTAAAACTGAACCACCCGGAAGCGGTTGCCATTATTACGACCACGGCGATGGAGGGTGCCCGGGAAGGAAAAACCCTGGAAGTGGTGATGAATGAAGCACGTACCGTATTAACCAAAGAGGACGTCATGGACGGTGTGGCCGATTTAATTCCTCACGTCCAGGTCGAAGCCATTTTCACCGATGGCAGTCGTCTGGTCACGGTTCATGACCCGATTCAGTGAATAAGCCTGAAATGACTCTGCAAAGGAGCTCTAATGAAAAAGCAATCCAACACTTCGGAAACCATGGTTAAAAAGGTGGAGACAGGGGTCTCCGTCGGCGGCTATGTATTAGCGGACTCGCCAATTACTTTTAATGAAGGCCGCTCCATTACTACCGTTCATGTCAAAAACACGGGCGATCGTCCAATCCAGGTAGGCTCGCACTTTCATTTCTTTGAAGCCAATAAAGCACTGGAGTTTGAGCGCAGTAAAGCGTTTGGTAAACGACTCAACATTACCGCTACGACAGCGATACGATTTGAACCGGGTGATGCTATTACCGTTGAATTAATTCCTTTCAGCGGTCAGCAGGTGGTATACGGCTTTAATAATCTGGTCGACGGCTGGGTCGGCAACGCCTCTGGCATTCAGGGCGATGCACCTGAAGATATTCTTAACAATGCCATCAAACATGGTTTTAAATCAGTAAGTTAAATTTCAGAATTAACTGTCTAGTGAGGATTTTATGCCAACTATTTCAAGAAAAGAATATGCCAGCCTGTTTGGCCCGACGGTCGGAGATAAAATCCGCCTGGGTGAGACCGACCTTTATATCGAAATTGAGAAAGACCTCCGCGGCTATGGTGACGAATCGGTCTATGGTGGCGGTAAATCACTGCGTGATGGAATGGGATCGAATAATACCTTAACGCGCGATAACGGCGTTCTGGACCTGGTGATTACCAACGTCACGATTCTCGATGCCAAACTGGGCGTCATTAAGGCCGACGTCGGTATTAAAGATGGCCTGATTGTTGGCATTGGTAAAAGCGGTAACCCGGCCATTATGGATGGCGTGACGCAGAATATGATTGTCGGGCTCAGCACTGACGCCATTTCCGGGGAACACTTGATCCTGACCGCGGCCGGCATCGACAGCCATATCCATCTTATTTCACCGCAGCAGGCATACAGCGCCCTATCGAATGGCGTGGCTACTTTCTTTGGCGGTGGGATCGGCCCGACGGACGGTACCAACGGAACAACCGTCACCCCAGGCCCCTGGAATATTCGCAAGATGCTGCGCGCAGTGGAAGGGCTACCGGTCAACGTCGGACTGTTGGGTAAGGGTAACGCGTTTGGGCGTGCTCCGCTGGTTGAACAGATTATTGCCGGGGTGGCGGGCCTGAAAGTGCATGAAGACTGGGGAGCCACGCCAAACGCGTTACGTCATTCCCTGCGTATTGCTGACGAAATGGATATTCAGGTATCGGTGCATACCGATAGCCTTAACGAAGCGGGTTACGTCGAAAACACTATCGAGGCGTTTGAAGGCCGTACTATTCATACCTTGCATACCGAGGGGGCCGGCGGTGGGCACGCACCGGATATCATCAAGGTGGCCAGCCAGTTAAACGTGCTGCCCAGCTCCACTAACCCTACCCTTCCATTCGGCATCAACACCCAGGCTGAACTGTTCGACATGATCATGGTGTGTCACAACCTGAACCCAAACGTGGCTGCGGACGTCTCCTTCGCTGAAAGCCGCGTCCGTCCGGAAACTATCGCGGCGGAAAACGTGCTGCATGACATGGGCGTAATCTCGATGTTTTCGAGCGACTCTCAGGCGATGGGACGCGTCGGAGAAAACTGGCTGCGCGTTGTGCAGACAGCCCATGCCATGAAAGTCGCCCGCGGGAAACTGCCAGAAGACAGCGACGGCAACGATAACTTCCGGGTATTGCGCTACGTTGCCAAGCTGACCATCAATCCGGCTATTGCGCATGGCGTAAGCCATATCATCGGCTCAGTTGAAGTGGGCAAGATGGCCGATCTGGTTTTATGGGACCCGCGTTCTTTCGGTGCGAAGCCGAAGATGGTGATCAAGGGCGGCATGATCAACTGGGCCCTGATGGGCGATCCAAACGCATCGCTGCCGACCCCGCAGCCGGTATTCTATCGCCCGATGTTTGGTGCCATGGGGAAAACCCTGCAAGACACCTGCGCGACTTTCGTGTCTCAAGCCGCGCTGGATGATGGTGTCAAAGAGAAAGCCGGCCTTGAGCGTCAGGTTATCGCTATCAACAATTGCCGCTCAGTAACCAAGCGTGATTTGGTACGTAACTCCGCCACGCCGCATATCGAAGTTGATCCGGAAACTTTCGCCGTGAAAGTGGATGGTGAACATGCCACCTGCAACCCCGTCACAACAGCGGTAATGAACCAAAAATATTTCTTTGGCTAAGCGCCATATCCGTGCGTTCTGATGTGAGGCAAATAAACATGATACTGATTGAGACGATTATCGGAAATGTAAAAAACGACCCGTCGTGGCAGGAAAAGACCCGCGGATATCAACACGATGTGCTGTCCCTGGAACAATGGGAAGCTCAAAAAAGCCGTTGCCGTAAGCAAAGCGAGCAGGGTTTTGATATCGGTATCGCTCTGGATCGTCGCATGCGGTTAACCGACGGGGATATTTTGTTATGTGATGACGACAAAAAATACCTGTTAACCGTACATATCACTCTGCGGGAAGTGCTGGTTATCCAGCTCGCCTCCCTGGCCACGGCAGAGTTCGAAGGCGCAATTAAACGCGTGTTTGAACTCGGACACGCCCTGGGAAATCAACACTGGAAGTCGGTGATCAAAGGCACTCAGGTATATGTCCCTTTATCAGTCGAAAAGAAAATGATGAATTCCGTGTTGAAAACGCATGGTTACGCGCAATCTGAATATCACTTTGTCGCGGGTGAAACGGTATTACCACACCTGACACCGTCCGAGTCCCGCCTGCTGTTTGGCGGTGCGGAAGACCCGCATGTCCATGTCAGCGTGCTCAGCGGCGATCCACAGCACGGCCACGCCCACGATCGATCTCACCACGCACATCATGGGAATGCGCATGAGCATAAACATTGATGAATCACATCAGCTCCTGCGTCTGATCAGAGTATTGCAGTTCGGCGACTCGGTTCTGCCAGTGGGAGCATTTACTTTTTCATGCGGTGTGGAATCCGCTATTCAGGTGGGATTGGTCCACGATGTCGTGAGCTTAAAAGCGTTTGTTGAAACCTCGCTGGTCCAGGCAGCGCAATGCGATGCGATTGGCCTGGCCCATGCTCACCGGGCATTACTTGATGGCAACTTAGATCAGCTTCTGGCCGTTGATCGCGAAATTATGAATCGCAAACTCAATGAAGAGTCGCGGTTAATGACGCAGCGGATGGGTAAGAAACTGGTTGAGATGACCCGTCAGGTGTTCGAAGCCGACCTGCTGACGTGGTGGCTGGATAACATTAAAACCGGACAGACAGCAGGCACATTTCCGGTAAGCCAGGCGCTGGTCATGGGGTTACAAGGGATCAGCGCTCAGGAAACCATTGCTATGCATCAGTATGGCGTTGCCATGACTATCCTGAGCGCCGCCCAGCGGCTGATGAGGATAACGCACTTTGACAGCCAGCAGATTCTGTATGCCGTAAATAAAAACATACCTGAATTTTGCCGGCAGGCCGTGAATGCCGATATCAGCGAAATGGCGTCGTACACGCCGCTTATCGATATTCTGGCCGCCGTACACGTTGATGCGCATGTGCGTTTATTTATGAATTAAAAATAAGGACTGGAGAATGAAAAAAATTACTCGCCTGGGTATCGGCGGCCCGGTTGGTTCAGGTAAAACAGCCATCATTGAAGTCATCACCCCTAAATTAATCGAGCGTGGTTATAAGCCGTTAATCATTACCAATGATGTGGTCACAACCGAAGATGCCAAACAGGTAAAACGCACCCTGAAAGGCATTCTTGATGAAGAGCGGATTATGGGCGTTGAAACCGGAGCCTGTCCCCATACCGCAGTACGCGAAGATCCAAGTATGAATATCGCTGCGGTTGAGGAAATGGAAGATAAGTACCCGGACAGCGACCTCATTATGATTGAGAGCGGTGGCGATAATTTAACGCTGACCTTTAGTCCGGCGCTGGCTGATTTTTATATTTACGTTATCGATGTGGCCGAAGGGGAAAAAATCCCCCGGAAAAATGGGCCCGGCCTGGTGCAGGCGGATATTTTGATTATTAATAAAATCGACCTCGCCCCTTACGTTGGAGCGAGCCTTGCAGTCATGGAGGATGATACCAAAATTGTGCGCGGCAACCGTCCTTATATATTAACGAACTGTAAAACTGGCGAAGGCATCGATGCCCTGGTGGACATGATCGAAAAAGATTTCCTGTTTACGCACGCAAAATAGGAGCCATCATGCAGACCAAACACAAGGCGTCGCCGGCGTTCGATACTCTTTCTCTGGGCGCGTTGGCGCCCGAACTGGCAAAGTATCAACAAGAGCCACCGCAAATGGCCAGCGGCGCCGTCGGCAAACATGGCTATTTGCGGCTACGTTTTGCCGATCGTGGCGCCAAAAGCACCCTCCATGAAATGGAAAGAAAGGTGCCATTGCTGGTTCAAAAAGCCCTCTACTGGGATGAGGAAATGCCATTCCTGCCCTGCGTACCCATGATCTCCACCTCAGGATGCGTTTTGCAGGGGGATCGCTTAACGGTGGAGATTGAGGTTGATGCGGGCGCCTGCGCCCATATTACCACGCAGTCAGCGACTAAAATCCATTCGATGGATAATAATTTTGCCGCGCAAACGCAACATATACGCGTCGGTAAGCAGGCTTATCTTGAATTTATGCCGGATCAGGTCATTCCGCATCGTCATTCGCGATTTATCAGCGATACCCTTATTGAATGCGACAGCACCGCCACCGTGCTTTATTCGGAAATCCTGATGCCAGGGCGTAAGCATCATCACCAGGATGAGCGTTTTGGTTTTGATGTTTATTCCTCGCGGATCAGTGCCAAAAATGAAGCCGGTGACGTTTTGTTCACTGAAAAACTGGTACTTACCCCTAAAGAAAAGCCGCTGGATGTCGTCGGCGTAATGGGAACATTCGATATTTACGGCAACGTAATTGTGTTGACCCCTTCAACCTGCCAGGACGAAATTTTATCCCGTTCACGCTCTTTTTATAGCGAGGAGCTGTGTCATGGCGTAAGCCGTTTACCCAATGGGGCTGGGCTTATTTATAAGGTACTGGCAAACGACAGCACCCGTATAAAAAAAGCTATCCGGGATTTCTGGCAAACCGTGCGGCAAGTCGCCACCGGTTATTCATTGCCGGCGCCCTTTCTCTGGAAAGTCTGACCCTTACATCAGCGTGTTGCCTTTAGGAAAAGGGCCTTAACGGCCCTCTTCCGTCAGACAAGCTCAGAATGAAAAATAATTAGCAGGAGACGCCACATCATGAATACCTCATCAGCTATAGCGAGTAAATGGACTCATTTCACTGAAATAAACCCTGCCGTCAGGTTTATCGACGTGACGCTGCGGGGATGTGCTCAGGTCATGTTTCAGAATAATCCACTGACCGGGTTAATCTTCTTTATTGCCATATTTATTGCCGCTTACGGCGAAGGCAATCCCGCAGCGGCCTATGGCTGTGTGCTGGGTACGGTGGTTGCGACATTTACCGGTATGTTCGTTAACGATCGCACCTCATGGCTGGCCGGACTATACGGATACAATGGTTGTCTGGTTGGGGTGGCGCTGCCGACCTTTTTATCCGTCACGCCGCAGCTTTGGGGCTGCATTATTACAGGCAGCATCGTGTCTGTTATCGCCACCGTCAGTATTGCCGACATACTGAAAACCTGGAAAGTAGCGGCATTAACGGCTCCCTTTGTGCTGACGACGTGGGTTGTGTTGCTGGCAAGTTATGCGTTTTCAGGCCTGGATGCCTCCGGGTTATCCGTACCTGAACTCCCCCACCCGTTAGTTAGTGCTCCGGCGGGGGGGCTGTTCAACGGCCACATATTTGCCACAGTATTGCACGGTGTTTCTGAGGTGTATTTATTCAGCAGCGTGGCCGCGGGGGGACTATTTGTTGTGGGTCTGGCGGTGGCGTCACGTTGGGCGGCGATATTTGCCATCGGCGGTTCGCTGCTCGCGGTATTAACTGCCTCACTGCTTGGAGCGAATACCACCAGCACCGACAGCGGGTTATATGCATTTAGCGCGGTGCTCACGGCCATTGCGCTTGGCTCAAGTTTCAATAAACCCAGCTGGCGAGTTTTGGGTTACACCTTTATCGGCGTGATATTTACCGTTTTCGTGCAGGGAGCCATGAACACATTGCTGGCGCCGGTAGGCATCCCAACGCTGACCATGCCCTTTGTTCTCGCTTCCTGGCTCTTTCTGGTGCCGAATAAAGACATTATGCCGGCCCATCGTCAGGGTCACTAGGTAGATGTGACCGGCGCCCATTATCGATATTGCTGAAAAAGCAGAGTTGCATACCAGGCGTCAGGGCATTTTTTATTGACTATGCATTGTTACAAGGAAGCCGCATGCCTCACCTACTAAAAGTAATGTCATATACTTTTGCGCTTATCGCCAGCACGTTACCGTTTTATGCGCAGGCTGAAACGGACTCAACCTCAGGTCACTCACTTACATTGGCTATTGGTGAAGAGCCCAGTGAAGGCTTTGATCCTTTACTGGGCTGGAGCCATGGAAGCACGTTGCTGTTGCATAGCGCGCTGTTAAAACAAAATGTCGATATGGACTGGGAGAATTTTCTTACTGAACACGTCGAGCACAGTGCCGACGGAAAGATCTGGACCATTACGCTCCTGCCGGATTTGAAATTCTCAGATGGCTCGCCCTTAACGGCCCAGGATGTGGCCTTTACCTATAACCAGGCCGCGCAGGGTGGCGGCAAAATCGATATGGGGAATTTTTCCGCCGCCAGGGTTCTGGACGACCGTCGGGTCGAGATTGCCCTGTCCGCACCGCAAAGCACGTTTGTCAGCGTATTAGGATCGCTGGGGATTGTGCCTCAACATCAATATGATGCAAAAACCTATGCGCAAAATCCGGTCGGCGCAGGGCCGTATCGGCTGGTGAGCTTTCAGCCCGGGCAGCAGCTTATCGTTGAGGCTAATCCTTATTATTCAGGCCACCGAAACGACTTCGATAAACTGATCTTTGTCTTTCTGGATGAAGACAGCGCCTACGCTGCGGCGCAAAGTGGTCAGTTAGGATTAGTCAGAGTCGCACCATCCGTTTCGGTTACGCCGCAACAGGGCTTAACACTATGGGTACGCCCAAGCGTGGAAAACCGGGGTATCGCTTTCCCCACCATACCTGCCGGTCAAAAAGATGCTAACGGATACCCGATCGGTAATGACGTTACTGCGGATGTCGCTATCCGGCGGGCCATCAACTACGCCATCGATCGTCACCTTCTGGCAAACCAGCTTATGGAAGGTCACGCAGTACCTGCTTATAGCGCGGTGCAGGGCTTACCCTGGGACAATCCCCAGGCCGCCTTCAAAGATGGTGATCTCGCCACAGCGAAACACATTCTCGATGATGCCGGCTGGGAGGTCGGACAGGATGGCATTCGTGTTAAAAACGGTAAAAAGGCACAGTTAACGCTGTGGTATGCCAGCGGAGACAGCACCCGTCGCGATTTGGCTCAGGCCGTCAGCGCGATGGTGAACCCCCTCGGTATCGCGATGGAGCTCAAATCCGGCAGTTGGGAAACCGTCGAGCGGCATATGCATGCCAATCCCACGCTGTTCGGCTGGGGGAGTCTAGATCCGATGGAGCTTTACCATCATTACAGCAGCAAGGCGGCGGGCGTTGAGTATTACAATCCGGGTTATTACAGCAATAACGCCGTGGACCAGCATCTCCAGCAGGCGCTCAACGCGCCAACGTGGCAACAAGCGGTTCCCGTCTGGCAGCAGGTTGAATGGGATGGAGAGTCTGGCGCGGGCGTGCGGGGCGATGCCGCCTGGGCCTGGCTGCTAAATTTACAACATACCTACCTTGCCAGTCCGTGTATTGATTTAGGTAATGCTGCTCCTGAAATTCATGGCAGCTGGTCAGTGCTTAACAATGTTCAGGACTGGAAATGGACGTGCCAGTAAAACATTTTTTAATGACCAGGCTAAATCTAACCCGATCTTACGGGCCAGGTCCTGTTTTGATTGCTGTCTTCAGGCTCGCCATTCTGCTGATACTGGTATCGGCCGGAACCTTTACATTGCTGAGTTTTTCACCGGTTGATCCCATTCGTGCCTATATCGGCAATGATTTGCTGCATGTTCCCCCCCAACAGTACCCCCTCATTGCCGCACGCTGGGGACTGGACCAACCGCTGTGGCTACGCTTCTGGCATTGGTTTTCGCAAGTCATCCAGGGCGATCTCGGATATTCAATGATTTATAACGCCCCGGTTGCCCAGGTTATTGGCGAACGCTTTGCCCTCTCATTTATCCTGTTAGCCAGCGCCTGGCTGCTGTCAGGGTTGTTAGGGATCATGCTGGGATTGACTGCCGGACGTTATCTCCACCGCTGGCCGGATCGCTTAATCTGCCGCATCAGCTACCTGTTGTCCTCACTACCGACGTTTTGGGTGGGCTTATTACTGCTGGCGATATTTGCCGTTCACTGGCAATGGTTTCCGGTTTGCTGTGCCTGGGCACCGGGTCAGAACGCCGACAATGCCAGCCTGGGGGAGCGCCTTCACCATGTCATCTTGCCGATGGTTGCGTTAAGCCTGACCGGCATTGGACAAATTGCACTGCACACTCGGGAAAAAGTGGCCGAAACGATGCGCAGTGACTTTGTACACTACGCGCGAGCCCAGGGCGAGAAAGGCTGGGGGCTATTACGGGTACAGGTACTCCGCCATGCATTAACCCCCGCGCTTTGCCTGCAGTTTGCCTCAGTTGGCGAACTCCTCGGAGGCTCGCTTCTGGCAGAAAAAGTGTTTGCCTACCCCGGACTGGGGCAAGCCACCATTGATGCTGGCCTGCGCGGCGATATTCCGTTGCTGATGGGCATCGTGCTGTTCAGTACCGTGCTGGTATTTTGCGGAAATAGCTTCGCTGCGATGTTACTGGCCAGAACAAATCATATTCTGGAGCCGAAATGATGCAGAATAATCCCGCTCCGGCATTACTGCGTTTTATTTTTTCATCCTTACTGCTCGGCATGATGGCTGCCTATGGCGTTTCATTGTTGTCAGTGGATGTACCGATAGATCTGCAGGCACGCTATCTTCCGCCCGGTGCCAGCCACTGGTTTGGCACCGATAATATGGGGCGCGATCTGTGGTTACGTTGCTTTCAGGGGGCATTGACCAGTTTGCAAATTGGTGTCGGTGCCGCAATCTGCAGCGGTGTTATTGCGATGCTGATCGCCAGTCTGACGCTTATCCATCCCGTGATGGATCAGGCGCTACGATTGATCATTGATACCCTGCTCTCATTACCCCATCTGCTGCTGCTTATCCTGATCTGCTTTACGGTAGGAGGAGGAATGCGGGGCGTGGTTTTAGCCGTCGCGTTCACCCACTGGCCCAAACTGGCGCTGATCCTGCGAGCAGAAGCCCAGCAGATTCGGACCAGCGACTACATGACGCTGGCTCAGCGTATTGGAAATACTCGCTGGTACTGCTGGCGGGCGCATTATCTGCCCGCGCTTTCATCACAGTGGCTTGTGGGAACATTACTGATGTTCCCACATGCTGTCTTACACAGCGCAGCATTAAGTTTTCTTGGTTTCGGACTGGCGCCTCATGATCCTTCCCTGGGGATTTTATTAGCCGATGCGCTGCGTTTCTTTAGCAACGGTAGCTGGTGGCTGGCGCTGTATCCCGGCCTGATGCTGCTGTTAATTGTTTTACTGTTTGATCTCTGCGTGCGCGCCATTCGCGATCTGTGGTTAAGGAATCCATCATGCTGAATTTCAGTAGCATCTACGTCGACCATGTACATTACACCTGGTTTGGACGCCAACAGTTATCGCCTCTCCTTAGCAATATTAATCTGTCAGTCAAACGCGGCGAAATAACGGCTCTGGTAGGGGGAAGCGGGGAAGGAAAAAGCCTCCTGCTGCAAACGGCTCTGGCACTCTTACCCGATAACTTACGGATGCGTGGGGAAATCAGACTGGAGGGCAAAGCGATCGATTCCCGCCATTGCGCAACGCTTCGGGGTAACACACTTTGCTATATTCCGCAGGGCGTCGGTTCGCTCAACCCCCTTCTGACCGTAGGCACTCAGCTGAAGCGAAGCCTGCACCTCAGTGGTCGCCATACCTGCGCACTGGCGCTAGAACAGCAAATCAAACATTATCATCTTCAGCACGATATTCTGCTGAAATATCCCCGCCAGCTGTCAGGCGGCATGGCAAAACGCATTCTGGCATGTAATGCCGCATTAGGAGGAGCCCGGTATATTCTGGCGGATGAAATTACGGCATGGCTTGATGAACCGCTGGCTTTCCAGCTCCTACATCAGTTACGCGATCTGGCGGCTCAGGGGGCCGGGGTGCTATGGGTAACCCATGATTTGTCGCTGGCGGCACGTTTCGCCGATCGCATTGTGGCCCTCAGTCACGGACAGATCAGTGATGATATGGTCGTTAACGAACTCAAAGACGGCGGTGGAAGCGCAGCATTGCGACGTCAGTGGTTGGCCCTGCCAGAACACCAACGCTTATTTTCCGATGAGGAAATGCCTGTCCAGGCCGGGGGCGTGTAATGTTTTCTGTTTCAGAGCTCACCATTGAGCAAGATAATCGCCCGCTGTGGCAAAATTTCTCTTTTGAATTGCCGGCGGGTGAGCGGTTGGGAATTTCGGCACCGAGCGGCTATGGTAAAACCATGCTGGGACGCGTGCTTGCGGGCTGGCAGTCCTGCCGCCAGGGGCGGATCACCCTTGACGGCCTTCCTTTGCCAAAACGTGGTTATTGTCCGGTTCAGTTAGTGCCTCAGCACCCTGAACGCACATTTAACCCTTTTCGCACCACGGGAAATGCCTTACGCGATGCGTGGCAGCCGGATGATGAACAACTGGCGCGTTTTCACGTTAACCCCGAGTGGTTGAGGCGAAAACCTGCTCAGCTGTCCGGGGGGGAACTGGCCCGTATTGCGCTGCTGCGGTCGCTCGATCCCCGTACTCGCGTACTGATTGCCGATGAGATCACCGCCCAGCTCGATCCTTCTGTGCAACGGGATATCTGGCAGCAGCTAATCCATGAATCCCGTCGGCGCGGGTTAAGCATCATTATATTTAGTCATCAGACAGCGCTTCTGGAGCAAATAAGCTCACGCATGATGATAGCCTCGCGTTAAGCACAGCGACTTAGCGGATAGTTGCGGGTATGATCTGCAGGGACGAGTCGCTTAACGCGGATGCGAAAGCGAAAGCGAAAGCGAAAGCGAAATCGATGAAGTATTTAATTAGTCACAAAAAACAGAGCCACGTTATAACGCGGCTCTGCTACTCCTAACATTATTGCGGAATAAGGGATTGTGGCATTCCCCTGGGATTAATAGATTTCCTTTTTCAGATTATCCCATTCAGCACGAACTTTATCTTTGAAAGACATTTTCTTGTCCTTCTGGCAAGCCTGAACGATTGTCGGGGTGACTTTTTCAATCCCAGAAACGTTGAGAACCGCATCCTCCGGTTTGTCTTTAGAATTCAGCGCTTCCGCAACCCCCACTGCCGTAGGCTGAAAATCTTCATTTACCGCCAGAAAATCTTCACAGGTCCAGGAATTAACCGGCTTCTTGTGGTCAGCTGCATGGGCGGCAGAGGTTAAAAACAGTGCGCCGATGGCACCAAAAACCAATGATTTAACTTTCATTTATTCATCTCCATCACGTTATTTAATTTACAAGACCGTACGTTGACAACCTGAGCCCTCCATCATTTACTGGCAAAGACAGGCGATAGCCAGTTGCACAATAAATGGTATGAAATAGCAGACAGGTTATGATAAGCATGCAGCCGACAAACTAGCTGATTTTATGAAGGTCAAAATCAGCACAGCGTAATAATAGTGTTATTCACCATTAAATGGAGCCGTATCTATTGGCACAGGCTGCAAGTAATAATAATATTTTTCCATCTTAATGGCACCATACGAATGGAATAATGGAAATGGCCATACACATAAGCATACTATTTATTTCCTTATTTTTTGTGAATCAGATAAATTTTCAGCTAGCTAACTTTGGTAGCCAGAATAAATTTATGCGATTTACGATAGAGTTAAGCTATTCCTCTGTCTTTACCAATTCTTGTGCGGGATTCCCCACAATATTATCTTCGGCGGGTTTCGTAGCAGAAACCGTTTCCTGGGCAGGAACCGACTCACTGACACCGGATGATCCCATGACGTCGTTCTCCTCTGCCTGTTGCCCCTCTTCCCGGGGAGCGCCTTCACTCACTGCCTGCGAACCAGTGGCGGGAGTCAGTTCGTTATTTTGGGTTGAACCCCGTTGAGAGTTTTGTAAATTTTCCGCTTCGCCTGCCCGTGCCTCACTCTCCCTGTTTTCCATCTTTTGACTTCTCAGCGCATCCGACGGCATGGCTTCCTCTGCCGGCGCGTCCTCCGTTATTTTTTCTATTTCCACGCCGGAGCTACCCTCGTCAATCTTTATAATCTCGACAGACTCAGTGGTTGGTGCCGTATTTATGACTGCAGCGGGTGTCTCCGAAAGTGTTTCAGCCGCTGGCTTTTCAACCCCATGATCGGCACCCAGCCGAACCGGTGGCACAATATGCGGCGCGGCAGCAGGGTCACCGCCTGCCACCATCAGTATTTCGAAGGGACTCTGTTTACCACGCTCATTCAATACGCTGAGCAATCTGGTGGCCTCTGGATCACCCTGCCCGGCGGCTTTATCCGCCCAGTGACGCGCCTTTTGCAGATCGCGATCGCCCCCCAGTCCTTCGCTGTACATGACCGCTAAATTATACTGGGCAAGCACATGCCCCTCATTGGCTGCGCGTTCAAACCATTGCCGGGCTTTTACATCATTCTTCTCCAGCGGTTCACCCTTGCTGTACATCACGCCAAGCGTATATTTGTCTTCCACCGAACCATCTTGCCCGGCAAGCTCAAACCAGAAAGTCGCACGAACCGGATCCTTGGCGGTGCCAATTCCCTGGCTGTAGATCATGCCCAGATTATAACGGGCGCCGATATGGCCATGCTCTGCCGCTTTTTCAAACCAGGTCAGCGCTTTTTTATTATCGCGCGCCACACCATCCCCATTGCCGTACATCACGCCGAGGTTATATTCCGCATCGGCATAATTTTGTTTACCGGCCTGCTCAAACCACGATCGCGCTTTTTTATAATCACGGGTGACACCACTGCCTTCAGCATAAAGAATGCCAAGTTGGGTTTGGGCACAGGCATCCCCACTCTTTGCCTGGGAAAGCATCGCTTTAATGTCATCATTATTTGGCGTAGCCCAGGCGTGCGGGCTGATAGCACCCAGTGCCAGAAAACAGATAACACTTTTCATTTTATTCATATCGATCTCTCTTGCTGCGCTGCTGCCTGACGCCAGGACATAACGCATTTTCATTAACGACAATCGCCATTCAATTGAATTACCGGCATTTGTGCCGTTGGCTTAAGGCCGTTAAGATTAAAATTCACCCGACACTGCTTATCGACGCCTTTACCCCACACCACGGGCAATTCCCCTTTCACCGGCAGACCAGCCATATACACCTGACCGTTATCCCCCACGATGCTGGTCGCATCATCACGCCCCTTGCTATTCAACAGCGAAACCGTCGCACTAAGGGCACAATACCCATCCCGCCCACGCGCGTCAGGGTCATTAGTAGCAGGTAACCGATACGGGTAGCGAAATCGGCTTTCACCACTGCACCTTTCGTCGGATAAACTTCAACGTTGGTTTTCGGCAGGTCCACATTATCCGGCAGGGGGCTGGGATCGAGGCCGATGTTGTTGCTGGTATAATCGGAAAGATAAGGCGCAACGGCAAAACCCTGCCAATCGGTTACGCCATTGCCGCTGGTAAGACGGACGCCGCTTGCGTCCGGTGCACTGACCAGCGCCCTTGAGCTTCCAAGCGTTCGCGACAGCGTCAGGCCTTCAGAGTGCGCAATTGCCCCTCCGGTAATATTCATGTTCATTGAACGCGTATCATGGGAGTAGCCATAGCCCGCGTTAATGCTGCCTTTGCTTCCCTGCCAGCCCATATTAAGGTTGCTGTTACCAGGCTGATTTTGGTTACCCCAGTTCTGTATCAAATAAAGATTACAATTAAATTTCTGCGCAGCCTACCGTGGCTGACAATGCCTATCTTAGAGATTAAGTTAAATTAATAAATGAGAGCTGGATTATTTCATCGAGAGTAGCTTCCTACGCCTGTAGGATAATTCCCCCAAGAAGATCTCAAGTTCAATAAATTTGTATTGACAACCTTTCGGCAACTAATAATTTACGCTCCAGGTCTTTATAACGTTTCTTTGTTGATTCAGCAACAATATTCATCCTCCTTTCTGTCGATGCCCTTTTTCGATTTAATGCATTAATGTTCCTGACATTAGACCAACAGGAAAAATACTACCTCTGTAGGAAATACCTTACATAGCAATCATAGCAATCTTAAAAAAAATATTCGTGCTTGCATTTTGGGGAAGAGGTCTCTATTTTTACAAAAACATTTGGTTCATAATAAAGTTCTGTCATTACGTCAACACAGAGATCGGAATGACTGAACAACATCAGGGAGGGTTAGCATGATTAATATCTATTTTCAGGATCTACCGCCTTAAAATTTTGACTTATATCACAATAACTGGTTCTGAATTTATTCAACACAATGAGATAACAAAGTTTTTGGTAACTAACGTAACCACTCATAAGCTTGCATATGCTGAATAAATGTTCGCAGAGAAATTCCCATGAGATAAGTAAGGCTATTGGTTTTGCGCTTGTCTCGCACTGTTTGTTTGTGTGCGTTGAGATTCGTGATTAGCTATTTTGGGATTGTTACGTTTGGTTAATGAGCGTGTTTTTTACTCTACGTCCCAGGGAGTTAACGCCTGTATATTAGCCAAAAGAGTTAGTTACCCAGGGTCAGGCTAATCATTTAAAACAATAATTCAGGTGGTACCACGATACCCCATTGCTTCACTCACCCTATAAAAGGATTATGCAATGAACAGCAGTAACCACAATATGAGTGCAGTCATTATTGACGATCATCCATTTGCACGTTTAGCACTAAAAACCGTCCTGGAAAACCAAAATATAGTGGTAACGGGTGAAGCAGCAGATGATTTTCATGCTATCCAGCTGGTTGATCGGTTGCAACCCGACATCGTTATCGTGGATGTCATGCTAATTGGATCGAGTGGCATCGATGTGGTAACAAAACTTCGCCAAAAGCACTACGCTGGTAGCATTGTCATGGTGTCCGGGAAAAACCAAATTTTCTATCGTAAATGCAGTGTCGATGCGGGAGCTAATGCCTTTATTAGCAAAAAAGAGTCAATGGATAACTTCGTTGCTGCTATTCAGGCTGTGCAGCGTGGATATTATTACTTCCCTCTCCCATCATATAACCCCACGCCTGCTGAAAATAAGATACTTTCATTGTCAGAACAAGAAATTAAAATAATGCGGTATATTCTTAGTGGCGCACCAAATCAAAATATTGCGGCAGAGATGAATATCAACCCAAAAACTGTCAGCACTTATAAAAGAAGGCTTATGGGGAAGCTCAACTGTAAAACGCTTAAAGATTTATTCGTCTTTTCAAACAATAACAATATCGGTTGAAAAAATGATATCTCGAATGATTATTGTGCTGGCTATGATATTGCTAACAGGCCAAACAGTAGCCGCTACGACTGAACCAATTACGCTGACGCTAAGCAGCAAAAAGCACAATTTTATCTCTAAGCTTCCTCTAAGCCAGGAGGATCTCGCATGGCTTGCTGATAAACGTACCATGACGATTGCGGTCTATGGTGAAGAAAATCCGCCCATCGCCATGAATAGTAACAATGGCTGTTATCGAGGGATTAATGCAGATTATTTGCAGCTGCTGAAAGATGCTTTGCACGTAAATCTTGTACTTCACTATTATGATGATGAACCTCAGGCGCTTAGTGCCTTGAATAACGAAGAGGCAGATCTGGTACTGACCTCAAACAATACCTCTCATCAGGCCACCACACCGTTCATTATCAGCCAGCTATTATTCCAGGCCTATCCGACATTAGTAACCCTGAATTCGAACGGAATGATGCCATTTTACCAGCTTGATAAAACTGTGAATGTGGCAGTGAGTCAACACTATCCATCAGATACCTTCATTAAATCGATATTCAGACACGCCAACATTGTCTCCTATTCCAGCAATTATCAAGCACTGGCTTCTGTTGCCAAAAGTGAAAACGACTACTTCATTGGCGACAATATCGCCAGCAACTTTCTCATCGCTCGCGATTTCTATCAAAAGCTAGACATTGTTAAATACTGGCGTTCACCGTTAACGGGTAGCTATTTTATCGCACGAGAAAATCAGTCCAGGCTCGTCGAGATAATCAATAAATTCATTTCCGCCTTAGATGCATCGACACATATCCGGATCTCCCATACCTGGGTGGATGACGGTAACCTCACTTTTTTAACTAAACCACTATCTTTAACGCCGAAAGAAAAGCGTTGGATAGAAAAAAATCCGGTCCTCAGAACTCTGGTCAATCCTTATTATGCCCCTTTCACCGTACTGGATGAAAACCGGGAAATTCGTGGGTTAGTAGGAGATATTCTCAATCTTGTTCAATTGCAGACCGGGCTGCACTTTCAACCCGTTATCGCAAAATCCAACAGCGATATGGCAGAGATTATGCGTAAAGGAGACTGGGATATGGTGCCTACAGTAACCTATAGCCCGGAACGTGAAGATGAAATGGCCTTCACGCAGCCATTTTTTTCCACACCTTATGTAGTGGTGAGCCGCACTGAAAATAAGCAAAAAGATATTTTCCAAGCCGGTTCAACAGTCGCTATACCTGCTTATTATTCCTTACGGGATAAGCTGATTCAGAAGTATCCCGACGTCCATTGGATCATCGTTGAGAATACCAGTACCGCTCTGAGTAGTCTCAATCTTGGCAAAGTGGATAGCGTGGTGACCACCCAACTGGCAGCTCGATATATCATCGATCATTACTATCCCGAAACAATGAGCTATCAGCGGATCCCCAATCAGCCTTCTGCGCAAATTGCTTTTGCTGTACCTCGTGATAAACCCGAGCTACAAAGTATTCTAAACAAGGCGCTGGCCGAAATCCCCCCCAAAGAAACGCTAAGTCTGGCGGGCAAGTGGATTAAAATGCCTGAGGTAAAAATCGATACCTGGGATCTCTATAGCCGTCCTTTTTATATTTTGACGGTTAGTGCGGTACTGCTCATTTTGAGTAGTTTACTCTGGGGTGGTTATTTGCTACGCGCCATTCGGCGGGAAAAGGCCTCGCAGGCAGCGCTGGAATACCAGCTGAGTTTACGTCAGACCTTATCGAATTCGATACCGGTCCCGGTCTATATTACGACGCCGGAAGGAGAAATTGAAAGTTACAACCGTGCCTTCAACGCGTTTTTTACGCCGCAACAAAGAGAGGCTATACATTATTCCCTTTTTGATCGCCGAAGCCCGCTTGTGCATATCTTTCCGGTTATTCAGCAGGAAATGCAGCAAGGATTGGCACCGGATACGGTGGCATCACATCAATTTACACTCAACAACGGTGCCGAAGACCGTACTATTCTGCACTGGATGACATTGTGCCCGCTGCCAGTACCATTACCACCTGTACTGATTTGTGGCTGGCAGGACATAACTGAATCCCGCAAACTCATGGAGGCGCTTCAGGTCGAAAAAGATAAAGCCATTGAGGCTAGCCGGGCAAAAAGTAGATTTTTGGCCAGAATGAGCCATGAAATACGTACCCCGGTCAGCGCTATTATGGGTTTTCTGGAATTACTGGCAACGGGGCCGCAAAGCGAACGAGAAGCGCAGGAATCACTTCAGTTGGCTTATGCTACAGCGCAATCGTTGATTGGACTGATCGGCGATGTGCTGGATATGGAAAAAATAGAATCTGGTAATTTTGAGCTGACTCCAGAATGGGTTGACATCGAGGCATTAACCCAAGCAACGATGGCCAATTTTGCTGGCCTTGCTCGCCAAAAAAACCTGCAGTTAACGGTAAGTTATCAGTTGAATGCCGGAGGCATATTGTGGCTGGATCCGCAGGCCATTAAGCAAGTGCTCGCCAATTTCTTAAGCAACGCGATCAAATTTACGGTGAGCGGTGGCGTAGAGATTAAGGTGGAAACACAACCTCGTGAAAATGATGCGGCTCAGCTGATGCTAAGCGTCAAAGACAGTGGCGTAGGGATCAGCGAAGAGGAACAGCAGCTACTGTTCAAACCTTTCAGTCAGGCCAGCTGTGGTAAGAAGCAAATGGGCTCTGGTCTCGGGTTAACCATCTGTAAGGAGCTGATGGATCGCATGCATGGCACCATTTCGGTGGCCAGCCACCCTGGCACGGGCACAACAATGAGCATATATGTTCAGACTCAAGTATCCGATCGCGCCCCTGCAGATTTAAATAATCAGGAAATGGCCCTTCCTGTATCATCTGGGCTACGGGTCATCATTGCTGACGATAACCCTACCAACCGGTTATTACTGCGCCGTCAGTTAGATATTCTCGGTTATTATGTAGATGATGTCGAAGATGGCGAACAGGCATTCAGTTTGATCAAACGACGACAGTACGATCTGCTGATAACGGATCTCAATATGCCCGGAATGGATGGACTTACACTAGCCCAGCAGGTAAGGAAGATTAATCCCGCCCTGGTCATTTGGGGCTTAACGGCTAATGCGCAGCCTGACGAAAAAGCACGTTGTTTGGCCAGCGGTATGGATTTGTGCCTGATTAAACCCGTTAATTTGCCGCAACTTGCTGCAGCTTTTAACAGCATAACGCAGCGTCTGGAAAATCCAACTCAGAATGAAATATCGGCGTCATTAAACACACCATTGGATACTACAGTATGTAATGAACTGATTGATATGCAGGCACTACGGGCTAACGCAATGGATGATACGGCATTCATGCTTGAATTAATTAATCAGGCATACCATGAGAATATCAAAGATCTGGCGGCGCTTAAAAAAGCGATGTTCAGCCATGATCGAGATATCGTTCGATATCATCTACATCGAATTAATGGTACGGCACAGTTAATCGGCGCAACGTCGTTACATGTGCTTGCAGATAAATTAGAAAATGCACTGGCATCAGAGCAACCGCTTTCCCTTTTCGGGGAGGATATGCAGCTGCTTGAACAACAATTGATTGCATTAGAGAAAGCAATGGACAATTTTCTTAAAAGGGAAGGGCTTACCTCAAGGGAATAAAGCAAGCTGGTAGCAGTATGAATAACCTAAAGGTTAGTGCCCTTACGGTATCTTTGCTAATGGCCGCTCAGGCGCCCTATTCAACTGCGATGGGTATTTATCTTCTGCCTGTCCGTAGGCAGGCTATTTGTGAAACACAATTGCTCTGTACAATTTTGATTGAATTGAAACGATAATATGGTGATAAAAAAAACACATAGTCCTGGAATCAGGCACAAAGTATCAGCTATTCCGCTCACGCTTACCATGCTCTTTCCGTGGATAGTGAGTCTGTTTATGCAGGAACCGGCATCAGGGAGTATTGCGTCTTTTGGTGCCTATATGCTAGTAATTTCTTTTTCAGTATTGCCTGTGAAAAAGCCCCTTCAGCAAGTATTAATTGCGGCCGGAATAATGATCTTTTTCGCGACGCTGGGTTTCAGCGCCCCAGGCGGCTCAATTTATTTTTTCCTGTTCGCCATCCTGGCAGCCCTGGCACAAGGCCTGGCTGAACTTCGCGGAGGGAATCTACGCCTGCCGGTCTCACTGGCTGCCCTTGTTTTTTTTCTGGCGCACGGGCAATCATCCGCTGAAACGCTTAGTCAGTATATTTTTTCCTTTGGTCTTGGTTGCCTGTGGGCTATCCCCTTTATTCTAATCTTTATACCAAAAGAAACGCTATCACCAGCGCGCGCCCCCCTTTATCCCATGGAGTCACCGACACAACGCCGGTTTCTATTGGGCATTACCTTCACCGCGTTATTAGGAACTATCGCCGTGTCGCTTAGTACAGTGGCGCATGCATGTTGGATCCCTGCCGCCGCACTGCGGGTGGTTAAACCTGGGTGGGAGGAAACGCGATATCGCATACAAACCAGAAGCATGGGAACGATGCTGGGAGCCATCGTCGGAAGCATAATCCTGGTATGTTACCCTTACCCCTTGTTTCACATAGCCATTGTTGGCGGGATGTTCCTGTTAATGTTACAGTTTGGGGCCAAAAATTACTTCCGCTGGTCATTTTGTCTGACCACAATAACCCTGGCCTTCAATCCAGCCGTCGGCAGCGATATTTTTTCATTAGCTCAGGAACGAGTACTTTTCACTATCGAAGGAATTTCGATCGCGTTCATTATGATGAAGATATTTTCGTACAAGCGATCTTAGCCTCGTGGTTCGAGCCCGATGATCGCTCCTGTCAACTTTCAGCAATATCCAGGCTATCGTTACAATAAGGCCGGTAATGTGCCATCAATTCTTCTCTTGTCGAATAAGCAGACATATCATACTTAATCTCTCTAATCGCTAGCTTACGCTATCAGTGACAGAATTTTTTCATCGGGTTTGGCGGGTGGCTGCTCGAAAACCGGAAATTAATCGGCAGCCATACGTTATGATACACTAATTCAAGCTACATTATGCTTACATTAAATAACAGCTGCTGTTAAACTCTTTCCAGCTCGTTACAGCTAATTGTCATTCGCGATCCTAACGAAAGATATTACTATGCTCCTTATGCAGCTATTTTTGCTCAGAGTAACCGGACCAAGCAATTTGCTTTGCATTCATTTCAGTTCATGGCACTCGATTGCATCACCTCTCCACGCGGGCAGACATTGCTTTTACGTCTGGCACTTCTCGTCATGGATAATAAAACAATCCTCATATTATATTATCAATAAAACACCTTAATTATAGAAAAACAATAAATAACCACTAAGGGGCAACTTATAAATATAATACATTCAATCCCACACACCTAATCAGAGATAAAGGATTCATCGATTCTAAATTTATTAGCAAATCCGATGAGTTCTACAAGCGTTTGACAATTTAGCTTTTTCATCAGACGACTTTTATAAGTGGAAACGGTTTTTGAACTTATATCCATTTTGGCGGCTATATGAAAATTACTAGCCCCCTCCAGTAAATGTCGCAAAACTATGATTTCCTGCTCGGATAAGGCTTGTAGCTTATTCCTCGCATACGTTCCTTCTCCGGAAACCCTATGTTGCGAAAATGGAAAATAAGAATAACCATTATGCGCAGCCTGAACAGCGGAGAGAATAATATTAATCGTTCCTTTTTTACTCACAAAACCATTACCTCCAGCACTGGCAGTACATCGCGAATAAAAATACTCGTACTTATTCGAGGTCACAATGATGCTTCCCTTATAAAGGCGCTTACGTAACGTCTCAACCAGTCCGATCCCGTCGATATCTGGCAGGTCGACATCGACAATAATCGTATTTGGCTTCAACTGGTCAACGATTCTAAGGGCGTCCATACCATTTATCGCCTCACCAGTAACAGACATTCCTTTATTTTCCAGAAGGGTTTTTATGGCTATAGATTCCAGGGGATAACGATTAATAAGGACCACGCTGATATTTCTCTCTTCGGTTAGATCTCCATCATTTAAATCTGGCATTTATCTTGAACACCTCTATCGCTGATGGTCCTTTTTTTACATTCATAAAAACGCACTACAATAAAATCTATCCATCGAGAAATAGACGTTATATTTAAAAAGCAAGTTGTCTGCATCGCACAACATTCCATCATTTTCTTACTCACATTGATTGCAAAAACTTCAATTAATCAAAAGCGAAACTCGTTATTTATTTCTGGTCACCAAAAAACAACTCAATTAACTTCTATCAGAACTCCTCTTTGCTAAAACACGACATTCCAAAAATAACGCTTAAAACAATAATTTTGCTCAAACCAATACTAAAATACCGGAGAAGAATGGAGGGAAAGCGAGGTAGTACATTGATTTTTCATATCTACTTTGGATCAGAGGATAACACTCGCAGCTTAAACCATCGCAGGATAACAAAAAGTGTTTTCGATCAAAGGCCTGAAGATACTCACTCATCGCTGCAGAATCGTTATGTTCTTGTTTACTGCATATGGTTTACTTCATTTAAGCTCAAAAAGAGTATTTAGCTCCATCAAACATAAGAAAAGTAAAACATTGTTCGAGAGAATAAAAACAGTTTAAATCAATCAAAAACAACAAATACAATAGCCAAAGCCTATCAAAAAGGGTTTTCACGAAAATTACAGAAATTAAGAACTGATAAAAAAATACATGTTACCAACTAACCATATGATAAAATTAATTATTATTTATAGTAAGCAAACTTAATTAATTACCTTTTAATAATCCCGATACTTAATTATCATCGAAGGGTATTTTTTGAGAATGATTCTTTGATCACATAAATTCTGTCACACAACAGTCACACATAAAAAGTATTAATCTATGCCAAATTTTGAGTAGCAGTCCCCCTTTACGCCATCTTATCCAGTAAGTCCCTGATTTTTTGAGAAGATAATTAATTACCCCTTGGAACACACACTGCGCATGATATTGGCGAGATGACTGCCCACACCATCTCCACTTATTTTGTAAGGCTTTACTTACTGAGAGGAGATTATCATCGCCGCACCAGGCACTGGAACGCTTAACCTATGCTTGTCTTTTCTCCCTATTTAAGCTGACGGCGCGTATTGCTAACAACCACTATACTGATAACAATCCTTCAAGTAGACGACAGACTGAATCTCTGACCAGCATACAATATCTTGTTCCCCCTGTTGCAGGTTCATTTGTAGTAGCTGTGATAAGGTGCGTCTGGATGGTTCCGGCGTATTAAGAAGGGTATTCGTAAGATGCTCAAAGTCATGATGTTGAAAGATGCCCGTCGGAACTGGTTTGTTTAAGGTTGCAGGAGTGCTCCCGAGTGTTCTCCATGCCCACTATAATAAACGCGGAAAAGCTATGTACCTTAAAAAATTAGTAAACCAAAGCTTAGTAGTCTTCACCCTTATTTCACCTGTCACAAGTATTGCAATAGCAAAGACGGGGACAGTGGTGACGAAAATGCCTCTGGATCCCGCGCATGGGCTTTTAGAGGCGAAGAGTCAGTACCGGATTGAGTATACGGCTGTGGATGGTGTACGGGGCAAAGGAGAGCGTACTGACAGTGCGGCAGTGTTTATTCCCTTTGGCCCAGAGCCAGAGGGCGGTTGGCCGGTAATCGTTTGGACACATGGCACAGTAGGAATAAACTCGGACTGCGCACCGTCACTGAATACACGCACGGCACGAGACAGCCAATATCTTAATACATGGCTTTCTTTGGGGTACGCGGTTGTGGCTCCTGACTATCCCGGATTAGGCTCAGACGGGATGCACCACTATCTTAACGCACAAGGTGAGGGCTGGAGCGTGCTTGACGGTATACGTGCTGCGCTCACTGAATTTCCGCTTAAAAACGAACTGGTACTGGTTGGCCAGTCTCAGGGGGCACACGCCGCCTTTGCTGCAGCAGGCTATCAGCCCACCTACGCACCAGAGCTGAATATCATCGGGACCGTGCTAACTGGCACCCCCTATTTTTCTGCAGAGAGCGATGTTGCCAGCTTATTCACCAAAAGTGATGATAAAAATCAGTCATCTGGCGATCCTAAAATACCGTATATTTTTTATATATGGCAATCGGCTGCGGATACTAACCCTACGCTGAAGGCGGAGAATTACTTCCAGAACGCTGCCTTAGTACAGTTGGATGAGGCAAAAGCCCTCTGTATCACCCCGTTAACGCAAAAAGTGATGCATAACCGCCTGAATATGAACAATAGTCTGACACCTAACATCCAGTCACTGCTGACTAATGCGCTCCCTTCACTTTCTTATCCGACGCTGAAAATCACGCATCCGGTATTTATTGGCATTGGTGGAGACGACATTAATGTACCAACAGCTATGCAACAGCAGTTTGCCAAAGACGTGCAGGCGGCAGGTACGCATACTAATATTCATCTCTACCCCGGACTTGACCACAGCGGCGCGGTAAATCCTTCTCTACGCGATTCCGTACCGTTTGTCCTGGGATTGAAAGATAAACCCTGATCCACAGGGCATTCCTGGAATATTTAAGCTAAAGGAAGGGGCTTATCATGCTACGCAGTAGCGTACATCGTGAGCAGTAGATAGTTGAATCTACCATTCTGCCTGGTCGTAAGGTGTGGACAGTAGACTCACCATGAAAGCGCTGGAAATGGCATGGCAAACGTGCGGTAAGCCCGTCGGAGTGATGTTCCACAGTGATCAGGGCAGTCATTATACGAGCAGGCAGTTCCGGCAGTTACTGTGGCGATACCGGATCAAGCAGAGTATGAGTCGGCGCGGAAACTGCTGGGATAACAGTCCTATGGAGCGCTTCTTCGGGCGGGTCAAAAATGAAATATTCTACGGCAGAAAATGGGCAGACATAACACTGGAAAAATTTATCTGCCTTCTGGACAGTTAAATACGCTGGTATAACGATAAGCGAATTAAGGTATCAGTAGGTGCAATGAGTCCGATGAAGTACCGGCAACATCTTGGGCTAAATACATAACCAGTCCAGGAAAACATCCGCATCCCCGAGACGAACATCTCAATTTAGCTACTACACCGCTACTTCGCTTAATTTATTTCATCTTAAATATCAATGAACTGCATCATTAACTTAAGTTGATGTTATAGCAATCGCTATACAGGCTCCTTAGTCATGACTGACCTGGCCACACCGCATATCGCAAGAATTTGCTCTCTCAGCCAGCGGTGACCGGGGTCGCGTTCCATTCTTGGGTGCCACATCTGCGATACCGTAATACGACGGCTTTTGAACGGCAGCTCGAAAAGGTGTACCTGGTCCGTTACCTGCTGATTGAGTAAATAGAGTGCGGGTATCATGGCGATAAGATCCGATTCCAGCGCCACGGAAAGTGCTGTCGGAAATCCCGGTACGACGCTCGCAATTTTACGTTTTGTCCCCAGTTCGGCCAGCGCATCGTCAACGGATCCGTGCAACGCGCCCTCGGGTGACGCTACCACATGGCCCCAGGCGACATAATCACTCACGCCTATTTCAGCCTGCTTAGCCAGCGGGTGCCCTTTACGGACGACGCCAACAAACCGATCCTCAAACAGTCGTTGCAGCCGTATTTCTGGCCCCATATTACTCTGAACGCCAATCTCCAGATCAACCAGCCCTTCCCGAAGATAGCGCGACGTTTTTTCCGGCTTAGGCGCGAAGCGTATACAGACGTCCGGCGCTGCGTCGGCAACCGCTGCTATAAGCGCAGGCCCAAACGCCACCACAAAACCATCGTTTGCCCTGATGGTAAAAAGACGCGCCAGATTTTGCGCGCTGAACGTTTCAGTTGAGGGCTGTAATACCGCCCTGGCATCGTGCACTGCACGCCTGGCGCGATCCCGGGTCGCTTCGGCCCACGGGGTCAGTACCATGTTACGCCCGGCGCGTACCAGGATCGGGTCTCCTGTGACATCGCGTAACCTGCTTAATGTCCGGCTCATGGCCGAAGTGCTGAGGTTCAGACGACGAGCCGCACCTGCGACACTCGCTTCACTCAGCAGTACGTCGAGAGCTACCAGCAAATTAAAATCGGGATCAGACATTACCCTTCCTCCCAGCACATTAAGATAAGGCGTTTGATGCAACAATAAAGTGAAAATAGTGCGCCTTCCGCCTGGTAAAAGCCATCTTTATAGTTTTGTCATCCATACACTCTTCTCAGAGGACAAATGATGACGCTCTTTTCCAGTCAACCCGGCGACGAAGGACTGCCTGGCCCGGCGCGCGCACGGGTGATGGCCGCAATAATGACCACCACCTTAATGGGCGTGTTTGATGGCACCATGATCAACATTGCCCTGCCCTCCATGGCTCAGGAGATGCAGGTACCTGCCAGTATTGCCGTCTGGTTCGCCAACGGGTATCTGCTGGCAGCTGCGATGACGCTGGCGATATTCGCGGCGCTTGCGGCCCGTCTGGGTTATCGCCCCGTATTTCTGGCGGGCCTGACGACCTTTACCCTGACATCACTGGGTTGTGCGCTGGCGAATAAGCCCGAAGTGCTTATCGGTATGCGCGTGCTTCAGGGGATCGGCGGCGCGGCGACGCTGAGTATTGCCCCCGCAATACTCAGGTCCGTATTTCCCGGACGCTTACTTGGCCGCATTCTGGGGTTCCATGCCCTGCTCATTGCCTCGAGCTCCGCTATCGGCCCGGTATTGGGCGGTACGATCCTTCACACCCTTAGCTGGCAATGGCTGTTTGCGATAAACGTTCTTCCCGGCACCCTCGCCCTACTGCTGGCGGTCAGAGCGCTGCCGCGGGATGCGATCCGTATGCAGGCGCCCTTCGACACCGTGGGCGCCATATTGTCGGCGCTGCTGTTGGGTTCGACGATCATGGCGGCGAACAGCCTACAGAACGCTACTTCTCAATTCGGCAGCCTTTGCTGGATGGCTCTCGCTGCGCTGAGCGGCATGGCTTTTATCTGGCAAATCCGCCGCACGGGTCATCCCTTACTGCCGCCGAGCATGTTTAAAAATGAACGTTTTACCCTCGCGGCCTTCACGTCGATGGTTGCTTTCGTCAGCCAGGGGATCACCTTTATTGCGCTACCCTTCCTGTTTCAGAGCGAATACGGCTACAGTCCGGTAGTGTCTGCCCTGCTGTTTACGCCGTGGCCATTAGGGATCGTGCTGATTGCGCCGCATGCAGGCCGTTGGGCGGACACGATATCAGCCCCGGCGATATCCACCCTGGGGCTGGTGGTATTTGTCGTCGGTTTGATCCTGCTGGCGACATTACCCGCCAGCCCTTCAATGTGGGATATCTGCCTGCGAAGTCTGGTATGCGGAATAGGGTTTGGCTGCTTTCAGAGTCCCAATAACCGGGAAATGCTCTCAAACGTTATTCGTGAGCACGCGAGTTATGCGTCCGGTGTTTTATCCATTATGCGCACTTTCGGGCAGTGCCTGGGAGCCGCCGCCGTAGCCGTTCTGCTGGCAGCAGATGAAAGGTCAATTCATGTTGCGCTGTGGAGCGCCGCCGCGGCCTCTGCGGTATCGGTCGTCGTCAGCGCGAGCCGGTTGCGTAAAATCACTCATCCTGCGGAAACAGGATAAGCGCAAAAATATCACTAAACGCTACGACTCCAACGCCAGCAGCGCAAAACGCCGATCCCGCAACCAAAGCGGAGTCTTCCGTCGGAGTTCAATAGACTAACAGAATGCTATAACCGCTGATTTATCAAGGGAAAATTGAGTTAGGTAGACTTCAGGAGACTTGAATTTGGAGCGGGCGAAGGGAATCGAAGTATCGAAGACAATCACCAACTAACCATTTGATTCTTAAAGACAGGTGAATCCGTCTGGTTACACTTATGGTTACACACTGAGTGATCTCTGGTCAATACCCACAGTTAGATTCCCATGGCGGGAATAGAACCTGAGGTAAGACGTGCCGCCCTTCTCCTTTAGAAAGATTCACAGAGAGGTATACGCTGTGCTATCTCGATAGCTACGGGGGGAGCTGCCCACAAGGGAACTATTACATATCCCCTCAGATTTTTGTGGTAATTTCTTAAAGCTCCTTCACTACGTAATACACCAGAAGGAGGACCAGATAGAGCATCATCAGGTTTGACATAGCGCCTCCTTGAGTTGTGATGTGTACTGACAGGTGTACTCGTGTACTGTTTTGCTAGTACAAAATAAACCCCAGAGTTTTACCTCCGGGGGAATCTTAACGGTTAGTCTTCAAACTTCAGGACGTGGACCAGCGGATAACTAGCAGCCGCCTCAGTGTCGAACGCTCCAGCCTTAACCTTAACGGTTCCCGTTGCCATGACATCTAGTGCGCCTACCAGTTCGACGTCATAGCCTGCACGGTTAGCGTCACGAGTAACCAACACGTTAACGAGGTCGCCGCTGCGGGTTGAACGGAAAGATAACATAGCGTACTTCTTCGGCAGAATGATAACGCCACGGTCATCACCACTGTAAGGCGCAACGGCAGTGCCTACCAGTTCGCTAATCTCGGTCATACCCGCTTTCTGGGCTGCACGATTGAGGATAGCTTCGTACTTCTCTGGGACCAGTAGAGTGTAATCGGTCAGTGAGGAGCCAAGGTAGAAAGGCAGGTTCACCGCTACAGCATCCAGAATGTCATCGGCTTGTGCTGACGCTTTGCCAGACAATGCGCCCACTTTGGTTGACTGAAGGTCTGGAGCATCCAGCAGCACATCGACAACTTTAGAGGTCATATTACGTAGATACTGGTCAACCATATCGGTAGCCGTAGCCATCAGACCAGCGCCAGTCCAGCCGCCCATCATTGCAAAGTCGGACACGTGGGTAATAGCTGAACACAGGACACCTGTTTCTTTGGCGTCCTTGTCGGCAATCACAGGGCCAACCATCAGGGTCTGACCGCCTTTCACCTTAGTGGTCGGGGCGTTCTTCGCTGGGTTATACACGCCGTTGGACAGGAAGCGGACGGTGCGATCGGTCAGAGTCTCACGGTTAATCGGAGTCGGTAGAGTGGCAAATGGGCGCTGCTCACAAGGGAATACTTCGGTATTCAACCCATCGATAAAATCACCATCGTTAAGCGTCTCATCAAGTGCAGACTCAAGGGCCTGTACATAATCAGTCACGTCATTACCGAATGCCTGCGGGCGGCCTGAGCGGTCAGTGAAGCCAACATTCATGATCTCGCCTGTACCGTCAGCCTGAGAGATAATCTCGGTGCGCGTCGTATCAGTACCAAAGACGCTATGCGGAATCTTGTTGCCTTCTTTATCCAGCAGGTGAGCGCGGAGTTCGTCGGTGTGTTTAATCTTTGAATTGTTCGAGTCGATACGTTTTACTTCTGGCATGGGATGCCTCCTTGTATTTAATTTGAATGAGATTGATGTTGGTAGCGGTATGGCACCATGAGTTTTGACCCACAGCGCCATGAGTGGGCGTAGCCGTTGAACTTACAGACCGAATGCAGCGCCTTTACGGCTGAAGCGACGCTCAAGGTCTGCCTTACGTTCCTTACGCTCTGCGGCCTCTTTAGCGATTTCTTCAGGGGTTGCATACATAGCGGTGATGCGCTGACGGTCTTTCTCGTTCTCAATGCGCTGACGCTCAGCTTCTCTACGTGCCTCTGCGTTGCTCTCAGACCACGCTCGGGAATACGCCCCGTAGTCATTAGCGTTAAGACCAGCAGCGTGCAGGGAGGTCAGGATGGCGTGTGCTCCTGCGCTCAGGGCAGGTAGACCATTCAGCATTGAGGTCACTACAATCTCAGTGAAATACTTGGTGGACATCTCTTGACCGAAGACCAGCACGGTCTCTTTGTCGGCGCTCAGGTTGATGTCGAGCTTACGGTATGAAATAGACATAATTTGATTCTCCTTTGAAATGGTTGAACTTATCGGTCTCGCAGGCACGGCTAGCCCTACGGTCTCCCCGCATCGGTCAGTTCAAAAGAGTGTTGTTTGTGGTGGTGTGGTGGCTTACTTGAAGTCCATCGGGGTCAACCCTTCGGCGGTCGCCATGAGACACAGCGCACCTTTCGAGTAATACATATCGGGCCGGGTGTGCTTCGGTGGGAGACCCAGCGCGGCTACGAGTATGGCTGTAGGCACATCCAGTAGGCGCATAGCTTTACGGCCTTCAGGTGTCCGGGGGTCAATCTTCACGTCTACACTGTAAGTGGGCGGTAGGTCTGGCGGTAGGGTCTTCATGATTACAGACCCTTACGTCCAAGACGCTTAAGGGCGACGCTGCGGTCCTCATTCTCGGAGGCACCCGGACGGAACTCCAAGCGCTCACGGTACCGCTCACGGAAGCCAGCAGCGGCCTTAAGGACGCCAGCGGAGTTATCTTTTGCGGCTTCGATGGTCATCGCTTGGATGGTGCTCAGGGAGTCCTCAAGGATGGTTAAGACCTCAATGCCTAACATACCGTCATATGACATAGCGAGAGCGCCAGCGGTCTTGTAGTCGAGCATGTAAGTTTCAATCTCCCGCGATGCCCCCTTACCAATTGAGGCTTTATATCTTTTCCTCAGATTGAGTAAATGATCCTCCGGGAAGATTCTCTCCAGTTTACGCTTAACGTTGTCAGGTCGTTTACCAAGACCCCGAGCCAACTCACCGATTTCGATGAGGCCCTTACCGTCTGACATAGCGCGGCTCAGGTAGGCGATTTGGTTGGCTGATAGTTGTTGATTACTCATATTTACGTGTACTCCATTTTGTTTGCATCCTGAAGTCACACCCTGCTGACCTACACAAAGTCCCCACGTAAAGGGAGACCAGCAGGCGACAGGATGCAGACAGAATGACTTTGTGGTTAATAACTGGTCGTGTGAGGACCGGATAGACGACACGCAGAAAATGCGGGTCGGTAGGTGAGGACCAATCTGATGAACTCAGGGGCGGCACGTCATGTGTGACCGGAGACCCTGTATAATGTTCAATGGCTGGCGCAGCTAGCACTGCTGGTGGTGGTGCGAGTAGCGGTGAATCCGCACCAGAAGCGTCTCTGGGTTCATGGCCCAAAGCTGATACACACGATGTTGCCAGTTGTCTGGCGTTGATTACTACCTAAAGATTTCACAATGAGGTACATCAGCGCATCGGCAAGGAGCCATGCCCAGAGTAGGCTTCGGGTGAGGACTGACGGTTGTACAGAAAGAGAACCATGTGTTGACAGCAGCACTAGCTGCGCTAGCGAAGTGGTATTCAGACCGTCTCCCTATAGTGCTACCTAATTATCCAAGGGCTGACCGCTGGAGACACAGAGGACTGTGAGTGGCCCAGAGTATGGTGATTATTAATGATAAATATCATCACCTCTTTAAGTTCACTTGGGGTAATACTCAAAGTTCCAATAGTTATCTTTTAATTAATCTATTATTTAAACTATAAGTATCTTAATGGTCTTTAAGTAAAACTTTAAGTTAGCCCCTGCAGGCTCGTGTCTATTATTAGTATAAAGACTATTTGCTATTCACTCATCGACTGACCTAGAAGAACCGGGAAGCAGTGACATAATGTCTCCGCTGTGTTCGTCTGTATGTGGCCATCCCGCCCCTGAAAGGATGCGATGAGTTACGGTTAAAGGAATGCTGATTGTCAGCGGTGCTAACTGCGCCAGCGTGAAGTGTGCATAGGGACAGTGAGTGTCATCATAAAATTTATTTCTCACTGTCTCCCTATAGTGTGCCCTAATTCAAAATGCTTGACATATAGTCAATTATCAAGGTGATTTGGCGTATCTCCCTATAGTGAGTCGTATTAGACTTCCCCCTATAGTGTGCCCTAATTCCGAAGGACTATCCGCCAGCCTTGCTGTCCCGCTTTTCGATATTTTGTCGGGGACCTTCAGGCATACTCTGGAACATCGCTTCGATTTCTTTAGGTCTGGTGATGCGGTCATCAACAATGATATTCAATAACTTAAAGAGACCATGTGTTAACTGAGGGTCATCATCAAGGCTAATCTCTCCGGGATGCACGGCCTGATTACCAACGATACGGCAAATGTCAGCAGCTTGTTGGATACGGGGAGGAAGACCTTTCTCAACGAGAGACTTGATGTCTTTGTTTATGTTCTCTCCCGGCTCACCCAAGTGAACCATTAACTTCTGGAGACACAGGCGGAGGAGTGCTGCGGCCCCTTTAGGAGACAGGTTAACGATGCTTCTGGCTTCCATGTAGTCGGACTTACAGTCTTCCGGCATGTCTGGATTTGGCATTTCAACATTCGCAGAAGCAGGAATCAGAAGGGACTTTTCGAACCAATATGAATATTCCCCACAGCGCTCACATTGTGATACATGCATAGGGAAACCCGTGTCTTCATAGTACGGATATAATCGCCCCCATGTTTGCTTAGCATAAGCCTGACAATACGGACAGTTAAAAGCCTCTTTATCAAACTCCGCTGGTTCGTATGGAACCGCCATTTACTTTACCTCCTTATAAACATCAGCCAGAACGTTAACCAATCGGTCTACCTCAACTTCTTTAGCGTAGCGGTCATAAGTAATAGACCCTGAGCTATGCCCCATAATAGCCTGAGCGTAAGCCAACTCGACGCCATGCTGTTTTAACTGAGTGGCGACCGTATGTCTAAACGAGTGGAACGCCAAGCCGTCACTGTCAGCCAGAACTTTAGGTAACAACGTTCTGTTAAACCACTTGCTCACCTGCTCACCGTAGCCGTTCTTCATGAGACGCAGGCCATCGAATACCATAGCATCTTCACCCCCCGCGTTCCTACGGGCTTCTAACAGGTCCATAAAGTCAGCCAATACAAAACCGTAGGCACCATCAACCAGAGGGACACAGCGATCACTGTGGGCGTTCTTGATGCTCTTACCGGGCAGGCTGCTGTCATCCTCATTGATATGAATATAAACGGTCCCGGCCTCAGTGACCCTAACGTCTTTTACCTGAAGTTGAGCTACTTCATTGAGTCGCGCACCAGTGATAGCCGCCAGCACCGTAACGTAATAGTGGTAAGGCTTGCCAGAGGTCTTCTGAGAGTATGCCTTAGCGGCGACCAGCAGTTGCCCTACCTGCTCCGTAGAGAAAGCGTTACGGGCCTCTGAGGCTTTACGCTGGGGAACCTTGAGTTCCAGCCCCTCAGTCATATTCTTTTTAATCAGGTCATTACGCACAGCCCACTTAAAGACCGCCGCCATCTTAATGAGATATTTATTGTTGATGGTGACTACGTCCAGACAATCTGTTTTCTCTTCACGGCCCAGCAAGTCAACCAACGGGGCATCCTTGAAGCGCTGCTTACGGTTCTTCGGTAACTGCTGGAGGACATCACGGATTCTAAGCACGTCAGCGCGTGTTACCGTATTGGCGTCAGCACCAAGACCCAGATAGTCAAAGATTTCGATTAACGCAGCGTGAGACGATTGGTTTTCCCTTAAGGTAGCAGGCTTCCAGTTCTGAGCGTTCTCCGCTTCATACTGCTCAAAGAGGCTAGCCACAGTGACGCTTGGTGTGACTGCTAGTGCAGCTAGCGCTGCTGGTTTTACCTCAGGAGCACTAACAGATAGGGACACAGAGGCTTGGTCATCCTGCCGATCAATACCATCAAAACGATCGACGTAATCTATCAGTGACTGACTGTCTCCCGCTTCGATACGCTTCATGCAAGCCTTGAGTACCTTCAGGGCCTCATTGATGTAGCGATGCTGGTCAATACTCAGCGGTTCACTAGCCAGAGCATCGGTAAGGTTCTCACCAAGTTCACCGTACTGGTCCCGATAGATGTCCCTCATGTCCGGCTCGAAGAGGTCAGAGCGTCCCGCTGAAAGTTCCCACTCCGCGATATCCCGTAAGTGTTTCCTCATATCCTCGTAGGAGGCTGTAGGGTTATCCGCATGGATTGCCTTGAGTGCTGCCTTAATGTGCCGGGAGTGAGCCATAGCGGTTCGTCTATCCTTGGTCCGTAATGAAACTGAGGCCATTCTATCATCGTTTGATTGTCTAACTCGAAGACGAAAATAGTAGACGCCGTTACGCTGGTAAAGGTAGGTGCAGGAATTGAGCATGTACTGAGGCCTTAGGTCAGCTCACTGTGTCAACATAAGGACGTAGCTTGGTCGCTACAGGGTTACAGCGTTGGTTACAGTGAGTAAAACTATCGGAAGGCTTAAAGCCGTATCCCTTAGGATTCAGTAAGTTGGAATACTTTAAGAAGGGTCATGGAGCGGGCGAAGGGAATCGAACCCTCGTATAGAGCTTGGGAAGCTCTCGTTCTACCATTGAACTACGCCCGCGAAGAGGTGCGAGAAGCATTATAGCCCTTACGCACCCTGTGACAAGCCTGCCGGATGCTGACTGGCGATAAAATAACCTTTTAGCACTTAGGTTTACTTCCCTGCGGCGGCAGGTAACGCAGCGGATCGATGGCTGTCGCCCGGTAGCGGATCTGGAAATGCAGCCGCACTGAGTCGGCATCCGTACTGCCCATGGTGGCAATTTGCTGGCCGGCCTTCACGCTCTGGCCATTATTCACCATTAGCTTATCGTTGTGGGCATAGGCGGTGATGTAATCCTCGCTGTGCTTAATCATGATCAGGTTGCCATAGCCGCGCAGCTGATTGCCGACGTAGACCACCTTGCCCGCCCCGGCGGCATACACCGGCTGGCCGCGGGTTCCGGCGATATCAATACCTTTATTGCCGCCATCGGCGGTGGAATAAGGCAGGACCACTTTGCCGCTGGTCGGCCAGCGCCAGCAGCGCTGTCCCACCGGCGGCCAGGAGGACTGAGGTACCGCGGACGAAGGCGTGACCGCCGCGGTGCGCGTAGAGGAAGATTTTTTCTTCGTTGTCTTCGTTGAACTGCTGCCGTTAAGCTTCAGCTTCTGCCCCACCTCAATGGTGTAAGGCGGGGAGATGTTATTCAGGCGGGCCAGATCGCGAACGCTGGTGCCGGTGGTGCGGGAGATGCCGTACAGGGTATCGCCGCGTTTAACGGTGTAGGTGCCACCGGAATCGGAGGTGCTGGAGCAGCCGGCCAGCACCAGGCTTGCCGCCAGCATCAGTGTCATATAAAAGCGTTTCATCATCAGGCATCCTGCACTTAACACAACCACTTACCTCGCAATCAGGGCGAATATCATACCAGTCCGTGCAACAATCCCCAATGCTCTACGCTTTTTCTCTGATCTCTACTCCCTCGGCGCGGTAAAAGGATAACCCCCGGCTATAATATCCATCAGCGCCGGCAGATACGGCATCGACGGCAATTTCACCAGAGCCGGATAAAATATTTGCGGTGAGGGGAAGACATCAACCACATAGCAATGAGGAAGTTTTTCGGCATTCACTTCCGAAGATGGCAGCAATGTCGCCGCTTCCAGCCCGTCCTCCAGCCAGTCGAGGATCACTCCGGGCTGGGTAATATGCATAATCACCTTCGCGCTAACGCCGGATTTACGGAACAGGTCCATTAACATTTCATAGGTGCCGGAATCTTTCGCCCGGTGCAGCAGCACCAGCGGCATCTCCGCCAGAGCATTGTAGTCATAGGGGTTGGAAGGCGGTTGCGACAGGCATTTTTTATTAATGACCGCTACCAGTTTAATGGGGTCGAAGGAGATATAATCGAAGCCTTCTCCGCGGTAGGGTCGCTGTATTAATGCCAGATCGATAGCGCCTTCATTTAATAATGTTTCCAGATGACTTGAGTCAGTCACCGAGATATTTATCGCGGTTTCAGGATTGCGCCGATAGAGCTCCATTAATAAAGGCTGAAAATAATTCTGGTACAGATGAGTTAAGCCAATACGTACTTCCACGCGGGTCTTTTGCGCAATATCGGCCGTCTCCCGAGCGGTATCCTCCACCTGGCGTAAAATTTCACAGCCTTTCCGATATAAGAAATACCCCGCTTCCGTCGGTTCAATGCGGTTGCCGCGGCGCTCGAAAAGTGAAACCTGCAGCTCTTCTTCAAGCTCCTGAATCCGCTTGCTGAGCGGTGGTTGCGCCATATTGAGCGACTTCGCTGCCTGACTCACCGAACCGTGTTCCACTACCCGGCAAAAATAGCGTAAGCGTTTAAGATCCATGACCGGCCTCATTAATTATCTTCCGGGCAGTATCACACTAACGCTGAGAAATAAAAAGCCGCGTCGAATTCACCATATTGATTAATTGTTTATTAACATTTTTTTAAAACCAACTTTTTTGATCTACTGACCATCCGGTAAACGGTATTTGTTTAATTTATCGAAGAAAAATATTGTGCGCTTAGCAAAATTGCTTTTTAAAGGAACACTCATGGCAAATTCAGATAAAAAAACGCCGTCACCGGTGCATGATTTACGTTCGGCTCTGGCACTGTTAAAAACGCTGCCGGGCGAATATGTTGAGACCGATACCGAAGTCGATCCTCACGCCGAGCTCTCAGGCGTATACCGCTACGTGGGCGCCGGCGGCACCTGCCAGCGCCCAACGCGCAAGAACGGCCCGGTCATGGTCTTTAACAAAATTAAGGGGTTCGACGATATCAGCGTGGCCATCGGTCTGAACGGCTCGCGCCAGCGCGTTAGCCAGTTCCTGCAGTGTGAACCGGCAAAACTGGGTCATTTGCTGAAAGATTCCGTTGAAAATGCTATTAGCCCAACCATGGTACAGGGCACGGCGGTATGCCAGGAAGTGGTTCACCTCGCCAGCGATGCTGATTTTGATCTGCGTAAACTGCTGCCTGCGCCAACTAACACCGAAGAAGATGCCGGTCCGTATATCACTATGGGCCTGTGCTACGCCTCCGACCCGCAAACCCATGAATCCGATATCACTATTCATCGCCTGTGTGTCCAGAGCCGCGATGAGCTATCAATGTGGCTGACGCCGGGTCGTCATATCGATGCCTTCCGCATGAAGGCGGAAGCGGCGGGCCAGCCGCTGCCTATTTCGATCAGTATCGGCGTCGATCCGGCTATCGAAATCGCCGCCTGCTTTGAGCCACCGACCACCCCGCTGGGTTTCAACGAGCTAAGCATTGCCGGCGCGCTGCGTGGCCGCGCGGTGGAGATGGTGCAATGTAAGACTATTAATGAAAAAGCCATTGCCCACGCCGAAATCGTTATCGAAGGCGAACTGGTGCCGAACGTGCGCGTACGCGAAGATCAGAACACCCATACCGGCCGCGCAATGCCGGAGTTCCCGGGCTATACCGGTGAAGCGAAAGAGGCGATTCCGGTTATTAAAGTCAAAGCCGTCACCCATCGTACTCAGCCTATCTGGCGCACCACCGTCGGACCAGGCGAAGAACATGTCAACATGGCCGGGATCCCGACCGAAGCGAGTATTCTCGATATGGTGGAGCGCGCCATGCCGGGCAAATTACTCAACGTCTTCGCCCACTCGGCAGGCGGCGGCAAACTACTGGCGGTACTGCAATTTAAGAAATCTTCCCCTGCCGATGAAGGCCGCCAGCGCCAGGCGGCGCTCCTGGCGTTCTCCGCTTTCCCGGAGCTGAAGCACGTCATTTTGGTGGATGAGGATGTTGATATTTTCGATAGCGACGATGTGCTGTGGGCGATGCAAACCCGCTACCAGGGTGATGTCGATACCGTAATGATCCCGGGTGTGCGCTGTCATCCGCTCGACCCGTCGCAGGTGCCAGAGTACAGCCCGAGCGTGCTGCAGCAGGGAATGTCGTGCAAAACCATTTTCGACTGCACCGTACCGTTCCATCTGAAACACAACTTTGAGCGCTCTAAGTTCAAAGCGGTTGATGTAAAACGTTTCCTGCCGGACTTCGAATAAGGGCGAATACCATGACACCACGCATCATCATTGGGATTAGCGGCGCTTCCGGGTTCCAGTACGGCGTGAAAGCGCTGGAACTTTTGCGGCCACTGGCGATAGAGGTTCATCTGGTGGTCTCCAAAGGTGCGGAAAAAACCTGCGAGCTGGAAACGGATTACCGCTTAGATGAAGTGATGGCGCTGGCTGACGTGGTACATCCCATCAACCATCTGGGCGCGTCCATCTCCAGCGGCTCGTTTAAAACGCTGGGGATGTTGGTTGCCCCCTGCTCGATGCGATCATTGGGCGCTATCGCCCACTGTCTCACCGATAATCTGCTTACCCGCGCGGCGGACGTAGTGCTAAAGGAACGCCGTCGGCTGGTACTGCTGGCGCGCGAGACGCCGCTTAATCTCGGCCATATACGTAATATGGCGGCAGTTACCGAGATGGGCGGCATCATCTTTCCGCCGGTGCCTGCACTCTATCAGCGTCCGCAAAGCGCAGATGACATTATTACCCATAGCGTAAACCGCGCGCTTGACCTGTTTGACCTGGAGGTCAATAACATCCCACGCTGGGGTGAGGGCGAGCTGCTTTACACGTAACAGGAACTCGCAATGTTAATTGGTCCGTATGTAAATGGTTCCGCCGTGATTATCGGCGGATTGATCGGCGCAATGGCCGGAGGAAAACTTCCGGAACGCGTCAAAACAGCCCTGCCGATGACCTTTGGTCTCTGCTCCGTCGGCCTGGGTATCACCCTGGTACTGAAGGTGAAATATATGCCGGCGGTAGTGCTGGCGATGGTACTCGGCGCCTTCCTCGGCGAACTGCTGCATCTGGAAAAACGCATCGGCAGCGCGGCGGGATCAACGCGCGGGTTGATTAATAAAGTTCTTCCACCCGTTCAGGGATTAGGTCATGAAGAGTTCACCGAAAAATTCGTGGCTATTTTGGTCCTGTTTTGCGCCAGCGGTACCGGTATTTTTGGTGCCATGACCGAAGGTATGAGCGGCGATCCATCAATCCTGTACATTAAAACCATCCTCGATCTTTTTACCGCCGGGATCTTCGCGACGCTGCTGGGCTACGCGGTGATGACCATCGCTATCCCGCAGATCGTGATTCAGGTGGCGCTGGCGATGCTAGCGGTGTTTATTCTGCCGATGATCACGCCGTCAATGATGGCGGATTTCTCCTGCGCCGGTGGATTGCTGATGGTGGCCACTGGATTACGCATCTGCAACATTAAGCTTTTCCCGGTCGCCAACATGCTGCCAGGGCTTGTTTTGGTAATGCCTTTCTCCCATTTATGGGCTACCCTAGTGGCCTGAGTACATGACCCGGCGGGTTTGTGCCGGGTCATTTTTTATTTTCAGGAGTCGTCATGGCCGGGGAACACGTCATTTTGCTGGATGAGCAGGATCAGCCTGCCGGTATGCTGGAGAAGTATGCCGCCCATACGTTTGATACCCCTTTACATCTCGCGTTTTCCTGCTGGCTGTTTAACCAGCAGGGTCAGTTGCTGGTCACTCGCCGTTCGTTGGGCAAAAAAGCCTGGCCCGGGGTATGGACCAACTCGGTCTGCGGACACCCCCAGCAGGGCGAGACCTTCGAGCAGGCCGTCACGCGCCGCTGTCGCTTCGAACTCGGTGTGGAGATCTCTGATATCGCGCCGGTTCACCCGGCCTTCCGCTACCGGGCGGTCGCCCCAAACGGTATCGTTGAGAACGAAGTGTGCCCGGTATATGCCGCGCGCGTGGTAAGCGAAGTGCAGCCTAACGACGATGAAGTCATGGACTATCAGTGGGTTGACCTGGCAACCATGTTAAGCGCGCTGGCCGCCACGCCGTGGGCGTTCAGCCCGTGGATGGTGCTGGAAGCGGAAAATCGGGACGCCCGCCAGGCGCTGACCGACTTTGTTGCGCGTCTGCGCGGGTAAGCTGACTATTCTCCAGGCCAGGCGCAGCCCTGTGCCTGTCATTAATGCCTGGCGGCGCTACGCTTGCACAGGCCTACGGTTCTGCGCCATTGCGTAGCCCGGATAAGGCGTTTACGCCGCCATCCGGGATCCCCGGCTTGCGCTGCGCTGAGCCAGGCTACGCCAGCCTTAGGACCTCACATCAGACATAAAAAAACCCGGCAAGCCGGGTTTTTTGCTTTTCGCGAAGGGCGATTATTTCTGCGGACGCATCGCCGGGAACAGAATAACGTCGCGGATGGTGTGGCTGTTGGTGAACAGCATGACCATGCGATCGATACCGATACCCAGACCAGCGGTCGGTGGCAGGCCGTGTTCCAGCGCGGTGACATAGTCTTCGTCATAGAACATTGCTTCGTCGTCGCCTGCGGCTTTCGCATCAACCTGATCCTGGAAGCGCTGCGCCTGGTCTTCGGCGTCGTTCAGCTCGCTAAAGCCGTTACCGATCTCACGGCCGCCAATGAAGAATTCAAAGCGGTCGGTGATTTCCGGGTTGACGTCGTTACGGCGCGCCAGCGGAGAAACTTCCGCCGGGTATTCGGTGATGAAGGTCGGCTGGATCAGGTGCGCTTCCGCCACTTCTTCGAAGATCTCGGTCACGATACGGCCCAGACCCCAGCTCTTCTCCACTTTGATGCCGATAGACTCAGCGATCGCTTTCGCGGAATCAAAGTTATCCAGATCCGCCATCTCGGTTTCCGGACGGTATTTCTTGATCGCTTCGCGCATGGTCAGTTTTTCAAACGGCTTGCCGAAGTCGAACACCTGATCGCCGTAAGGCACTTCGGTATTGCCGAGGATGTCCTGCGCCAGGGTGCGGAACAGAGATTCGGTCAGCTCGATCAGATCTTTGTAATCCGCATAAGCCATGTAGAGTTCCATCATGGTGAACTCTGGGTTATGACGAACGGAGATCCCTTCGTTACGGAAGTTACGGTTGATCTCGAAGACGCGTTCGAAGCCGCCAACCACCAGACGCTTGAGGTACAGTTCCGGCGCGATACGCAGGTACATGTCCAGATCCAGCGCGTTATGATGGGTGATGAACGGACGCGCGGAAGCGCCGCCCGGGATCACCTGCATCATCGGGGTTTCTACTTCCATAAAGCCGCGGCCAACCATGAACTGACGGATGCCCGCCAGGATCTGCGAACGCACTTTGAAGGTCTTACGAGATTCATCGTTGGAGATCAGGTCCAGGTAACGCTGACGGTAACGCGCTTCCTGATCCTGCAGGCCGTGGAATTTGTCCGGCAGCGGGCGCAGAGCTTTAGTCAACAGACGCAGCTCGGTGCAGTGGATAGAGAGCTCACCGGTTTTGGTCTTGAACAACTTACCGCGGGCGGCGATGATGTCGCCGAGGTCCCACTTTTTGAACTGGTCGTTATAAACGCCTTCCGCCAGGTCATCACGCGCCACGTACAGCTGGATGCGGCCGCCTACGTCCTGCAGGGTCACGAAGGACGCTTTACCCATGATACGACGGGTCATCATGCGGCCAGCAACGGCCACTTCAACGTTCAGCGCTTCCAGCTCTTCGTTTTCTTTGCCATCGAAGTCAGCGTGCAGTTGGTCAGAGGTATGGTCACGACGGAAATCGTTCGGGAATGCGACGCCCTGCTCACGCAGCGCAGCCAGCTTCTCGCGACGGGTTTTCAGTTCATTATTAAGGTCAATTGCCGCGTCAGCGCCCTGTGCTTGTTGTTCAGACATGTTGGTTCCTCATAACCCTGCTTTCAAACTTGCTTCGATAAATTGGTCCAGGCTGCCATCGAGCACCGCCTGAGTGTTGCGGGTTTCCACCCCGGTACGCAGATCTTTAATACGCGAGTCATCCAGCACGTAAGAGCGGATCTGGCTGCCCCAGCCGATATCGGACTTGTTGTCTTCCATCGCCTGCTTCTCGGCATTTTTCTTCTGCATCTCCAGTTCATAAAGCTTTGCTTTCATCTGCTTCATGGCCTGGTCTTTGTTCTTGTGCTGCGAACGGTCGTTCTGGCACTGCGTCACCAACCCGGTCGGGATATGGGTAATACGCACCGCGGATTCCGTACGGTTAACGTGCTGACCACCGGCGCCGGAGGCGCGGTATACGTCAATGCGCAGGTCGGCCGGGTTAATTTCGATATCGATATCGTCTTCCACTTCCGGGTAAACGAACGCGGAGCTGAAGGAGGTATGACGGCGGCCGCCGGAATCGAACGGGCTCTTACGCACCAGACGATGAACGCCGGTTTCCGTACGCAGCCAGCCGTAGGCGTAATCGCCAATGATCTTAATGGTCACGGATTTAATCCCCGCGACTTCACCTTCGGATTCTTCGATGATTTCGGTCTTAAAGCCGCGCGCTTCCGCCCAGCGCAGGTACATGCGCATCAGCATGCTGGCCCAGTCCTGGGCTTCGGTGCCGCCGGAACCGGCCTGAATGTCAAGGTAGCAATCGGCGCTGTCGTATTCGCCGGAGAACATGCGGCGGAACTCAAGCTGCGCCAGCTTCTCTTCCAGGGTATCCAGCTCGGCGACGGCTTCGTTAAAGGTCTCTTCGTCGTCCGCTTCCACGGCCAGATCCAGCAGGCCGGCAACGTCTTCCAGCCCCTGGGACATCTGATCCAGGGTATCTACGATGGCTTCCAGGGAAGAACGCTCTTTACCCAGCGCCTGGGCGCGTTCGGGTTCGTTCCACACGTCCGGCTGTTCCAGCTCGGCGTTTACTTCTTCGAGACGCTCTTTCTTGGCATCGTAGTCAAAGATACCCCCTAAGAACGTCGGAGCGCTCCGTGAGGTCCTGAATGCGGTTTTTTACCGGATTTATTTCAAACATGGTCGGTTTCTTTTAATGGATTTGTCAAAATGCGGTGATAAGAGCGGAATTCTACCGGATTCGCGCCCTTATTCCTACACTGTTGTCAATTTGGCCAGAGGTGATCGATGATCAGCTGCAGGCTACGGTTGCCGCGGAACTCGTTGATGTCGAGCTTGTAGGCTAACTGGACTTCACGCACGCCGTTATCCGGCCAGATGGAAGTATCAACGTTGAAGGCGATACCGTCCAGCAGCGGCCCGCCGTCAACCGGTTCGACCATCACCTTCAGGTGACGCTCGCCCACCAGCCGCTGCTGCAGCAGGCGAAAACGACCGTCAAACAGCGGTTCCGGGAACATCTGCCCCCACGGCCCGGCGTCGCGCAGCATCTGCGCCACTTCCATGCTCATCTCCGCCGCCGCCAGCGGGCCATCGGAAACCACCTCGCCCTGCAACAGCGCAGGATCCAGCCATTCGGTCACCAGCTCGCCGAAGCGCTGTTGAAACTCTTCAAAACGCGCCTCCTCCAGCGATAAGCCCGCCGCCATCGCGTGGCCGCCGAACTTCAGGATTAGCCCGGGATAAAGCGTATCAAGGCGCTCCAGCGCATCGCGCATATGCAACCCCTGAATGGAACGACCGGAGCCTTTCAGCGTGCCGTCGCCGGTAGGCGCAAAAGCGATAACCGGGCGATGGAAGCGCTCCTTAATCCGCGAGGCGAGAATGCCGACTACCCCCTGATGCCATTGCGGATGGTACATCGCCAGCCCGCCGGGCAGGGTATCCGCGCTGCGCTCCAGCTGCTGACAGAGCGTTAGCGCTTCCGCCTGCATCCCCTGCTCAATCTCTTTGCGCGTCTGATTAAGCGCATCGAGCTCGTTGGCCAGCACCCGCGCTTCGCCGATGTTATCGCACAGCAGCAGCGCGACACCGACCGACATGTCGTCCAGCCGTCCCGCCGCGTTCAGGCGCGGCCCGAGGGCGAAACCGAGGTCGCTGGCCGCCAGCTTTTGCGGATCGCGGTTGGCAATTTCCAGCAGCGCCTTAATACCGGGCCGACATTTGCCGGCGCGAATGCGGCTTAACCCCTGCCAGGTGAGGATACGGTTGTTAGCATCCAGCGGCACGACGTCCGCGACGGTGCCAAGCGCCACCAGATCCAGCAGCTCGGCAAGGTTCGGTGCGGGGATGCCGCGAGCGTCGAACCAGCCTTTATCACGCAGAAAAGTGCGCAGCGCCAGCATCAGATAAAACGCCACCCCCACCCCGGCCAGTGATTTTGACGGGAAGTCGCAATCGCGCAGGTTGGGATTAACGATAGCTTCCGCCGCCGGCAGCGTCTCGCCCGGCAGATGGTGATCGGTCACCAGCACCGGGATCCCCAGCGCATGGGCATGATCGACGCCGGCATGGGACGAGATCCCGTTGTCGACGGTCATGATCATCTGCGCGCCGCGAGCATGGGCCTGATCGACCACTTCCGGGCTTAAACCGTAGCCGTCTTCAAAGCGGTTCGGCACCAGATAGGAGACGTTGCCGTAACCCAGCGCGCGCAGGGCCAACACGCTGAGCGCGGTGCTGGTGGCGCCGTCGGCGTCAAAATCACCGACCACCACGATGTGCAACCCTTTCTGGAACGCGTCATGCAGCATCTCGACCGCTTTTTCAACGCCGGTGAGCTGCGTCCAGGGGAGCATGCCTTTGACGCTGCGCTCCAGCTCCTGCGCGCTGCGCACCCCGCGGCTGGCATATAGCCGCTGCAGCAGCGGCGGCAGGTCGGCGGGGAGTTCGACGCCGTCAACCGCCTCGCGGCGGCGTAGTTGTATCTGTTGTTTCACGCGAATCAGTTACCGCTTGTCTGTTTTTTGTGCTCATCGAGGAACGCCTTCAGCTCTTTCGGCCCCTGATAGCCCGGCAGCACCATGCCGTTACTGAGGACCATCGCCGGCGTACCGTTGACGCCCATCTGCACGCCGAGGGTGTAATGTTTGGCGATATCTACGCTGCAGCTCGCCGGCTGCACGCCTTTACCATTCATGGCGTCATCCAGCGCTTTGTTGCGATCTTTCGCACACCAGATCGCTTTCATATCCTGCTCGGCCTGGCTTTGCAGCCCCTGGCGCGGGAAGGCCAGATAACGCACGGTGATCCCCAGCGCGTTGTAGTCGCTCATCTGCTCGTGCAGTTTATGACAGTAGCCGCAGGTAATATCGGTGAAGACGGTGATGACGTGCTGCTCCTTCGGCGCTTTGTAGACAATCATCTCATTGCTCAGCGCGTTCAGCTTACCCAGCAGCAGCTGGTTGGTGACGTTGACCGGCTGCGCGCCGCTCACGTCGTACATCGGCCCCTGGATGATATGTTTGCCGTCGTCGGTCACGTACAGCACGCCGCTGTCGGTCAGCACCGTGCTCATCCCGGAAACCGGCGATGGTTGAATATCGGTGCTCTGCACACCCAGCTTCGCCAGCGACTGTTTAATTGCCGCGCTATCGGCGTGCGCCGTTCCTGAAAGGGAGGCCGCCAGCAGGGTGAACATCAATAAACCTTTTTTCATACTCAGTCCTTTTGTTCAGCACTCACGCCCGCGGGTGGTGCTGTTGATGAAGTTGTCGCAGACGCTCGGTCGCCACGTGGGTGTATATCTGCGTGGTGGAGAGATCGCTGTGTCCTAACAGCATCTGCACCACGCGCAGATCGGCGCCATGATTGAGCAAATGCGTGGCGAACGCATGGCGTAACACGTGCGGGGAAAGCTTTTCGCTGTCGATCCCCGCCAGTACGGCATAGTGTTTAATCCGGTGCCAGAAGGTCTGGCGCGTCATCTGCTGGGCGCGCTGGCTGGGAAATAAGACATCCGACGCCACGCCGTTCAGCAGCCAGGGGCGACCATACTCGAGGTAATTTTCCACCCACAGTACCGCCTCTTCCCCCAGCGGCACCAGCCGCTCTTTGTTGCCTTTTCCCACCACCCGCAGCACGCCCTGCCGCAGGCTGATGTCGCTCATCGTCAGCCCCACCAGCTCCGAGACGCGCAGGCCGGTGGCATACAGCACCTCCAGCATCGCTTTATCGCGCAATTCCAGCGGCTGCTCCACCAGCGGCGCCTGCAGCAGGCGCTCAACCTGCGCCTCACTGAGATCTTTTGGCAGCCGCTGCGGTAGCTTCGGCGAGGCCAGCAGCGCGCTGGGATCGTCCGGGCGAATTTTTTCCCGGTACAGATGCTGGAAAAAACGGCGCACGGCGCTCAGCAGGCGCGCGGTGCTGGTGGCTTTGTAGCCGCCGGACTGCCGCTCAGCCAGCAGCGCCTGCAGATCGTCGCTGCCAACGCTTGCCAGCGACAGGCCGCGATGGTGCAGCCACTCAACTAACATCGTCAAATCGCGACGGTAGGCGCTGAGCGTATTCTCCGCCAGGTTGCGCTCCAGCCAAAGGGCATCGAGAAACTGTTCGATTAGTGCCAGATCCTGTTTCACATCGGCCTCTTTGTTCGTTAAACGCTCTCATTATGCCTTAAGAGGACGCCTTTCTGGTACACTGCCCGCCATTCACGGCAAGAATCGAGATGTTTACGCGATGAATATAGGTCTGTTTTACGGCTCCAGTACCTGCTACACCGAAATGGCCGCGGAGAAAATCCGCGATATCATCGGCCCCGAACTGGTGACGCTGCACAATCTGAAAGATGACTCCCCCGCGCTGATGAGCCAGTACGACGTACTGATCCTTGGCATCCCGACCTGGGATTTCGGCGAAATTCAGGAAGACTGGGAAGCGGTCTGGGATCAGCTGGACACCCTGAACCTCGAGGGAAAGATCGTCGCGCTGTACGGCATGGGCGATCAGCTGGGCTACGGCGAATGGTTCCTTGACGCGCTCGGCATGCTGCATGACAAGCTGGCGACCAGGGGCGTGAAGTTTGTCGGCTACTGGCCAACCGAAGGCTATGAGTTCACCAGCCCGAAACCGGTGATCGCCGATGGCCAACTGTTCGTTGGCCTGGCGCTGGATGAAACCAACCAGTACGACCTGAGCGACGAGCGCATCCAGAGCTGGTGCGAGCAGATCCTCGGCGAAATGGCCGAACACTTTTCCTGACGCGGCTTACTCCTGCGCCGGTTTTTGCAGCACCAGCCGGCGCAGATCGCGCCACTCTCCGGCGTCCATGCTGTCCGCCGCCAGCCAAAGATGCTGTCCGCGCCGGGTATCGACATGGCGCAAACGCAGCAGCATACCGCTATTGATAACCCACGGCGTCCCGAGGATCTCCCATTCGGCGTTTTGCCAGCGAAGACGGGAATCGGTGAGCAGTTTTATCTCCCCGCGACGGGCATGGATCCGCCGCTGGCTGCGCACGCAGTCGAAGACCACCAGCGACAGCAGCAGCAGCCAGATCGGGGTATAGCTCAGCGGCCAGGGAACCAACAGCACCAGGGCCGCCACCACGCCGTGAAGCAGCAGGGAAAACCACTGCGCGCGCCAGGAGATACGGAGATCAGATTGCCACAGGACCACGTTCCCGATTCCGTGTCTGAATTAAGGTTACCATCCGCTGCAGCTCCGCATCGGCCGGTTTGCCGTGGTTCATCAGCCAGTTGAACAGATCCGGATCGTCATTTTCCAGCAGGCGAATGAACAGCTGTTTGTCAGCGTCGCTGAGGGTATCGTACTCATACTCAAAGAACGGCATGATGGAGATGTCGAGTTCGCGCATCCCGCGGCGGCATGCCCAGTGGATACGTGCTTTATTGTTAATGTCCATGTTGACCTTCCAGCAGCAAAATATAGGTTAGTTTAACCCGTTTTCTGCCGTAACTTTACAGGAATATCGCTGAATGCGAGCATCCTTCCATAAAAACCTTAAAATAATGATGGGTTTATTGATTCCCTGCGTCAGGCGGCAGTCTCACGCCAGCGCACAAATGGCCTGTTGAAAGCACTTGCAATGCACTATAGCTCTTTTACCATTGGTCACACACACTGCGTTAAGCGATTCAGGATATGACTATGGCTTTTACACCTTTTCCTCCGCGTCAGCCTTCCTCTTCCGCTCGTCTGCCGTTAACGCTGATGACCCTGGATGACTGGGCGCTGGCGACAATTAGCGGGCCGGACAGCGAAAAATATCTGCAGGGGCAGATTACCGCCGATGTGAGTCATCTCACCGATGCCCAGCATCTGCTTGCCGCCCACTGTGATGCCAAAGGCAAGATGTGGAGCAACCTGCGCGTATTCCGTCGCGAGGGCGGCTTCGCGTGGATTGAGCGCCGCAGCCTGCGCGACGCGCAGCTGACCGAGCTGAAAAAATATGCCGTCTTCTCCAAAGTCACCATTGCCGCCAACGACGATCTGGTTCTGCTGGGAGTAGCCGGCTTCCAGGCGCGCGCCGCGCTGGCGCCGCTGTTCGCCGCCTTGCCCGACGCTGCCACCCCGGTGGTCAGCGAAGGCGCTACCAGCCTGCTGTGGTTTGAACACCCGGGCGAGCGCTTCCTGCTTGTGACCGATGTCGACACCGCCAACCGCGTCACCGACGCGTTGCGCGGCGAAGCGCAGTTTAACAACAGCCAACAGTGGCTGGCGCTGAATATTGAAGCCGGTCTGCCGGTTATCGACAGCGCCAACAGCGGGCAGTTCATTCCGCAGGCCACCAACCTGCAGGCGCTGGGCGGCATCAGCTTCAAAAAAGGCTGCTACACCGGCCAGGAAATGGTCGCGAGGGCGAAATTCCGCGGCGCCAATAAGCGCGCGCTGTGGACGCTGTCAGGGACCGCCAGCCGGGTGCCGGAAGCCGGGGAAGACCTGGAGCTGAAGATGGGCGACAACTGGCGCCGCACCGGTACGGTGCTGGCAGCCGTACAGCTGGATGACGGAAGCCTGATGGTCCAGGTAGTGATGAATAACGACATGGAACCGGACAGCGTGTTCCGTGTACGCGACGATGCCGGCAGCCTGAGCATCAAACCATTGCCGTATTCGCTGGAAGAAAATTAAGGAAAAGTTCCCGGCTTGCGGCGCTTGCGCCTTAGCCGGGCTACCCGGCCGCAGTATTTTGTAGCCACGGTAAGCGCAGCGCCACCGTGGGATGTTTATCAGGACTGGCCGATGTAAAGATAAATCGCCAGGAAGTGACACACGCTGCCGCCGAGCACGAAGCCGTGCCAGATAGCGTGGTTATAAGGAATACGTTTGCAGACGTAGAAGATGACCCCCAGCGAGTACACCACCCCGCCAACCGCCAGCAGCGTTACCCCGCCCACCGCCAGCTTCACTGCCAGCTGATAGACCACGATAAGCGACAGCCACCCCATGGTCAGATAGGTCACCAGCGACAAAATTTTAAAGCGGTGCGCGATGGTCAGCTTAAACAGGATCCCCAGCAGCGCCAGGCTCCAGATGACGATCATCAGCCCCTTCGCCAGCGGTGAATTCAACCCCACCAGCAAAAACGGCGTGTAGGTCCCGGCAATCAGCAAATAGATGGCGCAGTGGTCGAATTTCTTCAGCCACTGTTTCGCCCGCTGATGCGGGATCGCGTGATAGAGCGTGGAAGCGAGGAACAGCATAATCATGCTGCCGCCGTACAGGCTGTAGCTGGCGATCGCCGTCGCGCTGGCGTTTGTATCCGCCGCCTGCACCAGCAGCAACACAAGGCCGACGATACCGAACACCAGCCCGATCCCGTGGCTGATGCTGTTGGCAACTTCCTCTGCCAGAGAATATCCCTGAGTGATTAATGGTTTGCGAACCATACTGGACTCCGTGAAAACAAGAACGCTTTCATTGCCCACTTAGGGTAACTGAGAATGATTCCAGTGAACACCTGTTAGCTAAAATAAAACGATGTATATTTGTAAATACATTAAAATCAAAAAGTTACATTTTTATTTCAACTCACAGCCGTTCCTGATTATCTTAAAGCGTTTTGAATTCAATGACATAAAACTGGCTCTCGCCAGGATAGATGTCGCTGATGACCTGCCGCAGCTGCCCGAGAGTCATATTCTCCTGTTGCGCATGCTGTTCGGTCAGCGTATCGAGCGTCACCGTCGAGGTCGCGGTCACGGCGATGGTGCAAAAATAGCCGTCATCTTCATAGCGCCCAACGCGCAGCACATCGCCGGGCTTAAAGTGCGACTCCGCTGCATCGCGAATGGTGATGGTTTTGCGCCCGGCGAGGATGTCGTCCTGAAAACGCTGAAAAAAGGTAATGTCATTGGCCTGCATGATATAATTCCGTCCTGGTCATTATGAATTGTGAGTTCGCCCTGTGAGTATGTTCTCCCACGCCGCTGTCGCCAGTCTCAATAATCTTGAGATGATGGTCTACCACTACGTCATTAAAAATCGTGACAAAGTGATGTACATGACCATCCGCGAACTGGCCGAGGCCGCCGGGGTCTCCACGACCACCGTGTTACGCTTCTGCCGCAAACTGCAGTGCGAGGGCTACTCTGAATTTCGCGTGCGCTTTAAATTATATCTCGAGCAGAATGAGCCTCAACAGGCAAATATCGGCGCCAGCGAAATAATGAGCTTTTTTAAAAGCGTCAATAATGACGAGTTCGATGAATTACTCGAGCAGGCCGTCGATATTATTCTCGCCTCCGAACGTATTATTTTTGTCGGCGCCGGCACCTCCGGCGCGCTGGCGAAATATGGCGCACGCTTCTTCTCCAACGTCGGTAAATTCAGCAACCATATTGACGATCCCTATTTTCCGGTAACCAACGATATGGCCCGCAACGCGCTGGCGATCGTGCTTTCCGTCTCTGGCGAGACGGAAGAGATCCTGCGTTTCGCCAGCCAGTTCAGCCTACATCATTGCAAGGTGATGTCGATTACCAGCCATGAGCATTCGCGGCTGGCCAAACTGGCTGATTTCAATCTCTCCTGGCACGTGCCGCAGACGCGCATTGGCGGCGTCTACGATATTACAACGCAAATTCCAGTGATCTATATTCTCGAATCCCTCGGACGTAAATTAGCGCGCAAAATCAGCTAAAAATAACAGCCTGTTTTTTTGATGTAACATATTACCTTTGGCGGAATTTGTTATATCGTGACATTCACTTTCACTTTGCTAGACTCGAGAACAATAGTTATTAGAGAGATTAGCCAGGATGAAAAAATTAACCCTTCCGAAAGATTTTTTATGGGGCGGCGCGGTCGCCGCGCATCAGGTTGAAGGCGGCTGGGATCAGGACGGCAAAGGCCCCAGCATCTGCGATGTGTTGACCGGCGGGGCGCACGGCGTGCCGCGCGAAATCACCCACCAGGTCGAAGCGGGAAAATACTACCCGAACCACGAAGCCGTCGACTTCTACGGTCGCTACAAAGAAGACATCAAACTGTTCGCCGAGATGGGCTTCAAATGCTTCCGCACCTCTATCGCCTGGACCCGCATCTTCCCGCAGGGTGACGAAACCCAGCCGAATGAAGAGGGACTGAAGTTCTACGACGACATGTTCGACGAGCTGCTGAAATACAACATCGAGCCGGTGATCACCCTCTCCCACTTCGAGATGCCTCTGCACCTGGTGCAGCAGTATGGCGGCTGGACCAACCGCAAAGTGGTCGATTTCTTTGTACGCTTCGCCGAAGTGGTCTTCGAGCGCTATAAGCACAAAGTGAAATACTGGATGACCTTTAACGAGATCAACAACCAGCGCAACTGGCGCGCGCCGCTGTTCGGCTACTGCTGCTCCGGGGTGGTCTATACCGAGCATGACAATCCGGAAGAGACCATGTACCAGGTGCTGCACCACCAGTTCGTGGCCAGCGCGCTGGCGGTGAAAGTGGCGCGGCGCATCAACCCGGACATGCAGGTCGGCTGCATGCTGGCGATGGTCGCCCTCTACCCTTACTCCTGCAAACCGGAAGATGTCATGTTCGCCCAGGAGTCGATGCGCGAGCGCTACGTCTTTACCGACGTCCAGCTGCGCGGTTACTACCCGAGCTATGTGTTGAATGAATGGGAACGCCGCGGCTTCAACATCAGGATGGAAGACGGCGACGCGCAGATCCTGCGCGAAGGTACCTGCGCCTATCTCGGCTTCAGCTACTACATGACCAACGCGGTGAAAGCCGAGGGCGGCACTGGCGACGCCATTTCCGGTTTCGAAGGCAGCGTGCCGAACCCGCACGTCAAAGCTTCCGACTGGGGCTGGCAGATTGACCCGGTTGGCCTGCGCTATTCTCTGTGTGAACTGTATGAGCGTTATCAGAAGCCGCTGTTTATCGTGGAAAACGGCTTTGGCGCCTACGACAAAGTAGAAGCCGACGGCAGCATCAACGATGACTACCGCATCGACTACCTGCGCGCCCACATCGAAGAGATGATCAAAGCGGTCACTTATGACGGCGTCGATCTGATGGGCTATACCCCATGGGGCTGCATCGACTGCGTCTCCTTCACCACCGGGCAGTACAGCAAACGCTACGGCTTCATCTACGTCAACAAACACGACGATGGCACCGGCGACATGTCCCGCTCGCGCAAGAAGAGCTTTAACTGGTACAAAGAGGTCATCGCCAGCAACGGTGAGAACCTGTAACTAACCGCCCTCTCCCGGCCGGGGGAGGGCTAATTGCTTATCCGCCAGACACTTCTTTACAGCTTTACCATTGCCAAAACCCGTTCGCCCGTTAAGATAAGCCTCGTGAATATTTGAGGCAATCATGATTAAGCGACAACGCAAAGCCATTCTTTTTGTCCTCCTGGCCTGTCTGGTGGTGCTAACCTGCACCGCTCAACGGATGGCCGGGATGCACGCGCTGGTCATGAACCTCACCGCCGACAGCCCGTCGCTACAGCAAAACCAGGATCAGGCCGAGGCGCCGGTCACGCCGTGCGAGCTCAGCGCCAAGTCGCTGATGGCCGTTCCGCCGATGCTGTTTGAAGGGGCGCTGTTGGCTATCACCCTGCTGCTGGCGGTGCTGGCGGCGATCCCGCCGCGTATCGAACGCCAGTGGCCTCCCCGCGTTATCTCCTCACCCCGATTGCGGGTGCATCTGCGATTATGCATCTTCCGTGAGTGATTGATTCTCCTGACAGTTCAGGTTAATTCATCACTTACGGAGCAAACTTATGTATATGGTATTCAGGCGACTACTGGTCTGCCTGCTTTGGCTATGGCTGCCCGTCAGCCAGGCCGCCGACAGCGGCTGGCTGCGCGCCGCCGACAATCAACACGCCAGCGTCCGCCTGCGGGCGCAAACCGAGAGCAATGGCGACACTCGCCTGCTTTTAGACGTAGCGCTGGAAAAGGGCTGGAAAACCTACTGGCGCTCGCCAGGGGAAGGCGGCATCGCGCCGGCTATCGCCTGGCACACGCCGCTGGAGGTGAGCTGGCGCTGGCCGACGCCGCAGCGCTTCGACGTCGCGGGCATTTCCACTCAGGGCTATCACGGCGACGTCAGCTTTCCGATGACGCTGCGCGGGAAGATACCGCCGACGCTTAGCGGCGTCCTGACGCTCTCTACCTGCAGCAATGTCTGTATTCTCACTGACTATCCCTTTTCGCTGGATATGACGACTCCGGCGGGGGAGCGATTTAATTATGATTTTACCCGCGCGATGGGCACACTGCCGCTGCGCGATGGCCTGACTTCGCAACTGACCGCCAGCTACGTCAGCGGCAAACTGACGGTGACCGCCCGCCGCGATGCCGGCTGGCAGCAGCCAGCGCTGTTTATCGACAGCATGGAGGATGTCGATTTCGGTAAGCCGAGCTTTACCAGCCGCGGCGATACGTTGACCGCCACCGTACCAGTCACCGACAGCTGGGGCGAAGCGGCGCCGGACCTGAGCGGCAAAACGCTGTCGCTGGTGCTGGCCGATAGCGGTCAGGCGCAGGAAAGCCAAATCGCCGTCGCCGCCGGCAGCGCCGCGCCGGGGCTGGCGTTAGGCTGGGTGCTGCTGATGGCGCTGGCCGGCGGGCTAATCCTCAACGTCATGCCGTGCGTGCTGCCGGTGCTGGCCATGAAGCTCGGCTCGCTGGTGCAAACCGAAGGTCGCGAACGCGGCGCGGTGCGGCGGCAGTTCCTCGCCTCGGTGTGCGGGATCGTCGTCTCGTTCCTGGCGCTGGCGCTGATGATGACCGCGCTACGCCTGGGGAATCAGGCGCTCGGCTGGGGCATCCAGTTCCAGAACCCGTGGTTTATCGGCGCGATGGCGCTGGTGATGGTGCTGTTCGGCGCCAGTTTATTGGGGCTGTTCGAAATCCGCCTATCCTCCAGCGCCAGCACTTTCCTCGCCACCAGGGGCGGCAACGGCTTAATGGGCCATTTCTGGCAGGGCGCCTTCGCCACCCTGCTGGCGACGCCCTGTACCGCGCCGTTCCTCGGTACCGCCGTGTCGGTGGCGCTGGTGGCGCCCCTGCCGCTGCTGTGGGGCATTTTCTTCGCCATGGGGATCGGCATGAGCCTGCCGTGGCTGCTGATCGTTGCCTGGCCGGGTCTGGCGCAACGACTGCCACGCCCGGGCCGCTGGATGAATCATCTGCGGGTGGTGCTGGGGCTAATGATGCTTGGTTCAGCGCTATGGCTGGTCAGCCTGCTGACGATCCACATCGGCCGTACGCCGGTGCTTACCCTGCTGGTGATTCTGGCCATCGCCCTGCTAGTGGCCACCGCCTGGCGCTACCGCTGGCGGACGGCGCTGCGCGCGGGCGCCCTGGCCATAGTGGTAGCGGGCTCCGTCGCCTTTGTCGCCCAACAGGACAGCCAGGGCCCGCGCCGGGACCGGGTTAACTGGCAGCCGCTCAGCGAGCAGGCTATCGCCAGCGCCCTGGCGGAGCATAAACGGGTATTTATTGATGTCACCGCCGACTGGTGCGTGACCTGTAAAGCCAATAAATACAACGTGCTGCTGCGCGACGACGTCCAGCAGGCGCTGTTAGCGCCAGACGTAGTCGCCCTGCGCGGCGACTGGAGCCGCCCCTCCGCTGACATTAGCCAGTTTTTAACCGCACGCGGCAGCGCCGCGGTGCCGTTTAACCAGATTTACGGACCGGAATTGCCGCAGGGACAGATTCTGCCTGCGCTGTTAGACCGCGAACACCTTCTCGCCACCCTGTCCGCCGCTAAAGGAAAATAACATGAGAGCTATCACCGCCTTATTACTGCTGTGCGTATCGGCCTTCAGCTTCGCCGCCCCGGCGGAAGAACCACAATCGAACGGTAATGACCAGTTAGCCCAGCTGCTGTTTAACGATCCGAATAGCCCGCGCACCGGCGCGAAAGAGCCAAAACTCACAATCGTCTCGTTTACCGATTACAACTGCCCTTACTGCAAACAGTTTGATCCGCTGCTGGAAAAAATCGTCCACGATAATCCGGACATCCAGCTCATCGTTAAGCTGCTGCCGTTTAAAGGGCAGAGTTCGGTGAATGCCGCTAAAACCGCGCTCTCCACCTGGCGTCAGCAGCCCGAAAAATTCTGGGCGCTGCATCAGAGGCTGATGGCGAAAAAAGGCTATCACGATGACGCCAGTATCGCCGCCGCGCAGAAGAAAACCGCCACCGATAGTGTAAATATCGATGACAAGACCATGGATTCGCTGAAGATGAACCTGATTTTGTCGCAGGTGCTGAATATTCAGGGCACCCCGGCAACGATCATCGGCGATCAGATGGTGGCCGGCGCGATCCCTGCTGAAGACCTGGAGGGGCTGGTGAAAGAGCAGCTGGCGAAAGCCCGTGGCCAGTAAAATCAGGCGCTGGCTGCGCGAGCTGGCGGTGTGGCTGCTGATTGGCGCGGCGGTGAGCCTGGCGGTGGATTATTTTCGCCAGCCCGCGCTGCCGCAAAACGTCAGCGCCACATCGCTGCAGACACTCGACGGCAGGACGCTGGATCTGCATGCCATAAGCCAGCAAAAGCCGCTGCTGCTGTACGTCTGGGCGACCTGGTGCGGAGTCTGTCGCTATACCACGCCGTCGGTGGCATCGCTTGCCGCCGACGGCGGCAATGTGCTGACGGTAGCCCTGCGTTCCGGCGATAACGTCACGCTGGAGAAGTGGCTGACCAGGAAGAAACTGGCGCTGCCGACGGTGAATGATCCAAGCGGCCAGCTGGCGCGGCAGTGGGATATCCAGGTAACGCCAACGCTGGTGGTCATTTCTCAAGGCGAGGTAAAGTCGGTTACCACCGGCTGGACCAGCAGTTGGGGAATGCGCCTGCGGCTGTGGCTGGCCTCCTGGTAGACCGTCGGGCTTTAGCGGTTTTTATGCCGGGTAAGGCGTATCCGCCACCCGGCCTACCATTCGGCTTTGACCCCGTAGGCCCGGCAAGCGCAGCGCCGCCGGGCAATAGACATCTACGGGTTATTTCCCGCCCGCCAGTTCAAGGAAGCTACCCGTCACATACGACGCTTTGTCGCTCAGCAGCCAGGCAATGGCCTGAGCGACCTCTTCCGGCTGGCCGCCGCGCTGCATCGGTAGCGAACCTTTCACTCGATCCACGCGTCCCGGTTCACCGCCGGAGGCGTGCATCTCGGTATAAATCAGCCCCGGACGCACGCCGTTGACCCGGATCCCTTGCGCCGCCACCTCCAGCGCCAGCCCGGTGGTCAGGGTATCTACCGCCCCTTTCGACGCGGCATAGTCAACGTACTCCCCCGGCGCGCCAAGGCGCGAGGCCGCCGACGAAACGTTAACTATCGCCCCACCCTTGCCGCCATGCCGATGTGACATGCGCTTTACCGCCTCACGGCAACAGAGGAAGTAACCGGTGACGTTGGTGGCCAGCACGCGGTTAATACGCTCGGCGCTCAGGCTCTCCACCGTACACTGGGTAAACAGGATCCCGGCGTTGTTGACCAGCGCCGTCAGCGGCTCGCCCATGCGGTCGATCGCCTCAAACATCGCCATCACCTGCGCTTCATCGCTGATGTCCGCCCGCAGCGCCGTGGCTTTGCCGCCAGACGCCACAATGGTATTCACCACCTCGGTGGCGGCGTTAATGTTGTGATGGTAATTGACCGCCACGGTATATCCTTCCTGCGCCAACAGCAGCGCCGTCGCCCGGCCTATGCCGCGGCTCGCGCCGCTAATAAGAGCTATTCCCATACCTTCCCTCCAAAAAAATAAAGGCGCCGCAGCGCCTTTAAAAGTTTAGCTAAAACGCAAACTTACTGGTATTCGCTCATCGGCACGCAGGAGCAGAACAGGTTGCGGTCTCCGTAGACATCATCCAGACGTTTCACCGTCGGCCAGTACTTGTTGTGCAACCCTGCCGGGAATACCGCCAGCTCACGGCTGTACGGATGGTTCCACTCGCCCACCAACTCGCCCTGGGTGTGCGGCGCGTTCACCAGAGGGTTATCCTCCAGCGGCCATTCGCCGGCTTTGACGCGGTCGATTTCCGCGCGGATCGCCAGCATCGCGTCGATAAAGCGGTCCAGCTCGACCTTGCTTTCCGATTCCGTCGGCTCAACCATCAGCGTCCCCGCTACCGGGAAAGACATGGTCGGGGCATGGAAGCCAAAGTCGATCAGGCGCTTGGCGATATCCAGCTCGCTAATGCCGGTCTCTTCTTTCAGCGGACGAATATCGAGAATGCATTCGTGCGCTACGCGACCATCGCGACCGGTGTAGAGCACCGGGTAGGCATCTTTCAGCCGGGTAGCGATGTAGTTGGCGTTAAGGATCGCGTTCTGGCTCGCCTGCTTCAGCCCTTCCGCGCCCATCATGCGGATATACATCCAGCTGATCGGTAGAATGGACGCGCTGCCGAACGGCGCGGCGGAAACCGCGCCCTGGCGGGTCAGCATCCCTTCAATCTGTACCACGCTGTGGCCCGGCACGAACGGCGCCAGGTGCGCTTTCACGCCGATTGGGCCCATGCCCGGGCCGCCGCCGCCGTGCGGAATGCAGAACGTTTTATGCAGGTTGAGGTGCGAAACGTCGGCGCCGATAAAGCCCGGAGAGGTGATCCCGACCTGGGCGTTCATGTTGGCGCCGTCGAGATAAACCTGGCCGCCAAACTGGTGCACGATCTCGCACACTTCGCGAATGGTCTCTTCATACACGCCATGGGTCGACGGATAGGTGACCATGATGCAGGAGAGATTGGCCCCCGCCTGCTCTGCTTTTTCACGCAGATCGGCGAGATCGATGTTGCCGTTTTTATCACAGGCAACGACCACTACCTGCATACCCGCCATCTGCGCGGAAGCCGGGTTGGTGCCGTGCGCGGAGCTAGGGATCAGGCAGATATCGCGATGGCCTTCGTTGCGGCTCTCGTGATAATGGCGAATCGCCAGCAGGCCAGCATATTCACCCTGCGCGCCGGAGTTCGGCTGCATGCAGACGGCGTCATAGCCGGTCAGTTTCACCAGCCAGTCGGAAAGCTGGGCGATCATCTGCTGATACCCTTCCGCCTGCTCGACCGGGCAGAACGGGTGCAGCTCGGCGAATTCCGGCCAGGTGATCGGGATCATCTCCGCCGCGGCGTTCAGTTTCATGGTGCAGGAGCCCAGCGGGATCATCGCCTGGTTCAGCGCCAGATCTTTACGCTCCAGGGCGTGCATGTAGCGCATCATCTCGGTTTCGCTATGGTAGCGGTTAAACACCGGATGGGTGAGGATCGCATCGTCGCGCAGCATCGCCGCCGGGATCGAACGGCTATCCAGCGCCACGTCTTTATCCAGGGTATCGATATCCAGACCGTGATCGTCGCCGACGATGGCGCGGAACAGGTTCAGCACATCTTCGCGGGTGGTCGCTTCATCGAGCGTAATGCCCACCGCGCCGTGAATATCGCTGCGCAGGTTAATCTGCAGGGCTTCGGCACGCGCCAGCACCGCGGCTTTATCCGCCACTTCGACGCACAGGGTGTCGAAGTAGTGGGCATGGCGCAGCTTCAGCCCTTTCTTCTGCAGGCCGTCGGCCAGAATGTCGGTCAGACGATGAATGCGACCAGCGATACGTTTCAGACCCGCCGGGCCGTGGAATACCGCGTACAGGCTGGCGATGTTGGCCAGCAGCACCTGCGAGGTACAAATGTTGGAGTTCGCTTTCTCACGGCGGATGTGCTGCTCGCGAGTCTGCATCGCCATGCGCAGCGCGGTATTCCCCGCCGCATCTTTCGATACGCCGATAATCCGGCCCGGCATGGAGCGTTTGAATTCATCTTTCGCCGCGAAGAAGGCTGCGTGCGGGCCGCCGTAGCCCATTGGCACGCCGAAGCGTTGGGCGGAACCGAAAACGATATCCGCGCCCTGCTTACCCGGCGCCGTCAGCAGCACCAGCGCCATAAAGTCGGCGGCGACGCTGACAATCACTTTGCGCGCTTTCAGCTCGGCGATCAGTTTGCTGTAATCGTGGATTTCGCCGGTGGTGCCCACCTGCTGCAGCAGCACGCCGAAGACATCCTGGTGATCGAGCACTTTGTCGGCGTCATCAACGATCACCTCGAAGCCGAAGGTTTCCGCGCGGGTGCGCACCACGTCCAGGGTTTGCGGATGGACATCGGCGGCAACGAAGAAGCGGTTGGCGCTCTTCAGTTTACTGACGCGTTTGGCCATCGCCATCGCTTCGGCGGCGGCGGTGGCTTCATCAAGCAGCGAAGCGGAAGCGATATCCAACCCGGTCAGATCCAGAGTGACCTGCTGGAAGTTGAGCAGCGACTCCAGACGGCCCTGGGATACTTCCGGCTGGTAAGGGGTATAGGCGGTATACCAGCCCGGGTTTTCCAGCATGTTGCGCTGAATGACCGGCGGCAGCTGCACGGCGGTATAGCCCATGCCGATGTAAGACTTGAAGCGCTTGTTGCGACTGGCAATCGCCTTCAGCTCCGCCAGCGCGGCGAATTCGGTAGTCGCGTCGCCCACCTGCGGTGGGGTCGCCAGCTGGATATCCTGCGGCACAATCTGGCCGATCAGGGCGTTAAGCGAATCCGCGCCGACGGTCTTCAGCATCTCTTGCTGTTGCTGAGCGTCCGGGCCAATGTGACGTTCAATAAAGGCGTCGCGGTTTTCAAGCTGACTTAAAGTCTGAGTCATGAGCGATGGTTCCTGAAACGTGCGGTGAATCGTGGTTGTCTGACTGGTTTGCCCGGCAAGCGCTGATGCTTACCGGGCCAGAATACGCAAAATCATTCGCGTTGCAGGAAGGCGGCGACACAGCGACTCCCCGGGAGCTTACAAAAGTAAGTGACCGGGGGGAGCCAGGAAGCCAACGCCCCTGCAGCGTGAAGGATGAAGCGTATTTATTCGTCTTCCAGTAAAGCTTCATACGCGGCGGCATCCAGCAGCGCGGCAACCTGCGCTTCGTCGCTGGCTTTGATCTTGAAGATCCAGCCGTCGGTATACGGGTCGCTGTTGACCAGTTCCGGAGAGTCGTTCAGCTCTTCGTTGACGGCAACGATTTCACCGCTAATCGGCGCGTAGATATCGGAGGCCGCCTTCACGGATTCGGCAACCGCGCAATCGGCGCCCGCTTCAACGGTGGCACCCACTTCCGGCAGGTCAACGAAAACCATATCGCCAAGCAGCTCCTGCGCGTGCTCGGTGATCCCAACGGTATAGGTACCGTCCGCTTCTTTACGCAGCCACTCGTGTTCTTTGCTGTATTTCAGTTCTGCTGGTACGTTGCTCATCAATTCATCTCCAAAAAAGGGAAATCACACAATGGCTTTGCCATTGCGTACAAAACCAGGTTTAGTCACTTTTACCGGCATTTCACGGTTACGGATTTGCACCACCGCGGTGTCGCCAATCCCGGCCGGCACGCGAGCCAGCGCGATGCTGTAGCCCAGCGTCGGCGAGAAGGTGCCGCTGGTGATAATGCCTTCTTTTTGATTACCGTCGCTATCGGTAAAACGGACCGGCAGACCACCGCGCAGGACGCCTTTCTCGGTCATCACCAGGCCAACCAGCTGCTCGGTGCCTTTTTCGCGCTGCATCTCCAGCGCTTCGCGGCCGATGAAGTTACGATCGGCGGGCTCCCAGGCGATAGTCCAGCCCATGTTCGCCGCCAGCGGGGAAACGCCTTCGTCCATCTCCTGGCCGTACAAGTTCATCCCGGCCTCCAGGCGCAGGGTGTCGCGCGCGCCAAGACCGCACGGCTTAACGCCAGCGTCCAGCAGACCGCGCCAGAAATCAGCCGCCTGCTCGTTCGGCATCGCAATTTCATAACCCGCTTCGCCGGTATAGCCGGTGGTGGCGATAAACATGTCGCCGGCCTGCACGCCGAAGAACGGCTTCATGCCTTCCACGGCCTGACGTTGAGCGTCGGTAAACAGCGTCGCCGCCTTCGCTTTCGCCTGGGGGCCCTGGACCGCGATCAGCGACAGATCGTCGCGAACGGTAATTTCAAGGCCGTAAGGTTCAGCTTGTTCGGAGATCCAGGCGAGGTCTTTTTCGCGGGTGGCGGAGTTAACAACGAGGCGGAAATAATCTTCAGAAAGGAAATAGACAATCAGGTCATCGATGACGCCGGCGGAGGCGGTCAGCATGCCGGTGTAGAGCGCTTTGCCTGGGGTGGTGAGCTTCGCCACATCGTTGGCCAGCAAATAGCGCAAGAACTCGCGGATCCGGCTGCCGTGGAAATCGACGATGGTCATATGCGACACATCGAACATCCCTGCATCGCCGCGCACCGCATGGTGCTCATCAATCTGGGACCCGTAATGCAGCGGCATCATCCAGCCATGGAAATCCACCATGCGCGCGCCGCACAGCGTGTGTTGTTCATACAACGGAGTCTGTTGAGCCATCTTTTCCTCATCGAATAAAACGGAACCAGCCACGAAATTGTCGGCGATTTTGCGCCACGAAATTCGGCGTCGGCATCGCTGACGGACGCCGACGCAAACGTTATCTTTGGCCTGAACTTACCACCGAACCCGGCGCTAAACCATAAGCTCATTCAGGGCATCACATTAGCTTATGGCTAAAATCCGCCGAAAAGCCTACAGAGTTATTGACTGGAAAAAAGCGATTTACGCCACATAAAATTAACATTAACGGCGCGACAATTAGGTAATGATGGTGTTTTATGCGATTTTACGGCTCTAATTTCTTTAACAAAAAAAAGGACGCATTAATAAATCTAATGCGAAAAAAGAGGTGAAATTAGAATATTTCAAATGAGGGGGAAAACCCGGCGCCCAGGCCGGGTGAAAGAAGTGTGACGCGGTTAACGTAACCAGGCAGGCAGATCGTTGAGGCCCATCGCCTGGCGAATCAGCTGCGGTTTCACGCCCGGCAGCGTATCGGCCAGTTTGAGTCCCACATCGCGAAGAAGTTTCTTCGCCGGATGGCTCCCGGAGAACATTTCGCGGAAGCCCTGCATGCCCGCCAGCATCAGCGCCGCGCTGTGCTTGCGGCTGCGCTCGTAGCGGCGCAGATAAAGATGCTGGCCGATATCTTTGCCCTGGACGTGCAGGCGCTTCAGCTCGTCAATAAGCTCGGCGGCATCCATAAAACCGAGGTTGACCCCCTGCCCGGCCAGCGGATGGATGGTATGCGCGGCATCGCCGACCAGCGCCAGTCGGTGGGCGGCAAACTGACGGGCATAGCGGCCGGTCAGCGGGAAAACTTCACGTTCACTTGCCAGCTGGCAGAGGCCAAGGCGATTATCGAACGCGATATTCAGCGCCTGGTTGAAGGTGGTTTCATCAGCCTGCTGCATCCGCTGCGCTTCCCCCGGCGATAGCGACCAGACGATCGAGCACAGGTGCGGATCGCTGAGCGGCAGGAAGGCGAGGATCCCGTCGCCATGGAACGCCTGGCGGGCCACCGCCTGATGCGGCTCAGCGGTACGGATGGTCGCCACCAGCGCATGATGATGGTAATCCCAGAAGGTCAGCGGAATATCGGCTTTATTGCGCAGCCATGAATTGGCACCATCGGCGCCGATCACCAGCCGCGCGGTCAGCATGCTGCCGTCCTGCAGGCTGAGAAAGGCTTCATTCTCGCCCCACGCCACCTGCTGAAGTTCCGCCGGAGCCAGCAGGGTAACGTCAGCGCAACGCTGCGCCTTCTGCCACAATGCATGATGCACTACGGCATTTTCGATAATATAGCCAAGGTGGCTAAAGCCCATGCTCTGGTCATCGAAGCTAATGTGGCCAAAGCTGTCTTTATCCCACACTTCCATACCGTGATAGCAGCTGGCCCGCTGGGCGACGATCTCGCGCCAGACGTCCAGCTTTGTCAGCAGCTTTTCGCTGGCGGCATTAATTGCCGAAACGCGCAGCGCCGGCGGCGCATCGGCGGCCAGCGGTCGCGGCTCTGCTTTCTCCAGCACTGCGACGCGCAGGCCGCTACCCTGTAGACCGCAGGCTACCGCCAGCCCCACCATTCCACCGCCAACAATGGCAACATCAACACTTTGCACGTTCTACTCCTTAACGGGGAACCCAACCGAGGGTACGCTGCGCCAGCGCATCGCGCGCCGGGGTAAATAATTCCATCGCCATCAGACCGACGTTGCGCCCCGCCACCAGCGGCGCCCAACGGTTGGCAAACAGATGCACCAGCCCATCGGTCACGCCGATGGTGGCGGCTTTATCCCCTGCCCTGCGCGCCTGATAGCGGCACAGCAGTGGATAATGACCGACATCTTCGCCGCTGAGATGGGCGTCAGCGAGTAATTCCGCCAGGCTCATCACATCGCGCAGGCCGAGATTAAAGCCCTGCCCGGCGATCGGGTGTAGCGTCTGCGCCGCGTTGCCGACCAGCGCCAGGCGGTGCGACACCGCGCGGCTGGCGGTGGTGAGGGCCAGCGGATAAACGCTGCGCTTCCCGGCGTGGGTAATACGCCCCAGCCGCCAGCCGAATGCCTGCTGCAGCTCCTGACAAAAGCGTTCGTCAGACCAGCTCTGCACCTCATCGCGGCGCGACTGCGGATGACACCACACCAGCGAGCAGCGCCCTTGCGACATCGGCAGCATCGCCAGCGGGCCATGCTCGGTAAAGCGCTCGAAGGCGCGACCTTCGTGGGGCAACGCGGTGCTGACGTTAGCAATGATCGCTATCTGCTCATACGGCTGCTGCTGCCAGCTGATGCCGCAGCGGGCGCCCAGTGCCGAACGGGAACCGTCCGCCGCCACCAGCAGCTTACCGTTAATGATTTCGCCGCCCTCAAGCGTAAGGCTGACGCTCTCCTGGCTGCGACTGACCGCTTCCACTTTCGCCGGACAGTGCAGCGTGACGCCCGGCGCCTCGCGCAGCAGACCAAACAGCCGCTGGCCGACATCGTGGAGTTCAACCACCTGGCCCAGCGCCGACAGGCCATAATCCGCGGCCGCCAGATTCACAAACCCGGCATGACCGCGGTCGCTGACGTGTACTCGCTGGATGGGCGTCGCGCGTTCGGCGAGGCGTTGCCAGATACCGATACGCGCCAGCTGCTGGCAGGTGCCCGCAGCCAGGGCGATCGCCCGGTCGTCAAAGCCAGGGTGGCGTGACGAATGCGGATCCTGCGCTTCAATGAGGTGGACCGGCAGCGCGCCGCCGGTCAAACGGGAGATGGCCAGCGCGAGCGTCGCCCCGGTCATCCCCCCCCCGACGATCAGCACGCTCATGACTGGCGCGCCGCCGCCATCAGCGCCTCGATCTCATCCGCCTTCTTCACCACGCCGGCGGTGAGATTTTCGTTACCGTCTTCGGTAATCACGATGTCATCTTCAATACGGATGCCGATGCCGCGATACTGCGCCGGCACGTCGGCATCGGTGGCGATATACAGCCCCGGCTCGACGGTCAGCACCATTCCCGGCTCCAGGACGCGCGAACGGTCGGTGTCGTAATTACCGACATCGTGCACATCCAGACCCAGCCAGTGGCTCAGGCCATGCATAAAGTACGGGCGGTGGGCGTTGTTGGCGATAAGCTCGTCAATCTCGCCTTTCAGGATCCCCAGCCGCACCAGGCCGGTAATCATAATGCGCACCACTTCCTGGTTAACCTGACAGATCGAGGTGCCCGGCCGATAGAGTTTCAGCGCGGTCTCCAGCGATTCGAGCACAATGTCGTAGATCTCGCGCTGCGGCTGGGTAAATTTACCGTTTACCGGGAAGGTGCGGGTAATATCCCCGGCATAGCCGCGATACTCGCAGCCGGCGTCAATCAGGACTAAATCGCCGTCGCGCAGTTCAGATTCGTTTTCGGTGTAGTGCAGAATACAGCCGTTTTCGCCGCCGCCAACGATGGTGTTATAGGAGGGGAAACGTGCCCCGTGGCGGTTGAATTCATGGAGAATTTCACCTTCCAGCTGATATTCGAACATGCCAGGGCGGCATTTTTCCATCGCCCGGGTATGGGCCAGCGCGGTGATCTCCCCGGCGCGGCGCATCACGGCAAGCTCTTCCGCGGATTTAAACAGGCGCATCTCATGCACAATGGGCCGCCAGTCGATAACCGAGTTCGGCGCCTGCAGATTCTGGCGCGCGCCTTTGCGCAGTTTTTCGAGGGCGTTGAACACAATCTCATCGGCATAGGCATATTCACCCTGGGCGAAGTAGATCGCGTCCAGACCGTTGAGCAGCTGATACAGCTGCTGGTTGATTTCGCTGAACGCCAGCGCCCGGTCGACGCCAAGCTTCGCCGGCGCGGCCTCCTGGCCCAGACGGCGTCCAAACCAGATCTCAGCGGTCAGATCGCGAACCCGGTTGAACAGCACGCTATGGTTGTGGGTTTCATCGCTTTTAATCAACACCAGCAGCGCTTCCGGTTCGTTAAAGCCGGTGAAGTACCAGAAATCGCTGTTCTGCCGGTAGGGATATTCCGAATCTGCACTGCGCACCGCTTCCGGTGCGGCGAAAATCAGCGCCGCGCTGCCTGGCTGCATCTGCGCCAACAGCGTCTGGCGACGCGATAGAAATTCCTGCTGAGTCATGACGCCCCCTGAACGAATTTTAGTTAGTGTAATGTCGGTTTGCGGACTTCCGGTGCGGTTGGCTGCTGACGGGCAAAGGTGTCGTGGCACAGCAGTGCGGCAACGCGGACATACTCGATAATCTCCTCCAGAGACATCTCCAGCTCTTCCTGATCTTCGTCTTCATCGTAGCCCAGCTGGGCAATATTACGCAGATCGTCAATCGCTTCCCCGGTTTCATCCTTCACTTTATCCAGCTTCGGCTGGCTAACGCCAAGACCAAGCAGGAAGTGGTTGACCCAACCGGCGAGGGCGTCGGCACGGTCAAAGACGCTCACCGCATCGCCTTCCGGCAGATACAGTTGAAAGAGGAAACCGTCGTCATCCAGTGAATCGCTGATGGCGGAATGCATGTTACGCAGCGCCTGAGCCAGTTCATGGCCAAAGGCGAGACCTTCGTTGGTCAGGTCGTGCACCAGCGGCTGCCAGCTGCTGTCCGTGTTGCCGCCGCACAGCAATCCGCTGATCAAACCGTGCATTTCGGCCGGGGTGAGACCTACCCCTTGTTGGTTCAGTAACTGGTCTACATCGTTGTAACCAGGCATTTCGTTCTGTATAGACATGCGCATTCGTCATCGTTGGGAGGAATATTCATGGTATGCTACCACTTTGGACCCTGGTGAACCAGAATAGGGCTTGTATCTTCGCACCAGGGTAGCTATAGTGTCGCCCCTTCGCAGACCCGGGCCAGGGTGTGAAGGCAGCGCAGTCAATCAGCAGGAAGGTGGCATGTCTGCACAACCCGTAGATCTCCAAATTTTCGGCCGTTCACTGCGAGTGAATTGCCCGCCTGAACAAAGGGATGCCCTGAATCAGGCAGCTGAAGACCTTAATCAGCGGTTGCAAGATTTAAAAGAACGCACTAGAGTCACAAATACTGAGCAGCTGGTCTTCATCGCGGCGTTGAACATCAGCTATGAGTTGACTCAGGAAAAAGCGAAGACCCGCGACTACGCTTCCAGCATGGAGCAGCGCATTCGCATGCTTCAGCAGACCATCGAACAAGCATTGCTTGAGCAAGGTCGCATAAGCGAAAAGCCAGGGTCGAAGTTTGAATAACACTTTGCAGTTAACTGTGTTAGAGTAATCGCAAGAACAAAATTTCTCTGAGATGTTTGCAAGCGGGCCAGTCCCCTGAGCCGATATTTCATACCACAAGAATGTGGCGCTCCACGGTTGGTGAGCATGCTCGGTTCGTCCGAGAAGCCTTAAAACCGTGACGACACATTCACCTTGAACCAAGGGTTCAAGGGTTACAGCCTGCGGCGGCATCTCGGAGATTCCCTTCTTTACTTCGCATCATCCCCCATACGTGTTTTCGGCTGAAGCCGCCCTGTATTACACTTGCTCCTATTGTTTCGCCAGCTCGTAACGAGACCTGCATGACTATACAGCCCGATACCCTGCTCTCCCGTCAGCATATTCGCCAGCAGATCCGCGATCGTCGACGCGCACTCAGCCCGGAGCAACAGCGCCTGTTTGCCCAACAGGCCGCCGAGCGGATGATGGCCTGGCCGCCGATAGTTCTCGCCCACAACGTGGCGCTGTTTCTCTCCTTTGACGGCGAGCTGGACACCCAGCCGCTGATCGACCAGCTCTGGCGCGCCGGCAAGCGGGTATATCTCCCGGTGCTGCATCCCTTTAGCCCCGGCAATCTGCTGTTTTTACACTACCATCCGCAGAGCCAACTGATCGTGAATCGCCTGAAGATCCGCGAACCGAAGCTCGATGTGCGGGATGTGCTGCCGCTGGCTGAACTCGATGTGCTGGTGACCCCGCTGGTGGCCTTCGATGTCAGTGGCCAACGGCTGGGAATGGGCGGCGGTTTTTACGACCGGACGCTGCAAAACTGGCAGCAGTATCGCCTGCAGCCGGTGGGCTACGCGCACGACTGCCAGCAGGTGGATAGCCTGCCGAGCGAAGAGTGGGATATCCCGCTGCCGGCGGTCATCACCCCGGGAAAAACCTGGTGTTGGTAGGTACGCGGGGACGAGAAATTCAGCCTGGAAAGTATTAACAAAAAAACGGGCAGGTACGCGACCTGCCCGAGAGGCAAAAATGATTAGAACAGCAGACGGGCGCGGATAGTCCCCGGGATCGCTTTCATTGCCTGCAGCGCCTGCTGGGCAACATCTTCTTCCGCTTCAATATCAATCACCACGTAGCCCATCTGCGGCGACGTTTGCAGATACTGGGCGGCAATGTTGATGCTCTGCGCGGCGAAGATTTGGTTGATTGCGGTCAGGACGCCCGGCCGGTTCTCATGGATATGCAGCAGACGGCGGCCGCCGTGCAGCGGTAGAGAAACTTCCGGGAAGTTAACTGCCGACAGGGTTGACCCGTTGTCAGAGTATTTCGCCAGCTTGCCAGCTACTTCCAGACCGATGTTCTCCTGCGCTTCCTGAGTGGAGCCACCGATATGCGGTGTGAGGATCACGTTATCAAACTCGCACAGCGGCGAAGTGAAGGGGTCGCTGTTGGTCGCAGGTTCAGTCGGGAAGACGTCGATAGCCGCCCCGGCCAGATGCTTACTGGCCAGCGCATCGCATAGCGCCGGAATGTCCACCACGGTACCGCGGGAGGCGTTGATCAGCAGCGCGCCCGGCTTCATCAGCGCCAGTTCTTCCGCGCCCATCATATTTTTGGTAGAGGCGTTTTCCGGCACGTGCAGGCTGACCACATCGCTCATGTTCAGCAGGTCGGAGAGATGCTGTACCTGAGTGGCGTTGCCGAGCGGCAGTTTGTTTTCAATATCATAGAAGAAGACGTGCATTCCCAGCGATTCCGCCAGAATGCCAAGCTGGGTACCGATGTGGCCGTAACCGATGATGCCCAGCTTTTTACCACGCGCTTCGAAGCTGCCGACCGCCTGCTTGTTCCACACCCCGCGGTGCGCTTTGGCGTTGGCTTCCGGCACGCCGCGCAGCATCAGCAGCAGTTCGCCGATCACCAACTCGGCCACCGAGCGGGTGTTAGAGAACGGCGCGTTAAACACCGGAATACCGCGCTTCGCAGCGGCGTTCAGATCGACCTGGTTGGTCCCGATGCAAAAGCAACCGACGGCAACCAGTTTTTCCGCTGCGGCGAAAATCTCTTCAGTCAGATGGGTACGGGAACGCAGGCCGATGAAATGGGCATCACGGATCGACGCTTTCAGCTGTTCTGAATCCAGCGCGCCTTTATGAAATTCAATGTTGGTGTAACCCGCTGCGCGAAGGCTATCGATTGCCTTTTGATGCACACCTTCAACCAGCAGAAATTTAATCTTGTCTTTTTCCAGTGATACCTTAGCCATTTCCCCGTCCTGTTTTGTCTTAACTGATGTCGTGCTGAACGAAAGTTCGTCTCAGCAACATATCAAAAAAAACTATCGCGGCAATATGAACGTTTGCGTCGCCGTCCTGAAGAAATGTCATCCAGAGGGAAATCGCAGGACAAAACACCAGAAAGAGAAGAAATGGTAGCGTGTAAATCAGAATGGTTGCATAAATGTGACAGAAGTCACCAAATTGCACCTGGTGAAAAAATATTTGCGAGGGAGCCGGTCGGCTCCCTGCGGACAGACTATTTTACGATGGTCTTCACGCCGTCGGCAGTACCAATCAGCGCCACGTCGGCGCCACGGTTGGCGAACAGCCCCACGGTGACGACGCCAGGAATACCGTTGATCGCGTTTTCCAGCGCGATCGCATCGAGAATTTCCAGGCCGTGCACGTCAAGGATCACGTTGCCGTTATCGGTCACCACACCCTGACGGTACTCTGGACGGCCGCCCAGCTTGACCAGCTGACGCGCCACGGCGCTGCGCGCCATCGGAATGACTTCCACCGGCAGCGGGAACTTGCCCAGAATATCGACCTGCTTGGAGGCGTCGGCGATGCAGATAAACTTATCCGCGACCGAGGCGATGATCTTTTCACGGGTCAGCGCCGCGCCGCCGCCTTTGATCATCTGCATATGGCCGTTGATCTCATCCGCGCCGTCAACATAGATCCCCAGGCGATCGACGCTGTTAAGATCGAAGACGGTGATCCCGAGGCTTTTCAGCTTCTCGGTGGAGGCGTCGGAGCTGGAAACCGCCCCTTCGATCTGCCCCTTCATGGTGCCCAGCGCGTCAATAAAATGGGCCGCCGTCGAGCCGGTGCCTACGCCGACAATAGTCCCTGGCTGTACATATTGCAGTGCTGCCCAACCTACCGCTTTTTTCAGTTCATCCTGCGTCATAATTCTGGTCCGAGATGTGAATGCCTGTGGCGCATTATAGAACATCGATAGTGGAAATGTCCCTGCGATGCAGATCACACAACTGAACAGACCAATTTCGTCTGTATCAAATAAAAATTTATGTCATAGTGCGAGATAACGATTAGTTATGGGGGCACGCCAGAATAATGAAACGACCGGACTACAGGACACTACAAGCGCTGGATGCGGTGATTAGGGAACGAGGATTTGAGCGCGCCGCGCAGAAGCTATGTATTACCCAGTCCGCCGTCTCACAGCGTATTAAGCAGCTGGAAAATATGTTCGGCCAGCCGCTGCTGGTGCGTACCGTGCCGCCGCGCCCCACCGAGCAAGGACAGAAACTGCTGGCTCTGTTGCGCCAGGTTGAACTGCTGGAGGAAGAGTGGCTGGGCGATGAACAAACCGGCTCTACGCCGTTGCTGCTGTCGCTGGCGGTGAACGCCGACAGTCTGGCGACCTGGCTGCTGCCGGCGCTGGCCAATGTTCTGTCAGACTCCCCTATTCGTCTCAACCTGCAGGTGGAAGATGAAACCCGCACCCAGGAGCGCCTGCGCCGTGGCGAAGTAGTGGGCGCAGTGAGTATCCAGCCGCAGGCGCTGCCAAGCTGCCTGGTGGATCAGCTGGGGGCGCTCGATTACCTGTTTGTCGCATCAAAAGAGTTTGCGCAACGCTATTTCCCGAATGGCGTGACGCGTTCGGCGCTGCTTAAGGCGCCGGTCGTCGCCTTCGACCATCTGGACGATATGCATCAGGCGTTCCTGCAGCAAAACTTCGACCTGCCGCCGGGCAGCGTCCCCTGCCACATCGTCAACTCGTCGGAAGCTTTCGTGCAGCTGGCGCGCCAGGGCACCACCTGCTGTATGATCCCGCATCTGCAGATCGAAAAAGAGCTCAACAGCGGCGAACTTATCGATCTCACCCCGGGCCTGTTCCAGCGCCGCATGCTCTACTGGCACCGCTTCGCCCCGGAAAGCCGCATGATGCGCCGGGTGACCGATGCGCTCATTGACTACGGACACAAGGTGCTGCGTCAGGATTAAACCGCGGGCATAAAAAAGCCACTTCGCTGAAGTGGCTTTTTTGTTTCTATCGCTTACTGGGCCGGTTTCGGCGTTTCCGCCGGTTTCGCCGGGGTGGCTGGAGCAGCGGCTTGCGCCGGCTGCAGCTCAAAGACTACATCGACCTGGTCGTCAAACTGGATAGTCGCCTGCTCGTAGGTTTCCTGGGCAGAAACCGGCGCAGCGTCAGCGGCCTTCATCATGCGAACCATCGGGCTCGGCTGATAGTTGGAGACATGGTAGCGCACGCTGTACACCGGACCCAGCTTGCTGTGGAAGCCTGCGGCCAGCTCCTGCGCCTGATGCACGGCGTCGTCGATCGCCGCTTTACGCGCTTTATCTTTGTAGGCGTCCGGTTGCGCAACGCCCAGCGAGACGGAGCGAATTTCGTTGAGACCCGCTTTCAGGGCGCCATCCAGCAGACCGTTGAGTTTATCCAGCTGGCGCAAGGTCACTTCCACTGTGCGCACCGCGCGATAGCCTTTCAGAATGCTTTTCCCGTTCTGATAGTCGTAATCTGGTTGGGTACGCAGATTCGCCGAGTTGATGTCCTTTTTAGCAATACCGCTCTTTTCGAGGAAAGAGAGATATTGCGCAACGCGATCGTCAGCCTGTTTTTTTGCCGACGCGGCGTCTTTTGCCGACACGTTCACTTCGATCGCCAGGGTGGCGATGTCCGGAACCGCGGCAACGCTTGCTGTGCCTGAAGTCACAATGTGCGGGCCATCCGGCAATTCGCTGGCCTGTGCCGCCATCGTGGTCAATCCGAGTGTTGCCGCCAGGGCTAAGACTTTTAACTTCACTGTCGTTTCTCCATGTTACTTAAATCGCCCTTACGGGACGCATGCCAGCAAGCTTAGCGCGTACAGCAGGAAAGTCCATCGGACAACGCTTAGTTAAGCAACGCCTGGATATGGCTGACGCCTTCTCTTGCCAGCTGAAACGCAATAAACCACATGACGGCGCCGACCACAATATTGATGATCCGCTGGGCTCTGGCGGTACGCAGTCGCGGCGCCAGCCAGGCGGCTAACAGCGCCAGGCCAAAGAACCACAGGAAAGAGGCGCTAATGGTCCCTAGCGCAAACCAGCGCTTCGGCTCCACCGCCAGCTGACCTCCCAGGCTGCCTAACACCACAAAGGTGTCCAGATAAACGTGCGGGTTAAGCCAGGTCACCGCCAGCATGGTGATGATGATTTTCCAGCGCCCCTGCTGCATTACCTCTGCATTGGCGAGTTCAAGACTCTGACTGAACGCCGTTTTCAATGCGCCGAAGCCATACCACAGCAAAAAGGCCACGCCGCCCCAGGTCACTAGCGCCAGCAGCCACGGGGATTGCATCAGCAGTGCGCTACCGCCGAAAATGCCAGCGCAGATTAACAGCAAGTCGCTGACCGCGCATAGCAGGGCAATCATCAGATGATACTGACGACGGATCCCCTGATTCATCACAAAGGCATTTTGTGGGCCAAGCGGCAATATCATAGCCGCTCCCAGGGCAAGCCCCTGAAAGTAATAAGTAAACATAAGGATTTATCCGCTGAGTTCGAGAGTGGCGCTGACTATAGCGCGAATGAATTATTAGCGGAAATTGAAAGAATTAATCATTAATTAGAACTACTAATGATGAGCTATTGAAAAAGGCCGGCATGGCCGGCCTGAGTTATTGAGAGGCGCTTTACTCTGCTTTTTCCGGCAGGCGCACCACATGAACATCCATCTGCGGGTAAGGGAAGCTGATGCCGTTGGCGTCAAATTCACGCTTGATACGCTCGAGGATATCCCAGTAGACGTTTTGCAGATCGCTGCTTTTGCTCCACACGCGCACCACGAAGTTCACCGACGAGGCGCCGAGTTCGTTCAGACGAACGGTCATTTCCCGATCGCGCAGAATTCGATCGTCAGATTCGATAATCGAGGTCAGCAGCTGCTTTACCTTGTCGATATCAGCATCGTAAGCGACGCCGATAATAAACTCATTGCGACGCGCAGGCTCCCGGGAGAAGTTAATGATATTGCCGGCGATGATTTTCCCGTTCGGGACCACCACTACTTTACCGTCCGCGGTACGCAGGGTGGTGGAGAAAATCTGCACGTTCAACACCGTACCTGCCACGCCGCCAAGGTCGACATACTCGCCAGCGCGGAACGGGCGGAACATCACCAGCAGTACGCCTGCGGCAAGGTTCGACAGCGATCCCTGCAGCGCTAAACCCACCGCCAAACCGGCAGCACCCAGCACCGCAATCACCGAGGCGGTCTGCACGCCTACCCGCCCCAGGGCGGCAATCAGCGTAAAGGCGATAACCGCATAGCGCACCAGCGCAGAGAGAAAATCGGCCACGGTAGCGTCAATTTTACGCGCCAGCATCAGGCGGTTGACGGTATTAGAGACGACGCGCGCCACGATCATCCCGACGATCAGGATAGCGATAGCCGCGACGATGTTGACGGCATAGCTCAGCAGCAGCTCCTGGTTGCGTGCCAGCCACGTCCCGGCGTGGTTGATGCTATCGACAACGTTCAAATCTTCCATTTAACATTCCTTATGAATCCCCTGGGGGGAAGTAAATAACTCAGCCTGCGACAGGGCAGTCAGGTTATAGGGTAAACAATAAGTGCACGTTTTGCCAAATGGATCACAGTTTTCTGCCACGCTATCCTGTTGTTAAGATAATAAAAAAGCCCGCATTGCTGCGGGCTTCCGGGTAAGAAACAGATTTTTCTTACAGAACGTCGATCGCGTTCAGCTCTTTAAATGCCTGCTCCAGACGAGTCACCATGGAAGTCTGGGCAGCACGCAGCCATACGCGCGGGTCGTAGTATTTCTTGTTCGGCTGGTCTTCGCCTTTCGGGTTGCCCAGCTGGCCCTGCAGGTAAGCTTCGTTCGCTTTGTAATACTGCAGGATACCGTCCCAGGTTGCCCATTGGGTGTCGGTATCAATGTTCATTTTCACCACGCCGTAGCTGACGGAGTCTTTGATTTCCTGAGCGGAAGAACCGGAACCGCCGTGGAACACGAAGTTCAGGCTGTTGTGCGGCAGGTTGTGTTTCTTGGAAACATATTCCTGAGAGTCGCGCAGGATGGTCGGGGTCAGAACTACGTTACCTGGTTTGTACACGCCGTGTACGTTACCGAAGGAAGCGGCGATGGTGAAACGCGGGCTGATTTTGCTCAGCTCGGTGTAGGCGTAATCCACGTCTTCCGGCTGGGTGTACAGGGCGGAAGCGTCCATGTGGCTGTTATCCACGCCGTCTTCTTCACCGCCGGTGCAGCCCAGTTCGATTTCCAGGGTCATGCCCATTTTGGCCATGCGCGCCAGGTACTTAGAGCAGATCTCGATGTTTTCGTGCAGGGACTCTTCAGACAGGTCGATCATGTGGGAAGAGAACAGCGGTTTGCCAGTAGCGGCGAAGTGTTTTTCACCGGCGTCCAGCAGGCCGTCGATCCACGGCAGCAGTTTCTTCGCGCAGTGGTCAGTGTGCAGGATAACCGGCACGCCGTAGTGTTCAGCCATCTGGTGCACGTGGTGGGCGCCAGAGATAGCGCCGAGGATAGCAGCACCCTGAGGAACGTCAGTTTTCACGCCTTTACCTGCGATGAACGCTGCGCCGCCGTTAGAGAACTGAACGATAACCGGAGAGCGAACTTTCGCTGCAGCTTCCAGAACGGCGTTGATGGAATCAGTACCTACGCAGTTTACCGCCGGCAGTGCAAAGTTGTTTTCTTTCGCTACCTGGAACACTTTCTGAACGTCGTCGCCAGTGATGACGCCCGGTTTTACGAAATCAAAAATTTTAGACATGTTACTTAGTCCTGTATCTGTATCTTCGACCGTTGAAGAAGGTTCGCGAGCCCTTAAGCGCGCTGAAAAACAGGCGGGTTTCCCCGCCTGAACTGAATTACTGCTTAGCGCGCTCTTCGAGCATCGCTACTGCCGGCAGGACTTTGCCTTCGACGAATTCAAGGAATGCGCCGCCGCCAGTGGAGATGTAGGAAATTTTGTCAGCGATGCCGAACAGGTCGATCGCTGCCAGGGTGTCACCGCCGCCGGCGATGGAGAAACCTTCGCTGTCCGCGATAGCGTTAGCCACGATTTCAGTCCCTTTACGGAAGTTAGGGAATTCGAATACGCCAACCGGGCCGTTCCACAGGATGGTTTTGGCGTTCTTCAGGATTTCAGCCAGTTTCTGTGCGGAAACGTCGCCAAGGTCCAGAATCTGCTCGTCATCTTTGATGTCGTTAACAGACTTCAGGGTTGCCGTTGCGGTTTCGGAGAACTCGGTCGCTACGCGAACGTCGGTCGGAACCGGGATATCGCAGGTGCCCAGCAGGCGCTTGGCTTCATCAACCAGATCTGCTTCGTACAGGGATTTACCGACGTTGTGGCCCTGAGCGGCAACGAAGGTGTTAGCGATACCGCCGCCCACGATCAGCTGGTCAGCGATTTTAGACAGGGAATCCAGAACGGTCAGTTTGGTGGACACTTTAGAACCACCAACGATAGCGACCATCGGACGAGCTGGCTCTTTCAGCGCTTTACCCAGCGCGTCCAGTTCAGCGGCCAGCAGCGGGCCTGCGCACGCCACGTCAGCAAATTTGCCGATGCCGTGGGTGGAAGCCTGCGCGCGGTGCGCAGTACCGAAAGCGTCCATCACGAACACGTCGCACAGCGCAGCGTATTTCTTAGACAGTTCTTCGTCGTCTTTTTTCTCGCCTTTGTTGAAGCGAACGTTTTCCAGCACCACCAGTTCACCGGCAGCCACTTCCACGCCGTCCAGGTAGTCTTTAACCAGGCGTACCGGGTTGGACAGTTTGTCTTTCAGGTAATTAACAACCGGCAGCAGAGAGAATTCTTCGTTGTACTCGCCTTCGGTCGGACGACCCAGGTGAGAAGTAACCATGACTTTCGCGCCCTGCTTCAGCGCCAGTTCAATGGTCGGCAGAGATGCACGGATACGTGCGTCGCTGGTTACTTTCCCGTCTTTAACTGGTACGTTCAGATCCGCACGGATAAAAACGCGTTTACCAGCCAGATCCAGATCGGTCATCTTAATTACAGACATGGTGAATCCTCTCGTTGATTCATAAAGTTTTGTCGACGTTTACGCGTCGAACCTGAAACCAATAGCCGCCATCGCTAACGTCGTGTCGAGCATTCGGTTAGCAAAGCCCCATTCGTTATCGCACCAGACCAGCGTTTTGATCAGATGCGCGCCACTGACCCGGGTTTGCGTACCATCGACGATGGCGCTGTGCGGATCGTGGTTAAAATCTGTCGAGACCAACGGTAATTCCGTATAGTCAACTATACCATGAAATGCACCTTGTGCTGCTTTTTGCAGCAACTGGTTGACTTCACATGCTTTTACCGGTTTTTTCACCGTCACGCTCAGGTCAATTGCCGTCACGTTAATCGTCGGCACCCGCACGGCAATCGCTTCAAAACGGTCGTTAAATTGCGGAAAAATACGGGTGATCCCTGCCGCCAGTTTGGTATCCACCGGAATGATCGACTGGCTGGCCGCGCGGGTACGCCGCAGATCCGGATGATAAGCGTCAATCACCTGCTGGTCATGCATCGCCGAGTGAATGGTGGTGACGGTGCCGGACTCAATGCCATAGGCGTCATCGAGCAGTTTAATGATCGGAATAATGCAGTTGGTGGTGCAGGAGGCGTTGGAGACAATGCGATGCCCGGCGCGAAGTTCATCCTGATTTACGCCGTACACCACCGTCGCGTCGAGGTCGTTGCCGCCGGGGTGGGAAAAGAGCACTTTTTTCGCCCCCGCCTGAAGATGGGCTTCACCGTGTTCACGACTCCCGTATACCCCGGTACAGTCAAGCACGACGTCCACCGCCAGTTCGCGCCAGGGCAGCGCCGCAATGGTCGGCTCATGCAGCAGACGGATGGCATCGTCGCCAACAAACAGCTGCTCGCGCTCCTGACGGACATCCCAGGCGAAACGGCCATGGCTGGTGTCATATTTCAATAAATGCGCGATGCCCGCGGCATCCGCCAGCTCATTGATTGCCACCACGGTGATTTCCGCACGACGCCCGGATTCATATAGAGCACGAACCACGTTGCGTCCAATGCGACCGAAGCCATTAATCGCGATGCGAATGGTCATAGATCTCCTGCAAGGCTGTCCCTGTTATGAGGTGGCTGACAGAGTAATCCAGCAACGCTCTGAGGGGAACCTTACCAGCTGCAAACTGCGACTGATTGATTAATTGTCGAACATTTAAACGACTGAAACGCTTCAGCTAGAATAAGCGAAATGAGGAATAAAAGGAATGTTTGTCCAGCGCAATAAACCAGCTATATGACTCACATCACATTTTTGCTGGAATAATTTACAACCGTATTACATGGTTCAGGAATAGCAGATACAAAAAAGCCGGGTGGCGAGATAAAAGCAAAACGGTAACCCAGGGGTTACCGTTTTTGGTGTTTGCACCCTCTCCTGTGGGAGAGGGTTGGGGTGAGGGCATCAGCCCGCACCGTACCAGCGATTACAGCAGCGCTTTCGCTTTAGCGACCACGTTATCAACGGTGAAGCCGAACTCCTCGAACAGCTGCTCAGCCGGCGCAGACTCACCGAAGGTGGTCATGCCAACGATAGCGCCGTTCAGGCCAACGTATTTGAACCAGTAGTCAGCGATACCCGCTTCCACGGCAACGCGCGCGGTCACGTCTTTCGGCAGTACGGATTCGCGATAAGCCGCATCCTGCTTGTCGAACGCGTCGGTGGACGGCATGGAAACCACGCGCGCCTTCACGCCTTCGGCAGTCAGTTTGTCCCATGCGGCAACCGCCAGCTCCACTTCTGAACCGGTGGCGATGAAGATCAGCTCCGGCTGGCCGGCGCAATCTTTCAGCACATAACCGCCGCGGGCCACGTTCGCCAGCTGCTCTGCGGTACGCTCCTGCTGCGCCAGGTTCTGACGGGAGAGGATCAGCGCGGTCGGGCCGTCCTGACGCTCCACGCCATATTTCCACGCAATCGCGGATTCCACCTGGTCACACGGACGCCAGGTGGACATGTTCGGGGTCACGCGCAGGGAAGCCACCTGCTCTACCGGCTGGTGAGTCGGGCCGTCTTCGCCCAGACCGATGGAGTCGTGGGTGTAGACCATCACCTGACGCTGTTTCATCAGCGCGGCCATACGTACCGCGTTACGCGCGTATTCCACGAACATCAGGAAGGTGGAGGTGTACGGCAGGAAGCCGCCGTGCAGCGCGATACCGTTGGCGATAGCGGTCATACCGAACTCGCGCACGCCGTAGTGGATGTAGTTCCCGGCAGCGTCTTCGTTGATCGGCTTAGAGCCAGACCACAGGGTCAGGTTGGACGGCGCGAGATCTGCGGAGCCGCCGAGGAATTCCGGCAGCAGCGGGCCGAAAGCTTCGATGGCGTTCTGCGAGGCTTTACGGCTGGCGATTTTCGCCGGGTTGGCCTGCAGCTTCGCGATGAACTCGTTAGCTTTCGCGTCGAAGTCAGACGGCATTTCGCCTTTCATACGGCGGGTGAATTCGGCTGCTTCCTGCGGGAAGGCTTTGGCGTAGGCAGCGAACTTCTCATTCCACGCCGCTTCTTTCGCCTGGCCGGCTTCTTTGGCATCCCACTGGGCATAGATGTCAGACGGGATGTCAAACGGCGCGTGTTTCCAGCCCAGCGCTTCGCGGGTCAGGGCGATTTCGGCGTCGCCCAGCGGCGCGCCGTGGGAGTCGTGGGTACCGGCTTTGTTCGGCGAACCGAAACCGATGATGGTTTTGCACATCAGCAGGGACGGTTTGTCGGTGACCGCCCGCGCTTCTTCTACCGCGCGTTTGATGGCGTCAGCGTCGTGACCGTCCACGCCGCGCACCACGTGCCAGCCGTAGGCTTCAAAGCGTTTCGCGGTGTCGTCGGTGAACCAGCCTTCAACGTGGCCGTCGATGGAGATGCCGTTGTCATCATAGAACGCCACCAGTTTACCCAGTTTCAGGGTACCGGCAAGGGAGCACACTTCGTGAGAAATGCCTTCCATCATGCAGCCGTCGCCCATGAAGGCGTAGGTGTAGTGGTCGACGATATCGTGTCCCGGACGGTTGAACTGCGCCGCCAGGGTTTTCTCGGCGATAGCCATCCCGACCGCGTTAGCGATACCCTGGCCCAGCGGACCGGTGGTGGTTTCCACGCCTGCGGTGTAGCCGACTTCCGGGTGACCCGGGGTTTTGGAGTGCAGCTGGCGGAAGTTTTTCAGCTCTTCAATCGGCAGATCGTAGCCAGTGAGGTGCAGCAGGCTGTAAATCAGCATCGAACCATGGCCATTTGACAACACAAAACGGTCACGGTCAGCCCAGGCCGGATTGTTCGGGTTATGGTTCAGGAAATCACGCCACAGCACTTCGGCAATGTCAGCCATACCCATCGGGGCCCCCGGGTGGCCGGATTTGGCTTTCTGTACAGCGTCCATGCTCAGCGCACGAATAGCGTTAGCAAGCTCTTTACGTGAGGACATTTTGACTCCAGTTCGGACTGTTGAAGGCCATGCCCTTAACGACTTGACGAGAGCGCGTTTTGGGCTACGCCGGAAAAAAGTGTGAACAATGTAACCCAAGCGACAAGTCATGTACATGGAGCATCCTTTTGCCCTTTAAGAAATCTCTGGAACAGGTTGTGCTACGCTGGAATCCGCTCGCCCGCATCCTGCGATACTCTTTATAATTTACGCAGAATACGGTTCCCTGCCGTCGCCGTATTTTCGGATAAACAACCATAAGATTGTGGAAGATAAAAATGAAAATTCGCTCAACCGTACTTGCTCTTGGGATCGCAGCAACCCTCACCGGATGTCAGAACATGGACTCCAACGGTCTGCTCAGCTCAGGCGCCGAAGCCTTCCAGGCATACTCTCTCAGCGACGCGCAGGTGAAAACCTTAAGCGACCAGGCCTGTAAAGAGATGGACGCCAAAGCGAAAATCGCCCCGGCCAACAGTGAATACAGCCAGCGGCTGAACAAAATCGCGGCTGCGCTGGGCGATAACATCAATGGTCAGCCCGTGAACTACAAGGTCTATGAGACCAAGGATGTCAACGCCTTCGCCATGGCCAACGGCTGCATCCGCGTCTACAGCGGGCTGATGGATCTGATGAACGATAATGAAGTCGAGGCGGTGATCGGCCACGAAATGGGCCACGTCGCGCTGGGCCACGTGAAGAAAGGCATGCAGGTCGCCCTGGGTACCAACGCTGTGCGTGCGGCGGCGGCCTCCGCGGGCGGTATCGTCGGTAGCCTGTCGCAGTCTCAGTTGGGCGATCTGGGCGAAAAACTGGTGAACTCGCAGTTCTCCCAGCGTCAGGAATCGGAAGCGGATGACTACTCTTACGACCTGCTGCGTAAGCGCGGTATCAATCCGTCGGGACTGGCCACCAGCTTCGAGAAACTGGCCAAGCTGGAAGCCGGTCGTCAGAGCTCCATGTTTGACGATCACCCGGCATCGGAAGCCCGCGCGCAGCATATTCGCGATCGCATGAAGGCCGACGGCATTAAATAAGCGACAGCGGGAGGCATTATTGCCTCCCTTTTTTATATATCCGTAAAAATATTTAGCCGCATTAATTGATAATTTAAGCGCACAAACCGTTAATTATTATCACAGTGCATCACAGCCAATTATTTTATGCCCGGCGATTCAGAAATATATTATTTGGTAAATTTAAAAGGCCGCACACTATCTGGCTTCCAGAATCGTCTTTACCCGAATAATAAATAGTCCACCCCTTACTGCCTGGCGCACGGCTCATGCGCCATACAACCTGTTTCCGGCTGCAATAACTGCTCACACAATGATTGCTTTCGACATTATTTCAGGAGAATATCTGGTCAGCAGCGATTCCCTTGAATATATCGACAGACAGAGAAGTGCCCTCAGTGAAAAAAGAATTACCATTAATCGCACTTGGCATTATTGCCGCCGCGCCGGCTTTCGCCAGCCAACAATCTACCAGTCAGGGCTTTATTGAAGACAGCCACCTGGATCTCTTTTTACGTAACGCTTATATCAAACGCGATTATCGCGATGGTTTGCCGGATAAAGCCGAATGGGGTCAGGGTATCATCGCGACCTTTGAGTCCGGCTTTACTCAAGGGCCGGTCGGCTTCGGCGTTGACGGCATTGCGCAGTACGCCGTGCGCCTCGACGGCGGCCGCGGCCGCAGCGGCGCGGGCGGTATCGACTTTTTCGCCCAGGATGATGATGGCCGCGCGAAGTCCGATTTAGCAAAATTTGGCGCTACCGCTAAAATGCGCTTCTCGAATACCGTCCTCAGCTACGGCAGCCAGCGCCCGATGCTGCCCATCGTCTACGCCGATGACTCGCGGCTGCTGTACGAGAGCTATACCGGTACCATGCTGACCTCAAGAGAAATCGACGGTCTGGAAATTAACGCCGGTTATCTCACCGATCAGCAGCGCAAAAGCGACGACAGCCACAATAGCGGCCTGAAGAGCCTGACCTTTGGCGGCGCCAGCTATCAATTCAACGACCAGCTCAGCGGCGCGCTTTACGCTTCGCACGTCGAAGACGTGCTGAATAAGCAGTATCTCGGCCTGAACTACAAGCAGCCGTTCGCCGCCGACCAGCAGCTGATTGTTGACTTCAACGGCTATAACTCGCGCTTAGATCAAGAATATGCCGACGCCAATGACACCGGGCGCAGCAACAGCATCTGGAGCCTGGCCGCCAGCTATATCTGGGATATTCACACTTTTAAGGTCGCTTACCAGCAAAGCAGCGGCAGCACCGGCTACCACTACGGCGGGTATCAGAATCAGGGCGGCGTTGGCGATGGCGGCAACACCATCTGGCTGGCTAACTCCTACTGGTCAGATTTTAACGGCGAGGATGAACGTTCCTGGCAGGCCTCCTATGGCCTGGATTTTGCCGGACTGGGCGTACCGGGCCTGAGCTGGACCACCGCCTACGTTCGCGGGGATAACATTAAAACCGCCGAGACCAGCAACGGTAAAGAACACGAATGGTTCAACCAGGTGCAGTACCAGGTGCAAAACGGCATGGCGAAAGATTTGAAATTGAGACTCCGCTATTCGGTGCTGCGCGTTTCCAGCAACGCCAGCGACTATAACGTCAGCGGGAATGAAGTGCGGTTCTACGTCGAATATCCGTTTAACGTGTTTTAACCATATAATGAACCCTCTCCAGTGAGCCGGCCCTCTCCCGGCGCGCAGGAGCAACCGTCCGGCGCCTTGATTAACCCCCTGTGCCGTGCGGTACCCTCTCCCCGGAAGGGAGAGGGTTGGGGTCACTGGGTTATCATTAATACAGCGTCTTCTGCGGCGGGCCGGCAAAGCGCAGCGCGCCAATCTGGCCCATCTTCACTTCCACCACCGATGGCCCCGGCATCGCCAGCGCTTCGGTCATCACCGCCTGGAAATCCTCAGCCCGATCCACGCTCCACGCCTGCAGACCCATCGCCTGCGCCAACAGGGTAAAGTCTGGCGTGTGCAGCTCGTTGTAATACTGGCGGCCGCCAAAATACTTATCCTGAATACCGCGCATTACGCCGTAGCCGCCGTCATTCATAATCAACAGCGTCACGTTGGCCTTCTCCTGCGCCAGGGTCGCCAGTTCGCCAAGGTTGAGGCTCAGGCCGCCGTCGCCGACCAGGCCGACCACTTTACGTTGCGGATTGGCAATCGCGGTACCCACCGCCATCGGTAGCCCCATACCGATGGCTCCGGCCAGAGAATGGATATTCATCAGCGGGCCGTGAGCGCGGAACAGACGGCTGCCCCACAGGCTGCCGGAAACGGTAATATCGCGCACCAGGATGCCGTCATCGGGCAGCGCCTGCGCAATCGCGTCATTCAATTTAGCGTAATCGCCGCACTGGTCGCGCAGCCCCTGCTCCGCCGCCTCTACCGCCTCTTTAAGCTGGCTATCCCAACGCGCATCGCCCCATATCCGGCCCTGCACCCGCGCTGCCAGCGCCGCTAATAGCGCCCGGCAATCCGCCACCAGGGTATTGTCCATCAAGTAGTTACGGCTGGCCGCCGCCGGGTCAATATCAATCTGCACCCGCGGCGTGGGCAGTTCCAGCGTCCACGAGCGCGTTTCGTTGCTGCGCAGCCGGGAACCGGCAACAAGTGTGAAATCACATTGTGAAATCAGCGCTTCAACCGAGGGAGAATTATGAAACGCGCGCAGGCTGGCGCGATGGCTGTCCGCCAGAATGCCGCGGCCGTGGGTACTGGAAATCACCGTCACCCCGGCATCCGCCAGCGTCTTCACCGCCTCGCCGCTCTCTAACGCGCCGCCGCCAAGCCACAGCAGCGGCTGCTTCGCCTGCTTAAGCTGCGCCCACAGCGCATCGACCAGCGACGCTTCCGGCTCAACCGCCGGAGCGCGTTTCAGCGGCGCGGTCAGCAGTGAAAGCGGAATTTTGGCGCTCTGAATGTCGATTGGGATCTCCACCGAGACCGGGCCGCACGGCGGCGTCTGCGCCTCCTGAATCGCCTTATGCAGGATAGCCACCGCCTGGTTGGCGTTGCTAATGCGGTAAGCGCGCTTCGAACTGGCTTTCAGGAAGGTCAACTGATCGCGGGTTTCATGAATGAAACCGGTGTCGGCGTCCAGCCAGGCTTTTTCGACCTGTCCGGTCAGGTGCAGCAGCGGCGTACCGGCGTTCATCGCCTCAACCAGCGCGCCGACCGCATTACCCGCACCCGCGCCGGTACTGGTCAGCGCCACGCCGAGCCCGGAAAAACGGCCGTGCGCGTCAGCCATGGTCACCGAGCCCGCTTCACCGCGCGCTGGAACAAAGCGGATTTTTTCCCGCTGGCCGACGGCATCGGCGATCGGCAGGTTATGGATAGAAATGACGCCATAAATGGCTTCAACGTGATACTGCTCCAGCGTTCTGGCGATGGCATCGCCGACGGTTATCATTTCGCTCATTGCTCACCCTTTCTCAGTCGCACCAGTGGTTGACGCTATTACCCGTCGCCAGATAAATGCTCTTTTGTTGCATCCAGGCTTTCAGCCCCTGGATCCCTTTTTCGCGGCCCAGACCGCTCTCTTTAAAGCCCCCAAACGGGGTCGAAATGGAGAAAACTTTGTAGGTGTTGATCCACACCGTACCGGCTTCCAGTTGTTCGCTCAGACGCAGCGCGCGGCCGGTATCACGCGTCCAGATCCCCGCCGCCAGTCCGAAGACCGAATCATTGGCCTCGCGGATCAGCGCCGCTTCATCGTGAAAACGCATCGCCACCAGAACCGGTCCGAAGATCTCTTCCTGGCAAACGCGGGCCTGATTGTTCAGCCCTTCAATGATGGTCGGCAGGAAATAGCTGCCTGCCGCCAGCGCCGGATCCGCCGGGATCTCGCCGCCGCATAGCACGCTGCCGCCTTCGCGTTTCGCCAGCTCGACGTACTCCAGCACGCTCTGCCGGTGTTTATCGTTGATCAGCGGCCCGACGTGGGTGCCAGCGCTGAACGGATGGCCAACCCGCAGCCCTTGGGTTAACTCCAGCAGGCGGGCCATTAATTGCGGATACACTTTGTCATGAACAAACAGCCGCGAGCCGGCAATACAGGCCTGACCGCCGGAGCTGAAAATGCCGTAGCAGATGCCCCGCGCCGCCTGTTCGATATCGGCATCTTCCAGCACGATGGTCGGCGATTTGCCGCCCAGCTCCAGTGACGCCGGGATCAGCTTTTCCGCCGCCACGTGCGCCAGGTGACGTCCGGTGGTGGTGCCGCCGGTAAAGGAAATTTTGCGCACCTTAGGATGGCGGGCCAGCGCATCGCCGATAATCGATCCTTTACCCGGCAGCACGCTCAGCAGTCCGGCGGGTAAACCGGCCTGCTCAAAGATCTTCGCCAGCTCCAGCGCCATGAGCGGCGTGGCTTCCGCCGGTTTGAGGATCACCGCATTTCCGGCGGCGATCGCCGGGGCCACCTTCTGCATTTCGCTGGCGATCGGCGAGTTCCACGGGGTGATCGCCGCCACCACGCCCAGCGGCTCATAGCGGCTCAGAGTCAATAGATCCGCCTGCCGCGGCGTCGGCAGCTCGCCTTCCAGTAACTCGCAGGCGGCGGCAAAATAGCGCGCCGTCCCCGCCGCGCTCATCACCAGCCCTCGCGCTTCCGCCAGCGGTTTACCGTTATCGCGGCTCTGCTTTTGGGTGAGCTCATCAAGCTGTGCTTCAATCAGATCGGCGACTTTATGCAGGATCTTCGCCCGCTGATGCGGCAGCATCGCCCGCCACGTTGGCTCCCGCCAGGCGCGGTCGGCGCTGTCGATCGCCTCCTGTAAATCATCGAGGCTTGCCGCATGCAGCGCCGCGTTAATAGCGCCATCCGCCGGAAACTGGCTGTGCATCAAATTGCCGCCGCCGCGACGCCATTGGCCGCCGATAAAAATGTCTAATTCGTCCATCTCAGCCTCTCTGCGTTATGCCAGTTCACGGCAGGCGCGTACCGCGCTCAGTGCCGCGAGGGTCGATGTTTTCGGATTGCTGGCGAGCGGCAGGCCGCTCAGCTCCAGGTGAAACTCGCCGAACAATCCTTCGGCGTGTAGCGTATGGGTGTTGCGTTGCGTCGCCGGATCGACCATCAGCTGTACTCGGGTCGCGTCAAGGCCGATACCGCCCAGCGCGATGGTTGCCGCCACGTTGGCATTTGCCGGGAATAGCCGCGCCGCCTCGCGGGCGCTGCCTTCGAAGAAAATTTGCGCTTCATTGACCGCGCTGAGGTCGATAAGCTGTTCGGCATAGCTGCCGCGCCAGCTGGCCGGGCTTTTACGCGACTGATAGGTCACTCGTTCAAGCCCCCCCTCTTTGGCCGCCGCCAGGCCGTCAATCCCGGCTACTGCGCCAGCCAGCAGCGTCAACTTGCCGCCCGCCTGACGTAAACGCTGTTCCAGTTCGCTGTCCGCCAACGCACCGGTCGAGATCACCGCCAGATGCCAGCCGCGCGCCAGTACCGCTTCGCCGTATTGCGCGACCGCCTGCTGACTGGCGCATTCCAGCACCAGATCCGGCGTCCCACCGCATTGCAGCGGATCGGTAAGCGGCGTCACCGCTTGACCAAACTGCAGGCAGATCGCTGCGTGATGCGATTCGCGCGCCACGATCCACTCCACCCTCACCTGCGGCGGCAGGCGTTCAATCACCGCCTGGGCCATCGCGCCATAGCCAATTAACATGACCTTTTTCATCATCTTTCCTTACAGATGGCGACAGAAACCGCCGGAAACGTCCAGCGCCGCGCCGGTGGTAAAGGAGGCCAGCGGCGAAGCGAGGAATAGCAGCGCTTGCGCTGGCTCCTGCGGCTTACCGAGACGCGCCATCGGGATCCCCCGCTTACGGGCGATATCGGCGGTCCACTGCTGCCAACTCTGGCTCTTATCGCTTCGGCTCTCAAAACGGCGCTGCCACTGCCCGGACTCCACCATCCCCAGCAGAATGGAATTCACACGAATACCTTTATCCACCAGCTCTTTCGACAGAGTCAGCGTCATATTGAGCAGCGCGGCGCGGGCGGCAGAGGTGGCGATCATGTGCTCTTCCGGCTGCAGAGCCAGCAGCGAGTTCACACAGGTAATCGAGGCGATATCCGACGCCTCTAGCAGGGACTGAAAGGCCTTTACCGGGTTAATCACGCCGAACAGTTTCAGTTCGGCTTCGTGCAGCCAGGCCTCACGTGGCGTATCGGCGAAGTGGGCGACATAGCCCTGGCCGGCGTTATTAATCAGCATATCGACGCCGCCGAAACGCGCGGCGACCGCGGCGGCGAACGCCTCAACTTCAGCTTCGTTCAGTACGTCACAGCGCCAGGAGAACACCTCACCTTCTGGATATTCGTTTTGCAACGCCGCATGGGCGCTGGCAAGCCGATCCGGGTTGCGGCCGCAAAAGGCGACTTTCGCCCCTTCGCCCAGCAGCAGGCGCAGCGTTTCAAAGCCGATTCCTGACGAACCGCCGGTGACTACCGCGACGCGTCCTTCAATTTGTGCATTCATCGCGCACCTCTTCCCCTATGCGTAAAAGCTGTTGATTAAAAAAGATTTCGTTATCGAGATAGCTGGCATGTCCAGCCTGAGGGATGGCGATGTAAGGAGCGCCGTAACGCAGCGCCACTCCCTGCACTAACTCCGGTTGGGTAATGGCATCCTGCTCGCCACACCACACGGAGAGACGACCGCGATAGTCGGCGAGCCAACGGTGAATGTCGTCATGGGCCAGCATCCAGGCCGCGGCGAGATAACCGTCGCGGCGTAGCCTGCGCATCCCCGCCGCCACCGTCGCCACATCGGCTTCGCGCGCGCCAGGGCGCAGCAGTTTTGCCGCCCGCCCCTGGGCCATCGCCTCGCCGCCCAGCGCTATCTGCTGTTGACGCCCCTGCCAGACTTTTTCCCGCTGTGCGGCTTCCGCCTGGCCGTAGCCCTGCGCGACGTCGGCGAGCACCAGGTAAAGCACCCTCTGCGGGTATTTCGCGGCGAAGGCGGCCGCCACCAGCGCGCCCAGCGAATGGCCGACCAGTATGGTTTGCTCTACTCCAGCGCGGTCCAGCATTCGCGCCAGCGCGTCGGCGTAATCGCCGGCATTCGCCGGCGCCGCCGCCAGCATCGGGCTTTCACCATAACCGGGCATATCCCAGGCCAGCACGCGGTAGCCGGGTAGCGCCATCTGTTTATGCCAGGAGGCCGCGCCGGAACTGATGCCGTGCAGCAGCGTCAGCGGAATACCGCTTCCTTGTTCACGAAACCCCGTCATCATCGCCCCTTAGTTACGTTTTACTTTTGCCAGCGGATGATCTTCCGGGTAGGTCGGAATATGCGGCTTATGGGTGCCGAGCATCACGCACATCAGCGCCTCTTCTTCGCCGTGGTTAAACAAACCGCGGTAAATTCCAGGCGGCACCGAGATCAGATCGCGTTCGCGCAGCACGGTTTCGGTATAGTTGTCGCCGTCCTGAATCATCAGAGTGATCTGCCCTTTGAGCATGAAGAACACCTCTTCTACGTCATCATGCAGGTGCAGCGGGCCTTCACATTTGGACGGCAACACCATGGTGGAAAAGGTGAAGTGCTCGGCCGGAACGGTGTTGGTATCACTGGCGACGCCGGTGGCGCCGGTGCCGATGTAGCGCATCTGCGCGCGGCGATATTTCGGATCGAAATCGGCCTGGAATTTCAGCGCATTCCAGTCGTATTTACGGCCTTCAAAGCGCGCGATACGCGACTCCACCCACTCTTCCATCGTCATATGGTCAGGTTTCAAACTCTGTTTTGCAGTTACGGTTGAATCAGTCATCGTTTTATCCTCAGTAACGTCTCAGCAGCGGCAGTAACAGGGCGCAGCCCACCGCCGCCATCACCGCCAGAAAAATCAGCCCGGAATCCATGCTATGGGTGAAGGCGATAAGCGCGCCCATCACCGCCGGCGATAGCGCCCCGGCAAAGTTTCCCAGCCCGTTGAAAATTCCACCCGCCGTGGCGCTGACCCGTGGATGGGTCGCTTTAGCCAGCAGCGCGAAAATGTTTGGCGCGCCGGTGCCCCACATAAAGGTGCTAAAGCTCATCGCCGCGATTACCGGCAGCGGCGTGGTGAAATGCATCACTGCCGCCAGGCCAATACCCGCGCCTGCCAGGGAAATAAAGCAGGCGGCGGCGCGCCTATCGACGCGGTCGGACAGCCAGGCGCCGATAATTTCGCCTAGCAACATGGCGATAAATGGCATCGACGACAGCCAGCCGGCGTGTTCCAGATGAATGCCTTTGCCTTTAATCAGGTAGCCCGGCAGCCAGCCGTTGATCCCCCACAGATAGGCGAGAAAGGCGATGTTGAAGATGCAGATCATCCAAAAATGCGGACTCACAAAGAGCTCGAGACGCGCGCTGCGGCGCGCTTCCTGCGAGGTTTTATCGCTGCTCGCTCTCGCCTCCAGTTGTACGCCGCGCAGCCCGATGCGTACAAAAATCAGCACCGGTATCGTCAGCATCGCCATCACGAAAAATGTGCTCTGCCAGCCGAAGGTATTGAGTAGCCAAATTGACAGCGGGAAACCCAGCGCCGCGCCAACCGGCGTGCCGAGCAGCCACAGCATGGTGGCGCGGGCCTGTAGCCGCTGCGGGAAGGTGTGGCGCACCACGGCGAACGCCAACGGAAACAGCGGCCCTTCAGCAATGCCCAACAGGATGCGCAGCGTCACCATCAGCGCGTAGTTGTGGGTGAAGCCCATGATCACCATCAGGATGCACCACACCACCATCATTCCAGTCAGCAGACGCAGCGGCGCAATCCGGTCGCCAAGGCCGCTTAATAACACTGACGAGAAGCCGTAACTCAGCAAAAAGGCACTCATCAGAATGCCCAACCGGGTGGTGTCGAAATCGATGCCCATCGCCTGCTGGAAGTGACTATCGGAAAACAGCGCGGCGATACTGATTTTGTCGAAAAAAGCCAGCAGCACGCAGGCCAGCAGCGACAGCGGAATGGCCCAACGAACTGCTTTTTCAGGCGTGCGGACGCCCTCGCCGCTCGCCTCTGCAGGCGCGGCGTTGGTCTCTAATGTGGTCATTTCTCCCCCTTAAGGGTTCGCGTTTCTTATCGCAATGACATCAGCGAGAAAGTCGGGTCAGCGAGCGGGACGTTAGAGAGATCCCTTCCCGCCGCCATCCAGCGCTTCGCCAGCTTCACGATACGTGCATTATTGAAGGCCACCAGCTGAGTTAAGCGTCCATCGGCATTCAGGGAGAAGTAGATCGCGCCCTGCGGCTCGTCACGCACAATGGTCCGGCTGCCCGCTTGCGGGATCCCGAGGATCTGGACATTGCGATCGTATTGATCTGACCACAGCCACGGCGCCTCGTCGTAGCCGCTGGCCTGTGGATCGAGCATCGCTTTCGCTGTCGCGATGGCCTGATTTTGCGCAAAGGCCCACGACTGAATGCACAGACCGTACTGATGGTGCTGGGCGACATCGCCAGCGGCGAAAATCGCCGGATCGTTACTGCGCCCCTGGGCATTAACGACAATCCCGCGATCGACAGTGAGCCCGGCATCGCGCGCCAGTTCGAGATTCAGATCGACGCCGATCCCCACCACTACCGCATCGAAGGTTTCCCGCTGGCCGTCGCAGTGCAGCGTCGGCAAGCCGTTATCATCTTCCAGCTCCAGCGCGCCGCAGCCGCGGCGAATATCAACGCCCTGCCCGCGATGCAACTCATCCAGCGCCTGCGAGACCTCCATACTGACCGAGCGCATGCACAGCGCCGGCTGCTGTTCATAAAGGGTCACGGCTACGCCGCTTTTGCGCGCCGAGGCGGCGATTTCGAGGCCAATCCAGCCGCCGCCGACGATCGCCAGCCGCGTTGCCGATGCCAACCGCTGCTTCAGACGCTGCGCGTCCTGCCAGTGGCGCAGGGTATATACCTGAGGATGCTGCCCCCAGGCCTCGGACGGCAGCCGCGCGCGGCCGCCGGTGGCGATCAGCAGTAGGTCGTACGCCAGCATTTCGCCGTTGCTCAGCGCCAGGGTTTTATTTTGCCGGTCGATCGATTTCGCGCGCAGCGGGCGGTACCAGCGCAAATCCAGTGCCTGCTGCACCTCGGCGCTGAATAACCGCGGCAGCGCCGGTTCGGCCTCCAGCAATGCCGCTTTCGACAGCGGCGGACGTTCGTAAAAATCCCATTGCTCTTCGGCAACCACGCAAATCTCGCCGCTAAACCCTTCATCACGCAGCGTTTTCGCCGCCCAGCCGCCAGCCTGGCCGCCGCCGATAATGACTATCCGCGCCGTCATACCGCCTCCGGTTTTTTCTGCTGGCGACGGGTATCGTGATCGATACCGCCTTCCACCGCCCATTCGGTAAAGGACACGAGTGAATGCTCCAGCTCGCGCGGCTGCCAGTTTTCCGTCAGATAATCATCGTTGGTGTAGTACTCAAAAGCGCCGCCGGTCGGGCTGTTGACATACCAGAAGTAGGCCGAGGAGACCGGATGGCGGCCGGGACCGATAAACGTGCTCCACGCGTTTTTATTCATCGCAATGCCGCCGCCGATCACTTCATGAATATCCCGTACGGTAAACGCGACGTGGTTTAGCCCGCGCTTGCGGTTGGGCAACTGCAATAAGAAGAGGTTATGGTGTCCGCCGCGCACGCCGCAGCGCAGGAACACCGCGCGATTGATGTAGCGGTCTGACACCTGAAAGCCGAGTACTTCGCGATAGAAACTTTCCACCGCCGCCAGTTCTTCCACGAAGAACACCACGTGGCCGACGTTAATCGGCTGCGCGCGGTCGTAGACCGGGCTCGGGGTGTCGATGCGACGCACATCGCCCCACTGGTTGATCGGTTCAACGTTCAGTTCAACCGCCGTTTGCTGACTAACCTGCACCCGCAGCGTCATACCGTTGGGATCGCGGCACTCCAGCGCGCCGTCGATTTCACGGAAAGCGGGCTGGCGTTCCAGCTTCGGGCGCAGCGCATCCAGCGCCGCCCGATCCGCCACGCCCCAGGTCATGCGACGCAGGGTGTTGCCCGCCTCAAAGGCTGGCGGTAAGTTGGCGGCATCGGTCGGGTTAAGTTCGACCCGCGCGCCGCTGAGGGTGGTAAACGCGCGGCCGCTGGCGTCGCCGGTCAGGCCAAAATCGCGCATGAATTTAGCGCTGTGGTTCAGGTCGTCTACGCCAAATTCCAGCTTTTCAATTCCGGTAATACTCATTATTCGTCGCCTCTTTACCGTTCAGTCGCCCGAATTTGGGCGTAAAACATGCCCGACGCAATCAAGCGCCTGCTGTTAAGTTGTTGATTTAACTTGCCTGTGACAAATATCCGAGGAAGCCGGAAATTTTGTCCGCTGCCATACTGACGTCGTTCTGCAACCGTTCGCGATCGCTTTGCGGGATCTCGTCCGACGGCACCAGAATGCTGACGACCGCCGCCACCCGGCCGCTGCGGTTAAAGACCGGATAGACAATCGATGAGATGCCGTGGCGATAGAACGATTCGCCAATCACGTAGCCGCGGGCTTTATCCTGCTGCACCATCTGCCACAGCGCTTCGCGGTCGTACAGCTGGCCCGGCGTATTGCCCGGCAGACGTTCATTCGGGAACAATTGTTCAAACTCGCTGCGGGAAACATCGGTCAGCAGCATGCGGCCAAGCGAGGTGCAGTGCACCGGTAGCCGCGTTCCGACGCTGACCTGGTTGATACGCGAACCGGCGGCGCTGACGCGGGCGATGTAGATAATGTCGCGGCCGTCGCGGATCGCCAGATGGCTGCTGCACTGGCTGATATCGCGCAGTTGCTCGATGACCGGCTGACCCACCTGAGCGACATCCAGTGAGGCGATATATTCAAAGCCCAGACGCAGTACGTTCATGCCCAGCGAAAAGGTATTGGTGCGGGCGTTGCGCTCGAGAAAGCCCATATATTCCAGCGTCTGCACCACGCGATAGGCGGTCGCTTTCGGCATATCCACCAGCCGATGCAGCTCGGCAAAGGTCAGATCGCGATGCTGTTCGCCAAACGCCAGCAGCAGTTGTAAACCGCGCTCAAGACCGGGCACCAGATACTTCACTTCCTGATCGTTCGCCATACCGCCTCACTTATTAGTTAAAGACAAAACCGCCGTTGACCGGGATCAGCTGGCCGGTGATAAAGCGCGAAAGATCGCTCAGCAGCCAGACCACGCTGCCGGTGACATCTTCCGGCTGCTGCGCGCCGCTGAGCGCGCGGCCGTTCTCATACAGTTGATGACGCTCGGCTGGAACGTATTCCGTGGCCTCAACGCGGGTCAGTCCCGGCGCGATGGCGTTGATACGGATCCGCTTTTCACCCAGCTCGCGGGCCATAGAGCGGGTCATCGCAATCACCGCGCCCTTACTGGCGACATAGGCCATCAGCCGCGGCGCGCCCCACAGCGCGGTATCCGAAGCGACGTTGACGATCGCCGCCCCTTCGCGCAGCAGCGGTACCGCCGCGCGGGTCACCAACCAGGTGCCTTTAACGTTGACCGTCATTACCCGATCCCACAGATCCGGATCGTAATCGATCATATTTTTTCCGCCGACGCCGGTGGCCATCGCTGCGTTATTGACTAAGCCATCGATAGACCCCTGCGCGCCGATGGCGCTGAAGACCTGCTCGATCGATGCTTGACTGGCAAGATCGATGGCGTGAGATTCGACCTGATAGCCCTTCCGCTGCAGGCGATGAGCGCTTTCCGCCAGCTCTCCCTGCAGGATGTCGCACATCACCACCGTCGCGCCCTGAGCGGCGCAGGCTTCGGCAAAGTGGTACCCGAGACCGCGCGCCGCACCGGTGACGACAATACGTTTACCGTTTAGCAGGCCGTTCATCAGGCGGCACCCTGCTGCGCTTCGCGGAGCGCTAACTGCTCTTTCGCCGCTTTCTGCATCATGCGGCGCAGGCGGGACAGACCGACGTCATGTTGATAAAGGTATTCATGATCGCGGGCGTTCGGCGCCAGGCTTTCCAGCACCACGCGATCCTGTTCCAGTACTTCCCAGTGCAGTTTTTCCAGACGGTTGCGGTACATAAAGCGCCACAGATCGCGCTGCCAGCCCTGAACGCCGCGGATGCGCCAGAAGAAGACGCGACAGTTATCGTTATCTTCCGGAACCACCATGCCGACGATCCAGAAATGGCCGCCCGGCCCGAAACGCTTTCTGTACGGAATAGACAGACGCATCCAGTAGGCGCCGCTGTTGCCCAGTTCAACCCAGTCAAAGTTAACGCCGCTCTGCCCTTTTTTCTCGAAGATAAAGCCGGTTTTCGTCGGCTGCAGGACCATATCGGCTTTGCGATCGCCTTCCGCCATCGAGTGCGATGACGAGTGCAGATAGGTACCGTGCATCGGGTCCATCACGTTTTCCAGCGCGTACTGGTAGTTGCATTTCCACGCCGCGGTGCACAGGAAGTTACTGTATTTTTCGCTATCGGCTAGTTCCTCAGGGAAGCTCAATTCATCAGGCTGCTGATCGGCGGTGACGCCAAACCACAGGAAGATTGCCCCGTGCGCTTCGTGCACGCTGTAGCTGCGCACGCACTGCTGGCCGACCAGCGGGCAGCGATCCACCGCCGGGACGTCTTTGACTTCGCCGTTGCCGGCGACTTCCACGCCGTGATACCAGCAGGCGATACGATCGCCTAAGTTCCAGCCCATTGACAGGCGTGCGCCGCGATGCGGGCAGCGGTCTTCCAGGGCCTGCACCTGGCCATCTTTATTCCGCCAGACCACGATCTGCTCGCCGAGACGGGTAATGCCTACCGGCGCAGACTGCACTTCCCAGCTCGCCAGCACCGGATACCACAGGCCGCGCAGTCCTTTATCAAGATAGTTTTGTACCGTTGTCGTCATCGCTGTGTCCTCAGTAGCCGTTAACCTGTAAAAATGCCTGGAAGCTGCTTTCGCTCCACGGTTCGCCCTGTTGGTCATGCATCCTGACGCCATTGAGGCCGTTCACCAGTTCACCGAGACTTTCCGCGCCCTGCTCGAACAACGTTTCCAGGGTGGCGATAAGCTGCAGTTCCCAGTTTTCCGGTACCCGGCTGCGGGTTTGCCAAATCAGATTGTGATAGTCGCCAGGCTTATGGATATTGCCGTTTCCGCCTTCCGCCGGTGGCGTAAACTGGCGGCTTTCCGGTAGCGCCGGGTTGAAGTCCAGGGATTCGCTCATGCCACGTTCTCCTCGATAAAGGTAATCTGGATCTGATTGTCGTATACCCGCACCGGGTAACGATTAAGGTTGCGACCGCCGGGTCCATGCAGGCACTGGCCGGTTTTGACGTCGAATACCGCCTCATGCAGCGGGCATTCCACCTTGCCATCTTCGACAAAGCCCTGGCTCAGGAGCGCATAGGCATGAGGGCAAACGTCTTCCAGCGCGTAATATTCGCCATCAATCAGATAAATACCGATTTCCTTACCGTCGATATTGCCGCTATATGGGAAATCTTCCTGTACTTGCTCCGCGTCACATACGCCTATCCAGCTCATCGCAATCCTCCAGGCTTTTGTTTCATATATGAAACTCTGTTTCTTATTTAATACGGTCAATATAAAAGCGGTGAATGTTTCGTCAAGCATTAATGTGACGAATTTGTTAATGAGTGGCTTTTAAATTAGCTAAGTGTGCAATTGATCACGAAAAACTGCATTCAGATGAAATGATGATATTTAAAGCGGTGATCCATTATAAATAAAAATGCCGATTTAAATTTCACATACGACTATTGACTTCTTTTCAAATCGATCATTAAAAATGGGCAACAGCGGAAACCATGGTGTTTCATCCATGAAACAGCTATTTATTTAATCATTTAAAAACAATGAGTTTCATAGGTGAACCATTTTACTCATGTAACTATTTCTGGCGTTAAAAAATAATAACTGGCAATCATTAAATTAAGCGTGGAGACAACGAATGGCGGCAAGATGGCAAGGGGTAATAGCATTACTTTTGTTAATAATTATTTCCTACGTCGATCGGGTAAATATCTCGGTGATGATCCTTAACCCGGAATTCGCTGCCCATTTTCAGTTAAATGAAAACAGAATGTTACAAGGTATGCTAATGACATGCTTTCTTCTGGGTTATGGTTTTTCGGCATTATTATTAACCCCAGTTATAGAAAGTAGATGGCATTATCGTCAGGGACTCTTAAGCAGCATTGCTATATGGGCGCTGGTGTGCGCCATTTCCCCGCTACTCGGCTCACTGCTGGGAATGTTGATCGCGCGCATCGTTCTTGGCGTGGCGGAGGGGCCGCTGTTCTCTCTGAAAACGCGCTTTATCAACGACAACTTCGCCGCTGATGAAATAGGCAAGCCGAATGCGCTGACCGCCCTTGGCGTATCGTTGGGGCTGGCGGTAGGCTTCCCGCTGGTCACCTGGCTGATGGCGCACGTTGGCTGGATCGGCTCCTTCTACGCGCTGGCGCTGCTTAACCTGCTGCTCGGCGGCGGATTAATCTGGCGGTTTCTCCCCGCGCCACAAGTAACCTCACAGCGCGCGAAGCCTGGCTTTAGCCAAACTTTTGCCCTCGCCTGGCGTACGCCGCTGCTAGGCTGGATCCTGCTGGTAGAAATCGCCACGCTCAGCTATCTGTGGGGGAGTAGCGCCTGGTTGCCCGCCTGGCTGCGCGACGAGCACCACTTCTCGCTACAGGCTACCGGCCTGCTGGCGGCTGTCCCCTTTCTGTTAAGCCTCGGCTCAAAGTTTCTTGGCGGCGTGCTCCTCGACAAAATGCGCCCGGAGCAGGCGCCGCTGCTGTTTATTATCGGCGGCCTACTCACCGCCGGTTCTGTGCTGGCGCTGATGCTCAGCCAGCAGCCGGCGATGCTGGCGCTGTTTATGCTGGCGGCGAACGTTTTCTGGGGATTACAGGGGGCAGCGATCCCCGCGGTGGTTCAGCATCACGCCCCGCGCGAAGCGGTGGGCAGCGCCTATGGGATCATTAACGGCATTGGCAATATTTGCGCGGCGTTTATTCCGCTGCTGATGGGAGTGGTGATGAAATCGGTGGGATCGGTCAGTTCAGGTTTTTCCGTTCTGGTGGCATCGCAGCTGATCACGCTGTGCGCCGGCGGCGCACTGCTGCTGCGTATGCGTCGCGCAGCAGCAGTAAACGCGTCTATACCCTAAATAAGTTGCAGGACAAAACGGCTAGTCGTTTTGAACAGCGCTTGCGCTGGCCCCGTAAGGACGAGGCCCAGGGATGGGCCGATTTATTGCCCACGCCTATGCAACTTGAAGTATGACGGGAACAGATTTATTCGCCCTTTTTCGCCGCCTGGATGTACAGCATCTCCAGCGCCAGGGTCGCCGCCGCCAGAGCGGTAATTTCGGACTGATCGTAGGCCGGGGCAACTTCCACCACGTCCATCCCGACGATGTTCAGGTCCTTCAGGCCGCGCACCAGCTTGATCGCGCGGTCGGAGGTCAGCCCACCGATAACCGGGGTACCGGTGCCTGGCGCAAACGCCGGATCCAGACAGTCGATATCAAAGGTCAGGTACACCGGCATGTCGCCGACGATCTGCTTCACCTGGGCAATCACGTCATCAACGCTGCGGTCGTTAACCTGGCCGGCGTCCAGTACCGTAAAGCCATTGTCTTTGTCGAACTCGGTGCGGATCCCGATCTGTACGGAGTGGTTCGGATCGATAAGCCCTTCGTTCGGCGCGGTATAGAACATGGTGCCGTGGTCGAACTCGCAGCCGTTGGCGTAGGTATCGGTGTGAGCATCGAAGTGCACCAGCGCCATTTTACCAAAGTGCTTGGCATGGGCGCGCAGCAGCGGCAGGGTAACGAAGTGGTCGCCGCCAAAGGAGAGCATACGTTTGCCGGCCGCCAGCAGCTTCTCGGCGTGAGCCTGCAGCTTCTCGCTCATTTCGCGCGCGTCGCCGAAGGCGTACACCAGATCCCCGCAGTCCACCACGTTCAGGCGCTCGCGCATATCGAAGTTCCACGGGAAACGGTTGTGCTCCCAGGCAAGGTTAGTGGAAACCTGACGGATCGCCGCCGGGCCATGACGGCCGCCCGCGCGCCCGGAGGTCGCCATATCGAACGGCACGCCGGTGATGACCCAGTCCGCATCGCTTTCATACGGCATAAAGTTCATTGGCAAACGCAGAAAGCCAAAGGCATTGGATACCAGGGAGTTATCGTATTGATGACCTAAAGTGCTCATGGATATGACCTCTTTTGACAGTCGTGGAACGTAAAAAATAAGTATAAAAAAACCCCTCCGCGTCGTTAGGCCCGACGAGGAAGGGTTTGATAGATAAATCGCTTATTGGCGTGAATTATCGCCGGTAATGCATACGGGTTCAAGTGAGTATCGCATGCTGCCGGATGACGGCTTCGCCTTATCCGGCCGACATACGCAGGCCCGGTCAGCGCAGCGCCACCGGGCATCAGCGGCTACTCGTCTTCCAGATAAGTATAGCCGTACAGTCCCGCCTCGAACTCCTCGAGGAACTGCTGCTGCAGCGCATCGTCCAGACCGGTATTTTTCACCTGATCGCGGAACTGGGTCAGCAGCGTGTTCGGATCCAGCTGCACATACTGCAGCATATCCGCTACGGTATCGCCCTCGTCGGACAGCTCAACCTCAACGCTGCCGTCAGGGAAGACGAACACGTCCACCGCCTCGGTATCGCCGAACAGGTTGTGCATGTTGCCGAGGATCTCCTGATAGGCGCCAACCATGAAGAAGCCCAGCATCGGCGGGTTCTCCGGGTCGTATTCCGGCATCGGCATGGTGGTGGCGATCCCGTCGCCGTCCACGTAGTGATCGATGGCGCCATCGGAATCGCAGGTGATGTCCAGCAGCACCGCGCGGCGCTCCGGCGACTTGTTCAGCCCTTCCAGCGGCATCACCGGGAACAGCTGATCGATCCCCCAGGCATCCGGCATCGACTGGAACAACGAGAAGTTGACGTAGATTTTATCCGCCATTCGCTCCTGCAGCTCATCGATGATGGGACGATGGGCGCGGTTGCTCGGGTCGAGCTGCTTCTGCACCTCATGGCACATGTTCAGATACAGCTGTTCCGCCCACGCGCGCTCCTGCAGGTTGAAGGTGCCTGAGGAGTAGCCGATGTGGATATCGTGCAGGTCCATCTGGCTGTCGTGCAGCCATTCGCGCAGCGAGCGGCGGTTGCCGGTCTCGTGCATCTCCAGCCAGGTTTCCCACATGCTCTGCAGCGGACGCGCAGCGTCTTCCGCCGGCGGGGTCGCCTCGGTGTATTCGTTACGCTCAACGCCGATGATGTTGGAAACCAGCACGGTATGGTGCGCGGTCACCGCGCGGCCGGACTCGGTGATCACCGTCGGGTGCGGCAGGCCATTCTCTTCGCAGGCATCGCCGATCGCCCAGATGATATTGTTGGCGTATTCGTTCAGACCGTAGTTCACCGAGCAATCGGACTGCGAGCGGGTGCCTTCATAGTCCACGCCCAGGCCGCCGCCGACGTCGAAGCACTGAATGTTGACACCCAGCTTATGTAGTTCGACGTAGAAACGCGCCGATTCACGCACGCCGGTGGCGATATCGCGAATGTTAGCCATCTGCGAACCGAGGTGGAAGTGCAGCAGTTGCAGGCTCTCAAGATGGCCTGCCTCGCGCAGAATTTCGACCAGTTGCAGCACCTGGGTCGCTGCGAGGCCGAACTTGGACTTCTCGCCGCCGGAGGACTGCCATTTACCGGAGCCCTGCGAGGCCAGACGCGCACGTACGCCAAGGCGCGGCACCACGTTCAGGCGCTCGGCCTCTTCCAGCACGATAGCGATCTCGGACATCTTCTCAATGACCAGATAGACCTTGTGGCCCATCTTCTCGCCCACCAGCGCCAGACGGATATATTCGCGGTCTTTATAACCATTACAGACGATGACGCTGCGGGTCATCCCGGCGTGCGCCAGCACGGCCATCAGTTCCGCTTTCGAACCGGCTTCCAGGCCCAGCGGCTCGCCGGAATGGATCAGCGATTCAATCACGCGACGGTGCTGGTTAACCTTGATCGGGTAGACGAGGAAGTAATCGCCGTTATAGCCATACGATTCACGCGCGCGTTTGAAGGCGGCGTTGATCGAGCGCAGGCGGTGCTGCAGGATCTGCGGGAAGCAGAACAGCGCCGGCAAGCGCTGCCCTTGCGCTTCACGCGCTTTGACTAATTCCGCGAGGTCAACGCGCGCTTCCGGGACGTCCGGATCCGGGCAAACGCTGATGTGGCCCAGTTCGTTGACGTCATAATAGTTATTGCCCCACCAGGCAATATTATAAGTACGCAGCATCTTGCTGGCTTCCTGGGAGCTCATCGCTACCTCCTGCATGGAACGTAGTACACCGTGTTCGCCTGCTGACGAAGGCGAAACCATAGACATGTCGTCAGACATAGCGAACCTCAATTTTTAATAATAAGTGTAAGACAGTTAACTACTATCGCAGTCCAAAGATGCGATAACAACCCATGAACAGTCCTAAAGCCCAGCACTATCTGCTGGTTTTGCGACTGCGCGACCGGTTTCTTATTCATATCATCGTAAAACACGTAGCCGAACAGAGTATGACAGTCCGGAGAAACCACGAGAAAACTCTTGCCAGGCAAGAGCGCCCTTGTTCAGTTTTCTGACGGCCGACCGGCCCTGGAATCCTGAGAAGCGCCGAGATGGGGTGAACATCGGCTGGTTTGCATGAGAGAGATGCAGGTTGCGGAGTGCTGACGCGCGACAGAACGACGCGACGAATCAAACGAAAAACATTGGTTCATTATCTGGTATCACCTCCACACCGCCCTGCGACAGGGTCGGCGACAAGCCAAAGCTATACATACCGGGCAACAGGCGCTACGCCGCTGCGAGATTCTGTAAATACAGACTGCTTAACCCGGCTGGAAGTGGCACCACAGGGCCATGCCCCGTGCGCTTTTTTAATGAGCCGCGCGCGGCGTTTTATACCGAGAAGCGGGGTAAAAAGCAAAATAAAAATGTGCCTGTTTGCGCGGTTGTCAGGAAATTTTGCCAGGCGGGTTTTCCCATAAATGCGACCGCCATCAAAAAAGGCTGGAAATGGGCTCAAGATTTGACCTAAAATGGCCGTCCAGAAGTTAATCCGTCTATACTGATTAACACTCAGACTGCTCGTGTCGCTACCTGCGCGGCTTTGCGCTGATTATCCACCAAAGCCACATTACACAACAGTATGAGCTATCCGAATCGTCCACAGGTGAAATAAAATATGGCAAAACACCTTTTTACGTCTGAGTCCGTATCAGAAGGGCATCCTGACAAAATTGCTGACCAAATCTCCGATGCCGTGCTGGATGCGATCCTCGAGCAGGATCCGAAAGCGCGTGTCGCATGTGAAACCTATGTCAAAACCGGCATGGTGCTGGTAGGCGGCGAAATCACCACCAGCGCATGGGTTGATATCGAAGAGATCACCCGCAACACCGTCCGCGAAATTGGCTACGTGCATTCCGATATGGGCTTTGACGCCAACTCGTGCGCCGTACTGAGCGCCATTGGTAAACAGTCTCCGGACATTAACCAGGGCGTTGACCGTGCCGATCCGCTGGAACAGGGCGCCGGCGACCAGGGGCTGATGTTTGGCTACGCCACTAACGAAACCGACGTGCTGATGCCGGCGCCGGTGACTTACGCTCACCGTCTGGTGCAGCGTCAGGCTGAAGTGCGTAAAAACGGCACCCTGCCGTGGCTGCGCCCGGATGCGAAAAGCCAGGTGACCTTCCAGTATGACGACGGCAAAATCGTCGGCATCGACGCGGTCGTTCTGTCGACTCAGCACGCGGAAGATATCGATCAGAAATCCCTGCAGGAAGCAGTGATGGAAGAGATCATCAAGCCGATTCTGCCGACCGAATGGCTCAACGCGTCCACCAAATTCTTCATCAACCCGACCGGCCGTTTCGTTATTGGCGGCCCGATGGGCGACTGCGGTCTGACCGGTCGTAAGATCATCGTTGATACCTACGGCGGCATGGCTCGCCACGGCGGCGGCGCGTTCTCCGGTAAAGATCCATCTAAAGTTGACCGTTCCGCAGCCTACGCGGCGCGCTATGTGGCGAAGAACATCGTTGCCGCAGGCCTGGCCGATCGTTGCGAAATTCAGGTTTCCTACGCTATCGGCGTTGCAGAACCGACGTCCATCATGGTGGAAACCTTTGGCACCGAGAAAGTGCCTTCTGAACAGCTGACCCTGCTGGTGCGCGAGTTCTTCGACCTGCGTCCATACGGTCTGATTCAGATGCTGGATCTGCTGCACCCGATCTACAAAGAAACCGCAGCCTACGGTCACTTTGGTCGCGAACATTTCCCATGGGAAAAAACCGACAAAGCGGCGCTGCTGCGGGAAGCGGCCGGTCTGAAATAATCTCCGCGCTTCCTCTCTTCAAGGCCAGTCTCGCGCTGGCCTTTTTATTTACGCCTCCCCCACTTTTCTGCGCCCCCATTTCAACGCGCGGCCGCCAAAAAATGAAAGCGATTACATAGTAAAGACTGTCACCTTCTGCCCAAAGACGCTATCTCCTGTACCCATTTTTCACAATGTTACATATTGTTTCGGTCAACTCTGATTACCGTTTTTCAAAATGTCGTCTATCCTTGTTTATATTGCTGATTTAAAAAGCATTTAATGGATTACGTTTCTTTACCTTTGTGGAAACGATTACACAGCCGTGATTATAGTCACGTTTTTTTACCGACGAGTGTCCTACCCTAACCATCGACAGAATCAATAACTCAACTGGAGGGCGTTATGCCTGACAACAAAAAACAAGGGCGTTCGAACAAGACTATGACGTTCTTCGTCTGTTTCCTCGCCGCGCTGGCTGGCCTGCTGTTCGGCCTTGATATCGGTGTTATTGCGGGTGCCTTACCCTTTATTGCCAATGAGTTCCAGATTTCCGCCCACACCCAGGAGTGGGTGGTCAGCTCCATGATGTTCGGAGCTGCCGTCGGCGCGGTCGGCAGCGGCTGGCTCTCTTTCAAACTGGGCCGGAAAAAGAGCCTGATGATCGGCGCCATCCTCTTCGTCGCCGGTTCGCTGTTCTCTGCCGCCGCGCCAAACGTCGAGATCCTGCTGGTGTCCCGTGTGCTGCTCGGCCTGGCGGTGGGCGTCGCCTCATATACGGCTCCGCTGTATCTGTCGGAAATCGCCCCAGAAAAAATTCGCGGCAGTATGATTTCCATGTACCAGCTGATGATCACCATCGGGATCCTTGGCGCCTATCTCTCTGACACCGCTTTCAGCTACAGCGGCGCATGGCGCTGGATGCTCGGGGTTATCATCATTCCGGCGGTATTGCTGCTGATCGGCGTTATCTTCCTGCCGGACAGCCCGCGCTGGTTCGCCGCCAAACGTCGCTTTGTCGATGCGGAACGCGTGCTGCTGCGCCTGCGCGATACCAGCGCCGAAGCGAAACGCGAGCTCGATGAAATCCGTGAAAGCCTGAAGGTAAAACAGTCCGGCTGGTCGCTGTTTAAAGACAACAGCAACTTCCGCCGCGCGGTGTTCCTCGGCATCCTGCTGCAGGTGATGCAACAGTTCACCGGGATGAACGTCATCATGTACTACGCGCCGAAGATTTTTGAGCTGGCGGGTTATGCCAACACCACTGAGCAAATGTGGGGGACAGTGATCGTCGGTCTGACTAACGTGCTGGCCACCTTTATCGCCATCGGTCTGGTCGACCGCTGGGGCCGTAAACCGACGCTGATCCTTGGCTTTATCGTGATGGCCGCGGGTATGGGCGTCCTGGGTACCATGATGCACATCGGCATTCACTCCTCTACCGCCCAGTACATCGCCGTCCTGATGCTGCTGATGTTCATCGTCGGTTTCGCCATGAGCGCCGGCCCACTGATTTGGGTACTGTGCTCCGAAATCCAGCCGCTGAAAGGCCGCGACTTCGGTATCACCTGCTCCACAGCGACCAACTGGATTGCCAACATGATTGTCGGCGCCACCTTCCTGACCATGCTCAACTCGCTGGGCAGCGCCAATACCTTCTGGGTGTACGGCGGTCTGAACGTGCTGTTTATCCTGCTGACGCTGTGGCTGATCCCGGAAACCAAAAACGTCTCGCTGGAACATATTGAACGTAACCTGATGCAGGGTCGTCCACTGCGCGAGATCGGTGCCCGCGATTAACCTTCCTGAGCTTCCTCCCATCCCGGGAGGAAGCTTCCTCTTGCTCTCCCCCCTCCGCCGCACTATCCTCTGGCGCTATGAAAACGCCCCGTATTCCCATCGCTATTCAGCAGGCCGTCATGCGCAGCCTGCGGGAGCATCTCGCCAATGCGAATCGCAAGCTGGAACGCCGCTATGCGGAACCGACGCTGGTCTACCAGCAGCGTGGTACTTCCGCCGGCACCGCCTGGCTGGAGAAAAACGAAATTCGTTTAAACCCGGTGCTGCTGCTGGAAAATCAGCGGGAGTTTATCGATGAAGTGGTGCCGCATGAGCTGGCGCACCTGCTGGTCTGGCAGCATTTCGGCCGCGTCGCGCCGCACGGGAAAGAGTGGAAATGGATGATGGAGAGCGTCCTTGGCGTTCCCGCGCGTCGCACCCACCGCTTTGAACTCGCTTCGGTCCGCCAGAACACCTTCCCCTATCGCTGTCGCTGTCAGCAGCACCAGCTCACCGTCCGTCGCCATAACCGGGTGGTTCGCGGCGAGGCCACCTACCGCTGCGTTCGCTGCGGCGATCTGCTGGTGGCTGAAAAATAACCATCGGAATTAATTAGAAACTTTCTGATCTGACTGATTGCATCCGGCACCCTCATTCGCTACGTTGCGGGCTCGTTTTGACACGGAGTTAACGATGTCCCGTATGCATGTTTTAGCCGTAGCGGTATTGAGCGCGGCAGTCAGTGGTCCGCTTGCGGCCGCTGGTATTAATAGTTTTTCCCAGGCCAAAGCCGCTGGCGTCAAAGTGAATGCCGACGTTCCGGGCGATTTTTATTGCGGCTGTAAAATCGACTGGCAGGGGAAAAAAGGCGTTATCGATTTGGAATCCTGCGGCTATAAAGTGCGTAAAAATGAGAACCGCGCCAGCCGGGTTGAATGGGAGCACGTAGTGCCGGCATGGCAGTTCGGCCATCAGCGTCAGTGCTGGCAGGAGGGTGGACGTAAAAACTGCGCCAAAGATCCGGAATACCGCAAGATGGAAAGCGACATGCACAACCTGCAGCCGGCGGTGGGAGAAGTGAATGGCGATCGCGGCAACTTCATGTACAGCCAGTGGAACGGCGGTGAAGGCCAGTACGGCCAGTGCACCATGAAGGTCGATTTTAAAGATAAAATCGCCGAGCCCCCTGCCCGCGCTCGCGGCGCTATCGCCCGCACCTACTTCTATATGCGCGACCGCTATCAGCTGAATCTTTCCCGCCAGCAAACTCAGCTGTTTACCGCCTGGAATAAACAGTACCCGGTCACCGCCTGGGAATGTGAACGTGATGAGCGCATCGCGAAAGTGCAGGGCAACCATAATCCGTATGTCCAGCAGGCTTGCCAGGCGCAAAAGAGCTAACCTACACTAGCGGCAATTGTTAATTTGCAGCCCTGTGCTTCCCGCCCGATGGCGGGAAGCTGGCATCTGCGCAACGAACGGAATATCAAGCATGCGCATTCCTCGCATCCATCATCCAGAACGCCTCATTGTCGGCAGCCAGATCGCGCTGAGCGATGACGCGGCCAACCACGTCGGCCGCGTCCTGCGCATGACCGCCGGTCAGCACCTACAGCTTTTTGACGGCAGTAACCAGGTGTTTGACGCGGTCATCACCGAGGCCGCTAAGAAAAACGTTACGGTTGAGGTGCTCAGTGGCGAACCCGACTATCGGGAATCGCCGCTGCATATCCATTTAGGCCAGGTGATGTCCCGCGGCGAAAAAATGGAATTCACCATCCAGAAATCGATCGAACTCGGGGTAAGCCTCATAACGCCACTGTTTTCCGAGCGCTGCGGCGTTAAACTGGATGCCGAACGTTTGCAGAAAAAGATCCAGCAGTGGCAGAAAATCGCTATTGCCGCCTGCGAACAGAGCGGTCGTAACGTGGTACCGGAAATACGTCCGGCGATGCAGCTGGAGGCGTGGTGCGCCGAGCAGGACAGCGGGCTGAAGCTCAACCTGCACCCGCGCGCCAGCGCCAGCATTAACACGCTGCCGCTGCCGGTTGAACGCGTCCGTCTGCTGATTGGCCCGGAAGGCGGGCTGTCGGCTGAAGAGATAGCGATGACCGCGCAATACCAGTTTACTGATATCCTGTTGGGACCGCGCGTTCTGCGTACAGAGACTACTGCGCTCACCGCCATCACCGCCCTACAGGTGCGTTTTGGCGACTTAGGTTGAGGCGTTAACGGAGAAGAACCATGATCAAGCTCGGCATCGTGATGGATCCCATCGCAACCATCAACATCAAGAAAGACACCAGCTTCGCTATGTTGCTGGAGGCGCAGCGTCGCGGCTATGAACTCCATTATATGGAGATGAACGACCTCTATTTGATCAACGGCGAAGCCCGCGCCCGGACGCGCACGCTGAGCGTCGAACAGAACTACGATAAATGGTATGACTTCACCGGCGAGCAGGATCTGCCGCTGGCGGACCTTGACGTCATCCTGATGCGTAAGGATCCGCCGTTTGATACCGAATTTATTTATGCCACCTACATCCTGGAGCGAGCGGAAGAGAAAGGCACGCTTATCGTCAACAAGCCGCAGAGTCTGCGCGACTGTAACGAGAAGCTGTTCACCGCCTGGTTCTCTGAACTGACTCCGGAAACGTTGGTCACCCGCAATAAAGCCCAGCTGAAAGCCTTCTGGGAAAAGCACGGCGATATCATCATGAAACCGCTCGACGGCATGGGCGGCGCCTCTATTTTCCGTGTTAAAGCCGGCGATCCAAACCTTGGGGTGATTGCCGAGACGCTGACCGAACTGGGCAGCCGCTACTGCATGGCGCAGAACTATCTGCCGGCCATTAAAGATGGCGACAAGCGCGTGTTGGTAGTGGATGGAGAGCCCGTGCCTTACTGCCTGGCGCGAATTCCGCAGGGTGGCGAGACCCGCGGCAATCTGGCCGCCGGCGGCCGCGGCGAAGCCCGCCCGTTGACCGAAAGCGACTGGGAAATCGCCCGCCGCGTCGGCCCGACGCTGAAGGCCAAAGGCCTTATCTTCGTCGGCCTGGATATCATCGGCGACCGTCTGACGGAAATTAACGTCACCAGCCCCACCTGCGTACGCGAAATCGAAGCCGCCTTCCCGGATATTTCGATCACCGGTATGCTGATGGACGCTATCGAAAGACGTATCGATAAATAAGCACGACGGCGGACCAACGTCCGCTTTTGGCGCAGCGAGCGCGGATTACCGCGCTCGTGAAACGTTGCCAGCCTGACGCCACTCGGGCGCCAGCCAGATAAAGTGCATCGACACCATTCTACTTTGCCCGCATACTGGGTGTTGCTTTTTTGAACCAGGAACGAACCTCTGACAATGAATTTACAGCATCACTTTCTGATTGCCATGCCCGCGCTTCAGGACCCCATTTTCCGCCGCTCCGTAGTCTATATCTGCGAGTACAACGACGAGGGTGCCATGGGCATTATTATCAATAAGCCGCTGGAAAATCTGCAGGTGGAAGGGATCCTTGAGAAGCTCAAAATTGTCCCGGAGCCGCGCAATCCAGAGATCCGTCTGGATAAACCGGTGATGCTGGGAGGCCCGCTGGCGGAAGACCGCGGCTTCATTTTGCATACCCCGCCCTCTGACTTTTCCTCGAGCATTCGCATCTCGGATAACACGGTGATTACCACCTCGCGGGATGTTCTTGAAACCTTAGGTACCGATCGGCAGCCGGGCAACGTGCTGGTTGCGTTGGGCTACTCTTCGTGGGAGAAAGGGCAGCTGGAGCAGGAGATTTTAGATAATGCCTGGCTCACCGCCCCGGCGGATCAGAATATTCTTTTCCGTACGCCGATCGCCGATCGCTGGCGCGAGGCGGCTAAACTGATTGGTATCGACATTGTGACGATGCCAGGCGTCGCGGGGCATGCGTGATGAGCGGAACCTTTCTCGGCTTTGACTTTGGCACCAAAAGCATCGGCGTGGCGGTGGGACAACGCATCACCGCGACCGCACGACCATTACCGGCGCTGAAGGCGCAGGACGGTAAACCGGACTGGAACGTCATCGAAAAACTGCTTAAAGAGTGGCAGCCTGAGGCGGTAATCGTCGGCCTGCCGCTCAATATGGACGGCACCGAGCAACCGCTGACGGCGCGCGCGCGTAATTTCGCCAATAAAATTCATGGCCGCTTTGGCGTCGCGATCCTTCTCCACGATGAACGACTGAGTACGGTTGAGGCCCGCGCGGGCCTGTTTGAACACGGCGGCTACCGGGCGCTGAATAAAGGCAGCGTCGATTCAGCCTCTGCCGTAGTCATACTGGAAAGCTACTTCGAGCAGAGCTTTTAAACTCTGCCCTCCTGCGCCGCCGGCGGACCGCTGACGGCGCACGTTTACCCGCTTAGTGGCGCAGATGTTCGTTAGCCCAGCTCACCGCCTGGGTGCGATTTTTCACGCTCAGTTTACGAAACACATTGTACAGGTGCGTCCGCACCGTGTTCTCGCTGATAAACAGCGCGCGGGCGATATCCAGGTTCGTTGCGCCGCAGCGCAGTTCGTTGAGGATCTCGCATTCCCGCTCGGTCAGCGGCGAGTTCTCTACTGGAGTCGATGCATGGTCCGCAGCGTACATCGCCGGGTGCATCACGCTCAATTCAGCCGTCTGCTCGCCGTTCAGCACGGCCTTAACGCCCTCAATTAAGCGCGATTCATCATCGTCATGACGGAACACGCCATATAAAGCCGGCCACTGCGCCATTTCGTATAGCTCATACTTTTGTGCGCTATTAATAATCAACAAACGAGGATTATCTGCCTGCAGGCGAATAATATCCCGCCACACCCCGTTTAATTTCTTATTTGACACTGCAATATCAAATAATATTACAGAATCTTTTGCCAAACGCTGCGCCAGCGGTTTATTAATATTTTGTAAAACCACCGGTGCCATCAGGGTTTCGCTCAGATAGCTGGCAAAGGCTTTGCTTTGAATAGACGGGTGGGTAATAAAGGTTACCTGACGAGAAGATGATGAATTTCCATTTAAATTAATCACTTAAAACTCTCCTTAGCTGTTACCCACCGCCATGGTGGTTAAATGAATAAAAAAATATACAAACAGTCGTGAATTTATAAATCACCAAGGTAATTTACAAACTGAAACGTTATTCCATGAGAATCATCCTATTCCCACAAACAGCATAAATCGAATGACTCAAAGCTGTCAAAAGATAATCAAACTTTTTTCCTGGAAATGCGTATTCACTGTCGACATATCTAATCTGAATGTGTTATTTGAATTTATAATCAAAAGTTATTTGTATTACCAAATAATATTAATAAACAACAAATAAACATTCATCTAACATATCATTTAACCTGTCATATCAATCTCTTTCTCATCTTATAGCGCGCCTGCAGCGACACGTTGCTGAAAACTCTGGGTAAAGGTCAACATTCCGGCCTGCATCCCGGTCTGCATCACACCAGGCAATTGATGTACTTTTCCTTCACGGATCAAATTCGCCACCGCTGGCGTGTTGACCAGAAGCTCGTATAGCGCAACTCTCCCGCCCTGACGTGCAGGTAACAATTTTTGCGCCAGCACCGCGCACAGGCTTCCGGCAAGCTGGCTACGAACCTGATCTTTCTCCTCCGCCGGAAAGACATCGATCAATCTCTCCACCGCCGGCGCCGCGCCGCGGGTATGTAATGTCGCCATTACCAGGTGCCCGGTCTCCGCCGCGGTTAACGCCAGGCGAATGGTTTCGCTGTCGCGTAGCTCCCCGAGCAGGATCACATCCGGATCCTGGCGCAGCGCCACGCGGAGCGCCGCGGCGAACGAAGGACAGTGACGGCCAACTTCCCGCTGCTGGATCAGACAGCGCTCGCTGTGATGAATAAATTCCACCGGATCTTCAAGCGTCAGAATATGGCCATCAAGATGCTGATTGAGGTGCCCCACCATTGCCGCCAGGGTGGTCGACTTGCCGCTGCCCGTCGCTCCGGTGACCAACAGCAAACCACTCTCTTCCGCCAGCAGTTCGCTCAGCGCAGGCGGGGCGCCGAGCATATCCAGACGCGGGCACTGTTCAGGAAGGAGACGCAGCACCAGCGATATCCCACGCGTATGGGCGAAGGCGCTGGCGCGCAGCCGCGCACCGCAGGCCAGGTTCAGCGCAAAGTCAATCTGGCCGTGTTCCTGCCAGTGCAGTAACTGTGCGGCATCGAGCCAGTCGTTGAGTAAATTCGCAATATCCGGCGCGGGAAAGGGCGCGGGCTCCAGCCTGCCCTGCCGCCGCCAGCGCGGTGCGGCGGAATTGCACAGGTGTAGATCGGAGACATTATGCTTTACACTAAGGGCTACGATTTCTTCCAGCTTCATAACTCATCCTCGGAATATGAACGATATTGCGCATAACCTGGCACAGGTCCGGGACAAAATCTCCGGTGCTGCCGCCCGATGCGGGCGTGCGCCAGAAGAAGTGACATTGCTTGCAGTGAGTAAAACGAAACCTGCGAGCGCGATCGAAGAAGCCATTGCGGCAGGCCAGCGGGCATTTGGTGAAAACTACGTCCAGGAGGGCGTGGAGAAGATTAACCATTTCCAGCAGGCTGGCGTCAGCGGGCTGCAGTGGCACTTTATTGGCCCCCTGCAGTCCAACAAAAGCCGGTTGGTGGCAGAGCATTTTGACTGGTGCCACACCGTCGATCGGCTGAAAATCGCCACCCGCCTGAACGAGCAGCGCCCGGCGCATTTGCCGCCGCTGAAGGTGCTGATTCAAATTAACATCAGCGATGAGCAGAGCAAATCCGGCATCCCGCTGGAAGCGCTCGACGGCTTAGCGGCGGAGATCGCTGAGTTACCTCATCTGGAACTGCGCGGCCTGATGGCCATTCCCGCGCCTGAGTCAGAATATGTAAGGCAGTTTGCCGTCGCCCGGCAAATGGCGGTAGCATTTGCGCGATTAAAAACGCGGTACCCCACGGTCGATACGTTGTCTCTGGGAATGTCGGACGATATGGAAGCCGCAATCGCGGCGGGAAGCACGATGGTGCGCATCGGTACAGCCATTTTTGGTGCGCGCGACTACAGCAAATAATAAGGAATCTGAGGAACGCCATGAAGACGTTGACTTTCCTGCTTTCAACGGTCATTGAGCTTTACACGATGGTCGTGTTGTTACGCGTCTGGATGCAGTGGGCGCGCTGCGACTTTTACAACCCGTTTTCGCAGTTTGTGGTGAAAGCCACGCAGCCGATTGTCGGACCGCTGCGCCGGATTATCCCGGCAATGGGGCCGATTGACAGCGCCTCGCTGCTGGTGGCATTTATTCTCTGCGTCATCAAAGCGATCGTGCTGTTTATGGTGATCACCTTCCAGCCGATCATCTGGATCTCCGCTCTGCTTATTCTGCTGAAAACCATCGGCTCGTTGATCTTCTGGGTACTGCTGTTGATGGCGATCATGAGCTGGGTCAGCCAGGGCCGTAGCCCGGTGGAGTATGTGCTGATGCAGCTGGCGGACCCGCTGCTGCGCCCTATCCGCAACCTGCTGCCGTCGATGGGCGGTATCGATTTCTCGCCGATGGTGCTGGTATTGCTGTTGTACGTAATCAATATGGGCATCGCCGAAGTGCTGCAGGCCACCGGTAATGTACTGCTGCCGGGGCTGTGGATGGCGCTATGAGTGCCGTTGAAACCTGCGCTGACGGGCTGGTGCTGAGGCTGTACATTCAGCCTAAGGCCAGCCGCGATAGCATCGTGGGCGTACATGGCGACGAGCTTAAAGTCGCCATTACCGCCCCGCCCGTTGATGGCCAGGCCAATGCTCACCTGGTGAAATTTCTCGCCAAAACAGTTCCGCGTCGCCAAAAGCCAGGTACTGATTGAAAAAGGCGAGCTGGGCCGCCATAAGCAAGTTAAAATCATCGCCCCACAACAGATCCCGACTGCGGTCGCGGCGCTAACTGAATAAACAGGATTCATCATGCAAAAAGTCGTCCTCGCTACCGGCAACGCCGGCAAAGTGCGCGAACTGGCCTCGCTGCTGGAAGATTTTGGTCTCGATATCGTCGCTCAGACCGAGCTGGGCGTGGACTCTGCGGAAGAGACCGGCCTGACCTTCATTGAAAACGCGATTCTGAAAGCGCGCCACGCGGCGCAGATCACCGGCCTGCCGGCCATCGCCGACGATTCCGGTCTGGCCGTCGATGCTCTTGGCGGCGCGCCGGGTATTTACTCCGCACGCTATTCCGGCGTCGATGCCAGCGACCAGCAGAATCTTGAGAAGCTGCTCGACGCGTTAAAAGACGTGCCGGACGACCAGCGTCAGGCCCAGTTCCACTGCGTGCTGGTCTATCTGCGCCATGCCGAGGATCCCACGCCGCTGGTGTGCCACGGCAGCTGGCCTGGGGTAATCACCCGACAAGCCGCCGGTCATGGCGGCTTCGGTTACGACCCGATCTTCTTCGTCCCGTCAGAAGGGAAAACCGCGGCCGAACTGAGCCGTGAAGAAAAGAGCGCCATTTCCCATCGCGGGCAGGCGCTGAAACTGTTACTGGAAGCATTACGTAATGGCTAATTTGCCGCCGCTGAGTCTCTATATCCATATTCCCTGGTGCGTGCAGAAATGCCCGTACTGCGATTTTAATTCGCATGCGCTGAAAGGCGAGGTGCCGCATGATGACTACGTCCAGCATCTGCTGAACGATCTGCAGGCTGATGCGCACTATGCCCAGGGACGGGAAATAGGCACTATTTTTATCGGCGGCGGTACGCCGAGCCTGCTGTCCGGCCCGGCCATGCAAACCCTGCTCGATGGCGTCCGCGCCTGCCTGCCGCTGGCCGCCGGGGCGGAAATCACCATGGAAGCCAACCCGGGTACCGTGGAGGCCGATCGCTTCGTTGATTATCAGCGCGCCGGGGTGAACCGCATCTCCATCGGCGTACAAAGCTTTAGCGAACCGAAGCTGCAGCGCCTGGGGCGGATCCACGGCCCGGAGGAGGCCAAGCGCGCAGCACGTCTCGCCAGCGGCCTCGGCTTGCGCAGCTTCAACCTCGACCTGATGCACGGTCTGCCGGACCAGTCGCTGGAGGAGGCGCTGGACGATCTGCGTCAGGCGATTGCCCTCAACCCGCCGCACCTGTCGTGGTACCAGCTGACCATTGAGCCGAACACTTTGTTCGGCTCCCGGCCGCCGGTGCTGCCGGATGACGACGCGCTATGGGATATTTTCGAGCAGGGGCATCAGCTGCTGAGCGCCGCCGGCTATCAGCAGTACGAGACGTCCGCCTATGCTAAGCCAGGCTTCCAGTGTCAGCATAATCTCAACTACTGGCGCTTTGGCGACTACCTCGGCATCGGCTGCGGCGCGCACGGCAAGATCACCTTCCCTGACGGACGCATTCTGCGGACCGCCAAAACACGCCACCCGCGCGGGTATATGGAAGGCCGTTACCTTGAGCGTCAGCATGATGTGGAAGAAGCGGATAAACCGTTTGAGTTCTTTATGAACCGTTTTCGCCTGCTGGAGGCCGCGCCGCGCGCTGAATTTAGCCGCTATACCGGACTTGAGGAAGCGGCGATCCGCCCGCAGCTGGACGCGGCGATAGCCCAGGGCTACCTGCAGGAAGACGAGCAGAACTGGCAGATTACCGAGCACGGTAAGCTGTTCCTGAATTCCCTGCTCGAACTCTTCCTTAACGAATAAATATCACCCTTGTCCTTCCCTTTATCGTTTTAACGGGAAGGACAATAGTTCGAATTTATCGACATATCAACCTCACCATTCCCGATTCATTCTTTTAAAATATTCCATCCTCTAATTAATTCTCTTTTATTTATAGAAACAAAATATAATTAAACCCATAAAATCCATTATTTCAGTACCTCATTGAGAAAAAGTGTGAGTCAGGCAGCTTAAAGATGTACGACAACAAGGATAATATGTCATACAGAAACAAAACATGACGCTTAAGATATTGACCAATTACCACAAGTGCATGGAGCCAACTCATGAAAAAATACGCTTTTTCTCGTTCTCTAATAGCAATATCTTTGCTTGCTCTATTCTCTTCAGGAGCCAGCGCAGCTGAAAAAATCACGTTAAAACTGGCACATAACCTTGAACGCAGTCACGTGGTGCATCAGGCGTTTGAAGAGATGGCCAAAGAGGTAAACCAACTTTCTGACGGTAATATGAAGATTCGTATTTACCCCAGTAGCCAGATGGGCAGCGCACGCGAAACGATGGAGTTATTACAAAATGGCGCGCTGGATTTGACCAAAGGTTCCGCCAGCGATCTGGAGTCATTTGATAATATCTACGCGATATATAATTTACCGTTCCTGTTTAACGATCAAAATCATTTCAATAAGGTGGTATTCGGGAAAGTGGGCAAGGAAATAATGGATTCGACGAAAGAGAAAGGATTCTTTGCCCTTTCCGCTTATGTCGCCGGAACCCGAAGTTTTTATGCCAAAAAGCCCATCACCAAACCGGAGGATTTAAAAGGACTGAAGATCCGCGTGCAGGCCAGCCCGACAACCTTAAAAATGATTGAATTAATGGGGGGCTCCCCGACGCCAATCTCCTTTGGTGAAGTTTACACCGCCATGCAGCAAGGGGTGGTGGACGGTGCGGAAAATAACGTTCCCTCCTGGGTGCAGACTCGCCATATCGAAATCGCGAAAGTGTTCTCTGAAGATGAGCATGCCTCCATTCCTGACTTCCTCGTGATCTCCAGCAAAACCTGGGACAAACTGACGCCGGGGCAGCAGCAAATTCTGGTCAAAGCGGCCAAAGCCTCAGAGGTATATCAGCAACAGCTGTGGCAGAAGATCGACGCCGATACCCGCGCGCAGGCCAAAGTCCTGGGGGGCGAAATTATCAAAGTGGATAAAGCACCGTTCCGTGCCGCCGTGCAGCCGCTATTTGATGACTTTAAGAAAGATCCAAAACAGGCCGCCCTGCTGGCCAAATTTGACGCTGCCGCTGAATAACCTTTAACGGGCCAGCCGCTGGCCCGCTTTCACCAGGAAATCAATGATGATACTTAACCGCATAAAGCTGGCGGTGGACCGCACCATCGCCGCATTCTCTGTCGTCGTAATGATTGCGCTGGTTGTCTGCGTCGTCTGGCAGGTGTTCAGCCGCTACGTGCTCAACCAGCCTAGCACCCTGACCGATGAACTGGCGCGTTTCTTAATGATCTGGGTCGGGCTACTGGGTGCGGCCTATACCGTCGGCGCCCAGCGTCATCTGGCGATCGATTTACTTACGCTGATGCTCTCTTCCCGCAAGCAGGCACTGCTCAGCGTCATTATCAATCTGCTTATCTTTCTGTTTGCTGGCTCAGTGATTGTTACCGGCGGCGTAAAACTGATTGAAAAAACGCTGTCGACCGCCCAGGTCTCAGCCGCAATGCAGATCCCGATGGGCTATGTGTATCTGATCCTGCCGCTCACCGGCATCATGATGATGTTTTACGCGTTGTGTTTTATCAGCAACGGACTAAAAAACATGAAACATTCAGAAGCAGGAGCAAATTAATGGATAGCTATATTGCACTGACGCTGTTTGGCTCGTTCTTTATTCTGGTCTTTATTGGCGTACCTATCTCTTTTTCCATCGGTCTTGCTACCGTCGGCTCAATGCTGCTGATGTTTCCCTGGGATATCGCGGTGATTACCGTTGCTCAGCGCCTGGCGAACGGACTCGATAACTTCGCGCTGCTGGCTATCCCCTTCTTTATCTTTGCCGGTACCCTGATGAACAGCGGGGGAATTGCTATACGCCTCATCAATCTGGCGCAGGTGATGGTTGGGCGGGTACCCGGATCGTTGGGACACGTCAACGTGCTGGCCAATATGATGTTCGGCTCGATCTCCGGTTCGGCAGTCGCTGCCGCCGCTGCGGTAGGGGGGACGCTCAATCCCATTCAGACGCAGAAAGGCTACGATCCGGCATTCTCCACGGCGGTAAACGTTTCATCCTGCATCACGGGCCTGCTCATTCCGCCATCAAACGTGCTGATCGTCTTTTCTCTGACGGCCGGCGGCGTCTCGGTCGCCTCGCTGTTTATGGCCGGTTATTTGCCGGGCATTCTGATGGGTCTGTCCATCATGCTGGTCTGCGCTGGTATCGCTAAACACCGCGGATATCCGGTTTCCGACCGCCCGACCTGCGCCCAGGCGGCAAAGGCTTTTTTCGACGCCCTGCCCAGCCTGCTGCTGGTCATTATTGTCATGGGCGGGATCCTCGGCGGTATTTTCACCGCCACTGAAGCTTCCGCCATCGCCGTGGTCTACACCTTTATCCTCTCAGTGCTGATTTATCGGGAAGTCAAATGGCGCGACCTGCCAAAGCTGATCCTTGAATCGGTGGTGATGACGTCTATCGTCCTTCTGCTGATCGGTTTTTCCGTCGGCATGTCGTGGGCAATGACCAATGCCGATATTCCCTACATGATAAGCGATGCGCTCATGGGGTTTTCTGAAAATCCGCTGGTGATCCTGCTGCTGATTAACATCGTGCTGTTAATCGTCGGTATCTTTATGGATATGACCCCAGCAGTACTGATTTTTACGCCAATATTTCTCCCCATCGCTGAGGATTTAGGCATGAACCCGGTCCATTTTGGCATCATGATGGTCGCCAATCTGTGCATCGGCCTGCTGACCCCGCCGGTAGGCAGCGCGCTGTTTGTCGGCTGCTCCATTTCAGGGGTTAAAATTCAGCAGCTCATCAAACCGCTGCTGCCGTTCTACGCCGCCCTGCTGATCGCGCTGATGATGATTGTTTATATCCCGCAGATCTCACTGTTTATTCCACAGCTGCTGGGGCTGATGTGATCGACTGAGCCTAACCGCTACCTGCAGGCGCAGGTAGCGAAATCAACTTACTTTAACGAGCCAACCAGCGCTTTGCGGCTGTCCTCCAGCGATACCACCCGGCTGCAAACATCTTTGCCGAACTGCTGGAAATCGGCCTCCTGGTTTTTCCATTCCTCCTGAATCGCCGTTTGCAGGCCGCCGAGGCTGCCGAGAATGCCCTGTAGCGGATTACCGCCGCCTTTGAGCACCGCTTTCGCCCCCATCTCGTTAATGCTGTCCTGCAGAATGCCGCCCATCGCCTGATTCACCAGCTGCTGGCCATCGGCGCGTACCTGGTCGATAGCTTTATAGTGGAAAGTCAGGCCATCGCTGCGACGTTCGATAATGCGGTTCATCTGTTCTTTCAGCTGCGCGTCCAGTTTGGTCAGGCGACCGTGCATGCTGCTGTTGGCGCCAACCTGTTCGGTAATGATTTTATCCAGCGCCTTGCGGCTTTTTTCGACTCGCGAACGCGCGCCTTCGTCAATCCACGGCAGGCTGCTGCGCAGGCTGGCCTGATAATCCTGCGCCTGTTCGCGCTGGGCGGCGCTGAGCGCATAGGCCTTGCCGTTAAAGGTCAGATTGCCGTCCGGCTTTATCACCAGATCGCCGTTTTCCCCTTTCACCTGCACCTGCTGCGGGCTGAGGATCACATCGTCACGCGGCGTGACGCTACACTGGTAGTCCGCATGGGCAGACAAAGCGGTGATGGAGAGCGCCACCGCCAGCAGCGTTTTACGCATCATAAAACTCCCTTAAGACAAAACGGGCCGGCAATTGCCGACCCTTGTCAAACTTAGTCCCACCAGACGTCAAAAAGTTCGCTGGTGCGCACATCCTCTAACTTACGCGCTTCCAGCCATTTGCGTACGATAGCCTGATGCTCTTCAGTGCACTTACCAATCTCCTGCATGCAGATGAGCCCTTCCCAGGAGAGATAACCGCTGCCGTCGAAGGCCAGCTTGTTCGGCTCTATCACCTCTTCGATCAGATCGTTGACCGTCTGGTCGATCTGCTCTTCGCTGGTCCCTTCCGGGAAACGCCAGGCGACGGAGAAGCCTAACTCCTGAAACTCATCGATATGCATTTTTTTACGCAGACGACGGCTACGATTCTTGGCCATTATTTCACCCTCTCGAACATTAAGTCCCATACGCCGTGGCCGAGACGATGGCCACGCTGTTCAAATTTGGTTACCGGGCGCGATTCCGGACGCGGTACGTAATCGTTGCTTGCCGACTGGTTACGATAGCCTTCCAGCGAGGACATGACTTCCAGCATATGCACGGCATAAGCTTCCCAGTCGGTCGCCATATGGAAGACGCCGCCGAGCTTCAGCTTGCTTTTCACCAGCTCAGCGAAAGGCGGCTGCACGATACGACGTTTATTATGACGCGCTTTATGCCACGGATCAGGGAAAAACAGTTGCACCATATTCAGCGAGTTATCCGGGATCATGGTATGTAGCACTTCCACTGCATCGTGACACATTACGCGCAGGTTTTGTACGCCTTCTTCTTCCGCAGAAGCCAGACAAGCGCCAACGCCCGGGGAGTGTACTTCAATGCCGAGGAAATTCTGTTCCGGTTTGGCTTTCGCCATCGCCACCAGCGAGGCGCCCATCCCGAAGCCAATTTCTAAGGTGACCGGCGCGTCACGGCCAAACAGGGCGGCGAAATCGAGCGGCGCATCGTTGAATTCAACGCCCATCACCGGCCAAATGTTATCCAGCGCATGCTGCTGCCCTTTCGTCAGGCGGCCCTGGCGACGGACGAAGCTACGAATACGGCGCAGCGGGCGACCGTTTTCATCGAATTCCGGAGAGATGACGTCGTTTTTCATAAAAGTTTGGTCTGCTTGTGAATGTGTTCGGAAAACGGGCATTATCCAAAGTTACCCGGCGGATGCAAGGGTTTACAGCCACTCGCCCTTATGCTGCAATCTCCCCCCTGTAATCGCGATCCCGGAGCCGTAGCTTTGACTTTTCTTGCCACGCAATTTTCAGCCCAGGTTCTGGACTGGTACGACAAATACGGGCGTAAAACCCTGCCCTGGCAAATCGCCAAGACGCCCTACAAAGTATGGCTCTCCGAAGTGATGTTGCAACAAACCCAGGTGACCACGGTAATCCCCTATTTTGAACGCTTTATGGCGCGTTTCCCCACGGTGGTGGATCTCGCCAACGCGCCGCTGGATGAAGTGCTGCATCTGTGGACCGGTCTGGGCTACTACGCGCGGGCGCGCAACTTACATAAAGCCGCACAGCAAGTCGCCACACTGCACGGCGGGGAATTCCCCCGGACCTTTGACGAAGTGGCGGCGCTGCCCGGCGTCGGGCGCTCAACGGCGGGGGCGATTTTATCCCTTTCGCTCGGTCAGCATTATCCGATTCTCGACGGCAACGTGAAGCGCGTGCTCGCCCGCTGCTATGCTGTCAGCGGCTGGCCGGGGAAAAAAGAGGTGGAAAAACGGCTGTGGGACATCAGCGAAGAGGTCACCCCGGCAGAGGGCGTCGAGCGCTTCAACCAGGCGATGATGGATCTCGGGGCAATGGTTTGCACCCGCTCGAAGCCGAAGTGCGAGCTGTGTCCGCTGAGCAACGGCTGCGTGGCCTACGCGAACCATTCATGGGCGGAATACCCGGGCAAAAAACCGAAGCAGACCCTCCCGGAACGCACCGGCTACTTCCTGCTGATGCAGCACGGCGACGAGGTGTTTCTTTCCCAGCGTCCGCCGGTGGGTCTGTGGGGCGGGTTGTTCTGTTTTCCGCAGTTTGCAGACGAAGCGGAGCTACGCGAGTGGCTGGCGCAGCGCCAGATAAAGGCCGATAACCTGACGCAATTAACCGCTTTTCGCCACACTTTCAGCCATTTCCACCTGGATATTGTGCCGATGTGGCTTACAGTGCACTCATCTGGCGCATGCATGGATGAAGGCAACGCACTCTGGTATAACTTAGCGCAGCCGCCGTCGGTCGGTCTGGCGGCCCCCGTGGAGCGCTTGTTGCAACAGCTAAAAGCCGGAGCGCCGGTATAAATTTTTCGGCTATCAAAGAGGATTAATTATGAGCAGAACCATTTTTTGTACCTTCCTGCAGCGTGAAGCGGACGGCCAGGATTTCCAGCTGTATCCGGGCGAGCTCGGAAAGCGTATTTACAACGAAATCTCCAAAGAAGCCTGGGCGCAGTGGCAGCACAAGCAGACCATGCTGATCAACGAGAAAAAGCTCAGCATGATGAACCCGGAGCACCGCAAACTGCTTGAGCAGGAGATGGTGCAGTTCCTGTTTGAAGGGAAAGACGTGCACATCGAAGGCTACACGCCGCCGGAAAAACAGTAAGGGCCCTGCGGCCTTTAAAAAAACAAACACAACACGCACGCCCGGAATGATGAAAAAATACTTAGCGCTCGCGCTGATTGCGCCGTTGCTCGTTTCGTGTTCCAGCTCCAATAAAAAAGGCGCCGAATACAACGAGGCCTGGGTCAAGGACACGAACGGATTCGATATTTTGATGGGCCAGTTCGCCCACAACATCGAGAACATTTGGGGGTACAACGAAGTCCTGCTCGCCGGGCCAAAGGACTACGTCAAGTACACCGACCAGTATCAAACCCGCAGCCACATCAACTTCGATGAAGGGACGATCACCGTCGAGACCATTGCCGGCACCGACCCTCGCGGACGTCTGCGCCAGGCGATCGTCAAAACCCTGTTGATGGGCGATGACCCCAACTCCATTGACCTCTATTCCGATGTCGATGACATCCAGATCTCCAAAGAGCCGTTCCTCTATGGTCAGGTGGTGGATAACACCGGGGCGTCGATTCGCTGGGAGTGGCGCGCCGCGCGCTTTGCCGACTATCTGCTGCAAACCCGTCTGAAGAGCCGCAACAACGGCCTGCGCGTGGTCTACAGCATCACCATTAACCTGGTGCCGAACCACCTCGACAAACGTGCGCATAAATACCTCGGCATGGTGCGTCAGGCCTCGCGTAAGTATGGGGTTGATGAGTCGCTGATCCTCGCGATTATGCAGACCGAATCCTCCTTTAACCCCTATGCGGTCAGCCATGCCGACGCCATGGGGCTGATGCAGGTGGTCCAGCACAGCGCCGGCAGAGACGTCTTCCGCTCCCAGGGTAAATCCGGCCTGCCAAGCCGCAGTTATCTGTTTGACCCGGCGAATAACATCGACACCGGTACCGCCTACCTGGCGATGCTGAACAATGTTTACCTCGCCGGCATCGATAACCCCACCTCGCGTCGCTACGCGGTGATCACTGCCTATAACGGCGGCGCCGGCAGCGTACTGCGGGTCTTCTCCAGCGATAAAGTGCAGGCGGCCAATATTATCAACAGCATGGCGCCAGGGGACGTCTACCAGACGCTGACCACCCGCCATCCGTCGGCGGAATCGCGCCGCTATCTGTACAAAGTTAATACGGCGCAGAAAAGCTACCGCCGTAAATAGCCCTCCTCCCGACTCCGGCCTCAGCCCCGCGCTGAGGCCGCGCTTATTCTCCGCCATACTCTGTAATATCTTTCGGTTTTCTGCGGCAGTTAACAGAAGCATTAAGCTGGTGAATGATAGAATCGCATCAAAATAACGGGATTAATGTTATTTTAAAAACATAACAAGCCCACATTCGTGAGGATAACTACATGAATCTTAAGCTGCAGCTCAAAATACTGTCGTTCCTGCAGTTCTGCCTTTGGGGGAGCTGGCTCACCACGCTTGGCTCGTACATGTTTGTCACGCTGAAGTTTGACGGCGCGGCAATCGGAGCAGTGTATAGCTCGCTCGGTATCGCCGCGGTGTTGATGCCGACGCTGCTCGGCATCGTCGCCGATAAGTGGATCAGCGCCAAATGGGTATACGCCATCTGCCACCTGGTCGGCGCGTTAACGCTGTACCTCGCGGCGCAGGTCACCACGCCGGGCGAGATGTTCCTCGTGATCCTGCTTAACTCGCTGGCCTATATGCCGACGCTTGGCTTGATCAATACCATCTCCTACTACCGCCTGCAGTCGGCGGGGCTGGATATTGTCACCGATTTCCCGCCAATTCGTATCTGGGGCACCATCGGCTTTATCCTCGCCATGTGGGGCGTGAGCTTCTCCGGCTTTGAACTGAGCCATATGCAGCTGTACATTGGCGCGACGCTGTCGGTCCTGCTGACTCTGTTCACCCTGACGCTGCCGCATATTCCGGTCGCCAACGCCCAGCGCAATCAAAGCTGGACGGAGATGCTCGGCCTGAACGCTTTTGCGCTGTTTAAAAACAAGCGTATGGCTATCTTCTTTATCTTCTCGATGATGCTCGGCGCCGAGCTGCAAATCACTAACATGTTCGGTAACACCTTTCTGCACAGCTTCGATAAAGATCCGCTGTTTGCCGGCAGCTTTATCGTCGAGCACGCGTCAGTGCTGATGTCGATTTCGCAGATTTCCGAAACGCTGTTTATCCTGACCATCCCATTCTTCCTTAGCCGCTACGGCATTAAGAACGTGATGCTTATCAGTATTGTGGCGTGGATGCTGCGCTTCGGCCTGTTCGCCTTTGGCGACCCGACGCCGTTCGGCACTGTACTGCTGGTGCTGTCGATGATCGTCTACGGCTGCGCCTTCGACTTCTTTAACATCTCCGGTTCGGTGTTCGTTGAGAAAGAGGTGCGCCCGGAAATCCGCGCCAGCGCTCAGGGGATGTTCCTGATGATGACCAACGGCTTCGGCTGTATTCTCGGCGGGATGGTGAGCGGCAAAGTCGTCGAACACTTTACCGTCGAGGGGATCACTGACTGGCAGAGCGTGTGGCTGATTTTCGCCGGCTATTCGCTGGTGCTGGCCTTTGCCTTCGTGGCGCTGTTCAAATACAAACACGTCAGACAACCGACCGCCGCCCAGCAGAGCGTGTGATCGGCAAAAGTAAAACGCCCCGCCTGTTCGGCGGGGCGTTTTTTTATCCCTTCAGCACGTAGCCATACAGCCGCTTAATGCCGTCCGGATCCGTCTCGCTGTAAACCCCCTGCAGCTCCGGCGAGAAGCCAGGCAGCATATTGACCCCCTCCTCCAGCGCGAGGAAATAGCGCAGCACGGCGCCGCCCCAGACCTCGCCGGGCACCACGCACAGCACGCCCGGCGGATACGGCAGCGCCCCCTCCGCCGCGACGCGGCCTTCCGCCTCGCTCAGACGCACCAGCTCAACGTTGCCGCGAATAAACTCGTGGTTGGCATCCTGGGGATTCATCACCACCCTTGGGAAGCTCCGTTTACGGAACATCTCTTTTTGCAGGCTCTTCACGTCAAAGCTAACGTACAGATCGTGCATCTCCTGGCACAGCTCGCGCAGGGTATAGTCGCGATAACGCACCGGATATTTGTTATAGATGGTCGGCAACACATCGGCCAGCGGCGTATCCGCTTCAATATGCTGTTCAAACTGCCCGAGCATCGCTACCAGCTGCGCCATTTTTTCGGCACTTTCCGCCGGCGTCAGCAGGAACAGAATCGAGTTGAGATCGCACTTCTCCGGCACGATGCCGTTTTCACGCAGATAATGCGCCAGAATGGTTGCCGGGATGCCAAACTCACTGTACTCCCCACTTTCAGCGTCAATGCCCGGGGTGGTCAGCAGCAGCTTGCACGGGTCGACAAAATACTGGTCGTCCGCGTAGCCTTCAAAACCATGCCAGCGCGCGTCGGGTTCGAAGCTGAAGAAGCGGCGCTCCCGGGCGATCGCCTCGGTCGGGTGATCCTGCCACGGGCGCCCCGCCACCATCGGCGGAATAAAGGGCTGGATCATCTTGCAGTTGGCGATGATCGCTTTGCGCGCCTCAATGCCCAGCGCCACGCACTCGGCCCACAGGCGACGGCCGCTCTCACCTTCATGGATTTTAGCGTTGACGTCCAGTGCGGCGAACAGCGGATAGAACGGGCTGGTGGAAGCATGCAGCATAAAGGCGTTATTCAGCCGCTTGTGCGGACAGAAGCGCGCCTGGCCGCGCAGATGGTTATCCTTTTTATGGATCTGCGACGTCTGTGAGAAGCCGGCCTGCTGCTTGTGCACGGACTGGGTGACAAAAATACCCGGATCGTCGGGGGTCAGCTCCAGCAGCAGCGGCGAGCAGTCGGCCATCATTGGGATAAACTGCTCATAGCCCACCCACGCCGAGTCGAACAAGATGTAATCGCAGAGGTGGCCGATCTTATCCACCACCTGGCGGGCGTTATAGACCGTGCCGTCATAGGTTCCGAGCTGGATCACCGCCAGACGAAACGGGCGAGAGGCCGTGGCTTTCTCTGGCGCCGCTTCGCGGATGAGATCCCGCAGGTAATGCTCATCAAAGCAGCGCTCGTCAATGCCGCCGATAAAGCCGAACGGATTGCGCGCAGCTTCCAGATAGACAGGCGTCGCTCCCGCCTGGATCAGCGCCCCGTGATGGTTTGACTTGTGGTTGTTACGATCGAACAGCACCAGATCGCCGCGGGTCAATAGCGCGTTGGTCACGACTTTGTTGGCCGCCGAGGTGCCGTTGAGGACGAAGTAGGTTTTATCCGCGTTGAACACCTTCGCAGCGAACTTCTGCGCGTGCTTGGCCGATCCTTCGTGGATCAGCAGATCGCCTAATTTCACATCGGCGTTGCACATGTCGGCGCGAAAGACATTTTCGCCAAAAAAGTCATAGAACTGACGGCCTGCAGGGTGCTTTTTGAAAAACGCCCCGTGCTGATGCCCCGGACAGGCAAAGGTGCTGTTATCCATCTCGACGTACTGGGTCAGGGTATTGAAAAACGGCGGCAGCAGACGCGCTTCATAATCACAGGCCGCCGCCTCCAGCTCCAGCCACTCCTGATCTTTACCGGCGATCACCGCCTGCACCCCCTCCGGCTTGTCGACCGCCGTCTCACTCAGCAGGTAGACCGGCAGGTTAAATCCGCTACGCCTGAGGAGAGTAAGGATGCCGCTGCGACTGTCGGCCGCGGAGATGACGACTGCCGCCACATCGGTAAAATCGGTACTGTCCAGCGCCACAACGCGACGGTGGGTGGACAAGCGGGTGACCAGCTCGCAGCTGGCGGCAATGTGCATGGATTTCATAAGCGCAAATGCCCGTATCGGGAGTGTAAAAACCTCAGACAAGGGAGACCTTGCCCAACGATGTGTCCGGGTCTGACGGATTCAGCTCCGACCGCCGGACATCAGTAAAAGCAGACGCGTCCGATCTTACTGTTGCCCTACAGTGAGCATACGTGTCCTTCACCGCATGGTGAACAGAGGGGTAAGCGTAGCAAGATGAGGCAGCCCGCGCATCTGGGCGCGGCGTCGCTGGCGAGATAATGGCTGTGTCGTCATCGGCGGCCTCATATCAGGGAGGAGAAAATTCGCGCAATCATGGCACCTTTCCCGAACAGGCGCAAGATGAAAACCGTATGCACTTATATCACGGATACACAAGCTTTCCCGGTAAGTTAACGCCATAATAATGCGGTTATCAGGGATTTTTAACAGGAGTCAGCGTGGTTACAGGACCTTTTATTAACGCCAGCGCGGTGCTGGTCGGCGGTGTGCTGGGCGCCTTACTCAGCCAACGGTTGCCGGAACGGATCCGCACCGCAATGACCTCTATTTTTGGCCTGGCGTCATTGGGCATCGGCATTTTACTGGTCATTAAGTGCGCCAATCTGCCGGTGATGGTGCTGTCGACCCTGGTGGGGACGCTGCTCGGCGAAATATGCAATATGGAAAAAGGCATCAATACGCTGGTCAGTAAACTCCAGCAGTTGATGTCAGCGAAAGGCAAGAAAAAGGCTTCGGCTCATGAGTCTTATATTCAGAGCTATGTGGCGATTATCGTCCTGTTCTGCGCCAGCGGCACCGGCGTCTTCGGCGCCATGCGCGAAGGGATGACCGGCGACGCCAGCATTCTGATTGCCAAAGCGTTTCTCGACTTTTTCACCGCTACCATCTTCGCCTGCACCCTGGGCATTGCCGTCGCCGCCATCAGCGTACCGATGCTGCTTATCCAGCTGACTCTTGCAGCCTGCGCGGCGATCATTATGCCGCTTACCACGCCGATGATGCTGGCGGATTTCAGCGCCGTCGGCGGCATGCTGCTGGTGGCCACCGGGCTGCGCATCTGCGGGATAAAAATGTTTGCCGTAGTGAATATGCTGCCTGCGCTGGTGCTGGCGATGCCAATTTCCGCGGCCTGGACGCTGTTTTTTGCCTGAAAACGCGTGCTTTTAGCGCAATGTGGTGATAGATTGTTCAGTCTGCTGCAAAACAGATAAATTTCGTTGACGAGGCGCGGCGATTACGGTTTAATGCGCCCCGTTGCCCGGATAGCTCAGTCGGTAGAGCAGGGGATTGAAAATCCCCGTGTCCTTGGTTCGATTCCGAGTCCGGGCACCACTATTTAAAGAACCCGCCCAAAAGGCGGGTTTTTGCTTTTCTGTAGCCGGACTCTCCATCGAACTGCGTTCGATTATTCGCCGCACAGCGGCTCACCCCTTCGGGGCCAGCGCGACACGCGCGCTGTTCAACGCCTGCGGCGTTAGTCCGAGTCCGGGCACTCAAATACCGATACCACCATCCGGAATACCAAGTCTGGCAATACGCCTTACAAGCCCAGCGACGCGCAGTGTCTGGACCTGCTGATTAAACCCAACGGCTCTAAGCTCTGGCAGCTCAAGTACCGCTTTGGCGGGAAGGAGAAGAAGCTGGCGTTTGGCGCTTACCCAACCGTTACGCTGGCGAATGCGCGTAAGCTGCGTGAGGAAGCCCGCGCCGTACTCAGCGCGGGTGACGATCCGGGGGTAAAAAAGCAGCAGGAGAAGCAGGCAAAGAAAAGCGGCAACACCTTTGAAGAAATCGCCCGTAAATGGGTGGCAGGCAATATCCGCTGGACGGAGGCACACGCCGCTAAAGCCCTGCGCTCGCTGGAGCTGCACGTATTTCCACTGATTGGCAAAATCCCCGTTGCCGACCTGAAAACCGCCGATCTGCTGATCCCGCTGCGGGTGGCGGAGAGAAAGGGCAATCTGGAGACCGCCGCGCGGCTCCAACAGCGCATCACGGCGATCATGCGCTACGCGGTACAGGAGAGCCTGATCGCCAGCAATCCGGCAAACGATCTTACCGGAGCCATCGCACCGCCGCCGAAAAACCACTACCCCGCTCTGCCGCTGGAGAAAATGCCGGAATTACTGGAGTGCTTCGAGGGCTATTCCGGCAGGCTGTTAACCCGTCTGGCGGTGCAGCTTAACCTGCTGATCTTTATTCACTCCAGCGAACTGCGCTTTGCCCGCTGGACGGAGATCGATCTGGATGGCGCAATGTGGACCATCCCCGCCGAGCGTGAGCCGATTCCGGGTGTGCGCTATTCAGAGCGTGGCGCAAAGATGAAAACGCCGCATCTGGTGCCGCTGTCAAAACAGGCGGTCACGGTGCTGAAACAGTTAAAGCTGCTGTCCGGTAACAGCGAGTTGCTGTTTCCCGGCGATCACGATCCGCGCAAGCCAATGAGCGAAAACACCATCAACAAGGCGCTGCGGGTGATGGGCTACGATACGAAAGTGGACGTATGCGGTCACGGCTTCCGCACGATGGCCTGTAGCGCGCTGATCGAGTCCGGGCGCTGGTCGAAAGATGCCGTGGAGCGGCAGATGAGCCATCAGGAACGTAACAACGTGCGCGCCGCCTATATCCACAAGGCGGAGCACCTCGATGAGCGCACGCAGATGATGTAGTGGTGGTCGGACTATCTCGACGCCTGTCGGCAGAATTTTGTTGCGCCATATCGGTATGACAGGCAGGTTCAGGTGGCCTGAGCCATTCAGTGGATCACGTAGGAAAGCAGATCTCAGCGGATCTGCTTTTTTATTTGTACCAGCTTCGTAATCCATTTCTCGGCGCCAGATCTCCCCGGATAAACACCAATCTGCGCCAGTGCCAGCCCTTTCAGCCCTTTGGTCTGTTCTGGCCTGGCGCTGTTACCGTTAGCGCTCCTTTACCCCTTCGGCCTTTTGCTTTTCATGATTGCACCAGAACAGGAAATTATTCCTCTTCCCGTCGCCCGTAAACCCGCACCACATACCGCCCGCGCCCGTCGCCGTGGCCCAAATCCATCGAGGTCAGCGCCAGCGCTTCCCTGTGACTGAATCCCTGCGCCAGATATCGGCGGAGCGCATCCTGCGTCCATGCATAACGGAATGACTGCAGGATATAAATACCCCGTCAGCCCGGTCTTCGCGATTTCTTTGCGCCAGTAATCCATCGCTTGCTGGAGACTGGGCTTGTCAATCAGTCTGCCGTCACGTTGTTCTGCGACAGCCAGGGCATTTTCCGGCACTTTTTTCCCTGCGCCAGCGTCCTGAATGGTTTCACGGGGACGATGGCCTTTGGTACCAAATACCACCGTGAACCGGATTTCGCCGCGCTCCAGCGCCAATTTCCACGTTTTCAGTGACTGACAGCACTGAACCGCTTCCTACGAGTTCAATGTTGTCAAGGCCACGAGACGGTGAGCACCGCACTAGCATGCCCTATGCCGAGGGCACCCGTTCCGTTACTGCACAAGGACCAGGTAAGGATGGTACCCGTGCTCCCTACCCCTACGGTTCCCAGGTCAAACGGGGTTCCTACGAAGTCGAAGTTGTTGACGTCGGGTGTGCACTGCCCGGCAGGGCGGTTTCCTATTAGACCAAAGATATTAGCCATCTTGACAGTATTCGAGGCATCCTGGAGAGCGAGAGAATTTGAAACGTCTCCAACGGTGCCTTGCGCGGATAGGGTAACTGACACGCGATTGGTCCCACTGCCACCATCATCGACAGAGGTGCACGAGGTCGTTACAGTGCTTTGCTGCACCCGCATGAGTTGCCCGGATGCGACGGACGCGTCAATCTGGCCAAATTGGACTGTAGGTGTGTCTATGTTGACGGTGCACGAAGTGGGCAACACCACACGTACAGCAGACGGCAAGGGAATGGAGACTGTGGGAGGACTCCCCCACGTATTCGCACTGAATTTTGCAAACACAAGCGGTACCACGTTGTACGTCCCGGCAACGGCGTTCGGACCTGCATGAATGAAGACGCTACCAGTGAACGAGGATGGATACGACATTGTTACGGACGTCTGGGTCCCAGACGTGGTGGTGGTTGGGGCCGCCCAAGGACACCTGGATAGCGGATAGGTTTGGGACGCGGTGACACCGTTATCCGCAAGCGTCGCAGAGCCATTCACACGTCCCGAGGTGTACTGGGTCGAGCCAGTCATCGTGCCCGAGATCCCTAACACGAGGTCCGGACCTAGTGGTATGCCGTAGAACCCGTCGCTGGTCGTGGTCATGGCCTGGTGAAACGGTACGCGCATGCAGGATCCATCGGGCGGCATTACGTCGGCTCGAACGACGCTAGCCGGTGCCCCGAGATTATTTGTATCCAAATTGGAACCAGATGCGGTGGTACCGGGGATGGTGAGGTTCACCGGAACGCGCCAGGTAGCATCCGCCCCGCCTGGGCGTATGACCTCAATGAGGGCGTAAGAGGGGGCGGAGGACAGGAGTCCTACCATAGCCCCCCAAATTTTCCACCGTGCACGGTAATCCGACACACGCCTGGCTTGTTTCGTTTTAGACCAGTGACGTGTCTGCTCATAAAGCCGACGGACCTTCTCCCGGTGGTTGGTCAGTGCGCGAGGGGCAATGCCGACCACACCCTTATCCGTGAGCCACGCGCCCAGCCAGTCAAAACCCCGGCTCACTTTGCCAATAAACGTCTTGTCCGGGTGTTTCTCAAACCCTAATGACGCAAGATATTTATTGAGTTGCTTCACCTGCTTACGTAACTGCCAGCGGCTGTAAGTTAAAATAACAAAATCGTCCATATAACGTCCATAATAGATTTTATGTTGATGAGCAAAATAATTATCCACAGCCCAGAGATGCAACGCCCCCATGAGCGGACTTAACGCGCAACCACGCGCGATACCCTTTTCGGGCGTGTAAAACTCGCCGCCCTCTTCCACGCTGTAGTGAATATACTGAGTTAAAATAGTCAGATACGCCGGGTGCGTAATATGCTCTCTCAGCTGCAACAGCAAAGTCTCTTTATTGATAGCCCCGTAATACCCCTTAATGTCGGTGCGGCAAACCCAGCGGTAACCGTTTTCGGTCAGGCTCTGCGAGATCCGACGTACGGACGATCTACCACCGCCATGCCCCTTCACATGCTCACACTTCTCATGTACCGGGATGGATGGGGTGATGGACAGCGCCACCCACTTAAGGGCCAGCGCATCCTCCGCGGGCCACATCACCTGACGGCGTGTCCCCACCACCAACATGGGGGACAGGTGGTGCTCTCCCGACTGCAGTTTTCTGAGAAACGCTTCCCGGCAGGCAGGCCAGCGCTGTCGCAAATGCCAGATATCCGCATTCGCTGGCGCCGTTTTGCGCGACTCACACAGCCAGGCCCAGGCCTCGTCTAAACGTTGCGCATCACGCAGGTCGTCGTTATGCCACTTCGTGCGTTCATCGTGCTCCGCACTCAGCTCATTACACTGTGTGGGATTCATGTTCATCATTTCCCGCCCTGACAGGTATAGGTCACCTGACGGACCGGTTTATCCGGCGACGTCGATAAACCGGAGATGTCAAAACTGACACGGCACTGACGTGCTGCTGTCTCGCCCCACTTAACCAGTAACTCCCCCCGCTCCGGCAATCCGGTCAGATAAACCTGTCCGTCATCACCCACGATGCTGCTATTCACCTCTGCCATCCCCGCATTCAGTAACGTGGCAACTGCTCCAAACGGCACCACGCCATTGTCGAGTTTAAGCGTCATCAGCACCTGATAACCCACCCGGGTCGTAAAGTTTGCTTTGACGACAGCGCCTTTGGTCGGGTATACATTGAGGTTGGTCTGTGTGAGGTCGACATTTTCCGGTAAGGTGCTGGGGTCAACACCCACGCTGTTGCGGGTGTAATCCGTCAGGTAAGGCACTACCGCATATCCGCGCCAGTCGGTGACCGCCGTACCACCGTTGACACTCACGCCAGCCGCCCCCGGGGCACTCACCAGCGCCACCGAATCGCCCATGGCACGTGACAGCGTTATCCCGCCACTATGCACCATCACCCCGCCACTTGCGCTCATGTTGATAGCCTGCATATCGCTGCTGTAGCTGTATCCGCCGCTGATACTTCCCTTGCTTCCCTGGTAACCGGTATTTAAGTTGGTGTTACTGATCTGTCCCTGGTTACCCCAGCTTTGCGAAGCACTGTAGGACAGTTTCCCGTCCAGAGTGTTACCACTGAGCCCGGTCTGACTCAGGGTCCGCCCGGTGTTATCATGAGTGAGCGTCGTGGTGGCATACATTGATTGCAGGTTACGTGAATAGCCAAAGATGCTGAACGGCACACTGACGTTAAACGAAATCTGGCGATTTTCCGGCCAGTTACCGTTCGCATCCTTTGTCCGATCAATGTTGTAGTTGACACCGTAACTGACGCCTTTCAGGCTGTTGCTGTAACCCAGCGACATGCCGGTCAGCGTACGTTCGCCTCCCCAGTAGTCATCCCGGCTGGCCCGGAAATACATGGTTCCCCAGTCCCCGAGTTGCTGGCTGAGCTGCGTCTGGAAGCTGTTACGACGGCGCTGCAGGGACCACGGGCTGACTCCCTCCTGCAACTGGTGTCCCTGACTGTTGAATTCACTGAAACTGTAATAATCCTCGGTTGAATACCGCAGCGCGGTTAAATCAACAGAGGTGCCCGTGGACAGCAGACTTTTGGAATAACGAACGCGATAAGACTGGCCTATCAGGGTGGATTCGTTATCAAACTTCGCCGATGAATTCGTGATATCAGCCGAGAGCGCACCGACGTATCCCAGGGATACCCCGGTACCGATGTTGAACGCCTGGTAGTCTTTTGCGGCGAGAATACCGCCGAACAGCGTGACATCACCGGGCAGTCCGTATACCACGGTCCCCAGCATAAAATCAGCCCGGCGGGAACCATCTGTCAGATTGCCGTCATACTGTCCCGCCGTCAGCTCATACTTCCAGCCACCGGGACGCAACATGACCGGCAGGGAAGAGTAGGGCACGATGAACTGGCGCTCGGTGCCGTCCGCTTCCGTGACTTTGACATCATAGTCCCCTGACAGGCCGGCCTGCTGGATATCATTGATGTAAAACGGCCCTGGCGCCACATAGGTCTCGTACACTACATTGCCGTTTTGACGCACAGTCACTCGGGCATTACTGTTCGCCACGCCGCTGATGGCCGGCGCATAGCCACGAAGCTGGCTCGGGAGCATCTGTTCATTAGAGCTGAGCTTCACCCCACGGAAAGGGATACCGTCAAAAACGTCACTTCCGGTGCTACTCTCACCCATGAGTAAGTTCGAGCGCCAGCCCCGAATATCGCGGGCAAGGTAGGTATTCGAAAAGCGTGTCTGGGTGGTCGTCAGGGCATTATTACCGCCGTTATTCTCCACCCGGGTATGGGTCATGGTGCTGCGCAGGCGCCACGGCCCCGTGTTTGCCCCGGCGCGCACGGTTGCAAAGAGGTTGTTATTATGTGAGGTCTGGTTCTGGCCGGAATTCGTGGTACGACCGGCGCTGAGGCTATAGTTCGCCATCAGGGCGGAAATTCCCTCTTCCCATTGCGACGGGTCAACCGCACCACGTACTTCAGGCTGCATCGCGGCCTGAGGTACGCTGATATCCAGACGCAGGCGCGCCAGATCCAGCATGGTGGTCGCCTGAGGGATAAGCGCGCCAATATTGTCTATCTCAGCCGTAGCAGGCAAATCTTTCAGGTCCGGCAGTTGCCTGACATTCACTCCAAACGTTTCCAGTTCAGATGGCGTGAGAACCGGCGCAATTTTGCCCTGCGTATTTTTCTGAAAATCCAGGGTGTACTGCCCTGCATTGCGCTGGTTAACAAATACCCATACCGTATATTTCCCCGGCTGAACTCCCCCGGCCTCAGAAAATGCGGAAAGGTCGACAGCCGTATTATCGCCGGAATTACCAAGAAATCCCGGATCAAAATAATCACCGGCCCAGGCTGGGTTAATACAAACCAATAAAAAACCTGCCACCGGGGAGTAACGGAAAAGCTTCCCGGAAGAAGGCTTCCCGAAATTAGAAATAAGATGCATGTCGCTTTTTTCCATTCACCAGAAAAGATTGTATTTATTAAAATACTTACCCAGACAGTACGCTGACCTGCTCTGGAGTATTCCGTCCTTCACCGTCAATAAGACTCCAGGTCACCTGCCCCCGCGCACCGGATGATAATGGGTACCTCTGCTCCCCAAATGGCGGTATCATTTTTGAAAGCGCGTTTTTTTCGACCGGATATTTCCCGACAGACAGTGAACGAAAAGTGAGATAATATGGTGTCGGGTTTATCACTTTCAGTTCCCCACTCTGCGATATAAACCGTATTTCCCGCGCAAATTCGGACACATCATACTCAGGCATCCCCTCCGGGCGATAAAACAGCTTCAGATTATTTTGCATAGCCAGCGTCAATGACGCTGAATCCGTGTTTTTCTCCTGACCAGGTATGGTTTTCAGGCTCAGAATAAATACCGACTCACGATCCTTAGGCAGTGTATTACGCGTTAAACGGATACGGAGCGTCAGCGCATCTGATGCTTCCAGCCGCTGTAAGGGAGGCAATACAATAAATGGCACCCCTCCACTCTGATTACCGGATACGTTATCCTGTTCATCAGCCTGCCATGGAATAACCCGCGACTGTAAAAGGAAAGGCTTTGCGGGTAATGCTGCCAACTTACTGATTTAGTGTATGATGGTGATTTTAAGGTGCTTGCGTGGCTTCCATTTCCATCAGATGTCCCACTTGTTCAGCTACCGAAGGCGTCGTGCGTAACGGTAAAAGCACTGCCGGACATCAGCGCTATCTCTGCTCTCACTGCCGTAAAACATGGCAACTACAGTTCACTTACACCGCCTCTCAGCCCGGTACGCACCAGAAAATCATTGATATGGCCATGAATGGCGTCGGATGTCGCGCCAGTGCACGCATTATGGGCGTTGGCCTCAACACGATTTTACGTCACTTAAAAAACTCAGGCCGCAGTCGGTAACCTCGCGCATACAACCGGGCAGTGATGTGATTGTCTGCGCTGAAATGGACGAACAGTGGGGCTACGTCGGTGCTAAATCACGTCAGCGCTGGCTGTTTTACGCGTATGACAGGATACGGAGGACGGTTGTGGCGCACGTCTTCGGTGAACGCACTCTGGCCACACTGGAGCGTCTTCTGAGCCTGCTGTCGGCCTTTGAGGTCGTGGTATGGATGACGGATGGCTGGCCGCTGTATGAATCACGCCTGAAGGGAAAGCTGCACGTTATCAGCAAGCGTTACACTCAGCGCATTGAGCGACATAACCTGAATCTGAGACAACATCTGGCAAGGCTGGGACGGAAGTCACTGTCGTTCTCAAAATCGGTGGAGCTGCATGATAAAGTCATCGGGCATTATCTGAACATAAAACACTATCAGTAAGTTGGAGTCATTACCGAAAATACAGGGAAATTATTCTTAACTTCGATATTGATGCCGATGACTTTTTCTCTCTCGCCAGCCATTCCGCCGGAACTAAAATCTCCATCGCCGACCGCAACGATCGCTCTCCGGTAGAATCAGCAAAATAATTAACCCGCGAGGGACGTCTATGTGGTTGTTTATTGGAACCTTTGCGCTGGCTTTTCTCGCCGCGCTGATGCTGGTCTGGCTCGATGACCGGATCGCCGAAACGGATTGACCCTGCGCTGGACGTTAACGTCACGCAGGGCTGCGCGCCGCCGAAAAGCGGCGCACAGCAGAGACGTTACAGGGAGGCCGCCAGCCGCTCAACGGCCGTCAGCAATCCGGCTTCTGACACCGTGGAGTAAGAAAGACGCAGGGTACGGGTATCCGGCTTATCGTGATAGAACGCTTCACCCGGGACGTACACCACGCCGTTTTCCAGCGTTTTCTTCATCCATTCCATGGTATCGAACGGATAGCGGAAACGCGCCCACAGGAACATCCCCCCCTGCGGGCGGCTGAATTCCAGGTGCTCGCCAAGGCGGCTTTCCAGCGCATCGGCCAGCGCCACGCACTTCTTGCGGTAGTCTTCGCGAATCAACGCAATCTGGTTATCCAGCCGGTTCAGACTGAGGTATTCCGCAGTGATCACCTGCGACAGCATATTGGTATGCAGATCCGCCGCCTGCTTCACAATCACCGTCTGCTGCGCCAGCCAGTCCGGCATGACGATCCAGCCGATACGCATCCCTGGCGCGAGGATTTTCGAAAAAGTCGAGGTGTAAACCACCTGATCTTCACAGCCCAGCTCGACAGCATGCTGATAGAGCGGGCGTCTAACGGCGTCTGTAAAGCTAATTTCGCCGTAGGGATCGTCTTCCAGAATGACGAAATCATATTTTTTCGCCAGCTCAACCAACCGGCGACGACGCGCCTCGCTCAGCGTTTTGCCGCCGGGATTGCCGAACGTCGGCACCAGGTAAACAGCTTTGACGCGGGTGGTCTCCAGCAGGTCGGCCAGCTGCTCCACCAGCATCCCGTCATCGTCGGTGTCAACGCTGAGAATATTGGCCTGCGCCAGCTGAAATACCTGCAGCGCCGCCAGATAGGTGGGACGCTCAACGACGATAGTATCGCCCGGATCGAGCAGCGTACGGGCAACGATATCCAGCGATTGCTGGGAGCCGGAGGTGATATAGACCTGGGCGGCTGAACAGGCGACGCCACGGGAGTGGCAAATTTCACTCACCGCCTGGCGCAGCGGCGGGTAGCCTTCCGTCAGACCGTACTGGAATGCGTCATTAAAACGCTCGCTCATCACCTTCTGCACCGCCAGCTCCAGGCCTTCGGTATCAAACAGTTCCGGGGCCGGAATGCCGCCGCCAAGCGAAATCACGCCGGGCAGTTTACTGTGCTTGAGAAGTTCGCGGACGGCGGAGGGCTTGAGTTCACCCGCGCGGGCGGCGAGACGCCGATCGTGCATACTATTTTCCTTTTCTGTCTTGTTGTTGTGTTAATTATCTTGGCTTTGTTGCAGGTGCTCCCCGGCGGCGCTTACCATGCCGGGGCTATCCTTTTCAGTACGTTGTCACCCGGACAGGGGTATGCCGCTACCCGGGTTTCGTACGTCATGCTTTGTCTTTCAAAACGATTAACGGCTCGATATCGCTCTCTTTTTTCACCACCAGCGACGAATCGCCGCGCAGGCAGGTACCGCCGTAGTTACCGCCGACGGTAAATGTGCACACCTGAATGTACTTACCGTCCACTTTCGGCAGGCACCACAGCTGCTGGTAGATATTCTTGCGATCGACAAACTGGCCGCTGGTCTTATCCAGAAGTTCATCCTGAGGGCCGATCAGGTCGATATTGTTACCGCAGCGCCCGGAAATAGGCTTCACCGCATAGCCGGTTTTCGCCAGCTCGTCGTTAACCTCAAAATCGGTATCCAGCAGATAGCGATGATGCGGGAACAGCGACCACAGCACCGGCAGAATGGCTTTGTTGCCGGGGATCACCGTCCACAGGGGTTCGAATACCAATACTTCAGGACGCAGCAGGACGTCAATCAGCCGCACCTCATTCTGCGGATGTCCGGTACGAATCGGTACCGCCGCGTACTCCTCGGCGCTGACTTCGCGCACCTGCTCAATGGCGGTTTCCCATGCCCAGGTTTTCCAGACGCAGTTGACCAGCCGCCCGTCGGCGTCGATCAGCTGACCGGCAGCCTCCCAGCGCAGCTCATCAAGGCCAAAGAGAATTTTGCTCTCAAAACCGGCCTGGGTCAGCGAACGCTGAATAAACTGCGCGTGGTAGTTCTCTTCCAGATCCTTGTCCTGCATGATGTGGACGAAGGGCCGCGCCCGGCTGTGTTTCCACGCCCCCGCCAGCTCATCGAGCAGACCTTCCGCCGGATTGTGGCCGGTGCCGTAGTAGCCCTGCTTCAGCCACTGTTCGAGGATCAGCCCGCCTTCGGTATGGCAGGAAGCGGAATCGGCATTGTACTCGTACACCTTCAGCCCGCGCTCGTCCATGCAAAAATCCATGCGCCCGGTGATCATATGATGACGGCGGCGCTGCCACGAGAGGCGCAGACGAGGCCAGAGAATTTTCGGAATATCGAACAGCGCCAGCAGGTTGTCATCCTTCATCACCTTATCGGTGGCGTGCAGATACATCAGGTGCAGCTCGTTGGTGGCTTTGATCAGCTCCTGTTCGGCACTTTCGCTGATGGTGAAATACTGATAGGGATCCTGGTTGATGAAATGACCATTGGCTGCCACGTAGGCTTTCTGCAGCGGGTCTTTCTCGTTCAGCCATTTACCGCGAAACTGGCCGTTGTTTGGCAGCCGCGCGCCTTTGATGGCCATCGCCTCGCCCGGCAGCACCGGCTGCGGCAGGCTGTGTTCGGTATCGGCGGTCTGGATCATCCAGCCTAAAATTTCGGTATCGGCAAAGGTATCTTTGATGGTGTACCGGCCGTCGTTGACCTCGAGGGTCAGCTCGCGGGTCCACTGCTGGCCCTGCGGCAGCGGCGAGTGAATGACGTTCTGCTCGGCGATACGCACCTTATTGCCGACAAGCTGGGTGATCACCGCCACATGGCCGGTGTGCTTAAACTCGCCCCCCTTCTGCCAGATCAGCAGCGAACCAGCGATAGGCGGACGGCGGGAGCCGTTGGCGAAGGCCTGCAGCGGCAGAATATTGTCATTGACCACTTCGCGCAGGAAACGCAGGGAGAAGATTTCATAAGCCATCCCCACATCGGTGAAGACAAAGCCATAGGTCAGGAACAGAAAGCGGCGCGCAAACTCCACGCACTGCCATTTATGCCCCATATACTCATTACCGATGTAGCTGCGAAACGTCGCGTCATCCGGGTAGTCCTGCGGATTTAAGCTACTGTAATTCGATGAATAAATCGCTACGCCACCGGGTGCATAGCCTAACAATGTCCCAAACGGGGCGTCACTGCTTGTCGATCCTTTGCTCATTTAGCCTGACCTCAAATTAATGCAGCCCGGGCAGTTGGCGAAACAAAACTCCCTCTTCTTATCCTGCCGCAGGCACTTACCAGACAGAGGTGTAACGATGATACCACTCATTCGTTTCGCTAATCGTGCCGTTAAGGAAAATAACCCTGCAGCCGGAAACAAAAGTGATATCGTTATCGGTGATATAACAAAAAAACAACGCAACATCAGGAGTCGACAATGAGCACACCCTCGCATCTGAATGCCCAACCGCTGGTCTGGGGACACGGCCCGCGGACGTTTGAGGTGTTCCTTGAGCCCACCTGCCCCTACTCTGTCCGCGCGTTTAATAAACTCGACGATCTGCTCGATGAGGTTGGCGCCGATAACGTGACCATCAAGATACGCCTGCAGTCGCAGCCGTGGCATCTGTTCTCCGGGGTTATCGTCCGCTGCATCCTCGCCGCGTCCACCCTGCCGCACGGCAGAGAGCAGGCGCATAAGGTGATGCAGGCCGTGGCCGACCATCGGGAAGAGTTTGAGTTTACCGATCACTGCAGCGGGCCGAATATGAACGCCACGCCGCAGCAAATCATTGAGCGCATTGAACGCTACAGTCACGTGCTGCTGGGGGCCGCCTTTGCCCGCCCGGAGCTGCAGGACGTGATCAAGTGGCACAGTAAATACGCCCGTCAGAACGGCATCCATGTCTCGCCGACCTTTATGGTCAACGGCCTGGTGCAGCCGGATCTGGGCAGCGGCGATGATGTCAGCGTGTGGGCCGCGCGGATTATGGCCTGAGGTCACCTGCTACACTTTTTGTACATCCACGAGAAAGGCAAACCAGCATGTCAGAGCAAAACTACCAGCCACCAAAAGTGTGGGAATGGAAGCAAAACAGCGGCGGCGCGTTCGCCAACATCAACCGTCCCGTTTCCGGCGCGACTCATGAACGCGTCCTGCCGGTAGGAACCCATCCGCTCCAGCTATACTCACTCGGTACACCCAACGGCCAGAAGGTGACGATCATGCTGGAGGAGCTGCTGGCGCTGGGCGTCAGCGGCGCGGAGTACGACGCCTGGCTGATACGCATTGGCGAAGGGGATCAGTTTTCCAGCGGCTTTGTCGAGATCAACCCGAACTCGAAGATCCCGGCCCTCAGCGACCATTCCACCACGCCGCCGACCCGGGTATTTGAGTCCGGCAACATTCTTCTCTATCTGGCGGAAAAATTTGGTTTCTTCCTGCCGAAAGATCCTGCCGGTCGCACCGAAACCCTCAACTGGCTGTTCTGGCTGCAGGGCGCGGCGCCGTTCCTCGGCGGCGGCTTCGGCCACTTCTATAACTATGCGCCAGTGAAGATCGAGTACGCGATCGACCGCTTTACGATGGAAGCTAAACGCCAGCTCGACGTGCTGGACAAACAGCTCGCCCGCGGTCGCTATGTGGCCGGCGAGGAGTACACCATCGCCGATATGGCTGTCTGGCCGTGGTATGGCAACGTAGTGCTGGGCAATGTCTATAACGCGGCGGAGTTCCTCGACGCCGGGAGCTATAAAAACGTGCTGCGCTGGGCGCAGGATGTCGGCAACCGCCCGGCCGTCAAGCACGGACGCATCGTCAACCGCACCAACGGCCCGCTCAATGAGCAGCTGCATGAGCGCCATGACGCCCGCGACTTTGACACCCAAACGGAAGATAAGCGCCAGGCGTAAGGTCTTCACCCTTTCCCGTTGACGGGAAAGGGTTCCCACCACAGGACGGTTCCGCCTGCGAAGCCGTCCTGTTTAGCTTTCCAGCCGATAGCCCGCCAGAAAATAGCGCATCGCCATACCGGAACCACCTTCTTTGAAGAAATCCATCACCATATCCCTGTCCAGGCCATAGCGACGGGTGAGGATCCCCGCTTCCCAGGCGCTGAGCTGGCGGTCGCCGGTTTTTTCAAACATGCGGTGCGAGTAGCCGAGCACAAACCCGCGTTTATAGTCGGCGCAAAAATTCGCCGCATGCGCGGCGGTGTCAGCATAGGATGCCTGTAGCCCCGCCATTAAGCCTTTGCCAAAATGATTTTCCATCGCGTCCTCCCAATCGTTATATAATAAATTATATAGCGTTTTTTTGAGCGAGCGGTAGCGCTATTTATGACGGTTGCGCTAGCGTAAATACTTCTCAAACCATGCCAGCGTGCGTTGCCAGGCAAGATCAGCCGCAGCCCGATCGTAGCGCGGTGTGGAATCATTATGAAAGCCGTGATTCACGCCCTGATAGAAATAGGCCTCGTAGACTTTATGGTGTTCCTTCAACGCCTGTTCATAGGCAGGCCAGCCTTCATTAATGCCGCTATCGAGGCCGGCATAGTGCAGCAGCAGCGGTGCTTTAATTTTATCAACCTCCTTCAGCGGCGGCTGGCGACCGTAAAACGGCACCGCGCAGGCCAGCTCCGGGATCGCCACCGCCGCCGCGTTGCTGACGCCGCCGCCGTAGCAAAAACCGGTGATACCGACCTTCCCCGTCGCCTGTGGATAGTTCGCCATAAACGCGACCGCCGCAAAAAAATCATTCATCAGCTTCACGGGATCGACTTTCTGCTGTAGGGCGCGGCCTTCATCATCATTCCCCGGATAGCCGCCGACGGCGCTCAGGCCATCCGGCGCCAGCGCGATATACCCCGCTTTCGCTACCCGCCGGGCTACATCTTCAATATAGGGGTTCAGGCCGCGGTTCTCATGCACCACCACCACAGCGGGCGCTTTGTCGGCTATTTTTGTCGGCGTCACCAGGTAAGCCCGCACTTCGCCGTGACCGTCAGGAGAGGGATAATGAATATACTCCGGGCGGATATCCGGGTCGGTGAACGGTACCTGCTCTGCCAGGGCATAGTCGGGCTTCAGCAGATTAAACAGCGCCAGCGCGGTCATCCCGCCGACAGTATATTTCCCCGCCAGCTGGAGAAACTCGCGTTTACTGATTTTGCCGTGGGCATAGTAGTCATAATATTCGAGCAACTGCTGCGGGAAATCTTTGGCCGTTAATCGCGTCATCACCCTGCCTCCGTTGTTAAGCGCTCTTTAAGCAAAGCAGAAGCCCGGACATACGCCAGCCCAGAAAAGCATGAAACGGGGAGAAACAGCCCAGCGGCTAACACCGCCGGGAGAGAAGGGATCAGTGTTTCACTTTGGTCAGACGATCAAGGTAGCCCATCACAAAGGCCGAAAGCACGAAGGTCAGGTGGATAATCACGTACCACATCAGCTTATTGTCCGGGACGTTTTTCGCATCCATAAACACCCGCAGCAGGTGAATAGAGGAGATCGCCACGATGGAGGCGGCAACCTTATTTTTCAGCGAAGTCGCGTCCATTTTGCCCAGCCAGCTGAGTTTTTCTTTACCCTCGTTAATATCCAGCTGCGAGACAAAATTTTCATACCCGGAGAACATCACCATCACCAGCAAACCGCCCACCAGGGTCATATCCACCAGCGACAGCAGGGTCAGAATCATATCCGACTCGCTGACGCTAAAAATATGCGGCAGTATGTGGAAGATCTCCTGAAAAAATTTGATGGTCAGCGCAATCAGACCGAGCGAGAGGCCAAAATAAACCGGCGCCAGCAGCCAGCGCGAGGCGTACATAGCATTTTCCAGAAAGCGTTCCATAAGATCCTGTCAGTTAACATAAACGGCCGCCATTATATCGCAACAGGGTAACGCTTATGCAACATCAGCCGCCCGCGTCATCTGCAGGCGGCCAGAAACGGTTTCTTTAAAGTATGACCTCAAAGTCCTGCAAAGCGGAGTAGCCCTCGCTTTGTAGGCCAACCATTGAAGCAGCCAGCAGGCCAAATTTCGCGCCGACCCATTTTCCCTTCCCGGCAGCAAAACAAAGAGGAACCTTCCGCCACTCCTCCTCGGCTCGCCAGGAAAATGGACACAGGCCGCCTTCGCCTACGACCACCTGCAGCTGACACTTGCCGCACTTAAGCTCAGCAAGAACCTGACGAGTTTCGCGCACCACGCCCGCATCGCTCATCCAACCGTGTCGCCACACGAGCCGGTAACCCCCTTGCCCAAACTCCACCAGCAAAGCGGCGTAGCGTTCGCCGTATACGATCAGGCCTCCGGCATCACCGTCCTGAGCGGCATATAACGTTACGCTTGTTTTCGCGCTAAAAGTTAGCGCCGGGAATTTCTGCAGCAACAGCTGCGGCGCCCAGTATAACGCTCTCTGTCCATCGACTTCGGATAATGGGACGCAGCGTAATCGAAGTTCGCCTTTCGCCGGCAGCAGCCACTCAGGGCTGGGGTTAGCCTGCCACTGCCACTGTATTCCCGGTTGGCCTTGCGCAAAATAGTCGCTGGTTTGCGGCGCCAATGCCGGTGAAGGCGTTAACCCTTTAGGACGCTGCCAACGTAAAACCGGCTGTCCGACGCCGCAGTTGCCAATCTGCTCACCGATACGCGGCCAGCCATCGTTACCCCAGGACATCGGCTGGAGGTGAACCACGCGGCCATAGAGGTGTAAGTCCTGGAAATGAACAAACCAGCATTCGCCCTCCTCACCCTCCACCCAGCCGCCCTGATGTGGTCCATTTATCGAGGTGTTTCCCTGGAAAAGCACGTTTTTGGCTTCCCAGGGCCCCGTCATCTGGCGCGCGCGCAGTACCGTCTGCCAGCCATTTTCAACCCCGCCCGCAGGAGCAAAGATGTAGTACCAACCGGCGCGTTGATAAACCTTTGGCCCCTCAAGGGTAGGTAAATCGCAGCAGCCGTCATAGATAATCTGCCCTTCGCCCAGCAATTCGCTGGCGTCCGGCGCCATCGCAAACAACTGCAGTTTATGCTTGATGCCGCTGCGGCTATGGGCGAAGGCATGTACCAACCAGGCCTGACCATTGTCGTCCCAGAACGGGCAGGGATCTATCCAACCTCTGGCCTCGCGCAGGCAGTGCGGAGCGCTCCATTCCCCCCACGGATCCTCGGTATGGCAGATAAAAATACCTTCATCTGGCGTGCTGAAGCAGACCCACAGCTTGCCATCGTGCCAGCGAATCGACGGCGCCCATACGCCCTTACCCGGCTGATACCGGTCATAACCAGGTAGCGGCAGTTCATCCATAACGTGGTTGATGATAGTCCAATTAACCAGGTCCGTTGAATGCAGGATCGGTAAAGCGGGCACATGGTTAAAACTGGAAGAGACCATAAAGAAATCATCGCCTACGCGCACGATATCCGGGTCGGAATAATCGGCGCATAAGATAGGATTCTGGTATTCAGAAGGGGTCATATTTCGCATCTCCTCAGGCCTTTTCCGGAACGGCGTTTAGCGGCAAATGCGTCTCTGAATGCCCCTGCTGCTGACGCATGGACAGCTCGCGCTGAATTGTCTGCATCATTTTGTCATCCAGCTTATAGAAACGCGCCAGCCACCACAGGAGCAGGTAAGATAGTGATGGACCGAGGGTTAACAGCCCCACAATTCCCATTGTCGCCAGCGGAGTCTGCGCCGTTACGCCCGCCTGATAGCCAAATAGCCCAAGCGAAAAACCTACGGCGGCGCCAGCAACCGCCATGCCCATTTTCAAAGCAAACAGATTACCGGAATAGGATAATCCCGTGATGCGACGGCCAAACTTCCATTCGCCATAATCGGCAGCGTTGGCCATCATGTTCCATTTAAACGGCTGGTACATCTGATGGAAGAAGCCGACCAGGAAGTATAAAGGGAACACCACCGGCAGCCAGGTCGGCGGCACAAAGAACATTACGACGCCAACCAGGACCAGCAGGAGGTTGATATTTTTAAACAGCGATACCGCGCGATAGCGCTTGGCCAGCCATCCGGCGGCGATGCTGCCGATAATCGTGCCAACGACGCTGGTGGAAACAAATGCTGATTTCATGGCCGTTCCCGCCGCTGACTCCACACCGCCTAACATCAGGTAGGTTGCATAATAGAGCGTGGCGGCGCTGCGCATAACCCCGGCCATACTGGAGAAAAAAGTAATTATCGCCACAATACGCCACTGGTCATTCGCCAGCAGCTGACGGAGGTCTTCGCGTATGCTCCCCTGCTGTTCAACAGCTGGAGCCACGCGTTCTTTGGTAGAGAAGAAGCAAAAAGCCAGCATTACAATAGCGATCGCGCCCATGATTCCCATTGTCGCCTGAAAACCAAACTGCTTATTTTCTTTACCGAAAAAATCCACCAGGAACAGGGTTGCGACAGAAACCATCAGACCGGCCAGAGATGAGATCGTAAAACGATATGACTGGGCTGAAAGGCGATCCTTCTCATCACGCGTAATGACTCCGCCCAATGCGCAGTAGGGAATATTGATAAAGGTGTAACACAGCATGAGTAAGGTGTAGGTCAGGTAGGCATAAACCAGTTTACCCGATGCGCCAAATTCCGGAGTCGTGAAGGTCATTACCGCCAGCACGGCATAAGGTACGGCAAACCAGATAAGCCACGGGCGAAAATGGCCCCAGCGGGTCTTTACACGGTCTGCAACAATGCCGGTTAGCGGATCGGTAATCGCATCCAGAACCCGCGTCACCAGGAACATCACTCCGACTGCGGCAGCAGAAAGCCCGTAAATATCCGTATAAAACCATGTCAGAAACATGGTTACCGAAGAGTAAACGATACCGCAGGCTGCATCCCCCATGCCATATCCCAGCTTCTCCGCAAATGACAGTTTATTATCGTGATTCACAATATAATCCCTCTCAGATGAAGTGGTATTCACTGTAGAGGCAGGATAAAAACTATCCTATTGTCATTTTTCGCATCGGGTTTATGTTTTCTGTTAACTGAGAAAGTTGTCACACATCTATAAGATTGGTCTTACAAGTTATTGCGCCACCTATTAAAAAGCTGGCGCAAGGCCAGCCTGAGGAGAAAAGTGGAAAGGGGGAGGTTACTTCGCTTTGACGGTCTCTTCGCCCACCAGCCCGATCTTGAGATAGCCCGCCTGATGCAGGGTATCCATCACTTTCATCATCGTCTCGTAATCGACGGTTTTATCCGCGCGGAAGAAGACGGTGGTATCTTTTTTGCCGGCGGTCAGGCTATCCAGGGCGTTAATCATATTCGCTTCGGTAACCGGGTCGTTGCCGAGGAACATGCTCTTATCCGCCTTCACCGACAGGTAGATGGGTTTTTCCGGTCGCGGTTGCGGCTGGCTGGAGGAGGCCGGCAGATTGACCTTCACGTCGACCGTCGCCAGCGGCGCGGCCACCATGAAGATAATCAGCAGAACCAGCATGACGTCGATAAACGGCGTCACGTTGATCTCATGCATTTCGCCGTTATCGTCCAGGTTTTCATTAAGACGCATCGCCATAGCCGATCAACCTACCCGTAATTTCTGCGCGCTGCGCACCGGCTTCACGCCGCTGGCGCTGAGGTCCAGATCGCGGCTTTGCAGCAGGAGTACCTGAGCGGCGACGTCGCCGAGCGAGGCCTTGTAGCTGCCGATCATGCGGGCGAAGATGTTATAGATGACCACCGCCGGGATGGCGGCGAACAGGCCGATGGCCGTCGCCAGCAGCGCTTCTGCGATGCCCGGCGCTACCACCGCAAGATTGGTGGTCTGGGTCTGGGCGATGCCGATAAAGCTGTTCATGATGCCCCAGACGGTACCAAACAGGCCCACAAACGGGGAAATGGCGCCGATGGTCGCCAGGTAGCCGTTACCGCGACCCATATGGCGACCGACCGCCGCAACGCGGCGCTCAAGGCGAAAACCGGTTCGTTCCTTGATGCCTTCATTGTCTTCGGCACCGGCAGAGAGTTCGAGTTCGTTCTGCGCTTCATTGATAAGCTGGGTGGTGAGGCTTTTCGCCTCAAAGGCGCTGGCGATATCGCTGGCCTGATCGAGAGAGCGGGCTTCTGCCAGCTGCTGCTGTTCACGTTTGAGGCGACGCTTGCTGGCGAGGATTTCCGCCCCTTTACCGAAGAAAATGGCCCATGTGACGACCGACGCCAGAATCAGGCCAATCATCACCACCTTAACGACAATATCGGCATGATGATACATACCCCAAACGGAGAGATCCGCCTGCATCAAATTATTACCCACGCTCTATCTCCACGACGATAATCACAAAATCTGCCCACAATAATATCAAAACGACATCGAATTGATAGTGGTTCTCATTAGTATTTACACTGTGCAGCAAATCACGTTTATTTTCCTTGCGCTTACGCAGTAAAAAAGCGGCTAACCGCGGGCCGGGTAATATTTTCGCCTGTATCGGCGGTGCGCTGGTACAGAAAAGCAGATTCATGTTAGTTTAGACGTCCAGACGTATAAAAACAGGTTCGTCAACATGGCTGATAAACATCTTGATACCGCACTGGTCAACGCCGGGCGGAGCAAAAAGTACACCCAGGGCTCAGTGAACAGCGTTATCCAGCGCGCGTCATCGCTGGTTTTCGACACTGTCGAGGCTAAAAAGCACGCCACCCGCAATCGGGCCAACGGCGAGCTGTTCTACGGTCGTCGCGGCACCCTGACCCATTTCTCGCTGCAGGAAGCGATGTGCGAGCTGGAAGGCGGCGCCGGCTGCGCCCTCTTCCCCTGCGGCGCCGCGGCGGTGGCTAACACTATCCTGGCGTTTGTCGAGCAAGGCGACCATGTGCTGATGACCAATACCGCCTATGAGCCAAGCCAGGACTTTTGTACCAAAATTCTCGCCAAACTCGGCGTCACCACCAGCTGGTTCGATCCCTTAATCGGCGCCGATATCGCCCGTCTGGTTCGCCCTGAGACCCGCGTGGTGTTCCTCGAATCGCCCGGCTCGATCACCATGGAAGTGCACGATGTGCCGGCGATAGTCGCCGCCGTGCGTCAGGTCGCCCCGGAAGCGATTATCATGATCGATAACACCTGGGCGGCGGGGATCCTGTTTAAAGCCCTGGATTTTGGCATTGATATTTCCATTCAGGCAGGCACCAAATACCTGATCGGCCATTCCGACGCCATGGTGGGCACCGCGGTGGCGAACGCGCGCTGCTGGCCGCAGCTGCGTGAAAATGCCTACCTGATGGGGCAAATGCTGGACGCCGATACTGCCTATATGACCAGCCGCGGCCTGCGCACCCTGGGCGTGCGCCTGCGTCAGCATCATGAAAGCAGCCTGCGCATCGCCGAGTGGCTGGCGCAGCACCCGCAGGTGGCGCGGGTAAACCACCCCGCCCTGCCCGGCAGTAAAGGTCATGAGTTCTGGAAACGTGATTTCACCGGCAGCAGCGGGCTATTCTCGTTTGTGCTCAGCAAGCGCCTCAATGATGCCGAACTGGCGGAGTATCTCGACAATTTCAGCCTGTTCAGTATGGCCTATTCGTGGGGCGGCTTTGAGTCGCTGATTCTCGCCAACCAGCCGGAGCAAATCGCCCACATTCGACCGGATGCTGAAGTCGACTTCAGCGGCACGCTGATCCGCCTGCACATTGGTCTCGAAAATGTTGACGATCTGCAGGCGGATTTAGCAGCGGGCTTCGCGCGTATCGTGTAAAGTGACAGTCAGTGGCAACAATAGCGGACGCTTTTTAGCAAAGCGGCCGCTTTTGTTGCGCCCGGGATCAAGGTGCTCGGGCCTCTTCAGGAGTACACTAGTCAACAATACGGTACCACTTAGGAAAGTCCATGGTTGTCATTCAAGAGATTGTCGCCGCGCTGTGGCAACATGATTTTGCCGCATTGGCGAACCCTCACGTTGTGGGCGTTGTATATCTGGTTATGTTCGCGACCCTGTTTCTGGAAAACGGGCTGCTGCCCGCCTCCTTTTTACCGGGAGACAGCCTGCTGCTGCTCGCCGGCGCGCTGATTGCTAAAGGCGTCATGGACTTTGTGCCCACTATCGCCATTCTGACCGCCGCCGCCAGCCTCGGCTGCTGGCTGAGCTATGTGCAAGGGCGCTGGCTGGGCAATACGCAAACGGTGAAAGGCTGGCTGGCGCATCTGCCGCATAAGTACCATCAGCGCGCCACCTGCATGTTTGACCGCCACGGCCTGCTGGCGCTGCTCGCGGGCCGTTTTCTGGCGTTTGTCCGCACCCTGCTGCCAACCATGGCCGGGATTTCTGGCCTGCCGAACCGCCGCTTCCAGTTCTTCAACTGGCTGAGCGCCCTGCTGTGGGTCTGTGTGGTGACGGGTCTTGGCTATGCGCTGAGCATGATCCCGTTTGTGAAGCGCCATGAAGATCAGGTGATGACCTGTCTGATGATCCTGCCGATTGCCCTGCTGCTGGCTGGCCTGCTCGGCACGCTGTTCGTGGTCATTAAAAAGAAATATTGCAGCGCCTGACGCTTACCTGCCGGGGGGCCTGCGCCCGCCCGGCCGCCCTTTCCCGGTATTACATCCCCTGCATCGTGCGAATACGCGCGGCGTCTTCTCCCGGCGTCAAACCGAAGTAGCGCTTAAACTCGCGGCTGAACTGCGAAGGGGTTTCATATCCCACGCGCATCGCCGCCGCGCTGGCCTTCATGCCGTCATGGATCATCAGCATTCGTGCTTTATGCAAACGGTAGTTTTTCAGATACTGCAAAGGAGAAGTGCTGGTCACCGCTTTAAAATTATGGTGAAACGCTGACACACTCATATTCGCTTCCGCCGCCAGCCGATCGACGCTGAGGTTTTCGGTGTACTGGCTTTCGATATGCTTGAGCACGCGACTTATCAGGCTGAAGTGGGTCTGCCGGCTGACCAGCGCCAACAGCGCGCCGCCGCAGGGCCCCGTCAGCACATAATACAGAATTTCGCGGACGATTTGCTTGCCCAGGATCCGTGCGTCCAGCGGCCGCTCCATCACGTCAAGCAGCCGTTCGGCAGCGCACAGAATATCCTCCGAGAGTACCGCGGAGTTTATCCCGCTGGAGGCGACCGCAGGCTGAAACAGCGGATCTTCGCCAATATCCATCAGCAGCTCTTGCAGTTGCAGGATATCGACGTTCAGGCGCATCCCGGCGAGGGGCACCTCCGGGGTGGCAAAGGTTTCGCACTCGAAAGGTAGCGGCACGGTCAGCAGTAAATATTCGTTTGTATCGTAGCGAAAAGTCCGCTCATTGATATAACCAATTTTATGGCCCGAAAAGAGAAAAACGATCCCCGGCTGATACATCACCGGCGTCCGGGGCCCCGGTTGCGTTCCGTACAGCAAACGGACGTCAGGCAGCAACGAACTTAACATTTCGTGCTTATCTTTCAGCAGGTTAATCTTCTCCGTTAATGTCCGACATATCTCTGCGTGTTGCATTGCCACCGTCTCTCCCGATGTTTCTTCACCTGTACATTGTGCGCAGGCCGCTACAAATTCTCCAGCCATATGGAGAAATAGGCAAGACATCGGCAGGAATGTGCATTGAGGGTCAACGGCGCCAGGACCACAATAACCTTCATCGGGCAGCGGTATCGTCCCTGTCGACGGTTTTACTCTTTGGAGGACTTAAGCAATGAATAATTTCGACCTGCATACCCCAACCCGCATTCTGTTTGGCAAAGGCGCGATTGAAAAGCTGCGTGAACAGATCCCGGCGGAAGCCCGCGTACTGATCACCTACGGCGGCGGCAGCGTCAAAAAAACAGGCGTCCTGGATCAGGTCCTCACCGCTCTGAATGGCCTGGATGTCCTTGAATTTGGCGGCATCGAGCCGAACCCGTCTTACGAAACCCTGATGAATGCGGTGAAACTCGCCCGGGAAGAGAAAGTGACCTTCCTGCTGGCGGTCGGCGGCGGTTCGGTGCTGGATGGCACCAAGTTTATCGCTGCAGCAGCCCACTACGACGCGGATATCGATCCGTGGGAAATTCTGGAAACCTATGGCAGCAAAATTGCCAGCGCCATTCCAATGGGCTCGGTACTGACTCTGCCAGCGACCGGTTCTGAATCCAACAAAGGCGCGGTCATATCGCGGAAAACCACCGGCGACAAACGCGCGTTTATGTCTTCGCACGTCCAGCCGCAGTTCGCGATCCTCGATCCGGTTTATACCTATACCCTGCCGCCGCGCCAGGTCGCGAACGGCGTGGTTGACGCCTTCGTCCATACCGTCGAGCAGTACGTGACCTACCCGGTAGACGGCAAAATCCAGGACCGTTTCGCCGAAGGCATTCTCTTGACCCTGATCGAGGATGGCCCGAAAGCCCTGCAGGAACCGGAGAACTATAACGTGCGCGCCAACATTATGTGGGCGGCGACGCAGGCGCTGAACGGCCTGATCGGCGCAGGCGTGCCACAGGACTGGGCGACGCATATGCTCGGCCACGAGCTGACGGCGATGCACGGCCTGGATCACGCCCAGACGCTGGCTATCGTGCTGCCGGCGCTGTGGAATGAGAAACGCGATGCCAAGCGCGAGAAGCTGCTGCAGTATGCCGAGCGCGTGTGGAATATTACCGAAGGCTCTGACGACCAACGTATCGATGCCGCCATCGCCGCAACGCGTCAGTTCTTCGAGCAGATGGGCGTGCCGACCCGCCTTTCCGATTACGGTCTCGACGGTAGCTCCATCCCGGCGCTGCTGGCGAAACTGGAAGAGCACGGCATGACTAAACTGGGCGAACATCAGGATATCACCCTGGACGTCAGCCGCCGTATCTACGAGGCTGCACGCTAAGCACTCCCCGCCTGATTCACCTCTCCTTACGTTAAACAAACGCCGGGGAGAGGTGTTTTTACTACCGTTTTTAGCTATTTCGTCCAGACTTAATGCTACCCCTCGGCGGATCCTGCTTCGCCGAGTTCATTAACAGGAGGAAGGCATGACACATCCAACCGTTATAAAACTGCACGACGGCAACCTGATGCCGCAGCTGGGTCTCGGCGTGTGGAAAGCTGGCAACGAGGAAGTCGTCTCCGCCATTCATAAGGCGCTGGAAGTCGGTTATCGCTCTTTTGACACCGCCGCCGCGTACCAAAATGAGACCGGCGTCGGCAATGCGCTGCACAGCGCTGGCGTCAACCGCGATGAGCTCTTCATCACCACTAAGCTGTGGAACGACGATCAAAAACGGCCGCACGAGGCGCTGAAAGAGAGCCTCAGCAAACTGAAGCTGGACTATGTGGATCTCTATTTAATCCACTGGCCGGTACCGGCTATCGGCCATTACGTCGAGGCCTGGCAGGCGCTGATCGAGCTGCAGCAGCAGGGGCTGACCAAAAGCATTGGCGTGTGTAATTTCCAGGTACCGCATCTGCAGAAGCTGATTGATGAAACCGGCGTCGCCCCGGTGATCAATCAGATAGAACTCCATCCACTTATGCAGCAGCGTCAGCTGCACGCGTGGAACGCCACCCACAAGATCCAGACCGAATCCTGGAGCCCGCTGGCCCAGGGCGGCGAAGGCGTCTTCGATCAAAAAGTCATCCACCAGCTCGCCGATAAGTACGGCAAAACGCCGGCGCAAATCGTCATCCGCTGGCATCTCGACAGCGGTCTGGTGGTGATCCCGAAATCCGTCACGCCGTCGCGTATCGCGGAAAACTTTGACGTCTGGGACTTCCGTCTCGACAAAGATGAGCTGGGAGCGATCGCGAAGCTGGACCAGGGTAAACGTCTCGGTCCTGACCCGGATCAGTTCGGCGGATAATGCTCTCTCTTGCCATCGCCTTTAGCGCCTCGGCGTTAAAGGCGATCGCAGACCAGATGAATATCCTCTGGCTCCAGCGCAAACAGCGCCGGGTCGGGCTTATCCGCTAAGCGACATCCCTGAGCCAGATAAAAATCGACGGTGTTTTTGTTGGGGATCGACGAGATATAGAGGCCGGACGCCCCCATTTCTGGCAGCTGGTGCAGGGCATACTGAAACAGTCGCCGCCCCCAGCCCTGGCCGCGCTTTCCCGCCCCTACATAAAAGAATAATAGCTGGCGCAGCTCGCCATTCATGCCGCGAGGCAGCGTATCCAGCGCCGCTGCGGCAATCATCTGCTCATCGTCAAAAAAGGCGAAAAAAATACCGCCGCGATCGTAACAGGCCTCGTGAATCGGAGTATAAACCTGACGATCGTGAGGGTCCCAGCCACGCACGTCATAATATTCCCGATAAGCCCGCAGCTGACCGTTATCGAGACGGTAGAGCGTATCGATAATTTCGCTGCGGTCTATCTCCCAGAGCTGGTCCAGTTGTTGTCGCGACAGGATGACCGGCGTCATCACCTCTCTCCTTTTTTCACAGATGTTCCCGGCGAGCGATCCCGCCGGGCCAGCCGCTTAGCGTGATACGGCCTTCGGCTTAACGCGTTTTTTCGCGCCCGCAGCGGCAGGCGTCTGGCGCTGATGGGCGATCGGCGTGTGCTTGGTCAGCGCCGGACGAGTATGGCGGTTCTGGCGACGCGCTTCACGCATTTCGTCCAGGGTTGGCGCTGGCACCAGGCAGTCGCGGCGGGAGCCAATCAGGTGCTTCTTGCCCATCGCCTCCAGCGCCTGACGGATCAGCGGCCAGTTTGCCGGATCGTGGTAGCGGAGCAGCGCTTTGTGCAGACGGCGCTGTTTATCGCCCTTCGGCACCACCACCTCTTCGCTCTTATAACCAATTTTACCCAGCGGGTTCTTGCCGGTGTAATACATGGTGGTCGAGTTCGCCAGCGGCGACGGATAGAAGTTCTGCACCTGGTCGAGACGGAAGCGATGCTTCTTCAGCCACAGCGCCAGGTTAACCATATCTTCATCACGGGTCCCCGGATGAGCGGAGATAAAGTACGGGATCAGATACTGCTCTTTACCCGCCTGCTTCGAATAGGTGTCGAACAGCTCTTTAAAGCGGTCGTAGCTGCCCATTCCCGGCTTCATCATCTTCGACAGCGGTCCCTCTTCGGTATGCTCCGGGGCGATCTTCAGATAGCCGCCGACGTGGTGGGTCGCCAGCTCTTTGATATAGCGCGGATCTTCGACCGCGATGTCATAGCGTACCCCGGAGGCGATAAGGATCTTCTTGATGCCCTTCAGCTCGCGAGCGCGGCGATAAAGATTGATCGTCGGCTCATGGTTGGTATCCATGTGCGGGCAAATATCCGGATAGACGCAGGAGAGACGGCGGCAGGTCTGCTCAGCGCGCGGCGATTTACAGCGCAGCATATACATGTTGGCCGTTGGCCCGCCGAGATCGGAGATCACCCCGGTAAAGCCGGGCACGGTGTCGCGAATGGCTTCGATCTCATTAATGATCGAATCCTCAGAACGGCTCTGGATTATGCGTCCTTCGTGCTCGGTGATCGAGCAGAACGAACAGCCGCCGAAGCAGCCGCGCATGATGTTGATTGAGAAGCGGATCATCTCATACGCCGGAATACGCGCATCGCCATAGGAAGGATGCGGCACCCGCTTGTACGGCAGCGCGAAGACGCTGTCCATCTCTTCGGTGGAGAGCGGGATTGCCGGCGGGTTGATCCAGATGTAGCGCTCGCCGTGCTTTTGCATCAGCGCCCGGGCGCAGCCGGGGTTGGTTTCGTGGTGCAAAATGCGCGAGGCGTGAGCGTACAGGACCTTATCGCCTTTCACCTTCTCGAAGGAAGGCAGCAGCACATAGGTTTTTTCCCACGGTTTGGGCCGCGGCGGTTGCACAGTAATGCTTTTCGCTTCCTGTTTTTTCGGCGCGACCGGTTTGTTATCGGCGCACGGCAGATCTTCACCGTACGGATGCGGGATGGGGTCAATTTTACCGGGCGTATCCAGACGGGTGGAGTCCACGCCGCTCCAGCCCGGCAGCGCCTCTTTCACCATGATGGCGGTATTGCGCACATCGCGGATCTGGTCGATGGTTTCGCCCATCGCCAGGCGATGAGCCACTTCCACCAGCGGACGCTCGCCGTTGCCGAACATCAGCATATCGGCCTTGGAGTCCACCAGCACCGAACGGCGCACGGTGTCGGACCAGTAATCATAGTGGGCGGTACGACGCAGGCTGGCTTCGATGCCGCCGAGGATCACCGGCACATCTTTCCACGCCTCTTTACAGCGCTGGGTATAGACGAGGGTAGCGCGGTCCGGACGTTTGCCCGCCACGTTACCCGCCGTATAGGCATCGTCATGACGTAGTTTACGGTCGGCGGTGTAACGGTTGATCATTGAGTCCATGTTGCCGGCGGTCACGCCGAAGAACAGGTTCGGTTTTCCCAGACGCATAAAGTCGTCTTTGCTGTTCCAGTCCGGCTGGGAGATGATCCCAACCCGGAAACCCTGCGCTTCCAGCATGCGGCCGCAGATAGCCATCCCGAAGCTCGGGTGGTCGACATAGGCGTCGCCGGTAACCAGAATAATGTCGCAGCTATCCCAGCCAAGTTGATCCATCTCTTCACGCGACATCGGTAAAAAAGGCGCAGGGCCAAAACAGGCAGCCCAGTATTGCGGCCAGGAAAAAAGGTCACGATCCGGTTGGATCAGGGATATTGCGCTCATATTGCTTCCGGGGAAAATGATAAAAAAATAACCAAAAGGGCGTGGATTATAAGCCGGAATGATAGTGGAAATGAAGGAGGATTTTCTCAAACCCTGACCGTGCGCCGGCCAGGGTCAAAGAGGTTACGGCGCGGGATTCACCAGCATCTGGCCGATCGAGCCGCGATCGGCAAGCTCCAGCGTCTGACTCAGATACTGGAACGGGAAGTGCGGCCACGACGGTTGAGCGTAATAGACCAGCAGCTCAACCTGCCCGTCGACCCACACGGTGTCCTTCCAGCCGCGATCTTCCGGGAAAGGAGACGAGCCGTTGACATTACGGATCTGGAACATCACCCCTTCAATATGGAACGACTGCGGGCGGTCGGCGCGCACCGTCCAGCGCTCCCAGGTCCCCTGCTGCGCCGTGATATCGATACGCTGCGGATCCCACAGCTGGCCGTTGATGCCCGGATCGTCGCCAAGGGTGATATCCCGGCTGCGGATCGGCGTACCGGAGAGCAGCTCGGTCGGCAGCAGGCGCACCGGCAGACTGTCGGTCACCAGCGGCAGCAGCCCGGTCGGACGCAGCGTCAGCACCAGCGTGGAGACCAGGATGCTTGACGGTTCAAAAAAACCGCGGATACGGTCGACGATGCTCGCCGCTTCGCCGCAGGTAATGGATACTTCATCGCCGTTAGTCATATCGACCAGAATTTCACGCCGCTCCCCCGGGGCCAGCGATAGCTGCTTGAGCGAAACCGGCGCCGGCAGGAATCCCTGATCGCCGGAAATCACATGCAGCAGTCGGCCATCGCTCATCTGCAGCTGATAGCGCCGGGAGTTGGAAGCGTTCAGCAGGCGCAGGCGCACCCAGCCGCGCGACACTTCAACATACGGGCTCTGCACGCCGTTAACCAGCAGCGTGTCGCCCACAAAGCCGCCGCTGCCCGGTTCGCTATATTCCGGCGTGCCGAAGTTATCCAGCCGTTTATCCTGAATAATCACCGGGAAGTCATCGACGCCATAGTGGTTAGGGATCGGCAGGTTCTTGCTGACCTCGTCTTCCACCAGCCACATGCCCGCCAGACCGTTGTAAACCTGTTTCGCCATCCGGTTCGGCGTGTTGGCCTGATACCACAGCGTCGCCGCGCTCTGGCGGATAGGCAGCACCGGCGCCCAGTCGGCGTTCGGCGACATCATGCGCGCCGCGCCGCCAATCAGCGGGCCAGGCACCTGCAGACCGCGGATGGTCATCGCCACGTTCTCCGTCAGGCGGTTGCTGTAGATAAGCTTGACGTCGTCTCCGTTCCAGACGCGGATCGTCGGCCCCATATAGCGGCCATTGATCCCCCAGACGGGGGCGCGGGTGCCGGGGGTAAACGACCAGTGGGAACGCTGCAGCGTCAGAAACAGCGGCTGGCCGCGACGAGATTCCAGCAGCGGCGGAACCGGCAGCGCAGGCTGCTGGCCGGCGGCATGGGCCTTCAGCGGCGCGGCGCCAGCGCACAGCGCTACGCCGGAAGCCTTAATAAACTGACGCCGACTGAGTGACATATTAACTCCATGACATACTGACAAATGAAAAAGGGAATTCGTTTCCCGCCAGCAATACGCGCGCGTTGGCGGCGTTTCCTGTCTTATTGCTTTCCAGCCGCTTCGCGCTCGGCCACTTCGTTGTCCAGATCAGCGATTTTGGCGGCCATCAGCTCGCGGCAATGCGTCGCCAGCGCGCGCACGTTGTCTTTACCAAACTGCGTGGTATCTACCGGCGGCAGCATTTCCACAATCACCAGACCGTTGTTCCAGCGATTGAGCTTTATTTTATTCGATGTATTCGAGACACACACCGGAATAATCGGCACCCCAGCGGCAATAGCCGCGTGAAAAGCCCCGGTTTTAAACGGCAGCAGGCCGCGGCCGCGGCTACGGGTCCCTTCCGGGAACATCCAGAACGAAATTTTACGCTTTTTAAAAGCGTTGACGACTTCGGCAATAGTGCCGTGCGCTTTGGTTCGGTTATTACGGTCAATCAGCAAATTGCCCGTCAGCCAGTACAGTTGGCCAAAGAACGGGATCCACAGCAGGCTCTTTTTACCTACGGTGACCGTCGGAGCCTGCACGATATTCGACGCCGTCACCATATCATAGTTGTTCTGGTGGTTAGCGATGTAGATCGCGTTACCATAGCTTTCCGCGTCGGCGGGTTTGCGTAGCTCTACCTTGAGGCCAAATACCGGAGATAAACGGCCAAACAGATGGCCGAAAGTGGCAACGTGTTTTGGATTACGTGGGCTGAACAAGCAGTACAGACAGCCAAGTACGCACACTACGATGCAATAAATGACCACGAAAATTACTCGAAAAATGAATAGCATAGCTACCTCTAAAACCCAAACCGCTTAGAATTATTCGCTGCTGGCAGAAGGCAGGCTCACAAGTTCTGCGCAGGCCGGGACCGTTCTTCCTGGGTCCCTGATGATGGACATTGTTAATCGCAACGCCTGAATAAACAACGATTTTGCGGCATTTTTTCGTCTCCTCCCGTCAAAGAGGGGAGGAGACGCGCTTACTCTTCGCTATCGCCTGCCGCGGCACGACGCGGCGAGTCAATTTCCACGCGGTCAATTTTCTGCAGCCCGCGCATCAGCGAACCGCGGCGGCCGCGCTCGCCGGTGACTTTTTGCAGCTCTTCCGGACGCAGTTTGATCTTCCGTTTGCCGACGTGAATGGTCAGCGTACTCTGCGGCGGCAGAACAAACAGATGTGCCAGACCGTCCTGGCCGGCTGCGGCTTCCGCCGCCGGAATGCTGATAATTTTGTTGCCCTTGCCTTTCGACAGCTGCGGCAGATCGCTGACCGGGAACATCAGCATCCGCCCGGCGGCGGTGATGGCCAGCAGCATATCGGACTCATCCTCAATCACCAGCGGCGGCATCACGTGCGCGTTGTCAGGCAGGGTGATTAGCGCTTTACCGGCACGGTTGCGCGCCACCAGATCGTTGAAGGTACAGACGAAACCGTAGCCCGCGTCGGAAGCCATCAGCAGTTTCTGATCGTCGCTTTCCATTAGCATATGCTCCACGGTCGCGCCCGGCGGCAGGGTCAGTTTGCCGGTAAGCGGTTCACCCTGGCCACGTGCGGAAGGCAGAGTAATCGGATCGATGGCATAGCTGCGTCCGGTGGTATCGATAAACACCACCGGCTGGTTGCTCTTGCCCTTCGCCGAGGCTTTCCAGCTGTCGCCCGCCTTATAGCTCAAGCCCTGGGCGTCAATGTCGTGTCCTTTGGCGCTGCGCACCCAGCCCATCTGCGACAGAACGATAGTCACCGGCTCAGACGGCAGCATGTCATGTTCGCTCATCGCTTTCGCTTCTTCACGCTCGTGAAGCGGCGAGCGACGGTCGTCGCCGAAGGCATCGGCATCGGCCTGCAGCTCTTTTTTCAGCAGGTTGTTCATCTTACGTTCAGACGCCAGAATCGCCTGCAGCTGGTCGCGCTCTTTTTCCAGCTCGCTCTGCTCGCCGCGGATCTTCATCTCTTCCAGTTTGGCGAGGTGGCGCAGTTTTAATTCCAGAATCGCTTCCGCCTGGGTTTCGCTGATGCCAAAGCGCGACATCAGGGCCGGCTTCGGTTCATCTTCAGTGCGGATGATCTCAATCACTTCATCGATATTAAGAAACGCCACCAGCAAACCTTCGAGGATATGCAGGCGCTTCAGCACTTTCTCTAACCGATGGTTTAGACGGCGACGCACGGTATCGCGACGGAACACCAGCCACTCGCTGAGGATCTCCAGCAGGTTTTTCACCGCCGGGCGGCCGTCAAGGCCGATCATATTGAGGTTGATGCGGTAGCTCTTCTCCAGATCGGTGGTGGCGAACAGGTGGTTCATCACCTGTTCCATATCCACCCGGTTGGAGCGCGGGACAATCACCAGACGGGTCGGGTTTTCGTGGTCCGATTCGTCGCGCAGATCGTCAACCATCGGCAGCTTTTTATTGCGCATCTGCGCCGCAATCTGCTCCAGCACTTTGGCGCCAGAGACCTGATGCGGCAGCGCACTGATCACCACCGCGCCGTCCTCTTTACTCCACACCGCGCGCATGCGCACTGAGCCGCGCCCGTTCTGGTAGATTTTGCGAATTTCCGCCCGCGAGGTGATGATCTCCGCCTCGGTCGGGAAATCCGGCCCCTGTACGATATCCAGCAGTTCGTCGAGGGTGGTTTTCGGCTGCTCAATCAGCGTAATCGCCGCTTTGGCCACTTCCCGCAGGTTGTGCGGAGGAATATCGGTCGCCATGCCTACCGCGATGCCGGTGGTGCCGTTCAGCAGGATGTTCGGCAGACGCGCTGGCAGCATTTTCGGCTCCTGCAGCGTGCCGTCAAAGTTTGGCACCCAGTCGACCGTCCCCTGCCCCAGCTCGCTGAGCAGCAGCTCGGCATACTTCGACAGGCGGGATTCGGTGTAACGCATGGCGGCGAAAGATTTGGGATCGTCCGGCGCCCCCCAGTTTCCCTGACCATCCACCAGCGGATAGCGGTAAGAGAACGGCTGCGCCATCAGCACCATCGCTTCATAGCAGGCGCTGTCGCCGTGCGGGTGATATTTACCCAACACGTCGCCGACGGTGCGGGCGGACTTTTTGAATTTCGCGCTGGCGTTCAGCCCCAGCTCGGACATCGCATAGACGATGCGACGCTGGACCGGTTTTAAGCCATCGCCAATAAACGGTAATGCCCTGTCCATGATCACGTACATGGAGTAGTTCAGGTAAGCATTTTCCGTAAATTCATGCAGCGCAAGGCGCTCTGCCATATCGCTCATTAATCGTGGATCCTCAATCTGGGTACCGACCGTTCGGACGGCAAAACTACCCGCGATAATACCCGATCTCACGCCCTGAGTCACAGGCCGTGAGATCGGCTGAGGATTCCGTCACGCTTAATCAGGCCAGCGGCAGATAAATATCGGTTTGCAGTTCATGCTCAGCCACCTCATGGACAAAATTGAGGTAACGGAAGTACACCGGAAAATCCCGTAACGTCTCGCCTGAAGCGGGTAACCAGTCGCGATAGAGAAACCAAACGCTGTTCGCCAGCGTGTCCAGCGAGCCGTGATGGCGCACGACGGCGCAGCGTCCGCCGGGGATTTCGCCGTTAATCACGCCAAAGGCGTTTTCACCAACCGGCCGATCGACCGTACCGCAGATATCAAAACGAAATGCCTCCTGCGGGGTGGTCTGCGGATCGTCCCAGGCGATCCCCCAGGTATCGCTGGTGGCGACGGGCGATAGTCCGCTCGTCTTACGCCAGGCGATAAAACGCGCGGCGGTGGCGTTGACAAGGTCCGGGCTACCGCGATGTTGCAGTACGGCTATCCGGGTGGAGGGGCACGAAATAATGTTGACGTCCATCGACGTTTGCTCCTGTAGCGTATGTTTCGGTACGCGTCGATGCCACTCGGCCCAGTCCGGTTGTTGACGGAATTGGGTCGGGCTTTGGTCAAACGCGGTACGGAAGGCACGACTGAACGACTCCGCATTCTGAAATCCGGCATCAAGGGCAATATCGATGACTTTATCGCGGGGGTTGAACGCCAGGCGCCAACAGGCGCGTCGCAGACGCAACCACTGAATATACCGGTACAATGGAATGCCGGTATAGGCGCTAAATTGCCGGTGAAAATGGTAAGGCGAACTGTGCGCTATCGCGCTCAGCGTCTCCAGCGACAGCGGCTCATCAAGATGGCGCGCAATGTACCTACAGACGCGCTGGAAGCGCCCGACATACGCCGGGCTGGCCTTAATATCGTTCATCGTCTCCTCCTCGCGACATACTCTGACAGAGCGAGGATCGCGATTCCTGACCGATCTTGCGCTTATCCGACGGAGACTTATGGCGCGATTTTACGGATCTGTTTAACGTCGATTTCTACCGAGTTCCAGTCCTTATCGACTTCCCCCTGAATTTCTACTGTGTCCTGCGGGCCGACGGTCACGCCGTTCCAGCGCTTGTGGTCGATATCGACATTGATCACCCCGGAAGCATCCTGGAATTTATACAGGTCATCAGAGATGCGCTCGACGATTTTACCGCGCAGGGTCACCCAGGTGTCATCACGCAGCGACTTGGCGTTCGCCACGGTGGTCACCGCGCCGCTCGGCCCGGTGAAGCCGCCAGCCTGGGTGGTAGTGGTAGTAGACGGTCCGGTGAATCCTCCCTGCCCGGCGGCCAGTACCGGCATGGAAACCAAAGCAATAATCGCGGTCATCGCAGCAATTTTTTTCATCTTATATTCTCCCTTTTGTGTTGGTATGGCTCCTATTACGCCCGACAAAACTTAACGACTTCTTAAGCGGAAAAAAGAAATTTTAATGCTGTACATCACCCGCTTCAACGCGGTTTACTGCGCAAAGAAACGGGATCGTCGGAGGGAAACATGCGCATATTACTGGTGGAAGATGACAAGCTTATCGGCGACGGCATCAAAGCCGGGCTGAGCAAAATGGGCTTTAGCATTGACTGGTTTACCGCCGGGCTGGAGGGCAAAAATGCCTTATACAGCGCCCCCTACGACGCCGCAATCCTTGACCTCACCCTACCCGGCATCGATGGCCTCGATATTCTGCGCGAATGGCGCGATAAAGGCCGCCATGAGCCGGTGTTGATCCTCACCGCCCGCGATGCCCTCAGCCAGCGGGTGGAGGGCCTGCGCCTGGGCGCCGATGACTACCTGTGCAAACCTTTCGCCCTGATTGAGGTGGCAGCGCGCCTCGAAGCGTTGATCCGCCGCGCGCACGGCCAGAGCAGCAGCGAACTGCGCCACGGCAAGGTGATCCTCGATCCGAACCGCTTAACCGCCAGCCTCGACGGCGAAAGCCTGGCGCTGAAGCCGAAGGAGTTCGCCCTGCTGGAACTGCTTATGCGCAACGCCGGGCGCGTATTGCCGCGTAAGCTTATCGAGGAAAAGCTCTACACCTGGGACGACGAGGTCTCCAGCAACGCCGTGGAAGTTCACGTCCATCATCTGCGCCGCAAGCTCGGCAGCGACTTTATCCGTACCGTCCACGGCATCGGCTATACCCTGGGTGACGCATGAAACGACTTGCCCGCCTGAGCCTACGCCTGCGCCTGACGCTGCTGTTTGCCGTACTGACCACCGCCGCCTGGGGGATGGCCAGCGTTATCGCCTGGCAGCAGACCAGCAAAAAGCTGGATAAGCTGTTCGATACCCAGCAGCTGCTGTTCGCTCGCCGCCTGAGCGTCATGCATTTCGATGAACTGCGCGCCCCGCCCGCCTTGCTCGGGGAAAAGAAAAAGGTACGCCACGGGCACATCGACGACGACGCGCTGGCGTTCGCCATCTTCACCCGCGACGGCAAAATGGTGCTTAATGACGGCGAGAACGGAGAGGATATTCAGTGGAATTCGCAGCGCGAGGGATTCAGCGATGGCTATCTGCGTGACGACGATGACGAGTGGCGTTTCCTGTGGTTAACCACCGCCGACGGCCGCTACCGCATCGCCGTCGGCCAGGAGTGGGATTACCGGCGCGAAATGGCGATGGATATCGTGACCTCGCAGCTCACCCCGTGGATGGTTGCCCTGCCGCTGATGTTCGTGCTGCTCATCGTGCTGTTAAGCCGCGAGCTGGCGCCATTGAAAAATCTGGCGCGCACGCTGCGCCTGCGCGCGCCGGACTCGGCGGATTCGCTCAGCGTGGAGAAGATCCCCGCCGAAGTTCGCCCGCTGGTCGAAGCGCTGAATCAGCTGTTCCGACGCACTCACGACGCCATGCTGCGCGAGCGTCGGTTTACCTCTGATGCCGCCCATGAGCTACGCAGCCCGCTGGCGGCGCTGAAGGTGCAGACCGAAGTCGCCCAACTCTCCCTGGACGATCCCGAAGGGCGTGAGAAAGCGTTGGATCAGCTCCACCAGGGGATCGATCGCGCCACCCGACTGGTGGATCAGCTGCTGACGCTGTCGCGGCTGGACTCGCTCGCCCAACTGGATGATGTGCAGCAGGTCGCCATCGCCGATCTGCTGCAGTCGGCAGTGATGGAGATGTATCACCCGGCGCAGCAGTCCGGGATTGAGCTGCGCCTGCATCTTAATGCCAGCCATATCGTCCGCACCGGCCAGCCGCTGCTGCTCAGTCTGCTGGTGCGCAATCTGCTGGATAACGCCGTACGCTATAGCCCGCGCGGCAGCCAGGTCGATATCACGCTCAACGCCCGCGAGTTCCGGGTGCGCGATAACGGCCCAGGCATTAGCCCGCAGGCGCTCTCGCGCATTGGCGAGCGTTTTTATCGTCCGCCGGGGCAGGAGGCGCCGGGCAGCGGCCTGGGCTTGTCGATCGTTAGGCGCATCGCCTCGCTGCACGGCATGCAGGTTGATTTTGCCAACGCGCGCGACGGCGGCTTCGAGGCCCGCGTGTACTGGTAGCGAGATTATTGCTCATTTGGCAAAAGACTTTGCACATTTTGCTCATTTTACTGCCCCGCTTCGCGGGGTAAGATCGTCGGCAAATTTTCATATATGAGGGTAAAAAATGAGCAACATCCTGATTATCAATGGGGCGAAAAAGTTCGCGCACTCTAATGGTCAACTGAACGACACCCTGACCGAGGTCGCGGAGAGTTATCTGCGCGACGCCGGGCACGATGTTAAAAGCGTTCGCGCCGAAAGCGAGTACGACGTAAAAGAAGAAGTACAGAATTTCCTGTGGGCCGATGTGGTGATCTGGCAGATGCCGGGCTGGTGGATGGGCGCTCCGTGGACGGTGAAAAAATATATGGATGACGTCTTTACCGAAGGCCACGGCTCGCTGTACGCCAGCGATGGCCGTACCCGCTCCGACGCCAGCAAAAAATACGGCTCCGGCGGCCTGGTGCAGGGGAAAAAATATATGCTTTCTCTGACCTGGAACGCGCCGATGGAAGCCTTCACCGACCAGGACCAGTTCTTCCACGGCGTCGGCGTTGACGGCGTTTACCTGCCGTTCCATAAAGCCAATCAGTTCCTCGGCATGGAGGCATTGCCAACCTTTATCGCCAACGACGTGATAAAAATGCCTGATGTCCCGCGGTATATCGCAGAATATCGCAAGCATCTGGCGGAAATTTTTGGTTAACTAGGGGTCTATGCTCTACATATTTCGAGTTATTGGAACCTGGAGTATGACAAGATCCACACAGAAGGAGTTGAGTTAACCATGTTAACAGTGATTGCAGAAATCCGTACCCGCCCGGGCCAGCACCACCGCCAGGCGGTTCTCGATCAGTTCGCGAAAATTATTCCGACCGTTTTGCAGGAGGCCGGCTGCCACGGCTATGCCCCGCTGGTGGATCATGCCGCCGGCGTCAGCTTCCAGACCACAGCGCCCGACTCTATCGTCATGGTCGAGCAGTGGGAAAGCGTCGCGCATCTTGAAGCACACCTGCAAACCCCGCACATGAAAGCCTGGTCGGAAGCGGTCAAAGGCGATGTGCTGGAGACCAGCATCCGTATTCTGCAGGCTGGCGTTTAAGTCCGCCGACTCAGTAATGCCATGAAAAAGGGAGCCTGAGGCTCCCTTTTACGTCTGGCGCAGCGTACAGACTTACACTTCCAGATCCGCCATATCGCCCTTCTCCTGCAGCCAGTTGCGACGATCTTCCGAACGCTTTTTGGCCAGCAGCATATCCATTATCGCCGTGGTCTGCTGCTCGTCCTCATCGCTGATCACCAGCTGCACCAGGCGGCGGGTATTCGGGTCAAGGGTGGTTTCGCGCAGCTGCATCGGGTTCATCTCACCGAGCCCTTTAAAGCGCTGGACGTTTGGCTTGCCCTTCTTGCGCTTTAGCTGCTCCAGCACGCCGGTTTTTTCTTCTTCCGTCAGCGCGTAGTAAACCTCTTTACCGAGGTCGATACGGTACAGCGGCGGTAGCGCCACATAGACGTGCCCCTCTTTCACGAGGGTACGGAAATGTCTTACGAACAGCGCGCATAGCAGGGTGGCAATGTGCAGACCATCGGAGTCCGCATCCGCCAGAATACAAATTTTACCGTAGCGCAGCTGGCTTAAATCATCGCTGTCCGGGTCAATACCAATCGCCACCGAAATGTCGTGCACTTCTTGCGAAGCTAACACTTCATCGGAGGAGACTTCCCAGGTATTAAGGATCTTGCCCTTCAGCGGCATGATCGCCTGATATTCGCGATCGCGCGCCTGCTTGGCTGAGCCGCCCGCCGAATCCCCTTCGACAAGGAACAGCTCGGTACGGTTCAGATCCTGGGCGGTACAGTCCGCCAGCTTACCCGGCAGCGCCGGACCGCTGGTCAGCTTTTTGCGCACCACTTTTTTGGCCGCGCGCAGACGGCGCTGGGCGCTGGAGATGGCCATCTCCGCCAGCAGCTCCGCGGCCTGCACGTTCTGATTCAGCCACAGGCTGAAGGCGTCCTTCACCACGCCGGAGACGAACGCCGCGCACTGGCGCGACGACAGACGCTCTTTGGTTTGCCCGGCGAACTGCGGATCCTGCATCTTCACCGACAGCACGTACGCGCAGCGATCCCAGATATCTTCCGCTGACAGCTTCACGCCGCGCGGCAGGATATTACGGTACTCGCAGAACTCACGCATCGCGTCGAGCAGCCCCTGACGCAGACCGTTAACGTGCGTCCCGCCCTGCATAGTCGGGATCAGGTTCACGTAGCTCTCGGTCAGCAGTTCGCCGCCTTCCGGCAGCCACAGCAGCGCCCAGTCCACCGCCTCCGTCTCGCCGGAGAAGGCGCCGACGAATGGTTTTTCCGGCAGCAGCGGCAGGCCGTTCACCGCTTCGCTCAGGTAATCGTTCAGGCCATCGGCATAGCACCAGCTCTGCTCGCTGTTGTTCACCTGGTCGCGGAAAACAATTTCCACGCCCGGGCACAGCACCGCTTTCGCTTTTAACAGGTGGGTCAGACGTGAAACGGAAAAGCGCGGGCTGTCGAAGAAGCTTTCGTCCGGCCAGAAATGGACGCTGGTCCCGGTATTGCGTTTGCCGCAGGTGCCGGTGACGTGCAGGTCTTCCACTTTTTCACCATTTTCAAAGGCGATGCTGTAGACCTGACCGTCGCGACGCACGTTGACCTCCACGCGTTTTGACAGGGCGTTGACCACCGAGATCCCCACCCCGTGCAGGCCGCCGGAAAACTGATAGTTTTTATTGGAAAACTTACCGCCCGCATGCAGCCGGCAGAGGATCAGCTCAACCGCCGGCACGCCCTCTTCCGGGTGGATGTCGACCGGCATCCCGCGGCCATCGTCAATGACCTCCAGGGACTGGTCGGCATGAAGGATAACTTCCACACGTTTGGCGTGGCCTGCCAGCGCTTCATCCACACTGTTATCAATAACTTCCTGACCAAGATGGTTAGGACGAGTGGTGTCGGTATACATGCCCGGACGGCGGCGCACCGGCTCTAGCCCGGTGAGTACCTCAATGGCATCAGCATTATATGAAGATTGCGTCATGGTGTGTATTCGTAGGTCGTTCAGGGCCGTTTAGCGCAGGCCGAGAAATTCGATAATCTGAGTGAAATGATCGTCAAAGCCGACAAATGCGTGATTACCGCCCTCCTCTACCGTCTGCCGGCAAGAGGCGTAGTAATGAACGGCCTGGCGGTAATCAAGCACTTCATCCCCGGTCTGCTGCAGCAGCCAGAGTAAATCCGGCGCTTCGAGCGGGTCGATTTGCATGACTTTGAGATCGTAAATATGGCGAGACTCTAGCACATATTGCTGCCCGGTGTATGGATTCTCATTGTGGCCGAGAAAATTGTTTAGTAGTTCAAACGGCCGCACCGCCGGGTTAACCACCACCGCCGGCAGCATAAAGCACTGCGAAAGCCAGGTCGCGTAGTAGCCGCCCAGCGACGACCCTACGACCCCCAGCGGCTCGCCTCCGTGCTCCAGCACGATGGACTCCAACAGCTCCGCCGTTTCCGCCGGGTAAGGCGGCAACTCCGGCACCACCATGGTGATCTCAGGATAGTGCTGCGCCAGCCAGGTCTTTAACGCCGTCGCCTTCGCCGAGCGCGGAGAGCTGTTAAAGCCGTGCAGATAAAGGAGCGTCGCCATCAGTAGCCTTCTGAAGCAATATCCGGATGAAACGCGGCGCCTTCCAGGCGGCACACTTCGGTGGTCAACGTCCCGTCAGGGTGAAGCTCCAGCCAGCGCCAGCCCGGTGACACCGTATCCAGAGTGAAATTGGCACAGTGCGGTTTAAACTGGACGCAGGTCGACGGCGTCGCCATCATGCGCCGGCCATTCCAGTCGAGATCCAGTTCCTGATGAATATGGCCGCACAAAAGATGCTTCACCCGCGGCCAGGCGCTCAACGCGCTGTCCAGCGCGCCGGCGTTGCGCAGACTATGCTGATCCAGCCAGCTGCAGCCGGCCGGCAGCGGATGATGGTGCAGCAGGAGTAAGGTATAGCGCTCCGGCGCCTCCGCCAGCTTATGTTCGAGCCACTCCAGCTGGAAGTCGCTCAGCTCGCCATGGGGAACGCCAAACACCTGGCTGTCGAGCAGCAGGATCTGCCAGCGATCGCCGAGAAACACGCGCTTGGCAGGGGAAATGCCCGCCTCCTGCAGGGTACTGTACATCGCCGGCTGGAAATCATGGTTGCCCGGTAGCCAGACGCAGGGTGCAGCAAAACTCGCGATGCCCTCAGCAAAATGCTGATAGGCCGCGGAGGAGTGGTCCTGCGCCAGATCGCCTGTTGCGACAATCAGATCGCATGGACGCTGTGAGGCATGAATGGCCGACAGTACGGCCTGATAGCTATCCCAGGTATTGATGCCTAACAACGTTTCATGCTTTTCAGCAAACAGGTGAGTATCAGTAATTTGTAATATCCTGACTCTGGCCTCACCAGCCAGAGGTAGGTTTAACAGGCTTTCCAAATGGTGTCCTTAGGTTTAACGACGCTAACAAACCGGAATCGCCATCGCTCCATGTGCTAAACAGTAACGCAGCCAGTCGGCCAAAAACTGGTTAATTTGATGCTTTTCGTCGCGTTGATGCAACTTTTTATTAGGATAATCATATCGCGCTTTGAAGCGAAAGATCTGCTGACTCGAACACACTTCGGCCACCATGGCGTCATGGTAGAGGCGGACGGTCATCGATGGCAGGCTCCAGTAGCTCACTGCAGGCAGAGTCTGCTCTATTGCCACCAGAGTAGTGTAGCGGGTCGATTCAACTATCGTTAACCGATACTGCGCGCTTCCCACCTGATAGCTTACCTTCTCACCCGCTGCATCCGTTCGCGGCAACAGGCGGCGCAACTGCGCGAAGTTGGTCTCGCACAGGCGCATCATCTCAGGGAAGTCAGGTGTATAACGCTTCATTTTGTCCACTCATTTCGTAAATTGTGATAATGCAATTGCAGCCATTGCAAGGCGATGACAGAGGCTGCGTTGTCGATTTTCCCCTCTTCTACCCACTGGTAAGCCTGCTCCCGACTCACCACATGCACCCGAATATCCTCGTTTTCCTCGGCCAGGCCGTGAATGCCTTTTGCCGTCGATGCATCAACTTCTCCCACCAGGATCGATAACCGTTCGCTGGTGCCGCCGGGACTGGCCAGATAGCTTAATATTGGTTTCGTCCGCCCAACTTCAAGCCCGGCCTCCTCCAGCGCTTCCCGACGGGCAACATCTTCCACCGTTTCACCCGCTTCAATCATGCCGGCGACCATCTCCAGCAGCCACGGGCTCTCGCTGGTATCATAGGCGGCGATACGGATTTGTTCGACCAGCACCACTTCGTCGCGCACCGGGTCAAAGGGTAGCAAGACGGCGGCGTGCCCGCGCTCAAAAATTTCACGGGTGATTTCGCCACTCATGCCGCCGTTAAACAGGCGGTGGCGAAAACGGTATAAATCGAGCGAAAAAAAACCACGATATAGCGTTTCGCGTGCAATAATTTCTACATCATTTTTGGAGAAGGTAATTCCCTGCTGCGTGGGTTTGCTCATTGTCATGTCCTGCGAATCTGAAATTAGGGATTTCCAAACCGTTTGGCTACCGTTTTACGGTCCGTATGTTAGATTGGTGCAAATTACCGCCGGATGGCACGTAACGCCAACTTTTTACGGCGGCAGAATCGATACAATCAGCGGAATTTTTCTTAGAATTAGACCAGCGCTAAATGCTTCACAACAAGGAATGCAAATGAAGAAATTGCTCCCCATTCTTATCGGACTGAGCCTGACCGGGTTCAGCGCCATGAGCCAGGCGGAAAACCTGCTTCAGGTTTACCAGCAGGCACGCATCAGCAACCCCGATCTGCGTAAATCGGCAGCCGATCGTGACGCCGCGTTCGAAAAGATCAACGAAGCGCGCAGTCCATTACTGCCTCAGCTTGGGCTGGGAGCGGATTATACCTATACCAATGGCTATCGCGACAGCAACGGCATCAATTCAAACGTCACCAGCGGTTCGCTGCAGTTAACGCAGGTTCTGTTTGATATGTCGAAATGGCGCGCCCTGACGCTGCAGGAAAAAACGGCAGGGATTCAGGATGTCACGTATCAGACCGATCAGCAAACACTGATTCTGAATACCGCGACGGCCTATTTTAAAGTGCTGGCCGCCATCGACACGCTCTCCTATACCGAAGCGCAGAAACAGGCTATTTACCGCCAGTTGGATCAAACCACGCAGCGCTTTAACGTAGGCCTGGTGGCGATCACCGACGTACAGAACGCCCGTTCACAATACGATGCCGTGCTGGCGAACGAAGTCACCGCGCGTAACGATCTCGACAACGCCGTCGAAGAACTGCGTCAGGTCACCGGTAATTACTATCCGGAGCTGGCCTCCCTGAACGTGAATGGCTTCAAAACCAACAAGCCGCAGGCGGTCAACGCCCTGCTGAAGGAAGCGGAGAACCGCAACCTGTCGCTGCTGCAGGCGCGTCTGAACCAGGACCTGGCTCGCGAGCAGATTCGCCAGGCGCAGGACGGCCATTTGCCGACGCTCAGCCTATCCGCGTCGAGTGGGATATCGAATACTAGCTACAGTGGTTCAAAAACCCATAATAATCCTCAGCAATACCAGGATAACGATGCCGGGCAGAACCAAATCGGCCTGAACTTCTCTCTGCCACTGTATCAGGGCGGCGCGGTGACCTCGCAGGTCAAACAGGCGCAATACAACTTCGTTGGCGCCAGCGAGCAGCTGGAAAGCGCCCACCGCAGCGTCGTGCAGACTGTGCGTTCATCGTTTAACAACGTGAACGCCTCCATCAGCAGCATCAACGCCTACAAACAGGCGGTGGTCTCTGCGCAAAGCTCCCTGGATGCCATGGAAGCTGGCTACTCGGTGGGTACGCGTACGATCGTTGACGTCCTCGACGCCACCACTACGCTGTATAACGCTAAGCAGCAGCTCTCGAATGCGCGCTACAACTACCTGATCAACGAGCTGAACATTAAGTCGGCGTTAGGTACCCTGAACGAGCAGGATCTGGTCGCCCTGAACAACACGCTGGGTAAACCCATCTCCACCTCCGCAGATAGCGTCGCGCCGGAAAATCCGCAACAGGATGCCACCGCTGATGGCTACGGCAACACTACCGCGGCGGTGAAGCCGGTGTCCGCACGGACCAACCAGAGCAGCGGCAGCAATCCGTTCCGTCAGTAATTCTCATACTGTGATGCGCATCGCCTGTCCGTCGGACAGGCGATGCGTTAAACGTAAGGCAACGTAAAGATCCCCCGCTTAGCGCCCCTCTTCGCTTCATTTTCCACCACTCATCCTCTATCCTGAGCGTTAACACACGCCATACCACTGGGTCCTGGAAGACAAATATGAAACGGACAAAAAATATTAATCATTCGTCGTTCCGCAAAAGCTGGAGCGCACGCCATCTGACGCCGGTCGCGCTGGCCGTCACCGCGGTCTTTATGCTCGCCGGTTGTGAAAAAAGCGACGAAACGGTGTCGCTGTACCAGAACGCCGATGACTGCTCCGCCGCCAACCCGGGCAAAGCAGCCGAATGCACCACGGCCTACACCAACGCGGTAAAAGAGGCAGAGCGCACTGCGCCGAAGTATGCCACCCGCGAAGACTGCGTCGCCGAGTTTGGCGAAGGCCAGTGCCAGCAGACGCCAGCCCAGGCGGGCGTCGCCCCGGAAAACCAGGCGCAGGCGCAAAGCAGCGGCAGCTTCTGGATGCCGCTGATGGCCGGCTACATGATGGGCCGCCTGATGGGCGGCGGCATGGCGCAACAGCAGCCGCTGTTCAGCTCGAAAAATCCGGCCAGCCCGGCCTACGGTCAGTACACTGACGCCAGCGGCAAGAGCTATGGCGCCGCCCAGCCGGGCCGCACCATGAATGTGCCGAAAACCGCGATGGCGCCGAAGCCAGCCACCACCACCACCGTCACCCGCGGCGGCTTTGGCGAGTCGGTAGCGAAACAGTCGACCATGCAGCGTAGCGCCGCAGGCTCAACGTCCTCTTCTCGCTCAATGGGCGGCTAAGCAACATGGAAAGAGTCAGTATTACCGAGCGCCCGGACTGGCGCGAGAAAGCGACCGAGTACGGTTTCAACTTCCATACCATGTACGGCGAGCCCTACTGGAGCGAAGAGGCGTATTACAAGCTGACCCTCGCGCAGGTGGAAAAGCTGGAAGCGGTCACCGCTGAGCTACATCAGATGTGCCTCCAGGTGGTGGAAAAAGTGATCGCCAGCGATGAGCTGATGACCAAATTCCGCATCCCTAAACACACCTGGGGTTTTGTACGCCAGTCGTGGAAAACCAACCAGCCGTCGCTCTACTCACGTCTCGACCTGGCCTGGGATGGCGTCGGCGAACCGAAGCTGCTGGAGAACAATGCCGACACCCCGACCTCGCTGTATGAAGCGGCCTTCTTCCAGTGGATCTGGCTGGAAGATCAGCTCAACGCCGGCAAGCTGCCGGCGGGCAGCGACCAGTTCAACAGTTTGCAGGAAAAGCTGATCGATCGCTTCGGCGAGCTGCGCGAGCAGTTTGGCTTTCAGCTGCTGCATATGGCCTGCTGCCGCGATACCGTTGAAGATCGCGGTACCGTGCAGTATCTGCAGGACTGCGCCGCTGAAGCGGGGCTGGCGACGGAATTCCTCTACGTTGAAGATATCGGCCTGGGCGAAAAAGGCCAGTTTACCGATCTGCAGGATCAGGTGATTGGCAATCTGTTCAAGCTCTATCCGTGGGAGTTTATGCTGCGGGAGATGTTCTCCACCAAGCTGGAAGACGCTGGCGTCCGCTGGCTGGAGCCGGCGTGGAAAAGCATTATCTCCAACAAGGCGCTGCTGCCGATGCTGTGGGAGATGTTCCCCAATCACCCTAATCTGCTGGCGGCCTACTTCAGCGAAGATACTCACCCGGAGATGGAGAAGTACGTCATTAAGCCAATCTTCTCCCGCGAAGGCGCTAACGTGTCGATCGTTGAAAATGGCAAAGTGGTGGAGGCAGTAGAAGGCCCGTACGGGGAAGAAGGCACCATCGTGCAGGCGTTTTACCCGCTGCCGAAGTTTGGCGATAGCTATACGCTGATTGGCAGCTGGCTCATCAACGACCAGCCTGCAGGGATCGGTATTCGCGAAGACCGGGCGCTGATCACCCAGGATCTGTCGCGCTTCTATCCGCACATTTTCGTCGAATAATGCCGCGCTCCGGCGACGGTAAATGCCGCCGGAGCGCGCTATCATCAGGCGCCAACCAACACCGACAGCATGCTCAGCGAGCCCATCTCGATGCCATCGACTGGGATCGTCATCGCCTCAACGCCATCCCACGTCCCCAGGACATACAGCAGCGGCAGGAAATGCTCCGCCGTCGGGTTGGAGAGCGAGCCCCCTTCGTGTGCCAGGTAGTTAACCAGCGGGTGCTGCTCGTCCAGCCCCTGCCATTGCAGATTCGCCTTCACGTAGTTATTGAAGGACTCTGCCCAAGGGTACGGCGTGTTCTCGCCATGCCAGCGGGCGGTGCGCAGGTTATGCACCACGTTGCCGCTGGCCACCAGCATAACGCCTTCATCACGCAGCGAGGCCAGCTTCCGCCCCATTTCGAGATGCCAGGCCGGCGGTTTGGTGCTGTCGATGCTCAACTGAACCATCGGGATATCCGCCTGCGGATACATTTTAATCAGCACGCCCCACGAGCCATGGTCAAATCCCCAGGCTTCTGTATCGAGGGTGACCGGCACCGGCGAGAGCAGCTCCACCAGCCGTTGCGCCAGCGCCGGAGAGCCCGGCGCCGGATAATGCGTGTCATACAGCGCCTGCGGAAAACCGCCGAAGTCATGAATGGTCTTCGGCGCCTCCATCGCCGTTATGCCCGTACCGCGCGTAAACCAGTGCGCAGAGACCACCACGATCGCTTTCGGACGCGGCAGGGTTTCGCCCCGTTGAGCCCAGGCGCGGGTATAACGGTTGTCTTCCAGCACGTTCATTGGGCTGCCATGGCCGAGAAACAACGCGGGCATTCGGGTACGGGACATGATGATATCCTTAGGGTGTCAATGTGATGTGCTCACATTACGCGCTTTTGCGCCAGGATAAACTCAGATAACCATGATGATGATCGTCAGAAAATTTGAATGTAATTCGCGGTAAAGGGACGTGTCCCGTACGCGCATCCTCAGGCAATATACTCGTATGTAATTATTTTCACAGGGAGAGAAGCGATGTCATCACCCTTAATATTGACGCTGTTAGCCGGTAGCGCAACCTTCATTGGCGCCATATTCGGCGTGATTGGCCAGAAACCCTCTAACCGCCTGCTTGGCTTCTCCCTCGGCTTTGCCGCCGGGATTATGCTATTGATTTCGTTGATGGAAATGCTGCCTGCCGCGCTGGCCGCCGAGGGCATGTCGCCGCTGCTCGGCTATGGAATGTTTGTTGTCGGCCTGCTGGGCTACTTTGGCCTTGACCGCCTGCTGCCGCACGCCCACCCGCAGGATCTGATGACTCCCGCCATGCCGCGCCCGCGCAACTTACGCCGCACCGCTATTCTTTTGACGCTGGGGATCAGCCTGCATAACTTTCCGGAAGGGATCGCCACCTATGTCACGGCGAGCAACAACCTCGAGCTTGGCATGGGCGTCGCCCTTGCCGTCGCCCTGCACAATATTCCGGAAGGACTGGCGGTTGCCGGACCGGTGTATGCCGCCACCGGCTCGCGCAGCAAAGCGGTGCTCTGGGCCGGGCTTTCCGGCATGGCGGAAATTTTGGGCGGCGTGCTGGCGTGGTTGATTCTGGGGAGCCTGGTCTCGCCGCTGGTGATGGGCGCGATCATGGCTGCCGTCGCCGGGATTATGGTGGCGCTGTCGGTCGATGAACTGATGCCGCTGGCGAAAGAGCTCGATCCGCAAAGCAATCCAAGCTACGGCGTCCTGTGCGGGATGTCGGTCATGGGGCTGAGCCTGGTGGTACTCCAGACGATGGGCATCGGTTAAAGCGCAGAAACAACACAGCCCACTAACAAGTGGGCTGTGCTCGGGCGTAGCGAACCGCTATTTAGCTGGCTTTACGCTCATGTTCGCGACGATAGGCCACCAGATCTTCAATCGTGACTACCGCCATATTGTGCTGCTGAGCGAACTTGATGCACTCCGGCGCGCGGGCCATGGTGCCATCGTCATTGGTCAGCTCGCACAGCACGCCTGCCGGTTTAAAGCCAGCCAGGGTCACGAGGTCGATAGTGGCTTCGGTGTGGCCGCCGCGGGTCAGTACGCCGCCCGGCTGCGCACGCAGCGGGAAGACGTGACCTGGACGGTTGAGATCGGAAGGTTTCGCGCCGTCGGCGATGGCCGCGCGGACGGTGGTCACGCGGTCGGCAGCGGAGACGCCGGTGGTCACACCTTCGGCCGCTTCGATGGTCACGGTGAAGCCAGTGCCGTAGGCGCTGGTGTTGTTCTCTACCATCATCGGCAGATCCAGCTGTTTGCGGCGTTCTTCGGTCAGGCACAGGCACACAATGCCGCTGCCGTGACGAATGGTCAGCGCCATCTGCTCAACGGTCATGGTTTCAGCGGCGAAGATCATATCGCCTTCGTTTTCACGGTCTTCATCATCAAGCACCATCACGCCGCGGCCTTCGCGCAGGGCGTTCAAAGCGTGTTCCACACGTTCAAAAGCGGTACCAAAAGAAGAAAGGAGCGTCTGATTCATGGTAAAAAAACCTCATTAAAATTATGGTTACCAGAATCAGGGCAGTCTTAGGAGCGCCGGTTTAGCGGCAAAAGTCAACGCGAGCGGGCCTGGGCCCGACTGTGCCGTTACTCTCTCCCATCCGGACTTTAACCGTCGGCCCCGGAATTACACCGGATCTGCTGACCTTCCCGTAGTCACGGGAAGCGCTCGCGGGCTTTCAACGCCATGGTTGATTTACCGCCGGTGGGGAATTTCGCCCCGCCCTGAGAATAAGCGAGATAACTATAACGCTATTGACTATCCTCGGCAATGCATAAGCTTCAAACATTTCTGGTTTATAGGCGGCCTGGTTCGCACTACAATGATCAATCATCCGACCCGAGCAGGAAACCACCATGATTGACCCGAAAAAAATTGAACAAATCGCCCGCCAGGTCCATGAGTCGATGCCAAAAGGACTTCGCGATCTGGGTGAGGATGTTGAGAAGAAAATCCGCCAGGCGCTGCAGTCGCAGCTGACCCGTCTGGATCTGGTTAGCCGCGAAGAGTTTGACGTGCAGACTCAGGTGCTGCTGCGGACCCGGGAAAAACTGGCGCTGCTGGAGCAGCGCCTGAATGACCTCGAAAACCGACCGGCGGCGACGCCGGGCAGCGAAGAGCAGCAGTAAAAAACGGGCCCCTGGGGGCCCGTTTTGCGTTTGGCTTAATGGGCGGCTTCCGCCTGACTACTCACCTGGCGACAGTACAGTTCATAGCGCTGGCAAAACCATTCACGATGTTCTTCATCCATATTGCCGACAATGGCCTGAAGATCAACTGGCTGGCCCTGGGCGTGCATTCTGGCGAAACTCCGCGCCAAAAAATCAAAATTCTTCATTGAATACATATCGTTATGGTTCATGCGCATACTCCTTCAGCGGTGGATGTTCTGATAAGTCATATGCCTTTTACTCACTTCAGTATTTACGCTTACCTTAACGCGATTTGTACGAAAAATGCGCTTAACATGATTATTTATTGCGCTAAATCATTTTCCACATGATTAAATAAAAACGGCCCGCGATACGTCTATCGCAGGCCGTGATGCTTCACCGTACAAACCGGTGAATAGCGAAAAGCTTATTTGTCGCTATCTTTTTGTATTTTCTTAATAATATTGGTAGTTGAGCAGCCATCTTCAAAGTTGAGCACCAGCACTTCGCCACCGTTCGCCCAGACCTCTTCGCTGCCGGCGATCTGCTCCGGTTTGTAGTCGCCGCCCTTGACCAGCAGATCCGGCAGGATGCCAGCGATCAGGCGCTGCGGAGTATCTTCTTCGAAGGAGACCACCCAGTCGACGGCTTCCAGCGCCCCCAGCACGATCATCCGCTGTTCCAGCGGGTTCACCGGGCGGGTTTCGCCTTTCAGACGTTTGGTGGAGGCATCGCTGTTGACCGCCACGATCAGACGGTCGCCCAGCTTGCGCGCATTCGCCAGATAGGAGACATGACCGGCATGCAGAATGTCGAAGACGCCGTTGGTCATCACCACTTTCTCGCCGCGCTTGCGCGCCGCCGCAACCGCCTGTTTGAGCTCCTCTTCGCTCATCACGCCAAAGCCGGTCTCAGCCCGGCCGCGGACCGCGTTTTCCAGCTCGACAGGGGAAACGGTGGATGTACCCAGCTTACCGACCACCACGCCCGCCGCGGCGTTAGCGAAATAGCAGGCCTCTTCCAGGGTGTTGCCGGACGCCAGGGTCGCCGCCAGTACGCCAATCACCGTGTCGCCGGCGCCGGTCACGTCGTACACTTCCTGGGCCTGGGTCGGCATATGCAGCGGCGGACGTCCCGGCTGCAGCAGCGTCATCCCCTGCTCAGAGCGCGTCACCAGCAGCGCCGACAGTTCGAATTCGGCGATGAGCTTCATGCCGCGCTCAACGATCTGCGCTTCATCCTGGCACTTGCCCACCACCGCTTCAAACTCAGAGAGGTTCGGGGTGAGCAACGTCGCGCCGCGATAGCGTTCGAAATCGGTGCCTTTCGGATCGATCAGCACCGGCACGCCCGCTTCACGTGCGAGTCGGATCATGGTCTGGACGCTGGTCAGCGCCCCTTTGGCATAGTCCGAAAGGACCAGCGCGCCAATAGAGCCCAGCGCCTGCTGAATGCGCTCGTGCATCGGCTGCGGATCGACGCCGGAGAAGCCCTCTTCAAAGTCGAGGCGGATCAGCTGTTGATTGCGCGACAGCACCCGCAGCTTGGTGATAGTCGGGTGAGTCGGGACGGAGACGAAGTCGCACTTCACATTGACGTTGGCCAGCGCCTGGCTCAGCGCGCGGGCGGCGTCATCAATCCCGGTCAATCCCACCAGGCGCGAGGTTGCCCCCAGCGAGGCGATGTTCATCGCTACGTTTGCCGCGCCGCCAGGACGTTCTTCGATATTTTCCACCTTCACCACCGGCACCGGGGCTTCCGGGGAAATACGACTGGTGGGGCCGTACCAGTAGCGGTCCAGCATCACATCACCCACCACCAACACTCCTGCACGTTCAAACTCCGGCAGCGTTACTTTCATGACTCTCTCCTGCGAGACGCAAACTTTGCGCGCGATAATAGCACACCCGATTTTATAGTTAAGCCATCAGCCATTTCTGCCAGCTGGCGCTGACCTGCTCGCGCTCCCGGCTGAAGGCCTCTGGCGCCACGTGTCCCGGCAGCTCCTGCAGGGCCAGGTGATGGAGCGCGTCACGCAAGGTGGTGTACGCGTGCGTTAAGGCGCGCGCTTCCTCCTCGTCCATGATGTCGTTCTGCGCCAGCAGCTCGAGAATACGCACATTATCAGACCAGCGGGTCAGCTTCGGCTTGTCGCTGGCATAGCGTAGGACCAGATACTGGGTAATAAATTCAATATCCGTGATCCCGCCGCCATCGGCTTTGATATCAAAACGATTGGGATGCTTGTTGCCGAGGTGGGCGCGCATCTTCTCGCGCATCTCGCGAACCTCGGTCTGCAGGGTTGCGCCCTCCCGCGGGGTGGTCAGGATATCGCGACGAATGGCGTCAAAGCGCGCCTGCAACGCCGGGTCGCCATAGACCACGCGGGCGCGCACCAGCGCCTGATGCTCCCACGTCCAGGCCTCGTTCTGCTGATAGTCGGCAAACGCGTCAGCGGTGGTAACCAGCATCCCCGCCGCGCCGGAAGGGCGCAGCCGGGCGTCCACTTCGTAAAGAATACCGGACGAGGTGCGGGTGCTGAACAGATGCATGATCCGCTGGGCCAGCCGCAGGTAGAACTGACGGCCGTCAATCTCCCGCTCGCCGTCGGTCATCACCTCCGCCGGGCAGTCATGGAGGAACACCAGGTCGAGATCGGAGCTGTAGCCCAGCTCCCAACCGCCGAGCTTGCCGTAGCCGACGACGGCGAAGCCGCGCCCCTGGCGATCGTGCAGGTGGGTCGGCAGGCCGTAGCGAGCCACCATCTGCCCCCATGCCTGCTGCACCACCGCATCGAGGATCGCTTCGGCAAGCCAGGTTAAATGATCGCTGACCTTCATCACCGGCAGGGTGCCGGCGATATCCGCCGCCGCGATATGCAGCTGCTGCGCCTGCTTGAACTGGCGCAACGCCTCCAGCTGCTGCTCTTCATCCTCTTCCGGCACCCGCAGCAGATACTGACGCAGCTCGTCGCGATAGGCATCGGTCGCCGTCGGCTGATAGAGGGTGTTGGGATCCAGCAGCTCATCCAGCAGCAGCGGGTGGCGCGCCAGCTGGCTGGCGACCATCGGCGATGCCGCGCAGAGCGTAATCAGGTGTTTCAGCGCGCCGGGGAATTCGCTCAGCAGTTCAAGATAGGTGGTGCGGGTGACGATCCCGGTCAACAGCGGCGTGATCCGCGCCAGAGGCAGCGGCGCATCGGCGCGCGAGCAGATTTCGCTCAACAGATGCGGCATCAGCTGATCCAGCACCTGGCGGCCGCGCGGGCCGATGGTGCGCCGATCCAGCTCTTTGCGGAAATCGGCAATCAGCGCCAGCACGCTGCGGCGGTCGGCGTCGTTTAAATGCGCCAGCGCCGGACTGGCGTCATCTTCTTCCAGCGCATCCTGCCACAGCTCGCGCCAGTACTCGGCCAGCTGCTCATCTGGCGACTGAGCCTCGTCATCGCCGATCAGTTCATTAAACACCCGCCGTACGTTGGCCATATGGTTCGCCAGCTGCGCGCTCAGCGTCTCCCAGTCATCGGTATGCATCCCCCACGCCAGTCTGGCGCGGTTCAGTTCATCCTGTGGCAGGGTCTGGGTCTGTTCATCGTTGATACTTTGCAGCAGGTTTTCCAGCCGGCGCAGGAACAGATAGGCCGCGCGCAGCAGCGTCGCGTCGCCTTCCGGCAGCAGATGCAGCTCATCAATCGCCGCCAGTGTCGGCAATAGCGCGCGCTGCTGCAGCGCAGGTTCGCGACCGCCGCGGATCAGCTGAAAGACTTGAACGATAAATTCAATTTCACGAATGCCGCCGGCGCCGAGCTTGATGTTGTCTTTCAGCCCGCGACGCCGCACTTCACGGGCGATCATGCCTTTCATGTTACGCAGCGACTGGATCACGCTGAAGTCGATATAGCGGCGGAAGACGAAGGGGCGAAGCATCGCGCGCAGTTCGCTGGCGTAGGCGCCGTCGTTATCGCCCATGATCCGCGCTTTCACCATCGCGTAGCGTTCCCAGTCCCGCCCCTGCTCCTGGTAATAATCTTCCAGCGCCGCAAAGCTGAGCACCAGCGGCCCGCTGTCGCCAAAGGGCCGCAGGCGCATATCCACCCGATAAACAAAGCCGTCCTGCGTCGGCTGATCCAGCGCCTTGATAAGCCGCTGCCCCAGGCGGGTAAAGAACTGGGCATTATCCAGCTCGCGACGGCCGCCGCGGGTGGCGCCATGCTCCGGCCAGGCAAAGATCAGATCGATATCGGAAGAGAAGTTCAGCTCGCCGCCGCCCAGCTTTCCCATCCCGAGGATCAGCAGCGGCTGCGGCTGACCCTCGGCGTTGCATGGCGTTCCCCACTCTTTACAGCAGGCGGCGTAAAGCCAGTCGCGGGCGGCGACAATCAGGGTCTCCGCCAGGACGCTCAGCTGCTGCAGCGTCTCTTCTTCGCGCACCAGCGACAACGCCTGCGCCCAGGCGATGCGGACCATCATCTGGCGGCGGAAGAGACGCAGCTCTCGCATCAACCCCGCTTCGTCAGTGACGGCCTGCAGGCGCTCCTGCAGCCAGGCTTCGTAATGCCGCCACTCTTCCGCCGCCGGCGCGGAGTCCGCAAGCTCATTCAGCCAGCCCGGCTGAGCGATCACACTCTGTTCGACAAAATCGCTGAACGCCATCACCGACCTGGCCTGTGGGCTCAGTTCGGCAACGGGAAAATCCGTTGGCAGACGGTCAGCGACCGTCTGCCAGTGCTGCTGTAACTGCGGAGAAAGCGGCATCATAAGGGCTCCCTGGCCTGTAATTATCGTTTTCCACTATGCAGCCAGAACGGCTCGGCAGCCAGCGCCTGGCGACGGAAATATTCAAACACGCTGCGGTCGTCATGCTCTATCGCACGCTGAAGTTCCTGCCAGTTCTCCAGCCAGGGCGCGACGGCGTCGCCATAGGCGCCCGCCAGCAGCTGGACGCTGTCGATGTTGCGGGACAGCTTCGGCAACTGGTCAGCGGCATCTTCTACCGCCAGATGCTGCACGGCGCTGCGCAGCTCGGCCGCCACCCGCGAGAGGTGAATATCGGCAAACCGTTTGAACGAGCCGGCTATTTTTTTCTCTCCCGCCTCGTTGAGGAACGGACGCCACCCGCGCTGGACCAGCCATTCGGTCAGGGCCAGTTTGGCGCCAACGACCTCGGTGCGGAATAACGCTTCGTCGGCGGTGTCCGCAGCCAGCAGAACGGCGTCGGCGTCGTTCAGCAACGCGCGGAGGTGGGTGGTCGCCTTACGCGGCACGATGCCGCCAAACAGCACGAGGGCATGGCGCACGCGGGCTATCGCCAGCAGAATTTCCACTTTGGCTTTTGCGTTGCCGCGCAGCCAGATCTCGTCGTGATATAGCCAGTGCGCCAGGGCGCTCTCCAGCGCCGCCTCCAGCCCCTGCTCCACGCTGGCCTTCGCTGCCACCGGCAGCACCGCCAGCCGGGTCACCGGACGCTCATTGTTACCTTGCGCCAGATGATACCCGCGCGCGGCTTTGCTCAGGCTCCCCTGACGCAGGACGCCGCTCTCCAGCAAACGATGCGCGAGGCGCAGCAGATCGGCGGTCTCCCCGGCGAGCAGCTCCAGCTCCAGTTCGCAGATCGGCTCCTGATCTTCGCCCGCCTTTACTTCGCCGCGATCGAGGGCAATCTCAATCTCACTCTTTCCTTCCTGGATCACCCAGCGTTCACGGGCAAAATCGGTGCTGAACAGCGGCTGGACGTGCTCCGCCAGCGCGGCCGGAAGTTCCCCTTGCGGCCAGACCTCCGCCGGCAGGCGCTCAAGCGCCAGCTCCGGTTTATCCAGTGGAATATTATATTCCGGGCGCTGGTGCAGGCCGCCGACCACCCGACCGGCGATTTTCAGCGTCATCTCATAACGCCCCTGATCGCCGCGGATGCGCAGCCCCATATCGTGACGACGCAGCCAGTCATCGGCGGTTTCGTAATAAATGTTCAGCAACTGGCCCGCGGGCGTATGTTTCGCCTCGAGCGCATTGAGCTGCTCGCGCAGCGTCTCTACCCCATCCTGAGCGACGATAAACTTGAGTTCGATTTCTTGAGCCATGACTGAATTCTTCCGCTTCTGTGCTGCGCCGACAAATTGCGGCGAACTTACGACAATATTTTTTGTCAGTAGATAGTATTTTGCGGTGAATCGCCATGCAACGCGCTTTTTGCCGGGCCACCTCCTGGATGATTCCGATTGTGGCGGAAAACTTTGCGTCGCTCTGGCGATGCCTCTACTATCGTTCCACTTTTTATGACCAAACGATGACCTGATGCCAAAATTACGCCTGATTACTTTTACTTTGCTCGCGCTTAGCGCCGCCACGGCGGTTCACGCAGAAGAAAAGCGCTACGTTTCCGATGAGCTGAACACCTGGGTTCGCAGCGGCCCGGGCGATAATTATCGTCTGGTCGGCACCATCAACGCCGGGGAAGAAGTGTCGGTACTGCAAACGAACGACAGCACCAGTTACGCGCAAATTCGCGACAGCAACGGCCGTACCGCCTGGATCCCGCTGAAAGAGCTGAGCAACGAGCCCAGCCTGCGCACCCGCGTCCCGGATCTGGAAAACCAGGTCAAAACGCTGACCGATAAGCTGAATAACATCGATGCCACCTGGAACCAGCGCACGGCGGATATGCAGAAGAAAGTCGCCGGCAGCGACAGCGTGATTAACGCGCTGAAGGACGAGAACCAAAAGTTGAAAAACGAGCTGGTTGTCGCGCAGAAGAAGGTGAATGCGGCAAATCTGCAGCTTGATGATAAACAGCGCACCATTATCATGCAGTGGTTTATGTACGGCGGCGGTGTGCTGGGCGTCGGTCTGCTGCTCGGTCTGGTGCTGCCGCATCTGGTGCCAAGCCGCAAACGTAAAGACCGGTGGATGAACTAATTCGTCTTCTCTGCCAGACTTACGTATCATCTTGCGAAAAACGGATACGGGAGAATCAGGCGTGAAGAGTTATCTGGTCGGTGGCGCGGTGCGTGACGCGCTGTTAGGGCTGCCGGTCAAAGACCGAGACTGGGTGGTGGTGGGCGCCACCCCGCAACAGATGCTAGACGCGGGCTATCAACAGGTAGGCCGCGATTTTCCCGTGTTCCTCCATCCGCAAAGCCGGGAAGAGTATGCCCTGGCCCGCACCGAGCGCAAATCCGGCGCGGGCTATACCGGTTTTACCTGCTATGCCGCCCCGGACGTCACCCTCGAAGCCGATCTGCTGCGCCGCGACCTGACGGTCAACGCCCTCGCCCAGGATGCCGACGGCGCAATTATCGACCCCTACGGCGGACAGAACGATCTCCGTCAGCGCCTGCTGCGCCATGTCTCTCCCGCGTTTAGTGAAGATCCGCTGCGCGTGCTGCGCGTCGCGCGCTTTGCCGCCCGCTACGCCCACCTCGGTTTTCGCATTGCCGAAGAGACCCAGGCCCTGATGGCCGCGATGGTTGAGGCCGGCGAGCTGGCGCATTTAACGCCGGAGCGGGTGTGGAAGGAGACGGAAAGCGCATTAACTACTCGCAACCCGCAGGTATTTTTCCAGACGCTGCGCGACTGTCAGGCCCTCAAGGTGCTGTTCCCGGAGATTGACGCCCTGTACGGCGTGCCGGCCCCGGCGAAATGGCATCCGGAAATCGACACCGGCCTGCACACCCTGATGACCGTCACGATGGCCGCGATGCTGTCGCCGGATGTCGACGTACGTTTCGCCACCCTGTGCCATGACCTCGGCAAAGGGCTGACGCCGAAGGCGCTCTGGCCGCGTCACCACGGCCATGGTCCGGCGGGAGTCAAGCTGGTGGAGCAGCTCTGCGCGCGTCTGCGGGTGCCGAACGATATCCGCGATCTCGCGAAACTGGTGGCGGAGTACCATGACCTAATCCACACCCTGCCAATTCTGCAGCCGAAAACCCTCGTCAAACTCTTCGACAGCATTGACGCGTGGTGCAAACCGCAGCGCGTGCAGCAGATCGCGCTCACCAGCGAAGCCGACGTCCGCGGACGCACCGGTTTCGAGGCCAGCGATTACCCGCAGGGGCGCCTGCTGCTGGAGGCCTGGGAAGTGGCGCAGTCGGTCTCCACTAAAGAGGTCGTGGCGGCGGGCTTTAAAGGGGCGGAAATTCGCGAGGAGCTGACGCGGCGGAGAATTGCGGCGGTAGCGCAGTGGAAGGAACAGCGTTGCCCCCAGCCGCAAGGCTGAGGGCGCAGGCCTTAGAAGAAGACCACGTACACCGCTGCCGCGACGATAAAGCGGTAGATAGCGAACGGAATGAACGAGATCCGTTTGATCAGCTGCAGGAAGGTTTTAATCGCAATCAGCGCCACGATAAACGCCATCACGAAGCCGACGGCGAACATCGGGACATCGCCCATGTTCAGGAAGCCGATGCTCTTGTAGACGTCCAGCACGGTGGCGCCCATCATCATCGGTACCGCCAGCAGGAAAGAGAACTCCGAGGCCGCATAGCGGCTGACGCCCATCAGCATGCCGCCGGAGATAGTCGCCCCCGAGCGGGAGAAACCTGGCCACAGCGCCAGGCACTGAAAGCAGCCGATGACGAACGCCTGACGGTAGGTCATATCGTCAATCCCGACCGCGCGCGGCTGTTTCGGCTTCAGCACTTCCGCTGCAATCAGCAATACGCCGCCGACAATCAGGGCGTACATCACGTTCACCGGGTTAAACAAGGATTTAATGGTGTCATGGAAAATCAGCCCCATCACCACCGCGGGGATCATGCCGAGAAGGATATGGATAAGCGACAAACGGCCGCTGCCCTGGCCTTCATGCGCCGGCGGTTTCCCGAAATGGATGCCGATCAGGCCGAACAGGCGACGCCAGAACATCACCACCACGGCGAGTATCGAACCTAACTGAATCACCACTTCAAAGGTATTTGCGGTATCACCTTCAAACCCCAGCAGGTGACCAACAATAATCATATGACCGGTACTGGAAACAGGTAAAAACTCTGTCAAACCCTCAACCACACCCAATATTGCCGCCACCAGCAGCGAGTGTATATCGCTCATCCAATTAAACCCTTTAAAAAAGTAAAATGAAAAAAACCAGGAACACGGTATCGTTCAACAGGCACAACCCGGCTGCCAGAGCGCGCGTAATCCGCAGCGTATAGGAAGTACACACGGATTCGTCCACCGTTCTGGAAGGACATCGCCAGTAAAATTGCCTGATGACCGGATGCTATGACCGGTATAAACGCAATTTGTTTAACAAGTATGACCTGAAAAGTTTTGTTTCAGATTAAGGCCACGTTCAATAATCACCCCGACGTTTGCCGCGCGAGCCACGGCGCCAGGTTTGCTGACTTTTATGCGCACCCATGGCGACTGGAATGTTTCCAGCAGCAGGTCGGCCACCTCTTCCGCCACCCGCTCCACTAACGCAAATGTCCCCCCCTCCACATGCGCGATCACGCGCTCGCTGATATCAGCATAGCTGAGGCAATCGCTGACATCATCGCTGGCGGCCGCCTTGCGGTTATCCCATGCAATTTCGATATCGAACACCAGCTTCTGCTCAATGGTTTGTTCCCAGTCATAAACACCAATGGTGGTGATTACCGAAAGTTGCTCTATAAATACAATATCCATCACGCCCTGCCTGCTTTTTAGCTAAACCGGATATCACTTCCGGCGAATTATGCGTATTATCCACAGATGCAGAGAATACAACGACATTTTCAAAACGGAACAGCGTTATGAGTGCAATCGCGCCTGGACTGGTACTCCTCGCCTACCTCTGCGGCTCCATTTCCAGCGCCATTCTGGTATGTCGCCTTGCTGGCCTGCCCGACCCACGCGACAGCGGCTCAGGCAACCCCGGGGCCACTAACGTACTACGAATTGGCGGAAAAGGGGCGGCCGTAGCGGTACTTATTTTTGATGTGCTGAAGGGCATGCTCCCGGTGTGGGGCGCCTGGGCGCTGGGCCTTACGCCGTTCTGGCTGGGGTTAGTGGCGATTGCCGCCTGCGTGGGCCATATCTGGCCAGTCTTCTTTCATTTCCGCGGCGGTAAAGGCGTCGCCACGGCCTTCGGCGCTATCGCCCCCATCGGGCTCGATCTCACCGGGGTGATGGCCGGGACCTGGCTGCTGACCATCCTGCTCAGCGGCTACTCTTCCCTGGGCGCTATCGTCAGCGCGCTGATCGCCCCGTTCTACGTCTGGTGGTTCAAACCGCAGTACACCTTTCCGGTGTCGATGCTCTCCTGCCTGATCCTCCTGCGCCATCACGACAACATTCAGCGTCTGTGGCGCCGCCAGGAGAGCAAAATCTGGACCCGCGTGAAGAAGAAAAAAACGCCAGAGCAGAAGTAATCACCCCTCCCGGCTCCGCCAGCCGGGGAACTCCCCTGCGCTAATCGCGCCTTTCACCCGCCCTTTTACGCTTCCTCGCCATCAAAGGCGATCATCGCCACATCCTCCTTTTGTAACAATACGTTAGCAGCATGGAAAGGCAAAAGTTGCGCTGGCGGCTGGCGGCGCGGCGCAACCCGATCCGCCGCCTTTTCCGCCGCGCCCAGGCTGCGGATCAGGATATTGACGGCAAAGATTATCCGGGTGAATAATCCGGAGCGGTTATGCCGCTTTCCCCTCGCGCCCGTCGCGACGCTCCGGGTTACGGATGACATAAGCGTTTCGTATGACCGGGATAAACTCCCGCCGATCAATACTCATTGCTGCTGTTTTATCTTGATTTTGCAGGGGCGCAACATTGCACGGCACCGTGTTACCACCACTCAAAAAAGGCTGGCAGGCCACGCTGGATCTCCGCTTTCAGCAGGCCGGCGGCAAGACCGTTCTCGCCAGCGCCCAACACGTCGGCCCGCTGACCGTCCAGCGCCCGTTTTACCCGGAAGAAGAGACCTGTCACCTCTATCTGCTTCACCCGCCCGGCGGCATCGTCGGCGGTGATGAGCTGACAATTAGCGCGCACCTTGCCCCCGGCTGCCATACGCTGATAACCATGCCTGGCGCCAGCAAGTTTTACCGCAGCAGCGGCGCGCAAGCGCTAGTTCGCCAGCAGTTGACCCTTGCCCCGCAGGCGACCCTGGAGTGGCTCCCGCAGGATGCCATCTTCTTTCCCGGGGCGAATGCCCGGCTGTTCACTACCTTTCATCTTTGCGCCTCCAGCAGGCTGCTGGCCTGGGATCTGCTCTGCCTTGGCCGCCCGGTGATTGGCGAAACCTTCAGCCACGGCACCCTCAGCAACCGGCTGGAGGTATGGGTGGACGATGAGCCGCTGCTGGTCGAGCGCCTGCAGCTGCAGGAGGGAGAGCTCTCCAGCGTCGCCGAACGTCCCTGGGTCGGCACTTTGCTGTGCTATCCGGCTACCGATGCCCTGCTCGACGGGGTGCGCGACGCGCTGGCGCCGCTCGGTCTCTACGCCGGCGCCAGCCTGACCGACCGCCTGCTGACGGTGCGTTTCCTCAGTGACGATAATCTGATTTGCCAGCGGGTGATGCGCGACGTATGGCAGTTTCTGCGCCCTCATCTCACCGGTAAATCTCCCGTACTTCCCCGAATCTGGCTGACTTAAGAGAACGTTATGGAACTGACCCCCCGAGAAAAAGACAAGCTGTTGCTGTTTACCGCCGCGCTGGTGGCGGAGCGTCGCCTGGCCCGCGGCCTGAAGCTCAACTATCCGGAGTCCGTGGCCCTCATCAGCGCCTTTATTATGGAAGGCGCTCGGGACGGCAAAAGCGTGGCCTCGCTGATGGAGGAAGGCCGTCACGTCCTGACCCGCGAGCAGGTGATGGAGGGCGTCCCGGAAATGATCCCGGATATCCAGGTCGAAGCCACCTTCCCGGACGGCTCGAAGCTGGTCACCGTTCACAACCCGATTATCTGAGGTAGCGCCATGATCCCCGGTGAATATCACGTTAAGCCCGGTCAGATAGCCCTGAATACCGGCCGGGCAACCTGTCGCGTGGTCGTTGAGAACCACGGCGATCGGCCGATTCAGGTCGGTTCGCACTACCATTTCGCCGAGGTTAACCCGGCGCTGAAGTTCGACCGTCAGCAGGCCGCCGGCTATCGCCTGAATATCCCGGCGGGCACGGCGGTACGCTTTGAACCCGGCCAGAAACGCGAGGTCGAGCTGGTGGCCTTCGCCGGTCACCGCGCCGTCTTCGGCTTCCGCGGCGAGGTCATGGGCCCTCTGGAGGTAAACGATGAGTAATATTTCACGCCAGGCCTATGCCGATATGTTCGGCCCCACCGTCGGCGACAAGGTGCGCCTGGCGGATACCGAGCTGTGGATCGAGGTGGAGGACGATCTGACCACCTACGGGGAAGAGGTCAAATTCGGCGGCGGCAAAGTGATCCGCGACGGCATGGGCCAGGGGCAGATGCTGGCCGCCGACTGTGTCGACCTGGTGCTCACCAACGCGTTGATCGTCGATCACTGGGGGATCGTTAAGGCCGATATCGGCGTGAAGGACGGCCGGATCTTCGCCATCGGCAAAGCCGGTAACCCCGATATCCAGCCCAACGTCACCATCCCCATCGGTGCCTCGACGGAAGTGATTGCCGCCGAAGGAAAAATTGTCACCGCCGGCGGGATCGATACCCATATTCACTGGATCTGTCCGCAGCAGGCGGAAGAGGCGCTGGTCTCCGGCGTGACCACCATGGTCGGCGGCGGCACCGGCCCGGCCGCGGGCACCCATGCCACCACCTGCACCCCGGGCCCGTGGTATATCTCACGCATGCTGCAGGCGGCCGACAGCCTGCCGGTCAATATCGGCCTGCTGGGCAAGGGAAACGTTTCTCAGCCGGATGCCCTGCGCGAGCAGGTGGCGGCGGGCGTTATTGGCCTGAAGATCCATGAGGACTGGGGCGCCACCCCGGCGGCGATCGACTGTGCGTTAACCGTCGCCGATGAAATGGACATCCAGGTCGCCCTGCACAGCGACACCCTGAATGAATCCGGATTTGTGGAAGACACCCTCGCCGCCATCGGCGGGCGCACCATCCACACCTTCCATACCGAAGGGGCCGGCGGCGGCCATGCGCCGGACATCATCACCGCCTGCGCCCACCCGAACATTTTGCCGTCGTCTACCAACCCAACGCTGCCCTACACCCTCAACACCATCGATGAACATCTCGATATGCTGATGGTCTGCCACCATCTGGACCCGGACATCGCTGAGGACGTGGCCTTTGCCGAGTCGCGCATTCGCCGGGAAACCATCGCTGCGGAAGACGTGCTGCACGATCTCGGCGCCTTCTCGCTCACCTCCTCCGATTCGCAGGCCATGGGCCGCGTCGGAGAAGTGATTCTCCGCACCTGGCAGGTGGCGCATCGCATGAAGGTGCAGCGCGGAGCGCTGGCGGAGGAGACCGGGGATAACGACAACTTCCGCGTGAAGCGCTACATCGCCAAATACACCATCAACCCGGCGCTGACCCACGGCATCGCACACGAAGTCGGATCCATTGAGGTGGGTAAGCTGGCTGACCTCGTGGTCTGGTCGCCAGCCTTCTTCGGCGTGAAACCGGCCACCGTGATCAAAGGCGGCATGATCGCCATCGCGCCGATGGGCGATATCAATGCCTCTATTCCGACCCCGCAGCCGGTGCACTACCGCCCGATGTTTGGCGCGCTGGGCAGCGCCCGCCATCACTGCCGCCTCACCTTCCTGTCGCAGGCGGCGGCAGCCAATGGCGTTGCCGAGCGGCTGAACCTGCGCAGCGCGATCGCCGTGGTGAAAGGCTGCCGTACGGTGCAGAAAGCCGACATGGTGCACAACAGCCTGCAGCCTAACATCACCGTCGACGCCCAGACCTATGAGGTGCGGGTGGATGGCGAACTTATCACCAGCGAGCCGGCAGACGTTCTGCCGATGGCGCAACGATATTTTCTGTTTTAAGGAGAGCGGATGCTTTATTTAACTCAACGTCTGGAGATCCCCGCCGCCGCGACCGCCAGCGTTACGCTGCCGATTGATGTTCGCGTCAAAAGCCGGGTTAAGGTCACCCTCAACGATGGCCGGGAAGCCGGCCTGCTGCTGCCCCGCGGCCTGCTGCTGCGCGGCGGCGATGTGCTCAGCAACGAAGAAGGCACCGAGTTTGTGCAGGTGATTGCCGCTGATGAAGGGGTGTCGGTAGTGCGCTGCGACGATCCGTTTATGCTGGCGAAGGCCTGCTACCACCTCGGCAACCGTCACGTGCCGCTGCAGATCATGCCGGGCGAGCTGCGCTACCATCACGATCACGTGCTGGACGATATGCTGCGCCAGTTCGGCCTGACGGTGACCTTTGGCCAGCTGCCGTTCGAGCCGGAAGCCGGCGCTTACGCCAGCGAGAGCCACGGTCATCATCATGCTCATCATGACCACCACGCTCACAGCCACTAGCATGTCGACAGCGGAACAACGCCTGCGGCTGATGCAGCTGGCCAGCAGCAACCTGCCGGTAGGGGGTTACAGCTGGTCCCAGGGGCTGGAGTGGGCTGTGGAAGCCGGCTGGGTGCCGGACGTCGCGGCCTTCGAGCGCTGGCAGCGACGCCAGATGACGGAAGGCTTTTTTACCGTTGACCTGCCGCTGTTCGCCCGCCTGTACCGCGCCTGCGAACAAGGCGATATCGCTGCGGCCCAGCGCTGGACCGCCTATCTGCTGGCCTGCCGGGAAACTCGTGAACTGCGGGAGGAAGAGCGCAACCGCGGCGCGGCGTTTGCCCGTCTGCTGAGCGACTGGCAGCCGGACTGTCCGCCGCCGTGGCGCTCCCTGTGCCAGCAAAGCCAGCTCGCCGGGATGGCCTGGCTCGGCGTGCGCTGGCGTATCGCCCTGCCCGAGATGGCCCTCAGCCTGGGCTACAGCTGGATTGAGAGCGCCGTGATGGCCGGCGTCAAGCTGGTCCCCTTCGGCCAGCAGGCCGCCCAGCAGCTGATTTTACGTCTTTGTGACCACTACGCGGCCGAGATGCCCCGCGCGCTGGCCGCGCCGGACGGCGATATCGGATCGGCCACCCCGCTCGCCGCCATCGCCTCTGCCCGGCATGAAACCCAATACTCTCGATTATTCCGTTCCTAGGAGAAGCCATGAACTCTTATAAACACCCGCTGCGCGTCGGCGTCGGCGGCCCGGTCGGCTCCGGTAAAACCGCTCTGCTGGAAGCACTGTGTAAAGCGATGCGCGATACCTGGCAGCTGGCGGTGGTCACTAACGACATCTATACCAAAGAAGATCAGCGCATCCTCACCGAAGCGGGCGCGCTGGCGCCTGAACGCATCGTCGGTGTGGAAACCGGCGGCTGCCCGCATACGGCGATCCGCGAAGATGCCTCAATGAACCTCGCCGCCGTGGAAGCGCTGAGTGAAAAGTTCGGTAACCTCGACCTTATCTTCGTGGAAAGCGGCGGCGATAACCTGAGCGCCACCTTCAGCCCGGAGCTGGCGGATCTGACCATCTACGTCATCGATGTGGCCGAAGGGGAGAAGATCCCGCGCAAAGGCGGACCGGGGATCACCAAATCCGATTTCCTGGTGATCAATAAAACCGACCTTGCCCCCTATGTGGGCGCGTCGCTGGAGGTGATGGCGAGCGATACCCAGCGTATGCGCGGCGATCGCCCATGGACCTTCACCAATCTGAAGCAGGGCGACGGCCTGAGCACCATTATCGCCTTCCTCGAAGACAAAGGCATGCTTGGCAAATAGGCCTGTTGCACCAGCCGGGCGCAAGCGCGTCCGGATGGTGCAGCCTCTGCTCTCTCTTTATATCATCCTGCCTCCACCTCCGCGCCACGCCTGCCCTGCAATATGGCATAAGGTTTGCTAATTCAAGTCATGCCTAACCATTAAGGAATGACTATGTCATCACTGGATCTTAACTCTGAATTACCCGCGACAACGCGGACTTCCGGCTCCCGGGAAACCTTAGAAGATTACACCTTACGTTACGCCCCGCTGAGCTTTCGCCGCTGGGGTCCGGGCGTCGTCGCGGTCACCGCGCTGGGCGGCATCGCCTATCTGGCCGACTTTTCCATCGGCGCCAGCATCGGTATGGCCTGGGGCACCAGCAACGCCATCTATTCGATCCTGGTGGCGGCGCTGGTGATCTTCCTCACCGGCATTCCGCTGGCGATCACTGCCGCGCGCTACAACATTGACCTTGACCTGATCACCCGCAGCGCCGGCTTCGGCTATTTCGGCTCGGTGATCACCAGCATTATTTTTGCCGGCTTCACCTTTATCTTCTTCGCCCTCGAAGGCTCGATCATGGCCCAGGGCCTGCTGGTGGGCCTCGGGATCCCGCTGTGGATGGGATATCTGATCGCCACCCTGATAGTGCTCCCGCTGGTGGTCTATGGCATGAAAGCCCTGACCCGCCTGCAGGTGTGGACCACGCCGCTGTGGCTGGTGCTGATGGTGGTGCCGGTGGTGTGGCTGATTGTCAAAGATCCGCAGCTGGTGGACGGCTTCCTGCATTTCGCCGGTAAAAACAGCGCGTCGACGGTGGATATTACCGCCATCATGCTCGGCGCCGGGGTATGCCTGTCGCTGATCATGCAGATTGGCGAGCAAATTGATTACCTGCGCTTTATGCCGCCTAAGACCGCGGAGAACCGTAAAAGCTGGTGGCTGGCGGTCTTTTCCGCCGGCCCGGGCTGGGTGGTGTTAGGCGCGATCAAACAGATCATCGGCGCCTTCCTCGGCTTCTATCTGTTGACCCGTTTCCCGGCGGTGCACAATACCGAACCGGTGCAGCAGTTCGTTAGCGTCTTCGATAACCTGGTGCCCGGCTGGCTGGCCCTGACGCTGGCGGTGGTGCTGGTGGTGATCTCGCAGATCAAAATTAACGTCACCAATGCCTACTCCGGCTCGCTGGCGTGGACCAGCGCCTGGACCCGCACCACCAAACGCTATCCGGGACGGATTATTTTTGTGGTGGTCAACCTGGCGATTGCCCTGGCGCTGATGGAAGGCGATATGTTCAGCGCCTTGTCGTGGATCCTCGGCTTTTACTCCAACTTCGCCATCGCCTGGGTCGTGGTGGTGGCGACCGACATCACCTTTAATAAAGGCTTGCTCAAGCTGGCGCCGGCGCAGCCGGAGTATCGCCGCGGCATGATCTACAACGTTAACCCGGTGGGCGTGGTCTCCTTTGGTCTGGCCGCCGGGCTGTCGATCTGCGCCTTCTTCGGTCTGCTGGGGGCGACGCTGGCGCCGTTCTCGCCGCTGATTGCGCTGGTCGTTGCCTTTGTCATGACCCCGCTGATGGGGCTCCTTACCCGCGGGCGCTACTATATTAAGCAGATGGATGACGGCATCGCCGAGCCGCGCTATGACGCGGCGGGGAACGCCTCCACCACCGTGTATCAATGCGTTAGCTGTGAGGAAGAGTACGAGCGCCCGGACGTGATGCACTCGCACAAGCATCAGGGAGCCATCTGCTCGCTGTGTAAAAGTATGGAGTAGTCAGGAAGGCAGGCCGACGTGACGTCGGCCTGTTTCAGGATGCGTTAGGCGGCAGGCAGCTCGGCCAGCGGCCAGCGCGGGCGAACCGTCACGCCGAGCTCGGCTTTGGCGCCGGTTTGCAGACGCACCATGCCGGCGTAGGCGATCATCGCGCCGTTGTCAGTACAGAACTCAGGGCGGGCGTAGAACACCTCGCCGCCGCGTTTTTGCATCATCTCCGCCAGCTTCGCCCGCAGGGTACGGTTGGCGCTCACGCCTCCCGCCATCACCAGACGCTTAAAGCCGGTTTGCTCCAGCGCGCGGCGACATTTAATCATCAGCGTATCGACGACCGCATCCTCAAACGCCCGGGCGATGTCGGCGCGGGTTTGCTCATCGTCGCCGTTGCTGCGAATGGTGTTGGCGGCGAAGGTCTTCAGGCCGGAGAAGCTGAAGTCCAGCCCCGGACGGTCGGTCATCGGCCGCGGGAAGACAAAGCGGCCTTCGGTGCCCTGGGACGCCATTTTCGACAGCATCGGCCCGCCGGGATAATCCAGTCCCAGCAGCTTCGCCGTCTTATCAAAGGCTTCGCCCGCCGCATCGTCAATCGACTCGCCCAACAGTTCATACTGACCAATACCGGTGACGCTAATCAACTGGGTGTGGCCGCCGGAAACCAGCAGCGCGACGAACGGGAACGCCGGCGGATTATCTTCCAGCATCGGCGCCAGCAGATGCCCTTCCATATGGTGTACCGGGATCGCCGGCACGTTCCAGGCGAAGGCTAGCGACCGGCCAACGGTCGCCCCGACCAGCAGCGCGCCGACCAAGCCTGGACCCGCCGTATAGGCGACGGCGTCGATATCTTTCGCCGTCAGACCGGCTTCTTTCAGCGCCGCCTGGATCAGCGGCACCGTTTTGCGCACGTGGTCGCGCGATGCCAGCTCCGGCACCACGCCGCCGTAATCCGCATGCAGTTTCACCTGACTATACAATTGGTTGGCTAACAGACCTTGCTGGTCGTCATAAATCGCGATGCCGGTTTCATCGCAGGATGTTTCAATGCCCAGTACACGCATGAGTTGTTTTACCTCGCTTCAATACCGCGCAGTGTAGGTCCAATGACCGGCGATGTAAAACTTTGCTCACCCCTGGTGCTCTCTTCGTGTATACTCCTCACCCTTATAAAAGTCCCTTTCAAAAAAGGCGCCGGTGCTTTACAAAGCAGCAGTAGTTGCAGTAAAATTCCGCACCATTTTGAAATAAGCTGGCATTGCGGCCAGCGGCAAACCGAATTAATCAAAGGTGAGAGGCACATGCCGGTAATTAAAGTACGTGAAAACGAGCCGTTCGACGTAGCTCTGCGTCGCTTCAAGCGTTCCTGCGAAAAAGCAGGTGTTCTGGCGGAAGTTCGTCGTCGTGAGTTCTATGAAAAACCGACTACCGAACGTAAGCGCGCTAAAGCTTCTGCAGTGAAACGTCACGCGAAGAAACTGGCTCGCGAAAACGCACGCCGTACTCGTCTGTACTAATCTGTTGAGAGCGACGCTCTCAATTCAGACCGAGTTGTAGTTGTAAGGCCGTGCTTCCGAAAGGAATGCGCGGCTTATTTTCGTTTATAGTCATCAGAAATAACGGGGCTTATGGCTGGACGAATTCCACGTGTATTTATTAGCGATCTGCTTGCCAGAACCGACATCGTCGATCTGATCGATGCGCGGGTAAAGCTGAAAAAGCAGGGCAAAAATTTTCACGCGTGCTGTCCGTTCCATAACGAAAAAACCCCCTCTTTCACCGTCAACGGTGAAAAACAGTTTTACCACTGCTTCGGCTGCGGGGCGCACGGCAATGCTATCGACTTCCTGATGAACTACGACAAGCTCGAGTTCGTGGAAACGGTCGAAGAGCTGGCCGCCATGCACAACCTCGAAGTGCCTTATGAAGCAGGCAACGGACCCAGCCAGATAGAGCGCCATCAACGGCAGAACCTCTACCAGTTACTGGATGGTCTGAATGCGTTTTATCAACAGTCTCTGATGCAGCCCGCCGCCGATCCTGCGCGCCAGTACCTGGCGAAACGGGGGTTAAGCAGCGAGGTGATTACGCGCTTTGCCATCGGCTATGCTCCCCCAGGTTGGGATAACGTTTTAAAACGGTTTGGCGGCAATCAGGAAAACCGCCAGTCGCTTATTGATGCCGGCATGCTGGTCACCAACGATCAGGGACGCAGTTACGACCGCTTCCGCGAACGGGTGATGTTCCCCATCCGCGATAAGCGAGGCCGGGTGATTGGGTTTGGCGGACGGGTGCTGGGCGATGCCCTGCCGAAGTATCTGAACTCCCCGGAAACCGACATATTCCATAAAGGCCGCCAGCTGTATGGCCTGTATGAAGCGCAGCAGGATAACCCCGAACCACCGCGTTTGCTGGTTGTCGAAGGGTATATGGACGTCGTGGCGCTGGCGCAGTACGACATTAATTATGCCGTGGCCTCGCTGGGTACCTCGACCACGGCCGACCATATCCAGCTGCTGTTCCGGGTGACGAATAACGTCATCTGCTGCTACGACGGCGACCGGGCCGGCCGCGATGCCGCCTGGCGCGCGCTGGAGACGGCGCTGCCGTACATGACCGATGGTCGCCAGCTACGCTTTATGTTTCTGCCTGACGGCGAAGACCCGGATACGCTGGTGCGTAAAGAGGGCAAAGCGGCGTTCGAGGCGCGGATGGAGCAGGCTCAGCCGCTCTCCACGTTCTTGTTTAACAGCCTGCTGCCGCAGGTCGATCTGAGTACTCCGGACGGGCGCGCGCAGCTGAGCACGCTGGCGCTGCCGCTGATAACCCAGGTCCCGGGCGAAACGCTGCGCATCTATTTGCGTCAGGAGTTGGGCAATAAGCTGGGCATTTTAGATGACGCGCAGCTTGAACGATTAATGCCAAAACAGGCGGAAAATGGCGCGCCGCGTCCCGCACCGCAGCTAAAACGCACGACCATGCGTATACTGATAGGACTGCTGGTGCAAAACCCGGATCTGGCGCCGTTAGTCCCGCCGCTGGAGGGACTGGACTCGCGCAAAATGCCGGGACTGAGCCTGTTCAGCGAACTGGTGAAGAGCTGTCTGGCGCAGCCTGGTCTGACAACCGGGCAACTTTTAGAGCAATATCGCGGCACAAAAGAGGCGGCAACCCTTGAAAAACTGTCGATGTGGGACGATATAGCAGATAAAGACATCGCTGAACAAACCTTCACCGACTCGCTCAACCATATGTTTGATTCACTGCTGGAACTGCGACAGGAAGAGTTGATAGCTCGCGATCGCACACACGGTTTAAGCAGTGAAGAACGCCGGGAGCTCTGGACCATCAGCCAGGAGCTGGCGAAAAAATAAATGACAGACAATATCCTTCACGTTGTATCAAAGCAGTAAGAAAACGCAGAACAACGTGAAGGAAAAGTATTTAACGGCTTAGGTGCCGAGTATCGATCGGGAAGCCCCCGACAGCCGCGCAGAGGCGCAGCGGCAATAATATAAGTACGCCCTCGCTTTAAATGTCGACAGCCCGTCTGCCGACACCAATCAAACGAATTAAGTGTGGATACCGTCTTATGGAGCAAAACCCGCAGTCACAGCTGAAGCTTCTTGTCCAACGTGGTAAGGAGCAAGGCTATCTGACCTATGCCGAGGTCAATGACCATCTGCCGGAAGATATCGTCGATTCCGATCAGATCGAAGACATCATCCAAATGATCAACGACATGGGTATTCAGGTGATGGAAGAAGCACCGGATGCCGATGATCTGATGCTTGCCGAAAACACCGCGGATGAAGATGCTGCCGAAGCCGCCGCGCAGGTGCTCTCCAGCGTGGAATCCGAAATCGGGCGCACGACCGACCCGGTGCGTATGTACATGCGTGAAATGGGTACCGTAGAGCTGCTGACCCGTGAAGGCGAAATTGACATCGCCAAACGCATCGAAGACGGCATCAATCAGGTGCAGTGCTCCGTTGCCGAATATCCGGAAGCGATCACCTACCTGCTTGAGCAGTACGACCGCGTTGAAGCGGAAGAAGCCCGTCTGTCCGATCTGATCACCGGTTTCGTCGATCCGAACGCCGAAGAAGATATGGCGCCAACCGCCACCCACGTTGGCTCCGAGCTGTCTCAGGAAGAGATGGATGACGACGAAGACGAAGACGAAGATGAAGACGCAGACGACAACAGCGATGACGACAACAGCATCGACCCAGAGCTGGCCCGTGAGAAATTCGCCGAGCTGCGTACCCAGTACGAGCTGACGCGCGACACCATCAAAGCCAAAGGTCGTAGCCATGCCGCCGCCCAGGAGGAGATCCTGAAGCTGTCTGAAGTCTTCAAGCAGTTCCGCCTGGTGCCGAAGCAGTTCGATTACCTGGTCAACAGCATGCGCAGCATGATGGATCGCGTTCGTACTCAGGAACGTATCATCATGAAGCTGTGCGTTGAGCAGTGCAAAATGCCGAAGAAAAACTTCATCACCCTGTTCACCGGCAACGAAACCAGCGAAACCTGGTTCAACGCCGCGGTGGCAATGAACAAGCCGTGGTCTGAGAAGCTGCTGGAAGTGAAAGAAGATGTGCAGCGCGGCCTGCAGAAGCTGCAGCAGATTGAAGAAGAGACCGGCCTGACCATCGAGCAGGTTAAAGATATCAACCGTCGCATGTCCATCGGCGAAGCGAAAGCCCGTCGTGCGAAGAAAGAGATGGTTGAAGCGAACCTGCGTCTGGTTATCTCTATCGCCAAGAAATACACCAACCGCGGTCTGCAGTTCCTCGACCTGATTCAGGAAGGCAACATCGGTCTGATGAAAGCGGTCGATAAGTTCGAATACCGTCGCGGCTACAAGTTCTCGACCTACGCCACCTGGTGGATCCGTCAGGCCATCACCCGCTCTATCGCGGATCAGGCGCGCACCATCCGTATTCCGGTGCATATGATTGAGACTATCAACAAGCTCAACCGTATCTCCCGTCAGATGCTGCAGGAGATGGGCCGTGAACCGACCCCGGAAGAGCTGGCTGAGCGTATGCTGATGCCGGAAGACAAAATCCGTAAAGTGCTGAAGATCGCCAAAGAGCCTATCTCCATGGAAACGCCGATCGGCGACGATGAAGATTCGCATCTGGGGGATTTCATCGAGGATACCACCCTCGAGCTGCCGCTGGATTCTGCGACCACCGAGAGCCTGCGCGCGGCAACGCATGACGTGCTGGCCGGCCTCACCGCTCGTGAAGCGAAAGTGCTGCGTATGCGTTTCGGTATCGACATGAACACCGACCACACGCTGGAAGAAGTGGGTAAACAGTTCGACGTTACCCGCGAACGTATCCGTCAGATCGAAGCGAAGGCGCTGCGTAAACTGCGCCACCCGAGCCGTTCTGAAGTGCTGCGTAGCTTCCTCGACGATTAATCGTCGCGGGGCATCGTCTACAGCCTGTTAAAAAGCTCCCTGCGGGGAGCTTTTTTTATGGCGTTCAGGTGGCCATCCCGGGAAAGTCGCCTCTCTCCGCTACTGGCCGCGGGTTGCCAGGGCATCGTCCAGTTCACGATAGGCCGCCACCAGCTTATCGAGCGTCGCCCGGTTTAAGCCGCTGGGATTAGGCAGCACCCACACCTGGGTCGTCCCGATGGTCATGGCCTGTTTCCCCCACTTCGCGCCGCGCTGGTTAAAGGCCAGCTCGAAGGCCTGCTTGCCGAGCACCGCCAGCGCCTGCGGCTGATACTCTTCAATTTTCCGCACCAGCTCACGGCCGCCGCTGCGCAGCTCCTGCAAGGCGACCTCGCTGGCCTGCACCGTCGGACGCTCTACCAGCATGGTGATGCCGCAGCGCGTATCCAGCAGCTGCAGCTCCTCTTCCGGCCTGAGCTGCCGATCGGTGAACCCGGCCTGATGGATGACCTTCCAGAAGCGATTGCCAGGATGGGCAAAATGAAAGCCGGTATGGGCGGAGGACTTCCCCGGGTTGATACCGCAAAAGACAACGCGCAGGCCCGGCGCAAGGATATCGCTAATCATGTTTTCTCCGGCTGTATGGCTAAAACATGATTATAAAGGATTGAAAATGCATTGTTTATAAAAACAGCAGCTGCGCGCTTTACGCTGGATTGCAATCGCCAGTTACTTTATAATCCCTCGCCACGGCCCCTTAGCTCAGTGGTTAGAGCAGGCGACTCATAATCGCTTGGTCGTTGGTTCAAACCCAACAGGGGCCACCAAATTTTAGATTTAAAATCATATAATTAAGCCACTCGAAAGAGTGGCTTTTTTGTTCCTGAATTTTAAAATGGCACCACAAACCGCTGAGCAGCGCGCATGGCTTAGCGTGTTGTCGCTATCCCATTAAGAGGATAAAAAGTCCGTTATAACGCAGGGAAAATTTGCGCTTACGCTAAAACAGATAGCATTCTGCCTTAGCAAAATATTGCTCAGAGCATCTCGGGCAGCCCATAACCGCCGCACTCCTGTTGACTTCTGTCTAACTACGCAACGTAGTCTTGAAATATCTTTCATTCCTGCAATGCTGGAATTCATACTACTCACGATAAATGTAACAACACAGGTCAATTTCCGAAAAATAACCATAGCCTGCGCCAGCTGATCGAAATCAACGCGTTCCTCCCCCCGCTCTTATATATAACCCGCTGACTTACAAAAAGGATGAAATGATGAAAATACGGGATATATCAATCAGTACCTGTCTGGCACTGTTATTAATGGGTTGCGTAGCTAAACCACCCATGGCGACGGAAAATGAAATGAAATAGGCCGCCGCGTTTGCTTTTAATGTCGATGCTTCGCAGGTGACAATTTCCGATGCGAGGCAGCAGGATGTGAAAACCAACTTTGTGGTCACCATCGGCAAAACCAGCCATCGCTGCTATGTGACGAAGGCCGCCGAGCCGAAGCTTTACGGGCTGATCCCGCTGGGCGGCGGTAGCACCGTCTCGGATGCCATCTGCGCCGGCGCCAACCCGACGCTAGCGAGCAAAACCTGCGACGCCCTGTCGCAAAAAGCGGGCCGCTGCTGAGCCTTTGCGCAGAAGAAGGCCGCTAACTGCGCATTTAGTCACTTTTTCTGCCGTTTTACCGCGGTCGCTTAGTTCAGTGACCGCACCTGCTGATAAGAATTGAGCCGTTCCCGCAGCGAGGTGAGCCAGACATCCGGCTCCTGACGGCAGATTTCGGTGAGGATCGGCGTCAGCACCAGCTCGGCTTCATGGAAGTCGGTCCACTCCGGCGGCTCCAGTGAAAAAGGATCGTTCATCAGCCAAATCACCATCGGCGTCCAGGCGCGCGGATCCAGTTGCAGATAATCCTGACAGCGCATCATATCTCGGGTCCGCGCCTCATCGGGGACGACATCCTTTCCCACCGCGGCGCTACTCATTGCCAGTATTGTTATTCCTGCCATCAGATGTTTCCAAACCCATTTTCGCCAGAAGGCGCGTTTTTCTTTCGCCATTGTTATTATTTTACCTGCCAGTTGTCGCCGGACGATATTCCCGAGAACTCACCTTAATAAGAGCAGATTAATCGTTTGCATTTTTTTTAACAGCAGACCGCGCTGAAGCAAGTGAACGCCCGTTCCTACAGCTGTCATCCAGCTATGCAAATATATTCGTCTGGCTCAGCTCCACAATATTTCCCTGGCCCAAAACGATTTGTGTTACAATTACGCCTTATAACGGCATCGATAAAAATAACCCCCGCCGCACCTGCACCAGGCATCGCCCTTCTTTTTTCATATCAGGATTTACGCCCCCATGAATGCGATAATCATTGACGATCATCCATTGGCACGTATCGCCATTCGCAACCTTCTCGACAGCAACGGTATTACCGTCGCGGCAGAGCTCGACAGCGGCGCTCATGCCGTGCAGACCGCGGAAAGCATGCAGCCTGACCTGCTCATCGTCGACGTCGATATTCCGGAGCTCAGCGGTATCGAGGTGCTGGAGCAGCTGCGCAAACGCCGCTACCAGAGAACAATCATCATCATTTCCGCTAAGAATGAACTGTTCTACGGCAAACGCAGCGCCGACTGCGGAGCAAATGGTTTTGTGAGTAAAAAAGAGGGAATGAATAATATCCTCGCCGCCATCGACGCAGCCAATAATGGCTACAGCTATTTCCCCTTTTCACTGGAACGCTTCTGCACCCACGGCATCACCGATCAGGACCGGCTGGATACGCTGTCAACGCAGGAGATGAAGGTGTTCCGCTATATTCTCAGCGGCGTCGACTACACCACCATCGGCAGCAAAATGAATATCAGCAATAAAACGGTAAGTACCTATAAGGTCCGTCTGATGGATAAATTAGGCTGCAGCACCCTGCTTGAGCTATATGACTTTGCGCAACGCAATAAAATAGGGTGATGGCATGGCGGTTCGTCTTATTTTATCCGTCGTTGTCGGGCTGGCGCTGAGCCTCTCGCCTGCCGCGTATGCCATGAAACAGCTGGAGCTGAAGAGCCATTCTCATATCGCGGCGATCGATATCCCGCTTAGCGGTAAGGAGAAAGCATGGCTGGCGGCGCAGCCTACGCTGACCGTCGGGACCTGGCTTCCCGAGAGGACGCCCATCGTCTATGACGGCGACGAGAAAAGTTATCAGGGCATTAACGCCGACTATCTGGCGCTGATGGCGCACAGCCTCGGACTGAAGGTGATTATCCGCCAGTATGACACCGAGCAGCAGGCGCTCACCGCCCTGGCCGACCGCCAGGTGGATACCCTGCTAACTCAGGTGGCGCACCGGGATGCGCTCGCCCCGGGCCTGGATCAATCCGCGCCGCTGCTTAAAACCTGGCCGACGCTGGTCACCTCGCTGAAATCCCCTCTGCCGCCGCTGACCACTGACCGCCGCGTCACGCTGGCCTGCACCCGCGATTGCGCTTTTTTCGATATTATTCAGCAGGCGTTTCCCAACGCCAAAATCACCCTTTATGATAGCGACTATCAGGCTCTCGCCTCGGTGGTCAGCGGCGAGAATCAGTATTTTATCGGCAACAACATCACCACTGGCCACTGCATCTCGAAATATTTCTCGCAATCGCTGGTTATCGCGCACTATTTTCGTCAGCAGGAGCAACACAACCGCTTTGTCACCCGTGACGATCGGCCAGAGTTGCATCAACTCTTCGACCGTTTTATCCATGCCGTCGACAGCGACACCGCGATGCGGATCATGCAAAACTGGCTCAACCGTGGCGATCTGTCGTTTCTCAATACCCCGCTTACCTTTAGCCCCGAAGAGCAGCGCTGGCTGCAGAAGCATCGTCGCGTCCGCCTGCTGGTGAACCCCTATTTTCCGCCATTTACCCTGGTGGATAACGAGGATGAACTGCGCGGCATCATGGCCGATATGCTGAATATTGTCTCACTCCAGACCGGCCTGCAGTTTGACCCTATTCTGGTGCGCAACCGTCAGGCTCTGGCAAAGCGCATGGAAAAAGAGGACTGGGCGATCATGCCCGCCACCACCCTGACCCCACAGCCGCAGGCCTACGTCACCCTCAGCGATCCGCTCATTAACGTGGCCTTTGTGCTGGTCGCCCGCGGCAGCGCCCCCGATCAGCATCTGCTGACGCGCTCGGCGCGGATCGCCCTGCCGGTCGGGCCTATCGCCGCCCATGATCTGAAAGCGCGTTTTCCGCTGATTAACTGGGTGGAAACGGATAACGTTGGCGTCGCCATGAAGATGGTAGAGGAAGGCGAAGTGGATGCCGCCGTAGCCTCGGAGCTTTCCGCCCGCTATATGATCGACCACTACTATCCACAGGGTCTGCACTACACCCGCATTGATGGACTCCCCGTCGCGGCCATTCGGCTGGCCATCCCGCGCGATGAACCGGTGCTGGCCGCCATTCTTAACAAAGCGCTGCAGGTTATTCCGCCACGGGATATTCTGCAGATGACCGAGAAGTGGTCGAAAATCTCCAGTCAGCAAATAGAGAACTGGAGCCAGTACAGCCGCCAGTTTTACCAGCTGATCGCCTTTGCGCTGGTGCTGATCGCCATCAGCCTCGGCTGGGGACTCTCCCTGTGTCGGGAAGTGCGCAAACGTAAAGACTCCCAGCAGCGGCTCGAGGAGGAGCTGGCGCAGAAGGAGGCCCTCTCCTGTGCGCTGGAGCGCGAAAAAGACAAAGCGATTCAGGCGACAAAAGCCAAGAGCCGCTTTCTGGCCAGCATGAGCCACGAGCTGCGCACGCCGGTGAGCGCCATCGTCGGCTTTCTGGAGCTGCTGGCGAAACCTGAGCTGAACGTCGGCCAGCGTAAAGAGGCGATCGAGCTGGCGGGGTCGACGGCGCAAACCCTGCTGGGACTTATTGGCAATATTCTTGATATCGACAAGATTGAATCGGGAAAATACCAGGTTACTCCGCAGTGGAGCGATGTCGCACAGTTAGTGTCGCAGCAGTGTCATACCTTCGACGCGCTGGCGCAGCAAAAGGGCATCGATCTGCACTACCATAACGCGCTGCAGGAAGGGACCATGCTGTGGGTCGACCCGCAGGCGCTACGGCAAATCCTCAATAATCTCATCGGCAATGCGCTGAAGTTTACCGTCGAAGGCGCAATTCAGGTCTCCTGCCGGCTGACGCCGGCGAATGAGACACAGGGAGAGCTGGCCCTCATGGTTAGCGACAGCGGCTGCGGGATCAGTGAAGCAGAGCAGGCCACCCTCTTCCACCGCTATGCCCAGGCGCGCCAGGGACGCCAGCAGACCGGCTCCGGACTGGGGCTGGTCATTTGCAAAGAGCTGGTTGCGCTGATGCAGGGTCGCCTGGAGATGGTCAGCCGTCCGGGCGTGGGGACCACTTTCACCATCACGCTGCCGGTCAAGGCGAGCCGCTGCGCGATCCACGCGCCGCAGGCGTCGCCCGCCAGACCGCAGGCTCTACCCGGGCTGGCGATACTGATAGCGGACGATCACCCCACCAACCGGCTACTGCTCAAGCGCCAGCTCAGCACTATCGGCTATAGCGTCGATGAAGCCTGCGACGGTGAAGAGGCAGAGAATAAGCTCGCCAGCAAACATTACGATCTGCTGATAACGGACCTCAATATGCCGAAGAAAGATGGCCTGGCGCTGGCGGCCTCGCTACGCCGTCGCTATCCGGGCCTGGTAATTTGGGGCGTGACTGCCAGCGCGCTGCCGCAGTCGCGGGAGGCGTGTCTGGCCAGCGGCATGAATATGTGTCTGTTTAAGCCGGTGTCGGTCCAGACGCTGAGTCATGAGCTCAGCCGTTTAGCGGTGGGCCGCGCATCACCTCACGCTACCCGGCACCTGAAGCTCAGCGTGCTGAGCGAGAATACGGGGGGAGACCAGGCGCTGATGAATGAGATGCTGGAGACGTTCCGCGATGCGTCGGCCGCGGATTTACAGGCTGCCGGACAGGCAATCGCCCGGCATGAGCCGCAGATTTTTCTGCGGGCGCTGCACCGTCTGCACGGTTCAGCACAAATTCTGGGGATTACTGCGCTACAACAACTGTGCGCCCCTTTTGAGGCAAAGCGGCCTGATTCGCTGACGCCGGCAAGCTGTCTGGAGGTGGTACAGCGCATCACCGGCGTCATGCGCGAGATCGATGGCGAAATCGACGCCCTGATCGGCCGTTAGCCGTTCCGCTCGGGCAGTCCGCCTGCCCGAGCGTTAAGGGGACATCCTTGTCAGTTTTTTCCTCTGCGCTCTCTCAGGGTGGAACAAGTATCAGTTGCCTGCCACCAGCATCTCGCTATCCACCACAATGCCCTCTTCAGCGCCCTTCAGCACCAGATTCGCTTCGTAATATTTACCGGCTTTCAGCAGTTCTTGCGCCTGCGCTACCGCCTTACGGGTCTGGTTAAGCGGCATCAGATACTGGTTCTCAATCACGCCAATACCGGCCAGACGCAGGGTATCGATAGCCCCTTTCTGATCGCCTTTCGCCAGCTTTTCGTTGGCGGATTGGATAGCGCTCTCTTTTTCCGGCGTGGCCACATAGTCTTCAGACAGGGCGATAGAGGCGTTAATGATCACATAGCGATCGGCGATCATTTTGGCTTTAGCATCAGTTTTCACAAACTTCGCCCAGCTGGCATCATCGGCGGCCAGCAGCGCGGCGGCGTCGTCTGTCAGTTTTTTGGCGCTATCCGGCTGGCCATGGAACAGCGCCAGACGGGCGAACTGGATGTCGCGCATCGCATTCGCGCCCTGCACCGCCACCTGCAGCACATCGGCGGCTTCTTTCTGTACCTGCGTCGTGGCTGCCGCGGCTGGCGCTGCCGTCGCGCTATCTGTTGCCCATACCGGAGAGGTACTCATCATGGTTGCCAGCAGGCTCGCCAGAATGACTTTTTTCATCGTTGACTCCTGATTAAAATCGGTAAGCATCACCAAACGCAGCCAGCTTAAAAAATATCGCGGGCATTGAGAATCAGAGCCCGGAAGTAATATTGCGGGCCTGGTCTGACAGCTGTCAGACCAGGCGTATAAAGTGACCTCGGCGCTCTTATTTACGCCTGCCGATCGCGCGGCCTACTATTTTCCTCAGACCTTTCTTTTGGCCCGCTGAATAAACCCTCACGCTTTTTATTCAGCGTCAGGCCGCCAACCGGGATCTGCGGAGCAATTATGTTTATGTTTAGCCATTACACCTTAAATGCGTTTAGCCCACGCGTCTTCATTCGATATAAACGGCATGCCTGCCTGATGGCGGTATTGCTGTTTATCTGCGGAGCCTGTTGTCTGGCCTGGCCGTTGGTCGCCGGCTGGTATCTCGCCACAGTAACCGGCATGTTATTGATGATCTGCGGCTTCTATTCGCTGTACAGCCTGATTGTCTTCCGCCAGCAGCACTGGAAATCACGCCTGGTGGCGCTGATCTTCGCCATCGCCTGGATCGTGCTCGGCCTGAGCTTTGTCGTCAATCCTCTCAACGGTATGAGCAGTCTGGCCATTTTATTTGGCTTTTTATTTGTTCTCGGCGGTATTTCCCGCATCGTTAACGGATGTCAAACCCGCAAACAAAGCGGCGCTGGCTGGAATATTTTTATCGGCCTGTTGGATTTACTTATCGCCTGCCTGTGGCTGGCCATGAACCCGCAGCAAAGCTGGTTATTTATTACCGCCTTTATCGGCGTTGAAATGATATTTAGCGCCATCGGCTTGTTGGTCCTGCGCAATAAAATGAAGCACGCTCAGGCTTAAGCCCTATTTTGTCACTGGAGAAGAAAATGAATTTACCTAAAGCACTCGTATTGACCGTGGCGGCTACCACATTCTGTCTGATGACCAGCCCGGCGTTCGCGGTTGAGGAAACCACGCCGCAGAATATGACCTGTCAGGAATTTATGGATATGAACCCAAAAAGCATGACCCCGGTGGCCTTCTGGGTAGTGAATCGCAACACCGACTTTAGCGGCGGCGACTATGTTGACTGGCATGAAGTCGAGACCGTTTCGGTACCGAAAATGCTGCAGGAGTGCCACAAGAACCCCGCCGCTAAACTTGGCGATCTCAGCGCGGTCATCAAAAAATAACCCCCCCCCTGGCATCAGGCCGGGGAAACCCGCCGCGCTGCGGCGGGTCCCGCTTTACTCATCGATACCGCATTCGCACGGCAGATGGCGGCCGATAAGCTTGCGATACAAAAACGCCCCGATAATCGCCCCCACCACCGGCGCCAGCAGCGGCACCAGAAAGTAAGGGATCGCCAGCCCACCGGTAAAGGCGATCGAGCCCCACCCGGCCAGACTGGTAAACAGTTTTGGGCCGAAGTCGCGCGCCGGATTCAGCGCAAAGCCGGTTAGCGGCCCCATCGACGCGCCGATCACGGCGATCAGCAAGCCAATCAGCAACGGCGCCAGCGGCCCGCGCGGAATTCCGTTGCCGTCGTCGGTCAGGGCCATGATCATCGCCATCAGGATTGCCGTGATGGTGGTCTCCACGGCAAACGCCTGTATAAAAGTGATATGTGGATGCGGGTACGTGGAAAAGACCCCGGCCAGGTTAAGACTGGCGGCAGTGCCGCGCACGATATGCTGACTCTGTTCAAGATCGAGAAACAGCTGGCGATAGAGCCCATACACCAGCGCGGCGGCGCAGAAGGCCCCGGCCGTCTGGGCAACAATAAACGGCAGCACCTTGCGGCGTTCAAAACAGGCGAACAGCCACAGGGCAATAGTCACCGCCGGATTAAGGTGCGCGCCGGAGACACCGGCCGTCAGGTAGATGGCCATGGCGACGCCAAGGCCCCAGATAATACTGATCTCCCACTGACCAAAGCTGGCCCCGGCGACCCGCAGCGCAGCGACGCAGCCCGCGCCGAAGAAAATGAGCAATCCGGTGCCAAGAAACTCGGCCACGCACTGCCCGGTTAAGGTAGAAGTCTGGTTCATTATCGGCATCCTGAAATAGCACGTTAAAGAGAGAGGCTGGCGCGAGCGCCCGTTTAATTCGCCTGACCGGCCAGTAGCAGCCCGGTGGCGACCGCATTGCGCGGCCCTTCTGTTCCCCGAATATTGCCCTGCCCGGCGACCACGCCATAGTGCGACAAGGCTTCCGTGATAAGCTGCGGGATCTCAAAGTCCAGCGATGAGCCGCCCACCAGCACCACAAAGGCGATATCGCGAATGGAACCGCCGGGTGAGACCTGGCGCAGCGCGCGCAGGCAGTTGGTGACAAACACTTTCTCTTTCGCCTGCCGGCGTACGAGACGAATTTTTTCCAGCGGGCTGGCGTTATCGATCGGCACCAGTTCGCCCTCCTTGATGTACACCACTTTGGCGAACACCGCCGGGCTGAGGGCTTCCCGAAAGAACTCCACCGCGCCATTCTCGTGACGAATACTGAACAGGCTTTCCACTTTGGCCAGCGGGTATTTTTTTATCGCTTCCGCCAGCGAAAGATCCTCGAGGCCCAGCTCGGTTTTAATCAACAGGCTGACCATATTCCCCGCCCCGGCGAGATGGACCGCCGTTATCTGCCCCTCCGCGTTGACGATCGCCGCATCCGTCGAGCCGGCGCCGAGATCGAGGATCGCCAGCGGCGCCGCACAGCCGGGAGTGGTTAACGCCCCGGCGATGGCCATGTTGGCCTCCACGCCGCCCACCACCACCTCGGTCTGCAGTCGGGCGCTCAGTTCGCGGGCGATAACCTGCATTTGCAGACGATCCGCTTTCACCATCGCCGCCATCCCGACGGCATTTTCCATGGCGCACTCGCCGGCCATCCCGCCCTGCACCTTGCGCGGAATAAACGTATCCACCGCCAGCAGATCCTGGATGTATATCGCGCTCATCTCATGGCCGGTCAGGGACGCCATTACCTTGCGCACCCGCTCAAGCATGCCGCCGGCGTGAGTGCCCGGTTCGCCGCGGATGTCGCGTACCGGAGCGCAGGCGCTCATCGCCTGCATGATGGCTTCCGCGCCCTCGGCGACATCGGCCTCTCCGCGGCGCTTTTCGCCGCTAATGTAGAGGTTGCCCGCCGGGATCACCCGCGACTGCACGTCCCCCTGCGGGGTCTTGAGCACCACCGCTGAACGGTTGCCAATCAGGGCGCGGGCGATGGGGACGATGGCCTGGGTCTCTTCCGGGCTTAGCCCGAAGAAGGTGGCGATCCCGTAGGGATTCGACAGGATCCGCACCACCTGGCCCGGCGCGGCCACTTCCACCGCCGCCATCACCCCCTCGGGGACCTGCTCCAGCAGCGTCACTTCATCTACCACCGGCAGGGTTTTACGCAGGCGGTTGTTCACCAGCACGCCGTCGTCCTTTTTGAGGATCGCCGCCACCACGTTGATCCCCCGGTCGAGCGCCTCATTGAGCCACCAAACGGCGTCAAGGAAATCGACGGCGTCGTCAATCAGTACGATCCACCCCTCGGCATACTGCGCCGCCGGCAGCGTCGCCAGCCGCCCGAGGGCGATAGTCGTCCCCACGCCAACGCCCACCCCGCCCGGCGTCTGCGGGTTATGACCGATCATGGTCGATTCGGTGATAATGGTCTCGGTGATGGTCTCCATCGCCACATCGCCAATCACCGGCGCGGCTTCGTTAAGATAGATGCGAGAGACATCGCTCATCGACCACGGTGTTTTCGCCAGGGCCTGCTCCAGCGCGGCGAGGGTCCCGGCGATATTGTCCCGCGTCCCTTTCATGCCCGTCGTCGCGACGATCCCGCTGGCAACAAACGCCCTCGCCTGCGGGTCGTCGGACGCCAGCGCCACCTCGGTGGTGGCGTTGCCGATATCAATCCCGGCTATTAACGGCATGCTGACCTCCGCTTAGCTTCCTTTACGCAGCTTATGCCGCTGCTGATACACTTCCGCCGACTCCCGGACAAAGGCGGCATTCACTGTCGCATGCCAGGTGTGCTCCAGCTCGTCGGCGATCGCCAGCAGCTCCGCCTGCGAGGAGCGGAACGGGCGCAGCGCGTTATAGATAGCCAGAATGCGCTCGTCAGGAATGGCGATAAGCTCCGCCGCGCGGCGGAAATTGCGCGCCACCGCATGGCGCTGCATCTGCTCGGCAATCTGCGCTTGGTACTCAAGGGTCTGGCGGGAGATCCGCACATCCTGCGGGCCCACCTCGCCAGAGAGCACCTTCTCGAGGGTAATATCGGTCAATGGTTTGCCGGTAGGCGTCAGGATATGCTCCGGGCAGCGGGTGGCTAACGGATAATCCTGCACGCGCATGGTTTTCTCGCTCATGGTCACTCCCTTACTAAGTCGACGTGCAGGGTGACGGGCTCGGCGTCCTGCACCACATGCTTGGTCTCTTTGATATGAAATAGCGCGGCTTTGGCCATAAATTTCGGCCGCACCATCTGATCGTTCACCACCGGCACCGGCGAAGGTGACTCTTTGCGCGCATAGCGCGCGGCGTTTTTGCCAATCTGCCGGTAGGTCTCCAGCGTCAGCAGCGGCGCCTGGGAGAACAGCTCCAGGTTGCTGAGCGGCAGCAGATCGCGCTGATGGATGACCGTGGTCCCCTTCGACTGGATACCGATGCCGATCCCCGAGCCGCTCAGGTTGGCAGCATCCCAGGCCATAAAGGAGACGTCGGACGTGCGCAGAATGCGCACCACCCGGGCGTGAAGCCCCTCTTCTTCCACCCCGGCAATCAGCTCTTTGAGGATCGCGCCATGGGGCATATCGATCAGAGTGTGATGCTGGTGTTTATCGAAGGCAGGGCCGACGCCGATCACCACTTCATCGGCGCGTTCATCGGCAGAAGCTACCCCGCCCTCGCGGGTTTTCAGGGTAAAAGAGGGCTGAATTTGAGTTGTCTGTTGCACAGGAATACCGCCTTATTCAATGGTGTCAGGCTGAACCACGCCCGGAATATTTTTGATCTCCGCCCAGCGTTCGGCAGAGATGCGATAGCCGGTGCCCGGCCCCTGATAGTCATTGATGTCGTTGACCGCGCTCACCACCTCGAACTGCCGATCGAGAATGGCCGAGGTCTGCAGGTAATCGCCGGTGACCCGCTGGCGCAGCATATTGAGAATATTGCTGGCGATATCCTCAAAGCCGCTGCGGCTCAGCGCGCCGACAATATCGAGGCCGGTGATGTTGCGCTTCATCATCTCTTCCACCGCACTCAGATCCTCCACCACGTTACGCGGCGGCATCTCGTTGCTGCCGTGCGCGTAGGTGGCGGCCTCCACCTCCTCGTCGGCGATTGGCGGCAGCCCCAGCTCGCGGAAAACCGCCTGGATCGCCCGCGCCGCTTTCTGGCGAATGGCAATGGTTTCCGCCTCGGTCACCGGACGCAGGCCGCCGTCAACCATCAGGTCACGCTGCAGGATGTTGTAATCATCAAAATCTTCCGCATCGAAGTTCGAGCCGGCGAACATGTTGTCGTAGTTCGGCACCGCGCTGTAGCCGGAGAAAATAAAGTCGGTGCCCGGCAGCATCTGCATCAGGGTGCGCGCGGTGCGGCGAATATCCGAGTGGGAGAAAGTCTGGTCGTTGGCGGACGCCACTTCGAGGTCGAGCATAGAGGCGATCAGGTTTTCCGCCAGCACCGCCCGAATGCCCGACGGCACAGCGCCGGTCATGCCGATACAGCTCACCGCGCCGTTTTGCAGTCCCTGAACCCCGGCGCCTTTAGTAATGAAGATGCAGCGCGATTCGAGGTAGAGCATCGACTTGCTCTCCGAATAGCCCATCAGCGCTTCGGATCCGGTGCCGGAGGTGTAGCGCATTTTCAACCCGCGGGAGGCGTAGGCCGAGGCGAGGAACGCCTTTGACCACGGAGTATCATCGCCGTCGGTAAATACCGCTTCCGTGCCGTAGACCGACACCGTCTCGGCGTAGCTGGTTAAGCCACGCATACCCAGCTCCAGCTCGGTGGCCTCTTCCACCGAGCACTGCGTCAACACGCCGGGGCGGCCGCACTGCGAACCGACCAACAGCGCCAGGGCGTTAAACGGCGCATAGCGCGCGATACCGACCGTGGTCTCCTGTTCTGAGAAGCCGCGGATCCCAGCCTCGGCGGCGTCAGCAGCAATCTGCACCGGATTATCTTTGAGATTGGTGACGTGGCACTGGTTGGAGGGGGTCCGGCGGGCACGCATCTTCTGCAGCGCCATCATCATCTCCACCACGTTCATCTGCGCCATCACCTCGACCGCTTTGGCCGGCGTGATGGCGGTAGTGATGGCAATGATCTCCTCCCGACTGACGTGAATATCCACCAGCATGCGGGCTATTTCCACCGCCTCCAGGCGCATTGCCTGCTCTGTGCGCTCAACGTTGATCGCGTAATCGGCGATAAACCGGTCGATCATGTCAAACTGGTCCCGGCGTTTGCCGTCCAGTTCGACGATCAGACCGTTGTCCACTTTTACTGAAGAGACCGGGTCAAAGGGGCTGTCCATGGCGATCAGCCCCTCTTCAGGCCACTCGCCAATCAGCCCGTCCTGATTGACGGGGCGCTGGGCCAGTACTGCAAATCGTTTTGATCTTTTCATTGTTCATCGGCTCAAAAGGTGAAATCCGCAGACGGTAGCGAATACGCCGGGCCAGCGTCGTTGCCGCCCGGCCATTACCGGCAATAGCGGAACTTTAAATGAGCCAGTGGTGAAAAAAATAAATTTAATTTCGTTTCAATTTGGCACACGAAATCTACCGACAGTTTCACTATGAAACTTTACTCCGGCGGCAAAAATAAAAAATGTGATCGCCCGCAATGATATCAATCAATTAATAAAAAACGCCCTTAATTACGTTTTGCCGACGCTATTTTAATCCTATTGACTAAATCATGGCGGGCGACAAAATAACGCTGACAAAAATAAAGCAAGCCAACCGAATGGTAATAGTTTTTTACTATCGCCCCCTACTGACTATTCGCGCCAGCGTTATCCTGGTGCGGGAGAGAATGATGAACAAGAGCCAACAAGTTCAGACAATCACCCTGGCCGCCGCCCAGCAAATGGCGGCGGCGGTGCAAAAAAAAGCCACTGAGATCAAGGTGGCGGTGGTGTTTTCCGTGGTTGACCACGGAGGCAACACGCTGCTTATTCAGCGGATGGACGAGGCCTTCGTCTCCAGCTGCGATATTTCCCTGAATAAAGCCTGGAGCGCCTGCAGCCTGAAGCAAGGTACCCATGAAATTACGCCAGCGGTCCAGCCAGGACAATCTCTGTACGGTCTGCAGCTAACCAACCAACAGCGAATTATTATTTTTGGCGGCGGCCTGCCAGTTATTTTTAATGAGCAGGTAATTGGCGCCGTCGGCGTTAGCGGCGGTACGGTCGAGCAGGATCAATTATTAGCACAGTGCGCCCTGGATTGTTTTTCCGCATTATAACCTGAAGCGAGAAGGTATATTATGAGCTATCGTATGTTCGATTATCTGGTGCCAAACGTTAACTTTTTTGGCCCCAACGCCATTTCCGTAGTCGGCGAACGCTGCCAGCTGCTGGGGGGGAAAAAAGCCCTGCTGGTCACCGACAAAGGCCTGCGGGCAATTAAAGATGGCGCGGTGGACAAAACCCTGCATTATCTGCGGGAGGCCGGGATCGAGGTGGCGATCTTTGACGGCGTCGAGCCGAACCCGAAAGACACCAACGTGCGCGACGGCCTCGCTGTGTTTCGCCGCGAACAGTGCGACATCATCGTCACCGTGGGCGGCGGCAGCCCGCACGATTGCGGCAAAGGCATCGGCATCGCCGCCACCCATGAGGGCGATCTGTACCAGTATGCCGGAATCGAGACCCTGACCAACCCGCTGCCGCCTATCGTCGCGGTCAATACCACCGCCGGCACCGCCAGCGAGGTCACCCGCCACTGCGTCCTGACCAACACCGAAACCAAAGTGAAGTTTGTGATCGTCAGCTGGCGCAACCTGCCGTCGGTCTCTATCAACGATCCACTGCTGATGATCGGTAAACCGGCCGCCCTGACCGCGGCGACCGGGATGGATGCCCTGACCCACGCCGTAGAGGCCTATATCTCCAAAGACGCTAACCCGGTGACGGACGCCGCCGCCATGCAGGCGATCCGCCTCATCGCCCGCAACCTGCGCCAGGCCGTGGCCCTCGGCAGCAATCTGCAGGCGCGGGAAAACATGGCCTATGCCTCTCTGCTGGCCGGGATGGCTTTCAATAACGCCAACCTCGGCTACGTGCACGCCATGGCGCACCAGCTGGGCGGCCTGTACGACATGCCGCACGGCGTGGCCAACGCTGTCCTGCTGCCGCATGTGGCGCGCTACAACCTGATCGCCAACCCGGAGAAATTCGCCGATATTGCTGAACTGATGGGCGAAAATATCACCGGACTGTCCACTCTCGACGCGGCGGAAAAAGCCATCGCCGCTATCACGCGTCTGTCGATGGATATCGGTATTCCGCAGCATCTGCGCGATCTGGGAGTAAAAGAGGCCGACTTCCCCTACATGGCGGAGATGGCTCTGAAAGACGGCAATGCGTTCTCGAACCCGCGTAAAGGCAACGAGCAGGAGATTGCCGCGATTTTCCGCCAGGCATTCTGAGTGATAACGAGGGGACCGTCATGTCGCTTTCACCGCCAGGCGTACGCCTGTTTTACGATCCGCGCGGGCACCATGCCGGCGCCATCAATGAGCTGTGCTGGGGGCTGGAGGAGCAGGGGGTCCCCTGCCAGACCATAACCTATGACGGAGGCGGTGACGCCGCTGCGCTGGGCGCCCTGGCGGCCAGAAGCTCGCCCCTGCGGGTGGGTATCGGGCTCAGCGCGTCCGGCGAGATAGCCCTCACTCATGCCCAGCTGCCGGCGGACGCGCCGCTGGCTACCGGACACGTCACCGATAGCGACGATCATCTGCGTACGCTCGGCGCCAACGCCGGGCAGCTGGTTAAAGTCCTGCCGTTAAGTGAGAGAAACTGAATGTATCGTATCTATACCCGCACCGGGGATAAAGGCACCACCGCCCTGTACGGCGGCAGCCGCATCGAGAAAGACCATATTCGCGTCGAGGCCTACGGCACCGTCGATGAACTGATATCCCAGCTGGGCGTCTGCTACGCCACGACCCGCGACGCCGGGCTGCGGGAAAGCCTGCACCATATTCAGCAGACGCTGTTCGTGCTGGGGGCTGAACTGGCCAGCGATGCGCGGGGCCTGACCCGCCTGAGCCAGACGATCGGCGAAGAGGAGATCACCGCCCTGGAGCGGCTTATCGACCGCAATATGGCCGAGAGCGGCCCGTTAAAACAGTTCGTGATCCCGGGGAGGAATCTCGCCTCTGCCCAGCTGCACGTGGCGCGCACCCAGTCCCGTCGGCTCGAACGCCTGCTGACGGCCATGGACCGCGCGCATCCGCTGCGCGACGCGCTCAAACGCTACAGCAATCGCCTGTCGGATGCCCTGTTCTCCATGGCGCGAATCGAAGAGACTAGGCCTGATGCTTGCGCTTGAACTGGCTGGCGTCAATATCGTACTGCTTCATTTTGCGCCACAGGGTGGTGCGGCCGATATTGAGCAGCTGCGACATCTCCTGCACCCGCCCGCTGGTCACCCGGGCGGCGTGAATAATAGCTTCCTTTTCGATGGCGCTAAAGGTCAGGCTGGCCGGCAGCAGCGATGACGCGCTATCCCCGCCCGGCCGCTCGGAAAAGAGATATTCCGGCAGATTACTCAGGCGAATGTGGCCGTTGTCGCTGCTGATGGCGATATTCTCAATGACGCTATTGAGCTCAAAATCATTCCCCGGCCACGAGTAGGCCACCAGCTGCGCCAGCGCGTCATCGTCCACTTTCAGTCGCGAAGAGAAACGCTTCTCCAGGCTCTTCAACCGGTTATGCACCAGCGACGGAATACTGTTGCGTCGGGCGCGCAGCGGCGGGATGACGATCTCAAAGGAGTGCAGCGCATAGTACAGCTGGCGGCTAAAGCGGTTCTGTTCCACCAGATTGGCCAGATCGACGGTGGTGGTGGCAATCACCTTCACATCCACCGGGATCAGGCGCCGGGCGTCGAGGCGGGTGAGCACGCCCTGCTTAATTACCTGCAGCAGGGCCGACTGCAGCTCCGGCGCCAGATACTCGATCTTTTCCAGAAACAGGGTGCCGCCGTTGGCTAGCTCAAGGCGGCTCAGGCGGCCATTTTCATCGTCGGTAGGGGCGCTGCCCATAAAATCCTGGCCCAGCACGCTGTCGGCATATAGCTGGCAGTTGACGGCGATATAGGGGCCGCCCGCCCGTTCGCTTTCATTGTGGATAGCCTGGCTCAGCAGCTCTTTCCCAACCCCCTCTTCGCCGCACAGCAGCACCGGGAAGCCACCGCGCGCCGCCTGGCGGCCAAAGTGGATCAGGCGTCGGGTTTCCGGATCGTCGGCAGACATCTGCTCAAAGGTGTGACTCACTTTACCGAGCTGGCTGGTCATCAGCTGCCGCATCTGCTCCACCGGGTGCAGCAGCAGAATAAAACTGTTGCCTTGCGCCTCGACAATCGGTTTTAAGGTGATCACCGCATCGACAAACTGATGCTGACTTTCAAAGGTGACTTCGACGTGATTCAGGCCGCGGGCGTGTTTGATGGCGCGGCGCAGCAGCGCCGGGAGGGTCACCAGATCGGCGATATTTTTCCCCTGGCTGGCCTGAGCATCAAGATGCAACAGTCTCGCCGCCTGAACATTGAGAAACTGCAGCACGCCCTGTTCGTTCCACGCCATCACCCCATCGTCCATGCTCTCCAGCAGGCCGTACATCTGATTAAGGTGACGGTTGGATTCCGCCAGCAGGCTGTCGGTAAGCAGGGAGTTACCCACCTCGCGGGCGATGGCCAGCGTCAGGGAGAGGTCGGCGCTGGACTGGTGCTCGACCAGACAGCAAAGCGAGATAGAGCCGAACAGCCGCCCGTGGTTATCAAAAACCGGCGTCGAGCAAAAACTCCATGGCTGTAGCGCCTGCTTAAAATGCCGATCGCCGGCGGTGTTGATCGGCTGGCCCTGCATCGCGGCCAGCGACAGCGCGCAGGTGCCGATAATGCTCTCCGCGCAGTAGCTGCCGTCGCGAAATCCCAGGGCAGCCAGCTGGGCCAGGGTTTGCGGCTCGCCGCAACGGCTCAGGATGCAGGCGGACTCATCAAGAATAAACAGCGCGCAGGGGCGGCCGTCCATAAACTCCCAGGCGTCTTCCAGCGCCGCCTGGCCGATGGTGAGCAGCGCGGTTTTACGCCGACAGATGGAGTCGAAGGTCAGGCCCTGGGCCTGGTGCGGCGTTTGCCAGGTTTCGCGCTGCATAAACTTGCTGCAGCGGTGCCATGACTGGGCGATGACGGAAGAGACCGCCTTCCCGGTATCCTGAGTCTGAACAGTCATATCCTTTTCCGCGTTGTACCATAGAGAACCCCTCCGGCAGCGACTGCCGGAGGGGAGAAAGAAAAACCGCCAACTTGCGCCAGCGGTTTAGCCACCGCGAATTAACGCGCCAGCCACTGCTGGCCTAACAGATCGGCGGTGAGGATAGCGGCATGGACGCTCTCCGGGGTCACCGCAAACGGCATATTGTGGATGGTTTCCCCTTCCGCGCAGGTAGCTTTCGCCACCGCGGCGATTTTCTCGTCGATCCCCTCTTTGACGCCCATCTGCGCGAGCGTCACCGGCAGGCCGACGCGCTGGCAGAAGCCCAGCACCGTTTCAATCTCGTCCATCGGGCTGTTCTGCAGCACAAGCTGCGCCAGGGTACCGAAGGCCACTTTCTCACCGTGATACAGGTGATGGCACTCTTCAAGAATGGTGAAACCGTTGTGGATTGCATGGGCGGCGGCCAGGCCACTGCTTTCAAAGCCAATGCCGCTGAGGTAAGTGTTCGCCTCGATGATGCGCTCCAGCGCTTCGGTCACTACCCCGGCCTGCGCCGCCAGACGGGCCTTTTCGCCCTCCGCCAGCAGCGTATCATAGCACAGGCGGGCGAGGCTCAGCGCCGCCTCGGTGGACTGTCCTCCGGCCATGCTGGTGGCGCGCGCATCGTAGCAAGCTTTGGCCTCGAACCAGGTGGAGAGCGCATCGCCCATGCCGGAGACCAGCAGGCGTACCGGCGCTTTGGCGATAATCGCCGTGTCCATCACCACCATATCCGGGTTTTTCGGATAGATCAGATACTCTTCAAACTCGCCCGCTTCGGTGTAGATCACCGACAGCGCGCTGGTCGGCGCATCGGTCGAGGCGATGGTCGGGATCACCACCACCGGCAGCTTCTGGTAGTAACCGATCGCCTTCGCGGTATCGAGGGTTTTACCACCGCCGATCCCGACCACGCCGCGGCAGCCCTGTTTTTGCAAAATCGCCATCAGACGGTTGATTTCCGCATGGCTGCATTCGCCATTAAACCGTTCCGCATGGCAGCGAATATCGTGGCTCTGCAGGCCATTCACCACTTTCTCTCCCGCCAGCTTCATTACGAAATCGTCGGCGATGACGAAGAAGCTCTCCGCCAGGTTTTTGGCATATTGACCGAACAGAACAGCAGCATCAGGACCCTGAAGATATTTGGCTGGAGATTGAATAACTTTTAGCATTCCTTTCACCCTCAAATAAGTGCGCATGTAGACATGATGAGCCCTGGCGTTATCCGCGCCGGCCAGTGAAGCGCGGCCTGAACGGAGCGTACCGGAGCAGTGCGATCACTGTAGGGCCGGCAGGGAACAAAAAAATCTTTCGCCTTTTTGTTCTGATATGAAACACAGGTTAATTTTTTACGTTCCATATTGGAACAAAAAAACCTAGTCTCTGTCAGGATTGCGATCCCGATCCGCTCCTTTGCCGCATAATGCCCTTGCAATCCTCCGTGTTTGACCGCCTTTTCTCCCGCAGTCGGCAGAAAATCAGCAAAAAATTTTTTCCCACCCGCTTCGCCGGCTATCCTGACCGCCGCTTATGGCAGAAGAAAAAAAGCGCGCCAGCTCGCATTTTCACCATATCCTCAGCAAAAACGTTCCATAAAGAAACAAAATCAGGAAGCAATGTTTCGTAATGAAACCCGATCGTCGGGGCATTCTTTTTTTCGTCCGCTCAGCCAGAATCATCATATCGCCAGGCACGCTCCACCGTCAGACGATACCCCTACGCGATGACCGCCTCCGCCAGCAGAGAGGCGGCATCGAACCTTCTCCAACGGAGCACTGAATAATGAAAAAGCTGATTAACCGTGTTGAAGATGTACTGAATGAACAATTACAGGGGCTGGCTAAAGCCCATCCGCAGCTGACCCTGCATCAGGACCCGCTGTATGTGACCCGCACCGACGCGCCGGTGGCTGGCAAGGTGGCCCTGCTCTCCGGCGGCGGCAGCGGACATGAACCGATGCACTGCGGCTATATCGGCCAGGGCATGCTCTCCGGCGCCTGTCCGGGGGAAATCTTCACCTCGCCGACGCCGGACAAAATGTTTGAATGCGCGATGCAAATTGACGGCGGCGAAGGCGTCTTGCTAATTATCAAAAACTATACCGGCGACATCCTGAATTTTGAGACCGCCACCGAGCTGCTGCATGAGAGCGGCATTAAAGTCACCACCGTGGTGGTCGACGACGACGTGGCGGTGAAAGACAGCCTCTATACCGCCGGTCGTCGCGGCGTTGCCAACACCGTACTGATCGAAAAACTGGTCGGCGCCGCCGCCGAGCGCGGCGACTCGCTGGAAGCCTGCGCTGAACTGGGCCGCCGCCTGAACAATCTCGGCCACTCGATTGGTATCGCCCTCGGCGCCTGCACCGTACCGGCTGCCGGGCAGCCATCCTTTACGCTGAAAGATGACGAGATGGAGTTCGGCGTCGGCATTCACGGCGAGCCGGGCATCGACCGCCGCCGCTTCAGCTCGCTGGACCAAACCGTCGATGAGATGTTCGATACCCTGCTGGAAAACGGCGCTTACAGCCGCACGCTGCGCCAGTGGGATACCGTCAAGGGCACGTGGCAGGAAGTGCAGCAGAGCAAAACCGCGCTGCAAAACGGCGACCGGGTTATCGCGCTGGTTAATAACCTCGGCGCCACTCCGCTTTCCGAACTGTATGGCGTGTATAACCGCCTCGCCCAGCGCTGCGAAGCGTCCGGCATCATCATCGAACGCAACCTCATCGGCAGCTACTGTACTTCGCTGGATATGGCGGGCTTCTCCATCACTCTGCTGAAAGTGGATGACGAGACGCTGACGCTATGGGACGCCCCGGTTCACACCCCGGCGCTGAACTGGGGAAACTAAGGAGCACGACATGTCACTGAACAGAACGCAAATCGTCGACTGGCTGTACCGCTGCGGCGATATTTTCACCAAAGAGAGCGATTTTCTCACCGGCCTCGATAAAGAGATTGGCGACGCCGACCACGGTCTCAATATGCACCGCGGTTTCAGTAAAGTGGTCGAAAAGCTGCCGTCGATTGCCGATAAAGATATTGGCTTTATCCTCAAAAACACCGGCATGACGCTGCTCTCCAACGTCGGCGGCGCCAGCGGCCCGCTGTTCGGCACCTTCTTCATTCGCGCCGCGCAGGTGACCCAGGCCCACCAGAGCCTGACGCTCGACGAGCTGTACCTGATGATCCGCGAAGGTGCGGACGGTGTCGTCAACCGCGGCAAAGCGGAGCCAGGGGATAAAACCATGTGCGACGTCTGGCTGCCGGTGGTGGACTCCCTGCGCCAGTCCAGCGAGCAGCACCTGTCGATCGCCGCCGCGCTGGATACCGCCTGCGAAGTGGCCGAGCGTGCGGCCCACGCCACCATCACTATGCAGGCGCGTAAAGGCCGCGCCAGCTATCTCGGCGAGCGCAGCATCGGACATCAGGATCCCGGCGCGACCTCGGTGCTGTTTATGGTTCAGATGCTGGCCGCCGCCGCCAAAGAGTAAGGAAATTGCGATGGTAAACCTGGTTATTGTTTCTCATAGCGCCCGGCTGGGCGAAGGTGTCGGAGAACTGGCCCGGCAGATGTTAATCAACGATGGCTGCAAACTGGCGATCGCCGCCGGGATCGACGATCCCGACAGCCCGATCGGCACCGATCCGCTTAAAGTCATGGAGGCGATCGAATCCGTGGCCGATACCGATCACGTGCTGGTGATGATGGATATCGGCAGCGCGTTGCTCAGCGCCGAAACCGCCCTCGATCTGCTCGATCCGGCGATTGCCGCGAAGGTGCGACTGTGCGCCGCGCCGCTGGTGGAAGGGACGCTGGCGGCCACCGTCAGCGCTGCCTCCGGCGCCGGGATCGACAAGGTGATCGCCGACGCCATGAGCGCCCTGGAGGCCAAGCGGGTTCAGCTGGGTTTACCTTCGCCAACTTCTGACGCCGCGCCGGCGCCGATGCTTGCCGACGACGGCGACACAAAATCGGTGTCAGTCATTATTAACAATCATAACGGCCTGCACGTGCGTCCGGCGTCGAAGCTGGTCGCCGCGCTGGCGGGCTTTAACGCCGATCTGCTGCTGGAGAAAAACGGGAAGTGCGTCAAACCGGACAGCCTCAACCAAATCGCGCTATTGCAGGTCCGCCGCAACGATAAGCTGCGCCTGCTGGCCCGCGGTCCGGATGCCGACGCGGCGCTGGAGGCGTTTCAGGCGCTGGCCGCCGATAACTTCGGTGAATCGCCTGCGGCGCAACCGGCAGCGGCTCCGGCAACGCCCGAGCGCGTCGAAGGCGCTGCCCTGCGCTATCCGCTGGCCCTGATCCAGCCGCTCCGCCCGGCTGCCGCCGATGCCGCCCGCGAGCAGCAGCGCCTGCGCCAGGCCATTGACCAGACGCTGGCGGATCTTATCGCCCTGACCGAGCTGGCGGAAAATAAATTTAACGCCGATATCGCGGCGATCTTCGCCGGGCACCACACCCTGCTCGACGATGACGATCTGTTTGATGCCGCCAACGATCGTCTGCTCACCGAACAATGCACGGCGGAATGGGCATGGCATCAGGTGTTGATGGAGCTCAGCCAGCAGTATCGCCAGCTGGATGACCCCTACCTGCAGGCGCGCTATATCGATATCGAAGATATTTTGCAGCGCACCCTGCGCCATCTGCAGGGCGTTCAGGAGAGAGTGCCGACGCCCGGCGAGCCAACAATTATTATTGCCGACAACATTTATCCCTCAACCGTCTTACAGCTGGATGCCAGCTTCGTTAAAGGCCTGTGCCTGCGCGATGGCAGCGAACAGGCTCACGGCGCGATTATCGCCCGCGCGGCGGGGATCGCCTGGCTGAGCCAGCAGGGCGAGGCGCTGAACAGCGTGCAGCCCGGCGAGACTATCGTGCTCGATATGCGCCACCAGCGCCTTATCCGTGACTAAAATTCACGTTGACCGTTACCGCTCCGGGGGCCTGCCTCCGGAGGGTGAGTTTTCGCTTACTCTTCAGGAACCACTATGTCTCAATTCTTTTTTAACCAGCGCGCCAGCCTCGTCAACGATGTGATTGAGGGTACCATTATCGCCAGCCCGTGGAATAACCTCGCCCGTCTGGAGAGCGACCCGGCGATCCGGGTGGTGGTCCGTCGCGATCTGAATAAAAACAACGTGGCGGTGATCTCCGGCGGCGGCGCCGGCCATGAACCGGCGCACGTCGGCTTTATTGGTAAAGGCATGCTGACCGCCGCGGTCTGCGGCGATCTGTTCGCCTCGCCGAGCGTCGACGCGGTGCTCACCACCATTCAGGCAGTGACCGGCGAGGCGGGCTGCCTGCTGATCGTCAAAAACTACACCGGCGATCGGCTTAACTTCGGTCTGGCGGCGGAGAAAGCGCGCCGACTCGGCTACAACGTGGAGATGCTGATCGTCGGCGACGATATTTCGCTGCCGGATAACAAACAGCCGCGCGGCATCGCCGGGACCATTCTGGTGCATAAAGTGGCTGGCTATTTCGCCGAGCGCGGCTTCAACCTCGCCACCGTCCTGCGTGAAGCGCAATACGCCGCCAGCCATACCGCCAGCATCGGGGTGGCGCTGGCCAGCTGCCACCTGCCGCAGGAAGCCGACAGCGCGCCGCGCCATCAGGCCGGTCACGCCGAGCTGGGAATGGGCATCCACGGAGAGCCGGGCGCCTCGACGATCGCCACGCAAAACAGTGCGGAAATCGTTAACCTGATGGTGGAAAAACTGACCGCCGCCCTACCGGAAACCGGCCGCCTGGCGGTGATGCTCAATAACCTCGGCGGCGTGTCGGTGGCTGAGATGGCGATTCTGACCCGCGAGCTGGCCAACACCCCGCTGCAGGCGCGCATTGACTGGTTAATAGGCCCGGCCTCGCTGGTGACGGCGCTGGATATGAAAGGCTTCTCGCTGACCGCCATCGTGCTGGAGGAGAGTATTGAGAAAGCGCTGCTTTCGGATGTGGAAACCGCCAGCTGGCAGAAGCCGGTGCAGCCGCGGACTATCAACGTCGTGCCGTCCACCCTCGACAGCGCCCGGGTGGATTTTACGCCCTCGGCCAACCCACAGGTGGGCGATTACGTGGCGCAGGTGACCGGCGCCCTCATCGATCTTGAAGAACATCTCAACGCGCTGGATGCCAAAGTAGGCGACGGCGATACCGGCTCCACCTTCGCCGCCGGGGCGCGCGAGATTGCCGAGCGGCTCGAGCGTCAGCAGCTGCCGCTGAACGATCTGCCAACGCTCTTCGCGCTGATCGGCGAACGCCTGACGGTGGTGATGGGCGGCTCCAGCGGGGTATTGATGTCTATCTTCTTCACCGCTGCCGGGCAGAAGCTGGGGCAAGGCGCCAGCGTGGCCGAGGCGCTGAACGCCGGTCTGGAACAGATGAAGTTTTACGGCGGCGCCGATGAGGGAGACAGGACGATGATCGACGCTCTGCAGCCGGCCCTGGCGGCGCTGCTGGCCGAACCGGAGAATCTGCAGGCCGCTTTCGCCGCGGCGCAGGCCGGGGCGGATCGCACCTGCCAGTCAAGCAAAGCCGGCGCCGGACGCGCGTCCTATCTCAACAGCGATAGCCTGCTCGGCAACATGGACCCCGGCGCCCACGCGGTGGCGATGGTGTTTAAGGCGCTGGCGGAACGCTAAGCCTTCCCCGGTGGCGCTACGCTTACCGGGGCGACGTAACACCGCCGAATAGCAGGTCGGGTAAGGCGTAAGCCGCCACCCGACAAAAAACGGCACCGCCGGTAGCCCGGATAAGGCGCGACGCGCCGCTATCCGGGTTTTACCACGATGGCTTTTTACTTGCTGTGCCAGTACGCCTGGGAACGCACCAGCTGCTGATCGATGCTCTCGTCTTCAAAGCGCGCCAGCAGCGATTTCACCACCGCGCCTTCGCCGGTCAGCCAGATAAAATAATCCTCCGCCGGTACCTTCACCTGCGCCAGACGCTCGGCGACGAAGGCCGGATTGTGGCCCACCACCCACTCGATGTTAAAGCCGTCGAGATCCGCCAGATAATCTTTATACGACGCATCGGCGATAGTAACGATGGCCGCCACCTGCGGCCTCGCCGGCAGCTGGCGTAATCCCAGCAGACGACGGCGCAGCGCCGGCATGCCGGACTCATCGCAAACATACAGCTGCCAGGCATAATCTTCCGGCACCACCAGCGAGCCACGCGGGCCGCCGATCACCAGCTTATCGCCCACTTTTGCTTCCAGCGCCCAACGGCTGGCGATACCGCCATCGTGGATATAGAAATCGTAAGCCAGCTCGTGACGTTCGGCATCGTACAGCGGCGTATAGTCGCGGGTGGCAGGCCGCACGCCTTCCCCCCAGTCAATCCCCTCCTCGGTCACCTGCGGCGGGGTAAATGCCGCGCCCGGCTCGGGGAAAAAAAGCTTGGTATGGTCGTCAAAGCCGTGAGAGGCGAAGCCTTCCAGCGCCTCGCCTCCCAGCACGATACGCTGGAACGCCGCGCCTGCGCGCTCCACGCGCAGCACCGTCAGCTCACGGAAACGCAGCTCATTGCGGACACGCTGCGGGTACTTGTCTGCTTTGGTTTTTGTCATCATCGATTGCCTTCGTGAACGGTAAATAGATATATCTAAAATTGATGCAAATGATAATGATTGCCAACTAAAAAGAATGCAAGTCTTTTTTTGATATAGTCAAAACAAACCGCATCAAAATCCACATCCAGAAAACAATCACATATATATCAATATCTTAAAAAATAAATAGCAACCAGCATTGCGAACATTCATTTTTTAGATATAAATTAGATATATCAAAAACAGCAGGAGGTAACCATGCGACATCATCATGAAGAAGGGCGTGGGCCACGCGGGCGCCACGGTGATCCCAGCGAACACGGCGACCATGGCCGCCGCGGCGGCGGACGTCGCCAGCGTTTCTTTGGCCACGGCGAACTGCGGCTGATCATTCTGGATATCCTCAGCCGCAGCGCCAGCCATGGCTATGAGCTGATCAAAGAGATCGAAACGCTTACCCAGGGGAACTACAGCCCCAGCCCGGGGGTGATCTATCCGACGCTGGATCTGCTCCAGGACCAGGGCCTTATCAGCGTGGAATACGACAACGGACGCAAGAAAATCCTTATCAGCGAGGAAGGAAAACAGCTGCACGCCGAAAACCAGGAGCACCTGGCCCATATCCAGGAGCGCCTGCAGGCGCGGATGGTCGGCTGCGAGCTGCGCCGCGATCCGCAGATGAAGCGCGCGCTGGAAAACTTCAAAGCGGTCCTCGACCTGAAAGTGAACCAGCAGGCCAGCAGTGCCGCCCAGCTCAAGCAGATCATCGGCATTATTGACCGGGCGGCGATGGAGATCTCTCAGCTCGACTAAGCCTCTTTTTTCACCACCGGCTGCCCCGCTCTGGGGCAGCCCGCACCACGGCGGATCGCCCCGTCTATTGCCGCCAGGCAGAAAATCTCGTTAGCTCAGGAATAAAACGTGCCAATAGTGGCGCAATGAGATTAAATTTTACACAATTCGTCTTTTGCTTTGCATTTATCCCGATTTTCACCGCTTCTGCCGAACTGGCGTAATCCCTGCAATACTTAATCCAGTATCGTGTGATACGTCCGCCCCAGGAGCACATTTTGAACAGGTTACCTTCCAGCGCATCGGCTCTGGCCTGCAGCGCACACGCACTGAATCTCATTGAAAAGCGCACGCTTGATCATGAGGAAATGAAAGCACTTAACCAGGAGGTCAGGGAATACTTTAAAGAGCATGTGAATCCGGGGTTTTTAGAGTATCGAAAATCGGTCACAGCCGGCGGGGATTACGGAGCCGTAGAGTGGCAAGCGGGAGGGTTAAATACGCTTGTCGACACCCAGGGACAGGAGTTTATCGACTGCCTTGGTGGGTTTGGCATCTTCAATGTAGGGCACCGTAATCCAGTTGTGGTATCCGCCGTCGAGAATCAACTCGCGAAACAACCGCTTCACAGTCAGGAGCTGCTGGACCCGCTACGCGCGATGCTGGCGAAAACCCTGGCAGCCTTAACGCCCGGGAAACTAAAGTACAGTTTCTTCTGCAACAGCGGTACCGAATCGGTAGAGGCGGCCATCAAGCTGGCGAAAGCCTATCAGTCGCCGCGCGGTAAATTTACTTTCATCGCCACCAGCGGCGCCTTCCACGGTAAATCGCTGGGCGCGCTGTCGGCCACCGCCAAGTCGACCTTCCGCAAGCCGTTTATGCCGCTGCTGCCGGGCTTCCGCCACGTGCCGTTCGGCGATATCAACGCCATGCGCACCATGCTGAGCGAGTGCAAGAAAACCGGCGACGACGTCGCGGCGGTGATCCTCGAGCCGATTCAGGGCGAAGGGGGCGTGATCCTCCCGCCAACGGGGTATTTGCCGGCGGTGCGTCAACTGTGCGACGAGTTTGGCGCATTGCTGATCCTCGACGAAGTGCAGACCGGCATGGGCCGCACCGGCAAGATGTTCGCCTGTGAGCATGAGAACGTCCAGCCGGACATTCTGTGTCTGGCGAAAGCGCTCGGCGGCGGTGTGATGCCGATCGGCGCGACGGTGGCGACGGAAGAGGTCTTCTCGGTGCTCTTCGATAACCCGTTCCTGCACACCACCACCTTCGGCGGCAACCCGTTGGCCTGTGCGGCGGCGCTGGCGACGATCAACGTGCTGCTGACGCAAAACCTGCCGGCGCAGGCGGCGCAGAAAGGCGATATGCTGCTGGACGGTTTCCGCCTGCTGGCGCAGGAGTATCCGGACCTGGTGAATGAAGTGCGCGGGAAAGGCATGCTGATGGCTATCGAGTTTGTTGATAACGAGATTGGCTACGACTTTGCCAGCGAGATGTTCAGACAGCGGGTGCTGGTCGCCGGGACGTTAAACAACGCCAAGACGATCCGCATTGAACCGCCGCTGACCCTCACCCTTGAGCAGTGCGAACAGGTGCTGAAGGCGGCGCGCAAGGCGCTGGCGGCCCTGCGCGTTTCGGTCGAAGAAGCGTAATAAAGTGTCCTTCACCCTCTCCCTCTGAGAGGGGGAAGGATAACCCTCACACCTGCGGTAACAGGCCGATAAAGCTGCGCTTCTGCCGCGGCTGCGACATCATCTCCTCCAGCTTTTCGACGCAGGCTAAATAGTGCGGCGTCTTCTTATGCGCCAGCACCGCCTCATCGTCTTTATAGGCTTCGTAGATAAAAAAGCGGGTTTTCACCTCGGGATCCTGCAGGACATCAAAGCGCAGGTTGCCTGGCTCCCGCAGCGCGCCCTCGTGGTTGGCGCGAAACACCTCGAGAAACTCATCCACCCGCTCGGGTTTAATATTGATCTCCACCAGCGTGACGTTCATTTCAGCTCTCCCTGTTTTTCTTCCTGCCAGAACTGATACGCTTCGCGCGCGTTCAGATTCTCATGCACCACCTTTTTCACCGCCTTCAGCATCGCGCGCGGGGCGCTGGACTGGAAGATATTGCGCCCCACATCCACCCCGGAAGCCCCCTGGTCGATCGCCCGCCAGCACATCTCCAGCGCCTCATGCTCCGGCAGTTTTTTACCGCCGGCGATAACGATCGGCACCGGACAGCTGGCGGTCACTTTTTCAAAGCCTTCCTCAACGAAATAGGTCTTCACAAACTGCGCCCCCATTTCGGCGGCAATCCGGCTGGCCAGCGAGAAGTAGCGCGCATCGCGGGTCATCTCTTTGCCGACGCCGGTAACCGCCAGGACCGGCATACCGTAGCGATTGCCGGCGTCCACCAGTTTGATGATGTTATTGATCGACTGATGTTCGTATTCGCTGCCGATATAGACCTGCGCCGCCACCGCGCATACGTTGAGCCGCAGCGCGTCTTCCATCGCCACCGCCACGCATTCGTTAGAGAGTTCGCTCAAAATCGAATTGCCGCCGGAGGCGCGGAGCACCACCGGCTTATTGGTGGCCGCCGGTACCTGGCTGCGCAGTACGCCGCGGGTACACATCAGCACGTCGGTGTCGGCAAACAGCGGCGCAATCGACAGGTCGATACGCTCCAGCCCGGTGGTTGGCCCCTGGAAGTAACCGTGATCGAAGGCCAGCATCACCGTGCGGTTGCTGTGCGGATTAAAAATGCGCGCCAGCCGCGACTGCATGCCCCAGTCCAGCGAGCCGCAGCCTTTCAGGGTATACAGCGTATTCTGCTGCGGGCGGTCAATACCGAAGTCCTTCCCCTCTTTGATATCGTCTAAATCTGCCATCTCATCCTCCGTCAGAAGTCGTAGTTGTTGATGTTCTCTTTGCTGAACACCACGCGCTCCGGCAGCAGCACGATACCGTTGCCCTTCGCCTCATACTGGTAGCCCTGCACGCTGTTCGGTTCGACCTTCAGCGAGCCGATATCTTTCACCTCAACGCTGTCGCCCACGTTAAGATCGCCCTTTTTCAGCAATCGATCGGCGACGTTAACCGCAATTTTGCCCTGCTGAACCACATCCCACAGGCCAAAGGCTTTCACCGTGCCGCGCTCAACGTACGGACGCATCACGTTCGGCGTACTAAAGCCGACAATCGCCACGCCCTGACGCTTGAGGTTCTCCGCCGCCTGCGCCGCCGCCGGCAGCGCATTGGCATCCGGCGCGATAATGGCGTCGAGATCCGGATAGGCTTTTAAGATCCCCTCGGCGGTTTGTAGCGATTTGGTGGCATCGTTATAGCCGAACTGAGTGGTGACGATTTGCCACTGCGGATGCTCTTTTTCGATTTTGGCTTTGGCTTCCTTCACCCATTGGTTCTGGTCGGTCACCGTCGGGCTGGAGTAGAAAAACGCTACCTTGGCAGTAGGCTTCGTCACCTGCTTTTCCGCCATCTCGACCAGCAGGCCGCCAAGCTGCTGCGGCGTGCCCTGATTGATATAGATGCTGCGGCACTCCGGCCTGGTATCGGAATCCCAGGTCAGGACTTTCACCCCGCGCTGCATCGCCCGCTTCAACGCCGGACACAGGCCGTCCGGCGAGACAGCGGAAACGATAATCGCGTTGTAGCCCTGGTTGACGAAGTTGTTGATAAGCTGCACCTGGCCGGAGACGCTGGGCTCGGTTGGGCCGTCATAGGTGACATCCACGCCCAGCGCTTTCCCCGCCTCTTTCGCGCCGTTGCCGCCGCTGGTAAAGAAGCCGACGCCGACCAGCTTAGGAATAAAGGCGATGCGGTCCGCCGCCTGCGCGATGACTACGCTCATCGCCAGCGCCAGCACGATCAGTTTTAATTTCATTTTATGCTCCGATTGTTTTATGCGAGAAAAGACGCCGCCAGGTCGCGCGCACCCATTCACGGTGCAGGCTCAGCGAACGCCCCATCACCACCACAACCAACAGCGCCCCTGACAGCGCGCTCGACACCTGGTTGGGGATGCCGACCATCTGTAAACCCTGTTGCAGATACCCCACCAGCAATGCCGCCAGCGCGGTACCCAGTATCGATCCCGAGCCGCCGTAAATATTGGCCCCGCCGAGCACCGCCGCGGTCAGCGCCGGCATCAGCAGGTCGCGGCCTAAATCCGAACGTGCCGAGCCGAAATAGGAGACCATCACCAGCGCCGCGACCGCCGAGGCGACGCCCACCAGGCCATACAGCACGTACGGGATGCCGTTCACCGACAGCGCGGCATAGCGCGCGGCGCGCGGGTTTTGCCCGAGTAAAAAGAGGTGGCGGCCAAAGCGCCCGCGATGGGTCAGCAGCCAGAAGAAAAAGGTGATAATCGCGAACAGCACCAGCGGCAGCGGCAGTCCGGCGAGGGTTAAATTGGCGAAGGCGGTGAAGCTATCGGGAAAACCGCCAATCCCCTCGTAACCGGTCGCGCCGGCCATCCCGGAAAGCAGCAGCGCGCCGCCGCCGTACAGATACAGCGTACCAAGCGTGATCACCAGCGGGCTGATGCCGGTGTAGTGGATCAGCGCGGCGTTGAATAACCCGCACAGCAGTCCCAAGAGCAACGTCAGCGATACCGCGAGCCACAGCGGCCAGCCCGCCTGGGTCATCACCCCGAGGGCGATGGCGCACAGGCCGATGGTCGAGCCCAGCGAAATATCGATCCCGCCGCTGATGATCACCAGCGTCAGCGGCAGCGCGACGATGCCGATGCAGATAAAGTCGCTGGTGCTAAAGAGCAGCATATTGAGATCCAGCATGCGCGTATTCAGCGCGCCGAACAGCAGGATCTCCACGATCAGCAACGCCAGCAGCGCGCTTTCCCAGTTAAGCTTCAGCTTCATTTAAGCCACCTCTTTGCTTTTGCGTTCGGGAAAGCGGGCAACCTGTTTCCCCCCTTTGTTACCGGGCTGGAAACGGCTGTACTGTAGCGCCCGCTGATGGCGGGCCAGCGCCTGGCGCAGGCGGCCATCGAGCACCAGCACGCCGAGCAGCACCAGACCGGCGATAAAGTCATTCCACCAGGCGGGAAGGCGGAACAGCACCAGTACGGTGTCGATTTGGGTAAGGAAAAAGGCGCCGAGAAACGCGCCGAGCTGCGTACCGGTACCGCCAAGCAGCGAGATCCCGCCCAGTACGCAGGCGGCGATGGCTTTCATCTCCAGGCCGCTGCCGGTCTGATTAGGCACAAAGCCAATCTGCGCGGCGAAGACGATCCCGGCGCAGGCCGCCAGCATACCGTTGAGGGTAAAGGCCAGCATCCGCGTGCGGTTGACCGCCACGCCCAGCTGGCGCGCGGCGGCGAGGTTATCGCCAACGGCGTAAAAATCACGACCAAAGGCGGTGCGCGACAGCAGCCAGCCGCCCGCCAGCAGCAGCGCCAGCACCAGCCAGCCCAGCGGCGACACGCCGATAAACGCAGGCTCCGAGAGCGATTTCAGGCTGTCGGGCAAGCCTTCGATCCATTTCCCGCCGGTCCACAGCAACATCACCCCGCGATACAACCCCAGCGTGCCGAGCGTCGCGACGATCGCCGGAATGCGCAGCCCCACCACCAGCAGGCCGTTAAACGCCCCGGCCAGCGCGCCAATAGCCAGCGCGAAGGCGATGGCCGTCGCCAACCCGTAGCCGTTGTTCAGCGCCACGCCGACGGCGATGGCGCATAGCCCAACGGTGGAGCCTACCGACACGTCAATATTGCGGGTCAGCATCACCAGGGTCGCGCCCAATGCCAGCAGGCAGAGGATTTGCGAGCTGGCGAAAATCATCGCCAGGGTCTGCAGGCTGAAATAGGCCGGATTGAGCGCCACCAGCACAACAAAGAGCGCCACGATGGCAAAGAAGGCGCTCAGTTCGCGATTCTTGAGTAACGTTTTCATGCCTGCCCTCCAAAGGCCAGGGTCATCATGCGATCGACGGTGACCGCCTGCCGCGCCAGCTCGCCGCTGTAGCGGCCCTGATGCATCACCAGCACCCGGTCGGCCAGGCCGATGAACTCATCCAGATCGGAGGAGATCATCAGCACTGCCACATTTTGCGCGGCGACGCTTTTCAGCAGCTGATAGATATCGGCGCGGGCGGAGACATCCACGCCGCGCGTCGGCTCATCGACAATTAGCAGCAGCGGGTTGGCCTCCAGACAGCGCGCCAGCAGCACCTTCTGCTGGTTACCGCCAGAGAGAGTGCGCACCGGCTGATCGCCATCGGCCAGCTTGATCCCCAGCGCCCGGTGATAGCGCTCAACCACCGCCGCCTCCCGTTTCCCCTGCTGCCACCACGACGGCTGATTGAACATCACCGTGTTCCAGCGCACCGGCGCATCAAGAAACAGCCCCGAGACCTGGCGGTCTTCCGGCAGATAGACCAGCCCGCTGGCCAGCCGGGCTCGGGTGCTGTCATTACTAATCTCGCGATTCTCCAGCCAGATCCGCCCGGCGCGTGGTGGACGCAGGCCGTATAAGGTTTCAGCAAATTCGGTGCGCCCGGATCCCACCAGCCCGGCGAGGCCGACGATCTCCCCGGCGCGGATCTCCAGATTGAGATCGATAAAGCCTTCTCCGGTAAGATCCTCCACCCGCAGCACGGGAAAATCCTGCGCCTGGGTGCGGCGGTTGCCCGGCAGCGCCAGCCACAGCTTTTGCGTGTCGCTCAGCGTATGGTCGCGGCTGGCCGGCGTCATAGCGCTAATCAGTTGCTCATCGCGGTAAGTTGCGGTCTCGCCGCTCAGCACTACCGCCCCGTCGCGCATCACCGAAATATGGCTGGCAAGCTGGCGGATTTCGGGCAGTTTGTGCGAGATAAACACGATCCCCACGTCCAGCGCCTGTAACGCGCGGATCTGGCTAAACAACCTCTCCGTTACCCCCGGGGTTAAAGAGGCGGTGGGTTCATCAAGGATCAGGATCCGCGCTTCGCGCATCAGGCCGCGCAGGATCTCGACCATCTGTTGATCGGCTACCTCGAGCGTGCTGGCGCTGGCATCGAGGTTGATCTGGCAGTTCAGCTGCTGCAGTTTTTCCTGCAGTCGCGCGGTGGTATCCGCCCGCTTCGGCAAACGAAAGAGAATGTTCTCGCGCACGCTGAGGTTGGGAAACAGCATCGGCTCCTGCGGCACCAGATAGATGCCCAGCTGGTGGGCCAGCGCCGGGCTGAGGAGCGCAACCGCGCGGTCGCCGATCGTCAGTTCACCGCTATCCGGGGTTTCGACGCCGGCGATGATCTTCATCAGCGTCGATTTACCCGCGCCATTGCCTCCCATCAGGGCATGCACCTGGCCCGCGCATAGCGTAAAGTCGATGCCCTTCAGCACGGCAACGCCGGAGAACTGTTTGCGGATCTGGCGAGCTTCAAGCAGTGGCTTCATCGTCGCGCCTCGTTTGAACAAATGATTTTTAAATTTAATAATGTTCAAAAGCGTAGACGGTGAACTATATTTACAACCGTGCGAAGATCACAGTTTGGCGCTTTAGATCCTCAGGAAAAAATGGGCCAGCGATGAAAGATCCGTTTTGCCAGTCGGCTCACACTTTCCGGCCGCGCAATAGCGAACATATGATCTAAATTTTTATAAGAGTTCAATTTATGAGCGAAAAACGCATTACGGAAGAGAACCGCTACGCCGGGCTGGCGTTAGCCGAGGAAGAGCTGGTGGCGCGGGTGGCGTGGTGCTACTACCACGACGGCCTGACGCAAAATGACATCGGCGAGCGTTTGGGGCTGCCGCGGCTGAAGATTTCCCGCCTGCTGGAGAAAGGCCGTCAGTCCGGGGTGATCCGCGTGCAGATCAACTCGCGCTATGAGGGCTGTCTGGCGCTGGAAAGTGAACTCCAGCAGCGCTTTGGCCTCAAGATTGCCCGCGTACTGCCGGCGCTCAACACCCCGCCGATGAATACCCGGCTGGGTATCGGCGCGGCGCAGTCGCTGATGGGCATTCTGCAGCCGGGACAGCTGCTGGCGGTCGGCTTCGGCGAAGCCACCATGAGCTGCCTGCAGCATCTCAGCGGCTTTATCGGCTCGCAGCAGGTGCGGCTGGTGACCCTCTCCGGCGGCGTCGGCCCGTATATGACCGGTATCGGCCAGCTGGATGCCGCCTGCAGCGTCAGCATTATCCCGGCGCCGCTGCGGGTTTCTTCGGCGGAGGTCGCCGAGATCCTGCGCCGTGAGTCGAGCGTGCGCGACGTGATCCTCGCGGCGACGGCGGCGGACGCGGCGGTGGTTGGCATCGGCGCCATCGATCAGCGGCGCGACGCCACCATTTTACGCTCCGGCTATATCAGCGAGGGCGAACAGCTGATGTACGCCCGCAAAGGCGCGGTCGGCGACATTTTAGGTTATTTCCTGCAGGCCGACGGCAGGCCGGTAGAAGGACTGGAGATCCATCGGGAACTGCTCGGCGTGACCCTTGATGAGCTAGCGCAGCTGCCGACCATCGTTGGCGTCGCCGGGGGAGAAGAAAAAGCGCAGGCGATTTATGCCGCTCTGATTGGCAAGCGCATTAATGGCCTGGTAACGGAAGAGACAACAGCACGCGCGGTGCTTACCCTGGCCTCCTGACGGCCTGGCGCCGCGCGACAACAGCGAGGCGCATGTCATGAGTTACCTGTTAGCGTTAGATGCCGGGACCGGCAGCATTCGGGCGGTTATTTTCGATCTTAATGGCCGCCAGCTGGCGGTAGGCCAGGCCGAATGGAAACACCTGAGCGTTGATAACGTCCCCGGCTCGATGGAGTTCGACCTTACCACCAACTGGCAGCTGGCCTGCCAGTGCATTCGCCAGGCGCTCGACGCCGCCCGGCTCTCTGCCGCCGATATTCAGTCCGTCGCCTGCTGTTCGATGCGCGAAGGCATCGTTCTCTATGACCGCAACGGCGAGGCCATCTGGGCCTGCGCCAACGTCGATGCCCGCGCCAGCCGCGAAGTGGCGGAGCTTAAGGAGATCCACGACTATCGCTTCGAATCCGAGGTATACGAGGTCTCGGGACAAACCCTGGCGCTCAGCGCCATGCCGCGCCTGCTGTGGCTGGCGCACCACCGCCCCGATATCTACCGCAAAGCGGCAACCATCACCATGATCAGCGACTGGCTGGCGGCGAAGCTTTCCGGCGAGCTGGCGGTCGACCCGTCAAACGCCGGCACCACCGGCATGCTCGATCTGTTCAGCCGCGACTGGCGTCCGGCGCTGCTGGATATGGCCGGGCTGCGCGCCGATATGCTGTCGCCGGTCAAAGAGACCGGTACCCTGCTGGGCGCCGTCACCGAAGCGGCGGCGCAGCAGAGCGGCCTGCGCGCCGGGACGCCGGTGGTGATGGGCGGCGGCGACGTCCAGCTCGGCTGCCTGGGCCTTGGGGTGGTGCGCGCCGGGCAAACCGCGGTACTCGGCGGCACTTTCTGGCAGCAGGTGGTCAACCTGCCGCAGGTGCGCACCGATCCGCAGATGAATATTCGTGTTAATCCTCATGTCATTCCCGGCATGGCGCAGGCGGAATCGATCAGCTTCTTTACCGGCCTGACCATGCGCTGGTTTCGCGACGCCTTCTGCGCTGAAGAAAAACTAATTGCCGAGCGGCTCGGCGTCGATGCCTATTCGCTGCTGGAGGAGATGGCCAGCCGCGTCCCCGCCGGTTCCCACGGCGTGATGCCTATTTTTTCCGACGCTATGCACTTTAAGCAGTGGTACCACGCCGCGCCGTCGTTTATTAACCTCTCCATCGATCCGGAGAAGTGCAATAAAGCGACCCTGTTCCGCGCGCTGGAAGAGAACGCGGCGATTGTCTCCGCCTGCAACCTCGCGCAGATCTCGCAGTTCTCCGGAGTGACATTCGACAGCCTGGTGTTTGCCGGCGGCGGCTCTAAAGGCGCGCTGTGGAGCCAGATCCTCAGCGACGTCACCGGCCTGCCGGTGCGGGTGCCGGTGGTCCGCGAAGCCACCGCGCTGGGCTGCGCCATCGCCGCCGGAACCGGCGCCGGGCTGTATGACGATATGGCCAGCACCGGAGAGCGGTTAGTGAGCTGGCACCGCGAGTTCACCCCAAATCCGCAGCATCGCGAGCTGTATCAGGAGATGATGAGCAAGTGGCAGACGGTGTACGCCGATCAGCTTGGCCTTGTCGATAGCGGACTGACAACGTCGATGTGGCAGGCGCCGGGCCTGGAGCGCCGCCAGCGCGTAGCGTCCTCCCCGTCACCCTAACCACCGGTACCGATCCGCCTTTCCCCCCTCTCCCTTTGGGAGAGGGCCGGGGTGTGGGGCAACGCTTCGCCGTTCTTTGAATCCCATCACAATCACCGCACTCCCCTTTTCCCTTTTTCTCCGCGACGGCTAAATTAGTAACTCATCCGACCACATAACAATAATTTTACATTGGAAGCCACTATGAGCCGCTATCCGTCGCTTTTCGCCCCGCTTAAGCTGGGCTTCACAACGCTCAAAAACCGCGTGTTGATGGGCTCAATGCACACCGGGCTGGAAGAGCTGCCGGACGGCGCGCAGCGGCTGGCGGCCTTTTACGCCGAGCGCGCCCGTCACGGCGTGGCGCTGATCGTCACCGGCGGCATCGCTCCGGCGCCCTCTGGCGTCACCATGGCCGGCGGCGCGGTACTCAACGATGCCAGCCATCTGGCGCACCATCGCCATATTACCGACGCGGTACATCAGGAAGGCGGCAAAATCGCTCTGCAGATCCTGCACACCGGCCGTTACAGCTACCAGCCCGCGCTGGTGGCCCCCTCGGCGCTACAGGCGCCGATCAACCGTTTTACCCCCCATGAACTGAGCCACGATGAGATCCTGACGCTGATCGATGATTTTGCCCACTGCGCCCAGCTGGCGCGCGAAGCGGGCTATGACGGCGTCGAGGTGATGGGCTCTGAGGGCTATCTGATTAACGAATTTCTCGCCGCGCGCACCAACCAGCGCGACGACCAATGGGGCGGCGATTATGCCAGGCGCATGCGTTTCGCCGTAGAGGTGGTTAAGGCGGTGCGCCAGCGCGCCGGCCACGATTTCATTATCATTTACCGTCTGTCGATGCTCGATCTGGTCAACGACGGCAGCACGCTGGCGGAAGTCACTGAACTGGCCAAAGCGATTGAAGCGGCGGGAGCGACCATCATCAACACCGGGATTGGCTGGCACGAAGCGCGCATTCCGACCATCGCCACGCCGGTACCGCGCGGAGCTTTCAGCTGGGTCACCCGCAAGCTGAAGGGCGCGGTGTCGATCCCGTTGATCACCACCAACCGCATTAACGATCCGCAGGTCGCGGAGGATATTCTCGCCCGCGGCGATGCCGATATGGTATCGATGGCCCGCCCGTTCCTTGCCGACGCCGAATTTATATCAAAAGCGCAGGACGATCGCGCCGATCAGATCAACACCTGCATCGGCTGCAATCAGGCGTGTCTCGATCGGATCTTCGTCGGCAAAGTCACCTCCTGTCTGGTCAACCCGCGCGCGTGTCATGAAACCCTGATGCCGGTCCTGCCGGCCAACGCGCCTAAACGGCTGGCGGTGGTCGGCGCCGGGCCTGCCGGTCTGGCCTTCGCCGTAAACGCTGCCGCCCGCGGTCATCACGTCACGTTGTTTGATGCGCTCCCGGAGATCGGCGGTCAGTTTAATATCGCCAAACAGATCCCCGGCAAAGAGGAGTTTCACGAGACGCTGCGTTACTACCGCACCATGCTCGATCTCCATGGTGTCGATCTACGCCTGAACACCCACGTCACGACAGACGATCTGCTGGCGTTCGATGAGACGATCCTCGCCACCGGTATCGCCCCGCGCCTGCCGGCGATCGACGGGATCGATCATCCAAAAGTGCTGAGCTACCTTGATGTCTTGCGCGATAAAGCGCCGGTTGGCGCGAAGGTGGCGATTATCGGCTGCGGCGGCATCGGCTTCGACACCGCGATGTTTTTAAGCCAGTCGGGCGTGGCCACCAGCCAGGATATCGGCGAGTTCTGCCGCGAATGGGGTATCGATACCAGCCTGCAAACGGCGGGAGGGCTGAGTGCTGAAGGCCCGCAACTGAGTAAAAGCCCGCGACAGATTGTGATGCTGCAGCGCAAAGCCAGCAAACCGGGCGAAGGGCTCGGCAAAACCACCGGCTGGATCCACCGCGCGACGCTGCTGGCGCGCGGGGTGAAAATGATCCCGGCGGTCAGCTATGAAAAGATCGATGATGAAGGGTTACATGTCACTATCGGCGGCGAGCGCCAACTGCTGGCGGTCGATCAGGTGGTGATCTGCGCCGGTCAGGAGCCGCGCCGCGAGCTGGCGGATCCGCTGCGCGCGGCGGGGAAAACGGTGCATCTCATCGGCGGTTGCGACGTGGCGGCGGAGCTGGATGCGCGTCGGGCGATTGCCCAGGGCACTAAACTGGCGCTGGCGATTTAGCCCTGTCCCGGGGGCGGCGCGATGCGCCTTCCCCGGGCTACCACGATAATCCCGCACGCTAGCCCGGCTAAGGCGACAGCCGCGAGCCGGGGGAAACCGCGACAAGAATCAGCGCTGCTTACGCACCTTGGTTGCTTTCAAAATGACAAACTTATTGTTCGTCGCAATCGTCGTGCAATTACCAAACGCGCGCTTCAGCTTACGGAAGTAATCGAGGTGGCGGTTGCCGACGACGTACAGCTCGCCGCCGTATTTCAGGCTGCGGCGGGCATCGTTAAACATCTGCCAGGCGATATGGTCGGTAATGGCGTGCTGCTGATGGAACGGCGGATTACACAGGATCGCCGTAAAGCGGTCGGGCTCAATGCCGGAGAGCGAGTTGTTGACCATGAATTCACAGCGTGCGATATCGTCCGGCAGATTGCGCTCGACGTTCAACCGGCTGGAAGCCACCGCCATGTGCGACTCATCGGTAAACATGACCCGCGCGTTCGGGTTCTGCGCCAGCGCCTGCAGGCCAATCACCCCATTGCCGCAGCCGAGATCGGCGATCTCGCCTTCTAGATCAGACGGTAAATGCTGCAGGAAGAAACGCGCGCCGATATCCAGCCCGCTGCGGGCAAAAACGTTGGCGTGGTTATGGATGGTCCACGGCGTGCCGTCCAGCTTCCAGCTGTAGGTTTGCGGCGCATCGGCAAGCTCAGGAGCGGTGAAAACGCAGTGGATCAGACGCGCTTTTTTCCACGCCAGCGAGGTGGTGGTGGTGCCGAGGATTTTTTCAAACAGCGCCAGCGTCGAGTTGTGCACATCACGGGCTTTCGCCGCGGCGATGATGCGGGTTTCCGGCGTAACTACTTCGCGCAGGGCGCGCAGCTGCTGTTCCAGCAGCGCCAGCTGTTTTGGCACCTTAATCAGCACCAGCGCCGGCGCGGCCGGTAGCGGGCTCAGGCTATCCTGAAAGCGCACGCTCTCTTCATCGATACCGTTCATCCGCAGGTTGTGGCGGGTCGCCAGCTCGGAAATAAAGGAGTCGTTGATGCTGACCGGGTTGCGCTCCGCCAGCGCGCAGGCGAGCGCGCCGAAGCCGTCGTTGAAGATGAGCGTCAGGCCGTCGACGTCATTCACCTGTTGCAGCAGATATTCATCCGCCGCTTCCCATGCCTGAAGCGCTTCTTCTTCAGCGTTAGGTGGGAACCGCTCTAATGTGAATAACTCACCGTTTAACTCTGCCTGGCTCATCGCCTCTCCGCCTCCGGAATAGTAAAACCCGCGAGTTTATACGCAAATCCTGTCCAGTTGAAGAGAGATCGCTGATCATCGCCGCTCAGCGTAGATCGCCCTCGTCATCGGCTCGCAGCAGCGTTATCGACGCGCGAGCGCCGGGCATCAGCTGCTGCAGATAACCTACCAGCCGCTCTCCCGCCTCATGCAGGGCCGACAACGGCATCGCCGGCAGGCTTTCGAGAATAAACCACATCGTCTGCGCGCCGCTGTCCAGCCGGGTGCGCACGCCCTGTCGCCAGTTCCAGCGTCGGCAGGTTACGCCTATATCATCCCGCCAGATGACTTCGCCCGGCTCCGGATATTCCACTACCGGCTCTGCCGATTTTAGCGTATCGAATGGCTCATCGCCGCGGGCAATGGCCAGCCGCGGTTCGCCACGGTAGGCGGCCAGATTTTCCCCACCGACCGGGACGGCATAGCGAATGCTGATCGCGTTGTAGATATCCACCACCGGATCGATGGCCGGCAGGCTCCCCTCTTTCAGCACCCGCTTGCGCAGCGCCTGCGCCGAACAGGGGGTACGTTTCGCCTTCGCGCCGAAGGCGCTGAACGCTTCATCCCATGCCGCCAGGTGCGCTTGCGCCCAGGGCACATCATCCTGCTGCACCGCCAGGCAGGCCTCGGCCAGCGCCTGCTCCGCGACGGCGGGATCGGCCACCGGCGCGCTCTCCACCACAATACTTAATGCCCGAAAGCCCGGCGCCAGGCGGCTGACCGCAGATTCGATTGACGGCGTTACGCTACGCATTCGATAATCCTGTAATGACCAATTTGTTTCATCATAGTGACCAATGAACGTAAAAGTCAATATAACGACCGATTCAGGATCTGATGTCGACCAGGTAAGTCGCGCCGTCGCCACGCGGCTGAAGGCCTACCGTAAAGCGAAAAAAATGTCGCTGGACGAGCTGTCGCGCCGGGCCAGCATCAGCAAAGGTATGCTGGTCGAGATGGAAAAAGAGGCCGCCAATCCCAGCATTGCGATCCTCTGCAAACTCGCCGCCGCGCTGGGCGTATCGGTAGCGGATATTGTCAATGTGGCAAGCGAACCCGCGTTGCATATTATTCCCGCCGAGCAGATCCCCACCCTCTGGCAAGGCCCGCTGGGGGGCAGCGCCAGGCTCCTCGCCGGCACCGCCGGGCCGAATATGATTGAGCTGTGGCGCTGGGAGATGCAGCCCGGCGAAGCCTTTACCTCGCCCGGCCACCCGGCAACAACCTTCGAGCTGCTGCACGTGGAAGCTGGCGCGCTGACGCTGACGCTTGGCGAGACCTGCCGCACGGTGGCGGCCGGGGAATCGGCGGTGGCCCGCACCGAAATAGAGCACGGTTACCGCAATGAGGGTACCGCGCCGCTGGTCTTTACCATGACCGTGGCTGAACTGCCCTCCTGACAGACATAATGATAAGACGATGACAAAACTCATTTATTTACAGGGCTATCCTGAATCGCTGCTGGCGCAGGTGACCACGTTAATCGAGCAAGGCCGCCTCGGCGAGGTGCTGCAAAAGCGCTATCCGCAAGGGCACGACGTTAACAGCGATAAAGCGCTGTATCAGTACACCCAGGACTTGAAAAACCGCTTTCTGCGCGGCGCGGCGCCGATCAACAAAGTGATGTATGACAGTAAGATCCACGTGCTGAACAATGCGCTCGGCCTGCATACCGCCATTTCCCGCGTGCAGGGCGGTAAGCTGAAAGCTAAAGCGGAAATTCGCGTGGCGACGGTATTTCGCGACGCGCCGGAAGCCTTTCTGCGGATGATCGTGGTTCATGAACTGGCGCATCTGAAAGAGAAGGATCACAACAAGGCTTTCTATCAGCTGTGCTGCCATATGGAGCCGCAGTACCACCAGCTGGAGTTCGACACCCGCCTGTGGCTGACGCACCTTTCGTTAAATCGTTCTGCGTAGTGACGCACTGGTTTTGTCATGACGGCATGATAGAGTGGCGGCAGGTTCCCTTTAACGGAGTTCGTCAACGTTTATGATACGTTTCGCAGTTGTTGGCACAAACTGGATCACCAAGCAGTTTGTCGATGCCGCCCATGAAACCGGCAAATATAAACTTACCGCCATCTACTCCCGCAGCCTCGAACAGGCGCAAGCCTTCGCCAAAGACTATCCGGTCGAGCATCTGTTTACCTCGCTCGATGAACTGGCACAGAGCCCTGACGTTGACGCGGTCTATATTGCCAGCCCGAACTCGCTGCACTTTCCGCAGACCCGGCTGTTCCTGAGCCATAAGAAGCACGTCATTTGCGAAAAGCCGCTGGCGTCGAACCTGCAGGAAGTCGAGGCGGCGATAGCGCTGGCGAAAGAAAATAACGTGGTGCTGTTTGAAGCCTTTAAAACCGCCAGTCTGCCTAACTTTCTCCTACTGAAAGAAACGCTCGCTAAAGTGGGCAAACTACGCAAAGCCTTTATCAACTACTGTCAGTACTCCTCGCGCTATCAGCGCTACCTTGACGGCGAAAACCCCAACACCTTTAACCCGGCGTTCTCTAACGGTTCGATTATGGATATCGGCTTCTATTGCCTGGCGTCCGCTGTGGCGCTGTGGGGCGAGCCACGGGCCGTTCTTGCCACCGCCAGCCTGCTGGACAGCGGCGTAGACGCCCAGGGCACCGTGGTGCTGAGCTATGGCGACTTCGACGTGACGCTGCATCACTCCAAAGTTAGCGATTCCGCGATCCCCAGTGAAATTCAGGGCGAAGATGGCGCGTTAGTGATCGAAAAAATCTCCGAATGTCAGAAGCTGGCGTTTGTGCCGCGCGGCGGTAAAGCCCAGGACCTGACGCAGCCCCAGCACATTAATACCATGCTGTATGAGGCGGAGACCTTTGCGCGGCTGGTGGAGACACAGGATGTGGATCATCCGGGCCTGGCGGTGAGCCGGATCACCGCCAAACTGTCCAGCGAAATTCGTCGCCAGACCGGGGTGATCTTCCCGGCCGATACGCAGCCGCTGGCGTAAAAGAGTGTAAAGGCCCGACCGGCCGCCATTGACGAAAACCGCCCTGTGACATATTTTGTTACGTGCAAAGGGGAGTAACTTCCTTGCCGGTTGATCGTCATTACGATGCGTGCAATACCGCATCCGGTCGCCGGGCAATAACCAAAGCCCATCGCGATGTACTTTGGTTGTTGTAAGTGAGACCTTGCCGGAAGGCGAGGTCTATGCATAAAAGCGCAGCGGCTGCCGTCTTCCGACGTCAGCCGTTTTGTTTTTATGTAAGGAATATCAAATGAATACTGTCGGCACGCCGTTGCTATGGGGTGGATTCGCTGTCGTTGTCGCGATCATGTTGGCAATCGACCTGCTGCTTCAGGGACGACGCGGTTCGCATAGCATGACCATGAAGCAGGCCGCTGGCTGGTCAATCCTCTGGGTCACGCTTTCTCTGCTGTTCAACGCCGCCTTCTGGTGGTATCTGGTGCAAACCCAGGGCCGGGCCGTCGCCGATCCGCAGGCCTTAGCCTTCCTCACCGGTTATCTGATTGAAAAAGCGCTGGCGGTCGATAACGTCTTCGTCTGGTTGATGCTGTTCAGCTATTTCGCCGTACCGCCTGCTCTGCAGCGCCGGGTGTTGGTGTATGGCGTACTGGGCGCGATCGTTCTGCGTACCATTATGATCTTCGCCGGCAGCTGGCTGATTTCGCAGTTCGACTGGCTGCTGTACGTCTTTGGCGCCTTCCTGCTGTTTACCGGCGTGAAGATGGCGCTGGCGAAGGAGGACGACTCCGGCATCGGCGATAAGCCGCTGGTGCGCTGGATCCGCAGCCATCTGCGGATGACCGATAAAATCGAGAGCGAGCGCTTCTTCACCCGTAAAAACGGGGTGCTGTTCGCCACCCCGCTGCTGCTGGTGCTGATTCTGGTGGAACTGAGCGACGTGATTTTCGCCGTCGACAGTATCCCGGCAATCTTCGCGGTCACCACCGATCCGTTTATCGTGCTGACCTCGAACCTGTTCGCCATCCTCGGCCTGCGCGCCATGTACTTCCTGCTGGCGGGGGTCGCTGAGCGCTTCTCGATGCTCAAATACGGTCTGTCGGTGATCCTGGTGTTTATTGGCGTGAAGATGCTGATCGTCGACTTCTACCATATCCCGGTTGCCATCTCGCTGGGCGTGGTGGGCGGCATCCTGGCCGTCACGCTGCTGATTAACGCCTGGGTCAACAGGCAGCACGACAAGCAGCGCAAACTGCCAGAGTAATCTGCTACCGCGCCGTCGGCCCTCGCTGGCGGCGCGGTAATCAGCTATAGCAGACGTTCTCGTAACGAGAATACCTGCTCATGTCACAATTATGTTACTACGCAGTTAAAAAATAAGATCCATATTAAAATCACAGCATTTTACGCTTCCCGCCAGTCTTTCTTTCCGTATACTCGACTATGCAAACATCTACTTACATCCTGACATAAACGTAAAAAATAATACGTGGCTGGGATGGCTTGCTACATCACTGGAAGGAATGAATTATGACAACACGCACTCCCTCATCAGGGTGGCTCTCCCGCCTGGCGCAAGGCAGCCTGGTGAAACAAATTTTAATCGGCCTGGTGCTTGGCGTACTGTTGGCGCTGGTCTCTAAGCCTGCGGCTATCGCCGTCGGTCTGCTGGGGACCCTGTTCGTCGGCGCGTTAAAAGCGGTAGCGCCGGTGCTGGTATTGATGCTTGTCATGGCCTCGATCGCCAACCATCAGCACGGACAAAAAACCAGTATACGCCCCATTCTGTTTCTCTATCTGCTGGGCACCTTTAGCGCGGCGCTGACCGCGGTGTTGTTCAGTTTTCTCTTTCCCTCGACCCTGCACTTAACCACCGCCGCCGACAGCATCACGCCGCCGTCGGGGATTGTTGAGGTGCTGCGCGGCCTGCTGATGAGCATGGTGTCCAACCCGATCGACGCTCTGCTGAACGCCAACTATATCGGCATTCTGGTGTGGGCGGTGGGGCTTGGCTTCGCCCTGCGTCATGGTAACGACACCACCAAAAACCTGATCAACGACGTCTCCCACGCGGTGACCTTTATCGTTAAAGTGGTGATCCGCTTTGCGCCGCTGGGGATCTTCGGCCTGGTATCTTCCACCCTGGCGACCACCGGTTTCGAGACCCTGTGGGGCTATGCCCAGCTGCTGCTGGTGCTGGTGGGCTGTATGCTGCTGGTAGCGCTGGTGATTAACCCGCTGCTGGTGTTCTGGAAGATCCGCCGCAACCCCTATCCGCTGGTGCTCACCTGCCTGCGCGAAAGCGGCGTTTACGCGTTCTTCACCCGCAGTTCCGCCGCCAACATTCCAGTGAATATGGCGCTGTGCGAGAAGCTGAATCTGGATCGCGATACCTATTCGGTCTCTATTCCACTGGGGGCGACCATCAATATGGCAGGCGCGGCAATCACCATCACCGTGCTGACGCTGGCGGCGGTGCATACGCTGAATATTCCGGTGGATCTGCCGACGGCGCTGCTGCTGAGCGTGGTCGCTTCGCTGTGCGCCTGCGGCGCCTCCGGCGTGGCGGGCGGCTCGCTGCTGCTGATCCCGCTGGCCTGTAATATGTTTGGGATCCCGAACGATGTGGCGATGCAAGTGGTTGCCGTTGGCTTTATTATCGGCGTGCTGCAGGACTCCTGCGAAACCGCGCTGAACTCCTCCACCGACGCCCTGTTTACCGCCGCGGCCTGCATGGCGGAAGACGACCAGCTGGCGAAAAACGCCCTGCGCGGATAACGCCTTTCCCCTCCGCTATCGGGCGGAGGGGCTCTCTTCCTGTACTGCGTTTTCAACCTTAAACGGATCGATACCGCGCTTTTGCATCCGGCGGAAGCGAATGATGTTCAGCCCGTTGACGATCAGGAAACTGCCTTCTATCAGCGTCCCGCCAATGGAACCCAACCACAGATTATGCGTGACCCAGCAGGCGGTGGAGCACCACATCACGCAGCGGACGGTTAGCCCTTTGCAGCGAAACAGCGCCCAGGTGCTGGCGACGGTGCCAATGATCGGCAGCAGCTCCATGGCATGCTGCAGTTTACCCAGGCCGAGAATCAACGTCAGGAGGATAAAGACTGTCATCACCCACAGACTACGGGTGCGTAAGGAAATGACCGTGCGAAGCGCATTGAGCCCGGCGCTCATTCCAGCCGGCCCGGCGCCCATCAGGAAAAAATGAACGCCGATAATAGCGCTATAGACCGCCAGCTGTAGCCTGAAACGGCGTTCATCGCGGTTGATAAAGGTGGTAATGCCGATAAGAAAGGCGATGACGCCGACCCCCTGGGCCAGCCAATACGCGGTCATGTAAGCTCCCTGACTGAAAAAAACAAACGGCGCTTCACTGGCTGAAACGCCGCTGTTACGAGCCCGATGGCGCTACGCTATCAGGCCGATACACAAACCAAGCCTCTGGGCGCCAACGCAAATACGCCTTTACAGGGTAACACCGCTTTTAAAGATGGCCAGCTCGCGGAAGTCATTCTGCTCATTACAGGTCGGTTTACCGTTGGCGAAGGCTACAATGGCATCCACAAACTCTTCCAGCAGCTGCGGCATCGTTTTGCCGTGGAGCAGCTGCCCGGCATCAAAGTCGATCCAGTGCTTTTTCTTCGCCGCCAGCTCGCTATTGGTGGCGATCTTCACCGTTGGCACAAAGCCGCCGTACGGCGTGCCGCGACCGGTGCTGAACAGCACCATATGGCAGCCGGCGCCGGCCAGCGCGCTGGTGGCGACCGCGTCGTTGCCCGGCGCGCTCAGTAAATTCAGACCATGAACCTTCAGGCGCTCGCCGTAGCGCAGAACATCCACCACCTGGCTGGAGCCCGCTTTCTGAGTACAGCCCAGCGACTTATCTTCGAGGGTAGTGATCCCTCCGGCCTTATTACCCGGCGAGGGGTTTTCGTAAATAGGCTGGTCGTGAGCAATAAAGTACTGCTTAAAGTCATTGACCATGGTCACCAGCTTGTCGAAGGTCGCTTCGTCGCGGCAGTGGCTCATCAGCAACTGTTCAGCGCCGAACATCTCCGGCACTTCGGTCAGCACGGTAGTGCCGCCGTTGGCGATCACATAGTCTGAGAAGCGGCCCAGCATCGGATTAGCGGTAATGCCCGACAGGCCGTCCGATCCCCCGCACTCGAGGCCAAACTTCAGCTCGCTGAGCTTGCCCGGCTGGCGTTTATCCTGACGCATCACTTCATACAGCTGATGCAGATGCTCAACCCCCGCCTCCACTTCATCGTCCTGATGCTGGCAAACCATAAAGTGCACGCGCTGCGGGTCAAACTCGCCCAGCGTCTCGCGAAAGGCCTCCACTTGGTTGTTTTCACAGCCAAGGCCAACCACCAGCACCGCCCCGGCGTTCGGGTGACGAACCATATTTTGCAGCATGGTGCGAGTGTTGATATGGTCGTCCCCAAGCTGCGAGCAGCCATAGGTGTGGCTGAAGAGATGTACCCCATCGATATCCTCAGCGCCATACGTCTCTTTCAGGAAACGGTTCTGCATTTGTCTGGCCATCGCGTTGACGCAGCCGACGGTCGGCAGGATCCACAGCTCATTGCGCACGCCGACGTCACCGTTGGCGCGACGATAAATCTGCACTTCGCGATCCGCAGGCTGTGGCGGTTGGGCAACCAGGTCCGGTTGATAGCGATACGCGTCAAGGTCGCTGAGATTGGTGCGCGTATTGTGCGCATGAACATGCTCTCCCGGCGCGATATCCGCCAGCGCATGGCCAATCGGCAACCCGTACTTAACGACGTTTTCCCCTTTCGCGATAGCGCGCAGTGCAAACTTGTGGCCGCGAACGATATCCTGGCCGAGGGTGACCGAGTCATTATCAATCGTCACCACGCTACCGGCAGCGATATCCGTCAGCGCGACCGCGACGTTATCCTGCGAATGGATTTTGATGTATTGCATATCAACCGACCTCTGGCCTTAGTTCAGTTCAATGGCGAAATAGTCACGCGCATTGTTAAAGCAAATGTTTTTCACCATCTCGCCCAGCAGCGCGATATCCGCAGGCGCTTCGCCGGCAGCCACCCAACGGCCGATCATCTGGCACAGAATGCGGCGGAAGTATTCGTGGCGCGTGTAGGAGAGGAAGCTGCGACTGTCGGTCAACATCCCGACGAAGCGGCTCAGCAGCCCGAGCTGCGCCAGCTGGGTCATCTGCCGCTCCATACCGTCTTTCTGATCGTTGAACCACCAGCCGGAGCCGAACTGCATCTTGCCTGGCATGCCTTCACCCTGGAAGTTACCGATCATGGTGCCCAGCACTTCGTTATCACGCGGGTTCAGGCAGTAGAGAATCGTTTTCGGCAGCAGGTTTTCTTCGTTCTGCTTGCTCAGCAGCTTAGACAGCTCTTCCGCCATCGGACGATCGTTGATCGAGTCGAAGCCGACGTCTGGCCCTAACAGTTTGAACTGACGGAGGTTGTTATTACGCAGAGCGCCAATGTGGTACTGCTGGACCCAGCCGCGACGGGCATACTCTGCGCCGAGGAACACCAGCACCGCGGTTTTGAACTGCGCCACTTCGTGTTCGCTAAGGGTCTCGCCAGCCAGGCGGCGCGCCAGAATGTCATCCAGCTCGGCGTCGGTCGCTTCGGCAAACAGCACCACGTCCAGCGCATGATCGGAGACTTTGCAGCCGTGTGCGGCAAAATGATCCAGACGTTTGGTCAGGGCGCTTTGCAGGTCAGCGAAGCGGCGAATATCGGTATCGGATACCTCGCCCAGCTTAGCCATATAATCATTGAAGGTCGCCAACTCGATGTTGAAGGCTTTATCCGGGCGCCAGCTCGGCAGCACTTTGATGTCAAAGGAGTTGTCTTTGGCGACAGCCGCGTGGTGCTCAAGAGAATCAATCGGATCGTCGGTGGTACCGACCATCTTCACATTCATCTGCTTCATGATTCCGCGGGCGGAGAAGGCATCCTGAGCCAGCAAATCATTACACTGGTCCCAGATCTCATCGGCGGTGGATGGCGACAACAGCTTACCTGTAATACCAAAAGGTCGACGCAGCTCTAAATGGGTCCAGTGGTATAACGGGTTGCCAATAGTGTGCGGAACCGTGGCCGCCCAGGCGTCAAATTTCTCGCGATCGGACGCATCACCGGTACACAGACGCTCCGGCACGCCGTTAGTGCGCATTGCGCGCCATTTATAGTGATCGCCTTTCAGCCAGATGTCATACAGGTTTTTAAAGCGATAGTTTTCGGCAACCTGCTGCGGCGGAAGGTGGCAGTGGTAGTCGAAAATCGGCTGATCTTTGGCGTAATCATGGTACAGACGGCGGGCAAACTCGGTATCAAGTAGAAAATCTTCAGTCATAAACGATGTCATTCGCGTGTCCTCTTCGCTCCAGTGCGGGAGCCTTTCAGATGATTGACTACAATGCTGACAAAGTTATCACACCAATTTCTACAGACCGAACTGTTTTTCGTGAGTTAGATCAATAAACGTCGATAAAAAAATGACCGCCCTGGAGCAAAACACCTCGCCAGAGCGCGCCATCTCTGGCTTTCCAGGCAAGGGATAAAGACCACACTAACTTTCCCACTTTTGTGACAGCTCTCAACTTTTAAAGTTGTATGACAAGTTATCTTTCTGCCGTCGCAACATATAAACCGACGGAATGCATTACCGGTGCTTATGGCATCGGCTTATACGGAATGGATACCGACTTTCAACATAACAACTGATGGTAAGGTTCAGGCCAGAGGGGACTACCCTCCTGAATCCTCCGTTTCGCTTTCCCGGCCGCTTATTGCGCTCGGTAAAGGCCGCACATGATGCGGAAAGATAACAGACGATGAGGTTTACATGCGTAAAATTAAAGGGTTACGTTGGTACATGATCGCGCTGGTGACGCTGGGCACCGTGCTGGGCTACCTGACCCGTAACACCGTAGCGGCGGCCGCGCCGACGCTAATGGAAGAGTTACACATTTCGACCCAACAGTACTCCTATATCATTGCAGCCTATTCCGCTGCCTATACCGTTATGCAGCCCGTCGCGGGGTATGTCCTTGATATTCTGGGGACCAAAATTGGCTATGCCTTCTTCGCCATCGCCTGGGCGGTATTCTGCGGCTCAACCGCGCTGGCCGGCAGCTGGGGTGGACTGGCGCTGGCCCGTGGCGCAGTCGGCGCAGCGGAGGCCGCAATGATCCCCGCCGGCCTGAAGGCCAGCTCAGAGTGGTTCCCGGCAAAAGAGCGCTCTATCGCGGTGGGCTACTTCAACGTGGGTTCCTCTATTGGCGCCATGATCGCGCCGCCGTTGGTGGTATGGGCGATTGTCATGCACAGCTGGCAGATGGCGTTCATCATCTCCGGGGTATTGAGCTTCGCCTGGGCCATCGCCTGGCTTATCTTCTACAAACACCCGCGCGACCAGAAAAAATTATCTGACGAAGAACGTGACTACATCATTGGCGGTCAGGAGTCTCAGCATCAGACCAATAACGCGAAGAAAATGTCGCCGTGGCAAATCCTGCGCAACCGTCAGTTCTGGGGTATCGCCCTGCCGCGCTTCCTCGCCGAGCCGGCCTGGGGGACCTTTAACGCCTGGATCCCGCTGTTCATGTTCAAAGTTTACGGTTTTAACCTGAAAGAGATCGCCATGTTCGCCTGGATGCCGATGCTGTTCGCCGACCTCGGCTGTATCGTCGGCGGATATCTGCCGCCGCTGTTCCAGCGCTGGTTTGGCGTCAACCTGATCGTGTCGCGTAAAATGGTGGTCACCATGGGCGCCCTGCTGATGATTGGCCCGGGGATGATCGGCCTGTTCACCAGCCCGTACGTGGCGATTGCCCTGCTGTGCATCGGCGGGTTCGCTCACCAGGCACTGTCCGGGGCGCTGATTACCCTCTCTTCCGACGTCTTTGGCCGTAACGAAGTCGCTACCGCCAACGGTCTGACCGGGATGGCCGCCTGGCTGGCGAGCACCATGTTCGCCCTGGTTGTCGGCGCGCTGGCAGACACCATCGGCTTTAGCCCGCTGTTTGCGGTACTGGCCGTCTTTGACCTGCTGGGCGCGCTGGTTATCTGGACGGTGCTGAAAAACAAACCGGCTGACGATGACTCGACGCCGCTTAGCAGCCGCAAACCGGTCACGCAGAGTTAGATCGAATGGCAAGGTAATCGCCGATCAAGCCGCCTTCTCAGGCGGCTTTTTCATGCCTGCCAGTGGTGGAAAGCGCGTAAAAGTGGTATAACAAATCGAATATTGTCGCCATCTTCCGGGAGCGAATATGGAAATCATTGAACCACGCCGTCTATATCAGCAGCTTGCCGCTGAGCTGAAGACGCGCATCGAACAAGGTGTCTACCTTGTAGGGGATAAGCTGCCCGCCGAGCGCTTCATCGCCGATGAAAAAAACGTCAGCCGCACCGTGGTTCGTGAAGCCATTATCATGCTGGAAGTGGAAGGGTATGTCGAAGTCCGCAAAGGGTCGGGTATCCACGTCATCTCCAACCATCCGAAATACCAGCAGGTGGCCGATGAAAGCCTTGAGTTCGCCAACTATGGCCCCTTTGAACTGCTGCAGGCGCGGCAGCTAATTGAAAGCAATATTGCTGAATTCGCGGCGACTCAGGTGACCAAACAGGACATCATGAAGCTGATGGAGATTCAGGAGAAAGCGCGTAACGAGAAATGTTTCCGCGACTCCGAGTGGGACCTGCAGTTTCACGTCCAGGTGGCGCTGGCGACGCAGAACAGCGCGCTGGCGGCGATCGTGGAAAAGATGTGGACCCAGCGCGTGCATAACCCCTACTGGAAAAAGCTGCATGAGCATATCGACCTGCGTACGGTCGATAACTGGTGCGACGACCACGATCAGATCCTGAAAGCTCTGCTGCGAAAAGATCCCAACGCCGCCAAGCTGGCGATGTGGCAGCATCTGGAAAATACCAAGCAAATGTTGTTCAACGAAACCAGCGATGACTTTGAATTTAATGCCGATCGCTACTTATTTGCCGAAAACCCAGTCGTTCATCTCGATACCGCAGTCAACGGCGCGAAATAAGGCCTTATCCCTCCGGCGCGCCCCCCTGCGCGCCTGTCTGACAGTGAGGCTGGAGTAAGCAAGTCATATATAGTGTCAGCCTGTGTAAATCCTCTCGCCTCCCATCTCCGCAATCAGCAAAATCAACGAGCAACACGTTGCAATTTCTCTGACGGAAAGTCAGGTGATTTGTTACAATTAGATGCATTTTGTCGTTCTGGGGGTAGGTATTTACTTACTTCAGTCTTATACAGGGAAGCGTTCAGAGCGCCTAAGCAGCGACCATAATCTCATAAAAATCTTGTCGCCCTATATGCCGCGCGCTCAGACGTGCCGTTAACCGATGTACCAGGAATCGTGAATGGAACTATTTACCCAGTTATTGAATGCCTTGTGGGCTCAGGATTACGAAACGCTCGCGAATCCCTCCATGATAGGCATGCTGTATTTTGTCTTGTTTATGATTTTGTTCCTTGAGAACGGGTTATTGCCTGCCGCGTTTTTACCGGGGGATAGTCTGCTCGTGCTCGTGGGCGTGCTGATCGCCAAAGGGGCGATGGGTTTTCCGGAAACCTTGCTGCTGCTCACCGCCGCCGCCAGCCTCGGCTGCTGGCTAAGCTATATTCAGGGGCGTTGGCTGGGTAATACGCGGATCGTGCAAAACTGGCTGTCACACCTGCCTTCGCACTATCACCAGCGTGCGCATCACTTGTTTCATAAGCATGGGCTCTCCGCGCTGCTGATTGGCCGCTTTATCGCCTTCGTACGCACGCTGCTGCCCACCATCGCCGGGCTTTCCGGCCTTAATAACGCCCGTTTTCAGTTTTTCAATTGGATGAGCGGCCTGCTGTGGGTGCTCATCCTGACCTCGCTTGGCTATCTGCTGGGTAAAACCCCGGTATTCCTCAAGTATGAAGATCAGCTGATGTCCTGCCTGATGCTCCTGCCGGTTGCCCTGTTGGTCTTCGGACTGATCGGCTCGCTGGTGGTGCTGTGGAAGAAAAAATACAGAAGCCGGGGCTAATGATGGTCATGAAACGCCCTTCCCTGCGCCAGTTCAGCTGGCTGCTGGGTGGTTCTCTTCTGCTCGGCGCCCTGTTCTGGCTTTGGCTGGCGGTGCAGCAGCAGGAGGCCACGCTGGCGATACGCCCGGTTGGCCAGGGTATCGGAATGCCGGACGGTTTCTCCGTCTGGCATCATCTCGATGCCAACGGCATCCGCTTTAAAAGCATCACGCCGCAGAAGGATGGTCTGCTGATTAAGTTCGATTCCACCGCCCAGGGCGCGGCGGCGAAAGAAGTTCTCGGCCGCGCTCTGCCACATGGTTATATTATTGCCCTGCTGGAGGACGATAACTCGCCCACCGCCTGGCTATCCCGCCTGCGCGACGCGCCGCATCGCCTCGGGTAAGCTGCCGCCAGACTGCGTTTTTAACCCAGTCTGGTGGTTTCCCGCATTTGTTACTATGCTTAAACCTGCGGGAATCAACGCATTCACGTTCACCAACGGGAACGGGTATATCCTCCGGGTATCCCCTCAGACAATGGAAGGTACTATCCATGAAACACCGCATCGCTCTGCTTCTGGTCCTGACTTCACTTAGCGCCAGCGCCCTAGCCGCCTCTCCCTGCCAGGAAAAAGAGCAGGATATTCAACGAGAGATCAGCTACGCCGAAAAGCATCATAATCAAAGTCGCATTGATGGGCTAAATACCGCGCTACGTCAGGTTCGGGAAAACTGTAGCGACAGTAAACTCAAAGCCGATCATCAGCAAAAAATTGCCAAACAGCGGGAAGAGATCGCTGAACGTCAGCGCGATCTGCAGGAAGCCCGGAAGAAAGGCGATGCGGACAAAATTAACAAACGCCAGCATAAACTCAATGAAGCGCAACAGGAGTTAAAAACGCTGGAGTCTCGGGATTACTAATCACCATTAACTTTCGCAACACGGACCACGCTACAGGAGAACGACATGGCTAAAGAGAATGTGACTGACGACCTTCGTGCAGAACTGAAAACGCTGGCGGATACCCTGGAGGAAGTACTAAATTCCTCGGCGGACAAGTCGAAAGAAGAGATGGGTAAACTGCGCAGTAAAGCCGAGAGCGCGCTGAAAGAGAGCCGCGCTCGTTTGGGTGAAACCAGCGAAGCGATTCTTCGTCAAACTCGTGAGACCGCCGCGCGAGCGGATGATTATGTTCGCGAAAATCCGTGGACTGGGGTAGGAATTGGCGCCGCCGTCGGGCTGGTGCTGGGTGTCCTGCTGTCGCGTCGCTGATTATGGCGAATACTCAACACACGCAGGGACCGGGTCAGCGCGTTTTCTCCATTGGTCAGCGCATCGTCACGCTGCTGGTCGAAATGGTGGAAACGCGGCTGCGTCTGGTCGTCGTGGAGCTGGAGGAGGAGAAAGCCAACCTCTTCCAGCTGCTGATCATGACCGGACTGACGCTGCTGTTTGCCGCGTTTGGCCTTATGAGTCTGCTGGTGCTGGTTATCTGGGCCGTTGACGCTCAGTACCGCCTGCACGTGATGATCGCCACCACCGTTGTGCTGCTCCTTGCCGCCGCGATCGTGGGTATCCTAACCCTACGTAAGGCGCGCCGCTCCACGCTGCTGCGTCTGACGCGTAAAGAGCTGGAGAACGACCGTGCCCTTCTGGAGGAGGATAAATCGTGAATGGCCGACAGGAGCGTGAACGGCAAAAGACGCAGCTGCTGCGCCAGATCCAGCAGCAACGGCTGGAGCTCAGCGCCTGCCGCCGTCACTGGCACGAGGCGACTGCGCCCCTCGACCGCGGCTGGCATACGCTGCTGAGTTTACGTTCGTGGCTGATGGTTGGCAGCGGTCTGATGGCCGTATGGTCCGTACGACATCCGCATTTTTTAATGCGCTGGACCAAACGCGGACTCGGACTGTGGAGCACCTGGCGCCTGGTGCGCGGGATCCTGCGCCAGTCGGCAGTTCGCTAGCGGCCCTGAGCGTGGGCGCTTTCCCTGGCGCCCACGCTCTGCCATTTCCCTGTCCGTTACCGCACCCTGTTCGCAGCAACATGCGCCTTTTCCGTAGCCGCCCTTCTCTACGACGCCCTTTACCTTACGCCATACCAGGTCCGGTGGTGGCCCATCGCGTTCGGTACGCTTTCGCCTCCGCGTACTGATTGCTCAGAAACTTTGAAATAGATCTACAGTTTTCCTTGCTAACAATTCCCTCTCCGCCTCGCTACTATCCTCTCCATCGACAGCAACACCGCGTAACTACGCGGGATTGCACTAAAAAACAAAACCGCCGCCCTTTGGGTTTTCTGGAGTAACAAATGAAAAAATTAGAAGATGTTGGTGTATTGGTAGCGCGTATTCTGATGCCGATTCTGTTTATCACTGCAGGATGGGGCAAAATCACCGGTTATGCGGGAACCCAGCAGTATATGGAAGCCATGGGCGTCCCGGGCGCGCTGCTGCCGCTGACCATCCTCCTTGAGTTCGGCGGCGGTCTGGCGATTCTGTTCGGTTTCCTGACCCGGACCACCGCGCTGTTCACTGCGGGCTTTACGCTGCTGACCGCGTTCCTGTTCCATAGCAACTTTGCGGAAGGCGTGAACTCCCTGATGTTCATGAAGAACCTGACCATTGCGGGCGGTTACCTGCTGCTGGCCATTACCGGACCGGGCGCCTTCAGTATTGACCGTGTACTGAATAAGAAATGGTAAGCGCACTATACTGAATGAATGAAAAAAGCGAGGAGACCACTCCTCGCTTTTGCTATCTGTAGTCTGAAGGAGGAGCAAAGATGGGACAATTAGTCGACGGCGTCTGGCAGGATACCTGGTATGACACAAAATCCACCGGTGGGCGTTTTAAACGTTCCGTTTCCGCCTTCCGTAACTGGCTGACCGCCGACGGCGCGGCTGGCCCCAGCGGTGAAGGCGGTTTTGCAGCGGAAAAGGATCGCTATCATTTGTATGTTTCTCTCGCCTGCCCGTGGGCGCATCGCACGTTAATTATGCGTAAATTAAAAGGTCTGGAACCTTTTCTCCCCGTATCCGTGGTCAATCCGCTGATGCTGGAAAACGGCTGGACCTTTGACGATAGCTTCCCGGAAGCCACCGGCGATACCCTCTACCAGCATGACTTTCTCTATCAGCTGTATCTGCACGCCGACCCGCACTACACCGGACGCGTGACCGTGCCGGTGCTGTGGGATAAAAAACAGCAGACCATCGTCAGCAATGAGTCGGCAGAAATCATCCGCATGTTCAATACCGCCTTCGATGGCCTTGGCGCCCGGGCCGGGGATTACTACCCGCCAGCGCTGCGGGAACAAATCGATGAGCTGAACGGCTGGATCTATGACAACGTCAACAACGGCGTGTATAAAGCCGGCTTTGCCACCAGCCAGCAAGCTTACGACGAAGCGGTGGATGCGGTCTTTACCTCGCTGGAGCGGCTGGAGCAGATCCTCGGCCAGCATCGCTATCTGACGGGCAATCAGCTAACGGAAGCCGACATTCGCCTGTGGACAACGCTGGTACGCTTCGACCCGGTATATGTGACCCATTTTAAATGCGATAAACGGCGCATCAGTGATTACCTCAATCTGTACGGTTTCCTGCGCGACATCTACCAGATGCCGGGTATCGCCGAGACGGTGAGTTTTCCGCATATCCGTCACCACTATTACCGCAGCCATAAAACCATTAACCCTACCGGTATTATTTCCATTGGGCCGCAGCAGGATCTCAACGAACCGCACGGTCGCGATCAGCGCTTCCGTTGATCTGTCGGGCGCCAGTGATGGCGCCCAATAATTCAGAAAACAGATATTTACCCACCATTCATTCACGTCTATTCTTATTGCGATCGCTTAAAAAACAAGTGATTGACGGTTAATTGAGGCGTAGAAATGGACTGGTATCTCAAGGTATTAAAAAACTATATAGGATTTGGCGGCCGTGCGCGGCGCAAAGAGTACTGGATGTTTATTCTGGTCAACCTCATCCTGACCGGCGTATTGAGCATCATCGATAAAATGCTGGGCTGGCAGCGGGCTGGCGGCGAAGGCATTCTGACCACTATCTATGGCGTACTGGTCTTTTTACCGTGGTGGGCGGTGCAATTTCGCCGTCTGCATGACACCGATCGTTCGGCCTGGTGGCTATTGCTGCTGTTGATCCCGGTCATCGGCTGGCTGGTGATCCTGATCTTTAACTGCCAGCGCGGCACCGAAGGCAATAATCGCTTCGGGCCCGATCCGAAACCCTTTTCCTACTAATCTTCCTGCTCCTCCCGCTAGCGGGAGGAGCGTCTTCATCACTATCTGCCGGCAAACAGCTTGGGGATCTCACGCAGACACCAGGACTTCGCTTCGCCCATACTGTCCCGTCGCCAGGCCATGATAATGTCAATTTCATTGGTGTATTCCGGGCTGACGACCCGCAGGCGACCTTCGGCAATATCCTTCTCCACCAGCGGATAGGGCATAGTCGCCACGCCCAGTCCGGCCAGTAGCGCCTGACGTTTATCTTCTATCGTACTCACCGTTAAACGCGGCTGTTTATCCAGCAGTTGAACGGTGAGGACGGGCCGCTCGCGCGCGGTATCAGCCACCGCGACGCCGCGGTATTTCACGCGGGTAACCTCAGAGAGCGGCTCCGGCTCCTGATGGATCGGGTGATCCGGCGCCGCGACGTACACACTGAGCACCGAATAGAGTTTGCGCGAGTTAATCTCCGAAGAGGAACGAAAATGCATATCCGGTGCGACAACGATATCCGCCCGCCCCTGCTCCAGCCGCTCCCAGGCGCCGGCCAGCACCTCAGTGATAATCGACAGCTGGGTGTTTGATTTAGTCGCCAGTTTCTCAATCAGCGGAAACAAATCCGGAGTGGGCACCAGCGCTTCGGTAACGATCGTCAGGTGGGTTTCCCAACCACGCGACAGGGCTTCAGCATCGGTGGTGAGTTTATCCGCCGCTTCAAGCAGCACGCGCCCGCGCTCCAGCAGCATTCTTCCAACGTTAGTGAACTTCGTGCGATGACCTGAGCGGTCAAACAGCACCACGTCCAGTTCCTCCTCCAGTTTTTGCATGGTGTAGCTCAGGGCGGAAGGCACGCGTCCCAGCTCATCAGCTGCGGCAGCGAAGCTTCCGCGCCGGTCGATCGCATCCATCACGCGTAACGCTTCCAGCGTTAATGCTCTCTCTTTGGCCATCGCTTTCTCATTCAGGAAATTTGAACATACCGGGCAGAATATCTGGCTAACAATACAGCGTCCATACCTTTACCATTGATTTAGTGTAAAGAGAGGTCAAGAACATGATTACTACCCGAACAGCCAAACAATGCGGACAAGCAGACTTCGGCTGGCTGCAGGCCCGCTACACCTTCTCCTTTGGCCACTACTTCGACCCGAAATTACTGGGCTTCGCATCCTTGCGCGTCCTCAACCAGGAAGTGCTGGCGCCCGGCGCTTCCTTCCAGGCCAGAACGTACCCAAAAGTCGATATCCTGAACCTGATTCTGGAAGGCGAAGCGGAGTATCGCGACAGCGACGGCAACCACGTGCAGGCCAAAGCCGGTGAAGCGCTGCTGATCGCCACCCAGCCTGGCGTGAGCTATAGCGAGCATAATCTGAGTAAAGAGCAGTCGTTAACGCGAATGCAACTTTGGCTTGATGCCTGCCCGCAACGGGAAAACCCGCTGCAGCAGAAAATCAATGTCGCAGACGCGACGCTGCAGCTGCTGGCCTCTCCGGAGGGCGGGGATAACAGCCTCCAGCTTCGCCAACAGGCCTGGGTCTACCATATCGCGATGGAGAAAGGTGAGCAGATCAACGTGCAATTACATGGTCCACGCGCCTACCTGCAGTCGATTCACGGCTCCGTCCATGCCGTCGCACAGGAACAGCAAAAGCAGGCTCTCACCTGCGGTGACGGCGCATTTATTCGTGACGAAGCTAACATTACCCTCGTCGCCGATACGCCGCTGCGCGCTTTGCTGATAGATTTACCGGTGTAACAACGGAAGTGATGGAGTCTGTCAGTGAGTAAGAAGAAAAACAGAAAAAAGGCGTCACCAACGCCGTTAGCCCCGGTGCAACCGCAAGTCGCCGGGGCCGCCAGCTTTGGTTATGATGAGATGCTTAGCGAACTGGAAGCCATTGTTGCCGAAGCGGAGATCCGCCTGCGGGATGAAGAAAGTCTCGCCTGAAACGGCAAAATGGCTGGGTTGATTTTCATTAATGGCCTGAAGAAGATATCGGCCCCGCGAGGGGCCGATGGCATTATTCACTCAGCGCGTCGGCAAGATCTTTTTTCACCTGCGTGCGCTGCTCCGGCGTCAGTACCTTATTCACCTCAAAATAGTACTTCACGCGGTAATAACGCACCTGCTGATCAATCTTGCTGAAGGCCGCCAGCTGATCGTTGACCGCTTTTTCATCCCATTTACCGGAATCAATCACGTTTATCAGAGCCCCGTCTTTAATTTCCTGTTGGGAAATCTGCTGGACATTACTCTCCAACTGCTGATGCAGGCTTTTAATTTTCGCGACCTGATCGTTGGTAAGTTTTAAGTGCTGAACAATAGGATCCTGCGCCGGTGCTGGCGCCGCCTTAACGTCTGCGGCCTGAGCCGTGATAGAGAAACCGGTGGTCAACAGCGTGGCAAAGGCAATACGGGTTATCAATTTCATTTTTTTTCCTGAAGTAAAGGTGGCAGAAATAGCGGATTATTATTTTACAGGGCGCAGTGAATAAATGTAAAAAATGATAGCCAAACATTATATATATCCACAGCACTAATATACTTCACTAAAACATATAAAATATGAATACCGTGTTAACTTATATAGTTGACGCCCTAACATCACCAGGTTTTATTTTAATTTCAACAGCAAGCAAAATATTTGACAGTGGTGACTTTTCCTTTAATTTAATTAGCGCATATTACGTTATCCAGCGCATCAAGGATATCATTTAAAAATAGATAAGGAGATTGAGATGTTATTACGTTTTCGCGTATTACCGCTGGTTTTTGTCATCTCGCTGTTAAGCGGCTGCGGCCTGGCTTCTAAAGCCTTTTATTCCGCGGGAGACAAATTATTTCAACCCGGAGATGACGCCGTCGCTTCGATGCAGACGTATTCAGTGGCTCAGTTCCTGCAGCCGTTTACTCTCAACCCGGCGAAGGCCAGCAGCGATTATCTGGGTAAATGGGTCAAGGTACGCGGGGTGATTGTCGACATTCGTCGGAAGAGCGGTATCGCCGGCAGCTACTATTTTATCGTGACCATGCGAGATGAACAGAATAAAACGGATAAACGTCTTACCTTTAATTTTGGCTCGCATAACAGGGCAGACGTAGAGGCTTTAAGCAACGGCAGCGTCGCCACGATCGTCGGCCAGGTTCATCAGGTGCAAGATTCCACGATCCCGACGCTACAGAATCCTAAGGTGGTTAAATAACGGTAGCTGACCGATAAGCCGCCTTCTTTTGGTATAGCGTCGTGGACAGCCATTCATCCGCGTCACGGGTTCAGATAGCAAAAACCCCGCCGGAGCGGGGTTTTGACATAAAAAAGGTGAAACTGACCGATAAGCCGCGTTCTTTTGGTATAGCGTCGTGGACAGTCATTCATCCTTTCTCCGCTATTCGAATAGCAAAAACCCCGCCGGAGCGGGGTTTTTGCGTAAAAGGTGAAACTGACCGATAAGCCGGGTTCTGTCGTGGACAGTCATTCATCTAGGCCAGCAATCGCTCACTGGCTCAAGCAGCCTACCCGGGTTCAGTACGGGCCGTACCTTATGAACCCCTATTTGGCCTTGCTCCGGGTGGAGTTTACCGTGCCGCGGACTGTTACCAGCCGCGCGGTGCGCTCTTACCGCACCCTTTCACCCTTACCTGATCCCGCTTGCGCGGGCCATCGGCGGTTTGCTCTCTGTTGCACTGGTCGTGGGCTGTGACACCCCCCAGGCGTTACCTGGCACCTTGCCCTATGGAGCCCGGACTTTCCTCCCCTCCGCCCGTCTCCCCCCGAAGGAGGACGACGACGAAGCGGCGACTGTCTGGTCAGCTTCGGCGCGCAGTATAGAGGGTTTACCGCCCGTTGTCATCCCTCAGTGGTCATCCCAACCTGCAGGGTGGCAGCAATATTACGCGACGCGCGGTAAATATTATCAAACGCCCCGCGAAATGCCTCTTCCAGCGTCGAAACGGAAGTTAACACGCTGAATACGGCATCGATACCGTGCTGGTGAACCACGCCGACATCGTGAGTCAGGCTGCCAGCAATACCGATCACCGGCTTACGGTATTTCTTCGCCACCCGGGCCACCCCCACCGGCACCTTACCGTGAACAGACTGGCTATCGAGCCGCCCTTCCCCGGTGACCACCAGTGAGCAGTCATGGATTTGTTCTTCCAGCTTCAGCGCCTCGGTAACGATCTCAATCCCGCTGCGCAGCTCCGCATTGAGAAAGGCCATCAGCGCCGCACCCATGCCGCCGGCCGCTCCCGCGCCGGGGATCGACTTCACGTCCACCTGCAGCGACGTCTTAATGACGTCGGCATAATGCGCCAGATTACGATCCAGCTCGACGATCATCGCCTCGGTCGCCCCTTTCTGTGGGCCAAAGATCCGCGACGCCCCACGCTCGCCTACCAGCGGATTGGTAACATCGCAGGCCACGTGGATCATCCTGTCACGTAAGCGCGGATCGATGGCGGAAAGATCGATCCGGCTCAGACGGCTCAAACTGCCCCCGCCATGGCCGATCTCTTGTCCCTCGGCGTCACAGAGGCGGGCGCCTAGCGCCTGCATCATACCCGCCCCACCGTCGTTGGTCGCACTACCGCCGATGCCGATAATGATCCGTTCCGCACCATGCTCCAGCGCCTGTAATATTAGCTCCCCGGTACCCCGTGAAGTGGTGATGAGCGGGTTACGTTTGTCGGGCGGAACGAGCCCCAGACCGCTGGCTGCCGCCATCTCAATAAACGCGGTGACGCCGTCGCCGGACATGCCCCAGCAGGCCTTCACTCTCTCACCCAGCGGACCCGTTACCCACGCGAAATGTTCCTTTCCCTGCGTGGCGGCAATCATGGCTTCCACCGTCCCCTCGCCGCCGTCGGCGACGGGCAGGGAAACATACTGTGCATCAGGGAAAATTTCCCGAAATCCTTTTTCTATCGCCTGAGCTACCTCGCTGGCAGAAAGGCTTTCTTTGTAAGAGTCTGGGGCAATGACGATTTTCATAATTTTGTAGCCTGACAGTGCCGCGCAAGGCAAGCATAACAGGGCGCGCAGGGCGCCCTTCTTGTTAGCGAGTGACTTCCACTTTCGCCAGTTTTTCGTAATAGCACGCCAGCGCGCTATGGTCTGCAGTGCCGAGACCGTCCGCGCGCAGCGCCTGCATCATCTCCATCACCGCCGCCGTCAGCGGCAGTTGGGCGCCCACGCCGTGTGAGGTATCCAACGCATTGGCCAGATCTTTAATATGCAGGTCGATACGGAAACCCGGTTTGAAGTTACGGTCCATCACCATCGGGGCTTTCGCATCCAGCACGGTACTGCCCGCCAGACCGCCGCGAATAGCCTGATAAACCAGATCCGGATTGACGCCGGCTTTAGTCGCCAGGGTCAGCGCTTCAGACATCGCCGCGATGTTCAGCGCGACAATCACCTGGTTAGCCAGTTTGGTGACGTTGCCCGCGCCAATATCGCCGGTATGCACTACAGAGCCGGCCATCGCTTTCATCAGATCGTAGTATTTATCGAAGATCGCTTTATCGCCGCCGACCATGACCGACAGCGTGCCGTCGATGGCTTTCGGTTCGCCGCCGCTCACCGGCGCATCAAGCATATCAATACCTTTGGCTTTCAGCGCTTCGCTGATTTCCCGACTCGCCAGCGGCGCAATGGAGCTCATATCGATCACCACGGTGCCCGGTTTCGCCCCTTCAATAATGCCGTTTTCACCCAGCGCCACCTCTTTAACATGCGGAGAGTTCGGCAGCATGGTGATGATCACCTCGCACTGTTCGGCAATCGCTTTCGGCGTCGTCGCGGTCTCAGCGCCAGCGGCGATCACGTCGGCAATCGCTTCCGGGTTACGGTCAGACACCACCAGCGAGTAACCCGCTTTCAGCAAATTTTTGCTCATCGGTTTGCCCATAATGCCAAGACCGATAAAACCTACTTTGATTGTCATAATGTTCTCTCTCTTCATCCTGGTGATTATTTTTTAAACGCGTCGGCAAGTTTCTGGGTTGCAGAACGGAAGACGCCCAGATCGCTGCCAACGGCGACGAAGGTCGCGCCCCATTCCAGATAGCGGCGCGCATCGGCTTCCACTGGCGCCAGAATGCCGCTTGGCTTACCGTGCTTCTTCGCGCTGGCGAAGATATACTGGATAGCGCGCTGCACCTCAGGATGGGCGGCATTGCCCAAATGGCCTAAGGCGGCGGCCAGGTCGCTCGGGCCGACAAACACACCGTCCACGCCCTCGGTCGCGGCAATCGCCTCGACGTTGTCCACTCCGGTCTGGCTCTCAATCTGCACCAGAATGGAAATGTTCTTGTTGGACTGGGCGAAGTAGTCCGGCACGGTGCCAAACATATTGCCGCGGTGGGAAACGGAGACCCCGCGGATCCCTTCCGGCGGATAACGGGTCGAAGCCACCGCCTGCGCCGCCTGTTCAGCCGTCTCGACAAACGGCACCAGGAAGTTATAGAAGCCGATGTCCAGCATGCGCTTGATGATGATGGGTTCATTGGTCGGCACACGGACTACCTGCGCGCTGGAGCTACCTTTCAGGGCCATCAGCTGCGGAATGAGCGTGGTGACGTCGTTTGGCGCGTGTTCCGCGTCCAGCACCAGCCAGTCGAACCCCGCCAGACCCAGCACCTCGGTGCTAATCGGGTTAGCCAAAGCGCACCAGCAGCCAATCTGCACCTGATGCGCCGCCAGCGCGGCCTTAAATTTGTTCGGAAAAATTGCGTTATCCATGATTTTTACCTTGCGTTAATCGTTGCTTACTTCTGCAATTCCATACGTTTGATATCGCCAACCACAAACAGGTAGCAGACCATCATCATCAGCGCGGAGCCGCCAACAAAAATCAGTGCGCCATTAAATGAGTGCAGTTCGCTCACGATGTAGCCAATAACCAGCGGCGTGGCGATCGAGGCCACATTGCCAAAGACGTTGAATACCCCGCCGCACAGGCCAACAATCTCCTTCGGCGCGACATCCGAGATGACCGGCCAGCCCAGCGCGCCAAAGCCTTTGCCAAAGAACGCCAGCGCCATCAGCGTAATGACCAGCGGCGTGCTGGCCGTGTAGTTACACAGGATGATGGACGACGCCAGCAGCATTCCCAGCACAATGGGCAGCTTACGCGCAAAAGTCAGCGTGCAGCCGCGGCCAATCAGATAATCCGAAAACAGCCCGCCCAGTACGCCGCCAGCAAAGCCAAACAGCGCCGGAATCGAAGCCACAAACCCCACTTTCAGAATCGACATTCCCTTGTCCTGCACGAGGTAGATCGGAAACCACGTCAGGAAGAACCATGTAATGGTATTCAGGAAATACTGACCGAAAAATACGCCTAACATCATTCGGTTAGTCAGCAACTGGCGGATATAGTCCATCTTCGGCCCGGCCGCCGGGGTGGCCTCTTTTTTATGGTCCATATCGACCACTGCGCCGCCTTCTGAGATATATTTCAGCTCCGCGGCGGACATTCGCGGATGATCGGTGGGGTTATGCACAAACTTCACCCAGATGATGGTGAGCACAAACCCTATTATCCCCATCACGGTAAAGACATGTTCCCAGCCCAGCGCGAAGGTCAGCCAGCCGAGCAGCGGCGAGAACAGAGCCAGCGAGAAGTACTGAGCGGCATTAAAGATAGCTGAAGCCGTACCCCGCTCTTTGGCCGGAAACCAGGCCGCCACAATGCGGGCGTTGGCGGGAAACGAGGGCGCTTCGGAAAAGCCCAGCATAAAACGCATAAAGAACATGGAGACCCCGGCCCAGGCGAGCGGGAACACATCAATAAAGCCTTGCAGGAAGGTAAACAGTGACCAGAAAAACAGACTGTATGAATAAACCTTTTTCGAGCCAAATTTATCCAGCAGCCAGCCGCCAGGGATCTGCATCAGCAGATAAGCCCAGCCGAAGGCGGAAAAAATGTATCCCATCGACACCGCGCTGAGCCCCAGCTCTTTCGCGACTTCAGTACCGGCGATAGACAAGGTCGCGCGGTCGCCATAGTTCACTGCCGTCACCACAAATATCATCAACAGAATTAAATAGCGGGTCGGTATTCCTTTTTTTTCATCTAATGTAGAATCCAAAATCATTTAGACATTCCTCGGGCACAGAACACCTTTTATAATTGTTTTAAGTGGTTTCTGATTTATTTAAAAGACGATATTGAAATTGTCTATTCGCATATCGATTACCTCAAAAACATGACTCAGTATAATCAGCACGCCCCCGCCAGACACTATGCATACCCACAATATAAAGTTATTATTTAAAGCCATAATTGTGCTTATGCCATAAGTCATGGGCGCTAACCCACACTTCTTACGATTGCCTGCCCTGCAGAGGTTAGCGTTATAAAAAGGAGTGATGCCGATCACATTTTAAAATCAACTCAGCTGACATCCTTTATTCCATCATACTGATACGTAGCAAATGAATTAGCGTTTTATTTTATTATTAGCACCTGTTTGGAGATGACTGGACAATGGCTGACATTGCAATTCGACAACAATCGCCGACCGCGTTTTATATTAAAGTTGACCCGACAGATAATGTGGCGATTATTGTCAACGATCGCGGCTTAACCGCCGGAACGCGTTTCCCGGACGGCCTGACGCTCGTCGAGCATATCCCGCAGGGTCACAAAGTTGCCCTGGTGGATATCCCCGCCCATGGTGAAATCATCCGCTACGGCGAAGTCATTGGCTATGCCGTACGCGATATCCCGCAGGGAAGCTGGATTGACGAGTCGCTGGTGGAGCTGCCCACCGCCCCGCCGCTGAATACCCTGCCGCTGGCCACTAAAGTGCCTGAACCGCTACCGCCGCTGGAAGGTTACACCTTCGAAGGCTACCGCAATGCTGACGGCAGCGTGGGTACCAAGAATCTGCTGGGTATTACCACCAGCGTGCACTGCGTCGCTGGCGTGGTCGATTACGTGGTGAAAATCATTGAACGCGACCTGCTGCCAAACTATCCCAACGTCGATGGCGTGGTGGGCCTGAATCATCTCTACGGCTGCGGCGTGGCGATTAATGCGCCGGCGGCGGTAGTGCCGATTCGCACCATTCATAATATCGCCCTCAACCCAAACTTCGGCGGCGAGGTGATGGTCATTGGCCTCGGCTGTGAGAAGCTGCAGCCGGAACGCCTGCTGCAGGGCACGGAAGACGTCAAAAGTATCCCGGTGGACAGCGCCAGCATCGTCAGCCTGCAGGATGAAAAGCATGTTGGTTTTAAATCGATGGTCGATGACATTCTGCAGGTCGCCGAGCGCCACCTGGCGAAACTGAACCAGCGCCAGCGGGAAACCTGCCCGGCCTCTGAGCTGGTGGTCGGGATGCAGTGCGGCGGCAGCGACGCCTTTTCAGGCGTGACCGCCAACCCGGCGGTAGGTTACGCGTCCGACCTGCTGGTGCGCTGCGGCGCGACGGTGATGTTCTCGGAAGTGACCGAAGTACGCGACGCCATTCATCTGTTGACCCCGCGGGCGATTAACGAAGAGGTCGGTAAACGTCTGCTGGAAGAGATGGCCTGGTACGATAACTATCTTGATATGGGCAAAACCGACCGCAGCGCTAACCCCTCCCCCGGCAACAAGAAAGGCGGTCTGGCCAACGTGGTGGAAAAAGCGCTGGGGTCGATTGCCAAATCAGGGAAAAGCGCCATCGTTGAGGTGCTCTCTCCGGGGCAGCGTCCGACCAAACGCGGCCTCATTTACGCCGCAACCCCCGCCAGCGATTTTGTCTGCGGCACCCAGCAGGTAGCCTCTGGCATCACGGTGCAGGTATTCACCACCGGTCGCGGTACGCCGTACGGACTGATGGCGGTACCGGTGATAAAAATGGCGACCCGTACCGAGCTGGCCAACCGCTGGTATGACTTAATGGACATTAACGCCGGGACCATCGCCACTGGCGAAGAGACGATTGAGGATGTCGGGCGGAAGCTGTTCGAATTTATTCTCGACGTCGCCAGCGGACGCAAAAAAACCTTCTCCGATCAATGGGGCCTGCACAACCAGCTGGCGGTATTTAACCCGGCGCCGGTAACCTGATCGAGAGCGTAAGGATTTAACCACTTTTAGCCCGGATCTATCCGGGCTTGTTGGTTAGGGATGCTGGGCGGCAAGAAAAGCGCTGATCTCCGCCTGCGTCGAGGTGCCTTCCATGGGGCCGCGTTGGCTAATCGCCAGCGAGCCGCTGGCGTTTGCCCATCTCAGCGCCTCCCGGGGCGTGGCGCCATTGAGGAACAGACTAACAAAAGTGGCGCCAAAGCAATCCCCGGCACCAGTCGGATCCACCACCGGCACGCTGAAGCCGGCGACATGGTGCGTCTCGTTGGCGCTAAAGTAGCTTGCGCCACGCGGCCCGCGTTTAATCACCACATGCTTCACGCCGCGTTTCAGTAGCTTATCAACCAGGACCTGCTCATTGCGTTCCGGATTGAGACCAAAGTAATCCAGCTCGCCATCGCTCGGCAGGAAGATATCGGTGTAGTCGAGGATATATTCAAAGGCCTGCGACATCTCCGGGATGTTCAGCATCTCTTTGCGAATATTTGGGTCGAACGATACTGTGCCGCTGCGGCCTTTAATGTTTTCAATCGCTTTACGCATCGCATCGATAATACGGAACGAGAATAGCGATGACCCCATAATATGAAAATGCTGACACTGATTTAGCAACGCTTCGTCAATGTGGTCGGCAGTCAGCAGACCGCAGGCGCTGTTAGGCATATTAAAAATAAAATCGCGCTGCGCCTGGCTACGATAGCTGACGAAGGCGCTACCGGTAGTCGCTTTCTGCAGCATAGCGATGCCGTTGACGTTGACGCCGTCTTTCTCCAGCCGCGCAATATTCATCTCGCCAAATGCGTCGTTGCCCACACAGCTAAACAACACGGAGCCGAAACCCAGCTTTGCCACCTGATCGGCAAATATTGCCGGCGCCCCGCTGGGATAGGGCCCCCAAAATTCACCGGGACGGGAAAACCCCTGATTCTCTTCCTTGGCGAGAAACTCCACCAGCAGCTCGCCGATGGTGCAAATGGTTACGTTCATCACCGCTCCTGGTTTGTCTTATGCAAAGCCGTGTTGAGCCATGTCAGGCATTCATTGTTGGTATAGCTGTTGGTCAAACCCGCGGCGAGGAAGCAGGCATGGTACTCTGCCGCGACGACCTGAGGGGTCACGACGCTGCTGATCTGCTGTAATTCACCCACAGCATAACGTTTCTCGCCATAGACCGGCCGGGAAGCGACAATCGCAATGACTCGTTTACTCTGGGCCACCGCTTCGCTTAACAAATGTGCCGTAACCTCGTTACGCACGCTTAGCGTGCCGTCTTCAGCAATGTGGTCCACCGCTATCAGCGCACGTGAAGGGCGGTAATGACCCAACGCCTTCAGCGCCAGTTCGCCCTCCACAATCCGCCCCTGACCGGACAACACCCCGCCAAGCAGAACGGTTTCCCCATTTAAAAACTCCTGCGCCAGCGCGACGTGGCCCAGATCATTTAATAGCAGGCAAAGCTCTTCTCTGTTGGCCAGAAAGGGGATCACTTTACGCAAAATGGAACCCTGGCCTAGAAACAGCGTTTCGCCATTTTCTATCTGCGCCGCCACCTGGCGAGCCATTTCCGTCTCCAGCGCTTTATCTCTGACGGCAGGCGCTTCTCGGGTCATCGCAACCGGCGCGCCAGCCTGGGCGGTATAAATCGCCCCGCCAAAAGAGCGTTTCAAGTAGCCCTGCTGCTCGAGGTAGTTGAGATCGTTACGGATTGTCACCCCGGAAACAGCCAGCATTTCTGCCAGATCGTCGACTTTGATCTCGCCGTTCTTACGAACGATCTCTGCGATGTCCAAGCGCCTTTTCAGCAAGCTGGTTGACGGTTTTGCCACGGTTTATGCCTTATTATTTTCTCCTGGAATAACTTTCATTTTTAAATTTCCCTCTTGCAATGTCAAACCGCGGCTGTAGCCCTATCCCGCCATCAATCAGCAAATCGATATTAATCATGTAGTTACAAATTGGCACCTTACCAACTTAAACTTTAAAAAAGAAACCTTATAAATACTATTAACTTTCATTTTAAAAATCAATTCATCATTGTGTGCGGTGGATCACACCTAAAAGGCGAGACGATCGTTACATTACTTTCAAACTGAAGGTTATTAACCAAAAATAACTTACAAGATGAAAACAGAGGACTAAAATGTACATCATTTCCAGTAAAAACATGCTATTAAAAGCTCAGCGACAGAGTTATGCCGTGCCGGCTTTCAATATCCATAACCTCGAAACCATGCAGGTCGTTGTTGAAACGGCGGCTGAGTTGCGCTCCCCCTTGATCCTTGCCGGCACCCCCGGTACCTACAGCTATGCCGGCACCGGCAACGTGGTGGCGATCGCCCGCGATCTGGCAAAAAAGTGGGATCTCCCGCTCGCCCTGCACCTCGATCATCACGAGGATCTGGCTGATATCACGCGCAAAGTGCAGGCAGGGATCCGCTCGGTCATGATCGATGGCTCTCACTCACCGTTCGAGGAGAATGTGGCACTGGTAAAAAGCGTGGTGGAGTTGAGCCACCGCTATGATGCCAGCGTTGAAGCCGAGCTGGGCCGTCTGGGCGGAGTTGAAGACGATCTGGTGGTCGATGCTAAAGATGCGCTCTATACCAACCCCGAACAGGCCCGCGAATTTGTCGCTCGTACCGGTATTGATTCGCTGGCCGTCGCCATCGGTACCGCGCACGGCCTTTACACCGCCGAACCGAAGCTTGATTTTGAGCGCCTGGCGGCTATTCGCGACTGCGTTGACGTTCCGCTGGTTCTGCATGGCGCTTCCGGCCTGCCGGATAGTGATATTCGTCGCGCCATTTCTCTGGGCGTATGCAAAGTCAACGTCGCCACCGAACTAAAAATCGCTTTCTCGGATGCGCTGAAAGCCTACTTCCTGGAAAATCCGGGCGCCAACGATCCTCGTCACTATATGAAACCGGCGAAAGCGGCAATGAAAGAGGTCGTTCGCAAAGTCATTCACGTTTGTGGCTGCGAAGGACAACTGTAATCAGCGGATCGAAGGAGCCTTGTTGTGATCCACACCCTGACACTGAATACCGCGATCGATATGAATATCTTTTGCGATCCGCTCCAGCCGGCGGCAGTCAACCGCACCCGGCAAACGGAATATTGCCCGAATGGTAAAGGGGTTAACGTCTCGCTGGTATTACATCATTACCAGCAGCCAACCCATGTCATGGGCATATTCGGCGGTTTTACCGGCCGCTATATCGTTGAGGAACTACGCAAACAGCATATTAATGTCACACCGGCATGGGTCGCTGAACCGACCCGTATAAATATATTTATTAACGACGGCAGTGATGAATACAAACTGGTAAATCCCGGCGCGCGGATTGACGATGAAGGAAAAGAACAAATTCTTCACCATTTACAGTGCGTCGCGCCCGGTGATTATTTAGTTATCAGCGGCAGTCTGCCACCGGGAATAGAGAGCCGGTTCTATAGCGAGATTCTGGTGCTGTGCCAGCAGAAAGGGTGTGAAGTCATCTTAGATATCAGCCACCCGGTGCTGCGCCAGCTGTTAGAGTGGCGTCCACTATTGATTAAACCCAATGACGACGAGCTGAAAGAGATCTTTGGTCTGGATGTCAGCAGCCCCCGGCGGGTACGAGAAGCAATACAAACGCTCCACCAGCTCGGGGCTCGCAATGTTCTGCTGACCCTTGGCGCGCAAGGGCTCTATTTTTCGAACGGCGCGCAACTGTGGTTCTGCTCGGCACCGAAAATCGAACTGGTCAGCTCGGCCTGCGCCGGCGATGCCGCGCTGGGTGCATTCCTCAGCCATTGGCTTAACACAGACGATATTCCCCAGGCCCTGGCGCTGGCCAGCGCCACCGGCGCTGATGTGGCCGCCTCCGCCGGGCTGGGTAAATTAAACCGTACGCAAGAATTATTACAACAACTTCAGATCGTCCAATTATAAAGGTCCGATTATGAAAAAAATTATTGCCGTGACCGGCTGCCCTACAGGTATTGCTCATACATTTATGGCTGAAGAGGCCTTAAAAACCGCAGCGAAAAAATTAAATGTTGAAATAAAAGTCGAAACCAATGGCGCTTCCGGCGTAGAAAACGCCATTACGCCGGAAGACCTGAAGGATATTTATGGCGTGATTATCGCTGCCGATAAAGATGTTAATGCCGAACGTTTTAATGGTTTACCGGTTATTGAGGTGCCGGTTAAAGAAGCCATTCACCATCCGGCGGAATTAATTAATAAAGTCGTTAACGGTCAGGCGCCGCGTCGTCAGGGATTCTCCGCGGCAACGGATCCAGACGAGAAATATGAGCGAGAATCGTTCGGCCGACAGATTTACAAACATCTGATGAGCGGCGTTTCCAACATGCTACCGTTCGTTGTCGCCGGCGGGATCTTAATCGCTGTTTCTTTCTTATGGGGTATCTACTCCGCCGACCCGAATTCACCGCAGTATAACGTGATTGCCGCCACGCTGATGAAAGTCGGTCAGCAGGCGTTCTCGATCATGGTGCCGGTGTTTACCGCCTACATTGCCTGGTCGATATCTGGCCGCCCTGGCATGGTTGCCGGTTTTGTCGGCGGTCTGCTGGCGAACGCCACCGGCGCCGGATTCCTCGGTGGGATCATCGCCGGTTTTGCCGCCGGGTATTTTATGCTGCTGATCCGTCATCTGCTCGACGGTCTGCCGCGCCAGTACGAAGGGCTGAAGTCGATCTTTATTATGCCGCTGATCGGCGTCCTGGTGATCGGCGTGATGATGGTCCTGCTCGGCCAGCCGGTGGCAGCGATCAACAATGGCATGATGAACTGGCTCAGCTCTTTACAGGAAGCCAACCCGATCCTGCTGGGGATCGTGGTAGGCGCAATGTGCTCCTTCGACTTCGGCGGGCCGGTCAACAAAGCGGCCTATGTCACCGGTACGTTGCTGCTGGGTCAAGGTAACTACTTTTTTATGGCCGGTGTATCTGCCGCCTGCATCACGCCGCCGCTGGTCATCGCTCTGGCGACCACGTTCTTTCCGAAAGGCTTTAGCGAGGAGGAACGCGCCGCCGGGATGGTCAACTATATCCTCGGCTGTACGCACATTACCGAAGGTGCGATTCCCTTTGCCGCCAAGGATCCGCTGCGGGTGATCCCGATGATGATGATCGCCTCCTCAATTTCTGCGGTACTCAGCTACAGCCTGCATATTCAGGTTCCGGCACCGCACGGCGGCTTCTTAATCCTGCCGCTGGTCAGTAAACCGTTGATGTGGGTGCTGTGCATTCTCGCCGGTTCCGCCTGCGGGGCACTTATGCTGGGATGCTGGCGGCTGTGGCAAAAACGCACTGACAAAGCGACAGCTCTTGCTGGCGCCATGAAATAAGGAGCAAGCTATGCAACTGACTTCTGCCGATATTTGTTTCGATCGTCAGGTCAAAACAAAAGACGAGGCGCTACAGCGTGTCGTTGCAGCCCTGACCCATGCCGGACATACGCGGGCAGACTATCTACAAGGCATGCGCGAGCGCGAGGGGCAAATCAGCACCTATCTGGGCAACGGCATTGCCATTCCCCACGGTACGCCGCACAGTCGCGACGCAGTGCTTAAAACGGGCGTTAAGGTGCTGGCTTGTCCGCAGGGGGTTGACTGGGGTGAGGAGCAAACCGCCTATCTGATTGTCGGTATCGCGGCTCAGGACAATGAGCATCTCGATATTTTGCGCCAGCTCACCCATGCTCTGGGCGATGATCGAGTACCTGAGGCGCTGACGCGCGCTGATACCCCCCAGGCGGTGCTGGAAATTCTCGCCGGCGACATTCCTCTGCCAGCAGGCGAAGAACCACAACCCGCGCCGCAATTTGACGAAGAGGCCACCTTTACCCTGCGTAATCCGCACGGGCTACATGCCCGTCCCAGCGCGGTGCTGGTGAAAGCCGTAAAGCAGTGGCGATCGCAAATCCGGGTCGAAAACCTTGATACGCGCTCCGCCATTGTTGATGCCAAGAATCTGATGCGCGTCGTATCGCTGGGCGCCAAACAGGGTCATCGTCTGCACTTTATGGCCAGCGGCAACGATGCGCAGCAGGCGTTAAAAGCCATTGGTGACGCTTTTAACGCCGGTCTCGGCGAAATTGCCGCCCAGCCGCAGCAGGTCTCCCAGGAAGCCGTCAAAACGAAGCGCAGCTGGCTATCCCGAATATTTAGTTAATTTTCAATTAATTAAAAACGCCCTGTCTTCCTGGTCAGGGCGTTTTTGTCTCGAAAGACGTTACCTTTCACTGCGTTACAACACTATTTATCGATGCAGATCACAAATCAAAACAAAGCCATTTGCGACCAAAACAAAACATAACGAATATATTCGAAAGAAAACGGAGGTTGTAAATGAAAGACATTATCACTCGCCATAAGTCAGGCGAACATATCGGCATCTGTTCAGTATGTTCGGCGCATCCGCTGGTTATCGAAGCGGCGTTACGTTTCGACCTGTCGACCAACAATAAGGTGCTGATCGAAGCGACGTCCAACCAGGTGAATCAGTTTGGTGGCTACACCGGCATGCAGCCGGCCGATTTCCGCGACTTCGTCTACAACATCGCGCGTACCGTCGGTTTTCCGGCGGAGCGCATTATTCTTGGCGGCGACCATCTTGGACCGAACTGCTGGCAAGACGAACCGGCCGCCGTGGCGATGGAAAAATCAATCGACCTGATCAAAGCCTACGTCGCCGCCGGCTTTAGTAAAATCCATCTCGATGCGTCAATGTCCTGTGCTGACGATCCGGTGCCGCTGGATCCTGGTGTGGTTGCTGAGCGCGCCGCTCGCCTGTGTCAGGCTGCCGAAGAGACCGCCAGCGATGAGCAAAAGCGCCACCTGACCTACGTCATCGGGACCGAAGTTCCGGTTCCCGGCGGCGAGGCCAGCACCATCGGCAGCGTACATGTCACCCGGGCGCAGGATGCCGCCGCGACGCTCGAAACCCATGAAGCCGCCTTCCGTAAGCTGGGGCTCGACGCCGCACTGGAGCGAGTTATCGCCATCGTCGTGCAGCCCGGCGTGGAGTTCGACCATACGCAAATCATTCATTACCAGCCGCAGGAAGCGAAAGCGCTCTCCGCCTGGATCGAAAGCACCCCGATGGTCTACGAAGCGCACTCTACCGACTACCAAACCCGCCAGGCTTATCGTGCGCTGGTCCGCGACCACTTCGCCATTCTGAAAGTAGGCCCGGCGCTCACCTTTGCCCTGCGTGAAGCCATCTTTGCCCTCGCCCAAATGGAAAATGAGCTGATCGCCCCGGAGTCTCGCAGTCGCGTGATGGAGGTGATCGACGAAGTGATGCTTAACGAACCCGGCTACTGGAAAAAATACTATCGCCCCACCTGGAGCCAGGCGATGGTCGATATCCACTTCAGCCTTTCCGACCGTATCCGTTACTACTGGCCGCATCCGCGTATTCGCCAGAGCGTTGAGAAACTTATCGCTAATCTGACCGACGCTAAGCTACCGCTGGGGCTTATCAGCCAGTATATGCCGGTGCAGTTTGAACGACTGTCGCTGAATGAACTGAACGCCGAGCCGCACGCGCTGATCCTCGACAAAATCCAGGATGTCCTGCGTGCCTATCGCTACGGCTGTTCTTCTGAAACCGCGTGAAGTTAAGAGGATATATGAGTCAACTGTTTGTTCGTACCGGCATTCATTTCAGTTCCAGTCAGCAGGCACTGGAACACATTGGCGCAGAGATGCTGGCGCGAGGCGTCGTACATGACAGCTATCCCGCCGCCCTGCTCGAACGCGAAGCGACTTTTCCCACCGGCATCGCCCTGGAGAAGCATGCTGTCGCTATCCCGCACTGCGAAGCGATCCACGCGAAATCACCGGCCATTTACCTGATACGTCCGGACATGCCGGTCTCTTTTCAGCGCGCTGACGACGACGGCGAAATCGACGTTTCGCTCATCATCGCGCTGATTGTTGAAAACCCGGCGGCACAGCTGAAGCTGCTGCGCCGGTTATTTAGTGAGCTACAAAATCCGCACACGCTGGAGGCACTGCTCGCCGCTTCCGACGATCGGCTGCCGGTGCGGTTCCAGCAATTAATCCTTGAGCCCGAGCTTAGCGCCGTGGCTTCATAAGATACTGATAATAAAAGGGGTACCCTATGAAACGTAAAGTTATCGTCGCCTGCGGCGGTGCCGTCGCCACCTCCACGATGGCGGCAGAAGAGATTAAAGAGCTGTGTGCAGACCACAATATTGAACTGGATTTGGTGCAGTGCCGGGTCAATGAAATCGAAACCTACATGGACGGGGCGGACCTGATCTGCACCACTGCGCGCGTGGAGCGGACCTTCGGCGACATTCCGGTGGTGCACGGCATGCCATTCGTCTCGGGCGTCGGCATTGAAGCCTTACAACAGAAAATCCTCGGCATCCTCGCGGAGTAAACGCCATGTTTAGCGAAATCATGCGTTATATCCTCGATCTCGGTCCGACGGTGATGCTGCCGATCGTGATCATTATCTTCTCCAAATTACTGGGGATGAAGCTCGGGGATTGTTTTAAATCCGGTCTACATATCGGGATCGGGTTTGTCGGCATCGGGCTGGTCATTGGCCTGATGCTCGACTCCATCGGCCCGGCGGCAAAGGCGATGGCGGAGCATTTCCAGATTAATCTTCACGTGATCGACATCGGTTGGCCGGGTTCATCACCGATGACCTGGGCGTCGCAAATCGCCCTGGTGGCGATCCCGGTGGCCATCGCGGTCAATATCGTGATGCTGGTTACCCGTATGACCCGCGTGGTGAATGTTGATATCTGGAACATCTGGCATATGACCTTTACCGGCGCAATGCTGCATATCGCGACCGGGTCGTACTGGATAGGTATTCTCGGCGTGGTGGTGCATGCTGCTTTTGTGTATAAGCTGGGCGATTGGTTTGCCAAAGATACCCGCGATTTCTTCGGCCTCGAGGGTATTGCGATCCCGCACGGCAGTTCGGCGTATTTAGGGCCAGTTGCCGTCCTCGTGGATACCATCATCGACAAGATCCCCGGTCTTAACCGTATTCACTTTAGCGCCGATGACATTCAGAAACGCTTCGGCCCCTTCGGTGAACCGGTTACCGTTGGCTTCGTCATGGGGCTGGTGATTGGCGCGCTGGCGGGTTACGACCTGAAGGGCATTCTTCAGCTGGCGGTGAAAACCGCAGCGGTGATGCTGCTGATGCCCCGGGTGATCAAACCGATTATGGATGGCCTCACCCCGATAGCCAAACAGGCGCGTAAACGTCTGCAGGCTAAATTCGGCGGCCAGGAATTCCTGATTGGTCTCGATCCGGCGCTGCTGCTCGGTCATACCTCGGTAGTCTCGGCCAGCCTGATTTTCATCCCGCTGACCATTCTTATCGCCGTCGTGGTCCCTGGCAACCAGGTTCTGCCATTTGGTGACCTGGCCACCATCGGCTTCTTCGTAGCGATGGCAGTGGCTGTACATCAGGGCAATCTGTTCCGCACGTTGATTTCCGGGGTCATCATTATGGGAATCACCCTGTGGATCGCCACCCAGACCATTGGCCTGCACACCCAGCTGGCGGCAAACGCCGGGGCCCTGAAAGCCGGCGGCATGGTGGCCTCAATGGACCAGGGTGGTTCGCCGATTACCTGGCTGCTGATCCAGCTCTTTACCTGGCAAAATGTGGTTGGCTTCGCGGTCATCGGCATCATCTATCTGGCCGGCGTTCTACTGACCTGGCGTCGCGCTCGCGGCTTCATCGCCGCGGAAAAAGCAGAAAAAAGCGCTGCCCCGCAACAAAGTACAGGCATGTCTTGATCTAAAAGGGGAGCGTTCGCTCCCCTGAATCTTATAGCTGGAGAATGTTATGAAATCAGTGGTAATCCATGCTGAGGGGAACGTCTGCGTTGAAGAACGCCCTATCCCCACGCTGCAAACGGAAAACGATGTCCTGGTCAAAGTGGTCAGTTCCGGGTTATGCGGCTCCGATATCCCGCGCATTTTCGCCAAAGGGGCGCATTACTACCCTATTACGCTGGGGCACGAATTCAGCGGTTATGTGGAATCCTACGGCGCGGCGGTAACCGACCTGCAGCCCGGCGATGCCGTCGCCTGCGTGCCGCTGCTGCCTTGCTTCCAGTGCCCGCAATGCCAGCGCGAGTATTTCTCTTTATGTAAACAGTATCAGTTCGTCGGCTCACGCAGCGAAGGCGGCAACGCCGAATATGTGGTGGTAAAGCGCGCCAACCTGTTCCGCCTGCCGGACCAGATGCCAATTGATGATGGCGCGTTTATAGAACCGATAACCGTTGGCCTGCACGCTTTTCATCTGGCGCAGGGCTGTGAAGGTAAAAACGTGATTATTATCGGCGCCGGCACCATCGGCCTGCTGGCGCTACAGTGCGCCCGCGAACTGGGCGCCAACAGCGTCACGGCGATCGATATCAATCCGCAGAAGCTGGAGCTGGCCAAAACCCTTGGCGCAACCCATGTGTTCAACAGTCGCGAGATGAGCGGCCAGGCGATTCAGCAGGCGCTGGAATCCATTCAGTTCGACCAGTTAGTCCTCGAGACCGCCGGTACGCCGCAGACCGTCGCGCTGGCGATTGAGGCCGCCGGTCCGCGGGCGCAGCTGGCGTTGGTTGGCACGCTTCATCACGATTTAACCCTCCCGGCAGCCACCTTCGGGCAGATTCTGCGTAAGGAGTTGAATATTGTGGGTAGCTGGATGAACTACTCTGGCCCGTGGCCGGGAGAAGAGTGGCAAACGGCCACCCGTCTGCTGACTGAAAAACGCCTGCAGCTGGCGCCGCTGATCGCCCATCGTGGCGACGCAGAAAGCTTCGCTCGTGCAGTGCAGGCGCTCAACGGCGCGCCAATGCAAGGCAAAATCCTGCTCAAACTCTCTTGACCGCCCGAGCCAGCCATCAGCGCTGGCTCATCCAACCTTTCGAAAATTATCGTTCACCTTTCGTTACCCTTCGATTACACTGAGATGAGTTAATTATCAGGCAAATCAAGATGAACTCATTTGAACGAAGGAACAAAATTGTCGATATGGTGAATACGCAGGGTAGCGTATTGGTTCTAGACCTTTCGAATCTCTTTGGCATCTCTGAGGTAACGATCCGCGCCGATCTCCGCTTACTGGAAGAAAAAGGACTGTTAACCCGTTTTCACGGCGGCGCCGCCCGTGCGGGTAGCGACCTGACCGACGCCGAGAATCAGGAAGTGGTGCTTGAAGACCGCTATCAGCTTGCCAGCGATCCCAAAAAGCGCATCGCCCATGCCGCGGCAGCGATGATCCGTGAAGGTATGACGGTGATCCTCGATAGCGGTAGCACCACTCTTCTTATCGCCGAAGCATTAGTACGGATGACCAATATCACCGTCATCACCAACAGCCTGCCCGCCGCGTTTACTCTGGCAGAAAATAAAGATATCACCCTGGTGGTGTGCGGCGGTACCGTGCGGCACAAAACGCATTCGATGCACGGCACGATTGCCGAACGTTCGCTGCAAGGTATTTGCGCCGATTTGATGTTTGTCGGCGCCGACGGTATCGACGCCACCAATGGCATCACCACCTTTAACGAAGGCTACTCCATCAGCAGCGTGATGGCCGCCGCCGCGCATCAGGTGATCGCCGTGCTCGACGCCAGCAAATTCAATCGCCGGGGCTTTAACCAGGTACTGCCGATGGAAAAGATAGACTGCGTGATCACCGACGACGGCATTAGTGAAAATGACCGTGCAGCGTTAAGCAGCAAAAAGGTGGAACTGAAGATAGTGTAATTGCACGCTGAGTGGAACATCATGGCGGCTGGTTCTACTTAACCAGCCAGCTTCCACCTTTTTTGGCGCCTATGCGAATCAATCTCCCTTTCGCCTGTAGCCCTTGCAGATGACGCTCAACCGTACGTGCTGATATCCCCAAGATCTCCGCCAGCGCTCTCGCCGTTAATTCCGGCTTTTCGGTTAGCAAACGCAAAATTGCGTTTTCCGGTGGGGCTAATTTGACGTCGATTTCTTCCGACATTTCTTCCGACATTTCTTCCGACACGATGAATGAAGTTTCCAGACCTTCTTTCAGCGCCGCCAGGATATTTTGCAACATCCAGGTCACGAATAGCGTGCAATCACTGGTTTTATCACAAGCACCTAAAATGTCGTAATAACGTTCTTGCTGATGGTGGATCAGCGTTTCAACCGGCAGCCAGGCCAATTCCTGACGCCACTGGCTTAGAATCAACGTCTGCCATAAACGCCCCATCCGACCATTGCCATCAGCGAAAGGGTGAATGAACTCAAACTCGTAGTGAAAAACTGAACTGGCAATTAAAGGATGTAGCTCGGTGTGTTCCAGCCAACTGAGTAAATCAGCGATCAATCTTGGGACCTGGGCAGCAGGCGGAGCCATATGTATCACCTGCGTACCGCGATAAATGCCGACGTTTCCGCCACGTAAAGCGCCTGGACGATCAACCAGCCCGGTCATCAGCGTTTTATGCGCCGTCAGAAGATCGCTAATGTTTGCCGCATGCCATCCGGGCATTAATTCATAAGCACGAATGGCATTTCTCACTTCCTGAATATCCTTAGCCGGCGCCAGAACCCGTTTGCCTTCCAGCAGCGCCGTTACCTGTTCCATGCTCAGGCTATTATGTTCAATCGCGAGTGACGCCTGAATAGTACGAATGCGGTTTTCTTTACGCAGCAACGGCGATGCTTGTCCACGTTTCGCCGACCAATGCCCAAGCAATTCCCCAATCTCAACGACAAGGTTGAGGACCGAGGGTGTGATGCTAAACGGCGGTTGGTAACGGCTCATCGTTTACTCCCCCTGCTGCTCCAGGGCGTACTTATACAACGCATTTTTCTTCACGCCGTGGATTTCCGCGGCCAGCGCGGCGGCTTTCTTCAGCGGCAGCTCCGCCTGCAGCAGCGCCAGAGTACGCAGCGCGGCCGCCGGCAGCGCCTCTTCCTGAGCCTTGAAACCTTCGACGATCAGCACCATCTCGCCTTTGCGACGGTTTTCATCTTCTTTCACCCACGCCACCAGCTCACCAATCGGCGCGCCATGGATCGACTCCCAGGTTTTGGTCAGCTCACGAGCCAGCACCACATAGCGGGATTCTCCCAGTACCGCGCAGATATCCTCCAGGCTCTCCACCAGACGGTGGGTCGACTCATAGAAGATAAGGGTGCGCGGCTCTTCTTCCAGCGCTTTCAGGGTATCGCGGCGGCCTTTCGATTTCGCCGGCAGGAAGCCTTCATAACAGAAACGGTCGGAAGGCAGGCCGGCGGCGCTCAGGGCGGCGATAGCCGCACAGGGGCCCGGCAGCGGCACCACGCGAATATTCGCTTCGCGGCAGGTGCGCACCAGATGGTAACCAGGATCGTTAATCAGCGGCGTGCCGGCATCGGAAACCAGCGCGATGTTTTGCCCTTCTTTCAGTTTGGCAAGCAGGGTTTCCGCCTTTTGCTGCTCGTTATGGTCGTGAAGCGCAAACAAACGGGCGTTTATCGCAAAATGTTGCAGCAGCAAACCGGTATGACGGGTATCTTCCGCTGCAATTAAATCAACGGCTTGCAGCACTTCCAGTGCACGCTGCGTGATATCAGACAGATTTCCTATCGGAGTGGGCACAATATAGAGCTGCCCCTGAGAATTATCCGCTGATTCGTGTTGTTTCATTGTCTCGTCCGTATTGCCGATTTAATATTGAGCATTGAGCCAAAAAAATATCACTGGACACTTATGGTACCGTCAACATTTCTTCGTTCTAAGCCCGCGCGCTGCCTGCCCGTATTGCTGGCGACTCTTATTTTTGCTGGCTGCGGCACCCACACGCAGGATCAAAGCGCGGCGTTTATGCAGGGTACGTCGCAGGCCAACTCCAGTTTCTACTTACAGCAGATGCAGCAAAGCACGAATGATAGCAAGACCAACTGGCAATTACTCGCCATTCGTGCACTACTGCAGGAAGGGAAGAAGCAGCAGGCTATCGACCTGTTTAACCAGCTGCCGGCGAACCTGAACAGCACTCAGGCCCGTGAACAGTCGCTGCTGGCGGTGGAAGTGAAGCTGGCGCAGAACGATTATCAGGCCGCCCGTAATCTGCTGGCTAAGATCGATCCGACAAACCTTGAGCAGCCTCAGCAGGCGCGCTACTGGCAGGCGCAAATCGATGCCAGCCAGGGCAAACCATCGCTGACCCTGCTGCGCGCCTTAATCGCCCAGCAGCCGCTGCTGAGTGACGCCAAACAGCGTCAGAAAAATATTGATGCGACCTGGCAAGCGCTCACCTCGATGCCCCAGGACCAGGCCAATGCGCTGGTGATCAACGCCGATGAAAATATCCTCCAGGGCTGGCTGGATCTGCAGCGGATGTGGTTTGACAACCGCAACGATCCGACGCTACTGAAAGCGGGCGTTAAAGACTGGCAGACGCGCTATCCGCAAAACCCGGGCGCTAAAATGCTGCCGACGGCGCTTGTGAATATGCAAAACTATAAGCCTGCGTCCATCAACAAGATTGCGCTTTTTCTGCCGCTGAACGGTCAGGCGTCGATCTTCGGCCGCACTATCCAGCAGGGCTTTGAAGCCGCCAAAAACGGCGCGCCGTCGGTGACGGGCAGCGCGGTTCCCGCCCAGGTCGCCCAGGCGGCGAATGTCTCCGGTAATGATGATGTGGTGAGTCCGTCGCAGGCAGAAATCAGCGATCTTACCGCCACCGGAAGCCGCGCTGATCCGGTTCAGGCCCCGACGCAGGACCAGGCAGCGCCTGCTGCGGAACCGGCAGCCCAGGCGCCGGCAACATCCGCCACGCCGCAGACTACCGCTTCCCCGGCCACCCAGCCGGTTACCGCGCCGGCCGCACAGCCGCAGCCCGTGGTCGCAACCGCCGCCAACCCTTCTGCGGAACTGAAAATTTACGACACCACCACCCAGCCGATAAGCCAGCTGCTCGCCCAGGCGCAGCAGGATGGCGCCACCCTGGTGGTTGGGCCGTTGCTGAAAGAAAACGTTGAAGAGGTTATCAAGAGCAACACGCCGCTCAATGTGCTGGCCCTCAACCAGCCGGAAAAAGTCGAAAGCCGCGCTAACCTCTGCTATTTCGCGCTTTCTCCGGAAGACGAAGCGCGTGACGCCGCCCGACATATCCACCAACAGGGGAAACAGACCCCACTGCTGCTGGTTCCGCGCGGCGCGCTGGGCGATCGTGTGGTTAGCGCTTTTGCCGACGAGTGGCTGAAGCTGGGCGGCGCCAGCGTCCTGCAGCAACGTTTTGGATCCACGGCCGAACTGCGCGCCGGCGTGAACGGCGGCGGGGGCATTGCGCTGAGCGGCACCCCGGTCTCCACCCTGCCATCAGCGCAGAACAGCATCCTCGGCAGTGCGGATGAGATGCCGGTAAGCAGCGGCGGCAGCGTCGATGCGGCCTATATCCTCGCCACCCCGGAACAGATTGCCTATATCAAACCGATGATCGCCATGCGCAACGGCAGCCAGAGCAATGTCACCCTGTACGCCAGCTCGCGCAGCGCCCAGGGCACCGCGGGGCCGGATTTCCGTCTGGAGATGGAAGGCTTGCAGTATAGTGAGATCCCCATGCTGGCCGGCAGCAATCCGTCTCTAATGCAGCAGGCGCTGTCCGCGGTGCGTAATGACTACTCGCTGGCGCGTCTGTATGCCATGGGCGCTGACGCCTGGTCACTGGCAAATCACTTCACGCAAATGCGCCAGACGCCTGGCTTCGAGCTGAACGGCAATACCGGCGATCTGACGGCCAACCAGGATTGCGTGATTAACAGGAAACTGTCATGGCTCAAGTACCAGCAGGGAAAAATCGTTCCGGCCAGCTAAGCAAACAGACCGGCGATGCCTGGGAAAACCAGGCTCGCCGCTGGCTGGAAGGCCAGGGCCTGCGTTTTATCGCCGCCAATGCCCGCGAGCGTGGCGGCGAAATTGACCTTATCATGCGCGACGGCACGGTCACCGTTTTTATCGAAGTGCGCTACCGCCGTAGCGCCCGGTACGGTGATGCGGCAGCCAGCGTCACTCCGCAAAAACAACAACGACTGCTTAAAGCCGCCCGTTTGTGGCTCTGCCGACAGAATGGGAGCTTTGAGACTGTGGATTGCCGTTTCGATGTGGTAGCCTTCACCGGAAACGACATCCAATGGCTAAAAAACGCCTTTGGCGAATAGCGTAATACCAGAAGTAAGGGATCCCGTGCTCGACAGAATCAAAGCCTGCTTTACCGAAAGCATTCAAACCCAAATTGCCGCAGCGGAAGCACTCCCGGACGCCATCTCCCGGGCGGCGATGACGCTCGTCCAGTCCCTGCTTAACGGCAACAAAATCCTCTGTTGTGGTAATGGCACCTCCGCCGCCAACGCACAGCATTTTGCTGCCAGCATGATTAATCGCTTTGAAACGGAACGCCCTGGTTTACCTGCCATTGCACTAAATACCGATAATGTGGTCTTAACCGCCATCGCTAACGATCGCTTGCATGACGAGATCTACGCCAAGCAGGTGCGCGCCCTGGGACACGCCGGCGATGTGCTGCTGGCGATCTCTACGCGCGGAAACAGTCGGGACATCGTCAAGGCGGTGGAAGCCGCCGTGACCCGCGACATGACCATCGTCGCGTTAACCGGCTATGACGGCGGTGAGCTGGCGGGCCTGTTAGGTCAACAGGATGTCGAAATCCGCATCCCCTCCCATCGCAGCGCGCGTATCCAGGAGATGCACATGCTGACCGTCAACTGTCTGTGCGATTTGATAGATAACACTCTTTTTCCACACCAGGACGATTAAGGAGAACACATGAAGGCTCTCTCGCCCCTCGCCATCCTGCTTTCTGCACTACTGCTGCAGGGCTGCGTTGCCGCCGCGGTAGTCGGAACGGCAGCAGTCGGCACCAAAGCCGCAACGGACCCGCGTACGGTGGGAACCCAGGTCGATGACAGTACCCTGGAACTGCGCGTCAATAGCGCCTTGTCGAAAGATGAACAGATTAAGAAACAGGCCCGTATCAACGTCACCGCTTATCAGGGCAAAGTCCTGCTGACCGGCCAGTCGCCGACGCCGGACCTCTCCGCGCGCGCCAAGCAAATCGCCATGGGCGTGGAAGGGACCACGGAAGTGTTTAATGAAGTGCGCCAGGGCCAGCCGATTGGTTTAGGCACCGCCTCGTCTGATACCTGGATTACCACCAAGGTGCGTTCGCAGCTCCTGAGCACCGATCAGGTCAAATCCTCGAACGTGAAAGTAACCACGGAAAACAGCGAAGTCTTCCTGATGGGGCTGGTGACCGACCGCGAAGGCCGGGCGGCGGCGGATATTGCCAGCCGGGTAAGCGGCGTATCCCGGGTGACCACCGCCTTTACCTACATTAAATAAAGCTGCAGTTTCCCGGCTGGCGCTGCGCTTAGCCGGGCTACCGCCCCCTGTACGTTGTGTGCCGGGTAAGGCGTAGCCGCCACCCGGCATCCAATCCGGCTATGCGTACGTTTACGGCAAACTACACCAGCGCCAGCGCACCGACAATCGCCCCGCACAGCGCCACCAGTCCGCCCGTCAGCCACAGCGCTTTGGCCGGGAAGGCTTTACGCAGCATAATCAGCGACGGCACGCTCACTGCCGGCAGTGTGATGAGCAGCGCCAGCGCGGGCGCCGTCCCCATACCCGCCAGCATCATTGTCTGCACAATCGGAATTTCCGCCGCAGTAGGGATCACAAACAGGCAGCCGGCGATCGCCATCGCGATAACCCAGAACAACGTATTATCCACCACGCCATCGGCGTGCGGGAACAGCCAGACGCGCGCCGCTCCCAGCACCAGCACCGCGAGGATATAAACCGGGATCGTGTTCCAGAACAGCGTCCACAGCGCCTGAAGCCAGCGGCTAAAGAAGCCGCCCTGAGTCGCTTCCGACGGTGCAGCAGGCACCGCTACCGGCTGCGTCGCCGCCTCTTTCACCCATTTCTGCACCAGCGTCGCCACAGTTAATACTGTCGCCAGACCCGCCACCAGGCGAACCAGCGCAAACTGCCAGCCCAGAACAAAACCCATAAACACCAGCGTCGCCGGATTGAGCAGCGGGTTCCCCATCCAGAACGCCAGCGCCCCGCCCATCGACACCTGCTGTTTGCGCATCCCGGCCGTGACCGGCGCGGCGCAGCAGGTGCACATCATGCCGGGCAGCGAGAAAATCGCTCCCAGCAGCGTGCCCTGAAACCGCGATTGTCCCAGGGTGCGTAGCAGCCAGTCGCGCGGAATGAGAACCTGAATCAATGACCCGAGCAGCACGCCGAGCACCGCCGCTTTCCAGACGGCAAGGAAGTAAACCATCGCATAGTCCCACGCCGCCATCAGCGGGTTAGCGTCGGCCTGGGCGAGAATGGATTTACCGATACTGTGGGTTTCCGCAGCGGTGAAGGCTTTCCCGTAGTACGGCTGCCATTTGACGTACCACAGACCAACAATCACGACGAGAAAGAAAAGCGCGGGTTTCCACCATTGAAATGGTGACGCCGCCTGAGATGAAGACTGACCAGCCATAGCATTCCCCAGCAAGAAATGTGGATATGAATTGAAGCCGTGAATACTACGCCGGAAGCCTGCGTTTGCAAACCGCTATTCAGCCTGCCGCGCGGCGCGCTCCCGTAGTTCCGATGATGACAGAATTCGCACCCCTTCGTGGGTGGGCGACAGCGCCTCCGCCAGCAGGGCGATCGCCACATCGCGGGCCGCAATGGATTTCCAGTTCCCCGGCAAGAGCCGGAACAATGGTGCGAGGAAGGTCTCATTGGCCCGCTTTTTTTCCCGCTCGCCTGACAGCATCGACGGCCTGGCGATGGTCAGCCGCGGCCAGTCTTGCTCAATCAGCGCCGCCTCCATTTCCCCCTTCACCCGATTGTAGAAAAACGGCGAGTGGGCGTTGGCGCCCATCGCGCTAACCACCAGCATATGTTGCGCACCCAGTCGTTTGCCGGTCAGCGCGGTATCAACCACCAGCGTGTAGTCAGCATGGACGAAGGCCTCTTTGCTCCCGGCCTCCCGGCGCGTCGTTCCCAGGCAACAGAAGACGATATCCACCGGGTCAACCACCTGCGCCAGGGCATCGGTCAGCTGGGGATCGTGAGGATTAAAGACACCTTCCGCTGGCGCCAGCGGGCGACGCGTCGGCGCGGCGATGGTGCTTATACGGGGCTCATTCTGCAGCAGCCGGAGTAAGTGACCGCCAACTAACCCGGTTGCGCCGGTTAATAATACCTGACTCATTGGTTCTCCTTTACAGAATTCTCCGCCTTGCACTTTCAGGCTCATGTTCCAGGCTTAATACCTTACAAGGTAAGTATCCACCATCATCATGGAATTACCTCATTGACCATCCAGACAGTGGAGGAAGCATGAGTAAAAAGATAGCCGTCCTCATTACCGACGACTTTGAAGATTCTGAATTTACCTCTCCCGCCGAAGCCTTTAAGCTCGCCGGGCATCAGGTCATCACGATCGAAAAGCAGGCTGGCAAAACGGTGAAGGGTAAGCAGGGAGAAGCCGAGGTCGCCATCGACAGAGCCATCAATGACGTCACACCGGGTGAATTTGATGCCTTATTGCTGCCCGGGGGCTACTCTCCCGACCAGCTGCGTGGTGATGAACGCTTCGTCACCTTTACCCGCGATTTTGTCAACGGCGGTAAGCCGGTGTTTGCCATCTGCCACGGCCCGCAGCTGCTGATCAGCGCCGATGTGATCCGCGGACGTAAGCTCACGGCGGTGAAACCGATTGTGGTGGATGTGAAAAACGCCGGGGGCGAGTTTTACGACCAGGAGGTGGTGGTCGATAACGAACAGCTGGTCACCAGCAGAACGCCGGACGATCTGCCGGCCTTCAATCGCGAAGCGCTACGCCTGCTCGGCGCCGGCATCACGCCGCCAGTGTAATTTTTTCCCGAAACCCAGCGTGTTGTCGGTAAATTTGATTTCGTCCGGACGAATCTCCCATACCGGCGCCGACAGCATGCGGGCCACCGGGAAGCGCTTGACGTAGCGCTGGCGCATTCGCGCCTCTTCGTCACCGCTCAGACGACGGATCTCGCCTTTGAACTGCACGCCGCGGATCAGGGCCACCGTTTTTGGCTGGCCGTTAACCGTGCCGGCCACCTTCGCCCTCTGTCCGGTCATCTGGCCATGGCGGGTGTGCTCCTCGCTGAGCAGATAAAAGGCCACGGTATCCGGGTCATAGACGTAAAAGGCATTCGCGCACCACAGCTCGTCTTCACGGGAGACGCACCAGGTGACGACGTGCTGTTTACTCAGCCAGCGACCAATGGCGGCAAGCGTATCCATCTTTCTTCTCCATTATGCTATGGTGCACACACCTTACCATAGTGACTTTGTGACCGTGTGCTGGTTTCTGTATCTCATTCGAACCGCGGATAATCGCCTTTATACCGGCATCACCACCGACGTGCCACGCCGCTTTCGCCAGCATCAGGCGGGAAAAGGCGCAAAGGCGTTGCGCGGCAAAGGCGACCTGCAGCTGGCCTTTAGCCACGAAGTTGGTGAACACTCACTTGCATTGCGACTGGAATATCGCGTCAAGCAGCTAACGAAGCGCGAAAAAGAGCGCCTCGTTGCCGGAGAGGATGCCTTCGAAACCCTGCTGGCAAGGCTTAAAGACGATTAAAGTGCTCGCTGTATTCTACCTGGCCATGGACGCCGTCGAGGGCGTCATCCGCCAGACGGTGAACCTGGAACGCCTCGGCGCTGTCCGGCCAGCGGCAGCGGAGATCGAAGCGCGCGGCCGGTTCAAAGCCGAAGCGACGGTATAAATCCGGGTCGCCCAGCGTCACCACCGCGGCGTAGCCAAACTCATTCAGCGAGTCCAGCCCTTCATAAACCAGCTGCCGGCCAATGCCCTGTCCGCGGTAGCGTTCATCTACCGCCAGCGGCGCCAGGCCGACCCACTGCAGCTCTTCACCTTCCACCGCCACCGGGCTGAAGGCAACGTAGCCGATCACCTGGCCTTCATCATCCGTCGCCACTACCCCCAGCGTGATCAGTCCATCTTCACGCAGATCGTGCACCAGCTGCGCTTCGGCATCGCGGCCGAAAGTACGACGCAGCAGCGCGTCGATTCCCGGTGCATCAATCCCAATCTCCACTCGAATCAGCATGCCTCACCTACCGATGTCTGTTCAGGTTTCTGCGGGCTCTTCAGTCCAGCTTCGACAAAATCCGCCAGTTGCAGCAACATCACGCGCAGCGCTTTTGGCATCTGCTCGAGCTCAATGGCGTCCATCAAATTTTTTACATACAGCCCCAGCTCCGTATCGCCTTCAATGACCAGACGACGCTGGAAGAATAGCGTATCCGGATCCTGCTTGCGCGCGGCGATCATTAACAGATCGCTGGCGTCGGCGCTGAAGCTGACGTCGGCGTCGGCCTGCTGGCTGACCACCAGTCGACCATCGACTACCGAGGTATACCACAGCAGACCGATGTCACGCACATGAATACTTAACCAACGCCCCTCAAGAAACTCCAGCTCCCCCTCCGCCAGCGCCTGGCGAAACTGCCAGCTCAGCACTTGCTCCAGCACCTGGCGCTTGAGGGCAAAAGGCGCCAGCTTAACCGGCACGCTCATTAAAGACGGGCCAAAGTGGACCAGCCGGGAACGCAGTTTATCCAACACAAGCTTTACTCCATGAATGCAATAGTTCCGCTATTGTGCCATATCACATAAACAACATAGCGGCGTAAATCAACAAAAACGCGATGACGGCCGCCAGTTATTGGCGCCGCCAATACACTTTTAACTGCCTCAAATCAAAAATTGTCACCAGAAGGTTAACTAAAATCCCTGCTCGTTAACCATTCAGCGTCCCTGACGGGCCGCATTTTTCAGGAAAAATTATGGAGCTGCTCTGCCCAGCCGGTAACCTTCCGGCGCTTAAGGCGGCCATCGAAAACGGCGCCGATGCCGTCTATATCGGGCTGAAAGATGACACCAACGCCCGCCACTTTGCCGGCCTTAATTTCACCGAAAAGAAACTGCAGGAAGCCGTCAGCTTTGTGCATCAGCACCGTCGTAAGCTGCATATCGCCATCAATACCTTCGCTCATCCCGACGGCTACGCCCGCTGGCAGCGAGCAGTGGATATGGCCGCTCAACTGGGCGCCGATGCGCTCATTCTGGCCGATATCGCCATGCTGGAGTACGCTGCGGAGCGTTACCCACACATTGAGCGTCACGTTTCGGTGCAGGCTTCCGCCACCAATGAAGAGGCCATTCGCTTCTATCATCGCAACTTCGACGTCGCGCGCGTCGTACTGCCGCGCGTGTTGTCTATTCATCAGGTGAAACAGTTGGCCCGCGCCACGCCGGTGCCGCTGGAAGTCTTCGCCTTCGGCAGCCTGTGCATCATGGCGGAAGGCCGCTGCTATCTCTCTTCCTACCTGACCGGCGAATCGCCCAACACCGTCGGCGCCTGTTCGCCTGCCCGCTTCGTACGCTGGCAGCAAACGCCGCAGGGGCTGGAATCGCGTCTCAATGAAGTGCTGATTGACCGTTATCAGGATGGCGAGAATGCCGGTTATCCGACGCTGTGCAAAGGCCGCTACCTGGTTGATGGCGAGCGCTATCACGCGCTGGAGGAGCCCACCAGCCTCAACACCTTGGAACTGTTGCCGGAATTGATGGCCGCCAATATCGCCTCGGTGAAAATCGAAGGCCGTCAGCGCAGCCCGGCTTACGTGACCCAGGTGGCGAAAGTCTGGCGCCAGGCGATCGATCGCTGCAAAGCCGATCCGCAGAATTTCGTACCGCAGTCCGCCTGGATGGAGACCCTGGGCGCCATGTCCGAGGGGACACAAACTACCCTTGGCGCTTATCACCGTAAATGGCAGTGAGAAACATGAAATATTCATTAGGGCCGGTGCTGTACTACTGGCCAAAAGAGACGCTGGAAGATTTTTACCAGCAGGCGGCAAACTGCAGCGCCGACACCATTTATCTCGGCGAAGCGGTATGCAGCAAACGCCGCGCCACCAAAGTTGGCGACTGGATCGAAATGGCGAAAACGCTGGCCGCTAGCGGCAAGCAGGTTGTGCTCTCCACCCTCGCGCTGGTGCAGGCCTCTTCTGAACTGGGCGAGCTGAAGCGCTATGTCGATAACGGCGAATTTCTGATTGAGGCCAGCGATTTGGGCGTGGTAAATCTCTGCGCCGAACGCAAGCTACCGTTCGTCGCCGGGCATGCGCTGAACTGCTACAACGCCGTCACCCTGCGCCTGCTGCGGAAACAGGGCATGGTGCGCTGGTGCATGCCGGTGGAACTCTCCCGCGACTGGCTGGCTAATTTACTGACCCAGTGCGAAGAACTGGGTATCCGCAACCAGTTTGAAGTCGAAGTGCTGAGCTACGGCCATCTGCCGCTGGCTTATTCCGCGCGCTGCTTTACCGCCCGCTCGGAAGACCGGCCAAAGGACGAGTGCGAAACCTGCTGCATCAAGTACCCTACCGGGCGCAGCATGCTGTCGCAGGAGAACCAGCAGGTGTTCGTGCTCAACGGTATTCAGACCATGAGCGGCTACGTCTATAACCTGGGCAATGAGCTGACCTCCATGCACGGCCTGGTGGATATGGTGCGCCTGTCGCCGATGGGCAACGAGACCTTCGCCATGCTCGAGGCCTTCCGCGCCAACGAAAACGGCGCTGCGCCGCTGGATCTCACCAGCAATAGCGATTGCAACGGCTACTGGAAACGATTGCCAGGACTGGTGCTTCAGGCCTGATAAACCGCTCACTTTGTTAACAACAGTGCTCAGATTTTAATGCATTATTAAAGATGCAGCTTTTCTGGCTGGCGCGTCCAGGATGCGCCAGGCTGGAAGAAGACCTTCAATCTGATGACGATGCTGTAGCAAAGTGAGCCTTTATGACTGACAAATCTGTTCCATTCTCGGTGCTCGATCTGGCGCCGATCCCGCAAGGATCTTCTGCCAAAGAAGCCTTTACCCACTCTCTGGATCTCGCCCGGCTGGCCGAATCGCGCGGCTATCATCGCTACTGGCTGGCGGAGCACCATAATATGGTCGGCATTGCCAGCGCAGCGACCTCGGTGCTGATTGGCTACCTCGCCGCCAACACCACCACCCTGCATCTCGGGTCCGGCGGCGTGATGCTGCCTAACCACTCTCCACTGGTGATAGCTGAGCAGTTCGGCACCCTGAACACCCTTTACCCCGGGCGGATCGACCTCGGCCTTGGCCGCGCGCCGGGCAGCGATCAGCCGACCATGCGCGCCCTGCGTCGCCATATGAGCGGCGATGTCGATAATTTCCCGCGCGATGTAGCGGAACTGGTGGACTGGTTTGACGCCCGCGATCCGAACCCGCACGTGCGCCCGGTTCCCGGCTACGGGGAGCGCATTCCAGTATGGCTGCTGGGCTCAAGCCTCTATAGCGCGCAACTGGCGGCGCAGCTCGGCCTGCCGTTTGCCTTCGCCTCGCACTTCGCGCCGGATATGTTGTTCCAGGCCCTACATCTGTATCGCAGCAATTTCAAACCTTCGGCGCGGCTGGAAAAACCGTACGCGATGGTGTGTATCAATATCATCGCCGCCGACAGCAACCGCGATGCGGAGTTTCTCTTCACCTCCATGCAGCAGGCGTTTGTGAAGCTGCGTCGCGGCGAGACCGGGCAGTTGCCGCCGCCGGTGGAAAATATGCATCAGCTGTGGTCAGCATCCGAGCAGTATGGTGTGCAGCAGGCACTGAGCATGTCGCTGGTCGGCGATAAAACTAAAGTCCGCCATGGGCTAGAGTCGATTCTGCGTGAAACCGAGGCGGACGAAATCATGGTCAATGGCCAGATCTTCGACCACCAGGCGCGTCTGCATTCTTTCGATTTAGCGATGCAGGTGAAAGAGGAGCTGTTGGGGTAACACACACGTCAGCCCGGTGGACGTCGCGCCACCGGGCAATAGCTTTACTGATAAACCGGCAGCAGATTGACGCTCGACAGGATATGTACAACCGCATTGCCGAGGCCAAAGAGCAGGATCAGCACAATCATTGGCGTTCCGCCCCAAACGCGGAACTGTGGGCTGCCGAAGCGTTTGCGTGAGGCGTGAGCCAGCAGCGCCGGTACAATCGCCGCCCAGATCGTCGCCGCCAGGCCAGCATAGCCGATGGCGTAGAGGAAACCATCGGGTTTGACCAGTCCGCCAATCATCGGCGGGATAAAGGTCAGCAGCGCGGTTTTAAAGCGTCCCATCGCGCTATCGTCAAAGCCAAACAGATCCGCCAGGTAGTCGAACAGCCCCAGCGTCACGCCGAGGAACGAACTGGCGACAGCAAAGTTCGAGAACACCACCAGCAGCAGATCCAGGCTCCGACTATTCAGCACGCCGCTCAGCGCCTGCACCAGCACATCAATGTTGCCGCCCTTCTGCGCAATGTCGATAAACTGCGGACGAGGGATGTTACCCATCGTCACCAGCAGCCAAACGACATACAGACCCAGCGCCAGCAGCGTACCGTAGGTTAAGCAGCGGATGATGGTGCGCGGATCTTTTCCGTAGTATTTCATCAGGCTCGGCACGTTGCCGTGATAGCCAAACGAGGCCAGGCAGAACGGGAGCGTCATCAGCAGGTATGGCGCATAGGAGGCATTCTTCTCCGCAACGTTAAATAGCGTCGTCGGCTCGACGTGCCCGAGCAGGCTACCGAAGGTCAGGAAGAAGGTGATCACCTTAGCGCCCAGTACGATAGCCGTCATGCGGCTCACCGCTTTGGTGCTCATCCAGACGATAAACGCCACCAGCAGCGCAAAGCCGAAGCCCGCCGCGCGCGCCGGCACCTTCAGCGACAGTTCACTGAAGGTGTGGTGGAGGATCGAACCGCTCGCCGAAATATAGGCGTAGGCCAGGATATAGAGCACAAAGGCGATTGATACACCGTTCACCAGGTTCCAGCCCTTGCCGAGCAGGTCTTTGGTAATGGTGTCGAAGCTGGAGCCGATGCGGTAGTTAAGATTGGCCTCGAGGATCATCAAACCGGAGTGCAGCATGCAGAACCAGGTGAAGACCAGCGCCGCCAGCGACCAGAAAAACCACGCGCCGGACATCACCACCGGCAGCGAGAACATGCCCGCGCCGATAATCGTGCCGCCGATAATCACCACGCCGCCAAACAGAGACGGACGGGTTGCCGTAGTGGTTAGTGTCGCCATTTACCGAATTCTCCAGTCGAAAATACTTCGCTCACGTTGAGCATGACGCACTGTACCAGTACACGAGTACAAAGGGAATAAAAAAAGCCCCAATCATGACGATCGGGGCTGTATTATTTAGTTTACGCTAGCGGGCGGCGTTGATTACGCATCGCCACCGAAGCGACGGCGACCGGCTGAGTCATCGCGGCGCGGCGCGGATGCATCGTCACGACGCGGCGCACGGCCTTCACGACGTTCGCCGCTGAAACGACGTCCTTCACCACGACCGCCTTCGCGACGTTCGCCACCGAAGCCACGGCCGCCTTCACGACGCTCGCCGCCGAAGCCACGGCCGCCTTCGCGACGCTCACCGCCGCCACGACGTTCGGTGCGCGGCTGCGCATCGCCCAGCAGCTGCATGTTCATCGGCTTGTTCAGGATACGGGTACGAGTAAAGTGCTGCAGCACTTCGCCCGGCATCCCTTTCGGCAGCTCAATGGTGGAGTGAGAAGCGAACAGCTTGATGTTACCGATGTAACGGCTGCTGATATCGCCTTCATTGGCGATCGCGCCAACGATATGACGCACTTCAACGCCGTCATCGCGACCCACTTCAATGCGATACAGCTCCATGTCACCCACGTCACGACGCTCACGCTTCGGACGATCTTCGCGATCGCCGCGCGGGCCGCGATCATTACGGTCGCCACGACGGTCGAAACGATCGTCACGATCGCGGAATTCACGACGTGGACGCATCGGCGCGTCCGGCGGAACGATCAGCGAACGTTCGCCCTGAGCCATCTTCAGCAGCGCAGCAGCCAGCGTTTCCACGTCCAGCTCTTCACCTTCCGCCGTCGGCTGGATTTTCGCCAGCAGTGCACGGTACTGATCCAGATCGCTGCTTTCCAGCTGCTGCTGAACTTTCGCGGCGAATTTTTCCAGACGACGCTTGCTCAGCAGCTCCGCGTTAGGCAGTTCCACTTCAGGAATGGTCAGCTTCATAGTGCGTTCGATGTTGCGCAGCAGACGACGCTCGCGGTTCTCAACGAACAGCAGCGCGCGGCCAGCACGACCGGCACGACCAGTACGGCCGATACGGTGAACGTAGGATTCAGAATCCATTGGGATGTCGTAGTTCACCACCAGGCTGATACGCTCAACGTCCAGGCCACGGGCCGCAACGTCAGTCGCAATCAGGATATCCAGACGACCATCTTTCAGGCGTTCCAGAGTCTGCTCACGCAGCGCCTGGTTCATGTCGCCGTTCAGCGCCGCGCTGTTGTAGCCATTACGCTCCAGCGCTTCAGCTACTTCCAGGGTCGCGTTTTTGGTACGGACGAAGATAATCGCCGCATCAAAGTCTTCCGCTTCCAGGAAACGCACCAGCGCTTCGTTTTTACGCATGCCGTAGGCAGTCCAGTAGCTCTGGCTGATATCCGGGCGAGTCGTCACGCTGGACTGAATGCGCACTTCCTGCGGCTCTTTCATAAAGCGACGGGTAATGCGACGGATAGCTTCCGGCATGGTGGCGGAGAACAGCGCGGTCTGATGCCCTTCCGGGATCTGCGCCATAATGGTTTCTACGTCTTCGATAAAGCCCATGCGCAGCATTTCATCTGCTTCATCCAGTACCAGGCCGCTCAGTTTGGAGAGGTCCAGGGTGCCGCGCTTCAGGTGGTCCAGCAGACGACCCGGGGTACCGACGACGATCTGCGGACCCTGACGCAGGGCGCGCAGCTGCACGTCATAACGCTGGCCGCCGTACAGGGCAACCACGTTCACGCCGCGCATATGTTTAGAGAATTCCGTCATTGCTTCAGCAACCTGTACCGCCAGCTCGCGGGTCGGCGCCAGCACCAGAATCTGCGGTGCTCTCAGCTCAGGATCGATGTTGTTCAGCAGCGGTAAAGAGAATGCTGCGGTTTTACCGCTACCGGTCTGGGCCATACCCAGAACGTCGCGGCCGTCCAGCAGATGCGGAATGCACTCAGCCTGGATCGGAGATGGTTTTTCGTAACCCAGATCGGTGAGCGCTTCAAGGATAGGAGCCTTCAGGCCCAGATCTGCAAAAGTGGTTTCGAATTCAGCCATGTAGTACGTGTGCCTCAAAATTAATGGCGGCCAGTCTACATAACTCATCGTGAAAATTTACGGTAATTTTCATTGAAAAGTGTGAACCGGCTCAAAGTAGGTGTATTAACGAACAACAACGCCCTCACCCGCGAAGGTGATGGCAAGCAAAAAACTATGGGCTGATGTGTTCGTCAGCTATTGCTGGTCCGATTCTGCCAGGTCATCTTGCTCCTGGCCCAAGAGCGATAATTCCAACAATGCGTATCGGTGCTCAACGTAGTTGTGTACGTTGTTGGCGACCGCCAGTTTGAACAGTGCCGTAGCGCTGTCCTTGTCCCCCAGACTTAGGTAGTACTTACCTAAATAGAAGTTGGTTTCACTGAGATGCTCAGCGAGCGAGGTGTTATCCGTTGCGTCTGCCTTCAGACGAGTCATCAGCTCTTTTTCGCTAATGTCGCCAAGGTAGAACTCGACAATGTTCCATCCCCATTGCTCTTTATCCGACTTGTTTAAGCGCTCTCTGAGTGCTTCAAGCGCCCGCTTCTCGTCGAGTTTACGCTCGGCGATATAAAGCCACAGGCTACGGAAAGGATCATTGGGATCGTCTTGATAAAACGCCAGCAGATCATCTTGCGCTAACTTAGCCCGGCCGCCGTAATACAGGGCGATACCGCGGTTCAAGTGCGCGTAGTTGTAAGTTGGATCAAGCTCAAGTACAGAATCAAACGCTTCATAGGCAGCATCAAAATTGCCTGCCTGCGTTAAGTAAATGCCTAAGTAATTGAATACTTCCGGCATATCGGGTCGGATTGCCAGCGCTTGTGAAAAATCATTTCGCGCTAGTGCCCTCAGACCGAGACTATCATACAACACTCCGCGCTCATATAAAAGCTGTGCGCGTTCGTCATCGGATAAAGCCCGACTGGCAAGAATTTGTTCCATGCGTGCCAGAATCACTTCTTGCTGTAAAGTCGGTTGCAATGGTACTGCGAGGACGGCGTCCTTACGCCAGGCGGTGCTACTGCATCCTGCCAGCGTGAGAGCTGTCGCCACGAAACACCAGCGCAAAAAAGGCTTCATTTCCCACTCCCGAAGACAACGATTGGATGAACGTCCTGTTCCCCGGCTGCAAACGAGGCGTCCTGCCCGTAAAACGCCCTCCGCAAAAACGGAGGGCTAACGGCAACCTTACTCGCCCTGCTCGGCAGCCGGAGCTTCCGGCGCTGCGGCAGACGGAGTCTGTTCAGTTGCTTCTTTAATGCTCAGACGGACACGGCCCTGGCGGTCAACTTCCAGAACCTTAACCGGTACTTCCTGACCCATCTGCAGGTAGTCAGTCACTTTCTCAACGCGCTTGTCAGCGATCTGCGAGATGTGAACCAGACCTTCTTTACCGCCGCCGATGGCAACGAATGCGCCAAAGTCAACGATACGGGTCACTTTACCATTGTAGATGCGGCCAACTTCGATCTCAGCGGTGATCTCTTCGATACGACGGATAGCATGCTGCGCTTTGTCGCCGTCGGTCGCTGCGATCTTCACGGTACCGTCATCTTCGATCTCGATGGTAGTACCGGTCTCTTCGGTCAGGGCACGGATAACAGAACCGCCTTTACCGATAACGTCTTTGATCTTGTCCGGGTTGATCTTGATGGTGTGGATACGCGGTGCGAATTCAGAGATATCGCCGCACGGCGCGTTAATCGCCTGCTCCATCACGCCCAGGATGTGCAGACGCGCACCTTTAGCCTGGTTCAATGCAACCTGCATGATTTCTTTGGTGATACCTTCAATTTTGATATCCATCTGCAGCGCAGAGATACCGTCGCGGGAACCCGCAACTTTGAAGTCCATATCGCCGAGGTGGTCTTCGTCACCGAGGATGTCAGACAGCACGACGAAGTTGTCGCCTTCTTTCACCAGACCCATTGCGATACCCGCCACAGCGGCTTTTACCGGCACGCCCGCGTCCATCAGCGCCAGAGAGGCGCCGCAGACGGAAGCCATGGAAGAGGAACCGTTAGATTCGGTGATTTCCGATACCACGCGCACGGTGTACGGGAATTCTTCAATAGTCGGCATCACGGCCAGTACGCCGCGCTTCGCCAGACGACCGTGACCGATTTCACGACGCTTCGGAGACCCCACCATGCCAGTTTCGCCTACGGAGTACGGAGGGAAGTTGTAGTGGAACAGGAAGGAGTCGGTGCGCTCGCCCATCAGTTCGTCGATGTTCTGCGCATCGCGTGCGGTACCCAGAGTCGCGGTAACCAGCGCCTGCGTTTCGCCACGGGTGAACAGCGCGGAACCGTGAGTACGCGGCAGAACGCCGGTACGAACGTCCAGACCACGGATCATATCTTTTTCACGGCCATCGATACGCGGCTCGCCGGCCAGTACGCGGCTACGAACCACGTTTTTCTCGATGGCGTGCAGGATTTCACCCAGCTCGTTAGCGTCCAGGGTTTCATCTTCAGCAACCAGCGTGGCGATGGTTTCAGATTTGATCACGTCAACCTGAGCGTAACGCTCTTGTTTGTCGGTGATACGGTAAGCATCGCTCAGACGGGATTCAGCCAGCGCAGCCACGCGCGCGTTCAGCGCTTCGTTGACCGCTTCCGGCTGCCAGTCCCAACGCGGTTTACCGGCTTCTTTCACCAGGTCGTTGATGTTCTGAATAACAATCTGCTGCTGCTCGTGGCCGAAGACCACCGCGCCCAGCATCTGGTCTTCGCTCAGCAGTTCCGCTTCGGATTCCACCATCAGCACGGCCGCTTCGGTACCGGCAACCACCAGGTCCAGTTTGCTGGACTTCAGTTCTTCCTGGGTTGGGTTCAGTACGTACTGGTCGTTGATGTAACCCACGCGCGCAGCGCCGATTGGGCCATTGAACGGAATACCAGACAGCGACAGCGCAGCGGAAGCACCGATCATCGCGACGATGTCTGGGTTAACCTGCGGGTTAACGGAAACGACGGTGGCGATAACCTGAACTTCGTTAACGAAGCCTTCCGGGAACAGCGGGCGAACCGGGCGGTCAATCAGACGCGCGATCAGGGTTTCGCCTTCGCTTGGACGGCCTTCACGACGGAAGAAACCACCCGGGATTTTACCGGCAGCGTAGGTACGCTCCTGGTAGTTAACGGTCAGCGGGAAAAAGTCCTGGCCTGGCTTCGCTTTTTTCTGACCCACAACGGTAACGAATACCGCAGTGTCATCCATGCTAACCATCACAGCGGCCGTTGCCTGGCGCGCCATCATGCCGGTTTCCAGGGTCACGGTATGCTGGCCGTACTGGAATTTACGAACGATCGGATTAAGCAAAATTCTATCCTTTTTATCTATAAATCACGCCATATCCACGACATAGCGTCTATTGACCCGATCTTCTGCATCCTCGCGACTAATGACAACCTTTACCCGCCCCTGCGGATGAAGCCTCTCATTAGCCGCGCGAACCTCTGCATGAAGATCATTACTAGCAACAATACATGAGTTTTGAATGAATTGCTGCCGCCCGGTCGAAAAAAGGGGCCGTCAGGCCCCTTTTTCTGAAACTCGCAGAATTAGCGACGCAGACCCAGACGCTCAATCAGCGCAGAGTAACGGGCAACATCTTTACGTTTCAGGTAGTCGAGCAGTTTACGACGCTGAGAAACCATGCGCAGCAGACCACGACGGCTGTGGTGATCTTTTTTGTGCTCTGCAAAGTGGCCCTGCAGGTGGTTGATCTGTGCGGTCAGCAGTGCAACCTGAACTTCGGTAGAACCGCTGTCGTTTTCGCCACGACCAAACTCAGAAACGATTTTTGCTTTAGCTTCAACGCTTAGAGACATTTTATAACTCCAAAAATTAAAAGAAAGAAAGGGTGCCGATCTCTAATTCAGCGACCCCTGATGCAACGCCCGAAAATGTTAAAACACGTTAGCGGACGTTAAGCGGCGATATTCTACTCGTAGCAGGCTTTTATCGCAAGAAAAGCGCTTACGCCGGGTATTCCACCACCAGACGACGCGGGGCCACGCGGCCTTCATCGTCAATTTCGCCCATGCCGAGAAACTTGCCGGACTCGCTCTCCATCACCCGCACCAGCCCGTTAAGCGGCGCGCCTGACTGACGTACCGGGTTGCCGTTCTTAAAGTAGACTGCGGAGGTTTCTGGAATATTAACCAGCGGGTAATCCGAGGCAGGGCTGTCCATCGGCATCAGCAGCGGATCAAGCAACTGAGCGGCAGGAATATCCTGCGCCGCCGCCTCATCGACCAGCGCCTGCAGCTGCTCGAGGGTCACCATCCGCTCGACCGGGTATTTGCTTACCGCCAGGCGACGCAGGAAAATCACGTGCGCGCCGCAGCCGAGCTTCTCACCTAAATCATCGATAATCGTCCGGATGTAGGTGCCTTTCGAGCAGTGGATCTCCAGCTCCAGCTCATCGCCTTCGCGGCGAATAAACAGCAGCTCATAGACGGTTATCGGCCGGGCTTCCCGCGGAACTTCAATACCCTGGCGAGCATATTCGTATAGCTTCTTGCCCTGATATTTCAGCGCCGAATACATCGACGGCACCTGCTGCGTCTCGCCGCGGAAGCTGTCCAGCGCCGCCGCCAGCTGTTCGTCGCTAAAAGTCAGCGGGCGCTCTTCCACCACCTGACCGTCGGCATCGGAGGTATCCGTGCGCTGGCCAAGTTTGGCGATCACGCGGTAACGCTTATCGGAGTCCAGCAGATACTGGGAAAACTTGGTCGCTTCGCCAAGGCAGATCGGCAGCATACCGGTCGCCAGCGGATCCAGCGCGCCGGTATGCCCGGCGCGGTTGGCGTTATAAATACGTTTTACTTTCTGCAGCACATCGTTACTGGAGGCGCCCTGAGGCTTGTCCAGCAACAATACGCCATGCACGTCGCGGCCGCGACGACGAGGACGACTCATCAGTCCTCCTTGCTGTCGTCCGGGTTCACACGACGCTCATCGTCGTGTTTCACCACGCTGGTGACCAGGTTGGACATACGCATCCCTTCCACCAGTGAGTTGTCGTAGAAGAAAGTCAGTTCCGGTACGATGCGCAGACGCATCGCTTTCCCCAGCAGAGAGCGGATAAAGCCAGAAGCTTCCTGCAGCGCTTTGATGCCCGCTTTCACCGCGGCTTCATCTTTGTCGTTAAGGAAGGTGACATACACCTTGGCATAGGCCAGGTCACGGGACATTTCCACACCGGAAACGGTGGTCATCATGCCCAGACGCGGATCTTTAATTTCACGCTGCAGGATGATGGCAATCTCTTTTTGCATCTCCTGGGCCACACGCTGCGGGCGACCAAATTCTTTCGCCATAATAAGTTCTCCAGAATAAAGACAAAAAAGGGGCCAAAAGCCCCTTTTTAAAATGATTGCCGGGTGGCGCTTCGCTTCCCCGGCTGCTTAGCCATCAAATGATTAATCGATGCTACGCTGGATTTCGATGATTTCGAACACTTCGATCATATCGCCAACGCGAACGTCGTTGTAGTTCTTCACACCGATACCACATTCCATGCCGTTACGGACTTCGTTAACGTCATCTTTGAAGCGGCGCAGGGATTCCAGCTCGCCTTCATAGATAACCACGTTGTCACGCAGAACGCGGATTGGGTTGTGACGTTTGATCGTCCCTTCGGTAACCATACAGCCCGCGATGGCGCCGAATTTCGGCGATTTGAAGACATCACGCACTTCAGCCAGACCGATGATCTGCTGTTTCAGTTCCGGAGACAGCATGCCGCTCATCGCCGCTTTCACTTCGTCGATCAGGTTATAGATGACGGAGTAGTAACGCAGATCCAGGCTTTCCGCTTCGATAACTTTACGCGCAGAGGCATCGGCACGAACGTTGAAGCCAACCAGAATCGCGTTGGATGCTGCTGCCAGGGTAGCGTCGGTTTCGGTGATACCACCTACGCCGGAACCGATGATCTTCACTTTCACTTCGTCGGTAGACAGTTTCAGTAAGGAATCGGAAATCGCTTCGACAGAACCCTGTACGTCCGCTTTCAGTACGATGTTCACTTCGTGAACTTCGCCTTCGGTCATGTTAGCGAACATGTTTTCCAGTTTAGATTTCTGCTGACGCGCCAGCTTAACTTCACGGAATTTGCCCTGACGATACAGCGCCACTTCACGCGCTTTTTTCTCGTCACGCACTACGGTCACTTCATCACCGGCAGCCGGCACACCGGACAGGCCGAGGATTTCCACCGGAATGGACGGACCCGCTTCCAGCACTTCGCGACCCAGTTCGTCACGCATCGCGCGCACGCGGCCATATTCGAAGCCGCACAGAACAATGTCGCCCTTGTGCAGAGTACCTTCGCGAACCAGAACGGTAGCTACCGGACCACGACCTTTATCAAGGAAGGATTCGATGACCGCGCCGCTCGCCATACCGTTGCGGACCGCTTTCAGCTCAAGAACTTCAGCCTGCAGCAGGATCGCGTCCAGCAGGTCGTCGATGCCGGTACCCGCTTTCGCGGAAACGTGGACGAACTGGCTCTCGCCGCCCCACTCTTCCGGCAGGATGCCGTACTGGGACAGTTCGTTCTTCACGCGATCCGGATCGGCTTCTGGCTTATCGATCTTGTTCACCGCTACTACCACCGGTACCTGCGCCGCTTTAGCGTGCTGGATAGCTTCGATAGTCTGCGGCATCACGCCGTCGTCTGCCGCCACCACCAGAACCACGATATCCGTCGCCTGCGCGCCACGAGCACGCATGGAGGTAAACGCGGCGTGGCCCGGGGTATCCAGGAAGGTGATCATGCCGTTGTCGGTTTCGACGTGGTAAGCACCGATGTGCTGGGTAATACCACCCGCTTCGCCGGAGGCAACCTTGGTAGAACGAATGTAGTCCAGCAGCGAGGTTTTACCGTGGTCAACGTGACCCATAATGGTCACGACCGGTGCGCGCGGTTCAGCCGCCGCGCCGGTGTCACGGTCGCTCATTACGGCTTCTTCCAGTTCGTTTTCACGACGCAGGATAACTTTGTGGCCCATCTCTTCGGCAACCAGCTGTGCGGTTTCCTGGTCGATGACCTGGTTGATGGTCGCCATGGCGCCCAGCTTCATCATCGCTTTGATGACCTGAGAACCTTTCACCGCCATCTTGTTAGCCAGTTCGCCAACGGTGATGGTTTCGCCGATTACGACGTCACGGTTAACGGCCTGCGCTGGCTTCTGGAAGCCCTGCTGCAGAGCGGAACCTTTACGGTGCTTACCGCCTTTACCGCCGCGCACGGCCGCGCGGGCTTCTTCACGATCAGCTTTCGATTCAGCGTGTTTGTTGCCTTTCTTCGCCGGACGAGCCGCTTTGCTGCTACGGCTACGGCCGCGACCGCCTTCGACTTCACGATCGTTATCATCTTCAGCCTGACGAGCATGCTGTGATGTGGTGACGTGATAGTCGCTGCTATCTTCCGGGCTGTCTGAGGTTTCAGACCAATTTTTTTCGTTTTCTTCAGCCATACGGCGTGCTTCTTCCGCTACACGGCGCGCTTCTTCTTCAAGTTTGCGGCGTGCTTCTTCTTCCGATTTGCGCTTCAATTCCGCGGCTTCGTTCTCGCGACGGATCTTTTCAGCCTGGGCGGTTTTGGTCATTTCGTCGGTATGTTGATTGCTCACTTTGTCTTTTTCCGCAGCTTCACGTTTCGCTTTATCAGCGACTTCACGTTTAGCTTGTTCTGCGGCCTCACGTTCAGCTTTTAATTGCGCCTCGCGTTTCGCTGCTTCTTCAGCTTCACGACGGGCCTGCTCTTCCGCTTCACGCTGCGCCTGCTCTTCCGCGGCCAGGCGTTCAGCCTCTTGCGGATCGCGTTTCACAAAGGTGCGTTTCTTGCGGACTTCGATTTGTACCGATTTACTCTTTCCACCGGTACCTGGAATATTCAACGTACTGCGCGTCTTACGCTGTAACGTCAGCTTGTCTGGCGCCGAGCCGTGTTCACGGTTCAGGTGCGTCAACAAAGTTTGTTTCTCTTGCGAGGTCACAGAATCATCAGCCGATTTGCGGATGCCTGCGTCAGCAAATTGCTGTATCAGGCGATCCACAGAGGTCTGAATCTCTGAGGCCAGCGCTTTAATAGTCACATCTGTCATGCTGTTCCTTCCTGCTACAGTTTATTACGCTTCGTCGCCGAACCAACAAATGTTGCGAGCGGCCATGATGAGCTCGCCAGCTTTCTCGTCGGTCATCCCTTCGATATCAGCCAGGTCATCAACGCCCTGCTCGGCGAGATCTTCCAGCGTACAAACACCACGGGCAGCCAGTTTGAATGCCAGGGCACGATCCAGACCTTCGAGATTCAACAGATCATCGGCAGGTTTGTTATCTCCCAGGCTTTCTTCCTGAGCCAGCGCCAGCGTAGTCAGTGCGTTTTTCGCACGCTCACGAAGTGCTTCAACGGTGGCTTCATCCAGACCGTCGATTTCCAGCAGTTCTTTCATCGGCACATAGGCCAGCTCTTCCAGCGAGGAGAAGCCTTCTTCAACCAGCACTGTCGCGAAATCTTCATCAATATCAAGATATTTGGTGAAGGTATCGATAGCGGCATGCGCTTCCGCCTGGTGCTTAGCCTGCAGATCGTCAACGGTCATGACGTTGAGTTCCCAGCCGCTGAGCTGTGAAGCCAGGCGGACGTTCTGACCGTTACGGCCGATCGCCTGCGCCAGGTTGCCCGCTTCTACCGCGATATCCATGGTGTGTTTATCTTCATCCACCACGATGGACGCGACGTCTGCCGGCGCCATAGCGTTAATCACGAACTGCGCCGGGTTATCATCCCACAGGACGATATCGATGCGTTCACCACCCAGCTCAGTCGACACGGCCTGCACACGCGCACCGCGCATACCGACGCAAGCGCCAACCGGGTCGATGCGCTTGTCGTTGGTTTTCACCGCGATTTTGGCACGAGAGCCCGGATCGCGAGCCGCCGCTTTGATCTCCAGCACTTCTTCACCGATTTCCGGCACTTCGATGCGGAACAGTTCGATCAGCATCTCAGGTTTGGAACGGGTGACGAATAGCTGGGCGCCACGCGCTTCCGGACGGACAGCGTACAGTACGCCGCGAATGCGGTCGCCCGGACGGAAGTTTTCACGCGGCAGCATATCTTCACGCAGGATCACGGCTTCAGCGTTGTTACCCAGATCCAGTGTGATATTGTCGCGGTTCACTTTTTTCACCACGCCGGTGATGATCTCACCTTCGTGCTCGCGGAACTGATCGACCACCATCGCGCGCTCGGCTTCGCGGACTTTCTGCACGATAACCTGCTTAGCGGTCTGGGTGGTGATACGGTCGAAGGTGACAGATTCGATCTGATCTTCGACATAGTCGCCGACGTTCATGCTTTCATCTTCGAAACGCGCTGCTTCCAGCGTGATCTCGCGCGTCGGCTGGGTGACTTCTTCTACAACCAGCCAACGACGGAAGGTATCGAAATCGCCGCTCTTGCGGTCGATTTCAACGCGAACGTCGATCTCTTGTTCGTATTTTTTCTTGGTGGCCGTTGCCAGCGCGCTTTCCAGCGCTTCGAAAATTTTCTCACGCGGCAGCGCTTTTTCGTTGGAAACGGCTTCAACAACAGCCAAAATTTCTTTGTTCATCGGGGCCTTTCACCTCAATCCAGACTGTTAAAAGTGGGGAACCAGGTTCGCCTTCTGGATGTTACTCAGCGCGAACACTTCATCTTTGCCTTCGACGGTTACCGTGATCATCTCACCGTCTACCGCTTTGATAATGCCCTGCCATTTGCGGCGGTTCTGAACCGCCATGCGCAGCACCAGCGCAACTTCTTCGCCGGTGAAACGTTGATAGTGTTCGGCGGTGAACATCGGACGGTCAAGACCAGGCGAAGAGACTTCCAGGTTGTAAGCGACAGTGATCGGGTCTTCGACATCCATGACGGCGCTTACCTGGTGGCTCACATCAGCACAATCATCAACGTTGATGCCATCTTCACTATCAATATAGATGCGCAGTGTGGATGTGCGACCGCGAATAAATTCGATGCCGACCAGCTCAAAGCCAAGCGCTTCAACCGGCGCAGTGAGCATCTCTGTCAATTTTTGCTCTAATGTGGACAAACCCACCCCCAAGACATAAAAAAAGGGCGTATAGCCCAGTTATTCTGAAGTCAGATAACAAAAAACCCCGATAAATCGGGGCTTTAGATAACTGAACCCTGAGATCGCCATGGCGATCTGGAACACCTTCCGCAAGAATTCTTTCAAATTCGGCTACGAAGGACACCTAGTCCTCACAGTATATTTGAAAAAGTACTTAATGGGAAAGTGGTTGCGGGGGCCGGATTTGAACCGACGACCTTCGGGTTATGAGCCCGACGAGCTACCAGGCTGCTCCACCCCGCGCCTGAAACGTGGCATATTTTACTCTTTTTGAGCAAAAGACGCAAATACTGCTGGGATTTGGTACCGAAGACGGGACATAAAATCGAGATGAATTGTAACGGCGATTAGTATATTTTGTCAACATGCTTTTTAGCGCCCCCGATTGCCGTTTGTGCTGGTATTTCAGGCTTTTTTAGCAAAAAGATGATGAAGCACTTCCTGTCGCCAGTAAAAGATGGTTAAATAAATACTCACAATTAATGCATAAAAATGCAGTTAAGGTTGTTGGGTCGAACTCACCACAGTCTATCGAGCAGGGTTTTATTTTATGACGACGATTCTCAAGCATCTCCCGGTTGGTCAACGTATTGGTATCGCTTTCTCTGGTGGACTGGATACCAGCGCCGCGCTGTTATGGATGCGCAAAAAAGGCGCCGTGCCTTATGCATATACCGCTAACCTGGGTCAACCGGACGAAGACGACTACGATGCTATCCCGCGCCGCGCGAAAGAGTACGGCGCTGAAGGCGCCCGTCTGATCGACTGCCGCAAACAGCTGGTCGCAGAAGGGATCGCCGCGATTCAGTGTGGCGCTTTCCATAACACCACCGGTGGGTTGACCTACTTCAACACCACGCCGCTAGGCCGCGCGGTCACCGGCACCATGCTGGTGGCGGCGATGAAAGAAGACGGCGTTAACATTTGGGGCGATGGCAGCACCTATAAAGGCAACGATATCGAACGTTTCTATCGTTACGGCCTGCTGACCAACGCTGAACTGCAGATTTACAAACCGTGGCTGGACAGCGACTTTATCAATGAGCTCGGCGGTCGTCACGAAATGTCCGAATTTATGATCGCCTGCGGCTTTGATTACAAGATGTCGGTCGAGAAAGCCTACTCCACCGACTCCAATATGCTCGGCGCGACCCATGAAGCGAAAGATCTCGAATTCCTGAACTCCAGCGTCAAGATCGTCAACCCGATTATGGGCGTGAAGTTCTGGGACGAAAACGTGAAGATCCCTGCGGAAGAGGTCACCGTACGCTTTGAGCAGGGCCATCCGGTGGCGCTGAATGGTAAAACCTTTGCCGATGACGTCGAGATGATGCTGGAAGCCAACCGCATCGGCGGTCGTCACGGCCTGGGCATGAGCGACCAGATTGAAAACCGGATTATCGAAGCGAAAAGCCGCGGCATTTATGAAGCTCCGGGGATGGCGCTGCTGCATATTGCCTACGAGCGTTTGCTGACCGGTATCCATAACGAAGATACGATTGAGCAATATCACGCCCACGGTCGCCAGTTGGGCCGCCTGCTGTATCAGGGCCGCTGGTTTGATTCCCAGGCGCTGATGCTGCGTGATTCGCTGCAGCGCTGGGTCGCCAGCCAGATCACCGGCGAAGTCACCCTCGAACTGCGTCGCGGTAACGACTACTCGATCCTCAATACGGTATCAGACAACCTGACCTATAAAGCGGAGCGTCTGACCATGGAAAAAGGCGATTCCATGTTTACTGCCGAAGACCGTATCGGCCAGCTGACCATGCGTAATCTGGACATCACCGATACCCGCGAGAAGCTGTTCGGCTATGCCCAGTCTGGCCTGCTGAGCGCCTCCTCGGCAACCGGTTTACCGCAGGTTGAAAATCTGGAAAACAAAGGCAAATAATCGCCTGACAATGTTGCTTTCCGCCGGCGGATCACCGCCGGCTTTTTATTTTGAATGACCCACCAACGTAAAAAAAATGCCATGACGCATTTTTTCCTTATCGCCAGACCAGCAAAACTGTTGACTATAATAGCCTCAATTGATTAATTCATATCTGGTGATACACATAATGAATATTAAACCGCCGATCAGGCCGCAAAAGACCATTGACCGACTGATCGATGTACTTGAGCCACACGCGACACCCGTTAACGCGATCGCCAGAAAAAGACTGACATGGGAATATAAAGGCAAAACCCAGCTCTTTATTTTTAAAAAAGGCGAGCTGTCGAGTATTCGTAATTCCGACAGGCTACTGATGGTGACCGTCTATGAGCCGCATCTTTTCGGCGTGGCGGAAATGCTGCAGCCCAGCCGCAGCCACAGCCTGCGAGCCGAGGTATCATGCGAACTGCTACGGTTCGACCATGACCTGGCTTCGGCGCTTTTTCGCCAGCATAACCTATGGGAAGAGGTGACCAGCCTGTTGGCTTATCATACCTCGTATATGGTGTATCGTGACGATCTGGTCCTGCAGCAGCGTACCTATTCGGTCATCCGTAACCATCTGCTGGAGATGATGCTATTAAGCGAAGAGACCCGACAGCGAGTATCTATTCTTGAGTATATTCAGGACAGGACCCTTCTGTCGCGTAGCAGTATTCTCAATGTATTGTCAGCATTAAAGAAAGGCGGTTATATTGCCTTTGCCCGCGGCGGTTATTTACAAAATATCGTCTCACTTCCTGAAAAATTCTGACCCGCACTCCTCCTATCATTTATTGTTATTTGCTGCAGCGGGGAAGATGTTTAAATTTAAACCAATAACCGTTACCGCTAAAAGAACAAAAATTTTATGCTAAGCGCCTGGGTTTCCCGGAAGACAATCTATTCCTGAGTTCGCCAGCAGACGACCACAAACGGCGTTAACCGCCGGGTCTGCACCGGCTCAGGATATGCCAGCGGAAATCGGCCAGACGTGTGCGGCGGTAGCGAGAGTTGCCCCCTCGCCTGCTGCGACCATAACAATGAGATGCACGAACCCGTTAATTATGCCCGAACGCCCATATCGGGCTTTTTTTTATCTGAAGGAATTTAATAATGAAGTCTATTGCTGCAAAAATGGTTGCCGTAACGATCGCTTTGGGAGCCAGCAGCGCTGCCTGCGCAGCCGTTAACCTGCATGGAGAAGCTGGCGCCGAGTTTACCAATCTGTCCGCCAGCTTTGGCGCCGGGGAACCGGGTATGACGTTCAGTTCTCAGTGGGCTCATAGCGACAACGATGGAGATAGTGTAGGACTGGGAATGGGTTATAACTTTAACCTTGGCCCTTTTCTGATGACCCTGGGCGGTAAGGCGGTCTATCTGAACCCAAAAGATGGTGATGAAGGTTACGCCATCGCCGCCGGTGGTGGCGCTGAACTCCCCCTTGGTCAGTATTTCACGCTTTTCGGCGAGGGCTATTACTCACCGGACTCAATGTCCAGCGGCGTTAAGGATTATGTGGAGGCCAATGCCGGGGTACGCCTTAACGTGCTCCCGTCTCTGAATATCGAAGCTGGCTATCGCTATATTGATATGGCAGGGAAAGATGGCAATCGCGATAACACGCTGGCCGACGGCGCTTACGCCGGGGTTAACTTCCGCTTTTAACTCTTCACAGGGATTGCCGGTCGGCAGTCCCTGTTTCATTCTCAGCTGGTCAGCGGCACGCTTTTCAGTACGCGGTTGATCTCTTGTAGGCCCGCAACATTATTCTCTTTGCGGTAAACCTCATTCATGGACGCCATCTGCTCCAGGCGGGTCAGGGCGCCATACACCTTATACGCCTCGCTGTGTCTGTCGAACACATCGCGGCGCTCCACGTCCTGCAGATAATGACTTTTCAACGAATGGTTAAGGCGACTAATCAGTGCCGTATTGTCCTGGAAATAGCGCCTCACCGCCTGGGCATGATTCGCTGTAGTCCCAGACTCACTGGGCGATACCGGTACGGTTAGCGCATTAATCGTCTCCACCGTTTGGGAGGGCGATGTTGAACTGCACCCAGCTAAACCGAGCACGCCGGCGACGATAAGCAACCCGATCTTGTTCATTGTGTCACTTCACCTCTGTTAATTTGACGAGGCGACTTTAACGACAGTAAAAGGAGGCAACCAGCGAAGAGATGTTTATAAATAAATGGCCAGCGGGGACAAAAACAAAAAAAGACGCTTTTCAGCGTCTTTTTTCTGGAATATTGGTACCGAGGATGGGACTCGAACCCACAAGCCCGTTAGGGCACTACCACCTCAAGGTAGCGTGTCTACCAATTCCACCACCTCGGTACAGAATACTTAGTGCGGGATATCGCTGGTCGGCTGAGCCGGCGCAGTTGGCTGAGTTTGCTCCGTTTTCGGCGCGCTCAGATTATCCCACTCACTTCCTTTACTGGTCTTGTTGCTGTTGATATTACCCAGCGCCAGACTGATGATGAAGAACAGCGCAGCCAGGATGCCGGTCATTCGGGTCATAAAGTTACCAGAACCGCTGGACCCAAACAGTGTGCCGGAAGCGCCTGCACCGAAGGAGGCTCCCATATCAGCGCCTTTACCTTGCTGCAGCATAACCAGACCTACAAGGCCAATCGCTACAATAAGGAAAACAACCAAAAGAGCTTCGTACATAATCAACCTGTTCCTTGCGGATTCGCCGCATACCAAGTGCTTCGACCAATAAAGCGGGACGTTTTAACGTTTCCCACTGAAGCGGGTGTGAATACTAACCAAAGCGAATGACCTTCGCAAGGGCAATTTCGACACATTGTATCAACTGCAGAAAAAAACAGCAAAAAGCCAATTTTCGATCATAAAAAAGGCGGCAAGCGCCGCCTTTTTAACCACTTAGCCGGCAAAGCTAAACGCTTTTTACCGCCTCAGCGATGCGGTGCGCAAACTCGTGCACCTGATCTTCATGCTCGCCTTCCACCATCACGCGGATCAGCGGCTCCGTACCCGATTTACGCAGCAGGACACGGCCGCGTTTTCCTAACGCCGCCTCCACTTCCGCGGTCACCGCTTTGACGTGCTCATTCTCCAGCGGGTTACCGCTGCCCTCGGTAAAGCGGACATTCACCAGCAGCTGAGGGAACATTTTCATGCCGCTGCACAGGTCATGCAGGCTCATGTGGTTGCGGACCATCGCCGCGACCACCTGCAGGCTGGCGACAATGCCATCGCCGGTGGTGGTTTTATCCAGCAGGATCACATGGCCGGAATTTTCCGCACCGATGCGCCAGCCTTTTTCCTGGAGCATCTCCAGTACATAGCGGTCACCGACCTTCGCGCGGGCAAACGGGATGCCTAACTGCTTGAGCGCCAGCTCCAGCCCCATATTACTCATCAGCGTGCCGACGGCGCCGCCGCGCAGCTGCCCCTGACGCAATCCTTCCCGGGCTATGATATAGAGGATCTGGTCGCCATCGACTTTATTGCCTTCGTGGTCAACCATAATCACCCGATCGCCATCGCCGTCGTAGGCAATACCCAGATCGGCTTTTTCCGCCAGCACGCGCGCCTGCAGCGCCCGCACGTCAGTGGCGCCGACCTCTTCGTTGATGTTGAGACCGTCTGGCTCGCAGCCCATCGCGATAACCTGGGCTCCCAGCTCGCGGAAGACATTAGGGGCGATGTGATAGGTCGCGCCGTGCGCGCAATCCACCACCACTTTCAGCGTTCCCAGGCTCAGTTCGTTGGGAAAGGTACCCTTACAAAATTCAATGTAGCGCCCCGCCGCATCGACGATACGGCTGGCTTTGCCCAGCTCAGCCGAATCCACGCAGGTGAGCTCTTTCTCCATTTCGGCTTCAATCGCCTCTTCGACATCATCCGGCAGCTTGGTGCCCTCAATGGAGAAGAATTTAATGCCGTTGTCGTAGAAAGGGTTATGTGAAGCAGAGATAACAATCCCCGCCTCGGCGCGGAAGGCGCGCGTCAGGTAGGCGATGGCCGGTGTCGGCATAGGCCCGGTGAACGACGCAGAGAGCCCCGCTGCCGCCAGTCCAGCTTCCAGCGCCGATTCCAGCATATAGCCCGAAATACGGGTATCCTTGCCGATGATAATTTTACGCGAACCGTGACGCGCTAACACTTTGCCCGCCGCCCAGCCCAGCTTGAGCACAAACTCCGGAGTGATCGGCGCATCGCCGACGCGGCCACGAATACCATCGGTGCCAAAATACTTGCGGTTACTCATAACGTTTTTTTCCCTTAGCGGCGAGGGTGGCTTCCACCACGCGCAGCGCTTCTACCGTTTCTTTGACATCATGGACGCGGATAATCTGCGCGCCCTGCATTGCTGCAATGACGGCACACGCCAGGCTGCCGTTCAGCCGCTCCGACGGCCCGACGTTCAGCAACTGACCTACCATCGACTTACGTGACATACCGACCAGCAGCGGCAGACCAAAGTGATGAAACTCCCCAAGCCTGGCCAACAGTTGGTAATTGTGGGAGAGATTTTTACCGAAACCGAATCCCGGGTCGAGCAGCAATTTTTCTTTTGCGATCCCCGCCTGTTCGCAGCGCACAATGTGCTCATTAAAAAAACGCTCAACATCGGCGAAGACGTCCTCATACTTCGGCGCCTCCTGCATGGTTTTTGGTTGTCCCTGCATATGCATCAGACACACCGGCAGTCCAGTTTCTGCGGCGGCCTGCAGCGCGCCGGGCTCGGTCAGCGAACGAATATCGTTGATGATATGCGCCCCGACCCTGGCCGATTGGCGAATAACCTCCGCCTTGGAGGTATCCACTGAGATCCATACCTCAAAGCGCTGGGCAATGGCTTCAACCACCGGTATCACCCGCGCAAGCTCCTCTTCCACACTAACCTCAGCCGCCCCTGGCCGCGTCGATTCACCGCCGATATCAATGATGGTCGCGCCGGCGTTGATCATCAGATTGGCATGCTTCACCGCCTCAATCAGCGAATTATGGGCGCCGCCATCGGAGAAGGAGTCAGGCGTCACATTTAGAATACCCATCACGTGGGGGTGAGAGAGATCGAGGGTTGAGCCCTGGGCTACAAGTTTCATCACAAAATCCCTGAGACTGAAGAGGTTAAAAAAGAAAAACCCCGGAGCGGACGCCCGGGGTTTTAAGGTTAAACAAGCATCAACAGCGGTAGCTTACTTGTCGCCCAGCTGCTCTGACATGGTGTTGCCCGGGTTCGGCGTACGCGGTTCATCAACCGGACGCGGCGCACGAGGCGTGCCATTGTTGTCAGAGTTGTTAGAAGAACCAGGTTCTTCCCAACCCGCTGGCGGACGAACTTCGCGACGAGCCATCAGGTCGTCAATCTGCGGCGCATCGATGGTCTCATACTTCATGAGCGCATCTTTCATCGCGTGCAGAATGTCCATGTTGTCGTTCAGCAGCTGGCGAGCACGACCGTAGTTACGCTCAATCAGCGATTTCACTTCCTGGTCGATGATACGCGCGGTTTCATCGGACATATGCTTCGCTTTCGCGACGCTACGGCCGAGGAAGACTTCACCCTCTTCTTCCGCATACAGCAGCGGACCGAGTTTGTCGGAGAAGCCCCACTGGGTCACCATGTTACGCGCCAGGTTCGTCGCCACTTTAATATCGTTGGACGCACCGGTAGAAACATGTTCCGGACCGTAGATAATCTCTTCCGCCAGACGACCGCCGTACAGGGTGGAGATCTGGCTTTCCAGTTTCTGACGGCTGGCGCTGATTGCATCGCCTTCCGGCAGGAAGAAGGTCACACCCAGCGCACGACCGCGCGGGATAATCGTCACTTTGTGCACCGGATCGTGCTCCGGCACCAGGCGACCAATAATCGCGTGGCCCGCTTCATGATAAGCAGTAGACTCTTTCTGCGCTTCCGTCATCACCATGGAGCGACGTTCCGCACCCATCATGATTTTGTCTTTCGCTTTCTCGAACTCAACCATCGACACAACGCGTTTGTTACCGCGGGCAGCAAACAGCGCCGCTTCGTTGACCAGGTTGGCCAGATCCGCACCGGAGAAGCCCGGGGTACCGCGCGCAATGATTGCCGCATCGATATCCGGCGCCAGCGGAACGCGACGCATATGCACTTTCAGGATCTGCTCACGACCGCGAACATCCGGCAGGCCAACCACCACCTGGCGGTCAAAACGGCCCGGACGCAACAGCGCGGGGTCAAGAACGTCCGGACGGTTAGTCGCCGCGATAACGATGATACCTTCGTTACCTTCGAAGCCGTCCATCTCAACCAGCATCTGGTTCAGGGTCTGCTCACGTTCATCGTGACCACCGCCCAGGCCTGCGCCACGCTGGCGGCCGACGGCGTCGATTTCATCGATGAAGATGATGCAAGGCGCGGCTTTCTTAGCCTGTTCGAACATGTCACGCACACGAGAAGCGCCCACACCGACGAACATTTCGACGAAGTCAGAACCGGAAATGGTAAAGAACGGTACCTTCGCTTCACCAGCGATCGCTTTCGCCAGCAGCGTTTTACCGGTACCCGGAGGGCCGACCATCAGGACGCCTTTCGGGATTTTACCGCCCAGTTTCTGGAAGCGGCTCGGCTCACGCAGGTATTCTACCAGCTCGCCGACTTCCTCTTTCGCTTCGTCACACCCGGCAACGTCTGCAAAAGTGGTTTTGATCTGGTCTTCCGTCAACATACGGGCTTTGCTTTTGCCGAAGGACATCGCGCCCTTCCCGCCGCCGCCCTGCATTTGCCGCATAAAGAAGATCCAGACGCCGATCAGCAGCAGCATTGGGAACCAGGAGATGAAGATGGAAGCCAGCAGGCTCGGCTCTTCTGGTGGTTCGCCAACAACTTTGACGTTTTTAGTCAACAGGTTATCGAGCAGCTTCGGATCGTTAACCGGAATGTAAGTCGTGTAACGGTTACTATCTTTCTTGGTAACGTTGATCTCACGTCCGTTGATACGCGCTTCGCGAACCTGGTCCTGATTGACCTCTTGCAGGAAGGTAGAATAATCCACCTTGCGGCCATTCGACTCGCTGGGCCCAAAGCTCTGGAATACTGACATCAGCACAACGGCAATGACCAGCCAGAGTATTAGGTTTTTCGCCATGTCACTCAAGGGATTAACCTCTTATTACAACTGTGTTAAAAACAGCGTCAGGATACTCTATATCCAGTTTCTTTCAAACTTTCGTTTGAAATCTGCCGGTTATGGTTTACGCCCGGTCGCTACAATATACACTTCACGCGAACGAGCGCGGGAAGAGTCCGGCTTACGAACTTTGACCTTCGTAAACAGGGAGCGAATTTCTCGAAGATACTCATCGAAGCCTTCGCCCTGGAACACCTTCACTACAAAACTACCACCTGGCGCTAATACATCACGAGACATTTCAAGCGCCAGTTCTACCAGATACATAGCCCGGGGAATATCCACCGCCGGTGTTCCGCACATATTCGGCGCCATATCGGACATGACAACTTGGACTTTACTGTCGCCCACTCGCTCAAGTAACGCTTTCAGGACTAATTCATCACGAAAATCGCCCTGAAGGAAGTCCACACCAACGATTGGATCCATTGGTAAAAGATCGCAAGCGATGATGCGGCCGCTGTTGCCGATCTGCGTGACCGCATACTGCGACCAGCCACCGGGAGCAGCACCGAGGTCGACTACCGTCATCCCCGGCTTAAAAATTTTGTCACTTTGCTGTATTTCATCAAGTTTAAACCAGGCACGGGAACGTAACCCCTTTTTCTGTGCCTGTTGAACATATTTATCGCTAAAGTGTTCCTGAAGCCAGCGGCTTGAGCTGGCAGAACGCTTTTTACCTGTCATTTAACATTCCCGTTCGGGTTCATCGTACTTTACTGCGTAAAAATCGACGCGGTAGTTTGGCGATATATGGGAGATGGCGGTAGAATGACCCGTTTTCAATCCCAACGTAAGCAAAAAAATACGATGAATCTGAGTACTAAACAAAAACAGCACCTGAAAGGTCTGGCACATCCGCTCAAGCCGGTAGTTATGCTTGGCAACAATGGTTTGACCGAAGGGGTACTGGCCGAGATCGAACAAGCGTTAGGGCACCATGAACTCATCAAGGTGAAGATCGCCTCAGAAGATCGCGAAACAAAAGCCTTGATCGTGGAAGCCATCGTACGCGAAACCGGCGCCTGTAACGTACAGGTCATCGGTAAAACGCTGGTTCTGTACCGCCCAACGCCAGAGCGTAAAATCTCGCTGCCACGCTAAGAATATCCTGAATCTCGACACAACTTTGTGTAAAACGAGGGATTTCTGCGGCCAGGCGAGCAAAATGCCATGCTCCTGACGTTGATAAAAGGCCGCTATGCGGCCTTTTTCCTTTCTTTACAATCTATAAACATCGTAGCGGGAAATACGCCTTACAGGTATTCAACCTTGGTAATTTCGTATTCCACTTCCCCACCCGGGGTACGGATAGTCACGACGTCATCCTGCTCTTTGCCGATCAGACCGCGGGCGATCGGCGAGTTCACGGAGATCAGATTCTGCTTAAAATCAGCTTCGTCATCGCCCACGATGCGGTAGGTCTGTTCCTCGTCGGTATCGAGGTTCAGCACGCTGACGGTAGAACCAAAAATCACCCGGCCGTTGTTCGGCATTTTGGTGATATCGATAACCTGCGCGTTAGACAGCTTCGCTTCGATATCCTTGATACGCCCCTCGCAGAAACCCTGCTGCTCACGCGCGGCGTGATACTCGGCATTCTCTTTCAGATCGCCGTGTTCACGGGCCTCAGCAATAGCGGCAATGATTTCAGGACGACGCACAGACTTCAGATAATCCAGTTCTTCGCGCAGTTTTTCAGCGCCACGTAAGGTCATCGGAATCGCTTGCATTAGTTATACCTCTTTATCATTCCTTCAGGGAACGGATAGCTCCGCTCCGCCACCTGTCCTGCCCACGGGCAGGACACGAGCAAAAAGAAACCGACCCGGGAAACACTCCCCAGGTCAGCAGCAATTTTTCATTTGATGGGTATTTTACCCCGAAGTTCATTATGGGTCATCGTTTACTTTACTGGGCGTTGCACCGTAGTATGACGGCCTGGCTTCAGGTTGTTAGCGCGAGATTATGCGATTTCCCAGATTTATCATCGGATTGACCGCCGGTATAGCGCTTAGCGCTCAGGCGGCGAATATTGACGAGTACATCAACCAGCTTCCCGCCGGTGCGAACCTTGCCTTTATGGCGCAAAAGGTCGGCGCATCGACGCCGGAAATCGACTATCACAGCCAGCAAATGGCGCTCCCGGCCAGTACGCAAAAGGTCATCACCGCGCTGGCGGCGCTGCTGCAACTGGGGCCCGATTTTCGCTTTACCACCACGCTGGAAACCAAAGGTTCCCTTGACGGCGGCGTGCTGAAAGGCGACCTGATTGCGCGCTTCGGCGGCGATCCGACGCTTAAACGGCAGGATATTCGCAATATGGTGGCGACGCTGAAAAAAGCCGGCGTGCAGCGTATCGAAGGCAATGTGCTCATCGATACGTCGGTCTTCGCCAGCCATGACAAAGCGCCCGGCTGGCCGTGGAACGACCTGACGCAGTGCTTCAGCGCCCCGCCGGCGGCGGCGATTGTCGACCGTAACTGCTTCTCTGTCTCGCTGTATAGCGCGCAGAAACCGGGCGATGTCGCCTTCATTCGCGTTGCATCCTATTATCCGGTCACCATGTTCAGCCAGGTGCGAACGCTGGCGCGTGGCTCATCGGAAGCGCAGTATTGCGAGCTCGACGTGGTGCCGGGCGATCTCAATCGCTATACTCTCACCGGCTGCCTGCCGCAGCGTAGCGAGCCGCTGCCTCTGGCCTTCGCCATTCAGGATGGCGCCAGCTACGCCGGAGCGATCCTCAAAGCCGAGCTAGCCCAGGCGGGGATCACCTACAGCGGCACGCTGCTGCGCCAGACGCTGGCCAATGAGCCCGGCACCGTGTTGGCAACCAGCCAGTCGGCTCCGCTGCACGATCTGCTGCGGATCATGCTGAAGAAGTCAGACAACATGATTGCCGACACCGTCTTTCGCACCATCGGCCACGCCCGGTTCGGCGTACCTGGCACCTGGCGGGCGGGCTCCGATGCCGTACGGCAGATCCTGCGTCAACAGGCTGGGGTCGATCTCGGCAATACTATCATCGCCGACGGCTCTGGCCTGTCGCGCCACAACCTGATCGCCCCGGCGACCATGATGCAGGTGCTGCAGTATATCGCCCAGCACGATACCGAGCTCAACTTCATCTCCATGCTGCCGCTGGCGGGCCATGACGGATCGCTGCAGTATCGCGCCGGTCTTCATCAGGCGGGCGTCGATGGTAAAGTTTCGGCGAAAACCGGGTCGCTCCAGGGGGTTTATAACCTCGCAGGCTTCATCACTACCGCCAGCGGACAAAAGGTGGCCTTCGTGCAATATCTCTCCGGCTACGCCGTGGAGCCAGCTGATCAGCGCAATCGCCGCATCCCACTGGTCCGCTTTGAAAGCCGCTTGTATAAAGATTTGTACCAGAACAATTAAAACAAAAGGGCCGCATCAGATGCGGCCCTTTTTGATCCAGAGAAGTCAGGATTAGCGTTTGTAGATGAATTCGACGCCTTCTTCGTCGTCCTCATCCCAGTCGTCATCCCAGTCTTCGTCATCTTCTGCTTCGGCTTCGGCCTCTTCAAGCTGCTGACGGTGATAGTCGTCCCACATAAACTCGACTTTCTCCGGCTTCTGCTCTTCTTCCGCCTGCACGATCGGGTTTTCGATGATGAAGGTCATCACGTCCCAGCATAGCTCTTTCACGCCCTGCTGGCTGGCCGCGGAGATCAGGTAGAATTTCTCTTCCCAACCCAGCGCTTCGGCAATCGCTTTGGCTTTGGCTTCGGCTTCGGCCTTGTCCATCAGGTCAATCTTGTTGAAAACTAACCAGCGTGGTTTGGAGGCTAGCTTCTCGCTGTATTTCTCCAGCTCGCCGATGATAATGCGCGCATTCTCAACCGGATCGGAGCCGTCGATCGGATCGATATCGATGAGGTGCAGCAGTACGCGGCAGCGCTCGAGGTGCTTGAGGAAGCGGATACCGAGGCCTGCCCCTTCCGCTGCGCCTTCAATCAGCCCCGGGATATCGGCAACTACGAAGCTCTTTTCATTGTCCATACGCACCACGCCCAGGCTTGGCACCAGGGTGGTAAACGGATAGTCAGCCACTTTCGGCTTGGCGGCGGAGACCGCACGGATGAAGGTGGATTTGCCGGCGTTCGGCATGCCCAGCATCCCGACATCGGCCAACAGCATCAGCTCCAGCTGCAGGTCGCGTTTATCACCCGGGGTACCCATGGTTTTCTGACGCGGCGTACGGTTAACGGACGATTTGAAACGGGTGTTGCCCAAACCGTGCCAACCGCCTTTCGCCACCATCAGACGCTGACCGTGTTTGGTCATATCGCCCATGGTCTCGCCGGTGCCCTGATCGATAACCCGGGTGCCGACCGGCACTTTTACCGTCACGTCTTTACCGCGCTTACCGGTACAGTCGCGGCTTTGACCATTCTGCCCACGTTCGGCGCGGAACGATTTTTCAAAACGGTAGTCGATCAGGGTGTTCAGGTTCTCGTCCGCTTCCAGCCAGACATCGCCGCCATCGCCGCCATCGCCGCCATCCGGACCGCCTTTCGGAATATACTTTTCGCGGCGGAAGCTTACGCAACCATTGCCGCCGTCACCTGCTACGACCAGGATCGTTGCTTCATCTACAAACTTCATTTTACTCTCCGTAAATCATTCGCCTGAGCGGGGCAGCGGTACTACCGCCTCTCGCTTACGCCAACGTCCCCAAAGACGATGGCCGATGGCGGAATACATCGCGCCCGCAACCACGACAAACGCACCGAGATAACCAATCAGGTTTAACATCGGTCTGGCGAAAACATCGGGCCAGGCCATTGATAATAAATCAGAAAACAGTAGCGTAAACAGTGGCGTCAAGGTGATTAACGCGCTGACCTGCGCCGCCTGCCAGCGCGCCATGGCTTCCGCCAGCGCCCCGTAGCCGACCAGGGTATTCAGCCCGCAAAAAATCAGGCATGCCAGTTGCCAACTGCTTAACCGGGAAATCACTCCGGGCTCAGCAAGCGGCAGTAATGCAATCGTACACAAAGTGTACAGTAAAAATAGTATCTGCTGTGATGCCAGACGGCGCAATAACACCTTTTGCGCGACGCCGTAGCTTACCCACACCGTAGCGGCAGCAACGCCGAAAATTACCCCCCACGTGTAGTCCGTCAGGCGGGTAAAGATTTCAATCAGACTGGTATTGAAGAACATCACCAGCCCGCTGAGCAGCATCAACGCGCCCACCACCTGGGTGCCGCGCATGCGCTCTTTCAGAATTACGACGCTAGCCACCATCATCCCCACCGGCGATAGCTGGCCGATGACCTGAGAAGCCGTGGGGCTGAGGTATTGCAGGGAAGAACTAAACAGGATGAAGTTACCGAACAGACCGCCGGTGGCAATCGCTAATAACACCAGCCAGCGCGGCTTGCGAAAAATTCGCATCGGCGGCAATTTGCCTTTGATCGCGAGGATCGCGCCAAGCCCAATGCTGGCCATCAGAAAGCGATAAAAGACCACCGTAGGCGGCGCCATCACCTCGAGAACCTGTTTCATTGCAATCGGCAACGCTCCCCAACACATTGCGGTGGTAAGCGCCAGAATAATGCCAATCCCAGCCTGCTGCTTCATGCCTGTTTACCTGCAAAAATTTTCCGGTAGACGAATGTAAAAAGCCCCGCAACGTGTTGCGGGGCTTTCATCCGTTACCGGGACGCGAAAAACTTATTCAGCAACGATGCTGATGAATTTACGGTTTTTCGGGCCTTTAACTTCGAACTTGACTTTACCGTCAGTCAAAGCGAACAGAGTGTGGTCACGGCCGCAACCAACGTTGGTACCAGCGTGGAATTTAGTACCACGTTGACGAACGATGATGCTACCTGCCAGAACTGCTTCACCGCCGAAACGTTTTACGCCCAGACGTTTAGCTTCTGAATCGCGACCGTTACGAGTCGAGCCGCCAGCCTTTTTATGTGCCATTTAAATCTACTCCTCAGGTCTTAGGCGCTGATGCCAGTGATTTTCACATCAGTGAACCACTGACGATGGCCCTGCTGCTTACGATAGTGTTTACGACGACGAAACTTAACGATTTTAACTTTCTCGCCACGACCGTGAGCAACAACTTCAGCTTTGATTACGCCGCCCTCAACGAAAGGAACGCCGATCTTGATTTCTTCACCGTTTGCGATCATCAGCACTTCAGCGAATTCAACAGCTTCGCCAGTTGCGATGTCCAGCTTTTCCAGGCGAACGGTCTGACCTTCGCTTACTCGGTGTTGTTTACCACCACTTTGGAAAACCGCGTACATATAAAACTCCGCTTCCGCGCACCTCTTTATGTGATTCAGAGTGCGCTATAAATATTCACAATAGGGCGCGAATATTACGCAAAACGCGAGCCTTTGACAAGAGCGATTAGCGATCAATGCAGAAAAAAAACACAACTTTCACGACAACGTTTATCTACGGCAATTTTTCAGTACAATCATATCTTCTTTTAATTCTGTCTTAATCCTTCTGTGATCCCACCTGGATTCATGGTAACAGGACATTTGGCCCGGCTTTTGCGATGAATTTAGAAAAAATCAATGAGTTAACCGCGCAAGATATGGCGGGTGTCAATGCGACGATTCTTGAGCAACTCAACTCCGATGTTCAGCTTATCAATCAGTTAGGCTATTACATCGTCAGCGGCGGCGGCAAACGCATTCGCCCGATGATTGCTGTGCTCGCCGCACGCGCGGTGGGCTATCAGGGGAGCGCGCATGTCACCATTGCCGCGCTGATTGAATTTATTCATACCGCCACCCTGCTGCATGACGACGTCGTCGATGAGTCTGATATGCGTCGCGGCAAAGCCACGGCCAATGCGGCGTTTGGCAATGCCGCCAGCGTGCTGGTCGGCGATTTTATCTATACCCGCGCCTTTCAGATGATGACCCAGCTGGGCTCGCTGAAGATCCTTGAGGTCATGTCGGAAGCGGTGAACGTCATTGCCGAAGGCGAAGTGCTGCAGCTGATGAACGTCAATGACCCGGATATCACCGAAGAGAACTACATGCGCGTTATCTACAGTAAGACGGCGCGCCTGTTTGAAGCTGCCTCGCAGTGTGCGGGACTGCTGGCCGACTGCACTGCGGAAGAAGAGCGCGCGTTGCAGGATTATGGCCGCTATCTCGGCACCGCTTTCCAGCTAATCGACGATTTACTCGATTATAGCTCTGACGGCGAGCGGCTCGGTAAAAACGTCGGTGACGACCTGAACGAAGGTAAACCCACGCTACCGCTGCTGCACGCCATGCACCATGGCACACCCGATCAATCAGCGATGATCCGCGGTGCGATCGAGCAAGGCAACGGCCGCCATCTACTGGATGCTGTGCTGGAAACGATGGCGACCTGCGGTTCGCTGGAATGGACGCAGAAGCGTGCCGAAGAAGAAGCTGACAAAGCCATTGCCGCGCTGCAGATCCTCCCGGACACGCCCTGGCGCGAAGCCTTGATTGGGCTGGCGCATATTGCAGTCCAGCGCGATCATTAATCCCCCCTCCTTTCCCGCGCGACGCGCGGGAAAGTTCCAGTAAAATGCCATTTCTCTCCCTAAACTTCCGAATATCTTGATAGATTCTGAATATTCCGGCGCTTTAACAGAACTTGTTAGAACCCTACATAGTACGCGGGTATAGTGTCTCTATCGCCCATGTGGGACGATCTGGACCTTTAACACCAGGAGAATTTATGGATAAGTTCATCGACTGGCATCCCGCAGATATTGTTGCGGGATTACGTAAACGGGGAACATCGCTGGCGGCAGAGTCGCGACGGCACGGACTAAGTTCTTCAACGCTGGCGAACGCCCTGACCCGCCCCTGGCCGAAAGGCGAATTGATTATCGCCACAGCGCTGGAAACGCAGCCGTGGGTCATCTGGCCGTCACGCTACCACGACCCGGTGACTCATGAGTTTATCGACAGAACGCAGATGATGCGTCAGAAGAAGATCGACAAGTGATGTGATTGCTCGACAGCGCCCCGGAACAACGTCCCGGGGCGCTGTCAGGACGCGGTTACTCGCCCTTCACGCGTTGAATATTGGCGCCCAGCGCCTGCAGTTTATCTTCGATACGCTCATAGCCGCGATCGATATGATAGATGCGATCGACGATGGTGGTCCCTTCAGCGATACAGCCGGCCAGCACCAGGCTCGCCGACGCGCGCAAATCGGTCGCCATCACCTGCGCGCCAGAAAGCTGCTTCACGCCGTGACAGATAGCGGTATTGCTCTCGATCTCCGCGTGCGCGCCCATACGGATCAGCTCCGGAATGTGCATGAAGCGGTTTTCAAAGATCGTTTCGGTGATCACGCCGGTCCCTTCCGCTACCAGGTTAAGCAGCGTGAACTGGGCCTGCATATCGGTCGGGAAGCCCGGGTGCGGCGCGGTACGCACGTTGACCGCTTTCGGACGGTTGCCGTGCATATCGAGGCTGATCCAGTCTTCGCCCGTTTCGATGTCAGCCCCGGCGTCGCGCAGCTTCGCCAGTACGGCATCCAGGGTATCCGGCTGCGCGTTACGGCAGAGGATCTTGCCGCCGGAAATCGCCGCGGCCACCAGGAAAGTCCCGGTTTCAATACGGTCAGGCAGCACACGGTAGACGCCGCCGCCCAGGCGCTGCACGCCTTCGATGGTAATGCGATCGCTACCCTGGCCTGTGATTTTTGCGCCCAGCGCGTTCAGGAAGTTGGCGGTATCGACAATCTCCGGCTCGCGAGCGGCGTTTTCAATAATCGTCGTTCCCTCCGCAAGCGTCGCTGCGCTCATGATGGTTACGGTGGCGCCGACGCTCACCTTATCCATCACAATATGCGCGCCTTTCAGGCGACCGCTGACCGAGGCTTTGACATAACCTTCTTCCAGTTTGATCTCGGCGCCCAGCTGCTCCAGACCGCTAATATGCAGATCGACCGGACGCGCGCCGATAGCGCAGCCGCCAGGCAGAGAAACTTGCCCCTGACCGAAACGCGCCACCAACGGGCCCAGCGCCCAGATAGAGGCGCGCATGGTTTTCACCAGATCGTACGGAGCACAGAATACATCGACCGGGCCGGCGTCAATCCATACCGAACCATTGCGCTCGACCTTCGCGCCCAGCTGGCTCAGCAGCTTCATGGTGGTATCGATGTCTTTCAGCTTAGGTACGTTTTGGATCTCTACCGGCTCTTCGGCAAGCAGCGCGGAAAAGAGGATTGGCAGGGCGGCGTTTTTTGCCCCGGAGATGGTGACTTCACCCTGAAGGCGAGTCGGCCCCTGAACACGGAATTTATCCATTGATTCTGTTCTCTATTAAAAATTCACATACGCTGCAGGGGATCCCCCACAGCTTAGAAGCCATTGAGTTTGCGGTCTCGCGCCCACTCCTGCGGAGTAAAGGCCTTGATCGACAGCGCATGGATGCGGTTGTCGGCAATATATTCCATCAGCGGCGCGTAGACGCTCTGCTGCTTTTTCACCCGACTCATGCCATCGAACATCTCACCCACAGCAATAACCTGAAAGTGGCTGCCATCGCCAGAGACGTGGACTTCCTGGAGGGGGAGTGCGTTCATCAGCACGGTCTGAATTTCATGATTTTCCATGGGCTCAAATTTATCTGATAGTGAAAACAGCCCAACATCTTAGAGGAAAGTGGCGCGGTCTTAAACAAGCAAAAAGCCCCGGCGAAAAGATTGCCAGGGCTTTCGGAATAGCTTCAGTGCTAAGGCACTGAAAAGATTATGAGATCAGATCGGCAGGCAGGTTGTAAAGACCGATCAGCGTTTGCAGGTTTTCGCTCTTGCCGACCAGCTGCGCTTCCCGGCCCTGACGGCGAATCAGCGCCATAAAATGCACTAACAGCGCCAGGCCCGCGGTGTCCACGCGCGTGGTCTGACTGAGATCGATGATCGCCGTTCCCGCCGTCGCCTGGGCGCGCGCCTCCCAGAGCGGGACCAGCAGATCCTGATCCAGCTCCCCGTGCAGCGCCAGCGTCTCGCCCTCGCGAGTCCAGCTCAGCTGCCCGCTCATTATTTTTTCTGTTCCAGGGTGATCGGCTGCGCAGAGATCGCTTTCAGCTGCGCGGTCAGGCCATCAACGCCCTTGGTGCGCAGCAGATCGCTCCACTCATTCTGTTTGGTGGTGATCATGCTCACCCCTTCCGCGATCATATCGTAGGCCTGCCAGTTGCCGGTCTGGGTATTTTTACGCCACTGGAAGTCAAGACGTACCGGCGGACGACCGTTCGGGTCGATGATAGTGACGCGGATCGGAACGATGGTTGCGCTGCCCAGCGGCTGCTCCGGAGCAATCTGGTAAGTCTGCCCATGGTACATCGCCAGCGCCTGACCGTAGGCCTGCTTCAGGTATTCACGGAAGGCGGCAAAATAGGCCTCACGCTGCGCAGGGGTCGCTTCTTTGTAATAGCGGCCCAGCACCAGCGCGCCGGCATATTTCACCTGTACATACGGCAATAACTCCTGGTCGACGATGTCGCGCAGATAGTTAGGATTAGCTTTAATCTTCGGCTGTTCATTCTTCAGGCGATCGAAGGTTTTCTGCGCCGCTTCATTCATCAGCTTATACGGATTGGACTGATCTGCGGCCTGGACGGCGGTCAGCGGGGCAATCACCAGCATGGCGACCATGAGTAAGCGTTTAAACATATCGTATTTCTCCTGAAATTAATGCGTCGTGCCGGCTGCCGGCGTCGCGTCAGTATGACCTTCTGCCTCGGCCTTATCATTGCCAGAATTCTGATTGTCGCCGCCCTTACTGTTATAAAGGAACTGACCAATCAGATCTTCCAGCACCATGGCGGACTTGGTGTCCTGGATAGTGCCGCCGTCTTTAAGGATAGTCGTCCCGAGGTCCGGGTCTTCAAAACCGACGTTCAGCGCCAGGTACTGCTCGCCCAGCAGGCCAGAGGTGCGGATCGCCAACGAACTGGTATCCGGGATATGGTTGTAGCGCTCATCGATATCGAGCTCCACGCGTGGCAGATAGGTTTTCGGATCGAGCGTAATGTCCGCTACCCGCCCCACTACCACGCCGCCGATGCGCACCGGCGAGCGCGCCTTCAGGCCGCCGATGTTATCGAAAGTCGCATAAAGGCGATAAGTCGGCTCGGTGCGTAGCGAGGTGACGTTCGCCGCCTTCAGGCAGACAAACAGCGCCGCCAGCAGCGCCACCAGTAAGAACACCCCTACCCAGATTTCAGTTTTTTTCGTTTGCATGAACTCAATTCCCAAACATCAGCGCAGTCAGCACAAAATCCAGCCCCAGAACCGCCAGCGACGCATGCACCACGGTACGCGTTGTCGCCCGGCTAATCCCGGCGGAAGTGGGGATAGCGTCATAACCATTAAATAACGCAATCCAGGTTACCGTAATAGCGAACACCAGACTCTTAATCAGGCAGTTCACCAGATCCATTCGCCAGTCGACGGCATTTTGCATCGCGGTCCAGAAAAAACCACCGTCAATGCCTTTCCAGCTCACACCCACCAGCGCACCGCCCCAGATCCCTACCGCGACGAAGATAATCGTCAGCAGCGGCAGCGAAATGACACCGGCCCAGAAGCGTGGGGAAATGACGCGACGCAGCGGATCCACCGCCATCATCTCCATACTGGAGAGCTGTTCCGTGGCCCGCATCAGGCCAATCTCGGCGGTCAGCGCCGACCCGGCGCGGCCGGCAAACAGCAGCGCGGCGACCACCGGCCCCAGCTCACGCAGCAGCGACAGCGCCACCAGCATGCCAAGACTGGTCTCTGCACTGTAGGTGGTTAACACCAGATACCCCTGCAGCCCGAGCACCATACCGATAAACAAGCCCGATACAATGATAATCAGCATCGACAGGACGCCGACGTTATAGAGTTGACGAACCAGCAGCGGCGCGTGCTTGCGAAACTCTGGTTTGCCGACAACGGCGTTGAAAAGCATTAATCCGGCGCGTCCAAACGTCGCGGTGGTTTTAATACCGCGATGACCTAGCGCGGCCAGCGCATTAAACAGCATGAGTCGCTCAACTCCCTATGCCTAATAAATCATGGTGATAGTCGCCAGCGGGATAACGGAACGGTACCGGACCGTCGGCAATACCATCAATGAACTGACGAACCCGAGGATCGGTATTCTCCCGTAGCGACTGGGCGCTACCGTGGGCGACAATCTTTTTATCCGCCACGATATACGCGTAGTCCGCAATACTAAGCACCTCGGGCACATCGTGCGAAACCACGATGCAAGTGACACCCAGCGTGCTGTTGAGTTCAGAAATCAGCTTCACCAGCACGCCCATAGTGATGGGATCCTGCCCGACGAACGGTTCGTCGAACATAATCAGATCCGGCTCCAGGGCAATGGCTCTCGCCAGGGCGGCGCGGCGCGCCATCCCACCGGAAAGCTCAGAAGGCATTAACTTCGCCGCACCGCGTAGCCCCACCGCTTCCAGCTTCATCATCACCGTCGTATGCAGCAGCGCAGGCGGCAAATGCGTATGTTCGCGCAGCGGATAGGCAACGTTGTCAAAGACATTGAGATCGGTGAACAGCGCGCCGGACTGGAACAGCATGCTCATCCGCTTACGCACCGTATAAAGACGCGAACGCGTCATCTGCGGCACGTTCTCGCCATCAAACAGGATCTCTCCCCTGTCCGGCGGGATCTGGCCGCCGATCAGGCGTAACAGGGTAGTCTTGCCGATCCCCGAAGGTCCCATGATCGCAGTAATTTTACCGCGCGGCACCGACAGCGAGATGTCGTCGAAGATCACACGATCGCCGCGTGAAAAGCGGATACCGCGCACTTCAACTAAATTCGCCTGAGTTTGGCTCATAAAATCATCCTTACTAAACACCTGACGGGCAAGCATGGCCCTTTCTTGCGCCACAATCACAACATTTTTACAGAATCTTACCTGCACAGGTTAGCGAAAGCTGGCATTTGTTTTACTTTTGGCACACATAAAGTCAAAATTAAGAATTCGTTACGCTGCGTAGGGATAACCCAGCGAGGCGACGATTATACCTGAAGAAAGGACTTTAGATGCTCTTAGCGACGGCTCTGTTAATTATTGGTTTATTGCTGGTTGTCTACAGCGCCGATCGTCTGGTCTATGCCGCCTCCATCCTGTGTCGTATGTTGGGGATCCCGCCCCTGATCATCGGCATGACAGTGGTCAGTATCGGCACCAGCCTGCCTGAGATCATGGTCGCCACCACGGCCTCGCTGCACGGGCAGACCGATCTGGCGGTCGGCACCGCGCTCGGATCTAATATCACCAATATCTTATTGATCCTCGGTCTCGCCGCCTTACTCAGGCCATTTACCGTGCATTCTGATATTCTGCGCCGCGAATTACCGCTAATGTTGCTGGTCAGCGTGCTGGCGGGACTGGTGCTCTACGATGGACAACTGACCCGTCTCGACGGGCTATTTTTACTGGCGTTAGCGCTTCTGTGGCTGCTGTTCACCATCAAAATCGCTCGCCTGGCGGAGCGCCAGGGAAGCGATAGCCTGACCCGCGAACAGCTGGCGGAGCTGCCACGCGAAGGGTCGCTGCCGGTCGCCCTGCTCTGGTTAGGGGTAGCGATGATCGTCATGCCGATGGCGACCCGCATGGTGGTGGATAACAGTACAGTGCTGGCAAACTATTTCGCCATCAGCGAACTGACCGTCGGCCTGACGGTGGTGGCGATAGGCACCAGCCTGCCGGAGCTGGCCACCGCCATCGCCGGGGCGCGGAAAGGGGAAGATGATATTGCCATCGGCAATATCATCGGCGCCAATATCCTTAATATCGCACTGGTGCTGGGTTTACCGGCGCTGATCGCGCCGGGGAGCTTTGCGACCGAAGCCTTCACTCGCGATTATGGCGTGATGCTGCTGGTCAGCCTGATCTTCGCAGTGCTGTGCTGGCGCCGTCAGCAGCAGCCGGGACGACTGGTTGGCGCGCTGCTGGTCGGCGGCTTTGTGGTTTGGTTGGCGATGCTGTTTTGGACAGCACCGCTCTTCGTTGAATGATTCGGGATAACATCATGTCGCAAATAGATTTGCCCACGGATTTTGACTTTCAACAGGCAGGCCGTCAGGTGCTGGAAATTGAACGTGAAGGTCTGGCCCAGCTCGATCAATACATAAATGAAGACTTTACCCATGCCTGCGAAACGATTTTCCGCTGCGGCGGGAAAGTCGTGGTGATGGGGATGGGCAAATCCGGCCACATCGGCCGCAAAATGGCGGCAACCTTCGCCAGTACCGGCACCTCGGCATTTTTTGTCCACCCCGGCGAAGCGGCGCACGGTGATTTAGGTATGGTCACCCCACAGGATGTGGTAATTGCGCTGTCGAACTCCGGCGAATCGAATGAAATCCTCGCGCTGATCCCGGTCCTCAAGCGCCAGCAGGTGAAGCTTATCTGTATCACCAGCCGGCCGGAGAGCAGCATGGCGCGCGCGGCGGATATCCATCTGTGCGTGAAAGTGCCGAAGGAGGCCTGCCCGTTAGGACTGGCGCCCACGTCGAGCACCACCGCCGCGCTGGTGATGGGTGATGCCCTCGCCGTCGCCCTGCTGGAAGCCCGCGGCTTTACCGCTGAGGATTTCGCCCTGTCGCATCCGGGCGGCGCACTCGGCCGTAAGCTGTTGCTGCGGGTCAATGATATTATGCATACCGGTGATGAAATCCCGCACGTCGGCCTGCAGGCGACCCTGCGCGATGCGCTGCTGGAAATCACGCGTAAAAATTTAGGCATGACCGCTATCTGCGATGACGATATGAACATCATCGGTATTTTTACCGACGGTGACCTGCGCCGGGTCTTCGATACCGGCGTTGATATGCGCGATGCCAGCATTGCCGACGTCATGACCCGGGGAGGTATCCGCATCCGCCCCGGCACTCTGGCGGTGGATGCGCTAAACCTGATGCAATCCCGTCATATCACCTGCGTGCTGGTTGCCGATGGCGACCATCTGCTGGGTGTGGTACATATGCACGATCTGCTGCGCGCGGGCGTAGTGTAAGTAAGGAAAAAATAATGAATAATGCTGATGCTCAGTTAGCGACCTGCTACGGGCCGGTAAGCCAGGCGTTTGTCGATCGCGCGGCGAAGATCCGTCTACTGATCCTTGATGTCGACGGTGTATTATCCGACGGGCTTATCTATATGGGTAATCACGGCGAGGAGCTGAAAGCGTTTAACGTCCGCGATGGCTATGGTATCCGCTGCGCGCTGACCTCGGGTATTGAAGTGGCGATTATTACCGGGCGAAAAGCTAAACTGGTAGAAGATCGCTGTCAGACGCTGGGCATTACGCATTTGTACCAGGGGCAGTCGGACAAGCTGCTGGCGTTCCGCGATCTGACGGACAAACTGCACGTGCGGCCGGAAGAAGTCGCCTACATCGGCGACGATCTTATTGACTGGCCGGTGATGGCCGAAGTGGGCCTTAGCGTCGCCGTCGCCGATGCGCATCCGCTGCTGCTACCGCGGGCGAATTATGTCACGCGAATTAACGGCGGACGCGGCGCGGTACGCGAAGTCTGCGATTTGTTACTATTGGCGCAGGGCAAGTTGGATGAGGCCAAAGGGCAATCAATATGAGTAAAACCAGACGTTGGGTTATCATTTTACTGTCGCTGCTCGCGCTGATCCTTATCGGCCTGAATCTGGCGAATACGGACGACACGGCCCAGCCGGAGGTCAATCCTAACGACCCTACGTATAAAAGCGAACATACCGACACCGTGGTATACAGTCCGGAAGGCGCCCTGAGCTATCGGCTGATTGCCGAGCACGTGGAATATTTTTCCGATCAGGAGGTCTCCTGGTTTACCAAACCGGTGATGACCACCTTTGATACTAACAAGGTGCCTACCTGGTCGGTCAGAGCAGACAAAGCGAAGCTGACGAATGACCGGATGCTCTATCTTTACGGGCACGTTGAGGTGAATGCGCTCGCGCCAGATTCTCAACTGCGCAAAATTACGACGGATAACGCCCAGATAAATCTGGTAACGCAGGACGTTACCTCCGATGACATGGTGACGTTATACGGCACCACATTTAATTCCAGCGGCCTGAAAATGCGTGGAAACCTTCGCAGCAAAAATGCCGAGCTGATTGAAAAGGTGAGAACCTCTTATGAAATTCAGAACAAACAAACTCAGCCTTAAGATTGCGCTCGCCGGCGCGTTACTGGCCGCCAGCCTGCCGGCCCTCGCCAAGACGGGCGATACCGATCAGCCGATCCATATCGAATCCGATCAGCAGTCGCTGGACATGCAGGGCAATGTCGTCACCTTCACCGGTAACGTGGTCGTGACCCAGGGGACGATCAAGATTAACGCTGATAAAGTGGTGGTCACCCGTCCGGGCAACGAGAAAGGCAAAGAGGTGATCGAAGGTTTCGGTAACCCGGCTACTTTCTATCAGATGCAGGATAACGGCAAGCCGGTAAAAGGCCGGGCGTCGAAAATGCGCTACGAGCTGCAGAACGATTACGTCGTGCTGACGGGCAACGCTTATCTGGAACAGCTCGACAGCAACATCAAGGGCGACAAGATCACCTATCTGGTGAAAGAGCAAAAAATGCAGGCCTTCAGCGACAAAGGTCGACGCGTCACCACCGTTCTGGTGCCGTCCGAGCTGCAGGACAAAAGCGGCAACCAGCAAAAGAAGAGTAACTAATCCGTTATGGCAACCTTAACTGCGAAGAATCTCGCTAAAGCGTATAAAGGCCGCCGCGTGGTGGAAGATGTCAGTCTCACCGTTAACTCGGGCGAGATTGTCGGCTTGCTCGGCCCGAACGGCGCCGGTAAAACGACCACCTTCTACATGGTGGTCGGGATTGTGCCCCGCGACGCAGGCAATATCATCATCGATGACGAAGACATCAGCCTGCTGCCGCTGCACGCGCGCGCGCGACGGGGCATCGGCTACCTGCCGCAGGAAGCGTCGATTTTCCGTCGCCTCAGCGTCTATGACAACCTGATGGCGGTCCTGCAGATCCGTGACGATCTAACCAGCGAACAACGGGAAGATCGCGCTAAAGAGCTGATGGAAGAGTTTCATATTGAGCACCTGCGCGACAGCCTCGGTCAGGCGCTCTCCGGTGGTGAACGCCGCCGCGTCGAAATCGCCCGCGCGCTGGCGGCGAATCCGAAATTTATTCTTCTGGATGAACCCTTTGCCGGCGTGGATCCGATCTCCGTTATCGATATTAAACGCATCATTGAGCACCTGCGCGACAGCGGTCTCGGCGTTCTGATTACCGACCATAACGTCCGTGAGACCCTCGCGGTCTGCGAACGCGCGTATATTGTCAGTCAGGGACACCTTATCGCTCATGGTACACCGCAGCAGATCCTCGAAGATGAGCAGGTTAAGCGCGTGTATCTTGGGGAAGACTTCAGACTCTGATAGGGTAGAGGTTACAGACGTTTTAGCCGGAGATATTTACCCTGAACATGAAGCAAGGTTTGCAATTAAGGCTTAGCCAACAGCTTGCCATGACGCCGCAGCTGCAGCAGGCGATTCGTTTGCTGCAGTTGTCCACGTTAGAACTCCAGCAAGAGCTCCAGCAAGCGCTGGAAAGTAACCCGTTGCTTGAGCAAACCGATCTTCACGACGAGGTAGAGGCAAAAGAGGTGGAGGACCGCGAGTCCCTCGATACCGTCGATGCGCTTGAGCAAAAAGAGATGCCCGACGAACTGCCTCTCGATGCCAGCTGGGATGAAATCTATACCGCTGGCACGCCGTCGGGTAACGGCGTCGACTATCAGGACGACGAGCTTCCCGTCTATCAAGGCGAGACCACCCAGACGCTGCAGGACTATCTGATGTGGCAGGTTGAGCTGACGCCTTTCACCGACACCGACCGCGCTATTGCCACCTCTATCGTCGACGCCGTCGACGATACGGGCTACCTCACGATTCAGATTGAAGATATTGTCGACAGCATCGGCGATGACGAGATCGGCCTGGAGGAGGTGGAAGCGGTCCTCAAGCGAATCCAGCGTTTTGATCCGGTTGGCGTCGCAGCGAAAGATCTGCGCGACTGCCTGCTGATCCAGCTGTCGCAATTTGCGAAAGAGACGCCGTGGCTGGAAGAGGCGCGGCTGATTATCAGCGACCATCTTGATCTGCTGGCCAACCATGATTTCCGCACTCTAATGCGAGTCACCCGCCTGAAAGAAGAGGTGCTTAAAGAGGCGGTCAACCTGATCCAGTCCCTGGATCCTCGCCCTGGCCAGTCCATTCAGACCAGCGAACCGGAATATGTCATCCCGGATGTGCTGGTGCGCAAGGTGAGCGGCCGCTGGACCGTCGAGCTCAACGCCGACAGCATTCCACGGTTGAAAATAAATCAGCAGTATGCGGCAATGGGCAACAGCGCCCGCAATGACGCCGACGGCCAGTACATTCGCAGCAATCTGCAGGAAGCCCGCTGGCTGATTAAAAGTCTGGAAAGCCGCAACGATACCCTGCTGCGCGTCAGCCGCTGCATCGTAGAGCAGCAGCAGGCTTTTTTCGAACAGGGTGAAGAGTATATGAAGCCGATGGTGCTGGCCGATATCGCCCAGGCCGTCGAGATGCATGAATCGACGATTTCCCGTGTCACCACGCAAAAATATCTGCACAGTCCGCGCGGTATTTTTGAACTGAAGTATTTCTTCTCCAGCCATGTGAATACCGAAGGCGGAGGCGAAGCCTCGTCGACGGCTATTCGCGCGCTGGTGAAGAAGCTCATCGCCGCGGAAAACCCCGCGAAGCCGTTGAGCGACAGTAAGCTCACCTCCATGCTGTCCGAGCAGGGTATTATGGTGGCGCGCCGCACTGTCGCGAAGTACAGAGAGTCTTTATCCATCCCGCCGTCAAACCAGCGTAAACAACTGGTCTGACATAACCGATAAGGAAGACACTATGCAGCTCAACATTACAGGACACAACGTCGAAATTACGCCTGCGATGCGCGAATTCGTTACGGCGAAGTTCAGCAAGCTGGAGCAATTTTTCGACCGGATCAATCAGGTCTATATTGTGTTAAAAGTAGAGAAAGTGACGCAAATTGCGGACGCGAATCTGCATGTCAACGGTGGCGAAATCCATGCCAGTGCGGAAGGGCAGGATATGTATGCGGCTGTCGATGGTCTTATCGACAAGCTGGCAAGACAGTTAACGAAGCACAAAGATAAACTAAAACAACACTAATTGTCCGGGCCCCCTTGCGCCCGCCGCTGGATATCATCGGCGACGGGCGCGGGGGCGCTCAGGTGAAATTATGATGAACAACGATTCGGCTCTACAACTGAGCAACGTCCTGAACCAGGAATGTACCCGTAGCCAGGTGCACTGCCAGAGCAAGAAGCGTGCTCTGGAAATCATCAGCGAACTGGCCGCCAAACAGTTAAGTTTGCCGCCGCAGGTGGTGTTCGAAGCGATCCTCACCCGCGAAAAAATGGGCAGTACCGGGATCGGCAATGGTATTGCCATTCCCCACGGAAAACTGGAAGAGGATACGCTGCGTGCTGTCGGCGTTTTTGTCCAGCTGGAAACCCCCATCGCCTTCGACGCGATCGACAATCAGCCTGTCGACCTGCTGTTCGCGCTGCTGGTGCCGGCCGACCAGACAAAAACTCACCTGCATACGCTCTCCCTGGTGGCAAAACGGCTGGCGGACAAAGCGATTTGTCGTCGCCTTCGTGCGGCGCAGAGCGATGAAGAGTTGTATGAGATCATCACCGAAGCAGGAAGCAGCGATGACGCATAACGGCAGTCGCACCTTATCCTTTATCGTACTGAGGAGAAACGGTACATGGTACTGATGATCGTCAGCGGCCGCTCGGGCTCGGGGAAATCCGTCGCTCTGCGAGCGCTGGAAGATATGGGCTTTTACTGCGTGGATAACCTGCCGGTCGTGCTGCTGCCCGACCTGGCGCGGTCGCTGGCTGACCGTAATATCTCCGCGGCCGTCAGCATCGACGTGCGTAACATGCCGGAATCCCCGGAGATCTTCGAGCAGGCGATGCAGAATCTGCCGGAATGTTTTTCTCCGCAGCTGCTGTTCCTTGATGCCGACCGCAATACCCTGATCCGCCGGTACAGCGACACCCGTCGCCTGCACCCGCTCTCCAGCAAGAATCTGTCGCTGGAAAGCGCCATCGACGAAGAGAGCGATCTGCTGGAGCCCCTGCTCTCCCGCGCCGATCTGATCGTCGATACGTCGGAAATGTCGGTGCATGAGTTGGCGGAAATGCTGCGTACCCGACTGCTGGGTAAACGCGAGCGTGAACTGACGATGGTCTTCGAATCCTTCGGCTTCAAGCACGGTATTCCGATCGATGCCGATTACGTCTTTGACGTGCGCTTTCTGCCCAACCCGCACTGGGATCCGAAACTGCGTCCAATGACCGGTCTGGATAAACCAGTGGCCGCCTTCCTCGATCGGCACACTGAAGTGCACAACTTTATTTATCAGACCCGAAGCTATCTTGAGCTATGGTTACCGATGCTGGAGACCAACAATCGCAGCTATCTGACGGTGGCCATTGGCTGTACCGGCGGTAAACATCGTTCGGTTTATATTGCTGAACAACTGGCTGACTACTTCCGCTCGCGCGGCAAGAACGTGCAGTCTCGTCATCGGACGCTGGAAAAACGTAAATCATGACCGTAAAGCAGACCGTTGAAATCACCAATAAGCTGGGCATGCACGCCCGCCCGGCGATGAAGCTGTTCGAACTGATGCAGAATTTCGATGCCGAAGTACTGCTGCGCAACGATGAAGGCACAGAGGCGGAAGCCAACAGCGTGATTGCCCTGCTGATGCTGGACTCGGCGAAAGGGCGACAGATAGAGGTGGAGGCCAGCGGTCCGCAGGAAGTTGAAGCCCTCGCCGCGGTGATTGCCCTGTTTAACGCTGGCTTTGACGAAGACTAAACGTGACGCTTCCCGGCGGCGGACGACTGGCGATTGTACCAGCCCCGGCGCCGGAGTAACCCGCTAATAGAGCTTATGCTCGCGCATGAACCCTTCCCCGCCCAGCTGTCGCATCTGGCGTAAGATCCAGGCCTGACGACTGCGCACATAGCCTGACGGCGCATCGGCGCGATAGCGGATCGGGTTCGGCAGCACCGCGGCCAGCAGAGCCGCTTCCCCCGGCGTCAGCTGACTGGCGGGTTTATGAAAATAGCGCTGGGCGGCCGCTTCCACACCAAATATCCCATCGCCGAACTCGGCAATATTCAGGTAGACGGTCAGGATCCGCTTTTTACTCCACACGGTTTCGATCCCGACAGTCAGCCCGGCTTCCAGCCCCTTACGCAGCCAGCTGCGGCCATCCCATAAAAACAGGTTTTTCGCCGTCTGCTGCGACAGCGTTGACGCGCCGCGAATCCGGGTATCATGCCGCTCATTGTGCGCCAGCGCTTTCTCAATCGCCGACACGTCGAACCCCCAGTGTTCCGGGAACTTCTGATCTTCGGCGGCAATCACCGCCAGCCCCATCCATGGGGAGATCTTATCCATGGCAACCCAGTCGGAATGCGCCAGATGATGGAAATCACCGGACAGCCAGGCGCTCACCTGCCGCTCAAGCATCACCGCCGAAAACGGCACCGGCAGCACGCTAAACAGCGCGATCCCCCCGCCCCAGAGGACGGCGGCGATCAGCAGCAGACGCAATGCCAGACGTTTCAGCAGCGCAAAGGGCGCAACGCGGAGCCTCATGCGCTCAGCGCCAGCACGCGGGCCACCAGCTTCTCAATTCCGGTGGCGGCTTGCGCAATGTCCTCCGCCAGCATATACGCCGGAGTGGTGACCACTTTGTTGTCTTCATCCACCACGATGTCGTCGACCGGGCAAGGCACGTGCTCTGCCCCCATCTCTTCCACCACATCGGCGGTATCAAGATCGGTCCCAATGGTCATCCGCAGCGGAAACGCAAAGATCTTCGGCAGCATCGCCGGGGCAATGCACATAAAGCCCAGCGGCTTGCCGGCCTGATGCATCGCCAGCGCCAGGGCCCGCAGATCGGGATCCACCTGGCATTCGCTGCCCTCGGCGGCGAAGCTGCTTAGATTTTTCGCCGCGCCGAAGCCGCCAGGGACGATCAGCGCGTCCAGCGTCTCCGCACGCGCCTGCGCCAGCGGCAGGATGTCGCCGCGGGCGATACGCGCTGCTTCCACCAGCACATTGCGCTGCTCTGGCATCGCCTCCCCGGTCAGATGGTTGATGACATCGCGCTGCGGTTTATCGGGCGCAAAGCACACTGCCTGCGCGCCGTTGCGCGCGATCGCCAGCAGGGTAATCACCGCCTCATGGATTTCACTGCCGTCGTACACGCCGCAGCCGCCCAGTACCACACCAATTTTTTTCATCGCTTTCGCTCCTCCATGCAACTCGCTGAAACCAGTCAAAAATGTCGATTAACTCGCTATGCTTCACATATTTTACTGATTCATGTAACAAATTAGTTAAGCTTTGCTATCTTAATGAGCGAGCAATCCACTTCTTCGGTTGCGCCACGTAACAACATCACTCAAACAACACTGGCTCAACCACCAGTTCCCTGGTGTTGGCGCAGTATTCGCGCACCCCGGTCTGTCCGGGGTCATTTTTTGCTGGCTTTCGCCACCCACGCCTTCAGTACCGCTACATCGTTTTGCCACTCGGATTTCATCTCTTCAACCCATTCAGCGACATTATCAGACCAGGCAGGCAGATCCGGAGTCTGGATCTGCTGGCCCAGCTGCTGGATGTGGCGCAGTCCGATAGAACCGGCCGCCCCTTTGATCTTATGCCCCTCTTCGACAATCCCTTTTTGGTCGCGGGCGGTCAGATTAGACTCCAGAACGGACATGTAGCCCGGCATCATCTTCTCAAACACCGCGAGACCATCGTTGATAAGCTTCGGTCCCACCAGCTCGATATATTGCTCCAGCATATCGGTATCCAGCACCGCGTCGGCTTTATGCAGATCGGCCGCCGGCGCTTCCTGCGCTTCCTCATCCGGTGCATCCCAGAATTTCTTGATCATGGCCGTTAGCGCTGGCACCGATAGCGGCTTACTCAACACATCGTCCATCCCGGCGTCGAGATACTCTTTTTTATTCTTCAGCACGTTGGCGGTGAGGGCGACCAGCGGCGGTAGCTCGTCAGCGGCAAAGCGCTGTTTCAGTTCCCGGGAAATATCCAGTCCGGTCATGTCCGGTAACTGAATATCCAACAGCACAAGGTCATATTCGCCTGGCTCAAACATCTCCAGCGCGGCTTTCCCGGTCATCGCCACATCAACGCTGTTACCCAGTTTTTCCAGCACTGAACGGGCCACAATAACGTTGAGCTCAATGTCCTCAACCAGCAGCACGTTGAGCGCCGGTAATGGCATGTCGTCTTCCGCCAGCGTATCTTCCACTTCTTCCGCAATGGCAGGCGCATGGACAGTAAGCGTAAAGGTCGCCCCTTTACCCGGCTGGCTGGTAACGCTGATATCACCGCCCATATTACGCGCCAGGCGACGCGAGACGGCGAGACCAATCCCGGTTCCGGTGGCCGGTTTGCCGCCGTGGCTGTCTTTGACCTGGTAATACATGGCGAAAATTTTGTCCTGTTCCGCTTCAGGAATACCAATTCCGGAGTCTTCCACTTCGAAGTGCAGGATATCGCCTTCGTCATAGCGCACGCGGACGTTCACCCCTCCGCCCTGCGGGGTAAACTTCACGGCGTTACTGATAAGATTCCACAGGATCTGCCGCAGGCGGGTCCCATCCGTGATTACCTTATGCGGCAGCGGCAGGCTCGGCTCCAGCACAAAGCGCAGCCCCTTCTGCTGTGCCTGCAAGCCGGATAGGTTTTCAAGGTCGGCAAGGAAGCTGGTGAAGTCCACCGGCTGGTTATCGAGCTGCACCTTGCGGCGCTCCATTTTGTCCATGTCGATAATATCATTGAAGATATTCCCCAGCGTCACCGCCGAGACATGGATAGTTTTCAGGTATTTTTCCTGCTCGCTGGTCAGTTCGGTATCCAGCAAAATTCGGCTCAGCCCGACGATCCCGTTTAGCGGGGTACGCAGCTCATGACTGATGGTGGAAATAAAGGTGGTTTTATCCCGGCTGGCGCGCTCAAGAGCGTCCTGATAGCGTTTACGTTCGGTGATATCGCGGCCGAAGCCCATCAGGCCGCGACGCTTACCGACGCGATCGTAGTAGGGGACCTTGCGGATTTCAAAGCACGCTTTGCGGCCATCGGGATAGTCCAGCCACTGCTCATAGGTCAGCGATACATTATGGCGGAACACCTTCTCGTCGGTCTCCAGTACCTTTTCCGCCGCCTCTTCGCTATAGACGTCCTGCGGTTTGAGGTGGATCAGCTGTTTCTCGCTTTTGCCGGTCAGCAGCTCCATCGCCCGGTTACAGCCTGAAAACTCCTTATCCTCATTGCGATAGAAGACCAGGTCCGGGGAAGCATCAAGGAAAGAGCGCAGAAAGGAGGATTGCTGTTCGAGCTGGATCTGCGTCTCTTCACGCTCTTTCATCTCAATCTTCAACTGCTCGAGGGTGGTCTCGCGCTCGGCTTCCGCTTTTTCACGTTCGCCAATCTCCTGATTCAACTGCGCGATGTTATCTTTCAGTTGGACGTTCAGCTTTAGATCGCGCTCACGCATCTCCTCCAGCTTGTCCACCAGCCGCGAAAGACGCTGACGGGACTCTTCGAGCTGCTCCACCACCACCGAGAGAAAGTAGACCGCCCAAGGCGTGATCAGCAGGCCAAAGAAGATAGAGCGGATAACGTCGATACTTTCAACCTGGCCATGCAGCACCATGGTAACCGCCATCTGTACCACGATGGCCAGCACCACCAGCGCAAGAGCCAACAGCATCGAAAAGCGGACCAGACCCAGCTTCATCATCAGGTCGACATAATACTGCGCCAGCATACGAATTTGCTTCATAGGGGATTCCTTCACGACAACTCCGCACAATAATACTCAATTCTGAGCAATGCGCTGTAAGTTGTGCAAAAAATGCGGGCAGGAGTCGATACGGCGGCCGGCCGCAGAGGCGAACCAGCCGCAAAAGAGGGGGATCAGAAGAGGGATTAACGCTTGCTTAACGCCTCCCAGAGTCCTTTCAGGTAGGTCACGCCGAGGGCGCGGTCGAACAGGCCATAGCCCGGCCGTCCGGTCTCTCCCCAGATAAAGCGACCATGATCCGGGCGAATATAGCCGTCGAATCCGTTGTCATACAGCGCTTGCATCACTTTGTACATATCCAGGGAGCCGTACTCTGACGGATGGGCGCACTCGTAAAAGTCTTTATCCTGCATCAGCTTTATATTGCGGACGTGGGCAAAATGAATTCGCTTACGCCGCGTAAATTCGGCCAGGATGGCGTACACGTCATTATCAGGATCTTCGGCAATCGAGCCGGTGCAGAGCGTAATGCCGTTGGCGGGTGAATCGACAGCCCGGCAGATCCAGTCCAGATCGTCGCGGTTTTTGACCACCCGCGGCAGGCCAAAAATGGAGTACGGCGGGTCGTCCGGGTGGATCGCCATTTTCACCCCAACCTCTTCGCAAACCGGGATCACCGCCTGCAGAAAATAAACCAGGTTCTCCCGCAGCTTCTGATCATCCACCGCGCTATATTTGGCAAACAGGGTCTGCACCTCCGCCAGCCGTTCCGGCTCCCAGCCCGGCAAGGCGAAGCCGTTTGAATTCTCAAGCACCTCCTTCACCACGTCCTCCAGCCGCTTATCGATATCTTTCTTCTCAAACGCCATCGTCAGCGAGCCATCCGGCAGGACGTAGTTCATATCCGTCTTCATCCAGTCGAAAACCGGCATGAAGTTATAGCAGATGACTTTAACGCCAAAGCGGGCAAGGTTGCGGATGGTCTGCTGGTAGTTGGCAATATAGCGGTCACGGGTAGGTAGGCCGATTTTGATGTCGTCATGGATGTTGACGCTCTCTATCACCTCCATTTTCAGGCCTGCGGCATGGGCCTGACCGACCAGACGCTCAATTTTATCCACCGGCCATACTTCGCCCACCGCGACGTCGTAGAGCGCGCCGACCACCCCCTCAACGCCAGGCACCTGGCGAATATGTTCTAATGAAATCTTGTCTTCCTCTGGTCCAAACCAGCGCATTGTCATCTGCATTGTCTTCACCTGCTCAACTTAGTTTAATTTACCCTACTACCATACCAGTAATCATAGATGATTGAGCGTTGGCTGTCGTGATAGCGATCACATTCCTGCCGACCGGCTCGCCAGCGGTGAATGCGTCGGCGCATTCATAATTTTTTTCAATTTATTTCAATAGATTAATCATGCCATGGCTTTTTCTGCCGAGCTTTCTCAAATGTGATCCAGGCCTGATTATGATCTTTTGCATACTTGTATGGTAATAAAAGTAGCGTAATTTGTTCAGAAAAAAGACAATGGAAGGAATCAAAATGAGAAGCGTCGTCGTCAAAGAGCCAGGCCAACTGAACATTGAATCACGTCCGGTTCCAGTTCCGGGCGCCCATGAAGTACGGGTGAAAATTGCTTTTGCCGGGATCTGTGGTTCCGATGTACACATCTATCACGGCCACAACCCATTCGCGAAATATCCCCGCGTCATCGGCCATGAATTCTATGGCATCATCGACGCCGTCGGCGAGCAGGTATCTCCGGCACGCATCGGCGAGCGTGTCGCGGTGGACCCCGTTGTCAGCTGCGGCCATTGTTATACTTGCTCGGTAGGAAGGCCGAATGTCTGTACGCAGCTCCAGGTCATAGGAGTTCACCGCGACGGGGGATTTAGCGACTATGCCTGCGTGCCGGCGAAAAATGCCTGGCGCATCCCCGAGGCTATCAGCGACCGTCAGGCAACGATGGTTGAGCCTTTTACCATCGCGGCAAATATTACCGCCCAGCTGCAGCCCACGGCGCAAGATATTGCCCTGGTTTACGGCGCTGGCCCGATGGGGCTGACAATCATTCAGGCGCTAAAGGGGGTATATGGCGTTAAGCAGGTGATCGTCGTGGATCGCATTGCCGAACGTCTGCAGATGGCCCGGGAAAACGGCGCCGATCTGACGCTCGATAACACTGACCAGCCGCTCGCGGAACAGCTGGCGCAGCGGCAGCTTGCCCCCACGCTGGTCATTGATGCCGCCTGCCACCCGGCGATCCTGCAGGAAGCCATTCTCCTCGCCTCCCCCGCCGCCCGCATCGGTATACTCGGTTTCTCCGGCGAGGCCTCGACCCTCACTCAGCAAAGCATCACCAGTAAAGAAATTTCTATTTTCTCCTCCCGGCTGAACAGCGGGCGTTTTCCGCTGGTCATCGACTGGATGGAGAAAGGCCTTATTCGTCCGGAGGCGTTAATCACCCATTGTATGCCGCTGGAGCAGGTGAAAGAGGCCATGGAGATTTTTGCTAACGACCGTAAGACCTGCTGCAAAGTGCTGCTGCAGCTGGGTTAAACCGGCATCGTATAGAATAACGGCCGACGGATATCTGCGTATCCGCCGCGCCTGATATAAATAATATAATGAGCATGGTGTTATCATGGGAAAAAATATCCGCTGGATTATCGTCCTGTTATTATTTTTAGTATATATGATAAATTATCTTGACCGGGTGGCATTATCCATTACGGTCCCGATGATTGAAAAGGACCTTGCACTTAACGCTGAACAATTCGGCATTATTTTCGGCAGCTTTTTCTTCGGCTACGCGGTATTTAATTTTATTGGCGGTTTGGCCGTGGATAAGTTTGGCGCAACGCTGGTAATGGGCCTGGCGGTCGGTCTGTGGTCGCTGTTTTGCGGCTTAACCGCGGTAGCCACCGGCTTTTATTCCATGCTGGTGCTGCGGGTGCTTTTCGGGATGGCGGAAGGCCCGATCTGCGCATCGGCGAACAAGATGATCAACGGCTGGTTTCCTAAAAAGCAAGCGGCTACCGCCGTCGGCTTTCTCAGCGCAGGCTCTCCGCTGGGCGGCGCGGTCGCCGGCCCCATCGTCGGTTACCTGGCCCTGGCATTCGGCTGGCGCCCGGCTTTTATGATTATTTTCGCTATCGGTATTGTATGGATGATAGCGTGGTTTTTCATTGCCGCTAATTCGCCCGAAAAGCACAAAAAAGTCAGCCAGGAAGAACTTAAGCTGATTAATAAAATGAAAGAAGAAGAAGTCGCGCTGGAAACAATAGAAAATCAAACAGCTCACTCGCTGGGTTATTATTTGAAACAGCCAATTATTCTGGTAACGGCCTTTGCCTTCTTCTGCTACAACTATATTCTGTTTTTCTTTCTCAGCTGGTTCCCGTCCTATCTGGTACAACAGCACCATCTGGATATTAAACAGATGAGCCTTACCACTATGATCCCATGGATAGTCGGCTTTGTCGGTCTGGCGCTTGGGGGCTATATTTCCGATAAAATTTTTAAACTCACCGGGCGCCTGCTGCTGTCGCGCAAAATTGTGCTGGTGGTATGCCTGCTGATGGCCGCTATCTGCGTGGGACTGGCGGGTACCGTCAGCAGCGTCGTGCCTGCCGTTCTGCTGATGTCGGTCTCCATCTTTTTCCTCTATGTAACCGGGGCGATCTACTGGGCGATTATCCAGGACGTGGTGCATAAATCCCGCGTCGGCGGCGCCAGCGGCTTTATCCATCTTATCGGCAGCGTCTCCGGCATCGTGGGGCCGATTGTTACCGGCTATATCGTGCAGTCTACTGGTAAATTTGACAGCGCTTTCGTTCTCGCCGGCACTATCGCCGCGCTTGGCGCCCTGCTGGTGCTGTTCGTGATCAAAACTCCGCGTGTGACGATGAAAGCCAGCCAGGCATAAATGGCAGGAGCGCGATGTCCGGCATTGTTCCGGACATCACGCTCGTACTTCTCACTCAGCCTGGGGAGCAACCCAGCTACGGCCCAGCGCCGAGCCCTGAGCGCCCTGCTGATTCAGATAACGATTCAGTTCAACCATGCCGGTCCAGCGATTTTCACACCACAGCGGCGCCAACAGCGTGGGCCGACGGGCGCTGGCGGAAATACGGTGGTAGATCACCTCCGGCGGCGTATGGCGGATCATCTCTCCAGCGGTGACGGTATACGCCTCCAGCTCAATGCCATCGAGACGCCCGGCCTGCCACGCTTTGGCCATAATGCTGCCTTTCACAATATGCAGTGGATGCAATTTGATCCCATCCACGCCGGTCGCCACTACCTGCTCCAGCGTCTGCAGACAATGCCCCTGGCTCTCTCCGGGCAGACCGACGATCAGATGCGCACAGACTTTCAGCCCCCGCTCTCGCGCCAGGCGCGCGGTACGCTGATAACAGGCGAAATCGTGTCCACGGTTAATGCGATGCAGGGTCTTATCATGAGCAGTTTGCAGCCCCAGCTCCAGCCATACCTCATACCCTTGCTGATGGTATTCACTCAGCAGGTCAAGGACCGCCTGCGGAACGCAGTCCGGGCGGGTGCCGACGCACAGGCCAACGATATTTGCGGCACTGACGGCCTGACGATACATTGAACGGAGCACCTGCACTTCAGCGAAGGTGCTGGTGTAGGCCTGAAAATAGGCCAGATAGCGCTTCGCCCGGTTGACGAGCTGCGCCTGATGAGCGAGCTGTTCGGCGATAGAGCGATGCTGCTGCGCCTCATCGGCAAACGATGCCACGTTACAGAAAGTGCAACCGCCGCGGCCCAGCGTGCCGTCGCGGTTTGGGCAGCTAAAACCGCCGTGCAGCGTTAGCTTATGGACCTTTTCGCCATAGCGACGCATAAGATCCCCACCAAACATATTGACTAATTTCTGTAACTGCATAATCTGATAGACCGCCCTCAACAAAGGGGGCCAAGCCTGCCACTTTTCGTCACCGACGGCGATGACCTGGATCAATCGTCAGCGCGGCGACCAACCCTATTGCATAAACAATCAAGATTACTGCAATTTCATTCAACCACCAGGTGATGAGTTTTCCTTATATTTTATCTTCGCATTGCCCTAATCTGCTTTCTGGTAAAAAACGGTATTAATGTCCAGTAGTTAAAAATATTGCAGTCAAATATGCTAATAATGAAATATATTTCAGCGCATATTGGTAATGCAAAGCCGCGTGCACAGTGAGACAGATCACACTAGCCGCACCACCAGCAGGCGTATTCAAAGCATAAAAATTGCCATTATTTTCTTTAATAACAATTAGTTAACTTGTGTATAGCACATTTTTGTATTAATAAGATTGCCATTTGACGTAAGTGTGGATTCCCGATAAGTTGGGAATCCGCTGGAAGCTTTCTGGATGAGCACTCTGCTCATCATATTTATGCAGTAATTGAGATTCCCTCTTAACAGCAAGTCCTCAAACTTGTGTACCGATGCGAAAAGGATTTAAAGAGGGCGAATGCGAGGTGTAAACCCCGTCGCCATGCTCTTTCTGTGCCTGTGCGCAATCGGTATCGGAGGGTGTCCGTAGAGCCTGGGGAGGTTCACTGATATGTTGTACGACAAATCCCTTGAGAGGGATAACTGTGGTTTCGGCCTGATCGCCCACATAGAAGGCGAACCTAGCCACAAGGTAGTGCGAACCGCAATACACGCACTGGCCCGCATGCAGCACCGTGGCGCAATCCTTGCCGATGGTAAAACCGGCGACGGTTGCGGTCTGCTGCTGCAAAAACCCGATCGTTTCTTCCGCATCGTTGCCGAAGAGCGCGGCTGGCGTTTAGCCAAAAACTACGCCGTTGGGATGCTGTTCCTGAATAAAGATCCTGAGCTGGCTAAAGCGGCGCGCCGCATCGTTGAAGAAGAACTTCAGCTTGAGACCCTGTCGATTGTCGGCTGGCGCGATGTGCCGACCAACGAAGGCGTGCTCGGTGAAATCGCCCTCTCCTCGCTGCCCCGTATTGAGCAAATCTTTGTCAACGCCCCGGCTGGCTGGCGCCCGCGCGATATGGAGCGCCGTCTGTTTATTGCGCGTCGTCGCATTGAAAAACGTCTGCAGGAAGACAAAGATTTCTACGTTTGTAGCTTGTCCAATCTGGTCAACATCTATAAAGGTCTGTGTATGCCGGCGGATTTGCCGCGCTTCTACCTGGACCTCGCGGACCTGCGCCTGGAGTCGGCTATCTGCCTGTTCCACCAGCGCTTCTCCACCAACACCGTACCACGCTGGCCGTTGGCGCAGCCGTTCCGCTACCTGGCGCACAACGGTGAAATTAACACCATTACCGGCAACCGCCAGTGGGCCCGCGCCCGTACCTATAAGTTCCAGACCCCGCTGATCCCTGACCTGCACGACGCCGCGCCGTTCGTTAACGAAACCGGCTCCGACTCCAGTTCTATGGACAACATGCTGGAGCTGCTGCTGGCCGGCGGGATGGACATCGTGCGCGCCATGCGTCTGCTGGTGCCGCCAGCCTGGCAGAACAACCCGGATATGGATCCGGAGCTGCGTTCATTCTTCGACTTTAACTCCATGCATATGGAGCCGTGGGACGGCCCGGCGGGCATCGTCATGTCAGATGGCCGCTACGCGGCCTGTAACCTCGACCGTAACGGTCTGCGCCCGGCGCGCTACGTCATTACCAAAGATAAGCTCATCACCTGCGCCTCCGAAGTCGGCATCTGGGATTACCAGCCTGACGAAGTGGTCGAGAAAGGCCGCGTGGGCCCGGGCGAGCTGATGGTTATCGATACCCGTGCCGGACGCATTCTGCACTCAGCGGAAACCGATGACGATCTGAAGAGCCGCCATCCGTATAAAGAGTGGATGGAGAAAAACGTTCGTCGCCTGGTGCCGTTCGAAGATCTGCCGGACGAAGAGGTTGGCAGCCGCCAGCTGGATGACGACACGCTCGCCAGCTACCAGAAACAGTTTAACTACAGCGCGGAAGAGCTGGACTCCGTCCTGCGCGTGCTCGGCGAAAATGGCCAGGAAGCAGTCGGTTCGATGGGCGATGACACGCCTTTCGCCGTGCTCTCCAGCCAGCCGCGCATTATCTACGATTACTTCCGTCAGCAGTTCGCCCAGGTGACTAACCCGCCGATCGACCCGCTGCGCGAAGCGCACGTCATGTCGCTGGCTACCAGCATCGGTCGCGAAATGAACGTCTTCTGCGAAGCGGAAGGCCAGGCGCATCGTCTGAGCTTCAAATCGCCGATCCTGCTGTACTCCGATTTTAAACAGCTGACGACGATGGAAGAAGAGCACTATCGCGCCGACGTCCTCGATATCACGTTCAACCCGGCAGAGGCCTCCCTCAGCGAGACGGTGAAAGCGCTGTGCGATAAAGCGGAGCAAATGGTGCGCGACGGCACCGTGCTGCTGGTGCTCTCTGACCGCAACATCGCCAAAGACCGTCTGCCGGTACCGGCGCCGATGGCCGTTGGCGCGATCCAGACCCGTCTGGTCGATAAAAGCCTGCGCTGCGATGCCAACATCATCGTTGAAACCGCCAGCGCCCGCGATCCGCACCACTTCGCCGTGCTGCTCGGCTTTGGGGCGACGGCTATCTATCCATACCTCGCCTACGAAACGCTGGCGAAGCTGGTCGACAGCAAAGCCATCGATAAACCGTACCGTGCGGTGATGCTGAACTATCGCAACGGTATCAACAAAGGTCTGTATAAGATCATGTCCAAGATGGGGATCTCGACCATCGCCTCCTACCGCTGCTCGAAGCTGTTCGAAGCGGTCGGTCTGCATCGCGATGTCTCCGATCTCTGCTTCCAGGGCGTGGTCAGCCGCATCGGCGGCGCCAGCTTCGACGACTTCCAGCAGGATCTGCTGAATCTGTCGAAACGCGCCTGGCTGGCGCGTAAGCCGCTGGCCCAGGGCGGTTTGCTGAAATATGTGCACGGCGGCGAATATCATGCCTACAACCCGGACGTGGTGCGCACCCTGCAGCAGGCCGTGCAGAGCGGCGAATACAGCGATTATCAACAATACGCGAAACTGGTTAACGAACGTCCAGCGGCCACGCTGCGCGACCTGCTGGCGCTCAACCCAGGCGAAGACGCTATCAGCATCGACGAAGTAGAGCCGGCGAAGGAGCTGTTTAAACGCTTCGATACCGCGGCGATGTCGATCGGCGCCCTGAGCCCGGAAGCGCACGAGTCGCTGGCGGAAGCGATGAACAGCATCGGCGGCTTCTCCAACTCCGGTGAAGGCGGTGAAGACCCGGCGCGCTACGGCACTAATAAAGTGTCGCGCATCAAGCAGGTCGCGTCCGGCCGCTTCGGCGTCACGCCAGCCTACCTGGTCAATGCCGACGTCATCCAGATCAAAGTCGCCCAGGGGGCGAAACCGGGTGAAGGTGGCCAGCTGCCGGGTGATAAAGTCACCCCGTACATCGCCAAACTGCGCTATTCGGTACCGGGCGTCACGCTGATTTCCCCGCCGCCGCACCACGATATCTACTCTATCGAGGATCTGGCGCAGCTGATTTTCGACCTCAAGCAGGTCAATCCGAAAGCGATGATTTCGGTCAAACTGGTTTCTGAGCCGGGCGTTGGCACCATCGCCACCGGCGTGGCCAAAGCCTATGCCGACCTGATCACCATCGCCGGCTACGACGGCGGCACCGGGGCGAGCCCGCTCTCTTCGGTGAAATATGCCGGCTGTCCGTGGGAGCTCGGCCTGGTGGAAACCCAACAGGCGCTGGTCGCTAACGGTCTGCGTCATAAGATCCGTCTGCAGGTGGATGGCGGTCTGAAAACCGGCCTCGATATCATCAAAGCGGCGATCCTCGGCGCGGAGAGCTTCGGTTTCGGTACCGGCCCGATGGTCGCGCTGGGCTGTAAATACCTGCGTATTTGCCACCTGAACAACTGCGCTACCGGCGTGGCGACCCAGGATGACAAACTGCGTAAGAATCACTATCACGGTCTGCCGTTCAAAGTGACCAACTACTTTGAATTTATCGCCCGTGAGACCCGCGAGCTGATGGCCCAGCTGGGCGTCAAGCGTCTGGTGGATCTGATTGGCCGCACCGATCTGCTCAAAGAGCTGGATGGGTTCACCGCCAAGCAGCAGAAACTGGATCTGGGTAAACTGCTGGAGACCGCAGAGCCGCATCCGGGCAAAGCGCTGTACTGCACCGAGAACAACCCACCGTTCGATAACGGCGTGCTCAACGCCCAGCTGCTGCAGCAGGCGAAACCGTACGTGGATGAAAAGCAGAGCAAGACGTTCTGGTTTGATATCCGCAACACCGACCGCTCCGTGGGGGCCTCGCTGTCCGGGTATATCGCCCAGACCCATGGCGACCAGGGACTGGCGGGCGACCCGATCGTCGCTCACTTTAGCGGCACCGCGGGCCAGAGCTTCGGCGTGTGGAACGCCGGCGGCGTGGAACTGCATCTGACTGGCGACGCCAACGACTACGTCGGGAAAGGCATGGCGGGCGGTCTGCTGGCCATTCGTCCGCCGGTGGGCTCTGCGTTCCGCAGCCATGAAGCCAGCATTATCGGCAACACCTGCCTGTACGGCGCGACCGGTGGTCGTCTGTACGCCGCAGGCCGCGCGGGCGAGCGTTTCGCCGTGCGTAACTCCGGCGCTATCACCGTGGTGGAAGGCATCGGCGACAACGGCTGCGAATATATGACCGGCGGCATCGTCTGCGTGCTCGGAAAAACCGGCGTCAACTTTGGCGCAGGGATGACCGGCGGCTTTGCCTATGTCCTGGATGAAGATGGCGACTTCCGCAAACGCGTGAACCCGGAGCTGGTGGAAGTGCTGGACGTTGATTCTCTGGCCATCCATGAAGAGCACCTGCGCGGTTTAATCACCGAGCACGTACAGCTTACCGGTTCGCAACGCGGCGAAGAGATCCTCGCCAACTGGCCGGCCTTCTCCGCGAAGTTTGCGCTGGTTAAACCAAAGTCCAGCGATGTTAAAGCACTGTTGGGTCACCGTAGTCGTTCCGCAGCTGAGCTGCGGGTGCAGGCGCAGTAAGGGGTTAAGATGAGTCAGAACGTTTATCAATTTATCGACCTGCAGCGCGTTGATCCGCCAAAGAAACCGCTGAAGATCCGTAAAATTGAGTTTGTGGAAATTTACGAGCCGTTTTCAGAAGGCCAGGCCAAGGCGCAGGCGGATCGCTGCCTCTCCTGTGGCAACCCGTACTGCGAATGGAAGTGCCCGGTGCATAACTACATCCCGAACTGGCTGAAGCTGGCCAACGAGGGGCGTATTTTTGAAGCGGCCGAGCTGTCGCATCAAACCAACACTCTGCCGGAAGTCTGCGGGCGCGTCTGCCCGCAGGACCGCCTGTGTGAAGGCTCCTGTACGCTGAACGATGAGTTCGGCGCGGTGACCATCGGCAACATCGAACGCTATATCAACGATAAGGCATTCGAGATGGGCTGGCGTCCGGATCTCTCCGACGTGAAGCCGACCGGTAAAACCGTCGCGATCATCGGCGCTGGCCCGGCGGGCCTCGCCTGCGCCGACGTGCTGACCCGTAACGGCGTCAAGGCGGTGGTATTTGACCGCCATCCGGAAATCGGCGGCCTGCTGACCTTCGGTATCCCGGCGTTCAAGCTGGAAAAAGAGGTGATGACCCGCCGCCGGGAGATCTTCACCGGCATGGGCATTGAGTTCAAACTCAATACCGAAGTGGGCCGCGACGTGCAGCTCGACGACCTGCTGAAGGAGTACGATGCGGTGTTCCTCGGCGTCGGGACCTATCAGTCGATGCGCGGTGGACTGGACAACGAAGACGCCCCGGGTGTTTACGACGCGCTGCCGTTCCTCATCGCTAACACTAAGCAGATCATGGGCTTTGGTGAAACCGCCGATGAGCCCTATGTCAGCATGGAAGGCAAACGCGTGGTGGTGCTCGGCGGTGGCGACACCGCGATGGACTGCGTACGCACCTCCGTCCGTCAGAATGCGGCGCACGTGATCTGCGCCTATCGCCGTGACGAAGAGAACATGCCCGGCTCAAAACGCGAAGTGAAAAACGCGCGCGAAGAAGGCGTTGAGTTCCAGTTTAACGTCCAGCCGCTGGGCGTGGAAGTGAATGCCAACGGTAAGGTTTGCGGCGTGAAGATGGCGCGCACCGAAATGGGCCAGCCGGATGCGAAGGGCCGCCGCCGCGCGGAGATCGTCCCCGGCTCTGAGCACGTGGTGCCGGCTGACGCCGTAGTCATGGCGTTTGGCTTCCGTCCGCACAGCATGGAGTGGCTGGCGAAGCACAGCGTCGAACTGGACTCCCAGGGCCGTATTATCGCCCCGGAAGGCAGCGAAAACGCCTTCCAGACCAGCAACCCAAAAATCTTCGCCGGTGGCGATATCGTTCGCGGTTCCGATCTGGTGGTCACCGCGATTGCCGAAGGCCGTAAAGCGGCGGACGGGATCCTCAACTACCTTGAAGTCTGATTAGGTCCGGAACCTCACGCATAAAAGCCCGATGGTTAACGTCATCGGGCTTTTTTATTGCTCATTCGCCGGGCAAACCGCCGCTTTCAGCGCCGTATTATACCAGCCGCAGATATGCTCCAGGCGGGTAATCGCCGAGCCGACGGTCACCGCCCACGCGCCGCAGCGCATCGCCTCCGCCGCCTGGGCAGGCGTGTTATAGCGCCCTTCGGCAATCACTCTGCAGCCCGCCGCGCTCAGGCATTGCACCAGCGCCAGATCCGGCTCATCCGGCGTCTCTTCTGCGGTATAGCCGGAGAGAGTCGTGCCGACAATCTCAGCCCCCAACTGCCAGCACTCGAGAGCATCGTCGAGAGATGAGCAATCGGCCATCGCCACTTTCCCCAGCCGATGAATTTCTGCTAATAGCGCCGACACTGACGCCGGACGCTGACGCTGGGTGCCGTCAATAGCAATAATATCCGCTCCGCCCTGCGCCAGCGCGTCGATATCTTCCAGCCATGGCGTAATACGCACCGGGCTATCGGGCAAATCGCGTTTGATCAACCCAATAACGGGCACCGTCACTAACGGACGAACGGCCTGCAGGTTGGCCAGGCCTTCGATGCGCAGCGCTACCGCTCCCGCCTGCTCAGCCGCCAGCGCCATTGCCGCGACGATAGCGGGATTATCCAGCGGACTGCCCGGCACCGGCTGGCAGGAGACAATTAATCCGCCATGATGACGGATACGCTGGTCCAGTTGTGCGAGTAAAGACATGTCTGCTCCCTAAAAACTACCTGTGGCGATGACGATACCAGCCATGGGACGCCTCGTTTGTGGCAGAGTTAACAAAGCGGACAGACAAAAAAACAGGCCCCGCAGGGCCTGTCAGAGAAGGGATTTACTTCACCACGCGCAGCGCCGGGCGACCACCGCGCGGCGGCGGCGTGTCGTCAGGATCGTCGTCGTGATTATCCGGCTTATCGCCATCGATCACCGACATCACCGTTTCGCTTTCACTCTCCGGCGCGACGTCATCATCGTTGAGGCTGCTGACGTCTTCGTCATAGGCCGCTTCCGGTTCGAACATCGTACCAGCGCCGTTCTCACGGGCGTAGATGGCGAGTACCGCAGCCAGCGGGACAGACACGTTGCGTGGTACCCCGCCAAAGCGCGCGTTGAAGCGCACTTCGTCGTTCGCCAGCTCGAGATTGCCTACCGCACGCGGGGCAATATTGAGAACGATTTGCCCATCGCGCGCGTACTCCATCGGCACGAGCACGCCCGGCAGCGTCACATCCACCACCAGGTGCGGCGTCAGCTGGTTATCCAGCAGCCAGTCATAAAACGCCCGTAACAGATACGGGCGACGCGGCGTCAGCTGTGATACATCCATTATTTAGCCCCGACCGAGGCGCATTTCACGCTCGGCTTCAGTTAAAGAAGCGAGGAAGGAATCACGCTCAAATACGCGAGTCATATAGCCTTTGAGCTCTTTCGCGCCAGCGCCAACCAGCTCCACACCAAGAACCGGCAGACGCCACAGCAGCGGCGCCAGGTAGCAGTCCACCAGGCTGAACTCATCGCTCAGGAAGTAAGGTTTCTGGGTGAAGACCGGCGCGATGGCCAGCAGTTCTTCACGCAGCTGCTTACGCGCAGCATCAGCTTGCGCTGCGGTACCGCTCTGGATGGTGTTCATCAGCGAATACCAGTCCTTCTCGATACGTTGCATATACAGGCGGCTTTCACCACGCGCCACCGGATAAACCGGCATTAACGGCGGGTGCGGGAAACGCTCATCCAGATACTCCATAATGATGCGGGATTCCCACAGAGTGAGCTCACGATCCACCAGCGTCGGTACGCTTTGATTCGGGTTGAGGTCAATCAGATCCTGAGGCGGGTTATCCTTCTCCACGTGCTCTATCTCAAAACTGACACCCTTCTCGGCCAGCACAATGCGGACCTGATGGCTATAGATGTCAGTAGGACCAGAAAACAGCGTCATTACCGAACGTTTGTTGGCAGCGACAGCCATGAAAACCTCCAGGTATATTCAGAATTTTGTACTGCTGCCGGCCACTCATGACCAGCCAGATGTAAAAACCCCATTAGCGCGATGTCACCTTCGTTCACGAATAAAACAAAAAATGAACAATCACCAGCATTTGGGCAGAAAATTGGATGATAGTTTACCAGATTTTGAAGACGTTGTGGTGAGGGGATTCTGGAAATGCTGAAAAAGTGGCGAGAACCGGCGCTATGCTTGTGGATAACAGCCGTTTTATCCATAAAAAAACCCGCCGAAGCGGGTTTTTTCGCAAATTGTTCTGCGTGAGCAGAAAACAATTAACGTTTGGAGAACTGCGGACGACGACGTGCTTTACGCAGACCGACTTTCTTACGTTCAACCTGACGAGCGTCACGAGTAACGAAGCCAGCTTTACGCAGTTCGGAACGCAGGGACTCGTCGTACTCCATCAGAGCGCGGGTGATACCGTGACGGATCGCACCAGCCTGACCAGAGATACCACCACCTTTAACAGTGATGTACAGATCCAGTTTCTCAACCATATCGACCAGTTCCAGCGGCTGACGAACTACCATGCGGGCAGTTTCACGACCGAAGTACTGTTCCAGAGAACGCTGGTTGATAACGATTTTACCGTTGCCCGGTTTGATGAAAACGCGAGCTGCGGAACTTTTGCGGCGACCAGTGCCGTAGTATTGATTTTCAGCCATTGCCTATAATCCCGATTAGATGTCAAGAACTTGCGGTTGCTGTGCCGCGTGGTTGTGCTCGTTACCCGCGTAAACTTTCAGTTTACGGTACATAGCACGACCCAGCGGGCCTTTTGGCAGCATGCCTTTAACCGCGATTTCAATCACACGCTCAGGACGGCGGGCAATCATCTCTTCAAAGGTCGCTTCTTTGATACCACCGATGTGGCCGGTGTGGTGGTAGTACATTTTGTCTTCGCGCTTGTTGCCGGTAACAGCAACTTTTTCTGCGTTCAGAACGATGATGTAATCACCGGTATCAACGTGCGGAGTGTATTCCGCTTTGTGCTTACCGCGCAGGCGACGAGCCAGTTCAGTAGCCAGACGGCCCAGAGTTTTACCGGTCGCGTCAACAACATACCAGTCGCGTTTTACGGTTTCTGGTTTAGCTGTAAAAGTTTTCATTAAAAGCTTACCCAAATAATAAGTTACACGTTGGTGAACACCCAAACGTTTAGTCAGTTGAGGTTCACACGACATTGTCCAGCAAACCTACCCCTTCGAATAGCCTATGCCGGCGCATAGAAAGTTTCGGGAAAAAAACCTTCTCGTAACGTGGGGTCGCAAGATTATAGAGAAGTCGGGGTCAAAGATCGACCCCTTTATGAGATTTTTCAGGCCGCGCCCGGGGCGGCCTTGCGGCCCTGAATCCGCCTGAAAAAGTCCCCTGTCAGGGCATATGCGGACGTTTGAGGTACTCTTCGCTCTGCATCTCCTGCAGACGCGAGAGACAGCGCTGGAACTCAAACTTCAGCCGCTCGCCCTGGTAAATGTCGTACAGCGGCACTGCCGCGCTGACCACCAGCTTTACATGGCGCTCGTAAAACTCATCCACCAGAGCGATAAAGCGGCGGGCCTCGCTCTCCAGCTGCGCGGTCATCACCGGCACGTCGAACAGCATCACCGTATGGAACAGTCGGGAGAGCGCGATATAGTCATGCTGGCTGCGCGCATCCACGCATAGCGTGGCGAATGACGCCGCCAGCGTCTGGTTTTCTACGCCGAGGGTAGGCAGCTCGCGATGGTTAATCTCCAGCGTCGGCCCGGCAGCGCGCGGCGCGCCCGCCAGCGCGAGCCACAGTTTATCCATCTGTTCGCGGGTGTCGTTATTCAGCGGCGACAGCCACAGGTGCGCCTGCGTCAGGGTACGCAGTCGATAATCGATGCCGGCATCGACGTTCATAATATCGCAATGCTGCTTGATGGCGTCGATCGCCGGCAGAAAACGGGCCCGCTGCAGGCCATTGCGATAGAGTTCATCCGGCGGAATATTGGAGGTCGCCACCAGGGTGATGCCGCGGGCGAACAGGGCTTTCATCAGCCCGCCCAACAGCATGGCGTCGGTAATATCGGAGACAAAAAACTCGTCGAAACAGAGCACGTCGGTTTCCGCTTTAAAGCGGTCGGCGACGATCTCCAGCGGGTCGCTATGTCCCTGCAGGGTGGTCAGCTCTTCGTGTACGCGCAGCATGAAACGATGGAAATGCAGGCGCTGTTTACGCTCGCCCGGCAGGCTCTGGTAAAACAGGTCCATCAGCCAGGTTTTGCCTCGCCCCACGCCGCCCCACATATACAGGCCGCGGACAGGTGCCGTCCCGGCAGCCGGCTCGCGCTTACCCAGCAGTTTGCCGAATTTCGCGCGCAAACCGCCGCCTGACGCGACCGGCGCGGGCTGCGTCTGCAGTTCCTGGTAAATGGTATCAAGGCGGCTCACCGCTTCTTGCTGGACGTCGTCGGGTTGATGGCTGCCCTCTTTCAGGGCTAAAAGGTAACGCGATGTTGGAGACAGGCTTTGCATGATCTAATTGTTATTCCTTGAAAACCGTAATGCCGAAGCTCACGATTGACGAAAAAAAGGCCGTTCTACACTACGCGATGATACGCCAGGATTCCACTTCTGTGGAATTAGCGGTTATAGTGGCACTATCGGGCGCAGGCGGAGAGCCTAAGAGCCACCCTACGGAACCACAATACAACGGGAGATGTTCATGACCTGGGAATACGCGCTAATTGGGTTAGTCGTCGGTATCATCATTGGTGCCGTCGCCATGCGTTTCGGCAACCGCAAACTGCGCCAACAGCAGGCGCTGCAGTACGAACTGGAAAAGAATAAAGCCGAGCTTGAAGAGTACCGTGAAGAGCTGGTGAGCCACTTTGCGCGTAGCGCCGAACTGCTGGATAACATGGCGCACGACTATCGTCAGCTATATCAGCATATGGCGAAAAGCTCTAACAACCTGCTGCCGGACTCGATGGCAGACGCCAACCCGTTCCGCAACCGTCTGGAAGAGTCTGAAGCCAGCAACGATCAGGCGCCGGTCCAGATGCCGCGCGACTACTCCGAGGGCGCATCCGGTTTACTGCGCGGAGGCGCAAAACGCGATTAAGCCTCGCTGCGATTAAAATATTCTCCGGGCGCGCCCGTCGCGCCCGCTCCTTCCCCCACTTCCCGGCTACAATTTAAACCAGTCCCCACGTTGTTACCTGTGCAAAAATTCAATAACATCAGGTTATTCAGGACATTTTTCCATACACCTCAGGTTACGAGAGCCAGCATCTAATGAAGAAACAGACTTTGCTGTTGAGTGCGTTAGCGTTAAGCATTGGGTTATCGTTGTCGGTCCTGCCTCCGGCAGCGGCATCCTTACCGACTCAGGTGCCCGGCCAGGGCGCGTTACCAAGCCTGGCGCCGATGTTGGAAAAGGTTCTGCCGGCGGTGGTTAGCGTACAGGTGGAAGGCACTGCCTCGCCGACGCTCAATATGCCGGAAGAGCTGAAAAAATATTTTGGCGATAACGCCCCGCAGGAGCAGGCGCAGCCGTTTGAAGGGCTCGGCTCCGGCGTTATCATCGACGCGGCGAAAGGCTATGTGCTGACCAATAACCACGTCATCAATCAGGCGCAGAAGATCAGCGTCCAGCTGAACGATGGCCGTGAGTTCGATGCCAAACTGGTCGGGAGCGATGAACAGAGCGATATCGCTCTGCTGCAGCTGATTAAGCCAGACCACCTGACGCAAATCGCCATTGCTGACTCTGATAAACTTCGCGTCGGCGACTTCGCCGTCGCCGTCGGCAACCCGTTCGGCCTTGGCCAGACCGCCACCTCCGGCATTATCTCTGCCCTTGGCCGCAGCGGCTTGAACCTTGAAGGGCTGGAGAATTTCATTCAGACCGACGCCTCGATTAACCGCGGCAATTCCGGCGGCGCGCTGCTGAACCTCAACGGCGAGCTTATCGGGATCAACACCGCGATCCTCGCGCCGGGCGGCGGCAGCATCGGCATCGGCTTTGCCATTCCAAGCAATATGGCGAAAACCCTCGCCGACCAGCTTATTCAGTTTGGCGAAATCAAGCGCGGCCTGTTGGGCATTAAAGGCATGGAAATGAGCGCCGACATCGCCAAAGCGATGAATCTCAACGTTCAGCGCGGCGCCTTCGTCAGTGAAGTCCTGCCAAACTCCGGCTCCGCCAAAGCGGGGATTAAATCCGGGGACGTCATCGTGAGTCTGAACGGCAAACCGCTGAACAGTTTCGCCGAACTGCGTTCGCGGATCGCCACCACCGAGCCGGGTACCAAGGTCAAACTGGGCCTGCTGCGCGATGGAAAGCCGGTCGATGTCGAAGTGACCCTGGATAAGAGCACCTCCTCAACCGCCAGCGCGGAACTGATTATCCCGGCGCTGCAGGGGGCCTCGTTCAGCGACGGCCAGATGAAAGATGGCACCAAAGGAGTGGTGATCGATAATGTGGATAAAGGCAGCGCCGCCGCCCAGGTCGGTCTGCATAAGGATGACATTATCATTGGCCTTAACCGGCAGCGTATTCACTCAATTGCCGAACTGCGCAAAGTGCTCGAAGGCAAACCGCCGGTCATCGCCCTGAACGTGATCCGCGGCAACGAAAGCATCTATCTGCTGCTGCGCTGATTGTCTCTCCGGGCATCGCCGCCATGTGCGATGTCCGGACAACTCATGCTATGCTGCGCCTGACCATTCATTAACGATATCTGCATCATGCCTGGAAAGTTATTACGTTCAGTACTCATCGGTTTGCTTGTCGGGGGTCTGCTGCTGGCCCTGATGCCCTCGCTGCGCCAGTGGCAGTTGGCGCCGACTACCCAGAACGATACGGCAGACGACTCCCCGGCGAGCTATAACGCCGCGGTGCGCCGCGCGGCGCCCGCCGTGGTGAACGTCTATAACCGCGCCCTTAACAGCACCAGCCATAATCAGCTGACGCTTGGCTCAGGGGTGATTATGGATCAGCGCGGCTATATCCTGACCAACAAGCATGTTATCAACGATGCCGATCAGATTATCGTCGCCCTGCAGGACGGCCGCGTCTTCGAAGCGCTGCTGGTAGGATCCGATTCCCTCACCGATCTCGCCGTGCTCAAGATCAATGCTACCGGCGGGCTGCCGGTGATCCCGATCAATCCGAAACGCACGCCGCACATCGGCGACGTGGTGCTGGCGATTGGCAACCCTTATAACCTGGGGCAGACCATCACCCAGGGGATTATCAGCGCCACAGGGCGCATTGGCCTCAATCCGACCGGCCGCCAGAACTTCCTGCAGACTGATGCCTCGATCAACCACGGTAACTCCGGCGGGGCGCTGGTGAACTCCCTCGGCGAGCTGATGGGGATTAACACCCTCTCCTTTGACAAGAGCAATGACGGCGAAACGCCGGAAGGCATTGGCTTTGCGATCCCGTTCCAGTTAGCGACCAAAATTATGGATAAACTGATCCGCGATGGCCGGGTGATCCGCGGCTATATCGGCATTAGCGGCCGGGAGATCGCCCCGCTGCACGCGCAGGGCGGAGGGATCGATCAGATTCAGGGGATCGTCGTTAACGATGTGGCCCCGGACGGTCCAGCGGCGCAAGCCGGGATCCGCGCCAACGACGTAATCATCTCCGTGAATGACAAACCCGCCGTCTCGGCGCTGGAGACGATGGATCAGGTGGCCGAGATCCGCCCGGGATCGGAAATTCCGGTGGTCATCATGCGTGATGATAAGAAAATCACGCTCCATATCGCCGTCCAGGAATACCCGGCCACCAACTAAACGGCTCCCTGTTTGGGGAGCCACGTTAATCGCTAAATACCGGACCGGCCGGGAATCTGACCAGAAACCCGGTTTCCATGAATGCTGGACAATAAAAAGCCGGAACAGCGGTTCCGGCTCTTCTGTTAGGGCGAGATTACTTGTTGACGAAGTCTTCGCCGAGCGCGATATCTTTCTTCAGGGTGTCCAGCATGCCCTCCAGCGCCTGCTGTTCAAAGGCGCTGAGTTTGCCGATAGACTGTCGCTCTTCCACGCCGTTTTTCCCCAGCAGCAGCGGCTGGGAGAAGAAACGCGCATAGTGGCCGTCGCCTTCCACGTAGGCGCACTCCACCACGCCTTTTTCCCCCTGCATGGCGCGAACCAGAGAGAGACCAAAACGGGCAGCCGCCTGGCCCATCGACAAGGTCGCCGACCCGCCGCCCGCTTTCGCTTCCACGACTTCGGTACCGGCGTTCTGAATACGTTTAGTCAGGTCGGCAATTTCCTGATCGCTAAAGCTGACGCCGGGGATCTGCGACAGTAAAGGCAGAATGGTGACCCCGGAGTGACCACCAATGACCGGGACTTCCACCTCGGTTGCCGATTTACCTTTCAGCTCCGCCACAAAGGTATTGGAACGGATGATGTCCAGCGTGGTAACGCCGAACAGTTTGTTTTTATCGTACACGCCGGCTTTTTTCAGTACTTCGGCGGCGATAGCCACGGTGGTATTCACCGGGTTGGTGATAATGCCGATGCAGGCCTGCGGGCAGGTTTTGGCAATCTGCTGCACGAGGTTCTTCACGATACCCGCATTCACATTAAACAGGTCGGAACGATCCATGCCGGGCTTACGCGCCACGCCCGCGGAGATCAGCACTACATCCGCGCCTTCCAGCGCCGGAGTAGCGTCTTCACCGGAAAATCCTTTAATTTTTACATCTGTGGGGATATGACTTAGATCTACCGCCACGCCCGGCGTAACCGGAGCGATGTCGTACAACGAGAGCTCTGAACCTGAAGGCAGTTGGGTCTTAAGTAGTAGGGCAAGCGCCTGGCCGATACCACCGGCAGCGCCAAGGACTGCAACTTTCATCCTAAACTCCTTATTATGGTTAATTTAGTCTTTCGTTATTCCGTCGCCTGGACCTTAATTCACAAGATGAACAATTACAATGATTATGGCTGAAGAATGCATTATTGTGCGTAGCAATAGAACAGCGGCGCACTTTATGCTTCCTGACTGACCATCCAGCAAAGCGAAGTACCGGATCGACTATTGGTTACAATACACCCAGCCAGTTGCGCAAAACAACACCAACTCAATAACATTTCATTTACTTTTACATGGCTTTAAGCGTTGTGATGAGAACATGTTCCTTATACGGTTTTTTTGCTAAAATATGCCCCCTTCATAACATTATTGACCTATCCTTTCGCGGATTATTTGCATAAAAATTCATGGTTATGCATAATGATGTTGATTTTACCACCATAATCTGGGTGACTTATGCGAAGTTCGGCAAAACAAGAAGAACTGGTTAAAGCGTTTAAAGCGCTGCTTAAAGAAGAGAAATTCAGCTCGCAGGGAGAGATCGTCCAGGCGCTGCAGGAAGAGGGCTTCGAGAATATCAACCAATCGAAGGTTTCCCGCATGCTCACCAAATTTGGTGCGGTGCGTACCCGTAACGCCAAAATGGAAATGGTCTATTGCTTGCCTGCCGAGCTTGGGGTACCGACCACCTCCAGCCCGCTGAAGAATTTGGTGCTGGATATCGACTATAACGATGCCGTAGTGGTGATTCATACCAGCCCCGGCGCCGCGCAGCTGATCGCCCGTCTTCTCGACTCGCTGGGCAAAGCGGAAGGCATTCTTGGCAGTATCGCCGGGGATGACACCATCTTTACCACGCCTGCGCGCGGTTTTACGGTGAAAGATCTGCACGACGCCATTCTGGTTCTGTTTGAGCAGGAACTCTGAGTAATTCCCCTCTGGCTACCGTCAGAGGGCGACTCCCCTTTCTTTTGCCTCTCCCCCCTTCTGGCACAACAACTATTTAACACTTAGTGTCATTTACGCCGTCTATACGTTCTTTTACTAACGCGAAAATCGTAAAACGCACAAAAGATCAAATTCGTATACCTTTATGAATTTATTAGAAATAAATCTTATCGCTGTCGCTAACGTGTCATTTTTAATTCTTATCCGTTATAAAAAGCGCAATCTATTGTAACTATTAACGCACAAAACAATTAGCATGGTATTAATATTTTTGGTGATTAGTGTATACTTGGTTTTGTGATGAGGGTCACGAAACAAAGACCCCCAACAAAAAGATTCGACGAGGTGAACATCATGAAAATCAAAACCACTGTAGCTGCTATCAGCATCCTGTCCGTCGTGTCGTTTGGCGCTTTCGCCGCTGATATTATCAACAGCGAGCAGGCCCAGGGCCGCGAGGCCATCGGCACGGTTTCCGTCGGCGCGGTAGCATCTTCCCCGATGGATATGCATGAAATGCTGAACAAAAAAGCGCAGGAAGAAGGGGCTTCTTCTTACCGCATTATTGAAGCCCGCACTGGCGACCACTGGCATGCCACTGCTGAGCTGTATAAATAAGTTTTAGACGTCAACGATTAACCTGACAAAAATTCTCTACCGCGGCCCGGCGACATACATCGCCCCGCCGCGGCAAAACAAAGACTGGAGTAAAGATTATGAAACGCGCAATGATCATCGCATCCCTTGGCCTGGCTTCCCTTCTCTCTTTCGGTGCCAGCGCGGCTGTCCAGCAAGTGAACGCAGAGCAAGCCCAAAATCTGCAATCCATGGGCACCATCTCCGTATCCCAGGTAGGTAGTGCGCCAATGGACATGCGTCAGGAACTGGCGGCTAAAGCCGAGAAAGAAGGCGCCAGCAGCTACCGTATTATTGAAGCACGTACCGGCGATAGCTGGCACGCCACCGCTGAGCTGTACAAATAAACCCTCGTCGTCTTATTTCGACGACTTGCCCCCGCCTGCCGGGGGCTTTTTTATGCTTGTCGGGCATTAAAACGCAACTCCCCCTCCAGCTCTTCCTCTGCTTCATCAAACAATAAAATCAATGCGCCAAAGCGCCGGCGCTGCTTGTCATTTAAATGGATGAACTCAATATCCAGCGGCAGCGGTAGCAGGCCACCGGTCACTGCGTCCCATAGCGAATCCAGGTTGTTGACCTTATCCTGAGCCAGCTCGAAGGTTCGGGAAAACTCCCGGTAGAAATCCTGTTGTTCGGCGATTTCGTCAAAATCAAACGTATAGGTGGTCATGACAGCCCCTCCCGCTTCTCTTTCTGTCGCCGTTAAGTATAGCGATAAAAAAACCGACGCCTGGGCGTCGGTTTATGGGTTAGCTGCTGGTCAGCACATGCTGGTACTTATGCAGCATCTCAACCAGTCGCCGTACCGGCTCGGTAACCTGCGGCGAGGCCTCCCAGACCCGCAGCTTCTCCTGATAGACATCAAGCTCCGCCAGCAGCTGGGTAAAATAGCGCCGACGCTTATCATCGCTGCCGGCGGAGATCACATGGTCCGCGGTACGTCGCAGCTGACGATGGAAGGCGGAGAGATCGTCGTTCACCGGCACGGGCGCATCGCGCAAGCGCTGATGGGCGATGATTAACGTCAACGCCAGACGGAAACGGGCGACGTCACCCGGGAATTTATTGAGTAATAAAAACAGCTGCTGATAGAGCGCGGGCAGATGATTCTCTTTGCGACGCGCCGAGTTGGTGGTCAGCGAAGAGACCGCCGCGGAGACAAACTGGTTCAGCAGCACCCGACCGGTTCTGGCCCGGGAGTTATCCCTGACAATAAGAATAACCATCAGAGCGAGGAAACAGCCGACGATCTGCCCCAGCGCGCTATCGAGGAACTGGCTGAACTGGAACTGCATCGGGTTATCCAGCACCAGAATGTTGATGGTGCTCGCCAGCGCCCCCAGCGATCCGAGACGCCTTTTTTGCACTTCGATTCCGATAAAGAACGCCATCGCCGCCAGGCTGATGCAAAGCAACAGCATGCTCTGCTGCGTCGCCGGCATGATCACCAGGAAGTACAAGGTGCCCAACGGTAACGCCGCCAGGGTGCCATAGAGGAAGTCTATCGCCACCATACGCGGGTTTGGCAGGCGCATCGCCAGCGCGGTAACCACGGCGATCATTACCATCGCGCCGCTGCCTGAGGTCCAGCCCGTCCACAGCCAGAATAGCGTTCCGAGAATACAGGAGACGGAGGTGCGCCAGAAGTTCACCATCGCGTGATGACGTTCGGCGGACTCCACTTTAACCACCGTTTCGCCGCGCAACACGCCATCCTCGATACGGCTGATTTTAGTATTCCCCACCACGCCGCGCTTAAGCAGCAGATAACGCGTGGCGGCGCCCACCCAGCTATAAATCGTGACCGGGGTATTATGCTCGCCTTTCCAGGTCAGGAAGCGGCGCATGCGCTTCAGCTGCTGGTGAACATCCTGCACCGTCTCAACCGGCTCGGCGAACAGCTCGCGATAGTCGTCCGTGACCATTTCCGGGCGTGAGTTCTGAATCAGATAGGTTTCGCAAGCCTGGGTGATAAGGGTTAGCGAAAGGGTGTTGATCGCCTTCAGGCGCTGATTGGCCTTTGCCCAGCGTGAGGATTCCATAATCAGGTTACTACGCATACCTTCCAGCGCCGTAGTGCGGCGTACCAGCGCTCCCCAAGCTTGATCCACTTCCTCTTTTTCACCGTGCGCGACGCATAACTGCATCAGCTTATACTGTGCAATTAGCAGATTATCGAGCTCGAGGTCGATCTCTTTTTTAATCGAACGCGGCGAAAACAGGAGATCGGCGACGATGGCGCTGACAATACCGATGACAATTTCGCTGCAGCGTTCGACAGCAAACTGCGGCGCCAGCATCGGATTGGTATGGATGGTAATAATGATAATCAGCGCGGTGTACCCGGCCAGCCCCCAGGCATAGGAGTTTTCGACCTTGACCAGCGACGAAACCCAGGTACAAAACCCGGCCCACAGACAGCAGACCAGCATCATCAGCAGAGGCGCGCGGATCATCAGGATGATGATAACCAGCGCCGCAATACAGCCAATAAAGGTCCCGGCAATACGCAACATACCGCGATAGCGGATTGCGCCGGAGTACGGTTCGCCGCCAGCAGCAAAGGCCGGCCCGGCGGCGACGATCGCTGCCGTCAGTACCGCCCAGCGCGGCGTTTCGAGCTGAAAATGGAAACCGACAAACAGCGCCAGCACCACCGCGCATGCAAGCTTAATGGCAAAGCGGAGATGCCGGGGAGCAATGGTATATGTCCCCATAGCAATTAACCAAATTCGCGCAGGCGCATAGCCAGTTTCTGGAAGAAGTTGGCCTGGCTGGTATCACGATCTTCTTGACCGGTGATCACTACCGTCGCCGTGGTGCCCGATGGCCACAGATTCCCCTGCTGGTGATCGAGGCGAATACGCACCGGCACACGCTGCGCCAGACGCACCCACTCAAGGTTGGAGTCGACCGAGGCCATCCCTTTCGAGTCGCTGCTGCTGCTGGCGTTGGTCACCCCCGCAGCGATACTGTCCACCGTCCCTTTAATGGTTTTGCTGCTGCCCAGCGGGGTAATCTCCGCACGATAGCCTGGACGGACGCCCTCCAGTTTGGTCTCTTCCAGATAGGCCATGACGTAAAACGTATTCTCTTTCACCAGCGCCACCGCCGTGGAGCCACGGGTGATAAATTCCCCAGTGTAGACGTTAAGGTTAGTCACCCAGCCATCCGCAGGGGCGCGAATGACCGTCCGCTCCAGATCTAGCCTGGCCAGGTCGCGACTAGCCACCGCTTTCGCCAGCTGATGTTCAACGGTTTGCAGTACGTTGTTCGCCTGATCAATCTCTTCCCGCGACATCGCCTGTACGCCAAGCTTATTACGCCGACCGGCTTCGACGCGTTTTTCCTGAGCTAACGTCTGATAATAGGCGACATCAGCTTCCGCCTGCGCCAGCGCTTTTTGGTAACGAGGTTGGTCAATAACGAACAATACCTGGTCTTTCTTAACCAGTTGGTTATCCTTGACGTTTACCTGAGAAATCAGCCCGGAGACGTCGGGGGCAATCGCCACAATGTCGGCGCTAAAGCGCGCATCACGCGTCCACGGCGAGGCGGTGTAATAAACCCAGGCGCGGAAAATCGCCACGAAGGCCAGAATGACCAGTATCACGGTAATGGCAGTACGGAGGATATTTCTTGTTAGTGTTTTCACATCAACCTCAAACGAACAAGCGCGATATCAAATAAAAAAGGCAGCAATAGAGCGCCGTATTAAACAGTGCTGGGTGCCAGACAAAATCGTAAATGCCGGTCGGAACCAGCAGTCGGTGCACCAGCCAAAAGATAGCCAGCGACAAAAGCAACTCGAAGAAGATCGGCGGAAACGATAAGCCGAAAATCACGATGACAGGAAACAGACTCATGATGACCTTGAATAAGAAGCGTACAGGTAGTGAGCAGATGCGTTTATTATGTAGCTAACAATATATTAACGTAACGATTGCCGCATTATCTACAATGTGTGATCTAAATCACTTTTAAGCCAGAGTGAATAATGGAACGATTAAAACGCATGTCCGTTTTCGCCAAAGTGGTCGAATTAGGTTCATTCACCGCAGCGGCCCGCCAGCTTCAGATGAGCGTTTCCTCGATCAGTCAGACCGTCGCCAAACTGGAAGATGAGCTGCAGGTAAAGCTGCTCAACCGCAGCACCCGCAGCCTTGGCTTAACTGAAGCAGGTAAAATCTATTATCAGGGCTGCCGTAGGATGCTGTTTGAAGCGCAGGATGTCCATGAGCAATTATACGCATTTAACAATACCCCCATCGGGACGCTGCGCATCGGCTGCTCTTCAACTATGGCACAGAATGTTCTGGCGCGCATAACGGCGAAAATGCTCAAAGAATACCCCGGGCTCTCTGTTAATCTGGTCACCGGCATACCTGCGCCAGACCTGATCGCCGACGGCCTTGACGTGGTGATCCGCGTGGGCGCCCTGCAGGATTCCAGCCTTTTTTCCCGCCGCCTGGGCTCAATGCCGATGGTATTATGCGCCGCTAAAAGCTATCTGGCGCAGGCTGGCAATCCAGAGAAACCGGCCGACCTTGCCGGACATGCCTGGCTGGAATATAGCGTGCGGCCGGACAATGAGTTTGTCATTATCGCGCCGGAAGGGATCTCGACCCGCCTGACCCCGCAGGGGCGCTTCGTGACCAACGACCCTATGACGCTGGTGCGCTGGCTGACCGCCGGGGTGGGTATCGCCTATGTACCCTTAATGTGGGCGATCGAAGAGATCAACCGCGGTGAGCTTGAGATCCTGCTGCCCAGCTATCAGTCCGATCCGCGACCGGTCTACGCCCTGTATACGGAAAAGGATAAATTGCCGCTGAAAGTGCAGGTCTGTATCAACTATCTGACGGAGTATTTTGTCGACGTGGCGAAGATCTATCAGGGCATGCACGGGCGCGGGATCGCCCGGTGAAGCGGTTCCCGGCAGCGCCGGGAACCAGGTCAGGATCAGGCGGTGCCGCCGACGGTAAGGTTATCGACCTTCAGGGTCGGCTGGCCGACGCCCACCGGCACGCTCTGGCCCTCTTTGCCACAGACGCCGACGCCGTTATCCAGACGCAGGTCGTTGCCCACCATCGAAATCTGCTGCATGGTCTCAATGCCGGAGCCAATCAGCGTGGCCCCTTTCACCGCCTTCGTGACCTTCCCTTTTTCGATCAGATAGGCCTCGGAAGTGGAGAAGACGAATTTACCGGAGGTGATATCCACCTGCCCGCCGCCGAAGTTAGGCGCAAAGATACCGTAGTCGACCGATTCGATAATCTCCTGTGGCGTTGACTGGCCCGCCAGCATATAGGTGTTGGTCATACGCGGCATCGGCAGATGGGCATACGACTCACGTCGGCCATTGCCGGTCGGTGCGACGCCCATCAGGCGCGCGTTGAGTTTATCCTGCATATAGCCTTTCAGAATGCCGTTTTCGATTAGCACGTTGTATTGCCCCGGCGTCCCTTCGTCATCAATGGCCACCGAGCCACGGCGATCGGCGATGGTGCCGTCATCCACTACGGTGCACAGCTCAGAGGCGACTAATTCCCCCATATGGCCACTAAAGACCGAGGTGCCACGCCGGTTGAAATCGCCTTCCAGCCCATGGCCGACCGCTTCATGCAGCAGGACGCCAGGCCAGCCGGCGCCGAGCACCACCGGCAGCATCCCCGCAGGGGCGGCGACCGCCGAGAGGTTGACCAGCGCCATGCGCACCGCTTCTTTCGCCCAGGCATCAGCCCGCACGTCGCCCTCCTGGGAGGCGAGGAAATAGTCATAACCAAAACGCCCGCCACCGCCGCTGCTGCCGCGCTCACGCTTGCCATCCTCTTCCACCAGCACGCTGACGGAAAGACGAACCAGCGGACGAACGTCGGCGGCCAGAGTGCCATCGGTGGCGGCGACCAGGATCAGCTCATACACCCCGCTCAGGCTGGCTGAAACCTCCTGCACCCGCTGGTCCGCCGCCCGGGCGACTTTGTCTACCCGGCGCAGAATATCCAGCTTCTCTTCCCGGGTCATACTCTGCAGCGGGTCGATGCTGGTGTACAGGGCACGATGCTCTACGGCGCCGAGGGTCTGCACTTTGCCATTGCCGGTGTCGCGCACAATGGTCCGCGCCGCCTGGGCGCTCTGCTCCAGCGCCAGTTTGCTGATCTGATCGGCGTAGGCAAAGCCCGTTTTTTCGCCGCTGACGGCGCGCACGCCTACGCCCTGGTCGATATTGTACGACCCATCTTTAATGATGCTGTCTTCCAGAACCCAGGATTCGTGATAGCTCGACTGAAAATAGAGATCGCCGTAATCGAGGCGGCGCTCGGTCAGTTGACCAAGAATGGCAAACAGGTCCTGATGATTCAGGCCATTTGCCGACAGTAATTGTTCACTTACCAGGTTCAGACTCATCGTTATGCTACTCGTTTGTTGCCGCCTGACAGGCGGAAATACAGAAGGCTATCTATTGAGATTGCGGCAATTCCCGGCAATCGTCAAATCATTGCTTTTTATTGCTGCGCGCCTGGCGCAGCACTTCATTGATCTGCGGCTGGTCAATCGGGCCGGTGATGCGGTAGCGCAGAATCGAAACTTTATTCCACAGCGGACCCAGCACTTTGCTGGCGGCAAATACCGCCGCGCCGACGATGGGGTTGACGGCAAAGGCCGCCGCCACGCCGACGGTCGCGGAGATCTCCGGCGCCACCACCGCCTGCAGATCCAGCTGGCGACGCACCAGATCGACCGACCCTTTCATAGCAATATCCGCTTCAAGGCCATCCACCAGCGTATCATCGGTATGCAGTACGCCATCCTTAATCCATGCCGTACTGTTAATCGAATCGAAGTAAAAGCCTTCGCTGAAGGTATCGCTGAAATCGAAACGCAGTTTACGCAGCAGGGCATCCACACTCAGCAGACGCAGCAGCTGGCCAGCGTGCCCGGTACTCAGGTCGGTAAACTGCCCCTTGCCCAGGTGGCTTTTAATGATGCCATTGAGCGACGCGACATCGGGTGACCAGGGCGGCGCGCGCCAGTGCAGATCGTAGTCGATATCAAACGGCGAATCCTTCACCGGCGTGGAGACGCCAAAGAAATCCGCAAATGCATCCGTCTTATTGCCGTGCAGTCTGCCTTTCAGCGAGGTTCGAACCCCTGAAGGGGCGTTCACCCACACGCCGTTGGTCGTCAGCCGGCCAAACCCGGTATCCACCAGGCCGTTGGAGAGCGTTAAGGTATCCCCTTTGATCGCCACATCCCCATCGATGCGGCCATATTTTTGTCCCCACAGCCAGCATTCCGCGCAGCGTAGCTGCAGATCGGGCCAGCCATGGAAATCCAGCCGCGTCGCCGTCTGGGGGGCAACATTCTCTGTTGCGTTCTGGCCGCTGGCGCTGGCCGGATTGAAATAGAGATAACGCACATTTGCCAGCCACGGAGCATTGTCGCGCATCGTCAATGTGGCATTGATCTCACGCCCCTGCGCCTCAACCTGCGAGCCGCCGGCGACCGGCTGGGACATCAGACTGACGTTGTTCCACTGTTGACCCGCGAGGGCCAGCGACGGCGTACGCAGCACAATGCGCGGTGGAAAGAGCACGCTGCTGCTCACTTCATTTGCCGCGCCGTTCTCGAAGAGCGCCAGCCACTGCGCGCCATCCATCGGCGGCAGGTTGAGCTCGATACCGGGCTGATCGGGCAGCGGAGAGTGCCCTTTGCTGTCAGTGGTAAGGATCGCTCTATCCAGCGTCAGCTTATGATTGAGCAACCAGCGGCTGTTAATATGATTCTTCGCCCCGATGGAGCCGGTCAGGTCGAAGCTGCTCAGGCCGCCGGCGACGTTAATTTTGACCGGAAGGGGTTCGCCGGCGGGCTTACTGACTGGCGAAGGTAAGCGACTGCTCACATTCTTCAGATCGCCGTTGATATCGACCTTATAGCTGGCATTGCCATGGTACGGCAGTTCGATGGCGACCTTGCCATCCCACGGGACGCTACCGCTCAACGCCTCACTCACGGCTTTCGGCAGCAGCCCGGTGCGCGACGGCTGCCAGTTGGCATTCATCCCGACATCCACCAGAAACGCTTTTTCACCTTCGCGGGTGGAAAAATTGAGGTTCAGCGGCTGATTAAACCAGGTCGCGCTCAACGTTTGACTATTGAGATCGCCATTCACAAAGCTGAAATTACCGCTCAGGTTCTGCAGCGTAGTATCTAACGGTTTGATAAACAGGCTATTATTCTGCAGGCGCACATCGCCTTTCGCGGTGGTCATCTCGCCGTCGAGGGGGATATTCAGATGTAAGCGAGCGCTCACATCCCCATCCAGCTGCAGGGAATCCAGCGCCGCCCCGAGCGACTCTTTCAGCGGCGTAGTATTAAAGTAAGGTCCAACCTCTTTGCCCGGGCCTTTGATATCGGCATCAATCAGCAGTTTTTCCTGCGCATAGTCCGGGATCGCGGCATCGAGATTGCTGGCGGTCACGTTGCCAAGCATCGCTTTATCCGCCCGCATCCACAGGCCGTTGTTGATAAAATTGAGGTCGATGTTCAGCCCGGTTAGCGCCGGCCAGTCCGGTTGGAAGGCAAAAGTGGCGTTCTTCAGCGGAACATAAACCTGGAACTGGCCTTCATTATGCGGATAAGGGAATAGATGCGGATTGCCGCCATACACTAGCGTCGCATCGCTGGCTTGCCCTGCTTTAATCGCGCCGCTGAGATAGTCCACCAGCGCTTTGCCCATCAGATTTTCCGGGAAATAACGCCATGCCTGGCCACCGTCATTGGTGCTGATGCCCGCCAGAATGCCCAGCCAGGGATCGTCCCCCTGCGGTTGCAGATAGCGGAAGCCGCCGCGGGCGCGTACGCCTGTCGCCTGCACGTCTATATCGCGGCCATCAAGCATAAACCCTTTGTCGTTTTTCACCCAACTGAGCGTGGCTTCGCCAGCGGCTATCTCCAGCGGCGCGCGGAAGACGCCGGCATACGGCATCAGCGCCTTCGCCATATGGGCGCGTAATTCCCCGTGCTCAACGCTGCCATTCAGACTGCCGGAGAAGTGCTCTGCCCCAGGCAGGAGTTTCCACTGCTTCCACGCCAGATCGCTCCACTGCGCCTGAAAACGCGTTTTCTCCGTCGCCTGCAGGGGGATATCGAGAGCCAGCAAATTGATTTTGCCGCCAGGCTGCGTGGTACGCCAGAGTTCGCCCAGAGAAGGCGCCAGCTTATCAGCAAACGGCTGTAACCCGCTCAGGCCGCTGAGGGCCAAATTGCTGGCGCGAATACGTAACTCATCGCTACGCTGACGATCGTCGCCACCAACGTCCTGCGCCGGGATCCACGCCATCGCCAGGGCTCCGCTTGGCCAGGGTTTATCATCGATAGCGATCCGCGTATCGGGAATATAAAAGGCCCAGCTTTGCTTATCATGGGAGAGATGCGCCGTCAGGTTATCCACCGACAAATGATGGACTTCGTTATCGCCCTGCCAGCTGGCGCCCCCTTTTTTCAGCCATACGTCGCCGCTGGCCACATCGCCTTTTTCAATGGTCATCCAGCCTTCGAGGCTGAAGCGGGCGCTTTTCAGGGCGATATTGTCCTGCATCCAGCGTCCCAGCCACGGTTTGACGTCGATATCATCCGCCTGCAGCCAGACCCGGCCTTTATTCAGCAGGCCATCCTCATCGCGAAGATCCATCCGCACCTGCATGACGCCATGCTGGCCGGTGAGGCTGGAGAGGCTGAGCTGCCCCTCGGCGCGATGACGGTTCCTGTCGTTAAGCCATGTCAGCTGCGGAACCGCCAGCTCCGCCCGCTGACCGGAAAGGGTCAGGAAGCTCAGATGGCTGTCGCGCAGAGTAAAGTGATCGAACTGACGTAAAAAGAGATCGCTGATGCGGTCGGTTTTCAGGCTTTCGCCACCGTCATTGGTCTGAATAGGGGTATTGGTATGGACCTGCAGCTGCCAGAAGGTGAGGTCGCGGAACTGCCAGCGCATATGCAGCAGGCTCTGCCAGACATCCAGCGCCAGGGTTACGCGCTTGACCGCCATTGTGCCGCCATCTTTCAGCCCGACATGGATATCGCGGGCGTCTAACGTCGGACCAAAAGTCTGCCAGCTGGCGGTGATCTGCGAGGCGTCCACCGGCGTACCGGTGAGGGTGGAGATCTTCTCCAGCAGCTGCGGACGCCAGGCGTCGAGCTGTGGCAACACGAGACGCAAGCCACTCACCAGCAGCGCGACGATAACAATCAATGTTGCCACGGTGAGCAATAAAATCCCGGGCAGTCGCCTCACGCCTCTCTCCTTGTCAGCCGCACAATGACGCGGTGTCTTACATCATAACCACATCGAACTGCTCTTGATTATAGAGCGGCTCAATTTGTACCTTCACCTGTTTGCCGACAAAGATTTCCACTTCCGCCAGCGCATGCGACTCTTCCCCTTTCAGGGTTTCCGCCACCGCAGGGGAAGCATAGACCAGGAAGCGATCGGAATCATAAGCATGATGTACGCGGACGATCTCACGCATAATCTCATAGCACACCGTTTCCACCGACTTTACCGTTCCACGTCCGTGGCAGGTTGGGCACTCGTTGCACAGCACATGCTCCACGCTTTCACGGGTGCGTTTACGGGTCATCTCCACCAGGCCCAGCTGGGAGAAGCCGTTAATGCTGGTCTTCACCCGATCTTTACTCAGCGCCTGCTCTAAAGAGTGCAACACCCGTCGACGGTGATCTTCATTGTTCATGTCTATGAAATCAATGATAATAATGCCGCCGAGATTACGCAAACGTAGCTGGCGGGCTATCGCCTGGGTGGCTTCGATGTTGGTATTGAAGATCGTATCGTCAAGATTGCGGTGCCCGACAAAGGCCCCGGTGTTGATATCGATGGTGGTCATCGCCTCGGTCTGGTCGATGATCAGATAGCCCCCCGATTTGAGCTCGACTTTACGCTCCAGCGCGCGCTGAATTTCGTTCTCAACGTCAAAGAGATCGAATATCGGCTGACGGCCGCTGTAGTGTTCCAGCTTGCTGGTCATTTCCGGGATATATTCGGCGGTGAATTCGAGCAACGCCTCATAGGTCAGGCGCGAGTCGACGCGAATGCGATCCAGTTGCGCATCGGCAAAATCACGCAGCACGCGCTGGGCCAGAGCCAGCTCGCCATACAGCTGATAGCGGGTCTGGTTGCGCTTTTTGCGCTCCATCACCTTGGTCCATACGCGCTTAAGATAAGCGGCATCGGCGGCCATCTCCTGCTCGTGAACGCCTTCCGCAGCGGTGCGAATGATAAACCCGCCCTGCTCATCGCAATATTCTGCGACGACCTTTTTTAGGCGCTCGCGCTCGGCTTCGCTTTCAATCCGCTGAGAGACCCCCACGTGGGAGGCGCCTGGCATAAAGACCAGATAGCGGGAAGGCAGGGTAATATCGGTGGTCAGACGCGCGCCTTTGGTACCCAGCGGATCTTTAACCACCTGGACCATCAGGTCCTGGCCCTGGCGCACCAGCTCCGAAATATCGCGCACGGTAAACTGCTTTTGCTCCTCACCGGCGACGCACTCGGTATGCGGCATGATATCGGAGGCGTGAAGGAACGCCGCCTTATCCAGACCAATATCTACAAAAGCCGCCTGCATTCCCGGCAGCACTCGGCTAACACGACCTTTGTAGATATTGCCTACTATTCCGCGTCGCGCTTCACGCTCAATATGGATTTCCTGCAGAATACCGCCATCAATATACGCAACGCGCGTTTCGGATGGCGTTACGTTAACTAATAATTCAGCCGTCATCTTTATCCCTTTCCTTTACGCAGTGAGTTAAAGTTACTGAGCAACTCATACGTTTCCACCAGCGGTAAGCCGACTACGGCGTGATAGCTGCCATTAATCTTCCTGACGAAGCAACCACCCAACCCTTGAATACCGTATGCACCTGCTTTATCTAAAGGCTCGCCGCTGGCCACATAATCGGCGATATCCTGCTCGCTGAGCCGCCGGAAGGTCACTTCCGTGACCACCAGACAGTCCAGCGTTTGCTGCTTATCCGCCAGCGCCACCGCGGTCATGACCTGATGGGTGTGGCCGGAAAGCAAACGCAGCATCGCTGCAGCGTGTTCGGCGTCGCGCGGTTTTTCCAGCACTTCGCCGTTCAAAATGACAATCGTATCCGCTCCCAGCACCGGCAAATCGCGGGTGGCCATCGCCACCCCGGCCTGCGCTTTTTCGCGCGCCAGGCGGACGACATAGTGCTGGGCGCTCTCCTGCGGCTGGCGCTGCTCCTCAATACCAGGAACCAGACGCTCGAAAGCGAGACCAAGCTGAGTCAGCAGTTCCTGCCGACGCGGGGAACCAGAAGCGAGATACAGAGTTGTCATATCAACCTTATTGCACTGCAAATTGCTGACGCACTTTACGCATCAGCAGGAAGAGCCATGGCCAGAGGATGCCGTTTACTACACTACTCCAGAATACTTCCGGACGGAAAGAGACGTTGATCACTAAAAACTCTGCCCAGAAAACAATGATATCCACGGCCAGGGATAACAGCATTACCACCAGCGCCTGTTGCCACAGCGCCAGGTTACGGAACAGCTGATACTTCAGCGCGACCAGATAGGCGACGATGCTTAAAGACAGCGCGCGAACGCCGAGCGTTGAACCGCTGATGAGATCAAGAATAGCCCCCATCACGAAACCCGTCCCCACGTTTACCCGGTGCGGCAACGCGAGGATCCAGTACAGCAGGATCAATAATACCCAGTTGGGCCGGAAAACGCTGATGTCCGCCGGCCAGGGCATAATTTGCAGCAATAGCGCGATAAGAAACGAGAGCCAGATAACCCAGCGTCCCTGGCTACGGTAACTTGCCACTATTGCCCCCCTGCAGGCTGCGACGGCTGAGGCGGCGTCAACCCGGTGGCGGGCGCCGGCATCTGCGGCCCCATCGCATCCGGCGCAGGCAGTACCTGCGGCATCATCTGCATCAGACGTTCGTTAGCCACCCGATGAACCTCTTCCGGGGTCATCGGGTTAGCGCCATTACGATCGGCGCCCCACAGCAGCAACAGATAGCGCAAGCGCTGCAGCCCGGCCGTCGGACGCGCCTGAATCACGGTATAGGCGCGCTGGGTGTCCAGTTTCACCGAGGAGACTACCCCGACCGGATACCCTTCAGGGAAACGACCGCCGAGACCGGAGGTCACCAGCACGTCGCCGACGCGAATATCGGTATTCGCCGGCAGATGCTCAAGCTGGAGATCGTCCGTGCAGCCGTTACCGGCGGCAATGACGCGAATGTCGTTACGCAGAACCTGGATCGGCAGCGCATGAGTGGCATCGCAGATCAGCAGCACCCGGCTGGTCATTTTCGCCACGGCCACGACCTGCCCCACGACGCCTTTATCGCTGATAACCGGCTGGCCTTCATAGACGCCGTTCACGCTGCCTTTGTCAATAACCACCTGATCGCTGTAAGGGTCGTTGACCGTTGAGATGACCTGCGTCACCATTTTTTGCTCGTCCTGGCGCAGCGGCGAGCCAAGCAGTTCACGCAGGCGCGCGTTCTCCTGCTTGTACTGGCCCAGCATCAGCAGATCGCTGTTTTTCAGCAACAGCTCCTGGCGCAGCGCGCGGTTTTCCAGTTCGAGCTGGTCGCGGGTAGCTAGCGTCTGCGATACGCTGTCGAGCAGTTCCCGGGGACCATTAGAGACAAAGTAGAAAGGGCTGACGGCTGTATCCATGTACGTTCTGATTTGACTGAACGTACCCAGGCGGCTGTCGGCGATAATCACGCCAAGCGCCACCAGCACCGCCAGAATAAGGCGAATCTGTAGCGAGGGGCCACGGCTAAAAATTGGCTTCATAGGCTATGCGTATTCTCGTGTCAGTAAAGACCAGGGGCAGCTCGTATGCCGCCCCGGACCTTCAGGCTGACTACTCTTCGCTAAACAGGTCGCCGCCGTGCATGTCGATCATCTCCAGCGCCTTGCCGCCGCCACGCGCTACGCAGGTCAGCGGATCTTCAGCAACCACGACTGGAATACCGGTTTCTTCCATTAACAGACGGTCCAGGTTGCGCAGCAGCGCACCACCGCCGGTGAGAACCATCCCGCGTTCAGAGATATCAGACGCCAGTTCCGGCGGGCACTGCTCAAGGGCAACCATGACCGCACTCACGATGCCGGTCAGAGGCTCCTGCAGCGCTTCAAGAATTTCGTTTGAGTTCAGGGTGAAGCCGCGTGGCACGCCTTCCGCCAGGTTACGACCGCGCACTTCAATTTCGCGCACTTCATCGCCCGGGTAAGCCGAACCGATTTCATGCTTGATACGTTCAGCGGTCGCTTCACCGATCAGGGAGCCGTAGTTACGACGCACGTAATTGATAACGGCTTCGTCGAAGCGGTCACCGCCGATACGTACAGAAGAGGAATAGACCACGCCGTTCAGGGAGATAACCGCCACCTCAGTGGTACCGCCACCGATATCCACCACCATGGAGCCGGTCGCTTCAGAAACCGGTAAGCCTGCGCCAATCGCTGCCGCCATCGGCTCTTCGATCAGGAAGACTTCACGGGCGCCTGCGCCCTGCGCGGATTCACGAATAGCGCGACGTTCGACCTGGGTTGCGCCAACCGGTACACACACCAGCACGCGCGGGCTCGGGCGCATAAAGCTGTTGCTGTGCACTTGTTTGATAAAGTGCTGCAGCATCTTTTCCGTCACGAAGAAGTCAGCGATAACGCCGTCCTTCATCGGGCGAATCGCCGCGATATTACCCGGGGTACGGCCGAGCATCTGCTTCGCCTCATGACCCACGGCGGCGACGCTTTTCGGCGATCCGGCACGATCCTGACGAATGGCCACCACGGAAGGCTCATTCAATACGATGCCTTGTCCTTTTACGTAAATAAGGGTATTCGCGGTACCCAGGTCAATGGACAGGTCATTGGAAAACATGCCACGAAATTTTTTTAACATACTAAGGGATAATCCTGAAAGCTGGGGCGGAAAACAAAATCCGCTTACTTTACCAACCACACGCAGCAGCGACAAGGCGCAAAAATCACCTGCTGCGGTGAAAATTAGTGCAGTTCATTTCCTTTGTTACAAATTTTCCCGACTCCGTTCATTGCTGAAATCTTCAGCAGCGCTCCACGCCTGAATTTGTAACCTGTCAAAGGAGGGTCACTGGCATTTACATTGCGATGATCCGGCAGGTAGACAAGCACACCCCCTTCACGATGGCGCGCGTTATTCTACGTGAAATCACGCTAAACGGCAGATCAAACCGAGTATCTTTGCGAATATTTTTTCACATTTGTGTCAAGTGGCTGTGAGGCGGCAAAAAATTCCCCCTGCCCGCCCGTGACACCGCATTGGGACAGTACCAACCACTCGCTGCGGCTGCGTACGCCCGTCGCAAAAACTTGCATAGGCATGCCTTTACAGGCTTCCACCAGGCTTTGCACCAGCAGTTGGTTCTCGCTGCGCTTTTCGATGTTGCGCGCCAGACCCGGATGCAGTTTGATCAGCTCCGCATCCAGCTGCTTGATCCAGCTGGTTCCAACCAGGGTTAACCCCGCCTGAACCACTGCCACCCGAACGCCCAGAGCGTTAACCAATCGCATAACCGGCTGCAGACGGCCGATATATTGACAAACATCTGCCTCTGCAAGTTCAAAAATAATCCGCTGACGCTGCGATTTTTCACACTGCATCAAGGCATCGCGCAGCCAGCGCTGGAAACGAGGACGGATCAGCGACTCCACCGACAGCTGGAGCGCCAGATTTTCCTCGGGCCAGAAGCCTAAAAACGGCAGCAGGCGCGTTACCTGCAGGCGGTCATACTCCTCCGCCAGGCCAAACTGCAGCACCATCGGCATGTATTCCGCTGCAATCACCTCTTCTTTACCGTCGTACATCCGCGACATCAGTTCACGATGATGTACCCGCCCGTCGCGGGTGACAGCAGGTTTTTGGTACAACCGCGGCCCGCCGCGGCTCAGCATCTGTTCGATCAGCGTTCGCCAGCGAACGTTGCCACGACCTTTCTCCGGAAGGGTGTCATCATAGACCGACCAGCTGTTGCTGCCCTGCAGCACCGCGTTGCGCGTCGCCGCTTCCGCATGTTCCATCACCTGCGCCGCCGATTGCCCGCTGCGGAAAGAACAGATGCCGATATGCATCATATCGTCGCGATCGAGGATACGCGTTGGAGGCAGCGCATCCATCGCCTTCAGCAACAGGCCGGCGATACTATCCGCCTCTTTCAACGTACGGTGCGGCAGCAGCACGGCGAAGTCGCTACGGTGATAGCGCGCCAACAGCGCGCCGGGGTAACGCATAATAAAGGTAGAGAGCAGGTTGATAAGCGTAAAGTAATGTTCTTCGGCCGCCGCCCGTCCCCAGTTGTCCCGTAGCAGATCAAACTCCGGCAGACGGATCATCATCACGATGCCGTAGGCTCCCACCTTCTCCTGGTCTTCCAGCAGCGTGGCCAGCTGATTGTCAAAAAACAGGCGGTTATTCAGTCCGGTTTTCGAATCCTGCGCCGCGTAGGAGCGAATAAGCGTATCCATCCGGCTGCGCTGATCGCTGGCGAACTGCAGCTCCGACAGCAGCATATCCAGCGCGCTACTGGTGCTGGCCGGCCATTCATAGACCGACCCGCGCACCTGCGGCCCGCGCTCGCCGCTCAGGATACGCGTGGAACGCAGCTCCAGCAGCTCCTGGCCGGCCAGCTGGCGGCGGATCCAGCGGACGGCGAAGAAAATAATTACCACCATGAAGCCAATGGAGATCGACAGCGGGGCAGTGATCGACAGCGAACGGAAATAGTTCACCATCGGGTCAACGTAGACCAGATGCAGCGTAATACCAGGATGTTTAAGCGACTGAACCGTGATCTCACGGAATTGCTCATGGCTGCCGAGCGGGCGATAGCTATCGGGTCGGGAATGGCTGTAGAGCGGTTTGCCGTTGAGCATGAAATCGATATGCACGATCTCGATCGGCGTCATCAGCTCATCCAACTGCGGTTCAAGCTTATCGAAAGAGGTGGTGATGAGCCGGTTATCCAGCATGGTCGCCACCGCCTGAACGCGGTTTTCGACCTTGTTCTCAATGCCGTTATAAAAACTCAGCGAAGCGCCAATCAGCGTGACAAAGATGGTCAGGCTAGTTAGCAGCGTAATAAAGGCTGAGAACTTCGTCGTTAATCGCATCCCTGTGTTAACTCCGCGAGTGAATGACTACCCGATGAACCATCAGGCTCCCGTGCCGGCGCGCACCTTGCCGCAAGCATTAACCTTTTAAAGCGCGACGCATACTATCAAAGATGGCGAGTCTGGCAATGGAATGCGTATTATCGGTAAAAGTATGCCGATAGCGAGTATAGTTTGCAGAAAAAATTTGCCAATCGTCGCCCGCCTGCGGCCTGCGCCAGAAGCGCTTTAATTTTAGACGCAGGATGACAAACCCGCGCCGGCGGCGCAAATTATTACCGCTATACCGTCTGGCCAGCTTACCGCCCCCTTTTCCCTGCTAAAGATGCCGGGTCATGCGCGGCAAAGGAAACGTCTTGCGCCACTTTCCGATGATTCCTGGACGACCGCGCCTCTGCTTCGGCGGCGGCTCCTCATCCTAATGTGCAATTTTTCGTGACATATTCGCCATTCATCGCCGTCTCCGTCATGCTTAGGAAAACGCATGACGGAGGACACCATGAAAAGAAAAAAACTGACGGAAGCCGACGTCACGGCCGAATCCGTTTTTATGCTCAAGCGGCGCCAGATGCTGAAAATGCTGGGCATCAGCGCGACCGCGCTTTCCCTTCCCGCCGCCGCGCAGGCCGACCTGCTGGACTGGTTTAAAGGCCACGACCGCCCACCAGCGCCAGCGGGCAAGGCCCTGGAGTTTGCTAAACCCGCCGAGTGGCAGGCTAATCTGACGCTTACCCCGGAAGATAAGGTCGCCGGTTACAATAATTTTTATGAATTCGGCCTCGATAAAGCCGATCCGGCGGCGAACGCGGGTAGCCTGCGCACCGATCCCTGGACGCTCACCATCGGTGGCGAAGTGGCGAAACCTCTGACCCTTGACCATGACGATCTGACCAAACGCTTCCCGCTGGAAGAGCGCATTTATCGTATGCGCTGTGTGGAAGCCTGGTCGATGGTGGTCCCCTGGGTCGGCTTCCCGCTGCATAAACTGCTGGCGCTGGTGGAGCCCACCAGCAGCGCGCGCTATGTGGCCTTCAAAACCCTCTATGCTCCGGATCAAATGCCCGGCCAGAAAGACCGGTTTATCGGCGGGGGGCTCGCTTACCCTTACGTGGAGGGGCTACGGCTGGATGAAGCGATGCACCCGCTGACGCTACTCACCGTCGGGGTGTATGGCAAAGCGCTGCCGCCGCAAAACGGCGCGCCGGTCCGCCTGACCGTGCCGTGGAAGTACGGTTTTAAAGGCATAAAATCCATTGTTAGTATCGAGCTGACCCGCGAGCGGCCGCCAACCACCTGGAACCTGGCGGCGCCGGACGAATACGGCTTCTTCGCCAACGTCAATCCGCACGTCGATCACCCCCGCTGGTCACAGGCTAGCGAGCGGTTTATCGGCGCCGGCGGCGTGCTCGATGTGAAGCGTCAACCGACGTTGCTGTTTAATGGCTATGCCGACGAAGTGGCGTCGCTGTATCGCGGCATGAATCTGCGGGAGAACTTCTAGTGCGTTTCACCGTCAAACAGATCGTCTGGCTGAAGGTTTTACTTCACCTTGCGGGGTTTTTGCCGCTGGTCTGGTTATTCTGGGCCGGGCACCAGGGCTACTTTAGCGCCGATCCAGCCAAGGATATCCAGCACTTTACCGGCAGAATGGCGCTTAAGTTTCTGCTGGCGACGCTGCTGGTCTCTCCGCTGGCGCGCTATGCGAAGCAGCCATTATTGATTCGCGTTCGTCGGCTGTTAGGTTTATGGTGTTTTGCCTGGGCGACGCTGCACCTGACCAGCTATACCCTACTGGAGCTGGGCATTAACAATCTGGCGCTGCTGGGCTCGGAGATTATCACCCGCCCCTATCTGACATTGGGCATGATCAGCTGGGCGATTCTGCTGGCGCTGGCGGTGACCTCCACGCAAGCGATGCAGCGAAAACTGGGGCGTCGCTGGCAACTTTTACACAACTTCGTCTATCTGGTGGCGATCCTCGCGCCGATACACTACCTGTGGTCAGTGAAGATCGTCTCGCCGCAGCCCGTTATATATGCCCTGCTGGCAGCGGGGCTATTGACATGGCGTTACAAGAAGTTCCGCCAGTGGTGGCGCGCAATCCGGTAATGTGCAGTTTCCCGCAGATCCTTTATCAACCGCGACTCTTTTTCAGATAGCGGTTGATAATCTTCCCTGATAAGACCAGTATTTAGCTGCCAATTGCTACGAAATCGTTATAATGTGCGACTTTGGTTTTCCTGACGGGGTTTTCTGACCCTGAAAAGGTGACAAGGGCGCATTGAAGGTATATGTTGTTTTTTACCCGAAAATGGCAGGAGATCGCCACACAATGGCAGTGAAGTTTCACATTTTGCTTTTGAATGGTCCAAACATTAACATGCTCGGTACCCGCGAGCCTGAGAAGTATGGCCCTCTCACGCTGGCTGAAATTGTTAACCGTTTAACATCTGAAGCGGCGGCGCTGAATGTGAGTCTGGATCACCTGCAGTCCAACGCGGAGCATGCGTTAATCGACCGAATTCATCAGGCTAAAGACAACGTGGACTATATCCTGATTAATCCGGCCGCGTTCACGCATACCAGCGTAGCAATCCGTGACGCTTTGCTCGCCGTGAACATCCCGTTTATCGAGATTCACCTGAGCAATGTGCATGCACGCGAACCCTTCCGCCAGCACTCGTATCTGTCAGATGTCGCCGCTGGCGTCATTTGCGGGCTGGGGGCGGATGGTTATTCATACGCTTTACAGACGGCGGTAAAACGCCTGTCACAATCACACTAAACAAAGAGTACGGAACCCACTCATGGATATTCGTAAGATTAAAAAACTGATCGAGCTGGTTGAAGAATCAGGTATCTCCGAACTGGAAATTTCTGAAGGCGAAGAGTCTGTTCGCATCAGCCGCTCTGCACCGGCCGCAAGCTATCCGGTTATGCAGCAGGCTTATGCTGCGCCGATGATGCAGCCTCAGGCGCCTGCCGCCGCGACTGCCGCACCAGCTGCTGCGGCTGAAGCGCCGGCGAAAGCGGAAATCAGTGGTCACATCGTACGTTCCCCGATGGTTGGTACTTTCTATCGTACGCCGAGCCCGGACGCGAAAGCGTTTGTGGAAGTTGGCCAGAAAGTTAACGTGGGCGAGACCCTGTGCATCGTCGAAGCGATGAAAATGATGAACCAGATCGAAGCCGACAAAGCCGGCGTGGTGAAAGCCATTCTGATCGAAAGCGGCCAACCGGTAGAATTCGACGAGCCGCTGGTAGTTATCGAGTAACGAGGCGAACATGCTGGATAAAATTGTCATCGCTAACCGTGGCGAGATCGCACTGCGCATCCTGCGTGCCTGTAAAGAACTGGGCATCAAGACTGTCGCTGTGCACTCCACTGCGGATCGCGATCTAAAACACGTATTGTTAGCGGATGAGACGGTCTGCATCGGTCCGGCTCCGTCCGTAAAAAGCTATCTGAACATTCCGGCCATTATCAGCGCCACTGAGATCACTGGCGCGGTAGCGATTCACCCGGGTTATGGCTTCCTCTCTGAGAACGCTAATTTTGCTGAGCAGGTTGAGCGTTCCGGTTTCATCTTCATCGGCCCGAAAGCCGACACTATCCGCCTGATGGGCGACAAAGTGTCCGCCATCACCGCCATGAAGAAAGCTGGCGTTCCGACCGTTCCAGGTTCTGATGGCCCGCTGGGCGACGACATGGACGCTAACCGCGCCCATGCCAAACGCATCGGCTATCCGGTGATCATCAAAGCCTCCGGCGGCGGCGGCGGTCGCGGTATGCGCGTTGTACGTAGCGACGCTGAACTGGCGCAATCCATCTCCATGACCAAAGCGGAAGCCAAAGCGGCTTTCAACAACGACATGGTCTACATGGAGAAATACCTGGAAAACCCACGCCACATTGAAATTCAGGTGCTGGCGGATGGTCAGGGTAACGCGATCTATCTGGCTGAACGCGACTGCTCCATGCAGCGCCGTCATCAGAAAGTGGTCGAAGAAGCGCCGGCGCCGGGCATCACCCCGGAACTGCGTCGCTACATCGGCGAGCGTTGCGCGAAAGCCTGTGTGGATATCGGCTACCGCGGGGCGGGTACCTTTGAGTTCCTGTTCGAAAACGGCGAGTTCTACTTCATTGAAATGAACACCCGTATCCAGGTAGAGCATCCGGTAACTGAAATGATCACCGGCGTTGACCTGATCAAAGAGCAGCTGCGTATCGCAGCCGGCCAGCCGCTGTCCATCAAGCAGGATGAAGTGGTAGTTCGCGGCCATGCGGTGGAATGCCGTATCAACGCCGAAGACCCGAACACCTTCCTGCCGAGCCCGGGCAAAATCACCCGTTTCCACGCGCCGGGTGGCTTTGGCGTGCGCTGGGAGTCACATATTTACGCCGGTTACACCGTACCGCCGTACTATGACTCCATGATCGGTAAACTGATCTGCTACGGCGAAAGCCGTGACGTGGCGATTGCCCGCATGAAGAATGCGCTGCAGGAGCTGATCATCGATGGCATCAAAACCAACGTCGATCTGCAGATGCGCATTATGAGCGACGAGAATTTCCAGCATGGTGGCACCAATATCCACTATCTGGAGAAAAAACTCGGCTTGCAGGAAAAATAATTCTGCTCTCTCAGCAAAAGGCCGGGTAAACCGGCCTTTTTTCTTTTTCTCTCTCCTCATCTATACCATGCGGTACAATCCCCGCTTTCTTCATCCTCAAGGGACAAAAAATGGACAAACGCTTTGTTCAGGCCCACAAAGAAGCGCGCTGGGCGCTGTGGCTGACCCTTCTCTACCTTGCCGCCTGGCTGGCCGCCGCCTATCTGCCGGGGGTGGCTATTGGCTTTACCGGCCTGCCACACTGGTTTGAAATGGCCTGCCTGCTGGTACCGCTGCTGTTCATTCTGCTGTGCTGGGCGATGGTCAAACTGATTTTCCGCGATATTTCTCTGGAGGACGATGATGCAGTTTGAGGTCATTATTCCCCTGATCGCCTACCTGGTGGTGGTGTTCGGTTTATCCCTCTACGCCATGAGAAAACGCGCCTCAGGTAGCTTTCTTAATGAGTACTTTCTCGGCAGCCGCTCGATGGGCGGCTTCGTGCTGGCCATGACGCTAACCGCCACCTATATCAGCGCCAGCTCATTTATCGGCGGACCCGGCGCCGCCTATAAATACGGCCTGGGCTGGGTGCTGCTGGCGATGATCCAGCTCCCCGCCATCTGGCTGTCGCTGGGCGTGCTGGGGAAAAAATTCGCCATCCTTGCGCGTCGCTATAATGCTGTCACCCTCAATGACATGCTGTTTGCGCGCTATCAGAGCCGCCTGCTGGTCTGGCTGGCCAGCCTGAGTCTGCTGGTGGCCTTTGTCGGCGCCATGACCGTCCAGTTTATCGGCGGCGCCCGCCTGCTGGAGACGGCTGCCGGTATTCCTTACGATACCGGCCTGCTGATCTTCGGGGTCAGCATCGCGCTGTATACCGCCTATGGCGGCTTTCGCGCCAGCGTGCTCAACGACACGATGCAGGGCATGGTAATGCTGATCGGCACGATCGTGCTGCTGGTAGGCGTGATCCACGCCGCCGGGGGGGTTGGCCATGCGGTAGAGACGCTGCAGTCGATCGACGTCAAGCTGGTGTCCCCGCAGGGCGCGGAAGATATCCTCTCGCCAACCTTTATGGCCTCGTTTTGGGTGCTGGTCTGCTTCGGCGTTATTGGTCTGCCACATACCGCAGTGCGCTGTATCTCCTACAAAGACAGCAAAGCCGTGCATCGCGGCATCATTATCGGCACCATCGTGGTGGCGATCCTGATGTTTGGCATGCATCTGGCTGGGGCATTAGGCCGGGCGGTGATCCCCGATTTAACCGTGCCGGATCTGGTGATCCCGACGCTGATGGTTAAAGTGCTTCCGCCCTTTGCCGCCGGGATCTTCCTTGCCGCGCCGATGGCGGCGATTATGTCGACGATCAATGCCCAACTTCTGCAAAGTTCCGCTACGATCATCAAAGATCTGTACCTGAACTGGCGGCCGGATCAGGCGACTAACGAAAAGCGGCTTAAACGCATGTCCGCCGGCATCACGCTCCTGCTGGGGGTCTTGTTGCTGCTCGCGGCCTGGCGGCCGCCGGAGATGATAATCTGGCTGAACCTGCTGGCTTTCGGCGGCCTGGAAGCCGTCTTCCTGTGGCCGCTGGTGCTGGGCCTTTACTGGGAACGCGCCAACGCGGCTGGCGCGCTGAGCGCGATGATCGTAGGCGGCGTCCTGTATGCCGTACTGGCCACGCTGAAAGTGCAGTTTCTGGGCTTTCACCCGATCGTTCCCGCGCTGCTGCTGAGTTTGCTGGCGTTTGTGGCGGGGAACCGTTTCGGTCGTCCCGCCCCACAGTCCCCCATTTTGACTACTGATAAATAAAGAGTTTTGCTATGCCATGGATCCAACTGAAACTAAATACCACCGGCGCGAACGCTGAAGATCTTAGCGATGCGCTGATGGAGGCCGGATCGGTCTCGATCACCTTCCAGGATACGCACGATACGCCGGTATTTGAGCCATTGCCCGGGGAAACCCGCCTGTGGGGGGATACCGACGTAATCGGCCTGTTCGATGCTGAAACCGATATGAAAGCGGTCGTTGCCCAACTGGAGCAGCATCCGCTGCTGGGCGCCGGGTTCGCGCATAAGATCGAGCAGCTGGAAGATAAAGACTGGGAACGGGAATGGATGGATAACTTCCACCCCATGCGCTTCGGGGAGCGGCTATGGATCTGCCCAAGCTGGCGCGATGTTCCGGATGAAAATGCCGTCAACGTGATGCTCGATCCGGGTCTGGCCTTTGGCACCGGTACGCATCCGACGACATCCCTGTGCCTGCAGTGGCTGGATGGGCTCGACCTCAACGGAAAAACGGTGATTGATTTCGGCTGCGGCTCCGGCATCCTGGCGATTGCCGCACTGAAGCTGGGGGCGGCAAAAGCAATCGGGATTGATATCGACCCGCAGGCTATTCAGGCCAGTCGTGATAACGCGCAGCGTAACGGCGTTTCTGAACGCCTGGAGCTTTATCTTCCTCAGGACCAACCGGAGTCGATGAAAGCCGACGTGGTGGTCGCGAATATCCTGGCAGGCCCGCTGCGTGAGCTGGCGCCATTAATCAGCGTCCTGCCCGTTTCAGGCGGTTTGCTGGGGCTTTCCGGCATCCTTGCCAGCCAGGCGGAGAGCGTCTGTGAAGCCTATGCCGATCTCTTCGCCCTTGACCCGGTGGTCGAGAAGGAAGAGTGGTGCCGGATTACCGGCCGGAAAAACTAAGCGCGATGCGGCCTACGGGCCGCATTTTTGTTTCCAGTAGCCACCAAATAATGCCAGGAAATGAGAGGCAGATCGCACTACAGAGGACTTTTTTGGCTACAAAAACAGCGTTTTATATCGCCATGCGGCCAGTTTATCCAAGAAAAATCGAGAAGTTTTATGATTTTATAAATGGACACAAATTATCCATCATCCATTAAATCAATGATTAATATAAGTATTTATTCATCCCTTTTACGCTAGTCCCGGATTCATTGATCTGCAACAGAGGATTGCTCAAAGTTTGGCCTTTCATCTCGTGCAAAAAATGCGTAATATACGCCGCCTTGCAGTCACAGTATGGTCATTTCTTAACTCATGCGCATCGGACACCACCAGCTCAGAAATCGCCTGATCGCAGCGCCCATGGCTGGCATTACTGACAGACCATTCCGGACGCTGTGCTACGAGATGGGAGCGGGTTTAACCGTTTCCGAGATGATGTCTTCTAACCCACAGGTGTGGGAGAGCGACAAGTCCCGTTTACGGATGGTGCATATCGATGAGCCCGGTATTCGTACCGTGCAAATCGCCGGTAGCGTGCCGGAAGAGATGGCTGCCGCCGCGCGGATTAACGTGGAAAGCGGCGCCCAGATTATTGATATCAATATGGGATGCCCGGCGAAAAAGGTGAATCGCAAGCTTGCAGGTTCAGCCCTCTTGCAGTACCCCGACCAGGTGAAGTCGATCCTGACGGCGGTCGTTAACGCGGTGGACGTTCCTGTGACTCTCAAGATTCGCACCGGTTGGGAACCGGAACACCGTAACTGCGTAGAGATTGCCCAACTGGCCGAAGAGTGTGGCATTCAGGCTCTGACTATTCACGGACGCACCCGCGCCTGTTTGTTTAACGGAGACGCTGAGTACGACAGTATTCGGGCAGTTAAGCAGAAAGTTTCCATTCCGATTATCGCGAATGGCGACATTACTGACCCGCTTAAAGCCAGAGCTGTGCTCGACTATACAGGGGCTGATGCCCTGATGATAGGCCGTGCAGCTCAGGGAAGACCCTGGATCTTTCGGGAAATCCAGCATTATCTGGACACTGGAGAGCTGCTGCCCCCGCTGCCGCTGGCAGAGGTGAAGCGCTTGCTTTGTGCGCACGTTCGGGAGTTGCATGACTTTTATGGTCAGGCAAAAGGGTACCGAATCGCGCGTAAACACGTCTCCTGGTATCTTCAGGAACATGCTCCAGATGACCAGTTTCGGCGCACATTCAACGCCATTGAGGATGCCAGCGAACAGCTGGAGGCGTTGGAGGCATACTTCGAAAATTTTGCGTAATAGAAATAAAGAGCTGACAGAACTATGTTCGAACAACGCGTAAATTCTGACGTACTGACCGTTTCTACCGTTAACTCTCAGGATCAGGTAACTCAAAAGCCCCTGCGTGACTCGGTTAAACAGGCACTGAAGAACTATTTTGCTCAACTGAACGGTCAGGATGTGAATGACCTGTATGAGCTGGTACTGGCTGAAGTTGAACAGCCCCTGTTGGACATGGTGATGCAATACACCCGTGGTAACCAGACCCGCGCTGCTCTGATGATGGGCATCAACCGCGGTACGCTGCGTAAAAAACTGAAAAAATACGGCATGAACTGATACCAATCAGTTAAATGCTTGTTTAAAAAGGCGCTCTTCGGCATGGGGAAGCGCCTTTTTTATTAGTGTTTATACATATGTTTATACACGTTGGCTCGCACAAATAAAAAAGCACCAGAACATAGTCCAGTGCTTTGATTGGTTGGGTTCATCACCTTGGCCTTTCCGGCTTTCTCCATTGATACGGTTCGGCATCCATCCTTTGCCGGTGGCGTTCTTTCGCAGCCAAGCAAGTGGCAACGCGATTACGCACCATAAGACGATCTCGCCCGTTAAGATCATGCCCCTGCAATTTTGCTGCACTGATAATGGCAGACTCTAAAGCTTCTCTTTTTAACATGCAGCACCTCAGTTGGTAGTGTGGCCCCCGATTGAGGGCCATAACCTTGTCAGTGGACTACTTGCCAGTTTTTCATCTGCATAGAGATCGCCTGAATCGCAGTTTGAATGATAAGCTCAGAAGACAGGCCGGTTAACGTTGACTGACGTTCGGCCTCTTTCTGCGTACTTTCTGCCAGAATTTTTGCCCCTTCAATTTTCATCGCGTGGGCAATATGACCCGGCATCATCTCGTAAAATAAACTTTCAAGTTCTGTCATCTTCATCACCCTATTTTTCTGCCTGAATTAGTTTTCGTCATCAGAGCCTTGTGCAAATCACCCTGACCAGTAATTACTGAATTGACCGCCTTTTGATACCCCATCTTGGCACCGTCAGCGGCCGCTTTCTTCATCATGGCTATCTGAGCATCAGAAGGATCGCCATTAACGTTAAAATTAAATTCCTGGGAAATCTGATTACCAGAAGTGGATTGCTGGGCGACACGGTTAAGGGTCGCATCCAGTTTCGCGCTGGTATTCGCCGTGACTACGCGTTCGCCCTTCTGGAGAAGCCATGTTCCGGTTTCTGGAACAGCATCAATACCATCGTGAGCCATACCCACGGCCGCAATGTTCGACACAATACCGGCTGTAGAAGCGGCTACGCTGGCCATCGCTGCAAGGTTGTACGGGAAAGGGTTTGCAGCCGCCATCGCGATCCCCTGCTGGATAGCGATAACAGACTGAGCAATAGCCGCGGCTTTCTGAACTGCAAACGCGGCTTTGTATACTCCTGATTGCTCACCAAAAGCTGTACGGGTCAAATCCACCATAGAACCAAGCCCATCGACAACACTGCTCAACATCAGCTGATTACGGGCTTCATCGAGCTTATTCATTTCATCCTGGTGTTTTTTCTTCAGTTCAAGCTCTCTGGCATCCCACTCATCATTAAGGTCAGAACGTGCCTGACGGTTCTGTTCCAGCAAATCGAGCTGATTCTGATACCATTTTTCCTGTTCTTTCTGTGCGTCATCAACTTTTCTTAACTCTCCAGATTGACCGCCAAACATCGGATCAAGACCACTAAATTTAGGCATATCTGTAAATGAATCTTTCGATATGGCTTCTGCTGCTTTTTTATATTCATCAGGGCTGATCCCCTTCATTCCCTGAATATCTTTTAATATTTCAAAACGTTCTCTCGTCGTTTTAAGTAATTTTTCTTCTGGAGTTAATAACTCATCCTGCAAATCTCGAAATTTTGACAACGCGTTATATTTATCAACTTCTGAGGCCAAGCCCTCAAGCCTGATTTGCTGTTCTTTATTTATCCCAACCAGACGACCAGATACTAAATCGAAATGTAGTTTTTCTACTTCAGTGGCGTCTTTGGTTTTCCCGGTTAGCTGATCCACCAGCGCAATTTGCTTTAAATATGACTGTTCTACGGCTTTATAGGCACTTTCAAGTTTTTTTGCCTCAGCATCAGGCTTTTGAGTTTGTTTCTGATTGCTCTGCCCGGGGAGCAGGTTATTATTTATTGGCAACTCAGAGTTTGAAGATGGTTTAGTTATTCCCCCTAAATCTGATTGAAGCGTATCTGCTATTGCTCCTAATCTCTGATTTTTTTCAAACTCGTACCAGCCACCCGCCTTAAACCTGTCAGGCACTTCAAATATATGGCTGAGAAAATTAGCAGATTCAGAACTTAGCTTACCCATCCAGCCAACAAGTTCCGCCATCCCTCCGACCAGCTTTGCCAGACCTGACAGAACAGCAGGATCGGTAAACACATCCCGGATATCATCAAGTCCATCCTGAATCGGTGAGAGGTCTACTTTAGCCAGGCCACTGGCAATCTCGATCTTTAACCCCTGTGCACTGCTCTCAATATCCTGGAAAAACTGATTAACCTTAACCAGGTTATCAATATCCTCCTGGGGCGGAGCGACACCAAAATCTTTTGACAGCTGGATAAACTGCTTCAGCTTCTCGTTATTGTTGTCGAACAACGGCAGCATTTTTGACAGGTCATTCCCCAGGCTTTCGAGGATATTAGTTTTCCCGGCCTGAGAGGGGATTTTTTGCAATGCCGAGCTGATAGCCAGTAACTGCTTATCAGGGGATTGCTGGGCCAGTTTCTCAGCTGAAAGCCCGAGAGTATCCAGAGCCTGAGCAGCCTCACCTGACTTGTTCAGGACAGCATCGCCGACTTTATCGTTAATATCCTTGAAGATGTCAGCAATATTATCCCCGGTCAACCCTGCTTTCTCAGCAGCAAACTGCCATGAAAGCAAATCCTGAGTAGACATTTTTAGCGATTTAGCCCAGCGATCAGTTTCAGTGATCTGCTCTGAGGTATTTTTTACCAGTGCAATACCAGCGGCACTAACACCGATAGCCGCCGCTGCTGCGGCTGTGCCAACAGCAGCAAGGGCTGAACCCACGGCTGCGGCATCTTTTTTAACGTTATCCCGCCATTTTTGTGATGAACGTTCGGCTTTATCCATACCCTGGACAAAACCGCCGGTTCTGGCGATCAGGTCAATGGTGAGAGTGCCTAATGATTTACCTGCCATAATCTTTCTCCTTACACCCCGTCAAAATGACTGAGGCGATCTTTGTGGCTTTCGCTCATATCAAATGCAAAATCCTCATGCTCAGCCTGGAATGTGCCGAACGCCATTAACGCAGCCACTGCCGGATCAATCTTGTTGGAGGATTTCTTCTTGTTGGGCTTGATATTGGCGTTGGCGTCGGACTCCATCACCACGTTACCAATCGCCCAGGCCAGTACCGGATCGCCGCGATGGCGCACCACCTTGCGGTTAACGAACACTTCAAACGATTTCGCTACCGGGCTGAATTTAAGATAGGTTTGCTGGAACGGCTCTACCTCAAGGCCCGCCCCCTGTAGTTGGGTACGCAGATGCGTGGCGTTCCACGTATCGAAGCCCACCAGACGGATATTGAATGTTTCGGCATCGCGCAGAATATCGTCGCGGATGCGGTCATAATCGATGCAGTCGCCGGGAGTGGTACGAATCCAGCCTGCTTTCACCCACTGGCGGTAAATGGCGCGGTTTTTATTGGAAACATTATTAAGTGTCGCTTCCGGCAGATAGTGCCTTGTCAGTAACCTAATCTCCCTGTCGAACGGAAAAGCGTAATTTACACTGGTGATATCGCTGGTTGAGGACAAGTCCAGACCTGCATAACATTCCATTCCGGCCAGCTCGCTTTCTTCATAGTCGAGTTTGCAGGCGTCCCAGGCCCCCGCGCCCATCCACGGTGTGGAACCCTGACACCAGATATTGAAACGTTTGGTCAGCATCTCCACCCATTGCGACGGGATGCCCCGTGCTTTCTGGATAGTGGCCTCCAGTTTTGCCGCATCAACGGAGATATCCAGATTCGGGTTAGCCTTGATCCACATTTCAGGCTGATCAACCTCGCTTTCGTCGTCCAGTTCGTAAATCAGAACAAACAGCGAATCGTTGCTCTCTTCCCCGGCCAGAATCTGACAGCAGTAGTCGTAATGCTGCTTGCAGGCAGAAACAACGTTACTCCCGGCGGTGGTGATGGCGAATAAAACCGCTTCAGGACGTGCCCCCATACCCAGCTCAAGTGCGGAGTAAACGCCGTTATCCGGGTGAAGGTGGTACTCATCGACAATAGCCAGGCTGGGATTCGTCCCCTCGATGGTGGCCGCTTTCGCCGCCAGCGGCTTTAACAGGCTGTTATTCTTCGGGAAAATCATTTTATGAGCCTGAATATTCACGCGCTTTTTCAGCGGTTTTGACAGCAGGCACATCTGACGGGCATCGTCGAACACGATACGAGCCTGATCCCGGCTCACCGCCGCCGTGTAAATGTCTTGCTGGCCCTGCTCCATCACCAGAAACCAGTTAGCCAGCATTGCAGCTACGGTGGATTTGGCATTCTTACGCGGCACCTCGATAAAGGCGCTGCTGTACTTCCTGCGCCCCGTAGCACTGACCTTAAAGCCCAGCAGGTTAGCAAAGGCGAACTGCTGCCACGGCTCCAGCATGATAGGCTGACCGCGCAACGGCCCTTTGACGTGAGGACAAAGCCGGGAGAACGCAATAAACCGCTCTACGGTCGCTGTATCGAACACGTAACGGGGGTCATTCAGGTCTGAAAAGTACCTTTCGACGGCCTGTTTTACCCGCTTACAGGCCGGAATTTCGCCCGATTTTATGGCGATGGCGTAATCATTCCATGCGGTCAAGTTCGTCTTCCTCTTCAGTTTCAGGCGGGTTGCGGCGACGGCTTACCGGATCAAAGCCCAGCAGAGACGACATTTTTATGAGAATTTTTTCGGCATCAGCCTTTGCGCTCAGGGCCGGGTTGCGACTCTCACCACCCTGGCTGTTCACAATGCTGAATCCCCGCGCGGCAAGGTCCTTCACGGCTTTGCGGTACATCGAGTAGTTGACGCAATAAAGCTCAAGGTTGTTCCAGTCGGCAGGCGTCAGATCACCGCGTTCCGCCAGTTGCTTCGCCTTTGCTTTCCACTGCTGCGCCGCGATTTCATCAAGGTAAGCGGGCGGTTTGGGTGGTCTTGCCATAACTTACTGTTTTCCTTTTCGTTTTATTTTCAAAAAAATCACCGTGCGAAAAAATTTGAGGGGGCGGGTGGTGCCTGGCGCCCTCGTGTTCGTCCTGAAAACCTCCCCCACCCCATCGGTGCGGCCTGTCAGCGGTTGCGGAAGCATTCCCGCAACTCCCGGTCACGCTCACTCATGCGCTGCACAGGCTGGCGCTCATCGCGTCTGGTGCGGGTCTGCATGAAGCCATCACGGCATCGGGCCAGCGACTGATACAGATTCACCACGTCTTTCTCATTCATGATCAACCTCATACATCCAGTTATTGCGCTGTGCTGCCCGCTCTTCCTGCTCGTGGTACATCCCCGCTTTGCGATTGGCTTTGGTGATAGGGTCTTGCTGTGTGGTCTTCTGGTTATGATGCGTCTGGCATAACGGCTGGTGATTCCACTCAGGCCAGAACAGAACATCATCACCGCCGTCGATAGGGATGATGTGATCGACAATCTTTGCAGGAACGAAGAGGCCCTGCTTCTGGCACTCAGCGCACAGGGGATAGCGTTTTAGATACTGGGCGCGATACTTCTCCCATGCTGCTGAGTAACCACGGGCGCGACGGTGGCCGCGTCTGGCATCCTGTGCCCGCCACACCTCCCGTTTATGCTCATCGCATTTACCAGACTTCACGCGCTTGTTGCATCCCGGCTCAGTGCAACGGCGTAAGGGTTGCCACGGCATCAGTACACCCCCACGTCACGATAGACAGACCACAGCGCTGAGACAGCAAGAGGAACCTCTTTCGCCTCCACATCGCTAATCATCGTGCGGTACTCGTACAACTGAGAGACGTACATCAGGCAACCGATTTTGATAGCCGGGGTAAGCTCCAGCCCACTATCAAACCGCTTGCCGATATGTTTCTGGCAAACCTCCAGAGCCGCATCGATGTAAGCCTGAATGAGCAAATCTTCATCATCGCCATCAATACGGCAGTGAAGTTTTGCTTCAGCAAGTTCAATAGTTTCAGCCACTGGTCAGCCCTCCGGTGCACATAATTTCAAGGCGGGTACGATCTGCATCAGGCAGAACAGCTTTGATGTCGTAGATGGTTACAGGCATTCCTTTTTCTGTGCAGGTCAGTCTGTTTTTGGTGGTAACGCCTTTGCGATAGCGAATCCAGATTCTGACTGTCATCTCTGACTGTTCAGCCTGGGCGGCTACAAGCTCCCGCCCGCTTACGCTGTCTATCTCCCCCCAAACGGTGGCAACATCGCGCCATTCTTTAGTGACTGACCCCGTGTTCGGGTCCTGGTGACTGACGAACTGCTGAATAGTGACGCGGCGTTTCATCTTTCCGGCTTTCATTCGTCACCATCCTTATTGCCCTTGCTCACAGTGACTTCCTGCTTCCATGCCTGGCTGAACTCGTCACCGCCTTCACGCGGTGCCATGCCCTCACGCTCGCGAGCCTCGTTAGGATTCATGATCCCGTTCTTGATGCCGCGCTCATAGGTTGCGTAGCGTTCGGTAGGAGTAGCGCGGAGAAGGTCAGCGGAATCAAATTCCACCTGATAACGAATACCCGGCACAGGAGAAGCCACCAGCAGCGCGGATTTAATCTGCTGCTCGAAGTTCGCCAGCCACGGGCGCATAGTCATGGTGAGAAAAGCGCGGCTTGCCTCGCTGAAGTTGCTGTAGGTGCTGTTGCTGTATTCCTGCAGGAAGATGGGCGACACGTTGAACATGCGGGCAATATCTTCAATGGTGAAACGGCGGGAGGCCAGCCACTCGGCATCCTGATTGCTCATGCCAAGCTGTTTGTAGTCCATCCCCCCTTCAAGGATCGGCGTTTTCCCGGCATTCCTTGCACCTTTGTAGCGCTCCAGCGCCTCAAGTGCACTTTTCCCTTTAACGCTATCCAGCCATTCTTTAGCCGTAATGACGCCCGCCGCCATCATGCCATCTTTCATAATGCTGGCACCGTGGCGCTGTTGGGCCAGACCTAACCCCAGCGCCTCCCGGCAAATGGTGATCGGCGAGCGCCCCAGAAAACCGTCATCGGTGGAATAACGCAGGTGCAGAATCTCTTCCTGCAAATAGGTACGTACAGCCCCGGTAAACGGCTCAGTGATGGTGTATTTGTACTTATGCTCGCCGATACGCTCAGGAACAACCGCCCCCGGCGCATACGGATGCAGGGATTGTGGCTGGCCGTCGCGGCCCCACTGGATCACCGCATAGGCGTTACCGTTCAGCAGACAGTGGCGCATCATCGTGCGCTTGAACTGGTAAGGCGTCTGGCAAATATTCGGCTGCTCATTCAGCAGAAAATCCACCGGGTGATTGCTCAGCCATTCCCGCGCCTCACGCCCGTTATCGTTGCGCACGCGGTAGAGGTAGCAGGGCATTGTTGCCACCGCCTCACTGATAACTGATACGGCGTTCATTACCGCCGGCAGAGATTCCGCAGTACCCGCAGACACATACTCGCCTGATCCGGTATTTGGAATCCCTGCCATCGCCAGAAATTCATCAATGGTCATGCTGCGCTGCTCAGAGGGTTCAGACTTACGGCCAAACGGCCAGATATTCCACATATCAGAGCCCCGCTAATTCAGCCCAGCGGCGACGGTTATCGCCAGCGCGGCGCAGTTCAGGATGTTGGGAGAAAAGCGAACGGTGCGCGATTTCCACGCCGGATTCAGGGTAAGCAGGCATGGAAGTAACGGTGATTTCCCGTAGTTCGGCAGCGGTCACTGTTCGCAGGTACGGGGATTGCGCAATATCCCAGGACTCTTTCAGCGCACGGAAACCAAAGCTCATACCTGAAAGATCGCCACGTTCCACCAGCGCCAGCACATCATTACCAAGCTGAGTATTCGGCGGCGTCAGCTCAAAGCGCAGCCCGGTATCATCTTCTGACAGCACCAGCGTGCCAGATTTGGTACGTCCCAGCAGTTGGGTATAGTTATGCTCATACAACGCCCGCACATCGCTACCGGATGCCAGGCTGTCTTTAAACGCTCCCGGCGCGAACTGTTCCCTGAATTCATCCCAGATGATTTCTGACAGACTGTTCCAGCGCACGGCATAGCCCACCAGCTTCTTATCAGTAGCGGTCAGTTCAGAGGTGCGGATTTCAAAATCTATTGTTTTCATTATTGGACTCCACAGAGGGCAGAAAGGGGCCGAAGCCCCTCACACGTCGAATCAGGAACCAGCAAGCTCCAGAATCTTGATCGCGTTGGAGTCCACCACGCCGCCGCCCAGATATTTATCGGTGTGAACCTTATAGAAGCCCGGCTCGGTGATGTTGTCAGGGCGGGTACGCACACCAGTAGTGTGATCCACGATGAAGTAACCGCGCTTGAAGTCGCCAACCGCGAGGAACGCTTCTCCGGCATCAGCATCAGGCATGGTTTCAAGGTACTGAACCGGACGGCCCAGCAGGGTATCGGGAGAACCGGCAACCAGACGATCGCGCCAGATGTAATCCCCGTTGCCGTTTTTCAGCTTTTGCAGTTTGGCTGCGGTGTTGGAGTTCATCACCCATACGGCGTTTTTGCGGTATTTGGCTTTCAGCTTATACAGCAGGTCGATCAGGCCATCAGAGGAAACGTCAGCCGCTTCCATCTTCTCCAGCGTACCGAACGGACGGGTTTTGTCGGCAGTGGCCGCGCGAGGGTAAGACAGGAAGCCTTTGGATTTTTTATCACCGTCGCCGTTCACAAAGTCGCTTTCTTCGGTCGCGGTGAAGGTGTCGGCAATTTCAGAAGACAGCCAGCCCAAAATATCCACCTCGGAGAAGTCGAGAATCTCCTGAGTGGTTTTCGGGTAGGCGTAGATCGGGTTGAGTTTGATATCAACGCGCTCCATCTTCGGCGTACTGGTTTCGGTACGTGCCTCACCTTCGGTACCACGATTAACGGTAGTGCCGCCCACAGATACCAGCTTCTGGTATTCGTTGGTTTTGGTGGTCTTCACCGTTGCGATGGAGCGCATCACGCTATCATCCTGCAACTGGCGCATAATCTCTTTGTCCAGCTCAGGGATAACGGTATAACCGCCGTCAGCCTGCACCAGCGTGGAGAGAGAACGGGTATCACCGGTCATGATGTAGTGGCGCAGCTCGTCGTTGCTTACTGGATCACCTTCAACGGAAGTACCAGGCAGATTGCGCTGATCTTCGGCGACGGCTTCAAGGCGGTTGATTTCAACTTCAAGCGCATCAGCCTGTGCGCGGAGTTCGTCGAACTTTTTGCCCTCTTCTTCGTTCAGGCTGCGCTTTTCGGTGTCGGCTTTGTCCAGCATGGAACGCATCTGTGTTTTGAGTGCGGCTTTCTGCTGGCGTAATTCGAGTAGTTTCTTCATGGAGTGGTTTCCGTATCAATTAATGTAGAGACGTGAAACCAGCGCTTGGAGGGGAGGCCGTTAAATCTTTTTCTGCCTCTCGCAGGCTGTACTCGCTACAGCTTGACTTAACGGCCAGTGGCGGCTCACGTCTGAGTGCCACTCTTCAAGATATACATGAAAAATATAAAGAAAACCCCCGCAAAAGACGGGGGTAAGAATGAGTAAACATGAATACAAATAATTTACAAAAATATTAGCTTTTAATATTCCACGGTGCGTGTTCCATGATTGATCCCAGGTATTCCAGGCTGGAAGTGATCCTGCGTTGCTCAATAAAATTAAAAAATATACGTTTAAGTGTTCACCTGTTCACCTTTGATAATTTATTAATTAAATTCATATAGTTACAGGGTGAATACTATTCTTTCAGGTGTTCACTAGTGTTCACCCAACCCTTCACCTCAAACTGAGGAAAAGATAAAACAGGGTGAACAGGTGAATACTTGGTGAACACTTCATAAAAAAGTGTTCACCCATTAACATATTGTTATTTAATGATTTTTATACATGGTGAACAGTGGTGAACACTTATCCCATTACTTTTAATTTTCCCCGCCTTTATTCTTTTGTTGTATCGGTACACATTGGCATCCAGTCTTCTGAATCATCATGCAGGGTGACGTTCGATCTTATGCCATTTTTAGTTTTGCGCTTCTGGTACTCCTTGCCATATTCAGCCATTGCGCCTGGCATATCCGTACCGAACCGCATTAACGATACAGGCTTGCTAAGACCATTGGCCCGCATGTAAGCCAGATAAGCGTGATACAGATAACGGCGCGGGCTGAATGGCACGATCTCGGCATTACCAATCAGCATTCCATCACAAACCACCGAAGCCATCAGGTATCCGCAAAAGTCCACCAGTGAATCCCCTTCACGTTTGATGGCCAGCGCTTCTTCTGATTTCTGCTGCTCATGCAAAAGCTGTTTGGCTTCGTTCTGGCTGGAAAAGCGCACAAGCAGATGCCGGATGATTACCGCAAGCTCTCCTTCAATCTTCTCGGCCAGCATCGGATCGCGTTCGTTTTCCGGCACTACTTCGGTGAAGTTGAAAATCACCCGTCGCCTTGAAATACCGCCGCTGCGGTCACTGAACGTCATAGCATTGTTATTGACGGCCAGCACCACCGCCGGGATACGGGTTGAATATGGCGCTTTGTGTTTTGGGTCGATAGCCACCTTATCCCCGCCAGTGATAGCTTTAATCCCTGCGCCGTCGCCAGCGTACCGGGTCATATCCGGCATGATAATCAGCGAATAGCCAACTACCAGCGCCCTTTCCCTTGGGTTCTCCAGCGCCGCCATGCTCGCCGATACCGTATTGGCCTTGCCCGCCAGCATCGTGCAGATCTCAGCCATGACACTTTTACCACTTCCGCCCGGCCCCGTTACCTCAAGAAACAGCTGCCAGTCGTACCGGTTCGCCAGCACCATAAACAGCGCAGACAGTACGCGGTCTGCTTTTCGGTCATTATCCGCCACAGAGCGGCGGAGCCATTTCCAGAAGTTAGGCGCATGGGTTGCCAGAGTTTCACCTTCTGCTGGTTCGCTGAATGGCAATTCGCTCGCAACGATAAGCCAGTCCTTTTTATCATGCGGTCGAAATTGGCCTAACCGGGTATCAAAAACCCCGTTGCTGAAACCAATCAGGTTACGGGCTGTGTTACCCATTACCGGGAGGCCCAGCTTCATTGTATCGACAGCGGATTTAATCGCGTTCTGCGAATAGGCGACTTCGGAATCAATAAAAATCTGCGCCATTTCTCGCTGCAGCTCTTTATCCGAAAGCGGAACCCACACCACGCCGTTGTAATGATGAACCGTGTCGGAATCAGCATGGATCGCCAGATTGCCATTGTAATGAGCAAGCAGAACTTCCCCGCGCTGGCTGGCTCCCATCTGGTTAAGCGCTGGCGTAGCACTTCCCCTCGTAGTCACCATAAGGGGCTCGTCTTCCAGACGTTTCATCAATGGCGTCCAGTCCTCTTTCTCGCCTTGTTCGTTGATAAACTCAGCATTGGTAACGCCAGCCTCACACAACTTATTTGCAATCATGCTGATTTGGTTTTGCTCGATAAGCCCGGCCTGACAGACACGGGCAAATCGACGGCCTTTATCAACAATGCGCAGGTGTGGTAATTCCGCCAGTTGGGTGTGATCCAGAACCACAGGCGGAACATCGTCTCCATGCTCGCCCTTCCCTTTCTGGTAATCCTGAGCGGCTTTCCATGCTCCCGTTCCAGCAAAGATGATGGCCTCCTCCATTTTGTCGCGCGGGAGGGTTTTCACATTAGGCGCGTTTTTCACTGTAAGCCTCCCGCGCTTTCACCAGCTCGCCGATAGATTTATGCAGCAGCGACATGATTGCGCTTACCTTGCACGCTTCACCGTGGAACTCCTCGCTTTCAGGAATACTGTCTAGCCACATGCTGAGAACCTCATAGGCTCCTTCGCTTTCAGAAAGGGCATTTTCAGCGTGCATCAGGACTTCAAAAGGAACCTGTCTCATTTCGTTTCTCCCATACCCAGCTCAGCGATTAATGCCCGGTGAATTTCCTGATTAAAATCACACGCAATAGAAATCAGATTCAGCAGCGTTTCTGAACATTCAGCAGAGGCTTTTTCCAGGATGGTTTCGAAGAGTGAAGCGGCCAGCGCTGATTTGTATTCTGCCTGGTCTAAGCTGATTGGCTCACGCATGGTGCCCCTCCCGAACTGGCAGACGACCAGCGAATACCATCACGCATCCATCCGGTGATTGCTCACGGGCTTCGCGCTCAGTGGTAGCGGTGATGTGAATGACGTTGCGCCCGATGGCGCTCAGCGCAAGAAAACGATACTGATATTTGGGGCGAGTTTGGGTATGCTGTATACAAGCCATGATGTAAGCCTCAGTTACGTTGTGGTCAGAGGCCCGGTTAGTGCTGGTAACACTGCCGGGCTTCGCTGTATCTTGAGTATCTTCAACCTCAAGGTGCACCCCCACTATATTTTCGGTGGGGGTACACGTCAAGCTATTTTTCTGATATGGTGTACCCTCACTATACGCAGGAGGGTAAATGGCTACTAAGGCAGTAAACGCTAAATCAGCGCAGAAAAAGATACGATTTCCGCACGAACTTATTGAAGAGATTGACGCCAGCGTAGAGCGAGAGAAAGCAGATAACGCCGGTGCTAATTTCTCTGCGTGGGTTCTGGATGCCTGCGGGCGCAAACTCAAATCTGAGCAGCGCAAGAAAGCCAGATCGGAACCTGAAAGCTGAACAGGGTTACTCTCCGTAATGCTGTGAACTGCCCCTCTTAAAGAGGGGTTGTTTTGCGCAACTCTTAATGCGTTGTGCAGAGGCTCACCTCTTAAAGAGGGTTGGTTATCTTCGCAGCTCTCTACGTTATTCGTCGGAACCTCTGAACCTAAGCAGTGTTGATGTTCAGGCGAACCCGAATACTGTTCGTGTTTGTTGCCAGCCGATTCTAACGATTCGTTATAATCAAGTTCCTTCAATGGATTGCGATGTCCGTACGTTAAACGTACGCGGTTAATTTGTGCGTACGGATTTCGTTGGCTCAAGGTTTGACCACCAGCGGCAAGCCTGGTAATCTGGCGATGTTTCAGTAAAGCGTTGAGACTCAGGCGGCCCGGCATGGCCGCCTTTGTTTTGCCTGTCATACAATAGCCTCCACTTTCAGCCCGCCAGCGGTATACCCCTGAACCCGAACACCATCGACGCGATGACGCTTTTTAGTCAGAAAGCGGATGTGATCTGCGTAGACGTACTGCCATTTACCATCGAGTGCCACACGCTTAAACCACGGATGAGGCTTAGATATGGTCTGGACAACTGGCGCGCAAGCCTTGTGTGGCGCGGATTCTGCTGCGACAACCCCCTTATCATTGCCCGTTACACGGTACAGCCAAAAACGAGCATCCTTTCCGGTCAGTTTGCGAGTGCGCACCGGAACATAACCAGCCTCACGCATTGCCTTACTGAATGCGGCATCGTCCGGGTAATACTGGCGCCGTAGTTCCGTAGATACTGAAACGGCAAAGCTGCGTTTAGTCGGGTATTCCTGCCACTGGCCGACAAATTCAAAAGGAAGGCCGTTAACCCTTCCTTTGGTCTTGTCCTTGCCGCTTATCCCTGCATCATGGTCTGCCTCATGCACGGACACGCCGGAACGCAGCCACACCAGCCCGTTACCGTTGTGGCGCAACCCCAGATCGGCAAGCGTAAATTCACCGCGATTAATGGGCGACCAGTCACCGGCAATAACCTGTTTACGGTTCGCTGAAATATCGTGCTGGCTGGCTACAGGGTGAGCGAATCCCTGCCCGTGGAGGGCATTAATCTTTTTCATCTCAGATTACCTGTGGTTAATTAAGCAGATTTACGGCTGTATGGGTTATTGACGTTCTCTACTGCTGGCGGATTACGAACCCACCAGAGCACATCCGAAAGAAGCCAAGCACAGCTATTGCGGCCAAAGTGACAGCGCGGAGGGAAGCGCCCCTGCTGTTCCATCTTCCAGCGGCTGGAACGGGAAAGACTGGTGATCTCGCTGCATTCATCTTCACGGATTCGGCGATCAAACTTAAAGCCGTACTCTTCTAAAAGGGTGCGGCGTTGTTCAGGATTTGGCGGGGTAAAGGTTATATTTTGCATGCTGCCTCCACTGTTTCAATGTTATGCGAAGAGATTAGTGGATAAACGACCAGCATTTCCATTGATTCTGGAATCCTTTAAAAGAACACGCAATTCCATTGAAAGATAGAAATTCCATCAAGATAACGCTCCCCTGTTGAAAACAATTTCCACAGTAATTTCAACGGCTGTCGCGAGAGAAAAAATCATGAATTTCAATAACTCGCCGAAGATCACCGTTCTTTAACGATTTGATTCGCCTTGGATTGTTCATAACAAAGATGAACAATGATGAACGCTGATGAACAGTGATGAATAACCATGAACAAAGATGGAAAAAGTTAGCAAGTAATGACCTAGTAGAGACCGTGGATGGAGCTAGGTATTGTTAGGTGCTGTCGGGTGCCGTTACGTGTCATTACGTGTCGTTACGTGTCGTTGAATGCTGTTGAATGCTGTTGAATGCTGTTGAATGTAACTGTAATAAACATCAAATATAACAATTGAATCTCCTTGGCGATCATAGAATCGCCAAAAGCTCCAACAAATATAATTAATTAGTATTTTCACATGAAATATAAATAACACCCACTAACACTGCAAAATAATATTCATTCCGTATAATAAATCGAATTTAATGCCTTGCGAATTTTATCATATATTGCTGATTTGGATAATCCAGTTTTAGATATACCTTCCTCATCAGCTAATTTATATAGTTCGTTTAAAATAGCCGAGATGCTTGGTTTTTTAGAGGTGCCAAACGAATGGCCTATCTTATGTGCTATAAGCTTGACCAGCATCCCCATTAATTTATCATTATATTCCTTTTCATCTTCTTTACGATGCAAGCCGCGTTTGCTGCTTTTCAATGCAATTCCGACCTGTAAAAGCTCATCCCCTCCCATAGCATAAAGATGCTCTTTTCCTTTGTTTTGATTAGCAATTATAGCCACCGCTGCAAGGCATCTGTCCTTTATGGGTTGTGGTGTAATATCTTCATCAATAAGAGGATATGCCAGAGCAAACATATAGTCTGCGGGATAGGCTGTTGAGTTTCCACCTCGAAATAATTTAGATGCTGATAACCATCTACTCAGTTGTCGATAGTATATATTGTAAGCTTCAACTTTCGCCTCAGGGATATCAGCAGTTTTAACTGTCGGATCTACCCCACACATAAGTAGTGCAAGTTGTTTAATATTGAGTTCCGGGGCTTTGGCTTCTCGCTCGAAAATACCCAATTTTAGAAAACTAGTCATTATTCAGCCCTATTCAACAAAACAATGTTAGTGAATCCACCTGATAAAATATCAAGTCTGTCATACCATTTATTCAACGCATCCAGTTTCTCAGGCAAGTACAGACTACGGTTATAAATCGCCATAACTCCCGGCATTGAGTGCCCCAACAACTGTTCGACAACGTGTGGTGCTATACCCATATTATTCATATGCGTTGCTAAAGTTCGTCTTAGATCGTGCAGTGTCCATGGTTCAGAATGCCCCAGCTTTTTATAAACACCGCGGCCCCACTGACTTACCGCTTCACTGCCTTTAACCGACCCAAGCAAAAGGCCGGATCGTTTCGTTTCATCATGCAGTATTTCAATGAATTTGCGCATGGCATCCGGCACAGGTCTTACAATCTTCTCGCCGCCCTTGCTGTGCTCTTTGGGAACTGTCCAGACCCAGGCATCCATATCCCATTCACTCCACTCTGATAGCCTGGCCTCCTGCGTTCGGCACCCAAACACCATTAAGATTGTCAGTAGCCTGGTGTAGTAAGGCATGAAGCAAGTGCCAGAGGAAATGGCAGCCCATAAATCGCCAGCCTCTTTATCGTTTAATACCCGGTCTTTTTTTGCCTGTTTTTTACCGACATCTGGAATTGTTAAATCTTCAAGCGCGGTACTCACAGCATAGCGACGAACCCGGCAGAATTTCAGGGCTTGTTTGCACATCTGGAACACATAACCTGCGGCGACTGGAGTTTTCTTTTTCATCCTGTCAAAGCAGTCAAGCCAGTATCGTGTTTCACAGTCAGCGAGCGCCATTTTCCCTATATAAGGATAAATGTGTTTTCGCAGCTCCGCTTTGTGCCGTTCAACATTCGCGCGGTTCTCTTCTGCATATTCGCGTATCCAGTATTCTATAGCTTCCTTAACAGTGACCGGTTTAAGCGTTTCCTGAGTGGTCAGCGCCAACTGGTGCTTTGGATCTTTACCTGAGGCCAGCCATTGGCGGCATTTATCACGCGAAGAACGGGCCTCTTTGAGGCTCATATCCGGGTATCGTCCCAGAGTAAGACGATGCAGCTTCTGCCCGTCGAGTCGGTAAGTAAACACCCAGCTAATACCACCAGCTTTAGTTACCTTGGCGCTCAGCCCGGCACCATCAGCATAGAACTCAATCTTACTGGCCGGGATACCATGTAATCCCTTTAACTTCCTGTCGCTCAGTTTGTTAAGTTCGCCAGCCATAGACCACCCAGCCCAAAGTGTTTATACAAATGTTTATACAGAATTGCTTGCATAATAGCATAAACAAAGAAAAACACTGGAACAATATACAGGCATGAATTTATACAACACATTGATTATTATATGAATATTAAAATCATCTAAAAGCATGAAAACAGCTAATATGACAGTACGGCATGAACTGATACTAGTCAGTTGCTTGCTTGATATAAAAGGCGCTCTTCGGCATGGGGAAGCGCCTTTTTATTATCTGCACCAACAGAACTCATTACTGATTCACCAGCCGTAGCGCAGACCCTCCCGATAAACGCGCAGCACAGACCACCGCCATTATATTATCCACCAGCGCAGGCGCCTGCTGATAAAGATCGAAGCGTTGCGGATCGAGCAGCCAGTTTTTAATCAGCCCGGAAAAAGCACTGTGTAAAACAATTAATATCATCTCAATGTTTGTTTCGGCTGGCAATATATTGTTACGCACGCAGCACTGCAGGATGCCGCCAATGAGTGAATAATTAAAACCAATACGTTGGCGAATTTCGTATTCCGAAAGCATATCACTGGAAAACTCACAGCGCTGATAAAGAATTTGCATCAGAGCGCGCTGTCGAGGATTCGCAGCAATATAGCGCAGGCCTGCAATAAACCGCTCGCGTAAAGCATTTAGCGGCTCATGTTCGTACTCTATGGCCTGACTGGGCTGAATCAAATCTCTAAGCGGCGGCTGCTGCTGCCACATTTCATTAAACAGCTCCGTCTTACTGGCAAAATGCCAGTACACCGCGCCGCGAGTCACTCCCGCCGCATCGGCGATATCCGTCAGGGTGGTGTTGGTTACTCCGCGCAGGGCGAACTGCTGGATTGCGGACTCAATCAGGAGCTGCCGCGTGCGCTGCGCCTCTTCTTTTGTTTTTCTTGCCATACAAGGCCCCACTTCCCGATAAGCAGATAATATAGGATATTCTTAATTAGAATTAATCTAGCATTTGCCATGAAGTATTATTTAGCAAAAATGCAGACAAGTTAATCCTGATGAGAAAAGAGAATTAATTATTCAAGTGAATATCACCGAAAAATACATTCACTGAAATAATGTCTATTTATCAACTTTTACAATTGCGATAAATCGCAATACTACAGTGACCATTTTTTTGTTTTTGCGTGCCTTGCTGATTGCTTAAAAATAAGTATCTCTTACATCCAACGGCGTTTATTTGTAGGATGGCAAACTGCTTTTTGATTCCCTCTTTCTTTCACAGATTCGCCGCCTGATTGGGTACGTAATCTATAAGGAACCGCCATGACGACTCACGCCAGAGTGACACTTTTATCCGGTTTAATTATCTCGGCCTTATTGCTAACCGGTTGCGATAATTCTGACAACCAGCAACCCCATGCGCAGGCGCCGCAGGTGACGGTCCATGTCGTGAACAGCGCGCCGCTATCAGTCACCACCGAACTGCCGGGCCGAACCTCTGCTTTTCGCGTAGCGGAAGTCCGCCCCCAGGTGAGCGGTATCATCCTGAAGCGTAACTTTGTTGAAGGAAGTGATGTCGAAGCAGGCCAGTCGCTCTATCAGATCGATCCGGCGACCTACCAGGCGGCGTGGAACAGCGCCAAAGGCGATGAGGCCAAAGCCGAAGCCGCGGCCGCTATCGCCCATTTGACGGTGAAACGCTACGTTCCACTGCTGGGTACTAAATATATCAGCCAGCAGGAATACGATCAGGCAGTGGCCGCCGCCCGCCAGGCCGATGCCGATGTCATCGCCACCAAAGCTGCCGTAGAAACGGCCCGTATCAACCTGGCCTACACCAAAGTAACCTCCCCCATTAGCGGGCGCATCGGTAAATCGAGCGTCACCGAAGGGGCGCTGGTCACCAACGGCCAGTCGGATGCCCTGGCTACCGTCCAGCAGCTCGATCCCATCTATGTTGACGTGACGGAGTCCAGTAATGACTTCATGCGCCTTAAGCAGGAAAGCCTGCAGCGCGGCGGTGATACCAAAAGCGTTGAGCTGGTCATGGAGAACGGCCAGGCCTATCCGCTCAAAGGTTCACTGCAGTTTTCTGACGTCACTGTTGATGAAAGTACGGGCTCAATTACTCTGCGCGCTATCTTCCCTAACCCGCAGCATGTCCTGCTGCCAGGGATGTTCGTCCGCGCTCGCATAGACGAAGGCGTCGATCCGCAGGCTATCCTGGTACCGCAGCAAGGGGTGACCCGCACGCCACGGGGCGATGCCTCCGTGATGTTGGTGAATGACAAAAACCAGGTTGAAACCCGGGAAGTGGTCGCGACTCAGGCCGTTGGCGATAAATGGCTCATCACCAGCGGGCTGAAGCCGGGCGATAAAGTGATTGTCAGCGGCTTACAGAAAGTCCGTCCAGGCGTCACTGTCAAAGCGGAAGTGGAGCGTGCGGCGCCGGCCGTGCAATAAGGATACCCTGCCATGTCTAAGTTTTTTATTCATCGACCGGTCTTCGCCTGGGTGCTGGCCATCATTATGATGATTGCCGGCGGCCTGGCCATCCTGCAGCTGCCGATAGCTCAGTACCCGACAATCGCCCCTCCTGCGGTAGCGATCTCCGCCACCTACCCCGGTGCAGATGCCCAGACCGTACAGGATACGGTCACTCAGGTTATCGAGCAGAATATGAACGGCATCGACAATCTGATGTATATGTCGTCGACCAGCGACTCTGCCGGTTCGGTAACCATTACGCTCACCTTTAAATCGGGTACCGATCCCGATATTGCCCAGGTACAGGTGCAAAACAAACTGCAGCTGGCCACGCCGCTGCTGCCCCAGGAAGTACAGCAGCAAGGGATTAGCGTCGAGAAATCCAGTAGCAGCTTCCTGTTGGTCGCCGGCTTTATCTCTGATAACCCGACCACCACCCAGGACGATATTTCTGACTATGTTGCCTCCAATGTCAAAGATCCTATTAGCCGCCTCAACGGCGTGGGCGATGTGCAGCTGTTCGGCGCGCAGTACGCTATGCGCGTCTGGCTGGATGGCAACCTGCTGAATAAATACAACCTGACGCCGGTGGACGTCATCAATGCGCTGCAGGTCCAGAACGATCAGATCGCCGCGGGTCAGCTCGGCGGTACGCCAGCGCTGAAAGGCCAGCAGTTGAACGCGTCAATCATCGCTCAGACGCGGCTCAAAGATCCGCAGGAGTTTGGCAAGGTCACGCTGCGGGTCAACGCCGATGGCTCTGTCGTCCATCTGAAAGACGTCGCCCGCATTGAGCTGGGGGGAGAGAACTATAACGTTGTCGCCAGAATTAACGGTAAACCTGCCTCTGGTCTGGGTATTAAGCTTGCGACCGGCGCCAACGCCCTGGATACCGCCACCGCGATTAAAGCGAAGCTGGCCGAGCTGCAGCCCTACTTCCCTCAGGGGATGAAGGTGGTCTATCCGTATGATACGACCCCTTTCGTCAAAATCTCCATTCACGAAGTGGTCAAAACGCTTTTTGAAGCAATTATTCTCGTCTTTCTTGTCATGTATCTGTTCCTGCAGAACATGCGCGCAACGCTCATTCCAACCATTGCCGTACCCGTGGTGCTGTTGGGAACCTTCGCGGTATTGTCGATGTTTGGCTACTCCATCAACACGCTGACAATGTTTGGCATGGTGTTGGCGATAGGTCTGCTGGTCGATGACGCTATCGTAGTAGTGGAAAACGTCGAACGTGTGATGGTTGAGGAGAAGCTCTCGCCAAAAGAAGCGACGGAAAAATCTATGTCGCAGATCCAGGGAGCGCTGGTGGGTATCGCCATGGTGCTCTCCGCAGTATTTGTCCCGATGGCCTTTTTCGGCGGCTCAACCGGCGCGATTTATCGTCAGTTTTCAATCACCATCGTCTCCGCCATGGCGCTCTCCGTGCTGGTTGCGCTGGTACTGACGCCGGCGCTCTGCGCCACGTTGTTGAAGCCAGCCTCAGCCGAACACCATGAGAAAAAAGGATTTTTCGGCTGGTTTAACGCCCGCTTTGACCAGAGCGTCAATCACTATACCAACAGCGTTAGCGGCATTCTGCGTGGAACAGGCCGTTATCTGGTGATCTACCTGGTGATAGTCGTGGGGATGGCCGTGTTGTTCATGCGTTTGCCCACGTCCTTTCTGCCCGACGAGGATCAAGGCGTCTTCCTGACCATGATCCAGCTGCCTTCCGGCGCGACCCAGGAGCGCACGCAGAAGGTGCTGGATACCGTAACCGACTACTATCTGCATAACGAGAAGGCCAATGTTGAAAGCGTCTTTACCGTTAACGGCTTCAGCTTCAGCGGCCAGGGGCAAAACTCCGGCATGGCGTTTGTCAGCCTGAAACCCTGGGAAGCGCGTAGCGGTGATGAAAACAACGTGGAGTCCATCATCAAGCGGGCCACCGTAGCCTTTAGCCAGATCAAAGACGCCATGGTTTTCCCGTTCAACATGCCAGCCATTATTGAGCTGGGTACCGCCACCGGCTTCGACTTTGAACTGATCGACCAGGGCGGACTCGGTCATACCGCTCTGACCCAGGCGCGCAATCAACTGCTTGGCATGGTGAAACAGCATCCGGATCAGCTGGTTCGGGTACGCCCTAATGGGCTGGAAGATACCCCTCAGTTCAAACTGGATGTCGATCAGGAAAAAGCGCAGGCGCTGGGCGTATCGCTCTCCGATATCAATGAAACGATATCAGCCGCGCTGGGCGGATACTACGTCAATGACTTTATTGACCGCGGCCGCGTGAAAAAAGTGTACGTTCAGGCTGATGCCCACTTCCGTATGCTGCCGAGCGACATTAACAACATGTATGTTCGTAGCGCCAACGGCGAAATGGTGCCGTTCTCCGCCTTTGTCACTTCACGCTGGATATATGGCTCGCCGCGCCTGGAGCGCTACAATGGGTTGCCATCTATGGAGATCCTCGGTGAAGCTTCGCCAGGCAAAAGTACCGGGGAAGCCATGGCGCTGATGGAAACGCTGGCCAGTAAACTGCCGAGCGGCATCGGTTATGACTGGACCGGGATGTCTTACCAGGAACGGCTCTCCGGCAACCAGGCGCCTGCGCTCTATGCCATCTCGCTGATCGTCGTCTTCCTGTGTCTGGCGGCGCTGTATGAGAGCTGGTCGATCCCCTTCTCAGTCATGTTAGTGGTTCCGCTGGGGGTCATTGGCGCGCTGTTAGCCGCCACGCTGCGTGGGCTGAATAATGACGTTTACTTCCAGGTCGGACTCTTGACCACGATCGGTTTGTCGGCCAAGAATGCGATCCTGATCGTCGAGTTCGCCAAGGATCTGATGGAGAAAGAAGGGAAAGGGATCATTGAGGCCACGCTGGAGGCATCGCGGATGCGCCTGCGGCCTATTCTGATGACCTCTCTGGCCTTTATTCTCGGGGTCATGCCGCTGGTGATTAGCCATGGTGCCGGCAGCGGGGCGCAGAATGCGGTTGGCACCGGCGTGATGGGCGGGATGCTGACCGCGACGCTGCTGGCGATCTTCTTTGTTCCGGTGTTCTTCGTGGTCGTTAGACGACGCTTTACCCGGCACGCTGAATAACTCGGCTATGTCTTGAAGGCGCCCCTTGCGGGCGCTTTTTTTCGCATGCAATATTGGCAGCCAGCTAAACGCGCCACAGTCTGGCAACCGCCATCGCACGCAGCATCGCTGAATCACAATCTTTCTCTCCATCTTTTCTGCATATTCCCGGGCTTATCTTCACGATATTTACGCGGCTCATATATTGAGATGATTTCGGCCTCCGGCCCGGACAATTCGCGGTGATAAAATAAGCCATTCCGTTCTGCACTGGCTTTCAGTACAACCCAGCGGATTATCCAGAGGTAATATCATGAAAAAGTATTTAATCGTGGCGCTGCTGGCCTCTCTGCTGGCAGGCTGTGCCCATAACTCTTCCTGCGTACCGGTTTATGACTCGCAAGGCCGCTTAGTCCATACCAATACCTGTATGAAAGGCACAACAGAAGACAACTGGGAAACCGCAGGCGCAATCGCCGGGGGTGCGGCCGCGGTAGCCGGCCTCACGTTAGGGATCGTTGCTCTGACCCGCTAGATCGCTTCCCCAACCGCAGATACAGGTATATCCCCTGTATCTGCTCCACTCCATTCCCCAAAGTAAGCGATCATTCAGGCTCTTCCTGACGATAGTTCGCCAGCTTTCTTAGCCGTTGTTGTTGCCAGAGACCGCTGGCAATGAGCCGTCCATCGCTATCGGCAAACTTTTCAGATTCAGGGTTCAGAACCAACAAACACCAAAGGCCCGGTCGAAGAGCGGGCCTTTACTCTGATGGTGAGCAATGATGGCGAACGTCCTTTCCCTCTCTCCGGACCGTTGCTGCGCAACATTCATATCGATGCCAGTTAGATTCTCCCTGGGCAGCAAAGAAGCTCATCGGCAAACAACAGATAACACAAAAGCAAAAGGCCCAGTCTTTCGACTGGGCCTTTTGCTTTATTTGATGCCTGGCGATTCCCTACTCTCACATGGGGAGACCCCACACTACCATCGGCGCTACGACGTTTCACTTCTGAGTTCGGCATGGGGTCAGGTGGGACCGCCGCGCTATTGTCGCCAGGCAAATTCTTTACAACGTGCCGAACTTTAACCTAAAAAGTGGTGCTGATACCCAGAGTCGAACTGGGGACCTCACCCTTACCAAGGGTGCGCTCTACCAACTGAGCCATATCAGCACGCTAAATTTGATGCCTGGCAGTTCCCTACTCTCACATGGGGAGACCCCACACTACCATCGGCGCTACGGCGTTTCACTTCTGAGTTCGGCATGGGGTCAGGTGGGACCACCGCGCTAGTGCCGCCAGGCAAATTCTGTTTTATCAACACGTTTCACCAACGTATCG
>NZ_KN046818.1:2620096-3105346 GCF_000742135.1 Klebsiella pneumoniae | reverse complement strand
AATTTACCGCACTGGGGATCGCGGGCGCTACTTTGCTGACGGGCAAGTCGCCTTTTTGGGGCGCAACGATACCCAAGTGAAGGTGAATGGTTACCGTATCGAACTGGGGGAAATCGAGCGCTGCATTGCGCGACATCCCGATGTGGAGCAGTCAGTGGTGGTGGCAGTGGGTAATTCTCAACATCGTCGGTTGGTCGCTTTTGCCAAACTGCACGATCGCCAGCAGGCGCAGGCATTGCAAGCTAAGGAAGCGGAGGCGGCGGCACTGGCGCAGGGTATTATTGTGAATCCGGCACAGCGTCTAGCGTTCAAACTCAAGGAGCCACATATTCGCGCGCTGGATGGTCTGGGCATTGCACTGACGGTACCGGCGGATAGCACACGTTACATCAAACGCCGCAGCTATCGTCATTTCAGCGCGCAAAAAACCACGCTGGCACAGTTGGGGCAATTGCTGTCGGGCTTGGGGCAGATGCGTCTGCCCGGTCTACCTTTTGCCAAGTATGCCTATGCGTCTGCCGGGGGGCTATACCCGGTGCAAACATACGTGTACCTGCATCCAGACAAGATCGAAGAGGGAGTATCCGGTATTTACTACTTCGACCCGCGACAGAGCTGTCTTATGCCGGTAGCACCAGAAGTCGAGCTGAACAGTGGTTTTCATGCCGGACCTAATCAGTCTATTGCCGATCGGGCGGCATTCACGCTGTTTATGGTGGCTGATATGGCGGTGATCTCGCCATTCTATGGGCAAGAGGCAGCTTGGCACTTCTCGGTGATGGAAGCAGGTACTCTCTGCCATTTACTGGAAGAAGATGCGCCGCGCTACGGATTGGGGCTGTGCCAACTTGGGATGGCAGACTTTTCCGCTGTGGCATCGCATTTTCAATTGTCGCCACATCATCGCTATGTCCATTGCACCGTGGGGGGCGCGATAGGGCAAGAGGCGGCAAGTGCTGCAGCATTGCTGCGCGATTTCTCCACCTATGAGAAACCGAAGGAAACCGCTGCGTCGCTGGACATGCAGAGCTACAAAGATGCCATGCTGCGCGGCCTGCGTCAGCAACTGCCTGACTATATGGTGCCGAGCGATCTGATGTTAGCGACCGATTTTCCGTTAACCGCTAACGGCAAGCTAGATCGGCAAAAATTACAGCTGCAGGGCGAACAAATTGCCCACCAGCGTGACGGCGTGGGTCCAATCCAGGTGGACAGTGCGTTACAACAGCGGCTGGTGGCGCTCTGGCAAGAGGTACTCGGCGTGAGCCACGTGTCGGTCGAAGACGATTTCTTCTCGCTGGGGGGCAGTTCTATAGAATTGGTGCGTATTCAGCAGGCTCTTGAGGCGATTATCGGGCAGGAGATTCCCATTGTCGATCTGTTCCGTCTGCCAACCATCGCGGATGTGGCGCGTTACCTTGATGAGCAACTGCACAATCTACCCGCCGCCCACGATATCGTATTAGCGCAGGCTGAGGTTTCGCAGGTCAGCGCTGCGCGCGAGAATCTGGCGTTGCGGCGAAAACGTGCCCAACAGGGAGAAAAGGGCGATGAGTGAGCAGAGCTATCGTAGCGCAGGGACACTGTTGGCACAGTTGGCGTCCGGAGAAACCACCTCAGTGGCGTTGGTGAATCACTATTTTTCACGTATGGCGCAGTTTAACAAGTCGTTGAATGCGGTGGTGCAGCAGCACTATGCGTTGGCGTTGGAGGCCGCCGCGCGCGCCGATCGTGAGCGACTGGAGGGGCGCGCAAGGGGCGTGTTGCACGGATTACCTTGTACTGTTAAGGAGTCGTTTGACGTGCAAGGGTGGTTAACCACGTCCGGTGCCAATTATCTGAAAGATAACCGGGCGACGCAGGATGCTCCTTCCATCGCACGCTTACGCGCTGCCGGGGCGATCCTGATGGGAAAAACCAATGTGCCGATGATGACTGCCGATTGGCAAACCTATAACGATCTGTATGGCACCACCCATAACCTGTGGGATAGGCAACGTTCACCCGGCGGATCGTCCGGGGGAGCGGCGGTGGCGGTGGCGGCGGATTTCACCCCCGTGGAATTTGGCAGCGATTTGTTTGGCTCACTGCGCATTCCCGCACACTACACAGGTGTCTATGCCCATCGTTGTAGCTTGGGGTTGATGTCGGTCAGAGGACATGTGCCCGGTGGTGGTCCGCAAGCGACTGATGAGCCGGATCTCTCGACGGCGGGCCCCATGGCGCGCAGCGCGGCGGATCTGCGTCTGATGATGCGCGCATTGAGCACATTCTGGGTGGAACCGCCGCGTATTCCCGATTTTAGCCGTTATCAGGCCAAAGCAAACTACCGCGTGTGCACGTGGTTTAGTGCGCCCCACCATGAGATAGATCAACAGATCGCACAGCGTTTTCAATCGTTTATCGACAAGTTACGCGCACAGCCTGGCGTGGAGGTTGATGATGCTATGCCCGCCGATATCGATCCCGACGCACTGTTTGATATAGCAGTCAAACTCAGTGGTCGACTGGTAAGTACGGCGCTCAATGGACGCCAGCGTCTTACAGCCGGGCTGGCTGCGCTGGGCTTCAGGCTTGTGGGCAAGCTGGCGGATGTGCCTGAGGGGATAACGAGCTATTACCAGGGCATGCTGAAAGACAGTGGCGAACAGCGGAACACAGACAAACTCCGCCACGAATACAGCCGGGTGATAGAAAACCTTTTCGCGCGTTATGACGTGTTGTTGACACCCGTCAGCCCGGTGCTGGCGTTTGCGCACATGCAGCAGCCGGTGCGTAAGCGCAAGCTTATCGTCAATGGCGAACCGCAAGATTACAACGAACATTTGTTCTGGAACATGTTAGCAACGGTTTTTGGTTTGCCTGCCACCGTTTACCCATTGGCGAAAACGATGGATGAGCTTCCGTGCGGCATACAGATCATTTCCGGGCATTTTCACGATGATGTGACGATTAACTTTGCTGAGTTCTGCGAAAGCATCAGTGGCGGATTCACGGTACCGGAAGGGTACTAGAGGCGGATATCGGTGACAGCGCCAATAAAGGTGCGGCGCATTTAATGAATAAGGAGCAGGTATGACGGTGAATAAGCTTGAGCCAGACAACGGCACGCTGAACGATGAGCTGTTCACGGTGGCGGGTATGTTTGACGGCTCGCTGTATAAATTACTCCTGCGCATGGCGTTGCCGATGTTTGTCGGTATGTTAACGCAGGTGACCTATGCCATCGCCGATATTTTTTGGCTGAGCCACATTGATGTCACCAACAGCGGCATCATTGCCGGTGTGGGGCTGGTTTTCCCCGTTGGAATGGGGTTATTTGCCATCGCCAACGGCATTCAAATCGGTATGGGATCTTTGCTGTCCCGCGCCATCGGCATGCAGCGGTTGGATCGTGCACAGCGGATTTTGTCGGTCGGTATCATCATCGCGCTATTCTTTGCGATCGTGATCACCGTACTTGGCTATGTTTATGCCCAGCCGCTATTGCGCTCACTGGGGGCCACGAAGAGCATCATCGGCTACGCAACGGAGTTCTATTATTATTCGCTGCTGACCGTGTTCAGCATCATGTTGATTGGCGTCATGATGGGGTTGTTTCAGGGCGCGGGTAAGATCATGGTCATCATGAAGGCCTCATTGTTGGGGGCGTTGGTAAATATTATGCTCGATCCAATCATGATCTTTGTATTCGATTTTGGTGTGAAAGGGGTGGCATTGGCGTCGTTTCTGGCGCAACTGAGTGTGGTCGCCTATTTCATCTACACATTGATGGGATTACATATCGGGTTGAGTATACGCATCGCGTTACGCCCATTCTCCTGGAAAATCTACCGAGAGTTTCTCTCCGTCGGCATGGCGCAGATGCTGATGCAACTGATCATTGCGGTCGGCATAGTGATTTATAATTTTTTTATCGTCAGGCTGGACGTAAACGCGATGGCAGCGTTTACGCTCACTGGTCGCATCGACTATTTCATCATCACGCCGATGCTGGCTATCGCGACCGCGTTGCTGACTGTGGTGGGGCAAAACTGGGGACACGGAAATGTCACCCGCACGCTGAATGCCTATTGGGCCGCCGTCGCGCTGGCCTTCTCTATTGTGCTGGTGTTAGCCGTTACGCATATTGTACTGGCACCCTGGATGTATCCCCTGTTTACTCGTGTTGTTGCCGTGAGTGACTATGCGGTACTGCAAACCCGTATCATGGCACTGGCACTACCCTTTGTCGCTATCAGCCTGTTAGCAAGTGAATATTATCAGGCCATTGGTAAGCCTTGGTATTCGGTGTTGTTGACGCTGATGCGTCACGTGTTTATATCTGTCCCTGTCGTATACCTGCTGGCGATTGTGTTAGAGATGCGTATTACCGGCGTCTATTTTGGGGCGATGAGCGGCACTTTTGTGGCTGCGTTGTTGGCGTGGCGTCTGCTGCGTCTTTCACCTCGTCTGCTGCGATGGAATCAGGAGGCGGTGCGCTCCCAACACTTGGATATGGAGGTGGCACCATGATGTCGGGCAATCCGTTGTCGTGGCCACAGGAACAGTGCCACATCATTGATCAACTGTATCCTTACAGTGCCGTAAACATCATTGGTGGTGTGGTCACCATTGAGGGAATTGTCGATCTGCCCCGACTACACGCGGCCATCCAGTCCGCCATTCGGCAATTTGATGCGTTGCGTATGTGGTTTGTGATGGGAGAGGAGAGTGAAGTGGTCAGCCAAGTGCAGCCTTATCACTGGCGCGATATCCGCCATTTGACTTTTTCCCCAGATTATGACAAGGAGAACCTACGCCCAGCGGCGATCGAAACATTTGTTGATGAGTGGTTCCGGCAGCCCTTTACCCTGCTGGCGCACGATTTGTTCGAGTTTGTCACCTTTACGTGCGGTGAACAATACAGCGGTTATTTATTTAAAGCCCATCACGGCATTGCTGATGGTTGGTCAATGGCGTTGTTGTCAAGCCATGTCAAGCGAGCATACGAACAGCAGGACGTACCAGATGATGCGTCACCAGCCTATAGCGCATTTCTGGCGCAGCAGCAATCTTATCAGGCGTCAACGCGCTTTGCCGTTGATCGTGGCTGGTGGCGTGACTATATCGACGAATACCGCGACTGCTTTCCAGACAGTTCCCCCATCGTTACTACTGAGGGCATCAGTTGTTCCACTTGGCTTGAGCCAGCCATAATTAACCGTCTCTACAGGTTGTGTAATCGTTATGGCTGTACGCTTAATACGCTGTTTATTGCACTCTTCGCTCTCTATCGCGCCAGAGTATGGGGGGAGGAAAAAGGCGTAATAGGCGTGCCGTTAGCCAATCGGCATACTCGCGAGGCGCGGCGTTGCTTTGGCATGTTTACTAATCAATTGCCGCTGGCCTATCGACTGGTGCGCACGGAACGATTCTGTGAACTGGTGGCCTTTTTCCAGCGCGAACTGAAACGCGGTTTTAAACACAGCAAATATCCCATTACCTTATTCAATCAGGATTTGGCGGAACAGGGGGGAGGGAAGTTGCGGGCGTTCGATTATTGCGTTAATTATTATAACTTTACCTATGAACGCCACATTGCAGGTGCCGCGCAACGCGTGGAGAGTTACTACAGCGGCGAGCAGTCCTATAAGCTACAGATTGTTTTGCAAACTGTTAATAATCATAAAGAAAGCCTTAGGTTGAGTCTGGAGGCGCTGCGTAGCGCTTTCACTCCGCACCAACTGACAGCGATGAAAAATGGGCTGTTGGATTTAGTCACTGCATTGGATCGGCAACCTGACGCTCGTCTAGGCGATCTCGAAGTCTATCCTGCGCCGCATGTCGCATTGGCATGTGGCTCACTCAAACCCTCATTTACTTCCCGATTTGCAGCGCAAGTTGTGGAGCATGGTGATCGCACAGCACTAATTGATAATGAACAGTCTTTGACTTATCGGCAGTTGGATGACGCTGTTGAGCGGGTTGCGCGTTATCTGCGCCAACAGGGGATCGGACGCGGTCAAGTGGTGGGGATTATCGCTGAGCATAGCGCTCAAACGGTGATGGTTATTTATGGTATTTTGCGCTGCGGCGCGGCATTTCTGCCGCTAAATCCCGCGTTGCCAACGACCCGCCTTTACGCCATGTGTCGTAAAGCGCAGGTAGCGCATATCCTTTACGATCCGGCGATGCATGAATTGACGCAGGCGCTGGCGTTTCCCGCGTCCAGCTTGCTCCAGGCCTTAGCGACTTCGGCGCTTGCTAGAGAACCTTGGCCAGCTATTGAACCGCAGGATCTGGCATATGTGCTGTTTACCTCCGGATCGACCGGCGAGCCTAAGGGCGTGCAAGTCTCTCATGGCAATCTGGCTAACTATCTCCATTTCGCCGCCGAACGTTACTTTACAGTGCAGGACAGGGCTGCGCTCTACTCTTCGCTGTCCTTCGATTTGACCATCACTACGCTGTTCGCCCCCTTATGTGTGGGCGCGAGCATCAGCGTTTGTCGGCACGCCGAGAGCGAAACATTGCTGCGCATGGCCGTGGTTGATCAGCCCAACACAGTGATCAAACTGACGCCTGCACACCTGCGGTTGTTGTGTGCGGCTGGCATAAGCAGTGAGCAGATTCGTACCTTGGTGGTTGGCGGGGAGGATTTCAAGCGGGATCTGGCGCGTAAGGCGGCTGCTCTCTTTCCTCAGGCCGTGATCTATAACGAATATGGGCCGACAGAGGCCACCGTTGGTTGCATGATCTATCGCTACACCGGGCAAGAAACGCTGCCTTCATTGCCCATCGGTATGGCAATCGACGGTTGCCAGGTAGCAATTTGCTCCCCTTGGGGCTGTCCGGTACCGGAAGGCGAAACTGGTGAATTGGTGATTTATGGTGCGTCAGTGACGCAGGGCTATATCGATGCGCCGCAACAAACGGCCGCCGCCTACTTTAAAGATACCAATGGGGTGATGATTGGCTATCGCAGCGGTGATATTGGCTACGCCATCGCTCCTAATACGCTGGTTTATCAGGGACGTAAAGACGATCAGGTCAAAATTAATGGCTATCGTATTGAGCTGTGCGAAATCGAACAAGCGTTGTTGAGCGCACCTCAGGTAGAAAGTGCGGCGGTGGCGGTGATTGATGATGTGCAGGGGCAGCACAGCGGGTTGCTAGCCTGCGTGACACCGTCATCTGTTGATGTAGCTACCGTAATGCAACATCTGCGTCAGCAATTACCCACCTACATGCAACCCAAGCAGTGCTGTGCTATCGCCCAACTGCCGCTGTCGCACAATGGCAAGGTGGACGTGCGTCAGATGGTCGCAACGGTCCGAAACACCGCGCCTGCATCGGGTAGCGAGCGGCTGGGAGATGCGGCGATAAGGCATTCAGTTCGGGTATGTGTGGAAGGGGCGCTGGAGCAAACTGAGTTTGATGATAACGAAAATCTTTATGTCTTGGGGTTGGACTCCATCAAGAGTATCCAGATTGCAGCGCAGCTCAGGCACCACGGCTGGACGATGTCAGCGGTGCAGGTGATGGAGTGTGGAACAGTGAACGCCATCTGTGAGTTTCTCGCTAGTCATACAACGGTGTCACAGCTCGCGCAGTATGCTCATAACACCCGTATCGATCTACCCGCATTGCGTTGGTTTACGCAGTTGGCGTTGCCAGTGCCCAATGTTTATAACCATGTCATTGTGCTGAAAGTGTTGCCGGGCTGCCCGCTCGAGCAGTTACACAACAGGCTGCATACGTTAATCCAGCAGCAGCCAGCTTTGCACAGTGCGCTGGACGCTGAGGGGCGGTTGCTAGTATGCGACCCTAATGTGTGTTATCCCAACGAGGTGCTCACGGAATATTCGACGGCGCAGTGGACGTTGGCAGAGGTGATCGCTCAGTGCAATAGCATGCTTGACGTGACAAATGGTCGAGTCTTTACGGCAGCCCTGTTACACGCCCCGCAGCCTGCGTCTAGCACGCTGGTACTCTGTGCCCATCACTTGTGCGTCGATATGCACTCTTGGTATTTAATCCTCAGCACGCTGGACGCCGTCAGCACTGTCAATGGCACCAGCAACAGCGGACTGCATCGCTGGAATGACTATCTGGCGAGCAAAACGGTAGATTCCGCCACACACGAAAGCTGGCGCACAGTATGTCAAACGCTACCGCTGCATTTCCCACCCGTGTCATTGCCAGATGACTCATTACCTCGTACGCGCGCTTGGCGTGAAGACTTTCGCCATCCTTGCGTCAGGAGGTTGTTTGAATCCAGTGGTAATACCGCGTACAGCGCCGAAACCTATGTGCTAACGGCATTGGCGCTGGTGCTGCGTTACTACAGCGAAGAGCCTTGGTGTCGCATCGAGATGGAAGGCATGGGACGCGGCTGCTGGCCCGATGAGCCTGACGTTGCGGATACGGTCGGGTGGTTTACTCTATTTTATCCTTGGGCGATCCCTCTGCATGGCGATATGGCGACACTGTTATCTGCGATCGCTTCCGATTTGGCAAAACGCACGCATGGTGGGGGAGATTACGGTCTGCTGCAAATGCGGCATGCACCGGAAGACTCTCTTGCGCAAGGGATCCGAATGAATTACATCGGCGTGCAGGCGCAACCTCCACTCCGCTATTTTCATATTGATCACTTTAATAGTGATATCTATACCGCGCCTGAAAACGCGCTCGGCTGCGTGCTGGAGTTTAATATTGCGCGCTCGGCAGCTGATGGTCTCTCCTTCCACTGCCGTTTCGATCCCACGCGCATTGCGCTGAATGATGTGCAACTCCTGCTGGCGCGCTACAAGAACAGCCTCACTGATCTGGATGCCTGGCTGTGCCAACACAGCGCCACGCTGACGGGCGCGCCGACTTTGTGGACACTATAAACACGATGCCAACCCTTAAGGAATACAACAATGGCAAAGGATGATTTTACCTGTGGCTCACTGGATATTGCCATTATTGGCATGAGCGGGCGTTTTTCCGGTGCGGAATCGGTGCCCGAGTGGTGGGATAAGTTGCTGGCGGGTGAGGAGTTCACTCAACCGATATGCACAGAAGACGATAATGGGAACCCTTGGATTAGGCTGCGCAATATAATCACCGCTCCCTATGACTTCGATGCTGCATTTTTCAATATTCCGCCTGGCGAAGCCCTGTTGATGGATCCGCAACAACGAATATTTCTTGAATGCTGCTACAACGCTCTTGAGCATGCGGGCTATATTCCCACGCAACTTAAGCGAGTCGGCGTCTATGGGGCGACCTACGCCAATAACTATTTTATCGATCGCGTCTATCCATACCTGAAGATGAGCGGCGATCACCATTATCTTCAGGCGCAGATTGGTAACGAAAAGGATTACTTGTGTGCTCAGGTTGCCTACAAGTTGGGGTTTACCGGACCCGCTGTGAGTGTACAGACCGCCTGTTCCAGTTCGTTGGTGGCAGCATATTTAGCATGCGAGGGGTTATTGACTTTTCAAGCCGATGTTGCGTTGGCAGGTGGGGTCACCTTGGGTTTTTTACAGGCGCACGGCTACAGTCCGCAAGGTGATAAGCTGGTATCGCAAGACGGACACTGCGCCCCGTTTAGCGCTGAGGCGACCGGCACGGTATACAGCAGCGGTGCGGGAGTTGTGGTGCTAAAACGTCTTGAGGATGCACTACGCGACCAAGACAGAGTGTATGCGGTGATTAAAGGAGGTGCGGTAAATAACGACGGCGGGCGTCGGCTGGGGTTTGTCGCCCCCAGCGTAGAAGGACAGGTAGAAGCGATCAATACGGCGCTTGCCGCCGCAGAAGTCGTACCGACTGATATCGCACTGATCGAAACGCACGGTACCGGTACCCCGTTGGGTGATGAGATTGAGCTTGAAGCTCTGCACCGGGTTTTCGCACCGGCATGTGCGCCGCACAGCATTCAATTGGGTGCGGTAAAAGCCAACTTGGGTCACCTGGGAGTCGCTTCCGGTATCGTCAGCTTAATGAAAACCGCACTGACGCTATATACTGGTTTAGTTCCCCCGCAGATCAACCTAGTAAATAAACATAAAAAACTGTTGCAGCCAGCCTCGCCATTTTATCTCAGTGATGTAGTGACTTCTGTCCCACAAACGAAAAGGATCCATGCCACCGTTAGTTCGTTTGGGCTGGGAGGGACCAATGCTCATTTGGTTCTGCAAAACTGGTGCGAGACGCCTGCGCAAGCGGTGCAAGAAAATGAGCGCCGCCTGTTTTTCTTCAGCGCCAAAACGCCATTAGCCCTCAGACAACAGTTGGATGCTCATTATCACGCTCTGGCGACCTATGCGGAAGCAGATAAAGATCGTATCGCCTATACTCTCGCGCAACGCCGGGCACATTTCCCGTATCGCTGTGCGCTGGCGGCAGACAGTGTGGTAGCGTTGCGTGCAAGTTTGGCGAAACTGCGGGATGCTGACATGTCTTTTACCCCTATCAATATGGAAACTACCTTGGTGTTCCTATATCCGGACCGGGACGATAAGCTGGAGAGTGCCCTGACGCATTTGCTGGCTTGTCAACCTGACTTGCGCCAGCGGCACCAGCGCCTGTCTCAGGATGTTGCACAAATCTGCGAACCAGCCGATTGGACGCCAGCATTGCGTCAGTTTATCCAGCAGGTGAGTCTTAGTGAATGGCTGATCGAACAAAGTATCTCGCCTGTGCAGCACATCGGTTACCTGACGGGGGCTGCAGCAGCGCAGTATGTTGCGCGCATCATCTCACTGGAAAACGCTGTTCAGCAGGTGATTGTGGCTGAAACGACACCTGAGCAGACGCTGGCCGGCAACAGTGAACTGAGCGAAATATTGGCTAATCTGGCGGTGACGGAGGGAACGCTGATGCTGGAAATCGGTCGCGCGGGGACGTTTTCCATATTGTATCACCAGCATGCGCAGTGGGTTGGGCAAACAGTATTTTCCCCCATGCTGAATACGGATACGCCTGAGGACATCCTGCCGCTGTTGGGCACTCTTTGGCAACGAGGAGTGACTATTTGTTTACCGGAAATGCCAGCCGTGCAGACTATAGGCTTACCCGGTTATTCGTTTGATCGCGTCCGGTATGAAATTCAGTCCAGTGATGCGAGAGAGAACGCTATGCTACCAGTGAGTTATTTGTCGGTCAGCGACTTTGTGGAGAAAACCTGGCGTTCATTGTTATGCATCGATCATTATGACGAACACGCGGTTATTTTCGAATACGGAGCGACCTCGATGCACGTTATCTCTTTCGTCGACAGCTGTAACCACATTTATAAAATCGGACTGACTGCCGCCGATATTTATGCCAGACCTGCTATCCGTGAGCACAGTGAATTTATCTCCGAATGTGTTGATGGTATTTTATGAGGTGTTCACAGGATGACAATAATGGAACACGTTAGCATTAAAACATTATATCATCTCCTGTGCTGTATGCTGCTCTTTATTTCCGCTATGTGCGCTTTGGCGCAAGAACATGAGCCTATCGGGGCGCAAGATGAGCGCCTGTCGACATTAATTCACCAACGGATGCAGGAGGCCAAGGTCCCAGCCCTTTCCGTAAGTGTGACCATTAAGGGGGTACGTCAGCGATTTGTCTACGGTGTTGCCGATGTGGCTAGTCAGAAAGCGAATACTCTAGACACAGTTTACGAGCTGGGATCGATGAGTAAGGCGTTTACCGGACTTGTGGTGCAAATACTGATTCAGGAAGGCAGACTCCGGCAAGGGGATGATATCATTACCTATCTGCCGGAAATGCGCTTGAATTATCAGGGAAAACCTGCTTCCCTGACCGTGGCTGATTTCCTTTATCATACATCAGGATTGCCTTTTTCAACACTGGCTCGGCTGGAAAACCCTATGCCTGGGAGCGCTGTGGCACAGCAACTGCGCAACGAGAATCTGCTGTTTGCGCCGGGTGCGAAGTTTAGCTATGCCTCCGCCAATTATGATGTGTTGGGCGCGGTGATTGAAAATGTGACGGGAAAAACCTTTACAGAGGTCATTGCGGAACGACTCACGCAGCCGCTGGGCATGTCGGCGACTGTGGCAGTTAAGGGGGATGAGATTATTGTCAACAAGGCAAGCGGCTATAAACTGGGATTCGGCAAACCCGTTCTGTTTCATGCGCCTCTGGCCCGGAACCATGTTCCTGCCGCCTATATCCATAGCACTCTGCCTGATATGGAAATATGGATAGACGCCTGGTTGCACAGAAAGGCTTTGCCGGCAACGCTGCGTGAGGCGATGAGTAACAGTTGGCGTGGTAATAGTGATGTTCCGCTTGCCGCAGACAATCGTATCCTCTATGCCAGCGGTTGGTTTATCGACCAGAATCAAGGCCCTTACATCAGTCACGGTGGGCAGAATCCAAACTTTTCTTCTTGCATTGCGTTGCGACCGGATCAGCAGATTGGCATTGTTGCGCTGGCAAATATGAATTCGAATCTGATACTGCAGCTTTGCGCGGATATCGATAATTATCTGCGCATTGGCAAATATGCTGACGGCGCTGGTGATGCAATTACAGCCACCGATACCCTTTTCGTCTACCTCACGTTGTTGCTGTGTTTTTGGGGGGCGGTGGTTGTAGTGCGCGGTGCTTTCCGTGTTTATCGCGCAACGGCGCATGGCCCTGGAAAACAGCAGAGGTTACGTTTACGCGTACGTGACTATATCATCGCCTTGGCGGTTCCTGGGCTCGTGGCCGCCATGCTCTATGTCGCACCGGGTATACTATCTCCAGGACTTGACTGGCGTTTTATCTTGGTATGGGGGCCATCGAGCGTGTTGGCGATACCGTTCGGAATTATCCTGTTAGCTTTCGTTCTGACATTAAATCATCAAATTAAACGAATTCTATTACACAACAAGGAGTGGGACGATGAGTAATATCAGTTTGTATTGTTTGCCATATTCAGGTGGTTCTGCCGCCATGTATTATAAATGGCGTAGCGTGCTGTCGGACAATATTACTTTGCGGCCTTTAGAACCTGCGGGGAGGGGAACTAGAATACGCCAGCCGCTGTGTCTTACGATGGTGGATGCCGTCGCTGACCTTTATCAACAATTTGTGAAACACTACGCAGGTGGAGACTACGCCATTTTTGGACATAGTCTCGGAGGGATCATGGCCTTCGAACTGGTGCATTATATTCTCGATCATGGACATGACATGCCATGCGCGCTGTTTTTTTCCGGCTGTCGCCCACCCGATCGGGCCTCTCATGATGTAATACTGCATACCTTGCCCGATCAGGCGTTTATGGAAGAGATCGTCAAGCTGGGCGGAACTCCGGTTGATGTCTTTCGTAATAAAGAGTTAATGACAATTTTCACCCCCATCATTAAAAACGATTATCGGCTCTATGAGCAGTATGTATTTCAGGCCAAGGCGCGCACATTAACCTGTCCGATCGTGCTATTTCATGGCGATGCTGACAATCTGGTAATGCAGGATGAATTACTTGCATGGGAAAAATTCACCACACGAAAGACGCGGACTATTATATTTCCTGCTGCCGATCATTTTTTTGTCGATAAGCATTTTGAACAGGTGGTAGGTTATGTGAACCAGACGATTGAATCACTCGAAATAGTAGGGTAGAAATAGTTGTGTAACTATACAAGGAGCAATAGATATGGCTGTTCCATCATCAAAAGAAGAGTTAATTAAAGCTATTAATAGTAATTTTTCTTTATTAAATAAGAAGCTAGAATCTATTACGCCCCAACTCGCCTTTGAACCTCTATTGGAAGGGCACGCGAAGGGGACTACGATTAGCGTAGCGAATCTGGTTTCCTATCTCATTGGCTGGGGAGAGCTGGTGTTACACTGGCATGACCAAGAGGCAAAAGGAAAAACTATTATTTTTCCTGAGGAAGGATTTAAATGGAATGAATTGGGGCGTTTAGCACAGAAATTCTACCGTGACTATGAGGATATTACAGAGTACGAAGTTTTATTGGCACGGTTAAAGGAAAATAAGCAGCAACTCGTGGCTTTGATTGAACGATTCAGTAACGACGAGCTTTACGGTAAACCTTGGTATAATAAATGGACCCGAGGTCGTATGATTCAATTTAATACCGCCTCGCCTTATAAAAATGCTTCGGGGAGGTTAAATAAACTGCAGAAATGTCTTGCAGAATAGCGGGATGCTTACCGCTTGCCTCCCCACTGATGCTTTTTCCGGGCAGCGATGAGTGTGGACTGGCGGCACTATCACCCGCTGCTCCGGAACATATTCTGGTTAATGATACGGATAAAATGTGTAAGACAATAAGTCTACTTAACATAAGCACATGCGAACGCATGTGTATTAAGAACCAATCTTCATAATAAGGTGATTTTTTTTCGACAAGGGTGCTCAAATCGGGATGATTTTTCGTATCCTGACGCAGGAGGATCAAATTCTGATGTCGGATATTGCTGCACTGTATTTCACTCCGAGCTTCGCTGGGAAAATCTATTGCCGCGAGGCCTTTCCTCTGATTTGGTACGAGCCAGGATGGAGGGTAATGTGCTGGGATTAAGATGGTGTTTGATGATACAGTGTCTCCCTGCAAGGCAACGGGGAGTCCTGCAAAACGCGTTAAAGTCGCTCTTTTTGCCTGCGCCGGGTTCCCCTACAGCTATTTGTGCCGGCCGGTGCAGATAAAGACGAATGATATCCAGCAATTTCAAAGGAGCAAGTGCATGAATGATACCGTCCATATGGCCCGAAGTTCAGCACGCAGAGTTCTAACATGCGATCATAGGGAATTTTGGTAGAGGGAAGCTAAAGAAACTGTTTTGGTGAGGCGCTTTATTGCCATTCGCATGAGTGGACGAATAAAGCGATGATGAATATCGCCAACATTGGATTTCTTTCTTCGGATTGCATCGTTATACCCGAAGTCCCCGTGGTGAAAAAAACGTCCCCGGTGGCACATCTTCCCTTATGAAATTTAGATGTGTTATGCCGACTTGATATTTATAGTTCTGTTCGGTCGACTTTTCAGGCAACATATCGTGTATTCGATTTGCCAACCATCTCTGTATATGTCCAATGACTTAATGTAGCCATTTGTTGTTTCCACATTATTCAAACTTCATGTGCCGCTCAGCGAGTACAGCACCGTTGTTGAAATCCGCTAACAACCATATGGTTTGACCTTTATATAATCGCATTATCATCATTGTATTACTGGAGGTCATCATTTTACTGAATTTTCATTCAGTTTATGTCGGTCTAAGACTCACTTGTTGTCGCAAATGCCACTCCTGAGTGCAGCGGGGGCAGATCAGATGACGACTACATCCAGATTCTACAACTTGTTCTGCGTTGATATTTAACCGCTAATCATAATGTTCCTAACTAACGGTAATAAAGATCTGTTTAGTTGGCTATGGTCTCCGTCAGTTTCTGGACAGCCAACTTTAACAGGTTTTGCTTCGACCGCTGGCGGTTGCTTGCTCCAGTTCATCAATGGTGCGGAAAAGAAACATTTCGCGGTTCCTCGTGTCGAACGGCACCGGAACGTTGTTCCTCATTACCGTTTTGATGGAGTCAAACAGCCGGATTAACGATGTTTTGGTTTTGTCATCCGGCATGACATACATCGCGTAGTGCCAGTGTCCGGCATCGCTGGCCGCCAGATGGCTGTTAATGATGTTGATATAGCGTGCGCGGGTTTTCATTGAGCGCTCTGTTTCGACAGCGACGATTGCGCCGCTATCTAACGTGATAATCCCGTCAGGGCGATGGCGAACACCAGGATAACGCGCTATAAACTCCCCCCGATCACCATTAAGCCAGCCTTGCCCGCCTTTCTCTTCCAGTGCAATTCTGACCCGTTGATTCAGGAGCCGGTGTTCCAGTGTCCAGTATTTTAGTTTTCCTGGTTCAAAATAACCGGGGATGACTTTATCATCGGATTTAATCACCATCGCCAGCCCTTGCATGGTGATCCCCCATAGTGATTTTTTTCCGGCTATTACCGGGTATTCATGTTTTATCAGAAACCCCAATGCAACCGCTTTGTTCAGTAGCGCATACATTGGGCGGTGACTTTTACCCTTGAACCCAACAACTTTTTTCAGCGTTTTAAAATCGGAGTAGGTTTCCTCTTTAAGAAATGTCAGCAATGCAAGCATTTTTCTGTTTGCGGCTTCTTTCCTTTCTGCAACGTTATGAATAAGCATTTCAGCCCTCACAGATTGATTGATGGCTTATTTTGTTCATTGATTTCGGGTTGTGGTTGTACAGATTGAGGATTTTCAAATGACAGCAATTCAATATGTTTCTTTTTAACCAGAATATGGGACATCTTTGTTGCCTTCGCCAGTTCTTTTGTTGTAAATACAAAACCGACTTTTTCAGGGAGATTTAAAAACATATTACTGTCAACGTAGTAACTTTCTGCCTGTCTTATCATTCGGTCTGTATCCATTTTTTCCGTTAATGATAAATCAGTCCTTACTTTCCTCATTTCATCATCAACCAGGATTGAACCTGTCATTTTTGCCGCCCATTCTGCTGTTTCTGGATTTTGAATCTTATAAATCAATTTGAATTTTGCGTTTTCAATGATGGCTCCAATAACTGCATCACCATTTAAATCAGACGGACAGTCACGCAGATCGTCTATCGCCTGAAAAGCCATGAATATATGCACACCTTTATCTCGTGCCGTTCCAAGTCCCTCAAGGGCGGGGCGGGATAGATGATATTTCAATTCGTCGAGAAAAATAGCAACAGTACGCGGGGTGCTGTTTATTCTGTCCCTGGTCTCTGCTATTTGTATCAGGCGGGTCAGAATCATCCTTTGTGCGGATATTATTTTTTGGTTTCGTGTTGAACCAATAATGTAGCAACAACCACCTTCATCAAAAATCTCTTTTAATGAAAATCCATTTGTGGCATTAATTGAGTTAACTAAAGCAACTTCTTCCAGCTCACCAAAAAATGCGGGAGCAGCTTGACGTAATGACTGAACAAAATCAGTGTTAAATAAATCATAAAGTGTCATTCCTTTTTCATAAATTGCCGATGTGTTTCTGGCCGCGCGGCGGTCAGAGATTCGATAAAAATCTGAAGCTTCCCCTTTTTTAGCCAGACTAAAGCCAGCGTTAAATAGTTCCTCCAGTTGTTCATGAGAGATATCAGCCAGTAAATCAAGCTGAAAATTTAACTTATTCAAATTTATAAGTGTAAATTTCTTGCCCGCTTTTTTACATGCTTCCCTGAGTATATGTGGTGCCCATTCATCATCTTTTGGATCTTCTACAAAAACAGCCTCGCCTGCAAGAATTGCCTGATAAAGTAGAACGGTTGCAGTGACGCCTTTCCCTGAACCAGTTGTGCCGATAATTGCTGCGTGTTGGGTCTTGAATTCTTTTATGGTTATGTATTGCGGCTGGTCATCTTTGTTTAAGCCAATGAAAGCACCTTTCTTTAAATCAATGTAATCGAGTGGATTGTATTCTATGCTCTCGGGCAACAGCTCTTTTACTTTACGTACATCCGTTCTGGTATTTCTCTCCAGCTTGGTTTTCTTAATTATTCGATGTTTCAGATTGTCAATTTCTCCCGCCAGAACTCGTCGAGCTGCAATATGAAAGAATAATCCTGCTGTCGTAAATGTGACTGTCATGATCCATAGCGGAATTCTGAACAGTATGTTGTTGTCGAGTAATTTAAAAAAGTAGCTCAGCCCCTGAATAGTTAGCGGTGATATGGTGCCGAATATAAAAAAGAAAATAGACACACACGCCACCGATTTTAACCAGAACGGAGCGTTCTTTCTTTCCTCTCGGGGAAGGTTGACTATAAATGGTAATGTAAGACCTGCGAACAGGGATAATATGACAGGGCTGTTTTGCAGCCATAACAGGAAAAAGGAAAAGGCGTCAGCAAAAGCATTCAGCCTTTGCATCAGGTGGGAACCCATATCTATTTTCTCCATACGAAAACTGACCTGTTGGGCGCAAGAGATGGGAGCAGCTTACAGGAGCATAACCACGCTCCCATGCGATGCTCCCATAACATGCTCCGATGAACCGGCAAAAAGCGCTGATCGCCAGTGGCGATCAAGCCCGTTATCCGTGCTTTCAGAAAACAGCCGACCAGTGGTCGTCTGTCCTCTGAAACGCCCGAATGACGGGCAACGGCGTGTGTCATTACGTTCGGGCTGGACGCCCTCACTGCATGGCACATGGGGGTAATGTCCCGGCTGAACGCCGGACCAAAACCCCCAAAGTCAAAGGCGGCACACCGTCGCGCGCTACGCGCGACCAACCCCTTTAAGACGCGCGTTTAGCCTATTTTTTCTTCGCAAGCTCGAAAAAATGGGAACGCTGCTTTAAAGGGGTTGGTCGCGCCTAATCGGCATATTCCCCGCCGGGGCGGGAAATATAGCCTGGCTGCGACGGTGTGCGGGGCAAGCCCCCCACAAAAACCGGCACGTGGGCGTGCCTTTTTGCTCGCTGGGGCGGCAAAATTTTTGCGGCTCCCCCCGGCCCGCTTCAATTCGCTGGGGCGAATGTTCGCGGGTGGACGTGGATCCTGAGAATTAGCAATTTCTCCGAAATTGAATTTTCTGTCCACGTTCCACTTCATTATTTTTCGTCTTAACAATTTCTTCGAAATTGAAGCCAAAAATAATGAAGCCTTAAAATCCCGTCGCCTGTTAGTCTCTGTATTGTACAATACACTTTTGTTTTGTGTGATTACATTTGCTCGCGGTATATTTCAGCCCTGCACTCCCTTTCAGCTTCCAGTGCTTCACTGTAGGACGCATCATCAATTTTCGTACCTTTACTCTCGGCATAGCGTCTTAATCTATTTGCGTCAGCTTCATTAAGTTCTGAAAGATGATCGCGCAAAAGACCGATAAAACAGCTTTCGTATATTTCGTAATACAGCCCACAACCTCTGTGGGCTTCTTTTGATAACGTGTCATATCCCATGGCTACAGATATTCTGTCCTGATTTTTTGAGTGTATATTCTAAATGAATAAATCTTCGTTTATCATTTCGAACCTCTCATATCAAAATGGATATGTCAGTTATCCTTTCACTCTGCCAAATTTTGAAAGGATTTTACTTATTGATTCAGGGTCTGCGGCTTTGCACTCCCCTAAAAATTCTTTTCGCATATCGAATGTTTTACCCGGATTGAAACGATGGTGTTTTTTAAATGCGTTGATTTTAAAAAATGCGCGTTCTGCTGAACTGCATTCACTCCCACCACTATTACCTGTGGCTTTTCCGTACATGCAAAGAACAACTTCGCACGGGTCAGCGGCAAAGGAATAAATCGGCGTTCCTGCGGTCAGGCATAATACAGTCGCCGCGATAACGGTTTTTTTCATGATAAATCCTTATTAGATTGTGTTGCTTAAATGGATTGGTGAGAGAAATAAATAGTGGTTTCTCTGCACGTCAGGCAATTAAATACAGGCTGGTATTCAATAACGCCTTTTGCGCCATTCTGGCGAAGCCAGTTTTTGGCATTAAAGAAATCAGTGCCGGATTGTGCAGTGACGACAATTCGTGTTGAATGGGCGACTGCGTAAAATACTGCTGGAGTCCATATTGTATCGTAGAAACTTTGTGCGCTGATTGATGATGTCCATTTACCGTTAACTGTCGGGGAAGGGACTATAACGTTATTGTCACTCCATTGCGGTAAACTGGTATTTAATGGGTCAGCGGCTTTATCCCACTCCACAGGAACGGGAGGCGGCGGCGATGAACATCCGGTAACTATTGCTGCCAACATGATGACTTTAAGTTTCTTTATCATGCTTTCATTTCCTCAAAATACTGGTTTCGATGAATTGGACGGAAATAGATGTCATTCATACGGCGAACATTTCCGTCTAAATCAATGCTCACAATCACGTCCAGGCTATCCAGAACCTTACGTAACATAAATGTATAGGGGAGCTGGGCGCACTGTGGATTTTCATAGCAACGGGTAATAAACCCATCTATAGCTTCTTTCGCTGATCCTGCATGAATGGAGGTCATACTCCCTTCATGGCCGGAACCTGTTATTTTAAGGAAGTCCCAGGCTTCCGCACCGCGAACCTCTGTTAATAAAATGCGGTCAGGGTTCATACGGTAATTCCAGCGTAAAAGGCTCGCCGGGGTAACGATAGAACCTTTTTCATCTGATGATTCTGACGGATAAAAAAGATGGACGTAGTTTTTATGGATAAAGAACGTGATTTCCGGGTTGTCCTCAATGGTTGATATCCGAAGATGTACAGGAATATACCCTATCAACATTTTCATATAGGTGGTTTTCCCGGTGCTTGTTTCCCCGGCGACCGCGAGAGTTTTACCGTACTCGACGCATTTCTCCATAAACAGAGGAATATTTTTTGTATTGTACAATGCAATTAATTCCTCGTCGTGCGTCTCCGTTTTTTCCTCGCCTGTTACCCGGTTATAAAATCCCGCATCGATGTATGACTGATGCGGGATTTGTACCTTCGATGGCTTACGGATGGTGATAGACACCGTATCGCGCTCACAGGCCGGGGGAACAATCACCTGGCACCGTTCGCCAGATTCCAGCGTGGCTGACAGCCCCGGCTTAATATCTTCGATATTGTCGCCGTGGTGCTTTGCCAGGCACCGGGCAAAGTTGTAGCAATCCTCATAGGACAAAGGAACGGCGTGCTGCTCCCATACGCCGTTGATTTTGGTATACAGCTCACCTGGACGATTGACGGCGATCTCCGTCAGGCCGGGAAGCTCCAGAAAGTCGCCAAAGAAACGCTGTTTATAGCGGTCGAGGGAAATATTCTTAGCGGTCATTTTTCAACCTCAGTGTATAGATGTTGGAAAAATCAATATCCTCGCCTGTGATTAGGTTGATGATCTCGCCCTGATTCTTATAGAGCGTTGGGGGAATATTGATGCTGTTCTCCAGCGTGGTACGTGCCATATCTGCCATAGCCTGGCGGCTGTTTTCCGTATAGTCCGTATTGCGGTCTTTTTTACCCGCGCTGTTGGATGCCCATGCGCCAATATCGGGGATCATGCCGACCATTAACGCGCCGCCGAACCGTTCCCAGAAGTGCGAATCTATCCAGCCATCAACGCCAGCCTCGCCCAGATCGCCAGCCGCGCTGGTATCAACCAACGGGATATCGAGATAAGGCGGCTGGCGGGTGCGTAGCTTCGTCGCAATGATGAATGCCCGCCCTTGCCCGTGCTTCATACCTTCTTCCGCTATGGCGCGGTAAAGTAATGATGCGGTGGTGCCTTTCTCTATCAGCTTCGTGTTGCCGCTGGCGCTCCAGATGTCAGTAGTGACCGTGCAGCGAAGTTTCCCCGCCCGGTCAGATACAAAGCGGCGATCCAGTGAGCAGGGGATCGAGGTATTTTCCGGGATGTACAGGTCAGGGTTATAGGGTATGCGGCGCACTGGTGCGGGGCTTTGTCCCGGCGGCGGTGCGGCGGTATTTGTGGCCGCGCTGCTGTCCTGTTGTCCGGTGGTCGTTGCCGATGTCAGCGTCATTTCCTGCTGCCGGGTTTTGACCTGGTTCTGCGTGGTGGCCGAACCATCACGACGAATAAGGAAGCTGGCTTTGTTGAGTTCTGGCGGGGCGGCCGGAGCCGCCTGCCCTGTTCCCCCCGTGCTGCTCTGGCCGTTATCCTGTTGCTCTGGCTCTTCTTCGGCTGTATCGGTGGACATACCGAGATCGTTACGCTGCCGGTAATCGGTTTTGTTCGTCTGCGGGGCTGTGTCCTGTTTCTTTTCTTCCGTAGGCTGCCACAGGATATTGCGATAAACCCAGTTACCACCCCATGCCAGGAAGATAAGCGTGGCCGCGACAATGGCAAGAAAGGCGGTTGCTTTGCCCCGTTTGCGCTTTTTCAGCTTGTTAACGGCGGGTTGTACCGGGTCTTTCTCTTCATCGTCCTGCGCATTGATAAGCTCGGCCTCCCTTTTAGCGCGGGCTTCCCGCTCAAGCGTGGCAATATCATCCCCAGCGTGTGCCGGGGATGCCTGCGCTTCATCCGGCACAGGCACTTTGTTTTCGTCGTTCATATGCACGTTTCCTTTTATAAAAATATAAAACTATTTTTATAGGTTAATTGGATTCCGTTTTTTCCACTCTTTCCACCTGCCGGGACACGGTGGAACCATCGGCGGCGTGTACCTTGCCAAATCCGCTATTTTCCAGACCCACAACGGCATTACCGGAACGCAGTACCAGGCGTGGCGTCACCTCCTGAATTACCAGTACGGTGAAGTCGCCTTTCTTCTGGATACTGCTGTTAACCACATGCTCTTTGCCGTTCAGCTCTTTGGTTACGGAAGGAATGGACTTAGACGGGGAGAAGCCCACGAACGTAAAGCGGCCATCGTCGTAAGCAAAATCGGGAACAATGTTGAAACTGCCTTTGCCCGGATATTTGGTGTAACTCCAGTTGCGGGGCGTCTGCGCCGAGTTCAGCGCTTTCTGGACGCTGGCCTGTTGCTGTTTCTGCTCCCACTCGCGCTGTCTGGCCGTCGCCTCCCGGCTCGCTTTGTCCCGTTCTTCGCCCGGATAGCGATAGCTCACCTGGAAAGCGGGTTGCTGTGCCGATTTATCATCGATGACATTCAGCTCGACGTTGTACAGGCGCTTATTCGTGACAACCAGCATGTTGGTATGCCAGTCCCGGCTGTTCGGGGGGATCACGACCTGCGTTGTGTTGCCATCTTCTCCGGGCGCTCCCTGCGTGAGCGCGACCGGACGAACGTTGACCCGGTTTGCATCCGGCGTGGCTTCCCACGCCTCATCAAAGCCGGGTTTCGCGCTTATGACCGCCTCATCGTTATCAAAGACCAGCGTTGTCATAAAGCCGGGTTTGGTGTTAACGACGGTGACGTTCTGCGGGTTATAGATAACCTGCTGAACACGGGAGTCATAGCGGCTTGCCTGTGGTATGGCCGCACCCCATGCCGCGCCGCACATCATCAGTGCCAGTGCGGTAAACGTTAACTTTTTCATCATTCACCTCCCCGAATTTCGCGGTCGGTCTGCCAACTGGTGACGGTAAAGCCGAAGTAGTTGATCTCGCGTTCCGCATCGCTCATTTCCTTGTCAGGGTCAGAATGGAACGTGAACCGGGCATCCCAATACTCGCTGCGGGTGCTGTTATCAGCCAGACGGCGGATAATCTTCTTGTAGCGGATGGTGGCGACCCTGTCAGGGGCTGTCGCATCGGTGATCTGGTTTGACAGGATCTCCACTTTCACGGTGTGCGCCCCGTTTTTATAAACCTTGTCCGGGGCATTTTTCCCGGCGTAAAGCGCCAGATAGTCATCGTTTACCTGGGGGGAGTTGTAGACCTGCACTGTCTCGTAATCGTCCTGGAGAGAGGGATAGACATACCGCTCACGCACTTTGACGTAGTTTGCGGCCATCGCCTTTTGATAGGCTTCTTCTGCGGTCAGGCTGGTTTTTGATGTCCGGGTAACGTGTTCCACCCGTCCTGTGTGGTTATCCACGGTATACAGCTCAACGTCCGTCTGTTTCAGCGGCAACATCACGACCACGGCGACGAGCGACAGTACCGCAATCAGCAGACCTACACCGCCAACAACAAAACCGGCTTTTGCGGCGCGTTTATCCCGCTCAATCATTTGCTGCTCAAAAGTGCGGGATTCAGCTATTAATTTCTGTTCACTCATGACTGTTTAACTCCGCCATAATTTGAGGGGTGTTTACGGGTTCTCCCTTACCGCTAAAGGCAGAGGGAGGCGTGTTCTGGGCGCAGCCAGAAAGCGCGCACAGCAAAGCCAGCGCAATCAAGCGTTTCATCAATGATTTCCTCAACTAAATTAGATATATGAAAATATAATTATATTTTCATAGGTTGGTGTTTCGGGGGGATGGACTGGAGATGTCTGGCCTAGCTGTTGAACTTCTTAACCGCGGATTCTCTCGACTGTGCCAGCCTCCGCGCTTCGTTCCGGGCTATCATCTGCTCAATCGCGTACTTCCGCGCTTTAGATGCGTTATAGCCTAACTCACCTCCGGGCTTGCCGGGCTTACCTGCATTCGCATCCTTCCAGCCCTGAATGTTGTCCTGGGCGGAACGTTTGGTTTCTTTAACTGCACCCCCGGCTAGCTTCCCGGCACCAAAAGCAGCCGCACCGATACCTACAGCGGCCAGCCCCTGCATGGATACGGTAGCGCTTGCCCCGGCCAGAGCTGCGGCTACCTTAGCGGAAATATACACCAGTATTGCAGCGAAAATACCTGCAAGGCAGACTTGAGCACCAAGTTCAACAATTGTTGAACTGTCTGCTACCTTCGTCGCCTTATTAAGAACGAGATTCAAGTAATTCACTACAATTCTCAATGAGAGAGCGGCAAATAGAATTGTTAATATTCCTGCAAATATATTTTGCAACCAGTTATTGAACATGGGGCGGAGGAAACCATACATAAGGCAGAATATGAAAATAGGTGCAGTTATTCCTAATAGTAGAATCATTACTTCGGCAACCATTGAAACAAAGCCCGCTAGAATCATAAGTGCGAATATTCCAAGCCATACACAAAATTGAGCAGTCATTCCCTCATCTTTTACATATGTAGAATTATCCATGTCATGTAGCGTTTTCCCTAACACTTTAGCCTTATTCCATAGGGTGTCTAATAACTGCCATATATTATCACTACCAGAAAAACCCTCCTTTATTCCGTTTATGGCATCAATAACGCCATCGAGGTAGCCGCCTAAATTAGCCACAAAGGACAGGATGATAGCCATCCTCATGATGTCCCACATCGTGTCTTCCATAGGCGTAGATAGCTTACCAGCCAAAGTCTGGTATCCACGCCACATGATGTAGATGGTAGCTGACGCTGCTGCCAGCCCCATCATCATAGAAGAGTACGACATCATCAATCCCTTTGTGGCGTCTGTAATTCCTCCTATCAGGTATTTCTCAACCCCAACAAAAAGACCGCCATTCATATATTACTCCTCTAAATTATTTAAGTCTGGAGTTGGTGCGTTTAGCTGCTTGATTTGATAGTGGGCTTCATTTGCATTCTTGCAATTTTCAGAAGCGTCACCACTCTTTTGGCACTTTTCATAAACTAGTTTTAATTCGTCAGGGTGATCCCTATACCATTTTGTTGTTTTAGCTTCCTCTTTGCATCCAACAATAGAAAAGCACAGGGTGATCGTCGAAATTAAAATATTTTTTTTTGATAACATAAATACCTCATAAATTATTAAGGTCAGCAGTTGGCGCGTTTAACTGCTGCTGATTCCACTGCTTAACACGCTCCGCTTCTAGCGCATTTTCGCGCTTCTCTGCTGCTTTCACGCTCATTTCCCATTGGGTGGTAAGCGTGTTCAGCATGACAGATTTTAGCTGAATACTGTTTGCAAGGTCTTGAGATTCTTTCGAATCTTTGGCTAACGCTACCCTGTTGGAGAGACTGTTTATTTCCCCCAGGGTCTGGCTTACCTGGTTCTGAACCTCGTCGGTTTGCTCAAGCTGGATAGCCTTGTTGATGACCTGCTGCTTGCATACGTTGGCATAACTCCCCGATTGCGCAGTGTTGCAGGTGTCGAAAATTTTATACTTCTCGTACAACGCATCGAACTGCCCGGAGGAACCGCCGGAGAGAAGCAGGTCATTCAGTGCCTGTCCGGGCTTACGCAGCTTTTCAAGGTCAGCTTTCAGGCCTTTGGCCTGGTCAACAAAATCAGCAATATCACGAACGCCAGTGGCCGTCGCCAGTTGGTCTTTATATGCCTGTATTTGTGACTGGTAGTGTCTGGCCGTTTCCATCCAGCGTTTTAACTCCTGCGCCCACTGCACGTCCCGCATAGGGTCAGCATCAACAGCGACGGGAATACCAGCATGAGCCAGTGGGCTTGCAATGACGCAAGCCAGAATAAGAGTACGAAAGCGAGTTTTCATCGTATATCTCCTTTGGGTCAGAGCGCTTTAGCCAGGTAGGTATCGAGCCATTCATGAGGCTGCATTCCTTCCCGGTAAATCGATTCGAATATTTCGAGGTTGGGGGCATCGCCGCTCATGACTTTGGTGTATCTGCCGATACCCGACAGGTCGAGCGTGACACGAGCGGCAAAACGTTTGGTATCGCCGCGCTTGAACTGATTTTTCACCACAACATACTGGCGGGCTTGCGGGTCAAGCCCTTTCACCACGTCGAACACTTCCGGTTCAAACTTCATACCGTCAACATAGTGTGCGCGGTCGGCGTTGGGGTTCGCCGCCAGAATCTGTGTCCCGCACTGCTCAATCACTGCCGGGGCGATATCATCTTTGATGATCTCTGCCGGGGATTGAGTACCGACGACCAGCATCCCGTTCAGCTTACGGATGGTTTTCAGCTTGTTATAAGCAAAGTCCTTAAACACCGGGTCGCGTAACCACTTCCAGAATTCATCCATGAAAATGACCAGGCGTCGCCCGTCAAGCAGGCTGGTAATGCGGTACAGCAGATAAAACGAGATTGGCGCACATACGCTTGCATCGTCCAGGAACTCCGTTCCGTCGATGCCGAAGTTATCGCAGTTGCTGATATCGAACGTGTCAGACTCGTTATCAAACACCCAGCCGAACTCACCGCCCTGCGCCCACTGTGACAACCGAATGCTAAGGCCGTTTTCCTGGGCTTCTTTCGTAGCCGGCTCAGGCAAATTTTCCAGCATTCGGGTAATGCCGTAGACGCGATATTGCGGCTCGTCATTCATCACAGCATTGACCGCATCACTCAGACGTCGTTCATCGCGTGGGGAGATCGTCGAGCCGTTACGGGTACAAAGGATTTTCATCAGTTGCTTGATGAAATTGATATTGCGTTTGGTTGCTGGCAACGAGAACGGGTTCCACCCTGTAGACTCACCACTGATAACCCGATAGTAACGGCCACCCAGCGCCCGGATGTTCATCTCTGCGCCCCGGTCTTTATCGAGGTAAACGGTTGTCAGCCGTTTGGTTTTGGCATCCGGGGAGAAGCTATCCTCGCGCCCGTATTTCTGCTGCATGATCTCAAAGAACGTCATCAACATGGTTTTACCCGAACCGTTCGTACCGAGGATGCAGGTACTGGCCGGGTTCTTCTCGTTGAATTCGTCCTTATCTGCCAGTGTGTTATGCAGGTTGATATAGTAGCCATCGCCTGACGGGGTGCGCAGTAAAGCCATCGCATCCCCCCAGGGGGCTTTATCGCGCTTGCCCGGATAGAAATTATGGAGCGCGGCCAGCTCCACAAAGTTCTGGCTACTCAGCTCCCCTTTACGTGGCCTCAGGTTGTAGTTGCCTGGCAGTTGCGCCATATACGCCGCTGAAAGCGATATTTCTGCCGGAACAGGCGTTATCCCTATGTTGTTCAGCGCGTTACTGATTTCATTCGTATCAGCAACCAGGCTTTCCAGCGACGGGGAATACACCATGATGGAAAAATGGTGCTTGCCGTAAGCGATTTTCCCCGATGTCAGCAGGTCAAGCGCCACATCCAGATCCAGCCGCTGGGAAACAGCATCGTCGTCGGCACTCATCAAAAGGCGACGGGTACGCTTAATGGCTTTCTTCGCTTCCTCGCGTGACATGCAGGTATAGGACTGCGTGATCACGTAATCGCAGGGGGCGTAAAGAAGGGAGTCCATCATCCCCGTGGCGGTCTCTTCGGAGAACTCTTTAACCTCCAGCCCCCGGAAATATTGCGTACCGTTGGCGTGGTTTATCTGCCCGGATTCAGCCGAAAAGAACAACGCCGCCGCCCCCATCACGTCATAGGCCGGGGTACGGGTGACGCGCACTTTTCGCCACTGGTGCGTTAGCAGATATTCATAGAAAGCCAGTTGCGACGAAAACACCGCGTTTCCTTCGGTAAACGTACCGAGAGGTCGCGCACCATAGCGCGACAGCGCGGTATCGAGCGTGCTTTTTATTTCCAGCATTTCCAGCAAAGCACCGTCCAGCTCCTTTAGTTTCTGGCTGTCTTTCATCCGTTTGCGTTCTGCTTTTTCAAGGCTGACAAACGGGCGATAGCAGACCGTCAGGAACAGGCGGTTGCGCCGGAACAGACCGACAGAAGCGTAGTAAAGACGGCTAACTTCATCGGCATACGGGTTGCCGGAATCTTTATGAAGATTGTCGGTAAACGTATTGCGGTCGTTATGGATATAGAAAGTAACTGGCATACCTTCGAATGAGCGGATTAGCCCGTGTAACTGGTTCGTCCCGAACTGGAGCGACTCGTCAGACTCGCAGTCGAACGGCGTTCCCATCAATTCCCAGGTGCAGTACAGATCGCTCTTAGGGGAACGAACCACATGCTGATGAATGTGCGATGAGTACGGGATGTACTTCTTGATGGTGGCACATTGATTTAGTTTCATGGCGTCGAGAAACTCCTTGATATCAACATCATCATGCTCAACGGGCATAAATGTTGTTGCGCCAAATAAACGGTTTGCTACCGGCTTTCCCTTCGCTCTCAGCCATACGGCAATCAGATTGAACCGCATCGGTTCATTTCTGGTAAGGGACTTCATCACCAGAAATTGCACAGGAAGTAAGAACAGGAGAGCGACGGAAGTCCAGATAGCAACGATGATGGTTACACCCGTGACAGCCAGCAGGGGCACCATTGGCACCCCCCACAGCGCCGCCGGGCGTTTCATTGCCTTGAGCAGCTTTGCCATATGTTCAGCCTCTTAGCTCATCAGCAGAGCGCCGATTTCACTGCCTCCGCCAATTAAAATGCCGCCAATGATGATGTAGCCGCACTGCGACAGGCTCTCGCCTTTCCACAGGGTCTTATAGCCAATCCAGATCACGGCCACGGTGATCGTGATTGCCGCCAGACCATGCAGCCCGGTTGACACTTTTTGCATGACAGTATTTGCCCGCTGAAATCCGTCGGCCAGTGCCGGGGTTGCAGAAAAAGTCGTCAGCGTACAGGCCGAAACGGGGGGGACCACAGCTTTTAGCTTGCGGAAAAGTATCATTATTCCTCCTCCTCACGGGGTGACAGGGAGAAACTCCGGCGCACTGACGGCGCGGAGAACGGTGCGATGAAGATTTTTTCTTGGCGGAGTTTCGCAGGGACGCCACGGACGACGACTCCGGGCCAGATCACGTGGTGACGGGATGAGTCACTGGCAGGGGCGGTTTTCAGGGGAACGGCAACTGATGATTTGTCCTCACGGGTTCCGGGGACCGCATAGCGGGATGATCCCGGCGGATAACCGATTCGCTGGATATAGCTCGTTCCGGAAAACGCCGTTTCAGGTTGTTGCCCGGTACTGAAATTGCCGGAATAATAACAACTCAGCGCCCTTTTCAGCGTGCCGCCGCGCCGGTAGCAGTCTCTGAGAATGTGTTCGAAGACGGACAGATTGGTACAGGGATCAAGTAGCTCTGTGGCGGACACACCATAATGGCGGAAATTGGTGCTGGTGATTTGCATCAGCCCGACAGAGTAACGGCGATCCTGTGCTGACAGGCGACGGAGAATATGCTCTGCATCTCCCCGGCTGGCTGGCAGGTGAGAAATAATGTGTTGATCGCCGAAAGAGGGGCCGGCCTTCGGGACAATCTCAGCGATGGCATAAGGGTTAAAACCGGATTCCACCCGTGCCACGTCGAATGCCGTGGACGGATGAATGCTGGCGGCGCACTGCATGGCTATCGCCAGAAAGGCTGTGGTGGAAAGCATGGTGACCTCAGTAAACAAGTGACATGCAGGGTCTGCTGATACTGCATGCTGTGGGAACAGAATTAAGGGTGGTTACGACACGGTTTCGATGGGGCCCGTATTCTGTGGTGGATTATTTTCCTCCCGGGGCTCAAGCAGGACCAGTTTGCCGGAAACGGCAATACCGGGCGTCAGGACAATATTCAGACCGGATTTACCGTGGTGGGGAAAGGCGACTCCGACCTTTGTCCACCAGGTATTTTTCTCACCCTGAGAGTCCGGATGACTTTCCTGGGCAACATACGCGTAATAAACAGGCTTTCTCATAGTGTCCTCGTTTAATTAAAATTGTTGAAGATGATTTCTTCGATCACATTCCGATCCTGCATTCCGGTTTTAACGGGTCAGCGAGAACATTCAGCGGCACCCTGAATTATGGTTGTGTGACAGCCCGCTCCATATTGTTAAAGAGCATGGTCAGGATGCAGGAGGGGTAATGAAATTTTAACGGGAAAATAAATACCGGAAGGAATGATAAAAAAGTATGTGAAATTAACGTATTACTGGCACGGTGTGTGTGTGCATGAATGATGACGGGCGGGCTGATAATAATATTTGTTGATTATTATCAGGTTAAATTAAACATCCGGAGGAAGACTTTCTTTATATGTCAGATGGGGTTGTATGCTGTCTCTGTGGCTGAATTTGGTAACGACAATAATGTGTAAGGCGTGAAAGACAGGAATACAGTAGTCCCTTTTGTTGTAAGGGACGGTCTTTAATCTGGTTAAACGTTTCCCGGCCACTTAGGCCGATACTTACCGGGCCGGGTGGTGAAATTCGTTTTCATGCCGCAGTGGTATCCGTCTGTACCTGTTGCATAAAAAACACAGAGTTATCTGACATATTTCCAGACATTACCGGGAACCTTATCAAAGTACTGGTTCATTACAATCTCTGCGCGGCGATAATCTGCTGCGGCATAAAGCATTTCAAGCTCATTCCCTGTGAGCTTTTCTTCCATATGCCCGACAACCTTTTCCAGCAGGCTGCCGTCATTTATTTACCGCAGTTTTCTGACGAATTCCATCTTGTTTGCCGGTTTGTTCATGTCTGACCTCTGGTGTACTGACTGTAAAAAAGGATTGCCACAGCAGGAGATGTGAGCAGGTTATTCATCCATGACATGGAGGCACGGGAACCTGAAAACAAGCCGGCTGGTGCATATTAAAATGTGCGGAGCTATTCTCCTCCGCACATACAGATTTAACGTCTGCGTTTCTCCAGTATCGACTGACAGTCAGTACAGGTTGTTACACCCGGCAGCGTCTGACGGCGTTTTTCCGGAATAGCCTTGCCGCAAAATCGACAGTGCTGCAGGGAAGGTGTCGGTGTGGGTCTTAACCGGCTTTGTTCAATCAGTGCTTCTAGGCACCGTTCATTAAACGCCTGATCGCGATCGATTTCATCTGGCACGTTGTATTCTCCTTACCGTGTTCTTTCTTTCGCAATGCGTGATGCAGTTCCAGACAACGGTCAGCGAGGGGGCAGTACACGATGAAAGGTTTTCTGTAACCTGCATCATGGCGTCCAGCGCCTCCGGGGAATCAATGTTTTCGACCCGATATTTTTGCCACTGATGCCAGATTGCAGCATCGGTTTCTTCATCCGGAATGGGTGTTCTCCCGTTTGGAACGGAGACACCGAGTAACCGGCGGCGTGCACAGGTTTCTCTGGAGCCAACCCCGAAATAACGGTTCATCAGTGCGATTGAGCCCCCCAGCCTGACAGCTCTGTTCAGTTGTTCCTGACGCCTGTTTTCCTCGTGGGATGATGCCAGTAATTTTTGCAGGACATCATGGCGGATAGTAATATCGACAAGCGGTAAAGGTGCCTGACTGAGGGTGATAAGATCGTTTATTGATAAGCAACCGAGCAAATTCATTTCATCGTAAGTGAATCCCATAGTTTCGCAGTGATGAATATTTCCTTCCCGTAGCGCCTGAAGAGCAACGGTTAATATAATATGATTCAGGGATGGAAGCATGAAATTGACTCCTTAACTGAATAAGTGCTCAGTAATTCAGCTGAATATTCAGTGAATGGTATAGTGTCATATAGCACAATACCGGGCAGGTCTGAAATATACATGCAGGTGCTTTTTTTTATACCTGCAGGATCGAAGTTTATGAGTGCCGGGATATTAATGTTCATCATCTTCTCCTCATTGCGTCTTTATCGGTCAGATAACTTTTTGTTGATCCACTCGTCAATCTCAGACTCGAGCCAGGCAACACTAGCAGGGCCTATTTTTATTGAACGGGGAAATGCACCCTCTTTCATATAAAGGTATATCTGTGAACGCTTCAGCCCTGTTTTTTGCTCAACCTGTCTGAGGCGTAGTAACTGATAAGATGTCATATATCCTCCTGTGACTGAAATAAACGGTGGCCGGAGAATAAAAAAACACAGTGGAAGCCTGAGAGAAAGCTGGTGAGCCCTAAATAAGGGATGCAAAACCCTTATTTAGGGTTGTCGGCCATTACAAATGGGGATGGTATTAGCCGGATAAGGATGTCGAAGATGGCGAACCACGCTTCAGCGCATTTTTCAGTGTTTCAGCGTCCAGTTTTTCCCCGATGCCATCGTCTGATGCCCATTGTTCAAAAATAGAAAGGAGCTTATAGGGATGATTCAGCAGTGGGCTGATAGTATCATTGTGCTTGCAGGCCAGCCAAAACAGGCGTGATAACGGTGTTGTCATACGGGAAGGTGAAATGGGATGACTCTCCCTTTTTTTGTATAAATTAATTAGTCTTTCGACTTCGGTGTGGCGAATAACAAAACAGGCATCAGGCGGTAATGTATAAAGAGGAAAGCACCCATTGTGATTATATTTTATGGTCGTCACTTCTGTTAGTTTTTTTATGACATCTAATGCTGTGTTTTTAGGTAGTCTGGAAATTTGTTTTTCTACGCGTTCTTTCCAACTCATCGTTTCGAAAATTTGAAAAAGCTCCTCTGAAAATCTTACTATAATACCATGGTTAGTTTTTCTTGCCCCCACAATTGGGGAGGGGAATTTAAGTTCACGTGCCAGTATGCGCTGAATCAAAACATATTCATAGCCTATCAGGGGGGTATCTATAATTTGTTGCACAGGACAAACATATCTGGCTTCTGTACAGAGTCTTAAATTTTGACCATAAATAAAACCGTCCCTGTCAAGCATGCATAGTTTATCAAGTAGGTCTCCCTCAAACTGCCTGAATTTTATTTTTCCATTAAAAGTTTGTATCTTCTTAAGTATCACAGGAGACTGGAAATAGACCGATAGTAGGATGTTGCCACTCAAGGTATGACGATAAATATCGCTAGGTGTAATTTTTTGTTTTATGGCTTTGGTAGTGATCTCAACTGCTTCCGTTATAGTGACCCATGTTGACATATAATGAGTTATAAGCAATGGCTGATATTTTTTTGACATAATATTATCTCCTTCTACACAACAATTCGTTCCGTTAAGGAAAAAGATTGGTGTCACAAGTATTTATTTATGATTAATCAGAGGGTTTATGACAGAGAAAAGGATGTATATTTCTGAGTGAACATGTACAGGCCTATGGGGTGACTATTTAATGAGTAAATGCCGAATGATTTTCGGGGTGATGATTATAACTTGAGGAAAAATCCCAGCGTGGTTTGAGTAGTGTACCTGAGTGATATTTGTGTTATGTATGCATTGATTGCAGAAGAATAAATATAGTTCAGGCTAGTATAGTTTGTGGTAGCTATGAGAATATATAATCTATTTTACCTATAAAATAATTTATATGTATGGGGTGGTTTTTTTGTGGCGAATTGGTTTTACTGAACCCTAACTTTTGATTTTTAAGTTTGCACTTATTGATATGTTAATATGATAAATGCTTTATATCAGTTTTACTCTACAGAATTTCAAAAAAATAGATGTGTTAATGACTGTTTTTGCCGATGAAATCTTTGAGTTTTCGAAATTGTTTTGAGTTGAGGGTGTGTAATTGTAAAGGTTTTATTAATTCGGGTTGTTTTTTTTAGATTGTTTGTCTGTGCTTTTATATTCTGGAGATGTGCCTTGTATATAGGGTTGTTTGTTGGTTGTGTTTTTAATGTTGCACTGTTGTGAATTTTTATTTTGATATGATTATTTCTTTAGTATAAGGAGAGAAAGGAACGAGAAAGTTAAATCTATTTGTCCTAATCGCAATTTCATTGTTTAAATAATCACTATGGATTAATATTTTTTGCGACTCTGCTGAGTTACTGGTTTTAACTAGTGGTGTAAAAGGGATACCTTTTCGGTATCCCTTTTACAATAATCAGAAGAAATCAATTCGCGTATTGATACCGACGGTGCGACCCATATTGACCTGCGCGACGGCGCTGCTGCCGTTCATGTAGCCATAGGTACGGTAACGACGGTCGAACAGGTTATCGACATAGACGGAAATGTTCATCCGTTCAGTCGCCTGCCAGCCCAGGCTGCTGTCCAGGGTGGCATAGGTGCCTTGCCGCAACTGGTTGTCGCCATCGAAATAATGCGGCCCGACCAGATTAACCGCCAGTCGGGGCATCAGTGCGCCATAGCGCGTATCAATCACGCCGTTCACGCTGCTTCCCGCGCCATAACGTGGTACGAACGGCACCCGGTTACCGTGATACAACTCACTGTCATTGGTGAATTCGGAACGGATCACGTTGCCATTGATATCCCATGACCAGCCTGGCGCAAACCGCCACTTCGCTTCAAGCTCAACGCCGGTGGCGTCGGCTTTACCCGCATTGCTTAATGTCTGCATCCCGACCGGGCCAGAGTAAAGCTGCATGTCTCTGGTGTGGGTATAAAACGTCGCGGCTTGCAGCGTGACGTCAGCGGTTTCGTAGCGGGTGCCAAGTTCATAGTTGATGGATTTCTCGGCGACGAACGGTTTGGCATCAAGACCCGCAGTAGGCACGATGTTGTACCCGGAAGGTTTATATCCCTGGGCTACACGGGTATACACTCTCCAGTCATCGGTCAGCATATAGCCTGCGGATAGCTGCCCGAGCACCTGATCGTCATTGCTCTTACCCTGGTCGCCAAACGGGTTGCCGAGCATGCTGCCGTGATATTGTGTACTGGATTTATCATGCGAGAAGCGCACGCCGCCGCCGATATCAAAACGATCGGTTAAATGCCAGGTCAGGTCACTGTATGCGGCCAGCGTTTCAGCGGTGGTATAGCCGGTACTGCTTAAATAAGGCATTGTCGGCATGTCGTAGGCTGAATTTAACTTCTCGCGGGTGTTCTGCCGGTACAGCCCAAACACCATATCAACGGTACGCGCATCGCCCAGGGTTGCGGCGCGCAGCTCCTGCACATCCTGATTCCAGCGCTGAGGCATATTGACGATTAACGAACCGGAAGGGAAGGTGCGCGAATAATGCTGCTGCTGCCAGGCGCTGATCAGGTTGAAAACCCAGTCATCGGTGGTGTATTTCCCACTCAGGGTCTGGCTGTCAGTGCAGCGCCGCATGTACGGGTCTGGTGAACCATCGCTGATCGACAGCTTACGGCCCTTAATATCATTCCATCCCACATAGGCGTCCTGGGTGGCGCGGGTACATTCGCGTGAGGCGGCAAAGCCCATTTCCCAGGGCTGATCGTCCGGCGCCAGACGCAGTTTCACATTCCCTATGCTGGCGCGGGTGCCGCCTAAGTCATCGCTTCCCGTCGCGGGGTTAATCATGTCGCCGTCATCAACCTGGCGTAACAGGGTGACGCTGCCGTACAGCAGGCCATCCTGAATGGGGCCGCTCAGGTTGAACTTACTTCGATAACTGTCGCGGCTACTGACGCCGCCTTCAATATAGCCGCGCGGCGTGCTGTCCGGCTGCTGGGTGACGATGTTGATGATCCCGCCCTGAGCGCTTTTGCCATATAACGTTCCCTGTGGGCCTCGCAGCAACTCCACGCTTTGCACATCGGTAAGCGCCTGGATGGTGTTGGTGGAAAGCTGAGGGACGCCATCGACATACAGGGTGACGGCGGGGTTATAGAAGTCCTGCGCTGAAGAGACGCCGCGTAGCGAGATCGTCGAAAAAAGCATGTTGCCGCTATTTTCAATATTGAGCCCGGGCAAGACTCTGGGGAGTTTGTCGCTGGCGGTGACGCCGGCGTCGCTTAATTCCGGCGCGCTGACAACAGTAGACGAGACGTTGTTGGCTGATGCCGAGCGGGAAGATTGTTTACTGGCGGTAACCACCAGCGTGCTTTCGTCTTGCTGTGAAGTCTGGGCATTAGCAATGGCGGGGAGCAATAATCCCCCCAAGGCCAGAGGATAAAGCCGTGTCATTTTCATTGTTGTGAGTCCCTGTAAGACGGCGAAACGCCAAAAATACCGACAATGGTGAATTGAAAATGATAACTATTTCTAATAGCGGTGCTACCCGAAACGGGTTTATTTCAACCTGTTTCGGGTCGGTTTGCGCTTATTGGGCAGAATGGCGATAACGGTCGACGACGAGAGCCGTCAGGCGTTTTTTGTCTATCTTGCCGACGGCGGTGAGCGGCCAGTGGTCCAGAAACTCGATTTGGTCAGGAATTTTCCACGCGCTGAGCCCCATACGGGTCAGTTGTTGACGCAACTGCTGATAGTCAGTTGGCACCTGCTGCGCGATGATAAACGCGCAAATCCGCTCGCCAAGCAGCGTGTCCGGCGCGGCGACCACCGCGCAATCTTGCACTTCCGCTAAACGCAGCAGTGCCGATTCCACTTCAGCCGCGGCTATTTTTTCTCCGGCGCGGTTGATCTGCTCTTTTATGCGTCCCTCAACGTGCAGGTTCCCCACCTCATCCAGCCTGACATTGTCGCCTGTGCGGTAAAACCCTTGCGCGGTAAAGGCCTGCGCGTTGTGGGCAGGGGCGCGGTAATAGCCCGAAATGGTATAAGGGCCGCGCGTTAACAATTGCCCGGTTTCGCCCGGCGCGACGTCGTTCTCGTCTTGATCAACGATGCGGATTTCATCCAGAGGGGACAACGGGCGCCCCTGGCTGTGGAGAATGGTGGCATGCGGATCGTCCAGCCGGGTAAAACAGAGCAGGCCTTCCGCCATACCGAAAACCTGTTGCAGGGTACAGTCAAAGGTGGCGATAACCTGCTCAGCAAGCGTCGGGTCGAGCCGGGCGCCGCCTGCCTGAATGACGCGCAGCGACGAAAGGTCGCTGTCTTCCCACTCCCTGGCCTGCACCCATAATTGCGCCAGCGCCGGAACCAGGGCGACGTGAGTCACTCTTTCCTGCGCGATTAAAGGCATCACCTCATCACAGCTGGCGCTGTCGGTCAGCACCACTTTTCCGCCGCAGGCAAGCGTTCCCAGAATACCGGGGCAGGCCAGCGGAAAGTTATGCGCCACCGGGAGGACGGCGAGATACACGCTCTGTTGGCTGATGCCGCACAGTTCAGCAGAAGCGCTGAAGTTATAGCTATAGTCGGCATGTCGGCGCGGGATGAGTTTGGGCGTGCCGGTTGTGCCGCCTGAGAGCAACAACAACGCGGTGGCGGAAACATCAGGCTGCGGCCATGCCTGTCGCTCACCGTGAAGGGAGAAGAACGGCGTAAAATCGTCGCTCACGATCTCTCCAGCGACCAGAACATGACGCAAGCAGGCGTGTTTGTGCGCCATCTGTCGGGCCAGCTCTGCGTGGTTTTCCCCGTGAATAACGTAAGCGACGGGTTGCGCCAGCTCAATCAGCGCGTCGATATCCAGCGCCCGTTGCGAGGGTATCGCCAGCACGGGGATAACGCCCAGTCTTAACAAGGCGAACAGCAGGGTAACAAACGCGTTGTCGTTGGGAAGCTGCACAATTACATGCTCCCCCAAACGCAAACCCAGTGATGACAGACCTGCGGCAAGTTCGTCAACTTGTGCATCAAGCGCGCTGTAGGTTAACGACCCCTTTGCATCAACGACGGCAATTCGCGAGGCATAACGGGCCGCCCAGTGGCGCAACTGTTCGGCAATGGGTAAGGGATACTGTTCAATCAGAGATTTAAAGGAAGAATTCATGCGTCACCTTTCTGAAGTACTGGGCTGTTTTTGCAACGCGGTCATTGCAGAAAATGCGTGGGGAAAATGGCGGACAATCTGCGTAAAAAAGGACCGGGCTTGTTGAATGGGATAGAAATGATCGCCGTCAATCACCACCGGGCCTGTAACGTGGCTCAGCCACTGACGCCAGGCATCGACCTGCTGCCAGGAGGCTTCGCGATCGTGGCTGCCGCACAATAACAGAGCAGGCGTGCGCAGCGGCGGACAGACGTCGGGCGAGTCGTAGTGATAGCTCTCGGTGGCGTAAAAATCAGCGCGCAGAAGAGGAAGAAACAGCGACATTAATTCCTGGTTTTCCCGCAGTTCAGGAGAACATCCGCCAATGTCTATCAGCTCAGCGATAAAGTCGGCATCATCGCGATGGCTGAGCTGGCGTTCAGAATGCAGATGCGGGGCATGGCACCCGGAAATAATCAGTCCTTGTGGCGCAAGCCCCCGTTGCTCCAGAAGTCGGCAGGTTTCAAACGCCACCTGCGCCCCCATGCTGTGCCCGGCGAGTAAAAGCGGCGTGTCAGGCGATACGGATGCTTCCAGCTCGTTCGCCAGCAGTGCCGCCAGTTGTGTAATGCTTCTGAGCGGTTCCAGATGGCGAAGGCGATCGCGCCCCGGCCAGGTCACCAGAGAAAGCGCGCAATCAGCCAGTTGCTCAGCTTGCCAGTGGCGAAACGCGCTACTGCTGCCGCCAGCGAAAGGGCACATGACCAGATGCGCAGTATTGCCGTTCCGGGCGGGCCACAGCGGGATGCACATTGCAGATTGCGTCACAGCGCCTCCTTATCATCATCGTTGTAGAAACCGGCTAACCGGTCGTGGTGCGGCGGTGTCAGGCGTCTGATCTCCGCATTGCCGGTCTTACGTAAAATCTGCTGCCATAAACGTGATAACGCGATCTGATGTACGCTTTGGCAGGCCGCTGGTGGATGTTCGCCCGCCAGATGGCTGCGCAACTGGTGTAGCAACCAGCTGACGCCCTCCGGCCCGACGGTTTCGCAGCAGTCGCGCCAGCTCAGGGGCGCCGCGCTGCGCGTCAGACCCGGCAGATCGCGCAGGATCTCCGGTCTGCGGTAGAGGCTGTGGGCGTTCTCCTGATGGTCTGCGACAAACAGGCTGGATGACCAGATGACGGGGCCGTAGCTCGCCTCCAGCGAAAGATGACCTTCCGGCCAGCCCAGCAGCAGGCGGTGCATGATAAGGCTATGCATATCTGGATCGTCAGGATCGAGATAGCGCTGAAGCAGCAGGCAGGCTTCTCCCTCCGGCCAGAAGAGTCTCAGACAGTGAAAATCGCTAAAGCTGCCAACCACGTCGCACTCCACGGCGGCGGCATCAACGCCCAGAGCCAGCAACAACAAATCCAGAGTGGAGTAGAGCAACTGTCGGCTGGTGGTGGCGTGGACTACCGGCGGCGTCTTAGCCAGGCAGCGACGCAGCTGCTGAGCATCGCGAAGCCATGTGCGTCCCGCGCGCGTATGCGGATAAAACGTGTTTACCCAATAGCAGCAGCCCTGTTCCTGCGCCAGCGTTTGTAAGGAACTGATGTCATCCGGGTGGAGGGGATGCTCCTGAATGACGTGTACGCCGCGCGTCAGAAAGTGTCTGGCAAGCTGCGTACCGGTTCCTCCGGCGACGGTCGAACGCACGACAATACAGGCGATATCCGGCATCTTGGTTATCTGTTCCGGCGAGGTATACAGCGGAATGCCAAACGCATGAGCCAGCTCTCTTGAACGGGCGCTTCCCTGCGTCAGCAGGCCGACCAGTTCCAGCCCCTCCGGGGGCTGCATAAAGGCATTCAGGTACATTTCGCCAAATTTGGCGCCCACAATCAGTACGCGTTGTTTTGGGGAGGCGGACGGCATCATAACGTGTTCTCCGGTTGCGTTGAGGTTGCGCAAAGCCAGCGCGTAATGTGTTGCGCACAAGCCTGAACGTGGGGGGCTTCCATCATGATTTGCCAGTGGCTGGCTTCAATCACAGCGTCGTCGGCGTTGTTTATCCAGCCCTGCCACTCGGTTTCTGCTGGCGTCCAGCGCGCGGGTCTCCCGGCGGCATACACCATGAGACAGGGGACCGGAACGCTTTCGCCCGGCGTATGCTCAGTCAGTAAACGCAGCAGATGCGCGATGTTGTCGAGCCACGTTTCTGCCGCTTGCAGCGTCAGGTTTTGCGACACCATACCGGCCGTTTTAGCGAGGCTGATAAAGTCGGCAAGCTGGCTGTCGGGCGTCTGCTGGTCGAAATGTTCGGGCAGTGCCAGAGGCGTTTGTCCTTCGGCTAACAGGCGCAGCAGGGCCGCCCGGTTTTCGCAACAGAAATCCTGTCGGCACACGGGATCGATTAACACCATCCGAACCTGCTCGCCTTTGGCGTACAGGCGCTGTGCGGCGCCCGCCGCAAGAAACGCGCCATACGACCAACCCGCCAGCACATAAGGGCCGTGAGGCTGCTGACGACGGATGCACCCGACATACTCATCGATCATCTGGTCGAGCGTGGCAAAGCGCTGCGGCGATTTTGCTTGCAGGCCGAAAACGCGCCTGTTCAACGCGCTAGCGAGCGGCAGCCAGGCGCTGATATCGCCGTCTGAAGCGTGGAAGACAAACAGGGTTTCCTCACCGTCGCCCTGGCAAAGGGGTATCGGGTTGTCCTCTCCTGACGTAGCCGCCTGTAGATGGGCGCAGAAGTCGCTCAGCGTCGAATGGCTGAACAGATCCTGAAGGTTAGCCCTGGCAATCCCTCTCCGGTTTAGCTGCGCGACCATTCTTGTCGCCATCAGGCTGTCGCCGCCCAGTTCGAAAAAGTCGTGATGCCTTGCCACGGGGCGAGACAGCAGCGATTGCCAGAGTTCAGCCACCTGTTTTTCCAGCGCCGGATTCCCCCCGGCAACTGGCGTGGGTTTGGCTGGCTCAGTCGGCGTATCAGACGGGGCATGCAGCGGCGTAAATAACGCTTCTCTTTGCCGGATCTGTAAAATGGGCAGACCGGTGCCAAAGCGCTGCTGTAAATAGCGGATCACGGCTTTTTTATCCGGGCGATTTACGCCAGGCGAACGCGCCACCAGCAGATGCTGGCGCAGCGGCGACGATTCCTGCGCGGGCCACGCCAGCTCGTTTGCAAACCCGGCCTGAACGAGAACCTCCTGCCATGCGGAGCGGGTGAGCATCGGTTTCTCATCCCGGCGGCGGAAATCGCGGTATCCGCTTAATCCCTCAATAAAGCCCACGCTCGCCAGCTGGAATACGCTGTTTCGCTCCGTCGCTTCAACGATCAGCAAACGTCCGCCAGCTTTCAGCAACAGTTTTAATCTGCGCAACGTCTGGACGACATGGCTGGCGTCGTGGAGCACATTGACGGCAACGATCAGGTCGTAACCCGCCTCCGGGTGGGCGGTGAAATCCAGCGGCTGGTTGATGTCGAACAAGGCATAAGACACCTGCGATTCATCATGGAAACGGGCTCTGGCGTCATTGAGGAACTGCGCGGAGACGTCCGTGAAGTGGTACGACTGCCGCGTGTTCCGCGTGGCCTTCAGCACCGGCGCGGTAGTGGCTGCGGTTCCGGCGCCAACCTCCAGAATCCGTTCTGCGCTGCACAAGGCGGCAATCTGCGCGGTATAGCGATTCAGACAGGCGCTGGCGGGGTTGTCGCGATACAGCGCGTCGGTAACGCGATGCTGCTCGTTGAACAGCAATTCCAGCGGAGAACACCGCCCGGAGAAGAGGGCGTCGTGCCGGGCGATGCAGGTTTCCAGATACTGCGCCAGCGCCTGGCTCCATTGGCTTTGCGGGCACGCTTCCTGAGGCTCAGGAATCTCGCTGAGCGGAATGCGGCAGCGCCAGCTTTCACCTTCGCGGATTAACCACTCTCTTTCCGTCAGACACTGTAGCCACTGGCGCAGCAGACGCTGGTGAGACGCTTGCGCGGACAGCGCCTGTACTATTGCGCTAAAGCGATGGGCGATCTCCGGCGTGGTAAACAGGCCGTGACGATTTAGCGTAGCCGCGATCCCCTGTAGCGCACGCGCCTCCAGCCAGCGCCAGGTCGCCTCCAGCTCATCAAGCTGCGCCTGCTCAGGCAACGGCAGCGCCAGTTGGGTAAGTTCGTGCTCATCAGGCATCGCCGCTGATGGCGACGGATCGTCGGCCATCACGATATCCAGCGTCAACGCGCCCTGTTCGGTTATTTCCGCTCTGGTCTGCCGGATGCCGGGGTATTCGAGCGTCGCCTGCTCAATATCCCGCAGGTCGTAGTCCGCCTGCGCGTTCAGCGGCCAGCGTCGGCGGGGAATGTGCCCGGCGATGCCGCTGGCGAGAGTCTTCAGGCTTTCAGGGGCGGCGATGACGGCTTGCAGGATGGCGCAATAGTCATTAAACATCGCCTCGGCAGCGCCGGGTTCCAGCACGTTGTCCATGCAGTACCAGCTAAACATCAACTCGCCGTCGCTCTCCATGACCTGATGATCCAGCCAGACCTGCGGCGTTTGCGTGAATACATAGCAGGGTTCGCCGAACAGATGGCTCATCGCCTGATCGATAGTCATGCCTTCCAGCGTCATCCCCAGCATACTGGTAAACACTACCGGCATCAGCGGTTGACGTTGTGATCCGCGCAGGCGGCCCAGCTCACGGATCACCTCAACACCGTTCATTTCACTGTGCGCCATGTTTTGCCAGAGGCGCTGTTGGGTCTGTTGCATCTGCTCTTGCAACGTCACCGGCGCTGAGAAGTTAAAATCAACCAGCGTGACGGAGGTAAAATCACCAATCAACTGGTTGATTTGCGGATGGATCGGCTGGCGATTGAAGAACGTCAGGTTCAGCGTAAATGTTGTGGTACGGCTCCAGCGCTCAAGGGTGGCGGCAAACAGCGTGAGCAGCGCGGCAGACGGTGTGACGCCTTGCTGCTGCCAGCGCTGTTTCACGGCCTGCCATTCTGTCTTGCCGATCGTCGATTTGAAGGTGGTGAAGTGTGGCGTTTCCGGGGGCGTCTCAACCACCGGCAGCTCTGGCGCTAAGGGCAGTTGCGGCAGTTTTTCCTGCCAGTAATCCCAGGCATCGTGCCATGCCGATGTCTGTCGGCGCGCCTGTTCAGCCATCACATAATCACGGAAGGTAATAGCGAGCGGCGCCAGCGTTTCACCGCGCCAGACCTGCGCCAGGTCGTCCATCATGACTTTAAAACTCTGCACATCAAACTGCAAAAGGTCGAGGTTCATATGCAGACGGTAATGGCAATCGTCGATTTCGCTGACCACCAGCTCAAAAAGAGGCCACTGGTCGGCAGGCAAAACGCGATAGCTCAGTTCATGCCGCCGTTTTTCCAGCGCGATGCGCTGTTCTTCCGGGGAAAGCGCGCGCAGATCGTCACGCGGGATGTGATACTCCGGCGTTGTCGCCAGGATTCGCTGCTGCCCGTCGGCATCAACCACCATACGCAACATATCGTGGCGTGCGATGAGCTGGTTCCATGCTTTCTCCAGTATGGCGAGATTGAACTCATCGTGGCGTTTATCCCACTCAAACAGGACGTGACAGGCGACGCCGCCATAGCCAATGAGGTGGGTTCGCCCCAGCCAGTAGGCGTGCTGAATGGGCGTCAAAGGGAAGGGCGCATAACGCTCGTCGGCGTCGTGCCGCAACACTTCCGGCTGCGAAGCGGCAGGCGTCGCCTCTGGCTTAGAACAGATAAGCTGCGTGAGTCCATGAGGAGACAGATCCTGCCACGCCCGTTCCGCATTGATGCGTACGCCCAGGTAGTGCTGAATATCGCTACTGAGTTCAAGGAAGAGCAGCGAGTCCATGCCGAGTTGCAACAGATCCTGGTTTGGATGCAGTGACGCCGGATCGCTCAGCCTTAGCTGAACCGCAATCCGCTTTTTCAGCCATGCCATCACCGCTGTTTCATCGCTCAGGCTGCCGTTAAAGGCGTTGTCATCAGCAGGAGGAATGACCGGCGTTGCGGCTTTTTCTGTGGCGCTGATGTTAAACAGAGCCTGTTGTAACGGGGGCATTTTGTCGGTAAAAACGCGCATCGCCAGTCGCCACGGGGCGCCGCGCATCACCGCCTGTTCCAGGTGCCAGCAGCCTTCGGCATCGCTTAACGCGCCCATACCTCGGCTGGCGAGCGTCGCCAGCATTTCCGGCGTGGCCGCCCGACCGCTTTCTCCCCATGCGCCCCAGGCGACAGAGAGCGTTTTCGGCGCATCAAGGGTGGAAAACTGCTGGGCCAGCCCGTCCAGGTAGCCGCAGGCCAGCGCATGGGCGCTCTGACCCGGCGCGCCGAGGGTGGCGGCAGCGGAAGAGTAGAGAATAAGATAGCGTCCGTCGTGGTTGCGCAGGGTTTGCAACAGCTGGCTTGCCGCCTGCGCTTTTACCGCGAAAACGGCAGCCAGCTGGTGGTCATCAAGCTCCTGCAAGGGCGCGTCAGCCAATACGCCAGCGGCATGAATCGCTCCGGCAATGCCGCCGTTGGCCGCCAGATCGTCAAGAACCGTGGCCAGTTGCCCGGCATCGCCCACATCACAACGGCAGACGCGCGTCTGCCCGCCCTCCACGTCGCGTAGCCATGACTCATCCACGCGCGGCGCCAGCAGGGCGATGCGTCGCGCCCCTTTTTCTCTGAGCCAGTTCACGGCAAGGCGGCCTAATCCGCCAAACGCTCCGGTCACCAGATGCCAGCGGCTATCGCCGGTAAACACGTTTGCCGGTAATTCAGCGGCGCATCCCGTATTGGGCGCCAGTGAAGGGAGCCAAAGGGTGTCACCCCGTGCGGCGAGCCAGCGCTGTGATAGTGAGACTGCGCTCAACCCTTGATGCAGCGTTTCCCACGGGGTGTTTTCGGCGAGATCGATGGCGGCAAGCAACCGTTCCGGCTGTTCGTTGGCCGCGACGCGAAGCAAGGCCCATAGCGCGTGATGGGATGCAGAGAGTGCTTCATTTTCCTCGACTCGCCACGCGCGGCGAGTAACCACAATCAATCCGGCTGCGCTGGCGGTGAGCGCTGCTATCACTTTCTCCGCTAAGGCCAGCGTATCCTCGCTCTCCTCAACAATCATCAGTCGCGAAGAGGCGTGCGGATCGTGAATGATGCCGTATTGCGCCAGCTCGTCGCTGCGCGCAAGCGTACCGGCGCTGAAGCTAAAGGTAAGCGGTTGGTCAATGCTGGCGACGTTGAGGGGCGTCCAGCGCCATTGATAATGCGTCTGCGGCGCAGGAAGAGGCGCGGCGGGCGATAGCGGCAGCCACTCGCCAGCAGGATGACGGGCTTCAACGCGCATCTGACCGCGGGAAAAGGCTTCGTTTTGCCAGCTTAAGCGAACCTTCCCCAGCCACTCCGGGGCGGCGACGGGGGGCGGTTCCACAGGCAGAGCGTCGCCATGACGCTGTGAAAGCAGACGCCAGGCCTCCTGCCAGCGGGCGTTAAACCGTTCGGGCTGACCTGCGCAATCAGACCAGTCGGCGAGATAATCACCGTTATCCGTCAGCGCCTGCCCCAACACGGGTTCTGATGGCGCGGTGAATGTTACGGCGCTAACCGCCTGACCGGGCAGCGTGGCGAGAATGATATGTTCGCTCATCCCGGCGGTCGGGCTGCCATCCTGCGGTAGCCACGCCACTTTGCTGAATCCGGCGTGGCGGCACTGTTGTTGCCACTGAGCGGTGGTGAGGAATAACTCACCTTCGCGGGCGTCGAGATCCTGTAGCGGAAGAACCAGCGGGCCGAAAACGAAGTCAAACAGACGCATTGGCTGGGTGATTTCGCGCATCAGCAGGCGCCCGCCCGGCTTGAGCAGGGGGCGCAGATTATCGAGCGTGCGGCCAATATGGCGGGTGGCGTGAATCACGTTCGCTGCCACGATAAGATCGTAAGACTGTGCCTGGAAACCCTGAGACTGCGCCTCTTTTTCGAGATCCAGCTCGCTATACTTCACAAAATCATAGTCGGCGAATTTCTGCTGGGCGCGACGGGTGAACAGCGCCGAGATATCGGTGAAATGGTACTCCAGTGCCGGAACGCCGTTGAGTTCCGGCAGCAGCCACGCGGTGGTGCCGCCGGTTCCGCCGCCAACTTCAAGAATACGCAACGGCTGGCGGGGCTGACGCGTCTGGACAATGCCGCGTAATACCCCGGCGGCGATTTGGTTGAAATAGCGGCCAAAGCTGAATTCCTGATACAGCACTTCCACGCCGTCGGAGGCGCTTTGCGGGAAGATAATCGCCACCGGTTCTTCCGCGCCGCTCATCATTTCATATAACCGATCGCCGGCACGGGCGATGGTGTCGGGAATAGCCTGAAAACCTTCACAATAACCGGCAAGTTCCGTCAGCAGTGATTCCCGCTGTTGATGTTCAATGGGGCGGGCGCGGACGTATCGCCCGTCGGTGCAGCGGTAATCGCCGTCGACCACGCAGTTATTCAGCAGGCGCTGGAGTAGCTGCTGGTAGCGGGGCAGCAGACGTCCACGGCGCATGATGGTCATGGCGTCCACGCCGTTCTCAATGGCATCGCCGGTACAGCGTTGTACCAGTTGATCGACGTAGATGGCGTGCAGTCGCGTGGCGCACTGTTTAAGCGCTTCCAGGCGAGGGAGATCGAGCGCTGTCGCGGCGCGACTCGCCACCTCCAGCCCGGCAGACAGCGCTGCGTCGGCAGGCTCGCAGGCCGGGGAGACGCGCTCTTTCCAGTAACGCTCAGTATCAAACGGATAACATGGCGCAGCGATACGTTGTCCATCGCCCGCCAGCAGGTCGGCCCACGATAGGGCGACGCCGGCAGCGTAAAGCTGGAGCAGGGCCTGATTGAGGACATCGCTCGCCTCTTTGTTACGCCGGGCGCTGGCTATCCAGTATGCGTTATCGCGGTATTCGCGCTGCCCGCAAGCAACCAACTGGGCATCGGGCCCCATCTCCAGAAAAACGCGGGCGCCGAGCTGATGCGCCACCTGAATACTCTGGATAAAACGCACCGGCTGGCGCATGTGTCGGCGCCAGTAATCCGCCTGGTTGAGCGTTGACTCATCAATGACGTCGGCGGTGAGCGTGGAAATAATCGGTATTTGCCCCGGCTCCGCGTGCAGTCCCGCGCAGGCGTCCTGGAACCGATTGAGTATCGGCTCCAGTAAAGCGGAGTGCGCCGCACCGGTTACGCTCAGGCGACGATAGTTAATGTCATGCTGCGAGAGCGTGGCGCAAAATGCTGCGAGACGGGCTTCCGGCCCGGAAAATACCGTATGTTGCGTACCGTTATTGGCGGCGAGATCCAGCTCAAACTGGCGAGCCAGCGGCATCAGCGTGTCTTCGTCTGCAAATACCGCCACCATCGCGCCGCTTGCGCACTGCTGCATTAGCGCGCCGCGCCGACAAACCAGTGGCATGACCTGTTCAATCGTATAGTGTCCGCAGACAACAGCAGCGGCAAATTCACCGACGGAATGCCCAATGGCGAAGTCTGGCTTCAGTCCTTCAGCACGCCAGTGCGCCGCCATCGCGATTTCAAACGCGACAATCGCCGGCTGCGCCCAGGCCATATTGTCCAGTTGCGCCGAATCGGGGTTAAACATCGCTTCGCGCAGTGACGGCGTGAGCATTTCGCTACAGGCGGAAAAACAGCGATCCAGCGTGTCGGCAAACGCCGTTGAGTGCTGGTACATCGTTTGACCCATAGTGCGCCAGTGCGAGCCCTGGCCGGTAAACAGCCACACCTGCTTGCCGCTGGCGCTGTGGCCGCTGTAAACCAGCGCCCCCGATTTCTCACCGGCCCAGGCGCTGAGCGACTCGGCGGTTTCACGGTTTAATGGCGCCGCCAGGCGGAAGGGGAGATCGAGACGGCGCGCATGCAGGGCTGTGAAGGCCAGAGAGCTGGCATCCGCATTCTCTCTCAGCGCCCCGGCATAATCCGTCGCCAGCCGCCGCAACGCGCTGTCGCTGGCGGCGCTGAGCAGCAGCGCGGTACTTTTTCTGCCGCTATCCGTATTGGGGAGGCGCGCGTTGAGCGCGTCGGGCAGCGAGGCGACGATCATATGGCAGTTGGTGCCGCCAATACCAAAGGAGGAGACGCCCGCATAGCGCATTTCGTCCTGCCATGCCTGTGCCGACACCGGTATGGTAAAGGGGCTCTCTTCAAGTTTCAGCGCCGGGTTGGGGGTGTGAAAATTCAGTAAGGGAGGAATTTGCCCGCGACTGACTGCCAGAACGGTTTTCAGCAGTCCGGCAATGCCCGCCGCGGTATCCAGATGGCCCATGTTACTTTTCACGGAACCGAGCGCACAGCGCTGATCCTGCGGGCGAGGCGCATAGACGTTGCGTAACGCTTCAATTTCAATCGCGTCGCCCAGCGGTGTGCCGGTGCCGTGGGTTTCAATGTAACCTACCTGCCTGTCGTCGATGGCCGCCAGCATTAACGCCTCTTCGATGACTGCCTGTTGCCCTGCGACGGAAGGGGCGGTATAGCCGACCTTTCTGTTGCCGTCGTTGTTGACCGCGCTGGAGAGGATCACCGAGATAATCGGATCGCCTGACAGCAGCGCGTCTCTCAGGCGACGCAGCACCACGCAGCCGAGACCGTTACCGGCCCAGGTGCCCTCAGCCGAGGCGTCAAAGGGACGACAGTGACCATCAGGAGAGAAAATCATTCCGGGCTGGTAGCGGTAGCCTGCCTGCTGGGGGAAAGAGAGCGCCACGCCGCCGGCAACCGCCATATCGGATTCGCCTGCGCGCAGGCTTTCACAGGCCAGATGCACGGCAACCAGCGAGCTGGAGCAGGCGGTCTGTACCGATAACGCCGGGCCGTGCAGGTTGAGTTTGTACGCGGCGCGGGTGGCAATATAGTCTTTATCATTGCCCATCAGAGATTGCAGACCTTTTACCTGCGCGACTTCTGTCACGTTCAATGCTTCGCGACCGGGGTAGGTACTCATCCGGGAAGAGGCGAAAACGCCGGTCTTATGGGGGACGGCGCCGGGGGCATAACCGGCATGTTCCAGCGCATGCCAGACCGCCTGCAAAAATAGGCGCTGCTGCGGGTCCATCGACTCCGCTTCCTGTCGCGAATAGCCAAACAGGGTGGCGTCGAAGCAGTCGGCGTTGTCTAACACCGTACCGATATTGACATAATGAGGATCGTCAATGATGGCGGCATCCAGACCGACGGCCAGAAGCTCTTCGCGCGTAAAGCGTCGGCTGCATTCACGACCTTCCAGCAGATTTTACCAGAACGTTTCGCCATCCGGCGATTCAGGAAAATGGCAGGCGTAGCCGATAACCGCGACAGGTTCGCAGTCCGGGTAGTGTTGAGCGATCGATGCATCAATGGAATCTGCTGTCGGCGCAGAAGAGAAGCGCAAGTTATCCATAATCGGTCCCGTTTCCTAAGATTCACAAAGTCAATGGAACGCCATGCGTTCGCGATGGCGTTCCGGGGAAAATCAGTTTGCTTCGCGCTATATCCGCCGCTGACGACGGCGAACAGGGCGAGGTCGTTTTGTTTTCTCCACCGTGGCGACGCCGGCCAGATAATCGGCCAGGGCAGCAGGAGAAGGGTGGGTGAAGAGGTCTAGCAACGTCAGGGTGGAAAATTCGTGACGTTGTAACAAAACGTGCAGTTGCACCAGATTCAGCGACGTTGCGCCCGCCTCAAAGAAGTTTTCTGCGGGCGTGACAGACTCGCCAACCACCTCGCGGAAGGCGTCGCAAATCAGGCTGACGGTGCTCTCGTCCGCCGCAATGTGTGGCTGAGACTGCTCAGGGCATACGCGCGGTGAGCGCTCTGCGCATTGCCCTGCGTGTTTAACGGGAGGCACCAGCGCGGCGAGCGGCAGTTGCCAGCCGCTTTCATCCTCGGCCATTCGGTTTAGCAATGCGCAATACTGTTCAAACTGGCGCTCCACCTGCCCGGCAGGAAACAGCGCGGCGACAAAATCCCAGTTAAAGCGCAGTTCGCCTTCGGATTCATAAATCTGGTGATCGAGCCAGACCTGCGGCGTCTGGGAGATGCCCCAGACCGGTTTGAGCAGATTACGCCGGGCGAGGAAGTTATCCTGCTCAAAGCCCAGCGCGCTGGTAAAGACGACGGGCATCGGAACGGCAGGCACGTTTTGCTGTTGCGCCAGTTGACGCATCACGCGGATGGCTGACACATCGCGGTGGTTGAGGTTCTGGCTCAGCCGCTGCTGTAGTGACTGCGCGCTGTGCAGCCAGCTTTCGCCGGGATGCCAGCTCAGCAGCATCAGCGAGGTGAAATCGCCCAGAATCTGGTTGATTTGCGGGTGCAGCGGTCGCCTGTCGAAAAGCGTAAGGTTAAGCGTGAACTCAGGCTGTGCACTCCATGCAGAGAGAACCGTTGACCACACCGACAACAGTACGGCCGACGGGGTGAGATGGGCGTCAGCCGCCCGTTTTTTCAGCCGATGCCAGCGCGTGCTGTCCAGCGCGCCGTTCAGGCGGGCGAAGCGCGGTGTTTCAACCTCCTGAGGCAAGCAGCGCAGCGGCAACGCAGGCGCCGGAGGAATATCATCAAGCTGCGCCTGCCACCATGCCAGAGAATCTGGATTGGGCGACTGTAGCGAGGGTTGTTGCAGATAATCCCTGAAGGTGACGGGCAGCGGCGGAAGCAGCTGTTGCGGGTAGCGGTAGCCGTGCTCCAGCTCCGCCAGCAGGATCTGCATGCTCAGACCGTCAAGCAACAGGTTATCCAGACACAGCCACAGGCGGGCAGGCATCTCGTCCACGTATCCGACCTGGAGATCGAATACCGGCCACACTTCGGGGTTGAGTACCTGATGCGCCAGTTTTTCGCGCACCCGCAACGCCTCTTCAGGCGTATGGAGGGTGTGTGCGGGTATCACCCAGGGGGGCGTCTGTTCGAGCACCTGTTGCTGTCCATCACGCACGATGGCGCGCAGCATATCGTGGCGGGCGATTAATCGGTTCCAGACCGTCTCCAGCCGGGTGAGGTCCAGATCGGCAATTTCAAATTCAACAAAGAAATGTGAGCCGACGCCGCCCAGGGCAAAGCCCGGCTGACGCCCCACCAGGTAAGCCTGCTGCACGTCGGTAAGCGCAAAGGGCTGGTAGCGATCTTCAGGGGAGTGGACGAATGGTTGTTCGACCGGGACGTCGGTTTTCCGCAGCGTGGCGGCAAAATCCGCCAGCCGGGGATGATTAAACAGGTCGCTTAATTGCGCTTCATAACCTGCCTGATGAAGTTGCCCGGTCAGACGGGTCGCCAGCAGGCTATCGCCGCCTTGCTGGAAGAAGTCGGTTTCTCTGGTGACATTGCCAGTTGATAAGAGTTGCTGCCAGAGGGCGGCAACCTGTTTTTCAATGTCGCCCTGGGGTAAATCCGCTTCGGCCGGGTTTTCCGCTTCAGGGGTATGACGACGCTTCAGCGCCTGGTAGTCAATTTTCCCGTTAGCCGTCAGCGGTAAGGCGTCGAGGAAGACGATCCGTTGCGGCACCATCCACCCCGGCAGACGTCCAGCGAGGGCGGCCTGAAGTTGACGGGGATCGCGGCGCACCTGCCTGTCAGGACATTGTACGAGGAAGCGTTGTAACCCCGCGACCTCATCGCCATGCTGACAGTTGAAGGCGGCCGCGCTAAATAATGCCGCCCAGTCGGCGCTGTTATGCAGCAAGGCCTCCGGCTGCCCATTGGTTAACAGGAGCGTGCTGAGCAGGGCGGAAGGCGTTAACTGGCGAAACTCCATCACGTAGAGCAGCGCGCCGGGAACGGCAAGCTGTTGTAATGTCGCAAGGAGCCCGGGATCTTCCGGCAGCAGACGATGCAGGGCGTTATTAAGCCAGATAATGTCCGCCGAGTGAGCGTGCGCCGCCAGCGTGTCTGCATTCCAGAGGGACAGACGGGCGCCAGGCCAGGGGGCGAGCCTCTGCCGGGCGCTCAGCAGCATCTCCTGGCTCTGCTCAAGCCCGACATACTCAATCTGTCCGGCGTTGAGCTGTGCTAACAGCGATTCTGCGGCGCGGCCAGTGCGGGTTCCCACCTCAAGCAGGCGTATCGGGCGCTGTAAGCGCTGTGCAAGCTGTTGGCAAATTGTCGCCAGTTCCTGAATATACGGGGCGCTGGCCGGATGGTTAAAGGCCAGGCTTTCCGGCGACCACTGCGCGTCGTTCAGTAACGACAGTTCGTTACGGGCACCGCGAAGAATTTGCGATAACGTTAAATCATGTCCGCTGAAGTGCGGGTGCTCATCCTCGCGTTCTTCACCAGCGCAGACCTGATAACCTTCAGCAGCGGGCTTCAGTCGCCGTTGTGTCACCAGAAATGCTAACCAGCGTTCCACCACGGCCTGCCAGCGCGGCTGGATAGCGAGTGAGTTCATCAGGGGGAGAGGATCGGCGCCAGCGGTGTGACCCGGCTTCAGTTTTAGCAGGCGATGCTGAAGGAAATCGGCTACCTGTTCTGCGGAGATCTCTGGCGAGATGGCGCAACAGGGCAACGTTCCCGCAAGCGTGTGCCACGCCTGCGGCAGTGCCGGGTTCCGATGATCGGTAATGCAAAAAGCCTCGCCTTGAGGAACAACGTATGCCGCCAGCGTTTTTTCTTTTTCGCCGATCGCCAGAACGGTTGCTTGTTTCACCCCCGCCAGCTGGCTGAGCGCGCTTTCGATTTCGCCCAGCTCGATGCGATATCCTCCGACTTTGACCTGCTTGTCGCGACGACCGAGGAACTCGATTGTGCCATCTGGCCAGTAGCAGCCGAGATCGCCGGTGCGATACCAGCGCTCGTCCGGGAGCGTCAAAAATTGCTGCTCGCTACGCAGGGGATCGTTGAAATAGCCTTCCGCGACCCCAATGCCGCCAATCCATAATTCACCCGGCACCCAGTCAGGGCAGTCCCGGCCCTGTTCATCCACCACCCGGTAGCGTTGGTTGGTTAGCGGAAAACCGTAAGGGATGGAGCGCCAGTGGGCGGGGACGTCGTGAATTTCGCAGGCGTTAGACCAGATAGACGCCTCGGTGGCGCCGCCCATCGCGATAAATTGTCCTTGTGGCCGGAAGGCCCGATAACGGGCGGGGAGGTCAAGCCCGATCCAGTCGCCGGAAAGCATCACTGCGCGCAAGTTTTCCGGCGTGGCGTCGGCGAAACCTTCACACCAGGTCAGCAGCATATCGAACAGCGCCGGGACGCTGTTCCAGAGCGTGACCTGATGGCGCTGGATCAGCTCACACCATGCGTGAGGATCGCGCCGTTGATTTTCCATCACCATCACCAGCGCGCCGCCCGCGCGCAGTACGCCAAAAATGTCGTAAACCGATAAATCAAAATGTAGGGCGGAGAGGGCCAGCACCCTGTCATGCGGGCCAACCTGATAGCGGGTATTGATATCGCAACAGGTGTTAAGCGCTCCCCGGTGAGAAATGACTACCCCTTTCGGCGTACCGGTAGAGCCGGAGGTGTAGATAATGTAGGCCGGTTGCGTGGGGGCGCGTACTACCGGGTTGGCGATCGGCTCCGCCTCAATGGCCTGCTGCCAGGCAAGGACGGGAATATCGTCTGACCCGGCGCTGGCGTCGTGCTGACAAATGAGCACCAGCCGGACGCTGGCGTCAGCGTAGATTTTCTCGCGCCGTGCGGCAGGCTGATCCAGCGAAACCGGAACGTAAACCGCCCCGGCCAGCAGGACGGCCAGAACCGCAACAAGTTGTCCTGCGCCTTTCGACATCGTGATAGCCACATTATCGCCGGGCTGAACCCCGCACTCGATTAACCTGCCCGCGCAACGGCGGGCATAGTCTGTCAGCTCATGATAATTCCACTGATAACGCATGTCCGTTACCGCCAGCGCCTGCGGCTGTTGCAGAGCGATACGGAAAATGCCTTCATGCAGCAAGCCTTCGGGAATGGGGGCGCCGGTGGCGTTGACCCGTTCGCGTATCGCGCGCTGGCTGGCGGGCATCATATCTGCGAACGGCTTTTGCCAGGCGCTTTCGTCATCGCAGAGTTGGTTAATCAACTGGCAGTAGGCGTCGAACAATGTTTCGACTAACGCCGGAGGGAACAGCGCGTCGTTGCTGTCCCATTGTAGCCAGACCTCGCCGTGATGCTCGAACGCCAGATGATCTATCCAGACCTGCGGCGTTTGCGAGATGCCCCATTCCGGCTCGCCCAACGGCGATTCTGCGCGGCTGCTGTAGAGGGAACGCCCCAGATTGCTGGTAAATACCACCGGGGCGCCGTGGGGGTAGCGCTGCTGGCGTTTGAGTTCACGGAGTAATTCGACGCCGGACCAGTGGCGATGCTCCCAGTCCTCCGTAAACGTGAGCTGGTTTTTACGCGCCAGGTTGCTGACGGTATCGCCATCGCAGGCGGTATCCAGCAGAAGAATATTGGTGAAGTCGGCAAGCATCGCGCCAACCGCCGGGTGCAGCGGCTGGCGGTCGAATAAGGTGATGTTAAGCAGCAGACGCGTCAGGCCGCCCCAGCGAGCCAGCACGGCAGAAAAACAGGTCGCCAGCGCCATTGTCGGCGTCACGCCATACTCGCCGGCCCGGTTGCTAAAGGCGTGCCAGCGTGTTGCCGGGACAATCATGCGGCGTCGGGTATTACGGACTTCACGTAGCGTGGCGGGTTCGCAGGCCAGCGGCAAGACGGGCGCGGGGGGAAGCGTCGATGCTTTCGCCAGCCAGTAAGCGCGCGCGTCGTCTCTCAGTGGTTGATTGATCTTCTGCTGGTGCAGCAAATACGAGCGGAAATCATAGCGGGTGTCGATAGCCGGCAGCGATTCTCCGGCCAGCAGGGCGTTAAGCTCATCGAAGAAAAGCGTAAAGCTGGAGGCATCCATAATCAGCAGGTCAATATTGACATGGAGGCGGTGGCGATTGTCCGGCAAGAGCGTCAGCTGAAAATCAAACGTTTCGCCGATTTCCACGCGTAAAAGACGGTGGCTCAGGCGCTGGCGCAGTGCGTCCAGATAGGCCTGGCGGCTTTCAGCGTCGTTATGGCGTAAATCATGAACGGTGACGCCGTTCCAGTAAGGTTGCGGTAGCCAGACCTGCTGCCCGTCGGGGCGAAAGGCGATATGCAGCATTGGGTGGCGTTGCAGCAAGGTCGTGATGGCCTGCTCCAGCTGCGACGCCGTCAGACAATGGCCTTCAAACTCCTGATACAGGTGGCAACCCACGCCGCCAAGCTTCTGCCCCGGCATGCGGCCCGTCAGGTAGGCGTGCTGTACTGGCGTCAATGGGAAGGGGGTACTTTCGGTCATGTTCGGCCAGGATGATTCGTCGGGCGGCGTTTCTTCTTCCGCGTTCTCAGGCGACCGGCTGAGCATTAACTGGTTCCATGCCGCCAGCGTGGGGGCGGCATACAGCTCGCGAAGGGTAAGGCGGTAGCCATTTTTACGAAACCAGTGTAACCATCTCATCAATCTTATGGAATCCAGGCCGGCCTGGATCAGGTTGCTCTCTTCATGTAACTGCTGCGGCGTTAAATTCAGTTCCTGTATGAGCCGCTCGCGTAATTGTTGGTAATCAGCCGCGTGGCGGTTGTCCGGTAACAGCGAATCCTGAGATGGTGCGCCAGAAATCATTCTTCCTCCTGATGGCACGTCTTACCGAAATGCATTGCTCATATGAGAATAATAATTATTAACAATTGGATACTACCCGAAACGGGTTTATTTATGCCCGTTTCGGGTTGGTAACAGGCGGAAAGAACAGAGGCCCGGATGGGGTATCCGGGCCTCTGTCAGGGAGGAGTTTAGGGGGGCGCGACCCCGGTTACATCACGCGTTTAAAGGTCGAAGGGGTTACGCCAAACTGTTTCTGGAAGGCGGCAGAGAAATGGCTGGCGTTGGCATAGCCCAGATCGGCCGCCACCGTCATGACGGAGGTATTGCCGTTGGCCAGGCGTCTTCTGGCTTCCTGCATTCGTTCAGCCTGAAACAGGCCATAGACGCTGTTGTTGAACAGAACGCGGAAGCCTCGCTTAATTTTGAGAACGCTCAGACCGGACTCTCTGGCCAGCTCCGCGACGCCCGGCGCTTGCGTCAGATCAGCCAGCAGCAGATCCTTCGCCCGCAGCAGTTTCTGGCGTTCCATCGGGTTGAAGTGGCAGGAGAGGCAACTGGCGTCTTCGCGATGTTCATCCAGCACCAGACTGAGCATGACCAGACTTTGCCCCTGCAACCATAGCGTCGACGGCTTTTGTTCATGACTGAAGCCGCCGTGCATGCGCATCAGCGCGTGACGCAAGGCCTGAGCCGTTAAGTGGGTTTCAGCATTACAACGCTGCTGCTGGCAACAGCAGTGGGAGTCGATCTTATTCTTAATGACCGCGCTAATATCCGGCACCCACAGCGCGAGGGTTTCAGGGCTGAAGGAGAGGGTAATGCTCTCGAATCGGCCACAATAGGAGGCGCTGCCGCGACAGTCTGGCGTATGGGTAATGTAATGGCGATTGCGCGCAAGCTCCCAGTCGGTGTGGCGCCGGAGTCCCTGAATCGCAAAGCGCGATGTGCCTTCCAGGATGCACGAGAAGTTAATCCTGCCCAGATCGTCGTGTAGCTGCAACGTCTCAGGCCGCGCAAAATGGCCCCTCCAGAGCAAAATATCCATACCTTCCTGCAACGAACAGCGCAGCAGTTCACACTGAGCAGGAATATTGCCATCGTTTGCAGGTTTCCCGACCACCAACTGGTGAATAGAGATTTCAGATTGCGTTTGCGGTGACTCCGTCATGACCTGGTTATCTCCCTGTGGCTTAGACCAATGCGGGTATAAATAGAACCGAATGGGGTAGATGAGTTATTGATAATGGTTATTATTCACATTAATTCTCAGGACGCCACCCTGAATTGTCGTTTTTGGCGTCCGTAAAAATTCATCAGGAAATTCAGTTACTCCCATGTCATCTCAATCATCCAATACTGAATCGCTGTCCCGATTTCCTCTCTGGCAGGTGATTACACCGGTTCGCAGGAAGGTTATTTTAGCTATGGCGCTGGCGGGGCTGGCGGCATTAACCAGCCTGGGGGCGCTCCTTTTTCTGGCGTGGAGCCTGCGTGACATTCGCGCGACGCCTGACGCTATTCCGGCCTGGCCGCTGGGCGGCGTGATCGGCTGCGTGGTCTTAACTTTTGTTCTGCGCTTACAGGCGTTCAACACCTCTCATTACGCGGCTTTTCATCTGGAGAACAGTCTGCGCAGCAGGTTAGCCCGTAAAGCATTGCAGCTTCCGCCTGGCGTGTTACAGCAAATGGGCAGCGGGTCAGTGGCGAAAGTGATGCTGGATGACGTGAAGTCGTTACATATTTTTGTGGCCGACAGCACGCCGCTCTATGCCCGCGCGATCATCATGCCGCTGGCGACAATCGTTATCTTGTTCTGGCTGGACTGGCGGCTGGCAATCGCGACGCTGGGGGTACTGGCGTTTGGATCGGTTGTTCTCGTGCTCGCCCGCCAGCGTTCGGAAGATATGGCTCAGCGTTATCATAAGGCGCGCGAGCAGGTTAGCGCGGCGGTGATTGAGTTCGCGCAGGCCATGCCCGTGGTGAGAACGTTTGATAGCGGCAGCACCAGTTTTTTGCGCTATCAACGCGCCCTTGAAGAGTGGGTCGATGTGCTCAAAACCTGGTATCGCAAAGCCGGTTTTTCAGCGCGTTTTTCCTTCTCGATTCTGAATCCTCTCCCGACCCTGTTTGTCCTGATCTGGTCGGGATACGGCCTGCTGCACTATGGCAGTTTCGATTTTATCGCGTGGGTGGCCGTTTTACTGCTGGGCAGCGGAATGGCCGAATCCGTAATGCCAATGATGATGCTCAATAACCTGGTCGCGCAAACGCGTTTAAGCATTCAGCGTATTTATCAGGTTCTCGCGATGCCGGAGTTATCGCTGCCGCAGTCTGACCAGCAGCCGCAAGAGGCGAGCATTACCTTTGAGCAGGTGAGCTTTCATTATCCGCAAGCGCGTACTGGTGCCGCGTTGCAGGAGGTGAGCTTTCATGTGCCTGCCGGGCAAATTGTGGCGCTGGTCGGGCCAAGCGGCGCCGGAAAAAGCACCGTGGCGCGCTTGCTGCTGCGTTACGCCGACCCGGACAAAGGCCATATCCGTATTGGAGGCGTGGATCTGCGTGATATGCAGACGGACACCCTGATGAAGCAACTCTCGTTTGTGTTTCAGGACAACTTCCTTTTTGCCGACACGATAGCCAATAACATTCGTCTGGGCGCGCCGGATACGCCGCTGGAGGCGGTAATAGCGGCGGCCAGAGTGGCGCAGGCCCATGATTTTATTAGCGCTCTGCCAGAAGGTTACAACACACGAGTCGGGGAACGTGGGGTATTTCTCTCCGGCGGCCAGCGGCAGCGCATTACTATCGCCCGGGCGCTTTTGCAGGATCGCCCCATCCTGGTGCTCGATGAGGCGACGGCGTTTGCTGACCCGGAAAACGAAGCGGCGCTTATCAAGGCGCTCGCGGCGGCCATGCGTGGCCGGACGGTCATCATGGTCGCGCATCGTCTCTCAATGGTGACTCAGGCCGATGTGATATTGCTGTTTTCCGACGGACAGCTCAGGGAAATGGGGAACCATACGCAACTGTTGGCGCAGGGCGGCCTGTATCAACGGCTCTGGCAACACTATCAGCAGGCGCAGCATTGGGTGCCGGGTGGAACACAGGAAGAGGTGGTGGAAAATGAAAGACAATAATCCTGCGGATAACCTGGCCTGGCGCGTCAACTGGCGCCAGCTTATCTCCAGCGTTGGCAGTCAGGCCAGGATGCTGCGACGCAGTATGCTGGCGCTGTTGCTGGCGGCATTCATGCAGGGGATCGCCTTTGCCTGTCTTTATCCGATCATTGATGCGCTGTTACGGGGAGATGCGCCGCAACTTCTTAACTGGGCTATGGCCTTCAGCGTCGCCGCAATTGTGACGCTGGTGCTACGCTGGTATGGCCTGGGCTTTGAATACCGTGGTCATCTGGCGCAGGCCACCCATGAGTTGCGCCTGCGACTTGGCGAGCAGTTACGCCGCGTGCCGCTGGAGAAGCTCCAGCGCGGCAGGGCGGGTGAAATGAACGCCTTGCTGCTGGGCAGCGTGGATGAAAACCTCAATTATGTTATTGCGATAGCCAATATTTTGCTGCTCACCATTGTCACGCCGCTGACGGCGTCGCTGGCGACATTGTGGATAGACTGGCGGCTGGGGCTGGTGATGTTGCTGATCTTCCCTCTGCTGGTGCCGTTTTATTACTGGCGCCGCCCGGCGATGCGGCGACAAATGCAGACGCTGGGGGAAGCGCACCAGCGTCTGAGCGGCGATATCGTTGAATTTGCTCAGGGGATGATGGTATTGCGCACCTGCGGCAGCGATGCCGATAAAAGCCGGGCGCTGCTGGCGCATTTCAATGCGCTGGAAAACTTACAGACCCGCACTCACCGTCAGGGCGCTGGCGCGACGATGCTGATCGCCAGCGTCGTGGAGTTGGGCCTACAGGTGGTGGTGTTATCCGGGATCGTCTGGGTAGTGACGGGCACTCTGAACCTCGCCTTTTTGATTGCCGCCGTCGCGATGATTATGCGCTTCGCAGAACCGATGGCGATGTTTATCAGCTACACCTCGGTTGTGGAACTGATCGCCAGCGCCCTGCAACGGATTGAGCGGTTTATGGCGATAGCACCGCTTCCCGTCGCAGAGCAAAGCGAGATGCCGGAACGTTACGATATCCGCTTTGACAACGTCAGCTATCGCTACGAAGAAGGCGACGGCCACGCGCTTAATCATGTTTCTTTGACGTTCCCGGCAGCCAGTATGAGCGCGCTGGTGGGTGCCTCCGGCGCAGGCAAAACTACGGTCACCAAACTGTTAATGCGCTATGCCGATCCGCAGCAAGGGCAGATTTCTATTGGCGGCGTCGATATTCGCCGCCTGACGCCGGAACAGCTCAATAGCCTGATTTCTGTTGTTTTCCAGGATGTCTGGCTGTTTGATGACACGCTGCTGGCGAATATCCGTATCGCGCGCCCACAGGCGACGCGGCAGGAGGTAGAAGAGGCCGCCCGCGCGGCGCAGTGCCTTGAGTTTATTTCCCGTCTTCCGCAAGGCTGGCTGACGCCAATGGGAGAGATGGGCGGCCAGCTATCGGGCGGCGAGCGCCAGCGGATTTCCATTGCCAGAGCGTTATTGAAAAACGCGCCGGTCGTCATTCTCGATGAACCGACTGCCGCGCTGGATATTGAAAGCGAGCTGGCGGTGCAAAAAGCGATCGATAACCTGGTTCACAACCGGACGGTGATTATCATCGCTCACCGTTTATCCACCATCGCCGGGGCCGGAAACATTCTGGTGATGGAAGAGGGACAGGTGGTTGAGCAGGGTACTCATGCGCAATTGCTCTCACATCATGGACGTTATCAGGCGCTGTGGCAGGCGCAAATGGCCGCGCGCGTGTGGCGCGACGACGGGGTTTCCGCGTCTGGAGAGTGGGTGCATGAGTGATGTTCAGTCGAATGTGAAACCGCTGACGTTGACGACCGGGCGGGTGATTTTTGCTATTGCCGGCGTCTATGTGACGCAGAGTCTGGTATCGGCGCTGTCTATGCAGTCCTTACCCGCGCTGGTGCGCGCTGCTGGCGGATCGCTGGCGCTTGCCGGTGCGACAACCCTGTTCATGCTGCCCTGGGCGCTGAAGTTTATTTGGGCGCCGTGGATCGAACGCTGGCGGCTTCCGCCCGGTAGCCAGGAACGCCGTTCGCGGATGTTAATCCTGCGTGGTCAGGTCGCGCTAGCGGCGATCCTGATGATTGCCGCAGCGATTGGCTGGTTTGGGCGAGAAGGAGGATTTCCCGATACGCAAATCGTCGCGTTATTTGTTCTGTTTATGGTGGCAGGCACGGTCGCTTCCACCATTGATATCGCCAGCGACGGCTTTTGCGTCGATCAACTGACTCGCGCGGGTTACGGCTGGGGAAACAGCGTGCAGGTCGGCGGCAGCTATCTGGGAATGATGTGCGGCGGCGGGGTGTTCCTGATGTTGTCGGCAGCATCCGGCTGGCCTGTCGCCATGCTGATGATGGCGATGCTGATTATGGCGCTGTCATTCCCGCTGTGGCGCATTACGGAGCCGACGCGAACAGCGCCTATCCCGCATGTTCCGGCGTTAGGTTATGCGCTAAGGAGGAAGCAGGCGCGCCTAGGCTTACTGCTGGTATTAATGCTGAATTCAGGCATGCGGTTTGTGCTGCCTCTTCTGGCGCCGCTGTTGTTGGATCATGGGTTGAGCATGTCTGCGTTGGGCGCGCTGTTCAGCGGCGGCAATATTGCAGCGGGCATAGCAGGAACGCTGGCCGGCGGATTACTGATGAAATACACCTCACCCGGCAGAGCGCTGTTGACGGCTTATGGCGTCCAGGGGATCGCGCTGCTGGCGGTGGTGATGACGTTCATGATGGCGCCGGGTCATCTGTTGCTGCCGATTCTCCAGTGTCTGGTCATTGTCCAGTCCATTTCGCTGGCCTGCGCGCTGGTCTGTCTTTACGCCACGCTGATGTCGCTTTCATCGCCTTTGCAGGCCGGTGTCGACTTCACCCTCTTTCAATGTACTGACGCGGCAATCGCCATCCTGGCTGGTGTTATCGGCGGCGTTGTTGCTCAACATTTTGGCTATGCGGCCTGCTTCCTGTTTGCCGGGGTATTCACGTTGCTGGCGGCGTGGGTTGCTTATATCCGGCTGCATTCGGCAAGAGAACTGATGACAAGCGCAATTGATTGATCCGGGAATAACACAGAGAGGTAAGGGATGAAAATCAGTGAATTTTTACACCTGGCGTTACCAGAGGAACAATGGCTGCCGACGATTTCTGGCGTTTTACGCCAGTTCGCAGAAGAAGAGTGTTATGTCTATGAGCGTCAACCCTGTTGGTATTTAGGCAAAGGGTGCCTGGCACGGTTGCACATTAATGCCGACGGAACGCAGGCGACATTTATTGATGGTGCCGGGGAGCAACAATGGGCGGTGGATTCCATTACCGACTGCGCGCGTCGTTTTATGGCACATCCTCAGGTCAAAGGACGTCGGGTTTATGGACAGGTTGGGTTCAACTTTGCGGCGCATGCGCGGGGGATTGCCTTTAACGCCGGGGAGTGGCCGCTGCTGACGTTAACCGTTCCCCGTGAAGAACTTATTTTTGAAAAGGGAAATGTCACCGTTTATGCGGACTCCGCCGACGGGGGCCGACGTTTGTGTGAGTGGGTAAAAGAGGCCAGTACAACGACGCAGAACGCACCACTGGCGGTGGATACCGCCCTCAATGGCGAGGCGTATAAACAACAGGTTGCACGCGCCGTTGCGGAGATCCGCCGTGGCGAGTATGTCAAAGTGATTGTCTCGCGCGCTATTCCCCTGCCATCGCGGATTGATATGCCCGCCACGCTGTTATACGGGCGGCAGGCAAATACACCTGTGCGCTCGTTTATGTTCCGTCAGGAAGGACGCGAAGCGCTGGGCTTTAGCCCGGAACTGGTGATGTCAGTGACGGGCAATAAAGTGGTCACTGAACCGCTTGCGGGCACCCGCGATCGCATGGGAAACCCGGAGCATAATAAGGCGAAAGAGGCAGAACTGCTGCACGACAGTAAAGAGGTGCTTGAGCATATCCTTTCTGTCAAAGAAGCGATTGCTGAACTGGAGGCCGTTTGCCTGCTGGGCAGCGTGGTGGTTGAAGATTTAATGTCGGTTCGCCAGCGCGGCAGCGTTCAGCATCTGGGGTCCGGCGTGAGCGGTCAGCTTGCGGAAAACAAGGATGCCTGGGATGCGTTTACCGTGCTGTTTCCGTCGATTACCGCCTCAGGTATCCCTAAAAACGCTGCCCTGAACGCGATTATGCAAATTGAGAAGACGCCGCGAGAGCTCTATTCCGGCGCAATTCTGCTGCTGGACGATATGCGCTTCGATGCGGCGCTAGTTCTGCGTTCCGTATTTCAGGACAGCCAGCGCTGCTGGATACAAGCGGGGGCGGGAATCATCGCGCAATCTACACCGGAACGCGAACTGACGGAAACCAGGGAGAAATTAGCGAGCATTGCGCCCTATTTAATGGTGTAGGAGTAACTGTTTTCTAACCTCACAACCAGACTGTCCAAAGACAATTGAGTCGCTCTTTGATTCCTCTGTGACTCTATTGTCTTCTTTTTGGATAAAATAGGTGTTTTTCGTCATGAAGTTGATAAAAGTCTATATAGAACCACCTCCTGTAGAGGTGGTGGTAATTTGCCAGAGTGTGGGATTCGTTAGTATACTATGGGATAAACTTATTTTTACCAATTGTATAAGGCGGTGCATAAGATTCTCGGCATGCTTCCAGATAATCCGACCACCACTGCATCATCGCTTTGCGGGCTTCTAGGTGCTCTGCCTTATGAATATAAGCCATGCGCACGGTATTGCGCTCCTGATGACTCATCTGGCGTTCTACTGCGTCCTTTGCCCATAAACCCGATTCCATCAGCGCACTGCATGCCATTGCCCGGAAGCCGTGACCGCAGATATCCTTTTTCGTGTCGTAACCCATCACCCGCAGTGCCTTATTGACCGTGTTTTCACACATTGGCTTATACGGGTTATGGTCGCCGGGGAAGATCAGTTCATTATTACCGGTGATATCCTTAATCTGTTTCAGAATGGCGATGGACTGTTCTGAGAGGGGTACGATATGCGGCATTCGCATTTTGGCCCCGCGGCCGGAATAACGCACGCCAATAATGGGTTCTCGCGTCGCGGGTATCGTCCAGACTCGGTTTGTGAAATCAATCTCTGACCAGCGGGCGAAACGCAGTTCACTGGAGCGAATGAACACATGCAGCATCAGCAGGACGGCCAACCGCGTCAGTTCACGGCCCTGATGATATGCCTCAATACGTTCAAGCAGTTCAGGCAGCCGCTCCAGTGGCAGGGCAGGATAGTGCCGTCTGACAGGAGGTGTGGTCACGCCGCCAAGATTTGCTGCCGGGTTCGTATCGATTAACCCCTGATGAACCGCATGGCGCATTATGTTACTCAGGTGCTGCCGCGTGCGGGACGCAACTTCCAGCAGACCTTTTTCCTCGATCCTTTTCAGCAGGTCAATGAAATGACGGGGTTTAAGTTCTGATACAGGCAGGTTGCCAATGACCGGAAAGATGTGATTGTTCATGCTGGCAAGCAGACGGTCAGCGGTGTTCTGCGACCATTTTCGGTTACTTTTATGCCACGCCAGCGCCACGTTTTTAAAAACTTTATCCGGTGTTCGTGAGCCACGTTCAGCAGCCCGCTGCTGTACCGGGTTGATATTCAGCGCCAGCATTTTACGGATACCTTCACGTTGCTGTCGCGCATCAGACAGGGAGATGGCTGGATAGGTACCCAGCGCAATGCGGGATTCTTTACCGCTAATACGGTATTTGAGATACCAGTGGCGGGAGCCACCCGGCTTGACCAGCAGATACAGACCGTGGGAATCGGAGACTTTAAAGGGTTTATCAGAAGGCTTGAGGGTGCGGATTTTCGCGTCGGTAAGGGACATATGGGGGTCACTCCATTATCGAACTAACCTGACCCCAGATTTGACCACCAATTTTTCCCGATGCGTAGGGTAAAATCAAAATGCACCGGGAAGAGTTTTCACACTAACCTGTTGAATCAACATCAGATAAGGATTCGCAAGGAAGCATGAAAACAGAAAATTGGCTCCTCTGACTGGCACAGACGCCCGACCTGGTATTGCTTGATGAACCCACCAATCATCTCGATCCTCCCGGGCGCGAGGAACTGCTTTCCCTTGTAAAAACCAAGGGAATTACCGTCGTGGCGGTATTGCACGATCTGACACTGACAGAATCATTTGCTGACCGTGTTCTCCTCTTGGCGCAGGGGCAATCAGTGATCTGTGACACACCGGAGAGGGTATTGGTATCAGAATACCTTTATCCCATCTTTGGCTTGACCAGTTTTACCGTACCGCATCCCCATACAGGAAAGGCGTTGCGTATTTTTGAAGTTCCGCATTGTGCATAAATTACTTTCTGAGAGTCAGTGATGAAAAAATTGTTTATATCCCTGCTGGCGGTACTGTCTGCCTCAGTAGCCAGTGCTGCTGATTTTCCTGTTACTATTGAAAGTTGTGGGACTCCTGTCACATTCGCCGGTCCGCCGAAAAGGGCTGTTATCAACGACCTTAATATGTTAGAAATGGCGTTTGCACTGCATTTACAGGATCGTATTGTTGGGCTGACTGGTATTAGTGGCTGGTACAAAATGACGCCGGAATTTAAAAAGGCGATGGGCTCGATCCCAGAACTGGCACCCAAATATCCCACTCTGGAAACATTGCTGGCAGCCGAACCTGATTTCTTTTTCGCTGGCTGGAACTATGGGATGAAGGTGGGTGGCGAAGTGACGCCGGATACGCTAAGCAAATATGGCATCAAGACTTTTGTTCTGAGTGAAAGCTGTGTGTTCACCACAGCGCACAAAAATAAAGCCACCATGGATCTGCTGTATAACGATGTCCTCACGCTGGGTAAGATTTTTGGCAAGCGCAATGACGCACAGTCCCTGGTCAGCGGCTGGAAAAAGAGGTTGAATGAACTGCCGAAGCCAGCGGCAGGTACCCGTCCTTTAAAGGTGTTCGTCTACGACTCAGGCGAGGATAAACCGTTTACCAGTGGTAAATATGCGATGCCTACGGCCATAATTGAGGCGGCTGGTGGTAAAAATGTAATGGAGGCGGTGGATACCAGTTGGGGAACGACTTCCTGGGAAAGCGTGGCCGCTACTGAGCCGGACTTCATTATTTTGTTGGATTAGCAGACGGGCAGCGGTGCGGATGCACTGCGTCATTTTCTTGAGAATCATCCGTTAATGAAACTGACTCCGGCTGTTCAGCATCATCGATACCTGAAATTACAATATGCTGAACTGACACCGGGGCCTGCCAACGTTGATGCGGTGGAAAAACTCGCGCGGGCGATGTACCCGTCAACGGCGAAGTGATGCTCATGTCGTACCGTTATCACTGGGCGATGTGGGGAGCCATGGTAGTGCTGATTGGGTTGATGTTATTCAGTATTACCAGAGGGACAGTCTCACTGTCGCTAATGCAGGTGCTGGGAGCACTGAAGCTGGTGGATGAGCCGGTATCTGCCATGGTCAGCAGAATTGTGACGGATTTACGCGTACCGAGGATGTTGCTCTCTGTGCTGACAGGGGCGGGACTGGCAATGGTAGGGGCGTTGTTACAAACTACCACCCGTAACGATCTGGCCGATCCTTTTTTGTTCGGGCTATCCTCCGGCGCGTCAGCGGGGGCGGTGCTGGTGATCACCCGTTTTGGTGATCGACTTGGTGTATTAACGCTCCCCGTATCGGCGTTTGTTGGTGGTGTGTGTTCCGCCATAGCAGTAATGCTGTTGTTTCATTTTAAAAAGCAACGCGGAGCTGAGCATCTAATTCTCTGCGGTCTTGCCATCTCTTTTTTGTTCGGGGCGCTGACCAGTTATTTCATTTTTTCGGGCGATCAGCGAGCTGCCAGCTCTGTGCTGTTCTGGTCACTGGGTGGTCTGGGATTAGCCACCTGGAATAATTTGCCTTTCGCAGTGTTCAGCCTGGTGTTGCTGTTTGCTTTTGTCCTGTTACGGTGGCGCTCTCTGGATGGTGTGCTGGCAGGAGAACAGACAGCGTTGTCGCTGGGGATTAACGTGAGTCGTCTGCGCATCGAGATTTTTCTTTGTTGCGCACTGGCAACATCGTTGATGGTGGCATTAACCGGCGTGATTGGATTTGTTGGCTTAATGGTGCCTCATCTGTGTCGGCATTTTGCAGGCGTTAAGCATCTGTTGTTGTTACCTTTGTGTGGCGTCTGGGGTGCAATATTACTGTGTGGCGGCGATATAGTCAGCCGGACGATACTGGCACCGCAGGAACTACCAATTGGCATTATTACGGCGGGCATTGGAGGGTTGTTTATTATCATGTTACTCGCACGAAATTCGTCCAGAAATACGGCCTGTTAAGCACATATAAGACAGAAAAATAAGGCTCTGATGTCTTTTATTCATTCTGAAGGTTGAGGTTGTTGACGCCAATTATGAAAGCAACCGACAATCCTTGTTGACGGTTATATTTATTATAGAGTCAGGTAATAGTGTGATGGCTTTTAGATATTTTAAATTTATTTATCGCCTGACTCGATTTCAATGATTATTCGTATTGGTGATTTAACCCTTTCCTCGACAATCAGGGCAAATTACTTTAACTTCAATATCTTTTTTTTGTACAGCACAACCATAATCTATTGCTTTTTTCTCAATGTAAGTGTGAATGAGGTGGTCAGTATGTTGGATTATTGTTCCGCAGTTTGAGCAAATCAAAAAAATAGTCACAACATCAGAGGATAAATTATTTTTTTTGATAAATTTGCTACAGCATTCTATTTTTACGATAATCCCTGCCTGTTGCAAATAATTCAGAGAACGATAAACCGTAGCCGGTTTTGCATTCGGATTATATTTCTTCATTAATTCCAGTATCTGGTATGCGCTAATGCCTTTTTCTTTAGCATGACTGACGAAATTATAAACTCTCTCCCGGAGCGGTGTGATTCGTATTTTCTTACTCTCAATCAGCTCTCTCCGCCCGGAACAATCCGTAGACGATAATGCAGTGTCCCTTGTACTTAGAGAATATGGGCTATTACTCACCGGGCCTCCTGTAATTTTCAAGCGATGTTATCTTTTCTTGTCCTGAAACGATGGAAATCTACTGATGTTTTGATCGTGCCATGTAAGGAAAGAAGAACTGGCAAATTTTATTGTTACGTTATATCATAACACATGATAAGTGAGGTGCCAATGTTTCTCTTACTGGAAAAAGCCCATGCAGGTGCAGTTTTTAAACTTGAAGATATCCTGGCATCAATACCCTGGGATTCTCATGGATTGATCGCTGCGATTGCACAGCAATATGACACTGGAGAGGTGTTGATGCTTGCCTGGATGAATCAACAGGCTCTTGATGAAACCTTATTGACTGGCAGAGCCTGTTATTGGTCGCGATCCCGATCATGCCTTTGGCGAAAAGGTGAGACCTCCGGCTGCGTTCAGCAAGTACATGATATCCGTCTGGATTGTGACGGAGATGCGGTACTACTGCTTGTGGATCAAAAAGGTGGAGCCTGCCACACAGGTCGGCGGAGTTGTTTTTACAACGCCATTAAAGGCGATGAGCTAACCGTGCTCAACGATCCTGGTTAATCCGAACACAACGAATATCTGAGGAGATGTAAGGCAATGTCCGAAGTCAGTGCAAATTTTCATGGCGATAAACGCCTGCCGGTTACCGTACTTTCGGGATTTTTGGGAGCAGGGAAAACGACACTGCTTAACCATATTCTGAACAACCGGGAAGGCCGTCGTGTTGCTGTCATTGTTAATGATATGTCTGAGGTGAATATTGATGCTGCCCTTGTGAGGGAAGGTGGTGCAGAACTCTCCCGGACTGATGAAAAACTGGTAGAAATGAGCAACGGTTGCATTTGCTGCACATTGCGCGAAGATCTTCTTCTCGAAGTTAATCGTCTTGCAAAAGAAGGGCGTTTTGATCAGCTTGTCATTGAGTCCACCGGTATATCTGAGCCTCTGCCTGTTGCTGAAACATTTACCTTTGCGGGCGATGACGGTGAAAGCCTTTCGACGGTGGCCCGCCTTGACACCATGGTCACTGTGGTGGATGCGTACAATTTTCTGAAAGACTACGGTTCGGAAGACAGCATTCAGTCACGCGGAGAATCGTTAGGTGAAGGTGATGAAAGGAGCGTTGTTGACTTGCTGATCGATCAGATTGAATTCTGTGATGTACTGGTCCTTAATAAAGTTGACCTTATCAGTGAAGCGCAAAAAGAAAAACTGATGGCGATTTTACGTTCGCTTAATCCACGGGCCAGAATCGTTGTTTCACAGTTTGGACAGGTTCCGCTGGGCAACATACTTAATACCGGGCTGTTTGATTTCGAGCAGGCCGCTCAGGCACCCGGCTGGCTTAAAGAACTCCGGGGCGAACATACGCCGGAGACAGAAGAATATGGGATCACCAGCTTTGTCTTTCGCGCCCGCCGGCCTTTTCATCCGACCCGTTTCTGGCAGGTGATGGAAAATGAGCTGGATGGAGTCGTCAGATCAAAAGGTTACTTCTGGCTGGCCAGCCGTCCGGAATTCGCAGGTTCATGGTCGCAGGCAGGTGGCATTGCGCGCCAGGGGCTGGGGGGCATGTGGTGGGCTAGTGTGCCGAAAGGACGTTGGCCAGAGGATGCTGAGTCACTGAAGTTCATCATGTCTAACTGGATAGATGGCATTGGTGATGCCCGTCAGGAACTCGTTTTTATTGGAATGGATATGAATGAATCAGAACTGCGCAACAGACTGGATTCCGCCCTGTTAACGGATGCAGAAATGGCAGAAGGGCCTCAAAAGTGGCGGCATTATTCCGATCCTGTTGAGCCCTGGTTCGAAGAATGAATCGAAGGCACCCGCATTTGTCGGGTGCCTTCGTATGAAAGCGAAAAGGGGGCAGATTTACAACAATTCTTCCCCAGCTTTTTTGAACCACTGTACAACACTATTCAGATGTTGTTGCCCATATAGCGAGACAAAACGTCTGGTTTCCTGATGATCTTGGGACTCAAGGACTGCCAGACGGGATGCAATAAATGCCTGCGTCAGGGGAATTCCACATTCTTCTGTGATGCACCGGTACCATTGCTGGTAAGTCTTGGGGATCATACTTATGCCTCATGAATAAATAACTGGGATATCACCAGAGCCACCACCAGAGAACTTAATACCTGTTTTCCCGCCACTGCTGCTGCAAACCGCCAGTTTATTTCCCGGGCGATGGTAAATACCGTGACAAGGCAGGCCATCAACGTAGAGGCGAGCCAGACAAGTAGCAGTAACTGAGATGTGCTGAGAGACTGTATTAAGCTGCCGCCATCCTGATTGAGTACCATCAAACCATCTTTCCTTAGCAGTGAAAAAATGATCCCGGGCATCAGTTCTGCTGGCAGTTTAAAAAGATGAAGTAAAGGTGCCGTCGTTTCACTCAGCCAGCGAGTGATCCCTGCGTAATCAAGCATCCCCGCAACAATACAGATAATCAGGAATAACGGCATGGCTTGCGTAATGAACTGACGGAGGATATTTTTCAGCATCCATGTCACATTTCGCCAGCGTGGCCATTGTAGCCAGGTGAGCTCTGTCAGACGCTGGTTTTGGCCAGGCTTCAACGACCCGTTCCAGAGGCGCGTATGTATTGCGCCTGTGAAAAACAGCAGACTGAGATAGGGGATAAAGAGCCATGGTTGATGGGCGGCATTAAAAAGAGAAAGCGTCGCCCCCGTCTGATAGCTGCAAGCGGCCCCAAAGCTAATCATACTTATACAAGCATGCCGGGTGCATCGCGAACACGAACGGCTCTGAAAAACCGCCACGACATTACAGCCGAAACTGCTTAATACAGGAATAAGGTCCTGACCGCTGAGGCCGAGTTTTCTCAACCAGGGATCCAGCGTCGCTGTAATTCTTTCCTTAAGTCCACTGTCGTCAGTCAGCGAAAGAGACAACCCTATCAGTACCACCACAGGAAATGCCCATACAAACGAATAAAGTCCCAGACTAAAAAGACCGTAATTGCCGACAAATAGTGTCTTCAGAACGTCGGGCCAGCTCGTCGTTATATTCTTAAGCGGCTGAATAACCGCACTGTCAATGACAGGCTGAATAAAATCTGACAGCAGCCATGCCCCCCATACCGGAACGGCAAACAGCAGGAAAAGGCATACTATTGCAGCAACTTTTCCACACCAACGATGTTCAAATATCGTTTGTTGAGGAAATTCAGCCAGCAGATTAATTACCGGTATCTTTTGACGGGGTAAAGAGACAGCGGAGGGTGCAGGTTTATCCTGCAACAGCAACTGCACTATTCCCTGGCGAACATTGCTGCCAGCTTCCCGGGCATTGACTGCCAGTACCGGCGCGCCTGATGTTTCACTCAGGTATTCAGTCACTTCCAGAAGGCCCTTTCTGATCTTATCAGCAAAGGTCAGGAGTATAACAACGTGTTTTGCCTGTGGCGGTATGAGGTGACAGAGCGTTTGCCACTCCTGCTGAGCGTGCGTGGCCCGCAGAACCACCAGAATGCCATCATGCTGATTTAGCGCATCAAGGGCGAGTTTTGTGGTTTCACTGTCGCTCTGAAAACGTATGCCTGGCGTATCAACCAGGCAGATCCCTGCATCATTAATGAGACCTTCCCGACATACAACGGTCGATCCCCTGAAATTACGCTCATCACTGGCAGCACTTTCCGTCAGGATATTAAACAGGGTAGATTTTCCTGCACTTTCTAATCCCATTAAAACGAATGATTGCATAAACACGGACCTCAGCACGCACAGTCCTCATCGGCACAGCAGTCAGGCTCTGAAGGCAGAACCCACCAGTCCCGTACTCCTTCAGAGGACAGGCCCAGATGACGCGTGATACTTTCTGCCACGACGGGAAAGCGCTGACGGAACTTATAGATAAAGCAATAAATATTACCGGCATGCCGCACATGAGGGCCGACAAGGTACAAACCGGGAAACAAGGTTGAACAGTCTTCGTCCGTTAAGACCGGATAGCCATCATCATTCCATTCAAAAAAAGCAGCCAGTTGCCTTGCTCCCCCGCCACACTGGAAGCCGGTAGCAAGCACAGGCACCTCGTCAGTAGCCCAGGCGCGTCCGTTTGTGGTATGGACTTTGTACGAACTTCCCGGGCCGGGCATTCTGATTACTTCACAGACATCCGCATCTTCATAAATTTCGAAAAGACGGTGATTCATCACTCTGTTCAAACGCTCACGGGTATAAGGGGAAAGCGACAGACTGGGATCGCTGATGTGGTTAGCTGACCAGGGGGCTGAGCGGGTTAACATTTTTACCGATGAGCCATTTTCCAGCAGGTTTACAGCGGCATCCACCGCGCTTTCATAGCCGCCTATAACAATGTATTCACCTTTCCTGAAATCCTTCCAGCTGGTCACATCACCGTAATGGCAACAAATATCTGCCCCAGGAAAAATCAGCCGGTCCGGGAACTGGAATTCGCCTGTAGCCCATATTAAAGAGCGTGTTTCCAGCTTCTCTCCTGCTTCTGTTGTCAGTATAAAATTACCGGAACTGAGCAACGCAACCTTTGCAATCCTGGCGGGAGCCATGACGGGTATCTGATACTCATCCAGTACGACCTTAAGGTAACTGGCATAAGTTTTCCCCCCAGGATGTTCTTCACCGCAGAAAAGCGCCAATGAACTGTCAGGGGTCACAGAGTTCAGGTCTGGTTGTCCAAACGGATTGGAAAAAAAAGAAGGAGTAATAAAACGGGTTTCTTCCGGCCAGCGCATAAAGGAGGCACCTACTTCGTGACTGTCAACGACCAGGATATCCTGTATGGCACTACGACGAAGAAGCGCCGCCATACCCACCCCGGCCGGACCCGCACCGACAATAACGACTTCGCGTGGTTGGTTCATAAAATTACCCTTTGCATTACGTTATAACATAACAATTGATATTGAAATTTTTTACATCCAGAGGGACAACTTATCGGATACGCCATGAGGTATTTTCGCCGACATCTTCAAGATCAATGCCTTGCTCCGCTAATTCATTTCTTAAACGATCGGCCTTGTCCCATTTGCCCATACGTCGTGCCTCACTGCGCTGGTGAATTAACTTTTCAATAAGTTGCAGTTCTGCAGGATGAAGATCACTGCGGTTTTTCAAAAAGGCATCCGCTGATTGTTCAAGCAAACCCAGCACATTCCCCAGGTCTTTCAGCGTGGTGGCAAGTGCTGCGGCTTCATCATCATTCGTTCCGCAAAGCCTGTTAATCTCTCTTGTCAGTTCAAATAAAATGGCAAGCGCCTGGGGTGTATTGAAATCATCATCCATTGCCTCACAGAATCTGGCCCGCCATGCATCGTGCTGTTCAGATCGAGACCCGTCAGCGAACTGGCATGCGGTGTAGAGCCGTGTCAGCGAGGCGCGCGCGAGGTGAATATTCTCCTCGCTATAATTCAGCGGCTTACGATAATGTGCGCTTAGCAGGAAGAAGCGCACACTCTGGGCATCGAACCGATTCAGAATATCGCGCAGGGTAAAAAAGTTATTCAGCGATTTCGACATCTTCTCTTTATTCACCGTCACCATGCCGGTGTGAAGCCAGTAATTTACGTAAGGGCCAACATTGGCGGAGGTGGATTGGGCAATCTCATTTTCATGATGGGGAAATATCAGGTCAGAACCACCGCCATGAATGTCGAAATGGGTACCAAGGTAACGGCAGTTCATTGCGGAACATTCAATATGCCAGCCAGGTCTCCCTTCACCCCAGGGTGATGGCCAGACGGGCTCGCCGGGTTTTGCCCGCTTCCAGAGAACAAAATCCAGCGGATCGCGTTTATACTCATTCACTTCGATGCGGGTCCCGGCACGAAGCATGGTAATATCCTGTCCCGAAAGCTTTCCATAGCCTTTTGCCGATGCAGTGGAGAACATGACGTCACCATTCTCTGCAATGTAAGCAAATTGTCGATGCAGAAGTCGTTCGATCATACTGATGATTTGTGGGATGTGCTCTGTGGGACGAGGTTCGATGTTTGGCGGCAGGATGCCTAACTTTGCAAAATCAATGTGCATTTCATGCACCATCCGCTCTGTCAGGCTGCGCCAGTCCTCTCCCGTATCACGGGCGCGCTGAATAATTTTATCATCTATATCAGTAATGTTACGCACGAAAGTCACATCGTATCCGCGAAAACGCAGATAGCGGACAATCATATCAAAAGCTACAAAGGTTCTGGCGTGCCCAAGATGGCAAAGGTCATAAACCGTCACGCCGCATACATACATGCCGATTTTGCTCTCTTTAACCGGAACTAATAGCTCCTTTTGCATACCAAGCGTGTTTGTTAGTTTAATCATTACGTTTACCTCATTATTTTTAGATAGCAGCACACGAACACGCCTGGCGCTAATTAACAGTCGTCCGGAATAAGAAAAAAATTATTTGGTGATAGTACGATTACAGTCCGGACAGATACCATGACTGGAAAGGGTAATTTCCCGTTCGGTCATACCATGTCCAGTGAGATGTGATTTTACCAGTTCAATGGCCGCTTCCAGGGCTGGATCCTGCTCAATAGGAATAACATGATGGCAGTTATCGCATTCAAAAAGTCCTACGGCAGCCCGTTGGGTCAGAGCGAAACGCTGAGTTCTTGCCGAGTCGGTATAACGCTGGACAATACTGACCTGCATTAGCCGTTCCAGTATTCGGTAAAGGGTCACACGATCGGGAGCCTGCTCGCCCAGTTGCTGAGTTAAATCGTCATGGCTCATGGCCTGGCTGGCATGTTCAAGGCACTGCAGTGTAGCAAGGGTGGATGGCGTTGCCCGCAAACCATGTGTGCGCAACGTTTGCTTCCAGTCATACGTTTTGGCTACTGGTGTTGTCATATTTTCCCCTCCGAGTCATGTCATTTGAATTCTGGCAGGAAGCTGGTATTATTGCAACTTGATTGCATTAACGTTTAGCGGCGTAAGGCTGGATGCTATGAAAAGAACACCGCTCATTATCCTTAATGGTTTTCTGGGGGCAGGGAAAACTACTCTACTAAAAAACCTTCTTACACAGGCACACAAACGGCGAATGACTGTATCCGTCATCGTTAATGACATGAGTGAACTTGATGTGGATGGCGTCCTGATAGCCAACACAGAAATCGTTGATGCAGCCAGTAACAATTTTGTGAGTATTTCAGCAGACAGTATCAGCAGCAGAAGCGGGATCCAGAAGCTGGATTCCGCGCTGAAAAACCTGCTCGAAAAACGGTCTGCGGATTTTATTTTACTGGAAACCTCAGGTAGCAGCCATCCTCTTCCCCTGGTCCGCTATCTGCGAGAACATACCCAGGTAAGTCTCAAAGCATTTTTGTCTCTTGTTGATACGGTCATGCTTAATGATGACTACGACGGTGGAAAGAAGCTTATTCCGGTTTTCCAGGAGCACCTCAATAAAGGAACCCGGGGAGTGGAAAGCCTGCTGGCAGAACAGATTATGTTCTGTAATAAGCTCTTATTAACCAAAAACGACCGGTTACCCTTCTATGTGGTTACTGAGGTAGCCAGAGCCATACATCCCCTTAATCCCCAGGTTGCAATTATGGCCGTGCCCTGGGGAAATTTACAGCTGGATGAATTGCTTTCCATGCCGGATTACGATTTTCATCGGGTGGCGTTACTTATCGATGAGCTTCAGGATGCCATTGACGCAGTTTTGCCGGATGAAACCGATAAAAAATACGATATTTCGTGGAGGGTCATTGAGGATGACCGTCCATTTCATCCGCAGCGGCTGTGGGATACCTGCCATCGCTTCATGGGCGCAGGCGTTTACCGCAGCAAGGGGTTTTTCTGGCTACCGGGAAGGGATGACCTGGCATTATTGTGGAACCAGGCAGCAGGGAGCATCAATCTCGAATTCATAAGCTACTGGAAAGCCGGGGTCCTGACTCACACTGATAATTCATTGTCAAAGGAAGAACGCGCAGCTATCCGTCAGCAACTGGCAAAAATGCCTGGCAGATTTGGTGACCGGCGCTGCCGCCTGACTGTTATTGGCGAGAGCGGCGAAATTGACGATTTTGCCCTCGCATTGCGCCAGTGTTTACTCACTGAAGAGGAAATTCTCTGGTGGCAGCAGGGGGGGATTTTCCACGATCCCTGGCCCACGAAAGTGGCCCGGCTGGCTTAACAGGTTATTTTGCAGCGGCAGTTAATGTTATGTTATAACGTTTCATTACGCAATTTTATCGGTACAGGACATGACTAAACCTACCCGCGCTGAACGAGAAAAAATCCTGGCGATGCTGCCAGAAGATTACATGAATCCTGTGCAACAGGACTACTTCCGGCGGCTTATCCGCCACGAAAGGCAGGAGGTGCTTGATCATATAGACCAGATGAAGCAACAACTGCAGGATAATCCAGAAACGGGTGACGAAGGTGACATCGCCATTCGTGAAGAGCAGTTACGTCTGCTGTTCAGACAGATAGACAGAGAAAGCCGCCTGTTGCCGAAATATGATGCAGCGCTTATGCGGCTTGAAAAAGGAGAATATGGCTTCTGCCGGGATACAGGCGAACCTATCGGTCTGCAACGCCTGCTACTCAGGTCCACCGCAGAATTAAGTATTGAAGCCAAAATAAAGGAGGAAAAAGTTGAGATTCAGTACCGAAAGAAATAAAGCGGTGGCTCAGGCAGGGGGCAGGGTAGGGATGAGAGTAAATATCAGATCAGGCAGGTATATATGAGTATTGCAGCCAAACAAACCTTATGCCCCGGAATGCTACCGGATATTCAGTCCACTAAGGGTGACGGTGAGGGCGAGTCATTATCCTGGGTTGGCATGGAACAAATTGACCTGCCGATAGACATCGCAGGCAGGCCGGTATCAGCAAAGGTCAATGCCGGCATAAACCTTCTCAGTTCACCTGAAGCTGAAAAGGGGATCCATATGTCTCGTCTTTATCTTCTTCTGGACGAACTGACACAAGGGGAAATCACACCGGCATTATTGCAACATGTGTTGAAAGCATTTCTGGTATCTCATCAGGGACGTAGTGATGAAGCCAGTATTGAGATTTCAGGGGATTTGTTACTGTCGCGTAAGTCGTTAAATTCTAATCACTCCGGCTGGAAAGCTTATCCTCTGACTCTGAGCGCCGAACTCAGGCAATCTTTTACGGTTACCCTCAAAGTGGGTATCCCTTATTCGTCCACCTGCCCGGCTTCCGCTGCACTTAGCCGCCACGTCGCGGGTTTGCAGTTTAGCAAAGACTTTGGTAACAGGATCGACAGGCTCCCGGCAGCAGAAATAGCCGACTGGCTTGTTGAGAAAGGAATGCCGGCAACCCCGCACAGCCAGCGAAGCTGGGCATGGGTGAGTATCCGTCTTAATCCTGAAGCAAAATCACTGCCTGTGATTGAACTGATTGATTATGCTGAAGTTGCTCTCGGGACAGCCGTGCAAACGGTTGTCAAGCGGAGCGACGAACAGGCTTTTGCGGTGGCTAACGGTCAGAATCTGATGTTTTGCGAAGATGCTGCCCGTCGGCTCAATAACGTTTTTCGTTGTGCACCCTTTTGTGAAGCATTTGATATCAGGGTTGAGCATCAGGAAAGCCTGCATCCTCATAATGCCGTTGCCCGTATTCACTGGAAAGGAAGTAAAAATGTTACGTAAAAACCCATCAGGTCATACCCCAGTGGTGTCAACAAAGGCCTATATCGATCCCACCGCGGTAATTTGTGGACGTGTCATTATTCATGATTATGTTTACGTCGGACCTTATGCGGTTATCCGGGCTGACGAGCTAAATGCAGACGGGGATATGGATCCTATCATTATCCATTCCCACTCTAATATTCAGGACGGGGTGGTTATTCACTCAAAAAGCGGCGCGCCAGTGACAATAGGAAGCGGAACGTCTATTGCCCACCGTGCAATAGTGCATGGCCCCTGTCAGGTTGACGAGCGGGTATTTATTGGATTCAACAGCGTGTTGTTTAACTGTCATATTCAGACTGGTTGTGTTATTCGCTATAATGCAGTTGTGGATGGCGTTACCTTGCCTGAGAATACCTATATTCCATCAACGGAACGCGTGGGGCCTGATTCCGATCTTAATAGTTATTCGAGGGTAGACCCCGCTTCTTTACAATTTTCAGAAGAAGTGGCCAGTACCAACGTTAAACTGGTCGAAGGTTATCAGAAGTTACGCAATGAATTCTGAGTATGGCTCGGCTAGTGCCGTTAACGTAACACCGTATTATTAACGATTTGTTATTAATGTAGCAAAATGATACTTGCCTCTTCTTTCCTTTTGCGGAAGAGGCTTTTCTGTTTTATTAAAGAGGTAGCGGTGAAACTTTTTATTAATGATCTGACGGTCATGGATTTTAGTTTCCTTGATGCGGAATCCGGGTTGATTGGCGATAGCCTTATTGTTGATATTATTCTTGAGGGAGATCTGAATGCTGAGTCAATGGTAATGGATTTCTCACATGCTAAAAAAAGTATCAAACATGAAATTGATAAACTGGCCGATCATGTCCTGATTGTGCCGGAACAAAATAGTCATATTATTGTTAGTCATGCAGGCACTACGACGGAAGTCGCCATGCTGCGCAAGAATGGGGAGACCCAGTGTTTTATTTCCGGGCCGCAGGAGAGTTTCTGGCTGGTCCAAACAGATAATATTAATTCCCGTTGCCTTGAATCCCAAATAGAAAAACATTTACTGGCGTGTTTGCCGCAAGGAGTAAAAGACATAACGATAACGTTACGGCCGGAAAGTATTAATGGGGACAGTTATCACTACTCGCATGGACTGAAAAAACACCGCGGAAATTGCCAGAGAATAGCGCATGGGCATCGCTCTGCGATCAGAATTTTTGTGGATGGTGAGCGAAGCCATATGTGGGAACAGAAGTGGGCAACGCGATGGAATAACGCTTATCTATTAAGCCGGGAAGATGTCGTTACAGTGACAACACTTTCACCGCGTGCCGTTGCATACTGGCATAAGGGGCTGACATGTTCTTCCTGGCGGAGTTCTCAGGGATACTTTGAAATCATGCTTTGTTCTGAGGTAGTAGATATTCTGCCGTGTGATACCACGGTTGAGTCACTGGCTTTATTTATCAGGCAGTCAATTGAGCACGGTTTACCCGCAGCGAAAATAGAAGTCCATGCCTTTGAGGGAGTGGGGAAAGGCGCTATTGCCTGACACACTATTCTACTTTTCAGGGGTATTGATCTGTTTTGTCTCGTAAAACTACAATACCCGGTTTTGTAGCCATGTATCTAATAAAAGGTGAGTCAACTACCTTTCTGTTTTTCGCTAATGACGATGCATTTCTGAACCAGATGTTATTGTGGTCTTTGATAATGATCCCAACATGTGAAACATCCAGGCCTCTTTTTGTTGAATAAATACCCACATAATCACCTGTTTGCAGTTTATTTATTACCTCTTTATCTATTGCAGAAGCCGGTATGTAACTTATCCGTCGTGAGATAATGCCGAGACCCTTAACATATTCTTGTTTTTTATTCTTTTGGTTTAGCTGTTTGTTGACAGTAATAGTATACGGACTGATGTCCTGAGTAACATCTTGTGCATTTCGCGGAGATATGACCGCCCAGTCCGTGAAAAAATGTTTTCTGCCAGTAAAATCAATCATTCCGTTTGTATAACGAGTCTTAACAAGTTCAGATACATAAGTTTGCCAGCTACTGGCGTGCGCCATGGAGCGAACATAATCAAGAAAAGTAAAACATTCCACGGTACTGGGATTAGTGACCAGCCTCTCTTGCATCGAAGATGATCCAATCAGTGTATGCGCCTGGTAAGGCGTTCCGAGGAAACGGGAGGATATCTCAGCAACGCGTTCATTATAGCTGAGGCCATTTCTGTACAACGAAGTGGTATGAAGGATTTTGTTAACTATCGCCTGACTTTCTTCAATAGAATAGTCGCTTCGTGCCTGCTGAGGCTCAGCGAATCCCACGCAGCTATAAAATGAAAGGAGAAAGATAATTGCTTTTTTCATAAAATATCAACTTCCTCAGAGATATTTCTCATTATATTTAAAGCTTGAGTATATAAAAATAACTATAAATACTAGGGCAAAAAGCAAAACAACCGTTGGCGCAGGCGCACTATCAATGAAATAAGAGAGGTAAACGCCGGTCGTTGATACCAGAGCCGATAAAGCCACAGCGATGAATAATGCGTTGTTAAATCGTTGCGTCAAAAGAACTGCAATAGCACCGGGCGCGATAAGCAAAGAGACGGATAAAATAATCCCCACGGACTTTAGCGTGGCGACAACAGTAAGCGAAATCATGCTCAGTAATCCGTAATAGAGCCATCCCGTCCGTAGTCCACTGACCCTGGCCTGCTGAATATCAAAACAGTAAAGCAGGAAATCACGCCATTTAATTCCGCTAATCAGCAGTATAAATAAGGCAATGGTGCCCGTCTGGAGTATGTCGGTGGCGTTTATACCAAGCATGTCGCCAAAGAGGATATGTTCAAGCGGAACATCCGGACGGACTGAGACATACAAAATCAGTCCGGAGGCGAACATACCCGAAAAAATGATACCCAGCAGCGTATCCTGCTTTATGCGGCTGTTATCTTTAATATATCCGGTAAGTAAAGCACAGGATAATCCAGCCACAAAAGCTCCGGTGCCTAATGGCAACCCTACAATCCAGGCCAGTACAACCCCGGGAAACACGGCATGGCTCATGGCATCCCCCATCAGAGCCCAACCTTTCAGCACGAGAAAAACAGACAGCAGGGCGCAGGGAACAGAGACCAGCAGCGCGATTATAAGGGCATAATTGATGAAGTCAAAGCGGAAAGGTTCAATGAGCATATTCAGCATTTACGCGGTCCTTTTGACTGAGAAACCGATCGGCGGTTCGCCAGTAAGCCATGTACCGGGGCGAAAATGAACACCAGCAAGAAAATGAGGGTCTGAGCGACCACGATAATGCCACCCGTTACGCCATCAAGGTAATAACTTGCCCACGCACCCAGAAAGCTGGTGACACTGCCTATGGTCACCGCAATACAGACCAGGCGGGGGAAGCGATCAGTAAGCAGCCAGGCCGTTGCGCCAGGCGTTACCACAAGGCAGATCACCATGAACGCGCCTACGGTCTGTAATGCCGCAACGGTGGAGAGGGTTAACAGAAGGAAAAATAATATATTAAGCCTTTCCGGATGTAATCCTACCGCCCGCGCATGATTTTCATCGAAAAAGGTCAGTAATAAATCTCTCCATTTTAATAACAACGTAATAACCGAAATAATGCCAATGACGGTAAGCTGAAGAATATCTTCTGGCGGAACCGCCAGGATATTTTCCAGAATGATTGATTGTATATTTACCGAAACAGGATTCAGCGAGATGATAAATAATCCAAGCGCGAAAAAGGATGAAAAGATCAAACCAATGATGACATCTTCTTTTAGACGGGTACGTTGATTAAGAAGGAACATGCTGCCTGCTGCCAGCCCGCCAGAAACAAACGCACCCACCGAGAAGGGCAGTCCCAGCATAAAAGCGCCAGCTACTCCGGGTACGATAGAATGGGACAGCGCATCGCCAATTAGTGACCAACCCTTCAACATCAGATAACAGGATAAAAAAGCACATATTCCTCCGACCATTGCCGAAATCCACATGGCATTGAGCATGTATTGATAACCAAAAGGCTCCAGAAGCCAGCTCATGATGACCTGCCTTTATCTTCATATTCAGCGGAAGGTTGATAATTTGGCTGTGTTGATCCTCCCTGAACTGGCAATATATCTGACTCACTCTCAATGTTTGCACTAAACGTCTTTTTTATATTTTCCGGCGTAAATGTCGTGGCGACAGGACCGCTTGCCAGCACGGTGCCTTTCACCAGAACGGTATAATCACAATATTAGGATACGGAGGTAAGGTTATGCGTTGAAACCACCAGGGTGCTGCCTTCTTCTTTCAGTTCGCCAAGCAGCGTGATGATTTTCTTTTCGGTATTGACATCCACACCGGTAAAAGGCTCATCAAGAAGGATTACTTTGCCCCGTTGTGCAATAGAACGCGCGAGGAACACCCGCTTCTTTTGCCCTCCGGATAATTCACCAATCTGCCGGTGGCGGTAAGGAAGCATATCTACACGCTCAAGCGCATCATTAACGATCCTGCGATCTTCTTTACCCCGCTCTACGCAGCATACCCATATGGCCATACCGGCCCATCATGACGACATCTTCCACCAATACCGGGAACGACCAGTCAATTTCCTCGGACTGAGGTACATAGGCAATAATATTGCGGCGAAGCGCCTGTGCAGGAGGCATCCCGAGAAGTGAAATCGTTCCGTATGAAGGGGATACGAATCCCATCATTGCCCTGAATAGTGTGGATTTTTCGGAACCATTTACCCCCAGCAGGGCCGCGTTCGAACCTTTAGGGACGCTGAATGATGCATTCTGTAATGCCTTATGGCCGTTACGATAAACAACAGTTAAGCCCGCTACTGTGATGCCTGCCGCCTGGCTCATCTTTTACTCCTTCATTCCGCTGTGCAAACCCTGTACCACTGTCCGGGTAGTGACGTTCAGCAGATCAAGGTAGGTGGGAACCGGGCCATTTGCTGCGCTCAGGGAATCCACATAAAGTACGCCCCCATAATGTGCACCTGTTTCGCGTGCGACCTGACGGGCTGGTTTATTGGAAACGGTACTTTCGCTAAATACCGCCGGAATTTTATTCTGCCGGACTTTATCGATTACGTTACGAACCTGTTGCGGGGTTCCCTGTTGATCGGCATTAATCGGCCATAGATAGAGTTCTTTCAGTCCCAGATCGCGTGCCAGATAAGAAAATGCGCCTTCGCTCGATACCAGCCAGCGCTGTTCGGCAGGGAGGGTTTCTATTTGTTTACGCAGCGGTTCAAGCGTCTGACGGATCTTTTGTTTATAGGCGTCCGCATTGGCTTTGTAAGTTTCAGCATTTCCCTGATCGTATTTCACCAGCGCATCACGAATATTATCTACATAAATCAGTGCATTATCAGGCGACATCCAGGCATGAGGATTTGGTTTTCCATCATACGGACCCTCGGTAATGCTTATTGGAGTGATACCTGTAGTGACCACCACATCCGGTACGTTTTTCAATCGTTGATAAAATTTTTGAAACCAGAGTTCGAGGTTGAAGCCATTTGAAAGGATTAGCTGTGCCCCCTGAGCACGCTTTATATCTCCGGTTGTAGGCTGATATTCATGGATTTCTGCGCCAGGCCGGGTAATCGAACTGACTTCGGCGGCGTCCCCTGCCACGTTCTGTGCCATGTCAGCAATTACCGTGAATGTCGTGATGACCTTAAACTTTTCAGCAGCATAAGCGCCATGAATAGCTGTCAGTCCTGTGATAAAGGTGCTTAACAGGATTATCTTTACCGTCTTTAGTTGAAGCATGGTTATCTCCTGATGAAATCACTGTTTGTTAATAATTAGTAATGTTATAACATAGCTTATACTATGCAACATAGCACAGGCTATATTTAAATGAGAAAAATTATCTTTATCATTTAAGAGCTGATGGCACAGTATTTCATGGCTTATGCAAGCGCTGATATCTCAGACATGCCACTTTTAATGCAACATTGTTGCGTTAAAATGTGCATTAATGCAACATAGTTGCTGTTAATCACTGAGCTATGTTGGGATATGAAAATGTCAGAAGCGCCTATAACAGAGTCAGAACCTCTCACTTTTACTCTTCCTGATGGCTCTCTGAAGCACGTCAGAAAAGGGGCAACTTTGCAGAACGTTGCAGAAAGCATCGGTTCTTCCGTCGCGAAAAGCGCTGTGTACGCGGAAATTGATGGTAAATGTGTGGATCTGCTTGAGAAAGCAAAGAACAGTGGAAAGCTCAATATCATTACAGTTTTTGATGAAGAAGCGTTGGGCCCGATTCGCCGAGGTTGTCTTCTCCTTCTCGCAGCGTCTGTAAAACAGCTGTTTCCCTCGGCCAGGATGGTTGAAGGGCAACTGACTAAGGAAGGGTTTTATTACGATTTCGCGGTAGATAAACCTTTTACTCGCGATGACCTGGGGATGATTGAGCAGCACATGACAAGTCTGATCGCTGAAAACCCGCCGATTATTAAAGAGCAGGTCACGCGGGCACAGGCTATTGACTGTTTTGAGCAGCGGGGCGAGAAATTCAAATCAACGGAGTTGATGGAAATACTGGCAGATAAGTCGGTGACACTATGCCATCTCAGGCAGTTCACGGACGGCTTTAATGGCCCATTGGTTCCGGATCTTCGTTTTCTAAAAAATATGAAGTTGCTTAACGTATCCGGTGCTTACTGGCGTGGTGAAGCCAACAATGTACAGCTACAGCGGATTTATGGCACGGCATGGGCCAGCAAAAAACAGCTTGATGGCTGGCTTGAGAAAACGGCAGAAGCGGAGAAACGTGATCATCGCAAGCTGGGTCGGGAGCTGGATTTGTTTCATTTTCAGGACAATGCGCCAGGCGCGGTTTTCTGGCATCCCAGGGGGTGGACAATCTTTCAGTCGCTTATTGCCTATATGCGTAGCCGCCATGAGGTGGCGGGTTACGTTGAGGTCAATACGCCTGATGTCATGGACCGCAGCCTGTGGGAAATTTCCGGTCACTGGGATAATTATCGTGATCATATGTTTACGACACAAACCGAGGATGGCCGGAATTTCGCTCTCAAGCCGATGAACTGTCCTGGGGCGGTATCGCTGTTTAAATACGGGATCAAGAGTTACCGCGATTTACCCGTTCGCCTGTCTGAATTTGGTAAAGTCCATCGTTATGAACCCTCTGGATCGCTGCATGGCTTATTACGGGTCCGCCATTTTACTCAGGATGACGCGCATATCTTTTGCACGCTGCAACAGGTCGAGGGGGAATGTAAAAGTATCCTTCAGTTGGTGCTTGATATTTATAAGCAATTTGGATTTGAAGAGGTCGCAATCAAGTTATCCACTCGTACTGAAAAGCGGATGGGAAGCGACGCAGACTGGGATAGGCTGGAAAACGCGCTCTCAGCCTCTCTGGAAGCGCAGGGATTACAATGGTCGGTAAATCCCGGTGAAGGTGCCTTCTATGGCCCTAAACTGGAGTTTGTGTTACGCGACGCGATTGGTCGTGACTGGCAGTGCGGAACGCTACAGGTGGATATGAATCTGCCTGAGCGATTTGATATTGGCTATATTGCCGAGGATGGCTCGACAAAACGCCCGGTGATGTTGCACAGGGCGCTCTTCGGCTCCCTTGAGCGGTTCACCGGTATCCTTCTTGAACATTACGTCGGTAAACTGCCCGCCTGGCTGTCGCCGGTTCAGGCCGTGGTCATGACGATTACCGACAAGCAGCATCACTATGCGGAGCAGGTTTTGAAGGCGCTTCGCAAGAAAGGGCTGCGTTGTGAGGCCGACCTCCGCAATGAAAAAATTGGATTTAAAATCCGTGAACAGACTCTGGCCCGCATTCCTTTCCTGCTGATCGTTGGCGATGCGGAGGAGAATGCGGCGCGTGTCACGGTGCGCGATCGTACCGGGAGGTGCATGGGGACGCTGTTACTCAATGAGGCGGCAGACGCTATCAAAATATTTTGCCAGCCACCGGAGGTTCACCTTGATTAAGCAAAGCAGAAGCGATATCCCCCGACGCGAGAGCGGTCGTCACGTCTGGCCGGTGAAGGAGGATGATACCCAAAGCAACGATATCGATTTTTATAAAACGGCGTTCAGAGAACAGTCCAGGCGATGGGGGCTTTCCGAGATCATTCTTAGTAATACTGGTGATGGAGAAATATCACTCTATCAGTCTGTTAATCAGGGGGCAGATGTTCCTCACGTACTGATTGCGGCAGGGTTTCATGGAGAAGAACCCGCGGGATGTTGGGGGATGCTGGATTTTTTGCGCGAGGGCTCCCCTGAATTGTTTGATAACGTAGCCGTGAGTTTTTTACCGCTTGTAAACCTCTCTGGTCTGCGCACTGGTAGCCGCCTTAATAGTCTTGGACAGAATCCAAACCGAGGCTTTACCAAAGGTGCAGAAGTCGAGCCTTCTATTGAAGGAAAAGTACTGCTCAACTATGAAACGCTTCTGAAAAACGCAGCAAGTCATGGTGTGCTCTGTTGCCATGAAGATATTCTTCGTCATAAGGCGTATCTCTACACTTTCGAACATGCTACTCGCTTGGGTCATTTCAGCGTGGCATTACGTGATGAACTTGAACGCTTTTTCCCGGTCATGGAAAAAGAGCGAGTTGATGGTTGTGAATGTGAGGATGGCATTATTTTTAACCATTTCGATTCGTCATTTGAATCATGGTTGTTTTCTTCCTGTTCCGACGTCGCAGCGTGCACTGAAACGCCGGGATTGCAACCCTTTGCAAAACGAGCAGAAGCAAACCGTTATTTAATCGGCGCGTTTATCTCATCGATACTGGAGCGCAACAGCATCGGGAGCGGGATGTCATGAAGCCTTTATTACTGACCAATGCATTAATAATCAATGAAGACTTGCGCTATCCGGCCGACATCCTCATTGATAAAGGACGGATCCAGAAAATTGCCTCGCTTATTCCCTCCCGAACGGAATGGCAGGTTATTGATGTGCGAGGGAAATGGGTGATCCCCGGTATGATTGACGATCAGGTTCATTTCCGCGAACCCGGTCTGACGCATAAGGGAACCATTGCCAGTGAATCAGCTGCCGCTGTAATGGGAGGCATTACCAGTTTTATGGAGATGCCTAACGTTACGCCACCAACAACGACCCTTCAGGCGCTGCGTGAGAAATTTCAACGTGCCTCGCATTCTTCGCTGGCGAACTACAGTTTTTACTTCGGCGCGACGAACGATAATCTTGACGAACTGAAAGCGCTTACGGCTTCGCAAGCCTGTGGGGTGAAGGTGTTTATGGGAGCTTCTACCGGAAATATGCTGGTGGACGATGAACAGATCCTGGAAAGTATTTTCGCCAACGCACCCTGCCTGGTAGCAACACATTGCGAGCATACCCCGACAATAAAGCATAATGAGGAGACATGGCGGGCTCGTTTGGGGGACGCTATTCCTGCTGGCGAACATGCCGCTATTCGTTCTGTGGACGCCTGCCTGACATCTTCCCACCAGGCCGTCTCTCTGGCGAAAAAACATCGTACCCGATTACATGTCCTGCATATCACCACCGCAGATGAACTCGCTCTCTTTGATGCTGCCCCCACGCTGGAGGCGCTGCGCCAGAAAACCATTACAGCTGAAGCCTGCGTTCATCACCTGTTTTTTAATTATGACGATTATGAAATGCTGGGGCATAAGCTCAAATGTAATCCATCCGTAAAATCCTCTTTTCATCAGGAAGCCCTCTGGAGAGGCGTTAATGAAGGCATTATTGACGTTATCGCGACTGACCATGCGCCGCATTTGCTGGAGGAAAAGCAGAATGACTATTTTGCTGCGCCTTCCGGCTTACCGCTGGTGCAGCATGCTCTTCCTGCACTGCTGGATATGAGCAGCAGGGGGATTTTTACCCCGGAAATGGTGGTGAGAAAGACCAGCCATGCTGTAGCCGAGCGCTTCCAGCTCAAAGATCGTGGCTATATCAGAGAAGGCTATTGGGCGGACCTGGTGGTTATCGATCCGTTTAGTCATCAACAGATAATCCGGGAGGATGTGGCATACAAATGCGGGTGGTCCCCCTTTGAAGGCCGGATTTTGTCAGGCGGGGCGGTTGATATGACGCTGGTAAATGGCCACGTTATCTGGAATGGGCGCACCATACAGCAGAAGTACGGCCTGCCACTGGAATTCTGTCGCTAGCCACGTATTTATTTTGCTCAGGCATAACTTCTCCCCGAGAATTCAGAAGAGGCAAATCTTGTGAGTATTATTATTCCTGGTTCTTTCCCGGCACGACGACTGCGCCGTTTTCGCACCCATTCTTTCAGTCGCCGTCTGGTCGCTGAAAATCAGCTGACCGTAGATGGCCTGATTTTACCGGTATTCATTATTGAGGGGCAAAACCTGCGACAGGAAGTGCCGTCGATGCCGGGCGTATTTCGTCTGTCGGTTGATATGTTGCTTCATGATGCCGCGCAATTTGTTCAGGCAGGTATACCTGCTATTGCACTATTTCCGTGTATAGAAAGTTCTGCTAAATCGCTGATGGCAGACGCTTCGTGGGATCCATCCGGTTTAGTACCGCGAGCTGTAAGGGCGCTGAAAAAGGCTTTTCCTGAACTCGGGGTGATAACTGACGTTGCTCTTGACGCCTATACGACACATGGTCAGGACGGCATCACTGACGAAAATGGATATGTACTTAATGAGCCGACAAAAGAAATTCTCACCAGACAGGCGCTTACCCACGCCGAAGCAGGCGCAGATATTGTCGCTCCAAGCGACATGATGGATGGCCGCATCGGTCATATCAGACAAGCGTTTGAAACGAATGGACTGCTTAATATCCAGATAATGGCGTATTCAGCAAAATACGCGTCGAACTATTATGGTCCTTTTCGCGAGGCGACGAAATCTGCTGTATCACTGGGTAAACGGGACAAAAAAAGCTATCAGATGGATCCGGCGAATGCAATGGAAGCTATGCATGAAATTGCCCAGGATTTGCAGGAAGGGGCAGACATGGTGATGGTTAAGCCGGGCATGCCTTACCTGGATATTATCAGGGAAGCCAGGAAAACTTTTGCAGTACCCGTCTTTGCCTATCAGGTTTCAGGGGAATATACGATGCATATGGCCGCTTTCCGAAATGGTTGGCTGGACGAAGAAAAAACGGTGCTTGAATCACTTATGTGCTTCAAACGCGCCGGGGCGGATGGAATACTGACTTATTTTGCCAATACAGTAGCCCAGTTGCTTAATCAACATAAACGGGAATATTGATTCCCTGTTGACAAAATTCCTTAGTCGCTAAGCAGGAGCACCGCTGAGAGTAAACGTCATAATCAGCGAGAATTTCTATACTTTAATTCTTATCTTTATTGCGAATTCTGACGAATCGTTTGTATCAGCCCAATAATCTGGAGGAAGCAGTTATGGTCGAAACCAGTAAACAGGACCGTATGCCTTATCTACTTTTCCTGTGTGAAAACCGCATTCTTGCACAGAATATCGATGGTCATGTCATTGATCTTGGTGGATTAACCAAACAAAACGGCACCATTGACTGGCTTCTGGATGGCAATAAGGAAAAGGGGGAAAATCTCAAAACAGAAATCGAAGCGCTGGAGGATCTTGCCAATAAGATAGATTTTCTTTTTCTTGATGGTCAGTTTACCAGCCTTCCTGACATATCGGCTGAATATAAAGATAAGCTTACATCAGCCCCTTCAATGGAAATCGTATTGAATGAACTTGGCGATAAGCCATAAGAAAGCCCAACGTCAGGAAGCTGATAAAAAGGAGGAAAGGCATGTCGGTCAAAAAAATAGCAGTTATTGGTGCAGGCGTACTCGGCCTGTCCGTGGCCCGCTCCCTGGCGCAACAGGGAGCAAAAGTCACTGTTTTTGAGCGTAGCCATGTGGGGGCGGGGACAAGCAGCACGACTTTTGCCTGGATTAATTCAGATGGCAAAACACCAGAAAGTTATCATCATCTCAATGCCCTGGCGATTGACGAGCATATCCGGCTACAACAGGAACGGACCACAGAAGGTCATTGGCTAAAAGCGACTGGGACTTATGAATGGGCGGCTGGTGCGCCAGAGCAAAAACGGTTACAAGACCGGGTCAGCCGTCTTTTGGAACTGAACTATCCTGTTCAGAACCTTTCCGCAGATGAACTTAAGCGCAAAGTTCCTGAAATCCGCGTGGGATCTCATGCCGGAGATATCTGGTATTTTCCAGGTGAATGCTTACTGGTACCTTCCGTTTTTATGGCATGGCTGGTGTCCGAGCTTCATGTTCATAACGCCGAACTGAAAACACAAAGCGAAGTGACAGAGTTAACTGAAGAAAAAAATAGGGCAGAGATAAGCCTTGCCAATGGCGAACGTTGGCAGGGAGACAGTATAGTCATTGCGGCGGGAAGATGGTCTGCCGAACTCGCTTCGCTACTTGGGCAGCAACTGGCAATGATCGATCCGAACCAGCCGAATAAAATCGCATGTGGTTTTCTGGGCTATACGCGCCCGGTGTTAACCCAGTTACAGGCGAATTTAATCACGCCAGGGTTAAATGTCCGGCCAGAAGGAGGGGGGCGATTACTGCTTCAGTGTCCCGACCTTGACAGCTTTGCCAATCCTGCAAATCCGGCACCGGTAGATAGCTATATCGGTGAAGAAATGCACAAAAGGCTACGGAAGCTATTTAATAATATGGAAATGGCACAGCTGGAACGTATAGCTGTTGGGCAGCGTTCCCGACCGGCAGATGGTCTTCCAGGGCTTGGTTATATCTCTGGTAAGCGACGAATCTACCTCATGGTGACGCACAGTGGTATGACTCTGGGGCCGTTGATCGGACGGCTTTGCGCGGAAGAGATTCTCCACGATAAGCGTTCTTCGCTTTTGAGTGATTTCTCTCCTGAAAGATTACTTGGGAAAACGGCAAAGGATTTTCCTGCTTTGGTGATGCTGCCAACTTACTGATTTAGTGTATGATGGTGTTTTTGAGGTGCTCCAGTGGCTTCTGTTTCTATCAGCTGTCCCTCCTGCTCAGCTACTGAAGGCGTGGTGCGTAACGGTAAAAGTACTGCCGGACATCAGCGCTATCTCTGCTCTCACTGCCGTAAAACATGGCAGCTACAGTTCACTTACACCGCCTCTCAGCTCGGTACGCACCAGAAAATTATTGATATGGCCATGAATGGCGTCGGATGTCGCGCCAGTGCACGCATTATGGGCGTTGGCCTCAACACGATTTTACGACACTTAAAAAACTCAGGCCGCAGTCGGTAAACTCACGCATACAGCCGGGCAGTGACGTCATCGTCTGCGCGGAAATGGACGAACATTGGGGCTATGTCGGGGCTAAATCGCGCCAGCGCTGGCTGTTTTACGCGTATGACAGGCTCCGGAAGACGGTTTGCGCACGTATTCGGTGAACGCACTATGGCGACGCTGGGGCGTCTTATGAGCCTGCTATCACCCTTTGACGTGGTGATATGGATGACGGATGGCTGGCCGCTGTATGAATCCCGCCTGAAGGGAAAGCTGCACGTAATCAGCAAGCGATATACGCAGCGAATTGAGCGGCATAACCTGAATCTGAGGCAGCACCTGGCACGGCTGGGACGGAAGTCGCTGTCGCTCTCAAAATCGGTGGATCTGCATGACAAAGTCATCGGGCATTATCTGAACATAAAACACTATCAATAAGTTGGAGTCATTACCTCCTGCTTTTACTACGTTACATTTCCCGGCTGCACAGTAATTTTTCAGTCGATGTTCACCACTGAAATGAGGATCAGAAAGCTAATAAACTAGATCCTGTTCAGCGGCATTAACAAAAAGCCTGTCCAACATGGGCAGGCCTGAAGCGTTTAAGCTTGCAAAAATACGACAAGGTGTGTGATGTCAGGCTATATCTGGCCATTATAGCCCGCGTACGCATTGGTTACAGTCAGCCAGAACGCCTTCTGTAGAGGAACATCACTACCCAATAGTATCATTTTTTTGTGGGTGTGTTATGTTATTTTATAACATCCAGGCTCATATTCCGCATACCGAAAGATAACTAGTTGTTATGCGTTTTCTCATACTGTAGTTTCAGAGGAAGATTTAACAAGAGGTTAACATGAAAATCAGTAAGATAGTTGCATTCTCCCTGACAATGGCTTCGACTCCGGCTCTGGCATTTCAGGCGAAAGATACGACTGGTTCAGATCTTTCAGGAAAGCAGTTGCGCGCAACAGAAGACAGCATCATCAGTAACTATTACAGCCAGCATAGCAGGCAGTTTCAGACGACGACTTTAGGAACCTGTGCTGCTGTGGCAGTACCTGGATGCAATTGCCCTTTGTGTTCAATGTTGCGTAATCAAAAGCTTTGAGAGAGTTAAATAAATATATTACTTGTAAGAGCTGAAAGCTGAAAAGATTCTGGTGTAATCAACTAGAGCAGTAAATGCTGTAAAGTGAGGTGAATAGTATGAAAGGGAATTTGATATTCATGGATGTTATTCCCAGGGTAAATTCAAAAAGATTATTAAAGCCAGAAAGTAGATCTGCTATCAGCAGATCTACTATGAAAGGCGTTGTTAGGTTTGACAAGTATTAATGAGCGTGATCATCATGATGATGAGCTTCATGATCGTGATGTTCACCATGTACTTTTCCTGAACCGCCGACTGCAACAATATTAAATGGCTGCCCTTCGACGCTAATTTCACTGGTCTTTTTAAAAGAAGTAGCGTCTAACACAATAATTTTACTTTTCAACGGATCGGTGACGTAAATTTTATTGTCAGCGACTGCGATTCTCGGCCGTGGATCATTCCAGTGGCCATCCATTGAATAGGGATCAGTGACACGCACTGACTGCGAAATTTCCCCTTTCAGGACATCTATTTGATTAAGCTTTCCGTCTTCTGTAAACACATAGGCGAATTTCGCGCGTACCGGGTCTACAACGAAATGGACTCGACGGGTAGGCAACTGAATCAAACGGAAGCTATCCGATTCGGTAGGATCGACCAGAATAATCCGGTCTGGCCCATTATTACCGATAAAATATTGCATTCCCTTACCACCGATCAAGGTGGATGTGCTTCCCTCTGGCAACGTTTTCGCGTAGGGAAGGTGCCTGATAACCGGTGCCGCATTTTTTTGCGTAATCAGCAGGAGGCCAGTCTCACATGATAGGGCAAAAGTATCACCCGAGCCGGCTGAGCCGTGAAGTCCGGGGCATAAGGCATCATCACCCACTTTTTTACCTTGCAGGTCCACCACGCGAGCGCCGACAGGTCGTTTTGATGCATCATCAGGGTTGGGAATGGATACGACAGCATAATTATCGTAAGCAACAGCAACGCCGTGATGTGGCGCAACAACATTTACTTTCGTTATATTCTTCTGACCTTTAAGAACGGCGCTTTCACCCAGGATTTGCGCGCTATCTTCCCCGTCAAACCACTGGGCAATTTTGCCCTGACGTTCAACAAAATGACCAGGTTTTTTACCCGTTAGTTCCAGCGGTAATAATTTGGGAGCGTCAATATCAATGTCTGCATGATCTCCGTGATCATGGAAAGCAATGCCTGAAGCGATTGTAGATACTACGCCAGCACTACCCTGGATAGCGAAAATTGTGGCACCACTTTCGCTGCGAGATAAATTTGCAGGGCCTTTAACATTAAATGTTGCGAGCTTATCTCCATCCAGTGCATCAATAACATTCACAACGGGTTTATCATGATCGGCGACGAACAGACGCCATGCGGTTACGTCTTCATCTGCGAAAGCAGGCATCACAGAAAGGCCCAAAAGCAGCGTTGAGATTGAAGTAGATAATAAGCGTTTCTTCATAATGTTCTCCATCATATATAAAACTGTTCGGCGGGTATTTATGGCTGGGTATTACGGCTATTGCTCGCCGCTGTCGCAATCGCCGTTACGTTATGTTCCATCATTTCCAGGTAGGTAGAAGCCGGTCCTCCTGGTTCTGACAAGGCATCTGTATAAAGCACGCCAGCCACGTTAAGGCCAGCTTCTCTGGCAATTTGTTCAACCAGACGTGGATTGGAAATATTTTCAGAAAAAACAGCTGATGCGTTATTTTCTTTAATTTTCTTAAGTATGCCGGCAACGTCAGCGGCAGAGGCCTCTGATTCGGTGGATATACCCTGAGGGGAAAGGAAATGTATACCATATGCCTGTTCAAAATATTTGAATGCATTATGGCCTACGACGACAGTACGCTTTTCCTGTGGGATCGTAGCGACAGTCTTAATAATTTTATTTTCCAGATCCGCAAGTTTTGCATCATAAGCACGGGCATTAGCCTGATAAAAATCACAATTACTTTTATCTTGTGCACAAAAGGCTTCTGCAATATTTTTCACATATATTCTGGAATTCCCTACTGATTGCCAGGCATGTGGATCAAACGGTGCAGCATGAAAGACCGCTTTACCGTCATAAAAATGATAGTGTCCGCCTGCCGGGTCCTGGAGAATATTTGCTCCTTTTGTTGTTTCAATTACCGGTGCGGAAGTTTCACTTGCCTCGATCAACCGTGAAATAAAGCCTTCAAGTTGTAAACCATTTACCAGTATGACATCCGCTTTAGACATAGCGATCGCGTCAGCAGGAGAGGGCTCATAAACATGGGCATCGCCATTAGGGCCGACAATAGTACGCAGTTCGATGCGGTCCCGACCGATGTTTTTTGCCATATCGCCAATAACAGAAAAGCTTGCTATGACATTAATTTTCGCTTTCGCCGGGAAAGTAAAAAAAGCATAGATGTCGTCAGGATGCATAAAGATATAAAACCGGGTTTTCTCATTAAATAATTTCCTCGATTTGTAGTGAAAAGATTAACGAAGTTTTTTTAAGTGGATGTTTTTCACCATCATGGCAGCAGCAGAGACAAGATACATAATTCCCACAGATAATATGATTGACGGTCCTGAAGGTAGTGAAAAATGAAATGAAAATAACAAACCGCTTATACATGCAAGCATTCCTATCAGGACAGAGGCTATGCACATTGTTGCTACACGTCTCGTCCAGAAACGAGCCGTCACAGCTGGCAAGACCATTACCCCGACAGAGAGCAAAGTGCCGAGTGCCTGAAAACCAGCGACAAGATTCAGTACCACCAGGGCCAGGAAAATAAAATGGACTGGCGATCCCAATCGTGAAACGGAGCGAAGAAATAAAGGGTCAAGGCACTCAGCAATAAGTGCGCGCCAGAATATAGAAACCAGCAGAAGTGTGAGCAGCGCGACAGAGAAAATTAACAACAGCGCTTCGTGATTGAGTGCAAGCACAGTTCCAAATAGGACATGCATAAGATCCACGCTTGAGCCTCGAAGCGATACAATGAGCACGCCGACTGCGAGTGAGATTAAATAAAAAGCAGCCATTGAAGCGTCTTCTTTTTGCACTGTTAAGCGGGAAACCGCCCCTGCAAAAATAGCGACTATCAGCCCTGCGACAAGCCCACCAATAGTCATCGGTAATATATCTAATCCGTAGAGTAAGAAGCCAAATGCAGCACCGGGCAAGATAGCATGTGACATGGCATCACCAACCAGACTCATACGGCGTAATGTTAAAAAAACGCCAACCGGGCAAGCGCTTAAACAAAGCAGAAATGAACCATAAAGCGCCCGGCGCATAAAACCGAAGCCGACAAAAGGTGCTAGAACCCATTCATGAAGCCAGTTCATGAATGTGTAGCCTCATGTTGCCCAGGTAAAGCACGTGCTGTGCCCATATTCTGTGCCGGTAGAAGTGAGGTATGGCGCAGAACTTGTTCTGTTTCGTCCCATGCCACTAATTTACCGTTTAACAAAATGGCCTGTGGAAAATGATTTCTAACCAGACCGATATCATGCATGACAGCTAAGACAGTACGTTTCTGAGCATGCCAGCGGTTTATCAGCACAAGCAAGTCATCAATAGTAGTGGCGTCAATGGCATTAAAAGGCTCATCAAGCAAGATGATGTTTGCCTGTTGAAGAATGACCCGTGCGAAGAGCGCGCGTTGAAGCTGCCCCCGGATAATGCACTAAGCTGTCTTTTTTCAAACCCTGCTAATCCTACTGATCCCAATGCATCAGTAAGCCGTTTACGATCCTCAATTCTGTGATGATGGAATAACCCTCTTTCAGGCCATAAACCTAGGGAAACTAAATCTGAAACAGTTGCAGGGAAAGTGCGATCCAATTCCGATATTTGTGGCAGATAGGCAATGCGCGCCTTTGGTTCTACGGTACAGGAGCCACTTAACGGAGCCAGAATCCCTGCGATACCTTTAAGCAGTGTTGACTTACCAGAACCGTTAGGGCCGATGATGGCTGTAAGGGACCCTTTTTGTATCGTCCCGGTAATATTTTGTATCGCAGGTAAACCCTCATAACCCAGCGCCAGATTTGCAAAACGCAAAGAGTAGTCGTGCATGACATCCATTCCACATAATAAGTTACTTTTGGAACGTTATAACATAACAAATGTAATGTAAACGTTTAATCGATTTTTTGATATGGAACGTGCATGTACGAAGCCAGGCTTAAGGTAGCGTTAAAATTGATAATCGTTTCAGCGAGTAAGAGAAAACATAAAAGGCTAAGGTTAATTCCTTCAGATAACAGCGAGATTAAATATTTGATACCTAGGGAATGTTGGGAGGATCAAGCTGTTGCCATAAAAAATGGTGCCCAAAAGGGCACCAGATGCATCAGGTACCGATTATCCCGCCATTCGATTTAGTGATAACGACTGTTGAAGAACGTGGTCGTCCGTCTGATCTTGAATCTGGTCAGTTGGAGATAGCCCGAGGGTTGTTCGGATCGGTAATGTCGTCGCCGCCTTCGCCGGGATGCTGGATATTAATAAACAGCGTACGGTTGTCCGGCGTAAAGGCGATACCGGTAATTTCACACCCGCGTGGCCCGGTCAAAAAGCGGCGATACTCATTGGTGCCGGGCAGGGTCGCTATCATCTGGTTATTCCCCATCCCTTCATACGCCTTTTTATTAATCGTACTGGAGGAGACATCAGTCTGGATCCACAGCACGCCGCGGTGATCGAAGGAGAGCCCATCAGGGCTGCCGAATTCTGCCCCCTGCATGGAGCCTTTCGCTTTAGGATCGTCACTGTCAGTACGCCCGGCGAGCACCAGAATATTCCACGTAAATTTCGCTGAGGCGGGGTCTGCCCTCTCTTCGCGCCAGTGCATGATATGGCCGAACTGGTTGTTGGCGCGCGGGTTGGCTGCGTCAACCGGGGCTTTGCCCTCTTTACCGCGATCGGAATTGTTGGTGAGCGTGCAATACACGCTGCCTTTCGCATGGGTATCAACGGCTATCCATTCCGGGCGATCCATTTTTGTTGCGCCCACCGTATCGGCAGCAAGGCGCGTTTTGATCAGCAGATCGCCCTGATTGTCGAAACCCTTGCTTTGATCAAGGCCATTTTCACCGAAGATTAGCGGCAGCCAGTCGCCGGAACCGTCGTCATTGAATCTGGCGACATAGAGCGTGCCTGACTCCAGCAACTGCATATTTGCCTTGCGATCGCCAGGGTCATATTTGTTCTCGGAGATGAATTTATAGATGTATTCAAATTTGTGATCGTCGCCCATATAGACCACAACGCGATTATCCCCCGCCAGCGTCACGGCGGCACCTTCATGCTTAAAGCGACCTAATGCGGTATGTTTGCGTGGTGTGGAGGTCGGATCGTAGGGGTCAATCTCCACCACCCAGCCAAAGCGGTTCGGCTCGTTGGGCGTTTTATCGACGCTGAAACGTTCGTCAACCTCGTTCCAGCGGTAGGATTCATCGCTATCGCTAATGCCGTAGCGCTTCTCCAGCACGTTACGCGGCGCTTTTTTAACAAAAATATCCGACCAGTTCTCTTCACAGGTCAGGTACGTCCCCCACGGGGTTTTACCATTGGCGCAGTTTTGCATGGTGCCCAGTACCACTTCGCCTTGCGGATCGGCGGCGGTTTTCATCAACGCCTGATGACGCGCCGGACCGCTCAGTTGCATTGGTGTATTAACGGTAATGCGACGAGCAAAGCTGGAGGGACGGGCTACCTGCCAGCCCACGTTATCTTTTTTCACCTCGATAACTGATATACCCATCGCATTCTGACCCTTACGGGCCTTATCAAGATCCCAGTTGGCGGTACCGTCTTTAAACAGCATGCCGTTATCAATGTACTCATGGTTGAGCGCCAGCAGACCGTGTGCCGGGTTCTCTTTGCCCTGCGGCAGGCTAAACCAGGCCATGCCGTCATGGTGCATACCGGCCTGCGCCGCCTGTTCGTCGGTGGTGTTGCTAGCGTCGAATTTAAATTCCGGCAGATTACCCTTTATGCCCACAGCATCGCCCCAGCGATAAAACGGACGGGCTATATAGCCTTCCGGCACGGTGACAGTGTCTGCTGTCGAAACGGGAATGGTGGTGAAGCCCAGTGACACCGCTTTAGATAATGCTGAGGGATTTGCCTTCGCCGCGAAGGCGTTTTCTGGCTTGACTAGATAAGGAAAGGAGACGGCAGCGCCCGCCACCATTCCCATTTGCAGAAAGCGGCGACGGGACATAAAAGCGCTGACTACCTCAGAAAAGACGGGGTTCACGCTGTGGTTACTGATCTCATCGCTGTGCTCTTTTTTAAACACCAATTTAAGGGGGCTGCTCATATCGTTTTCCTGTAATTTCCATAGATTTGCGTGGCAATACAGGACAGTTCAAAAAATATTTGTTACAAATTTATAACATGAGAAATAACGGAGGTTCAGGAGAAAAAGCTCACTGGCATTTTTGTATTACTGATAAATAAAGCCGTCCCCACCTAAGCGGAGACGGCTTCGTTATACTAACAATTCAGCGGTTCTCCTGAACCATCATATAAGGCGACACATATGCTTTTCTGCATATATCCAGATAGTCCGACCACCACTGCATCATCGCCTTGCGGGCTTCCAAGTGTTCTGCCTTGTGAATATAAGCCATGCGCACGGTATTGCGCTCCTGATGACTCATCTGGCGTTCTACTGCATCCTTTGCCCATAAACCCGATTCCATCAGCGCACTGCATGCCATCGCCCGAAAGCCGTGGCCACAGATATCCTTTTTCGTGTCGTAGCCCATCACCCGCAGTGCCTTATTGACCGTGTTTTCACACATTGGCTTATACGGGTTATGGTCGCCGGGGAAGATCAGTTCATTATTACCGGTGATATCCTTAATCTGTTTCAGAATGGCGATGGACTGTTCTGAGAGGGGTACGATATGCGGCATTCGCATTTTGGCCCCGCGGCCGGAATAACGCACGCCAATAATGGGTTCTCGCGTCGCGGGTATCGTCCAGACTCGGTTTGTGAAATCAATCTCTGACCAGCGGGCGAAACGCAGTTCACTGGAGCGAATGAACACATGCAGCATCAGCAGGACGGCCAACCGCGTCAGTTCACGGCCCTGATGATATGCCTCAATACGTTCAAGCAGTTCAGGCAGCCGCTCCAGTGGCAGGGCAGGATAGTGCCGTCTGACAGGAGGTGTGGTCACGCCGCCAAGATTTGCTGCCGGGTTCGTATCGATTAACCCCTGATGAACCGCATGGCGCATTATGTTACTCAGGTGCTGCCGCGTGCGGGACGCAACTTCCAGCAGACCTTTTTCCTCGATCCTTTTCAGCAGGTCAATGAAATGACGGGGTTTAAGTTCTGATACAGGCAGGTTGCCAATGACCGGAAAGATGTGATTGTTCATGCTGGCAAGCAGACGGTCAGCGGTGTTCTGCGACCATTTTCGGTTACTTTTATGCCACGCCAGCGCCACGTTTTTAAAAACTTTATCCGGTGTTCGTGAGCCACGTTCAGCAGCCCGCTGCTGTACCGGGTTGATATTCAGCGCCAGCATTTTACGGACACCTTCACGCTGCTGTCGCGCATCAGTGAGGGAGACGGCAGGATAGGCACCCAGCGCAATGCGCGATTCTTTACCGTTAATACGGTACTTGAGATACCAGTGACGTGAGCCACCCGGCTTGACCAGCAGATACAGACCGTGGGAATCGGAGACTTTAAAGGGTTTATCAGAAGGCTTGAGAGTGCGGATTTTCGCGTCGGTAAGGGACATATGGGGGTCGCTCCATTATCGAACTAACCTGACCCCAGATTTGACCACCAATTTTTCCCGATGCGGAGGGTAAAATCAAAATGCACCGGGAAGAGTTTTCACGCTAACCTGTTGAACCAACATCATATAATGATTCGCAAGGATGCATGAAAACAGAAAATTGGCTCCTCTGACTGGACTCGAACCAGTGACATACGGATTAACAGTCCGCCGTTCTACCGACTGAACTACAGAGGAATCGTGTGAACGAGGCGTATACTACTGGCCTCGCATTTTTGTGTCAACACTAAAATTAACCTGCTGATTCAAATGGCTAAATTTAGCTCAACACGTTGTTTTAGTGAACAATGCGCCGATCGCCTTCGTCCTGCAGGCCATTCTCACGTCTACGCGCCAGCGGATCCTGGCGGTAAAAGTGGCAAAAACGCTGCCACAGGGCCGGGAAGCGAGGCGCGAACAGTTCAGGCGCACTGAAAAAATATTCCGAGAGGACAGCAAAGCACTCTGCGGGATCGGTGGCGGCATAGGCGTCAATACTGGCGGCGCTTTCGCCGACCAGATCTATCTCATCCTGAATGTTGTTCATCGCGGCGTGGAGATCATGCTCCCAGCCGGCAACTTCACGCAACGGGATAAGCGGCACGCCGCTGGCCCGGTCGCCGTTCCGCGTATCAAGCTTATGCGCCACTTCATGCACCACAAGGTTAAAGCCTGACGCATCAAAAGAGTCTTGAATATCCAGCCAGTTCAGCACTACAGGACCCTGTTGCCAGCTTTGTCCCGACTGTACCACCCGCTGGTTGTGGACCAGACCAATATCATCCTCCCATTCATCATCGACGATGAAAGGGGCAGGGTAGATCAGCACTTCATGGAAGCCATCCAGCCACTCAATGCCCAGCTCAAGCACCGGCAGACAAAAGAGCATAGCAATGCGCGCCTGATGCAGCGGGGTCAGCTCCAGCCCCTGCAATGCCACCAGCCGCTTTTGCTGTAAAAAACGGGCAGCCATCTGCGTGAGCTTGTGCTGCTCAGTGGACGAAAGATGGGCTAAAACCGGAATGGCAAGCGCTTGCTCCCAGGGCATCTCTGCGTTGCCGGACTCATCATCTGCTTTCCAGGGCCATTTAAACATCATATTGCTCGCAAAGTCGTCACTTGAACACAATTACCGAAACGGGAGCTATTAAAATGCCAAAGATCCTGGCATTATAGCAACCATCACAGCGGAGAGATGCCGGAGCGGCTGAACGGACCGGTCTCGAAAACCGGAGTAGGGGCAACTCTACCGGGGGTTCAAATCCCCCTCTCTCCGCCACTTTTCTTGCTCTAACCTTCCCTTCAATAACACCGTTAGCTTCAGGTATAACGCCTGCGCTGGGGTATCACCATCATCATCGTCCTGGTTTCAGCGTAGAGTCGCGGTAGCGCGCTTTATCCTTTTGGCACCTTATCGCCGCTTTTAGCCCGAACGAGCTTAAACGCATCATAAAGAGGGAAGGTACGCCTGGAAAGCGGCAATGTCGAAAAGAGTGATCTCAACGGAGCGGGAACATAAAAAAGCCCGCTGAACGCGGGCTTTGACGGGGATCAGAACTGATAGACCAGGCCGAGGGCGACGATATCATCGGTCGCGATACCGCTGTTTTTGTAGAAGCGGTCGTCTTCATCCAGCAGGTTGATTTTATAATCCACATAGGTGGACATATTTTTGTTGAAGTAGTAGGTCATGCCCACGTCGACATACTTGACCAGATCCTTGTCGCCGTAGCGAGAATAGGCGTAGAGATCTTTACCCTTCGACTGCAGATAGGCCACCGACGGACGCAGCGGTAAATTAAAGTCGTCGAACTGATACTGCGCGACCACTTCGAAGTTCTGCGTTTTGTTGGCAATTCCGCCAAAACTATCGTTGCCATAGAAGGTCATGTTGCGGGTCTCAGCATACATGGCGGCCAGATAGATGTTATTGGCGTCATATTTCGCGCCGACGGTCCAGGCATCGGCTTTATCGCCGTTGGCATAACGCTGGCTGCTACGCGCGGCCGCCAGCTGGTTATGGGTACGGTCAGAAGACGAATACGCTGCCCCGAAGCTGATGCCCATATCGAGATCATAGTAGCTGGAGATACCAAAACCGTCGCCATTTTCCCGCGCCAGCTTACGTTTCCCACCGTTATTAGTGCCTTCGCCAGAACCGGCGTTTTCATTATTACCCTGATACTGCAGGGCGAAATGCAGGCCGTCGACGAGGCCGAAGAAATCGCTGTTACGGTAGGTGGCCACGCCGTTAGTACGACCGGTCATGTAAACGTCGGTCTGGGTGTAGGTATCGCCGCCGAATTCCGGCAGCATATCGGTCCAGGATTCAATGTCGTAGACCACGCCGTAGTTACGGCCATAGTCCAGCGACCCGCAGTCGGCAAACTTCAGGCCGGCAAAGCCGAGACGGGTCCAGGAATCCGCGCCTTCTTTTTCGCTGGTGTTCGCCTGAATGTTGTATTCCCACTGACCGTAGCCGGTTAACTCGGAAGTAATCTGCGTTTCGCCTTTCAGACCAAAGCGAACATAGGTCTGGTCGCCGTCCTCTGAAGCGTCGTCAGAGAAGTAATGCAGGCCGTCAACTTTCCCGTAGAGGTCCAGTTTATTACCGTTTTTGTTATAGATTTCGGCGGCATTAGCGGCGCTAGCCATTAATAATGCCGGAACCATGAGTGCCAGTACTTTTCTTTTCATTATATATTCCCTTTTAATAATAATTTCTATGAATTATGACAATCCCTCCGGAATGACTATCCGATACTAACGACTAAGTTCATCTTTATTTAAAATAAAATATGTAAATAAATGATGTTAAACATTTCAAAATATTTCTAAGTGGTTCTTTATATTAAATTGTGATGCTTGTGCAAAATCCATTATTTTCTTATATAGCAATGCTTTATTATGTCTTTGGTTGGTTGTTGTTAATTATATGAAATAAATTGCACAAATAACAATCAAGCTCATTATTCATTATGGAAATTTATTTTGTGTGAATGTAAATATCCAGGGAATTATCAACCCAGCTTGCGATAATTAAGGAATGAGTAGCTTTAAGCGTACGGGAGATAATAAGGACATCTCTTCAGCCTGTGCGCATTGGCAGCATAAGTCGCGAGAAGGCGCAGAAGACGAAGATGAAACTGCTGCCTGTGACGCAGGTTAGCGGTATAATGTGATGCGTGTCACGTTTTGAGTGACAATAGTCTGTTGTGTCACGGAGAGGAATGAGATGGAAGAGCAGGCAAAACGCAGCCCGGGAGGGAAACTTGCGCTCTGGGCGTTGTATGCTTTTTGCGGATATTGTGTCTGGGTCATTGTGCGTTACTGGTGGGTAGTGGGAAAAATTCACAGCGTTCCCGGCGCCAGCGTGGAGGGTGATTTTGGAACAACGGCCGGGAAATGGCTTGGCGCCCTGTTGGGCATGCTGGTCCTCGGCGGCATTGGCTCTATTCTCGGCGCGGTCGTCTGGTATACGCGTCCATCCCGCGGCGAGCAGGATCATCAGCGCTAAAATTGCTATGCTCGAGGCTGACCCTCAGATAAAGGAAAGCCTATGGACCTGGTTGACTGGCAGCAACGATTTGAGCGCTGGATACTGACGCACCATGCGCAGGATGACGCCGCACACGATCTGTCCCATTTTCGTCGCGTCTGGGCGACCGCCACTCAGCTGGCCGCGGGGGAGGAAGTCGACCGGCTGGTACTCCTCACGGCCTGCTATTTTCATGACATCGTCAGCTTGCCAAAAAATCATCCGGAGCGAAGTCGATCCTCGATGATGGCCGCCGAGAAAACCCTCGCCATTCTGCAGTCGGCCTTTGCTGATTTTCCTGCGGATCGTTACCCGGCGGTCAGCCATGCCATCGAGGCGCACAGCTTCAGCGCGGCGATCCCACCGCGCACGCTGGAGGCGAAAATAGTTCAGGATGCCGATCGACTCGAGTCGCTGGGAGCCATTGGTCTGGCGAGGGTCTTCGCTGTCGCCGGCGCCCTGAATACCATCTTGTTTGATGCCGAAGATCCTTTTGCTGATCGGCGGGCGCTGGATGACCGCAAATATGCCCTCGACCATTTCCAGTGCAAACTTCTGCGCCTGCCGGAAACCATGCAAACTGACAAGGGGAAAGCGATGGCGCAGCATAATGCCCGTTTTCTCGTCGAATTTATGGCTAAGCTCAGCGCGGAGCTGCAGGGGGAGCCGCTGGCGCTGGATGAAGCGGTTTTGCGCCGCTTTGCACCGCAGGCGTCAACCGACCGGTGATTTATGGTACTCTCTGCCAAAATCGTCCGCGTTGGTTGAGGATATGCCGCAAAAGTTAAGCAAGGAACACAGGTCGTTGTCGTTGGCTGAACAGGCCGGGGAAGACGCTGAGGCGCTGCTGCGTCAGCTGATGACGATCTACGATGTAAAAACGCTGGTTGCCGAACTGGTGAGCGTCGGCGAACAGCACTGGAGCGCGGCGATCCTCAAGCGCGTGGTGGCGCTTGGCCGCGTGGCGGAGCGTTTGCGCCCGCAGGAAGTTGCTCATCTGGCGACGCTCCTGCCTTCGCCGCCGGCCCATCATCCGTACTATGGGTTCCGTTTTATCGATCTGTTTGCCGGTATTGGCGGGATCCGCAGTGGTTTTGAAGCCATCGGCGGGCAGTGCGTTTTCACCAGCGAGTGGAACAAGCACGCGGTACGCACCTATAAGGCCAACTGGTATTGTGATCCGCAGCAGCACCGTTTTAATGAAGATATCCGCGATATTACCCTCAGCCAACGCTCTGACGTTAGCGACGAGGAGGCGGCGCGGCATATTCGCGAATCTATCCCTCAGCATGATGTGCTGCTGGCTGGCTTCCCCTGCCAGCCTTTCTCGCTTGCCGGCGTCTCTAAGAAAAATGCGATGGGCCGTGCGCATGGCTTTGCCTGCGAAACCCAGGGAACGCTGTTTTTTGACGTGGTGAGAATTATCGCGGCTCGTCAGCCAGCGATTTTTGTGCTGGAGAATGTCAAAAACCTCAAAAGCCACGATCAGGGGCGCACCTTCCGTATCATCATGCAGACGCTGGATGAGCTGGGATATGAAGTAGCTGACGCGGGGCATACCGGGCCGGATGACCCGAAGGTGATTGACGGGCGCCATTTCTTGCCTCAGCACCGGGAGCGCATCGTGCTGGTGGGTTTCCGTCGCGATCTGCAGCTGCATGCTGGATTTACGCTGCGCGACATCGCGGCGCAGTACCCGGCGGTGCGGCCAACATTTGGCGAGCTACTGGAGCCGACGGTCGATGCGAAATTTATTCTTACGCCGGTGCTGTGGAAATATCTTTATCGTTATGCCCGCAAGCATCAGGCGCGGGGCAATGGCTTTGGTTATGGCCTGGTTGACCCCGCCAATCCCCACAGCGTGGCCCGGACGCTTTCTGCCCGCTACTATAAAGATGGTGTCGAAATTCTCGTCGATCGCGGCTGGGACCGGCCGCTCGGTGAGAAGCATTTTGACGATCCGCTGAATCAACAGCGGCGCCCTCGCCGGTTAACGCCGCGCGAATGCGCCCGGCTGATGGGCTTTGAATCCCCGCAGGGGGCGCGTTTTCGCATCCCGGTATCGGATACGCAGGCCTATCGTCAGTTTGGCAACTCGGTGGTGGTTCCGGTCTTCGCCGCGGTGGCGAAACTCCTGGCGCCGCGCATCGCTCAGGCGGTGGCGCGCCGCGAAGCGGATGATAATGATGGCGGATGTTCACGATAAAGCGACGCGCAGTAAAAATATGCGGGCGATCGCCACGCGCGATACGGCGATTGAAAAGCGGATAGCGGCGCTGCTGACCGGGGCGGGATTCACCTTTGTCGCCCAGGATCGCGCGCTGCCGGGACGTCCCGATTTCACTTTACCCGACTACCGTTGCGTTATCTTTACTCACGGCTGTTTCTGGCATCACCATGACTGCTATCTGTTTAAGGTGCCGGCCACCCGCACGGCATTCTGGCTGGACAAAATCGCCGGTAACGTGGCGCGCGACGCCCGCGACCGGCAAAAGCTGGCCGAAGAGGGCTGGCGGGTATTAATCATCTGGGAATGCGCCCTGCGCGGGCGCCTTAGGCTGAGTGATGCGGCGCTCACCGAACGTCTGGAAGAGTGGATCTGCGGCGCCGGACACGACGCGCAGATCGATACGCAGGGGATCCGCGAACTGACGACTACTTCGACGCCTTACAAGGAGTAGCCTCGCTGCGGACGGGGAAGAGATATTTCCCCAGCGTCACCAGCACTACGGCGAAAATAATCACCGCCAGCGCCAGCCACTCAATGAGCGACAGGCTCTCGCCGCCGAACCCAGTACCGAGGAGCACCGCGACCACCGGATTAACATAGGCGTAGCTGGTGGCGACCGCCGGGGTGACATTGCGGATTAAAAACATGTAGGCGTTAATGGCGATCAGCGAGCCAAAGATGGCCAGATAGGCCAGGGCGGCGATCCCGGACCAGGAAGGGACGCGGGTTAAGGTTTCACCGCTCAGCCATGAGGCCGCCAGCAGGACGATCCCGGCGGCGAGCATCTCGATTGCCCCCGCCATCATGCCGGTCGGCAGTACGATTCGCGAACCGTAAACCGAGCCGAAGGCCCAGCTTAGGGAACCAATCAGGATCAGCAGTGCGCCCCAGGGGTTGCCGTTCAGGTTGCCTCCGCTGTTGAGCATCACGATACCCGCAAGGCCAATGGCAATGCCCAGCCACTTCAGTTTACGGGTGGCGATGCCGAAAAAGCGGCTGAAGCATAAGGTGAACAGCGGTACGGTGGCGACCATCACCGCCGCGATGCCGGAGGGGACGTGCTGATGTTCAGCCAGCGTCACGAAGCCGTTGCCAACCGCAAGCAGCAACACGCCGATCAGCGCAGCGTTAAGCAGCGGACGACGCGCCGGTAGCTTATGGCCGGTGGCCAGTAGCCACCCCAGCAACAGCACGCCGGCAGCGAGAAAACGAATGCCGGCCATCATTAGCGGCGGCCAGCTGGCGACCCCGACGGCGATAGCGAAATAGGTAGAGCCCCAGATGATATACAGCGCAAACAGCGCCCCGATGAGCGGTAAAAGCTGACGGGTAGACATACTTCCTCACGACGGTGCAGAGATAGAAAGGGGACATATAGTAAACGTGAAAACTATCGTGCTGGCGAGTGGTTAATTTGCGTCAGGTTGTTAAATTTATATTGACTAATTGTACCTTGGGCACCGGCCGTTTTTTAACGCATACTCGAGGGAGACATTGATGAAAAGAGAAGGAAAATCATTTTGGCAGGAAGTAGTCTTTTAACATTACTTGATGATATCGCCACGCTGCTGGACGATATTTCCGTGATGGGCAAGGTAGCGGCGAAAAAAACGGCGGGGGTGCTGGGCGACGATTTGTCTCTCAATGCCCAACAGGTTACCGGCGTGCGGGCGAATCGCGAGTTGCCCGTGGTCTGGGGAGTGGCGAAAGGGTCGTTCGTTAACAAAGTGATCCTCGTGCCACTGGCTTTGTTGATCAGCGCCTTCATCCCCTGGGCGATTACGCCATTGTTGATGCTGGGCGGCGCGTTTCTCTGTTTCGAAGGGGTGGAGAAGGTACTGCACAGTCTGGAAGCGCGGAAACACAAAGAGGATCCTGAACGGCGGCAGCAGCGTCTCGCCGCGCTGGCGGAGCGCGATCCGCTGGCCTTTGAGCGTGACAAAGTAAAAGGCGCGATTCGCACCGATTTTATTTTGTCCGCGGAAATTGTCGCCATTACCCTCGGCATCGTGGCGGAAGCTCCGCTGCTTAACCAGATCCTTATTCTCTCTGGGATTGCGATTCTGGTCACTATCGGGGTGTATGGCCTGGTGGGGGTGATCGTCAAGCTGGACGACATGGGTTACTGGCTGGCGGAAAAACGTAGTGCGCTGGCGCAGTGGCTGGGTAAAGGGCTCCTGGCCGTCGCTCCCCGCCTGATGAAGGTGTTGTCTATCGTCGGGACGCTGGCCATGTTCCTCGTCGGCGGGGGGATTGTCGTTCACGGTATTGCGCCGCTGCATCATGCCATCGAGCACTGGAGCGCGGGGTTGGGTGGGGTGATGGCCTCCACGCTGCCGGTCGTCGCCAACCTGGTGCTGGGTTTTATCATCGGCGCGGTGGTGCTGGCGGGCGTTAAGGCGGTGAGCAGCCTGCGTGGCGCTGGAAAGTAGCATGGCGAAACGCAGCGTAACGGCGCCGCGTGTTCTACTCTGAAAACGCCCCGGGTATCGACAGAGACCGGGGCGCTGACGCCGCGAGGTTTGCGCAACGTACTGCGAGAGAAAGATGGATAAGCCACTGCGGTTGAAGTTAAAAAAGTGCTACCACCTGGCTCGCCCGGGGCATGTGGTTAACGCTTGTTTTATCGCAGTGCTGTTTTTCTCCACGCTGCTGATCTGGCGTGAAATCAATGTCCTGGAAGAGGCCTACGTGGCCAACCAGCGTAACAATCTGGCTAACGTCGCTCATGAAATGGATGGGCTGTTGAAGTTCAACATCGACAGAATGATGTTTTTTCGCCATGGGATGCAGGCGGCGCTCGAACAGCCGCTTGATATCGATGTATTGCGTAAGGCCAGCCAACGCTATCTGAGCCAGCGCCATCAGCAGGCCTGGCGGGTGGCGCTACCGAACCGGCGTACGCTGCCGGTGTTTGGCATCTCGGGCAGCGTCGCTGGCGACAACCCTATCCTGCTGGTGGACGATCCGCTGGCGGCTGATGAACTAATGGCGACGCTCGAGCTGGGTTATCTGCTAAATCTGACGCAGCACGATCGCGATTTCGCCGAGCGGATGCAGTATATCTCTCGTAGCGGCTTTTTTACCTCGACCCTGCCGCTGCGGGATGAGTCGCAGGTGATAACGCACTATTCCCAAGCCCTCGGCGCTCCGTGGTTTACCCGCCAGACCCAGCGAAATAATCCGGGGCGAGGTGTTATCTGGCAAACCTTTCCTGACGATGACCCGCAGCTGGAAGAGCAGGTGGTCACCGCTTCGATACCGTTGGATTTTGCCGGTTACTGGCGCGGCGTGCTGGCGATGGATTTCTCAGTCAGTGAAATCAAAGCGTTTTTGGTTAGCGCCATGCAGGGGGGACAAGAGGGAGAGTACCAACTTTATGATAGCCATTTGAACCTGCTGGCTTCTTCCGCGCCGGGGAATGTCCTGACCCTGCTGTCCCCGCGCGAGCAGGAGCTGCTGAGCCGCGCGTTTGTCCATGATAACCAGGGAGGGCTGCGTCTGCTGACGCGCTATATCAGCTGGGCCAAACTGCGCAATTTTGACGGCGTGCTGCTGCGGATCCACACTCTGCGGGAAGGCGTCCGCGGGAACTTTGGCACCATCACCATCGCCCTGACCCTGATGTGGGTCCTCTTCACCTTGATGCTGTTGCTCTCCTGGCTGGTGATCCGCCGCATGGTCCGCAACATGAGCGTTCTGCAAACCTCTCTGGAGTGGCAGGCATGGCACGATGCCTTGACCCGCCTGCTCAATCGCGGGGCGCTGTTTGAACAGGCGATGGCGGTAGCCAGCGACTGCCAGCGCAGCGGACGGCCGCTGGCGGTGATCCAGCTCGATCTGGATCATTTTAAGCACATCAACGATCGCTATGGTCATCAGGCGGGGGACAGGGTGCTGTCGATGGTGGCCAGTACGCTGTCCAGCGCGGTTCGGCAGGGCGATCTGCTGGGCAGAGTGGGCGGAGAAGAGTTTTGTATCGTGATGCCGAATACCACCCTGCAGGAAGCAGCGGCGGTGGCGGAGCGATTGCGCCAGCGTATCCAGGGACGGGAAGTCTTTTTGCATAACAACGTGACGCTGCGGGTTAGCGCCTCGTTAGGGGTGAGCGCCAGCGAAGAGCGGGGGGAGTATCAGTTTGAAGCGCTGCAGTCGGTGGCCGATGGGCGACTCTATCTGGCCAAGCAAAATGGGCGTAACCAGGTCTGTTTTCGCAGCGCAGCGTGAGTAAAACGTTTCGATGCCGATTGGCAAAATGAGAATTATCTTAAAGTGATCGCAGGCGATCGCGCTATCGAATGAAACCGGTTTGCGGCTAAGCCTTCTCACATCAGCCTTGCAGCCCGATAAGTCATCAAGCGCCAACATTCTCAATATTTTGCGTCATGAATATCTCTTGTCATGCAAAATAATTGAGGATAATGTTTCAACGCATCGGATTTCCCGGTGTAACGAATTTTCAAGTGCTTCTTGCATTAGCAAGTTTGATCCCGACTCCTGCGAGTCGGGATTTTTTTCGCCTGCCGCTAACGGTTGGCTTCACTGGCGCTGAAATCGTGAATATCGAGTTCGAATGCCTCCGCCAGCTCACGCCAGGTATGTGACCCGCGGCCATCGATGCTGGCGCGCTGCGGGTCGTCCAGCGTGCGATGGACTTCGCTTTCGCTGATCTCATTAATTGCCGCCAGCAGGGCATCTACGTTGACATCAAGGTCGTCCCCGGTCTGGCCTGTTAATTGGTGCTTCATCATTACCCCCCTCGCTGAGCGTTGCTCAAGCCTCTCTAAGTATAGTCGGTCTAAAAAAGCGCCAGTCACGTGCCGCGACGCTGCGAGTTGCGTGGTTTTGTTCTACACTGGCTGAAAATATAGAGGAGATGATTATGCAGGTGAACGATCGTGTCACGGTGAAGACCGACGGTGGCCCACGTCGATCGGGGGTAGTGCTGGCGATTGAGTCGTTTAGTGAAGGAACGATGTATCTGGTTTCACTGGAAGACTATCCTCTGGGGATCTGGTTTTTTAATGAAATAGGCCACCCGGATGGGATTTTCGTGGAAAAAGAGGTCTCGTAAAACTGAACTGGCGGGAGCGCCGCCAGTTTGTTTCAGCGCATATTTACCTGAATACCGGAGGTGATGTTTTCGGTCAGCCGAACGATATGATAAATCACCTGCTTATTATGCGTTTGTATTTTCTTTTTAATATTGCCTTTATGCGACGATACCGTCTTCGCTTTGATGTTCATTTGCGTTGAGATTTGCGAAGTACCATGCCCGGCCATCCACATTTGCAGCATATTTGATTCTGTTTTACTCAGTGACAATGTCGGTAAAGTTAACTGCCCTACACTGGTGTTTTTGTATTTAAGATAATTAACCAGAATAACATCAAGGTCTTTTGGGGTTATCGATTTTGAACTGATTAGCAGATTCTTCCGTACCCGCAAATAGCGGTCAAAATGGATGTTCGCCAGCGACATAAAGATAACAAACAGCGTCGCCGGGTTTTGCGTAATGATCTGGCGAATAATGCCATTACTTTCATCATCATGCACGAAACAGTCTTCATTCAGAAACACCACCGCCGGGCAACACGACGTACAGTGTTTCTGCAGATCCGCAGCACTGTTGACCTCAACGATTTCCTGTTTTTTAATTCCCCGACTGGTCAGATATCCCGTCAATCCCAACCGGGTATAGCTGCACAAATCCATAATCATCGTTGACATGACCCATCCTCAATCAACACGTAACGATATACACTTCGCACTGGCTGTGCGAAGCAGTCCTTGCGGGCGATAATAATAGTAGGTTTAGAAAGAACCCATTAGCTCCATTAAACTATTCCGCATCTATGCATATAATTTGCCAGGAAAACTCTTAAAGTAAAGTCAAGAACCGGTAGTGTGACCGAATTAAAAACAAAAAGTGCCCATAGACGCTATGGTTACGCGCCCAGTATTCTTTTACTTTCAGAATTTCCTTACTTCAAATGAAACCCACGTTAGCGGTTGCTGGCTTGCTCGCTTATCCCTTTGCGGTGGGGGTGGAAGGCTTAACGCTTTAATGCCACAATACTTTTTTATCGGCTTGTGGGATGAATGATGAAAAAGTTATTTTTTGCTGGCATGGTGGTGGCGCTGGCCGGTTGCGTACAGGTTGATCGTTATGAGGACGTCGTTAAAGCGCCGGCGCCGGCTGGCCTTGCAGGTTTCTGGCAAACGAAAGGGCCGCAGAGCGCGATGATGAGTCCTGACGCCATTGCCAGCCTGATTGTCACCAAAGAAGGGGACACCTTCGACTGCCGCCAGTGGCAGCGCGTGATTGCGCAGCCGGGGAAACTGATGAATCGTGACAGTGAGATCTACAACGTGACCGCTTCCCTGGACATCTATCCTGTCGAGCGCGAGGGCAACACAATCTCCTACGATCGGATGACGTTGTCCCGTGTTGAACGTCTCACTCCGGAGTGCGAGAAGGCGTGGGCCAAAGCGCGAGCGACGGGGCCCGTCAGCGCGCCAGCCTCCACGCGCTGAGATTTTGGCGGGCCATAGCTGGCCCGCCCGGCGTCAGGGAACTACAGCACCTCCTCTAACACCCACACGCTCACGCTCCCCCCGTTACATGTAAAGGTCGCGCAGCCTTCGCCATCGGTTTCGACAATCTCTTCCCGGTTACCGAGAAAATCCCGCCAGCGTTTGTTGCCATAGTTTTCGCCCAGCGTCAGCGTCTTTTCGCCCTCATCGCCATTGGACATGATCACCACGCAGCCTGGATCGTCGTCAGTACCGCTACGACTAAAGGCGATGCAGTTAGGATGATCGAACCAAAGGGTTTGCACGCCATGGGCAAAACGCTGACGGGCGTCGATCAGCTCGTGGAGTTGTTCGATAACGGGCATCTCAATGGCATAGGTCTCTCCGTCGCCGCCGGTATCCTCATAGGAAGCGCCGAAGAGATCGGCATAAAAGACCGAGGGCACGCCATTCTCCCGCAGCAGGATCAGCGCATAGGCGAGGGGCTTGAACCAGGGTTCAACCGGCGCCTCGAGGGCCTGCAGCGGCTGCGTATCATGATTGGTGACCAGAGTGACGGCATGGAAAGGGTCGGCTTCCACCAGCGTCCCGCTGAAAATCTGGCTCATGTCATAATCGCGGCCCTGGCGCGACGCTTCATGAAATTTCATCTGCAGTGGGGCATCAAACAGCATCGTTTTGCCCTCGACCAGGTCGATATACTGCTGGAGCTTCTCCACTTCATGGGACCAGTATTCCGCTACAATAAACAGCGGCTGCGGGGCCACCTCCTGAACATGCTCGATCCACGCTTTATAAAACCAGGCGGGGATATGCTTGACCGCGTCAAGACGAAAACCGTCGCAGCCGGTCTGCTCCATTACCCAGCGCGCCCAGTATTTGATCTCCTCGGTCACTGCATGATTGCGGAAATCGATATTGGCGCCCATCAGATAGTCAAAGTTGCCGAGCTCATCATCGACCTGTTCATTCCAGCCTTCGCCGGTGTAATCGTTGACGATTTTAAACACACCGTCTTCCGTCGGGTTCTCGATGTGGTCAATGCCGCTAAAACATTTGTAGTCCCAGACAAACTGCGAATACTGTCCGGCGCGCACCGGGAAGGTGTAGCGCGTCCATGCCTCGCACTCAATGATCTCCTCGTCAATTTGCGTACGATCCTGCTCATCGACGCGCTGAACGCGCAGAGACTCTTTTTCATCAGCGCCCATTTTATGGTTTACCACCACATCCAGCAGCACGGCGATATTGTGCTCCTTCAGGGCGTTGATCGCCGCCAGCAACTGCGCTTTGTCGCCATATTTGGTGGCGACAGACCCTTTTTGATCAAACTCGCCGAGGTCAAAGAGATCGTAGGTATCATAGCCGACGGAGTAACCGCCCGAGGCGCCTTTGTAGGCGGGTGGCAACCAGACCATATTGATGCCGATTTCATTCAGGCTGGGCGCCAGCGCTTCGACCTCAGGCCACAGCTCGCCGCCGGTGGGGTAGTACCAGTGAAAACATTGCAATAAGGTGGGGTTTTTCATCTTCCATGCTCCAGACGTCAACAGGCTGACCTTTGCAGTATGGGAGATATCCAGCAAAAAGGGTGAGGAAAGCCCTGATTTTCGCTATACCCTAAAGCGGATCATATATAATAAATCTGCATAAGATGTAGCGTAACGATGTTGGTGTCAGGGCGTTAAGCGCCTTACACTACAGGAAAATCCTAACCTTCGGGGTATCTATGAAATTAGCACTTCTGGGTCGTCAGGCGATGATGGGCGCGATGGCCGTTGTTTTGATGGCTGGCGTCAGCGTGAAAACTTTTGCGGCGGAAAACCTGCTCAATCAGATTAAAGAGCGCGGCACCCTACGCGTGGGCCTCGAAGGCACCTACCCTCCCTTTAGTTTCCAGGGGGATGACGGCAAGCTGACCGGGTTTGAAGTGGAATTCGCTAACGAACTGGCGAAACATCTTGGCGTGAAGGCCGATCTCAAACCGACCAAGTGGGACGGTATGCTGGCCTCGCTGGACTCCAAGCGTATCGACGTGGTGATTAACCAGGTCACTATCTCTGAAGAACGTAAGAAGAAATACGATTTCTCCACCCCATATACCGTCTCCGGCGTGCAGGCGCTGGTGAAGAAGGGTAACGAAGGCGTGATTAAAACCGCGGCGGATCTGAAAGGCAAGAAAGTGGGCGTCGGACTGGGCACTAACTATGAAGAGTGGCTGCGTCAGAATGTCCAGGGCGTGGACGTCCGTACCTATGATGACGATCCCACCAAATACCAGGATCTGCGTGTAGGCCGTATTGACGCCATTCTGGTAGACCGTCTGGCGGCGTTGGATCTGGTGAAGAAAACCAACAATACGCTGGCGGTAACCGGCGAAGCCTTCTCTCGTCAGGAAGCTGGCGTTGCGCTGCGTAAAGGCAACGACGACCTGCTGAAAGCGGTAGATGGCGCGATTGCAGACATGCAGAAAGATGGCAGCCTGAAGGCGCTGTCCGAGAAATGGTTTGGCGCTGACGTGACGAAATAACGGACAGCGGTGAAAAAAGGCGCTCCTGGAAGCGCCTTTTTTTATTTAGCGCGTAACTGTGTGCATAATGAAGCATAACTGAGTCAGGAGGGGCCATGTCACTGCAAAACTTAACCCGCTTTCCGCGCCTGGAATTGATCGGCGCGCCGACGCCGCTGGAGTATCTCCCGCGTCTGTCCGATCACCTTGGGCGCGAAATTTTTATTAAACGTGATGATACGACGCCGCTGGCGATGGGGGGCAACAAACTGCGTAAGCTGGAGTTTCTCGCCGCCGATGCGCTGCGCGAGGGCGCGGATACCTTAATCACCGCCGGCGCGATCCAGTCTAACCATGTGCGTCAGACGGCGGCAGTCGCTGCGAAACTGGGACTGCATTGCGTGGCGCTACTGGAAAATCCCATCGGCACCCGGGCGGAGAACTATCTGAGCAATGGCAACCGTCTGCTGCTGGATCTCTTTAACACCCAGGTTGAGATGTGTGATGCCCTGACCGATCCCTCCGCCCAGCTCGATGAGCTGGCGACCCGCATTGAGGCGCAGGGGTATCGTCCGTATGTTATTCCGGTCGGCGGCTCCAATGCCCTCGGCGCGTTAGGCTATGTGGAAAGCGCACTGGAAATCAGCCAGCAGTGCGAAGACGCGGTGGCGATCTCGTCAGTCGTGGTCGCCTCCGGCAGCGCCGGCACCCATGCCGGATTGGCGGTCGGCCTTGAACAGCTGATGCCGCAGGCGGAACTGATTGGGGTGACCGTGTCGCGCTCGGTCGCTGACCAGTTGCCGAAAGTGGAGGCGCTGCAGCAGGCCGTGGCCAACAGTCTCGAGCTACAGGCGAAGGCTGAAATTATACTGTGGGATGACTACTTTGCCCCAGGATACGGTACGCCAAACGAAGATGGGATGGCCGCCGTGAAGCTGCTGGCGCAGCTGGAAGGTATTTTGCTCGACCCGGTCTATACCGGCAAAGCGATGGCCGGGCTTATCGACGGCATCACGCAGAAGCGCTTTAAGGATGAAGGGCCGATACTGTTCGTCCACACTGGCGGATCGCCGGCGCTGTTTGCCTATCATCCTCACCTCTAATACAGAAACGACAGCATGCAAGAAAGTATCCAACTGGTCATTGATTCCGCCCCTTTTCTGCTGAAAGGGGCCGTCTTTACGCTGCAGCTGAGCATTGGCGGGATGTTTTTCGGCCTGGTGCTGGGCTTTATCCTGGCGCTGATGCGCATGTCGCCAGTCTGGCCGGTAAAATGGCTGGCGCGCATGTATATCTCCATTTTCCGCGGCACGCCGCTTATCGCCCAGCTGTTTATGATCTACTACGGCTTGCCGCAGTTCGGCATTGAGCTTGACCCGATCCCGGCGGCGATGATCGGCCTGTCGTTGAATACTGCGGCCTATGCGGCGGAAACGCTGCGCGCGGCCATCGCCTCGATTGATAAAGGGCAATGGGAAGCGGCGGCCAGTATCGGTATGACGCCCTGGCAGACGATGCGTCGGGCCATTTTACCCCAGGCGGCGCGGGTCGCTTTGCCGCCGCTGTCGAACAGTTTTATCAGCCTGGTAAAAGATACCTCGCTGGCGGCAACGATCCAGGTGCCGGAGCTGTTCCGTCAGGCGCAGCTAATCACCTCGCGAACCCTGGAGGTCTTCACCATGTATCTGGCGGCCTCCCTGATCTACTGGGTAATGGCGACAGTGCTCTCCTCGCTGCAGAATTATTTTGAAAACCAGCTGAACCGCCAGGAGCGTGATCCGAAATGAGTGCGATAGAAGTGAAAAGCCTGGTAAAAAAATTCCATGGCCAGACGGTGCTCCATGGTATCGACCTGGAGGTACAGAAAGGGGAAGTGGTGGCGATCATCGGCCCCAGCGGCTCGGGCAAAACCACCCTGCTGCGTAGCATCAACCTGCTGGAGCAACCGGAGAGCGGCACTATCCGCGTCGGCGATGTGACGATCGACGCCGGTCGCAGCCTCGGGCCGCAGAAAGGGCTCATTTGCCAGCTGCGCCAGCACGTCGGCTTTGTCTTCCAGAACTTTAATCTGTTTCCCCACCGTACGGTGCTGGAGAACATTATTGAAGGGCCGGTCATCGTAAAAGGTGAAGATAAGCAGGAGTCCATGGCGCGGGCGCGCGAACTGCTGGCGAAGGTGGGGCTCAGCGGAAAAGAGAATAGCTATCCGCGCCGTCTCTCCGGCGGGCAGCAGCAGCGAGTGGCTATTGCCCGCGCGCTGGCTATGCGTCCGGACGTGATCCTGTTTGATGAACCCACCTCGGCTCTCGATCCTGAGTTGGTGGGGGAGGTGCTCAACACCATCCGTCAGCTGGCGCAGGAAAAACGCACCATGGTGATCGTGACCCATGAAATGAGTTTCGCCCGCGACGTTGCCGATCGGGCGATATTTATGGATCAGGGACGCATTGTCGAACAAGGCGAGGCAAAAGCGTTGTTCGCTTCGCCCCAGCAGCCGCGTACCCGTCAGTTCCTTGAAAAATTCCTGATGCAGTAAAGCATGGGCTGGCGCGGCGGCTCAGCTTCGCGGGAGCCGCCGCGTTTAGCCCACTCTCGCGGCGGGGTAACGCCCCCGCGACACGTCTTTGCGCTATTGACTGCCACGGCCGTATACACCGCTTCCCATCGCCCTTGGCAGGGTGTAGAACATGATGGGAGAAAAACGCTATGTTTCTGTGCGGCGAGCGGGAAAATGGCAAGCCTTCAGACTAATAAATATGACAGCTACGATATTTTATACATATAAATAAGATTTATGTGTTAGTTTTCTGTATTTATAATAATGATTATCAATCAGGAGTTATTTGCACAGCTATGAGGGACAATGTTTTTTTCAGCTGGCGGCGGGATATGCTGCACCAATTTCAGTCCATGGCCACCGGCGAGGAGGTTTATAATCTCCTGCAACGTGAAACCGAAGCGCTGGAATATGATTACTACACGCTTTGTGTGCGCCACCCGGTGCCTTTCACCCGCCCCCGCGTTACGTTCCAGTCGACTTACCCCCGCGCATGGATGTCGCACTATCAGGCAGAAAATTATTTCGCGATAGATCCTGTGTTACGGCCGGAGAATTTTATGCGTGGCCATCTGCCATGGAACGACAGCCTGTTTCGTGATGCGCCGGCACTGTGGGACGGGGCGCGTGACCATGGTCTGCAAAAGGGGGTGACGCAGTGCCTGACGTTGCCAAACCATGCTCAGGGATTTCTCTCTGTCTCCGCGAACAATCGTCTGCCGGGCGGTTACCCTGAAGATGAGCTTGAGCTGCGTCTGCGAACGCTGACTGAACTAAGCTTGCTGACGCTGCTGCGTCTGGAAGATGAGATGGTGATGCCGCCGGAGATGAAGTTCAGCCGCCGCGAACTGGAAATCCTCAAATGGACGGCGGAAGGAAAGACTTCGGCGGAGGTGGCGATGATTCTCTCGATTTCGGAAAATACGGTGAATTTCCATCAGAAGAATATGCAGCGGAAATTTAATGCGCCGAATAAAACGCAAATTGCCTGCTACGCCGTGGCGACTGGGCTAATCTGAATGCGCCTGCCGTTCTGCGTGTCAGACGTGATACCGGCTGTCAGTGATACTTTCAGCCGGCACAGGATTACTGCCGATAGGCTTGTTTAATCTGCTTAACGGTGCTGGAGAATACGGCGGCCTGAGCCTCATCTTCCATCTGTGAAATCTGCTTTTCCATTTTAATAATCACGCGCCCCGCATCCGCCTGGCCCATCGCCTGCAGCATCAGCGTAATCATCGCTTTCAGGCAGGAGACTTCCTGCGCCAGTTCCTGCTTATTTTCTGCAGTGGAAAAATCTGGTGTGCTCATCGATATCCTCGTTTACTCGCTGCGCTATTGCGCTCTACTCAATGTGAAGGCCGCGCAGTATACCACAAGCGACAGAAAAAAAAGGTGTGCTTAATTTCTGTTCTCTCATCTGAGCTGTGAATGTTTTGATGCTTCGGATAATACGTAATAGCCGTCGGCAAGCCAATAATTTCCCCCATCTATTTAGCTCGTTAATAATTGTTACATATTTTGCTTCGTATTTATGCGCTACGTAATCTGTTGTGTTTTTTGTGCCTTCTGTATGAGTATTGTTAAAAAATAAGAGCCGGGCAACTGACTGTTCTCAATGACTTTCCACTTAGTGTGCACAGACATTGCCATAAATGAGAGCCAAATCGAGGCGAGGGCATTTTTTTGCCTTTTAAAATAGCAATAAAACCCGGTAATATGTGGGAGATAAAGTATCAGTAGCGTTATCCCTCATTCTGGAGATTATTCCTTTGATCAACGTTCTTCTTGTTGATGACCACGAACTGGTGCGCGCAGGGATACGACGCATTCTGGAAGATATAAAAGGGATTAAAGTCGCTGGCGAAGCCTGCTGCGGCGAGGACGCCGTCAAGTGGTGCCGGGCTAATTCCGCAGATGTCGTCCTGATGGACATGAACATGCCTGGGATCGGTGGTCTTGAAGCGACGCGCAAAATCGCGCGCTCCGTGGCGGGCACCAAAGTGATCATGTTGACCGTGCATACCGAGAATCCTTTACCTGCCAAGGTCATGCAGGCGGGCGCGGCAGGCTATCTCAGTAAAGGCGCCGCGCCGCAGGAAGTGGTGAATGCCATCCGCTGCGTCGCGTCCGGGCAGCGCTATATTGCCTCCGATATTGCCCAGCAAATGGCGTTAAGTCAGATTGAACCCGAAAAGACAGAATCGCCGTTTGCCAGTTTGTCTGAACGCGAATTGCAGATTATGCTGATGATCACCAAAGGTCAGAAGGTGAATGAGATCTCAGAGCAGCTAAATCTGAGTCCTAAAACGGTTAACAGCTACCGCTATCGGATGTTCAGTAAATTAAACATTCATGGCGATGTCGAGCTGACCCACCTGGCAATTCGCCATGGCCTGTGTAATGCGGAGTCGTTAGCAAGCCAGTGAGTGATGTTTTTGACGCAAAAGCTTTCCTGAAAACGGTGACCAGCCAGCCCGGTGTGTATCGGATGTATGATGCTGGCGGAACCGTCATCTATGTTGGCAAAGCCAAAGATCTGAAAAAGCGGCTCAGTAGCTACTTCCGCAGCAACGTTGCGTCGCGTAAAACGGAAGCGCTGGTAGCGCTGATCGCGCAAATCGACGTGACCGTCACCCACACCGAGACGGAAGCGCTGCTGCTTGAGCACAACTATATTAAGCTGTACCAGCCACGTTACAACGTGCTGTTACGCGACGATAAATCGTATCCTTTTATTTTTCTCAGCGGCGATACTCATCCGCGTCTGGCTATGCATCGCGGCGCCAAACATGCGAAGGGCGAATATTTTGGTCCTTTTCCCAACGGCTATGCCGTGCGCGAGACCCTGGCGCTGCTGCAGAAAATCTTTCCCATCCGTCAGTGTGAAAACAGCGTCTACCGCAATCGCTCCCGCCCCTGTCTGCAGTATCAGATTGGTCGCTGCCTGGGGCCGTGCGTGGCCGGGCTGGTCAGCGAAGAAGAGTATGCTCAGCAGGTAGAGTATGTGCGGCTGTTTCTCGCCGGCAAGGATGACCAGGTGCTGACCCAGCTCATCGCGCGGATGGAGAAGGCGAGCCAGAACCTGGAGTTCGAAGAGGCGGCGCGCATCCGCGACCAGATTCAGGCCGTCCGCCGCGTGACGGAGAAACAGTTTGTCTCCAACACCGGTGACGACCTCGACGTGATCGGCGTCGCCTTCGATGCCGGCATGGCCTGCGTGCATGTGCTGTTTATCCGTCAGGGCAAAGTGCTGGGCAGCCGAAGCTACTTCCCGAAAGTGCCGGGCGGCACCGAGCTGGGAGAGGTCGTGGAGACCTTTGTCGGCCAGTTCTACCTGCAGGGCAGCCAAATGCGCACGCTGCCGGGGGAGATTTTGCTCGACTTTAACCTTGGGGATAAGACGCTGCTGGCCGACTCGCTGTCGGAGCTGGCGGGTCGTCGAATCAATGTGCAGACTAAGCCGCGCGGCGACAGAGCGCGTTATCTTAAGCTGGCGCGGACCAACGCCGCGACAGCGTTAACGACCAAATTGTCTCAGCAATCGACCATTCATCAGCGTTTGCAGGCGCTGGCCAGCGTACTGGAGCTGCCGGCCGTCAAGCGAATGGAGTGTTTTGACATCAGCCACACCATGGGCGAACAGACCGTAGCATCCTGTGTGGTGTTTGACGGCAATGGCCCACTGCGCGCGGAGTATCGGCGCTACAACATCACCGGCATTACCCCTGGCGATGACTATGCGGCGATGAATCAGGTCCTGCGCCGTCGCTATGGTAAAGCGATTGATGACAACAAGATCCCGGATGTGATCCTGATAGACGGCGGCAAGGGACAGCTGGCCCAGGCGAAAGCCGTGTTTGCTGAACTGGACGTCCCCTGGGATAAACATCATCCGCTGCTGCTGGGCGTGGCGAAAGGTAGCGATCGAAAAGCGGGTCTGGAAACGTTATTCTTTGAGCCGGAAGGGGAAGGGTTTAGCCTGCCGCCGGATTCGCCGGCCCTGCATGTGATCCAGCATATTCGCGATGAATCGCACGATCATGCGATCTCCGGGCATCGCAAAAAACGGGCGAAAGTGAAGAGCACCAGCTCGCTTGAGACTATCGAGGGGGTAGGGCCGAAGCGTCGTCAGATGCTGCTGAAGTATATGGGTGGGCTGCAGGGGCTACAGCAGGCCAGCGTCGAAGAAATTGCTAAAGTACCGGGCATCTCTCACGCTCTGGCAGAAAAGATCTTCTACTCGTTGAAACATTAGGGGCTCTGTAGCAACATAGGGCTAATTTTTACTTACAACAGATAGTTACCCGTCACTATGCAATTTAATATCCCTACGTTGCTTACTCTGTTTCGCGTCATCCTGATCCCGTTTTTTGTGCTGGCGTTTTATCTGCCCTTTAGCTGGGCGCCGTTTGCCTGCGCGCTGATCTTCTTTGTTGCCGCGGTAACCGACTGGTTTGATGGTTTCCTCGCTCGTCGCTGGAATCAGAGCACCCGTTTTGGCGCCTTCCTCGACCCGGTTGCCGATAAAGTCATGGTGGCTATCGCCATGGTGCTGGTTGCCGAACACTATCACACCTGGTGGGTCACGCTACCGGCGGCGACCATGATTGCCCGTGAGATCATTATCTCCGCGCTGCGTGAGTGGATGGCGGAGCTGGGGAAACGCAGCAGCGTGGCGGTCTCATGGATTGGCAAAGTGAAAACGACCGCCCAGATGACCGCCCTGGTATGGATGCTGTGGCGTCCTTATCCGTGGGTGGAGTGGGCCGGGATCGCGCTTTTCCTCGTGGCGGCGGTGCTGACGCTGTGGTCGATGCTGCAGTATTTGAACGCGGCGCGCGGCGATTTGCTTGATCAGTGATCGTTTCGCCGTTATTTTCAGCAAACGATACAAAGTTGCGAAAAATACCGTTGACTCACCGCGAGAGATAAGTAGAATGCAACGCATCGAACGGCGGCACAGTCTTCCAGACGATAACAAAATCAAGTGATTAGCAAATAACTTGATGATGCGGGAATAGCTCAGTTGGTAGAGCACGACCTTGCCAAGGTCGGGGTCGCGAGTTCGAGTCTCGTTTCCCGCTCCAGATTAACAGCATCGGCAGTTGCGGGTGCTTCAGTATTAAAGGCGCGTTAGCAAAGCGGTTATGTAGCGGATTGCAAATCCGTCTAGTCCGGTTCGACTCCGGAACGCGCCTCCACTTTATATCCCGAGCCCGGATGGTGGAATCGGTAGACACAAGGGATTTAAAATCCCTCGGCGTTCGCGCTGTGCGGGTTCAAGTCCCGCTCCGGGTACCATTGGGAAATACAGAATAATCAAAGCAATAAGCAGTGTCGTGAAACCACCTACGGGTGGTTTTTTTGTTTCTGTACTTTCGCCTTCTGATACCTTTCCCGCCAGCCTGACGCCACGGCGTTTTTCGGTTAACTCTTGCCTTACAGTCAATTTCTCATTTGTCCCAGGACAAAACGATCGCGCCTTGCTACTATCAAACGGACTCTCAGCCCAGCCTGCCGGAGGCAGCATGTTCAGTGGACTTTGCGCATTTCCTTTGACACCTTTGCATCAGCAAAATTTTGATGAAAAAGCGTTTATTCGTATTCTCGCCCGTCTTACCGATGCCGGAGTCGACTCTCTGGGCATCTTAGGTTCAACCGGTAGCTACGCTTATCTCAGCCGTGAGCAGCGCAGACGAGTGGTGCAGGTGGCGAAGGCGCATGCGGGGTCGATCCCGATGATGGTCGGCGTCGGCGCCATTGCGACTAACGAGGTGCTACGCCTGGTGGAGGATGCTCAGGAGGCAGGGGCGGATGCGTTATTACTGCCGATGATGTCCTATCAGCCGCTTTCCGCGGAGGAGATCTTTGCCTTTTACGAAGAAGTCTGCCGGCATGTCTCGGTGCCGGTTTGCCTGTATGACAATCCCCGCACTACCCACGTAATGCTGGCGGATGAGCTGCAGGGGCGCATCGCCGCCTTGCCGGCCATTGCCTCGATTAAAATTCCCGGCCTGCCCGCGCCACAGGTGAGCGAACGTGTTGCGGCCCTGCGTCAGCATCTTCCCTCTCGCGTTACGCTTGGCGTCAGCGGCGATGCATGGGCCACTGCCGGGTTGCAGGCCGGCTGCGAAGCCTGGTATTCGGTCTGCGGCGGACTCTTTCCCCGCTGCTCACTGGCGCTGGTAAGAGCGATACGTAGCGGTGATGTGGCGCAGACTGCGGCACTGAATGAGCAGCTGGCCCCCCTATGGCGATGCTTTGATCGCTATGGTGGTAGCCTGCGAGTGATAGCCAGCGCCGCAGCGATGCTCGGACTCTGCGATCCAGACTCGCTTCCCCGTCCTTTGCTTTCGTTAGGGGAGGAGGCCTGTCGTGAGGTGGCGTCGGCGCTGCGCGGCCTGGCCTGATCGCGTATCGTTGACACCGGCGCAATAGGTATCGCCGGGTGGCTTTCTGTCGGCAATTCGGCTACTGTAGGCCCGATTTTTACCATGCGAGCCTGTGAATGAATACCGGACCTTTGAACGAAAACGAACTGGAATGGCTGGATGACACTCTGGCGAAATACGCCGCCGAAGGCGCCATTCTGGATGTCTCTGAACTGGATGGCCTGCTGACGGCGATCCTCTCTGCGCCGACCGACATCGAACCCGCTCAGTGGCTGCTGGCGATTTGGGGCGGGGCGGATAATGTCCCGCGCTGGGCCAACGATCGCGAGCGCGATCGCTTTGTCAATCTGACGCTGCAGCATATGAGCGATATCGCCGAACGGCTGGAGTCTTATCCCGATCAGTTCGAACCGCTGTTCGGCACCCGCGAAGCGGAAGGTCATGAGCTGACCATAGTTGAGGAGTGGTGCTTTGGCTATCTGCGCGGCGTGGCGCTGAGCGACTGGTCGACGTTGCCCGCTGAACTCCAGCCGGAGCTGGACGCTATCGCGCTCCACGGCAGCGAAGAACAGTTTAGCGCGCTGGATAATCTGACGGCGGATGAATTTATCGCCAGCATCGAGCGTATCACGCCGGCGGCGCTGGCGCTTTACCAGTACTGGATAGCGAATCCGCAGCCGGTGGAGGCCCCGCAGCCAATAAGAAATGAAGCGAAAGTCGGACGCAACGATCCCTGCCCATGCGGCAGCGGTAAAAAGTATAAGCAGTGTTGCTTAGCGAAATGAACAAGGGGCCAGCAGGCCCCTTTTTTATCCCACCGCGGGCAACAACCCGGCAGCGATGCTGAACTGAATAGCCACGATGCCGATCCCGCACAGCAGAACCAGCCATAGCGTCGGTGCGCCGCCGGCGACCCGCCAGGTAGCCTGCGGATGCTCTCGGCGACTCTTCATGACCAGCAGGGCCGGCATTATCAGCGCCAGCACGGCTAATGCCACCCCGGCGTAGCCGAGGGCCATGACGAAACCGCGGGGATAGAACAGGGCGAACGCCAGCGGCGGCAGGAAGGTGATTATCCCGCTCTGCAGACGCCCGCCGACGCTGTTTTTACGCTGAAACATATCCGCCAGATAATCAAACAGGCCGAGCGAGACGCCGAGGAATGACGTCGCCAGCGCAAGGTCGGCAAACAGGTGAACGGCCAGCTCCACATGCGGTGACGCCACCACTTCGCGGATCGCCTCCAGCAGGCCGTTCAGACCAGCGTTATTTGCCAGCAGGGCGGTAAAGGCCGGGGCGTCGATACTGCCCAGCGTCGCCAGCTGCCAGAAAATATAGGCCACCAGAGGAATAAAGCTGCCGATGATAAATACCCGGCGCAATTTGCGAATATCCCCCCCCAGATAGCTGACGATGCTCGGGACGCTGCCGTGAAAACCAAAGGAGGTGAAAATCACCGGAATGGCCGACAGGGCCAGGCCTTGCTCAACCGGCAGCGTCAGAAGGTTCACCTGATGAATGTGCGGCATCAGCAGGGCCAGCATAATCACCAGGAAGACGATTTTGGCGCTAAACAGGAAGCGATTGAACAGATCCACCAGCGCGGTGCCAATGCACACTACCGCCCCGCCGAGGAGGGTGAAGATCAGTACGCCTGCGGCCGGTGGTAGCTGCCAGTCCAGCCACTGGTTGAGGCTGGAAGCGAGTAATTCACCGGCGCCACTGATATAGGCTGCCGTGAGGGCGTACAGCAGAAACAGCATGCAGAATCCGGTAACCCACTGCCCATAACGGCCCAGATAGCGCGCCGCCAGAGAACCGAGCCCCATATCGGCAGGGACATGCTGGTAGACTTCCAGCAGCAAAAGGGCGGTATAGCACATCAATGCCCACAGGGTGAAAAGTAAACCCAACGTGACGGTAAAGCCGACGCCTGCGGCGGCCAATGGCATTGCCAACATTCCTGCACCGATGGTGGTGCCAGCTACGATTAAAATACTGCCCAGAGTGCGGTTTTTCACGCTTTTCGCTATCCCTACAGCAAATAACAATAAATTATGCCGCGCAGAGTAGGGGATATTACGGCTTTCGTCAAATCGGGATTACAAGTTGTGTAATGAAATGTTTACATAATAAGAGGGCGAAAGCCTGCGCTGGCGCAAGGCGCGGGTTGACGGTCTGGCCTAAGCTGGCGGTTTTTGCAGGAGGGGTTATGTCTTCCATTCATGGTCATGAAGTTTTACAGATGATGCTCGCCTCGGGTGAATCCTGGACGGTCGCCTCGCTGGAGGCCGCCATTCGCCGCCGCTTTGGCGAAGAGGCGCGGTTTCACACCTGTTCAGCAGAGAATCTAAGCGCCGCACAGCTGGTGGCGTTTTTAGAGAAAAAAGCAAATTTATTGCCAGAGAGGAAGGTTTTACTACCGCAGAAAATAAGATCTGCCGACATTAAGGGGGCCGCGACACGGACTGTCGCGGCGCGGGGGATTAATTCTGCGCGTCGAGGGTAGCCAGCTCTTTATCGATAAAGTACAGACCTTCGCCGCTTTTTCCAGCGAGGGTCAGTTTATCGATCACCGATTTAAATAATTTCTCTTCTTCATGCTGTTCAGCAACATACCACTGCAGGAAATTAAAGGTCGGGTAATCCTGGCTGGTCATGGCCGCGTGCGCCAGTTCATTTATTTTTTGCGTGATCAGCTGCTCATGCTCGTAGGTCTGGCGGAACAGCTCGTCGAGTGAGGCATATTCGGCAAACGGGGAGGCGATAGCGTTGATCCGCGGCAGGCTGCCGGTGTCGGTTAGATAGTCGAACAGGCGCTGCATATGGGTCATCTCTTCCTGAGCATGGCGACGCAGGAAGGCCGCGGCGCCTTCAAAACTGTGGTAACTGCACCAGGCGCTCATCTGCTGATAAAGAAGAGAAGAATAGAGTTCAAGATTCATCTGTTCATTCAGTTTGTCAATCATGTCCGTTTTCAGCATCGTTGCACTCCTGGAATTAAATAATAGATGTTATTGGCTGCCACTATAATTTGTTATTTAATTATTTGCAAAAAGTAAATTTAAAAATGTTTTATTTAAAATGCTAATGGGAATAACACGCATTGGCAGTTTAATAATAAATGAGAATGCTTTTAATTTATTATTCATTATTGCCTGGGCGGTCAGGACTTTGTCGCCGGCGGGTGGTAAGGGAGGACGAAGCGGATTCGCCAGCATGCAGAGGGCTGAGGTCAACAGACAGGGGGAGCCTGCGAAAGTGTGAAGCACTGCGTAAATTATAAAACAACTTTTCATAAAATTTGAAAGTTTGTTTTCAAGGTAGTAAAGTGCAGTCAACGTCAATGACATTCTGCGGGCAGGCCCGCACAGCATTCAGGAGAATAACCATGAAGATTGCACTGATGATGGAGAACAGCCAAGCGAACAAAAACGCCATCATCCTCAAGGAGCTTAACGCGGTTGCCGACGAAAAAGGATTCCCGGTCTATAACGTCGGCATGAGCGATGAGAACGATCATCATCTGACCTACATCCATCTTGGGATCATGGCCAGTATTCTGCTGAATTCGAAAGCAGTTGACTTCGTGGTCACCGGCTGCGGTACCGGTCAGGGGGCGCTGATGTCGCTGAACATCCATCCGGGCGTGGTCTGCGGCTACTGTATCGATCCGGCGGATGCGTTCCTGTTTGCCCAGATCAACAACGGTAATGCGCTGTCGCTGCCGTTTGCCAAAGGCTTTGGCTGGGGCGCCGAACTGAATGTGCGGTTTATCTTTGAAAAAGCCTTTACCGGCCGCAACGGCGAAGGCTATCCGCCGGAGCGCAAAGAACCGCAGGTGCGCAATGCCGGGATCCTCAACCAGGTCAAAGCAGCAGTAGTAAAAGAGAACTACCTCGATACCCTGCGCGCCATCGATCCGCAGCTGGTGAAAACCGCAGTCTCCGGCCCACGCTTCCAGCAGTGCTTCTTCGAAAACTGCCAGGATAAAGCAATCGAAGACTTTGTTCGCCAGATCGTCGCTTAACCGTCATCAGGGCCAGCGCCGCTGGCCCTTCCGTCGTTTATTTTTTCTTCTATTTCTTCTTCTCCGACACGCTGCTGCCGGCCGTTTTGGCCAGATGCAGGCTGTCGATCATCCCTACCAGACAGATCAAGGCGATAAACACAAACGACAGGCGGAAGCTGATCCCCGGTAGTTCAGTAAGATGCAGCCAGTCGCCGACCTGCTCGCCCAGGCGAATGCCAATCGCCCCGAGCGTGATCCCCAGCCCTACCGCCAGCTGCGACGCGGTACTGAACAGCGTATTAGCATCGCTCATCTGCGCGGCGGGGACATCGGCGAAGGCCAGCGTGCTTACACCGGTAAACTGGATTGAGCGAAACACCCCGCCGAGATAAAGGATCAGCATGATGGCCCAGACCGGCGTCTGCGGCGTAAGCAGCGCGCAAGCCAGCAGCGAACAGACGTTCAACGCGCCATTGATCAGCAATAGCCGACGAAAGCCCAGCCAGCGAATGAGCGGTGTGGTGGCGGGTTTAATGGTTAAATTACCGACAAACACCGCCAGCACCAGCAGGCCGGAATGAAAAGGATCCATACCGAATCCCACCTGGAACAGCAGGGGGAGCAGAAAAGGCACCGCGCTGATGGAGGCCCGGAACAACGAGCCGCCGTACATTGTCACCCGGAACGTCGGTACCTGCAGGGCGTCGAGACGAACCATAGGCGCCGCCGCCCGGCGGAAATGACGAATGGAATATAACAGACAGCCGAAGCCAAGCGCGGCGAGAGCCAGCGTCGGCCAGATCTGCGGCTGGCGATCGCCGAGCCGCTCCATCGCGGTCACCAGACTGACCATCGCGACCGAGGTAGTGATAAATCCGCTGAGATCGAAGGAGCGCCGTTCCGTTTCGCGAATATCAGGGATAATGCGCAGCGAAAGGATGATGGCGGCAAGGCCCAGCGGGACATTGATAAAGAAGATCCAGTGCCAGCTGGCGTAGCGGGTTATAAAGCCGCCCAAAGGCGGGCCGATAATGGGGGCCACCAGCGCTGGCCAGGTCAGGGTGGCGATGGCCTTGATCAGCTGGTGTTTCGGCGTGGTGCGTAGCACCGCCAGGCGACCAACGGGGACCATCAGCGCGCCGCCGACTCCCTGAAGGATACGCATGGCGACAAAGATATGCACCTCGGTGGAGAGGCCGCAGAAGACCGAGGCAAGGGTAAAGATCGCCAGGGCGAGAGTAAAAATAGCCCGGGCGCCGAAGCGATCGGCGATCCAGCCGCTGGCCGGGATCAGGACCGCAAGGGTAATCAGATAGGCGCTGATGCCGATATTCAGTTCGACCGCGGTGACGCCAAAATCCCTCGCCATATCGGGCAGGGCGGTGGCGATCACCGTCCCGTCGAGAAACTCCATAAAAAAGGCACCTGCCACCAGCAGCGCCGGCGCTGAAAAAGCACGTTCATCGCGGGAAGAGATCGCGGTATTCATGTTGTCACTGCCATCAAGAGTGTGATCCTGTGCAAAGCGGCAGGAGACGACCCGCCAGCCAGTAGGGTAGATAAAAAAACCTGCGACGGCAGGTTTTATTATCGTTAACGATTTAGGGTACTATTACGCTCCTGAAAAAAGGAGTAATTAATGTCTCAACATCTTACCGAACACGACGAGCTGGTTTCCGATGTGGTTGCCTGCCAGCTGGTTATCAAACAGATCCTCGATGTCATTGACGTCATTGCGCCGGTGGAAGTGCGTGAAAAAATGACCACTCAGCTGAAAGCTATCGACTTCGCCAGCCATCCGGCCTCTGCCGATCCGGTGACCCTTCGCGCGGTGCAAAAAGCGATCGCGTTGATTGAGCTGAAGTTTACTCCACAGGAAGAAACGCATTAATACCAGGCCTCGCCGGATACCGGCGGGGCCTTCTTCTTTAATGGGAAACGACGGTCTGCGCAGGCGCAGGGGCAGCATCTTTGAACAATTTGCTGTTGCCCCAGCACTCTTCGTAGCGATGGCCGACCAGATCCTCCACGATAACCCGCACGTCCGGCGCAATATCGCTAATTTTGCCGCCCGCTTTTATCCGCGCGACTTCCTGCAGCACCACCAGATGGGCCTTCCGGTCCAGCTTCATCTGCTTGCTGAAGACGATGGCGGCCAGGGCTAATGCGATCACCCCGACGCAGAATACCACTGCGATAGCGGTCACCGCGCTTTCCGGTTGGCTGTGCGCTTTTGACTGGAAACCGTAGAAGCTCAGGATCGCCCCCATCGAGAACACCACAATCGAGCGAAGAATTTTTCCTGAGAAGGTCATGGCGCCGGCATAGATCCCTTCCCGCCGGCGTCCGGTGTAGATCTCATCGACATCGGCCAGGAAGGTGTAAACGGTCCAGGGTATATAGTAAACCCCGCCGGTACCCAGGCCGAACAGCACGGTAATGCCGAACATCAGCACTGTCGCCAGGCCGGACGGTAGATGGAAAAACCACAGCGAGGTATACAGCAGAACCGCGAAAATGACGATCCCCAGCGCCAGGATATAGGGTTTGCTGAAGCCCTTTTTTCACGCACAGGCCGATAAACAGCGCCGTAGAGATCAGCTGCAGAATCGAGTTCAGGCTGTTCAGCCCGGCCACCATCGCTGGATCGTGTTGTAGAACGAAGATCACGAAATAGGTGAAGATGGAGGCAAACAGCCATTCCGCGCCAAAGCCGCACAGGTACATACCAAGATGTTTGCGGAATACGCGTAGATAAAAAGTCGAACGCATATCTTTCGCCAGCGACAGCAGGGTGCTCAGCAGTCCTTTTTTCGCGCTGGTTTCCACCTCTTCCCCGCGCTCACGCTCCCAGCTGCACAACCACAGGCAGGAAATAGCGACGATCAGGATCGCGCCATAGGTCAGACCGGTGAGGAAGAAAGGGGTGGCAGAATCTTTGCCATACAGCAGAATGAACTGGCCGGGAATAAACGCCGCGAGGAAGTTGGCCAGCTTACCAAAGATAGCTTTATAGCCGGTCAGTTTTGAACGCAGTGAGAAATCATCGGTCATCTCTGTCGCCAGCGTTTCATAAGGCACCATGATAGAGGTGTAGATGATCTCAAACACCACATAGGTGCTAAGGTAGTACCAGAAACTCAGGCCTTCCACCCACAGCAGCGGGTAGAACATCATCAGCGGAATACCGATTAGCAGAAAGAAACGCCGGCGGCCGAAGCGCTTGCCCAAGCGCGTTTTGCCAAAATTATCCGTCAGATAGCCCATCAGCGGGTTGCTGATAGCGTCAATGATGCTGGCGACGGAGAAGATAAATGAGGCCTCGATCAGCGTCAGGCCGCAAAAGGTCGTATAAAAATAGAGTAGCCATGCGCCGCTTATCGCCAGTGCGCCGCTCCCTAACAGATTTCCGCCGCCGTAGGCTAACTGATGGCGTAACAAGATCGGTCTTCCCTGCAGCCCTTCAGAGGCTGAAGCCGTGTATCTAGCCATAAAAAATAAACCTCGTGTTTTATATTTTTGAAACACTGTTTTTATATTTCTTTATGGTTCGTCAAAAAGTGACCGCGCTCACTAATCCCCCTTATGGGGTAACGGTGATGAGGGAATGGGATCGAGTTAAAACTTTTTTATTCTTGAAAGGAATAATAGGGGAGAAAAAATAGACGTAATGGATTAATAAACCGGGCGGGGCAGCGCAGACGCGCTCCCCCTGGCAGAGCGATAAAGGCTTGATTAATGCGCTTTCTGCGCTTCTCCAACGATAGCCATCAGACGCCGATCGGTCTGCTCCATCCCGAGACCGGCTTTATCGGCATTACGAATTTCCTCAAGCACGCTTTGCAATAGCAGGCCATCCTGCTGCTGCTCTTCCGCCAACAGCGTGAGAAACCGCCAGGTGCTGTCATCGCTTTGCGCTTTGGCTTCCTGAGCGAGACCGCTCAGCAGACGACTGCGCTGTTGGTAATCGCTCAGGGTTTGGGTAAACAGATCTTCCAGCGAGGTGCACTCAGGGTTACAGGCGTGGTCGGGATTGACGATCGGCCAGCTGCCGGCTTTTTTCAGGTAGTCAAATACGCGCATAGTGAGGGTGATGCTGCTTTGCGCGCGGGTGCGCAGAAACGTCGCGGCGCCGTCGAAGCGATGTCGGGCGCACCACTCACTTAAGTTCAGGTAAACGTTAGAGGCGTGAAACTCAAGATTCATTTGGGTGTTTAGCTTTTGTGCCATTCCTGGAACTGCCATAAAAAATATCCTTATTAACCGGGAAGGGGTTACTGGTGCGCGTCAGCGGATCCTGCGGATAACTACAAGATAAAATAGTGACACGCGGCACTGTTGCAGAATAATAAAACTCTACACATTCCGTATGAGTCGGGTATTTTTTCCATTTGCCGACGATTTAAGAATACTCGCTCAACGAAATTAAGAAAACTCTCAAGCGCGGTAATTTACGTTTTGTTACACCATTATTTGTGCAAACTACCAGGGCTGAGATTGTGCGCCGTTGGCAGGGGCTCGCTGGTTTCAGATTGGTTATAAGATATAAGTATTTGACTACGAGATTCGTCGTAGAAGAGAACGGAATAAGTTATTTCATTAGTAATGTTTCAGGTTGATGATCATTATTTTTATTTTTTGTTGCAGGCGCTTTTATCAAGAGGAATATATTTTTTCTATTCGGAATAAATTACGCCAAAGATCCGTTTTTTCGCGATATTAAGCGGGCCATGTGGCTCAGCGGTGCGAGGTGGATTGCCATTTGAGTGGCGCACAGGCGATCGCCCGCAGCAACGCCGTCAATCGCTGATGATAACAGTGCTGTAACCCACCGTTAAACATCCTCTGACAACACAAGGATAAGCCTGCTGATGGTATAGATGATCCTGCTATGTCCCGGTAAAATTGTATGACAATTGTGTCATTTTTTATGTCATTTTTTGCTAAATGTATGTACGCAATTACTGTAATTCCGCGATGTGATAATGCTCTCGTATGGAGAAATAATTTCCGGGTATTACTACTCTAACAACGGCAGTGGGGAATGCGATTTTTCTAATGCCTTGTTTTGATGCCGATTAAATTGTTAATTCCGATTTTTCCCTACATGAAAGCGAATTAAAGCTGGAGTTTACCATGCACAAATTTACTAAAGCGCTGGCGGCCATTGGTCTCGCTGCGGTTATGTCACAATCAGCTATGGCGGAAAATCTTAAACTGGGTTTTCTGGTGAAACAGCCGGAAGAGCCATGGTTTCAGACTGAGTGGAAATTTGCTGATAAAGCAGGAAAAGATTTAGGCTTTGACGTTATTAAAATTGCGGTCCCGGATGGAGAGAAAACCCTGAATGCCATTGACAGCCTGGCGGCCAGCGGCGCGAAGGGCTTTGTCATCTGTACCCCCGATCCCAAGCTCGGGTCGGCGATTGTCGCCAAAGCGCGTGGCTATGACATGAAGGTGATTACCGTCGATGACCAGTTCGTCAATGCGAAGGGCAAACCGATGGAGAGCGTACCGCTGGTGATGATGGCGGCGAGCGAAATTGGCGCCCGTCAGGGGCAGGAACTCTATAAAGAGATGCAAAAGCGCGGCTGGGATGTCAAAGACACCGCCGTAATGGCGATCACCGCCGATGAGCTGGATACCGCGCGCCGTCGCACCACCGGCTCCATCGATGCCCTGAAGGCGGCCGGCTTCCCGGACGCGCAAATCTACCGCGTGCCGACAAAATCCAACGATATCCCGGGAGCGTTCGACGCCGGTAACTCGATGCTGGTCCAACATCCGCAGGTTAAACACTGGCTGATCGTCGGGATGAACGACAACACCGTCCTCGGCGGCGTGCGCGCGACCGAAGGTCAGGGCTTTAAAGCTCCCGATGTGATTGGCATCGGCATCAACGGCGTGGATGCCGTCAACGAACTGTCGAAGGCGCAGCCGACCGGCTTCTATGGTTCTCTGCTGCCAAGCCCGGATATCCACGGCTACAAAACCAGCGAAATGCTATACAACTGGGTCACCAAGGGCGTCGAGCCGCCGAAGTTCACGGCGGTGACCGATGTGGTGCTGATTACCCGCGATAACTTCAAAGAAGAGCTGGCGAAAAAAGGGCTGTAACAGCCTGATTAAACTGGCCCCCGCCGCGGCGCGGGGGCTGAGTGCAGAAGAGCGGAGTCGTTATGCAACAGTCTACCCCTTATCTCTCATTTCGCGGCATCACCATGACGTTCCCTGGCGTAAAGGCCTTGTCCGATATCAGTTTTGACTGCTACCCAGGACAGATCCACGCGCTGATGGGCGAAAATGGCGCAGGCAAATCGACGCTGTTGAAAATTCTCAGCGGCAACTATATCCCGACCGCGGGCCATCTGCAGATCGGCGGCCAGCAGATGGCATTCGCCAATACCATGGAGGCGCTGAATGCCGGCGTGGCAATCATCTACCAGGAGCTGCATCTGATCCCGGAGATGACCGTCGCCGAAAATATCTATCTCGGTCAGCTGCCGCACAGAGGCGGCATCGTCAATCGCTCGCTGCTCAACTATGAGGCCCGCCTGCAGCTGGAGCATCTGGGTCTGGATATCGACCCGGAGACGCCGCTGAAATATCTCTCCATTGGTCAATGGCAGATGGTGGAGATTGCCAAAGCGCTGGCGCGTAACGCCAAGATTATCGCGTTCGATGAGCCGACCAGCTCGCTCTCCGCCAGAGAGATCGACAACCTGTTTCGCGTCATCCGCGAGTTGCGGGAGGAGGGAAGGGTCATCATCTATGTTTCACACCGGATGGAAGAGATTTTTGCCCTCAGCGATGCCATCACCGTCTTTAAAGATGGCCGCTACGTTTGCACCTTTGACGATATGCCGAGCGTCAGCCACGACGCCCTGGTCCAGGCAATGGTAGGCCGCAATCTGGGCGATATTTATGGCTGGAAGCCTCGCCCCTATGGCGAGGAGCGGCTGCGCCTGGAGGAGGTCAAAGCGCCGGGCGTGCGCACGCCGGTTAGTCTCTCGGTGCGCAGCGGTGAAATTGTCGGTTTGTTCGGACTGGTGGGTGCCGGGCGCAGCGAACTAATGAAAGGCCTGTTTGGCGGCACGCAGATAACCGGCGGTCAGGTGTATATCGATGGCCAGCCCGTCTCCATTCGCAAACCGGCCCAGGCCATCCAGGCCGGGATGATGCTGTGCCCGGAGGATCGTAAAGCGGAGGGGATTATTCCGGTGCATTCCGTGCGCGATAACATCAATATCAGCGCCCGGCGCAAGCATATTCACGCTGGCTGCCTGATCAACAACGCCTGGGAGGCGGACAACGCCGATCAACATATCCAGTCGCTGAATATTAAAACGCCGGGCCCGGAACAGCTGATTATGAACCTGTCGGGCGGCAACCAGCAGAAAGCGATCCTTGGCCGCTGGCTGTCGGAAGAGATGAAGGTGATCCTGCTTGATGAGCCAACCCGCGGCATCGACGTCGGCGCCAAACATGAAATTTACAATGTGATCTATGGCCTCGCCGCCTCTGGTGTCGCCGTGGTGTTTGCCTCCAGCGACCTGCCGGAAGTGCTGGGCGTCGCTGACCGCATCGTGGTGATGCGCGAAGGACAAATCGCCGGCGAACTGCTGCATGAAGAAGCCAATGAACAGCAGACGTTAAGCCTTGCGATGCCAACAGTGAGCCAGGCTGTCGCCTGAGTAAGGAGTAAATGATGTCATCAGTGACTACGTCCGGGGCTACCCGCTCAACCTTTAGCTTTGCCCGCATCTGGGATCAGTTTGGCATGCTGGTGGTGTTTGCGGTGCTGTTTATCGGCTGTGTGATTTTTGTGCCCAACTTTGCTTCATTCGTCAATATGAAAGGGCTGGGGCTGGCGATCTCGATGTCCGGGATGGTGGCCTGCGGCATGCTGTTTTGCCTGGCCTCCGGCGATTTTGACCTGTCGGTGGCGTCGGTTATCGCCTGCGCCGGGGTCACCACCGCGGTGGTGATTAATCTCAGCGAAAGCCTGTGGCTGGGGATCGCCGCAGGCCTGTTGCTGGGGGCGCTTAGTGGCCTGGTTAACGGCTTTGTCATTGCGCGCCTTAAGATCAACGCGCTGATCACCACGCTGGCCACCATGCAGATTGTCCGCGGCCTGGCCTATATTATCTCCGACGGCAAAGCGGTGGGGATCGAAGATGAACGTTTCTTCACCCTCGGCTATGCCAACTGGTTTGGTTTGCCGGCGCCGATCTGGCTGACCGTCGCCTGCCTGGTGGTTTTCGGATTATTACTAAACAAAACCACCTTTGGCCGTAATACGCTGGCTATTGGCGGCAATGAAGAGGCGGCGCGCCTGGCCGGCGTCCCGGTGGTGCGCACCAAGATTATTATCTTTGTGCTCTCCGGTCTGGTATCGGCCGCAGCGGGGATCATTCTGGCGTCGCGCATGACCAGCGGCCAGCCGATGACCTCGATTGGCTATGAGCTGATTGTTATTTCGGCCTGCGTGCTGGGCGGGGTGTCGCTGAAGGGCGGGATCGGCAAGATCTCCTACGTGGTGGCCGGGATCCTGATCCTCGGAACCGTGGAAAATGCGATGAACCTGCTGAATATCTCGCCATTCTCACAATACGTCGTGCGCGGGGTGATCCTGCTGGCGGCGGTGATCTTCGACCGCTACAAACAAAAAGCCAAACGTGCGGCCTGAATTTTAACCCAACTTTTTAGTTTACAGAGTAATTGCCGCCAGCGCCCGTTTCGCTGGCGGTAACTATCAAAAATGGCGAGGTTGGTCACACTGTCTATACTTACATGGCTCACATATAATTAACAACCAGCTTCGGCTGGCCATGATAAGGAGGAAACAGGGTGGATAACCAGATATCTGTACCGCCTGCGCTAACCGGAAACTACGCTTTTTTCTTTGACCTCGACGGTACTCTTGCCGATATCCAGCCGCACCCCGATCAGGTGGTGATACCCGACAGCACGCTGCAGGCGCTCAATGCGCTGGCCCAGCAGCAGGGGGGCGCGGTGGCATTGATTTCAGGGCGCTCAATGGCTGAACTTGACGCGCTAACCCATCCCTGGCGGCTACCGCTGGCCGGCGTTCACGGGGCCGAGCGCCGTGATATCAATGGTAAAACCTACATCGTCTCTCTGCCGACAGCGCTGCGCGATGAGATCGCGGCTGAGCTGACGTCGGCGCTGGAAGCGCTCCCGGGATGTGAGCTGGAGAGTAAAGAGATGGCTTTCGCGCTCCACTATCGCCAGGCCCCGCAGCAGCAGAGCGCCGTGCTGGAGCTGGCGCAGCGGATTGTTCAGCGCTATCCGCTGCTGGCGTTACAGCTTGGCAAGTGCGTGGTGGAGATTAAACCCCGCGGCGTCAACAAAGGGGAGGCGATTACCGCGTTCATGCAGGAGGCGCCATTCGCCGGCCGCGAACCGGTTTTTGTCGGCGATGATTTGACCGACGAGGCGGGATTCAGCGTCGTTAATCAACTGCAGGGAATGTCGGTAAAAGTTGGCGCCGGGGAAACTCAGGCGCATTGGCGGTTGGCGGATGCCGCCGCTGTAAGGACGTGGTTGCAACATCTGGCGTATGACGCGCAAACCGAAAGGAGGGATGACCATGAGTCGTTTAGTCGTAGTCTCTAACCGTATCGCCTTACCGGACGATAAAAAATCGAGCGCTGGCGGTCTGGCCGTCGGCATCCTGGGGGCACTGAGAGCGGCGGGGGGTCTGTGGTTTGGCTGGAGCGGCGAGATTGGCGATGACCAGCAGCCGCTCAAGCAGGTCTCCCGCGGGAATATTTCATGGGCGTCGTTCAACCTTAATGAACGGGACCATGATGAATACTACAACCAGTTCTCTAACGCCGTGCTGTGGCCGGCTTTCCACTATCGCCTTGATCTGGTCAGCTTTCAGCGCGAAGCCTGGGAGGGATATCTGCGGGTTAACGCCATGCTGGCGGACAAGCTTCTACCGCTGATTGAGCCAGACGATACGCTGTGGATCCATGATTACCATCTTCTGCCCTTCGCCAGCGAGCTGCGTAAGCGCGGAGTGAATAATCGCATCGGGTTTTTCTTACATATTCCGTTCCCGACGCCGGAGATTTTTAACGCTCTGCCGCCGCACGCTGAGCTGCTGGAGCAACTGTGCGATTACGATCTGCTGGGCTTCCAGACCGAAAGCGACAGAACCGCTTTTCTCGACAGCATTGCTATGCAGACTCGCCTATCCGACCTCGGCGATAAACGCTATCAGGCATGGGGTAAGGCGTTCAGTACCGAGGTTTATCCGATAGGGATCGATCCGGACGAAATTACGCGCAACGCTAAAGGTCCGCTGCCGCCGAAGCTGGCCCAGCTGAAGAACGAGCTGAAAAATGTGAAGAATATCTTCTCCGTGGAGCGTCTTGACTATTCGAAAGGGTTGCCGGAGCGATTCCTCGCCTACGAGACGCTGCTCGAGAAGTACCCTCAGCACCACGGCAAAATCCGTTATACCCAGATCGCGCCGACCTCCCGCGGCGATGTGCAGGCCTATCAGGATATCCGCCACCAGCTGGAAACCGCAGCCGGACGCATCAACGGACAGTTTGGTCAGCTTGGCTGGACACCGCTCTACTATCTGAACCAGCATTTTGATCGTAAGCTGCTGATGAAGGTCTTCCGCTACTCTGACGTCGGGCTGGTGACGCCGCTACGCGATGGTATGAACCTTGTGGCGAAGGAGTACGTCGCGGCGCAGGATCCGGATAACCCTGGCGTACTGGTCCTGTCGCAGTTTGCCGGGGCGGCGCAGGAGCTGACCAGCGCCCTGATCGTCAATCCTTACGATCGCGACGAGGTTGCCGCCGCGCTGGATCGCGCGCTCAGCATGCCGCTGGCGGAACGTATCGCCCGTCATTCAGCGATGCTGGACGTGATCAGAGAAAATGATATTCATAACTGGCAGGCGCGCTTTGTCGAGGATCTGCAGCATATTTCACCGCGCAGCGAGGAGAGCCGTCTGCGGGGGAAGATAGCCACCTTCCCTAAACTGGCCTAGTTCAGGAAAAGGGCTAACCGGCGTTAGCCCTTTTCAAGGGAAACCAACAGCACATCAACGCCGCAGCTGCCGACGATACTTTTCGCCGAGCAGGTGGCGCGTGAGAAGAGGGAATGGTTGTGATTGCCGCAGATCACCAGATCAACACGGTGCGACCGGCAGAAGTCCTTAATATGATGGCCTAGCTCGCCGCAGGCGATGGTCATTCTTTCTATTGGGTAGTCCGCGTGGCGAGCCAGCTCATTGAGAAACTCCCGCGTCTCTTCCTGCATCACTTCGCGCAGATTTTCCATCATCGGTGCGGCGAACTGGTTATACAGCTCCGGATCCGTAGCGAGAGTGATTAAGCTCACCTTCGCGTTAACGGGGCGGGCTATCGACACCGCTTTTTTAATTAATACCTGACTCTCCGGCGTTGGCGCGACGGCAACCAGCAGATGGGTATAAGGCATCTGGCCTCCTTGAGATACGCGGAATAACCCTTTCTTCCATTCTTTACTCCTGTTTCCCCGACTGCGCAAGTGCCGATCCCGGGATTTGCGAGCCTGTTCGTTAGTCGGCGACCTTCCAGCCAGATCACATCAATGAACCTGTCTTTTGATTAAAAAGAAATGCTGTTTTATAAATGAGTGAAGTGGCGACGTCATCTCTTTGTCATTTTGCCACCGGCGACTGTTCCGTGGCAAAAGTACAAAGGTAACCTCCTTTCACAGCTTTTAGTGTAGCCAGGTACCCACTCCCTTCCGGTGGCAAATCCGGAACGATTGTCGGCGTTCTTTTAAAAAAAGACACAGGATCACGGCGATGAAAACACGAAAAATTGGACTGGCTAACTATCTGGCCTACGGCGCGGGCGATTTTCTCGGCGCCGGCACGACGGCGCTAACCGCCGCATGGCTGCTCTACTTTTACACGACCTTTTGCGGACTGACCCCGATTGAGGCCACGCTTATTTTTGCTGCCGCCCGCGTGCTGGACGCGGTGGTAAGCCCGCTGATGGGCTTTCTCACCGATAACTTTGGCACCACCTGGCTTGGTAAGCGCTTCGGCCGCAGAAAATTCTTTATTCTGCTCGGCATCCCCTGCGTATTCAGCTATTCAGCGATGTGGGTCGGCGAGATGGGCTTCTGGTACTACCTGGCGACCTATCTGCTGTTTGATATGGTCTATACCATGATTCTGGTGCCCTATGAGACGCTGGTGCCGGAGATGACCGATGACTTTAAACAGAAAACCAAATTCTCCGGCGCGCGCATTTCGATGGCGCAGATGTCGGCGATTTTAGCCTCCTTCCTGCCGGGGATCCTTCTCTCCTGGCTCGGCAAAGATAATGCCAGCTCGTTCTTCTATGCCAGTCTGGTGTTCTCGGTGCTGTGCGCGGTGATGCTGACTCTGGTCTGGTGTTTCACCTGGGAACGACCGCGGGAGGCGTGGTCGGAAGCGGCCCTGCGGGCGGAAGCGGAAAAACAAAACTTAACCCTTGCTCAGAGCCTCAATCGCCTGGTGATTGAGCTGAGTTCTACGCTGCGGATAAAAATTTTCCGCCAGCACCTCGGCATGTATCTGGGGGGCTATATCGCCCAGGACGTCTTCAATGCCGTGTTTACCTATTACGTGGTCTTTGTTCTGATGCAGGAAGCCGCCGTCGCCTCGAACCTGCTGGGGACGATGGCCATCTTCCAGTTTATTGCAGTAATCGCCATGATCCCGCTGTGCATTCGTTTTGGCCCCGCGCCGTCGTACCGCATGGTGGTGGTCCTGTTTGGCCTGAGCTCACTCTCCTACGCGCTGCTCTATTACGCCGGACTGAGCGACGTCTATTCCTTATTGCTGCTCATCTCTGCTGTCGCCGGACTGGGACGCGGCGGGATAAATTACGTACCGTGGAATACCTACACCTATATTGCCGACGTCGACGAAGCGATCACCGGCCAGCGCCGGGAGGGGATTTTTGCCGGCATCATGACTCTGACCCGCAAAGCCTCGCAGGCGGGGGCGGTGATGCTGGTGGGGATCATTATGCAGTTGTCGGGGTTTGTTTCCGGGCAAAAAATACAGCCTGAAGGGGTCAGCCATACCATTCTGCTGATCCTCAGCGTCGGCACTCTGGTGGTGTTAGCCTGCGGCTTCCTCGTCTCGCTGCGCTTCAAGCTCAACCTGCGCACCCACAGCGTCCTGCGCAGCGAGACCCTCAGAATGCGCGAGCTCGGCTACGCTCAGTCGGAACAGACCAGTGCGGAACACCGCGCGGTGGTCGAGCTGCTGGCGGGGATGCCTTACGACTGTCTGTGGGGCAATAACAATATTGGCTATCTGAATCGTCATAAACCTGCTGCCCCGGCGCTCATTAAGGGCGGCGCTTTGAATTCGACATATACCCGAGGTTAACAACATGAAAGTTTGGCCGGTCAAACATAGCCCATTACTGCGTCAGCCTGAGCGTTTTATCGCCCGTAGCGAACTGCAGGCGCTGATCCGCAACGTGACGCAAAACCTGGTGAATATTAAGGATGAGAGCGGGCAATTTTTACTACGCCTGGATGACGGGCGCGTGATCGATACCAAAGGCTGGGCCGGCTGGGAGTGGACCCACGGCGTTGGGCTGTACGGCATCTATCAGTATTACCAGCAAACCGGCGATATCGAGATGCGTGATATCATCGATCGCTGGTTTGCCGACCGCTTCGCCGAGGGGGCAACGACCAAAAACGTTAATACTATGGCCCCGTTTCTGACCCTGGCTTACCGCTTTGAAGAGACCGGCCGTATGGCGTATCTGCCGTGGCTGGAGAGCTGGGCGGAGTGGGCGATGCACGAGATACCGCGCACCGAGCAGGGCGGTATGCAGCACATGACTCTGGCGGAGGAGAACCATCAGCAAATGTGGGATGATACGCTGATGATGACCGTGTTGCCGTTAGCCAAAATTGGCAAGCTGCTTAACCGCCCCCAGTATGTGGAGGAGGCAACCTACCAGTTCCTGCTCCATGTGCAGAACCTGATGGACCGGGAGACCGGGCTGTGGTTTCACGGCTGGAACTATGAGGGGCGGCATAACTTTGCCCGGGCGCGTTGGGCGCGGGGCAACAGCTGGCTCACCATGGTGATCCCGGATTTTCTGGAACTGGTGGATCTCCCCGAGGGGAACGCGGTACGGCGCTATCTGATTACAGTCCTCGACGCACAGATTGCCGCCTTGGCAAAATGCCAGGACGACAGCGGCCTGTGGCATACCTTGCTGGACGACCCGCACTCTTATCTTGAGGCCTCGGCGACCGCCGGCTTTGCCTACGGGATTCTCAAAGCGGTGCGCAAGCGTTACGTCGGGCAGCACTACGCCGGGGTGGCTGAAAAAGCGATTCGCGGAATTGTGCAGAATATTTCGCCGCAGGGGGAGCTGCTGCAGACCTCATTTGGCACCGGGATGGGGTCAGACCTCGACTTTTATCGCCAGATCCCGCTTACCTCGATGCCCTACGGTCAGGCGATGGCGATCCTTTGTCTGACGGAGTATCTACGCAAGTACTTCTGAGCAGGGCGCCCCGCTGGCGAGGCGCCGAATAAAACTAACCCGGCTTTCGCCGGGTTGCTTGTTACATACGCTCGACGGTTTCGATACCGAGGGTATCGAGACCCAGCTTGAGGGTTTTCGCCGTGAGCAGCGCCAGCTTCAGACGGCTGTTGCGGGTCTCTTCGCTTTCCGCGCTGAGGATCGGGCAGTGCTCGTAGAAGCCGGAGAACAGGCCCGCCAGATCGTAGAGGTAGGCGCACATAACGTGCGGCGTCCCTTCGCGAGCGACCACGGAGAGGGTCTCTTCAAACTGCAGCAGGCGCGCGGCCAGCTGAGCTTCGCGATCTTCGGCGATGACCACCGGCGCGTCGATCATCGCGTTTTCGTCGATGCCGGCTTTGCGGAACACGGAGAGCACGCGGGTATAGGCATACTGCATATACGGCGCGGTGTTGCCTTCGAACGCCAGCATATTATCCCAGTCGAAGACGTAGTCGGTGGTGCGGTTTTTCGACAGGTCGGCATATTTAACCGCGCCGATACCCACCACTTTCGCCAGATTTTCCAGCTCGTCAGCCGACATATCCGGGTTCTTCTCGGCCACTAGGCGACGGGCGCGCTCCAGCGCTTCGTCCAGCAGATCCGCCAGCTTCACGGTACCGCCGGCTCGGGTTTTAAACGGCTTGCCGTCTTTCCCCTGCATCATACCGAACATATGGTGCTCCAGCGGCACGGAGTCCGGCACGTAGCCTGCCTTGCGCACGATGGTCCACGCCTGCATCAGGTGCTGGTGCTGACGAGAGTCGATGTAGTAGAGCACGCGGTCGGCGTGCAGCGTTTCATAGCGATACTTCGCACAGGCGATATCGGTGGTGGTATAGAGGTAGCCGCCATCCTTTTTCTGGATGATGACGCCCATCGGTTCGCCTTCCTTGTTTTTGTACTCATCAAGGAAGACCACGGTAGCGCCTTCGCTCTCAACCGCCAGCCCTTTGGCTTTCAGATCGGCGACGATCCCCGGCAGCATCGGGTTGTACAGGCTCTCACCCATCACGTCATCGCGGGTCAGGGTGACGTTCAGGCGATCGTAGGTGATCTGGTTCTGCGACATGGTGATGTCGACCAGCTTACGCCACATCTGCAGGAAGTACTCATCACCACCCTGCAGCTTAACCACGTAGCTGCGCGCGCGCTCGGCGAAGGCTTCGTCTTCGTCATAGTGCTTTTTCGCTTCGCGATAGAAACCTTCGAGGTCGGCCAGGGCCATTTCGCCGGCGTTTTCCTGCTGCTGTTTTTCCAGATACGCGATCAGCATCCCGAACTGGGTGCCCCAGTCGCCGACGTGGTTGGCGCGGATCACCTTATGACCCAGGAACTCCAGGGTACGGACTGAAGCATCGCCAATGATGGTCGAACGCAGATGGCCGACGTGCATCTCTTTCGCTACGTTGGGTGCCGAGTAGTCGACGACGATAGTCTGCGCCTGTGGTTTCGTGACGCCCAGGCGCTCAGACTGCAGCGCGCGGTTGACGTTGTCCGCCAGAAACGCGGGGTCGAGGAAAATATTGATAAAGCCCGGCCCGGCGATTTCAACCTTGTTGGCAATGCCGTTGAGGTCAAGATGAGACAGTACCTGCTCTGCAAGTTGTCGCGGCGCCATACCCAGCTTTTTGGCGACAGCCATCACGCCGTTGGCCTGATAGTCGCCGAACTGAACTTTTGCTGACTGGCGGACCTGGGGTTCGCAATCGGCAGGCGCGCCTGCCGCGATCAGGGCCTGGCTGACTTTTTCTGAGAGAAGAGCCTGAATATTCACCGGAATACCTTACGTGTAATGCGCCTGCCCCCGAGGGAGGCGGCGCCATAATGTGGACAAATTAGGGCGGGAGTATACTGCATTTGTCCCCGTCCGTCAGCATTGCGCGCGGCGCGCCGGCGTGCGCAATCCATCGCCGGTCAGTTGCCCATCAGCGGGGCGGCGGTTGGTCCGCAGGCCGAAACACGGTAAATTACCTTTTCATTACTGACGAGCATTATTGACGAGCAAACCCATGGCAAACTGGCAGCAAAATGAACAACTGGCCGATATTACGGCGGATCTCCCGCGATTTTCCGATGCGCTTCAGCGCTTCACTGCGCGACTGGGACTGGAGATCGCCGGGCTCGACGCCGACCATATCTCCCTGCGCTGTCATCAGAATACCACTGCGGAACGCTGGCGCCGCGGTCTGGAGCAGTGCGGCACCCTGCTGTCGGAGAATATGATCAACGGCCGGCCCATTTGCCTGTTCAAACTGGCGGAGCCGGTCTGCGTGGCGCACTGGCGCTTCCATATCGTTGAGCTGCCGTGGCCGGGTGAAAAGCGTTATCCCCATGAAGGCTGGGAGCATATCGAAATCATCCTGCCCGGCGATCCGGCAACCTTAAATGCCCGCGCGCTGGCGCTGCTGGCCGATGACGGACTCAGCCAGCCGGGGATCGTGGTCAAAACCAGCTCGCCGAAAGGGGAGCATGAGCGCCTGCCGAATCCTACCCTGGCGGTGACCGACGGCAGCGTGACGGTCAAATTTCATCCGTGGTCTATTGAACAAATCGTCGCCAGCGAGCAAGCCGATACGTAACAGTGTGAAGCCGCGCGGCGTCTGCCGCGTGAAATTGTGACATGCTGCAAAGGTTGTCTGGATCAGGGAGAGAGGAATGGCGGTACTGGAAGTGTGTTGCTACAGCATGGCGTGCGCCCGGGAGGCTGAGCGCTGCGGCGCCGATCGTATTGAGCTCTGCGCCGCGCCGCAGGAAGGGGGATTAACCCCCTCTTATGGGGTGCTGGTCTCGGCCCGCGAGGCGATTACTCTCCCGGTGCATCCGATCGTTCGCCCGCGCGGCGGCGATTTCTGCTACACCGAGGAAGAGTTCGCCGCGATGCTTAACGATATTTGCATGGTGCGGGATCTGGGCTTTCCCGGGCTGGTGACCGGCGTGCTGGATGCTGATGGCCAGATCGATATCCCGCGGATGAAAAAAATAATGGCCGCGGCGGGGCCGCTGGCGGTGACCTTTCATCGCGCGTTCGATCTGTGCGCCGACCCGCGTCAGGCCTGGAAAACGCTGGGGACGCTGGGGGTCAAACGTATCCTGACTTCCGGTCAGCAATCCTCGGCGGAGAAAGGTATTTCATTAATTACGGAACTTATTGCCGCAGGGGATACTCCAATCATTATGGCCGGTGCGGGAGTCCGCGCCGCGAACCTGCCGCTGTTTCTGCAGGCGGGGGTGAAAGAGGTCCATAGCTCCGCTGGCCACTGGTTGCCGTCGGAAATGCGCTTTCGTCATCCGGGCGTTTCGATGTCAGCCGATCCCGATCCCGATGCCGATGAATACAGACGCTACGCCGTGAATGGCGCAGCGGTGGCGGAGATGAAAAGGATTATCTCCGCCTGGAGAAGTTAAACGGTTTTTTGCTGCACATCATGTCGCCCAATATGATGATTGCCCGTACCAGGCCCCTGCCCATTAAACAGGGGCCTTTTTTTATCTCGCTTTTTTCGCCAGCGACTGCTGGGTTTCCGGTTTGGTGGCAATGATCACAGCTCGTAATGGCGCCGGATAGCCTTCCACCGTTTTGCGCTGATCCTGTGGGTCGAGGAAATCGGCCAGCGATTCGGTCGTCATCCATTCGGTGCGTCGCTGCTCCTCTGTCGAGGTGACGCAGGCGTCGACGATGCGCACGTCAATAAACCCGCACTTCTCCAGCCACAATTTCAGGGCCGCCGCCGAGGGGATAAAATAGACGTTGCGCATTTGCGCATAGCGGTCGCCCGGTACCAGCACCGTATTTTCATCTCCTTCAACCACCAGCGTCTCCAGCACCAGCTCGCCCCCTGGCGCCAGCTGATCTTTCAGCTGCCACAGATGGTCCAGCGGCGAGCGGCGGTGGTAGAGCACGCCCATCGAGAACACGGTGTCGAAGGCCTCCAGCGCCGGCAGCTGCTCGATGCCCAGCGGCAGCAAATGCGCCCGCTGGTCGTTACCGAGCAGCTTACGCACCGCTTCAAACTGGCACAGGAACAGCTGGGTGGGATCGATACCGACCGCCAGATGTGCGCCGGCGCCGATCATCCGCCACATGTGATAGCCGCTGCCGCAGCCCACGTCGAGGATAGTCCGGCCAGTGAGATCGGACAGGTGCGGCAGAACGCGCTCCCATTTCCAGTCGGATCGCCATTCGGTATCGATATTGATGCCGTACAGCGAATAAGGGCCTTTGCGCCACGGCATCAGGTTTTTAAGCAGATTTTCGATCCGCCGCTGATGGCCTTCGCTGAGCGGCGTTTCGCTCTCGGCGGTGACGCTGTGCAGAAGATCCAGACGCCAGGGCGTTAGCTCCGGCAGAAATTCTACGGCGCGCTCCCATTCACGAAACTTGCCGTGCAGGGCATCGCGCTGCCAGGCGGCTACCTGGGCAGGCAGCGTCTCCAGCCAGTGAGACAGCGGGCTTTTGGCGATCAGCTGATAGAAGTTACTGAAGTCGATCATGCCTGCTCCCCGGCTTTCACGGCCACCAGCGAGCCAAAGTTAAAGCACTGGAACCACAGTTCGGCATGTTCAAACCCAGCCTGACGCAGGCGGGCTTTATGGGTTTCGACAGAGTCCGTCAGCATCACATTTTCCAGCATGCTGCGTTTCTGGCTGATCTCCAGTTCGCTGTAGCCGTTGGCGCGCTTAAAGTCATGATGCATATTGAACAACAGTTCGCCAACGTGGGCGTCTTCGAAGCTGAATTTTTCCGAGAGCACCAGCGCGCCGCCCCGATTCAGCCCCTGATAGACTTTAATGAGGATCGCCTGGCGATCGCCCGGCTCAAGGAACTGAATAGTAAAGTTCAGGATCACCAGCGAGGCGTTTTCAATGGTCACGTCGCGGATATCCCCTTCAATCACTTCGACCGGCGTCGGCGCTTTATAAGCGTCAATATGGCGACGGCAGCGCTCCACCATCGCGGGAGAGTTATCGATGGCGATAATGCGGCAGCCCGGATGGCTAATATTGCGGCGCACGGAGAGGGTGGCGGCGCCCAGCGAACAGCCAAGATCGTAAACCTGAGTGTTGGGCTGAACGAAGCGCTCGGCCAGCATGCCGATCATCGAGATGATATTGGAGTAGCCGGGCACAGAACGCTGGATCATATCGGGGAAGACTTCAGCAACCCGTTCATCAAAGGTCCAGTCGCCGAGGCTGGCAATCGGCGCGGAAAAAAGCGTATCGCGGTGAGACATAACGTTAAACCCGAAAAAACGAAAACGGCGTATTGTGCGCTAACGGAGGGAGAAAACCAACTCCCAGGGCATATACCAAAGATTGGCCAGCACCATTAGCAACAACGCGCACCAGGTGGCGCTCATGCCGGAGCGGCGCCAGTAGTAGACGCGGTGATGAAAGCCCCAGGAGTGCATCAGTCGCCCGACAATCAATAAAATCCCGCAAACGTGCACCATCCAGGTCTGAGCGCCGTTCATCTCCATAAATAACAGCAAAATGAGGCCAATCGGCACATATTCGACGGCATTGCCGTGAACGCGGATGGCAACCTGCAGCTCGCTAAAGCCGCCGTCACCGTAGCCTACATGGTATTGGGTGCGCAGACGCACCACGTCAAATGAGAACTTCACTAACAATAACGCACCTAAAACGGCATACAGCGCGCTGACCATACGAAAACTCCCTTTAACTCTGGCAGATGGCTCCGGATATGATAGCAGGATATCAGAAAAGAGAAGATTGCTGCGGAATCGACGGCGCATTTCCTGCCGCCGGCAGGGCAGCGCGCAGGTCACCCCACAGGGTATCCACCAGCGCCGGGGCGAAAGCAATGTCCGGGGTATGCAGGAACAACCACGGGGTCCCCGACTGATGCCACTTCGCCAGGGTCTGAAGCCAGACGCGAAACAGTTCCCGGTTATGGGCCATATCGTCACCGCCGATAAAGCGCACCATTGGCTGCCGGGCGGTCATCACCGCATGTACCGGCACCTTCGGTTTCTTTTGTTGGGCATCGATCATCGCCGGACTGGTGGCCGCAGCGCTATGGACCGGGCGGCTGTCGAGGATCACGCGGTTGACGTTACGCTCGTGCAGCCCGCGGTTGAGCTGCTGTTCCGCTTCCCCTTTGGCGAAAAACTCGGGATGACGAACTTCGACGCCGTAGGAGAAATCTTTCGGCAGTCCGTCGAGAAAATGCCATAGCGCGGGGAGATCGCGAGGACCGAACGTCGCCGGCAGCTGCAGCCAGTACTGGCCGATGCGCGAGGCCAGCGGCGCCAGGCGGGCAAAAAATTCGCTGCTTAACTCGTCGCAATGGCGCAGGGCGGCCTGGTGCGAGATGGTGGCCGGGAATTTGAAGCAGAAGCGGAAGTCATCGTGGGTCTGTTCGTACCAGCGGGCGACAATCTCCGGCTTTGGTAGCGCATACAGGGTGGTGTTGCCCTCCACGCAGTTAAAGTGGCGGGCGTACTCTTCAAGGCTGGTGATGCCAAGGCGCACCCATTTCGGGTGCGACCACTGGGGAAGCCCAATATAAATCATAGCGCCGTGAGGATCTCCTCGGTACTGCGCACCCGGCCGATGCGCGGGAAAATATGCGTCATGCTGCTCTGATGCTGTTCGGCGGAGGCGGCGCTGCAGGCATCTTCAGCGATGACCAGGTTAAAACCCAGCTCCCAGGCGTTGCGGGCGGTGGATTCGACGCCGATGTTGGTGGAGATGCCGCAGAGAATGATGGTGTCGATCCCGCGGCGGCGCAGCTGAAGCTCAAGGTCGGTGCCATAGAACGCGCCCCACTGGCGTTTGGTCACTTCGATATCGCTCTCCTGCTTACCCAGCGTGGCCGGGTAGGTCCACCAGTTTTCGGGCAGCGTATGCGCCCCGGCCTGAGCGTCGACAGGCTGTTTCAGCGCTTCGGCGAAATCGGCCGACCAGCCCACGCGGACCATGATGACCGGCGAACCCTGTTGCCGGCACTTGTCTGCCAGGCGAGCGGCGCGCGCCACCACCTCGTCAGCCCGATGCGGGCCGCCGGCGAAAGGCAGAATGCCTTCCTGCAGATCGATTACCACCAGCGCCGTGTTTTTTGCATTGAGTTCTAACATGGTATCCCCGTATCTTCATCTGTTGTCAGGCGGCTACAATACCTTTGCGGCTTCAGCAAAAGAGTAACAAATTTTGTTAATTTATGTGAGTGTGGACGTTAAGCGCGCAGCAAAGCAGCGTACATCGTGCGTCGGACTTATCGAACGACAGAATTTCCAGTATAATAGCCGCCTTTTTTCATTCAGTTGTGACATCAGCTAAAGCTGCGACCTCGTCGCCTGCAGGGCAGACGACAATCCGCCGACGGCTAAGTTAAGGGATATCTCATGCGTACAGAATATTGCGGACAGCTTCGACAGTCCCACGTTGGGCAGCAGGTGACTCTGTGTGGTTGGGTCAACCGCCGTCGTGATCTCGGTAGCCTCATTTTTATCGATATGCGCGACCGCGAAGGCATCGTTCAGGTGTTTTTCGATCCGGATCGTGCGGATGCGTTGAAGTTAGCCTCTGAACTGCGTAATGAGTTCTGCATTCAGGTCACTGGCACCGTTCGCGCGCGTGAAGAGAAAAACATCAACGCGGACATGGCCACCGGCGCTATCGAAGTGCTGGCTTCCGATCTGACGATCATTAACCGCTCAGAATCGCTGCCGCTGGACTCCAATCACGTCAACACCGAAGAAGCGCGTCTGAAATACCGCTACCTCGACCTGCGTCGTCCGGAGATGGCGCAGCGCCTGAAAACCCGCGCGAAAATTACCAGCTTTGTGCGCCGCTTTATGGACGACCATGGCTTCCTCGACATCGAAACCCCGATGCTGACTAAAGCCACCCCGGAAGGCGCCCGCGATTACCTCGTGCCTTCCCGCGTGCACAAAGGCAAATTCTACGCGCTGCCGCAGTCGCCGCAGCTGTTCAAACAGCTGCTGATGATGTCCGGCTTCGACCGCTACTATCAGATCGTTAAATGTTTCCGCGATGAAGACCTGCGTGCCGACCGTCAGCCTGAATTCACCCAGATCGACGTGGAAACCTCCTTTATGACCGCGCCGCAGGTGCGTGAGATCATGGAGGCGATGGTGCGTCAGCTGTGGCTGGAAGTGAAAGGCGTCGACCTGGGCGAGTTCCCGATCATGACCTTCGCCGAAGCCGAACGTCGCTATGGCTCCGATAAACCGGATCTGCGTAACCCGATGGAGCTGGTGGACGTCGCCGACCTGCTGAAGTCTGTGGAATTCGCGGTCTTTGCCGGCCCGGCCAACGATCCGAAAGGGCGCGTGGCGGCCCTGCGCGTCCCGGGCGGGGCCTCTCTGACCCGCAAGCTGATTGACGAATACGGCAACTTTGTGAAGATCTACGGCGCGAAAGGGCTGGCCTATATTAAAGTGACCGAGCGTGCCAAAGGCATGGACGGGATCAACAGCCCGGTGGCCAAATTCCTGACCGCTGAAATCGTGGAAGCGATCCTTGACCGCACCGGCGCGCAGGATGGAGACATGATCTTCTTCGGCGCCGACAACAAGAAAGTAGTGGCCGACGCGCTGGGCGCGCTGCGTCTGAAGCTGGGTAAAGACCTGAGTCTGACTGACGAGAGCAAATGGGCGCCGCTGTGGGTGATCGACTTCCCGATGTTCGAAGACGACGGCGAAGGCGGCCTGACGGCGATGCACCATCCGTTCACCTCGCCGAAAGATATGACCGCGGATGAGCTGAAAGCCGCGCCGGAAGAGGCTGTGGCCAACGCCTACGATATGGTCATTAACGGTTATGAAGTCGGCGGCGGTTCGGTGCGTATCCACCGCGGCGAGATGCAGCAGACCGTATTTGGTATTCTGGGCATTAACGAACAGGAACAGCGTGAGAAATTCGGCTTCCTGCTGGATGCGCTGAAGTACGGTACGCCGCCGCATGCAGGTCTGGCCTTCGGTCTTGACCGTCTGACCATGCTGCTGACCGGTACCGATAACATCCGCGACGTTATCGCTTTCCCGAAAACCACCGCGGCCGCCTGCCTGATGACCGAAGCGCCAAGCTTCGCCAATCCGGCGGCGCTCGGTGAACTGGGTATTCAGGTTGTGGAGAAAGAGGCAAAAGCGTCTCTGGAGAACAAGTAATATGTCATTTAAGCTGCCCGTTTCGGTGCTGGTGGTCATTTACGCCGAAGATACGAAACGGGTGCTGATGTTGCAGCGGCGCGACGATCCCGCGTTCTGGCAGTCGGTCACCGGCAGCCTGGAAGCTGGAGAGACCGCGCTGCAGGCCGCCGCGCGTGAAGTAAAGGAAGAGGTCGCCATTGACGTTGCCTGCGAGCAACTGACCTTAATCGACTGTCAGCGCACGGTGGAGTTCGAGATATTTTCCCATTTGCGTCATCGCTATGCGCCGGGTGTAGAGCGCAATACGGAATTCTGGTTCTGTCTTGCGCTGCCTCATGAGCGGGAGATTACTTTCACCGAACATCTGGCCTATCGCTGGGTCAGCGCGACGGAAGCCGCTGCGCTGACCAAGTCGTGGAGCAACCGGCAGGCGATTGAAGAATTTGTAATTAACGCCGCCTGAAAGGGCGCGCTTTTTGGAGAGTTTTTTATGGCAGGTCATAGTAAATGGGCCAACACCAAACACCGCAAAGCGGCACAGGATGCCAAACGCGGTAAAATCTTTACGAAAATCATTCGCGAGCTGGTCACCGCCGCGCGTCTGGGCGGTGGCGATCCGGCTTCCAACCCGCGTCTGCGTGCGGCCGTTGATAAAGCGCTGTCTAACAACATGACTCGCGACACCCTGAACCGCGCCATCGCGCGCGGCGTCGGCGGCGATGAAGACGCGAACATGGAAACCATCATTTATGAAGGTTACGGCCCTGGCGGCACCGCGGTGATGGTGGAATGTCTGTCCGACAACCGTAACCGTACCGTTGCGGAAGTGCGTCACGCCTTCACCAAAACCGGGGGTAACCTCGGCACCGACGGTTCCGTCTCCTACCTGTTCAGCAAGAAAGGCGTTATCTCCTTCGAGAAAGGCGATGAAGACACTATCATGGAAGCGGCGCTGGAAGCAGGCGCAGAAGACGTGGTGACCTATGACGACGGCGCCATCGACGTCTACACCGCCTGGGAAGAGATGGGCGCTGTGCGCGACGCGCTGGAAGCCGCCGGCCTGAAAGCCGACGCTGCCGAAGTCTCAATGATTCCGTCCACCAAAGCGGATATGGATGCCGAGACGGCGCCGAAGCTGCTGCGTCTGATCGATATGCTCGAAGACTGCGACGACGTGCAGGAAGTGTACCATAACGGCGAGATCTCCGACGAGGTCGCAGCCACCCTGTGATGCAGCCGCATCCACGGTTAACCGGAGGCGCGTGATGGCTATTATTCTCGGCATTGACCCGGGGTCGCGCGTTACCGGTTATGGCGTGATCCGCCAGGTTGGGCGGCAGCTGAGTTACCTGGGCAGCGGATGCATCCGCACCAAAGTGGACGATCTGCCGTCGCGGCTGAAGCTGATCTACGCCGGGGTGACGGAGATCATCACCCAGTTCCAGCCCGACTATTTCGCCATTGAGCAGGTCTTTATGGCCAAGAATGCCGACTCGGCGTTAAAGCTCGGGCAGGCGCGCGGGGTGGCGATCGTGGCGGCGACCAATCAGGCGCTGCCGGTGTTTGAATACGCCGCCCGTCAGGTCAAGCAGACCGTGGTCGGGATTGGCAGCGCCGAAAAGAGCCAGGTCCAGCATATGGTGCGCACCTTGCTCAAGCTGCCCGCCAATCCGCAGGCGGATGCGGCGGATGCGCTGGCGATCGCCATCACCCATTGCCATGTCAGCCAGAATGCCGCTCAGATCAGCGAGACCCGGCTCAATCTGGCGCGGGGGCGCTTACGATAATCGCAAATCAGGCTGGATATCTATCCAGCCTTTTTTTATGATACCGCCAGATACTTAGACCATAACGCAGGAGCCCCACGTGATAGGCAGACTCAGAGGCATCATTCTCGAAAAACAACCCCCGCTGGTGTTGCTGGAAACGGCGGGCGTCGGCTATGAAGTGCATATGCCAATGACCTGCTTCTATGAGCTGCCGGAGGCCGGGCAGGAGGCGATCGTCTTCACCCACTTTGTGGTGCGTGAAGATGCCCAGCTGCTGTATGGGTTTAACAACAAACAGGAACGTACCCTGTTTAAAGAGCTGATTAAAACCAACGGCGTGGGGCCCAAGCTGGCGCTGGCGATCCTCTCCGGCATGTCGGCGCAGCAGTTCGTCAACGCCGTTGAACGGGAAGAGGTCGCCTCGCTGGTGAAGCTGCCGGGGATTGGCAAAAAAACCGCTGAACGTCTGATCGTTGAGATGAAAGACCGCTTCAAAGGGCTGCACGGCGACCTGTTCACCCCGGCGGCCGATCTGGTGCTGACCTCGCCGGCAGGCCCAACGGCGGACGATGCCGAGCAGGAAGCGGTTGCCGCGCTGGTCGCGCTGGGCTATAAACCGCAGGAGGCCAGCCGGATGGTCAGCAAGATCGCGCGTCCGGACGCCAACAGTGAAACGCTAATTCGCGAAGCGCTGCGCGCTGCGTTGTGAGGTAAGGGATGATTGAAGCAGACCGGCTGGTATCGGCAGACAGCAGCGGCTTTGAAGAGGCCGCTGACCGCGCCATCCGCCCAAAATTGCTGGCAGAGTATGTCGGCCAGCCGCAGGTGCGTTCGCAGATGGAGATCTTTATCCAGGCGGCGAAGCTGCGCGGCGACGCCCTCGATCACCTGCTGATTTTTGGCCCGCCAGGGTTGGGGAAAACCACCCTGGCCAATATCGTCGCCAATGAAATGGGGGTGAATCTGCGTACCACCTCCGGCCCGGTGCTGGAGAAGGCGGGCGATCTCGCCGCGATGCTCACCAACCTCGAACCGCACGATGTTCTGTTTATCGATGAGATCCATCGCCTCTCGCCGGTGGTGGAAGAGGTGCTCTATCCGGCAATGGAAGACTACCAGCTGGATATTATGATTGGCGAAGGTCCCGCGGCGCGTTCCATCAAGATCGATCTGCCGCCGTTTACCCTGATCGGCGCCACCACCCGCGCCGGTTCGTTGACCTCGCCGCTGCGCGACCGCTTTGGCATCGTGCAGCGTCTGGAGTTCTATCAGATCCCCGATCTGCAGCATATTGTCAGCCGCAGCGCCCGCCATATGGGGCTGGAGATGAGCGACGAGGGCGCGCTGGAAGTAGCCCGCCGTTCACGCGGCACGCCGCGTATTGCCAACCGTCTGCTGCGCCGGGTGCGTGACTTTGCGGAAGTGCGCCACGACGGCACCATCTCCGCCGATATTGCCGCCCAGGCGCTGGATATGCTTAACGTCGATGCGGAAGGGTTCGACTATATGGACCGTAAGCTGCTGCTGGCGGTGATAGATAAGTTCTTTGGCGGCCCGGTGGGGCTGGATAACCTCGCCGCCGCGATTGGCGAAGAGCGGGAAACCATTGAAGATGTACTGGAGCCCTACTTAATTCAGCAGGGCTTTCTGCAGCGTACGCCGCGGGGAAGAATGGCGACGGTGCGCGCCTGGAATCATTTCGGGATTACGCCGCCGGAAATGCCGTAGCGCGTTGCGGTTGAGCAGTTCATGGTGAAGCCCGGTCAGCAGCGTGACCGGGCTTTTTCATTTTCAGCTGGCGGCTTTTTTCGTCATGCTGAGAATAAACAGCACCGCGGCGCAGAGCACCACCGACGGCCCGGCCGGGGTATCATAGAAAGCCGAGAAGGTTAACCCGCCGGTAACGGCCAGCATGCCCACGCCCACCGCCACGGCGGCCATATGCTCCGGCGTACGGGCAAAACGGCGGGCGGTGGCGGCCGGGATAATCAGCAGGGAAGTAATGATCAGCGCCCCGACGAACTTCATCGCCACGCCGATAGTCAGGGCGGTGACCAGCATCAACAGCAGCTTGACCCGCTGCAGCTTCACGCCGTCGACAAACGCCAGGTCCGGACTGATGGTCATCGCCAGCAGATTCCGCCACTGCCAGAGCAGAATGCCAATCACAATCACCACGCCAGTGGCAATGGCGATCAGGTCCTGCGGCGTAACCGCCAGCAGATCGCCGAACAGATACGCCATCAGATCGACGCGGACGTTAGACATCAGACTGACCACCACCAGCCCCAGGGACAGCGCGCTGTGCGCCATGATGCCCAGCAGGGTATCGATCGCCAGATGCGGTCGTTTTTCCAGCCACACCAGCCCGCCAGCCAGCAGCAGGGTCACGGCGATCACCGCATAGAACGGATTGACGTTAAGCAATAAACCGAAAGCGACGCCGAGCAGAGACGCATGCGCCAGCGTGTCGCCGAAATAAGACATGCGGCGCCAGACCACAAAGGAGCCCAGCGGACCAGCGGCGCAGGCCAGCATCATCCCGGCAAGCCAGCCAGGTAACAGAAGTTCAATCATTAGCGGCTGTTTCCCCGACGCAGTACAATTCGCCCCTGAAGGTCGTGGCGGTGATTATGGTGGTGGCGGTATATCCCCAGCTGTTCCGCGCCGCGCGGGCCGAACATGGAGATAAACTCCGGGTGCATGGAGACCACCTCCGGTGCGCCAGAGCAGCAGATATGCTGGTTCAGGCACAAAACTTCGTCGGTTTTGGCCATCACCAGATGCAGATCGTGGGATACCATTAGCACCGCGCAGTCCAGTTCATGGCGCAGCTGGTTGATAAGATCGTAGAGCGCCACCTGGCCGTTGACGTCAACACCCTGGGTCGGTTCATCCAGCACCAGCAGCTGCGGACGGTTGAGCAGGGCGCGGGCCAGCAGTACGCGCTGCGTTTCGCCGCCGGAGAGCTTTTGCATCGGCGCATCGATCAGATGCCCCGCCTGCACGCGCTTCAGCGCCGGCAGGATGTCGTCTTTACGGGTGCCCGGGCGCAAACGCAGGAAGCGGCTAACGGTCAGCGGCAGCGTGGCGTCCAGATGCAGTTTCTGCGGCACATAGCCGATGCGCAGGCGTGCGTCACGCTTGATAACACCCTCTGTCGGTGCTACCAGCCCGAGAACCACCCGCACAAGGGTCGATTTGCCGGCGCCGTTGGGGCCCAGCAGGGTTAAGATTTTGCCTGGCGTGAGAGCCAGCGAGATGTCAGACAACACGCGGCGTTGGCCAAAGGCCACCGAGACATTTTCCAGCGTTACAAGGTTTGTCATAGTAATTTAGGGGTTGCACAAGCTAGTGAATGTTATAATATCACATCACACTCACTTATTTCGATGACTAGACGCATTATGTTACATAAAAATACGCTTCTTTGCGCTGGACTTGGCGCTGTTTTTTTGTTCGCGCAGGTACCGCTGGCCAGCGCCGCCGTGGTGACTTCTATGAAACCGCTGGGCTTTATTGCGGCGGCCATCGCCGATGGGGTGACCGAGACCCAGGTGCTGCTGCCCGATGGCGCCTCCGAGCATGATTATTCCCTCCGTCCTTCTGATGTAAAACGCTTACAGAACGCAGACTTAGTGGTGTGGATTGGTCCGGAAATGGAAGCCTTTATGGATAAGTCGACGCAAAGCATTGCGGCGAATAAAAAGGTGACGATTGCCGAGCTGGATGGGGTCAAACCGCTGCTCATCACCGGGGCGGACGACGATGACGATCACCATGGTCATGGCCATGGCGCAGCAGAAAAAGGTGACGGCGATCACCATCACGGTATTTACAATATGCATCTGTGGTTATCCCCAGAGATAGCGCGGCTTTCGGCGTTTGCAATCCACGATAAATTATTGGAACTTATGCCGCAGAGTCGAGCCAAACTCGACAGCAACCTGCAGCAGTTCGAGACCGCGCTGGCGGCGACCGACAAGCAGGTGAGCAATGAGCTGGCACCGCTGAAAGGGAAGGGCTATTTCGTTTTTCATGACGCCTACGGTTACTTTGAAAAACACTACGGTTTGACCTCGCTGGGGCACTTTACCGTCAACCCTGAAATACAGCCCGGTGCGCAGCGTTTACACGAAATCAGAACACAACTGGTTGAGCAGAAAGCCACTTGCGTTTTTGCTGAGCCACAGTTCAGGCCAGCGGTTATCGAAGCTGTTGCCCGGGGCACGTCTGTGCGCATGGGGACCCTGGATCCACTGGGGACAGGAATTACGCTGGGTAAAACGAGTTACCCGCAATTCCTCACCCAACTGGCGAATCAGTATTCGAGCTGCCTGAAAGGAGATTAACGAGGAAGTGAATACGTGCAACAGATAGCCCGCGCTGTCACTCAGGCATTCAACAATCTGCCACGACCTCATCGCGTCATGCTGGGGTCGCTTAGCGTTCTTACCTTAGCGGTCGCCGTCTGGCGACCCTACATTTACCACCCGGAATCCGCCCCCATCGTCAGAACCATTGAACTGGAAAAAAGCGAGATCCGTTCCCTGCTGCCGGAAGCCTCCGAGCCGATCGACCAGGCCCCGCAGGAAGAAGAAGCCATTCCTCAGGATGAGCTCGACGAAAAAGCCGATAGCGATGCCGGCGGGCACGAATACGTGGTGTCGACCGGCGATACGCTCAGCAGTATTCTGAACCAGTACGGTATCGATATGGGCGATATCGCCCAGCTTTCCTCCGCCGATAAAGAGCTGCGCAACCTGAAGATTGGCCAGCAGCTCTCCTGGACCCTGACCGCCGACGGCGATCTGCAGAGCCTGACCTGGGAGATGTCCCGCCGCGAGACCCGCACCTATACCCGTGTGGATAACGGTTTTAAAATGAGCAGCGAGCTGCAGAAAGGCGATTGGGTCAACAGCGTGCTGAAGGGCACCGTCGGCGCCAGCTTTGTCTCCAGCGCGCGTGATGCCGGGCTGACCAGCACGGAAATCAGCGCGGTGATCAAGGCCATGCAGTGGCAGATGGATTTCCGTAAGCTGAAGAAAGGCGACGAATTCTCGGTATTGATGTCGCGCGAAATGCTCGACGGCAAACGTGAGCAAAGCCAGTTACTCGGCGTGCGTCTTCGCTCTGACGGTAAGGATTACTATGCCATCCGCGCCGAAGACGGCAAATTCTACGACCGCAACGGGACGGGTCTGGCGAAGGGCTTTATGCGCTTCCCAACGGCGCGTCAGTTCCGCGTCTCCTCTAACTTTAATCCGCGTCGTCTGAACCCGGTCACCGGCCGCGTCGCGCCGCACCGTGGCGTCGATTTCGCGATGCCGCAGGGAACGCCAGTGCTGGCGGTGGGCGATGGTGAAGTAGTCGTGGCCAAACGCAGCGGCGCTGCCGGGTATTACGTCGCGATCCGCCACGGCCGCACCTATACCACTCGCTACATGCACCTGCGTAAGCTGTTAGTGAAGCCGGGGCAGAAAGTGAAGCGCGGGGATCGCATTGCGCTGTCGGGGAATACCGGACGCTCTACCGGGCCACACCTGCACTACGAAGTGTGGATCAACCAGCAGGCGGTCAACCCGCTGACGGCTAAGCTGCCGCGTACCGAAGGGCTGAGCGGTTCCGACCGGACCGACTATCTGGCGCAGGTCAAAGAGGTCGTTCCGCAGCTGCGGTTTGACTAACCACCGGTCAGTGGAAAGCCGGTGCCCCAGGGCGCCGGCTTTTTCTTTTGTAGGATACCCGACGTCTCGCTACACTATCCCATTATCTTGATTAAGCAGTCGATCTGCGGATTGGGCATGGAAACGAAAAAAAATAATATTGAGTTTATCCCTAAGTTTGAAAAATCCTTTTTACTGCCGCGCTACTGGGGCGCCTGGCTGGGGGTCTTTGCCTTCGCCGGTATTGCGCTGACGCCGCCATCCTTTCGCGATCCGCTCCTCGGCAAACTCGGTCGTCTGGTAGGGCGTCTGGCGAAAAGCTCGCGCCGCCGGGCGCAGATTAATTTGCTGTACTGCTTCCCGGAAAAAAGCGAGTACGAGCGGGAAGCGATCATCGACGCCATGTATGCCTCGGCGCCGCAGGCGATGGTGATGATGGCCGAGCTGGGCCTGCGCGATCCGCAGAAAATCCTTGCCCGCGTTGACTGGCAGGGGAAAGCGATCATCGACGAGATGCAGCGCAATAATGAGAAGGTGATTTTTCTCGTTCCGCATGCATGGGGTGTGGATATCCCGGCGATGCTGATGGCCTCCGGCGGGCAGAAGATGGCGGCGATGTTCCATAACCAGGGTAACCCGGTGTTCGATTACGTGTGGAATACCGTGCGTCGTCGTTTTGGCGGGCGTATGCACGCGCGCAACGATGGGATCAAACCGTTTATTCAGTCGGTGCGTCAGGGCTACTGGGGCTACTATCTGCCCGATCAGGATCACGGCGCCGAACACAGCGAGTTTGTGGATTTCTTTGCTACCTACAAGGCCACGCTGCCGGCGATTGGCCGCTTAATGAAAGTGTGCCGCGCCCGCGTCGTACCGCTGTTCCCGGTCTACGATAGCAAGACGCACCGCCTGACGGTGCTGGTGCGCCCGCCGATGGACGATCTGCTGGACGCTGACGATACGACCATCGCCCGGCGGATGAACGAAGAAGTGGAAGTGTTTGTTAAGCCGCACACCGAGCAGTATACCTGGATCCTGAAGCTGCTGAAAACGCGCAAGCCGGGTGAAATCGAGCCCTATAAACGCAAAGAGCTGTTCCCGAAAAAGAAATAAAAAAAGCCTCCGTCAGGAGGCTTTTTTATCTCTACCGTGCTTACTCGACGGTGAGGATACGGGTGGTGTTGGTGCTGCCGATGGTGCTCATCACGTCACCCTGGGTCACGACCACGAGGTCGCCGGAGACCAGATAGCCTTTGTCCCGCAGCAGATTGACGGCGTCGTGCGCGGCGGCCACCCCGTCATTCTGGCTGTCGAAGAACACCGGCGTCACCCCGCGGTAGAGGGCGGTCAGGTTCAGGGTGCGCTCGTGGCGGGAGAGGGCGAAAATCGGCAGACCGGAGCTAATGCGCGAAGTCATCAGCGCGGTACGGCCCGATTCGGTCATGGTGATGATGGCGGTAATGCCTTTCAGGTGGTTGGCGGCATACATCGCCGACATGGCAATCGCTTCTTCCACGTTGTCGAACTGGACGTCCAGACGGTGTTTGGAGACGTTGAGGCTAGGGATTTTTTCCGCGCCCAGACACACGCGCGCCATCGCGGCCACGGTTTCCGAAGGATACTGACCGGCAGCGGTCTCCGCGGAGAGCATCACCGCATCGGTACCATCCAGCACGGCGTTGGCCACGTCCATCACTTCCGCGCGAGTCGGCATCGGGTTGGTGATCATCGACTCCATCATCTGGGTGGCGGTAATGACGGAACGGTTCAGCTGACGGGCACGACGGATCAGCGCTTTCTGGATGCCCACCAGCTCAGGATCGCCGATCTCGACGCCGAGGTCGCCACGGGCAACCATTACCACATCGGAGGCGAGGATCACGTCGTCCATCGCATCCTGATCGCAAACCGCTTCGGCACGCTCAACTTTGGCGACGATTTTCGCATCGCAGCCGGCATCGCGCGCCAGGCGACGGGCGTAGTTCAGGTCTTCGCCGCAGCGCGGGAAAGAGACGGCCAGGTAGTCGACGCCGATTTTAGCGGCGGTGACGATATCAGCTTTATCTTTGTCGGTCAGCGCTTCGGCAGACAGGCCGCCGCCCAGCTTGTTGATCCCTTTGTTGTTGGACAACGGGCCGCCGACGGTCACTTCAGTGAAAACTTTCATCCCCTGAACTTCGAGGACTTTCAGCTGCACGCGACCATCGTCGAGCAATAAGATATCGCCCGGCACGACGTCCGCCGGCAGGCCTTTATAGTCGATCCCGACTTTCTCTTTGTCGCCTTCGCCTTTGCCAAGGTTTGCGTCGAGCAGGAATTTATCGCCGACGTTGAGGAAAATTTTGCCTTCTTTGAAGGTCGATACGCGAATTTTTGGTCCCTGGAGGTCGCCGAGGATGGCCACATGACGGCCCAGTTTTGCCGCAATCTCACGCACTTTGTCGGCACGGAGCTGATGATCTTCCGGGGTGCCGTGAGAGAAGTTCATACGTACTACGTTTGCGCCCGCGGCGATAACCTTTTCCAGGTTGTTATCGCGGTCAGTTGCCGGGCCTAAGGTAGTAACGATTTTGGTTCTGCGAAGCCTTCTGGACATGTAATACTCCGTTGACTGATACAACTTTGGTGTTGCGTGAACATGGATTCGGTAGCGCCAGCCTGCAACGTCGCACAGCCGGATCGTTATCGAAGGTGTAATGGGGTACTGCTTGTTATCAACTTTTATTGATTATCACTGGGTACGAATGGTTCTTTATCAAAACGCGATTCCTTCAGCGCTTCCTTGACCCTCTTCAAGTTATCTCTGAATTTTGCCCCCCGACGCAAGGTAAAGCCAGTCGCCAACACGTCAATGACGGTCAACTGGGCCAAACGGGAGACCATCGGCATATAGATGTCGGTATCTTCCGGCACATCAAGGGTAATGGCGAGCGTGGCTTCCCTGGCTAGCGGCGTCCCGGCGGAGGTGAGAGCGATCACCATGGCATCGTTTTCACGAGCCAGCTGCGCCAGCTCCACCAGGCTCTTGGTTCTTCCGGTATGCGAGATAATCACCACCACATCATCGTCATCGCAATTCATACAGCTCATCCGTTGCAGGACAATGTCGTCGGAATAGATGACCGGCACGTTAAAGCGGAAAAATTTGTTCATCGCGTCGTGAGCGACCGCCGCTGAGGAGCCGAGGCCGAAAAAGGCGATTTTTTTGGCCTGAGTCAGCAGATCCACCGCGCGATTTACCGCCGACATGTCGAGAGAATGGTGCACCTGATCTAAACTCGCCATGGCCGATTCGAATATTTTTCCCGTGTATGACTCAACGCTGTCGTCTTCATCGACATTCCGGTTAACATAGAGCGTGCCGTGCGCAAGGCTCTGGGCCAGATGCAGTTTGAAGTCAGGGAATCCGCGGGTTTCGAGACTACGGCAGAAGCGATTGACGGTCGGTTCGCTAACCCCGGCCTCAAGGGCGAGGGCGGCGATGCTCGAATGAATGGCCTGCTCGGGGGTGGCGAGGATCACTTCCGCCACTTTGCGTTCAGATTTGCTAAGGTGTTCCAGTCGGGACTGGATTTTTTCCAGCATGTTCATTAGTAACAGGGCGCTCATCAATGGAAACGATTTCATTAATGGGTGAAATCATTGGGCGTTTTAGCAAGAATATACCCCTCCGCAAGCGCAAGCGGTGAGGAATGACGTGAAATGATGTTGTTTTTTTTCATTACATGATCAGGGTCGTATTTTACTGACCTGAACCAGGTACAAACAACGAACAATAACGGCCGAATGCCCAAATCATCGCCGAATGTTTTCACCCTGTGCGGTTTTACCGCCGCAAACGAAGGGGAAGGCTTTCGGGAAATACGTAAACACAGTACAGTGCAGTGTAAGAAAATTACAAATATAGCCTGGCAAAAGCACCAGACTATCAACTGAGGAGAATGACATGGCGGTAACGCAAACGGCCCAGGCATGCGACCTGGTCATTTTCGGCGCGAAGGGCGACCTGGCGCGGCGTAAATTGTTGCCTTCCCTGTATCAGCTTGAAAAGGCGGGCCAGATCCACGCTGACACCAGAATCATTGGCGTCGGCCGTGCCGACTGGGATAAAGCGGCTTATACCAAAGTCGTGCGCGAAGCGCTGGAAACCTTCATGAAGGAAAAAATTGATGAAGGTTTGTGGGATACCCTGAGCGGACGCCTGGAGTTCTGTAATCTTGACGTCAATGACACCAGCGGCTTCACCCGCCTGGGTGAGATGCTGGATCAAAAGAACCGTGTCACCATCAACTATTTCGCTATGCCGCCGAGCACCTTTGGCGCGATCTGTAAAGGGCTGGGCGAAGCGAAGCTTAATGCCAAGCCTGCGCGCGTGGTCATGGAAAAACCGCTCGGCACCTCGCTGGAAACCTCCCGTGAAATCAACGACCAGGTCGGCGAGTTTTTTGAAGAGTGTCAGGTCTACCGTATCGACCACTATCTCGGTAAAGAGACGGTCCTCAACCTGCTGGCGCTGCGCTTCGCCAACTCCCTGTTCGTCAATAACTGGGACTGCCGCACCATCGATCACGTCGAAATCACCGTCGCGGAAGAGGTGGGTATTGAAGGGCGCTGGGGTTACTTCGACCAGGCCGGGCAGATGCGCGACATGATCCAGAACCACCTGCTGCAGATCCTGTGCATGATTGCCATGTCGCCGCCGTCCGATCTCAGCGCCGACAGCATCCGTGATGAAAAGGTCAAGGTGCTGAAATCCCTGCGCCGTATTGACCGCTCCAACGTGCGCGAGAAAACCGTTCGCGGCCAGTATACCGCCGGCTTTGCCCAGGGCAAAAAAGTGCCTGGCTATCTTGAAGAGGAGGGGGCCAACAAGACCAGCAACACCGAAACCTTCGTGGCGATCCGCGTCGATATCGATAACTGGCGCTGGGCTGGCGTACCGTTCTATCTGCGCACCGGCAAACGTCTGCCGACCAAATGCTCAGAGGTAGTGGTTTACTTCAAAACCCCGGAACTGAATCTGTTTAAAGAGACCTGGCAGGAGCTGCCGCAGAACAAGCTGACCATTCGCCTGCAGCCGGACGAAGGGGTAGATATCCAGGTACTGAACAAAGTGCCGGGCCTCGATCATAAACATAACCTGCAGATCACTAAACTGGATCTGAGCTACTCCGAGACCTTTAACCAGACGCACCTGGCCGATGCCTATGAACGTCTGCTGCTGGAGACCATGCGTGGCATCCAGGCGCTGTTCGTTCGCCGCGACGAAGTAGAAGAGGCGTGGAAATGGGTTGACTCCATTACCGAAGCCTGGGCAGCCGACCGCGATGCGCCGAAACCGTATCAGGCCGGGACCTGGGGACCGGTTGCGTCGGTGGCCATGATCACTCGCGACGGTCGTTCATGGAACGAGTTCGAGTAAGGCTGGAGGCTAATCCGTCAGGGTTATTTTACCGGTAACATGATCTGACGCAGAAAGTCGCACGCTTTTTAATCTTTTAAGCCCCGTGAGGATTCACCCACGGGGCTTTTTTTATTACACTGCCTGCAGATATTTTGCCCCTGAGCGCTGGTGTTTGTGGCCTTTACCACGTCAACACGTCATCACGCAGCGGCCGGACAGATAAAAATTTGAGGAGCCTTTATGAATTCGACAATGTTACGGGTAACAAATCGCATTATCGAACGGTCGCGTGACACCCGCGCGGCTTACCTCGCAAGGATTAACCAGGCCAAAACCGACACCGTGCATCGTGCGCAACTGGCCTGCGGCAATCTGGCTCACGGATTCGCGGCCTGCCAGGCTGACGACAAAGCCTCCCTGAAGAGCATGTTGCGCAACAACATTGCCATCATCACCTCCTACAACGACATGTTGTCCGCTCACCAGCCCTATGAACACTACCCGGAGATCATCCGCAAAGCGCTACACAGCGCCAATGCGGTCGGCCAGGTCGCCGGCGGCGTGCCGGCGATGTGCGACGGCGTAACGCAGGGGCAGGACGGGATGGAGCTTTCACTCCTGAGCCGCGAGGTGATCGCTATGTCCGCCGCCATCGGCCTGTCGCATAACATGTTCGACGGGGCCCTGTATCTCGGGGTCTGCGATAAAATTGTTCCCGGTCTGACCATGGCGGCGCTCTCATTTGGCCATCTGCCGTCGGTCTTTATTCCCTCCGGTCCGATGGCCAGCGGCCTGCCGAATAAAGAGAAGGTTCGCATTCGCCAGCTGTATGCAGAAGGGAAAGTTGACCGTATGGCGCTCCTGGAGTCCGAAGCCGCCTCTTATCACGCGCCGGGGACCTGTACTTTCTACGGAACGGCGAACACCAACCAGATGGTGGTCGAATTTATGGGCATGCAGCTGCCGGGCTCGTCCTTTGTCCATCCGGATGCTCCGCTGCGGGAAGCGCTGACCGCCGCCGCCGCGCGCCAGGTCACCCGCATGACCGGCAACGGCAATGAGTGGATGCCGCTGGGCAAAATGTTTGACGAAAAAGTGGTGGTCAACGGCATCGTGGCGCTGCTGGCGACCGGTGGCTCCACCAACCACACTATGCACCTGGTGGCGATGGCCCGCGCGGCGGGAATTATCATTAACTGGGACGATTTCTCCGACCTGTCAGACGTGGTGCCGCTGCTGGCGCGCCTCTATCCCAACGGCCCGGCGGATATCAACCACTTCCAGGCGGCAGGCGGCGTTCCGGTACTGGTGCGCGAGCTGCTGAAAGGCGGCCTGCTGCATGAGGATGTTCACACCGTGGCCGGCTTTGGCCTGTCGCGCTACACCCTGGAGCCATGGCTGAATAACGGCGAGCTGGACTGGCGCGAAGGGGCGACAGCGCCATTGGACGACCAGGTCATCGCGACCTTTGAAAAACCATTCTCCCGCCACGGCGGCACCAAGGTGCTGAGCGGCAACCTGGGACGCGCGGTAATGAAAACTTCGGCGGTCCCGGTGGAGAACCAGGTGATTGAAGCGCCGGCGGTGGTATTCGAGAGCCAGCACGACGTGTTGCCGGCCTTTGAAGCGGGGCTGCTGGACAAAGACTGCGTGGTGGTGGTCCGTCATCAGGGGCCAAAAGCGAACGGGATGCCAGAATTACATAAACTTATGCCGCCACTTGGTGTATTATTGGACCGCCGTTTCAAAATAGCGCTGGTGACCGATGGCCGACTCTCTGGCGCCTCCGGTAAAGTCCCGTCAGCCATTCACGTCACGCCTGAAGCGTATGATGGCGGCTTGCTGGCGAAAGTGCGCGATGGCGATCTTATTCGCGTGAACGGACAGACGGGGGAACTGACGCTGCTGGTGGATGAGGCCGAACTGGCGGCGCGTCAGCCGCATATCCCTGACCTCAGCGCGTCGCGCGTGGGAACCGGTCGGGAGATGTTTGGGGCGCTGCGTGAGAAGCTCTCTGGCGCGGAGCAGGGCGCAACCTGCATCACTTTTTAAGACGATTTAATTTCTAGATCTGGCGAGAGAAAATCCTGATGAAAAACTGGAAAACAACAGCAGAAGCAATCCTCACCTCCGGTCCGGTTGTCCCGGTTATCGTAGTGAAAAAGCTGGAACACGCGGTACCGATGGCGAAAGCGCTGGTGGCGGGCGGCGTTCGCGTGCTGGAAGTGACTCTGCGCACCGAGTGCGCCCTGGAGGCGATCCGCGCGATTGCCAAAGAAGTTCCGGACGCGATTGTCGGCGCGGGCACGGTTACCAACGTTGAGCAGTTGAAAGCGGTAACGGAAGCCGGCGCGCAGTTCGCTATCAGCCCGGGTCTTACCGAATCCCTGCTGAAAGCGGCGACCGAAGACGGCACCATCCCGCTGATCCCGGGGATCAGCACGGTATCTGAGCTGATGCTGGGTATGCAGTATGGCCTGAAAGAGTTTAAATTCTTCCCGGCGGAAGCTAACGGCGGCGTGAAAGCCCTGCAGGCGATTGCGGGTCCGTTCGGCCACATTCGTTTCTGCCCGACCGGCGGTATCTCTCCGGCCAACTACCGTGACTACCTGGCGCTGAACAGCGTACTGTGCATCGGCGGTTCCTGGCTGGTGCCAGCCGACGCCCTCGAAGCCGGCGACTACGATCGCATCACCACCCTCGCGCGAGAAGCGGTGGAAGGCGCGAAATAAACCACGCCTCCAGGTCAACAACCCGGTCTGCGGCAACGCGACCGGGTTTTTTGTCTTTACCCTTCGACGATGACCGCCGCGGCGGCGGCTTTAGCGCGCGCCACGGCCTCCTCAACCGAATCGGCGACGGCGAGGGTTACCCCCAGGCGGCGGGTACCGTCAATCTCCGGCTTGCCGAACAGACGCAGCTGCAGGCCAGCCCCGACGGCCGACTGCAGCTGGCCAAAGCTGACGTTCTGGCTGGACAACTGCGGAAGGATCACCGCGGAGGCGGCCGGGCCATACTGGCGGATAGCGCCGACGGGTAGCCCGAGGAAGGCGCGAACGTGCAGGGCGAATTCCGAGAGATCCTGGGAGATAAGCGTCACCATCCCGGTGTCGTGTGGTCGCGGGGAGACTTCGCTGAAGATCACCTCGTCGCCGCATACGAACAGCTCCACGCCAAACAGACCATAACCTCCCAGCGCCAGCACCACCTTGCGGGCGATGGTCTGGGCACGCTCGAGGGCCAGGTCGCTCATCTGCTGCGGCTGCCAGGACTCACGGTAATCGCCGTCTTCCTGGCGATGGCCAACCGGAGCGCAGAAATGCACGCCGTCGACGGCGCTGACGGTGAGCAGGGTGATTTCGAAATCGAAGTTCACCACCCCCTCGACGATCACCCGTCCGGCGCCAGCGCGGCCGCCCTGCTGCGCATAGCGCCAGGCTTCGCTGAGCTGGTCAGCCGAGCGGATAAAGCTCTGGCCTTTGCCGGAGGAGCTCATCACCGGTTTAACGATGCATGGCAAACCGATCTCGGTAACCGCCGCGCGGAAGCCTTCTTCGCTGTCGGCAAAACGATAGCGCGAGGTGGGAAGCTGCAGCTCTTCCGCCGCCAGGCGGCGAATGCCTTCGCGGTTCATGGTGAGCTTTGCCGCCCGCGCCGTGGGGACCACTTTCTGCCCGGCCTGTTCCAGTTCGACCAGGGTGTCGGTAGCGATAGCTTCGATCTCCGGCACGATGTAATCGGGTTTTTCCTGTTCAATCAGGGCGCGCAGGCTCTCGCCGTGCAGCATATTGATGACGTGGGCGCGGTGGGCGACCTGCATCGCCGGGGCATCGGGGTAGCGGTCTACGGCGATGGTTTCAATGCCCAGACGCTGACATTCAATAGCGACTTCTTTACCCAACTCGCCGGAACCTAACAGCAAAACTTTGGTGGCTGCCGGGCGCAGCGCGGTGCCTAATACAGTCATAACTCTCATCCGCAGTAAAAAAAGATGGCAGCGATTATAAACGAAAACGTTTGCGTATGTCTTTACGCGCGTAACGCGCGTGAGTTGAGTCCGGGAGGGAAATTTGCTATACTGTATAAAAATACAGTGTTGAGAGGCTGCAGTATGGCGGTTGAAATTAAATATGTGGTGATCCGCGAAGGTGAGGAAAAAATGTCTTTTGCCAGCAAAAAAGAGGCCGACGCTTACGACAAAATGCTCGATCTGGCAGAGGTGCTGAATGACTGGCTGGTGGCATCCCCGCTGGAGATGGATGACGTCCAGCGCGATACCATGGCGATGTGGCTGGCTGAGCGTAAAGAAGCGCTGCAGCATATCCTGCGAGTTGGCCGACTGCCGGAGCAAGAGACGCCCGCACAGGACGCCTCCGCGCCGTCGGCTACCGCCGAGACTTCTCCGGCGGGTGATGACGCCGTGCCGGCGGCCAAAGCGCGCAAAGCCAAGGCAGCCTGAACGCTGGCGGTCAGTCACTGGTCGGTCGGCCCCGATGCTGCCGTCGCACGTACCTTTGCGCATCTTTAGCCATATCTAACATTTCCTGACATCGCGTCGTTTAGGCTGATAACAGTGTTTGTCACCTGAGAGGAAAACCATGGCTAACTGGCTACATCAACTGCAGTCGCTGCTCGGGCAGCAGGGTGCGTCACCGTCCGGCGAGTCGTCAAAAGGGAGCGGCCTGCTGCCCGGCGCCATCGGTGGGCTGGCCGGATTGCTGGTGGCCAGCAAATCGTCACGCAAATTGTTGGCGAAATATGGCACTAGCGCGCTGCTGGCAGGCGGCGGGGCGGTGGCGGGCACGGTGTTATGGAACAAGTATCAGCAGAAAATGCGCGCGCAGAATACGTCCGCCCAGGCGCCTGAGACGGCAGCGGCGCCGACGGATGTCGATCCGCGCAGCGTGCGGCTGATCACGCCCCTGGTATTTGCCGCGAAAAGCGACGGTCATATTGATGACCACGAGCGGGCGAATATTGAAACTCAGCTGCGGGCGGCCAATATTGACGTTCAGGCCCGGGTGCTAATTGACCAGGCGCTGGCCCAGCCGCTGGATCCGCAGCGTCTCGCCGAGGGCATCATCGACCCGCAGGAGGCGCTGGAGATCTACTACGTCAGCTGCGCGGTGATTGATATCGACCATTTTATGGAGCGTAGCTACCTTAATGCGCTGGGAGACGCCCTGGCGCTGCCGAAAGATGTCCGGGCCGATATAGAACAGGATATCCAGTCACAAAAACAAGCGCTAAGCGTCTAAATCATCACGTTTCGCTTGCATCGCTCGCGTCTTTTGCCACCCTTATAGACACGTCATCATTCAGGCGCCACCCTGCGGCCTGAATGCTCTTGTGTCACGATAAAGCAGCAGAAGAATAACATGCCACCTAAAGCTAAACGGATCCCTCACGCCATGACCTTGCATGGCGATACACGCATCGATAATTATTACTGGCTGCGCGACGATGAGCGCGCGCGACCTGACGTGCTGGAGTATCTGCACGCGGAGAACGCTTACGGCAAGCAAGTGATGGATTCGCAGCTCAGCCTGCAGGAGCGTCTGCTGAAGGAGATTATCGACCGCATTCCGCAGCGGGAAGTCTCTGCCCCCTACAGTAAAAACGGCTTTCGCTACCGTCAGGTGTATGAGCCGGGCTGCGAATACGCTATCTACCAGCGGCAGTCGGTGCTGAAAGAAGAGTGGGATGAGTGGGAGATCCTGCTCGATGCCAACCAGCGGGCGGCGAAGAGCGAGTTCTACACCCTGGGCGGACTGGGCATTGCGCCCAACAACCAGCTAATGGCGGTGGCGGAAGATTACCTTTCCCGCCGCCAGTACGGCCTGCGCTTTTGCGACCTCAGCAACGGCGAGTGGTACCCGGAAATCCTCGAAAATGTCACCTCCGGCTTTGCCTGGAGCAACGATTCACGCTTTGTTTGGTATGTGCGTAAACATCCCACCACGCTGCTCCCTTATCAGGTCTGGCGCCACACCGTCGGGACACCGGCGCAGAGCGACGCGCTGGTCTACGAGGAAAAAGATGAGACCTTCTACGTCAGCGTGCATAAAACCACCTCCCAGCAGTTCGTGGTAATTTATCTCTCCAGCGCCACCACCAGCGAAGTGCTGCTGCTCAACGCCGAACTGCCAGACGCCGAGCCGGTCTGCTTTCTGCCACGGCGTAAAGATCATGAATACAGTCTTGATCACTATCAGCACGCTTTCTATCTTCGTTCCAACCGGGAGGGGAAGAATTTCGGCCTCTACCGTACCGTGCTGCGTGATGAAGAACAGTGGACCACGCTGATCCCGCCGCGTCACGACGTGATGCTCGAAGGATTTACCCTGTTTACCGACTGGCTGGTTGTGGAAGAGCGTCAGCGTGGCCTGACCAGTCTGCGGCAAATTAACCGCAAGACCCGGGAGGTGGTGGGGATCGCTTTTGACGATCCGGCCTATGTCACCTGGCTTGCCTATAATCCGGAGCCCGAAACGTCGCGACTGCGCTACGGCTATTCCTCCATGACTACGCCGGATACGCTGTTTGAACTGGATATGGATACCGGCGAACGAAGAGTGATCAAACAGCAGGAGGTAAAGGGGCTGGATACGAGTTGCTACCAGAGCGAACACCTGTGGGTGACCGCCCGCGATGGCGTCGAAGTCCCGGTCTCTCTGGTCTACCATCGCGAACATTTTCGCCAAGGGAGCAACCCGCTGCTGGTCTATGGCTATGGCTCATATGGCGAGAGTATCGATGCCGATTTCAGCGCCAGCCGGCTGAGCCTGCTCAACCGCGGCTTTGTCTACGCCATCGCCCACGTCCGCGGCGGCGGCGAGCTGGGTCAGCAATGGTATGAAGACGGTAAATTCCTGTGTAAGAAAAATACCTTCAACGACTATCTGGACGTCTGTGACGCGCTGCTTGCCCAGGGGTACGGCGATCCGCGGCTCTGCTACGGCATGGGGGGCAGCGCCGGCGGAATGCTGATGGGCGTGGCCGTGAATGAACGGCCAGAGCTGTTCCATGGCGTGATAGCCCAGGTGCCGTTCGTCGATGTGGTGACCACCATGCTGGATGAAACTATTCCGCTGACCACCGGTGAATTTGAAGAGTGGGGAAATCCGCAGGATGAAACCTATTATCACTATATGAAAAGCTACAGTCCCTATGACGGCGTGAGGGCGCAGGCGTATCCCCACATGCTGGTGACTACCGGTCTGCATGATTCCCAGGTGCAATACTGGGAGCCGGCTAAATGGGTGGCGAAACTGCGGGAACTGAAAACCGACGATAACCTGCTGCTGCTCTGCACCGATATGGATTCCGGACACGGCGGAAAATCCGGGCGCTTTAAAAGCTATGAAGGGGTGGCGCTGGAGTACGCCTTTTTCATCGCCCTGGCGCAGGGGACACTGCCGGGAAAAGCGGCAGTGTAGGCGCTATTCCCCGAGGTAATGCCTGAGCGTCAGGCGCAGTTCGGGGCTCATGCGGTCGAGATTGTTGAATAACCAGCGCAGATAGCCTGGATCGTTTTCAGCAATCTCGGCGACGGCCTTACCCCGGTATTTGCCGAAGGTAAAAGTAGTCAGCAGCGCCGGCCGACCGGTGATATCGGCCATTTGGTCAGGGGTCCAGCCGGAAACATTGATGATATCCAGCAGCAGCGCGGCGGTGATATAGCAGTCATACAGCGCCCGGTGGTGATGCAGTCCCGGCGGCGTAGTCACGTTCAGCTTACGTGACTTATATAACCCCATATTGCTGTATTTGATTCCCGGCCACAGGCGTCGGGCCAGCTTCATCGTACAGATCCACTCGCCGTGCATCTCCGGCAACACCCGGCGATCGAAGCTGGCGTTATGCGCGACGTACCACGGGCTGCCATGATAGTGCGGAATAATCTCCTCAATCCACGGCTTATCGGCGACCATCTCTTCCGTGATCCGGTGGATAGCCATCGCCTGCGGGCTGATGGGCCGATCGGGACGCACCAGATGGCTCATGGGATTGGTAATTTGCCCGTCGACTATATCGACCGAGGCGATTTCAACGATGCCCCCCTGCAGGCCGCAGGTTTCGGTATCAATGACGCGCAGCATGGCTCGCTCCAGAGCAAAACAATAAGCGTAATGGAATTGGCCGGGCTTGCCAACCGACGGGGAGGAGGCGAGCGCGCATTATTTCTGTTTCGGCTCCCACGGTAGTCGCGAAAGGGAGACGGAGGCCAGCCGATGGGAGATCAGTCGTTCACGGAACCAGTCGCGCAGATGTGCAGGCTGTTCACGCTCGACTAAATCAGCGACCACCGGCATATTGTACCGTTCCTTAAAAGCAACGCCGGCGGCGGCGAGATCGACATTGACTTTATCCATCTCATCTTGCGAAATTTTGGCCAGATTTCTTTCCATCATCCACTCCACTCTGCTTATAAATCCGGTCAGGGCCAGATGCCTGGCTCGACTCTGGCATTATACAGGGTTATTCTCTGTGCTACAGACATAACAAAAGGGAATGACGAATATGCGACTTCTTGCTGGACGCGCGTTGCGTCTCTCCGTTGCGCTTGCCGGGATGTTAACCGCGGCGGGCGCCTTCGCCCACGCTCACCTGCAGCAGCAGATCCCGACCGCCGGGGCGCAGCTTTCAGCTTCCCCACAGACGCTGACGCTCAGTTTTTCCGAAGGTATTGAACCCGCATTCAGCGGCGTGACCGTCACCGGTCCGCAGCAGCATGCGGTGGCTACCGGAAAACTGACCCGCAGCGCCGATAATCCCGCCGAGGTCACGTTACCTTTGGCGGAAGCCTTGCCGCCGGGAGAGTACACCGTGGCATGGCATGTGGTCTCGGTGGATGGTCATAAAACCAAAGGGCAATATACCTTTAGCGTGAAGTAAGCGATGCTGACCGGGCTCTATATTACCCTGCGCTTTGGGCACTTTATCTCCCTGATGCTGGCTTTTGGCTGCGTGCTGTATGGCGCCTGGTGGGCGCCGGTACCGCTGAGACGCGTGCTGATGCTGCGCTTTTATCCACTACTGCGCCCGCTGCTGCTGATCGGCGCGATCTCTACGCTGGCGCTGTATCTCCTGCAGGGAGGAATAATGGGCGAGGGCTGGACGGATGTCTGGCGACCCGCCGTCTGGCAGGCGGTGGCCGGGACCCACTTTGGTGGAGTGTGGATCTGGCAGATCCTACTGGCGTGGATCGCGCTTGCGGTAGTGTGGATCCGTCCCCGTCACGGCGCCCGCCAGCTGGTGGCCCTGCTGGCGGCACAGCTGCTGCTTTCCGCCGGGGTAGGGCACGCCGCTATGCACGATGGTCTCACCGGCGTGCTGCAGCGGACAAACCACGCTGTGCATCTCTTCTGCGTCGCCAGCTGGTTTGGCGGTCTGTTGCCCTTTATCTATTGCCTGCGCCTGGCGCAGGGGCGCTGGCGGCCGGCCGCGGTCTATATCATGGCGCGCTTTTCACGTTACGGGCATCTGGCCGTCGCCGGCACGATTGCCAGCGGAGCGCTCAATGCGCTGTTGATACAGGGAGGATTGATTGGCGCATCGCCGTGGGGACGCATGTTGTTGATCAAATGTGCGCTGGTCGCCGGGATGGTGGTAATTGCGTTAGTGAACAGGTATGTTCTGGTACCGCGCATGTCGGCAAGCGGTTCGCGGGCGGAAAGCCTGATCCTGCGAACCACGCAGGCTGAAATAGGGCTGGGCGCGCTGGCGCTGCTGGCCGTCAGTCTGTTCGCCACCTGGGAACCTTATTGAATTAACTGGCAAAATCATGAAAAAAATTGTTCTGACCATGTTGTTACTGGCAAGCTCCGGGGCTGCTCTGGCAGCGCCACAAATTATCACCGTGAGCCGTTTTGAGGTGGGGAAGGAGAGCTGGGCGTTCAACCGGGAAGAGGTTATGTTGACCTGTCGACCGGGTAACGCGCTTTACGCCATCAACCCGAGCACGCTGGTTCAGTATCCGCTCAATGAGGTGGCTGAGCAGCAGGTCAAAGCCGGCAAAACCACCGCGCAGCCGATCTCAGTGATCCAGATCGACGATCCGCAGCATCCGGGACAAAAAATGAGCCTCGCGCCCTTTATCGAGCGAGCGCAGAAGCTCTGCTAAACTTTCTCGCTATCCTGCTGTAATAACATTAAAAAAACCGCCCTTGCCGGACAACGGCAGTGGCGGTTTTTTCGCTGGCAGGGGCCCCCTTTCCAGGAATTATGCAGCCACTTTGGCCGCGGACTGGAAAAGCTGACGCGTTAAACTATTCTTATAGTGCAAGGCGACTTAGCCTGCATTAATGCCAACTTTTAGCGCACGGCTCTCTCCCAAGAGCCATTTCCCTGGACCGAATACAGGAATCGTATTCGGTCTCTTTTTATCTTTATCTGTCTTCTTTCTCAAGAGCCAGCGACATCCTGTCAGTCAAACACCCGCTGGCCTCTGGATGTCCCGTTATAGCACACCGTTTTTAGCATACACAATTCATTTACACATAAATCGCATCCTGTGGAAGGGGAGGTGGCAACGGTGGAACCGTAAACGAGGGCGGAGAAAAGAAAAAACCTGCACCTAAACAGGCCCGGCGTGCAGGTTAACTGGCGGGCCAACATCGGAAGCCTGCTAGTATACATATTTGTATGATAAATAAAATAAGCAAAATCTAAACGATTTGGCAATTCATGCGATTACACCTCGCCGGCTGACGAGGTGGCATAAATAATAAGCACGAGCACTTTTGCGGGCGGAAAATATTATTGCGGAACGCTGAATGTAGGGTATATCTGACTTTCCAGATAGCAGAGCAATAGCCAAATTTCATCGCTAAAAATAAACCATATGCTCCCGAGCAGAATGACCGCCAGAATAATCAGCAGAAAAATTTCGGTTTTACTCATTATGCAAGCGACTATCCGGTGGCCTTCGGGGACCCTGATAGTAGCGAAATATTGACATAATAAGCAAACGCCATGTTGTAATTCGGCTTCACCGACAGCGCAATTTAGTCACCGGCATGCCGCTGCGTCAATATTGCCACCTGCTCCGTCAGCTGATCCAGCAGCTGGAATCGCCGCCGATATTCAGCCCGTTTTTTACTGGCGATACTCTCCAGCGATTTTCTTTCCAGACATAGCGGTAGCCGCCAGCGCCAGGGGCTTTCCGGCTGGCCGTCGATAGACTGCCAGAACTCGTCGTAGCTGGCGTGGAAATGGCGGCCTTTGCTCAGGCGATATCGCAGGGCGCGGAACAGGTGACCATTATCGCTGACGCCGTAAATAGCCGCGATTTGGCTGCGCGCGGCCAGCTGCCAGATAAACTCCAGCAGCAGGCGCTTCGGAAACAGGCCGTAGCAGGCGCGAGTCGCCTGCTTAATCACCTCATGAGAAACGTGACGTCGTGGCCCCTGCAGACCGCCGATAACCAGCTGCCAGGCATCGTGATCACGGGTTACGCTGAAGGTGGCGCTGGCCAGCAGGGTGTGGTCGCTGTCGCGCAGCCACAGAGTGGTTTCACCCTCACGTTCGGCTTTGCCTGCCGAGGAGGCATAAAGAGTAAACCGGCGGTCCTCTTTTCCGTTTAACGTCAGCAGCGGGACCTCAGACACCGCGGTCATAGCGTGCGCCAGCCGCGATCCGCGTAGGGTGTCGATATAGCGATAATGGTTGATTACCGCCACCGCCCGCTGCCAGGCGTTGAGATCGCGGGTCAGATATTGACGGTGTACTTTGCCCGGCAGCGTAGCCTGCGCGGCCAGCAGCTGATTAAAATCATCCCGAGCGCTGAGCGCTTCCAGCATCGCTCTGGTGGCGTTATAAAATAGGGCCGTGCGCAGCAAAAACTTAAAGCGGTAATTTTTTTGCCGCCAGATGGGGGCTGGTGTCAATCTGCCCATCACCAGATCGGCAATAAGATGCGAGCGCGGCGCTAGCACGCCGGATGAATGCAGGCTATTGTCTGTCACGATAAACACCTCGTTGTGATTTCCCCCTATTTTAAAGCGAGCCACTGACAAGCTTAATCCTCTGGCGGACTATATTTGCCGTCTGTTTAAAATTGATTGAGGTGTAAATTAAATTCCGTGGACCTTTGCTGGAATTACCTATAATTACCGCTGAGGGGTAATTATATGTATCAACGTATTAACGGCAGCGACTGGCGTAATATCTGGCTGATGGGCGATCTGCATGGCTGCTTTGCGCTGCTGATGAATCGCCTGCGTCAGTTGCGCTTTGATCCCTGGGCCGATCTGCTGATCTCGGTGGGCGATCTGATCGATCGCGGGCCGCAGAGCGCCGATTGTCTTGGCCTGTTGCGCTGTCGCTGGTTCAGGACCGTTCGGGGGAATCATGAGCAGATGGCGCTGGAGGCGCTGGAGAGCGGAGATATGCGGCTCTGGCAGATGAACGGTGGCGACTGGTACGTCAAGGGCGATGCGTGGCAGCGGGCCGACGTCGATCGGCTGCTGGCGCACTGTCGGCGGCTACCGTTGATTATTGAAGTGGAATGCGGGAAAGCGCGGCATGTGATCGCCCACGCCGATTACCCGGCGCCGTTCTATCGCTGGCAGCAGCCGGTGGATCCCCAACGGGTACTATGGAGCCGCCATCGTCTGAGTGAACACCTGGCGGGGCGCCATGGCGCTATTGGCGGCGCAGACCATTTCTGGTTTGGCCATACGCCGCTTCAGGCGCGTTATGACCACGATAATCAACACTATATTGATACGGGCGCTGTGTTTGGTGGGATGCTGACGCTGGTGGCGCTGCAGTCGGCAGGCTAAAAGTCGCTGTATTCGCTGGCGGGTTGCCAGAAGCCATCACTAAAATCTTCTATCGGGTAGCAGCCACCGTGGCGGATCCGCTGATCCTCCATCGCCACTAAGCACTGCGTTTCCTCGCGGTAGACGTCAACCACAATGTCCTCGCAGCCGCCATCCAGATAGCAAATAAACAACACTAAGGCAAACATCCTGGCCTCATGCTCGGGTTCACATACTATTTAGTGTAGGGGATGACGGCGGGACGGGGAAATAAATAACCCGTCTCAGGCGACGGGTTCATTGGTGTCAGGCAAGGCGCATGACCCAGGCATCGGACTGGCGGTCGTAATGTTTACGGTAGAGAACGGAATGTTCGCCATTGAGAATCGCGGGCACGCTGGTGTCGGCATCCCAGGCGTCAAGCTGCATACATAAGTCTGGATCGGATTTGCAGGGTATGCTTAACGTTCGCTCACCCTGATGCTCACCGTGCAGTTCGGCATCGTCTATTTCGAACGCGCCGATGCGGACATTGGTTTTACTCATCGTTTCACCCCATTTTTCAGCTGAGTTGTGGTACGACCAGTTATGGCCGTTATTTTTCAGCGTAGTCAATGGGGCGAAAAGCGCCAGTCAAAAAGTGCGCATTTTTTGCGCGGCCTCACACCTTGCCGGCAAAAAGTTTTCCATCGCGCACCAGTTCGCGCGGATAGCTGTTCTTCAGTCGGGAGCCGACGCGCTTCGCCAGGCCCAGCGGGACGCCCTGGAAGGTCACAATGGTTTCATCCTGCCCAGGCGCGGTTTGCGGATAGACGTCGCGCCCGCGATACCATTCCTCCGCTTCCTCCTGCGACAGCTCGAAGGCCCGCTGCGGCGCGGCAAAGGCGATAACCGCCTCATGCTGCCAGCGGTACCCCTTATTGTGCAGCTCCGCCAGGCGCACGCCGATGCGAGAAAAGCGCACCTTGCCGAACAGGGGCTCCAAAGCCAGCGGAAACAGCCACAGCTCTTTATCCCGCTGCCACAGCGTATGGCCTGCGTCCCACTCCAGGCCAACAGCCCTGGCGGCGGCAGTTACCGCGGCGGCCTCCCGGTCCTTCAGCGGCGTAAACGGGAATTTACCGACCTTATAGCCTGGCGCCGGGAGCGGATCGATCGCCGCAGTTTTGCGCAACCTTGCGACAAAGAAGCCTTCGCAATCGTAAATTTGCGGAAAAACGTGCAGAAAACCTTCCGCGGTTAAGGCGTCGGCTGCGCCGGGAAACAACTCTCCCAGCGGCAGGATCTCCACCGCCTGCGGATAGCGGGACAGCAGCCACTCAATGACCGATTGATTTTCTTCACGATTCAGGGTGCAGGTGGAATACACCAGCGTCCCGCCAGGGCGCAGAGCATGGAAGGCGCTGTCGATAAGCTCGCGCTGAGTGGCGGCGATGTCGAGGTTGCTCTCCGGCGACCAGTTTTTCAGCGCGTCGGCGTCTTTACGTACAACCCCTTCGCCGGAGCAGGGGGCGTCAAGCAGGATGGCATCGAAGGTTTCGGGCAAGGCCGCGCCAAAAACCCGGCCGTCGAAGTGGGTCAGAGCGACGTTGCTGATGCCGCAGCGGCTGATGTTGGCATGCAGCACCTTCACCCGGCTGGCGGAGAATTCATTGGCGAGAATGCCGCCCGCGTTGCCCATTCGGGCTGCAATTTGGGTGGTTTTCGATCCCGGGGCGGCGGCAACGTCCATCACCCGTTCGGGCTGCCGGTTATCGGCGAACAGGGCGGCGACCGGCAGCATCGAACTGGCTTCCTGAATATAGAACAGCCCGCTGAGATGTTCGGCGGTACTGCCCAGCGGCAGCGCGTCGTCATCCTCTCGCTCGATCCAGAATCCCTCTGCGCACCAGGGCACCGGCGCGAGCTGCCAGCCGTAGGGGGCAACCAGAGAGAGGAAATCATCGACGCTAATCTTCAGCGTATTGACGCGAATACTGCGGCGTAGCGGGCGCTGACAGGCGGCGATAAAGTCGTCGAAAGAGAGATGCGCTGGCATCGCCGCGCGCATTTGAGCGAGAAACGCTTCAGGGAAATAGACAGTATTTTCAGCCACGGGCAGCGCACCACAGAAAAAAAGGGTGCGCAGTTTAGCACAAACGCCCCGGCGCGTGACACCGGGGCGTGCGGTTTATCCTTTCCCCGCGCCCGGCGTTGCCCGGGGCGGGAGAAGGGGGCATTACTGCGGCAGAGCGGTGCCCCACTCCCGCCACTCTTTCGGCTCGCTCTCCTGCAGCAGGAAGTGCTTGCCATCCTGGGCCTTCGGCGCCAGCGGCGTGCCCGGCGGCGTGGCAAAGGCGATCCCGCCGCGGATAAACTGATTGAAGGTACCGGTTTTCACCACCCCGCCAATCAGGCCGAAGTCGAGGCTGTAACCCGAGGCCAGCCAGAACACCGAGTTATTACGTACCAGGTACTGGTAGCGCTTACTGATGCGCAGCTTAACCATCACCCGGTCAGACATCGACCCCAGCGACAGTCCGGTAACCGTCCCGACTTCCAGTCCGCGGAACAGGACCGGCGTACCGATGCCAAGCGACCCCGCCTCCGGCGCTTCCACCACGATGTTCAGGCCGTCGATATAACGCGAATCGCTGATCGTCGTATCCTGGATCTCAAAATCGCGTCGCGCCGGGCCGCGGCCGAGCTCAACGTTGATGTAGGCCTGGAACAGGGTGTCGAGATGTTCCACGCCCGCGGCGGAGATTTGCGGAGTGATCACCGAGAAGCGGGTCCCGGCGCGGGCGAAGGTGCCGACGTATTCCGGATAGAGCACCGCTTTCGCCTGCACTTCGTTTTTGGCGGTGATTAGCTCCAGCGACTGGATTTGACCGATGTCGATGCCGAGATAACGAATCGGCATCCCGGCCGCCATCTTCCCGGCGTCGTACGCGTGCAGGGTGATTTGGCCGCCCACGGCGCGCGCCGCCGTTTCAGATGCATAAAGGATACGTTTGTTATTCAGCCGTGCTCCGGCGCTGCTGCCATTGAGGTTATCGAAACTGATCGCCCCTTTGATCGCGCGCGCCAGCGGCGAGGCCTGCACGGTGAGTCCGTTACCGTCAAGCTTGACCTTCGCACCGCCTTCCGCCCAGAAGACGCTGTTGTTGGTCAGCAGGTAGCGGTACTCCGGCTTGATATGCAGATCGATATCGAATGCATCCTTGCGCGGTTTGACGGCGATGATCTCGCCGACGGCGAATTTACGATACAGCACCACCGAGCCGGCCTGAACATCAGGCAGCGTCTCAGCAGACAGGCTCAGGGTAGTGGTCGGCACTTCGCTCAGGCTATTTTCCTGCGCCTTTTCAAGGATAGCGTACAGCGGATAGCTGCTTTGCATTTTGCCTTTTTCGCCGGGGATCACCCTGATCCCGCCGTTCACCCATTCGCTGGCGCTGGCGCCCAGCACCTGCACGCCGTCGAGCCCCACTTTGACGTCCAGACGACTGTTAACCACAAATTTGCTGTCGCCGTGAATTAAATCGCGGTATTCAGGATCAATGGCAACCTGAAAGGTTACCCCTTTGGCCGTCAGTTTACGCTCCAGCACCTGGCCGACTTTTACTCCGTGCAGCACCAGCGGCTGACCGCCGTCGATGCCGTAGCTTTCCGGCGCCGAGAGGGTAACGGTGGCGACGTTGGGCTCATCCAGCAGCGCTTTATCCGCGGGCATTACCGAGAAGTGATTGCGTGGCTCGCCTTCGCCGGGCACCAGCTCAAAGGTATTGCCGGTGAGTAGGGTGCTAATGCTGGGGTTATCGAGGGAGAGCTTCGGCTTCTTCATCTGAATCAGCGTTTTCTCCCGCAGCAGCGTCACCACGCTCGGGTCGACGGTCATCTCGCCAGTAACTTTGCCGCCGGGGTTTAGATTCAGTTTGCTTAACTGGCCCACCTCCAGCCCCTGATACATGAGCGGCGTCGAGCCTGCTTTCAGTCCGTCGCCATCAGGCAGATCGAGGGTCACTACCACGCCGCGCTGGCTATGCGCCAGATCTTCATACAGGTGATATTCATCGTTTTGCGAGGCGACATGCGAATCGGCGGGGGAGTCAAAGGCGATGGCGCCGTTCACCAGCGCGGACAGGTTCTCCAGTTGCACTTTGGCCCCGCTCAGGCCGACGTCGGCCTTGACGCCTGAGACGTTCCAGAAGCGGCTGCCTTTTTTCACCAGATTGGTAAACCGGCGCTCAATTAGCACATCGATGGTCACCCCCTGATTATTGGCATTCAGGGAATAGTCATACACCCGCCCGACCGGGATTTTTCGGAAGTAGACCAGCGAGCCGCTGTTCAGAGAGCCAAGATCCGGCGCCTGCAGGTGGATCATTAGCTCGCCGTTGTTAATGCGGTATTTAGGTTGGGTGTCAAGGGCGACAAAGTGATCTTCGGGTTCACCCTTGCCCGGCATCATGCCGATGTAGTTCCCGCCCACCAGCGCATCGAGGCCCGATACGCCGGCCAGAGAGGCTTTCGGCGTGACCAGCCAGAACTGGGTCTCTTTGCGCAGCGCATCTTTCATATCGCGTTTGATGCTGGCCGAAACCTCAATCTTACTCAGATCTTTACTGAGGCTAATATCCTGGACGGTGCCGACTTCAACCCCCTGATAGCGGATCGGCGTCCGTCCCGGCACGATGCCGTTCGCGGACTGGAAATCAATCGTAATCGTCGATCCGCGATCGTCAAAGCTGGTCCAGATTAGCCAGGCGGCAATCAGCAACGCGATGACCGGCAGCAGCCAGAATGGCGAAATACGGCGTTTGGTTTTTATTCTGGCTTCAGTCTGCGAAGCGGGCGTTTCCTGACTCATGTGCGTCCCAAAGTAAGCGGCTGTCCAGCCATTCAACTGCAAGAATAGTTAAAATTACCGCGCCGCCAAAGTAAACCGCAGCCGGCCCCATGGTGAAGGCGAGGAGCTGATCGCGATTTATTAGCGACATGGTGAGTGAGATAACAAACAGATCCAGCATCGACCAACGGCCAATCCAGGTGATTAGCCGCAGCAGCAGGATGCGGGTGCGCAATCCCTGCTCGCACTTGAATTGTATGCTGAGCAGCAGGGTAAATAACACTATAACTTTGGTGAATGGCACCAAAATACTGGCGATAAACACGACCCCGGCAATGGCGATATTGCTGCTGGCCAGGGAGATGATCCCCGAGAGGATCGTGTCGTCCTGGCGCGCGCCGTTGACGTAGATGATGGAGATTGGCAACAGGTTGGCCGGAAAGAGGAAAACCAGCGAGGCAATCAGCGCCGCCCAGCTGCGCTGCAGGCTCTGCGGTCGGCGATGATGCAGCGGCGTGTGGCAGCGTCGGCAGCGGCCGCGCGCGTCGCGATAGCCGGTGTAATGGCAGCCGGTGCACACCTGCAGATTATTATCGGCGCGGGTCGCCGGACGCTCGGGATAGAAACGCTCCCATAGCTCTTCGACGTTCATATGAATAAGCGTCAGGATGCTCAACAACGTCAGGGAGATAAACGCCACCAGACCGATGCCCGGCTGCAGGAAGGCGTAATCCTGCACCTTGATGGAGGCGACGCCGATGCCCACCAGATAGATATCCAGCATCACCCACTCTTTAAGCTTGCCGAGCATCAGCAGCAGCGGCCGCAGGTTCATCCCCAGCACATTGCCCAGCCAGAGATAGCTGATGGAGACCACCAGCAGCACCGGGGCGACCACCGCGCAAAACAGCACCATGGCGGCGGTAATCGGATCGCCCTGCGCGGTCATCTGCCAGATCCCCTGCAGGACGTTGGCGTCGATGCGTACGCCCAACAGATGCAGGCGCAGCAGAGGCTCAGACCATGCGAAAGGCATGAGCAATAGCATCGCGAGGGCCATGCTGCCCAGGCGGGTCAGCGACCAGTCGCGGCCATCGCGCACCTTCGCGTTACAGCGCGGACACCAGGCGCTTTGGTTGCGTTTGAGCACCGGTAAGCGGAAGAGCATGTCACACTGCGTACAGCGCTGATAATGCGCATAGGGAAGCGGCGTGCTGACGGTATGCACGACCATCTTTTTCGCAGGTTTGAGGGTGGGTGTTTTTATCGGCATTTATTACGTACAGGAATGAATGTATCTCACTATCTTAACCTATGAATGAATTCATCTTGAGCCCAAGCGCATTTAATGCTTATTTTAGTAGGCTGTACGTATCAGGCAGTAAGACAACAAAGTGAAGATATAATGAGCAAAACAGAATTTTACGCGGATCTGAACCGCGATTTCCAGGCATTAATGGCAGGTGAAACCAGTTTTCTGGCGATGATCGCCAATACCAGCGCGCTGCTGTTCGAGCGGCTGAGCGAGGTCAACTGGGCCGGTTTCTACCTTCTGGAAGGCGATACCCTGGTGTTGGGACCGTTCCAGGGCAAACTGGCCTGCGTGCGGATCCCGGTCGGGCGAGGCGTATGCGGCGCGGCGGTGGCGCAGGCTCAGGTCCAGCGCGTCGAGGACGTCCACGCCTTTGACGGCCACATTGCCTGCGATGCCGCCAGTAATTCGGAAATTGTCTTCCCTCTGCGCGTGAATGGCCAGATTATCGGCGTGCTGGATATCGATAGTCCGGCTTACGGGCGCTTCACCGCTGAAGATGAGCAGGGGTTGCGCACGCTGGTCGAGCATCTGGAAAAACTCATTGCGGCCACGGATTATCAAAAAATCTTTACCCGTGTCGTGGGATAATCAACGGATAACGTAGCATTTAGCGAGGACGTCATTATAATGTCGCCTGTTCATGCCTGCGGCTTGTTGGCTACGTCCGTTGTAATCAGGAAATTTCATGGAAAATCAACCTAAGTTGAATAGCAGTAAAGAAGTTATCGCCTTTCTGGCCGAACGTTTCCCGCAGTGCTTTAGCGCTGAAGGTGAAGCGCGCCCCCTGAAAATCGGAATTTTTCAGGATCTCGTTGAGCGAGTGGGTGGTGAGATGAATCTCAGCAAGACCCAGCTTCGCGCTGCATTACGTCTCTACACGTCCAGCTGGCGTTATCTGTACGGCGTAAAAGCCGGCGCTATTCGCGTTGACCTGGATGGCAATCCGTGCGGCGAACTGGAAGAGCAGCACATTGCCCATGCGCGTCAGCAGCTGGAAGAAGCGAAAGCTCGCGTTCAGGCGCAGCGCGCAGCCCAGCAGGCGAAAAAACGCGAAGCCGCTGCGGCCGCAGGCCAGCAGGATGAAGGCGTTCGCCGCGAGCGTAAACCGCGTCCTCAGCAGCCGCGTCGTAAAGAAGGCGCTGAACAGCGTAAACCGCGTCCTGTTGCGGCCAAAGCCCCGCGTGAAGAGCGTCTTACTCCGGTATCGGATGTTTCCGTTCTGACCGTCGGCCAGGCGCTGAAGGTAAAAGCAGGCAATAACGCCATGGACGCCACCGTTCTGGAAATCACCAAAGATGGCGTTCGTGTACAGCTGACTTCTGGTATGTCAATGATTGTACGCGCAGAACACCTGGTGTTCTGAAACGGAGGCCGGGCCAGGCATGAACACATTTTTTAAAATCACCGCGCTTGCGGGCCTGCTGGCAATAGCAGGCCATGCATTCGCTGTTGATGACATAACCCGCGCAGATCAAATCCCCGTGCTGAAAGAAGAGCCGCAGCACGCGACGGTAAGCGAGCGCGTGACGTCGCGCTTTACCCGCTCTCATTACCGTCAGTTTGATCTCGACAACGCCTTCTCGGCAAAGATTTTTGACCGTTACCTGAACCTGCTGGACTACAGCCACAATGTGCTGCTGGCCAGCGATGTGGCGAAGTTTGCGGCTAAAAAAGACCAAATTGGCGATGAGCTGCGCAGCGGGAAACTGGACGTCTTTTACGACCTCTACAACCTGGGGCAGCAGCGCCGCTTCGAGCGCTATCAGTATGCGCTGAAGGTGCTTGAACGTCCGATGGACTTTACCGGCAATGATAATTTCAACCTTGACCGCTCCAAAGCGCCGTGGCCAAAAGACGAGGCCGAGCTGAACAAGCTGTGGGACGCTAAGGTTAAGTTTGACCAGTTAAGCCTGAAGCTGGCGGGTAAAGACGATAAAGAGATCCGCGACACCTTAACCCGTCGCTATAAGTTTGCTATCCGTCGCCTGGCGCAAACCAACAGCGAAGATGTCTTCTCGCTGGCGATGACCGCCTTCGCTCGCGAAATCGATCCGCACACAAATTATCTGTCGCCGCGTAATACCGAGCAGTTCAACACCGAAATGAGCCTCTCACTCGAGGGGATCGGCGCCGTGCTGCAGATGGATGATGACTATACCGTCATTAATTCGCTGGTGGCGGGCGGTCCAGCCGCGAAAAGCAAAGCGATCAGCGTCGGCGATCGCATCGTTGGCGTTGGCCAGACCGGGAAGTCGATGGTTGATGTCATCGGCTGGCGTCTGGATGACGTCGTGGCGCTGATTAAAGGGCCGAAGGGCAGCAAGGTTCGTCTTGAAATCCTGCCGGCCGGTAAAGGAGCCAAGACGCGTATTGTAACGCTGACCCGCGAGCGCATTCGTCTGGAAGACCGTGCGGTGAAGATGTCGGTGAAAACCGTCGGGAAAGAAAAAGTCGGCGTGCTGGATATTCCAGGCTTTTACGTTGGCCTGACCGATGATGTGAAAGTGCAGCTGCAGAAGCTGGAAAAACAGAACGTCAGCAGCATCATCATTGACCTGCGCAGCAACGGCGGCGGAGCGCTGACAGAGGCGGTATCGCTCTCGGGTCTGTTTATTCCGTCCGGTCCGGTGGTGCAGGTGCGGGATAATAATGGCAAAGTGCGCGAAGACAGCGACAACGATGGCGTGGTTTATTACAAAGGGCCGCTGGTGGTGCTGGTTGACCGCTTTAGCGCCTCGGCGTCTGAAATCTTCGCCGCAGCGATGCAGGACTATGGCCGCGCGCTGATCGTTGGCGAACCGACCTTCGGTAAAGGGACGGTACAGCAGTATCGCTCGTTGAATCGTATTTACGATCAAATGCTGCGTCCGGAGTGGCCGGCGTTGGGTTCCGTCCAGTACACCATCCAGAAGTTCTATCGTATTAACGGCGGCAGTACGCAGCGCAAAGGCGTGACGCCGGATATCATGATGCCAACCGGCAATGAAGATCGCGAAACCGGCGAGCAGTATGAAGACAACGCGCTGCCGTGGGATAGCATCAACGCGGCCACCTATGTGAAGTCCGGGGAACTGACCCCGTTTGGACCGGAGCTGCTCAAGCGCCACGACGAGCGTATTGCGCAGGATCCTGAATTCCAGTACATCATGAAGGATATTGCCCGTTATAACGCGATGAAGGACAAACGTAACATCGTCTCTCTGAACTACGCCCAGCGTGAGAAAGAGAACGAAGAAGATGATGCGATTCGTCTGGCGCGGATTAACGATCGCCTGAAACGCGAAGGCAAGCCGCCGCTGAAAAAACTGGACGATCTGCCGAAGGATTACCAGGAGCCGGATCCGTATCTTGATGAAACGGTCCATATCGCGGTAGACCTGGCGCATCTGGAGAAAGCGCGCCCGGCGGTGGAACCGCCGGCCAGCAAATAAGTTGCTAACGGGCACCCTGAGAGGTGCCCGTTTTTTTTGTGCGCGTTGTCATCGCCATTCAGCTTATCTAACAAAATGTCAACCTGCGCTGCCGCTGTCAGCAAGATGCTACAAAATGTAAAGTTGTGTTTTTATCGTGACTTAGCGGGGGCTGATGGTTGAAAAATGCAGCCTGACCCATACGATGTGGGTAATCGCATAGTGCGTTTTGTTAAATTGAGGTAAAAAGAAAATTATGATGCGAATCGCGCTTTTCCTGCTGACGAACCTGGCAGTGATGGTCGTGTTCGGGCTGGTGTTAAGCCTCACGGGGATCCAATCCAGCAGCATGACCGGTCTTCTGATTATGGCCCTGCTGTTCGGCTTCGGTGGTTCTATCGTTTCGCTGATGATGTCGAAGTGGATGGCGCTGAAGTCAGTGGGTGGGGAAGTGATCGAGCAGCCGCGCAACGAAACGGAACGCTGGCTGATGAATACCGTTGCGCAGCAGGCGCAGCAGGTAGGTATTGCCATGCCGCAGGTAGCTATCTATCACGCGCCTGACATTAACGCCTTCGCCACCGGCGCGCGTCGTGACGCCTCGCTGGTCGCCGTCAGCACCGGGCTGTTGCAAAACATGAGCCGTGATGAAGCGGAAGCGGTCATTGCCCATGAAATCAGCCACATCGCCAATGGCGATATGGTTACCATGACCCTGATCCAGGGGGTGGTGAACACCTTCGTTATCTTTATCTCCCGCGTTATCGCGCAGATTGCGGCCGGTTTCCTCGGCGGCAACCGGGAAGATGAAGGGGAGAGCAGCAATGGCAACCCGCTGATCTACTTCGCGGTCGCCACGGTGCTTGAGCTGGTGTTCGGTATTCTGGCCAGCATAATCACCATGTGGTTCTCGCGTTACCGTGAGTTCCATGCTGACGCCGGCTCGGCGCGTCTGGTAGGCCGCGAGAAGATGATTGCAGCCCTGCAGCGTCTGAAAACCAGCTATGAGCCGCAGGAAGCCAGCAGCATGATGGCGTTCTGTATTAACGGTAAAGCGAAATCCATGAGCGAACTGTTTATGACTCACCCGCCGCTGGATAAGCGTATTGAAGCCCTGCGTAGCGGTGAATATCTGAAATAATCCATCTTCTGACGCTGAAAACGAAAATCCGCAGCCCGCAAGCTGCGGATTTTTTTTACCGTCCGTCAGGCTGCGCGCGGCTGAGTGACCCGCAGACCGCTAATTAGCGCGGCGACGATAGCCAGGGTGCCGGCCAGCAGCAGGGCGGTGTGGGTGCCGTTGTTACCGAGCAAATTGAATAGCAGCGCCACCAGCGCCGCGCCGGTGCTCTGTCCGAGCAGGCGAGCGGTGCCCAGCATGCCGCTGGCGCCGCCGCTACGATGGCTCGGAGCCGAGGTGACGATGGTATGGTTGTTCGGCGACTGAAACAGCCCGAAGCCGGCGCCGCACAGCGCCATGCGCCAGATGATATCCAGATCGGAGGGCGACGAGGGCAGCAGCGCCAGGCCGAACAGGCCGCAGGCCATAATCAGCAAACCGATAGCCCCCAGCAGCCCGGCATGACATTTCTCGATCAAATAGCCGGCCAGCGGCGCCATCACCATGGTCGCTAACGGCCATGGCGTTAGCAGCAGACCGGTCTCCACTTCGCTGCGCCCCATCATCGACTGCAGAAAAAAGGGCAGGGAGACCATCGCCAGCATCTGCGCGCAGAAGGAGCAGATGGAAGTGCAGATAGAGAGAGAGAAGAGTGGGATACGCAGCAGGTCGACCGGCAGCAGGGGGACGGGCATCGTGAGCTGGCGGCGAACGAAGAAGAACCCCACCACCAGCATAGCGGCGACCTCCGCCAGCACCAGCTGAGTGGACTGCCCCTGGGCGAAACCGCTCAGGGCGGTGATCAGCAGCCCGAAGGTAAGGGCGTTCATAATGGCGCTCGGCAGATCGAAGCGGATGATTTTGCTGCGCGCGCTGTTGGTCGGCAGAAAGCGCATGGCCAGAACAAAAGCGACGATGCCGAGAGGCACGTTAATTAAAAACAGCCATTGCCATGAGGCGAGGGAGAGGATCGCTGCGGCGATAGTCGGGCCGGCCGCCGAAGAGACGGCAACGACAAAGGAGTTAATGCCCATGCCGCGACCAAGAAAGCGCTGCGGATAAATCAGACGGATCAGCGCGGTGTTGACGCTCATCAGCGCGGCGCCGCCCAATCCCTGCGCGACGCGAGCGAAGGTTAGCATTTCGAGGCTACGCGACAGCGCGCAGGCCAGCGAGGTAAAGGTAAACACCACCAGGCCTATCTTATAGATACGCCGATAGCCGACCATGTCGCCGAGGAAGGAGAGCGGCAGCAGGGCGATGACAATGGCGATTTGGTAGGCGTTAACGATCCAGATTGAAGCCGCCGGTGAGGCGTTGAGATCGCTGGCGATAGTCGGCAGCGCGACGTTGGCGATAGCCCCGTCGAGCACGGCCATGGTCAGCCCAAGCACGATGGTCAGAATGGCGCCATAGCGTTGCGGCAACGGCACGCCATCAGAAGAATTTTTATCCATGGTGAATATGAGTCTTAAATGAAACGGTTTTTTGAATGATGAGTTTAGCATTGATTAATTCGCAGTATGTCGCAGATTTGTAACGAAGTGGCAGAAGAATGATTGCGGCTCAGAGGCGGCGAATTTATAATAAAAACCGGTTCTAATTTTTATAAAACAGTTACGACGAGGTGATAAATGGCAGGTGCAGATTTGGATAAACAGCCAGATTCTGTCTCTTCGGTATTGAAGGTTTTCGGCATCCTACAGGCGCTGGGTGAAGAGCGTGAAATTGGCATTACCGAACTGTCCCAGCGCGTCATGATGTCGAAAAGCACCGTTTATCGCTTTTTACAGACCATGAAATCACTGGGCTATGTGGCACAGGAAGGAGAGTCTGAGAAATACTCTCTCACCCTCAAGCTGTTCGAACTGGGCGCGCGCGCGCTGCAGAACGTCGACCTGGTGCGCAGCGCCGATATTCAGATGCGCGAACTTTCGCGACTGACGAAAGAGACCATCCATCTTGGGGCGCTGGATGAAGACAGTATCGTCTACATCCATAAAATTGACTCGATGTATAACCTGCGGATGTACTCGCGTATTGGCCGCCGCAACCCGCTGTACAGTACCGCGATTGGCAAGGTGCTGCTGGCATGGCGCGATCGCAGCGAAGTGGAGCAGATCCTCGACGGCGTGGAGTATAAGCGCAGCACCGAGCGGACCATTACCAGCACCGAGGAGTTGCTAAAAGTGCTGGATGGCGTTCGCGAGCAGGGCTATGGCGAGGATAATGAGGAACAGGAAGAGGGACTGCGCTGCATTGGCGTGCCGGTGTTTGACCGTTTCGGCGTGGTCATCGCCGGGCTGAGCATCTCTTTCCCAACGCTACGTTTCTCTGAAGAACGCTTGCATGAATACGTGGCGATGCTCCACCAGGCGGCGCGTAAGATTTCTGAACAAATGGGATACAACGACTATCCGTTCTGAGGCGGCGGATAACGGGGTTGGCGACCGCGGCGCTACGTCGCGATCGCCGGTTCGATGTTAGCCGTTATCAACCACGGTTGTGCTTTTACGCAGCAGAGGGCAACTGCTGACGCCGATCACTCCGCTGTCGGAATGAACATAAAGTGCGGTGCTGACTCCGCGGGCGGTGAGGTATTGGCACTTAAGACCCAGACCGCCGACGTTTTCCTCACTGTGGAATAACACCCCATAACCGCTCAATAATACGCCAATCCATAAGATAGCCACCAAGATAATAGTACGAATGATTAATCGCATTGATGCCTCATTATTTGTATGATCCTTGGCGTGATTTTGACACGAACACGTTTTGAAACAAGTCGATGATTCCTAAACTTACCTTTCGTAATACAGTTAGCCGCGGTTTAAGAAGGCCGTGCTATCCTGGCGACATTGCGTACTGATGCGGAGAGTGGAGTGAAAAAATTACGGTGGGTTTTACTGATAGTCATCATAGCAGGCTGCCTGTTGCTGTGGACTCAGATGCTTAACGTAATGTGCGACCAGGATGTTCAGTTTTTCAGCGGCATTTGCACTATTAATAAATTTATTCCGTGGTAAGACATTTTTCTGCCGACTGATTTCCTTCTGCGCCGCGGGTGGTAGAATGAACGCCTTCTCTTTGAGGTGGTGAAATGAGTGAGTTACTAAATCCTGGGATTTTAAATCTGGCATCGCTGGCTGTGTCCGTGGCGCTGCTGCTTGTTGGTCTGTTGTTATGGTTCTTCGTCAACCGCGCCAGTTCGCGGGCGAATGAGCAGATAGAGCTGCTGCAAGCGCTGCTGGATCAGCAAAAGCGGCAGAATGCGCTGTTACGTCGCCTGTGCGAAGCTAATGCGCCAGAGAAAGAGGATGTGGCTGAGCCGACCGTCGCCGGCAAGGTGAAAGGGGAGGATGAGTTTATCCGCCTGGTAGCTGAACGTTAAGGCGCCCGACAGGTGTGCATCATAAGATGCGCACCTGCATGATAGCGGGCGGTAATATCTTATTCTTATTCCATTATTCCTTTCTTAGTGCAATATCCTCTTTATTACACGCTGTAAATAAAGTCATTCTCGCCGCGTTTATTGTTGGGTAACGTGACACTGTCATCTTTTTTTCATTATTAAGGTGCAGAATTAGCACTATTTTTAGCGTGACGACTAACAGGTTTTATTATCACTACACTGGCACGGCTTAGCGATTTTTAGTCTGGAGTTATAACGAATTATGCGCATCAATATTCACCGTTGCCCACCAGACGCTTACATTACAGCAGTTCGTGTACGGACATACCTGGACGAAGCGAAGTTGTTGAGCTATGGTAAAAAAGTTGCAGTAATGAGGCAACGAATGGGCGATATTGGCTGATGCTGTAGCGCCTTGCCAGGGGCGGCAAAGACGCATAAATGTGCAGGCGATCAAATGATTACCTTATAATTTGTGCGAACGATCGAGACACGTTTAAAAATGGCTTGCCATTATTTACGTAGTGTGTGATAACACGTTTCGGGTTAAACGAGGTACAGTTCTGTTTATGTGTGGCATTTTCAGTAAAGAAGTCCTGAGTAAACACGTTGTCGTTGAATACCGCTTCTCTGCCGAACCTTAAATTAGTGCCTCATGCAGTTATGTGTCAGTTTTATCTAGGTAAACGCCAGCAGGCGAAGAAAACAGTCTAAGGAATTTTGCAAATGGCAAAGATTAAAGGTCAAGTTAAGTGGTTCAACGAGTCTAAAGGTTTTGGTTTCATTACTCCGGCTGATGGCAGCAAAGACGTGTTCGTACACTTCTCCGCTATCCAGGGTAACGGCTTCAAAACTCTGGCTGAAGGCCAGAACGTTGAGTTCGAAATTCAGGACGGCCAGAAAGGTCCGGCTGCAGTTAACGTAACTGCTATCTGATACAAGACCACTCTTCTTGTATAAAAGCCTCGCCTGCGCGGGGCTTTTGCATTTTTATTGCAAAGCATGTCATTTTTCCCCCTCCCGTCGCGTCTTGTTGCAAATACTCAACTTTATTAGCATTGTGTAGCAGTCTGTTTTGCTAATTTTCTGTTAAATCAGTTGGTTGCAAAACAATGCCGGAGCTATGGTGCTAAAGAAAAAAACGAAGTCCGCCGCCAGTTTCACCCCGATTCGCTTCGGGTTACTGTGTGTGGCCATTCTCGGTTGTCTGGGGCTGCTGCTGGTCCGCGTGGGCTGGCTACAAATTATCTCCCCCGATAACCTGGTAAAACAAGAAGATATGCGCTCCCTGCGCGAAGAACCCGTAGCGGTTGAGCGGGGGATGATCAGCGACCGGGAAGGACGGCCGCTGGCGGTGAGCGTTCCGGTCAGTGCTATCTGGATCGACCCGCAGACCACTATGGAGAAGGGCGGTGTGGGCTATGGACCCCGCTGGCAGGCGATGGCCGAAGCGCTGCACCTCAACCTCGGAGAGCTGGCCCAGCGGGTACAGAGTCATCCCCACGCTCGCTTTCTCTATCTGGCGCGTCAGATCAATCCCGAGCAGGCAGAGTGGATTGATAAACTGCATCTGCCGGGCGTTTACCTGCGCGATGAATCGCGACGGTTCTACCCGGCGGGCCATGTGGCTGCCAATCTGCTGGGCTTTACCAATGTTGATAATCAGGGCATCGAAGGGGTGGAGAAAAGCTTTAACGCCCAGTTGACCGGTAAACCCGGGCGACGTCTGGTGCGTAAAGATAAACATGGCAATGTCATTGAGAACATTACCGAAGTGCCGCCGGTTCCGGCGCATAATCTGCAGCTGAGTATTGATGAACGCCTACAGACGGTGACGGAAGACGCCCTCGACAACGCCGTCCGCTGGAACAAAGCAGAGTCCGGGGCGGCGGTATTGATCAAAATTGATACCGGCGAGATCCTGGCGATGGCCAGCTATCCGGACTTCAATCCGAACAATCGCGATAGCGCGACGCTGGATGATTTTCGCAACCGGGCCATCAGCGACACCTTCGAGCCCGGGTCGACGGTCAAACCGCTGGTGATCATGACTGCGCTACAGCAGGGGATTGTCCAGCCAGACAGCGTGGTGGATACCCATCCGTTCGTCCTCGATGGCCATCGTATTCGCGATGTGGGCTATTATCCGGAGCTGAGCCTGACCGGGATCCTGCAGAAATCCAGCGATACCGGCGTGTCCCATCTCTCGCTCGCCATGCCGGTGCAGCATCTGATCGATACCTATAAAGCTTTCGGCTTCGGCGAACCGACGGGGCTGGGGTTGACCGGCGAAAGCGCCGGGCTGATGCCGCATCGCCGCTACTGGGGGCAACTGGATCGCGCCACCTTCGCCTTCGGCTATGGTTTGATGGTCACCCCGCTCCAGCTCGCCCACGTCTACGCCACCATCGGCGGCTTCGGCATTGCGCGACCACTGTCGATTACCCGCATCGATCCGCCGGTGATGGGCACGCGGGTGATGCCGGAGAGTATTGTGCATAGCGTGGAACATATGATGGAGAGCGTGGCGCTCCCGGGCGGGGGCGGTATTAAAGCGGCGGTACGCGACTACCGGGTGGCGGTAAAAACCGGCACGGCGAAGAAAATCGGCCCGGACGGCAAATATATCGATAAGTATGTAGCCTATACCGCCGGCGTGGCGCCCGCCAGTCGACCACAGTTCGCGCTGGTGGTGGTGATGAACGATCCGAGCAATGGTTCCTATTACGGCGGCGCTGTGTCCGCGCCGGTCTTCAGCCAGATCATGGGCGATGTCCTGCGGCTGGAGAACGTCATGCCGGACGGCATGCCGCAAGGGGCGGAGAATCTGATCGTAATGCACGATAGCCACCCACAGGGGCCGGCGCTGTAACAGTGGTCTGCAGGGGCGAATAGCGCTACACTTTCGCCCTTTCAGCAACACCGGAGCCGTCATGTCATACAGTTGCCCCCTTTGTCACGCGCCGCTCAGCCGTAGCGACAACCACTATTCCTGCCCGCAGCGGCACCAGTTCGAGCTGGCGAAAGAGGGGTACGTCAATCTGCTACCGGTGCAGTTCAAGCGGTCGCGCGATCCCGGCGATAGCGCCGAAATGATGCAGGCCCGGCGGGCGTTCCTCGACGCCGGACATTATCAGCCGCTACGGGATGCTATCGCTGAGCGGCTGCGACATTACGCCCCTACGGATTTACTGGATATCGGCTGTGGCGAGGGGTATTACACCCACGCGTTTGCCGCCATCGCCAGCCGCAGCTGGGGGCTGGACGTGTCGAAGCCGGCGATCCGCGCGGCGGCAAAACGCTACCCGCAGGTGAATTTTTGCGTGGCCTCCAGCCAGCGCCTGCCATTTTCCGACGCTAGCTTCGACGCGGTAGTGCGCATTTACGCGCCCTGCAACGCCGAAGAGCTGGCGCGGGTGGTGCGTCCCGGTGGTTGGGTGATCACCGCCACGCCGGGTCCCCGTCACCTACTGGAGCTGAAAGGGCTGATTTACGATGAAGTTCGCCTGCATGAGCTGAAGACGGAAGCGATGCCGGGGTTCCGCCTGGAGGCTCAGCAGCAGCTGGCTTACCCGATGATCCTGACGGGAAGTGAAGCGCAGGCCCTGCTGCAGATGACGCCGTTCGCATGGCGGGCTAAAGCCGAAGTGCACGCCGCGCTGCGTCAGCAGCCGACCTTTGGTTGCCAGACCGATTTTATGATCCACTGCTGGCAGCGCGAAGCGTAAAGCTTAACCGGCGAAATGGCTCCAGAGGATTTCGCTGCCGATGCCAATCAGCACGATACCGCCGAGAATTTCGGCTCGTTTGCCCAGCAGCGGGCCGATAAAGCGACCGACCATCATCCCCAGCGTCGACATGATGAAGGTAGCGCAGCCGATCGCCAGCGCGGTGGTCACAATGCTGACCTGCAGGAAGGCCAGACCGACGCCGACGGCCATCGCGTCAAGGCTGGTGGCGAAGGCGGTGGTGACCAGAAGCCAGAAACCATGTCGGTGAGGCGCCTCGCACGCCTCGTCGCTGTCGCCGCGAAAACCTTCGACGATCATTCGCCCGCCGAGAAACACCAGTAAAATAAAGGCAATCCAGTGATTCCACTCGAGGATAAACTGGCTGGCCAGCATGCCAAGCCCCCAGCCGACCAGCGGTGTCAGGGTTTCAATGGCGCCAAAAATCAGCCCGGTGCGTACTGCCTCTGAAAATTTGGGTTTATGCAGGGTGGCGCCTTTGCCGATGGAGGCTGCGAAGGCGTCCATGGACATGCCGAAAGCGAGAAGAATGGTAGCGGATAAATTCATGTGCGTGTCCTGACCGGGGATAATCCATATGACACATCGCTGCCCCCAGTAAACATACGCGGAGCCGCTCAATGGCTGAGCAATACGTACAGCAGTGATGTATCTATGGTCTCGCCTGATTGAATCTCTTCAACCCGTACGTGCCACGTTTTGCAACGAGTATGTTGACACGTACATTTCCTGGCGGGCAGGAAATCGGCTACTCCCCAACGACGGGCGCAACCTTAACATATTTTTAGAATATAAAACAATAACAGAAGAGGGCTATTTTAATAACCAAATGATAACGATTTTCATTTAAATTTATAAGTGAAAAAATAGTTAATAAAAAAGATAAGGTTAGGCGGGAAATATAGCCGTGGCTATAATATTTCTCCGCTGCTAACGGGAATAATATAGCGCTGGCTATATTTTTAATTCATTGAGTTGTAATGAGAAGTTTGTATATCTTCTCCAGATCGTCGATATTTCGTACGCGTATCAGCAGCCGCCGTTGCTCTAATTGCATCACCAGCACACCGTCCTCGGATAAATTCATCTCTTTAATCCGCTGATATTCTATCCACACGTTGGCGAAGAAAAAGCCGCGCGGTTTAAAAATGATTTTCGGCGTACGGATCCAGAATAAATAGAGCCCCATCAGCGCCAGCACAGATAATAGCCAGGTGGTGATCGCCGTGCCGTGCTGGGTGATGTTGTTATAGATCAGAATGGCGGTGAGGCCGACAAAGATCATGCCGTCAACGCGACTGCGGCGAAGCAGGGGGATGGCCAGCAGTACCGGGCCGTTTCGCCTCGGCATAATAAACTGGTCATATATCGCGTAGGCCAGTAGCGCAAGGATAAACAGGATGATCACCAGGTCCGTGAAGGTCATTGCTTTGCGTTTCTCCTGATAAAAAAAAGCCGGGGGCAAGCCCCCGGCGTACAGCCTGGAAATTACAGACCCAGCAGGCCGACCGCGTAGCCGGCGATACCGATGACGAAGAAGCCAACGATGATCCACAGCGGGTTAACTTTCTTACGCAGCAGCCACATACAGGCGAAGGTCAACAGCAGCGGCACCAGACCCGGCATCAGCTGATCAAGGATAGTCTGCACCGTGGTGACGTGAACCTGTCCGTCAGAGCCGGTGATTTTTGACACCACCATCGGAATGTTCACATGCGTCCACTTGTTAACAAGCGCCCCCATGACAAACAGGCCGAGGATTGACGCCCCCTCAGTCAGTTTCTGCAGGAAGCCGCCGCCCATATCTTTAACGATATCCACGCCTTTGCGATAACCATAGGCGACGCCGTAGTAACGGGTCAGCAGACGCACCGCGTTGAACAGGATAAAGAACAGCAGAGGACCGAGCAGGCTACCGCTCATCGCGATCCCGGCGCCTAAGGCTGCAAACACCGGACGCACGGTACCCCAGAAGATCGGGTCGCCAACGCCGGCCAGTGGTCCCATCAGACCGACTTTGATGCCGTTGATAGCGCCATCGTCAATCTCTGCGCCATTGGCGCGCTGCTCTTCCATCGCCAGGGTTACGCCCAGTACCGGAGCGGCAACGTAAGGGTGGGTGTTGAAAAACTCAAGGTGACGCTTAATCGCCTGCTTACGCGCATCGTTGTTCTCCGGGTACAGACGACGAATCGCCGGAACCATAGAGAAGCAGAACCCCAGCGCCTGCATACGTTCGAAGTTCCATGAACCCTGGAACAGGTTAGAACGAATGAACACGCCACGAATATCACTCTGTGTGAGTTTTTTCTCGGTGGTATTTTTAGTCATATCAACCATTTCGCTCACCTGTTAGTCCAGTTCGTTATCGAGATCGTTGTTACCAGCCGCCTGAGCCGGCGCACCGGCGACGCGGTTATATTTCGGGCTCAGCTGGATGTAGAGGATTGCCATGACCGCACCAATCACGCCCAGGGCCACCAGGTTGAAGTTGGTGAAGGCGGCGGTGACGAAGCCGAGGTAGAAGAACGGCATCAGATAGCCTGCGCGCATCATGTTGATGACCATTGCATAACCGACAACCACGATCATACCGCCGGCGATGTTCAGACCGCTGGTGACCACTTCCGGGATAGCATTCAGCAGGCCCTGAACTTCGCTGGTGCCGACGGAAATCGCCACGATAACGGCCGGGATAGCGATACGCATCGCCTGCAGGAACAGGGACGAGACGTGCAGCCACGACAGGGCGGTCAGGTTGCCATTCTCCGCCGCTTTATCCGCCGCGTGCTGGAAGGCCACGGTGATGGTGCGCACGATGATGGTCAGCACCTGGCCTGCCGCCGCCAGCGGGATAGCCAGCGCGATACCGGCGCCGATGCTCTGATGGCCGGCAATAACCAGGACGGTGGAAATAATGGACGCCAGCGCGGCATCAGGGGCTACCGCCGCACCGATGTTCATCCAGCCCAGGGCTATCATCTCCAGCGTACCGCCGATGATAATACCGGTTTTCATATCGCCGAGAACGGCGCCGATCAGCGTACAGGCGATCAGGGGACGGTGGAACTGAAATTCATCAAGTACCGACTCCATACCCGCAATACACGCGACGATGAACACCAGCACAATCTGAAGAAGGGTAATCTCCATTGTACTTCTCCTGTTGATTAAGTCTTAAAGTGAAAACTGGGGCGCGATCCGCCGGGTTATTTATCAACCTTAGCGATCAGATCCATCATTTTCAGTTTCGGGTCGGTGGACACTTTACGTGCTTCCAGCTCGATACCGCGGGCGTTCAGCTTTTTAAACGCCTCAATATCTTTGGCATCGACTGAAATCGCGTTGTTAACCTGGGTTTTACCCTGGCGGAACGCCATACCGCCGATGTTGACGCTGGTGATTTTCACGCCGCCCTCGACGATACGTTCAACGTCGGTCGGGTTAGTAAACAGCAGCATAACGCGCTGTCCGGCATACTTGGGGTTGTTGTAGACGCGGATCATTTTGGCCACATCCACCACGTGAGCGGTGACGCCCGGCGGCGCAACCTGGGTCAGCAGAGTTTTACGCACGGTATCCGCGGCCACTTCATCACTGACAACGATGATGCGGGTAACGTTGGTCTCTTTGGTCCAGCGGGTGGCGACCTGACCATGGATCAGACGGTCGTCTATACGCGCAAGGCCAATTACCATGTAGTCGTTCGGGCCCATGGGTTTGGCCGGTGCGGCGGCTTTTGGCGCTGCGGCAGGCGCGGGCGCAGGGGCCGCTTTTTCCACCGGTTTGGCTTTAAGCGCTTTCACGCCTTCGCTGCCGGTTTCAACCGCTAAGGCGACCAGTTCATCAAAGGAAGGATCGTCGTCGCGGGCCATGAAGGTTTCCACCAGCATCGGGATATTGACGCCGGCGATAACTTCGTAATGCTCTTTATCGACGACAATGCGGCTCGCAGCGTTGAAAGGGCTGCCTCCCCATGTATCGACGAGAAACAGCACGCCTTTACTGGTATCCAGTTTTGCCAACTGGGCGTTGTATTTCTCGATCAACGTTTCGGCATTTTCACCCGGAACGAAATCGATCCAGCCAACGTTTTCCTGCTCGCCCAACAGCATTTCTGCTGTTTTCAGCAGCTGTTCTGCAGCCCAACCATGTGTGCCTATTACAATAGCAATCGTCACTTGCTACCTCCTTTATTATCGTGAATGCATCATCTGCTTTGATACATCCTGAATCACTTTTGAGGACAAAATCGATTCAGTTAGGGTGTAAGATAGAAAATAGTTACTACCGCGAATTATTTTAGACAGTGAAAAAATAATTAATGTGATGAAGATCCGTTAATCACGTATCGTCTGCGAATAATTTTGCAGCGCAAAAAATAGCCTTAGTTATTGCAAATTCAGGTAAATTATTTCCAATTTCGATCTATATTTTGCTATGTTTAACTTCCGTTTAATTACTCAGGAGTATAGGGCATAGCCCGCAGTATGGACCGTCATCGACGTCTTTTCACTTTCTGGCATCTGATTGCCACCTCTACGTATCCCGCATTTCTTTCAGCACCTGGTGTCGCGCCCCTGCATGGCATGGCGATGACTGACCTTGCCGCAAACCGGAGTCGTACATGGAATTGTTAATGGATCCCTCAATCTGGGCCGGCCTGTTGACGCTTATCGTTCTGGAAATTGTGCTCGGTATCGACAACCTGGTGTTTATTGCCATCCTGGCGGACAAACTGCCGCCGAAGCAGCGCGATAAAGCGCGTCTGATCGGCCTGTCACTGGCGCTGGTGATGCGCCTGGGGCTGCTGTCGGTCATCTCCTGGATGGTGACGCTGACGAAACCACTGATTACCATCGCCGATTTCTCCTTTTCCGGGCGCGATCTCATCATGCTGCTCGGCGGGATCTTCTTGTTGTTTAAGGCGACAACCGAGCTGCATGAACGGCTGGAAAACCGCCAGCACGATGCCGGTCACGGTAAAGGCTATGCCAGTTTCTGGGTAGTAGTATTGCAGATAGTGGTGCTGGATGCCGTCTTCTCCCTGGACGCCGTGATCACGGCGGTCGGGATGGTTAACCATCTGCCGGTGATGATGGCGGCGGTGGTGATCGCGATGATCTTGATGCTGCTGGCCTCCAAGCCGTTGACGCGCTTTGTCAACCAGCACCCGACGGTGGTCGTGCTCTGTCTGAGCTTCCTGTTGATGATTGGCCTTAGCCTGGTGGCGGAAGGGTTTGGCTTCCACATTCCAAAAGGGTATCTGTACGCGGCGATCGGTTTCTCGATCATTATCGAGTTCTTTAACCAGGTGGCGCGCCGTAACTTTGTTCGCCACCAGTCGACGCTGCCGCTGCGCGCTCGGACCGCGGATGCCATCCTGCGCCTGATGGGCGGCCGCAAACAGGCCTCCGTCAGCCATGACGCAGACAGTCCAGCCGCGGTGCCCGTTCCTGAGGGCGCCTTTGCGGAAGAAGAGCGCTACATGATTAACGGCGTGCTGACCCTGGCCCAGCGCTCCCTGCGCAGCATCATGACCCCGCGCGGAGAAATCAGCTGGGTCGACGCTGAGCAGAGTGAAGATGAAATTCGTCGTCAACTGCTGTCGTCGCCGCACAGCCTCTTCCCGGTCTGCCGCGGAGAGCTGGATGAAATCATTGGTATCGTGCGGGCGAAAGAGATGCTGGTGGCCCTGGAGTCGGGGGAAAACGTCGCGGCGCTGGCTTCTGCCTCCCCGGCAATTGTCGTTCCGGAAACGCTGGACCCGATCAATCTGCTCGGGGTCCTGCGTCGGGCGCGCGGCAGCTTCGTCATCGTAACTAATGAATTTGGCGTGGTGCAGGGGCTGGTCACGCCGCTGGACGTCCTTGAAGCCATCGCCGGTGAATTCCCGGACGCTGATGAGACGCCAGAGATTGTCATCGATGGCGATGGCTGGCTTATTAAGGGGTCGACCGACCTGCATGCGCTGCAGCAGGCGCTGGGGCTGGATCCACTGATCAATGACGATGAGGATATTGCCACCGTTGCCGGGCTGGTGATCTCCGCCAATGGTCATATCCCGCGCATTGGCGACGTCGTGTCGCTTCCGCCGCTGCATTTTACCGTAGTGGAAGCGAATGATTACCGGGTCGATCTGGTGCGCGCGGTGGTCACTCGTCCGCCGAGCGACGAAGAAGAGTAATCGCCAGGCTCGCCGGCCGCTGCGGCCGGCGAGTTATTCTGTCGTCTCGCTCTCACCCTCACTCTCACTCTCACTCTCACTCTCCTCCCTGCTGGCCAGCCACGCCGGGAACGCCTCCACCGGCATCGGCCGCGCATAATAAAACCCCTGCAGCACATCGACGCCGTGGCTACGCAGGTAGTTTTCCTGCTCCAGCGTCTCCACCCCTTCGGCAACGGTAACAATATGCAGGCGGTTGGCGAGGGCGATAATAATATCTGTCACCGTCGCGTTCACGCTATCTATGCCGACCGAGCTGGTGAACGAGCGGTCGATCTTCAAAACATCCGGGCGCAGCTTTTCCAGCCATGAGAGCGAAGTATTGCCGGTACCAAAATCATCGATCGCCAGCTGTACGCCCTTAAAGTGCAGATGTTCGGCCATATGCTGGTCGCCATCCTGCAGGACATCGCGTTCGGTTAGCTCGACCACCAGCTGCTGCACCGGATCCACGCTGAACCAGTAATTGTGCAGGTCGCGCAGCAGGAGTCCGTTAGCGAAATGGCGCGCGGCGACATTGATCGCGATGTGAAAATGGCGGTCGCGAGGAAAAGCATCCAGGCGGCGAGCGGTTTCGGCAATCACATAGCGGGTGAGAGGGATGATCAGATTATTGCCTTCGGCGATGGGAATAAATACCTCCGGCGAAATCGTCCCACGGCGGGGATTATTCCAGCGCAGCAGGATCTCCACCCCGCAGCAGAGGCCGCTGCGCGCATCCTGCAGCGGCTGGCACCAGAGGGCAAACTCCCGGGCCGAAATGCCAAGGCTTATTTCCCGCGAGAAACTCATTCTGCCGGCGGTGGCCAGCCAGGCGATGCCGGTCATTAGCAGGCTAAAAATCAGCGCCAGCGGCAGCTCGCCGGGCAGCTCCTCAAGCGCAATCGCCGAGGCGCCAGGGCCATTAATATTGACAGTAAAAGGAAACTCCGTAGAGCGCTGGCGATAAATCACCGTGCCCTGCGGGACATGCGCTTTTTCGAGAAGCCCATGGCGGCTGCTAAAATAACGATCGCCAACCCGCAGGCTGACGTCGCTGATCAGGGCCGATTTTTCATTAAGAATTAAGGTTCCCAGCAGCTCAATATTCACCACCAGCATCACGCCGTCCAGGCCGCTCTCCGCGGCTGGATACCATTGGATCAGTACCGGCGAGCCTTTGAGCAAGGAGCTGTCGTTCGAGAAGAGCAGCAGAGGGCGGGGCGCAGGAAGCGCGGGCTGCAGGCGATGTAAGTCTGCCTGTCGCGGGCCAAAAATACTGGAACAGTAAACGATACCTGACGTGACGAGGGCGACGGAACGAATGGTTTGCAACGAGGCCGCCATTTTGCGCAGCGTCAGATGGATATCAGGGCAGGGTTTGCCCACCAGAGGGAGCAGGGTGGCTCGCTGCGCGCTTAGCGGGCGCAAGATGTCATTGAGCGCCGCCACCCGTTGGCTGGCGGCCGTGCGAATATAATCTTCATTTACGCTGCGCTGCGAAATAAATCGGATGGCTAATGTGGCGCCCAGGGTCGCCAGGGCTACCAGCAGGCAGACAATAATGCGTTTGTGACGATAGGCCGTAATGACTTTTTGTGCAGTCTGCATGTGCGACACCCTGTCGACAGGACGAGTGGTTAAGCGTGGCTTATTTTATAGAGCAAGTGTAGTGGCAGAATATCGCCAGGTATAGAAAAAAGAAAATGCGCCGTTGAAGGCGCATCAGGGAGATTTCAGTCACCAGGGTTAACCCCCTGCGCGCTTTGCAGGCGCAGAGGGGCACGAAAAGTTTAGTCACACTGAACTTTAATCGCCAGGCCGCCGCGCGAGGTTTCGCGGTACTTGGCGTTCATGTCTTTACCGGTTTCATACATGGTCTCGATCACCTTATCGAGCGAGACGCGCGGTTCGCTGGTGCGGCGCATAGCCATTCGCGCGGCGTTGATCGCCTTGACGGAAGCGATGGCGTTACGTTCAATACATGGCACCTGCACCTGGCCGGCGACCGGATCACAGGTCAGGCCGAGGTTGTGTTCCATGCCGATCTCCGCCGCCACGCAAACCTGTTCCGGGCTGGCGCCGAGCAGTTCAGCCAGGCCCGCCGCCGCCATCGAGCAGGCGACGCCCACCTCGCCCTGACAGCCGACTTCCGCGCCGGAAATGGACGCATTCATCTTATACAGCGCGCCGATCGCCCCGCAGGCCATAAAGTAGCGAATATAGATCTCCGGGCTGACGGACTCGATAAAGTGATCGTAATAGGCGAGTACCGCCGGAACGATGCCGCAGGCGCCGTTGGTCGGCGCGGTTACCACGCGACCGCCGGCGGCGTTCTCTTCATTGACCGCCAGCGCGAACATATTGACCCAGTCAACAACGTTCATTGGATCGCTGGAGAGCTTATCGCTGGCCACCAGCAGACGACGCAGCGCCGAGGCGCGACGCGGTACGCGCAGCGGGCCAGGCAGCACGCCCTCGGTGTTCATCCCGCGGTCGATACAGGCGCGCATGGTCTGCCAGACGTTGGCGAAATAATCCTCGATCTCTTTTTTGCTGTGCAGAGCCAGCTCGTTCTGCATCACCATCCCGGAGAGCGACAGGCCAGTCTCTTTGCAGTAGGCCAGCATTTCCTGCGCCGATTTAAATGGGTAGGGCACCTGCAGTTCGTTGGCGTTTTCCTTGCCGAAGTGCTCTTCGTCGACAATAAAGCCGCCGCCGATCGAGTAGTAGGTCTTGCAGTAGATCTCTTTCTCGCCGGCCCAGGCGTGAATGGTCATGCCGTTTTCGTGCAGCGGCAGGTTGTCGCTGCGAAAACGCATGCCGTCATCCGCCGGGAAGTCGACCTCATGCTGGCCGTTGGCCAGCAGCAGACGACCGCGCGCTTCGACGTCACGGATAAAAGCCGGGATCGCGTCAATATCGACCGTATCGGGCTGATTGCCCGCCAGTCCCATGATAATGGCGATGTCCGTATGGTGGCCTTTGCCGGTTAATGACAGTGAACCGTAGACGTCAACCGCCACACGAGTCACTGCATTAAGCAATCCTTTTTCGACCAGGTCATCGACGAACTGTTTTCCGGCCTTCATCGGGCCAACAGTGTGGGAAGATGAGGGACCAATCCCCACCTTGAACATGTCGAATAGACTAATCACGATAATACTCCTGACAGGGTTACCGCGGGTGCGGTAACGATGTAATAACTGCGCATAGTGTAAGAGGGAAGCGCCCTGTCAGTTCAACTATTCACATGAATTAAACTAATGGCTAACCGCGATTTTACTAATAATGAGAGCGCCCTCTCATTATCAGTATAGCTAAGGACGTGCGCCAATTTGCAGCGCCAGCTCGCGAATGATCCCGGCGGTCATTCCCCAGACAAAATAATGCTGGTACCAGGAGAGCCAGACGCGGTGGTCGTTGCCCCGGCGGTGGATATCGAGCGGATGGTAGCGCCCAAGGCGCAGGGCTTCGGCGAGCGGCATTTCAAATACCGCGGAGACTTCGTCCTGGCTGGCGTGGTAGTGCAGATCCGGGGGAATAATGCCCACCACCGGCGTCACCTGAAAGCCGGTGACGCTGTCCACCGGCGGCAGGACGCCGATCACCTCGACCGCCTCCGGCGGGATCGCCACCTCTTCCTGAGCTTCGCGCAGGGCGGCGGCGATAAGCGTCGCGTCGGTATTATCTACTGCGCCGCCGGGAAAGGCGACCTGGCCGGCGTGCTTGCGCAGCAGCGGCGAACGCTGGGTCAGCAGCAGGCCGGGCTGCGGCCGGCGCACGATCGGCACCAGCACCGCCGCCTGCCGCTGATTGAGCGCATGGCGCGAAGGCTGCGGGCGCAGAAGCTGAAAGCGGGACAGAAAATCATCCAGATAAAGGGCGCGATCCGCCATGGTCTAGTTCTCCAGTTGCTGCAGGATACGATTAACTTTATCAAAAGTTTCCTGATATTCCGCCGCTTCCTCGCTATCCGCCACAATTCCGCCGCCGGCGGAGCAGTACAGCTGTCCCTGCCATGCCGTCAGGGTGCGAATGGTGATGCTGGTATCCATATTGCCGCAATAGCTCAGGTAGCCAATGCTCCCACACCAGGCGTTGCGACGCTGGGGCTCCAGTTCATCGATAATCTCCATCGCCCGCACTTTCGGCGCGCCGGTGATCGAGCCGCCGGGAAAGGCGGCGCGCAGCAGGTCGCTGGCGTGCAGCGTCATTGGCAGGCGGGCGGTGATGGTGCTGACCAGATGATGGACCGCCGGGAACGGCTCCACCACGAACAGCTCGGGGACCCGCACGCTGCCCGGGACGGCGACGCGGCCGATGTCGTTGCGCATCAGGTCGACAATCATTAAATTCTCGGCGCGATCTTTCGGCGAATTCGCCAGCTTCTCAGCCTGCTGCGCATCTGCCAGCGGCGAATCGAGCCGCGGCAGGGTGCCTTTTATCGGCCGCGTCTGGATCTCCCCCTGGCGCAGCTGGATAAAGCGCTCCGGCGACAGGCTTAAAATCGCCCCTTCATCGAGGCGAATAAAGGCGCTAAAGGGGGCGCGGTTGACGGCGTTCAGCTGGCGGAAGGCCTGCCATTCATCACCGACGTAGCTGGCCTGAAAACGCTGGGCGAGGTTGACCTGATAGCAGTCGCCGCTGTGCAGATAGGCCTGTACCTGGCGAAATTTTTCGCCGTACTGCTGGCGGCTCATATTTGACTGCCAGGCAGAGGTCAGGGCGAAGGTTTCACCCGGCGTCGGCGTTTGCGCCTCCAGCCACTGTAGACGCTGCTGCGGGTCGTCATAGCTGAGCAGCGATATCTGTTGGCGCTGGTGGTCGACGATAAGCGCCCAGTCATAGATCCCCACCGCCATATCCGCCAGCGCGATATCGGCCTGCGCGTGCGAAGGGAGACGCTCAAAGCGACGGCCCAGGTCGTAACCGAATAATCCCAGCGCGCCGCCGAGAAACGGCAGATCGTCATGGGGTTGCGGCGTGAACGGCTGACGATCCAACTGCTGCTGCAGGAGCTGCAGCGGATCTTCCGCTGAGACAACAACGGTTTCGCCGTCGTCGACCCACGTCTGTTCATCGCGCGTCAGTAGCGTGGCGCGCGGGGCAGCCACCAGAATATCAAAGCGGTTATGCGGATGGTCGGCAAAGCCGGAATGCAGCAGCATCGCCCAGGGCAGGGCGCTTAACGGCGCAAAATAGTGTTCGGCCGCATCCGGGCGCCAGGGCAGGGTAATAATCGCGGGGGACAACATCTTTCTCGATCCTGAACGTTGCCGCCCCTCTGGCGTAGTCGGGGACGGCGTGAAATAATTACGCCCCACAATGTAGCAGGAGTAAAAGATGTTTGCAGGTTTACCTTCGCTGAGCCACGAGCAACAGCAAAAAGCGGTCGAACGTATCCATGAGCTAATGGCTCAGGGGATAAGCAGCGGCCAGGCGATTGCCCTGGTGGCGGAAGAGCTGCGCGCAACGCATACCGGCGAGCAGATCGTCGCGCGCTTTGAAGATGAGGATGAGGACGAGTAATTACACCGCGGCGATAATTTTGATCTCAACTTTATACTGCGGGTTCATCAGCGTCGCTTCCACCGTGCAGCGCACCGGGGCGTGACCAGCCACCACCCACGCGTCCCAGGCTTTATTCATCGCCGCAAAGTCGCTTTTATCGGCGAGGAAGATGGTGGCGTCAAGAATACGCGACTTGTCGCTGCCCTGTTTTTCCAGCACCGCGTCAATCTGCGCCAGGGTATTGGCGGTCTGCTCGAAAGCGTCGGCATCGAGATTTGCCGGCACGCCGGTGTAGTACAGGGTCTGGTTGTGGATCACCACGTCTGACCAACGGGCTTCGGCATCAATACGCGTAATTGTCATTGCTTTTTCCTCTTTAAGCATTCCATTCGGCTGCGGCAAGACTGCCATAATGTGCCGCTCGCGTCACTACCCGGACTGGCGAAACGCCGTCCTCCCTGACATAATCACTGTCCAAATAACCAGGGGGCAATGTGATCGACGATTTTGCAGCAGACGGCCAGCTAGCCAAAGCCATACCGGGATTTAAACCGCGCGAGCCGCAGCGCCAGATGGCGGTGGCGGTCAGCGAAGCGATTGAGGCATCCCGGCCGCTGGTGGTGGAAGCGGGGACCGGAACCGGTAAAACCTACGCTTACCTGGCGCCTGCGCTGCGGGCGAAAAAAAAGGTGATTATCTCCACCGGCTCGAAAGCGCTGCAGGATCAGCTTTACAGCCGCGATCTGCCCACCGTCGCCAAAGCGCTCAAATTCACCGGGAAACTGGCGCTGCTCAAAGGGCGCTCCAACTACCTGTGTCTCGAACGTCTTGAGCAGCAGGCGCTGGCGGGCGGCGATCTGCCGGTGCAAACCCTCAGCGATGTGATCCTCCTGCGCTCCTGGTCGAATCAAACCCAGGATGGCGATATCAGCACCTGCGCCAGCGTCGCGGAAGACTCTCAGGCCTGGCCGCTGGTGACCAGCACCAACGATAACTGTCTCGGTAGCGACTGCCCACTGTATAAAGATTGCTTCGTGGTGAAGGCGCGTAAAAAAGCGATGGACGCCGACGTGGTGGTGGTCAACCATCACCTGTTCCTGGCCGATATGGTGGTCAAAGAGAGCGGCTTTGCCGAGCTGATCCCCGAGGCGGAAGTGATGATCTTCGATGAAGCCCATCAGCTGCCGGATATCGCCAGTCAGTACTTTGGCCAGTCGCTCTCCAGCCGCCAGCTGCTGGACCTGGCGAAAGACATCACCATTGCCTACCGCACCGAACTGAAAGACACTCAGCAGCTGCAAAAATGCGCCGACCGCCTGGCGCAAAGCGCGCAGGATTTCCGCCTGCAGCTGGGAGACCCGGGCTACCGCGGCAATCTGCGCGAGCTGCTGGCGGACAGCCACATTCAGCGAGCGCTGCTGCTGCTCGATGACGCGCTCGAGCTATGCTATGACGTCGCCAAACTTTCGCTGGGTCGCTCGGCGCTGCTCGACGCCGCTTTTGAGCGCGCCACCCTCTATCGCGGGCGCCTGAAGCGGTTGAAAGAGATCAACCAGCCGGGCTACAGCTACTGGTATGAGTGTACCTCGCGCCACTTTACTCTCGCGCTGACGCCGCTGACCGTGGCCGAGAAGTTTAAAGAGGTGATGGCGCAGAAGTCGGGGAGCTGGATCTTTACCTCGGCGACGCTGTCGGTGAACGACGATCTGCATCACTTTACCGCCCGGCTGGGGATCGACGAGGCGCAGACTCTGCTGCTGCCGAGTCCCTTTGACTATCAGCACCAGGCGCTGCTCTGCGTGCCGCGCAACCTACCCCTGCCGAACCAGCCCGGCGCGGCGCGCCACCTGGCGGCGATGCTCAAGCCGCTGATCGAGGCCAACGACGGTCGCTGCTTTATGCTGTGCACCTCGCACGCCATGATGCGCGATCTGGCGGAGCAGTTCCGCGCCACCATGACGCTACCGGTGCTGCTGCAGGGCGAGACCAGTAAAGGCCAGCTGCTGCAGCAGTTCGTCAGCGCCGGCAACGCGCTGCTGGTGGCTACCAGCAGCTTCTGGGAGGGAGTCGATGTGCGCGGCGACGCGCTGTCGCTGGTGATTATCGATAAGCTACCGTTCACCTCGCCGGACGATCCGCTGCTAAAAGCGCGGATGGAAGATTGCCGGCTGCGCGGCGGCGATCCCTTCGATGAAGTGCAGCTCCCGGATGCGGTGATCACCCTCAAGCAGGGGGTGGGTCGCCTGATCCGCGATATCGACGACCGCGGGGTGCTGGTGATCTGCGACAACCGGCTGGTGATGCGCCCCTACGGCGCGGTGTTCCTGGCCAGTCTGCCGCCGGCGCCGCGAACCCGCGATATCCGTTGGGCGGTGCGCTTTCTCGCCGTACCGCCGGCAAGGTAATCCGCACTAAAATGTGTTAAGCTGCGCGCCATTTTGTTAATTAGCGGTTCCCAATAGACTTCGGGCGGCATGGCGGCGGGTTGGCCGTTTGCCGGAAATCAGGCTGCCTGAAGGCCTGAACTATGTAACGAGAGCGTGACCACCCATGCGAATTTTGGCTATCGATACCGCCACAGAGGCCTGCTCCGCGGCTCTGTGGAATGATGGCACCCTTAGTGCTCATTTCGAAATTTGTCCCCGCGAACATACCCAACGTATCCTGCCGCTGGTGCAGGAGGTCCTCACCGAGAGCGGCACCACGCTGAGCGAGCTGGACGCGCTGGCCTTTGGTCGCGGTCCGGGCAGCTTTACCGGCGTGCGCATCGGCATCGGTATCGCCCAGGGGCTGGCGCTGGGCGCCGAACTGCCAATGATTGGCGTTTCCACGCTGGCCACCATGGCGCAGGGCGCCTGGCGCAAAACCGGCGCCACCCGTGTGCTGGCGGCCATTGATGCGCGTATGGGCGAAGTCTACTGGGCCGAGTACCAGCGCGACGAGCAGGGCGTCTGGCATGGCGAAGAGACGGAAGCGGTGCTCAAACCGGACGCGGTAGCCGAACGACTGGCACAGCTTTCCGGCGAATGGGCCACCGTCGGCACCGGATGGCAGGCGTGGCCGGATCTGGCGAAAGCGAGCGGACTGACCTTAAGCAGCGGCGAAATTGAATTGCCGGCGGCGGAGGATATGCTGCCGTTAGCCTGTTACCTGCTGGCGGCGGGGAATACCGTGGCCGTGGAGAAAGCGGAGCCGGTTTATTTGCGAAACGAGGTGGCGTGGAAGAAACTTCCAGGCCGCGAGTGAATCTCAGTAACAAGAAGACTGAGAAAAGGAGTCGCATCATGGCGGGTCAAAAACAGGGCGTTCGCTGGCTGCTGGCCGCAGCGGTTGCCGTTGCGCTAAGCGGCTGCGTATCGGTGCCGGATGCCATCAAAGGCACCAGCCCGACGCCGCAGCAGGATTTGGTGCGGGTGATGAACGCCCCGCAGCTGTACGTTGGCCAGGAAGCGCGCTTTGGCGGTAAGGTGGTCAATGTGCAAAACCAGCAGGGGAAAACCCGCTTAGAAATCGCCACCGTACCGCTGGACAGCGGCGCGCGGCCAGTGCTGGGCGAGCCGTCCCGCGGAAGGATTTTTGCTGACGTCAATGGCTTCCTCGATCCGGTGGATTTCCGCGGTCAACTAGTGACCGTGGTCGGACCGATCGCCGGGGTGGTTGACGGCAAGGTGGGCAGCACGCCGTATAAATTTATGCTGATGAACGCCACCGGCTACAAGCGCTGGAACGTAGTGCAGCAGGTGGTGATGCCTCCGCAACCTATCGACCCGTGGATGCTGGGTCCGCGCCCCTGGGGCTACGGCTATGGCGGCTGGGGCTGGTACAATCCCGGCCCTGCTGAGGTGAGAAACGTTGTAACCGAATGATTTTGTTGTTTATGTTAGTTCAAAGAAACAGCGGCCGGTCCGCTGTTTCTTTGTTTTCAGTCGAATAAGAAAAAAAATAGTGACGCGCTTCGCAACCTGCTCATTGCCTAATTAATAAACTGGTACGCTGAGTTAATATAATGTTAACAAAATGTATTATCCAGGGGCTGTGATGACGACGAATAACTATTTCAGAGGTGATGCAGTGAAAAAGGTTTGGCTAAACCGTTATCCCGCAGATGTTCCGGCGGAGATAAATCCTGACCGCTATCAATCCCTGGTTGAACTGTTTGAACATGCCACCACCCGTTACGCCGACCAACCGGCGTTTATCAATATGGGTGAAGTGATGACCTACCGTAAGCTGGAGGAGCGTAGTCGCGCCTTCGCCGCTTATCTTCAGGAGCGGTTGGGGTTACAGAAGGGCGATCGCGTGGCCCTGATGATGCCTAACCTGCTGCAGTATCCGGTGGCTCTGTTTGGCATCCTGCGCGCCGGGATGATCGTGGTTAACGTCAACCCCTTATATACCCCGCGCGAACTGGAGCATCAGCTCAACGACAGCGGCGCGGCGGCGATCGTCATTGTCTCCAACTTTGCCCATACCCTGGAAAAAGTGGTGGCGAAAACTCAGGTCCAGCATGTGATCCTGACGCGCATGGGCGACCAGCTTTCCACCGCCAAAGGCACGCTGGTGAACTTTGTGGTCAAGTACATTAAGCGCCTGGTGCCGAAGTACCATCTGCCGGACGCCATCTCGTTTCGCAGCGCGTTGCAGCACGGCTATCGCATGCAGTACGTCAAGCCGGAGATCGTTGCGGAAGATCTAGCGTTTCTGCAGTACACCGGGGGCACCACCGGCGTGGCCAAAGGTGCGATGCTAACCCACCGCAATATGCTGGCTAACCTCGAGCAGGTCAATGCCACCTACGGCCCGCTGCTGCATCGCGGCAAAGAGTTCGTGGTGACCGCGCTGCCGCTGTATCACATTTTCGCCCTGACCATGAACTGCCTGCTGTTTATCGAACTGGGCGGGCAAAATTTGCTGATCACCAACCCACGCGATATCCCCGGGCTGGTGAAGGAGCTGGCGAAGTATCCTTTTACCGCCATGACCGGGGTCAATACCCTGTTCAACGCCTTGCTGAACAACAAAGAGTTCCAGCAGCTTGATTTCTCCTCGCTGCATTTGTCCGCCGGCGGTGGGATGCCGGTGCAGCAGGCGGTGGCCGAGCGCTGGGTAAAACTGACCGGGCAATATCTGCTGGAGGGCTACGGCCTGACAGAGTGTTCCCCGCTGGTCAGCGTTAACCCGCACGATATTGACTACCACAGCGGCAGCATTGGCCTGCCGGTGCCTTCCACCGAAGCCAAACTGGTGGATGATGATGATAACGAAGTGGCGCCGGGTCAGCCGGGCGAGCTCTGTATTAAAGGGCCGCAGGTGATGCTGGGCTACTGGCAGCGCCCTGACGCGACGGATGAGATTATCAAAGACGGCTGGCTGCACACCGGGGATATCGCGGTGATGGATGAAGAGGGGTTCCTGCGCATCGTCGATCGCAAAAAAGATATGATCCTGGTGTCGGGTTTTAACGTCTATCCGAACGAAATCGAAGATGTGGTCATGCAGCATAGCGGGGTGCTGGAAGTGGCGGCCATCGGCGTGCCGTCCGGCAGCAGTGGCGAAGCGGTGAAGATTTTCGTAGTCAAGAAAGATGCTGCGTTAACCGAAGAGGCGCTGATTACGTTCTGCCGTCGCCATTTGACCGGATACAAGGTGCCGAAGCTGGTGGAATTCCGTGATGAACTGCCGAAATCCAACGTCGGGAAAATTTTGCGGCGAGAACTGCGTGACGAAGCGCGCGCTAAAGTGGACAATAAAGGCTAAGTAACGAATGAGTCGCCTGACGCCGGCTACGCCGGCGTTTTTTATGGGCGCAAGTTAAGAGAGTATGCTTTGAACTATCAGATGATCACCACCGACGATGGCCTGCGCGCTGTCTGCGAAGCGGCAAGCGCGGCCTCCGCCGTCGCTCTGGATACGGAATTTGTCCGCACCCGCACCTATTACCCGCAGCTGGGCCTGCTGCAGCTGTTCGACGGCCAGCAGGTCTCTCTGATCGATCCCTTGACGATTAACGACTGGGCGCCGATGCGCGACCTGCTGCTCAACCAGGATGTGACTAAATACCTGCATGCCGGCAGCGAAGATTTAGAAGTCTTCCTTAATGCATTTAACCTGATGCCGCAGCCGCTGATTGACACCCAGATCCTGGCGGCCTTCTGCGGCCGCCCAATGTCCTGGGGCTTCGCTTCGATGGTGGAAGAGTATTCCGGGGTAGCGCTGGATAAAAGCGAATCCCGCACCGACTGGCTGGCGCGCCCGCTGACTGAGCGTCAGTGTGAATATGCCGCGGCCGACGTCTGGTATCTGCTGCCGATCGCCAGCCAGTTAATGGCGGAGACCGATCGCGCTGGCTGGCTGCCGGCGGCGCTCGACGAGTGCCGCGTGATGCAGCAGCGTCGTCAGGAGGTGGTCGACCCGGCCGAGGCCTGGCGCGATATCGGCAACGCCTGGCAGCTGCGTACCCGCCAGCTGGGTTGTCTGCAGCTGTTGGCGGAGTGGCGCCTGCGCAAAGCGCGCGAGCGCGACCTGGCGGTAAACTTTGTGGTGCGGGAAGAGCATCTGTGGAGCGTGGCGCGCTATATGCCCACCAGCCTGGGCGAGCTCGACAGCCTCGGGTTGTCCGGTAGCGAAATTCGCTTCCACGGCAAAACGCTGATTAGCCTGGTCGAAAAAGCGCAGGCGCTGCCGGAGTCGGCCCTGCCGGCGCCGCTGCAGAACCTGATCGACATGCCGGGCTACCGCAAAGCCTTTAAAGATATTAAAGCGCTGGTGCAGGAAGTGAGCACGGAGAAGGGCGTAAGCGCGGAGCTGCTGGCGTCGCGTCGGCAGATCAACCAGCTGCTGAACTGGCACTGGCAGCTGAAAACGCAAGCCGGTGAACCTGAGCTGATTTCCGGTTGGCGCGGGGAGCTGATGGCCGAGCGGCTGAAGAGGCTGTTAAACGACTATCCGCGCTAGTTCGCGGCCAGGTTCAGACCATTAAAAAACCGGCGGCGCGTGGCGTAGCCGGTTTTTTTTCGCGATAGCGCGACAGGTCAGGATTTCGACTCTTCCGTTTCGGGTAGGGTCACGTTCAGCTCAAGAATGGATATATCCCCGTCCCGCTGCTCCAGCTGCACGCTGACCATCTCCGGGTCGATCTGTACGTATTTACAGATCACTTCCAGGATATCTTTGCGTAACTGCGGCAGGTAATGCGGCTCCGCGTCTCCGCGGCGGCGCTCGGCGACGATGATTTGCAGGCGTTCTTTCGCAATATTAGCCGTGTTCTTTTTTCGCGAGAGAAAAAAGTCGAGTAAAGCCATAATTTATCCTCCGAACAGGCGTTTGAGGAATCCTTTCTTCTCTTCTTCAATGAAGCGGAAAGGGCGTTCTTCTCCGAGCAGACGTTCAACGGTATCGGCATAGGCTTTGCCTGCGTCCGAGGCGGCATCGAGGATCACCGGCTCACCCTGGTTGGATGCGCGCAGGACTGACTGGTCTTCCGGGATCACGCCTACCAGGTTGATGCGCAGAATTTCCAGCACGTCTTCCATGCTCAGCATATCGCCTTTATTAACGCGGCCTGGATTGTAGCGGGTCAGCAGCAGATGCTCTTTGATTGGCTCTTCGCCATTTTCCGCGCGGCGGGATTTAGAGGCGAGAATGCCAAGGATACGGTCGGAGTCGCGAACGGAGGAGACTTCCGGGTTAGTGGTGATGATGGCTTCATCAGCAAAGTAAAGCGCCATCAGCGCACCGGTTTCAATGCCTGCCGGGGAATCACAGACGATGAAATCGAATTCCATTTTCTTCAGTTCTTCGAGAACCTTGTCGACGCCTTCGCGAGTCAGAGCGTCTTTATCCCGGGTCTGGGAAGCCGGGAGAATGTAGAGATTTTCCGTGCGCTTATCTTTAATCAGCGCCTGGTTCAGTGTGGCATCGCCCTGAATGACGTTGACGAAATCATAAACGACGCGACGTTCGCAGCCCATAATCAGGTCGAGGTTACGCAGGCCGATGTCGAAGTCGATAACGACGGTTTTATTTCCCTTCTGGGCCAAACCTGTAGCGATGGCCGCGCTGGAGGTGGTCTTGCCAACGCCCCCTTTACCCGAAGTCACAACAATAATGCGTGCCATAGAAATTCCTTGTTAAAAAGGGATTAATTTAACGGTTGAATTGCCAAAGCGCTTTCACCTAAACGCAGGCGCGCCGCTTTGCCATAAAATTCGGCCGGGATGTTATCGCTCAGCCAATATTCCCCGGCGATGGAGACCAGCTCCGCCGCAAGGTGGGTACAAAATATCTGGGCGTCTCTGTCGCCACCGGCGCCTGCCAGCGCGCGTCCTCGCATCATGCCATATACATGGATATTTCCGTCAGCGATAAGTTCCGCACCGGCACTCACATGATTTGTAACAATAAGATCACAGTGTGGCGCATAAATGCGCTGACCGGAACGTACCGGCTGATCAATCAAACGCGTTTTTGTGATCTGACTAGCAACTGGCGGCGGCGGGGTGGGGTCGGACGGTGCCGGACGAGAGGCTTTTTCTTTCCCTTCGGTTAATAACGGGATGCCGGCGCGGTCGATTTCGGTTTTCAGGCGCGGAATTTTGCATCCGCTAACGCCCATAATACGTAAACCGGTCGCGGCGATAGCCTCGTTGATGGCGCGCCATTCTACCTCCTCCTCGATGCTGGCGATATTCACCACCACCGGAGCATGACGTAAAAAGGCGGGAGCCTGGGCGATTATGTCTTCTAACGCCTGACGAATAACCTCGGGATTTGCATCGTGCAAATGAACGACAGATAACGTGAAGCTACTGCCTTTAAGTTCGATTGGCGTATTTGACATCCTGGCCTTACTCAATTTGCTGTTTATCAACCGCCGAAGTGCGGTGATATTCCGAAGACTAAAAGGCATGTTATAGTCACTCATATATTGAGGCAAGTGACCACGGGTCTAATTCCGAGTAAAACTATGTTTTGTGTGATCTATCGAAGTACTAAACGTGAACAAACCTATTTATACGTCGAAAAAAAGGACGATTTCTCGCGCGTTCCTGACGAGCTAATGCGCAGCTTTGGCACGCCGCAAATGGCGATGCTGCTGCCGCTGGATGGGCGCAAAAAACTGGTTAACGCCGATCTGGAAAAAGTGAAACAGGCGTTAAGCGAACAGGGCTATTACCTGCAACTGCCTCCGCCGTCTGAAAATCTACTAAAGAAACACCTGGCGGAACAGGGGAAACAATCCGATTAACCCACGAGGGAAAATAATGTACCAACATCATAACTGGCAGGGTGCGCTTCTGGATTATCCAGTAAGCAAAGTAGTGTGCGTCGGCAGTAATTATGCGAAACACATCAAGGAAATGGGCAGTGCGACGCCGGAAGAGCCGGTGCTGTTTATTAAACCTGAGACTGCGCTGTGCGATCTTCGTCAGCCGTTGGTGCTTCCTGAGGGGCTGGGCTCGGTGCATCACGAAGTCGAGCTGGTGGTGCTTATCGGCAGTACGCTGCGTCAGGCGACGGAAGAGCATGTGCTGAAAGGGATTGCCGGCTATGGCGTCGCGCTGGATCTCACGCTGCGCGACCTGCAGGCGAAAATGAAAAAAGCGGGACAACCCTGGGAGAAGGCCAAAGGCTTCGATAACGCCTGTCCGATCTCCGGCTTTATCCCGGCCGCTGAGTTCCACGGCGACCCGCAGAATACGTCGTTAAGCCTGAAGATTAATGGCGAAGTGCGCCAGCAGGGCACCACTGCCGACATGATCCATAAGATTGTGCCGCTGATCGCCTATATGTCGCGCTTCTTTACCCTCAAAGCCGGGGATGTGATCCTCACCGGCACCCCGGAAGGCGTGGGGCCGCTGCACAGCGGTGACGAGCTGGAGGTCGGCTTCAACGGCCTGGCGCTCACTACCCGCGTGCTGTAAGCGCTATTTGCCGCCTTTTGGGGCGGCAAAACTTGCATCGGCGTGCCAGACTGGTTATAAGGTGCACCCTTAACTGGCAACGACGGACACTCCGATGAGCGAACAACCTTTCTGGCAACAAAAAACACTGGATGACATGAGCGACGCGGAGTGGGAATCGTTGTGTGACGGCTGCGGCCAGTGCTGCCTGCACAAGCTGATGGATGAAGACACTGACGAGATCTACTTCACCAACGTCGCCTGTCGTCAGCTCAATATCAAAACCTGCCAGTGTCGTAACTACGCGCGTCGCTTTGAGTATGAGCCGGACTGCATCAAGCTTACCCGCGAAAATCTGCCGACCTTCGAATGGCTGCCGCCGACCTGTGCCTATCGCCTGCTGGCGGAAGGCAAGCCTCTGCCGGCCTGGCACCCGCTGCTGACTGGCTCAAAAGCGGCGATGCACGGCGAACGCATCTCCGTTCGCCATATTGCGGTGCCTGAGTCCACGGTGGTCGACTGGCAGGACCATATCCTTAATCTGCCTGACAGGGCGCGCTAAGCGCCGTCACGCTTTCTTCGCGTGGAACAGCCCGTTTTCACCGTCGGTTTCTTCCGCCACCCAGAAGTGAATATTGAAGCGGGCGTCGTCACTGAGTTCGACGCGGTGCCAGTACTGCGGCGGACTGGTAGCAAACTGCCCGGCATGAATCACAACTTTTTTCTCCGGCTCCGTCGCCTGTTCATTGGCAAAACCGTAATAGGTCACCGTGCCCTCCATGACGCACAGCTGGCCGAAGACGCCAGCCGCGGTGTTGTGGTGGCTCAGCAGGGCGGCAGGGACATTCTCTTTGGTAAAGAATGGGGTGGAGCGTTTAACTTTCCAGTCTGCGGGGATCAGTAAAGATGACATGTGAGCTCCTGTGGGGTTTTAAAAGATGTATTTAATATGCGCTTTTTGGTGGCTGTGGTCAACCATAGACATGAAACGATTCAGCTATGCGCAGGAGGCATAAAAAAAACGCCCCGCAGGGCGTTTCATTGTGGGCTGGACTTGCCGCGGCTTAACGACCAAACAGATCGCGTTTTTTCGCTTTGAAAGGCTGAGCAACGATCACCAGAATAGCGACCAGCAGATAGGCGGCGAAAATCCCCACCAGCCATTGCGGCATCTCCAGCGACAGGAACTGCCACTGACGTACTGAACAGTCTCCGGACGCAACGAAAACCTGCGGCAGCCATTTATCCAGCGGCAGCCAGGTTGGGAAGCGGGCGGCGAAATCGCAGGTCTGGAACGGTGAAGGGTGCAGCTGGATCATCGTATGCTCCCACGCCAGCTGTAGTCCGCGTATCGCGCTGTACAACCAGATTGCCATGGCGACATAGCGCAGCGGCGTTTTGGGGGCGATAGCGCCCACCAGTCCCGCGCCCATGATGCCGAACAGCGCGCAGCGTTCGTAAATACACATGACACACGGCTGCAGCAGCATCACGTGCTGGAACCACAGCGCGACAAGTTCGAGAATAAAAGCGGTCAACGCCATCAGGAGCCAGGCACCGCGTCCTCTTGAGCACTGGTTTAAATATTGCAACATAATCATTTCCCTGGAAGATGCTAAATCATGGCAGTGTAAACGAAAACCGAACCGACGCCAGAGGCGCGGCGGAAAATATTCCGTAACGGGTTATTGATGCGCCCGGGCGAACCCGGGCAAAAACTGACTCAGGGCAGGCTGGGCGTCACCAGCCAGCCGTGCGCCAGCAGCCAGTCGGTGACTGGCATCAGGGTGAACTCGACGCATAACAGGCCGACCAGCGTCAGTACGATGGTGTAGGGCAGCGCCATCCACACCATACGGCCATAGGAGAGCCTAATAAGCGGCGCCAGGGCGGAAGTCAGCAGGAAGAGAAACGCCGCCTGGCCGTTCGGGGTGGCCACCGAGGGCAGGTTGGTGCCGGTGTTGATCGCTACCGCCAGCATCTCAAACTGGGGCAGGCTGATGGCGCCATGTTCGAGCGCCGCTTTCGCTTCGTTGATGTAGACCGTGCCGACAAACACGTTATCCGAAATGGACGACAGCAGGCCGTTGAACAGATAAAACAGCGACAGCTGCGCGTGCGGCGAGGCCTGCAGGACAAACTCGATCACCGGCGTGAACAGCTGCTGATCGATGATAACCGCGACGATGGAGAAGAAGACCGTCAGCAGCGCGGTAAAGGGCAGCGCCTCGGTGAACGCCTTGCCAATGGCGTGCTCATCGGTAACGCCGGTAAAGGTGGTGGCGAGGATGATCACCGACAGGCCAATCAGGCCGACCTCAGCCAGGTGAAAAGCCAGGGCCACGATCAGCCAAACGCCAATGAGCGCCTGGGCAATCAGCCGCAGTCGCTCCTGACGGCTGCGCTGGGCGCGGCTGCGATCGTCAAACTCCTGCAGCACCTTGCGCACCGTCGGCGGTAGCGGTTCGCCGTAGCCAAACAGGCGATACTTTTCGACCAGCAGACAGGTTAACAGACCGCAGACCATCACCGGCAGGGTCACGGGCGCCATGCGAAGAAAGAACTCGCCAAAATGCCAGCCCGCGGCTTTGGCGATAATCAAGTTTTGCGGCTCGCCGACCATGGTCATGACGCCGCCGAGCGCGGTCCCGACGCCGGCGTGCATCATCAGGCTGCGCAGAAAGCCGCGGAACTGCTCCAGCACCTCACGGTAGTGCTGCTCGATATGGCTGTCATCGAGCAGGTCGCTATCGTCCGGGCGCGCCGAGGCGACGCGGTGATAGATGCCATAGAACCCGACGGCGACGCTGATCACTACCGCCACCACCGTCAGCGCATCGAGAAAGGCCGAGAGGAACGCGGCCGCCAGGCAGAACGCCAGCGATAGCAGCATTTTGCTGCGGATCCCCAGCAGCAGGCGCGTAAACACGAACAGCAAAAGCTGTTTCATAAAGTAGATACCCGCCACCATGAACATCAGCAGGAGCAGCACCTCCAGATTGCCGGCGATCTCGTCCCGCACGTGCGCCGGGCTGGTCATGCCGATCAGCAGCGCCTCGATAGCCAGCAGACCACCCGGCAGCAGCGGATAGCACTTCAGCGCCATGGCGAGGGTAAAGATAAACTCGACCACCAGCAGCCAGCCGGCGACAAACGGCGCCACGGCGAACACCAGCGGATTTACGATTAAGAAAATGATTAATGCCAGCTTGTACCAGTCCGGCGACTGGCCAAGAAAATTGCGCCACAGCGCGCGGCCATAAGAAATTTCCACGACAGAATCCTTCCCCGTCAATGAGTGCATGGTTTTGTGCATAACGATTGGCAAGAGTACCAGTTGAGCAAAATGAGAAGCAACTTTCTTCGCGCCGTGCTGGCGGTTTGTGAAGATAAGGAAAAGCGCAAAGTAAAAGCGGAAAATGAAACGGCGATCCCTTTTTAATTCACTTGCCATGCTATCTGCGCTATAGCGGCTCTGGTATGATGAGTGCAATTGTAACGCTGTGTAATGGAAATCTTACTATGGTCATTAAGGCGCAGAGCCCTGCGGGTTTCGCGGAAGAGTACATCATTGAGAGTATCTGGAATAACCGCTTCCCTCCCGGATCGATTCTCCCCGCTGAACGCGAGCTTTCTGAGCTGATCGGTGTCACCCGCACAACCCTGCGCGAAGTATTGCAGCGTCTGGCCCGTGACGGCTGGCTGACCATTCAGCATGGTAAGCCCACTAAAGTGAATAACTTTTGGGAAACCTCAGGCCTGAATATCCTCGAAACGCTGGCGCGCCTCGATCACGACAGCGTACCGCAGTTGATTGATAATCTGCTCTCCGTGCGCACCAACATTTCCACGATTTTTATCCGCACCGCGTTTCGCCAGCATCCGGATAAAGCGCTGGCGGTCCTGGACAGCGCCCGGGAGGTGGAGGATCACGCCGACGCCTTCGCCGAGCTTGATTATAATATTTTCCGTGGTCTGGCGTTTGCCTCCGGCAACCCGATCTACGGTCTGATCCTCAACGGCATGAAGGGGTTGTATACCCGCATCGGCCGCCACTATTTCTCCAGCCCGGAAGCGCGCAGCCTGGCGCTCGGTTTCTATCATCAGCTGGCGAAAGTGTGTGAGGCTGGCCTGCATGACCAGGTTTACGAGCTGGTTCGTCGCTACGGCCATGACAGCGGCGAGATCTGGCACCGGATGCAGAAATCGCTGCCCGGTGATTTAGCCATGAATATGCGTTAAGCGGGCTTTTCGCGATCGATATACAGAACAAGGGGGCCAATGGCCCCCTTTGTTATTTTACTCGCCCCGCAATGCTATAGCGCGTTCGGCCGCGCCGGGCAGCGGTCCAACAGCTCAATGCTGCCGTCGGCGTTCTGCTGCTCCAGCAGCACATCGAACCCCCACAGACGATGCACATGCTTCAGCACTTCGCGCCGGCCTTTGTCCAGCGGGACGCGGTTGTGCGGCACATAGCGCAAGGTCAGCGATCGGTCGCCGCGCAGGTCAACGTTCCACACCTGGATGTTCGGCTCAAGATTGCTGAGGTTATACTGCGCGGAGAGCTTATTGCGGATCTCGCGATAACCCTCTTCGTTGTGAATCGCCGAGATCTCCAGATAATTGTTGTGATCGTCGTCGAGCACGGTAAAGAAGCGGAAATCGCGCATGATCTTCGGCGACAGGAACTGACTGATAAAGCTTTCATCCTTAAAGTCGCGCATGGCGAAATGCAGCGTTTCCAGCCAGTCAGAACCGGCGATATCGGGGAACCAGTACTTATCCTCTTCCGTGGGCGACTGACAGATGCGCTTGATGTCCTGGAACATGGCGAAGCCCAGCGCGTAGGGGTTAATCCCGCTGTACCACGGACTGTTGTACGGCGGCTGGAACACCACGTTGGTATGGCTGTGGAGAAACTCCAGCATAAAGCGCTCAGTCACTTTCCCTTCATCGTAGAGATGGTTGAGGATGGTGTAGTGCCAGAAGGTGGCCCACCCCTCGTTCATCACCTGGGTCTGTTTCTGCGGGTAGAAATACTGGCTGACTTTACGCACGATGCGCAGGATCTCGCGCTGCCACGGTTCGAGCAGCGGGGCGTTCTTCTCCATAAAGTACAGCAGGTTCTCCTGCGGTTCGGAAGGGTAGCGACGAGCGGATTCAATCGCTTTTTCCTCTTCGCGCTTCGGCAGGGTGCGCCACAGCATATTCACCTGGCTTTGCAGATACTCTTCCCGGCTTTTCTGCCGCGCTTTCTCCTCCTGCAGAGAGATTTTTTGCGGACGTTTATAGCGGTCGACGCCGTAGTTCATCAGCGCGTGGCAGGAGTCGAGCAGTTTCTCTACTTCGTCGACGCCATAGCGCTCTTCGCACTCGGTGATGTACTTACGGGCAAAGATCAGATAGTCGATGATCGAGCTGGCGTCGGTCCAGCTGCGAAACAGATAGTTATTTTTAAAAAACGAGTTATGCCCGTAGCAGGCATGGGCCATCACCAGCGCCTGCATGGTGATGGTGTTTTCCTCCATCAGGTAGGCGATACAGGGGTTGGAGTTGATGACTATCTCATACGCCAGACCCTGCTGACCGTGCTTATAGGCCTGCTCGGTCTCAATAAATTTTTTGCCAAACGACCAGTGCGGATAGTTGATGGGCATGCCGACGCTGGAGTAGGCGTCCATCATCTGCTCGGAAGTAATGACTTCGATCTGGTGCGGGTAGGTGTCAAGACGATAGAGCTTGGCGACCCGGTCCACTTCGGCCAGGTAGGTTTCCAGTAACTCGAACGTCCAGTCGGGTCCATCGCTTAAACGGGTGGTGTCCCTGTTCATGGAGTCAATCGTAGCCATTAGCGCGCCCTCGTTGTTGTTGGTTTTCTCTGAACGGAAAACCTCTAAACAAGCATAGAACACGGTGCAGCAAACTGTGCTGTACGCCAATCGCTTTTCTTCGCGATTTCCCCATCTCAAAGCCGTTTTTTTGCCTTGTTTGCAGAATTTAATGCTGGGTAAAAATAAAGCGCAGCATGAGATCGTAAATCTCACAGCGCAGGGCTGGTGCGGTTTGCTGTGAGTTAAGTCACCATAAATAAAGCGTATGTTGAATAATATTTTCAACTGAGTTATCAATTTGTAATCAGATGATTGTTCTTTAACTGTTACGGAGTCGCTATGCGTGTCGTCATACTGGGAAGTGGGGTGGTTGGGGTAGCCAGCGCGTGGTATTTGAGTCAGGCGGGTCATGACGTGACGGTCATCGACCGTCAGCCCGGTCCGGCAGAGGAGACCAGCGCGGCCAACGCCGGGCAGATTTCTCCCGGCTATGCGGCGCCCTGGGCGGCGCCGGGGGTGCCGCTGAAGGCGATCAAATGGATGTTTCAGCGCCATGCGCCGCTGGCGATCGGTCTTGACGGCACCTCGTTCCAGTTGAAGTGGATGTGGCAGATGCTGCGCAACTGCGACACCCGCCACTATATGGAGAACAAAGGCCGTATGGTGCGCCTGGCGGAGTACAGCCGCGACTGCCTGAAGGCGCTGCGCGACACCACCGGCATTCAGTATGAAGGGCGCCAGGGCGGGACGCTGCAGTTGTTCCGTACCGCCAAACAGTATGAAAATGCCACCCGCGACATCGCGGTTCTGGAGGACGCCGGCGTGCCGTATCAGCTGCTGGAAGCGAAGCGGTTGGCGGAGGTGGAGCCGGCGCTGGCGGAGGTCAGCCACAAACTGACCGGCGGCCTGCGCCTGCCAAATGATGAAACCGGCGACTGCCAGCTGTTTACCACCCGTTTGGCGGCAATGGCGGAACAGGCCGGCGTGACCTTCCGCTTCAACACCGCAGTGGATGCGCTGCTGCACGAGGGCGATCGCATTGCCGGGGTGAAATGCGGCGATGAGATTATTAAGGGCGACGCCTATGTGGTGGCCTTCGGCTCCTACTCGACGGCGATGCTTAAAGGGCTGGTGGATATACCGGTCTACCCGCTGAAAGGCTACTCATTAACTATTCCGATCGCTCAGGAGGACGGCGCGCCGGTTTCAACTATCCTTGATGAGACTTACAAAATCGCCATCACCCGCTTCGATCAGCGCATTCGGGTCGGCGGCATGGCGGAGATCGTCGGTTTTAACAAAGCGCTGCTGCAGCCGCGTCGCGAAACCCTGGAGATGGTGGTGCGCGATCTGTTCCCGCGCGGCGGCCACGTGGAGCAGGCGACGTTCTGGACGGGCCTGCGGCCGATGACGCCGGACGGCACGCCGGTGGTCGGCCGCACAGCGTATAAAAATCTGTGGCTCAACACCGGCCACGGCACGCTTGGCTGGACCATGGCCTGCGGCTCCGGGCAGCTTATCAGCGATCTGATCTCCGGCCGCACGCCGGCGATCCCTTACGACGATCTGGCGGTTGCCCGCTACAGCCCCGGTTTTACCCCGGCGCGCCCGCAGCACCTGCACGGCGCACACAACTAAGGAGCTTGCATGACCCGTCCGGTAGTGGCCAGCATCGACCTGCTGGCCTTGCGGCAGAATTTACAGATAGTGCGTCGCGCGGCCCCCGGGTCGCGCCTGTGGGCGGTGGTCAAGGCCAACGCCTACGGCCACGGCGTGGCGCGCGTATGGAGTGCGTTAAGCGCGGCGGATGGTTTCGCCTTGCTCAACCTGGAAGAGGCGATCCTGCTGCGGGAGCAGGGCTGGAAAGGCCCGATCCTGCTGCTGGAGGGCTTCTTCCATGCCGATGAGCTGGCGGTGCTGGATCAATATCGTTTAACCACCAGCGTCCACAGCAACTGGCAGATTAAGGCCCTGCAACAGGCGAAGCTGCGCGCGCCGCTGGATATCTATCTCAAGGTGAACAGCGGCATGAACCGGCTGGGCTTTATGCCTGAGCGGGTCCACACCGTCTGGCAGCAGCTGCGGGCGATAAGCAACGTCGGCGAGATGACGCTGATGTCGCACTTCGCGGAGGCGGAGAACCCGCAGGGAATTGTCGAGCCGATGCGCCGTATCGAACAGGCGGCGGAGGGGCTGGATTGCCCGCGCTCGCTGGCCAACTCGGCGGCGACCCTCTGGCATCCGGAAGCGCATTTTGACTGGGTTCGTCCAGGCATCGTGCTGTATGGCGCGTCGCCTTCCGGGCAGTGGCAGGACATCGCCAACACCGGGCTGAAGCCGGTCATGACGCTGCGCAGCGAGATCATCGGCGTGCAGAACCTGCGTCCCGGCGAGGCGATTGGCTATGGCGGCCTGTACCGCACCACCCAGGAGCAGCGGATCGGCATCGTCGCCTGCGGCTATGCCGACGGCTACCCGCGGGTGGCGCCGAGCGGCACGCCGGTGCTGGTGGATGGCGTACGTACCACTACCGTGGGACGCGTATCGATGGATATGCTGGCGGTCGATTTAACGCCTTGTCCGCAGGCCGGGATCGGCGCGCCGGTCGAGCTGTGGGGCAAAGAGATTAAAATCGACGACGTGGCGGCCAGCAGCGGCACCGTCGGCTATGAGCTGATGTGCGCCCTGGCGCCGCGGGTGCCAGTTGTGACCCTGTAACCTATTCCGGGGCGGATCACTCCGCCTCGTCTTCCGCGACCCGCACCCCAACCTTCAGCACGTGATCGTTCTCTTTTTCAGCTACCGTCCACACCATCCCGGCGAACTCCACCTGGTCGCCCACCACCGGCGCGGCGCCCAGCAGCTGCTGCACCACTTCCCCGAGCGACTGCTGATGCTCGCGGAACTCCTCACCGCCGTCGAGACCGTAGATTTGCGCCACATCGGCGAAGCGGGCCTCAGCATCAAGAATGAAGTCGCCGAAAAAGCGCTGATCGAGCGCCACCGGCGGCGACTGGCTGAACATTTTGCCGAGCGCCGGCAGGTCGTGCTCCCGACCAATAACGCACAGGATATCGCCTTCCCGCAGGCGGGTGCTGCCGGTGGGGTGCAGCAGGACATTGTTGCGAAACAGCGCGGCAATCCGCGTCTCCGGTGGCATGTGCAAGTCGCGCAGCGCCGCGCCGATGCACCACTTATCGGCCCCCAGCTGGTAGACAAACTGCTCCCACGGGTTTTCCGGGTGAATATCCAGCCCGACGCGGGAGATGGGCCAGCTGATGGGCGGCACCACCACTTTGGCTTTTTTCGCCGCCCACGACAGCGAAGTGCCCTGCAGCAGCAGCGATACCAGCACCACGAAGAAGGCGACATTGAAGAACAGGCGGGCGTTGTCCAGGCCGGCCATCATCGGGAACACCGCGAGAATAATGGGCACCGCGCCGCGCAGGCCAACCCAGCTGATAAACACCCGTTCGCGCAGGTTAAAGCCGCGAAACGGCAGCAGGCCGGCAAACACCGACAGGGGCCGGGCAATGAATATCATCCACATCGACAGCAGCAGCGCCGGGATAGCGATCGGCAGCAGGTCGGAGGGCGTCACCAGCAGGCCCAGCACCAGGAACATGGCGATCTGCGCCAGCCACGCTAGGCCGTCGAAGTTCTGCAGGATGCCGTGCCGGTTGCGGATCGGCCGGTTGCCCAGCAGAAAGCCGCAGAGATAGACGGCGAGGATACCGCTGCCGTCGAGGGAGGTGGTGACGGCAAAAATCATGATCCCGCCGCTCAGCGCCAGCAGCGGATAGAGGCCGGCGGGCAGCACGATGCGGTTAATCATCTGCAGCAGCAGGTAGCCGCCGCCGAGGCCGATGGCGATCCCGAGGCCGAACTGCTGAATGATATGCACGGCGAACATCCAGCTGAGGCCGGTTTGGTGCTGCTGGATCATTTCGATCAGGGTGATGGTCAGGAAGACCGCCATCGGGTCGTTACTGCCTGACTCTATCTCCAGCGTCGAGCCGACGCGCTCGTTGAGCCCCTTGCCGCCGAGCAGCGAGAAGACCGCCGCGGCGTCGGTGGAGCCGACAATGGCGCCGATCAGCAGGCCTTCGATCAGATCCAGCTTGAACAACCAGGCCGCCATCATCCCGGTCAGCGCCGAGGTGATCAGCACCCCAACCGTCGCCAGCGACAGCGCGGGCCACAGCGCGACGCGAAAGGAGCTGGCCTGGGTGCGCATCCCGCCGTCCAGTAGGATCACCGCCAGCGCCAGGTTACTCACCATATAGGCGAAGGGGTAATTGTCGAAGGGGATGCCGCCGATGCCGTCAATGCCTGCCAGCATCCCGATGGCCAGAAAGATGACCAGAATCGGGATGCCAAGGCGCGAAGAAAAGGAGCTCAATAAGATACTGCAGGTTACTAAAACAGAACCCAGAATAAACAGACTAATGACCGCAGCGGCGTCCAATGTTCACGTACTCCCTGACTGGCGTGAAAAAATGGCTAAAAGTGACACTATTTTAACAATTCGCAGGGGATCCGCCTATGCGTTCGGGAAATATATTCTGTCAGCACCGGATGGCCGCCGATCGTCAGGGTGGTGGCCGCCGCCTGATTCACCAGGCGCGCGCGGGCGCCCAGCGGCAGGGTCACCGTGCGCTGCTCGTGGCCAAACTCCAGTCCGCTAATCAGCGGCAGGGATAGCTGCTGGCGCAGATAATCAAAGACCTGCGGCAAATCGTATCCCGCGTCATAGTCGTTCGGCGCGCTGCCGGTGAAGCTGCCGAAGATCACCGCTTTCTGCGCCGCCAGCACGCCGCTGTGCAACAGCTGAAGCAGCATGCGCTCGACGCGGAACGGGTGCTCATTGATATCCTCCACCACCAGGATGCCGTCGCGGATCGCCGGCAGCCACGGCGTGCCGATAAGCGAGGTCAGCATCGCCAGATTTCCCCCCCACAGGGTGCCTTCCACCCGGCAGTTCGGCCCTTCGCCCGGCCATTCGAGGGTGAATTCCGGCTGGCGTAGCGCCTGCCAGAAATGGTGCTCGGTAAACGGGTCGAGGGTCTCCGCGCCGAAGTTGCCGGCGAGCATTGGACCGCTGAAGGTGATGACGTTGCCCATGGCCAGCAGGCCCGACTGGATAGCGGTGAAATCGCTGTGGCCGCAAATCAGCAGCGGGTCGCGCTGCTGGCGGGCAACCAGTCCCTGCCAGTCGATATGCGGCAGCAGGCGACTGGCGCCGTAGCCGCCGCGCACGGCGAGGACGATCCGGTTGCGGCCGGGCAACTGGGCCAGCTGGTTAATATCGGCCAGCCGTTCATGTTCAGTCCCGGCGAAACGCTGCTGCCGGCGGGGAATGACCTGCTGGTGGGCCACCTCGTGTCCGGCCTGCTGCAGACGCTCGACGCCGCGGGCTGCCGCCTGCTGGTTGATGCAATACCCGGATGGCGCGACCAGATAAAACTGAGACATGATAATTCCTTGCTATGAATGAAAGGGTTATGATGCCGCCTGGAATGGCGATTGTCATCTCCAGGTGGCTAACTTCAGTCCGCACCCGTCATCCTTCAGGTTGTCGGCAGGCGGGAGATGTACCGCGGCCGTCGTTCTGTAGCATGATGGCGTTTGGGTAGATAAGGATAGATGTGTGAAATTGAGATGGTTGCTTATTTTAGTCGTTTTTCTGGCCGGTTGTAGTTCGAAACATGATTACACTAACCCGCCGTGGAACCCCGAGGTCCCGGTGAAGCGGGCGATGCAGTGGATGCCGATCAGTGAAAAAGCCGGCGCCGCCTGGGGCGTGGATCCGCAGCTGATCACGGCGATCATCGCCATCGAGTCGGGTGGTAATCCTGCGGTGGTGAGTAAATCCGGCGCTGTCGGGCTGATGCAGCTCAAGCCCTCGACCTCCGGACGCGATGTCTATCGGCGGATGGGGTGGCGCGGCGAGCCGTCGGTCAGTGAGCTGAAAAACCCGGAACGTAATATCTCGATGGGGGCCGCCTATCTGAGCATTCTGGAGAACGGTCCGCTGGCGGGGATCAAAGACCCGCAGGTGATGCGCTATGCGGTGGTGGTCTCCTATGCCAACGGCGCTGGCGCGCTGCTGCGTACCTTCTCCTCGAACCGCCAGGACGCCATCGAGGAGATTAACGATCTCGACGCCGATGAGTTCTTCGAACATGTGGTGAAAAAACACCCGGCACCGCAGGCGCCGCGCTATATCTGGAAGTTGCAGAAAGCGCTGGACGCCATGTAATCCCTCGTTTGGCCTCCGGTAGTCTCCCGGAGGCCACGTCCTCAGAAATCGTAGCCCACGGTGGCTATAACGCTGCGCTCTGCTCCCCAGTAACAGTTGCCGGTGCCATAGCAGCCGGAAATATACTCGCGGTCGCCGATATTGTTGGCGTTAACCTGCACATATGCGCCTTTCAGCGTTGGCGACCAGACGCCGAGGTCGGCCCGCATCATGGCGTCCATCAGCGTGACCGACGGCAGCCGCGCGGTGTTGGCATCATCCGCCCACTGTTTACCGATGTAGCGGACGCCGGCGCCAACGGAGATCCCCGCCGGGAACTGATAGCGCGCCCAGAAGGAGGCCATCTGATCCGGGGTCAGCTGCGGCGTGTTATTGTCGGTCCCGTCTTTGGTGTCCTGGAAACGCAGACGATTCCAGGTATACGAGGCGATAGTACTCAGCTGCGGGGTGATCTGGTGGTGCGCTTCCAGCTCAACGCCCTGGGAATGGACCTTACCCGCCGGAATATAGGTGGCGGTGGCGATGTTCGGGTCGCGAGTGGCGACATCCTTTTGCGTCAGGTCGTAAATCGCGATGCTATAGAGATCGCTGCTGCCCGGCGGCTGGAACTTCAGGCCGGCTTCAACCTGTTCGGCGGTGGTCGGTTTCAACGGTTTGCCGTCCGCGCCCGGCAGCATCGCCGGAGTGATCGCCTGGCTGTAGCTCAGGTAGGGCGACAGACCGTTGTCCAGGGCGTACAACAGCGAGGCGCGGCCGCTGATATGGTCGTCTGAACGGCGGTTTGAGGTCCCCTGGGTATCGCTGACCTGCTGGGAAACGATGCGGTCGTAGCGGGCGGAAACATCCACATGCCAGCGGTTCCAGACCATCTCATCCTGCAGATACAGCCCGGTCTGGTAATAGCGGCGATTATTGTCGTCGCTGTAGGTAACGGTATGTCCGGTCTGCGCGGTATAGCCGCTAAACGGGTTAAGGGGCGCCGCGCCGCCGGCGCCGGTCCACAGGTCGTTACGGAAGCGATGATATTCGGCGCCGAGGATCAGGGTGTGCGCCAGGTCGCCTGTATTGAAATCGGCGCGCAGGCGGTTATCGGTTGACCAGCCGTCCAGCGAACCGCGCGAACCGCTGTAGCCGCGGGCCAGCATGTCGCTGTCATCTATCCAGCCGACCTGGTAGACCTGATCGAGGGAGACGTTGGTATGGGTGTAGCTCCCGGCGGAATAGACCGACCAGACGTCGGTGAACTGGTGGTCAAACTCATAGCTGTAGATCTGCTGGCGGCGTTGATAGCCATCTCCCGGATCGCCTTCGTTGGTGCTGGGGGAGAGCTTACGGCCATTGTGCGCGTAGCGGGTGCCGTCCAGCGGCAAAGAGCCGTGGTAGCCGCCGGAAGGATCTTTTTGCAGATAGGCGCGCAGCAGCAGCGAGGTGTCGCTGTCCGGCTGCCACAGCAGGGAAGGCGAAATCGCGTAGCGCTCTTCGCGGGTATGGTCATACTGCGTGTCGCTGCTGCGGGTCATCCCGATCAGCCGCCATGCCCACTGGTCATTGATGGCGTCGGTGTAATCGAAGGCCGCGCCTTTGGTATTTTGCGTGCCGCCGGTCAGGCGGATGTGGCCCTGCTGACTGAACTGCGGACGTTTGGAAGTCAGGTTGACCACGCCGCCCGGCACGCTCTGCCCGTAGAGCGCGGAGGAGGGGCCGCGGATCACATCCACGCGTTCGATAAACCACGGGTCGATTTGCAGTACGTTATGGCTGCCGCCGTCGCTCATCAGGCGCATGCCGTCGAGGAACAGGTTATCGACGTCGCCGCCGTGGTGGCCGCGCAGGGAGATGGCGTCGAACCGGGTGGCGCCGCCGCCGAAGCTGGAGTAGACCCCCGGGGTATATTCCAGCGCCTGGCTGATGGTATTCGCCCCCTGATCCGCCATCTGCTGGCGGGTGACCACCGACACCGACTGGGCGGTAGTGATTAACGGCTGGTCGGTTTTCGTCGCCCCGAGCGAGGTGCTGGCGCTGTAGCCCTCCGTCGGCGCGCTGGCGGACGCCGGCGGGGTGGCAGTGACCACCACCGTCTCTTCGGCTTGCGCGGTGAAGGGGAGTGTGACCGCAAGGGCATACAGCAGCCCCGGGCGTTTTCGAGAAATAGCCACGTTCATAAGATCATCCTGAACCAACGCGGTCTGGTACTCCTGTACGCCGCCGCGTGAAAAACGAATCTGTCATTATTCGTTAAAAAGTAATGCGAATTATTATTGTTTGTATTTGTGCGGTCAAGCGAAAAGGTGACCTGTTCAACGCGAGGGGGTGGGGATGTGTTTCCCGCGAGCCGCAGAATGGGTCTGCGCGGGACGGTAGTGACCAGGGAGACCGCTTCCCCCTACCGATTTTGGTAGGGGCGGCGAAGCGTCAGGAGCCGGTCTTTTGCGGTTCCGCAGGGGCGGGGTCGTTAGCCGCGGGCGCCGCAACAGGTTTGTCCTGCGGTGAAGGGGTTGTCGCCGGACGGGTAGCGGGCAGCGCATCGCAGGGTTTCTCCTGCGGGCAGATCAGATCCAACATCTTCAGGGTGACGCCGTTGGTCCAGCCAAAGCCGTCCTGCAGCGGATATTCCCCGCCGCCGCCGCCGGTGCCGGTCGAGCTCACGTCATACTTCTCCACCAGCTTTTGCTTACTGTCATAGGTATGCTGCACGTTGGTCAGGAAGCGCCAGGTGACCTCCATGGCGATCTTCTGCTGACCATAGTTTTGCAGCCCCTCGACCGCCACCCACTGCAGCGGCGCCCAGCCGTTGGGAGCGTCCCACTGCTGGCCGCTGTTGACGATGGTGGTGGTCAGCCCGCCGGGTTTAAGCAGGCGCGACTCGGCGGCGGCGGCCACTTTCGTCGCCCGCTCGCGTGACGCGGCATTGACGTACAGCGGGAACAGCGCCGCCGCGGTCAGCTGATTGCGCACCTTGTGGCTTTTCAGATCGTAGTCGGCGTACCATCCCTCTTTATCATTCCACAGGTATTTCTCGATGGCCTGCTGGCGGGCGTTAGCCAGCGCATCGTACTGCGTAGCGCCAGCGCTGTCCCCGGATGCCTTGCTGGCGCGGGCGAGGGTTTTCTCCAGATGGAACATCAGGGCATTGAGATCGACCGGGACAATCGAGGTGGTGCGAATGGTGGCGAGCTGCTGCGGATTGTCCATCCAGCGGGAGCTGAAATCCCAGCCGGAGGCGGCGGCGGAGCGCAGGTCGCGATAGATCTCGGTTGCCGGACGATTCGGGTTGCTTTTGGCGGTTTTGACGTCGTCAAGCCAGGACTCGGGACGCGGGGTGTCGTTATCGTCCCAGTAGCGGTTGAGCAGCGCGCCGTCCGCCATCCGCACCGCCCGTTTGTCGGCGCTGCCGGGAGCCAGCGCGTCCGCTCCGGCCATCCAGTAGCGATACTCTTTCTCCAGCTGCGGCTGGTAGGTTTTCAGCACCTGGTCGCCATCGTGCGTCGCCAGCAGGCTCACCATAAAGGAGAAGAAGGGGGGCTGCGAACGGCTGAGATAATAGGTGCGGTTGCCGTTGGGGATATGGCCCCAGGCGTCAATTTCCGCGGCGAAGTTGGCGACCATATCCTCGACTTTATCCCAGTGACCGCTTTCGGCAAGACCCAGCATCGTGAAATAGCTGTCCCAGTAATAGACTTCGCGGAAACGTCCTCCGGGCACCACGTAGGGCTTAGGCAGCGGCAGCAGCGAGTCCCATTTTTCCACCTCGACGGTGCTGCGGGTCAGGACCGGCCACAGGCCATCGATATGTTGACGCAGAGTTTGCCCTTTGGGCGGCACATAGGTGTCGTTCTCTTTCGGCAGCGTGAAGTTCAGTTCGACGAAGTGGCGCAGGTCGAAGCTGGCCTGGTTTTTTTGCATCCGGTAATCGGCAAGGATCATCAGCGGATCGCTGTTAGGGATAGCGTCGGCGAAGGTTTTCTGATCGGCAAACAGCTTCGCGCTCTGGACATCATTGAACAGCGGGCCCAGCAGAATATCCGGCGAGGGGGGCGGCGCGGTTTTGCCGTCTTCCGCCTGAGCGTTCAGGCTCATCAGGGCGATCAGAGCGCCGCCGATCGCCAGGCGCAGGGAACAGGGCAAAGCAGCGGGACGACGTGCATCAGTACTCGTCATGGGGAGTTCTCCTTATCATTATCGACTGCGGGCCACGACGTTTGGCCATCCAAAAACCTTAGACGAATATCTGCCGCTGCGCGTGTCAGGGGTAACATTTTGCGCGAAAACAGAGGATTTACCTGCCAGGTCTCCTGAGACCGCCGCGGGCTGGGCCGCCTGGCTGAGGGCGCTGGCGTCCACGATGGCGCAAAAAACGTCGCCCTGCCTCACGACGGTGCAGCCGCCGCCGGGCGCGGGCGGCTGTTTTGTCGATTTTTTGCACAACCAGACGGCGGGGCTGAACCGATTTGCACAACGCCGCGGCGGCAGAGGACCTGGCATAATTAATGCTTATCTCTTAGCGGGATTACCACAAAGTGAGTACAACCGGAGGGGATAGCCATGATTAAAATTACGCTACCTGACGGGCATTATTATGACGAGATGCTGACCGCGCAGGGTGAACAGCGGCCGCACTATAATGCCTGGTGGCAATGGTTTCGCAACACCGATCAATTCTCTATCCGGCAGAAAAAAGCGCAAGCGGAACTGCTTTTTCACCGTATCGGCATCACCTTTAACGTGTACGGCGAGGATGAGGGGACCGAGCGGCTGATCCCGTTTGACAGCGTGCCGCGGATCATACCCGCCGGGGAGTGGCAGCGCATTGACCGCGGCATACGCCAGCGGGTGAAAGCGCTGAACGCCTTCCTCTATGACATCTATCATGAGCAGAATATCCTGCGCGCGGGGCTGATCCCGGCCGAGCAGGTGCTGGCCAACGAGCAGTATCAGCCGTGCATGCAGGGCATCAACCTGCCAAACAATACCTATGCCCATATCACCGGCGTCGATATGGTGCGCAATAACGACGGTCAGTACTACGTGCTGGAGGATAATCTGCGCACGCCGTCCGGCGTCTCCTACATGCTCGAAAACCGTAAGATGATGATGCGCCTCTATCCGGAGATGTTCGAGCAGCATCATATTGCGCCGGTGGAGCGCTACCCGAGCTACCTCCTGCAGACCCTGCGCGAAAGCTCGCTGGTGGATGATCCCTGCGTCGTGGTGATGACCCCGGGTCGCTTCAACAGCGCCTACTTCGAGCACAGCTTCCTGGCGCAGCAGATGGGGGTCGAGCTGGTGGAGAGCGCCGACCTGTTTATTAAAAACGGCGCGGTGTATATGCGCACCACCGAGGGGCCGCGGCGGGTGGATGTGATTTATCGCCGCATCGACGACGCCTGGCTCGACCCGCTGGCCTTCCGCGCCGATTCGATGCTCGGCGTCCCGGGGCTGCTGTCCGTCTATCGCGCCGGCGGCGTAGTGCTGGCCAACGCCATCGGCACCGGGGTGGCTGACGACAAATCGATCTATCCGTACGTCCCGGAGATGATCCGCTTTTACCTCGGCGAACAGCCGATCCTCAGCAATATCCCCACCTGGCAGTGCCGGAAAGCGGAGGACCTGCGCTACGTGCTGAGCAATCTCGAGCTGATGGTGGTCAAGGAGGTCCATGGCGCCGGGGGCTACGGCATGCTGGTCGGCCCGCGTTCCACCAAAGAGGAGCGGGAGGCCTTCCGCCAGCGCCTGCTGGCCAATCCGGCCAACTATATCGCCCAGGACACCCTCGCGCTGTCGACCTGCCCCACCTTCGTTGATGAAGGGCTGTCGCCGCGGCATATCGATTTACGCCCCTACGTGCTGTCCGGGCAGGAGATGCGGCTGGTGCCCGGCGGCCTGACCCGCGTGGCCCTCACCGAAGGGTCGCTGGTGGTCAACTCGTCGCAGGGCGGCGGAACCAAGGATACCTGGGTGATGGAGGATGACGCATCATGCTAAGTCGTACGGCGAGTGAACTGTTCTGGATGGCCCGCTATCTCGAGCGGGCGGAGAGCTACGCCCGGGTGCTGGACGTGACCTGGAAATTATCGATGATCCCCCGTCACAGCCAGCAGTCGCGGGATCTGGCGCTGCCGCTGAATTTGTCGATGACCCACGAGTTGTTTCAGGCGCGCCATGCCCGCTTTACCATGAGCAATCTGCTCAACTTTTTTGCCCTTGATGGCAACAACCCCTGCAGTATTTACAGCTGCGTGGAGATGGCGTGGAACAATGCGCACGCGGTGCGCGGCAGTCTGTCGGCCGAAGTGTGGGAGAGCATCAATGCCACCCGCATTGAACTGCGGACCCTCCGCCAGCAGGGGCTGGGCGAGCTGGGGAGCGACGGCTTTTTTGAGTGGGTGAAAGAGCGGGTGCATCTGTTTCGCGGGGCAGTGATCGGCACGCTGCTGCGCAACGACGCCCTGAGTTTTATCGGTATCGGCACCCTGATTGAGCGCGCCTTCGCCACCACCCAGTTGCTGCTGATTAAGGATCAACAGCTGACCAACGATCCGGATCCGGTGCGGGAATACTACCGACTGGATACCCTGCTCAATGCGGTCAGCGCCCGCGAAGCCTACAACAGCCTCTACCGCCAGCCGGTCAGTCGCGAAACGGTGATGGAGCTGCTGATCCTGCGCAACGATATTCCACGTTCGCTGCGCGCCAGCATTGCCGACCTGGTGGGCGAGCTGGAGAAGATTGCCAACGATCGTTCTTATCAGCCGTTGCGCCTCGCCCATCAGCTCAACGTTGACCTGCGCTTCAGCACCCGTGACGACCTGGCGCAGGCGGACCTGCAGACCACCCTTAACGGGCTACTGGCGAGAATTAACGCGCTGTCCGACAGCATCAGACAAACCTACCTGGAGGCCTTATGAAACTGGTCATCGATCATCTCACCCGCTATGGCTACGATGAAGAAGTGAAGTTTTCCACCCAGTATCTGCGCCTGACGCCACGCAGTACCGCCCGGCAGACGATCACCGCCTGGACGCTGACCCTGCCGGACGGCGCGGCGGTGACCACTACCGACGGCTGGGGCAATGTGCTGCATGTGCTGACGCTGGATAACCCGCACAAGGAGATCACCATCCGCGCCAGCGGGATTGTCGATATCGCCGACGAAGGGGAGGAGACGCGTGATGAAGAGGCCGAGCTGCTGTCGCCGCTGGTTTTTCTGCGCTGTACGCCGCTAACCCGCGCCGATACGGCGATCCGTGAGTTTGCCCAGCGCCTCTATCGTCCCGATGCGGCGGAAGAGAGTCTGAATCAACTGATGGCGGATCTGCTGTTAAGAATGCCATACTCCCCCGGCGCGACCCAGGTGCAGGACTCCGCCGCCGACGCCTTCGCCCGCGCGAAGGGGGTGTGCCAGGATCATACCCATGTTTTTCTCGCCTGCTGCCGCGCGCTGGAGATCCCGGCGCGCTACGTCAGCGGCTATGTCTACAGCGATAACGCCCAGCATGTGGCGATGCATGCCTGGGCGGAAGTCTGGCTCGACGGCCGCTGGCTGTCGTTTGATATCACCAATAATACCCGTCGCCTGAATCAGCATTTACGGCTGGCGACCGGGCTGGATTATCTCGATGCCTGCCCGGTACGGGGCACCCGGCTGGGCGGCGGCGGGGAGATTATGTTAACTAACGCTGAAGTGCGCGAACACAGCCAGCAGGCGCAGCAGCAATAATACGGGAATAACCGCAATGACCTACTGTGTGGCCATGTGCCTGGCGGATGGACTGGTGTTTGCTTCCGACTCCCGCACCAACGCGGGCGTCGACCATATTGCCACTTTTAAAAAGCTGCACGTTTTCCATCAGGAGGGGGAACGGGTGCTGGTGCTGCAATCCGCCGGCAATCTGGCCACCACCCAGAGCGTGATAAGCCTGCTCAGCGCGCGCATCCGTACCCAGCAGGAGCCGAATCTGATGCAGGTCACTTCCCTCTACGACGCCGCGATGCTGATCGGTAAAACGCTGCTGGAGGTGATCCAGCGCGACAGCAGCAATCAGCAGACCTGCAGTAACACCAACTTCAACTGCAACCTGCTGCTTGGCGGCCAGATCGCCGGCGAACCCCATCGTCTGTTCCATATTTATCCGGAGGGCAACTTTATTGAAGCCACCCGCGACACGCCTTATTTCCAGATTGGCGAAAGCAAATACGGCAAACCGATCATCGATCGGGTGCTGACCATCGACACGCCGCTGGAGCAGGCGATGTGCTGCGCGTTGATCTCCATTGACTCGACGCTGCGCAGTAATCTGTCCGTCGGCCTGCCGCTGGATACGCTGCTCTACCGCAGCGGCAGCTTCAGCAGTGCCGGGCAGCATCGCATCACCGACAGCGATCCCTACTTCAACCGCATTCGCAAGGCGTGGTCCGAAGGGCTGTTGCACACCTTCCAGACTCTGCCGACCTGGACGCCAGCGGAGCGGGAAGAGGAGTAGTCGCTGTGACGCTCCGCCGGTATCGTCGGCGCGAAGGCGGGTAAGGCGCTGGAGTCCTTAAGTATCCTCGACCTGGCGGTAAAATTTCAGCAATAGCGGTAAATAAATTAACGACAGGCCGCACGGATCGTAGGCCGGGCAAGGCGTCGCCGCCGCCCGGCACAAAAGCGGCGCCGCTGTCCTTGTCCGGCGGCGCTGCGCCTGCACCGGCCTGGATGGCCCGGGGAGGGGGGTATCCCGTAGGCCCGGCAAGCGCAGCGCCGCCGGGCGATGGACCTGTTTAAACACCGCCAACCTGTTGCGCCATGGACGGTATTCTCTTTGCCCTGTTGAACACAAACGCGCTTTTTGGCAAAGCTAAGTCAATTAAATACTTTGTTATTTAACGTGTTATCTCACATCTTCGGAGGGAATGAGGCAACACGGCAAGGTATCGGAAGTGACGGAAAAGAAGACGGCTGTCTATGTGGATGACCAACAGCGCATCCTGATCCGCCAGCTGGCGCGCAGCTGGCTGTGGCGCAGCGAGCTGCCGACCTGGCTGCTGATTGTGACGGTTTACGGCGGCTGGTTTGCCTGCGTGGCGGGCTGGCGGACGCTGGGACTGTTTCCGGCCACGCTGCTGTTGATCTGGTTTACCGCCTGGTATATGTCCTTACAGCATGAGCTGATCCATGGGCATCCCACCCGGCTGGCATGGTTTAACCAGCTGTTGGGGACGCTGCCGCTGGCGGTCTGGTATCCCTACGGCGTCTACCGCGACAGCCACCTGGCGCACCATCGCAACCATCTGCTGACGCACCCTGAGGATGACCCCGAATCGTACTACGTAACGGCGGAATGCTGGCAGCGCTTCTCAGCCTGGCAGCGCCGCCTTATCCACCTGCGCAACACCTTCTGGGGGCGTCTGCTGCTGGCGCCGATGATGGATATTATTCACACCCTGAACAGCGCGCTGCGGGCTTTCCGCGAGGGCGACCGCCGCGCTATCGCCATGTGGAGTCTGCATCTGTTGCTGCTGACGGGCCTGCTGACCTGGATGGCGGCGCAGGGTTTTTCTCCGCTGTGGTTTGTGCTGGCGGTGAGCTACCCGGCGCTGGCCCTGACCAAAGTACGCTCTTTTCTCGAACATCGCGCCGCGGATGACCCGCTGGCCCGTTCGGTGATCAACGAGGCCGGGCTCCCCTGGCGGGTGCTGTTCCTCAATCTCAACTACCATGCGGTGCATCATGATCTGCCAGGGGTCCCCTGGTACGCTTTACGTCAACTGTATCTGCATCGCCAGGCGGCGTATCTGCAGCGTAATCAGGGGTTCCTGGTGCGCGGGTACGGCGAGTGGCGACGCCATTTTAGCCGCCGGGCGGTGGCGGTGAACGCCCATCCGGGCTTTGGCGAGCAGGCGCAGGCGGGAGGAGAATATGGCTGAACGCATGACTTTTCCGATGTATGCCATCCACCGTCAACAGACCCAGGCCCTGTGGCAGGCGGTGCAGTCGCTGCTGGACGAACGCGGCGTGATGGTGGCGGGGGACCCTCCGGCGGCTGACCCCGGGGATCTGCTGGCTCACTGGCGCCAGCCGACGCTGTTGCTGAGCCAGACCTGTGGCTACCCGCTGGTGACCCAATTGCCGGAGGTGCAGACGGTGGGCTGCTTCCACTACGCTGCGCCCGGTTGCGAAGGGCGCCGCTATCGCAGCCTGCTGGTGGTCCGCGAAGCGGATAGCCACCGGAGCAACTGTCTTGAAGGTAAAAATTATGGAGCAACGTGGTGGTACGACTCATCCCATTCTTCGTTCTTTCTGAGCATTGCGTTCAGGATAGTAAGCAGCTTACGCATACAGGCTACCAGCGCCACTTTTTTGGCCTTTCCGGCTGCAAGCAGGCGCACATAAAACGTTTTTATCACCGGATTAAAGCGGGTTGCCACAAGCGCAGCCATGTACAGTGCTGATCTTACGCCAGCCCTGCCGCCAAAAATGGTTCGCCGGCCACGCATAGTCCCTGAGTCCCGGTTGACAGGAGCAACACCTATAAGCGCACTGATTTCGCGCCGGGAGAGCGTTCCCAGTTCCGGAATCTCCGCCAACATCGCGGAAACGGTCATGGTGCCTACACCTTTGATACTGCTCAGGCGCTCAGCAATCTATTTAAAGTGGTTCCGGATGTGACTGTTCATGTCTTTCTCGAGCCTGGCAAGCTCATCTTCCAGCGCTTTAATGATGGTATTAATGCTTTTCTTGTTCTGTGGATGGGATGGATACAGTCGGTTACGCTCAGCCACCAACATCGCAATCAACTGGCGTCTGCGAACCACCATTGCAGCAAGGGCCTGACGTTCAGCATCCGGCAGTGCCCTGATAAAGCGTTTCCGCTCAGGATGACGATTAATAACCTCAGCCATCTGCGTGAGGACTCTGGCATCAATTCGGTCGGTCTTCGCAAGATATCCCATTGCACGGGCGAAGTCACGGGCCTGCCTGGGATTGACCACGGCAACCTCAAAACCTTCGGCCTGAAGCGAACAGGCCACCGCAACCTCCAGCCCACCAGTGGCCTCCATCAGAACCAGAGCAACGGAGTGCCGTCTCAGTCCGGTAATAATCGCGTTAAAGCCATCAGAGTCATTGCTGACTGTAAACTGAGCAACATCACTGCTGGCAGCGATGTCCAGTGTGGCTTTGGAAACATCGATGCCCACACAAAGTGGATTTGGCTGACTCATTTTTACCCCTCCTTGCAAATACGTTATGGAATACGGACAACTGTTCGGGTTTCAGATGAGTGGCTCAGCGTATGCGCCAGTCGCTGATATACGGGCTTGAACCCTGGAAGGCATCGGGCTGCATACGTTTTGCCAAATCTAATCGTATTAATTTTAATCAGTCTTCAAGATACAAGGCTGGGTAACTTTTTGGGCCGTCGGGCGGTGTGCAATGCCGAGCACTCGCAGTCCGGCTACAACGTACTGCGTAAAATGGTCGCGCCGCTCTCCCGGGAGGGGCGTTTTTTTTCAGCGGTGATGTTCAGCGGCAGCCATCGGCAATCGCTGCGCGAACTGCAGCAGGAAAACGCCGATATCGCCGCCATCGACTGCGTGACCTACGCTCTGCTGCAGCGCCATCAGCCGCAGGCTCTGGCTGGCCTGGTGGCGATCGGCTGGAGCCCGGCCGCGCCAGGGCTGCCGCTGATCACCGCCGGCGCCACCCCGGCGGCAACGCTGAATAGCCTGCGCGAGGCGCTCCAGCAGCTGGTAAGCGATGATCGCTATCGTTCCCTGTGTGACGCCTTGCTGATCTGCGGCTATAGCGATATGTCGCGGGAGGCCTATGCGCCGCTGCTGGCGTGGCGGGATGAGGCCGCGGCGCTGGGGGTCAGCCAGCTATAGGCGAAATGCCCGGGCCAGCGATCTGCGCCGGGGCGGGCTATAGCGGCTGGTCCCACGGCTGGGCGCTGAGATCCATTCGCAGATAGGAAGAGAGCAGGTCGACAGCCAGCTGGTCGCTCATCAGCTGCTCGTTAAGCTGCTGGCGCAGCCGCGGGATCATCTCTTCACGATAGGCCGGGTCGTTGTTTTATGGATTTGTGATCGGCAACACAAATGACTCTCCAATGGCCGTCGTAAAAGATAAATTACCAGGGTTGATTTTAATCAAAGTATGACCAACTGCGCTATGGCGGAAAAAAGATCGCTGCCTATCGCGACCCAAAAGAAAAATTGTGAATTTAATGTTTCTTTGGTGTAAATAATGACCGTGCATTTTCCCCAACCGCCGGGGATAAAATGTGATGCCCGACCGGCTTGTCGTTAAATAATGGCGTTTATTACGTCTGCTTTTTATTCTTTACAGCATTAATTTAATTTTCGGCTTTCTTCTCACCCTGATAGCGCGGGTCGAATAGCGTACAAAAGACGTATTTTTTATCGCCATTTCGCCGTCGATGTTATCGCCATCAATTATTTTTATCCCCGCATTCGGCCACGGCAAAAGGCGCGCAAATAGCGTTCATGATGCTTGTAATGTATTGATTTTAATTTGCTTATTCTGGCTCGTGGATCCTGCTTATCCGCCGCGGCGGAGCCTTTGTGAGAGCTCTCACATAACCCGGCAATTGCGATTTGTTACACTTTCCGCCGTCAACAAAGGAATGAAAGTGAGACGCGATGAATACTTTTTCTCTGCCTAAAACACAGCATCTGGTAGTTTTCCAGGAAGTGATCCGCAGCGGGTCAATCGGGGCCGGAGCAAAAGCGTTAGGACTCACTCAGCCGGCGGTCAGTAAAATTATTGGCGACATGGAGAGTTATTTTGGCAGCGAATTAATCGTCCGGCGAAATACCGGCGTCTCGCTCACCGAGGCCGGGCAGGTATTTCTCAACTGGTCAGAAGCGATCACCCGTGAAATGAAAAATATGGTCAATGAAATGAATGCTCTGACCAACAGCGCGGTGGTGGATGTCTCCTTTGGTTTCCCTTCGCTGGTCGGGTTTACCTTTATGTCGGAGATGGTGCATCAGTTTAAAATGACTTTCCCCAAGGCGCGGGTCTCGATGTATGAGGCGCAGCTCTCCGCCTTTTTGCCGGCAATCCGCGACGGGCGCCTCGACTTCGCCATCGGGACGCTGAGCGATGAGATGAAACTGCAGGACCTGCACGTCGAGCCGCTGTTTGAGTCTGAGTTTGTGCTGGTGGCGAACCGGGCGCGGATCGGCAACGGCACCGTCCGCCTGGCCTCGCTCCAGCACGAGCAGTGGGTGCTGCCGGAGACCAATATGGGCTACTACAGCGAACTGCTGACCACCCTGCAGCGCAGCGGTATCCGCCGTGAAAATATCGTTAATACCGATTCGGTGGTGACGATCTATAACCTGGTGCTCAATGCCGATTTTCTGACGGTGATCCCCTGCGACATGACCACGCCGTTTGGCTCGAGCCAGTTTGTCACCATCCCCATTAAAGAGGCCTTGCCGGTGGCGCGCTATGCGGCGGTATGGTCGAAAAATTACCGGTTAAAAACCGCCGCGGCGTCGCTGGTGGAGATGGCGAAACACTATTCCTCGGGGCAGGGCAACCGCCACTGGCAGCCATTACAAATTATTGCGTAACTGAAAGTCGTTAAATAATCCAACACACGTCCTCGCTGTTATCAGCAGGATGACGCCCGGTCATTGACTTTATATTAAGATACAGAGGCCATAATGCATATTACCTACGATCTTCCGGTATCTATTGACGATATTCTCGAAGCGAAACAACGCCTCGCGGGAAAAATATATAAAACAGGTATGCCCCGTTCGAATTATTTTAGCGAGCGCTGCCAGGGCGAAATATTTCTTAAATTCGAAAATATGCAGCGCACGGGTTCATTTAAAATTCGCGGCGCCTTTAATAAACTGTGCGGTTTAACCGCGGCGGAAAAACGCAAAGGGGTGGTGGCCTGCTCAGCGGGCAACCACGCCCAGGGCGTCTCGCTCTCCTGCGCCATGCTAGGCATTGACGGGAAAGTAGTGATGCCGAAAGGGGCGCCGAAATCGAAAGTTGCCGCCACCTGTGATTATTCGGCGGAAGTGGTGCTACATGGCGATAACTTTAACGATACCCTCGCCAAAGCCAGCGATATTGTTGAACTTGAGGGCCGCATTTTTATTCCCCCCTATGACGACCCGCAGGTTATCGCCGGGCAGGGGACGATTGGACTCGAAATATTAGAAGATCTGTATGACGTGGATAATGTCATCGTGCCCATTGGCGGCGGCGGCTTAATTGCCGGTATCGCGATTGCGATTAAATCCATTAACCCGACAATCCGCATTATCGGCGTGCAGTCGGAGAATGTTCACGGCATGGCCGCCTCCTGGTATGCCGGGGAAATCACCAGCCATCGCCACGCCGGCACCTTAGCCGATGGTTGCGACGTCGCCCGCCCGGGGAAACTGACCTATGAAATCGCCCGCCAGCTGGTGGATGACATCGTCCTAGTGAGTGAGGACGACATTCGCCAGAGCATGGTCGCCTTAATTCAGCGCAATAAAGTGATCACCGAAGGGGCCGGGGCGTTAGCCTGCGCCGCGTTATTAAGCGGCAAACTCGACAGCTATATCCAGAACCGCAAAACGGTCAGCCTGATTTCCGGGGGCAATATCGATCTCTCCCGGGTATCGCAAATTACCGGTTTTGTTGACGCTTAATTCAATACATAAGTGAGGACAGGATATGAGTACGACTGAGAGCATTGCATCCAGCCAGACAAGCCTTTCGTCCTGGCGTAAATCTGACACCACCTGGACCCTGGGCCTGTTTGGCACCGCTATCGGCGCCGGGGTGCTGTTTTTCCCGATCCGCGCCGGCTTCGGCGGGCTGATCCCGATCCTGGTGATGCTGGTGCTGGCCTATCCCATCGCCTTTTATTGCCATCGGGCCCTGGCCCGGCTATGCCTGTCGGGGGCTAACCCCTCCGGCAATATCACCGAAACGGTGGAAGAGCATTTTGGCAAAACCGGCGGGGTGGTGATCACCTTTCTGTACTTCTTCGCCATCTGCCCACTGCTGTGGATTTATGGCGTCACGATCACCAATACCTTTATGACTTTCTGGGAGAACCAGCTGCAGATGCCGGCTCTCAACCGCGGGGTGGTGGCGCTGCTCCTGCTGCTGCTGATGGCGTTTGTCATCTGGTTTGGTAAAGACCTGATGGTCAAGGTGATGAGCTATCTGGTGTGGCCGTTTATCGCCAGCCTGGTGGTGATCTCCCTGTCCCTGATCCCCTACTGGAATAGCGCAGTGATTGACCAGGTCAACCTCAGCGATATCGCCTTAACCGGTCACGACGGCATTCTGGTGACGGTATGGCTGGGCATCTCCATCATGGTGTTCTCCTTCAACTTCTCGCCGATCGTCTCCTCGTTTGTGGTCTCCAAACGCGAAGAGTATGAAGCGCAGTTTGGCCGCGAGTATACCGAACGCAAATGCTCACAGATCATCTCCCGGGCCAGCATGCTGATGGTGGCGGTGGTGATGTTCTTCGCCTTCAGCTGCCTGTTTACCCTCTCACCGCAGAACATGGCGGACGCCAAGGCCCAGAATATCCCGGTGCTCTCCTATCTGGCGAACCACTTTGCCTCGATGTCGGGCACCAAATCCACCTTTGCCGCCCTGCTGGAGTATGGCGCGTCGATCATCGCCCTGGTGGCCATCTTCAAATCGTTTTTCGGCCACTATCTCGGCACGCTCGAAGGGCTGAACGGTCTGATCCTGCGCTTTGGCTATAAAGGGGATAAAACCCGGGTCTCCAGCGGCAAGCTCAATACCCTGAGCATGGTGTTCATCATGGGCTCGACCTGGGTGGTGGCGTATGCCAACCCCAATATCCTCGACCTGATTGAGGCCATGGGCGCGCCGATTATCGCCTCGCTGCTGTGCCTGCTGCCGATGTACGCCATTCGTAAAGCGCCTTCGCTGGCCAAATACCGTGGCCGTCTCGACAACCTCTTTGTGACCGCTATCGGTCTGCTGACCATCCTCAACATTGCTTACAAACTGTTCTAATCCGGCTCAGGCCACGCGGAGTACAACATGACTGAATTTCCGGTAGTACTGGTGATTAACTGCGGCTCGTCGTCGATCAAATTTTCCGTCCTGGACGCCGCAAGCTGCGACTGCCTGCTCAACGGCGTGGCCGAGGGCATCAACGCGGAACGGGCGTCTCTCTCGCTCAACGGCGGCGAGCCGGTGGCGCTGGCGCAGCGCGGCTACGAAGGCGCCCTGCAGGCGATTGCCGGAGCATTAGCCCAACGCGACCTCATCGACAGCGTGGCCCTGATTGGCCACCGCGTCGCCCACGGCGGCGACCTGTTCACCGAGTCGGTCATTATTAGCGAGGAGGTTATCAATAACATTCGCCAGGTATCGTCCCTGGCCCCGCTGCATAACTACGCCAGTCTCAGCGGCATCGCCTCGGCGCAGCGGCTGTTCCCGGAGGTGATGCAGGTGGCGGTCTTTGATACCAGCTTTCACCAGACCCTGGCCCCGGAAGCTTTTCTCTATGGTCTGCCGTGGGAGTATTACCAGAATCTCGGGGTACGCCGCTACGGTTTCCACGGCACCTCGCACCGCTATGTGTCCCAGCGCGCCCTGGCGCTGCTCGGGTTGCCGGAGCAGGAGAGCGGCCTGGTGATCGCCCACCTGGGCAATGGCGCCTCGATCTGCGCGGTGCGTAACGGCCGCAGCGTGGACACCTCGATGGGGATGACGCCGCTGGAGGGGCTGATGATGGGCACCCGCAGCGGTGATGTCGACTTCGGCGCCATGGCGTGGATTGCCGGGGAAACCCGGCAGACCCTCAGCGACCTGGAGCGGGTAGCCAACACCGCCTCCGGCCTGTTGGGGATCTCCGGTCTTTCCTCCGACCTGCGGGTGCTGGAGCAGGCGTGGCATGAGGGCCATGCCCGCGCCCGCCTGGCGATTAAAACCTTTGTCCATCGTATCGCCCGCCATATTGCCGGCCACGCCGCGGCGCTGCAGCGTCTCGACGGCATTATTTTCACCGGCGGGATTGGCGAGAACTCGGTGCTGATCCGTCGGCTGGTGAGCGAGCGGCTGGCGGTCTTTGGCCTTGCGATGGACGCCGCCCGCAATCAGCAGCCCAATTCGGCCGGCGAGCGCCTGATCTCCGCCGACGGCAGCCGGGTGCGCTGCGCGGTTATTCCTACCAATGAAGAGCGCATGATTGCCCTCGATGCGATCCGCTTAGGCCGGATCCACACCGCGGTGGCGCTGGCCTGACTTTTTATTCTGTAGAGAGACGATGTTCATGAAAGTAGATATCGATACCCAGGATGTACGATACGCCGACGCCTGGCTGGGCTTTCGCGGTACGGCGTGGCAAACGCAGATCGACGTTCGCGACTTTATTCAGCATAACTACACCCCTTACGAGGGCGATGAGTCTTTCCTCGCTAACGCGACGCCAGCGACCACCGCCCTCTGGGAGCAGGTGATGGCCGGGATACGCGTCGAGAACGCCACCCATGCGCCGGTGGATTTCGACACCAATGTCGCCACCTCCATCACCGCCCACGCGGCGGGCTATATCAACCAGCCGCTGGAAAAGATCGTCGGCCTGCAAACGGACCAGCCGCTGAAGCGCGCCCTGCATCCTTTTGGCGGCATCAAGATGATCAAAAGCGCCTTCGAGGCCTATGGTCGCGAAATGGATCCTGACTTTGAGTATCAGTTTACGGCGCTGCGTAAGACCCACAATCAGGGCGTTTTTGACGTCTATTCCCCGGATATGCTGCGCTGCCGCAAATCCGGGGTGCTGACCGGGCTACCGGACGGCTATGGCCGCGGACGGATCATCGGCGATTACCGCCGCGTGGCGCTGTACGGCATTCGCTACCTGGTCCGCGAACGTGAGCTGCAGTTTGCCGACCTGCAGCCGGCCCTTGAGCGCGGCGAGGCGCTGGAGGCCACCCTGCGCCTGCGCGAGGAGCTGGCCGAACAGCGGCGCGCGCTGCTGCAGATGCAGGAGATGGCGGCCCGCTACGGCTGCGATATCTCTCACCCGGCGCGCACTGCCCGGGAGGCGGTGCAGTGGCTCTACTTCGCCTACCTGGCGGCGGTGAAGTCGCAGAACGGCGGCGCCATGTCGCTGGGGCGCACGGCCACCTTCCTCGACATCTATATCGAACGCGATCTGCGCGCCGGTTTATTGAATGAGGAGCAGGCCCAGGAGCTCATTGACCACTTCATCATGAAGATCCGCATGGTGCGTTTCCTGCGCACCCCGGAATTTGATTCGCTGTTCTCCGGGGATCCCATCTGGGCGACGGAGGTGCTGGGCGGCATGGGGCTGGATGGTCGCACCCTGGTCAGCAAAACCACCTTCCGCTATCTGCATACTCTGCATACCATGGGCCCGGCGCCGGAGCCGAACCTGACCGTGCTCTGGTCGCAAGCGCTGCCGGCGGCGTTTAAAAAATATGCCGCCCGGGTCTCTATCGCCACCTCGTCGCTGCAGTATGAGAACGACGATCTGATGCGCAGCGATTTTCACAGCGACGACTACGCCATCGCCTGCTGCGTCAGCCCGATGGTGATCGGCAAGCAGATGCAGTTCTTCGGCGCCCGCGCCAATCTCGCCAAAACGCTGCTCTACGCGATTAACGGCGGGGTGGATGAGAAACTGAAGATTCAGGTGGGGCCGAAAACCGCACCGTTGCGCGATGAGGTGCTGGACTACGACACCGTGATGGCCAGCCTCGACCACTTTATGGACTGGCTGGCGGTGCAGTACATCAGCGCGCTGAACATCATCCATTGCATGCATGATAAGTACAGCTACGAGGCGGCGCTGATGGCCCTGCACGACCGCGACGTCTACCGCACGATGGCCTGCGGCATCGCCGGCCTGTCGGTGGCAGCGGATTCGTTGTCGGCGATAAAGTACGCCCGGGTGAAGCCGGTGCGCGATCACCACGGGCTGGCGGTGGACTTTGTCATTGAAGGCGACTATCCGCAGTACGGCAACAACGACGATCGGGTCGATGCCATTGCCTGCGACCTGGTGGAGCGCTTTATGCGCAAAATTCAGGCGCTCCCCACCTGGCGTCAGGCGGTGCCGACCCAGTCGATCCTGACCATCACCTCCAACGTGGTATACGGCCAGAAAACCGGCAACACCCCGGACGGACGTCGGGCGGGGACGCCGTTCGCTCCGGGGGCCAATCCGATGCATGGCCGCGACCGGAAAGGGGCGGTGGCGTCGCTGACCTCGGTGGCGAAACTGCCGTTTACCTACGCCAAAGATGGCATCTCGTATACCTTCTCCATCGTGCCGGCGGCGCTCGGCAAAGCCCCGTCAGCGCAGGAAAACAACCTGGTGGGCCTGCTGGACGGCTACTTCCACCACGAGGAGACGGTGGAGGGGGGACAGCATCTCAACGTCAATGTGCTGAACCGGGAAAAGCTGCTCGATGCGATAGAACACCCGGAGCAGTATCCGAATCTGACGATCCGCGTCTCCGGCTATGCGGTCCGCTTTAACGCGCTGACCCGCGAACAGCAGCAGGATGTGATCTCCCGAACGTTCACCAGTCAACTCTGAGCGGCCACCGGGTCACAGGAGAGCCTTTAACGGGCTCTCCTGTTATCATCTTCACATTACCGCAACAAAATAATCACCACTGTTGATCATATTCGCATTTTTGCACCACGCTGGCGCGCAGCGACCGCTAACTGCATCTATGTTTAGCTCACGGGCCGGTACGGATACCGCGTTGTCCGGCTCGCCACGTGATGGCAACCGATCTCCTGACCTGAAAGGGAATGCGCCCTTGCCGGATGCGGCACGGGTTGCCGTCGCGTGCGTACCGACCGGGGCGACTGTTCTCCGGTGTTCCACTCCTTCCTGGCGGGATTTTTGCTTCTTCCACCCTGGCCGTCCTGGCGCTGCGCCAACGTCGGCACCACACGGTAAGTGATATTTTCTGCGTCATTCCATGACGCCAGGCTTTACATCGCTGAGGAATATCCGAATGTCTTTGAAACTGAAAACAATGACGCTTCATGTTGTGATAGCAGGTTGTATGAGCATGGCCTTTTACGCCCAGGCAGACGTGAAGATCGGCGTCGCCGGGCCCTTTACCGGCCCCAACGCCACCTACGGCGCCCAGTACTGGAAGGGAGCCTCGCAGGCGGTGGCCGATATCAATGCCGCCGGCGGCATCAAAGGCGAAAAGATTGTGCTGGTGCAGGGGGATGACGCGTGCGAACCGAAGCAGGCGGTGGCGGTGGCCAACCGGCTGGTGGATGAAGCGAAAGTCTCCGCCGTGGTGGGGCACTTTTGCTCTTCCTCAACGATGCCGGCCTCCGAGGTATATGACGAAGCCGGGATCCTGACCATTACCCCCGGCTCGACCAACCCGCAGATCACCGAGCGCGGCATGAAAGATCTCTTCCGCATGTGTGGTCGTGACGATCAGCAGGGGGCGATCGCCGCCAACTATATGCTGGACGTGCTGAAGGCGAAGAAAATCGCCGTCATCCACGATAAAGACACCTATGGTCAGGGGCTGGCCGATGCCACCCGCGCGGCGCTGGCGAAGCGGGGTACGAAAGAAGTGTTGTACGAAGGCCTTTCCCGCGGTGAAAAAGACTTTAACGCCCTGGTGACCAAGATCGGCGCCCTCAAGCCGGACGTGGTCTACTTTGGCGGCTGCCATCCGGAAGCGGGCCCGCTGGTGCGCCAGATGCGCGAGCAGGGGGTGCAGGCCAAATTCTTCTCCGGCGACTGTATCGTCACCGAGGAGCTGGTCACGGCCGCCGGCGGGCCGCAGTTCACCAACGGCGTGCTGATGACCTTTTGTCAGGATCCGCGCACCCTCCCGGACGGCAAAGCGGTGATCGAGAAGTTCCGCGCCAGCGGCTTTGAGCCGGAAGGTTATACCCTCTACGCCTACGCCTCCATTCAGGCTATCGCCGCGGCCTGGAATGCCGTCGGTACCGATAACGCCAAAGCCAGCGACTGGCTGAAGAGCCACGACGTCGAGACGGTGATGGGCAAGAAAGCCTGGGATGGCAAAGGCGACCTCAAGGTGTCCGACTACGTGGTCTATCAGTGGGACGACAAGGGCAAATATCACCAGCTCTGATCGGCCACGACCTGAGGACGCTCTGTCCTTTTGACTTGCGAATTGTCACATGACGACGGTTGACCGGGAACGGAACCCGGCGGCCGTCTGCCTGGCGGCTGGAGGGGCTATGACGGCGTTTTTTCTGCAACAACTGATCAATGGGCTGACGCTGGGCGCAGTGTACGGCTTAATCGCCATCGGCTACACCATGGTGTATGGGATCATCGGCATGATCAACTTCGCCCACGGCGAGGTGTATATGGTCTCCGCCTACCTGTGCGCCATCGGCCTGGCGCTGCTCTCTTTCTTCGGGATCCACTCCTTTCCGCTGCTGATTTTCGCCACTCTGGTGTTCACCATCGTGGTCACCGGCGTATACGGCTGGGCGATCGAGCGCATCGCCTACCGGCCGCTGCGCAACTCGACGCGGCTGGCGCCGCTGATCTCGGCTATCGGGATGTCGCTGATCCTGCAGAACTATGTCCAGCTGAGCCAGGGGCCGAACCAGCAGGGGATCCCGACGCTGCTTAGCGGCGCGTTGCGCATGACGGTGGGCGATGGGGTGGTGCAGATCACCTGGACCAAGGTGTTTATTCTCGTCGCGGCGCTGGTGGGGATGCTGATCCTGACCTGGATTATTCAGTATACCCGGCTGGGGCGCATCTGCCGCGCCACCCAGCAGGACCGGCGCATGGCGGCGATCCTTGGCATCAATACCGACCGGGTGATCTCCCTGGTGTTTGTCATCGGCGCGGCGATGGCCGGTCTGGCCGGCGTGCTGGTGACCATGAACTACGGCACCTTCGACTTCTATATCGGATTTATTATCGGCATCAAAGCCTTCACCGCCGCGGTGCTGGGCGGGATCGGCTCGCTGCCTGGCGCGATGCTGGGTGGTCTGCTGCTTGGGGTGGCCGAAGCCCAGTTCGCCGGGCTGGTGAATTCGGATTACAAAGATGTCTTTTCCTTTGCGCTGCTGGTGGCGATCCTGATTTTTCGCCCGCAGGGGCTGCTGGGACGTCCGCTGGTGGCCAGGGTCTAAGGAGGCTTTATGGGTGAAATTACGCGCCAGCCTGCGCGGGCTATCCAAAATGCACTGATCGACAGCGTACTGGCCGGCCTTTGCGCGTTAATTGTCTTTGGCCCGATCGTCGGCGTGGTGCTCAAAGGGTATGGTTTTACCCTCGCGCCTGCGCGGGTGGCGATTCTGGTGGCGGTGGTGATGGCCGGCAGGCTGGCGCTCAGTCTGCTGCTGCAGAGCCACAGGGGAAAAGCCTTTATTGCCCGCTTTGAGGGGGCGGATGACGGGGTGTACGTCCGGCCGCCGGGCTACCGCTCGCGGCTGCGCTGGATAATACCGCTGCTGGTGGGGCTGGCCATTGTCTTTCCGTTTCTCGCCACAAAATATCTGCTGACCGTGGCCATTCTTGGGCTGATCTACGTTCTGCTTGGCCTGGGGTTGAATATTGTGGTGGGCCTCGCGGGCCTGCTCGATCTGGGCTATGTGGCGTTTTACGCCATCGGCGCCTACGGCCTGGCGCTGGGCTACCAGTACCTGGGACTTGGCTTCTGGGCGATGCTGCCGCTGGGGGCGGTGATGGCGGCTCTCGCCGGGGCGTTGCTGGGCTTTCCGGTGCTGCGTATGCATGGCGACTATCTGGCCATCGTCACCCTCGGCTTTGGCGAAATTATCCGCCTGGTGCTCAACAACTGGGTGAGCTTCACCGGGGGCCCTAACGGCGTACCGGTGCCATCCCCCACGCTGTTTGGCCTCGAGTTTACCCGCCGGGCGAAAGATGGCGGCATCCCCATCCATGAGTTTTTCCACGTCAGCTACAACCCCAACCTGAAATTCATCTTTCTCTACGCCGTGCTGTGTCTGGTGGTGATGCTGGTGCTGCTGGTGAAGCATCGCCTGACGCGGATGCCCATCGGCCGCGCCTGGGAGGCGCTGCGCGAGGATGAGATCGCCTGTCGAGCGATGGGGCTCAATCACGTGCTGGTGAAGCTCTCGGCGTTTATGCTCGGCGCGTCGACGGCCGGCATCGCCGGGGTGTTCTTCGCCAGCTATCAGGGGTTTGTTAACCCGACGTCGTTCACCTTTTTTGAGTCGGCGCTGATCCTGGCGATTGTGGTGCTCGGGGGAATGGGCTCCACCCTGGGTGTGGTACTGGCGGCGTTTGTTCTGACGGTCACCCCGGAGCTGCTGCGCGGTTTTGACGAATATCGGGTGCTGCTGTTCGGCGTGCTGATGGTGATGATGATGATCTGGCGGCCGCGCGGCCTGGTGCGCACCAGCCGCAGCGGGGTTGCGTTGCGAAAAGGAGTCGCGCCATGACCGACAGCATCTTACGCGTTGAGCATCTGATGATGCATTTCGGCGGCATCAAAGCGCTGAATGATGTCAATCTGGAGGTGGAGCGGGGGTCGATCACCGCCCTGATCGGCCCCAACGGCGCGGGCAAGACCACGGTGTTTAATTGCCTGACCGGTTTTTATCGGGCGACGGGGGGCAGTATCGTGCTGCGGGCGCGGGAAAAGGTCACCGATGTTATTCAGGTGCTGGGGCAGAAGCTTCACCCGGACGATTTTCTCCACCCGGCGCAGCTGGGGAGGCGGATCTATTACAAGATGTTCGGTGGCACCCATCTGGTGAACCGCGCTGGCCTGGCGCGCACCTTCCAGAATATACGTTTATTCCGCGAGATGTCGGTGATCGAGAACCTGCTGGTGGCCCAGCATACCCAGGTCAACCGCCATCTGCTGGCCGGGATCCTCAATACCCGTGGGTATCGGCAGGCGGAGAGTCAGGCGCTGGATCGCGCTTTTTACTGGCTGGAGGTGGTGGAGATGGTGGACTGCGCCAACCGTCTGGCGGGGACCCTCTCCTACGGACAGCAGCGGCGGCTGGAGATCGCCCGCGCCATGTGCACCCGTCCGGAGATGATCTGTCTGGACGAGCCGGCCGCCGGCCTCAACCCGGTGGAAACCCAGGCGCTGAGCCGGATTATTCGCTTTCTGCGCCAGCAGCACGGCATTACGGTGCTACTGATCGAGCATGATATGGGGATGGTGATGGAGATTTCGGATCATATCATCGTCCTCGATCACGGGGACGTCATCGCCCGCGGCGCGCCGCAGGCGATCCAGGCCAACGCCAGTGTGATTGCCGCCTATCTTGGCGCTGAGGAAGAGGAGACGCGCCGATGAGCCAGCCTTTGCTTGCCTTTAATGAGGTGGATGTCTTCTACGGGCCGATCCAGGCCCTGAAGCAGGTCTCCCTCACCGTCAACGAGGGGGAGACGGTGGCGCTGATCGGCGCCAACGGCGCCGGTAAATCAACGCTGCTGATGTCGGTCTTCGGCCAGCCGCGCATTGCCGGCGGGGAGATTTTCTATCGCGGGGAGGCGATCAGCCGGAAATCGACCCACTTTATCGCCAGCAACGGCATCGCCCAGGCCCCGGAAGGGCGGCGCATCTTTCCCGATATGACCGTCGAGGAAAATCTGCTGATGGGGACCATTGCCATTGGCAACCGCTATCAGGCCGAGGACAAGGCGCGAATGTACCAGCTGTTCCCCCGGCTGGAAGAGCGGCGGGGACAGCGGGCGATGACCCTCTCCGGCGGCGAGCAGCAGATGCTGGCCATCGCCCGGGCGCTGATGAGCCGACCGCGCCTGCTGCTGCTGGATGAGCCGAGCCTGGGGCTGGCGCCGCTGGTGGTGAAGCAGATTTTTCAGATCCTGCGCGAGCTGACGGCTCAGGGGATGACGCTGTTTCTGGTGGAGCAGAATGCCCGCCATGCCCTCAACCTGTCGGACCGCGCCTACGTGATGGTGAACGGCCAGATCCGCCTGAGCGGTAGCGGCCAGACGCTGCTCAACGACCCGGAGGTGCGTAAGGCATATCTGGGGATCAGCGGCTGAGGGGGTTATTCCCGCGGTTCGTTACGGGTTTTAATGTGCTGCCAGAAACGTTCGGCGGCCTGGTTAAGCCGCGAGCCGGAGCGGTAGAGCCAGGCGCCGATCGGCAGCGACAGGCTCTCATCGAGGATCGTCAGCCGGCCTTCGTCCAGCTCGCGCTGAATGGAGTACTGCGGCAGCCAGCCCACGCCGTCGCCATTGAGGATCATGCGCTTGAGCAGCTCGCTCATGGAAGAGACAAAGGTGAGAGAGAAGGTGATCTCCGGCGTGCGGTCGATCACCTGGTTCACCTGGCGCCCCATATAGCTGTCGTTGGCGTATTTCATCAGCGGCAGCACGCCGCGATGTAAATGAAACAGCGGGCGGCCATGTTCGTCGCAGGGGGAGACCAGGTGCAGATAAGAATCAAAAATTTTATGATTAATAAACGGATAGTTCATCAATTCTTCATTATAGAAGGAGAGGATAAAATCGCTTTTTCCCTCTTTCAGGTTAAATACGGCGTCGTTGACGTTAATCGATTCAACATGAAAAGTCTTATTTTTACGGTCGGTGTAACCGGCGATGATCTCGGGCAGTAATAACACCGACAGCGAAGGGGCGGCGTCGATCCTTATTTTCTGGGTAGTGTTATTTAAGCCTTTAATACGGCTGATCTGAAAATCCATGTCATCGAGCATATTTCGCGCATAGCCGACAAAAATTTTCCCGCGGTTGGTCAGCTGCAGAGGGTTGGCGCTACGATCGAAGATGCTGAATCCGAGGGAAGCCTCCAGCGACTGGATGCGTCGACTGAACGAGGACTGAGAGATGTTGCGGGCTTTGGCCGCCAGGGTAAAGCTGCGCGACTCCTCGAGGGCAATCACATCATACAGCCATTTTACTTCCAGATTTGCCAACACCGATCCAGTCCTCAAAAACGCAATAAAGGCTATGCAATTTTAGCATAGCGCATAGAAACTATGCAATTAACATAATTATCGACAGGTGTTAACATTTTTTGGAAAGTTGAGATTTATGAATGCATATCGGCGACCCTACATGAGCACGATATGAAATCGCGACTCACGGTTATTTATTGCTTTATTTCATTGTCCAGGACTTATCTTATTAAATAGCCGGCGACGATGACGAAAGCAATGAATAACCCAGGCCTCTTACCTTAAATAGTTTGTCAGGAGTTCCATGTCACAACAAATTGAATCAGTAAAAATGGCTCTGCAGGAGCTGGGGATTAATGCAAGCGGCGAATTCTTTTACAACCCTGATTACGATTTGCTTATTGCACATGAAACCTCTCCTGAGCTGACCGGCGCGGCCCGCGGCGTGATGACCGACTCTGGCGCTGTGGCTGTTGATACCGGGATCTTCACCGGCCGTTCGCCGCGCGATAAATACATCGTCCGCGACGAACAGACTCGCGACACCGTCTGGTGGGCAGACTCCGGCCTCGGCCGCAACGACAACAAACCGTTATCGCCAGACGTGTGGCGCAGCCTGAAAAGCCTGGTCGCGGGCCAGCTGAGCGGCAAAAAACTGTACGTCATCGACGCCTGGTGCGGCGCCAGCCCGGACACCCGTCTTGGCGTACGCTTCGTCACCGAGGTGGCGTGGCAGGCCCACTTTGTCAAAAACATGTTTATCGTGCCAAGCGCCGACGAGCTGGCCAGCTTTACGCCAGACTTCGTGGTGCTCAACGGCGCGGGCTGCACCAATGCCAACTGGCAGGCGCAGGGGATGAACTCCGAGAACTTTGTCGCCTTTAATCTCAGCGAGCGTATTCAGCTCATCGGCGGTACCTGGTACGGCGGCGAAATGAAGAAAGGGCTGTTCTCGGTCATGAACTACCTGCTGCCGCAGAAAGGCATCGCGTCGATGCACTGCTCGGCCAACCGTGGCGAAGCAGGGGACGTGGCGCTGTTCTTCGGCCTCTCCGGGACCGGGAAAACCACCCTGTCGACCGATCCGCATCGTCAGCTGATTGGCGATGACGAGCACGGTTGGGACGATGACGGCGTGTTTAACTTCGAAGGCGGCTGCTACGCTAAGACCATCAATCTCGATCCGCAGGCGGAGCCGGAGATTTATGGCGCCATCCGCCGCAATGCGCTGCTGGAAAACGTGGTGGTGCGCGCTGACGGCAGCGTGGATTATGCCGACGGCAGCAAAACCGAAAACACCCGCGTCTCCTATCCGCTGTCGCATATCGACAATATCGTCAAGCCGGTGTCCCGCGCGGGCCATCCGTCGAAGGTGATTTTCCTTGCCGCCGATGCGTTTGGCGTCCTGCCGCCGGTCTCCCGTCTGACCACCGAGCAGATGCAGTACCATTTCCTGTCGGGTTTCACCTCGAAGCTGGCGGGCACCGAGCGTGGCATTACCCAGCCGACGCCGACCTTCTCCGCCTGCTATGGCGCGGCGTTCCTGCTGCTTCACCCGACCCAGTACGCCAGCGTCCTGGCGGCGAAGATGGCGGAATCCGGTGCCGAAGCCTGGCTGGTCAACACCGGCTGGAACGGCGAGGGCAAACGCCTGTCGCTGCGCGATACCCGCAGCATCATTAGCGCGATCCTCAACGGCACTACCGGCCCGCTGCGCGAGGAGACCATCCCGGTGTTCGGTCTTGCGATCCCGCAGAGCATTCCAGGGGTAGACAGCGCGGTGCTGGATCCGCGTAATGGCTGGAGTTCAGCGGATAAATGGCAGGAGAAGGCCGAGAGCCTGGCTCAGCTGTTTATGGATAACTTCAAGCAGTACAGCGATACCGAAGCGGGTGCGCGTCTGGCGCTGGCCGGTCCGCAGCTGCAGAAGAGCGCGGTCGAAGCCTGATCCGCGGCCAGCAGGTCGACGCCTGGCGCCGACCTGCTGGCGAGCCGCTTTACTCCGCAAAGGCCCGCAGCGCATCGCCAGTGAGGCGATAACGCACCCACTCATCCTGCGGCTGCGCGCCAATGCTCAGATAGAAATCAATCGCCGGCTGGTTCCAGTCGAGCACGCTCCACTCCAGACGCCCGCACTGACGTTGTACAGCATATTGCGCGATGGTTTTCAGCAGCGCTTTTCCGGCGCCGATCCCGCGATAGTCGGGGGTGACGTACAGATCCTCCATATAGATACCATTGCGTCCAAGCCAGGTGGAGTAGCTGGTGAAGAACACCGCGTAGCCCACCGCTTTACCCGCCACCTCGCAGATCAGCGCTTCGGTTTTGCTGCCGCTGGCAAACAGTGTCTCTCTGATCTCCTCTGGCGTCGTCACTACCTCTTCGGAGGCTTTCTCGTAGACCGCGAGTTCATAAATCATGTCGTAGATAGCGGTGGCGTCGTCCGGGGTGGCCTGGCGGATTGTGATGCTCATGGGTTGTCCTGTATCCATAGTCAAAAGAGAGCAAAATTGCTGACCCTGAGGATAAGCGGTATTGTGAAAAGAATTAAGTGCAATGAAATCAGCAAACGATGAATATTATGCATCCTGTCCTGCGCCGGATTGACCTCAACCTGTTGCCGGTCTTTGACGCGGTCTATCGCTCCCGCTCGGTACGCCTGGCGGCGGAAGAGCTGGCGATGAGCACCTCGGCGCTGAGCCATGCGCTTTCCCGGCTGCGCAGCGCCCTCAACGATCCGCTGTTCTACCGCGAAGGCCACCGGATGTGCCCCAGCGTCTATGCCAGCCAGCTGGCGCCCTCTATCGCTTCGGCGCTGAAGTTTCTCAACCAGGAGCTGACGCCGCCGGCGGCGTTTGTGCCGGCCGCCAGCACCGACTGCATGCAGATTGCGATCACCGATTTCACCGCGTTCTGCGTCTTTCCGACGCTGATGCATCACCTGCAGCGTGAGGCGCCCGGGCTGCGGTTTGAGCTCCGTTATCTGCCCCACAGCCCTGCGCTGACCGAGCTGCTGGCGGGCGAGGTCGACCTGGCCCTCGGGTTCAATACCCCTGACGAGCCAGCCCATCCCGATCTTGAGGAGATTAACTGGCTGCGGGACGAATATGTGGTCATCAGCCAGGCCAACCGGACGGCGCTGACCCTGGACGCCTACCTTGCGGCCCGTCATCTGGTGGTGACCCCGTGGAATGAGCGGCAGGGGGTGCTGGACTGTGAGCTGGAGCGACAGGGCTATTCGCGGCAGGTGGCGATGAAAACCCCCTCGATGCTGAGCGCGCCCTTTATTATTGAGCAGAGCGACCTGTTGATGGCGCTGCCCCGGCGGGCGGCGGAGACGATGGCCCGCGCCGCCCGGCTGACCATTTTCCCGCTGCCGTTTCCGGTTCCGCCGTTTGACGTCAAGATTTACGCCCACCAACGCAGCGGGAAACGCGAGGCTACCCGCTGGCTTATCTCCCTGTTGCAGACGCTGGTGGGGGAGTCCACCGCTTCCTGACGCGCTTTCCAGCCGGCAGGGTATTTCGTTACCCCAGGCCAGGTTTTATGCCTTCAACCCACGGCGACATATCCTGGCCCCGGTCACAAAACGGAAAACTGACTTTTTCGCCGTCACCCGCGGCGTGGTTAGGACGGTGTGTGTTAAATGATTGTATGTAAAAGTAATGTTAATTAGTTAAATGTTATTCATGCGTAAAATGCATTAGTGGATGCGTTTATTACGCTTATTTCGTTCCCGGTTCTGTTTCAGTCTTCAGCGACAGGCGCGCGACAACGCGTGGATAACAAACTGGAGACCTGCATGCATTCAACAACCTCACAGATGAGTACCCGTGACCGGATCGGCGCCATTCTGCGCGTCACGTCCGGTAACTTTCTCGAACAGTTCGACTTTTTTCTGTTCGGGTTTTATGCCACCTACATCGCCCATACCTTTTTTCCGGCGAGCAGTGAATTCGCCTCGCTGATGATGACCTTCGCGGTCTTCGGCGCCGGCTTTTTGATGCGCCCCATCGGCGCTATCGTACTTGGCGCCTATATCGACAAGGTGGGGCGGCGCAAGGGGCTGATCGTCACCCTGTCGATCATGGCCACCGGCACCTTCCTGATCGTGCTGATCCCCTCTTATCAGACCATTGGCCTGTGGGCGCCGCTGCTGGTGCTGATCGGCCGTCTGCTGCAGGGCTTTTCCGCAGGCGCCGAGCTGGGCGGGGTGTCGGTCTATCTGGCCGAGATCGCCACCCCGGGCCGCAAAGGCTTTTACACCAGCTGGCAGTCGGGCAGTCAGCAGGTTGCCATCATGGTGGCAGCCGCGATGGGCTTTGCCCTCAACGCGGTACTGGAGCCGAGCGCTATCAGCGACTGGGGCTGGCGTATTCCGTTCCTTTTCGGCTGCCTGATTGTTCCGTTCATTTTTATCCTGCGCCGTAAGCTGGAGGAGACCCAGGAGTTTACTGCCCGCCGCCATCATCTGGCGATGCGCCAGGTATTCGCCACCCTGCTGGCGAACTGGCAGGTGGTTATCGCCGGGATGATGATGGTGGCGATGACCACCACCGCGTTCTACCTGATCACCGTCTATGCCCCGACCTTTGGTAAAAAGGTGCTGATGCTCAGCGCCTCTGACAGCCTGCTGGTCACGCTGCTGGTGGCGATTTCCAACTTCTTCTGGCTGCCGGTGGGCGGGGCGCTGTCCGACCGCTTTGGCCGCCGATCGGTGCTGATCGCCATGACCCTGCTGGCGCTGGCTACCGCCTGGCCTGCGCTGACCATGCTGGCGAACGCCCCGAGCTTTTTGATGATGCTGAGCGTGCTGCTGTGGCTGTCGTTTATCTACGGCATGTACAACGGGGCGATGATCCCGGCGCTGACCGAAATTATGCCCGCCGAAGTGCGCGTGGCAGGTTTCTCGCTGGCCTACAGCCTGGCGACCGCGGTGTTTGGCGGCTTCACGCCGGTGATTTCCACGGCGCTGATTGAGTATACCGGTGATAAAGCGTCTCCCGGCTACTGGATGAGCTTTGCCGCCATCTGCGGTCTGCTGGCCACTTGCTACCTCTATCGCCGTAGCGCCGTTGCGCTGCAGACGGCACGTTAATCAGGGAGAAGATGATGCGTAAAACGACAGGAACCCTGCTAGCCACGCTGCTGCTGGCCGCCACCGGCGGCAGCGCGTTGTCCGCTGAGGTCACCGTGATGATCTCCGGCGGCTTCAAAGCGGCGCTGGAAAAGCTGGCCCCGGCGTGGGAAAAACAAACCGGCAACCACCTCGTGGTGATCCCTGGCCCGTCGATGGGAAAAACGCCGCAGGCGATCCCTAACCGTCTGGCGCGCGGCGAACACGCGGACGTGGTGATCATGGTCGGGGACGCGCTGACCAGCCTCGAGAAAGCGGGCCGTACGCAACCGGATTCGCGCCGGGAGCTGGCCGACTCGCCGATCGGCGTGGTGGTGAAGGCGGGGGCGCCGCTGCCGGCTATCCACAACGCAGACCAGCTGCGGGCGACGCTGCTGGCGGCGCCATCGGTCGCGTACTCCGACAGCGCCAGCGGACGCTATGTCAGCTCGACGCTGTTCCACACCCTGGGCATTGATGACGCGATGCAGATTAAAGCGCAGATGGTGGAGCGCATTCCGGTGGCCTCGGAAGTGGCCAAGGGACGGTATGCGATCGGTTTTCAGCAGGTGAGCGAACTGCTGCCGGTGCCCGGCGTAACCTTCGTCGGCGAACTGCCGGATAACCTGCAGTACATCACCCGCTTTGCCGGGGCGGTGACCATCAGCGCCGACCACCCGCAGGAAGGCAAGGCGCTGCTGACGTATCTGGCGTCACCGGCGGCGCAGGAGACCATCCACGCCACCGGTATGCGAAGCGTAGCCGCCGCCGCGCCGGTCAGCCAGAAGGATACTGTTCAATAATCAGCTTCTCCAGCTCTGCCGCCACGTAGGACTGAATACGGCCGCTGAGGCGGATCAGGCCTACCGTACGCGTGACCACCGGGTCGGTGAGCGGCACAGCGCGGAGAACGGAATGCTCCCCGGCGGGCATCGACATCGCGGGCACGGCGGCAATGCCGATGCCCGCTTCCACCATCCCCAGCATCGTGGTGACGTGGCGGGTTTCGCAGATACTTGGCCGCGCCGGCGTCAGATGCGCCAGCTCCCTGTCAAGCAGCATCCGGTTGCCGGAGACCCGATCCAGGCCAATATAATCCTGTTCAAAATACGCCTGCCAGCTTAGGTGCGTGTTGCGCGCCAGCGGATGATCGTGCCGACAGGCGGCCACATAGCGGTCGTCGGCAAGAGGGGTGAATTCGATACTGGCTGGCAGGTTTTTGGCAAAGCAGAGGCCAAAGTCAGCCTGTCCGCTGCTGACCGCCTCGATCACATTCCCGACGCTGCTGTCAATCAACCGGATGCGCACCTGGGGATAACGCGCCTGAAAGCTGCGGATGATTTCCGGCATAAAGTAGTAGGCGGCGGAAGGCACTGTCGCCACCGTCACCAGCCCGGTGCGCGCCTTGCTGACCTGGCTGATATCCGCCAGCACCGTCTCGACATGGGCCAGCAGCTGCTCCGAACGTTCGGCAAAATTTTGCCCATACAGCGTGAGGGTCACCCGCCGGGTGGTGCGATCGAACAGCCGGTTGCCCAGCGCCGTCTCCAGCTTTTCGATGCGTCGGCTAAGGGCCGACTGCGACAGGCAGATGGATTCGGCCGCCAGCCGAAAACTGCCATATTCCATCAGGGCGCGAAAGGCGTAGAGATCGTTGAAGTCAAAATTTACGGGCATGGCGGCATCCTTATCGGCTCTCTGGCGCCATCGCCCCGTCCGGCGAGGGGCGATGGCGGGTAGCATATCGGGCAGGACTTCGGGCGCGCGGGAAACCGCGCGCTAGGGCTTACACCTTAAGCAGTTTTACCGTGGCATCGATATCGATTTCGTCTTCCGAAAAGATCAGGGTTGTCCCCTGAAAGGTGGTGTTCGCCAGCTTTTTCACCGAGCGCATCTCTCCCGGCTGCACCGTGGCTTTTGGCCGGATGCTGTTCATCAGCAGCCCGACCGACAGCACGGCGTTTTCTTTATCGACGCGGGTCTCGACCGGCTCTTCTTCCCGGTACACCACATAGGATTTGATGGAGGTCAGCTTCAACCGCTCGCCGGCAATATAGATATATTTGCTTTCCGGAATGACCTTCACCGCGTAGGCCGACAGCCCTTTATTGTTGGTGGTAGGTTCGAAAGTCACCGCCGCGTCTTTCTTGATAAGATCAGGATTGGCGACCTTAATCACGTGAAAATAACGATTTTCGCCGTTTTCATCTTTGATAAATCCAAAACCTTTATCTTTAAACCACGTTGTGATTGTTCCGTTCATCGCCATTACCGTATTACTCGTTGGTTAACACAAATTTTGCAGCGCGCAGTGTAAAGCACATTGCCTGTACAGGCCATGCCTTTGCGATAAGTGTGGGTGATAAATGACGCCGCCGCGAGGGCGGATTGTGCGCCAGCATCGTGCCGGTGGGCAAAATGGGGTACTATCGCCAGCCACTCCTTCTTCGGGCCGCCTGATGTCCACCATTATCGATACCTTTGTCGCACCGCCGTGCCGCGAACAGATCACCCTCTTGTATCAGGACGAACACCTGGTGCTGATCAATAAGCCCGCCGGGCTGCTGAGCCTGTCGGGCAAAGATCCGCGCAACCTCGACTCCGTGCATCACCGGCTGGTTCAGCGCTTTCCGGGCTGCACCCTGGTGCACCGCCTGGACTTCGGCACCTCCGGCCTGATGGTGATCGCCCGCAACAAGGGCATTAACGCCTTGCTGTGCCAACAGTTCAGCCAGCGCACGGTGGACAAGGTCTATACGGCGCTGCTGTGCGGCCACCTGGCGGAAGATGAGGGGATAGTGGAGGCGGCAATCGCCAAAGATCCGGCCCGTTTCCCGCGCATGGCGCTCTGCGCCCGCCACGGCAAACCGGCGCGTTCGCGCTATCGGGTCATAGACCGCCTGTATCAGGCGCGAGAAGGCGAGAGGGCGCTGGCGTTAACCCGGGTGACGCTCACCCCGGAGACCGGACGGACCCATCAGCTGCGTATTCACTGCCAGCTGCTGGGCTATCCGATCCTTGGCTGCGATCTGTACGGTGGCCGGGAGCTGCCCGGCACGGAACAGGCTCCGCGGCTGATGCTGCACGCCAGCGAACTGCGCTTTGTCCACCCCGTCAGCCATGAGCCGATGCATATCCAGCAGGCGAGCCCGTTTTGATCGCCCGCGGCGGGAAAGCCCGGGGTTACCACATCAGATCGTCGGGCACCTTAAAGTCGGCGTACGGATCGTCTTCATCCTGCTCATCCTGACTCAGGGCGCTGTGCAACACGATGCTGCTGGCGTCGCGCTGGGCAATTTTCTCAGCCACTACCGCCGGAATAATCGCATATTCACCTTCGGGCTTGTTATCCACCGCCAGGCGGGCAATCGCCAGACGGCCGTTAATCAGCTGGGTCTGGGTGGGCTTGTCGACCATGATTTTTTTGATCAGATTATTATCGGTATAGTTAAAGCCGATATCGCCCCGGGCGACCGTAATGCGGTTCATCTCGATCAGCTGCTTTACCTGGGCTTTATACTCTTTCGCCAGCACCGCCTGCTTTTGCTGCTCGCTAAGCTGTTTATCACGCTCCAGCTGGGCTTTTTTATTTTCTTCCACCGCTTCCCGGGCCTCACGGGCCTGAACGCGGGATTTTTTCGCCGTTCTCTGGACTTTAGCCATTTTTTTGCTGCTGACCAGGCCGGCTTTGAGCATCTGCTCTTGTAAGGTGAGTTTTGTCATCTGCGTGTCTGAAACTGAGGAAACATCTGGCAAGTATACCTGCATTGGCAGAAACGACGCCAGACTCGCGATCGCGCTGGGCTGCTGTACCATGCCGCGCAGCGCGGCGGGGGATTACCCCCGGGGCTGAAGCTGATAAATCCAGGCGCTGATCTGCTGTCCATCGTCGGTGGTCACTTCCACCGGCACCCGATCGTACCCCTCCTCAAAGTCGTCCAGCATGGGCCAGTGCGCCGCCAGCCGATCGGACAGGAACAGATAGCCGTTGACCCGTGGGCCGTGAGCGTCGAGGACGATCCCCGGGAAATCGGCGGCTGCGCCCCAGCCGCGCGCGTAAAAGGTGCCGGTGACGTAGCCGGGACGCCACTCGCCCCCGATCGCCTCCAGAATATGCGCATTGCTGCGACCGGGACAGAGCGTCCCATAGACAAATAGCGGTTTCATTTTCTCTCTCTCGTTCGCCCTGATACCCGCCCACAGCGGAGCGGGAAACCAAAATACGGGGTAATGCAGCGCCTGGCAATGGCCGGGTGGGGCGGGGCACTCCTCCGGGTATCTGGCAGTTGCCGGGGGAGATTCTGGACTCAGCGCTACTGAGGGTATATCGATTGCGGTGATATTTTTATTATTATTTATATTTAAGGTAAATATAAATATTCCTGACGGAGGGATTAATTCGCTAATTAATATTCAACAGGAAAATAATAAAAGGGTCGCTTATGGAATATTCCTTCTACATGTGATGACCGAGAGCAATAAAGCTACCTTGGGTTGAATTCAGATATTATTTAGGGCCAGGCGTTACCTCCCCCTGACTCTTTCGCTTTATGATAAACATCCCTTGACCAAAAAATACCATCTGACTTCGAAACTCTCGCGGGCAGGGGAGATATTTCCTTTCCCTGAAGCGGCAGGTAATAAATCCAGCCGAACACACGGCGGATGAGGGATATCCGTCCGGGCATTTGGTCCTGTCTGCAGACCAATGAAAGTGAAAGGCACAGGAGGTGCAATGAAGATTTTCCGCCCATTATGGCGCGACGGGGCTTTTCTGGTCCCGCAGCAGTTTCAGCAACAGGCCCGCTGGGACGCGCACGTCGCCGATACGGTCTCCCGCATGGCGCTCGCCCACCCGTGGGGGGTATTGCGCGCGGAGTTTGACGCGAGCGCGCTCACCCTTTCCCGGCTCAACGCCACCCGGCTGATCGTGCGTTTCGCCGACGGAACGCTGATTGACACCGAGTTGGCGGATATTTTGCCACCGGTCCGCGATGTATCGGACGTGATGCAGGACAGCGTGGAGGTTCTGCTCGCTCTGCCGCTGCTCAGCGCCAGCGGCGGCAATCTTGATGACGGCCAGGAGAGCGCCCGCCCGCGCCGCTGGCGCGCCGAGCAGGTGACCGTCCAGGAGCTGGCCGGCCATGAACGCAGCGAGCTGGCCGTTCTGCGGCACGCGCTAACGCTGCGTCTCTCCACCGAGTAAAATGCAGCCTTTCTCACCTGCCCGGTAGCGCGTCTGGTGCGCGACGCCCAGGGGCAGTGGATCGTTGACCCGGAATTCATCCCGCCGCTGCTGTCGCTGGCGGCAAGCCCGACGCTGGTCAGCGAGCTGGGCGAGCTGTTACATCGCCTGCAGGCCCGACGCAGACGCCTGATGGCCATGCGTCGTGAAAGCAATGCGCGGATGGCTGATTTTGCCGTGGCGGATGTTTCCCTGTTCTGGCTGCTCAACGCGCTGAACAGCGCTGAACCGGTGCTCAGCGAGCTGCATCAGGACCCTTCGCGCCATCCGGAGCTGCTCTATCGCGAACTGGCCAGGCTGGCCGGCAGTCTGCTGACTTTCTCCCTTGAACATCATCTGGAAGCAATCCCCCGCTACCGGCATGCCTCGCCAGAGCAGGTATTCCCGCCGCTGTTTGCCCTGCTGGATACGCTGCTCGAAGTCAGCCTGCCCTCAAGGGTGATCGCCATCGCTCTGGAGCAGGGCGCCGACCGGGAGATCTGGCGGGGCAGGCTGCACGATGCGCGGCTGCGCGAGGGGGCGGATTTTTATCTGTCGGTGCGCTCTTCACTCCCCCCTCACCAGCTACAGAGCCGCTTTCCGCAGCTCTGTAAGGCGGGTAGCCATGATGATGTCGCCGAGGTCGTCAATATTGCCCTCAGCGGCATCGCGATCAAACCGCTGAGCCATGTGCCGGCGGCCATTCCGCTACGTCTGGAAAACCAATATTTCGCTCTGGATCTCTCCACCGACGCCGCCCGCGCGATGCTGGAGGCCGGCAACTGCACCTTCTATACCCCGGAATCGCTTGGCGACGTGAAACTTGAACTCTTTGCGGTACTGCGCTCATGAATACCTCTGAAAGCGATCTGATCAACAAAACTTTTTACCCGGGCTGGCTGATGGTCAGCCAGTTACGCTGCGGCCAGCCGGTGACGGATGGCGAGGCGCTCTATCGCCAGGCCTGCCGATGGGTGACCGAGGCGCGCGAGGCGCTGACGGCGGGGGAGTCAGTGAAGCCAGCGCTGAGCAGATGCTCTATGCCTACTGCGCGCTGCTGGATGAGAGCGTCCTCAACCGCGCCAGTCAGGATGATGGCTACCGCAGGTGGCGCAAGGATCCGCTGCAGGCGCGCTTTTTCAGCACTCTCAACGCCGGGGAAGAGCTCTGGGAACGGATCCGCCAGCTGCTGCGAGAGCCCACGGCGGATGCGGCAGTGCTGACCTGCTTCTTTCGTACTTTACAGCTGGGATTTGTCGGACAGTACCGCGCCGAGGATGACGAACGGCGTGAGGACGTGGCGCAAGCGCTTGGCGCGCGGGTCCCGCCGTTCAGCCTGACCCAGGAGGCGCCGGTGGTGGTTCGTGCCTCCCGGCTGCGCAGCGGACGGCGGATGTACTGGTGCGGCTGGGCGGCTGGCATTGTGGCGCTGGCGGCGCTGTGGTTGACCTGCTCCGCCATGCTGTCACAGATGGTGGCGCAGATAGCAGGGCAGGGATAAGAGATGCGTGATAACGCTCGTCGTCTGCTTACGATACTGACCGTCATCCTGGCCCTGTGGCTGGTGCTGGGCTTCTGGCCGCTGTCCATCGGCAACCAGGTGATCTTCAGTCTGTGCATCCTGCTGGCGGGCGGCGCGGCGCTCTGGCGTCAGCGTCGCCGGGCAGTCAGCCGTCAGCGATCGGAAATCGTCCTGCCGCCCGAGGATTTTCAGGGGGCAGTGGTTCTGGTCTGCGGGGATACCGACGGTCTGTTTCCCGGGCGTTCGGCGCACGGCGAAACCCGTCACGGCTGGTATCTACGGGGAGACAGCGCGGAGCAGTTGCCGCGGCTGGCGCAGTACCTGGCGGCGGCGCGTCCGGCGCTGGTATCGCAGGTTTCCGTGCTGCTGGCGGTGGTACCGGAGCACCACCCCTCCGGGGAGCATCTGGCGCAGTCGCTGCGCGACTGGCGGCGGAGTATCGTTGAGTGCCGAACCTGGCTAAACGGTCTGCCGCCGGTGTGGAGCGTGTTCTGGGTGACGCCGCCAGGCGGCCAGGCAGGGGAAAGCCGCTGGTTTACCATCACGCCGGAGAGGGCTGGGCTCCAGGTGCAGCAGAAGGGACAAGCGCCCCAGTCGGTTGCCGGGTGGCAGCGGGAGGGCAGCCCTGCCTCACGCCTGCATCAGACGCTGTGGCTGGAGAGCATCCTGACCTTGGCCGAAAACGCTCTGTTCCGGCCATTCCGCGCCCGGCAGGCGGAACTTCCTCCGCTGAACCTGTGTGCCGCGGGCATCTGCCTGACACCGGTAGCGGCGGTGGCGAATAACCTCTGGCAACAGCAAATCGCCGGGATCACCACGCTCTCCCCGGGCAACGACGCGGCGCCAGGTCCTCACCCGCTGCCGGATCTTCTTCTGTCGTCACTGCCGCACCGCCACGGGGTCAGCCGCCGGATGCGCGATGCCGGTCTTGCCGCTGGGGTGGGCTTCCTCTTTCTGGCGCTGGCGATGCTGGCTTCCTTTATCAACAACCAGCGCCTGGTGCGCAGCGTCGGCGATCATCTGGCGGTGTATCACCGCCTCAGCGGCAAGCCGCCGACGCCGAAGCTGCAGGCGCAGCAGCGTCTGCGTGCCGACAGCCGCCTGCTGGATGACTGGTTGCGCCGGGGGGAGCCGCTGCGTTATCGGCTGGGGCTGTATCAGGGGGGGCGGCTGATCCCCTTCGTGGAAGCCGCTATCAATGACTGGGCGCCGCCCCCGCCGCCGCGTCCGGTCATCAAGCAGGTTGTGCAGGGGCCGCAGACGATCCGCCTCGATAGCATGGCGCTGTTCGATACCGGCAAATCGACGCTGAAACCGGGTTCGACAAAGCTGCTGGTGAACTCGCTGCTGGGCATTAAGGCCAAACCCGGCTGGCTGATCGTGGTGGCAGGCCATACCGACAGCATCGGCAACGATAAATCCAATCAACAACTCTCCCTGAAGCGTGCCGAGGCGGTCCGCGACTGGATGCGCGATACCGGCGATGTGCCGGAGAGCTGTTTTGCGGTGCAGGGCTACGGCGCAAGTCGTCCTGTCGCCAGCAACGAGACGCCAGAGGGGCGGGCGCAAAATCGCCGGGTGGAGATCAGTCTGGTCCCGCAGAAGGACGCCTGTCTGACGCCGGGCACGGCCAATACCTCAGGAGCAGAGACTAACGGATTAAAAAGCGAAACCGAGTAATCAGCGACCCCGATCGCGGAGGTTGAACAACAACAATCTGCCTGCCTGACCCTGTGCGCTACGGGTCCCTGATAAACAGGAAACAGCGATGGGCGGTAGCGTGCCTGCAGCCAGTCAATCTTGTCGGCAAAGCGCGGCCTCTGCGGGGATGAAGCTCGGGAAAGGGGATGGATAAAGGAGATCAGTATGGATAGAGCTAAAGACAGTGGCAGAGAAATGCTGGCGGCGATAAACGTTGAAGGCTCCGGTTTCTGGCTGCTTTTTTTATTTCTCAGTCAGTGAATATAAATATCCCTGGGGTTACCTTTTAGTTACGAAACTCCTGGTAGGGTATCTGATATATCGATATGCACATAAATATATTTATGATGAATGAGATGATTATCATTAAACAAAATTAAACAGGGCGTCCTGTGAATTGATTTTTGATGGTCATTACAGCGGAGTAAAACAGGAATATAATGGATACCTCTTCAATAATTACCGGCACCACCCTTAACCGTTACCAGCTGGATATTCCTTCATGTACCGCATCGCTGGATGTGGAAGAATTCAGTGGGGCAGAAAAACTGAGTGAACTTTATTATTACACTATTACGTTTACCAGCGCAGAGAAAAATATTGATGCCTCACAGCTCCTGAGCAAACCCGCCATGCTGACGATGGGCGGCGGCGCACTGCAGCAGCTGGCGGACTGCAAACGCGTCCATGGCGTGGTGACTGCCTTCCGGCGTATCAGCAGTTCAGAAGATCAGTCGAAATATCAGATAACCCTCGAACCCTTCCTCTCCTTACTGGATAAACAGTTTCGCAGCCACCGTTTTTTCGTGAATAAATCGGTGCCGGAGGTGGTGGAGCAGGTATTGCAGGAACATCACCTGCATGACTGGGAGTATGAGTTTTATCTCAAGCAACACTATCCACGGCGCGAGCAAATTAATCAGTATCAGGAGAGCGACCTGGCGTTTATCCAGCGCCTGCTGGCAGAGGTAGGGATATTTTATTTCTTCACCCTGCAGGAAGAGGCGCAGAGCGAAGTGGTCCACTTCGCCGACGCGCAGCGGGCGCTGACGTTTGATAAGACACTCCCTGTAAACAGCCCGTCGGGGATGAGCGACAGCGGTGCGGAATCGATATGGGGTCTGAGCATCACGCATAACGTCGTAGAGGCGAACGTCACTACCCGGGATTATAACCCCCGCGATGCGCAGAGCGTTCTCCAGTCGGCAACAGCGGATATGACCCGGGGAAATGGTGAAGGCATCACTTACGGTGAGGTATACCACTATAAGCTTCGCCACCGGGAGCGTGGCGATAAAATCGACCCGCAGACGGAGACCGCCAACTTCTATGCCCGCCTCGACCATGAGCGTTTTCTGGCTCACCAGACGCTTATTACCGCGATCAGTACTGCAGCCTGGCTGGCGCCGGCCCAGGTGCTGACCGTTACCGACAGCCTGCCGTCGACCCTGCCTGCGCCCGTACAGGATCCGCTGTTAATCACCGGCACCGGTTTTACCGCCAGCCGCCGGGAGGCGCTGCGGGTGTCCCTGCTGGCGGTGCCCTACAGCGAAACATTGTGCTGGCGTCCGCCGCTGCTGCCGCGCCCGAAGGTGACTGGCACCATGACGGCGCGGGTGACCAGCGCGAAAGCGAATGATATCTACGCCTGGCAGGATGCGTCCGGCCTGTACCGGGTGAAATTTGACGCTGACAGAGAGGAGAAAGGGCAGGGTCAGGAAAGCATGCCGGTGCGTCTCGCCAAACCCTACGGCGGCGACGTGTACGGCTTTCACTTCCCGCTGGTCCAGGGCACGGAGGTGGCGATTGCTTTCCACGAAGGCGATCCTGACCGGCCGTACATTGCGCATGCGCTGCACGACTCGCGGCATGTCGACCCTGTGACGGAGAAAAACAGCACCCGCAATGTGATTCGTACTCCGGCCAATAATAAGCTGCGAATGGAGGATAAGCGCGGCGAGGAGCATATCAAGCTCAGCACCGAGTACGGCGGCAAGACGCAGCTGAATTTAGGACATAACGTTGATGCCAGCCGCAAGCTTAGGGGGGAAGGGTTTGAACTGCGTACCGATTCGTGGGGAGGGATCCGGGCGGGGAAAGGGATATTCATTACTGCGGACAGCCAGCCTGAGGCACAAGGGAAAGTGCTGGATATGGCTGCAGTACATTCCTTGTTGACGCAAGCCGTTAGTCAAATGGAGTCTCTTTCACAGGCAGCATCAGCAGCAAAAGCACAGCTCTTGCAATATGAGCAACAACAGGCACTGATGGAAGAGAAGTTACTTGCGCTAAAGCAGGCTGTATTACTGATGAGTGCACCAGAAGGTATTGCTTTAGCCAGTGGAAGTCATCTTCAGGCAGTTGCAAGCGAAAATATTTATATGACTGCAGGGCAAAATGTTGAACTGGGAGCAAAGAAAAATATTACTCTTGCCGCTTCTGAAAAAATATCAATCTTTACCGAAACTGAGGGCATAGAAGCTATTGTGGCCAAAGGCGATCTAATATCACAGGCTCAGTCAGGAAATATTGAAGTAATAGCTAAGCAAAATATTTCGCTGACCAGTACAACAGAGGGTATGACTTTTACAGCGGCAAAAACTTTAACGTTTACCTGTGCTGGCGGGGCATACATTCGCCTTTCCGGAGGAAACATCGAGTTAGGCTGCCCTGGTGATATTATGATGAAGCAAAGTAAGCTTCTCTACAGTGGCCCAGCTTCTATGCAGTCAAATATTCCAGAACTTCCTGATAGTGGTCCACAGTCAATGAGTTTTATGCTCTTAGATGCTCTTGGTAATGCTGCGCCATCTACTATGAAAGTGAGTCTTTTTGATAGTAAATCAAAAGAACAAATATGGAGTTCTGCTTTTAATGATGGAGAGTCAGGTTGTTTTGAACCGCCTGAAAGTGAAAATTTTCATGCAATAATTGGCGATGATAAATGGACGAGCCTTTTTTCTTATAACGATGAGCATGATATTGAGGATGAGACTGATGATGACCTGGATTTCGATGAACATGGTCCGCAATATGATGGTGAATTAAACGAACAAGATAAGGAATAGCCATGGAACAGTATACAGTTCAGAAGGGTGACAGCCTGTGGAAAATCAGTCGTAAATTCGGAATTGATGTTAATGAACTGGCCAATATTAACGGTCTTCTCACTAAAGCAGAGCAGCATATTATCCAGCCCGGTCAGGTATTGAGTTTACCATCAAAAGACAAAGTTTATGATACTCAATTGACTTTGAGGATTTGCGATCTCGTCTGGCGCCCGCTTGGCAATGCAAAACTCAGACTCACTTTTGATGGTAAGACGTATGATTACGTAACAGACAGCACTGGTGTTGTCGCTGGTCTGCTTATTGAAGACAGCACCAAAGGTATAAAGGTTGAACTGCAACATTTAAATAAAAAAGAATACATTCTGATTGCAGACCATAAAAAATTGCCGCTGGGAACGTTAAGTTTGCGGATATCATCCAGGGAAATGATAATAAAAGGGAGTACCAGAGTTAAACAAGGTACCCAACAATCGAGCAAACAACAGGAAAAAGAAAAGGCGAAACAGATAAATGACTCATCTGCTTCCGGCCCATCAGAAAGTAGAACAGCGGAAAGCCCGACACCTTCTGTAAATCAAACCACGAGAACCGAAGGTGGTGCTCCCACCAGTGTGAGTAATATTGGTAATGTCAGTGAAGGGTTACGCCTTCCTCCAGAGGCAGAACAATATCGAGATTATATCATTGAAACAGCTAAAAAATATGGATTCCAGCCAGAGGGACTTTCTGCATTAATTTATGCAGAGTCAAGATGGAAAGCAAATGCGACCAATCCTACTGGTTCTGGAGCGGTAGGGTTAGGACAGTTTAAACCTGATACATGGCTATCCCTATGTGCAGAATCGGAGTCTAAAATATATCAGCTTATAACAGGAAAATATTCCTACCAGAAACTGGTCTATAAAAATAGAAAACTTTTTGGTGAATTGGTCGATGGAACTATAACGGAAATCGATAAAGATACTGTTTTATCTTTGCGGGTTAATGCAGAATACAGTATTGATATGATTGGTTTGTATGATCGAAAAGGGATTGACTCACTTAGTTTAAAGTTATCAGCAGTTAGTGCTCTTGAATCAGATGAATTAGTTAAAATAGCTTACCTTGTTCATATGAATGGGGCATTTGGCGCATATGACATTATTATGAATGGGAAAGAAACTCCTGGAAAAGGCGAAAAAATCCCGACTAATATTGCTTTCTATAACCGACTAATTGGTAATTTAAAAGATAATGAGATGATAATTAGGTATTATTCTATTGATAGTACATGGAGGACCGCTTTTGTTGCATGGATGGTCAATTATTTCGATTCAATTATCGTACCTGATCATTACCGAATTGAACCGAAGATGAAAAATTACTCCACCAAAGATATTATTCAGAAACTTAATTCTACGTACATTCTAAATACGGATTTACCTCCAGTAACTATTATGAATTCGCAGCCAAGAAATACCCCATCTCCTTCTGTAAACGTTGAGGGGAATACATGGAGTAATCCACTTTCTGTTTGCCGGATTCGTACTCATGCTCTTCCTCGAGTCCGTAGTGCTACTTTTAAGGGATGGAGAACTCGCTCTAATGGACGTCGTTATCAACACCAGGGCTTGGATATAGAAGCTGCGCCAAATACACCAATATTTTCAGTAGCAGATGGTCGCATCGCTTTTATAATTGATCCTCCTCGTAGTGATTATGGCAGACAGTTATGTATTATTGTTCAGGTTGACGATCTTCCACTAGAGAAGGCGTTGCTTTGTAGATGTAATGATAGTGAAATTAGTGAGGTTTATTTTTTCTACGCCCATCTGTCTGCAATTCATTCTGGTTTAGAGAGGGGAGACCATGTACGTTGTGGTGAATTATTGGGAGAAACTGGTTGCACAGGTAATGCCAATGGAATGACCAGTATAGCTTTAGGTGCTCATCTCCATTTTGAAGTTAGAGTAAAAGAGAGACCTGGTCCTGGTATAGCAAACAGGCTTGATCCTGCTCCTTTTATCGATGGGTTTAATTATCCTTAACAAGAAAATGAGAAATGAGAATTTTTATTAAATATTCTTTCATGTCGCTTTTATTTTTAGAAGCGGCAAGCTTACAAATCTGTTATGCGTCAGATAACTCAGTATCCAGCGTCAACTCGGATACAAATTCCATGACATTCTCGGAGATTTTTTCAAGACAGGAACAACAACGTGTTGATGAGGAATATCGCGGTGATTATCGTAATTACAAAAATAAGCAAAATAATTTACCTGATTCTCAGAGGAGCAAAGTTTTTTCAAGTAATGAATATTGGTTGGTAAATAAAGAACAGGATCTATGGCTTGGCTTGTTTGATGGAAAAAATATCAAAGTGCCAGCAAACTATTACAAGGACATTCCTAATGGTGGGTATCATCAACAACGAATATTAAGAGTTAAAAGAAAGGGTAAAATTTCACAATTTCTATTGCAGCGTGAAACTAATAATTACCCATCTAAATGTCTCAGTGTAATAAATAATATAGTTTTTGACTCTTCATTATATACATATTTTTACTCTGGATGTACTAGTTTTAGTTTTGAACCTAACTCAACCCGCCATATCATATTATATGATATTTTACTATATGATAAAATATATGATGCGATAATTGTGCTTGATTCAATACCTTATTCAACTCCTGAAGATCTTAAATATATAAAAGAATCTTTGGTGTCAATAAATGGATACTATCGGTATGATGCGCTTGACGTTGCATTTAGAATAATCGCAAAAGATCAGATCGTTATTGTTGACCCTGACACAGGCAAAGCTTTACCTAAGGTACCAAAAACTGATGACAATGGGAAAATCATCTTGATTAATGGAAAGCCAGTAATGGTTGATGACCCTGATGGCTATAATCCTGTCATTTTAAAAAGGCTTCCTGAAGTTACTGTTTTTGATTAATATCTTTATCAATTATTTTGATTATCCATAGGATGGTAAATCATGAAATATTTTGTTTTATTTTATTTTTTGATATCAACACAATTTATCCATGCTAGCGATAGAAATGATGAGATACTCTTTTCCAAGAGTGACCCTGGAAATCTATTAGATCGAGATGCAAACGAAAGATATCATGATCAATTTATTGATTTTAAAACAACTCAAAACAATCTCCCAGATATAAAGAGAAATAAGTCTTTATTTTCCAATCAGTATTGGTTGGTAAATAAAAAACAGGACTTATGGATTGGGGTGTTTGATGGGAAATATGTAAAAATACCCGCAGGTACTTATGTTAATATTCCTGGTGAAACGTTATTTCCTGAAAGCATAATTCGAATAAAAAGAGGAGGTAAAATATCTCAATTTTTATTACTAAATAGTAATTGTACATATCCATCCGTTTGTGTCAATCGAAGATATGGGATATTATTTGATGCTCATGATTATATGGTTTTTTATACTGGATGTGCCCGTGATGATAGATTAGCCTCTAAAAAATTAAGCGTTTTTTATAATATACTATTTTACAGTAAGACATTTGATACAATATTGCGGCTTGATGAATTCCCTGATTCTGCATTGCAGGGCGAAAGTATCAATGTTTTCAAAACATCTATTGAAACAGTTAAAGATTACTATATCGATTATAGTATCGAGTCGGCATTTAAGTTTACAGGTCCAGATCAGGTTATCGTTGTTGATGAAAAAACTGGAAAACCTCAGGAGAAGGTTCAGGAAACAGATGATAATGGAAATCCTGTCATGAAAAATGGTGAACCGGTTATGATTGATGATCCCGATGGATTCCAACCTGTCATTTTAAAAAGACTTCCTGAAGTTACTATTGCCAATTAATATATCAGACTGAATAGATTAGAATATGAAAAAACTATTTGTGTAGGTGATAAAACATCTCATGGTGGATCTGTCTTAACGGGCTCATCTCAGATAATCATTGATGGTAAATCTGTGGCACGTAAGTCTGATCTAGTCTCATGTCCAACACACGGTATAAATAGTATAAGTGAGGGAGATGAAAAACATTGCGATAACGGGTTAGCTGTTGCGTTAGAAGGGCATCGCTGTTCATGTGGCGCTATTCTTATTTCCACCGGTTCGCGTGTTTTAAAGGAATGAATTTATGCCAGTAAATATTTTTGATATTCCTTCGGAAGAGAAAACATCCCAAAAAACATTATCATTATGGGTTGAATTCGGAATTTGTGTTTGTATTCTTGCTGTATATGTATGTGTTTTTTTGGTTTATTTTCCTGAGTATTTATCAAAAAATAATTATGCTTTCTGGTCTGAGTTATTGCTGGTGCCGCTACTCTTAAGCGGGGCTGTATTTTTCTTCAGAGTTATGATATGGAATAATGAGGATATCGAAACAGTTTACTGGAATAAAACTCGCCTGGATTATTATCAGGAGTTGCTTCAAAAAGGAAGGGCCTATCTTGAGGTCATTGAGTTACAGGTCAGATTGCCTGATTTAAATGGTGGTGTGACTAATATCATAGAGGGGGATTTATTGCCTGTTCGCTATGCACCAAAGTTAACGCATATGTCCAGATATCTTAGTTTTAATTCCCCAATAAATGAATTAAATAGCATTCATCAAATACAGGATAGAAATGCTATTTTATTTAATAAAATAATGGGATTTCTAATTAATGATATCCATATGCATATAACCCTTTTGCCTAAATATGTTAGGGTAAAAGTGATATGCGCTCTTAATGATAATTTAAAACCTCTGATGGAAAAGATTTGGCAAGAACGACTTGATAATATATATCCGGGGGGGGATATTGAGTTTAGTAGAAACTTATCTGAATCCATAGATAACTTGCTGGATAGCTCTTCTGATGAATATAAAGTTCTTATTGCCGCCAGTTTTTATGGCGCAGAATTACTTGACGATGAAATCGACGATAAATCTGAATCTGTGATGTTTTTGTTGGGAAGACTGAGAAATGATGGTGAGACTGGTGGTCACTCATCTTTAGGGGCTTTTTTTCGACCAGAATGTGATTGGGTAGGAATAGATAAATCGCTCCTTTGGGGAAGGGTTAATGAAGGGAGGCGGCTATCTGGTGTTATCTATTCTGGGTTGAATGAAGAAGAGCTTAAAAAGTGGTGTTAAAAACAACAGATGTAATGTCGGAAAGTGCACTTTCGTCGTATATATACGTTGATTCAGACAACTATTTATGTAAATGCCCGCCTCTTACCGAGTTTTTGCAATTGAGTTATGTAAGTGAGCATCTTCCCCCAGGACAGTATTTATTGGTAAATAAAAATAATGATGTTTTGAACTCTCATTTGTTTAACTCGGTTGCCAGTGTTTAGAGGTTTATTATAACATGAAGAAAATCCTTATTAAATTTTCTGGCGTTTTTTTTGTCGTTATTATTACTGTTATTTTGTTTCTACTATATTACCTGTGGGGACCATCCCTGGGATGGATGGAACCAGCAGAAATTTTTCGGGTGCTCTGTACTATTTTCGCAGTTCCTGTTTTCCTCTCTTTGTTGCTAGTCAGTCGGTACTCATTTGTTGCGTTTGCATCAAGATTGCGTTTTTTCCGTAAGTTAAATGATAAACAGAATACTTGGTCAAACAATAGTGCTCATTTGAAACAGGTAGACATAAGTAAAAAGATAATAAACGACGTACAACAAGTTCTGCGACATACTTACGGTCATTTCTGGCATAGCAAAGTCCGTATCCTGCTGATGACCGGCTCAGTCAGTGATGTGGAACAACTGGCCCCAAAACTCACCAGGGAACTCTGGCAGGAAGACCGGGGGACTGTGCTGCTGTGGGGTGGTGATCCTGCGACTCCGGCCGATGCAGACTGGCTGGCTGTGTTGCGTAAACTGCGCCGCCGTGCGGTGGACGGTATGGTCTGGGTGACCTCAGCGCTGGACGTTCTGCCGGCAACGGAAAACAGCGCAACCTCAGGTCTCACGCCAGATGCAATGGATAGCGTGTCTCATGCTTTAAAGCTTCGCTATGAGGCTCTGGGCTGGAAGCTGCCACTGTACGTCTGGTCGCTGCATCCGCGCGCCGGAGAACAGGCCGGGCGCGTCACCCAGCCAGTGGGGTGCCTGTTGCCTGCGAATTGTTCACCGCAGACGCTCGCCGGACAGCTTACCGGGCTGATACCGCAGCTGACCGCGCAAGGCATACAGCAGGTCTGCGGTCAGCCACAGCACAATTGTTTACTCGCGCTGGCCGATCAGTTGACCCGTAAACCGGAAACGGTGACGGAGCCGTTATCGGTATTGCTTAATCCTTACCGCCCGCAGCCGCTGGCCGGAGTGGTGTTCAGCGCGCCGTCGGCGGAGGCCGGCCGCAGCATCAGCCATCACTGGGGCCGGGATAACCGCTGGGATATTCTGCCGGACAGGATGACGGAATTACCCGCAGGTCTACGTCCGCGCAAACAGGGAGTCAACTGGATGCGTGGGATGAGCGTGGCAACTGCCGCCCTGATGTTATTTTGGGCCGCCACTCTGCTGGTCTCTTTTATCGCCAACCGCGAGCTGGTTACGACCGCACAGCAGCAGGTGCAGCAGGCCTCGGCGGGAAAACAGCCGCTGGCCGTACGCCTGCATGCGCTCTCCGCGTTACAGAAAACGCTTTCTCAACTGGAATACCGCTCGCAGCACGGCGCGCCGTGGTACCTCCGCGCTGGCCTCAGTCAGAACGATGACCTGCTGGCGGCGCTGTTCCCGCGCTACGGAGAGAGGGCGCAGCCGCTGCTGCGCGATGCGGCGGCGCATCATCTGGAAGAGCAGCTCACCGCCTTCGTGCAGCTGCCGCCGGACAGCCCACTGCGTGAGAAGATGACGAAGACCGCTTACGGACAACTGAAACAATATCTGATGTTGACCCGCCCGGAAAAAATGGACGCCGCGTGGTTCGCCACTACGCTAATGCAGGACTGGCCGCAGTGCTCAGGCATCGCCGACGCCGTCTGGCAGGGCAGCGGCCCTTCGCTGCTGGCATTTTATGCCGCCAGTCTGGCGTCGCATCCGCAGTGGCGTCTGCCTGTCGATGACGGTCTGGTCAGCCAGGTGCGCACACGGTTAATTCGACAGATGGGCCAGCGCAACAGTGAGTCCACGCTTTACCAGAAGATGCTCGCGCAGGTGGCGAATCAGTATGCCGATATGCGCCTGGCGGATATGACTGCCGACACCGATGCTTCGCGTCTGTTCAGCACTGATGAGGTGGTGCCGGGCATGTTTACCCGTCAGGCCTGGGAGCAGGCCGTGCAGCCGGCCATTGAGAAAGTGGTCGCGGAACGCCGCGATGAAATGGACTGGGTGCTGAGCGACACGAAGCAGCCTGCCGCGCAGTCGACGTCGCCGGAAGCTCTGCGAGCCAGGCTGGCGGAGCGTTATTTCGCTGATTTTAGCGGCGCCTGGCTGGATTTCCTCAACAGTTTGCGCTGGCAGCGCGCGGCGACCCTCTCTGATGCCATTGACCAGCTGACCCTGATGGCCGATGTGCGCCAGTCGCCGCTGGTGGCGCTGATGAACACCCTGAGCGTGCAGGGGCGAACCGGCCAGACCGGGGAAGCCATCGCCGATTCGCTGGTCAAATCGGCCAGGCAGCTGTTCAACCGTGACAACCCACCCGCCATCGATCAGCAGTCCGGCTCGCGCGGTCCTCTGGATGCCACCTTCGGGCCCGTACTGGCGCTGCTGGACAATCGCGACGGCGGGACACCCACCAGCCGTCTTAGCCTGCAGACCTTCCTGACCCGCGTCACCCAGGTGCGTCTGCGCCTGCAGCAGGTCACCAACGCCACCGATCCGCAGGCGATGACCCGGTTGCTTGCGCAGACGGTATTCCAGGGCAAGGCCGTGGATTTAACCGAAACGCGCGACTACGGCAGCCTGGTGGCGGCGGGGCTGGGCCAGGAGTGGAGTGGATTTGGGCAAACGCTGTTTGTTCGCCCGATGGAACAGGCCTGGCAGCAGGTGCTGACCCCGGCGGCGGAAAGTCTCAACGCCCAGTGGCGCAGCGCGGTGGTGGAGGACTGGAATAGCGCTTTTGGCGGTCGCTACCCCTTTAAAAATACCAGCAGTGAAGTCTCTCTGCCGCTGCTGGCAAAATACCTCGACAGCGAGACCGGGCGCATCGCCCGCTTTCTGCAGACCCGGCTGAACGGCGTGCTGCATAAAGAGGGGAGCCGCTGGATGGCGGACAGTATCAATGCTCAGGGGCTGACGTTTAACCCGGCCTTTCTGCAGGCGATGAATACCCTGAGCCATCTCTCCGACGTCGCGTTCGCCAACGGCGAAGCGGGATTGCATTTTGCGCTACGTCCCGGCACCGCGGACGGCGTGATGCAGACGGAGCTGGTCATCGACAATCAGAAACTTGTCTATATGAACCAGATGCCGGTCTGGCGGCGGTTCAGCTGGCCCGCTGACACCGAAGCGCCGGGCGCCAGTCTGAGCTGGATCAGTACCCGGGCGGGCACCCGCCAGTATGGCGATTTCCCGGGCGCCTGGGGGTGGATCCGTCTGCTGGATAAGGCGGTGGTCAGCGCTTATCTCGGAACGAGCAGCAGCTGGAGCCTGAGCTGGAAAGCGCCGGATGGTCTGTTTCTGAACTACACGCTGCGTACCGAGGCGGGGGAAGGACCGCTGGCGCTGCTGGCGCTGCGAAACTTTACGCTACCGGAGACGATATTCAGCGTGCGCGCGTCTGCTGAACGTGTTCCGCTGACCGACGATATACACCCGGCGAAGAGGGATACTGAACCTTCTCCCTCACTGATTGGCGTTGACCTGCAACGCCAGGCCTCCTTCGCTCATGGCCGCCCGACGGCCAACTAATCTGACCGCGCAGCCATGCTGCGTGTCTCCCTGTAGACGAATAAGGGAATATTCATAATGGACGATTTAACCCTGCGATATTTTGATGCTGAAATGCGCTACCTGCGCGAGGCGGCAAAAGCGTTCGCGCAGGCTCACCCCGATCGGGCGGCGATGCTGGATCTCGATAAAGCCGGTACGCCGGACCCTTACGTTGAGCGCCTGTTTGAAGGCTTTGCCTTTTCCGTAGGTCGCTTGCGCGAAAAAATTGATGATGATCTGCCGGAGCTGACCGAGGGGCTGGTCAGCATGCTGTGGCCGCACTATTTGCGCACTATTCCATCGCTATCGATCGTGGCGCTGACCCCAACGCTGCCGGCGATGAAGATGGCGGAAACGGTGCCCGCCGGGTTTGAGATTAGCTCCCGCCCACTGGGGCCGAAAAATACCGTGTGCCGGTACCGAACCACCCGCGATCTGACGCTTAACCCGCTGGCGATAGAGGAGGCGGTGATGACGGCGGAGCCGGACGGACGTTCGGCCCTGCGACTACGATTCGCCTGTAGCGAGCTGGCTGACTGGTCGCAGACCGATCTCCGCCGCCTGGCGCTGTACCTGGGGGAAGACGCTGTTACCGGCAGCGCCCTCCATCTGTGGCTGACCCGACGCCAGGCCGCGCTGTACCTGCGTCTGCCGGGTCAGACAGAGCGGGTAAGCCTCGACGGCTATTTTTCCCCGGGGGGATTCAGCGAGGAGGATCGTTTATGGCCGAAGGGGGAGAGCGCTTTCAGCGGCTATCAGCTGCTGCTCGAGTATTTCACCTTTCGCGAAAAATTTATGTTCGTGCAGCTAAATGGCCTGGAAAACATCACCCTGCCGGCGGGGATATCGCATTTCACGCTTGAGGTGGTGTTCAGCGAGGTCTGGCAAAGTGATTTACCCGTCAGCGCAAGCAGCCTGCGCCTGCACTGTGTGCCGGTGATTAACCTGTTTACCCTTGAGGCCGATCCGTTGACCATCAGCGGTCTGGAGAGCGAATATCTCCTGCGTCCGAAGCGCCTGCAGGACGGGCATACCGAAATCTATTCTGTTGACAGCGTGACCGGCTCCGGGCGCACCGGGGAGGCACGCTATGTGCCTTTCACCCGCTTTCGTCACCAGGGGGGAATGATGCGTCGCCATGCGCCGGAGCGCTACTACCACACCCGCGTAAAACGGGGCGTAACCGGCATGCACGATACCTGGCTTATCCTCGGCGGACAGCAATGGGAGGCTGACCGGGAGCTGGCGCGGGAAACGGTCTCCTTGCGCATCACCGGCACTAACGGCCAGCTGCCGCGCCGGGCGCTACAGAGCACGCTGCTGGATCGCTGTGAGTCGATATCAGCCACGCCGCTTACCGTCCGCAATCTCTGTAAGCCCACGTTGCCGGCCTATCCCCCGGCGGAAGACCGCTACCACTGGCGGGTCATGAGCCATCTGGGCACCCGTTTTCTCAACATGATGAGCAGCGCCGAGGTGCTGCGCGGCACGCTGTCGCTCTACAACTGGCGGGAGGATGAGCTCAATAATCGCCGTCTGGACGCCATTCTGGCGGTCAGCCATCACCGAATTCAGCGTTTCGAGCAGGGTTTCCTGCTGCGCGGGCTGGATATTGAAGTGACGCTCGACGGTAGCGGATTTACCGGTGCGGGCGATGTCCACCTGTTTGGCGACATGCTCAACCGCTTTTTCGCACTGTATGCCGATATGAATCAGTTCAACCAGCTGACGCTCATTGTTCAACCTGAAGGGAAATGTATCCGGTGGAAAGAGAATCACAGTCTGCGCCTGCCCGGCTGATGGCGCAGCTCCGGCCTCAGTTGCCGTACATGAATTTTTACCGCTTCTGCCAGTTGCTGGAGAAGAACCATCCGAAGGCGCCGATCATCGGCAGCGGCTGGCTAGTAGGTGATGAACCCATACGCTTTCGCCCGCATCCGGGGATGGGCTTTCCGGCTGGCGAAATCCGCGGAATGGACGATCCTGAACCGCCCCGTTCGCCGGCGGTTCGCGTGACTTTTATGGGACTCTACGGCGTGGAATCCCCGCTGCCGACCCACTATAGCGATGACATTGCGCAACGGCGGGAAGGCGTCGAGGCCACCGAGGATTTCCTCGATATCTTTAACCATCGGCTGATCGCCCAGTATTACCGTATCTGGCGCAAATATTCCTACCCGGCAACCTTTCGGGCGGGCGGCACGGACAACATCTCGCAGTATCTGCTGGGCCTGGCGGGGCTGGGTATACCGGGATGTGCCGCCGTTGCCGCAGCGCCGCTGTCGCGATTTCTGGCGCTGCTGCCGGTGATGATGCTGCCGGGGAGATCCGGGGAAGGCATGGAGGCGCTGGTGGCGCTCCTGGCCCCGGGGACCCGGGCGACGGTGTACCACCACGATCCCTGCCGGATCCCCTTGTCGCAGCCGTTAACGATGAGCGTCCGTCAGCCGGTTAGCCTGCAACATAGGCCAGTGATGGGAACCCACGCCACGGATGTGAACGGTCAGGTATTGCTGCAGCTGGCCACGGAAAAGCCTGATGAGGTTCGCGGCTGGCTGCCCGGCGGCGAACTGTTCAGCGACCTGATGGCGCTTCTGCACGTCTGGCTCGGATCTCATCTTGACGTGCGGCTGCAGCTTTGCGTCGCCCGCCATTTACTGCCGGATGCGCAACTTTGCTGCCAGCAGGAGCATGCCGTCCAGCTCGGCCGTACCGCTGTGCTGCGTCCTCTGGATGCGCAGAAACAGGCTGACGACAGAGTCACGATTTATCTGGGGCGCTATCAGCGCGTCCGGGAAAATATCCACCGCAGGGAGAGCGATGAAGATGGCGATTACCGCAGTTAAACCCTCCGCCAGGTTGCTGGCATTCCTCATGGTTACCCTCTTAACCGGCTGCGGCCTGACGCAGACCGTGAAAGACGGCGCCGTTTCCGTGACCCAGTCCATTTTTTACCCCCAGGTGAAAACCCTGCATCTGGATCTTCGCGCCCGGGAAGGCGTGAATAACAACGCCAAAGGCGCCTCCCTGGCGACGGTGGTGCGTATTTATCAGCTGAAGGACCGGCAAGCGTTCGACAATACTGACTACCCGTCGCTGTTTGCCGGCGATGGCCAGGCGCTGCAGGCGGACCGGGTGGCGGAAAAAGATGTTCGCCTGCGTCCGGGCGAATCGGTGACCGTCGATATGCCCATGGAAACCAGCGCGCAGTTTGTGGCGATGGCGGCCATGTTTATCGATCCAGACCTGACGCAAAACAGCTGGCGGCTGGTACTCACCCGGGACGAACTTGATCCGGCGAGGCCGCGCATTATCGAAGCCAGCCAAAATCAACTGACGCTGCACCCGTTTAAGGAGAAGTGAAAATGCCTCGTCCCTCCCTGTATGACATCCTGTACGGCAATTTCGCCGGCGGGCTTGACCTGAATACTGTCAGCGAAACGGATCAGGTCATCCTGTCGGTGCTCGATAACATGCAGCGCATCCTCAACTGTCGGGCCGGAACGCTGGCGCATCTGCCGGACTACGGCCTGCCGGATATGACCGCTGTCCTCCAGGGGATGCCAGCGTCGGCGCACCAGCTGATGAGCACGTTGTCGGCGGTGTTGCTGAAATACGAACCGCGCCTGCAGCGGATCGCGGTGGTGATGCTCGATCAGCATGCGCCCGGCGAACTGCGCTATGCCATTGATGCGGAGCTGAAGGATATTGGCCTGGTGCGTTACGGCACGGAGTTTATGCCCGAGGGCAGGGTGTTGATCCGCCACCTCAAACGTCAGCAGTACCTTGACGCCCGCTCCGCCCTCTAATCTCTCGCTGAAAGACATCATGATGACAACACACCACGACCGTCACTATAAAGCCGGTGGCGACCCGCGCACGCTGGCTGATTTTATGGCCCTGCGTGCGGAAATGAACAAGCTCAGCCACCCGGCGCGGCCGGATATTAACTGGCCGTATGCCGAGCAGCTTGCCCGCGGGCTGTTGGAGCATCACGGCGCGGACCTGCAGACTGTCGCCTGGTATACCCTGGCCCGCGCCCGGCTGGGCGGGGTGGCAGGGATCAATGAGGGGCTGACGCTGATGGAGTCGCTGCTGGTTCGTCAGGGGAAAAACCTGTGGCCACAGGCGCTCCCGGCCCGGACAGAGATCTTCCGCACCCTGAGCAAGCGGCTGCGGCAGGTGATCCGTACCCTGAATCTTACCCCAGAGGATGTTGAGTCGCTTGAGCAGGCTGAACGTTCGCTGCAAAGCTTCGACGCAGTGCTCCAGCGCCTTGAGATCGCCCCTGAAAACCAGCTGAGCGACCTGCGGGCGCTACTGCACAGCACGGCAACTCGCTTCGAGAGCCTCGACCCTGCGCCAGCGCTTCCCACCGCGCCGCCGGTGGCGGTGTCTGACGCGGAACTTCCCGGCACTCTGGTCAGCGAAGAGGATGCGGCGAAGGTTGAGCCAGTGCCAGACCTAAAACGTAGACCAAAGGCTGAGCCGCTGGCGCCGCCTTCACCTGCAAAGCGGCCCGCGCCGGCGGCGGCGTCTACTCCGGCAGCCGCGCCGCGCTGGAAGCCGTTTATCGCCGGGATGGTTACTATGCTGGCGGTAACGGGTATCGCCGTCGGCGGATGGCTGGCGCTGCGTCAGTCCGACTTGCCGCCCATTTCGGTCACCCAAAATGCCGGACCGATACCGGGCCTGCCGGCGACAACGCCCCCGGGGCCGGTTGAGCTGCCACAGACTCAGCGCCAGCTTGGCGAGCTTGCCCGCCTGGCGCCGGACTGGGCGGTCAGCTACGGCGACCAGCTGGTCCGGCAGGCCCTGATCCGCTGGCCGGATCAGGCGCAACCGCTGGAGCAGCAGTGGCGGCAGCAGCTGAGTGCTGGCGCATTGCCCGCGGAAAACCTTACCGGCTGGTCGGAGGGCATGCAGCAGCTGCAGCGGCTCGCCGACCAGCTCAATGCCCTCGACGAGCAGAAGGGGAAGTACCTGACGGTTAGCGAACTGAAAACCGCAGTATTTGCCATCACGCAGTCGTTTAACCGCGCTGTTCCGCTGGAGGAGCAGCTGCGCCAGCTGGCCGCGCTTCCCGTTGATCAACCCTGGCCAGCCGCTCGGGGAAGCCTCGCGGAGCTGCATCTGCAACAGCTGATAGTGGAGTATGCCCTGCTGAAGCGAAAACAGCCGGCGTCGCCGACCGCTGCGCTCCCCGCAACCGGTGAGCCCTCGGTGAGTGAGGCGGTGAAATAAAGTGTGCGCATGGCAACATTTTCTTTACATCAATATTGCAAGAACCGAACGCCCTTCGTAGTCTGAAAATGATTTCAATATGCCGTTTGTAGTTGTATTGAAAATTTTATTTCGATCTCTGAGGGCATACTATGAAGCACTGTAAAATCATCCTGTTAGTAGGCCTTCTGGCCAGTTCCGCTTCGGCATTAGCAGAGAAGATCGGCGTCTCAATGGCCTACTTCGATCAAAACTTTCTCACTATTATCCGCCAGTCCATTGAGAAAGAAGCTCAAGCCCGCCACGTCGACGTACAGTTTGAAGACGCCCGCGGCGACACCGGACGCCAGGCCGATCAGGTGCAGAGCTTCATTGCCTCCGGCGTGGACGCGATCATCGTCGACCCGGTGGACTCCGCCAGCACCCCGCAGCTGACGAAGATGGCGCAGCAGGCCAAAATGCCGCTGGTGTATGTGAACCGGACGCCGGGGGATAAAACGTTACCGCCCGGCGTGGTGTTTGTCGGTTCGGACGAGCGGGAGTCTGGCACATTGCAGATGGAGGCGCTGGCGAAGCTGGCGAACTACAAAGGCAACGTCGCCATCATGATCGGCAATCTCACCGACGCCGGCGCGCTGCAGCGCACCAAAGATGTGGAGCAGGTGGTGGCCAAGTATCCGGCAATGAAAGTGGTGCAGAAACAGCCGGCCAACTATTCCCGCAGCGAGGGAATGGATCTGATGCAGAACTGGACGGGCAACGGAGAAGCGATTGATATTGTGGCGGCGAACAACGATGAGATGGCGATTGGCGCGGCGATGGCGCTGGAGAAAAGCCAGAAGAAGCTGCTGATCGGCGGGATCGACGCCACCCCGGACGGGCTGAAAGCCCTGGCCAGCGATAAGATTCAGGTGACGGTTTTCCAGGACGCCGTCGGTCAGGGCAAAACGGCCTTAGCGGTAGCGCTGAAGCTGATTAAAGGAGAAAAGGTCGAGTCTCATGTCTGGATCCCGTTTGAGTTAGTGACCAAAGAAAACATGCAGACCTATGTGGAAAAGAGTCATTAACGGCAAGGCGCAGGTGCGCGAACCTGGCTGATAAAACCGGGCTGATAATGCGACGCCCGGGCAACTAAATCGGAGGAAAAGGCATGGCAACGGCAAGAAGCGGCTATACGCTGCAGGTGATAAAGGCAGGGCAGCAGGGGCATGTTGAAATGAGATGGGGGCATCTCGCAGACGTTGATACGCGCGCGGCGGCGGCGGCTATCATGCAGCACATCGGGCATTCTTCGTGCTCGCGGGGCCTGCAGGAGATCAGCCTGTCGCTGACCAATGCCGCCAGCGGTATCTCGGTGGAGCTTCATCACCCGGCCTCAGGGGAAAGCGCCACCCCGGCTTTCATCGAGGGCGAGTTAAAGAAAATTGTGCAGATCGTTGATGGCTACGAGGCGGCAGAAGATACCCATATTGTGGAGTAGCGTGTCGCCTGGGTAAAAAAAATCCACGCCGCTGCGTGGATTTTTTTTGCGCGGTGGCGGCGAAAACGCCAGCCAGCGGGATTAGACGTTGAACAGGAAGTTCATCACATCGCCATCTTTCACGATGTAGTCTTTACCTTCAGCACGCATTTTACCGGCTTCTTTCGCGCCCTGTTCGCCTTTGTAGGTAATGAAGTCTTCATAAGCGATGGTCTGCGCGCGGATAAAGCCTTTTTCGAAGTCGGTGTGGATCTTACCGGCTGCCTGCGGCGCGGTCGCTCCGACCGGGATGGTCCATGCGCGAACTTCTTTCACGCCCGCGGTGAAGTAGGTCTGCAGGTTCAGCAGAGCGTAACCGGCGCGGATCACGCGGTTCAGGCCCGGCTCTTCGAGGCCCAGCTCAGCCATGAACTCGTCACGCTCTTCATCGTCCAGCTCGGCGATGTCCGCTTCAACGGCGGCGCACACCGGCACCACCACAGACCCTTCCTGCTCGGCGATGGCGCGAACCTGATCGAGGTACGGGTTGTTCTCGAAACCGTCTTCATTGACGTTCGCGATGTACATGGTCGGCTTTAGGGTCAGGAAGCTCAGATAGCGGATGGCCTCTTTCTCTTCTTTGGTCAGATCCAGCGCGCGCAGCATACCGGCGTTTTCCAGCTGCGGCAGGCATTTTTCCAGCGCGGCCAGCTCAACCTTCGCGTCTTTATCGCCGCCTTTGGCTTTTTTGGAGACGCGGTGAATCGCGCGTTCGCAGGTATCAAGGTCAGACAGCGCCAGTTCGGTGTTGATAACGTCAATATCTTCCGCCGGGTTCACTTTCCCCGCGACGTGAATAATATTATCGTTTTCAAAGCAGCGAACCACATGGCCGATGGCTTCGGTTTCACGGATGTTGGTCAGAAACTGGTTGCCAAGACCTTCACCTTTGGACGCGCCTTTCACCAGGCCCGCGATATCCACGAACTCCATGGTGGTCGGCAGGATGCGCTGCGGTTTGACGATTTCAGCCAGCTTGTCCAGACGCGGATCGGGCATCGGTACGACACCGGTGTTCGGCTCAATGGTACAGAAGGGGAAGTTGGCCGCTTCAATACCCGCTTTGGTGAGCGCATTGAACAGGGTGGATTTGCCGACGTTGGGCAAACCGACGATACCGCATTTGAATCCCATGATTTAAATCACCTTAATCTTTGGATAATCAATCTGTTACAAGGAACAGATTGCAGAAAATTGAATAGCTTTGCCTATTATACACGGTGCGCGGCAAAAATGCCGCACGACAACGGCTTATTGCGCCTTAAAGGCGTGCAAACGGTTGGTCGCTTTGGTCAGCCCGTCCTTTAACCAGATTTCGGTACAGCGCGCCGCTTCGTCGACAGCGTCATCGATCAGTTTCTGCTCGCTGGCCGGTGGTTTGCCAAGCACAAAGCCGACAACCTTGTTTTTGTCGCCCGGATGGCCGATTCCGACGCGTAAACGGTGAAAGTTCGGGTTATTGCCGAGCTTACTGATGATATCCTTCAGGCCATTGTGGCCGCCATGGCCACCGCCAAGCTTAAATTTCGCCACGCCCGGCGGTAAATCCAGCTCGTCATGGGCGACCAGAATTTCATCCGGGTTGATGCGATAAAAGGTCGCCATCGCGGCCACGGCTTTACCGCTGAGGTTCATAAAGGTAGTGGGGACCAGCAGGCGGACGTCCTCGCCCGCCAGGTTGATGCGCGAGGTGTAGCCGAAGAATTTGCTCTCTTCGCGCAGCGGCGCACGATGGCGATCCGCCAGTAAATCCACATACCAGGCGCCAGCGTTGTGCCGGGTGGCGGCATATTCCGCACCGGGGTTGGCCAGGCCGACAATTAGTTTAATGGTCACGTTTTCTATCCTGCATGGGGCATTCTCTGCCGCGTAGTGTACTGTCTGCGGGCGCGCTTGACAAAATTCTGGCTATTAGACAATACCCGCATTGATGATTTACTCACTAAATCATTAGAATTTGATATGGTTCATAGACTTATTTGTAAATTTTTGTCTATTCGCTGTTCACTAATGTGATCGTGGACGCACTCCGCAGAAGAGACCTTGTCTATACTACACCTATAAGATTTGGGGACATTCCCTGGCAACCCAAAGTCCGGAGGTGACACATGAAACGCAAAAACGCTTCGTTACTCGGTAACGTACTCATGGGGTTAGGGTTGGTGGTGATGGTTGTGGGGGTAGGTTACTCCATTCTGAACCAGCTTCCGCAGCTTAACCTGCCACAATTCTTTGCGCATGGCGCAATCCTAAGCATCTTCGTTGGCGCAGTGCTCTGGCTGGCCGGTGCCCGTATTGGCGGCCACGAGCAGGTCAGCGACCGCTACTGGTGGGTGCGCCACTACGATAAACGCTGCCGTCGTAACCAGCATCGTCACAGCTAACCGTAGCATGATTTCCCGCATCGGCCGCTGAAGGCCGATGCGCTTTTCTGTGTCTCACTTTATCTCTTCCTCTTTTTCCCGCCATATTACGCCCCCATTCCGTCCTGGCCTTCGTGCTGCTATGGTTGCCAGCAAAAATGAATAGCAAGCGCGGTTTTTGCTTGACCCTGACGTTACGTCAGGCTGCAGAGTAGCGGACCTGGCCACAGAGAGGAGCAGTCATGTTAATTCAGGTGGGAGAGCTGGCGAAGCGTGCCGGACTGACGGTACGTACGCTGCATCATTATGAACAGACGGGGCTGTTAACGCCTTCGGCCAGAAGCGAGGCGGGCTATCGGCTCTATAACCTGTCCGCGGTTCAGCGCCTGCATATGATAAAGGCGCTGGCGCAGGCCGGGCTAACGCTCGCCACAATCAAGGACTATCTCGATCGGCAAACGCTGTCGCTGCCCGAGCTGCTGACGCAGCAGATAGATACGCTCAACGCCCAGCTACGCGATGTTGGCAGGCTGCGCGACCGACTATTGGTGCTGCGCGAGGCGCTGGCGAGCGGCAATGAACCCGATCTGGAGTCCTGGCTACAGACGCTGGAGTTAATGAAAATGTACGATCGTTGGTTTAGTCAACAGGAGTTAGCCGCGCTGCCGTTTGCGGCACAGGATGAACAGCGGGCGCAGGCGTGGCGCGAGCTAACGGAGGAGGTGCAGACGCTGATGGCGAGCGGCTGCCCGACGGACAGTCCGCAGGCGATGCGTCTGGCGACGCGCTGGATGGAGCGCCTGGAGCAGGATACGGCCGGGCGTCCGGAGTTTCTGACCCGCCTGAACGAGATGCATGCCGCCGAGCCGCAAATGGTTGAACAGACCGGCGTCACGCCGGCAATCATCGCCTATATCACCGAGGCCTTTGCCGAAAGCAAACTGGCCATCTGGGCGCGGTACCTTGACGAAGAAGAGATGGCGTTCACCCGCCAGCACTATTTTGACCGGCTACAGGAGTGGCCTGCGCTGGTGGCGAAGCTGCATCAGGCGTGCCGGGAGGGCGTAGCGCCGGACTCGGCGTCGGGTCAGGCGCTGGCCCGGGCGTGGCTTGAACTGTTTCAGTCCTACGCCGGTACCCGGCCGCAGACGTTGCAGAAGTTTCGTCGGGCAATGGAGCAGGAGCCGCATTTGATGAAGGGCACCTGGATGACGCCGGCGGTGCTGAGCTGGCTGCAGCAGGCGACCGGATCCTTGATGCGGCAGGCGCAGGGACCTGCCGCCGGGTGATCACAGGTCAGCCAGCGCGGCCTGACGATCGGGGTAGAAGCTCAGGCGTCCGGGCAGCGGCTTGACGCCGGCGCGCGCTAGCGTGCGTAGCGGCTGAAACTCGAGGTTAGATACGCGCAATTCACAGCCTTCCGGCAGCTTGTTCACAAAGCGCTGGAAGGCATCCAGGCCACCGGCGTCGAGAACCGGCACCGCGTCCCATTTCAGCACCACGATGCGCTTGCCGGCGATCCGGGTCTCCAGATCGTTGAACAAGCCTTCGGCGGCGGCAAAGAACAGCGGCCGAATTACCCGCAGCACCAGCACATCGTCTGGCACCTCGACGTTGACCGGCGCCAGATGAGTCATGCGTGCGATACGGCGCATAAACAACAGCGAAGCCAGCACGATCCCGACGCTGATAGCGATCACCATGTCAAACAGCACCGTTAGCGACATGCACATCAGCATCACCACGATGTCGTCCTTCGGCGCGTGGCGCAGCAGATTGATGACTTTATGCGCCTCGCTCATATTCCATGCCACCATCAGCAGCAGGGCGGCCATCGCCGACAGCGGCAGCCAGGAGAGCAGTGGGGCGAGGATCAGCAGCGCCAGGATCACCAGCAGGGCGTGGATCACGGCGGCAACCGGCGATGTGGCGCCGGCGCGGACGTTCGCCGCCGAGCGGGCAATCGCCGCGGTGGCAGTGATCCCGCCGAAGAACGGCGCGACAATGTTGCCCAGCCCCTGGCCAATCAGCTCGCTATTGGCTTTGTGCTTGGTGCCGGTCATGCCATCAAGCACCACCGCGCACAGCAGAGATTCAATGGCGCCGAGCATCGCCATTGAGAAGGCGGCAGGCAGCAGAGCCTGCAGCGAGGCCCAGCTCAGGGTAAAGTTTGAGCCCGGCATATCCCAGGGCAATACCAGCTGCGGCAGCAGCTGCGGAATGCCATTGCCCTGAGTGCCGTCCGCCAGCTGATAATGGAACTGTGAGCCGATCGTCGCGACATCGCCGCCGAGCAAGTTGACCACCAGCATGACCGCGCAGCCGCCCAGCAGCGCCGGGAGGTGGCCCGGCAGGCGGATACCCAGCCGCGGCCAGAGGATCAGAATGCCAAGAGTAACGACGCCGATGGCGGCATCGCCAACGTTAATGGTCGGTAGGGCCATCGCCAGCGCCGCCACTTTCTGCAGATAATGCTCCGGCACATGGGGCATCTGCAGGCCGAGGAAATCTTTAATCTGCATGGTGCCGATGGTGATACCGATCCCCGAGGTGAAGCCGAGGGTGACTGACAGCGGGATATATTCGATCAGGCGGCCAAAGCGCGCCAGGCCAAAGAGGATTAAAAAGATCCCCGACATCAGCGTCGCCACCAGCAGTCCCGCCAGACCAAACTGCTGGGAAACCGGATAGAGGATCACCACAAAGGCGGCGGTCGGACCGGAAACGCTAAAGCGTGACCCGCCGGTCAAGGCGATCACAATCCCTGCCACCGCTGAGGTATAGAGGCCGTACTGCGGCGGCACACCGCTGCCAATCGCCAGCGCCATCGCCAGCGGAATCGCAATGATCCCGACGGTGATCCCGGCGATCAGGTCACGCGTGAAGCGGGCGGTGGTGTACTTTTCTTTCCAACAAGCGTCGATGAGGGCGCGGAAAGGCATCACATGTGAGGAAAATAATCTGTTCACAATAATGTTTCATCCATGAGCGCATCATCTGTCAACTAAATGGCAGGTGAAGGAGGCATTGATCATACAAATAAGGTGCGGAGACAAAAAAACCCGCCGCAGCGGGTTTTTGTGCTGGGCTCGATTAATGTTCGAACATAGCAGAGATAGATTCTTCATTGCTGATACGGCGAATAGCTTCAGCCAGCATACCGGAGAGCGTCAGAGTACGCACTTTATCCAGCGCTTTAATTTCTGGTGCCAGCGGAATGGTATCGCAGACGACAAATTCATCAATGACAGAGTTTTTGATGTTCTGGATAGCGTTGCCGGAGAAGATTGGGTGCGTCGCGTAAGCGAATACGCGTTTCGCGCCACGCTCTTTCAGCGCTTCTGCCGCTTTACACAGGGTGCCGCCGGTGTCGATCATATCGTCGACCATCACGCAGTCACGACCGGCAACGTCGCCGATGATGTGCATCACCTGGGAGACGTTGGCGCGCGGACGGCGCTTGTCGATGATAGCCATATCGGTATCATTCAGCAGTTTAGCGATAGCGCGGGCACGCACGACGCCGCCGATGTCCGGAGAAACCACAATCGGGTTGTCCAGGTTCAGCTGCAGCATATCTTCCAGCAGGATTGGGCTGCCGAACACGTTATCGACTGGCACATCGAAGAAGCCCTGGATCTGTTCTGCGTGCAGGTCAACGGTCAGCACGCGGTCAACGCCGACGCTGGACAGAAAATCCGCCACCACTTTTGCGGTGATTGGCACACGAGCAGAACGAACACGACGGTCCTGACGAGCATAACCGAAGTAAGGGATAACGGCGGTGATACGACCTGCCGAAGCACGACGCAGAGCATCAACCATAACAACCAGTTCCATCAGGTTGTCATTGGTGGGAGCACAAGTGGACTGGATGATGAAAATATCACCACCGCGTACGTTTTCATTGATTTGTACGCTGACTTCGCCGTCGCTAAAACGACCTACAGCGGCGTCGCCAAGAGAAGTGTACAGGCGGTTGGCAATACGTTGTGCTAGTTCCGGGGTGGCGTTACCAGCAAAAAGCTTCATATCAGGCACGAGAAGAACCTCAGGCATGCGTCCAGTGGTGGATGAATGGGCCAATAATGTGCGGGATGGCGCCATTCGATCCAGTCGGTGTATTTAAAGAGCACGATGCAACGTCTGGAACAGGGTGACGTTGTCACCGTAACTCAATTTCCCCGGCTGACTCATTATCAATGTGCCATCACGGCGCAGGATTCAGAGCAGGGCCTGCTTGAGCGGCGAAAGGTTAACTCCGCGCGCCACAAAGCCATTTAGCCATGCCGGGGCAGTGTCCAGCACCTGACGGGCAGCGGATTCGGTGTTAAATTCAGCAAACACACAGGCCCCTGTGCCGGTCAGGCGTGACGGCGCATATTCTAACAGCCAGGAAAGCGCGGCATCAACCTCGCGAAAACGTTTTCTTGCGATAAGCTCGCAATCGTTGCTGAATTCACAATTTAATAACGTATTAATTGACCGGCGCGGGGTATTTCGTGGTAGCTCCGGATCGCGAAAAATGATCGGCGTCGGAATACTGACCCCCGGGTGGGCCACCAGGTACCATTTTTCCTCGGGTTCTACCGGCGTCAGTATTTCACCCACCCCCTCGGCGAAGGCGGCATGGCCGCGCACGAAAACCGGCACATCGGCCCCCAGCTGAAGGCCAAGAGTCGCCAGCTCATCTTCCGAGAGACCGCAGCCCCACAGATGGTTGAGCGCCACCAGCACGGTGGCGGCATTGGAGGAGCCACCGCCCAGGCCGCCGCCCATCGGCAGGCGCTTATCGATACTGATATCGGCGCCGCTGCCCGCCGGCAGGCGATCGCTTTCGCTGGCGGCATGCATCAGCAGACGCGCGGCGCGAACGATCAGATTCTCCTCGTCCGGCACGCCGGCCACCGGCGTCAGCAGGCGCAGTTGGCCGTCACTACGCGGTTCGATGGTCAACGTATCGCCGTAATCGAGAAACTGAAACAGCGTTTGCAGGGTATGGTAACCATCGGCCCGCTGGCCGGTAATATATAAAAACAGATTCAGTTTTGCAGGAGAGGGCCAGCGGGTCATCATTTCACGATCCAGTTATCCATCTTCAGCTTGATGCGCTGAGCGCCATTGTTCAGCTCGACATTGGACGGTAGGGCTGGCTGGGTATCGCTGGTATAGCCGCCGTAGGTCACGTGCCAGGTTTTGCCGTTTTGCGTATAGTTCAGTTCACGCAGACGGTACCGATCGTCCAGCGAATAGTCGGTGGCGTCGCCCGGCAGGCCGATGATCCACTGGCGCAGGCTGTTCAACGGGATCGGCATCCCGGTCAGACGGCCAATCATCTCTTCGGCATCAGCGGCGGTATAGGTCTGGCCTTTGTTATCGATCAGCTGCACGCTGCCCGGCTGCGCGGTCAGCGACAGCTCGGTGCTGCCCAGCGGGTTGGTCAGCAGCAGGCGATAGTGGTCCTGGCCGGTTTGCTGCCAGAAGAAGCGGGCATAGACTTTTTGCTCATCGGAAAGATAGGCAAACGCCCCGCGGGTCTGGAACTGATTGAGGCTGCGGACAGCCTGCTGGTGCTGACGCCACTGCGGCGAATCCGGGCTTTTGCCAGGCCCTTGCGGCGTATGAAGAGAACAGGCGGTGAGGACGAGGCTGGCCAGCGGCAGCAGGCGGAACAGTCGATTCATAATGATGACAAATCCTTGATGTCTACAGGGAAAAACGGCGACAGGGAACAGCGGGCCGATTTGTGTAGCAGGTTACATTTATAACCCTTAATGCTAGCGTCGCCGGGCGATAGCGTCTACGTTCAAGTTGTCTGAAATCAAAGAATTAACCTTAATGGCGGTCTTGCTTTAACTATTACTCCAAAAGGGGAGCCTCTCTTTTATTGATTACGCGCATCCTGTATGATGCACTCAGACTAACCTTAGCAACGCTGGTACTACTCCCTCACAATGACCCTTTTAGCTCTTGGCATCAATCACAAAACAGCTCCGGTCGCCCTGCGAGAACGCGTCACGTTTTCGCCGGAAACGCTCGATAAGGCGCTGGAGAGCTTGCTGGCTCAGCCGATGGTGCAGGGTGGGGTGGTGCTGTCGACCTGCAACCGCACGGAACTCTATCTCAGCGTCGAAGAGCAGGATAACCTGCAGGAAGCGCTGATCCGCTGGCTGTGCAACTACCACGGCCTCAACGAAGAAGACCTGCGAAAAAGCCTTTACTGGCATCAGGATAATGACGCCGTCAGCCATCTGATGCGCGTCGCCAGCGGCCTCGATTCGCTGGTGCTGGGCGAGCCGCAGATCCTCGGCCAGGTGAAAAAAGCCTTCGCCGACTCCAGCCGCGGCCATCTTAACGTCAGCGAGCTGGAGCGGATGTTCCAGAAATCCTTTTCAGTGGCTAAGCGCGTGCGTACCGAAACCGATATCGGCGCCAGCGCGGTCTCTGTGGCTTTCGCCGCCTGTACCCTGGCGCGGCAAATCTTTGAATCGCTCTCCAGCGTCACCGTGTTACTGGTCGGCGCCGGTGAAACCATTGAGCTGGTAGCGCGCCATCTTCGCGAACATCACGTGCGCAAAATGGTGATCGCCAACCGCACCCGTGAACGCGCCCAGGCGCTGGCGGAGGAAGTGGGCGCCGAGGTGATAGCCCTCAGCGATATCGACGAACGGCTGAAAGAGGCCGACATCATTATCAGCTCCACCGCCAGCCCGCTGCCGATCATCGGCAAAGGCATGGTGGAGCGTGCGCTTAAGGCGCGGCGTAACCAGCCGATGCTGCTGGTGGATATCGCCGTCCCGCGCGACGTTGAACCAGAGGTCGGCAAACTGGCTAACGCCTACCTCTACAGCGTCGACGATTTGCAAAACATTATTCAGCATAACCTGGCGCAGCGTAAGGCTGCCGCGGTGCAGGCGGAATCGATCGTCGAGCAGGAAACCAGCGAATTTATGGCCTGGCTGCGCGCGCAGAGCGCCAGCGAGACCATTCGCGAATACCGTTCTCAGTCTGAGCAGGTCCGTGAGGAGCTGACGGCGAAAGCGCTGGCCGCGCTGGAGCAGGGCGGTGATGCCCAGGAAATTATGCAGGATCTGGCGCGCAAGCTCACTAACCGCCTGATCCACGCGCCAACCAAATCTCTTCAGCAGGCCGCCCGTGACGGGGACGACGAACGTCTGCATATTCTGCGCAACAGCCTCGGGCTGGAATAGCGCACCTTTCTCTTATTTTCAGGACAGGGTGAATTCACGCCTATGAAGTCTTCTATTGTTGCCAAACTGGAAGCGTTGTACGAGCGCCATGAAGAAGTGCAGGCGCTGCTCGGCGATGCCGCGACGATTGCCGATCAGGATAAATTCCGCGCGCTGTCGCGGGAGTATGCTCAACTGAGCGATGTGGCGCGCTGCTATACCGACTGGCGTCAGGTGCAGGAGGATATTGAAACCGCGCAGATGATGCTCGACGATCCGGAAATGCGCGAAATGGCGCAGGAAGAGCTGCGTGACGCCAAAGAAAAAGGCGACCAGCTGGAGCAACAGCTGCAGGTTCTCCTCCTGCCGAAAGATCCTGATGACGAGCGTAACGCCTTCGTGGAAGTGCGCGCCGGGACCGGCGGCGACGAAGCAGCGCTGTTTGCCGGCGATCTATTCCGCATGTACACCCGTTACGCAGAATCGCGCCGCTGGCAGGTAGAGATCCTCAGCGCCAACGAAGGTGAGCACGGCGGCTTTAAAGAGGTGATCGCCAAGATCAGCGGCGACGGCGTTTACGGTCGGCTGAAATTTGAATCCGGCGGCCATCGCGTGCAGCGTGTGCCCGCCACCGAATCGCAGGGGCGGATCCACACCTCCGCCTGTACGGTGGCGGTGATGCCGGAGCTGCCGGAAGCCGAAATGCCGGACATTAACCCGGCAGATCTGCGCATCGATACCTTCCGTTCCTCCGGGGCAGGCGGTCAGCACGTTAACACCACCGACTCGGCTATCCGCATTACCCACCTGCCCACCGGCATCGTGGTGGAGTGCCAGGACGAGCGTTCTCAGCATAAAAACAAAGCCAAGGCGCTGTCGGTGCTGGGCGCGCGCATCCGCGCCGCCGAAGTGGCCAAACGTCAGCAGGCGGAAGCCTCCACGCGCCGCAACCTGCTGGGCAGCGGCGACCGCAGCGACCGCAATCGCACCTATAACTTCCCGCAGGGCCGCGTGACCGACCACCGCATCAACCTGACGCTCTACCGTCTGGATGAGGCGATGGAGGGCAAACTCGACATGCTGATTGAGCCGATTGTCCAGGAGCATCAGGCCGATCAGCTGGCGGCGCTGTCCGAGCAGGAATGATGACCTTTCAGGCCTGGCTGCAGCAGGCGATCGCCCGCCTGGCGGAGAGCGACAGCCCGAGACGCGACGCCGAGATCCTGCTGGGACACGTTACCGGCCGGGCGCGAACCTGGATTTTGGCCTTCGGTGAAACGACGCTCTCTGCTGACGAGGCGGCGAGGCTGGAGGCGCTCCTGGTGCGACGCCAGCGCGGGGAACCTATTGCTCATCTGGTCGGGCAGCGCGAGTTTTGGTCGCTGCCGCTGTTCGTCTCCCCGGCGACGCTGATCCCCCGCCCGGATACCGAATGTCTGGTAGAGCAGGCGCTGGCGCGTCTGCCAACCGCGCCGTGCCGTATTCTCGACCTCGGCACCGGGACCGGCGCCATTGCCCTGGCGCTGGCCAGCGAACGTCCGGACTGTGAGGTCACCGCAGTGGACGTGATGCCGGACGCCGTGGCGCTGGCGTTGCGCAATGCCGAACATCTGGGCATCGCTAACGTGACGATAAGTCAAAGCGACTGGTTTAGCGCGCTGGCCGGGCAGCGCTTCGCCACGATCGTCAGCAATCCCCCCTATATCGACGCCGCCGACCCGCATCTCGCCGAAGGCGATGTGCGCTTTGAGCCGTTGACGGCGCTGGTCGCAGGCGACCAGGGGCTGGCCGATCTGGCGCATATCATCCGCGAGGGACGGCAGTATCTGCAGCCCGGCGGTTGGATGCTGCTGGAGCATGGCTGGACTCAGGGCGAGGCGGTTCGCGCGCTGTTCCGCGAAGCGGGCTATCTGGACGTCGCGACCTGTCGCGACTATGGCGACAATGAGCGTCTGACCCTCGGACGTTTACCCGACATGGAGAATGTTGGCTGATGAACTTATTCACGGCTGTCCTCTACCTGCACATTGCCACAGTGGCGGTGTCGGTAGGATTGTTCGTTTTACGTTACTGGTGGATGTATCACCAGAGCCCGCTGCTGAACCAGCGGTGGGTGCGAATTGCGCCGCACTGCAGCGATACGCTGCTGTTTCTCAGCGGCGCAGGGTTAATGGCGATAACGCACTACCTGCCGTTCACAGAAGACGGCGCATGGCTGACTGAAAAGCTGTTTGGCGTTATCATTTACATCGCATTAGGTTTTATCGCGTTGGGCCGTCGTCGTCCGCGCAGCCAGCAGAGCCGTTTTATCGCGTTCCTGCTGGCGCTGGTGGTGTTGTTTATCATCATTCAACTCGCCATCACAAGAATACCGATACTGGGGTAGGTCATGGGGTCATTAGCGGATTTCGAATTTAACAAAGCGCCATTGTGTGATGGCATGGTCCTCATTTCTGAACAGGTCCGCGACGATTTTCCGTCGCGTTTTGTCGAGGAAGAGCTGCAGCAATTGCTGCGCCTCGCGCAGGAGGAGATTGCGCCGTCGTGGGACCAGGAGCGCCAGATAGAACGATTGCTGGAGCTGTTTTACGACGAGTGGGGCTTTGGCGCCTCGCAGGGCGTGTATCGTCTTTCCGACGCGCTATGGCTGGATAAAGTGCTGGTTAACCGCCAGGGGAGCGCGGTGTCGTTAGGCGCGATCCTGCTGTGGATCGCCCAGCGCCTGGCGCTGCCGGTGGTGCCGGTGATCTTCCCGACCCAGATGCTGCTGCGTGCGGACCCGGAAACCAGCGAAGAGATGTGGCTGATTAATCCGTTTAACGGCGAGACCCTCGACGAGCATACCCTGGAGGTATGGCTCAAGGGCAACATTGGGCCGGTGGCGGAATTGTTTAATGAAGATCTCGACGAAGCGGATAACGCCGAGGTGATCCGCAAGCTGCTGGACACCCTGAAGTCGGCGCTGATGGAAGAGCGGCAGATGGAGCTGGCCCTGCGCGCCAGCGAAGCGCTGCTGCAGTTTAATCCGGAAGATCCGTATGAGATCCGCGACCGCGGGCTGATATACGCCCAGCTGGACTGCGATCACGTGGCGCTGTTGGATCTGAGCTATTTCGTTGAGCAGTGCCCGGAGGATCCGATCAGCGAGATGATCCGCGCGCAGATCAACACGATTTCGCATAAACAAATTACATTGCATTAGTCTGGAACCATTCCGGTTACACCCTGATAAGGCGAACTTATGAAACAAAAAGTGGTTAGCATTGGTGATATCAACGTAGCGAACGACCTGCCGTTCGTGCTGTTCGGCGGGATGAACGTGCTGGAGTCGCGCGACCTGGCGATGCGTATCTGCGAACATTATGTCACCGTTACGCAGAAGCTTGGTATTCCCTACGTCTTCAAAGCCTCCTTTGATAAAGCCAACCGTTCCTCCATCCACTCCTATCGTGGGCCGGGTCTGGAAGAAGGGATGAAGATTTTCCAGGAGCTGAAGCAGACCTTTGGCGTGAAAATCATCACCGACGTTCATGAAGCCAGCCAGGCGCAGCCGGTAGCTGACGTGGTGGACGTGATCCAGCTTCCGGCTTTCCTCGCGCGCCAGACTGACCTGGTGGAAGCGATGGCGAAGACCGGGGCGGTGATCAACGTCAAGAAGCCGCAGTTCGTCAGCCCGGGTCAGATGGGCAACATCGTCGATAAGTTTATCGAAGGGGGTAACGACAAAGTAATCCTCTGCGACCGCGGCGCTAACTTCGGTTACGACAACCTGGTCGTGGATATGCTCGGCTTCGGCGTGATGAAGAAAGCCTCCAACAACTCGCCGGTCATTTTCGACGTCACCCACGCGCTGCAGTGCCGCGACCCGTTTGGCGCAGCCTCCGGCGGTCGTCGTGCGCAGGTGAGCGAGCTGGCCCGCGCCGGTATGGCGGTAGGTATCGCCGGTCTGTTTATTGAAGCGCATCCGGATCCGGACCACGCGAAATGCGACGGCCCGTCCGCGCTGCCGCTGGATAAACTGGAGCCGTTCCTCAAACAGATGAAAGCGATTGACGATCTGGTGAAAAGCTTCGACGAGCTGGATACCAGCAAGTAAGCCTGACTGCATCAGTAAAAAAGCCTGCCGGCGTCAAAACCGGCAGGCTTTTTTTCGCCCGGACTCCGCCGGGTGGGAAAACGGGGTCAGGCGAAAATGGTCATCAGATAGGCGGCGAACAGCGCCATGTGGGCCGCGCCGTTCAGCACATTGGTGCGTCCGGTGGAGAAGGAGATATGGCACAGCACCAGCGAGGCGACCATCACCACCATCTCCGGGGCGCCAAGGCCAAAGCGCAGCTCATTGCCGGTCAGGAAGGCGATGAGGGTGACCACCGGGACCGTCAGCGAGATGGTGGCCAGCACAGAGCCGAAAAACAGATTCATCGCCCGCTGAACCTGATTGTTGAGCACCGCTTTCAGGGCGCCAAGGCCTTCCGGCGACAGGATCAGCAGAGCCACCAGGAAGCCGGTAAAGGCCACCGGGGCATTCATGCTGGTCAACAGCGTTTCCAGCGGGTTAGCGTTCATTTTGGTAACCGCGATCACTGCCACCAGGTGCACCAGCAGCCAGGCGGTATGCCACCCGCTGCTATGGGCGGACGGTTTACCGTGGTGCGGGTCGTCATCATCGCTGTCGTCTTCATGCTCATAAACAAACAGGCTCTGATGGGTTTTGGTCTGAATAAGCAGGAAAACGCCGTACATGGCCGCCGAAATTACCGCCACCAGCAGCGATTGCCCGGTGCTGAAGTTCGCGCCCGGCAGCGCCATCGGAAAGACCAGCACGATAATCGCTAGCGGAAACAGGGCGATAAGATACTGCTTAATGCCGAACAGATTCATATATTGGGTGGCGAATTTACGCCCGCCCAGCAGCAGAGAGAAACCGACCAGACCGCCGGTGACGATCATAATAATGGAGTAGAGAGTATCCCGCATCAAGGTCGGCGCGGCGTCGCCGGTGGCCATTAAGGCAGAGATCAAACTGACCTCAAGGATAACCACCGACAGGCTTAAAATCAGGGAGCCATAGGGTTCGCCCAGGCGGTGGGCGAGGACGTCGGCGTGGCGGACCACGCTGAAGGCGCTGCTCAAAATGCCGACCAGCGCGAGGATATTGATCGCGATAACCACTGGCAGTGACTGGCTGCTGCCCCAGAAAAACAGCACCGCCAGCGCCAGCACCGGAAAGACGAGGGAAGACTCCTTATGGCGGGTTTTTACCGCCTCATGTGCATGGGTCATGAACCATCTCCATTTATGCAGGTGTTATAATTATAAAAATGTAGGGCGGTAAAGTAACAGATCTTGCTAAATTACCGCTGGTTTTTTACTTAAATTTACGGGTATCGAGGGATATCTTGATTAGTTTATTATAATTTATGTTTGCTTATATTTAGTTCTTATTATTCAGATAATTACTAAAATAATTTTTCTACTCATTTTGACCTTGATAGCCAGTCGACTGCGTACCAGACTTAAACTTAATGCTCAAACAGGAGGTCAGTATGCCCTATCGCAGTAAACAAGAACTCCCCGACAGCGTTCAGCATGTACTGCCTGCCCATGCGCAGGAAATTTATAAAGAAGCGTTTAACAGCGCCTGGGATCAATATAAAGATAAAGACGAGCGGCGCGATGACGCCAGCCGCGAAGAGACGGCGCACAAAGTCGCCTGGGCGGCGGTGAAGAACAGCTATGAGAAAGGCGATGATGATAAGTGGCATAAGAAAAAATAATCGCTGACGCCGCTTTTTCGCTTGCCAGCGCCCCGCTGATTGCTTATTGAAAGATAAAGCTGGATAATATTTCAGCAATATTGACGGATGCATGAGACGAACGCCGGGAAGCGGGCAGTGGCGGAGGTAGTAAACAGTGTTAACTCGTGATTTCTTAATGAATGCGGATTGTAAGACAGCGTTTGGCGCTATTGAGGAATCGCTACTCTGGTCGGCAGAACAACGTGCAGCCTCGCTGGCGGCGACGCTGGCCTGCCGCCCGGATGATGGCTCAGTATGGATCTTTGGCTACGGTTCGCTTATCTGGAACCCGGCGCTCAATTATCGCGAGTCCTGCACCGGCACGCTGCCGGGCTGGCACCGCGCGTTTTGCCTGCGGTTGACCGCCGGGCGCGGTAGTGCCTGCCAGCCGGGACGCATGCTGGCTCTCAAAGAGGGCGGCCGAACCACCGGCGTCGCCTATCGTCTGCCTGACGACACGCTGGAGGAGGAGCTGACCCTGCTGTGGAAGCGGGAGATGATCACCGGCTGCTATCTGCCCACCTGGTGCAAGCTGGAGCTGGACGACGGACGGTGAATGCCCTGGTGTTTATTATGGATCCGCGCCATCCACTGTTTGAACCGGATACCAGTGCCCAGGTTATCGCCCCGCTAATCGCCCGGGCCAGCGGGCCGCTCGGCACCAACGCCCAGTATCTGTTTTCGCTTGAGCAGGCGCTGCGTAAGCTGGGCATGCACGATGCCAGTCTCGATGACCTGGTGGCCAGCGTCCGCGCGCTGTTGGGCGAGAGTCCGACGCCGGGCCTGGCCTGAGCGCGCGCAAAAGAAAACGCCCGGCATGACCGGGCGTCCGATTGCTGACCAGTAAGGAAAAAGCGTGGTTTTTCCTTACTGGTGGTTATCAGCCGAAAATCAATAAATTGATTTTCCTTGTTATTTTTCTGGTGCAATCTGCAAGTACAATGATTGCATGAGGTTTGTCATGAATCTCACGCCCGGCATGACCGGGCGTGTGTTCTGGCAGTGACGGTCAGGCCGGCACGTAGCTGATGGAGTGCTCCAGCGACTGGCTGTGACTGTCGATAAGCACGTTCCAGGTGCCGCTGTAGGGCACCGTCAGATAGGCGCTGTCCCGATCCTGCACGCTCAGAATATCCGCATGACTGTCGCCCGGGACCTTCGCGCTCATCAGATGAATATGGCAGCGCTCTGAGCACCGCACCACCAGCGTGTCACCACCAAATAACGTCAAACTTGCTTTAACCATCGCCATTTTATACCCCGTTTCTGTCCCGCTACAGCATCCTGCCCACCCAGTCCTCGCGTGATATTGTTCACACTTTGCTCTGTGCATCACACCAAACGGCGCGGGTCGGGATGCTGATTTTGATCAAAAAAAGGGATAAAGATTAAACAAAAATGACGTTGTTCCTGAAAGCATTCAGCTAACGTTTTTTTTACCTCTGCAGGCCGCGAAACCTGATATTTCCTGCCGTTTGGCGCCCCAGATTCAGAAGGTCAGCACTTTATCTGCCGCCAGGGGCCGCGCTGGGCGGCGCGATGCTGCTGCCGGGCGTGATGCAGGCCGCCTGGGCCGGCGGCTCGGACAAACCGGAGCAAACCCGCGTGCGGGTCGGATTTATTCCGCTGACCGATTGCGCGCCGCTGGCCATCGCCGCGGCGAAGGGGTTTGACCAAAAATATGGCATCACCCTGGTGGCGAGTAAGGAAGCCAGCTGGGCGGCGGTGCGCGACAAGCTGGTGGCCGGCGAGCTCGACGCGGCGCATATTCTCTATGGCCTGCTGTACGGCCTCGAACTGGGGATCGCCAGCAAGCCGCAGGCGATGGCCAATTTGATGACCCTCAACCGCAATGGCCAGGCGATTACCCTCTCCAGCGAGCTGCAGGAGAAAGGGGTGACCGACCTCGGCGGGCTGAAGCGGCTGATCGACCGCAGCGCGCCGGGCAGTTACACCTTCGCCCATACCTTTCCTACCGGCACCCATGCCATGTGGCTTTACTACTGGCTGGCGAGCGCCGGCATCGATCCCTTCAACGATGTGCGCACCGTCGTGGTGCCGCCGCCGCAGATGGTGATGAACATGCGCATCGGCAATATGAGCGGCTTTTGTGTCGGCGAGCCGTGGAACGCCCGCGCTATTAACGACCGTATCGGCTTCACCGCGGCCACTTCCCAGGATATCTGGCCCGAGCATCCGGAAAAGGTGCTGGGCACCCGTCGCGACTGGGTGGAACGCAACCCGAACACCGCCCGCGCGCTGATGGCGGCCCTGATGGAGGCGCAGCGCTGGATCGCCGCCTCGCCGGAGAACACCCGGGAGACGGCCCGCCTGCTCGCCAGACGCGGCTGGCTCAATACCAAGGAGCAATACCTCACCGGCCGGATGCTTGGAGAGTATGACAACGGCCTTGGCCGCCGCTGGCAGGATGCCCATCCGATGCGCTTCTGGGCCGGGGGCGAGGTGAGTTTCCCGTGGCTGTCGGACGGGATGTGGTTCCTCACCCAGTTCCGCCGCTGGGGGTTGCTGAAGCAGGCTCCGGATTACCTCGCGGTGGCGTCGCGCATTAACCGCATCGATGTCTGGCAGGCTGCCGCCCAGGCGGTAGGAGGGATCAGCGCGCCGGCAGCCAGGATGCGCAGCAGCACACTAATGGACGGGACGGTATGGAACGGGTCCGACCCGGAAGGCTACGCCCGCCATTTCTCTATTCAACGTAAGGGGGCATGAGATGAAGCAGGCACAACGTAAGCAACCGGTCGTCAGCGTGGACAACGCGCCTGGCGAAGTGATTATCCTGCCGCCGGTGCAGGTCCGGCGCACCACGCCGGCCGTCACGCGCTGGCTGCGTGAGCTCACCCAGCGACTGCTGCCCCCGCTGTTGGGGCTGGGTGTGCTGCTGCTGGCCTGGCAGCTGGCGGCGATGCATAGCAAAGGCTTTCCCACGCCGCTGAGCACGCTGGACTCGGCGCTGACCCTGTTTGCCGATCCGTTCTATCAGGACGGGCCCAATGACATGGGCATCGGCTGGAACGTGCTGGCCTCCCTGCAGCGCGTGGCGGTGGGCTTCGGCCTGGCGGCGCTGGCGGGCATTCCGCTGGGGTTTTTGATCGGCCGTTCGCTGTTCTTCGCCCGCATGTTTAATCCGCTGATTGCTCTGCTGCGCCCGGTCAGCCCGCTGGCCTGGCTGCCGATTGGCCTGCTGCTGTTCCAGAAGGCGGAGCCGGCTTCCAGCTGGACCATTTTTATCTGCTCCATCTGGCCGATGGTGATCAACACCGCGGAGGGTGTGCGGCGGATCCCGCAGGACTATCTCAACGTCGCCCGCGTCCTCCAGCTCTCGGAGTGGACGGTGATGCGCAAAATCCTCTTTCCGGCGGTGCTGCCGGCGGTGCTTACCGGCGTGCGCCTCTCCATCGGCATCGCCTGGCTGGTGATCGTGGCGGCGGAAATGCTTACCGGCGGGCTGGGGATCGGCTTCTGGATCTGGAACGAGTGGAACAACCTCAATGTGGAAAACATCATCATCGCCATCGTCATTATCGGCGTCGTCGGCCTGCTGCTGGAGCAGGGCCTGATGCTGCTCGCTCGCCGCTTTAGCTGGCAGGAAAAATAAGGAGCCAACATGAAACCATTAATTCAGGTGCAGGCCGTCAGCCAACGCTTCAACACCGCCAGCGGCGAGTTCCTGGCGCTGCAGAATGTCTCCTTCGATATCGTCGAAGGGGAGACCATTAGCCTGATCGGCCACTCGGGTTGCGGAAAATCGACCCTGCTGAACCTGATCGCCGGGATCACCACCCCTACCGAGGGCGGACTACTGTGTGATAACCGGGAAATCGCCGGTCCCGGGCCGGAGCGGGCGGTGGTTTTCCAGAACCACTCGCTGCTGCCGTGGCTGAGCTGTTTCGACAATGTGGCGCTGGCGGTGGATCAGGTGTTCCGTCGCACCATGAGCAAGAGTGAGCGCCGGGAGTGGATCGAACACAACCTGGCGCGCGTACAGATGGGTCATGCGCTGCACAAACGTCCCGGGGAGATCTCCGGCGGCATGAAGCAGCGGGTGGGTATCGCCCGGGCGCTGGCGATGAAGCCGAAAGTGCTGCTGCTTGATGAGCCCTTCGGCGCCCTGGACGCGCTGACCCGCGCCCACCTCCAGGACACGGTGATGCATATCCAGCAGGAGCTCAATACCACCATCGTCATGATCACCCACGACGTTGATGAAGCGGTGCTGCTCTCGGATCGGGTGCTGATGATGACCAACGGTCCGGCGGCGACGGTCGGCGAGATCCTCTCGGTCGATCTGCCGCGTCCGCGCCACCGCGTTCAGCTGGCGGACGACAGCCGGTATCACCATCTGCGCCAGCAGATCCTCCATTTCCTGTATGAAAAACAGCCGAAAGCGGCGTAAGGAGGCGGTCATGACGCGGCGACTGGTGGTGATCGGTAACGGCATGGCGGCCACCCGGCTGGTGCAGCGGCTGGTTGAGCGCGACCCCGCGCGGTTTGCCATTACCGTCGTCGGCGACGAGCCGCACCCGGCCTATAACCGCATTCAGCTCTCGCCGCTGCTGGCAGGTGAAAAAACGGCGGCGCAGATCCCGTTGCTGCCGGCGGAGTGGTACACCCGGCACGGGGTGTGCCTGCGGTCTGGCGAGGCGGTCGATGAAGTCGATATTCAGCAACGGCGGCTGCGCATCGCGGAAACCTGGCTGCCGTGGGATGAGCTGGTGTTCGCCACCGGTTCGCGGCCCTTTATCCCGCCGCTGCCGGGCATTGATCGTCCGCAGGTTATGCCCTTCCGCACCCTGGCGGACGTGGAACGTATTCTGGCGATACCCGGCCCGGCGGTGGTGATTGGCGGTGGCGTGCTGGGGGTGGAAGCGGCGGCGGCGCTGCGTCGTCACGGCGGAGAGGTCACTCTTCTGCATCGCGGCAGCGGATTAATGGCGCCGCTGACCGACGCTTTTGCCGCCGATGAGCTCAGGCAGCAGCTTGAAGCGCGCGGCATTCGCTGCGTGCTGGAGTGCCGCATCGCCGCCATCGACGCCGATGGCGTGCGGCTGGCGGACGGGCGCGTATTCCGCGCCGCCAGAGTGGTGCTGGCTACCGGCGTGCAGCCCGACAGCCGTCTGGCGGCGCAGTCCGGCGTGCTGTGCCAGCGGGGGATCGTGGTCGACCGTCAGATGGCCTCCTCGCTGCCGGGGATCAGCGCCATCGGCGAATGTTGCGAAATTGACGGCCAGACCTGGGGGCTGGTGGCTCCCTGCCTGCGTCAGGCCGAGGTGCTGGCGGATCGCCTGTGCGGCGCCCCCGGCGAGGGCTTTGTCTGGCAGGACGCCGGGACCCGCCTGAAGGTCACCGGCATTGAACTCTTTAGCGCTGGCGAGCAGCAGGCCGGCGAACAGGATGACATTTATACCAGCTGGGACCCCATCGACCGCCACTATCGCCGCCTGCTGCTGCGCGATGGCCGCCTGCGCGGCGTGCTGCTGATGGGCGACTGCACCGCCGCCGCCGCGCTTACCGCGAGCCTGGAAAGCGATGAGCCTGCCACCGTGGACTGGCTTTTTGACCCCTCTTCAACGCAGCCGCAGGCTGCAGGAATAATGACGATGACGAAACCTGTATTAGTGCTGGTGGGACATGGCATGGTCGGCCACCATTTTCTCGAACAATGCGTGAGCCGCAATCTGCATCAGCAATATCGAATCGTGGTGTTTGGCGAAGAGCGTTATCCCGCCTACGACCGGGTACATCTCTCCGAGTATTTTGCCGGACGCAGCGCCGAGTCGCTGTCGCTGGCGGCCGGGGATTTCTTTATTGAACACGGTATTGAACTCCGCCTCGGCGAGGCGGTGGCGAGCATCGACCGCGACGCACGGCTGGTGCGGGACGCCGAGGGGCATGAAATCCACTGGGATAAACTGGTGCTGGCGACCGGCTCGTATCCCTTTGTGCCGCCAATTCCCGGTAACGATCTCGCGGGGTGCTTTGTCTACCGCACTCTTGACGATCTCGACCGTATCGCCGCCCATGCCGCCGCGGCGAAGAGCGGGGTGGTTATCGGCGGCGGGCTGCTCGGGCTGGAGGCGGCCAACGCCCTGAAACAGCTGGGGCTGGAGACGCAGGTGGTGGAGTTTGCCCCGAACCTGATGGCCGTCCAGCTGGATAACGGCGGGGCGGCGATGCTCCGGGAGAAGATCGTCGCCCTCGGCGTGGGGGTGCATACCAGCAAAGCGACCACCGCCATCGTGCGCGAGGCCGACGGCCTGCGGCTGAACTTTGCCGACGGCGGCGCGTTGCGGACCGACATGGTGGTCTTCTCGGCGGGGATCCGCCCGCAGGACGCGCTGGCCCGCGGCTGCGCGCTGCAGGTGGGCGAACGCGGGGGAATTCACATCGACGGCCAGTGCCGTACCTCTGACCCGGACGTGCTGGCGATAGGCGAATGCGCCCTGTGGGACAATAAAATTTACGGTCTGGTGGCGCCGGGCTATCAGATGGCGCGCATCGCCGCGGCCACTCTCGCAGGAGAGGACGCCTGCTTTAGCGGCGCCGACATGAGCACCAAACTGAAGCTGCTGGGAGTCGACGTGGCCTCGTTTGGCGATGCGCAGGGGCGCACGCCGGGCTGTCAGAGCTATCAATGGACCGACGGTCCGCAGCAGATTTACAAAAAAATCGTCGTCAGTCAGGACGGCAAAGCCTTGCTTGGCGGCGTGCTGGTGGGGGATGCCAGCGACTATGCCACGCTGCTGCAGATGATGCTGAACGGCATGGCGCTGCCGCCGCGTCCGGAGAGTCTGATCCTGCCCGCGCTGGAGGGAGCCGCGCCGAAGGCGCTCGGCGTCGCGGCGCTGCCGGACAGCGCGCCGATCTGCTCCTGCCATAACGTCAGCAAAGGCGATATCTGTCAGGCGGTGAACAATGGGGCGGGGGATATGTCGGCGATAAAAAGCTGCACCAGAGCGGCTACCGGCTGCGGCGGCTGCAGCGCGCTGGTGAAACAGGTGATGGAGTATCAGCTGGCGGAGCAGGGCGTCGAAGTGAAAAAAGACGTCTGCGAACATTTCCCGTGGTCGCGCCAGGAGATCTACCACCTGGTGCGGGTTAACCATATCCATACCTTCGAGCAGTTGATTAGCCGCTACGGCCAGGGGCACGGCTGCGATGTCTGCAAACCGCTGGTGGCCTCGGTGCTGGCCTCCTGCTGGAACGAGTACCTGCTGAAGCCGGCGCACCTGCCGCTGCAGGATACCAACGACCGCTATTTCGCCAATATCCAGAAGGACGGGAGCTATTCGGTGGTGCCGCGGATGGCGGCAGGGGAAGTGACGCCGGACGGACTGATCGCCATCGGGCAGATCGCCAAACGTTACCAGCTCTACAGCAAAGTGACCGGCGGCCAGCGCATCGACCTGTTTGGCGCGCGGCTGGAACAGCTGCCGGCTATCTGGCGCGAGCTGGCCGACGCCGGGTTTGAAACCGGCCACGCCTACGGCAAGTCGCTGCGCACGGTGAAATCCTGCGTCGGCTCAACCTGGTGTCGCTACGGCGTGCAAGACTCCACCGGGCTCGCGGTACGGCTCGAGCATCGCTATAAAGGGCTACGCGCCCCGCACAAAATCAAGATGGCGGTCTCCGGCTGCACCCGCGAATGCGCTGAAGCCCAGGGGAAAGATATCGGGGTGATTGCCACCGACAAAGGCTGGAATCTGTACGTCTGCGGCAACGGCGGGATGAAACCGCGTCACGCCGACCTGTTTGCCAGCGATCTCGACGAAGCGACGCTGATCCGCAGCATCGATCGTCTGCTGATGTTCTATATCCGTACCGCCGATCGCCTGCAGCGAACCAGCACCTGGATGGATAACCTGGAGGGCGGCGTCGCCTATCTGCGGCAGGTGGTGCTGGAGGATAGTCTTGGCATTGGCGAGGAGCTGGAGCAGGAGATGGCCCGGATCGTCGACAGCTACCAGTGCGAGTGGCAGACCACCCTCAACGATCCGCAGCGTCTGGCGCTGTTCCGCTCCTTCGTTAATAGCGACCAGCCCGACGAGGCTGTGCAGCGCCGCGATCTGCGCGGTCAGCCGCAGCCGCTGCTGACTGAGACGTTGCCCGAAGGCGAACTCCCATCCCGACCGTGGCAGGCGGTATGCGACCTTGACGCCATTCCGGCGCAGGCGGGGATCGGCGCCCGCTTAGGGGAGCGGCAGATTGCCCTGTTCCGCTTCGGCGAGCGGGTCTACGCCCTCGACAACCGCGAGCCGGGCAGCGCGGCCAACGTGCTGTCGCGTGGGCTGTTAGGGGACGTCGGCGGCGAGCCGGTGGTGATCTCCCCGCTGTACAAACAGCGGATACGCCTGCGCGACGGCTGGCCGTGCGACGGCGACGAACAGGCGGTACGCGCCTGGCCGGTGAAAGTAGAAAACGGCAAAGTGTGGGTGGGCAACCAGCAGCTGCTGGCCCGCGCGGAGGCCTCCTGATGAAGACCATCCGAACGACCTGCCCCTACTGCGGCGTAGGCTGCGGGGTGCTGGCGAGCGTGGACGACGCGGGGCAGGTGAGCGTGCGCGGCGACGATCAGCACCCGGCGAACCTCGGCCGTCTGTGCGTCAAAGGGGCCGCCTTAGGGGAGACCACGGGCCTGGCGGGGCGGCTGCTGACGCCGGAGGTCGACGGCCAGCAGGTAGCCTGGCCTCAGGCGCTGGCGGAAACCGCTGCGCGCCTGAGACAGATCATCGACCAGCACGGACCGCAAGCGGTGGCCTTTTACGCCTCCGGCCAGCTGTTAACCGAGGATTACTATGCCGCCAATAAGCTGATGAAAGGGTTTATCGGCGCGGCGAACATCGATACCAATTCACGGCTGTGCATGTCGTCAGCGGTCACTGGCTACAAGCGGGCCTTTGGCGCCGACGTGGTGCCCTGCAGCTACGATGATGTGGAAAACAGCGATCTGGTGGTGCTGGTCGGCTCGAACGCCGCCTGGGCGCATCCGGTGCTGTTCCAGCGGCTGGCGCAGGCGAAGCGGGATAATCCCCGATTGCGGATCGTGGCGATCGACCCCCGACGCACCGCTACCTGCGAGATCGCCGACCGCCATCTGGCGCTGGCCCCAGGAAGCGACGGCGGGTTGTTTGCGGGGCTGCTTAACGCCCTGGCTGAGGCAGGAGCCTGCGTCGATGGCTTTCGCGACGGCCCGCAGGCGCTGGCCGCCGCCCGCGGCTGGGACGTGGCGAGGGTGGCGGCCTTTTGCGGTCTGCCTGCCGATGAGGTGGCGGGATTCTATCGCGAGTTCATCGCCGCCCCGCGGGCGATCACCCTCTACACCATGGGAATCAATCAATCCGCCAGCGGCAGCGACAAATGTAACGCCATCATCAACGTCCATCTGGCCAGCGGGAAGTATGGCCGCCGCGGATGCGGCCCCTTTTCGCTGACCGGTCAACCCAACGCCATGGGCGGCCGCGAAGTCGGCGGGCTGGCGACGATGCTGGCGGCGCACATGGATTTTGTGCCAGACGATCTGCAGCGGCTGGCCCGCTTCTGGGGGACGGAACGGCTGGCGCAGACCCCCGGGCTGACCGCCGTGGAGCTGTTTGCCGCCATTGGCCGCGGCGAGGTCAAAGCGGTCTGGATCATGGGTACCAACCCGGTGGTGTCGCTCCCTGACAGCCACGCGGTGAGCCAGGCGCTGGCCGCCTGTCCGCTGGTGATCGTCTCGGATGTCGCCGCCCAGACCGATACCGGACGTTTCGCCCACATCCGCTTTCCGGCGCTGGCCTGGGGCGAGAAGAATGGCACGGTCACCAACTCGGAGCGGCGGATCTCCCGTCAGCGCAGCTTTCTGCCGCCGCCGGGGGAGGCGAAAGCGGACTGGTGGATCATCGCCAGAGTGGGCCAGGCTCTGGGGTATCGCGAGGCGTTTGCCTGGCAGCATCCGCATGACGTCTTCCGCGAGCATGCGGCGCTGTCCGGTTTCGAAAACGACGGCCAGCGGGCGTTTGATATCGGCGCGCTGGCGGATCTCAGCCGTGAGGCGTGGGACGCCATGCCGCCGGTGCGCTGGCCGGTCAGCCGCAGCGAGGTCGCCTGGGATATCACGCGCGGCTGGCATGGCGATGGCAGGCTGCGGATGGTGCCGGTGACGCCTCAACCGACCCGGGCGACAACCGATGCCTTTTATCCGCTGATCCTCAACAGCGGGCGGATCCGCGATCAGTGGCACACCATGACCCGTACCGGCGCGGTGCCGCGGCTGATGCAGCATATCGCGGAGCCAATGGTGGAGGTGGCGCCGCAGGATGCCGTTCGCTATCAGCTTCCCGCTGACGGGCTGGCGCGGATCTGGTCGCGGCATGGGGTGATGGTGGCGAAAGTGGCGATCAGCGAAGGGCAGCGCCCCGGCTCGCTGTTTGTTCCGATGCACTGGAACAACCAGTTTGCCCGTCAGGGGCGGGTGAATAACCTGCTGGCCGCCGTCACGGACCCGTATTCCGGCCAGCCGGAAAGTAAACAGGCGGCGGTGGCGATCGCCGCCTGGCAACCGGCCTGGCACAGCGAGCTTTTTTGCCGCGAACCGCTACCATTTCCTGCGGCCTGGCACTGGCGGCGGCGGGCGACGCTAGGCGTGCTGCACTACTCGCTGGCCGGGGAGGCATTTGCCCGACAGTGGCTCAGCGCGTGGTGCGCCCGGCGCGGCTGGCAGTTACAGGTGGCTGACGGCGGCGCGGTGTGGAACCTGCTGGCCTGGCATCAGGGAAGGCTGATGCTCGGCTGGTGGAGCGATGCGCGCGAGCCGGCGGTGGATTGCGCATGGATAAGCGCTGCCTTTGCCGCGCCGCCGTCCGATGCTGCCCAACGACATGCCTTGCTTAGCGGCCGACCGGGCGCCGCAGTCGCGCCGCGGGGGCGGATCGTCTGCAGCTGCTTTGGGGTGGGGGAATGGTCAATTAACGAGGCCATCGCCAGCGGCTGCGCCAGCGTCGGGGCGCTGGGTGGGAAGCTGAAATGCGGGACCAACTGCGGCTCTTGCGTGCCGGAGCTCAACGCGCTGCTGGCGGCGCAACGAACCCGGGCGTAACGGTGGCGCGCAGCGACGCCTCCGGTTGGGCGGCACCTTACCCAACCGGTTTCAGCTTATTCCTGGAATTGCCCACAGGGCTGCGGGAGCAGGGAAAAAACGATAAACTAACACTTCTATCCATTTTTGTGAGCTTGCGCAAACTCTGTTAATGCCTGTGTCGTTCCGTTTGTTGCCAACGTTGACCTTTCTCCTGCTGTTGCCGGGCGTTCCCGTCTGGGCGCTGACCGCCAGCGACACCACCCGCCCTGCGCAAGCGCAAGATCCGCTGCCCGATATGGGGATTGCTCCCCAGGTTGATGACGACGCCCGGCACTTTGCCGAAGTGGCGAAGAAGTTTGGCGAGGCCAGCATGAGCGACAATGGTCTGACGGCGGGTGAACAGGCGCAGCTGTTTGCCATCAGTAAAATCGGCAATGAAGTGAGTCATCAGCTGGAGAGTTGGCTCTCGCCGTGGGGCAACGCCAATGTCGACCTGCTGGTCGATAAAGAGGGGAAATTCACCGGCAGTAAAGGGAGCTGGTTCGTGCCGTTGCAGGATAACGACCGTTATCTGACGTGGAACCAGTACTCGGTGACCCGGCGCGAGCACGATCTGGTGGGCAACATCGGGCTTGGCCAGCGTTGGCGGGTCGGCGGTTGGCTGCTGGGCTATAACTCGTTTTACGATAAAGTGCTGAGCGAAAGCCTGGCGCGCGGCAGCGTTGGTGCCGAAGCGTGGGGAGAATATCTCCGCCTGTCGGCAAACTATTACCATCCGCTTGGCGACTGGCAGCTACGCGATAATCAGACTCAGGAGCAGCGGATGGCCGCAGGGTATGACGTCACCGCCCAGGCGCGGCTGCCGTTCTACCAGCACATCAACACCAGCGTCAGCGTCGAACAGTATTTCGGCGATAGCGTCGATCTGTTTCACTCCGGCACCGGCTACCATAATCCGGTGGCCGTCTCCGTTGGGCTCAATTACACCCCGGTCCCGCTGGTCACGGTGACCGCTAAGCATAAGCAGGGGGAAAATGGCGTCAGCCAGAACAATGTGGGCCTGAAGCTAAACTACCGCTTTGGCGTACCCCTTAAGCAGCAGCTTGCGGCAGACGAGGTGGCGATCAGCAACTCGCTGCGCGGGAGCCGCTTCGATAGTCCGGAGCGGGATAATCTGCCAGTGGTGGAGTATCGTCAGCGCAAAAATCTGACGGTCTATCTGGCCACGCCGCCCTGGGATCTGCAGTCCGGGGAGACGGTGCAGTTGAAGCTGCAGATCCATAGTCTGCATGGCATCAAGGCGCTGCACTGGCAGGGAGACACCCAGGCCCTCAGCCTGACGCCGCCGGTAGATGCCAGCAGCCCCGATGGCTGGAGCATCATTATGCCGGTGTGGAACAGTGAACCGGGCGCCGCGAACCGCTGGCGCCTGTCGGTGGTGGTGGAGGATAAACAGGGGCAGCGCGTCTCCTCCAATGAAATCGCCCTGGCGCTGACCGAGCCGCTGGTCAAGTTTACCACGCCAGGCGTCTCCTGGACGGACTCGCCTTAGAAGATTCGCTCCTGGTGGACCCATACCGCCGCTTCCACGCGGGATTTGAGCTTCATTTTCTTCAGCATGTGCTTCACGTGTACTTTGACGGTGCTTTCGGTGATATCCAGGCGACGGGCGATCATTTTGTTCGGCAGTCCCTGAGCTATCAGCTTGAGAATGTCGCGCTCGCGCGGGGTCAGCTGGCTGATGTCCCGATCGGAGGTGGCGCGGTTGGCGCGCAGGCTGGCGGCCAGCACCGGCGTTAATGCTTCGCTTAATACCATCTCTCCGGCGGCCGCCTGCTGCAGCGCTTTCAGCAGATCTTCCGGTTCCATGTCCTTCAACAAATAGCCATCGGCGCCGCGCTTCAGGGCGGTGACAACGTCCTCTTCATGGTTGGAGACGCTGAAGACCACTACCCGGCCAGAAAGGGATTTCTCACGCAGCTTATCCAGCGTCTCCAGACCGTTCATGCCCGGCATATTAAGGTCCAGCAGGATCAGGTCAGGATCCAGCGACTCGGCCAGCTCGATACCTTGCGCGCCATTGCTGGCCTCGCCAATCACCTGGATGTCCGGCGCCATGCTGATCAACTGTTTCACGCCGGTGCGCAGCATCGGATGGTCGTCAATGAGAAGGATAGTTGCCCGTTCCTGTTGACTCATGAGGGTCTCCTTATTGGATGGAAAACGTTTTTTCCGGGATAAACGTGACGATCACTTCGGTTCCACCGGTTTCCCGGCGTCGTACCTGACAGTCACCGCGCAAGCTCTGGGCGCGATCCCGCATAATAATTAAACCGTAATGGTTACTCCGTTCGGTGTGGTCCGGTACGCCGCGGCCGTTATCCGCTACCACCAGACGAACCTGATTATCGCGTTGTGACACCGTCACGGTTACCTCGGTTGCGCTGGCATGCTTCAGAGCGTTGCTCAACGCTTCGCGAGCGATCTGCAGCAGGTGGATCGCCTGATGCGAGGGCACAAAGCGCGGCGGGAGCTGGTAATCAAGCTGCACCGTAAAGCCGAAGTGGGCGCTGTACTCCTGACAACTGGACTCCAGCGCCGGGCGCAGCCCCGGCTCGGTCAACTGCAGGCGGAAGGTGGTTAACAGCTCCCGCAGCTGGGCCCACGAGGTATTCAGTTCGTTACGGATCTGCCCCAGCAGCTGGCGGCTTTCCGTCGGCAAGGCGTCGCCTTGCATCTGCAGACAGCTAACCTGCATCTTCATACAGGATAGCGACTGGGCGATGGAGTCGTGCAGCTCGCGGGCGATAGTGGCCCGTTCTTCCATGACGATCAGCTGCTGCTGCTTCTCCTGATGGCGGTCCAGCGCCAGGGTGCTGGTCAGCTGTTCCACCAGGGTATCCACCAGCTGCTGCTGATCGTGGCTGAGATGGCGGCCAACCGGCAGCGTCGCCAGCAGGATGCCGTACTGACTATGCGCATCTGACAGCCGCCACTTCAGCGTTGTTCCGCCATCCGGCAGCGGCGGCAGATTGCGTGGACAGAGGTAGCAGCCTTTATCATCACAGTCATCATCCGAGTGGCAGGTAAACTCCTGGTGATTATCTTCGTCTTCCAGGTCGTAAACCCGTACCTCGATATCGCGCAGCAGCGTCAGACCCTGCAGGCCATTCAGTACCGGCGAAATACGTTCGCAGAGCGGGGCGCTGGAGTGCAGCCGGCGGTTGGCCTGCCATAAGAAAGCGAGGATCTCGTTCTTCTGCTCCAGTCCGGCAGTCTTCTCCTGCACCCGCCGTTCGAGCACGGCATAGCTTTCCGCCAGCTCTTCCGACATGTTATTCAGCGCCATGCCCAGGGTCGCCATTTCGTTGCGGCCGCTGATGTGCGCCCGCTGGGTGAAATCACGCTGACTCACCGCGCGCGCCATGCTCAGCAGCTGTTTCCACGGCCGCAGCAGGCGGGCGCGTAGCCAGATGATAGTGAAGATCAGCAGCAGCGCCATACCAATGGCGAGGATGCGATGGATCCAGACCACCCGTTCGATACGCTGCTCGGTGGTGTGGTCGAATGCGGTGACCAACTGGTCGATACGATCGACAAAGTCGGCGACATCTTGGGCCACTTCCGCCTGATTGACTGCGCGCTGCATCCCGGGGGCTAGCGCCAGCTGCCAGTACTGCTGCAGGGCTTTAAGCTGGATTTCCTGGCCGTCGCGGCGGGCGGAATTTTGCAGCTCCGGGCTGAAGACGGTGGCGGTCATGTCCGCCACCAGTTTTTGATCGTTTTCATTCAGCGGGATCGCCGCCAGCAGCCGGTAGCTTTGCATACGCAATGAACCGGCCTTGTTAATGGCGTGCGCGCTGCCCTGCACGCCGTTCACTAGGCGCGCGGAGATCGCCATGCCGGCGACGCCAATAATCGTGGCGAGCAGCACGATTAACGCCAGTTGATTGACCAGCGTCAGCGGGGTAAAAAGACGTTTTAACATGGAATGCGTGGCTCCTGACCGGTCATGTCTCCGGGAGTGGCGCTTATTCTCGACTATCCCCTGGAGTATACCCATACCCCCAAAGAGTTACTCCTTAATTGTCGGTGGTAGGCGATGTTAGGGGGGGGATTATACGCAACCCGGCAGCAGCGTGAAAAACCACACTTTTTTCCCCGCCATTCTCTACTCACTTGGAGGCATGGTTTATTTTTGCACAAATTAGCTCGCGCTTTTCCTTTGATTTATATCAACTTACCGCCCCGGGTAACCCCTAAGGTAGCGGCAGGAAATATGAATAATCAGAGGTATCTATGAGTCAATCTTCCCTCCCGGAGAAGGCTAACCGCTCGGTCATAACCGACTGGCGGCCTGAAGATCCTGAATTCTGGCAACAGCGCGGCCATCGTGTGGCAAGCCGCAATTTATGGATCTCCGTTCCCTGTCTGTTACTGGCGTTTTGCGTTTGGATGTTGTTCAGCGCGGTTGCCGTTAACCTCAACAAAGTAGGCTTTCAGTTTACAACCGATCAGCTGTTTATGCTGACCGCGCTGCCGGCGCTGTCAGGCGCCTTATTACGCGTGCCTTACGCCTTTATGGTGCCGCTGTTCGGCGGCCGTCGCTGGACGGCGTTCAGCACCGGGATCATGATTGTGCCGTGCGTCTGGCTGGGCTTCGCGGTCCAGGATACCTCTACGCCGTTTAGCATCTTCGTGATTATCTCTCTGCTGTGCGGCTTCGCCGGAGCCAACTTTGCCTCCAGTATGGCCAACATCAGCTTCTTCTTCCCGAAAGCGAAGCAGGGCGGGGCGCTCGGCGTTAACGGCGGCCTCGGCAATATGGGCGTCAGCGTGATGCAGCTGGTCGCGCCGCTGGTGGTCTCGATCTCTATCTTTGCCGTTTTTGGCGGTAACGGTAGCGAGCAACCAGACGGCTCGATGCTGTATCTGGAAAACGCCGCGTGGATCTGGGTACCTTTCCTGATTATTTTCACTCTGGCGGCGTGGTTCTTTATGAACGACCTGTCGGCTTCGAAAGCGTCGCTGAGCGAGCAGTTGCCGGTACTTAAGCGCCTGCATCTGTGGATTATGGCGCTGCTCTATCTCGCGACCTTCGGCTCCTTTATCGGCTTTTCCGCCGGGTTCGCGATGCTGTCAAAAACTCAGTTCCCGGATGTGCAGATCCTGCATTACGCCTTCTTCGGCCCGTTCATTGGCGCGCTGGCGCGTTCGATGGGCGGGGCGATCTCCGACCGCCTCGGTGGGACCCGCGTAACGCTGGTCAACTTTGTGGTGATGGCTGTCTTCTGCGCGCTGCTGTTCCTGACCCTGCCGACCAACGGCCAGGGCGGTAACTTTATCGCCTTCTTCGCGGTGTTTATGGTGCTGTTCCTGACCGCCGGGCTGGGGAGCGCCTCCACCTTCCAGATGATCTCCGTGATCTTCCGTAAGCTGACTATGGACCGCGTGAAGGCCCAGGGCGGCAGCGAAGCGCAGGCGATGCGCGAGGCGGCGACCGATACCGCGGCGGCGCTGGGCTTTATCTCCGCCATTGGCGCTATCGGCGGCTTCTTTATTCCGAAAGCGTTCGGTATCTCGCTGGATCTGACCGGCTCGCCGGCCGGGGCGATGAAAATGTTCCTCGTGTTCTATATTGCCTGCGTGGTGATCACCTGGGCGGTATACGGTCGTAAGCGTCAGTAATCGGCCGCGGTAACGTTGGCGTATAAAAAGGCGCGCTCCCCACGGAGGCGCCTTTTTTCACCGCTTAATTAGTTACAACATACTATGGGATAATATTGTCCGCATCGACCGCTGGGCCAGAACAGGTGGGCTTGCCAGTGAAATGGCTCTACCCCTTAATACCTCCGTTGTTAACAAATCCCGGTGAGGCGCTGCTTTTTGAGGTGAAAATCATTAAAAAACAACAAGTTAAAAAATAACATCTTATACCACCTTGGTGGTAATCGAGGTTTTGCTGCGCAGTAACAAGCCAGTTCGGATTGATCGCTATCAATTCTCGCCCTCTTTCATAGCGTTACCTTCGCTGCAAATCCAGCAATGTCGATTTATCAGAGAGCCGTCAGGCTCCATATCAGGAGAAACCCGATGAGTAAATTCCTGGACCGGTTTCGCTACTTCAAACAGAAGGGTGAAACCTTTGCCGATGGGCACGGCCAGCTTCTAAACACCAACCGGGACTGGGAGGATGGATACCGTCAACGTTGGCAGCATGACAAAATTGTGCGTTCCACTCACGGTGTCAACTGCACCGGCTCATGCAGCTGGAAGATTTATGTCAAAAACGGTCTGGTGACCTGGGAAACGCAGCAGACTGACTACCCGCGCACCCGCCCGGACCTGCCGAACCACGAACCACGCGGTTGCCCGCGCGGCGCCAGCTACTCCTGGTACCTGTACAGCGCTAACCGCCTGAAATACCCGCTGATGCGTAAACGCCTGATGAAGATGTGGCGGGAAGCGAAAGTTCAGCATAGCGATCCGGTTGAGGCATGGGCGTCGATTATCGAAGACGCCGACAAAGCTAAAAGCTTCAAACAGGCCCGCGGTCGCGGCGGTTTTGTACGTTCCTCCTGGCAGGAAGTGAATGAGCTGATTGCCGCCTCCAACGTTTATACCGTCAAAACCTACGGTCCGGACCGCGTGGCTGGCTTCTCGCCGATCCCGGCGATGTCGATGGTCTCCTACGCGTCCGGCGCCCGTTATCTGTCGCTGATCGGCGGCACCTGCCTGAGCTTCTACGACTGGTACTGCGACCTGCCGCCGGCTTCGCCGATGACCTGGGGCGAGCAGACCGATGTGCCGGAATCCGCCGACTGGTATAACTCCAGCTATATCATCGCCTGGGGCTCAAACGTGCCGCAGACCCGCACCCCGGATGCGCACTTCTTTACCGAAGTCCGCTATAAAGGGACCAAAACCGTAGCCATCACTCCGGACTACGCCGAAATCGCCAAACTCTGCGATCTGTGGCTGGCGCCGAAGCAGGGTACCGATGCCGCGATGGCGCTGGCGATGGGCCATGTGATGCTGCGTGAATTCCACCTCGATAAGCCGAGCCAGTATTTCACCGACTATGTGCGCCGCTATACCGACATGCCGATGCTGGTGATGCTTGAGGAGCGCGACGGTTATTATGCCGCCGGCCGTACGCTGCGCGCATCCGACCTCGTGGATTCCCTTGGTCAGGAGAACAATCCGGAATGGAAAACCGTCGCCTTTGACGAGAAGGGCGACATGACCGTACCGAACGGTTCCCTCGGATTCCGCTGGGGCGACAAAGGCAAATGGAACCTCGAACAGCGCGACGGTAAAACTGGCGAAGAGATTGAGCTACGTCTGAGCCTGCTGGGCAGCCATGATGAAGTGGCGAACGTCGGCTTCCCGTACTTCGGCGGCGAAGGTTCTGAGCACTTCAACAAAGTCGATCTGGAAAACATTCTGCTGCACAAACTGCCGGCCAAACGCCTGCAGCTGGCCGACGGCTCTACCGCCCTGGTCACCACCGTGTATGACCTGACCATGGCTAACTACGGCCTGGAGCGCGGTCTGAACGATGACAACTGCGCCGCCGGCTACGATGAAGTGAAAGCCTACACCCCGGCGTGGGCGGAGAAGATCACCGGCGTCTCCCGTGCGCATATCATCCGTACCGCCCGTGAATTTGCCGATAACGCCGATAAAACTCACGGTCGTTCGATGATTATCGTCGGGGCGGGCCTCAACCACTGGTTCCACCTCGACATGAACTACCGCGGCCTGATCAATATGCTGATCTTCTGCGGCTGCGTCGGTCAGAGCGGCGGCGGTTGGGCGCACTATGTGGGCCAGGAAAAACTGCGTCCGCAGACCGGCTGGCAGCCGCTGGCGTTCGCCCTTGACTGGCAGCGTCCGGCACGTCACATGAATAGTACCTCGTACTTCTATAACCACTCCAGCCAGTGGCGCTATGAAACGGTGACCGCGCAGGAACTGCTGTCGCCGATGGCGGATAAATCCCGTTACAGCGGCCACCTGATCGACTTTAACGTGCGCGCAGAGCGGATGGGCTGGCTGCCGTCGGCGCCGCAGCTTGGCGTCAACCCGCTGCGTATCGCTGACGAAGCGAAGAAAGCCGGCATGACCCCGGTGGATTACACCGTGAAGTCGCTGAAAGAGGGCTCGATTCGCTTTGCGGCCGAGCAGCCGGAAAATGGCAAAAACCACCCGCGTAACCTGTTTATCTGGCGTTCCAACCTGCTGGGCTCCTCCGGTAAAGGCCATGAATACATGCTCAAGTACCTGCTGGGTACCGAGAACGGCATTCAGGGCAAAGACCTGGGCAAGCAGGGCGGCGTGAAGCCGGAAGAAGTCGAATGGCGGGATAACGGCCTCGACGGCAAACTGGATCTGGTGGTGACCCTCGATTTCCGTCTGTCGAGCACCTGTCTCTACTCCGACATCGTGCTGCCGACCGCCACCTGGTACGAAAAAGACGACATGAATACCTCGGATATGCATCCGTTTATTCACCCGCTGTCGGCCGCCGTTGATCCAGCCTGGGAATCGAAGAGCGACTGGGATATCTATAAAGGTATCGCGAAGAAATTCTCTGAAGTGTGCGTGGGCCACCTTGGCAAAGAAACCGACGTGGTGACCCTGCCGATCCAGCACGACTCCGCCGCGGAAATGGCGCAGCCGCTGGATGTCAAAGACTGGAAAAAAGGCGAATGCGATCTCATCCCCGGGAAAACCGCGCCGCATATTATTCCGGTTGAGCGTGATTACCCGGCGACTTACGAACGTTTCACCTCGATCGGCCCGCTGCTGGAAACCATCGGCAACGGCGGGAAAGGCATCGCCTGGAACACCCAGAGCGAGATGGATCTGCTGCGTAAGCTCAACTACACCAAGGCGGAAGGCCCGGCGAAAGGCCAGCCGAAGCTGGAAACGGCCATCGACGCCGCGGAAATGATCCTCACCCTGGCCCCGGAAACCAACGGTCAGGTGGCGGTGAAAGCGTGGCAAGCGCTGAGCGAGATCACCGGTCGCGAGCATACGCACCTCGCGCTGAACAAAGAAGGCGAGAAGATCCGCTTCCGCGATATTCAGGCGCAGCCGCGGAAGATTATCTCCAGCCCGACCTGGTCTGGCCTGGAAGATGAGCATGTCTCCTATAACGCCGGTTACACCAACGTTCACGAGCTGATCCCGTGGCGCACGCTGACCGGACGTCAGTCGCTGTATCAGGATCACCAGTGGATGCGCGACTTCGGCGAAAGCCTGCTGGTCTATCGGCCGCCGATCGACACCCGTTCGGTGAAAGCGGTGATGGGCGAGAAGTCCAACGGCAACCCGGAAAAGGCGCTGAACTTCCTGACCCCGCACCAGAAATGGGGTATCCACTCGACCTACAGCGATAACCTGCTGATGCTGACCCTGTCGCGCGGTGGGCCTATTGTCTGGATGAGCGAAGCGGATGCGAAAGATCTGGGTATCGAAGATAACGACTGGATCGAAGTGTTCAACGCCAACGGCGCCCTGACGGCGCGTGCGGTGGTGAGTCAGCGCGTTCCAGCCGGGATGACCATGATGTATCACGCGCAGGAACGTATCGTGAACCTGCCGGGCTCTGAAATCACCGGTCAGCGCGGGGGGATCCATAACTCCGTCACCCGTATTACGCCGAAACCGACCCATATGATCGGCGGCTACGGCCACCTGGCCTATGGCTTTAACTACTACGGCACCGTCGGCTCCAACCGCGATGAGTTTGTGGTGGTACGTAAGATGAAGAACATTAACTGGTTAGACGGCGAAGGCAACGACCAGGTACAGGAGAGCGTAAAATGAAAATTCGTTCACAAGTCGGCATGGTGCTGAATCTCGATAAGTGCATCGGCTGCCACACCTGCTCGGTGACCTGTAAAAACGTCTGGACCAGCCGTGAAGGGATGGAATACGCCTGGTTCAACAACGTGGAAAGTAAGCCGGGCGTCGGTTTCCCGAACGACTGGGAAAACCAGGAAAAATGGAAGGGCGGCTGGATCCGCAAAATCAACGGTAAACTGCAGCCGCGCATGGGCAATCGCGCGATGCTGTTGGGAAAAATCTTCGCCAACCCGCATCTGCCGGGCATCGATGATTACTACGAGCCGTTTGATTATGACTACCAGAATCTGCATAACGCGCCGGAGAGCAAACATCAGCCGATCGCCCGTCCGCGCTCCCTGATCACCGGCCAGCGGATGGACAAGATCACCAGCGGTCCGAACTGGGAAGAAATCCTCGGCGGCGAGTTTGAAAAACGCGCCAAAGATCAGAACTTCGACAACATGCAGAAGGCGATGTACGGCCAGTTCGAAAACACCTTCATGATGTATCTGCCGCGCCTGTGCGAGCACTGCCTGAACCCGGCCTGCGTCGCGACCTGCCCGAGCGGCGCCATCTATAAGCGTGAAGAAGACGGCATCGTACTGATCGACCAGGACAAGTGCCGCGGCTGGCGGATGTGTATCACCGGCTGTCCGTACAAGAAGATCTATTTCAACTGGAAGAGCGGGAAATCCGAGAAATGCATCTTCTGCTACCCGCGTATTGAATCCGGGATGCCGACGGTGTGCTCCGAAACCTGCGTGGGCCGTATCCGTTATCTCGGCGTCCTGCTATACGACGCGGACGCGATTGAAAACGCCGCCAGCACCGAGAACGAGAAAGATCTGTATCAGCGTCAGCTGGACGTGTTCCTCGATCCCAACGATCCGAAAGTGATCGAGCAGGCGCTGAAAGATGGCGTACCGCAGGGGGTCATTGAAGCTGCGCAGCAGTCGCCGGTTTACAAAATGGCGATGGACTGGAAGCTGGCCCTGCCGCTGCACCCGGAATATCGCACCTTGCCAATGGTCTGGTACGTGCCGCCGCTGTCGCCGATTCAGTCCGCCGCCGATGCGGGTAAACTGGGTAGCAACGGGATCCTGCCGGACGTGGAAAGCCTGCGTATTCCGGTGCAATATCTGGCGAACCTGCTGACCGCGGGCGATACCCAGCCGGTACTGCTGGCGCTGAAACGAATGCTGGCGATGCGCCACTATAAGCGTGCGGAAACCGTTGACGGCGTCGTTGATACCCGCGCGCTGGAAGAGGTGGGGCTGAGCGAAGCGCAGGCCCAGGAAATGTATCGCTATCTGGCGATCGCCAACTACGAAGATCGTTTCGTGGTGCCGAGCAGCCATCGTGAACAGGCGCGAGAAGCGTTTCCGGAGAAAAACGGCTGCGGCTTTAGCTTTGGCGATGGCTGCCACGGCTCTGACAGTCAGTTCAACCTGTTCAACAGCCGTCGCATCGACGCCATCGACGTGACCAGCAAAACGGAGCCGCACGCATGATTGAACTCGTGATTGTATCGCGTCTGCTCGAATATCCTGACGCTGCCTTATGGCAGCATCAGCAGGAGATGTTCGAGGCGCTCGCGTCATCAGAGAAACTCAGCAAAGAGGATGCCCACGCGCTGGGCGTTTTCCTGCGCGATTTAGTGGCTCAGGATCCGCTGGACGCCCAGGCGGCCTATAGCGAACTGTTTGACCGCGGCCGGGCCACCTCGCTGCTGCTGTTTGAACATGTCCACGGCGAATCCCGCGATCGCGGGCAGGCGATGGTCGACCTGATGGCGCAGTACGAGCGCCACGGTCTGCTGCTGGATAGCCATGAGCTGCCGGATCATCTGCCGCTATATCTGGAGTATCTGGCGCAGCTGCCGGAAGAGGAAGCGCTTGGCGGCCTGCGGGACGTCGCGCCGATCCTCGGTCTGCTCAGCGCGCGCCTGCAGCAGCGCGAAAGTCGCTATGCGGTGCTGTTCGAGCTATTGCTGAAGCTGGCCAATACTCAGGTCGACAGCCAGAAGGTGGCGGAGAAGATTGCCGACGAAGCGCGCGACGATACGCCGCAGGCGCTGGACGCCGTCTGGGAAGAAGAACAGGTCAAATTCTTTGCCGACCAGGGCTGCGGCGAGTCGGAAATTTCCGCTCACCAGCGTCGTTTTGCCGGAGCCGTGGCCCCGCAATATCTGAATATCTCTAACGGAGGACAGCAATAATGCACTTCCTGAATATGTTCTTCTTTGACATTTATCCGTACATTGCGGGTTCGGTGTTCCTGATTGGCAGCTGGTTGCGCTATGACTATGGCCAGTACACCTGGCGCGCCGCCTCCAGCCAGATGCTGGACCGTAAGGGGATGAACCTGGCGTCGAACCTGTTCCATATCGGCATCCTGGGTATTTTCGCCGGCCACTTCCTCGGCATGCTGACCCCGCACTGGATGTATGAGTCCTTCCTGCCGATCGACGTCAAGCAGAAGATGGCGATGATCGCCGGCGGCGCCTGCGGCGTGATGACCCTGGTGGGCGGGTTACTGCTGCTCAAGCGTCGTCTGCTCAGCCCGCGCGTTCGCGCCACCACCACCGGAGCGGATATTCTGATCCTCTCGTTGCTGATGGTGCAGTGTGCGCTCGGCCTGCTGACGATCCCGTTCTCCGCTCAGCATATGGACGGCAGTGAAATGATGAAACTGGTCGGCTGGGCGCAGTCGGTGGTGACGTTCCACGGCGGCGCGTCACAGCATCTGGATGGCGTGGCGTTTATTTTCCGCGTTCACCTGGTGCTGGGCATGACCCTGTTCCTGCTGTTCCCGTTCTCCCGTCTGGTTCATATCTGGAGCGCGCCGGTCGAATACCTGACGCGCAAATACCAGATTGTCCGCGCCCGTCGCTAACTGGCCCGCGACTGCTCACTGACCCCGCCGCGGCGGGGTTTTTTTTCGCCCCAGCCGAGATTATTCCCTGCGGCGGCAAACAGAATAAGCATCCCACCGAGCAATTGCACCGCGGATAACGCATGGTGGAAGACCAGATAGTCAACCACCATCGCCACCAGCGGATAAATAAAGGAGAGCGAACCGGTAACGGGCGTCGGCAGTTTCTGTATCGCGCTATATAAAAGCTGATACATGATCCCGGTATGGACGATGCCGAGGATCAGCAGATAGCGCCAGGGGAAGCTGGCCGTCAATTCGGGGGCATGCACCAGCGGCAGCAGCATCACGACGCCGACGAGAACCTGAATGAAGGCGATATGTTGCGCGGGGAGCGGATGCAGTTTGCGCGCGATGATGGCGGTCAGGGCATAGAAGAATGCCGCGCCCAGCGCCAGCAACACGCCGGTGGTAAGCCCCTCTTCGTGTGCAGGCGTCAGCTCGCTCGACAACAGGATCACTACGCCGCCAAAGGCCAGCAGTAACCATCCCCATTTCACGGCGCTGACCCGTTCCCCCAGCACCATCCCCATCAGTACCAGCATAAACGGCTGGGTGTTATAGACCACGGTGGCCATACCGATTGAGATCCGTGAATAGGCGGCAAACAGCAGCAGCCAGTTGACGACCAGCGCCGCGCCGCCAATCACCGCCAGAGCGAGAGTGAAACGCGTTAGCCGGCTGAAGGGCTGGCGGCTTAACACGATAAACACCAGCAGGGTTAGCGCGCCAATCAGGCAGCGCCAGAACACCACATCAGTCACCGGCAAACCAGAGAGCAGCACGAACGCGCCGATCGAGCCGGAGATTATCATTGCCAGGCTCATCTGCCAGACGCCGCGGGTAAGTTGCATTTTTCACCTCCACCATTTTTTAGTTATTGTGCGAAAAACCCTGACAGGGTGATATGGCTGAATTAAGGTAGAAGGGGGGAAATGCCTTTTATAATTAGGTGAAATATATGAATGACGTACTTGATGAAATTGACCGGGCGATCCTCACCTGCCTGACTCAGGATGCCAGAGTTTCGCTCAAGGTCCTGAGCGCGCGAGTGGGGCTGACCTCGCCGAGCACCGCCGAGCGGGTGAAGCGCCTGGAGGAGCGGGGCGTTATTCAGGGCTATGGGACGAGGGTAAATCTCGCCGCGCTGGGCTATAGCCTGCAGGCGCTGGTGCGGGTCCGTCCGCTGCCTGGGCTGCTGCAGAAGGTGGATAAATATATCCAGGCGATGCCGGAATGTATTGAAAGTGACAAGGTGACCGGTGAAGATTGTTTTGTGATGCGTCTCGTGGTGCGCGATATTGCCCAGCTGGATACCCTGCTGGATGGTCTGGCGGAGTATGCGCAGTGTAACACCTCGGTGGTGAAAAGCTCGCCGGTAAAAAGGCGGTTGCCACCGCTGTGAGTTTTTCCGGAGGCGGTGCTGCGCACCTGTCCGGGCTAGCAGACGGCACCACTTGTAGCCTCGCTAAGCGAAGCGCGAGCGATGAGACAGCAGAACAGGTGGCTGAGAGTGCAACAGTGGTGGGGGAAGGATAACTCGTCGCTATCGCTCCTCGCCCTTCGGGCCGTTGCCTGCGGCAACGTTCTCTCGCTGGCGCTCGAGTCGAACCTTAGTCGAAGGTTCTTACCCTTCCCGCTAAGTGCAAACATCGTTTACGCTTGTCGGGGAAACCATATCACTGTAGTGAATAATGGTGGTGGGGGAAGGATTCGAACCTTCGAAGTCGATGACGGCAGATTTACAGTCTGCTCCCTTTGGCCGCTCGGGAACCCCACCACGGGGTAATGCTTGGTACTGGCCTGCTTCCTTCTCGGGAAGCGGGGCGCATCATACCAAATGATGCGTCCCTGTAAAGCATTCGTTTGACAAAAATAAACTGGTTGCCTGATTTTTACACGTAACGCCGTAAAGCTAACCAATTCATTTCTCAGTCGATTAAAGAATAATCGTCCGGTTACCGTAAACGAAGACGCGCTGCGCCAGTACCTGATACAGCGCCCGGCTCAAGACGTTTTTTTCAACATCGCGCCCAGCGCGCATCATATCTTCTGCGGTATAAGTATGATCGACGTGAATCACGTCCTGCATGATGATCGGGCCTTCATCCAGATTGTCATTCACGTAGTGGGCGGTAGCGCCAATGATTTTCACGCCGCGCTCATAGGCCTGATGATAGGGACGGGCGCCGATAAACGCCGGCAAAAACGAATGGTGGATATTGATGATTTTGTTCGGGAAGCGGGCGACAAATTCTGGCGTCAGGACGCGCATATACTTGGCCAGCACCACGTAATCCGGTTCGTGGGCGGCGATAGCATCGCCCATTCGCTGATCATGTTCTTCGCGGCTCAGTCCTTCATGGCTGACCAGCTCAAACGGAATACCAAAGCGCTCCACCAACGAGCGCAGGGTGTCATGGTTGCCGATAACCGCGGCAATATCGACATCCAGCCCGCCGTAGTTGGCTTTCATCAGCAGATCGCCCAGACAGTGCGCCTCTTTCGTCACCAGAATCACCACCCGGCGACGGCCTGCCGGATTCAGTTCGCGGATGGAGCCTTCAGGCAGGGCGCTGTCGAGATCGGCCAGCAGAGTAGCGTCGTTAAAAATGCCTTCCAGTTCGGTGCGCATAAAGAAACGACCGGTACGGTGGTCAACAAACTCATTGTTCTGCACAATGTTGAGTTCATGCTTGTAGCAGATATTGGTGATACGCGCGATGAGGCCTTTCTGATCAGGGCAAATAGTGCGTAGTACTTTACGTTGTAATGAATGCATCGCGAGGAAAATCCTGTAATGTTTGCAAGCGCTGCGCCAGCGTTACTGGCCGCAGCATTTTTTAAATTTTTTACCTGAGCCGCAGGGGCAGGGGTCGTTACGGCCAATCAGCGGTCGTGTCCCGTCGATATAGTACCACTGTCCATTTTCTTTTAAGAATCTGGAACGTTCAATAATGGCGCCAGGGCGGTTATTGTCATTAAAGCGGGCGACAAAGCTGACAAAACCTTCATTTGGAACTCGCCCCTCATCACTGGCGAACAGGGTTAAGCCCAGCCATTCGGTCTGGGAAAACCCTTTCTCCAGTTCGGCGCGAAATTGCTGCGCCTGACAGGACGGGTGCCAGGTTTTGATTAGATAGTCAGCGTCTTTCATGACGAACGCGCTATAACGGGAGCGCATAAGCTGTGACGGGCCCGGCGCAAGCTCAGCGCCGGACAGATATCGCTGGCAACATGAGCTATACTCCAGTGCGCTGCCACAGGGGCATAATTGCGACAAAACTGCCTCCATGGAAGACAGAGTAACGGCGCTTCTACGCCAAAGGGCATTATGTTAACTGAGCCGTGACAATGTTGCCACGCTCAGAGTGGAAGGATAGTTATTAGTACTAATGAGAAAGCTTAAAATTGGTCTGGCGCTAGGTGCGGGAGCCGCTCGCGGATGGTCGCACATTGGCGTCATCAACGCCCTCCAGCGGGCCGGTATTGAGATTGATATCGTAGCCGGTTGTTCTATCGGTTCGCTGGTAGGGGCGGCGTATGCCTGTAACCGACTCCCGGCACTCGAATCATGGGTCTGCTCATTCAGCAACTGGGATGTCCTGAAGCTGATGGATCTCTCCTGGCGCCGGGGGGGACTGCTGCGGGGGGAAAAGGTATTCAATCATTACCGCCGCATTATGCCCGTCACCGAGATTGAACGCTGCGAGCGCCGGTTTGCCGCTGTTGCCACCAATTTAAGCACCGGTAGGGAGCTGTGGTTTACCGAAGGCGATCTACATTTAGCCATTCGCGCCTCCTGCAGTATGCCGGGGTTAATGTCGCCAGTAAGGCATAATGGTTACTGGCTGGTCGATGGCGCGGTGGTCAATCCGGTTCCTGTGTCGCTCACCCGGGCAATGGGAGCGGATATTGTGATTGCCGTCGACCTGCAACATGATGCCCATCTTATGCAGCAGGATTTGTTCTCCCTTGAAACGCCGCGGCAGGAAGCGGAAGAGAAGGAGGGGCCATGGCATACTCGTCTGCGCGCGCGCTTGACGCGAATGAGTTCCCGCCGTACGGCCGTGACGCCGACGGCGATGGAGATCATGACCACATCTATCCAGGTACTGGAAAACCGTCTTAAACGCAATCGTATGGCGGGTGACCCGCCGGATATCCTGTTGCAGCCATACTGTCCGCAAGTTTCGACGCTTGATTTTCATCGCGCCGGAGAGGCGATTGCCGCGGGGCAACTGGCGGTAGAAAAGAAAATGGATGAATTATTACCCTTAGTGCGTACAGCCGTTTGACGTACGAGTTACTGACTTAAGCAAATTCTGACAGGCGATAGTGAGAATAGCGTGCCACTATTGAATTATCGTCAGCCAGGGGAGATATCATGACGCAGCCATTGGCGGGAAAACAGATTCTGATAGTTGAAGACGAACCCGTTTTCCGCTCACTCTTGCATGGATGGCTGACCTCGCTGGGAGCAACAACCTTCCAGGCGGAAGATGGCAAGGATGCCCTGCATAAAATGACGGAGGTGCATCCGGACCTGATGATTTGCGACATTTCTATGCCGAGAATGAACGGTCTGGAGCTGGTGGAAACGCTGCGTAACCGCGGCGAACAGTTACCGATCCTGATGATCTCCGCCACCGAAAACATGGCGGATATAGCTAAAGCGTTGCGACTTGGCGTCCAGGACGTGCTGTTAAAGCCAGTAAAAGATTTCGATCGCCTGCGCGAGACCGTTTACGCCTGTCTCTATCCCGCGATGTTCAGTTCGCGCGTGGAAGAGGAAGAGCGTTTATTTGAGGACTGGGATGCGCTGGTCAGTAATCCCATCGCCGCTTCAAGACTATTGCAGGAATTACAGCCGCCGGTGCAACAGGAAATGTCGCACTGCCGTATTCATTATCGACAACTGGTGTCGGCAGACAAGCCCGGTCTGGTACTCGATATCGCGCCGCTTTCGGAAAATGATTTGGCTTTCTATTGTCTGGATGTCACACGCGCAGGCGATAATGGCGTGTTGGCAGCATTATTGCTGCGCGCGTTGTTTAATGGTCTGCTGCAGGAGCAACTGGCGCACCAGGGACAACGGCTACCAGAAATGGGAAGTTTGTTAAAACAGGTGAATCAACTGCTGCGTCAGGCAAATCTTCCGGGCCAGTTCCCTCTGTTAGTAGGGTATTACCACAGCGGGCTGAAAAATTTAATTCTGGTGTCAGCGGGACTTAATGGCACGCTGAATACAGGGGAGCATCAAATTCAGATTAGTAATGGCGTTCCTTTGGGGACACTGGGTGATGCTTATCTTAACCAAATTAGCCAACGCTGCACCTCGTGGCAGTGCCAAATTTGGGGGGCTGGCGGTCGTTTACGCTTAATGTTGTCTGCGGAATGAGCAATTGCGTTTATATCTAAGCAGACGGGATTACCTCTTGCCCTTTAGCGGTGGTAACATCGAGCAGTTTTATGCGTAAAAGTCCTAATTCGAGGCTATCGGCAGCTTTTCAGACCAGTAAATACGCGGTTGACTGATATACTCGACACGTTATTTGTAACGAGAAGTTTAAAAAACAAACAGTCCAGGAGATTTCAATGGCTGCCCTTAATTCTAAAGTCAGAAAAGCGGTTATCCCGGTTGCGGGATTAGGCACCAGGATGCTGCCGGCCACCAAAGCGATTCCAAAAGAAATGCTGCCGCTGGTAGATAAGCCGTTAATTCAGTACGTTGTTAATGAATGTATCGCTGCAGGAATTACTGAAATTGTTCTGGTAACGCACTCGTCGAAAAACTCTATCGAAAACCATTTCGATACCAGTTTTGAGCTGGAAGCGATGCTGGAAAAACGTGTAAAACGCCAGCTGCTGGAAGAAGTGCAGTCTATTTGCCCGCCGCACGTGACTATTATGCAAGTTCGTCAGGGCCTGGCGAAAGGTCTGGGTCACGCGGTGCTGTGCGCCCATCCGGTAGTGGGAGATGAGCCGGTCGCGGTTATTCTGCCAGACGTTATTCTGGATGAATATGAATCCGATCTGAGCCGCGATAACCTCGCTGAGATGATCTCTCGCTTCGATGAGACTGGCGCCAGCCAGATTATGGTTGAACCTGTCGAAGACGTAACCGCTTATGGCGTGGTTGACTGCAAAGGCGAATCCCTGAAGCCGAGCGAAAGCGTACCAATGGTGGGCGTGGTTGAGAAGCCAAAAGCTGACGTTGCGCCGTCCAACCTGGCGGTGGTGGGGCGTTATGTCCTCAGCGCCGATATCTGGCCGCTGCTGGCGAAAACCCCTCCGGGCGCTGGTGATGAAATTCAGCTGACTGACGCCATTGATATGCTGATCGAGAAAGAAACGGTTGAAGCTTATCATATGAAAGGCAAGAGCCATGACTGCGGTAATAAGCTTGGCTACATGCAGGCGTTTGTCGAATATGGTATTCGTCACAAAACGCTGGGCGACGATTTTAAAGCCTGGCTGGAAACGGCGGTAGCGAAGTAATCCGCGCGGTTGAAAGTACAAACCGGGAGCGCATCTGGGACTCCCGGTTTTTTTATATCGGCCCTGAGGGCAAAAAAAATCCCGCCGCAGCGGGATTTTTTATAGCGATCAACGGAGATTAGATCAGGAAATCGTCCAGTGATTTACCTTGCTCATCCATTGCTTTTTTGATCACAGCCGGGGTACGGCCCTGACCGGTCCAGGTTTTGGTTTCACCATTTTCGTCAACATAGCTATATTTAGCCGGACGTGCAGCACGCTTGGTTTTGGTACCGGCTTTAACGGCAGCCATGGTGCTCAGCAGTTCATTCGGATCAATACCGTCAGCAATCAGCATTTCACGGTATTGCTGCAGCTTACGCGTACGCTCTTCAATTTCTGCCGCGGCAGCGTTTTCTTCTTCACGGCGCTCGTTAACGACGACTTCTAATTTTTCCAGCATTTCTTCGAGCGTTTCCAGGGTGCATTCTCTTGCCTGCGCACGAAGAGTACGGATGTTGTTCAAAATTTTAAGTGCTTCGCTCATTGTAGTAATCTCAAACTTATATTGTGGGGTGGTTTGTTGAACTAATAATAGAGCGATAAAATGCGTTGTGCAATAGGGGGGAATGTAAGGAATTCAAAATTACTGGTTATTTGTCGCGAGAATTAATTAATTTAAGTTAAAATTCCCGTGCCGCTTCACATCTTTCATCGCTTATAGCGATGAGGCGAAGGCAAGCTAAAACATTGAGACGGTATGCTTTTTGAGAGGTTCAGTGAGAGAAATGATCCTTTACATGGGTAAATAACCCTCGTCAGTATTAGCGCATTTTTGGTTACAAGGCTTAATATAAAACAACCGGCAGCCCTGCTTATAGCCCATGGGCAACCGGTCTATAAGCACGAAAAGACAATGGTTACCGCGCCAGTAGCGTAACGGGGCGTACAAATAGTGGCCCTGAAAATTCAATTCATCATCTTAATCCTTTCGGTTTGCAGGCCCTTCAGCTTCGCGACAATACCCCTGCTGAAAGCGCGGCTGTGCGCATAAAATATGGTACAATCGTCGCCGCGATAAAACACTTTGATTGGGGTCACGCAGCCGATGGCACAACTTTATTTCTACTACTCTGCAATGAATGCAGGTAAGTCGACCGCTCTGTTGCAATCTTCGTACAATTACCAGGAGCGGGGGATGCGTACCGTCGTTTATACCGCTGAGATTGATGACCGCTTTGGCGCCGGAAAAGTCAGTTCGCGTATCGGGCTCTCCTCGCCGGCCCGATTGTATAATCCACAGACCTCGTTATTTGACGATATTGCGGCGGAGCACCAGCTAAAGCCGATTCACTGCGTGCTGGTGGATGAAAGCCAGTTTCTGACGCGTGAACAGGTTCATGAGCTGTCCGAAGTTGTCGATACGCTGGATATTCCGGTGCTTTGCTATGGGTTGCGGACGGACTTTCGCGGTGAGCTCTTTACCGGCAGCCAGTATTTACTGGCCTGGTCAGATAAGCTGGTTGAGCTGAAAACGATCTGCTTCTGCGGCCGCAAGGCCAGCATGGTATTGCGCCTCGATCAGGAGGGGCGTCCTTATAATGAGGGTGAGCAGGTCGTCATCGGCGGTAATGAGCGGTACGTATCGGTCTGCCGTAAGCATTATAAAGAGGCGCTGAGCGTCGGTTCGTTAACCAAGGTACAAAACCAGCACCGTCCCTGCTGATACCCTCAGAAGCTCGTACAGGCGCCTGTGGGCGCCTTTTTAATGTCTGCTATAGGTTGGCGTAGCTGGCGATAAAGAATGGCTGATAGCGGGGATAAAAAAAGCCCCGTCAGGTGACGGGGCTTGTCGCGATGCTATCGCTGTTGGTTAAGCGGATTTTTTCGCTTTTTTCTCAGCCTTTACCGGAGCAACTTCGGCTTTCGCACCGGCTTCGCCTTCGACGAATTCGCGGCCGTAGTAGGTATCCAGCAGGATCTGTTTCAGTTCGGAGATCAGCGGGTAGCGCGGGTTAGCGCCGGTGCACTGGTCATCGAATGCATCTTCAGACAGTTTATCAACGTGGGCCAGGAAGTCAGCTTCCTGAACGCCAGCTTCGCGGATAGATTTCGGAATACCCAGCTCAGCTTTAATGCTTTCCAGCCATGCCAGCAGTTTCTCGATTTTCGCTGCGGTGCGGTCGCCTGGTGCGGAGAGGCCCAGGTGATCGGCGATTTCAGCGTAACGACGACGAGCCTGCGGACGGTCGTACTGGCTGAACGCGGTCTGCTTGGTCGGGTTGTCATTCGCGTTATAGCGGATAACGTTGCAGATCAGCAGGGCGTTGGCCAGACCGTGCGGAATATGGAACTGGGAACCCAGTTTGTGCGCCATCGAGTGACACACGCCGAGGAAGGCGTTAGCGAACGCGATACCGGCGATAGTCGCGGCACTGTGTACGCGCTCACGGGCAACCGGGTTCTTGGAACCTTCGTGATAGGAAGCCGGCAGGTACTCTTTCAGCAGTTTCAGCGCCTGCAGCGCCTGGCCGTCAGAGAACTCAGAAGCCAGTACGGAAACGTAAGCTTCCAGGGCGTGAGTCACCGCATCCAGACCACCGAACGCACACAGCGATTTCGGCATATCCATCACCAGGTTGGCATCGACAATGGCCATATCCGGGGTCAGCGCATAGTCTGCCAGCGGGTATTTCTGACCGGTCGCGTCATCGGTCACCACGGCGAACGGCGTAACTTCAGAACCGGTACCGGAAGTGGTAGTGATCGCCACCATCTTGGCTTTGACGCCCATTTTCGGGAACTTGTAGATACGTTTACGGATATCCATAAAGCGCAGCGCCAGTTCTTCGAAGTGGGTTTCCGGATGTTCGTACATAACCCACATGATTTTCGCCGCATCCATCGGGGAACCGCCGCCCAGGGCGATGATCACGTCTGGTTTAAAGGAGTTCGCCAGGTCGGCACCTTTACGTACGATGGTCAGCGTCGGGTCAGCTTCAACTTCGAAGAAGACTTCCGTTTCAACACCCGCTGCTTTCAGTACGGAAGTGATCTGATCGGCATAGCCGTTGTTGAACAGGAAGCGGTCAGTCACGATCAGCGCGCGTTTGTGACCATCGGTAATCACTTCATCCAGTGCGATTGGCAGGGAGCCACGACGGAAGTAGATAGATTTCGGAAGTTTGTGCCACAACATGTTTTCAGCTCGCTTAGCAACGGTTTTCTTGTTGATCAGGTGTTTCGGACCAACGTTTTCAGAGATGGAGTTACCACCCCAGGAACCACAACCCAGAGTCAGGGAAGGCGCGAGTTTGAAGTTGTACAGGTCACCGATACCACCCTGAGAAGCCGGGGTGTTGATCAGGATACGCGCGGTTTTCATCATTTGGCCGAAGTAAGCCACGCGAGCCGGCTGGTTGTCCTGGTCGGTGTACAGGCAAGAGGTGTGACCGATACCGCCCATGGCGACCAGTTTTTCTGCTTTGGCTACCGCGTCTTCGAAATCTTTTGCACGGTACATAGCCAGCGTCGGAGACAGTTTTTCGTGAGCAAACGGCTCGCTCTCGTCAACGTTGGTCACTTCACCAATCAGAATTTTGGTGGTGGCCGGCACGGTGAAGCCTGCCAGTTCAGCGATTTTGGCCGCTGGCTGACCAACGATAGCCGCGTTCAGCGCGCCATTTTTCAGGATAATGTCCTGAACGGCTTTCAGCTCTTTACCCTGCAGCAGGTAGCCGCCGTGGCTGGCGAAACGTTCGCGAACCGCGTCATAGACTGAATCAACCACCACAACGGACTGCTCAGAAGCACAGATCACGCCGTTATCGAAGGTTTTAGACATTAGTACGGACGCTACGGCACGTTTGATGTCGGCGGTTTCATCAATGACTACCGGGGTGTTACCGGCGCCGACGCCGATAGCAGGTTTACCGGAGCTGTATGCTGCTTTCACCATGCCTGGACCACCGGTCGCCAGGATCAGGTTGATGTCCGGGTGATGCATCAGCGCGTTAGACAGTTCTACAGACGGCTGATCGATCCAGCCAATCAGGTCCTTCGGCGCGCCGGCCGCGATGGCAGCCTGCAGCACGATATCAGCCGCTTTGTTGGTGGCTTCTTTTGCACGCGGGTGCGGAGAGAAAATGATGGCGTTACGCGTTTTCAGACTGATGAGCGATTTGAAAATGGCTGTTGAAGTCGGGTTAGTGGTCGGTACGATACCGCAGATGATGCCGATAGGCTCAGCAATAGTGATGGTGCCAAAGGTGTCGTCTTCTGACAGAACGCCACAGGTTTTTTCGTCTTTATAAGCGTTGTAAATGTATTCGGAAGCAAAGTGGTTTTTGATCACTTTGTCTTCAACGATGCCCATGCCGGATTCGGCTACGGCCATTTTGGCGAGAGGGATTCGAGTATCTGCAGCGGCCAGAGCGGCGGCGCGGAAGATTTTGTCGACTTGTTCTTGAGTGAAACTGGCATATTCACGCTGGGCTTTCTTGACACGCTCAACAAGCGCGTTCAGTTCAGCGATATTAGTAACAGCCATAATGCTCTCCTGATAATGTTAAACTTTTTTAGTAAATCAGTCGCTCGATTCGACATTATAGACAGGCCGTTAACAGCTTGCATGTAAATGTTTATGTAGAAAAATCAGGGCGCTGTTTCACCGATTTACTAAAAAAGCTTTATCTCTTTCGCTTTCAGGTACTGCTGCCTTCCACTCTGTTGGTGTCATCAAGATTACTCACTTCTGAGTACAAATTACGTGATTTAGATCAAGTATTGTCGCTGCTGATACCTTTCAGCTGGCTGCTTTTTGACCGGTTCGATCAAGTGTGATGGGAGGGTTTTGAAATTAAAAAAACGATTAGCATTAAATATACAAATGGCTAACATTCGATACATATCACCGGGTTATGCATATTTATAATGAATATTGCAGGTAAAAAGCGTATGTTTCGCGCAGTTATTTTATGCTGTTAACAGTCAACCGCCAATTTTGATGATGCTGCGGAGCCCAATGTGACTCAATCACTGTTCGATTTTTCTGCATATTTCAAGTTTTTCATCGGCTTATTTGCCCTGGTTAACCCGGTTGGCATTATTCCGGTATTCATCAGTATGACCAGCTATCAGCCGGCTGCGGTGCGTAATAAGACCAACCTCACCGCCAACCTGTCGGTGGCGATCATCCTCCTGACGTCGCTGTTCCTCGGCGATGGCATTCTGCAGATTTTCGGTATCTCCATTGACTCCTTCCGTATCGCCGGCGGCATCCTGGTGGTGACCATCGCGATGTCGATGATCAGCGGTAAGCTCGGCGAAGATAAGCAGAACAAGCAGGAAAAGTCGGAGACGGCGGTCCGGGAGAGCATCGGCGTCGTTCCTCTCGCGCTACCATTAATGGCCGGGCTAGGGGCAATCAGTTCAACTATCGTCTGGGGGACCCGGTACCACTCCTGGGTGCATCTGGTCGGGTTCTCACTGGCGATAGCGGTATTTGCCCTCTGCTGCTGGGGGATTTTCCGTATGGCGCCGTGGCTGGTCCGTTTGCTGGGGCAGACGGGAATCAACGTCATCACCCGTATTATGGGCCTGTTGCTGATGGCTCTCGGCATTGAGTTTATTGTGACCGGGATTAAAGCGCTTTTCCCAGGGCTGCTGAGTTAGTTCGTCGCCAGCAGGCGGGGAGTCTCGCTTCACGCCTGCGCGATTATTAGCAAAACCTATTAGCCAACGCGGAACTGGCGGTAGGGATAATATTTTGCGATATCGCTATTAATTTCATATTTTTCATTAAGATATGAAATATTTCTCTTAACATTCTCCTCACGCCTCCCCCTCCTGTGATGTTATTTTCTTCACATCATTCTCTGGTACTTGCTGTCGGATCATCGAAATGATATTAGTAATTTTAACAAGGCGGCAGATGAATGTGCTAAAAAGTAATCTATTGTTAAATTTTTGTACAAAAAACCATCTTGTGGTCGCTGCTCAGAATGTCGGCTGATGAAATTATCGTAATGCTCTGATAAATAATAATATTTTTACATCGACGTTTTATGGAAAACGCTTGTCACGCTGGCAAAACCGGCAATAAAAGAGAATTCGGTAACATATTTGCAAATTGCATTGGCGGAGGTGTTTACCTTTTGGTACTTTCCGCCGTTATCGTCTGCTGAATTATGTACGCAAATGAGAATTATTTTTAATTAACTCATTTCGCCAGAACGACCCTCCAGCGAGGGCAACGAATCGACGTTAAGACTGCCGTTCGAGCGGTCGTAATAAATAAGTCGGTGATAGCAATCTGCCAATCGCAAACTCCTGCGTTGGACAGAACCCGAAAACGGGAAAAACAGGCTGGTTAAAAAACCAGTAATTATAATGACTGGAGTTACAACATAATGACCATCATCACTAAAAAGCGTTTAATCGCCGCGGGAGTGCTATCCGCACTGATCGCCGGCAATATGGCAATGGCAGCGGATGTCCCGGCTGGTGTGCAGCTGGCAGAGAAGCAAACCCTGGTACGTAATAGCGGCGCCGAGCCGCAATCGCTGGACCCAAATAAAATCGAAGGGGTGCCAGAGGCCAATATTAGCCGCGACCTGTTCGAAGGTTTGCTGAATACTTCGCCGAAAGATGGCCACCCGATCCCTGGCGTGGCGGAGAGCTGGGATAATAAAGATTTTAAAGTCTGGACCTTCCATCTGCGTAAAGATGCAAAATGGTCTAACGGCGAGCCGGTTACCGCCCAGGACTTCGTATACAGCTGGCAGCGTCTGGTGGATCCGAAAACAGCTTCTCCTTATGCCAGCTATCCGCAATATGGTCATATCGTTAACGTCGACGAAATCATTGACGGCAAGAAAGCGCCGAGCGAGCTGGGCGTAAAAGCCATTGACGACCACACGCTGGAAGTCACCCTCAGCGAACCGGTACCCTATTTTTATAAACTGCTGGTTAACCCGGCGATGTCTCCCGTCTACAAACCGGCCATCGAAAAATTTGGCGAAAAGTGGACGCAGCCTGGCAATATCGTTACCAACGGCGCGTATACTCTGAAAGACTGGGTGGTCAACGAGCGGATCGTGATGGAGCGTAACCCGCACTATTGGGATAATGCTAAAACCGTCATTAACACCGTTACCTGGCTGCCGACCTCTTCCGAAGTGACCTATGTTAACCGCTACCGCAGCGGTGAACTGGACATGACTTATAACCAGTTGCCGATCGAACTCTTCCAGAAGCTGAAAAAAGAGATCCCCAACGAGCTGCACGTTGACCCCTATCTGTGTACCTATTATTACGAAATCAACAACCAGAAGGCCCCGTTCACCGACGTGCGCGTGCGTACCGCGCTGAAGCTGGGTCTGGATCGCGATATTATTGCTAATAAGGTGAAAGGACAGGGCGATCTGCCGGCCTACGGCTACACGCCGCCTTACACCGATGGCGCGAAGCTGAGCGAGCCGGAATGGTTTACCTGGTCGCAGGAAAAACGCAACGAAGAAGCGAAAAAACTGCTGGCCGAAGCCGGCTATAGCGCCGATAAACCGTTGACCTTCAACCTGCTGTATAACACCTCTGATTTGCACAAGAAGCTGGCGATTGCCGCCGCCTCGCTGTGGCGTAAAAACCTGGGCATTGACGTGAAGCTGGTCAACCAGGAGTGGAAAACGTTCCTCGATACCCGTCATCAGGGCACCTATGACGTGGCGCGTGCGGGCTGGTGCGCCGACTATAACGAGCCAACCTCTTTCCTGAACACCATGCTCTCTGACAGTTCAATGAACACCGCGCACTATAAGAGCCCGGCGTTCGACAAGATTATGGCTGAATCCGTAAAAGCATCCGATGAAGCGCAGCGCACGGCGGCCTATGCGAAAGCAGAGCAGCAGCTGGACAAAGACAGCGCGATCGTACCGGTCTATTACTACGTTAACGCCCGCCTGGTGAAACCATGGGTCGGTGGCTATACCGGTAAAGACCCGATGGATAACGTCTATACCAAAGACCTCTACGTTATCAAACATTAATGGCAATACGTGGGGCGGGTCTCGGCTCGCTCCATCGTGTCTTATTTGAGAGCAGTGCAAAGGCACACGCCAGAAGGTACGGGCAATGTTAAAATTTATCTTACGTCGCTGTCTGGAAGCGATTCCGACGCTATTTATTCTTATCACCATCTCATTCTTCATGATGCGTCTGGCGCCGGGAAGTCCTTTTACCGGAGAACGCACGCTACCGCCGGAAGTCATGGCGAATATTGAAGCAAAATACCATTTAAACGACCCCATCATGACGCAGTACTTCAATTATCTGAAGCAGCTGGCGCATGGCGATTTTGGTCCCTCTTTTAAATACAAAGATTATTCCGTCAACGATCTGGTGGCCGCCAGCTTCCCGGTTTCAGCGAAACTGGGCTTCGCCGCCTTTTTACTGGCGGTGGTGATCGGCGTTGCCGCCGGGGTGATAGCCGCCCTGAAGCAAAATACCCGCTGGGACTACGCGGTGATGGGGGTAGCCATGACCGGCGTGGTTATTCCGAGCTTTGTGGTCGCACCGCTGCTGGTGATGATCTTTGCCATTACCCTGCACTGGCTGCCGGGCGGCGGCTGGAACGGCGGGGCGCTGAAATTTATGATCCTGCCGATGGTGGCGCTTTCCCTGGCCTATATCGCCAGCATCGCGCGTATTACTCGCGGTTCAATGATTGAAGTGCTGCACTCTAACTTTATCCGCACCGCGCGGGCGAAGGGGCTGCCGATGCGTCGCATTATTCTGCGCCATGCGCTGAAGCCGGCGCTGCTGCCGGTGCTCTCCTATATGGGGCCAGCTTTCGTGGGCATCATCACCGGCTCAATGGTCATTGAAACCATTTACGGCCTGCCGGGGATCGGCCAGCTGTTCGTTAACGGGGCGCTTAACCGCGACTACTCGCTGGTGCTCAGCCTGACGATCCTCGTTGGCGCCCTGACTATCCTGTTCAACGCCATCGTTGACGTGCTGTACGCCGTTATCGATCCGAAGATTCGCTACTGAAGCCGGAGTTCGCCATGATGTTAAGTAAGAAAAATAGCGAGGCGCTGGAAAACTTCAGTGAGAAGCTAGAAGTGGAGGGGCGTAGCCTCTGGCAGGACGCGCGTCGCCGCTTTATGCATAACCGCGCCGCGGTGACCAGCCTGATTATGCTGGTGCTTATTGCGCTGTTCGTTACCTTCGCGCCGATGGTATCGTCGTTCTCCTACTTCGATACCGACTGGGGCATGATGTCCAATGCTCCGGATATGGCCTCCGGCCACTACTTCGGAACCGACTCCTCCGGGCGCGATCTGCTGGTGCGCGTAGCGATCGGCGGGCGCATTTCGCTGATGGTCGGGGTGGCGGCGGCGCTGGTGGCGGTGATCCTCGGCACGCTGTACGGTTCGCTCTCCGGTTATCTCGGCGGCAAAGTGGATTCGGTGATGATGCGTCTGCTGGAGATCCTCAACTCCTTCCCGTTTATGTTCTTCGTCATCCTGCTGGTGACCTTTTTTGGTCAGAATATCCTGCTGATCTTTGTCGCTATCGGCATGGTGTCCTGGCTGGATATGGCGCGTATCGTGCGCGGGCAGACGCTGAGCCTGAAGCGCAAAGAGTTTATCGAAGCCGCGCAGGTCGGCGGGGTCTCGACGGCGAGCATCGTGCTGCGCCATATCGTCCCCAACGTGCTGGGGGTGGTGGTGGTGTATGCCTCGCTGCTGGTCCCCAGCATGATCCTCTTCGAATCCTTCCTCAGTTTCCTGGGACTGGGGACGCAGGAGCCGCTCAGCAGCTGGGGGGCATTGCTCAGCGATGGCGCCAACTCAATGGAAGTTTCGCCCTGGCTACTGTTGTTCCCGGCGGGTTTCCTGGTGGTGACCCTGTTCTGTTTCAACTTTATCGGCGATGGTCTGCGTGATGCCCTCGACCCGAAAGACCGCTAAGGAGCGCTGCCATGACCATGATTGAAACGGCAAAAGCGCCGCAAGCGCAGAGCCACAGCGGACTACTGCTGGACGTGAAAGATCTTCGCGTCACCTTTAAAACGCCGGATGGCGACGTCACCGCCGTCAATGATCTGAACTTCACCCTGCAGGCGGGCGAGACGCTCGGCATTGTGGGCGAATCCGGCTCCGGTAAATCGCAAACCGCCTTCGCCCTGATGGGACTGCTGGCGGCCAACGGTCGCATCGGGGGTTCCGCCACCTTTAACGGTCGGCAAATCCTCAATTTGCCCGAGCGTGAGCTGAACAAACTGCGCGCTGAACAAATCTCAATGATTTTCCAGGATCCGATGACCTCTCTTAACCCCTATATGCGGGTGGGCGAGCAGTTAATGGAAGTCCTGATGCTGCATAAAGGGCTGAGTAAAGCCGAAGCGTTTGAAGAGTCGGTGAAGATGCTCGACGCGGTAAAAATGCCGGAAGCGCGTAAGCGCATGAAAATGTTCCCGCACGAGTTCTCCGGGGGCATGCGTCAGCGCGTGATGATTGCCATGGCGCTGCTGTGCCGGCCCCGGCTACTGATTGCGGATGAACCGACCACTGCCCTGGACGTTACCGTGCAGGCGCAGATCATGACGCTGTTGAATGAGCTTAAACGCGAATTCAACACGGCCATTATCATGATCACCCACGACCTTGGGGTGGTGGCAGGTATCTGCGATAAAGTGCTGGTGATGTACGCCGGGCGCACCATGGAGTACGGTCAGGCGCGCGATGTCTTCTATCAACCGTCGCACCCATACTCTATTGGGCTGTTGAATGTGGTTCCACGTCTGGATGCGGAAGGCGATGCGTTGTTGACCATTCCCGGCAACCCACCGAACCTGCTGCGATTGCCGAAAGGCTGTCCATTCCAGCCGCGTTGCCCGCATGCCATGGAGCAGTGCAGCAGCGCGCCGCCGCTGGAATCGTTCGCGCCAGGCCGCCTGCGCGCCTGCTTTAAACCGGTGGGGGATCTGCTATGAACGCCGTAACTGAACAACGAAAAGTCCTGCTCGAAATTGCCGACCTGAAGGTGCACTTCGATATCAAAGATGGCAAGCAGTGGTTCTGGCAGCCGTCGAAAACGCTGAAAGCGGTGGATGGCGTGACGCTGCGCCTTTACGAGGGTGAAACCCTCGGTGTGGTAGGGGAGTCGGGCTGCGGCAAATCGACCTTCGCCCGCGCCATTATTGGTCTGGTGAAAGCGACCGATGGCAAAGTGGTCTGGCTGGGTAAAGATCTGCTGGGCATGAAGCAGGAAGAGTGGCGCGACGTGCGCAGCGATATCCAGATGATCTTCCAGGATCCGCTGGCCTCGCTGAACCCGCGCATGACCATCGGAGAAATTATCGCCGAACCGCTGCGTACCTATCATCCGAAGATGCCCCGTCAGGAAGTGCGCGATCGCGTCAAAGCGATGATGATGAAAGTTGGATTGCTGCCCAACCTGATCAACCGCTATCCGCACGAGTTCTCCGGCGGTCAGTGTCAGCGTATCGGCATCGCGCGGGCGCTGATCCTTGAGCCAAAGCTGATTATCTGCGATGAGCCGGTCTCCGCGCTTGACGTGTCGATTCAGGCGCAGGTCGTCAACCTGCTGCAGCAACTGCAGCGTGAGATGGGGCTATCGCTGATATTTATCGCTCACGATCTGGCGGTGGTTAAGCATATCTCCGATCGGGTTCTGGTAATGTATCTGGGCCATGCGGTGGAGCTGGGGACCTACGACGAGGTGTACCATAATCCGCTGCATCCCTATACCAAAGCGCTGATGTCGGCGGTGCCGATCCCCGATCCTGATCTCGAGAAAACGAAAACTATCCAACTGCTGGAAGGCGAATTACCCTCGCCGATTAATCCGCCCTCAGGCTGCGTATTCCGCACCCGCTGTCCGCTTGCCGGACCGGAGTGCGCCAAAACCCGCCCGGTGCTGGAAGGCAGTTTCCGCCATGCGGTTTCCTGCCTTAAGGTAGACCCGTTATAATCTCAGGGGCTGACGCAGGTCAGCCCTTTTTTTTGCGAGGTTAACGAAGTGGGTATGCTTTCTGCCGCTCGTCTGCGGCTTTATCATTTACTTTTCGATCAGAACCGACGTTCCGGCCGCCGCTTTGAAGGGCTGTGCGGACTTTTCGCCCTGCTCAGCGTACTGGTGATATTTATCGAGTCGGGACTGGGCACGCAATATCACCTGACATTAGATGAATGGCATATTTTCGTCTGGCTGGAGCTGCTGGTGACCGCGGTCTTTACCCTGGAATACCTGCTGCGTATCGCTACCTGGCCCAATCCGCTCCACTATATTTTCAGCTTTTGGGGGCTGATTGACCTGGCGACGATTTTACCGCTGTATGTGATGTGGCTATGGCCGGAAATTAGCCTCAATTATGTATTCGCCTGGCGGGCAATGCGGGCGATCCGCGCGCTGCGTATTCTCAAACTACTGCGCTTTATGCCTTCGCTCAACGTATTCTGGCGAGCGATTGTCAGCGCGCGCCATCAGCTGATCCTGTTTTATTCGTTTATCGCCATTGTGATGGTGATTTTCGGCTCGTTAATGTATCTGATTGAGGGGCCGGAATACGGCTTCACCACGCTTAACGCCTCGGTCTATTGGGCCATCGTGACCATCACCACCGTCGGCTACGGAGACATCACGCCGCACACGCCGTTGGGTCGCATCCTGGCCTCCATTCTTATCCTGATCGGCTACTCCATTATTGCCATACCGACCGGACTTATCACCACGCATATGACCAGCGCCCTGAATCGTCGACGACAGCAGCGCCTGTGTCCGCAGTGTCAGCAGGGCGACCATGACGATAACGCCCGTTTCTGCCATGCCTGCGGTCATGCCTTGCCGAAGTAAGCTGGCGACGTAAAAAAAGCCTGCCGGGAGAACCGCGGCAGGCTTTTTACTGGATGTTAAAGGTTATTCACGCCACAGAATATGGCACAGCTTATGATCTTTCTCGCGGCACAGCAGAACGCGGGCGAAGATATCATTGATTTCCCCGCCGTCGGTATCCGCCAGACCAATCACCACTTCGGCGAAGAAATCCGGGTTGAGATCGTAATCCACATGCTCTTCCCAGTCTGCCGAAGGGTCGAACAGTTCGGCGCCGCCGCGCTCCTCAAACTGCAGGTTAAACAGAATGATGTCCGCCGGGTCGAGGTTGTCGGCCGCCAGTTCGAGGAAGATATCGTAAGCCTGCTCGAGCGTTTCGTCTTCGGTCAGGCGGTTGTTTAAATCCATATCCATGATTGCTACTCATTCGGTATCTGATGGGCACGTTTTACAGCAACGGGCTGAAGAAGTAAAACAGTCGCTCGGCGATCCGCTGCCACAGCGGGCGTTTTAACCAGAGACGGGCATCCAGCAGGCGCGAGCGAGAGATATAATCATCCTGAACCGCCGCCAGATCGCTGCCAAAACCGGCGTCATCGATGACCAGGGTAATCTCGAAGTTGAGCCACAGGCTGCGCATATCCAGGTTGACGGTCCCCACCAGACTTAGCTCGCCATCGACCAGCACGCTCTTGGTATGCAACAGTCCGCCCTCAAACTGATAGATTTTGACCCCGGCCGCCAGCAGCTCGGTGAAGAAGGCCCGGCTGGCCCAGCCTACCAGCAGCGAATCGTTCTTGCGCGGTAAAATAATGCTCACGTCAACGCCGCGCTGGGCGGCGGTACAGATCGCATGCAGCAGGTCGTCGCTGGGTACGAAGTAGGGGGTGGTCATGATCAGATGCTCTTTCGCCGCATAGGCGGCGGTGAGGAGAGCCTGATGAATAAGATCTTCCGGAAAGCCCGGTCCGGAGGCGATCGTGTGAATAGTATGTCCGCTGGCCTCTTCGAACGGCATGATATTGACGTCCGGGGGCGGCGGCAGAATGCGCTTGCCAGTCTCTATTTCCCAGTCGCAGGAGTAGACGATGCCCATCGAGGTCGCCACCGGGCCTTCCATTCGCGCCATCAGATCAATCCACTGTCCGACTCCTGAGTCCTGTTTAAAGTAGCGCGGATCGACCATATTCATGCTGCCGGTGTAGGCGATATAGTTATCGATCATCACCATTTTACGATGCTGACGCAGGTCCATCCGGCGCAGGAACACGCGCATCAGGTTAACCTTAAGAGCTTCGACGACTTCAATACCGGCGTTACGCATCATCGCCGCCCATGGGCTGCGGAAAAAGGCCACGCTGCCCGCGGAGTCGAGCATTAGCCGACAGTGAACTCCGCGGCGAGCGGCGGCCATCAGCGATTCAGCGACGCTGTCGGCCATGCCGCCGGGCTGCCAGATATAAAAGACCATCTCTATGTTGTGACGGGCCAGCTGAATATCGCGGATCAGGGCCTGCATCACGTCGTCAGATTCCGTCAGCAGCTGTAGCTGGTTGCCTTTTACGCCGCCAATGCCCTGACGCCGTTCGCACAGCTTGAACAGGGATTCGGCCACCGGGCTGTTATCTTCCGCGAAGATATGTTTGCAGGCTTTGAGGTCGTTTAGCCATTTGGCCGTGGAGGGCCACATCGCCCTGGCGCGCTCGGCCCGACGCTTGCCGAGATGCAGTTCGCCAAAGGAGAGATAGGCGATAATCCCCACCAGCGGCAGGATATAAATGATCAGCAACCATGCCATGGCGGACGGGACAGCGCGGCGTTTCATTAGAATTCGTAATGTTACACCGGCGATCAACAGCCAGTACCCCAGAATGACCAGCCAGTTCACCACCGTGTAAAAGGTTGTCATAGATGTAAAATCCTTTTGAATGACGATATGTGATGAGTTTACGCATCAGTATTTTTCTGGCAAATAAAAACGCAGCGAAAGCGGTAGTCAGTTGCTGGCAGAGGTTTATAATGGGGGCTGTTTTCACTCGTAGAGTCGTTGCAATGAAGCGTAGTAGAACGGAAGTAGGGCGCTGGCGCATGCTGAGACAGGTGAATCGCCGTAAAGCGCGCTGGCTGGAAGCCCAATCGCGCCGCAATATGCGGATCCTCGCTATCAGGAAGGGGCTGGTGAAACGGCAGCGTCATGCCCTGCTGTTTATCTTCCCTGACAGCTAAGCGAGCAGGCAAACGGCACCGTACGCGGTGCCGTTGTCGTTTTTCTCTCTGCGCTAAATTCCCGTTGCTCATCGCCATAGGGCAATGATGGTTTTTCATGCTGCGATGCGACGACAAAACAGAGCTCCCGCCTCAGTGAAAGAGAGATGCTACGCCTGGCTTGTAATGACGGACGACAAGATCCAGAGCCAAGTCGTTTGCGGCGCGACAGGAATTAACCGTCAGATAGCATTTATTGCCGCTCAGGGTTTATTGCCGCTCAGGAAGGGCATGGCGTTATTAAATGCTTAATGATATGACCGGCCAGCTGCGGTAACCAGGCGGGAACTGAGGGAATGAGAAAACAGACTCAGACAGGCAAGGGGGTTATTAAGCGGTCCAGCGCGTTGAAGCTCAATGAACCGACCGATCCTGACCATGAATAATCTGAGCCTGTTATATTATCCAGAGAGGCCATGCAATAAGCATCCTGAATAAAACGCAATCGTTGCGCCAGCTTTTACTTATTTTGCATAGGCTTCCGTGGATAACGTGATGGTGACGTTATCACTTACCGCCGGCACATATTTATCAAGCTTAAAGTCTGAACGTTTTATCACCCCGGTGGCATCAAATCCAATGGCCTCTTTTTTCACCATTGGGTGCATATCCTGCTTATTCAGGACGGCATGCAGGACCACCGGTTTGGTGATGCCTTTAATGGTCAAATTACCTTCCACATCATATTTATTGTCGCCTTTGCTTTCCACTTTGGTACTCTGGAAAGTGGCGTCGGGAAACGTTTTAACATCAAAATACTCTTTGCCTAAAAACTCATCCGTTAACGCCTTGACGTGAGCGTCAATGGTTTTCACTGGCAGCGTGACGTTCACCGAGGATTTCTCCGGATTCTCTTTATCAAAGGCCAGTTTCCCTGAAACATCAGAGATATAGGCGGTAGGGTTTGAGAAGCCGAAATGGTTCCAGGAGATCACAACCGAGGTATGCTGTGGATCAAGACTGTATTCCTTAGCCGCGGCTTGCGACACAGGAATATATAAGGCAAGTACAGAAAGCAATGCGGTTTTTTTCAGGGTATTCACACAATAATCCTCAAAATCGGCAGGTACATAAATGTTAGCCCAAAAAAATACAGGGCTTATTGAAAACATTTGTTATTCCCTTTCAAATTTTTTAATCAAGCAGTGATGCCCCTACTATCACTCTGCGTGAAGTTTACGCAACGAAATTAATAGGCTTTAAAAATGATGCTCAGCAACTTAACGCTGGCAGCGTAGTTAATACCCCTTTATGCCTGCCAGGTAAACCTTTGTCTACAGGGGTGTTATTTCCACGTGCTTTCAAGCGGCTACGGTCCTGAATATAGCAAGATGGGCTACGTTCGGTTCCGCGGCATCCGCAGTGGATGCCCAATAATATTTTTTTTCAGGCTTTCATATCTGTCGTTAAGCAACTATCTTTCAGTAATTATTTTCTTTCTATTGCACTGTAGATTTATAGGGCTATATCAGGATGTGCTGACATTAAATGCAAGCGCTAAATAACAACGCGATCCTCCCTAACAGCCTTACACAAGGTATTAGTAATTCACTATCACGCGCGGCGTCGATGTTTTGTCAGCATTTTCCATTGTCGAAAAAAAGCGAGGCGATGGTCGATGATGGGGTAGCAGGAGAAAGTGCGTGCTCATCTTCCAGGCTTCTCAGGCGGATAACAGTCAACGCTTTCGCGAGGTTAAAAAGGGCGACACTTCAATGTCGTGTACCAAAATGCGCCCTTCATTCTGATGACCTGGGTGTTTTTGTGGTTAGCCAGAAAAAGGAAAGGGTATTTTCAAAAAACCTTCTTATACGGCTTAACTGAGACCTGGCGGTAAACCCCGGCGGCGATATACGGATCGTCATTAGCCCAGGCCTGGGCCGCTTCCAGCGATTCAAACTCGGCAATCACCGTTGAGCCGCTGAATCCTGCTGCGCCCGGTTCGTTACTGTCAACGGCCGGCATTGGCCCGGCGGTAAGCAGTCGGCCTTCATCGTGTAAGAGTTGTAAACGCGCGAGATGCGCGGGGCGAACCGACAGCCGCTTTTCCAGAGAATCGGCGATATCTTCAGCGTAGATAACGTAAAGCACGGCAAAGCTCCTTATCAATAATCAGGCGAATTACGTTAAGTTAAACAGCGATGGACTGCAATGCAAAGATGCGCTCTGGAGTGGAAAGCACTGCCGACGCAGCTTTTTTCTGCAAATGGCGGCAAAAATTGACTCAGGTTAAGACGCCTTATTGAATATGATTGCTGTTTGCATTTAAAATCGGAGCATCATTTTTCAACAGAAACGACTATGAGCGCAATGACCCTTGATTTACCTCGCCGCTTTCCGTGGCCAACGCTGCTGTCCGTGGCTATCCACGGTGCCGTTGTGGCGGGGCTGCTTTATACCTCGGTACATCAGGTTATTGAACAGCCTTCTCCGACGCAGCCGATAGAGATCACAATGGTGGCGCCGGCCGATCTTGAGCCGCCTCCGGGGGCGCAGCCTGTCGTGGAGCCCGTTGTTGAACCCGAACCTGAGCCGGAGCCAGAGGTAGCGCCTGAACCGCCGAAAGAGGCGCCGGTGGTGATCCATAAACCGGAACCTAAGCCGAAGCCCAAACCTAAACCGGAGAAAAAGGTTGAACAGCCGAAGCGGGAAGTGAAGCCGGCAGCAGAGCCGCGTCCGGCCTCGCCGTTTGAAAACAACAATACGGCGCCGGCGCGTACAGCGCCAAGTACCTCGACCGCAGCGGCTAAACCCACCGTTACTGCTCCGAGCGGCCCGCGGGCGATCAGCCGCGTTCAGCCGTCCTATCCGCCGCGCGCTCAGGCGCTGCGCATTGAAGGGACGGTACGGGTGAAGTTTGACGTTTCGCCTGATGGCCGCATTGATAATCTGCAGATCCTCTCTGCTCAGCCGGCGAATATGTTCGAACGCGAGGTGAAAAGCGCGATGCGCAGATGGCGTTATGAGCAGGGAAGACCGGGTACCGGCGTAACGATGACCATCAAATTCCGCCTGAACGGCGTCGAGATTAACTGATAAAACGCTGCGGCGGACCGGCAAGGTCCGCCGTGAAGCTTGTTTAACGCATTTTCTCCATCAATACATCATCCAGCGCCTGCTGGGCCGTTACCAGGTGCTGGCCGCCAAACAAAATCGCTCTGTTCAGCAGAGTATAAAGCTGATAAATCGGCTGACGATCGAGAAAACCCGACGGCAGAGGCGAAACGGACTGATAGCCGTCATAGATTTGCGGGAGCTGTTCCGGATGCATCGGCAGCATGGCTAAATCGCACTCGCGGTCGCCCCAGTAGCAGGCGGGATCGAATATATAGGGGCCATCCGGCCCTAAGGCGCAGTTGCCGGACCACAGATCCCCGTGCAGCAGCGAAGGCTGCGGCTGATGGTTGGCCAGTCGCTGCTGTACCATATCGACTAAGGTATCGATATCGCCAAAGTGCAATCCCTTCTCCGCCGCGAGCTCCAGCTGCCAGCCGATACGCTGCTCGGCAAAAAAAACCGACCAGCGACGCTGCCAGGCGTTGGGCTGCGGCGTGGTGGAAAGATCGTTATCAAAATCCAGACCGAACTGCGGCTGATCGCTCCACTGATGGAGGTGGGCTAGCTGCTGGCCAAGCAGAAACGCATTGTGCGCATCCAGCGGACGGGGAGGGAGGTACTCCATGACCACGAAGCTATAGTCGCGATCGCTGCCGACGGCAAAGACCTGCGGTACGCGAACGGTTTTGCTTCGCGACAGCAGCTCCAGCTGATCGGACTCGGCGGTGAAGATAGGCAGAAGTTCCCGTTCGTCGCATTTCACGAAGTAATCTTTCCCGCCGAAGCGTAAATGCCAGGCGGAATGGATCTCTCCACCGGGCAGCTCGGTTTTCAGTTCGATTTCAGCGTCTTCGGTATGCCAATCGCGTAAAAGAGTACTGATTGCTTGCCACATGCTGTCTCTCCCCATGTTTTCCACCATATCATAAGGTTAGCGCATTACTACCGGGTAAACCTGGAACTGACGCACAACTGACGCTTTCCGTTGCGCTAAACGCACTTATTGAGCTTTTAACCACTCGGCGAATGTGGCCACAGCGATTTCCGCCGGGCGGCCAAGGGCCGCTTCCGCCAGGCCAGCGCTGAGGGCCTTAACTACCTCGGCCGTCTGGCCGCTCAGCAGGCCGAAGGTGTTGGTACCCAGCTCATGGGGCGTGCCCTCTTCATCATTGAGCGTCAGTACAAACCCGGCACGGGTAAAATGGTTGCTGACCTCATTGATCTCCGTCAGCGCCTGTTCATGGAAGGTCACGCTGACGACCCAGGCGGTAATCTCATTACTCATCTCTACACCCCGTTGTTATGCATGGCCTTTCCAGCATAGACCATCCTGCTTATATTGTGATTCCCCTCCGCCGGCGCGGAGGGGGCAGGGAAGATCAACGCCCGCAGAGATAATCATAGATTTTTTGCGTATTGGCCCGCGAGCAGAGGCGGGTGCCCTGGTTGATGGTCGCGGCGCTACCGGCGGCGACGCCAAAGCGTACCATGTCTTCAAGGCTGGCGTTTTCCGCCAGACGCAAGGTCATGGCGCCCACCATGCTGTCGCCAGCCCCGACGGTGCTCTGGCTTTTCATCGGTGGCGGCACTACCTGAACGCTGCCGCTGGCGTCCACGCCTAATGCCCCCTGCGGACCCAGGGAGACCACCACCCGGCGCACTTTACCGGACTGGATCAACGACTGAGCGGCAAGGCGCACGTCATCGGGTTGGCTGAGATCGCGCTGCACGAGGGCGCTAAGCTCTTTCTGGTTCGGTTTCACCAGCTCAATATTGCCGACGTCCAGCGCGGCGGCCAGCGCATCGCCGGAACTGTCAATGATGCAGCGCAGTCCCTGCTGTTGCGCATTTTTCACCAGCTGCATCAGATTATCGACGCTAATACCAGGCGGCAGGCTGCCGCTGACCACCAGCAGAGAGCCGGGTTCGATAGTCAGAACCTTCTCTTCCAGACGGCGGAATTCATCGTCCGTCAGTGCCGCGCCGGGCATAACGAAGCGATACTGTTCGCCGCTGGCGGCCACGTGGACGTGCAGGTTTTGCCGCGTCCAGTCGCGGGTTTCGACGGTCTCAACCGGCACCTGCTCATCGGCCAGCAGGGCGGCAAGATGCTCGCCGGTAGCGCCACCAACCGGGAAAATGGCGGTGGCTTTGCCGCCGAGAAAGGTCACGGCGCGGGCCACGTTGATTCCGCCGCCGCCAGGTTCAAATACCGGCGCGCTGCAGCGAAGTTTGCCTTCCGGGTAGATCTGTGGGGTTTGCGTGGCGCTATCCAGCGAGGGGGCCAGCGTGAGCGTGTAAATTTTGGTCATTCCTTCTCCTCCTTAATACGGCGACTGTCGTTATTATAAGCATGGCACGATGACTCGGGGAGGGAAAGTCCAGTTCCTGACAGTTTTGCAAAGATGCCTCTATTTTCATTATGAAATAAAGATTGTTTCCGGAGCTGTCTTATTCAAAAAACGAAAGAGTAAGTGATTGCTATGTTATTCGTGCTTTTTTATAATTTGCTACCTTTCTTAGGACCTGCACTCCGCGATCCTCGCGAAAGTTTCCGGGACCCTCAGGTCTCTTTTATGTTGTACGGACGCTAAATTCAATGAGCCGGCGAGATTATGCCTGTTCATCATTTGTACTGTCCTAAAAAATGTATTTTAGAGAGTTATAATGAAGCTTTTAAAGACAGTACCCGCAGCGGTTATGCTGGCGGGGGGGCTTTTGGCGTCTGTTGGCGCAATGGCCGATGATTCTGTATTTACCGTCATGGATGACCCTTCCGCTGCCAAAAAACCGTTCGAAGGGGTGGTTAACGCAGGCTACCTGGCGCAGTCCGGCAACACCAAGAGCTCTTCAATGACGGCGGATTCCACCCTGACCTGGTATGGTAATACCACCGCCTGGTCGCTGTGGGGCAACGCCAGCAACACGTCGTCCAATGATGAGCGATCCTCAGAAAAATATGCTGTCGGCGGACGTAGCCGCTACAACCTGACCGATATGAACTATGTCTTTGGTCAGGGTAGCTGGCTAACAGACCGCTACAACGGCTATCAACAGCGCGATGTTGTGACGGCGGGCTATGGTCGTCAGATCCTCAACGGGCCGGTGCACAGTCTGCGGTTTGAATTCGGCCCTGGCGTTCGCTATGACGAATATACCGACGGGGATACTGATACCCAGCCGCTGGGTTATGCTTCGGGTACCTGGGCCTGGCAGATGACCGATAACGCCAAATTTTCGCAAGGGGTATCGGTGTTCGGCGCCGAGGACACCACGGTCAACTCAGAGAGCGCGTTAAACGTGGCGATTAACGCCCATTTCGCCCTGAAGGTCGCCTACAACGTGACCTGGAACTCTGAGCCGCCTGCGTCCGCGCCGGAGCATACCGATCGCCGGACCTCGCTCTCCCTCGGGTATAAGATGTAATATTTCAGGCCGGGTTTTCCCCGGCCTGTTCGTTTTGGTTTTAGCAATTAGTGATATTATTTTTTCTGGCCGTTCGTTTTACTTTTTGTAAAAAGGAAATAGCCCTCCATTTTTTCTCCATTATTCACGGGCGCCTGACAAATATTCATTCTATTTGACACAAATAGCTAAATATTCGACGGACAAATATGTGATCTGGATCTATACTAACAAGCACTGACCTGAGGGCGACATTGCCCGGTCTGTTTTCCGTAATAAGAGAATAAACATCATGAAAAACAATCGATATACCATCGCAGCCCTGGCGCTGTGCGTGCTTTCTTTTGGCGCATCAGCCGCCACGCCCGTTCCGCCATCGGGTCATCAGGATCATACCCAGGTAGGTATCGCCAAAGCCTCTGACGTTGAGGCTGGTTCGAATATTGCGCCCGGCGCCCCTACCACCGGAAAATCCATGAACGACGCCTTTAATGTGCATACGCTGGTGGCCGGCGAGTGGTCTTAATATTGCAGGCTATCGTTTCGCGAGCGGTCTAATAAGCCGGGTTAAGTGGTACCGGTTTAATGGCCCGCGGTATACATTCAGCAGGTAATATCTCTACCTCTCTTTTATCATGTCCGAATAATATCGTCCGGCGCCATTGGCCAATATTACTGCGCCACATCGCTTATATTCTGCTTTTTATCCGTGGCCCTCTTGTTTTATCCGCATTCCGCCATCATTTATGCTGTTGCGGCTTTAATCACGTACCAATGATGTGTAAACTACTCCCCGGTGTTATCAGCAGGCGGGTGCAGGGGGGAACGATCGTTCCGGTCGTGCTCCTATTTTCGCAGAGTGAAGCGGGAACTGCGCCTTAACCTGATGATAATTATGATTATATAGTTTTGTATGTGCTCTTTCGTGCGGGGCACCACTGCAAATAAGGACATAAAATGCCTGTAATTACGCTTCCTGATGGCAGCCAACGCCATTTTGACCACGCAGTTAGTCCGATGGATGTCGCGCTGGATATCGGTCCAGGCCTGGCGAAAGCCACCATTGCCGGGCGGGTAAACGGTGAACTGGTAGACGCCTGTGACCCGATCGAATCCGATTCCACTCTCTCTATCATCACCGCGAAAGATGAAGAAGGGCTGGAGATCATTCGTCACTCCTGCGCGCACCTGTTAGGCCATGCCATCAAGCAGCTGTGGCCCAACACCAAAATGGCTATCGGTCCGGTTGTCGATAATGGTTTCTACTATGACGTAGACCTCGACCACACCCTGACCCAGGAAGATATCGACGCGCTCGAAAAACGTATGCATGAGCTCGCCGAGAAAAACTACGACGTCATCAAGAAGAAAGTGAGCTGGCATGAAGCGCGTGAAACCTTCGTGAAACGCGGCGAAAGCTATAAAGTTTCTATTCTTGATGAAAACATTGCCCATGATGACAAGCCTGGCCTGTATCATCATGAAGAATATATCGATATGTGCCGCGGTCCGCACGTACCGAACATGCGCTTCTGCCATCACTTTAAGCTGATGAAAACCGCCGGAGCCTACTGGCGCGGCGACAGCAACAATAAAATGTTGCAGCGTATCTACGGCACCGCGTGGGCAGATAAAAAAGCGCTGAATGCCTACCTGCAGCGTCTGGAAGAAGCCGCCAAGCGTGACCACCGTAAAATCGGTAAGCAGCTCGACCTGTATCACATGCAGGAAGAGGCGCCGGGGATGGTGTTCTGGCACAATGACGGCTGGACCATCTTCCGTGAACTGGAAACGTTTGTTCGTTCTAAACTGAAAGAGTACCAGTATCAGGAAGTAAAAGGTCCGTTCATGATGGACCGTGTGCTGTGGGAAAAAACCGGCCACTGGGACAACTACAAAGATGCGATGTTCACCACCTCTTCTGAGAACCGTGAATACTGTATCAAGCCGATGAACTGCCCGGGTCACGTGCAGATCTTCAACCAGGGGCTGAAATCCTACCGCGACCTGCCGCTGCGTATGGCGGAATTCGGTAGCTGCCACCGTAACGAACCGTCTGGCGCGCTGCATGGTCTGATGCGCGTTCGCGGCTTTACCCAGGATGATGCGCATATCTTCTGTACTGAAGATCAGGTTCGCGATGAAGTGAACGCCTGTATTCGTATGGTCTACGATATGTATAGCACCTTTGGCTTCGAGAAGATCGTCGTCAAACTGTCGACTCGCCCGGAAAAACGTATCGGTAGCGACGAGACCTGGGATCGCGCGGAAGCGGATCTGGCGGTGGCGCTGGAAGAAAATAACATCCCATTTGAATATCAACTCGGTGAAGGGGCGTTCTACGGCCCGAAAATTGAATTTACCCTGTATGACTGCCTCGATCGTGCATGGCAGTGCGGTACCGTACAGCTGGACTTCTCTCTGCCGCAGCGTTTAAGCGCCTCCTATGTGGGCGAAAACAACGAGCGTCAGGTGCCGGTCATGATTCACCGTGCGATTCTCGGTTCTCTGGAGCGCTTCATTGGCATCCTGACCGAAGAGTTCGCAGGCTTCTTCCCAACCTGGATTGCACCAGTGCAGGTAGTGGTCATGAATATCACCGATTCTCAGGCTGAATACGTTAACGAATTGACGCGTAAACTACAAAATGCGGGCATTCGTGTAAAAGCAGACTTGAGAAATGAGAAGATTGGCTTTAAAATCCGCGAGCACACTTTACGTCGTGTCCCGTATATGTTGGTCTGTGGCGACAAAGAAGTCGAAGCCGGCAAAGTGGCCGTGCGCACCCGTCGCGGGAAAGACCTCGGCAGCATGGACGTAAATGAAGTGATCGAGAAGCTGCAACAAGAGATTCGCAGCCGCAGTCTTCAACAACTGGAGGAATAAGGTATTAAAGGCGGAAAACGAGTTCAAACGGCACGTCCGAATCGTATTAATGGCGAGATTCGCGCCCAGGAAGTTCGCTTAACAGGTCTGGAAGGTGAGCAGCTGGGAATTGTGAGTCTGAGAGAAGCTATCGAAAAGGCTGAAGAGGCTGGAGTAGATTTAGTTGAAATCAGCCCTAACGCCGAGCCGCCAGTTTGTCGTATCATGGACTACGGCAAGTTCCTTTATGAAAAGAGTAAGTCTTCTAAGGAACAGAAGAAGAAGCAGAAAGTTATCCAGGTTAAGGAAATTAAATTCCGCCCTGGTACTGATGAAGGTGACTATCAGGTAAAACTCCGCAGCCTGATTCGCTTTCTCGAAGATGGCGATAAGGCCAAGATCACGCTGCGTTTCCGCGGTCGTGAGATGGCCCACCAGCAGATCGGTATGGAAGTGCTTAACCGCGTGAAAGACGATCTGGTTGAACTGGCAGTAGTCGAATCCTTCCCAACGAAGATCGAAGGCCGCCAGATGATCATGGTGCTCGCTCCTAAGAAGAAACAGTAAGGCCATCAAGAAACATTTCCGGTGGGCTTCGGCTCACTGGTTTTGTTCGCCTTTGTTTCGTTTATTAACAATGCGAAGTGGAAGTTATTAAAATGCCAAAAATTAAGACCGTACGCGGTGCTGCTAAGCGCTTCAAAAAAACCGGTAAAGGTGGTTTTAAGCACAAGCACGCTAACCTGCGTCACATTCTGACTAAAAAAGCTACCAAGCGTAAACGTCACCTGCGTCCGAAAGCCATGGTTTCCAAAGGCGATCTGGGCCTGGTTATCGCGTGCCTGCCGTACGCATAAGTCGTTAACGTTTAACTTTTTTAACTTAGAATAGATACAGGAGAGCACACATGGCTCGCGTAAAACGTGGTGTAATTGCACGTGCACGTCACAAGAAAATTTTGAAACAAGCTAAAGGCTACTACGGTGCGCGTTCTCGCGTATACCGCGTTGCCTTCCAGGCTGTTATCAAAGCTGGTCAGTACGCTTACCGTGACCGTCGTCAACGTAAACGTCAGTTCCGTCAACTGTGGATTGCACGTATCAACGCAGCAGCACGTCAGAACGGTATTTCTTACAGCAAATTCATCAATGGCCTGAAAAAAGCCTCTGTTGAAATCGACCGTAAGATCCTGGCTGACATCGCTGTATTCGACAAAGTAGCGTTCACCGCTCTGGTCGAAAAAGCGAAAGCAGCTCTGGCATAAGCCAGTTGAAAGAGGGAGCTTGTCTCCCTCTTTTCGTTTCAACACCATCAATACATTGACTTTTATCGGCGCAGGCTTTTCAATACAGCTCTGACGTTTCTTACCAGACAAGGTAATGCAAGCATGAATGCTGCTATTTTCCGCTTCTTTTTTTACTTTAGCACCTGAACTCAGGGGGCTTGCGCGTGAAAGAAGAAACGGAAAACAGCGCCAGAAAGCCTCCCCTGTGGAGGCTTTTTTCGTATATGGATTCGGAATATTAATTTCACTATAACCGGTGTCTGCACCGACATAATGAGGAAAACCATGTCACATCTCGCAGAGCTGGTTGCCAGTGCCAAGGCAGCCATTAACGAGGCATCAGATGTTGCTGCGCTGGACAACGTCCGCGTGGAATACCTGGGTAAAAAAGGGCATCTGACCCTGCAAATGACCACCCTGCGTGAGCTGCCGCCGGAAGAGCGTCCGGCAGCCGGTGCGGTCATCAACGAGGCGAAAGAGCAGGTGCAGCAGGCGCTGAACGCGCGTAAAGCTGAACTGGAAGGCGCAGCGCTGAATGCGCGTCTGGCCGCAGAGACCATTGACGTCTCGCTGCCGGGTCGCCGCATTGAAAACGGCGGCCTGCATCCGGTTACTCGCACTATCGACCGTATTGAAAGTTTCTTCGGTGAGCTCGGCTTTACCGTGGCGACGGGCCCGGAAATCGAAGACGATTACCACAACTTCGATGCGCTGAATATTCCGGGTCACCATCCGGCGCGCGCTGACCACGACACTTTCTGGTTCGATGCCACTCGCCTGCTGCGTACGCAGACCTCCGGCGTGCAGATCCGCACCATGGAAAACCAGCAGCCGCCTATCCGTATTATCGCGCCGGGCCGCGTCTATCGTAACGACTACGATCAGACCCACACCCCGATGTTCCATCAGATGGAAGGTCTGATCGTTGATAAAAATATCAGCTTCACCAACCTGAAAGGGACGCTGCACGACTTCCTGAACAACTTCTTTGAAGAAGATCTGCAGGTCCGCTTCCGTCCGTCCTACTTCCCGTTCACCGAACCGTCTGCGGAAGTTGACGTGATGGGTAAAAACGGCAAATGGCTGGAAGTGCTGGGCTGCGGGATGGTGCACCCGAACGTGCTGCGTAACGTGGGTATCGATCCGGAAGTCTACTCCGGCTTCGCCTTCGGCATGGGCATGGAGCGTCTGACCATGCTGCGCTATGGCGTCACCGATCTGCGCGCGTTCTTCGAAAACGATCTGCGTTTCCTCAAACAGTTTAAATAAGGGCAGGACAGAACAATGAAATTCAGTGAACTGTGGTTACGCGAATGGGTTAACCCGGCGATCGACAGCGAAGCGCTTTCCGATCAGATCACCATGGCGGGCCTCGAAGTAGATGGCGTTGAGCCGGTCGCCGGCAGCTTCAACGGCGTCGTTGTCGGGGAAGTGGTGGAGTGCGGTCAGCACCCGAACGCCGACAAACTGCGCGTCACCAAAGTCAACGTCGGCGGCGAACGCCTGCTGGACATCGTCTGCGGCGCGCCAAACTGCCGTCAGGGGCTAAAGGTCGCGGTAGCCACCATCGGCGCCGTGCTGCCGGGCGATTTCAAAATCAAGGCCGCGAAGCTGCGCGGCGAGCCGTCTGAGGGGATGCTGTGCTCCTTCTCCGAGCTGGGTATTTCCGACGACCATAGCGGTATCATCGAGCTGCCGGCAGATGCGCCCATCGGCACCGATATTCGCGAATACCTCAAGCTTGACGATAACACCATCGAAATCAGCGTCACGCCAAACCGCGCCGACTGCCTGGGCATCATTGGCGTGGCGCGCGATGTCGCTGTCCTGAACAAAGCGCCGCTGAACGCGCCGGAAATCACGCCGGTTGCCGCGACGATTGACGACGTGCTGCCGATTCAGGTTGACGCGCCGCAGGCTTGCCCGCGCTATCTGGGGCGCGTGGTGAAAGGTATCAACGTCAAAGCGCCGACGCCGCTGTGGATGAAAGAGAAGCTGCGCCGCTGCGGGATCCGCTCCATCGACGCGGTGGTTGACGTGACCAACTATGTGCTGCTTGAGCTGGGCCAGCCGATGCACGCCTTTGACCGCGACCGTATTGAAGGCGGGATCGTGGTGCGCATGGCGAAAGAAGGGGAAACCCTGGTCCTGCTCGATGGCTCTGAAGCAAAGCTCGACAGCGACACGCTGGTCATTGCAGACCATAACAAAGCGCTGGCGATGGGGGGGATCTTCGGCGGGGAACACTCCGGCGTTAACGACGAAACCCAGAACGTGCTGCTGGAATGCGCGTTCTTCAGCCCGCTGTCCATTACCGGCCGCGCGCGCCGTCATGGCCTGCACACCGATGCCTCTCACCGCTATGAGCGCGGCGTCGATCCGGCCCTGCAGTATAAAGCGCTGGAGCGTGCAACCCGTCTGCTGATCGACCTCTGCGGCGGTGAAGCCGGCCCGGTCATTGACGTTACCAGCAAAGAGAATCTACCAACACGCGCCACCATTACGCTGCGTCGCAGCAAGCTGGATCGCCTGATTGGCCACCATATCGCTGACGCGCAGGTCACCGACATTCTGCAGCGCCTCGGCTGCGAAGTGACGGTTGGCGAGGGCGAATGGCAGGCGGTTGCGCCGAGCTGGCGTTTCGACATGGAGATCGAAGAAGATCTGGTTGAAGAAGTGGCTCGCGTTTACGGCTACAACAACATTCCTGACGAGCCGGTGCAGGCGGGTCTGATCATGGGAACCCACCGCGAAGCGGACCTGTCGCTGAAGCGCGTGAAAACGCTGCTGAACGACAAAGGCTATCAGGAAGTGATCACCTACAGCTTCGTCGACCCGAAAGTCCAGCAGCTGATCCACGCCGGGGAAGAGGCGCTGATCCTGCCAAGCCCGATCTCCAGCGAAATGTCGGCGATGCGCCTGTCGCTGTGGACCGGCCTGCTGGGCACCGTGGTCTACAACCAGAACCGTCAGCAGAGCCGGGTGCGCATCTTTGAGAGCGGCCTGCGCTTTGTGCCGGACACCAATGCGCCGCTGGGCATTCGTCAGGATGTGATGCTGGCCGGGGCGATCTGCGGCAACCGCTACGAAGAGCACTGGACACTGGCGAAAGAGACGGTCGATTTCTATGATCTGAAAGGCGATCTGGAAGCCGTTCTGGATTTAACCGGAAAATTAGCGGATATCGAATTCCGTGCTGAAGCGACCACCGCGCTGCATCCGGGACAATCCGCAGCGATTTATCTTAAAGGTGAACGCATTGGTTTCATTGGGGTTGTTCATCCTGAGCTGGAACGTAAACTGGATCTGAACGGTCGCACTCTGGTGTTCGAACTGGAGTGGAACAAGCTCGCAGACCGCGTGGTGCCTCAGGCGCGCGATATTTCCCGCTTCCCGGCGAACCGTCGCGACATCGCGGTGCTGGTCGCGGAAAACGTGGCTGCCGCCGATGTTTTAGCCGAATGTAAGAAAGTTGGCGTAAATCAGGTAGTTGGCGTAAACTTATTTGACGTGTACCGTGGTAAGGGTGTGGCGGAAGGGTATAAGAGCCTTGCGATTAGCCTGATCCTGCAGGATACCAGCCGTACACTCGAAGAAGAGGAGATTGCCGCTACCGTTGCCAGATGTGTAGAGGCATTAAAAGAGCGATTCCAGGCATCATTGAGGGATTGAACCTATGGCGCTTACAAAAGCTGAAATGTCAGAATATCTGTTTGATAAGCTTGGGCTTAGCAAGCGGGATGCCAAAGAACTGGTCGAGTTGTTTTTCGAAGAGATCCGTCGTGCTCTGGAAAACGGAGAACAGGTCAAACTCTCCGGGTTCGGCAACTTCGATTTGCGGGATAAAAACCAACGCCCGGGACGTAACCCGAAGACGGGGGAGGATATTCCCATTACAGCCCGGCGCGTGGTGACCTTCAGACCCGGTCAGAAGCTGAAAAGCCGTGTCGAAAACGCGTCGCCGAAAGACAAATGAATCTGAACTAATTAAAAAGGCCGCATTGCGGCCTTTTTCTTTTCTGTCAATCTTTACGCTTTGACGGCGGTGAGCATGATCTCCACCAGGATTTCTGGTCGCGCCATCTCCGCCTGCACGGCCGCTCGCGCCGGGCTATAGCCTTCCGGCATCCATTGCACCCACACCTCATTGAATGCGGCAAAGTCACGCTCGATATTTTTCAACCAGATCTGCGCGGAGAGAATGTGCTGCTTATCGCTCCCGGCCGCGGCCAGCAGCGCGTCGATCTTCTCCAGTACTTCACGGGTTTGTAAAACGATATCGTCTTCATTGCTTTTTGGCGTCTGCCCGGAGAGGAACAGCAGATCGCCATACGCAACGCTGGCGGCAAGACGAGGTTGTGGATTATTACGAATAATTGTCATGCGGTTTGTTTCCATGTGAGACCTTCTAAAGAAATGTCTGGCATCTGATTGTCGATTAACGCGCCCAGCACCACCGCGCTGCCGGCGGCGAGAGTAAAGCCGAGGCTACCCTGGCCGAGGTTCATCCACAGGTTGGGGTAGCCGGCGCGCCCCAGCATCGGCGGGCCGGCTGGCGTTGACGGGCGCATGCCGGTCCAGACTTCGGCCTCGTCCAGCCCCTCCAGTTCAGGAAAGCTGCGGGCGACGATGTTTTTCAGCGCCTGAATGCGGCTTTCGCGCAGTTCGTCGCCGTCGTAGCCGATGTCCACCATCGCCGCGATACGCAGCTGTTGGCCAAGGCGGGCATAAACGATTTTGTGCCCGTAGTCGGTGACGCTGATGTCAGGGGCAATACCTGCTTTTTCAGGATAGGGCAGGGTCAGGCTGTACCCCTTCAGGGTGCACAGCGGCACGCGAACCCCCAGATGCCCAAGCAGAGAACCACTGCCGTTACCGGCGGCGACGACATACTCATCGCCGGTGAGGGTCCCCTGACTGGTCTCTAGGCTGCTGATGCGTCCCCCGCGCTTATTGAGTCGCCGCACCTCACACTGGGTCAGCAGGCTAAAGTCGCTGCTGGCATTGAGCTTGTCGAGCAGGGCAAGGCAGAACTGATGACAATCTGCCGTTTCATCGCCTGGCGAATAGATTCCGCCCTGCAGAGAAGGACAAATATGTTTGAGCGCCGGCTCCAGCTGCAGGCAGGCTTCAGCATTCAGCGCCTGCTGATACTGAGGATCAATCCCTTTTGCTGCTTTATTAAAATCATATTCGCGACGATGGATAATTAATTTTCCGCTGCGCCGCCAGTGGAAATCGGCAAGATTATCCTCATCCCGCCACGCCTGCATGACCTGACGGCTGAGCAGCGACAGGCGTAAAATATGGTCGCCATTCATTTTATTGGTCTGGTTATTACAGGCGCGCAGAAACTGCAGCAGCCAGCGCCACTGCTGGAGAGACATCCTGAGACGCATATTCAGCGGCGAATCGGCTTTGCCCATCCATTTCATTCCCTGCAGGGGAACGCCGCTGTCGGCAAGGGGGGCGACGTAGCGGTAACTTAATTGTCCGCCGTTGGCAAAACTGGTGGCGCTGCCCGGTTCGGCATTGCGCTCCAGTAATTGCACCTGATGGCCGCGCTTGATCAGTTCCCAGGCCGTGGCCAGACCGACCACGCCGCCGCCGATAATGACAATGCGTTTGTTCATAACCCGATATATCCACCGCTGATAAATTTATCGGGTTATGTCAAAGCATTTACCCCAGCGGCGCAATTGACTTTTTATGGTCAGGGTATAACCGCAGGTTAATCTCCTTGAGCTGCTGGCGCAAACGCTGGCAGAGAAAATCGACGAACTTTTGCGCCATCGGGCTCAGGGAAACGTCGGCCCGGCGTAACAGACAGAGGTTAATCGCCATCGGCGGCGTAATGGGATGGATCATCTCCGGGGCCAGGTTGTGCTGGGCGGAGAAGATATCAGTGATGCTGCAGCCCATGCCGCGCTTCACGAACTCGGTGGCCATATAGTAGGTCTGGACGTTTAGCCGGGTGGTGGAAAAGTCGCGACGGGTGGCGATGGCGGCAGAGAGCGAGTGCGGTCCCGGCGAGATCCAGCGCTGCTGGTCGATCTGATCGATCTCCACCGCCCCCTGACGATAATGACGGTCGATGTACACCAGCGGTACTTCGGCAATCAGGGTGGTCAGGATCTCCCCCTGCTGCACCGGCTGTAGCGTCAGCGCCAAATCTATCTCGCGAAAATCCAGTTTTTTGACCAGCGTCTCGGTGTGCTCGGTAGTGAGCGTCATCACCAGGTTGCTGTTTTGCTGATAAAAGTCGGTCACCAGCTCCGGCACCAGGCTTAACCCCAGGCTTGGCAGACAGCCTAAAGTGATCTTGGCGCGCGGATCGCGAGCCAGGTTGTCGGCCAGCAGGCGCAGGTTGTCCAGGTCCTGATAAATGCTCTGCGCTTTTTCGAAAAGTGTGATCGCCTCGCTGGTCGGCAGCAGCTTGCCGCGCACCCGCTGAAACAGGGTAAAACCCAGCTTCATTTCGGCGCTTTTTAACGCTTTGCTGGCCGCGGGCTGGGAGATATTGAGCGCTTCCGCCGCCCGCGATAAAGAGCCGCAGGTCATGACGGCATAGAAGATTTCCAGATGACGCAGTTTCATGAACAGTTAACTCAGGGTTATAGCCTACCGATAAAAAGTCATTTTCTACTAACACTAAGTTAACATAGATTTGATCACCAATCAGCGCATTGGTTACATCTTGTGCTGTAGACCCCGCCCAATGGCGGCATATTACGCTCTCAGAATCGTTTCCTTTGTACCCAAACAAACCCTCAGGCCGCGGCCAATCAATAATGAAAAAGAGGGAGGATATTTTCTGAGCAGGCCCCCATACACCACCTGACCATCATGGTCGGATTGATTGGCATTAAGGAGTGTTATGAGTGACTCAACGCTCACAGGCAATGCGCCTGTCAGACGAAATATCACGCGGAAAAACGTTATTATTGGTCTGTTATTGCTGCTGTTCGTGTTGATCGCGCTGTGGTGCCACGGTCGACCAGGCAGCGAGCTCGGTCTGCTGGGATTTACGCCGCTGGTGGCGCTAGCGATATTATCGCTGATCGGCGTTGATATTGTGCTGGCGGTCATCTCCTCGATTATTATCGCCATGATAATGACCTCGACCGGCCTGCCGGAAATGGGCACGATGCTGGCGAAATCCACCGGGTCATTTATTGCCACCGTTGGGCTTATCATTATGCTCGGCGCCGGCGTGGGGGAAGTGGCCACCCGCACCGGCGCAGCGGTTGAGCTGGTAAAATTTGTCGTCCATCGCATCGGGTTGTCGAGTCAGACGCGGGTGAAATTCGGCATTGTGGCGTCATCGATTTTAATTTGCGGTTCGCTGGGCACTATGGCCGGTGGCAATGCCATTATCGTGGCAGTAATCATTCCGGTGGCGGCAGCGGTACGCTTGACGCCGCCAACGGTCGCCGCGCTGATGATGACCGCCGGTTCCGTTGGGCTGTTTACCGGGCCTTTCACCCCCAGCACCGTGACGATCCTCAGCCTCGGTGGGTTGAGCTATCCGGACTATCTGCTGTACGTTGGTCTGCCGATGAGCGCGGTCACGCTGCTGGCCGGCTGGGTAATGGCGGGACGGATCCAGAAGATGACCGAAGGCAAACTGCGCTATGACGTCGATCTCGCGGAAAAGCCGCAAGAGGATCTCAGCGCCGCGCAGCAGCGTCGGCGTAAATTAAGCGCGCTGGCCTTCGCGGCGACCATCATCGTGATGGCGATCGTTGGCGTGGTGATTAAAGCCGGCTTCAGCTTCGCGATAATCGTGATGCTGCTGGTGGCCCTGATGACCGGCCTGGTAGGCGGCCTGCGACCGACGCAGATCCTTCAGGCCCTGTATCACGGCTGCGGCCGTCTGGTGTGGATGTTTATTCTCTACTGGCTGTACAACCCGATCCTTGAGCTGATGGATGGCCTGCACGCCTATCAGGGGCTGCTGGAGTATACCCAACCGCTGCTGGAGGGGATCTCCCCGGCCTGGCTGTGCTTTAGCATCTTCGCGTTCAATATTATCGGCCATGTGCCCGGTGCGGCGGTGGCCCAGATGACCTTTACTCATAAAATCTTTGGCCCGATGCTGATGGCCGCCGGCGTGCCGCCCCAGGGGACCACCGCCGTGCTGCTGGCCTCATCCCAGGTGGACTGGTTCGGGCCGTTTCCCTCATCAGATATGTTCGGCCAGATGGGGCTGGCGCAGTCTACTCATCTGAAATATATGCTCTATAACGGCTGGGCAATCGTGGTGGCGAACATCATTCTCTTTGCGCTGCTGTTTCAGATTCTGGTGTGACGAACGACCGCAGACGCGGAGGAGATTTTCCTTCGCGTCGACGAACGGGCGCGAGGTTTTCCTTTTCTCACCGCGACAGCCACCGTAAAATCAGCCTCTTGTTCCCCCTGCGTAATGGAATCTATGCTGACTCTCGCCCATCTTCAACAGCGCCGCAGCCGGCGTTGGCTCTTCGGATTAACGCTGTTGCTGCTGGTCACCCTGCTGATCAGCCTGTGCGCGGGGGAGCAATGGATCCCGCCCGGCGAGTGGCTCAGCGCCAAAGGCCAGCTGTTTATCTGGCAGATCCGCCTGCCGCGAACCCTGGCGGTGCTGCTGGTGGGGGCGGCGCTGGCGCTCTCCGGGGCGATTATGCAGGCGTTGTTTGAAAATCCGCTGGCGGAGCCGGGGCTGCTGGGGGTCTCCAACGGCGCGGGCGTCGGGCTGATTGCTGCCGTCCTGCTGGGCAAAGGAGTCTTGCCCGGCTGGGCGCTCGGCCTGTGTGCCATCTTTGGCGCGCTGCTGATCACTTTTATTCTGCTGCGTTTTGCCCGCCGCCATCTTTCTACCAGCCGTCTGCTGCTGGCGGGGGTGGCGCTGGGGATCATCTGCAGCGCCCTGATGACCTGGGCAGTCTACTTCTCCACCTCTTTTGACCTGCGTCAGCTAATGTACTGGATGATGGGCGGGTTTGGCGGCGTCGACTGGCAACAGCTGTGGCTGATGATAGCCCTCCTGCCGGTGCTCTGCTGGGTCTGTCTGCAGTCGCAACCCCTGAATTTACTGGCGCTGGGCGAAGTCTCCGCTCGTCAGCTTGGGCTGCCGCTGTGGCTGTGGCGCAAATTACTGGTGGTGGCGACCGGCTGGATGGTCGGCGTTAGCGTGGCGCTGGCGGGGGCGATTGGCTTTATCGGTCTGGTGATCCCGCATATTCTGCGGCTATGCGGCTTGAGCGATCACCGGGTGTTGCTCCCGGCCTGTATGCTGGCCGGGGCAAGCGCCTTGCTGGGGGCGGATATCATTGCCCGGCTGGCGCTTTCCGCCGCAGAGCTGCCGATTGGCGTGGTGACGGCGACCCTGGGCGCGCCGGTCTTTATCTGGTTGCTGCTGCGTTCGCGGGGGCGGGGATAGCGCGGCGCCGTCGGCAGGGACGGCGCCGGTTCAGGCTTACCAGCCTTTGATCGCGTCGCCTTTGTAGACTTCCTTCGCTTTTTCCGCGACTTCGCTGGTCTGGAAGGCGGCTTTTAATTCCTGAATTTTCTTGCTGTCCTTATTATCCTCGCGGGCGACTATCGCATTCACGTATGGGGAATCCGGCCCCTCCATAAACAGACCGTCGCGGGCGGCCGACAGGCCCGCCTGGGCGGAGAAGTTGGTGTTAATGATTGACAGGCTGACGTTCGGATCGTCAAGGGTACGGGTCAGCTGCGGGGTATCCACTTCAACAATTTTCAGCTGTTTCGGATTGTCGATGATATCCAGCGTGGTGGGTAAATAGCCGACGCCCGGTTTCAGCTTGAGTAACCCCTGCGCCTGAAGCAGCAGCAGGCTGCGGCCCAGGGTGGTGGTTTCATTAGAGATGGTCACCGTCGCCCCTTCGGGCAGTTCGCTGATATTTTTGATCCGGTGAGAATAGGCGGCGATAGGGAAGACAAAGGTTTTACCGACCACCGCAAATTTATAGCCGCGTTCTTTCGACTGCGCCTCAAGGTACGGCAGGGTCTGGAAGGCGTTGGCATCGACATCTTTGTTGTTCAGCGCTTCGTTGGGCAGCACATAATCATTGAAGGAGACCACTTCGACGTCGAGGTGGTATTTATCCTTCGCCACCTGCTCCACCACTTTCCAGATGGCTTCGTCCGGCCCGGTATTGATAGCGACTTTTACTTTATTATCTTCATCCGGGGAGCAGGCGCTCAGTAGGGCGACAGAGGTGGCGATTAACGCCAGGCTAAACAACTTCTTCATCACTAAAACTCTCTTAAATTAACAAGTAACGAAACCATATTACATTCATGGAACACTGTACACGGAAATGGTCGACGGCCCAATTGAGAGGATTTCATGTTGCCGGCGGCCAGCGAAGCGCTGTTACATCATGCGACAACTCGGGGGGAATGGCAGTAGAATGGCGGGCGCTGAATCCGCTACAGTAGAAAGGGATCACCTTCACCGGAAACCGGTTTATCCATTGAGGACAGGCTATGCAACATGACATTCTGAATACCGAAGTGACGACCATTGATGGCGAGAAAACTACCCTGGCATCCTTTGCCGGCAAGGTGCTGCTGATCGTCAATGTGGCCTCGAAATGCGGCCTGACGCCGCAGTATGAGCAACTCGAGGATCTGCAAAAGCAGTTTGCCGCCGAGGGCTTCAGCGTGCTGGGGTTCCCCTGCAACCAGTTCCTCGGCCAGGAGCCGGGCAGTGAAGAGGAGATTAAGACCTTCTGCAGCACTACCTACGGCGTCACCTTCCCGCTGTTTAGCAAAATTGACGTCAACGGCGAACATCGCGCGCCGCTCTATCAAAAACTGATTGCCGCCGCGCCGAAAGCGGTGGCCCCGGAAGGCAGCGGTTTTTATGAGCGGATGGCCAGCAAAGGCCGGGCACCGCTGTATGTGGACGACATTCTGTGGAACTTCGAAAAATTCCTCGTCGATCGCCAGGGCAACGTCATTCAGCGCTTCTCTCCGGATATGACGCCGGACGATCCGCAGCTGGTGGCGGCGATTAAAGGAGCGCTGGCGCAATAATGTCGTTTCTGATGCAGCTACAGGATGTAGAAGCGGCGGGGCGCCTGGCCCCGTTTTCTGCGGCCTTTCGCGCCGGGGAGATTGTCCATCTGGTGGGGCCGAACGGCGCAGGGAAGAGCACGCTGCTGACCCGCATGGCGGGGCTGTCCGACGGCCCCGGCACGGTTCATTTTAACGGCCGGCTGCTTGACGAGTGGCCGGCGAGGGAGCTGGCGCGCCGTCGCGGGTATCTGTGTCAACACCAGACCCCGCCGTTCGCCATGCCGGTATGGCACTACCTGGCGCTGCATATGCAGCAGCAGGGTGATAGCGCCCGTCTGAGCGATATCGCGGCCAGGCTTGGTCTGGACAATAAGCTGGGCCGTCCGGTCAATCAGCTGTCGGGCGGCGAGTGGCAGCGCGTGCGGCTGGCGGCAGTGATCCTGCAGATCGATCCCTTGAGTAATTCCGCGGGTCAGCTGCTGCTGCTGGATGAGCCGATGAACAGTCTGGATGTGGCCCAGCAGGCGGCGCTGGATCGGCTGTTACACGAGCTGAGCGCGGCGGGGATTGCTGTGGTGATGAGCAGCCACGATCTCAACCATACCCTGCGCCACGCCGGTCAGAGCTGGCTGCTCTGCCAGGGGGAAGCCATCGCCTGCGGGGAGACCGCCGAGGTGCTGAATGAGGAAAATTTAACCGCCGCCTATGCGATCCCGTTCCAGCGCGTTGAGGTGGCCGGTCATATTATGCTCATCGCGTCACAGTAGCACGCAGTTATCTTGTCACTATATTGATAAACAAGCTAAATTATTGCGATAGAGACTAGGGACAGAGGGATCATCTGAAATGCGCTTCTGGTTCATGTTGGCGGCGGCGTTAATTTTAGCCGGCTGCAGCAGCCATCGGGCACCGCCGCCGAATCCTCGGCTGGCTGACTCCATCACGGTGGTGGCGAATCTGAACGAGCAGCTGCGCAGCTGGCGCGGCGCGCCGTATCGCTACGGCGGCATGACGCCGCGCGGCGTTGACTGCTCCGGCTTCGTGGTGCGCACGTTTCGCGATAAATTTGCCCTCCAGCTGCCGCGTGAAACCCGCGAGCAGGCGGAGATCGGCACCCGCATCGATAAGCGCGATCTGCTGCCCGGCGATCTGGTGTTCTTCAAAACCGGCTCAGGGGAGAGCGGTTTGCACGTTGGCATCTACGATACCGACAACCAGTTTATTCACGCCTCCACCAGCCAGGGCGTCACCCGTTCCTCGCTGGATAACGTCTACTGGAACAAAAAGTTCTGGCAGGCGCGGCGAATCTGACGTCATTCAGAAGCAAGAGGGAAGCGAACGCTTCCCTTTTTTATGCCGATAACCCTGCACTCCGCCCGTGTTAATCCGCTGTTCCAGGCACTACACTGGAGAGAGGAGGAACCATGACCCTTTCTTTTACCACCCACTGGCGGGATGAACTGCCGGACTTTTACACTTCCCTGTCACCAACGCCGTTGGATAACGCCCGACTCATCTGGCGCAACGCTCCGCTGGCGCAACAGCTGGGGGTGCCCGACGCCCTGTTTGCGCCTGAAAGCGGGGCCGGTGTCTGGGGCGGCGAAGCGCTGCTTCCGGGCATGTCGCCGCTGGCGCAGGTATACAGCGGCCATCAGTTTGGCGCCTGGGCCGGCCAGCTGGGCGACGGACGCGGGATCCTGCTCGGCGAGCAGCAGCTGGCGGATGGCCGCCGTTACGACTGGCATCTGAAAGGCGCCGGCCTGACTCCTTATTCGCGGATGGGGGACGGCCGCGCCGTGCTGCGCTCGACGATCCGGGAAAGTCTGGCGTCGGAGGCGATGCACGCTCTGGGGATCCCGACGACGCGCGCCCTGGCGATGGTGACCAGCGATACCCCGGTCTACCGCGAGCGCGTGGAGCCCGGCGCGATGCTGATGCGGGTGGCCGAGAGCCATGTCCGCTTCGGCCATTTCGAACATTTTTACTATCGCCGTGAGCCGCAGAAGGTCCAGCAACTGGCCGACTATGTTATTCGCCACCACTGGCCGCAGCTGCAGGGTGAGGCGGATAAGTACCTGTTATGGTTCCGTGACATTGTCACGCGTACCGCGCAGACTATCGCCAGCTGGCAAACCGTGGGCTTTGCCCATGGGGTGATGAATACCGACAACATGTCGATTCTCGGTCTGACCATCGACTACGGCCCGTATGGCTTCCTTGACGATTTTCAACCGGACTTCATCTGCAACCACTCCGATTATCAGGGGCGCTACAGTTTTGAAAACCAGCCGGCGGTGGGGCTGTGGAATCTGCAGCGTCTCGCCCAATCGCTGTCGCCGTTTATCAGCGCTGAAGCGTTAAACGTGGCGCTGGATGAGTATCAGCACGCCTTGCTGACCGCTTATGGCCAGCGGATGCGCGATAAACTCGGCCTGTTCAGCCAGCAGAAAGGGGATAACGACCTGCTGGACGGGCTGTTTGCCCTGATGATCCGCGAGAAGAGCGACTATACCCGGACGTTCCGCCTGCTGAGCCACAGCGAACAGCTCAGCGCCGTTTCGCCGCTGCGCGATGAGTTTATCGACCGCGCGGCCTTTGACAGCTGGTTTGCCGGGTATCGTGCGCGGCTGCGTGATGAACAGGTGGACGACGCGCAGCGCCAGCAGAGGATGCAGGGCGTGAATCCGGCGCTGGTGTTACGTAACTGGCTGGCGCAGCGGGCGATCGAGCAGGCTGAGGCGGGCGATATGGGCGAGCTGGAGCGCCTGCATGCCGCGCTGGCAGACCCCTTTACCGATCGCGAGGACGACTACGTCCGCCGCCCGCCGGACTGGGGGAAACGTCTGGAAGTCAGCTGCTCGAGCTAACTTGCCTCGCCCCGCGTTCAGCGGGGCGCTTACTTGGTCAGAATTATCTTCCCGGCGTGGGTCTGGCGCAGCAGATAGCGCTGGCCGCCATGCTCAATCACTACTCGTCCTTCGCTGCCTAACAGAACCCGACTGCTGATCTCTCTGTCCGTCGCCACGGGATAAGGGGCATTGTCTTTTGGTTTTTCAGCTGTGGCAGTGTTATCCATACGCGTCATAGCTCTCAGAATAAAAATCAAGGCAACAATGATAATCATTATCAATATTGTTGTTTTTGACGGCAAGCGTTATTTATCGTGTTACCGGATTTGGTAGGGGAGTCAGCGAAGAGAATTGCCCGCCGCAGGCGCGGCGGGCGGAGCGGTTACAGGCGGGTGGCGGTGGCCGCAGCCAGCTCGCTCAATAATCTTTCGCTGTCTTCCCAGCTCAGGCAGGGGTCGGTGATCGACTGGCCCCAGGTCAACGGCTGGCCGGGGACCACTTTCTGAGTGCCTTCCTGCAGGAAGCTTTCGGCCATAATCCCGGCGATGGCGGTGGAGCCCGCGCGAATTTGCTGACAGATATCGGCGCACACCTCCAGCTGACGGCGGTGCTGCTTCTGGCAGTTGCCATGGCTGAAATCAACGACCAGCTGTTCCGGCAGATCGAATTCACGCAGCGCCTCGCCGGCGGCGGCGATATCCTCGGCGTGATAGTTTGGCCGTTTGCCGCCGCGCATAATGATGTGCCCGTACGGGTTGCCGCTGGTCTGGTAAATCGTCATCTGCCCCTGCTTGTCCGGAGAGAGGAACATATGGCTGGCGCGGGAGGCGCGGATGGCGTCCACCGCGATGCGCGTATTGCCGTCGGTGCCGTTTTTAAATCCAACCGGGCAGGAGAGCGCTGAGGCCATTTCACGGTGGATCTGGCTTTCAGTGGTGCGCGCCCCGATGGCCCCCCAGCTGATGAGATCGGCGATAAACTGACCGGTCACCATATCGAGAAACTCGGTGGCCGTCGGTACCCCCAGCTCATTAACCTGCAGCAGCAGGCGCCGCGCCAGCTCAATTCCGTGGTTGACCCGGTAGCTGCCGTTGAGGTCGGGATCGGAGATTAAGCCTTTCCAGCCCACCACGGTACGCGGTTTTTCAAAGTAGGTGCGCATCACGATCTCCAGCTGCGGCTGGTAGCGCTCGCGCATGCCCTGCAGGCGGCGGGCATACTCCAGCGCCGCGTCGGTGTCGTGAATGGAGCAGGGGCCGATAATCACCAGCAGTCGGCGGTCTTCGCCGTTGAGGATTTTTTCAATTCGGCGGCGGGAGGCCGAGACGTGGGCAGCCACGTCGGCCGTCACGGGATGGCGCTGGGCCAGCTCCGCGGGCGTTACCAGGCTCTCAATGCGCGCGGTACGCAATTCGTCTGTTTTATTCATTGGGGTCTCAAAAATCTGTTTCTTCCGCGGCGAAAATGCCGGGAAGTGATGCGCATCACGATAAACCAATCCCTGCTTATTGCAAGAGCAGGGCATGATCCTGTATAGGCCACGGGTGATAGCATAAACAAATTTTTAATAATGTACTAGTGTATTAGTACATCCTGCGATTCAGCCCCATGATGTCCATGATTTTTGTCGCAATTTCCTCAACAGAATAGTTGGTGCTGTTCAGGCAGGGGATTTTATTCTTGCGATACAGGGCCTCCACTTCGGTCACTTCCATCCGACACTGGCGCAGCGAGGCGTAGCGGCTGTTCTCCCGGCGCTCCTCGCGGATCGCCGCCAGACGCTCCGGATTGATGGTCAGGCCGAACATCTTATGCTGCAGGGGTTTCAGCGAGGCCGGCAGCACCAGATTGTCCATATCGTCGGCGATAAACGGATAGTTGGCGGCGCGAATACCGTACTGCATGGCGAGATACAGACTAGTGGGTGTTTTGCCGCAGCGCGAGACGCCGAGGAGGATCACCTGCGCCTGGTCAAGGTTGCGCAGCGAGATGCCATCGTCATGGGCGAGGGTATAATCGATGGCGGCGATACGCGCATCGTATTTAATCAGGTTGCCGGGGTTGAGGCCGTGGGTGCGGTGGGCCACCGGCGTCGGGTCGAGGTTGAGCTCCTGCTGCAGCGGGGCCACCAGCGCCTGCACGATATCCTGACAAAAGCCTTCGCTTTGCAGAATAATGTCGCGTATTTCCGGGATGACGATGGAGTAGAACACCAGCGGGCGAATACCCGTTTGCTGATAGATGGCGTCGATCTGCTCCTTTACCGCCCGCGCGCGGCTGATGTTTTCCACAAACGGCAGGGTTACGCTGCTGATGGCGACCGGGAATTGCGACATCACGGCATGCCCCAGCACCTCCGCCGTGATGGCGGTACCGTCAGAAATATAAAATACGTGGCGATCTACAGCACTTTCCATTTTGACCATCCGGTATAATGAGTTTAATTGCCTGCAAGCGGATATTAAATTTAAGCATATCCCTGTTTGATTTGTCTCTTGTTAAAATTGAAACGCTATTTTTGTTTTTTATGAAAAGGGTGGTTCATTTTCTTTTTGTCGCCGTTATTTCCAGCGTTTTTCATCAGAATTCCTAAAAATCATCAAGTTAGCAATATCGGGGGAACAGTCCGAAAAATGAAAAAATAATTTGCTTGAACGATTCACCGTTTTTTTCAGCTTCATAAATATGTCAGGATAATCCTGCAGTCGATCGTGAAATTTTTTTCACTGGTATTAAATCACAAAAGGATTGTCTCGATGTCCAACAATGGCTCGTCACCGCTGGTGCTTTGGTATAACCAACTCGGCATGAATGATGTAGACAGAGTTGGGGGCAAAAATGCCTCCCTTGGTGAAATGATTACGAATCTGTCCGGTATGGGTGTTTCCGTACCTAACGGGTTTGCCACCACCGCTGATGCTTTCAATCAGTTCCTGGACCAAAGCGGTGTTAACCAGCGCATCTATGCGCTGCTGGATGAAACCGACATTGACGACGTTTCCGCATTAGCGAAAGCGGGCGCGCAGATCCGACAGTGGATCATCGATACCCCCTTCCAGAGCGAACTGGAAAACGCGATTCGCGATGCTTATGACCTGCTGTCCGCCGATGACGCCGAGGCCTCATTCGCCGTGCGCTCTTCCGCCACCGCGGAAGATATGCCGGACGCCTCCTTCGCCGGACAGCAAGAGACATTCCTCAACGTGCAGGGCTTTGACGCCGTGCTCGTTGCCGTGAAGCACGTATTTGCTTCGCTGTTTAACGATCGCGCAATCTCCTATCGCGTGCATCAGGGTTACGATCACCGCGGCGTGGCGCTCTCCGCCGGGGTGCAGAGGATGGTCCGCTCCGATCTGGCCTCCTCCGGCGTCATGTTCTCCATCGATACCGAATCCGGCTTTGACCAGGTGGTGTTTATCACCTCGGCGTGGGGTTTGGGCGAGATGGTGGTGCAGGGTGCGGTGAACCCGGACGAATTCTACGTCCACAAACCGACGCTGGCCGCTGGCCGTCCGGCGATCGTGCGCCGCACCATGGGGTCGAAAAAGATCCGTATGGTTTACGCGCCGACCCAGGAGCACGGTAAACAGGTGCGTATCGAAGATGTGCCGCAGGCGCAGCGCGATATTTTCTCGTTAAGCAACGAGGAAGTGCAGGAGCTGGCGAAGCAGGCGGTGCAGATCGAGAAGCACTACGGCCGTCCGATGGATATCGAGTGGGCGAAAGATGGCCACACCGGTAAGCTGTTTATCGTCCAGGCGCGTCCTGAAACCGTGCGTTCCCGCGGCCAGGTGATGGAGCGTTATACCCTCCACGCTCAGGGGCAGATCATCGCCGAAGGGCGCGCCATCGGCCACCGCATTGGCGCCGGTCCGGTCAAGGTGATCCATGATATCAGCGAGATGAATCGCATTGAGCCAGGCGACGTACTGGTTACCGACATGACCGACCCGGACTGGGAACCGATCATGAAAAAAGCCTCGGCGATTGTCACCAACCGCGGCGGGCGTACCTGTCACGCGGCGATTATCGCCCGTGAGCTGGGGATCCCGGCGGTGGTCGGCTGCGGCGATGCTACCGATCGCATTCAGGAAAATCAGAATGTCACCGTCTCCTGCGCCGAAGGCGACACCGGCTATGTCTACGCCGAGCTGCTCGACTTCAGCGTCAAGAGCTCCAGCGTCGGCGACATGCCGGATCTGCCGCTGAAGGTGATGATGAACGTCGGCAACCCGGATCGCGCGTTCGACTTCGCCTGCCTGCCGAACGAAGGCGTCGGTCTGGCGCGGCTGGAATTTATCATCAACCGTATGATTGGCGTTCATCCGCGCGCGCTGCTGGAGTTTGACGACCAGGAGCCGGGCCTGCAGAACGAAATCCGCGAGCTGATGAAAGGCTACGATTCGCCGAGAGAGTTCTACGTTGGCCGCCTGACCGAAGGGATCGCCACCCTCGGCGCCGCTTTCTATCCGAAACGGGTGATCGTGCGTCTGTCGGACTTCAAATCGAACGAATACGCCAACCTGGTGGGCGGCGAGCGCTATGAGCCGGAAGAAGAGAACCCGATGCTCGGCTTCCGCGGCGCCGGACGCTACGTTTCCGAAAGCTTCCGCGACTGCTTCGCCCTGGAGTGCGAAGCGATGAAGCGCGTGCGTAACGATATGGGACTGACCAACGTTGAAGTGATGGTCCCGTTCGTCCGTACCGTCGCCCAGGCGAAAGCGGTGGTCGAAGAGCTGGAGCGTCAGGGGCTGAAGCGCGGCGAGAACGGGCTGAAGATCATTATGATGTGCGAGATCCCGTCGAACGCCTTGCTGGCGGAGCAGTTCCTCGAGTACTTCGACGGCTTCTCCATCGGTTCGAACGACATGACCCAGCTGGCGCTCGGTCTGGACCGCGATTCCGGTGTGGTTTCTGAGCTGTTTGATGAACGCAACGACGCGGTGAAAGCCCTGCTGTCGATGGCCATCCGCGCGGCGAAAAAACAGGGTAAATACGTCGGCATCTGCGGCCAGGGGCCGTCTGACCATGAGGATTTCGCCGCCTGGCTGATGGAAGAGGGGATTGATAGCTTGTCCCTGAACCCGGATACCGTGGTACAAACCTGGTTAGGTCTGGCGGAACTGAAAAAATAAGTTCGCCCTGACAGGACCGATCCCCGGCAGCGATGCCGGGGATTTTTTTTACCGGTGTCAGGCTATCTGGTGTCGTGATGCGCAGGGCAAAAAAAAGCCCATCGTGGGAGATGGGCAAAGACTACACACAGCAATTCGTTGTTTCACTCAGGGGATTTCCATGCTTATAAATCAAGGTGTTGATTTATAACCGTGAGCTAATAGTAGGCAGCGGGGCCTTTGCCGTCGATCAGATTCCTCTCAATAGTTAAATTGTTGTGAAGGACCGGGGGAGGAAAGCGAGGTGAAGGGCGCGCGGGGCCAGCGCATTGCCGGCGATCAATAAATTTTGCTTAACAATATGCGGGCAAAGAAACAGGCGGGTCTCCCCGCCTGCCAGGCATTACTTGCGACCGGCCTCCAGCTCACTAAGCTCTTCAAGGACGACGTCAGGGTCTTTCGGCGGCGGCGGCACCTCATGCACCCAGGCGTCATACAGCCGCCAGGAGACGGCCAGCAGCACCGGACCGATAAACAGGCCGATCATGCCGAAGGCGATCAGGCCGCCAATGACGCCGGTGAGGATAAGGATCATTGGCAGGTCGGCGCCCATGCGGATGAGCACCGGACGAATAACGTTGTCCATGGTGCCGACTACGCAGCTCCAGACCAGCAGCACGGTGCCCCAGGTGGTGTCCCCGCTCCAGTAAAGCCAGATAATCGACGGCACCAAAACCAGTAAAGGGCCGAGCTGGACCAGACAGGTAAAGATCATCACCACGGTCAGCAGAGCGGCGTAGGGCACGCCGGAGACGGCAAGGCCAATCCCGCCCAGTACCGCCTGAGTGAGGGCCGTGACCACCACGCCCAGCGCCACGGCGCGCACGGCCTGGCCGGCCAGCAGCACCGCGGCGTCGCCGCGTTTGGCCGCGAGGCGCGTGGCGAAGTAGCGGAAACCATAGGCCACCTGCTCGCCGCGCCAGTAGAGCAGCGCGCTGAACAGCAGCATCAAACCGCAGTAGACCAGCAGCTTGCCGATGTGCGCCGCCTGACCGACAAACCAGCTGGTGGTGGTGCCAATATAGGGACGAACCTTGGCCATAATCGCCGAGCCGCCCATATCCAGCAGACCGTGCCAGGCGGAGTACAGTTTATCGCCGACCAGCGGTACGCTGTTGAGCCAGGCGAAATCCGGCAGCGTCACATTTCCGCTGCTGATGAGTTTGATCAGCGGAACGCTGTTATCCACCAGGCTGTTGACCAGCAGAGCAATAGGAATAACGAATAGCAAAAACAGCAACAGGGTCATCGCCAGCACCGCCAGCAGTCGTTTGCCGAACAGCACACGCTGCAGACGCAGCAGCACCGGCCAGGTGGCGATCACCACCGTACCGGCCCAGGCGAAGGACAGAATAAACGGCTGCACAACCCACAGGCAGGATATGATAATCAGGGCCAGGAACAGCACCGACAGCAGTATTTGCGGAATGTCCCGAGGCTGATGGGGATTAATCATAGAGAAATTTTACCTTTCCAGTCGCGCCAAACAGCTGGCGCCGCGTAAATCCATATACTGATAATAATATCAATAATTTTGCCGGGCTGATTTTGCACAGAAAACACGTGGGCGCATATGAAAAAAATGTGATAAAAAGTTGAATGCGCTACGCAAACGTTTAGTTAGCACCAACACAATATTTTCAAACACAACATAGTCAGGCAGGGTCAAGCGTGATGATCCCACAAATTTCTCAGGCGCCAGGGGTAGTTCAACTGGTGCTGAATTTTTTGCAGGTACTGGAGCAACAGGGTTTTACCGGCGATACCGCCACCAGCTATGCCGACAGGCTAACGATGGCCACCGACAACAGCGTCTATCAGCTGCTGCCGGATGCGGTCATTTTTCCTCGATCCACGGCGGACGTGGCGCTGCTGGCGCGCGTCGCCGCCGAACCGCGTTTTAAATCGCTGATTTTCACCCCGCGTGGCGGCGGCACCGGCACTAACGGCCAGGCGCTGAACGGCGGGATTATCGTTGATATGTCCCGCTATATGAATCGCATCATCGAGATTAACCCTGACGAGGGCTGGGTGCGCGTTGAAGCCGGGGTCATCAAAGATCAGCTGAACCAGTTTCTTAAACCCTATGGTTACTTTTTTGCGCCTGAGCTATCCACCAGCAACCGCGCCACGCTGGGGGGGATGATTAACACCGATGCGTCCGGCCAGGGATCGCTGGTGTACGGCAAAACGTCGGATCACGTGCTCGGCCTGCGGGCGGTGCTGATGGGCGGGGATATCCTCGATACCCAGGCGGTGCCGGTGGCGCTGGCGGAGACGCTGGGCAATACCCCCTCGACGGTTGGCCGGATCTACAACACGGTCTACCAGCGCTGCAAGGCGCAGCGTGACCTGATCATTGATAAGTTTCCCAAACTCAACCGCTTCCTCACCGGATACGATCTGCGTCACGTCTTTAACGATGAGATGAGCGAGTTCGACCTGACCCGTATTTTAACCGGTTCGGAAGGGACGCTGGCGTTTATTACCGAAGCGCGGCTGGATATCACCCGCCTGCCGAAGGTGCGCCGTCTGGTCAACGTCAAATATGACTCCTTCGACTCTGCGCTGCGCAATGCGCCCTTTATGGTCGAAGCGAAAGCCCTGTCGGTGGAGACCTTCGATTCTAAAGTTCTCAATCTGGCGCGCGAGGATATCGTCTGGCACTCGGTAAGCGAACTGATCACCGACGTACCGGATAAAGAGATGCTCGGGCTCAATATCGTCGAATTCGCCGGCGATGACGCGGCGCTGATTGACCAGCAGGTTACTACCCTGTGCCAGCGGCTGGACGAGCTGATGGCCGCCAGCGAGGCGGGCGTCATTGGCTGGCAGGTCTGTCACGATCTTGAAGGCGTGGAGCGCATCTATGCCATGCGCAAGAAGGCCGTCGGCCTGTTGGGTAATGCCAAAGGCGCCGCCAAGCCTATTCCTTTCGCCGAGGACACCTGCGTACCGCCCGAACATCTGGCGGATTACATCGTCGAGTTCCGCGCGCTGCTCGACAGCCACGGCCTGAGCTACGGCATGTTTGGCCACGTTGATGCCGGGGTGCTGCACGTGCGCCCGGCGCTGGACATGTGCGATCCGCAGCAGGAGGTGCTGATGAAGCAGATCTCCGACGATGTGGTGGCGCTGACGGCGAAGTATGGCGGCCTGCTGTGGGGCGAACATGGCAAAGGGTTCCGCGCGGAGTACAGCCCGGCCTTCTTTGGCGAGACGCTGTATGCCGAGCTGCGCAAGATCAAAGCGGTCTTCGATCCCGATAACCGCCTGAATCCGGGGAAAATCTGTCCTCCGGAAGGTATCGACGCGCCGATGATGAAAGTCGATGCGGCGAAGCGCGGCACTTGGGATCGGCAGATCCCCATCGCGGTGCGCAGCAGCTGGCGTGGGGCGATGGAGTGTAATGGCAACGGGCTGTGCTTCAACTTTGACGTCAAGAGCCCGATGTGTCCGTCGATGAAAGTCAGCAACCAGCGCATCCACTCGCCGAAAGGGCGGGCGACGCTGGTGCGGGAATGGCTGCGCCTGCTGGCCGACCGCGGCGTCGATCCCAACCAGCTGGAGAAGGCGCTGCCGGAGCAGGGCGTCAGCCTGCGCTCGCTGGTGGCGCGCACGCGCAACAGCTGGCATGCGCGCAAAGGCGAGTATGACTTCTCGCATGAGGTCAAAGAGGCGATGTCCGGCTGTCTGGCCTGTAAAGCCTGTTCGACCCAGTGCCCGATCAAAATCGATGTTCCCGAGTTCCGCTCGCGCTTCCTGCAGCTGTACCACAGCCGCTATCTGCGGCCGGTGCGCGATCATCTGGTGGCCTCGGTCGAATCTTATGCGCCGCTGATGGCGCAGGCGCCGAAGACCTTTAACTTTTTTATTAACCAGCCGTGGCTGAAAAAGCTGTCGGAGAAGCATATCGGGATGGTCGATCTGCCGCTGCTCTCGGCGCCGTCGCTGAAGCAGCAGATGGCCGGCCACCGTTCCGCCAATATGACCCTTGAGCAGCTCGAAGCGCTGAGCGCCGAGCAGAAAGCGAAGATGGTGCTGGTGGTGCAGGATCCCTTCACCAGCTACTACGACGCCCAGGTGGTGGCCGACTTTATCCGTCTGGTCGAGGCCTTAGGCTATCAGCCGGTGCTCCTGCCGTTCTCGCCGAACGGCAAGGCGCAGCATATCAAAGGCTTCCTCACCCGCTTCGCGCGCACCGCGCAGAAGACGGCGGACTTCCTCAACCGCGTGGCGCAGCTGGGCATGCCGCTGGTGGGCGTCGATCCAGCGCTGGTGCTCTGCTACCGCGATGAGTACAAGCAGACGCTCGGCGACAAGCGCGGCGATTTCCAGGTGCTGTTAGTCCATGAGTGGTTGCCGAAGGCCCTAACCAGCGACGCCCGTCCCGATCTGGGCGGTGAGCCCTGGTACCTGTTCGGTCACTGTACCGAAGTGACCGCGCTACCGGCGGCGACAAAGCAGTGGGCAGATATTTTTGCCCACTTCGGCGCGAAGCTGGAAAACGTCAGCGTTGGGTGTTGCGGGATGGCTGGCACCTATGGTCATGAAGTGAAAAACCACGCCAACTCGTTGGCCATTTACGCGCTCTCCTGGCAGCAGGCGATGCAGCGGCTGCCGCGAAACCGCTGTCTGGTGACGGGCTACTCCTGCCGCAGTCAGGTGAAGCGTATTGAAGGCAGCGGCGTTCGCCACCCGCTGCAGGCGTTACTGGAGATAATCGGATGATTTGGAAACGTCAGGCCACGCTGGAGCAGCTCAACCGGCTCGGTGAGGGGAACATGGTAGGGCTGCTCGATATTCGCTTTGAGACCGTTACCGACGATACGCTGGAGGCCACTATGCCGGTCGATAGCCGCACACAGCAGCCGTTTGGCCTGCTGCACGGCGGAGCGTCGGTGGTGCTGGCGGAGACCCTGGGGTCGGTGGCAGGCTATCTGTGCAGCGAAGGCGAACAAAAGGTGGTGGGGCTGGAGGTTAACGCCAACCACATCCGTTCGGCGCGCGGGGGCCGGGTGCGCGGCGTCTGCAAAGCGCTGCACGTCGGGACGCGCCATCAGGTCTGGCAAATTGAAATCTTCGACGAACAGTCGCGGTTATGTTGTTCATCACGACTAACCACCGCGGTAATATAAGCCGCATGGCGGGAGGCGAATAGCCTCCCTTTTTTTAAGGTAATAAGCGAGAGCCGGCCTGCCAGAGCCAGAGAGGTTGTCACAAGATCAGCCGGGCGTCGGCAGGGAATTATCTAATATTTATATTATTACCGATCCACTCTCGTTATTTATGCTACTCTTTTCAATACTAAATGCTTAAAGGTAACAAGAGGACGGTTAACCATGGGTATTCTTTCCTGGATCATTTTTGGACTTATTGCCGGTATTTTAGCCAAGTGGATTATGCCGGGAAAAGATGGCGGCGGATTTATCGTGACCGTTATTTTGGGGATCATCGGCGCCGTGGTCGGCGGCTGGATCAGTACCCTGTTTGGTTTTGGTAAGGTCGATGGGTTTAATTTCGGCAGCTTCGTGGTAGCGGTTATCGGTGCGCTGGTGGTACTGTTTATTTACCGGAAAGTGCGTAGCTAATTTTCAGCTGCTCAGCTGTAAATAAGTACATAAAAGCTGCCGCGATATGCGGCAGCTTTTTTATTGCTGACAGATGACAGCGTAGCTCTCCCCTGGGCTATTGTCTGTCGGTTCCCTCGCCAACCGGCACCACCTCAACGTGCACTTCGTAGTGTTTCGCCTGGCCGGCGGGGATCAGCGCGGTCAGTTTGTTAATGGTTTCCGCTGGCGTATCGGTTGCTACCGTGGCTGAAAACAGCACCGGTCTGTGCGGCGGAAGCTGCGGCGGGAACGGCGGCAGGGGGCCACGATCCCTCTCCATCGGCGGGCGGACTCCGTTATCGACGACAGGCGCCGGGACGTCGGTTTTATCAGCCGCAAAGGCGCTGGCGGTGGTAACGGTGGCGATAGCGAACAGGGCAAGCAGAGCTTTTTTCATCCGGGATTCCTCAATAAGCAAGTCCCAAAAGAGTAGAGGGTGCCGGCAGGAGGAACAATCCCAGGCGGCGCGAATCCTCTGAATCTTCTTTTTTCCTCGCGAATGTGGAGGTCAGATGAGAGCGAGTGTCATTGCGTTCGGGAGCCTCTTAATTCAGCAGTACGGCCATGCACATCGACATAATACTGATATCAACAATCATTCTGTACGACAAAAGCTCCGCTAAACGGGTACGGCGGGCAGGTAAGCCCATCTTATAGTGGTTAAAGAGTGTACCCTGCCTACTTCCATTGAACAAACGTTTATTGACTAATATTGTCGGCCTGCGTCGGCCTGCGTCGGCCTGCGTCGGCCTGCGTCGGCCTGCGTCGGCCTGCGTCGGCCATCGGCCACCGCCTGGAGCAACATGAGGATGGCTCATGTTGCATTGAATTTAAGTCGCTTTCCCTCCAGCGCTGACTCTGGCAAAAATAGGTTCATTAACGAATCAACAACATTTACCGGTTGAAGCGCGCCCGGCCTGACTCCGCGTCGCCAGGCTGGTGGAGAGTATTCCGCCGGGTTCGCTTTATGCCCGCCATCAGGATGGACAATCGCCATGAATAATAAATTTACCTATACGATTAAGCGCACCCGGTTTGATGAAAACTATAACCCTGCGGAAAATACGCGTATTACCACCAACTTCGCTAATTTAGCCAGAGGGGTGAACCGTGAGGAAAATCTGCGCAATACGTTAATCATGATGAATAACCGTTTTAATAGCCTGGCCCACTGGGATAATCCCCATAACGATCGCTATGCGGTGGAACTGGATATTATTTCTGTCGAGATGAATATTGCTCAGGATAGCGCCAGCTTCCCGGTGATTGAGATCCTGCAAACGCATATTGTCGATAAAAAGAGCGGGGAGCGTCATGCCGGTATCGTCGGCAATAACTTCTCCTCCTATGTGCGGGATTACGATTTTAGCGTACTGCTTCTGGAACATAATAAGGACCAGAGTCGCTTCAGCGTACCGGAAAACTTTGGCGAGCTGCACGGCAATATCTTTAAGGATTTTGTGCAATCCAGCGCCTGGCGCGCCAACTTCAGCAAGACGCCGGTGATTTGCCTGAGCGTCTCCAGTAAAGATGTTTACCATCGCACCGGTAACGAACATCCGGTCCTCGGCATTGAATATGCTCAGGAAGGCGTCTCGCTGACCGAGCGCTATTTCAGCAAAATGGGGCTGCAGGTACGCTATTTTATGCCAAAAAACAGCGTCGCGCCGTTGGCCTTTTATTTTACCGGCGATCTGCTCAGCGATTACACCAGCCTGGAACTGATCGCCACCATCAGCACGATGGAGACGTTTCAGAAAATATATCGCCCGGAGATCTACAATGCCAACTCCCCGGCGGGGCAATACTATCAGCCCAATCTCAGCCACCTGGATCATTCATTAACAAAAATCGTCTATGACCGGGAAGAGCGCAGCCTGTTGGCGATTGAGCAGGGGAAATTTACACAACAACATTTTATCAACCCGCACAAGACGTTGCTTGAGCAATGGTCTGCTAATTTCGCGCTTTGCTAAACCCATATAAAAGGCTAATGACTATGAAAACATGGCTTCCGACATCGACCGCCGGCAGTTTACCGAAACCTTCCTGGCTGGCGCAGCCAGAGACCCTGTGGTCGCCCTGGAAACTGTCCAGCGAAGAATTACTGGCCGGCAAGCGCGACGCCTTGCGGTTATCCCTCGACGACCAGCTGCGGGCCGGGATCGATATTGTCAGCGACGGCGAGCAAACGCGGCAGCACTTTGTCACCACCTTCATCGAGCACCTCAGCGGGGTGGATTTTGCCAAACGCGAGATCGTGAAAATTCGTAACCGCTATGAGGCCAGTGTTCCAACGGTGGTGGGCGCCGTGGAGCGCCAGAAACCTGTCTTCGTGGAGGACGCTCGCTATCTGCGGCAGCTCACCAGTCAGCCGATCAAATGGGCGCTTCCGGGCCCGATGACCATGATCGACACGCTGTATGACAACCACTATAAAAGCCGGGAAAAGCTGGCCTGGGAATTTGCCAAAATCCTCAATCAGGAAGCGAAAGAGTTAGAGGCTGCGGGGGTTGATATTATTCAGTTCGATGAGCCGGCCTTTAACGTCTTCTTCGATGAGGTCAACGACTGGGGGATCGCCGCCTTAGAACGAGCCACCGAAGGGCTGAAGTGTGAGACAGCGGTGCATATCTGCTACGGCTATGGCATCAAGGCCAATACCGACTGGAAAAAGACGCTGGGCTCCGAGTGGCGACAGTATGAAGAGGCTTTCCCGCAGCTGCAGAAATCGTCCCTTGATATTATCTCTCTCGAGTGCCACAACTCGCGCGTGCCGATGGATCTGCTGGAGTTGATCCGCGGTAAAAAGGTGATGGTCGGGGCGATCGATGTCGCCAGCCATGCTATCGAAACCCCGGAAGAGGTGGCTGGAACCCTGCGCAAGGCGCTGGCGTTCGTCGATGCCGACAAACTCTACCCGTCCACCAACTGCGGTATGGCGCCGCTGCCGCGCCATGTCGCGACCGGCAAACTGCACGCCCTGAGCGCCGGCGCCGAGATTATTCGTCGCGAGCTGGCGGCAAAGTAAGGCGGGGCGCGCCCGTTATCTTCCCCAGGCGGTGTACTTTATCGTCGGTTCACTTCCAGAGCGGGCTGTCGCCCGCTCTGCGTCATGTTGCCGCCAGCGGGCGACAGATTGCCCGCAGGGCGACGGCGCTGCACAGCGGAAACAGCGCCAGCAGAAGCCAGGGATAAACCGCCTGCGGCGAGGGAATGAGCGCCTGGTCAAGCAAATGACCGAGCAGTAAATTCCCGGCTAACACCGCGCACCCTCCTGCGGTGGCGAGCGCTCCGTAGTGGGCGCCCAGCGTCGACTCCTCGGCGAACAGCGGGATCAGATCCTTGGCTGCGGGCACTAACAGCATCTGGCCGAGAGTGAGCAGCGTGACAAAACCAGCCGCCGGCATTAACCGCAGCCAACCTTCGGCGGGTGGGGCGGCGGCGAATAACGCCACGCTGGCAAAGGAAGCCGACAGCAGCAGAAAGCCCACCGGCAGGATGCGCACGGCGCCCATTCGCCGGGCGAAGCGGGCGAGAGGGAGCTGGAGGGTGATAATCAACAGCGAGGCCAGCATAAAGAGCGGCGCCAGATCCTGCTCGCGGCCGCCGGAACGTTGGATTTCCACCGGCAGGGCGAGGTACAGTTGGTTGTAGCTCAACAGCCATGAGCTGTAGGCGAGAATAAACGCGACAAAGCGCGGCTGGCGCAAAGGCGTCCACCATGGGACTCGTCTGCGCGTTGTTGTCGTGTGCCCGTCGGCGGGCAGACAGAAAAAGAGCACCGCCAGCGCCAGAAGAAATATTCCCGCGCCGGCGAGGGCGATATGCCGAAAGCCGATCCCGCTCAGCACGCCTCCGGCCACCGGGCCGATCACCGCTCCCAGTTCACCGCATACCGCAAACAGCGCAAACCACTCGGCGCGACTGCGTTTCCCGTTGGCCTGGCTGAGGGTGCCGGCCCGCGCCAGCAGGGCCTCTATCGACGGGGAGAACAGGGCGCCGCCGACGCCGGTCAGGCAGGCGCCGAGGATAATGGGCCACAGCGACGCCCCGCACGCCAGCAGGAGAAAACCGGCGACGCGAACGACGCAGCCGGCGAGAATGATCGCCTTAGCGCATAGCGGTCGGCCAGCGTCCCGCCGAGGATAAACATCCCCTGTTGGGAGAAGGTACGCAGCCCGAGGATCAGGCCGATAAGTCCGCCTGAGAGCAGCATGTCGTCGCGCAGGAAGAGGGCGAGGAAAGGAACGACCGCGTAAAAGCCAATATTAAAAACGAACTGGCTTCCCAGTAATACCGGAGGCCAGAGGGTTGCCGCAGGGCGCAAGGAGAAAAGAGACATATCCGCCCAACCTAAATGATGAAATGAATGTGCTTTTTGCCGTGGTAAGGGGAGATCTCGATTTTGGTTTTCACCCGGAAAACGTCCCACAGCAGCCCTTCGGACAAAATCTCCTCCGGCGTCCCGCTGGCGAGGATCTGCCCCTGCTGCATCACGATCAGCGAATCGCAGAACATCGCGGCATGGTTAAGATCGTGAATGGCCACAATGCTGGTTACCGGCAGCTCGCTGATCAACTGCATTAACTGCATCTGATGGTGTATATCCAGATGGTTGGTCGGCTCATCCAGCAGGATTTCGCTCGGGCTCTGCGCCAGCGCGCGGGCGATATGCACCCGCTGCCGCTCGCCGCCGGAGAGGCTTAACCATCCCTGTTCGCTTTTCTCCAGCATCGCTACCCGCTGCAGCGCGGCGGCAATCGCCTCGTCATCCTGAGCGCTCCAGTTTGAGAACGGAGAGTGGTGGGGAATGCGTCCCAGGCGCACGACGTCGCGCACCCGCATATTGGCCTCGGTCATGCCGTGTTGCTCGACGAAAGCCACGCGGCGGGCGAGCTGCTTTTTCGCCATCCGGGCGATATCCTGGCCGTCGAGGGTGACGCGACCTGCATCCGGGCGGCGCAGGCCCGCCAGAACGCGCAGCAGCGAGGATTTGCCGCAGCCGTTGGGCCCCAGCAGTCCGACCGTTTCGCCGCGCGGCACCCGCAGCGAGACATTATTGACGATGACCTTTTTGCCTGCCTTCCAGGTGATATTTTCAGCGCAAATACTCATCACTTATTCCTTGAGCGGTAGATAATCACGGCAAAGAAAGGCACCCCAACCAGGGCGGTTACTACCCCAACGGGCAGACTTTGCGGGGCAATCAGCAGGCGCGACGCAATGTCCGCCAGTACCATCAATATCGCCCCTGCCAGCGCGCTGGCGATCAGCAACGTTCGGTGCAGCGGGCCAAAGAAGAAACGCATCACGTGCGGCACCACCAGGCCAACAAAGCCGATTGAGCCGGCCATGCTGACGATGGTGGCGGTGATCAGCGCCGCAGTGGTGAAGAGGATCAGGCGCACGCGCGGCACAGCAATCCCCAGCGAGGCGGCGGCATCGTCGCCGAAGGTGAACGCGTCCAGCGCCCGGGCATACCACAGGCAGACCGCCAGACCCGCGAGCACCACCACAATGACCAGTTGGAATTCGGGCCAGCGAACGCCGCTGAAGCTGCCCAGCAGCCAGAACATCACATCGCGCGCCTGCTGCGCGCTGGCGGAGGTGCTGATGGTATAGGCCGTGATGGCGTTAAATAACTGCGAGGCGGCGACGCCCGCAAGAACCGTACGCTCATTGCCGCCGCGCGCGCCGTTAGTCAGCAAGGCGACAAAGGCGAAGGCGGCGAAGGCCCCGGCAAAGGCCCCGGCCGAGAGGGAAATTGCGCCAGCGCCAAGGCCCAGCACCACGATCGACACCGCGCCGGTGGAGGCCCCGGCGGAGACGCCGAGGACGTAGGGTTCCGCGAGGGCATTCTTCAGCAGGCTTTGCAGCACGACGCCGCAGATAGCGAGGCCTGCGCCGCAGCAGGCGGCGACCAGCGCGCGGCTGAGGCGGAAATCCCAGATAACGCTCTCATAGATACGGTTGAGCGGCTCAGCGGTTAAGCCGGTTCTGTTGCTGATAGCGTAAAAGACATTCTGCAGCGGGATGGCCAGCTCGCCAACGCTGACGCCAACAGCGATCACCAGCGCCAGCACGATCGCTGCCAGTACACACCAGCCGGTGAGCAGTATGCTGCGGCGCGTCTCAATCGCGGCGACGCTCATCAGTTCAGCCCCATTTTTCTCAGCTGCTCGCCCACCTGTTCCGCGCCGTAAAGCGTGCGAATGGTCGGATTCATCGCCTGACCGTCCATGACCACGATATGGCCTTTTTTCACCGCCTCCAGCTGGCTGACGGCGGGATCGCTTTTGAGGAATTTGATCTTCTCCTCGGCCTTATCCAGCGCCCAGCGGTTACGATCCAGGCTGGCGACCACGATCACATCCGGGTTGGCGGCAATAATGCTCTCCCAGCTCACCGTGGGCCACTCGGTTTCGGAGGTGATCGCATTATGTCCGCCCAGCACGCTGGCGATAAATCCGGAGGCGCTGTTTTTGCCGCCGACATAGGCATCGGCCGAAGGTGAGGCGCTGGAGAACCAGAAGACGAAGGAGAGATCCTTTTTGCTTTTACCAAACTCCTGGCGCAGGTCGGCTTCACGTTTTTTGAAATCGGCAATCAGCGCCTGACCACGATCTTCGACGTTGAAAATGCGGGCGAAATCGCTAATTTCCTGATACAGCCAGGTCATATCCCACAGCTTTTGCCGGCTGCCGTACAAATCGCCGGTGGCCTTTTTAGTGGCGCACATCCCCGGTGAGACGTAGCTGTTCACGCCGACGGTGGCGAGATCTTCACGCCTGGCGACTTTGCTTTCCGGCCCCAGCAGCAGCGGCAACTGGGCGGGAACGAAATCAGGATTTTGCGCCAGCACCGATTCCAGGCTCGGAATTTCCACCGTCAAGGTTTTAATCTTCGCGTTTTGCTCAGCCAGCTGCGGTAAAACGCTGGTCGGCCAGAAGGCGCTGGCGACCACCTGCTTTTGCAGCCCGAGCAGCAGCAGAATTTCGACCGTATTTTGCCCCAGCGCGACCACGCGCTCCGGCGGCCGGGTGAAGGTCTCCTGATAGCCGCAGTTTTCAATCGTCAGGGGGTAGGTTGTTGCCAGCGCGGAACTGACGGCGGTGAACATCAAGCCTAACGCGCAAAGGACCTTCTTCATTAAACGCTATCCTTGTAAACAGGCGAGTGGATGACCAGCAAATGGGAGTAATGCAAATGAAACTCATTATTGGGGCGGGGTTTTATACAATGCCATATTTACAGTGTCAATGAGTGACTATTTCCGCAGGCAATGAAATGCCCGCGCGATGGGGTGGGTCAGCTCGCCAGTGGGCCACGAATATACGCCTGCAACCCCTGGGCGAGAAAATCAAATACCCGCTTACAGGCAGGGCTGTGGCGCAGATCCTCATGCATTACCAGCCAGGTATCAAGATACAGAGAAAAGTCGGCCGCCAGCACTCGCTGCAGGGGAATAATGCCATCCGCAAGAGGCGCCTGGCAGATGCCGATCCCCGCTCCGGCGCGGATCAGGCTCAACTGGGCGAGGTCGCTATCGGTCCGCATCGCGAACGCCTCGCGCTGAAAACGGGGGTAAGCCTGCAGCGCCCGGCGCACGAGAGGGGTGGCGCTATCAAAACCAATTAGCGCGTGGCTGGCCAGATCGTCGAGGGTCGCGGGCAGGCCCTGCCGCGTCAGGTAGGCGGCGGTGGCATGTAACCCAAGCTCGATCCTGCCGAGACGGCGGGCGATAAGCTGCTCCTGCTGCGGGGCGACCATCCGCACCGCAATATCCGCCTCCCGGTGAAGCAGATCCTGAAACCGATTGGAGAGCATCAGTTCGATGACGATATTCGGGCACGCCTGCCTGAGCCGGGCAACCAGCGGCGGCAGCACCTCGGCGCCGACCACCTCGCTGGCGGCCACCCGCACCACGCCACGCAGCTCGGCTCTGTCGCGACTGAAGTTAGCCGCGGTGCGTTCCAGCGCCCGGGCGGTATTGTCCATCGCCTCGGCGTGCACCCGCAGCGCCAGCGCCGCGTCGGTCGCCAGCAGGCCGGTTTGCGAGCGGGTAAATAAGGCCTGGCCGAGGGCGTTTTCCAGCCCGGCAATATGGCGCCCCGCCGTCGGCTGAGTGATGTTCAGGGTACGCGATGCGCCCGATAAAGAGCCTTCCTGCAGGACGGCGAGAAAGGTTCGGTACCACTCCCAGGGAATAGAGGTATTCATACAAATATGTATAGCCGCTCGACGATGGTATGCAATTTCATTTGATATGAGCCACAGGTAGGCTGTCAAGCATCCATTAGCGAACGGGGAAAGAGGATGAACAGCAGCGGCAAGGTACTTATTCTGGGAGCAAGCGGGGGCATCGGCGGGGAAGTGGCGCGCCGGCTGGTGGCAGACAACTGGCAGGTTCGGGCGCTGAAGCGCGGCGCCCAGATACGTGATCCCGAAGATGGCATACAGTGGATAGCCGGCGACGCGCTGGATGGCGGCCAGGTCGCGGCGGCGGCTGCCGGTTGCGACGTTATCGTCCATGCGGTGAATCCGCCGGGCTACCGGCACTGGCGGCAACAGGTACTGCCTATGCTGCGCAACACCCTGCAGGCCGCCGAACGGCAGCGGGCGCTTGTAGTCCTGCCCGGCACGGTCTACAACTATGGACCGGATGCCTTTCCGCTGATTGCTGAAGAGGCCGCACAACAGCCGGTGACCCGCAAAGGCGCCATCCGGGTGGCGATGGAGCTGGCGCTGGAGGATTACGTGCAGCGCGGCGGCCGGGCGTTGATTGTCCGGGCGGGCGATTTTTTTGGCCCGCGCGCCGGAAATAACTGGTTTTCGCAGGGGCTGGTCAAGCCTGGTCAGCTTCCCCGCATCATTAGCTACCCGGGGACGATCGGCGTCGGGCATCAGTGGGCCTGGCTGCCCGACGTCGCCGACACCATCGCCGCGCTGCTGGCCCGCAGGCATGAGCTTGAGCCGTTTGCTCGCTTTCATATGCAGGGCCACTGGGACTCGGACGGCAGCGAAATGAGTCAGGCGATCCAGCGGGTGGTCGCCCGCTATGGCGGCAGGGCGGTAGCGAAGTCCTTTCCCTGGTGGCTGGTGAAGCTGGCGGCGCCCTTCAACGCCACCCTGCGCGAAATGGTCGAGATGCACTATCTCTGGCGTCTGCCGGTACGCCTGCGCAACGATAAACTGGTTGATTTTTTAGGCGCGGAACCGCATACCCCGCTCGACAGCGCGGTGTATCAGACGCTGCAAGGCCTGGGTTGTCTGCCCGCCGGCGCGATAAACCAAGAGGCGGGTGAGGCGTAACGCGGCAAGAGGATCACAGAGCGGGGCGTTATTGTGACCAAATCATAATAACGTCACTCGTTGTCAAACGATAGCGATCGCATTAAGCTAAACGGATGACGAAAAATACCCCCACCCCTGCAAGCCGTGGTCCCCATGACCACAGCGTTCGGGACCAGATTCTTGACGCGGCCATGGCGCACTTTAGTCGCTATGGCTATGAGAAAACGACGGTCACCGATCTCGCCAAAGCGATAGGCTTTTCCAAAGCCTATATCTATAAATTCTTTGACTCCAAGCAGGCGATTGGCGAGGCGATTTGCGCCAGCCGGCTGGAGAAGATCATGGTGGCCGTCAGCGCGGCCATCGCCGATGCGCCGTCCGCCAGCGAGAAACTGCGCCGCCTGTTCCGGGCGCTGACCGAGGCCGGCAGTGAACTGTTTTTCGAGGATCGCAAACTGTACGACATCGCCGCCGTCGCGGCGCGCGATAAATGGCCTTCAACGGAACAGTATGCCGGTCATCTGCAGCAGCTGATTGGTCAAATCCTTGTCGAAGGCCGCCAGGCGGGTGAGTTCGAGCGCAAAACCCCGCTGGATGAAGCGACCTTGGCGGTGTATATGGTGATGTGTCCTTTCATCAATCCGGTGCAGTTGCAATACAATCTCGACACCGCGCCCACCGCGGCGGTGCTGCTTGCCTCCCTGATCCTGAGAAGTCTTTCCCCCTGATTAGTGACCATTGGCTTTATTGGTCACTGGTCTGAGAATGCGGTCACCATCCGGTCTTTTCATTAAGGTGACCCATGCTCAGGCTCAACGCCGTCCATCTTGCCGTCTGCCTCCTGCCGCTGGCCCTCGCGGGCTGCGGCGAACCTGCCGATCATGACGACCCCCGCATCCGGCCGCCGCTGGTCCGGGTGGCGACCGTCGAGCGCGCGGAGGCCGGCTCGCGGGCCTTTACCGGCGTGGTAGTGGCCCGAACCCAAAGCGACCTCGGTTTCAGGGTGGCGGGAAAAGTGCTTGAACGGCGGGTGGAAACCGGGCAGAGCGTCAAGCGCGGTCAGCTGCTGCTGCGCCTGGATCCGGCTGATCTAGCCTTGCAGGCGCAGTCCCAACAGCGGGCCGTAGATGCCGCGCGGGCGCGAGCCAAAAAGGCGGCCAACGATCTGGCCCGCTATCGCGGCCTGGTGGCGAGCGGCGCCATCTCTGCCGCGGAATTCGACCAGATTAACGCAGCGGCAGAGGCGGCGAGAGCCGACCTCAGCGCGGCCCAGGCGCAGGCCAATGTGGCGCAAAACGCCACCGGCTATGCCGGACTGCTGGCGGATGCTGACGGCGTGGTAGTGGAAACCCTCGCTGAGCCGGGGCAGGTGGTTAGCGCCGGGCAGGTGGTGATCCGCCTGGCGCGGGCGGGGCAGCGCGAAGCGCGGGTGCAACTGCCGGAGACGCTGCGCCCGGCGGTCGGCAGCGAGGCGCTGGCGACACGCTATGGCAGCGAATCTCAGCCGGTCACGGCGACCCTGCGCCTGCTTTCGGACGCGGCTGACGCCACCACCCGCACCTTTGAAGCGCGCTATGTACTGAACGGCGCGCTGGCGAATGCCCCGCTGGGGTCTACCGTGACCCTGCGCATCGGCAACGACCAGGCGCCAGGCCAGGTGCTGGCGGTGCCCCTGGCGTCGGTCTACGATCCGGGTAACGGCCCTGGCGTCTGGCGCATTGCCTCTCGTCCGGCCACCGTCTCCTGGCAACCGGTAACTGTGCTCGGCCTGGATGATGAAACCGCGCGGGTGACCGGCCCGCTGAAGCCCGGCGAGCCGATCGTCGCCCTGGGCGCCCATCTTCTGCACCAGGGCGAGGCGGTGCGTCTGGCGGAACGACGCGGGCATAATGCCGCCGGGAGCCAGCCATGAGCGCCGGGCGTTTTAATCTCTCCGCGCTGGCCGTCCGCGAGCGGTCGGTGACTCTGTTTTTGATTATCCTTATCTCCGTCGCCGGGCTGGTGGCGTTCTTCGGACTCGGGAGAGCGGAAGATCCGCCCTTTACGGTCAAGCAAATGACGGTCATTACCGTCTGGCCCGGCGCCACCGCGCAGGAGATGCAGGATCAGGTCGCCGAGCCGCTGGAAAAACGACTCCAGGAGCTAAAGTGGTACGATCGCACGGAGACCTATACCCGCCCTGGCATAGCGTTGATCACCCTGTCGCTGCAGGATCAGACCCCGCCTTCCGAGGTGCCGGAGCAGTTTTATCAGGCGCGCAAAAAGCTCGGGGATGAGGCGAAAAACCTGCCTGCCGGCGTCTCCGGCCCGATGATGAATGACGAATTCGCCGATGTCACCTTTGCCCTCTTTGCTCTGAAAGCGCGGGGAGAGCCGCCGCGGCAGCTGGTGCGTGACGCTGAAGCCCTGCGCCAGCAGCTGCTGCATGTATCCGGGGTGAAAAAAGTGAATATCCTCGGCGAACAGGCGGAGCGCATTTATCTCTCGTTTTCTCATGATCGTCTCGCCACCCTGGGCCTTTCGCCAGAGGCGATTTTTGCCGCGCTGAACAGCCAGAATGTGCTGACCGCCGCCGGGGCCATTGAGACCCGGGGCGGGCAGATCTTTATCCGCCTCGATGGGGCGTTTGACCGCCTGCAGCAGATCCGCGACACGCCGATTATTGCCGGGGGCAGAACGCTGAAACTGGCCGATGTCGCCACGGTTGAGCGAGGGTATGAAGATCCCGCCACCTTCCTGATCCGCCATCAGGGCGAACCGGCGCTGCTGCTGGGGGTGGTGATGCGTGAGGGCTGGAATGGTCTGGCGCTGGGAAAAGCGCTGGATGCCGAAACGGCCAGCATCAATCAGAACCTGCCGCTCGGCATGTCGTTGACCAAGGTGACCGATCAGTCGGTGAATATCAGCGCCGCGGTCGATGAGTTCATGATCAAATTCTTTGTCGCCCTGCTGGTGGTGATGGCGGCGTGCTTTGTCAGCATGGGGTGGCGCGTGGGCGTGGTGGTCGCGGCGGCGGTGCCTTTAACCCTCGCCGTGGTGTTTGTGGTGATGGAGGCGACCGGCAAAAACTTCGACCGCATCACTCTCGGCTCGCTGATCCTCGCCCTGGGGCTGCTGGTGGATGATGCCATCATTGCCATCGAAATGATGGTGGTCAAAATGGAGGAGGGGTATGACCGCCTCAAAGCCTCGGCCTATGCCTGGAGCCATACCGCCGCGCCCATGCTGGCCGGACCCTGGTGACGGCCGTGGGCTTTATGCCCAATGGATTTGCGCAGTCCACCGCCGGGGAGTACGCCAGCAATGTGTTCTGGATCGTCGGTATCGCGCTGATTGCCTCCTGGATTGTGGCGGTGATTTTTACCCCCTGGCTGGGGGTGCACCTGTTGCCGGACAGAAAGCCCGTGGCGGCCGGCCACGCCGCGCTGTATGACACCCCGCGCTATCAGCGCTTCCGTCGGCTGCTGACCCGGGTTATTGCTCATAAATGGCGCGTGGCCGCCGGAGTGGTGGCGCTGTTTATCGTGGCGATCCTGGGCATGAGCGTGGTGAACAAGCAGTTTTTCCCCACCTCCGATCGTCCGGAAGTGCTGGTTGAAGTGCAGCTGCCTTACGGGTCGTCGATTAGCCAGACCAGCGCCGCGGCGGCGAAAATTGAGCACTGGCTGCAGCGGCAGCCGGAGGCGAAGATTGTCACCAGCTATATCGGCCAGGGCGCGCCGCGCTTTTACCTGGCGATGGCTCCGGAATTGCCCGATCCCTCCTTCGCCAAACTAGTGGTGTTGACCGACGGGCAGGGTGCCCGCGAGGCGCTCAAGCGGCGGCTGCGGGAGGCGGTGGTCAATGGCCTGGCGCCGGAGGCGCGGGTGCGCGTCACTCAGCTGGTGTTTGGCCCTTATTCGCCTTATCCGGTCGCCTGGCGGGTTATGGGGCCCGATCCGCACGCTCTGCTCGACATCGCCGAGCGGGTTAAATCGGTGCTGCAGGCCAGTCCGCTGATGCGCACCGTCAATACCGACTGGGGTTCGCGGGTGCCGGTGATGCATTTCAGCTTCAATCAGGACCGGCTGCAGGCGAGCGGACTCAGCTCCCAGTCCGTCGCCCAGCAGCTGCAGTTCCTGCTGTCAGGGATCCCGATCACCACCGTCCGGGAAGATATTCGCGCCGTGCAGGTGATCGGCCGCGCGGCGGGCGACATCCGTCTGGATCCGGCGAAAATCGCCGACTTCACCCTGGTGGGCAGCGGCGGGCAGCGGGTTCCCTTGTCACAGATTGGCGACGTGTCGATCAGGATGGAGGACCCGCTGCTTCGCCGTCGCGACCGCACGCCGATCATCACCGTCCGCGGAGATGTTGCGGAGAACCTGCAGCCGCCGGATGTCTCCACCGCGCTGATGAAGCCGCTGCAGCCCATTATCGACTCGCTGCCGCCTGGCTATCGCATCGAGACGGCGGGGTCGATTGAGGAATCCGGCAAGGCCACCCGGGCGATGGTGCCGTTATTTCCGATAATGATCGCCCTCACGCTGCTGATCATTATCCTGCAGGTGCGTTCGCTGTCGGCGATGGTCATGGTTTTCCTGACCGCGCCGCTGGGGCTGATTGGCGTGGTCCCGACGCTGCTGCTGTTCAATCAGCCGTTTGGCATCAATGCCCTGGTGGGCCTGATCGCCCTGTCGGGGATCCTGATGCGCAATACGCTGATCCTGATTGGCCAAATCCATCATAACCAACAGGCGGGGCTCGATCCGTTCCACGCGGTGGTGGAGGCGACGGTGCAGCGCGCCCGCCCGGTTCTGCTGACCGCGCTGGCGGCGATCCTGGCGTTCATTCCGCTCACCCAGTCGGTCTTCTGGGGAACGCTCGCCTATACGCTGATTGGCGGGACGCTGGGGGGAACCATCATGACCCTTATCTTCCTGCCGGCCATGTACGCGATCTGGTTCCGCATCCGCCCGGCGAACACGGTACAACAGACAGAGTTGCACCTTCAGAGGTAATTCCACTTTGCCGGACCTGGGCGAGGCACATGGCCAGGCCAGGTCCCGGGCAGCGTCAGGCGGGTAAGGATACCGGCACCGCATGAGTGCGGTGTTGATCCTGTTCGAGGCGATCAAGACAATCGAGGCTGATGGCCGATGGCGAGGTCGCGCCGGTGAGGGTCATGGTAACCTTCATATCCTCGGCAAATAAGCGCAGCAGATGCGCCACGCCCGCTTCGCCCGCCGCGGCCAGGGCATAAATATAGGCCCGACCGAGCAGCACGCCTTTCGCGCCGAGGGCCAGCAGACGTATAACGTCCACGCCGGAGCGCACCCCGGAATCGGCAAGCACTGTCAGATCGTCGCCGACCGCATCCACCACCCTGGGCAGCGCCCGGGCGGTGGGGATGGCGCCATCGAGCTGTCTGCCGCCATGATTCGACACCACAATACCATCGGCGCCCAGCCGCACGGCATTGCGCGCATCGTCGGCATCGAGGATCCCTTTGATGATTAATTTCCCTTGCCAGCTGTCGCGGATCCACTCCAGATCGTGCCAGGCGATGGACGGGTCGAAGTTGTTGCTGATGAACCCCATATAGTCGTCCATGGTCATTTTGTGGCCGGTGTAGGCTTCGATATTACCAAACGACAGGGGTCTGCCCGCCAGCCCGACGTTCATCGCCCAGCGCGGATGGGTGCAAGCCTGGAGATATTGTCGCAGGGTGGCGTGCGGCCCGGACATCCCTGAGCGGTTATCGCGATACCGCGAGCCGGGGATTGGCATATCGACGGTAAATACCAGGGTTTTCATGCCAGCGGCCCAGGCGCGCTCCAGCGCGTTACGCATATAGCCGCGATCTTTCAGTACGTACAGCTGGGACCAGAGCGCGCCGCTGGCGTGGCTCGCCACCTCTTCAATCGAGCAGACCGACACGGTGGATAAGGTGTACGGGATCCCGGCGCGGGAGGCGGCGCGGGCCGCCTGGACTTCGCCGCGGCGGGCGTACATCCCGGTGGCGCCGACGGGCCCCAGCGCCACGGGCATCGCCCATGCGTCATCAAGGATCGTGGTCGCCAGCGTCGGTTCGCCGGCCCCGGACAGTACGCGCTGGCGAAGAGCTACCGAGGCAAGCTCGGCGGCGTTGGCGTTCATGGTGTTTTCCGCCACCGCGCCACCGTCAATATAATCGAAAAGGAAGCGGGGCAGACGACGACGAGCGGCTTCGCGATAATCGCTGGGGGCTGAAACAATCATTATTATGTCCTTATGTTTTTTAACCTTAGTGGATGTTCTGCAGGTAAAAAAACTATAGGCCTCTAAAAACCGGCGAGGAAATGAAATATTAGCATTCCTACTATTCCCTCATGGAATAATCTGCGTTGCACTCTGTGGTTGTTATTTTCTTTTAATGCTAACCGGTAAGGACATTATTTTTTGCGCCGGGCGCGGATTGGGCACAATAAATCAGCCTTGCGCCAGGCCACAGCACTGAAAAGGGGAAGGAGAGATCAGCCCGGCGCCAGGGAATACGCGCGCAGAAAGACGTCCAGGGCGCGCTCAACCCGCTGTTTGATTTCGTCGTCGGACAGCGGAGGTCTTGCGCCAAGTTTTATCGCCAGGCTGGTCATTCCCAGCCATAAACCGGCCAGTTCGTCGGCAGCCTCCTGCGGATCGCAGGCTCGTAAAGTACCGGCTTCGATCGCCTCGGCGATGATCGCTTCCAGCATCTGCTGCGCGCGCCCCGGCCCGGCGGCGTAAAAGCGGCCGGGGAGATCGGGGTGACGCACGGCAGCCGAGGCGATCAGTCGGTCCCAGCCGGTCAGTTCCCGCTGGTTGATAAAGCGGACAAAGCGATAACCAAACGCCGTCAGTACCTCGATCAGCGGCAGATGATGGCGCTGGGCGAAATCATGGTCGCTGATGGTGAGATCCGATTCCTGGCGTAAGACCGCCTCTATCAGATGTTCTTTATCGCTGAAATTGGCATACAGGGTGGCTTTCGCCACCCCGGCTACGCGGGCGATTTCGGCCGTTGTCACCTCCAGGCCCTGTTCCAGAAACAGCTTACGGGCGGCCTGAAGTATCGCCTGCGTTTTCAACGGATCTTTTGGCCGACCTTTCTGACGAGGGGTTTCGCTCATCGCCGATAGCCTGCAAACAGCGCGCTCATAATTAATCCTCCGACCACGGTAATGTGTTCAAGCGCAATATGGAATTCCTCAGTGCGCCGGGGTTCACTGAAGGCCCAGAAGGCGTGTCCCAGCGGAATAGTGAGTAATGTAAACACAATCAGCATCCCCGATCCAATCCAGCCGTAGCCGGCAGGATTAAAAACGATCAGCGCCGAACCCGCCAGCTGGCAAAAAATCGTGCCCGCCGCGAACAAGACCGGCCACGGCAGGCCGACGGTCACCATCTCCTGAACGATCTCCGCGAAATGAAAGACGCCGTAGATGCCTGCCATCCAGAAGAAGAAGGTCACCAGGACGCGAGAGAGACAAAGGGTGATGAAAAATAAGGTCGAATTAGGCATAAGATTTTACGCAATTGATAATTAACAGACCGATGAGTCTAAAAAATAATTTCAAGACTCACAAGTCTGTTAATTGTTCATTAGTGTTATGCCATTGCAATCAGCCGCTTAGTTTGTTTTTCTCCTGCCAGGTGCCCTGCCGCAGGCTTTGCGTCAGACGTAAAGAAGGTGAATTTGAAATTGAGCAGATGGTATCTTTTGCTAGCCTTTCTCTGGAGGACAGACGGAGCGACACCATGAAAGATAAAGATGAACAAACGGCATTGATTGGCATGGCCATCGGCGCGGCGGTCATTAGCTTAGTGGCGACCCAAAAGCAGATTAATCAGGGGAGTATCGTGGATGAACTGGTGAGGCTGGGCAGACAGAAGGGGGACGGGGTAGAGGATGAGGTCTTTGTCCAGGCCGCCCGGCTGGTGAGTAAAGGCACCTAGCCAGCCGGTATCCCGCCTGGCAGCCCCGTTTGCGCGTTTTATTTTGGTTTTTATTCCCCAAATGCGGCCAGGCGAGCGGCGCTTATTCCTTTCCTGAAGCGTTACCGGCGGGCGCTTTCACTACCCACTTTTTTCTAGCGCATGGCCGGGGCCGCGCCCCGCGCTGGCATGGTCTTTCTGTTACGTTGTCACTTTATGCTCGCCTGCAAAGGATAACCAGCAGGGTGGTCTGCCGCTATTGCATAAATCGGTATTTTCGATACATCTTTGCCATTGCGTGCGGAGATAGAATGATTTCAAAATAAAATATTATAAATCAATGCATTAAGTTCTATTTGCACGCCCTGATAATCCCCGGGCGAGGGTCTATGCTTATAAAAAGCGCTAAATGAGGCAATACCCCTGCTGCAGAAGGGTTGAAGTGATAATCATTATCACTAACATGGCGGTATGCCTTGATGGCGCCAACCTGGAGGTCTATCGATGGAAGTACAAGCAGGAACTTTTAATCCCGCCGATTTCAGCTGGCAGGGACTGACCATGACGCCGGCCGCTGCCGCGCATATCCGCGATCTGATGCGCAAGCAGCCGGATAAGAAAGGGCTGCGGCTGGGCATTAAAACCAGCGGCTGCGCTGGTTTTGGCTATGTGCTCGAAATGATTGCCGAGCCGGCGCCCGACGATCTGCTCTTTGAATCTGACGGGGCGAAGCTGTTTGCGCCGCTGCAGGCGATGCCGTTCATCGACGGCACCGAGTTGGATTATGTCCGGGAAGGTTTAAATGAAATCTTTAAATTTCATAACCCGAAAGCGCAGCATGAGTGCGGCTGCGGCGAAAGTTTTGGGGTGCAGGCGGAGTAACTATGTCGCGTAATACTGAAGCAACTGGCGATGTCAAAACCTGGACCGGCGGCCCGCTCAACTACAAAGAGGGCTTTTTTACTCGCCTGCAAACCGATGAGCTGGCCAAAGGCATTAATGAAGAAGTCGTTCGGGCTATCTCGGCTCGCCGCAATGAGCCGCAGTGGATGTTGGAGTTTCGTCTGAATGCCTACCGGGCGTGGCTGGAAATGGAGGAGCCGCACTGGCTGAAAGCGCATTACGATAAGCTGAATTATCAGGATTACAGCTACTATTCCGCGCCCTCCTGCGGCAACTGCGATGAGACCTGCGCCTCCGAGCCTGGCGCGGTGCAGCAGACCGGGGCCAATACCTTTCTGACCAGCGAGGTGGAAGAAGCCTTTAACCAGCTGGGCGTGCCGGTACGCGAAGGGCGCGAGGTGGCGGTGGACGCGATATTTGACTCGGTGTCGGTGGCGACCACCTACCGAGAAAAGCTGGCCGAGCAGGGGATCATCTTCTGTTCTTTCGGCGAGGCGATCCACGACCATCCGGAACTGGTGAAAAAGTATCTGGGCACCGTAGTGCCGGGGAATGACAACTTCTTTGCCGCGCTGAACGCCGCAGTGGCTTCGGACGGCACCTTTATCTATGTGCCGAAGGGCGTCCGCTGCCCGATGGAGCTGTCGACCTATTTCCGCATCAACACCGAAAAGACCGGGCAGTTTGAACGCACCATTCTGGTGGCCGATGAAGGCAGCTACGTCAGCTATATTGAAGGCTGCTCGGCGCCGGTGCGCGACAGCTATCAGCTGCATGCCGCGGTCGTTGAGGTCATCATCCATAAAGACGCGGAAGTGAAATACTCCACGGTGCAGAACTGGTTCCCCGGCGATAACAACACCGGCGGGATCCTCAACTTCGTCACCAAGCGCGCCCTGTGCGAAGGGGAGAACAGCAAAATGTCATGGACCCAGTCGGAAACCGGCTCGGCCATCACCTGGAAATACCCCAGCTGCATCCTGCGCGGCGATAACTCGATCGGCGAATTCTTTTCGGTGGCGCTGACCAGCGGCCATCAGCAGGCGGACACCGGCACCAAAATGATCCATATCGGCAAGAACACCCGCTCGACCATCATCTCGAAAGGGATCTCCGCCGGACACAGCCAGAACAGCTATCGCGGGCTGGTCAAAATCATGCCGACCGCCACCAACGCCCGCAACTATACCCAGTGCGATTCGATGCTGATCGGCCCGGACTGCGGGGCGCATACCTTCCCGTATGTAGAATGCCGCAACAATAGCGCCCAGCTGGAGCACGAGGCGACCACCTCGCGGATTGGCGAAGATCAATTGTTCTACTGCCTGCAGCGCGGGATCAGCGAAGACGATGCCATCTCGATGATCGTCAACGGTTTCTGTAAAGACGTCTTCTCCGAGCTGCCGCTGGAGTTCGCTGTAGAGGCGCAAAAATTGCTGGCCATTAGCCTTGAACATAGCGTCGGCTGATAATTAAGGAAAAAAGATGTTAAGTATTCAAGATTTACACGTCGCCGTCGAAGATAAAGCGATCCTGCGCGGGCTGAACCTTGAGGTGCGCCCGGGAGAGGTCCACGCCATTATGGGGCCGAACGGCTCAGGCAAAAGTACGCTTTCGGCCACCCTGGCCGGGCGTGAAGATTATGAGGTGACTGGCGGTCGCGTCGAATTTAAGGGCAAAAACCTGCTCGAACTCGCTGCGGAAGATCGCGCCGGGGAAGGTATCTTTATGGCCTTCCAGTATCCGGTAGAGATCCCCGGCGTCAGCAACCAGTTTTTCCTGCAGACTGCGCTGAATGCCGTGCGCAACTATCGTGGCCAGGAGGCGCTGGATCGTTTCGATTTCCAGGACTTAATGGAAGAAAAGATCAAGCTGCTGCAGATGCCGGAAGATCTCCTGACCCGCTCGGTGAACGTTGGCTTCTCCGGCGGTGAGAAAAAGCGTAACGATATTCTGCAAATGGCGGTGCTTGAGCCGGAGCTGTGCATTCTCGATGAATCGGATTCGGGGTTGGATATCGATGCCCTGAAAATCGTCTCCCAGGGAGTGAATGCCCTGCGCGACGGCAAACGCGCCTTTATCATTGTCACCCACTATCAGCGCATCCTTGACTATATCAAGCCGGACTATGTCCATGTGCTGTACCAGGGGCGGATTGTGAAGTCGGGCGATTTCTCTCTGGTCAAACAGCTGGAGGAGCAGGGCTATGGCTGGCTTACCGAACAGCAGTAACGCGCTGCAGCAGTGGCACCATCTGTTTGAAGCGCAGGGCGGCCCGCGTACCCCGGAGGCCAGTCAGCATCTGCAGCAGCTGCTGCGCCTTGGGCTGCCGACGCGCAAGCACGAGGACTGGAAATACACTCCGCTGGATGCCCTACTTAACGGTCGCTTTGTCGCCGATGAGGGAGCCTCTCTCAGTGCTGAACAGCGTGATGCGCTGGCGCTGCCGCTGGACGCCTGGCGGCTGGTGTTTATCGATGGCCGCTATCATCCTCAGCTGAGCGACGAGCTTGCCGCCAGCGGCGTGGAGGTCAGTGTCGATAATCAGCGCCACCATCTGCCGGATGCCCTGCAGCCGGAGGTGTTTCTCCATCTGACCGAAAGCCTGGCCCAGACGGTGACCCGCATTCGCGTGCCGCGCAACCGCCGCCTGGATAAACCGCTGCTGCTGATGCATATCACCAGTGGCCTGGCCGGCGATGCGCTGAATACCGCCCACTATCGCCATCATCTGGCGCTGGAGAGCGGGGCGGAGGCGACGATTGTCGAGCATTACCTGAGCCTCAATGAGCAGCCGCATTTCACCGGCGGGCGATTGACCATGACGGTGGCCGATAACGCGCACCTCCAGCATATCAAGCTGGCATTTGAGAATGCCCGCAGCTATCACTTCGCCCATAACGACCTGCTGCTGGGCCGCGACGCCTCGGCCTTCAGCAGCAGTTTCCTGCTTGGTGGCCAGGTGCTGCGTCACCAGACCAGCACCCGCCTGGACGGCGAAAACAGCAACCTGCGCCTCAATTCGCTGGCGATGCCGGTGAAAAATGAGGTCTGCGATAGCCGCACCTGGCTCGACCATCAGGTCGGCTACTGCACCAGCCGCCAGCTGCACAAAACCATCGTCAGCGATAAGGGGCGGGCGGTGTTTAACGGGCTGATCAACGTCGCGCCGCTCGCGCTGAAAACCGACGGTCAGATGACCAACAATAATCTGCTGCTCGGGCGGCTGGCGGAGGTCGACACCAAACCGCAGCTGGAAATTTACGCCGATGACGTGAAATGCAGCCACGGGGCGACGGTGGGGCGCATTGACGAAGAGCAGCTGTTCTATCTGCGCTCGCGCGGTATCGAACAGCAGGCGGCGCAGCAGATGATCCTCTACGCCTTCGCCGCCGAGCTCACCGAGGCTATCCGCAGCGACGCGCTCAGAGAGCAGGTGCTGGCGCGTATTGGACAGCGTTTGCCGGGAGGCACAGTATGACATTTTCAGTAGAACAGGTTCGCGCCGATTTTCCGGTACTGAACCGGGAGGTCAACGGTCAGCCGCTGGTCTATCTCGACAGCGCCGCCAGCGCCCAGAAGCCGGAGGCAGTGATCGGCGCCGAAGCGGAATTCTATCGCCACGGCTACGCGGCGGTGCACCGCGGCATCCATACCCTCAGCGCGGAAGCCACCGCGCGGATGGAAGCCGTGCGTCAGCAGGCGGCCACCTTCCTTAACGCCGGGTCGGTGGAGGAAGTGGTGTTCGTCCGCGGCACCACCGAGGGGATCAACCTGGTGGCCAACAGCTGGGGAAACGCCAACGTCGGCGCCGGGGATAACATCATCATCAGCGAAATGGAGCACCACGCCAATATTGTGCCGTGGCAGATGCTCTGCGCCCGCGTCGGGGCTGAGCTGCGGGTGATCCCCCTGAACCCGGACGGTACGCTGCAACTGGATGTTGTCCCGGGACTGTTTGACCCGCGCACCCGCCTGCTGGCGATAACCGAGGTCTCCAACGTGCTGGGGACGGAAAACCCGCTGGCGGCGCTGATTGCTCTTGCGCATCAGCATGGCGCGAAAGTGCTGGTGGATGGCGCCCAGGCGGTGATGCACCACCCGGTGGACGTCCAGGCGCTGGGCTGCGATTTTTATGTTTTCTCCGCCCACAAGCTGTACGGGCCGACCGGGATCGGCGTGCTCTACGCCCGGTCCGAGCTGCTGCAGACGATGGCGCCTTGGGAAGGGGGCGGGTCGATGATCGCCACCGTCAGCCTGACGGAGGGCACCACCTGGAATCAGGCGCCGTGGCGCTTTGAGGCCGGCACGCCGAATACCGGGGGGATCATCGGCCTCGGCGCGGCGCTGACCTACGTCAGCCAGCTGGGACTGACGCAGATTGCCGAGTATGAGCAGACGCTGATGCGCTACGCGCTCGATGCCCTGCGCGCGGTACCGGATCTGATCCTTTACGGCCCGGCGCAGCGTAAAGGGGTAATTGCTTTCAACCTCGGTCAGCATCACGCCTATGACGTCGGCAGCTTCCTCGATAACTACGGGATCGCCGTGCGGACCGGACACCACTGCGCGATGCCGTTGATGGCCCGGTATCAGGTACCGGCTATGTGTCGGGCATCGCTGGCGATGTACAATACCACGGAAGAGGTGGACCGCCTGGTGGCCGGCCTCCAGCGGATCCGCAAACTGTTAGGGTAAAGGACGGGACAATGGCGGCACTACCGGACAAAGACAAACTGTTGCATAACTTTAGCCGTTGCGCCAACTGGGAAGAGAAGTATCTCTATATCATCGAGCTTGGCCAGCGTCTGGCGCCGCTAAGCCCGGAAGAACATAGCGTGCAGAACATTATTCAGGGCTGTCAAAGCCAGGTCTGGATCGTGATGGACCAGGATCCCACAGGCGTGATCACCCTGCGCGGCGATAGCGATGCGGCGATCGTCAAGGGTCTGATAGCGGTGGTATTTATCCTCTATGACCGGATGACCGCTCAGGACATCACCGAGTTCGACGTGCGTCCGTGGTTTGAAAAAATGGCGCTCACCCAGCATCTCACCCCCTCCCGCTCGCAAGGCCTCGAAGCCATGATCCGCGCGATACGCGCGAAAGCGGCAAATATTAGCTAGAATAAACAGGTAGATTTCATTCTGTTACGTCCGGCAGGGCGCTGACCCTGCCGCCGTTCAGTCTCCTGGCGTTTTATCAGCGAAAGAAGGAATCTCAGTATGAAACGCAAAACGATGATCACCTTAGCCCTTCTCAGCGCCCTTGGCGCCTCCACGGCCGCCTGGGCCGTTGATTACCCGCTTCCTCCCGCCAACAGTCGGCTGATTGGTCAGAATCAGTACTGGACGGTCCAGGAGGGAGATCGCAACCTGCAGGCGATTGCGCGCCATTTCGATACCGCGGCGATGCTGATCCTCGAAGCCAACGATACGATTGCGCCGGTGCAGCCGAAGCCCGGCACTCAGGTCCTTATCCCTTCTCAGATGCTGCTGCCCGACGTGCCGAGGGAGGGCATTGTCGTCAACCTCGCCGAACTGCGGCTGTATTACTTCCCGCCAGGAGAGAATCAGGTGCAGGTCTATCCGCTGGGCATTGGCCAGTTAGGTCTGGAAACGCCGGAGATGACCACCCGCGTGGGGCAGAAGATCCCTAACCCTACCTGGACGCCTACCGCCGGCATCCGCGCGCGCTCGCTGGAGAAAGGGGTGACGCTGCCGGCAGTGGTCCCGGCCGGACCGAACAATCCCCTGGGCCGCTATGCGCTGCGTCTGGCCTACGGTAACGGTGAATATCTCATCCACGGAACTAACGCCCCAGACAGCGTTGGTCTGCGCGTCAGCTCGGGCTGTATGCGGATGAACGCTGATGACATCAAAGCGCTGTTCAGCCAGGTGAAAACCGGGACGCCGGTACGGATTATCAATCAGCCGGTGAAGTTTGCCGTCGAGCCGGATGGTAAACGCTATGTCGAAGTCCACAGGCCGCTTTCGCAGACCGAAGGGGAAAACACCCGGACCATCGCTTACACGCTGCCAGCGGCGTTTCACGCCTTCGCAGAGGATAAAGCAGTGGATGACCTGCAGTTGAAAAAAGCGATGTTGAGAAGGGCGGGGTATCCGGTGGTGGTGTCGGCGGGGGCAGGTAGCACGGCGACGTCGCTGTCGGCGCAGAATAGTTCGTCTGACAACGGTCTGCTTACCCAATAGCCCTCATGCTGAGGGCAAAAAAAATGGCGCACAGAGTGCGCCATTTTTATTACCAGAACTCTTACTTACGGTAAGAGTGAGCCTGGTTGTCCAGACGCTGGTTAGCGCGAGCTGCGTCGTCTTTAGCAGCCTGAACGTCGGAACGCATTGCGTTCACGTCGTTGCTCAGCTGGTCAACTTTAGCGTTCAGAGTCTGAACGTCAGAAGACAGCTGATCGATTTTAGCATTGCTGGAGCAACCAGCCAGCAGAGTAGAACCCAGGATTACCGCGCCCAGTACCAGTTTAGTACGATTCATTATTAATACCCTCTAGATTGAGTTAATCTCCATGTAGCGTTACAAGTATTACACAAAGTTTTTTGGGATGAGAATATTTTTTTTACCTGAACGCACTTATTTTTGATCGTTCGCTCAAAGAAGCATCGAATTGCTCAGAATCGCTGAAAAAGGCGAGTGAAAACAGCGCGCTTCCATCGGATTCATCTTAGATAATCCCTTATTAAATAGTAAATTCCGATTTGCATTTTTAATAGGAAGAGCTAATCAATGAATAAAAAAAAGCGCCCCGCGAGGCGCTTTATTAAAAAAAACCAATTAACCTGTAAATTATTACAGCACGTGTACGGAAGCGGTATTAGTCGTGCCGCTCGGCACTAATGCGCCGGAAACCATCACCACTACGTCGCCTTTACGCGCGAGGCCGCTCTTCAGCGCCAGGTCTTTGCCCAGATGATAGAAATCATCGGTAGAGGCAATCTCTTCCACCAGCTGCGGTACCACGCCTTTGCTCAGCACCAGCTGACGAGCGGTGGTTTCGTTGGTGGTCAGCGCCAGGATGGTGGCATCCGGGAAGTATTTGCGCACAGCGCGTGCGGATTTACCGCCCTGGGTGGCGACCACGATCAGCGGCGCTTCCAGTTTCTCAGCGGTTTCTACCGCGCCGCGGCACACCGCTTCGGTGATGCGCAGTTTACGGTTGTCGTTGTTGAAGTCCAGACGGCTGGTCATCACGCGGTCGGTACGTTCGCAAATGGTCGCCATGATGGTGACCGCTTCCAGCGGGTATTTACCTTTCGCGGATTCGCCGGACAGCATCACCGCATCGGTGCCGTCGAGGATGGCGTTAGCCACGTCGCCGGCTTCAGCGCGGGTCGGACGCGGGTTCTTGATCATGGAGTCCAGCATCTGGGTGGCGGTGATAACCACTTTACGCGCGCGGATACATTTTTCGATGATCATTTTCTGGGCGAAGATAACTTCTTCAACCGGGATCTCCACGCCCATGTCGCCACGCGCAACCATGATGCCGTCAGACGCTTCGAGGATTTCGTCGAAGTTGTTCAGGCCTTCCTGGTTTTCGATTTTGGAGATGATCTGGATGTTTTCGCCGCCGTGGGCTTTCAGGTGCTCACGGATCTCGACGACGTCGGAACGTTTACGGATGAAGGAGGCCGCGACGAAGTCCACGCCCTGTTCGCAACCGAAGATCAGATCCTGTTTGTCTTTCTCAGCCAGCGCCGGCAGGGCGATGGAGACGCCCGGCAGGTTAACGCCTTTGTTCTCGCCGAGGTCGCCATTGTTCAGCACTTTACAGATAACTTTGTTGCCTTCGATAGCCGTGACTTCCATGCCGATCAGGCCATCGTCCACCAGGACGGTGTTGCCGACGGCGAGGTCGGAGGTGAAGCCTTCATAGGTTACCGCAACGATTTCGTTGTTGCCGATGACGGATTTATCGGTAGTGAAGGTGAAGGTCTGGCCTGCTTTCAGGGAGACGTCGTTGCCGCCTTCCAGCTTGATGGTACGGATTTCCGGCCCTTTGGTGTCCAGCAGAATAGCGGCTTTCTTACCGGTTTTGCTCATCACATTGCGCAGGTTCTGGATGCGCTGACCGTGTTCCGCATAGTCACCGTGGGAGAAGTTCAGACGCATCACATTCATGCCGGCTTCCAGCATTTTGGTCAGCATCTCTTCAGATTCGGTTTTCGGACCGATGGTGCAAACAATTTTGGTCTTTTTCATGACAGTTTTAGTCTTTAAGTTGTGAAGGATATGGAATTCTCGCTCCGCGGGCGCACTGCCGGGGAGCCAAACCTGTATTACGAAAGTTGCTAAGCCACGCCCTAAGGATAGGTGACAACCCTGAAGCGTGCAGAAGAATGTGTGCTGGCGGTTCAGCCCATGAAATGTGGCAAGGTGTTATGCGTTTTATCATGCAGTCCAATGCGCTGAAACCATTCAAGAAAGAATCGAAGCGCATTATACGCTGCCGAAATCAAAAAGGAAAATAAAAACCTCGTTTCAAATTATGGACAAAACGCGTAACAAAACCGGCACGTTATGCAAAAATCTACGCAACACACTTTTTCGTCAGCGGCTATGAAAAAGGGTAAAAGAAATGGATTATTTCGCCATCATGAGCCGGTAAAATGCGTCATTGAACCTTTAAAGTGGCGATGGTTTGCGTTGTGCGGGAAATCTAACAATAATGATTTGATTGATAATGATAAAATACGAGCTAAATACTATGGGAAATAAAGCGAAAGACGACGACCTGTACCAGGAAATGTGCCGCGTGGTGGGTAAAGTCGTGCTGGAAATGCGTGACCTGGGTCAGGAACCGAAACACATTGTCATTGCCGGTGTGCTGCGCACCTCGCTGGCGAACCGCAAAATCCAGCGTTCGCCGCTCACCGTGGAGGCCATGGAGAAAGTCATTCATGCGCTTTCCGGGCACTGATCCCTTGCGCCGGCGGGTCAGGAAATCACGAAGCGGATCACCGCCCTGACGGCAATGTCACAATGGTGAGCCACCATCGCTTCATCGTCGATGGCGGGTAGCGGATCGTCAAGATACAGGCTGCTGAAGGTGTAGAAGTTCGACACCTGATAAAAGCTGAAGCTGCTGATTAACCGGTGGACATCGCGAGCGTCGAGCCCCGCCTGAAAGACGCCCTGCTGCTGGCCGCGCAGTAAAATGTCTTCCAGTATCGACAGGGCGGTACGATTCAGCGGCTTCAGTTCACCCGAGCTTTTTAACCACTTGCCGCGCTGCATATTCTCCATGCAAATGACGCGCATATAGTCCGCATGGGTGGCGTGATAGCGCACGCTCCAGCGCACCAGCCGCACCAGCGCCTCCACCGGCGGCACATTCTCCAGCCCCAGCTGCTGCTCGGTTTCGCGGATCCGCGCATACACATGCTGCAGCACCTCCTGATAGAGCTGTTCTTTGCTTTTGAAGTAGTAAACCACCATGCGTTTGGTGGTCTGCGCCTCGGTGGCGATCTGCTCCATGCGGGCGCCTGACAGCCCGTGTTCAGCAAAGACAGCGATAGCGGCGCTGAAGATCCGCGCCTTCAGGGATTGTGCTTCATCATGGGCAACGACGGTCATGGCAACTCCTTTTTCTTGGGTGACAAAAAATACACATAATGATCACAATTTAGCAACCTGGTATGGCGCAAATGAACCAAATGATACATATTCAAGGCTTACGTCAGCTGTTGACCCGAGGACCTTATGCTGCGCTCTATCGCCACCGTTTCGATTTCCGGCACCCTGCCTGAGAAGCTGCACGCTATTGCGGCGGCGGGGTATCAGGGGGTGGAAATTTTCGAGAACGATCTGCTCTATTATACGGGGACGCCGGCGGAAATCCGCCAGCTTGCCGCCGATTTAGGGTTAAAAATCACGCTTTTTCAACCCTTTCGCGATTTTGAAGGCGCCAGTCGGGCGCAGTTTGCGGCGAATATGGCCCGCGCTCGGCGCAAGTTTGCTCTGATGCGCGAGCTGGGCTGCGAGACGCTGCTGTTGTGCAGCAATGTACAGCCGGACTGCTCGGCGGATAGCGAATTGCAGGTCGCGGACCTGCGGGCGCTGGCCACGCTGGCGGAAGAGGAGGGGATCGCTATCGGCTATGAGGCCCTGGCCTGGGGAACCCATGTGAACCGCTGGCAGCAGGCCTGGGAGCGGGTGCGGCGGGTGGACAGCCCGGCGTTGGGCCTGGTGCTCGACAGCTTCCATATTCTGGCCCGCGGCGACACGCTGGACGCGCTACCGTCGGTGCCGGTGGAGAAAATCACCTTTGTACAGCTCGCCGATGCGCCGTATATGAAAATGGATTTGCTGGAGTGGAGCCGCCACTTCCGCTGCTTTCCCGGACAGGGGGAGCTGCCGCTGGAGGCGTTTGCCGAGCAGATCACCCGCTGTGGCTACCGCGGCCCCTGGTCGCTGGAGATCTTCAATGACGGTTTTCGCGCCTCGCCGAACGGCGCGACGGCCAAAGATGGTTATCGTTCGCTGCTGTGGCTGGAGGAGCAAACCCGCCGTCGGCTCCCGACGTGCGATGCCGATCTGTTTTCACCGCCGCCGCTGCCGGTCTATCACGGGCTGGAGTTTATCGAGTTTGCCGCCAGCGCCGCCGAGGCGCAGCGCCTGGGGCAACATCTGCAGGCGCTGGGTTTTCAGCACGAGGGAAGCCACCGCTCCAGACAGGTGACGCTGTGGCGCAACGGCGGGGCGCGGATCGTCATCAACCATCAGCCGCACAGCTGGGCCGACCATTTTTATCAACGCCACGGGGTATCGCTCTGCGCGATGGCGCTGCGGGTCGAGCACAGCGCGTCGCTTGTCGCCCGCGCCCGCGCGCTGGGGTATGCCACCTGGCAGGGCGACGCCGGGCCGAACGAAACGCCGATCCCGGCGATCTGCGCCCCCGACGGCAGCCTTATCTATCTCATCGACGCCGGGGAGGCTATCTACGAGCGCGATTTTCATCTGCGTGATGGCGTGACGGTGCGCGAGGATTATCTCGGTATCGATCATCTGGCGCTGGGAATGGAGGCCGACAGCCGCGATAACTGGGTGATGTTCTTCCGTACGGTGTTTGGTTTTTCCCTTGAGCATGAGCAGACGCTGCCGGACCCGTATGGACTGGTGCGCAGCCTGGCGGTGCGCAGCCCGCAGGGCGATATCCGTCTGGCGCTGAATATTTCGCAGAGCCGGGCGACGCAGATCGCCCGCTCCGTCGCTTGCTACCAGGGGGCGGGGCTGCAGCATGCCGCCTTTGCCTGCCGCGATCTGCCGGCCGCCTGCGACCAGCTTGCCGAGGTTGCCCGCCATACGCTGCCGATCCCGGCCAATTATTATGACGATCTGCTGGCGCGCTTTGGCGGCGAGCTGGACGTCGGGCAGCTTCAGCGCCAGCAGCTCCTCTATGACCGCGATCCGCAGGGGGGAGATTTCCTGCATCTTTACACCCGGCCGTTTACCGCCGGCCGCTTTTTCTTTGAGTTAACCGAGCGCCGGGCTGGCTATGCGCTCTATGGCGCAGCGAATGCGGCCGTCCGTCTGGCGGCGATGCAGTATTGTTAGCCTGAATCAAATGGTTCATTATGCGTTAAACACAATAACAACACCCTCTGTACCCGAGACAGGAACCGACTATGAGCTCATATAGCCCTAACCCGACGGCTGCCGCCCAGCCAGCCGTCACCGTGCGCCGCTCCCGGCGGCGTATCGGCATTCTTGCGCTGTTGGCCATTGGCACCATGATCAACTATCTCGATCGCACCGTACTGGGGATCGCCGCCCCAAAGCTCACCGCTGAGCTGGGGATCGACCCGGCGATCATGGGAATCCTCTTCTCCGCCTTCGCCTGGACCTATGCTCTGGCGCAGATACCCGGCGGATTATTTCTCGACCGCTTTGGCAACAAAGTGACCTACTTTTTGTCACTGACCCTGTGGTCGCTGTTTACCCTGTTCCACGGCATGGCGGTGGGACTGAAGACGCTGCTGCTGTGCCGCTTCGGGCTGGGCATTAGCGAAGCGCCGTGCTTTCCGGTCAACAGCCGGGTGGTCAGCGCCTGGTTCCCACAGCAGGAGCGGGCGAAGGCCACGGCGGTGTACACCGTGGGGGAGTATCTCGGGCTGGCCTGCTTTGCGCCGCTGCTGTTCTGGATCATGGACGGTTTCGGCTGGCGGGTGCTGTTCGTCAGCGTTGGCGCCGTCGGCATTCTGTTTGCCCTGGTGTGGTGGCGCTGCTACCGCGAACCGCATGAAGATCCGCGCCTTAGCCAGCAGGAGCGCGAGCATATCGAAAACGGCGGCGGCCTCAGCGCCCCGACCGACCAGCAGGTGGCGTTCAGCTGGCCGCTGGTCCGCCAGCTGCTGAGCAAACGGCAGATCATCGGCGCCAGTATCGGCCAGTTTGCCGGCAATACCGTGCTGGTGTTCTTTCTCACCTGGTTCCCCACCTGGCTGGCCACCGAGCGGCATATGCCCTGGCTGAAGGTTGGCTTCTTCTCCATCCTGCCGTTTGTCGCCGCCGCCGGCGGGGTGATGTTTGGCGGCTGGCTCTCCGACAAGTTGCTGAAAGCTACCGGGTCGGCCAACCTTGGCCGTAAGCTGCCGATCGTCGCCGGTCTGCTGATGGCCAGCTGCATCATCACCGCCAACTGGCTGGAGAGCGACCTGGCGGTGATCCTGGTGATGTCGTTTGCCTTTTTTGGCCAGGGGATGGTGGGTCTCGGCTGGACGCTGATCTCCGATATCGCCCCGAAGGGGCTGGGCGGTCTGACCGGCGGCCTGTTTAACTTCTGCGCCAACCTCGCGGGGATCCTCACCCCGCTGGTGATCGGCTTTATCGTTGCCGGGTTCGGCAATTTTTTCTACGCCTTGATCTACATCGGCGGCGCCGCGCTGCTGGGCGTGGTGGCCTATCTGTTTATCCTCGGCGACGTCAAACGTATCGAGTTATCGCAGTAAGCAAAGGAGCAAGGCATGGTGATTAGTGGGCATACGCGGCTGATAGCGCACCTTGGCTATCCGACCGCCAGTTTTAAGGCGCCGATGATCTACAACCCGTGGTTCGTTGACCAGCAGGTGGACGTGAAGGTGGTGCCGATGGGGGTCAGGCCGGAGGACTACGCCGCGTTTATTCCGCCGCTGTTTACGATGACCAACATCATCGGCGCGCTGGTGACGATGCCGCATAAAATCGCCACCTGCGATCTGGTGCAGCGCCTGAGCCCGACGGCGGCCATCGCTGGCGACTGCAATGCCATCCGCCGCGAGGCTGACGGTAGCCTGAGCGGAGACATGTTCGATGGCGAGGGATTTGTGCTGGGCCTGCGTCGTAAAGGGTTTAACCCGCAGGGGACGCGGGCGCTGGTGGTTGGCAGCGGCGGGGTGGGATCGGCTATCGCCGCCTCCCTCGCGGCGGCGGGGGTCAGCGCCCTGACCCTGTACGATACCCGGCCCAAGGTGGCGCACGCCCTCGCCGGGCGGCTGCATCAGCACTATCCGCAGCTCGATATCACCCTGATGCAGCCCGATCCTGCCGGACACGAGCTGGTGGTCAATGCCACCCCGCTGGGGATGAAGGCCAGCGATCCGCTGCCGCTGGACGTTGACCGTCTGGCGCCTGGCGCCTGGGTGGGGGAAGTCGTCATGACTCAGGAGTACACCCCGCTGCTGAGGGCCGCTCAGGCACGACAGTGCCACATCCAGCGCGGGACCGACATGCTGTTTGAAATGATCCCTGCCTATCTGCGCTTTTTTGACCTACCGGTAGCCACCCCCGAGCAGCTGCGGGCGCTGGCAGAAATTCGCTACTGACGCGACGGCAAACCGGGTAATATAGCGCTATATTATCCGGTTTATAGCGATATCCTATGGCAAATACCACTCTCACGCTGCTGGCGGCGGGAAGCCTGAGAAGCGCCTTCCTGCCGCTGGTGGCGCACTTTCGGCAGCACACTGGCCTGGCGGTCGATGCGCAGTTTGGCCCTGCCGGCCTGCTGCGCGAGCGGATCGAAGCCGGGTCGCCGTGCGCGGTTTTTGCTTCCGCCAACGCGGCGCACCCGCAGGCGCTGCTGCAGGCGGGTCTGGCGCAGGAATGCCAGGGATTTGCCAGCAACCAGCTGATGCTGGCCGCCCGGCGGTCGCCGGACAACGATGGCCTGGACTGGCTGGCGCTGCTCAGCACGCCCCGCCTGCGGTTGGCGACCTCCACGCCGGGCTGCGATCCGTCGGGAGATTATACCTGGCAGCTGTTCGCCCGAATTGAGGCACGCTATCCAGGGTTGGGCAACGCGATGGCCGGGCGGGCGCAGCAGCTGGTCGGCGGCAGAGACTCACTGAGCGTGCCGCCGGGAGATATAGCCGGCGCGTGGCTTATTCGCCAGAATCTGGCGGATCTGTTTATCGGCTATGCGCACTATGGCCCCGCGCTGGCCGCCTGCGACGATCTGCGTACCCTGACCATCCCGGCGCCGTGGAATATTCGCTGCGATTACCAGCTGGCGCGTCTCAGGGCCGATCCCGCCGCGCTGGCCCTGTATCGCTTTATCCTCGGCGACGTTGGTCAGGGGTATCTCCGGCAGGCGGGTTTTATGCCGTTCAGCGACGCAGCGTAAACCCCGGCGCCAGCAGAGGGAACGCGGAGGCGGCATGGCGGATCAGGCGTACCGGCAGGCCGTACGCTTGCCGGAGATGCGTTTCGCTCAGCACGTCGGCGGTCTCGCCCGCCAGCCACCGGCCCTCCGGCAGCAGAAGCAGCGTATGGCTGGCCACCTGTAGGGCGTGGTTGGGATCATGGGTGGTGAACAGGACGGTGCGCGCCTGGCGGTGGGCGAGGTCGCCGATCAGCTGCAATACCACCTGCTGGTTACCAAGGTCCAGCGCCGAGCATGGCTCATCCAGCAGGATATTCTGGCTGGCGCTGACCAGCGCGCGGGCAATCAACACCAGCTGCTGCTGGCCGCCGGAGAGGGCGCCGAAGTCATCTTCGGCCAGGGCGGCAATCCCCAGCTGCGCCAGCGCCTGCTCAACCCGCCGGGCATCCTCCTCGTCCGGCTGGGCAAAGAGATCCACGTGACGGGCCCGGCCCATCAGCACCACATCGCTCACGCGCCAGCGAAAAGCGGGACGAAACGACTGCGGAACCAGGGCCACGCCGCCCTCGCACTGCATCTCGCCGCCCAGCGGCGGCAGCACGCCGGTCAGGGTATCCAGCAGGGTACTTTTTCCCCGGCCATTGGCGCCCAGCACCGCCCAGATCTCACCGGGCTGGCAGGCCAGCGTGAGCGGGGCGAAGAGCGGCTGACGGTGGCCGTAGCGTAGCGCTTGCAGCGATAATGAGCTGTTCATCGGGTCGTACTCCGGCGTCGGGATTGCACCAGCAACACGGTAAACAGCGGCGCCCCGAGCAGGGCGGTGATGATCCCGATCGGGATCTCCGCCTGGGTCAGCGTACGCGCCAGATCGTCCACCACCAGCATCAGCGCGGCGCCGAGCCAGAAGGCGGTGGGCAGCAGGCGACGATGGTCAGCCCCTACCAGCAGACGGGCGAGGTGCGGGACCACCAGACCCATCCAGGCGATGCTGCCGCTGACCGCCACCTGGGCTGCCACCAGCACAGCGCAGCAAACCAGCACGCCGCGACGCAGCGCGGCCACCGGAACGCCAAGACTGCGGGCATCGCGTTCCTCCAGGGCCAGCAGGTTGATACGCCAGCGCAGCTTCCACAGCGCCCCGGCAGCCACCGCCAGGGGCAGGGACATAAGCAGTACCTTATGCCAGCTGGCGGTCGCGAAGCTGCCGAGCAGCCAGAAAACGATGTTCGGTAACGTCTCTTCGCTGTCGGCGAGGTACTGCATCAGGCTGACCAGCGCGGCGAAGAAGCCGCTGAGAATGATCCCGGACAGAATCAGCCCCAGCGTGCTGTCCCGCCCCTGCAGGGCGGCGAGGGCGTAAATCAGCCCCAGCGCGACGAGGCCGAAGAAAAAGGTCGAGGCCATCATCAGCAGACTGCCGACGCCCAACAGGATCGCCAGCGTGCCGCCAAAGGCGGAGCCGGCGGTCACCCCGATGATGTGCGGGTCCACCAGCGGGTTCTGGAACACGCCCTGCAAGGTGGCGCCGCACAGCCCCAGCGCGCCCCCGGCCAGCAGGGCCATCACCACGCGCGGCAGGCGAACCGACCAGACGATCTGCCCGATCACCCCTTCACCTGGCGGCAGATGGACCAGGGTGTGGCCAACGGCGCTCAGGCTTAACGGGTACTGGCCGAAACAGAGCGAGGCGACCGCGATCCCCAGGGTCACCAGCGCCAGGCTACCCTGCACCAGCCAGGGATGATGGTTAGCGGGCATCTGGCGTCCACGTCACACGGTAAAAACGCTGATAGTAATCGCTGGCTTTACTGTCCACATCGATGCTCTGGTAGCGCGCAGGATAGAGTTTTTTCGCCATCCACAGCTCGCCCAGCGCCAGGGCCTCCGGCATCGGGTAACCCCAGGCTTTGGCATACTCCGGCATCAGCTACACGCGGTGATGTTTCACCGCATCGATCGCCTGCCACTGCGGGTCGTTCTCTATCTGTTTGACCACCTGCGGATAACGGTCCTGGACGAAGATCACCTGGGGGTTCCACTCCAGCACCTGCTCAAGCGACACCTGCCGGGCGCCTTTTACGCTGGCGGCCGCCACGTTAAGCGCCCCGGCGTGCGCCATCATCAGCCCGGTGTATTTGCCAGCGCCATAGGTATTCAGATCGGGGTTGGCCATGTACACCCGCACCCGCTGGTTCTGGGGAATATCGGCCACCGGCGCATTGGCTTGCTTGCGCGCCTCGAAGGTGTAGTGAATCAGCGCCTCGGCCTCGGGCTGGCGCTCGACTACCTCGCCGATAAGGCGGATCCCCTCCATCAGCCCGGCGTTATAGGCTTGCTCTTCGTCAGCCATGGTGGGGTTCATTTTTTTTTTTTCCCCGGCGGCATCGTGGCGAAGCGAGATGGCCACTACCGGGATCCCGGCCTGTTGGATCTGCGCGATCATCGCCGGCGGCGCATAGTTGGCGACGAAAACCACCTGCGGACGCAGCGCCAACAGGCTTTCAATATTGACCTGGGTGAGATCGCCCGGGGTCGCCAGTTGCCCGATCTCGGGCATAAAGCGGGCGAACTGCGGCCCGAGCTGTTTCTGCCAGCTGCTTAAGACGCCGACGATATCCTCGGCGGCATGCAGTTGTACCAGCAGGTTGAGCGTCTGATGCTGCAGAACCACAACGCGGGTGACGTGGTCGGGGAGGGTGACCTGGCGACCCAGCTGGTCGGTGACGGTGCGGTCGGCGAAGGTCTGGCCGGTGAACAGGCTGGCGCTGAGCAGCGTCAGGCCCAGCAGTAAGGGGTGTTTTGACATGGTGTGGCCCGAATGGCGTGAAAATTCGTTGTGTATTAAATTATATAACGAAGCCGGGCGCAATGGGCGATCGCATTTATCCTCATCACGATCAGGGCATTTCGTACCACACTTCTTCCTCTTCCATGCGGGCTTCTATCTGCCTCGCCACCCTCTGCAGCGCAGGGAGATGCTTCTGCGCCGCCTGCTCAATGGTCATTGCGCTGGCGATATAGACCAGGTTCAGGCAGCCGATAACCCGCTGCTGACTGCAGACCGGCACGGCGATCGAGGCGATTTTCTCCTCCTGCCGCCAGCCGCGGAAGTTTTCGCCATAGCCGTTCTGGCGGGTGCGGGCGAGGATCGCCGCCAGCCGTTCCGGTTCGCGGGCCAACTGATACTCAGCTTCCGGACGGGCGGCCAGCATGCTGACGATGGCGTCGCGTTCCGCGTCGGGGGCAAAGGCCAGCCACGTCAGTCCGGAGGCGGTGAGCAGCAGCGGCAGCCGCCGTCCGACCATCGCGCGGTGAAACGACAGTCGGCTGAAGCGGTGGGTAGTCTCGCGCACCACCATGGCGTCGACGTCGAGGGTGGTGATGTCCGTTGGCCACTGCACCTCGCGCAGCAGCTCGCCGAGCAGCGGCGTGGCGAGGGCAGAAATCCAATGTTCGTCACGAAATCCATCGCTCAGCTGGCGGACGTTAATGGTCAACCGGAAGCTGTCATCGGAGCGGCTGCGGCGGACAAAACCCTCCTCCTGTAGCGTCTCCAGCAGCCGGCGCACGGTGGTGCGATGCAGGCCGCTAAACTCCGCCAGCAGGCCCGGCGTCGCGCCGCCGTCGAATTTATTTAACAATTTTAATAACAATAAACCCCGGCTTAATCCGCGCACCGTTTTGTACGCTGCGGACTCATCGTCACGCATAAATCCTCCATTAAAATGCTTTAAAAACAGTGTTGTGCACCTGGTGCACATTCGATGATGTTTTGATTGTAGCCGAAAACCCCCGCCCTATACTCAGCCCATTATAAAAATACGTTTACACATGATTAACAAATTGCCTGTCAGCCGGGCAGTTTCCGAGTCGTGAGGTCGCTGAGAATGACAACATCTACACCCGATATTCAACCCGCCGTGCAGCATACCGCTCAGGTCGCCATCGTTGGCGCCGGTCCGGTTGGTCTGATGATGGCCAACTACCTTGGCCAGATGGGCATCAGCGTGCTGGTGGTGGAAAAGCTCGCCACACTGATCGATTACCCGCGGGCCATCGGCATTGACGATGAATCCCTGCGGGCGATGCAGGCGGTGGGGCTGGTGAATGACGTGCTGCCGCATACCACGCCGTGGCACGCCATGCGTTTTCTCACCCCAAAAGGCCGCTGCTTTGCCGATATCCAGCCGATGACCGATGAGTTTGGCTGGTCGCGGCGCAACGCCTTCATTCAGCCGCAGGTCGATGCGGTGATGTATCACGGTCTGCAGCGTTTCCCTCAGGTCCGCTGCCTCTTCTCCCGCGAAGTGGAAGCCTTTAGCCAGAACGGTGACAGTGTCACGTTAAATCTTAAAGGACCGGACGGCGAACGGGAGACGGTGCGCGCGGACTGGCTGGTGGCCTGCGACGGCGGCGCCAGCTTTATTCGTCGTACGCTGAATGTCCCCTTCGAAGGCAAGACCGCGCCGAATCAGTGGATCGTCATCGATATCGCTAACGACCCGCTGGCCACTCCGCACGTTTATCTGTGCTGCGACCCGGTGCGACCCTACGTTTCCGCCGCGCTGCCCCACGGCGTGCGCCGCTTTGAATTTATGGTGATGCCCGGAGAAACCGAAGCTCAGCTCAGCGAGCCGCACAATATGCGCCGTTTGCTGAGCAAAGTGCTACCGGACCCGGATCGCGTCGAGCTGATCCGCCAGCGGGTCTATACGCATAACGCCCGCCTCGCCGAGCGCTTTCGCATTAACCGGGTGCTGCTGGCCGGCGATGCGGCGCACATCATGCCGGTCTGGCAGGGCCAGGGGTACAACAGCGGCATGCGCGACGCCTTCAACCTGGCGTGGAAGCTGGCGCTGGTGGTTAACGGTAAAGCGGGAGAGGCGCTGCTCGACAGCTACCAGCAGGAGCGCCGCGACCACGCGAAAGCGATGATTGATCTGTCGGTCACCGCCGGCCACGTGCTGGCGCCGCCGAAGCGCTGGCAGGGGGCCGTGCGCGACGGTCTCTCCTGGCTGCTGAATTACCTGCCGCCGGTGAAACGCTACTTCCTCGAGATGCGCTTTAAGCCGATGCCGCAGTACCGCGAGGGGGCGCTGCTGACGGACTGCGCCGGCAAGACCTCGCCGGTGGGCAAAATGTTTATTCAACCGCAGGTGACGCTGGAGAGCGGCGAGAGCGTGCTGCTCGACGAGGTTATCGGGGCGAATTTCGCCATTATCGGCTGGGGCTGCAACCCGCAGTGGGGGCTCAACGCCGGGCAGATCGCCCGCTGGCGCGCGATTGGCGTGCGCTTTATCCAGGTGGTGCCGGAGGTGCAGATCCACCGCGAGCAGGATAACGCCCCCGGCACGCTGCGGGTGGGCGATACGCAAAACCGCCTCAAAAGCTGGTTTGCACTGCATAACACCGCCATCGCCGTGGTCAGGCCGGACCGCTTTGTCGCCGCTCTCGCCATCCCGCAAACCCTCGGCGCGCAGCTGACCGCCCTGACGGAAAAACTGACCCTCGCAACCGGGGATACCGCCCACGCTGAAGAGAAGGTGGCCTGATATGCATGCCTATTTGCACTGTCTCTCCCACACTCCGCTGGTGGGATTCGTGGACCCGGAGCAGGCGGTCCTCGATGAAGTGAACCGGGTGATTGCCGACGCCCGGCGGCGGATCGCTGAATTCGATCCAGAGCTGGTGGTGCTCTTCGCCCCCGATCACTACAACGGTTTTTTCTATGACGTGATGCCGCCGTTCTGCCTCGGCATCGGCGCCACCGCGATTGGCGACTTCGCCAGCGCCGCCGGCGACCTGCCGGTGCCCGCCGAGCTGGCGGAAGCCTGCGCCCACGCCATCCTCAACAGCGGTATCGACCTGGCGGTGTCGTACAACATGCAGGTGGACCATGGCTTCGCCCAGCCGCTGGAGTTTCTGCTGGGTGGCCTGGACCGTGTGCCGGTGCTGCCGGTGTTTATTAACGGCGTCGCCGCGCCGCTGCCGGGTTTTCAACGTACCCGGCTGCTGGGCGAGGCGATGGGCCGCTTTCTCAATACCCTCAATAAGCGGGTGCTGATCCTCGGCTCGGGCGGACTCTCGCACCAGCCGCCGGTGCCGGAGCTGGCGAAGGCCGACGCCCATCTGCGCGATCGCCTGCTCGGCGGCGGAAAGCAGCTGCCGCCGGACGAACGCGAACGGCGCCAGCAGCGAGTAATCAGCGCCGCCCGACGGTTTACCGAAGACCCGCACTCGCTCCATCCCCTCAACCCGGTCTGGGACAACCGCTTTATGAGCCTGCTGGAGCAGGGGCGGCTGAGCGAACTGGACGCGATCGGCAATGACGAGCTGTCGGCGATGGCCGGGAAATCGACGCACGAAATTAAGACCTGGGTGGCCGCTTTTGCCGCGCTATCCGCTTTTGGCCGCTGGCGCAGTGAAGGCCGCTATTACCGGCCGATCCCCGAGTGGATCGCCGGATTCGGCTCGCTGAGCGCCACCACCGAGATTTGATTAACCGGGAGACTAACATGAGCTATCAACCGCAAACTGAAGCCGCCACCAGCCGATTCCTCAATGTCGACGAGGGGGGCCGCACGCTGCGTATCCATATCAATGACTGCGGCGACGGGAAAGAGACCGTGGTCATGCTGCACGGCTCCGGGCCGGGGGCCACCGGCTGGGCTAACTTCAGCCGCAATATTGACCCGCTGGTCGAGGCGGGCTATCGCGTGCTGCTCCTCGACTGTCCGGGGTGGGGCAAAAGCGATGCTATCGTCAACAGCGGCTCGCGTTCGGACCTCAACGCCCGCATTCTGAAAAGCGTGGTCGATCAGCTGGGGATCGATAAAGTCCATCTGCTGGGCAACTCGATGGGCGGCCATAGCGCGGTGGCCTTCACCCTGAGCTGGCCGGAGCGGGTGGCTAAGCTGGTGCTGATGGGCGGGGGGACCGGCGGCATGAGCCTGTTCACGCCGATGCCGACCGAGGGCATCAAGCTGCTGAACGCCCTGTACCGCGAGCCGACCATTGAAAACCTCAAAAAGATGATGAGCATCTTCGTCTTCGACACCCGCGACCTCACCGAGGCGCTGTTCGAGGCGCGTCTCAACAATATGCTGTCACGCCGCGACCATCTGGACAACTTCGTCAAGAGCCTGGAAGCCAACCCGAAGCAGTTTCCTGACTTTGGCCCGCGGCTGGGCGAAATCAGCGCGCCAACTCTGATCGTCTGGGGACGCAATGACCGCTTCGTGCCGATGGACGCCGGGTTGCGCCTGCTCGCCGGGATCGCCGGTTCGGAGCTGCATATTTACCGCGACTGCGGCCACTGGGCGCAGTGGGAACATGCCGACAGTTTTAATCAGCTGGTGCTCAATTTCCTCGCACGGGCTTAAGGAGTAAATGATGACTTTTTCTCTTGACGCGCTGGCCCGGCAGCTGCGCGACGCGGAACAGAGCGGCCAGGCGATCGCCCCGCTGCGCGATATTCTCGGCGTCGACAATGCCGACGCCGCCTATGCCATCCAGCGCCTGAACGTCCAGCACCATGTGACCCATGGCCGGCGGGTGGTGGGCCGCAAGGTGGGCCTGACCCATCCCAAAGTGCAGCAGCAGCTGGGCGTCAATCAGCCGGACTTCGGCACCCTGTTTGCCGACATGTGCTACGGCGACAACGCCGAGGTGCCGTTTGGCCGCGTGCTGCAGCCCAAGGTGGAGGCCGAGATCGCCCTGGTGCTGAAGCAGGATCTGCCGCATGCCGATACCACTTTTGATGAACTGTATAACGCCATCGAATGGGTATTGCCGGCGCTGGAGGTGGTGGGCAGCCGCATTCGCGACTGGTCAATCGGCTTTGTCGACACCGTCGCCGATAACGCCTCCTGCGGCCTGTACGTCATTGGCGGCCCGGCGCAGCGTCCGGCGGGACTGGATCTGAAGCAGTGCGCCATGCACATGACCCGCAACCAGGAGCTGGTCTCCAGCGGCCGCGGCAGCGAGTGTCTGGGGCATCCGCTGAACGCCGCAGTCTGGCTGGCGCGCAAGCTGGCGAGTCTCGGCGAACCGCTGCGGGCGGGGGATATCGTGCTGACCGGGGCGTTAGGCCCGATGGTGACGATTAACGAGGGGGACAGCTTTGTCGCCCATATCGAAGGTATTGGCTCAGTCGCGGCACGCTTCGTTGCCGCCGGAGAAGGAGATCGTGATGCGTAAACGTAAAGTCGCCATTATCGGCTCCGGGAATATCGGCACCGATTTAATGATTAAAATCCTGCGCCACGGCCAGCATCTGGAGATGGCGGTGATGGTCGGCATCGACCCGCAGTCGGATGGCCTGGCCCGCGCCCGGCGCCTGGGCGTTGCGACCACTCACGAAGGGGTGGGCGGCCTGATGCAGATGGCGGAATTTGCCGACATCGATTTTGTTTTTGACGCCACCAGCGCCGGGGCGCACATCAAAAACGATGCCGCGCTGCGCGAAGCGAAGCCGGGGATCCGCGTTATCGACCTGACGCCGGCGGCGATTGGCCCGTACTGCGTACCGGTGGTCAACCTCGCGGACAATCTCCATCAGGGTAACGTCAATATGGTGACCTGCGGCGGGCAGGCGACCATCCCGATGGTCGCCGCGGTCTCGCGAGTGGCGAAGGTGCATTACGCGGAGATTGTGGCCTCGATCGCCAGCCAATCCGCCGGGCCGGGCACGCGGGCCAATATTGACGAATTCACCGAAACCACCTCGCAGGCGATTGAAAAAGTCGGTGGGGCGGGCAAGGGCAAAGCGATTATTGTACTGAACCCTGCGGAGCCGCCGCTGATGATGCGCGATACCGTCTACATCCTGAGCGAGCTGGCGTCGCAGGAGGCGATTGCCGCCTCGATCGCCGAAATGGCGGCGGCAGTGCAGGCTTACGTCCCGGGCTACCGGCTGAAGCAGCAGGTTCAGTTTGAGGTTATCCCCGAGGACAGGCCAGTCAACCTGCCCGGCGTCGGCTGTTTTTCCGGCCTGAAAACCGCGGTTTACCTCGAAGTGGAAGGGGCGGCGCACTATCTGCCAGCGTACGCGGGCAACCTCGATATTATGACCTCGGCGGCGCTGGCGACGGCGGAGCAAATGGCCGGGGCAATGCACAGCGCGGCGGGAGCGACAGCATGAACGGTAAAAAACTTTATATCTCGGACGTGACGCTGCGCGATGGTATGCACGCTATTCGTCACCAGTATTCCCTGGCGCAGGTGCAGCAGATCGCCAGCGCGCTGGATAAGGCTGGGGTCGACTCCATCGAAGTGGCCCATGGCGATGGCCTGCAGGGATCCAGCTTCAACTATGGCTTTGGCGCCCACAGCGACATCGCCTGGATTGAAGCGGCAGCGGATGTCGTGAGCCAGGCGAAAATCGCCACCTTGCTGCTGCCGGGCATCGGCACGCTGCACGATCTGAAAGCGGCGTATCAGGCCGGAGCGCGGGTGGTGCGGGTCGCCACCCACTGCAGCGAAGCGGACGTCGCGGCGCAACATATTGCCTTTGCCCGCGAGCTGGGAATGGACACCGTCGGTTTTCTGATGATGAGCCATATGATCTCCCCGCAGGCGCTGGCGCAGCAGGCGTTGAAGATGGAATCTTACGGCGCGACCTGTATCTATGTGGTGGATTCCGGCGGGGCGATGAACATGAACGACATTCGCGACCGCTTCCGCGCCCTGAAGGCGGTGCTGAAGCCGGAGACCGCCACCGGGATGCATGCCCATCATAATCTGAGCCTCGGGGTGGCGAACTCGATCGTCGCGGTGGAAGAGGGGTGCGATCGCATTGACGCCAGCCTGGCCGGGATGGGGGCGGGGGCGGGCAATGCGCCGCTGGAGGTGTTTATTGCCGCCGCCGACAAGCTCGGCTGGCAGCATGGCACCGATCTCTACGCCCTGATGAACGCGGCCGATGAGCTGGTGCGGCCGCTGCAGGATCGCCCGGTGCGTGTCGACCGCGAAACGCTGGCGCTGGGCTACGCCGGAGTCTACTCCAGCTTCCTGCGCCACAGCGAAGCGGCGGCCAAGCGCTATGGCCTCAGCGCGGTGGATATTCTCGTCGAGCTGGGCAAGCGGCGGATGGTCGGCGGCCAGGAGGATATGATCGTCGACGTCGCGCTGGATCTGCTTAACCGCAATAAATAACTAAGAACGTGTGGCTGACAAAGCATCAGCCGTCAGTCACCTGCTCCGTTTGTTCGGCTATCGCCAAGGTACCCTATGACCAAGATAACGACTGCAACCCCCTCGCGCCTGGTGGTCACCATCGGGCTCTGTTTTATGGTGGCCCTGATGGAAGGGCTGGATCTGCAGGCGGCGGGGATCGCCGCCGTCGGCATGGCGCAGGCCTTTGCGCTGGATAAAATGCAGATGGGCTGGATCTTCAGCGCTGGGATCCTCGGCCTGCTGCCCGGCGCGCTGGTGGGCGGTATGCTGGCGGACCGCCACGGGCGTAAGCGCATTCTGTTGGGGTCGGTGCTGCTGTTTGGCCTGTTCTCGCTGGCCACCGCGCTGGCATGGAGCTTCCCGACGCTGCTGCTGGCGCGCCTGCTCACCGGCGTCGGGCTCGGGGCGGCATTGCCGAACCTGATTGCCTTAACCTCGGAAGCCGCTGGCTCACGTTTCCGCGGCCGGGCGGTAAGCCTGATGTACTGCGGCGTACCCATTGGCGCCGCGCTGGCGGCAGCGCTGGGCTTTTCCGGTCTCGCCGCAGCCTGGCAGATTATTTTCTGGATTGGCGGCGTGGTCCCGCTGCTGCTGATCCCGTTGCTGATGCGCTGGCTGCCGGAGTCGCAGGCGTTTCAGCGCGCGGAGGCCAGCGTGCCGCTGCGCACCCTGTTTGCCCCGGGCCAGGCCGCCGCTACGCTGCTGCTGTGGCTGGGTTATTTTTTCACCCTGCTGGTGGTCTATATGCTGATCAACTGGCTGCCGATGCTGCTGGTGGGCCAGGGATTCCGCGCCAGCCAGGCGGCGGGGGTGATGTTCTCTCTGCAGATCGGCGCCGCCTGCGGCACGCTGCTGCTGGGGGCGCTAATGGATAAGCTCACCCCGCTGCGGATGTCGCTCCTGATCTACAGCGGCATTCTGGCGTCGCTGCTGGCGCTGGGCAGCGCGTCGTCGCTGACTGGCATGCTGCTGGCGGGGTTTGTCGCCGGGCTGTTCGCCACCGGCGGACAAAGTGTGCTTTACGCTCTGGCGCCGCTTTTTTATCCCGCGGCCATCCGCGCCACCGGGGTGGGCACCGCCGTGGCGGTGGGGCGTCTTGGGGCGATGAGCGGCCCGCTGCTGGCCGGCAAGATGCTGGCCCTCGGCACCGGCACCGTCGGGGTGATGGCGGCCTCGGCGCCGGGCATTGTGCTGGCCGGCGTGGCGGTGTTCTGGCTGATGCATCGCCAGCAGCGCGCGGCCATGGTCTGATATGCATCCGGCGGTCTGGTAAAAAAATGCCGGGCCGCCGCCTTGCCTGTCCGCGTCCCCTGGCCTAAGGTAAGACATCATTCCCTGACGCTTATCGTCCCTATGGCTTACACCTCCCGTTTGCTCAATGCGATCCCTGGCATCCGCCACGCTTTTCTCGATGTCCATGAAACCGCCGCCTTTCCCTATGCCGAGCTGGCTCCGGTGAAGCTGGTGCATGGTAATGAGGTTCATCATTATCAGCAGCCGCTGCCGACGCGCCCGCACGCCGACGCGGTGTTTACCGCGGTAGCCGGGCAAAAGGTGGGGGTGGTGACCGCCGACTGTCTGCCGCTGCTGATCGCCTCGCGCGACGGTCGCTACGTCTGCAGCGTGCATGCCGGCTGGCAGGGGCTGGTCAGCGGTATTGTCGACAACAGTCTGGCCTGTTTTCGCCAGCAGGGGGTGGCATTGGCCGATCTGGTCATCGCCGTGGGGCCGTATATTCACCCCTGCTGTTACGAAGTCTCCGCCGGATTCTATCAGCAACTGCTGGACCAGCCCGGCGGTGACCGGGTGGCCCGCCATCGCCAGCGGCTGTTCCTCTCCCGTTCGGGCCCGGTCAGCGATCCGCTCAAAGCCGCCGCGCGTGGCAGCGATAATCTGTGGTTTGATCTGCGCGCCTTTGCCGAAGCGATCTTCGCAGAGGCGGGGGTGGCGCCGGCGAGCGTTGAATGGCTGGGGAGTTGTACCTACTGCACCCCGCAGTCGCTGGGCTCCTACCGGCGCCGGACCCATTTTCCGGCGCCGAAGAGCTTTCAGTATTCGTGGATCATGCGCGAAGCCTGAGGCGGGCTCGCGCTAGAGCACCCGAAAACCGTGGGTGCCGTCGCGGGCCAGCTGATCCACGAGGCCATACTCCCACTCCAGATAGGCCTGCATGGCCTCGGCGGAATTATCGGTTCCTTCGTACGGACGACGATAGCGGTCACGGCGCTCGACGGCGAGGCCGCTGTCGCCATGCGCCAGCGGCAGACCGGCGGCGATCCACGCCAGCGTCCCGCCGGTAAGCAACTGCACCGGTTTACCGGTAAGGCCGCCACCTCCGGCACCGCGTAGCGGGCCAGCAGACTGCTGCCGCAGGTCACCACGTAACGTTGGGCGGGAGGGATTGCTTCCAGGGCCTGGCGCAGCTGCGAGCGCGTTAGCCACCACGCGCCGGGGATATGGCGAGCGACAAAGTTGGCGCTGGTGGTAAAATCGAGCACCACCGTACCGGGTTCTTCCAGCTGTTGCGCCAGCAGCGTCGGGCTTATCTCCTCCGCCTGCGGGCCGGGCGGCACCTCGGCGGCAGGCACCCCGCGTTCGCTCAACTGGCTGGTCGACAGCGCGCTCAGCCGCGCCGTCTCCCAGCCCATCTGCGCCAGCCACGAGCCGGTTATCGCCGCCCGGATGCCATCGTCATCCAGCAGCACAATGCGCGCCCCTCGTACGCTGGCGAAGTGGTCGGTCTCCTGCACCAGCTGGCCGCCTGGCGCGCTCAGGCTGCCGGGATAGTGACCCGCCGCGTACTCTTCGGGGCTGCGGACATCAAACAGGAAGGTGGTGCGGTCGCTCTGCTGCAGCCAGCGTTGCAGCGTGGCCTCATCGATGACCGCCACCCCGGCCCGTTCGGCAAGATGCGCCACCTCAGCGGCCCGGGCGCCGGAGGCGCGGGCGGAGGGATCGTATTGCCGCTGCTGCTGGTGCGCCAGCGTCTGGCCGGCCAGCGTCCAGCCGATAGTGCCATTGCGCAGGGCATGGACCGGGTTTGGCACGCCGGCGTTGATCAGCGACTGGGTGCCGATGATGCTGCGGGTGCGTCCGGCGCAGTTGACGATAACCGGCGTCTGCGGGGAGGGCGTCAGGCTCTCTACCCGCAGGGCCAGCTCGCCGCCGGGCACGCTGATGCTGCCGGGGATGCTCATGGTCTGGTACTCATCGAAGCGCCGGGCGTCGACGATCACCACCTCCTGCCGGCTGTCGATGAGCGCCTGAACCTCCTGGGCGCTGAGCGACGGTGTGTGACGCACGCTTTCCACCAGTTCGCCAAAGGCTTTACTGGCGGAGTTGACGTCCTGAAACAGCTCGCCGCCGCTGCGGCGCCAGCCGGCGAGATCCTCGGCCAGCAGGGCCACATCCTGATAGCCCCAGGACCGCAGCCGTTCGACGGCGATCTCCGCCAGACCCTCGCCGTTGTCGTAGACGGTGAGCGGGGTGGTGAAGCGCGGTATCCGCCGGCGGACCTCGAGCTCCAGTTTGCTGAGCGGCAGATTGACGGCAAACAGCGGATGAGCGGTGGCGAAATCGGCCTCTTCACGGACGTCGATCAGCGCCAGTTCACGACGGTCGAGCAGCGCCTGGCGGATCCCGGCGGCCTGGCGATAAGCGTAGGTGGACATAGTGGTTATCCTTGATGTTCGCGGGAGGAATCCCAGATATTGGGTAAATGGCGGTTAGAGTAGCCGGAGATAAACGGTTTCTGCTGCCCTTCCGGGGTATACACGGCGCGCTTCACCGCGCCGATATTGCCGCCGTAGACATGAATGCTGATGGAGACGCGATCCGCCAGCGCATTGCTGACGCGATGAATATCGCCATCGTCAGCGGAGACTTTCTCCACCTGGCCTGCTTCCAGAAGCGTGGCGGCGCCCAGCGCGCGCGGTATGCCATCGGTATCCAGCTGGTAGCGCTGGTTTTCCTCCGCGCCGCGCAGCATCCCAATGGCCCCCCACACCCGGTGATCATGGATCGGCGTCGCTTGCCCCGGTCCCCAGACGAAGCTGACAATCGAGAAGCGCTCCCCGGAGTCGGCATGCAGCAGATACTGCTGGTAATGGTGCGGATGCGGCAGGGTGTACTCTTCCGGCAGCCAGTCGTCGTAACGCACCAGCGCCGCCAGCCGCTGCGCCACGGCGTCAAGCAGCGGGGCGGTCTGGTGGTGTTCGCGGTGCAGGCGGTCTACCTCATGAATGAAATGGCGTAATTTTTCCAGTCGTGGTGCAGTCATGTGCGGTTCCTGTCAGAGGGACTGGTCAAAACGCTAACAGAGGCGTTAATATTATTTAAATGCAATTTACGCATATATTAATATGCAAATATCACATAAGGTTCCTATGCGCATTGACGATATCGACGCTTTGCTGGCCACGGTGCAGTTTTCCTCCCTCAATCAGGCCGCGGAATATCTGGGGATCACCCAGTCGGCCATCACCCGGCGCCTGCAGCGTCTGGAACAGGAGCTGAACGTCACGCTGTTAGAGCGCCAGACCCGCCCGCTGACCCTGACCGCCGCCGGACACCGGGTGTACGAGCAGTGTCTGAGCATTAAGCGTGAGACGAAAAAACTCTACAGCCTGTTGGATCCGCAAGGCGAGCCGCGCGGCGCGCTGCGTCTCGGCGTGCAGCAGAGTCTCAGCGAGATTGCCCTGCCGGCGGCGCTGTCGGCGCTGAGCCAGCAGTTTCCCGGACTGTCGCCGCAGATCACCTGCGGCTGGAGCGGACAGCTGCAGCGCCGGCTGGAAAACGGCGAGCTGGACGGCATGCTGGCGATGGGGCCCGCCCAGCAAAGCTTCGCCGAGGGCTACAGCGGGCGCCTGCTGTGTCCCCTGGAGGTGGTGCCGATCGTCGGCCGGCGTTTGAATTTGCGCGTGTCATCCCTGCGGGAGTGCGCCGAACGGGGCTGGATCCTTAACCCCGACGGCTGTGGCCTGCGCGCCGGGCTCATTCGCGAGCTGCAGAGCCAGGGATTGCGGTTGACGCTCAACGTCGAGAGCGCGGGCGCGCAGCTGCAGATAGCGTTGGTGGCGCAGGGGCTGGGGCTGGGTCTGGTGCCGAGGGCGGCGCTGGCCAGCAGCCCGTGGCGGGACGAGGTCGAGGTCCTCAGCCTCAGCGATTTTCAGCCTGCGGTCTCACTGTGGCTGATCCACGCCCAGTATCTGGCGAACCTGCAGCCGCCGCTGACCTTTTTTGCCAGCAAAGTGGTTCAGCAGCTGACCGTATCCGACTGAAAGCACTATGCATTTTTGTTTAATGCTAATTAAGCATATTAAGATATAATAAAAATGCATTTTGCTCATTAACACGCTCTGTATAGGGTAATGACCAGCGCCGCTGTCGCGGCCACTCCATTACCCTGACGCAAGGAGTTGTTCATGAGCATTCAGTTTCTCGGCATGATTGGCCACCGCCTCTCTTCCGAAACGATTGCCCCGGTGGGGCCGATCTTTGACCGCGACTATATCGTTCGCTTTGCGCAAACCCATGAAGCCGCCGGGTTTGATCGTCTGCTGGTCGGCCACTGGTCCGATCAACCCGACGGCTTTCTGGTGACGGCCCTGGCCGGACTGTCGACGCAGAAAATTCAGTACCTGCTGGCCCATCGTCCCGGTTTTGTTTCCCCAACCCTTGCCGCGCGCAAATTCGCTACCCTTGAGCACCTGCTGGGGGGCCGCTTGGCGGTGCATATCATCAGCGGCGGCAACGATGCCGAGCAGCGCCGGGATGGCGATTATCTCGACCACGACCAGCGCTACGCCCGCACCGACGCCTTCCTCGACACCGTGCGCCAGGTGTGGACCAGCGAGCAGCCGGTGGATATTCACAACGATTTCTATCAGGCCGAGCAGGCCTGGTCCGCCATTCGCCCGCTGCAAAAGCCGCATCTTCCCATCTACTTCGGCGGCTCGTCGGAAGCGGCCATCGCCGTCGCCGGCAAACATGCCGACGTCTTCGCGCTGTGGGGCGAGTCGCTGGCGCAAACCGGCGAGACCATCCAGCGGGTGCGCGCCGAAGCGGCGAAACACCAGCGTGATATCGGCTTCAGCGTCTCGTTCCGGCCGATTATCGCCGACAGCGAAGCCGAAGCCTGGGAGAAAGCCGAGCATATCCTGCACGTCGCCACCGAGCAGGCGGCGCAGCGCGGGGGCGGGTTCAAAGCCAAACCGGAGAGCATCGGCGCCCAGCGGCTGCGGGCTACTGCGGCGCAGGGCAGAGTGGTGGACAAACGCCTGTGGACCGGCATCGCCCAGCTGGTGGGCGGCGGACATAACTCCACCGCGCTGGTGGGCACCCCGGAGCAGGTGGCGGATGCGCTGCTCGATTACTACGACCTCGGGGTGCGTAACTTCCTGATCCGCGGCTTCGATCCGCTGAACGACGCGGCCGACTATGGCCGGGCGCTGCTGCCGATCGCCCGGGAAAAAGCCGCCCGGCGTGCAGTGGCGGAGCGCGCATCGTGATCCATCCTGAGCGCGACGACTGGGCCCGGCAGCTGACGGCGCTTCGCCAGCAGATGGCGGAGCAGGCGGCCAGCCTTGACGCCAGCGGCGAGTTTCCCTGGCGTAATATCGACCATCTGCGTGCGGGGGGCTGGTTAAGTCTCGCCGTGCCGCCATCCTGCGGCGGCGCGGGCGCCAGTCTGGCCCAGCTGCAGCAGGTCATCGCCGCCATCGCCTGGGGAGAGCCGGCGACAGCGCTGATTGTCTGCATGCAGTATCTCCACCATTTGCGGCTGGCGGAAAACGACGCCTGGCACGCGCCGCTGCGCCAGCAGGTTTTTCACGATGCTGTCGAACACGGTGGCCTCATCAACAGCCTGCGCGTCGAGCCGGAGCTGGGCTCCCCGGCGCGGGGCGGCCTGCCGGACACCGTGGCGACCCGTCGCGCGGAGGGCTGGGACATCAGCGGCCATAAAATTTATACCACCGGCATTGAAGGGCTGCGCTGGCTGGCGGTGTGGGCCAGAAGCGATGATAACCCGCCGCTGGTGGGCACCTGGCTGGTGCCTGGCGACAGCCCGGGCATCAGCGTGGTGAAAAGCTGGGATCACGCCGGGATGCGGGCCACCGGCAGCCATGAAGTTATTTTTAACCACGTGCGGGTGGCGGCAGAGCACGCGGTGGATGTCTGGCCGACCGATGCGCCACCCGCCGCCCAGGCCGAACCGTTTCGCCTGTTCGCCAACCGGCAGACGGCGCTGCTGGCGGCGATCTATGACAGCATTGCCCACGCCGCTCACGACTGGCTGGTGAGGTGGCTGGCGGGGCGGGTGCCCGCCGGTCTCGGCCATCCGCTCTCTCGTCTGCCACGGGTGCAGGAGAAAGTCGGGCAGATCGCCGGGCTGCTGCTGGTCAACCGCAGCCTGCTGGAGCAGGCCGCCGCGCTGCGCTTTTCCGCCATCGAGGCCAATCTGGCGAAAGTCACCATCACCGACAACGCCATTCAGGCGGTGAATATCGCGCTCGAGCTGACCGGCAATCATGGTCTCAGCCGACAAAACCCGCTGGAACGCCACTACCGCAATGTGCTCTGCGGACGGGTACATACCCCACAGAGCGACAGCGCCTGGCTGGCAGCCGGCAACTTCGTCTTTCAATCACAAGGATAATCACGATGCGTCTATCATTTTCAGGCCGGGTGGCGGCCGCGCTGATGCTGCTGGCGCTGGGCGGCTACGCTACAGCGCAGGAGCGGCTTACCCTGCGTATCGCCGATCAAAAAGGCGGCATGCGTTCGCAGCTGGAGGCGGCCAACGCCCTGCAAAATCTCCCTTACGACATTAAGTGGGCCGAGTTCCCGGCCGCCGCGCCGCTGGCGGAAGCCCTCAACGCGGGCGCCGTGGACGCGGGGATCATCGGCGATGCGCCGTTGCTCTTCGCCCTGGCCAACGGTGCGCCGGTCAAAGCTATTGCCGTGGATAAAAGCAACCCGGCGGGGACCGCGGTGCTGGTATCACCCGGCAGCACGTTAAAAAGCGGCGCTGATTTAAAAGGCAAACGCATCGCCACCGGTAAAGGGTCGATTGGTCATTTCGTGGCGCTGAAAGCGCTGGAGCAGGCGGGGATTTCACCGAAGGAGGTGCAGTGGGTGTTCCTCGGCCCGGTGGACGCCAAAGTGGCGTTGCTAAACGGTTCGGTGGACGCCTGGGCGACCTGGGAGCCCTACACCACCCAAATGGTGAAGACCAACGAGGGGCAGATCCTGGTGAGCGGCAAAGGGCTGCTGTCGGGGAATACCTTCCTCGCGGCAACGGATTCCGCGCTTAACGATCCGCAAAAACGCGCCGCGCTGCAGGATTATCTCCAGCGCCTGGCCGGCGCCGAGCGCTGGGCCTACGCCAATCTCGACAGCTACGGCAAAACGTTGGGGGAGATCATCCGCTTCCCGGCGGAGATCGCCCGCGCGCAGTTTGCCAACCGCCAGTCGCAGTGGCAGCCGCTGGCCGAGGAAACAGTGGCCCAACAGCAGGCAACGGCGGACTTTTATCTCGCCAACGGCCTGATCCGCACCCGGCTGGACGTGAAGCCGACCTTTGACCGCCGTTTTAGCGTACCCGCCGCCGAGGTGACGCCATGACCAGAACCCCTTTTTCCCGCCGCCGTTTTTTACAGCTCAGCGGCGGCCTGGCGCTGGCCGGGGTCTCTCTGCCGCTGTGGGCTCATGATATGGCGGACATGGCCGGCGGCGATACCCATCCGGCGCTGCGCCTGCCGCAGCCCTACAAGATCAAGCTGGCGATCAACAAAAGCGCGGTATGCCTCGCGCCGGTCGCCGTCGCCGAGCAGCAGAAGATATTCAGTAAATACAACCTCGACGTTGAGTTTGTTAACTTCGGCAGCTCCACCGATGTGCTGCTGGAGGCGATCGCCACCGGTAAGGCCGACGCCGGGGTGGGGATGGCGCTGCGCTGGCTGAAGGCGCTGGAGCAGGGCTTTGACGTCAAGCTCACCGCCGGGACCCACGGCGGCTGTCTGAACCTGCTGACGGCCAAAGACTCGCCGTTCGGCGGCCTCGAGAGCCTGAAGGGTCAAACCATCGGCGTCACCGACATGGCCGGACCGGATAAAAACTACTTCGCCATTCTGCTTAAGCGCCACGGTATCGACCCGATCGGCGACGTGCAGTGGAAAGTCTACCCGGCGGATCTGCTCAGCGTGGCGCTGGACAAGCGCGAAATCGCCGCCATCAGCGGCAGCGAGCCGTTTAGCTATCGTCTGCTGGAGACCGGTAAGTATCAGCTGATCGCCAGCAATATGACCGGAGATTATGCCAACCTCAGCTGCTGCGTGCTGGGGGTGAGCGGGAGCCTGGCGCGGGACCATAAACCGGCCGCCGCGGCGCTCACCCAGGCGATCCTTGAGGCGCACAGCTATGCCGCTGCGCATCCGGAAAGCGTGGCGCAATCCTTCCTCGCCCATGCCCTGAATACCAGTGAAGCGGAGGTGAGCGGCATCCTGCACGGGCAGGGCCACGGCCATCACGCGGTGGGCGAAGCGTTCGTGAAAGAGCTGACGCAGTATGCGGTCGACCTGCAGCGGGTGCAGGTGATCAAGCCGGGTACCGATACCCATCAGTTCGCGGAGAGTATCTATGCCAACGTATTCGCCTGAGCAGGCTCTGGCGCGCCCCACCGGCCGCGCGCCGCTGTGGGGAGAAGGGCTGCTGGCCGCCGCGCTGTGGCTGCTGGGCGGTCTGTTTACTCTTACCTGGCCCGACGCCGGGCGGCGCTGGCCGTTTAGCGAAGGCTGGGCGCTGGCGCAATTCACCCTCGGCGGCGGCTTGCTGCTGCTGGCGCTGAGCTATCGCTACTGGCGGGCGCGCGGCGCGCGTGTGCTGCATGCCGGCAAGTGGCTGGCGCTGCTGCCGGTGCTGTTTGCTGTCTGGGAAGGGCTGACCGCCAAAACTGCCGTGTTGCCGGTACCATTCTTCGCGCCGCCGCAGGCGCTGATCGAGGTGCTGCACGACGACTGGCCGCGCCTGCTCGACAGCCTGCTGCACTCCCTGGGGCTGCTGGGGCTCGGTGTGCTGCTGGGTACCAGCAGCGGGTTCATCACCGGTCTGGCCATCGGCTGGTCGCAACGGATTGGCTACTGGGTGCATCCGGTGTTACGTCTGCTGGGGCCGGTGCCGTCCACCGCGCTGCTGCCGCTGTGCCTGTTTATTTTTCCCTCGAGCTTCGGCGCCAGCGTGTTTTTGATCGCGCTGAGCACCTGGTTCCCGGTCACGGTGCTGACCTGGTCCGGAGTGATGGGCATTGATAAGGCGTGGTACGACGTGGCGCGGACCCTCGGCGCCAGCCAGCGTTTCCTGATCCTGCGGGTGGCGATCCCCGCCGCGTTGCCGAACGTCTTTGTCGGCCTGTTTATGGGGCTCGGCGCGTCGTTTTCGGTGCTGATTGTCGCCGAAATGGTCGGGGTGAAGTCGGGGATCGGCTTTTACCTCCAGTGGGCCCAGGGCTGGGCGGCCTATCCTAATATGTATGCCGCGCTGCTGGTGATGGCCTTGTTATGTTCCGGCCTGATAAGCGGATTATTTATGCTGCGTGACCGTCTGCTGAGCTGGCAGCGAGGAGGGATGCAATGGTAACCGAGACGATAGCGCGCGGCGCGGCGGTATCCATCAGCCATCTTCATCATGCGTTTACGCTTGGCAAACAGACGGTACCGGTGCTGGAGAATATTAGCCTGCAGCTGCGCCCGGGGGAAAGCGTGGCGCTGCTGGGCCCTTCCGGCTGCGGTAAATCAACCCTGCTGCGGCTGCTGGCGGGGCTGGAAGCGCCGCAGAGCGGACAGATGCAGATCGACGGCGCGGCGCTCGGCGCCCCGGGGCCGGAGCGAATTCTGGTGTTTCAGGATCCGACGCTCTATCCGTGGCTGACGGTGCGGCAGAACGTGCTGCTGGGCCCGCAGGCGCAGGGGAAAAAGGGGCTGGAGGCGAAGGCAGACGCGTTGATTGACCGCATCGGGCTGCAGGCCTTCAGCGAGGCGTGGCCGCGGCAGCTGTCCGGAGGGATGGCGCAGCGTGCGGCGCTGGCGCGCGCCTTGTTGAACGAACCGCGTCTGCTGCTGCTCGACGAGGCGTTGGGCAAACTCGATTCGCTGACCCGCATCAGTATGCAGCGGGAGCTGATCGCCCTCTGGCAGCTGCAGGGGTATACCAGCCTGCTGGTGACCCACGATATCGAAGAGGCGCTGCTGCTGTGCGAGCGGGTGCTGGTGATGTCGCCGCGTCCAGGGCGGATTATCGCCGAGTTTGCGCTGCCGCTGGCTTTTCCCCGTCATCGTGATAACCCGCAGCTGCTGCAGCATCGTCAGGATATATTGCGCATCCTCGGCCAGGAGGCGGACTGGTAAGCTGAACGCATTCCCCGGTAGCGCTGCGACAAATGTCACGGAAAGGTAGGCCGGCGCAAGCGCAGCGCCGCCCGGCAATGGGCATCCGGCGCCAGGCGCCTGTTTTTGCCCGGTGGCGGCTGCGCCTTACCGGGCCTACGAACTGCGACAAATGTCACGGAAAGGTAGGCCGGCGCAAGCGCAGCGCCGCCCGGCAATGAATATCCGGCGCGACGCCATGGTCCGGCTTAAAAATCCATCTTCACCGTGAACTGCACTTCGCGCGGGTCGCCAATCTGGTTGCCGAGGTTATTGGTGCCGATCGAGGAAGTGTAATAGGTCTTATCAAACAGGTTCTTCACATTCACCTGCAGCGTCACCGGATACTGCAGCTTCATCTTATAGGCGGCAAACACATCCGCCACCGCATACCCCTGCAGATAATAATCCGCGCCGTTGGTGCCGGAACGCTTGCTGACCGCGTGGCCGCCGCCGACGACGGTCAGGGTGTTGTTGTTATAGACGTTATGAATGTCATAGGTCAGGAACAGCGAACCGGTATGTTTCGGTACGTTTGGCAGCGGTTTCCCGGCGTAATCCGGATCTTCCAGCACTTTGGCGTCGGTGTAGCCGTAGCTGGCGATCACGCTGAGGTTATCGGTGATGGACCCGGCCAGATCCACTTCCACGCCCTGGGAACGCACTTTGCCCGCCGTTTTGGCCACCGTCTCATCGCCAATGCTCTCGGTGTACAGCACGTTACGCTTGTGAATATCAAACAGCGCGATATTGGCGGTAATGCCGTTTAACAGGTCGAATTTGGCGCCCACTTCGTAAGAGGTGGACTCTTCCGGCGGTAGCTCGCCGATATAGCTGGCGATCGACGACTGCGGCATAAACGACTGGGCGACGTTGGCGAACAGAGAGACGTTCGGCGTGACCTTGTAGACCAGGCCGGCTTTCGGCGTCCATTTCTCATCGCGGCTGTCGGTATTGACGTTAAACGGTCGGCCTTTACCGGCGTACTGGGTGTAGTACTGGTAGCGCACGCCGGCGACGGCGATCCAGTTGTCGGTCAGGTACAGCGCGTCCTGCACGTATGCGGCATAGCTCTCCTGCTGAATGCGCTGGTCGCTGTCGGAGGCGGAGACGGTATTACAGGTGTCGAGAGTGCCGTAGACCGGATGATAGATGTTAAAGCCTTTAACGTTCTTACAGCGCAGCATATCGGTGCGCAGCAGATCGTAATTCTCATAGGCGACGCCGGTCAGCAGCTCGTTATAAAAGCCGCCCACTACCACGTTGCCCTGCAGGTCGGCGCGGGTGGAGTGCATCTTCTGCGTTGAACCGTGGGTACCATCGACCCGGCGGGTGAGGTTGCCGGTCGCCGAATCATAGGCCATCACCCGCGCCTGGTTATCGTTATAGTGATCCTGGCTGTAGCTGTAATCGAAGCGCGCGGTCCAGGCGTCGTTAAGGCGATACTCGGCGTTGAGCTGAGCGAGATCGGAATAGCCATCGGTAATATTAAACGCTTCATCGAAGCGGGTTTTGCGATCGACGTTAACCGCATGGCCGGTATTCAGATCGAAGATAGTGCCGCGATCAAAGGGGGCGCTGTAGTCGCGGTGCGAATAGGACGCGGTCACCGTTGCCCGCTCGCCAAACCAGGTCAGGGAAGGGGCGATAAAGCTGCTTTTGTTTTTACCGAAATTGCGCCAGTAATCCTCATTCTGATATTCGCCGATCAGTCGGTACGCCAGATTTGTGCCTTCGATGGGGCCGGTGATGTCGACGCTGCCGGTGCCGCCGCCAAAGCTGGTGGAGGTCCCGGAAACCGAACCGGAGAACTGCCGCTCCGGCCGTTTAGTGATGACGTTGATCAGCCCGCCGGGGTCGAGGATACCGTACAGCGTCGAGGCGGGCCCCTTCAGGACTTCCACCCGTTCGGTGGCGGCGTTAAAGCTGCGCGGCAGCACGGTGCGCAGGCCGTTGGTCATGATCGAGCCGTCGCGGTTGGCGCCGAAGCCGCGGCGGGTAAAGGCGTCCTGGGTACCGCCGAGGGTGTTGGTCTGCACCACGTTAGCGACGTTATACAGCGCCTCATCGAGTGAGGTGGCGTGCTGATCTTCGAGAACCCGATCGCTGACGGTATTGACCACCTGGGGAATATCCAGCAGCGGCATCGAGGTTAGCGTCGCGGTGGCGGAGCTGAGCGGCTGATAGCCGCTGGTGGCGCTTTGCTGCGCGCCGTCGGCCACTACGGTGATGGTCTCTTCCGCGTCGTTAGTACTTTTCGCCGCGCGATTGTCGGCGGCCATTAATCCCGGTGAGGCTAAAAAAAGAAGCGAAAAAAGCGCGCGCCCTGGCAACGTCCTGCAGGCGACATGGGGTTGAGTCATTATCTGTTTCTCGTGAACGAATCTGCCTTTGCGGTCAGATTAAGCCAATAAAATCATTGCCCTGAATAATAAAAGCACTCTGTTTAGCGTCTGAATGCGCCTTCAGATGTGTAATTGAGAATCATTCAATCATGAAGGGATGTAGTAGTAAACGTTATGCAAGATAAAAATTCAGCGGCGAGGAACAGGACGTTTTAAACACCTCCAGTAGGGAATGTTCTGTAGTTATCTATCTGATATTATTTTATTTTAATTATATTGCGTTGGCACAGTCTCGCTGTAGTCAGCGTCCCCGTCTGAAGACGATGGCGAGTATTGACTACTACATTCATCCCCGTCATGATCAAAAGAGAATGAGATTTATTTTGATTTGACTGCAGAATGTCCAGCTATCGCCTGGAACGCTGCGGCGCAGGAGCGAGTTATGCCACAGCGGATGAAACCTGCAGAGCAGGGGATCGTACTGGATGCCCTGTCGGCCGGCTACGGCCAGACCCTGATCGTTGACGATATCAACCTGACCATTCCCACCGGCAAAATGACGGTGCTGGCCGGGGCGAACGGATCCGGCAAATCCACGCTGCTCTCGACCATCGCCAGAATGCTGAAACCGCTCGGCGGCTGCGTGCGTCTGGACGGGCAAACCATTCACCAGATGCCGACGAAGACCGTCTCGCGCCAGCTGGGCATCCTCCCGCAATCGCCGTTGACCCCGGAAGGATTGACCGTTTTCGAGCTGGTCTCGCGCGGGCGCTACCCGTGGCAGGGGCTGATGCGCCAGTGGTCCGAGGCCGATGAGCTGGCGGTAGAGGAGGCGCTGCGCTTAACCGGTACCGCCGAATTCGCCCATCTGCCGGTGGACAGCCTCTCCGGCGGCCAGCGTCAGCGCTGCTGGATCGCCATGGCGCTGGCCCAGCAAACGGCCACCATTCTGCTCGATGAGCCGACCACCTGGCTCGATCTGCGCTATCAGGTCGATATCCTTGAGCTGCTCCAGACCCTCACCCGCGAACATGGCCGCACGGTGGTGACAGTGCTCCATGACCTTAACTTTGCGGTGAACTACGCCGATCTGCTGGTATTCCTTAAACAGGGGCGCATCGCCGGCACGATTAGCGACAACGATGTCTGTAGCCCTGAGCTGATTAAACGCGTGTTTGACGTTGACGTGCAGATGTCGATTAACCCGCAAACCGGCAAACCCTTCTTTATGCCGTTTCGCGCCCGCCAGGCAGCGGCACAATGAGCGTGGCCATCCTGCTTTCCGCGCGGCGTCGCCCCCGCCCCCGGCTGGCGCTGCTTCTGCTAACGCTGCTGCTTATCGCCGCCTCGCTGGTGCATCTTGGCTTAGGTGCCCGCTGGATCGCCCCGCAGACGGTGCTGCAGGCGCTGCTGGAGTACGATCCGCGCAACTTTGAGCAGCGGATTATCATCGATCTGCGTCTGGTGCGGCTGGCGGCGGCGCTGCTGACCGGCGCGGCGCTCGGCGTCGCCGGGCTGCTGCTGCAGACGGTGATCCGTAACCCGCTTGGCGAGCCGCATATTCTCGGCCTCAACGCCGGCGCCTCGCTGGCGGTGGTGGCGACCTCGGCGCTGGGCCTGTCCTTCGGCGCTTTCCCCGCCGGGCGCCCGCTGACCGCCGCCTGCGGCGCGGGGCTGCTGTTCGGTGGCGTGATGGCGCTGGCCTCTGCCGGGCGCGGCGGGGCGACGCCGCTGCGCATCACGTTGTGCGGAGTGGCGCTGTCAGGGTTTGCGTCGGCGGTGACGGCGGCGATATTAATTCTCGATGAACAGACGCTGCTGGCGATGCGCACCTGGCTGGCCGGCGACCTGGCCGGACTGAACTGGAGCACGCTGCAGACGGCGCTGGTCCCGGCGCTGATCGGCCTTGGCGTCGCGCTGCTCATTGCCCCACGCCTCAACGTGCTGGCGCTGGGGGATAAGGTGGCGCTGGGCCTTGGCGTTAATCTCGTCCAGACCCGGCTGCTGGGCCTGCTGGCGATTGCGCTGCTCTGCGGCGCGGCGGTGGCGGTGGCCGGGCCGATCGGCTTCGTCGGGCTGGTGGTGCCGCACGTGGTGCGCCGTCTGGTGACGGAAGACATCTGCCTGGCGCTGCCCCTGGCCGCTCCGGTGGGAGCGCTGGCGCTGGTGCTGGCGGATATCGCCGCCCGGACGCTGGTCGCGCCGCAGGAGCTGGCCACCGGAGCGATGACCGCCCTGGTGGGCGCGCCGTTGTTTATCTTTATCGCCGCGAGGTTTTTTAAATGACGCGCGCCGTTCACCGGGCCGGTTTTCGGCCGCTGGCTTTCGCCTCCCGCCAGCTGCTGCTGCGTCCTGCGGCGTTAAAAATTGCCGCCAGCATAGTGCTGACGCTGCTGGCGCTGGGGCTGTACAGCCTTAGCCGCGGCAGCTATCCGCTGCCCGCGTCGACGCTGGCGCGGGCCCTGCTGGCGCCGCAGGAGATGGGCGAGCAGCCGCGCTTTATTCTGTTTGATATCCGCCTGCCGCGGATCCTGATGGCGCTGCTGTGCGGGGCCATGCTGGGGCTGGCCGGCGCGGCGATGCAGAGCATCACCCGTAACGGGCTGGCCGACCCGGGGCTGATCGGCGTCAAAGAGGGGGCCAGCATCGTGGTCCTGGCGCTGGTGCTGTTTTTCCCGGCGGTAGGCCTGGTCTGGCGGCCGCTGGCGGGGATGGTCGGCGGCATAGCGGTGGCCCTGCTGGTCCTGACGCTGGCCCGCGACTGTTCGCGGCCGCGCTTTATTTTAATTGGCATCGGCGTCTCCTGGAGCCTGGCGGCCGCGGTCGGCATCTTTATGACCACCGCCGACGTACGCGACGTGCAGACGGCGATGATCTGGCTGGCGGGCAGCCTACAGGCCGCCACCTGGCCGCTGCTGGCGGTGGCTTTTTGCTGGGCGCTGCCCGGGGCCATCATCCTGTTCTGTACCGCCCGGGCGGCGGACGTGGCGCTGCTCGGCGACCGGACCGCCATCGGCCTCGGCGTACGTCTGCAGCAGCTGACGGTGCTGCGCTTTTTTGCGCCGGTGCTGCTGACCTCGGCCAGCGTCTCCTGCGTCGGCAGCCTGGGTTTTGTGGGCCTGATGGCGCCGCATATGGCGCGTTTCGTGCTGCGCGGCGGCCAGGTATCGCTGCTGTGCGGCAGCGCGCTGATTGGCGCCTTGCTGGTGCTGGCGACCGATACCCTTGGCCGGCTGGCGTTTGCCCCGCTGCAGATCCCGGCGGGGATTGTCATTGCCCTGGTGGGCTGCCCGTTCTTCGTTGTCTTGCTCTGGCGTCGCCGTGATGCCCTTTAACCAGGAAGGTAGTATGCGTTGGTTCGTCTCATTGCTGCTGTTGCTGACGGGGGCCGTCAGCGCCGCCGCCCCACAAACTCAAACTTTCACCGATGATTTAGGCCGCACGGTCACCGTCCCGCTGCATCCGCAGCGTATCGTTTCGATGCACGATCTCGATATTACCATTCCGCTGATTGAGCTCGGGGCGCCGCCGATCGCCAGCCACGGCCGGACGCGCCCGGATGGTAGCCACTACCTGCGATCCAGCGCCCAGCTCACCGGCGTCGATTTCGACAACAGCGATATCCGCTTTATTGGCACCGCCGATATCGATCTGGAAGCGGTAGCCGCAGCCAGGCCGGATCTGATCATCACTGAGCCCAGCCGCCACGTGTCAGTGGAGCAACTGGAGAAGATTGCCCCGACGGTGAGCATCGACCATCTGCAGGGCAGCGCCCCGGAGATTTACCGCAAGCTGGCGCAGCTGACCGGCACCCAGCCGCGGCTGGCGATCCTCGAGCGCCGCTATCAGGAGCAAATCAAGCAGCTGAAAGCGATGGTCAACCCACCGCAGTACAGCGTCTCAGTGATCCAGGCGAACAACGGCAAGGTCACGGTGCATCATTCGTATCATGCGCTGGGCCGGGTGCTGCGCGACGCCGGGTTCCGTTTTCCCCCGCTGATTGAGCGGATCCCCGATGGTCAGCGCATTGACGTCAGCGCGGAACAGCTGCCGGAGCTGGACGCTGATTTTGTCTTCGCCACCTGGCGGTCGGATACCGGCGGTAAGCCGCAGGATGAGCTGCAGGCGATGGAAGGCGTGATGCCCGGCTGGTGCGACTTTATGCGCGCCTGCCGCACCGGGCACTATATTTTACTGCCGCGGGAAGAGGTGATCTCCAACTCCTACGCCGCGCTGTCTCTGATGGTGGCCCAGGTGCAGTCGCATATTGCCGGCAGGCCGATCCCGGCGGAGGCCAAATGAAAAGCGCGGTAAAAAAAGAGAAGGGCAAAGTCGATCTGTTCGGCGAACGCTATCGCGCCCGGGCGCACCAGCTCTCCCCCCGGCTGCGGGCGGTGGTCAGCTATATCAACGACAACCGCGAGGTGGTGCTGGAGCATACGGCGATGGAGATCGCCACCGCGACCCAGACCTCCGACGCCACGGTGGTGCGTGCCATCCAGGCGCTGGGCTTCGCCGGGCTGCGCGAGCTTAAGCAGACCATGGAGCGCTGGTTCGGCACCTCGGTCACCTCGGCGGAAAAGATGCGCTCGACGGTTACCGCGCTCTCCAGCGACGTCAACTCCAGTATTGATTTTGTGCTTGAAGGCCATCAGCGGGTGTGCGAGGTCCTGTCGCGGGCCGACAACCGCGCGGCGGTGGCCCAGGCGGTGGCATTGCTCAGCGACGCGCGCCAGGTAGGGATCTTCGGCATCGGCGCCTCGGGGATCCTCGCCGAGTACACCGCCCGGCTGTTCAGCCGCATTGGCCTGCCGGCGTATGTGATGAACCGCACGGGCTTCAGCCTCGCCGAGCAGCTTATCGGCCTGCAGCGCGGCGATGTGCTGATCATGATGGGACAAAAATCCCCCCATCGCGAAGGGATGACCACCCTGCGCGAGGCGAAGCGGCTGGGTATTCCGACCATCCTGCTGACCCAGGCGGTGGACTCGCGCTTCAGCCAGGAGGCGCAGGTAGTGATCGACGTCCCGCGCGGCGGGGACAGCAGCCGGATGCCGCTGCACGGCACGGTGCTGGTCTGTCTGGAGATGATTGTCCTGTCGGTGGCCTCCACCACGCCACAAAAAACGGTGAAATCCCTGAAACGAATCAACGACCTGCACCGGGCCATCGGTAAATCCGGCGGTAAACGGGGCAGTTGAAGAGATAATTCACCAGCGGGAAGGTTTCCGGTTGCATATAAAAGTCAGTGTGTGTATTTTTATGCAAAATAAATGCATAAAAAGGAAATCTCATGGTCAAGAATTTGCTCAAGGCGTGTTTCATGATGGCCGCGCTGACGGCAGCCGGACAGGCGGCTGCGGAAACCTATACCGTCGGTTCCGGCGGCACCTACCGGCCGTTTGAATTTGAAAACAGCCAGAAACAGCTGGAAGGTTTCGACATCGACATCATCAAAGCCATCGCTAAAGCCGAAGGCTTTGACGTCAAGCTGGTCAATACCCCATGGGAAGGCATCTTCGCCACGCTGAACACCGGCGACCGCGACATCATCATCTCCGGGATCACCATCACCGATAAGCGCAAACAGATGGTCGATTTCTCCGCGCCGTACTTCCCGGCCGAGCAGTCTATCGTCGTCGCCCAGGACTCGCAGGTGGATTCGCTGGCGGCCCTGAAAAACGAGAAGGTCGGGGTGGTGAACTCCAGCACCGGCGATATCGTGGTTTCTGAGGTGCTGGGCAAAAACAGCACCGCGATCAAGCGTTTCGACAATACCCCGCTGATGCTTCAGGAGCTGTTTGAGGACGGCGTCAGCGCCGCGGTTGGCGACGTCGGGGTGGTGAAGTACTACATCAAACAGCACCCGGAGAAGCAGTTCAAGCTGGTGCCGGATGCCAAATTTGAGCGTCAGTATTTCGGTATTGCGGTGGCGAAAGGCAACAGCGAACTGCTGGGCAAAATCAACGCCGGGCTGCAAAAGATCGTTGCTGACGGGACTTACGCCAAAATCTATAAAACCTGGTTCGACGACAACGTGCCGACGCTGCCAGCGCAATAATCCACCTTTTTCAGTGACCACGGCTATCGCCCAGGCGATAGCCGTATTTTTTAGGGAAGGACTATGACGGGATTCCGTTGGGTAATCAATGAGGCTTAATCAATTCAACAACTTACAGGATGTTGTGATGTTCCCGTGTAGGAAACGAGAGTTGATTGTATGCGCCTGTTCCTACACAGACAAGAGGCCATAGCACAGATACACAAAAAGAGAGCCGTAGCTCTCTTAGTGTTTGCATAGTTATGCATTGTTGAACATCGTCTGATAGAAAGATAGTTCACCTGTTTCTTCATCCACTGTACAAGATGCCGTAGAGAGCATTTTGATCACCGTAACAATCATCTCTCCCTCGTCATCATACCCTAGATCATGGGCTATCTCTTTAAGCCGTCTCACTTCCTTGTTGCTCAGTTTTAGCGTGATCTGTGAAGCCATCAGAAATTACCTTCAATCCCATTTGTAGTTTTACTTAATAGACGATCAGCAGGGAGATTTTTCATATTCATCTCATGTGTGATGATCCTTAAATTGTCAATTCTATAATCTTGTCTATTACCATTACGGTGATCAACTACCATTCCTTCAGGGATAACCCCATCATTATAATATGCGGCTACTACTCTATGAGCGGGTAAACGCTTTTTATTGAAGCCAATTAAAGGCATTAACCCAACTGAAGGATAAACATTTTGATCATCTGGCGTACTGATTTTACACAGAACTAATTCACCAGTAGCTGGAATTACTTGATAAATTTCTTCATTAATAATCTCAATTTGTCGGTAATCACTAAGATCAAGTTTTTTAGATTGATTAATATAGGCTTGTTTAAAAGCAGTCTGCTTATGATAGGGGGTATAGGGTTGAATTTTTTTACTTACCCATTTAGGGAATTTACCTTTAAATTCTTCTTCCCTACGGCGTTCTATTTCCCTCTTCAGTTTCAGAGCATTAGGCCATCTGGCTAGCTTTTGCTCTTCAGTCATGTAATCAATCTCAGATTTATTAAACATGCTTACACGTGCCATTAGATCACCTCCCCTTTTAAAGCAATACCAGCAGCCTGAGCAATACGGAAAGCCAGAGCTACAGAGGGCTGATCTCTTAGGTGGTGTACCGTTGTACGTGGAAGATTAAGAACTTTACACGCCTTATACAGAGAGCCATATTTTTCAATCAATTCATTATCAATTAAGTTACAAATTTCTAAATAGTCCATTTCAATTTCTCTAGTTAGTTCCTATAGTGGGTACGTACTAATTAGTTCCACTAGCTGGAACGAAATAAGAAGATCTGAGAGACGTTTAGAGGCTATCTGGTAGGGTAGGAAGGGTAGAGGGGTAAAACACGCTGAGAATGGCGTACAGGAGCTTTTAAGGGTATAAGAAAGGCCGCTCAATGCGGCCTATGTGGTTTACTTAATTTCCAGACTAATATTCATGTTCTTCATGAGTTCATAGATACCCTGTGAAGGTGGGCGGGGTAGTTTACCCATTTTCTCAAGTGATCCGCTCACAGCAGAGCACAGACCGCTTGAGCCTACGCCAGTTAGATAACCTGTTATTGTCCCATCGCTGGCTATGGCTATCTGTACATCACAGCTAGATCCTTTCCATTGCTCCAGATTGGGAATATTCGATTCAATAGCATAAATCACTTGCCGGGTATAGCCTGAAGATTCCGCTGAAGAAGCCCCGCTATAGCTGGTATTCTTAGCTTCTGTCTGTTCTGCTGCTTTATCTGCTGCTAGTTGTTCCTGTGCAGCCGCTAACGCTGCTTGAGCTTTTTCAATCCTTGCCTGATCTGCTAGTGTTACATCAGAAGCAAAGGCTGAGCCAGCTACGGCTAATAATGCCGCTGCTAATAAAATCTTTTTCACATGCCACCTTCATCTAGCTCTTTATCTGTCATATGAATACGGCAGATAATCGGATTCTCATTACATGCTTCTAAAGCTTTAAGGCTCTTTTGCCCCTGTTCTTTTATCTTCTGATCAAAATCATCCATCTCTTTAGCATAGCTTTCATTCTTTTGCTCTTCAGCTTTTGTTAGTTTTTTATGCTTTAGCCTGTATTTGGTTTCTTTATCACAGGCTTCTTTATCAGAGGCTAATTGTTCTTTCCCCAAAAAGGTGTAAGGGGTTACGTTACAATAAGCTAAATATTCATTAGTTAGCTTCTTCACTTGATCAGGTGTGATAGTGACTAAAGGCGCTTCTTCAGGCTGAACTACTGGAGTCGGGTTATAGGCTGGAACCTGATTAACTGGATTAACACAGCCTGTAAGCATAAGCGGCAGAAAAGCTAATAATACCTTTTTCATGATCAGGCCTTATTGTTCACTGTATTGTTGATGGTGATCGGTGCCTGTGTAGGGGCTACCACATGCATTGTGTTGTTCGCGTTACCATTAGGGTTGTTAGGATCTGGCTGTGTGTTCACAGTAACCGCTGTGTCTAAGTCCCACGCAGCGCCAGTGATGAGATCAACGCCACCGCATACAATCAAACCGCAAGCAAGATCACCCCACAGCCAGCCGTTCAGATTGTCTGTTACTGTGCCAGAGGCTATAGGGGCTGAGTCTGTACGCTGGAGTGTCACAGAGTAGGGAGCATCACCGCGCTTGAGGTTTACCGTTGTAGGTGCAACGCCTGTACTCACTACTTCACCATCACCATTTTTAATCGTGTACATTGCCGGGGCATTAGTTTTAATAGCTACAGGCTGTGTTTTACCGTCCACTATTAGCGCACAGCCAGAAAGTGACATAGCGGCAACAATGGCAGACAGAGCCACACAGATAGATTTGGTTTTCATTACAAGTGCATTCCTATTGATTGGATTAAATTGCTTTCTTAATAAGTTTTGCCTGATAATTACTACGCGCTTTTAGTAGCGCTTGAGTGTCTTTACTTTTCCATTCGCTTAGCTTAGCCGCTAGGGTAATACCTGCATTAAGTTCCATTTGATATTTAGTCTCGAACCAGAGCGGGGGATAATGATTAATAGCAAATACCCCCTTTATGGTGAGATCCGTAGCCACCGTGAATATGTTCACCTTTAGGACAAGCAAAGGCACCAGTAGCTACACAGAACAGCAGGACAGCTAATAAAGTTTTCATTTCTTCTGAACCTCAGCACTAAATTTACCGGTATCACATGTGTGATTACCATCATCATCTATAATGCGATATTCCCGGCTAGCTCCGTTGCCCGAATAAGTTACTTCGAATGAATCCCATGAATTAACGGGTACTCCTACCACATCGTCTACATGTAAAGCCTTACCATGAGAAAAGGTAGAGTGAGCGTATACGTTTACAGTAACACCACTATAATTAACTCCGCCTACTTGCTGAAAGATTCCATAACCTTGTTCGTCTTTAAGATGATCCTCACCGCCTAAGATCGCAAAGTTAATTACGCTGGTGTCAATTAGATCTAATTTAGTCAGGGTTTTATTATCTTTCCCCATGTGGCAATTTAAAGTGTAGTCACCTCCAGCAGCATTAGCAGCCAATGGACATAATAAAACAAGTGCAATAAGTGATTTTTTCATTTGCGAGCCTATTTAAGAGTTTTGCAGTTCATCCAAAAATGATCGTTATTGTGGCTATTACCAGATTCAGTATAAGTTGTAGAAAACATTGAAGTGACTCTAATGTCACTTGATATAATATCTTTTGCTTCTTTCCATTTTTTAGCAAAAGGAGCTTTAATTTTATTTGAGGTCAACACTTTAATTGCATCTAAATATGGGTGCTTATACGTTATAATAAACACGCTTGAATAAATGCCATAATCTTTAGTGTTTTTTGTCTATTCAAACTGATATTGCACACCATCAGTGACATCATCAGTAGATTCAATAGGCGATAAATTGAAAGGGTGATATTTCACACCAACTGCTTCTAGTGATTCCGGGAAACCAGTTAAAGAGATCGCCATTTGATAATCTGATTCACGATCTTTGCAAATATAGCTAGTATTTTCAGCGGAATCATTACAACCTGCTAATACAGAGCAAGCCAACACAGCTAATAAAATATTTTTCATTTAGACTTCCGAAATAAATCAATTACGCCAAGCGCTAACCATATTAAATTGAACCATAACACTATGAACAACTTGCTTTAGCTTGCCCTGCATAGTGCTATAGGTCATCCTTTGACCTGCGTGGATTACCCACATAGCGCCGTTAGGTTCTACTTCTACAAAGCCTGTAACGTGATTGTACTGAAAATGAACATAGTGCAAAGGCTGTTTCTGTTTTATGCCCTAATCCTCTCTGTAAAGCGCCTGTAGCGTGTTTCTACCACAGGCAATCTGCTACGCATTAGCCGCTTCTGGCTCTTCTGGTGAAGTCTCGAAAAGCTCTACCAACTCTGTAGCCATTGCATTGTTCTTACCCTTCAGATCTAACAGGCGCTGATAGTCTGCGTTATCCATTGCCTTGTTCTCACAGATAAGCGCTTTCATGCGATCCAGAAAATCAGCATCTGATTCTTTTTTCTTCTTAGCTTTAAGCTCTTCAGCAACATCTTTACCTACAGCATCAGCCACGCCTAGAGGTGTAAACGTTGGCGCTGTCTGTTCAGGCGCTGGAAGCTCAGCAGGGTTATCAGCCTGGCTCTCTGGTGCTGTTAGTCCAAGCTGTGCATAAATCTGTTCTCTGAGTAGCTTCTCTTGCTCAGCTAACGCCGTTTGTAGCTTCTCTTCAGCTTTCGCTTTCAAGTCTGCTGTAGTGGCTTCTATGGCCTTCTCGTAAGCCTTTTGATCGTTGGCTTTGATCCACTCCAGAGCGTTAAACGGAATCTCACCAATCAAGCGCTGCCCGTTTACAGTCTCTTCACTGAGCAGACGGCCTAAGATCTCAGAGTCTTTAAGCATTAGCTGATAGTTGGCATCATCTACTAAGATCTTGCCGTTCACAGGCTCACCAGCTAACAGGCGAGCGTAGTTATACGCAGCCTCTGAGCATTTGGCTTTAGGTGCTGCCTTAACCGTCTCCCCTTTGTGGATCTGATATGCAGCCTGAGCTAAAGGATATTTCTCAAGATGTGGATACTTTTGCTTAGCTTCTTTAAGCAGGTTCCAACACTTGCGCAGCGTCTTTTCGCTAGCCATCTTACTGTTAGCGTCTTTTTCAATACGCGCTAAACGGATCTCATTCAGGTAAACATAAATCTCATTCAAGGTGCATTCACCAGCTTCAATCGCTGGCATGAGTTTTACCAGTTGCTTGATACGTGGAAGCGGTGAAGGTGACATACCATAAATCCCTTCATCCAATTCAATACCAACACGTTCAAAGATTGCTTTTACATCTGCCATTTTCACCACACCCAAAGGCTTGTTAAAGCTCCGCCTGAACGGGGCACTATTAATTAACGCTGATTGACCGGGCTACTTGCTGGAACGTGAACAGGGAGCATATTTTCTTCCTGTAACACGTTGCATATTTTCAGCATCTTAATACTGATTTGCTCAAGTTCTTCAACTTCTTCACTATCACAGATCCAGAACTGAAGCCCTAATACAAGTTTAAGCATCTGTAGGTTATTGGTAGCAGAGTTGCATTCAGTGTAATCTACTTGATCTTCAATGTAATCAACCAATGCTTTGGAAGCCGCCCATGCTTCAATTATTAAATCTTCATTGTGAAGGACATCACCTAATACCTCAGGCTCTTCTACTTCAGCAAGTAGTGATACAAAATAAGGCTGAACATTAGGGAAATTGCCAGCGAAAACAGGATCTAATACAGCTAAGTAAATAGCATTCATTTGTACAGCCTCTTCAGTATTTGAAACTTCATTAATCTACGTATCGTTTGAATTGCATACAAATAAAGTTTCACCGCGTTCAAAAGTCTGTGTACCCAAAGAACCGTTAAAAGTGATTTTAAAGTAGCAAGAGTAATCATCTGCTTTAATCACTGTCTGTACGTCTTTAACGACTACAGGGCATACAACGTTATCACCTGCTTTAATATCCTGTACCATCCCTTCTACGCTCTCTACAGTCTCTACAGTCTCTACAGTCTCTACAGTCTCTACAGTCTCTACAGTCTCTACAGTCTCTACAGTCTCTACAGTCTCTACAGTCTCTACAGTCTCTACAGTCTCTACAGTCTCTACAGTCTCTACAGTCTCTACAGGAGCAAAGGCCATTTCATGAAGTTGTTCAATAACACGCTAAAAATCAGTGATTAGATGAGCCTTGTGCTTATATTTTCCTGCTGGGAAGTTATAGGTGATCATGTCAGATTGAGCTACGCAAATGTTCCAATATGTAACAACCTTAACCATAGTTGTTTTAGTTTATTGCAGAGCTTTAATATAACCGTTAGCGCTGTTCATTAATGCATGTGCATTAAAGTTAGTGATGGTGGCCATTCTATTATTCTCTTCTTTGTTAGCTACCGTAGAAACCGGGAACTGAATTATCCCAAGAACATTCTAATAGGGCTACTGCTAATGAGATGATTCTTATCTAATGCGCACAAATACATTAAGAATCCATATTTATGATCAGGCCTGTCGATCAGTTCTACACTGATATATTCATGCCACCTATGGAATTAGCATCACGGTAAAGTTAACGGGATTTAACGGTTACACTCAGAGAAAGTAATGTAGTGCACATAGAGCATTACTCATAGAGATGTAATGTACGCATAGAAATAAATGAGATGTATCTCTCTGTGAGATGGAAGAAAGCCTGGAGACTTCATTTTAGCCTGGCACTGTTTTCAGAGAGGAGATCAGTTAACGGCTTTGCCGCCCACGACCGGACCACCGACCTCAACAAGATGCGCGAAAGCGTCGGCATGGTGTTCCAGCGCTTTAACCTGTTCCCGCACATGACGGTGCTGGAAAACCTGATCATGGCGCCGATGAATCTGCGCAATATGCCGCGCCAGCAGGCGGTCGACCTGGCGGAAGCCTTGCTGGCGAAGGTGGGCTTAAGCGATAAGCGCGACGCCTGGCCCTCGAGCCTGTCCGGCGGCCAGCAGCAGCGGGTAGCCATCGCCCGCGCGCTGGCGATGAAGCCGTCGATAATGCTGTTCGATGAGCCCACTTCGGCGCTGGATCCGGAGCTGGTGGGCGACGTGCTGGAGGTGATGAAAAACCTCGCCAGCGAGGGGATGACCATGGTGATCGTAACCCACGAGATGGGCTTTGCCCGCGAAGTGGCCGACCGGGTGATCTTCATCGACCAGGGCGTGATTCAGGAAGAGGGCAAGCCGGGGCAGATCTTTAGCGCGCCGACCAACCCGCGCACCGCCGCGTTCCTCAGCAAGGTGCTGTAAAGAGAGCGGGCTGGCACCTGGCCAGCCCGCTGAGCGTGGTCAGATATATTGATGATGTTTTTCATCATCAGCATAAACATTGACTGAACTCATATATCCCGCGATAACCCCTTTGTTAATCTCAGGGTGTCGATTAGGACTTCTCCAGGGAAATAACGTTGGAAATCTTTTTTTAACCCACTGAAAAATAGCGATTAACTATTTTTCATACGCCAAAAATCATGGTCCGTTAATGACGGACTCGGTTTCGTATGGGTTAAAAAAGGTACGTTATGACAGTTACATGGACGGTCACGCCCGTGGGGTATCAGCACATTGCCAAACGCTGCCCCGCCTGCAATGTGAAACGCGACTTCGCGCCTTCCGGCGCCATCCGGGTGAATTCGCAAAAGAAGCTGCTGGATATCTGGAGCATCTATAAATGCACGCACTGCGATTACACCTGGAATATCGCCCTGTTTTCCAGGCTGCACGTCAGCAAGATAAACCGTGAACTGCTTCAGCGCCTGCTGCAGAACGATGCAGCCATGGTTCACTATTATGCCGCTGACCTCGCGACGCTGAAGCGCAACCGCGCCGAGCCGTCGGGGCAACCTGATTTTCGTATTCACGAGCAATGGTCGGTTACGTTGATGGCATGTCAGCGGATAACGGTGCGCGTCAGAGTCAGTCAGCCATTTCGCATCAGCCTGCTATCAATACTGAAAAAACAGCTCAAGCTGAGTACGGCTGAAATCCGGTGGTTGGTCGCGACAGGGCATATCGAGGGTATTTCACTAAAACAGCTCAAGACGAAAAAGCTGAAGGCGATGGAATATGATTTTCAGCTGGCGGCGGAAACGCTGTATGCGCGACGTCGGATTACGTTATCACTTTGCGGTAGATAACTTGCCGGGAAGATAAGCCGCAGCGCTTGAGCTGCTGGCTTTTTTATCCCTCGGTGAATAAGGACGGCGAAGTTGGCCGTCCTGACTCCCTTTTCTCCGCCTGCAAAAGCCACCTCCGCTGCAGCCATTCAATCTGCAGACGCATAGTAAACAAACGCCAGCTTATTGCCGTCGGGATCGCGGACGTAGGCGCTGTGAAAACCGTCGCCATACTGCGGCCGGTGACCGGGACCGCCTTCATCACGTCCGCCGAGTTGCAGGGCGAGGGCATGCAGTTCCGCAATATGTGCGACGGAGCGGGCGTTAAGCGCCACCATCGTTCCATTACCCACCCCGGCAGGCTGTTGGTCAAAAGGAACGCCCACGCACAGCCCGCAGGTGTGATTGCCGTTGAAGGTGCCCCAGGACGCCCCCTGTTCGTTACGGCCGGCTTTGACGTGCCCCAGCAGCGCCATTAACGGGTCATAGAACTTGATGGCGCGTGGCAGATCGTTCGTTCCCAGCATAATGTATGAAAACATAGTGTTCTCCTGTTGCGGGCAAAAAGGCCTAAACCTTCAGGCTGGCTGAAGGAGATGTTGTTGACGGAGTTTTAACAAGCGCGAGACCAGCATGATGACGACGATTCCCGCTATCAGCGCCAGGCAGTGAAAGGCTATTCTGCCGCCAGCCTGGAAGTAAACCCAGCGCGCTACTTCCACCGAGGCCGCCATAAAACTGAGCGCCACAATGTTGATGGTGGCTGAAACCGTCCCTTTCGGCAGGGAGTGGGAAAAAAGCGCAAAACGGAATAATACGGGGAACAACAGGCCTGTTCCGAGGGCATAGAGACTCGTTCCTGAAACGGACCACCACCAGGTATGGGGCCATGCAATATTTCCCGCCAGTAATACCAACAACCCGGTCAGCTGTATCGGGATAGTGCGCCAGATAAAGCGGGGAGAGGTCGGATCCTTGATAAAACGGGCCACGATGATGCTGGCAATAATAACGCCGCCAAAGACAGGCACCTGGGTCCAGGCATAGGCGCCGCGCGACATCCCGCCGTCATCGATCAGGATCACCGGAGAGAGTGCTACCCAGGTGATTATCGGCAGGTTACTGAATGACAACGCCAGCGCGCCCGTGAGCACCACCGGCTGTTTAAAGGCGCGGACAAACTCGGAAAATACCTCTCCCGGACGAAACCCCCGGCCCTGAGAGGTGACCGTTTCTGGCATGTTAAAATCAGTAACGCCCAGGCCAGCAAGCTCATGGCGCCGATGATCGCAAACAATAACTTCCAGTGCAGGAAATTCATCAGGCCAGCGCCCGCCAGGGGCCCGATTACCGGCGCCAGCAAAACGATGGATGTCAGCGCCGCCATAATGCGGATAGACTCTTTTTCATCAAAAGCCTCCTGGATGGAGACATAACCGACTGTCGAAATGTAGCAGATACTGGTTCCCTGGATAAAACGGGCGATAAGATATTGATCAATCGACGTGACAAAGATCATGCTGAAGCAGGCCAAAGCAAAGATGATGGCTCCGGTCAGTAGTACGGGGCGGCGACCAATGCGGTCGGAGAGCGGCCCCAGCAGCCACTGTAATGCCAGCCCCCCGGCTAAATAGAGGCTGACAGAGGCCGGGGCTAACGCAACATCAGCCTCAAATTCCCGGATGATGTGGATAATACCCGGCTGAATGAGATCGGTAGTCAGATAAGCAGAAAAATCATAGATAACCATCGCCAGCGGAAATAACAAGATTCTGCTAAAACGGATGTACGGTCCCAACGCTAATTTCATACGCGAAGACTCCCTGGTCGGTGACGGTTTCCCTGGTATCGGGGCCTGGTTGATGTGGATCCCTTGCGGCTGTCGTCACAGGCTGGCCGCGGAATGACAAACCGAAAGATAAAATTCGCCTGGCGACTGTCATTGGGTAAGGCAACGCAACGGCATGCAGAGGGAGTGATCGAGCATGGCAGAGGGATAACGCACCGGGTTAACTGGCTGGGGGTGACGTTTCTTATGCGAGGGAGGGGTCTCGCTGCCATCGCGTGGATGTGGAGCGTTTGTCCGCAGGGGACGAGAATGAATAAAGTCGCTTGCTCCTGAGGGGAAACATTCATACCGGGAAACCTTTGTCATCATCATGGGCAAAATAGGCGAACACTCGCCAGTGTCCGCATTCGATTTCAGCGCAGTGATAATCAGTCCGGCCAGTGATGGTCGGAAGTCTGATTATCAGATGATTAGGTTTTCCAGCATCGACGCCTCAGCTATGGGTATGAATTATTCATTAAGGAAATGATAACACCCACATTTATTATGGGAATTGCGCAGGTAAGAAAATGTGACTTTCGCCCGCTTACTGCGTGAAGCTGATCGCAACAGACCCGGCGCTGCGCTCAGCCTTGCCATGGTACACCGCCTCAATATTATTCCCCTGTGGATCCAGCACAAAAGCGGCATAGTAACCAGGATGATAGTGTCGTTCGCCAGGCGCGCCGTTATCACGTCCGCCATGGGTCAGCGCCGCATGGTAAAAAGCGTCCACCATGTCACGATCTCTGGCCTGAAATGCCAGGTGGTGGCGCCCAGTCAGTTTCCCGGCAGCCTCCGGGCTGCGGCGTGAGGCCACCACCAGTTCGTCGGCCAGCAAGTATTCATTGGCGGTGGTGATAACCGGGATCTCCAGCGCCGACAGTACGGCGGTATAGAAGTTTTTGCTTGCCTCAAAGTCTTCGACAACCAGCAGAATATGATCGATCAATCTGCCACGATGTAAGGTATTACTTTCCATGGGATTTCCTCTCGGCTGGGGGCCGGCAATGGTTAACAGCAGTGAGCCAGCAAGAACAGGATACCCTCCGGTGAGGGCCATAAAAAAGGGCTGGCGCCAGGCCAGCCCGTGAGGACTACCGTGCGGACTCCGTCGCCTCGTCCATGTCATCTTCCTGCTCACTGGCAAGCAGGGTTTTCTCGTTTTTGCACAGACACTGAATCAACAGGAACAGCACGCCGCTGGCCACCAGGGTGACGATCAGGCCATCGTAACCAGTGATGCCGATCAGCATGCCGCTGACTACCGGCCCGGCAACGCTGCCGGCGGACCAGAAAAAGCCGAACAGGGCGTTAATCATAATCAGCTTCTGCCCATTGAAGGTTTTCCCCGCCCGCACCAGCGACAGGGTATAAAGTGCGCCCGCCGCGGCGCCCAGCAGCAGACAAATGGCCATCAGCTGAATGCGCGAGCCGAGCATCAGCGGCAGGGCCAGCAGCGACAGGCTGAAAACCACCGCGCAGCTCAGATGCACGCGGCGAATCCCGACCCGGTCGGCCAGCCAGCCGAGCGGGGTCTGGAACATCGCATCTCCGGTAAGCACCACGGTGACCAGCAGCACCGCCAGCCCTTCATTCAGCCCTTTGTCCATGCCGTACAGCGGCAGCAGGGCGAGGATGCTGGCGTCAAAGAAGGCGAAGCAGAAGACCCCGGAGGCCAGTACCGGCAGAAAGGCGCCGAGGCTGCGCCAGCTGGCGCGCTCCCCGAGGCTTTCACGAGTGCCGGTGGGCAGATGGCGCAGCATCAGCAGGCAGACGGCGGTGACCGCGACAATCGCTATCAGCGCTGAGGTCTGCCAGGCTGGGCCGACGGAGATCAGCAGCGGCCCGGCCAGCTGGCAGCCGGTAAAGGCCGAGGCGTAGAGACCGGTGAGGGTAGCGCGCTGGCTGCCCGCCGCGCCGCCGGTGATCCAGCTTTCGCCAAGTACGATAATGACCCCGGAGGCCAGGCCGGTCAGCAGGCGCGGCAGCAAAAGCAGCGTCATATCGGTAGTCATGCATGAGGCGATGGTCGCCAGCGCCAGCAGGATCAGACTGCCGCTCAGCAGCACGCCCATTTCAACGCGCCGGCACAGCGCAGGAGAGAGGAAAGAGGAGATCATCATGCCGGCGGGCGGCAGGGCGGCCAGCAGGCCGACGTACAGCGGCGCGATCTGCTGCTGCGCCAGCTCAAGACTGATTAACGGCACCGTATAGCCGGTGATAAATCCCACAAGCGACGCGGCCATGATCATCGCCAGCGTGGGGGCAAGACGATTCTGGTCTGGGTTAAACATTTTATTTCCGATGACGGAGAGGTCAGTAGTGGATCCTTCGGCAAATTGCCGTCCTGAGTTGCATAATAATTAATCGACTGGCCGTTGTCACCGTTGAAATCACTACCAAAAAAGGGCCGCAGGGCGGCAGGTGGGCTGTACGCCGCGCCGCCGCCGCATTTCATGACGTTGTCAGCGTGGTAACGACAGGATATAACGGAGGGAGCGGTAGCGCCCCGACGCCGGTGAGCGACGGGGAAAACGCGACGCATGACCGATTATTCAGCATTACGCTATGCAGGAAAGGAGTAATACATGGCCGTATCGCCGTCACTGATCGCCGAAGCCGTTGGCTGGCGACGTGAATTTCACGCCGCGCCTGAGCTCGGATATCAGGAGCAGGAGACCTCGCGCCGCGTTGCGGAGCTGCTGGCCTCGTTTGGGCTGCAGGTGCATCGCGGGCTGGCCGGCACCGGCGTCGTGGCGACGCTGGAGAACGGCCCCGGGCCGGTTATCGGCCTGCGCGCCGATATGGACGCCCTGCCGATCACCGAGCTGGGGAGCGTCAGCTACCGTTCACGCCGTCCCGGGGTGATGCACGCCTGCGGCCACGATGGCCATACCGCGATGCTGCTGGCGGCCGCCGCCCATCTGGCGCAGACCCGCCATTTCAGCGGCACCGTCCACTTTGTCTTTCAGCCGGCGGAAGAGAACCTCGGCGGCGCGCGCAAAATGGTGGAGGAGGGGTTGTTTGAGCGCTTCCCGATGGACGCCATCTACGCGCTGCATAACTGGCCGGGGATCCCTCTTGGCGAAGTGGCGCTCAGCGATGGCGCGATGATGGCCTCGCTGGACGCCTTCGAGATAACCCTGCGCGGAAAGAGCTGTCATGCGGCGATGCCGGAGAGCGGGGCCGATCCGATCGTCGCGGCGGCGCAGCTGATAATGGCGCTGCAGACCATTCCTTCCCGCCGCTTGTCGCCGCAGGATTCCGCGGTGGTCAGCATCACCCAGATAAACGGCGGCGAGGCGATCAACGTCCTGCCGGACACCGTGGTGCTGCGCGGTACCTTCCGCTGCCTGAGCAATCGCGTTCGCGCCCGCGTGCGGGAGCTTATCGAAAGCTATGTGGCGACCCAGCCGCAGGTGTCCGATGTGCAGGGCGAGATTAGCTGGTTCCCGGGTTATCCGGTGACCAAAAACCATGCGCTGCAGGCGCAGCAGGTGCGCGAGGTGGCTGCCGCCACTCTCGGCGCGCAAGCGGTGCGCTGGAATCAGGCGCCGTCGATGGCCTCCGAAGATTTTGCCTGCATGCTGGAGGCCTGTCCGGGGGCCTATTTCTGGATAGGCACCGACGGCGAAACCCCGTCGAAGCCGCTGCATAACGCCAGCTATGACTTTAACGATGCGCTGATCGGCCCCGGCGTCGCCATGTGGGTGGGGCTGGTGGAGAAACAGCTGCCGGCGGCGTAACCCACCGGCAGCGGCAGAGGGAGCGCGCTGCGCTCCCTGAGGTCAGACGTCGGCAGCGGCTTTCAGTCGCGCTTTCATGTCGCTGTAGGCCGTCCAGGCATAGCGCTCCGCCCATTGCTGGTCGGCAATCGCTTCCACTTTCACCGCACAGTATTTGGTTTCCGGCGTTTTGGAGATCGGATCGAGGTTATCCTGGGTCAGCTCATTGCAGGCGCCCACCCACCACTGATAGGTCATATAGACCGCCCCCGGATTGATGCGATCGCTGAGGTCGGCGCGGGAAATCACCTTCCCGCGCCGGGAGCTGACCCACACCAGCTGTTTGTCGGCGATCCCCAGTCGTTGCGCATCCGCGGGATTCATCTGCACCCGTCCCGGCTCGTCGGCCAGCGACTGCAGCGCGGCGCAGTTGCCGGTCATCGAGCGGCAGGAATAATGTCCGACTTCCCGCACGGTGCACAGCACCAGCGGCCACTCGTCATCCGGGCGCTCCGCCGGCGCGCGCCAGGCGGTGGCGAACAGTTGCCCTTTACCCGAGGGGGTGTCGAAGCGGTTGTCTTTATACAGCCACGGCGTGCCGGGATGATCGAGGGTTGGGCACGGCCACTGGACATGGCCCATATCGCCCATTTTCTCCCAGGTCACGCCGTAAAACAGCGGGCAGAGTTCGCGCATCTCGTCCCAGATCTGCTGGTTGTTCTCATAGTGCATCGGATAGCCCATTTCGCTGGCCAGCAGGCTAATGATCTCCCAGTCGCGCTTCACATTCCCCGCCGGAGGGATCGCCTGTTCAAACCGCTGGAACCCGCGGTCGGCGCAGGTGAAGACGCCGCCGTGCTCGCCCCAGGAGGTGGCCGGCAGCAGGACATCGGCCATTTCCGCTGTTTTGGTCATGAAGATGTCCTGCACGACCACGAAGTCCAGCGCCTCGATGCCTTTGCGCACCAGGCCGAGGTCGGCTTCGGTCTGCAGCGGATCTTCGCCCATGATGTAATAGGCTTTGATCTCGCCGGTCAGCGCTTTATGCGGCACCTCGGTGATGCGGGTGCCGACCTGGTCGTCCATCAGCGCCGGGTCGATGCCCCAGGCGGCGGCGAATTTCGCCCGCACGGCGGGGTCGGTGACCTCCTGATAGCCGGGGAACAGGTTCGGCAGCACGCCCATATCGCAGGCGCCCTGTACGTTGTTTTGCCCGCGGACCGGCCCCACGCCGACGTTGGGCCGTCCCAGGTTGCCGGTGAGCAGCGCCAGGCTTGCCAGGCCGCGCACCACGTCCACCGCCTGGCCAAACTGGGTGACCCCCATGCCCCACATAATGGTGGCGGATGGGGCGGCGGCGAACATGCGCATCGCCTCCCGGATTTCCCGCGCGCTGACCCCGACAATCCCTTCCACCGCTTCCGGGGCGTAATCCTTCACCGCCTCGCGGTAAGCATCCAGCCCTTCGGTATAGCGTTCGACATAGGTTTTGTTGTACAGCTCCTCCTCCAGCAGCACATAGCCGAAGGCATTTACCAGTGCCATGTTGCTGCCGTTGTTGAGCTGCAGATGACGATCGGCAATGCGCGCGGTTTCAATGCGCCGCGGATCGCAGACGATGATTTTGGCGCCGTTGTCCCGGGCCTTGATTACCCGGCGGGCGACGATGGGATGGGAGTCGGCGCAGTTGTAGCCAAAAACCAGCAGGCACTTCGAGTTTTCGATGTCGCTAATCGAGTTGCTCATCGCCCCGTTGCCCAGCGCCTGCTGTAGCCCGGCGACGGAGGGGCCGTGGCAGACGCGGGCGCAGCAGTCGACGTTATTGGTGTTCAGCACCGCGCGGGCGAACTTTTGCATCACATAGTTGGTTTCGTTGCCGGTGCCGCGCGAGGAGCCGGTGGTCATGATGGCGCGCGGGCCATGCTTCTCTTTGATCTCCTTGAGCTTGCTGGCGGTATAGCGAATCGCCTCCTGCCAGCTGACCGGCGTGAAGGCGCCGCCTTTCTGGTAGCGGATCATCGGTTGTTTAAGACGGGGCGTCAGGAGCTGCGTATCGTTAAGAAAATCCCAGCCGTAGTAGCCTTTCAGGCACAGCTGGTTCTGGTTGGTGACGCCGTCGGCGGCCTCCGCGCGAATGATTTTATTGTTGTCGACAACCAGTTTAAGTTTGCAACCCGCCCCGCAGTAGGGGCACACGCTCGTGATTTTTTTCATCAGTAACAGACCTGTTAACAGTGAACTGAGGATCGCTGTCGCGCCGGGCCCGACGGGCAACGATCGCGGTATCGCCTGGTGGTGATGCAGACGCAGGCCTGTTGCGCTATGCAGGTCTTGTGCCAGAATTTAAACTCTTGATCTGTATTGAAAAATGAAAAGAGATTGATGACGGGAGCATGACCTCGTCACTAATGACGATGACGCAGAGCGCCGACGTCAGACGCTCTGCGGGGTAACACGTGGCTAGGCGAGAGGGCGGCAGCGGTCGAAGTGCGATTCGCTCAGGCCGACGTCGCGCGCGGCGGCGCAGATAGCCTGCCAGCTGCCGGCATCCAGTGGGATCCCCTGCGCCAGCCGCGCTTCGCGGTTGGCGGCCTCCCATTCGCCGGGCGCCAGCACCGGGGCATCGGCATCGTGCGGCGACTGCTTACACCATGCAATAAAGGCCTCCGTCTGTGCCTGGCTGTCCGGGGCATCGAACGCGTCCGGGCGCAGGATCACCGTGGTCATGCAGTTAAAGATGGCGTCGACGCTGGTCTGCAGGCTCTCCTGATGGGTGGTTTGCCCGCCGGAGAGCGCGCCGCCGAGCACTTCGCACAGCGTCGCCAGGGCATAGCCTTTGTGCTGGGCGAAGGTGAGCAGGGCGCCCAGCGGCGAGGTCTGCATCACCGCCGGGTCGGTGGTGGGTCGACCCTCGGCGTCAATCAGGCAGCCGGGGGCCACGGCTTCGCCTTTATGCCAAGCGACGCGGGTTTTACCAAAGGCGATGGCGCTGGTGGCGTAGTCCAGCAGCAGCGGCGGATGGCCCGCGCGGGGAAACACCACGCACAGCGGGTTGGTGCCGAAGCGGCTGTCCTTCCCGCGGAACGGGGCGACCATCGGGTCGCCGATGACGCTGACGAAGTGAATGGAGATCAGCCCGGCGGCGGCGCACTGTTCGGCCCAGTAGCCGATGCGTCCGACGTGATGCGCGTTGCGCAGGGCGATAGCCGCCATACCGTGCTGCTTCGCCTTTTCAATGCCTAACTGCATCGCCTCGTGGGCGACCACCTGGCCGAAGCCGGCGTTGCCGTCGAGGGTGACCACGGCGCCGGCGTCTTTGGTCACCGTGGCGTGGCGGTTGAGCTGCAGAAAACCACCGGCGTGGGATTTGACGTAGCTGGGGATCATCCCAACGCCGTGGGAGTCATGCCCGGCAAGATTGGCGGCGATCAGATGGTCCGCGACGAGGGTGGCTTCCCCTGGGGTACTGCCGAGATGGGTAAACAGTGAGACGACAAACTGATGCAGATCCGTCGCCAGAAAGCGGTGTCCTGTAGGCACTGATTCTCTCCTGTAGTCTGTTGTTATTTTGTTATGTTTGCCGTTTTATGCTGCGCCGCCCGGCGCAGAAGGTCAAGGGCGGCGTCTCCCGGCGACATGCCGCTGCGCCAGCGCCTGCGTATACGACACACGATAAAAAACCGGGCCGGGATCGCGTTTTAATTAACGCCATAAACACCACATTTTTAAATTCTGCCAGTGTCACAAAAGCCAGAAAAAAGCCATCCCCGTCGTTGCAAGGGGAGCTGATACCACTATATGTTAAATTTGTGTTTATTAATTGATGATTAAAGGTTGGTATCATGTATAAGAAAATAAGTGGTTTAGTGGTTTCACTGACGGCCGTTTTCGCCTGTGCCGCCTGGGCGGAGGTGCCTGCGGGCTATCCCGCGGATTATCAAAAAACGATTGATGCCGCCGTAAAAGAGGGCAAGGTGGTGGTCTATTCCACGACCGATACCAAAGCGGCCGGGCCGTTAATTAAGGGATTTGAAGCGCAATACCCGGGCGTCAAAGTCGAATATAACGACATGAACAGTACCGAGCTGTATAACCGCTATATCAGCGAACAGGCCGCCGGGGGCGGCAGCGGGGATGTGGTGTGGAGCTCATCGATGGATACCGCGCTGAAATTAGCCACCGAATACGCGGAACAATATGCCTCGCCGGAGGTGAAGCAATTACCCGACTGGGCGGTCTGGCAGCAAAAAGCCTATGGCACTACCTATGAGCCGGTGGTGTTTATCTATAACAAACGGCTGATCCCGCAGAATGAGGTTCCGGATTCGCATACCGCGCTGGCAAAACTTATCGCCAGCCAGGCCGATAAATTTAAAGGCAAAGTCACCACCTACGATATCGAAAAATCGGGCCTCGGCTTTATGCTGGCGGTACAGGACAGCCAGGCCGACGCGAACTATTTTGCCGACCTGGCGAATATCGCCAAAGGCGGCCTGACGGTGCAGTCTTCCACCGGCACGATGATGGAGCGCGTCTCCTCTGGCGAAAACCTGATCGGCTATAACATTCTGGGCTCTTATGCCGAAGCGCGGGCGAAAAACGATCCCTCTTTAGGTATTGCCTATCCGAAAGATTACGTGCTGGTGCTCTCCCGCGTCTCGTTTATTAGCCAGGAGAGCGAACATCCCAATGCGGCGAAATTGTGGCTGGATTATGTCCTGTCGGAAAAAGGCCAGCAGATCCTCGCCAGCCAGGCGGATATTCCCTCTATTCGTCGCGATATTGCAGGTAAAAATGATATCGACGGCATGACCGCGCTGCTGGGCAAAGCGTTAAAACCGATCCCGGTCAACGAAACGCTGCTCGATTATTTACAGCCGCAAAAACGTCTGCAGTTTATTAAACAATGGCGCAGCGCCGCCGCGAAATAATCCTCCCCTGGGGCATCGCCGATGCCCCTATTCACACCCGGCGGGTTTATTCACCTGACCGAAGGGATGAACCATGAACGTATTACGCAGAAAGTGGCAGGGGCTGCCGCGCGGCGTGGTGGTGTGCATCACGGCGCTGGTGATTTATGTCCCACTGTTATTTATTGTGGTGCAGAGTTTTCTTTCGGCACCGTTCTTTTCCCGCTCCAAATCGTGGAGTCTGGAAGCCTTCGCCTTTATTTTTACCGACCCGGATTTTTATCTGGCATTAAGGTCAGGTTTTATTCTGGCCTTTGGCCTGGTGATTATCGCCATTCCGCTGGGCGGTATTTTGGCGTTTCTGATGGTGCGCACCGATTTACCCGGCCGGCGGATCATTGAGCCGCTGATCCTGGTGCCGATCTTCGTCTCGCCGATGGTGCTGGGCTTTGGCTACGTGGTGGCCGCCGGGCCGGTAGGCTTCTTTTCCCAGTGGGCGCAGCAGCTGATCGGCTTTGTGCCGTGGAATATCTACTCGATGTTCAGCATTGTGGTCATCGCCGGCTTAACTCACGTTCCGCATGCCTATCTCTATATCTCTTCGGCGCTGCGCAGCGTCGGCTCCGACGTGGAAGAGGCGGCGCGCACCGTCGGCGCCACGCCGCTGCAGGTGATGACCTCGGTGAGTCTGCCGATGGTGCGGCCATCCATTCTTTACGCCTGCGTGTTGCTCTTTTTTCTCGGTCTGGAAGTCTTCGGTCTGATGCTGGTGCTGGGCGACCCCGAGGGCAACATGGTGCTGGCGACCTATCTCTACAAGCTGACTAACAAGCTCGGCACCCCTTCCTACCATCTGATGGCGGCGGTGGCGGTGGTCCTGATCTGCATCACCATCCCGCTGGTGATGCTCCAGCGAAGGCTGATGCGCACCGCCAACCGCTTTGTCACCATGAAGGGCAAGGCGTCCCAGGCGCGGGCGCTGCCGCTGGGCAAATGGCGCTGGGTGGCCGGGGCGGTGGTGGTGGCCTGGCTGACGGTGACCATCGGCGTACCGCTGCTCGGCGTGGCGCTGCGCGCTTTTATCTCCAACTGGGGCGTCGGCGTGTCGCTGTGGGATGAGCTGTCGCTGGCGACGTTCCACAATATCTGGCAGCAGCCCAACCTGCTGCGGGCGATCGTCAACTCCATGGCTATCGGCATCATCGGCGGCGCGCTGGCGGTGATCTGCTATCTGTTTGTCGGCATCGCTATGCACCGCAAAGCGGATAACGTCACCCGCTTTCTCGACTACAGCGTGCTGGTCCCGCGCGCGGTACCGGGGCTGCTGGCCGGCCTGGCCTTCCTGTGGGTATTCCTGTTTGTGCCGATGTGGCTCGATCAGTCGCTGAAGCACGGCTGGCTCTCGGCGCTGCCGGTGGCCGACTGGCTGCGGGAGCACCTTATCGTGCAGCTGCGCGCCCTGCGCAACACCATCTTCAGCGTCTGGCTGGCCTACACCGTGGTGTGGATGGCCTACGGCCTGCGGCTCATCTCCTCGACGCTGCTGCAGGTGGGCCCGGAGCTGGAGGAGGCGGCGCGTAGCACCGGCGCCTCGCGGGGGCAGATCACCCGCCACGTGACCGTTCCGCTGTCGCGCTATGGGCTGATTGGCTCCTGGCTGCTGATGTTCCTGATCTTTGAGCGCGAGTATTCCACCGGCGTCTATCTGCTGTCGCCGGGTACCGAAACCATCGGCTCGATGCTGGTGTCGCTGTGGGCGGCGGGGGCCATCGATATCGTTGCGGCGCTCTCCTTTATCAATATTCTGCTGGTGGTGATTGGCCTGGGTATCGCCCTGCGCTTTGGAGTGAAATTACATGATTGAGTTATCGGTAGAAAATCTGCATCTCACCTATGGCGACAACCCGGTGCTGAAGGGGGTTTCCATGACGCTTGGCCGGGGAGAGGTGGTGTCGTTGCTGGGGCCTTCGGGAAGCGGGAAAACCACGCTACTGCGGGCGGTGGCCGGGCTGGAAAAACCGACGAGCGGACGGATCGCCATCGGCAACCGCACGGTGTACGACGGCACGCCGCGCAGCGAGATCCCGGCCGAAGAGCGTAACCTCGGCCTGGTGTTCCAGTCCTATGCCCTGTGGCCGCACAAAACGGTGTTCGACAATGTGGCCTATCCGCTGAAGCTGCGTAAAGTGGCCGCCGGGGAGATAAAAGAGCGGGTGCAGCGTGTGCTGGATCAGCTGGGGCTGGGGCACCTTGGCAACCGCCATCCGCACCAGCTCTCCGGTGGCCAGCAGCAGCGGGTGGCCATCGGTCGGGCGCTGGTTTACAACCCGCCGGTGATCCTGCTGGATGAACCGCTCTCCAACCTTGACGCCAAGCTGCGCGAAGAGGCGCGGGTGTTTCTGCGCGAGCTGATCATTAAGCTGGGCCTGTCGGCGCTGATGGTCACCCACGATCAGAATGAAGCAATGGCCATCTCCGATCGTATTCTGCTGCTGAACAATGGCGTCATTGAGCAACAGGGGACGCCGCAGGAGATGTACGGCAGCCCGGCGACGCTGTTCGCCGCTGAGTTTATGGGCAGCAATAACCGCCTGCACGGCAAAGTGATGGCGCTGGAGAACGGCAGGGCGCGGATCGAAGGCGCCAGCTGGAGCCTGTGGGGGCGAGCGGGCGAGGGGGTTAGCGTTGGCGAGCCGGCGACGGCGGTGATCCGCGTCGAGCGCCTGCGACTCGACGGCGCAGCGCAGGATAACAGCCTCCAGCTACCGCTGCTGACCAGCATGTACCTCGGCGACCGCTGGGAGTACCTGTTCCGTACCGAAGGCGACGACTTTCCGCTGCGCGCCTACGGAACGGCGCTGCGCGATGCCGAACACTGCCATCTGACGCTCCCGGCGGAGGATGTGTGGATTTTTCCGCAGCGGTAGCCGCCCGTTACCCCGCCAGATGGCACACGGCTTCAATATTGTGTCCGTCTGGCGCAATCACAAACGCGGCGTAGTAACTGGCGTGGTAGTTTGGCCGTAGCCCCGGCGCGCCGTTGTCCTTTCCTCCGGCGGCCAGCGCCGCCTGCCAGAAGGCATCGACCTGCTCGCGGCTGTCGGCGCGAAAGGCAATGTGCAGCGGCGCCGGTTTTTCCGCACTTTGATAGAGGCATAGAGAAGCATCGCCGCTGCCGGCCAGCTCTGCGCCGTAGCTCGGTTCGCCTTCGCCGACCAGCGTTACGCCAAGCGGGGCCAGGGCCTGCAAAAAGAACGCTTTGCTGGCGGCATAGTCGCTAACGCCGAATTTCACATGATCGAACATATCTTCTCTTCTCCTGTGGACGGGATATCGCCAGCTGAACGCGCTAGCCGGACAATAGATACAAGATAGTTAACAACGGTTATTAACTTTTTTAACAGCTCAAAATGTTTAATTATTCCTAATACGAGTATTTACAGACGTTTAATCTGCCATGTACCATAAACAAAAAATAACATTTGTGATACAAGTCACTCTTTTTTGGCGCATGGGTAAGCTCAGCGCGGTGTGAATGCCGCTGGTTTACCGCCTCAAGGTTATGGCAGCACTCTTCTCACGATGACAGACCGGTGAATTTCTCTCCGATTTCCCGCGTTTCGTTGAGAATCGTCTACTATCCAAACGATAACCCTATAAATGATATCGCCTCTGGCGATGTTTTATCCGACTTGCCGGGCCGGGCCAGACGCTAAGCGGTTTAAAAGCGCAATGGTATCGGTTCCAGCACGACATTCACTGGTTTTGTCAGCGACAAAAACAGTAATTTTCAATGACAGGAATGTGATGATGTCGAGCGAGAAAACCAACAATTCCAGGCGTGATTTCCTGGTTAAATCGATGGCGCTGATCCCGACGGTGGTGATCGGCGGCGCGGGAGCAGGGGCTATTGGCGTGGCCACCAGCGCGACCGCGCAGGCGGCCCCCGCTTCAGAGCCAGCCTCCGGGAACACCGCGACGGCCAGCGACTGGAAGCCGCAGTTCTTCAACGATCGTGAGTGGGCGTTTATCAACGCCGCCGTCGCTCGCTTAATCCCGGCGGATGAACTCGGTCCCGGCGCCAAAGAGGCCGGCGTCCCGGAGTTTATCGACCGCCAGCTCAATACCCCTTACGCCACCGGCTCCATCTGGTATATGCAGGGGCCCTTCAATCCCGACGTGCCGAAAGAGATGGGTTATCAGCTGCCGCTGGTGCCCAAACAGATCTATAACCTCGGGATCGCCGACGCCGAGGCGTGGTGTCAGGACAAATATCATAAAACCTTCGCTGAACTGAGCAGCGAGCAGCAGGACGAGGCGCTCGGCCTGTGGGAATCGGGTAAAGCCGAGTTCAAACAGCTGCCGGCCTCGCTGTTCTTCACCTATCTGCTGCAAAACACCCGCGAAGGGTTCTTCAGCGACCCGATCCATGGCGGCAATAAAGGCATGGTCGGCTGGACGCTGATTAATTTTCCCGGCGCGCGCGCCGACTTTATGGACTGGGTTGAACGGGGCGAACGCTACCCCTTCCCGCCGGTATCAATTAATGGGGAGAGGGCGTAATCATGGCCACCGTATTGAAAAAAACCGATGTCGCGATCGTCGGCTTCGGCTGGGTTGGGGCGATCATGGCCAAAGAGCTGACCGAAGCGGGGCTCAACGTCGTCGCGCTGGAGCGCGGCCCGATGCGCGACACCTGGCCGGACGGCGCCTATCCGCAGGTGATTGATGAGCTGACCTACAACATCCGCCGCAAGCTGTTCCAGGATCTGTCGAAAAGCACCGTCACCATCCGGCATAACACCAGCCAGCAGGCGGTGCCCTATCGCCAGCTGGCGGCCTTCCTGCCGGGTACCGGCGTGGGCGGCGCCGGGCTGCACTGGTCCGGCGTCCACTTCCGCGTCGATCCCATTGAGCTGCGGATGCGCAGCCACTATGAAGAACGCTACGGCAAAAACTTCATCCCCCAGGATATGATCATCCAGGATTTCGGCGTCACCTACGACGAGCTGGAACCATTCTTCGATAAAGCGGAAAAAGTATTCGGTACTTCCGGGACCGCCTGGTCGATCAAAGGCAAGGTGGTCGGCAAAGGCCGCGGCGGCAACGCCTTCGCCCCGGACCGCTCGGACGACTTCCCGCTGCCGGCGCAGAAAAACACCTGGTCGGCGCAGCTGTTTGAAAAAGCGGCGCTGGAAGTGGGGTATCACCCCTATAACCTGCCGTCGGCCAATACCTCCGACTCCTATACCAACCCCTACGGCGCGCAGATGGGCCCGTGCAACTTCTGCGGTTTCTGCAGCGGCTACGCCTGCTACATGTACTCTAAAGCCTCGCCGAACGTGAACATTCTGCCGGCGCTGCGCCAGGAAAAACGCTTTGAGCTGCGGACTAACGCCAACGTGCTGAAGGTCAACCTGACCGACGACAAATCCCGCGCCACCGGCGTGACCTACGTCGACGGCCAGGGGCGCGAAATGGAACAGCCGGCGGACCTGGTGATTATCGGCGCCTTCCAGTTCCATAACGTGCACCTGATGCTGCTCTCCGGGATCGGCAAACCGTACAATCCGGAGACCGGCGAAGGGGGGGTAGGGCGTAACTTCGCCTACCAGAACATGACCACCATCAAGGCCATTTTCGACAAAGACACCTATACCAACCCGTTTATCGGCGCGGGCGGCAACGGCGTCGGCGTCGACGACTTCAACGCCGACAACTTCGACCACGGCGCGGCGGGCTTTGTCGGCGGTTCGCCATTCTGGGTCAACCAGGCCGGGACCAAGCCCATCTCCGGTTTCCCGGTACCGCCGGGCACCCCGGCGTGGGGCAGCAAGTGGAAAGCGGCGGTGGCCGATACCTACACCCATCACCTGTCGATGGATGCCCACGGCGCGCACCAGTCCTATCGGCAGAACTACCTCGATCTTGATCCGAACTACAAAAACGTCTTTGGCCAGCCGCTGCTGCGCATGACCTTCGACTGGCAGGAAAACGACATCAAGATGGCGCAGTTTATGTTCGATAAGATGGCGCCGATCGCCAAAGCGATGAAGCCGAAATATATCCTCGGCAGCCCAAAAAACGCCAACAGCCACTTTGATACCACCACCTACCAGACCACCCATATGAACGGTGGGGCGGTGATGGGGGAAGATCCGAAAACCAGCGCCGTTAACCGTTATCTGCAAAGCTGGGACGTGCATAACGTCTTCGTCATCGGCGCCTCCGCGTTCCCGCAGGGGCTGGGCTACAACCCAACCGGCACGGTGGCCGCGCTGGCCTACTGGTCAGCGAAGGCGATCCGTGAGCAGTATCTGAAAAATCCGGGTCCCCTGGTGCAGGCATAAAGGAAGGCAGATGATGAAAATGCAATGGTTATCGGCCCTGGTGCTTGGGGCATTGAGCTGCGCGGCTTTTGCCGAAGAGGCGCCTGCGGACAGCAATCTGATTAAGCAGGGGGAGTATCTGGCGCGGGCGGGGGACTGTGTCGCCTGCCACACCAACGGCAAAGCAGGGAAACCTTTCGCCGGCGGTTTGCCGATGGAGACGCCGATCGGCACCATCTACTCCACCAATATCACGCCGGATAAAGAACACGGCATCGGCGGGTACACCTTCGAAGAGTTCGACGACGCGGTGCGCAAGGGCGTGCGGAAAGACGGTTCCACGCTCTATCCGGCGATGCCGTATCCCTCGTTCGCGCGGATCAGCGAAGCGGACATGCGCGCCATGTACGCCTACTTTATGCACGGCGTGGAGCCGGTGAATGTCGCCAACAAGGACACCGACATCCCATGGCCGCTGTCGATGCGCTGGCCGCTGGCGTTCTGGCGCGGCATCTTCGCCCCGACGCCGAGCGACTTTGTCGCCAACCCGCAGGTTGACCCGGTGCTCGAGCGCGGCCGCTATCTGGTGGAAGGCCTGGGCCACTGCGGCGCCTGTCATACCCCGCGTAGCCTGACGATGCAGGAAAAAGCGCTCAGCGAAAGCGAAGGCGATGATTACCTGGCGGGCAGCAATGCGCCGATTGACGGCTGGGTCGCCTCCAGCCTGCGCGGCGAAAACCGCGACGGTCTGGGGACCTGGAGCGAAGCCGAGCTGGCCGAGTTCCTCAAAACCGGACGCAACGATAAATCGGTGGTCTTCGGCGGCATGAGCGATGTGGTGGAGCATAGTCTGCAGTATCTCTCTGATGACGACATCACCGCCATCGCCCGCTACCTGAAATCGCTCCCGCCGCGCGGCGGTAAACAGACCCCAGCCCCGGTGGAAGACAGCGTGGCGAAAGATCTGTGGAAGGGTAACGACAGCAAAACCGGCGCCGCGCTGTACGTCGATAACTGCGCCGCCTGCCACCGTACCGACGGCGCGGGCTATAAACGCGCCTTCCCGTCGCTGAAGGGCAACCCGGTGGTACAGACGGAAGATGCCACTTCGCTTATCCACATCGTTCTGACCGGGAGCACCACGCCGGCGGTGAAAGATGCGGTCTCCAACCTGACCATGCCGTCGTTCGGCTGGCGCCTGGACGACCAGCAGGTGGCGGATGTGGTCAATTTCATCCGCACCAGCTGGGGCAACAACGCGCCGGCGGTCAGCGCCAGCGATGTGGCGAAGGTGCGTAAGGAGACTGCGGCGCATGATGAGAAGGCGTTAGGCAACGCCGATATCTCGAAGCTGCCGGGGGCCGGACAGTAACCGTCAGGGTTGCGTCGCCCGCGCGGCGCAACCCATACTTAGCGACGACGTAAAATACTGTCTGAATCAAGGAGTTTGCCTTCATGCTGCATGCAGAGCGACTGACCTGCATCGTTGACGATCGACCGCTGTTTGCGGCGCTGACGCTGTCCCTCGCTGCCGGCGAGCTGCTGCAGATCGCCGGTGATAACGGCGCGGGGAAAACCTCGCTGCTGCGGATCCTCTGCGGCCTGGCGCGCCCGGAAAGCGGGGTGGTGAGCTGGCAGGGCCAGCCGCTGGCGAAGGTCCGGGAGTCATTTCACCGTCAGCTGCTGTGGCTGGGCCATAAACCCGGCGTTAACGCGGCGCTGACCGCCGATGAAAACCTGCGTTTCTTCTTTCCGGCCAGCCGCCTTCAGCAGCGGGAAAGCGCCCTCGCCGCCGTCGGCCTGGCGGGCTATGAAGACCTCCCCTTGAGCCAGCTCTCCGCCGGGCAGCAGCGTCGGGTGGCGCTCACCCGCCTGTGGTTAACCGACGCGCCGCTGTGGATCCTCGATGAGCCGTTCACCGCCCTCGACGCCACGGCGATGGAAACCCTGACCCGTCGCCTGGAGCAGCACGCCCGGCAGGGGGGATGCGCCATCCTCACCACCCACCAGCCGCTGCGGCCGCTGGGCTGTCCGTTGCGCACCCTGCGCCTCGGCGGCGAGGCTGGAGGCGGGCAATGATGCGTGCGCTGTTGGACCGGGAACTGCGCCTGGCGTGGCGCAGCGGGGCGGAGATCCTCAATCCGCTCTGGTTCTTTCTGATCGTCATCACCCTGTTTCCGTTCGGCGTAGGCGCCGCGCCGCAGCTGCTGGCGCAGATTGCGCCGGGCGTGGTGTGGGTCGCCGCGCTGCTGGCGGCGCTGCTGGTGATGGATCGGTTGTTTCGCGACGACTGGCAGGACGGTTCCCTGGAGCAACTGATGCTCCTGCCGACGCCGCTGGTGGCGGTGGTGCTGGTGAAGGTGGTTGCCCACTGGATGATGAGCGGCCTGCCGCTGCTGATCGTCTCGCCGCTGGCGGCGCTGCTGCTGGGGATGAGTCTGCATGACGCCGGTGTGCTGGCGCTGACCTTGCTGCTCGGCACCCCGACGCTCAGTTTTCTCGGCGCGGTGGGGGTTGGCCTGACGGTCGGCCTGAAGCGCGGCGGCGTCCTGCTGAGCCTGCTGGTGCTGCCGCTGGCGGTGCCGCTGCTGATTTTCGCCACCGCGGCCTGCCAGGCTGCGGCCGCCGGGCTCCCGGTCAGCGGCTATCTGGCGATGCTGGCGGCGTTCTTAACCGCCAGCGCCACCCTGTGTCCGTTCGCCACCGCCGCTGCGCTGCGGCTGACCGTGCGATAACTCGCTGCGCCTGCGGGCGCGGCCATCATAACCGTGTGAGTAAGCGTCTATGTGGAAAGCGTTACATCAACTGGCGATCCCCGAGCGGCTGTACCGCCTGTGCGGATGCTGGATCCCCTGGCTGGCGGCGTTGAGCGCGCTGTTGCTGGTCATCGGCCTGGGGTGGGGCTTTGGCTTCGCCCCCGCGGACTATCAGCAGGGGGAAAGCTACCGGATCATGTACCTTCACGTCCCGGCGGCGATGTGGTCGATGGGGCTGTACCTGGCGATGGCCGTCGCGGCCTTCGTCGGGGTGGTCTGGCAGATCAAAATGGCCGATCTGGCGATCGCCGCCCTGGCGCCGGTGGGGGCGGTCTGCACCCTGGTGGCGCTGGTCAGCGGCGCGGCATGGGGCAAGCCGATGTGGGGGACCTGGTGGATCTGGGACGCCCGCCTGACCTCAGAGCTGGTGCTGCTGTTTCTGTATGCCGGGGTCATCGCCCTGTGGCACGCCTTTGACGACCGGCGGCTGGCCGGGCGCGCGGCGGGGATCCTCGTGCTGGTCGGGGTGGTCAATCTGCCCATCATTCATTACTCGGTCTACTGGTGGAACACCCTGCACCAGGGCTCGACCAACCTGCAGCAAACCATCGACCCAAGCATGCGTCTGCCGCTGCGGATCTGCATCTTTGCCTTCCTCACGCTGTCGGTCACCCTGACCCTGATGCGCCTGCGTAACCTGATCCTGCAACTGGAGCGCCGTCGACCGTGGGTGGTGGCGCTGGTGAATAAAGGAGCCGCCCGATGAGCCCCGCCTTTTCGTCTTTCGCCGCCTTCCTGAATATGGGCGGCTATGCCGTGTACGTCTGGCTGGCGGTGGCCGTGACCGTCGCCGCCTTTGGCCTGCTGACGGTGCATACCCTGTGGGCGCGGCGGGCGCTGTTCCATGAGGTGCGACGCCAGCAGGCGCGCGAGCGGCGGATCGCTGCCGCCCGCGAACATGACAAGGAGGCCGCGGATGCAAGCGCGTCGTAAAACCCGGCTATATATCGTGCTGGCGGTGCTCGCCGGCCTCGGGCTAACCGTCAGCCTGACGCTGTACGCCCTGAGTAGCAATATCGATCTGTTCTACACCCCGGGGGAAATTATCTACGGTAAAACGGAAACCCGGGCGCTACCCCATACCGGGCAGCGCCTGCGGGTGGGGGGCTACGTTCAGCCGGGCTCCCTGCAGCGCGACCCGCAAACCCTCGACGTGCGCTTTAAGCTGTATGACGCCCGCGGGGTGGTGGACGTCAGCTATAAGGGCATTTTGCCGGACCTGTTTCGTGAAGGGCAGGGCGTGGTGGCCCAGGGCGTGCTGGACGGCGAGCGGCATATTACCGCCCAGCAGGTGCTGGCCAAACATGATGAAAATTACACGCCGCCGGAGGTGAAAAACGCCATGACGCCGGAGAAAACGGGGGCGCAGCCATGATGCCGGAGCTGGGCAACTTTTTATTGTGTCTGGCGGCGGGGCTGGCGCTGCTCCTGAGCGTCTATCCCCTGTGGGGCGCGGCGCGGCAGGATCGGCGGCTGATGGCCCTGGCGCGGCCGCTGGCCTGTGGGCTATTCGCCTGTATCGGCGGCGCCTTCCTGCTGCTGGTGCACGCCTTTGTGGTCAATGACTTTACCGTCCGCTACGTGGCGGAAAACTCCAACAGCGCGCTACCGGTGTGGTATCGGGTGGCGGCGACCTGGGGGGCGCACGAGGGTTCGCTGCTGCTGTGGGTTCTGCTGCTCAGCGTCTGGACCTTTGCCGTCGCCCTCTTCAGCCGCCGGATGCCGCTCGACGCCGTCGCCCGGGTGCTGGCGGTGATGGGGATGATCGCCTTTGGTTTCCTGCTGTTTATCCTCTTCACCTCCAATCCGTTCAGCCGCGGCCTGCCGCAGTACCCCATTGATGGCCGCGACCTCAATCCGCTGCTGCAGGATATCGGCATGATTTTCCATCCGCCGATCCTCTATATGGGTTATGTCGGCTTCTCGGTGGCCTTCGCCTTCGCCATCGCCTCGCTGCTGGCGGGCCGGCTGGATACTGCCTGGGCGCGCTGGTCGCGTCCCTGGACCCAGGCGGCATGGATGTTCCTCACTCTCGGCATCGTGCTGGGCTCGGCGTGGGCATACTACGAACTGGGCTGGGGCGGCTGGTGGTTCTGGGACCCGGTGGAAAACGCCTCGTTTATGCCGTGGCTGGTGGGAACCGCGCTGCTGCACTCCCTGGCGGTGACCGAGAAGCGGGGCAGCTTCCGCGCCTGGACGGTGCTGCTGGCCATCGCCGCCTTCTCCCTGTGCCTGCTGGGCACCTTCCTGGTGCGCTCCGGGGTGCTGGTTTCGGTGCATGCCTTCGCCTCGGATCCGTCGCGCGGGCTGTTTATTCTGGTACTGCTGATTGTCGCCATCGGCGGGTCGCTGCTGCTGTACGCCCTGAAGGGCGGCCGGGTGCGGGTGGAACATACGCTGTGGTCGCGCGAGTCGTTCCTGCTTGGCAACAATATCTTGCTGATGGCCGCGATGCTGGTGGTGCTCCTCGGGACGCTGCTGCCGCTGGTGCATAAAGAGCTGGGCCTCGGCAGCATCTCCATCGGCGAGCCGTTCTTTAACACCATGTTCACCGCCCTGATGGCGCCGTTTGCGCTGCTGCTGGGGCTGGGACCGCTGATCCGCTGGCGGCGCGATGACGTCGCCAGGCAGATTAAGCGCCTGATTATCGCTCTGCTGGTGACGTTGTCACTTTCTCTGGCGCTGCCGTGGCTGCTGCAGGACCGTATCACCGCCATGGCGGTCATAGGCCTGATGATGGCCCTGTGGGTGCTGATCTTCGCCCTGATGGAGGTTCACGAACGGGCCACCCATCGCCACGGCTTCTGGCGCGGCCTGCGCACGCTGACCCGCAGCCAGTGGGGGATGGTGCTCGGTCACGTCGGCGTGGCGGTGACCGTTATCGGCATCACCTTCAGCCAGAACTACAGCGTGGAGCGCGATGTACGGATGCGCCCCGGCGACAGCATCGATATCTACCGCTATCACTTTGTGTTTAACGGCGTGCGCAATATCGTCGGCCCCAACTGGACCGGCGGCGAAGGCATTATCGCCGTGACCCGCAACGGCCGCCCGGAAGCGACGCTGTATGCCGAGAAACGCTTTTACACCGCCAGCCGGATGATGATGACCGAGGCGGCGATCAGCGGCGGGCTGACCCGCGATCTGTACGCCGCGCTGGGGGAAGAGCTGAGCGACGGCAGCTGGGCGGTGCGTCTGTACTATAAACCGTTCGTTCGCTGGATCTGGTACGGCGGGGTGCTGATGGCCCTCGGCGGTCTGTGCTGCATGCTCGATCCGCGCTACCGGATGCGTAAGAAGCTGCAGGAGGCCTCATGAACCGGAAGCTACTGTTTATCCCGCTGGTGCTGTTTCTGGCGCTGGCCGCCGCGCTGTTCTGGCAACTGATGCGCAACGCCGAGGGCGATGACCCGACGACCCTCGAGTCGGCGCTGATTGGCAAACCGCTGCCGGAATTTCGCCTTGAAGCGCTGAATACCCCCGGTCAGACGCTGGACCGACGGACGCTGATTGACGGCAAGCCGCTGCTGCTCAACGTCTGGGCCACCTGGTGTCCAACCTGTCGCGCCGAGCATCAGTTTCTCAACGGCCTGGCGCAGCAGGGCGTGCGGGTGGTGGGGATGAACTACAAAGACGATCGCCAGAAGGCGATGAGCTGGCTGCAGCGCCTGGGTAATCCCTACAGGCTGAGCCTCTACGACGGCAACGGCATGCTTGGCCTGGATCTCGGGGTCTATGGCGCGCCGGAGACGTTTCTCATCGACGGTCAGGGCATTATCCGCTGGCGGCACGCCGGCGACCTGAACGAACGGGTGTGGCGCGAGGAGCTCCAGCCGCTGTGGGATCAATACAACCGGAGGGCGGGTTGATGAGAGGGGTAATGGTCATCCTGCTGGCGCTGATGCTGACCGGCCAGGCGTGGGCCGCCATCGATACTTGGCAGTTTAAGGATGAGGCCCAGGAGCAGGCCTTCCGCGAGATCACCTCCCAACTACGCTGCCCTAAATGCCAGAACAACAGCATCGCCGACTCAAACGCGATGATTGCCGCTGATATGCGGCAGAAGGTGTACGAGCTGATGCAGCAGGGTAAAACGAAAGGGCAGATCGTTGACTATATGGTGGCCCGCTACGGTCATTTTGTCAGCTATGAGCCGCCGCTGACCGCGGGCACGGTGCTGCTGTGGCTGGGACCGGGGTTGTTCGTGCTGGCGGGCGCGGGAGTGATTATCGCCCGCGCCCGCCGTCGCGACATTCCTGACGCGGCGCTCACCGCCGAAGAGCGCCAGCGGCTGGCGGCATTATTGAAAGAAGGAAAAGAACGATGAGCCTGTTGGTGGTTATCGTCGCGCTGCTGCTGGCTGGCGCGCTGGGGCTGCTGTACTTCCCGTGGTCGGGCAAAGTGGCGGTAGACCGCGATGCCCTCAACCGCGCCCTGTACCAGTCGCGCCTGCAGGAGCTGGCGCAGGAGCGCGGCGAGGACAACCCGGCGCTGGTCGTCGAGCTGCAGCGCACGCTGCTGACGGATATTCCGCCCCAGGCACAGTCTGGCGAACGGCCGCTACGCCGCTGGGCGCTGCTTCCGGGCGCGCTGCTGCTGGTGGTCCTGAGTCTGGGCCTGTATCTGAAAACCAGCGATATTGGTCAGGTGCTGCTCTGGCAGCAGGCTGAACGACATTTTCCTGCGCTGTTGCAGCAGGTTAAGGACCCGACGGCGGCGCCGCTGCGAATGGATGAGCTGGCGGAGCTGCGGCTTGGCCTGCGCAGCCACCTGCAGGATACTCCGAACGACCTCGCCGGCTGGCAGCTGCTTGGGCGGCTGGGCCTGTTGTTAAACGATGGCGAGACGGCGATCGGCGCCTTTGGCCGGGCGCATGCTCTGGCGGCGGACGACCCGGCGGCGGCTTTCGATTACGCCAGCGCGCTGGTGCGGGCGGGAGATAGCGGTCAGGTTCGGATGGGCGAGCTGCTGCTGCGTGACCTGCATCAGCGGCAGCCGAACAGCCCGCCGGTGCTGGAGATGCTGGCCCTGAGCGCGGTGCGCAATGAAGATTACCCCGAGGCCGTGGCGGCCCTGCAGGCGTTGCTGGCCCGGCTACCGGAAGGGGATGCGCGGCGCGAGGCGATCGTCCGCCAGCTGGCGCAGGCGCAGCAGCAGGCGCAATAACTGCCCGGCGGCGCTGAACGTGGGGTCTGCCGCGAGGGCGGTACGGTCAGCCCTGGTTTTGTAGGCCGGGTCAGGCGCAGCCGCCACCCGGCACAAAATCGGCTCCGTGCCCGCTGTCCTTGCCCGGCGGCGCTACGCTTGCGCGGGCCTACGAAGGGCGCGAATTGAGCGCCAAATCGCGGGTAGCCTTTGTAGACTGGGTAAGGCGCCAGCCGCCACCCGGCAACATATTGGGCACGGAGCCTGATTTCTTGCCGGCGGTGGTGGAGACTATTATCGGTTTCCTGGTTCTCAGCCCGGGAAAGCGTTTCTCACGCGTGACTTCAGCGTACTCTGTGCTCCCGCTTCGTGGTGCTATGGAATTCTATATGTTCTGAAAAGGATCTATCCATGAGTGTCCTCTTTCCACCCAGGCTGGCTCCAGGAGATGTTATTGGTGTAACCGCTCCCTCTGCTGGCGTACCTGAACATCTGCATCCCAGACTGGAACTCGCCATAAAAAACCTAAAGAAAAGAGGTTACCAGGTCCGCGAAGGACGCTGCTTACGCTCGCAGCACAAAAATAAAAGCGCCACTAAATTTTCCCGCGTTGAAGAATTAATGTCTTATCTTACTGACCCAGATATAAAAGCTGTTATGCCACCTTGGGGCGGTGATCTGGCGATGGAATTGCTTGATTTGATTGATTTTGATCTGTTGTCCCGGTCTAAACCAAAATGGTTTGTGGGCTTTTCAGATCTGAGTACACTTCATTTCCCACTGACGATGATATCGGGCTGGGCTACTTTGCATGGGCCAAACCTCATGGATCTTGGCGCTCAAAAGTTAGATGCCACCACTCAGGCCGTATGGGAAATTCTGGAATCGAATCGGGGAACTGTAATCAAACAGTACTCTTCAACAGCATTTCAAGCGGATGAAAATCAATGGGGAACAGCGTCAGACGGAGGTTTCAATCTGACCCAAAAAACACAGTGGAAACGCCTTGATGGTGTTACATCTTCTCTGACATTTAGCGGGAAACTGATCGGCGGCTGCCACGAAATAATATCCAGGTTAGCAGGTACACCATTCGGGAATGTGCCCTTGTTCAAGGCGAGCAATAGCCCTCAAGGAATAATCCTCTATTTTGAAAATGTGGAAATGGCTCCCTGTGAATTAACACGCGCATTATTTAGCTTACGATTACAGGGTTGGTTTGATAACTTAAATGGTGTTCTTATCGGCAGAAGTGCTGCACCCGACGTAAGCGACCCGACTAAACATAATTATCTGGATGCCCTTAAAGCCGCTTTTGAGAATATTGCCGTGCCCGTACTGTATGATGTTGATATTGGCCACATACCTCCTCAAATATCCCTGGGCAATGGAGCCGATGCGACGGTATTTTTCGCTGAAAATGGTAGCTGGGTAACTCAGCAGTTGTAGATAAGGCATTATTAATAATAAAGGCGGGCCTTGCTGTTCTTTTGCACTGAAGATCCGCTCTTCGTTCAGAGCGGATCTTCAGTGCAGTTAACTTTTCCGATTCGTGCAAGGCGCGGACAATGGTCCGGATTAATTTCTGTTAATAAAGAAGCAAGTCGGTCCATATACTCTCCATAATTTGCAAAAAATAAATCAACAAACCTCTGTCAGAATTTCCTTTCTGAACCGGAGGCGTTATGAACAAAATAAACTATCAAATCAAATACATTGAATATTTGTTGAGAAAATGCAGAACAATTTTGACTAATGACATTTCATTTCATGCAGACAGGTTAAGAGAAATATCTGGCACATATCCGGATTTACTCAACCCTGTAACGCTTAATGAGAAAATTTGCCATCGCATTTTATTTATCCACAACCCATTTTATACATTGCTTGCTGATAAACTTCTGGTCAGGCAGTATGTTGAGAAACGGACTAATTTAATTAAGCTTATTCCTTTAGTAGGTGTTTATAATAGAGTTGATGATATTGATTTCGACAAACTTCCCTCAAAGTTTGTTTTGAAATGCAATCATGATAGTGGTAGCGCGGTCATATGCACGGATAAAACGAATATTGATCCCGCTAAGGTTAAAAGCAAATTAAAACTATCTCTTAAAAAGAATATGTATTATACGACCCGAGAATGGCAGTATAAAAACATACCACCCGTGATCCTATGCGAAATGTATCTGGATCTATTTTCCAGTAAACACCGGAATATAACTCCGGAAATGATAAGAATACATTGCTTTCACGGTGTGGCATGTTTTATCGAGGCCGACTTTACTGACAGCGATGGAAACGAATTCATTAACGTTTATGACAGAGCGTGGAATTTACAACCCTTTCAGATGGAATACCCAAACACGCCATTGCCGGTTGATGAACCAGAATCATTTCATAAATCCGTTATTGCCGCCCAGGACTTAGCAAAAGAAATAGACTACTGCCGCGTCGATCTTATGCTAAAAGGAGATGATATCTATTTCAGCGAAATAACATTAAGCCCCAAAAGAGGCAAACTTAAAATCACCCCATCAATTTGGGACGCAAAACTCGGCAGTATGTGGGATCTGTCTCTTGCTAAAACGGGTTCGATCGAGCCTGTGTATTCATGCCCTTAAACAGGCCATGAGAGTTTGAAAAGTGAGCCATTTTCTGGTGTTAAACTATAGCTAACGTCTCCACCGTGGGCGCACATAATGGCTTTAACTACCGACAACCCTAAACCACAGCCCTCTGGATTAATATTTTTGGCGTATTCTCCTCGCTGAAAAGGCTGGAATAAGGACTTCTGGAGTTCTTCAGGAATTCCAGGTCCTTGGTCCTGAACGATAATAAAATTATCGTTTCCTGTAATACCATTCTTTATTAACAGCGTTTGTGATGTGGAATATTTTAAGGCGTTGTCAAAAAGAACGGTGAGGCACTGAATAATGCGTAAGGGATCGCAAACGCAATACTGCTGGTTAACCTCAGTGACAATTTTGAAATGCTTTTTATCAAAGTCCGGCCAAAAGGTATCAAGCGCATTTGAAATCGTGGCCTTGAGATCGACTTCACTCAGCATCAAGGAGTACCCTGCGCCTCCTGAAGAACTCACGACGCGGAGATCATCAATTAAGTTGGTCAGACCTTCAGTTTGTTTAAGAAGGTTTCTGAATAACGACGGTTCTGGTTCGAAAACGCCGTCAACCAGTCCCTGAAGCCTCCCACGTAAGATAGTCACCGGCGTCCGGAGTTCATGAGCAATTGCAGCATTCCATAAATTTCGCTGCGCATCCAGCGTCTGTAACTTTTCAGCCATCTCATTAAAGTCATTGACGAGCCTATTCATCTCTCCCAACTTAGAACTGCTGTTAAATGCTCTGGCACTAAGGTTTCCCTGAGAGATTTGTTTCAGGCTGTATGCAACGTCATTCAGTGGGTTGAATATTCTTGCAGACAGCTTTACGGTAAAGAAAAGTGCAACGACCAGACTGGTAATGGACGCCATCAGAATCCACATCCAGTCAAGGAATGTCATAGCATCTTCACTACCTTCGTTCATTCCACCCGGCAGGTAATAAATCAGGAAACTATAAAATAAGTAGGAACCGAGTATTGCAATGGCAATAATAACAAACGTTAACAACAACATATATGTCAAAATCTGACGGCTCAGAATCGTTTCTTTGTTCATTTTTTGTCACCCAACCGGTAGCCTAATCCTCGGATGCTTTCCGGAATGCCCTTCAATCCGGCATGTTCAAGCTTTTTCCGAAGTTTACTCATATGACTGTCTACAGTACGATCCAGCGAGTCTCCCTCAGGTAAACACGCATCGAGTAACTCTTCACGTGAACAGACTTTTCTCGGGTTTCTCGCCAAATAGGTTAAAAGCTTAAACTCAGTGGTGGTTAATACTGGCGTGGAAACCTCACCTTGTGCAGTGATTTCAACGTAAAACTCATCAGGATAAATCGTTAAAAAAGGCGTTCTTAAAGGCCGTGAATGTGTAGACTCTGCAACCGGTCTGGTTCTGCGAAGCACAGCTTCAACCCGGGCAATAACCTCAGATGGATTGAAGGGTTTTATCACATAGTCGTCAGCCCCGAGCCGTAGCCCCATCAGTTTATCAACGTCTTGATCCAGTGCTGTCACCATGATGACCGGTACATTCGTTTCCTTTCTTAACGTGGTGAGAACATTCCAGCCATCGTACACGGGCAGGTGGATGTCTAATAGCAGGAGATCAGGCTTGTTCAGACGGGTAAGATTGATTGCCTGCTCACCGTCTTCGGCTCTTAAGGTTTTCATACCTGCCTTACGTAAATAGCCTGTCAGTATGGCAGCGATGTCATCATCGTCTTCTGCGACGATAATCAGATTGTTGTTGTTCATATTTTCTTCCACAGTGCTGATGACAACATGCATTTTACCCTGAAAGCACTTTTATCGTCATGCTTAAAGCTCTTTAACTCAATTACAAACATTATTTTTCAATTTGATGTCTTTTGACAGGTACTTTTTGGAAAAGTTCATCAAGAAATTTTCTTAAAATTTTACCAGACTCACTCTCCATATTCACTACACATTTTATAAATAATTAATCAACATCGCTAAGTGATAATCTACAACCAGGTTAAGTGGTGCATGCAATATGTACTTTGTCTAAGGAGTTTTATGGTGCTGACTAAATGTTTTTTCCGGCGCGAGAATTTGATGGCCTCACTTTTATTTTGCATCGTTTCATATGGGTTGCTATCTACCTGGCTTTACCTTGTGCATTCAATTAATGAAAAAGTAGAATCAACATTACCCTCATCTTTACTGATTCGTGTTTTGATAATCATTACAGCATTATCATTTATTATTCAGAAAAAACCTGGAGTTTTTAAAAACTTCATTGCAATAACATTCGGTCTGGTTTTACTGTTTATACACACCATCATTGTATTACATCTGCTTTTGAATACTTTTCCAGATATCTATGATTTTGTTTTTTATTATGAATTTTTTTTAATGGTTTTTTTTTGCGGACTACCTTTATGTTTATGTATAAGAATGGTTTGATATTATGCAATGTCAATATGATACATAACCTCAGGAGTGAGTACACATATCCTCCATAAAACATCCATTCACGATTGACATCATCACGTTACACTTAGCACATGGATTTATGACTGCTCTGTTCTGCTGTCTCGTTTCACTTAGCTGACATAATAAACCAACTGCAGAACCCTTTACACACAGATGTTTAATATAATTTATCATGATTTATAAAGGCAACGACAAACCTATGGCCCCCGGGGTTGCTATCTCACTTAAGAGACTTGCCTGGCGGCACAGAAAGAAATTGTGCATTACTTTCATGCTGGTTATTGCTGAAAACGTTGCATTCCTGCTCTACCCCGTTCTGGCGGGCATGGCGATAAATGCCATCCTGGGCGGACAGACGTCACATGCGGCCCTTTATGGCCTGATGGTTCTGTTCATGTGGTGCATGGGAGCCGCCAGACGTAGTGTCGATACGCGAACGTTTGCACGTATCTACGCAAGTCTTGCTGTGACTGTAGTATTATCCCAGCGAAAATATTTACTTAATCACTCGACTATTGCTGCGAGAGTTACTCTGTCGCGTGAATTTGTAGATTTCTTCGAGTTGCACCTTCCCGTATTGATCACCTCGATCATTTCCCTTTTCGGCGCAGCAATTATGCTGTTATGGATTGAATTCTGGACAGGTATAGCCTGTTTGATCATCGTGGCAATACTGATGTGTTTTGTCTCAAGCTATGCCAGCAAAAATGAGACATTCTACAGACGGCTGAATAATCGCCTTGAGAAAGAGGTCGATTATGTTAATAAGGCGTCTTTTGGTGCTCTTAAGCGACATTATGACACACTTGCTCGTCTGCGCGTGGTGTTATCCGACAGAGAGGCATGGGGATATTTATCAATAGGCCTTCTGGTTTCTGCTCTCTTTTCCATGACCATTATCAGGATGAGCATGGAATCCGGAATTAATGCCGGACATATTTATTCCGTCATGACCTATATGTGGATGTTTGCAACAAGCCTTGATGACGCACCACAACTTCTTGAGAAATTTTCCCAGCTCAGGGATATCGGTAAACGGGTTTCGACTGACGATGAGACCTCTTTATCAGGAAAACCATGCTGAACTTTTACCCTTTGTATGTTGACTGGAAGTACACCTGATGCCGCACTTTTTCATTGAGCGCCCCATCTTCGCATGGGTTATTGCCCTGTTTATTGTTCTGACGGGACTGTTGTCCATACCTCGTTTACCGGTTGCGCAATACCCTGAAGTTGCGCCACCCGGTATTATCATTTCAGTGAGTTACCCTGGAGCTAGCCCGGAAGTGATGAACACATCCGTCGTGTCTCTGATCGAGCGTGAAATTTCGAGTGTTGACAATTTACTCTATTTTGAATCTTCCAGTGACACGACAGGGATGGCGTCAATTACGGTAACTTTCAAACCCGGCACCGACATCAAACTCGCCCAGATGGATCTGCAAAACCAAATTAAAATTGTGGAATCTCGCCTGCCGCAGTCGGTAAGACAGAATGGGATAAATGTTGAGGCAGCTAATTCCGGTTTTTTAATGATGGTGGGGTTAAAATCGCCAAGCGGAGCCTATCAGGAAGCTGACTTAAGCGATTATTTTGCAAGGAATGTTACTGATGAACTCCGTCGCGTACCTGGTGTAGGTAAAGTCCAGCTTTTTGGCGGAGAAAAGGCACTCCGCATATGGCTGGACCCGATGAAATTACACAGCTATGGGCTCTCTGTTACGGATGTATTAAGCGCCATCAGTCAACAAAACGTGATTGTTTCACCGGGCAGAACCGGAGATGAACCCGCGACGAGCAGTCAAGAGGTGACCTATCCAATAACGGTAAAAGGGCAGCTCTCTTCGGTTGAAGAATTTCGCAATATCACGATTAAATCACAGGTCTCAGCCGCCCGGGTGACACTGGCAGACGTTGCCCGCGTGGAATCCGGGTTGCAAAGTTACGCATTTGGCATCCGTGAAAATGGCGTGCCTGCAACGGCTGCCGCCATTGGTAATGACTCCAACTTACTGATAGTGTTTTATGTTCAGATAATGCCCGATGACCTTGTCATGCAGCTCCACCGATTTTGAGAACGACAGTGACTTCCGTCCCAGCCTTGCCAGATGTTGTCTCAGATTCAGGTTATGTCGCTCAATGCGCTGAGTGTAACGCTTGCTGATAACGTGCAGCTTTCCCTTCAGGCGTGATTCATAAAGC
>NZ_KN046818.1:2028599-2619996 GCF_000742135.1 Klebsiella pneumoniae | reverse complement strand
AAATGGAAGCCACGCAAGCACCTTAAAATCACCATCATACACTAAATCAGTAAGTTGGTAGCATTACCCAGCAGGCGAAGTGTTTATATAATTCATCATCCCCGGCGGTTTGTATGAATAAATTTCGGCTACGTAAACGTTATTAATATAATACCCCGCGCACTTAACGCGGATGATTAACGCGCTCTCCACGCCAGCCTGGTGTAAGCGAGACTTTAAGCTCTGAATAACCTGCCATAGGCGCTGCGCGGAAGGGCGGAGATTATTTTTTTCCCAAACGTTAATCATTAACTCTTCATCGCTGACCAGACGTTCTCTGCCGTGCGCCAGCAGGTACTCCAGTAAACAGGCCATGGTGCTGCGTAGCTGGACTTGCGTCCGTGTCCCGCGCAGCGTGATAATTTCCCGATGATGCAGGCAGTAGAAAATATTATCCGCTAACTTATAGCCAAGTAGTTTATAGCCTTTAGTCATCCACCACTCCCTGACAAATCCTCTTCTTGCCGGTGCAGAGTACCTGCCCGCTGCTGACTGACCAAGTGAATTTTATCAGTTAGAATAATCAAAACAAATAACCACATAGCCATACATAACTAGAATAAAAATCTGATAATATCGCTTGATTCTGTTGTATTATGCGGTATAGGAAAAGTCTTAATCAGGCGACTGGCGAAGGTAAGCGCTTGAAAATATAGGTGGCATCGAAAAATAAATGCACTTAAATTGATTTGGATCAATTTAAGCTATTTCAGAGGGCGATGACCATTTACATTCTAAAACAAAGATTGAAATAACTTCCGTTACGCGGTGATACGCTAATTCTGAACTTGTGGAACTACCCAGGGAATGGTTCATTACTTTTCAGGAGCGTTTTTATGGTCATTGCAACTCGTAAGCCTCTGTGCAACAAACGCTGGTCGGCCAGCCCGGCCTCCCAGGATCTTCAGTTGACTCAGCTACGCCACCCGTGGGTCGCCACCAAAGCCAGCTGCAAAAGTAAAAAAGGCTGGAAGAGCCGCGGTTAACGGCTCGTCCACTTTCCCGGACAAAACGCCCCGGTCGTGCTCATGCCGCGACCGGGGTTTTACTGTGGTCATTGTTCTGCTCAACGATCACACCGAACGCAGACAATAGCCAGAGGCGGTGTTCTCCACTCTGGCGAATCCCGGCAGGCCAAGATGCATACCGGCAATCAACCACCGTTCGCTGGCGGCCTGGCGCAGCAGGATCTCCCTGGTACGCCGGGCCTGTTCAGGATCGACGTCGAAGGCGACCGAGGCTTCTGGCCGCGCAGACTGAATGGACGGGAAATGGACGATATCCCCCCAGATCAGCAGCGAGGTATCGCCCGCTTCGAGACGATACCCGGTATGCCCGGGCGTATGGCCGGGCAGAGGGCACGGGCGGATCCCGGCGATCACTTCCTCATCATCAACCCCGCTGATTTGCGCCGCGCAGTTCGCCAGTACACGGCGAACAAGCAGCACGTTGCGCCGGCCGCGATCGCTGGCGTTGTCGAACGTGGATGTTGCCAGCCAGTAAGCGCTTTCCCGCGTAGGCAGGAACACCGTGGCGTTGGGATACGCTGGCGTACCAGCGGCGGACAGCAGGCCGCCGATATGGTCCGGATGGGCGTGGGTGAGAAGGATGGCGTCGATCTCCTCGGGACCAACGCCGAGCCGCGCCAGATTGGCGATAAGTTCGCCGCCAACGCCATTGGCTCCGCCGGTGCCGGTATCCACCAGCACCGTATTCCCGCGACCGCGGATCAGATAGGCGCCAATCGCAATGGTCTCTGGCGAGGCTAATCCTGAATGCCGCTGCAGATGTTCCGCCTCCTCCCGTGAGATACCCGAGAGTAAGGACAGCGGCGCTGACATCAGACCATCACTCACGGCAGTCACCGTCAGGTCGCCAGCGGTCAACGTATAAAAGGGAGCAGGTGACATGGCGACCTCACGCGCGCTGCGCCGGGTTGCGTAACCGGGCGGTGATGGGCTGATAGATAAAGACGGCGGCAGTCGTGGCCAGGTGATGCAGGTTGTCTCGTGGGAGGATGGCGGCATACCGGGTTTGTTCGGTCGCCAGGCCGCCTGGCTGCAGGAGTATCGGCGCAGCGACGGGCAAGTCCTCCGCGGTATCGCCCAGCAGCAGCACTTCATCCGGGGCAACCTCCCGCAGCGTATTATTCGTTAGATAGAGGTGGCGATGCCAGTCGGCGATCGCCGATTGCCAGCGGGCAAAATGGCCGCCGCCGTTGCGGCGGTAGGCGTCGCTGTCGATGACGGTAGCATCGTGGATATCGTGCAGCGCCAGGTAGCAGGGGCAGCCCTCGCTGAGAGCGCGGAAGCGCTGGGAGGCGTAGAAACCGGGCACAGAGACCAGCGCCGGTAGTTTTTCCTGATTGTAAAAGGTATTCCACGCCGCTTCGCTTTGGGGATCGGTGTAGGCGCATTCGACGACATAGAGCATAGTGACCTCGATGAACAGATGATGTGGCGCACAAGGCGCTTTAGTGAGTTTTCATCATCCTATCGGCTAAAAATGGCGCTGAAAAACGATGTTAATTCAAGGCGTAGTGATATTCTGTCACTGACTTTCGGTGAGCCTGCACAAGGAGCATTGGCTATGCGTCGTAAAATCCCCAGCAGCGCTGCGCTACTGGCTTTTGAGGCCGCGGCTCGTCACGGCAACTTTGCCCGCGCGGCGGCGGAGCTCGCGTTAACGGAAGGGGCCATCAGCCGGCAGATTGCCCGTCTGGAAGCGCTCCTCGACAGTAAACTCTTCGACAGGACGGGGAGCCGGGTGCGGCTCAATCCGGCAGGCGCCCGCTACGCTCGTCAGGTCCGCGAGATCCTCGCTCGTCTGGAACGGGACACCCATGACGTCAGCGGGATGCCCGTCGATGGCCGCAGCCTGGAGATCGCCGTGCTCCCCACCTTCGCCAGCCGCTGGTTAATTCCCCGGCTCGGGCGCTTTGCGGCGCAGCATCCGCATATCGTGGTCAATATTGCCGCCCGCAGCGATCCCTTCATTCTGCCGGGAAGCGGATTTGATGCCGCCATCCATTTTGAACACCCGGCGTGGACCGGAATGGAGGTGACGTTTTTATTTGCGGAGTATTTGCTGCCGGTCTGCCATGCTGCGCTGCTGACGGATGACGATCTTCCGGGGCTGCTTAACCGGCTAACGCGCATTCACCGGCGGCAAAACCCGGACGCCTGGCTGCACTATGCCCGCGAGTGCGGTCTGGCGCTGGATAACCCCGCCCAGGGGCCGCGCTACGATCTGCATGAGATGGCGATCGCCGCGGTACTTAGCCAGCAGGGTGTGGCCCTGGTGCCGAAGATGTATGTGGAAAGCGAGCTGAGCGCCGGAACGCTGGTTGCCCCGTGGCCGGGCTCCCCGACGCTGGCTAAGCGCTTCTGCTTGATCAAACCCGGCGGCGGGGAGGGGGAGCCAGCGCTGCAGATGTTTGAGCGCTGGCTGCAGACGGAGATTGCGGCAGGTTAAGTCAGAGCTTGCCGGGAGACATTCCGCGCCGCCCGCTGGCGGGCATATTTGCCCGGCGATATCCCGGTATAACGGGTAAAAGCTACGCTGAACGCGCTGGCCGAGCCATAGCCGATGTGCTCGGCGATATCCGCAATGCTGATGCCCGTCTCGCTCAGCCACTGCATGGCCAGGGTCATTCGCCAGCCTAACAGATAGCCCATCGGGGTCATCCCGGTCAGGTCGGTAAAGCGTTCAAATAACGTCGAGCGAGACAGCGCGCAGTCGGCGGCCAGGGCGTTGACCGTCCAGCGTCTGGCGGGGGCCTGATGCAGCAGACGGATTGCCTGGGCGACCCGCGGGTCGCTCAGCCCGCGCATCAGACCGGGGGTCGCGAGCGTGCCGGAGGAACGGATGGCCTCGATAAAAAGCAGCTCAACCATTCGCGCCAGAACGAAAGATTTGCCCGCGCGATCCGCCTGCGCTTCCTCTTTCAGCAGCCCGACAAAGGTGGCCAGCCGCAGTTGATTGCGGACCACCACAAAGGCTGGCAACAGCGAGGCCAGCAGGCTGGCGTTCGTTGAACCGGAAGCGCAGTGGCCAATCAGCGCCTGCATCTGCGCAGGCTTGTCGAGGGCGCCCAGCCTAAAGTGTCCCTCCGCCAGTTGCACCGGGATGGTTTCCAGCGCCGGTGAAGGAGGCGGGGTCAGGCTGGTTAGCGAGAAGCGGTACGCCGCCGGGATCAGAATAAAATCCCCGGCGCGCAGGATCTGCGGCTCATGCTGGTCAATTTCCAGCCGACAGCCGCCTTCCAGCACGACGCCATAAAATGACAGCCCCTGATCCGAGCGCCGGACTCGCCAGTCTCCCGCCCCCTCGATGGTTTTGGTCAGCACCGCTCTGAGATTTAACATCGCGATGACCTCCGCCAGCGGATCGCTCATTTCCGGACTCCTGCTAAAGAATGATGGATTATTGACCCTATATCGTCCGGCACGGCCTGTCTATGATGAAAAGGAAGAAGCCATTCGGAGACAGAGATATGCAAACGATAATGATCACCGGCTGTTCATCGGGTTTTGGCCTGGAGACGGCGCGTTATTTTCTCGAGCAAGGCTGGAAGGTTATTGCCACGATGCGCGCTCCGCAGGAAGGTGTGTTACCCGCCAGCGACCGCCTGCGGCTGGTACGTCTTGACGTCACTTCGGCGCAGAGTATCGCAGAGGCCATTGCCGAAGTCGGAGAGATTGATGTGCTGGTTAACAACGCCGGGGTGGGGATGCTTAATGCCCTGGAGGGGGCCCCGCGCGAGGCGATAGCCAACCTGTTTGCCACCAATACCCTGGGAACGATTGCCATGACCCAGGCGGTGATCCCCCGGTTCAGAGAGCGCCGAAGCGGGACCATCGTTAATATTACCTCGGCGGTCACCCTGCAACCGATGCCCCTGCTGGCTGTCTACACCGCGAGTAAGGCGGCGGTGAATGCCTTCACGGAGTCGCTGGCGCTGGAGCTCCGTGCTTTTAATATTCGCGTCGGGCTGATCCTCCCGGGACGCGCCCCGCAGACCCGGTTCGGGGAAAACGCCCGCCGGACGATGGGACAGCTCCCGGAGAGCTATGCGGCGCTCGGCCAGCAGATCTTCGACAGCATGCAGGATAACGCCAGCGTGACGCAGGCGACCGATGTCGCTCAGGCCGTCTGGCGAATGGTGCACGATCCTGATGCCCCTTCGCGGCTGCCGGCAGGGGAAGACGCCCTGGCGATGGCGCAGGCCAGTCATCGCCTTGTCTGAAGGCAATATGCGGGACTTGTCTGTCAGACGGTGGGTGCGCAAGCTGCCGCTGCGCTTTATGGTCGGGGAATATTATCTCTGTCAGGATCGCCTGGATAATATGAGCTGTTATACGATATAACGGTCGGGGGGATTTACTGATATAAATCAGGACAGCAATGTATTTCATGGTGCGTTTTCGCAGCTTATTCTGGATGTGTGCGATCCGTCGGCTATATTATTAGATGATCAATAGCTCAGGTCATTTATATGTAAATTCTCAATGTAATTCGGGCGTTAATCTTAAAAAGTTAGTCTGGCCCGGTCGGGGCTGGACTTTCTTTATTTTACTGTGGCATGGTTTCCTCCCTGTTGTACCGCGCGCTCGCTTTTTTACACCAGGGAATAGTTATCAGTATGGAATATTGTTGTTGCGAAGCCACCGCTTCTGCCCTGCGTCCAGACAGCTTCCTTCTCTCGCATGACAAAATATTATCAGTTTATTTGTTTTATTCTGCTTATCGTCTTTGTCAGCATTACGCAGTCACTTCCGAGCTGAACCGAGATTCCGCTGAATTCAAACTGAATATACTCCGGCAGTACGCGGATACGAACGGGATTTTCTTGTGCATGTATTGCTGAGCGACTGCTATTCCGGGCGTTAAATAAAAGATCACCGTTCTGCCTTACCCAGTGCGCTTTGGGTTCCTGTAGGGAGACAGCTACGGGCGGTAGCGTTCGCGAAAGCAGGCGGGTGCGATAGCGCGGCCAGTGGGTGGGATGGCGAAGGGTAACGAATGGAGGACGTAATGATGAATTTTAACGCCAGAATAGATGGAGTGAAGCGATGAGGAACAGGCTGATAAACGATGCAACCAGTTTGGTAAAGCAACCGCCGGGGCAGTCACGCTACCGGATGGTTGTTCACCGGGGGGCGCAATATCGACAGCCTGCTGAATCAGCAACTGTTAACCCATATGGCGGCAGGACAGAAGCCGCAGCACCTGACGCGGAGCGGGATGAGGAAGAGGGGAACGCCTCAAGAGGAGTGTCCGCTTTTTTTGCAGGAAGTCTTGCCGGATTATTATTATCCGTTGGAGCTGAAACATCCAGAGCAATATACACGTCCCGATATCTGAAGCGCAGAAATCCGGTACTGCATGATAAACTGCAAAATCTGCGAGATCTGGATCTTCTGTATTTTCTTGTTGAGGATATTGTAAAACCTTTCGAAACAGCGCGTATGGTCGGTGATAAGAATTCAGCAGAATTTAACAAAATATGTGAATATTTCTTTGGTGGATTATGAATATAAAACGAAAATTACTCATCCTGCTTTCCCGTGTTATCAGAGGGGCTGGGATGGGATTAGGTGCTTCAGGTATCGCGCTGGCTGGTTGGTTCTTTTTTTTCTCAGTAAATGAATATAAATTTCTCTGGGGTTTACTTTCAGTTGTGGAATTCCTGGTGGGGTATCTGATATATCGATTTGCATATGCATATATTTATGATGAATGGAATGATTATCATTAAGAAATTAAACGGCGTGGTCTGTTGATCGATTTTTGATGCTCATTAAAAGGGTTGGCTTCCTTAGCACTCATGTGGACTAGTATGGACTATGCAAGGAAAACGCTTTGCCAATACACAACATTTTAAGTCAGCAATACCAACGGGGAGCAGGTGATAAAATTCAGGAATTACAGAAGGAAAAATGATTGGTGCGTCTGAATGGACTCGAACCATCGACCCCCACCATGTCAAGGTGGTGCTCTAACCAACTGAGCTACAGACGCATTATGGTGCGTTTAATTGGACTCGAACCAACGACCCCCACCATGTCAAGGTGGTGCTCTAACCAACTGAGCTATAAACGCATTATGGTGCGTTCGATTGGACTCGAACCAACGACCCCCACCATGTCAAGGTGGTGCTCTAACCAACTGAGCTACGAACGCAATGTTGTGGTGACAACGGGGACGCATATTAGCGGCAGGGAGGGGATGTGGCAAGAGGTAAACGTCACTTTTCTTGCACATTGCATGCGATTGCGGAACTTTTACTCATTCCGGATATATTTTACTGAACCACAAGGATATTTCTTCGCCAGCGAGCATCACGGCTCTTATTTTTCAGGCAGTCCAAACCTGCGCGGAAGGGTTGCCGATGTGTTAAATTATCGGCCACCAGAAGAGAAGGAGTCATAACGAAGATGAAATCGATTGGTATTTTCTGCGGTTCTTCAGCTGGCGAACATCCGCTGTACCTCGAAACCGCCCGTCTGGTTGGACGTACGCTGGCGCAGCAGGGGTTGGCGCTTGTCTATGGCGGCGGCAAAGTTGGTCTGATGGGGGCGGTCGCCGATGCGGCGCTGGAGGCCGGTGGCGTGGTGATCGGCGTGATGCCGCGCGGCCTGGTGGAGCGGGAAATTGCCCACCGCGGCTTGACGGAGCTGCATGTGGTCGAGGATATGCACGAGCGGAAAACCAAAATGGCGGCGCTGGCGGATGGCTTTATTGCCCTGCCGGGCGGGGCGGGGACGCTCGAGGAGATTTTCGAACAATGGACCTGGGCGCAGCTGGGGATCCATGAGAAACCGTGCGCGTTCCTGAATATTAAGGGTTATTACGATCCGCTTCAGGCGATGGTCGATAACATGGTACGGGAAGGGTTTATGCACCCGCGCTACGCGGAGATGCTGCCGTTCGCTACCTCGGCAGACGAGATTATCGCCGGTTTTCGCGACTATACGCCGCCGGCCCGAAAATGGGTTCAGCAGCCAGCTATTTAAACATCAAGCGCAGGGTAAACAGCGCGCAGACGATGAGCAGTAACAGCAGCAATTCGAAGCGATAGCGTTGCAGCATGATGTCCTCCTGAAAAAAAACCGGCGCTGTTCAGCGCCGGTTTATCACCTTAACGCCCTGACCATTATGCCGCCGGTTTAACCGCCGGTTTAGCTTCATGGTGCGTCGTTTTATGGTGTTTCTTCGCCGCCTGCGCTTTCTGCGCTACTGCCGGTTTAGCAGCGGCTTTATGGTGTTTCTTCGCCGCCTGGGCTTTTTGCTCAGCAGCCGGTTTTGCAGCAGCTTTGTGGTGTTTCTTCGCCGCCTGCGCTTTCTGCTCGGCTGCCGGTTTCGCGGCCGCTTTGTGATGTTTCTTATGGTGAACGGTAGTATGGCTGGCTGCTGCACTCGGGGTGGTGCTTGCCGCATCGGCAGCGAAAGCAACTGATGACAGACCCATAGCAGCGGCAACGACCAGAGCTAATACTTTTTTCATTCTGAAATCCTCGACTTGGTTTCTTGAGTAACCCCACTGCGGGGCTGTTGGCAACACTATAAGCGCCTGCCGGGAGGCTATCAGTGAGTCTTTGGTGTCAGGGAGTAACGGAATGTACAACGCGCCGTTATAGCGAAGAACGAAAAAGCCCGCCGGAGCGGCGGGCTTAGACAAGTTAGCGCGCTGCGCGCTGTAAGATGATGCTGGAAGGCTGGCGCTGCAGAAAACGCATCCGCAGCATCATCATGATGGCGGCGGAGGTCAGACCGATGATAAATCCGCACCAGAAACCGGCAGGTCCCATGCGGGGCACAATCATATCGGTCAGCGCCAGCAGATAGCCGCTCGGCAAACCCAGCACCCAGTACGCGGTAAAGGTAATGAAAAAGATAGACCGCGTATCTTTATAGCCGCGCAGAATGCCGCTGCCGATCACCTGAATAGAGTCGGAGATCTGATAGATAGCCGCCAGCAGCATCAGGTGCGAGGCCAGCGTAACTACCTCGGGATTATCGTTATACAGCAGCGCAATCTGCTTACGCATCAGGACGGTAAAGATAGCGGTAAATACCGCCAGGCAGACCCCTACGCCCACGCCGGTGCGGGCCGAAACCTGGGCATCGATCGTTGAGCCCTGGCCAAGGCGGAAGCCGACGCGAATGGTGACCGCCGCCGCCAGCGACAGCGGCAGAACGAACATCAGCGAGCTGAAATTAAGCGCGATCTGGTGACCGGCGACGTCAATGATCCCGAGCGGGGAGACCAGCAGCGCGACGACGGCAAACAGAGTGACTTCAAAGAACAGCGCCAGAGCAATGGGCAGCCCCAGCTGCACCAGCCGTAACAGGACGGCAAAATCAGGGCCGCTGAAGCGCTCGGCGCAGCGGATATCGCGCATCGTACGCGCCCGGCGCACCCACCACAGCATGCTGGCGAACATCACCCAGTAAACGGAGGCCGTCGCCACACCGCAGCCGACGCCGCCCAGCTCGGGCATGCCGAAATGACCATAGATAAAAATATAGTTCACCGGAATGTTGACCAGTAATCCAATAAAGCCCATGACCATCCCGGGCTTGGTTTTTGCCAGCCCTTCACACTGGTTACGGGCGACCTGGAAGAACAGATAGCCCGGAGCGCCCCACAGCAGCGCGCGCAGGTAGCCAACCGCCTTCTCTGCCAACAGCGGATCGATGTTATGCATGGAGCTGATGATGTATCCGGCGTTCCACAGCACGACCATGATCAGCACCGAGACAAAGCCGGCCAGCCAGAAGCCCTGACGCACCTGAGGCGCGATACGCTCCCGCCGCCCGGATCCGTTAAGCTGCGCCACCACCGGGGTCAGCGCCAGCAGAAGGCCGTGGCCGAAGAGGATCGCCGGCAGCCAGATGGAGGTCCCGATGGCCACGGCGGCCATATCCGTGGCGCTGTAGCCACCCGCCATTACGGTATCGACAAAACCCATCGCCGTCTGCGCCACCTGCGCAAGGATGACGGGTATAGCCAGAGCTAATAACTGACGCGCTTCAACGAAATACTTCTGCACGTGAACACCTTCGAATTGTTGTTATTTTGAGACTAAAAAAGCCGCCGTAACTGGCAGCAAGGGGATAAAAATGAGGAATTTCCAGTCTATTGTAGCGAGGATTGGCTATTAAGCCAGTGAAAAAAGAGTCGAGGCACGAAGCGCGCTGGCAACCGCTTTGCCCTCCTGTTATTGTTCCCGATAGCGAAAGCGGTAATGATACCGTCATGATTTTCAACAGGAGCCAAACATGTTTACTGGTATTGTTCAGGGAACCGCGAAAGTGGTCTCCATTGATGATAAACCCAATTTTCGCACTCACGTGGTTGAGTTACCGGCACATATGCTGGAGGGGCTGGAAACCGGCGCCTCGGTAGCCAACAACGGCTGCTGCCTGACGGTGACCGAAATCAACGGCGCGCGCATCAGCTTCGATCTGATGAAAGAGACGCTGCGGATTACCAATCTTGGCGATATTCAGGTCGGCGATGAAGTGAACGTCGAGCGAGCGGCGAAATTTAGTGATGAAATCGGCGGGCATTTAATGTCCGGCCACATTATGACCACCGCGGAAATCGTGAAGATTCTGACTTCCGAAAATAACCGTCAGATCTGGTTTAAAGTGCAGGATCCAACGCTGATGAAATACATCCTCTATAAAGGATTCATCGGTATTGACGGCATTAGTCTGACGGTGGGTGAGGTGACGGCGACCCGTTTCTGCGTACATCTTATTCCGGAGACGCTGCAGCGGACCACCCTGGGAGCGAAAAAACTGGGCGATCGCGTCAATATTGAGATTGATCCGCAGACCCAGGCGGTTGTCGATACGGTCGAACGCGTGCTGGCCGCGAAAGATATGGCGGCTAAGGTCAATGAAGCCTGAAAAAAAATCCCCCGCCGATAAGCGGGGGAGTGTTATTTAACGGGCGACGCGCAGTCCATGTTCAATACCGCGCGAGAACACCACCTGCCAGAGCTGAATGTCGCGGGCGCGGAAGGCGCCGGCGCAGGCGTTCAGATAATAGGTAAACATGCGTTTGAAACGCTCAGAATAGTTATCGGCAATTTCCGGCCAGCTGGCGAGGAAACGCTCATACCAGGCCATCAGGGTCGTGTCATAATCGGCGCCGAAGTTGTGCCAGTCTTCCATCACAAAATGCTTCTCGCTGGCTTCGGCAATGTGACGCACGGAAGGCAGGCAGCCGTTCGGGAAGATATATTTATCGATCCACGGGTCAACGTTATGGTCGGTGAGCTTGGAACCAATGGTGTGCAGTAAAAAGCGGCCGTTGGGTTTCAAATTACGGTCGGCAACCTCAAAGTAAGTAGCGTAATTTTTCGGCCCCACGTGCTCAAACATGCCAACGGAGACGATGCGGTCAAAGCTGTCGTGCAGATCGCGATAATCCTGGAGACGAATCTCTACATCGAGATCGGCGCAGCGCGCCTGGGCCATTTTTTGTTGCTCGGCGGAGATGGTTACACCCACGACGCTGACCTGATAATTTCGCGCCATATATTCGGCGAGACCGCCCCATCCACAGCCAATATCCAGTACCCGCATGCCTGGCTCCAGCTCCAGTTTGCGGCAGATGAGATCCAGCTTAGCCTGCTGGGCGGCCTCGAGGCTCTGCGCCTCTTTCCAGTAACCGCAGGAATATTGCATATAGGGATCAAGCATCCGGCTGAAGAGATCGTTGCCGAGGTCGTAGTGCTCTTTACCGACAATCCAGGCACGTTTTTTACTTTGTAGATTAAACAGACGAGCGCCTGCGATGCGGAGTGTGTCTTTGAAATGGTGTGGGAGCTGCTTTTCCAACCCGGCGCGTAACACCTTGTGGAAGAATATATCCAGACGCTCGCATTCCCACCAGCCGTCCATATAGCTTTCGCCTAAACCCAGCGAACCTTCCTGCAAAACCCGTTTAAAAAAGAGAGGATTTTTAACCCGCAGGTCGGACGGCGCGGAGCCATTGATTTCAATTCCCGCACGGCCTAATAATTCAGCTGCAATCCGGTACCAGTCATCATTTGGTACACTTACTTCTTCTATACACGATGAACTCATAGCTTCTCCATCACGCCCAAGTGATCAGAACCTTAAAACAGCGTAGACGCTTTTTTGGCTTTGTGAGAAATCTCACGGATAATCCGTGAAGTCGCTATCCGACGTAAACAGAGGAAGGGAGATAACCCTTGCCGAAAGGCCTTCCATGGTGAAACGGAGGCATCCTGCATCCGTTAATCTGTAACTATTTTCTATTTATGTGAACCCGGATCCAGTATAGGACGCTAAGTACTGGCTTTCAATAAAAATTTCTTAGCATGCTAACGACTGGTCCGGGCCCTGGCGACGGGCATTACGCGTGGGAAGAGTGGGGTGTCAGCTCCGGCGTCTGCTGCAGGCGATAGCCTATTCCGGCTAAGCCAATCGAAACCAGCATTACGCTGGTGGTGGTCAGCAGCGGCGTGGCGATCAGCGCGGATACCAGCAGACTGGTCAGGAAGCACAGGCCAAGCTGCAGGGTATTTTGCAGCGCGGCCGCGCGGCCGGTCGCCTGCGGAAAAGGCTTCAGCGCCTGAGCAACCACGATGGGGTAGATCCCGCCGTTGACCACCGCCATCATGCAGAACGGGATCATTAACGCCACCAGCGAGGCATGGGTTTGCAGGCCCACCAGCCAGGTGGCGGCTACGCTGACGGCAAAAATCACCAGCAGCCACGGCAGCATCTGTTGACCGGACCATTTCTGCAGCAGCGCGCGACAGCCATAGCCTCCCACCAGAAAGGCGATGGTCTGCGGAATATAGCTCAGGCCGATAGCGGTTGGGCCATAGCCCATTTCATGCAGGATAAAAGGTGAACCGGTAAGCCAGGCGAAGAAGCTGGCGGAACAGGCGGCGTAGATCAGGACGTTGCCGCTGTATTCCCGGGAGCGCAGCAGCGCGAGAAAGGTGATCTTTTGCTGCGTCACTACTACTGACTTCGCGGCTGCCTTCAGGCGCAGGGCAGGCAGCATCAGCAGCAGAGTGATGGCGAACAGGGTGGCGAAGATGGCTTGCCACTCGAAGTGCACCAGCAGCCAGCTGCCCAGCAGCGGGGCCAGCGCCGGCGACAGTCCTACCAGCGGCATAATGGTGGCGAAGATGCGGTTCGTGCGCTGGGCAGGATAGTAATCGGCGACCATCGCCTGCCAGGTAACGGCCGCGGCACAGACGCCAATCGCCTGCAGAAAGCGCAGCGCCAGCATCAGGGTGGCGTTGTGCACCCACAGCATCCCCAGACAGCCGGCCGCGAAAATCGCCAGGCCGCTCAGCAGCACCGGTTTACGTCCATAGCGGTCCGACAGCGGTCCCCAGAACAGCTGGCCCAGCGCGAAGCCGGCGAGGAACAGGCTCAGGCTGGCGCTAATGGAGGCGGCGGAGGTGTTGAGATCCTGCTGCATGGCGGCAAACGCCGGCAGGTATATATCGGTGGCCAGAAAGCCCAGCACGCTCAGGCCGGCCAGCCAGACTAAAAATCCTTTCCCGGGTTGTGACATAACGTTCTCATAGTTGGTGTACAGGTACGATGCCGCAGAGTGTAGGGAGTGCATTGTGGCTTGTGAAACGCTAATATTTGTCACATGCATTCAAAAATTTTGCAGGCAGAAAATGTGGTCTGAATACTCTCTGGAAGTGGTTGATGCCGTCGCCCGTAACGGCAGCTTCAGCGCGGCCGCGCAGGAGCTTCACCGGGTGCCTTCCGCGGTCAGCTATACCGTGCGTCAGCTCGAAGAGTGGCTCGCCGTTCCCTTATTTGAGCGTCGCCATCGTGATGTGGAGTTGACCCCCGCCGGGGTCTGGTTTTTACAGGAAGGGCGCTCTGTTATCAAAAAAATGCAGATCACCCGCCAGCAGTGTCAGCAAATTGCGAACGGCTGGCGCGGACAGTTGTCGATCGCAGTGGATGATATTGTGAAACCGGCGCGGATGCGTCAGATGATCGTCGACTTCTATCGCCATTTTCCCGACGTCGAACTGATCGTCTTTCAGGAAGTATTCAATGGTGTATGGGATGCGCTGGCCGACGGCCGCGTTGAGCTGGCGATTGGCGCAACGCGATCTATTCCGGTCGGCGGTCGCTATGCGTTCCGCGATATGGGGATGCTGAGCTGGGACTGCGTGGTGGCGAGCGATCATCCGCTGGCAAAGACGGATGGACCCCTGAGCGACGACGTCCTGCGTAACTGGCCGTCGCTGGTGCGGGAGGATACCTCGCGCTCGTTGCCTAAACGGACAACATGGTTGCTGGATAACCAGAAGAGGGTAGTCGTCCCTGACTGGGAATCATCAGCAACCTGTTTGTCGGCAGGACTCTGCGTCGGCATGGTGCCGAGCCATTTCGCCCGTCCATGGATAGATCGCGGCGAGTGGACTGCGCTGGCGCTGGAAAATCCGTTCCCGGATGCCGCCTGCTGCCTGACGTGGCAGCAGAACGATGCCTCACCGGCGCTGAACTGGATGCTTGACTATCTGGGGGACAGCGACACGCTGAATCGGGAGTGGCTGCGGGCGCCGGAGAGATCCGCGCTCGCCAGATGCCTTAACGACGATAATCGACAAACGGGCCATCCGCTACCGAGCGGCGCTCAACCAGACGAGGGTGCACTTCGATAGACTGCGACTCTTCACGCTTGTTGACGATACGATCCAACAGCATGTTAAATGCGGCCTCGCCCAGGGAATCTTTCGGCTGATGAATGGTGGTTAACGCCGGGCTGAAATAGCGGGCGTTGCGCACATTATCATAACCGATCAGCGAAATGTCCTGCGGCACCCGCAGTCCCATTTCATCCGCCGCGCAGATAGCGCCCATCGCCATGATATCGCCGCCGCAGAAGACCGCCGTCGGGCGGTGCTGCTGGTTTAGGATCTGCTGCATTGCGCGGTAGCCGGACTCCGGCTCGAAGTCGCCCTGCACAATCCAGTTTTCCGGCACGCTGATATGCGCCTCTTTCATCGCCTGCATGAAGCCGGCCAGTCGCCCCGCGCCGGTGTTGCGCTCCAGCGGGCCCGGGATCACGCCGATTTCGCGATGGCCGCGTTCAATCAGGTAGCGTCCGGCGATATAGCCGCCCTGGAAGGCGTTATCGATCACCGCATCGGTGAAGTCGGCTTTCGCCTCGCCCCAGTCCATCACCACCATCGGGATATGGCGGTACTCTTCCAGCATGCTCAATACCGAATCCGGATACTCGGAACACATCACCAGCAGACCGTCTACGCGCTTTTGCGCCATCATCGACAGATAGGCGCGCTGCTTTTCCAGATCGTTCCACGCGTTACCGAGGATCAGAGTATAGCCCTTCTGGAAGCAGCTCTTTTCAACGGACTCAATAATTTCAGCGAAATAGGCGGCTTCGCTACTGGTCGCCAGCAGGCCAATCGATTTGGTGTGATTGACTTTCAGGCTGCGCGCCACGGCGCTCGGCGAGTAGTGCAGCTCTTTGATCGCCGCCCATACCGCATTACGCGTCTCTTCGGCAACGAAACGGGTTTTGTTAATTACATGTGACACAGTTGTAGTGGAAACGTTTGCGCGTTTCGCTACATCTTTAATAGTTGCCATTACATCTCACTCCATGCCTTGACCTGATCGCCTGATCATCGATACGTAAACGTTTGCCTACACACACCCTGAATACAATTTTCAACATTGCATCACGTCGGGAAAACGACACAGAACGACAGGAAGGGGTCAATGGCCGATACGCTTTTAAATTAGCGTGGGATTTTGTCCGATCTTGGGGCAAAGTGGAAGAGCAAAAATGTGCATCGCCCTAAATCCCGGAAGATTTTTGCGATTTTTTGTGCAAAAATGAGCAAGCTCACTTTTGGTGTGGGGATAACAAGAGGGAAAAATGATGGATACCAATTTAAAGTTTTCGCTGATCACCACGATTATTGCTCTCGGCGTGATTGTCGCTTTCAGCCTGACCGCCATACTGCACTAATGTTTCGCTGAGGGAGGAGCGCCGCTTCCTCCCCATATCCCGCTATTATTATCAATTCTGCAAAAATCTTTTGTCATTTCGTTCACTTTTGTTTTTTTGTGATTGATGTCATGCTTTTGACTTCTGATGTTACGCCGTCCTCTCTGACGGTCTGATGGAGTCATTGAATGAAAATCAACTTTCCTTTACTTGCGCTGGCGATCGGCGCCTTTGGCATCGGTACCACCGAGTTCTCCCCGATGGGATTGCTGCCGGTGATTGCGAAAGGTGTGGACGTCTCGATACCGGTAGCGGGAATGCTGATCAGTGCGTATGCCATCGGCGTCATGGTCGGCGCACCGCTGATGACGCTGCTATTGTCGCATCGCGCACGGCGCAATGCGCTGATTTTTCTGATTGGGATCTTCACCGTCGGCAACCTGTTGTCATCCATCGCGCCGGATTACACCACGCTGCTGCTGTCGCGGATTATTACCAGCCTCAACCACGGCGCTTTTTTCGGCCTGGGATCGGTGGTGGCGGCCAGCGTCGTGCCAAAGCATAAGCAGGCCAGCGCGGTAGCCACTATGTTTATGGGCCTGACCATCGCCAACATTGGCGGCGTGCCGGCGGCCACCTGGCTTGGCGAAACCATCGGTTGGCGGATGTCCTTCCTTGCTACTGCGGGATTAGGCCTGCTGGCGATGGTTAGCCTGTGGTTCTCCCTGCCGAAGGGCAGCGCGGGGGAACGTCCTGATGTCAAAAAAGAGCTTTCTGTCCTGCTGCGCCCGCAGGTGCTCTCCGCGTTGCTGACCACCGTGCTGGGCGCCGGGGCGATGTTTACGCTGTATACCTACATTTCGCCAGTGCTCAATACGCTGACCCACGCTTCATCGCTGTTTATAACCGCGATGCTGGTGCTGATTGGCGTCGGTTTTTCGCTAGGCAACTATCTGGGCGGCAAATTTGCTGACCGGTCGGTCTCCGGCACGCTGAAGGGCTTTCTGCTGCTGCTGATGGCGATCATGCTGGCGATCCCGCTGCTGGCGCAATCCCAGGCCGGGGCGGCCATCAGCATGATTGTCTGGGGCGCAGCAACCTTTGCGGTGGTTCCGCCGCTGCAGATGCGGGTTATGCGCGTAGCGCATGAGGCGCCGGGGCTCTCTTCTTCGGTGAATATCGGCGCGTTCAACCTCGGCAACGCGCTGGGCGCCGCCGCCGGTGGGGCGGTGATCTCTGGCGGACTGGGATATGCGTTTGTGCCGGTGATGGGCGCAATTATCGCTGGTCTGGCGCTGCTGCTGGTCTGGTTTAGCGGGCGAGCGCAGCCGGAAGAGGCTTTCGCCAGCCAGTAATCATCGGCTGGGCAAGGGCAAAAAAAAACCGCAGCCGGGGAGACCCCGCTGCGGTTTGTCGTTTATGCCGCCAGGTTAGCCGCAACAAACTTCCAGTTTACCAGCGCCCAGAAGTGGTCCAGGTAGCTTGGACGGGCGTTGCGGTAGTCGATGTAGTAGGCGTGTTCCCAAACGTCAACGGTCAGCAGCGGCTTCGCGTCGGTGGTCAGCGGGGTGCCGGCGTTGCTGGTGGAGACGATAGCCAGGCTGCCGTCGGCATTTTTGACCAGCCAGGTCCAGCCAGCGCCGAAGTTTTTCGCCGCGGCATCGGTAAATTTGGCTTTAAAATCCGCGAAGCTGCCGAAAGATTTGGCGATTGCGGCCGCCAGTTCGCCTTCCGGTTCGCCGCCGGCGTTAGGCGCCAGGCAGTTCCAGTAGAAGGTGTGGTTCCAGACCTGCGCTGCGTTGTTGAATACGCCGCCTTCAGACGTGCGGACGATCTCTTCGAGGGACTTGCCTTCGAACGCAGTGCCTTTGATCAGGTTGTTGAGGTTAGTGACATACGCCTGGTGGTGTTTACCGTAGTGATATTCCAGGGTTTCTGCGGAAATGTGCGGCGCCAGGGCGTCTTTTGCATATGGTAATGCAGGTAATTCAAACGACATTGCTACTCTCCTTATAACTTTTTGTTTTATCTCACATTGACAGGATGAGGTTTTCACCTGAATCGTGTTCTGACCGCCCGACGCTGTCGCGTCCCGGGCGTGTTATTGTATTGAGAATGTTAACATTTGCCGCAAGCAGTGAAAAGCCTTACAACGATAAAGGCTGTTATCTCCGGCGCATGTGGTGAAGGCTTAACCGTTTTCTGCAGGAGTGGCCGATAAGCCGCCAAAATTGTTGCAACCATGTATAAGGAGATGCCCTCTGCGGATTTGCGAACTCGCATGGCAATTAACTACTCTGCTTCGCCGCTGTCACGCAATGCGCTGAACAAAAAATAAAACTTTAATATCAAACGATTAATAAAAATATGCGCTCAGGCAATCGTCGCTATGCCAATAATTCATTGTCTATTTTTTAATTTGTATGACAAATATAGCCGCCAGCAGTAATTTCCCCAGGATGACGACGATGGCAAAAACAGATGAGGTGGTGAGCGCGAAAATGATCCCGGTGGTGCAGGGGATTGTTGACTGGATCGAAGCACATATTTTCGACACCCTGTCGGTGAGCGAGATTGCGAAAAAGTCCGGCTACTCACACTGGTACTTCCAGCGACAATTCGCCATGGTAACGGGCTGCACGCTGGCGAGCTACGTCAGCCGACGAAAGATGACGATTGCGACAATCTATTTAACGCAGACGCAGACGCAGGCGTCGATACAGAGTATTTCTCAGTGCCTGGGATACGAGGGACAAGCCGCTTTCTGCCGGACCTTTCACCGTCACTTTGGCATGTCGCCGACCCGCTATCGTCGTGATACGCCGGGCAAAGAGAGCAATCTGCAATATCCCTTGCGGGTGGGGATGGAGATCGAGCAGGAGAGGCGGTCTGCCGCCGCAGCGGCAGACCGGGATCAGCGAATGGTTTTCGGCGTCATGACGCGACGAGCGCCGACATAATGGCGAACCCAGTAATCCTCGCTCAGGGAGGTGATTTGAATATCACGACCTGTGCGCGGCGACTGAATGAATTTTCCGTTGCCGACGTAGACGCCGACATGGTCGGCAGCGCCCCGTCCGCGGGTGCGGAAGAAGACTAAATCGCCGCTCTGCAGTTCATCACGATCCACCGGACGCGCATCGCGCAGGTGGTACATTTCGTTGGCCGTACGCGGGATGTGGATCTTGACCAGGTCCTTATAGGCGTAATAGACCAGCCCGCTGCAGTCAAACCCGGTGCGCGGCGAGGTGCCGCCCCAGCGATAGGGTTTACCCAACTGGCCCATCAGTTTGTTCATCGCGGTACTTTGCGCTTTTTGCACCCGGACCTTGTGGGCGTCGGCGATCGTTAAATTCGCTTCGCTGGCCTCGGGCTTACAGCGTTTTTTATAGCCCTTGCGCACCACGCATTTGCTTTTGACGCTGTTTAGCGCCAGGGTCGGCTCGGCGCTGGCGGCGACCGTTTTCGCGCACTGCTTTTTATAACCTTTACGCAGCACGCATTTTTTCGTCGCGCCGGCGGCCTGACGATGAAGTGCGGTTTGGCTTGCTGCGGTAGTGCGGGTAGGGAGCCGGGTGCGCGAGGACTTTTTACTGGTGGTTTTAGCGGTGGTTTTAGTTTTTTGACTGGTTGCTTTTTTCTTGCGCTCTGAGCCACTTTTCGCGGGCAACGCTTTTGGCGAAGCGGAGGCGTGCGTATGCCCTGATGCCTGAGCCAGTGGCGTGAATGAGATAGACGTGAACAGTAATGCACAGAGCGATATCGCGATTTTGTTTAGCCGCGCCACTGAGCAATCCCCTGATTAATTACAGACATGTACAAATGCCTGACGATGAATGACAAACCGGAATGATTCTAAAGCATAAAAAGCCGGAAAGTTAATATTCTTTTGTATCAAAAATGTCGATTGGTTAACGATTGCAAGAAAACGCGTCAGACATTGACCGCCTCGCACAGAAAATGCGCAATGAGCGCCCGCCTGCGATCGCAAAGTGATATTTTTAAGGCAACTTCGCGCAACAGAAGATAAAATATGAATAGTGAAAAAAATGTTATTATCCGTCCTGCCTACAGGACGCTACAATGACAAGTTACTGCCGTAGAAAGAAGTTTAAGGAAGCACGACAATGAGCTCGACTTTAGAAAAGATCCAACGCCAAATCGCTGAAAACCCGATCCTGTTGTATATGAAAGGGTCGCCGAAGCTGCCAAGCTGCGGTTTCTCTGCCCAGGCTGTTCAGGCGCTGTCCGCCTGTGGCGAACGTTTTGCTTACGTTGATATCCTGCAGAACCCGGATATCCGCGCCGAGCTGCCTAAATACGCCAACTGGCCGACTTTCCCGCAGCTGTGGGTAGACGGTGAACTGGTGGGCGGCTGCGATATCGTCATCGAAATGTACCAGCGCGGTGAACTGCAGCAGCTGATCAAAGAGACGGCGGCAAAGTACCATACCGACGAGCCAAAAGCGGAGTAATTCCCGCCATCAGTAAAAAAGCGACTTCCTGGAAGTCGCTTTTTTTATCACTCCGGGGTGGCCACTGGCAGCGGCCAGCCGCCCAGACGCTTCCAGCGGTTCACGATCTCGCAAAACAGCTGCGCCGTCTGCTCGGTATCATACAGGGCGGAGTGAGCCTGCGCGCCGTCGAACGGCATACCCGCGGCAATACAGGCTTTCGACAGCACCGTCTGGCCCAGCGCCAACCCGCTTAGCGCGGCGGTATCGAAGGTAACAAACGGATGGAAAGGGTTACGTTTAAGTCCCGCGCGTTCGGCGGCGGTCATGGTGAAGCTGTGGTCAAAGGTGGCATTGTGCGCCACCATGATTGCCCGGCTGCAGTCGCTCTCTTTCATCCCTTTGCGCACCATTTTGAAGATGGCATGCAGGGCATCGTATTCGCTGACGGCCCCGCGCTGCGGGTCATGCGGGTTAATCCCGTTAAAAGCCAGCGCTTCGGGCTGCAGATTGGCGCCCTCGAAAGGTTCAACATGGAAATGCAGCGTTTCATCGGGCATCAGCCAGCCGTGCTCATCCATCTTCAACGTAATGGCGGCGATCTCCAGCAGGGCGTCGGTTTTGGCGTTAAATCCTGCGGTTTCAACATCGATCACCACCGGATAAAAACCGCGGAAACGGTCGCACAGACCATTCAGTTGAGCGTTCTCGGACATCAGATTCTCTTAGCTGGAAAAAAGTAGCGCGCATTATGGCAAATTTTGCCGCGGCTTGCAGCAGGCAGGGGTGAAAACAACGGGCGCCGTAGCGCCCGGGCGAGCCATGGCATTAAATATGCCAGCGTGGGGAAGCGTTAGTTGCCCAGACCTTTGCCGGCATCTTTCTCTTCAATGAGCTCGATTTTGTAACCGTCCGGATCTTCCACGAAGGCGATGACGGTGGTGCCGCCTTTTACCGGCCCGGCTTCACGGGTGACGTTGCCCCCGTTCTGACGGATCCGTTCGCAGGCTTCGGCGGCGTTATCGACGCTCAGCGCGATATGGCCGTAGGCGGTGCCCAGCTCATAGCTGTCCACGCCCCAGTTGTAGGTCAGTTCGATTACCGCGGTTTCGCTCTCTTCGCCGTAGCCGACAAAGGCGAGGGAGTACTTGTACTCCGGGTTTTCGCTGGTGCGCAGCAGCTTCATGCCCAACACGTTGGTATAGAAGTCGATAGAACGTTGCAGGTCGCCAACGCGCAGCATGGTGTGGAGTAAGCGCATAATGTCCCCTATGCAGTTTATTTGATAGATCAGAACGTTGAGTATAGCGGCGATACGTCGCCGCTATCAATGGAGGGATTACAGAGTCGGGTAATCGGTGTAGCCTTCCGCGCCGCCGCCGTAGAAGGATTCCGGGCGTTGCGGGTTAAGCGCCGCTTTTTTCTGCAGGCGAGCCACCAGATCCGGGTTGGCGATGTAATCGCGGCCAAATGCCACGGCATCAATCAGCCCTTTATTGATAAGATCGTTGGCTTTTTCTACTGTGTAAGCGCCAGCGCCAATGATCACCCCCGGGAAGCGGTCGCGGACTTTCTGACGGAAAGCTTCACTGTAAGGTTTGCCGCCCGCCCAGTCCGGCTCGGACATGTGCAGATAGGCGATACCGCGTTTCGCCAGCTCGCTAATCAGATACAGCGCGTCTTCTTCTTCGTTCGGGCCATTATCCACATTCTGGAAGCTGCCAATCGGCGACACGCGGATGCCAATGCGCTCGGCGCTCCACTCTTGACTCACGGCGTCAACCACTTCCAGCACCAGACGGGCACGGTTCTCCACGCTGCCGCCGTACTGATCGGTACGCTGGTTCGCCGATGGCGAGAGGAACTGGTGCAGCAGATAGCCGTGGGCTGAGTGCAGCTCGACCAGATCGAAGCCGGCGTCACGGGCATTGCCGACCGCCTGACGGAAATCGTTGACGATCCCTGGGATCTCTGCGGTTTCCAGGGCGCGGGGCATTGAGGTGTCGACGCGAATGGCGTGGCCGTTTTCGTAACGCAGTGAGGTACGGGTGCCCGCGCTCAGCGCGGAAGGCGCTACCGGGGCGGCGCCGCCAGGCTGCAGGCTGCTATGGGAAATACGCCCGGTGTGCCACAGCTGGACGGCGATATGACCGTTTTCGGCATGAACGCCGGCGGTGATTTTCTGCCAGGCGGCAATCTGCTCCGGGCTGTGCAGCCCAGGCGCGCCGGCGTAGCCTTTGGCCTGCGCGGAGATCTGCGTCGCTTCGGTGATGATCAGCCCGGAACTGGCGCGCTGGCGGTAGTATTCGCCCATCAGCGGAGTAGGGATATCGCCCGGCTCAATGCTGCGCAGACGCGTCAACGGCGCCATAAATACGCGATTAGGGACGGTGACCGCACCGACTTTCAGTGGGCTGAATAATTTTGCTTCCGACATAGTGACTCCTGAGTAGACCGGTCGTCTAGTAACTGATGAAATAAAAACGCCTGTTATACCGCAGGCGCCGCAATAATCTGTTTGGCGTGGGCAAGGGCGCTTTCCAGCGGCGTTGCGCTACGCGTAATTTTGGCCTGCAGGTTGGCCCCGAGCCACAGGGAATACAGCACCTGCGACAGGGTCATGGCCTCGCCGTCAAATGCGAGACTGCCTTCCTGACGTCCTTTCTCCAGCGCGTCGCCCAGCAGGGCGATAATCTGGCTGGCTCCGCGATCCATGGCGGCGCGCATATCTTCCGACAGATCGCAAACCTCCGCGGATAGCTTGACAGTAAGACACCCGCTAATAATCCCCTGCTGGCAGAACTGATTCAGCGTGTGCTGATAGTAGGCCAGCAGGCGATCGCGATAGTTACCGTCGCCATGATCGAAGTGGTCGACCAGGCGCTGCAGATATCCGGTGTAGTGATGTTCAAGCAGCGCGACGCCGAAGGCTTCCTTAGAGCGAAAGTAGTGGTAGAAGGAGCCCTTGGGCACCTCCGCCGTCTTCAGAAGTTCGCTCAAGCCCATTCCGGTAAAACCGCGATGCATGCAAAGCTGCTCGCCGGTGGCCAGGATATGTTCTCGGGTATCGCAATCGCTGTGTCTGTTCATGCTGCACACTGTAGTAGACCGATTGGTCTAATGCAAGCGTCGGCGGAAAAATGTTAGCTGGCGCAGCACGTAGTGAACAAAATTTGCGTCGGCGCGGGGAAACGTCTGCAATGAAAGGAGACGAGGGGACAGGAGGCGTGTGGTGGCAGAGCAGTTAGAATTTTTCCCGGTGCAGAGCCCGTGCCGGGGAATATGTCAGACCGATGAGCGCGGCTACTGTCGCGGCTGTTTCCGCAGCCGTGAGGAACGTTTTAACTGGCAAACGATGAGCGATGCGCAGAAACAGGAGGTTTTGCGTCTTTGCCGCCAACGGCTGCTGCGCAAAATACGCGCGAACAGGCCGGAGCCGGCGGAAGAACCGCAGCAACCCTCACTGTTTTAAGCCAAAAATTACGTATACTCAGAGCACTTTTTTATTGAGGAAGCGGTTATGGTTCAGCGTATTGCTATGGCTCCCCAGGGGCCGGAATTTTCACGTTTTGTGATGGGCTACTGGCGTCTGATGGACTGGAAAATGTCGCCTGGCGAGCTGGTCAGCTTTATTGAGCAGCATCTCGATTTAGGCGTAACCACCGTCGATCACGCCGATATCTATGGCGATTATCAGTGTGAGGCTGCCTTTGGCGAAGCGCTGAAGCGAGCGCCGCATCTGCGTAGCCGGATGGAAATCGTCAGCAAATGCGGTATCGCCACCCGGGCGCGCGCTGAGAACACCATTGGCCACTACATTACCGACCGCGATCACATCGTGCTCAGCGCCGAGCAATCGCTGCGTAATCTGGCGACGGACCATCTCGACTTGCTGCTGATCCACCGGCCGGACCCACTGATGGACGCCGACGAGGTAGCCGAAGCTTTTCTCGCGCTGCATCATAGCGGTAAAGTGCGCCATTTTGGCGTCTCGAACTTTACCCCCGCCCAGTTCACCTTGCTGCAGTCACGTCTGCCGTTTACCCTGGCCACCAACCAGGTCGAAATTTCACCGGTGCATCAGCCGCTGCTGCTCGACGGTACTCTCGATCAGCTGCAGCAACTGCGTATTCGTCCGATGGCGTGGTCTTGTCTTGGCGGTGGTCGCCTGTTTAACGAAGAGGGCTTCCAGGCGCTGCGCGATGAGCTGGCGCAGGTGGCGCACGAGCTTAACGCCGACAGCATCGAACAGGTAGTTTATGCCTGGGTGCTGCGTCTGCCGTCGCAGCCTCTGCCGATTATTGGCTCGGGCAAAATCGAGCGCGTGCGCTCGGCGATTGTGGCTGAAAAACTCAGCATGACCCGTCAGCAGTGGTTCCGCATCCGTAAAGCCGCGCTCGGGTACGACGTACCGTAACGGGCATTTCCCCTCCGGAAAGGCGTTCCTGGTTTACACTTAACAGGGAGACAGCCATCCGGAGGTGTTATGCAACGATCTATTCTCGTGATCTTATCCCTCGCATTTTGCGCTGGCGCACAGGCCGTTAGTGAAGATGTGCAACTTAATCTCGTGACCACCCAGGGCGTCGGTCAGACCATCGGCAGCGTCAAAATCACCGAAACCGACCGCGGACTCGAGTTCGCCCCCACTTTGCGGGCGCTACCGCCGGGTAAGCACGGGTTTCATATTCATGCCGAAGGCAGCTGCCAGCCGGCGATGAAAGAAGGTAAAGCCGTGGCCGCCGGGGCGGCGGGCGGACATTACGATCCGCAGCATACCGGCAAACACGAAGGGCCGTTGGGGGCCGGGCATCTTGGCGACCTGCCCCTGCTGGTGGTCAACGATGCGGGCGTAGCCGACCAGCCGATTATTGCTCCGCGCCTGAAAACGCTGGCGGAGGTGAAAGGGAAAGCGCTGATGGTCCACGTAGGCGGGGATAACATGGCCGACAGCCCGCAGCCGCTGGGCGGCGGCGGCGAACGGTTTGCCTGCGGGGTGATTAAGTAGTTCCTTCGCCAATTGTGCCGGCCACCGGGGCCTGTTCCAGCTGCGACAGGGCGCAGTACAGTCGCCAAATCGCGGCGGCCAGTTCCCGCGCCGCCGGCTGATGATGGTGGTTCAGGGCGTCGCAGATCCGCTGCAGCTCCTGCAGGGTGGAGGCCAGCGGGCGCTGCTGCACGCCGCGCTCGCTCATCACATCGCGTAACAGGTTGATGCACAGGTCGCGCACCTGGGCGAGAGGATCGGAGCGGGTTTCCCATTCGCGAAGCTGCCAGACGACGTGCGAGCAATTGAGCAGCACGACGCCCCAACGCAACAGCCAGCGGCGCGCCAGGGCATCCTTACTCTGGCTGAGCTGACTGACGTGGTGATAGACCAGCGATTCAAATTCATGCTCACTGTGCTGAGGATGACGGCTGAGTTGATCGACAAAGTGACGCCGTAACGCTCTGATATGGCGTCGCCCTTTGCGGGCGTCCGAGCCCGGACTCAGTACCGCAAAGGCCAGCCAGGCAAAGCCTACCCCGACAATCTTGCTCAAATTATCATTGAAAAAGGCCGCATAATCGTACACCGGCGGGTTGGTGACGGCGATAAACGAGCCCATAAAGACGATAAGCTGTCCCCACAGGCCGGCGTATTTGGGCCACTGCAGTTTGAGTAACTGCATGGTGGTCAGGAGCGGGAACAGGAACAGCAGAAACTGCCACAGGTCGGTTACCTGCACCATCAGGCCGAACTTCACCACGAAACTGAATAGCGACAGCAGGACCAGAGTCTGCATCAGCAATGTCAGCGAGCGAAACGGCGAGGCGGATACGGAGTAGAGCACGCAGCAGATGGAGGCCAGGGTCAGGGCCGCCGCGCAGCTGGTCCACTGGGTACTGATCCCCCATGCGCCAATCGCCACCAGCGCGCAAAAGGTACGGACACCGTTGAGCAACGCCTCCGCCTGATCGGTATGGCGGGCTAACGGCGGGGCGGCGGGCACATTGAACTCGGCGATCGCCGAGGCATTTTCAACGCGGCGGATCCAGCGGCTGCTCTCCAGGTAAATGCGACAGAAATAGCGCAATCGCGCCCAGAAAGCGATGTGCCGGTAATCGGCATCCTGCCGCGGCGCCAGCGGCGCCAGGATCCGCGCAACGTGATAACTGTCGGCATGAGGGGTGGCGAGCTCGGCGAGCAGCGACTCCAGTACCTGGCGAGTGTTCGCCGGCGCGTCAGGCCAGTTCAGCAGCATCCGTCGCAGACTGGAGATGACGCTGGTCATTCTGAGCTGCTGATGCAGGAGGTAGTTCAGCAGAGGATTCTGCCGACGGAAACGGTAGTGGCTCCAGAAGGCCTGGATACGCAGCAGGTTCATGGTCAGGATCTGGCCAATCACGCTCTCATGGGCGGTGCGAATGGCATCCGTCGTCTCCGGCACCCACAGCAGGCTGGCGTGCTCCAGCAGCCGGGCGTGCATGGTTTTCAGGGCCGTCAGCAGGTTGCTGCCGTCGGAGGTGCTTGGCAGGATCATCATCATTAGCCCGCCGCAGAGGATCCCGACGATGACTTCGCAGACGCGCGACTGGGCGATGACCCACAGTTCGTAGCTGTCGCTGATGTTAATCACCGGAAAGGCGATGATGGCGCAGGTATAGCCCGCCAGCTGAAAGGCGTAGGCGACGTTGTTGGTGAACAGGGCGCAGGCCCAGGTGCAGAGCGCCAGCCAGCCGGAGATACTGAACAGAAACAGCCAGGGATCGTTGAGTGTATGACCGGCAAGCAGCAGGGCGGCGCAGGCGCCGAGCAGGCTGCCTGCGATGCGGCCAAAACTTTTACTGATCACGCCGCCGACGGTGGGAAAGCTGACCACCGCCGCGGACGTCATCGCCCAGTAGGGCTCATCAAGATCCAGCGCATAGGCGATACTCAGCGCAAGACACATCGCGATGCCGTTGCGCAATGCGTACCGCCACTGCGGCCGGGTGGCTTTAACCCAGGGGAGTGTGCGCCACGACAGGGTCTGCAGGTTCATTACTGCCCGCCAATTGAGACAGTGCAGGTGGTGCCGGAGACCAGGGTGACATCGGCCGGCAGCGTATCAAAGGCAATTCGCACCGGAACGCGTTGGGCGAGACGAACCCAGGGGATATTTGGTTTGATGTTGGCCACCAGCCCGGTTCCCTGTTCCACGCTCTGGTCGACAATCGCGCGGCCGATGCTCGCGACATGGCCCTTTAGCGTCTGCTGATTGCTATAGAGAATAATTTGTGCCGGATCGCCGATGCGAATGTGGCGCAGTTTGGTCTCTTCGAAGTAGCCCAGTACGTAAAACGAATGGCTGTCCACCAGGGCAAAGACCGGATGGCCGGTGGTAGCGTAATCGCCGACGCGGGTGGAAAGGTTGGTCACCCAGCCATCCACCGGCGCTTTGACAACCGTCTGGCTGAGCTGCCACTGCGCATGTTTCAGCGCCGCTTCGGTTACGCCGACCCCCGCTCTGGCGGCAGCCAGGGTGGTGGTGGCGGTATTCAGGGCGGTATTGACGTTCTCAAGGTCTTCAGCCGAGATGGCATTTTGCGACAGGCTTCGGCGACGGCGAGCCTCGCTGGCGGCCTTGCTTTGCTCCGCCTGCGCTTTCGCCACCTCCGCCTGGGCTTTCGCCAGCTGCGCCTGGGCGTTCAGCACCGCGATGCGATAGGGGGTGTCGTCGATGGTAAACAATACTTCCCCGGCTTTGACCCGTTGGTTATCGGTTACGTTCAACTGCAGAATACTGCCGGAGACCTGAGGGGTGATCCCAACCTGCTCGGCGCGCACTTTGCCGTCGCGGGTCCAGGGTGACTGTGTGTAGAAATTCCATAACAACCATGCGGCAATCAGGGCGACGGCCGCGACCAGCAGCGTTGACAGATATTTTAATCTTTTCATAACAGGGAGATCACCAGGCAATGAGCAATACCAGGGCCAGACAGACCGAGAGCGCGAACAGGGAGAGATCCATTAGTAGCGGGTGCCAGATGTCGCCCGCATACATCCAGTCACGCAGCTGGCGATGTAAAAACAACCAGATAAAGAAACCCAACAAGACGGCTTTGAACAGCGGAGGGAAATAGACGGATGCGCCGAACACCAGGTCCTGCAGCGGCAATCCGGATGTGTTAAGACTCAGTTTCACAAGCAAAAATCCTTTGCCATTACAGGGGTAACCTCAGGACGTGCTACTCTTTAACAGTGTAAATCATTGTTTTGGTTTTTGTTGAATCAAGTAATTCATTTGTTTTGATAATTCAAATGCTGCACACTATTCTAAAATCAGTATAATAACTTAGCAAGCTAATTATAAGGAGATGAAATTGGAATCGCCACTTGGTTCTGATCTGGCACGTTTAGTTCGCGTTTGGCGCGCGCTAATCGACCATCGCCTGAAACCTCTGGAGTTAACGCAGACCCACTGGGTCACGCTGCATAACATCCACCAGCTGCCGCCTGAGCAGTCGCAGATCCAGCTGGCGAAAGCTATCGGTATTGAACAGCCGTCGCTGGTGCGCACGCTCGATCAGCTGGAGGAGAAAGGGCTCATTTCTCGCCAGACCTGCGCAAGCGATCGGCGGGCCAAACGCATCAAGCTGACGGAAAAAGCCGAACCGCTGATCAACGAGATGGAAGAGGTGATAGGTAAGACCCGTGATGAAATCCTCTCAGGGGTCTCGAAGCAGGAAGTGGAAACCTTGCTCCACTTAATCCGTAAACTTGAACAAAATATCCTCGATCTCCAGGCTAAAGATTAATTCTTTGCGGCCCGGGCTAATCCGGGCCTTTTTTCACCCTCCCTGCCGATGCCAGACGATCACCTGGTTACGTCCGTTATTCTTTGCTTCATACATGGCTTCGTCCGCGCGCTGAACGCACGCTTCCGCTGTCACGCTATTGTCGTGGGTGGTATACACCCCCATGCTGATGGTCATTCGCTCCGGTAAATGGCTCTCCCCGGCACTGACCGCCAGGCGGATACGCTCGGCGATCGCTTGCGCTTCTTTTTCACCGGTGTTGACCAGCAGCAGAGCAAATTCCTCACCGCCGATGCGTGCGGCGGCGTCATCTACCCGCGAATGGCTTTCCAGCACCGAGGCGGCGAACTGGATCACTTTGTCGCCGGCGACATGGCCGTAGCTATCGTTGATGCGTTTGAAATGGTCGAGGTCGCTGATGAGCACCGACAGCGGATGCTGGGCATTCACCTTCGCCAGCTGTTGGTTAAGGGTGTCGTAGAAGAAGCTGCGGTTGTAGAGGCGGGTCAACGGGTCGCGGATCGAATTCTGATACGAATGAACATATTTGTGGTTAGACTCGCGATAGAGGATAAAGACGTCAACCAGTAGCACCAGAATCAGGAACAAGGTGCATAGCGTTTCGAAAAAACGCGCCTGGTACCAGGTCTGATCCAGCTCCCCTGCGGTGGAGAGCAGCTGGAAAAGCGTGAACAAATAAGCGCTGCAAAAAAAAGCGCCGCTGAACCAAAAAATATTACGCAGTTTACTCAAGCTAATTAATAAAATCAGCGTGATTAACCAAACTGCCATCAGCAGCCAGCCGATAATACTTTGCCACAACGGGGTAAAGGTATGGCTCAGATCGTCGATAAAATTGACGCTCAGCCACGGCGAATGGCTGGAGTATAGCCATGATAAAACAATAATGGTCAACGTAAAAAGTATACATGCTGTAAATGTAAGAACGTGTGCTTTCCACGAATGCATGATGCGCTGGCGAAAATAGTACAAAATAATAGATGACATGAATAACACAGCCATCATTATATTGCGGAAGAAATAATAGATAACGGCGTCATTTTGATTAACGACCGGGGCCGGATTGCAGGTAAGCCAGTCCGGATAGCTGCTGAGCGTGCCAAGCATCAGCAGCGCTGAGCAGGCAAACCCGAAAGAGACTGGAGTAAGGTAGAGACGCCGCTTGCTGCTCCAGTATTTCATGCCCATAAAACAGGCAATGGTAATATGAAAAACCATCAGGAAACTGGTCAGCAGTGGAAATAATATTGAGGAAGTACTACTGAAGCTGGTATGAAAAAACGCAGTCATCCCGGAAATGCCAATCCCGGCCAGTAAACAAATGCAAATATAAAGGATTAGACGTTTAACGATATGATGCACATGTTCGGGCATAGGCAATATTCCACATAAAAGGCAACGGCAGCGACGATGAGTCACCAGGGCTAATTTACGTTCTTGAGGGTAATAGGGGCGGGCAGATAAGATATTGCGCAGGCGCAATGATTCATGGAATATTAAAATAAAGATGTCTGATGGTTACTACGAATTTATTACGGCGAAATAAACGTGGCTGAAAAATACGATGCGGCGCAACCGGCCGCATCGTAAGGGAAATTATCGCGGAGAGACGGTGACCTGGCTGCCGCTGCCGGCAATGGCCACGCGCTGACCAACGGAGAACGGAGTGCTGCCCTGTTTCTGCACTACCATAATGGTATTGCCATCGTCCTTACGGATTTCCAGTTCAACGCCCTGCGTTTTATTCATCGCGCCCTGAACGCCCTGACCGGCTACGCCGCCCGCGACCGCACCTGCCGCCGTAGCCAGAGAGCGTCCGGTACCGCCGCCGATGGTGTTTCCAAGGAACCCGCCCAGTACCGCACCGCCAATGGCCCCGATGGCATTGCTATCGTCGCCGCTCTGGATCTGTACGGCGCGCGTATGCACGATAGTACCGTAAGTCACGCTCTGCACCTGTTTGGCTTCAGATGCGGAATAAACGTCGCCGGACAGGCCGCTGCTGCTCACGCAGCCTGCGAGCGTAAAACCAATCATCGATACAGCCAAAACACGTAAAATCATTTATGAATCTCCTGTTCACCGAAGGTGTTCAATTGAACGTCCATACGGTTAATTATATGGCATTTAGTCGTCGGCGGGCATAGGTTCTCCCTGGACTATACAAAAAATAATAAACACTGGTGCTTCAACCTCAACTAAACACCGGTTCTTTACGATGTTCTCTGATTTGTCGCTCTATTGTTAAAAAGTATTAGTACAACATAGCATTAACCGACACTTTATGATGGAGTGAAGGGCATACAAGGGTCATGGAATGAAGGAAAACGTATGAGATCGGGTCGCTTTATTGGCGTTATGTCTGGTACAAGCCTGGATGGTATCGATGTCGTTTTGGCCACCATTACTGAAAACATGGTGGCGCAGCAGGCTAGTCTCACCTGGCCCATTCCACACGCGATAAAAGAAGAGATTCTGGCGATTTGCCAGGGGCAGTCGCTGACCCTTTCGCAGCTAGGTCGTCTGGACACCCGTCTGGGACGGCTGTTTGCCGATGCCGTACTGGCGCTGATGCGCCAGGAAAGTCTCAAACCCACCGACGTCATCGCCATCGGCTGCCATGGACAGACCGTATGGCATGAACCGCAGGGAGAGGCTCCGCATACCCTGCAAATTGGTGATAACAACCAGATCGCCGCCCACACCGGGATAACCGTAGTGGGGGATTTTCGTCGCCGGGATATGGCGCTAGGCGGGCAGGGGGCGCCGCTGGTGCCGGCTTTTCATCATGCGCTGCTGGCCCACCCCGTTGAGCGACGTATGGTGCTCAATATCGGCGGGATCGCTAATGTGTCGCTGCTGGCGCCAGGGCAGCCGGTGCGCGGCTATGATACCGGGCCGGGAAATATGTTGCTGGACGCCTGGATCTGGCGCCAGAAGGGCAAACCGTACGACAAGGACGCCCAATGGGCTAGCGAAGGTAAAGTGCTGCTGCCGCTGCTGCAGGACATGCTGAGCGATCCGTGGTTTGCCTTGCCGGCGCCAAAAAGCACCGGTCGGGAATATTTCAATTACGGCTGGCTGGAGCAGCATATGGCCCGCTATCCGGGGCTACGCGGGGAGGATGTTCAGGCTACGCTTGCGGAATTGACCGCCGTCACCATCAGTGAGCAGGTATTGTTAAGCGGCGGCTGCGAGCGTTTGTTAGTGTGCGGCGGCGGCGCGCGTAACCCCTTGTTAATGGCGCGCCTGGCGGCGTTGCTGCCGGGAACCGAGGTCTCCACCACCGATGAGGCGGGGATCAGCGGCGATGATATGGAAGCGCTGGCCTTTGCCTGGCTGGCCTGGCGAACGCTGGCTGGTCTGCCGGGCAATCTGCCCTCCGTGACCGGCGCCAGCGAAGCCTCGGTGCTGGGCGCCATTTTTCCGGCTAACCCGCCGCAGAATCGGAGTTAACTGAAATCTTAAATACGACGCGACCGGTAAACTGGACAAGTTAAGCGGAGGGCGGAGTGCCCGCCGTGACCGGGAAAGTCGAAGGCAAACGAATGAAAAAAATTCTTATCGCAGTTGTACCTTTTATGCTGGCGGGCTGTAGCTACTACAACCAGTTTGTCGAGCGGATGCAGACGGACACGCTGGAGTATCAATGCGACCAGAAACCATTGACGGTCCATCGCAATAACGCACGCCAGCAGGTCAGTTTTATCTATGATAATCAGCAACTGAACCTGTCTGAGGGGCTGTCGGCTTCCGGGGCGCGCTACACCGACGGCGTCTATGTGTTCTGGTCAAAAGGCGATACCGCCACCGTCTATAAGCGCGACCGCATCGTCCTTGATAACTGTCAGCTGCAGACGGCCAAACGTTGAGATTTCTGTCCGGGGGGCGCACAATAACGCCACCTTATGACTACATCCTCAATGGCCATGTCTGATAACGACGAACTCCAGCAAATTGCGCATTTGCGCCGTGAATACACCCGTGGCGGTTTGCGTCGCCACGATCTTCCTGCTGAACCCCTGCCGCTGTTTGAACGCTGGCTGCGTCAGGCCTGCGATGCGAAACTTGCCGACCCAACGGCTATGGTGGTTGCCACCGTCGATGAGCGCGGCCAGCCCTACCAGCGCATTGTGCTGCTGAAGCACTACGACGAAAAAGGGTTGGTGTTTTATACCAACCTTGGCAGCCGCAAAGCGCATCAAATTGAAAACAACCCGCAGGTCAGCCTGCTTTTCCCGTGGCATATGCTGGAGCGCCAGGTGATGGTAATCGGCAAAGCGGAGCGTCTGTCGACGCTGGAAGTGGTCAAATATTTCCACAGCCGTCCGCGCGACAGCCAGATTGGCGCCTGGGTCTCGAAGCAGTCGAGCCGGATCTCAGCCCGCGGCATCCTCGAAAGCAAATTCCTTGAGCTGAAGCAGAAGTTCCAGCAGGGTGAAGTGCCGTTGCCGAGCTTCTGGGGCGGATTCCGCGTCAGCATTGAGCAGATGGAGTTCTGGCAGGGGGGAGAACACCGTCTGCACGATCGCTTTTTATACCAGCGCGATAGCGGCGCCTGGAAAATAGACCGTCTGGCGCCGTAAACGCCGAAATTAGTTATCGAAGCGCTGGCGCTGAAAGGGCCGGCGCTTTATTCTATGTACTTTTCGCATCTGGCGAAAAGTCGTGTACCGGCAGAGGTGCAGTCGTTTATACATGGAGAATTTGATGGCAAGCAGTAACTTGATTAAACAATTGCAAGAGCGGGGGCTGGTAGCCCAGGTGACGGACGAGGAAGCGTTAGCAGAGCGACTGGCGCAAGGCCCGATCGCGCTCTATTGCGGCTTCGATCCTACCGCTGACAGCTTGCATTTGGGGCATCTTGTTCCATTGTTATGCCTGAAACGCTTCCAGCAGGCAGGTCATAAACCTGTGGCGCTGGTGGGCGGCGCAACCGGTCTGATTGGCGACCCAAGCTTCAAAGCCGCTGAGCGTAAACTAAACACCGAGGATACCGTGCAGGAGTGGGTGGATAAAATCCGCAAACAGGTGGCTCCGTTCCTTGATTTTGACTGCGGCGACAACTCGGCGATCGCGGCGAATAACTATGACTGGTTTGGCAGCATGAACGTGCTGACCTTCCTGCGCGATATCGGTAAACACTTCTCTGTTAACCAGATGATCAACAAAGAAGCGGTGAAGCAGCGTCTGAATCGTGACGATCAGGGTATCTCCTTTACCGAGTTCTCTTACAATCTGCTGCAGGGTTACGACTTTGCCTGCCTGAATAAGCTGCACGGCGTGGCGCTGCAGATTGGCGGTTCTGACCAGTGGGGCAACATCACCTCCGGCATCGATCTGACCCGTCGTCTGCATCAGAACCAGGTGTTTGGCCTGACCGTACCGCTGATCACCAAAGCGGACGGCACCAAATTCGGTAAAACCGAAGGCGGCGCCGTGTGGCTGGATCCGAAGAAAACCAGTCCGTACAAATTCTACCAGTTCTGGATCAACACCGCGGATGCTGATGTCTATCGCTTCCTCAAATTCTTCACCTTTATGGACATTGCGGAGATCAATGCCCTGGAAGAAGAAGACAAAAACAGCGGTAAAGCGCCGCGCGCCCAGTACGTGCTGGCAGAGCAGGTGACGCGCCTTGTTCACGGTGAAGAAGGCCTGGAAGCGGCGAAGCGCATTACCGAAAGCCTGTTCAACGGTAACCTGAGCGACCTGAGCGAAGCAGACTTCGAACAGCTGGCCCAGGATGGCGTGCCGATGATCGAAATGGAAAAAGGCGCCGATCTGCTGCAGGCGCTGGTTGATTCCGAGCTGCAGCCGTCCCGCGGTCAGGCGCGTAAAACCGTTGCCTCTAACGCGGTAACCATCAACGGCGAAAAACAGGCCGACCCGGAATATGTATTCAGTGACAGCGATCGCCTGTTTGGCCGCTACACCTTGCTGCGTCGCGGTAAGAAAAATTACTGCCTGGTCTGCTGGAAATAAAAAAATACTGCCAGGGCGTGGGAAACCACGCCCTTTTTCTTTTTAGGGTTGTGGTAAGAAAATGAAGAACATCCTCGCCATTCAGTCTCACGTTGTGTTTGGCCATGCCGGCAACAGTGCCGCCGAATTTCCGATGCGCCGTCTGGGCGCCAATGTCTGGCCCCTGAATACCGTACAGTTCTCTAACCATACGCAGTACGGCAAATGGACCGGCTGCGTCATGCCGCCTTCGCATTTGACGGAGATCGTTCAGGGCATTGCCGATATCGACAAGCTGCAGACCTGCGATGCGGTACTGAGCGGCTATCTTGGCTCCGCTGAGCAGGGAGAGCATATCCTCGGTATCGTGCGTCAGGTTAAGGCGGCCAATCCGGCGGCGAAATATTTTTGCGATCCGGTGATGGGTCACCCGGAGAAGGGCTGCATCGTCGCGCCGGGCGTGGCGGAGTTCCACGTGCGCTATGCGCTGCCGACCAGCGATATTATTGCGCCGAATCTGGTTGAGCTGGAGATCCTGTGCGGTCATCCGGTCGCCAGCGTCAGCGAGGCAGTGGCCGCCGCGCGGGAGCTGATTGCCCAGGGGCCGGAAGTGGTATTAGTTAAGCATCTTGCCCGTGCGGGTCTGAGTATGGATCGTTTTGAGATGCTGCTGGTGACGGCCGAAGAAGCCTGGCATATTAGTCGGCCGCTGGTGGATTTCGGCCTGCGTCAGCCGGTGGGGGTCGGCGATGTGACCAGCGGTCTGCTGTTGGTTAAATTGCTGCAGGGGGCAAGTCTGCGCGATGCGCTGGAACACGTCACCGCCGCGGTGTACGAGATTATGCTCGCCACCAAAAATATGCAGGAATACGAACTGCAGGTAGTAGCGGCGCAGGATCGCATCGCCGTACCGGAGCACTGCTTCAGCGCCACCCGGCTGTAACTCCCAGGGCCTGCCCGACGGTCCGCCGGGCAGGTTCAGGCCTTATTTTAAGCCTTCAGCCGCCAGTGCGGCCGCCACCGCCGGACGCGCTGCCACCTGCGTCATCCAGCTGCCGATACGACCATAGGCAGCCATATCCAGTTTTATAGCATAGGCCCAGCGCAGCACCGTAAACAGATAACCATCGGCAATGGTGAAGCGATGGCCGGTCAGCCACTGTTTGTCTGCCAGCGCTGCATCAACGTATTGCAGCTTTTTCTCAAGCAGCCCCCGCGCGACAGGCTTATAGTCCTCCGGGGTATCCGGGCGGAACAGCGGGGTAAAGCTTTTATGCAGCTCGGTGGCCACATAGTTCAGCCATTCGAGAGTCTGATAGCGCGCAATCGAGCCCACCGGCGCCAGCAGATGACGATCCGGCACCTGGTCTGCGATGTACTGCATGATGGCTACGCCCTCAGTGAGCAGGATATCATCATCCAGCAGCAGCGCCGGCACCTGACCTTTCGGGTTGATCAGCAGATAGTCTTCCCCGTTTTCCAGCCGTTTTTGGGCCAGATCCACGCTCTGCAGGGTAAAATCCAGACCGCTTTCGCGCAGGGCAATATGCGAGGCAAGGGAACAGGCGCCGGGTTTGTAGAACAGTTTCATGCGTGACTCCTCGTGGCTGCAGTTTTCTGTATGTTAGTCCTGCCAGGGGTAAAAAAAAGCCGCTAAACTAACGTTAGCGGCTTAAAAATAATTAGTTTTCCCTGCGGCGTCAGGCAGCCGCGGTTTCGCGTGCTTTAATGTCCGCGCTGTCGTCCTGAGTCATACGATTCAGTTTCGGCGCGGTCAGCAGCATCAGGGCGGCGATAACCGCGGTGACGATACCAATCTGCAGGAATACGTGACCGTACACTTCCAGCGACACCAGCGGATCGGTGACATTCTCCGGGACTGCCATCAGGTTAGCGATTTTCCCGGCGATGATCGCCGCGCCTGCCGTGGTGAGGAACCAGCTGCCCATGATGAAGCCCATCAGACGCTGAGGAACCAGCTGAGCGACCATCGCCAGGCCGAGGCCGGAAATCATCAGTTCACCGATAGACTGTAGCGCGTAGCTCAGAATCAGCCAGTTGACCGAGACGATACCGGCGTCGCTGGCGAACTTCGCCCCTAAAGGCAGGACGAGGAATGCGCCAGAGCACAGTACCATACCGATAGCAAATTTGTGCGGCATCGGCAGGCGGTCGCCCATCTTGTTGTAGATGGCGGCCAGAATCGGGCTACCAATCATGATCCAGAACGGGTTCAGCGCCTGATACTGTTCCGGTTCAAAGGCGAGACCGAGGATCGAGTGCTCCACGTTACGGATGGCGAAGAAGTTCAGCGAGGTCGGCATCTGGCTGTACAACACGAAGAAGACAATCGCTTCTACCATCAGCAGGAAAGCGACGATCATTTTACGACGCGGAGCGCCTTTCAGGCCTATGGTTTCTTTGGCGAAAATCACGACGATACCCAGTGCGACGACGCCCAGCACCATACGTGCGATACCCTGGTTATGCAGCAGCCAGGTGGCGATAGCGACCAGCACCACCACGCCAGCGATCGTCGCCAGCAGTTTACCCATGTGTACCGGGGCAAAGTCCGGTTTAGAGCCGTACTGTTTAACCCATTTCTGACAGAAGGCGAAGTTAATAATGGTGATCACCATCCCCACCACGCTGAGGGCAAACGCTACGCTCCAGCCAAAACGTGCGGCCAGCCACGGGGTTGCCAGCATAGAGAAGAACGAACCGATGTTGATGGACATGTAGTACATGGTAAATGCACCGTCCAGACGTGGGTCGTTTTTGTCATAGCAGGTAGAAAGCAGGGAGGACGGGTTGGCTTTAAACAAGCCGTTACCGACGGCGATGGTCGCCATACCCATATAGACGATAGCGGCGTCATGGCCGGACCAGGCCACCAGCGCATAGCCAATCGCCAGCACGATAGCGCCCAGCATGATGACACGCTTGGTACCCAGCACTTTATCACCCAGCCAGCCGCCAATGGCGACGAGGCCATAAACCAGCGCGCTAAAGGAGGAGAACAGAGTAATGGAATCCGCTTCCGACATACCCAGCTGTTTTACCAGGTAAACGGCCATGATCCCTTGCAGGCCGTAGTAACCAAAACGCTCCCACAACTCGATCGAGAAAATGAGATAGAACGCGCGTGGTTGTTTGAAAGCGTTCAGACTCACGCTTTCTGCTGGTTTATTGTTTGCAGTAGACACATATACCTCTTTTTTTACATCCCATATTTACTGGGGGTGTTCGGGGCGCAATCTCGTTGGACCGCCGCCTTTATAGTTATTCTTGGAGGGAAAACGGCAAGTAATGTTCACTATCCTGGCGCATCAGGCAAGGCTTTTGTAATAATCTGTTACACATAATCAGGGTGGTATAATGCTCCGGACATATGAATGTTATACAGCGTTAAATTTTACCGTTTCGATATCGTTGGTATTTTTATCTTTTGGGTTCGCCGGTTTTCCGGGAAAAGGCGATATATTCTACTGATCTGGCGTAAGCATAGTGATATGGTCCATTATCTTAAAAAATCATGGGTCATTATCCTGACGATCTTTACTCATCCGTTGTATTGCCTGACATTTATTTTCATTCCAGTAACATTCAATCAACATAAAGTTGCGAGCATGATCTGGATCACAAATGCATAGAAATTTTGCGCTGATAAAAAATGAATGAACTAGTTGTTTGTTATATAACCGGATAATCATCCATAATCATGATGATTATGTGGTGTTAATGGCCGGTGAAATAGATGAATGCGGGCCATAACCCAGAGTTAAGCTATGACCGCAATAGAGACGAGACAGTCAGGCGTAGACTTTATCTTTGTATTCGCAAAGATCTTCAATCAGGCAGGAGCCGCAGCGCGGCTTGCGGGCAATACAGGTATAACGCCCATGCAGGATCAGCCAGTGATGACAGTCGACCTTAAACTCGGCGGGGACCACCTTCAGAAGCTTCTCTTCCACCTGTTCAACATTCTTGCCCGGGGCGAACTGCGTCCGATTGCAGACGCGGAAGATGTGCGTGTCCACGGCGATGGTCGGCCAGCCAAAGGCGGTATTCAGCACCACGTTGGCGGTTTTACGGCCCACGCCGGGCAGCGCCTCCAGCGCCGCTCTGTCTTCCGGCACCTCACCATTGTGCTGCTCCAACAGGATGCGGCAGGTTTTGATGACGTTTTCCGCTTTGCTGTTAAACAGGCCGATAGTCTTGATATACGATTTCACCCCATCCACCCCCAGGGCCAGCATCGCTGCGGGCGTATTGGCCACCGGATAGAGTTTGGCTGTCGCTTTGTTGACGCTTACGTCGGTGGCCTGCGCAGAAAGCAGGACGGCAATCAGCAGCTCGAATGGCGAACTGAAATGCAGTTCGGTGGTGGGGTGGGGATCGTTTTCCCGCAGCCTGGTAAGGATCGCCAGGCGTTTGGCTTTGTTCATATTATGCTTTCCCTGTCACGTCGGACGGGGCGACAGAGACGGCCCGGGCCGCTTGCGCCTTCCGCTGTTTGCTACGTTCATCGATAAGGTATTTAATCGCCAGCATCATGCCGAGGCCAATAAAGGCGCCTGGCGGCAGCATAGCCAGCAGGAAAGGGGTGTCGGTGTGGAAAACCTCGATGCGCAGAACCTTCGCCCAGCTGCCAAGCAGACTGTCGGCGCCGTCAAACAGGGTGCCGTTGCCAAGGATCTCGCGCAGGGAGCCCAGCACAAACATCGCGCAGGTAGCGCCCATGCCGATCGAGAAACCGTCCAGCGCCGACAGCGCCGGCCCTTTTTTGGCGGCAAAGGCTTCGGCGCGGCCGACCACGATGCAGTTGGTCACGATAAGCGGGATGAAAATCCCCAGCGACTGATAGAGGCCGAAGGCATAGGCGTTGATCAGCATCTGCACGACGCTCACCACCGAGGCGATAATCATTACGTAGATGGGGATCCGGATCTCCGCCGGCGTCCAGCGGCGCAGGCTGGAGATGGTCAGGTTGGTCAGGGTTAACACCAGGGTGGTGGCCAAACCCAGCCCGAGGGCGTTGGTGGCGGTCGAGGTGACCGCCAGCAGAGGACACATACCTAACAGCTGAACCAGGGCGGAGTTATTTTTCCACAGGCCCTGGACGATGACGTCTTTAACTTCGCTCATGGTTATTCTCCACAGGCGGTGAATTCAGGAAGTTGCGCAGGCAGCGTTTGTGCATATAAGCCTGCGCGCTTAACGGCATTGACCACCGCCCGGGGGGTGATGGTGGCGCCGGTGAACTGGTCAAAATCGCCGCCATCCTTTTTGACCGCCCAGTGGCTATCGCCCTGGCCGTGGATGACTTTCCCGGCAAAATGGGTAATCCAGTCCGACAGGCGAAGTTCGATTTTATCACCCAGGCCCGGCGTTTCATGATGCTCAGTTACGCGGGTGCCGAGGACCGTGCCGCTAAAATCGGCGGCAACCAGCAGCTGTATTGCTCCGGAGTAGCCGTCCGGCGCGGTGGCTTCCATCACCGCGCCGATCGGTCGATCGTTATTTTTGGCGATCCACACTTTATGCTGGCCTTTGCCCAGCGCCGGGGCGCTGACCAGATAGCAACTCTTAAGCAGATCGTTATTATAGCGGTCGGCAGGTAAAACCTGGTCGAATAACGCCTTTTGCTGCAGGGCCGCCTGCTGGTCGATGGTGCTTTTGGTCAGCTCATTGATCGCCGCCGTCAGCCCGGTGGAACCGGCGGCAAACAGCGCCAGCGTGACGCCGTGTTTACGCATCGTTTTTAACATCATTGCTCTCTCAACGGTGGCCATATACGCGCGGGCGCGTGTAGTAATCGATCAGCGGCACGGTAATATTCGCCAGCAGAACGGCAAACGCCACGCCGTCCGGATAACCACCGAAGCTGCGGATGAGCCAGACCAGCAGGCCAGCGAGGGCGCCAAAGATCAGACGGCCGCGGTTGGTTGTTGAGGCCGTCACCGGATCGGTCAGGATAAAGAAGGCGCCAAGCATGGTCGCCCCGGAGAGCAAATGCATCTGCGGTGAGGCCAGGCTCTGCGGCGAAAAAATCCAGCCGAGGGTGGCGCACAGGCCGAGGCTAACAAGGAAGCTGACCGGGATATGCCAGCGGATCGCCTTCTGCCACAGCAGGAAAAGGCCGCCTGCCAGCCAGGCGATATTCACCCACTGCCAGCCCAGACCTGCCAGCACGCCGCCGTAGACCGGCAATTGCAGCACCTGCTGAACGCTATGTCCGGCATGCAGGGAGGTTTTAAAGGTATCCAGCGGGGTGGCCTGGCTGACGCCGTCGATACCCAGCCGCAGACTGGCCATGTCGCCTCCGGCGGCGGTATGACCGGTGAAGATCATCTGCAGCGCGTCGCTGAATGCCGGGATATGGGCGGCTATCTCATAGGAAGGCAGCCAGGAGGTCATCTGCACCGGGAACGAAATCAGCAGCACGACATAGCCGATCATTGCCGGGTTGAAGGGGTTATGGCCCAGGCCTCCGTACAACTGCTTGGCAATGACTACGGCAAAGGCAGTGCCGAGCACCACCATCCACCACGGGGCCAGTGGCGGAATACTCACCGCCAGCAGCAGGCCGGTGAGCAGGGCGGAATTATCTTTCAGCGTGGCAGCAACAGGCTGTTTACGCAGTTTGAGAATAGCGGCTTCGGTCGCCCAGGCCGTCAGGGCGGCGAGGACAATCTGCAGTACGGTGCCCCAGCCGAAAAACCAGGTCTGGACCACAATGCCAGGCACAGCGGCGAGCAGCACCAGCAGCATAATACGCGAGGTCTGCCGCTGGTTATGGGTATAGGGGGAGCTTGCGATTCTGAAAACCATTTATTCCTCGTTAACTGCCTGCTGTGTTGCTTTACGCGCCTGAACGCGGGCGATAGCCGCGGCGACGGCCGCTTTGCGCGGGTCGTCATTGGCTGCGGCTGACGCGAGATCCTGTTGTGCGGCCTGCTGTTCGGCTTTACGCGCTTTAGCGCGGGCGATGGCGGCTTCCACCGCCGCCTTGCGCGGGTCGACCGGTTCGGCGGCCGGGGCTTCCACCGGCGCGGCCTGCTGTTCGGCTTTACGCGCTTTGGCGCGGGCGATAGCGGCTTCCACCGCCGCCTTGCGTGGATCGACCGGTTCGGCGGCCGGGGCTACCATCGGCGCGGCCTGCTGCTGCGCTTTGCGCGCCCGGGCCTCAGCCTTACGCGCTTCGCGGGCGGCAATCGCCTCGCTGTTGTCAGGTTTGGCGCCGGCCTGGATCACGATCGGCTGCGCGGCATCGCGCTGTTTATCCCGTACCCGGGCCAGGGCGGCGCTAATCGCCTCCTGATCTTTGGCGGCAGGCTGAACGGCGGCTTTTTTATGCCGCTCGGCGCGCGCGGCTTTATCACGCTCCAGGCGCGCCTGTCGGGCCTCGAATCGGGCTTTGGCTTCCGCAGCGCGCTGCTCTTCCTGACGAATCGCCGCGATCTCGGCCTTTTCCTGACGGAAGTACTGCACCAGCGGAATATTACTTGGACATACCCACGCGCAGGCGCCGCACTCGATGCAGTCCGCCAGATTATGGGCAGTGGCTTTATCGTGCTGCTGACCTTTGCTGAACCAGTACAGCTGCTGCGGCAGCAGATCGGCCGGGCAGGCGTCAGCACAGGCGCTGCAGCGAATGCAGCCTTTCTCTTCCTGCGGTTCGCCCATCTCGCTGGCGGAAGGCGCCAGCAAACAGTTGGTGATCTTCACCACCGGGACGTCGAGCCACGGCAGGGTAAAGCCCATCAGCGGGCCGCCCATGATCACCATTGGCTCGGCGCTGGGGCAGAAGCCGGCATCGTTCAATAGATGGCGCACCGGCGTGCCAAGACGCGCCCAGACATTGCCCGGTCTGGTTACCGCTTCGCCGGTGAGGGTGACCACGCGCTCGGTTAACGGCTCACCGTCAATCACCGCGCGTTTCACCGCATAAGCCGTACCGACGTTCTGCATCAGCACGCCAATGTCCGATGAACGACCGCCGTGCGGTACCTGTTTGCCGGTGAGAATTTGGGTGAGCTGCTTGGCGCCACCGGAGGGATATTTGGTGGGGATCACGCGCAGCGAAATGCCATGGGCGTCGCAGAGCACCGCCCGCAGCATTGAGATGGCCTGCGGCTTATTGTCTTCAATGCCGATCAGCACTTCTTCAGGCTGCAGTATATGAGCGAGGATGCGGATACCCTCGACAATCTGCGCCGCGCAGTCCTGCATCAGGCGGTCATCCGCCGTGATATAGGGCTCGCACTCGGCGGCGTTAATGATCAGCGTTTTAATTTTATCTCCGCCACCGCGCAGTTTACTGCCGGTGGGGAAGCCTGCGCCGCCGAGGCCAGCAACGCCAAACTGGTGGATACGCTCGATCAGCGCTTCACGCGTGCGGGTCTGATAGTCGCTCCAGCCATCGCGCTCGATCCAGCGGTCTTCGCCGTCGGCGTCAATGATCACGCTCATCTCCGCCAGCGCCGACGGGTGCGCGGTAGTGTGCGGAGCGATGGCGGCAATGGTGCCGGAGGTCGGGGCGTGAACGGGCAGCATTCTTCCCCAGCCGCGGGTCAGCGGCTGGCCGCGCAGCACCCGGTCGCCCACTTTAACGCACAGTTCGCCTTCGGCGCCAATGTGCTGCTTCAACGGGATAACAAAGCGCTGCGGCAGGGAAACCTGACGCAGCGGGGTGCCGTTAGACTGGGTTTTCATTTCAGGCGGGTGAATACCGCCGTTGAAATCCCAGACCTTGTCTTTTCGGAAAGCGGAAAATAGCTTAAACATGTTGTTCCACAGGAATATTTCGCACCGGGATCGTATGCAGATCCCATTTCCAGGTCTCCGGGGTGGTGGCCACCGGAACGAGTGAAATGCACTGGGTCGGGCAGGGGGCGACGCACAAATTGCAGCCGGTGCACAGGTCGCTCATCACGGTATGCATGGCGCGGGTCGCCCCAACGATGGCATCCACCGGACAGGCCTGGATACACTTGGTACAGCCAATGCAGTTCGGCTCGTCAATTACCGCGAGCATGCGGGCCGGCTCCGCTTCCTGTGCGTCACCGTCGACAGGCTGCGGGTCGACGTTCAGCAAGGCGGCGATTTTTAACATCACCGCTTCGCCACCCGGCGCGCAGCGGTTTATTTTCTCACCCTGCACGCCGACTGCTTCCGCATAGGGGCGACACCCAGGGTACCCGCACTGCCCACACTGGCTCTGCGGCAATAGCTCATCAATTTTTTCCACCACCGGGTCGTCCTGCACAGCGAAACGACGCGAGGCGTATCCCAGTATTAAGCCGAAAATCAGCCCTAACAGGCTGATGGCGATCACGGCTATCCAGACTGCGCTCATTACAACTTCACCAAACCACTAAAGCCCATGAAGGCCAGAGACATTAAACCGGCGGTAATCAGCGCGATGGCATTACCGCGAAACGGCGCGGGGACATCGGCCACCACCAGGCGTTCACGGATCGCCGCGAACAGCACCATTACCAGCGAGAAGCCGACGGCGGCGGCAAAGCCGTACAGCGCCGACTGCAGGAAATTGTGGCCCAGATTAATATTCAGCAGCGCTACCCCGAGTACGGCACAGTTGGTGGTGATCAGCGGTAGAAAGATCCCCAGCAGGCGATAGAGCGCCGGGCTGGTTTTACGCACCACCATCTCAGTAAACTGAACCACCACGGCGATAACCAGAATAAAGGCCAGGGTACGCAAATAAACCAAATTTAGCGGGATAAGGATCCAGGTATCAATCAGCCAGGCGCAAATAGAGGCCAGGGTCATCACGAAGGTGGTAGCGAGCCCCATCCCCATTGCGGTTTCCAGCTTTTTGGAAACCCCCATAAACGGGCACAGACCAAGAAACTTCACCAGAACGAAGTTATTGACCAGGACTGTACCAATAAAGAGCAGTAAATAATCAGCCATCATGCGACCTGAAACGAAAAAAAGCCGCTTATTATCGAATAAAACGATACCAGCGACAACAGGTTAAGTGTGGGGGTATTACGGATTAACAAAAGTCCGTTTTACCCGCTGCGAACGGCGAAAATAGGGCGCCAGCAGCGCAGCGGCCAGCAGCGGAAACAGCAGCTGACGCAGGGCAAGCACATCCGAGACCGGCGAGAAGGCAAAAGCCTTTATCGCCAGCAGCAGGGTGATGAGCAGCCAGATAATGTAGTGTTTCGGCACCACCGAGCGCCGCTTGAAAAAGGCGATAGTCAGCCAGAGCGTGTAATACCACATGGCGAGGGCAAACAGCAGCGAGGCGACCCACAGCGCCATATGGCCCGCGCTCATGGCGCGCAGTAGTGTATAGGTCTGCGGCGACATCAGCGCATTGGCAAAAAACAGCAGCGATAACGAGGCGCTCAGCAGCGCCACCAGCAACCAGGCCAGCGGAGCCAGCAGCCATCCGCCGATGCGCTCTGCAGATTGAGACGTCATGTTTCTCCCCTATTCAACGCCAGTGAATAAAATCAGGCCGGGAAGTATAAGCAACTGGCGTGAAGGATGACAGCCTTACTGCACGAATCGCCAAACGGATTTAGGAACCTGGCCCACATCGAACAATTTACCACCGGAGACCAGCTCTGCGCGACGATGATCGGCGGCGCGATACATATTCACGATCTCCTGGGTGTCAGTCAGGGAGTAGTTAAGGTGATCAAATAGTTTTTCAAGGCTTTCCAGCGAACTGATTTTGCGAAATTTTAATAAGTAGTCCAGCACGGTCATTTTCGTATCCATTTTATAATCGGAATTATTGCGTTGAATATTATCAGCATTCACTAAACCTACTCTCAACCAACGGCGCCTTCTGCTGGGGCCGCGTGGAATGAATCAGGTTATATAAACCCATGACAAGGGGCAAAGCCAGCCTTGAAGAGCAGGGAGAAGTTTAAGAATATTCTAAAATCAGACCGGGCGCCGAATGGCGCCCGCAAGAGAAGATTAACGCTGTTCGCCGTGACTGGCAATAACAGATTTGTACCAATAAAAACTCTTCTTTCGTTTCCGCGCCAGATTTTGCTGGTGATCGACATAGACAAAACCATATTGCTTTTGATAGCCGTTGAGCCAGCTCAGCAGATCGATAAATGACCAGGGGTAATAGCCGCGCACATCTGCCCCCAGCGCCAGCGCTTTTTCGAGGGCGCCAATATGGCTGCTGAGATAATCAATCCGCGGGTCGTCGACCACTTCCCCGTCAATAATCGGGTCCTTCGCGCCGAGGCCATTCTCGGTGATATATATCGGAATATCGCCATAGCGCGCCTTAATCATCATAATGCCGTCAGTTAGCCCCTGCGGCCAGATTTCCCAGCCCCATTCGGTATATGTACTCTGGGGATTACGCACGAAATAGAATAATCCCTCCACGCCAGGCTCACCGCCGGTAGCGATCTCAGGCGGCTGGGCAGATACCGTTTCCCGGCGATAGTAATTCAGACCGATAAAGTCGCAGCGGTTGTCACGGAGCAGCGCGTCGTCGCCTGGAGCAAAGCGAGGTACCCCCCACAGCGCCTGGGTCTGCGCCAGCAGGTCGGCAGGATAGGTGCATTTCAGCACCGGATCGTACAGCCAGTGAGTATGGATGGCGTCAGCCAGTTCGGTGGCCTTAATGTCCGCCTCGCTGTCGGTGAGCGGGGTATGCGGTTGCAGTACGTTGACGAAGCCAATCTCGCCGGCCACAGCCATCTCGCGAAAGGCCTTCACCGCCAGCGCATGGGCGATAAATACGTGGTGGCAGGCCTGAATAGCACGCGCCGGATCGCGGACCGCCGGGGGATGGAGGCCGTTAATGTAGCCGTGCCCAATGAAGACAATGGTTTCGTTGAAGGTAGCCCACAGCTTCACCCGTGAACCAAAGCGCGCATAGCACAGGCGGGCGTACTCGGCGAAGGCCTCGGCGGTAGTGCGCGCTTCCCAGCCGCCCTCATCCTGCAGGGCCTGCGGCAGATCCCAGTGATAGAGGGTGATCATCGGCTCAATATTGTGCGCCAGCAGTTCGTCGATCAGATCGCTGTAAAACTGGACTCCCGCTTCATTCACCTTACCGCGCCCGGCGGGCAGCAGGCGGGGCCAGGAGATGGAGAATCGATAGCTTTGCAGGCCCATTTCGGCCATTAACGCCACGTCTTCGCGAAAACGGTGATAGTGGTCGACGGCAATATCGCCGGTGGTGCCTTCAAAGGTGGTACCCGGCAGATGAGAGTAGATATCCCAGATTGACGGTCCTTTACCGTCGGCGTCGTGTCCTCCCTCAACCTGATACGCTGCGGTAGCGGCACCCCATAAGAAATTGTGCGGAAAAGCGGCCATGAAAAAGCTCCCTGTCTGATGATAAAGGGAGTGTAATAAAAGCGCGAGCATACGTGCAACCGGTTTCTGAAACCGGTTGCACAGTTGCGAGGCGGGTCACTGTTTTAACGCGGAGCTACTTCGTGTGCACCACATCCGCTGGCGGTGGGGACTGATAGTTATCTATATGGTGTGCGATAACCAAAAGCAGTGCCGAAATACCAAAAACAACCCAGCCAATAAGTTCTACAATACGGGTAAAAACAGTTGTCATAACACTTCAATATCCTTTGAACACAGCGTGAAATGTTACTCGATGGTCAGCAGATCACAAGGGGTATCTGTCTGATTTCTCACACTTGCATGTAAGTCGCAAAGTAAGGAATGATAAGTTTTGCTCACGGTTTTTAAAATTATTCTCATTAACCTGGTGTTGATATCAGTTGCATAAGCGAGGCGGTAAGATGAGCGATGCGATCCGGGTGGGGCTGGTGGGGTTCGGTTACGCCAGCAAAACGTTTCATGCGCCGTTGATCGGCGGCACGCCGGGTATGGCGCTGAAGGCGGTCGCCAGCAGCGACGCCGATAAGGTCCATGCCGATTGGCCTGGCGTGAAGGTAATGAGTGCGCCGGGGGATCTGCTGGACGACCCGGATATCGATCTGATGGTCATCGCCACCCCGAACGACACCCACTTTCCGCTGGCGAAAGCGGCGCTGGAGGCGGGAAAGCATGTTGTGGTGGATAAACCCTTTACCGTGACACTGTCACAAGCTCGCGAGCTGGAAAGCCTGGCGAAGCACTGCGGTCGGATACTTTCGGTGTTTCATAACCGGCGCTGGGACAGCGATTTCTTAACGGTCAGCGCGTTGATCAACGAAGGTCAGCTGGGGGAGGTGTGTTACTTCGAGTCGCATTTCGATCGCTTCCGACCACAGGTGCGCCAGCGCTGGCGTGAGCAGGCAGGTCCTGGCAGCGGCATATGGTATGACCTCGCGCCGCATCTGCTCGACCAGGTCGTGGTGCTGTTTGGCCTGCCGGTAAGCATCACGGTGGACCTCGCGCAGCTTCGGCCCGGCGCGCAATCCACCGACTATTTTCACGCCGTGCTGGCCTATCCGCAGCGGCGGGTAGTACTGCATGGTACGTTACTCGCCGCCGCGGAGAGCGCGCGCTTTATCGTTCACGGCTCGCGGGCCAGCTATATTAAGTACGGCCTTGACCCGCAGGAGGAGCGGCTAAAAAACGGTGAACGGCTGCCGCAGGAGGACTGGGGATATGATATGCGCGACGGTACCCTGACCCGCGCGGAAGGGGATGAACGTAGTCAGGAGAAATGGCTGACGCTACCGGGTAATTATCCCGCTTACTATGCCGCTATCCGCGACGCGCTTAACGGCGTAGGGGAAAACCCGGTCCCGGCCAGCGAGGCGATTCAGATAATGACCCTGATTGAGTTGGGTATCGAGTCGGCCAGACATCGCGCCACGCTCAGCCTGGTCTGAGGAGGAGCCCGGCAGCACGGCTGCCGGGCCGGTTATCAGCCTTTGGCAACCCGCTGAATGAGGGCGGCTTTTTCCTGTTCGCCGAGGAACGCCAGGGTCAGGCCGTTGATCTGCGCCTGACGGATCTGCTCCCGGCTCAGCCCTGCCGCCGGCGCCGCCACGGTATACTCGTGAATGATGTCCACACCCTGGACCGCCGGATCGTCAGTGTTGAGGCTCGCCAGCACGCCGTGCTCAAGGAACTGCTTCAGCGGATGCTGGGCCAGGGAGGCCACGGTGCTGGTTTGCACGTTCGAGGTCAGGCAGGATTCAATCCCGATGCGGTGCTCGGCCAGGTAGTCCATCAGGGCTGGATCCTCTACCGCTTTAACCCCATGGCCGATGCGCTCCGCGCCCAGCTCACGAATGGCCTGCCAGATACTTTCCGGGCCGGCCGCTTCGCCCGCGTGGACGGTGATATGCCACCCGGCGTCGCGGGCCTGGTTAAAATGGTTGCGGAACAGCGTACCCGGGAAGCCGAGCTCATCGCCTGCGAGGTCGAGGGCAGTGATGCCCTCGCGGTGGGCGAGCAGCGCCGCCAGCTCTTCCTGACAGGCGGCTTCGCCGAAGGTGCGGCTCAGAATACCGATCAGCCGGGCGTCGACCTGGAAATCGCGGCATCCCTCTTGAACCCCGGCAATTACCGCCTCTACCACGCCGTCGACCGGCAGCCGGTGGGTCATCGCCATATAGCGGGGAGAGAAGCGCAGCTCAACGTAGTGCAGGCCATTTCGCGCCGCGTCTTCGACGTTCTCATACGCCACGCGGCGACAGGCTTCCAGCGAGGCCAGGACCTTTACCCCCCAGTCGAGCTTGGCGAGGAAACTAACCAGATCGGGCTCAAGGCTGGTGACCTGGACGTGCGGACGCAGCGTGTCGAGGGTGGTTGCGGGAAGAGCGATATTAAATTCGCGGCCAAGATCGAGGATGGTTTGGGCCCGGATGTTACCGTCAAGATGACGATGAATGTCGGTTAATGGCAATGAGGAATCAATCATGGTCGCACTCTTTTTTAGTTAAAGTGCACGTCATTATACAACATGAACATAACTGTTTAAAAGCATTGAAAAAATGTATGCGATACAAATAGCTGGCAGCAATCAGGTCAGTGTTACGGTCTTTTTGACTGGCCCCTTTAAAACGCAGAACGAATATCATGATTGACGCGATCCTGACCAGATCAGAAATGCACACGCGCTGACCGCGGCGCCCGCAAGGCAGACCGCCTGCCATCCCCAGTGGGAATAAAGCTGTGTGGCAACGATAGCCCCTGCCGCGCTGCCCAGCGAATAAAAACACATGTAAGCCCCAACCAGGCGGCTTGCCGCTGCAGGCCTGGCGGCAATGATCAGGCTCTGGCTGGAGACATGAACGGCCTGTACCGCAAAGTCCAGCGCAATGACGCCAGCTATCAGCCAAAGCAGAGAGGTTTCGGCATAGCCGATAGGAAGCCATGAGATGGTCAGCAGCGCCAGCGCCAGGCCGGTAGTGCGCTGAGCCCATCCCTGGTCAGCCCACTTGCCCGCTCTGGCGGCGGCCAGCATGCCAGCGAAGCCGGCTAAGCCAAACATCCCCGTCTGGGTGTGCGAGAGGGAAAGGGCGGTGAGCGGCATGACCATGGTCGTCCATAGCATGCTGAAAGCGGCGAAGATAAATAGCGCCAGGATCCCGCGCTTTCTCAGTTGCGGCTCGGTGAGGTACAGCTGAAACACGGACTTCAATAAGGAAAGGTAAGTCGGCTTTTGCGGCTGCTGCGGGGGCGAAGGCATGATTTTCCAGACGATCCCGGCAATCATCAACATCAGACAGGCAGCCGTGAGATACACGGCTCGCCAGCCGGCGATATCGGCTATCGCGCCTGAGATAAACCGAGATAACAGGATGCCTGAAACAATGCCGCTGGTCAGGGTACCCACCGCCTGGCCTCGTTTCTGCGGCGTCGCCAGTATTGCCACCCAGGCCACCAGCACCTGCACCACAACGGCCATCAGGCCGACGATCAGCATGGCGCCAAGCAGAGTTGCTATATTGGGGGATAACCCTGCCGCGACTAACGCCGCTACTGAAAGCAACAGTTGACTCATCACCACGTATTTACGGTTCAACCAGTCCCCGAGCGGAACCAGGAACAGCAGGCCAATGGCATAGCCCGCCTGCGTAGCGGTGATGACGCTGCCAATCATGCCTGGCGACACCTTCAGGCTGACCGCCATCGAGTCGAGTAAAGGCTGTGCTGAATAAACATTGGCTACTGCCAGCGCGCAGGTTAGTGAAAACAACGCCGTTATCCCTGTGGTCAGCATCGTGTCAGGGACTGACGCAGTTTGGATCCTTTGGCCGGTACATCTACTTGCCTTACATTTCATAAGAGATCCTCTGTCTGGTTGCTTTTTAAAACTAGTGTACCTATAGAATTAGCCTTGCTGGTTTTTTTTTGCAACTGGTAAAGGTGAGGATTAAGCTAGATCAGTAGATAAATTGATAAGGAGCGCGCAGATGGCAAAGCAGGAATCACTTAGAACCAGTGAATGTCCGGTGGCGAGAACGTTGGAATCAATTGGTGAACGCTGGTGCCTGATGATTATCCGCGAAGCATTTGACGATGTGCGGAGATTCAGCGAGTTTCAAAAAAATTTGGGGCTGGCCAAAAATATCCTTGCCTCGCGGCTGAAGCATCTGGTTGATATCGGTATTTTCGAGATTTTACCGGCATCGGATGGCAGCGCATACAAGGAATATGTCCTGACTGAAAAGGGGCGCTCCGTGTTTCCCATTGTTGTGGCGCTGCGGCAATGGGGAGAGCGTTATATGTTTGAGCAAGGGGAAACCTATTCGGTCCTGCTGGATAACGCGCACGGCCAGCCCCTTCAGTATCTGGATGTGCGTTCCGCTCAGGGGGATAAACTGCAACCAGGCGACTGTCATCGCCGGCGCATTGTGTCCGATACCCGCGCCGAATAATGGCGTGAAGAATTTGCAGGATACCAGCGAGAATACGAGCGTACCGCTAAAGGGTCATGGAACAATCCTGACGTGTTTTTTTGCGAACTGCTTCTGATGCCAAAGCTCCGGACGCGTGAAAGTGACCCACCGCCAACCGCAGGAGGCGGTGCATAACCATTTACAATTATATTTTATTTGAATGTATTCATGTTACATATTAAATTCTGCTTACTTTATCGACGATGAGGCAAGGATGCGGATGTGGAGAGCGTAATCCATAACAATATTGAGGGTTTTCTGCTGTTGTTATTAAGCATGTGGCCGATTCTGCTGGTGGTATTCATTGGCGTCGCAATTTCATTCTATACCATGCTGTTACGCAAGACGGCGCTGGCCTGCCTGCTTTTCGCCCTCGCCATCGGCGCCGCAGGCTGGAGTCTCGCTTAGCCGCTGGCCTCAGGGTTTATCCAGCAGGCTCATACTGGAGGTGGCGGCGCCATCATTCAGATTGGCGGGCGAATGCCAGTCGCGACCCGCCAGCGCACTGTCGCTCTGTCCGCTGCCGACGCCTTGCTGCGTCGACAGCGATGAACCTTCCAGTGCTTCATCCGCCCCTGACCGATCGGGCAGGGAACTGGTATAGCCGCCATTATTCGAGTACGTATCCATGCCGTTGACTTCGTTAGGCACCGTGTCGGTAGTCGTACCGTCATCGTTAATGCAAAAAGAGCCGCCAATGCCGTTTGGCTGACAGTCTGCAGCAAAAGCCGGACTGGCCAGCGCGGTCAGTAGCAATAACGGTAAGCCGATTTCCTTCATTCTTATCTCCCAGGGCCGTGTGGTCTGCCAGACATTCTGTACTATAGCGGCGGCAGTAGCGCGGTAAGTAACAAAACTGTGTAATTTTGTAATGACCGGTGGACGGTTTGTCGTTCGGCCAGGAAAGAGCGTGCGTTAAGCGTGGCATAGCGGCTCGGCAGAAAGCGGTAATCAATTGTTAATTCTACGTAAAGGTTAATGAAAATTTAAGGGAACGCCGCTATGTTGGCAGCATCATACTTTCCATAAAGGATATGCCATGCGCGATAAATATTCCGGCCTGCAGATTGGGATTCACTGGCTGGTTTTTTTGCTGGTAGTAGTAGCCTATGCGGCGATGGAGCTGCGCGGGTTTTTTCCCCGCAGTGAACGGCCATTGATTAATATGGTGCATGTTTCCTGCGGGATCACCATTTTCGTGCTGATGGTGGCGCGTCTGCTGGTGCGGCTGAAATCGCCGGCGCCGCCGATCGTACCGAAACCATCGCCGATGATGACCGGTTTCGCCCATCTTGGTCACCTGGCGATCTATTTGCTGTTCATTGCCTTGCCGTTGATCGGCATGGTGATGATGTACTGGCGCGGTAACCCCTGGTATGCCTTTGGTCTGACCATGCCGTATGCCCCGCAGAGCGATTTTGAGCGGGTGGATACCCTGAAGGCGATCCATGAATGGTTGGCCAATGCCGGGTACTTTGTGATTGGCCTGCATGCTCTCGCCGCGCTGCTCCATCATTACTGGTGGAAGGATAATACTCTGCTGCGAATGATGCCTCGTAAGCGCTAAATCATCCTCTTTCACTTCCTGACCCCGTCCCGCGACGGGGTTTTTTTTTGCCTTCACCGTTAATAGAATATAGTATACCCCCCTATATGATACGGAGGCGTAATCGTGCCACATTCACCTGAAGATAAAAAACGGGCGCTCAGCCGCGTAAGACGCATCCGCGGCCAGGTCGAAGCCCTTGAGCGCGCGCTGGAGTCCGGCGAGCCCTGTATGACTATTCTGCAGCAGATCGCCTCGATTCGCGGGGCGGCGAACGGCCTGATGGGCGAAATGGTGGAGATCCACCTGCAGGACGAGCTGGTCAGCGGCGACACCACCCCTGAGCAGCGGGCCGCGAGAATGGCAGAGGTCGGTCATCTGCTACGATCCTATTTAAAATAACATCACGACGAGGAAGAGACAGTTATGAAATCACGCGCAGCAGTGGCCTTCGGCCCCGGTCAGCCGTTAAAAATCGTTGAGATTGACGTCGCGCCGCCGAAAAAAGGCGAAGTTCTGGTGAAAATCACCCACACCGGGGTGTGTCATACCGATGCCTTCACCCTCTCCGGTGACGATCCGGAAGGTGTCTTCCTGGCGGTGCTGGGCCATGAGGGCGGCGGGATTGTCGTGGAAGTAGGCGAGGGCGTCACCAGCCTTAAGCCGGGCGATCACGTCATTCCGCTGTATACCGCCGAATGTGGCGAGTGCAAATTCTGTAAGTCGGGTAAAACCAACCTCTGTCAGGCGGTGCGTGCCACCCAGGGTAAAGGACTGATGCCGGACGGCACCACTCGTTTCTCGTACAATGGCGAACCGATCTATCACTATATGGGCACCAGCACTTTCAGCGAATATACGGTTTGCGCCGAGATTTCGCTGGCGAAAGTCAATCCGCAGGCGCCTTTGGATAAAGTGTGCCTGCTGGGCTGCGGCGTAACCACCGGTATCGGCGCGGTGCATAACACGGCGAAGGTCAAGGCCGGGGATAGCGTCGCGGTCTTTGGTCTGGGCGGCATTGGTCTGGCGGTGATCCAGGGCGCGGTGCAGGCGCAGGCCGGGCGCATTCTGGCGGTTGATACCAACCCGGATAAATTCACTCTTGCTAAAGAGATGGGCGCGACCGATTTTATCAATCCGAACGACTACGATAAGCCGATTCAGGATGTGATTGTTGAGCTGACCGACGGCGGGGTGGATTTCAGCTTCGAGTGCATCGGCAATGTAAATGTGATGCGCGCGGCGCTGGAGTGCTGCCATAAAGGCTGGGGTGAGAGCGTGATCATCGGTGTAGCCGGCGCCGGGCAGGAGATCAAGACCCGTCCGTTCCAGCTGGTGACCGGCCGCGTGTGGCGCGGTTCCGCCTTCGGCGGCGTAAAAGGGCGCAGTCAGCTGCCGGGCATGGTGGAAGACGCCATGGCGGGTAAAATTCGCCTCGATCCGTTTATTACCCATCGCCTGCCGCTGGAGCAGATTAACGAGGCCTTTGATCTGATGCATGAAGGTAAATCGATTCGCACCGTGATCCACTTTGGCGACCAGTAATCGCCGACGCTGAAGGCGAATCGTCACCCATAAAAAAGGGCCCGGATGGGCCCTTTTGTGTATGTCGATCAGTGATGGTCTGGGAGCGCGTAGGCGATGATGTAATCGCCGCGAACCGGTGACTGGCGGGCGCCGCCGGCATTGATAATGATGTACTGCTTACCGGTTTTCGGTGAGACGTAGGTCATCGGGCCGGACTGGCTGCCGACCGGCAGACGCGATTTCCAGATCTCTTTGCCGTTCGCGGTATCAAAGGCGCGCAGGTAGAAATCCTGGGTGCCGGCGAAGAACAGCAGTCCGGACTGCGTTGCCAGCGATGCGCCAAGGGTCGGCATGCCGATTGGAATTGGCATGTGCATACGTATGCCCAGCGGCCCGGTGTCTTCTACGGTGCCAACCGGCACCTGCCACACCAGTTTCCCGGTTTTCAGATCCACCGCGGACATGGTGCCGAACGGCGGCTTCTGGCACGGAATGCCCAGCGGCGACAGGAAACGTTCGCGCATCGCGCCAAACGGCGTGCCTTCCATCGGCACGATGCCCATCTCGATCCCGCTGGCGTCTTTCGCCACCTTCGCGCGCGGCACCATATAGTTGGCCAGGCCCAGACGCATATCGTTGACAAACATCAGGCTGTTGTTTGGATCCAGCGAAACACTGCCCCAGTTCATGCCGCCGAGCGAGCCCGGGAACTGCAGGGAACGGTCTTCACCTGGCGGGGTAAAGACGCCCTGATGGCGCATCTCTTTGAACTGAATACGGCACAGCAGCAGGTCGATCGGTGTCGCTCCCCACATATCGGACTCGGTCAACGTCTGGTTGCCGATCATCGGCATCCCTACCGAGTAAGGTTGCGTCGGCGAGTAGCGTTCACCTTTGACGTTGCCCGCCGGCACCGGACGCTCTTCCACTTTGGCCACCGGCTCGCCGGTCTCGCGGTTGAGCATAAAGATCATGCCCTGCTTGCTGGTCTGCACCAGCACCGGGGTGGTGCCGCCCTTGCCGTCAGGCAGATCGTACAGCAGCGGCTGAGAAGGCAGGTCAAAGTCCCACAGATCGTGGTGTGTGGTCTGGAAGTGCCAGCGCACCTGGCCGGTGGTGGCATCCACAGCCACGATAGAGGAGCTGTATTTATCGTCCAGCGCGGTACGTTCGCCGCCAAAGAAATCTGGCGTGGCGTTGCCGGTGGGCAGATAGATCAGATTCAGCTTCGCGTCGTAGGACATCGCCGACCAGACGTTTGGCGTACCGCGCGTGTAGGTCTGGCCTTCCGGCGGAACACCGGTCAGCGCTGGATTGCCCGGATCCCACGCCCATGCCAGTTTGCCGGTGTGGACATCAAACGCGCGGACCACGCCCGGCGGTTCGCCAGTGGAGTAGTTATCCGCGACGCGGCCGCCCACCACCACCACATTGCCCGCCACCAGCGGGGTGGAGGTCTGCTGATAGTAACCCGCTTTCACTTCACCCATGCCGACGCTGAGGTCGACAATACCGCCATCGCCGAAGTTTTCGCACAGTTTGCCGGTATCGGCATCAATGGCGATCAGGCGGGCGTCGATGGTCGGCAGGAACAGACGACGGGAACAGGCGGCCGGCTGCGTGCCTGACGCTGGCGCGGTTTGCGCCTGGCTATCTTCGTAATACCCTAAGCCGCGGCAGCGCTGCCAGTTGGGTGAAGAGGATTTGGAGTCATAGCGCCATTTCTCTTTTCCGCTGTCCACATCCAGCGCCAGCACTTTACTGTAAGGGGTACAGACATAGAGAGTATCGCCAATCTGCAGCGGGGTGTTCTGATCTTCTGCGCCCGAGCCGTTGCTCTGTGGGATATCGCCAGTATGCGCTACCCAGGCAACCTGCAGCTGGTTGACGTTTTGTTTGTTGATTTGGTCGAGGGCGGCGAAACGGTCGCCGTGGGTGGTGTTGCCCCAGTGCGCCCAGTTTTTCTGCTGTTCGCCTGGCGCGACGGGCTTGACTGGTACCGCTTCAGTCGCGCTGACCAGCGGTGCGGATTTGAACATCCAGCCAAAGCTCACCGCCAGCGCCACGGCGAGAACGGCGGCGACGCCATAGGCCGGGCCTTTTTTCGCCGGTGGGCTGGCGAGGAAAGGCCAGACCAGGGCGGCCAGGAAGGCCAGTACGCCGAGCGCAAACAGGCGCGAGAAGAGCGGCCAGTAGTTCCAGCCAGCGTCACTAATCGCCCAGATCACCGAGGCGATAAACGCCACGGCGTATAACAGAATACCGCCGCGGCGGTTGCGGAAAATCAACACCGCCGCGATGACCATGACCACGCCCATCAGCGCGAAGTACAGTGTACCGCCGACGAGGGCCAGTTTTGCCCCAAGAATACCCACAGCCAGACCGATGATGAGCATCAGTCCGGCGAGAAGCCACTGCAGGATCCGGGGGAATCCGCGCGGCGCGTTGCCAGTTGCCATGTAATCTCCTTAACCACACCAGCCACCTCACTGCGAACCAAATGAAACATGTTGCTTTTGAATCATTTTTGAATGAAGTGGTTTTAACCTTCATAAAACTGTATTTGTTGCTTGATTAGATTTCGAGTGAACCATTTGGTGAAATCGAGACATGATAGATCTGTTAAAGAAGTTTGCGCAAATGTTAATAAATAATTTCGCACTAAATGATTATTTTGCCGAATATGTCTAACGTCATGGGGAGCGGCGTCGGCGCGTTTGCAGGTTCCCCGGCCGCTGCGGGCCGGGGAGAAAGGGGGTCAGGCAGGCATGGACTTACGGATAGCGCTGAGCAGCGTCTGCGTACCCGGGGTCAGTGTCGCATCGACGCGGGTTAAAATGCCGATGGGCTCTCCGGCGCCCTGGGTGGCGATCGGCAGGGCGGTTAGCACGCCACGGCGAAGATCGTCTTTTACCGCCCCGGAAGGGACAAACCAGACATAGTCAAAATCCACCGTCAGCTGGCGCGACAGGGAGGCGGAAAGGGTCTCGATGCAGCCGGCGGGCATCTTACAGCCCTGGCTCTGGAGCAGCGCTTCGGCGTTTTGCCGCGGCACGGTGCCTTTAGGTGAGACCACCACCGGCCACTCCATCACCCGACTAAGGGTCACCGTCTCCTGAAGCAGAGGATGTCCCGGGCGAACCACCAGCTTCAGGGATTCAAGGAACAACAGTTCGTAATGCAGCCCGCTCATCAGCTCCGGGTCGGACATACGTCCAATGCCGATGTCGATCTCCCCGGATTTTAAGCCGGCGAGCAGCATGGTGTTGTTCATAGTGGCGACCTGCAGCGTGATATCTTTTTGCTGCTTGTGAAACTGGCCGATCACCGTCGGTAGGATCCCCAGCGCGGCGGTGGGCAGCGCGCCGATGCGCACGATATCGTTATTCAGGCCCTCTTTGCGGTTCAGCGCCTGGCCGGCCGAATTAAGGGCGTCAAGCACCTTAACGGCATGCGTCAGAAACTGTTCGCCGACCAGGGTTAGCTGCGCCCCAAGACGACCCCGCTCGAACAGCCGGGTACCGGTCAGCTGTTCTAGCTCGTTAAGCGTTTTCGAGAGTGCTGGCTGGCTCAGATTTAATGTTTCAGCCGCGCGCCCCAGCGTTCCCTGTTGAGCGACGGCCACGAAGGTGTGTAGATGGCGCAAGCGAATGCGCTGACTGAAGAGACCATTTTTTTCCATAGTAAGATGATGTTAAAAACACAGCGGTGAAAGAGACAAGCGAACTTGTTTAAATTTGATAACCAGATAGCAAAATATTATTAACATTTGAGTTGGTTACATGACAAGATCTTTCCCTGTGGTTGAAAACGCCTTCGCCCCGCAGAAACGGGGCGAAGGTGGTGGTCACCGCGACGGCTAAATATCGAAAAAGACGGTTTCGTTCTCGCCCTGCAGATGAATGTCAAAACGATAGACCACTTCCGTACCGCGAACCTCGCGCTCGGCGATTAAGGTTTTGCGTCTCACCTCCCACTCGATGAGATTCAGCACCGGGTCGCTGGCGTTAGCCTCGTGTTCATCGGCAAAGTACATCCGCGTATTCAGGCCAATATTGATCCCCCGCGCCACCACCCACAGGTTGACGTGCGGCGCCATCAGCCGGCCATCGCGACCGACCACCGGGCCCGGCTTGATGGTTTCAAAGCGCCAAATGCCGGAGGTGAAATCAGAGCAGGTACGCCCCCAGCCGCGGAAGGCCGGGTCGACGGCTTTCTGCTGTTGACGATCGTCAGGATGGTTATAGCGACCCGCGGCGTTGGCCTGCCAGATCTCCAGCAGCACATCGCGGACCGGCGTCCCGGAGCCGTCGATAACCCGGCCTTCAATGGTGATGCGCTCCCCGGCGGTATCGGCGGTAGCAAGGACCGGGCCAAAATTTTTCTCAAAAATATGAAAGCCTGCGGCGTCCGGCGCCAGGCCGATATGAACATAGGGTCCCGCCGTCTGCGAGGCGGTTTCAGGCAGATACTCTTTCATCGGGCGGCCCCCTGAGTGCGATTTTCAAACAGCGTGGCGCGGTGGCCGCGCAGAACAAGGTCGAAGCGGTAGGCCAGACAATCCAGCGGTACGGCGGCGTGCACGTCCAGCTCGGCGATCAGCGTGCGCACGGCGTCGTCATTATTAATAGTCCTGACGATCGGGCACTGCTTAATCAGCGGGTCGCCTTCAAAATACATCTGGGTGATCAGGCGCTGGGCCCAGGCGTCGCCTGAGAGAGAAAAATGGATATGCGCCGGACGCCAGTCGCTGGCCTGGTTGCGCCAGGGGTAGGGGCCAGGTTTGATGGTGCGAAAACAGTAATAGCCGTTTTCATCGGTAAGCACCCGGCCGCAGCCGCCAAAGTTCGGGTCAATCGGCGCCAGATACTGATCTTTTTTATGCCGGTAGCGACCGCCAGCATTGGCTTGCCAGACTTCCACCAGCGTATTTTTCATCGGTCGGCCGAATCCATCGCGCACGTAACCGTGGACGATGATCCGCTCGCCGATCGGCAGGCCTTCTTTGGCATAGTTCAGGATTAGGTCATTATCCAGAGGGCCGAGGTCGTCGCGGCTAAATACCGGGCCGGTGATCTCTGACAGCGAGTTCTGCAGAGAGATGAGGGCGTTTTTTGGCGAGCGCAGGACGCTGGTTTTATAGCCCGGCGCGTAAGCGGGCGGGTGGCTACTGTAATCGCGATGGACAACCTCACGTGGGGACCATTTGTCGTTCATAGGGTACTCCGTGTAGACGGTAGAGGGGCATATTGTTGTAATGTCGCCAGAAGCAGTGTGTGTAAATGCATTGTTAATTTAAAGTGAAATTACCGGGTGTTTTTCATAACTATGGGTTATGTTTTGCGCAATGACCTGGGCCGGCGGCAGGTTATCGCCATCACAGTTTGTAAATTCTTCCCCCCGCCGCGAGGCAGCTTTCCTACACTCCAGGAAGTATTCACTGGAGGTAACACATCATGGCGAACACCATCACGGCTGATGAGATTCGGGAGCACTTTTCGCAGGCCATGTCGGCCATGTACCAGCAGGAAGTTCCGCAGTACGGAACGCTGCTGGATCTGGTGGCTGACGTCAACCTGGCGGTACTGGAAAATAATCCGCAGCTGCATGAACAGCTCGCTAACGCTGACGAGCTGGCGCGCTTAAACGTGGAGCGCCACGGCGCGATTCGCGTGGGCACAGCGGAAGAACTGGCGACGCTCCGTCGCATGTTTGCCATCATGGGAATGTATCCCGTTAGCTATTACGATCTCTCGCAGGCCGGCGTGCCGGTCCACTCCACGGCGTTTCGTCCCATCGACGATGCCGCGCTGGCGCGCAATCCATTTCGGATTTTCACCTCGCTGCTGCGCCTGGAGCTGATTGAAAATCGCGCCCTGCGCGAGCGGGCCGAGGCGATCCTCGCGCGGCGCAAAATCTTCACCCCCCGCTGCCTGGCGCTGATTGCGCAGTATGAAGCAGAGGGCGAATTCACCTCTGCCGACGCGCGCGAGTTTGTCCAGGAGGCGCTGGAGACGTTCCGCTGGCACCGGCAAGCCACCGTCGATGAGGAGACTTACCATGCTCTGCATCGCGAGCACCGCCTGATTGCCGATGTGGTCTGTTTCCCGGGGTGTCATATCAACCATCTCACGCCGCGGACGCTGGATATTGACCGCGTCCAGTCCCTGATGCCGGAGTGCGGTATTGAACCCAAAGCGTTGATTGAAGGGCCACCGCGCCGGGAGGTCCCGATCCTCCTGCGGCAGACCAGCTTTAAGGCGCTTGAGGAGCCGGTGATGTTCGCCGGAGAACACCGAGGCACCCATAGCGCCCGCTTTGGCGAAATTGAGCAGCGGGGCGTGGCGCTGACGCCGAAAGGGCGCGCGCTGTACGATCGGCTGCTGCAGGCGGCAGGAACCGGGAAAGACAATCTCAGCCACCAGCAGCATCTACAGGAGGTGTTTAGCGAATTTCCCGACAGCGAATTTCTGCTCCGTCAGCAGGGGCTGGCCTGGTTTCGCTACCGCCTGACGCCCACGGGTGAGGCACATCGCCAGGCGTTTCGCCCGGGCGACGATCCGCAGCCGCTGATTGAGCGCGGGTGGGTGGTCGCCCAGCCGATTATTTATGAAGATTTTTTACCGGTCAGCGCGGCGGGCATTTTTCAGTCCAATCTGGGCAACGAAACCCAGGCGCGCAGCCACGGGAACGCCAGTCGCGAGGCGTTTGAGGCAGCTCTGGGCTGCCCGGTGCAGGATGAGTTTGAACTATACCGACAGGCGGAGGAGCGCAGCAAACGACGTTGCGGTCTGCTGTAAAATCAGTACCCTGCTGGCATCAGCCTTACAGGGAGCAGGTTATGCAACATCCGTCGAAACCGTTGGCGAAAACCCGTCAGGGAACGCTGGCCGGGAGCGCAGAACAGGGGATTCATATCTGGCGCGGCATTCCGTACGCCGCGCCGCCCGTGGGCCCGCTGCGCTGGCGCGCGCCGCAGCCAGCCGCCCGCTGGCAGGGGGTACGTCCAGCCGAGACCTTTTCCGCCGCCAGCTGGCAGGACATTGACTACTGCCGCGAGCTCGGCGGCGGCGATCCTGGCGCCTTCAGCGAAGACTGCTTATATCTCAACGTCTGGGCCCCGGCCAGCGCAGCGCAGCCGCAGCCGCTGCCGGTGATGGTCTGGCTGCACGGCGGCGGGTTTACCATCGGCGCCGGCAGCCTGCCGCCTTACGATGGCAAAGCGCTTGCCAGCCGCGACGTGGTGGTGGTGACAGTTAACTACCGGCTGGGCCATCTCGGTTTTTTCGCCCATCCGGCGCTGGAAGAAGAGGCGGGCGAACGTCTCTATAATTTCGCGTTGCTCGATCAGATTGCCGCTCTGCAGTGGGTTCAGGAGAATATCCACGCCTTCGGCGGGGATGCCGCCAACGTCACGCTGTTTGGCGAATCCGCCGGGGCGCGCAGCGTGCTGTCGCTAATGGCCTCCCCGAAAGCGAAAGGGCTGTTTCATAAAGCGATTATTCAGAGCGGGTATACGCTACCCGATCTGCCGCGGGAAAAAGCGCTGGACAAAGGGCGCCTGCTGGCGGAACACTTCGCCTTACCGCAAGCCAGCGCTGAGGAATTGCGGGCGATCCCCGCGGAGGCCTTCTGGTCGCTCACCGCGCCGCTGAATACCGGGCCAGCGCCTATTGCCGGAGACGCGGTGCTGCCGCAGCAGATGCTGGAGACCTTCTTTGCCGGCCGCCAGCATCCGATACCGGTGATGATCGGCTCCAATAGCGATGAAGCCAGCGTGATGGCCGTGTTCGGCGTCGATATTGCCGGGCAGATCCAGAAGCTGCGCCGAGAGCGCCGTCTGGGGCTGGGGCTGATCAAACTCCTCTATCCCGGCGTGAAGGGCGATGAAGCGCTGGGGCGGGAAGTATGCCGCGACATGGCCTTCACCACCCTTGGTTATGTAGTGATGCAGGCGCAACAGCGCGTGGGTCAGCCGTGCTGGCGCTACTGGTTTGATTATGTCGCGGAAGCGGAGCATGACGCCTACCCGCATGGGGCCTGGCATGGCAACGAGGTGCCCTACGTGTTTGATAACCTGCGGTTGACCGACCCGGTGCGGCAGTACGCCAGCGAAGCGGATCTGGCCTTCGCCGCTCAGGTCGCTGACTACTGGACGCAGTTTGCCCGCCTCGCCAGCGGCGAGCAGACGCTTTCCGGCGCGGTGCGCTGGCCGGCGTGCCTGCGCGGGCGGGATCGCCTGTTGCGCATTGGCTTGCATAAGCGCGCCGGGTTTAAAGTGGAGAACCGCTTTATGCGCGCCAGACTGGCGCTGTTTCGCCGGGTGATGAAGCATCACGTGACGCTGGAATAAATCCCATAATGCGCAACTGTCGCCACCGACCGGTGGCGACGTTATCTCACATGACCACCACCGGCTTGATCACCTTGCCGGACGCCGAATCGGCGAAGGCCTGGTTGATATCGGCCAACGGATAGCGGGCGATAAGCTTATCGATAGGGAATTTTCCCTGTTTATAGAGTTGCACCAACAGCGGAATAAACAGCGCCGGCACGGCGTCGCCTTCAATCACCCCGACCAGCGATTTTCCCTCCGCCATCAGGTCGTTCTGCACGTTAAGGGTGATATCTCCGGTAAAGCCTACAATCGCCACCGTTCCCAGCGGTTTCACCGCGTGTACGGCCTGCAGAACGATAGCGGAGACGCCGGTCGTTTCCACCGCGTAGTGGGCGCCTTTACCGGTGATTTGTTTAATCACGGCGACGGCATCCTGTTCCTTGCCGTTGATCTGATGGGTGGCGCCCAGTTCGCCCGCCAGGGCGAGGCGGCTGGCATGGATATCCACCGCGATAATCTGTGAACAGCCGGTTAATTTCGCTGCCATGATGGCGCTGAGCCCCACCGCGCCGCAGCCAAACACCACCAGCGATTCGCCGACCACCGGTTTCAGGCGGTTGAGCACCGTCCCGCTACCGGTCTGGATACCGCAGCCCAGCGGGCCGAGCAGGGTGAGATCAACCTCCGGGTCGACCACGACCGCGTTGCTGGCGCGGGTGACCACATACTGGCTGAAAGACGACTGGCCAAAGAACAGGGACAGATCCTGGTCTCCCAGCCGGTAGGGGGTGGTGCCATCCTCGCGTCGGCCGCCAAAATTAAGCGTATTAAAATCTTCGCAAGCCGAAGGGTGGTTGCTTAAACAATTTTCGCAGTGGTGGCAGGCGGCGTAGCTGAGCACCACGTGGTCTCCTACTCTGATGCCGCTAACCGCCTCGCCGACGCTGGCAACGATCCCGGCGCCTTCATGGCCGAGGATCGCCGGCATAGGCACCACCCCGGGGTTGTCGCGCATCACGGCGTCGGTATGGCAGACGCCGGTGGCGACAATTTTCACTAATATCTCGTCCTTCCCCGGCGGGGCGACCTCGACGTCTTTGATGACAAAAGGCTGCTGGTAGCCCAGCGTGACGGCTGCTTTCACTTGCATGGCATGACTCCTGAATGAATTCCCTGGAGAGCGTGGCGGGACAGCCCGAACGGCTCTCCCCTGTTGGCCGCTAACGTGAAGAAAGATAGCGGTTATCGGGGAAAAGTTAGCACCAGGCGCGATGGAAATTTGCGCGAATCGTGCCGAAAAAACGCGCGCGGCGAGGAGCGATACATGGGGTGAATATTCAGCACTGGAGAATAGATTTCCCTTGAATAGTCAGGGGTAAAAAGCGGCAGGCAGCGTGTATGCCCAGGCTACACGTCAGAGGAAATGAAAAAAACAGGCTGTTCCTCTGGACAGGGCTTTTTTACCTTTTTTCTGCTGGCAACAATTGGATTATTAATCGTTTTTGTTTAGAGTGGGCGGAAATTATCACGCAGCGTGATGACGCGTTGCGAATCAATTCACCCGTGCAGAAGGACGCTTTCTCAGGCATGAACCGCAGACGTTTTCTTAAATCTTCCATGGCTGTTGCCGCCGTATGCGGAACGTCAGGAGTCGCTTCCTTATTCAGTCAGGCCGCTTTTGCCGAAGACGCGGGCATTGCCGACGGGCAAACGCGTCGTTTTGATTATGCTGTTCTGCAGGCGATGGCTCACGATCTGGCGCGCCAGCCATGGGGCGGCGCCCCGCGCGATCTGCCGCCGACGCTCGCCAATCTCACCCCGCAGGCCTATAACAGCATCCAGTACGATGCCAACCACTCGCTGTGGAACAATATTGAAGAGCGTAAGCTGGACATCCAGTTTTTCCACGTCGGGATGGGGTTCCGTCGCCGCGTGCGGATGTTCTCTTTAGACGCCAGCACCCAGCAGGCGCGCGAGATCCACTTCCGTCCGGAGCTGTTTAAGTACAATGACGCCGGTGTGGATACCCGTCAGCTGGAAGGACAGTCTGACCTCGGCTTCGCCGGGTTCCGGGTGTTTAAAGCGCCGGAGCTGGCGCGCCGCGATATCGTGGCGTTCCTCGGCGCCAGCTACTTCCGCGCGGTAGACAGCACCTATCAGTATGGCTTGTCGGCCCGCGGTCTGGCGGTGGATACCTTTACCGATACCCCGGAAGAGTTTCCCGACTTTACGTCGTTCTGGTTCGAAACGGTCAAAGGGGACGCCACGGTGTTTACCGTTTACGCGCTGCTGGACAGCCCGAGCATCACTGGCGCCTACAAGTTCACCATCCACTGCCAGGATACCCAGGTTATCATGGACGTGGAAAACCACCTTTACGCCCGCAAGGATATCAAACAGCTGGGTATCGCGCCGATGACCAGTATGTTCAGCTGCGGCAATAATGAGCGGCGGATGTGCGACACCATCCATCCGCAAATCCACGACTCCGATCGGCTGTCAATGTGGTTGGGCAACGGGGAATGGGTCTGCCGGCCGCTGAATAACCCGCAGAAGCTGCAGTTCAATGCCTTCCAGGACAAGAACCCGCGCGGCTTTGGTCTGTTGCAGCTGGACCGTGATTTCTCCCACTACCAGGATGTGATGGGCTGGTATAACAAGCGTCCCAGCCTGTGGGTTGAGCCGCGTAACCAGTGGGGCAAAGGGGCGGTCAGCCTGATGGAGATCCCAACTACCGGCGAAACGCTGGATAATATCGTCTGCTTCTGGCAGCCGGAAAAGGCGGTGAAAGCGGGCGACGAACTGGACTTCCGCTACCGTCTTTACTGGAGCGCGCAGCCGCCGGTGAGCACTCCGCTGGCGCGCGTTCTGGCCACCCGCACCGGGATGGGGGGCTTCCCCGAGGGATGGGCGCCGGGTGAACACTACCCGGATAAGTGGGCGCGTCGTTTTGCCATCGACTTTGTCGGCGGCGATTTGAAGGCGGCCGCGCCGCGCGGTATTGAACCGGTGATCACCCTCTCCAGCGGGGAAGCGAAGCAGATTGAGATCCTCTACGTCGAGCCGTTCGATGGCTACCGGATCCTTTTCGACTGGTATCCGACCACCGACTCAACCGACCCGGTGGAGATGCGTCTGTTCCTGCGCTGTCAGGGAGAAGCCATCAGCGAAACCTGGCTCTATCAGTATTTCCCGCCGGCAGCAGATAAACGAAACTACGTTGACGATCGGATCATGAAATAACCCTGAGTCACCCGACGCCCGCAGGCAGTCCCTGCGGGCCAGAAGAGAGCGCTATGACCGCAGATATCCCAGCAGTACCTGAGTCGATCCCGGTAACCGACGCGCTGACGCTAATCGCCATTGATGAGCGCTACGTTAGCGACCTGCACCAGCTGGTGGTCAAAAACCAGCGCTGGCTACAGCAGTCGCTCAGTTGGCCCGCCGAGGTGCGCAGCGAAGACGAGACCCGCCGCCATGTGCAGGGCAACGTGATGCTGCATCAGCGGGATTACGCCAAAATGTTTTTGCTGTTTCTCGATAAGCAGCTAGTCGGGGTCCTGTCGTTCAATCAGATCGAGCCGCAGAATAAAACGGCCTATATTGGCTACTGGATCGATGAAGAGCACCAGGGGCAAGGGCTGCTTTCCCGTTCATTACAGGCCTTTATCCGCCATTATGCCGCCAGCGGGCTGGTGCGCCGGTTTGTGATCAAATGCCGGGTGGCGAACACCCGCAGCAACCAGGTAGCGTTGCGCAACGGGTTTGTTCTGGAAGGCTGTCTCCGACAAGCCGAGTATCTGAACGGTAGCTATGACGATCAGAATATCTACGCCCGCATTATTGACCGCGATGAGGCATTAAAGCGCGCCTAACAGCGGCGTGCGGGTGATGTGCTGCTGGCCGTCAAGCGTTTTCGGGCCGCGCAGATGAATGGCCTCTCCCTCCTGTGCGGCAATCTGCACCTCGTCATTGATGGAGACCTGGTGCTCAACGATCACATCGCCGATGATGACTGTCCGCCCCTGGATCAGCACATCGTCGTCGAGCAGAATCGGACCACCTCGCAGCTGCGCCTCGCCGCCGACCATCGCCCGATGCTTCAGCAGGCAGTTGCCTTCAATCACCGCATTCTCTGCCACCTGCGAACTGTAGCGTACGGTGGGAATGGCATCCTCTCCGCGACCGGCGATCAGGCGCGCGTTCCCGTATACCCGGGCGTTATCGCACACCCAGACGTCGTTTTCTTCGTTCCCTTCAAGTCTTGCCTGGTCAAACACTTCCGCCCGATGTTCGACAAACGCATGCTCAACGAAGGCATCGCCGTAGATTTGCGCCTGGTGGAGAATGCGCGAGGCGCTGACGGTGGCTCGCTGATAGATCTGCAGGACTTTGTCGCGATCGGCGGTTAACCCGCGCGCGGCAATCACCTGGCAGTGGGGGAGAAGACGCGCCTCGTCGGCAAGGCGACAATAACCGCGCACCTGGCTCTGCGTAACCGTGACGTTGTCACTGATCTGCGCGTGATGGCTGATCTGCGAGGTGTGAATGCAGGCCCGTCCGCCGATGGTGGCCTCATGGCTGACCACGCAGAACCCGGTTAAGCGGGCGTCGTCGCGGATGCGCGCCCCGGCGAAGACCACGCTGTTGACATCGTAGATCCAGCACTCCCCCTGCTGGCTGAGAGCGCATTCCTCATCCACCCAGCCGCCTTCGCTGCCCGCTTTAACGTCAGCGAAATCAATAAGCGCCACGATCTGGCGCAGGGTGACGCTTTGTTTGCCATGCTCTTCCTCATAACAATACTGCCGGGTCTGTTCGCTGAGACGGTATTTACGCATGGCCGATCCTTATTACTTATGGTTAACATAAACATAGCAAAGATCGCCATAGCGCGCGGGATAAGGTTCCTTTAGAATGCAACTTCAAATTAAATTGATATCATCAATAAAATGAATAAAACGCAAACGCCGCGGCAGGTGCTAAACCTGCCGGCGGGTTATTTTGGCATGGTGCTCGGCACTATCGGAATGGGCTTCGCCTGGCGTTACGCCAGCACCCTCTGGCCGGTCAGCCGCAGCATTGGTGATGGGCTGGTGACGCTGGCGATGGCGATGTGGGTCCTGCTCAGCATGGCGTTTATCAGCCGGGCGATCCGCTTTCCGGCGAGCGTGCTGCGGGAGATGCGTCATCCGGTGAGCAGCAGCTTCGTCAGCCTGTTTCCGGCCACCACGCTGTTGGTGGCGATTGGTTTGGCTCCCTGGTGCAGGCCGCTGGCGATCGGGCTGTTTGTGCCGGGCGTGGCGCTGCAGCTCGCCTATGCCGCCTGGCAAAGCGGTGGGCTATGGCGGGGGAACCATCCTCGCGAGGCCACCACGCCGGGGTTGTATCTGCCGACAGTAGCCAATAATTTTATCAGCGCGATGGCCTGCGGCGCGCTGGGATTTTCCGATGCCGGACTGGTGTTCCTCGGCGCCGGGGTCTTCTCCTGGCTGAGCCTCGAGCCGGCGATCCTCCAGCGTCTGCGCAGCGCAGGCGAGCTGCCGACGCCGCTGCGCACCTCGCTGGGGATCCAGCTGGCGCCTGCGCTGGTGGCCTGCAGCGCCTGGCTCAGCGTCAACGGCGGGGAGGCCGATACCTTCGCTAAGCTGCTGTTTGGTTACGGCCTGCTGCAGCTGCTGTTTATGCTCCGTCTGATGCCCTGGTATCTTCGTCAGCCGTTCAATGCTTCTTTCTGGAGCTTTTCGTTCGGCATTTCCGCGCTGGCCACCACCGGTCTGCATCTCGGCCAGGCCAGGGGAGACGGCTTTTTTCATCATCTGGCGATGCCGCTATTTATTTTTAGCAATCTGGTTGTCGGCCTGCTGCTGCTGCGTACAGCGTTGCTGTTGGTCAGCGGGAAACTGTTGCTCCAGGTCGACCGGGAAACACTCCTGAATAAGAAGGAAGGATCATGACAAAGCGTGACGCGGATTATTTTAGTCAAAAATACAGCCTGACCCGCACCCATTCCGAGGTGCTGCATGCCGCGACGATTGTGCCGCCGGGGCGGGCGCTGGATCTGGGCTGCGGCAACGGGCGTAACAGCCTTTATCTGGCGGCGAACGGCTTCGCGGTGACGGCGTGGGATAAAAATCCGATGAGCGTCAACAATCTGGAAAGTATTCGCGCCGCCGAGCGACTGGATAATCTGCAAACGGCGGTGAAAGACCTCAACAGCCTGAGCTTTGACGGCGAGTATGACCTGATCCTCTCCACCGTAGTGATGATGTTCCTCGAGCCTGACACCATCCCGGGCCTGATCGCCAATATGCAGCGCTGCACCGCCGCCGGCGGCTATAACCTGATTGTGGCGGCGATGGATACCGAAGACTATCCCTGCACCGTCGGCTTCCCGTTTGCCTTTAAACCTGATGAGCTTCGTGATTATTACCAGGGCTGGGAGCTGCTGAAATACAATGAGGACGTCGGCGAGCTGCATCGCACCGACGCCAACGGCAATCGCATCAAATTGCGCTTCGCCACCCTGTTGGCGCGCAAGCCTGCCTGATTCGCCGCGGCGTGGGAAGCTGAGCATGGCCCGCGCCGCATTCCCCGCCAGAGCCTGGGCAAGACAGAGACCCGTTGCGGCGAAAATGAGCCTGGAAAACCGCGCGATACCCCTTTTAAGTGATTATTTATTAAAGTAATGTTCAGGCCATCAATATTTATAAATCTTCCTTGACGAAGCCCTTTTTTTGTCACAAAACTAGTGGGTCCTATTTGCTATAACGTCTGCCGAAAAAAAACTGCATTTACAGGGATCTCTCTATGCGTACTCGCGTTTTACTGAAAGTCGCCGCTCTGGCGGGAATATTGGCGTTGACCGGCTGCGCGGCGAAAGTGGCGCAACCGGATCAGTATTCGGGCTTCTTAAAAGATTATTCCAGTTTGAAAGAAACGACCTCTGCCTCCGGCAAGCCGGAGCTGCGCTGGATCGATCCGAACTTCAATCCGGCCAACTATGACAATATCGTTTATCACCCGGTGACCTACTATCCGGTACCGAAGCCGACCACCCAGGTAGGGGAGAAGGCGCTGCAGGATATTCTTAACTACACCAACAAAGAGCTGAAACAGGCTATTTCCGAGCGTAAACCGCTGGCCACTACCGCCGGCAAGCGCAGCCTCATCTTCCGCGGGGCGATCACCGGGGTGGACTCCAGCAAAGAGGGGCTGCAGTTCTATGAAGTGATCCCGGTCGCTATGATTGTCGCCGGCACCCAGGCCGCCACCGGCCATCGTACCATGGACACCGATCTGTACTTTGAGGCGGAGGTCATTGACGCCAGCACCAATAAGCCGGTCATCAAGGTCGTACGTAAAGGGGAAGGCAAAACCCTGGCGAATGAGAATACACCGCTGACCGTCGATACCCTGAAGCAGGTTATCGATGATATGGCGGTCGACGCCGTTAAATTCGATCCCTCTCAGCGTTAATCGTGCCAGCGCCGTCTGACGACGGCGCTGGTTTTCTTCAGCCTCCTCAGGCCAGCCTTCGGCGCAGCAATAGCTGTTCCGGTTTGGCAAACATCACCAGGTTACCCAGCAGGATCAGCGCCAGCCCGATCACGGCGCTGCTGTGCCAGACATACCCTTCATAGACGGTGGAAATGGATAAGGCGACCAGCGGAAACAGCAGCGTACTGTAGGCGGCTTTGCTGGCGCCGATGCGCCCCACGAGAGTGAAATAGGCGCCAAAGGCGATGACCGAGCCGAACAGCGCCAGGTAAAGCAGGGCGCCCAGATAGCTGACGGTCCATTCTGGCATAAAGTTATCGCCGCGCAGCAGAGCGATCGCCCCCATCACCAGCGTGCCGTAGAGCATCGCCCAGCTGTTGGTGGTCAGCGTTTCCAGCCCGCGGCGCTGGTGGCGAATACTGAACATATTGCCGAGCGAAAAACCGTAGGTGCCCAGGGCGCTCAGCCCGATCCCCCACAGCAGCGAGGCGTTCAGTCCGTTGGCCAGCAGGTCGTCCCAGAACAGGATGACGATACCGGCGAGACCCAGCGCGGCGGCGGCCCAGAAGCGGCCCGGCGGCTGCTGGCGAAAAAAGAGAAAGCTGTTGATGGCGTTAAACAGTACCGCCATCGAAAAGATCACCGATTCCAGACCGGTATTGATCCAGGCGGCGGCGGTATAAAAACACCAGAAATTAAAGCAGAAGACGCAGCAGCCCTGCAGCAGGCAGCAGAGATGATCTTTCGCGCCCAGCGGCCGCAGGCGTCGTGTGACGAGCAGAATCGCCAGCATCGTGACGCTAGCTACGGCGAAACGCCAGAAAATCGATACCGGCGCGGCCACCGGTCCCTGTTGTAAAAAAATCGCGATCCACGTTGTACCCCAGATCACGACAACGAGTGCATAGAGTAATGCGTTCACCCTGGTTCTCCTCTACCTGTTGATGGGAGGAGTATGCCGGCTGCCGCCTGCTGCGGCTTTCACCGGTTTGTTGTCGGCTTGCAAATTCTTGCGCTTATTTGCTATCCGCTGGCGGTGAGGACTGGAAACCGCGCCGTAGTCTCCCTAGACTAGGGCTTTTACAGACAATGTGTGAAGACGATGGGTTACGGGACATTTGAAACATTACGGCGACAGAACGCGGTGCTGAAGGGAACCGTGGAGCTGAATTCCGGTATTCAACTGGCCGCCTGGTATAACAATTGCGATACCGTGACGGTGCGCAGCGACCATCATACTTTAAGTCTGTACGTGGCTGATGGCTACGAAAGCTATCAAAAGACGCCGCACGGCTGGAAAAATGGCGGCGGCCCGGATCGTTTTTGTCTGATGCCGAAAGGCGATGAAAGCGTATGGGATATCCGCGGCGATCTGTCGTTTGTGCATCTTTACTGTACCGATGCGCACCTGCGTCGCGTCGGCGAGGAGGTGTGGGACCGCAGCCCGGCGAACTTCACCCTGCAGGAAAAGACCTTCGCCAGCGATGATAAAATCACCGCAGTGTATCGTCAGTTTTTGCTGGCTAACGACTGGCGGCAGCCGGCGAACCAGCTGACCCTCAGCGCCGCCAGCAGCTTACTGCTTACCCATCTGATCCAGCCCTATTCCACCGTGCAGTGGCGTTTGCCGACGGTCACCGGCGGGCTGGCGCCAGGCGTAAAGCGTCACGTACTGGCCTGGATCGATGCTCATCTCGATCAGCCCTTGACCCTGGCCGACCTGGCGCAGCAGGCGGGTCTGAGTGAGTTTCATTTTGCTCGTATGTTTCGTCAGTCGCTAAATATGGCTCCGCATCAGTACGTCATGCAGCAGCGAATGGCGAAGGCGCAAAACCTGATCTGCCATAGCGCGCTGCCGTTAACCGAGATAGCGCTGGCCTGTGGTTTTAGCTCCCCCAGCCATTTCAGCCATCGGGTCAAAGCCGCCACCGGCCTGACGCCCTCCCAGCTACGGGCGGCGCAGCGCGGATAGCACGCCGTAACTCACCCCGCCGAGCACCACGCCCCAGAAGGCGGAGCCAATTCCCGCCAGCGTCACCCCGCTGGCGGTGACCAGGAAGGTTAGCACTGCCGCATCGCGCTCACTGGCCTGATGCACTGCCTGAAACAGACTCCCGCCGATGGTGCCGAGCAGCGCCAGACCCGCCAGCATCTGGACCCACGCCGGCGGCAGGGCCGACATCAGGGCGGTGATTGACCCGCCGAACAGACCGGCCAGCAGATAAAAACCGCCCGCGGCTATGGCCGCCAGCCAGCGCTGGTTCGGATCCGGGTGCGCCTCCGGGCTCTGGCATATGGCGGCGGTGATCGCCGCGATGCAGATGGAATAAACCCCAAACGGCGCCAGCAGTAGTGCCAACCCCCCGCAAACGACGATCAGTGCGGAGACCGGTACGGTATAGCCTGATGCCTGCAGGGTGGCGAACCCTGGAGCGTTCTGCGAGGCCATGGTGACGAGGAAGAACGGCAGACCGACGCTGAGCAAAAGCGCCGGAGTAAACTGCGGGGCGACCCATTCCGGCGTCACAAATGCCAGCGGCACGGCGGCGCTAGCCACGTCCCCGGACGCCGCCGCAATCAGCGCTCCAATCACCAGCGCGGCCACCACGGCGAAGCGGGGCCACAGCGCTTTACACAGCAGCCAGGCGGCGAGCATCCCGCCGCACAGCGGCAGATGATCCTGTAAGCCGGCGAAGGCCTGCAAACCAAACCGTAGCAGGATCCCAGCCAGCATCGCGGCGGCCAGCGAATGGGGAATGATCTTCATCAGCCGGGCAAACAGGCCGGTGGCGCCGCAGATAACGATCAGCGCGTTGGCGAAAATAAAGATCCCCACGGCCTCGGCGAGGGTCACCCCCTGCAGGCCGCTAACTAACAGCGCAGCGCCCGGCGTTGACCAGGCGGTGAGCACAGGAACTTTCCGCCAGGCGCTCAGCGCGAGAGTACTGATGCCCATGGCGAGGCCAAGAGCCGTCATCCAGCCGGCGATCTGCCCGGGGGTAGCGCCGGCCGCGGCGGCGGCCTGCCAGATGATGGCGGCGGAGCTGGCGTACCCCACCAACACGGCGACGAAGCCAGCGAACAGAGTGGGAAGCGGAAGACTAAACGAGCGCATCGATGATTCTCATGTGCGTTATAACATCCATTCACTGTATCATTGTGCGTTATAACGCACAAGCGGTGGTTCGCGCAGCTACCCTGGGAGAAAAACTCGCCGCCAGTGGCGTACGATGCCGTTAAACGTCCTGAAAAAATCAGACAAATGGCGGTATACTTTGCGCAGTAAAAACGGGAGGAAGGATGAATATTGCGCAACATCTGGCGGCAACGCTTAAAACCCTGCGCCAGCAGCGAGGCTGGAGCCTGTCGCGACTGGCGGAAGAGACCGGGGTGTCGAAAGCCATGCTCGGGCAGATTGAGCGGAATGAATCAAGTCCAACGGTGGCGACGCTGTGGAAGATTGCCACCGGGCTGAACGTACCGTTTTCGGCGTTCATCGTCCCGGACGCCAGCGCCGCGCCCTCCGCGTTTGATCCGCAGCAGCAGGCGATGGTGGTGACGCCAGTATTCCCGTGGGATCCCGAGCTGCGCTTTGACCATTTTTCGATAACCCTTGCCCCCGGCGCGCTGAGCGAATCAACGCCGCATGAGAAAGGGGTGATTGAGCATGTGGTAGTGATAAGTGGTACGCTGGATTTGTGCTTACAAGGGGAGTGGCACTCGCTGCAAGCGGGTGAGGGTAGGCGTTTCGCCGGCGACGCGACGCATGCGTATCGTAACCGCGGCGCCCAGGCGGCCCATTTCCATTCTCTTATCCATTATCCAAAAGAAAAAACCGCGAGCGAACCCGCGGCCAGACAAGATGACTGATGATAACCACTCACAACGTGACGAGGAAAATCCGGAATACGTGATGACAGTACTCTTCGCCGTGATTTGAGGGAAATATCTTTTCCGTCAATACTTTGTTGAAAAGTGAAAATTCGTCGTCCAGCGACGGCGGAAAAGGTTTTCGTCTGCGCCCGGTTCTGACTACAATAGCCGCCATTTCGACCCCCTTATACTGGATAACAACACGCGTATGCGCCTGCACAATCATCGTCTTGAACTTCTTAGTCCTGCCCGCGACGCCGGTATCGCTCGCGAAGCGATCCTTCACGGCGCCGATGCCGTTTACATCGGTGGACCTGGCTTTGGCGCCCGCCACAACGCCAGCAACAGTCTGAGCGATATCGCCGGGCTGGTGCCTTTCGCTCATCGCTTTGGCGCAAAGGTATTTGTGACGCTGAACACCATTCTGCATGACGATGAACTGGAGCCGGCGCAGCGGCTGATTACCGATCTCTACGACGCAGGCGTCGATGCGCTGATCGTCCAGGATATGGGGATCATGGAGCTGGATCTGCCGCCGATTGAGCTGCACGCCAGCACCCAGTGCGATATTCGCAGTGTGGAAAAAGCGAAGTTTCTCTCCGACGCCGGCTTCAGTCAGATCGTGCTGGCGCGCGAACTGAACCTCAGTCAAATCAAAGCCATTTACGACCACACTGACGCCACTATCGAATTCTTTATCCATGGCGCGCTGTGCGTGGCCTATTCCGGGCAGTGTTACATTTCGCACGCCCAGACCGGACGCAGCGCCAACCGCGGCGACTGCTCGCAGGCTTGCCGCTTGCCGTATACCCTGAAGGACGATCAGGGGCGGGTGGTGGCCTATGAGAAACATCTCCTGTCGATGAAGGATAACGATCAGACCGCCAACCTGGCGGCGCTGATCGACGCTGGCGTACGCTCCTTCAAAATTGAAGGCCGTTACAAAGACATGAGTTATGTGAAAAACATCACTGCGCACTACCGTCAAATGCTGGATGCCATTATTGAAGATCGCGGCGACCTGGCGCGCGCCTCGGCTGGACGCACCGAGCATTTCTTTATCCCGTCCACGGATAAAACCTTCCACCGCGGCAGCACTGACTACTTTGTTAATGCCCGCAAAGGCGATATCGGCGCCTTTGATTCGCCGAAATTTATCGGCCTGCCGGTGGGTGAAGTTCTGAAGGTAGGCAAAGACCATCTCGACGTTGAAGTCAGTGAACCGTTAACCAACGGCGATGGTCTCAACGTGATGATTAAGCGCGAAGTGGTGGGCTTCCGTGCTAATACCGTGGAAAAAACCGGCGAAAACCGTTATCGGGTATGGCCGAACGAGATGCCAGCGGATCTGCATAAAGTGCGCCCCCATCAGCCGCTCAACCGCAACCTCGATCATAACTGGCAACAGGCGCTGCTAAAGACCTCCAGCGAACGCCGCATCGCGGTAGATGTGACGTTGAGCGGCTGGCAGGAGCAGCTGGTTCTCACCATGACCTGTGAAGATGGCGTCAGCGTGACCCACACCCTTGACGGGGAGTTCGCCGAAGCTAACCAGGCGGAGAAAGCGCTGACCAACCTGCGTGACGGTGTCACAAAACTGGGGCAAACCATTTACTATGCGCGCGAGGTGCAGGTTAATCTGCCGCCGCTGTTTGTGCCCAACAGCCTGCTCAACCAGCTGCGTCGGGAAACTGCGGAGATGCTGGATGAAGCGCGCCTCAACGCCTGGCAGCGCGGCACCCGCAAGCCGGTCTCCGTACCGCCGCCGGTCTACCCTGAGACCCATCTCTCCTTCCTCGCCAACGTCTATAACCACAAGGCGCGGGCGTTCTACCAGCGCTATGGCGTACAGCTGATCGACGCCGCCTATGAAGCGCACGAAGAGAAGGGCGATGTGCCGGTGATGATCACTAAGCATTGTTTGCGGTTCGCCTTCAACCTCTGCCCGAAGCAGGCGAAAGGCTCCATCAAGAGCTGGAAAGCCACGCCGATGCAGCTGATCCATGGCGATGAGGTCCTGACCCTGAAGTTTGACTGCCGTCCGTGCGAAATGCACGTGGTCGGCAAGATCAAAAACCATATCCTCAAAATGCCGCACCCGGGCAGCATTGTGGCCTCCGTCAGCCCGGACGATCTGATGAAGACGCTGCCGAAGCGCAAAGGGGCCTGATTCGAGTCGATGCTATTGGCAGGATGCCCGCGGTTTACGGTCGTCCTGCCAGCGGTGATGTTCGCGCAGGTCTGCGGCGGCCTCCTCGTGCTGGCTGCGAAGCTCATCGCTATCCGCTTCGTGCAGCAGCTGCTGTTCGAGACTTTGCACCGGAAAGTACTCGTGTCCCTGACGATGGGCCAACAGATGCCCGGAAAATAATGCGCACAGCAACAGCAGGGCGCTTATGCTTCTCTTTAACATACCTTTTCTCGACGGAACAATGGCGTGGACATACTATGTCAGGCGCAATGCAGGCTTTTTTTCGGGCATCTCAAAGAACGGCAAGAGTTTGTCAACGATGGCTGACGAAGGATGAAAAAAGGCCTGACGCGGAAGCCAGGCCAGAGTGTTACGCTTTCGGCGGCAGCGGTTTCCCGCTGTGCTCGCTCCCTTTTGGCGGCTGCTTGCCGTTGTGCTGCGGCTGTTTACCGTCGTGCTGCGGCTGTTTACCGTCGTGCTGCGGCTGTTTGCCGTCTCGTTGTGGCTGTTTGCTGTTGTATTGCGCTTGCTTACCTTCGTGTTGGCCGTTTTTCACCGGCGGTTTACCCTGATGCTGCGCGCCTTTTTCCGGCGGCGGCGGCGGGTTGTCGGCAGCAAAAGCCCATGACGACATTCCCAGCGTCATTACGGCGGAGAGTAAAGCTAACTTCTTCATAGCAATATCCTTTCTTCAGATGTATCGCCGTATTTCATCAGGCAAAAGTGAAGATAAGATGGAGAAGTCCCTTTTCGGACCTCTCTGCATCCCACTCAGACTTTTAGCCCTGCGGCGGTCATCAGCAGGCGAAACAGCAGGCTTATGGCGGCCAGCGTCAGTACGCTGCCTCCCCAGAGCGCGATCAGCCACAGCAGACGTTTAGGCCAGGCAGTACGCATCAGTGATATCCCTCCCCAGGCTGAACTTTGCCGCGGAACACGTAATAGCTCCAGCAGGTGTAGCCAAGAATGACCGGAATAATCAGCAGGGCGCCCACCAGCATAAAGCCCTGGCTTTGCGGGGGAGCGGCAGCCTGCCACAGCGTGATGGCCGGCGGGATAATATGCGGCCAGATGCTGATCCCCAGTCCGCTGAAGCCGAGAAAGACCAGGCCCAGCGTCAGCGTGAAGGGCGAAACATGGCGGTCGCGCTGATGCAGCGTGCGCCACAGCCAGCCGCTAACGAGGATCACCAGCAGCGGCACCGGCAGCAGGAAATAGAGATTCGGCAGGCTGAACCAGCGGGCAGCAATCGCCGGGTGCGCCAGCGGAGTCCACAGGCTGATGACGGCAAACACCGCCAGCAGGGCACTCAGCAACTGCCGCGATGCGCTGCGCATTCTCTGCTGCAGCGCGCCTTCACTTTTCATCACCAGCCAGGTGGCGCCGAGCAGCGCATAGGCCACGCATAGTCCGAGTCCGCAGAACAGGCTGAACGGGGTCAGCCAGTCAAACATGCCGCCGCTGAAGGCGCGACCGCTGACGGTGAAACCGTTGATCACCGACCCGACCACCACGCCCTGGCTGAAGGTTGCCAGCAGGGAGCCGCCAAAAAAGGCGCGATCCCAGAATGGCCGGTGCGACGGCGTAGCCTGGAAGCGAAACTCAAAGGCGACGCCGCGAAAAATCAGGCCGATCAGCATCAGGGTCAGGGGGATCGACAGGGCGTCGATGATCACCGCGTAGGCGAGGGGAAAGGCGCCAAACAGGCCGGCGCCGCCGAGCACCAGCCAGGTTTCATTGCCATCCCATACCATACCGGCGCGACGCTGTTGACCATTACGTCGCGATCCCCGCCGCCCCGCACCGTGCTGAACAGCAGGCCGATGCCCAGATCAAAGCCATCCATGACGATGTACATCAGCGTGGCAAAGACGATAATCACGAACCAGATCACCGATAATTCGATACCCATTAGCGGGACTCCTTCTGCAGATAACCTTCAGTGGCGGCGGACAGCGGGCGGGCGTACCGGTTGTCGCCGGGAGCATCTCCTGCGGCCCCTTGCGGATCAGGCGCAGCATATAGCTGTAGCCGACGCCGAAGACGGCGCTGTACACTACGATAAAGGTCAATAAACTGACCGACATATGCAGATCGCCATGAGCGGAAACGGCATCGGCGGTGCGCTGAACGCCATACACCACCCAGGGTTGGCGGCCCACCTCGGTGGTCACCCAGCCGGCGAGAATAGCGATCAGGCCGGATGGCCCCATCCACAGGGCAAAACGCAGAAACGGCCGCGAGTGGTATAGCCGGTCGCCGCGACGCAGCCACAGGGCCAGCACGCCCAGCAGCAGCATCAACATGCCCAGCCCGGCCATCAGGCGAAATGACCAGAACACCACAGTAGAATTCGGGCGCTCCTCAGGAGCGAACTCTTTCAACGCCGGCACCTGTTTATCAAGACTGTGGGTGAGGATCAGACTGCCCAGGGCCGGTATCTCAAGCCCGTAGCGGGTGCGCTCCTGGTCCATATCGGGCCAGCCAAACAGCAGCAACGGCGTTGGCTCACCCGGCGGATTTTCCCAGTGCCCCTCAATGGCGGCGATTTTCGCCGGCTGGTGCTGCAGGGTATTCAGGCCATGCATATCGCCGATCAGCGCCTGGACGGGGGCGACCAGCAGCGTCATCCATAGCGCCATCGAGAACATCTTACGGATCGCCGGCGACTGATTGCCGCGCAGCAGATGCCAGGCCGCCGAGGCGCCGACAAACAGCGCGCTACTGAGAAACGCCGCTACTGTCATATGCAATAATCGGTAGGGGAACGACGGATTAAAGATCACCGCCAGCCAGTCGACGGGCACGACTTGGCCATCAACGATCTCAAACCCCTGCGGGGTCTGCATCCAGCTGTTAGAGGCGAGGATCCAGAAGGTGGAGATGATAGTACCCAGCGCCACCATGCAGGTGGCGAAAAAGTGCAGCCCCGGCCCAACGCGGTTCCAGCCGAAAAGCATCACCCCGAGGAAGCCCGCTTCCAGAAAAAATGCCGTCAGGACTTCATAGGTCAGCAGAGGGCCGGTTATGCTGCCTGCAAACTGTGAGAAACCGCTCCAGTTGGTGCCGAACTGGTAGGCCATCACCAGCCCGGAAACGACCCCCATACCGAAGTTGACGGCGAAAATCTTCGACCAGAAATGGTACAGCGAGCGCCAGACGGGATTTTTTGTTTTTAGCCATAAGCCTTCGAGCACCGCCAGATAGCTGGCCAGTCCGATGGTAATGGCGGGGAAGATAATATGAAATGAGACCGTAAAAGCGAATTGAACTCGCGCCAGATGGAATGCATCAAGACCGAACATGCAGGACTCCACAACAAAATTGATTCAGCGCAATTTTAGGTGGAGTGACGACTGAGGGGCAGAGGCAGTCACGCCATTTTTTATCATAACAGTTGGCCGCTGTTATGATTTTTCAGCTGTTGCCAAGGCGAGAAAATATCCTTGCGCAACCTTGATTAATCCCTGCGGAAGGTGATTAGGCGTCTATTCCGCTGTCTGTCATATTATTGCTAACGGCTGGCTACGCGGCCCTGCCGCCGGTATGGCGTAGTCACCTGGTCGGCATAATATATCCTTACCACCCGCCGTAGCTCATATTTTGGCTTACGAAATCCGCCACGGATTTTTACTATGATTTATTGTCACTCATTAGTATGAGAATAAGTAAAAACGCTGAGCCGGTTAATCGTAAATTAAATAATAATAAATTGTCGGCTCCGCGGCTAATTTGTACTGTATGAGCTCGGGAATAAATAAAAGGGAATGCCAATGTCTGAAAAAGGATTACAGAGTCTGTGCATTACGCTTGGCGTAATGATTATCTTCTGGTTTGTTTTAATCTCGCTATTCTGGGTGGTGATATTTTAAACCCATCCCGTGCTATCACGGCGACGCGGCCGCCGCTGCAGATATAACAGTTACAGGAAACTATGATTTTTTTATAACTGATATATGATAATGGGACGTTATCGTACGGGGACGGCCGCAATGAAAAAGTATCAACAGTTAGCGCAGCAACTGACCGAGCAGATCGCCCTTGGCGTCTGGTTGCCTGGCGATCGGCTGCCGTCGCTGCGCGAGCAGGTGATCAGCAGCGGCATGAGCTTTATGACCGTCAGCCATGCCTATCAGCTGCTGGAAAGCCAGGGGCGCATCGTCGCCCGTCCGCAGTCGGGTTATTATGTTGCCCCCCAGCCGGTGAAGCTCCGCCAGCCGGCGCCGCCTGCCCAGGTCACTCGCGATGAAGCCGTCGATATCAATACCTATATCTTTGAGGTGCTCCAGGCCAGCCGCCAGGCGTCGATGCTGCCCTTTGCCTCGGCCTTTCCGGACCCGCGTCTCTTCCCGCTGCAGCAGCTCAACCGCTCGCTGGCGCAGGTGAGTAAAACCGCCACCGCCATGAGCGTCATTGAGAATCTGCCGCCGGGCAATGCAGAACTTCGGCATGCCATTGCCCGTCGCTATGCCCTGCAGGGGATGAACGTCTCGCCGGACGAGATCGTCATCACCGCCGGGGCGCTGGAGGCGCTTAACCTCAGCCTGCAGGCGGTGACCGAGCCGGGAGACTGGGTGGTGGTGGAAAACCCCTGCTTCTACGGCGCCCTGCAGGCGCTGGAGAGGCTGCGTTTGAAAGCATTGTCGGTGGCCACTGACGTCAGGGAAGGCATTGATCTGACGGCGCTGGAGGCGGCCCTGCAAAACTATCCGGTGAAGGCCTGCTGGCTGATGACCAACGGCCAGAATCCGCTCGGCTTCACACTCAGCGCTGAAAAAAAAGCGGCGCTGGTGGCGCTGCTGGCGCGCTATAACGTGATGTTGATCGAAGATGATGTCTACAGCGAGCTCTATTTTGGCCGCGAAAAGCCGTTACCGGCTAAGTTCTGGGATCGCCAGGAGATGACGCTGCACTGCAGCTCGTTCTCAAAATGTCTGGTACCCGGCTTTCGTATCGGCTGGGTGGCGGCCGGCAAACAGGCGCGGCGGATCCAGCAGCTCCAGCTGATGAGTACGCTTTCCACCAGTTCGCCGATGCAGTTAGCCCTGGTGGATTACCTGTCCACCAAGCGCTATGACGCCCACCTGCGCCGTCTACGTCGTCAGCTGGCGGAGCGTAAACAGCAGGCCTGGCAGGCGCTGCTGCGCCATCTGCCGCCGGAGGTCATCGTCCACCACAGCGACAGCGGCTACTTTCTGTGGATCGAACTACCGGAAGGGGCCGACGCTAGCGCACTTAGCGCCCGGGCGCTGGCGTCGCACATCAGCATTGCCCCAGGGAAAATGTTCTCCACCTCCGACAGCTGGACCTCGTTTTTCCGTTTTAATACCGCCTGGGGCTGGGGGGAACGCGAAGAGCAGGGGGTGAAGCGCCTGGGGGAGCTTATTCGCGAACAGCTTGCCTGACCCTGTCGTTTATTTTTCTCATCATAAACATTCTGCGAAAATAAGCGAAAGAGGATTTTTATCGAGGCCGGTCATTATTTTACCGGCGCTCACCATAGGAAATATGCATACCCCTCCTCATTCCCTAACTCGTTGTCTATAATCCATAAAGTCCTGCTTGTGTTGGCGATTTTTACGTAATGCGTCCCGGGTCACAACCTGAATAAATTCCCCTGGGGGCGTTAATCCGCTGACTACCCTTATTTCAGGAGATATTTTTACGGCACGGCTGCCGCTAATTCCTTTGTGACAGGAGTAACACCTGATGAGCAAAAAAATTGCCCGTTGCAGCCTTTATGTGCTGGGTATGGCTTGTTTGACCGTTCAGGCGGCAGAGCCGCTCACCTCGCTGGATAAACCGGAAGGGCGGCTCGATATTATTGCCTGGCCGGGATATATCGAACGCGGGCAGACCGACAAACAGTACGACTGGGTGAGTCAGTTCGAAAAGGACACCGGTTGCCAGGTTAATGTCAAAACCGCTGCCACCTCTGACGAGATGGTCAGTCTGATGGCCAAAGGCGGCTACGATCTGGTCACCGCCTCGGGTGATGCTTCGCTGCGCCTGATCATGGGCAAACGCGTGCAGCCGATCAACACGGCGCTGATTGCCGGCTGGGGCTCCCTTGATCCGCGTATTGCGAAGGGGGCGTGGTTTAACGTCGGCGGTAAAGTCTATGGCACGCCGTATCAGTGGGGGCCGAACCTGCTGATGTACAACACCCGCGTATTCCCGACGCCGCCGGACAGCTGGCGCGTGGTGTTCGTCAAGCAGGATCTACCGGATGGTAAAACCAACCAGGGGCGGGTGCAGGCCTATGATGGCCCGATCTATATCGCCGACGCCGCGCTGTTTGTCAAAGCCACCCAGCCGCAGCTGGGGATCGAAGACCCCTATCAACTGACCGAAACCCAGTACAACGCGGTGCTGAAAGTCCTGCGCGACCAGCAACCGCTGATCCATCGCTACTGGCATGACGCCACCGTACAGATGAACGACTTCAAAAACGAAGGGGTAGCCGCCTCCAGTTCGTGGCCCTATCAAGCCAACGGCCTGAAGGCGGAAGGCCAGCCGGTCGCCACCGTGTTCCCGAAGGAGGGGGTAACCGGCTGGGCGGATACCACCATGCTGCACAGCGAGGCGAAGCACCCGGTCTGCGCCTATAAATGGATGAACTGGTCGCTCACGCCGAAGGTGCAGGGCGATGTGGCGGCCTGGTTCGGTTCGCTGCCGGTGGTGCCTGAGGGCTGTAAAGCCAGCGCGCTGCTCGGTGATAAAGGCTGTGAGACCAACGGCTATGAGCAGTTTAACCGCATTCACTTCTGGAAAACGCCGGTTGCGGAAGGCGGGAAATACGTGCCCTATAGCCGCTGGACTCAGGACTATATTGCGATAATGGGCGGCCGCTAAGGATCGGAGGCAAACAATGACGTACGCGGTCGAGTTCCAGAATGTATCGCGCCTGTATGGCGATGTGCGGGCGGTGGATGGGGTTAGCATTGGCATACGCGATGGAGAATTTTTCTCGATGCTGGGTCCGTCCGGCTCGGGTAAAACCACCTGCCTGCGGCTGATTGCCGGTTTTGAGCAGCTCTCCGGCGGAACCATCCATATCTTTGGTCAGCCGGCCAGCGAACTGCCGCCCTGGCAGCGGGATGTGAATACCGTGTTCCAGGACTACGCGCTATTTCCCCACATGTCGATCCTTGACAACGTCGCGTACGGCCTGATGGTCAAAGGCATGGCGAAGAAAGCGCGCCATGCCCGCGCCCAGGAGGCGCTGGAGAAGGTGGCCCTTGGCTATGCTCATCATCGCAAGCCCTCCCAGCTCTCCGGCGGCCAGCGGCAGCGGGTCGCGATTGCCCGGGCGCTGGTGAACCAGCCGCGGGTGCTGCTGCTCGATGAGCCGCTGGGCGCTCTGGATTTGAAACTACGCGAGCAGATGCAGGTGGAGTTGAAAAAGCTGCAGCAGTCGCTGGGGATCACCTTCATCTTCGTGACCCACGACCAGAGCGAAGCGCTGTCGATGTCGGATCGCGTGGCGGTGTTTAACAACGGGCGCATTGAGCAGGTGGATGCCCTGCAGGATCTCTATCTGCATCCCAGGACCGCGTTTGTGGCCGGTTTTGTCGGCACCGCCAACGTTTTTGCAGCCGAGGCGGCCCGACGATTGTGCGGGATGGCGGGCAGCTGGTCGCTGCGTCCGGAGCATGTTCGCCTGCAGGGCGGCGGCGAGGTGCAGGTGCAGGGTGTGGTGCAGGCGGTGCAGTATCAGGGGGCGGCGACGCGGATCGAGCTCCGCCTCGCGGATGGCGACAAACTGCTGGTCAGCCAGGCCAACATCGATGGCGCGGCGGCGGCCAGCGTTCCGCGAACCGGGCAAATAGTACAGGCGTCATGGTCGCGCTCGGCGATGACCCCGCTGGAAAGCGGAGGCTGAGATGACCATGGCAATAATTCCTGCGCAGACCGGGCGCATATCGGGGATCTTCTGGCGCCGACCGGCGCTGGCCCTGTTTTTACTGCTGCTCGGGCCGCTGATGTGGTTTGGCATCGTCTATCTGGGATCGCTGCTGACCCTGCTGTGGCAGAGCATTTATACCTTTGACGACTTCACCATGTCGGTGACCAGCGACTTCACGCTGGCTAACCTGCGGGCGCTGTTCAACCCTGCCAACTACGACATTATTGTGCGGACCCTGGTGATGGCGCTGTGCGTCACGCTGGCCAGCGCGCTGCTGGCGCTGCCGATGGCCTGGTATATGGCGCGCTACACCAGCGGCAAAATGAAGGCCTTCTTTTATATCGCGGTCATGCTGCCAATGTGGGCCAGCTATATCGTCAAAGCCTATGCGTGGGTGCTGCTGCTGGCGAAAGATGGCGTGGCGCAGTGGTTCCTCGGTCATCTTGGACTGGAGGGGGCGCTGAACGCGCTGTTGAGCGTCCCGGCGGTCGGCGGCAATACCTTGTCCACCTCCGGCCTTGGACGCTTTCTGGTGTTCGTCTACATCTGGCTGCCGTTTATGATCCTGCCGGTGCAGGCGGCGCTGGAGCGTATTCCGGGATCGTTGCTACAGGCCTCGGCCGATCTCGGCGCGGCCCCGCGGCAGACCTTTCGCTACGTGGTGCTGCCGCTGGCCATTCCCGGCATCGCCGCTGGGTCGATCTTCACCTTTTCGCTGACGCTAGGCGACTTTATCGTGCCGCAGCTGGTGGGCCCGCCGGGATACTTTATCGGCAATATGGTTTACTCGCAGCAGGGGGCGATCGGCAATATGCCGATGGCGGCGGCGTTTACCCTGGTGCCTATCGTCTTGATTGCCCTCTATCTGGCGTTCGTGAAACGTCTGGGAGCCTTCGATGCACTCTGAACGCGCGCCCTGGTATCTGCGACTGGCGACCTGGGGCGGGGTGATATTCCTCCACTTTCCGCTGCTGATTATCGCCATCTATGCTTTTAATACGGAAGATGCAGCCTTTAGCTTTCCGCCGCAGGGGCTGACGCTGCGCTGGTTCAGCGAGGCGGCCGGGCGCAGCGACATTCTGCAGGCAGTGACACTGTCACTTAAGATCGCGGCCCTGTCGACCGCCATTGCCTTAGTGCTTGGCACGCTGGCTGCAGGAGCCCTGTGGCGCAGCGCCTTTTTTGGCAAAAATGCGGTGTCGCTACTGCTGCTGCTGCCTATCGCCCTGCCGGGGATCATTACCGGCCTGGCACTCCTGACGGCGTTCAAAGCGGTCGGCCTTGAGCCTGGCCTGCTGACGATCGTGGTGGGGCACGCGACCTTCTGCGTGGTGGTGGTGTTTAACAACGTCATCGCCCGCTTCCGCCGGACTTCGTGGAGTATGGTGGAAGCCTCGATGGATTTAGGCGCTACCGGTTGGCAGACCTTTCGTTACGTAGTGCTGCCCAATCTGGGGTCGGCGCTGCTGGCGGGGGGAATGCTGGCATTCGCTCTGTCGTTTGATGAAATTATCGTTACCACTTTTACCGCGGGGCATGAACGCACCTTGCCGCTGTGGTTGCTGAATCAGCTGGGGCGGCCGCGAGATGTGCCCGTCACCAACGTTGTCGCGCTGTTGGTGATGCTGGTAACGATGATACCAATCTTAGGGGCCTGGTGGCTCACCCGCGACGGCGATAACGACGCCGGAAACGGGAAATAAAACCATGAAACAGGATAATGCTATGCAACACAACCTATTGATAAACGGTAAGTTAGTGGCAGGTGAAGGCGAGAAGGTTCCGGTATATAACCCTGCAACCGGCGAAGTGATCCTGGAGATTGCCGAAGCGACAGCGGCCCAGGTCGATGCCGCCGTTGAGGCGGCGGACCGGGCATTCGATGCCTGGAGTCAGACGACGCCGAAGACGCGTGCGGAATGTCTCCTGAAGCTGGCGGACGCCATCTCGGCGCAGGCTGAAACCCTGGCGCAGCTGGAGTCGCTGAACTGCGGCAAGCCGCTGCACTGCGTGATTAATGATGAAATGCCGGCCATCGCCGACGTCTTCCGCTTCTTCGCCGGCGCCGCTCGCTGCCTGCCGGGGATGGCGGCCGGAGAGTATCTCGAAGGGCATACCTCAATGATCCGCCGCGATCCGGTGGGCGTGGTGGCCTCCATCGCGCCGTGGAACTATCCGCTGATGATGGCGGCCTGGAAGCTGGCCCCGGCGCTGGCGGCGGGCAACTGCGTAGTGATAAAACCCTCGGAGATCACCCCGCTGACGGCGCTGAAGCTGGCGGAGCTGGCAAAAGATATCTTCCCGGAGGGGGTTATCAACGTGCTGTTTGGCCGCGGTAAAACGGTGGGCGACCCCTTGACCGCCCACGTTAAAGTGCGAATGGTCTCCCTGACCGGATCGATTGCCACCGGAGCCCATATCATTGGCCATACCGCCTCGTCGATTAAACGCACCCACATGGAGCTGGGCGGTAAGGCGCCAGTGATCGTTTTTGACGATGCGGACATCGATGCGGTGGTGGATGGGGTGCGGACCTTCGGTTTTTACAACGCCGGCCAGGACTGCACGGCCGCCTGCCGGATCTACGCCCAGCAGGGTATCTATGACCAGCTGGTGGAGAAACTTGGGGCGGCGGTGGCCAGCCTGAAAATGGGGGCGCCGGAGGACGCTGCCACCGAACTGGGTCCGCTGAGCTCGCTGGCCCATCTTGAGCGCGTTAGCGCGGCGGTGGAAGCCGCAAGGGCGCTGCCGCACATTAAGGTGGTCACCGGCGGCAGTCGGGCTGACGGCGCGGGCTATTACTTCCAGCCGACGCTGCTCGCCGGCGCCCGGCAGGAAGACGCTATTGTCCAGCGCGAAGTGTTTGGTCCGGTAGTCAGCGTGACGCCTTTCAGCGATGAAGCGCAGGCCCTGAGCTGGGCGAATGACTCTCAGTATGGTCTGGCCTCCTCGGTATGGACGAAAGATGTCGGTCGCGCCCATCGTCTTAGCGCCAGGCTGCAGTACGGCTGCACCTGGGTCAATACCCACTTTATGCTGGTCAGCGAAATGCCGCACGGTGGCCAGAAGCTGTCAGGCTACGGCAAGGACATGTCGATGTATGGCCTTGAGGATTATACCGTGGCCGCCATGTGATGGTTAAGCATAGCTAAAGGATTGACCATTCAGCGCCAGGCGACTATTGCGCGATGGGTGTGTTAGGCCGCTAATAGTCACAATGGCAAAAATTGTCAAAACTCAACCCAGGGGATATGAGATTATTCTGATGCCCCTTCAAGAGCTAAGCCATCATGAGTGCCGGAGATAAGCGCCGGATGGGGTCCGCCAGTCACCCTGGGCGCACAGCGCCCGGCGGGTGGGGCGGCAACATCGCGGTTCGCGACCGAATTGCGGCCCCTGTCTGTCGGCAGGGGCTTTTTTGTGCTCGCAGAAGAGCGAAGAGATGAGCCGGCCAGTCGCGCCGGGATAACGAGAATACCGCTTTAACTACTTTCAGCGCTTGGTTTTTTTGCTGGGCAGGCTGGCGCTGCGCCGGTCACGAATGTAGGAAATAAGATTATACACCGCCGCGACCAGCAGGATTAGCGCGATGACCAGCGTGATGATTCCGGACATATCCACCTCGAAATTCACAGCGCGAACTGCGCTAAAGCATTACCAATGGTTATGAATGTAAGTATTATCTGACGCGAAGGCAAATGATATTTGTTGTCATTTAGCGCTATTTCTGGCTCTTATCCGTGATGACGGAGATGAAGAGGTTATGTTACAACGGCTTGCCATCGCCATTTATCTTCTTACGATGACGGCCCGCGCGATATATTGCGCCTGTGGCGAAGGCGGCGATCCTTTTCCCCTTGCCGACGGCGAAATATTTTCCTTATTAGCGAAATTAACTCCCCTGAACAGAAAGTATTTCACGGCTAGAGATAAGCTTTTAATATTTACGGTTATCGCATGATATTTGTTCTGAATATTTTATAGCCCTGAGGCAGAGGCAAATACCGGATGCCGCCAGGTAGCGCGCCCCGGGTTTGACTTTCCGCCGCCGCTCATGCGATCATTTAGGGCATATTAGGTTTTGACGTTGATGTCGCTGTGAAAATTTTTGCTTTTATTCTGCTGGCTATCGGCGCTGTGGCGCTGAGCTATGGTAATGCCCCGGCGAAACGAATCCAAAGCTGTGAGAAGATGGGCGTAGGGCAGGCCGTCTGCGCCGCCGCCGAATGGGATAGTGAAAAAGTCAATGTACTGCCGAGCTATAACCCCGGTCTTAATAAGGTAATAGCTGCCGCGCAGTTAGCCCCCGCCGCCCGACAGCAAGATAACAACTCTGTTGTTCGCGCGTAAAAAAGCAGCCTTCGGGGCTGCTTTTTTAGGTTTCGTTGCTGAATTAAATGATTAAAACCAGCCAAATCTTACGGACAGCAGGCTGATAAGCGCGAACGCGGCGCAGACATTAATCATAACGACGGTTTTACTGGAGACATCCATAGCGCCACCCTAATGAGGAAGTCCTAAAGGTATAGTACGGCGCCAGCGGTTGCGCTATCAGATTAAGACGAATCAGGCTTTATTCTGAATATTCAGCCCGTTTCTGATTTTGTTATACAGGTATCTCTGAATCACGACGTCATGGCAGATAATCATCCCACCATGGAACGCCCCTCAGGGAAGGAAAAAGTAAGAATGACGTTATATCAAAAAATGTTGGTGTTTTACGCCATTATGGGCGTGATATGCGCCGTGATTAGCTGGTTTTTAACCAAAGAGAGCCGGATGATCCGCCTGCTGGCGGCCCTGCTGATCGGCGCCACCTGGCCGTTCAGCTTCCCGATGGCGCTGCTCGTCTCGCTGTTTTAACCCTCAGGCGCTAGACGGCAGAAAAGGGTAGCACAAAGGATAAGGTTACTGTATAAAAAACCAGTAACCTTATCATGGAGGCATACAGGTGAACGGTTTTTATTCGTCCGTCGCTGGCGCCACGCTGCGCTGGCACGATTTCCCGGGAGATGGCCTTCCGGTGGTGTTTATCCACGGCCTTGGCTGCGCGTCATCCTACGATTATCCCCGCATTGCTAGCGATCCCGCGCTCCGCGAACGGCGCAAAATACTCATCGATCTGCCGGGCTTCGGCTATAGCGATAAACCGCGCTTGTTTAGTTACAACATACATGAGCAGGCTTTAGTTTTGGAGCAGTTCCTCAGCCACCTGCGCCTGCAGCGCTTCGCGCTGTTCGGGCATAGCATGGGAGGGAGCATCGCCATCGAAGCGGCGGGGCTACTGGGCGAGCGGGTGACCACGCTGCTGGTCTCGGAACCCAATCTGTTCGCCGGCGGCGGCGAGTACAGCAGGCGCATTGCGGCGCAGTCAGAGACAACCTTTGTCGCTGACGGCTATGCCAGGCTGCTGGCGGAGGAGCGCTCGCCGTGGGCGGGTTGTTTACAAAACAGCGCCCCCTGGACCGTCTGGCGGGCCGCCAGCAGCCTGATACGCGGAGGCGACACGCCCTGGTTTACCCAGCTATGCCAGCTGCGCTGCCAGAAAATGCTGATCGTCGGAGAGCGGTCGCTCCCTTACGCGGATAGCGACCTCGTTCAGGCACAAGGGATCCCGGTCGGCATCGTGCCCCATGCCGGACACTCGATGGCGTGGGAAAACCCGCAGGGGCTGGCGCAGCTTATCGCCAGCCATAGTTAAGAGGCGCTGGGCCTCAGAAGGGAAGCTCGCGGGGTTGGGTCTGGATCGTTATCCAGCGCAGCTCGGTGAATTCCGCGATCCCGGCCCGGCCGCCAAAGCGGCCATAGCCGGAGGCTTTGCAGCCGCCAAACGGCATTTGCGCCTCATCATGCACCGTTGGGCCATTGATATGGCAAATCCCGGTTTGCAGACGTTGCGCTACGTTCCACGCTCTGGCGCTGTCGCGGCTGTAGACCGCAGCGGAAAGACCGTACTCGCTGTCGTTGGCCACCGCCAGCGCCTCCTCTTCGCTATGGACGCGAATAATCGCTTTCACCGGACCGAAGGACTCTTCACGCCACAGCCGCATCTCGCGGGTCACGCCGTCCAGCAGGGTCGGGCTCATATGGGTATCGTTGGCTTTACCACCGGTCAGCAGGCGAGCGCCTTTCGCTAACGCATCGTCAATGAGCGCGTTGCAGCGGGCGATGGTGTTCATATCGACAACCGGGCCCGTGAGGGCGGCAGGCAGGGCGGCGGCGCGCCTGGCCAGCAGCGGGATAAACGCCTCCGCTACGGCATTGTCGACAATAATGCGCTCGGTGGACATGCAGATCTGCCCGGCGTTGGCGAAGGCGCCAAAAACAGCGCCCGCCGCCGCTTGCTCAATATCAGCATCGTCCAGCACCAGCAGGGGCGCTTTTCCACCGAGCTCGAGCACCGCTGGTTTCAGATACTGTCCGCAGGTGCGGGCGATAATGCGCCCCACCGGTGTGGAGCCGGTAAAGTTAACGCGCCGCACCGCCGGGTGGGCGATCAGCGATTCCACCAGCGCCGGCGCATCTTCAGGCGCACAGGTAAGATAGTTCACCACGCCCGGCGGGAAGCCCGCCGCGTCAAGGGCGTCGATAATCAGTCCCTGAGCGGCGGGGGAAAGTTCGGCGCCCTTAAGGATCACCGTGTTGCCACAGGCCAGCGGCGTCGCCAGGGCCCGGGTGGCCAGAATCAGCGGCGCGTTCCACGGCGCCATGCCCAGCACCACTCCCGCCCCCTGGCGGACGCCCATCGCCAGGTTACCCGGCACGTTGGACGGAATTATTTGCCCTTCAATCTGGGTGGTCAGCGCCGCCGCTTCACGCAGAATATCTGCCGCCAGATGAACGTTAAATCCGGCCCAGTGCGCGGTCGCGCCGGTCTCCGCCGCCATGGCGGCGATAAATTTCGCCTCCCGCAACAGCATCTGTTCCGCCGCCTCGAGCAGTAAGCGACGTCGTTCCGCCGGCGCAGTATCGCGCCACAGCGGAAAGGCGCAGGCCGCGGCTTCGACGCAGCGTTTGCCGTCGGCGAGGCTGGCGGCAGCGGCCACCGAGGCTGCCTCATCGTGGGCCGGGTGGCGTCGGGTAAAGGTGCGGCGGCCTTCGGCATCGTGCCACTGGCCGTCAATGTACAGATTGCAGGTGATTGTCATGGTGGAAACCTCTTGTTCTGCGGTTCCCCCAGTGTACCGGGCGGCACTGACGGGAAGCGTGAGCCGGGCGGTTATCGCACATTTTTTTGCAGGAATTTTGTGTGGCTCACAACATCCCGAAGCCCTCTGGCGTAAAAAGCAGCGCAACGTCGATTAAACCAGCAAATTCCACGCGTTTTGCATAAGGTGATAGCCATTGATTATTTGCCGCCGTCAGGCGGCTGTGCTGTTATTACTGTTCTTATAATCAATAATTAGGACTTATAACCATGTCTACAGGGAAAACCACGCTGGCGCTGCTGCTGAGCGCACTGCTGCCGGCCGGCGCCGCCTGGGCCGCAGGCAATGACACTCTGGTCTACTGCTCAGAAGCCTCTCCGGAGTCCTTCAATCCGCAGATCGCCAGCTCCGGTCCGTCGTTCGTCGCCAGCTCGCAGGTACTGTATAACCGTCTGGTGAGCTTTGACCCGGTGAAAAATACGCCGATCCCGTCGCTGGCCACCGAGTGGCACGTCTCTGAGGATGGCAAAACCTGGACCTTTACTCTGCGTCAGGGGGTGAAGTTCAACAGCAACAAATTCTTCAAACCGACCCGCGATTTTAACGCCGACGACGTTCTGTTCTCCGTGCTGCGCCAGATGGATCCTCAGCATCCTTATCACAAGGTGTCGCAGGGGAACTATGAATACTTCCACGACGTGGGCCTCGATAAGCTGATTAAATCGGTGAAAAAGGTGGATGATTACCATGTCCAGTTCGAGCTCAACGAGCCGAACGCGGCGTTTCTTGCCGACTGGGGCATGGACTTCGCCTCTATTCTGTCGGCAGAGTATGGTGAGGCGATGCTGAAGAAAGGAACGCCGGAAAACGTTGATAACTGGCCTGTCGGTACCGGGCCGTATGCGCTGCAGCAGTATAAAGTGGATTCGCAAATCCGCTATATTGCCAATCCCCACTATTGGGAAGGCGAGGTACCGACCAAGCACCTGATCTTCTCCATTACGCCGAACGTCGAGACTCGTCTGGCGAAACTGCAGACCAACGAGTGCCAGATTATTCCCGCGCCGTCGCCGGTACAGTTCCCGGTGATTAAGGGCAATAAAGATCTGGCGCTGCATGCGGTTGAGGCGCTGAACGTCGGCTATCTGGCGTTTAACACCGAGAAAAAACCGTTTGATAATGTGCTGGTGCGCCAGGCGTTAAACTACGCTACCGACAAGCAGGCGATCGTCAAGGCGGTATTCCTCGATTCCGGCAGCGTGGCGAAATCACCGATCCCGTCGACGATGCTCGGGTATAAGAAAGATCTCCCGGACTATGACTACGATCCGCAGAAAGCCAAAGCGCTGCTCAAGCAGACGGGTCTGGAGCAAGGCGCGGAAGTGACCCTGTGGTCAATGCCGGTCCAGCGCCCCTACAACCCAAACTCAAAACGCATTGCCGAAATGATCCAAAACGACTGGGCGAAAGTGGGGGTGAAAGCCAAAATTGTCAGCTATGAATGGGGCGAATACCTTGCCGGTATGCGTAAAGGGGAGCACGACAGCGCCCTGTATGGCTGGATGTCGGACAACGGCGATCCGGACAACTTTGCTGGCACATTGCTCAGCTGTGATAATATCCAGACCGGCTCCAACGCCGCCCGCTGGTGTGATAAATCCTATGACGCGCTGGTAAAGAAAGCGCTGTTGGTGAGCGATCCGCAGGCGCGGGCCAAACTCTACGAACAGGCGCAGGAGATTTTTTATCAGCAGGCGCCATGGATCACCCTGGCGACCGGTAAAACCTTCTATGCGACGCGCAGCAACGTCAGCGGCTACACCGTCAGCATGATGGGGAGCGATTTTTCCAAAGCGAAGCTGAATTAAGCGAAAGGAGAACAGGATGGCACATCTGGATGAGGTTATCGTCAAAGTCGATGACGCCCTGGCCGAGGGCGTTATCGCGCATATGAATGAGCTGCTAATCGCCCTGAGTGATGATGCGCAACTCAGTCGTGAGGAACGCTATATCCAACAGCAGCGTCTGCGCACCGCCATCGCCCATCATGGGCGACAGCATCAGGAAGAGCAGGACGCGCGCCGCGAGCAGTTGACCAAAGGCGGCGCGATCCTCTGAAGATGCGCTCAGAACTGGCGTCTGGCCACCAGCCAGGCGCCCACCACCAGCATCACCGCCCCGCATAACGGTCCGATCAGCGCCCGCAGCGGCACGCCGTGGGCGCGAACTAAATCCATGATCAACCCGCCCACCAGCTGGCTGGCCACCAGTACCGCAATGGTCGTCGCCGCGCCAACGTTTTGATAACCGCTGATGCTGGCGAAGACGAAAAAGGACCCCAGCAGGCCGGGGATCAGCGTCCACCACTTCACGCTCAGGGCCAGCTCCTGAAAGCCGGCGACGCCCTGGCGCAGCAGTAACATCGTCACGAAGATAACGATCCCGACCAGCGAATTGAGCAGCATAGCGATAAGGATCGTCGACGCCGACTGGGTGATGCGCACCATCAGAGTGTTCTGCACTACCAGGCCAACGCCGGCGGCGATCAGGCAGGCGAGAGTGAGCGACGCGTTCATGCTTTGCCGTCCGGGTCCTGGCGCGCATCCAGCTGCAGCTGCATAAAGGTCAGATCCAGCCAGCGGCCAAATTTGGTGCCCACCTGCGGCATCTGCCCGGTGGTGATAAAGCCCAGCGTTTCATGCAGATGCAGCGAAGCGTGATTCTGCGACTCGATGCCGGCGACCATCACATGTTTATTCAGCCGTCGCGCTTCGGCGATCAAGGCGACCAGCAGCTTGCGGCCCAGCCCTTTCCCCTGATGTTCGGGATGAACGTACACCGAATGCTCCACGGTATGGCGAAAGCCGTCAAACGCCCGCCAGTCGCCAAACGAGGAATAACCGGTAATGACGCCGTCTTCCTCGCTCACCAGTACCGGAAATCCAGCCAGCTGGCGGGCTTCAAACCAGGCGATGCGGTTGTCGGTATCCACAGTTTTATCATTCCAGATGGCGGCGGTATGGACGACGGCATGGTTATAGATCTCGGCGATCGCCGCGCAGTCGTCTTTAATGGCAGGGCGAATAGACATAGCAAACCTCAATTTTTCGTACACTATAGTAGTACAATATTATTACAATAATGAACGTCACGCTGTCATCCGTTTTCAGCATAATTTTAACGGCTAACCCGGGAATAACGCGTCTCGGTGGATGGTTGTGTAATGGGGGGGCGCACACTATAGTGTTACGTTATGAATACTATAGAAGACAACCTCAATCAGCGCATCAGCGCGCGCATCCGCATCGAGCGCGAGTCCCGCGGCTGGTCGCTGAACGACCTCGCCGAACGGGCCGGCGCCTCGCGGGCGATGATCCATAAAATCGAGCGCGGCGAAAGCAGCCCGACCGCCTCGATGCTGGGCCGCCTTTCCGGCGCCTTCGGCATCAGTATGTCGACCCTGATCGCCCGCGCGGAAATGCAGGAGGGCAAGCTGCTGCGCTTTGCCAGCCAGCCGGTATGGCGCGACCCGCAAAGCCACTATCTCCGCCGCCACGTTTCGCCGCGCAGCGATTTGCCGATCGATCTGGTGCAGATTGAGCTGCCGCCCGGTAGCGATGTGCCGATGCCCGCCGCGTCCTATGCGCTTGCCCGCCAGCTAATCTGGCTGCAACAGGGCGAGCTGGTGTTTGTCGAAGGCAATACCCGCCATGAGATGCAGGCGGGGGATTGTCTGGAGCTTGGCCCGCCCAACGATTGTCGCTTTATTAATGAATCCGCAGAGACCTGCGTCTATCTGGTGGTTCGCCTTAATCAATCGCCATCCGGCTCTTAATGGTAAAGCACGTTGCGCATAAAGCAGCTAGCCTCAGTACAGTCTGCTAACAAGAGGAGTTTGCTATGACAGATCAACCGCAACGCCATCGCCGCTGGGTACTGGCTTCCCGCCCCCATGGTGAACCGACGGCAGAGAATTTCCGTCTGGAAGAGAGCGAAGTGCCGACGCCAGGCCCGGGTCAAGTGCTGCTGCGTACCGTTTATTTATCACTCGACCCGTATATGCGCGGGCGCATGAGCGACGCGCCGTCCTATTCGCCGCCGGTGGCCATTGGCGCGGTGATGGTGGGAGGGACCGTGAGTCGCGTGGTCAGCTCAAATCATGCCGATTATCAACCCGGCGACTGGGTGCTGGGCTACAGCGGCTGGCAGGATTATGAACTCTCCGACGGCAGCGGACTGGTGAAGCTGGGTGACAATCCGCAACACCCGTCCTGGTCGCTGGGAGTTCTGGGGATGCCCGGCTTCAACGCCTACATGGGTTTGCTGGACATCGGCCAGCCAAAGGCGGGCGAAACGCTGGTGGTCGCCGCGGCGACCGGGCCGGTTGGCGCCACGGTTGGACAGATCGGCAAAATTAAGGGCTGCCGCACCGTCGGCATCGCTGGCGGCGCGGAAAAATGCCGCTATGCGGTTGAGAAGTTAGGCTTTGATCTCTGCCTTGACCATCGTGCGGATGATTTTGCCGAACAGCTGGCCCAGGCCTGCCCGCAGGGTATTGACGTTTATTATGAAAACGTCGGCGGCAAGGTTTTTGACGCGGTGCTGCCGCTGTTGAATACCGCAGCGCGGGTACCCGTCTGCGGGCTGGTGAGCGGCTATAACGCCACCGGGCTGCCGGACGGGCCAGATCGTCTGCCGCTGCTGATGGCGACCATCCTCAAAAAGCGCATCCGGATGCAGGGCTTTATTATCGGCCAGGATTACGGGCATCGGATCGCCGAGTTCCAGCAGCAGATGGGGCGCTGGGTGCAGGAGGGGAAAATTAAATATCGCGAACAGCTTATCGACGGTCTGGACCAGGCGCCGCAGGCGCTGATCGGCCTGTTAAAAGGTGAGAACTTCGGTAAGGTAGTGATCCGCGTCGCGGCGGACGACTAACCTGGCGGGCTTCGACTTAACAGGCCCCTTTTTCCGCCAGGGAAAAGGGGCCTGGCATAGAGGTCAGGCGTAGAAGGCTAACCGCTGGGCGAGCAGATCGACAAAGGCTTCGCGGTCCACATCCAGCATCAGGGTGGTATTGGGCCGATTGCCGGTCAGATGGTAGTAATCGACCACCGTCATCCCCTGGGTATATTTGCCTTCCGTTTCTACGCCAACCCAGCGTTCGATCGTGGTAAAGATCTCCGGCTTGAGGAGCCAGGCGATGGTGCAGGGATCGTGCAGCGGCGCGCCGTCGAAGCCCCACTTTTCATCTTTGTGGTAGGCCATAAAGAAGTCGAGCAGCTCGGCGACGATGGTCGACACCGGGTTGCCAATCTGGCGGAATCGCTCGATATCGGCGGGAAGGATTTGCGCCCGATGCGTAACATCCAGCCCCGCCATGACCACTGGGATCCCCGACTGAAAGACCATTTCCGCGGCCTGCGGATCAACGTAGATATTAAACTCCGCCGCCGGCTGCCAGTTGCCCAGCCCCATGGCGCCCCCCATGATCACGATGCGGGCGATCTTCGCGTGCAGCTCCGGATGGCTGGCGAGCAGCAACGCCACGTTAGTCTGCGGTCCGGTGGCCACCAGAGTCACCGGCTCCTGGCTTTCCCGCAGCACGCTAGCCATCAGCTCGACGGCGGTGCAGTTCTGCGGCGCAAAGGCCGGCTCAGGCAGGCTCGGGCCATCCAGTCCGCTCTCGCCGTGCACGTTATCGGCGATGATCAGATCGCGCATCAACGGCTTCCACGCGCCGCCGGCAACCGGAATGTCCGGCCGGTTCAGCAGCGTCAACATACGCAGCACGTTGCGCAGGGTCTTCTCCGGGGTCTGGTTGCCCGCGGAAGCGGTGACGGCTTTCACCTCCAGCTCCGGCGAGGCGAGGGCGAGGACCAGGGCGATCGCGTCATCATGTCCCGGATCGCAATCAATCATAATCGGCAGTGCCATAGCAGCTCCTTGTTGGCGATGTTCTGTGACCAGACTAACGCTGCGAGTCGAGGCAGACGAGATGGTGTGCAGAATAGTGTGATGGAGACCACGATTGCTGCGAGGCAACGCGTATCGTTACGCGACCGTCCGTAAACATGGCGCCTCGTTTTGCGGTGGCGCAAGATGGCGACCGGCGCGGCGCGATATAATAGAAAAATTGCTAATCCTTACGGATATTAATGGTTTGCTTTTCGGCGGGCGGGTTCTTATCCTTAAGAAAACTCAAGAGGTTATTACGATGAAAGATGTAGTAGATAAATGCAGCACCAAAGGCTGCGCCATTGATGTCGGGACGATCATTGATAACGAGGACTGCGTCTACCGGGCCGAGAAGGTGTTCCCAAGCCGCGAAGAAGCGGAATCCACCGTAGCCGCCGTGCGCGAACGTGCTGCCGCCGCAGCGCCGGCCAGTGAACCGCCGCAGGTCGATTACACCATCGTCGCCGCTGGCGACGCGGTGAAACTCGACCTCTCCATCGCCTTCTCCTGCCAGGCAGAAAAGATCATTTTCGAGTTATCCCTGCGAAATCTGCTTTAATTCGCTCCTGTAGCGGAAGCGCGATGCTCTGGCGGGCAGACGCCTTCCGCTGATGCAGCACGCTGCCCGCCCGGCGACCTGAGCCGGGTGAGCGCGGTTAGTCTTGAAAGACGACGTTTCCGCCAACCATGGTCATCACCACGCGGCTGGCGCCAATCTCCTCATGGGCTACGGCGAAGATATCGCGGTCCAGCACCTGAAAATCAGCGACTTTGCCGACCTCTATCGATCCGCGTACCGCTTCTTTCCCTTCCTGATAGGCCGCATTGATGGTGTACATCCGCACGCCGTCCGCCACGCTAATTGCCAGTTCCGGGCGAATAACGTTGCCGCTGGAAGATGATTTGCGGGTGACCGCTGCCTGAACCATTTTGCGCCAGTTCACCAGCGCCATAATGCCATCTGACCCGCCGGCGACGATGACCCCAAGGTCGATGATATCCCGTAGCCCTTTGCAGATTTCCCCCTTGATGCCACAGTAGCGGGCGCGCTGTTCATAGTCATATGCCGGGCCGCCGAGTGAAGATTGTTCGGAAAGCAGAATGCCGTATTTTGCCGCCATCACGAAATCTTGCCGATCGCCCATTGAGCCGTGCAGCACATAATGCCGTCGGCTCTCCCCCGGATAGCGCTGAATCGCCTGCACGAAGCTGTTAATCGTGACTTTTACCGCCTTATCGCCGACCGCATGGACTGCCACCTGAAAACCGCGCTGGTGAGCCAGCAGAATCATCTGCTTTAGCGCCTCAACTTGTGCTTCCTCGGTCGCCTCGGGGCCACCAAACACCGAGCGTCCGCGATATCCCGGCCGGTCGGCGTAATCCTGATTCATCCACGCTGTGTGCGATGTGGGAACGCCATCGCAGAACAGTTTTATGGTCCGACAGTCCAGCCAGTCCCGGTCGGTGAACTGGGAGAAATCAAAGCTATCCAGATCGCGCTTCAGGGTGGCGCAGGACTGAACGCCCCGCTCGGCGGAGTAAAAGGCGATGGATACCCGGGCGGTGAGTTTTCCTTCATCCTGCAGTTCATGGTAGGCGGCGATGGCGCGATCCCCCGCAGCGCCCACCTCGCGCGTGTTTTCCCCCGGACCCATGGCGCCTTCCGTGTAGCTGGCATACCCTTCGCTGTTCATCAGGCGCTGGGCTGCCAGAAGGTTCTCTTTGAGGGCCGCTACGGTCAGACGGGGCATCGTGCCGGATGCGAGATGCAGGGCGGGCAGGTCGATGAAATTGCCGTCCAGTTCGCCACTGGCCGTTCGCCCCAGATGTCCGCCGAGGGGATCAGGGGTGCTGGCGTCAAGACCGGAGAGGGCCAGCGCCCGGCTGTTGACGATGCAGGAGTGACCGTCCCACAGGGCGAGCAGGGTGGGATGATCGGCCGTGACGTCGTCAATATCCCAGCGCGTCAGAGAGCGCTGCTCGGCCGCGCACTCCTTGATTGCGTTTGGATCCAGACCGCAGACACGAATCCATGCCCCGGCGGGAGTGCGGGCTGCCTGGTCGCGCAGTCTTTCCCGCAGTACTGCCAGGGAACGCACGTCCTGGCAGTTCAGGCAATGCCAGCTGTCAGCGAGCCAGCCGATATGGATATGTGAGTCATGCGCGGCGGGTAAAATGAGTTTGCCGCCAAGGTCAATGACCTGCGTCTGGGGACCAATATGCTGCTGAATCTCCTGGTCTTCACCAACGTTAATAATCCATCCCTGCTTCACGGCGATGGCGCGCTTAAAACTAAAATGTGCGTCCACCGTGGCGACCTTGCCGTTAATCAATACGCAGTCCGCATAAACGACATTATCCATTTATCCCTCCCTGGCTGATAAAAGTGCCGATCAATATAAATAGTAACCATGGTGATTATGTGGTGACTATATGACTACGAAGGGGGTGGAGTGTCAAGCGCGGGTGGTTGGCGGGTGTCCGCCTGGCGGTGGAATAGACGGTAAGGAAAAGCGCTTCGCCCGCCGATCGCGAGAGGCATCGGCGGGGAAGGGGCGTGTTATTCGAAGCGCCAGGCGAGGTTCAGGCCGATGCCGTAGTTACGTCCCGGGGCAGGCTCGTAGTAACGTCCGTTAGACTCGTTAACGATGACAGACCCGACGTACTCCCGGTCGAACAGGTTGTCGATGCGACCGAACAGATCCATATCCATCCTGCCGTAGCTCCATTTATAGCCAGTCGTCAGGCCAACCACCGTCCAGGAGGGCGCTTTGGCGGTGTTTTCGTCATTGGCCATGATATCGCTCATATAGCGAATATCGCTCCCGGCGTACCAACCTTGCTCCGGCTGATAGCCAAAGGAGGCGTAGCCCATATTGCGCGCGATCCCCGGAATGCGATTGCCATTGCAGCTAGCGTCGTCGCAGACGTTAGTGCGATAGGTCGCGTCCAGCCAGGTCCAGGCCGCCTTCAGACGCCAGCTCTCGCCAAACTGCTGATCCAGCCCCAGCTCCATCCCCTGACGGCGGGTCTTGCCGGCGTTTTTATAACTGGTGCGCCCGCCGCTGCTGCTGTCGACCACAATCTCATTATCGGTATTGGTCTGGAACAGGGCGGCGGTGAACAGCCCGTTGCCGATCCGCGTCTTGCTGCCGATCTCCACCGTGTCGTTGGTGGAGGGTTTCAGGCCGAAGTTGAGGCCGCTCTGGTTATCGGAGCGGTAGGAGAGTTCGTTAATGGTTGGCGTCTCGAAGCCGCGGCCGGCGGAAAGATAGACGTTCCACGCGTCGGTCAGGGCATATTTCAGCGAGCCCGCGGGCAGCCATTTGTGATAGCTGGCATCACCGCTGTCATCGCCATTGCCTGGGGTGATGTAGTAGTCGTTCGAGTCGAACCATACCGAGCTGTAGCGAACCCCGGCATCGAGCGAGAGTTTGTCAGTGAGCTGCCACTGGGTCTGCAGGTAGGGGTCGACGTTCCACATCAGGTTGCGTTCGTTACGGCGCAGCGCGCCCTGTTCGCCATACTGCGGCGCGCCGTTGACCATCACAAAGTTTTCATACCCTTTGCGCCGCTCGCTCATGTTTTCGTAGTCGAGACCGGCGGTGAGCGTGACGGGCACCAGCAGCTCTCCGCGATGGGTCAGCCGGGTATCGATCCCCTGGTAGTGACGGGTAAGGTCGATCACCCCGCCGGCATGGCTCGGCTTCAGCTGCGGCGCGCGCGGGATCGACTGGAACTGAGTGGTTTCACGTTCTCCAGCGTACATCATAACGCTGAGATCGTCCTGGGCACTGAGCTGGCGCTCATAGCGCAGGCCGGCCTGGGTCTGTCGGGTATTCTTGCGGGTATTATACTGGTCGCCGCGCGGCGACTGGCGCGGGTTATCGCGCCATTCATCGGCGGTCAGGCCACCGGCGTCATTGGCTTTGATATCCACGCTATTCAGCAGCAGAGTCAGCTTACTGACGTCGTTGATGCGCACCCCCAGCCGGGCGTTCGCCAGATTTTTGCGCGCGCCGCTGTGATCGCGATAGCCATGGGTGGTGAAGCGATTGGTTGAGACCGTGTAATCCACATCGCCTGCGTGGCTGCCGTCGCCAACGGCGCCAGTGGCTTTCATCCCGTAGTGCCAGGTGCCGAAGCTGCCATAGTAGCTGCTGGCTTCCACGGTGGGCGGCTGGGTGCCGGTCTGGCTGGTGACGTTGATCACCCCGCCGGACGAGTTACCGTACAGGGCAGAGAAGGGGCCGCGCAGCACCTCAATGGTGTCAACGCTGCCGATATCAATATTTGAGGTCTGCCCCTGGCCGTCGGGCATGGTGGCCGGAATGCCATCCACATAGATGCGCAGTCCGCGCACGCCATAGGTTGAGCGCGAGCCAAAGCCGCGAATCGACAGCTGCAGATCCTGGGCATAGTTTTGCCGGTTCTGCACCTGCAGGCCCGGCACGGCGCCCAGCGATTCAGAGAGATTAACGCGCGGCGCGGCCTGGCGCATCTCATCTCCATTCACCACGCTGACGGCGGCGGGGGTATCCAGTTCAGAAACCGTGGTTGGCGCGGCGGTCACCACCATGGTTTGTTCATCAGCGGCCTGGGCTGCCGCAATGAGCGGCACGAGCAGGGCCGGGAGGGCGGCGTGACGCACGGACAGGATTTTCATCGATAATACTCAAAACGAACCAAATGGAACATGTGTATATATGTTACCTCGTTTGTAAAATATTTGAAAATTATTAACTGCTACTGGTTAACGGATAGTGCTCGCCAGGCATGAATTTACCGCACAACAACAATTAACGCTCCACTTTGATATAAATAATGATTACTATTCGCATTCAAAAATAAGGGTAAAGCCAGGACTTTACCGCCGGAAGCGATGTCGTGTCAGCACATACTGGTTTATCAAAGGGAGTCGTCATGTCATTACGTCATTTTGCCGCGCCGCGTCTGCGCCATTCACTGCTCGTCACTTCTCTGCTGCTGGCAGGCAGCTTTAGCGCCCACGCCGCGGAAGAGATGCTGCGCAAGGCCGTCGGAAAAGGGGCCTACGAAATGGCCTACAGCCAGCAGGAGAATGCGCTGTGGGTCGCCACATCACAGAGTCGTTCGCTGGACAAAGGCGGGGTGGTTTACCGTCTTGACCCCGCCACCCTCGACGTGACGCAGATTATTCACAACGATCTGAAGCCGTTCGGCGCCACTATCAACCATGCCACCGGCACGCTGTGGTTTGGCAATACCGTCGACAGCACTGTCACCGCTATTGACGCCAAAACCGGCGCCGTGAAGGGGCGCCTGGTGCTGGACGAGCGTCAGCGCAGCGAAACCGTGCGTCCGCTGCAGCCGCGCGAGCTGGCGGTCAATGAGCAGACCAACACGGTCTACATTACCGGTCTGGGCAAAGAGAGCGTGATTTGGGTGGTAGATGGCGCAACCCTGAAGCTGAAAACGACCATTACCGGCACCGGGGCAATGGCGACGGGTCTGGCGATCGATCCGCAGGCTAAGCGTCTGTATACCACCAACGCCGATGGCGAACTGCTGACCATCGACAGCGAGAGCAACACGATTGCGTCGCGCAAAAAATTGCAGGATGACGGCAAAGCGCATTTCTATCTTAACCTGAGTCTCGATACCGCCGGCCATCGTGCCTTTATTACCGACAGCAAGCAGCCGGAAGTGCTGGTGGTCGATACCCGCGACGGCAAGGTGCTGGAGAAAATCGCCGCGCCGGAGTCGCTGGCGGTGCTGTTTAACCCGGCGCGCAACGAAGCCTATGTGACGCATCGTAAGGCCGGGGAAGTCAGCGTTATCGACGGTAAGAGCTACAAGGTAGTGAAGACCTTTAAAACGCCGACTCACCCCAACAGCCTGGCGCTCTCCGAGGACGGAAAAACGCTGTACGTTAGCGTGAAACAGGCTTCCAGCCGTGAGAAAGAAGCCACCGCGCCGGACGATGTGATCCGCATCGCCCTGTAAGACCTCAGCGCGACGAAACCGGAAAACGGTGGTCGCGCTCCGCATGCCGCCGGGCCAGGCCTGGCGACTCCCCCTCTGTTACAAACGCCTATTGGCCTGACAAACCAGATGGTTATACACTTAACTCTTTCCCGCCACGTGCGGGCAGTGGTAATCAGTGGAGATAAAATGAAAAAGCCATTCATGGTGATTTGCGCCGGCGCGATGCTGGCGCTGCTGGCAGGTTGTTCGTCAAACTACGTTATGACCACGAAGAGCGGTCAAACTATCGTTACCCACGGCAAGCCGCAGCTGGATAAAGAAACGGGGATGACCAGCTATATCGATGAGTCAGGTAATAAGCGGGAAATTAACAGCAGCGATGTGTCGCAGCTGGTTGAAGATAATTAAGTTCTGACCTCCCGGTTTGCCCGCTATGGACAAACCGGGAGTCCTGCCAGTTACTTCCTCAGCGTCGGCGCCGTGCTGTGAATCTCATGCACGCGTTTACGCACACCAAACCAGCCAGCCACCAGCAATACCGCCAGCAGCGGAATTGATCCTATGGTGTAGGTACCGTTCGGATAATCGAAGGCCATCAGCACCAGCACGCTGAACAGGAACAGCAGCGTCAGCCAGGAGGTGAACGGCGCCCCCGGCATTCTGAAGCTGACCTTTGCCGCTTTCCCTTCCTTGATCGCTTTGCGCAGACGCATCTGACACACCACGATAAAGCCCCAGGAGGCAATGATCCCCAGCGAGGCGACGTTGAGTACGATCTCAAATACCTGAGATGGCACCAGATAGTTGAGGAAAACCCCGACTACATATACCCCCAGCGTCGCCAGGATCCCGGCGTAAGGGACGTGGTGACGGCTCATCTTCGACATAAACTTCGGCGCGGAGCCTCCCATCGACATCGAGCGCAGAATACGCCCGGTACTGTAGAGACCCGAGTTAAGGCTGGAGAGGGCCGCGGTTAACACCACGATGTTCATCACGCTGCCGATATATGGCACGCCCAGCTTTGAGAAGAAGGTAACGAACGGGCTCTGTCCGGCCTGGTAGGCGTTCCACGGCAGAAGCAGCACCAGCAACACCACCGAACCGACATAGAACAGACCGATACGCCAGATCACGCTGTTGATGGCCTTCGGCACCATTGTCTCCGGATCCTTACACTCTCCGGCCGCGGTCCCCACCAGCTCGATGGAGGCGAAGGCGAAGACCACCCCCTGCACCAGCACCAGCGCCGGCAGGAGGCCGTGCGGGAAGAAGCCGCCGTTATCGGTGATCAGATGGAAGCCGGTGGCATTGCCGTCCAGCGGCTTACCGGAGCCGAGGAAAATGGTGCCGACCACGAGAAAGGCGACGATCGCCAGCACCTTAACCAGCGCGAACCAGAACTCCATTTCGGCGAACCACTTCACGCCGATCATATTCATGGTGCCGACGATAGCCAGCGCGCCGAGGGCGAAGACCCACTGCGGCACATCGCCAAACGCGCCCCAGTAGTGCATATACAGCGCCACGGCGGTGATATCGACAATCCCGGTCATCGCCCAGTTAACGAAGTACATCCAGCCGGCCACGTAAGCGGCTTTTTCACCGAGGAACTCCCTTGCATAAGAGACGAAGCTGCCGCTCGAGGGGCGGTGGAGGACCAGTTCGCCGAGGGCGCGAAGAATAAAGAAGGAGAAGATGCCGCAGACCAGATAGACCAGGGCGAGCGCTGGCCCTGCCATTTGTAAACGTGCCCCGGCGCCGAGGAACAAACCGGTACCGATGGCGCCGCCGATGGCGATCATCTGTACCTGACGGTTGCCCATCGCTTTGTGATAACCCGCTTCATGTGAGTTAAGCCAGTGGCGTTTTGCAGCATGATGCTCCGCTGCATTTTCGTGTTTCGTATTCATTGATGTATCAGTTTCCTGTCAATGCCCATGTTTGCAGCCGGAATGGAGGACGGCTGGCACATTATGCTGGCTTTCTCATCATTCTGACGTAGGAGATAAGCTCAGACATGGCGCTGAATCCTACACGTAACCTAATAGTTACGCACCTAAAACATTTACCGAGAGCATTTGACAGATTTATCAATGAGATCAGCGTCGCAGAGTTTCCAGTAACAGCGTGAAAGTGCTGGTATGCTGGCGCCGGCTGGGGTAATAGAGATGGTAGCCGGGGAAGGCGGGGGTCCACTCCGCCAGCACCCGCACCAGCCGGCCGCTGGCTAAGGCCTCCGCCACGCAGTCATCCGGAACGTAGGCCAGCCCGAGGCCCGCCTCCGCCGCGTCGATGCGCTGCGGCAGGCTGTTGAGGATCAGCTGTCCCTCCACCCGCACCTGAATCTCCCGGCCATCGCGGGCAAATTCCCAGGCGTAAAGTCCCCCTCGTGTCGGCAGGCGCAGATTGATGCAGCGATGTTGGGCAAGATCCCAGGGCGTTTGCGGCGTACCGGCCCGCTGCAGATAGGCCGGCGAACCCACCACCGCCATCCGCATATCCGGGGCGATGCGCACGGCAATCATGTCTTTTGCCACCTGTTCGCCGAGACGCACCCCGGCGTCGAAGCGGTCACCCACGATATCCGTGAGCCCATTATCAACAGTGATTTCGATGTTAATATCAGGATATTGCAGCATAAATGGCTTTAGCGCCGGCCAGAGTACCGCGCTGGCGGCATGCTCCCCGGCGGTAATGCGCAGGTTGCCCGCCGGGCGTTCTCGGGTGTCGCGCAATGCAGCCAGGGCCTGCTCGATCTCTTCCAGATGCGGACCGAGGCGCTGAATCAGTCGCTCGCCCGCTTCGGTCGGCACCACGCTGCGGGTGGTGCGGGTCAACAGCCGGACATCGAGCCGCGTTTCGAGATGGCGCATGGCATGGCTGAGCGCCGACTGCGACACGCCAAGCTGGGCCGCCGCGCGGGTAAAGCTGCGTTCACGCGCCACCACCATAAAGGAGAGCAGATCGTTTACGTTCTCTTTTAGCATAATCTTTCCGGATTGATGAATACTGCTCACAGGTACGCAGAGTGTATGCCCGGCCTGAGGATTGTGCCAGCCTGATGGCCGGACGCAGTGGAGCAGAATGGTTATGGCGGATGATTTATTCCTCTGTGCAGGGCAGGTATTGTAGTAGGCCCAAAAAACGCCAGCGCCAGGTGAACCGACATTCGCTGGCGCGGCATGACCGGGGGGACGGCAGCCCGAAAGATGATTCAAGAGTATCGCCAGGCAGAGTCTGGTAACCGGGGAGAAACAGAGATGAATATCAACGTGGTCGGCACCAGCGGCTCAGGCAAATCCACTTTGGCCCGGCGCCTGGCGCACCGGCTGGAATTACCCTGGATCGAGCTCGATCGCCTGTACTGGCGGCCGAACTGGCAGGGCGCGCCGGATGAGGCATTTTTCGCCGCCATTGCCGCCGCGACGGCCACGCCGGGCTGGGTGCTGGATGGCAATTACAATCGCAGCCGCAGCGTTAAATGGCGTGCGGTGGATTTGGTGATCTGGGTAGATTATGGTTTCTGGCGCACGCTGCGCCAGGCGGTATGGCGGGCGGCGAGCCGGGCGTGGCGACATCAGGAGCTGTGGCCGGGCACGGGCAACTGCGAGAGTTTTCGCCGTTCGTTCTGCAGCCGGGAATCCATCATCCTCTGGACGCTGAAAACCTGGCGGCAGCATCGCCGACGCTATCTGGCCGATATGCAGGATCCGCAATATCGTCATATTCGCTTCGTCCGGGTGCGCAATCCGCGGCAGGCCGAGGCGCTGCTCCGCGAGCTGGAAGCGCAGCGTTCAGCCGGGCATATCTAATTTTCAGCAGTACACATGTGAATTAATTGTTTCTCAATAGTTAGCAGAGATTTTAATAATGCAGGCACGTACTTTCATATGAGCCTGCGAAATGTCTTATCGAATCAGTATTCTGGATAAAATTCCGCTTGCCGCCGGGGAAACCGCCGCGCAGGCGCTGGCGCGTACATTAACGCTGGCGCAACACGCCGAAGCCTGGGGCTACCACCGCTTCTGGGTCGCTGAACACCACAATACCGATCAGCTGGCGAGCCCCTCGCCGGAGCTGGTTATCGCCTGGCTGCTGGGCCACACCCGGCGGATCCGTCTTGGGTCCGGCGGCGTCATGCTCCAGCACTATAGCCCCTATAAGGTCGCGGAAAACTTTAACCTGCTGGCCGCCCTCGCGCCGGGCCGCATCGATCTCGGGGTCGGCAAGGCGCCTGGCGGCCTGCCGCTCTCCACCCGCGCCCTGCAGCAGGGCCTGCATCAAGAGGAGAAAGGGACCTTTGCCGATCAGCTGGCGCAGCTGGATAACTGGCTGTCGCTGACTGAGCCCGGGGGAGAGGAGAGCCTACGCGCCACGCCGATCCCGCCGCGCCGGGTAGATGGTTTTCTGCTCGGCGCCAGCCTGGAGAGTGCTGAACTGGCCGCCCGCCTTGACTGGAACTTTGTCTTTGCCGCCCATCTCAATGGCGACAGCGCGCTGCGCCGTGCCGTGTTCAACCGCTGGCGCGAGCTCAGCCCGCGTGAGGCGATGGCCGCCGTCCAGGTGGTGGTTGCTGACGATCCGGCCACCGCCGCCGCGCTGGCGCAGCAGGTCGAGGTGTGGGGCGTCGAGCTGGAGAACGGCCAGCGGGTGACCGTCGGCAGTGAGGCGCAGGCCGTCGCTTTTGCCCGCCAGGCCGGCAGCCGACCGACGCGCATTGCCCGCCGTGAATCTTCGCTGATCTCCGGTACTCCCGAACAGGTTAAAGCCCGGCTTGACGCGCTGCAGGCGGAAGAACAGTTGGATGAACTCATCATTGATACCCCCATTAGCGACGGGCCAGCGCGCCTGCACTCCCTGCGCCTGCTGGCGCAGGCTCACTACGGCAAGGAGGTGCTGAATGTCCTTTGAACAACAACTGATTAGCTGGCGGCGCGAGCTGCACCAGAACCCGGAGCTCTCACTGCAGGAGGTGGCCACCACCGCGCGGATCCGCGACTGGCTGCAGAGTGGCGGGCTGACCCTGCTGCCCTACGATCTGAAAACCGGGCTGGTCGCCGAAGTCGGCAGCGGCGACAAGGTGATTGCCCTGCGGGCGGACATCGACGCGTTGCCCATCGAGGAGGCGACCGGTCTGCCTTACCGCTCGCAGAATCAAGGGGTAATGCATGCCTGCGGCCACGATATTCACACCAGCGTGATGCTGGGGGCGGCGCTGCTGCTGAAGGAGCGGGAAGCGGAACTCCCGGGGCGGGTGCGGATCCTGTTTCAGCCGGCGGAGGAAAATTTTGGCGGGGCGAAAACCCTGATCCGCGCCGGGGCGCTGGAGGAGGTGTCGGCGATCTTCGGCATGCACAATGAGCCCGGCCTGCCGGTGGGCGAATTTGCCACCCGCGGCGGCGCGTTCTACGCCAACGTCGACCGCTTCGTCTTCAAAGTGACCGGGAAGGGGGCGCATGCTGCCCGCCCACATGAAGGAAGGGATGCGATCCTGCTGGCCAGCCAGCTGGTGACGGTGCTGCAGAGCGTGGCCAGCCGGGAGGTGAACACCCTTGACTCGGTGGTGCTCAGCGTGACGCGGATCCAGGGAGGCAATACCTGGAACGTGCTGCCGGAGAGCGTCGAGCTGGAGGGGACGCTGCGCACCCACAGCAGTGAAGTGCAGCAGCGGGTCAAGGCCCGGGTCAGCGAGATTGCCGCCGGTTTCGCCAGCGCCTTTGGCGCGCAGATTGACGTCTTCTGGTACGCCGGCCCGACGGCGCTGGTCAACGACGCCCGCTGGGCCGACTTCGCCAGCGAGGTGGCAGCCCAGGCCGGGTACCGCACCCACCATGCCGATCTGCATCTCGGCGGCGAAGATTTTGCGGTCTATCTTCAGCATATTCCCGGGGCGTTCGTCAGCATCGGCAGCGCCAGCGAATATGGTTTGCACCATCCGGCATTTAATCCGGATGAACGGCTGATTGCGCCCGCGGCGCACTATTTCGCCCGTCTCGCGGAAGAAGCGTTACAACACATTTAACGAATGACAGGGGAAGGGGTAGCTATGTCTGATAATCGACAATTGCGTCTGGGAACCATATTGCATGGCGCATCGGGAAATATGTCCGCCTGGCGTCATCCGGCGGCCCAGGCGGACGCCAGTATTAATTTTGATTTCGTCACCCAGACGGCGCTAAAAGCAGAAGCGGGGAAGCTGGATTTTATTTTTGTCGCCGACGGTTTATATATTAACGAAAAATCGATTCCCCATTTTTTAAATCGCTTCGAACCCTTAACGGTACTTTCCGCGCTGGCCGCGATCACCCGGCGACTGGGGCTGGTGGGGACCTTATCGACTTCGTACAGCGAGCCGTTTACCACCGCCCGCCAGTTCGCCAGCCTTGACCATTTAAGCCAGGGACGGGCGGGGTGGAACGTGGTCACTTCCCCGCTGGAGGGGTCGGCGAAAAACTTCTCCCGGGCCCAACATCCGGATCATGCGCTGCGCTATCGCATTGCCGATGAATACCTGCAGGTGGTGAAAGGCTTATGGGATTCATGGGAAGAAGATGCCTTTGTGCGCAATAAGGAGACTGGCCAGTTCTTTGATAAAAATAAACTGCATACGCTCGATCACCACGGCGATTTCTTTAAAGTCGCCGGGCCGCTGAATATTGCCCGCACGCCGCAGGGCCGACCGATTATTTTCCAGGCCGGCGCGTCGGACGACGGCAAGAAATTAGCCGCGCGCCACGCCGATGCCATTTTTACTCATCAGGACTCGCTGGCCGAGGCGCAGGCATTTTATCGGGATGTCAAAAGCCAACTCGCCGCATATCATCGCAGTCCGGACCAACTGCATATTTTCCAGGGCGTCAGCGTCATCGTCGGGGATGACGCCGAGGATGCGGAGCGGCAGTACCAGACCACCGCGGCGTTGGTCTCCATCGAGGATGCGCTGAATTATCTCGGGCGCTATTTCGAACACCACGATTTCTCGCAGTACCCGCTCGACGAACCTTTCCCGGATATTGGCGACCTCGGACAAAACAGCTTCCGCAGCACCACCGACGAGATTAAACGTCACGCCCGCGAGCGGGGCTTAACCCTGCGCCAGGTGGCTCTGGAGGCAGCCAGCCCGCGTCCGCGCTTTACCGGCACCGCCAGCGATGTCGCTGATGGCCTGCAACTGTGGTTCGAGCAGCACGCGGCGGACGGCTTCATTATTCAGGGCGGCACGCCGGAAACCTTCCCGCGCTTTGTGGACGAGGTGGTTCCGCTGTTACAGGCGCGCGGACTGTTCCGTCGCGACTATCCGGGCACCACCCTGCGGGAAAGTCTGGGTCTGGCGCTACCCGCTAATCAATTCCAAAAATAATAAAAGCGAATCACGCTATGCAGAAAACAACACTCTTGCTGGCCGTCGCGTTGGCATTTAGCGCCTCATCGTGGGGTCAGGACGTCAAGATCAATGGCACCGGAGTGAGCCTGGAGGCCAACAAAACGCCGATTCACACAGCGAAAAATCCGCAGGCCATTGCCCTGTTGCCGCAAGATCTGCATCTGGCGGTGCCGGGGAAATTCACCGTCGCGGTGGCGGCCCTGAACTCTCCGCCGCTGACGGTCTTTGCCGATGACAACAAAACCCTGCTCGGCAGCGAGGCGGATATCGCCCGGCTGGTGGCGGAGAGCCTCGGGCTGGAAGTAAACGTGGTTCCCACTTCATGGGAAGACTGGCCGCTGGGGGTCACCTCCGGCAAATATGATGCCGCGATCAGCAATATTACCGTCACCAAAGAGCGGAAAGAGAAGTTCGATTTCGCCACCTACCGCAAAGACTCGCTGGGCTTCTACGTCAAAAGCACCAGCCCGCTGAGCAAGATTGACAAAGCGGAAGATATCGCCGGGCTAAAGATTATTGTCGGCTCCGGCACCAACCAGGAGGCGATCCTGCTGGCGTGGAACGCGGAGAACGTCAAGAAGGGGCTGAAGCCGTTTATCCCGGTCTACACCAAGGATGATGCCGCCCAGACGCTGGCCCTGCAGACCGGACGAGCCGACGCCTTCTTCGGCCCCAACGTGATTGGCGCGTGGAAGGCGGCGCTGACCGGCAAAACCAAACTGGTGGGCAGCGTCGATGGCGGCTGGCCAAAAGCGGCGCACATCGCGGTAACGCTGAAAAAAGACAGCGGGCTGGTGAATGCCGTCCAGGCGGCGCTGAACGGGGCTATCGCCAGCGGGGACTACGCCAAAGTGCTTAACCGCTGGGGCGAAGGGGTGGAAAGCATTCCGCAATCGGAAATCAATCCGCCCGGACTGGGCGACTGACAGGAGGCGCGATGAGCGAAGCATTCCGCGATATTTCTCCGGAGGCTCCGGAGCTGCAGCCGATTATTAGCGGGCTGTTTGCCGAATATGCCGCCCGCTACGGCGACTATTTTTCCCGCGATGCGGAAGTGGAGTTAAGTGAGTGGTATGTGCCGCCGCAGGGGCTGTTTATTGTCCTTGAGCGTGAGGGCGAAATTATCGCCACCGGCGCGTATAAGCCGAAGGATCGCCACACCGCAGAGATCAAACGTATCTGGACGCACCGCCGTCTGCGCCAGCAGGGGCTGGCGGCGAAGGTGGTCCAGGAGCTGGAGCGACGGGCGGTGCTGGCCGGGTACAGCCATATCTACCTGACCACCGGTTTCCGTCAGCCGGAGGCGGTAAAGCTCTATCTCAGCCAGGGGTATGAGGCGCAGTTTGACCTCACGAGAGACCCGGAAGAGTACAGTCAGCCGCCGTACGATGGCCGGCTGCGGTTCACTAAAGCGCTGGCGGTGAGCGCCTACAGCCACAGCGCCTGAGGAGGCATTATGCATTCATCTGAAACGATCAAAGTGGTGCCGGCGCGCTATCCGCTGCGAGTGGTCGGGGCTCTGGTCGCCCTGCTGGTGCTGGCGGTGGTGATCCAGTCGGTGGCCTTTAACCCGCGCTGGGAGTGGGGCGTCTTCGCCCGCTGGTTCTTCGACCCGGTGATCCTCGAGGGGCTGGGTCAAACCCTGCTCCTGACCCTGCTCGGCACGGTGCTAAGCGTGATCTTCGGCGGCCTGCTGGCGCTGGCCCGTTTGTCCTCATCGTGGCTGCTCAGCAGTCTCGCCTGGGGCTATATCTGGCTGTTTCGCTCGCTGCCGCTGATTGTGGTGCTGATCATTCTCTATAACTTTTCCTATCTCTACGACACCCTGTCGCTGGGGATCCCGTTTACCGGCGTCACCTGGGCCAGCTATCAGACCATTAACGTGCTGGGGCAATTCTCCACGGCGGTGGTGGGCCTGACCCTGGTGCAGAGCGCCTATACCGCGGAGATTATTCGCGGCGGCTTTCTCGGCGTTGACCACGGGCAGTATGAAGCCGCCGCCGCGCTGGGGCTACCCGCCTGGCGGCGCACGCTGCGCATTATTCTGCCGCAGGCGCTGCGTACCATCCTGCCATCCGGCTTCAACGAGATCATCAGTCTGGCCAAGGGAACGGCGATGGTGTATGTCCTGGCGATGCCGGAACTGTTCTACACCATCCAGATGATCTACAACCGTACCCAGGAGGTGATCCCGCTGTTGATGGTCGGCGCCGCCTGGTATCTGGCGATCACCAGCGTCCTCTCCGCCATTCAGTATCAGGTGGAACGGGGCCTGGCGCGCAGCGAACGCCGCTCGGCGGTAAACAGCGCCCGCAGCAGCCGAACCACTCAATCCGCACGTCAACCACAGCCGCAGGAGGCCGTTCATGCCCAGCTCTCATAATGGCCATATCTCTATCACCGGGGTCAGCAAATACTATGGCCGCCACAAGGCGCTGGACGATGTGTCGCTGGAGATCCCCCCGGGCACGGTGACGGTGATCCTCGGCCCTTCCGGTTCGGGCAAGTCCACGCTGCTGCGCACCATAAATCACCTCGAACGGGTCGATGAGGGATTTATTCAGATTGATGGCGACTATATCGGTTATCGCCGCAAAGGCGACAAGCTGTATGAGATGAAAGAAAAGGAGATCCTCCGCCAGCGGATCAACGTCGGCTACGTGTTCCAGAACTTTAACCTGTTTCCGCACCTGACGGTGCTGGAGAACCTGATAGAGGCGCCGATCGCCCACCAGCAGGTCACGCGCAAAGAGGCCATTGCCCGTGCCTATGAACTGCTGGACGTCGTCGGACTGCGCAATAAAGCCGACGCCTGGTCGCGGCATCTCTCCGGCGGCCAGCAGCAGCGTATCGCCATTGCCCGGGCGCTGGCGCTGAACCCGCGGGTGATCCTGTTTGATGAGCCCACTTCGGCGCTGGATCCGGAGCTGGTGGGCGAGGTGCTGGATGTGATCAAAAAGCTGGCGCGATCGGGCACCACCCTGGTGGTGGTCACCCATGAGATTGGCTTTGCCCGCGAGGTGGCCGACCAGGTGGTGTTTATGGTCGACGGCAGGATCGTCGAGCAGGGCAGCAGCGACGAGGTGCTCAACCATCCGCAGCATCCGCGTACCCGGCAGTTTTTATCCAGGGTGCTGCCGTCATGAACAGAGCGCTAATGACCCTTGTTCTCAGCGCTTTTGCCATGAGCGCTTACGCGGCGCTGGATCTGCGCGCCAATGAGCAGCCATTGCCGGTCACCCGCGACCCGCAGGCGATAGCGAAAATTCCGCCGGGCTATCGCTTCGTCGAGCCGGGGACGCTAACGGTGGCGATCTCGGCGCTCAATTCGCCGCCGCTGGCCCTGCTGGCCAGCGACAACCGCACGCGGATCGGTAGCGACCCGGATATAGCCCGCCTGCTGGCCGGAAGCCTTGGCCTGAAGCTCAGGCTGGTGCCCACCGCGTGGGAGGACTGGCCGCTGGGCATCGCCTCCGGCCGCTACGATGTGGCGCTGATCAATATCGCGGTAACCGAGAAGCGCAAAGAGAAGTTCGATTTTGCGACTTACCGGGTGGACTCCCTGGCCTTCTCGGTGAAATCCACCAGCGATATCGCCGCGGTAAACGGACCCGCCGACCTTGCCGGGCGCAAAGTGATCGTCGGGTCCGGCACCAATCAGGAGCGGATCCTGCTGGGCTGGAACGAGGACAACCGCGCCGCCGGACGGCCGCAGGCCCAGCCGGTCTACCTGACCGATGATGCCTCCGGCAACCTCTATATCCAGTCCGGGCGGGCGGATATCTTTTTCGGCCCGCAGTCGGTGGCAGCCTATAAAGCGGCGCTTAACGGTCAGACCCGGGTGGTGGGCCTGGGGCCGAAAAAAGCGTGGGTGGCGACAACCACCAAAAAAGGCAACGGTCTGGTCTATGCCCTGCAGGCGGCTCTCGACGGGGCGATTGCCCGCGGTGAATATCAGCAGGTGCTGGCGCGTTGGGGGGAGCAGGGCGAAGCGGTGGCGCAGTCGGTGGTCAACCCGCCGGGGATAACCTACTAACCCCCAGTGGCATGGTGTGCCGAGTGGGGGAGCGGCAAATTTCTGCCTACACTTAGGCTTTACCCTGGAGGCAGACCATGATAACCGTTTATGGCGTGCCGGGATGGGGCTCGACGATTAGCGAACTGATGCTCTCCCTGGCCGATATTCCCTACGAGGTGGTTGACGTGGAGGGCTTTGACCAGCCCGGTCCGGCGCGCGAGCGTCTGCGGCAGATTAATCCGCTGTGCCAGGTGCCCACCCTGAGGCTGGCCGACGGGAGCATCATGACCGAAACCGCCGCCATCGCGCTGATGATCCTCGACCAGCGTCCCGATCTGGCCCCCGCGCCGGGGACGCCACAGCGTCCGCAGTTTCAGCGCCTGCTGGTCTGGCTGGTGGCCAATGTCTATCCTACCTTTACCTATGCCGATTACCCGGAACGCTGGGCGCCCGCCGCCGCGGAGCAGCTGGTGGAGAATTGTCGCCAGTACCGGAAAAATCTCTATCTCTGGTTCGAACAGCAGCTGGCCGCCGGGCCGTGGGCGCTGGGCGCGTCGGTAACGTTGCTGGATTGCTATATCGCGGCGATGTACCGCTGGGGACCCCGCCAGGCGTGGTTTGACGACCACGCGCCTAAGTTCGCCGCCATCGCCCGGGCGGTCTGTCAGCGACCGGAGCTGGCCGCGGCGCTACGCCGTAACAAGCTGATTTAACGCACGCGATGCCAACCAGAACGGCCATTCTGTGGTAGCGTTATGGCTCTCATCACAAGGAGTCTTTGCTATGCCGCATGTTGATATTAAATGTTTTCCCCGTGAACTGACTGATGAACAAAAAACCGCGCTGGCCGCCGACATCACTGAGGTGCTGATCCGCCATCTGAACAGCAAAGAGAGCGCCGTCAGCGTCGCACTCACTCAGGTTGAGCCGGACGCGTGGCAGGCCGTGTGGGACAGTGAGATCGCCCCGCAGATGGCGCAGTTGATTAAGAAGCCGGGTTATAGCATGTAACCCGACACCCGGAGGCGATGCTGCGCATTTGTCCAACGGCAAGCGGCTTTGCGCCGCCTCCGGCAGGTGTTTCTCTGGCGAAGTGCTGATTGATGAATTTTGTCATGGGTGAATTTTTTAAAATGTACCGGGTACATAAACTCCTTGATTAGTGTACCCTGTACATGTATGTTATTTGGTAAGTCGTCAGGACATCAGGGAATGAGATGTTGACTTTTATTGAACTACAAGGTTTCAGTAAGCGACGCCAGGTGCTGTTGCAGGATGATGAATTTCGGGCCTTTCAGGAAATCCTTATAAACGATCCCGAGGCTGGGGACACAATTTCGGGAACCGGTGGTTTTCGTAAAATTCGCTGGAGTCGTCCCGGGATGGGGAAGCGCGGCGGTGTACGAGTGATTTACTATAATGTAACGAAAAAGGGAAGAATTTACCTGGCGCTCATCTATCCTAAAAATGAACAGGATGAGTTAAATCAGGAGCAAAAAAAGATGTTGAGACAAGTGGCTGATTTAATAAACTAGCATATAAACATAAAGTAAGGCTGAGCTATTAATGATGGAAAAGTCGATAGCGCCAGAGAGCCAACTGAGGTGTATATGAAAGACGAATTGTTTGCCGATCTGCTGGCGAGTGCAGAAGAAATGGTCAGGATCGAGAAAGGTGAACAAATGCCGATGGAGCAGCACGTTCATACCTTCAGCGAAATTGACGTGAAAGCGATACGTGAAGCCACAGGTTTAAAACAGCAGGACTTTGCAGCGGCCGTTGGCGTTAGCTACGAGTTGGTTAAAAGCTGGGAAACGAAACGACGTCACCCAACCGGTGCAGCCAGAAAACTGCTTTTATTGCTTCAGGGTAATCCATTGATTATCAACTTGTTGAAGGTTGTTTGAAAGGTTATTCTTCGCAAGGAAAATGGCAGAGTTTGCCCCCTTTCGTAACCGGGGTCTTTAAAAAGGAGTGCATTACGTATGGAAACCAACGATTCTATTTTGAAAGAAATCAAGAAATACAGCGCTCATATTGATAGGTTTAGAGCGCGAGCAAACACTCATGGTATCTGGTTGTTTATTGCTACCCTTGGATGCTGGGGGGTAACTGAGCCCAGTATTCGGATATTAGCATTCGTTATGCTTTTCTTTATTTTTTTTGTTTCTTCTACACGGTAGCTTTCCAGGTGAAAAGCGAACGTTTAAAAAGATTCACGATGATATAAAAATAAAATAGTTGATAATTTAACACCAGAACAACAGCAAGAAAGGTTTCACGATCTTCTCATCGTTGAGAAAAAACGAAAGTCACTTGTTGGAATTATAAAAACAACCTTTATCTTTTTAGCCTGTTATGGTTTTTATTTTATGAGTTTATATTACTTCATACAGCACTGGCATAGTGACAAAGTAACAGCGTGTATTTAAATCAACCCGTCCTGGCATTTGAGCCGGACGGGCCGTTTGATTAAAACCAAATCTCCGTCTGCACGCCGAAGTTCCATGTCCCGCCGGCGGTAAAGCCTTTGCTGCCGAAATCGTCATTTATCGCGTAGCGATCCAGCGCTTTATCCCAGTTCATCCAGGTGGCAAAGAAGCGGATTTCCGGCCGCGCCTTGATATCCAGCACATCACCCACTTTAAAGGTGGGGGCGAAGGTCAGCTTGTAGAAATCACCGCGCACCGCCTGATACTGATAAACGTTGTCATTATAGCGATAGCTGCGCCCGTTCGGATTGAGATCCATATACTGCCACGAGGCCTCATACAGCAGGGCGAAGTGAGCGGAGATCCCCTGTGATACCCGCAGGTTAAACGTCGCCCAGTCGTAGCGGTCGCCGTCGCGATAGCGGTCTTCGCTATGCTGGGCTATCACCGACGGCGCCAGCTGCCAGTTTTTCCCCAACGGCAGGATGCCATACGACGCAAAGCGCAGGGAGGCCGCGTTCTCGGTCAGATCGCCATCGCTCCCCGGCTGACGCGCTTCGGCGCCCAGCCCGACGCCGTATTGCAGGGCGCTTTCAGACACCCCCGGCGCCAGGCCGTAGAACTGTTGTTTGTCGTGCAGGGCCAGCATCGCGTAGTAGCCGTTTTTGGCGGTGTTATCGCTGCGCAGGGCATAGCTCCCGGTGGTCGAGGTATTATCTTTCAGATCATCGTTGCCCTGGGCGGTCATCACCGTGGTCATCAGTTGCCAGTTGCCGTAAAAATGGTTGGCGGTGAACAGCAGATTCTGGATGTCATTATCCGCGTAATTATCGCTGCCAAGGTCGCCGAAGTTACGTGCATACACCGAATAGTCGCCGCGCAGGCCGCTTCCCCAGTCGACATCATTGATCCCACCGCCGGTACCGCCGAGGAACATGATGTCGCTATCGGTAAAGTGGATATCGAAGTTATCCCGATCAAAGCGCTTGCCGGCCCAAATTGAGGCGCGTTTTAACGGACCGGTGAATTCGGCAAAGTTACCCATCTCGACGTACAGCTGACGAATGTTCAGATGGTGGCTCTCGTTATCCTGAACCCACGGATCCGGGTTGGTGGCCCCGTCGGCGAGCATGGTCTTAAAGCGCGCCCATGAACCATCGTTGAAGGTGAGCTTTTTGCCAAAGCTCAGCTCAGCGTAATTATCTTTTTCGTTACCGAGACGACCGACATGGGCATCGCCGTTGAGTGAACTGGCCGGGGAGACGCCCGGCCCGCCGCGGGCGCCTTTACCATGGCTGTTGACTAACATCCCGGAACGGGCGTAGGCGTTAAAGGTAAACCCATCGTCCGGGGCGCGCTTCGCCAGCTGCTCGCTCAGTTGCTGATTAGTGGCCTGCTGTTTTTGTTCGCGAGCCGTGGTCTGCTGGCTGAGCGCCTGCACCTGCTGCTCCGCCGCCGCGGCGCGCTGCTCGGCGGCGGCAGTTTGCTGTTCTGCCCGCTGCGCGCGGCGGCTGGCCTCGCTGGCCTGCTGTTCAGCGAGATTGAGGCGCGCTTCCAGCTGCGCCAGCCGTTGCTCCACGCTCAAGCCGGCGGCGCTGACGCTGATGAGCGGAAAAAGGGCGCAGCAAACCGCTGCGCTAATCACAGAGATACGCATAAAAATCCTTAATTTATCCAGAGGTTAAATCAGCGGGGGCGCCTTACATGGCGGGGGATTCTCCGGCGGTCGGGGCCGGGGCTGGCGAGGCGCCGCGTCCGGCATCAAGGTCGGCACGAATCTGCTCATACTGATCGTCGAGGCGGTAGAAGCGGCCCATCCACAGCATCGAGGCGAGGATCAATAGCGCCGGAATGTATAGATAGCAGGCCTTGATGGCCAACAGGGCGCTGTCGCTCTGCGTGTGGTTGGCGATATAGCCGCTGGAGGAGAGCAGCACGCCGGTGATAGCCCCGGCACCAGCCATCGCCACCTTGCCGAGAAAACCGTTTATCGAGGTCAGGATCCCTGCGGTATTAATCCCGGTTTTCCACACGCCGTAATCCACCGGGTCGGCCTGCATCGAGAAATAGATAGCCGTGCGTTGGCCGGCGCCGAGGGAGAGGATCACGGCCCCGACGATCAGTCCCAGAACGTGGGCGCCAGACACCATCATAATCCCCATCCCGAGCAGATTGACCGCGCTGGCCACCAGATAGACATGACGTTTTTTCATTCGTCGGGCCAGCAGCGGGACGGTGAGGGTGCCGAGCAGGGGAACGAAGGTGGAGATCCCGGCGATAACCGCCGTCAGCTCGGTATTCCCGACGTAATAATGGAAGAAGTACACCAGGGCCCCGGTCTGAAAGTAAAAGGCACCCCACATCAGAAAGATATTGCTGGCGAAGACCCACCACGGACGATTGGCGCGCAGACTAATCCAGGCGCGTTTCAGGGTCATGCGCTCCCCGGTAAGGGTGATCTTTTCTTCGACGTTGCGAAAGCTCACCAGCAGGAAAAAGGCCGCCAGTACGCCAAAAATCACCGCGGTATAGAGGAATCCCTGCTGCTGGTTGCCTTTGCCTAGCATGCCGACCAGCGGCAGCGTAGCCACGGCGACGATGGTGGCGCCAAGGGAGCCCAGCAAAATGCGCACCGCCGACAGCGTGGTGCGTTCTGCGGAATCACTGGTTAAAAACGGCAGCATGGCGCAGAACGGAATATTCACCAGGGTGTAGAGGAGCGACAGACACAGATAGGTGACAAAGGCGTACAGCAGTTTGCCGGTGGTGCCGAAATCCGGCACATAAAAGGCCAGAATACACAGCAGGCCAAAAGGCAGGGCGCCGATCAGCAGCCAGGGGCGGCAGCGCCCCCAGCGGGTGGTGGTATTGTCGATCACCAGCCCCATCAGCACGTCGGCCACGCCGTCTACCAGCCGGGTGACCAGGAACATCAGGCCGACATAATAGGCCGGGAGACCCATGACGTCGGTGTAAAAGAACATCAGATACAGAGAGATCATCTGCCACACAAGGTTGCAGGAGAGATCGGCAATGCCATAGCCAAGGCGCTGCCGCCACAGGGTAAACGTTGTTTCTGCCATAAATCACTCGCTTATCGTTGTTGTTAAAGTCCGTACTGGCGAATAAACCAGGCCGGGGTACAGCTCCACGCATGGCAGTAACTGTTGATAAGCTTACTGCCATACGGGGAAAAGTCAGGATGTTGGGGGTCGAAAATTTCCCAGAAGGTGTCGGCGCCGTAGGCGACCATCGCCCCCCAGTAGGCTTTGATCTCCGCCACCGCCTCCTCGCGCAGGCCGGACTGTAGCAGGGCAACAATGTGATGATGACGCAGGTACGGGGTGTTCATGGCAATGGCGGGCGGCTGCTGCTGCAGGCGGCGCATCAGCCCCTGACGCTGCCCGGCGGTGCCAACTTCCGCCAGCACCAGCCAGATCTGCGACGCCCATGAGACCTGACGCACGGCGCCGCTGATAAACACCTGCCGCTCGTTGTCCCACAGATGGTGGAGGGCGGCCTCCTTCAGCTGCCAGAGCGTGGCAGTGTAGTCGGGTACCCGCTGCGGTTCAAAACGCTGCGCCAGCCAGAGGGCGCGCTGCAGACAGTAGATGAGCACCCCCTGCGCCGACGCCTGTTTATTCAGCTCCGCCTGCCAGTCGATAAATACCCACCAGTCATCGCTGTCGCGCACCAGCCCCTGAGAATCGCAGCGGGTCAGCGCCAGCTCGATTTGCCGCCGCGCCGTGGGCCACAGCTCACCGACGGTTTCCGTGTCGCCGGTGCTTTGCAGGTAGTTATAAAGCACGTCGACAAAAAACAATGAGTAATCAAACAGAAAGGTGTCATCGGCGCGTACCTCTGGCTGAACAAAGACATTGGCGGAAACCATGCCATCTTCCCGGGTATGGGCGGCAAAGAGATACAGGCAGCGGCGGACCAGATCGTGGTGGCCGAAGGTCACGTCATTCACCTGCGCCTGCAGGCGCAGGTCGCCCAGCCACAGCCGACGGTCGCGTTTCGGCCCATCTTCAAACACCTCCTGCATGCAGTTTTTCAGGGTACGAACGGCAACGTCATCAATGGCTTTCAACTGCGGATCGGCGATGACCGCCGGGTGCGGGCTGCCGGCAGAGGTGACGGTTTCCAGAGCGATCTCATCGAACTGCAGACGAAACTTGCGCGACAGCGCTTTGACCTCCACCTTCAGGTAGCGCAGGCAATAGCGACGTGGCAGAGCGACCCGGGCGGGCAGGACGTCAAGCCACAGATCCTGCTGCTGCAACCAGCTGCTGCTCAGCCATCCCTGGTATTCGCTGAACGGCTCACAGACTTCGCTCAGCGTCTCGCCGAAGGTGAAGTGCAGATGGGCCGGGGCATCGGGCGGGCTGCCGACGCTGCGGCAGCTGAACTGCAGGTAGCCAACAAAATGGCTGCCAAAATCAATAATGATGCTGTCGCCGACGTTGAGCGGTTGCTGATAAAACTGCTCCGGCGTGCAGACGGTATTCCCCCGCCAGCCGTTCAGCGCTCCTGGTTCAGCGACGGCCTCGACGATGGCCTGCGGCGTCTGGCGCAGGCGTTGCAGCGCGGGCGTCAGGTCGGCCGCACGCTGTAAAAAGCGCGGATGACGGATCATCGCCACGCTGGAATTGTATTGAATTGCTTGTGACATACTGCGTCCTCTCCGTTAGGTTAGGCGCAGCATAGGCCGTCGTCCGGCGCGGCTACCACTCTGGCAATGCCAAACCGTCAGTGAAAATGGCAGGAATAATGAGGTGGGGGCGCTGGCGATCACAAATCCGCACATCGGGCGCGTGCCGAGGGCCGGAATAGATTATCGTGCCCCTGCGCCATAGGTTGTTCAGGATTTGCTGTAATGATGACACTGACCGTTGAGTATTATTTCACCCATCCCCAGGATAAGCTCGGCATGTACGCCAGTGACCCTGAGGATAATAGCCAGGAGCATGGCCATGAATTTGCCGAACTGGTGATCGTCGAGGAGGGGCATGGGTTACACGTTATTAATGGTCGCCCGCTGTATATCCAACAGGGAGACGTATTTTACGTCCAGCCTGGCGATGTGCATTATTATGATGAGCTGGGGACGCTGAAGCTGATTAATGTCTTAATTAATCCGGCGGTGGCCTTTGGCTATTTACAGCAGATGGAGGGATTGCTGCAGCAATTATCCGCGCAGCGCGCCGCCTGCTATGGCTGGCTGGCGCCGGAGACTCGCAGCTATTGCCGGGAACTGGTGGAAAAGATATTTTCCCCGGCGCTGAGGGCGGCGGATAATACCCCGCTACGGGAGTCTCTCTTTTTCCAGCTGGTGACCACCATTCTCACAGCCGAGTCGGAAGCCGAATATAGCAGCACTCGCTATAAACTGCATAAATTACTCACCTGGCTTCAGGAGCACTGTTTCGAAGAACATAACTGGCAGCAGCTGGCGGAGCAATTTCATCTCACCACCCGCACCGCGTTTCGCCATATTAAAGAGGCCACCGGATTAACCCCGGATAATTATCTGAAACGTCTGCGGCTGGTCTCCGCGCGGGTCAAATTACGCGAAACGGAGATGACCATTACCGAAGTGGCTTATCTGTGCGGCTTCGCCAACAGCAACCACTTTACCACCCTGTATAAAAAAGTGTTTGGCCTGACCCCCAGCGCCGATCGCCGCCGCCCACCGGGTTAAAAGGGGGCCGCAGGCCGGGCAGGGGAAAAACCGGCCGCCCGCGGCAAGTCACGCTTATTCGTCGAGGGAGTTTGCCCGCACATGACGGCCGCTGGCGACAAAATTGCCGGTGCCAAGATGATGCAGGGTATTGAGCTTATCGTCGTCGAATTGCCAGCGTCCGGTGACGAACGCGCGCTCATCGGCGGCGGCAGAGACCACCTCCCCGAACAGGGTGTCGTACTGGGGGTCTGGGCCGCCGTCGCCGGCAGCAACCGGCACTCCATCCATGCCAGACATTTCTCCTCGATCAGCGGCAGCCCCAGCTCCGGGCCGGTCACTACCGGGATCCCCCAGGCATTGAATTTGTCCTCATCGCGGCCGCTGACGCTGCCGACGGCGTAGGTCCAGCTGGCGGCTGCGACGCCGGGAACCACAATGCCGAAGGTGCCATTGCGCTCGATGATCTCCCGCGTCCAGGTGCTTTTATCCACCACGATAGCCACCCGCGGCGGGGCGAATTCCACCGGCATTGACCAGGCGGCGGCCATTACGTTGCGCCGGTCGGACGGGGCATCGTAGCTGGTGATCAAAATGGTTGGGCCGTGGTTGAGCAGGCGGCTGGCGTACTGCAGTTCAACGTGGCGAAAGCGGCTCATAGGCGTTCCTTGAATAATGGGTCGGTTGGCAGGTAACACGTTAAGCCGCAATGAAAATGTAATCAATACGTCATCTCGTCTGACTATAGTCGCCAGCACTAAGTCCCAAAGAGGATCACAATATGTTGGCTCCCCTGATGCTATCTCAGGTGAGCGTGCCCCGTCGGATGTCGACCGCCGGGCTGGTCTCGCTGTCCCGAAAGGGAGGGCGATGATGCGCACGCTGACCCCTATCACCCTGCAGGAGGTCTCTTTCGCCTTCGCAGAGACCCCCATTCTTGACCGCTTCACGTTGCATATCGAACCCGGCCGCATCGTGGCGCTACTGGGCCCTTCCGGCTGCGGCAAAAGCACGCTGCTGCGTCTGCTGGCCGGGCTGAGCGTGCCGGCCAGCGGCGAAATCCGCTTTGGCGACAGGCTGGTCGCCCGCGCAGGATGGGGATTGCCCCCGGAGCAGCGCGATATCGGCATGGTTTTTCAGGATTATGCCCTCTGGCCGCATATGAGCGTGGCGCAGAACGTCGCCTTTCCGCTGCGCATGCGCGGCGTCTCCCGCAGCGAACGCGAGCGCCGGGTCAGCGAGGCGCTGGCGCGGGTAGGCCTCAATGGCTTTGCCGAACGTAAGCCTTCAGGCCTCTCCGGCGGTCAGCAGCAGCGGGTGGCGCTGGCGCGGGCGATCGTCGCCGCGCCGCGGGTGCTGCTGTTTGATGAACCGCTCTCCAACCTGGACAGCGAACTACGCGAATCGCTGTGTGGCGAAATGAGCCGCCTGCTGCGACAGCTCGGCATCACCGCCCTGTATGTCACCCATGACCGACGTGAAGCCGAGCTGTTAGCCGACCAGATTGTTTATTTATCCGCGGGCCGCGTGGCCGCTGTCCGCGCCGTTACGCCAACCTCAGGGGAAGTTGCATGAACACCGTTATGACCGTTAAGAAAGGAGTGGTACTCGCGATGGCTCTCTCCGCCATGATGCTCTCCAGCGCCCATGCGCTGACCGTTTACACCGCCGGACCCGGCTCGCTGGCGAAAAGCCTGGCCAGCGGTTTTGAACAACAGACCGGGGTGAAGGTGACCGTTTTTCAGGCCACCACCGGCAAAGTGATGGCCCGACTGGAGGCCGAGCAGGCCAACCCGCAGGCGGATGTGCTGATCTCCGCCTCGTGGGATACCGCCGAAGATCTGCACCAGCGGGGCTGGTTGTTGCCTTTTGCGAGCGCCAACGCCGACCAGGTACCGGCGAACCTGAAATCGGCGGACTATATCGCCCAGGGCGTCTCCGCCCTGGGTATTGTCTGGAACAGTAAAAGCGGCACCCCGGAACCGAAAGAGTGGCGGGATCTCACCCAGCCGGCGTTTAAAGACAAGGTGACAACCCCCGACCCGGCGCTCTCCGGTGCGTCGCTGGATTTGCTGATCGGGCTGCAAAACAGCATGGGCGACCAGGCCTGGCAACTGTTTGACGATCTGAAAAAGAACGGCATGGTAGTCAGCGGACCCAACGCCCAGGCGGTGACGCCGGTGATGCAGGGAGCGAAAGCGGCGGTGTTTGGCGCGGTGGATTATGTCTCCTACGGCAATATTCAGCAGGGCGAGTCGCTGAAGGTGATCTTCCCGGCCAGCGGAACGGTGATTGCCCCGCGCCCGATGATGATCCTCAAAACCAGCCAGCATCCCGGCGAGGCCAAAGCCTTTATCGATTACGTGCTGTCGCCGGAAGGTCAGGCGAGGGTTGCCGATGCCTGGCTGATGCCCGCCCGCCGCGACGTGGCGGCTAAACGTCCGCTACTGGACGCGCTGAAGGTGCTACCCACCACCAGCGAGGGCAGCAGCGAGCGGGGCGCCGTGCTCGCCCGCTTCAGTCAGCTGTACGCGCAGTAATTGATCCCGTTTCTCCGGCGCTGGCCGCCGGAGGACCCTCAGCTTCAGGAACCGGTTGTGAAACAAACATTCCTTTCCGGCGCGACCCTTGCCGCCCTGGTGATGCTGGTCGCGTTACCGTTAGTGTTTATTCTGCTGCAGGCGATTTTTCCCCATTTTAGCGCCGGTTCGCTCGGGGACGCCTTTGGCGGCATCCCGGCGCTGCTGGCCGATCCTCAGCTGCCGGCGATGCTCGGCGGTACGCTGTGGATCGCCGCCGGCGTGGCGCTGGTCAGCGTAATGATTGGCCTGCCGCTCGGCATCCTGCGCGGTATGTTTTCGCTGCCGCTGCCCCGGCTGTGGGATCTCCTGTTTTTGATCCCCTTTCTGACGCCGCCCTATATCTCGGCGCTCTCCTGGATGCTGGCCCTGCAAAGCTAGGGCTATCTGCAGCAGCTGACCGGCTGGCAGCTGAACGATCTGCTGTTCAGCCGCAGCGGGATCGTGCTGGTGATGACCTTTAATATATTTCCGGTGGTCTACTTTGCCGTCTCCCGCAGCCTGCTGGCGAGCGGGACCCGGCTGGCGGTGGTCGCCCGCGTCCATGGCGCCAGCGCCTGGCGCGCCTTCTGGCACGTGACGCTACCGATGCTCTCTCCGGCGCTGGCGGCGGGGATGCTGCTGGCGTTTACCCTCGCCATCGAGGAGTTTGGCGTACCGGCGGCGCTGGGCAGCCGGGCGGGAGTGGTGATGCTGACGGTCGGTATTGAGAAAAAGCTGGCCGACTGGCCGGTGGATCTCCCTGGCGCCGCGCTATTGTCGCTGCTGCTGATGGCGGTGGCGTTGTTCGCCTGGTGGCTGCAAAGGCGGCTGGTGGGGGAGAAAGAGGTCACCAGCGTCACCGGTAAGCCGGGGGAGAACCACGGGGCATCGCTGGGCTGGATGATGCTGCCCGCCGTGCTGGCGATGGCGGCCGTCGGCGGCCTGGCGGTCGGCGTCCCCGCCGTCTCGATGATGCTCACCAGCGTGATGGGCACGCTCTCCGGTGGCGTGAGTGTTGAGAATGTCACGCTGCGTCATTTCGCGGCGCTGTTTGACCAGCAGGGAGATGCCCTTTCGGCCCTCGGCACCAGCCTGTCGCTGGCCCTGGGTTCGGCGCTAATCGTCGGCGCGCTGGGCCTGCTGGCCGCCTGGCTGGTGATGGTGCAGAAGATTAAAGGGCGCGGGATGGTGGACGCGCTGTCGCTGATGCCGGCGGCGCTGCCGGGCGTGGTGGTGGGGGTCGGTTTGATCCTGCTGTGGAATCAGCCCTTCTGGCCGCGCTCGCCCTATAACACGCTGTGGATGCTGCTGCTCTCCTATTGCTGCCTGCTGTTGCCCTGGCCGGTGCGCTATGTCGGCAGCGCGCTGCGCCAGCTGGGCCCGAACCTTGAGCCCGCCGCCAGGGTACACGGGGCGTCGCCACTGCAGGCGCTGCGGTTGATTGTCCTGCCGCTGGTCTTTCCGGCGCTGCTGGCGGCGATGCTGATGGTGTTCGCGGTGGCCTCCCGGGAGCTGGTGACCTCGCTGCTGCTCTCTCCGGCCGGTACGCAAACCGTGGCGGTGTTTATCTGGCGCCAGTTCGAACAGGGTTCCGTCGGTCAGGGCATGGCGATGGCCAGCCTGACGTTGTTGACCGGTCTGGTCCTGATGCTGACGGCGCTGGCGCTGATGCAGCGCCGCACGTGCGGTTAACGCTAAGCGCACAAAAAAGACGGTCGGCGCGGAAAAATAGGCTATAAATGTCGCACACCTACAGCTGGAGGCCCTGATGAGTCCCTTTTTACGCGCCTATTTTTCCCGTCTGAGCTGGACGGGTGAGCCTGATGTTTCCATTGATACCCTGCGGGAACTGCATCTGCAGCATAACAGCGCCATCCCCTTTGAAAACCTCGACGTCCTGCTTCCGCGTGAAATCCACCTTGACGATGGGGCGCTGGAAGAGAAGCTGATCGCCGCCCGCCGCGGGGGGTATTGTTTTGAACAGAATGGCCTGCTGGAGCGCGCGCTGCGCGAGATAGGCTTTAACGTCCGCAGCCTGCTGGGCCGCGTGGTGCTGGCCAACCCGCCGCAGATGCCGCCGCGTACTCACCGTCTGTTGCTGGTGGAGGTGGCGGGGGAGCGCTGGATCGCCGGCGTCGGCTTCGGCGGCCAGACGCTGACCGCGCCGATCAAACTGCTGGCCGATATCCCACAGCAAACGCCGCACGGCAGCTATCGTCTGGTGCATGAAGGGGATGAGTGGACGCTGCAGTTCAACCATCACGAACACTGGCAGTCGATGTACCATTTCGATTTAGGCCGCCAGTATGCGTCTGATTATGTGATGGGCAACTTCTGGTCGGCGCACTGGCCGCAGTCCCACTTCCGTCACCATCTGCTGATGTGTCGTCATCTGCCGGACGGCGGCAAAATGACCCTCACCAACTTCCACTTTACCCACTGGGAGAATAACCATGTGGTGGAGAAGGTCGATTTTGCCGATGTCTCCGCGCTGTATGAAGCGCTGCAGACCCGTTTCGGCCTGGGGGTGGACGATCCTAAACATGGCTTCAGCGAAGCGGCGCTGGCGGCGGTGATGGCGGCGTTCGATACCCATCCGGAAGCCGGGAAGTAAATCTCCTCATGCCCGGCGGCGCTGCGCCTGCGCGGGCCTGCGAGGTATGAGCCTGTGAGAGGCCCCTGTAGGCCGGGCAAGGCGTAGCCGCCACCCGGCGAAATTACAGGAACCGTGCCTGATATCTTGCCCGGCGGCGCTGCGCTTGCGCGGGCCTACGGGGTATGAGCCTGTGAGAGGACCCTGTAGGCCGGGTAAGGCGACAGCCGCCACCCGGCGAAATTACAGGTACCGTGCCTGATATCTTGCCCGGCGGCGCTGCGCTTGGGCGGGCCTACGGGGTATGAGCCTGTGAGAGGACCCTGTAGGCCGGATAAGGCGTAGCCGCCACCCGGCGATACAGGTACCGTGCCTGATATCTTGCCCGGCGGCACTGCGCTTGCGCGGGCCTGCGAGGTTTGAGCCTGTAAGAGGACTCTGTAGGCCGGGTAAGGCGACAGCCGCCACCCGGCGAAATTACAGGTACCGTGCCTGATATCTTGCCCGGCGGCGCTGCGCCTGCGCGGGCCTGCGAGGTATGAGCCTGTGAGAGGACCCTGTAGGCCGGGCAAGGCGTAGCCGCCACCCGGCGAAATTACAGGAACCGTGCCTGATATCTTGCCCGGCGGGCGCTGCGCTTGTGCGAGTCTACGGGGTATGAGCCTGTAAGAGGACCCTGTAGGCCGGGCAAGGCGACAGCCGCCACCCGGCGAAATTACAGGTACCGTGTTTGATATCTTGCCCGGCGGCGCTGCGCCTGCGCGGGCCTACGGGGTATGAGCCTGTGAGAGGCCCCTGTAGGCCGGATAAGGCGTAGCCGCCATCCGGCATAAAGCCTGGAGCCAGGTACGATAAATACCCGGACTTGGCGCGAAGGCCTCGTCCGGGCTACCGGTAAGGATGAATGGTAAACGCCGCCAGCGCTCAGCGCCGGGAGCGTACCACCTGGTAACGCCGGGTGAAATATTCCACCGGCGCGCTCCAGACGTGAACCAGGCGGGTGAAGGGGAAGATCAGAAAGATGGTCATTCCGAGCACCAGGTGGACGCGGTAAATCCATGCGACACCGTCCAGATGCGCCGAGGCGCCGCCGTGGAAGGTGACCACCGCCTGCGCCCAGTCCACCAGCTTGAGCATTTCGCTGCCGTCCGGATGCTGGGCGGAGAAGGGGATGGTCGTCAGCCCCAGCGCGCACTGAATCAGCAGAATGCACAGGATCAAAATATCCGTGGTCGTGGAGGTGGCGCGAATTCGCGGGTTGGTCAGGCGGCGCATCAGCAGGCCGATACCGCCTACCAGGGTCAGCACGCCGCAGATGCCGCCAAGGATCATGGCCATCAGCTGCTTCTGGGACATCGGCAGGAACCACGAGTAGACCCAGCGTGGGGTCAGCATGCCAAAGAGATGGCCAAAGAAGATGCCGAGAATGCCGATATGAAATAAGTTCGACCATAGCACCATCCCGCGCTTATCCAGCATCTGGCTGGATGAGGCGCGCCAGGTATACTGCCCGTAATCGTAGCGCAGCCAGCTGCCCACCAGAAAGACGGTGCCGCACAGGTAAGGGTAGATATCGTAAAAGAAGAGGTTCAGATACTGGATCATTTCGGGCCTCCGGCGCGGATGTCAACGTACTGCGGCGCCACATCCTGACTAAAGCGTCGTTGATAAGCTTGCATCGACGAGCTATCGCAAGCGGTCGCATTATCTTCGATAAACTTCACCTGCTCTTCTTCCCACACGGCGTCCAGCGCCTGACGGGTATCGTCGCGCTTTTCTCCCGCCACCTGTTTTGTGACACCGTCACTGGTGAGCGGGCTTTTAGCCAGCGCCAGCAGGGCGTCAAACAGCTGGTAGTACGGGCAGGCTCGCTGCTTAAGACGGCCGCCGATCAGCGCCAGAATCGGCGCGATATTCTGCAGCCCCTCCCGAGCCTCCGCGGGAGGTAGAATACTGAGATACTCCAGATACAGCGGCAGATGGTCGGGCAGCTCGCGACAATCGATCTGCAGACCCGCCTGCTGATACTGATTCATCAGGTCGACCATCGCCTGGCCGCGGTCGCGGGATTCGGCATGCACATGTTCAAACAGCAGCAGCGAGGTGGCGCGCCCGCGCTCGAACACCTCGCACCATTCGGCCTGGCGATCCAACAGCGGAGCCGTCAACAGCTCACCGACAAACGGCGTCAGGGAAGGGACATCGGCCCTGATCAGCGCCAGGGCGTCGTCGCGGTTCTCCCACAGTAACTCGTCGGGGTACTCCAGCAGCAGACCGATCACTTTCAGGATCCGCATCACTCGCCCTCCCCATGCTTACGCACGCCGCTGACGTCGATGGCGTCGATCCGCCGGCTGTTAAACAGGTTGAATTTCGTATCTGACCCGTGGCAGCCATCGCCGAAGGTAAAGCCGCAGCCGTTACGTTCCGGAAAGGCATCCTCCGCCAGTTCGCGATGGCTGGTGGGGATCACGAAGCGGTCTTCGTAGTTGGCGATCGCCAGATAGCGATACATCTCTTCGACCTGCTCAACGCTGAGGCCCACCTCTTCAATGGCCCGGGTATCGGTGACGCCCTCGACGGTTTGCGAGCGCTTGTAGTGGCGCATCGCCATCATCCGTTTCAGCGCGCGCAAGACCGGTCCGGTATCGCCGGCGCTCAGCAGATTCGCCAGGTATTGCACCGGGATGCGCAGACTCTCAACCGCCGGCAGGATGTTGCCGTTGCTCGGTAAGCCGCCGGCGTCGGCAACCGACTGGATCGGCGACAGGGGCGGCACGTACCAGACCATCGGCAGGGTGCGATACTCCGGATGCAGCGGCAGGGCCAGCTTCCAGTCCATCGCCAGCTTATAGACCGGCGACTTCTGCGCCGCCTCAATGACGTTGTGCGGGATCCCTTGCTTTAGCGCTTCCTCGATGACCGCCGGATCGTTTGGATTAAGGAACACCTCGCACTGGCGCTCATAGAGGTCGGTTTCATGTTCGGTACTAGCCGCCTCTTCAATACGGTCGGCGTCATACAGCAGTACGCCAAGATAGCGGATGCGCCCGACGCAGGTTTCTGAGCAGACCGTTGGCTGCCCGGACTCAATGCGCGGATAGCAGAAGATACATTTTTCCGACTTACCGCTCTTCCAGTTAAAGTAGATTTTTTTGTACGGGCAGCCGCTGATGCACATCCGCCAGCCGCGGCATTTATCCTGATCGATCAGTACGATGCCATCTTCCTCACGCTTGTAGATGGCGCCGCTCGGGCAGGTGGCCACGCAGCTCGGGTTGAGGCAGTGCTCGCACAGGCGCGGGAGATACATCATGAAGGTATTTTCGAACTGGCCGTACATCTCTTTTTGCATGGCTTCGAAGTTACGGTCGCGGGCGCGTTTCTCGAATTCGCCGCCGAGCAGCTCCTCCCAGTTCGGGCCCCAGTTAATCTTATCCATACGCTCGCCGCTGATCAGCGAGCGCGGGCGGGCGGTCGGCAGATATTTGCCCTCCGGCGCGTTGTGCAGGTGCTGGTAGTCGTAGGTAAAGGGTTCGTAGTAATCGTCGATCGCCGGCAGCACCGGGTTGGCGAAAATCTTCGATAACACGCTGACCCGATTGCCGAGGCGGGGCGTCAGCTTACCGCTAATGCCGCGGATCCAGCCGCCTTGCCACTGATCCTGGTCCTCCCAGTTTTTGGGGTAGCCAATGCCCGGTTTGGTCTCCACGTTATTGAACCACGCGTACTCCATGCCTTCGCGGCTGCTCCAGACGTTTTTACAGGTGACCGAGCAGGTGTGACAGCCGATGCATTTGTCCAGATTCAGCACCATTCCAACCTGAGAACGGATTTTCATTTTTTCGCCTCCTGTACCTGATCGCGACCTTCGTCATCCAGCCAGGCAATATTCTTCATTTTGCGGATCATGATGAACTCGTCGCGGTTCGATCCGACGGTGCCGTAATAGTTAAAGCCATAGGCCAGCTGGGCGTAGCCGCCAATCATGTGCGTTGGCTTCGGACAGACGCGGGTTACCGAGTTATGAATGCCGCCGCGACGACCAGTCACTTCCGAACCCGGGATATTCATAATCCGTTCCTGAGCGTGGTACATCATGGTCATCCCCGGCGGCACCCGCTGGCTCACCACCGCCCGCGCGGTGAGAGCCCCGTTGGCGTTGAACGCTTCAATCCAGTCGTTATCTTCAATGCCCAGCTCTTTCGCGTCGGTTTCGCTAAGCCAGACGATCGGCCCGCCGCGCGACAGCGTCAGCATCAGCAGGTTTTCGCTATAGGTGGAGTGGATCCCCCACTTCTGGTGCGGCGTCAGGAAATTCAGCGCTTTTTCCGGAAAGCCGTTTGGCGGCACGGCCTTCATCTGGCTGACGCTGCGGGTATCAATGGGCGGGCGATAGGCTACCAGGCTTTCGCCGAAGGCGCGCATCCACGGATGGTCCTGATACAACTGCTGGCGGCCGGAGAGGGTGCGCCATGGGATCAGCTCATGCACGTTGGTATAACCGGCATTGTAGGAGACGTGCTCGCTTTCCAGTCCCGACCACGTCGGGCTGGAGATAATTTTGCGCGGCTGCGCCTGAATATCGCGAAAGCGGATCTTCTCATCCTCTTTATTGAGCGCCAGATGGGTATGATCGCGCCCGGTAAACTCTCCCAGCGCCTGCCAGGCTTTCACCGCCACCTGGCCGTTGGTTTCCGGGGCGAGGCTAAGAATAACTTCGGAGGCGTCAATGGCGCTGTCGATCCGCGGCCGGCCTTTGGCCGGACCGTCGGGCTTGACGTAGTTAAGCTTGCCGAGGAAATCGACTTCGCTTTGCGTATTCCACGAAATGCCTTTCCCGCCGTTGCCAAGCTTATCGAGCAGCGGGCCGAGTGAGGTGAAGCGTTCCCAGGTGGCAGGATAGTCGCGTTCCACCAGGGCAATCGACGGTGCGGTTTTCCCGGGGATCAGATCGCATTCGCCCTTGCGCCAGTCAAGCACCTCGAACGGCTGCGACAGTTCGCCGGGGGAATCATGCTGCAGTGGGACCAGCACCACATCGGTCTCTTTGCCGAGATGGCCAACACAGACCTGCGAGAAGGATTTAGCGATATCCTTGTAGATCACCCAGTCGCTCTTTGCCTCCCAGGCCGGGTCGACGGCGGCGGAGAGCGGGTGGATAAACGGGTGCATGTCCGAGGTGTTCATATCGTCTTTTTCATACCAGGTGGCGGTCGGCAGGACAATATCGGAGAAGAGACAGGTACTGGACATGCGGAAATCCAGCGTCACCAGCAGGTCGAGTTTGCCCTCAATCGCCGCGGTCTGCCACTCGACTTCCTCAGGTTTTACCTCATCGCTGGCGCCCAGTTCATCACCCTGAATACCGCTGTCGGTCCCGAGCAGGTATTTCAACATGTACTCATGCCCCTTACCGGACGATCCCAGCAGGTTTGAGCGCCAGATAAACAGGTTGCGCGGATGGTTTTTGCCGCTATCCGGCTGCTCGGCGGCAAAGCGAATATCGCCTGATTTTAACGACTGGACGGTGAACTCCGCGGGGGAGAGCCCGGCGGCCTCGGCCTGCTGCTTAATGGTCAGCGGGTTGACGTTGAGCTGGGGCGCAGAAGGTAACCAGCCCATCCGTTCCGCACGGACGTTGAAGTCGATAAGGCTGCCGCTAAATTTGCTGGCGTCGGCCAGCGGCGACAGCAGCTCCTGCGCGGTCAGTTTTTCGTAGCGCCACTGGCTGGCGTGGTTGTAGAAATAAGAGGTACTGTTCATCTGCCGCGGCGGACGACTCCAGTCCAGGGCGAACGCCAGCGGCAGCCAGCCGGTCTGCGGGCGCAGTTTCTCCTGACCGACATAGTGCGACCAGCCGCCGCCGCTCTGGCCGACGCAGCCGCAAAATACCAGCAGATTAATCATCCCGCGGTAGTTCATATCCATGTGGTACCAGTGGTTCACCCCGGCGCCGAGGATAATCATTGAGCGGCCGTGGGTCTTATGCGCCGTATCGGCAAACTCGCGGGCGATTTGTTCGATATGTTGACGCGGTACGCCGGTGATCTGCTCCGCCCATGCCGGGGTATAGGCTTTGACCTCGGCGAAATCCTTCGCCGCATTGACATCGTCAAGCCCGCGATCCAGACCGTAGTTGGCCAGAATCAGGTCATAGACGCTGACCACCAGGCCGCTTTCGCCACTGGCCAGCGTCAGCTGTTTAGCCGGTAGCGGGTGAAGGGTCACCGGTGACTGCGATACGCTGCGAAAATGCGGGTTTTCGTTGCCGCCAAAGTAGGGGAAGCCCACCGACACCACGCTGTCGCGAATATCCAGCAGCGACAGCTTAAGCTCGACATCTTTGCCGTCTGCCCGTTGTTCGAGATTCCATTTGCCTTTTTCGCCCCAGCGAAAGCCGATGGAGCCGTTCGGCGCCACCAGTTCGCCGTCGCTGTTATAGGCCACGGTTTTCCATTCCGGGTTATTACTTTCCCCGAGACCGTCAAGCAGGTCGGAAGCACGCAGCATACGGCCCGGCGTATAGCTGCCGTCGTCGCGCGGCTCGAGTATCACCAGCATCGGCATGTCGGTGTAGGTCCGGCAGTAGTTGAGAAAGTAATCGCTCGGGTTATCGAGGTGGAAGGCTTTGAGGATCACATGGCCCATGGCCATCGCCAGCGCGCTGTCGGTGCCTTGCTTCGGCGCCAGCCACTGGTCGCAGAGCTTAGCGACTTCCGAATAGTCCGGCGTGATGGCGATAGTTTTGGTGCCCTTGTAGCGCACTTCGGTAAAGAAGTGGGCGTCCGGGGTTCGGGTCTGCGGCACGTTGGAGCCCCAGGCAATAATGTAGCTGGAGTTGTACCAGTCGGCGGATTCCGGCACGTCGGTCTGTTCGCCCCAGGTCATCGGCGAGGCGGGGGGCAGATCGCAGTACCAGTCATAAAAGCTCAGGCAGGTGCCGCCAATCAACGATAAATAGCGAGTGCCCGCGGCGTAGGAGACCATCGACATCGCCGGGATCGGCGAGAAGCCGGCGACGCGGTCCGGGCCATAATGTTTGATGGTCCAGACGTTGGCGGCGGCGATGAGCTGGTTCAGCTCTTTCCAGCTGGAGCGGACAAAACCGCCTTTGCCGCGCGCCGCTTTATAGCTGCGGGTTTTTGCCGGATCCTGCATGATGCTATCCCATGCCAGGACCGGGTCGGGATGCTGCGCCAGGGCTTCGCGCCACAGCTCAATCAGTCGTTTACGCGCCAGCGGGTACTTCAGGCGGTTGGCGCTGTAGAGATACCAGGAGTAGCTGGCGCCGCGCGGGCAGCCGCGCGGTTCGTGATTTGGCAGATCCGGCCGGGTGCGCGGATAATCGGTCTGCTGGGTTTCCCAGGTAACGAGGCCGTTTTTGACGTAAATTTTCCAGCTGCAGGAGCCGGTGCAGTTCACACCGTGCGTGGAGCGGACAATTTTGTCGAACTGCCAGCGTTGACGGTAGCTATCTTCCCAGTCACGGTTGTTGTTGTAGACCTGGCCGTGGCCGTTGGCAAAGGTCTCGCCCTTCTGCTTAAAGTAGCGAAAGCGATCCAGAAGTTTACTCATGACATTTCTCCTGCTCCGATGATGTCCGGCATCGTGCCACCCGGCCGGATGAGCGAACGAACTCGTAAGGCCGGATAAGGCGTAAGCCGCTATCCGGCAGATAAATCGTTATGGTTAAGCGGGTTTACGGCGGCCGTAGACCAGCCAGGTCACCAGCACGCAAACCACATAGAAGACAAAAAAGACTTTCATCGCGCCAACCGGTGAGCCGGTCATCGCCAGCGAAGTGCCGAAGGCTTTCGGAATAAAGAAGCCGCCGATGGCGCCGATCGCCGAGATAAAGCCCAGCGCGGCAGCGGTATCGGTCACCGCCTCGTGCTGCGCTTCTTCATCGCTGCCGCCGCGCTGTTTTACGCTGTCGATGGTGAGCTGGCGGAAGATGACGGCGATCATCTGGAAGGTGGAGCCGCTTCCCAGACCGGCGGTTAAAAAGAGCCCCATAAACACCACGTAGAAAGCGAGAAAGCTGCCGGAGCCGCTGCCTGGCAGGGTCAGAAACAGCAGGCCGGTAAACAGCGCCATCAGGACGAAGTTAACCAGCGTCACCCGCACGCCGCCGAGACGGTCGGAGATGATCCCGCCGAACGAGCGCGCCAGCGCGCCGATGAACGGTCCAAAGAAGGCGAGCTTGAGGATATCGACCGCGGGAAACTGGGTTTTCGCCAGCATGGCAAAGCCGGCGGAAAAGCCGATGAACGAGCCAAACGTCGCCAGATAGAGCAGGCTTAACAGCCACATATGCGGTCGCTTGAGCACGGGAAGCTGATCGCGAATCGAGGCCTTTGAACCGGCGATATCGTTCATGCCGAACCATGCCGCGACGGTGGCGAGCAGCAGCAGCGGTACCCAGACGAGCGCCGCATTACTCAGGGTGATTGTCGAACCATCGGGCTGGGTGACGCCATGGACGCCGAGAAAGGTGAAGAGCGGCAGGAAGATGACCGCCGGGGCGACCATCTGCATCACGCTTACGCCCAGATTGCCAAGGCCGCCGTTGACTCCCAGCGCGCTGCCCTGTTTCGCTTTTGGGAAAAAGAAACTGATATTTCCCATGCTGGAAGCATAATTCGCTCCGGCAAAACCGCACAACAGCGCAATAATAATAAATACCCATAACGGAGTAGTAATATTCTGGATTGCCACCCCTAACCAAATACAAGGCACGATCAGGATAACGGTACTTAATACGGTCCAGTAGCGCCCGCCAAAAAGGGGTACCATAAAGGAGTAGGGGACCCGTAATATCGCGCCGGAAAGTGAAGGCAGGGCGGTTAATAAAAAAAGCTGGTCGGTGGTGAATTGAAAACCGACCTTATTGAGATTGACCGCTACGGCGCTGAATAACATCCATACGCAGAAAGCAAGTAGCAGACAGGCCACTGATATCCATAGATTTTTTCGCGCAATGGTTTTGCCTTTATTTTCCCAGAACGCCTTGTTTTCAGGCCGCCAGTTGTTCAAAAGGTAATGATTATCTTTATCATTCTGCACCGACATATTGCCCTCTACTTGCCCGGAAAGGAGTAAATAAATAAGGTCAACAGCTGAATACAAGGGGATAGTGAATAACGCTTAATTTGCGTTATCTATGAAGCGTAGATAAAAAAAACGTGCTGACAGAGAGCACGTGGTAAGCGTAGCGGAATTAATTGTTACTAAATGTAAATATGCCTAAAACAACTCCAGCGTAATCATCTTATTTACATAGCGGCTAAACGCCGCCTCATCCAGGGCCTGCGCGTCCAGCGCATAAATCCCGTCGAGGCCGCACACCAGGGCGATAAAGCGCCAGGCGATATCCGCCGCAGGCTCAGCCGACCGAAATTCGCCGCTGGCGAGGCCCTGCTCGATGATGGCGACGGTCTCGGCATGCCACATATTCATGGTCAGCAGGTAGGCCGCTTTGATGTCCGGATCGCTGTCGGCCAGCACCTGGCCTTCGCGCCACAGGCGGATATAGGGTTCCAGTCGGCCATCCTCGCTGCCGATCATCGAGAACAAGCGCTCGCGCCAGCTGGCGTCCTCAGCCACCAGCGGCATGTCGAGCATCTCGCGGATCAGGCGGATGAAAACCTGCGCTTTCAGCTCGCCGATGGAGGTGAAGTGGTGGTGCAGCTGCCCGGCGGCCACCTGGGCTTCGCGGGCGATCTGCCGCACGGTCATGGCGGCAAAGCCGCCGCGCAGCGCCAGGCGCATGGCGGCCTGCATAATCCCTTCCCTTCGCGCATCACGTTGTAAATAGTGCATAGAACCCCGCTGTCATCTGGCTTTGGCCGAGTGTAACAAAAGGTTGGACATGTGTTCAACAATCCGGCAGGATCGCCATCCTGGACGTGTGTCCAATATTCAATATTGATTGAGGTACAAGCTATGTCACGGCAATGGATGACGCTGATGGCGATTTTGCTGGTTTATATTCCGGTGGCGATTGACGCTACGGTGTTGCATGTGGCCGCGCCGACCCTCAGCGTGGCGCTGGGTAGCAGCGGCAATGAGCTGTTGTGGATCATTGATATCTACTCATTAGTGATGGCCGGGATGGTGCTGCCGATGGGCGCCCTTGGCGATAAGATCGGCTTTAAGCGCCTGCTGCTGCTCGGCAGCGCCATTTTTGGCATCGCCTCGCTGTGCGCCGCGCTGTCGCCGACGGCCATGACGCTGATTGCCTCACGCGCTTTGCTGGCGGTGGGGGCGGCGATGATCGTCCCGGCGACGCTGGCCGGGATCCGCAGCACCTTTGCCGAGGCCAGCCAGCGCAATATGGCGCTGGGGCTGTGGGCAGCGGTCGGCTCCGGCGGCGCAGCCTTCGGCCCGCTGGTGGGCGGTATCCTGCTGGAGCATTTCTACTGGGGGTCGGTGTTCCTGATCAATGTGCCGATCGTGCTGGTGGTTATCGCGATTAACGCGAAAGTGGTGCCGCGCCAGCCCGCGCGCCGCGAACAGCCGCTCAATCTACTGCAGGCGCTCGTTTTGATTGCCGCGATCCTGATGCTGGTGTTTAGCGCGAAATCGGCGCTGAAGGGCCAGCTGGCGCTGTGGCTCACCGCGCTGGTGGCGCTCGGCGGGGCGGCGATGTTAACCTGGTTTCTCCGCAAGCAGCTGTCGGCGGCCCGCCCGATGGTGGATATGCGCCTGTTCACCCATCGCATAATCTTAAGCGGGGTGATGATGGCGATGACGGCCCTGATTACCCTGGTCGGTTTTGAGCTACTGATGGCCCAGGAGCTGCAGTTTGTGCACCAGAAAACGCCGTTCGAGGCGGGGATATTTATGCTGCCGGTAATGGTGGCCAGCGGCTTCAGCGGCCCGATTGCCGGCCTGCTGGTGTCGCGGCTTGGGCTGCGCGAGGTGGCGACCGGCGGGATGCTGCTCAGCGCCTTCAGCTTTCTCGGCCTGGCGTTGACCGATTTCAGTACCCAGCAGTGGCTGGCCTGGGGGCTGATGACGCTGCTGGGCTTTAGCGTGGCCAGCGCGCTGCTGGCCTCCAGTTCCGCGATTATGGCGGCAGCGCCGAAGGAGAAAGCGGCGGCCGCCGGGGCGATTGAAACCATGGCCTATGAGCTGGGCGCCGGTCTCGGCATAGCGCTGTTCGGCCTGATCCTGACCCGCAGCTACAGCGCCTCTATTGCGCTGCCGTCTGGCCTGAGTGGTGCCATGGCGCAGCAGGCGGCGTCATCGATTGGCGAGGCGGTGAGTCTGTCCCAGGCGCTGCCCGCCGGGGTGGCGCAGGCGCTGATGGCGGCGGCGAAGACGGCTTTTATTCAGGCTCATAGCCTGGTGCTGGCGACGGCGGGTGTATTGCTTCTGCTGCTGGCCGCCGGGATCTGGCGCAGCCTCGCCACCGTGGCGAAACCGCAGTCGGCGCTATAGCTGCAGCGACAGATCCATCGCCGCGCGCCGTAGCGGAGCGAGGGCCTTCTCTTTTAACGCCGCGGCGCAGACCGTCGCGGCAGGTACCCCGACATTCAGGGCGGCCACCACCTGACCGTGACGCGACAGCACGGGTACCGCCAGCGAGCACAAGCCTACCTCGATCTGCCGGTCGGCGAGGGCATAGCCCTGCATGCGCACCCGAGCGATCTCTGCACGTAAACCGGACAAATCGCACAGGGTATGCGGAGTGTAGCGAATAAGCGTAGCCCGTGACAACGTCACTTCCAGCTGTTCCTCCGGCAGCGCGCTCAGCAACACCCGCCCCATCGACGTGGCCCACGCCGGCAGGCGGCTGCCGCGCCCCAGATCGATGCTCAGTAAATTATTGACCGCCGCGCGGGCAATATAGAGCACGTTATCCCCGTCGAGCGTGGCCGCCGAACAGGATTCGCCGAGCGCTTTGCCAAGATTATCCAGCGCCGCCTGCGCCACCTTGGCCAGCGGCGTGCCTGCCAGATAGGCGTGGCCGACGGCCAGCACCCGGGGGAGCAGTTCATAGCTACGGCCACCCGGACTGTGCACCATGCCCAGCGCGGCGAGGGTATACAAACAGCGGCGTACCGCCGCGCGCGAGATTTGCGTTTTCTGGCTGAGCTGGGAAATGGTCAGCCGCTGGCGCTGGGGGGTGAAGGCGTTAAGGACCTCCAGCCCGCGGGCCAGAGATAGCATAAAGTTAGGGTCGTGCTCGGCCTGCCTGGCGCTCAGCGTATTGGGGATATTGTCGCTCATCGCATCCTTCTCCGTTGCAGCGTAAAGCTCACGGCAGATCACTATACCTTGCGCAAAATGGGGCGCGCTGAATTGTGCCGGTTTTACCACCACGATCACATTAATAACCGTCTTTTAACAAACGCGTCGATAATCGCACAACATTTCGATTATCGCCGTTGACCATCCGCCAGGCTGAACCCTATTGTCAATGGCACAGACCCCCGTTATGGATGTGGGTACAAAAAGTTATATATCTCATCAGGAACAGAAGATGACTGCCACCGTAGAGCAAATCGAGAGCTGGATTGTGGATGTCCCGACCATCCGGCCGCATAAATTGTCGATGACCACCATGGGCTGCCAGTCGCTGGTGATTGTGCGCCTTACCCGTTCCGACGGCATCTGCGGCATCGGCGAAGCCACCACCATCGGCGGCTTGAGCTATGGCGTTGAGAGCCCCGAGGCCATCTTGTCAGCGATCACCCATTATCTGACGCCGCTGTTGAAAGGGCAGCCGGCCGATAACCTGAATGCGCTGACCGCCCGCATGAACGGCGCCATTAAAGGCAACACCTTTGCGAAGTCCGCCATCGAAACCGCACTGCTCGACGCCCAGGGCAAAGCCTTAGGTCTGCCGGTATCAGCCCTGCTCGGCGGCGCGCTGCAAACGGCGTTGCCGGTGCTGTGGACCTTAGCCAGCGGCGATACCGCGAAAGATATCGCTGAAGGAGAGAAACTGTTGGCCGAAGGCCGCCACCGGGCGTTCAAACTGAAGATCGGCGCGCGTGAACTCGCCACCGACCTGCGTCATACCCGCGCCATCGTTGAAGCGTTAGGCGACCGCGCCAGCATCCGTGTCGACGTCAACCAGGCCTGGGACGCCGCCACCGGCGCGAAAGGCTGCCGCGAACTGGCGGCGATGGGCGTCGATCTTATCGAACAGCCGGTCAGCGCCCACGATAATGCCGCCTTGGTGCGGTTAAGCCAGCAAATTGAAACCGCGATCCTCGCGGATGAAGCGGTCGCGACCGCCTACGATGGTTATCAGCTGGCGCAGCAGGGCTTTACCGGCGCTTACGCGCTGAAAATCGCCAAAGCCGGGGGGCCGAACAGCGTGCTGGCGCTGGCCCGCGTCGCGCAGGCGGCAGGGATTGGCCTGTACGGCGGCACCATGCTGGAAGGCACCGTAGGGACCGTGGCTTCTCTGCACGCCTGGTCGACGCTGCCGCTGCAGTGGGGTACCGAGATGTTCGGCCCGCTGTTGCTGAAAGACGATATTGTCAGCGTGCCGCTCACCTTTGCCGACGGTCAGGTGGCGCTGCCGCAAACGCCGGGACTTGGCGTCGAGCTGGATGAAGACAAACTGCATTTTTATACCCGCCAGCCGTAGCGGGGAACAGGAGAAAAAAATGTTATTTAAAGTGGAGATGACCTTCAATATTCCGCCTGGCTTTCCCGCCAACGAGGCGGAGGAAATAAAACAACGCGAAAAAGCCTATTCGCAACAATTACAGCGGGAAGGCAAATGGCGGCATATCTGGCGCGTTGCCGGCCTTTATGCCAACGTCAGTATTTTCGATGTTCAAGATGCCGAAGAATTGCATCAAATATTAATGGGATTGCCGCTATATCCCTTTATGGCGATAAAAGTCGAAGCCCTCTGTCGTCATCCGTCATCAATTCGCGATGACGATCGCTAATAATAATATCTGACCTCACGCCGGTATTACCGGCGTATACCCTGCAAAATATAAGAGAGAGCCAGTATGAGTAATGTATTCGTACAACAGCCAGCTATTCAGAAATTATTACGCGACAGTGCCGGATTAGATGTTGCCGGCGGCGATGAACGTTTTAAGGCGATTATTCATCGTCTGCTGGAAAATATCTGCACGCTCATCGACGACTATAACGTTACGGAAGAAGAGTTCTGGCACGCGGTAAACTATTTGCACGAGCTGGGCGGGCGTCAGGAGGCGGCGCTGCTGGCGGCGGGTCTGGGACTGGAGCATTTCCTCGATCTGCGCCAGGACGCCATCGACGCGGCAGCGCATCGGGAAACCGGCACCCCGCGCACCATCGAAGGGCCGCTGTACGTGGCTAATGCGCCGCTGGCCGAGGGTCACGCCCGCATGGATGATGGCGCCGACGCCGGAGAAGTGATGTGGCTGCACGGTGAAGTCAAAGACACCGAAGGCCGGCCAGTGGCCAACGCTATTGTTGATATCTGGCACGCCAACACCCTCGGAAATTATTCCTTCTTCGACCCAGGCCAGAGTGAGTACAACCTGCGCCGGCGGATCCGCACCGGCGCCGATGGCCGCTACAGCGTGCGCAGCATCATGCCCTCCGGCTACGGCTGCCCGCCGGATGGCCCAACCCAGAAACTGCTGGACAGACTGGGTCGCCACGGCAACCGTCCGGCGCACATTCACTTTTTCGTCTCCGCGCCGGGTCATAAACATCTGACCAGCCAGATTAACCTCAATGGCGATAAATACCTGTGGGACGATTTTGCCTTTGCCACCCGCGACGGCCTGATTGCCGATCCGGTAAAAGTGACCGACCGCGAGATCATCGCGCAGCGCAATCTTGAGGGAGAGCACACCGAGGTTTGTTTTGATTTCACCCTGTGTAAAGCGCTGAGCGCCGACGAAGAGCAGCGCGGGATCCGCGTGCGCGCCAAAGAGTAAGCGGCATTATCGGCCCCGGGCACGCTACTGCCCGGGCCAGATATTGCACTCGAAAACGAAGAATTCACCCTGTTTCTTTCATCCTGAATCCTGCAGGAGGGACCGACTCATGCAAAAAACGCTCTCGACGCTCAAAGACAAAATCAATAATGCCTTAGTTGTCGACCGTGAAAATCATATTTACCGCTGCCATCGCTCTATATTTACCGACCCGCAGCTGTTTGAATTTGAAATGAAGCATATTTTCGAAGGTAACTGGGTATTTCTCGCTCATGAAAGTCAAATTCCCCAGCCGGGTGATTATTATACCCTGACGCTGGGACGGCAGCCGGTTATTATTACCCGCGATAAAAAGAATGAGCTGCACGCGCTAATTAACAGCTGCGCCCACCGCGGCGCCATGTTATGTCGACGCAAAACCGGGAATAAAAATTCGTTTACCTGTCCGTTTCACGGCTGGACCTTCAGCAATAACGGCAAATTATTAAAAGCCAAAGATGAGAGCACCGGCGGCTATCCGCCGAGCTTTAAACAAGACGGCTCCCACGACCTGCAAAAATTGCCGCGTTTTCAGTCTTACCGCGGTTTCTTATTCGGTAGCCTCAAGGCCGACGTGCAGCCGCTGGAGGCCTATCTCGGAGAAACCTGCAAGATTATTGACCTGATCGTCGACCAGGCGCCGGAGGGGCTCGAGGTACTTAAGGGTTCGTCGAGCTATGTATATGAGGGCAACTGGAAACTGGGCGCGGAAAACGGCGCCGATGGCTATCACGTCAGCGTGGTCCACTGGAACTACGCCTCAACCATGTCACGCCGCAACTATGAAGCGGAAGGGACGCACACGGTGGATGCCAACGGTTGGTCAAAAAGCCTCGGCGGCGGCTATGGATTTGATAACGGCCATATGTTGTTGTGGACCCGGGCGCTCAACCCGGAAGTGCGCCCGGTCTATGCCCACCGCGAACGGCTGCAGGCGGAATTTGGCGAACGCCGTGCCGACCAGATGGTCAACGAAACCCGCAACCTGTGCCTGTACCCCAATGTCTACCTGATGGATCAGTTCTCGACGCAAATCCGCGTGATCCGCCCCATTGCGGTGGATAAAACCGAAGTCACCATCTGGTGCTTTGCGCCGAAAGGGGAATCCGACCAGGCCAGAGCGCTGCGTATCCGCCAGTACGAGGATTTCTTTAACGTCAGTGGAATGGGGACGCCGGACGACCTCGAAGAGTTCAGCGCCTGCCAGCGCGGCTTTCTCGGCGAAAATCTGCCATGGAGCGATCTCAGCCGCGGCGCGCTGCGCTGGGTCGATGGCGCGGATGAGCATGCGCAACATGCCGGCTTTTCACCGCGGTTAAGCGGGGTGAAATCGGAGGACGAAGCGCTGTACATCGCCCATCACCACCACTGGCAGACGCTGATGCTGGCGGCCATTGAACAGGAACAACAGCGTTACGACCAGTCCATTACCCAGCGCGTGGAGGTGGCCTGATGCTTAACCTCGAACAGGTTCGCCAGTTTCTTTACTACGAAGCCCGTCTGCTGGACGATCGTCAGTGGGACGAATGGCTCAGCTGCTACAGCCCGCAGGTGGTCTACTGGATGCCGGCATGGGGCGACGATGACCAACTGACCCGCGACCCGCAAAAAGAAATTTCGCTTATCTACTACCCCAACCGCGAAGGGCTGGAGGATCGCGTCTACCGCATTAAAACCGAACGTTCCGGCGCCAGTACGCCAGAGCCGCGCACCACCCACATCATCAGCAACGTTGAGCTGCTGGGCGAAAGCGACGAGGGTCTGGAGTTGCGCTACAACTGGGTCACCTGGAGCCATCGCTATCAGCACACTGATGCCTATTTTGGCTCTACCTGCTGCACGCTAATCGAACAGGACGGCAGACCGCAGATCGTCCGCAAAACCGTGCGCCTGAATAACGATTATATCCGTCAGGTGATTGACGTTTACCACATTTAAGAGGCGCTTATGACCTTCAATATTGCTCTTAATTTTGAGGACGGCGTAACCCGTTTTATTCAGTGCAATGCCGGAGAGAAGGTGCTGGATGCCGCCTATCGCCAGAAGGTGAATCTGCCGATGGACTGCTCGGACGGCGTTTGCGGTACCTGCAAATGCCACTGCGCCAGCGGTGAGTACGACCTGGGTGAAGATTATCTCGACGAGGCGTTAAGCGACGACGAAGCGCAGGCCCGCCAGGTGCTGACCTGTCAGATGGTCCCGACCAGCGACTGCGTGATCGATGTGCCGGTGGCCGCTGCCCAGTGCAAAACGGCCCTGGCGACGCTCGGGGCGCAGGTGCGGCAGGTGAATTTACTGTCCGATACCGCCATCGAACTGGTGGTCGCCCTCGATGAGCCGCTGGCCTTCCTGCCGGGGCAGTACGTCAACATTCAGGTGCCGGGTACGCCTCATGTCCGCGCCTACTCATTTAGCTCGCAACCGGGTTCCCTCGAAGGGCGTTTTCTGATCCGTAACGTGCCTGGCGGGATGATGAGCCAGTGGTTAACCCAGCGGGCGCGGCCCGGCGATCGTCTTACCCTCAGCGGCCCGATGGGCAGCTTCTATCTGCGCCACGGCGAACGTCCGCTGCTGATGCTAGCGGGCGGTACCGGCCTGGCGCCGCTGCTCTCCATGCTCCATACCCTGCAGACACAGGGCAGCCAGCGTCCGGTGATGCTGCTGTACGGTGTTACTCGTGACTGCGATCTGGTGAAAACCGACGCGCTGGATACCTTTACTCAACAGCTGACGGGGTATCGTTGGCTACCGGTGGTGGCCGATGAAAACAGCACTTGCCCGCAGCGCGGCTTTGTCACCGACCATCTCGACGACGCGATGCTGAACAACGGCGACGTGGACATCTATCTCTGCGGCCCGCCGCCGATGGTTAACGCGGTTGCCACGGCGTTGCGCGACCGCGGGATCACCCCGGCGGGGTTTTGGTATGAGAAATTTATCGCCAGCCAGAGCGCGGCGGCATAAGGAGGCAAAATGCGTTTTACCGATAAAGTCGTCGTCATCACCGGCGCGGCGCAGGGCATTGGTCGCCAGACGGCGGAGCAGGCGGCTGCAGAAGGCGCGGCCCTGCTGCTCATCGATCGCTCGTCATACGTCCATGAGCTGGCGGCGACGCTGGCGCAATCCGGCTGTCTGGTGCTGGCGCTGGAGGCGGATCTGGAAGCGTGGGAAAGTACCGAGCAGGCGTTTGCCGCCGGGGGCGCTCATTTTGGCCGTATCGACGTGCTGATCAACAACGTTGGGGGCACCATCTGGGCGCGCCCCTTTGCCGAATATCAGCCGGAGCAGATTGAGAAAGAGATCCGCCGCTCGCTGTTCCCCACGCTGTGGGGCTGCCGCGCGGCGCTGCCATGGATGCTGAAGCAGGGCAAAGGCAGCATCGTCAACATTTCGTCGGTGGCGACGGCGGGAGTGAATCGGGTGCCGTACTCGGCGGCGAAAGGCGGCGTTAACGCGCTGACCCGCTCGATTGCCATGGAGTACAGCGGCAGCGGTATTCGGATTAACGCCGTGGCCCCGGGCGGGACCGAGGCGCCGCCGCGCCTGACGCCGCGTAACGAAGAGCAGCCGAGCGAGCAGGAAAAGGCGTGGTATCAGCAGGTCGTCGATCAGACGGTGGCGAGCAGTCTGCTGCACCGGTACGGCACGCTGGCGGAACAGGCGAATGCGATCCTGTTTCTCGCCAGCGATGAGGCCAGCTATATCACCGGCGTGACGCTGCCGGTAGCCGGAGGCGATCTCGGCTAACGGCGGGTGGCGTACCAGCAGAGCAGGGAGCCGAGACATACCATCCCGGCCCCCTGCCAGAAGGACCACGACAGGGTCGCACTCAGCAGGATCGCCGCCAGCGCAGAGGAGAGCACCGGCGTGAAGTAGGAGGCCGCCGCCAGCAGGCTGACGTTGCCGTGCAGGATGCCAACGTTCCACGCCGCGTAGGCCAGCCCCAGCGCCACGGAGACCGTCATCAGCTTAATGACCACCGGCCAGCTAAACAGCATCGGCGGCTGGTCGCTGGCGAGGAATTTCAGCCATAGCGTCAGGGCGGTTAACAGGACGAACAGCGTAATGGCGTTTTTACCGCGGGCATATTTGGCCGTCACCGTGCAGTAGGCGGCCCAGATAAATGCCCCGACAAAGGCCAGCAGATAGCTAAGCGGGCTGGAAATGACGTTACTGATAATCTCATCGGGCTGTAGCCCATGCTCACCGCCCAACACCCAGCCAACGCCCAGCAGGGCGAGAATCAGGCCGGGGATCACCAGCCAGCTGCTTTTCTGGCCGTTAAAGAGAATGGCGAATAAAATCGTCAGGCTGGGCCACAGGTAATTGACCATCCCCACCTCAATGGCCTGCTGGCGGCTGGCGGCATAGCCCAGCGACAGCGCGAGGCAGATTTCATAGCTGACAAACAGCACGCTGCCGGCCAGCAGATAGCGACGCGGGATCTGGCGCAGGTTGGGAAAGCCGACGGTAAAGATCAGCAGCAGGCCGCTAAGGCTGTAAATCATCGCCGCGCCGCCGACCGCTCCCAGTCCTTCGCTGACGCCGCGAATCAATCCGACCATCGTGCTCCATAAGATAATGGCGGCGAAGCCGATCGTCGTGGCTCTCTTTTTCTCCATGCTTTTCCTGATGGTTACGCAAATGCAGCCGGCATATATATCATCTTTTTATCGGTGAGGGGCGAAATTTTCCGCCGTTGCTAACCCTTAGGGATTAGCGAAAATGGCCATGGCTGGCGATTAAGGGGGCGAAGGTTTTCCTCCTTGATTTGACGCAAATTTTCCCGGGATTTTGCTGTTAGTTTCCTCCGCGCGATGAATCAACATCCTGCATGGAGGAATGCAATGGACGTCAGCCGCAGAAAGTTCTTTAAGATCTGCGCAGGCGGTATGGCCGGAACTACCGCCGCCGCCCTGGGCTTTGCCCCTAAAATGGCGCTGGCTCAGGCACGCAATTTCAAATTGCTGCGTGCGAAAGAGATCCGCAACACCTGCACTTACTGCTCCGTGGGCTGCGGGCTATTAATGTATAGCCTCGGCGACGGTGCGAAAAACGCCAAAGAAGCGATCTACCATATCGAAGGGGACCCGGACCATCCGGTGAGCCGCGGCGCGCTGTGCCCGAAAGGGGCAGGCCTGCTAGACTATGTCCACAGCGAAAACCGTCTGCGTTATCCGCAATACCGCGCCCCGGGCTCGGATAAATGGCAGCGCATCTCCTGGGATGAAGCCTTTAACCGCATCGCCCGACTGATGAAAGCCGACCGCGACGCCAACTTTATTGAAAAGAATGAACAGGGCGTGACGGTTAACCGCTGGCTTTCCACCGGCATGCTGTGCGCCTCGGCGGCAAGCAATGAGACCGGCATGCTAACGCAAAAATTTGTGCGATCGCTGGGTATGCTGGCGGTAGACAACCAGGCGCGCGTCTGACACGGACCAACGGTAGCAAGTCTTGCTCCAACATTTGGTCGCGGTGCGATGACCAACCACTGGGTGGATATCAAAAACGCCAACGTCGTGGTGGTGATGGGCGGTAACGCCGCCGAAGCGCATCCGGTGGGTTTCCGCTGGGCGATGGAGGCGAAAAACAATAACGACGCCACGCTGATCGTCGTCGACCCGCGCTTTACGCGCACCGCGTCGGTGGCCGATATCTATGCGCCGATTCGTTCCGGTACCGACATTACCTTCCTGTCGGGCGTGCTGCTGTACCTGATCGAAAATAACAAGATCAATGCTGAGTACGTTAAGCATTACACCAATGCCAGCCTGCTGGTGCGGGATGATTTTGCCTTCGAAGAGGGGCTGTTCAGCGGCTACGATGCGGAAAAACGCCAGTACGATAAATCGTCCTGGAACTACCAGTTCGATGAAAACGGCTACGCCAAACGCGATGAAACGCTCAGCCATCCGCGCTGCGTGTGGAACCTGCTGAAGCAGCACGTTTCCCGTTACACGCCCGAGGTGGTCGAAAACATCTGCGGTACGCCGAAAGCGGACTTCCTTAAAGTGTGCGACGTGCTGGCCTCAACCAGCGCCGCGGACCGCACCACCACCTTCCTGTATGCCCTGGGCTGGACGCAGCACACCGTCGGCGCGCAGAACATCCGCACCATGGCGATGATCCAGCTGCTGCTCGGCAACATGGGCATGGCCGGCGGCGGCGTCAACGCCCTGCGCGGCCACTCTAATATTCAGGGGCTGACCGATTTGGGCCTGCTGTCGACCAGTCTGCCGGGCTATTTGACGCTGCCATCGGACAAACAGACCGATCTGCAAAGCTACCTCAGCGCCAACACGCCGAAGGCGACCTTGCCCGAGCAGGTGAACTACTGGAGCAACTACCCGAAATTCTTCGTTAGCCTGATGAAATCCTTCTACGGCGAGGCGGCGCAAAAAGAGAACGACTGGGGCTTTGAGTGGTTACCGAAGTGGGACCAGGCTTACGACGTTATCAAATACTTCAATATGATGGATAACGGCAACGTCACCGGCTATATCTGCCAGGGCTTTAACCCGGTTGCCTCCTTCCCGGATAAAAACAAAGTGGTTCGCAGCCTCAGCAAGCTGAAATATATGGTGGTTATCGATCCGCTGGTGACCGAAACCTCGACCTTCTGGCAGAACCACGGCGAGTCTAATGATGTCGACCCGTCGGCGATTCAGACCGAAGTCTTCCGTCTGCCGTCGACCTGCTTTGCCGAAGAGGACGGTTCGATCGCCAACTCCGGCCGCTGGCTGCAGTGGCACTGGAAAGGTCAGGATGCCCCAGGTGAAGCGCGCAATGATGGCGAAATCCTTGCCGGGATTTACCATCGCCTGCGCGAACTGTACCGCACCGAAGGCGGGAAGGGCGCGGAACCCCTGCTGAAGATGAGCTGGCGCTACAAGCAGCCGGACCATCCGGAATCGGAAGAGGTGGCAAAAGAGAACAACGGCTACGCGCTGGCGGATCTCTACGATCAAAATGGCACTTTGCTGGCGAAAAAAGGCCAACTGCTCAATAGCTTCGCGCTGCTGCGCGATGACGGCAGCACCGCGTCGTCTTGCTGGATCTATACCGGCAGCTGGACCGAGCAGGGTAACCAGATGGCGAATCGTGATAACGCCGATCCTTCGGGCCTGGGCAATACGCTGGGATGGGCCTGGGCGTGGCCGCTCAATCGTCGGGTGCTGTACAACCGCGCTTCGGCCGATATCAACGGCAAGCCCTGGGATGCGAAGCGGATGCTGATCCAGTGGAACGGCAGCAAGTGGGTCGGGAATGATATTCCGGACTTCAATACCGCGCCGCCAGGGAGCAAAACCGGGCCGTTTATCATGCAGCAGGAGGGGCTGGGTCGCCTGTTTGCGCTCGATAAACTGGCGGAAGGGCCGTTCCCGGAGCACTACGAGCCGATGGAAACCCCGCTTGGCACTAACCCGCTGCACCCGAAGGTGGTCTCCAGCCCGGTGGTGCGGTTGTATGAAGAGGACGCCATTCGCTTAGGTAAGAAGGATAAATTCCCGTATGTCGGGACCACCTATCGTCTGACCGAGCATTTCCACACCTGGACCAAGCATGCGTTGCTCAATTCCATCGCGCAGCCGGAACAGTTTGTCGAAATCAGCGAAGGGCTGGCGAAAAGCAAAGGTATCGCTAACGGCGATTGGGTGAAAGTCAGCAGCAAGCGCGGCTTCATTCGCGCGGTTGCCGTGGTGACTCGCCGACTGCGCACGCTGAACGTCAACGGCCAGCAGGTGGAGACCGTCGGGATCCCGCTGCACTGGGGTTTTGAAGGCGTGGCCCGCAAAGGCTACATCGCCAACACCCTGACGCCTAACGTTGGCGATTCCAACTCGCAAACGCCGGAATACAAGGCGTTCCTGGTCAACATCGAGAAAGCGTAAGGAGCGATTCAATGGCGATGGAAACCCAAGACATTATTAAACGCTCCGCGACCAACCCGATCACCCCCGCGCCGCGCGCGCGGGACTATAAAGCGGAAGTCGCCAAGCTTATCGATGTCTCCTCCTGCGTGGGCTGTAAAGCCTGCCAGGTGGCCTGTTCCGAGTGGAATGACATCCGCGATGACGTGGGGCACTGCGTCGGGGTGTACGACAACCCGGCGGATCTCAGCGCCAAATCCTGGACGGTAATGCGTTTTAGCGAGACCGAACAGAACGGCAAACTGGAGTGGCTTATCCGCAAGGATGGCTGTATGCACTGCGCAGAGCCGGGCTGCCTGAAGGCCTGCCCATCCGCCGGGGCGATTATTCAGTACGCCAACGGCATCGTCGATTTCCAGCAGGAAAACTGCATCGGCTGCGGCTACTGCATTGCGGGGTGTCCGTTTAACGTCCCGCGCCTCAATAAAGAGGATAACCGGGTCTATAAATGCACCCTGTGCGTGGATCGGGTCAGCGTCGGCCAGGAACCGGCCTGCGTGAAAACCTGTCCTACCGGCGCGATCCACTTCGGTACGAAGAAAGAGATGCTGGAGGTGGCCGAGGAGCGGGTGGCTAAGCTTAAAAAACGCGGTTATGCCAACGCCGGGATTTACAACCCGCCGGGCGTCGGCGGCACCCACGTGATGTACGTCCTGCATCATGCCGACCAGCCGGAGCTGTATCACAAGCTGCCGAAGGAACCGCAGATCGATACCAGTATCAGTCTGTGGAAGGGGGCGCTGAAACCGCTGGCGGCGGCGGGCTTTATCGCCACCTTCGCCGGGCTGATTTACCACTACATCGGTATCGGGCCGAACAAGGAAGTTGACGACGACGAGGAGAAGCATGATGAGTAAATCGAAGATGATTGTGCGCACAACGTTTATCGATCGCGCCTGTCACTGGACGGTGGTTATCTGTTTCTTCCTCGTGGCGCTGTCGGGAATATCGTTCTTCTTTCCGACGCTACAGTGGCTAACGGAAACCTTCGGCACGCCGCAGATGGGGCGTATTCTGCACCCGTTCTTTGGGGTGCTGATTTTTGTCGCGCTGATGTTTATGTTCGTGCGCTTTGTCCACCACAACATCCCTGATAAACAGGATATTCCGTGGCTGAAAGGCATCGTCGAGGTGCTGAAAGGCAACGAGCATAAGGTGGCGCGCGTCGGTAAGTATAACGCCGGGCAGAAGATGATGTTCGGGACCATCATGAGCATGATATTTGTGCTGCTGGTGACCGGGGTGATTATCTGGCGCCCATATTTTGCGGAATATTTCCCGATGCAGGTGATTCGCTATAGCCTGCTGATTCATGCGACGTCGGCCATCATTCTGATCCACGCCATCCTTATCCATATGTATATGGCGTTCTGGGTGAAGGGGTCGATTAAGGGAATGATTGAAGGCAAGGTGAGCCGCCGCTGGGCGAAGAAACACCACCCGCGCTGGTATCGCGATGTCGAACGCCTGGAAGCGATGAAAGAGAGTCGTGAAGGGATGAAGTAAGCCTTCACGGCGCGAAACCCGCTCCGGAGATGTCGGAGCGGGTTCCCGGCAGTCAGCAGTTCGTGATAAGTGTATCGATTGAATCGATAACGCCCTGGCGCGCATGACTCAGATTGCAGACGAAATCCTGTGGCGGGATCCGTTTATTATTTAAGTTACTGCTCATTGGCGTACAAAGTAAAAAGCTGTCAAATTCTATATTTATCCTTGGTACGGCATGCTGATGCCAGCGTGGTAACTGTTGTGGTCGCATTAAAGGAATAATGACTCTCGTGGCCAGGTCTGCATAATAATCATTCTGCACGATCATATAATATGGCAGGGTTTTATTTGTCTGAGCAGAACAATTTCGATAAACATTGAATTATTCAAGCATCATAGCACCCTGAAAAATTCATCATCAGTAAGAGTGCCTCCTTTTGCAATAAATTCATTCATTGCGGCAATGAATTCCTTGTGCTGTCGCTGTTTATCTGCTTCTCGTAAATCCTTACCTGGCTGTTCTGACGCCTTCTGGACGGGTACGTCAGTGGGTCTTTTACGTAGCGTATTACTTTTCATCATAGGCTCCTTGCGGTTGGTTCTGTGATTATTTACTTTACCCACTAAAAAATAAATACCAGCAGTAAGTTTAATATTTATTTTGCGAGACAGCTTCCAGAGGGAAGTAACAGCCTGAAATATTCATGGTTATAGTAATAAACCTGGCGCTGGCATTAACCAGCGCGACGAGAAATAATCAAAACTTCTCTGGAATGAAGCGGAAAGGAAAATTAGTCTGTTTCATTTTGCCAATTTTGCGCTTCGGCAGCGTCACAGGCTCCACCGGTAAAGCTTCATAGGGGATCTGCGACAGCAGATGGGTGATGATATTCAGACGCACGCGCTTTTTATCCTCCGAGCGGGCGACGAACCACGGCGCCCAGGCGGTATCGGTGGCGGCGAACATGGCGTCGCGGGCAGCGGTATATTCATCCCAGCGGTTGAAAGACTTAATGTCCATCGGCGAGAGCTTCCAGATTTTACGCCCGTCGTCGATGCGATCCCGCAGACGGCGCTCCTGCTCCTGCGGAGAGACCTCCAGCCAGTACTTGAGCAGAATAATGCCCGATTCGACCATGCCGCGCTCCACCATCGGCGCGCCGTCGAGGAACTTCTGCACCTCCTCCGGCGTACAAAAGCCCATCACTCGTTCGACGCCGGCGCGGTTATACCAGCTGCGATCGAAAATCACGATTTCGCCGGCCGCCGGGAGATGCTTGATATAGCGCTGAAAGTAGAGCTGGCTTTTTTCGCGCTCGGTGGGCGAGGGTAAGGCGACGACCCGAAAGATACGCGGGCTGACGCGCTCGGTGATGGCCTTAATGGTGCCGCCTTTCCCGGCGCCGTCCCGGCCTTCAAAGACAATGCACACTTTCAGTCCTTTGTGCATTACCCAGCGCTGCAGTTTCACCAGCTCAACGTGGAGTTTGCGCAGCGCTTTCTCGTACGCTTTGTTGTCGAGCGGCGCGATTTTTACCGCCGTGTCGACCGGATTACCGCTTTTCTTGTTGCCCATCGCCATGCTCCGTGTTGCCGAGGTATCCCTTTGAAGTGTAATCCTCCCCCGGCGAGGCGGTGGAAAACTATTCGCCGGGTTTTCCCGCCAGGATGACTTCCAGTCCCACCCGCTGCCCCCACGACAGCTCCAGGGTGTTACCGTCCGGGTCGGCAAAGAAAGCGAAATAGCCCACCGGATCGCCCAGCTGCTCCGGCTCCCGGCGTAAAACACCTTCCCGCCGTGCGAGGGCCACTTTCTCATCGATCTCGGCCTGGGTGGCGCAGGCGACGCCGAGATGGCCGAACGGTCCCAGCGGCGTATCGGCCGGATCGTCACTTTGCACCAGCACCAGGGCGAAAGGCCGGGTGCGGTCGCTGAGCCATGCCACTTTCCGCGCCGAGGGGAGGTCGGGCTCGCGCTGGTGAATGACGGTCATCGCGGTATAGCGGGTATAAAAATCGATGCTGCTGGCCAGACAGCGGACGGTAAAGGCGACATGAGTAAAACCGACATCAACACTTTGCATGGATAATTCTCCCAAGGTGAACGATGTTTTGACTTTACAACCTCAAGTTAACTTGAGATCAATGAGGTGTTTATCTCTTTGAGCTCACTGATTTTGATAGGGGATTGTTACTGCGAAAGCACGCCGCCGGTATGCCACGCGGCTGGGGAACATGAACGAATCAGGCTGTTGTATGGAGGAAACTGCCGTCGGGCGTTTTTAGCTGGTGTGTCGGGGCGGGATGGTAAATAATGCCGGCCGGCTCTCAATACCCCTATAAGATGTATGAAAAAAACAATCTTTTCACTGGCGCTGGGCACCTTTGGACTTGGCATGGCGGAGTTTGGCATTATGGGCGTGCTGCCGGATATGGCGCACGATGTCGGAATATCCATTCCCGCCGCCGGCAATATGATTGCCTGGTATGCCTTCGGCGTGGTGATCGGCGCGCCGATCATGGCGCTGCTCTCCAGCCGGTTTTCCCTGAAATCGGTGATGCTGTTCCTGGCTGGCCTGTGTATTCTCGGCAATACCCTGTTTACCTTCTCCAGTAGCTACGCCATGCTGGCGCTTGGCCGGCTGGTTTCCGGGTTTCCCCACGGGGCGTTTTTTGGCGTCGGCGCGATTATCCTGTCGAAAATCGCGCCGCCGGGGAAGGTGACCGCCGCGGTGGCGGGGATGATTGGCGGCATGACGATCGCTAACCTGGTGGGCGTCCCGGGTGGCACCTGGCTTGGGCATCACTTCAGCTGGCGCTATACCTTTGCGCTTATCGCGGTATTTAACGTGGCGGTATTTCTGGCAATCTTCTGCTGGGTGCCCACGCTTTATGACCGGGCCAGCACGCGGCTGCGCGAGCAGTTCCGTTTTCTGGCCTCCCCGGCGCCGTGGCTGATTTTCGCCGCCACCATGTTCGGTAACGCCGGCGTGTTTGCCTGGTTCAGCTATATCAAGCCCTTTATGCTCAATGTATCCGGCTTTGCTGAAAGCAAGATGATGCTGATTATGATGCTGGCGGGGCTAGGAATGGTGGTCGGCAATCTGTTCAGCGGCAAAATTTCCGGGCGCTACAGCCCGCTGCGCATTGCGGCCATGACCGACGGGGTCATAGCCGTGACGCTGCTGCTGATCTTTGCCTTCGGTGAACAGAAAGTCGCTTCGCTGGCGCTGGCGTTTCTCTGCTGCGCGGGACTATTCGCCCTGTCAGCGCCGCTGCAGATCCTGCTGCTGCAGAACGCCAAAGGCGGCGAGATGCTGGGGGCGGCCGGGGGACAGATCGCCTTTAACCTCGGCAGCGCCATCGGCGCCTTCTGCGGCGGAATGATGATCGCTCAGGGCTTTGGCTGGAACAGCGTGGCGCTCCCCGCCGCCGCGCTGTCGTTTCTGGCGATGAGCGCCTTGCTCATCTATGGCTGTCATCAGCGGCGACAAGCTTACTAACGACGCCTACTCACGCCAGGGGTCGCCCAGGGTCAGCATCAGGCGGTTGGCCCAGGCGAAAAAGGCCGCGGACTGCAGCAGATCCAGCTGGGCCAGAGTATCTAAGCCCTGCTCATCAAGCGCCGCCAGATGATTGGCGTTTAACGCGGGTGGCGTCACCGATAGCGCGGCGGCGGCGTCGATTTCCGCCTGCCAGCGCGGCGATTGCCCGTCGCGCAGATCCTCTCCGGGCGTCACCGCCAGCAGCGTGTCGACGGCGGTCTCGTCCTTCGCCAGCTGCGCCGCTTTGCGGGCATGCACCGAGGCGCAGTAAATACAGCCGTTGATTTTACTGGCGACCGTGGCGGCCAGCTCGCGTTCGGCGCGCGGCAATCCTCCCGCGGTATAGAAAATGCCCTTATCGGTCAGGGTCCGCTGCTCCAGCACCGGCTGGTTGCGCGCCAGCAGGCGAAAGTAGGGGGAGTCGCTATGGCCATATTTGGCCAGAATCGCCTGTTCTTCAGCGTTGAATTCCGCCAGCGGTTTATCGGCCAGCCAGGGTTCCCAGTGCAGCTCGTCGCGGGTGAAGCGAACCGGGGCCGCTTTGCCGCTCTGCGCGTACGGGGTGGTATGCCAGTATCCGGCGACCAGCGGCGTATCTGCGCTGACGATGGGCTTATGGTTGAGCGCCCGCAGGCCCAGCAGCAGTCGGCTCTGGAAGCTGACAAAGGCTACCAGCTGCGCCAGGGTGACGATGCCCCGCAGGCTCCAGCCCGCGCTGGTTAAGGTGTGCAGCGCGCCGGGAGTGGCTTCAACGGGGGTGAAGGTGAGCAGGCGGGCAAAGGCCAGCGCCGGGACCAGACGATCGGTGGTCGGATCGGCGAGGCCGAAACCGGCATAGTGCGCCGCCAGCGCGTCCGCCTGGTGCAGTTTCGCCACCTTCGCGGCCACCGCGAAGCGTTCATCAAGAGGAAAGTCAGCGTCCTGCTGGCGGAACAGCACTTCATAACTTCCCTGGGCGTGACGGGTGGCGGCATCGCGGACGGCGCGCGCCTGATAAAGCGGGGAACCGGGGGTAATCTCCGCCAGTTCGGCCAGAATATCCTGACTTAGCGTCATGGGGACTCCTTATCTGATGTGGGGGGGCAATATGCTGGGCGATCAGCTCAATGGAACGCAGCGTATCCCGGTGCGAAGGCTCGACCGAGTGCACCTGAAACGAAATATCGGTGGCGCGGGCCAGCACGCTGTCCTGCGCCAGGGAGGCAATAACATGCTCAGGATCGCCAACGTGGGCATCCAGCTGTTGCAGATAGTCGGTGACACTGTCACCTTCTATCGTATGACCCGCCGCCCGGTGCTGAGTCGCCTGCTTGCGCAGACCGGGCTCGGCGACCTGCAGGGCGTGGGCGTGACTGTCGGCGACGAAGGCGGTGCGCGAGGCGAGGATCCGCGGCGCAACGCCGTCCGGCAGCGCCGCCAGGTAGGCGTCAATGATCGGGTTCTGAATGGCGTCCAGCGGCAGACGTGGCTCGCCGGGTGGCCGTGGCTGGGTGCGGGACAGCATCAACCCGTGTCCCGCCTGACCGGCGCGGATGGCGCCCTCCGCAGAGAAGGTGGCGATCCAGATACGCTCCGCCAACTGCGGCGCCGGCGGATAGAGACGGTTGTCCGGGTGGCTCAGCGTGTCGCCGCGCCAGGCGCTATGGATCAGGTGCAGATGGTCGGCAAACGCCGCCCCGCGCTGCTCGCTGGTCAGGCCGAAGGGCAGAAACGAGGTTGGCGTGCCGCCGGAGCCAAAACCCACCTCCAGACGTCCGTCGGTGAGTAAATCCAGTACCGCCGCGTCTTCGGCGACGCGCAGCGGATTTTCCATCGGCAGAGTGATAATCGCCGTGCCGAGACGGATCCGGTCGGTCTGTGCCGCCACGTGGGCGAGAAACACCAGCGGCGATGGCAGGCCGCCTTCCTGTTCATGAAAATGGTGCTGGGCAATCCATGCGCTGTCGAAGCCCAAACGCTCCGCGTGGCGGATCTGTTCGGCCGCCAGCCGGTAGCGCGTTTGCGCGGAGCCCTGATCGAGCAGACGGGTAAAAAAACCGAGGCGTTTTGGCATTATGCGTTCTCCGTGTGGGCCTGTGCTAAGCGGGAGGAAACCTGGGGAATGGCGGCGATCAGTTCGCGGGTGTAGGCCTGCTGCGGGGCGGCGAACAGGCGGTTTACGTCGCCATGCTCCACCACCTGGCCGGCGCGCAGAACCGTGACGCTGTCGGCGATCCGCCTGACCGTCGCCAGATCGTGGGTAATGAACAGGTAGCTCAGATCCAACTGCTGCTGTAGCTGCTGCAGCAGGGCGAGGATCTGCGCCTGCACGGTGACGTCGAGCGCCGAAGTCGCTTCGTCAAGGACCAGTATCGCCGGCTCGAGGATCAGCGCCCGGGCAATCGCCACCCGCTGCCGCTGGCCGCCGGAAAGCTCCCGCGGCGTACGCGACAGCAGCTCGGGGGCCAGGGCCACCCGGGCGGCAACGCTCTCCACACGCTGGCGACGCGTCGCCGCGCTGAGGCGCTCAAAGTTTTTTAACGGCTCTTCGATAATCGCAAACAGCGTCTGGCGCTGGTCGAGCGAAGCGAAGGGGTTCTGGTAGACAAACTGGATCTTGCGCCGCAGCTGACGCTGTGCCTCGCGGCTGAGATGCCCGGCGTCGATACCGTCGATGGTGACCTGTCCGGCGTCGGCGCGCTCAAAGCCCAGCAGGATCCGCGCCAGGGTGGTTTTCCCGGAGCCGGATTCGCCCACCAGCGCATGGGTGCTGCCGCGTCTGACCTCAAAGCTGACGCTGTCGAGCGCCTGCAGCGCCTGTTTGCCCAGCGAGAAGCGTTTGCTGATCCCCTCCACGCGAATGGCCGGCGTGGCCAGCGGCCGGTGACGCGCCGCCGTTAGCCCCAACGGCGCATCCTGCAGGTCGTGGAGCAGCTGGCGGGTGTAAGGATGCTGTGGACGCTGGACAATCGTCTCGGTGGCGCCTTGTTCCTGAATCTCTCCCTGGCGAAACACCATGATCCGGTCGGCGCGTTCGGCGGCCAGCGCCAGATCGTGGGTGACAAACAGCACGGCGGTACCCGACTCGCGACGCAGGATATCGAGCAGGTCGAGAATGCGCTTCTGCACCGTGACGTCGAGGGCGCTGGTGGGCTCGTCGGCAATAATCAGATCCGGCTGCAGGGCAATGGCGATGGCTATCAGCACCCGCTGTTTCATCCCGCCAGACAGCTGATGCGGATACTGGTCAAAACGCTGTTCCGGGTGGCTGAGACCGACTTTAGCGAGCAGGTTAAGAACCTGCTGTCGGCGCTCAGCGGCGGAGAGGGACTGATGCAGCCGGAGGATCTCTTCCACCTGCTGACCAATGGTTTTTACCGGGTTGAGCGAATTACCGGGATCCTGCGGGACCAAGCTGATGCTCACTCCGCGCAGGCGGTTCAGGCGTTTATCCGACCAGTCGCTAATCACTTCGCCATTGAGGACAATCCGCCCGGCATCCCGGCGGGCATTATCCGCCAGCAGGCCGATAATGGCCTGCGCGGTGGTGGTTTTCCCCGAGCCGGATTCTCCGACGAAGGCCAGCATTTCGCCGCGCTGGATGGAAAAGCTGATGTTGTGCACCACCTCGCGCCATTCGCCCCGCGAGCGGTAGCTGATGCGTAGATCTTCAACGGACAAAACGGTCATGGGCGTGCTCCACTCCACTGGCGGCTAAGACGATTGGCGGCAAGGACCACGGCGACCACGGCGAGGCCGGGGAAGGTGGTCAGCCACCAGGCGGTTGACAGGTAATTGCGACCTTCGGCGATCAGTAGTCCCCACTCCGGGACCGGCGGCGGGGTGCCGTAGCCGAGGAAACTGAGGGTGGCCAGGGCCAACATCGCCTGTCCGAACTGCAGCGTCGCGAAAGCAAGCACCGCAGTGAGCGAGTTGGGCAGAATATGGCGCCAGAAGACGGCGAAAAAGGTGCCGCCGCTGCCCCGGGCCGCCTCGACGTAATCGCTGTGGCGCACGCGCACCACTTCTGCTCGCGCCAGGCGCGCGAAGCTGGCGATAGCCGCGACGCCAACCGCCACCGCCGCATTCACCGTGCCGAAACCCAGCAGAATAATCACCGTGAGCTGCAGCAGCAGGGAGGGGATGGCCAGCAGGACATCGACCAGGCGCATGATGGTGGATTCCACGCGTCCGGCCAGCGCCCCGGCGAGGGTGCCAAGGGCGGTACCCACCACCAGGCCGATGGCGACGGCGATCAGCGCCGCAGACAGGGAATGCACCGCGCCGTAAACCACCCGCGTCCACAGGTCGCGCCCCAGCTGGTCGGTACCCAGCCAGTAGTGCGCCTGCGGCGCCAGGCGCTGAGCGCCGGGGATCCCCTCCAGCGGGTTAGCGGAGGTAAACCACTGTGGGGCAATGGCCATTAACAGGGCGGCGATCATCACCGCCCACGCCAGCCACAGGCCAGGCTGCAGGCGCACTCTACGCCACTCCGGGCGGCGGCGAACCGCGATGGTATAGTCGACCAGGCTCATTTCGCACCTCCGGTCTGTAAATGGAGTCGGGGATCCAGTCGCGGCATGACCAGGTCGACCAGCAGGTTGATCAGGACGAAACCGAGGGCGGAGATCATCACCACCGCCTGTAGTACGGCGATATCCTGGTTATTGACCGCCTGCTGGGTCAGCTGGCCGAGGCCGCTGCGGCCGAAGACGGTCTCGGTGATCAGCGCCCCGGCAATCAGTTCGCCGAGCAGCAGCCCGGCAATATTCAGCGCCGGCAGCAGGGCATTCCCCATCACATGGCGCCAGAGGACGCCCGTTTCGCTCATGCCCTTGGCGCGGGCGACCGCGACGAAGGGCTGAACCGCCACCTGATCCATGCTGCGCATCAGGATCTGCGCCAGTGGGGCGGAAATGGGCAGTGCGACGGCGATAACCGGTAAAATCAGTCCTTCCAGTGGGCCGGGGTTGATTACCGGGATCCAGCGCAACTGAAACGAGAAAAGCTGGATCAGGGCGATACCCAACCAAAAGGTAGGTAGAGAGATAAACAGCACCGGTAGCGACTGCAGAAAATTGCTCAGCCAGCGCAGCCCCGGCAGCCGCGAGGCGAAAGCGAGGGCGAACGCCAGCGCCACGGCCAGCAGGAAGGCCGGCAGCGCGAGGCTTAAGGTATCCGGCAGGTTGCTGGCAATCAGACTGCTGACCGCCAGACCCGCCTGCAGGGAATAGCCGAAGTCGCCGTGCAGCATCGCCAGCAGCGTGTGCAGGTACTGGCGCCACAGCGGGCTATCGGCGCCGTAGGCCAGCCGCATCTCCGCAATTTGCGCCGGGCTCAGGCCGAGGTCCGGGTTCTGAAACTTGATCAGCACCGCATCCCCCGGCAGGACCTGCAGCAGGAAAAAGGTGAGGGTAAAGGCCGCCCACAGGACCAGCAGCCCCTGGCCGAATCGTCGCAGAAGATAAGCGCTCATAACCGGCCTCTTAGTGCTTGTCCAGCCACGCGCCGTAGAACGACGGACGACCGACGGCCTCGAAGCTGACGCCTTTGACCCACGGCGCGCCGGCGAACACCTGCGGCTCTTCGAAAATAGGGATCACATAGGCGTTATCGATCAGATAGCGCTGGGCGTCGCCGGTTAACTGCAAGCGCTGCTGCGGCTCTACCGCCGCGGAGATGCCGGTCAGCAGGTCATTGAGCTTATCATCGCGGAAGCGCTGCACTTTATCGCTGGAGCCGCCTTTCTGCAGCAGCGCATCGCGGTTGTTGGGGAAGAACATACTTTTCACCACATCCGGGTCGGCGCGGCCCACTTCTGAGACGGTGAGCGGAGTTTTCTGCGGGTCGAGGTTATCCAGCGTACGGCTACCGGCATCCCCGGCTTTGACCGTCAACGCCACACCCACCTGGCGCCACTGCTGGGCGATCAGCTGCAGCACTTCCTTATTTTGCGGCTGCGGCAGCGACTCATAGACGGTCAGCGCCAGCCGCTGACCGTCTTTGCTGCGAATACCGTCGGCGGCGGGCTTCCAGCCGGCGTCATCCAGCAACTGCCGGGCTTTGGCCTGGTCGAAGGTGAGTTTATCGCTGAGATTGACATAGCCGGCGGCAGAGCTGGCCAGCACGGAGGTGGCTTGCGGGTAGTTAGCGGAGAACAGCGTCTCCACCACCTGCCTGGCGTTGGTGGCATGGAGCAGGGCCTGACGCACCCGCAGGTCGGCGACCAGTGGGTTATCCGGGCGGAAGCTCAGGCTGTCGTTGACCCCGCGGGTAGGGGCAGCGTAGATCTTAAATCCCTGATCGGTAGCCTGCTTTTCATCGTAGGCCTGCACCTGGCGAATAAAGCCCGCCTGACCTGCCAGCAGCGCGCCGATACGCACGCTGTCTTCCGGCGTCACAATATAGGTGATGCCGTCGAGGTTAGCGGGCCCCTGCTGGGCAATGTTTTTCGGCCCCCACTGGTAATCCTTGCGCGCCACCAGCGTCAGCTCGCGGCCTGGTTTTTCATCCTGCACGACGAAGGGGCCGGAGCCGATAATATGTCGGGCATCGCCCAGCTCTTCAAAATTACGCTGCAGGGTGCTGAGAGATACCAGACCGGAGCCGATGGTGGCGGTTCCCTGCAGGAAGCCCGGCGACGGCTTGTTGAAGTAGAATTTTACCGTCAGCGGGTCGATCACTTCGCTGCGCTGGTAGTTATTGATGACCTCCGAGACGGGCAGACGATGGGCTTTATCTCCCAGACCATAGGTATCGAAGTTTTTGGCGACGGCGGCGGCGTCCAGCGGTGTGCCATCTGAGAAAGTGACCCCTTTGCGCAGGTGGAAGGTGTACTCGGTTTTATCGGCATTGCTGGTCCAGCTCTCGGCGATCCACGGCTCAATCTCCAGCGTTTTCGGGTTCTGCCAGGTGAGCTTGTCGGTTATCTGATTGAGAATCCCGCCATTCGGGTAAAAGCCGCCGGCGGGCGGATAGAGATTGGTGTGCGGTTGCTGCTCCAGATAAATTAAGGTGCCGCCTTTAACCGGCGTGTCGGCGGCCCAGACGGAAAAGGCGCCGGCGAGAAACAGCGCGGCCAGCGCGGGCAGGCGAAAATGACGATGCATGGTGAATTCCTTTGTTATCTATTGTGTTGCCATCATCGGGCGCGGCTAAAAACAAAGGAACCAAGGAGTTGCGCTAAGCATTTGCGGAAATTGCATTTACTTCCCGGGTTGGGAAGCGAGAGGACGTGCCAGGGGGATCGCCTCTCCCGGACGGGAGAGGCGCGGGTGATTAGCTACGCAGATCGATAACCATACGGCCGCGGATCTGACCTTGCTCCATCTCTTTGAAGATAGCGTTGATATCTTCCAGCGGACGCAGGGTGACTTTCGGCACCACTTTGCCTTCGGCGGCAAACTGGAAGGCTTCCACCAGATCCTGACGGGTGCCGACCAGCGAACCGACCACCTCGATGCCGTCCAGCACCAGACGCGGAATATCGAGGCTCATCGCCTCCGGCGGCAGGCCCACCGCGACCACGCGGCCACCGGCGCGAACAGCATCCACCGCCGAGTTAAAGGCCGCTTTGGCCACCGCGGTTACTACCGCAGCGTGGGCGCCGCCGGTTTTTTCCTGAATCACTTTCGCCGCATCTTCATTGCGGGAGTTGATGGTCAGGTCGGCGCCCATCGAGGCCGCCAGCTCCAGCTGTCCGTCGTTGACGTCGATAGCGATCACTTTGGCGTTAAACACATTCTTCGCATACTGCAGCGCGAGGTTACCCAGCCCGCCGAGGCCGTAGATGGCGATCCACTGGCCCGGTTTGATGTGGGAGACCTTGACCGCTTTGTAGGTGGTGACGCCCGCGCAGGTGATGCTGCTGGCGGCGGCGGAGTCGAGGCCGTCCGGAACTTTTACCGCGTAGTTGGCGGTGACGATGCACTCTTCCGCCATGCCGCCATCGACGGTATAGCCGGCGTTTTTCACCGAGCGGCAGAGCGTCTCGTTGCCGCTGTTACAGTAATCGCAGTGGCCGCAGCCTTCGAAGAACCACGCCACGCTGGCGCGGTCGCCCGGCTTCAGGGAGGTGACGCCCGGGCCGACTTTTTGTACCACCCCGATCCCTTCATGGCCGAGAATGACGCCGGTTTTATCGCCAAAATCGCCGTTTTTCACGTGCAGGTCAGTATGACACACGCCGCAGCATTCCATTTTCAACAGCGCTTCGCCGTATTCCAGCGGGCGCAGCGTTTTTTCCGTGACGTTAACCTGATGGTCGTGGGTAACAACAGCTGCCTTCATGCCTGTCTCCTTGTGGGGGAATTGATTAACTTAATTAATGCAATAGTACCCAATAAGGAATAGACGCTGAGCGGTAAAATACAAGGCGCTTAGTACAGAATGTGGCTTTTTGCTACAGAGATAGCACAAAATTCAGACAACATCGCTATATTTGGTAGGTAATAATATTGACGCTGAATGGTCATGTTTTTGTCATCACTCGAATCTATTGTTTTGCGCATCAATTTCTTATAACAACAGAGTGATACAACAATGCATCTGGTAAAAACCATCCTCACCGCCGGTCTGCTTTTGTCCGCCGCCGCCCAGGCCCACAATGTGCTGGAATTTCCCCAGCCGGAAAACAACCCGGAAGAATTTTACGCCGTCACTGAGATCCCGACGGGCGGGATCATTAAGTACGAAACCGATGCTAAAACGGGGTTTATCGTCGCCGACCGCTTTCAGTCGATGCCGGTGGCCTACCCGGCGAACTACGGCTCGCTGACCCAGTCGCTGGCCGGGGATGGCGACCCGCTGGACGTGGTGTTTTATACCCGCGCGCCGATGGCCCCGGGCACGCTGATTAAGCTGCGGGCAATTGGTGTGCTGAAGATGATAGACGGCGGTGAGAAAGACGACAAAATCATCGCCGTACCGGCCAGTAAAATTGACCCGACCTACGACGACATCAAGACCATCTCCGATCTGCCGAAAATAGAACAGCAGCGGCTGGAGGCCTTCTTCCGGGTCTATAAAGAACTGCCGGAGGGGCGTAAAAAGGTCGAGCTGGCCGGCTTTAATGACGCCGCGGCCGCGAAGCAGGAGATCAAATCGGCCTGGGAGGCCTGGAAGGCGAAGAACCCGCAATAATATTCATCGCGGGCGCTGTCCGGCGCCCGCGGCATTCGCTTTCACGATCCCTATGGCGGCAAAATCACACGTCACACGTCACACGACAACGCTTATCCCACCATATTGCATCTTGACGCAGGATGAAGGCGATGGTTGTATTGTACAACCATTTCATTTTCTGGACCCGCCGCCATGCCTGATACCCCCTTAATCCAACAGATTCGTACCGCCTCGCGGTTAATGGTGCGCGAGCTGGGCTTTATGAGCACCACGCTGGCCGCCACCCATTATTCACCTTCGGCGGTGCACACCCTGCTTGAGGTATCGATGAGGGAGGAGATGACGGCCGCGCAGCTGGTCACGTTGCTGGGACTGGAAAAATCAAGCGTCAGCCGGATGGTCTCTCGTCTGCTGGCGGCTGGTGAGCTGGAGGAGCGTCCTTGCGCGGAGGATGCGCGCGCGAAATCACTCGCCCTGACGGCAAAGGGGCACGATACGGTGGCGAAAATTAACGCCTGGGGTACCCGTCAGGTGGTGGAGGCGTTAGACCATCTGGATGAGACGCAGCAGCAAACTGTCGCCACTGGACTGGCGGCCTATGCCCGGGCGCTGGCGCAGTGTCGGGATAGCGCGCTTGCGGATACGGCTCCGCAAATTTCGCTGATGACCGGCTACCAGCCGGGGATGATCGGCCGGATAGCCCAGATGCACGGGGAGTATTACGCCCGTCATCATGACTTTGGCGCTTTTTTTGAAGGCAAGGTCGCCAGCGGCGTAGCGGAATTTGCCACCCGGCTCTCCTCCCCGGCCAACCAGATCTGGCTGGCGATCCGCGAAGGGAAAATCGTCGGCTCGCTGGCTATCGATGGCGAGGACCTCGGCCAGCAGGAGGCGCATTTGCGCTGGTTCATTCTCGATGACAGCTGCCGGGGAACCGGCATTGGCAGGCGGCTCCTCAGCGAGGCGATGGCTTTCTGCGATAGTCGCCAGTTTAGCGCGGTGCAGCTGTGGACCTTTAAAGGGCTGGACGCGGCCCGCAAACTGTATGAATCCTTTGGCTTCACGTTAATCCGCGAATGGCAGGGGGAGCAGTGGGGAAAGGTAATGACCGAGCAGCAATTTACCCGGTCCGGAAACATCGGCTAAGGGTGTTGCGCCTTAGCCGGTGGGGGGACATGGAGATTACGTCAGTTGGTTAAGCAGGCGGGCAATCTCCTCTTGCCACTGTGCCTGCAGTGACGGCTTTTGATGTTTTGGCTTGCGGGCCATGTCGTCAGCCAGCCACTGCTCCAGGTCAATCAGCCGCGCCAGCAGCGCCTCCTCATCATCGTCAGCCCCGGCGGGTGTACTCTGCAAAGCGAGCCGACTGTCCGGGGCGGGCGCCACGGCCTGCAGACGGGCATAGACCTCCTCCAGGCTGTGCCACTCCGTTAGCCCGGCGCTGTCAATCAGCCAGAAGCGGTTACAGCTTTCGCTAATCAGCTGGCGGTCATGACTGACCAGCAGCACGCCGCCGGGGTAATCGCGCAGCGTCTGCGCCAGCGCCGCTTTACCCTCCATATCAAGATGGTTGGTGGGTTCATCCAGCAGCAGCAGACTGTAGCGCGCCAGCGACAGGCCAACGAACAGCAGCCGCGATCGCTCGCCGCCGCTGAGGGTGCTGACCTTCTGGCTATGTCTCGCCCAGCCAAACCCGGCGGCGATCAGCGCCCGTTTACGGGTGTCCGCCGACGGGGCAAACGGCGTCAGGGCCTCGAGCAGGCTGGCCTCGTCCGGCAACTGCGCCAGCGTCTGGTCATAGTAGCCGGGGGGCAACCGGGGATGCAGGCGCAGCCCCGGGAGAGGCGATGCGTTGTTCATCTGCTGCCACAGCAGGCGCAGCAGGGACGATTTGCCGCCGCCATTACGTCCCATGATGGCCACGCGATCGCCGCTGCGCAGGCGCGCCACGCCGGTGGTGAAGAGGGATGGCTGACCCGGCGCGGGCAAGACGGGAAGGGTGTCCATCTCCAAAAGGCGGTCGGCCGGCAGGGCGTCCCCCTGTAACACCAGGCGCCACGGCGGGCCGACGCTGAGCTCGGTCTGCTCGTCTTTCAGGCGGGCGACCTGCTTCTCCATCTGTTTGGCTTTGCGGGCGAGATCTTCATTGTCATAGACCCGACCCCAGGTGGCCAGCCGCCGGGCGCTGGCGCTGACCCGGTCGATCTCTTTTTGCTCCGCCTTATGACGTAACGCGGCGCTTTCATCCTGCTCCTGCAGTGCCTGACGGGCAGCGCTGCAGGGCAAGGCGAAGCAATGTAGCGTCTGGTCGCGGAGGATCCAACTCGCATTAGTTACAGCATCCAGTAAGGTGTTGTCGTGTGACACCAGTACGAAGCTCCCCTGCCAGGTTTGCAGGAAGCTTTCCAGCCACAGCAGGGTGGGCAGATCGAGATGGTTGCCCGGCTCATCCAACAAGAGCAGATCAGGCTGGCGGATCAGCGCCCGGGCCAGTAGCAGACGCGTGTGCTGGCCGCCGCTCAGGGTGGCGGTCTGCTGCTCCATCACCGCCGGGGTAAAGCCCATCTGCGCCAGCAGGCGCTCGGCCAGCCAGCGCTGTGCTTCCCGCGCGTCGGCGGGTAATGGGGCCAGCACCGCCTGCAGCAGCGACTGCGTATGCAGCGCCTCCGGCAGATGCTGTTCAACGCGGGCCATCAGACACTGACCGGCAAGCGAGACGCTGCCCGAGGTGGGCGCGAGGGTGCCGTCCAGCACCTGCAGCAGGGTGCTTTTGCCGCAACCGTTATGGCCGATGAGACCGATCCGGTCGCCTTTCTTCAGGGTGAAGGAGAGGGAGTTAAACAGCGGCCCAAAAGCCGTCTCCACGTGGAGCGCATGGGCAGTTAGTAAAGTACTCATAGTCAACTTACTCAAGAGTTACAGGCATGCAAATGCCTCGTCAAAACTCGCTGACGATAACCCGGTAAGCCGGAGAGAAGGGGTTGCGTGAAGAGTCTTCGCTCAAGCCATAGTTATCGCAGCACGATACCGATAACGCTTGAGCTGGCGCAATTGCCTAAGGCATGTGAAACAATAAACATTTCACAATACAGCATGGGGGGCCTCCTTTTTTATTCAGTAAGTGGATGGGTGATGGCAGTGTAGTGGGGAAAGGGAAAGCGCGCCAGTGACAAAACTGGCAGGGGGGACCCGCCAGCTGTCACCTGCGCCGCCTTTGTCTACGAAGCCGGGTTGGCGCAGAGGGCTTATGTGTTTGCCAGAACCTGGTTGCAGAACCATTTTTTGCTGGCTCATTTACGGTGCCTCCACAGGGACGGTGGCGATCGGGCGGGCAATCATGATTGCCGTTTCACTGAGCGCATTCAGATCGCTTACCTGAGTACACTGGCGGGCCATGACCTGCGGATCGCCGTCCGGAAACCAGCCCTCATTGAATGACAGGGTGTAAAACTGGGTATGCCGCTTGACTTCACAGCGCCAGGCGCGGCCAAGATTGTTTCTGTCGATAAGCCAGCGGGGATCTTTCGCTTCAACAAAAATTTCATATTTAGAGGGTTGAGTGACATGTCGATCTGAATTCGTTTTGCTCCAGAAAATGGCAGTGTAAGAAATGTTGTGTTTACCGTACTGAATACTGGCATCTCGTCCGGGTGTGACCTCCGGATGGAGGAGAATAACTATCCCGGCGGCAATCAGTATTATCAGCGCTAATATAGGATGCTGTATCGGCCGCCAGGGGATTTTACGTACCGCCAGCAGCCAGACCAGGGTAATAATAAACACGTAGAGCAGGGCGAAGAAAAATTTACTCGGTTCATAGATGACGACATCCACCAGATCGCCGGTGGCGGGCTGATACTGTTCCGCCCGCGGGGTGAGCATCCACATATCACCGCTGAAGAGGCACATTCCGGTGATGATGGCGATACCGCCGATAAGAAACAAGACAATACGGATCAGAATCGCATTCGCTTTATTCGCGCCTGGGGTTAATTTTTGCATTTCACATTCCGTTGTGAGAGGAGAGGCAACTATTTTGCACAGCGGAGGGCGCGCGGCAAATGCTATCCGTTTTATATTTTTACGATGAATGAATATGGGCGAAAAGAACGTTTCTGTGGCTGGAGGTATTATTCTGACGTTATTAATAACCGGGCCGCTATTTCGACCCGGTGACAGCGATTAAATCGAGGTGCGGCGATAATTGCGATATTCCGGTAGCCAGAAATTATCGCTGATCGCTTGCAGCAGCGCTTCGGCGGAGGTTTTCACCGCCACGCCTTGCTCCTGGGCCACCTTGCCGACCGCGAAGGCAATTGCCCGTGAGACGGTCTGGATATCCTTCAGCTCCGGCAGCACCGGACCTTCGCCGTTGTTGACCAGCGGCGAGTGCTGCGCCAGGGTTTCGCTGGCAGCCATCAGCATCTCGTCTGTGACCCGCGACGCGCCGGAGGCGATCACCCCCAGTCCAATACCCGGGAAGATATAGGAGTTATTGCACTGGGCGATGGGATACTGCTTGCCTTTCACGGTAACCGGGGAGAATGGACTGCCGGTGGCGACCAGCGCCTCGCCGTCGGTCCAGCTCAGGATATTCTGCGGCGTCGCTTCCACCCGTGAGGTTGGGTTGGAGAGCGGCATCACGATCGGCCGCGGGCAGTGCTTGTGCATCTCGCGGATAATCTCTTCCGTGAACAGTCCCGGCTGACCCGAGACGCCGATCAGGATGTTCGGCTTCACGTTGCGCACTACGTCCAGCAGGGACAGCGCCTCGCTGGTGGTATCCCAGCTCTGCAGCTGCTCACGCTTTTGCACCAGCTTGTTCTGGAACGGTAGCAGATTAGGCATGCCGTCGGTTAACAGGCCGAAGCGGTCAACCATAAACACGCGCTGGCGGGCCTCTTCTTCACTGAGTCCTTCGCGGACGATCTGGGCGATAATCTGTTCAGCGATACCGCAGCCGGCCGAACCCGCGCCGAGAAAGACGATTTTTTGCTCGCTCAGCTGGCTACCGGCGCCGCGGCTGGCGGCGATCAGCGTCCCGACGGTCACCGCCGCGGTGCCCTGAATATCGTCGTTAAACGAGCAGATTTCATTGCGGTAGCGGTTGAGCAGCGGCATGGCGTTCTTTTGCGCAAAATCTTCAAACTGCAGCAGCACGTCCGGCCAGCGGGCCTTAATCGCCTGGATCACGTCGTCAACGAACTGATAGTACTCGTCGTCGGTAATGCGTGGATGGCGCCAGCCCATATACAGCGGATCGTCGAGCAGCTGCTGGTTGTTTGTTCCGACGTCCAGCACGATAGGCAGGGTGTAAGCCGGGCTGATGCCGCCGCAGGTGGTGTACAGCGACAGTTTACCGATCGGGATCCCCATTCCGCCGATCCCCTGGTCGCCGAGGCCGAGAATGCGCTCGCCATCGGTGACCACAATCACTTTCACGTTGTGGTTCGGGACGTTTTGCAGGATGTCGTCAAGGTTATGGCGATTCTGGTAGGAGATAAAGACGCCGCGGGCGCGACGATAGATCTCGGAGAACCGTTCGCAGGCCGCGCCTACCGTCGGGGTATAGATAACCGGCATCATCTCTTCAAGGTGGTTGCCGATCAGGCGATAAAACAGGGTTTCGTTGGTGTCCTGGATGTTACGCAGATAAATATGTTTGTCGATTTCAGTTTTGAATCCCTGATACTGGATCCAGGCGCGTTCCGCTTGCTCTTCGATAGTTTCAACCACTTCCGGCAGCAGGCCGAGCAGATTGAAATTGCTGCGCTCTTCCATACTGAAGGCGCTTCCCTTGTTGAGCAGGGGGAATTCAAGCAGAACGGGACCCGCGTAGGGGATGTACAGGGAACGGTTTTTCTTATGGGTAAATTGCATCGCACTAACTCCTTGATCATGACCACAGTCCCGGCGCGGCGATAAGCGAAGGGCGGGTGGAAAGCAGCGGGCAGAGTATAGAGCAGAAGGTCTTCAAGCGGGTAAACAAGCAGTCAATTGCCATAAAAAAACACCATCCTGGCAACAGGACGGTGTTGTTTATCATCACTCAGGCTGAAAATTAACCACCGCGGCGTTTGCGGCCGGTAGCATGGATGTGGTTGATGGTGGTTTCTTCATCGCCTTCCAGCACCACTTTTTTCTGCCGGGAAAGCTTATAGTTCAGACCGAGAAGATGACGTGCCTGATGGTTCGATTTCATTCTGACTCCTTTATCCTGTTCTGGTTTCAAGGGCAAACCCGGTAATGACCGGATGAAATGTAACCCAAAGTCGGCCGCGCGTTTTTTGTGCGGCCACAGGTAGGGTGGTCCATTTTCTCGGTAATAGCAACCCTGGGGAGCCAGATTAAGAACAGTCCTCCTTGCGCGCCGCAGGGGTCACCACTTCATCTCACCGGTATTAACTTTGGCGCTTAACTCCAGCGAGCTGGTCTCCGCCAGGCCCGGCCACTGTGCCTCCATCGCCTTGATCACCCCGGCCGAATCCGAATGCGTCTTCAGCGCCTGCTCGAACTGCTGGAGATAAGTTTTTGTAAAGCGCACCGCGCTGTCTCCCTCCGGCGGGGTGCCGAGATAATGGCCCGGGATCACCCGCTGCGGGTGCAGGGCGATCATCTGGTCCAGCGTATTACGCCATTGCTGACGACTGGCCGGCGTCTGGGTGTCGGCGGTCCAGAGATGCATACCCCACGCCACGCCGGTGCCGCCGAGGATCGTTTTGTTCGCCCGGATCCAGACGAACGCCGCGTAGTCATGCGGCTGCATGATGGTCACTTTCTCGCCATCGATGGTAAAGCTGTTGGCCTCCAGCGCCTGCGGGACATACACCTGCGTCGGCGCGCCGTCTTTCATTTGCGGGCCCCAGTACGCCAGTTTGGCCGCTTTGGTGGTTGCAATATGTTTGACGACCTCCGGCGTGGCGACCACCTCCGCCTGCGGGAAGGCTTTTACCAGCGGCTCAAGACCAAAATAGAAATCCGGATCGCCAGAGGTGATCACAATCCGCGATAGCGGTTTGCCGTTTTTCCTGATCATCTCCACCAGCTTTTCCCCATCTTTGACGCTGAACTGCGCGTCGAAAAGTACCGCTTCATGCGGACCGGAAACGAGGGTCGAGTTGACGGCAAAAAGTCCTTTTTCCTGCGGGTTGTAAGTTTGCAGCGTCAGAGGCGCCGCGAAGACCGCGCCGCTGAACAGGGCGGTAGCAACAGCAAGGGCAGATAATTTCATGATTTATTCTCAGTAACAGGTGAATGCGTTCCATTGTACGGATTTCGCTATTTGATAAAATTCCTGAAACAAGAGATGCTGAGTTTCATAAAACGTGCAGATCAGGGGGAGTGATGGACAGGGTGATTGCTGCGCAGGTGTATCTGCGCATCTGCGAGCTGGGAAGTCTTAGCGCCGCGGCGCGGGCGCTGGGGATGTCGCGCCCGATGGTGAGCCGCTATCTGGAACAAATGGAGAGCTGGGCCGGCGCCCGGCTGATCCATCGCTCAACCCGGCGGCTGACGCTGACCCCGGCCGGGGAGAAGGTGTTGCTCAAGACCCGCGGTTTGACGCGGATCGCCGATGAAATCGCCGGCGAGCGTCAGCGGGCCGATCCCAGCGGCACACTGCGCGTCGCCTGCGCGCACTTTACCGCCATGCAGCTGATCTCTCCGCTGCTGCCGGACTTTCTCGCCCGCTATCCACTACTGCGCCTGGAGCTGGATATCAATAACCATCCGGTCAGCCTGATCGGCGAGCGTATCGACGTGGCCATTCGCATTACCGACAACCCGGAGGCGGGGGCCATCGCTCGTCGCCTCGGAGTGTGCCGTTCGCTGCTCTGCGCCGCGCCGGGCTGGATGCGCCAGCATGGCCCATTGACGACGCCCGACGATCTGCAACGACATAACTGCCTGCTATACAGCCATTTCGCCAGCCAGCACTGGCAGTTCAGCGATGCGCAGGGGCGGGAAGCGTCGGTGGCGGTGAACGGTAATCTGAGCGCAGGGATATCTTCATTGCTGCTGGAGGCGGCGGTTGCCGGGTGCGGCATTGCGATGCTTCCCGAACTGGAGGCCCGGGGCGCGATTGCCAGCGGCACGCTGGAGGTGGTGCTTCCGGAGTGGACGCCAAAGGCGTTGAGCGTTTACGGCATCTATCTTTCCCGCGACTACCAATCTGACGGATTACCGCTATTTCTTGATGCGCTGCAGAGGCGTCTGGGAGAGGAGACTGGCCACGGCTGAGTCTTGGCGCTTCGCGCCCCGACAGCACCGGCGGAAGGCAATTCCGCCGGTAGGCTGACGTTGAGCTTTATTCGTTGCCCCACTGATTAAGGAAATTAGCGATATCGTCAATGCGGTCTTCGTTAATGGCCGCCTCGCGGGCCATTTCTCGCTGCGCCTCTTCGTCAATCTCTTCGTTATTAGTTAACCGCGCAATCAGCAGTTGGAAATAGCGCGCCAGCGCATCGCGTTCTTCATCCTTTACCGGCGCAGCCGCTTCGGTCTCGTATTCGTCCACGATGTCATAAAATTTCAGGGGGATGTCATTACTCATCTGTCGTCCTCAGGGGTGGCGTCGGGGCCAGGGTTAGCGCACAGCGGCGGGCGGACATCATAGCATGCGGCCAGAGTAGCGGAGTGGAGGAAAGAAAAAATTGCCGCAACCGGGAGGCGAGGGGCCAGTATATAGCCGCAAGGGTTGGCCGGGAAAATACCGGCGCGCGCTGGCGCGCGTCGGTATGCCGGGAGGCTTAGACCACACCATCCCCGCCGTCAGAACACCACACCTGTCCGGAGGTATATGAGCAGGCATCGGATGCCAGGGTGACATACAGCGGGGCGATCTCTACCGGTTGCCCCGGGCGCCCCATCGGCGTGTCTTTGCCAAACTGTTTCACCTTCTCGTCCGGCTGGCCGCCGCTGGATTGCAGCACCGTCCAGTAAGGGCCAGGCGCTACGGCGTTCACGCGAATGCCTCGTTTCGCCACCTGTTTAGCCAGCGATTTAGTGAAGATCGCGAGACAGGCTTTGGTCTGCGCATAATCGAGCAGGATCGGGCTGGGTTTATACGCCTGCACCGAGGTGGTATTGATAATCGCGCTTCCGGCCTGGAGGTGAGGCAGTGCGGCGCGGGTGATCCAGAACGGCGCGTAGACGTTGGTTTTAAAGGTAGCGTCGAAATCTTCGGTAGTGAGTTCCTCAAGGGTTTCACAGTATTGCTGACGCCCGGCGTTATTAACCAGGATGCTCAGACCTCCCAGCTGTTCCACCGCGTCGGCCACCAGCGACTGGCAGAAGGATTCTGAGCGAATATCACCCGGGAGGGCGACCGCGGTGCGCCCTTCGGCTTTGATCAGGGCAATAACTTCATCCGCATCCTTTTGCTCTTCGGGCAGATAGTTTATCGCGACGTCGGCACCTTCGCGGGCAAAGGCGATCGCCACCGCACGGCCAATACCGGAGTCGCCGCCGGTAATTAACGCTTTCTTACCGGCCAGTCGCCCGGAGCCGGTGTAGCTGGTTTCACCGTGGTCCGGGGATGGCTCCATTTCCGCATCCAGACCCGGCGGGGTTTGTTCTTGCTCCGGGAACTCCGGACGTGGAGCCGTCTCTTCTGGCAACATGGAGGTGGGTAACTTCTTCATTGGCGGTTTTTCATCTTGCATAGTCATCTCCTTCAGACAGAACGGGCCAGCTCTAAGAATAGGTCAGCTTCTCCTGGCGACAGCCCCTGAATGACTCGCAACATCGCAGTCAATGGCCAACCGTAGGCGTAACGGTATGCCTTAACCGACTGATCCTTGGCGTATTTCGGGGGATAGCGTTGCGTTATTATTGCTGACGTTAAATTAGGATTATTCCATCCTTAATCAAGGACCGAGGGCTATTTTCGTAACGCGCATGATCTTTTTCTCGAGTTACGATGAAGGTGCTGCCTGAATAAACGATGAAGATGTTCATTCGCAAATCATGGCCTATAAGATTATACCTCTTTAGGGGTAATATTCCTGGGGTTGTGTTCCGCGAGATAAAGAAATATTTATTCATTAAATCGTTTGCATTTTTTTACAAACGGCCGTTGGACGATTCTGTTTTACCCGCCGGTGAACATAACCTACGTCAAATAAAGGAGTTGTGTGAGGTATATTTTATCTTACCGCTTCGTTAGTAAAGCTTTATTTTGTCAGTGCGCGGATGGGTATCTGAAATTAATTTGACTCCTGCAGGCATTCCTCTAGTGTTAGATATCGAGGGCGATGATTTGTAACAGGGTCATTTTCCATTTACCAACCGATATTGATCAAACCAAAGGTGAAAATTATGGCAGAGCATAGAGGCGGTTCAGGTAATTTTGCAGAAGATCGTGAGAAAGCATCCGAAGCCGGGCGTAAAGGCGGACAGCACAGCGGCGGGAACTTTAAAAATGATCCTGAGCGTGCATCCGAAGCCGGTAAGAAGGGTGGTAAGAACAGTCATGGCGGCGGCCGTAAATCCGGTGACAGCTAGCGACTGATGAGCTGTGACGCCGACAAATCGGCGTTGAGACAAAACCTGTGGGCCAGATGGTCCGCAGGTTTCTGCATATTCAGGGTTTATTTATCTATAACGACATTCATTATCCGCGATGTGGGGAAACTAAAAGGTGAGGAGGAAATCGCCGCATCACTAGCAATAAAAGACGGCCGCAGCGGCAATAAATTAGCCGGACGGTAAAGACAGAAAATAACGGAACGGGACAATACGCAACGCTGTTTTCTTTTTTATGCTTAGGCAAAAGAAAGACATTTTCAGCGTAAGGTTTAGCGCCTGATGCTGCGGTCAGAGCGTCGATAAAATGGTCGCTCAATATTGTTCGGTCCTAAGGTAATAAAATGAAGTTGACGCCAGTGTTTATTAAGCGCTGTCATCTTGTCGCCGCCGTTATGTGGGTGGGTCTGGCGATACCCTCGTTAATCTGGTGGAAAGACAGCGTACTGTGGGTCATTCTCATCAGTATTTATGCCAATATTGTTGGCCATTTATCCGGATATAGCGCAGCGCGAGCTGACCAGGCGGCGGAAGAGAGTGAAGATTCCACGTCAAAATAAAAGGTTAATGATCAGAGGTGTATATGACGGATATTGAAAATTATCACAACTGGCTTCGCGATGCGCATGCCATGGAAAAACAGGCTGAGTCGCTGCTGGTGGCCACCATCAGACGCCTCGATAATGAACCGCAGTTACGCACCCGCCTTGAACAACATCTCTATGAAACCCGACGGCAATTGTCCGCCCTGCAGGATATCATCGCCCGCAACCATATTTCCCGCTCTGCGCTGAAGGATGCGATGAGCCGGGTGGCGGCGTTAGGACAGACCATTGGCATCATGCTGCCCGGTGATGAGGTTATTAAAGTGATTATCACTGCCTACGTTTTTGCCCATTTTGAGGTCGCCTGCTATACCGCTTTATTAACGGCGGCGAAAAGAGTAGGCGACCACAGCGCGATGCATACACTGGAGGGTATCCTGGCTGAAGAGAGAGGAATGGCTGATTGGCTGCTCCATTATCTGCCAGCGCTGACCGGGCAATATCTTATGGATACCGATATGCCTGGCGTTGAGGCCGGGCATTAAGCCGCCGGAGAACGCTATGGTCAAACGGCAAACCATCGCGCTCCTCGCCGCCGAGGAAGAGGTTCCGCTGGTATTAACCGCCAGGCAGCAGGCGCTGGTGGACGCGGTAGCGAACAGGATGCTACCAGCGGAACGCAATCCCGTATCGCCTGTCGGCAAACCGCGCGCGAAGGCCGGGGCGGGGTCCGGATCGCGCTGAGGCGGCTGACAGGGACGGGCAGAACGCGAGGTGAGAGTGATGCAACGGGAAGAGTGGTTTCACAGAGCGGTCATCTATCAGGTTGACAGTTCGCTCTTTTATGATGCCAATGGCGATGGTTTTGGCGATCTCGCGGGCATTCGCCAAAAGCTACACTACATTCGCAGCCTCGGAGCGACGGTGCTCTGGCTGACTCCGTTCTATCTCACTCCTCTGCAGGATGATGGCTATGATATCAGCGATCATCTGCAGCCCGATCCGCGGTTCGGCACTATCGCTGACGTGATTGAGCTGATTGCCCGCGCCCGCGAGCTGGGACTGCGGGTGATCGTTGAGCTGGTGATCCAGCACACCTCCGCGCAGCACCCGTGGTTCCAGGCGGCGCGACGCGATCCCCGGTCGCCGTGGCGGCCGTATTATCTGTGGGCCAATCGGCCGCCGGAAAACGACGATCCTCCCATGTTTCCCGGCGTTGAGGAGAGCGTCTGGCGCTGGGACGAACAGGCTGGGCAATATTATCGCCACATGTTTTATCACCACGAGCCCGACCTGAATCTCGCCCATCCGCCGGTGATCGCTGAAATCGAAAACATTATCACCTTCTGGCTGCAGGCTGGGGTGTCTGGCTTTCGTCTCGATGCCGCGTCACATCTGGTCAAGCAGGCCGGAAAGGGCGACGAGACGCGCGGCTACCCGCTGCTGACCCATCTCCGGCAGGTTGTACAGCGCCTCAATCCCGATGCGATACTCCTGGGGGAAGTGGACGTCGCGGTAGAAGATTACCGTCATTATTTCGGCCAGGGCGATCGGCTGCAGATGGTGCTTAATTTCTGGCTTAACAAATACCTCTACCTCAGCCTGGCGCAGCAGCGCGCCGCGCCGGTGGTGAAGGCCCTGCAGGCGATGGTGACCCCGCCGGACGGGTGCTGCTTCGTCAACTGGCTGCGCAACCATGATGAACTGGATCTTGAGGGGATTGGCGAGCGCAACAAGCGCCAGGTTATCCGCACCTTTGCCCCTGATAAATCGATGTCCGTTTACCAGCGCGGCGTACGCCGAAGACTGGCGCCGATGCTGGACGGCGATACCCGACGCATAGCGTTAGCCCATGCTATCCTGCTGGCGCTGCCCGGCGTGCCGGTGATGCGCTATGGCGACGAGATTGGCATGGGTGATGATCTCTCCTTACCGGAGCGTTACGCGGTCAGAACGCCGATGCAGTGGTCGGCCGCGGCCAACGCCGGCTTTTCCCGGGCGGCGCGGGATGATTTGCCGGTAAAACCGGTGGCCAGCGGGCGGTTCCGCTACCAACGGATCAATGTCGAAACGGCGCTGCGCCATCCCAGGTCGCTGCTGCATCGGGTACGCAATATGGTATTGGCGCGCACGGAATATACTGAACCGGGATCCCTCCCTTTTACTCTCCTTACCCTAAAGCCCGACGCGGTGCTGGGCTTGCTCTATCGCAGCGAATCGCGGGAGGTACTGATGCTGGCCAACTGCAGCCAGCAGGCGGTAGAGGTCCTGCTCCCGACGCTGGCCGAGGGCTACTGGAGCCCAATTCTGGAAGATAAGCTCTATCAGGATGGCCTGCACGGCGGGAAAGATGCGCGGCTGGCACTCTCCGGGTATGGTTACCGTTGGTTCAGCCGCAGCCTGAGTTAGCGCCGTTTTCCGGAACGACGGAACAACGCCCGCAGCGCCATCGTCGCCACCGCTACCCCGACGCCGGCGGCGACTTTACCCGGGAGATCGGCGCTGATGGTGACTGCTTTACGCCGTGCGCCATCGTTAAAGGGGCCGTGGCCCGGATGATTGCCGCGCACCGGCGTGAACAGGTCGTCCTGTTGGTCTGACGACTTTGGCTGACCGGTAAACTGTCCCTCCCACGCTTTTTTCACCATCAGCCGATCGAGCAGGCGAGGGAAGAAGACCTGGCCGAGGATCGACTGGATGGTGCTTTTTCCGACCCACAGCTCGTTGACCGGGCGCTGGATGACGCTGTAAATAGCCTCGGCGGCGACTTCCGGCTGATAGACCGGGGGCACCGGCTGCATGGCCTGATCCATTTTGTTTCGCGCCCAGCCAAACTGGGCGGTGTTCATCCCCGGCAGTTGCACCATGGTCAACTGGATGTGGCTTTTCTCATGCATCAGTTCGGTTCGCACGGCATCGGTAAAGCCGCGGATCGCCGCTTTCGCTCCGCAGTAAGCCGACTGCAGTGGGATTGAACGCCAGGCCAGCGCCGAGCCGGCCTGAATAATCACCCCCCGATCCCGGGGGATCATGACCTCCAGCGCTGCGCGGGTGCCGTTCACGTACCCGAGATAGGTCACCTCCGTCACCCGGCGAAACTCCTCCTCGCTCATCTGACGAAAGGGCGCCAGCACGGTGGTCATGGCGTTGTTGATCCAGACGTCGATTGCCCCGAGGGTGGTTTCCACCTCGGCGGCGGCGCGCTGCAGCGCCCCGGCATCGACGACATCGGCGCTAATAGCCAGCGTTTTAATGCCAAACCGTTCACAGGCCTGTTGCGTCTCCTGTAAACCCGTTTCGTCTCGGGCGATCAGCGCCACGTGATATCCAGCGCGGGCGAAACGCAGCGCGGTAGCTTTGCCCGCTCCCGCGGTTCCACCGGTAATAACCATCACAGACATAGTGACCTCATTATGTTTTGGCTTTCACAATATTGACTGTACGGATCGGTTAATTATTTCTCACCAATGGCAATGACGAGGTGGGAAATATCCTGGAATAAGCGCAATGTGAATCAGGCGGCATCTCCTGGTTAGTTTCGGCAGATCCTGCATACTTCGGCGAAGGCGTTCTATAATTTGTAGGATCCCTGACAACCAGCGAGGAGGAAAAATGTTAATGTTGAACGTTGTTAACGGTGAAAAAGAAGAGGATGACGCCACTCGCGCTCCGGAATCAGGTGATAAACAACCGGAGCGTGATAAATAGCGAAGCCGATACTATTCCTGCTCAGGAATAATGGATATCTGGCCGTTACGCTCGAGAATAGCGAATTTGATCGCTTTCAATTCATAAATGCCATGGTGCTGCCTGGCCGCCAGCAGGATATCATCGACAGAGATATTGACGAGCTTAATCTTCTCGTCGATGACAGCACCATTTTCCACCACGATAACCGGCGTACCATCGAGAAAATTTTCTGCCTGAGCAAATTTTTTCTTAATATAGCCGAACAAAATATCAATACTAACCAGGGTAACGATAGTCAGCATCGACCCGGTAACCGAATAGTCTGTGCTGAGCATCGCCTGCTGGGTGGCTTCGCTGATAATCAGCAACAGTATCAGGTCAAAGTTGGTTAATTGCATCAGGGTTCTTCTGCCGGCAATCTTAAAAATAATCAACAGGATCAGATAGATTGCTGCGGCTCTAAGGACCATTTCCATAGCGACTCCTACGGATAGACAAACTGCTGCCAGGTTACAGAATAGCGATCGTTAACTACCGCCTGCAGGGAGATATTACCGGCCGTTTTTGGGGTAACGGCTAACCACACAGATATCGGTGAAGGGGGGGGCGACCGCTGATAGACGAGATGTAATTTCCCGTCGGCGCTATACATTTTATCCGGCTGCGGACGGACATCACCGATCTGGTAGCGGGTTAATAACGGGGCGGCGAAGCTGATAATGGTGTCGCTGGCCGTATCCGGTTTAATCTGAATATTAAGCTCGGTTTCACTCATCAGCCTGGCATAGCGCTGATAATCGACGCTTAATTCGCCTCCACTGGTTTCCCGGTGTGCTTCACTGAAATAACCGGAGGACCACAGGCCGCTTAACGCGGTAAGAATGATGAGACTCAAAACAATTATCCCATAGCGGCGGAAGCGATATTCAAAGCGTAAGGAGCGTTCATTCTCATCGACGATAGGACAAGGCTGTTGATTCTTAATCATTAATATTTTCCCCGCGTTTCGTTTCGCCAGGAGCGTAACGATAAGGACATTCTTATATTAGACGATATCAGAACAATTGACTTTGTAAAAATGGCCAGCCTCAGCCAGGCTTTATTCTCATCGTCAGCAAAAAACGGAGGCATGATGAAAAAACTAGCATTGGCCATGGCATGTCTGTTTGCCGTAGGTGTCGCGCAGGCGGACGATAAGGGAGGGTTTAGCCAGGATGCAGCGCCGCCGCCGCCGCACAAACTCGATGACGGCTATCGCGGCGTCGAGGATGGCCGGATCATGACCGTTGAGCAGGCGAAAACCATGCACGATGGCGCGACCGTTTCGCTGCGCGGCAATCTGCTCAAGCGGCAGGGAGATGACCGTTATCAGTTTCGTGATAAAAGCGGCACCATCACCGTTATTATCCCGGTCGCCGCGTTTAACGAACAACACGTAGAGCCAGACGATCTGGTCAATATCAACGGCAGTCTGGATCGCAAAATGACGCCGCCGGTCGTGCGAATCGATCGTCTGCTCAAGCAGTCGCCTAAGTAAGCGGAGCACGTCGATATGAGCACCTTTTCTCACTCGCAAGACGAAGAGCGCGGTAAGCAACCTGCCCGTGAGGCGCCCGGGGAGCAGGGCGAAGTTCCGCGTAAACGGGACGACAGCAAGGATGACAAATCCGATCCCTGGCATCCGCAGGATGGCCGATAGCGTCACCCTGCGTCACCAACGACACGAAAACCAGGGGAACGTGGGAGCCAGAGGCTGCGAAAAGACGCAGCTTCGGCATCACGCACTATACTTTTTGTTCGACATCACTACAGGAGGAATCAAATGGCGATTCATAAGAAAGGGCTAGCGCACTGGGAAGGCGACCTGAAGCATGGCAAAGGCACCGTGTCGACAGAAAGCGGGGCGCTGAGCCAGCAGCCCTACGGATTTAACACCCGTTTTGAGGGGGTGAAGGGCACCAACCCTGAGGAGCTGATCGGCGCTGCACATGCCGCCTGCTTTTCGATGGCCCTGTCGCTGATGCTCAGCGAAGAGGGATATACCGCAACGTCTATTGACACTACCGCAGTGGTCACCCTCAATAAAACCGACGGCGGCTTTGCGATTACCGATATCGCGCTGCAAAGCCAGATCGTCCTGCCGGACGTGTCTCCGGCGGCGTTCGATGAGATCATCCAGAAAGCGAAAGCAGGCTGCCCGGTATCGCAGGTGCTGAAGGCCAACATTACCCTCGATTACCAGCTGAATCCGTAAGCCGTCGTGCCCGCGTGCTGCGGGCACTCTTTCCGCAATATCTCTCCCAATGCTGTCCAACAGTGGTATCTTTTGTCCTTTAGTTGCACGTAAGGGATACCATCATGATCGGCATTCGCCGGATGATCGAGGCGCAGGTGCTCGGCCTGACCGGCATGGCGCTAAAAGAGATCGACTTTGAACGACCCAAAGGAGAGCCGGGGCTGTTTGGTCCCCAGTCGGCCATCTGGCAGGTGCACGGCGATTTTACCTCGATGCTCTGCGGCGGCATTAGCGCGCTGTTGCTGCAGATGCTGCATCCTCTGGCGCTGGCCGGCGTCTGGGATCACTCTCGTTTTCGCGAGGATATTTTGGGCCGCCTGCGCCGCACCAGCCAGTTTATTTCTGCCACCACTTTTGCCACTACCCCCGACGCCGAACGGCTGATCGCCAAAGTACAGGGGATCCATCAGCGGATCGCCGGGGTGGATAAGGACGGAACCCCGTATCAGGCGAGCGACCCGGCGCTGTTAACCTGGGTGCACGTCGCCGAGTGCAGTTGCTTTATGGCCTCCCACCTGCGCTACAAGCGGACGGTGGTCAGTCCCGAGCGCCAGGAGGACTATTTTCGTGAGTCGGCGGAAATCGCCCGGCGGCTGGGGGCTCGGGATATCCCTCAGACACCGCAGGAGGTGGCGGACTATCTCGAGGCGATGCGCCCGCGACTGCGCTGCGACGAACGTACCCGGGAGGTCGCCGAGGTGCTGCTCTCCACCCGTCTGCCGGGGCGGATGAGCCAGCCGGTCGGCCGGGTGATGATGAACGCAGGAATTGACCTCCTGCCGGAATGGGCGCAGGAGATGCTGGGATTGTCGCTCACGCCGCTGCAGCGGCGCACGACGCGCCTGATGGTGCATGGCGTGGCCCGCGTACTGCGCGCCTCGGTACGCAACGGCGCCTGGCATTGCGCCATGCGCCGGATGACGGAGGCGTGATTCAGTTCGCTTGGCCCAGGTGACCGGCAATCAGCGCCTGCAGAATGCCATCCGCCCGCCACTCGCTAAGCGCGTCGTTTACCGCGTGAAAACGGTCCACGTCCGCCCGGGCGACGCAGATGGCCTGCTGGATCTCGGTAAAATTATCCGCCAGTACCCGCACCCCGGCGTGCTGACGGGCTGTCGCCTCCAGCGGCTGGCGGATGCCGGCGACCATATCCCCTTCACCGGCGAGGAAGGCGTCGATTGCCTCCTGCGAAGAGGGAAGGCGATGCAGGCTGGCGTGCTGCAGATGGCGGGTTAGCCATAGATCGTATGCGGCGTTTTGTCCGACGTTAATGGTGGTTGCCGGGCGATCCATGTCGGCCACGCTCTGGCAGGGCGAATCAACGCTGACCAGCGCGGTACCCTGGATGGTGATATAGGGCGAGGTAAAGCGCAGGGTGGCTTCCCGCGCCGGATCGATGGCCAGAAAGGCAATATCCCAGTGCTCGCCACCGGCGTCAGCCACCACTTTACCCGCGGCAGGATAGGGAACGAATTCGGCGCTGACGCCCCAGCGCGTCGCCAGCCGATGGCTGAGCTCGACGGTGATGCCCGCGGGCTTTCCTGTCTCCCCGAGATGGGCCAGGACCGCATTGCCCAGATTAATGGCGAAACGCAGCCGGGATGGTTTGTTATGTGACATCGCTGACTCCTGTGGTGGCTAAGCTAAAGTGGCCCGACCTGTGGCCACCCTTCAAAAGATAGTTCATAGGCGCAAGGTTGCAGCGTTCCAACGGCACATACAGTAAATAGTCATTACCGACCGCCGCGATATCGTTAAACGGCAAGGCAATGGCTTTTATATTGTTAAGCATAAACTCAGTTTGTCAGTTTATTCTTCCCGCTCACAAAGGGAGAGAAATAATGACACAACATAATTTTGAAAATGATAATAAATATCATGAGCGTTCGGTGCAGGCGCGAAAGAGTACCCTTGTTAGCGTGGTGGTTAATATTTTCCTTTCTGCCTTACAGGTAGTCGTGGGAATATTTTCCGGCTCTCAGGGATTAATTGCCGACGGAATGCACTCTTTTTCCGATCTGGTCGCCGATGGCGTGGTATTGATGGCGAATAAAAAGAGCCGTCGACCGTCTGACCACGATCACCACTATGGCCACTGGCGCTATGAGAACGGCGCCTCCCTAATCATCGGCGCGATTCTGCTGCTCGTCGGGGGTGGCATGCTATGGTCCGCGGCGGGCCATCTCGCGCAACCGCAAACTATTCCGCCGGTGCACAGCGCGGCGCTGTGGATGGCGCTGGTGGCGCTGGCCGTCAAGGAGGGGCTGTTTCGCTATATGCTGGCGGCCGCCAGGCGGCTGAATTCGTCGCTGCTTATCGCCAATGCCTGGCATGCCCGCTCTGACGCCGCATCCTCCCTGGTGGTGGCCTTGGGGATTATCGGTAATCTGGCCGGGTTCGCCTGGTTCGACCCGCTCGCCGCGCTGGCGGTGGGGCTGCTGATTGCGCGCATGGGCTATCGTTTCGCCGCCAGCGCGCTGCATGATTTAATGGACCGTGCGGTTGATGAAGAGATGCAGCAGGCGATCGCCGATACGCTGCGAACCACGCCGGGCGTGGCGGGCCTCCACGATCTGAAAACCCGTAAGGCGGGGGATCTGGTGCTGGTGGATGTCCATCTCGAGGTGGCTGGCGAGATGTCGGTAGCCGAAGGACATCAGATTGCCCGTCACGCGCGGGAGCGGGTGCTGGCGCAGCATCCGGTGCTTAATGTGATGGTGCATCTCGATCCCTGCGAAGCGCAGGGGTTGACGAAAGCGGTCTGATACACCCGGTAGCCTAAGCGGAAAAATGAATTGGCTCAGCGGTTATTTTTTCTTCTGAGCCATTATTGCTGGCGCATTGATTGCCTGAAATATAAAAAAGGCCCATACTGAAAACGCCATTACCATCGCTAAATAATGGCGCAGATCTGCCCATCGCAGTTAACGATAAAATAAACCAATCGGCTCATAGATAATCTCTATTCTGTATTCAGAGATAATGACCAGAGCGGTAATTCAGGAAGTCAGACAATGATCATTCGGCCAGAACAACACTGGTTTCTTCGCCTATTTGACTGGCACGGCTCCGTGCTGTCGAAAATCATCTTTCGCCTGCTGCTAAATGTGCTGATGTCGATCATCGCCATTATCAGCTATCAATGGTACGAACAGCTGGGGATCCACTTAACCGTGGCGCCGTTCAGCCTGCTGGGGATTGCGATTGCGATTTTCCTCGGCTTTCGCAACAGCGCCAGCTACAGCCGCTTCGTCGAGGCGCGCAATCTGTGGGGGACGGTGCTTATCGCCGAACGCACGCTGGTGCGTCAGCTGCGCAATATCCTGCCGGCGGAACACGATGCCCATCGCCGCATCGTCAGCTATCTGGTGGCCTTTAGCTGGAGCCTGAAGCACCAGCTGCGCAAAACCGATCCGACGGCTGACCTGCGGCGGTTGCTACCGGAGGAGAGGGTGACGGAGATCCTCGCCAGCTCAATGCCCACCAACCGGATCCTGCTGCTGGCCGGCAACGAAATTGGCCAGCTGCGGGAGGCGGGCAAGCTCAGCGACATCACTTACGGGCTGATGGACAACAAACTCGACGAGCTGGCGCACGTGCTGGGCGGTTGTGAAAGGCTGGCCACCACCCCGGTGCCTTTCGCCTATACCCTGATCCTGCAGCGTACCGTCTACCTGTTCTGTACGCTGCTGCCGTTCGCCCTGGTCGGCGATCTGCACTACATGACGCCGTTTGTCTCGGTCTTTATCTCTTACACCTTTTTATCGTGGGATTCGCTGGCGGAAGAGCTGGAAGATCCGTTCGGCACCGCAGCCAATGACCTGCCGCTGAACGCGATGTGCAATACCATCGAGCGCAATCTGCTCGACATGACCGGTCAGCATCCGCTGCCGGAGACGCTGCGTCCGGATCGTTACTTCAATCTGACCTGAGCCTGGCCCACCGGGCGGTTTCGCTGCCCGGTCATCACTTTCCGTAGTAATTTATCCGTCACAGCACCGCGGTGAAAACCGCAAAATTTGCAAATAAGTTAAATTTAACACCTGATAGATAACATCAATTATACAGAATTGTGGTGTATGTTATTATTCAGTTAACAAACGCAGTACCTACGCTTTCCCATCGTACTATCCTTGAGAAACAGCATTCTTTTCAGGTGACGCCATGCGATTCACGCTTCGTCGCCGGGGTTGTCGTACGCCTTTTTCGGCTAGCGACAGCCAGAACAGAGCAGCAGGAGTAAAGAGATGACCAATAAAAGACGCGCGGTTCCCGGTGTTCACCCCTATGACGGTCCGGCAGGCGGGTGGGGCGCGTTGAAGGCCACGGCCATCGCCGTGCGCACCCAGATGGATGCCTTTGAGGCGCCCGCCACGCTGCTGCGTACCAACCAGCCGGACGGTTTTGACTGCCCGGGCTGCGCCTGGCCGGATAAAGAACATAAATCGACCTTCCAGTTTTGCGAAAACGGCGCCAAAGCCGTGACCTGGGAGGCGACCACCAAACGGGTGACGCCCGCATTCCTCGCGGCAAATACCGTATCTTCCCTGCTGGCAAAAAGCGATTTTGAACTGGAGGGCTACGGCCGCTTAACCCATCCTTTGGTTTACGACCGGGACAGCGATACCCTGCGTCCGGTGGCGTGGGAGCAAGCCTTCGCCCGTATCGGCGAGATCCTCCGCGGCCTGCAGCCGGATGAGGTTGAATTCTACACCTCTGGCCGAGCCTCCAACGAAGCGGCGTGGCTGTTCCAGCTGTTTGCCCGCGAGTATGGCACTAACAACTTCCCCGATTGCTCCAACATGTGTCATGAATCCACCAGCGTGGGCCTGCCACAGTCGATCGGCATTGGTAAAGGCACCGTCTCCCTCGACGATTTTGACCAGACCGAGCTGGTGATCTCCATCGGCCATAATCCGGGCACCAACCACCCGCGGATGATGGGCACCCTGCATGAGCTATCCCGCCGCGGCGTGCCGATTATCGTTTTCAATCCGCTGCGTGAACGGGCGCTGGAGCGTTTTGCCGATCCGCAGAACGTGATGGAGATGGCGACCCGGCGCTCGACGCCGATCGCCTCGACCTACTACCAGGTACGGGCCGGGGGCGACGCGGCGGCGCTGAAAGGGATCGCCAAAGCGCTGCTGCAGCTGGAGGAGGAACAGGGCAATGTGCTCGACCACGCGTTTATCGCCCAACATACCCAGGGATTCACCGCCTTCGCCGATGACCTCCACGCCACCCGCTGGCAGGATATCGAGCAGGAGTCTGGCCTGACGCGCGAATCCCTGACCCAGGTTGCGGCGGCTTACGCCAAATCCAGGGCCACCATCGTCACCTACGGTATGGGCATCACCCAGCATAACAAAGGCACCTCCAACGTGCGTCTGATTGCCGACCTGCTGCTGATGCGCGGCAATATCGGCAAGCCGGGGGCCGGGATCTGTCCTTTGCGCGGTCACTCGAACGTCCAGGGTAACCGCACTGTCGGGATCAGCGAAAAACCCTCCGCGGCTTTCCTCGACAGCCTGCAGCGGGTGATGGGGATTACGCCGCCGCGGCATCATGGCCACGATGCGGTAAAAGCCCTGGAGGCCATGATCGCCGGCGAAGCCAAAGCGCTGATCTGCCTTGGGGGCAACTTCGCCGTGGCGATGCCGGACCACGAACGCGCCTTCCCGGCGATGCGCGGCCTTGAGCTCAGCGTTCACGTCGGCACCAAGCTCAACCGCTCACATCTCCTGACGGCGAAAGAGACCTTTATTCTGCCGTGTCTGGGCCGCACCGAGCTTGACCTGCAGGCCAGCGGCCGGCAGTCGATCACCGTCGAGGATTCGATGTCGATGGTGCATGCTTCGTCGGGCAAGCTTAAGCCCGCCTCGCCGATGCTGCGCTCGGAGCCGGCGATTGTCGCCGGTCTGGCGAAGGCCACCTTGCCCGCCAGCAAAGTGGACTGGCAGTACCTCGTGGAAGACTACGATCGCATTCGCGATCTGATCGAACAGACCATTCCTGGGTTCGAGGATTATAACCAGCGCATTCGCCATCCTGGAGGCTTCCGCATGCCGCTGCCGCCGACCGAGCGCATCTGGCCTACCGCCACCGGTAAAGCCATGTTCTCGGTATTTAAAGGGGTGCATGAGAACGTGGTGGTGGAGGGTGAGGACGTGATGCGCCTGGTGACGCTGCGCAGTCATGACCAGTACAACACCACCATCTACGCGATGGATGACCGCTACCGTGGCGTCTTTGGCCGCCGCGACGTGCTGTTTATGAACGAGCAGGATATGGCCGCCCAGGGTCTGGAGCATGGCGATCGGGTGGATATCCATACCGCGCTGCCAGACAGCGAGCTGACGCTGGAAGATATCACGGTGGTGGCCTACGGCATCGCGCCGGGCACCGTCGGCGCCTATTATCCGGAAGCCAACGTGCTGGTGCCGCTGAACTATCTCGATGAAGAGAGCGGCACCCCTTCGTATAAGTCGGTTCCCGTTCGCCTGACGCTGCGCTCGAAAGAGATCCGTCCGCCGCTGGCCGGGGGGCGCTAAAAAGGTATAGCGCAGAGCGGCGTCGCGCCGTCCTGCGCCCCGCAGCACCTCGTGGTGTCCTCGCTTGAATTTATCGCTAGCGAAACTAACATTCTGGTAACCTTTGCGCGGCCCCGGGGGTGAACGGCGGGGTTCAAACGGGAAAGAGAATGGATATTAAGCAACTCAAGTATTTGATCGCGCTCGATCAGACGCGCCATTTTGGCCAGGCGGCGGCGGCCTGTCATATTACCCAGCCGACGCTCTCCATGCGCATTCGTAACCTGGAAGAGGAGCTGAACCTGACGCTGATCCAGCGCGGCCAACGCTTTGAAGGTTTTACCCCGGAGGGAGAGCGGATCCTGGCCTGGGCGCGGGCGGTGCTGGCCGCTCATGACGGCCTGGCGGCAGAGGCGGCCATCTGTCGCGGGCAGATGGTCGGCCAGCTGCGGGTCGGTATGGTGCCGCTGGCGAGCCTCAATCCGATGCAGTTGATTAAACCCCTGGCGGAGAAATATCCGGCGCTGCAGTTCAGCCTGTTGTCGATGACCTCGGAGCAGATTATCGATGGCGTCAGCCGTAATCAGCTGGATCTGGGGATTTGTTATCTGCAGCATCTGGATGAAGGTCAGTTCAAGATTGCTCGCTTGCCGCAAACCCGGATGGGACTGCTGCACGATAAACGCCATTTCGACTTCAGCGCCGGGACGCCGGGATGGGAGACGCTGGCGACGCTGCCCCTCGGCTTTCTGACCAAGGGGATGTATTACCGGGAATCGATTGAAATCAGCTTTAAGGCCAAAGGGCTAACGCCAAGGTATGTCTTTGAAAGTGATTCGACGTTTCAGATTATCCAGGCGGTGCAGGCGGGGATCTGCTGCGCCATTATGCCGCTTAACAACGGCCTCGAAGCGCTAAGCGATAATCTTGAAATTCTGCCGATCGCCGAAACCCATGTTGATTCACAGCTGGCGCTGATTATGCGCCAGCAGGAACCAGTCTCGACCCTGGCGGAAAAATGCTTCGCCGAGGCGCAGGGGATATTTGGCTGAGGCCGGGCCGCAGACCTGGCGGCTTGTCACTAAAATGCCTAAACGCCCCTCTGATGGGAGAGTGTCAATATAGCCCCGGTGATGCTGGACCGTTGGTAAAAGTGGTATTGCGGCGCCGCTTAATGCTGTCCAGAAGTTACAAGCCTTAATGACAATTTTTTATCCCTCCTGCAGTACACATCACAAATATTAACTATGGCAACAGCCGTCATTCACTCAACAAATAGGGAAACCGTATGGATATGGAAGCAACCGTCATGGAACTCATCATTAACGCCGGTGAGTCCCGCAGTCTGGCGATGCAGGCGCTGCAAGCCGCCAGAAAAGGAGTGTGGCAGGACGTTGACAGGCTGATGCAGGACGCCGCAGATGCCGCAAAACGCGCGCATGATGTACAAACCATGCTTATCGGTATGGATGAGGGCTGTGGCAAAGTACCGGTTAATCTTATTCTGGTACATGCCCAGGATCATATAATGACCTCTATGCTTGCGCGGGAGTTGATCGCGGAGCTTATTGAGGTTCAGCGCCAGCTGCAACATCGCAACTGATAAAATATGTCGCCGCCGGCACCCTCGGCGGCGACCGCCATCAGATATTCTCCAGACGAATGCCCCGCGTTCTCGGGCCGAAGATCCCCACCGACAGCATCACCATCAGCATACTGACGACGATAAAGCTAATTACTCCCGGCGTGCCGGCGTATTGCAGAATAATGCCGATCAGAATGCTGGTCACCGCGGTCGAGAGCCGGCTGAACGAGTAGCAGAAGCCGACGGCGCGGGCGCGAATATGGGTCGGGAAGACCTCGGCCTGGTAGGCGTGGTAGCTGATGGTCAGCCAGGCGTTGGACCAGGTGATCATAAACCCGCAGATCACCAACAGGATCGGACTGTTTTGCAGAGCGAACAGGGTGCCGAAGATAACGGTCATCAGCGCGGAGAGGACAATCTGCCACTTGTTTTCAAAGCGATGCACGAAGCGGGTGCAGAACAGACAGCCCAGCGGATAGGCGAGGGTGATAAAGAAGGCGTACAGCAGGCTATGGGTGATGCTGGCGCCCTGACCGGAGAGCAGCGCCGGCAGCCAGTTGCCAAAGCCGAAGAAACCGATCGCCTGGAAGAAGTTCATCACCATCAGCATCAGGGTGCGCTGCCGATACTGCGGCGCCCAGATTTCGCGGAAGGTGCCGCGTTTGACGACGCTCTGTGCCGCATGCGCATGCTTCGGCGACGGCGTCAGGCCGCAGCGGGCTTCCATCTCACACATCACCGTATGCGCGTCATCATGCCGCCCTTTGCTTTCCAGCCAGCGGGCTGACTCCGGTAGCTTTTTGCGGATAAACCAGATCGCCAGCGAGAACAGTGCGCCAAAGATGATCACCCAGCGCCAGCCGCTGAGGCCGAACAGGGTGGTCGGCACCAGCATCCAGGACATCAGCGCCACCGCCGGAACCGAGAGGAACTGGATGAAGAAGGCAAAGGCAAAGGCTTTATTGCGCAGATGGGTTGGCACCCATTCGCTGAGGTAAGTATCAATGGTCACCAGCTCAATGCCGAGGCCGATCCCCACCAGAAAGCGGAAGAAGATCACCCCTTCCGCGCTACTCTGCGTCGCCATCAGCAGCGAAAAAAGACCGTACCAGGCGAGCGCCACCATAAAGGTCAGGCGGCGGCCCAGTTTGTCCGCCAGCGGCGCCAGCAGACTGGCGCCGATAAACAGCCCCATAAAGGTGGCGGAGGCGAAGGCCGCCTGGTCGGCGATGCCGAAGATGCCCGCCTGTCCGGTGTGGAAAATGCCCTCCGCCAGCAGGCCCGCGCTGATATACCCGGTCTGGAAGAGATCGTAGAGCTCAAAGAAGCCGCCAAGTGAGAGCAGGGTAATAAACGACCATAACCCAAATGAGGCGGGCAGCGCATCAATGCGTCCGGTTAAGCTGGCGTGCGGTTGTCCTGGCGAAGCATAGGGCGTTTCGCCGAGAACCTGGGTGGTAGACATGGTGTTGTGTTCCTCAGGAAGAATGGTTTGCCCGCTAATGTTAATTGATTGTTAATAGTTTTAAATTTTTAATCCTTAGCCTTAGCGACATTCTTTAGCGTAAGATCGCGCTGGGGAGACATAAAGTTGATATTCATGCTGGTTTTCGCCGCATCCCAGCGACGGAATTGAAGTAAATCACCGCTGACGGCATTTTAGTCGCCTGGCGATGTCACGCCACGCAGGAACCGCGAAAGACAAACTAAACGAATCGTCACCGGCGGCGTTTTCGTGCTTTACCCATCATTACCCCGGGCTATAATGTGCCCACTTTTATTCAGGAGTCATACGTTGGACAGTCACCCTTATTGCGATTTTCCGGCAAGCTAACGCGATCATTTCGCTGCTTGCCGTCCCGGCGGGCAGCAATCTCTCAGTTCCGGATTGCCTCCCTCAATAATTTATGCGCCATTGAGCGCGAGAGGCAGCGTTATGTTTATGTTTTCCAGACCCTTATTTCCTCCACCATCATCCACCGGCTAATCGCCCGGCGCGGCTGAGCGCTACATCTGTAATTTTTGGCTTTCTGTTTTCTGGAGGAAGGCGCGATGGTATTTCCTTATATGACACATTTACTCGCGGCAATGTTGTTGGGGGCGCTGATCGGCGCGGAAAGACAGTGGCGACAACGTATGGCCGGTTTACGCACCAATGCCCTGGTGGCCACCGGCGCGGCGGTGTTTATTCTCAGCGCGATGTCGGCCTCGCCGGACAGCCCGGGGCGTATTGCAGCGCAGATCGTCTCCGGTATCGGCTTTCTTGGGGCAGGGGTGATTATGCGCGATGGTATGAACGTCCGCGGCCTCAATACCGCCGCCACGCTGTGGTGTTCGGCCGGGATCGGCGTACTCTGCGGCCTGGGACAGTTCTGGAACGCGACGGCGGCTACGCTGATTATTCTGTGCGCCAATATCCTGCTGCGCGAGGCGGCGCAGCGCATTCATGCCTTGCCGGGGGCCGGTGACGAAGAGAAACGCTATGTCTTACGCGTCACCTGTCTGCGCGAACATGAAAATGCCGTACGTCAGCTGTTGCTGAATATTGCGCAGCAGCAGCGGTTTACCCTGCAGGGATTGCAGTCGGCGGCGGCGGACACCGCGGACCATCTGGAGATTTGCGCGCAGCTGATTAGCCATAAGCAGCACCAAAAAACGCTGGCGCAAATTATGGCGCAGATGGGCGTTCAGCAGAACGTCACATCGGTGCACTGGCGTGTCGGAGAGGCGTAGGGCTGGCGGCGGAGCAGCGGAAATGGCCGCTCGTCGCGCGATTCGCCATCCCGCGGGAAAGCGGCTAGAATGGCCTCCTCGCAGGAGGTTATAAGAATGTTAAATAATGGATGTGTACCCTCGGAATCTGGTCCCACAGAGGTGACGGCTGATTTTCGTTTTACCCGCGTGATGGCCGAGCAGGCGGCGCGGGCGCGTCTGACGCTGGACGACGATCAGCTGTCACTCATCGCCCGCCTTGACGCCCTCGGTCAGCAGTTGGTGTCCACGACAGGCAGGCCGCAGGGGGTATACGTCTGGGGACGTACCGGGCGAGGGAAAAGCTTTATCCTCGACCACTTTTTCGCCAGCCTGCCGCTCGCCGCCAGGCGGCGGGTCCATTTTCATCACTTCTTCCGCGAACTGCACCAGCGGCTGAATGCCCCCGGAGCGCCCGACCTGCAGACGGTGATGAGGCAGATGACATCCGGTTGCCGCCTGCTATGCTTCGACGAATTTCATCTGCACGACCCCGGCGACGCCATGCTGATTAAAGCCTTGCTGGAACACCTCTTTCAACACGGTATCGTGCTGCTGGCCACCTCAAACTACCCGCCGGAGATGCTGCTGCCCAATCCGCTGTATCACGATCGCTTTTTACCGTCGATCGCGCTGATCCGCGCCCATCTAACGGTGGTGGCGCTGAACGGCGAGGAGGATTATCGCGAACGGCATCTGAGCCAGGATAACGCCTTCTGCAGCGGGCGGATGTGGGTTAATCCGAATGCACAACAGCGTCAGCTGTATGACCTGCCGTCGCTGCCTGGCGAACCGGTTTCGCTGACGGTAGGCTATCGCACGCTGCTGGCGGCCGCGGCGTCGCCCGCGTTGCTGCACTTCACCTTTACCCAGCTTTGTCAGGCCGCCACGGCGGTGATGGACTATCTGACGCTCTGCGAAAGCTATGCCGTCTGGCTACTGGACGAGGTGCCGCCATTGGCTACGGTGGGGCCGGCGGCCCAGCAGCGCTTTATCAATGTGATTGATGTGCTGTATGAAAAGCAGATCCGCCTGCTGCTGGTGACCCGCTGCGACCTGGAGACGCTGGTGGCAGGGGTGGAACTGGAGGATATTCAACGAACGCGGAGTCGCCTGCAACAGCTGCCGCGGGCGGTATAAGGAAAACGCCCCGGCGGGAGCCGGGGCGAGAGGATTACAGATCGAAGCGGTCGAGGTTCATCACCTTGGTCCAGGCGGCAACGAAGTCATGCACCAGCTTCTGCTGCCCGTCGGCGCAGGCGTACACTTCCGCCAGGGCGCGCAGTACCGAGTTGGAGCCAAACACCAGATCCACGCGGGTGGCGCTGTACTTCGCTTCGCCGGTTTTACGGTCGCTGCCGGCAGCGGATCCTGCCAAATCAGATCTTCTTTCGGCACTTCCGGCCCGAGGTAACGGGATTTTGGCCCCATATCACGGTGGGTCAGCTTGAACCACGCCCGGGCGAACGCCTCGTTAAAGGCCTGCGGATCGTTGAGGAAGCGACGGGAGATTTTTTCAAACTCCGGGTCGAAGCGCAGGGTCAGGTCGGTGACCAGCATGGTCGGTTTGCGCTTTTTCTCCGGGTTAAACGGATCCGGGATAATCTCCGGCGCGTCTTTGGCTTCGAACTGGATCGCGCCAGCCGGGCTGCGGGTCTGCACCCATTCGTATTTGAACAGGTTTTCGAAAAAGTAGTTGCTCCACTGGGTGGGCGTCTGCGTCCAGACCACTTCCAGACCGGAGGTGATGGCGTCCGCGCCTGCGCCGCTGCCGTAGCTGGAGTGCCAGCCCAGACCCTGCGCTTCCAGCGGCGCGGCTTCCGGCTCGGCGCCGACGTGGCTGGTTTCTGCGGCGCCGTGGGTTTTGCCCAGCGTATGGCCGCCGGCGATCAACGCGACGATCTCTTCATCGTCCATCGCCATATTGCCGAAGGTGGCGCGAATGGCCGCCGCGGCGGACAGCGGCTCGCCGCTGGCGTTCGGACCTTCCGGGTTGACATAAATCAGACCCATTTCGGTGGCCCCGATGGCCTGTTTCGCCAGGCTTTCCGGATGACGGTGGGCCAGCCACTCTTTCTCATCGCCCCAGTCGACGTCGAGATCCGGTTCCCAGACGTCTTCGCGACCGGCGCCAAAGCCAAAGGTGCGGAAGCCGGCGTTTTCCAGAGCGACGTTACCCGCCAGCATGTAAAGGTCGGCCCAGGAGATTTTCTGGCCATATTTCTGTTTCACCGGCCACAGCAGACGGCGGGCCTTATCGAGGCTGACGTTGTCAGGCCAGGAGTTCAGGGGAGCAAAGCGCTGCTGTCCACGACCTGCGCCGCCGCGACCGTCAACGGTGCGGTAGGTGCCAGCGCCGTGCCAGGCCATACGAATAAACAAGCCAATATAGCTACCCCAGTCTGCCGGCCACCACTCTTGCGAATCGGTCAGCAGCGCTCTGAGATCAGCCTTCAGCGCGGAGTAATCGAGCTTTTTAAACTCTTCCCTGTAGTTAAAATTCTCACCCAACGGGTTGGAGCGATTGGAGTGCTGGTTTAACAGATCGACACGCAGCTGGTTCGGCCACCAGTCGCGGTTGGCGGTGCCGCTGCCGGCGCTCTGTTTTGGCGTCTCGGCGTGGAAAGGGCACTTCCCGGCGGATGCATTGTTGGATGGGTCGTTAGACGTGCTCATATCAGGCTCCGTTTGCTTTTGTGAATGCCGTTACGATATACACTGCTACCAATAAGCGATATTTGAATGAATCTACGGATTTAATAGCTATTTCCGTTCAATGAAGGGTTAGGCAACCCCCTGGTGGCACCGTGTCGGCCTGGAGATTGAGATTAACCTCATTAGTAACCATAGCCGTAACGAGGCGGCAAAGGAAACGATCCGCGTCAAGCTGGGCGAAGGAATGCTAATTGTTTGAGATATGACAAGTTTTACTACGAAACTCGCATTAGCGCTGCCAGTAGGGCGGCGATCCAAACACGTCGGCAAAATAGTCAATCACTGTCCGCACGTTGAGAGAGGGATGGCGGGTATAAGGATAAATCGCCGCGATATACGATGGCGTGTGGCTGATGGCCGCCGAATAGCGATCCATCAGCGTGACTAATGTCCCGTTGTGCAGCGCCTCGCTGACCATCCAGTCGGAAAATAACACGATCCCCATCCCGCCGATGGCTGAAGTGAGCAGGGCATCGGCATTGTTCGAGGTCATGAGCGGGGTCAACGGATAGTGCACCCATGCCTCTTCGCGCTGGCGAAACAGCCAGCGGTTGGCTCCCTGCGAACCGCCATACACCAGCGTGCGATGTTGATGCAATGCCTCCGGCGAAGTCGGGCTGCCGTACCGTGAAACATACTCCGGGGAGGCGGTCAGGTAATAGCGCTGGCTGCCAAACACTCTGGCGTGATAGCCCGCGTCCGGCAGGCTGCTGATGCGAAAAAGGATATCCGTCGCATCGCGATGGGGATCGATAAAATCGTCGGTCAGTGTCAGGTCAAACTGCAGTTTGGGATGCCGGGCCGCCAGTTCCGGAAGCCAGGAGGCGATATGCCGCTGACCAAAATAGACCGGCGCATTGATCCGCACCAGTCCGCCGGGAACCTGTGCCCGATCCTGTAACGCCCGTTGCGCGTCGGCGTACTGTCCCAGTAGTTCCCGGGCGGACGCTGCGAAAAGGCGTCCTGCTTCGGTCGGTACCACGGCACGGGTGTTGCGGTAGAACAGCTGCTGCCCGAGGGCATCTTCCAGCTGCTGGATGGTTCGCGAGATCAGCGAGGGAGAGACCCCTTCGCGGCGGGCCACTACGGAAAAACTCTGGTTATCGTAAACCGCGATGAAAAGCTGAAGGGCGCGAAAATCGACGCTGCTGGCATCGGCCATCTGTGCAATTCCTGCAATAGTGTTTTCTGCATTATACCGTTTATCGCATCAGCACGCTGTTTTATCCTCAGCCGCCTGTTGTACAGAGGAGGCGCAGTAATGGCGTTATTATTCATTTTATTAGTGATTGCCGGCGGCATGGGATTATCGGTCGAGGCCGGCCTGCTGGGGCCGCTGGCGAGCCAGGTGGGGGATCTGTGGGCAACCATGAGCATCTTTGGGATTGGCGCAGTGTTAACCTTTTTTCTGATGCTCTTTTTCAGCCCGCGTAGCAGCCCGTCGTTCTTTTCTCTGCCCGGCTGGCAACTCACCGGCGGTCTGTTGGGGGCGGGGTACGTGGTGATCTTGACCATGGCGACGCCGGTGATTGGTATTGCCATGACCATGATCGGCATCCTGGCGGGTCAGGTGGCGAAAAGCCTGGCGATCGACCATTACGGGTTATTCGGCAGCCCACGGCGCAAAATCGATCCGCGGCGCGCCATGGCGCTGATGTTGATTATGGCGGCGTTACTGCTGGTGGCTCTGGGGTAAGGAGGGGAAATGGATACGATAGTGATCATTCTGGCGCTGTGCGGCGGCGCATTGCTTAGCGTCCAGGCGGCGATAAATGGCCGTCTTGGCAGCCAGGTGGGGGTGCTGCGCAGCGCCTTTTTAACCTTCGCCACCGGCGCGCTGGTGACGGGATTGCTGATCCTGTTTTTTGCTCCAGCGACGTCGGTAAACCTGCTACAGGTGCCTAAGTGGCAGCTGCTGGGCGCTTTTTGCGGCGTGCCCTACATCGTCATTATGGTGCTGGCGGTGCAGCGGATAGGCACCGCTACGGCTACCGTGGCGGTGATCTTTGGCCAGCTGACGATGAGCCTGCTGATCGACAACTTTGGCTGGCTGGGCAACAGCACGATGGCGTTCTCGCCGGCGCGACTGGCGGCGGTGATATGTCTGGCCCTCGCGCTGTACTTAATCTATACCTCAGGGAAGTCGGCTACCTCCCACGAGGCGGCCCGCGCAGAACAGTGAGCTGCGCCGACGCGTCGGGCATCGTGAATATAGCCTGACGCGTCACGGGCAAGGTTAAGAATAACGATCCCTCTAACATGCTGAAACATTTCTGCCAGATCATTAGCAACCTTTCAGTAGGGCTGACGCTGCGATAAGGCTATGCTTCCCGGCCGTTACGCCGTTGGCTTTTCCAGTGATTCAGGTGATGTACCGCTAATGCCCCTTTTGAGAGATGAAATTCGCGACCACTCCGCGGAAGAGATGCTGTTTATCCGCCGGGCCGCAATTGCTTTTCTGCTGGTGGTGGTCTGCTTTGGCGTGCTGATCGTTAACCTCTACCATCTGCAGGTGGAGCAGCACGATTTTTACCAGACCCGGTCAAACCAGAACGACATCAAAATGCTGCCCATCGCCCCCAGCCGCGGGCTGATATTCGATCGCAACGGCATTCCGCTGGTGCAGAATATCACCCTGTATCGCCTGCAGGTGATCCCGAGCAAAATTCCCGATATGGCCGCGCTGTTGCAGCAGCTGACGCCTATCGTCGACCTGACGCCGGACGACATCGCCAGCTTTCGCGACGATATGCACCACACCAGCCGCTACAAAGCGGTCACCCTCAAGTCAGACCTCAGCGATGTGGAGGTGGCCCGCTTCGCGGTCAACGAATTCCGTTTCCCCGGCGTGACGGTGGAGAGCTACCAACAACGGGAATACCCCTACGGCGCAGAGCTGGCGCACGTGGTGGGCTATGTGTCGAAAATCAACGACAGCGATCTGCAGCGGCTGGCGAAAAACGGCGAAGAGGAGAACTACGCCGCCGACCGCAATATCGGTAAGCAGGGCATCGAGGGCTATTATGAAAAAGCGCTCCACGGCACCTCCGGCTATCAGGAAGTGGAGGTGGATAACCACGGCCGGGTGGTGCGTCTACTGAAAGAGGTGCCGCCGGTGGCCGGAAAAAACCTCTATCTGACTCTCGACCTTCATCTCCAGCAGTATATTGAGTCGGTGCTGAAGGGACAGCGGGCGGCGGCGGTGGTGGTCGACCCGCGGGATGGCGGCGTGTTGGCGATGGTCTCCAGTCCCAGCTACGATCCTAATCCGTTCGTCAAAGGTATCGGCTATCAGGCCTATAAATCGCTGCTGGAGAATCCGGACCGGCCGCTGATCAACCGCGTCACCCAGGGGCTATATCCTCCGGCTTCGACGGTCAAACCCTATATGGCGCTGTCGGCGCTCTCCGCTGGGGTCATCACCCCGAACACCACCTTCTTCGGGGCGCCGACGTGGACGCTGCCGGGCACGCAACGCCGCTACCGCGACTGGCTGAAAACCGGCCACGGCATGCTCAACGTGACTAAAGCCATCGAAGAGTCAGCGGACACCTTTTTCTATCAGGTCGCCTTCGAGATGGGCATTGACCGGATCCATGAATGGCTGAGCAAGTTCGGCTACGGCCAGTCCACCGGCATCGACCTTAATGAGGAGTACGCCGGGGTGCTGCCCAGCCGGGAGTGGAAACAGCGGGTGCATAAAAAGCCCTGGTATCAGGGGGACACCATCTCGGTCGGCATCGGCCAGGGGTACTGGATCGACACCCCGATCCAGATGGTGAAGGCGCTTACCACTCTGCTGAACAATGGTAAAGTACAGGATCCGCATCTGCTCTATTCGATGAAGCAGGGCAACCATGTGGAACGTTATCAGCAGCCGGCGAACCTGCCGCAGGTGGGTGACCAGAAATCCCCGTACTGGGGCATTGTGCGCAACGGCATGTATGGGATGGCGAATCAGCCCAACGGCACCGGCTATAAGCTGTTTCATACTGCGCCGTATCAGATCGCGGCGAAGTCCGGGACCTCGCAGGTCTTTAGCCTGAAGCAAAACCAGACCTATAACGCCAAAATGATCCCGGTGCGTCTGCGCGACCATATCTTCTACACCCTGTTTGCCCCTTATCAGCATCCGAAGGTGGCGATGGCGCTGATTCTGGAGAACGGCGGCGGGGATGGGGTGGTGGCCGGACCGACGGCGCGCGCCATCCTGGACCATATTTTTGTCCCGCAGCAGGCATCTTCGGCGGCAGCCGATGTGCCGCAGCGTGACAGCGCCGATGCCCAGTAAGCGACAGGACTTATTCCGCAGGCGCATCGTCCATAGTAATTGGTTATTTGTCCCATCGTCTTCCCGGCGGCATAGTGTTTTACGGGAACATGACCCGGAGCGAGGAGGAAAGGTGACACGTAACCGATTACTGCTGGTCCAGACCGGCACGCCGCCGACGGCCATTCGCCAGGCGCATGGCGATCTGCCGCGCTGGTTTCGCACGCTGCTGGCGCCGTGGCAGACGCAGCTCACCACGGTGCGGGTGTTTGAAGATGAACCGCTGCCGACGCCGGATAACCAGACCATAGCGGTGCTAACCGGCTCGTGGGCGATGGTAACCGATCGTCTGGCGTGGAGCGAACGGACCGCCGACTGGATCCGGCAGGCGGTGGCTATCGACATGCCGCTGTTCGGCGTTTGTTATGGTCATCAGCTGATGGCCCATGCCCTGGGGGGCGAGGTCGCGTATCATCCTGGCGGGCGGGAAAGCGGCAGCCAAACCATTACGCTGTCGCCATGGGGTATCGATGATCCGCTGCTGATCGGCCTGCCGGCTACATTTCCTGCGCATCTGAGCCATTTGCAAACCGTGACTCGTCTGCCGGAAGGGGCCACGGTGCTGGCCGCGTCCTCCCACGATCCCCACCAGATTGTGCGCTATGGGCCGCACGCGGTCTCTACGCAATTTCACCCGGAATTTACCGCGCCGATAGCCCGTTCGCTGATCCGCCACCGGGAGGCGGTGCTGCAGGCGGAAGGTATTGACGCGCAGCGGTTACACGACGAGGTGCAGGAGAGCCCGCAGGGCGCGGCGATCCTTACGCGCTTCGTCAGCGCCTTTCTGACCCCGGATGCCCCCGGCCATTAATCCCCCGTCGTGAACAGAACCTGCCAGCGGCGACGCCGGCGGGTCATTTCGCGTGCCAGATCGGCCACCTCTGCAACGCGCAGCGCGTCAACCGCCTGCGGCGTTAGCTCTGGTAAACCATACTCCTGACGCAGGGCGGACAGCGCCCGCGCCTCTGGCGGCCTGCTGGCGCGGATCTGAGCGGCCAGGCGCTGCTGTAGCGGTCTGAAGGTCGCCTCATCCATGGGGGCCAGCTGGCGCAGAAAGTCTTTACCACAGCGCAGCAATTCCCCGGCGCGGCGATCCGGGGACTGGAGCGCCATCAGCAGCCCGTCGCGATCGGCGACTCGCTGATAGCAGCAGCTCACCACATAGCCAATCTGCTGCTCCACCCGCAGGCGCTGGAAAAATAGCGGCTCACAATGCTGCGCCAGCAGCCGCAGGGCCGCCAGCGAGGCGCCATCCGGCAGCGGAATGAAGACCAGCAGCGCCGTATCGCCTCCCGGATAAACCAGACGTTCGACGCCGCGGCGGCAGGGCGCCGGAGCGGGCATCGGCGGATTAACCGGGGCGGTAATCAGGCTCAGCTGACGCGCTACCCACTGCGCATCTTCTGCGCTGCCGCCGGCCAGGGCCGCCAGCCAACCTTTCTGATGCCCGGATGTACCCAGCCGTTCGGGGAGTTGAGCCATGAGATAACGGATAGCGATACTTTCCGGCGGTGGGGTCAGCGAGGCGACCGGGAGTGCGAGTTGCCGCAGGATGGCCTGCAGGATCGCCTCCGGCCGTCGGCCGGGCTCCGGCAGCTGGAGGGTCAACTGCCAGCTGCCGTCGAACAGATGCCACTCGCCGTGTCCCCCGGCATGGCGCAGGGCGGCAAGCTGTGGGCGCAGCTGTTCCCCACGCGCCAGTCCTTCGGCCTGATCGGGCGAGCAGTAGAAGGGCGGTCGCAGCAGGAGCCTCGGCGGCTCTCCCGGTGACGGGAGGTGGAGCAGCGGCGCGGCTTTCTCCGGGCATTTGGCAACGAGATCGCCAGCGGCCTGCGGATAAAAAGCGAACGCCAGCGCCGGGTCAGACTCAGGGCGGCGGCGCCAGCGGCTAAGCGGCAGGCTAAAGCCCTGGGTGGCAACAGACTCCCCTGGGGAAACGGTCTGACAGGCCAGGCTGACCGACGGGGCGGCCTGCAGGGCGGCGCAAAAATCGGTGAACCCGGTGGGCGGCGCGCCGGGGGCAAAGCCGAATGCCCGCTGGCGCAGCTGACCGAGAGGCGACAGCGCCTGAAAGCGGCGGCGGGATAGCTGATAGTAGTGTAGCTGCTGCTCAGGCGTCGTTTGCTGTAGCGCCTGCAGCCAGTGGGTTATCTGCCGGTCGACCTCTTCCGGCCGGTCGCTGGCGAAGACCAGCGCCAGCCAGCCGAGGTGCCGATCCTGATACAGCCAGTTCAGCGCCACATCCCCGGCCAGCCGGCGCTGGCGCAGGCCGGCCATCAGGCTGCCGGGGGCTTCATCCAGCAAAAACTCGCGCAGTAACGTGACGTTGTCACTTAAAGCGATCAGCGGGCAGCGCCACAGCGCGGGCTGGCTGGAGACCGCCAGCTGCAGTGCAGTGAACTCGCCCAGGCGCAGCGGCGGCGCCGGCGGCGGAGCCTCGCCTGCGGCAAGCCCGGCGGCGAAACGGGCCGCCAGCTCGCCGAGCGCCTCCAGCGACTGCGGCCCCTGCAGCCAGAGCTGCATTCGCCGGGCGACATAATGGGTGCGGTGAAAATCGCCTAAGGCGGCCTGCAGCGCAGCGAGATCGCCCGCCAGCGCGTCGGCGCTGCCTACCTGAAAGCGGCGAAACGCCGCGGGCGCGCTGGCGGCGTGGCGCACCGCGGCTTCCCGGCGCGATGGCTCATGCTGCTGGATCAGGCGGTACTCGGCGTCAATCACCGCCACTTCGCGCTGAATATCTTCCCTGAGCAGCAGCGGGGCCTGCAGCATCTCCTGTAGACGCGCGACGCCATCAGCCAGAGCATCGGCGGCAACCTCGAAAAAGAACGCGCTATGGCGAGCCAGGGTGGTGGCATTCACGCTTCCGCCCTGGCGCTGCACCCAGCCCATCAGTCGGTCATCATCCTGGTAGCGCTCTCCGCCGTAAAACAGCAGATGTTCCAGCAGGTGCGCCAGCCCAGGGAAGCGCGACGGTTCGTGGTGGCTGCCGGCGGCGACCCGCGCCAGGGCCGCCGCGCGATCCGCCTGCGGCTGATGGACCAGGGTGGCCTGCAGGCCGCCCGGCAAAGTGAGGGTGCGGGTCGCCAGTGTCATTACAGGTCCCGGGTTTGGTAGATCAGCTGCGAGCGGGTACGGTTGCGGAACTGCAACTGGCTGACTTTTATGTCGCTGCAGGCCGCTTCGCGCCGGGCCTCGAGGATTTTGTGATGATGCGGGGATTTGCTGCACACCGGGTCGGCGTTATCGGCGCTGCCGGTCAGCATAAAGGCCTGGCAGCGGCAGCCGCCGAAGTCCTTCTCTTTTTCATCACAGGAGCGGCACGGCTCCGGCATCCAGTCATACCCGCGGTAGCGATTGAAGCCGAATGAGTCATACCAGATCGATTCCAGACTCTGCTCCAGCACCGACGGAAACGCCACCGGCAGCTGGCGCGCGCTGTGGCAAGGCAGGGCGGTGCCTTCCGGGGTGACGCTGAGGAAAATCGATCCCCAGCCGCCCATGCAGCCTTTCGGCCGCTCTTCGTAATAGTCCGGGGTGACGAACAGCAGGTTGGTGAGGTTGCCGCTGGCGGCCATTTTCTGCCGGTAGTCAGCGACCACCTGCTCGGCGCGGGCGATCTGTTCCCGGGTCGGCAGCAGCCCTTCGCGATTAAGAAACGCCCAACCGTAGAACTGGCAGGTGGCCAGCTCAACGTCATCGGCTTCCAGCTCAATGCACAGCTCGATAATTTTATCGAGCTGGTCGATGTTGTGCCGGTGGAGAACGAAGTTGAGCACCATCGGGTAGTCGCGCGCTTTCACGGCTTTGGCCATGGCCAGCTTCTGCTGGAAGGCTTTTTTGTTGCCGGCCAGCGCGGCGTTGAGCACTTCATCGCTGGCCTGGAAGCTAATCTGGATATGGTCCAGCCCGGCCTCGCTGAAGGCGTCCAGTTTGCTCTCCGTCAGCCCTATCCCGGAGGTGATCAGGTTGGTATAGAACCCGAGGTCGCGCGCGGCGCGGATCAGTTCCGGCAGATCTTTACGGGTCAGCGGCTCGCCGCCGGAAAAGCCTAGCTGAACGCTGCCCATCGCCCGCGCCTGGCGAAAGACCTCGATCCATTGTTCGGTGGTCAGCTCCTTATCCTGCCGGGCGAAGTCCAGCGGATTGGAACAGTAGGGACACTGCAGCGGGCAGCGGTAGGTTAGCTCCGCCAGCAGCCACAGTGGCGGATTGACGGTGGGTTTACTCTGGCTCACGGCAGGTGATCCACTTCTGTTGACAGGCGATCTGCAGGAACTCGATGACGTCGTCATCGACGCCGCCTGCTTCTGGGAAACGTTCATTAAGCATGGCGATAATCGCCGCGACGTCGCGCCGGCCATCGACCAGCTCGAGGATCGCCGCGGCGGTCTCATTGAGTTTGGCCATACCCTCCGGATAGAGGATCACATGGCTCTCCTGGGCGGCTTCCCACTGCAGTCGGTAGCCGCGACGAAAGGCAACGATGGACGTTATTTGCATGATTACACCAGTCGGGTCGTGTGCCAGGCCGCCTTGTCGGTGACCGTGTGATAGGGCGGGCGCTGCAGGGCATAGGCCATGGTCATGGCATCGAGCATCGACCACAGAATGTCGAGCTTAAACTGCAGGATCTCCAGCATCCGGTTCTGTTTTTCAGCGCTGTCGCAGTAGGCCTTCGCCAGCGCCAGGCCATGCTCAACGTCGCGATTGGCCTGGCTCAGACGACTGCGGAAGTAAAAATAGCCTTCCTCTTTGATCCATGGATAGTGCTGCGGCCAGCTGTCGAGGCGCGACTGATGGATCTGCGGGGCGAACAGCTCGGTCAGGGAACTGCAGGCCGCCTCCTGCCAGCAGGCGCGACGGGCGAAATTAAGATAGGCATCCACTGCGAAGCGCACGCCGGGCAGCACGTGACGCTCGCTGAGCAGATCGTCGCGGCTCAAACCGACCGCTTCCCCCAGCCGCAGCCAGGCTTCAATCCCGCCGTCCTCACCGTGGCTGCCGTCGTGGTCGAGGATCCGCTGCACCCATTTGCGCCGGGTTTGCGCATCCGGGCAGTTGGCCATAATCGCCGCGTCTTTCAGCGGAATAGTGGTCTGGTAATAAAACCGGTTCGCCACCCAACCCTGAATTTGCTCGCGGGTCGCGTCGCCGTTATGCATGGCGATGTGGTAAGGGTGGTGAATATGGTAGAAGGCGCCTTTAGCCCGCAGAGCCTCTTCAAAGGCCTGCGGCGACAGCGTGTCAGTGATCAGCATGCGGTATCCTGAAGGGTGATTGCCATCCCGTCCCAGCTCACTTCGATCCCCTGTTGCGTTAGCGCCTGGCGCTGGGGAGACTGCTCGTTAAGGATCGGGTTGGTGTTATTAATATGAATGAGAATTTTGCGTTTTGCCGGCAGGGAGGCCAGCAGGGCCATCATCCCGTGCTCATCGCCGAGCGCCAGGTGGCCCATATCGCGCCCGGTATTGCGCCCGACGCCGGCGGCCTGCAGCTCGTCATCCTGCCAGACGGTGCCATCGATCAGCAGACAGTCCGCTTTTTGCAGCCACGGCAGAAGGGTTTCATCCGGCTCACCCAGCCCCGGGGCATAGAACAGCGTCTGCCCGTTGCGGCGGTTTTCGATAAACAGCGCCACGTTATGACCCGGCAGCGGCCGGTCGCGATACGGCGAATAGGGCGGCGCGTTGCTGGCGATAGGCACCGCGGTAAACTGCAAATCAGGACAGGCGTCAACGGTAAAAGGCTGCTGCGGAGCGATGGGATGATGCACCAGGCCGCCGTTCCAGTGCCGCAGCATGGTAAACACCGGGAAGCCGGTGGAGAGATCCTCATGAACCTCCGGGGTGCACCAGACCTGATGTGGGCAGCCTTCCCGCAGGCTCAGCAACCCGGTGGTGTGGTCGATCTGGCTGTCGGTGAGAATAATGCCGCCGATATGTGTTCCGCGCAGTACGCCGGCTTTATTTAACTCGGGGGTATGGGCAATCTGCTGGCTGATATCCGGCGAGGCGTTGCACAGCACCCACTCTTTACCGTTGTCGCTGACGATAATTGACGACTGGGTGCGGGGGGCAGCCTGAATGGTGCCATCGCGCAGACCCTGACAGTTGGCGCAGTTGCAGTTCCATTGCGGGAAACCGCCGCCGGCGGCGGAACCGAGGACTTTAATGAACATGAAGACGGACCGGGTAATGAATGAAGGTGCCCGCGCGAACGGCGGGCGGGGCGATTAACGGTTAGAAATGTACAGCGTCACTTCCAGACCGAGACGTAAATCGATAAAAGCTGGTTTCTTCCACATGTTTTGTTCCTCTTAAAAATGACTACAGGCCTCACGGATAATGGTGGTTAAGGGCGTGTCGCTATCGCGCCGGCCGTCGGCGCGCAGGAAAGCATTGCCGAAATTGACGCCCACCGCGCCGCCGCTGTCGCGGATCGCCCGCAGTTGCTGGTCGGTCAGATTGCGCGGCTGCGGGCACAGGGCGTGGGCATTGGAGTGGGTGGCCACCAGCGGGAGAGAAAAATGGCCCCGGTCGGGCACATGGCGGATACAAATTTCCGCTTTACTGGTCACGTACTCTCTTGATGACGATAAAAGGTGAGAAAACGATGAACAGATTATCCCTGATCCGCTATACCAGCGCCGTGGCGTTGGGGTTATCCACCCTGTGGTCCGCCGCCGTTTGCGCCGCTGAAGACGCGGGGGCGTTCGACAAGATCCAGCAGATCCGCGCCGGCGACCTGAATATTGGCTACGTGGATATCGGCCCACGCGACGGCCAGCCGGTGATCCTGCTGCACGGCTGGCCCTACGACATTCAGAGCTATGCCCAGGTGGCGCCGGCTCTAGCGCAGAAGGGTTACCGGGTGATCGTGCCGTATCTTCGCGGCTACGGCACGACCCGTTTCCTCTCCGCCAGCACGCCGCGTAACGGTCAGCCGTCGGCGATGGCGGCCGATATTGTCCATCTGATGGACGCCCTTAACATCAGGCAGGCGGATCTGGCCGGTTTTGACTGGGGCGCGCGCACGGCGGATATCGTCGCCGCGCTGTGGCCGCAGCGGGTGAAATCCCTGGTCTCGGTGAGCGGGTATCTGATCAGCAGTCAGCAGATTGGCGAAAAACCGCTGCCGCCGCAGGCTGAGCTGTCGTGGTGGTATCAATTCTATTTTGCCACCCCGCGTGGGGAGGCCGGTTACCGGCAAAACACCCACGACTTTGCGAAATTTATCTGGCATCAGGCGTCGCCGCAGTGGCAATTCAGCGACGCGACCTTTGCCAAAACCGCCCGGGCTCTGGATAACCCGGACCATGTGGCGATCACCATCAGCAACTACCGCTGGCGCCTGGGGCTGGAGAAAGGGGAAGCGAAGTATGCCGGCTATGAACAACGGCTGGCGGCGCTACCGCCGATAACCGTGCCCACCATCACCCTGGAAGGGGCGAATAACGGCGCGCCGCATCCGGCTCCCGCCAGCTACCGTGCCAAATTTACCGGTAAATATGAGCACCGGGATCTGCCGGGAGCTGTGGGCCATAACCCGCCGCAGGAGGATCCGACGGCGTTTGTGCAGGCGGTGGTGGACGCCGATCGTTTGTAACCCGCGCCTTGCCGGCGGCGCGACGTTGCGCTTCCGGCAACACGGCTTATGCTTGTGAAGAGTTTATTTTGCCCCAGGAGCAGCCTTTGGAGCGTATTGACCACATCCTGGTCGTCGACGACGACCGCGACATCCGGGAACTGATTGTCGACTATCTGGAAAAATCGGGATATCGCGCCAGCGGCGCGGCGAACGGCAAAGCCATGTGGTCGGTACTCAAAAACCATCAAATTGACCTGATTGTGCTGGATATTATGATGCCGGGAGAGGATGGCTTAACGCTCTGTCGCCAGCTGCGCGCTAACCCGCAGCAGGATATCCCGGTGCTGATGCTCACCGCCCGCACCGATGACAGCGACCGGATCCTCGGCCTGGAAATGGGGGCTGACGATTATCTGATTAAGCCCTTTGTGGCTCGCGAACTGCTGGCGCGCATCAAAGCTATTTTACGCCGCACCCGGGCGCTGCCGCCGAACCTGCAGATCACCGAGGCGGGCAGGCTGATCGCCTTTGGCGACTGGCTGCTCGACACTGCCGCTCGCCATTTGCTGGACGACAGCGGCGCCATCGTCGCCCTCAGCGGGGCGGAGTATCGGCTGCTGCGGGTGTTTCTCGACCACCCACAGCGGGTGCTGAACCGCGATCAGCTGCTCAATCTGACCCAGGGACGCGACGCGGAACTGTTTGAGCGGTCAATTGACCTGCTGGTGAGCCGACTGCGCCAGCGGCTGCGGGAGGATGCTCGCGAGCCGGCCTACATTAAAACGGTGCGCAGCGAAGGCTATGTGCTGTCGGTACCGGTCTCCATTCGCGAGAGGCATGAATGAGGTTCTGGCCCGCCTCGCTGCAGTCGAGGCTGATGGCGCTGCTGTTTCTGGCGCTGCTGCTGGCGAATACATTAACCCTGTCGCTGCTGTTTTATGAGCGTATGAGCAGCGCTCGCAGCGTGATGCTGGGCAATCTGGCTTCCGATGTCGCCACCAGCGTGGCGATCCTTGACCGCCTGCCGGCCGCTGAGCGGCCACAATGGCTGCCGAAGCTGGCGCGCGGCAATTATCGCTATCTGCTGGACGCCGGGGAGCGCGGCAATTACCCGGACAGCTGGCGCGCCCGGGACGCAGCGCGCTCCCTGCAGGAGGCGCTGAGCGCGCAGTATCCGGTAAGTATTGTGGCGATCCCCGGCCCGCGGCAGCATATTCAGGCCCATATTACCCTTCACGGCGGCGCGCCGTTGACCCTCGACCTATGGCCGAAACTACCGGCCATCGCCCGCTGGCTGCCGGTGGCGCTGATCGCTCAGTTTGTCCTCCTGCTGGCCTGCGCCTGGTACGCGGTTCGCCAGGTATTGCTGCCCATCTCCCGCTTTACCCACGCGGTAAATGCCCTGGAGCCGGCCAGCGACACGGCAGGAACTATGGCCGAGCAGGGGCCGGAGGAGGTGCGTCGCGCCGCCCGCGCGTTTAACGCGATGCAGGCGCGCATCCACGATCATCTGCAGGAGCGAGCGCGGATCCTTGCCGCCATCTCCCACGATCTGCAAACCCCGATAACCCGAATGAAGCTGCGGGTGGAGATGGCCGACCAGCCGGAACTGCGCGATAAGCTACTGCAGGATCTCGACAATATGACCCGTCTGGTGCGGGAGGGCATCGCCTTCGCCCGCACCTCGCAGCCGCTGGAGGAGGCGCGACAGCGGCTGAATCTCGATGCGTTTCTCGACACCATCGTCTGCGATTATGCCGATGTCGGCCGGCCGGTCCAGTTTTGTCCCGAAGAGACCGCCGGGGTGGTGTGGATCCCGCCGCAGGCTCTGCGCCGGGTGATGACCAATCTTATCGATAACGCCTTGAAATTCGGTACGACGGCCACGGTAACCCTGACCCGTGACGCCGTGGGGGATATCACCCTTCATGTGCTGGATGAGGGGCCGGGGATCCCCGAGGCCTCGCTGCAGGCGGTGCTGCAGCCGTTTTATCGCCTGGAGGACTCGCGCAATCGCGATACCGGCGGCACCGGCCTGGGGCTGGCGATCGCCGCGCAGCTGGTCAGCCAGATGGACGGCGCGCTGCGCCTGGCCAACCGCCCGCAGGGCGGCCTGGACGCCAGCGTTCGCCTTGCCGCGGCGGGATTGTATCCTGTTGTATCTCCGGGAAAGACGGATAACTAAGCCGACAATTCTCCCCCTTTCCCGACACATTCGCCTTACATGGCCTTGCTGTAATGTCGTGGCTGCCACTCTCGGCAGCGACGGCATAATGAGGAGAAGGCGATGTCGATATTAATTGCATTTTTGGGCGGGATGTTAACCCTGCTGAGCCCCTGTACGCTGCCGGTGATCCCGCTGCTGTTCGCCAGCGTCCGGGGCCGCCGGGGGCAGCTGGCGATCATGCTGGCAGGAATGGCGCTGATGTTCGGCGCTGTCTCCTGGCTGGTGACGGTCGCCAGCGGCTGGGTGGTGAATCTGACCCTCGCAGGCCGCGGTCTGGCGCTGGCGTTCTTCACCCTGGTCGGGTTGAGTCTGCTTTCGCAACGCGTCGCGCAACGGCTGACCTCACCCCTGGTAGCGTTGGGGAATCAGCTTAACGATGCCAGTTCACGCCAGCGCGGCTGGATCGGTTCTCTACTGGCCGGGCTGGCGGTGGGCCTGCTGTGGGCGCCGTGCGCCGGGCCGGTATTGGGAGCGATACTTAGCCTGGGCTTTGTGCATCCGGGGCAGGCGACTACCGGCGGCTTGCTGCTGGCCTACGGCAGCGGCGGGGCGCTGATGTTATTCCTGCTGGGGTGGTGCGGGGCGGCGTTGATCGCCAGATTGCGTCGCGGACAGGCGTTCGGCGAGCGGCTGCGCCGGTTGGCAGGGGGGGCAATGCTGGCCTCGGTGGCGCTGATCGCTAGCGGCGGCGATCGCTATCTGCAAAGCGCTGGTGGACTGAGCCAGGCGCTGGAGCAGCGGCTGGCCGCCCGTCTGCCGCAGCCGGAGCAAAAGACCAGCCTCCAGCCGATCGCCGCGCCGCAGCCCAGCAACGCGATGCCCTCTCTGGCGGGGGGCAGCGCATGGATCAACAGCCCGGCGTTAACTCCGGAGCGTCTGAAGGGCAAAGTGGTGCTGGTGGATTTCTGGACCCGGGAGTGTATCAACTGTCAGCATACCCTGCCTTACGTGCGCGACTGGGCGAACAAATACCGCGCGGCGGGCCTGGTGGTGATTGGCGTTCATACCCCGGAATATCCCTGGGAGCGTTCGTTGCCCCTGCTGCGCCAGGCGGTGAAGGACTGGCGGGTAACCTACCCGGTGGTGGCGGATAATGAGTACGCCATCTGGAACGCCTTCGGCAATCAGTACTGGCCGGCGCATTACATTTTCGACGCTCGCGGACAGCTGCGCTATACCGCATTCGGCGAAGGGGATTATGCCCGCCAGGAGCAGGTGATCCAGCAGCTGCTGCAGGAGAGCAAAGCCTGACCCGCGGCGCAGGCGTCTGGCGGACGGAACCCTCCAGCCCTTATACCTGATGCCGGGCGGCGCTGCGCTTGCCCGGCCTACATCAGCGCGCAGGTAGAATGTAGGCCCGGTAAGGCGCAGCCGCCACCGGGCATTGAAGCGGGAGAGGCGCAGAATGTCCATTGCCGGTGACTGCCGGACGGTTCCGTTCATCTCTTGTGCCTGTTGCCGGGCGGCGCTGCGCTTGCCCGGCCTACATGAGCGCGCAGGGAGAATGTAGGCCCGGTAAGGCGCAGCCGCCACCGGGCATTGAAGCGGGAGAGGCGCTGGATGTCCATTGCCGGTGGCTGCCGAACGGTTCCGTTCATCTCTTGTGCCTGTTGCCGGGCGGCGCTGCGCTTGCCCGGCCTACATGAGCGCGCAGGGAGAGTGTAGGCCCGGTAAGGCGCAGCCGCCACCGGGCATTGAAGCGGGAGAGGCGCAGAATGTCCATTGCCGGTGACTGCCGGACGGATCCGTTCATCTCTTGTGCCCATTGCCGGGCGGCGCTGCGCTTGCCCGGCCTACATGAGCGCGCAGGGAGAATGTAGGCCCGGTAAGGCGTAGCCGCCACCGGGCATTGAAGCGGGAGAGGTGCGGAATGCCTATTGTCGGTGGCTGCCGAACGGTTCCGTTCATCTCTTGTGCCTGTTGCCGGGCGGCGCTGCGCTTGCACGGGAGACAGAATGTGGAGGGGGGTAACAGATGCTGCCGAACGGTTCCCTCTCCCTTCAGGGAGAGGGTTAGGGTGAGGGTGAATGGAAATGGCGTGACAGTGTCACCTGTCGAGCCATCCCTGCAGGGCCTCGGTCATCAGTTCGCCGAGCAGCGCCACGGCGGCGGAATGGTGTTCCTCACGCGGGGTTTGTCGCAGGCTGACGGCCAGACTTCCTGGAGCTGGCAGGAGTCCTCCTGCGGGGCGCAGGTTGCCTGGCATGCCGATGCGGGTGCGTATCGTCAGGCCCAGCCCGGCCTGCACCGCCGCCCAAATGCCGCTCAGGCTGTGGCTGACGAACACCACCTGCCAGGGGATCCCCGCGGCATCGAGACAGGCAATGGCGCGGGAGCGCATCAGGCACGGGCTGTCGAACATCACCAGCGGCAGCGGCTCGCCGGAGACCAGCAGAGCGCGAATGTCCAGGTCAGGATGCGCAATCCACGCCAGCGGGCAGAGGCCCAGCCCGGGACCCTGATCTTCGGTTTGCCACAGCAGCGCCAGATCCAGCGCCTCTTCCGCCAGCGCCTGGCGCAGCGGACCATTGCGATCCACCCTGGCGACTATCCGCACCTGCGGATGATGCCGTTTAAATTGCCCGAGGATCTCCGGCATCAGCGATTCGCCAAAATCTTCCTGCATACCAAGGTGGATCTCGCCGGTGAGCCGCTCAGCCTGCAGCGCGCGCAGGGTTTCATCATTGAGCGCCAGCAGGCGTCTGGCGTAGCTCATCAGCTTTTCGCCTTCCGCGGTGAGCACCAGATGCCGCCCCTGTTTGGTCACCAGCGCCGCACCGCACTGGCTCTCCAGCTTTTTAAGCTGGGCGCTGACCGCGGAGGTGGAACGCGACAGGCGCAGCGCTGCCTGGGCGAAACTGCCGCACTCCATGCCGGTCACAAAGCTGCGCAGGGCGTCGAGATCCAGCCCTGGTAAGCGTTTCTCCATCATCATCCCCATTTTCAGGACGTTTATCCTGAACGTTGTTATTTTCGAGATAGTACTGTGGCATCGCGAGAGGCAGGGGTCAACGGGCCCTGCGAAGAGAGCATTAGCGGTGCGGAAAGAAATAAAAAAAGCCGATAAGGACATTATCGGCTTATTGCAGGCAAGGCTGGCAGCGGGGCGGCAGGCGCCACCTCGCTAAGGCAGGTTATTGCGCCAGCAGTTCCTGAGCGGTGCGCTCCACCAGGTTCAGCAGAACCTTCACGTCATCCAGCGTCACCACCGGGTTCAGCAGGGTCAGCTTCAGGCAGGTAACGCCGTTGTGCTCGGTTACGCCGACGTTAGCGCGGCCGGAGGCCAGCAGGGCGTCGCCGACGCGCTGGTTGAGCAGCGCGATAGCCGCCGCGTCGCTCCCGGCCATCTGCGCCGGACGGGAACGGAACAGCACGCTCGCCAGCTGCGGCTGCATCACCAGCTCCAGCGTCGGCTGCGACTTCACGTACTCCGCCACGTTTTTCGCCATCGTGACGCCGTGATCGATGATCGCCGCATACTGTTTCTGGCCCAGCGCTTCCAGACCCATCCACAGCTTCAGCGCATCGAAGCGACGGGTGGTCTGCAGCGACTTAGACACCAGGTTCGGTACGCCGTGTTCTTCATCGAACTCGGAGTTCAGATAGGCCGCCTGATAACGCATCAGCTCGTAATGGCGCGCGTCCTTCAGCAGGAATGCGCCGCAGCTGATGGTCTGGAAGAACTGCTTATGGAAGTCCAGGGTAACGGAATCCACCAGCTCCAGACCGTCAAGGTAGTCGCGATACTGCTCAGACAGCAGCAGGGCGCCGCCCCAGGCTGCGTCAACGTGCAGCCAGATCTGATGTTCCGCAGCGATACCGGCGATGTCGCGCAGCGGGTCGATAGCGCCTGCGTCGGTGGTGCCGGCGGTGGCGACGATCGCCATGATCTGCTCGCCGTTAGCCTGCGCTTGCGCAATCTTCGCCTGCAGGTCGGACACGTCCATCCGCGCGAATTCGTCGGTTTTCACCAGCGTTACCGAGCGGTAGCCGAGGCCCATCAGCGCCATGTTTTTCTGCACCGAGAAGTGGGCGTTTTCCGAGCACAAGACTTTGTACTTGCGGATATCCCCCGGCAGCCCATCCTGCTGGATGGAGTGCCCCAGACGGGCGAAGAAGGCGTCGCGCGCCAGCATCAGGCCCATCAGGTTGCTCTGGGTGCCGCCGCTGGTGAAGACGCCGGCGTCGCCCGCCGGAAAACCGACCCGGGCGCGCAGCCATTCGATCAGCTTCATCTCGATAATGGTTGCCGACGGGCTCTGATCCCAGGAGTCCATGCTCTGGTTGGTGGCGTTAATCAGCACTTCCGCCGCCTGGCTAATCACCAGGCTCGGGCAGTGCAGGTGCGCCACGCACTGCGGGTGATGCACCGACAGGCTGTCTTTCAGGAAGTACTCGATCGCACGATCAATCGCCGCCTGGTTACCCAAACCCTGTTCGTTAAATTCTAGGGAGATACGCTCACGCAGCTCGTCAACGCTTTTCCCCTGATACATCTCAGGTTGCTTCAGCCACTGCACAACGGCCTGGCTGGTCTGCTCGATAACCTGCTGATAGGCTTCAACGCTCTGCGCTGGACCAGCAAGAATCGGATTCAATGTGGACATGGCGGTCACTTACTCCACTCAGACCGGTTTTACGCCGGCGGCCAGCAGGGCCTGTTCAAATTTGTCGAGGAACACGTCCAGCTCCGCGTCGCTGATCAGCAGGGACGGCAGCAGGCGCAGCACGCAGCCGTGACGACCGCCACGCTCGAGGATCAGGCCCGCTTCGAAGCATTTCTTCTGCAGCAGGGCAGAGAGTTCGCCGTCAGCCGGGTAGCAGCCCATGTGATCCTGCGCTTCGTTCGGCTTGACGATTTCGATACCGATCATCAGACCGAGACCGCGAACGTGGCCAATCACCGGGTAGCGTTTCTGCAGCTCGGCCAGTTTACCTTTCAGCCACTCGCCCTGGGCGGCGACTTTGTCGGCGATCTTGTTGTCGCGCAGATGACGCAGGGTGGTCAGGCCGGTGGCCATCGCCAGCTGGTTGCCGCGGAAGGTGCCGGTGTGGTGACCCGGTTCCCAGGCGTCGAACTGCTTTTTAATGCCCAGCACCGCCAGTGGCAGCCCGCCGCCAACCGCTTTCGACATCACGATGATGTCCGGCTGAATACCGGCGTGCTCGAAGGCGAAGAATTTACCGGTACGGGCAAAGCCGGCCTGCACTTCATCGACGATCAGCAGAATGCCGTGCTCTTCGGTCACTTTGCGGATGCGCTGCAGCCACTCGACCGGCGCCGGGTTCACACCGCCTTCGCCCTGAACGGCTTCAAGGATCACCGCCGCCGGTTTACGGACGCCGCTCTCCACGTCGTTGATCAGGTTTTCGAAGTAGTAGGTCAGGGCTTTCACGCCGGCTTCGCCGCCGATGCCCAGCGGGCAACGATACAGGTGCGGGTAAGGCATGAACTGGACTTCCGGCATCATGCCGTTAACCGCCGCTTTCGGCGACAGGTTGCCGGTGACGGACAGCGCGCCGTGGGTCATCCCGTGATAGCCGCCGGAGAAGCTGATCACCGCGGTACGACCGGTGTATTTTTTCGCCAGCTTCAGCGCGGCTTCCACGGCGTCAGCGCCGGACGGGCCGGTGAACTGCAGGCAATATTCTTTCCCTTCGCCCGGCAGGCAAGAGAGCAGGTATTCGGAGAAGCGATCTTTTAACGGGGTGGTAAGATCGAGAGTATGTAACGGCAAGCCGCTGGTAATGACACTTTGGATGCTCTGCAATACATCAGGGTGGTTGTGGCCCAGAGCGAGAGTACCGGCGCCCGCGAGGCAGTCCAGGTACTGTTTGTTATCCGCATCCGTCAGCCACACGCCTTCGGCTTTAGTGATAGCCAGCGGCAGCTTACGCGGGTAACTCCTGACATTCGATTCGAATTCGGCCTGACGGGCCAAAAAGGTTTCGTTGTTTGCGTCTAATAAATCGGCACGTAAAGTATCAATACGGACTTTATCCGTCATCATATCACTCCCACAACCAGCATTGCGGTTGAACGCTGGTTGAATAATTGGTGTAAGAAATTGAATTGGCATTCATAAAGCGCGCACAATATATGGCTTTTTAAATCCGCATTCAACGTTTTATTGATTGCGCTATTTTGACGTTATTCTTACCAGGGGCAAAATTAACGTAACTCGCTGAATTATAATAGAACAACGCTCTGTCACTATAACCCTTTAAAGTGTAATTATTAGTGAGAAAGTCTCTATATTTTTATTGCCGCTACGTTAAAGCGCTGACGGAATGCCTTCCGTCAGCGATAGCAAGACTCAATGCAGTTGCACCGCATAATTTGTTAAAGGTGTAACTTTTTTCACCAACTTATTGTTATATAAAAACTGTTCGTAAGTCTCGTAGCGCGCTTTATCCAGCGCTGCCGGATCGGTGGCGAACAGGGGCACGGTTTGCAACCACGCCTGGTGGTTGAGTTCGGTCCTAAGCTCCGGGTGGGCGGCGGCGAACGCCTCCCAGCTCTTCTGCGGATGGGCGCGCAGATAGCCCACTCCCGCCTGCAGGGCGGTGAGGAATTTACGGATCTTCGCCTCATGAATTGCGTCGCGATGGGCGACAATCACCAGCTCGTCATAGGCCGGCACGCCGTAATCTTCGACGTTCATCACCACCGGCGTTTTGCCCTGCAGCTTCAGCTCCTGCGCTTCTATATTACGATAGCCGCCGATAACCGCGTCCACCTGGCCGGCCAGCAGGGCGCTGGTCAGCTGGAAATTGACGTTCACCAGTTTGATGCTGGCCGGATCGATCCCTTCATGTTGCGCCATGGTCGCCAGGGTGGCCTGCTCAATGCCGCTGACCGAGTAGCCCACCTTCTTGCCTTGTAGATCTGCCGGGGTTTTGATCTGCTTATCCAGGGCGATAACCGTATTCAGCGGCGAATTAATCAGAGTCCCTACACGCACCAGCGGTAACCCTTCGTCAGCAAAGAAGTGCACCTGCGGCTGGTAGGTGATGGCCAGATCGGCTTGACGGGCGGCCACCATGCGCGGAGGCAGCGCGGGATCGGAAGGGGGGATAATCCTGACGTCCAGCCCCTGGGCCTTAAAGGCGCCGATCTGCTCGGCCACCATAATCGGCGCATGGTCGGGATTAATGTACCAGTCCAGCACCAGCGTCAGCGGTTCATTGGCCAGCGCGTGGCCGCTGAACAGGGCCGTCAAGGTTGCCCCGGCGAATAGCGACTTTTTCATCTGTTTTCCTTTATTACGTCATTCTTATTCCGGCGACCAGTCGATCAGCCGGTGTAGCAGGGTATCTACCGCCAGCCACAGCAGGAGGGTCAGTAGTACTAAAATAAACAGCGCGGCGAAGCAGATATCGGTTTGCAGTCGCGCATTGGCGTTGAGCATGACGTAGCCCAGCCCCTCGGCGGAGCCGACCCATTCGCCGATGATCGCGCCAATGGGCGCCACCGCCGCCGCCATGCGCAGGCCAGAGCCCAGCGCCGGCAGGGCGGCCATCAGGCGGACATGTCGCAGTTGAGCGCCGAAGGAGGCATTCATGCTGCGCGCCAGATCGAGATACTCCTGGTTGACCCGCCGCAAGCCATCAAAGAAGGCGGAAGTCACCGGAAAGAAAATCACCAGCACCGCCATCGCCACTTTGGCGCTCATGCCAAAGCCCAGCCACAGCACCAGCAGCGGGGCGAGGGCAAAGACCGGGATCGCCTGACTGGTGAGCACCAGCGGCATCAGCCAGCGCTGCAGACGGGGGGAGAGGATCATGCCCAGCGCCAGGGTGACGCCGAGCGTCACGCCCAGCGCCAGGCCGCTCAGGATCTCACTGAGCGTGATAAGCGTATGCCAGCCGAGATAGGCGCGATTAACCCATAGCGCCTCGGCGACCGCCATCGGGGACGGTAAAAGAAAATGGGGAATGCCGCTGCGGCTGGCCAGACCCCAGAGGAGCATCAGCCCGCCGAATACCATGCCGCCGCGCCAGAGACGTCCAGTCATGGTTGGGCCCTCATCAGCTGCTGCAGCAGGGCGGCCTGGCCGATCAGGAGATCGGGCGCGTCCGGCGCGCGCGGAGGTGTGCCGGCGAGGTGATGGCTATCATCAATGTCGCCGTCGGCCGCCGAGAGGACCAGCAGGCGGTGGCTCAACCGGCAGGCCTCCTGCGGATCGTGGGTGATAAGCACCACCGTGCGACCGGCCAGCAGGGTGGCCGCCAGGGTCTGAATGCGCGTACGGGTGAGGGTATCCAGCGCCGAGAAAGGCTCATCCATCAGCACGATGGGGCGATCCTCATACAGCGTGCGCGCCAGCGCGGCGCGCTGACGCATGCCGCCGGAGAGAGTCGCCGGGCGGGCGTCGGCGCAGGATGAAAGCTCAACCTGTTCAAGCAGAGCGGCGACCCGGGCACGATCGACTTTTTCACCGCGCAGCCGCGCGCCGAGGGCGACGTTGTCCCTAACGCTCAGCCAGGGGTAGAGCAGATCTTTCTGCCCCATCCACGCCAGACGGCCCTGAATCGGTTGCCCATCGCTGGCGACCACTTCTCCGCGGGTGGCGGGCGCCAGACCGGCCATCACCCGCAGCAGGCTGGTTTTGCCGGCGCCGCTGGCGCCGAGCAGCGACACCCACTGCCCGCCGGGGACCGTAAACGACAGGTTGTCGAACAGCCGACGGTCGCCGACATGCAGGCTCAGGCCACGGACCTCGATACCCGGCGCCGTCACGCCCGAGTCTCCGCCGCGGCGTTGAGGCCCATCTGCCAGAACTGCGCCTCAAGGCGGGTGGCGGTGGTGAAAATCTCGCTCAGCTCAGTGATTCGCGCCTCGCTCCCGCGCTGCTGCCACACCGTTTCCAACAGCGCCAGCGCGGCGCTGACGCCCTGCAGATAGCCTTCATCGCCATAGTTGCGGATCCATGAGGCGTAGGGGTTATCGTCCAGTCGGGTGGCGGGATGCTGCAGCAGGCCGAGACCGATTTCGGCGTAGCCCGCGACGCAGGGCATCAGGGCGACCAGCAGATCCAGCGCGTCACCCGAGTGGCCAATATCCAGCACATAGCGGGTATAGTTGAGGGTTTCGGGGGCTTCAGGTTGGGCGGCCATCTCCGGTTCGCTAATCCCCCACTGGGCACAGTAGCCGACGTGCAGCGGCAGTTCGTTGAGGATGGCATTCATCGAGGCGGCCGCGGCCCGCATCTCCGGCAGCGCGCGCAGTTTACTCACCAGCAGCGCGTAGCTGCGGGCAAAGTGAATCAGAAACAGATAATCCTGGGTCAGATAGCGACGAAAGGCGTTTTCCGCCAGCGTCCCATCGGCAAGTTGCTGGACGAAAGGATGCGCCACATAGCGCTGCCAGTCAGCGGCGGCCAGCTGGCGTAAACGGCCGTAAAGACCTTGGCTAAAAGCGGGAACGATCACAGGACCTCCATTTATTCAGGGGAGATCCGGGCGTGCAGGGGTGTGAACAGGCAATGGCGGTAATGCTGGCAAAATTGCCGACCCGTCCCTTCGCTGGCATGACCCAGATCAGGTTCAAAGGGTTCGGCTTGCGCCATCTCAGCCCTCACGGGACACCCCTCGGTAGCGCTATGTTATACGACATTCACCTTTTGAATACAATCACCGCGCCACCTTGCCGCAGGATGATGGTAATGGGGGATAGCCAGCGCTTTTCCGCGCGCAATAGTTTCGTTGTCGGCGCTGAATACCGTTTTTAACTAAAACCGCAGGCGCTATCTGCCGGTAAGATGCGCGCACTTTTATTGCTGTGGAGAGGCTGTTGATGCGTAAAGCCTTCTGGCTATTATTCGCGCTGGCGCTGCCGGCGCTGGCGCAGGATCCGGTGCTACCCGCCGTGACGGCGATCCATACGGCGCCCACCCTCGGTGAGCTGCCGCCGCCGGAGTCGCTGCGACCGTGCTGCGCTTTTGGTTACGACCTGCACGTGCGCGCGGCGGGCATTCCGATCCCGATGTACCAGATCGGTAATGTGTTGACTCTGGGTACGCTGGGTAAGCACCATTACAACGATAGCGCGTTCGGTGCGGTGAAAAATCTGCTGGGGCTCAGCGAGGAGCAGAACGGGCTTATCTATACCCGCCGCGGCGGGTTTATTGATATCGCCCATGTGCGCGATACGGCGGACAACACCTTTTATCTGTTCAATCGTATTGCGCCGACGCTGGGCCAGGCGGGGCGGATCTTCTACAGTGAAGAACTGGGCGTGCGCCGCGTGCAGCTGAATGCCTTTACGCCGCCGGCGGGCGTCAGGCAGCGCTATCAGCTGGCGGCCTGGCTCGCCGGGCATCTGGCCTTTGAAATCGCCCAGTGGCATGAGATCGCCCAGTGGTATGGCTTCCAGTCGGTCCCCGGGTTTTCCGAAGAGATTTCCGCTTTTTCGCCCGAGGATCTCTACTCCAATTTACTGGGCGCGAGGCTGGCGATTAATGTCATCCTCAGCGGCCACGGCGGTTCGCTGGAGGATTATAACCAGGCCATGGATGCGGCGCTGAAACAAGTGCTGACCCGGCTGCTGGTGGCGACGCGCGGTGAGACGGAAGCGATGTTTCAGCAGATCGACGGCGACTGGTGGAATAGTCACCGGCGGGTGCCGGATAAGTTTCTGGTACTGAAGCGTAACTACGATCTACAGGAAAACCGGCTGCCGACGCCGATCCCATTCGAAACCATGCCGCCGTATCGCCTGACCATGCCGGAGCAGGTCGGGGGATTCCGCTTACGCGACCTCGGCGAACTGCAGATCTATCCAGGGCACGATATGCAGGCATTGCCGGTTCCCGCGCAATACTATGGCGCCGGAGCGTTCCAGGGGCTGGCGGACCGCGCCCATGAGGCGGATAAAACCCAGCTGGCGCGGACAGAAAAATAGCCGTAAAGGCTCAGGACGAACGCCCTGAGCCGGCGAGTTAGCGGAAGTCGACCCAGCAGGCGCCGTTGTCGGCAGAACGCACGCAGTTTTCCACCCAGCGGACGCCGAACGCCCCGGCGCGGGCGTCCGGGTACCAGAAGTCGGCCAGCAGCGCCTCGTCGCGACGGTCGGCGGCATCCATGGCGATGGCGAAGCGGCGATAGAGATTCGACCATGCCTCAAACAGTCCCTCGGGATGGCCGCCGCCGATGCGATCATCCTGACGCGCCAGCGGATCGAGATAGTCCATACCGCGCTCGAGGATGCGCACGGGTTCGCCCTGGATTTCGTAGCGTAGCTGGTTGGGCTGTTCATCCCACCATTCGAGACTGGCTTTTTCACCGATGATTCGCACCTTTTGCCCGTGCATCGAACCGCAGTTGACGGCGGAGCTCCACAGTGAGCCGATGGCCCCGTTGTCATACTCCATCAGTACATGGGCGTTATCTTCCAGCGGCGCGCGGCTTTTGACGAAGCTTTGTCTGGCGCACATCAGCCGGGTGATCTTCAGCTGCGGGGCCATGGTTTCGATCAGAAACAGCGGATGGGTGGCCAGGTCGCCCAGCACATAGCTGGGGCCGACGAATCGGGGATCGACCCGCCAGCGGGTACTGGCGTTTTCCTGTTCCACCGGCTGGGCGTGAAAACCGTGGGCAAACTGCATATTAACGATACGGATATCGCCCAGCAGCCCGTCGGCGATCATCTGCCGGGCCTGCAGGATCAGCTGGTGGCCGGCATAGCCGTAGGTCACCCCGATGATCTTGCGCCGCCGCTGGCTGAGCGCCACCAGCTCGTCAGCTTCCTCGCTGCTGAAGCACAGCGGCTTTTCGCACACCACGTGCAGCCCGGCCTCCAGCGCGGCCCGGCAGATGGCATAGTGGGTGTTATTTGGCGTGGCAACTGACACCGCCTGAATGCCGTCAGGCCGGGCAGCCTCGCTGCGGAACAGGCTTTGATAGTCGCCGTAACAGCGGTCGGGATCCACCCCCAGCCGTTGGCCGAACTGGCGTCCGCGCTCGGCATCAATATCAAAGGCGCCGGCCTGCAGCGTGAAGGTGTTATCGCGCAGCGCTGCAGAGCGGTGAATATAGCCGATCTGGCTGCTGCCGCCGCCGCCGACCATGCCCCAGCGCAGGGTGCGGTCGAGAGGTTTTAAACCGTTAATCATGTCGTGCCTCCTGTCAGAATCCGACGTCGCGCAGATAGCGCAGACTTTCCGTGACCGCCTGCAGGCTGCCTGCGGCATGGCGCGGGTCGCGCTCTTGTTCAATGGTTATCCAGCCCTGATACCCCCGGCGGGCAAGAAAGTCTTTGATAGCCGGATAGTCAATGGCGCCGCTGCCGAGCGGGCACATCACCCCTTTGGCGCAGGCAGTGAAGAAGTCGATACCTTCATGGATAGCGCGCTGATAAACCTGCGGGTCGACATCCTTGAAGTGCAGATAGTCCAGGCGGAGGTAATAGCGATCCAGCCAGTCGAGCGGATCCATCCCGGCGTAATAGAGATGTCCGGTGTCCAGACACAACCCGGCGACGTCGTGCGGGATATCGTTGGCCAGCCGCTCGATCTCATCCGCGAATTCAATGCTGCCCCCGGCGTGCGGATGGATAACCGCCCGCACACCGTACTCCTGCCAGGCGAGGGTGCTAAGGGCGATAATGTGCTCCATCATGCGCTGCCAGTCTTTGTCATTGAGGCGCGGAGCCAGCGCGCCGCGCCCGGCAAAGCGCGCCCGTTCGGGGTTGCCGAAGTCGATAATCACCAGATAGGGCGGCTGGAAAGGGCGGCCCGGGATCGGTTCGGCAGCGGCTACCTGCGACAGATTGCGGCAGATTTGATGGGTCAGCGCCACCAGGGTGGGGAAATGGGCCTCGCTCACCAGATCGTCAAAGATCGTGCCGGCGACCAGCGACAGCTGATGCTGCTCCAGCGCCGCGCGCAGGCTGGCCGGATCGCTGGGGAGATAACCCCAGGGGCCGAGCTCAATGCTGCGATAGCCAGCCTGCGCCGCCTCCTTCAGCACGGTAGCCCAGGCAGGGAGGTTAGGGTTTTTCGGGTCATCGACGCCCCAGCTGCAGGGGGCGTTAGCGATAGGATGTATCATGTCGGCTTCCTTTTTCATACAAGGGATGCCGCTGAGTATTGAATAAAGATTTCATTATCAACAATGATGGAATTTTGATTTTATGATAATCATCATGATTTTAATTGATGGATTTTTTGATAATTTTTTATCAAATCGAGATGTGGCGCGGTCCGCCCGATACCCGTCTCCGCTGGAGACGGAGCCGGAAATTTACATATTTTCTTTGGTGATGATATCGAAAGGCTGAGGGAGTGAAATCACCTCGCTATGGGGGCGTGAAGCGGCGTCCGCCATGGCGCGCAGCGTAACGGCGGCAAACTCATCCAGCCGGTGGTTAAGCATGATGTCGATGGTGCCATCGATCAGGGCCAGTTCACTGTCGCTGAGCGGACCGTGGCAGACCAGAGCGATCTCCTGCTGACGGCCGCTGTCGCGCAGCGCGTCGACGATCCCTTCGACGCCGCCGCAGGGGGCGTAGATCGCCTGCAGGGCCGGGTACTGAGTCAGCATCTGTTCCGTCACGGTCCTGGCGATATCCGCCCGTTCATGACTGCGAACCGGCTCAAGGATCTGTTGCCCCTTGCCCTGTTCTCGCAGGCAGGAGCGAAAGCTGATCTCACAGCTTTCCTGGCAGGTAAAACGATTATCGCCAATGATAATGCCAATTTCGCCATTCCCCCGGCATAAGCGCTCGATAAACCAGGCGGCTGTGCGCCCGGCTTTATGATTATCGAGGCCGATATACCCGCTGCGCTGGGGGACCGACAGATCGGAAAGCAGGGTGAACACGCGCACGCCGCGGGCGGCGGCCCGGGCCACCGCGTGGCGAATCAGCGGGTGATCCAGCGCCACCAGGCCGAGCACCTCCACTTCATCGCTGAGTCGGTGAATGGCCTGAGCCATCGCTTCCACCGCATCGATGGCAAAATGCAGTATCACCGGCGCCTGGCCCGCCGGTAGCCATGGGGCAGCCTCGCGCGTCAGCGCCCGGGCCAACGGCAGGTAGAAGGAGTGGCTCTCCTGCAGCAGGATAAAGCCCATTCTGATCGTGACCGGCGCTTTGCCGGCAGCCAGGCGATAGTGGGGCTGCTCGAGGGTAAAACCCAGCCGGCGGGCGGCCTCCAGCACGCGCCGCGCCGTGGACTCTTTCACCGCCGCGCGCTTATTGAGCACCCGGTCGACGGTGGCTACGCCGACGCGCGCTTCACGCGCAATGTCGGCAAGGGTGATTTTAGTGGCGATTTTTTTCAAGGTAATTGTCGCTATGAATGAGCGTAATGATAGAAACTATCACGGTTAGCCTGGGCAGAAAAGCGACTCTCTGCCCGCCCTGGCCTATGCCGCTGCGCCTGCCGGGTAACCCCTGTTGGCGATGCACACTCTGTGATCAAAAGCGACTACCCGTTCTGGCATTGCTGCTATGCTGTTGAAATACAATTATTATTAAAGGCAGCATCGCTTCTGTTGGTTAAACTGCGCGCAAAGTCACCCTCAGAGGGCTTTACTGGGCGCATAACCGACTATACTTGGCGCGCTCGCGCGTAATTGCGGTTTCTCGGTGTCTATTTTGCTTTCACTTTAAACCAGCGTTGGGGCTGCACAGCGTTAAGTGCCGTTCCGCGCCGGCAGTGGGTCGGTTTGGGGCCTGTATGTTATTAAAAGAGCTGGCTGTTTTTGAGGTCTTAAGCACCCCGATATGGGTAGTTCATCCTTTTAACGAAAGGGTGGTCTATGCCAATCAGGCTTCCCGGACATTGAGCGGCGAGATGTCGCTCAATGAGATGCGTAACGGTATTTATTCCACCTGTCCGGAAACGCAACTGCAGCACTACCTTCGCTATCTCGACACCATGAGCGAGATATTCGAAGTCTGGACGTTACCCACCGCCAATGGGTTGCAGTCGGTGTATTGCAAAACCACCCTGATTGATACCGAAGACTGTGGTTGCTTGCTGCTGTTTGAAGCCGTGAAGCTGCTGGCGCAAAATCAGTCGATTCATACCGGCTCCCGCCGCTACCAGCGGCGTAACAATGGCTTTTTCGCTCGCTTTTTTATGACCAATACCGCGCCGATGCTGTTGATCGACCCTCATAAAGATGGCCGGATTGTCGATGCCAATATTGCCGCGCTACGTTTTTATCATTATTCCGATGAGGAAATGCGCACCAAACATACCTGGCAAATAAATACCCTGGGCCGGGACGTCATCCCCATTATGAATAATATTGCCAATCTGCCTGGCGGTCATAAACCGCTTAATTTTACGCATATTCTGGCTGACGGCTCGCTACGTCATGTCCAAACTTATGCCGGGCCGGTGGTGCTGTATAATATTCGACTGATGCTATGCATCATTCACGATATCACCGAAGAAGTGCATCTGAAAAAAGAGCTGGAATTTTCCGCCGCCCACGATCCGTTAACCGGCTTGCTTAATCGCCGGGAGTTTCACCGTCTGGTTGAGGCGCCAACTTTTATCCCCCGGGGTTATTGTCTGCTGTTAATCGATATCGATCATTTCAAGAGCATTAATGATATTCACGGCCATCAAAAAGGCGATGAGGTCCTGCTGGTGCTCTCTCGTATTCTGGAAACGTCGGTCGACCGCGAAGATACAATTTATCGCTGGGGTGGAGAAGAGTTTCTGCTTTTTTTGCCCCATTCGCCGATCGGCCGCGCGCTGATACTGGCGGAGGGGATCCGCCAGGCGGTTAGCGAATACCAGACGCTGTCGGTGACCGTCAGCATCGGCGTGGCTGAACATCATGACGGCGAAACGGTTGATCAACTGTTTTCCCGCGTCGATAAAGCGCTGTATGCGGCAAAAAATGATGGGCGTAATCGGGTGACGCGCATGCCTTTTGACAGCCCTGAGCGACGGCGCAGTAGAGATGGCGCCGCCTGAATAAGCCCCCGCCTGTAGTGGGTTAGCCTGCGCTAAGGTGGCAAACAAGGTATGGTGCGTTTTCTCGTTCTTTTCAGGAAGTGGGACTGGCTGAGGGGTCAATCCTGACACCACACCCGCTCGCCGTTCACCCACGTCTCGCTGATATTGCGTTCATCAACCAGGGTCATCAGCACGAACAGCTGCTCATAAATGTCATGGCAGCGGCCTATGCGCAGGCGCTGCAGCGGGGTGACCGCCGGGTCAATCACCACAAAATCCGCCTCTTTGCCCGGCTGGAAATTACCAATTTTCTCCTCCAGCCGCAGGGCGCGCGCCCCGCCAAGGGTGGCGTGATAGAAGGCCTCGCTGGCTCGCAGGCGATAGCTCTGCAGTTGTCCTACCTTGTAGGCCTCGCCCAGCGTCCGCAGCATGCTGAAGGTGGTCCCGGCTCCGACGTCGCTGCCGATGCCCATCCGCACCTGGTGCTGCCAGCAGGCGGGCAGGCGGAACAGCCCGCTGCCGAGAAACAGATTCGACGTCGGGCAGAAGGCGACTGCGGACCCGGTGTCATGCAGGCACTGCCACTCGGCATCATCGAGATGGATCCCGTGAGCGAAGACGCTGCGTTCGCCAGTGAGCTGATAGTGATGATAGACATCCAGATAGCGCGCATGCTCAGGCCACAGCTGTTTAACCCAGGCGATCTCCTCCCGGTTTTCACTGAGATGCGTCTGCAGCCAGGTGTCGGGAAACTCGGCCCGCAGGCGCTGCACCGCCTCCAGCAACCCCGGGGTCGAGGTGGGGGCAAAGCGCGGGGTGATGGCATAGCCCAGCCTGCCGCGCTGATGCCAGCGGCGGATCAACGCCCGGGTCTGCTCGTAGCTCTCCCCGGCGGTTTCGCACAGGTAGTCGGGCACATGGCGATCCATCATCACTTTCCCGGCGATCAGGCGCATATTGAGGCGCAGCGCTTCGCTGAATAACGCCTCCACCGATGCCGGATGCAGGGTACAAAACACCAGCGCGGTGGTGGTGCCATGGCTTATCAGCTGATTTACAAAAAACTGCGCTATCTCCTGGGCATACTCCGCATCGGCAAACTGGCTCTCCACCGGGAAGGTGTAGGTAGTGAGCCACTCCAGCAGCTGTTCGCCAAAGGCGCCGATCATCTCGGTCTGCGGATAGTGAACGTGGGCATCAACGAACCCCGGCAGCAGCAGCTTACCCCTCAGATCGACATAGCCCTTCAGGGGATGCAGAAAGGCTTCCCCCTCCTGCCATGGCAGCAGGGCGATAATTTTCCCCTCCTGCAGGAACAACAGGCCATCATCGAGATAGCGGGCCTGGGCGGCCACCTCATCCGGGGTCTCCGCCACGCCGGCGATATTAAAAAATGCACCGCGCACCGCGGTCTGGTAATCCATCATCGAACCTGCCTTCTCTTAACGCTCTGGGAATAGTGATAAACAGCAAGATTGGTGCCAGTTTGCAGCCTGCCGCGGCCAGACGCCGCGGCAGAAGGGGAAGGTTACTCTTTTTGCGCCACCGCGCCGGAGCGGAAGGCGGCTTTCGCCTGCACTTCGCGCTCGTCGCGAGCCAGCCAGCGGTAGGCGGTGGCGCCGAGGAAGACGCCGATAAACCAGCTGAAGTTCGCCACTTCATGCAAGGCCGGAATAAAGCTGATAATCAGCCCCAGGCCCACCGACGGCAGCAGGGCGGCAATCGCTTTCGGGTTAAAGCCATTGCGGTACCAGTATTTACCCTGCGGCGTATCGTCAAACAGATCGTCCACTGACACCCGGCCGCGTTTGATCAGGTAGAAGTCGGCGATCAGGATGCCAAACAGCGGGCCAATAAAGGCGCCCAGTACGTCGAGGGTATAGTGGATCAACTCCGGCGAGTTAAACAGATTCCACGGCGTCAGAAGTATCGAGCCCACCGCGGCAATCATCCCGCCGGTACGGAAGCTGATTTTCTGTGGCGCGCAGTTGGAAAAATCGAAGGCCGGCGAGACGAAGTTAGCCACGATATTAATGCCGATGGTGGCGGTAATCATGGTCAGCAGGCCGATGGCCACCGCCAGATCGTTACCCACGCGGCTGACGGTTTCGATCGGGTCAGTGATCATTTTGCCGAACAGCGACTGGGTGCCGGAGACAATCACCACGGTCACCACCGAGAACAGCAGGAAGTTAAACGGCAGACCCCAGCGGTTACCGCGGCGGATCTCGCCCATGCTTTTGCCGTAGCGGGAAAAGTCACCGAAGTTAAGCAGCGGCCCGGAGAAGTAGGAGACCACCAGCGCCGTGGCGGTGATCATCTGCCAGGTCTGCTCGCCGGCGCTCAGGGATTTGCTGGCGAGGGTAAAGGAGATCCCATCCAGACCGGTCTTGTATACAATCCATCCGGCCAGCGCCAGCATCACCACATAAACCGCCGGACCGGCGATATCGATAAAGCGTTTGATGGCGTTCATGCCATGCCAGAACACCATCGCCTGCAGCAGCCACATAGTGGCGAAGCACAGCCAGCCGAGGGGCGACAGCCCGAGAAAGCTGCTGCTGGTCAGCGAGGCTAGGGAGGGCCAGAACTTGAGCAGGACCAGCATCAGGGCATTCGCCGCCAGATAGGTCTGAATGCCGTACCAGGCAAAGGCGATCAGCCCGCGGATCACCGCCGGGATATTGGCGCCGAAGACGCCAAACGCCTGACGACAAATCACCGCGTAAGGCACCCCGGCCATCTGGCTCGGCTTCGCCACCAGGTTGGCGCACAGCTGGACAATACAGATGCCCACCAGCAGGCAGAGCAGAACCTGCCAGCTGGCCAGCCCAAGCGTAAAGAAGCTCGCCGCCACTACGTAGCCGCCCATGCTGTGCACGTCCGACATCCAGAATGAAAAGATATTGTACCAGCTCCAGTTCTGGTCGCGGGTCGGCGCCAGATCGTCATTACATAGCCGCGGACTGTAGCCGGCGGCCGCCTCGTGAGTCTTCGTCTGCTGCGTGTGGGATGAATGTGGCATGAAACCTGCTCCTCTGAATGAAAACCCTTTGATATGGATTGCTGAGGCTATTGCAGGATCCAGGCCAGAATGATGAATCTTGTATACAAAAAATAAATTTTATGTATACGATCTGCTATCGATAAGTGAAACCGGAGTGGGTTAATGAATAATGAACATCGTCTCCAGGCCGCGCCAGCGCTGCAGGACAAGGACGAAAGCATTTACCAGGCGCTGATGACGGCTATCGTCGAACATCAGCTGCCGCCGGGCAGCAAACTGCCGGAAGAGGCGCTGGCGGAGGTGTTCGCCGTGAGCCGCACCGGCATCAGAAAGGTGCTGCAACGACTCGCCGCTGTGCAACTGGTCACGTTGACGCCCAAACGTGGTGCACACGTCACCAGCCCGAGCGTGGAAGAGTCCCAGGCGATCTTTCGCACCCGGGCGCTGCTCGAGGTCGCCAATCTCCCCGATGTGATCGCGCGCTGCCAGCCGCCGCATCTGGCGGCGCTGGAGAACATTATTCAGCGTGAACAGCAGGCCCATGCGGCGCACGACGGCCCGGCGGCGATCCGCCACTCCGCTGACTTTCATATTCAGCTGCAGGCTATCTCCGGCAACCCGGTGCTCACCGAGATGGTGACCCGCCTCAGCCAGCGCTCCTCTTTAGTGATTGCCGCCTGGGGCGCCCCCTGGCGACAGGGCTGCCGTTGCGACGAACACCAGCAGTTGGTCGGTTTGCTGCGGGATAAAGCCCTGCAGCCGCTCAGCGAGGCGCTGATGCACCATTTTGATCATATTGTCGCCAGCCTGTGCTTCGAGCGCGATGGCGTCAGCCTGCCCGATTTTTCCCAGCTGTTCGCCGGCCACAAGGAGTCGTGATGTCTTCCGTTCGTATACAAGTGATTAACCCCAACACCAGCCTGGCGATGACCGAAACGATAGGCGCCGCCACGCGTGCGGTCGCTGCGCCGGGCACCGAGATCCTTGCGGTCTGTCCCCGCGCCGGGGTGCCGTCAATTGAGGGCCACTTTGACGAAGCCATCGCGGCAGTCGGCGTGCTGGAGCAGATCAGGGCCGGACGCGAGCAGGGAGTGGATGGGCATGTGATCGCCTGCTTCGGCGACCCGGCGCTGCTGGCGGCGCGGGAGCTGGCCCAGGGGCCGGTGATCGGTATCGCGGAGGCGGCAATGCATATGGCGACGATGGTCGCCACCCGTTTCTCCATTGTGACCACGCTGCCGCGCACGCTGATCATCGCCCGTCATTTGCTGCACCAGTACGGATTTCATCAACATTGCGCGGCGCTACACGCCATTGATTTGCCGGTGCTGGCGCTGGAAGACGGCAGTGGCCTGGCACAGGAGAAAGTGCGTGAGCGCTGCATTCGCGCGCTGAAAGAGGATGGCAGCGGGGCGATTGTTCTTGGCTGCGGCGGGATGGCGACCCTGGCGCAGGAGCTGACCCGCGAGCTACGGGTGCCGGTGATCGATGGCGTCAGCGCGGCGGTGAAGATGGTGGAGTCGCTGGTCGCGCTGGGCCTGGCGACCAGCAAGCATGGGGACTTAGCGTTCCCGGAGAAAAAAGCGTTAAGCGGACAGTTTCAGTCGTTAAATCCATTTTAAAAGGGGCAGGAGATGGGAGAGAACCAGGAACACTATCCTCGCGATCTGCGAGGTTACGCAGGGGAACCGCCGCACGCGCGCTGGCCGGGTGGGGCGCGGATCGCGGTGCAGTTTGTCCTCAACTATGAGGAAGGCGCGGAGAATCACGTCCTGCATGGCGATGCGGGTTCGGAACAGTTCCTGTCCGATATTATCGGCGCCGCCAGCTACCCGGCGCGCCATATGTCGATGGATTCACTCTATGAGTACGGCAGCCGGGCAGGGTTCTGGCGCATCCATCGCGAGTTCAGCCAGCGCGGGCTGCCGTTGACGGTCTTCGGCGTGGCGATGGCGCTGGCGCGGCATCCGGAGATTGTGGCGGCGATCAAGGCCGCGGATTACGATGTGGTCAGCCACGGCTGGCGCTGGATCCACTATCAGCACATGGATATCGCCGAGGAGCGCGAGCATCTGCGCAAAGCGGTGCAGGTACTGACCGACCTGTTCGGCAAACCGCCCACCGGCTGGTATACCGGCCGCGACAGCCCTAACACCCGCCAGCTGGTGGTGGAGCACGGCGGCTTTGACTACGACAGCGATTATTGCGGCGATGATTTACCTTTCTGGAGCGAAGTGGCCTGCAGCGACGGCAGCCAGCGGCCGCACCTGATCGTGCCTTATACCCTCGACGCCAACGACATGCGCTTCGCCACCGCCCAGGGATTCAACACCGCGGAGCAGTTTTATACCTATCTGAAAGACAGCTTTGACGTGCTGTACGCCGAGGGTGAAACCGCGCCGAAGATGATGTCCGTGGGAATGCACTGCCGGCTGCTTGGGCGTCCGGGCCGTTTCCGCGCGCTGCAGCGTTTCCTTGACTATATCCAGCAGCACGACAAGGTGTGGGTCTGCACCCGGCAGCAGATTGCCGACCACTGGCGCGAAACCCATCCGTATCGCGGGTAGCTTGTTGCCCCTGAACCTGGCCCTCTCTCCAGGGAGAGGGCTCCGCCCGGCCGCGTCTGTTACACCGGTTCACCAGAATGTAATTTGATTATTGAATAAGCATGGCGAGGAGTACCAGGCACAGCAGCAGCACATAGATGCGCGCATACCATACATCAGGTACCGCAGGGATTGCCCGGCGGCTAAACACTATCCCGGCCCAGCCGGTCAGGACGAGCAGGCCTAAAATTTTCAGGCTGATAAACCCCAGAAATCCGCTCAGCGGAATGCTGTGCCAGCCAATAACGGCATAGGTCACAGCCCCGCATAGCGCCACGGGCAAAGAAAGCGGGTTGGATGCGCTAACGCACTCCTGCATTGCATACCCGTGTCGCCGTAGCAGGGGCACCGTCATGACGCTGCCGCCCACGCCCAGCAATGCGGCGATCGTACCGATAATCACACCGCCGCCGGTGACCACTGGCAGGGACAGGCGACGCCGAGCGCTGCCCGTGAAAAAACCCTTGCGCAACAAACAATCGCTGATGGTTGCCAGCATATAGAGAATAAACAGCGCGCGAACAATATTCTCGCTCAATATCCCCGCCAGACAGGAGCCCACCACCGCCCCAATGGCAATAAACCATAACAACGGAAACAGCGTCTGCGCGGCAAGCCTGCCCGCCCGCCAGTTTCGATAGCTGACCCAGCCGGCGTTAAATATCATCACCGCCGTTGAGGTAGCCACCGCGACATGCATGGCGTTGCCCGCAATCGCCGGCTGCCGGAGCATCAGTTGATAGACAAAGGGCACCACCACAAAGCCGCCGCCGAAGCCGAACAGCACCGTGGTAATGCCGGTAGTAAAGCCTGCCAGCGCAATAATAACGATCTCATTCAAGAGAGTATCCCCGACCTGAAAATGAGCGAGCAGCTTATACCGGTCGCGTACTGCTTCCCATTTGCGTAGCGCTCAATTACCTTTGTAAATCGGTCAGAGGGAGGCAGGGGTGCGCAACGTAAAAATTGACGAGGTCGATCGACTCGATCGTGATGTGGTGGCGTTAGGTAATGACTATGCGCAAGGGTTTATCCTGCCCCCGCACCAGCATCGTCGCGCACAGCTGCTGTATGGCGCGACCGGACTGATGTATGTCACTACGCAGGACGGAGAATGGGTGGTTCTTCCGCAACACGCTGTCTGGATCCCCCCTGAAACCGTGCATGCCGTCAGATTTGCAGGGGTGACCACGCGTAGCTTGTATATTGAGCCAGACTGTGTGGCCGCTTTCATTAAACACCGTCGTTGCGAAGTGATCAGCGTCTCGCCGCTGTTGCGCCAGCTACTGCTTGAGGCTGTGGATTTACCACCGTTGTACGACAGCCCACGCGATCGCACGCTGATACAGTTGATGTTGCTGGAACTGGCCGCTATGCCGGTCCGCGAATTTGACATTCCGTTGCCGCAGCATCCGGCGCTGCTGGCGCTTTGTCAGGCTTTTTTGCTTAACCCCTCTATCCATGATCCTGCGGCGCGCTGGGCCAGGGCGCTGTTTATGAGTCCTAGTACCTTTCGCCGCCATTTCCTGAAGCAGCTGGGCCTGTCATTTTCCGCCTGGCGTCAGCGAGCCTGCGTGGTGAGCGCCCTGGCATGGTTGATAGCAGGCAAACCGGTGAACGAAGTGGCATTATCCCTTGGATACGACAATGCGTCCTCTTTCGCCACCATGTTCCGCCGCGTGACCGGGCAGCCGCCGTCGTTTTATCACCCAGCCTGAGGCGTCGGAGAAGGGGACTCCGGCAGCATGTGTCGGAAATGAATGTCGCTTTTATGGCGTTGCTATGCGTTTACGCGGTCATAAGACAAATAATCGTGGAATGCCTGGCTTCGTCTTCAGGTACCCCTACATTTAGTGGTGGCTACATCCAGGCGGTTTATCTATTCTGCCTGTAACCGTGAGAAGACCGGAGTCTCTCTTTGTGAACCATCTTATCGTTGAAAAAATTATCATCATCTTTCTTCTCGTCCTGTGGGGATTCGATACATTCAGGACCAGGAAAAGAAAACGTTCCGAGCCCGCCATTGAAGCAGCTGATGCCAGAGAACGTTATCAATGGCGCTATCTGAGATGGGGGTTCCGGGTCATACAGGTGATAGCGGGAGTGTATATCGTCGTTCAACTGATACAGGTATTACTGAGATAGAGGCATGGGCAGAGTTGCTTTTCGCGTCGACAAGGGGAAGCGTTCGCTCTGTGCCAGAGCAGACGTTAACGTCGATAACTACGTCACTTCTGAAGCTGAACATAACCATTATCAGCTACACTTGTTCCTGTTTTTCGTCGAGAGCTGAGAACTTGCCTGCATATCAAAGGAGGGTTTTTAGATGATAACATTTCAAATAACGGCTTATGTGACCCTGCAATGATGCAAGTGATACTGGTTCGACACGCGGAAACAGAATGGAATGTAAAAAATATTATTCAGGGACATAGTGATAGCGCATTGACGCTTCGTGGGGAGCGTCAAACATCAGCTTTATTGGCAGCGTTTGCAGAGAGTGATTACCGGGTAGAATGTGTTTACGCGTCTCCACTTGGCCGGGCCTGGCAAATGGGACAGCGCCTGGCTGAGCGTTTTTATTGTTCACTGATAGCTGAACCGGCTCTGAAAGAACAGGCTTTTGGTCAGTTTGAAGGCATGACAACCGTAGCGCTGCTGCAAAATAATCCGGACGCCGCAGAAGCATTATTCACCCTGGATGCAGAGTATTGTCCGCCAGGGGGTGAGTCTCTCTCAGATGCTTCGCAGCGAATGATACATTTTTTATCCAGTCTGGAAAAAAAACATCATCATCGAACAATATGTATTGTGTCTCACGGGCAGGTCATTCAGGGCGTGCTTGCGACATTAAAAAGTGGATCTGTGGATGATTTTCACCGCTATGCACAACCCAATGCGAGTTACGCCGTTTTCGAGCTGATTAATGGAAGCTGTACCGTTCTAAGCTGGGGGATCGCGACACATTTACGTCACCTGGATTAGCCGTTACCTTGCTGTCATTCAAATCGATGATGATTGAAGTACAACGTCCGCTTCTTGCCCGCATCGAACGGAGGTAACGTAGCGGAAATATGTTTTCGGACTCTACCAGGATGCCTTCCATCGAAACGTTTATGACTTTCCTTCTCGCACTGACGCTTCTGGAGATTTCTCCTGGGCCAGACATGATGCTGACTATCGCCACCAGGAGCGGACGTTCAGATGACTGGGGATCCCCGGTTATATCCTCCCGTTTTTTGACGTCAGAAATTCATAGTTTTATGCCCAGGTTTTGATATTTCAGAGGAACTGGTAACAAAAGCATGTTGAGGTAGAACTTTTTTAAGTAAAAACATATTGGTGTCAGGATCTAGATCTGCGCAATAATCATTCACAACGATAAGGCGGTAATCCAGATCAAAAGCTTGTCCGACTGTGGAAAGCACCACACGACTGGTAGTTACACCCGTAAGAATCAGGTTTTCGATGCCTTGAGCACGAAGGATCATCTCAAGTTCACTAAACGAGAAAGCTCCGACTCTGCGTTTGACGATGACGACTTCATTTTCTGCTGGAGCAACATCAGGATGAATAGCCGTGCTCTCGTTATCAGCCATAAAAACTCCATTCTCCTTAATCGAAGCGAAGATAGTGTTGTTTTTGCTGACCTCTGGATACCCCTTGCGGAATCCGACGCTGACATAAATGACCGGTACGCCTGCTGTGCGCGTAGCGGCAATCAGCGGAAAGCCGCCTCCGCCTTCTTGAGGCAATCAATTCAAGCAGACGTAGCCTGAGGGCGAGGGGTATTGCGATATCCTAATATAAGTCGCCAGTTTTGATGACAGAACGACAAAAATCCGCTTTTCGCTCACAGCGGATCTTCACCTGCGTTAGCTCGTCCGCTCCTCGCTTAAAGCTGCCCTTTACGGCAGACTAGTGCCAGGAGCGGATGTTGCATGCCCACAGGAGCGCGATGGAAATGTAGCAGTACAACTTATCCCTATCGTCAAAAAATGGCACTAACTGAAAGATGTCAATCTGCTTCCTCATATATATCTACATTCCCCCCTATTCATTAATAAAGGATGGATGAAGATGCTGAGAGGTAAAAGAGCTGTAATTACCGGTGGTGGCACGGGATTTGGTCAGGCGCTGAGCGTATGGTTAGCGCGAGAAGGCGTCGAGGTGGATTTTTGCGCGAGGCGCGCTGATGACATTCAAAAAACTTGCAGTATCATTACGGCTGAAGGCGGAATGGCGAAAGGGCATCTCTGTGATTTAACCCTACCTGAATCCCTTTCTCAGTTTTCTTCACAGTTGTTAACTTTAGACAAGCCCATAGACATTTTAATCCTCAATGCTGCTCAGTGGCTTTCAGGAACGTTAGACGATCAATCAGACACAGAAATCATAAATACTATCAGTTCAGGCCTGACAGGTTCTATTCTGCTGACTCAGGCATTGCTACCCGGGTTAAGACGTTCAGAAAGTGCGGATATCGTCTCAATTATATCTTCATGTGGGATTCCTAATTTTACAGATTCAATTGCGCACCCCGCTTTTTTTGCCAGTAAACACGGGCTTAGCGGGTTTACAACTAAACTTTCGTACCAGTTGTCTAAAGAAAATATACGTGTGACTGGGTTGTATCCCCCGGATTTCGAGCTGACAGGGTTAGAGGCGTTTGTCGATAGCCAGCCCAAAATGGGGGAACGTCTGATGAATGGGCGTTCAGTCTGGGAAACAATTCGCTTTGTGCTGACTCAACCCCGTAATTGCCATATCAGGAGCATCTACTTTGAAGGCCCAACTCGCGAAAAACTGGCAGTCAGAAGCTGAGGCTGCGACGTTTAACAGTGTAGCCAACGTCCGCTGATCGCTCATATCAGACCTTCAACTCAGATAGCTTGTCCGCTCTGTGCCAGGAGCGGACATTAAAATCAAAACCGATGGCAAGCTTACCGAGCATAACATTATGCTTGCGCTGCTGTGTAACGTGCTTCCAGCTTATCCAAAAAGCCAAAAAGTACTTGATTCATTTCACTGTAATCGTGCGCCCGGAGCGCTTCAGGCGTGTCAACGAAACGATATTCTGCTGCACGGCTCAGGTCTTTCTCAGAATGAGCGATCAGCCGTTCTACAACGTCCAATGTGAGCTCCATGTGGCACTGGAAACCAAAGACGCGGTCTGAATAGGCAACGATCTGCCGCGGACAGCCTTCGCTGTAAGCAATAATTTTAGCCTCCGGCGTCAAACCTGGCATGTCGTTATGCCAGTGACCCACTGCCAGTGTTTTCCCAAAGTGAGAGAACATCTCATCCTTACTGCCGTCTTCGGTCAATGTGATCGGGAATTTACCAATCTCTTTTTCCGGGCTATGAGAGAACGGCGCGCCCAGCGCTTCACCGATTAGCTGTGAACCCAGGCAGATACCGATCACCGCCTTACCGGTTTTAACCGCGGAAGCAATCAGCGCCTGTTCCGCTTTAGCATTAAAGTGCGGGCACTCTTCAAGCGTGGTGTCAGGATCTTGCGGACCGCCCATAACGATAAGAAAATCGATGCCTACGGCGTCATCAGGTAGCCGATCGCCTGCATAGACGCGTGAGTAAGTTACATCATGACCCTGGTTTATTGCCCAGGTTTCATATGCGCCCGGGGCTTCAAAACTTTCATGTACGATAAAGTGTACACGCATGAGGTTAAGCTCCTGTAATATCTTTGATGATCAGGATGATAAGTCACGCACCCATTGCCTAAGGCTCTACTCCGGGTGGTTCCAGTTTCGATATGATAATGGCAGGGGCTAAATCTGAAATGCCAGGTAGTATAGATAAAGCGCCAAGACATGATGAAGCCACAGGCTGGTCCAGTACTGCGATAAGCTATCAACGCGGCGAGGCAGATCCTCCCCATCATCATGTTGAGGGGCAGCTACTCTTCGCCACCAGAGGGGTTATGCTGGTGCAAACAGAGAGCGACCGTTGGGTGATCCCTCCTCAGCGGGCATTATGGCTACCGCCTCTGCATATCCATAGTTATCATCTGCTTTCACAAACCGATCTCAGGGCGATCTATTTCAGCAGTAGCCTTATCGCAGAATGTACGAGCTTTACGAAGAGTCAGCAGGTGCATGTGATCACGGCTACGCCGTTAGTCAAAGAGCTTATCGCTGGGCTGTTCAGTGAGGACTACGCCAGACCGAGTCAACGGAAGATAGCGTTGTTGCTTCTGGAAATTCTCAGCGAGGCTCCACCTTTAACGATGGCGCTTCCCATGCCGAATGATGAGCGATTATTCAGCGCGGCCAGATCGCTACTGGTCAATCAGCGCTGGGAAGCATCGCTGAGCGAGCTGGCTTTTATGTCGGCCATGTCGGAACGGACCTTTTCCCGCTTGTTTATGAAGGATACAGGCTTTAGTTTTAGAACATGGAAGCAGAGAGCCAGAATTTGCGCTTCGTTGGATCTTCTCGCGAACGGTGTTCCAATCAAACAGGTCGCTTACCAGCTTGGTTTCTCATGCCCGGCGGCCTTTACCGCTGCTTTTCGCTGCATTTTGGGGGCAACGCCACGCGATTATGTGCCTTAAACCGGGAAACCCTCAAAGCGGTCTTTGAGACTGTCATGGGCATATTACCAGACGCAGAAACCCTGCGAGGGCAGGGGTATCCCGCCTTTGCTGTTGAGAAAGGTAGTTTAATTTGCACCCGACACACTCTCATTGATTAAAGCACGGAGTGGAGATTACTGCGGTCCATAGTTCTGACAAACCGTGAAAGAGAAGGCCTGCATGAAGAAAAAAGGTGTCGCGATGTGTGATGAAATTACCTTATGACAGACCTTGCGGTGATTTACGGCACCGGGTGGATTCCGGACGCTGTGAGCCCCTCATTGCTACGAAGCCTGATTCTGCTGTACCTCAGGCCATATGATAGCCTGCGCAACAATCACATCCTGCCCATTAATGCGTCCAGGGGAGTACTCCCGGGCCCTGCACGTCCCTGTGTGCCAAAAGCGGAAGTAGGCTGATGATAAATTAGCGTTGATGTTAATCGTGGGTTCTGCAGATAGGTAGAAATTGATAACTTAGGATGCAAGTTCGTCCCGCTCTTTCTGCAGTTTTCATCGAGGGGATATTCTCCGGAATAATTGTGCCCATATACATGGATAGTTCCGAATCGGAATGAGTTAATAATCGGTACAGCAGGCGTTGCGCTCGGGCCGACAATGATCGACCACGAAAAGCAGGAAGTATTACTTTGTCAGTAATACGATATCCTCTCAGAAAAGCGAGGTTTCCTTTCTGGCATATTAGCAACCCGGCGCGAACATCGTTTTCATAGATAATATATACTTCTCTCTCAGAAATATGGTCACACAACTCTTCGTCATCAACTGCTACCAAATTGCTTGCTGACAGTTCGCGAACTGTCTGCCATGTATGCTTATAGGCATCACCCAGAGCCTGACAACACCAGTCAAAATCTTCGTATGTCGCCACATGCAAAGTAAGAGATTTATCATTGAATTCAGGGGGTTCAGAAAAAGACGTGGCAAATATATACTGGTCGGGAATACCCTGCGGGAAGGACTGGCCTGGCACAAGAATGCGGACATACTGAGCTCTGAGTTGTGACCATTCCTTACTAATGAGTTCTAATGCAGTATGATTTAGGTCAGAATCCATACCTACAATATCAATAAAAGGTTTGTTAATATTTCCGCCCTGATAACGGGGGCCAGTAAGAAATTGCTTTCCATCAATTTTGAGTTTTCGTTGTAAAAAATATTCCTGACATAATCCAGTTTCTCTCCAGGGAAATCGCGCCGAGAAACTTCTGTCTGTACACCTCGATTCCTGCTCTGACAACCATTGTTTTAACCATGAACGTAGAGTAACTTCAGGCACAGGTAGCCTGGCATATTGAGAGAGCATGTAAGATAGCATAAAAAATATTTTGCCCTTGGATGTAAAAATGTTTTTTTAAACAAATCAGAATAGTTCTACTCTCACTTTATTACCAATTATAGCTGGCACGTCAGCTCCTTGCTCAATGCGGACCTTTAGCTCGATAGCTTGTCCGCTCCGCGCCAGAAGCGAACAGTGTTATGAGTGGCCAGTGATAAAATGTCAGCACGTTGACCTTGCCTTACAGCACCTCAACCACTTCAAATTCTTCTGCGATCAACTCCATATCTTCAGAAAAATGACCTTCGGAGCTGAAAAATCTCTGATGCTCTCTCTTCCAGTATTCAAGGCTTAAATCGCCTTCACCTTCTTTGCGGGCGAACGCTTCAGTGACATCACAAAAACGAACCAGCTGCATCGAAATCAGTCTGATCACGCAAACTGGAACATTCTGACCATCAAGAATAATGTTATAACTCCCGATTCTCGGGGCGGATTCTTCCTGCTGGTAAGAGGCAAAAGATCCGCAAGAGGCCGTTTTGATCCCTTTTTTGATCAGGTCAGCAAGCTCGTTAGCCAGTTCCGGACTGTCACCCATTTGCCAGGCATCTGCGCCGGGATATTTCTTTTTTATTTCCTCAACCTCAACCATGAAAATTCCTTCGTTATCGTCAATGAAAAGAAAAGCTATCCCTTTTTTAACATGAGCGGTCCCAACATAATAGGCGATATCATTCTTTAGATAGTGTGGTCCGTTCTTCGCTCAAAACTGACCTTGATCGATAACTTCGGCTGGCTGGACAATGCGTCGATTCCATTCTCGATGAGCCGAATCGGCGCCATTGTCTCCCTGGGTATTGCGCTGTACTTGATTTACTCCAGCAGCAGGGCAAAAGCCGCAACGGTGGAAATCCCCCGTCGGCCAGTACCGCGGGGGAGCTGACGATTATTGCCAGCGTTTCAGCAGCAGGCTGGCGTTAACGCCGCCAAAGCCAAAACCGTTCGACAGCGCGTAACGCATCTTCTGTGGGCGGGCCTGCAGCGCCACCAGATTGAGACCTGCCGCCTCTTCATCGGGGTGATGCAGGTTCAGCGTCGGCGGCACCACCTGGTCACGCAGCGCCTGAATGGTGAAGATGGCCTCGATCCCGCCGGCCGCGCCTAACAGATGGCCGGTGGCGGATTTCGTCGAGGTAATAGCGACCGGATGGACGCCAAACAGCGTTTTAATCGCCGCCAGTTCACCTTTATCACCGACCTGCGTCGAGGTGGCGTGGGCGTTGATATGATCAATCTCTTCGACGGTCACCCCGGCCTGGCGAATAGCGATCTCCATGGCCCGACGTGCGCCGTTCCCGTCTTCCGGGCCTGCGGTCAGGTGATAAGCATCTGCGCTGGTGCCGTAGCCCACCAGCTCGGCCAGCGGCGTGGCCCCGCGCGCCAGCGCGTGCTCCAGAGATTCGATCACGATAAGCCCGGCGCCTTCTCCCATCACAAAACCATCGCGGTCACGGTCAAAGGGGCGGGAAGCGCTTTCCGGGTGGTCGCTGTAGGCGCTGGACAGCGCCCTTGCCGCGGCAAACCCGGCCAGGCTAACGCGATGAATTGCCGCTTCCGCGCCGCCGCAGAGGGCAATATCCGCCTCGCCGCTGTGGATCATCCGCGCTGCATCGCCGATGGCCTGGGCACCCGCTGCGCAGGCGGTGACCGGCGCGCCGATGGGCCCCCGGAAGCCGTGGGCGATAGACACATGCCCGGCGGCCAGGTTGGCCAGAAAAGAGGGGATAGTGAACGGCGAGAGACGACGCGGCCCGCGTTCATCAGTGGTATGTACCGCATTGGCGATCTCGCTGAACCCGCCGATCCCGGTGGCGATCACCGTGGCAGTGCGTTCCTGTTCGGCCTCGGATGCTGGCGACCAACCGGCCTGGGCCAGCGCTTCGCGGGCGGCGACCAGCGCAAACTCAATAAAGCGATCCATCTTTTTGCGCTCTTTCGCCGGGATGGTCGCCAGCGGGTCGAAGCCGTGCAGCGGATCGCTGTCAATGGACGGCACCTGGCCGGCCACTTTGCAGGGAATATCCGCGACCAGCTGCTCGCTGAGTCGGGTGATCCCTGACTTTCCTGCCAGCAGCGACTGCCAGACGTGCTGTACGCCGCAGCCCAGCGGGCTGACAATCCCCATCCCGGTGACGACAATGCGTTTAACGGAAACGCCCATAGTTAACTCTCCTGTAGTATCAGTGTGCCGGCGGCTTTTTCATCAAGGGAACCAGCAGCGCGGCAATTAAAAAACCCATCATGATGAGGTAGAAAGCATCGGAAAATGCCTGGGTTCGCGCCTCCCGTAGCGCCAGCGCGGAAAGATTTTTCAGCGCCGCCGTCTGCGCGGCATCCGGCGAGATCCCCTGGACGGTGAAGTTTGCCGCGCTGCGCTGAACAAAATCGCTCATTGCCAGGTTGGCGTTATTCAGATGGTCCGCCAGGCGGCTATAGTGCAGATTGGTTCTGTCGTTAAGCACCGTGCCGCACAGGGCGATGCCGATGGCGCCCCCGAGGTTGCGCATCAGATTAAACAGCCCGGAGGCCAGCTTCAGGCGCGTGGGCGGCAGGCTGCCCAGCGTCAGGGTCACCGTTGGCGCGACGGCAAACTGCTGCGCCAGTCCGCGAAAGGCCTGCGGGAGCAGCAACTGGTCCGCCCCCCAGTCGTGAGTGATCGGAACAAAGCTGTACATTGACACCGCAAAGCCGATCAGCCCGGCCATCAGCAGCCAGCGCAGATCGACGCGGTTGGCGAGCCACGAATAAAACGGAATAGACATGACCTGGAACAAACCGGTGGAAAATACCGCCAGGCCGTTCTCCAGCGCACTGAAACCGCGCACGCTCCCCAGATACAGCGGGGTTAAATAGATGGTGGCGAAGATGCCGACGCCGGCCATAAACGAGAAATAGCAGCCGAGGCTGAAGGTTCGATCCTGCAGGGCGCGGAGATCCATCACCGGCTGCGGATGGCGCAGGGTGCGGATAACAAAGGCCACGCCGCAGAGCAGGGCGACCCAGGCGGTGGTCGTCAGGGTCGCGTCATCAAACCAGCCCCAGCGCGGACCTTCTTCGAGGGTATATTCCAGGCAGCCGAGGGACAAGGCCAGCAGCAGAATACTGAGATAGTCGGCGCCGCGCAGCAGAGTGGGGTCGGCGCTGTCTATTTTTACCAGCAGCGGCACTGCCACCGCGATGTAAATCCCCGGAACAACGTTGATAAAGAACAGCCAGTGCCAGTTGTAGTTTTCGGTGATCCAGCCGCCCACCGTTGGACCCAGCGTAGGGGCGAGGGAGGCCAGGCCGCCGATCGTCGCCGCGGCGATGACCCGCTGTTTGCCCTGAAAAAAGGCGAAAGCGGTGGTGAACACCAGGGGGATCATCGACCCGCCCGCCAGTCCCTGCAGGGCGCGGAAGGCGATCATACTCTGGATGTTCCACGCCCAGCCGCACAGCAGGCTCATCAGCGTGAAGCCCGCCGCGGAAGCGGCAAACAGCCAGCGGGTCGACATGACCCGGGCCAGCCAGCCGGAAAGCGGGATAATAATGATCTCGGCGATCAGGTAGCTGGTTTGTACCCAGACGGTTTCATCGTCGCCCGCCGACAGGCCGCCGCCAATATCCCGCAGCGAGGCGGAGACGATCTGGATGTCGATAAGGGCAATAAACATCCCCACGCACATGCTGGCGAAGGCGAAGATCTTCTTCGCCGTCGGCATCGACAGACCCTGCGGGGCGGACAGCGCCTGAACGGTGCTCATCGAGGGCTCTTTTCGTTCACGGTGACGATCACCGACAGTCCCGGGCGCAGGACGTCAAGCTTTGCCCCGTCACCTTCCAGCGCAATGCGGACCGGCACCCGCTGCACGATTTTAGTGAAATTCCCGGTCGCGTTCTCCGCCGGCAGAATGCTGAAGCGTGAGCCGGTCGCCGGCGCCAGGCTGGCGACATGCCCCTTAAAGGTATGGTTCGGCAGCACATCGGCGACGATGGTCACCGGCTGGCCGGCACGCATATGCGCCAGCTGGTTTTCCTTGAAGTTAGCGTCAATCCACAGGCCGTGCGCGGGTACCAGGGAGAGCAGCTGCGTACCGCTGCTGACGAAGGAGCCGGACCACGCGCGGCGGTTGCCAATCACCCCATCGAACGGCGCGCGAATGTCGGTATAGCTGAGGTTCAGCCTGGCCATCTCGAGGTTAGCCTGGGCCTGCGCCAGGGCAGCCAGGATTTGCTGCTGGCGAGCATCCAGCACCGCCAGCTGACGTTCGGCCACGGTTTTATCCGCTTTGGCCTTCTCCTGCTCGGCGTGCGCCCGGCGATAATCGGCGGAGGCGTTATCGCGGATCTGTGCGGAAATCGCGCTCGACGCGGCCAGGGCGTTATAGCGTCGGTTGTCGTTAGCCAGTTTTTCGGTTGCCGCCGTGGCGGCCAGTAACGAGGCCGCAGAGCCGGCAATGGTCGCCTGCTGAAGCTGGCGGGTAGCCTGGATATCGGCCAGCGCGGCCTGCTGCGCCGCCACTTCTCCGGCGGCTTTCGCGAGGGCGGCGCGATAATCGCGGTCGTCAATGCGGATCAACAGGTCACCTTTTTTCACCGCCATATTGTCCTGCACCGCCAGCTGCTGGATATAGCCGGAGACTTTGCTGGAGATGGCGCTAATGTCGCCGCCGACATAGGCATCATCGGTGGTCTGCATAAAGCGCCCGGTATGCCACCAGTAAGCGCCGTAGCTCGCTGCCGCCAGGGCGGCAGCCCCCAGGGCCGCCAGGACAAGAATATTTTTCTTACTGGTCGGATTCATTGCTGGCATCTCTGTAAGGTTCAGGCTGGAATTTTTGCCCGCTATCGCCTTCGCGTTTGCGCAGCAGATATTCATGACGATATTTCATCAGCGGCGAGGCGGCGGGGCCCGGCACCATGGCGTATTTACCCGGAATAATCTCTTCCCCGGTCGCTTTATCCACCATGACTGGCTCAACCCGTCGCTGGGTGGCGGTTTCCACCAGCTGCATCTGACGGCCTTCGGGGGCGAAGTGGCGGTTACCCCATTCCGCCAGCGCCAGCAGCACCATGCGGAAATCGCGGCCGCGCGGCGTGAGGTGGTATTCGTAGCGCGGCGGGGTGCTGCTGTAGCACACCTTCTCCAGCAGTCCGTCATCGACCAGTTCCTTCAGGCGGCGCGACAGAATATTGGGCGCGACGTTGCTGCTTTTCTGGAACTCGTCAAAGCGGGTAAAGCCCGCGAAGGCATCGCGCAGGATCATGATGCTCCAGCTGTCGCCGATGCGGCCCAGGCTGCGGGCGATGGGGCAGGGAGCGTGGCAAAGCGGTTCATTTTTCATGGGCTGTCCAGTAACCAGGTGGCTTTTGCCAGCAAATTGACATAGTAACTATCAAAATGCAAGTTACTCTTCATGGTACCCGGAGAAGAAGCTGCTGCCGTTTCGCTACGCCGTTTCACCTTTGAATGCCGAAAACTGGACAGTCGCCGCCGCCTTATATCTGCTTGACCGTAATAAGAGATAAATATCGCTGATGGCAGATGAAACATTTTAATAATGATAAAAATCGATGTGCTGGGTAATGACCTTTATTGGGGGATACGATATAAGGTATGGCGACACTCAAATTAACATTCTCATAACTTATAAAGGTTAAATAAATGAAGCAGGTGGGTATTGTTGGTTGGCGAGGGATGGTGGGCTCAGTATTGTTGCAACGCATGATCGAAGAAAATGATTTCGACGATATTACAGCGCATTTTTTTAGTACCTCCAGTGCGGGTGCCCCGGGCCCGGTTATTAATGGTAGAAGCGACAGGCTGAAAGATGCGAATTCCCTTAGCGCACTCGCCGAAATGGATATCATCATCACCTGTCAGGGCGGGGATTATACCAAAGCCATCTATCCGGCGTTAATTAACCATGGCTGGCAAGGTTACTGGATTGACGCCGCTTCGGCGCTGCGGATGGATGAAAGAGCCTGCATTATTCTCGACCCCGTCAACCGCGAAAATATCGATCGTGCGGTAAAAGCGGGAATTAAACTGTTTGTCGGCGGCAACTGCTCCATTACGCTGAGCCTGATGGGGTTGGCCGGGCTGATAAAAGCGGATCTTATCGAATGGATGAGCGTGATGACCTATCAGTCTGCCTCCGGGGCGGGCGCCAAACAGGTGCGGGAATTAATCGCACAAAGCGCTTATATCAGTCAGCATTTATCTGCGGATGAACTGACATCATCAGGTTCCGTGCTGCCATTGGTAAATGAAGTGAGTGAGCTGATTAACAGCGCGGGCATGCCGGTGGAGAATTTTGGCGTCCCCCTCATGGGCAGCATCATTCCGTGGATCGACAGCGATCTGGGCGATGGAAACAGCCGCGAAGAATGGAAGGGCGAGGCGGAAACTAATAAAATTCTTGGCCTTGCGCCGGGTACCATCCCGGTCAATGGTTTATGCATTCGGGTCGGGGTGATCCGCTGTCACAGCGCGGCGATTACGCTGAAACTTAAACGTGAGGTCAGCGAAGCAGAATTTGCTGAGTTAGTCACCCATTCCCATCCGTGGGTAAACTATGTCCGCAATAATAAGCAAGAGAGTGTCAGTAAATTGACCCCGGCTGCTATTAGTGGTTCGCTGCAGGTAGGTATTGGCCGCTACAAGAAAATGTCGCTAAATAATGACCCAGTCTACTCGGTGTTAACGGTTGGCGATCAGCTATTGTGGGGGGCGGCGGAACCCCTGCGCCGCATGTTAAATATCCTGCTGGGCAAAATATAGTTACGGTCATCCGGGGAAAGCCCTCGCGCGCAGGCGGTTAAGACAAATGTTTAACGAAGCGTTTGCGAACCTCCTTGTAGCCGTTATTTTCATAAAATTGATGCGCTCTGATTCTTTTTTCACTACTTGAAAGCTCGATCTGAGCGCATTGTTTATCACGGGCGAGGCGCTCTGCGGCCTGGAGAAGCTGCTGGCCTATCCCTGATCCACGTGACGATTCCTCGATGACCAGCGCGGAAATTAATGCCCATAAACGGTTCTCATGTACCGGTAAAATAAAATTGATAACGATTACGCCACACACGGCGTTTTCTGTTTCCGCCACCAGCGCACTCATCATGATCTGCGGGGCAGTGATGCGTTGCGCTAAGATCGCCGTCTCCGTCTGATAGCCTAGCTGCAGAAATAGCGTTTGCAGCGAGGGGATATCTTTTGCTTCAGCAGCTCTGATGAACACCATGATCTTCGACTCCAAATAGCATGTTACCGGACCGGAAGCGGGCCGGTGGATACCTTAGTCTCCGGTCCGCTCCCGTATACTCCACTCAGTCCATCAGACTGACCTGGGCGGCGACAATCCGCCAGCCGTAGGGGAAGCGTACCCAGGTCTGCTGCTGGCGGCCCAGGCGGGCGCTGCCCTCGCGGGTGAACTCGGTGCTGCACACCGCCATATCCGCGCCAAAGGTGGTAATGGTGGTATGGCGCAGATCGCGGGCCAGACCGGCGGCGGGGCGGGCGGCGCGAAAGGCGCGGATCGCCTCGATGCCATACAGATTTTCGCCGGCTCCCAGCCGTACGGTGCGCGGGTTGTGCCAGAACAGCGCATCCAGCGCCTCGATGTTATTGCTCACCAGCGCCTCTTCATACTGATAAAACGCCGCCGTCACCTCGGCGAGGATCGCCGGGCGGTCTACATTATCCAGATTGATCATGCTGCACTCTCCGCCACTCGGGCATCGGTAATGCCCATCGCTTCCAGCGCCCGCGCGGCGCGAAGACAGGCTTGTTCGTTAAACGGCGCGGCAATCAGCTGCAGGCCAATCGGCTTACCGCTGGCGGTACGCAGGGGCACGGTCACCACCGGCAGCCCGAGGAAGGAGATCGGCTGCGTCAGCATTCCCATGCTGGCGCGCACCGGCAGCGGCTGGCCGTTAATCACCATCTCCTCCGCGCCTATTGGCGTGGCGCTGCATGGGGTGGCCGGGGCGATCAGCACGTCGGCCTGGCTGAACAGGGATTTCATTGCCTGACGGGCATGACGGCGAAAACGCTGAGCCTGCAGATACCACGCGGAGGGGATCATCGCGCCGGCCAGCAGCCGCTCGCGGGAGTGAGGTTCAAAGCGCTCGGGCGAGTGGCGAAGATCCGTCAGGTACTGATTGCCGCCTTCGCTGGCGCTGATGATAAAGGCCGCCGAGCGGGCCAGCGCGGCATCCGCGAACTGCAGCTCGCTGTCGGCGCCCAGCGCGTGGGCGACCCGATCCACGGCCGCCCGGGCGTCGTCATCGCACCAGGTGGTGAAATAGCCGCCCAGCCGCGCGCAGCGCAGCCCCTCCAGTCCGCGTTCCAGCAGATTGCCGGTGCGCTCGCTGGCTTTATCAGCCTGAAAGTCATCGGCCGGGTCGCGCCCCTGCAGGGCGTCATACACCGCGGCGAGGTCGGCTACCCGGCGGGCAAAAGGACCAATATGATCCAGACTGGCGACAAACGGATGGCTGCCAGAGCGCGACAGGCGCCCGAAAGTGGGTTTCAGGCCAAAGATCCCGCACAGCGACGCGGGGACACGGATCGAGCCGTTGGTGTCGCTGCCGAGGCTGAAATGAACCAGCCCGGCCGCCACCGCCGCGGCCGAACCGCCGGAAGAACCGCCGGCGATCCGCGACAGATCGTGCGGGTTGCGCGTCGCGCCATAGTAGCTGTTTTCGGTGGTAAAGCCGTAGGCGTAGGCGTCCATATTGAGCATCCCGCTGAGCAGGGCGCCGGCGCTGTGCAGCTGGCGCACCGCCCAGCTGTCGCTGGCTGCCGGCGGCCGGTCGCTCAGCAGTTCGGCGCCGGCGAGGGTGGTATGCCCGGCGACATCAAACAGATTTTTCACTGCGTAAGGAATCCCTGCCAGCGGCGGCAAGGGGCGCTTTTCCCGGCGCAGGGCGTCGATGCTGTCGGCCTCCGCCAGCATGCGCTGGGCGGTGACCTCGGTCCAGGCGTTGATCTGCGGATTCACGCGGGCGATATCGTCCAGCGTCTGGCGGGCGATCTCCCGGGCGCTCAGTTCGCCATCGTGCAGCGCACGCTGGAGATCGGCAATGGTAAAGTGTTGAAGAGTCATGCTTTATACACCCCCGCAATCTCCTCGCGCGGCCCGAGGGGATAGTCCATCAGCGGCTGCGCCATGGCGGCGATGCGGGCAAACTGGCGCTCCAGCTCCTCACGGCGCGGCGCATCCAGCTCCATATCCAACAGGTGAGTCATCTGCGTCAGATACTCGCTCCAGTCTGGCTGTGTGGTCATAGTCTGCTCCTTAGTATCCGGCGGCGGCGCCGTTGCTGCGTGGATCGGTCGCCCCTTCAAGCAGGCCGTTGGGATGGCGGACAATGGCCCCGGCGTGGCCCATCGCTTCGCTGAAATCAGCCAGCACTTCCACTTCGTGCCCCAGCTCGCGCAGGCGCGCGATACAGGCGGGGGCAAAGCGTCCCTCCAGCTTCAGTGAGTCGGAGGACTGGCCCCAGGTGCGGCCCAGCAGCCAGCGCGGACGGGAGATGCTCTCCTGGAGCGGCACCCCCTGCAGGATATAGCGGGTAAACAGCGCCGCCTGCGTTTGCGGCTGACCGTCGCCGCCCATCGAGCCATAGACCATCACCCGGCCATCGTTCAGGCGGGCGGCGGCAGGGTTGAGGGTGTGGAATGGCTGTTTGCCAGGGGCCAGCGCCAGGAGATGCTGCGGGTCGAGGCTGAAGGCCGCCCCGCGGTTTTGCCAGACGATCCCGGTGTCCGGAAGTACCACGCCGCTGCCGAACTCGTGATAGATACTCTGAATAAATGACACTGCCAGTCCGCTGTCATCCACGACGCCCATCCAGACGGTATCGCCCGGGCCTTTGCCGCGGCCCCAGGGGGAAGCGCTGGCGTTGTCGATGCTGTCGGCCAGCGGCTGCAGGGCTTCCGGGGTGAGCAAAGCCTGTACATCCACATCCAGATGGCGTGGATCGGTGATATGCGCATCGCGCAGGGCAAATGCCCGCTTGGTGGCTTCGACAATACGGTGCACCGTTTGCGCGTCGTCGGCATCGGCCATGTTCAGGCGGTCGGTGATGCCAAGGATCGCCAGCGACACCAGTCCCTGCGTCGGCGGCGCAAGATTCCACAGCGTGCCCTGCTGGTGCTGGAGCGTCAACGGCCCCGGACGCCGGGCGCGGTGGGCCTGCAGGTCGCCGAGGGTGATCGGCATCCCCAGCGCGGCCATACCCTGCGCGAGACGCTCGGCCAGCGGCCCGCGATAGAAACTGTCGAGACCGTCGCTGGCCAGCATGCGCAGGGTACCGGCGAGGGCGGGCTGGCGGAAGCGGCTGCCGGGCCGCGGGGCCTCGCCCGCTACCAGCCAGGTTTCGCTGAAGCCCGGCTGATGGCGCAGCTCTTCCAGTTTGCTGGCGGTGGCGTGGGCCTGCGAGGCAGTGACCGGAATGCCGTCTTCGGCATAGCCGATCGCATCGGCCAGCAGGCGGGCCACCGGCAGCGCGCGGCCGGTTAAGTCCCGTGAAATACGCAGCGCCTCGTCCCAGCCGCTGACGGTGCCGGCGACGGTCAGCGCGGCCTGCGGTCCCCGGTGGGGAATATGCCGCTGTCCGGCGTAGGCCTCGAGGGTCGCCAGCGATCCGGCGGCCCCGCTGGCGTCAATGGCGATTGGGTCTCCCTCAGGCGGCACGATCAGCCAGAAGCCATCGCCGCCGAGGCCATTCATATGGGGATAGACGACGGCGATGGCCGCCGCGGCAGCCACCATCGCTTCAATGGCGCTGCCGCCCTCGCGCAGGATCGCCAGCGCGCTCTGACTGGCGAGGTGGTGGGGGGCCACCGCCATGCCGTGGGTCGAAACGTTGCTACTGTGCATAAATTATCCTTTCTGAACGAATCACCCGCAGAACACTGCAAAAGCTGTTCCATCTCTGAACGTTTCGTTTCATTGATAAAAACGATGACCAGAATTTTCCCACTGGCACGCTATGTGTAAGGCATAGCAGATACAGTATGATGAGGAATAGATGATGAAACGAAAGTTACAGGGGCGCTATGCAACAACTCGATGAACGACTGAAAGGGCAATACGCCTCGCTGTCGCCGCAGGAGCAGCGGGTGGCGGATTTCATCTTTGACCACTTTGACGACCTGATAAGCTACAACAGCGCCGAGCTGGCGCAGCTGAGCGGCGTGTCGAAAGCCACCGTCAGCCGGCTGTTTAAGCGCCTCGGTTACGACAAATATAAGGATATGCGCGATGAACTGCGCACTCTGCGTCAGAGCGGGATGCCGCTCACCGACCAGCGCGACGCGGTGCAGGGTAACACGCTGCTGGCGCGCCATTATAAGCAGGAGATGGCAAACCTCACCCAGTGGGTCAACGCCCTCGACGCCCGCCAGTTCGCTGAGGCGCTGACGGCGATGGTGGCCGCCCGCCGCATTGTGGTGATTGGCATGCGCAACGCCTATCCGGCGGCGCTGCATCTGCGCCAGCAGCTGCTGCAGGCCCGCGGCCAGGTGCTGGTGCTGCCCCAGCCGGGTCAGAGTCTCAGCGAAGAGCTGGTCGATCTGACCGCCGATGATCTGGTGGTAATGATGGCGTTTCGCCGCCGGCCGCGAATAGTACGCCCGCTGCTGCAGCAGCTGCAGCGCGACGGGGTGCCGGTCCTGTTAATGTGCGAGCCGCAGGCCCACAGCCTGTTTCCGCTCTCCCGCTGGCAGCTCTGCGCGCCGCTGGACAGCGTCTCCGCCTACGATAGCTATGCCTCGGTCAACAGCCTGATTAATCTGCTGGCCAATGCCTTTCTCCATGAAACGCTCGACAGCGGTCGTCCGCGCATCCACGATATCGCCACGCTTTACCAGCAGCTGGACGAGCTGGAACAACGCTGATGGGGCGCCAGCGTGGTGCTGTGCATTATTATGGTGCAATAAAAACCACGTGATGGCGCCGCCGCTCTCTGAACACTTTTCCGTTAACGCTTGTCCTTTCTCACTTTTTGTTTTAATTCCTCGCCAACCCTCGCCTCGTCCGTATCTGGCACATTAGTTGCAAAAACAGATTCAAAGAACCTTTTGTTTCATGCTAACGTAACGGGTAAACATCATGAAGAAACTGTTGATCGCGCTGGCCGGGGCCGCTTGTCTCCTATCGTCTGTTTCTGCCGCGCAGGCTGACCAGCTCCAGGATATTGAAAAACGCGGCGTCATCCGCATTGCCGTACCCCAGGACTTTCCACCGTTCGGCTCGGTGGGTACCGACCTGCAGCCGCAGGGGTATGACATCGATATGGCGCGCTATCTGGCGAAATCGATGAAGCTCAAGCTGCAGCTGGTCCCGGTGACCAGCGCCAACCGCGTGCCGTATCTGCAGACCGATAAGGTAGACCTGGTGATCTCCAGCCTCGGCAAGAACGCCGAGCGCGAGAAGGTGATCGACTTCAGCCGCGCCTACGCCCCGTTCTTCCTCGGGGTGTTTGGCCCGAAAGGGGCGGAGCTGAAGGACGCGGCCGCGCTGAGCGGCAAAAGCATCGGCGTGACCCGTGGGGCGGTGGAAGATATGGTGCTGACCAGCGTGGCGCCGCAGGCGGCGCAGATTAAGCGCTACGAGGACAATAACACTACGCTGTCGGCTTACCTGTCCGGTCAGGTGCAGTATGTCGCCACCGGAAACCTGGTGGTGGCGGCTATCTCCCGGCAGAACGCCGACAAAGCGCCGGTCCCGAGCTTTATGCTGAAGGACTCGCCGTGCTTTATCGGTCTGAAAAAGAACGAACCGGCGCTGAAGGCGAAAGTGGATACCCTCATTGAGCAGGGCATTAAGGACGGCACCCTCAACGGTCTGTCTGAGAAGTGGCTGAAAGCGCCACTGCCTGCCAGCCTCGGCGCGTAAGGTCTGGGGATGACGGAGCAACTTCATTTCTCTGAGCTCTGGCCGCACTGGCCGGAGCTGCTGGCCGGCCTGTGGGTGACGGTGCAGTTGACGGTGCTGGCGACGATCGGCGGACTGGCGATCGGCATCCTCGGGGCGGCGATCCGCAGCGGTCGCCCGGGAATGCTCAGCCGGGTATGGGGCGGATATGTGGAAATCATCCGTAATACGCCGTTTGTGGTGCAGCTCTTTTTTATCGTCTTTGGTTTACCGAACCTCGGACTGAAGATGACCGCCGGTGAAGCGGCGCTGCTGGCGATGGTGGTCAACCTCGGCGCCTATAGCACCGAGATCGTCCGCGCCGGCATCCAGGTGACGCCGAAGGGCCAGTGGGAAGCCGGTCGCGTGCTCGGGCTCAGCCGGACGCAAACCTTCGTTCGCGTCGTATTGCCCCCGGCGCTGCAGCGGATTTATCCGGCGCTGGTCAGCCAGTGCATCATCGTGATGCTCGGCTCGTCAGTGGTGTCCCAGGTCTCCTATGAGGAGCTGACCTTCGCCGCCAACCTGATCCAGTCGCGGACATTTTTGAGCTTTGAGGTCTATCTGGTAGCCACCGGGATCTACTTAGCGTTATCGATAGCGATGCGCCAGCTGCTGATGGCGGCGGGGCGTAAATGGCTGGGGGTACAGGCCTGATGACCACTTTTACCGACTGGGACATTATCCGCAACCTGCTGCTGGCCGGTCGCTGGACGGTGCTGCTGTCGCTGGTCGCGTTCACCGGCGGGGCGCTGGTGACCTTACCGTTACTGCTGCTGCGCCTCACCGGCGGACGCCAGGTGAAACGGCTGATCCGCGGGTATATTGAGCTGTTCCAGGGCACGCCGCTGCTGATGCAGCTGTTTCTGGCATTCTTTGGCGTGGCGCTGTTCGGCGTCGACGTCTCGGCGTGGTCCGCCGCCTCGGTCGCCCTGACGCTCTACACCAGCGCCTTTCTGCTGGATATCTGGTTCGGCAGCATTCGCGCGCTGCCGAAAGGCCAGTGGGAAGCCTCGCGCTGTCTCGGGCTGAGCTTCGGCCAGACCCTGTACCGGGTGGTGGCGCCGCAAGCGCTGCGCATTGCCATCGCGCCGACCGTCGGGTTCGCAGTACAGGTGATCAAAGGCACGGCGCTGGCATCGATTATCGGCTTTGTGGAGCTGACCAAGGCAGGGACGATGCTGACCAACGTCACTTATCAGCCGTTTAAAGTGTTTGCCCTTGTGGCGCTGGGCTATTTCATTCTGTGCTATCCGCTGTCCCGCTACAGCCGCTATCTGGAGAACAAATTCAATGCCTCTCATCACCATTAATCAGATGCAGAAGTACTACGGCGACAACCATGTGCTGAAGGGCGTCGATCTGGATATCGACATGGGGGAAGTGATCTCGATCATCGGCCGCAGCGGCTCGGGTAAAAGCGCCCTGCTGCGCTGTATCAATGGTCTGGAGGGCTACCAGGAGGGAAGCATCAAGCTCGGGGGCATGACCATCACCAACCGCGATTCCCAGGCCCGGGAGATCAGCCGCTCCATCGGCATGGTGTTCCAGAACTTTAACCTGTTCCCGCACATGACGGCGCTGGAGAACGTCATGCTGGCTCCGCGGCGGGTACTGAAGAAGTCCCAGGCCGAATGCCGGGAGCTGGCGCAGCGGATGCTGGAGAAGGTCGGTCTTGGCGACCGTCTGGATTACTATCCGGCCAATCTCTCCGGCGGCCAACAGCAGCGCGTGGCCATTGCCCGGGCGCTGGCCATGTCGCCGAAAGTTTTACTCTGTGACGAAATCACCTCGGCGCTCGACCCGGAACTGGTGGGTGAAGTGCTGAAGGTGCTGGAGCAACTGGCGGCGGAAGGTATGACGCTGATCCTCGTCACCCATGAAATGAATTTTGCCCGCGAAGTGGGCGACCGCGTGGTGTTTATGCATCAGGTACGCGTCTGGGAGCAGGGCGACAGCAAAACGCTGTTCGCCAGCCCGCAGACCAGCGAACTGAAACAGTTTATCTCCTCGGTGCGCGGTCTTAACTAACGTAAGGAATGGCAGATGGATATCACTCAGTTTTCGCAAATTAACCCGCCGCAGCGCCTGCTGATGGGGCCGGGGCCGATCAATGCCGACCCGCGCGTGCTGCGCGCCATGTCGAGCCAGCTGGTTGGCCAGTACGATCCGGCGATGACCCACTACATGAATGAAGTCATGGCGCTCTACCGCGGCGTGTTTCGCACCGAAAATCGCTGGACGATGTTGGTCGACGGCACCTCGCGCGCCGGGATCGAAGCGATTCTGTTGTCGGCGATCCGTCCCGGTGACAAGGTGCTGGTGCCGGTGTTCGGCCGGTTTGGTCATCTGCTGTGCGAGATCGCGCGTCGCTGCCGGGCAGAGGTGCACACCATCGAGGTGCCGTGGGGTGAGGTCTTTACGCCGGATCAGGTTGAGGATGCGATCAAGCGCGTGCGGCCGCGCCTGCTGCTCACCGTGCAGGGCGATACCTCCACCACCATGCTGCAGCCGCTGGCGGAGCTGGGAGAGATTTGCCGTCGTCACGATGTGCTGTTCTATACCGACGCCACCGCGTCGCTCGGCGGTAACCCGCTGGAAACCGACGCCTGGCAGCTGGACGCCGTGTCCGCCGGGATGCAGAAGTGCCTGGGCGGTCCTTCCGGCACCTCGCCCATCACCCTCAGCCCGCGGATGGAAGAGGTCATCCGCCGCCGCCGCTGCATTGAGCAGGGGATCCGCACCGATGCCCATCACGATGGCGTCGACGAGATGATCTACTCCAACTATTTCGATCTCGGCATGGTGATGGATTACTGGGGGCCGGAGCGCCTTAACCACCATACCGAAGCGACCTCGGCGCTGTTCGCCGCCCGGGAGTGCGCGCGCCTGATCCTCCAGGAGGGACTCGACAACGGCATCGCCCGCCACAAACTGCACGGCGATGCACTGCTGAAGGGCATCCAGGCGATGGGGCTCGAGACCTTTGGCGACCTGCGGCACAAAATGAATAACGTGCTGGGGGTGGTGATCCCCAACGGGGTCAACGGCGATCAGGTACGCAAACTGATGCTGGAAGATTTCGGCATTGAAATTGGCACCTCGTTTGGTCCGCTGCACGGTAAAGTCTGGCGCATTGGCACCATGGGCTATAACGCGCGTAAAGACTGCGTGATGCAGACGCTCAGCGCGCTGGAAGCGGTCCTGAACTACCTCAGGTTCACCACCACCCAGGGCGCGGCGATGCAGGCGGCCTGGGATCACTACCGCACCGAGGCCACCCTATGAGTGACACCGTCCGCCAGCAGGCGGAGAGAGAGGCGGCCGCCAGCCGGGTGATGGCGCGTGCCGATCGGCTGGCCGCCCTCAGCGAAACCGCCGATGCCCTGACCCGGGTCTATCTGTCGCCCGAGCATCTGCAGGCCAACCAGCTGGTGGGGCAGTGGATGCAGGCTGCCGGCATGATGGTGTGGCAGGACAGCGTCGGCAACATCTGCGGACGTTATGAAGGACAACAGGAGGGGGCGCCGGCGGTGCTGCTGGGCTCTCATCTTGACACCGTGCGCAACGCCGGACGCTACGACGGCATGCTCGGCGTGCTGGCGGCGATTGAGGTGGTCCAGCGTCTGCACCAGCAGGGGCGACGGCTGGCGAAGGCAATCGAGATCGTCGGCTTTGGCGATGAAGAGGGCACCCGCTTTGGCATCACCCTGCTCGGCAGTCGCGGCGTCACCGGCACCTGGCCTGAAAGCTGGCTGTCACAGTGCGATTCCGACGGGGTGAGCGTCGCCCAGGCGCTGGTGAATGCCGGACTCGATCCGGCGCGGATCGCCCACGCGGCCCGTCACCCGCGGGATATCGCCGCCTATCTGGAACTGCATATCGAGCAGGGGCCGTGCCTGGAGCAGGCGGGGCTGGCGCTCGGCGTGGTGGAGGCGATTAATGGCGCCAGACGGCTGAACTGCCGCTTTACCGGCGAAGCTGGCCATGCCGGCACGGTGCCGATGCTTCATCGCAAGGACGCCCTCGCCGCGGCGGCGGAATGGATGATGCAGGTGGAAAACCTGACCCGGCAGCACGGCGGTAACCTGGTGGCGACGGTCGGCACCCTGCGCTGTGCGCCGGGCGCGGTAAACGTGATACCGGGCGAGGTGCAGCTGACGCTGGATATTCGCGGCCCGCAGGATGCGCCGCTGACGGCGCTGCTGGAGGAACTGCTGGGGCAGGCGCAGGCCATTGCCGGGCGCCGCCAGCTGAGTTTCGCCGCCGAGGAGTATTATCGCATCGCCGCCACCGCCTGCGACAGTCACCTGCAGGCGGTGCTGAGCGAGGCGGTGGTGGCGGTGCAGGGCCGTTCGCTGACGCTGCCGAGCGGCGCAGGGCATGACGCCATCGCCATCGCCGAGCGCTGGCCATCGGCCATGCTGTTTGTGCGTTGCCTGGGGGGCGTCAGCCATCACCCGGCGGAGTCGGTCACCGCCGCCGACGTCGGGCTGGCTATCGACGCGTTCTCCCGGGCGGTAGAGAAGGTGGCTGACGCCTGATCGCGGCGGTTACCGTGCCCCAGCTGGCGGCTTCATACCGCCAGCTGGTTGACCACCTCGGCGACGGAGGTGATGGCATGGATGTTGCCGATCCCCGCGCCCACCGAGATATATCCCTCATCAGTATTCCCCTCCAGCATGCCCAGCCGCATCCCGCGCAGCCCGCCCATCGCCTGGGCCAGCTCGGCTTTTGAGGCGCCGGCCCGGTCCATGGCTACCAGTGTGTCGCTCAGTTTGCCGGGCAGCGCGCGGTAGTAGTCCGGCAGGGTACGGAACAGGCGCAGATCCAGACCGTTGGCGGCCACAATTTTCGCTTTCACCGAGTCGGGAACCCGGCTTTCGATGGTGCTGATAAATACCGAACCGGCGAAGACGCCCTCCGCCCCCAGGGCATGAACGGCGCGCGCGCCCCGGGCGTCGGTGATCCCTCCGGCGGCCATCACCGGAACCCGCTGTACCGCGTCAACGATCAGCGGGACGATGGTGAAGGTCCCGAGGGCGGTGCCCGGCAGCGTGCCGCCTTCGTCAAAGCCGGTGGCGACAATAATATCCGCTCCGGCCTGCTCCGCGCGGCGGCTGTTCTCCGGCGTCGGGTTGATGTCACGATAGATAATGGTGATCCCGGCGGCTTTCAGTTCGTCGAACAGCGCCGGTTTTAACGAACCGTCGCCGTAGCCGGTGTAGACCACCACCTTAACCCCTTCCTCTTTGATCACCGGGAGGATCGCCGGCGTCCAGATGTCATTTTCCGCCGTCGGGATCAGGTTGACGCCAAAGGGTTTCTCCGTCAGCTGTTTGGTTTTGCGGATCTCTTCGCGCATTTTCTCGGCGGTGGCCTCCGGGGTGGAGACGGCGGTTGTCGCCGTCAGTCCGGCGTTCGGGCCCAGCACGCCAAGCCCACCGGCGTTGCCGACGGCCGCCACCAGACGAGCATCGGTTAGCCAGGAGAGGGGCCCCTGGACCACCGGTTTTTCAATACCCAGAATGCGGGCGACGCGGTTAGGTTGCATGCTATTTTTCCTTGTATGTTAATAAGTTATAAATTTGTTCGCCCCAGCGATGCGGCAATGAGGGCAGTGTAGGCGTCTTTATTGTTTTAAAAAATGAGCAAAAACTTTCATCACTATTATTAAATTAGTAATAATGTGAACTGATGAAGAGGTGGGAGGCGGGCCATCATGCAAATGAATCTGTTTGAAAATATTAAAATTTTTATTGAAATCGTCGATGCCGGCAGCTTTGCCCAGGCGGCGGAAAATTTGCAGATCCACCGACCGGCGGTGACCAAAGCACTGCAGCAGCTGGAGCAGGAGAGCGGGGTCCGGCTGCTGCAGCGCACCACCCGACGTCTGTATCTTACGCCGGAGGGGGAAGAGTTTTATCGTCGCAGCAAACCGTTGCTCTCCCAGGCCGACGATCTGCTGGAGTCGTTCGCGCCGGACCGGCCGATCCGCGGTCAGCTGCGCGTTGATATGCCGATCGCCTTTGCCCGGCTGCTGGTGATCCCGCATCTGCCGGATTTTTATCAGGCCCATCCGGAGGTGGAGATTGTCCTCAGCAGCTCCGACGTACGCCGGGATATGCTGCGCGATGGTCTGGATTGCCTGCTGCGGGTGGGGGATCTTGAGGATGGCGACTATGTGGCGCGTTCACTGGGGGAGGTGGCGTTAACCACCTGCGCCAGTCCGGGCTATCTGGCGCGCTATGGGGCGCCCGCGACGCTGGAGGACCTGCAGTCGCATCTGGCGGTGAACTGGGTGAACAGCAGCAGCCGGCAGATTATGCCCTGGCGATTCCAGACCCCGGAGGGCATCAGGCAGATCGCCATTCCCGGTAAACTGGTGCTGGACAACTCTGAAGTCTTTACTGCTGCCGGGCTGGCGGGGCTGGGGATGCTGCAGGGGATGCGTTTCTTTTTGCAACCTTATATCGACAGCGGGCAACTGGTGGAAGTTTTGCCGGACTTTCCGGCGCCGCGTCGACCGTTGTCGCTGCTCTATCCGCACCGGCATCTCTCGCATAAGGTTCGGGTCTTTGCCGACTGGCTGCAGGGGCTGGTAGCGACCCTGGACTGACAATCGGCGCTGTCGCCTTGACTCTATCGGCTGAGCGTTTATATATAAAATGTGAATGCTATTAATGCAACGAATCACAAAGCTGGATAACGACTTAACCTGTAAGGGAATGCTGATGAAACTCTGGAATAAAACACTACTCGCTTCCGCCCTGTGCCTGACCCTGTTTGGCTGCGACGATGCGTCGACAGTTGATAACAAACTGGATAAGGCTAAAGATAATGCGGAGCAGATGAAGGATGCCGCGGCGGATAAAGCGCAGGCAATTAAACAGGATGCGGATAAGCAAATCGATACGCTGAAAAGCCAGGCTGACGCCGAGGCCGATCGCCTGAAGGATCAGGCCAGCGCCATCAAGGCCGAGGCGGACAAGAAGGCGGACGCCATCGCCCAGCAGGCGAAAGCCCAGGCCGATGCGGTGAAGCAGAACGCAAAGCAGGAAAGTGACCGCATAGTCAAAGAGGCGGGTCAGATCAAAGACAACGCCATCGGTGACGCCAATCAGCTCTCGGCTGAAGCGGCGAGCAAAACCAAAGCCATCCAGGACAGTATCGCGAAGGATAAACAGAACGCCGCGCCGCCCGCCGCACAGCAGTAACTCGCGGTGTTTGCCTGACCCGCCGCCCGGAAATATAGGGAGCGGAGCCTGATAGATTGCCCGGCGGCGCTGCGCTTGCGCGGGCCTACGCAGGGGGCGGGTTGGCTGCGCAATGACCGGGTATCACCCTTTTGTAGGCCGGGCAAGGCGTCGTCGCCGCCCGGCACATGGACCGCAATAACATCCTGCTCAGGGGTATCTTACGATACCCCTTTTTTATGCCCGCCGTGGGTTCAACGGTTTGGCAGCAGGGTGCCTTTCAGGCCGTGCGGCTCCGAGCGCAAATACTGCGACGGCACACGGACCTGGGCGCCAAGGCTGGCCGCTGCGTGCCACGGCCAGTGCGGATCGTAGAGTACCGCGCGGGCGAGGGCGATCAGGTCGGCATCGCCATTCTCCAGCGCCGCTTCCGCCTGCTGCGGGTCGGTGATCAGCCCCACGCCAATCACCGGGATGGCTACCTGCTGGCGAATATCGCGGGCGAAAGGCAACTGGTATCCCGGCCCAACGGTGATCGCCTGCTGCGGCGACAAACCGCCGCTGGAGACGTGAATATAGTCACTGCCCAGCGTTTCCAGCTGCTGGCTAAACTTAATGGACTGCTCGCAGTCCCAGCCGCCTTCGACCCAGTCGGTAGCCGACAGCCTGACGCCCACCGCCATGGTGTTGCCCACTGCCTCGCGGATCGCCTTAAAGACTTCCAGCGGATAGCGCATTCGGTTCTCCAGCGAACCGCCGTACTCGTCGCGGCGCTGGTTGCTGAGCGGCGAGAGAAACTGGTGCAGCAGATAGCCGTGGGCGGCGTGCAGTTCAATCAGCTCAAAGCCCAGCCGCTGGGCGCGCAGCGCGCTGGCGACGAAGGCCGCTTTGATGCGCGCCATATCGGCATGGCTCAGTTCAGCGGGGGCGCGATCGCCATCGTGAAACGCCACGGCGGAAGGGGCGACGGTCTGCCAGCCACCATCGTTGAGCGCCAGCTGATGGCCTCCCTGCCACGGGGCGGCGCAGGATGCCTTGCGTCCGGCATGACCCAGCTGGATCCCCAGACGGATCGGCGACCAGGCCCGAATATCTTCGACTACGCCGCGCAGGGCGTTTTCGGTTTCATCATCCCACAGCCCCAGATCCCCCGGGGAGATACGCCCCGCAGGATCTACCGCCGTGGCTTCCAGAATTAACAGGCCGGCGCCGGAGAAAGCCAGTTGGCCAAGATGGATCCGGTGCCAGGAGGTCGCCTTACCCTCGTCGGCGGAGTACTGACACATCGGGGCGATAACGATACGGTTATCAAGGGTGAGTTGACCAATTCGCGTCGCGCTAAAAAGATGACTCATGAATACCTCGTAAATGTTAAACGTGGTCGTGCAGGGGACGGACAGTTGCTGTTTATAGCACGCCTGTTCACCCCCCCAGTATTCGGATATTGCGCTTAAGCGCTCCGCTATTCGATATACCAGAGACGGCGCCGTCGGCCGGCGGCCTGCTGCGACACGGCGCGGGCCATTGCGCTGCCAATCTCGGCGCTGGCCGTCAGCCCCTGCACAAAGGGGCGATCGTGCATCAGCCAGGGAAGGGCGCCGAAGGCGACCCGGCCGCGCACTGTCTCCGGCGCCTGCAGCGTGTAGTCATCACCGACGTCCGGAATGTCGTCGCCGCAGGCCAGCAGCTGCTGGCGCAGTGAAGGGAAGGGCAGATCCCGGGTTTTCAGCGCTTTTTGTCCGCGGGCATCGATAAAGACATCGAATTCGCAGCGCTGACGATGATGAACAATCAGCGTCCGGTCAGGCTCCCGCTGCAGCTCATAATCTTCGCCCAGCGTCAGGATCCGCAGAATGCCAGCCCGGTGCAGGGCCAGCAGCCGACGTATGGACTCCGGCGGAATGGCGGCGTAGTTATCGATAAATACCCGGGCGAGGCCCTGGCGGAAGCGACGGCTGTCCGCGTCGTTGAACTGCGGCACCAAGGTTTCAATCGCCTCATGCAGGCGCAGAATGGCATAGCGCCAGGGCACCGTGTGGTGTTCGCGCTTATTGCGCTCCACCTCCTGCAGATTGCGCTGCGCCCACTGAAAGGGGTCATGGGTGAGGCGGTCGGCAAACCAGGCGTCGGCGATACTGTCAGGCGTCAGCTGACGAAGCCCGATCGCCTCGCTCCAGTCGGGGGCAGCATATTCCAGCTCTTTAACGATCAGCTCAAAAATCCGATCTAACAGAGCGTCGCTACCCTCCGCAATGGCCGCTTCGAGGGCGGCGGGAGTGGCAATCTCCAGCGGCTCCCACGGGATCGGGCAGTAAAAATCGGCCTCCGGCAGCACGCCGTGGCGTGACATCAGGGTGATCTCCAGCGCTTCGCTGCCTGGATGGAGGGAAAAATGGGTCGTTTTGTCGTCCTCGGTATGGAAAACGCCGTGGCGGGCCACTACCGCCACGGCGGCATCAATCGCGCTTAATGAAGTCCCAAGGATCCCCACCCGGCAGGGGGCAATGCGGGCCTCCATCAGGCCGGTCCACGGGCTGGGGAAGTACTGTCGGCTGGCGCGCTCTTCTTCAGGCCACAGATGGCCGGTGGCAATCGCCACCAGGTCGACGATTACCGGGTCTGCTGCACTATCGGTGTGGATGGCGATCCCGGTGGACTGAACCGCAATATCCGTGACTTCACAGGATTCACAAACGCTAATCACAAAGCCGACGTCCCGGGCCCGCTCAACGAGGTAAAGAAAACGGTCGCGATAGTATTCGCCGAGGATCACCCGCGGCAGAAACTGGCGCTCATGCAGGGCGTGCCGTTCAAGCCCGCGCGCCGCCAGCCAGTCATCGCTTTGCTGCTGCAGCCATTGCAGGTAGGTCAGGTCGATGGGGGGGGATCTCAATGCTGGCAATATTGGCCAGCATTTGCGCCGCGGTATTATCGTCACTGTAGGGCATACCCACCTCGGCCTGCGCCTCTTTTTCAAACAGGGTGATGGCCAGCGGCTCACCGCGCTTCACCAGTTCATAAAAGGTGTAAATCCCCGTCGGCCCCACGCCGACGATGGCAATTCTCTTCATGATTCTCTCCCTTCCTGTGGGCAGATGCGGCATTGATGACGCTTCGCTTAAGCGAACCTAGTTTTAATTCTGGTCGAAAATTACCGAACCGGTGAGGGGAACACGCAATTTGAAACAAATTAGCATGCTAATAAACTTGCCGATTGTCGTAAAAGGGGTGTAATTAACAAAAGAGCAACTTTCTATACAAACAATTTACACAAGCGGTAACCCCAGCTCGCTCTGCTGGACGCCGCGCACACTCCCGGCAATGCCGTCGGGATAGGGATGACAAGATGCACGGCTGGACCTCACGACAGCGTAATGCGGCGATAGCCAGTTTTTTAAGCTGGACGCTCGATGCTTTCGACTTTTTCCTGTTAGTTTTTTTACTGAGCGATATCGCCCACTCGTTTCATGTCGACCTTGAGGAGGTCACCCTGGCGATTCTGCTGACTCTGGCCGTGCGGCCCGTCGGCGCGCTAATTTTCGGCAGGGCGGCGGAGAAGTTTGGTCGCAAACCAATCCTGATGCTCAACATTGTGTTCTTCTCGGCTTTTGAGCTGCTCTCCGCCGCCGCGCCGTCGTTGATGCTGTTTTTCCTGCTGCGGGTGCTGTACGGCGTGGCGATGGGCGGGATCTGGGGCGTGGCCTCTTCGCTGGCGATGGAGACGATCCCCGACCGCTCGCGCGGCCTGATGTCCGGCCTGTTCCAGGCGGGATACCCCTTCGGCTATTTGCTGGCGGCCGTCGCCTATGGGCTGCTGTTTGAACAACTCGGCTGGCGCGGGATGTTTGTCATTGGCGCCGCGCCGGTGCTGCTGCTGCCGTTTATCTATTTCTGCGTCGAGGAGTCTCCGGTTTGGCAGGCGGCCAGGCAGAATAAAGAGAGTACGGCCCTGCTGCCGGTACTGCGTAGCCACTGGAAGCTGTGCCTGTACCTGGTGGTGCTGATGGCGGCTTTCAACTTCTTCTCTCACGGGACGCAGGATCTTTACCCGGTCTTTTTGAAAGTTCAGCACGGCTTCGAGCCTAAAACGGTCAGCATCATCGCGGTCTGCTATAACATCGCCTCGATCATTGGTGGAGTGTTCTTCGGTTCGCTGTCGGAGAAGATTGGCCGACGCAAAGCGATTATGATCGCCGCCCTGCTGGCGCTGCCGGTCATTCCACTGTGGGCTTTCGCCAGCGGCTCGCTGGCGCTGGGGGCGGGGGCGTTCCTGATGCAGTTTATGGTCCAGGGGGCCTGGGGGGTGATCCCCACCTGGCTCAATGAACTGGTCCCGGCCAACACCCGGGCGGTGCTGCCCGGCTTCGTCTACCAGCTGGGTAATTTGCTGGCTTCGGTGAATGCCACTCTCCAGGCATCAATCGCCCAGCATCATGGGCATAACTACGGCCTGGCAATGGCCCTGGTGGCCGGGACGGTGGCGATTGTCATTACCGTCCTGACCTTTTTTGGTCGCGAAGGCCGGGTGATCCAATCCGCAGGAGCGGGACATCACCAGCCGCTCTCCACCAGCCGTTAACTTTTGTGACCGGGCGTGGCCAGGCGCCCGGTCGCATACATTAGTCACGCAGACGAATAGACGCCGCCTGGCGTTTCTCCAGCGAGCAGATCCCAATCCCCACCATGATGAACAGCGCGCTAAACAGATGCCAGGCATGCGGCTGGGTATGCAGGAACAGGATGCTCAACACCCCGCCGGAGAGGGGGATGATGTGGGTGTAAATTTCGCCCCGCGTGGCGCCAATGGTGGCGATACCTTTGTTCCAGAACAGGTATGCCAGCCACGATGGGAAAATTACCAGATACGCCAGGCCGCTGAGGAAAAACGGCTCGCGCCAGGCTGCCCAGTCCTGCGCCGGGTGGCGCATCAGCCAGAAGATGACGATTGGCACCAGGATCAGGGCGCCGAGCAGCGAGCTGACGGCGACAAAGCCATTCGCCGGGATTCGGCGGTCCTTCAGACGTAACAGCGAACAGTAGAGCGCCCAGCTCAGCGCCGACCCCATCGCCCACAGGTCGCCGATGGCAAAGGTGTGCAGAGAGGCGGCGTGCAGCGGATTTCCCTGAAATAAGAGGATCATCACGCCGAGGGTGCTAAAAGCCACTCCGAGCCAGTTACGCCCTGATACCGGATCGCGGAAAAATAGTCGGTTAATCAACAGTACCATGCTCGGCGTGGCGGACATATAGATGGCGGCGTTGAGCGCGGAGGTGGTTTGCAGGCCAATATAGAGCGTGAGCGGGAAACTGACCTGGCCGCAGAGGGTTAGCACCACCACCGCTGGCGCGTTTGCCCGCAGCAGGTGGCGACTGCCGGCGATTTGCCGTCGGTAGAGCAGGCCCAGCAGCAGCGCCGTCAGCGCCCAGCGCGCTTCGGTCATCAGGATCGGATCCACGCCCTGCACCAGCACGTGCCCGACAACATAATTCCCGCCCCAGAACAGAGCCGCCAGCGTCAGTAACAGATAAGGCATGATGATTCCTTGTGTCGTTTGTCACTGTACTGAATGGTAATGTTATTGTTTTTATAATATCAATAATATTTTAGTGGTTTTTATTGTATTCATTTAAATTCTTTAATAAACAGTAAATTGACAACACGTGTGAAATTTACGTTGCCGCATTATGGACGGTACTATACCGTATAGTAGCCATGTATTTCACAGGGATAAATCATGCGTAACACAGATAATGGGGTGATTGGAAGCGACCAGACCGCGGTGATGGCCAGGCTGGCGCTGGATGAGTTAATTGACCAGCTTCTGCACAGCAACGCGCTGTCGCTGAAGCTGACGGCCAACCCGCTGGTGGCCGACAGAGCCTGGCATCTCACTGAGAATACCTGCATCCGCGCCTTCTCCGCTGACGATCCACAGGCCAAAAAGCGTGCGCACCACGCGCTGTTCATTCTTTATCAGTCCTGGCTTGCCGACCCGCTCTCGCCAGCGGCTGCCAATCAGTTTCATCCGCTGCTTTCCGGGATCAGAAATTACATCGAGTCTGAGTGGCTGCGGGCGGAAAGCAAACGCTTCCACCACCAGAGACCAATGCTTAACGCCGGCAATATCGTCGACGAACTGCGCGCCTTATGCCAGCAGCACCCGGCGTCTCATCATCCGCTGTTCGATTTCCTTGCCAGCGAGGCCTCTGCGGCGCAAATCGACTATTTCTTCAAAAGCGACAGCGCCCTCAATCTGCTTTTCTTCGATCTGGTGGCGATGGGGCTGGTGGGCTCGCTGCCGGAAACCCGCGCTGAGATTGCGCAAAATCTGTGGGATGAGATAGGCCAGGGCAGCACCGAGATCACCCACGTTAATCTGTATAAGGATTTACTGAAGCGGCGAAATATCGCCTTACCGGACAATCATTTTGCCCATTTGTACGAGTGGCAGGGGCTGGCCGGGTATAACGCCTTTATGCTGGGCGGCGTAAACCGTCAGCATTACTACAAATCACTGGGCGTGATGGCCATGACCGAGCTGCTCGACCCGCCGCAGTATGAAAAACTGGTGGCGGGCTGTCGGCGGATTGGGCTTTCCGAGCGCGACGTGCATTACTATGCCGAACATATCACGGTCGACATCGGTCATGCGGATGGCTGGCTGAACAATGTGATTGTGCCGATTGGCAAAAAACATCCGGCGGCTATGGAGGAGGTCTTCTTTGGCGCCGCGCTGCGTCTGCAAACCTGCAACGATTACTATGATGGTCTGCTGGCGGCCCTGCAGTCGCTGGGCGGCAGCTTATCATCTCACAGCGTACCGCCTTCTGAGTAAATAAGCGCTTTGGCCGCGCTCCAGGCGGTCATCCCCGGCGGGATCTCCCGACATTCGGCGGACTCGGCCTGCTGGGCGGCGATAGCGCCATCGATGAGCATCACCATCATCATGGCGACCCGCTCGGCAGGCTCTGGTTTTAACACCAGCAGGAGAATATCGCGGAAGAACTGCCAGAGGAGCGACTTGAAGCGGGAACACTGCTCCCGGATCGCCGGCGATGACGCGCCATATTCAAACAGCGCGCGGGTAAACATGCAGCCGTGGAACGTTTCGCAGGTAAACCAGCGATGATAATAGTCGAACACGGCAAACAGCTTTTCCCGCGCGCTGGCTTTATCCGCGGTGATCTGCGCCAAATCCTGCATAAATTCGCTCTCTTTCTGCTTGAGGATAGCCAGAATGAGCGCCTCTTTATCGGCGTAATAGCGGTAGAAGGTCATTTTGGAGATGCCAGCATGTTCAGCAATCCGCTCGATGCTGGGCGACTGATATCCTTCGCGATTAAAAAGCGTGCTGGCGTGGCGGAGAATGTCCGCTTGTTTTGGCTTCATGCGTTTTCCTGTCGAATGGTTCGCTGTCACGATTGCCGGTGACACGGCCGTCCTGCGACAGCGGTGCATTATGCCGGATCTTGCCGCCAGACGGGCAAAAAGTAAATCAGCCGCGGTTTATGCGGCGTCGGTTCCCCCAATAAAAACAAGATTGCGTAGACATACACAAGTCATGTCCTTATGTTTCTGAACCGGCGTATTATTCGGACCTTTATACACATAAGCTGTGAATGATGTACTTTCTGATAGGCATTATTTCTGAAGTCTGAGACGGTTACAGCAGGACAGGCATCGAATGAGGGTATTACAGACATCATTACCAGGATGATCCGATAACTATGATGAATCTTATTAAAAGATTGCTGCGAAGAATATTCAGGTCGTTAATTTCATCTTATGGCCCTGCTGTACTGACCATCCTCTTCGCCGTGGCGCAAGGGCTCTTTTTTCCAGAGACGCCTCTCTGGCTTGTTCCCCTGTTTTTCGTATTTGTTATTGTAATGTTTTATCGGTTTGTGAAATTTTAATATCGAAATTTAACTTTATATTAAATTGACAAGGAAGTGCGATGGCTGGGTTGAGGCTGCGCAGGTTAAGATGGCCCCGCCATTGCCCGTCTCATTAAGAAGAAGAGAAGAGATGAAATTACCCCTGACCACGCCCCGGCTGCTGCTGCGCCGGTTCAGAACGGAAGATCTGCCGTCTTTCAGCCATTATCGCAATCTGCCGGAGGTGGCCCGCTTTCAGAGCTGGACCCACTACGGCATGACAGAGGCGACAGCCTTCTATGAACAACAGCGTTCGCAGGCCTTTGCTGAGGATGAGAGCTGGTTCCAGCTTGCCGTAGAGATTCAGGCCAACGGTGCGCTGGCGGGAGATGTGGGGATCCACTTCTTAGATCACGGCAGACAAGCCGAGCTGGGGATGACCTTTTCCCCTGCGTATCAGCATCAGGGGTATGCCCGGGAAGCCATGCGGGCGGTGATGGCCTTACTCTTTGAACAGTTAGCCCACCACCGGCTGACAGCGGTGGTAGACACCCGCAATACCGGCGCGATCAAACTCCTGGAAGGGCTGGGCTTTCGTCGCGAGGCGCATTACCGGCAGAATATCTTTTTTAAAGGCGAGTGGGGCGATGAGTACCTGTATGCGCTGTTGCGTAGCGAATATCAGTGAAGTGACGGGCGAGCCGTCACTTCTGCCCGGCGGACGATTAGCTATGCTGGCGGATAAAGCGCGCGCGCCACGGTTTTAGCACCCACAGCGCGAGGGCGGCGGTGACAAAATCAAGGCCAATCGCGCAGCTGAAGACCACATGCCAGCCGTGAGTGTGCTGATAGAGCAGTGCCGCCAGCGGACCGCCAAAGATTGACCCGATGCCCTGCGAAATATACAGCCAGCCATAGTTGCTGGCGGCATGCTCGCTGCCGAACGTATCGGTGAGTGTCGACGGGAAGAGAGAGAAGATCTCCCCCCAGCCAAAGAACACCACCCCGGAGAGCAGGACAAACAGCAGCGGATCTTCCCGGCACGCCAGCCAGAGCATCATCGCCACGCCTTCCAGCGCAAAGGCGATAAACATGGTTTGCTCGCGGCCGAAGCGGTCGGAAATAAAGCCAAACAGCGGCCGGGTCAATCCGTTGGTGAAGCGGTCTATCGTTAACGCCAACGGCAGCGCATGCCAAACACCACCGCCTGGCTAATGCCGAAATCCTCGGCGAACACCGCCATCTGCGAAGTGACCATCAGCCCGGAAGTCGACATCATCGCCATCATGGCGAACATCAGCCAGAACAGCGGCTGGCGCAGCATTTCCCGGGAAGTAAACGATCTGCTGCTCTGCGCCACCGTCTGACTGACGGGCTGGGAGACAGCGGGCGGCGGCAGCTTCAGCCCCTGACTGGCGAGGAAGCCGACGAGGGCGAAAAGGATCCCGAAAGTCGCCATCGTGTGTTCAAGGCCGTTAGTGGTCAGCGACAGGGAGATGGGGAAGGTGGTTATGATGGCCCCCATCCCGTAGCCCGCCGCCACCGCGCCGGCGGCAAATCCCCGCTGCTGTGGGAACCATTTGACCATCAGGCCGACAACGCCGATGTAGACGATCCCGGTCCCGAGGCCGCCCATGCAGCCATAAACCAGCCAGAGCGTTGCCAGGCCATTCACCTGCGCGGAAAGCACCCAGCTCATTCCCGCCATCACCGTGCCAATAGCGATCAGCCGCCGTGGGCCAAATTTTTCCACTAACCGCCCCTGAAAAGGGGAAAAGAAGGTCTGCAGGATGATCAGCAGGGAGAAGGTCACCTGCAATTCTGGCAAACCCACGCCCAGTTTAGCGGCCAGGGGTTTTGTCAACAGCGTCCAGACATATTGCGGACTGGAAATGGCGGCCATACAGATCAAACCCAGCACCAGCTGGCGCCATTTGCCATATTTCGGGGTAACCAACGGTTCACTGAGTGTCGTCATGTTGTTCTCCGTTTTCAGTAAGCAGGCTTCCGTGAAACGCATCCACCCTGGATGCCTCACAGAAAGGGGAAGGTTGCGACCGCAGACTGGCGACCTGTTGTGGCCATATGGCATACGTTCTTGTCCACATTGCGGTATACAAGCGAAGAGCATTAAACGTGCCATATAAAATAAGTTTTTATATTCAAGTGGTTAATGTAATGAGGGTATGTCTGACGGGGGGCGGCATGGTGAATGTGCGGCACCAGGGCGGTGCAAATGAATTATTGCGGTGCGCTTTGCCTGCTAACTGGCTTAGGAGACATCGTATACCCTGGACTGGCGCTAGACGGACTTCAGTGCAAAGCCGCCCAGGCGGGTCGAGGCTACGAAATCACCGCCTGGGGCGGCTGGCAAGATAAACGGGAAATGAGGCTGGCGGTTTACCCGCTTAGTAGCGAAAAAACGCTACTGTCCCGACTATTTTTTGCTTTATGAGCTGGGCATTTATTGTATGGACTCTCGCAGAGAGACATTCTTCCTGGTAGAAAGCCTGGCTACCACACACAGATACTAGATAGGGGAAGCCTTATCGCCCTATACTAAGTTCATGCCGCGGTACTGGCCCGGACTTTGAGCACTGACGGAATTTCAATGAACTTTTCACCAGGCTTATCGTTAAGCAGTTCGAGAAGGGCTTTACCGGCTTTCACCCCAATGTCATGCCAGGGAAACTCAACGGTTGTCAGGGCAGGGGAACAGACCGTCGATAACACTCCTCCGCCTAAACTCGCAATGGCTACGGTATTGGGCACCTTGATGCCGGCACTGTGGCAGGCCATCATACATCCACAGGCCATTTCATCCGACGTGCAAATTAACGCATCCAGATCGCCCCAGGTAATCATCATATCCATGAATATATTGACGCCTGTGGCGATGGTGGATGGCAAATGCGTGGTTACCACCCGGTGCGGGGAGCGGTTCAGAGCGAGCATCGCCGTATTCCAACCGCTCAGCAACTGGCGAAACAATGTGTTATTAGCCGGGGTACAGAGCAGTGCGATGTTTTTTAATGAGGCGTCGGCCAGATGAGTCACGATCTGTTTTACGGCCTTACCGTAATCCACGCCGATGCACATACCCACAGGGTGGGTATTTAGCGCGCCAATTTCCAGAATAGGAACATCCACGTTGGCCAGCAACTGGGTGCAGCTCTCAATGGTATCGATATTGAACTGAATAATGGCCGCCGGGTTATAGGCGAGCATTTTTTCAAACGTCTTTTGTTCACTTTGACCGTCATGCCCGGATTCCATAAACATCATGGTATATCCGCGTTCGGTCAGCACTTTTTGCAGCGCTTCAGAGACCGGCAAAAAACCCGGCGAAGAGAAGGTGGGAACGAAGGCGAGAATAAGATCGGAATGGACCGACGCCAGATTACGTGCCTGCAGATTAGGGACATAGCCGAGTCCTGCGGCTTCCTGCAACTGAGCATTCTGAATAAGCGACGGGGCGATAAAGCCGATAACGCATCGTTCAGTATGGAGGCACTATTTCACAACCCCAGCGGCCTGGCCTCCTGTATGAACTCAATCAGAAGGCGAAGCCCGGTCGGCAATTGCCGGCGGCTTGAATAATAGATATGAAAACCTTCCTCCAGTGGGGACCATTCCGTAAGCACCAGACGGAGCCGTCCATCCTTGACATAGGGTGCAACAAGAGGTTCCGGAAAATACATCAGGCCAGCCCCGCCCAATACGGCCACCAGACCCGTTTCGGCATGATTGACCGTCACTGAGCCTGGCACTGTCATTTGGTATGTTTCGCCGTCTCGCGCAAGTTCCCAGCGATAAACCCGATCGTCACCGAGACGATTGCTGATGCAGCGATGGTGTAATAAATCATCCGGATGTTCAGGCGTTCCGTAGCGTTCCAGGTAATCAGGGGAGGCCGCGATAACCCAGCGAATATCGGCAGATAAACGCCGGGCAACCATGTCCTCCGGGACGGTGCCACCATAGCGGATGCCGGCATCGAAGCCCGCATCAGTCACGTCAACCATACGGTTGCTGGCCACAATATCGATTTCAATATCGGGATAGCGATCCATAAAAGCGGGCATGACCGGCGCAAGCAAAAGATTTGCCGCTTCAACGGCTGCATTGATGCGGATACGTCCGGTAGGGGTATTGCGATACCGGTTAAGCGATTCAAGCGCGCCTTCTATGGTGTCGAAAGGCTGAAGAACAGACGGAACCAGTTCCTCACCAGCTGCCGTAGGGGTGACGCTCTTGGTCGTGCAATTAAGCAGGCGAACTCCGAGCCGGGTTTCCAGTCCCTTCAGGGCATGACTCAGCGCTGATGCACTGACGCCTAATTCAATTGCCGCACGGCTGAAGCTGCGATGACGTGCAATCGCCATGAAATAAATAAGATCGGCAACATCAGCTCTGCTTATTTGCATACAGAATAGTTTTCCTTATGCGGCGTTAAAACCCGAATGCGTTGATGAAGAAATGATATACACCTTAGACCGATTAGGGCTAATCCATTGCTGAATTTTTTTCACAAGTCCATTCATGCACGTCCACTCACTGTACACGTTGTGCTTCGTTATTCTTGAAAATCATGCGCTCTGGCTGGTAGGCCAGGGCGGAACACTCATCTAACGGAGCCGTTTATGAACTATACGCATCTTGGCCGCACCGGCCTGAAAGTCAGCCGCCTTTGTCTCGGAACCATGAATTTTGGTGACGTCACCGACGAAAAGACCAGCGCCCGCATTCTGGATGAGGCGCTTGAGGCGGGTATCAATTTCATTGATACAGCAGACGTGTATGGCACTGAACAATCTCCCGATATCCAGCAAGGCTCGGGGCTGTCCGAGGAAATTATTGGTCGCTGGCTTCAGCAGGGTGGCCGCCGTGAACGCATCGTTCTGGCGACAAAAGTCTATCAGCCTATGGGACCGGGCCCGAACGATCGCCGGCTTTCTGCTTACCATATTCGCAAAGCCTGCGAGGACAGTTTGCGACGGCTTAAGACCGACCATATTGACGTCTATCAGATGCATCACATCGATCGTCATACGCCGTGGGAAGAGATCTGGCAGGCCATGGAACTGCTTGTTCAGCAGGGAAAGGTTCTTTATATCGGTAGCAGCAATTTCGCGGGCTGGGACATTGCGACTGCGCAGTCAGTCGCCACGGCCCGTCATTTCCTGGGCCTGGTCGCCGAGCAAAGTTTTTATAATCTGACAGCCCGCACCATTGAGCTGGAGGTCATTCCCGCATGCCGCCATTTTGGCCTGGGGTTGATCCCCTGGAGCCCGCTTGCCGGAGGGCTGCTTGGCGGCGTACTGAAAAAGATGGCAAGCGGGCGCCGTGCCAGGCCCGCGTTTGCCCGCCAAATTGAAGATTATCGTCCGCAGCTGGAAGCCTATGAAGGATTATGTGATGACCTCGGCGAATCCCCTTCCGATGTGGCGCTGGCCTGGCTCCTGCAGAATCCTGTCGTTACCGCTCCACTGATTGGGCCTCGTACGGTCGAACAACTCCAGCAAGCGCTTCACGCAACGACAATCACGCTATCAGACGACACCATGAGCTGTCTCGACGAAATCTGGCCCGGCCCCGGGGGAGAAGCGCCCCAGGCTTATGCCTGGTAATGACCAAATTAATGAATCCTTTCTGCGTTAAAGGGAGTTCCAGTTTATGAGCAAGATGATCCATGACCAGCCTTCTGCTGCCGTACCCGCTTCCCGGGACCGGCGCAATTTTCTGATCGCCGGAGCCGGTCTGGCGTTGGCCGCAACCACCCTTGGCAGGAGCGGCGCCGTGATGGCGAAACCGGCTGGTCAGGACACGCCTAACGCCCCTTCGGAAGCTGTTCCGGTCCAGCAGGAAACCTTAACCACGCGTAAACTCGGCTCGCTGGAGGTGTCCAGCATGGGACTCGGGTGCCTGCCGATGGTGGGTTATTACGGCGGAGGTCCGCGCGATCGTAAAGCCATGGTTTCGCTTATCCGGGCAGCCTTCGAACAAGGTATCACGTTCTTTGATACTGCCGAGGTCTACGGCCCCCATCTCAGTGAAGAATTTGTCGGGGAAGCACTGGCCCCTGTTCGCGATCGTGTGGTGATTGCCACCAAGTTCGGCTTCGGCGTGGAGGAGGGGAAGCCCACTTCCCTTAACAGCCATCCTGACCATATCCGCCGCGCCGTAGAAGGCTCGCTAAAGCGTCAGAAAACGGACCACATCGATCTTCTCTATCAGCATCGCCCCGATCCGAATGTGCCGATCGAGGATGTGGCGGAAACCGTGAAGGCGTTGATCCAGTAGGGTTGAAAAACTGGGGACTGTCGGAAGCGAGTGCCAGGACAATTCGCCGCGCACATGCGGTACTCCCTGTGACTGCGGTGCAGAGTGAGTATGCCATGTGGTGGCGGGAACCAGAGACGCGGATATTTCCAACGCTCGAAGAGCTGGGTATCGGTTTCGTACCTTACTGCCCGACTGCCCGCAGCTTCCTTGCCGGAGCAGTCAATCCAAGCCAGCGGTTCGACAGCACCGATCGGCGGCATAACCTGCCACGCTTCCAGCCCGATGCCCTGGCCAAAAACATGGTGCTGCTTGAATTTGCGCAGTCGTGGGCCCGTCGCAAAAACACCACTCCGGTTCAGTTCGCGCTGGCCTGGGTAATGGCGCAGCGGCCCTGGATTGTCCCAATCCCGGGTACGACGCAATATCCGCACCTGATAGAAAACAGCGGCGCACCGCAAGTCCGGTTGACGGACAGCGAGCTACGCGAAATCGATGCGGCGCTTGCGCAACGGACTGCCTATTGGGCAAATTGTGCTGCCTGACCGCGACAAAGGCCGTAACCTTAAATCGACAAGCCTGGCGACCCGCCCCGGGCATCGCGAGTTGTTTATTGTCGCTAACAGCGGGACCGAACCTGGTGGAGCGATGATTTTTCGATCGGGCGCATTCGCGCCGGCACCGTTTCCCTTTTCACATCAGTGACCGGGAATGAGTGGTCTGGGAGACCCGGCAACGCCGGGCCAGGGCAGGGTGTTAATAGTTCTGGATCGCTGAAGGCGGCGTGAGGGAAGGCGGCGTATCCGGAAGCGGGGGAATGATCCCGTCAACGGGGTGCGGCAGATAGCGAGCTTCCAGTTCCGTGATTTCGGCATCGCTAAGTGAAAAGTCCAGCGCGCTGATAGCCGTGGAAAGATGTTCTGGTTTCGTTGCGCCAATGATCGGTGCTGTGATGACCGTTTTTGATAACAGCCAGGCAATTGCAACATGAGCTCTTGGCACCGCGTGCTTTTCGGCAATGCTGGCAACAACATCAATCACGGGCTTATCCAGAAGGGCTGCGTTCTCATACATTTTTAACGCAAAGGCATCGTTTTGCGTTCGTCGGGACGTGACACTCCAGTCGCGCGTGAGCCTGCCGCGTGCCATCGGACTCCAGGGGATCACCCCAACGCCCTGGTCTTCACACAGGGGCAGCATCTCGCGCTCTTCTTCCCGGTAAAGCAGGTTGTATTGCGGTTGCATCGTGATAAATCGGGTCCAGCCGTTACGCTCAGCGGTATGCTGCATTTTTGCAAAGCGCCAGGCTTCCATAGAAGATGCGCCGATGTAACGTACTATAACATTAGTGCGCATAATGTATATTATGTTAAATGCAATGTCGTACTCAATAACGTCATCTTTGATAGCTGCCTCTTCCCACATCAACACTATGACCGTCATTCCTTTCATGCACGTGAATGCTGCGCTATAAGGCAAAATGTTCGAGGTGATAAATCAAGCATGGCTTTTAACAATCACTTCGCCCACTACAGCCTGTTCTCCTACAGTAAAAGCCAGGGAAATTCATTCAGCCACACCTGCTGCTTGTACTGTCCGGCATATCTTACTGCTGTTGCATTTTCTGACCGAACGCGTCACGGGATGCCAGATGAAATGCTCATTTGATAGCGCGCCGCCTGCAGTGTGTATCAACCGGGCTTGATCAGCCACAGACGTGATTATCAAAAAGATGCCAGCTTCGTTTTCCGCACTCAAATGGCGAGTGCCATCGCGACCATAAACAGAACCGCCAGCTGAAGTTGAGCACGCCCTCTTTCCACCACCATTTCAGGCAGCTTGCGGGGATGAGCCCGCTACGGTATCAGAAATGGCTGCGCCTCAATGAAGCCAGGCGACTGATGCTGAATGAACATTACGATGTCACCACAGCAGCCTATGCGGTCGGTTACGAAAGCCTGTCCCATTTCAGCCGGGAATATACGCGGATGTTCGGGGAATCGCCCAAGAGGGATATTACTGAACTGAGAAAGTCAGCGGGTAAGCTTTAATCAATTCTGGACCGCCTGTACCATGCCTGGTCTTCGATATCCCCCCGGCACGTGAGTCTAATACCCAAAACTTTACCCCGCCCTGATGGACGGGATTTTACGACGCGCTGGTTAGTGACAACGTCACAGCAGCGCGCTAAAGATACTCCTCTTCATCCAGCGAGATCACCTGAATGCCGGCATTACGATACGCCTGAACATCATCAGGCAGACGATCCACCACCACCGTGTCAATTCGATCTGCGGCGGTAAATTGGGCAAGCGAGGTGTTATTCAGCTTGCTGTAGTCGCAGACAATAATCACCTGACTGGCGTGTTCCACCATGCCTCGTTTCGTTTCTGCCAGCATGATATCGGCCACGCAGGCGCCGTGTTTCAGCGACAGCGAATTGGTGCCCATAAATGCTTTATCGACGTTTAGCGTGTCGAGAATGGAACGTCCGTTGATCGCCACCACGCAGTGGTATCCCTTCTTAACGATCCCCCCGAGCAGAATCGTTTGAATCGAGGGACTGGCCTCAAGCTCCCGGGCGATTTGGTAATCATTGGTAACCACCGTGACGTTCTGTCTGTCACGAATATTGCGCGCGATATGTAGCGTCGTGCTACCGGTATCCAGCACGATTATATCGCCATCCTCAACCAGCGCCGCCGCGCGCTGGCCGATCCGTTCTTTCGCGCTGAGATTGACAATTTCGCGGGCGTCCGATGCTTGTTCGAAGCTCGCTCGGGTACGAAGAACGGCTCCGCCATGCGTTCGGGTCAGCAACCCCTCCTCTTCCAGCTGGCGGAGATCGGCACGAATGGTAGCGCCAGATACATTAAAGACGTCACACATCTCAGAAACAGCAACTTTGCGTTTTTCCCTGAGAATACCGAGTAACTTCTCCTGTCTTTCTTCTGCAAACATTCTGCCTCTCTCTTTTTTACAGCTCGTTACGCGCGTCGCGGCGCTGGCTTACCTTTGCGTATCAGTCGGGTCCTACGCTGAGCGCATCCAGCCTGTCGTATAAGGCAGCGGATTGCCGGTACAGCGTATCAAAAAGCTCGCAGCAGGCGTGGTAATAATCCCGCAGAAGGGGATCCGGTGAGATCAGTTTGTCGAACTGCACCGTTTGCCGCACGCCGCTGGCAAAATCGGCGTACAACCCTACGCCAACCCCGGCGATAATACCGCATCCGGTGACGCCATTCTCCTGATTACGCGTAGATAATATCGGCAGATTGTACGCCGAGGCTTTGATTTCAAGCCACAGCGAGCTGCGCGCGCCGCCGCCGGAAGCGATCATTTGTTGCGGATACTGCCCGCACTTCTGCAGCTGCCGAAGATTGCGCCAGGATGCAAAGGCCACCCCTTCCAGAACTGCGCGGAATAAATGACCGCGGCGATGCTTGCGCTGCAGGCCAAAAAACTGTGCCCGCGAGTTCGTGTGTTCGGCCAGACGTTCTCCCGTCAGATAGGGAAGAAACAGCAGCCCTTCTGCCCCCGCCGGCACCGCCGCCGCTTCCTGTAAAAGCTGTGGATGCGTAATCTGGTTATCGGCAAGTGCCAGCCGCGCCCAGCGAACGGCATCGCCGCCGGCGTCGAGGATCGTAAATCCGCCCCAGGCCGCGTTGGCAAGATGAAGATTATTAACCAGCGGATGGTGTAACGGCCGCGGCGACACCACCGTCATCAGCGTCGACGTGCCGGTCGAATCGGACGCCATCCCCGGTTCATACACACCCGAGCCCAGCAGAGAGGCCGCCATATCCGACGTCCCGGCAACCACCGGGATACCCGCCGGCAGGCCCGTCAGGTCGGCTGCGCGCTGCGTCACCTGGCCGATTATGTCGCTGGAAAGTTTAAGCTCCGGGAGCTGATCGACCCGCAGACCAAACGTTTCGCAGGCTTGCGAAGACCAGCTACGGGTTTCGCTGTCCATCAGGAAATAGCACGACGCTTCGCTATAATCGGTCGCCATGGCACCGGTCAGCATGAAATTAATATAGTCCTTCGGCATTAATACTTTGGCGAGCTGCGACCAGCGATCCGGATGATTTTCGCGCCACCAGGCTAACTTGAAAGCGGGCCATGCTGCCGCAGGCGGATTATTCAAATGTGCCAGCCACTTTTCCCAACCTTCGCGCGCGTTAAAGGCGTCAACTTGCGGCTGGCTGCGCTTATCATTCCACAGCAACGCCCTATCCTCCACCAGCTCGCCACGGTCGTCCAGAAGGACGGTGCCATGCATCTGTCCGCAAGCACCAATAACCGCAATTTGCGCTGCCGTTTCAGGATAGCGGTAAAGCACCTCGCGTATACAGTCGCAGGCGGCCTGCCACCATAAAGACGGGGCCTGTTCTGACCAACCTGCACGCGGCGTGGTTTGCTCATACTCTCTTTGCGCAAAGCCGATCATCGCGCCGTCAATGCGCACAATAGCGGCGCGGGTACTGCCAGTGCCAACATCAATCGTGAGTATTTTATCTTTCATCACTAACTCCGGTGACGTCTTAAGGCGGGCCACCAGGCCCGCGGTCTCTCAGTTTAATCGGCGTTCAGCTCGGGAAAACGTTCCGGGTGCTGCTCCAGTTCAGCCAGCACCTTGGTTACCGCGCCATGGCTCATGCCAAAGCGGCGCACGCCAAGCTGGTACAGCGCACGCACCGTGGCCAGATCGCGAATGCCCCCGGCGCCTTTGATATCGATTCGGCCTTTAAGCTGGTCGGCGATGATGCTGACTTTTTCCACCGTGGCGCCGGTGGGCGCCCAGCCGGTAGAGGTTTTGACCCACTTCATCCCCACCTCTACGGCAATTTCGCACACGCGACGAATCTGCTCCTCATTAAGATAGTGCGTTTCAAGGATCACTTTGGCCGGTACCGGGGCGGCGGCTTCCACCACGCGGCGCAAATCTTCGCGCACATAGTCATAATCGCCGGAGAGCACTTTGCCGATATTCACGACCATATCCACTTCCCGAGCGCCGTCGGCAATCAGCTGCCGCACTTCCTGAACCTTGGTATCGGTGGTATGCCCACCGCCGGGAAAGCCGACCGGACCGCCAATCATCACCTCTCCCGTACCCTGCTGCGGCAGCAACGTACTGAGAAAGCGCGTCCAGCAAGGCAGTACGTGGACGGAAATAATGTTGTATCTGGCAGCCAGCTCGGCGCAGGCGCGAACATCCGCTTCGGTACTGGTGGCCTGAACTGCGCTCAGATCAACTAAACGTGCAAAACGACGGGTTGTTTCATTCATGGTCTTATCCTGTCCTTTGTTTTTAATTGCTTTCATTTAATGCTGATATTTGGCTTAAATCCATTTAAAAACGCATTAAATGAAAATAACGTGATCAAATTAGCATTTTTTTATTTTTATTTGTTTTTAATTAGCAGCAGGAAATAAGCGTTAACCTTGCAGAGCAGGCGTAATCGGGCATAAATGGGCGCAAAAGCAATCTTGCATTTATTTTTGTTTGTTTTTGTTTATGCCTGAATCACGGGCGAAATAGCGCAAACCGCTGACGGAAGTGAAGCGAAATGCGTGCGCTATCACAGTGTTCGGCTGCGGATAGCTTGCCTTCGTGGGACATTCCCGAGGTCTCAACGCTCTGCGCAAGGGAAAGGTAATCTGATTATGTACTTCAGGAGAGAGCTATGTTGCCGCTGGAACGTCATCGTTTGATTGTTGAACTGCTGGGCCAACACGGCGTCATGCGGGTGAATGAGATTGCGCAAGCGACTCGGGTCTCCAGGGAAACGATTCGCCGCGATCTGAGCGAGCTGGAACGCAAAGGGATCTTAACCCGAAGCCACGGTGGAGCGCTGGCGGCGGAAAATCCGCTGCCGGCGACCCGGGCGGCGGCATCCGCCCTGCCAGTTGAAGATAGCCAGGGAAGCTTTCAGCACAGAACGCTGCTGCACAGCGAAGGCAAAATGCGCGTGGCCCGTAAAGCACTGCAGTTTCTCCAACCGGGACAGACCATTGTCCTGGACGGGAGTAGCACCAGCTGGTTTTTGGCCCGGCAGATGCCGGAGATGGCGTTGACGGTGATTACGCCCTCCATTCGCATCTTACAAACTCTGATGAGCCGACGCTCGTTGCATCTCGTCGGGCTGGGGGGCGATTTCTCCCCGACCGAAGAGTCGTTCTTCGGGGAAACCGCCTCACGAACGCTACGCGAATATGCCATTGATACGCTCTTTTTCTCCTGCCAGGGGCTGGAGCGCGATAGCGGCTTGTATGCGGGTACGCAAGCCCACGCCGCCCTGCTGAAACAGATGCTGCTGGCCGCCCGTCAGACTGTGGCTTTGGTCGACGGCAGCAAGCTGGGGCGAACAGGCGTCGCGCGTATCGGCGGACTGGGCGAGCTGGACTGTCTGGTGACTGAAAGGTTTGTCGATCCGCTGCTGGAAAAAGAGATGACCTGGCATAACGTCAGCCTGCAAATCGCCTGAGTACGCCGTCATGACGTGACGGTTAATACGCGCAATGTCGAAACGCTGCTTACCGCGGCAGGGCCAGACTTTGCCTGAATTCAGCCACCACCGGAATAAATGAGGCCTTATGCGTTATTACCTTTCTCCCTCGCTGATGTGTATGGACATGATGAAGCTGACGGAACAGCTGCGCTTTCTAAACAGCAAAGCCGACAGGCTGCATGTCGACATCATGGACGGCCACTATGTCAAAAATCTGGCGTTGTCGGCCAGCTTTGTGGCGCAGATCCGTCCCTACACCTCGCTTCCTATCGATGTCCATCTGATGGTCGAAGCGCCCGCTTCGTTTATACCGGCGCTGTTAGACGCCGGCGCAGACGCCTTCTCACTGCATCCGGAGACCATCTGCCGCGAAGCGTTCCGGGTTATCAATATGCTTCGTCAGGCGGGGAAAGAGGTGGGAATGGTGCTCAATCCCGCCACACCGGTTGAGAGCATCCAGCACTATCTGCATCTGCTCGATAAGGTGACGGTGATGACCGTCGACCCAGGCTATGCCGGTCAGCCGTTTATTCCTGAAATGCTCGCCAAAATTACGCAGCTTCATCAGCTCAAAGAGACCGGCAGCCTCCGCTTCTTGCTGGAAGTCGATGGCTCCTGTAACCGCAACACCTACCGCGCGCTGCTGGGCGCCGGGGCGCAGATATTGGTGATGGGCAGCAGCGGTTTATTCCGCGCTGATATGCCGCTCGAGCTGGCCTGGGAAACCATGTCCCGCGAACTGTCCGCCGCGCTGCACTCCCCCGAGCTGGTATAGAGGAGCGAATGATGTCAGGAAAAGTCTGTGTTTTTGGTTCATTCAATTTCGACATGGTCGCCAGGGTGGATCACTTTCCGGTACCAGGTGAGTCGTTAGTGGCCTGCGGAAGTATGACCAGCGCCGGAGGTAAAGGGGCGAACCAGGCCACCGCCGCGCTAAAAGCGGGAGCAAATGTCCACTATATCGGCAAGATTGGCAATGACACCTTCGGCCATTTTGCCCGCCGTCATCTGAAAGGCGTGGGCTTCAATGCTGTGACGCTGCTGGTCGCCGAAGAGATCCCCACCGGCAATGCGCTGATTTATGTCGCCGGTAACGATGCCGAAAACATGATTGCCGTCGATCCCGGCGCGAATATGACGGTGACCGATGATGAAATCGCCGGCTGCATTCCCGCTATCGGCTGCGCGGATGTGGTTCTGGTTCAGCTGGAGAACAATCTTTCTGCTATTGAACAGGTCATAGACGCCGGCAAACAAGCCGGGGCCCTGGTGATGCTCAATCCCGCGCCCTGGCAGCCCGTTGAGCACGCCCTTCTACGCAAAGTGGATTTACTTACACCGAACGCCACGGAGGCCGGGTTAATGACCGGACGCCGGGTTGACAGTCTGACGGCCGCGGCTGAGGCCGCCGACGTGTTGCATGCTCAGGGCGCGCGCAACGTCATTATCACTCTCGGCGCCAGCGGCGCCCTGCTGAGCGAGCATGGGGTGAAATCCCCTATTCCCTGCTTTCCTTCTCACCCCCGAGACACTACCGGTGCGGGCGATGCCTTCAACGGCGCGCTGGCGGCGCGGCTGGCGGCGCTCGGTTATCAGCTCGATGAAGGGCCGATAGAAGAAGACAACGTGCGCTTCCTGCTTATTCGCGGCCCCGATGGCGAACGGCTCGAGTTCGATGCCTGTAAACGCTAAGCGGCAGGGCTGACCCCTTCACTCTTTTAGGCCCGGTTAACACGGGTCTAAAAGATACGTCCTCTGGCTTTATTCACGTCGGTTTGATTCGCGGATATCTCTCCCCCACCCGGTCTCTCCTGCCCATTGTGCAATGTTACAAAATTGCTTCTGTTTTGTTGATTTTCTATTGTGAGCCATTCGGCAATTTCCTCTCCTGAATTTCCCCAGACTACTCCTACTCAATACGCGATATCAGGAGAGACACATGAACAGCACCTCCGCCGACTTCCAGAATCTGTACCAGGCCCTGAGCCACAGCGCCGCCCGCAGCCCGGATGCCCTGGCGCTGGCGTTTGAGGATCGGCGCTATCTGTACCGCGATTTTCATCTGCGGGTACAGCGGGCGATGGCGCAGCTTGATCGCGGCTGGTCGCTGCGCAAAGGCGACCGTATTCTGCTGGCCTGGGGCAATCACCCCGCTTTTTGCGAAGTCCTTTTTGCCGCGCTGGGTTTGGGCATCGAAGTGGTGCCTTTCAGCACCAAGCTTAAGCAGGCCGAAAGCGAGGCGCTGGTAGGCCATATCGCTCCCCGGGTTGTCCTGTTCGATGCGACAGTACAGGACTGGCTGAAAAACACCCCTGACGCGCGTGCGGTTTCTCTCAGCGAATGGCAGGCGCTCTGCCTTCCCGAACCGCTGACCCGCCCGCCGGTCCCGGTTAACCGCGACGATACGGCGGTGATGATGTTCACCTCCGGCACCACCGGAGAGCCTAAAGGGGCGATTATCACCCACAATAACCTGCTCTGCGCGATTGACGCCTATACGCAAAAACTGAATCTCACCGCCGCGGATAGCACCATCCTGGCGGTGCCTATCTATCACATCACCGGCCTGTCGGCGCTGCTGGCGCTGTTTATTAGCCTCGGCGCGAGCATCTGGCTGCAGCATCGGTTCAACGCCCCGCAGGTGATCACCACCCTGCGCGAGCAGAACATTACCTTTCTGCACGGCTCGCCCACCATTTTTATCCTTCTTTGCCAGGCTGCGCGTGAGCAGAGCGTCAACCATCCCAGCGATTTTCCGGCATTGCGCACGATTGCCTGCGGCGCTGGCCACCTGAGCGATGGACTGATCAAGGAGTTAAAAACCCTGTTCCCGCATACCGCGATTCAGCCAATCTACGGCCTCACCGAAACGACCTCGCCTGCGACGATTTTTCCGGGCGACGTCTGGGGCAGCGATAAATGCGGCAGTTCAGGTCAGGCGATCCCGGGTCTCGCCATTACCATCCGCAACGATCGCCAGCAGCCCCTCCCCGCCGGACAAATCGGCCATATCTGGCTAAAAGGCGATGTGGTGATCCGCGAATACTGGCAGCACAGCGAGCGACGCCCGAGCTGCGATGCGCAGGGCTGGTTTTGTACCGGCGATCTGGGCTATCTCGACGACGAAGGCTGGCTGTACATCAAAGACCGCAGCAAGGACATGATCAATCGCGGCGGCGAGAAAATTTACTCACTGGAGCTGGAAAACATTCTCTCTACCTATCGGGGAGTACGGGAAGTTGCCGTCATCCCGACCCCCAGCCCGGTCTACGGCGAAGAGCCCGTGGCGTTTATCGTGCCGGATGGCCAGCATCACCTGACCAGCGAAGAGATCCTCGACTGGCTCAAGGTCAAAATCGCCCGTTTTAAGCTACCGGCGCGCATTATTTTCACCCGTGCTTTACCGCGTACCCACAACGGCAAAGTGAGCAAACAGCAGCTCAAAAAGCGTCTCGCAGAATCCATCATCACGCTATCAACGGAGGATAAAAAGTGAGCAGCAAATTTATCGACGCCCATGAGGCGGCGCGGTGGGTCGCCAGCGGCGACACCGTCTGCACCGTCGGGATGACGCTTATCGGCGCGGCGGAGTCCATTTTAAGCGCCATCGAAGCGCGCTTTCTGACCGCGGGCGAACCGCGTGACCTGACGCTACTGCATGCCGCGGGGCAAAGCGATCGCCAGCGCGGTATCCAGCACTTTGCCCATCCGGGTATGGTGACCCGCCTTATCGGTTCGCACTGGGGCCTGGCGCCGCGCTGGATGGCGATGATCAACAACAACGAAGTGGAAGCCTGGTGCCTGCCGCAGGGGCAGATCGTTCATCTCTATAGCGCGATGGCCGCCGGACTGCCGGGGCGGCTTTCTCCCGTCGGTCTCGGTACCTTTGTCGATCCGCGCATAGAGGGCGGAAGGATGAACGCCCGCACCCGCGAACGACCCAATCTGATCGAGCACGTCACGTTTCGCGGCGACGAATATCTGTTTTATCCGGCCCTTCCTCTGGACGTGGTCATTGTGCGCGGCACCCATGCTGATGAAGACGGTAACCTCACGACCGATGAAGAGGTGATGAAGCTGGAAGTCCTGCACGCCGTTCTCGCCGCCAGACGCTACGGGGCGAAGGTGCTGGCGCAGGTGAAATATCGCGTAGCGAAAGGCTCGCTGCATCCGAAAAGCATCACTGTTCCCGGCAACCTGATCGACGCCATCGTGGTATGCGAAGAGCCGCAGACGGATCACCGCCAGACTTCAAGCTGGGCCTTCGACCCAGCGCTGTGCGGCGATATCCAGCTGCCCGCCGCGCAGAATGCGCCGCTGCCGCTGGACCTGCGCAAGCTTATCGGGCGGATTGCTTGCCGCTATCTGACCCCCGGCTGCGTCATCAATCTCGGCACCGGTATTCCCAATGACGTGATTGGCGCCATCATTCACGAGGAACAGCTCGGGGAGCAGGTCACCATCACCGTCGAGTCAGGGATCTACGGCGGGCAGCAGGCGGGTGGCGTGGATTTCGGTATCGGCCGTAATCTGAGCGCGATGATTAGCCACCAGGATCAAATGCTCTACTACAACGGCGCAGGGGTCGACATCACCTTTATGGGCGCCGGCGAGATTGACCCGCACGGGCACGTCAATGCCACACGGCTCGGCGCATCCTGCCCCGGCGCGGGCGGTTTTATCGATATCACCCAGAATGCCCGCCACGTCGTGTTCTGCTCCTCTTTTACCGCCAAAGGGCTGGAGATCGCCTGTGAACACGGGGCGCTGCATATCCGCCGCGAAGGCGAAGTGCGTAAATTCGTCGCCGGGGTAAACCAGATTTCTTACAACGGCGAACTGGCCCGCGCCAAAGGACAAACCATGCATTACGTCACCGAACGGGCGGTTTTCGAACTGCGCCCGGAAGGACCGGTGCTGACGGAAATCGCCCCCGGTATCGATCTTGAGCGCGACATCCTGGCGCATATGGATTTTCATCCGGCGATCGCCGCGGATCTTCAGGTTATGGATAGCCGATTGTTCGCCCCGCCGCCCTGCGGTCTCGCGGAACATCTGTCCCGGAATTCATCCTCTGACTCATAAGGAACGTTGCTATGAAACTTGCCAGTAAAACCGCCATTGTCACCGGCGCCGCACGCGGTATCGGCTTTGGCATTGCCCAGGTGCTTGCGCGGGAAGGCGCGCGAGTGATTATCGCCGATCGTGATGCACACGGCGAAGCCGCCGCCGCTTCCCTGCGCGAATCGGGCGCACAGGCGCTGTTTATCAGCTGCAATATCGCTGAAAAAACGCAGGTCGAAGCCCTGTTTTCCCAGGCCGAAGAGGCGTTTGGCCCGGTAGACATTCTGGTGAATAACGCCGGAATCAACCGCGACGCCATGCTGCACAAATTAACGGAAGCGGACTGGGACACGGTTATCGACATTAACCTGAAAGGCACTTTCCTCTGTATGCAGCAGGCCGCTATCCGCATGCGCGAGCGCGGTGCGGGCCGCATTATCAATATCGCTTCCGCCAGCTGGCTTGGCAACGTCGGGCAAACCAACTATTCGGCGTCAAAAGCCGGCGTGGTGGGAATGACCAAAACCGCCTGCCGCGAACTGGCGAAAAAAGGTGTCACGGTGAATGCCATCTGCCCGGGCTTTATCGATACCGACATGACGCGCGGCGTACCGGAAAACGTCTGGCAAATCATGATCAGTAAAATCTCCGCGGGTTATGCCGGCGAGGCGAAAGACGTCGGCGAGTGCGTGGCGTTTCTGGCGTCCGATGGCGCGCGCTATATCAATGGTGAAGTGATTAACGTCGGCGGCGGCATGGTGCTGTAAGGAGAAAAACAATGACCCAGGCTAATGATATTGTGATTGTCAGCGGCGTCCGTACCGCTATTGGCACGTTTAACGGCAGTCTTAAACATACCCATCAGCATGACCTTGGGGCCGCCGTCATTCGCGAAGCGATCGCCCGCGCCGGGATTGCGCCGCAGGATATCGACGAAACGATCGTCGGCAACGTCGGGCAAATCGCCGAAAGCGGTTTTATCGCCCGCATCTGTCAGCTGCGCGCGGGGATCCCGCAGGAGAGCACCGCCTATTCCGTTAACCGCCAGTGCGGCTCCGGACTTCAGGCCCTGGCGGACGGCATGATGCAGCTGCAAAGCGGCCAGGCCGAGGTGGTCGTCGCCTGCGGCACTGAAAATATGACCCAGCTGCCCTACTACCTGCGTAAAGCGCGCGATGGCTATCGCATGGGCAATGGCGAGCTGGAAGATGGCCTGATCTCCATTCTCACCTGGCCGGAAGGCCCTTATCACAACGGCATCACCGCGGAAAACGTCGCGCAACGCTTCGGTATTACCCGCGAAGCGATGGACGATTTCGCCTGGTCGAGCCAGCAGAAGGCGCTGAAGGCGATCGCGGAGGGTCGCTTTCGCGAGCAGATCCTGGCCCTTGAGGTGCCGGACGGCAAAAAAGCGACCCGCCTGTTTGCGACCGATGAACACCCGCGCGACACCCCGCGTGAAAAGCTCGCCACGCTGCGTCCGGCGTTTAAAGCCGACGGCGTGGTGACGGCGGCCAACTCATCGGGCATTAACGACGGCGCGGCGGCGCTGGTGATGATGACCCGCCAGCAGGCGGAAAAACGCGGCTTAACCCCGCGCATGCGCATTCGCGGCTGGGCGGTCGCCGGCTGCGGAGCGGAGATTATGGGGTTTGGTCCCTCTCCCGCTACCCGACGCCTGATGGACCGTCTCAATATAGATGTGCAGTCCATTGATTTAATTGAACTCAACGAGGCCTTCGCCGCTCAGGCGCTGGCGGTGATGAACGATCTGCGTCTCGACCCGGCCCGCGTTAACGTCAACGGCGGCGCGATCGCCCTCGGCCACCCGGTAGGCGCCAGCGGTGCGATTCTGCCGGTCAAACTGATGTATGAAATGGCGCGCAGCGGCGCACGCACTGGTCTGGTCAGCATGTGCATCGGCGGCGGCCAGGGGATTTCTATGCTGTTCGAGCGCGAAGGCGCTTAGCAAAAGACGGCCCGAAGTGGGGCTTCGGGCCGGGCGTCGTTCGGGTCAGCACCCGGCGACAACCTGTGAGCTGACGAACGGGATCGTCTCGATCCCGGCAAGTCTTCTGACCACGAATACGGGGAAATAATAACCATGTCCGCAATAAATGAAAAGGCGGTAAACGGGACGCAGCTGCAACGCACCCATAAAAAAATCTACCGCCATTTGATGCCGCTGCTTATCGTGGCGTACATCATCAGCTTTATTGATCGTACCAATATTGGCATGGCGAAAGCGACCATGTCGGTGGATATCGGCCTTTCCGCAACCGCATTCGGCCTCGGGGCCGGGTTGTTTTTTCTCACCTACGCAGTGCTGGAGATCCCCAGTAACCTGTTTCTCACCCGGATTGGCGCACGGCGCTGGATAGCTCGCATCATGATTACCTGGGGCATCCTCTCCTGCGGTATGGCGTTTGTCACCGGGCCTACGTCCTTTTACGTGATGCGCCTTCTGCTCGGCGCCGCCGAAGCGGGACTCTATCCGGGCATTATTTACTACCTCACCCTCTGGTTTGGCCGCGAAGAGCGCGCAAAAGCCACCGGCCTGTTCCTGCTGGGGGTCTGTCTGGCCAATATTATCGGCGCGCCGCTGGGCGGATTGTTATTAAGCCTTGATGGCATGTCCGGCTGGCACGGCTGGCAGTGGATGTTCTTTATCGAAGGGCTGCCTGCGATAGCGCTGGCGTTCGTCGTCTGGCGCAGACTGCCGGATAAACCAGCCGACGCCCGCTGGCTGGACAGCGACGATGTGCAAGCCATTAACGCGGTACTGGCGAAAGAAGCCGAGGAAACGCGCCATACGCCGAGCCGTTTCTCCCTGAAAACCGCGCTGTCCACCCGAGTGTTTTTGTTGCTGGTGTTGATTTACTTTACCCACCAGTTTTCGGTTTACGGCCTGAGTTATTTCCTGCCGGGGATCATCGGTAGCTGGGGCCAGCTTACTCCGCTGCAGATTGGTCTGCTGACCGCCATCCCGTGGATTGCCGCCGCCGCGGGTGGGATCCTGCTGCCGCGATTCGCCCGCACGGAACAGCGTTCCCGCAGCATGCTGATGGCCGGATATCTGGTCATGGCGACCGGCATGGCGATTGGCGCCATTGCCGGCCACGGTGTGGCGCTGCTTGGCTTCTCGCTGGCCGCTTTCATGTTCTTCGCTATGCAATCCATCATCTTTAACTGGCTCCCGTCCATCATGAGCGGGCATATGCTGGCGGGCAGCTTCGGCCTGCTCAACTGCCTCGGGCTGTGCGGGGGCTTTCTCGGGCCGTTTATTCTCGGCGCGTTTGAGGACCGCACCGGTGCGGCAACGTCCGGCTTATGGTTCGCTGTCGCGCTACTGATTATCGGCGCGCTGGTGTCCCTGTTTCTCAAAAGTTCCTCATCCCCAGGCTCCGTATCGGCGAAACAGGCCCACGGCGAAAAAGTGTAATCAGGAGGCCATTATGCGCATTGAAGTGTTACTGGATTTAAAAACCCGACTCGGCGAAAGCCCGGTCTGGGATGTCGAACAGCAGCGTCTTTGGTGGGTGGACAGCCTCGACGGGCGCCTGTTCGCCTGCAACGCGCAGGGCGGCGCGATCAAGAGCTGGGACGTGCGACAGAAAATTGGCTCTTTCGCCCTGCGCCAGAACGGCGAAGGCGCGGTGGTGGCGCTGCAGAATGGCGTTCATCTGCTCGACTTCGCCAGCGGCGAGCTGACGCTGTTGCACCATCCGGAAGCGGACCGACCCTTTAACCGGCTCAACGACGGCAAAGTCGATCGTCAGGGACGCTTTCTGTTCGGGTCAATGGATATGCGCGAAGAGGAACCGAGCGGCGCGCTATATCGCCTGGACCCCGATCTGTCCCTGCACGTGCTGAAGAAAGACATTATCGTCTCTAACGCCCCCTGCTGGAGCCCCTCCGGCGAGACCTTCTATTTTGCCGATACCTGGACGGGCGAAATCTGCGCCTGGGACTACAACACCGCGACCGGCGATCTTTCCGGCGAACGGGTCTTTTGCCATGTCGATCGCAGCGAAGGCGGCGCGGCGGACGGCGCCACCGTGGACAGCGAAGGCTATCTGTGGAACGCGCTGGTCTACGCGGGCAAGCTGGTGCGCTATACCCCGGAGGGCAAGGTCGATCGCATCATTGAGATGCCGGTGAAAAAAGTGACCAGCGTGATGTTCGGCGGCGAAAACCTTGATGTGCTGTACGTCACCTCCATGGCGCAGCCGCCCCTGCCGCGCTTCCCGGAAGATAATCAGCTGCGCGGCAGCCTGTTCGCCATTTACGACCTGGGCGTGACCGGCGTAGCGGAACGGCGCTTCGCCGGCTAAACGAACCACCGGCTCGCCGCGATAACAATAATACCCGGCGAACTGACTCTGACCCTGACACCAGGCGGCGCGCATCATGCTGTCGCGACGCCGCGGAGTAAACACGACTATGACAACAATCAATCACACACCTGCCGGCGAACAACGTGGCAAAAAGCGGCTGATACATCGCTTCTCCTGGGTTTCGCTACTGGTTTGCTGGCTAATCTGGGTGCTTAACGCCTACGATCGCGAGATGATCCTGCGCCTTGGCCCGGTCATCTCTAAGGAGTTCTCGCTCTCGCCGGAACAGTGGGGCAATATCGTCGCCCTGATCATGGTAGCCCTTGCGGTGCTGGATATTCCCGGCTCCATCTGGAGCGATCGCTACGGGTCTGGCTGGAAACGAGCGCGCTTTCAGGTACCGCTGGTGCTGGGCTATACCGCGCTGTCTTTTATTTCCGGGATTAAAGCGATCAGCCACGGGCTGACGGCCTTTGTGCTGCTGCGCGTGGGCGTCAACCTTGGGGCCGGCTGGGGCGAACCCGTCGGCGTCAGCAACACCGCGGAGTGGTGGCCGAAAGAGAAGCGTGGTTTTGCGCTGGGGGTGCATCATACCGGCTATCCGATTGGCGCGCTGCTGAGCGGCGTGGTGGCAAGCCTGGTGCTTGCCACGTTTGGCGAAGGCAGCTGGCGCTACTGCTTCCTGCTGGTGCTGCTCGTCGCCATCCCGCTAATGATCTTCTGGGCAAAATATTCTACCGCCGACCGCATCAACACGCTTTATCAGCATATCGACAGCCAGGGGTTGACGCGCCCGGCGACGCAGGAAAGCAGCCATGTCGCCAAAGGCGAAGGGATGAAGACCTTTTTACGCACCCTGCGCAACCGCAATATTTCGCTGACGGCGGGCAATACCCTGCTGACGCAAATCGTCTATATGGGCATTAACGTTGTACTGCCCCCGTATCTTTATCACGTCTCCGGCCTGTCGCTGGCGGCGTCCGCCGGGCTGAGTATTATCTTCACGCTTACCGGTACCCTGGGTCAGGTAATCTGGCCCTGGCTGTCGGATAGCTTTGGCCGTAAACGAACCCTGATCGTCTGCGGTCTGTGGATGAGTATCGGCATTGCGCTGTTCTATTTCGCCACCAATATGCCGCGCCTTATCGCCATTCAGCTATTTTTTGGCCTGGTGGCCAACGCCGTGTGGCCTATCTACTACGCCATGGCGTCGGACTCCGCCGAAGAACGCGCCACCTCTACCGCTTTCTCCGCTGGGGCTTTGGTCCCCGACACCGGGGCATCAATATAGGTCATCGCTGGCTGAAGTTCCCGCAACAACGCGATGGCCTGCCGGGTCTCCGGCAGGCCAATGGTGCCCATCTGGCAATAGATCGCCTGCGGCTGACAGGCGGGCGCGATTTGCGCCAGTACCTCGAGGGTGGCCTCGCCGTCGGCGAGCATACTGATGATCACCTCGGCATCGGCCACCGCCTGCTGCGGCGTGGCGTGCAGAGATAACCCATGCGCCTGTAAATCTTCGCCGCGGGCTGGCGAACGGTTCCAGCCGGCAACGGTAAAGCCGTTTTTCAGCAGGTTACTGGCAAAAGCGTGTCCCATGGCGCCGAGTCCCAGCACCGCGACCTTTGGTAATGTACTCATCTTGTCTGTCCTGATTCGCGTCTTAATAAAAGCGGACCTCTACTATCGCATCTCTGGCACGGATGTCAGTAGCAATAACGGGCATGAAAAGTGACACTGTCACTGATGTTCTCAAGGCTGACGAAGCCATTCCAGTAAGCGGCGCATCGCTGGCGACAGGCTGGCGTCATCCTGATAGCACAGGCACAAACGGCGCTGCGCCCAGCGGTCCTGTAACCCGATGACGGCAAACGAATAGCGCTGCCGGTAACGCTCGGCAATAACGCGCGGCAGGATCGCCCCGCCGGCGCCGTGCGCCACCATCTCGCAAAGCCCTGCAAAATGGCTCATCCTGACCCGAACGTTTAGCGCCTGGCCGAGTTCAGCTGCGTGCTGTTCGATATGCTGCTGTAGCGCACTGGTCTGATAGAGGGCGACCAACGGCTCGTTGAGCACCGCCGCAAACGCCACTTCCTGTTTTTCGGCCAGAGGGTGAGCTGGCGGCACGATCAGCACCAGCGGGTCGTCAGCGACGGGATCGAGGCGCAGCGGCCCGGCGTCGACCGCATCGGACACCACTCCGGCCTGCGCCACGCCCGCCAGGATACAGCTGACGATATCCGCGCTGGTGCGTTCTTCGGTTTCGATCTGCACCGCCGGGTGCGCTGCCATCCAGGCGGCAAGCTTCCCCGGCAGAAAGGCCGACATCGCCGAGGTGTTGGCGAACAGGCGCAGCGTCCCCCGCTGACCGCAGGCGAAGGCGTGCATCGCCTGGCGCAGACGCTGCTGCTGCGCAAGAAGCGGGCGGGCATGGCGCGCCAGTACCTCCCCGGCCTCTGTCATCGTCACCCCGCGGGCATGACGGTGCAACAGCGGCACGCCGATCTCGGCCTCCATCTTGCGCAGCCTCTCACTGGCGGACGCCAGGGCCAGATGGGCATTCGCCGCTCCGCCGGTGATACTACCGGTATCCACGATGGCGATAAATAGCCGCAGATCGGCCAGATCCAGTCGCATCAGGCCCTCCTTTCCCTTCGGTTTTTCCGTAGTCTATGGCCAACATACCGCATTGTGGCCCTCACGACCAGCTGTTTCAATGCCCCTTTCTACCCTGAAAAGTGAGCCATAATGTTCGATTTACACACGATCTCTTTCCTGTTGATCTTTATTGCCGCCGGGCTGGTCAAAGGGGTGACCGGCATGGGATTGCCCACCGTGGCGATGGGCCTGCTTGGCCTGCTGATGCCGCCGCAGGCCGCAGCGGCGCTGCTGGTCCTTCCCTCGCTGCTCACCAATCTCTGGCAGTTACTGGCAGGCCCGGCGCTGGCGCAGATTGTACGCCGTCTCTGGCTTATGATGACCGGGATTATTATTGGCACGTTGGCTGGATCCTCACTGCTGATCGGCCTCAATCCTCGGTGGTCGGCGCTGGCGCTTGGCGCCGCATTGATAGTCTATGCCGGGTATGCGCTCTGCAGTCCGGTGTTTCAGGTTTCCGGCCGCGTGGAGAAGTGGCTGTCGCCGCTCATGGGCGGGCTGACCGGCGTTATCACCGGGGCGACCGGGGTATTTGTTATTCCGGCCGTTCCCTGGCTACAGGCGCTGGGCTTTCGTCGCGACGAGCTGGTGCAGGCCCTGGGGTTGTCGTTCACCCTTTCCACCCTGGCGTTGGCGGCTGGCCTCGCCCTGCACGATGGCTGGCATGATGATGCATGGCTATTGTCGGCGCTGGCGCTGTTGCCGGCACTGCTCGGCATGTGGCTGGGACAGCGGATCCGCTCACGTCTCAGCCCGCAGCGCTTTCGTCAGGGCTTTCTGTTGTTCCTGCTGGCGCTGGGGATAGAGCTGATCGCCCGGGGATGGCTGGTCTGAATCCTCTAGCGGCGGGTAATGTGCTTCACATTATACTTACTGGTGTTCTGGTAGATCTCTGAGAAATCGACGATCGCCCGGTTCTGGGCGTAGCTGATCGATTGCACCCGCAGCAGGAGGCTGTTTGGCGCCACCTGCAGCAGCTCCGCCTGCTCACGGGTCGCCAGCACCGGGGTATAGCTGCGGTGGCTCTCGATGATGGTGATATGGCACTCTTTTTTAAAATAGTTGAACTTAGACTGCTCGAGGTTACCCACGCTGAGCCAGGGGAAGGTGGCGAAGGGGATATAGCTGTTTTCCACCAGGATTGGGACCTCATCGATCAGCCGCAGCCGTCTGACGTAATACACTTTCTCCCCCGGCTGGATCTTTAACTGCTGGGCAATGGCTGGCGGGGCATCAAGCAGCGTAAATTCAATAACTTTGTTACGGTAGTTGGTGACGCCCACCACCTGCATCTGGTAGTTAAAGCCCTCCAGTTCCCCGCCATGATAGTTACTTTTACGCACAATGCAGGTTCCGCTGCCGTGCCGCCGCGCGATCAGCTTTTCTTCCTCCAGTAGCGCCAGCGCTTTGCGCAGCGTCATCACCGAGACCTTCAGCTCCGCGGCGAGCGCTTTTTCGCTGGGCAGCATATCGCCGACGGCATAGTCGTCGCTGTTGATGCGGGTCCGCAGTTCAGTGGCAATCTTTTTATAAATCACTTTTAGATGTCTCGATGGAGTGGCGCCAGTCAACGGTAACCATGAATAACTTCATGTAATTAGATGATTATTTTTATCTTGCAGCGAAAAAATCAACAATGACACATCTATAAATCACGCCATATTTATATATCTGTCCAGCAACAATATATATGACTTTCGTCACAGATGGCCCTTTTCCTGCTCGGGATCCCGGTGGTCTGCTCCTAGTCTGATAAGCCTATTCATCAGGTGATGACAGCGGTCTGCAAAGACGAGAGGACAACCATGATTGGAGTGAAAAAGCTTCAGGACTTTTCCAAGGCGATGATCGGGCCGGTACTGTATCTGCCAGCTATCGGCCTGTTGATCGCCCTGTTCAGCATGACGACCAACCGGCTGTGGGTGGATGAAAGCAGCGGGCTCTACCTGATGGGGAAATTTGTCTCCAGTATGCTCTGGGCGCTGATGAACCATCTAGGGTTTCTGTTCTGCCTTGGGCTGGCCAGCGGTCTGGCGAAAACCCGCAAGGCCGAAGCGGCCTTCGTGGCGGCCATGACCTGGCTGATGTACCTGGCGGCGAATAATAGCTGGCTAACCCTCACCCATCGCCTGGCGACCGGAGCCACCAACGCGCAACTGTACGGCAGCGGACAAACCTTTATCTTCGGTTTTCAGGTTATCGATATGGGCGTATTCCTTGGGATTATCCTTGGCTGCGCTGTCGCCTTTGTCCATAATCGCGTGGTTGGGATTGAGTTTCGCGGCGCGCTGTCGATCTACGGCAACAGTAAGCTGGTGCTGATCGTGATGCTGCCGCTGGTTGGCATGTTCGCCATCGCCACCGTCTATCTCTGGCCGGTAGTGGAGCTGGGCATCTCGGCGCTGACCGGCTTTATGAAATCCTTTGGCGCCATCGGGGTCTTCCTGTACGGCTTTCTCAACCGGTTCCTGATCCCCACCGGGCTGCATCATCTGATCTGGTCGCCGTTCGTTTTTACCTCTATCGGCGGTCAGCTGCTGATCGATGGTCAGACCGTCATTGGCGCTAAGCCTATTTTCCTGGCCGAAATCGCCCGCCACCCCGTTGACGCGCTCAGTGATTCCGCCCGTTTCCTCACCTATGGGATGGTGAAGATTTTTGGCACCGCCGGCATGGCGCTCGCCTTCTACCGTACGGCGAAACCGGAGAATAAGCAGCGGTTGAAAGTCACGCTGATCCCCTTGATTGTTACCTCCGTCCTGGTGGGGATCACCGAACCTTTTGAGTTTCTCTTTATCTTCACCGCCCCATTGCTGTGGCTTATCTACTCCCTGCTGGACGGTTTTTTCCAGATGCTGGCCTGGCTGCTTCACGTCAGGGTCTGCGCCACTAACGGTCTCATCGATTTCGTCGTCTATAACCTCCCGGCGGGAGTCAGCGCGACGCGCTGGCCGGTGTTTGTCGCCCTCGGTCTGCTGGAAACCGCGACCATGTACCTGGTCGGCACCTTCTGTATTACCCGTCTGCGGCTGCTCACCCCGGGCCGCGAAACCGCAGCCGAAGATGAGCATTCGCAACAGGCTAATAGCGAGCATCCGGATAAAGGCGCGCTGGTGATTGCCGGGCTGGGAGGGAAAGAGAATGTCTGTGCGGTGGGCAACTGTTTTACCCGTCTACGGGTTGATGTGCGGGACCCCGCCCTTATCCAGCAGACGCTGTTGAAAGAGAGCGGCGGGAGCAGCGTGCTGATTAAAGGAAACCATGTCCAGGTTATCTATGGCCTGGGAGTTAACAAAATTCGAACGGCGGTCAACGCCAGTCTGGGTGTTATTGAATAACGAGGTGGTAAATGAAAGATAATTTTGTGGTCACCATTGCCGGCGGCGGCAGTACTTATACCCCTGGGATTGTGATGATGTTACTGGAAAATATGTCGCGCTTTCCCCTGCGGGAGATCCGTCTGTATGACAACCATCACCAGCGTCAGAAGACTATCGGCGACGCCTGCGCCATCCTGGTGGCTGAACGCTTTCCACAGGTTAAGTTCAGCTATACCACCGATCCGCAGGCGGCCTTTACCGACGTCGATTTCGTGATGGCGCATATTCGCGTTGGCCTGTATGAGATGCGGGAAAAGGATGAAAAGATCCCGCTGAAATATGGCGTCCCGGGCCAGGAGACCTGTGGCCCGGGTGGGATTGCCTACGGTATGCGCTCGATTGCCGGGGTGCTGGAGCTGGTCGATTATATGCAGCAGTACGCTCCAGGGGCCTGGATGCTCAACTACTCCAACCCGGCGGCTATTGTCGCGGAAGCGACCCGTCGCCTGCGGCCCGACGCGCGCATCATCAACATCTGCGATATGCCGGTGGCTATCGAGGGTCTGTTCGCCGACATCCTCGGCCTGCCGTCGCGCAAAGCGCTGAACGTTCGTTACTATGGCCTGAACCACTTCGGCTGGTGGACCAGCATCACCGATAAAGCCGGTAACGATTTGATGCCGGCGCTGAAGCGTCACGTGGCGGAGCAGGGATACAGCAGCCCAAAAGAAGACTTTCAGCATAAGGCGCCGAGTTGGATCGAGACCTTTAAAAAGGTGAAGGATGTGTTTGCCCTCGATCCGTCGACGCTGCCTAACACCTATCTGAAATACTATCTCTACCCGGACTATGAAGTGGCGCATTCCGACCCGGAGTTTACGCGGGCCAACGAGGTGATGGCCGGACGCGAAAAAGAGGTCTTTGATATGGCCCGGGAGATCACCCGTCGCGGCACGGCGGAAGGCGCGCATTTCCATGCCGGGGCCCATGCCACCTTTATCGTCGACCTCGCCTGCGCCATCGCCTTTAACACCCAGGAGCGGATGCTGTTGATCGTCGAGAACAACGGAGCCATCGCCAACTTCGATGAGACGGCGATGGTGGAAGTCCCCTGCCTGGTGGGCGTTAATGGTCCGGAACCGCTGGCGATGGGGAAAATCCCGTCATTCCAGAAAGGGTTGATGGAGCAGCAGGTGGCAGTTGAGAAACTGGTGGTTGACGCCTGGATTGAGGGCAGTTACCAGAAACTGTGGCAGGCCATCGCCCTGTCGAAAACGGTGCCCAGCGCTTCGGTGGCGAAAGCCATCCTCGATGAACTGATCGTCGCCAACGAAGGCTACTGGCCCGCACTGCACTGATCTTTTTCGTGATGGGTAAGATGCAGAGAATCCCCCTTCTCTGCATTTTTACCCGATGTTTCCCCCGGTGATGCATTCATCCTTAACCTCCGCCCCCGTGGGCAAAGCGAACCGCTCATTTCCCCCTTCAGACCGGTGGTAAAAGGCCTCTATCTTCATTTTGCCCCGATCGTGACAATGAAATATAAATTCTATTCTTCAATATTATGGCGTAAAAATGTGATCTGCGTAGTATTCTTCGATTTACATTAACCCACTGAAAACAACATCGTTATTACCTCACTGTAAATTTAACCTGCTTTTCATGGGGATATACTCCCTTTAGCCTTTGTGATTGGCTTCATGCATTTACCATTCTGCAACACTGATATGAAATTAAATTTTCATAATGTGATCTTGTTGCATGTTCATTCCATTTCTTTGTGCCATATTCTTACCACGGTAAAATCGCCGGAGCGACAGCAACGTGCCACACCAGAGCGCTGTTCATCGGCAAATGTCGTCGCGACTGACGCACTAAAGACCGCTAACCCGCAAAGGAGAACGGATATCGACTACATCCATGTCAACACCAAGCCGTAAACCTCTTTGACCGCCATTGCTTAGCGTACCCTGCCTTGTGCTGAGCAATTACACAAAGAAGAAAATCATTTAATTCAGTTAGATACGACAACACAGGCGTGATAAATCCTGACTGGGGAGATGTATTTTTATCTTGTGTCGTTCAACAAAATAAAGGGACTACCATGTCATTTATAACAAACCTGAACCAGCAACAGAGAAAACGACTTCATCAGATCACCTTAGTGGCCACCTTCGGCGGCCTGCTTTTCGGTTACGACACCGGCGTTATCAACGGCGCCTTTTCCTCACTGAAGCAGTACATGGCGCTGACCCCAACCACCGAAGGGCTGGTAATGAGCGTTCTGCTGGTCGGCGCCGCGCTGGGCAGCGTGTTTGGCGGCAAATTTGCCGATTACTTCGGCCGGCGTAAATATTTACTCTTTCTCTCCTTTGTTTTTCTCATCGGCGCGTTGCTTTCCGCCGCGGCCCCCGATATCACTACCCTGCTGATTGCGCGCGCCCTGCTGGGCTATGCCGTCGGCGGCGCTTCGGTCACCGCCCCCACTTTTATTTCAGAAGTGGCGCCTACCGAGATGCGCGGCAAGCTGACCGGCCTGAATGAAGTCGCCATCGTCATTGGCCAGCTGGCGGCGTTTGCCATCAACGCGATCATTGGCATCATCTGGGGCCATCTGCCGGACGTCTGGCGCTATATGCTGCTGGTACAAGCGATTCCGGCCATCTGCCTGTTCGTTGGCATGTGGCGCGCGCCGGAAAGCCCGCGCTGGCTGATCAGCAAAAATCGTCATGATGAAGCGCTGCATATCCTCAAACAAATCCGCCCGGCGGAACGCGCGCAGAAGGAGTACGATGACATCTCTACCCTGATCAAAATTGAAGCTGGTAATAAGTACAGCGCCCAGAGCACCTTTGCGACGATTGTCAAAACACCCTGGATCCTCAAAATTTTGCTGGTCGGCATTACCTGGGCCGCACTGCAGCAAACCACCGGCGTTAACGTCATTATGTATTACGGTACGGAAATCCTGAGTGCCGCCGGTTTCTCAGAGCGTACTTCGCTGATCTGCAACGTGCTGAACGGTGTTTTCTCCGTGGGCGGTATGCTGATCGGGGTACTGTTCCTTGTCGACCGCTTCAAACGTAAGACAATCATCATCTACGGTTTCGCCATTATGGCAACCCTGCATCTGATTATCGCCGCTGTCGATTACACCCTGGTGGGTGACCTGAAAGCTACCGCCATCTGGCTGCTGGGCGCGCTGTTCGTCGGCGTGATGCAGGGCTCCATGGGCTTTATTACCTGGGTGGTATTAGCCGAACTGTTCCCGCTGAAATTCCGCGGACTGTCGATGGGGATCTCGGTATTTTTCATGTGGATCATGAACGCGGTGGTCAGCTATCTGTTCCCGCTGCTGCAGGCAAAACTGGGCCTTGGGCCGGTCTTCTTTATCTTCGCCGCCATTAACTATTTAGCCATTCTTTTCGTGGTCTTTGCCCTGCCCGAGACCTCCAATAAATCGCTTGAGCAGTTAGAAGCAGAGCTGTCAGCAAACCATGAAGATAAAAAATCCACTCGTCTCACCAGGGAGGTTGGTTATGATCGATAACATCACGCTGGATAATCTGCATATTGGCTGCAAAGCCAGTAATAAAGCGGAAGTCATCGCCATGATCGGCGCGGAGTTTAAAGCCAAAGGCTATGTCAATCAGGAATGTGTCCACTTTCTGCTGGAGCGTGAACATCAGGTCTCGACCTTTTTAGGCAATGGCATCACCCTGCCGCATTTGCCGAAATCCGCGACGGATATCATCCTTAAAACCGGGATTGAGATCTATCAGTTTCCTGATGGCGTAATCTGGGATCGGAGCAATGTAATGTTTATTGCCATCGGCGTGATCGCGAAAGAGAAAGAGCATATTGACGTACTCAAGGAAATTGCCTCGATATTTAGCGATGAGCTGATCGCTAACGCACTGTCATTAATCTCCGACAAACATGATTTCCTGAAAATTCTGCAGCATAACGCCTTGCCCCATTAAGTATGACACCGACCGGAGCTCTGGCCCCGGTCGGATTTTCACCCCTCGCCCAGCAAACATGGCGAATAATCTGATTCTCCCCGTTATAACCTCAATGGCAATAATAACCAGAGCAACCAACGTATTGCTACTTGCTTGAAGTACGCACGTTACCGCAGGCATCTCATAACTAAAACCCCATTAAAACAATGAGTTAAATATTCTTCAGGGCTACTGACCCTCAGGTTTATTGCTCGCGCTGTTAGCACCGTACGCCAGTGATTCCTGCGGTATTCCATTAGTTTTGATTTATATCAATACCTGTTCGATCGTTAAAATGCATTTTACAGCGCGATTATTTTAGCAGGGTGAATACGACATTGGTTTTACGATTGGGATATTTATTTAGCCGACCCGCAAGTCTGTGGGGATGGCTGATGTGTAATGCGTTTAACGGTATTGCGATTGTCCTCTGCTTTCGTGGCATAAGCATCGTCACCGGTTTCAGCGAGGCGATCTGGCAGGTCATCATCACGCTGGCTATTATCATATCGACCTGGTACAGCGCTAACTATTTTGCTGCGCTGGAAGCTCGACGCGATAAACGACGCTATCTGCTGCTGGCCTGGGTGGTCATGACCATTCTGTTGAATTTTATTCACCTTGGCGGTGGTTAACGCCATTTATTAAAGGATCATACCATGACGCTGGCGATGCTGTTGGTGCTTATCAGCCACCATAAAGGGCTGACGCTCTTGCTGATCGTAATTATTGCGCTGCTGTTTATTGCGCTCACTCCGCTGGTCAAAAAACTGTTGAGTCACCTTCACGATCGTTCCTGAATTTTCTTTTATGACCGCCTATAGGGGGCCTTCTCTTCGTCATCTCCGTTTATCCCGTCACCCGCTCCCCCAGCATACAGTTTGTGGCAACGCCAGAAAAAGAAATGAGAACCATTATCATAAAAGCTGTGCTAACGTGTCAGCCCAACAATAACGCCAGAAGCAACAAAACAGGGGGACAGACGAGGTGAAGTTGAGTTCAGGGAGCATCACAACAGGTCGTACGAGCGGGCTGCTGACGCTGGCGATTGGCGCACTCTTCTACAGCAGCGGCAGTATTGCCCGGCCGGATCTTCAGCCGCTGGGGCCGAACATTGCGGATAAAGGGTCGGCGTTTTACCACTTTACGCAACGCCAGTATGACTCTGCCGATGGCGAACGTCACTACCGGGTATGGACCGCAGTGCCGGACAAAGCCCCGCCCGCCGCCGGCTATCCGGTACTGTATATGTTGGATGGCAACGCGGTGATGGATAAACTCGACGACGCGTTTCTGCAGCAGCTCTTCGCCGGCTCCCCGCCGGTGATCGTCGCTATCGGCTACCAGACCGCGCTGCCCTTTGATACCGCAGCCCGCGCCTGGGATTACACCCCACCGCTAAAGACGCATGAGCCTCGCGCCGGGAAACCCGCGCTACCGCCGCGTAAAACCGGCGGCAATGATGTTTTTCGCCAGCTGCTGACCGAAACGATGGTTCCCCAGACGGAAGCTAACCTGAAAATAGATCCCCACCAGCGCGCTATCTGGGGCCACTCCTACGGCGGATTGTTTGTGCTCGACGCTTGGAGGAAGGCTTCGCCGTTCGGGATCTACTATTCCGCCAGCCCGTCGCTAGGTCAGGCCCTGCAATCGCCTTTGCAGGCAAGCCAAAGTCTTGATGCCGTCCGCTTTCGCGGGAAATCGCTGTACCTACTCGAGGGTGACGGTAAAGCCCGTGGAGAGCCGTCCGGGCACGAGGCCTCGCTTGAGGTGTTGCGTCAAACCCAACAGCAGCTTGCCAGTAAAGGGTTGACCGTAGCCTTCTGGCGCTACCCCGGTCTGACGCACGGTCAGATGTTCGAGGTCTCGCTGCGCTCGGCGCTGCTGCATCTTTCCGGACAGGCAGCGCTTGCGCATCAGTAACGCCCTTACGCCCACCAGCGGAGGGTGGGCGCATCAGCGCCGGTCGGGCAGGTGTTTGATATCGACCGGCTCGCCGAACAGAAATCCCTGCATCTCGTCACATCCCTCCTCTTCGAGGATCTGCAGTTGTCCAGCCGTTTCCACCCCCTCGGCGATAAGCGGCGTATTGATCGAATTGCCCAGCGAAATAATGGCTCGCACGAATGAGCGTACCTGAGGGTTGCTCTCCACATCTGTCATAAAGCTGCGGTCGAGTTTGATGACGTCGAAATGAAAATCGCGCAGCATGCTCAGGGAGGAGTAACCGGTGCCAAAGTCATCCAGCGCAATACTGATCCCCATTTTTTGCAGATGATGCAGAACGCTGAACGCCAGCTGTTTATTGATCACAAACGCCGTTTCGGTGACCTCAAACTCCAGCAGACTGACCGGGTAGGCGGTACGCATCAGGATCTCGCGGACTTTTTCGATAAAGCTACGATGACGCAACTGCACCGGAGAGATATTGACCGAAACTATTCTGTTCAAACCATTTTCCAGCGATTCGTTACACACCTGCTCGAGCACCCAGTAACCTAAGGGCACGATGGCGCCGCTCTCTTCGGCGATGGGAATAAACACGTCCGGTGGGATCGTCCCCAGCTGCGGATGCTGCCAGCGCAGCAGCGCCTCGTAACCGGTGATGCTACGATCTTTGATGTTGCGGATAGCCTGATAGTGGAGCGAAAACTCCCCGGCGTGAATACCGCGCCGGATATCGGCGGCCATCATATTGCGCTGCCGCGTCTTGTCATCCATTTCACGTTCATACCAGCAAATCTTATGGTCGAGGCTGCTTTTTGCCCGATACATAGCCAGATCGGAATTGCTCAGTATCGTATTAATATCCGTGCCGTCCTCCGGGTAGACTGAGATGCCAATGCTGGCGGAGAGAACCACTTCCGTCGCGGCAAACGTCTGCTTACCGCTGAAGCAGTGCCACAGGCGCGCAGCAAAGGCATCCACTTCCCCCTCATCGGAAAAAGGTTTAACGGCCACAAACTCATCGCCGCCGAAGCGGGCGACCATCTCCTCCTTCTGCAGCGTTTTGAGAACGGCGCCCGCCACGCGCTGCAGCAGCTGGTCACCAATCAGATGTCCCTGCAGATCGTTAATCTCTTTAAATTTGTCTAAATCGATCGTGAAAATGGCAAAGCGGCGGGCATCATTTCCAGTGATCAGCTTCTCCACCCGTTCAAAAAACTCCACCCGATTGGGTAAACCGGTTAACGCATCGTAGCGCGCCATCCAGGCGATGCGGTCGTTAATCGCCTTCTGTTCACTAATGTCGCGGGTAATTTTGGCAAAACCCAGCAGGGTGTTCTGCTCATCGCGGATGGTATCGATCATGACATGCGCCCAGAATCGGGACCCGTCTTTGCGATACCGCCAGCCTTCCCCTTCAAACTGCCCGCTACGCAGGGCGATTTCCAGGTTTTTTGCGGGTACACCGGATAGTTGCTCAGCTTCGCTATAGAAGAGACCGAAGTAGCGACCGATGATCTCGTCGCTCAGGTACCCTTTTGCCCGGCGGGCGCCCTCATTCCAGCTAATGACCGTGCCGTCGGCGCTCAGCATATAGATGGCATAATCTTTAACGCTTTCAATAAAGTGGCGATAGGCAATATCCGTCAGGTGATCGTTACTCATGGTACAGCGCTCTCTGTGGCTTGGTCGTGGCAAAACGCATTAGATATAGCAGAATTACGCCTATTAAGAATACAAGGATATGGCCTTTTGTTGGCCTCTTTCTGACCCGGACACCGCAGTAGGCGCGGCGGACGCTCTCGTTAAGCGTAGTGGACCAGGCCGTCCGAAGGAGTGATATTCCCCGCGATTTTTGCACTTAGGTCGCCCACTAATAGTTACTTTTATTGATTAAAAAGTTTGATTGAAAGAATAAATAAAAGGGGTAATGTTAATAATACTTTCTATGGAGGTTAAATATGTTGCGTGATTATTTAAAAGTGGAAAAAGAAGACCAGCTTGTTGAACAACAGAGTCGGCATGACAATAGCCAGCATTATTCTTCGGTGACCGAATGGGTTATTTTAAGTAAAGATGGCCAGCGCAAAGGCCGGGTATCCCTGTTCGACCGCTTCACCACCCGCCGCTCCTGGAGCGACAGTTTCCGCATTACGCAGTTCGATAATGCGGGTAAAGTGGTGGTGGATAAACTCACTGACGCGCTGTAAATCCTTCGGATTCCCGGCCTGACGGGAGAATATTAATACGCAAAATTAACACCTGCATAAAATATATTGATGCGTCGCCATCATGTTATTTTCTTTCTGCATACCTATAATCTAATGGGTAATTTTCGCCATGGTGCACAGCGCGAATTTTTAACCCGAAAAAATGCTGAATATAAGCCCGCTGGTCGGGCTTTTTTGCATGGTGCTCGCCATCCACGCCACAAAATGCCAAGGACATCCCGCGCTGGATTGTATACGATGTATATACGAATCATTACGGTATATATCTATGGGAATCGTCAAAATCTCCGATCTGCTGCACGATGATATTCGTGATGCCAGCAAAGCCATGTCCCGCTCCGTCAATGCCCAGGCGGAATACTGGATCCGTCTGGGCATGATGAGCGAACTCTACCCTGAGCTTAACCACCAGCAGATCAAACTGCTGATGCTGAAATCCGGCTCTGACCGTCTGCTGGAGGTGATCAATGCCATCAATAATCATTAAAACCGCCGACGAACTCGCCCGGCAGCGCCATGCCGGCCAGCTGCTGGCGTCAGTGTTTGATATGCTGGATACTTTTATCGTTCCCGGCGTAACGACGATGGCGATTAACGATCGAGTGGAAGATTTTATCGTCAACCAGCTGCACGCCCGCCCGGCCAGCAAGGGGCAATACGATTTTCCCTATGTGTTGAACACTTCCATTAACGATGTGGTGTGCCACGGGATCCCCAAAGCGACCGAACATCTGCGCTCCGGGATGATTGTTAACGTCGATATCACCCTCGAGAAAGCGGGCATGATTGCCGACTCCAGTAAGATGTACCTGATAGGCGATGTCTCCCCGCTGGCCCGCCGGCTGGTAAAGACTACCTATGAAGCGATGTGGAAAGGCATTGAGGTGGTGAAGCCTGGCGCGACGCTGGGCGATATTGGCCACGCTATTCAGCGCTGGGTGGAGGAACATGGCTATAGCGTGGTCAGAGAATATTGCGGTCACGGCGTCGGTCAGGAAATGCATGAGGAACCGCAGGTGCTGCATTACGGCCGCCCCGGAGAAGGCGCCGTGCTGCAGGAAGGCATGGTGTTCACCATTGAGCCGATGGTCAACCAGGGCGACAGCCGTATCAAAACCAAAAAAGATGGCTGGACGGTGGTTACCCGCGATAAAAAACTCTCCGCGCAATGGGAGCACACCGTGGCCGTCACCGCCAACGGTTTTGAGGTGCTGACGTTACGCGACGATGAACAGTCGCGGATCCGCTGAGTTGCTTCCCTTTCTCTATGACGGTGGGCCGCTTTCCGATCCCGGAGCTCGCTTGGGCGCCAGACGACACCTGATTCTGCCGCCGGGCGGCGGCAATAATTGTTTTCATGAATGATTTCTGCGCGCGCGCCTGCCCGCTGGTTATGGCTGATGCGCGCATAAACCGCACAACGGTTTATCCTTTACCTTCTTGCATCAGCTTACTCTTCATTGCCTTTATCCTGCCTTAGCGATAGCGAATAATGACATCCGCTTCACTATGCTGCGCATTTCGCCAGTGAATACTGACCTCACCGCGATTGTCCGGCATGGCGTAGCGAGGACGGTTGTTTGTCAAGGCGACCTGTTCCGGTGAATGGTGCTGGCACGAGACATCGATACGATCGTGCCGGGGGGCGATAACACAGGCCGGATTGATGACCCGTCCTGAAAAATGAACCTGGCCGGAAAGCGCAGCAGACGACGCCAGCGGCGCCAGGCACAGACATAGCAGAGCGAGACGGAATGGAGACATAGCAATCTTCCTTGATAACGGGTGACACTGCGCGGCACAGCATCGTTTCTGTGCCCTACAACCTGCGGCTTCCTGCCGTCACTCCACGCTACTGCAAAATAGCGGCAGCGTAAATGATTATTCCGGGCCACCCGGTCAACTGCCGGGAATAACAACAACTTTTCGTAAAATTTGCTCAGAACAGTTATCTCCCGGAAATAATGCATTATACGTATGGGACTCTTTTCAATATTTAATGAGATTATACTTACACCAAAAAATAAATAATGTTACAGCTTAACACATCTTATCAATGGGCCTTTACGATGTTCTCCGTATAATCCCGCCCCCGACGGTAATATACATTAGCGATGCTTACCGTTTTTTGTGAACAGAAATAAAAAACATGCTTTAAAAATGTTAAATGCTTTTGTTAACTTGTGATTATTTAATAAGGTTTGAGTATGAAAGAAAAAGGCACCCTGCTGGTTGTTGGTTCACTGCTGGCCTTAAGTCTGGCTACTGTGACCACCGCCCGCGCGGCGGGTACACTGAATTTCACCGGTAAAATTATTAACGAGTCCTGCCAGATCGCCAATAACGGTGGCGATGTTAATGTCGATTTTGGCAACGTCGATATGTCGGCGCTGAAATCCCATGAAGCGAAAACCGCAGAAACGCCGTTCACTATCAACCTCACCGGTTGCCCACTGGCGCAGAACATCAGTATCAGCCTGGAAGGTACTCCGGACACCAACGCTAACGGCACCAGCGCCGCCGTGCTGGCGCTCTCCGACGCCGCGGATACCGCCAAAGGGGTGGGCATTGAAGTCTTCTCTTCCCCTGACGGCTCAACGGAAGGCACTCAGCTGACCTTTGACAAGCAGAGCAAAACGGCGGTTTCGCAAGCCGACGAAAACGGTGATATTGCATTTAACTTTATTGCCGATCTGAAGAGCGATTCCTCACAGGATGTCACTGCCGGCAATATTAATGCCACGGCCAATATTGATATTGTGTACGAATAGAATGTCATGATTGCCACTTTTCCAAGGGCAGCGTCCTCCTGCCCTTATTCTCTTCCTCGTGACCGGATCCTCAATTATGCAGTGTTATAAAGCGGCTTTTATCCTGAGCCTTCTCTTTTGCCCGTTCCTGGCGTCTGCCGCCGGGGTTGCCATTGCCGGCACACGTGTCATTTATAATGAACAAAGCCATGAGGCAGACATCACGGTAAAAAACACCAATCCTCACGATCCGGTGCTTATTCAGAGCTGGGTAGACGATCTGGCTGATAATAATAAATCACCGTTTATCGTCACCCCGCCATTGTTCCGTCTGGATGCCGGAGACAGCAACGATCTGCGCGTGTTATTAACCTCGGCGCAACTGCCAAACGATCGGGAAAGTTTGTTCACCCTGAATATCAAAGTGATCCCTGCCAATACCGCGCCGGCTGGCGAGAACATTCTGCAATTTGCTATTAAGAATCAACTGAAGCTCATTTATCGCCCGGCAGGGCTCCCTGGCTCGGCGCTCGACGCGGCGCAGCACCTGCGCTGGCGGATCAGCGGCAACCACCTGCAGGCGGAGAATGCCTCCCCCTATTATGTGACTATCACCACGCTCACCTGCGCGGGCCAGAACCAGAAAACGCCGCTTGAGCGCAGCGTGATTGCTCCTCACAGCCGTGAAGAGTATGCCCTCCCCGGCGAGGCCTGCGCCCGCGAGGTGAGCTGGCGCATTCTGGATGACTTTGGCGCTGTGCAGACGTTTAGCGCCCCCGTTTCGGCGCACTAAGCGTCTGATGTCGCGATGCGCCACGGCCCGGCTCATACCGTTACCGTCGTCAGCCTCTCCATCCTGCTGGGCGGACAGAGCGCGCTCTTGCACGCCCAGGCGACCTTTAATATGGATCTGCTGGAGAAAAACGACCATTTGCCGGCAGTGGATCTGCAACGCTTCAATCAGCAGGCGGGCCAGCCGCCAGGCGACTATCCGGTGAGCTGGCAGGTCAACGGCGTCACGCTGGACGCCCGTAAGACCGTCACGTTTCGCCAGAACGATCGCGGACAGCTCACGCCCTGCCTTAAGCCGGAAGATCTGCTGCAGGCCGGAGTTAACCCGGCCGTGCTGTCCCAGGCGCCCGGCGCAACGTCCCGCTCATGTCCCGAACTCAACGCGCTGCTGCCGGGCAGCACGGTCAATTTCGATTTTGCTCATCAGCGGCTGGTAATGACCATTCCTCAGGCGCTGATGACGCACCGGGCGAGGGATAATGTTCCCTCTGCGCTGTGGGACGAAGGTATTAGCGCCTTTCAGAGTAACTATCGTTATTCAGGCGCCAGCCAGCGTACCCGCGAGGGCAGCACCGAGCGCGATAACTATCTGATGTTGAAAAGCGGCGTGAACGTCGGCGCCTGGCGCCTGCGCGCCAGCAATAGCCTGACCGCCAACAGCGATGATAAGCCCCAGTGGACGACCAGCGGCGCCTGGCTTGAGCGCGACCTGACGCGCTGGCAGAGTGAACTGACCCTCGGGGATACCTTCACGTCGGGCGATGTGTTTGACGCGGTACAGTTTCAGGGAATATCCCTCGCCTCCAGCGATGCAATGCTCCCGGACTCGCAGAAAGGTTTTGCCCCGACCATCCGCGGGATTGCCAGAACCAACGCCCAGGTCACGGTTCGGCAAAATGGCTACGTGCTGTATCAAACCTACGTCACCCCCGGCGCGTTCGTGATTGACGATCTTTATCCCACCGCCAGCAGCGGCAATCTTGAGGTTGCCGTCAAAGAGTCGGATGGCGAAATCCGCCGCTTCACCCAGCCGTATGCTTCGGTGACCAGCATGCAGCGCGAAGGCAGCCTGAAATACAACCTGGTCGCCGGGCGCTACCATAGCGACGATGCCAGCCAGCGGCCGTTGATGATGCAGCTGTCGCTGATGCGCGGGTTCGCCCATAACCTGACGCTGTTTGGCGGACTGCAGAGCGCGGCGCAATACCATAACCTCTCGCTCGGCGCAGGACAGGGGTTGGGAGAAGCCGGGGCGCTCTCGCTGCAGCTGTTAAACGCCCGCGACCGGCACCAGCAGGATCCGATCGATGGCCGGGCCTGGCAGCTCCAGTACAGCAAAGGTTTTGATCGTCTTGGCACGCAGTTCACTTTCACCGGCTGGCGTTATTCGCATCAGCGCTATGCCACGCTGAGCGAGGCGTATTCCAGCCCGGATCCCGACGCCGACTCGCGGGATAACGACAACAAAAAAACGACCCTGCAAATCACCGCCAGCCAGAGCCTGCCGTACGATATCACCCTCTATCTGAGCCTCGACCAGGACAGCTACTGGTCAGGGGGCGCCTCACAGCGTACCGCCAATATGGGGATCAGCAGCCAGGTTCACGGTATCGCGTGGTCGCTCAGCTACAGCGACTCCCGCAGTAGCCACGGTGACGAGGAGGATGACGAGCCGCATTCCGACAAAGTGGTGACGTTGTCACTTTCCGTGCCGTTGAGCCACCTGCTGCCGGGGAGCTATGCCGGCTATACCCTGACCTCCTCCCGCCACAGCGTTGGCAGTCAGATGGTCAGCCTCAACGGCACATTGCTGGACAATCACGCGCTTAGCTACGCCGTCAGCCAAACCCGCGATCGGCAAAACGGGTCCAGCGGCAGCCTGACGGCCGGGTACAGCAGTGGAAGGGGCGATCTGAATCTCGGCTACAGCCACGATTCGCAGGCCGCTCGTCTGAACTACGGCGCCAGCGGGGGCATTCTGATTCACCGCCACGGGGTAGTCTTTACACCGGAAATGAATGGCGCTGTCGTCCTGATTGACGCCGGTGGCGCCGGGGGTGTGACCCTCGCCAACCAGAAAACCATCGCCACCAATGGTGACGGGTACGCCGTGCTGCCCTTCGCCACCGCCTATCACCGCAACGACGTCTCTCTCGACAGCCATTCGCTGCCGGAGAATGTGGATCTGGCCAACAGCACCGCGACGCTGGTCCCTACCAAAGACGCGGTGGTTCTGGCGCGCTTTCACACCCACGTTGGCTATAAGGCGCTGTTTACGCTGCAGTCGCGGGGACAACCGCTGCCCTTTGGCAGCGAAGTACGCGCCAAAGACACCAACAGCATCGTTGCCAGCGAGGGTCAGGTGTACCTGGCCGGCCTGGCGCCAAAAGGCACCCTTTATGCGCAATGGGGGCCGGGCCCTCAGCAGCGCTGTAGCGCCCGCTACGATCTCACCCCGACGCTGGCGCAGCCCCCCCATCCACTCATTTTACAGCAGACGTTATCATGTCCTTTTTAACTCTCCTGCGTCGGGTCGCCATGACGCTGTTATTTATTCTGTTACCGGCCGCCAGCGGATGGGCCTGTACGCCAGTGTTTGTCCGCGGCCAGGCCTCCCCCCTTCGGCTGAACGTGGGGCAGTTCACGGTTCCGGCTGACGCCAGACCCGGCACCCCGCTGTATCATAAAAGTTTCGCCTGGAACCGCCTTAGCGACGGCGGCGAACAGTGGATCCGCTGCGCGGACGATCCGCACGGGCTGTCACCGCTGCTGCTGGACAGTCTGCTGTCCGGGGGAGTGACGCGACCGACGGTTTATCAAACTAACCTCGCCGGCATTGGCGTTCGCGTATCGCTGCGCGCTATCGGCGGCTATGGCGGCTTTCCTGACCGGCCGACGCCCTCGCCGTTTAGCCAACGGGTGGACAATCCCGCCGCCTTGCCCGATGCGGTGTGGAAACTGGGCTATTTCCGCCTGACGATTGAGCTCATTAAAACCGGTCCCGCGGCGACGCCGGGCGAGCTTGAGTATCACAGCGAGCGCTTTTTAATGGCGGAGCATACCCCGCTGGCCGCGTTAGACTTAACCGGCAGGATCAGCACCGCGGGATGTTCAGTGAATGACGCCACGCCAGCCCTGATCAAGCTCCCTGCGGCGATGCTTGACCACTTCGGCGGCGTCGGCAAAACCACCGGCGACACCCCTTTCGCGCTGCAGCTGGATTGCAACAGCGCGGTCACGATTTTCCTGCGAGTTGACGGCGCGGAGCCCCTCTCCGCCCGGGGGCATGGCGTTCTGCGCAATGACGCCACCGACGATCGGGCGCAGGGTATTGGCGTGCAGTTGCTTTACCATCGTCAGCCGGTCGTACTGAATCATGAGATGACGCTGGGCAGCGCGAGCGCGGGCCGGTTTACCCTGCCGCTCACTGCCCGCTACTACCAGACACGTTCCCGGATCACCGCCGGTCAGGTGTCGGCCGTCGCGACCTATACCTTGCATTATGACTAGGCGATGGCGAACCGACGGATGAAGCGGATGAAGGAATTGCTCTGACCGGCGAATCGTAAGAGAATAGCGCCTACACGCGACGATCTGAGTACACGGGAGTTCATCATCAGCCATTCTCGTCGATTCCCCTTAGCCAGCAAAGTGGCGCTGGCAGGCGCGGCGCTCATCGCCGCTGGCATGCTGTTCAGCTGCACCAGTAAAGCCCCTAAATCCCTTGTCACGCCGCCGAACGCTGCCGCCGTCAAAGCCGGGCAGGCGCACCGGGAGCCGGTGCGCGGCGTGTGGCTCACCACCGTTTCGCGCCTTGACTGGCCGCCGGTCGGGTCGATTATCGCCAGCACGCCGGAGAGCCGCATCACGCAGCAGAAGCTGGCGCTGATCGCTAAACTCGATAACCTGCAGCGCCTGGGGATCAACACCGTCTTTTTCCAGGTGAAACCGGACGGTACGGCGCTCTGGCGGTCGGATATTCTGCCGTGGTCCGATATGCTGACCGGCAAAATCGGCGAATACCCTGGCTACGATCCGCTGCAGTTTATGCTGGATGAAGCGCACAAGCGCGGCATGAAGGTTCACGCGTGGTTTAACCCCTACCGCGTCTCGGTCAACACCAAACCGTCGACGATTGCCGAGCTGAACAACACCCTCACCCAGGTACCGGCCAGCGTGTTCGTCCTGCACCGTAACTGGATCCGCACCGCCAGCGATCGCTTTGTCCTCGACCCGGGCATTCCCGAAGCACGGGACTGGATCACCAGCATCGTCGCTGAAGTGGTGCAGAACTACCCGATTGACGGCGTGCAGTTCGACGACTATTTCTACACCGAAACCGCCTCTTCACCGCTTAACGACAACGAGACTTTCCGCCGTTACGGGCAGGGCTATGCCTCGAAGGGCGACTGGCGGCGGCATAACACCCAGCAGCTCATAGCCCAGGTTTCCACCACCATCAAAAAGCTCAATCCGAACGTCGAGTTTGGCGTGAGCCCGGCCGGGGTGTGGCGCAACCGCTCCCACGATCCGGCGGGGTCGGATACCCGGGGCGCGGCCGCCTATGATGAATCCTATGCCGATACCCGCAGCTGGGTGCAGCAGGGACTGCTCGACTACATCGCGCCGCAGATCTACTGGCCGTTTGCCCGCGATGCCGCGCGCTATGATGTGCTGGCCAACTGGTGGGCCGAGGTGGTTAAACCGACCCATACCCGGCTGTATATCGGCGTGGCGCTGTACAAGGTGGGTGAACCGTCCAAAAACGAGCCTGACTGGACGGTGGATGGCGGCGTGCCGGAGCTGAAAAAGCAGCTCGATCTCAATGAGACTCTGCCGCAGATCCAGGGCACCATCTTGTTCCGCGAAAACAACCTCAATCAGCCGCAAACCCGGCAGGCGGTTAACTATTTGCGCAGCCGCTGGGGGCAGCCGCAGAGCTAGCCGCCAGCCGGCTCTGCTATAGCGCCTGCAGCCCTTGCTGCAGGCGGGCGTGCAGCTTCAGCATGTTCTCTGTAATGGCCTGCCAGACGTGGCTGGAAAAGTCCGCCGGCAGCGTCCGGCGAGCGCTTTCGATTGCCTGCGGCACATGCCCGGCAAACTCCTGGAGGATCGCCAGCATCTGCTCCCGGGGAAAGTTCACCGCTTTGGCCGTCGCCAGAAAATGACGCGGATAGATGGCGTTAATCTCTGTTTTACGCCCTTTTGTGGCATTGAGCCCCATCGACAGCTTCAGATCGCGCAGATGCAGTCCCGTGCCGCCCAGCACCGGAAACGCCGAAATAATGTCGTAGAACGGTGTTAAGCGGTAGCTGCCGCCGGGCAACAGGTAAATTGAGAAGTTTTTTGCGTGACCGTCCGTCGCCCCCGTCAGCCACTGGAAGACCATGAACTTCATAAAGTCATAGCGATCTTTCAGCGCTTCACTCGAGCCCAGCAGAAAGGTCATGATCGCGGCGATACCCGGCCCGCCGTCAGACTCATATTTCATCGCTGAAGGAAGACCAAAAGCCTGACACAGATCCTCCTGCGGCAGACGCAGCAGCACCCGTCCCTCCTGCGCCCAGCGCCGGTCGAAGCGGGTTACCGCCAGGGCGCGGATCCGCGGGGTGGCGATGATCTCCGCTTCCGGCACCGCCAGGCCCAGTTCTCTGGCCAGTGCCAGGCACAGATACTCATTATCCACGCTTTCACGCAGATCCAGCGTCGCATTGGGCTGCTTTATCTCGCCGATGGGCAGCTTAATGATATGCGTGGTCGGCGTGGCGCCCTGCGGAATACACCACTGCTCGCCCATCCGCAGCAGCGCCGTTTTCTCCTGGGCGCCGGCCACCGAGATACGGAAATCGTCCTGGCCGGTAATCATCCCGAGGGGGATATCCGACTGGTAAGCGGTCAGCAAGGCGGTAAGCTGCGCCTCGTCCAGCGTCTGCCAGCGTAATCCTTCCAGGTGCGCCTCTTCCCCCGGCGGCAGGAGGGTCACCGCCCCTACGCTATCCCGCCCGACTTCGGCCAGCAGATCGAACGGCTGCTTCGAGCGCGCCTGATAGCGCCTGACGATCCGGTCGCGGACCTGCGGGCTGTCGGGCAGCAGGTTATCAAAATAGTGATACACCGCGTCGGCAGTGATATTGCCATACTGCAGCGGCAGTGAGAGGGAGAGCGGTCTGGCGCGCAGGCTGCGCAGCCACTCTTCGTCATAGCGAAAACTGTGCGCCCCGTTAGCCTGGCGGGTTAAGGTTCCCACGCGCACATTGTTCATCCAGGTGGTAAGCGTCGCCATTACCAGTCAAGGTCCGTGTTGTTATCGGGAGCCGGCGCCGTCTCAGCAGCTTTGGCGTTCAGCGTCATCACCACCCCCAGCGACTGGAGGATCTTAAACAGCGTGGTTAAGGTGGTTTTGTCGGGGTGATTTTCAAAATTGGACAGCGTGGCCTGCTTAATGCCGATCCGCCTGGCCAGCGCATCCTGGGTCCAGTGGTTCTGCTGGCGCAGCAGCTTCAGGTAATTGGCCAGCTGCACGGGACTGTATATCTGCGGGGAATTCATCGCCTTGTTCCTCACCATCATTTATCCCCCTGTCGGGATAAACTTGGTTTTATACCCTACAGGGGATAATGTCAAGGATATCCCTTGGTGGGGATAATAGAATAATCATCCTTGTGTGGGGATAAAACAGGAAGGATGATCGCCGGAGCCACCTGTACATGCCCGGTGGCGGCTGCGCCTTACCGGGCCTACGGGCTGTCTCTCACCGCTCCGTAACGATCCAGGCCGGGCAAGGGCCGCGCCGCCCGGCAGCGGGCAGCCGCGCTTAGCTGCCGCGGTAGGTCGACCACCCGCCCGGGGCGATGAGAAACGGCAGATGGAAATGGTCCTCTGCCGCCTCGCCGATAACAAAATCAATCTGCGCCCGGGTAAAGACGCTCTCGCGCCCGGCGCGGGCAAACCACGCCCCGGTTTCCGCTGTTAAGCAATAGCGCCCCGCCGGCAGCGGCTCGGCGCTAAAGGTGGCGATACGCCCCTGGGCGTTGGTCACCAGGTTCGCCAGCGTCTCGCCCTCCCGGCTCAGGCTGACCGTTACGCCTTCTGCCGGCGTACCGGTGGAAATATCCAGAATATGGGTGCTCAGGATGCTCATTCGCCAATCACTCCTTCCAGTCTTAACATCGTAATCTCTCGCAGCTGGGCAAGCGCCTCGGCCACTTCTTCGTCGGCGGTATGCTGCAGCCGGTGCGTCAGCGCCTGCAACATCTCATCGCCGCTGCGCCCTTTGGCGCGGATTAAAAACACCCGGCCAAAGCGGGCTTCGTAGCGGGCATTCCCCTCCCGCAGGGCCTGCGCGAGCCGCTCATTCTCGCTGTCCACCGTCGACTGCTCCTGGCACGACAGCGCCGCATGCGCCTGGCCGCCGGTCGGCTTCTCACCGATCCGCGGATGGGCGCTGAGCGCCGCGTTCAGCTCATCCTCTCCCCAGTTAGCCATCGCCTTACGGGCGGCCTGCAGCAGCGCATGGCGGCTGGCGAAAGGTCGCAAGCTCACCAGCGTCTCGCCCCAGGCCGGGATCGCCACGCAAGGGGCCAGCAGCCCCGCCGCCTCATCTTTGCTCAGGCTGTTAAACTGACTCAGCGCGATCATCCTGACTCCTTAACGATTTCGTCGCCGCCTGCTCCTGCGGCAGAATAAGGTTCAGCGCTATCGCTACCAGCCCACCGCTGGTGGCCGCCGAACCGAACAGATCGCCGACCATCGGCGGAAAATGGCTGAGAAACGCCGGCACCGACTCCACGCCAAGACCCGCGCCAAACGCCAGCCCCACGATCAGCACATCGCGACGGCTCAGCGGGGTCTGGGTAATAATCCGGATCCCGGCCGCCACCACGCAGCCAAACATCACCATCGTGGCGCCCCCCAGCACCGGCGCCGGGATCTGCCGCAGCAGTTCGCCCACCGGGGGGAACAGCCCGAGCAGGATCAGAATCACGCCAATGTAGCGTCCGACATAGCGGCTGGCCACCCCGGTCATCTGGATCACGCCGTTGTTCTGCGCGAAGGTGGTGTTCGGAAAAGCACAGAGCATGGCCGCCACCATACAGCTGACGCCATCCGCCAGGATACCGCCCTTCAGCCGGTTACGGAAAGCGCGATCGTCAACAGACTGTTGTGAAATCAGCGAGTTGGCCGTCAGATCGCCCACCGCCTCCAGAATACAGACCAGCGACACCAGGGCGACCGGCAGAAATATCGCGCTGTTAAACTGAAAGCCGAACGGAAACAGCGTCGGCAGGCGAAACAGGGTGTCGCCCAGGCTGTGAAGATGGAACTGACCGCTCAGCCCCGCTGCGATGCAGCCCACGGCAATGCCCACCACCACCGAGGAGAGCCGCAGCCAGCGGTTTTTGGCGCAGCTCAGCAGGACGATAACCCCGAGGGTGCCCGCCCCGAGCGCGATATTGTTCATGCTGGCGAAATCCTCGGCCTTTTCCCCACCGCACCAGTTGATGACGCTGACCTTGATCAGGCTGATGCCGATCAGCGCAATCACGCTGCCGGTAATGATGGGAGTAAAGATTTTCTTCAGCGGTTCGATAAAGCGGCTGACAATCACCGGCACCAGAGCGGCGACAAAGTTAACGCCAAACAGCATCGCCATCATATCCTGCGGCCCGCCGCCCTGCGCTTTTACCCACATCCCTCCGGCCACCGTCACGCCGAGGAAGGCAAAACTGGTGCCCTGCATGCAGATCATCCCGGCGCCGATGCCCCATACCCGATTGGACTGCAGAAAAGTGCCGATGCCCGAGGCCAGCAGCGACATACTGATGAGATACGGCAGCCAGTCGCCAAGCCCGAGGGTAGCGCCGATAATCAGCGGCGGCGTGATGATCCCCACCAGGCCCGCCAGCACATGCTGGAGAGCGCTGAAAAAGGCCGGAAGCGGTGGGATCCGCTGTTCAAGGCCGTAAAGCAGGCCACTGTGATGTTCGTCAGACATAGTGATATCCCGTAGCAAAGAGAAGTGCATGGGCTAGTGCACAAAGCAGGCCAGAGACGACAAAAGGGCACCAATAAATTTATTATCACTCCAAAATCATCAACTTAGATTACGCTCGTGATGCATCACCCCTCTCCGCTGCTGAACCAGGCGTCTGAAACGATAGATTCTTAATGCAACATGCAGAAACTTTTGATTCATAAAAAGGCAACCAATACCTCACATTGCACCGATGCGGTGCGTCATGAGCCATCGCTGTGCCTCAGGCAGGCGGTTTTCCTCCCTCCAGCGAACTGGTACGCAAATTGCTGTAGTCAGTCACAACATCGGGAGAAGGAGAAAAAATGAAAGCAATCGTGATTGGCGCCGGCATCGGCGGTTTAAGCGCGGCAGTGGCGCTCAAACAGTCGGGGATCGACTGCGACGTCTATGAAGCGGTGAAAGAGATCAAACCGGTCGGCGCAGCGATTTCCGTGTGGCCCAACGGCGTGAAGTGCATGGCCCACCTCGGCATGGGCGACATCATGGAGACCTTCGGCGGGCCGCTGCGCCGGATGGCGTATCGTGATTTCCGCAGCGGCGAGAACATGACCCAGTTCAGTCTCGCCCCGCTGATCGAACGCACCGGCAGCCGCCCCTGCCCGGTCTCCCGGGCAGAACTGCAGCGGGAAATGCTGGATTACTGGGGACGGGACAGCGTGCAGTTCGGCAAACGCGTCACCCGCTGTGAAGAAGACGCCGACGGCGTGACGGTATGGTTTACCGACGGCAGCAGCGCCAGCAGCGATCTGCTGATTGCCGCCGACGGCAGCCATTCCGCACTGCGTCCGTGGGTGCTGGGCTTTACCCCGCAGCGCCGCTACGCCGGCTACGTCAACTGGAACGGTCTGGTGGAGATAGATGAAGCGCTGGCCCCCGGCGATCAGTGGACCACCTTTGTCGGCGAAGGCAAGCGCGTCTCGCTGATGCCGGTCTCCGCCGGCCGGTTCTACTTTTTCTTTGATGTGCCGCTGCCGGCGGGTCTGGCGGAGGATCGTGACACCCTGCGCGCTGACCTCAGCCGCTACTTTGCCGGCTGGGCGCCGCCGGTGCAGAAGCTGATCGCCGCCCTCGACCCGCAGACCACCAACCGCATTGAAATCCATGATATCGAACCTTTCAGCCGCCTGGTGCGCGGCCGCGTCGCGCTGCTCGGCGATGCCGGACACAGCACCACCCCGGATATTGGCCAGGGAGGCTGCGCGGCGATGGAAGATGCGGTGGTGCTGGGCGCCGTTTTCCGCCAGACCCGAGATATTGCGGCCGCCCTGCGCGAGTACGAAGCCCAGCGCTGCGACCGGGTTCGTGACCTGGTGCTGAAGGCGCGCAAGCGGTGCGATATTACCCACGGGAAGGATATGCAGCTCACCGAAGCCTGGTACCAGGAGCTGCGCGAGGAGACCGGGGAGCGCATTATCAACGGCATGTGCGACACCATCCTCAGCGGGCCGCTGGGCTGACCGTCGCCATGGATTCGATCACCGCACTCAGCGTCTGAATGGCCATTTGCGCTGGCCGCGAAAGCTGACGCGAGGGCGCAGTACACAGCGCCAGGGTCAGCGGTCGCAGCAGCGTACTGCGCAGCGGGACAAAGGCCAGCTGTCCACGCTGGACCTCGTCCAGCACGTCGAGCAGGCTAAGGAGCGTCACGCCGCTGCCGCGTAGCACCAACGACTTGATAAGCCGGATATCATTGCAGCTGATGGTATTCTCCGGCGCAAAGTCATGGTGGCGATAGAGGAGCGCCACCCGCTCATGGACGATCAGCGGCGCGCCGGGCACGATATGCCGCTCCAGGCTGAGCTCGCCCAAAGACAGCGCCTTCGCCCCCGCCAGGGGATGGTCCGGACGCATCACAATCCCCACCTCCAGTTCGGCAAAGGCCAGCACGCTGAGTCCAGCCTGCCCCTGCGGATCGAGGATCAGGCCGACGTCCAGGTCCGCCTGACGCACTTTCTGGCTGACGGTGTGGCTGTCAGCCACCTGCAGATCCAGCTCCAGCCACGGCCAGCTGGCGATGATCTCCGCCAGCGCGGCGGCGAAGCCCCCTTCCGCCAGCGCCTGCACCATGCCAACGCTAACGCTTCCGCGCTTCATCCCCTGCAGCTCATCAAATTTCTGTCGGGTCTGACGAAATTCCTTCTGCCAGCGCAGCAGATTGTCATACAGCAACTCACCGGCGGTGGTCATCCGCAGTCCCTCCGGCAGGCGCTCGAACAGCGGGGTACCGAAGGCCTCCTCGGCCTGCAGGATCTGGCGGTTAATTGCCGAGGCGGAGATATGCAGCTGCTCGGCGGCCCGGCGCAAGCTGCCGCAGCGGGCCACGGCGATGAAATAGTGCGCGAAACGGGAAAATGGACTCATGGCGCCCCTGTACTCTTTTTTGCAACAGCAGAGTGAATTAATGGTGATGGATGTGAACACCCTAATATGACAACAATAATCTCACAACAATAAAACAATCACCGATGTGAGCAGGAAGAGAAATCATGAAGACAATCACCCCCACGCCCCCCGCCCATTGCACCTTTGATCCAGAGGACTGGCTGCGGCTGGCCCGCTGCTGGCACCCGGTGGCCCGCGCCTGCGATATTACCGGCGCCCCGGTGAAAGCCACCCTGCTGGACGAACAGCTGGTTATCTACCGTATTAAAGGCCAGGTGGTGGTCGCCCGCGACGTCTGCCCGCACCGCGGGGTGCCGCTGACCCTGGGGTTTCATGAAGAGGAAGGCATCGTCTGCCCCTATCATGGCCTGCGCTTTGGCGAGGATGGCCGCTGCAACCGCATCCCCTCCAGTCCGGGGCAACCCATTCCGGCCAAACTGCATCTCACCAGCTTCGCCGTGGAGGAGCGCTACGGGCTGATCTGGACCTGCCTGGCCTGCGATCCGGACAATCCGCCGCCGTTACCGACCATGCCGCACTGGGACGACGCCGGCTTTCAGCAAATCAACTGCCCGGCCTTCGAGGTAAAGGGATTTGCCGGCCGCCAGGTCGAAGGCTTTCTCGATGTCGCCCACTTCGCGTGGATCCACACCGACACCTTCGCCGATCCGGACAACCAGCAGGTGCCGGACTATACCCCGCAGGAGACGCCGTTCGGCTTTGTTGCCGACTACTGGAGCTCGGTGGGCAATTACCCGGCCAGCTCTGATTTCCGCGCGCCGGAAGGATTCCAGTGGCTGCGTCACTTTGAAATGCATCTGCCGTTCACCGCTACGCTGACCATCCATTTTCCCGCCGACGCCAGGCTGGTGATCATGAACGCCGCCTCGCCGGTGTCGTCCCGGGTGACGCGGATGTTTGCCCCTATTGCCCGCAACTTCGATCTGCACGTGCCGGTGGAAGACGTACATGCGTTCAACCTGCGGGTGTTCGAAGAGGACCGCCTGATGGTCGAGACCCAGCGTCCGGAACGGTTGCCGCTGGATCTGACCCTGGAGGCGCATATTCCGGCAGACCGCAGCTCTATCGCCTACCGGCGCGGGCTGAAGAAGATGGGTTTTGGCGATTTCTTTCTGGTATGAGTGGAGGTCATATGCGCGACATACTCCCGGTGGTGGTCGATGGCCTGTGGCGCCAGGGCGCGAAAAATCTGGCCGTTCGTCTGGTGAGCGCCGAGGGGCAACCGCTGCCGTCGTGGACGCCCGGCGCCCATATCGATCTCCATCTTCCCTGCGGGCTGATCCGTCAGTACTCCCTGACCGGCAGCCCGGCCGAACGGGATCGCTATCTGCTCTGCATCGCCCGCGAGTCGCAGTCTCGCGGTGGCTCCCGTTATATTCATGACACCCTGCGCCCGGGACAGCCATTGATGATCTCTGCCCCGCGCAACCACTTTCCGCTGCACGAGGGCGGCCATGTGGTGCTTCTCGCCGCCGGGATCGGTATTACGCCGCTGCTGGCGATGGCCCATGCCCGGGCGGCGTCCGGCGCCAGCTTTACGCTGCACTATTACGTTAGCCGTGCGCAGGAGGCCGCCTTCGCCACCGAGATCGCCCGCCAGCTAACGGGTGGAATCTGCCAGATCCACTGCTCAGACGAGGGGCAGAGTCCGCGCCAGCGGCTGGCGCAGGATCTGGGGGCTCCGGACGCCGACACCCGGGTCTACTTCTGCGGTCCGCCCGGATTTATGGCCCGGGTTCGCGATACCGCGCGGGCGGTCGGATGGGGAGAGGAACAATTGCACAGCGAAGCGTTCCAGCCGCCCTCCCCGACGGCGGCGTCGGCGGCGGACGGAACCTTCACCATCACCCTCGCCTCCACCGGGGAGCGCTGGCCTGTGCCGGGGGACAAAACCATCGCCCAGGTGCTGCAGGAGCATGGCGTCGCGGTGCCGCTCTCCTGCGAGATGGGGATCTGCGGCGCCTGCCTGACGCCGGTACGCGAGGGAACCGTCGACCACCGGGATACCGTGCAGTCGGAGGCGGAAAAACAGGCCGCAGAGCAGCATATTGCGCTGTGCTGCTCCCGCAGCCTGTCGGCCAATTTAGTTATCGATCTCGCGGGATAAGCGGCCCGTCACCGGCTGGTCGGCGCGGGCGACCGGTTTCACCCGTACGGCGGCGAAGACAATCACCATCGAGCTCAACAGCAGCAGACCGCTGCCGGTGAAGACGCCGCTGGCGCCGTGCAAATCAAACACCGCCCCGCCGCCGGCGGCCCCGGCGCCGATGGCCAGCTGAATAGAGGCGACCAGCAGACCGCCCGCGCTTTCTGCTTCATCCGGCACGGTGGTGGCAAGCCAGGTGGACCAGGCCACCGGCACCAGGCCGAAGGCAAATCCCCACAGGGCGACCAGCAGCCCGGCCAGCACGGTCAGATGGCCAAACGTCACCATCAGCAGCGCCAGGGTCAGGCGCAGGCTACGGCTCAGCAGATAGCTCGCCACCGAAGTGCCGATAAAGTTAGCGACACCGAAGCCGAGCAATATCAGCGAAACCCCTTCGATACTGGCCTGCGCGACGGTCTCAAGGAACGGCCGCAGGTAGGTAAAGAAGGCGAAATGGCCGCTGAAAATCAGGATCGTCGCCAGCATGCCGCCCAGCATACCGGGACGGCGCAGCACCCTGAACAGCGTGGAGAAGGTCCCGACGCTCTCCGGGCGCATGGAGGGCAGCCCCCACAGCTGCCAGAGCAGCGCCAGCAGGCTGGGTATCGCACAGAGAATAAACACGTTGCGCCAGCCGATCAGCTCCCCGAGGTAGCTGCCGAGCGGCGCGGCCACCACCGTGGCGACAGACACCGCGGAAAAGATGATCGCCAGCGCCTTTGGCACATGGGCCGCCGGCACCAGACGCATCGCCGTGGCGGTGGACATCGCCCAGAAGCCGCCGATGGCGATCCCCAACAGCAGACGGCCCAGCAGGAGAAACGCCAGCGAATCGGCAAAAGCGACCATCAGGCTGGAGACTATCTGCAGTACGGAAAAGAACATCAGCACCCAGCGGCGATCGATATTGCGGGTGGCGGTGGCGATCAGCAGGCCGGTAACTAACGCCACCAGCGCCGTCGCGGTGACCGCCTGTCCGGCCATCCTTTCACTGACGCCGAGGCTGCTGGCCATCGGCGTTAACAGGCTGGCGGGCAGAAACTCGGCCACGATCAGGCCGAACACCCCGAGGGCCAGGGCATAGACGGCGCGCCAGGCAGGTTTGGCGGGAGACAGGCTCGCGTCAGCAGCTATGCAGGAACTCATATACAACTCTCCAGGTTTATTAACATCCTGGTCATCTTAGGGACTTACTTTCGGACGATATATGATGCATACTCTTCAGTTATTGATTATTCGTCCGGAATTACCATGAGCCAGCCTGCCATCGACCTGACCAGCGAACTGTTGCGCGGTATGCGCCTCTCCGGCGTTAACTACCGGCGCATCGAAACCGCACGCCCGTTCGGCGTCGGCTTTAGCGCCGTGGCGGGTAAAGCCCAGTTCCATTTCTTCAGCCGCGGGCCGGTGCTGCTGCGCATGGCCAGCGGAGAACAGTTCACCCTCGAGAGCGGCGATGCGCTATTTATTCCCAACGGCGACGGGCACGCCCTGCTCTCAGATCCGCAGGCCACGGTGGTCAATGTGGCGCAGCTGCCCAGCGAAACGGTGTGCAGCACGGTAAGTTGTATCAACGCTGGCGACCAGCCTGACTGCCCGGAGCGCGCCGTCATTTTCAGCGGTTGTATGGACTTTGAGCTCGGCGGCATGCAGCCGCTGGTCAAGGCCATGCCCGAGGTGATGCAGGTCAGCAGCCTGCTAAACACCTGGCCGGAGATCCAGCCGCTGCTGGCGGCGATGGAGCGGGAATCGCTCACCCGCCAGGCAGGCTATGCCGGGATCCTCGCCCGGCTGGCGGACGTGGTGGCCGCGCTGATTGTCCGCGGCTGGGTAGCGTGCGGGTGCGGCAACGCCACCGGCTGGGTACAGGTCCTGCGCGATCCCCGGCTGGCGAAAGCGATCTACGCCATGCATCAGCGCCCGGGGGTCAACTGGAAAGTGGAAGATCTGGCGCGGGAGGCGGGTCTTTCACGCTCGCTGTTCGCGGAACGTTTTCTCGCCGCCACCGGCACCACCCCCGCCCGCTATCTCACCGAGCTGCGTATGCGGCTGGCGGTGCAGTACATCACCCATGAAGGCCAGGCGCTGGAAAAAGTCGCCTTCAGCCTCGGGTATCAATCGCTGGCGGCCTTCAGCCGGGCTTTCAAACGCATCACCGGCCAGCCGCCGGGGGCCCTGCGCGCCACGGCACGCTAGAGTCAGCCTTTATGTAAAGCGATACACGCCGTTGCCGACACGAAAGCGCTGCCCCTTAAGCGCCGGGTTGGCGACGCGGAACACCAGTTCGGTCAGCTGGTTGGCAGCCCCTTCACGGAAGATAAATTGCTGGCCGCCCACGTCCAGTCCCTGCTCCCCCAGTGGCGGAAAGCCCAGCAGCGCCTGCCAGCGATCGCGCACCGCCTGCGGATTGACCACCTCGAACACCGCCTGCTCAAGCGCAATGTCGCCCAGCGGATGCGGCGCGTCCAGCCTCTGGGCGCGCAGCTGCGTCAGCCGGGTGGCGTCGTCTTCTCCCCACTGCAGCACAAAGGGATAGACCAGCCCGGCAGTGTCGCCATCGATGGTGAAGATCCGCCAGCGGATGATATTGCCCTGCGGATCGTTGCGCTGGCCATCGACAATCGGTGACACTGTCACCCCTGTACGACGCAACTGGTCATAGGTGGCGTCGATGTCGTCGCTGCGCAGCGCCACCCGAAACAGCGCCTCATTCTCCGGCAGCAGCCGTGCGGCGTCGCGCGAAAGGAGGAATTTGTCCGTCGCGGCGCGCAGTTCGTCCGGGTCGGCAATGGCGAGGAATTCGATATAGGTCAGGCCAAAATAGCTCAGCGCATTACGGGTTCCCCACCCCGGATGCCGCCCTCCGGCCACCGCCCGCAGCAGCTGCCCGGCAAAGATATCAATCGCCGCTTCCGGCTGATTCACAAACTGTACTGCGTGGTCCCACTGCAAGGTTGCCATGATCTCTCCCGCGATTGTGCCTGGTCAGGCGCCTGCGGCAAAAGATAGTGCTGGGGTGAAGGGAATGGCAAACAAGAATTAAATATATCGAAAGCAGGATAGGTAATTTATATCAACGCGGTATGTCGCATCTGACAGGCGATGAAACGGCGGGCAAAGAACCGCCCGCCGCGGGGTCAGACCGACCCTTCTTTCTCAATCACCAGAATACGCGCCGCCCCCTGCGGGTGAGCGACATGCTCGCATCCCACCCCGGCGTAGAAGATATCGCCGGCGTTTAGCATGATGATCTGCTCCTCGCCGTCGACTTTCACATGCATCGCCACCTGACCATCCATCACGGCAAACACCTCCTGACCATCATTGATGTGCCAGATATAGGGTTGGTCGGTCCAGTGCAGACGCACGGTGGTGCCGGAAAAATTGGCAATATCCAGCGCGCCCCACGCGCGTTCGGCGGTGAAATCTTTACTGCTCCAGCTCTGCATGATGGTGTCCTGTGGTAAGGGTTATTTTTTCTGCCAGTTTGCCCAGGGATCCGCTTTCTCCACCGGCGCGTCATCATCAAGGGAGGCGAGATACATAGCCTCCACCTCTTTGCGCGCCCACGGCGTCCGGCGGAGAAATTTGAGGCTGGACTTAATGCTGGGATCGCTTTTAAAGCAGTTAATGTTGACCTGGCGGGCCATTTCCGCCCAACCATAGCGCGCCACCAGGGCATTGAGCAGCGCTTCCAGCGTCACGCCGTGCAGGGGATCTTTCGAGCTGTGCATTACGATACGTCCGTTCCGCATTAAAAAGTGCGCTTACCTTACTGGCTCTCACCGACGGGCGCAACCGGCTTCATTACGCGCTTCGCGCCTATATCTATTTAACGCAAAAGCACTGAACCCCGCGCGGTCATAAATTAGAAAATAACGTTATTGGTTGCTTATTTGGCCTTGAGGCAAGCTGTGTTCAGCCCCGGACAGAGGAAATCACCATGCGCTGCTGTTGTGCCCGAACCCAGAACCTTAATCAACCCATAACTTATTACCCCGTTTTCGGAGAACACAATGAACGCGACCACCCTGCCGATTCTCGACCTGGCCCGCTACGCGGACCCCGCGGATAAAGCGGCCTTCCTGGCCGACCTGCGTCATGCCGCCCGCGACATCGGCTTCTTCTATTTGATCAACCACGGTGTCGACGACGCGCTTCAATATGAAGTTCAGCGCCAGTCCCAGCGCTTTTTTGCTCTCGATGAGGCGCAAAAACAGCAGGTGGCGATGATCCACTCCCCCCATTTTCGCGGCTATAACCGCGCGGCCTCTGAGCTGACGCGCGGCCAGCCTGACTGGCGAGAACAGTTTGATATCGGCGCCGAACGTCTGGCGCTGACCCTCAGCGACGACGCCCCGCGCTGGCAGCGCCTGCAGGGTCCGAATCTGTGGCCTGCCGCCCTGCCGTCGCTTAAACCGGTATTACTTCACTGGCAACAGCAGATGACCCAGGTGGGCATCCGCCTGCTGCGCGCCTTTGCCGAAGCCCTGCAGCTCCCGGAAAATGCTTTCGATCAGCTCTACGGCGACAAACCCAACGAGCATATCAAACTGATCCGCTACCCCGGCCAGCAGGAGACCCAAAGCAGCCAGGGCGTCGGCGCCCATAAAGATTCGGGATTTCTCAGCTTCCTGCTGCAGGACGAGCAGAAAGGACTGCAGGTAGAGGTCGCGCCTGGAGAATGGATCGACGCCGTGCCGCTGGCCGGCAGCTTTGTGGTCAATATTGGCGAACTGCTGGAGCTGGCGACCAACGGGTATTTGCGCGCTACCGTCCATCGCGTGGTGTCGCCGCCGGCGCAGCAGCAGCGCCTCTCCATCGCCTTCTTCCTCGGCGCCCAGCTTGACGCGGTGGTGCCGGTTTACACCCTGCCGCCCGAGCTGGCGCGTGAAGCGCGAGGGCCGGACAGCGACCCGCACAATCCGCTGCTGCGCGATGTCGGCTGGAATTATCTCAAGGGCCGTCTGCGTTCCCATCCGGACGTGGCGGAACGCTACTATCAGGACGTGTTTCGCGAACGCGCCGAGCAATTGATCGTTTAACCATAACTAAAAAGGAACACACCATGAAATATGCCGCTTTTAAACTGGCAGGGGTCGCACTGTCTCTTTCTCTGGCATGGACGTCTGTCCAGGCTGCCGCGCTGCGCGTCGCCGCGGACCCGGTTCCCCACGCGGAGATCCTCAACTACATCAAAAAAATCGATCCCAGCCTCGATCTGAAGGTGGTGGAGCTGACCAGCGGGGTCAACGCCAATGAACTGCTGGCCAGTGGCGATGTGGATGCCAACTACTTCCAGCATGTCCCTTACCTGAAGGATCAGGAGAAAGCGCTGGGTAAAACCTTTGCCGTCGCGGCCACCGTGCATATTGAGCCGCTGGGGATCTATTCGCATAAGCATAAAGATTTCTCATCACTGCCGGAAAACGCCACCGTGGCGGTGCCGAATAACACCACCAACCTGAGCCGGGCGCTGTTCCTGCTGCAGGCGCAGAAGCTTATCAAGCTGGACCCCAAATTTACCGACCCGGCCACCACCCTGGCGACGCCGAAGGATATTGTCGAGAACCCGAAACACCTGAAGATTCTGGAGATTGAATCGCCGCAGATCCCGCGCTCCCTCGACGATGTCGACCTGGCGGTGATTAACGGTAACTACGCGCTGGAAGCCGGCCTGGTGCCAGCGAAGGATGCCCTGGGGCTGGAAAGCGCCGAGCATAACCCGTACGCCAATATTCTGGTGACCACCCCAGCCCTGGCGAATGACCCGCGCATTAAGGCGCTGGCGAAAGACCTGACCTCGCCGCAGGTGGCGGAGTTTATCCGTAAAACCTACAACGGCTCGGTGATCCCGGTGGCCCCTCAGTCATGATAACCATCGAAGGGCTGAGCAAAACCTACGCCGGAACCGGCCGACCGGCGCTGAACGATATCGCGTTGCAGATACCGAAAGGGGCAATATACGGCATTCTCGGGCGCAGTGGCGCCGGCAAAAGTACGCTCATCCGCTGTCTCAATTTACTGGAGCGGCCCACCTCGGGCCGCATTCTGGTGAACGGACAGGATATTACCCAGTTGAACAAGGCGGCGCTGCGGGATTATCGCCTGCGCACCGGGATGATTTTCCAGCACTTCAATCTGCTGCATGCCCGCACCGTCGCTGACAACGTCGCGGTGCCGCTGGAGATTGCCGGAGTGCCGAGGGCCGCTCGCGAGGCCCGGGTGCGCGAACTGCTGGAGCTGGTGGATCTCAGCGAAAAGGCCGCTGCTTTCCCGTCACAGCTTTCCGGCGGGCAAAAGCAGCGCGTCGGCATCGCCCGGGCGCTGGCCGCCCGGCCGGAAGTGCTGCTGTGCGATGAGGCGACCAGTGCGCTGGATCCCGAGACCACCGCCTCGGTGCTGGCCCTGCTGGCGGATATTAACCAGCGCCTCAATCTGACCATTGTGCTGATTACGCACCAGCTGGAGGTGGTGAAAACCATCTGTGACCACGCGGCGCTGCTGGAACAGGGCGAGATTGTCGAAAGCGGTAAACTTGCCGACCTGCTGGTGACCCCATGGTCGCGGCTGCGCCAGTCGCTGCTGCACGACCCGCAGGCTGAACAGGAATTTCTTACCCGCCACGGCGTTCAGGGGAGGCCATTATGCGGAGTAGCATGAGCTGGGAAGATTTGTGGCCGTTATTACTCGACGGCACGCTGGATACGCTTTATATGGTGGGCCTGGCGGCCCTGTTTACCGTGCTGATCGGGCTGCCCACCGGCGTGCTGTTATTTATTTCCCGCGCCAACGGGCTGGCGCCGATGCCGAAACTGAACGCGCTGTTAGGCGCGGTAATCAACATCGGCAGGTCGCTGCCGTTTATCGTACTGCTGATCGCCCTGATCCCCTTTACCCGCCTGATCGTCGGCACCACGCTGGGCAGCACCGCCGCCATCGTGCCGGTAACCATCGGCGCCTTTCCATTCTTTGCCCGTCTGACGGAAAACGCGCTCGACGAGGTGGACTACGGGAGAATTGAAGCCATTCTGTCGATGGGCGGCAACGTCTGGCACGTCATTTTTAAATCCCTGCTGCCGGAAGCCCTGCCAACGCTGCTGGCCGGGATCACGCTGACCATCGTGATGCTGATTGGTTTCTCCTCCATGGCCGGTGTGATCGGCGGCGGTGGACTCGGCGACCTCGCCATCCGCTACGGCTATCAGCGGTTTAATAATGAAGTCATGTTTGGCACAGTGCTGATCCTGGTGGCGATGGTCCAGGGGGTGCAAATGGCCGGCGATCGGCTGGTGCGCCGCCTGGCCCACCGCCGCTAGCCGTCAGTCATTAGTTCCAGCCGCTCTCTGCCGCCAGCTGGCGGACCAGAGTGGCGGCGTCACACTCGCGGATCAACCCCACCCCCTGCCCGGCCCAGTGGGCGCCATACTCATGGACGCCCTGGGCTTTCGCGGCGGCGGCCAGCGCTTTGCCGATATCATACGCCAGCGGATAATCCGGCACGGCGCTCGCCGGATAGCCTTCCCCCAGCGCACAGAAGGCATTCGCCAGACAGCGTGCCGGACGCCCGGATATCGCGGAGGTCAGCACCGTACGCCCGTCAAGGCTGTTGTGGATCGCCGCGCGGTAGCCGGCGTCGGCGGCCGATTCCGGACACAGTAAAAACGCCGTACCGAGCTGTACACCCTGCGCCCCCAACTGCATCACGCTGGCGATCCCCGCTCCGTCCATGATGCCCCCGGCGGCCACCACCGGGATGGTTAGTCGACGCCGCAGAAGTTGCACCAGGGTGAAGGTGCTCAGCTGCGCGTCAGGCGCCTGCGGAGCAAAGATCCCCCGGTGCCCACCCGCCTCATAGCCCTGAGCGACCACCACGTCGATCCCCTGCTGTTCAATCAGCAGCGCCTCCTGGAGCGAGGTTGCCGTCGCCAGGGTAACGATCCCCTGCCGCCGCAGACGCTGGATCGTCTCACCTTCAGGAAGACCAAAATGAAAGCTCACCACCGCCGGCGAGATGTCGAGAAGCAGCTCCAGCATCGGCGCATGACCGACAAATGTCTGGTATATCTCGCTTAACGAATCCGGTGGCGTACTGCCATAGCGGGCAAAATGGGGACGTAATGTTGTTGCCCAGTCGGCTTCCCGCCGGGCGTCGCGCCGGGGCGGCGCATGGCAGAACAGATTGACATTGAACGGGCGGTCCGTCAGCTGGCGGGTGGCGACTATCATCGCTTCCGCCTGGGCAACGGTTGAAGCGCCCAGCCCCAGCGAGCCCAGCGCACCGGCATTACTTACCGCGGCAGCCAGCGCGGGGGTGGAGACGCCCGCCATCGGGGCCTGAATCAGGGGATAATCAATATCAAGAAGCGAAAGCAGCGGGTTGCTCATGGTTTCCTCATGCATTAACGATGCTGGAGGCTTACCATCTCCTTTAAAGATGGTAAGATCAACATTATTATCGTATTGAGAAGAAAAATATGAACCACAGCACACTCGAGATCTTCATTCAGGTGGCAGAAACGCAGAGCGTCACCCAGGCAGCAAAACGGCTGGGCCGCGCACAGTCCAATATCACGACCCGCATTCAGCAGTTGGAAGAGGAGCTTGCCGTTGAGCTCTTCGTTCGCGGCAACAAAAAAATGGTGTTGTCCCCGGCAGGCGTGCAGTTTCTCAGCTATGCCCGGCGGATCCTGAGCCTGGCGGAAGAGGCAAAGCAGGCTCTGCATCCGACAACCCCAGGCGGCAGTCTGCGTCTGGGCGCGATGGAGGCGACCGCCGCCAGCCGGCTGCCGCCGCTGCTTACCCGCTTCCAACAGCAGTGCCCACAGGTGGATATCACCCTCATCACCCAACCGACCCGCCAGTTAACCGAGGGGGTGTTAACCGCCGCCCTTGATGCCGCGCTGGTCTGCTTGCCGCCAGGGGCCGATGGGCAACCGGCCTGTCCCGCCGAGCTGGCATTCACCCCGGTGTTTTATGAAACCCTGATGCTGGTCCGTCCGCAGACCCCGGGTCCGCTGCGGTTCGCGGCATTTGCCAGCGGCTGCAGCTACCGCGCGCTGGGAGAACGCTGGCTGGCGGAACAGCAGGCGGCTGTCGAGGTGCATGAGGTCAATTCCTATCACAGCATGCTTGCCTGCGTGGCGTCCGGGCGCTACGCCTGCCTGCTGCCGGAGAGCGTGCTGTCGCTGATGACGCTTCCCGAAAACTGCCTTAGCGAACCGCTGTGCGAGGCGACCACCCAGCTTATCTGGCGCAGCGGCTTGAGCGCCCCCGCCCTGAGCGAGTGGCGCAAGCTGCTGCAAAGCGTGGCGATTGGCTAAGCCTGGCGTTCGGTAAAGACCAGCCCTGCGGCAATCAGCAGCGCCAGCGCCGCGGCATAGAGCGCCGGGTTAAATGAAGCCGCGATCTGATACAGCGCGCCGGCGATAAGCGGCCCGGCAATCTGTCCCACACCGTACAGTGCAGTCATCGCGGCAATCATATTGAAGCTCACCTGATGGCTGAGACTTTTCGCCTTCGGTAGCGCAATGGTTACGGTGCCCATAAAGGTAAAGCCCACCAAAAGCGCGCTTAGCACGCAAAACAGCAATGAAGCGCTGCAGGCTGGAAGGATCACGCCAAGCGCCTGGACGAGCAGGTTGCGGGTCAGCGCTTGCCGGTATCCCCACTTTAGCACCAGCTTATGCCAGATGAGGCAGGACGGCGCGGCCGCCAGACCAAACAGCGCCCACAGATGGACCGGGTCAACGCTCTGCAGCGAACCGGACAGAAACAACGGCAGATAAGTGGCGGTGATGATATAGCCGAAGCCCGCCAGACCGTAAACCATCAAGAGTCGCCACGCCGCGCGACGGGTATCGCTCCCGGACGCAGGCGAGGAGGTTTCAACATGGGAAGCCCGCACCAGTGCAGCCGGCGGAGTCAGCAGCCAACGGATCGCCAGCGCCAGCAGCAGACCGGCGCATAATGCGCAGAGCAGCCAGATCTGCTGGCTGGTGAGGTTCAGGGCATGTCCAAGGGCGATCCCCTCCGCGGAGATAAATATCCCCAGCCCCACCCCGGCATACAGCAACGGCGCCCCGTGATGATGCCCCATATGTTCCAGCAGCCACAGCGAACCTGCAATCAGCGTTATCGCGCTCAGCGCGCCGGCGACGGCGCGCAGCGTAATAATGATCCACGGCGAGCTCACCCAGGCCAGCAGCGCCAGGCTGGCGATGGTCAACCCGGCGGAGATAATGCTCAGTCGGGTGGCGGCCCCAGGCTGCACCCGCGCCAGCAGCAACGCACCGACCAGATAGCCAGCGTAATTGGCCGACGCGGCGAGATTGCCCTCGTGCAGGGTTAACAGACCTTCATTAAGCATAAGCGGCAGCACGCCGGTGAAGGCAAAGCGCCCATAGCCCATGCCGATCATCAGTACTATCGATCCAGCCAGTGCCAGCCATAAGGCCTGGCGCGATTGGTTATTCATCCACCACCCCACAATGTTTCTCAATTTAAGAACAATAATATTTTATAGTTCTTTTTTTATTATGATGAAGAGGTATTGTTGGCGCAAGGTGGATGTTAATCCGCTATGGTATTTACAGAGAGAAGGTGGCGCCTGGGCACGGCTTAACACACGCCGGGCCGATTTACCGGTACAGTATCAACTCAACTTATGCTCACGGGAGTCATTATGTCGTTCTGTCATATGCGCATTGCCAGGCCGGTCAGCGAACTGGACACCACCGCCAGCATGTATTGCGCCGGGCTGGGACTCGAGCAGCTCGGCAGCTTTACCGATCATGAAGGATTCAGCGGGATAATGCTCGGCGCGCCCGAAGCGGGCTGGCATCTGGAATTCACCCACTGCCGCCACCATCCCGTCACCCCCTCGGCAGGCGATGAAGATCTGCTGGTGCTGTACTATCCGCAGCAGGCGGCATGGGAGGCACAGTGCGCAGCCATGGACGCCGCCGGATTTCTGCGCGTTACGGCGTTTAACCCTTACTGGGAGGTCAATGGCGTCACTTTCGTCGACCGGGACGGCTACCGCACGGTATTGCAAAACCGCGCCTGGGGCATGGTGTGTGATTCGTCGGGTATGGCGGCGAGCTGACGCTGAGCGAGGCGGGCGTTAAGCGCTGTAAAAGCGGTTATTTACATTCGTATAAATATCGTTCCCGTCGGTTACCGATAAAACGCTGTCGCGCCTCGCCAGCGTCCTCACGGCGCGCTATGCTACACATCCCGTTGTATTAACCTCTTATCCCTATGAGCACTTCCGTCAGCACTACACAACTCAATTTGCGCATTATTTCGATCGTTGTTTTTACCTGTATCTGCTATCTCTCCATTGGTCTGCCGCTGGCCGTACTGCCGGGCTATATTCACTATCAGCTGGGCTACAGCACCTTTGTGGCCGGAATTGTGATCAGTCTGCAGTACATATCGACGCTGGTAAGCCGGCCGCACGCCGGGCGCTATACCGATATCTGGGGGCCGAAAAAAGTGGTCAGCCTTGGGATCGTCTGCTGCCTGCTCAGTGGCGCCTTCACGCTACTGGCGGTAGTCCTGCAGGCAACGCCGATGCTGGCCATTGCCGCGCTGCTGGCGGGCCGGGTGTTTCTCGGCGTCGGCGAGAGCTTTACCGCCACCGGCTCCACCCTGTGGGGGATCAAAACCGTCGGCGCGATCCACACGTCACGGGTTATCTCCTGGAACGGCGTGGCGACCTATGTGGCGATGGCGGTCGGGGCGCCGCTGGGAGTTACCCTCAATCACTATTTTGGCATCAGCGGCTTTGCTACGGTGGTAGTGCTGGTCGCGGCCATCGGTCTGCTGTTCGCTCGTACCCGCCAGGACGTCAAGGTGATCGCCGGCGCCAGAGCGCCCTTTCACTCGGTGGTGCGAAAAATCTGGCCTTACGGCCTGGGGCTGGCCTTTGGCACCGTCGGTTTCGGCGTTATCGCCACCTTTATCACCCTCTACTTCGCCGCGCATAGCTGGCAGGGCGCCGCGTTTACCCTTTCGCTGTTCAGCGTCGGCTTTATCTGCGTTCGCCTGGTGCTGGGAAATACCATTACCCGCTTTGGCGGAGTCCCGGTCTCCCTGGCCTGCTTCATCATCGAAAGTCTCGGCCTGCTGCTTATCTGGCTGGCGCCATCAGCATGGATGGCCGGCGTCGGCGCCTTTCTCACCGGTTCGGGTTTCTCGCTGGTCTTTCCGGCTTTAGGAGTTGAGGCGGTAAAACAGGTGGAAGAGCAAAATCAGGGGACCGCCCTCGGCACCTACTCGGCGTTTCTTGATCTGGCGCTGGGCCTGACCGGGCCGCTGGCCGGCTGGGTCGCCGGGTTCTACGATCTCGCCACGCTGTATCTGCTGGCGGCGATCGTGGTGGCGCTCGCATTCCTGCTGATTTTCCGCGTACATCGGCAACAGCGGCTTGTCGCCAGAGAGTAGTGTGGCCCGGCTCGGGGGCCGCCGCGGTCCGATGACGCCGGCAAAAAATGAATCGGCAATTGACGACGATTCGGCTTCCGTGCCAACATCCCGTCAGCGTCTGGCAACAGATGCATGGACGGTACTGGTAGACAACAGAGTTCGCGCAACGATCCAGCCCGGTACCGTAGTCCAATCCGAATCACTGACCCACACGGTGAATTCCTGATTCTGGCGGGAAACACAGACATGCACCAAAGTTTTAATCAGCGCGTTCATTTCTATTACTGCGTCCTGGTCGCGCTGAAGATGCACGGAAAATCGAAAAAAGCGGGTGGTATCAGGGGAAAGAATAACTTTCTGCTGAAATGGCTGCGCCGGGCGCAGGATAACAACATTTTTCCTCCCGATATCACCAGTGAAATCGAATGGCTGCGAGGAAAAATTATTCAGGCTGGCTATGACACCGATCTCGAGCCGATGCTGGATTTTGTCTACGCCACCGCCAGCCGCGCCGAGGCGCTCAAAAACGCCGAATAGGCTCCTGCGCCCGCCACGGGCGCAGAGACGTTCCCTGCCATGTCTCAATCCCAGGTTCGGCCAACAGCGCAGGCGGAATCCAGCCACGTTCTATTTTGTGACACTGTCACGCACAAAGGTGACCGCTGAGGTTCATTAACCGCTGACATGCCGCCTGACGCGTTCTATGCTTTACCCTGTCTCCCTCCTCACACAGGAACTGCACCCGATGGCCGACTGGAATCCTTCGTTGTATCTGCAATTTGACGCTGAACGTACCCGCCCCGCGGCCGACCTGCTCTCGCGTATTGCCCATCTGCAGGTCGAGCACGCCGTCGACCTCGGCTGCGGGCCGGGAAACAGCACCCGCCTGCTACGCGCCGCCTGGCCGTTGGCGACGATCGTCGGTATCGATAACTCCCCGGCCATGCTGGTCCAGGCGGCGCAGGCCTTACCCGACTGCGAATTCATTGATGCCGATATTGCCCGCTGGCGGCCTGCGCAACCGCCAGATGTGATCTATGCCAACGCCTCTCTGCAGTGGCTGACGGATCATGAGACGCTTTTCCCCCATCTGGTAAACCAGCTGGCGGACAACGGAACGCTGGCAGTGCAGATGCCGGATAACTGGCAGGAACCTTCCCATACCCTGATGCGTCAGGTTGCCAGCGAGATGGGGTTGCCGGACCGTGGACGCCAGCCGTTACTCCCGCCCGCCGCCTGGTACGATCTGCTCAGCCGCCAGGGTTGCGAAGTTGATATCTGGCGCACCACCTATTTTCATCCCCTTGCTTCTCATCAGGCGATTGTCGACTGGCTGCAGGGCACCGGGTTACGCCCCTATCTGGCAGGCCTGGACGAGCAGGCCGGAAGCGCGTTTCTCACACGCTATTTCGCATTGCTGGCCGCACACTATCCGTTACAGTGTAACGGGAAGGTGCTCCTGCGTTTCCCACGGCTGTTTATCGTGGCGCGAAAGATCGCCGCCTGACCGTTGGTATAGGTGGGCAGAAAAGCGGAGTGATGAAAGGTGTAAAGGATCGGCTATACCATCCTGATTTTCAGGATTGATAATCCTGAACGTTGCGATATTCAATATCTTAGTCAGCGTGCGACAGTGATGACTCCTTTAACCTGCAAAGAGAATCACTATGAGTACTCCTCCTGTCGATCGCCGAACGCTGGCTGCTATCGCGCCAAAGCTAGCCGAGCTGACCGAAACGGTGCTGTTTGGCGATATCTGGGCGCGGAGCGAGCTGTCGCCCCGCGAACGCAGCCTGATCACCCTTTCCGCCCTGACGGCGCAGGGCAAAACTGAACAGCTGCCGTGGCACATCGCGCTCGGCTATCAGAATGGCCTGAGCCGGGAAGAAATTGTCGAATTGTTTACCCATCTGGCGTTCTATGCCGGTTGGCCGGCGGCGGCCAGCGCCCTGACCTGCCTGAACGCGCAGGAGGCGTCATGCCCCTGACCCGAATTTCGCTTGGCACCGCCTGGCGTCCCGCGGAGTTTGCTCAATTGTCGGCGCTCTTTCATGAGTGTCTGGTGGCGGAGTTCGACGTTCCGTCAGCAGATAGATTTCAGTTTATCGAACGGGCCGCCGATGAGCAGCGCATTTACGACCCGCACTACCTCAGCGAAGGACGCAGCGCCCGCTTCGTGCTGTTTCATATTTTCGCCGGAAAACCGCGCAGCCGGGCGCAGAAAGAGGGACTCTATCGTCGGCTCTGCGCGCGGTTAGACGACGAGATGGCGGTCAGCCCGCAGGACGTGATGGTGGTTATCCAGTTTAACCAACTGGAGGACTGGAGTTTTAGCGCAGGGAAGATGGCGGATGAATGAGACAGGCGGCGCCGCAAGAGGCGCCGCGTTTCAGCACTATATCATTTGCTACCATGCACAACAGCGATCGTTCCATGAATCACGATACATGATGTTCCCTTCTGTGTATATCCAGGTGATCGTCTCATAACGGAAATCAATGTCTTCAAGGTGAGTACTTGTCATTCCGGCCGGATGTAAATTTGGTGTGATTGTCGTAATCTTAATATTCGCCATCGCTATGTTAAAATATTCAACCTCCAGTCCCGCCTCATTTATTCTGTACATTTTTAGCGTTGCCGATCTTAATGTTCGACCTTCACAAAGAGCCCTAAATAGCAAAGGTGTTGTTCTGTCAAACTCTTTTTGAATTTTAACCGGTGTATGAAGACGGGTTCCCGTCAGCTTTCCTGTATTATTATCGGTAGGTAACCAAACATGATGATTCACTGCGCGCAATTCGATGGAACCCGTGCGTGTGGGCATCAGGCAAGAACCTATAATAGGCGAATCATTCTCATCAGTTAACCATAAATATGCTGGATTTGACATTACCCCTCCTCTTTCATATCAGTTTTTAACTTTAAACCAAACGACAACGTGAAACCCAATGATTAATAAAACAAAAAGTCCTATTAAGTTAATGGCAATGTCAGGAAAAAGAGAGACTGCAATCATGCTAAATATAATGATTAATAATACAATACCCCATCCCCATAAAAAAAGAATGAATTCTTCTTTTAACCATCTTTTCAAGAAATCCATCCATTCACCTCATTAATTGAATAAGTAATTCAGCAAGTTCATCATCAGAAATAATCATCGGATTTAAATAAGGAACGCCTGCGATGACAGGTTCGATGAGAAAGTACATCATCTCCAGATGGTTAGCGTATAACGCATTGTAATAAAATGAATTATGCATTTTCAAATTGTCAGCGCTATTAGCGGCATCCTGAATCAATCCATACACGTTTAATACCACTGCGGTAGCAGTTACACTCCCTTTAAGGACTAATGACCTTGCCCTGTTGATACGCCCATATACAACAGTATTAAACCTGGAAGTCTGGCAAATCATGGTTGCTACTGCCATTATTAAAATACGATTAGTTAATCCTGAAGATGATATGTAAACTCCCGCGCCGACAAGCTTCTTGAGAATATATTGAGCTTTTTCTTCTTTTTTTATTTTGAAAGTAGGTTTCTATATATATTTTAATCATTTGGAAAATGATATCACGGCTTTTAACTAACTGCGCCAGCCCTGCAATAAATCTTGTGTCCTCTTGCTTTAACTTAGAACAAACATCCTGATAATTATCCATTAAGCAGGAAGTATAATACGAAGCACGGGTTATACCATTTCCCATTTGATTCAGTGTATCAATAACATTCTTTTTTACTCCAGCAAATGCTTCATCAAATTTCATGGCCAGAATACGCTCCGCCTCGATTGAGGTAATGATGAAATTCCTATAATACATAATTAGATCCTTCCTTTATTAGATCATTCATTGTTCCGGCACATATTTCTTATGATCATCTGGCCTTTCAATATACTTATAAAACGATGGCCTTGATAGTAATATTGACTCTACTCTTTTGTTTATATTCCCTCGCACCCTGCCCGGTTTAAAATATCTCGGTTAGCTATTACTTCGTATTGTTTCATATTTTCGCTGGAAAACCGCGCAGCCGGGCGCAGAAACAAGGACTCTATCGTCGGCTCTGCGCACGGTTAGACGATGAGATGGCGGTCAGCCCGCAGGACGTGATGGTGGTTATCCAGTTTAACCAACTGGAGGACTGGAGTTTTAGCCCAGGGAAGATGGCGGATGAATGAGACAGGCGGCGCCGCAAGAGGCGCCGCGTTTCAGATGATATAATTTACTACCACGCGAGATGATGCACCAGCGAGAGATCCCAGGCCGTTGCCAATAGCGAAAGAAACATAATCACATTGACCACTGTTTCAAGACGTTTTTCCATCGTTGCTTCTCCTGAGCCTGTTTCCCCTGTTATAGCGGGAAAAGCTTAACAACCTCTTACCGCTTCAGGACTCAAGCGTGATCCTGTAGCGTACGTAATCGTCAGCCGGGGTAAACTCATCATACAGATGACGGGCGGGATTATCACGGCGCGTATGCCAGTACAGCCGCGACCAGCCTTTGTCCGCCCCTTCGCTTAGCAGCGACTTAATCATGGTTCTGGCAATACCCTGTCCACGGAAGGCGGGATCGACAAACAAATCCTCCAGATAGCAGATCGGCGTGGTAACCCAGGTTCCCTCATGAAGAACACAGATAGCGAAGCCGACCACCGCATCATCCACCACCGCGACTCTACCCAATACAGACGAGTTTACATCCAGCATCCGCTGCCAGGTGCATTCGGTCACCTCTTCCGGCTGCGGGCTACCGTAAAAACGAGTGTAGCCTTGCCAAAGCTGAAGCCATTCGGCTTTGTCGTGGGGCCGTACTTCCCGGATATCGATGACCATGAGAGTTTCCTTACAGATGAATGCATTAGCCTGCGAATATTGGCAGGAGATATGAGTTGAGGCCATTATTTTCCTGCGCAGATATTTGTTCAAGCGCTTCGGCCATAATTCTCCTGCTGTTCGGAACGATTTGGCACTAAAAAGCCGTATGCAGAGGAGCCACTGACCGGCTGTTATAGGTTAGTATAATAGTATGTTGTAACTAATAAAAATCCTGCACAACCCGGCCGCAGCCGGGTGTATAGATGGACTATCAGCAAAGAGGTTTGACGGCGTCGCGCATACCGCAGGTCAGGATAGCGTCAAGGTCGGCAGTCACCAGCTCCACCAGCCCCGGGATCTGGCTCAGATCCTGCTGCCAGTGATCCGCCACGCTGAGCACGGCGGTGACCAGCTCGCGAGTGCTCATCTGGCCATCGCGATGGCGGGCCCACAGCGTTTGATAGCGCGATATCCAGTCGGCGTCATCCTGTACTGGATAGCTCTCACCCTCCCGCTCTCCCCGGTAAAAGGCGATCAGCGCCGCCAGGGCAAAGGTCAGACGCGGCGGCAGCGCGCCATGCGCTTTCTGCCCCGCCAGCAGCTGCGGCAGAATACGGGTGCGGTACTTGGTCATGCCGTTGAGCGCAATCGAGAGCAGCTGATGTTTAATATAGGGATTACGGAAGCGCCCTGTCACGGCGCTGGCGAATGACACCAGCTCATCGCGCGGCAGATCCAGCACCGGAATAATCTCGTCATAAATCGCCTTTTCGACAAACGCGCAAATCTCCGCATCGTTCATCGCCTCACCCACGGTGTCGATCCCGGCCTGGAAGGCCACCGGCACCAGCGCGGTGTGCGCCCCGTTGAGGATCGCCACTTTGCGCTCTTTATACGGCTTGATATCGTCCACAATGCGCACATTCAGCGGCAGTTTATCGAGACGCAGCTCGGCCTCCAGCGAGGCAGGTCCCTGGATAACGAACAGGTAGAAATGCTCAGCGGTATCAAGGAAAGCATCTTTATAGCCGGTCTGCGCCTCGAGAGCCGCCACTTCATCACGCGGATAGCCGGTCACAATGCGATCCACCAGCGTCGAACAGAAGGTATTCGCTGAGGTCAGCCAGGTGATAAATGCCTGCGGCAGTTCCCATTCGCTAGCATAGCGCAGCACCAGCGCCTGCAGCGCCTCGCCGTTATAATCGATCAGCTCGCAGGGAATAATCACCCATCCCTTGTCGGCCGCACCGGCGAAATGCTGGTAACGCTCAAACAACAGACGGGTCAGTTTCGCCGGATAACTGACCGGCGGCGCGTCGTCAAACCGATCCCCGGCATGGTAGCTGATGCCCGCCTCGGTGGTGTTGGAGAAGACAAACCGCATCTCCGGGTTATGCGCCAGGCGTAAAAAAGCGTCGAAGTCTGCGTAAGCGCTGATCTCCCGGTTGACCGAGCGGATAAGACGCGCATCGCTGACCGCTTCGCCCTGCTCGTTCAGGCCGCGAATAATAGTCGTGTACAGGCCATCCTGGGTGTTCAGCGAAGGCGGAAAATCTGTGGCGATAGGCCGCACGACCACGATGCCCGCATTCAGGTCGGTATGCTCGTTGAGCAGGTCGATCTGCCAGTCAACGAATGCGCGCAGGAAGTTACCTTCCCCAAACTGGATGATACGGTCAGGGTACTGCGCGCCGGGGAAATCACGACGGTTTAAAGTTTTCACAATGGGTTCCCTCTAATAGTAGTCATACAACCTGAGTAATTGGTCCAATAAGTTATCAGGTTTTGCTACCAGTGAAACCCTGTTTTGATCAAAGCAATCTGCAATAGCGGCCGTCAGGGCAGAAACTTATAGAATAGTGAGGTGGCAGTCATTTCGCCGTCGGGCATCAGCGCATAGCGCGGAATTTCCCCCACTTTTTCCCAGCCGCAGCGGGCATAGAACTGTTCCGCCCCGCTGCCGGTCGCCGTGTCCAGCACCAGCACCGTCTTCCTTTCCCGCCGGGCAATGCGCTCCAGCTCGCTCATCAACGCCTGGGCGATCCCCTGGCGGCGGACATTTTGGTGAACCAATAATTTGGCGACATCCGCTCGATGGGGCTGGTTTTCCGGTTGACTGGTGATAAGTTGCACGGTGCCAACGGGACGTTCCTCCGCGTCGAAGGCGGCCAGCACAATGCGCTCCCCGGCCGCCACGCTGTCGGCAGTGCGTTGCCAGAACGTTATCGCCGTTTGCGGCGCGAAAGGCAGCATAAAGCTCACCGAGGCGCCGCCGTTGACACAGCTTGCCAGGATCTCGCTTAATGCCGGGAGGTGATGGAGAATATCGTCACGCGAGAGCGTGCGCAGTGAAAAGGATGTGGTCATAAAAGCTCCCTGTTATCGACCACATCACTATGTTTTTAACCAAAAATTAGCACAAGTAGGATCCCGATAGGATTTTCTTATGGCGCGCTTTCGGTCAGCGTCGGCATACAAATTTGGTTACGACCGCTCTGTTTGGCTTTCACCATCTCATCGTCCGCCGCCAACAGCAGCTGGTTAAACAGCTCGGTGATGCGGGCGTGGCCTACCTCGCGCGTCTCCAGTCCCAGACTGATGGTCAGGTGGATCGGGTTCTGGCCCAGGCCGAAAGGCTGCGACTCCACCCCGTGACGGATCTTTTCCGCCAGCAAATAGCCCTGCTGGGCGCTGTCGACGACGGCGGCCACCGCAAACTCTTCGCCGCCGATACGGGCCACCATCCCCTGCTCACCCACCAGCTGTCGAACCTGCTGGGCAAACTGGGTCAGCACGCAATCGCCGCCTTCATGGCCCAGAGCATCATTCACCCGTTTGAAGCCATCGATATCCAGCACCATCACCGTCAGCAGCTTATCCGCCGGCAGCGTCTGACGCTTCAACGCTTCGCTCAGTCCGGAACGGGAATAGACGCGGGTCTGAAAGTCAAAATCGGCGCGCAGGGCCAGCTGCTTCACCAGCGTGTTAATCGCTTCGACACTGGATGCTACAATCACCGGGCTAATCAGCATGGCGGCAATTCCGAGGCGGGTGGAGAACAGCTGCCACGGCTGCATTCGCGCATCTGGCGAAAAGTGAATTAACGAATTAGCGACCAGCAGTATTTCGCCGATGCCAGTGAGAAAAGTCAGCAGACAGGTCAGCGGCAGCGGATAGCGTACAGCGCACCAGATCAAAGCCGGTAACGGGAAGGTAATGCTGCCCGCGCCGCCTACCGCCACGCCAAGCGCAATTGACAGGACCAGCGCCAGCACTGGCAGCAGCTGGCGAAAGCGAAAACCGCTTAATGCCGAAGGCAGCGTCAGGGTCAGAATAAAGGGCAGGATTAATACCGCCGTTGAGAACTGTTCGCTAAACCAGTCCGCCAGCTGGGGAACGAAGGTGGCGCGTTCAACATCCACCGACCCCAGCGCGCCGACCGCTGCGCACAGTAAGGCGGCTAACAGGCAGAAACAGAATAAATTAAGCGCGTTTATCGGGCCCGGCATGGAGTCGGCGCGACGTTTATCCCACAGCACCAGCTGCGCCAGCGTCACAATAAAGACAATATTGGAAAAGTTAATCAGCAATGAGGCAAAGCCCATTCCCCAGCGCGAGGTTAATCCGTCATAGACCAGCATTGCTGCAAAACAGACGGCATAAAAATAGCTGCGGTTAAGCCATACATAGCGTGCAAAAATCCCGGCCATCACTGCATTGAGCGGCCAGAAGAAAGAGAGCTCCTGCACCAGACGCAGCATAGCGCCAAGAAAATGCAGCAGTAGCGTTAACGTAAATAAGACCAATGCATCGCGCACGGGTTGTTCTTCACGAAACAGCGTAAATGACCGAATCGACAGTGAAGACATTCAGTAATTATCCGTCTAATTGTTTCAGGAAATTATTATGTTAATAGTTAGTTAGCGGATTATCATAACATGAGAATATTTATCAGGCATACTCCGGCGCCGATCAAATGCAAATTAGCGCACAGACGGCGCATTCATTTGTAGCACCAGCCAGCGGTGGATGACCTGCACGATATAGTCCTGCTCCGGCTCGCTCAGCGCGCGGCCATGGGGAATGGCATGCCATTTTTCCAGGCAACCGCGACAGCAGGTAGCGGTCGCGTGCTGGGCGATAAACACCGGGTGACCGCGCATCGGCGTCTGCTTGCCATCATTGATCGGCGCAGCGGGCGCCAGCCGCTGGCGAATAAAGTCTGCGGCATGCCGATCAATGACCTCCGGTCCCTTATCGAGACAATATTGCCGCTCTTTCCCCCCCAGACGGAAGCGTGAGCGAAACGTCGAGCGCGCCAGGCGCGCAAACAAGCGATCCTGATCGACCATCAGAACACCGACCTCCCCATCCGCTGAGTTAGTTTTTCCAGCATCGCCACGCCGGCCAGCGAGTTCCCGGCGTCGTCAAGCTCCGGGCTCCACACGGCGATCGCCATCTCCTGCGGGACAATCGCCACGATCCCGCCGCCGACGCCCGATTTCGCCGGCAGGCCAACGCGCCAGGCGAATTCACCGGCGTTCTGGTACATGCCGCTGGTCATCATCAGGGCATTCACCTGGCGGGACTGGATGGGCGCAATAACCGGCGCGTCGAGATGCGGGGCAATGCCGCGGTCGGCGAGAAACAGAAAGGTTCGCGCCAGCTCAACGCAGCTCATCTCCAGCGAACAGTAGTGGAAATAGTTCTGCAGCACGGTGGCGACGTCGTTATGGAAGTTACCAAAGGATTTCATCAGCCAGGCGATGGCGGCGTTGCGCGCCGAATGCTCAAACTCTGAGCGAGCCACCACCGGATCGTAGGCGATATCGGCCACGCCGCTCAGACGGCGGACAATCTCCAGCATCCGCTGACGCGGGGCGCTGAGCCGGCTCTGCAGCATGTCGCAGACCACCAGTGCCCCGGCGTTGATAAACGGGTTGCGCGGTTTGCCCTGCTCGATCTCCAGCTGCAGAAGCGAGTTAAAGGGCTGGCCGGAAGGATCTTTCCCCACCCGCTGCCAGATTTCCTCCTCCTGATAGTGGTTCATGGCCACCACCAGGCTCAATACCTTGGAGATTGACTGGATGGAAAAACGTTCATGGGCATCGCCAGCGGCAAAGTGCTGACCGTCCACCGTACTGATCGCGATACCAAGCTTGTCGCCGCTGACGCTGGCCAGCGCCGGAATATAATCCGCCACTTTTCCGCGGCCAATCAGCGGCCTGATTTCTGCCAGAATGGCTTCCAGCATTGCATTATTGATAACCGTCGCCACACGCGGCTCCTTGCCCACCATCAAAATTCGGTGGGCGAGTATAGCAGACGTGGACGACGGTCGTCAGGGGCTAACGTTGATTAGCGACGGTCTTTCCAGACGGTCTGCGCATTACAGAACTCGTGCAGGCCAAAATGCGACAGCTCGCGGCCAAAACCGCTCTTCTTCACGCCGCCGAAGGCCACGCGGGCGTCGCTGGCGCAGTAGCCATTGAGGAAGACGCCGCCGCACTCCAGCTCGCGGGCAAAGCGCTGGGCCTGCGCCTCGTCGGTGGTATAGACCGTGGCGGACAGGCCAAACTCGCTGTCGTTGGCGAGGGCCAGTGCATGGTCAGCGTCGCGAGCGGTGGTCAGGGTTGCTACCGGACCAAACAGCTCCTGACGAAAGCCGGTCATCCCGGCGGTGACGTTGCCCAGCACCGTTGGCGCATAGTAGTTGCCCGCCCCTTCGATTTTTTCCGCGCCCAGCAGCAGAGTCGCTCCTTCATCAAGGGTCGCCGTTACCTGCTGGTGCAGTTCATCGCGTAAATCGAACCGCGCCATCGGTCCGACGTAGTTTTGCTCATCGCGCGGGTCGCCCATCTTCAGCGCCGCCACGGCGTCGACAAATTTGCGGGTGAAGGCCTCGGCAATGCCGGCTTCGAGAATAAAGCGTTTCGACGCCGCACACACCTGGCCGCTGTTCTGATAGCGGCCGGTGACGGCGGCTTTCACCGCTTCATCGAGATCGGCATCGTTGAGCACGATAAAGGGATCGGATCCCCCAAGCTCAAGCACGCATTTCTTCAGCGCCGCGCCCGCCTGGGCGCCAATCGCCTTCCCGGCGCGGACGCTGCCGGTGACGGTCACCGCCGCGATGCGGTCGTCATTGATAATCTGCGAAACGCCGTCATTGGTGGCGTTCACCCAACCAAATACACCATCCGGCAGGCCGGCGGCGGCAAAAATTTCGCCCAGCAGACGGGCGCTGCCCATCACGTTCGGGGCATGCTTCAGCAGATAGCTGTTGCCGGCCAGCAGGATCGGCACCGCGCCGCGCATCACCTGCCAGACCGGGAAGTTCCACGGCATCACCGCCAGTATGGCGCCCAGTGGACGATACTCAATTACCGCCTGGTTATTTTCCACCAGGGTAGCTTCCGTCGCCAGCATCGCCGGGCCGTGTTCAGCGTACCAGTCGCAGAGGTTGGCCGATTTCGCCACCTCGCCGCGCGCCTGAGCGATCGGCTTGCCCATCTCAAGGGTGATCATCTGGGCCACCTCTTCGCCACGGGCGCGCAGCGCGGCCCCGATGCGGCGCAGGGCGTCGGCGCGGTCGGCAAGCGGCGTCTGACGCCACTGGCGATAGCCCGCCGCGGCGAGCGCGATGGCCGCGTCGACCTCGCGTTCGCTGGCCCACGGCAGCGAGGAGACCACCTCACCGGTAGTCGGATTGACGGAGACGGCGTGCGTTGCAGATAAATTCATCATTATTCTCTCTCGTTGCTTGCGAAGTGTCCGTATTCTGGCTTACCTTTCCATTCATTGAAAATGAATAATATTAAGCAACACATTCACAAAAGAAGAATATCATGGACCTGACTCAGCTAGAGATGTTTAACGCTGTCGCCAGCACCGGCAGCATTACCCAGGCGGCGCAGAGAGTGCATCGCGTGCCGTCCAACCTCACCACCCGCATCCGCCAGCTGGAGGCCGACCTCGGCGTTGAGCTGTTTATCCGCGAGAACCAGCGCCTGCGCCTGTCGCCTGCGGGACACAGCTTTTTGCGCTATAGCCAGCAGATCCTCGCCCTGGTGGACGAGGCGCGAATGGTGGTGGCGGGCGACGAACCCCAGGGGCTGTTTTCACTTGGTTCGCTGGAGAGCACCGCGGCGGTACGGATCCCCAGCACTCTGGCCCACTTTAATCAGCGCTACCCGAAAATTCATCTGGCGCTCTCAACCGGCCCTTCCGGGACGATGATCGACGGCGTACTGGAAGGCGCCCTGAGCGCCGCGTTTGTCGACGGCCCGCTGGTGCATCCGGGCCTGGAGGGGCTGCCGGTGTTCCCTGAAGAGATGATGATCGTCGCCCCCTACGGCCACGCACCCATCACCCGCGCCAGCGAAGTGAACGGGGCCAACGTCTACGCCTTTCGCGCCAACTGTTCCTATCGCCGGCATTTTGAGAGCTGGTTTCATGCCGACAGAGCGACCCCGGGCAGGATCCACGAGATGGAGTCTTACCACGGGATGCTGGCCTGCGTCATCGCCGGCGCCGGCCTGGCGTTGATCCCGCGCAGCATGCTGGAGAGTATGCCCGGCCATCAGCAGGTTTCCGCCTGGCCGCTGGCCGAAGAGTGGCGCTGGCTCACCACCTGGCTGGTGTGGCGCCGGGGCGCCAAAACCCGCCAGCTGGAGGCGTTTATAGCGCTGCTGAACGAAGATCGGCAAACAGTGGTTTCTCCATAAACACGCTGAGCGGATCGGGTTGATACGGCGCAAACGCGCAGCGGGTCTGGTAGCCGTTGCGCGTGTAGAGGGCGATGGCCGCATGCTGATGGATACCGGTCTCCAGGCGCAGGGTATGGCAGTCGCGCTGACGCGCTTTCGCTTCCAGCGCCGCCAGCAGCTTTTCTCCCAGCTGCTGGCCGCGGTGCTGGGGATCGATATAGACCCGCTTCATCTCGCCAAAGCCTTCCTCACTGAGGACAATAGCCCCGCAGCCAACGGCCTCGCCCTGCGGGCTGCGGATCGCCAGGGCGATGACCGTCTGCGGCGGCAGCTGGCTAAGGTCCAGCAGGTGGTTGCTCTCCGCCGGGTAGAGGGTCTCCTGCCAGGCGTCGAGGGCGGCAATCAGGGCGATAAATTCGGCGTCGGTAGGGGCGATGTCGGTAATGGTGTACATAGGTGAGCTCCTTTTTTACCCCACTGTAGCGCGGCCGGCGGCTTTTCCCGACATAGCATTAACTTATATTGCCGCCCGCCTATTGCGCTAACCCACTGAAACACAGTAATTTTATCCCCTGCCGTTCGTACTTGAGATCTGAATATGCACACCAAAGCCCGTAAAGTGATGATTATTGGCGCCGGCAATGTCGGCGCGTCGGCGGCCTACGCCCTGCTCAACCAGAGCATTTGCGAGGAGCTGATCCTCGTCGACCTTAACCAACAGCGCGCTGAGGCCCACGCTCAGGACCTGAGCGACGCCGCGGCCTACCTGCCGGGGATGATGACCATCTCCACCCGCGAGGCCAGCGACTGCGCCGATGTCGATATCGCGGTGATCACCGTCTCCGGCGGCGCGCTGCGCCCCGGCCAGAGCCGGCTGGATGAACTGACCTCCACCGCGAAGATTGTGAAGAGCATTGTGCCGACGATGATGGCCAACGGATTTAACGGCATCTTTCTGGTGGCCACCAACCCCTGCGACATCATCACCTGGCAGGTATGGCAGCTTTCCGGCCTGCCGCGCAGCCAGGTGCTGGGCACCGGCGTCTGGCTGGATACCACCCGCCTGCGTCGCCTGCTGGCGCAGGAACTGGAGATTGGCGCCCAGAGCATCGACGCCTTTATCCTCGGCGAGCATGGCGATACCCAGTTTCCGGTGTGGTCGCACTCCTCGGTATATGGCACGCCAATCGCCGACCTCTACCAGCAGCGCACCGGCCTGCCGCTCGATCGCGAGGCGATGGCTGACAAAGTGCGCAAGCTGGGATTTGAGATCTATGCGGGTAAAGGCTGCACCGAATATGGCGTGGCAGGGACCATCGCCGAGATCTGCCGCAATATCTTCACCGGCAGCCACCGCGCGCTGGCGGTCTCCTGCATTCTTGACGGCGAGTACGGGGTCAGCGGCGCGGCGGCTGGGGTGCCGGCGGTGCTGGCCCAGGGTGGCGTGAAGCAGATCATTGAACTGCAGCTGGCCGGCGAAGAGCAGGCGAAGTTCAGCCAGTCGATCGCGGTGATCAAGGCCAATATCGCCCGTCTGCCCTGACGGCAGCCTGCGAGTCAGTCGGCAATGATCAGCTGCGGGGAAAGGGTCTCCAGCGCCTCGCGGGTTTTATCCGGCAGGTGGGCGTCGGTGACGATATCGGTCAACGTCGTGGCCCCCGGCGCAACCGATACGCCGATGCTTCATCAGCCAGGCAGAGAAAGTTCCCCGCCGCGGCTTCCGCCGCTTGGGCGACTGATTACTCCGCAGGAAGTGGTCTCTCTGGTGAGCTGGTTGCTGAGCGAGGGCGCATCGGCGATGACCGGACAGGAGCTGGTGATGTGTGGCGGCGCATCGCTGGGCTAATGCTATGTCGCCCCGGGGAGCGGAAGTAGATTGCCGCTCTCCGGGGCGACGCGGGGGCCATGATTAACGCAGGTAAACCGTTCCGCGCATATAGGTGGTGGCCTGGCCGCTAATCAGCACACGGTCGCCCTGCCACTGGCAGCGCAGGTCGCCGCCGCGAGCGGAGACCTGGCGCGCCATCATGGTGGTTTTCCCCAGCTTTTCGCCCCACCAGGGGATCAGCATGCTATGGGCGGAGCCGGTGACCGGATCTTCCGGCACCCCTTCTCCCGGGCAGAAGAAGCGGCTGACAAAGTCATACTCTTCATCCGGCGCGCTGACGCAGATCATTTTGCCAAGCGTTCGCAGCCGCGCCATATCCGGTCGCACCGCTTCAACCTGCTGGCGATCCGCCAGCACCACCAGATAATCGCGCCCTTCCCGAACTTCAACGGCGGCCTCGAGTCCCAACCCGGTCAGCAGATCCGCCGGCGGGTTTTGCACCGGGGAGGTCGACCACGCCGGGAAATCGAGCGTCAGCCAGTCGCCATTACGGGTGACCCGCAGCTCACCAACAAAACGGGTGCTAAAGAGAATTGTCGCCGAAGGATGGTCGAGATATTCGAAAATAACGTGCGCAGCGGCGAGGGTCGCGTGGCCGCAGAGATTGATCTCAGCGAGTGTGGTAAACCAGCGCAGCTCATAGCCCTCGTCGGTACGGACAAAGAAAGCCGTTTCGGATTGATTATGCTGCTGGGCCATTTTCAGGAGCACATCGTCGGCTAACCACTCGCTGAGCGGGCAGACAGCCGCGGCATTGCCGCCAAAGTTTTTATCGCTGAAAGCATCGACCAGATAAAATTGAATTTCCTGCATACCCTGTCCTTACTTTTTTTCTTTCCTTCAACATGACATAAAAGCGCCCCCTTGACACTATCCATAGCAAAATTAATCGCTTAACCGCGGTCAGCCCCTTGCAATGAAATGAGACACAGATCACAAAATGATTGTCTTTTCGCCAACAATCGTTTTAAGATCAGCGTCACATCTTTCCCTGAATCACCAGTCCAGAGCTTATGACTACGAATACGGTCTCACGCAAGGTAGCGTGGCTACGTGTCGTGACGTTGGCCATCGCCGCGTTTATTTTTAACACCACAGAGTTTGCCCCGGTCGGTCTGTTGTCAGATATTGCCGACAGCTTCGGCATGGAAACCGCCCAGGTGGGCATGATGCTGACCATCTACGCATGGGTGGTGGCGTTAATGTCGCTGCCGTTTATGCTGCTGACCAGCAAAGTGGAGCGCCGGCGCCTGCTTATCGGCCTGTTTATTCTGTTTATCGCCAGCCACGTCCTGTCGTTTTTTGCCTGGAATTTTGACGTGCTGGTGATCAGCCGCATTGGTATCGCCTTTGCGCATGCAGTGTTCTGGTCGATAACGTCGGCACTGGCCATCCGCATGGCCCCGCCGGGCAAACGGGCGCAGGCGCTGAGCCTGATCGCCACCGGTACCGCGCTGGCGATGGTGTTTGGTATTCCGATCGGGCGCATTATCGGCCAGTATTTTGGCTGGCGGATGACCTTCCTGGCGATCGGCCTCGGCGCGTTAGCCACCCTGGCCTGCCTCGTAAAACTGCTGCCGACCCTACCGAGCGAACATTCTGGCTCGCTGAAAAGCCTGCCGGTGCTGTTCCGCCGCCCGGCGCTGGTCAGCGTGTACATTCTGACCGTGGTGGTGGTGACCGCTCATTATACCGCCTACAGCTATATCGAGCCCTTTGTCCAGACGGTAGCGGGCCTGAGCGGCAACTTTGCCACCGTACTGCTGCTGATCCTTGGCGGGGCCGGTATTATCGGCAGCATTCTGTTCGGTAAGCTCGGTAACCAGCACGCGTCGGGGCTGATAAGCCTGGCGATTGCCCTGCTGCTCGCCTGCCTGCTGCTGCTGCCGGCCTCGCATAACCCGCAGCACCTGATGCTGCTCAGCATCTTCTGGGGGGTGGCGATCATGATTATCGGTCTCGGCATGCAGGTGAAAGTGCTGGCCTCCGCTCCGGATGCCACCGACGTCGCCATGTCTCTGTTCTCGGGCATCTTTAATATCGGCATAGGCGCCGGGGCGCTGGTCGGCAGCCAGGTGAGTCTGCATCTTTCCATGGCCTCCGTCGGCTACGTCGGCGCCATTCCGGCGCTGGTCGCGCTGGTCTGGTCGCTGATGATATTCCGTCGCTGGCCGGTATCGCTGGAAGACCATCAGCCGCACCACTCCTGATTCCGTCGCACAAAAAAGCCCGCCGGTATCGCGCCGGCGGGCTTTTTTTCTCTGCGCATCGCGGGCGGTCAGGGATGCCAGGTCGAAATGATCTCCAGCACGCCGTTAATAATAAACTGCACGCCCATGCAGACCAGCAGAAAGCCCATCAGTCGCGAGATGGCCTCGATGCCGCCTTTGCCAACCAGACGCATAATCGCGCCGGAACTGCGCAGACAAGCCCACAGAATCACCCCTAACAGCAAAAAGATGATCGGCGGCGCCGCCAGCACCACCCACTCCGGGAAGTCCACGCCGTGCTTAACGGTCGAGGCGGAGCTAATAATCATCGCGATGGTGCCCGGACCGGCGGTGCTTGGCATCGCCAGCGGCACAAAGGCGATATTGGCGGTCGGTTCATCCTGCAGTTCTTCCGATTTGATCTTCGCTTCCATCGAATCGTGGGCTTTTTGCTGGGGAAACAGCATGCTGAAACCGATAAAGGCCACAATCAATCCGCCGGCGATACGCAGCCCAGGTATTGATATGCCGAATGTATTCATCACCACCTGACCGGCATACCACGACACCATCAGGATGGCGAAGACATACACCGATGCCATTAACGCCTGTTTATTACGCTCGGCGTTGTTCATATTACCGGCCAGGCCAAGGAACAGCGCCACGGTTGTGAGTGGATTCGCCAGCGGTAAAAGCACCGCCAGGCCGAGCCCTATTGCTTTAAACAAATCGAACATAGTTAATTAAAGTCCCGTTAATATTCATTTTTTAAGAATGGTTTCATTCCGTGAGTATATCGGCTTCAACAAATTTGACGCCAGCCTGCTGATAAATCACTTCTGCAAAAAAATAACAAGCGTTAGAAAAATCATAAAGAGTGACCCACATCGTACTTTTCCATTTTAGCAAATCGTGGCATCGGCCAATTCATAATGTTGACTTATGATTGCCTGGGCAATAGTATCACCTGCAACTAATTACTTGCCTGGGCAACCATTATGAAAAGTACCAGCGACCTGTTTAATGAAATGATCCCGCTGGGTCGCTTGATCCAGATGGTTAACCAGAAAAAAGATCGCCTGCTCAATGACTACCTCTCACCTATGGATATTACCGCGACCCAGTTTCGCGTGCTCTGCTCCATTCGTTGCGAAGTATGTATTACCCCCGTTGAGCTGAAAACCGTGCTTTCCGTCGACCCGGGCGCGATGACGCGCATGCTCGACCGCCTGGCGTGCAAAAGCTGGATTGAACGGTTACCCAACCCCGCTGACAAGCGCGGCGTGCTGGTGCAGTTGACGCCGGACGGCGCAGCCCTTTGCGAGCAGTGTCATCAGGTTGTGGGTCAGAAGTTACACCAGGAGTTAACGAAAAATCTGTCGGCGGACGAAGTCGCCATGCTTGAGCAACTGCTCAAGAAGGTCCTGCCGTAAAAATAAGAAGAGGTAAGATGATGTCCAGACGTAATAATGACGCCATCACTATCCATAGTATTTTGTCGTGGATCGAGGATAACCTGGAATCGCCCCTGTCGCTGGAAAAAGTGTCTGAGCGCTCCGGTTACTCTAAGTGGCACCTGCAACGTATGTTTAAGAAAGAGACCGGCCATTCCCTCGGCCAGTACATCCGCAGCCGCAAGCTGACGGAGATTGCGCAGAAGCTCAAGCAGAGCAATGAGCCAATCCTGTACCTGGCGGAACGCTATGGTTTCGAGTCGCAGCAGACCCTGACGCGAACGTTCAAGAACTATTTCGATGTTCCGCCCCACAAGTATCGCATAACGAATGTACCTGGCGAATCCCGCTATCTACATCCGCTAAATAACTGATGTTAATCGCCTGCACTATAAAAGACGTATTGAGGAAATCATGAAACTATTCGCTGCCGCAGCTATCGTACTCTTGTCGCTGGCCTCCAGCCTCAGCTATGCGGAGCAAAACACCACGCCGGTGCGTCAAAACCAGCGTGATACAATGATTATCCCTTCAGAACATAATGATTCGCCGTTTGATTTCAATCATATGGCGGCTGGTAATGATAAATCTGACGAACTTGGCGTGCCGTACTACCAGCAGCACGACCTGTGATGCCATTACACGCATAATTGTGTATAGCCCCGTCTCAGGGGCTTTTTTTTTATCCGCGCGCCATGCCAGGCCGCACCAAACGTAAGCCAAAGACATTAATGTAGAGCCCGGCCATAATCAGCACCGCCCCGGTGAGCTGCAGTCCGCTCAGCGTCTCCCCGAGCAGCAGCGCAGCGCTGGCCATTCCCACCACCGGCACCAGCAGCGACAGCGGCGCCACCCGCCAGGTTTCATACCGCCCCAGCAGCGATCCCCAGATGCCATAGCCGACGATAGTGGCGATAAACGCCAGATAAAGCAGCGACAGTATCGTTAGCAGATCGATGTGTTGCAGACTCGCCAGCATGGTCTGCGGGCCATCGATCAACAATGAGGCCAGCATAAACGGCAGCACCGGGATCAGCGCGCTCCAGACCACCAGCGACATGATTGGCGGCCGGCTCGCCTGGGACATGATTTTCTTGTTGAAAATATTGCCGCAGGCCCAGCTGAGCGCCGCCGCGAGGGTCAGCATAAAGCCCACCAGCGGCACATGCTCCCCGCCAAGGCTGCCCTCCACCAGCACCAGCACGCCAAAGATCGCCAGGGCGATCCCCGCCAGCTGCTTGCCCTGCAGACGTTCGCCAAAGACGAAGGCGCCAAGGATGATGGTGAAGAAGGCTTGCGCCTGCAGCACAAGGGAGGCCAGCCCGGCCGGCATACCCAGGCCGATAGCGCAGAACAGAAAGGCGAACTGACCGAAACTTATGGTCAGGCCATAGCCCAGCAGCAGGCGCAGCGGAATAGCTGGCCGGGCGACAAACAGCAGCGCCGGGAAGGCGACCAGCATAAAGCGCAGCCCCGCCAGCATCAGCGGCGGCATATTGTGCAACCCCAGCTTAATCACCACAAAGTTAAGCCCCCACACCACCACTACCAGCAGCGCCAGTAGTCCATCTTTCCTCGTCATACCCCTGCCTCTGTCGTTATTGGAATTTTTGTGAACAAAATCAAAGTAGCGAAAAAGCGGCCGCCGGGATAGATCATTATTTTTGGCAGGCCCGGAAGTGCGCCCGTCGACCGCGATGACCTGTACAAGGCGTAATGGCCGTGTTATTTGTGATCGAAGACATAAAATTATAACAACATGACAGGCAAGGAAATCATGATCACCACTCTCCGGCGCTCCACCATCGCGCTGCTGGCATCGTCGTTACTGTTGACTATCGGCCGCGGGGCCACACTGCCGTTTATGACCATCTATCTCACCCGACGCTTTCAGCTGGAGGTGGATGTGATTGGCTATGCCCTGTCGCTGGCGCTGGTGGTTGGGGTGTTGTTCAGCATGGGTTTTGGCATCCTCGCTGACAGGTTCGATAAAAAGCGCTATATGGTGTGGTCAGTGCTGGTATTTATTCTCGGCTTCAGCGCAATACCGCTGATCAATAACGCCCCCCTGGTGGTGATCTTCTTTGCGCTGATCAACTGCGCCTACTCGGTCTTTTCCACCGTCCTGAAAGCCTGGTTCGCCGACCGGCTGACGGCAGAGGAAAAAGCGCGCATCTTCTCGCTGAACTACACCATCCTTAACATCGGCTGGACCGTTGGGCCGCCCATCGGCACCCTGCTGGTAATGCACAGTATCAATTTGCCGTTCTGGCTGGCGGCCGCCTGCGCCGCCTTTCCGCTGGTGTTTATTCAGCTGTTTCTTCAGCGGGATGGCGCCGCAGCGGCCCAGCCGGGCGCCGCGCCCTGGTCGCCTTCGGTGTTGCTGCGCGACCGGGCGCTGCTGTGGTTTACCTGCTCCGGGCTGCTGGCCTCCTTCGTCGGCGGCGCCTTCGCCTCCTGTCTCTCGCAGTATGTGCTGGTGGTCGCCAGCAGCGATTTCGCCGAGAAAGTGGTGGCCGTGGTGCTGCCGGTCAACGCCGCGGTGGTGGTTGCTCTGCAGTACGCGGTTGGCCGGCGGCTGAGCGCGAGAAATATCCGCCCGCTAATGACCTTCGGCACCGTCTGCTTTGTGATCGGCCTTGTGGGCTTTATGTTCTCTGGCGCCAGCCTGTGGGCGTGGGGGATCTCGGCGGCGATCTTCACCCTCGGGGAAGTGATTTATGCCCCCGGGGAGTATATGCTGATTGACCATATTGCCCCGCCGGGGATGAAGGCCAGCTACTTCTCCGCCCAGTCGCTGGGGTGGCTGGGGGCGGCATTCAACCCGATGCTGACGGGGTTGATCCTCACCCATCTGCCGCACTGGTCGCTTTTTGTCATTCTTATCGTGGCGATTGTCGCCGCCTGGCTGATGATTTTCCGCGGGATCAATGCCCGCCCCTGGCAACCGGATTCTCCGCTGGCCAACGCCTGACGCCAGCTGGCATGCGGCTGTCAGGTTGCTGTCGGGCCGTTGTCGGGTCGCTGTCGTGGTGGCTGGCGGCCCGGTTCACCATACTCCATCACAGGTTTACATCCGCAGAACGTTATGGAGCATACGAATATGAACAGCAACAATCAGGTCAAACAATTACGGCTGCAGCGCGCCTGGTCCCAGGAGCAGTTGGCCGAAATGGCGGGTCTCAGCGTCCGCACGATCCAGCGCATTGAGAATGGCGAACGCCCGGGGCTGGAGACCCTCAGCGCCCTCGCCGCGGTCTTTGAAGTGACGGTGGCCGAGATCGGCGGCGAAGCCCGGCGGGAAGACGCGCCGGGCCAGGAAGCCTCACTGGATCTGCGCATAGAGGAAGCCAAAGCGCGGGTGCATCAGGAGAGCCGCTTTTTCCGTTCGCTGTCGGTGGCGCTGGTGGTTTGCGTGCTGCTGGCGGTGCTTAACCGCTTCACTAATCCACAGTACTACTGGTCCGGCTGGGTCGCCCTGATCTGGGGCGCCCTGCTGGTGGTGAGAGGATTACGCCTGTTCGTGTTCGGCGAATGGATTAAAAACTGGCGCCAGGCGCGCCTGCAGCGGCTGCTGCGCAAATAGGCCGCAAACCGGCGGCGCGACCGCCGCCGGCCTGGTCAGATGGTCACCATGGCGCGCACGCCGTCGCTCTCCATATCACCACCCTTGCCTTGCTGGACGATGGCGCCGCGCGACATCACCAGGTAGTGGTCCGCCAGCCCGGCGGCAAAGTCATAGAACTGCTCCACCAGCAGGATCGCCATGTCTCCGCGGCTGGCCAGCTGGCGGATCACTTCGCCAATCTCTTTGATGACCGAGGGCTGGATCCCCTCGATGGGTTCATCAAGGATCAGCAGCTGTGGGCGGCTGGCCAGCGCGCGGCCAATCGCCAGCTGCTGCTGGCCGCCGGATAAGTCACCGCCTCGCCGCTGCTTCATGGTCCTGAGCACCGGGAAAAGCTGGTAGATCTCCTCCGGCACCTGCTGCGCTTCGCGGGCGGGAAAGCGCGACAGCCCCATCAGCAGGTTTTCTTCCACCGTCAGGCGCGGAAATATCTCGCGCCCCTGGGGGACGTAGGCGACCCCGGCCTGCACCCGCTGGTGCGGTTTGCGATGGGTGATGTTCTGATCCTGCCAGCGTACCTCACCGCTGCGCGCCGGGATCAGCCCCATCAGGCATTTCAGCAGCGTGGTCTTACCGACGCCATTGCGCCCCAGCAGGCAGGTGACTTCGCCCTGGCGGGCGGAAAAATCCACCCCGCGTAAAATATGGCTGCCGCCGTAGTATTGATGTAGCTGACTCACCTGTAACATTGGCGCTCCTTAACGTCCCAGATAAACTTCAATGACCTGCTCATTGGCCTGTACCTCCCGCAGCGATCCCTCCGCCAGCACCTGGCCCTGATGCAGGACCGTCACCCGGTCGGCGATGGTCTCGACAAATCCCATGTCGTGCTCCACCACCATCAGGGAGTGCTGTCCAGCCAGGGTACGAAACAGCTCCGCCGTATACTCCGTTTCCGCATCGGTCATGCCGGCCGCCGGCTCATCAAGCAGCAGCAGATGCGGCTCCTGCACCAGCAGCATGCCGATCTCAAGAAACTGTTTCTGACCATGGGACAACAGACCGGCCTGGCGGTAGCGCTCGCCGTCAAGACGCAGCAGGCGCAGCACCTCATTCAGCCGATCGTCCTGTTCGCTGCTTATCCGGGCGCGCAGGCTGGCCCACACCGATTTATCCCCCTTCATCGCCAGGGCGAGATTTTCCGCCACCGTCAGCGCTTCGAAGACCGTCGGCTTCTGAAACTTGCGCCCGATGCCCTGGCGGGCGATGGCCACCGGGTCAAGAGTGGTCAGATCCACCGACTGGTCATAGAGCGCTTTGCCGCTTTGCGGCCGGGTCTTGCCGGTGATCACGTCCATCAGGGTGGTCTTGCCCGCCCCGTTAGGGCCGATCACACAGCGCAGTTCGCCGACGCCTATCGCCAGCGACAGATCCGTCAGCGCCCGGAAACCGTCAAAGCTGACGTTGATGTTCTCCAGCTGCAGCACCGGATCGGTTTGTTCGCGAAAGCGATCGCCGGGCAGCTGGCGGGTAAATAGTCCTTCATCCGGTTGCATTAGCGGTCTCCTCGACGCAGCAGGCCCATCACCCCGCGGGGTAAAAACAGGGTCACAATGATGAAGATGAGGCCGAGAAACAGCTGCCAGTACTCTGGCATCGCCACGGTGAAAATGCTTTTCGCACCGTTGACCAACCCGGCGCCAAGCACCGGGCCAATCAGGGTGCCGCGCCCGCCGAGCGCCACCCAGATGGCGGCCTCGATGGAGTTGGTCGGCGACATTTCGCTGGGGTTGATGATCCCCACCTGCGGGACATATAACGCCCCCGCCAGACCGCAGAGCACCGCCGACAGCGTCCACACCAGCAGCTTGAAGCCGCGCGGGTCGTACCCGCAGAACATCAGCCGGTTTTCGGCGTCACGCACCGCGGTGAGGATCCGGCCAAACTTACTCTGCGCCAGCGCCGCGCCCAGCCACAGCGTCAGCAACAGCAGCAAAACCGTGGCCATAAACAGGCTGGCGCGGGTGCCGGTGGCGGTGACCGGAAAACCCAGCAGCGTAGTAAAACCGGTGAAGCCGTTGTTGCCGCCAAACCCGGTCTCGTTGCGAAAGAACAGCAGCATACCGGCATAGGTCAGGGCCTGGGTCATGATCGAGAAATAGACCCCTTTGATCTTCGAGCGAAAGGCAAACCAGCCGAAAACCAGGGCCAGCAGACCGGGAACCAGCACCACCAGCGCCATCGCCCAGGCGAAATGCTGCGTGCCCCACCAGAACCAGGGCAGCTCGCTCCAGGAGAGAAAAGACATAAACGCCGGCAGACCGTCGCCCGCCGCCTGGCGCATCAGGTACATCCCCATGGCGTACCCGCCGAGGGCAAAGAAGATCCCGTGCCCCAGCGACAGCATGCCCGCGTAGCCCCAGACCAGATCCAGCGCCACCGCCACAATGGCGTAGCAGAGGATTTTGCCGCTCAGCGTCAGCAGCCAGCTCGGCACCGCCAGCGGATGGGAGGCCGGCAGCAGCGCCAGGAATGGCATACTCAGCAGCCCCAGCACCAGCAGGATCCCCAGCCAGCGCAGAGGCCGCGGCGCGCGCTGCGCCAGCGTTAAGGTGATTGGTTGGCTCATTAGTCGATAACCCTCCCTTTCAGCGCGAACAGACCCTGCGGGCGTTTCTGAATAAACAGAATAATCATCACCAGGATCAGGATCTTGCCCAGCACAGCGCCCATTTGCGGTTCGAGAATTTTGTTGAAAATGCCCAGCCCAAAGGCCGCCGCCACGCTGCCGGCCAGCTGGCCGACGCCGCCGAGCACCACCACCAGAAACGAGTCGATGATGTATCCCTGACCCAGTTCAGGCCCGACGTTGCCAAGCTGCGACAGCGCCACGCCGCCCAGCCCGGCAATACCGGAGCCGAGGCCAAAGGCCAGCATATCCACCCGCCCGGTAGGCACGCCGCAGCAGGCGGCCATCGCCCGGTTCTGCGTCACGGCGCGGACGTTCATCCCCAGACGGGTGCGGTTCAGGATGAGCCAGGTAAAGGACAGCACCAGCAGGACGAACGCCAGCACCGCCAGCCGGTTCCACGGCAGGATCAGGTTCGGCAGGACCTGCACGCCGCCGGAGAGCCAGGCCGGGTTTGCCACCTCCACGTTCTGCGCGCCAAACAGCATCCTCACCAGCTGGATAAGCATCAGGCTGATCCCCCAGGTGGCGAGCAGCGTTTCCAGCGGCCGACCATACAGATGACGAATAATGGTGCGCTCCAGCGCCATGCCGATCCCGGCGGTCACCAGAAATGCCACCGGCAGCGCGACCAGCGGATAAAAGGCCAGCCATTGCGGCGCGAGCTGCGCCAGCGCCTGCTGTACCAGCCAGCAGCTGTAGGCGCCGATCATTAACATCTCGCCGTGGGCCATGTTAATCACCCCCAGCAGGCCATAGGTGATCGCCAGCCCCAGCGCGGCCAGCAACAGCACCGATCCCAGCGACAGTCCCATAAAGGCCTGGCCCAGCAGATCGCCGAGCAGCAGACGATGTTTGATCTTTTGCAGGCTATCGCTGGCCGCCTCGCGCACCGCCGCATCCGGCTCATGCTGGGCATCGGTAAAGGGGATCAGCAGCGCCTGGGTTTCCGGGTCCGCGGAATGGCCGAGCAGCGTCACGGCGGCCAGCCGCGCGCTGGCCTCAGGCTGAGCGAGCTGCAGGCGCGCCAGCGCCACCTCCAGCAGACCCCGCACAGTATCATCGGTTTCCGCCTGCAGCCGCTGTTGCAGCAGCGCGGCCATGGCCGGGGTCGCTTCCCGCTGTAGCGTTCGTGCGGCGGAAGCTCGCTCTGTGACGTTGTCACTTAAAATAAGGTGGCTGGCCAGCGCGCCGGCAGCCAGATTGCGCAGCCTGTTGGTCAGACGGACCGGTCGGGTTTCGCCCTGCGGCGCGGCGACAGCGCCCAATGGCTGTAATCCGCCCTGTCGGGTGCGGAAAGCATGTTTTCCGTCGTCCATCACCAGGCTCTCGGTGGTCAACGCCCGCAGCAGCGGCAGACGATCCGCCTGCGGCGCTGCCGCCCACTGGGTCAACAGCTGCGCCTGCTGGCTGCGACTGGCGGCAACGAAGTCGTCCGCCTCCGCGGCCTGCGCCCGCCATGGCAGCAGGATCAGCAGTAGCGCCAACACATTCATGAGACGCAATGCGTTCATGTCGTTCTCCTCTGGTCAGCGGCCGACGGGCGCTATGCTCCAGCCCCGCCGGCCGTGGCGCTTACTGGCTGACGGTTTTCACCGGATGGTCAGGTTTCTTATCATTACCGGGGATCCACGGACTCCACGGCTGCGCGCGAACGGGTTTATCGGTCTGCCAGACCACGTTGAACTGGCCGTTGCCTTCAATTTCACCGATCATCACCGGCTTATGCAGATGATGGTTAGTGGCATCCATGGTCAGGGTAAATCCGGACGGCGCGTTGAAGGTCTGCCCGGCCATCGCCTCGCGTACTTTGTCAACATCGGTGGTGCCCGCTTTGGTCACCGCCTGCGCCCACATATGCAGGCCCACCCAGGTCGCTTCCATCGGATCGTTGGTCACCACCGTATCGGCATTCGGCAGCTTGTGCGCTTTGGCATACGCGCGATAATCGGCGACGAAGGCTTTGTTGGTCGGATTATCGACGGACTCAAAGTAGTTCCATGCCGCGAGGTTGCCGACCAGCGGTTTGGTATCGATGCCGCGCAGCTCCTCTTCCCCCACCGAGAAGGCCACCACCGGCACATCGGTCGCTTTCAGACCCTGGTTAGCCAGCTCTTTGTAGAACGGTACGTTGGAATCGCCATTGATGGTGGAGACCACTGCCGTTTTGCCACCGGCGGCGAATTTTTTGATATTGGCGACGATGGTCTGGTAATCGCTGTAGCCGAACGGGGTGTAGACCTCCTCGATATCTTTGTCCTGGATCCCTTTGGCATGCAGGAAGGCGCGGAGGATCTTGTTGGTAGTGCGCGGATAGACGTAGTCCGTCCCCAGCAGAAAGAAACGTTTAGCGCCGCCGCCGTCCTCGCTCAGCAGGTATTCCACCGCCGGGATAGCCTGCTGGTTAGGCGCCGCGCCGGTATAGAAGACGTTGGGGGACATCTCTTCCCCTTCGTACTGCACCGGGTAGAACAGCAGGCCGTTCAGTTCCTCAAACACCGGCAGGACCGATTTACGCGAGACCGACGTCCAGCAGCCAAACACCACCGCCACTTTATCCTGGGCCAGCAGCTGGCGCGCCTTCTCGGCAAACAGCGGCCAGTTGGAGGCCGGGTCGACCACCACCGGCTCCAGTTTCTTGCCCAGCACCCCGCCTTTGGCGTTGATGTCGTCGATGGCCATCAGCGCGACGTCTTTCAGCGGCGTTTCGGAAATCGCCATCGTCCCGGAGAGCGAATGCATGATCCCGACTTTGATGGTGTCGGCGGCATAGGCCTGGAAGGAGAGACCCATAGCCATAACAGAGGCGGAGAGTGCAAAAGCTTTTAATAACGTTCTACGTTGCATGATTCACTCCTGAGTAGCGCAAAAAATAAAGAATTAACAGCTAACCAGAGGTGATAAGGCAAAAAAGGTGCCAGGTTGTGAAAACAGCGGGATGCGGCGCAGGTGGGCGATAGTGGCGAAGAGGATGGCAGCGTTGCCTCATCACGGTGCAACGCTGCGCTAAGAAAGCAATTACCAGACGTCGGCGGCGATGGAGGTCACCAGACGGACCTTTTGCCATTGCTGGTCTTCGCTGAGGGCATTCCCCTCTTCAGTGGAGGCGAAACCGCACTGCGGGCTGAGGCAGATCTGCTCGAGCGGCACGTACTGCGCGGCCTCGGCGAGTCGCGCTTTTACCCCCTGCGGATTCTCCAGCTCGCCGTTTTTGGTGGTGATCAGCCCGAGGACCACCTGCTGATGGCCGGGACGAATAAAGCGCAGCGGCGCGAAATCCCCGGAGCGGTCGTTGTCGTACTCCAGGAAGAAGGCATCGACATTAACGCTGCCAAACAGCACCTCGGCAACCGGCTCGTAACCGCCTTCCGAGATCCAGGTTGAACGGAAGTTACCCCGGCAGACGTGCAAGCCCACCGTCAGATCGGCCGGCTTACCCTCCAGCGCCTGGTTCAGCACCCGGGCATAAATACGCGCCAGCGCATCCGGATCCTCGCCGCGCTCACGTACCTGCTGGCGCTGGGCATCGGAGCACAGATAGGCCCACACGGTATCGTCCAGCTGCAGATAGCGGCAGCCGGCGTCATAAAACGCGCGGATGGCGTCGCGCCAGGTGGTGGCCAGATCGTCGAAGTAGTCGCTAAGATCCGGGTAGACCGTGGCATCGATATCTTTCCGCCCGCCGCGGAAGTGCAGCACGCTCGGGCTGGGAATGGTCATCTTCGGCTGCGCGTCGCCGCTGATGCTTTTCAGATAGCGGAAATCCTCCAGCATCGGGTGGTCGCCAAACGCCAGCTTGCCGGTGACGCGAACGCCGTGCGCTTTGGTCTGCACGCCGTTGAACTGGATCCCCTGCTCGGCATCGTAACGTTCAACGCCCTGCAGGCCATCGAAGAAATCGAAATGCCACCATGCGCGACGAAACTCACCGTCGGTGACCACATGCAGGCCGCAGTCGCATTGCTGCTGAACCAGATGACGGATCGCGTTATTCTCAATCTCGCGTAGCTGAGCGGCGTCGATAATCCCCTCAGCCAGCTGCTGACGCGCCTGTTTAATGCTGTCCGGGCGCAAAAAACTGCCGACGATGTCTGCGCGGAACGGGGCCTGTTGACGTTGCATGCTGTCTCCTTAGCGGTGGGCGCGTTAGTTGCCCACCGTGATAGTTCATTACTTGAATTTTTAGACTTCTGGATGGCTATATGTCCAGATACTGGCATGCAGAGTGGTGGGTCGCAAACGAGAATATTTCATGGTACATGAAATATTTTCAATCACCGGAAGCAAACGCATAGCCCTCATCTTCCCAGCCGGTGAGTCCGCCGAGCATCATTTTCACCGGCCGCCCCAGCTCGGCCAGCTTCAGCGCGGCAACGTCAGCGCCGTTGCAGTGCGGCCCGGCGCAGTAGACCACAAAGAGGGTATCCGCCGGCCAGGCCGCCATTCGCTCGGCGGTGATCTGGCTGTGCGGGAGATGCTGCGCGCCTGGCAGGTGACGTCTGGCGAAAGCTTCCTCGCTGCCGACCACGTGCAGCAGGACGAAGTCGACCTCGCCGGCACGCTGGGCGCTGTGCACATCGGCGCAGTCGGTCTCAAGATGCAGCTTATGGCTGAACCAGCGGATAGCCTCAGCGGAGGTGGCGGGGGTAAATTGGGTTACTACACTCATGGCGTCTTCTCCTTGTCTGTGATAACACTACTTTACTGACGCCCATCACCCTGATCTGCCGACAACCATGACAGAAAACGCTAACATCCTGACAACCCCTTCTGTGACACCGTCACATCATCAGGTGGTCGCCCTCGCCTACGATGGCCTGTGCACCTTTGAGTTTGGCGTAGCCGTGGAGATCTTCGGCCTGCCGCGCCCGGAAATGGGCGACAACTGGTACCAGTTCGCCGTCGCCGCCGTCGATGAAGGGCCGCTGTGCGCTACCGGCGGCATCCGCCTGATGACCGACGGCGGTCCTGAACTTCTCGCCCAGGCGGATACGATCGTGGTCCCCGGCTGGCGCGGCGTCGACGCCCCGGTCCCCGAGGCGCTGTGCGCCGCGCTGGCTTCCGCCCACGCCCGCGGATGTCGGATTATTTCTATCTGTTCCGGGGTGTTCGTTCTCGCCGCCGCCGGGCTGCTCAATGGCCGCCAGGCGACAACCCACTGGCGCTACACCGCGGCGCTGCAGTCCCGCTTTCCGCAGATCCAGGTGGTGGAGGATGTCCTTTACGTGGGCGATGCTTTGCTGATGACTTCCGCCGGCAGCGCGGCGGGGATCGACCTTTGTCTGCATCTGGTGCGTGAAGATTTCGGCAGCGAAGCCGCCAACGTCGTCGCCCGCCGCCTGGTCGTCTCTCCCCATCGCGACGGCGGTCAGGCGCAGCAGGTCCTGCGCCCGGTAGCCCGCAGCCGGGAGAGCCTGCGCCTCGGTCAGCTGTTTGACTATCTGCACCAGCATCTTGCCGCCAGCCATACCGTCGCTTCCCTCGCCCAGCGCGCCGGCATGGGGACGCGAACCTTTTTGCGCCGCTTTGAGGAGGCCACCGGTAAAACGCCCGCCCGCTGGCTGCTGGAGGAACGACTGCTGCGCGCCCGCCAGCACCTGACGGAGAGCACGATGGGCATCGATCAGATCGCTGAGCGCTGCGGGTTTGCCAGCGCCGGCCCCCTGCGCCACCATTTTCGCCAGCACTTCGCGCTCAGCCCGCTGCAGTACCGTAAACAGTTTACGCCTTCTCCGATTGCAAAATCGTCGCAGCCACGGACAATAGACGGCCACAGTAAACCGGTCGCCAGGAGGGTCGATGATGAAGAAAGAGTGTCGGGTAGTGATCTATAAAGAGGGGCTGCTGGGCAGTCTGTTTTTTGGCGAAGCCAAGGCCGACCCTGACAAAATGAGCCAGTTTCTCAGCAGCTATACCCGTGAGGGATGGGAAGTGAAAACCATGTCGGTGGAGCGCCGCCGTACCGCCCTGTTCTGGTCGCGGGAAGCGTATCTTTTCGTGCTCGAACGCCCCCTCTGACAGCCTGCGCCTGGTTTACACGTTTAAGCCAGGCGTTTCTAAGCGTCACCTTTCAGGGCTGACGGATATAGCCCTGCTCCTGCATTTTCTGCATGCCTTCCTCGCTGGCGCAGACCATGCCGGTAGTCAACATGGCAAAGCCAAAGCGCTGATAAAACGTAATTTTATCGGCCACCGCATAGATAAATATTTTGCCAAAGGGCAGGAGTTGCTCCCGGATGGCCAGCATCAGCTGTTGCCCGTAGCCCTGTCCCTGACGAGCGGGGACGATCGCCACATCCGCCAGATAGCTGCTCCAGGTGCAGTCGCTGATGGCTCGCGCCACGGCAATCAGCTGACCGTTCTCATAGCCAAACCAGCAGAAGGTGCTCTGGCGGAACGCCTGCTCCAGTTGCTGAACATCACGCTCATTCAGCCCGGCCTCGGCAATGATCGTTCGCACTCGCTGCCAGTCCACCCGCGCGATCGCCTCTTTACCCTCAATCACCATCATGACCTTGTCTCCCGTCGTCTCCCGGAAGCAAGATCTAGCATGCCGCGGCAGGATATGCCAGATGGAAAGCCGGACTGAAGCAGTCGGTACAGGGTGGAAGGGGCAAAAAAAAACCGCCATATGACTGGCGGTAAATCAATGCTTGCATGGATAGATTGTGTTTTGCATTTTTCGCAGACAGATAAGCTTTACCTCTCTACGTTTGCTGCCGAAGTTAGCATGCTCAACTTCAATAAAGCCTCAACGACCAGCAGCTAAAGCTTCTCCACCAGCGCTTTCAGCTGCGCCAGGGTCTGCTGCCGGTCCTCCGCGGCGGCGACAGGCCAGGCCGACTGGCGCACGATGAGCCGGGTCGGCAGCAGCTCGCGGATCCGCAGCTGCGGGGCCGCCATCAGGGCAATCAGCCGCTCCACCGCCCTTTTGCCCAACAGATCGAAGTCCTGCGCCACCGTGGTGAGCGGCGGCTGGAAGTAAAGGCTGTCGGCGGTGTCATCGTAGCCGGTCACCGATACCGCCTGGCTGCCGCTGCGATTGAGCTGGGCCAGCGCGCTGAGCACGCCGAGCGCCATCTGATCGTTTGCCACCACTATGGCGCTGATCCGCGGCTGCAGGTGGAGGAGCTCGAAAGTTTTATGCCAACCGCTGGCGGCGCTCCAGTCGCCAAACACCGTAGTAGAGCGGGCAATATTCAGACTGTGCAACGCCTCGCGCCAGCTGGCGAGACGCAGACGGGCGGAAACCGAACTTTCCGGTCCCGCCAGCAGACCAAATTCGCGATGCCCCAGCTCCCACAGGTGGCGCACGCAGGCCCCGCAGCCGTCGCGGTGGTCGAAGCGCACGCAGCAGACATCGGCCTCCGGGGAGACATCGAGAAACAGGCAGGCCATATCCGGTTTGTCTTGCACCAGCCGCTCGGCAGTGGCGCTCTCCAGCGGCAGACTGACGATCACCCCGCGAATATGCTGGGCGCGCAGCTCGTCCAGCCGGGCCTGCAGCGCGACAAAATCGGCCTGCGCCGGCATCGCTATCGCCACTTCCAGCTGATGCAGGCTGGCATGGCTCTTTATCGCGGCGGCGATCTGCGAGGGGGCGTGCAGCGTCAGCGAGGCGGTAATCAGCCCGATGGAGGGCGCCGCTTTGCCGGCAAGCAGCTGCGCCGAGCGGTTAGGCACATAGTGCAGCGCCTGCATCGCGCGGATCACCTGCTCGCGGGTGCGGGCTGACACCACCTCAGGACGGTTCAGCACCCGGGAGACCGTCTGCTGGGACACACCCGCGGCGCGGGCGACATCCTCCAGGGTTGCGGTTCGACGCGGCATCTTTTCTCCTCAGCAATAACAATGTCGTGCGCTAACATTTTATGTTTAACGTGCGACAAAAAACAGCGCTTCTCCCCCGCTTTCGTGATCGTCTGTTAATTTCGATTCCCCCGAGATTGCTGGACAAAACAAATTACCCGATAACGTTAATCATCCTGTTTAGCGAACGACAATTTCTGACTTACCGGGGTTTAATATGCAAATTAGCGATACCGGCCGCAGCCACACTCCTGACTTTCACGCCGTCCTCGCCCGTGAAGACTGGCAGAACCAGACCATTACCCACCTTAACCGCCTGCCAGCGCATCCCGTTTTCGCCAGCTGGCGCGATGAGCTTGCCGCCCGCGATAACCTACCTTCATCCCGCCGCCGTCAACTGGACGGCGAGTGGCAGTTCTCTTACGCCCGCAGCCCGTTTGCCGTCGATGCGCAGTGGTTGACGCAGGATCTACCGGACTGCCGCGGCACGCCTGTGCCTTCCAACTGGCAGATGGAGGGCTATGACGCGCCGATCTACACCAACGTCCGCTATCCCATCGACACCACCCCACCGCGGGTGCCGGAGGATAACCCGACCGGCTGCTACTCCCTGCACTTTACGGTTGAGGACACATGGCGCGAGAACGGGCAAACGCAGATTATTTTCGATGGCGTCAACTCGGCGTTTCATCTGTGGTGCAATGGCGTATGGGTCGGCTATTCGCAGGACAGTCGCCTGCCGGCGGCGTTCGATCTCAGCCCCTTCCTGCGTCCGGGCGACAACCGCCTGTGCGTGATGGTCATGCGCTGGAGCGCCGGCAGCTGGCTGGAAGACCAGGATATGTGGCGGATGAGCGGCATTTTCCGCTCGGTATGGCTGCTGAATAAGCCGCAGCAACGGCTATGCGACGTGCAGTTGACGCCAGCCCTTGACGCCCTCTATCGCGACGGCACTCTGCAGGTCCAGGCGACCATCGAAGCGACTGAGGCGGCGCTTGCCGGGCTCAGCGTCGGGGTTAGCCTGTGGCGCGGCGAGGAGCAGATCGCCGCCGGGCGGCAGCCGTTAGGTACCCCGACGGTGGATGAGCGCGGCCACTACGCGGAACGGGTCGATTTCTCCCTGGCGGTGGCGACGCCGGCGCACTGGAGCGCGGAAACCCCGAACTGTTATCGCGCCGTGGTCACCCTGTGGCGCGGCGACGAACTGCTGGAGGCCGAAGCGTGGGACATCGGTTTTCGCCGCATCGAGATTGCCGATGGCCTGCTGCGTCTCAACGGTAAACCGCTGCTGATCCGCGGCGTTAACCGCCATGAGCATCATCATTTGCGCGGGCAGGTGGTCACCGAGGCGGATATGGTGCAGGACATTCTGTTGATGAAGCAGAACAACTTTAACGCCGTGCGCTGCTCGCACTATCCCAACGCGCCGCGCTGGTATGAACTCTGCAACCGCTACGGTCTGTACGTGGTCGATGAAGCCAATATTGAAACCCACGGGATGGTGCCGATGAATCGGCTGTCCGACGATCCGGCGTGGCTGCCAGTCTTCAGCGCCCGCGTCACCCGGATGGTACAGAGCAACCGCAACCATCCGTGCATTATCATCTGGTCGCTGGGCAACGAGTCCGGCGTCGGCGGCAACCACGAAGCGCTGTACCACTGGCTGAAACGCAACGATCCGAGCCGTCCGGTGCAGTACGAGGGCGGCGGCGCGGATACCACCGCCACCGATATTATCTGTCCGATGTACGCCCGCGTCGAACGCGACCAGCCGATCCCGGCGGTCCCCAAATGGGGGATCAAAAAATGGATCAGCCTGCCCGGTGAGCAGAGGCCGCTGATCCTTTGCGAGTACGCCCACGCGATGGGCAACAGCCTCGGCAACTTCGCCGATTACTGGCAGGCCTTTCGCGAGTATCCGCGGCTGCAGGGCGGGTTTATCTGGGACTGGGCCGACCAGGCGATCCGCAAAACCTTTGCCGACGGCAGCGTCGGCTGGGCCTATGGCGGCGACTTTGGTGATAAGCCTAACGATCGCCAGTTCTGTATGAACGGTCTGGTGTTTCCCGATCGCACGCCGCATCCGTCGCTGGTGGAGGCGAAGCACGCCCAGCAGTATTTTCAGTTCACGCTGCTGTCGACCTCGCCGCTGCGGGTGCGCATCATCAGCGAATACCTGTTCCGCCCAACCGATAACGAAGTGCTGCGCTGGCAGGTGCAGGCGGCCGGTGAACCCCTGTATCACGGCGACCTGACCCTGGCGCTGCCCCCTGAGGGCAGCGACGAGATAACGCTGCTCGATAGCCTGATCCTGCCTGAAGGCGCCCGCGCGGTGTGGCTGACGCTGGAGGTGACCCAGCCCCAGGCGACCGCCTGGTCAGAAGCGGAGCACCGCGTCGCCTGGCAACAGTTTCCCCTGCCCGCCCCGCTGGCGCTGCCGGCGCCCACCGTGTCTGCCGGCGCTCCGGATCTTATCGTCAGCGATGAGGTCTGGCAGATCCGCGCCGGTTCGCAATGCTGGACCATCGATCGCCGGACGGGTCTGCTGAGCCGCTGGTCGGTTGGCGGTCAGGAGCAGCTGTTGACCCCCCTGCGTGACCAGTTTATTCGCGCGCCGCTCGACAACGACATCGGGGTCAGCGAAGTAGAGCGTATCGACCCCAACGCCTGGGTGGAGCGCTGGAGAAGCGCCGGCCTGTACGATCTTGAGGCGCACTGCGTCCAGTGCGATGCGCAGCGCCTGGCAAATGAAACCCTCGTCGACTGCCGCTGGCACTACCTGCGCGGCGAAGAGGTAGTGATTGTCAGCCACTGGCGCATGCACTTCACTGCTGACGGAACCCTGCGGTTGGCGGTGGACGGCGAACGGGCGGAAACCCTGCCGCCGCTGCCGCGGGTCGGGCTGCACTTCCAGGTGGCGGATCAGCAGGCGCCGGTGAGCTGGCTGGGTCTGGGGCCGCATGAGAACTACCCCGACCGGCGGAGCAGCGCCTGCTTCGCCCGCTGGGAGCAGCCGCTGGCGGCGATGACCACCCCCTATATCTTCCCGACGGAAAACGGCCTGCGCTGTGATACCCAGGCGCTGGACTGGGGGCGCTGGCACATCAGCGGTCATTTCCACTTCTCCGTTCAGCCATGGAGCACCCGTCAGCTGATGGAGACCGACCACTGGCACAAGATGCAGGCCGAAGACGGCGTGTGGATCACCCTCGACGGCCTGCATATGGGGGTGGGAGGCGATGACTCCTGGACCCCCAGCGTGCTGCCGCAGTGGCTCCTGAGCCAAACGCGCTGGCAGTACGAGGTCTCATTGCGTTGCTTTTAATCCGTGGGGGCGACAGCCCCCACCCCACAAACAGAATAACAAGGGATCATGGTGATGAAATTCTCAGAACTGGCGCCACGAGAACGGCATAATTTCGTCTATTTCCTGCTGTTCTTTTTCTTTTACTATTTCATTATGTCGGCCTACTTCCCGTTTTTTCCGGTGTGGCTGGCGGACGTTAACCATTTAACTAAAACGGAAACCGGGATCGTTTTCTCGTCTATCTCGTTATTCGCCATTATTTTTCAGCCGGTGTTCGGCCTGATGTCGGATAAGCTCGGCCTGCGCAAACATCTGCTGTGGACCATTACGGTATTGTTAATTCTGTTCGCGCCATTCTTTATTTTCGTTTTCTCTCCGCTGCTGCAGATGAATATTATCGCTGGTTCGCTGGTAGGCGGGATCTACCTGGGGATTGTTTTCTCCAGCGGCTCCGGGGCGGTGGAAGCTTATATCGAACGCGTCAGCCGGGCCAACCGCTTTGAATATGGCAAAGTGCGGGTCGCAGGCTGCGTCGGCTGGGCGCTATGCGCCTCGATAACCGGCGTGCTGTTCGGCATCGATCCCAATATCACCTTCTGGATCGCCTCCGGCTTTGCGCTGGTGCTCGGTCTGCTGCTCTGGCTGTCGCGGCCGGAAAGCAGCAACAGCGCCCAGGTTATCGAGGCGCTGGGCGCCAATCGCCAGGCCTTTTCGCTGCGTACGGCGGCAGAGCTGCTGCGTATGCCGCGCTTCTGGGGCTTTATCGTCTATGTGGTGGGTGTCGCCAGCGTCTACGACGTGTTTGACCAGCAGTTCGCCAACTTTTTCAAAAGCTTTTTCGCCAGTCCGCAGCGCGGTACCGAAGTGTTTGGCTTCGTCACCACCGGCGGCGAGTTGCTCAACGCGCTGATCATGTTCTGCGCGCCGGCCATCGTTAACCGCATCGGCGCCAAAAACGCCCTGCTGACCGCGGGGATGATCATGTCGGTGCGTATTCTCGGGTCGTCCTTCGCCTCATCGGCAGTCGAGGTGGTGATCCTCAAGATGCTGCATATGTTTGAGATCCCCTTCCTGCTGGTGGGAACTTTTAAATATATCTCTTCCGCCTTTAACCCGCGCCTCTCGGCCACCCTGTTCCTGATCGGTTTTAATCTGTCAAAACAGTTGTCCGGGGTGGTGCTTTCCGCCTGGGTGGGCCGGATGTACGACACCGTCGGCTTCCATCAGGCCTATCTGATCCTCGGCTGCATAACCCTGAGCTTCACCCTGCTCTCGTTCGTCACCCTACGCGGCGGCAACCGTCTGCTGCCGACCGCAGAGACGCAGAGCCCCGCCTGACTCCAGCGCCCCCGTCAGGGATGACGGGCTTCACTCGACAATCCGCGTCTCCCCGCCGCGATTCTCCAGCGCATAGCGCTGACAAGGCGCCCCGGCGGCGATAAGCTCCGCCAGCTCCGCCGAGTGGCTGGTCAGCCAGATCTGGCTGTAGCGCGAGGCCTCGATAATCAGCCGGGCCAGCGCGGGCAACATGTCGCGATGCAGGCTGTTCTCCGGTTCATTGATCGCCAGAAACGCCGGCGGGCACGGACTGAGCAGCGCGACAGCGAGGCACAAAAAGCGCAGCGTACCGTCGGACATCTCCGCCGCCAGCAGCGGGCGGCGGATCCCTTCGCGACGCATTTTCAGAGCGAAACGCGAGTGCTCGTTTTCACAATAAAACTGGCAGCCGGGAAAGGCGTCGGCAAGGATTTCATGCAAAATCTCCTCCGCGCCGATCTCGACAATGGTCTGAAAGGCGGCGGCGAGATTCTGGCCATCGCTGTCGAGGACTGGCGAACGGAAACCCACGGCCGGCTGACGCAGCGGCGAATGACGGCCAATCGCGAATTCATGATAAAACCGCCAACGGCGCAGGGTCTCCCGCACTCGCGACACTTCGGGAAAACGGTGCGGCTCGCCAAGCTGACCGAACACCGACTCATTTTCATAAATACTCTCGGTGAAAGTACTTTTCTCCCCGGTGACATCGACGAGAAACGCCGCCTGATTCTTGCGCTGCAGTACGCGGGAGGAAGGCCGGCGGGAGTAGCCGGCCAGCCAGATATTCTCTTCTTTAACGATAGGATCGAGCATGAATTGCGTCGGATAGGGCAATTTTTCAGGGAAGCCTATCTGCAGCTCATAATCGAAGCTGTCGGTCCGGCAGGCGATTTGCAGCCGGCGGGGGTGACGATCGAGGGGCGAACGCTCCCCGGACCACATCATATTCTCCAGACCGCCCTCTTCGCTGATAAACCCCGAAAGCCTGCCCTCAGCGGCAGCGGTCAGCAGGTGGATGGCGTTATAAATATTGGATTTACCGCAGCCGTTAGGGCCGAAGACAATGTTCAGCGGCCCGAGCGCCAGCGCGATATCCTTCACTGAGCGAAAATTTTGAATACGAATGTACTGAATCATTATGCGTCCGGCCCTGGAAATAGAAGGCTGCCACAGTAGCACAGCGGCGCCCGGCATACCCTCTTACGCCCCCTTTCGGGCAGGGTTTAACAGAACATTTTTTTCATTCCACGGGTCAGAGCGACCCGCGTCAGCTTATCGCTATCCTGATGGGCGTCGCTGAAAACGCCAAAAAAATAGCGTTCATCGTCAATGGTTTGGCTAACAATTCGGTAGCTCAACGGTTGCCCGGATAGCGCACCGTACTGCGCAGGCGTCACCGAGACCTCGGTCGCGTCATCGGCGACGCTGACCAACAGCCCGTCCGCCTTACCGCCCACCAGCATGACCTTAATTATCGGGTGCACCAGTTCCTCCCGGGATGGCATATAGCGTTGGCGAACCGCAGGGACCGGCGGGCGTGGTGATCGGCAAACAGCGACGCCCGACAGAGTGCGGTATTTAGTACTTTCTTATAGTTCATCACGGCCTTGAGTCAAAAAATAGCGTGCTTAGGCAGGGCTAGATATTGATTATTCGAAATAAAAGATGACAAATGATGAAGGAAAAAAGAGGAATTGTGAATCAGCAAAACGCCGGGTTATTCTTATTTGTCGCTTCTTTACTCGCCTTTATCGGCCCTCACTCAAGGATGTATGTGGTTATGCGTTATATTCGCCTGTGTATTATCTCCCTGTTAGCCACCCTGCCGCTGGCGGTACACGCCAGCCCGCAGCCGCTTGAGCAAATTAAACTAAGCGAAAGCCAGCTGTCGGGCCGCGTAGGCATGATAGAAATGGATCTGGCCAGCGGCCGCACGCTGACCGCCTGGCGCGCCGATGAACGCTTTCCCATGATGAGCACCTTTAAAGTAGTGCTCTGCGGCGCAGTGCTGGCGCGGGTGGATGCCGGTGACGAACAGCTGGAGCGAAAGATCCACTATCGCCAGCAGGATCTGGTGGACTACTCGCCGGTCAGCGAAAAACACCTTGCCGACGGCATGACGGTCGGCGAACTCTGCGCCGCCGCCATTACCATGAGCGATAACAGCGCCGCCAATCTGCTGCTGGCCACCGTCGGCGGCCCCGCAGGATTGACTGCCTTTTTGCGCCAGATCGGCGACAACGTCACCCGCCTTGACCGCTGGGAAACGGAACTGAATGAGGCGCTTCCCGGCGACGCCCGCGACACCACTACCCCGGCCAGCATGGCCGCGACCCTGCGCAAGCTGCTGACCAGCCAGCGTCTGAGCGCCCGTTCGCAACGGCAGCTGCTGCAGTGGATGGTGGACGATCGAGTCGCCGGACCGTTGATCCGCTCCGTGCTGCCGGCGGGCTGGTTTATCGCCGATAAGACCGGAGCTGGCGAACGGGGTGCGCGCGGGATTGTCGCCCTGCTTGGCCCGAATAACAAAGCAGAGCGCATCGTGGTGATTTATCTGCGGGATACGCCGGCGAGCATGGCCGAGCGAAATCAGCAAATCGCCGGGATCGGCGCGGCGCTGATCGAGCACTGGCAACGCTAACCCGGCGGTGGCCGCGCGCGTTATCCGGCTCGTAGCACCTCGCAGGCGTGCCGGGCGATATGACTGGCGGCGGCATCGGAGAGATGCCGGTCGGTAATGATGGTGGTGAACCGGGTCAAAGGTAACGCCATGAACGTGGCCACCTGATTGTATTTCGAACTGTCGCACAGCAGGATGCTTCTCGCGCTGACCTGGCTGACGGTCTCCTTGACGGTAACCTTGTTCTCATCAGGGGTGAATATCCCGCGGCTGTCCCAGCCGCTGGCGGAGATAAAGGCCGTATCGATAGCCAGGTGGCGTAACGTACGCGCCGCCGATTCGCCCACGCAGGAGCGGTTCTCCCGGCACAGAGTGCCGCCGGTGTGGATCACGCCGCACTGACTGGCATCGATCAGCAGCTGGGTTATCTCAAAATCATTGGTGACCACCTGGAGATCGTTCCGGTCGAGGATCGCCCGCGCCAGCGCCAGGGTGGTAGTCCCGGCATCCAGATAGATGCAACTGTTTTTGGCGATATGACTCGCCGCCAGCGCGCCGATCGCCTGTTTCTCCTCACTCTGCAGCGTGCTTTTCACCAGATGACTGGGTTCCGCGGCCAGCCGGCTGACGGCGCGCACGCCGCCCGAGACGCTGACCAGCAGCCCCTGCTCCTCCAGTTTACTAACGTCCCGACGGATGGTCATATGGGACACGCCGAGGATCTCCGTCAGCTCGTTAATGCTTACCGCCCCACGCTGCTCCACCAGGGCTAAAATACGCTGATGTCGTTCTATTGGAATCACCGCTCTCCCCTTACCATTTTTTCACACCAGGCGTCACCACCCAGGCTACGGCCCTGGCGACACCCGGTGTTGTTATCGCGCTTTGCCGCTGTTTTTTACGCTATTTTAGGGCAAGAATCGCCGCTGTGCAGCCTCTTTCCGCCTGTGAATTTTTTATATTCATGTGGGTTATTCGTGATAACTCTCACATAAATTCACATGATAACGCTTTATTCTATCATTAAATCACATTAATTAACTAATGTTCACAAGGAGACCAGCATGGCTGCACACACTAACGTCTGCGTGATTGGACTGGGTTCAATGGGCATGGGCGCCGCCCGCGCCTGCCTGCAGGCGGGCCTGAACACCTGGGGCGTTGACATCAATCCCGACAACTGTCGCGCACTGCTGGCGGCGGGCGCCAAAGGCGCGGGCCCCAGCGCGGTGCCGTTCGCCGCGGAACTGGATGCAGTTGTGCTGCTGGTGGTCAATGCCGCCCAGGTGCGGGGGATCCTGTTCGGCGAGAGCGGCCTCGCCGCCCATCTGAAGCCGGGCACCGTCGTGATGGTGTCGTCCACCATCGCCTCCGCCGATGCTCAGGCCATTGCCGAGGCGCTGGAGGAGTACCAGCTATTGATGCTCGACGCGCCGGTATCGGGCGGCGCCGTGAAAGCGGCCGCCGGCGACATGACGGTGATGGCCTCCGGGAGCGATGCCGCCTTTGCCCGCCTCGCGCCGGTGCTGGACGCCGTGGCCGGCAAAGTCTACCGCATCGGGAGCGACATTGGTCTTGGCTCGACGGTAAAAATTATCCATCAGCTGCTGGCCGGGGTGCACATCGCCGTTGCCGCCGAAGCGATGGCGCTTGCCGCCCGCGCCGGGATCCCACTGGAGACGATGTATGACGTGGTCACCCACGCGGCGGGTAATTCCTGGATGTTTGAGAATCGCATGCAGCACGTCCTGGATGGCGATTACTCGCCAAAATCCGCTGTCGATATTTTTGTCAAAGATCTCGGGCTGGTGAATGACACTGCCCGGGCGCTGACCTTCCCGCTGCCGCTCGCCACTACCGCGCTGAATATGTTCACCTCCGCCAGTAATGCCGGATTCGGTCGGGAAGATGACAGCGCGGTGATCAAGATTTTCAACGGCATCACCCTGCCGGGCCATAAACAGTGAGGAGAGACAACATGCAGCTTGGTGTCATTGCCGATGACTTCACCGGCGCCACGGATATTGCCAGCTTCCTCGTGCGCAACGGCATGCCGACGGTGCAACTGAATGGCGTGCCGACCCGCGATATTCCGCTGACCAGCGAGGCGGTGGTCATCAGCCTGAAAACCCGCTCCTGCCCGGCGGAAATGGCCGTCAGCCAGTCGCTGGCGGCCCTGCGCTGGCTGCAGGCCCAGGGCTGTCAGCAGTTTTATTTCAAGTACTGTTCCACTTTCGACAGCACCGCGCAGGGCAACATTGGCCCGGTGCTGGATGCCCTGCTGGCCGAGCTGGGTGAGACGCGGACGGTGATTTCCCCGGCGCTGCCGGTTAACGGCCGCACGGTCTATCAGGGATATCTGTTCGTCGGCGAGCAACTGCTGAATGAGTCCGGGATGCGCCACCATCCGGTGACGCCGATGGAGGATGCGCACCTGGGCCGCTTAATTGAGCGCCAGGGGCGCGGAAAAGCCGCGCTGATTGCCTGGCCGATTGTCGCCCGGGGGCCGGAGGCGGTCGCCGCCGCGCTGGCGGCAGTCAACGATCCGGCGGTGCGCTATGTGGTGCTCGACGCCCTCAGCGAACAGGATCTGCTCACCCAGGGCGTGGCGCTGCGGGAGATGAAGCTGGTCTCCGGCGGTTCCGGCCTCGCCATCGGCCTCGCCCGCGACTGGGCGCAGCGCCATGGCGCCCGGGGTGAAAGCGCTCAGGCCGGCATGCCGCTGGTCGGCCCGGCGGTGGTGCTCTCGGGCTCCTGCTCGGTGATGACCAACAGCCAGGTGGCGGCCTATCGTCAACAGGCCCCCGCCCGCGCCGTCGACTTAAGCGCCTGCTTTACCGATCTGGAGAGCTACGTCAGGACGCTGACTGACTGGGTGGACGCGCAGCGCGATGCGCCGCTGGCGCCGATGATCTATGCCACCACCGAGCCGCAAACGCTGCAGCGGATCCAGGCGCAGTATAGCGACAAGGCCAGCAGCGAACGGGTGGAACAGCTGTTTGCCGCTCTTGCCGCCGCCCTGAAGGCGAAAGGATTTACCCGCTTTATTGTGGCCGGAGGGGAAACGTCGAGCATTGTGGCGCAGACCCTGGGGGTTGAGGCGTTCCATATTGGGCCGACCATCTCCCCTGGCGTGCCCTGGGTGCGTGACACCCGCCAGCCGCTCTCCCTGGCGCTGAAGTCAGGTAACTTCGGCGATATCCAGTTCTTTGCCCGTGCCCAGCAGGAGTTTCGTCATGACTGAGCAACAACTGCGAGAGGAAATGGTGCAGATTGGCTCCTCGTTATTTAGCCGCGGCTATGCCACCGGCTCCGCTGGCAATCTGTCGCTGCTGCTGCCGGACGGCAACCTGCTGGCGACGCCGACCGGCGCCTGCCTCGGCGAACTGCAGGCTCAGCGGTTGTCGGTGGTGACGCTGCAAGGAGAATGGATCTCCGGCGACAAACCGTCGAAAGAGGTCACTTTTCACCGGGCGGTCTATTTGCACAACCCGGCCTGCAAGGCGATCGTCCACTTGCACAGCCACTATCTGACCGCGCTCTCCTGCCTGCAGGGGCTCGATCCGCACAACTGTATCCGCCCCTTTACCCCCTATGTGGTGATGCGCGTCGGCGACGTCCCGGTGGTTCCCTACTACCGGCCGGGCGATGACCGTATTGCCCAGGCGCTGGCCGGGCTGGCGCCCCGCTATAACGCCTTTTTACTGGCCAACCACGGACCGGTGGTTACTGGCTCATCGCTGCGCGAAGCCACCAACAATACCGAGGAACTGGAAGAGACCGCACGGCTGATATTTACCCTCGGCAACCGCGAGATCCGCTACCTGACCGCTGACGAAGTGAAAGAACTGAGATAAAACCATGCCAAAATTCGCTGCAAATTTATCCATGCTGTTTACCGAACTGCCGTTCCTGGAACGCTTTGCCGCCGCTGCCCGGGCGGGATTTGAAGCCGTTGAGTTTCTGTTTCCCTATGAGTATGCCGCCGGGGAAATCAGACAGCGCCTGCAGGAGAACCAGCTGCAGCTGGTGCTGTTCAATACCCCACCCGGCGACGTCAACGCCGGAGAATGGGGGCTTGCCGCCATCCCCGGGAGAAGCGCGGAGGCCCGACGCGATATTGAGCTGGCGCTGGAGTATGCCTGCCAGCTCGGTTGCCCGCAGGTGCATATCATGGCCGGCGTGGTACAGCCGGGGTTGGATCGCGCAGCCTGCGAGGCCGTGCTTATCGATAATCTGCGCTACGCGGCGGAGTGCTTTGCCCGCCACGACAAGCGGATACTCATCGAAGCGCTGAATCCGCAGACCAAACCGGGCTATCTCTACCACAGCCAATATCAGACGCTGGCGATGGTGAAACGGGTCGACAGGCCGAACGTCGCGGTGCAGTTAGATCTGTTTCACGCGCAGAAGGTGGACGGCAATTTAAGCCATCTTATTACCGAATATGCCGGCCAGTATCGCCATATTCAGATTGCCTCCCTGCCCGACCGTCATGAACCGAATGAGGGCGAAATAAACTATCCGTGGCTCTATGTGCTACTGGATAAAACCGGTTATGACGGCTGGATCGGCTGCGAATATATCCCCCGGACAGACACGCTTTCCGGGCTGGGGTGGTTCTCGCCCTACCGGAAAAAATAAACGCCGTTTTCTAAAAAAATAACTCTCTGTACACCTGTTAATACCCGAGGCAAACCTATGTCGACATCGGCGCTGTTACTTATTGCGTTAGCCAGCGTAGTGCTGTTGCTCCTGTTAGTGATCAAAGCGAAAGCACATCCTTTTGTGGCGCTCCTGATCGTCAGCCTGCTGGTGGCATTCGCCACCGGCATTCCGGCAGATAAAATTATAACCACCATTGAAAAAGGCATGGGCGGCCTGCTTGGCCACATCGCCAGCATTATTATTCTGGGCTCAATGCTGGGGGTGCTGATTGAAATGTCCGGCGGCGCCGAATCGCTGGCGAAAACGTTGACCGGCGTACTGGGTGCAAAACGAACCATTGCCGCCTTAACCATTGTGGCTTTTATTCTCGGCACCCCGGTCTTTTTTGAAGTCGGCTTTATCATCATCATTCCGTTAATCTACGGCTTCAGCAAAGTCGCCCACGTGTCGCCGCTGAAGTTTGGCCTGCCGATGGCCGGCGTGATGTTAACCGTCCACGTGGCGCTGCCCACCCATCCTGGCGCAGCGGCTGCGGCAGGCATTCTGCATAGCGATGTCGGTTGGCTGATGCTGGCGGGGATTGGGGTGTCGGTGGTCGTCGGTATCGTGGGCTATTTTGTCGCCCGGTTTATCAATCGGCGCCATTATCATCTGTCGATTAACGTGCTGGAGCAGCAACAAACGGCGGAAGTACCGGATCTCTCGGTTAACGCGCAGCAGACCCGTCTGCCGCCGCCGAATGCGCTGGTTATCGGTGGGCTGATCGTGGTGCCCATCATGCTGATTGTTTCCGGGACGCTGTGTCAGGCGCTTCTGCTGCCGGAAAACGCGGTTCGCCAGCTGATGACCGTCATTGGTACCCCGCCGGTCGCCCTGCTGATCTCCCTGGGCCTGGCCAGCTGGACGCTGGGCATCCGTCGGCGGATGAGCCTGAAAAAGCTGGGCGAAGTCACCGGCAGCGCGATCCCCTCGTCGGCGGACGTGATCCTCGTCGCCGGCGCCGGCGGCGCCTTTGGCGGCGTACTGGTCGCTTCCGGCATCGGTAATGCCTTAGCCGAGGCGCTGGAGACAATACATCTGCCGCTGATGCCCGCCGCTTTTCTGCTATCGCTGGTGCTCAGAGCCTCGCAGGGTTCGGCCACCGTGGCGATCCTCACCACTTCCGGTCTGCTGTCGCAGGCGGTTGTCGGTCTGGAGCCGCTGCAGCTGGTGCTGGTGACGCTGGCGACCTGCTTCGGCTCGCTCGGGCTGTCGCACGTCAACGACGCCGGGTTCTGGGTCGTCACGCGCTATCTCGGACTCTCGGTGCCGGATGGACTCAAAACCTGGACCGTCTTGACAACCATCATGGGGGTGACGGGCTTTCTCATCACCTGGCTGCTGTGGTTTGCGCTTTGATGTTAACCTGGGTGGCTCCGGCCACCTTAACTTCGCCCCGGCAAAGGCCCTGACCCACTACCGCTGTCAGACCGCAGACCCGCTGCCGACAGCGTCACCGGGATAAAATAGCGTACGCGATAGCGCCTATCCCCTGCCTCTTCGCCTTCCGCATGGCGGGTTATAAAACATTCAATGTCATAGCCGTCCCGACGACTTACCCCCAGGGATGGCAGCAGCTCCATATACAGATCGCTGGATAAACGAGCATAACGTGACCAGCTGCCGTAGAATTCAACCCCGACATAAAGCCCTGACCGGGTGGTCAGCGAGCTGTTCATGGCCAGCGCGGGGGGCAGCTTTCCCGCCTCATGACAGCCGACAAAAGCGTTAACCTCGACGTTAAGCTCATTTTTACTCGCCGCGGCGTAGTCGGAAAGTACGGAAAGCGAGCCTCCGCCAGCGGTGAAAAAACGGTCAACCTTTTGTCTGATGCTCGTCTTAGCGGTGCTTTGCAACACCAAATCCGACAGGCGCAGTTCATACTTCATTGGATAGCCGTAATAGACCTGTTCCGGCAGAGAAAAAAAAACGAGCCAGAGGTAGGCTCTCTCCGTCCGGGTGAAACTTTTTCAACAGCTTTGCCGTGTCCCAGTGCGCCGCGCAACGGTATTCACGTGGCGAGAGCGAAAAGCGCTTCTTAAACTCCCGGGAAAAGGTCTGCGGCGAGTCATAGCTTAACTGCCAGGCAATAGCGGCGATCGGTTGCCGTGTTAAGCGCAGACTGACCGCTGCGATGGTCAACCGCCGCAGACGAATATACTGCCCGATGGGTAACTGGCCATACTGGTAAAACACGTCGTACACAAACCGACGCGAATAGCCCATATACTGCGCCAGGTCATCGATCGCCGGGTTACAATAGATATTATCCTCCAGCCACGCCAGCATTTTCAAATAGAGCATCTGCTTCATAAGTACGGCATACATCCTGTATTCTTGTCCTCCGCTAATTTTAACAACAGAGCGCGGCTATCACTAAGCTTTTTATGCATCGCAAAAATAAAAAAACGGGAAACGGCTTTAAATAGTGACAAATATATGCTTAAGGTTTTGTTTATTAGGAACTTTCGCATATCAATATACCGTTATCTCACTTTCCCCACCAGATATTGCATTAATGGAAAACATCCCTTAGATTACCACGGCTAAAAATAGTACCTGCATCATCATTATATTCTTTAATTTATCCAGATATGTTTTTTAATGCCCACAGGGAAGTTATATGACTAATTTTTAGTTCAATATAAAAAATCACTATTTGCGAGTCGCTATTGCTGAACTGGTTGATGAAGCGATGAAGGCCGCCGGGCGGCCACACTATCAGTTTTCTCAACAATGGGATGCAGGATCGATGGCGCAAGCTGATGTGATATTCACGGAAATGGTCGCGGGGGAGTGGTACTTGTGCCAGGATCTTTTTCAGCATGCCCCGGAACAATATACGCTTTTTATTTTCCCGGACAATGAACACGCTACCGTAGATGAGGGTTTACCGAATTGTCTGCAGCATGCGGTATTTATGCCGCCTCACGCTCGCGTTCAGCGGCTGAAAGATGAGATAGCTAACGCCATTGAGCGTCCGCTGCTACCGCGGCAAGACCCGCCGTTCAATCGTCTGCGGCGTTGCATTAATTGCGCCTGCAGGTCGGTCAGCGACGCGCAAACCAAAGTCATTTACGCGTTCAGTATTGGCCTGAGCCCGCATGAAGTCGCCGCTGCGCTAAATATTAGTCCCAAAACGATTCATTCACATAAAAAGAATATTATGAGTAAATTTAATTTGAATAGCCGTCAGCAGTTTAACAACCTTGTGCAACTGCTCGCCAAACGCTGATATAACTCGTCGTTTTATTTTGTCAAACAATCATCTTCTGGAACGGAAAACATACCGTCTCTTGCGCCTTTCCTGAATATAGGAAAAGCCACTCCATAAAGAAATGATGGGACATAAAATCAGACACAAAATAATAAAGAAGTCGCTCATATCAAACCTGACAAAAGAATTTAATTTAGAGTGATAATATTCACTCGATTATATTCAGGCAAGACCAGTGCCTCATTTTTGAGAGTGGGAAATAGAATGGTAGGATAATTCCTGGTAGCGAATATTAACAGGTAAAATAAGACGCAGCGCCAGTGTCTGAGGAGGGAATGAGAGGCCTGTTAGCGTCTTTTTGCATTGAGGATGAGAAAAAGATAGCCAAATGTGTAATTCCCTGTACAGTGGAGGGAATCACAAAGTGAAGCTCGCGTTCCGCGTAGCGGACATCACGGTTGGTTGAATGTTTGTACATATCAGCCTCGCCCTCCTTTAGGGTCAGGCCATACTCATCTTGCATGCTGAGCGCGGATGTTCTTACGCCGCGGGAGCGATCGTAACAACTATGCTAACCACCCTGATTTACCGCAGCCAGGTTCATCCTGACCGCCCGCCCGTCGATCTCGACGCTTTAGTCCATCGCGCCAGCAGTAAAAATTTGCCCCTTGGCATCACCGGCATTCTGCTGTTTAACGGCCTGCAGTTTTTCCAGGTCCTGGAAGGGACTGAGGAGGCACTTGAGTCGCTGTTCAGCGAAATCCAAAGCGACCCGCGTCATCGCGACGTAGTGGAGCTGATGCGCGATTACTCAGCCTACCGACGTTTTCACGGCACCGGAATGCGCATACTGGATCTCCGGCTGTTTGAAACCGATGGCGCGCTGGAGGAAATTCTGCGCTTTAGCACGTTTGGGGTCACCGAACCGGTCAACGACCGGATGTTCCGGCTGCTTAGCGCCTTCATTGCCGACGGCGGCCGCTATTGCCTGCCCGAACCGCTGCAGCCCTCTCGCTGGATGATGATGCCCGCGTCAGGTACGGCCGCGCCGCAGCACCTGCCCGGTCAACCTTGCCAGTTTGCTCTGCAGGCTATTGTCGAGCCGGCTAAAAAGCGAGTTTCTTCCTTTGAGGCTCTGATCCGCAGCCCAACCGGCGGCTCTCCCGTGGAAATGTTTGCCGCCATTGCGGCGGAGGATCGCTACCGTTTTGATCTTGAAAGCAAAGCGTATGCATTCGCTCTCGCCGGCCAGCTGCCGCTCGGGAAACATCAGCTGGCGATTAACCTGTTGCCCGGATCGCTGTATCACCACCCTGACGCCGTAGGCTGGCTGATGGACAGCCTGCTGGCGGCCGGCCTCAGACCTGATCAGGTACTGATCGAGGTGACCGAGACAGAGGTGATCACCTGCTTTGACCAGTTCCGCAAGGTGCTCAAAGCCCTGCGCGTCGCGGGCATGAAGCTGGCCATCGACGACTTTGGCGCAGGTTATTCCGGCCTGTCGTTACTGACCCGTTTTCAGCCTGATAAAATCAAAGTGGATGCGGAACTGGTGCGCGATATCCATATTAGCGGCACCAAACAGGCGATTGTCGCCTCGGTCGTCCGCTGCTGCGAGGATCTTGGCATTACGGTGGTGGCTGAAGGTGTCGAAACCCTGGAGGAGTGGTGCTGGCTGCAGTCGGTGGGCATACGCCTGTTTCAGGGCTTTCTCTTTTCCCGACCCTGCCTTAACGGCATCGGGGAGATTTGCTGGCCGGTAGCGCGCCAGGCAATGGACCTGTAAGGCCGCGCCCCCGGGCATCGTCACTGCCAGTGGGCAAGCTTTTCGCTCAGCGCCGCCAGGGCATATCGTACCGCTTTCGCCACCACGGTCTCACAGTCGCCGGCAAAGCACATCCGTTTGGTTTCAGTCTGGCCGCGAAAATTCCAGGCAAACCATACCGTGCCGGCGGGGGTACCATCTTCCCCGCCCTCCGGTCCGGCGTAGCCGCTGACGGCGATGGCGATATCGGCCCCGGCGAGCGCCAGAATACCAGAGGACATCTCCTGAACGCAGGCTTCGCTGACGGCGCTGTGTACCGCCAGGGTTTCCGCGCGAACCTGCAGCACGTTGCGCTTGGCTTCATCGCTGAAGGTCACTACGCCGGTATCATAAAATGCCGCGGTATCCGCCTGGGCACAGAGCGCTGCCGCCAGATTCCCTCCGGTGCAGGACTCCGCCGTGGTCAGTCGCCAACCGCGCGCGATCAGCGCCCGAGCCACTTCAGCGGTTAGTTCATGCGTATTGTTTGCGTCGCTATCGATCTCGTCAGTCATTCTTCCTCCTCGCCGAAATTGAAAGAAATAGCAGACTCACTGCGTCTGTTAACAGAATAGCATATCGATTTCTTTGTCGTCGGGGGGCCATTTATATTTTCAGGGGGAACGGATAAAGGCCCGCAGGGCGGGCCTTTAAGGTAACATCCTCGGAACAACGGTGAATCAAACTTTATGTTCTATCACGCGCCCCTGATTCTCGATCGCAATTTTACGTGGCTTTTCGCTCTCTGGGATTTCCTGGTGGATGGCTATTTTTAAGATGCCGCTATCCAGCTGCGCCTGATTAATTTGGGCGTGTTCAGGAAGAGAGAAACTGAGCTGGAAATTAGCGCGGCGGATACCTTTATAAATCCAGCGTTCACCGCTGTCTGTCGAGGAATCGGTTTCCTGGCGTTTCCCGGAAATATGCAGATTCCCCCCTACGGTTTCTATTTCCAGCTCATCATCTTTCCAGCCAGGCACGCTGACGCTGAGCAGGAAATTGCTGTCGTCGACTTTCTGTAAATCATAAGCCGGTAAAGTGCCCACCGGCGTATCGCCCGTTAACTGGCTGAAAAGACGGTCAATACGATTAAAGCGATCGGCAAAAAGAGAATCAGCAAATACCGGGAGTGCTGACAAGGTTTTGAGTGCCATAATTAACCTCCTGAATATCCATTCAAAAGCTCAACATAAAGGCAAGCATTGCTTGTCCGCTATATAAAATAATATCTAAGGCGCGTTTTTCAAGACCCGAAATAAAAAATTTTTCTTCGCCAGCCTCAGTTAAAAATAAGCATGCCGGTGGCGAAGTTACCCCCGCCCGACGGCGGGGGCTGTGGCGCTTCTGAGTCCCATAACTGATGCTGTTTAACATTCAATAAACAGAAGCGACATGTATATATAACTTGTTTAAGGGGATGTCAACGTCCGAATCGCTCCCCCTTTGCCGTCGTGTATTCTCCCCATGAACAGTGCGTTTAGCAACACGGCTGCCTGTCAGGGTCCCCTTGCCAACAGCGGCGCTTCGACGTGGCATTCGCCTTGTTGCCGTCAACCGGACGCCGCTGGTGAAAATATACCCGGCCGGGTAAGGAACCTTTCATCCGACACCGTGCCTAATGATCTGCATACGCACTTTCTGAGGCACCGCCATGACCAGCATTTTTATCTCAACCACCCTGTTCGCCCTCTTCGCGTCGATGTTGATCGGCCTGGGAATGGTGTGGAAAAGCATTTCCAACAATCCCGATAACTGATTCTGTTGTACGCCGTTGCTGTTCACCCTCCGCAGCGGCGGGTCTACCCCGCCCCTTTTTATCAATGACCACCCCCAGGTTTCGCTCAGGCGCAATCTCCTCAAGGACCCGCGCCTGCAAAAGATATTTTTGAAAAAGCAATTCATACAGTGAATAAGTCATTCTGATTAATATATTTGAGACCAGAATTAACGCATGCAATATAAGCAATTTAAGCAGTTTGTGCCAAATTAGCGGTCATGTCCGCGCAACGCTAAAAAATAAGCCATTGATTAATATACCATTAATTTTACTCGCCAGCTCAAAGTCCAAAATTAGACTTATTGCATTTGTTGATTATTAGAAATATCCTAAAGGCATACGCATTTAATGTTCTCCACTTTAAATGCATGACAACTTTCACGATCGCCATGACTATGCCTGATATTTTAATTAACACTGAAAATATATTTCTTAATCGCGGAATTTGCGAACTGCTTAGCGAGATCGCGAAGGAAGAACACATCCGTGAACCGTATTCCGTTGTGGACTGTTCCACAGATATATTAGGTCCGATTGATATGCTGTTCACAGAAATGGCCGCTGGTGAACATTATCTATGCCACCCGTTTTTCAAAAAACTTCCTCCGCACACGTCTATTTTTATTTTCGTCGCCACCGACAGCGCTTTGCAGGTTGAACAGTTACCACTTTGTCTACGCGATGCCACTTTTATCAGCATGAACAGCGACTTGCGCCGCGTAAAAAATCAGATTGCAAAACGTCTGACGGAGTCGACAACATCTAGTTGCGGTGGGCTGGAAAAAGACAGCAGACGCTGTGTCAAATGCCCTCGGTTAACCTTGACCAAATCACAACTTTATATTATCGATGCGATCAGAACGGGAATGAACAATCAGCAGATAGCGCAAAAACTGGGCATCAGTCATAAGACGATCTTCTCTCACAAAATCAATATTATGAAAAAATTCCAAATAGCTACCAAACAAGAGTTAACGAGATTCTCATCTGTTGCTCTTGCGCTTTCCGCAGGAAGGATCGGTTAGCGTCGGAATTTATTAAAGCGCATCTTCATTTTTCTTCTTTCTCTAACATAGGACAAGCCAAAAAACAAAGATGTAAACAATAACACCACCGCCAGGACTAATAATAGTAAGTTACTCATAACAACCTTTTAAAAGATAAAGATGACTTTTTAAATAATAAGGGATGGATGTTTTCAAATACAACCCAGCGACAACCATTTCAGACAAAGGTAAAACTCCGTGCGATAATTCTGAAAGATAATAAAAAGAGTAAAAACGATTTCCTTTATCAGACAGGCGTTAGGGTAATAACGATGAAGCATAAACGGACGATGCCAGGCCTAACGCCCAGCCTGTACTGTCGCGACGTCAGGCAAGATGACGGCCTGAAATAATGGTCTACTAACGTGGAAGGAGCGTGGTATTTGGGCAGGTGAAAACACCGTTTTGCAGCTGATCTATACTGTTAGTCAGACATCACGCTGGAGGTGGCTATGTGCGGACGTTTTGCGCAAGCGCAAAGCCGGGAGGAATACCTGGCGCATCTCGTTGAAGCGGCCGAACGAGATATTGCCTGGGACCCGGCGCCTATCGGGCGCTATAACGTCGCGCCCGGGACAAAAGTTTTACTCCTCAATGAACGCGATGAGCAACTCCATCTCGATGCCGTTTACTGGGGCTATGCGCCAGGATGGTGGGATAAACCGCCGCTGATTAATGCCCGGGTTGAGACTGCAGCCTCCAGCAGGATGTTCAAGCCGCTGTGGGAGCACGGACGGGCGATCTGCTTCGCCGACGGCTGGTTTGAGTGGAAAAAGGAAGGAAATACAAAGCAGCCATACTTTATCCAGCGTAAGGATGGCCAGCCAATTTTTATGGCCGCGATTGGTCGGACTCCGTTCGAACGTGGGGACCATGCCGAAGGATTCTTGATCGTGACGGCCGCCGCCGATTGCGGTCTTGTCGATATTCATGACCGTCGGCCGTTGGTCCTGGCGCCTGAAGCCGCCCGGGAATGGATGAGGCAGGATGTCACCGGCGCGGAAGCGGCGGAGATAGCCAGCGACGGAGCCGTTTCCGCCGACGATTTTACCTGGCACCCGGTAACGCGGGCGGTCGGCAATGTGAAAAATCAGGGGCCCGAATTACTTGCCCCTCTCAGCCCATGACAAACGTAATCAAAGCGGCGGATAACGCATCATATTCAGTGAACAGATAATTAAAGTTTATACCGCCCTGGAGTAGTGCCGAACATCCGACGGAACAAGGCTATGAAGGCACTCACATTGTCATATCCCAGATCCAGCGCTATCGCCGTCACTGGCTTGCCGGCAGCCAGTAGCTCAAGAGCCCTGAGTAAGCGTATCCGCTGTCGCCATTCATTGAAGCTAAAACCCGTTTCGGCTCGGAATCGTCGCGTGAGCGTGCGTGATGACATGCCGGCCCAGGCTGCCCATTCTTCCAACCTGCGCCCGTCGTCCGGGTTTGCTGACAGCGCCTGCGCGATTCTGAGCAATCGGCTATCTTGCGGCATTGGAAGCCCAAGATTAACCCTGGGAAGGGAACCAATTTCATCAAGAATAACGCCAGCTAAACGTTTTTGGGACGCAGTAAGCTCTACACCTTGCCATGCAGCCGCTCGCGTTATCGCTTCACGCAGCAGATTTGTCATTGAGAGAACAGATGGCTTATCAGGTAGCTCGCCACAGGCTTTGGCAGAAACATAAACACTCCATCCTGAATATGGACCGTGCGAGCGCAGGCCGTGCGGAACACCTGGCGGTATCCAGACGGCATGTGTTGCCGGTACCACCCAGCGACAATCACCGCCATCGACCGTAAGTAGCCCACGTATGGCACCGATTAACTGCCCACAGCTGTGATGGTGGCGTGGAGTCTCCCGTATTACCTCAGACTGACGTACCGCGACGAGTAAAGTGGGTCCCTGGGGTGAAAATACCGGTTCGAATGGAATCAATGGATCATGCATATTGGCGTGTTTGAGGCGTTTAATGTCTTTTATACCGTACTGAAGCCAGTTAGTCGATTGTAAAGTATTCATCACTTTCACAGAGGACTAACCATCAAAATGATTACTATTACTAGGGTATTGGATGACATTATCAACCACCAACAGATACCACTGGATCGGATACTCAGTCGTTATTTTAGTCCCGGTTATCGGCAGCGTACTGATAACAAGTGGGAAGGATTAGATGGCTTTGCTCAGCATGCGCGTAGACTCCGGGAAATTATCGCCTTCGCTAAAATTGAGTTACATGACGAACTTCGTAACGGGAATCTTTATGCCACAAGGCATCGCGTTCTGTGCACCAGGCGCAGCGGAGAAGAGGTGGACATGGAAGTTTATATGTTCGCTGAAATAGATGATTCCGGGCGCTTCATTCGTATCGAAGAAGCCACGCTAATGCTTAAAGGGAGAGAGAGCGATAAAGATTTAGGCAGCGTGAGGTAAAAGAAATATAAGGTTACGACTAGATCAGACAAAAAACCGGGCAGCGCGCCCGGTTATCTTGTCAGACTAAAATTGCCCTACGCACTCAACCCGCGATTTTTCAGCATCGGCTCAATCTGCGGATCGTGTCCGCGCCACTGGCGATACAGTTCAGCTAAATCAGTGCTGTTCCCGCGTGATAAAATCGCCTCACGGAAACGCTGACCGTTCTCACGGGTCAAACCGCCGTGCTCCACGAACCACTGATAGCCGTCGTCGGCCAGCATCTGGGTCCACAGATAGGCGTAATAGCCTGCCGCATAGCCGCCGCCAAAGATATGGGAGAAATAGCTGCTGCGATAGCGCGGGGGGACCGCCGCCAGATCCAGGTTCTCTTCCCGAAGCACCAGCTGCTCAAACGCGTCCACCTCCTCCGGTAATGCCGAGGTCGACAGGCTATGCCACCGCATATCGAGTAACGCAGCAGCCAACAGCTCGCTCATGTCATACCCTTTATTGAAGGTTGCCGCACGCAACATATTGTCGCGTAGCGCCTGCGGCATCGGCTCCCCGGACTGGTAGTGCTTCGCGTAGTGGGCAAACACCTGCGGCTGGCTGGCCCAGTGTTCGAAGATCTGCGAAGGAAATTCGACAAAATCGCGCGGCGTATTGGTCCCCGAGAGACTGGCGTAGCGCTGGCTGGCGAACAGCCCATGCAGGGTATGGCCGAACTCATGAAACAGGGTGATCACCTCATCCCACGACAGCAGCGCGCTTTGCCCTGCCTGCGGGCGGACGTAGTTGCAGACATTGTAGATAACCGGGCGCTGCGCGCGCAGAGTCGACTGTTCGACAAACACATCCATCCATGCGCCGCCGCTCTTTGAGTCACGAGCGTAGTAGTCACCGTAAAACAGCGCCATCCCTTCGCCGTTGTGATCGAAGATCTCCCAGACCCGCACATCCGGGTGATAGACCGGTATATCAAAGCGCTCAACAAAGCGCAGCCCAAAGAGCTGCGTTGCCGTCCAGAAGACGCCGTCGTGCAGCACCCGCTCGAGGGCAAAATAGGGTTTGAGCTGCGCGTCATCAATGGCATAGGCAGCCCGCCGCACCTGCTCGCTGTAGTAAAGCCAGTCCCATGCCGTCGCGCGAAAACCCCCGCCTTCGTTGTCGATCACCTGCTGGATGTCCGCCAGCTCTCGTTCCGCCCTCGCCCGCGCCGCCGGCGCTATCCGGCGCATAAAGCCCAATGCCTCCGCCGGGGAAGCCGCCATTTGATCGGTCAGCGCCCAGCTGGCGTAATCAGCGGCTCCCAACAGCTCAGCCTGCTGCGCGCGGATCGCCGCCAGCCGCAGTACCAGGTCACGCGTATCATGCTCATCGCCCTGCTGATTGCGGGTCCAGCCGGCGGCGAAGAGATTCTCCCGCGTTTGCCGGTCGCGCAGCGCAAGCAGCTGCGGCTGCTGGGTGGTATTGGTCAGCGTCAGCAACCAGCGGTCGCTAAGCCCTCTTTCACGCGCTGCGTCAGCCGCCGCCGCTATCTCCTCATCGCTCAGGCCAGCCAGTTGATGCCGGTAATCAACCACCAGGCCGCCGCTTTTTGCCGCTCCCAGCAGTCGCTGCTGGAACTGACTTTGCAGCGTAGCCGCTTCGGTGTTCAGTGTGCGCAGCGCCGCCTGCTGCTCGGGAGCCAGCGTCGCCCCGGCGTGAACAAAACGTTGCCACGTCAGGGTCAGGAGACGATAGGACTCGCTGTCCAGCGCCAGCGCGTCGCGCTGCTCGTAGACGCTGTTCACGCGCTGAAACAAGGCCGCATTAAGCCAGATGTCATTCCCCAGCTCGGCGAGTTCGGCGGAAAATTGTTCATCCAGTGATTGAATATAAGGATTGGTATGGGCGCCAGCCATGGCGAAAAAGACCCGCGTCACCCGCGCCAGCAGCTGACCACTCTGCTCCAGCGCCTCGAGCGTGTTGGCGAAACTGGCCGGCTGCGGATTGTCGATAATAGCGCGAATTTCGGCCCGCTGCTGCCGGACGCCCTCATCAAACGCCGGGCGATAGTGGCTGTCGTCAATCACATCGAACGGCGGCGCCTGGTAAGGCAACGTACTGACGCTAAAAAAGGGGTTTCGTTCGGACATCTTTCTCTCCTGTACAGGCTAATGCTGTAAGATTAGGCCTCTCCTTAAGGGGTCGCAATGATTTCCGTTACCGGTCGCCGCCTGTGCGTGCTATGGTATGAAAACACAAAAAGCGTTGAGGAACAGTAAGATGATTATCATGGTCACCGGCGCCACCGCCGGTTTTGGTGAAAGTATTACTCGCCGTTTTATCGCTAACGGTCATAAAGTGATTGCCACCGGTCGTCGTGAAGAGCGCCTGAAGACGCTGAAAGACGAGCTGGGCGATAACCTTTATATCGCGCAACTTGACGTCCGCAACCGCGCCGCCATTGAGACGCTGATTGCTGACCTGCCCGCCGAGTGGCAGGCTATCGATGTGCTGGTGAACAACGCCGGCCTGGCGCTTGGTCTGGAGCCGGCGCACCGCGCCAGTGTGGAAGACTGGGAAGATATGATCGACACCAATAATAAAGGGCTGGTGTACATGACCCGCGCCGTGCTGCCGGGGATGGTTGAGCGCAATCGCGGCCATATCATCAATATCGGCTCTACGGCAGGCAGCTGGCCTTACGCCGGCGGAAACGTCTATGGGGCGACCAAAGCCTTTGTCCGTCAGTTTAGCCTCAATCTTCGTACCGACCTGCACGGCACCGCGGTGCGCGTGACCGACATCGAGCCGGGTCTGGTGGGCGGCACCGAGTTTTCTAACGTCCGCTTTAAGGGCGATGACGCTAAAGCCGAAAAAGCTTACGAAAATACCCAAGCGCTAACGCCGGAAGATGTGACCGAGGCGGTCTGGTGGGTCGCCACCCTGCCGAAACATGTCAACATCAACACCCTGGAGATGATGCCGGTGAGTCAGAGCTTTGCCGGACTCAGCGTTCACCGTCAGGGCTAACCGTCAGCCACCCGGCCTGCGGGCCGGGTATGGGCGGAAACGCAAAAAACGCGTAAAATAGTGCGCATAACCCCCTAAAAAGTAACCATCAATGGCCGCAGAATCGCAACTGAATCCGACGCAACCCGTCAATCAGCAAATTTATCGCATCCTCCGCCGGGATATCGTTCACTGCCTGATCCCGCCGGGTACACCGCTGTCGGAGAAAGAAGTCTCCGTGCGTTTTGCGGTGTCTCGTCAGCCGGTGCGCGAAGCCTTCATTAAGCTGGCGGAAAACGGACTTATCCAGATTCGTCCCCAGCGCGGTAGCTACGTCAATAAAATCTCATTGTCGCAGGTGCGTAATGGTTGCTTCGTCCGCCAGGCGATTGAGTGCGCGGTGGTTCGCCGTGCCGCCGGCATGATTAACGAAGAGCAACTTTATCAGCTGGAACAGAATCTTCACCAGCAGCGTATTGCCGTTGATCGGCAGCAGTTAAACGACTTTTTCCTGCTCGATGATGAATTTCACCAGAAGCTGTCGATTATCGCCGACTGTCAGCTGGCCTGGGAGACAGTGGAAAATATTAAAGCCGCCATCGATCGCGTCCGCTATATGAGTCTGGACCATGTCACCTCTCCTGAGATGCTTCTGCGCCAGCATCATGAGATTTTCACCGCGCTGGAAAAACGCGATGCCGAGGCGGTAGAAAAAGCCATGAGTATCCATTTGCATGAAATCAGCGAATCCGTACTGCTGATTCGCCAGGAGAACCGCGACTGGTTTAGTGAAGAATAAGAGTCAGACGGCTGCCGGCATGGCCGACGCAGCCGTCCTCATTGAAGGGATTATCTAACGACCAATACCGGCGTTTTGGCGTAGCGCAGAATTGACTCGGCGTTGGAGCCCAGTAGATGGGTGGAGATCCCCGGTTTGCGGGAACCAATCACAATGACATCGAACTCTTCGTTGTTACTGATAGCCAGAATTTCGTCACGCACGTTGCCAAAGACTACGCGGGTATGGATCCGCGTCATGGGGATGGCGAACAGTCGCGCCACCTCGCGCATTTTTTTCTCCGACTCTTCTTTCATATAGGCTTCAAACTTACGAATATCCGCCGTAAAACCGCGCAATAGCGAACGGCTGCTGTTCGGCAGAACGTTGAGCAAGGTGATCTCGCCATTTTCGGCCGAAGCGAGAAATTCCGCGTGACGCACCGCTTTATCGCTTAAATCCATTTCAAAGACATCAACAGGCAATAAAATTTTTTTATACATGGCCCGTACTCCTTTTGCAGAGAAAGTTCTTTTTCAATAACTTAACTATGCCATTATTGCGGTGAAATACCAGCCATTGTTCGGAAAAATAAGGTAATGCTACCAACTTACTGATTTAGTGTATGATGGTGATTTTAAGGTGCTTGCGTGGCTTCCATTTCCATCAGATGTCCCACTTGTTCAGCTACCGAAGGCGTCGTGCGTAACGGTAAAAGCACTGCCGGACATCAGCGCTATCTCTGCTCTCACTGCCGTAAAACATGGCAAATCAGCTTCACTTACACCGTCTCTCAACCCGGTACACATCAGAAAATCATTGATATGGCTATGAATGGGGTTGGGTGCCGTGCCAGTGCCCGCATTATGGGCGTTGGCCTCAACACGATTTTACGGCACTTAAAAAACTCAGGCCGGAGCCGGTAACATCGCGCATACAACCGGGCAGTGACGTCATTGTCTGCGCGGAAATGGACGAACAGTGGGGCTACGTCGGGGCTAAATCACGTCAGCGCTGGTTATTTTACGCCTATGACAGGATGCGCAGGACGGTGGTGGCACACGTCTTTGGTGAGCGTACTCTGGCCACACTGGAGCGTCTTCTGGAGCTGCTGTCGGTATTTGATGTGGTGGTATGGATGACGGATGGCTGGCCGCTTTATGAATCACGCCTGAAGGGAAAGCTGCACGTTATCAGCAAGCGTTACACTCAGCGCATTGAGCGACATAACCTGAATCTGAGACAACATCTGGCAAGGCTGGGACGGAAGTCACTGTCGTTCTCAAAATCGGTGGAGCTGCATGACAAGGTCATCGGGCATTATCTGAACATAAAACACTATCAGTAAGTTGGAGTCATTACCAAAAATAACAGCTAATTATCTTTAGTAAATCAGGGAAATATAGAGTTATGTATAGACATTGCGTTCGATCATATTCTGCGTCTGCTAAAACCGATCGCTAGCAAAAAATAGACATCAGCGGAGTATCGTAGAAATAACTGAAGAGCCGGTGTCGACCCCGGGACCGACACCGGAAAAAGATTATTGCGCGGCGGCCCACGCGGCGACGGTAGCTTTAGCCCCCTGCCGCTGCAGCGCTAAGTAGGCGCGGGTCACCGCCGTGACAAAGCGTGACTCCTGCGGCAGTTCGACGCCGAAAATAGCCTCAATACCCAGCAGCGCTTTGACTCGCGCTTCGCCATCGGCGCTGGCAGCCACCGCTTGCTGGATAACCGGCAACAACGGGTCGCATATCTCGATTGCCTGGCCCGCATCGTCAACGCCGCCAACGTAACGCATCCACCCTGCCACGCCCAGCGCCAGCAGTGTAAAATCACGCTGATGCACCAGATGCCAGCGTATGGAGTCCAGCATGCGCTGGGGCAACTTCTGGCTGCCGTCCATGGCTATCTGCCAGGTGCGGTGCTTCAGCGCCGGATTGCAGTAACGGTCAATCAGCAAACTGGCATAGCGTGACAGATCCACCCCCTGCACCTTCAGCGTTGGTGCCTGTTCGTCCAGCATCAACGACAGCGCCGCGCGACGGTAGTTATCGTCCTGCATACAGTCGTTGATATGCTGATAACCGGCCAGATAGCCGAGATAAGCGAGGAACGAATGGCTACCATTGAGCATTCTCAGCTTCATCTCTTCGAAAGGCACCACGTCGGCGACCAGTTCCGCTCCCGCTTTCTCCCACTGCGGACGTCCGGCAACAAAGTTATCCTCAATCACCCACTGACGGAAAGGTTCGCAGGCCACCCCGGCCGGGTCGCGCACCCCGGTCAGCTGGGTAATTTTATCGAGGGTTTCGGCAGTCACCGCCGGGACAATCCGGTCCACCATCGTCGACGGAAAGGTGACATTCTGCTCTATCCATGCGGCAAGATCCTCGTCTAAAGCCCGGGCGTAGGCGCAGACGACGTTGCGCATCACGTGACCATTTTCCTGCATGTTATCGCAGGACATCACGGTAAAAGCAGGCAGGCCGGCCGCCCGGCGGCGAGATAAGGCCTCCACCACTACCCCCGCCGCCGATTTTGGCTGGTGCGGGTTATGCAGATCGGCGGCGATCAGCGGGTGATCGAGCTGCAGTTCGCCGCTGGCTGGCGAATGGCAATAGCCTTTCTCAGTAATCGTCAGGGAGACAATGGCCACCTGTGGCTGGCACATCGCCGCCAGCACCGCTTCGAGACCATCAACCCCGGCGTGCAGCGCCTGCTTCACCACACCAACCACGCGCGCGGTCCAGGCGTCGGCGGACATTTCGGCGACGGTATACAGCAGATCCTGCTGCTGGAGATCGGCGATCTGCTGCTCGCCGCCAATCAGATTAACTTCGGTGTAGCCCCAGTCGCTGCCGTGCTCGCTGGCCAGTATATCGGCATACACAGCCTGATGAGCGCGATGAAACGCGCCAAAACCAAGATGAACGATACGGGGGATCAGTGCGCTGCGATCGTAGGTCGGCAGCGTGGCGTTAGCGGTTAAGAGGGTGTTTTCCATGATGACTCTCGTTGTTATGTAGCCCATCAACCATTCTCGGGGAGAACTCTCGAGGAGAATGCCTTTGTGCCTCAACCATCTCACGCAATTGGTATAACATCTTTGATTTCTATCAACTACCATACAAGAAGATCTCGCCTGATAAAGCACGGGGCACGTGGCTGCAATCGCCGCAGTGACAGGATAGCGCAGGAGAAGAACATGGCGGCCGCGCGTCCCTGCGGGCCTGCTGTTGACGAATCGCCGAGCGTTGTTAATCGATGCGAGTTTTGACGATAAAGAAGTAGCACAGCGCCCCGGCAAAGGTCACCCCGGCGGCGATCACCAGCGCCAGATTGAAAGAGTGAGTCGTATCCACTACCCAGCCGGTCACGATCGGCGCGAAGGAGGCAAACACAAAGCTGCCGAAGTTCTGGATCGCCGCCACCGAAGCCACTTTATGCTCCGCCACCATTACCTGCACCAGCCCCCAGGCGGACGTCCCGGCAAAATGAACGCAAAACAGCGCCATGGAGATAAAAGCCACCGCCTGGGCTGGCGTGGACGATTGCACCACCAGCAAGGTGCCCAGCGCCGACAGCACCAGACCGATAACAATCGCCGTTTTGCGGGTTTTCGCCTGATCGTAGCCTCTGCGCGCCAGGGCATCGACCACCAGGCCGTTGACCCACATCCCCCCCGCCGCGGCAAGAAACGGGATCGCCGCCACCCAGCCGGTACGGGCCAGGCTTAACCCCTGCTGCGCCTGCAAATAGCCGGGTAACCAGGCGATATACAGCCAGCCGGTGTAGTTCACACCGGAAAAGCCGAGGATCATCCCCCAGGTAGTCCGCCGTTTAAACAGAGCCAGCCATTCGCTAAACTTCAGCGCCGGGCGGGCCGCCTCCTCACTGGCCAGATACTGCTGCTCCTCCTCCTGCAGGGTAAACTGCCGACGGTTACGGTAGCCCACATACCAGCACAGGCCGACCACGATCCCGGCTAAACCAATCACCACAAACATCGTTCGCCAACCCCAGGCCAACTGCATGATGACCAGGGCCGGCGGGGCGATAGCCTGGCCCAGCACCGTCGAGGAGTTGAATATTCCCACCGCCGTGCCGCGCTCTCTTTGCGCATACCAGTCGTTGATCGATTTCACGCCGGCTGGCATAAACGGCGCTTCGCCGATCCCGAGGCCAATGCGCAGCAGAATAAAATGCGAGAACGAATTGACCATCCCGGTCAGGGCCTGCATTGCGGACCAGAAAATCAGCCCGGCGCCCAGCACAATCCGTGGCCCCAGGCGATCCAACAAAATACCGGAGGGCAGTTGCGCGAAGCCGTAAGAGAGCGAAAAGGCGGAGAGCAGCACCCCGAACTCGGTGGCGCTAAGGCCCAGGTCGGCGCGTATCGCCTCCCCGGCGACGCTCAGCGAAGAGCGGTCAAGAAAGTTGACGATACCGGCGATAAACAGCAGCGTCAGGGTGATCTTCTGCACCCGACGGATGCGTAACGGCGTCGCCCCGGTCCGGGCGGCAAGAGTCTCGATAGCCATCGTTGTTCCTTACAGAGTCATATGAAATAGGATGTCTGATAAGTAAGGCAATAGGTCGACTACCATACAAGAGTTAGGGTTGAAAAAAGCGGCAGGGATCACACATGACGAGCTTAGGCCCGTCCCCACCCCGCCACGATGATTAGCATGCCGCACAGGGCGACGGCCGCGCCCGCCCAGTCATAATGGGTTAATTTGACCCCATCAACGACCCGCAGCCAGAGCAATGCGGTACAAACGTACACCCCACCGTAGGCGGCATATACCCGCCCGCTGGCGGCCGGATGGAGCGTCAGGAGCCAGACGAATAGCGCCAGCGCCAGGGCGGTGGGGATCAGCAGCAGCGGCGTTGCCCCGCGCTTGAGCCATAGCCACGGTAGATAACAGCCGACGATTTCACACAGAGCGGTAGCAAAGAACAGCAGCGTTGTTTTGAGCATTAAAAGATTCGTAAAAGAGACAAAGCGTTGAACCATTCTACGCGATAATGGCCTCTGCCCCACGCTGTTTTGCCGGCTATGCCCGACAAAAGAGCTGTAGTAAACTGAACCTGAGGGTTAACCCATCACTTAAAGGAAATCGTGATGAACATGACACTGAACAAACGCTGGTGCCTGACCGCCATTCTGGTGTTAAGCGCTGTGGTCTACACCTCCAGCTCCTATGCCGCCACCGACCGGCTGGTGATTGAATCTGGCGACAGCGCGCAGAGCCGTCAGCAGGCGTCGATGGAAAAAGAGCAATGGAACGACACCCGCAGCCTGCGCCAGAAGGTGAACAAACGGGCGGAAAAAGAGTGGGATAAAGCCGATGTCGCTTTCGACGCGCAGGATAACTGCCAGAAGAGCGCCAACGTCAATGCCTACTGGGAGCCAAACACCCTGCGCTGTCTTGACCGTCGCACCGGCCGCGCGATCAATCCCTGAGCCGCTCCCTGACCACGCTGGCGCCTGCGGGCGCCGCCTTTCTGTAATCCCTTTTCCGTTTTGACCACAGGAATCTCCATGACCGACGCGCTACACGTCAAACTCCGCCCGCTTGAGCGCGAAGATTTGCGCTTCGTCCACCAGCTCGATAACAACGCCAGCGTCATGCGCTACTGGTTTGAAGAGCCGTACGAGGCCTTCGTTGAGCTCTCCGATCTGTACGACAAACATATTCACGATCAAAGCGAGCGCCGCTTTGTCATCGAATGCAATGGCGATAAAGCCGGACTGGTGGAGCTGGTTGAAATCAACCATGTGCACCGCCGGGCCGAGTTCCAGATCATCATCTCCCCCGACTTCCAGGGAAAAGGTCTCGCCACCCGCGCCGCACGCCTGGCGATGGACTATGGCTTTACCGTGCTCAATCTGTATAAGCTGTATTTAATCGTTGATAAAGAGAATGAAAAAGCGATCCATATTTACCGCAAGCTCGGCTTTATGGTCGAGGGTGAACTGATCCATGAGTTTTTCATTAACGGCGAGTACCGCAACACCATCCGCATGTGCCTGTTCCAGCACCAGTATCTGGCCGAGCACAAAACGACCGGGCCGTCCCTGCTGAAGCCGACGGCTCAGTAATAATCGATACGGTTTTTAATGGTGTAGTGGCGGGTCAGCGGCGGCTGGACGCTTTCATCGATCACCTGCAGCTCACAGCTCAGCGGATTGTCGTGATCGTCGTAGTCGCAGGTCTGACGCACCGTGCCCAGCGTGCGATCGTTGAAGGTGCTGATGGCGGTATAGTCCAATTTCTTACGCGGATCCTTTGACGGCGTTGAGGCGACGGTAAATCGCTCCTCTTTGGCGGTGGTGGTTTTTCCCAGCGGATAGCCATCGCTGTCATAGCGGTAGGTGGCGGTGGTCTCTTTGCCGCGTGCGCTGATAATAAAACCGTTATCATCCGTCTCCCAACTCACCCCGGCGGCAGGCATCTCCGCCAGCTGACACTTGCCCTGCAGGCGCAGCCGCTTCTCGTGGGTGCGCCCGTCGACGTAATAGTTGGCGTCCAGCAGCAGCGTGGCGCCGGTTTTGTTCTCCACATCTTCCAGGGTCAGCAGATCGAAACACCCTTCCCTGGAGAGCTGAGCGCTCACCTTCTTGACCACCACATCGTGTTCATCCAGCAGCGTCTGGCTAAAATCTTTCACCGGCCCGCGCAGGGGATCAAACTCAAACTCATTGGAAAAACTCGCCATCTCCGGGGTGAAGGCGTCCGGGGCGCTTTTACGGTCGCATGCCGTCAGCAGCAGCGCTGCCGGGATCAGCCAATACAATCTTTTCACAGACGATTCCTTTTGTGTACATCCGATCATATTAGCAAATACAATTGTTTACACCAGTTCTGCTATGCTTAAATCTGGATAACATCGATAAGGAGCGTAAGATGAAGCTATCCCTCTGCACCGGCGCTGCGCTACTGCTGTGCTCCACGGCCGTACTGGCGGCTCCCGACTCCTGTGAACGGGTCAAAAGCGACATCCAGCAGAAGATCATCAACAATGGCGTACCGGAAACCGCCTTCAGCCTGGCCATTGTGCCAAACGATCAGGCAGACCAGCCCGGGGTTCAGGTGGTCGGTCATTGCGCCAACGACACCTTCAAAATCACCTATACGCGTAACAGCGACAGTCCCGCCGAAAACGACGCTCAGTAAGCCCTCTTCGGTTTCAAATGAAAGACCTTATCCCTGCATTGACCAGGGATAAGGTCTTCTGGCTACCCATAACGTATTATCGCTCACCCCTGCGTCTGTTAATGACGTGGCGGTCCTTCTCCGCACAGCATAACTATCATGGAGTGAGCAATGTCGAATCAGGAATCTCCCGGCGGCGTCAGCCGACGCGCGCTACTAAAATCTACAGCCCTCGGCTCCCTGGCGCTGGCCGCCGGCGGGCTGACCCTGCCCTTTACGCTGCGCCGCGCCGCGGCGGCGGTACAACAGGCTACCGGCGACACAACCCGCATTGTCTGGGGCGCCTGCTCGGTTAACTGCGGCAGCCGCTGCGCCCTGCGGCTGCACGTGCGTAATGATGAAGTGGTTTACGTCGAAACGGATAATACCGGCGACGACCGCTACGGCGACCATCAGGTCCGCGCCTGCCTGCGCGGGCGTTCGATTCGCCGGCGCATTAATCATCCGGATCGCCTTAACTATCCCATGAAGCGCGTCGGCAAGCGCGGAGAAGGCAAATTTGTCCGCATCAGCTGGCAGGAGGCGCTGGATACCCTCGCCGACCGCCTGAAGAGCGTGGTAGCACAGTATGGCAACGAAGCCGTATACATTAACTACTCTTCAGGGATCGTCGGCGGCAACATCACCCGTTCGTCGCCTTCCGCGTCGCCGGTGGCGCGTTTAATGAACTGCTACGGCGGCTCGCTTAACCAGTACGGTACCTACAGTACTGCGCAGATTGCCTGCGCCATGCCCTACACCTACGGCAGTAACGACGGCAACAGCACCTCGGATATTGAAAACAGCAAACTGGTGGTGATGTTCGGCAACAATCCGGCGGAGACCCGGATGAGCGGCGGCGGCATTACCTGGTATCTGGAGCAGGCCCGCGAGCGCTCTAACGCGCGAATGATCGTCATCGATCCGCGCTACACCGATACCGCCGCCGGTCGGGAAGATGAGTGGATCCCCATTCGCCCCGGCACCGACGCCGCGCTGGTGGCCGGTATCGCCTGGGTGTTGATTAACGAAGATCTGGTGGACCAGCCTTTCCTTGATAAATACTGCGTTGGCTACGACGAGAAAACGCTCCCGGCCGGGGCGCCGGCGAATGGTCATTACAAAGCCTATATCCTCGGCGAGGGCGACGACGGGATCGCTAAAACGCCGCAGTGGGCCTCGCGTATAACCGGTATCCCCACCGATCGCATCATTAAGCTGGCGCGCGAAATCGGCATGAGCAAGCCGGCCTACATTTGCCAGGGCTGGGGGCCCCAGCGCCAGGCCAACGGCGAACTCACCGCCCGGGCGATCGCCATGCTGCCGATCTTAACCGGCAACGTCGGCATCAACGGCGGCAATAGCGGCGCCCGCGAATCAACCTACACCATCACCATTGAGCGCCTGCCGGTGCTGGAAAACCCGGTGAAGACCGCCATCTCCTGCTTTACCTGGACCGACGCCATCGCGCGCGGTCCAGAGATGACCGCCAGCCGCGATGGCGTACGCGGAAAAGAGAAGCTGGATGTGCCGATCAAGTTCCTGTGGAACTACGCGGGCAACACCATCATCAACCAGCACTCCGACATCAATAAGACCCACGAAATTCTGCAGGATGAAAGCAAGTGCGAAACCATTGTGGTTATCGACAACTTTATGACCTCGTCGGCGAAATACGCCGACCTGCTGCTGCCCGACCTGATGACCGTTGAGCAGGAGGATATCATTCCTAACGATTACGCCGGCAATATGGGCTATCTGATTTTTATTCAGCCCGCCACCTCAGCGAAGTTCGAACGCAAACCGATTTACTGGATCCTAAGCGAAGTGGCGAAACGACTCGGCGACGACGTGCATCAACGTTTTACCGAGGGACGTACCCAGGAACAGTGGCTGCAGTATCTGTACGCCAAAATGGTGGCGAAAGATCCGGCGCTGCCGGCCTACGAGGATCTGAAGCGAATGGGCATCTACAAGCGCAAAGACCCGAACGGCCACTTCGTCGCCTATCGCGACTTCCGGCGCGATCCTGAAGCGCATCCGCTCAAAACCCCGTCCGGCAAAATTGAAATCTACTCCAGCCGACTCGCAGAGATTGCCGCCCGCTGGCAGCTGGAGAAAGACGAAGTTATCAGCCCGCTGCCGGTCTACGCCTCCACATTTGAAGGCTGGGACGATCCGCTGCGCAGCCAGTATCCGCTGCAGCTGTTTGGTTTCCACTATAAAGCGCGCACCCATTCCAGCTACGGCAACGTTGATGTATTACAAGCGGCCTGTCGCCAGGAAGTATGGATCAATCCGCTTGACGCGGAAAAACGCGGGATTAAAAACGGCGATATGGTGCGCGTTTTTAATCAGCGCGGCGAAGTCCGTCTTCCGGCGAAAGTGACGCCACGCATCATGCCGGGGGTCTCGGCGATGGGCCAGGGCGCCTGGCACGACGCCAATATGACCGGAGATCGGATCGACCATGGCGCCTGCATGAATACCCTGACCACCCACCGCCCGTCGCCGCTGGCGAAGGGGAATCCACAGCATACCAACCTGGTCGATATCGAGAAGGTTTAAGGAGTAAACCATGAGCACGCAATATGGATTCTTTATCGACTCCGCTCGCTGTACCGGATGCAAAACCTGCGAGCTGGCCTGTAAGGACTACAAGAACCTGACTCCGGAGGTCAGCTTCCGCCGGATCTATGAGTATGCCGGCGGCGACTGGCAGGAGGACAACGGCGTCTGGCAGCAGAACGTGTTTGCCTATTACCTCTCCATCGCCTGTAACCACTGCGAAGATCCGACCTGCACCAAGGTCTGTCCGAGCGGCGCGATGCATAAGCGCGAAGACGGTTTTGTGGTGGTCAACGAAGAGGTATGCATTGGCTGCCGCTACTGCCATATGGCCTGCCCGTACGGCGCCCCGCAGTATAACGCCGACAAAGGCCATATGACCAAATGCGATGGCTGTCACGAGCGCGTCGCCGAGGGGAAAAAGCCGATCTGCGTCGAGTCCTGCCCGCTGCGGGCGTTGGATTTCGGGCCAATTGCCGAACTGCGCGCTAAGCACGGCCAGCTGGCCGCGGTAGCGCCGCTGCCGTCGGCGCACTTTACCCGGCCGAGTATCGTTATCAAACCTAACGCCAATGCCCGGCCGTGTGGCGATACCACCGGTTACCTGGCGAACCCGAAGGAGGTGTGAGATGGGAAACGGATGGCATGAATGGCCGCTGGTGCTGTTTACGGTGCTGGGTCAGTGCGTGGTCGGCGCGACCATCGTCAGCGGTCTTGGCTGGCTGGCGCTGGGGGACCAACGGGAAGCCCGGCGGCGGCTGGTGCGCAATATGTTTTTTATCTGGCTGTTGATGGGCATTGGTTTTCTTGCTTCGGTGATGCATCTCGGTTCACCGCTGCGCGCGTTTAACTCGCTGAACCGCATCGGCGCCTCGGCGCTGAGCAACGCAATCGCCAGCGGCGCTCTGTTCTTCGCCGTGGGCGGATTCTGGTGGCTGCTGGCGGTGCTGGAAAAAATGCCGGCGACGCTGGGTAAAGTCTGGCTGGCGATCGCCATGCTGTTAGGGCTGCTGTTTGTCCTCGCAATGACCCGGGTTTACCAAATCAATACCGTGCCAACATGGTACAATGGCTACACCACCAGCGCGTTCTTTCTGACGGTGCTCCTCAGCGGGCCGCTGTTTGCCGCCCTGCTGCTGCGGCTGGCGAAAGTCGACTTTAACGGCTGGTTTTTTGCCGGACTGAGCGTGGCCGCGCTGGTCATCAGCGCCGCAGTTATCATTATGCAAAGCGCCGGGCTCAGTACCCTTCACAGCTCGGTTCAGCAGGCGGCCACCCTGCTGCCAGATTACGGCAAACTCCAGGCGCTACGCCTGGTACTGCTGGCGCTGGGCCTCGGCTGCTGGCTATGTCCGCTGATCCGCCGCCAGCCGCCGCGCGCTACGAGGCTGCTGATCGGCCTGCTGCTGGTCTTGATCGCCGAATGTATTGGCCGCGGCCTGTTTTATGGTCTGCATATGACCGTCGGTATGGCGGTTGCCGGTTAATGAGACGGCGCGCAGGCGCGCGCCGCAGAAAGGAATAAGTGATGATGCCGTTCCCAAATCGCGACGCCGTCGCGTTAAGCGCCCGCACCCTGGGCGCGCTGTTCTCTTATGCGCCGAATAGCGCGGAAATTGCGCCGCTGGTCGCCGCCTTCCAGGACGGGAGCTGGCAGCAGCAGTGGCCCTTCCCGGTCGCAGCCCTGCTGGCGTCAGGGTTTGCCGCATCGGCTGAAGAAACGTTGCCGGAAGCCTGGCAGCGCCTGTTTATCGGGCCATGGGCCCTGCCGGCGCCGCCCTGGGGCTCTGTCTGGCTGGATAAAGAGTCTGTGCTGTTTGGCGATTCCACGCTGGCTCTGCGCCAGTGGATGCGCGAGAACGGTATCGCGCTGGAGGCCGATGGCAACGAACCGGAAGATCATTTCGGCACCGTGCTACTCCTGGCGGCATGGTTGTGCGAAACGGAGCAGGATGCGTTGTTCGCTCAGCTGCTGGCCTGGCACCTGCTGCCGTGGTCCGGGCGTTTCCTGAGTGTCTTTGTCGACCATGCCGCCCACCCCTTCTATCAGGCGCTGGGTCAGCTGGCGCAGGCGACTCTGGCGCAGTGGCAGGAGAGTCTGCCGATCGCCGTGGCGCAAAAACCGCTCTATCGTTAACCCTTCGCCGCGCCGATATCCGGCGCGGTTTTATTTTGCCGCTTCCCAGCCTTTCACCCGCACTTATCGCTTTTGCATCTAAGGTTATTCCCTATCACAATAAGCCAATGTTTTCCGAACCTCGCCGTGACTAATGCATCGTCTTCATCCCTATCCTGATGTGCAGGTGATGTTTCGCCGCCTGCTGATCGCCACCCTGATTGGCCTTCTCGCCGCCCTGGCGGTGGCGCTGTTTCGCCACGCTATGGTGGTGCTGGAAACGCTGTTGCTCAGTAATGACAGCGGGAGCCTGGTCAACGCCGCACAGTCGCTGCCGGCGTGGCGTCGGCTGGTTACCCCCGCGCTGGGCGGCCTGACGGCGGGAACCTTACTCTGGCTCTGGCAACGACGCAGCGTCGCGCGTCCGCATGCCGCCACCGATTATATGGAAGCCCTGGAGACCGGCGACGGCTGTTTCGATACGCCGGCAAGCCTGGTGAAATCACTGGCGTCATTGCTGGTCGTGGTGACCGGCAGCGCGATTGGCCGGGAAGGCGCCATGATCCTGCTGGCCGCGCTGGCGGCCTCGCTGTTTGCCCGTCGCTTCACGCCGCAGAGTGAATGGAAGCTATGGGTCGCCTGCGGCGCGGCTGCCGGGATGGCCAGCGCCTATCATGCCCCGCTGGCCGGCAGCCTGTTTATTGCTGAAATTCTCTTTGGTACGCTGATGCTGGCCTCGCTTGGGCCGGTGGTGATCTCGGCGGTGATCGCCCTGCTGTTGACGCAGTTTCTTAATGGCGGCGCCGCGCCGCTGTATCACGTCGTGTTACAGCAAAACCTCAGCGCCCTGCACTATGGCTTAATGCTGGCGACTGGCCTGCTGGCCGGGCTGTGCGGGCCGCTGTTTATCTGGCTGATGGACTACAGCCACCGCGGGTTCGTTAAACTAAAGCTGGCGCCGCCGTGGCAGCTGGCGCTGGGCGGGCTAATTGTCGGCGGCTTATCGCTCATCACCCCGGCAGTATGGGGCAACGGCTACAGCGTAGTGCAAAGCTATTTGCTGCTGCCGCCGTCCGGTGCGCTGCTGGTGGGCGTATTTATCTGCAAACTGCTGGCGGTGCTGGCCAGCAGCGGCTCCGGCGCGCCTGGCGGGGTCTTCACCCCGACGCTGTTTGTCGGCCTGGCGATGGGCATGCTGTTTGCCTGCTTCAGCAGGCTGTGGCTACCGGGAAGTGAAGAAATGGCCATCATGATGGGTCTGACCGGCATGGCGGCGTTTCTGGCCGCCACGACCCATGCGCCGATCATGTCAACCCTGATGATTTGCGAGATGACCGGGCAGTATACGCTGCTGCCCGGTCTGCTGATAACCTGCGTCGTGTCGTCTGTGCTGTCGCGGACGTTACGCCGGGATTCGATCTATCGCCATCACGTTGCCGAGCATGTCTAAGTCGACGTAGCGGCTCAGCTCACGCTGTTCGGCGCGCGGTAGATAAGGCAGCTCGCCGATCAGCGGCGCCGGCAGCTTTTTGCTGAGGACATCGATGATTTCGGCGTAGTGCGCCAGACCGGGGTTGATCCGATTGGCCACCCAGCCAATCAGCGGTAAACCGTCATTGGCGATCGCCTGGGCTGTCAGTAGCGCATGGTTGATGCACCCCTCCTGGATCCCCACCACCATCAGCACTGGGAGCTGCTCCTGAACCACCCACTCGGAGAGCGGCCGCAGGTCGTTCATCAGGCTGCGCCAGCCGCCGGTGCCTTCAACCACCACGTGTTCGACCTGCGCGGCCAGACGCTGCAAACCATCGGACAGCAGACCGTAGTTGATCGGGCAGCTATGCGCCACGCTGCTCTCGTCTTCGCTTAAGGCGATGGGGTTGACAGCCTCATAAGGTAACGCCAGCGTGGAGACGCTCTGCAACACCAGCGCATCTTTGTTACGTAAACCGTCCGGCGTCTCTTTGCTGCCCTTCGCCACAGGCTTATACCCGGCCACGCTTTTGCCTCTGGCAGCAAGTGCCTGCAACAGCGCACGGGAAACCACTGTCTTCCCGACAGAGGTGTCTGTACCTGTAATAAAGAAACGCTTAAACATCACTAACCCCACAGTTTTGTCGATGAAATATACGGGAGAGAAATAATCAACGGTGGGCAAAGTCTACGTGAAGCCGTCTGAGGTCAGCTTGAGATAGCGCAATTTTTGGTGTGACTATGAAAAAATGTTAACCCTGTAACAGTCGTATGAGTAAGGATCCGTTATAGAGCGCATCTTTAACCAGCGCCGCGCCAGCCATCGTTCCGCGGTTGGAGAACTGAGTACTTTCAACGGTAATATGCCGGCTATAGGCTGGGAGAGATTGTTGCCGAATACAGCTGGAAATTGCCGGAAAAAGAATTTCTGCCGCCAGATTGAACGGCGAGCCAATCAGAATTTTCTGCGGATTAAACAGATTGACCATGATCGCCAGAATCCGCCCAACGTGATTACCCACGCCGCTGATGATGTCCCGGGCTAGCAAATCGCCCTGCAGCGCCGCCTGACAAAGCCACTCCACGCTCAGCGGACGCTGGTGCAGCAGCGAGCTCATCGACTGCGCCATGCGCATCTGCGCCAGCTCCAGCACGCTTTCTACGCTGGCAATCGTCTCCAGACAACCATGGTTGCCGCAGTAACAGCGTTTGCCGTAGGGATCGACCTGGGTATGGCCAATCTCCACCAGGCTGCTGCTGCCGGCGTGCAGCAGGCGCCCATCGGTGATCACCCCGGCGCCGACGTTATGATCGATGACCACCTGAATGACGTCCCGGGCGCCGCGCGAGGCGCCAAACAAAGATTCCGCCATAGTCCAGGCGCTGATGTCATGCTGAATATAGACTGGCACCCCGGTATGATTGGCCAGCGCTTCGCCGAGCGGGACATCTTTAACATCCTCATAAAACGGCATGCGATGAATAATGCCATTTTCGGTATCGATAATACCGGGCATCGTCATGGCGATGGAGGTAAGGCGTTCCAGCTTCTTTTGATGGCGAATAAAGAAACGATCAATATGGTCGATAACGCGCGTCAGAAACGGCGTGCTGTCGGTGAGCGCCAGCTCCAGCTGATCCTCCACCACCAGCTGACTGCTTAAATCACGCAGCGAAAGATGGATCTCACCGCGGCTGATGCGCACCGCCAGATAGTGCCATGCCTCGGTCTCCACCATCAGCCCCACCGCCGGGCGGCCGCGGCTGCCGGGCTCCTGGATCTCGGTCTCCTGAACCAGATGCGCTTCCAGCATTTCGCGGACGATTTTGGTGATGCTGGCCGGCGCCAGTTGCGCAAATCGGGAAAGGTCGATACGCGATACCGGGCCGAGCTGATCAATCAGGCGATACACGGCGCCCGCATTGGTCTGCTTTATTTGATCGATATGGCCTGGTTGACTATCCGCTACCACCATTGACTCCCTTATTTTCGCGCTTCGAAATAAACTTTCGGCTATGGTGAAGCACTTCGACGGTGAACGTCAAATTTTTACTTAGCCTTGTGATTTACCGCACATTTCCAGCCCCTTTTCGCCTCAATTATGCTCGCTTTTCCAGGAGAGCAGCGCCTCACGAAAGCGTTTTGCCAGTGCCCCTTGCTCATGGTGTTTAGACCACACCAGCCACATCTCCGATACCGCATCCTGTTCGTCGATCGGCAGCCAGCGCATTTCACTGAGCTGGACGCGCTGAAAGGAGGCCGGGAGGATCGATACCCCCAGGCCGGCGGCCACCAGACCAATAATCGTCATTGCCTCCCCCACCTCCTGGGCAATCTTCGGCGTGTGGCCGTAGCGGCGCAGCAAGCCGAGGATGTCGTCATACAGGCCAGTGCCGACGTGCGGGTCGAAAAAGACGAAGGGCTCGCGCGCCAGCGCCGCCAGGCTGACCGAGGGCTGGCGGGCCAGCGGGTGATTCGCCGGGACCATCGCCAACAGCGGCTCGCGCAGAACCCGCTCCCACGCCAGGGTATCCGGCAGTTGAGTATTGCGCAGCAGCCCCAAATCCAGAGCCCCCTCGCTCAGGGGCACTATCTGTTCGCGGGTGTTAGTCTCGCGGGTGAGAATATGCACATCCGGATGGCGTTGGCGAAACATCGATAGCGTATCGGAGACGGCCTTAATAAAAGGGGCTGAGGAGGTAAAGCCGATGCGCAGCTCACCCGTTTCGCCATGGTGTAGACGGGCGGCGCGAGCAGCCGCCTCATCCACCTGGGCGAGGATTTGTCGGCTATCGGCGAGAAACTGCTTTCCGGCCGCCGTCAGGCTGACGCTGCGGTTGGTACGGGCAAACAGGCGAGCGCCGGTCTGCTGCTCAAGGATCTGAATCTGCTGGCTTAGCGGTGGTTGAGAGATGTTTAGTCGCGCCGCGGCGCGGCCAAAATGTAGCTCCTCGGCGACGGCGACAAAGTAGCGCAAATGACGCAACTCGATATTCATATTTAAAACGTCTTATTTGAGATTATTAATATATTAGACAGAATATTTACATTTTCATACCCTAAAAATGTGAGCTGAATGGTCACAACACTCTGTTGGTAAGCAGCAACTTCTACGCAAGGAATTCTCTGTGAGTCGTACAACAACCGTTGACACCGTGCCGGCGGGCGAGGTCAGCGTCGCTGGTGCATCCCGCCCGGATCCGTTTATTAAGCGTGGCACCCCGCAGTTTATGCGCGTCACTCTCGCGCTGTTCTCCGCCGGTCTGGCCACCTTTGCCCTGCTCTACTGTGTGCAGCCGATCCTGCCGGTGCTGTCGAACGAGTTTGGCGTGTCGCCGGCCAGCAGCAGTATTTCGCTTTCAATTTCCACGGCGATGTTGGCGGTGGGCTTGCTGTTTACCGGCCCGCTGTCGGACGCTATAGGCCGCAAGCCGGTGATGGTCACCGCCCTGCTGCTGGCCGCCTGCTGTTCACTGTTGTCGACTATGATGACCAGCTGGCACGGCATCCTGATTATGCGCGCTCTCATCGGCCTGTCGCTGAGCGGCGTAGCGGCGGTCGGCATGACCTATCTGAGCGAGGAGATCCACCCCAGTTTCGTCGCCTTTTCGATGGGACTCTATATCAGCGGCAACTCCATCGGCGGCATGAGCGGCCGCTTGCTGACCGGGGTCTTTACCGATTTCTTCGGCTGGCGCGTGGCGCTGGCGGCGATCAGCGGCTTTGCGCTGGCCGCGGCGATTATGTTCTGGCGTATCCTGCCCGAGTCGCGCCATTTCCGCCCGACCTCGCTGCGACCGAAAACGCTGCTGATTAACTTCCGTCTGCACTGGCGCGACCGTGGCCTGCCGCTGCTGTTCATCGAAGGTTTTCTGCTGATGGGCGCTTTTGTCACCCTGTTTAACTATATTGGCTACCGGCTGATGATGTCGCCGTGGTCGTTAAGCCAGGCGGTGGTAGGCCTGCTGTCGGTAGCTTATCTCACCGGGACCTGGAGTTCACCGAAGGCAGGGGCCATGACCGTACGCTTTGGCCGCGGGCCGGTGATGCTTGGCTTTACAGCGGTGATGCTCTGCGGCCTGCTGCTGACGCTCTTTTCTTCCCTGTGGCTTATTTTCATCGGCATGCTGCTGTTTTCCGCTGGCTTCTTCGCCGCGCATTCCGTCGCCAGCAGCTGGATTGGCCCACGCGCCCGCCGCGCCCGCGGTCAGGCGTCATCGCTGTATTTGTTCAGCTATTATTTGGGTTCAAGTCTTGCCGGGACGTTAGGCGGGGTATTCTGGCATCACTACGGCTGGAACGGCGTCGGTGGGTTTATCGCGCTGCTGCTCCTTGCCGCGCTGTTGACCGGCACCTGCTTACATCAGCGACTGAAATAGTCGCGTGTGACGTGGCCTGCGGGCCACGTTTCACCACATGCCCATTATGGAAGACAAGCCCATCAGCTCTCTGACGGCATCAACGGACAGCAGTGCAATAAACAGCCAGGTGAACGGATTCATAAACCACCCCCGAACCTCCAGACCTGTGTAATCGATCACAGTTTAGTACCGATATGTTACCGTTTTCTGTCACACCGATCACAGAGGTGAGCTTATTCTCCCGCCATGTGTCTTTCCCTTCCCCTGTGCGCAACGCTCGACCCGCCGGGCGTATCAGGATAGTGTAGAGGCAAAGCGATAATCTCTTTATTCACCTGTCACGGACCGAACGCCACTATGACTGAAAATACGCCTTATCAGCAGCTTACCCGTACCTTTCAGCGCCTGTCGCGCTTTTCGCATCTCGCCGCCATCGCCGGCTGGGATATGTTCGCGATGATGCCCCCGGGCGGGAGCGTCGCCCGCGGCGAAGCGCTGGCCGAGCTCGGCGTGCTGCAGCATCAAATCCTGACCGATAAAAAAGTGGGACAATGGTTACAGGAGGCCCGCCAGCAGGATCTTAATGATGTTGAACAGGCCAACCTGCGGGAAATGCAGCGTCAGTACGATCAGGCGGCGCTGCTGCCGGAGAGCCTAGTGGAAGCAAAATCGCTGGCCGGCAGCCGCTGCGAACATGCCTGGCGCAGCCAGCGTCCCGCCAATGACTGGACGGGCTTTGCCGACAACCTACGCGAGGTGGTCAGACTGAGCCGCCAGGAAGCGCAGATCCGCGCCGATGCCAGGGGCGGCTCACGCTACGACGCGCTGCTGGATATTTTCGAACCGGATATGACCAGCGCGCGGCTGGACAGCCTGTTCGCCGATCTCAAATCGTGGCTACCTTCCCTGCTTAGCCAGGCGGTGGAGAAGCAGGCGAAGCAGACGCTAATCGCCCCGCAGGGGCCTTTCCCCATTGCTGAACAACGGGAGCTGGGCCTGCAGGCGATGCGCATTCTTGGCTTTGACTTCGACGGCGGGCGCCTCGACATCAGCGCCCACCCGTTCTGCGGCGGCGTACCCCAGGATGTGCGCATCACCACCCGCTACAACGAAAACGACCTGCTCAGCGCTCTGTTCGGCGTGATCCACGAAACCGGCCACGCCCGCTACGAGCAGAATCTACCTCGCCCGTGGGTCGACCAGCCCGTAGGACTCGCCCGCTCCACCGCTATCCACGAGTCGCAGAGCCTGTTTTTTGAAATGCAGCTGGGACGCAGCGAGCGGTTTCTTAACCGCCTGTTACCGGCGGTGCGCGAGCGGTTTGGCGATCGGCCGGCCTTTAGCCAGGACAACTTTGTCGCCTGGAATCAGCAGGTGAAACCCGGCTTTATTCGCGTCGATGCCGATGAGGTGAGCTACCCGGCGCATGTCATCCTGCGTTATGAAATTGAACGTGCGCTGATCGACGGCGAGATTGAGGTAGATGATATCCCGTCGCTGTGGGACGAGAAAATGCAGCACTGGCTGGGGCTGTCGACCACCGGCAACTATCGGGATGGTTGCATGCAGGATATTCACTGGACCGACGGCGGATTCGGCTATTTCCCTTCCTATACCCTGGGCGCGATGTATGCCGCGCAGCTGATGGCCGCGGCCCGCCGCGCGCTGCCGACGTTAGATCGCGATATTGAGGAAGGCGATTTCAGCGCCCTGTTCGACTGGCTGCGGCAGAATATCTGGCAGCATGGCAGCCGCTTCACCACCTCGCAGTTGATTCAGCAGGCCACCGGTGAGGATCTTAATAGCCGCTACTTCCGCGAGCACCTGACCACTCGCTACCTGTAATCATACGCGCCGGGCTACCCGGCGCGTCCTGTCGTTCCTGCCTTGTACATTCGGTTACACGCCGATACCAAACACTCACGGAAAGCTCGAAAAGACAAGCATATAGTGATTTCACCGGCCCCGCAGTGGGGTTGAAATTAAGAAAACTTTTCGAGGATATCAGAATGAAAAAAGTATTAGCTCTGGTCGTTGCCGCTGCTATGGGTCTCTCTTCCGCCGCTTTCGCTGCTGACGCAGTAAGCACCACTCAGGCACCGGCTGCCACCCACAGCACGGCTGCCAAGACCACCCATCACAAAAAACACCACAAAGCCGCGGCAAAACCGGCCGCAGAGCAGAAAGCTCAGGCTGCCAAAAAACACAAAAAAGCAGAAGCTAAACCAGCCGCTGCTCAGAAAGCCCAGGCCGCTAAAAAACACAAAAAAGTAGCAGCTAAACCAGCTGCTCCGCAGAAAGCTCAGGCGGCGAAAAAGCATCACAAAGCTGCGGCTAAACCGGCAGCCCAGAAAGCGCAGGCAGCGAAAAAACACCACAAAACCACTAAACACCAGGCCGCTAAACCGACTGCACAGCCGGCAGCATAATTCCTCCCGGTGAACCAACCTTCTTAATAATCGGCGCTGTTTCAGCGCCGTTTTTTCTGGAGAGCACTATGCTGCGGCGCTATCGTTTTGAGCTCATCCTGATCCTGCTAATTATATGCGCAGTGGTTGCAACCCGTTTTTTCCTCTCTTAATTATTTATCCCGCGCTCGCATTTTGCTGCTTCTACCAGCTTTTCATTAAAATGAATACCGTGCGGCTATCGCTGACCCGCTCCCCGCTTCCCATTATCCTGTGACTCTCTGCGGCGCAAAAAAATGTCCGGCGCCAGAAGACGCCAGACATGTTAGTCGTAATATGGCGCACGCCTGGCCCTTGCCGGGTGGCGCGCCCATCACAATGCACGCACTGCTTCCATCACCAGATAGCCGGTCGCGCCCCAGATAGCGACTGAGACCAGGGAAACATAAACCAGTGCGCGAATACCTTTTTTAGACATAAGCCCTCCGAACGCAGGGGAAATAGAGTTCAGGCTATCATCGCCGGTACTACCTCTCTATTTACTCAACGGCAGGGCGACGGTAACAACGTTTTCGGTGAGAAAATGTTTCGCATTGAAAATAATTACGAGAGGCGTAAAGAAGTGCGAATTCCGGTGAAGATCTGGTGGGTAAAAGTATTATTTTTGGGCATTATGCTGACAAACCAGGAATAATCCCACGGATGAATTGCTGCATTATTAACCGAATTCAGTACGTTCTGATACATGAATTTTGTTGCGCAAGACGCCACTTTCTGCGGAAATAGCACAAGCAGAACACTGGTATTAACCGCTTGAAATCAGGAGGTTTTACCAGCGCCAGACCCCACCGCGCGCTGATGTGGTATACGGTTTGGCCTGTTTAGAATTATTGTTTACTTTCAAAAACTTAAATCTCCTGCTACTGTCAATAGACATCATAGCCTCCCCAGAGAGTGATATGCGTAGAGACGTTCTGTTATTACTGTGTTCATTTTATCTGTTACCTCTGGGCGCACATGCCGATGATAGCGGACTGAGCGCCAAAGATATTAAGACGTTGTTTTTCGGTCGCGATGACCGCAAAGCGGTGAACCGCCCCGAGGAGAGTCCGTGGGACGCGATTGGCCAGTTGGAAACCGCCAGCGGCAATCTGTGTACGGCGACGCTCATCTCTCCGCATCTGGCGCTGACCGCGGGCCACTGTCTGTTAACGCCCCCGCGCGGCAAGCCGGACAAAGCGGTCGCCCTGCGCTTTATTTCCCGCAAGGGCAACTGGGTCTATGAGATCCACGGCATTGACGGGCGAGTCGATCCCAGCTTAGGCAGACGCCTGAAAGCCGATGGCGACGGCTGGATTGTCCCTTCCGCTGCGGCGCCGTCCGATTTTGGCCTGATCGTGCTGCGCTATGCTCCGTCTGGCATTGCGCCGATCCCGCTCTTTCCGGGCAGCAAGGCCGATCTCACCGCCGCGCTGAAGGCGGCGGACCGTAAAGTTACCCAGTCTGGCTATCCTGAAGATCATCTCGATAATCTTTACAGCCACCAGGATTGCATCGTGACAGGGTGGGCGCAAACCAGCGTACTGTCGCATCAGTGTGACACCCTGCCTGGCGACAGCGGCTCGCCGCTGCTGCTGAAAACGGAGGACGGCTGGCAGGTGATCGCCGTGCAGAGTTCGGCCCCCGGCCCGCAGGATCGCTGGCGGGCGGACAATCGCGCCATTGCGGTGACTGGCTTTCGCGATAAGCTGGAGGCGCTTGCCGGTGAGTAATGGACCGAGGCCGGTGAAGAATATCATTATTGACATCGTCCTGGCGGAAATGATTTTCCGCCAGCCGAAAGCAGTGAACCTGCGCAGCCCTCAGCGTCACCTGACACAATTACAGCGGGGCCAGGCGTGAAGGAAGTTTCCGTTTGCCGCCTGGCTTTGCAGGCGGCGAGACGTCAGGCGAGTTTAATTAACACCATGCCGGCTACCAGCAGGATAACCCCCGCCCAGCCTTTGTTATTCAGACGCTGACCAAACAGCACCCAGCCGGCGGCGATGGTCGCCGCGATACCGAAGCCGCCCCACAGCGCATAGGCGACCGAGAGATCGATCCCTTTAACCGCCTGCGACAGGGCGCTGAACGCGCCCAATACTGCCGCCAGGGACAGGATGCCGTAGATCTTGCGGCGGAAGCCGTCGGAAAACTTCAAAAAGACGTTGGCAATAATTTCCAGCACAATGGCGATTGCCAGCCAGGCGGCGTGGATCCACTCAAACTGCTGCATGGGCCACCTCCTGCTTGGAAGACGCTTTTTTCTGGGTGCCGGACTTAATTAAGACGATCCCTATCACCAGGGTGGTCAAGCCGGCTATTTTCAGCAGGGACAGACTCTCATCAAACAGCAGCACGCTGAACAAGGTAATCAGTAAAATACCGATCCCTTCCCACAACGCATAGGCCACACCGAGGGCAATCTTTTTAACCGCAAAGGCAAGAAAAATATATGACAGGGCAATCATGGCCAGCATTAAAATAAAGCCGGTGTGCCCGCCGCTCACGCTTGCCCATTTCATAGACAAGGTGCCGGTAATTTCAGCAATAATTGCTAAAGCTAATAAAATCCAATAAAACATGATCCCTTCTCCTGCTTGAGAATATAATCCATTACCGTTTACGCGAGACGTAAACAGGAAAATTTCTGACGTAGATATCGCTGTGCGCTTGGCGCCAGCTCAGGCAGAAAGAAGGTGACTATAGCGCCGAATGCCAGTGCTGTTCGCCGGCAAAACGGGAAAAAGTGAGGGATACTGCGGGGTGATTTAAAATATACATCCTGAACTGATTGTCCATAAAATTACAATTATCCGCGGTGTTGCTTCTCGTCCGGTGCGGATGAAAATTGTCCTCAGTAGTTAAACACAGGTAGATTTGTAGCATAGTGCTACATTTAATTCAAAGACTTTGCAATTCTTTACGCCGCGGTTTTTCTTCAATGCGTTTGTTCTGCAAAAAAGCGTCATTATGCTAATGTAACGCAACCTGTTAATAGGCAAGGAAGTTTGAGGTCGGGATCCTATGGCTAAACCCATTATTACACTTAACGGATTAAAGATGGTCATCATGTTGGGCATGCTGGTGATCATCCTTACCGGCATTCGCTTTGCGGCGGACATAATCGTCCCGTTTATCCTGGCGCTTTTTCTGGCGGTGATCATCAATCCTCTGGTCCAGCTCCTGGTCCGCTGCCGGGTGCCGCGCGTGCTGGCGATCTCGCTACTGATTGGCCTGATTGTTATGTTAGCCATTGTGCTGCTGGCCTCGCTGGGGACCTCGCTCAACGAGCTGGCGCGCACCCTGCCGCAGTATCGCAACTATCTTTATGAGCCGATGCAAACCATCGCGCCCTGGCTGCAGCGTATGGGATTCACCGTTTCGGTGGTCGAGCTCAATAAGTACATCGACCCTAACGCCGTAATGACCCTGGTCACCAGCCTGCTCACTCAGCTGTCGAATGCCATGTCCTCTATTTTTCTGCTGCTGCTGACGGTGGTGTTTATGCTGCTGGAGGTGCCGCAGCTTCCCGCTAAGCTGCAGCAGTTAATGTCCAGACCAGTAGAAGGCATGGGCGCCATCCAGCGGGCCATCGACAGCGTATCGCATTATCTGGTGCTGAAAACTGCGATAAGCCTGATCACCGGCCTGGTGGTCTGGGGCATGCTGGTGCTGCTGGATGTGCGCTTCGCCTTTATGTGGGGGCTACTGGCCTTCGCGCTGAACTATATTCCCAATATCGGTTCCGTGCTGGCGGCCATTCCGCCGATCCTGCAGGTGCTGGTGTTCGGTGGTCTGTACGAGGCGCTGGTAGTGCTGGCCGGCTACCTGATCGTCAACCTGGTATTCGGCAATATTCTCGAACCTCGTATCATGGGGCGCGGGCTGGGCCTCTCGACGCTGGTGGTATTCCTGTCCTTAATCTTCTGGGGATGGTTGCTGGGTCCGGTTGGCATGCTGCTCTCGGTGCCGTTGACGATTATCGTCAAAATTGCCCTCGAGCAGACCAGCGGCGGGCAGAGTATCGCTTTCTTATTAAGCGATGTCAGTAAACAGTAGTCCTTCCGCAGGCCGGCGCTTCGCCGGCCTGCTCCCTGCCCTACACTCTCTCCGTAGACCACTACGCCTTATGTATTATTGATCCGCATCACAAACGTTGCGGCGGAATCGTTACTCTGATGCTAACGATCGGCCACCGCGCTTAATTGATGCTCATAGCCTCGCGTCGCACACTAATCTCCACCAGGACAAACAAAACGATTTGTCGAATCAGGAGGTTATTAATGAATGCCGAACAAACGACGGGGCGGGTCTGGAACCGTCGCCGAACGGAAAAACAGCGGCGGCTGGCCGAGGCGAACATGCCAGGTAAGGTCATCCCGACTGACCAGTTGGTCAGCGTACTGGAAAACCTGCTCGCCCCCGGCGACCGGGTTGTGCTGGAAGGCAACAACCAGAAACAGGCCGATTTCCTCTCGCGCATGCTGGCGGAAGTTAATCCGCAAAAAATCCACGACCTGCATATGATTATGCCCAGCGTCGGGCGCAGCGAGCATCTGGACCTGTTTGAAAAAGGTATTGCCCGCAAGCTGGATTTCTCTTTCTCCGGCACCCAGAGCCTGCGTATCTCGCAGCTGCTGGAAGATGGCCTGCTCGAAATCGGCGCCATCCATACCTATATTGAACTCTACTCCCGCCTGTACGTCGATCTGTCGCCAAACGTCGCGCTGATCGCCGGCTATAAAGCGGACCGTAAAGGCAACCTGTATACCGGACCGAGTACCGAAGATACCCCGGCGCTGGTCGAAGCCGCCGCCTTCCACGACGGCATTGTGATAGCCCAGGTCAACGAACTGGTGGACGACGAATGCGATCTGCCGCACGTCGATATTCCCGGCTCGTGGATCGATTACGTGGTGGTTGCCGACAAGCCGTTCTTTATCGAACCGCTCTTCACCCGCGATCCGCGCCTGATTAAGCAAGAACACATACTGATGGCGATGATGGCGATCAAGGGCATCTATGCGGAACATCAGGTGCAGTCGCTTAACCACGGTATCGGCTTTAATACCGCCGCCATCGAGTTGCTGTTGCCGACCTATGGCGAGCAGCTCGGCCTGAAAGGCAAAATCTGTAAACACTGGACCCTGAATCCGCATCCAACCTTAATCCCGGCCATCGAGAGCGGCTGGGTGGAGAGCGTGCACTGCTTCGGCGGCGAACTGGGGATGGAAGAGTACATCCGCGCCCGCCCGGATATCTTCTTTACCGGCCCGGATGGCTCGATGCGCTCTAACCGCGCCTTCTGCCAGCTGGCGGGCCAGTACGCGGTAGATTTGTTCATTGGTTCAACCCTGCAGGTGGATGGTCTGGCTAACTCCTCGACCGTCACCCGCGGCCGTCTTTCCGGCTTCGGCGGCGCGCCGAACATGGGCCACGACCCGCACGGTCGCCGCCACGCCACCCCGGCATGGCTCAATATGATCACCGAGCCGGACCCGATGCAGCGCGGGAAAAAGCTGGTGGTGCAGATGGTCGAAACCTTCCAGGCCGGCGTGAAACCAACCTTCGTTGAGACGCTGGATGCAGTTGAGGTGGCGAAAACCTCCGGCATGCCGCTGGCGCCGGTGATGATTTATGGTGATGACGTCACCCACGTCCTGACCGAAGAGGGTATCGCCTACCTGTACCGTGCGGAGAGCCTTGAAGAGCGCCGGGCGATGGTCGCCGCGGTGGCCGGGATCACCGATATCGGCCTTGGAGTGGACGCCAAACGCGTCGCCGCGCTGCGTCAGAGCGGCAAAGTGGTCTACCCGGAAGATCTCGGGATTCGCCGCAGCGATGCCACCCGCTCCCTGCTGGCCGCCGGCAGCGTCGCCGACCTGGTGGAGTGGTCCGACGGACTGTACAACCCACCGGCAAAATTCCGGAGCTGGTAATGAAAAATCTCTCCCCCCTGCACGCAGAAAGCCGCGTCAGCTGGCTGGCGCATACCGCCAGCGCCTGTCTGATTGACGAAGCCCGTCTGAGCCCGAAACCGGGTCTGGTGGATAGCCGCGGCAACGGCGCGCATCAGGACCTGAATCTGGCGCTGATGGAGCGCTCCGCCCGCAGCCTGCAGCCGACCTTTCACGCGCTGGCCGAGCAAAGCTGGCGTCGCCCGGCGGACATCGCGCTGCGCGAAACCGTCGGCCGCCTTGGCCGCGAAGGCGAAGCGCAGATGATGCTGGCGACGGGTGGGGTTAACACCCACCGCGGCGCTATCTGGGCGCTAGGCCTGCTGGTCAGCGCGGTGGCGATGTTGGGTGGAGAGGGTCAGTCACAGGCGATCGCCGACGCCGCCGCCGCCCTCGCCCGCCTGCCCGACGGCTTCGCGCCGAAAAGCTTTAGTAAAGGGCTTCGCGCCAGCCGCCGCTGGCAGGTGCCAGGCGCCCGCGAGGAAGCGCAGTGTGGTTTCCCGCATATCACCCGCCTGGCGCTGCCGCAACTGCAGCACAGCCGGGCGCGAGGCGCCAGTGAGCCGCAGGCGCAGCTTGATGCGCTGATGGCCATCATGACCTCGCTGAGCGATACCTGCGTGCTGTCGCGCGCCGGTATGGCCGGGCTGCAGGCCATGCAGCAAGGCGCTTGTGAGGTGCTGGCGGCTGGCGGTTGCGCCAGTTTCGCCGGGCGCGCCGCCCTGGCCCGCCTGGACGCAATCATGCTGGCGCTAAACGCCTCGCCGGGAGGCGCCGCCGATCTCCTTGCCGCCACCCTGTTTCTCGACAGAGTTGCCGGCTAACGCATTCAGAGGATGTTATGGAACAGATTACATTGTCATTTCCTGCCAGCCGCGCCCTCAGCGGCCGAGCGCTGGCAGGAGTCGTGGGTTCAGGCGATATGGAAGTACTTTATACCGCCGCACAGAGCGCCACGCTCAACGTACAGATCACCACCTCAGTGGATAACAGCCAGGCGCGCTGGCAGGCGCTGTTCGACAGGTTGAACCTGATCAACGGCTTGCCCGCCGGGCAGTTGATTATCCACGACTTCGGCGCCACGCCGGGCGTCGCCCGTATTCGTATTGAACAGGTTTTTGAGGAGGCCGCTCATGCGTAACGATCGCAGCTTTATCGAACTGCGCGCTCGCGAACGCGCCCACGCCCTGCTGGACGACGGCAGCTACCGCGAACTGCTGGATCCGTTTGACGGTATTATGTCGCCGTGGCTCGGCGCCCAGGGCATCGTCCCGCAATCCGATGACGGTATGGTGGTCGCCAAAGGCACGATCAACGGCCAGCCTGCGGTGGTGATTGCCATCGAGGGCACCTTCCAGGGCGGCAGTATGGGCGAAGTGTCCGGCGCCAAAATGGCCGCCGCGCTGGAGCTGGCGGCGGAAGATAACCGCAACGGTATCCCGACCCAGGCGGTGCTGTGCCTCGAAACCGGCGGCGTACGTCTGCAGGAGGCCAACCTCGGTCTGGCCGCCATCGCTGATATTCACGCGGCGATTGTCGATCTGCGCCGCTACACGCCGGTAGTCGGCATCATCGCCGGCACCGTCGGCTGCTTTGGCGGTATGTCTATCGCCGCCGCGCTGTGCAGTTACCTTATCGTCACTCGTGAAGCCCGTCTCGGCCTCAACGGCCCGCAGGTTATCGAGCAGGAAGCCGGCATTGAAGAGTACGACTCCCGCAACCGGCCGTTTATCTGGAGCATGACCGGCGGCGAAATTCGCGCCGCCAGCGGACTGGTCGACGCGCTGGTTAACGATGGCGTTAACGCCGTTAAAACCGCAATGAATGAGGCGATCGCCAAAGGCGTACCGGTACAGCACCGCAGCGACAACTATGACGATTATCTGCGTCGCTTGAGCCAGTTCGACACCCGCCAGCAGGCGGATACCGCGCAGATTAAACAGCTTTTTGCCCGGGAGGATAAATAATGAGTCAGTTCCCAAACCGCGCCGCGCTGTGGCTGAACAAACTGGCGCCCGACGCGCCGCTGATGAGCGGCCTGTGCCCTTCCGTCCAGGTGGCAGACGGCCAGATTAATGGCGAAAACGTGCGTTTTATCGCCGTGGTCCCGGATGCTAACAACCACTACCCGCGCGCCGCCGGCGGCGAAGTTGGCCTGCTGGAAGGCTGGACGCTGGCGAAAGTGGTTAATGAAACCATTGCCGCCGACGCCGACCAGCCAGTCAAACGGCCGATCGTCGCCGTGATCGATGTGCCAAGCCAGGCCTATGGCCGCCGCGAAGAAGCTTTCGGCATTCACCAGGCGCTGGCCGGGGCGGCTGGCGCTTATGCCAAAGCCCGTTTGGCCGGCCACCCGGTAATTGGCCTGATCGTCGGCAAAGCGATGTCCGGGGCGTTTCTGGCCCACGGCTACCAGGCCAACCGCCTGATCGCCTTTAACGATAGCGGCGTGCTGGTCCACGCGATGGGTAAAGCGTCGGCGGCGCGCATTACGCTGCGTACCGTAGAGGCGCTGGAGAAACTGGCGGCTACCATTCCGCCAATGGCCTACGACGTCAGCAACTATGCGACGCTCGGCCTGCTCTCCGCCCTGCTGGATATTAATAATCCGGATGCCCCTGACGACCACGATCTGTCGTTGGTCAGCAACACGCTGCGCGACGCCATCGCTGATGCGCGCACCGATGCCTCACTGAAGTGCCGCCTGGGCGCGGAAAACCGCCGCAGCTCGCAACTGGTTCGCGATCGCATGCGCGCCAGCTGGTAAGACGTTCGTACGTAAGTAGTAGAAGAAAACCTGCCGGAAGCCGTCCCCCGGAGCGCGTAATAACCGCGCCGGGTAGGGACGGCTTTTAGAAAAAATAACAATCGCGCCAGTACTCTATCTTATTTACAGGTGATTTATGACTTATGTGATTATTCATGCTCTTGCCCCGATTTTCGTTATCATGCTGCTGGGCTTCTGGGCCGGTAAGGCCGGGATGGTAGATAACAAAAACGTCTCGCTGCTTAATATTTTTGTAATGGATTTTGCCTTACCCGCCACGCTGTTTAGCGCCACGGTACAAACGCCGTGGGCCGGGATCGTCGCCCAGTCGCCGCTGGTGCTGGTGTTGACCGGCGCGATGTGGATCACCTATGCCGCGATCTACTTCCTCGCCACCAGCGTGTTCAAACGCACGCCGCAGGATGCCGCGGTGCTGACCCTCACCGTCGCCCTGCCAAACTATGCCGCGCTAGGTCTGCCGATCCTCGGCAGCGTGCTGGGTGAAGGCGCGTCAACCTCACTGTCGGTGGCGGTCTCTATCGCCTGCGGCTCGGTGCTGATGACCCCGTTCTGCCTGCTGATTCTGGAGCGTGAAAAAGCCCGCGCCGCGGGTGAAAACAGCGGTTCTACGCTGGCAATGCTGCCGGTGCTGATGTGGCGTTCGGTGAAAAAACCGATCGTCTGGGGCCCGCTGCTTGGGGTGGTGCTTTCCGCGATCGGCATTAAAATGCCGGACCTGCTGCTGGCGTCGATCAAACCGCTGGGCCTGGCCGCCACCGCCGCCGCGCTGTTCCTCACCGGGGTGATCCTGTCGGCGCGTAAACTGCAGCTCAATGCGCTGATCGCTACATCAACCATCGTGAAACTGCTGGTGCAGCCGTTTATTGCCTGGGGTCTGGTGATGTTACTTGGGTTGCACGGTTCCATTGCCATTACCGCGATCCTGATGATAGCCCTGGCCGCCGGCTTCTTCGGCGTGGTCTTCGGCAACCGCTTCGGCGTACAGTCTCCGGATGCTGAAGCCGTGCTGCTGTTGAGCTCGGTTCTGTGTATCCTGTCGCTACCGCTGTTTATCTCTTTGACTTCAGGACTGTAAACCATGTCAGCAACGCCGTGTCCCCACGATTTAGTTTGGTTAAACCACGCCAGCGCCCTGGAAGACATTGCCGAGCCGTGGGTGGCTCAGCAGTGGCGAGCCGCGCTGCCGGTGGTGGTGAGGCGCGACGTTGACGACCAGGCCCGCGTCCCGGTTGGGGTGCGGGGCATGAAGCGCGAGCAGCGCGCCGCCGGCTGGGTACAGGCGCGCAATATCGTGCGCAGCGTCACCCCGGAGATGCTTGTCGAGCGCGAAGCATTACTCTGCTCGCCGTTTGTCTCGCAGCCGCCGGTCCAGGGGGCTATCGCCCTCACCTTACACCGTTGGCCCTGGGGCTGGGGCGTCACCGGCAGTACCGGCTACGCGCTGGCAACCGAGATCCCGGTGCTGCATGCGGCCAGCGATCTGGATCTGCTGATCCGCGCGCCACAGCCGCTGGACCGCGAGGCGCTGCTGGAATGGCAGACCCGGGTGGCCCAACTCCCATGCCGCGCTGATACCCAGCTCGAAACGCCGTACGGCGCCTTCGCCCTTAATGAATGGCTGCGCGACGGGCGCGCGCTGCTGAAAACGTCCCGCGGCGCGCGCTTAACCGCGACGCCGTGGCACAGGGAGGAATAATGAAGATTTTATTTACCTTTCCCGGTCAGGGCGGCCAGCGTCCCGGCATGTTGGCGATGATCCCCGATCGCGAGGCGATCCTCACCCAGGCGCGCGCCGTGCTGGGGGATGAAGTCGCTACTCTCGATAGCGCCGACGCGCTACAACACACCCGTGCGGTCCAGCTCTGTCTGCTGATCGCCGGTGTCGCCTGGGCGCGCGAGCTACAGCGTCAGGGCGTGGATCCGCAGATGGTCAGCGGCCTGTCCATCGGCGCGTTTCCGGCCGCGGTGATTGCCGGCGCGCTCGATTTCGCCAGCGCGTTGCGGCTGGTGGCCCTGCGCGGGGACTTAATGGAACAGGCGTATCCTGAAGGTTACGGACTGACGGCGATTATGGGCCTGACCCGCCCGCGGGTTGAGGCGCTGATGCAGGGCCACGAGGTTTATCTCGCCAACCTGAACGCCGAAACGCAGTTCGTGATTGCGGGCCGTGATGAGGCAATGGCCGAGGTGGCGCAGCTGGCGCTGCGGGCTGGCGCCAGTAAAGCCCAGCGGCTGGCGGTCAGCGTGCCGTCGCACTGCGCGCTGCTGGATAAACCAGCCGCTGAGCTGGCGAAAGCTTTTGCCGGCGCCAGCTTAAGGCGCCCACGGTGCGCCTATTTAAGCGGCTCGACGGCGCGCGTGCTGTGGGATCCGCAGCGGATCGCCGACGATCTGGCGATGAACATGGCGCGCCCGGTCCACTGGCAGGAGGCGATGGTCGCCGCCGATGAGCGCGATGCGCGTTTAGCCATTGAGATGCCCCCCGGGGGGGTGCTCACCTGCCTGACCCGCCAGGCGGGCTGGCGCGGGGAGACCATTGCGCTGGAGCGCAGCGGCCTGGACGTCGCCCGCCATCTGGCGCAGCGGCTTAGCGATTAATACTGCGGGCGTACATCCGTCCTTCCGCTGCCAGCGCCAGCAGGTCGGCATCGCGTTCGCGATGGTGCGAATAGACGATAGAGATCAGCTGGCGCATCTGGTAGGGTTCCGCCAGCTTTAGCAGCTGTACATCCTTCTCATACACTTTCTTCATCCGCCCCGGCAGCAGGGCAAAACCGACGCCAGCCTGCACCAGGCTAATCATCGAGAAAATATCATTCACCCGGGTGACGATCTCCGGCTCGAAGCCGGCGATGTGGAATGCTTCCCGGAATCCGGCATAGGTGGCGAACCCCTCCGCCAGCGAAACAAACTTGCGGTCGGCGTAATCGCGCAGATCGGCGAGCCGTGAGGCATCCAGCCGTTCGGTCGCCGGGGCGGCGAGAAAAATATCGTCCTCAAACAGCGGCACCACGTCGAAAGCGGTATTATTGAACTCCCCTTCGTTGGTGGCGATCAGGATGGCATCGAGGGCATCGTCTTCCAGCATATCCAGCAGCATCTGATTTGAACCCATCGTCAGGTCCAGCTCCAGCTCCGGGCGACGCAGCTTCATCCCCATAATGATGCGCGGAACGGTTTCCAGGGTCAGAGAATAGAGGGTACCGATGCGCAACCGCCCCTGACCGACGCCTGCAACCTTGCGCGTCGCCTCGAGGCCGCGGTTCATCAGACTTATCACATCCTGGCAGTATTCAAGCAGCGTCCACGCCGCCTGCAGCGGCAGCAGGTTGCGCCCTTTGTGGACAAACAGCGGGCAGCCCACCCCCTCTTCCAGGGTATGCAGCGCGCGGTGAACGCTGACGCTGCTGAGTTTCATCGCTTCGGCGGTTCTGGCGATATTACCTTTCGCCATAAACATCATAAAGACCGACAGCTTGCGGAAGGTGATCTCCTGGTTAATATCGTCTTTCATAGCCCTTCCACACTCCTGGTTTAATTTTCTTATTTCAATTCAAACCAGTATATCTTTTATGACGCCAAAGTTGCAGGCAGCGCGCGGCCTCAGCCGGTAAATAACGCAAAAAAGGGAAGACCATGGTCTTCCCTTTTGTTCACTGTCGAGTTTGCTTTTACAGCGCCATATCGTGCTGCGGCGAGGCCTCGCGCGGCGTCTCTGCCGGCTTGGCGGTCGCGGTAGGCGCAGCCGCTGGCATCTGGATCACCGGCGGTTTCGTCAGCTGCAGGGTCGCAGCGGTGTCATCCCAAACCTGCTGGGTCAGCGCCACGTTACCGTTCAGCTTCTGGCCGTAGCTCGGCACAATAGCGTGAATGCGGCTCTGCCACTCCGGCGAGTTAAACTGCTGCGGGAACATCTGCTTGAGCACGTTCAGGGTGATTGGCGCGGCGGTGGAAGCCCCCGGCGAAGCGCCGAGCAGCGCGGAAATGGTTTTCTGCTGATCAACCACCACTTCGGTACCGAGCTTCAGCACGCCGCCCTTCTCTGCGTCTTTCTTGATGATCTGTACGCGCTGGCCGGCCTGGATCAGTTTCCAGTCTTCTTTACGCGCGTCCGGGTAGTACTCTTTCAGCGCAGCGAAACGGTCATCATCGCTGAGCATCACCTGGCTAACCAGGTATTTCACCAGATCGAAGTTGTCGAGACCGACGTGGGTCATCGGCAGCACGTTATTGGTGGTGGTAGTGCTGAGCAGGTCGAAGAACGAACCATTTTTCAGGAACTTGGTCGAGAAGGTGGCGAATGGCCCGAACAGCACCACGCGCTTACCGTCGAGGTAACGTGCATCAAGGTGCGGCACCGACATCGGCGGCGCGCCGACTGAAGCCTGGCCATACACTTTCTCCAGATGCTGCGCGGTGACCGCCGGGTTCTCGGTCATCAGGAACGAGCCGCCCACCGGGAAGCCGGCATAGTTGTCCGCTTCCGGAATACCGGTTTTTTGCAGCAGCTTCAACGCGCCGCCGCCGGCGCCGATAAAGACGTATTTGGCGTCAATAGTCTGCGCTTCCCCGCTCTGCACATTCTTAATCGTTACGTGCCAGGAGTTGTCGGCATTACGTTTGAAATCCGTTACCTCAGAGGAGGTCTGCAGGGTGAAGTGGTTATTTTTCTTCAGGCTGCCGATCAGCTGGCGAGTGATTTCGCCGTAGTTGACATCGGTACCCACCGGCGTCCAGGTGGCTGCCACTTTCTGCTGCGGATCGCGGCCTTCCATCACCAGCGGCGCCCACTGTTTAATTTGCGCGTGATCGGTGGAGAATTTCATCCCCTGGAATAAGGTGGTCTGCTGCAGCGCGTTATAACGCTTCTGCAGATAATTCACATTATCACCCCAGACGAAGCTCATATGCGGCGTGGAATTAATAAACGAGTGCGGATCGTGCAAAATACCGCGTTTCACCTGTGCCGACCAGAACTGACGGGAAATCATAAACTGCTCGTTAATATCGAGCGCTTTGCTGACGTCAATCGACCCGTCCGCCCGCTCCGGCGTATAGTTCAGCTCCATATTCGCCGAGTGGCCAGTACCGGCATTATTCCAGCCGTTGGAAGACTCCAGCGCCACGCCGTCCAGTTTCTCCACCATGGTCAGATCCCAGTCCGGCTGCAGCGCCTGCAGCCAGGTGCCGAGCGAGGCGCTCATGATCCCGCCGCCAATCAGCAGGAAGTCGGTTTTTTTCGAGGTATCCGCTTCAGCATGCGTCGCCGCGCTGACGAACATCGCTAATGCGGTTAAGGAAATAATCGTTTTTTTCATTGCAGGCATAATAGAATTATCACGTAGCACACGGTCATAAGAGGCAGCATATTAACGCACTTTTACTTTATTTTAAAATATCATTTACACTCTCGCATTTTAAACCAAACAGTTATTTAACTTAAAAAATCAATTTTAAAAACAGAGCGAAGACGGATAAAAAAATAACGTCGAAAATTCAATATCTATTGCCGGGTAAAATAAAAGATAAGAATTTCTTTAATTACAAAAGTCCAGACGCGCATGCTCATCGCGCGCCTGGCAGAGAAGGGATTACTGGGCGGGAGTGACAGCGCTACGCTGGGCTTCACGCAGGGCGAGACGCAGATGATCGTGATGTTTGGTTAGCAGCTCCCGCGCGTGCCAGGCGTCAAGCCCGCTGAGCAGCATCAGGATCGCGGTGCGGCAGTGCTGATGGCAGCTGGCCAGGGCGGCCTTTGCTTCACTGCGCGTGCAATCGGTGGCCGCCATCACAATCGCTATCTGCCGCTCCGCCCAGTGCGAATTGTCAGCCTGCACGTCCACCCGCAAATTGCTGTACACCCGACCGTCACGGATGGCGAGTCCGGTTGTCAGCATATTGACGATCTGCCTCTGGGCCAACTGAGCCTTCGGATTGGCTAACCCCGCCACCGCCTCCGGCCCGGTCTGCGGAGCAATAATGATATCCGCCAGCTGCGCCGCCTCGCTGGTCGGCTGCTGGGTGATGACCGCTATCGGGGCGCCCAGCGACCAGGCGTGGCGCATCGCCCCCCACACCCATGGCGTCTTGCCGCTGACGGTCAGCGCCAGCAGCATATCGCGGTTGCTGAAGTCCAGCGACTGCAGCTCAAAGGCGCCCAGGTCATAATTATTCGCCGCAGTCTCCCGCTCGGCCATCGCCGCCGTCTGCCCACCGGCAATCAGCCCCACCAGCGCGTGTTTACCTTCCGGCGAATAGTCGCTGACCGCCTCAATGGCCGTCCGGCCCGACGCGCCGGCGCCAATAATGACCAGGCGCCCTCCCCGGCTTATCGTCGCGGTGGCGATATCAATCAGCCGGGCGATATCCGGCAGACAGGCGCCGACCGCCTCCGATATCTGCTTATCATCCTGATGCAGCATCGCCAGCATATCGGCGGTGGCGAGGCGATCGATGTGGGTGGTCTCCGGGTGACGACGAGCCTGCATTGACGCGGTTAGCGAACTGCTCATAACAACCTCCATTTACGACAGAAAAAGCGCATCTCGGCAAAATCAGCGGCCTGATGCATATCCTTATATTCATCAGGACTATTTAACCTCTGCCGCCACTATAAGTGGAATGTTATGCGCTTTACCGCCGTCGGGGTCACAGTTTACCGTCCCCAACGCGCGTTTACGGGTGATTGTCGGTTATCTGAGCAATTCTGTCTGAGGTCTCATCTTCACCACCCGCCTGCATAGCCAGCCAGAAGGATTGCTGGCAAAGGTTATAAAACTGTTTGCGCATCGGGTTGATCTCCTGGCCGGCGGCGTCGATAACCTGCCAGTCAATCCAGCACTCCGGGCAGGATGCGCTATCCTGCTGCGCGATCTCGAGCTCATAGCGGCGCTGGATCACCACCCCGCTGCGATGCCGCCAGCGGGCGATCTCCCACTCTGCTTCCGCTTCATTATCCTGTTCACGATGCTGCGCCAGTCGTTCAACGTGCCGCTGCCGGAGGATATCCCGGACCAGAGAAGCCAGTTCCATAGTGTCTCCCTTAAGCCTGTGGCGAAAAGCCGCAGTGTACCGCGCGCTGGAGGAGTCTGCCGTAGCAAAAGCGGCCTTTTGCTTTGATTACACGGCTTTATGTATGCCGCGCTATCGGCGATAATAATCTTTCACTGAATCTACCCGGGGTCGTCATGAAGGCTTCAGAGCACCCGCCTCGCGTTTGCCAACGCGCCTTACCGTTAAAGCTGAGCACCGCCGTGTCCTTGATGATCGGCAGCGTCATCGGCGCCGTGCTGCTGCTGGTGTATGCCTTGTGGTATATGCAGATCAGCAACGCCACCCGCGACGGTCTGAAAGAGACCGCGCTGGCGGTGGCGCGCACCATGGCCGATATGCCGCAGGTGAAGCGCGGACTGGAGGCGCCCCCGCAGCAGCAGATCATTCAGCCGCTGGCGCAGGCCATTACCCGCCGCAACGACCTGTTGTACGCTATCGTTACCGATATGCAGGGTATTCGCTATTCGCATCCGGACAGCTCAATCATCGGCAAACCGTTCATCGGCCACGATATTCAGCCGACGCTGCAGGGAAAAGAGAATGTCGCCATCAACCACGGGGTGCTGGCCCCGGCGCTACGGGTGTTTACGCCGGTGTTCAACGAACGGCATCAGCAAATCGGCGTGGTGGTGGTCGGCATTTCACTGAGTAAAGTGGACGAACAGATCGCCAACAGCCGTTGGGACGTGCTGCTGACCATCCTGTTCAGCGCGCTGGTCTGCGCGCTGGGCACCTGGAGCCTGGTTCGCGGCCTGAAGCGCGTGCTGCTGGGGCTGGAGCCGCACGAAATATCCACCCAGTTTCAGCAGCGTCAGGCCATGCTTCACGCCCTCAAGGAGGGGGTGGTGGCGGTCGATGCCCATGGCGAGGTAAATCTCATCAACCCCGCGGCGGAAGAGATCCTCTTTTCCGGCCCGGATAAGACTCTCGTTCACAGCCCCCTGCTCGACGATCTGCAGACCGTACTGCAGAGCGGCGAGCCAATGTTCGACCGCGAACTGGGGTGCAATGGTCTGCTGCTGATCGGCAATACAGTGCCCATTCGCAGCCAGGGTGCGGTGGTCGGCGCCATCTGTACCTTCCGCGATAAAACTGAGGTCAGCCAATTGCTGCAGCGACTGGACGGCATGATGAGCTATGTGGATGCCCTACGCACCACCTCCCATGAGTTTATGAATAAACTGCACGTGATCCTCGGTCTGCTGAATATGAAAAGCTACGGCAAACTCGAGGAATACGTGCTGCAGACCGCCCACCGCTACCAGGCGGACATCGGCGACATTCAACATCGCATTAAATCCCCGGTGGTGGCCGGCTTCCTGATAAGTAAAATTCAGCGCGCCACAGAGTGCGGCTTTACCCTGACGCTGGCGGAGGAGAGCCTGGTGCCGGATTGTCCGAACGAGAAACAGGTCACGGTGCTGGTGACGGTGCTGGGCAACCTTATTGAGAACGCGCTGGACGCCATGAGCGGCCAGGCGGAGGGTGAGATCGGCCTGCTGCTGCACTACCAGGACGGCTGGCTAAGCGGTGAAGTGAGCGACGATGGGCCGGGGATCCCGGAGAACAACATCGACGCTATCTTTAACAAAGGCTTCTCCACCAAAGGCGAGAATCGCGGCGTCGGGCTGTTTCTTGCCAACCAGCAGTTGCGCGAGCTCGGCGGCACCCTCGCCGTCGAATCGGAACCCGGCGTATTTACCCAATTTTTTGTTCATCTCCCCTGGGATAGTAAAAGGAAACCTGCGTGATAAATGTTTTAATTGTTGACGATGATGCCATGGTGGCCGAACTGAATCGCCTGTACGTGGCAAGGGTTCCCGGCTTTCGTTGCAGCGGGAGCGCTTCGACGCTCAGTCAGGCCCAGGAGATGATTAACGATCCGCAGCAGGAGATCGATCTGGTGCTGCTGGATGTCTACATGCAGCAGGACAGCGGGCTCGATCTCCTGCCGACCATCCGCGAGTCGGGGCGCGCCATCGACGTTATCATGATTACCTCGGCGGCGGATGCCGCCACGGTACAGACCGCGATGCATTACGGGGTGGTCGATTACCTGATCAAACCCTTCCAGTTTCCGCGCTTTGAAGAGGCGCTCACCACCTGGCGGGAGAAGCGCAAGCTAATAACCGGCCAGCCCTATTACGAACAGGCCGATGTCGACCGCCTGCTGCACGGCGGCGCGCCGGAGGCCAGCGACGCGCGCAAGCTGCCTAAAGGGTTAACCGCGCAAACGCTGCGCACACTCTGCCAGTGGATTGACGCCCATCCGGATGTCGAATTCTCTACCGATGAGCTGGCGGCGGCGGTGAATATCTCCCGCGTTTCCTGCCGCAAATATCTGATTTGGCTGGCGCAGATCAATATTCTCTATACCACTATCCACTACGGCGCTACCGGGCGGCCGGTCTATCGCTACCGCCTGGTCGCCGAACAGTACAGTTTGCTTAAGCAGTACAGTCAATAACCCGATAGCCGCTGTCCAGCGGCGCAAAACGCAGCCGCTGCGGCGATGAGAGAATAATGTCGCGATTTTTGGTAACGAAAATCGCGTCGATATCCTGCCGCTGACGCAGCGCTGCGCAGCCCTTCTCCACGCCGAGGCCGAACAGCAGCGTGGTCCAGATGTCGCCGTCTAAAGAATCCGCGGAAATGACCGTCACGCTGTCGAGTTCGTTGTCCAGCGGATAACCGCTGCGCGGGTCGAGAATATGGTGCCAGCGTTTGCCATCCTGTTCGAAATAGCGCTCGTAGGTCCCGGAGGTGACTACCGATTGCCCGTTGACCGTCAGCGAACCGATCAGCGCCTGCGCGTCGGCAAATGGTTTTTTCAGGCCAATGGCCCATTCGCCGAGGGTATGCACATTGCCGCCGAGGTTGATCAGCGCCTTCTCCACCTGCTGCTGACGGAGATAATCGCGCACGCGGTCAGCGATATAACCTTTGGCGATCGCCCCGAGATCCAGCTCCATCCCCGACTGTTGGAGAAACACGCTGCAGGTTGCCTCATCGAGGATCACCTCCTGTGGGCGGGTCAGCGCCAGTCGGGCTCTGATCTCAGCCGCGTCAGGCACGCTGTGCCCGTGAAAACCAATTCGCCACAGCTTCACCAGCGGGCCGATGGCGAGGTTAAAGGCGCTGTCGCGCACCATGCTGGCGGCTTTGGCGCACTGGATCAGCTGAAAGACCGGTCGGCTGACGGTGACCGGATGACGCCCGGCGGCATGGTTGATATCCATCACCTGCGACTCGGCGCGGTTAACGGTGAGCAGGTCTTCATAGCGCTTGATAAGCTGGAAAACGCGGGAGGCCATCGCCTCATCGTGGGAACAGAGTTTGAGCAGGATGGGCGAGCCCATCAACACGGCGGAGTAGCTATAGACGCGGTTATCGGACATCGGGCTCTCCTTAGAAGGGGCAAGCCGGGCGGCGAAAGCGCCAACCCGGCAGGAGCAAGGTTACAGGTTATCCTCTGGCACGTTTCGCCGCCTGATGGCCCGCGAGGGTACCGAAGATGATGATATCCGCCACCGCGTTACCGCCGATACGGTTGCCGCCGTGGATCCCGCCCACCACTTCACCGGCGGCGTAGGCGCCGCGAATCGGCTGCTGCGCCACATTCAGCACTTCGCCATCGGTATTAATGGTCACGCCGCCCATGGTGTGGTGCACCCCGGGTGCGATGCGAATGGCGTGGAACGGGCCTTCGTTAATCGGCGCGCGCAGCGCGGTGGTCCGGCCAAACTGTTCATCATGCTGTTTTTCCACCGCCCCGTTGTAGCACTCGAGGGTGGCGAGGAAGGCATGGTAATCCATCCCCAGTTTCTCCGCCAGTTCCCGCGGTGAGCTGGCGCTGGTGACGAAGCCTTTGGCGATGTACTCGTCGGCAGCTTTGTTTTTCGCCCGCACATGCTCGTCGAAGACGATGTAAGCATAGTGTTCCGGCAGAGCGATAATCGCCGCCGAGACTTTATCGCGGGTCTCCATCTCGTTGAAGAAGCGGTTCCCCTGCTGGTTTACGAGAATAGCGCCGCCGCCGCGAATCGATTCGGAAATCAGATACGAGGTCTGCTGCTCGACGGTCGGGTGAATCTGAATTTCGCCCATGTCCACGGTGCCGGCGCCGATGCGTTCCAGCAACGCGATACCGCTCCCGGTAGCCCCTTTGTGGTTAGTGGTGACGAAGCCTTCAAGGTCAGGACGATACTTCACGACCATCGCGCTGTTAGCGCTGAAGCCGCCGGTGGCCACTACGATGCTTTTGGTCTGTACTTCAATGACCTCTTTTTCGTCGTTGATCAGACGTACACCGCTAACCTCATCCCCGCGCATCAGGATCTCTTCCACCGAGGTATCCAGCAGGACGTCAATACCGCGTTTGGTGATGTTGCGCACCAGGCCGCTAATCAGATAGCCGCCAACCGCTGACCCGTCGCGCGGACGGTGGGTACGGTCAATGCTCATCCCACCGGTGGTGGTAATGTCGTTGAGCATAATGCCCCGGTCCGCCAGCCACTCAATGGCTTGCGGCGCGTTTTCAACGAAACGGCGCAGCAGCTGCGGGTTGTTTTTGTTGTGGCCGCCCTTCAGGGTTTCCTGATAGAACAACTCCTTACTGTCTTCGATACCTTTCACGCGCTGGAAGCGGGTTTCCGCGGCGTTCATCCCGGCGGAAGCCTTGATGGTGTTCCCGCCGATGGTTGGCATTTTTTCAACGATCAGCACGCTGGCCCCTTCGTCGTGTGCCTGAATGGCTGCCGCCAGACCGGCGCCGCCGCTGCCGACTACCACCACATCATAGCTTTTCGGCGCGGCGTCATTGCCGCCCTCTTCCGCCGCCAGCGCTTTACTCGATTTCAGCATCGCTTTGGCGACCGCTTTTTTCACCGCCTCGCTCTGGCTGGTGGCCCCGGAAATGGCATCGACGTGCGGGGTATTGGCGGTGAGAATACGTTCGCGGATCTCTTCGAAGCTGGTGGTGAATTCCACAGTCTGGACCGGGCTCGCCGCCAGTTCGATATCGGCAATATGGTCATTTTCGAGGCTGACGTTGATCACCAGCTCATTGGCGTCATCGTGGACGGTCTCAACAAACATCCCCGGTTTAAATTTGGCGTCGCCCATGCTCATGTCGCGGATCATCGCTTCCACCAGCGAGAAACGCCATAGCGGTTCCGGAATGTGCAGCGCTTCACGCTGGGTGCTGTCGATAAACAGCTCCAGCTCTTCGCCGGCGGCGATACGTGACGCCCAGTCCGGATAGGCGATGCAGGCGCGGCCCACGGCGATCAGGTCATAACCATGATCGAGGCCCTGCTCGGCATCAGCGGCGTTCACCACCCCGCCGACGCCCATCACCGGCACCTGGGCGAGGGTGTCAGAGCGCATCGCGCAGTATTTCTCGATCAGCGGCGTCGCATCGCTGGTATCGACGATAGACGGACGCAGGGTGGCACCCACCGAGAAGTGCAGATAGTCGACACCGCGGGCGGCCAGCTTTTCCAGCAGATACATGGTGTCGTCAAAGCGGATCCCCGGGACCTCCATCTCCTCCGGCGAGAAGCAATAGCCGATGATAAAGGCATCGTCAGCATACTGGCGGGCCATTTTGTGGGTAATATCCAGCACCGCCAGTGGGAAACGGGCGCGGTTGTCGCGGCTACCGCCCCACTCGTCATCGCGCTGGTTGGAGTTCGGCGAATAGAACTGCTGAATGAGATAGGTGTTGGCGCCGTGAATTTCGACCCCGTCGAAACCGGCGAGAATGGCGCGACGAACGCCGTCGCCAAACTTGGCGATCATCCCTTCCACTTCTTCTCCGCTCAGCGCCCGCGGCATGGCGGCGCCCTCACGCGGCGCGGCAATAGCGCTCGGCGCCACCGGCTGGCGCCCCCCGATCAGCTGCGGGTCGACCATACGGCCGCCGTGGTAGATCTGCAGAATCGCTTTTGAACCCTCGGCTTTGATCGCCTCAGCGATTTTCGCCAGGCCGGCAATTTTTTCATCATTATCAATGCCGATCGCGCCCGGGAAGGCCAGACCGTAGTCATCAATAAAGCAGCACTCGACAATAATGGTACCGATGCTTCCGGCGCGCGCGCGGTAGTACTCCACCAGCTCGCTGGTGACAGTACCATCGAAATAACCGGTGCAGGTGGTCATTGGCGCCATGAGCAAACGGTTTTTCAGCTCGGTACCATTTGGTAAAGTAAATGGCTGCAAAATACGTTCGTTACTGGTCATAAGTTACGCTCCAGATTTTAAAATATTAAAAGCTCAGAATGGGGTGACGGAATCATTAATGGTTTTGGTTTTTTAATTCCTGTTGTCATGCCAATAATATAGCGCCTTTTTTAATTACTAAACCAATTACGTTAGTTATAAAACTATTTAACCCCAGCAATAACATCGCTACCTCTATTGTATTATTAAAATAATAAATAGCATTTACATAATACAAATGCGTGATAACAATTAGGATACTTTTGTTAACATAAACAATGATAATAAAACAACAAAAAATACAATAAAATCATAAAGATACTAAAACATAAAATAATTTCAGCATTTATTGTTCATTTTTCTTTTAACATCTATCGATATTTTCGCCAAAATAACACCTCATCATATAGGGTTATACTGATAATAAAAAAATAGTGAAATCACCGGCTTTTCTTGATCTTGATCAATTGCAATGGCCATTGAAAGCGCAATATATAAATAACCAACAAATTTAATTTGACGCCTCATAAAACGCGTTAAATAAGCGCCCTGTCGATACTCAGAAACGCAAAATAAAAACTAAAGTAACTTTTGTAATTAAAGAAACCACTGAGCAAGACGCTGGCGTAAACGTTATTTTCAACAACTTGCAGATACTCATTATGAAAGAGAAAAAGACAACCATACCGCCTGCCGGTGCAGTCAAGCCAACGACTGCGAATAAAAAACCTCTCCTGATGATGGCGCTGCCGATTATCGTTGCCGTGCTGTTATTGTTCGTCCCGGTCCCCGAAGGCCTGCCGCCGTACGCCTGGCACTACTTCGCTATCTTTGTCGGGGTGATCGTCGGGTTGATTTTTGAACCGCTGCCCGGCGCCGTTATCGGTATCACCGGCGTGGTAGTTATTGCCCTGTGCAGCCAGTGGCTGCTGTTCAGCCCGGATCAGATGGCCGCGCCAGGCTTCAAAATGGCTGGCGCCTCCTTTAAGTGGGCGGTGAGCGGCTTCGGCAACTCCACCGTGTGGCTTATCTTCGGCGCGTTCATGTTCGCCGCCGGCTACGATAAAACGCAGTTCGGCCGCCGCCTGGCGCTGATTCTGGTGAAATATCTTGGCCGTCGCAGCCTGACGCTCGGCTACGCCATCACCTTCGCGGATCTGCTGCTGGCGCCGTTTACGCCGTCTAACACCGCACGCAGCGGGGGGACTATCTACCCGATTATCGCTAACCTGCCGCCGCTGTACGGTTCAAAGCCAAACGATCCGAGCGCACGTAAAATCGGTTCCTATCTGATGTGGGTAGCGATCACCGCCGCCTGTATTACCAGCTCGATGTTCCTGTCGGCTCTGGCCCCGAACCTGCTGGCCCTGGCGCTGGTCAAAAGCATTGTTGGCATCAATATCTCCTGGGGCACCTGGTTCATCGCCTTCCTGCCGCTGGGTATCCTGCTGATTCTGGCCATGCCGCTGCTGGCCTACTGGTTCTACCCGCCGGAAGTGAAAGTCAATAACGAAGTGCCACTGTGGGCCGCGCGTGAACTGGAAAAACTGGGCAAACTGTCGCGCAATGAAATTCTGCTGCTGGTCTTCGTCTGCTTCGCGCTGATGATGTGGATCTTCGCCGCCGACTGGATCGAACCGGCGCTGGCTGCCCTGCTGGTTATCGTGCTGATGCTGTGGACCGGCGTGCTCTCCTGGAGCGATATCACCAACAACAAAGCGGCATGGAACACCTTTGTCTGGTTCGCCACCCTGGTGGCACTGGCCGACGGCCTCTCCTCCACCGGCTTTATCGCCTGGCTGGGTAAAGAGGGCGGCGCGCTGATGAGCGGCATCTCCCCGGGGATGGCGACCATCGTCCTGCTGCTGGCGTTCTACCTGCTGCACTATCTGTTTGCCAGCACTACCGCGCACACCACCGCGCTGCTGCCGGCCATGCTGACCATTGCCTCGACTATCCCGGGAATGAATATGGAAGTGTTTGTCCTGCTGATGGTCACCTCGCTGGGCGTGATGGGGATCATCACCCCGTACGGTACTGGCCCAAGCCCAATCTACTACGGCAGCGGCTACCTGCCGACCAAAGATTACTGGCGCCTCGGCACCATCTTTGGCGCCATCTTCCTGGCCGCCCTGCTGCTGATTGGCTATCCGTGGATGTCCATGATGTTCTGATTCATAACCGCCGGGACTACCCCGGCGGTTTTTATCTTTATGGAGTAAGTGACTATGTCGACTAAACCGTTTGTTTATCAGGATCCGTTTCCGCTGGCGCACGACGATACGGAATACTATCTGCTCAGCAAAGAGCACGTCTCCGTCGCCGAATTTGACGGCCAGCAGGTCCTGAAAGTAGAGCCGCAGGCGCTGACCCTGCTCGCTCAGCAGGCCTTCCACGACGCCGCCTTTATGCTGCGCGTCTCCCATCAGCAACAGGTCGCCTCGATTTTGCTCGACCCGGAAGCCAGCGATAACGATAAATATGTCGCCCTGCAGTTCCTGCGCAACTCGGAAATTGCCGCCAAGGGCGTGCTGCCGACCTGCCAGGATACCGGCACCGCGATCATTATGGGGAAAAAAGGCCAGCGCGTCTGGACCGGCGGCGGCGATGAAGCCGCTCTGGCGCAGGGCGTTTACAACACCTATACCGAAGATAACCTGCGCTACTCACAGAACGCGCCGCTGGATATGTATAAAGAGGTTAACACCGGCACCAACCTGCCGGCGCAGATCGATCTCTATAGCGTCGACGGTGAAGAATATAAGTTCCTGTGCATGGCGAAAGGCGGCGGTTCCGCCAACAAAACCTATCTGTACCAGGAAACCAAGGCCCTGATCACCCCGGCGAAGCTGAAAAACTACCTCGTTGAGAAGATGCGCACTCTCGGCACCGCCGCCTGCCCGCCGTACCACATCGCGTTTGTGATCGGCGGCACCTCGGCGGAAGCGACGCTGAAGACCGTCAAACTGGCCTCGACCCGCTATTACGACGGTCTGCCGACCGAAGGCAACGAACACGGTCAGGCGTTCCGCGACGTGCAGCTGGAGCAGGAGTTGCTGCAGGAAGCGCGGAACCTCGGCCTCGGCGCGCAGTTCGGCGGGAAATACTTCGCCCACGATATCCGGGTGATCCGTCTGCCGCGCCACGGCGCCTCCTGCCCGATCGGCATGGGCGTCTCCTGCTCCGCCGACCGCAATATCAAAGCCAAAATTAACCGCGACGGTATCTGGATCGAGAAGCTGGAGAGCAATCCGGGAAAATATATTCCTGAACATCTGCGTCAGGCCGGCGAAGGCGAAGTGGTAAGCATCAACCTGAATCAGCCGATGAGCGAGATCCTGGCGCAGCTATCGGCACATCCGGTCTCCACCCGCCTGAGCCTTAACGGCACCATTATCGTGGCCCGCGACATCGCCCACGCCAAGCTGAAGGAACTTATCGACAACGGCGAGGCGCTGCCGCAGTACGTCAAAGATCACCCGATCTACTACGCGGGCCCGGCAAAAACGCCAGCCGGTTACGCTTCCGGCTCCCTCGGCCCAACCACTGCCGGCCGCATGGACTCTTACGTTGATCTGCTGCAGTCGCACGGCGCGAGCATGGTGATGCTGGCGAAAGGCAACCGCAGCCAGCAGGTGACCGATGCCTGCCATAAACACGGCGGCTTCTACCTTGGAAGCATCGGCGGCCCGGCGGCAGTGCTCGCCCAGCAGAGTATCAAGAGCCTCGAGTGCGTGGCCTATCCGGAACTGGGGATGGAAGCTATCTGGAAAATCGAAGTGGAAGATTTTCCGGCGTTTATCCTCGTCGATGATAAAGGCAACGACTTCTTCCAGCAGATCCAGAATAAGCAGTGCGCGGGCTGTAAACAGCACGGCTAACGCTATCCTCTGACGCTGATATCAGGCCGTCGCCGTTTGGGCGACGGCTTTTTTATGTCCGCGTTTACCCAGCTTGAATTCACTTCGCACCAGGCTATGCTCAACTACAAGCCCTCCGTTTTTTGCTGAAAAATAACAATAATTCTTATCTCAGGTGCCTCAATGAACAGGATGAGCATCGTTATCCTCTGGGCGCTGGCGCTGCTGGTGCTCCAGCCGGCGCTGGCCGCCGAACCGCGACAGCAGCCAACCGCGCGCGAGCAGGCACGCACGGTCACGATTTTCCACCAACCTGTCGTCATGTTGCAGGCCACCTTTGGCCAGACCACGCCCGAAGAGCGCGTTTTGCGCACCCGCAGCGCCCTGCGCGCCTTCACCGAAGATGATATTCGCCAGCCGCTGCGGGTCGTGCCGGTTATCCGCTATGGTCAGCCAAGCAGACTGTTTCTGATGAACGGCAAACCGGTGCTGCTGCTGAGCCAGGCGGATCTCGACGAGGGCGATGATTTAACCCTCGACCAGGCAGCCCAGCGGGTGCTGGCGCGTATGGAAGCCCAGCGCACCAGCCTCCAGGAGCAGTTCAACAACCGCTATCTGTTCATCTCCGCCGGTAAAGCCCTGGCCGGGGCGCTGCTGCTGGCGCTGTTTTACTACGGCGCCTTCCGCGCCTGGCGGCGGGTGCGACGTTTTTTCCTGCTGCGGATCCTCGAAAAACGTAGCGCCATACCGCAGCACTGGCGGCGCTATCTCGGCAATATTGAAGTTCGACTCTATGCTGTGCTGGTCATCCTTCTCGGCATGCTGGCCTGTTATCTCTGGCTGAGCTGGGCCTTCAGCCTGTTTCCCTGGACGCGGGTGTGGAGCGAATCGCTGGGCGACTGGTCGCTGGGGGTGATCCGCGACCTCTCTCTGTCGATTGTCGCCTCCCTGCCGGGGCTGATGATCGTGGTGCTTATTTTCCTTCTCACCTGGCTTATCATTCGCCTGGTGAAGGTGGTTCTCGACCAGGTCGCCGCCGGCCGCATTCAGGTTCCCGGCATTCATCCGGAGACCGTTAGCGCCACCCGTCGGCTTATCTCGGTGGTCATCTGGTTGTTTGCCCTCTCCGCCGCCTACCCGTTCCTTCCCGGCGCCAACTCTCTCGCCTTCAAAGGCATTAGCGTGTTCTTCGGCCTGATGCTGACCCTCGGGTCAACCGGAGTGATGACCCATGCGATGAGCGGCCTGGTGCTGATCTACTCTCGGGCGCTGCGCAAAGGCGACTGGATCCGCCTCGCCGATAATGAGGGTCAGGTCAGCGAGATTGGCGTGCTGGCGACCAAAATTCTCACCCGCGAAAATTACATCGTTACCGTCCCGAACGCGGTGGTGGTGAGCGGGAAAATTATTAATCTCAGCGCCGAAAGCGCCGACGGTGGAGTCAACCTCACCACCAGCGTCACCATCGGCTACGATACGCCGTGGCGTCAGGTCCATGCGCTGCTGGAGCTGGCGGCGAGACGCACCCCGGGGATCGATCAGCAAATTGCCCCGGTGGTGCGTAAGCTGGGATTGCTCGACTGGTATACCTCGTATGAGCTGCAGGTGCGCTTACTCCCCACAACCAAGCTGCCGGATGGCCGCAACGCATTGCATAGCAGCATTATTGATGTGTTTAACGAATTCGGCGTGCAGATTATGTCGCCGAACTGTGTGATGCAGCCAAAGGCGGCGGTAGTGGTACCGCAGGAAGCCTGGTACGCCGCCCCGGCCGTCGCGCCGCAGGAGCCTGAGAAATAAGGGTTAACGTAGCGGCATTTCCGCCGGGTGGCGGCTGCGCCTTACCCGGCCAGGGGTTCGTGCGGCCTGTCACTCATTTACCCACTTGCGCGACTGAAACTGCCGGTGCTGGCGGCCTCAAAATCGCTGAGACGTTCCCGGAAGGCCGGGGCAGCCCGCATGGATGCGGGCTGAGGGCCGTGTTTTGCAGGGACGCTGCCTCGGCCCGACCCGCAGCCTGCAGGGATAAGTCGAAGGTACCACGCAGTGGCGATTTTGCTGGCCGGAGCCCGGGGGTACAGGGGGCGGCGGCGACTGGCCGCCCCCTGTGCGCTCCCTGCGCCATACGAGACATAACGCAGAAGATCAACCGGGAGCGCAATCTGCCCGGAATTAACATAGAAGTTGTAGCCCTGCCAAACGTTGTGGCCCTGCCAAACATAGTGCGAACAGGGACATTTCCGGTTGTGCCTTTATTTCGCCGGGTGGCGGCTACGCCTTACCCGGCCTTCGGGGTCTACAGGCGATCTTCGCTTCCCAGGCCCGGCAAGCGCTGCGTCGGAGGGCAATCTATCGGCGCCGTACCCGCCATTTCGCCGGGTGGCGGCTGCGCCTTACCCGGCCTACGGGGTCTACAGGCGATCTTTGCTTCCCAGGCCCGGCAAGCGCTGCGCCGGAGGGCAATCTATCGGCGCCATACCCGCCATTTCGCCGGGTGGCGGCCGCGCCTTACCCGGCCTACAACGACTGCCGGGCAATCCGACTCGGACGACGACTCAACCCTGCGCGGCGTCGATGTCGTCAAACACCTGCTGCGCCAGATGCATCGTGGCATTGGCCGCCGGCAGCCCGCAGTACAGCGCAGAGTGCATGATCAGCTCTTTCAGCTCATCGCGGGTCACCCCGTTGTTAAACGACGCGCGCAGATGCATCTTCAGCTCCGCCTCGCGATTGAGAGCGATCAGCATGGCAATAGTGATCATGCTGCGGGTATGGTGATCGAGCCCCGGACGCGTCCAGGTCTCGCCCCAGGCATAGCGGGTAATAAAGTCCTGAAACTCATCATTCAACGGCGTCAGATGCTGCAGCGTCCGGTCGACGTGGGCGTCGCCCAATACTTTGCGCCGTACCGCCATCCCGTCCTGATAGCGCTGTTTATCATCCATGGCGTTCCCCCTGGAAAAAGCTCAGCAGCGCCGAAGTAAAGCTTTTCGGCGCCTCAATGTTAGACAGATGCGATGCCGCCAGAACCACCACCTCGGAGGCGGGGATCTGCTGCTGCAGGAAATGAGCGTCACCGACCGTGGTGACAGGGTCACTTTCCCCGGCGATGATTAGCGTCGGCAGCGGGATCTGCCCCACTTCGCCCCGCAGGTCGGCGGCGGCCAGCGCCTCACAGCAGGCGGCATAGCCTTCAGCATCGGTATGGGTCAGCTGGTGACAAAGCGCCTCGACCACCTCCGGCGCCTTCTGGCGAAACGCGTGGGTGAACCAGCGGTCTGCCGCTCCGGCGGCCACCACCGCCATCCCCTCCTGACGTACGGCCCGCGCCCGCGACAGCCAGCTGGCCTGATCGCCAATGCGCGCCGCGGTGTTGGCGACCGCCAGACCATGAAAACGCTCCGGCGCAAAGCGTCCCAGCCACAGGCCGGTCAAACCGCCCATCGAGATCCCGCAGAACCAGGCGCGGTCGATATTCAGGTGATCGAGCAGCGCAATCACATCCTCACCCAACTGGGCGAGGGTCACTTTGCCATTTTTCGTCGTTTTACCGTGGCCGTGCGTGTCGTAGCGCAGCACCCGGAAATGGGCGGTTAACGCCTCGATCTGCGGCTGCCACATCGCCCGGGTGGTGCCCAGCGAATTGGAGAGGACGATAACCGGCGCGCCATCCGGCCCGTCGAGTTGATAATCAAGATTCATCACGTTGCTCCTGATAACGCGCCAGCACCTGGCGCACAAAGCGTTCGGCGCTGCCGGTCGCCGTTGCCGGGTCCAGCAGCGTGGTTAAGCGTTCACGAGAGAGATACTGACTGACCTGTGGGTCAGCCGCGAGCAGATCGACCAGCGGGCAGTGACGGTCCAGCGCCTGGCGGCACAGCGCTTCGATGTGATGATGCGCCTCGGCTTTGCCAATGAATTCCGCCAGCGCCAGAGTCACCGCCTCAGCCATAATCAGCCCATGGGTGATATCGAGATCGGCGCGCATTTTCTGCGGGAAAACCTGCATGTCGCGCACCAGCGCCTCGCTTTGCGCCAACGCCCCGCCCACCAGGGTAATTAGCTCCGGCAGGGTCTCCCACTCCGCCTGCCAGCCGCCCAGCGCCCGCTCATGCTGCTGGAGTTGGCTGGCGTAGAGCGTCGCCATCAGCCCCGGCGTACGCTGGGCGGCGGTCAGGATCGCCGCGCAGGCCACCGGATTGCGCTTATGCGGCATCGTCGACGAACCGCCGCGACCTTCCGCCACCGGCTCGCCCACCTCAGCCACTTCGGTCTGCATCAGCAGGGAAAAGTCGTTAGCGAATTTCCCCAGCGTGCCGCAGACGCCGGCAAACCAGGCGCCCGCCTCCAGCAGCCGATCGCGCTGGCTGTGCCACGGAGTATCCGGCAGCGACAGACCGAGGATCTGCGCCAGCGCCAGGCCAACCGCCGGCCCTTTCTCTTTTAGCGCGTCCAGAGTGCCCGCGGCGCCGCCGAACTGCAGCGCCAGCAGCCGCGGACGCATCTCGCGCAGCCGCTGCTGCCAGCGCAGGAGCGCGTCGAGGGTGCCCGCCAGCTTCAGGCCAAATGTCACCGGCAGCGCGTGCTGCATCCAGGTCCGTCCCGGCATCACGGTATCGCGATAACGATCCGCCTGGAGTGCCAGGGCCGCCAACAGCTGCTCAAGCAGAGTCTCAGCGGCATCCAGCGCCCCGCGCAGCTGGAGCACCAGTCCGGTGTCGATGGCGTCCTGGCTGGTAGCGCCCCAGTGAACGTAGCGCGCAGCCTCGGGATCTCGCGCTTTTACCTGGGCCGTCAGCTGTTTCACCAGCGGGATGGCCAGATTACCGGCTCCCACCGCCGCCTCGCCCAGCGCGGCAAAATCGATGGCCTCGTGGCGGCAGGCCGCCACAATTGGCCCGACCGCTTCCGGCGGCACCATCCCGCAGGCGGCCTGCGCTTGCGCCAGCGCCGCTTCAAAATCCAGCATGCCCTGCACCCGCTGCGCGTCGCTGAACCAGTCGGTTAGCGGACTGCTGCGCAGCATCGGGGTCAACAAACTCATTCTGGCTCCTTAAACGCGTTCAATAATCAGGGCGATCCCCTGTCCGACGCCGATGCACATGGTGCACAGGGCGTAGCGGCCGCCGGTCCGTTTCAGCTGATAAGCCGCGGTCATCGCCAGCCGGCCGCCGGAGGCGCCGAGCGGGTGGCCCAGCGCAATCGCCCCGCCGTTAGGGTTCACGTGGGCGGCATCGTCCGGTAAGCCCAAATCACGGGTCACCGCCAGCGCCTGCGCGGCGAAGGCTTCATTCAGCTCAATGACATCCATCTGGCCTAATGTCAGGCCGGTCTGCGCCAGCACCTTGCGCACCGCCGGCGCCGGACCAAAGCCCATGATCCGCGGCGCCACGCCCGCCGTCGCCACGCCGACCACCCGGGCCAGCGGCTGAAGATCGTTGGCCGACAGCGCCGTCTCGCTGGCCAGCAGCAGCGCGCAGGCGCCGTCGTTAACCCCGGAGGCGTTACCGGCGGTAACGCTGCCGTCGGCGCGCACCACGCCGCGCAGTTTAGCCAGCGCCTCCAGCGAGGTGCTACGCGGGTGCTCATCGCGGCTAAACAGCAGCGGCTCGCCTTTGCGCTGCGGCACCTGGACGGCGATCAGCTCATCGGCGAAACGCCCCGCCTCTTGCGCCGCGGCGGTACGCAACTGACTGCGTAAGGCGAACGCGTCCTGATCGGCACGGGAGATGGCAAACTCATCGGCGACGTTTTCCGCCGTCTCCGGCATGGAATGCACGCCGTACAGGGCTTTCATCTGCGGGTTAATAAAGCGCCAGCCGATGGTGGTATCCTCCATCTGCATGCTGCGGCTAAAGGCGCTCTCCGCTTTCCCCATCACAAACGGCGCGCGGGACATGCTCTCCACCCCGCCGGCGATCATCAGCTGCGTCTCCCCGCTTTTAATCGCCCGCGCTGCAACGCCGATCGCGTCAAGGCTGGAACCGCACAGGCGGTTGATGGTGCTCCCGGGCACGCTCTCCGGCAGGCCGGCCAGCAGCAGCGCCATCCGCGCCACGTTGCGGTTATCTTCCCCGGCCTGGTTGGCGCAGCCAAAGATCACATCGTCAATGTGCGAGGGATCCAGTCCCGGGTTCCGCGCCAGCAGCGCTTTCAGCGGCAGCGCCGCCAGGTCGTCAGCGCGCATCGTCGCCAGGGCACCGCCGAAACGGCCAAAGGGTGTACGCACCGCATCACAGATAAATGCCTGATTCATCATAGGTTCCTTACGCGCTTTCCGCCAGTTGTTGAAAGGTCAGCGCCACCGGAGTGATGCGCTGCAGCTCTTCAAAAGAGAGGCCGTTAAAGATTTCCCGCACCACCGGGCCGCGGTCGGTGATGTCGATCACCGCCAGGTCGGTATAGATCCGGCTGACGCAGCCGACGCCGGTCAGCGGGTAGCTGCACTGCGCCACCAGCTTGCACTCGCCGTCACGGGTCAGGTGGTCCATCATCACAAACACCTGGCGGGCGCCGATGGCCAGATCCATCGCCCCGCCAACGGCCGGGATCGCATCCGGCGCACCGGTGCTCCAGTTGGCGAGGTCGCCGCTGGCGGAGACCTGATAGGCCCCCAGCACGCAGATATCGAGATGACCGCCGCGCATCATGGCGAAGGAGTCGCCGTGGTGGAAATAGCAGCCGCCCTGCAGGAGGGTGACATACTCTTTACCGGCATTGATCAGCTCGGGATCTTCTTCCCCGGGCTGCGGTTTCGGCCCCATCCCCAGCAGGCCGTTTTCGCTGTGCAGGAACACCTCTTTGTCAGCGGGCAGGTAATTGGCGATGCGGGTCGGCAGGCCGATGCCGAGGTTGACGTAAGCGCCTTCGGGAATATCGCGGGCCACGCGCTGGGCCATTTCGTCACGGGTCAGTTTTTGCATGTCGGGCTCCTCAGGCGCGTTGTGCGGCAGTCAGGTTTTCCAGCGAGAAGACGCGCTGGACGAAAATGCCGGGGGTGATGATGTTTTCCGGGTCGAGGTCGCCCAGCGCCACCAGCTGCGAGACCTCTACGATGGTGGTTTTCGCCGCTGTCGCCATGATCGGGCCAAAGTTGCGCGCCGCCTTGCGATAGACCAGGTTGCCCCAGCGGTCGCCCTGGTGGGCTTTAATCAGCGCGAAATCGGCTTTGATCGGGTACTCCAGCACGTAGTGGCGACCGTCGATTTCCCGTGTCTCCTTGCCTTCCGCCAGCGGCGTGCCGTAGCCGGTGGGGGTAAACACCGCCCCCAGCCCGGCGCCGGCCGCCTGGATCCGCGCCGCGAGGTTGCCCTGCGGCACCAGCTCCAGCTCCACTTTGCCGCGACGGTAGAGATCATCGAAAATCTGCGAATCCACCTGGCGCGGAAAGGAGCAGATCATTTTGCTCACCCGGCCCGCCTTGAGCAGCGCGGCGAGACCCACTTCCCCGTTGCCGGCGTTGTTATTTATGATGGTCAGGTCGCGAGCGCCCTGGTCAATCAGGGCGTCAATCAGAAAGGTCGGCTGGCCGGCGGGGCCAAAGCCGCCGATCATAATAGTCGCCCCATCGTGGATCCCGGCGATGGCCTCGCTCAGCGTCGATACGCTTTTATCAATCATCAGGTCGCTCCAGTGATGTGCGGTAATCGCACTGTTATTCGTTGTTCGCACAAAATGTGACCCGCTTAACGATGTCGGTCAAGGGCGATAATCGAAATATGGTGCGATAATCGAACATCGGTTATCATTAGCGAAAGAATGTGATCGATGGCAAATATGGGGAACAGAAATGGACAAGCATCCAGACGATTTACTGACCGGCGACGGCGATCCGTTTAAAGGCGATCCTAACTTTATGGCCTCCCTGGCGCGGGGTCTGGAGGTGATTCAGGCGTTCACGCCGCAGCGGCCCCTGCTGTCTATCTCGCAGATCAGTCAGAAGACCGGCATCCCGCGCGCCGCGGTGCGCCGCTGCCTGTATACCTTGAGCAAGCTGGGGTTCGTGTATGCCGAAGACGGTAAGAATTTCCAGCTGCGGCCGCGGATCCTGGCGCTGGGCCACGCCTGGCTGGCCTCGACGCCGCTGGCGCGTTCGGCGCAGCCGGTGCTGCGGCATCTGAGCGAAATGCTCAATGAGTCCTGCTCCATCGCCACCCTCGACGGCGACGATATCCTGTATATCGCCCGCGCCTCCAGCTCGCGGATTATGACCATCGACCTGGATATCGGCAGTCGCCTTCCGGCGTGGGCGACCTCGATGGGCCGGGTGCTGCTGAGCCATCAGCCGGAGGAGAAGCTCAACGATATGCTGGCCCGGGTGACCATGATCCGCTATACCCCACAGACGGTGGATTCGGTGGCGAAGCTGCGCGCCGAACTGAAACGGGTGCATCAGCAGGGGTATGCCCTCAACGATCAGGAGCTGGAGATGGGGCTGCGCTCCCTCGCGGTCCCGCTGTTTAACGCTCAGGGGCAGGTCCAGGCGGCGCTCAACGTCGGGGTGCATGCGGGCCAGATGACGGCCCGCGAGATGATCGAGCGCGTGCTGCCGGAGCTGCAAAAAGCCGCCCGCGAGCTGACGCTGCTTCCGCGCTAACGACTGCGCTTGGCGTGCTGCTCCCAGGTCTCCTGCTTCGCCTGCGCCGATTTACGCAGCGCGACATAGCAGGCGCCGCTGCCGCCATGATGCGGAAGCGCGGCGCAGAAGGCCTGCACCTCCGGCAGCTCTTCCAGCCAGCGCGCCAGATAGCTGCGGATAATATTGGCGTGGGACTGGTCGTCGCGGCCTTTGCCGTGAACGATCAGCACATTGCGTAACCCCTCTTTCTGCGCCTGTACCATAAAGGCGAAGAGCATCTGCCGGCACTGTTCCACCGGCTGGCGCAGCAGGGAGAGGCTCGCCTGCTGGCTGTATTTCCCCCGCCGCAGCTTATCCAGCACGCCGCTCTGCAGCCCTTCTCGCTTAAACTCCAGCGGCGTGGCGAGCGGCACGATATCGAGATAGCCGGTGGTGAGAAAATTATCCAGCTGCAGGGTATCGACGCGTTGCGGGGCCCGGCTGTTACGCCCGGGATGCCAGTGCACGTCATTATTACGTTTCAGAGGCTGGACATCTTCCATGGCGTCAAGAAACAGGGATTTGTCATCAAGGTTCATGGGCTCTCCTCCAGCGGCTGTCGCCAGCTACTATAGCCGCCTCGCGCTCCCCTCTCAACGCGTTTAGCCGCGTTCGCTGGCAAAGTGAGCGTGACGAACGATTAAGGAAACAATTGTCGGCTCTGGCGGCGGAACAGGGTGATTAACGACGCCGTGAGCGGCGTCTGTCGGGTATCGCGCCGCTGGATCAGATAATAGGTGGCGGTGGGTAACACTTCACGGATGGGGATCATCACCAGTTTGTCGGCCATCAGCGGGTCGTTGCCCAGCTCCACCGGCAGGATGCTGAGAAAATCACTTTTCACCACCAGGCTGATGCAGGATGAGAACGTTTCGCAGACGATCCCCACCTTTGGCTCCCGTCCCAGCTGTTCGAAGCGCTCCTGCAGCTGCTTGAAGTAGCTGCCGCGCGGCGTCGGCATGGTCCAGTGGTGATCCATCAATTCCCCCAGCGAGGTGGCCTGCGCCGCCGGATGGCCCGCGCGGGCGAACACCGCGAACGGTTTCTCAAACAGTTTCTCAAAGCTGAACTCATGGTCGTACGGCCCGGGGTAATAGGTATTAATGGTGAAATCCAGCTCCCCCTGGCGCAGCTCATTAATCATCGCCAGCAGCTGACCCTCCATGATCCGCACCTTCACCTGCGGATGCTGCTGATGAAAGCGGCAGATCACCGACGGCATCAGCGACCGGGCGACGCTGGCGCCAAGGCCAATATTAATTTGCCCGGCCTGTTCCCCCTGGCGCTGCAGCAGTTCATCCTGCGCCGCCCGCAGCTCCTCAAGGATCAGGCTCGCATGTTGATAAAAACTTTCGCCATTGTCGGTTAACGCCACCCCCTGGCTGCGGCGGACGAACAGCTGGGCGGAAAGCCCCTCCTCCAGCTCTTTAATCGCTTTGGTCAGCGCCGGCTGCGAGACCGCCAGCGCCCGGCTGGCGCCACGGATACTGCCTTCCCGGGCTACTTCGACGAAGGCGCGAATTTGATGAAATTTAATCTGAAATGCCATGCTTTTAGTGATAACCGTTGCTTATCAGACAGAAGAAAATGACATCTACTGTAATCCATCAGGCTGTGGCAGGTTAAGGGTGTTAAGGCCTGTAGCGCGTCAGTGATAAACAAAAGCTATCACATCGTGAACACCGTCACATTTTTTACTTATGACAGGATAAGCTATGCCGCAACTTGATGAATACCTCCGCCAGCTGGCGCCCTCCATGACCCAATGGCGCCGTGATTTTCACCTGCACGCTGAATCCGGCTGGCTGGAGTTTCGCACCGCCAGTAAGGTCGCGGATATTCTTGACGGGCTAGGCTATCAGCTGGCGCTAGGCCGCGACGTCATCGATGCCGACAGCCGGATGGGGCTGCCGGACGAGGAGACCCTGGCCCAGGCTTTCGAACGCGCCCGCGAACAGGGCGCGCCGGAGCGCTGGCTGCCGGCGTTTGAAGGCGGTTTCGCCGGCGTGGTGGCCACGCTCGACACCGGGCGGCCCGGACCAACCCTGGCCTTTCGCGTCGATATGGATGCCCTCGATCTCAACGAACAGCATGACGATAGCCACCGCCCCCATCGCGATCATTTCGCCTCCTGCAACGCCGGCATGATGCACGCCTGCGGCCATGACGGCCATACCGCCATCGGGCTGGGGCTGGCGCATGTGCTCAAGCAGTATGCCGCCCAGCTCAATGGCGTCATTAAACTGATTTTCCAGCCTGCTGAAGAGGGTACCCGCGGCGCCCGCGCGATGGTGGCCGCCGGCGTGGTTGATGACGTGGATTATTTCACGGCGATCCATATCGGGACCGGCGTGCCGGCAGGTACCGTCGTCTGCGGTGGAGACAACTTTATGGCCACCACCAAATTCGACGTGCAGTTCAGCGGCGTGGCCGCCCACGCCGGCGGCAAGCCCGAGGACGGACGCAACGCGCTGCTGGCCGCCGCCCAGGCCGCCCTTGGCCTGCACGCCATCCCGCCGCACAGCGCCGGCGCCTCGCGGGTCAACGTCGGGGTGATGCAGGCCGGTACCGGGCGCAACGTGGTGCCCTCTTCCGCGCTGTTAAAAGTGGAAACCCGCGGCGAAAGCGAAGCCATTAATCAGTACGTGTTCGAGCGGGCGCAGCACGTCGTCGCCGGGGCTGCGGCGATGTACGAAGCCCGCTACGAACTGCGCATGATGGGCGCGGCGACCGCCAGCGCACCGTCGCCGGCGTGGGTGGACTATCTGCGCGAACAGGCCGCCCGGGTGCCCGGCGTGCAACAGGCGGTGGATCGCATCGCCGCCCCGGCGGGCTCGGAAGACGCCACCCTGATGATGGCCCGGGTCCAGGCGCGCGGCGGCCTCGCCTCGTACATGATTTTCGGCACTGAACTCAGCGCCGGTCACCACAACGAAAAGTTTGACTTCGACGAGAGCGTGATGGCGGTAGCGGTCGAAACCCTGGCGCGCGTCGCGCTTAACTTTCCCTGGCAGCGGGGGGGGTAATGGAAGCCATTTTTCAGTTTGTGGACGAGGTGGTTGAGGCACAACGCGACACTTACTGCGCCATCGCCGACGACATCTGGGACCACCCGGAGACCCGCTTTGAGGAGTTCTGGTCAGCCCAACGGCTGGCCGACGCCCTGGAGGCGGAAGGTTTTCAGCTCACCCGCGATGCCGGCGGGATCCCGAATGCCTTTATCGCCAGCGTCGGTGAGGGCCAACCGGTCATTGCCCTGCTCGGCGAATTTGACGCCCTGGCGGGACTCAGCCAGCAGGCCCACAGCGCGGAACCGACGCCCTTGACACCGGGAGCCAACGGCCACGGCTGTGGGCACAATCTGCTCGGCACCGCGGCATTCGCCGCGGCGGTCGCCGCCAAAGGCTGGCTGCAGCAGCACGGCGACAGCGGCACTCTGCGCTTCTACGGTTGTCCCGGCGAGGAAGGCGGTTCGGGAAAAACCTTTATGGTGCGCGAAGGGTTGTTTGATGATGTCGATGCGGCGCTGACCTGGCATCCGGAAGCCTGGGCCGGGATGTTCAGCACCCGCACCCTCGCCAACATTCAGGCGGCATGGCGATTTACCGGCACCGCGGCCCACGCCGCTAATTCGCCGCACCTGGGCCGGAGCGCGCTGGATGCCGTCACCCTGATGACCACCGGCAGCAATTTCCTCAATGAACATATCATCGAGAAGGCGCGCGTCCATTACGCCATTACCGATACCGGCGGCGTCTCGCCCAACGTGGTGCAGGCGCAGGCGGAAGTGCTGTATTTGATCCGCGCGCCGGAGATGGCCGACGCTCAGCAAATCTTCGCCCGCATAGAGAAGATTGCCCAGGGGGCCGCGCTGATGACCGAGACCCAGGTCAGCTGCCGCTTTGAAAAAGCCTGCTCCAGCTATCTGCCCAACCGCACGCTTGAGGCGGCGATGTATCAGGCGGTCTGTCATTACGGTCCCCCCGCCTGGAGCGACGAGGAACGCGCTTTTGCCGCGGCGATCCGCGCCACTCTCAGCGCCAACGATATTAACAACAGCCTGAACAATATTGCCGGCACCAGTGGCGAGGAAGGCAAAACGTTCGCTCGTCGCCACCGCGACACCTTGCTGATTGATGAGGTGGCGCCCTGGGCGGCCACGGATAACGTCCTCGCCGGATCCACCGACGTCGGCGATGTTAGCTGGAAAGCGCCGGTGGCCCAGTGCTTCAGCCCGTGCTTCGCGGTGGGTACCCCGCTGCACAGCTGGCAGCTGGTGAGCCAGGGCAGAACCTCCATTGCCCATAAAGGGATGTTGCTGGCGGGGAAAGTCCTCGCGGCGACCGCCATCCGTTTATTCAGCGACAGCGCCCTGCTGGAGGCCAGCCAGCAAGAGCTCAGGCAGGTACTGGCCGAACGCCCCTATCGTTGCCCGATCCCGGCGGAGGTGAGTCCGTCCGTTTTACGATAACCACTTAGAGGCTACTCCTGGCCAACGCTGACCGGATCGCGGCACGCACCGCCCATAATAACCGCCGGCAGTACGGGAGCAGGCCTGCCCAACACAACAACGACAACAGAGGAATGCCCATGAGTATGTCATCCATACCGTCATCTTCCCCCGGCGGAAAGCGCTATGGCTGGGTAGAGAAGATCGGTAACAAGGTCCCGCACCCGTTTTTGCTGTTTATCTATCTCATCGCCGTGCTGATCGCTGCCACGGCAATCCTCTCCGCCCTCAACGTTGGGGTACAAAACCCAACTGACGGTTCGCGGGTGGTGGTCAAAAACCTGCTCAGCGTGGAAGGATTGCACTGGTTTTTGCCGAACGTGATTAAAAACTTCAGCGGTTTCGCGCCGCTGGGCGCGATCCTCGCCCTGGTGCTGGGCGCCGGCTTTGCCGAGCGGGTGGGCCTGTTACCGGCGTTGATGGTCAAGATGGCCTCGCACGTCAGCGCCCGCTATGCCAGCTATATGGTGCTGTTTATCGCCTTTTTCAGCCATATCTCTTCCGATGCGGCGCTGGTGATTATGCCGCCGCTGGGAGCGCTGATGTTTCTTGCCGTCGGTCGGCATCCTGTCGCTGGTCTGCTGGCGGCGATAGCCGGCGTGGGCTGCGGCTTTACCGCCAATCTACTGATTGTCACCACCGACGTGCTGCTCTCCGGGATCAGCACCGAGGCGGCAAAGTCCATCGATGCCTCTTTGCACGTCAGCGTGATCGACAACTGGTACTTTATGGCGACCTCGGTGATCGTTCTGACGCTCGTCGGCGGACTGATCACCGATAAGCTGGTCGAGCCGCGGCTGGGCCAGTGGCAAGGCAGTCGTGATGAAAAGCTGCAGACGCTGACGCCCGGGGAGCGGTTCGGCCTGCGCATCGCCGGCGTGGCGACGCTGGTATTCGTGGCGGTCATCGCCCTGATGGTGGTCCCCGAAAACGGTATTCTTCGCGATCCGGTTCAGCATACGGTCATGCCCTCGCCGTTTATCAAAGGCATCGTGCCGCTAATTATCTTTTTCTTCTTTGTCGTGTCGCTGGCATACGGCATCGCCACCGGCAAAATTCGCCGCCAGGCCGACCTGCCGCAGTTGATGATTGAGCCGATGAAAGAGATGGCCGGGTTTATCGTGATGGTCTTCCCGCTGGCGCAGTTCGTGGCGATGTTCAACTGGAGCAACATGGGCAAGTTTATGGCCGTCGGGCTGACGGATCTGCTGGAGAGTTCAGGCATGAACGGTGTTCCGGCGTTTGTCGGTCTTGCGCTGCTGTCGGCTTTTCTGTGTATGTTTATCGCCAGCGGCTCGGCCATCTGGTCGATTCTGGCGCCGATCTTCGTGCCAATGTTTATGCTGTTGGGCTTTCACCCGGCGTTTGCGCAGATCCTGTTTCGTATCGCTGATTCATCGGTGCTGCCGCTGGCGCCGGTGTCACCGTTTGTGCCGTTGTTTCTCGGCTTTCTACAGCGCTACCGGCCGGATGCCCGCCTCGGCACCTACTACTCGCTGGTGCTCCCTTACCCGCTGATTTTTCTCGCCGTCTGGCTGCTGTTGCTGGTGGGCTGGTATCTGGTGGGACTGCCGATCGGCCCTGGCATCTATCCGCGGCTGTCTTAACCCACCGATGCGCCAGGGACGGCCGCCTTAGCTTAACGCGATATCTTCACTTTGAACTTACGGGTCGCTTCCCCGGCTCCGGCGAATATGCCGAAAAGCGCGCGATACCCTCGCTCAAGCAACAGCGACATACCGTGAATAACCAGACCGCTGAAGATCAGTACGATTACGCCAGTCAGTATATATTGCATAGCTCCACCTCTGAGTTATTAACCGCGCCGCGCCGACGCGGTAGCACTTTCCCGAGCGCGCACAGCGGCGCGGAGGACCGACGTCGTCAGCTTAAAAGTAGCAAAAACCCTGTCCGGTAACCCGCCAGGATCGATCCAAAAATAAATCATCGTGGCGATCGCAGAATGCCTCCACGGCGGATAGCCCGCCGTGCTATCTGGCGATGCGGTTTTACCTTTTGGGAGTATAGTTGACTGCCGTCAGCGCGTGGTATCGTGTGCCTCTCATGTACGATGGTGGATGACAGAAACGATGTTGACCTTGCTGCAGGATAAAATGGATACCCCGCTGGGGCCGTTGTGGGTGCTTTGCGACGAACAGTTTAATTTGCGCGCCGTCGAGTGGGACGAGCACCGCGATCGGATGGAAACGCTGCTCGACGTTCACTATCGCCGGGAAGGCTATCAGCGCGTCGACTGCCGCAATCCCGGCGGTCTCAGCAGTAAGCTGAGCGACTATTTTGCCGGCGATTTAGCCATTATCGAGACTCTGCCTACCGCCACCGCCGGCACCCCTTTTCAGCGCCAGGTCTGGCAGGCGTTACGCGATATCCCCTGTGGCCAGGTGATGCACTACGGCCAACTGGCCGAGGCGCTCGGTCGTCCCGGCGCCGCGCGCGCGGTGGGCGCCGCCAATGGCGCCAATCCGGTGAGTATCGTGGTGCCCTGCCATCGGGTCATCGGGCGCAACGGCACCATGACCGGCTATGCCGGCGGCGTACAGCGTAAAGAGTGGCTTTTGCGTCATGAGGGCTATCTGTTGCTTTGACTGAAAATGCCTTTTCTGGAATTTTCAGGTAATTTTACAATCAAAAGTGGCGTAATAATCTGTTTTTAATCAAATAGATACACAAGCAATTTGATTTACCCTGCTGATATTACGTGTTTCCGGGCCTGAAGACTTACCTGCTGATCAAAAAGATGTTAAAATTGACCAATATCAATTAAGGCCTGAGCAGACATATGATCCCTGAGAAGCGAATTATTCGACGCATTCAGTCTGGCGGTTGTGCAATCCATTGTCAGGATTGCAGCATTAGCCAGCTCTGCATCCCCTTTACTCTGAACGAGCATGAGCTTGATCAGCTGGATAATATTATCGAGCGGAAAAAGCCTATCCAGAAAGGTCAAACCTTGTTCAAAGCCGGTGATGAGCTGAAGTCGTTGTACGCTATTCGCTCCGGGACCATCAAAAGCTATACCATCACCGAGCAAGGTGATGAGCAGATCACTGGCTTCCATCTGGCGGGCGACCTGGTGGGCTTTGACGCCATCGGCACCGGTCTGCACCCGAGCTTTGCGCAGGCGCTGGAAACCTCAATGGTCTGCGAGATCCCCTTCGAAACTCTTGACGATCTTTCCGGAAAAATGCCCAATCTGCGTCAGCAGATGATGCGCCTGATGAGCGGTGAGATTAAAGGCGACCAGGATATGATCCTGTTGCTTTCCAAAAAGAATGCCGAAGAGCGCCTGGCCGCGTTTATCTATAACCTTTCTCGTCGTTTCGCCCAGCGCGGCTTCTCACCACGTGAGTTCCGGCTGACCATGACCCGCGGCGATATTGGCAACTATCTCGGCCTCACCGTCGAAACCATCAGCCGTCTGCTGGGCCGTTTTCAGAAAAGCGGCATGCTGGCGGTGAAAGGCAAATATATCACTATTGAAAACAGCGATCTGCTGGCCCAGCTGGCCGGGCAGGCGCGCAACGTCGCTTAATCTCTGCGCAATACCTGGTCACGATCGGCAATTTTTTCAGATTTGTTGATCTGACCAGGCTCCTCCCCTGTTTCAATTCATCCATATAGGTTATCTTTTTAATAACTGACGGTAGCTGCAGTTGTAAGGAGACCCTGTATGGCGAAGTATCAGAGCATGCTGGTAGTAATCGATCCTAACCAGGACGACCAGCCGGCGCTAAGGCGAGCGGTGTACCTGCACCAACGGATTGGTGGACGCATCAAAGCCTTTTTGCCGATCTATGATTTTTCCTATGAAATGACCACCCTGCTGTCGCCGGACGAGCGGACGGCAATGCGCCAGGGCGTCATTGCCCAACGAACGGCCTGGATCCGCGAGCAGGCGAAATTCTACCTGGAATCGGGCGTGCCGATTGACGTGAAAGTGGTGTGGCACAACCGTCCCTTCGAAGCGATTATTCAGGAGGTGGTCAGTGAGAAACACGATCTGCTGCTGAAGATGGCCCACCAGCACGACAAACTGGAGGCGGTGATCTTTACCCCGACGGACTGGCATCTGCTGCGTAAATGCCCTTGCCCGGTGTGGATGGTCAAAGACCAGCCGTGGCCGGAAGGCGGCAAAGCGCTGGTCGCCGTCAATCTCGCCAGCGAAGAGAATTATCACAACACCCTTAACGAGAAGCTGGTTCGCGAGACGCTGTCGCTGGCGGAAGAAGTCAACCACACTGAAGTGCACCTGATCGGTGCCTACCCGGTGACGCCGATCAATATCGCGATAGAACTGCCGGATTTTGATCCCAGCGTCTACAACGACGCCATTCGCGGCCAGCATCTGCTGGCGATGAAAGCGCTGCGGCAGAAGTTTGGCATCGATGAAAAATTCACCCACGTCGAAAAAGGACTGCCTGAAGAGGTGATCCCGGACCTCGCCGAGCATCTGCAGGCGGGGATCGTGGTGCTGGGAACGGTCGGACGTACCGGCCTGTCGGCGGCGTTCCTCGGCAATACCGCGGAACAGGTTGTCGACCACCTGCGCTGTGACCTGCTGGTGCTGAAACCGGAGGCCTACCAGACGCCGGTGGAACTGGACGACGACGACGATTAACCGCCACCGCTCATCTTCCCCCGCCTCGCGGGGGATTTTTTTGCTTGCTGCCAGCCAGGCACAAAAAAAGGGCCGTTGGCGGCCCCTGTCGCTGTCCAGCGAGAATGGCTTAGTGGATACCCAGACGCCAGGCCAGATCGATCTCTTCTTTCAGCTCCAGCGAGGAGAGCGCCATCAGGTCAGCAAACTCCAGCTCCAGCAGTTTAAGTTTTTTCAGATACTGCGCTGGGGTCATGACGGTGGGGTCGCGGCGTAAGAATTCGATGGCCATCTGCGTTGGGGTTAACTCGGTATCCATAATATCCTCTGTCTGATGTAAGAACCGGAACATTATATCACCTCTTGCCGCTTATTTTATGAACAATTCCAGGCATCCCCCTGCATATAAAAAAGCCGTCTCACAGGAGACGGCTTATAAACAAACGTTGTAAAACAATTATGTTACATTACAGCGCTTTCAGGATCGCATCGACGCTGGCTTTAGCATCGCCAAACAGCATATGAGTGTTCTCTTTAAAGAACAGCGGGTTCTGTACGCCGGCGTAACCGGTGTTCATTGAACGCTTAAAGACCACCACATTCTGCGCTTTCCACACCTCGAGCACCGGCATGCCGGCGATCGGGCTCTTCGGATCGTCCTGCGCCGCCGGGTTGACGGTATCGTTGGCGCCGATCACCAGCACGGTGTCGGTGTCGCTGAAATCGTCGTTGATCTCATCCATCTCCAGCACGATGTCGTAAGGCACTTTGGCTTCCGCCAGCAGGACGTTCATATGCCCCGGCAGGCGCCCGGCCACCGGATGAATACCAAAGCGTACTTTGATACCCCGCGCCCGCAGCTTCTCGGTAATTTCTGCTACCGGATACTGCGCCTGAGCCACCGCCATACCGTAGCCCGGGGTGATGATCACCGAGTGCGAGTTTTTCAGCATCTCCGCCGTCTCTTCGGCACTAATCTCGCGATGCTCGCCCACTTCTTCATCGCCGCCGCTTGAGGAACCATCGGTGCCGAAGCCCCCGGCGATCACGCTGATAAAGGAGCGGTTCATCGCCTTACACATAATGTAAGAGAGGATGGCGCCGGAAGAGCCCACCAGCGCGCCGGTGACGATCAGCAGGTCATTACTCAGCATAAAGCCCGCCGCCGCTGCCGCCCAGCCCGAGTAGGAGTTGAGCATCGAGACCACCACCGGCATGTCCGCACCGCCGATAGAGGCCACCAGGTGCCAGCCAAAGGCCAGCGCGATCGCGGTCATCACCAGCAGGCACAGGACCTGGGTGCCGGTGCTGTCAGAGCGAACAAAAATCACCATCAGGATGAAGGAAACCACCAGCGCCGCCAGGTTCAGCTTATGGCGATTGGGCAGCATCAGCGGCCTGGAGGAAATTTTGCCGCGCAGTTTACCAAACGCCACCACCGAACCGGTGAAGGTCACCGCGCCGATGAAGATCCCGAGGAACACTTCGGTCAAATGAATATTGACCAGAATTTGCTCCATACCGGTTTCATGCTGCAGGTAGCTGTTGAAACCCACCAGCACCGCTGCCAGACCCACGAAGCTGTGCAGGATAGCCACCAGCTCCGGCATCTCGGTCATCTCGACCTTCTTCGCCAGACGAATACCGATCGCCCCGCCGATCACCATCGCAAGAATAATCCAGCCGACGTTGCCGGCGTCCGGCCCCAGGATGGTAGCGATCAGGGCAATGGCCATCCCGGCGATGCCGAAATAGTTGCCCTGCTGCGACGTTTCGTGTTTCGACAGGCCCGCCAGGCTGAAAATAAACAGGATTGCAGCAACAATGTATGCAGCCGTTACTAATCCACCAGACATGTGCTACCCCTTATCCTTTGCGAAACATTTTCAGCATGCGCTGAGTCACGGTAAAACCACCGAAAATATTAATGCTGGCGATCAGCACCGCGATAAAGCTCAGGAAGCTGACCCAGCCGCCGTGGCCTATCTGCAACAACGCGCCAACCACGATAATGCCCGAAATGGCATTGGTCACCGACATCAGCGGCGTATGCAGCGCATGGGAGACGTTCCACACCACGTAGTAACCCACCACGCAGGCCAGCGCGAAGACGGTGAAATGGCCGAGGAACTCTTTTGGCGCCACGTTGGCCAGCCAGCCGAAGAGAATAATCGCCAGCGCCATCAGCGCATATTTGCGCCACGGCGACGCCGGTTTCACCGCTTCTTTCGGTGCTTCCACTTTTTTCGCCGCGGCCTGCGGCTGAGCGGAGACCTGAATCGGCGGCGCCGGCCAGGTGATTTCACCTTCGCGAACAACGGTCACGCCGCGCACTACCACGTCATCGAAATCGATAACGATATTGCCGTCTTTCTCTTTGCACAGCAGCTTCAGCAGGTTCACCAGGTTGGTGCCGTAGAGCTGGGAGGACTGGGTCGGCAGACGGCCAGGAAGATCGGTGTAACCGATGATTTTCACGCCGTTGGCGGTGGTCACCACTTCGCCCGGTACGGTGTACTCACAGTTGCCGCCGTTTTGCGAGGCCAGATCGACCACCACGCTGCCCGATTTCATGGAGTCGACCATTTCGCGGGTGATCAGCTTCGGCGCCGGTTTGCCCGGGATTAACGCCGTGGTGACAATGATATCGACCTCTTTCGCCTGCGCGGCGAACAGCGCCATTTCAGCCTTAATAAAGGCCTCAGACATCACCTTAGCGTAGCCATCGCCGCTGCCCGCTTCCTCTTTAAAGTCCAGCTCGAGGAACTCGGCGCCCATACTCTGCACCTGCTCCTTCACTTCCGGACGGGTATCGAAGGCGCGAACAATAGCGCCCAGGCTGTTGGCGGCGCCAATCGCCGCCAGACCGGCTACCCCGGCGCCAATGACCATCACCTTGGCGGGCGGAACCTTGCCTGCCGCCGTAATCTGCCCGGTAAAGAATCGACCAAATTCATGCGCCGCTTCAACGATAGCGCGGTACCCGGCGATGTTGGCCATTGAGCTGAGCGCATCCAGCGACTGGGCGCGGGAAATACGCGGCACGGAATCCATCGCCATTACGTTGATATTACGGGCCGCCAGTTTTTCCATCAGCTGCGGGTTTTGCGCCGGCCAGATAAAACTAATCAGCGTGGTCCCCGGATTCAGCAGGGCAATTTCATCGTCATTCGGAGCATTGACCTTAAGGATGACATCAGACTGCCATACCTCGTCGCCGGTCACGATTTCAGCTCCTGCCTCGGCAAAGGCCTCATCGTCAAAGCTGGCCAGCTTCCCGGCGCCGCTTTCTACCGCGACGCTAAAGCCGAGTTTGAGCAATTGCTCAACGGTCTTCGGCGTGGCGGCGGCCCGGGTCTCCTGGGCTAGCCTTTCTTGTGGTACACCAATACGCATAGTTTTCCCTTCCATCGGTTTTTGATGATGGTTTACTTTTCTGCCCAACAACACCAGGACGGCAAAATCTTCCTCGCCATCTTTCGCTGTCTACAAAATGAAACAGTAACAAACTTTTTATAACCTACTGAAAATACCGATTGTGATCTACTGCGATAAAACACAAATTTTGATTTTATTGCTTATTGTCAGCTCAGATGGGTCCGGGCAGCAATATTTACCTGAATTTGCCGCTCAGGCCTGATAATCCGCTTATCCTGCGGTATAAAACGCCATTTATCGCCATTGAGATCATTGTGTTAACATTACATTAACTAATAAAAGTGGTATTGATTATCGTTTTTGCTGGTCAAGTGCCTGTTTTTTCAACATATCGAAAAATGTTATCTTTCCGTAGTATACGATTCGGGCGGCAAGCAAAAAATGACGCAGACAGTCACGGCGATAAAATGCAATAATCAAACGTTTTCAGTCAACAACAACACCAGTATATGGTTTGCGCAAGGCAAAGGATTATTTTTATGAAGCTTAAAAACACCCTCCTGGCGTCTGCTCTCCTGACAACCGCCACGTTGTCTGCCCATGCAGCGACCGAGTTGACCCCGGAGCAGGCGGCTGCGCTGAAGCCCTACGATCGCGTTGTCGTCACCGGCCGGTTTAATGCCATTGGCGATGCGGTACAGGCAGTATCGCGCAAAGCCGACAAAGACGGCGCGGCCTCATTCTATGTTGTCGACACGTCGGACTACGGCAATGGCGGCAACTGGCGCGTCACGGCTGACCTTTATAAAGAAGACGCGCCGAAAGCGGATGCGCCGAAGAATCGCATTATCAACGGCGTGATGGAATTGCCGAAAGATCAGGCCGTTGAGCTGATGCCTTACGACACCGTCACCGTTCAGGGCTTCTATCGCAGCCAGCCGGAAGTCAACGACGCCATCACCAAAGCGGCGAAAGCAAAAGGCGCCTATGCGTTCTTTATCGTCCGCCAGGTTGACGCCAACCAGGGCGGCAACCAGCGCATTACCGCTTATATCTACAAAAAAGATGCTGAAAAACGCGTGCTGCAGAGCCCGGACGCTATCCCGGCTGACTCTGAAGCTGGCCGCGCAGCGCTGGCCAAAGGCGGCGAAGCGGCGAAGAACGTGGAAATTCCGGGCGTTGCCACCACCGCCGCGGTGGGTTCGGGTACCGGCGTTGGGCGTTTCTTTGAGACTCAGTCTTCGAAAGGTGGACGTTACACTGTCACTCTGCCGAACGGCACTAAGGTCGAAGAAGTGAACAAAGTGACTGCGGCGCAAATGGTGCCGTTCGATAACATCCAGTTCACCGGCAACTACGGCAACATGACCGAAATCTCCTATCAGACGGCGAAACGCGCGGCGAAGAAAGGGGCGAAGTACTACCACATCACCCGCCAGTGGCAGGAACGCGGCGGCAACATCACCATCAGCGCCGATTTGTACAAATAATCGCTGCTGGCTGGCTAAAAAGGCGGCGCATTGCCGCCTTTTCATTTTTTTTCATCCCCCGCCATTGCATGGCCCCCGGACACTCCGTAAAATCCCGCGCCTTAGCGCAATCCTCCATTTTTATGCGATTTCGCAAAATTAATATTCTGGAACAGCCATTTTCACCTCGGGAATGCAATGGAAAAGAAACTGGGCCTGAGCGCCCTGACCGCCCTGGTCCTTAGCTCAATGCTCGGCGCTGGCGTATTCAGTTTGCCGCAAAATATGGCTGCCGTGGCCAGCCCCTCCGCTCTGCTCATTGGCTGGGCCATCACCGGCGTCGGGATCCTGTTTCTCGCTTTCGCCATGCTGCTGTTGACCCGTATTCGTCCCGACCTCGACGGTGGGATCTTCACCTACGCTCGCGAAGGATTCGGCGAACTGATCGGCTTCTGCTCCGCCTGGGGATACTGGCTGTGCGCGGTGATCGCCAATGTCTCCTATCTGGTTATCGTCTTTTCGGCGCTCAGTTTTTTCACCGATACCCCTGAGCTGCGCCTGTTTGGCGATGGTAATACCTGGCAGTCTATCGTTGGCGCGTCGGTTCTGCTGTGGGTCGTCCACTTTCTGGTCCTGCGCGGTGTCCAGACGGCAGCGGGGATTAACCTGGTGGCCACCCTCGCCAAGCTTCTGCCGCTGGGCGCCTTCGTCGCGCTCGCCGCCCTGGCCTTTCAGCTGGATACGTTCCGCCTCGATTTTAGCGGCCTGGCGCTGGGCGTGCCGGTATGGGAGCAGGTCAAAAACACCATGCTGATCACCCTGTGGGTGTTTATCGGCGTGGAGGGGGCGGTAGTCGTGTCCGCGCGGGCGCGACACAAGCGCGACGTTGGCCGCGCGACGCTGCTGGCGGTGCTGTCGGCCCTCGCGGTGTATCTGCTGGTCACCCTGCTGTCGCTGGGCGTCGTGCCGCGCAGCGAACTGGCCGAAATGCGCAACCCGTCGATGGCGGGACTGATGGTCAGGCTGATGGGGTCATGGGGGGAGATCGTCATTGCCGCCGGGCTGATCGTGTCGGTGTGCGGCGCTTATCTCAGCTGGACCATCATGGCCGCGGAGGTGCCTTTCCTCGCCGCCACTCATAAAGCCTTCCCGCGCCTGTTTGCCCGTCAGAATAGCAACAACGCCCCCTCCGCCTCATTGTGGTTGACCAATATCAGCGTTCAGGTATCGCTGGTGCTGATCTGGCTGACCGGGTCGGACTACGGCACGCTGCTGACTATTGCGTCAGAAATGATCCTCGTGCCTTATCTGCTGGTCGGCGCCTTTCTGCTGAAAATCGCCACTCGCCCGCTGCATAAAGCGGTGGCTATGGGCGCCTGTATTTATGGCATATGGTTATTATACGCGTCGGGGCCTGTGCATTTGCTGTTGTCGGTGGTACTTTACGCTCCGGGTCTTCTGGTCTTTTTGTACGCCCGACGTACGCACCAGCACGATCGTTCGCTCAAACGCCGCGAAGTGGCGCTAATTGGTTTATTGCTGGTTGCCGCTGTGCCGGCAACGTGGATGCTGGTGGGGTAAGCGGTCGCCCTGCCGCAGAACGCATAGGAGATACCCATGGCTGAACAACAGCCCCGCCCGATTCTGATCACAGGAGCAGGCCGCCGCATCGGCCTCGCTCTGGCACACCATTTTCTGCAGCAGCGCCAGCCGGTCATCGTCAGCTATCGTACGCCCTATCCGGCGATTGACGGCCTGCGCGAAGCGGGCGCGCTCTGCCTGCAGGCCGATTTTAGCAGCGATGACGGCATTCTGACCTTCGCTGAAGCGGTCAAATCACACACCGACGGTCTGCGCGCCATCATCCATAACGCCAGCGACTGGATGGCGGAAAAGCCGGGCGTCCCGCTGAGCGCCGTCATCAACCGCATGATGCAGATCCACGTCCACGCCCCCTATCTGCTCAACCATGCGCTGGAGGCGTTGCTGCGCGGCCACGGCCATGCCGCCAGCGACATTATCCATATCACCGATTACGTGGTGGAGCGCGGGAGCGACAAACATATCGCCTACGCCGCCAGCAAAGCCGCCCTGGATAACATGACCCGCTCCTTCGCTCGCAAGCTGGCGCCAGAGGTTAAGGTCAACGCCATCGCGCCGTCGCTAATCATGTTTAATGAGGGTGACGACGAGGCTTATCGTCAGCAGGCGCTGGATAAATCGCTGATGAAAATCGCCCCTGGCGAAAAAGAGATTAGCGATCTCATCGATTACCTGTTTACCAGCCGCTACGTTACCGGCCGCTCATTCGCTGTCGACGGCGGCCGCCCGCTGCGCTAGTGGAAACGGCTCCAGCCGAGGATTAACAGCCAGGCGCACAGCCCCCAGCATCCCACTGCGCCTGCCAGCGCCAACGGCAGGCGCATGATCCCGGTGAAATACCACAGTGACAGCAGATAGATAAAATAGGGAAGAATCGACCACATGCCGAATACGATGGTCGCGCGCAGGGCTTCGATCCCCCGCTCGCTGGCGACAATATAATGAGCGATGAGCGCAAAGGTGGGAAACAGCGGGACCAGGCCAGCGATAGCGTAGTTTTTGGTTTTCGCCAGCACGCCAATCAGCACCACCACCAGCGCTCCCAACAGCCCTTTGATTAACAGCCCCATGCCCGTATGCCTTAACAGTGAATCAATAAGTTAGGGCAGCATAGCGGATTTAACGCTGTTTATAAAAGAGTAATGGCGGGTAAAATAAGTGCGGTGTATGTTACTTCTTTTACTGATGTGCAATAGACATGAATAAAATCGTTTTTGTTGAGGATGACCCTGAGGTAGGCACGCTGATCGCCGCCTATCTCGGCAAGCATGATATGGATGTGGTGGTCGAGCCTCGCGGCGACCGCGCTGAGGAGGTGATCGCGCGGGAGAAACCGGATCTGGTGCTGCTGGACATTATGCTGCCCGGCAAGGACGGAATGACGCTCTGTCGCGATCTGCGCGGGCAATGGCAAGGGCCGATTGTCCTGCTGACTTCGCTCGACAGCGATATGAACCATATCCTCTCCCTGGAGATGGGCGCCAGCGATTATATTCTGAAAACCACCCCGCCAGCGGTACTTCTCGCGCGACTGCGTCTGCATTTGCGCCAGCATATTGCTCCGGCAGGCGCCGGATCCGCCTCCTCAACGCTCACGCCACATAAAACCATCTCCTTCGGCTCGCTGACCATTGACCCGGTCAACCGCCAGGTGCTGCTTGGCGGAGAAAACGTCGCCCTGTCGACCGCCGATTTCGATCTGCTGTGGGAGTTGGCCACCCACGCCGGGCAGATTATGGACCGCGACGCACTGCTGAAAAATTTACGCGGCGTTACCTATGACGGGATGGATCGCAGCGTCGACGTGGCTATCTCCCGCCTGCGCAAAAAACTGCTCGACAACGCCACGGAGCCCTATCGTATTAAGACCGTTCGCAACAAAGGCTACCTGTTCGCCCCTCACGCCTGGGATAACTAAGCAGCCCTTCTGCAGCCCTTCTGCGGCCCTGCGAGGGGCCCGCTCATCGCGCGCTCGCCGGCGGCAAAGTTATCACGTTTGCTGCCTGCTGCGTTCGTCCCTGGCGCGCACATTCATCACCGGAACTTGTCATATTGATTAAATCAATAGAATTAGCCGTACAGAACCCCATCACATAACTCCTCAATATGATTGTGCTCAAGGACTTACCGCTGTCAGAGTGGCATAAAGCCTGAAAACACAGGACTTTTGCATGATGAAATACGTTGTACTTTTGGCACTCTCACTGTTCACTTCTCTCTCTGGCTGGGCTTTTTCCCTCGACAACGCCGATATTCGACTCCTCTGTCCGCAGCGCGGGCAAATCGAGGTGATCCTTCATCGCTATGAACATACCCAGCAATCCTGGGGGCAGCATCACTTTGAAACCGGCGGCGGCCACGTTCGCCAGGGGCCGCTGCTGGTGATCCCGTTTGCCAACCTCGATCAGATGATTTACCACCAGACCACCGGCGAGTTTGCTTACTGGTATGCCCAAACGGAAAAACTGGTGCGCTGTCGGCTGCTGAGTCTGACGACCACCTATCCGGTAGACATTCCTTATTATCGTGAGTAGCGTATCCATCGACGCACAAAATACGATTGCCCTGCTCCCACCGAGGGTGAAGAAATCACCGCATCGAGTGACACTGTCACCTTTTCACCGTTCTGTCTCCAGGCTGGCTATTGTCAGGGGGCATAAACCCTGCTTTGATAGCGTATCTATGATATCCCCGCGCCTCGCCCGGGGATATCGATAACATTGACTCCCCGACGCGCAGAAGATGCCCCTGGGGCGCCAGACAGGTTTCTCTTGAATACGCGGTAATGTAATGAAAAAGCTGTTCGTGCAGTTCTATCTTCTGCTCTTCGTCTGCTTTCTGGTGATGACCATGCTGGTCGGTCTGGTCTATAAATTTACCGCGGAGCGCGCCGGACGGCAGTCGCTTGACGATTTGATGAAAAGCTCGCTGTATCTGATGCGCAGCGAGCTGCGGGAGATACCGCCGCGCGACTGGAGCAAGACCCTTAAAGAGCTGGACCTGAATTTATCGTTTGATCTGCACATCGAGCCGATCAGCAAATTTAAGCTGTCGGAAAGCTCGATGCAGCACCTGCGCGCCGGCGATATCGTCGCCCTCGACGATCAGTACACCTTTATTCAGCGCATTCCCCGCAGCCACTATGTGCTGTCGGTGGGTCCGGTGCCCTATCTCTATTTTCTGCATGAGATGCGCCTGCTGGACGTGGCGCTGATGGCGTTTATTGCTATCTCGCTGGCCTTTCCGGTGTTTATCTGGATGCGCCCGCACTGGCAGGACATGCTGCGCATTGAGACGGCCGCCCAGCGCTTTGGCGAAGGTCACCTCAGCGAGCGCATTCACTTCGACAGTATGTCCAGCTTCGAGCGGCTCGGGGTGGCCTTTAACCAAATGGCCGATAACATTAATGCGCTTATTGCCAGCAAAAAGCAGCTGATTGACGGCATCGCCCATGAACTCAGGACACCGCTGGTACGCCTGCGCTACCGTCTGGAGATGAGCGAGAATCTCAGCGAGGCGGAATCGCAGGCGCTGAACCGCGATATCGGTCAGCTGGAGGCGCTGATTGAAGAGCTCCTGACCTACGCCCGCCTCGACCGCCCGCAGACGGAGCTCAGCCTGACGACTCCCGATTTTCCCGCCTGGATCAGCGATCACGTCGAGGATATTCAGATGGTTAACCCACAGCGCGAGGTCGCCCTGGCGACGCTGACCCACGGTAACTACGGCGCGCTGGATATGCGACTGATGGAGCGGGTGCTGGATAATTTGGTCAATAACGCCCTGCGCTACAGCAGCCAGCGGGTGGCGGTCAGCCTGACGCTGCAGGGTTCGCGCGCATCGTTGCTGGTTGAGGATGACGGCCCGGGAATCGCCCCCGAGGAGCGCGAGCGGGTGTTTGAGCCCTTTGTCCGCCTTGACCCCAGCCGGGACCGGGCGACAGGAGGCTGCGGCCTCGGCCTGGCGATTGTCCACAGTATCGCCCAGGCGATGGGCGGCGAGGTGCGCTGCGAGGCCAGCCCACTCGGCGGCGCCCGCTTCTGCTTTAGCTGGCCGGTCTATCATCAGCTGCCTGATTTCACCTCTGCCTGAATAAAACTTGCGCAGAAGCCGCGGGCTGGGTATGCTGCAAAAATCTAATAGTATGTTGTAACTAAGGTGGTAATAATGGCCAGCTACGACCTCGTTGAACGTCTGAATAATACCTTTCGCCAGATCGAGCTGGAGCTGCAGGCGCTCCAGCAGGCGTTAAGTGACTGCCGTCTGCTGGCGGGCCGGGTATTTGAACTGCCGGCGATCGGTAAGGATGCCGAGCACGATCCGCTGGCCACCATTCCGGTGGTGCAGCACATCGGCAAGACGGCCCTGGCGCGCGCCCTGCGCCACTACAGCCATCTGTTTATCCAGCAGCAATCGGAAAACCGCAGCAGCAAGGCCGCCGTACGCCTGCCGGGGGCTATCTGCCTGCAGGTTACCGCCGCGGAGCAGCAGGATCTGCTGGCGCGTATTCAGCATATCAATGCCCTGAAGGCCACCTTCGAGAAGATCGTCACCGTCGACTCCGGCCTGCCCCCCACCGCCCGTTTTGAGTGGGTACACCGTCATTTGCCGGGGTTGATCACCCTAAGCGCCTACCGCACGCTGACGCCCCTCGTCGACCCGAGCACCATCCGCTTCGGCTGGGCCAATAAGCACGTCATCAAGAATCTGACCCGCGACCAGGTGTTGATGATGCTGGAGAAAAGCCTGCAAGCGCCGCGGGCGGTGCCGCCGTGGACCCGGGAGCAGTGGCAGAGCAAACTGGAAAGGGAGTATCAGGATATCGCCGCCCTGCCGCAGCGGGCGCGGCTGAAAATAAAACGACCGGTGAAAGTCCAGCCGATCGCCCGCGTTTGGTACGCCGGCGAGCAGAAACAGGTACAGTACGCCTGCCCCAGCCCGCTGATCGCCCTGATGTCCGGCAGCCGGGGGGTCAGCGTACCGGATATTGGCGAGCTGCTGAACTATGATGCCGACAATGTGCAGTATCGCTACAAACCGGAGGCGCAGTCGCTGAGATTGCTTATCCCGCGCCTGCACCTCTGGCTGGCTAGCGAATAGCCAGGCTGCCGACCATCTCTTCCGGGCGCACCCAGCTGTCGAATTCGGCTTCCGTCAGGTAGCCCAGCGCCAGCGCCGAGGCTTTGAGAGTCAGCCCCTCATGGTGCGCTTTTTTAGCGATTTCCGCCGCCTTGTCGTAGCCGATATGGGTATTCAGCGCAGTAACCATCATTAGCGACTCATTGAGCAACTGACTGATCCGCTCGCGATTCGGTTCAACACCCACCGCACAGTGCTCGTTAAAGCTCGCCATACCGTCCGCCAGCAGACGCACCGACTGCAGGAAGTTGTGGATGACCATCGGGCGATAGACGTTAAGCTCAAAGTTGCCGGAAGCACCGCCGATATTCACCGCCACGTCGTTGCCCATCACCTGGCAGCAGACCATGGTCAGAGCTTCGCACTGGGTTGGGTTAACCTTGCCCGGCATAATCGATGACCCTGGCTCGTTTTCCGGGATGGCGATTTCACCAATGCCGCAGCGGGGGCCGGAGGCCAGCCAGCGGACATCGTTAGCGATTTTCATCAGCGAGGCCGCCAGGCCTTTCAGCGCGCCGTGGGCATGGACCAGGGCATCCACAGTGGCCAGCGCTTCGAATTTGTTCGGCGCGGTGACAAATGGCTGTCCGCTGAGCGACGCCAGCTCGGCCGCCACGCGTACGGCATATTCCGGATGGGTATTCAGCCCGGTGCCTACCGCCGTCCCGCCCAGCGCCAGCTCGGCAAGATGCGGCTGACTGGCTTCAATGTGCTTCAGGCTATGGTCCAGCATCGCCACCCAGCCGGAGATCTCCTGGCCTAAGGTGAGCGGCGTGGCGTCCTGCAGATGGGTGCGGCCGATCTTGACGATATCCCTGAAGGCCACCGCTTTTTCATTGAGCGTCGCCCGCAGCGCCTGCAGCGACGGGATCACTTTTTCCCGCAGGGCAATCAGCGCCGCGACGTGCATGGCGGTGGGGAATACATCATTTGAGCTCTGGCTCTTATTCACATCGTCATTGGGATGAATTTTTCGCGCCATCCCCCGTTCTCCGCCGAGCAGTTCACTGGCGCGGTTGGCCAGCACCTCGTTCATATTCATATTGCTTTGGGTGCCGGAGCCGGTCTGCCAGATAGCCAGGGGGAACTCCTGCGCGTGCTTTCCGGCCAGCACTTCGTCAGCGGCGGCGACGATCGCCCCGGCTTTCTCCGCCGTCAACAGTCCGAGATCCTGGTTAACCTTCGCCGCCGCCCGCTTGGTCAGCGCCAGGGCGTATATCAGCTCCCCGGGCATTTTTTCGGTCGAGATGCGGAAATGCTCCAGCGAGCGCTGGGTCTGGGCGCCCCAGAGTTTATCGGCCGGGACCTCGATGGCGCCCATCGAGTCTTTTTCACTGCGATGCGTTGTCATTACTTTCTCCTTGGATGAAAAGTGCGTCATAGCGACAAAGCTCACCTGCTTAAAAGACTAAGTATTGGCCAGATTGATAAGTTGTTTTGGTGGTTCGTGCCGCGAAGCGACATAAAAAAAGCCGCCCCGAGGGGCGGCCCAGACCGCTGACAAAATGCAATCGTCGGGATTGCCCGGCGGCGCTGCGCTTGCGCGGGCCTACAGAGAACCGCATAACTTATTGATATTGCTGTTTTTCGTAGGCCGGGTAAGGCGAAAGCCGCCGCCCGGCAGAAAGGCGCTCACCCTAACGAAAACAGGTTTGTCATCGACCAGCGCCGCCCCGAAGGGCGGCGTGGGTTACTTCACGCAGCGAGCGCACTGCGAGGTCTGGATCTGCTGGAAGAAGTCATTGCCTTTATCATCAACGAGGATAAAGGCCGGGAAATCCTCCACTTCAATTTTCCAGATAGCCTCCATACCCAGCTCCGGATAGGCCACGCACTCGAGGCTCTTGATGCTCTGCTGGGCCAGCACTGCCGCCGGGCCGCCGATGCTGCCGAGGTAGAAGCCGCCGTGTTTGTGGCAGGCGACGGTGACCTGCTGGCTACGGTTGCCTTTCGCCAGCATGATCTTGCTCGCCCCATGGGACTGCAGCAGATCAACGTAAGAGTCCATGCGGCCTGCGGTGGTCGGCCCCAGAGAGCCAGAGGCGTAACCGTCCGGCGTCTTGGCCGGACCTGCGTAGTAGATCGGGTGATCTTTGACGTACTGCGGCAGCGCCTCGCCGTTGTCGATAAGCTCCTTCAGCTTAGCGTGGGCGATATCGCGGGCGACGATGATAGTCCCGCTCAGCGACAGGCGGGTGGACACCGGATACTGCGACAGCTGCGCCAGGATCTCGCTCATCGGCTGGTTAAGATTTACCTTCACCGCTTCGCCTTCCCCGGCCTGGCGCAGATGCTCAGGGATATATTTCCCCGGGTTGCTCTCCAGCTTCTCGATCCAGATACCGTCGCGGTTAATCTTGGCTTTGATGTTGCGGTCGGCGGAACAGGAAACCCCCATCCCTACCGGGCAGGAAGCGCCGTGACGCGGCAGACGGATCACGCGGATATCGTGGGCAAAGTATTTGCCGCCGAACTGCGCGCCGAGACCAAGGTTCTGCGCCTCCAGCAGCAGCTCCTGCTCCAGTTGCACGTCGCGGAACGCCTGGCCGTGCTCGTTACCTTCGGTCGGCAGGCCATCGTAGTATTTGGTGGACGCCAGCTTCACGGTCTTCAGCGTCGCTTCCGCCGAGGTACCGCCGATCACGAAGGCGATATGGTACGGTGGACAGGCGGCAGTACCGAGGGTGCGCATCTTCTCGACGAGGTAATTTTTCAGCTTCGCCGGGGTGATCAGCGCTTTGGTTTCCTGGTACAGATAGGTTTTGTTCGCCGAGCCGCCGCCCTTGGCGATGCAGAGGAATTTGTACTCATCGCCATCGGTAGCATAGAGATCGATCTGCGCCGGCAGGTTGGTGCCAGTGTTAACCTCTTTATACATATCCAGCGGCGCGTTCTGCGAGTAGCGCAGGTTGTCCTGGATATAGGTGTTATACACCCCCTGCGCCAGGGCGGCTTCATCGCCGCCGCCGGTCCACACGCGCTGGCCTTTTTTACCCATGATGATCGCGGTGCCGGTGTCCTGGCAGGTGGGCAGAATACCTTTGGCGGCGATATCCGAGTTGCGCAGGAACTGCAGCGCGACGTATTTATCGTTTTCGCTGGCTTCCGGATCGTTAAGGATATCCGCCACCTGCTGCTGATGCGCAGGGCGAAGCATAAAGGAGGCGTCGTGGAAAGCATGCTGCGCCAGAAGGGTCAGCGCCTGAGGGTCAACTTTTAGCACTTCCTGGCCGGCGAATTCGGCGACGGAGACGTAATCACTGCTGAGGAGATAATACTCGGTGTCATCCTTTTTGAGCGGAAAAGGTTCCTGGTAAACAAACGGTTTATTCGACATTGTACTCTCACTTACTGCTTTGGCTGATTATGTTTCAGGCAGGGACTCCATGTGCCTGTAGAAAAGCGAGTCGAACAATCTTACACAATTTTTTAACAAAAACTGAGACAAGGACGACTTTTTCTTTCAGCAGTTGCTTCTCCACCGTTTGCTGGTTTAATAGGGCGATAAAATTTACTTTGTTTGAAACAGGGACTGAGAATGCAAAAGCTGATTAACGCCGTGCAGAACTATGCATGGGGAAGCCACACCGCCTTAACTGAACTGTATGGCATCGCCAACCCGGACAATCTGCCGATGGCAGAGCTGTGGATGGGGGCGCATCCGAAGAGCAGCTCGCAGATCCTGGCGGCCGACGGCCAGCCGCGTTCGCTGCGCGAGGTGATTGACGCGGATAAAGCCGCTCTGCTCGGCGACAAGGTTGCCGCCCGCTTTGGTGAACTGCCGTTCCTGTTTAAGGTACTGTGCGCCGCTCAGCCGCTCTCAATTCAGGTGCATCCCAACAAGCAGGCCTCGGAAGAAGGTTTCGCCCGCGAGAACGCCGCCGGTATCCCGCTCTCCGCCGCCGAGCGTAACTACAAAGATCCGAACCACAAACCGGAGCTGGTTTTTGCCCTGACGCCGTTCCTGGCGATGAATGCATTTCGCGAGTTCAGCGAGATTGTCACCCTGCTGCAGCCGGTGGCTAGCGCGCATCCGGCAATCGGCGCCTTCCTGCAGCAGCCGGACGCGACTCACCTGAGCCAGCTGTTTGCCAGCCTGCTAAATATGCAGGGTGAGGAAAAGGCCAAGGCGCTGCAGGTGCTGCGCGACGTACTGGCCCGTGAACAAGGCGAACCGTGGCAGACTATCCGCCTGATCGCGGAATTCTATCCGGACGACAGCGGCCTCTTCTCCCCGCTGCTGCTGAACGTGGTGAAGCTGAACCCAGGCGAAGCGATGTTCCTGTTTGCTGAAACGCCGCACGCCTATCTGCAGGGGGTGGCGCTGGAGGTGATGGCCAACTCGGATAACGTACTGCGCGCCGGCCTGACGCCGAAATACATTGATATTCCTGAGCTGGTTGCTAACGTCAAGTTCGAGGCTAAACCGGCGGGTGAGCTGTTGACCCAGCCGCAGCGTCACGGCGCGGAACTCGACTTCCCGATCCCGGTGGAAGATTTTGCCTTCTCCCTGCATGACCTCTCCGCCGAGGCCAGCGATCTGGCCCAGGCAAGCGCGGCGATCGTGTTCTGCGTCGACGGCGAAGCCGTACTGCGCAAAGGCGACCAGAGCCTGACCCTCAAGCCGGGCGAGTCGGCCTTCGTGGCCGCCAGTGAATCGCCGGTGCAGGTCAGCGGCCGCGGCCGCGTGGCGCGCGTTTTCAATAAGCTCCAGTAAGCGACTGCCCCTTCAGGTCGCGCTTACTGTTGGTGATAACTCAGCCAGGCGGTCTCTCCGCCTGGCTTCATTTATGGATAAATGCTATGAAAAAATCGCTGGTCGCAGCAGGAGTCATCGTGGCGCTGGGCGTGGTATGGACAGGCGGCGCCTGGTTCACTGGTAAACAGCTGGAAGGCCGGATCGCCGATATGGTGCAGCAGGCAAACGCCCAGCTGCGCAGCAGCGCGCCGGAGTCAGGTCTGGAGCTGAGCTATCAGGACTACCAGCGCGGGCTGTTCAGCAGCCATCTGCAGCTGGTGGTGAAGCCGATCGCCGGTCAGGCTAACGGCTGGCTGGCCGCCGGGCAGAGCGTGGTGCTTGACGAAGTGGTCGATCATGGCCCCTTCCCGCTGGCCTCGTTAAAAGCCTTTAATCTGGCGCCGGCAATGGCTTCCGTCCACACCACGCTGGTGAAAAACGACGCCAGCCAGGCGCTGTTCGAGATAGCCAAAGGCGACACCCCCTTTACCGTCGATACGCGCATTGCCTACAGCGGCGACAGCCAGTCGGCTATCGTCCTTAACGCCCTCGACTACGCTAAAGGCGATGAGAAAGTCACCTTCAGCGGCGGTCAGTTCCAGCTCGACGCCGACCGCGACGGCAAAAACATCAGCCTGAAGGGCCAGGCCGGCAGCGGGCAGATCGATGCGCTCAACGAATATAATCAGAAGGTACAGCTGCGCTTCGTCAACCTGACCACCGACGGCGCCACCGAGCTGGCCAGCTTCAACGAACGTATCGGCCAGCAAAAAATGACCCTCGATAAACTGGCCATCAGCGTCGAAGGCAAAGAGCTGGCGCTGATCGACGGCATGGCGCTGGACGGCGGCTCGACGCTGACCCAGGACGGCAAAGGCGTGAACAGCCAGGTGAACTACACTGTCAACAGCCTCAAGCTGCAGGGGCAGGATATGGGCAGCGGCAAACTCACGCTGAAAGTGGATAACGTCGACGGTCAGGCGTGGCACCAGTTCAGTCAGCAGTACAGCGCGCAGTCTCAGGCGCTGCTGGCGAAACCGGAGCTGGCGCAGAATCCGGAGCTGTATCAGCAGGCCCTCACCGAAACGCTGTTCAATGCGCTGCCGATCCTGCTCAAAGGCAACCCGTCGGTGACCATCTCTCCGCTGAGCTGGCGCAATGCCAAAGGCGAAAGCACCCTCAACCTCTCGGTTCTGCTGAAAGATCCGGCCCAGGTGACCGCTCCGCCGCAGACCCTGGCGGACAGCCTGGATCGCGTGGTGCAGTCCCTGGACGGCAAAGTGGTGATCCCGGTGGATATGGCGACGGAGTTTATGACTAAGATCGCCGGTCTGGAAGGCTATCAGCCGGCCGATGCCGCCAAACTCGCCGATCAGCAGGTCAAAGGCCTGGCGGCGATGGGCCAGATGTTCCGCATTACCACCATGGAAGATAACGCCATCAGCAGCAGTCTGCAGTACGCGAACGGCCAGGTGACGCTGAACGGACAGAAAATGCCGCTGCAAGATTTTGCCGCGATGTTTGGTCTGGAAGCGCCTTCGCTGCCGGACAGCGCGCCGCAGGAAGGCCAGCCGCAGCAGGATGACGCCGCTCCTCAGCAGGATGACGCCGCCCCGCAGCCGTAACTTATCGGTACAGGAGACGGCCAGCGCGCGCCGTCTCCCTCATTTTCGCGTCACCAGCCGCGGGGGCATAATCTGGTTTCGCGTCTCGCCAGTCCCCTCTTCCAGCCGCCGCAGCATCGAATCCGCCAGGCTTTTCCCCATTTCCCGCGCCGGGGTGGTCACCCAGGTGAGGGGCAGGTCGTCGAGGGCGGCCTCCGGCACGTCGGCAAACGCCGCCAGCGCCACCCGCTGCTCAAAGTAGCTCTCGACGCCATCTTCCCCGCTCTGTCTTCCAGCCCGTAACAGACCGAACCACGCGCCGGTGGCTACCACGTTGTTGTAGCACAGCACCGCGGTGATGGTCGGATTCTGGCGCAGCAGGCCGGTCATCGCCTCCGCCGCCTGCTTCTGGCTGGACTCGCACTCCAGCACCCATTCGCTGTGAAACGGCAGGCCGTATTTCAGCAAGGTGGCGCAATAGCCGCCGACCCGCTCGGCGCGCGTCAGCGAAGCACTCTGCCCGCCGAGCCAGGCGATCCGCTGATGGCCGCGGCGGATAAGATGCTCCGTCACCAGCTGCGCCGCCTGCATGTTGTCCGGGCGGATCAGGTCGACATCGTCAAGATAGCTGGCGCGGGAAGCAAACACCAGCGGCACCCCCGCCTCCGCCGCACGCTCGCGCAGCTCGCTCCCGCGGTCGATCGCCCCGGCGATAATCACCCCGTCCACCCCCTGCGCCGCCAGCGTATCAAACCGCTGGGCCATCTTTTCGCCGCTGCGGCCTCCCTGGGTGAGAAATACCATTTTCCCCTGCCTCTCCAGGGCATCGGTGAGGCCGGCGGTTAATTCAGCATAAAACGGTTTTGACAGGTCACTGACGATAAGGCCAATCACCCCGCTCTGCCCACCGCGCAGCGAGGCCGCCTGACGGTTGCGCACAAATCCCAGCTGTTCGATAGCCTGATTAACCCGCTCGCCGGTGGCGCTGGAGATGCGCCCTTTGCCGCTCAGTACCAGTGAAACGGTACTCACGGAGACGCCGGCAGCCAGCGCCACATCATTGATGGTGATCTTTTTTGCGATTGCCATAACCTGCTGGCTGACTCCCTTGCCTGTCGATAAATCGTTTTATCATTGTGCGATCTTTATAAACCTTATTATCGCTTGAATATGTGATTTTTATCGCACTAAAAAGTGGTAAAACGTTTTATCTTGCCGTGGCGTTAGTTCTCCCGACCACTTATGAATCAGGAACCGTGCTATGACGGCGAAAACAGCACCAAAAATCACCTTATGGGAATTTTTCCAGCAGCTGGGAAAAACCTTCATGCTGCCCGTAGCGTTGCTCTCGTTTTGCGGGATCATGCTGGGGATCGGCAGCTCGCTAAGCAGTCACGATGTTTTGACTCTGCTGCCGTGGCTGGATATGCCGCTGCTGCAGGCCATCTTTATCTGGATGAGCAAGGTCGGCTCCTTTGCCTTCAGCTTCCTGCCGGTCATGTTTTGTATCGCCATCCCGCTGGGTCTGGCGCGAGAGAACAAAGGCGTCGCCGCCTTCGCCGGCTTCGTTGGCTACGCGGTCATGAACCTGGCGGTCAACTTCTGGCTGACCGCGAAGGGTATTCTGCCCACCACCGACGCCGCGATCCTGAAGGCCAACAATATCCAGAACATTATCGGCATTCCGTCAATCGATACCGGGATCCTCGGGGCGGTGATCGCCGGAATTATCGTCTGGCTGCTGCATGAACGCTTCCATAACATTCGCCTGCCGGACGCCCTGGCCTTCTTCGGCGGCACCCGCTTCGTGCCGATCGTCACCACCGTGGTGCTGGGGCTGGTCGGGCTGGCGATCCCGCTGGTGTGGCCAGTCTTCGCTATGGGGATCAACGCCCTCGGGAAGATGATCAACAGCGCCGGGGATTTTGGGCCGATAATCTTCGGCACCGGCGAGCGACTGCTGCTGCCGTTTGGCCTGCACCATATTCTGGTGGCGCTGATCCGCTTTACCGAAGCCGGCGGCACCCTCGACGTCTGCGGCCACAGCGTCAGCGGCGCGCTGACCATCTTCCAGGCGCAGCTGAGCTGTCCGACGACCCACGGCTTCGCCGAAAGCGCCACCCGTTTCCTGTCGCAGGGTAAAATGCCGGCATTCCTCGGCGGCCTGCCGGGAGCCGCGCTGGCGATGTACCACTGCGCCCGTCCGGAAAACCGACATAAAATTAAAGGCCTGCTGATCTCCGGGGTCATCGCCTGCGTGGTCGGCGGCACCACCGAGCCGCTGGAGTTCTTGTTCTTGTTTGTCGCGCCGGTCCTGTATGTCATCCACGCGCTGCTGACCGGTCTCGGCTTTACCATCATGGCGGTGCTCGGGGTAACCATCGGCAACACCGACGGCAATATCATCGACTTCGTGGTGTTTGGCATTCTGCATGGCCTGGCGACCAAGTGGTATCTGGTGCCGGTGGTGGCGGCTATCTGGTTCGCGGTCTACTATGCCATCTTCCGCTTCGCCATCACCCGCTTCAATCTGAAAACGCCGGGCCGCGACATCGACACTGCCGCCAGCGTGGAGAAAGCCGTCGCCGGTACCATCGGCAAATCCGGGTATAACGTACCGGCGATTCTGGCGGCGCTCGGCGGCGCAGAGAACATTGTTTCGCTGGATAACTGCATTACCCGTCTGCGCCTGTCGGTGCACGATATGAGCAAAGTGGACGCCGCCGCGCTGAAAGCCCATCGCGCCATCGGGGTGGTACAGCTCAACCAGCATAATCTGCAGGTGGTTATTGGCCCGCAGGTACAGTCGGTAAAAGATGAGATGGCCATGCTGATGAATACCGTGCAGGCCTGATCCCACTAGTCCCCCTCCGCTACGGAGGGGGCGCTCGCTAAGGAAGCTCCAATGTTTGATTTTGCCACCCCTATCGATCGCCACGGCACCTGGTGCACGCAATGGGACTATGTCGCCGACCGGTTTGGCGCCGCCGATCTGCTGCCGTTCACTATTTCCGATATGGATTTCGCCACCGCGCCCTGTATTCTCGACGCCGTTAGCCAGCGGCTGGCCCACGGGGTGTTCGGCTACAGCCGCTGGCGCAACGAGGCGTTTCTCGGGGCGATTGCCCACTGGTACGCCAGCCGCTTTAACAGCGACATCGATCTGCAATCTGTGGTCTACGGACCGTCGGTTATCTATATGGTGGCGGAAACCATCCGCCAGTGGTCGAAAGAAGGCGACGGCGTCGTGGTCCACACCCCTGCCTACGATGCGTTCTATAACACCATCACCGCTAACCGGCGGCGGATTGCCCCGGTGCCATTGATCCTGAAGGATAATCGGTGGCGCTGCGATATGGACCGCCTGGAGGCGGCGCTGGCGGAGCCAAAGAATACCCTGCTGCTGCTGTGCAGCCCGCACAACCCAACGGGGAAAGTCTGGCGTCGCGAGGAGCTGGAGACTATGGCGGCCCTGTGTAAAAAACATGGCGTCAGGGTGATTAGCGATGAAATTCATATGGACATGACCTGGGGCGAACACCGCCATATCCCGTGGAGCGAGGTCGCTCAGGGACCATGGGCGCTGTTCACCTCCGGTTCGAAGAGCTTCAATATTCCGGCCTTTACCGGGGCCTACGGCTTTATCCCGGAAGAGAACGAGCGCGACAGCTACCTGCAGACGCTAAAGGGTCGCGACGGGCTCTCTTCCCCTTCCGTGCCGGCGCTGGTCGCCCATATCGCCGCCTACCGCGACGGGGCTCCCTGGCTCGATGCCCTGCGCGACTACCTGCAGGCGAATATGCGCTATGTCGCCGACACGCTCAACAACGCCTTCCCCGCGCTCTGCTGGCAGCCGCCGGAGGCCACCTACCTGGCATGGATCGACCTGGGCCCGCTCAACGTTGACGATCGCGCGCTACAGCAGGCGCTGATCGCCGAACAGAAGGTGGCGATTATGCCGGGTTATACCTATGGTGCTGAGGGCAACGGCTTTCTGCGACTCAACGTCGGCTGCCCGCGCGAGAAGCTGGAACGCGGTGTCGAAGGACTGATTGCCGCCCTGCGCAGCCTCAGCTGATTCGACGCGCAATCTACAGGTCATCGCGCCGGCGAAACGCCAGGTAACCGGCGCCGAGGGTAAAGACAGCGACAATCACCACCAGCAGGATAAACCCGTGGTGGTTGCTTGCCAGCGGGATCCCACCGACGTTCATGCCGAAGAAACCGGCGACGATGTTAATCGGCAGCGCGAGGACGGTGATCACCGTCAGGGTATAGAGGGTGCGATTGCTCTGCTCCAGCTGGCGGGCGCCAATCTCCTCCTGCAGCAGACTGATGCGCTCGATCAGGCCCGACAGATCGTTAAGCACCACGCTAAACTCTTCGGTGAACTGACGAAACGCCTGCACCACCGCGCGATCCATCCACGCCGGCGGCCGGTTAAGCAGCCGGAACATCGCCGCCGGCTCCGGCGCCAGCAGCCGCTGGAAGCGTAAAAGCATCCGCCGTAGCCGCGCCAGATCGGCCCGGTTGCGCTGCACGTGATTGCTCAGAAGACGCTCTTCAATAAGGTCAACATGGCGGCTGGCCTGGCGGACGACCTGCTCCAGCACCTCCTCCTGCTCCTCCAGCAGAAAGGCCAGCAGCTCAGTAGACGTGTTCACCCTGAGCGTCTGCAAGCGCGGCAGCATCCATTCGATAAACCGCAACGGTTTGAAGCGCGCCGTCACCACCAGCCTGGGGCTACAGTAGAGCCACAGCGTGGCGGTTTCCGCGCTGGTATCCTGCGGACGAAACAGCACATCGTTAAGCACAGCGAACAGATTTTCCCCCTGTCGCTCAATGCGGGTGGTGTGCGAGCCGCTGCGGATCTCCTCGAAGAAAAAATCGGCCACCGGAAAGTGGCTGGTTAACCATTTCTCGGCGGTGGCATGATTAATATTCAGGTGTAACCAGATAAACGCCTTGTCATCGGCGAGCGCCTGATAGCGGGCGCATACCTCGCCAGAGGCGATCGGCTGCGGGGGGCGCTGTTCATGAAACAAATAGCCATGCACCAGGCCGGAAACTTCACTATCAAAATCGGGCTTTAACATCTTCGCGGTGACGTCTTGACTCATGGCTCCCTCAGGACAGGCACTGGCACCGTTGATGCCCGAATATTGTCATCTTTCGCTATTTTCCGCGGGCTGGCAAGGTTAATAATCTGGTCATAAAACAGTAACCTGGCTGACATATGACGGCCAGTATCACGCTTCATCCCCTCGCCGCGCAGGCGATGCGATGGAGGCGAACAGAAGGTCTTCTTGCCTTTATGCTCAGGCGGTTATTAAAATAAATTTGATTATCCTCAAAACTTTTTTAGGCAGAAAGCGGTATTAATTTGCGCGCTTAATCATTGCTTTCACCCAGGTTTATTGAGGAGGAGACCATGAAAACCTATGACCGTAATCGTAACGCTATTGCTACCGGCAGCATGGTAATGATCGCCGGTAACGGGACGACGGGCGTGATTAAAGCTATCCATGGCGAGGGGAAAACCGCTGAGCAGCTGCGCCGGGCGGACTGCGTTGAAATCGACGGCTGCGAGGGCCGCTTCTGCCCGTTGGATCTGATCCGTCTCGGCTTCCATTAATTCCTGCCGCCAGGTCGTTAGTATCAGGCCACCTGTGGTGGCCTGCTCTTTTCCCGGGAAATAAAGCGTCTAGCGAAAGCTCCACTGAACACTCATCACAAAGATCGCCGGCACAATAATGCCGCCTTCCACACCGAAATAATCGGTGAAATTATATTGCAGGCCATGATAGAGGTAGGGCGAAAAACCGATGCCGGTGATTTTTTTGGCGGTGCGGTAGGTGCCGGAATCCCCACAGTGGCTGAAGGCATCAAAGAAAAATTCCCCGGTATAGGCATACACCCCTTTCAGTACCCAGCCGGTATCGTTTTTCAGCCAGTCGCGGCGCACGCCGAGGGTCAGGCAACGATCGTCAAAGCTGTTTTTCATCGTTCCGACCAGCACGCTGTATTTTGAATCCTGAGAAAACTTGCGCTCCACCGAGAAAAAGTTGTTATTGAAATGTTCGTTATATTGTCCGTGGTTACCCGTCATATGATAGACATAGGAACCGGTATTCATCGAATAGAGGTTTAATTCCCCGGCCTGCGCCGACGGCATGGCAACCATTAGTAGCGCTGATAACAAAATCCATAATTTATTTACCATTCAGTAACCTATGCCATACCCGTAAAAAGAACCCGGCATGCTAGCACCGCTTAGCTAAACCAAAGGGCAATCAGATAAACCGACGCTCTTCGCGGCGGGAAAATATGACGCTATCTGCACTATAGCAGTCGCCCTCTAGCCTGGTGAGCGCCTGCGGTTATACTGGAGAAACATTCCCCTAATCGTTAAGGACCGCTGTGTTAGCCACTCTCCTCGTTGCGCTGGTCGCTATTATTCATCTCGCCATCCTGGTGCTGGAGATGTTTCTCTGGGAAGCCCCCGCCGGGCGCCGGGCCTTTAACCTCAGCGCCGATTTCGCCCGGCAGACCCGGGTGCTGGCGGCCAACCAGGGCTTGTATAACGGCTTTCTGGCCGCCGGCCTGGCATGGGGGCTGTGGCTGGGGGCGCCGGGGGTGCAGGTGGTTATCTTTTTCCTGGCCTGCGTGCTGGCCGCCGGGATTTTCGGCGCGCTGACCGCCAGCCGCAAAATTCTCTATATTCAGGCGCTGCCCGCGCTGCTGGCGCTGGTTGCCGTGCTGACGCAAGCGTAGGGCCTTGATCCAAAACAGAGAAAGCAGGCGCTAAGGCGGGTACTATTTGCCCCCTTTGGTCGGTCATCGACCGTTAATACCTTCTGAGTTCAGAGGCATTTTTATGACATGGCAATCCTTCAAACAGGCCTGGCTTATCCGGTTCTGGTCTCCTGTCCCGGCGGTCATTGCCGCGGGCATTCTCTCTACCTACTATTTTGGCATCACCGGCACCTTCTGGGCGGTGACCGGCGAATTCACCCGCTGGGGTGGTCAGCTGCTGCAGCTGCTGGGCGTCCACAGCGAACAGTGGGGCTATTACCAGCTGATACATCTCGAAGGGTCGCCGCTGACCCGCATCGATGGCAGGATGATCATCGGCATGTTCGGCGGCTGCCTGGCCGCCGCGCTGTGGGCGAATAACGTCAAACTGCGCCTGCCACGCAGCCGGATCCGCATTGCGCAGGCCGTGGCGGGCGGCATCATCGCCGGGTTCGGCGCACGGCTGGCGATGGGCTGCAACCTGGCGGCCTTCTTCACCGGCATTCCGCAGTTCTCCCTGCACGCCTGGCTGTTTGCCATCGCCACCGCCATCGGCTCCTGGTTTGGCGCCCGCTTCACGCTGCTGCCCCTTTTTCGCATCCCGGTAAAAATACAAAAGGTGTCCACCGCCTCGCCGTTAACCCAAAAACCGCAGCAGGCGCGCCGCCGTTTCCGCCTGGGGATGGTGGTCTTTTTCGCCATGATCGGCTGGGGCCTGCTCACCGCCGCAGACCACCCGGCGCTCGGCCTGGCGATGCTGTTCGGTATTGGCTTTGGTCTGCTTATCGAGCGCGCGCAGATCTGCTTTACCTCCGCCTTTCGCGATATGTGGATCACCGGCCGGACGGTGATGGCGAAGGCGATTATCTTCGGCATGGCGGCGAGCGCCATCGGTATCTTCAGCTATGTGCAATTGGGGATGGCGCCGAAAATTATGTGGGCCGGTCCTAATGCGGCGATTGGCGGGCTACTATTTGGCTTTGGCATCGTGCTGGCCGGCGGCTGTGAGACCGGCTGGATGTACCGGGCGGTGGAGGGCCAGGTTCACTACTGGTGGGTTGGGCTGGGCAACGTCATCGGCTCAACGCTGCTCGCCTGGTGCTGGGACGATATCGCCGCCCCGCTCGCCACCCACTGGCAGAAAGTCAACCTGCTGAACGCCTTCGGTCCCTTTGGCGGACTACTGGCCACCTATCTACTGCTGCTGATCGCCCTGCTGCTGGTGATCGTCTGGGAGAGACATTTTTTCCGCCGCCAGGCGGCGGTCCGGACCGTGAAGGAGAGCGCATGAAAAACATCATCCCTGATTATCGCCTGGATATGGTCGGCGAACCCTGCCCGTATCCGGCGGTCGCTACCCTGGAGGCAATGCCTTCCCTGCAAAAAGGCGAGATCCTCGAAGTGGTCAGCGACTGTCCGCAGTCGATCAATAACATTCCGCTTGATGCAAGGAACCACGGCTACACGGTGCTGGATATTCAACAGGATGGCCCAACCATTCGCTATTTGATCCAGAAGTAGCGCCGTTTTCCCGCCGGCGGCCTTCCCCGCCGGCGCTTGTCTCCTCGTTCCCGCCTCGCCGTTCGCTTACGCATCGCTGACCAGGTAGCCAAACGATTGCAATAGATTGTAACACTTGAAACCGTGTTCCAGTTACGCAATCACCATTAATATAACGCGCCTATATTATTAAAATGCGAATAAGTTATTTAGTGAATGGTTTCTGCCGCTATCGGCCAAAGCCGCACACAGCGACACGATAAGGATCGAAATGGAACTGCTGGTCAGGCTGGGTCATTTTTTTGAGCAAGCGCGTTCTGACGCCGACTATGCCACCTTCGCCAATGAACTGCGTCGGCATCAGGTCTCCTACTACATCTATTTTGTTTCCACCGGCAATATGAATTTCGTAATGGCAAACGACGAGGTGGTCTCGGTAAAAAGCGCCCGCGGGCTGCTGCGCGTTCGCGCTGAGGCCAGCCATTGTCTGACCAGGGCCGCCGTTATCCGCCACTTTGCCCGGGCCATTAACTTTGAACAGTACTGCCGGGATCTCGCCAGCGCCGGGGTGTTTAAGTGGATCGTCGATCTGGAAGAGGAGACCCGGCACTACTGGTCGAAGGATAATACGCTGTTATATAAAGAGTGCCTGATGCCCCCCTGAACAGGTCTCAGGGGGAGGCGGCGAGGGTCAGCCTTTAATCGCGGGTCTGCACCCAAAAGGCGTGGATCAGGCCAGGAATATAGCCCAGCAGGGTCAAAATGATATTGAGAATAAACGCCCAGCCGAAGCCTTTTCCCAGCAGCACACCCAGCGGCGGCAGAATGATAGTGAAAACGATTCTCCAGAATCCCATAACCTCTCCCTTCGTCTAACGTCAATTTTTTACTAAGCTATTCAATAGTTAAGCATAGACGCTTTTCGTCGTTTCGCCAGCAGGCAGCCCCCTCATCTCTGGTAACAAAAATCATTCCCTGCCGTCACGGGCAAAAAAGACCGGGAAAACATTCACTTTTCCCCTCTCCGGCCCGCAGGCCCTGGCAAAGCGCACAGATTGTCAGTTGACCAATCAGGGGGACAGGGCTAAGCCTGGAGGAGTTTCATCACATCGAGTCGTTTTACCAACCGGAGAATATCCATGAGTAAACTTGGGATTAATGGATTTGGTCGTATCGGACGTCTGGTGTTACGTCGTTTATTAGAAGTCGACAGCAGCCTGGAAGTGGTGGCTATCAACGACCTCACTTCGCCAAAGGTGCTGGCCTACCTGTTGAAGCATGATTCAAACTACGGCCCCTTCCCGTGGAGCGTCGACTTTACCGAAGATGCGCTGATCGTCAACGGCAAAACCATTACGGTGTATGCCGAAAAAGAGGCGCAGCATATTCCATGGCAGGCGGCAGGCGCCGAGGTGATTGTGGAGTGTACCGGGTTCTACACCTCGGCCGAGAAATCGCAAGCCCATCTCCAGGCCGGCGCGCGCAAAGTGCTGATTTCCGCCCCCGCCGGCGAGATGAAAACCATCGTCTACAACGTCAACGATGACACCCTGACCCCGGATGACACCATCATCTCCGTGGCCTCCTGCACCACCAACTGCCTGGCGCCGATGGCCAAAGTTCTGCAGGATGCCTTCGGCATCACCGTAGGCACCATGACCACCATCCACGCCTATACCGGCACCCAGTCGCTGGTGGACGGGCCGCGCGGAAAAGATCTGCGCGCCTCCAGGGCGGCGGCGGAAAACGTTATCCCGCACACTACCGGCGCGGCAAAAGCCATTGGCCTGGTGATCCCTGCCCTGAGCGGTAAGCTGAAAGGCCATGCCCAGCGCGTACCGACCAAAACCGGCTCAGTGACGGAGCTGGTATCGGTGCTGGAGAAAAAGGTGACTGCGGATGAGGTCAATCAGGCGATGAGGCAGGCGGCCGAGGGTAACGAATCCTTTGGTTACACCGAAGAGGAGATCGTCTCTTCCGATATCATCGGCAGCCATTTCGGTTCGATCTACGATGCTACCCAGCTGGAGATTGTGGAGGCCGGCGGCGTACAGCTGGTGAAAACCGTCGCCTGGTACGATAACGAATACGGCTTTGTCACCCAACTGATCCGCGTGCTGGAGAAATTTGCCCGCTAAGTGAACGGCGGACAGCCTGCGCTGTCCGCCGGTTCTGTGTGGAGTGCCTCAGGCCTGCAGATAGACCACCTGGGTCTGCTGGTACTCATTCAGGCCGTGGCGGCCATCTGCGCCGCCGATCCCCGACTTACGCCAGCCGGCGTGGAACCCCTGCATCGCCTCAAAGTTCTCACGGTTGATATAGGTTTCGCCAAACTTCAGTCCCTTAATCGCTTTCATCGCCACGTTCAGATCGCGGGTATAGATTGAGGAGGTCAGGCCATAATCGCTGTCATTGGCCATCGCCAGCGCCTCATCGAGGGTCGAAAAGGCCACCACCGGCAGCACCGGACCGAAGGTTTCCTCATGGATAATGTCCATCTCCTGACGTACATCCAGCAGCAGGGTCGGCGGATAAAAATAGCCTTTGCCCTCCAGCGGCTGACCGCCCAGCGCCACCCGCGCCCCCTGCGCCACCGCCTTCGCCACTTTGCCCGCCACCTGGTCCCGCGCCGCCGCGTTGATCAGCGGCCCCATCGCGATGTCATCTCGCGTCGCCGGGTCGCCAAACTGCACGGCCTTCATCGCCTCACCGAGGCGGTTGACGAAGCGGTCGTATATTCCCTTCTGAACATAGACCCGCTCGACGCAGTTACACACCTGCCCGGTGTTAATCACCCGCGAGTCCACTACCGCTTTCACCGCCAGCTCCAGATCCGCATCGTCCATTACAATGGCAGGCGCTTTGCCGCCGAGCTCGAGGCACACTTTGGTGATATTTTTCGCCGCAGCGGCCATAATTTTTTCTCCCGCCGCCACGCTGCCGGTCATGCTGACCATCGCCACCTTCGGATTGCCGGCCAGCTCCTGGCCAACGGTTTCTCCGCGGCCAAGCACAAGGTTAAAGACCCCTTTCGGCAACCCAACCTGATGGACAATCTCGGCAAAGGCGATGGCATTATTGGGCGTAAATTCGCTGGGCTTAATGACGATGGTATTTCCAGTGATCAGGGCCGGCGCCAGCTTGCGGGCGATAAGAAAGAATGGGAAGTTCCACGGCAGGATCCCGGTGGTCACCCCCAGCGCGCGTTTAAAGACAAGGATATTCTCCCCCGGGCGATCGCTCTGCACGATCTCGCCTTCGTAACGGCGCGCCCATTCTGCCATATAGTCGAGATAGTCCGCGGTGAACGCAACCTCCACCGCCGCCAGCTGCTGGATCTTGCCGCCTTCAGCCACGATCAGCCCGGCGATCTCGTCGGCACGCTGGCGGATACCGGCGGCAATTTTGCGCAGCCAGCCCGCGCGCTCAATGGCCGGCAGCGCTTCCCAGCCGGGCTGGGCGCGCTCGGCGGCGTCAATCGCCAGCCGCGCCTCTTCGGCAGTCCCGTCCGGGATCCGCGACAGCAGCGCTTCGGTCGCCGGGTTAAGCACGTCGATCCAGCCGTCGCCGCGACCGGAAACGAACTGGCCATCAATATACATCGGGTGTTGAACGGGTGCTGTCATGGCTGCTCCTGTGGTGCATTTGTATTTAACAGGTGATTTTTTTGTTAAATATCGGGCGGATAAGCCGCTGTTCGGCAGCACATTGACGCAGTTCTGTGAGCTGATTCATAAAAACGGGCCAAAAATGCCCGCTTGAGGTTACATTTTAATAACACAAATTGCCCGTTTGCGACGAATCTGCCGTAAACGGGCATTTTTCAGCCGAGGGTGCGGGCCTGCAGCGCCCCGGCAAGCTGGGCGTCCTCCCGCAGCTGTCGCCAGGCGTCGAGGATCTCCGGCGGGAAGGTGACATGGCTGATGAAGTCTTTTCCCCGCGGACCGTACCCTTCAGGGGTATCCTGCAGGCGCGGCAGCTCGCCCAGCAGCAGCCCCAGGTAGCGGGTGACCGGCCAGAGCCCCGCTCCGCCGCCCGCGAACCCCAGTTGGCCATCGGTCTGCTCCAGCACCGGCGAGCAGCCGGGAAAGCTCAACCACTGCGGCGGCGTCGTCGCCCCCTGCCAGACGCGGGCGAAGGTAGCCATGGTTCGCCGCTGCATAGTCGGGTCCTGAATGACGATCCCGCGACGATGGGCGAGCCCCCGGCTCTCCAGCGTGGTCCGGGTAAAACGGGCGTTCTCACCGCAGTTGGTTGACTGGTCCTCCACCACCAGCCGCGAATGGGGGATGTGCCAGTAGTCATGAGCAATGTCGGCCAGAACATGCGCTTCCGGGCGGCCATCCACCGGCAACGTACGGTAACGGGGATCCTGGCGCACCGCCTCGTAGAGATAGCCCGTAGAATGTCCCACGCCGCCGCTGATCAGCAGCGGGACCGCCTGCGCCGCCGCCAGACGGCAGGCGGCGTCGATGGTTGGGATCACGGCGTTGCCGGCCAGCACTACCACGTCCACCTGCGGCAGCGCGGGCAGCGTCGCCAGATCGTCCTGCGCCAGCCAGGCGCCGACCTGGTTAGCCGCCGCCAGCGTCGCTGCCGACAGCGGAGGAAATTGTTCTGCCATTCTGTCTCCTTAATCCTCTCTCAGACGAGCGGAGAGGATGCTTTCGCTATCATAAACGCCGCCTGCCGGGAGGCATAGCGGCGTCGATTTGTAACCATTTTGAAATAACAAGAAACATCTAAAAACAGGCGGGTTGCACCTGAACAACTCACTATGAAAATAACAAAAAACAGCAAAATCAGGTGGAAAATAAAAAATAGCGTCGCGGTTATACCAGTTCAAACCGCGCCATAACGCCCAGTTTGCCAGCCATAAACTTGCCAATTGTAACCTTCAACCCTAAGTTGCTTAACAATTACACAACCTTTTCACATCAGGTTGCACCCTGCTCGTACAGAGTGACACCTGACCTATCTACCGTGGCGGGAGAACGTTTCGTAATGAGCAATCCACAAGACAACACTGCATCCATTCTGCAGAAAAACAAGAAGGTACTGATCGCGAGCCTGACAGGCAGCGCCATCGAATGGTTCGATTATTTTCTCTATGGCACCGCCGCCGCGCTGGTGTTCAACAAAATCTTCTTTCCGATGGTCGACCCGGTTATCGGCCTGATCCTCTCCTGGCTCTCCTTCTCGCTGACGTTTTTTATCCGCCCCATCGGCGGCGTGATTTTCGCCCATATCGGCGATCGCATCGGCCGCAAGAAGACGCTGGTGCTGACCCTGTCGCTGATGGGGAGCGCCACGGTGGCGATCGGCCTGCTGCCCACCTACGAGATGGTGGGCCTCTGGGCGCCGGCCCTGCTGATTATCCTGCGCATTATTCAGGGCATGGGTATCGGCGGCGAATGGGGCGGCGCGCTGCTGCTGGCCTATGAATACGCGCCGGAAAAGCGGAAAGGCTTTTTCGGCAGCATTCCCCAGGCCGGGGTGACCATCGGCATGTTGATGGCGACATTTATCGTCTCGCTGATGACGCTGTTCGATGAGGCGCAGTTTCTCGCCTGGGGCTGGCGCATACCGTTCCTGCTCAGCTCCGTCCTCGTTTTTCTCGGCCTGTGGATCCGTAAAGATATCGACGAAACGCCCGCCTTTAAGCAGGTGAAAAAATCCGGCCAGGTGGCGAAGGCCCCGCTGCGCGATACGCTCATGCACCACTGGCGGGAAGTGCTGATCGCCGCCGGCCTGAAAGTGGTGGAGACCGCCCCCTTCTAAATCTTCTCCACCTTTGTAGTCAGCTACGCCACCACCACCCTGAGCTATCAGAAGTCGCAGGCGCTGGAATCCGTGACCCTGGGCGCGCTGGTGGCCACCGTGATGATCCCGCTGATGGGGCTGCTGTCAGACAAGGTGGGTCGGCAAAAGATGTACACCCTGAGCGTGGTGCTGCTGGGGCTGTTTATCGTCCCGTGGTTCCTGCTGCTCGACACCGGCACCGGCTGGGGCATCATGCTGGCGACGATCGTTGCCTTCGGCATCCTGTGGGCGCCGGTAACCGCGGTGCTCGGCACCCTGTGCTCTGAGATTTTCAGCGCCAATGTGCGCTATACCGGGATCACCCTCGGCTACCAGCTGGGCGCCGCGCTGGCCGGGGGCACCGCGCCGCTTATCGCCACCGGTCTGCTGGCAAAATATGACGGTGACTGGCGGCCGGTGGCCATTTATCTGGGCATTACGGTGGCGATTTCGCTCCTGGCGATATTCTGCGCCAGCCGGATGAAGTCCGCGCTGGGCACGGCCCCCTCCCGGGCGGAAAGCGCCTGACCGCAGCCCGCCAGGGCTACTACGGAGTCGACTATCCCGCCCGGCGGCGCTGCGCGTGCGCGGGCCTGGGGGGATCGCGCTGCGGGGGATACCGCTTATCCCAAGTCCGGTAAGCATGGGCCCGGTAAGGCGCCAGCCGCCACCGGGCCGAAACAGGCGTCAAGTTTTCCCCCCCTGCTTAGCCGGCCGCCAGGGCCGGCGGGTGTCAGGCGCTCTGGTTGTCCAGCTGAAGCTGCCCCTCGCGCCGCTGCTTCAGCTTCCAGAAGCCCCACAGCGCGATAAACCACAGCGGAGAAGCCAACAGCGCCAGCAGCGTGTCCGGGTCAAAGATCATGATGAAGATAGCGAACGCGAAGAACAGCAGGCTCACCCAGCTCATCACCACCCCGGCGGGCATCTTAAAGATCGACCCGGCGTGCAGGTCCGGACGCTGACGGCGGTAAACCAGATAGGCCACGAGGATCATCCCCCAGCTGAACACCACCATAATCGCCGCCAGGGTCGAGACGATGGTGAACAGGGTCATCACGTTCGGCACCAGAAACAGCAACAGCGTGCCGATCAGCATGCAGAAGCAGGAGAACAGCAGGCTGCGCACCGGAATGCGGGTACTGCGCGACAGGATACGAAACTGCCAGTGCGCATGCTTCTCCACCGACAGGCCGTACAGCATGCGGGTGCTGGAGAAGACCCCGCTGTTGGCCGAGGACATCGCCGAGGTCAGCGCCACAAAGTTAATCACCGCCGCGGCGGCAGGCAGCCCGGCCTTGGCGAACAGCGTCACGAAGGGGCTGGTCTCCGCCGACACCCCCGGCCACGAGGCGACAGCGATGATCACCACCATCGACAGCAGATAGAAGATGATAATCCGCAGCGGCAGAGCATTGATCGCCTTGGGCAAAATGCGCTGCGGATCGCGGGTCTCCGCCGTCATGGTGCCCAGCAGCTCAATGCCGGTAAAGGAGAAGATCGCTATCTGGAAGCCGGCGAAAAAGCCGGTGATGCCGTGGGGCATAAAGGCCGTCGGGTCGGTGAGATGGCTGAGGGAGGCCGTCACGCCGTCCGGGGAGGTCCAGCCGGTGGCAATCATCCAGCCGCCGGTGCCGATCAGGGCGATAATGGTGATCACCTTGATCAGGGCGAACCAGAACTCCGCCTCGCCAAACATTTTCACCGACAGCAGATTAAGCAGGAACAGAATCGCCAGCATGCTGAGGGCCGGCATCCACGCCGACAGTTCCGGGAACCAGTACTGCATATAGCTCCCGCAGACCACTACGTCGGCGATACAGGTCACCACCCAGCTTAGCCAGTAGGTCCAGCCGAGGTAAAAGCTGGCCTGCGGCCCGAGATACTCGCCGACAAAGTCGGCAAACGAGCGGTAGTCATGGCGGGTGAGCAGCAGCTCGCCCATCGCCCGCATCACCATATAGGTAAAGAACCCGACCAGCACATAGATAACCAGGATCGAGGTGCCGGCGACGGCGATGTTGCGCCCCGCCCCCATAAACAGCCCGGTGCCGATGGCGCCGCCGAGGGCAATCACCTGGATATGGCGGGCGCTGAGCCCGCGCTTAAGCTGTGACGCGCCTTCACCTCCGGCGGCAGGTGACGCCTGATGTTGATGTTCAGTCATGGTGTTTCCTCAGGCTGGTTGCGGGAGACGAAGGTCAGCGGCGCGGAGCAACAGCCCGGCGCGCTGGCCGGTGGCGACCCCGGCGTTGGGAAAGAGGATATAGGGGGCCCGGGCCTGCACCACCCAACGTTTCTCTGCCTGGCGGGCGATCTCATACCCTGCCGGGAGCGCGGTGAAGTTTTCAACGTCTGCCGCGAGATTAAGCGTAAATTCCCCCTCGCGCTTGATGATGCTCTCCTCGACCAGGAAGTAGTCCACCGGCGCTTTGTCGCGCGGCGGCAGCGGCGCATCAGCGATCCAGGCCCGGATCGCCGCGTCGGCGGCGGCGAACAGGCTGAGATCGTTGGCGCCGAACGGCATCGCTTTCCCCAGCTCCAGGGTGGCGCTTTGCGCGGCGAACTTTTCGCAGGTGAAATGGGTGAAGGTGCCGCCCGCTTCGGTATGGCGCACGACGGCGTCCATCCCGCTGGCCTGCAGCAGCTGATAGAAATCGGGCGAAAAATCCCCGGCGTGGGCCGGGAGCAGCGCAAACTGGCGATACAACGATCCGCGAATGGCGGTGTGCATATCGAGATGACCACGGTTGACCGGCCCCGCCGCATCGGCGGCGCGATAAAAAGCCTGCACCGCCTGCTCCAGCGCAAAAGCCCGCCGCGACTCATTTCCCGGGGTGACCGCCAGATGGCGGCCGCCGAACAGGCGATTCAGGTCGTTATGCAGATAGCGGCGCGCGGCGCGGATCGCCGGCAGATTACCAAAGACGATCAGCAGCGCCTGCGTGAGCGGCTGCCGCCCCTGGCTCAGATCGTGGGTTAGCTGCAGCAGCAGTTCAATCGGCGCGGTCTCATTGCCATGCACGCCGGCGGAGAGGATCGTCGCCTGGCGCCACGGCGCCGTCGGCAGCAGCTGTAAAATGCCCTCGCCCAGCCAGCGGGCCTCGATGCCCGCCGGAAAGGTCCACGCCTGCAGGCGGCAGTGCAGTAAATCGTTAACCAGGTGCTCCATCTGCCGCTCCTTAACGCTGAAAATCATAGACCGCGCCCAGGCGCAGGATCTGCGTCAGCTCATCCAGCGCCTGATAAACCTCGCGCAGCAGCTGCGGGTCCGCCAGATCGCGGGCATGCAGCCGGTCGCGATAGTGTTTTTCCACCCATGCCGTCAGCTGCTGATAACGTTCGTCGTTCATCAGGCTATGGGCGTTGACCGCCTGGCGCTCCGCCTCGTTGAGCACCACCCGCAGCCGCAGACAGGCCGGGCCGCCGCCGTTGCGCATGCTTTCCCGCAGGTCAAAGACCGCCACTTCATCGATCGGCGATGCGCTATCGGCGGCGAGATCGCTGAGATAGCGCCAGACGTTTTCCCGCTGGCGGCACTCCTCCGGCACCACGATCAGCATCTTGCCGTCTGGTTTGCTCAGCAGCTGGCTGTTGAACAGGTAAGAGGCCACGGCGTCGTCGAGCGAAACCCGCTCGTCCGGCACTTCCACGCTGGTGAACGGGATATCCAGACTGTCGCTTTTAGCCCGCAGCGTGGCCAGCACTGTAGCCTGATCGACAAACGCCTGCTGATGGTGGAACAGCACATGGCGATTGCTGACCGCGATGACGTCGTTATGAAACACGCCGCGATCGATAGCCTGCGGCGCCTGCTGGGCAAACACCGTGTAGCGCGGATCCAGCTGATGCAGGCGGGCCACCGCTTCGCTGGCCTCGAGGGTCTGCCGCGCCGGATACTTCACCGGGGCGATACCGCCGCTGGCGCGTCGACCATAGACGAAAAACTGCACTCCCTGCCGGTCATATTCCCGGCAGAAGCGGTTGTGGTTGGCCGCCCCTTCATCGCCGAGGTCGCCATGCTGCGGCAGCGCCGCATGGTGGGCAAAGTAGCGCGGATCGGCGAACGTGGCGCCAAGGATCGCCGAGGTGGTGGGTGCCTCCTGCATACGGTGCAGCTTATTGTTCAGGTTGGCGACGGTGAAATGGACTTTGCCATCGGCGCTGTCCGCCGACGGTGAGACAGTCGCCGCGTTGGCGGTCCACATCGACGAGGCGGAGCTGAAGGCGGAGAGCAGCTGCGGCGCCGCGTGGGCCGCCTGCCGGATAACCTGCTCATCGCTGCCCTGGAAACCCACTTCGCGCAGCAGACGCAGATTCGGCCGCGGCTGCGGCGGCAGAATGCCCTGCACGAAGCCGCGATCGGCCAGGGCTTTCATTTTATACAGCCCCTGCAGCGCCGCCTTTTTAGGGTTAGAGAGACCATCGCGGTTATTTTGCGAGGCTTCATTGCCGACGGAGAGTCCGGCGTAGTGGTGCGTCGGGCCGACCAGGCCATCAAAGTTTGCTTCAAAACCAGACATATGTCCTCACAGGATCCGTTATCAGAATGGCAGGCCCGGCGATACCGTCGCCGGAAGCGTCAGCGTATCGCTGACCAGAGAGGCCATCGGCCAGGCACAGTAGTCGGCGGCGTACCACGCTGCCGCGCGATGGTTGCCGGAGGCGCCCACCCCGCCAAACGGCGCTTTACTCGATGCGCCGGTCAGCGGCTTGTTCCAGTTGACGATCCCGGCTCGCGCCTCGTCCGCCAGCTGATCAAACTGCGCCGCATCGCTGGAGATCAGCCCGACGGCCAGGCCATAGCGGGTCTGATTGGCGAGGCGAATCGCCTCCGGGAAGCCGTCGTAACGGATAATCGTCAGCAGCGGGCCAAAGTACTCTTCATCCGGCACCTCAATACCGGTGACGTCGACGATCCCCGGGGTCAGCACCGTGGAGCGCGGGTCAGGCTGGCGCATGCGCAGCAGCACCTTGCCGCCGAGCCCCTCCAGTTTTTGCTGCGCCGCCAGCATGTTCTGCGCAGCGTCGAGAGAGATCACCCCGCCCATAAACGGCGCCGGCTGATCATCCCACTTGCCGGCGCGGATCTGCGCGCTGGCCTCTACCAGCCGCTGCAGCAGCGCATCCCCCTGCTCGCCGCGCGGCACGAGCAGCCGGCGCGCGCAGGTGCAGCGCTGCCCGGCAGAGATAAACGCCGACTGGATAATCACATGCAGCGCCGCATCGATATCGGCCGCGTCGGCGACGATCAGTGCGTTGTTGCCGCCCATCTCGAGGGCCAGCATCTTCTCCGGCTGGCCGCCGAAGTAGCGATGGAAGTGGAAACCGGCCGCCGCGCTGCCGGTGAACAGCACGCCGTCGATATCACGATTTTCCAGCAGCGCCTGGCCGGTGGCTTTTCCGCCCTGCAGCAGGTTGATCGCCCCGTCGGGGATGCCCGCCTGCTGCCACAGCTGGACGGTCATTTCAGCGGTAGCCGGCGTCAGCTCGCTGGGTTTAAACACAATGGTGTTCCCGGCGATCAGCGCCGGAATGATATGTCCGTTGGGCAGGTGGCCCGGGAAGTTGTAGGGGCCAAAGACCGCCATCACGCCGTGCGGTTTGTGGCGCAGCAGCGCTTTACCGTCCGGCAGCGTCGACTCATGAAAGCCCGTCCGCTGGTGATAGGCTTCGATGGAGATCGCGGCCTTGCCGATCATCGCCTGCACTTCGGCGCGGGTCTCCCACAGCGGCTTGCTGGTCTCGCGGGAAATCAGGGTCGCCAGCGCCTCTTTATGCGTCTCCAGCAGCGCGGCAAAACGCTGTACGACATCAATACGCTCGGCCAGCGGCCGGTGCGACCAGGGATAAAACGCCGCGCGCGCCGCGGCGCAGGCCGCCTGGACGTCGTCAGCCCCCGCGCTGGCCGCCTGCCACAGCAGCGACTGATCCTCCGGGGCCAGTTTGCTCATCGTTGCGCCGCTGCCTGGCAGCCACTGCCCGGCTATAAACTGTGCTTTTACCGCCATGATCTGTTGTCCTCTGGATTCAGGGTTACCGTATAAACGCGGTCGGTTTCACTGACCTGCAGCGCGTCCAGCGCGGCGCTGTCAAGCGAGACCTGCTCTTCGTGGGCCACCAGCAGCGCCCGAAAGTTGTCGAATTGACCGTTGGCGACGAGGGTCGGCGCCGGCAGGTCGCCCATCAGCTGCCGGACAGGCAGGCGCTGGCTGTCGCGCACGGCGCGGATCTGATCGGTGTCCGCCTCCAGCACCGGACCGGCATCGAAAATATCCACCGAGCCGCGCCAGCTGAAACCCTCTTTCTCGAGGATCGCCCGCGCCGGGGCGGTATTGGGATGCACCTGACCGATGACCCCGCGGGCCGCTTCCGGCAGCAGTGAGATATAGATCGGGTACGCCGGCATCAGTTCGGCAATAAAGGTTTTCATGCCGGTGCCGGTCAGCCGGTCGGCATCGGCGAACGGGATGTCGAAGAAATGATGGCCCAGCGCATCCCAGAACGGCGACTGTCCCTGCTCATCGCTGCAGCCGCGCAGTTCGGCAAACAGGTGCGGGGAGAACCACTCGCGAAAGGCGGCGATAAATAAAAAGCGCGCCTTGGAGAGCAGCAGACCATTGCGGTTGCGCTGATACGCCGGGTCGAGAAACAGCGTACACAGTTCGCTGTGCCCGGTGTGGTCATAGCTGAGATTAAGCAGCTCCTGGGGCTTATAGACTCCCAGCGCTTTCGAGGCGCGCACCGTTTTCTGAATGCGAAAATTGTAAAACGGCTCGTCCAGGCCCACTGCGACCTCAATGGCGCTCACCCCCACCACCCGCGCCAGCGCGGTGTCCTCCAGCACAAACAGGAAACCCTGCTGGCTGCGCGGCAGTTCGCCGGCGAAGGTCTCGATACTGCGCCGGATCCGGGCCGCCAGGCGCCCGACGTCATGCGGTAAAGAGGTCATGCCGACCCCCGCCCGCGCGGCGAGGCGGACGATGTCGTCGAGATCGTTTTCCCGTACGGGACGAAATAGCATCACAGGCCGTCCTCCCGGTTAGCGGGTTAAGCGGGCAACGGCGCGATCAAGGCGCACGAAGGCTTCCGCAATATCCGCCAGCGGGATATTGAGCGCCGGCGCGAAGCGCAGCACGTCCGGGCCGGCAATCAGGGCGATCAGCCCCTCTTCCGCCGCCAGGTTGGTCAACGTTTTGGCCTTGCCGCGCAGCGGCCCCGCCAGCTCAGCGCCGATCAGCAGACCGGTGCCGCGCACGGCGCTGAACGCATCGTAACGGGCAGAGATCGCATTCAACTGGTCAACGATCAGCGCATGGCGCTCGCCAACGCCCGCCAGCAGCGGCGCATCGAGATGGGCCAGCACGGCGTTAGCGACGGTTGCCGCCAGCGGGTTGCCGCCGAAGGTGGTGCCATGAGTGCCTGGCTGGAAGACCTGCGCCCAGGCCTCTTTCGCCAGCATCGCGCCGATCGGGAAGCCGCCCCCCAGCCCTTTGGCGCTGGTGAGAATGTCCGGGACGACGTTGTAATGCTGGTAGGCGTAGAGATGGCCGGTACGCCCGGCGCCGGTCTGCACCTCATCGAATATCAGGGTGGCATGATGGCGATCGCAGAGGGTACGCAGCGCCTGCAGGAACGCCGGGTCCGCCGGGATCACCCCGCCTTCGCCGATAATCGGCTCGACGATCACCGCGCAGGTGCGCGAGGAGATCGCCGCGGTGACCGCCTCGATATCGTTATAGGGCAGATGGGTAATGCCCTGCGGCAGCGGAGCATAATCGCTGGAATATTTCGGCTGGCCGCCAACGGAGACGGTGAACAGCGTGCGGCCGTGGAAGGCGTGGTTGAAGGCGATGAGTTCGCTTTTTTCACCGCCAAACTTATCGTGGGCATATTTCCGCGCCAGCTTAAGGGCCGCCTCGTTGGCTTCGGCGCCGGAGTTGCAGAAAAACACCTTGTCGGCAAAGGTCGACTGCACGAGGGTTTTCGCCAGCTGCAGCACCGGCTCGTTGGTATAGCCATTGCCGATATGCCACAGTTTCGCCAGTTGATCCTGCAGGGCCTGAGCCAGCGCCGGGTGAGCATGGCCCAGGGCGTTCACTGCGATGCCGCCCGCCATATCGATATACTCTTTCCCCTGCTGGTCCCAGACGCGGGAGCCCGCAGCTCTGACCGGAATAAACGGCGCGGGGGCAAAACAGGGAACCAGGTAAGCGTCAAAATCTTCGCGAGTCATACTGCCTGACATAATTTATCTCCGGAACGTAAGACGACGGAAAACGCTCCCGTCGCGTTGGACAATCGACATCAACCCTGCCCCTCGGCTTATTTTGGGCACGAGCGCGCCCGCTGCGATGGTAAAAATACTCACCACAGAAAAATAAAGCCCTATTCTTTTTACGGGTAATTGTTAATTCATGGTTAATGCCATGTTGTTGTGTGGGCTAATGCTGGCCTGTGAACAACAAGATTATCAATACGGGCAAAAGCAATTTATTCACTTTTTGAAGATCATCAAGATAATGAAAAACATAGAAAAAATATTTTCTTATGCACTTAAGTGAATAAAAAGTGAATTAAAATGCACAGTTTGCGGGTGGTTGACGTGCGTAGTTATTCACTTAAAAAATAAAAAATCTAACAAAAATATAAAAATCGGAATTGCCGTCAAATACCGCTTTATAAAATTGGTGATACCATTCATTGCACAGAGTTTACTGCTGTAGCTATTCCACGGTTTTACACGACATAAATAACACTGAGAAACAGGACTCTTATGGAAAAGTTATCTTACGCATCTGAAAGTAGTACATCTCCATGGACCACCTACCTGCGCCAGATCGACCGCGTCGCGCCTTATCTCGGCGATCTTGCCTACTGGGTGGAAACCCTGCGCCATCCGAAGCGCGCGCTGATCGTCGACATTCCTGTGCAAATGGACGACGGCACCATCCGCCACTTCGAGGGCTATCGCGTTCAGCACAATCTGTCGCGCGGACCGGGTAAAGGTGGTGTTCGCTACCATCCAGATGTCGATCTTAACGAAGTCATGGCACTTTCTGCCTGGATGACCATTAAGTGCGCCGCGGTCAATATTCCTTACGGCGGGGCCAAAGGCGGCATCCGCGTCGACCCCTTCTCCTTGTCGGAAGGTGAACTGGAGCGTCTGACCCGCCGCTACACCAGCGAAATCGGCATTATTATCGGGCCGCAGAAAGATATTCCGGCGCCGGACGTCGGCACCAATGGCAAAGTGATGGCATGGATGATGGACACCTACTCCATGAACCATGGCACCACCATCACCGGCGTGGTCACCGGCAAACCGATCCACCTCGGCGGCTCCCTCGGTCGTGAAAAAGCCACCGGACGCGGCGTGTTTGTCACCGGCCGGGAAGTTGCCCGTCGCGCCGGTATCGAAATTGAAGGCGCCAAAGTGGCGCTGCAGGGCTTTGGTAACGTCGGTAGCGAAGCGGCCCGCCTGTTCGCTGGCGTCGGCGCTCGTATCGTGGTTATTCAGGATCATACCGCGACCCTGTATAACGAAGGCGGAATCGATATGGCCGCCCTCACCGCCTGGCAGGCGGAGAAAAAGCAGATTGCCGGTTTCCCGGGCGCCCAGGAGATCGATAAAGACGCCTTCTGGACCACCCCGATGGACATCCTGATCCCGGCGGCGCTGGAAGGGCAAATCACCCGCGAGCGCGCTGAGAAGCTGACCTGCAAACTGGTCCTGGAAGGGGCCAACGGCCCAACCTATCCGGAAGCGGACGACGTGCTGGCCGAGCGCGGCGTGATCGTGGTGCCGGACGTTATCTGCAACGCCGGCGGGGTGACCGTCAGCTACTTTGAGTGGGTACAGGACATGGCCAGCTTCTTCTGGAGTGAAGAGGAGATCAACGCCAAGATGGACCGCATTATGACCGACGCTATCGTGCACGTCTGGGATAAAGCCGCCGAGAAAGAGTGTACGCTGCGCACCGCCGCCTATATCGTGGCCTGCGAGCGCATCCTGATGGCGCGTAAAGACCGCGGCATCTACCCGGGCTGATCCCCATCAGCAACCGCATCAGGGGTGGCCTTGCGCCGCCCCTTTTTTTCTTTGCCGCGCCGTTAACCGCCGAGGATGTGCGCTATCTGACGAGGAGTTGTTCGGCAAAGGTGACAACGTCACGCAAGTAATAACCATCCGCTGCCGGTAGGGGATTATTTTTCGATTAAATCAAAGTCGCCCTGGGTATAGCGTAAGCCAGTGACGTTGTCGGCAGTGAAAATATGTTCGATGGTGAGGATGTCCTCCGGCGCGAGGGTAATATTCGCGGCGCCGGCATTGTCGCGCAGGTGAGCAATTTTCCTCGCCCCCGGGATAGGCACGATATCCTCGCCTTTGCTCATCACCCAGGCAAGGGCAATCTGCGCAAGGGTCGCGTCATAGCGGGTGGCCACCTGCTGAAGGCGCTCAAGCAGCAGCTGGTTTTTGCGCATGGTTTCGGCCTGGAAGCGCGGCAGATGGCGGCGGAAATCATCCGCTGCCAAAACGCCGGGATCGGTAATTGTCCCCGTCAGGAAGCCGCGGCCAAGCGGGCTGTATGGCACAAAGCCGACCCCCAGCTCGCGGCAGGTGTGGAGAATACCGGCCTCCGGCTCGCGGCTCCATAGCGAATATTCCGTCTGCACGGCAGCGATCGGATGTACCTTGCAGGCCCGGCGCAGCGTCTGAGCAGATACTTCCGACAGACCGATATGGCGAATTTTACCCTCTTTAACCAGATCGGCCATAGTGCCCACCACCTCTTCCACCGGTACCGCGGGATCGACGCGGTGCTGATAGAGCAGATCGATGGTCTCGACATTCAGTCGCTTCAGCGACCCTTCCACTGATTCGCGAATATGTGCCGGACGGCTGTCAACGCCGGCCATCCGCTCCAGACCCTGGCCGGTCGGCAAAATACGAAATCCAAATTTGGTGGCAATCTGCACCTTATCGCGAAAACCTTTAATCGCTTTTCCGACCAGAACTTCATTATCGAAAGGACCATATACTTCGGCGGTATCCAGGAAGGTCACGCCCATGTCCATGGCGGCATGGATCGTATTTATCGCCTGCGACGTTTCAGCGCCGCCATAGGCAAAACTCATCCCCATACATCCGAGACCTAATGCGGAAACCTGAAACTTCTCTTTTCCAAGATAACGTGTTTTCATCTTATTTTCCTTAATTGCTGAATGGCATTAAATATATACTTCCCTTTCATATTGATAACAATTAATCTATTCCGAACGCGGTGTTAGCTGGAAATTAACAATGAAAACCTTGCCCGATCTGCAACAAATAGAAATATTAATACTCATAGTGAAACATGGCAGTTTTCGTCAGGCCGCTAAAGCGTTAAACCTTTCCCCACCGGCCCTTACCGTCGCTATTAATCATCTGGAAGAAAAGTTAGGCGTGCGCCTGCTAAATCGCTCAACGCGCAGTTTGTCATTAACCGCAGTGGGTGAGGAATTTCTTAATAATATAACGCCGGTGGTCAATGATTATCGCCGGGTGGTGGACAGTCTGAATTATCACCGTCTGACTCCGGAAGGCGTGGTGAAAGTTAATTTACCGCGCATTGTTATTGACCTGTTTTTTCAAGACTATTTTATCGCCTTTAAAAACGCCTGTCCCAATGTGACGCTCGAACTGTATGCCACCGATCGGAAAATCAATATTATCGAGTCCGGTTTTGACGCCGGCATTCGCTATTCGCAGGATGTGCCCAAAGAGATGATTGCCATCCCCTTTGGCGAGAATCTATCGCTGATCCCGGTGGCCAGCCCGGACTATATACGCGAAGCCGGAGAGCCCGACACCCCGCAGTCATTAGTTAATTTCCGCTGCATTAACCGCTGTTTTCCTGATGGTGAGAAGTACCGCTGGGAGTTTATTGGCCCCAGCGGCGAGCTTAGCGAGGTCGCGGTTAAAGGCGATCTGGTCGTCGATGCCGATAGCGCAATGATCCAGGCCGCGGAGAGCGGATTAGGCATCGCCTTTGTCTATCAGTCGCTGGTGACGCAGCAGCTGAGCGCGGGCAGCCTGGTCCATTTGTTACCCGACTACCGCTATCCTGCCGACCATTTCTGCGTCTACTACCCAAGCCGGAAACATATTCCCGCCCCCCTGCGGGCCTTTATCGCCTGGGTGATGGCGCTGAATAAAAATATCCTCGGTCAGCAGACCGCACGACACGGATCGCGGCCGGAAGATTAACTACAATTAACGTACATACCGTTAACCAATTTCTATCTTTCATCTTGAACTCCGGCGGTTATCCGGCATAAAATCGTTAGAGCTCTAACGATATTGACAGACGACCTATGGACAATCGACAGCTTACCTTCTCTCATCTTTTATACCTCACCGCGCACCACTGGCGGCTGGCGGTCAATCGTCGGCTGAAAAATCTCGGTCTCAGCCAGGCCAGCTGGGTGGCGGTAGCGTCCATCGCCCGCCACCAGCAGCCGCTGTCGCAAAGCGAACTGGCGCAGGAGCTGGGGGTGGAGAGCCCGACCATTGTGCCGTTGATCCATCGTCTGGTCGCCCTCGGACTGGTTGAGCGCATCACCACCGCTAGCGACAAACGTAAGCGACTGCTGGTGGTCACCGACAAAGGGAAGGCCCTCTATGAACAGGTCAAAACGGTGGCTGACGATCTGCGCGAAGAGATCCTGACGGCGATTACCCCACAGGAGCAGGAGCAAACCCAACGGGTGCTGGAAAAGCTGTTGCGCGAAGTGGAGAAGAAATAATGCCCCGTCGCCAGGATAACCCCTACGCCCCGCATGACTGGGCGCCGCATGAAAAACCGGCTCTGCTCGGTTCGCCGTCGACGCCGCTGCACAGTCCGGCGAAACGCCTTGCCTACGGCGTGGTCGGTCTGCTGGTATGTCTCACCGGCGCGCTGGGCAACGCAGTGGTCACCGCCAACCTGCAGCTGCTGCAGGGTACCTTCGCCGCCTGGTCGACAGAAATCGCCTGGCTGCCGGCGGTATACGTGATGACCAACGTCTCCATCAACCTGCTGCTGGTGAAATTCCGCCAGCAGTTTGGCCTGCGCGCTTTCACCGAAGGCTTTCTGGTGCTCTATGTGCTGGTCACCTTTTTCCACCTCTTCGTCAACGATCTCAGCTCAGCGATGATGGTTCGCGCCGCCCATGGCATGGTGGCCGCGGCGCTCAGCTCGCTGGGGATTTACTACCAGGTACAGGCCTGGCCTGCGCGCCATCGCCTGAAAGGGCTGACTATCGGCATCACCGGCTCGTCGCTGGCCATTCCCCTGGCGCGCCTCTTTTCCACCGAACTGCTGCAGACCGATGAATGGCGCGGTATCTACTTCTTTGAACTGGGCCTGGCGCTGGTGTCGCTGGCCTGCGTCATCGCGCTAAAACTGCCGCCAAGCGATCGTAAAAAAGTGTTTGAAAAAAAGGATTTCATTACCTTCTTTCTGCTGGCGCCCGGCATGGCGCTGGTGTGCGCCGTGCTGTCGCTGGGGCGGCTCGAGTGGTGGTTTGAAGCGCCGTGGATCGGCTGGGCGCTGGCGGCGGCGGTAATACTGATCGTCGCTGCGATTACCTTCGAGCATAACCGCAGCAACCCCCTGCTCAATACCAAATGGCTCTCCAGCGGCAGCATCGTGCGTCTGGGCCTGATTATGCTGTTGTTCCGCATCGTGCTGGCGGAGCAGAACACCGGGGTCATCGGCTGGCTGCAGTACGTTGGCCTGCAAAACGAACAGATGACTAACCTCGCGTGGTCGATTTTCGCCGGTATTCTGTGCGGGATCATTGCCAGCTGTCTGACGCTCAACCCGCAGAAGCTCTACTGGCCGACCGCCACCGCGCTGGCGCTGATCATGATAGCCTCGCTGCTCGACAGCCAGTCCAACGCCCTCACCCGTCCGGAACAATTAATGTTCAGCCAGTTTTTACTCGGCTTCGGCAGCGCCTTCTTTCTGGCCCCGGCGATGCTCGCCGGGATTGGCGGCGTGTTTGCCGACCCGCGCAACCTGGTCAGCTTCTCGGTGCTGTTCGGCATGAGCCAGAACATTGGCGGGCTGCTCGGCTCGGCGATCCTCGGCACCTTCCAGACCTGGCGTGAGAAATTCCACTCCAGCCAGCTGGCGGACCAGATAACCACCCTGAACCCGCTGATCGTCGAGCGGCTGCAGCAGTACAGCCAGATGTATCAGAGCCAGATTGGCGACAGTACGCTGCTCAACGTTCAGGCCACCACCCTGCTGCAAAACGCCGCGACGTTGCAGGCCAATATTCTCGCCTGGAATGATACCTATCTGCTGACGGCGGCGATCTCCGCCGGGACACTAGTGTGGGTTTTCTGGCGCTTAATTCGCTTACGACTGACTGCCCGTATCGCGTTGCAACGCGCTACCGGCAGCAAATAATTATCATCATTTCATCTCTGGAGTCGTTATGAGTCAGCAGGATGCGGCCAAACAACAGGCCAACACCCGGAATAATATTCGCGTGGTTTCCATTTTTACTGCCGCGGCGATAGGCCTCGTCGGCGTGCTGGTGATCCTCTACGCCTGGCAACTGCCGCCGTTCACTCGCCATAGCCAGTTTACCGACAACGCCTATGTGCGCGGGCAGACCACCTTTATTAGCCCGCAGGTCAACGGCTATATCACCGCCGTCAACGTCAAAGATTTCGCGATTGTCCAGCCGGGCGAGGTGCTGTTCCAGATAGACGATCGCATCTATAAACAGCGGGTGCATCAGGCCCAGGCTACCCTGGCGATGAAAGAGGCCGCGCTGCGCAATAACCTGCAACAGCGCAAAAGCGCCGAGGCGACGATCGCCAAGAATGAAGCCGCGCTGCAAAACGCCCGCGCGCAGAATCTGAAAATCCAGGCCGATTTAAAACGCATCCAGCAGTTAACCGCCGACGGTTCGCTGTCGATCCGCGAACGTGATTCGGCGCGGGCCAGCGCGGCGCAAGGGGCGGCGGATATTGAGCAGGCGAAAGCGGCGCTGGAGATGTCGCGCCAGGACCGTGAATCGACCATCGTCAATCGCGATTCGCTGGAGGCCGACGTGGCCAGCGCCAAAGCGGCGCTTGAGCTGGCGCAGATCGACCTGCAGAATACCCAGATTATCGCCCCCACCGGCGGCCAGCTGGGGCAGATCTCGGTGCGTCTTGGCGCCTATGTCAGCGCCGGAACCCATCTGACCTCGCTGGTTCCGCCGCAGCACTGGGTGATTGCCAACCTCAAAGAGACCCAGCTGGCCGAAGTACGCGTTGGCCAGCCGGTCACCTTCACCGTAGACGCGCTCAACGGCGAGACCTTCCACGGCAAGGTGCAGAGTATCTCCCCGGCGACCGGGGTGGAGTTCAGCGCCATCTCTCCGGACAACGCCACCGGCAATTTCGTCAAGATCGCCCAGCGCATCCCGGTGCGTATTACGGTCAACGACGGGCAAAACAACAGCGAACGCCTGCGGCCGGGGATGTCGGTGCAGGTGACTATTGATACCCGTGCGGAGAAACAACCATGATCCGCCCGGTCGCCCTTGCTATCGTTCTGGCGCTGGTCGGCTGTCAATCCGCCGATGTGCAACGCGCGCAGCCGACCCTGACCATTCCTGCCGCCTGGCGGGCCGACGTTGGCCCGGCCAGCCCGGTGGAGGGCGTATGGTGGCGCAATTTTCATGACAGTACCCTCAATCAGTATGTCGACCAGGCGCTGCGCTATAACAGCGATGTGCTGATCGCCCGCGAGCGGGTGAATGAGTATCAGGCGCGCGCTTACGCCGCCGACAGCAGCCTGTTTCCGTCACTGGACGCCAGCCTCACCGGCACCCGCGCCCGGACGCAGTCCGCCGCCACCGGCCTGCCGATCCACAGCACACTGTATAAGGGCGGCCTGACCGCCAGCTATGATGTCGATATCTGGGGAGCGAACCGCAGCGCGGCCAACGCCGCCGGGGCCAGCCTTGAGGCGCAGAAAGCCGCCGCCGCCGCCGCCAATTTGAGCGTCGCCAGCTCGGTGGCCGTTGGCTACGTCACGCTGCTGTCGCTGGATGAGCAGCTGCGGGTGACCCAGCAGACGCTAACATCAAGGGAAGACGCGTGGCGCCTGGCCAAACGTCAGTTTGAAACCGGGTATACTTCACGCCTTGAGCTGATGCAGGCGGATTCGGAGCTGCGGTCAACGCGGGCGCAGATCCCGCCGCTACAGCACCAGATTGCGCAGCAGGAAAATGCGCTCAGCGTGCTGCTCGGCGATAACCCTGGCGCGGTAAAACGCGGCGAGTTCGCCCAGCTTACCCCGCTGCGTCTGCCGTCGCAGCTGCCGTCCACCTTGCTCAACCGCCGTCCGGACATCGCTCAGGCCGAGCGCCAGCTGGTGGCCGCCGACGCCACGCTGACCTCGTCGCAGGCGCAGCTGCTGCCCTCTATTAACCTGACCGCTACCGGCAGCCTGCAGGACCGGACGCTGCCGGATCTGCTGGATAACCCGCTGCGGCTGTGGAGTCTTGGCGGCAGTATTCTGGCGCCGCTGCTAAACCGCCAGGCGTTAAATGCCCAGGTGGACGTCTCCATGGCCCAGCGCAACCAGGCGCTCTATAGCTATGAGAAAACGGTGCGCAGCGCGTTCAAAGAGGTCAATGACAGCCTGGACGCCATCAGTCGCTATGGCGAACAGTTATCCGAGCTTCAGGAACAAGAGACCGTTGCCCAGGAAACCTTACGTATTGCACAAAACCGCTACCGTAACGGCTACTCTTCTTATCTGGATGTGCTTGATGCCCAGCGAACGCTGTTCTCCACCCAGCTTAGCGTGGTGCAGGTGAAGAACAACCTGCTGCTGGCGCAGATCGATCTGTACCGGGCGCTGGGAGGCGGCTGGTCTGACTCATCAGGGAGCTAAATGGGGAAGCGTCATATGCAACAACAGTGGTCGGCAGTAGACAATTATTTGATTAAGGCCTTAATTCCCGGCGATCCTGTACTCGATCGGGTACTGGAAAACAACCATCGTGCCGGGCTCCCGGCACACGATGTCGCCGCCAATCAGGGTCAGTTTCTCGCCCTGCTGGTACGGCTAACCCAGGCTAAGCGGATACTGGAGATCGGCACCCTCGGCGGCTATAGCACCATCTGGATGGCGCGCGAGCTTCCTGCAGACGGCCAACTCCTCACCCTGGAGGCCGACGCGCATCATGCCCAGGTGGCGCGGGAGAATCTGCAGCTGGCGGGCGTTGACCAGCGGGTCACGCTACGGGAGGGACCCGCGCTACAGTCCCTGGAGTCGCTTGGCGAATGTCCCGCTTTCGATCTGATCTTCATCGATGCCGATAAGCCGAATAACCCCCATTATCTGCGCTGGGCGCTACGTTATTCCCGCCCAGGAACCTTAATTATTGGCGATAACGTGGTACGCGACGGCGAAGTGGTCAACCCACAGAGCGCCGACGAGCGCGTTCAGGGTGTGCGTCAGTTCATTGAGATGATGGGCGCCGAGCCACGGTTGACGGCAACGGCGCTGCAAACCGTGGGCACTAAAGGCTGGGACGGCTTTACTCTGGCGTGGGTAAACGCTTAAGCGTGGACGCCTGACCAGTAGCCCCGGTAAGCGCAGCGCCACCGGGGACAACCAGCCAGGCTATGGGGTAATTTGCTCCATCGCCTGCAACACTCGCTTGTCCGAGATAGGATACGGGGTGCCCAGCTGCTGGGCGAAGAAGCTGACCCGCAGCTCCTCGATCATCCAGCGGATCTCCCGGACATCGTCGTCCTCACGGCGGTTCGGCGGTAGCTTATTCAGCCACTGCTGCCACGCCTGCTGCACGCTCTCCACCTTAAGCATCTGCGCCCGATCGCGATGCGGATCGATAGCCATCTTCTCCAGACGCTTTTCAATCGCCTGCAGATAGCGCAGCGTATCGCCAAGACGGCGGAAACCGTTGCCGGTGACAAAGCCGCGATACACCAGACCCGCCATCTGCGCTTTGATATCCGACAGCCCCAGCGCCATGGTCATATCCACCCGGCCTTTCAGCCGTTTGTTGATATTGAACACCGCGGTGAGGATCTGCTCGACCTGTTTAGCGATCTCCACCACCGTGTCGTTGAGCTCGGCTCGCACTTTATCGTGCAGCTGACTAAAGCCCTCTTCCGTCCACACCGGACCGCCCGCCTCGTCGATAAGCTTATCAACGCCGCAGGAGATGCAATCGTCAATCAGATCCAGCACTTTGCCGTACGGGTTAAAGTAGAGCCCAAGCTTGGCTTTATTCGGTAATTTCTCGTGCAGATACTTAATCGGCGACGGGATGTTGAGCAGCAGCAGGCGACGCAGACCGCGCCACATGGCCTGCTGCTGTTCCTGTGGATTATCAAACAGCTTGATGGCCACGCTGTCGCGCTCGTCCACCAGCGCCGGCCAGGCTTTCACCTTATAGTTACCGCGCTTCTGTTCGTAACTTTCCGCCAGGGTGCCAAAGCTCCAGATATGCAGCCCGCTCTGCTCAATACCGTCATCAGCGACCGCCGACAGCGTCTCCTGCACTTTGCCCTTCAGGGCGTCTTTCAACGCCTGCAGCGAGCGCCCTTCCTGCAGCTTCTTGTTGTTATCATCCACCACCCGGAAGGTGATTTTCAGGTGATCGGGCACCTGATCCCACTGCCAGGCTTCGCGGTCGATGGTCACGCCGGTCATCTTACGCAGCTCGCGCTCCAGCGAATCGAGCAGCGGCAGCTCAAGCGGCGCCGCCCGGCCAAGAAACGCTTCCGCATAGTTGGGAGCCGGGACGAAATTGCGCCGTACCGGCTTCGGCAGCGATTTTATCAGCGCGATAATGAGCTCGCGACGCAGACCAGGGATCTGCCATTCAAATCCGGCCTCCTCCACCTGGTTGAGCAGCGGCAGCGGAATATGCACCGTTACGCCATCGGCATCGGCGCCAGGTTCAAACTGATAGCTAAGACGCAGTTTAAGATTGCCCTGATGCCAGAAATTCGGGTAGTCCAGTTTACTGACATGCTCCGCCCCCTCTTTAATCAGCATGCTCTTTTCAAAATTGAGCAAGTCTGGCGTTTCGCGGCTGGCCTGCTTCCACCACTTATCAAAGTGGCGAGCGGAGATGACATCGTGGCTAATGCGCTGGTCGTAAAACTCGAACAGCGTCTCGTCATCAACCAGGATGTCGCGACGGCGCGACTTATGCTCCAGCTCTTCGATTTCCGCGCGCAGCTTCAGGTTATCGCGGAAGAAGGCGTGACGCGTCTGCCAGTCGCCCTCCACCAGCGCGTGGCGGATAAACAGTTCGCGGCACAGCGCCGGGTCGATCTGGCTGTAGTTGACCTTACGCGCGCCAACGATCGGCAGGCCGTAAACGGTGACCTTTTCCGTCGCCATCACCGCGCCCTGCGACCGCTCCCAGTGCGGCTCACTGTATGAGCGCTTGATCAGGTGCTGCGCTACCGGCTCCACCCACTCCGGCTCAATGCGCGCGGCAATACGCCCCCACAGGCGGCTGGTCTCGACCAGCTCGGCCACCATCGTCCACTTCGGCGGCTTCTTGAATAGACCGGAGCCGGGGAAGATAGAGAACCGCGCATTACGGGCGCCGGTATACTCCTGTTTATCGGCATCCTTCATGCCGATGTGCGACAGCAGACCGGTCAGCAACGCAGTATGGATCTCGCGATATCCCGCCGGCTCACTGTTGATCGGCAGGCCAAGCTCTTTCACCACCTGGCGCAGCTGGGTGTAGATGTCCTGCCACTCGCGCACGCGCAGATAGTTAAGAAAATCGACCCGGCACTGGCGGCGGAACTGATTCGACGACAGCGCCTTCTGCTGCTCGCCGAGGTAGTTCCACAGATTGACGAAGGCGAGGAAATCGGACTCTTTATCGTGGAAGCGGCGATGTTTTTCGTCAGAGGCCTGCTGTTTGTCCATCGGCCGCTCGCGCGGGTCCTGGATCGACAGCGCGGAGGTGATGATCATCGCTTCCCGCACGCAGCCGTGCTTCTGCGCCTCCAGCACCATGCGCGCCAGACGCGGATCCACCGGTAGCTGGCTGAGCTGGCGGCCCAGCGGGGTTAGTTTATAAGCCGTTGCCTGCGCATCGGTGGTGATGGCGCCCAGCTCTTCCAGCAGGCGTACGCCGTCCTGGATATTGCGCTTATCCGGCGCTTCGACAAACGGGAAGGCGGCGATATCGCCTAAGCCCAGGGCGGTCATCTGCAGGATGACCGACGCCAGGTTGGTGCGCAGAATCTCCGGGTCGGTAAACTCCGGGCGCGACAGGAAATCGTCTTCTGAATAAAGACGAATACAGATCCCTTCCGAAACGCGGCCGCAGCGGCCCTTACGCTGGTTGGCGGACGCCTGGGAAACCGGCTCGATCGGCAGGCGCTGCACCTTGGTGCGGTAGCTGTAACGGCTGATACGCGCAGTACCGGGATCGATAACGTATTTAATGCCCGGCACGGTCAGCGAGGTTTCCGCCACGTTGGTCGCCAGCACGATGCGTCGTCCGCTGTGCGGCTGGAAGACGCGGTTCTGCTCGCTGTTGGACAGGCGGGCGTACAGCGGCAGCACTTCGGTATGGCGCAGATCCAGCTTATTCAGCGCATCGGCGGTATCGCGAATTTCCCGCTCACCGCTCATAAAGATCAGAATATCGCCGGGCCCTTCGCGCCCCAGTTCGTCAACCGCATCAAAGATCGCCTGTAACTGATCGCGCTCGGTATCGTCCGCCTCTTCCACTATCGGCCGATAGCGCACTTCCACCGGGTAAGTCCGCCCGGAGACTTCGATAATCGGCGCATTATTGAAATGCTTTGAGAAACGTTCCGGGTCGATGGTCGCCGAGGTAATGATGATTTTCAGGTCCGGGCGGCGCGGCAGGAGCTCTTTCAGATAGCCGAGCAGAAAGTCAATATTCAGGCTGCGCTCGTGCGCCTCATCGATAATGATGGTGTCGTACTGCATCAATAGACGATCCTGCTGGATCTCCGCCAGCAGGATACCGTCGGTCATCAGCTTAACCATGGTGTTTTCGCTGACGTGGTCGCTGAAGCGGACTTTATAGCCGATGCAGCCGCCCGGCTCGCTCTGCAGCTCTTCGGCAATACGGTTGGCGACGGTCCGCGCCGCCAGGCGACGCGGCTGGGTATGGCCGATGAGTCCTTTCAGCCCGCGGCCCAGCTCCATGCAGATTTTGGGCAGCTGGGTGGTTTTACCCGAACCGGTCTCCCCGGCGACGATCACCACCTGGTGGTCGCGCACCGCCTCGAGAATCTCTTGTTTTTTCTGGCTAACCGGCAGGTTTTCCGGATAGGTGATGGCCGGACGCGCCGCTTCGCGCAGCAGGACTTTACCGGCTGCCTGGCTTATCTCCAGAGCCATCTCCTGCAGAATGGCCTGTTGCGATTCAGGATTTTTAACCTTCTTCACGCCGTGCAGACGGCGGGCAAAGCGCGTTTTGTCGCGCAGCATCAGGCCGTCGAGCTGTTGATAAAGCTGGGGGAAGGTGATTTTTTGTTGTTCTGTCATAGCGTTATCGGGCAGAGCTCTGCCGGGAAAATCTCTTTTGAAGTATTGCCTTAGAGTACCACATCTGTGTCATTCGTGCCTTGTTCAAATAATCTGAACATAGGATTCGATATATTGCGCTATCTCTGTGGCGCGATTGTGAATACAGTGTCAACAAGCACCAGGGCATTGACCCGTCAATCACATTAAAAAAAGGAAACACCCATGAGCAAAGTATTAGTTCTGAAATCCAGTATTCTGGCAGGGTACTCACAATCTGGTCAGCTTTCCGACTATTTTGTTGAACAATGGCAGGAAAAACACCCTGGCGATGAGATCACCGTGCGTGACCTGGCCGCCAATCCGATCCCGGTTCTGGATGGCGAACTGGTTGGCGCCCTGCGTCCGAGCGACGCGCCGCTCACTCCGCGTCAGCAGGAAGCGCTGGCCCTTTCCGACGAGCTGATCGCCGAACTGAAAGGCAACGATGTGATTGTTATCGCTGCGCCGATGTACAACTTCAACATCCCGACGCAGCTGAAAAACTATTTCGACCTGGTGGCTCGCGCCGGCGTCACCTTCCGCTACACCGAGAAAGGGCCGGAAGGTCTGGTAACCGGTAAACGCGCGGTCGTCGTTACCAGCCGCGGCGGTATCCATAAAGATACTCCGACCGACCTGGTCACCCCATACCTGTCCACCTTCCTCGGCTTCATCGGCATCACCGACGTGAACTTTGTGTTCGCCGAAGGTATCGCTTACGGCCCGGAAGTCGCGGCCAAAGCGCAGTCTGACGCGAAAGCGGCCATCGACAGCGTGGTTGCAGCCTAATATTTCACTCCTCTCGCTTCCTGCGGGAGGAGAGTTTTACTTTTTCTCGTAGCGTAAATACCCCACCACGCCTCCGCCGCCATCCTTTGGATGATTCACGCCGTCGTTGACCTCCACGCAAGGGAAATCGAAAGGCGAAACGCCGTCAATGCAGGCCACATTCACCCCATACTGCTGTGGGTTTGATCGCCGTTGATGAAAGGTGTAGATCCCGCATACCGAGCAGAAAAAGTGCACGGCTTCCCCTGTATTAAAGCGATACTCTGTGAGCTTATCCCCTCCGCGTACCACCTCTATTCCTGAACGCGGCGAAGAGACCGCGACCGCCCCACGCATGCGACAATATGAGCAGTTACAGCGCCGAACGGTGTTGAAGCCGTCGCTGAGTTCCACGGTAAACGCCACCGCACCGCAGTGACAGTGAGCGGATAATTTCTCTGCCATAATTTTACCCCTCAGGTTGCGGCTTTTGGCCGCAGGTTTTCATCAAACGCCAGCCGCTTACGCCCTGCTTCGACTTCCCGTAATGGCTCCACCTGGTGCAGCGTCTGCTTACAGCGTTCCACCAGCGCCTGGTATTCACGGGTACCTTGTTTTTTCCACGCCAGCTCCTGTTCGCTCAGGGTGCGAATCGCTTTTGCCGGGCTGCCGATAATCAGATGGTTGGCGGGCATCTCGGCGTTGGCTTTGACAAAGGCCGAAGCGCCGACAATGCTGTTTTCGCCAATGACCGCCCCATCGATAATCACCGCGCTCATGCCCACCAGCGCGTTGCGGCCAATCACGCAGCCGTGCAGAATAGCGCCGTGGCCGATATGGCCCTCCTCTTCCACCACCGTATCCTGGCCGGGGAAGCCATGCATCACGCAGTTATCCTGAATATTGGCGCCGTCTTTGACCACGATGCGCCCGAAGTCGCCGCGCAGGCTGGCGTTGGGCCCAACATAGACCCCTTTGCCGAGGATCACGTCGCCAATCAACACCGCGGTCGGGTGAACGTAACTCTCCTCCGGCACCACCGGCGTCAGTCCATCAATCTGATATATCGGCATGCAACCTCCTTATGCGCCCGGCAAACCGCCAAAGCGCTGATAATAGAGCGGACCCGGCGCCGGGAGCTCGCCCACCGAGCTCTCACCTTTCTCGCTGACGAACGCCAGCGCACCGGGACTCACGCGTTGATAAATATTGATACACAGCTGGCGGGCGGTTTGCCCTGCCCAATGCGCCGGCAGGAGCTCTTCCGGCAGCAGCGGGTCTTTGAGCACCACCCGGCGATAGAAATGGATGAGGAGCAGTTGGATCTGGAAACAGCGATCCGGCGTCAACTCTGACGGGTCGCAATCGCGCAGCAGCGGCAGTAGAGGTCGGAACAAGGCGATAAACGCCTCGTACATCTCATTTTGTTCGGTGAGATGCCAGCACTCCTCCACCCGGCTGCGCAGGGCCGCTCTGGAGAGCGCCAGCGGCGAATGGGCTTCAAAACAGATGACGTTTTCGGCGACGCCCGCTTCGTGGAGCAGAGACTGGACATCGGCCAGCTTTTGCGACGGCGAGGCCAGCAGGCTCGGCGCCAGCGCGCCAAACCCCTGCCACAGCAGCTGCTTTTTAACGTCGGCGAGCACATTTTTCTCCAGGCCTTCCGAAAGCAGCAGCAGCCAGGTACCGTCCCATTCCGGGGCACTGGCGCGATAAATTTTATGCTCCGCGCGCCGGGTCAGGCGCAACCCTTTATCACTCAGGCGATAGAAGCTGCGTCGGCCGATGCGGACAACATCAAGCCACTCTTCTTTATTGAGGCGAAACAGCGCGGTGCGTACGAAGCGCTCGCCGAAGCCTAATCCTTCCAGCAGCGCCGCGACGCTGCCCAGCCACACTTCCCCACCGCGTTGTAATATAGCGTCGCCATACAGCGAGGCAATTAATGACGTGCCGCTGATGGGCATCGCCGTCACCGCTTGTTGAATAAAGGCGTCGAGTTTACTCATCTGATTCATTCTGGTGTTATATTTTTCCTTTATGAATCATAGCACAGGAAACTCCCCGGCTGACGGCGCAAACGCTTCAGCCGGGTGCCTGCCGCGCAGCCGGAGAGAGGATTAACCGCTAACCACCGCTTTTCGCAGGTCGAATACCCGACAGGCTTTCCCTTCCGAGCGCGGAATGCTGCCGCAGTTGACGATAGTAATATCGGTGGAGATCCCGACCATCGACTTAATGCGGTGACGCAACTGATGGCAAATCTGGCAGCGTTGTTCATGACTCAGCGCCAGCCCGCTCTCTTTCAGCTCAACGCGCACCGCCAGCGAATCCAGATGACCGCGGCGATTGACCTCTAACTGATAGTGCGGCGCCAGGTGTTCAAACTTGAGGATCTCCTCTTCCAGCTGCGAGGGGAAGACGTTAACCCCGCGGATAATCAGCATATCGTCGCTGCGTCCGCTGATGCGATCCATGCGGCGCATGGTCCGCGCGGTTCCCGGCAGCAGGCGCGTCAGATCGCGGGTACGATAGCGGATCACCGGCAGCGCTTCTTTGGTCAGGGTGGTAAACAGCAGCTCACCATGCTCGCCATCTTCCAGCGGCGTACCGTCGTCCGGGTTGACGATTTCCGGGAAGAAGTGGTCTTCCCAGATAGTCGGGCCGTCAACGGTTTCCAGACACTCCATCGCTACGCCCGGTCCCATGACTTCCGACAAACCGTAAATATCCAGGGCGGTGATCCCCAGCCGGCGCTCGATTTCCGCGCGCATCGCCAGCGTCCACGGCTCAGCGCCAAAGACGCCGACCCGCAATGAACAGCCGCGGGCATCGCCGCCCATCTGGCGCTCCAGCTCTTCAATCAGATTCAGACAGTAGGACGGCGTCACCATGATCATATCCGGCTGGAAATCGCGGATCAGCTGCGCCTGTTTTTCGGTCTGTCCACCGGACATCGGGATCACCGTCGCGCCCAAACGTTCCGCGCCGTAGTGCGCGCCAAGGCCGCCGGTAAACAGGCCGTAGCCGTAGGCGACGTGAATTTTATCTTTTGCTGAACCACCGGCCGCGCGCAGCGAACGGGCGACAATATTGGCCCAGTTATCAATATCGTTTTGCGTATATCCCACCACCGTCGGTTTGCCGGTGGTGCCGGAAGAGGCGTGAATGCGCACCACCTGCTCCATCGGCACCGCGAAGGTATCGAAGGGATAGTTGTCGCGCAGATCCTGTTTGGTGGTGCAGGGGAATTTTTGCAGATCGTTTAATTCCCGAAAGTCGTCAGGGTGCACGCCGGCGGCGTCGAATTTGCGGCGATACATCGGCACATTTTCGTACGCATGCTTCAGCGTCCATTTCAGGCGCTGGGTTTGCAGGGCCTGCAGTTCGTCACGCGATGCGGTTTCAATCGGATCTAATTTTGTAGTAGTTATCATTGTAGGGTACTCGCAGGTAAATTAGCTCACACTCGCTCGAGGATCATGGCAATGCCCTGACCCACGCCAATACACATCGTACACAGCGCATAGCGCCCGCCCCGGCGTTGCAGCTCAAGGCTGGCGCTCAGCGCTAACCGCGCGCCGCTCATGCCCAGCGGATGGCCTAACGCGATGGCGCCGCCGTTGGGATTCACGTGCGCCGCATCGTCCGGCACGCCGAGCTGTCTGAGCACCCCCAGCGCCTGGGCGGCGAAGGCCTCATTCAGCTCAATCAGATCCATATCGTTAATATTGAGTCCCGCCCGCTCCAGCACTTTACGCACCGCCGGTACCGGCCCCAGTCCCATCAGGCGCGGTTCGACACCCGCCGTCGCCATCGCCACGATACGCGCCCGCGGCGTGAGCCCCTGGATAGCGGCCTGCTGTTCGCTGGCGATGATCAGCGCCGCGGCGCCATCGTTGACGCCTGAAGCATTGCCCGCAGTAATGACGCCGCCCTGGCGGAACGGCGCTTTCAGTTTCGCCAGCTGCTCAAGCGTGGTTTCCGGGCGCGGATGCTCGTCCTCGCGCACGTCGCTAACCGCCCCTTTCCGGCCGACAATCTGCACCGGCACAATCTCCTGCGCCAGAATGCCGTCGCGCTGGGCCTGCGCCGTGCGCTGCTGGCTGCGCCAGGCGAAAGCGTCCTGATCGGCCCGGCTGATATTTAACAATTCAGCTACATTCTCGGCCGTTTCCGGCATGCTGTCAGTTCCGAAGTGTTGCGCCATGAGCGGGTTCACAAAACGCCAGCCAATCGTGGTATCAAAGAGTTCCGCCTGACGCTGGTACGGCGTGCTGGCTTTTCCCATCACGAAAGGCGCACGCGACATCGATTCCACGCCGCCGGCAATCAGCAGATCGGCATCGCCGGCTTTGATCGCCCTGGCGGCAAAGCCGATGGCATCCAGACCCGATCCGCACAGGCGGTTAATCGTGGTGCCCGGCACGGTATGCGGGTAACCGGCCAACAACGTCGCCATGTGCGCCACGTTGCGGTTATCTTCCCCGGCCTGATTCGCACAGCCGAAAATCACATCATCAATTGCTGCCGGGTCGAGCCCAGGATTACGACTCAGGAGCTCACGCAGCGGGATTGCCGCCAGGTCGTCGGCGCGCACACTGGCCAGCGCGCCGCCGTAGCGGCCAATCGGCGTACGGATCCCGTCACAAATAAAGGCGTCGCGCATTACACGTCTCCCGTGATTGTGCCGCCGATGCGGTGTGATTTGCCGCGGAACAGGGCCACATTCTTTTGCTGTTGATTAACAATTTCGATGTCGTAGACGCCGGTCAGCTTGCCCTGCTGTTTGACTCTGGCGGTGGCGACCAGCCGGTCGCCGGCAAACGCCGGACGAAGAAAATCAATGCTTGCCGCCGAGGCCACCGCCGCCAGCCCCTGGCTGTTACAGGCGTAGGCGAAAGCGGTATCGGCAAGCGTAAATAGCTGACCACCGTGACAGGTTTGATGGCCGTTAAGCATGTCCGCCGAGACGGTCATACTCATCTGCGCAAAACCGTCGTCCATTTCGATAAGTTCGATCCCCATCTTTCTGGCGCAGGTATCTTTTTCGTACATCACGCGCGCGTTGCGCCACGGATCATTGCTCATGGTGCTTCTCCATCAGCGCCTTCTGGCGCAGCAGGGAACTGGGGCGATAGCGCTCCTCGCCATAATGGTGTTGCAGGTTCTCCAGCAGTTGCAGCACCCGCCGCCAGCCAAGGCGTTCTCCCCATGCCAGCGGGCCATGCGGATAGTTGACGCCAAGGCGCATCGCGGTATCGACATCCTGCGGGCTGGCGACGCCTTTTTGCACCGCATCCAGCGCTTCGTTAATCAGCATCGCCACCGTGCGCCACACCAGCAGGCCGGGATAATCGGCAATACGCAGCACTTTCTTGCCCTGCTGCTGGAAGTAATGCACGGCCTTATCAGTGGCCGCAGGCGCGTTGGTTGCCGCTGCGGCCAGCACCACCGTATCGCTGGCGCACAGGTCATACACCACCACCGGGCGGTGATGCTTAATACTCAGCGCCAGGGCGGTCTCGCCTTCAGTCTCCAGCAGCAAGACATCGTCTAATTCAGTGACGTTGTCACTTCTGGCGGTAACGGATTCAGCACCCATCATTACCGGCGGCAGCGCCGCGTCCGGCAGTGTCTCAGCGGGCCAGCGATAGACGCCGTGGCCGCTCTTTTTACCCAGTCGCCCGGCCAGCGCCAGCTCTTGCTGGAGGAGCGATGGCAGGTAGCGGCGGTCCTGCCAGAAGGCGTTAAACACCGAACAGGTCACGGCGAAGTTGACGTCCTGGCCAATCAGGTCCGTCAACGCCAGCGGTCCCATCGGGAAGCCGCCGCCGTCACGCAAAGCGGCATCGATAACCTCCGGGGCGGCGACCTGCTCTTCCAGCGCCCGCCAGGCCTCAGCGTAGAACGGACGCGCTACGCGGTTAACGATAAAACCGGGCGTTGAGCGGCAGCGCACCGGCTGTTTCCCCCAGCCGCTTACGCACTGGCACAGCTGCTCCACCACTTCGGTGGAGGTCGCAAGACCACTCACCACCTCGACCAGCTTCATCACCGGCGCCGGATTAAAAAAATGCAGTCCGGCCACCCGCTCCGGGTTTTTGACCCCGGCGGCGATAGCGGTAATCGAAATAGACGAGGTATTACTAGTCAACAGCGTTGACGGCGCGCAGATCGCCGCCAGCTGCGCGAACAGCGCCGTTTTAACTTCCAACCGTTCAGAGGCCGCTTCAATTACTAAATCCGCATCGGCAAGTGCGGCTAAATCGTGAGCCGGATGCAGGCGCGCCAGCAGCGCATCAGCCTGCTCTGACGCCAGTTTGCCCCGCGCAACGCGTGACGCCAGACGCCCGGCGATACCCTCTATCGCCAGGTCTACAGCCTTAGGGTTAATATCAAAAATACGCACCGGATGCCCGGCGGCGGCAGCCACTTCGGCGATGCCGGCCCCCATGGTGCCGCTGCCGATCACCGCCACGGTGGCTAAGGATGTCGTCATCATCTATTTCCCGCTGAACTGTGGTGGCCGTTTGGCCAGAAACGCGCTGACCCCTTCGCGGTAATCATCGCTGCGCCCGGCCAGACGCTGATAATCGCGCTCCAGGTCCAGCTGCGCGTCGAGACTGTTGGTTTCAGAGGCCAGCAGCGCCTTTTTAATCAGCCCAAGACCAAACGTCGGTTGCGCCGCCAGATGGCGCGCCAGTTGCAGACTGGTATCCGCCAGTTCTGAATCGTCCACCAGTTGCCAGATAATCCCCCACTGCGCGGCCTGTTCCGCGCTGAGGCTGTCGCCCAGCAGCGCCAGCCCCATCGCGCGCGCACGGCCGGCCACCCGCGGCAGGAACCAGCTGCCGCCGCAGTCCGGCACCAGGCCGAGCTTGCTGAACGCCATCACAAATTTGGCCGAACGCGCGGCCAGCACGATATCGCAGACCAGCGCCAGGGTGGCGCCAGCGCCGGCGGCCACGCCGTTAACCGCGCAGATAACCGGTTTCGGCAGCGCCGCCAGACGGCGCACTAACGGGTTGTAAAAGCGTTCTACCGACATGCCGAGATCCGGCGGCGGGCCGCTGGGATCGACATTGCGGTCGTTCAAATCCTGGCCGGCGCAAAAACCGCGGCCGGCGCCGGTGATCAGCAGGCAGCGCACGCCATCATCGCGCTCGGCCTGCTTCAGATATTCCGCCAGCTGGTGATGCATCAGATCGTTAAAACTGTTGAGGCGGTCCGGGCGATTGAGGGTAATGGTCATGACGCCCTGTTCCACTGCGCTGAGAATGAAAGCTTCCACGATTAGCGTCCTTTAAATTCCGGGGTACGTTTTTGTAAGAAGGCGTCGATGCCTTCGCGGCGGTCCTCGGTGGCGCTCAGCAGGCTAAACAGCTGGCGCTCCTGTTGCAGACCGGCCTGCAGGCTGACTTCCTGCGACAGGCGCAGCGACTGTTTTGCCGCCCGTAGCGCCAGCGGCGAATGGCGGGCAATGGTGGTTGCCAGTTTCAGGGCATACTCATCGGTTAACGCCGCCGGATGGATATCACTGACCAGCCCGGCCTGCTGCGCCTGGCGGGCGTCAATACTCTCGCCGCTCAGCACCATCCGGCTGGCCAGCGCCTTGCCAACGCTGCGGATCAGCCGCTGGGTGCCGCCCGCGCCCGGCATTATGCCGAGGGTAATTTCCGGCAGGCCAAAGCGGGCGTTGTCCCCGGCGACAATCAGGTCGCACAGCAGAGCCAGCTCGCAGCCGGCGCCGAGCGCGTAGCCGTTGACCGAAGCGATGAGCGGTTTAGTAAAGGCATCGATTCGCGCCCATAACCGTGGGCGAATATCATCAAGGGTGGCAGGAAGATCTTTTTCCGCCATTTCATTGAGGTCAGCCCCGGCGGCGAAAAAACGCGGGTTTCCGCGAATAACGCAGACGCCGACGCTGTCATCAACTGCCGCCGCCTCCAGCGCCTCGGCAATCTGGGTTAATAAGGCATTGTTCAGCGCGTTGCGGGCCTGCGGGCGGTTTAGCGTTAGCTGTAGCACCCGGCCATGACGGTGGATCAGCAGGTCGCTCATGCTATCCCCCGCGCGTCAAAGTCGACCACCACATCGCCGCTGGTCGGCAGCGACTGGCAGCTCAGCACGTAGCCCGCCGCCAGCTCATCCGCTTCCAGGCTGTAATTGGCGGCCATCGCCACTTCGCCGCGCAGCACTTTGCATTTACAGGTGGCGCATACCCCGCCCTTACAGGCGAACGGCAGATCGGCGCCCTGACGCAATGCGGCATCCAGGATGCTGTCGTCTTCGGCGCTGAGGGCGATAAGCCGATCGCGCCCGTCCTGGCGGATGGTCACCGTGCGCCCTTCCGCCTGCACTCCAGCGACCCGCTTCACATTGCCGCCTGGGGTATTAAAGCGTTCGAGATGAATCGATTTCTCCGCTACGCCAAGTTCACGTAACGTCGCTTCCGCCTCGTCCATCATCGCCGCCGGCCCGCAGATAAAGGCCTCGTCGAAACGGCTGAAATCCAGCAGATGGTCAGCGAGCTGGCGCAGTTTGTCGCCGTCAATGCGCCCCTGGAGCAGATCGCTGTCCATCGACTCCTGGCTAAACAGGTGGATCACCTGCAGGCGCTGCGGATAGCGGTCTTTTAAATCGGCCAGCGCCTGGCGGAACATCATGCTATGGCTGCTGCGGTTGCCGTAGATCAGCGTAAAGCGGCTTTGCGGCTCGGTCGCCAGCGTTGCGCTAATGATCGCCATCATCGGCGTGATCCCGGAGCCGGCGGCAATCGCCAGATACTCACCCTGCCGTTCGGCCTGCGGTTGATAACCGAAATGCCCCTGCGGCACCATCACCTCCAGCTCCATACCCTGCTGGATATCGTGCTGGGCGTAGCGCGAGAAGCGCCCGCCGTCGATGGCTTTGACCGCGACGCTAATTTCGCCGGGCGTGCGGCTGCGACAAATGGAGTAACAGCGGCGCAGTTCTTCGCCGCCCAGACGGGCTTTTAGCGTCAGATGCTGGCCCGGGCGAAAACAGTATTCCGCCTGCAGGGCTTGCGGGATCGCAAAAGTGATGGTCACCGCATCGCGGGTTTCCGGCTCGACTCTCGCCACCTTAAGCGAATGGAACGTCGTCATGGCAACCTCAAATACATTTAAAGTAATCAAAAGGTTCCCGGCAGCTGTCGCAGCGATAGAGCGCTTTGCAGGCCGTGGAACCGAATTCGCTAATCAGCGAGGTATGGGCGCTGCCGCAGCGCGGACAGCTCACCTCAGCGGGCATATCCGCATGGCAGGCGTGCCCCTGGGGCGGGCTGATGCCGTACTGGCGCAGGCGCTCGCGGGCATCCTGACTCATCCAGTCGGTGGTCCACGGCGGATCCAGCTGCAGGACGATATGTACCGGCTGAAAGCCATGCTCGCTCATGACCGCGCGGATCTCCCCCAGCAGATGCTCCGTCGCCGGACAGCCCGAATAGGTCGGGGTAAAGCCAATCACCCAGCCATCGCCATGGCGCGCGACGCTGCGTACCATACCGAGGTCGGTGATGGTGAGTACCGGCACTTCCGGATCCGGGATCGCGCTTAATAATCCCCAGATGGTGCGAACCTCTGCAGGAGCGATATCGGCAAGACGTTGCATAGTCACCTCACTTACCACTGCAGTCCGGGATGCGAACGCTGCAGATATTGCATCTCCGCCAGCAGCGGGCCGAGATGTTCACTGTGCAGCCCCTGTTTGCCGCCGCTGCGGAAGGCCGCTTCCTGCGGGATTTGTAAGCCGGAGTCGAGCAGCGCCGTGTGTACCGCGCTTTGCCATTCGGCCTGAAGCTCACGCGGATCAACCGCAATACCCTGCTCAACCAGGCTGAGCTCCACTTCATCGGCAAGGAACAGTTCGCCGGTGAAGCGCCACAGATTGTCGACCGCCTGCTGCATTTTGCGATTTGATAACTCGGTGCCGTTACCCAGACGCTCCAGCCAGCCGCGGCTGAAGCGCAGGTGGTAACGCACCTCTTTCAGCCCTTTGGCGGCAATGGCCGCCAGCTGCGCGTCGCGGCTGTTCACCAGCCGGCTGTACAGGGCGACGTGCCAGACATCGATAAAGAACTGGCGGGCGATGGTGTCGGCAAAATTGCCGTTTGGCTGCTCCACCAGCAGCAGGTTGCTGTACTGGCGCTCATCGCGACCAAAAGCCAGCGTATCTTCGTCGCCGCAGCCGTTAAGCTCGGCGGCATAGCTTAAAAAATTGCGCGCCTGGCCGAGCAGGTCGAGGCCGATGTTGGCCAGCGCAAGATCGATCTCGAGCTCGGGAGCATGGCCGCACCAGGCGCCTAAACGCTGGGCCAGAACCAGACCATTGTCGCCAAGCCGCAGGGCGTAGGTGGCTACGGGGTTAGGGATATTCATCGCCGCCTCACATATGTTCCATGCCATCCGGCACGGTATAGAAAGTCGGATGACGGTAGACTTTGCTTTCCGCCGGGTCGAAGAATTCGCCGCGCTCTTCCGGCTGCGAAGCAACGATTTCGCTGGCCTTCACCACCCAAATTGAGCAGCCTTCGCTGCGGCGGGTATAGGCATCGCGGGCATTCTCCAGCGCCATTTGATCATCGGCGGCGTGCAGACTGCCGACGTGACGATGGGATAACCCCTGTTTGCTGCGAACGAACACTTCATATAACGGCCAGTAAACTTTGCTCATGTTGTCTCTCCTCATGCCGCGCTGCGGGCCTGCTGTTTTTGCGCATGGGCCAGCGCGGCCTCGCGCACCCACTCGCCCTCTTCCCAGGCCTTACGCTTGGCGGCCAGCCGCTCGTGATTGCAAATGCCACGGCCGCTAATCACCTCGTTAAATTCCTGCCAGTCGATTTCGCCGAAGCGGTAGTGGCCGCTGGCTTCATCAAACTGCAAATCCGGGTCCGGGACGGTCATACCGAGGATCTCTACCTGCGGCACGGTGTTATCGACGAAGCGCTGACGTAGCTCGTCGTTGGAGTGCAGTTTGATTTTCCACGCCATGCTGCGGGCGCTGTTCGGCGAGTTGTCGTCGTTGGGGCCAAACATCATCAGCGCCGGCCACCAGAAGCGGTTAATGGCGTCCTGCAGCATCTGCCGCTGCGCGTCATTGCCCTGCGCCAGCGCCATGCAGGCTTCAAATCCCTGACGCTGGTGAAAGCTCTCTTCTTTGCAGATTTTGACCATCGCCCGGGCATAGGGGCCGTAGGAGGTCCGGCACAGCGCCACCTGGTTGACGATGGCCGCGCCATCGACCAGCCAGCCGATCACGCCGATATCCGCCCAGCTGAGGGTCGGGTAGTTAAAAATGGAGGAGTATTTCATCTGCCCGTCGAGCATCTTCTGATACAGGTCTTCCCGGGCGCAGCCAAGGGTTTCCGCGGCGCTATAGAGATACAGCCCGTGTCCAGCCTCATCCTGTACCTTAGCCAACAGGATCGCTTTGCGGCGCAGCGTCGGCGCGCGGGTGATCCAGTTGCCTTCCGGCAGCATGCCGACGATCTCCGAGTGCGCGTGCTGGCCTATCTGCCGAATCAAGGTCTTACGGTAGGCATCCGGCATCCAGTCCTGCGGTTCGATGGCCGTTTCCTGCGCGATGCGCTGGTCAAAGCGTTGTTCTTCTGTCACGTCATCACCTTTATGATTCCGATATTCACAACAAAAACATTTATGTGAATCGCTTTGTTTATTGAAGGTTACATATTGGTTAAATAAAACCACAAATTTTGTTTGCTCTTTTTGTGATAATCTCCGCAAAACCTTTTGTAAACCACAATTAATACAGTAAGTTAAGCATAAGACGTAACGCCATCGCGATCACAATGTTAATAATTTATTAAATACGGGCTTGCATTTTATGATTCATAAAAGAACTATTTATAGATATCACACGTAACACATTTGGAGATTTGCGATGCAGCAGTTAGCCAGCTACTTATCCGGCGCCTGGCAGACCGGCCGGGGCCGCGCCCGTACTATCCATCACGCCATCACCGGCGCGGCGCTTTGGGAGGTGACCAGTGAAGGCCTGGATATGGCGCAGGCGCGCCGCTTCGCGATTGAGCGCGGTGGTAAAGCCCTGCAGGCGATGACCTTTATTGAACGCAGCGCGATGCTGAAAGCGGTGGCGAAACACCTGCTGGAGCAGAATGACCAGTTCTACGCCATCTCCGCGCAAACCGGCGCCACTCGCGCCGACAGTTGGGTGGATATTGAAGGCGGTATCGGTACCCTTTTCACCTATGCCGGGCTCGGTAGTCAAGAATTACCGGACGATATCCTGTGGCCGGAAGACGAGCTCATCCCGCTCTCCAAACAGGGCGGTTTTGCCGCGCGTCATGTGCTGACATCAAAATCAGGCGTCGCCGTCCATATCAACGCCTTCAACTTCCCCTGCTGGGGAATGCTGGAAAAACTGGCGCCCACGTGGCTTGCCGGTATGCCGGCTATCATTAAACCGGCAACCGCTACCGCCCAGCTCACCCAGGCAATGGTGAAAGCGATTGTCGACAGCGGCCTGGTGCCGGAGGGCGCCATCAGCCTGATTTGCGGCGGCGCGGGCGATCTGCTCGACCACCTCGATAGCCAGGACGTGGTTACCTTTACCGGGTCAGCCGCCACCGGCCAGCAGCTACGGGCGCACCCTAACCTGGTAGCCAAATCCATTCCCTTTACCATGGAAGCAGATTCACTCAACTGCTGCGTGTTAGGCGAAGACGTCACTCCGGAGCAACCGGAATTCGCGCTGTTTATTCGGGAAGTGGTCCGCGAGATGACGGCGAAAGCCGGGCAAAAATGTACCGCTATCCGCAGAATCATTGTGCCACTGGCTCAGATTAATGCGGTTAGCGATGCACTGATCTCCCGCCTGCATAAAGTAACCGTCGGTGACCCTGCGCAGGAGGGCGTTAAGATGGGGGCCCTGGTTAATAGCGAACAGCGTCAGGACGTACAGGAGAGCGTCAATAAGCTGATAGCCGCTGGCTGCGAAGTACTGCTCGGTGGAGAGGCGGACCTCAGCGCGGCCGGCGCATTTTTCCCGCCGACCCTGTTGTACTGCTCACAGCCGGATGAAACGCCGGCGGTTCACGCCATTGAAGCTTTTGGTCCGGTGGCGACGCTGATGCCGTATCGCGACCGCCAGCATGCGCTGACGCTGGCGCGCGCCGGCGGCGGCAGTCTGGCGGGGACGCTGGTCACCGCCAGCGGCGAGCTGGCGCGTGAGTTTATCCTCGGCGCCGCCCGCGCCCATGGCCGTATTCAGATACTGAATGAAGCATCCTCCGCAGAATCAACCGGCCACGGTTCGCCGTTGCCGCAGCTGGTGCACGGCGGCCCCGGCCGCGCTGGCGGCGGAGAAGAGCTTGGCGGGCTGCGTTCGGTGAAACACTATATGCAGCGTACCGCGGTCCAGGGCAGCCCAACGATGCTGGCGACCATCGGTCAACAGTGGGTGCGCGGCGCCCAGGTGAACGAAGACCGTATTCACCCGTTCCGCAAATATTTCGAAGAGATTCAGCCTGGCGACAGCTTATTAACCCCGCGCCGAACCCTGACCGAAGCGGATATCGTTAACTTCGCCTGCCTGAGCGGCGATCATTTCTACGCGCATATGGACAAAATCGCCGCCGCCGAGTCGATTTTTGGCGAGCGGGTGGTCCACGGCTATTTCCTGATCTCCGCCGCGGCCGGGCTGTTCGTCGATGCCGGCGTCGGGCCGGTTATCGCCAACTACGGCATGGAAAACCTGCGCTTTATTGAGCCGGTCAAACCGGGCGACACCATTCAGGTTCGCCTCACCTGTAAGCGGAAAACGGTCAAACGTCAGCGCAGCGCCGATGAGAAAGCCACCGGCGTGGTGGAATGGGCGGTGGAGATTTTCAATCAGCACCAGCAGGCGGTGGCGCTGTATTCCATTCTGACCCTGGTGGCGCGTCAACAGGGAGATTTCCCGGCGTGATAGCGAAAAATAGACCGCTGGCGCTCTGTTGGCCGACCCTTTAGCCATTGATACTGCAATCGGTTTGCAACGGTTTCGCCCCGGGAAGTCCTTTATGTTATCCGTGGCTTCAGCGCACATTGCGCTCCCGGTTAATCGTCTGCGTTATGCCTGGCATAGCGCAGGGAGCGCACAGGGGGCGGCCAGTCGCCGCCGCCCCCTGTACCCCCGGGCTCGGGCCAGCAAGAATGGTGAATAAATTAACGGCAGGCCGCACGGACCCCAGGCCGGGTAAGGCGTCAGCCGCCACCCGGCAAAAAAATCAGCGCACGTTCTCAATGCCTCTGCGGAGGCATTTTTTACGCCCGTCTGGCAAAACTGACAAACAAGCTGGCAAAAGCAAACAAACGCCCCGGCGCCGCTGGCTGGTAGCTTAAGGATGACAAAGCCGACATTCGCAGCGGCAAGAGACAACACAACAATAAGATGAGGTCACAATGGCAAACGGCTTGAAATTTTCTCCTCGTAAAACCGCGCTGGCGCTGGCCGTGGCGGTGGTTTGCGCCTGGCAATCACCGGTCTTCGCTCACGGTAGCGAAGCCCACATGGTACCGCTGGATAAAACGCTGCAGGAATTCGGCGCCGATGTGCAGTGGGATGACTACGCGCAAATGTTCACCCTGATAAAAGACGGCGCTTACGTCAAAGTAAAGCCCGGCGCCAAAACGGCGATCGTCAACGGTAAATCCCTTGACCTACAGGTGCCTGTGGTAATGAAGGAAGGTAAAGCCTGGGTTTCCGATACCTTTATCAACGATGTCTTCCAGTCCGGTCTCGATCAGACCTTCCAGGTGGAAAAGCGCCCGCACCCGTTAAACTCGCTCTCGGCGGCGGAAATCAGTGAAGCGGTGACCATTGTCAAAACCGCGCCGGAGTTTCAGCCGAATACCCGCTTTACTGAGATTTCCTTACACGAGCCGGACAAGGCGGCGGTATGGGCCTTTGCCCTGCAGGGAACGCCGGTCGATGCTCCCCGCACTGCCGATGTGGTGATGCTCGATGGCAAACACGTCATTGAAGCCGTGGTCGATCTGCAAAACAAAAAAATCCTTTCCTGGACGCCGATCAAAGGCGCCCACGGGATGGTGCTGCTCGATGATTTTGTCAGCGTGCAGAACATCATCAATATCAGCAGCGAATTCGCTGAGGTGCTGAAAAAGCACGGTATTACCGATCCTGGCAAAGTGGTCACCACCCCGCTCACCGTTGGCTTTTTTGATGGCAAAGATGGCCTGCAGCAGGATGCGCGTCTGCTGAAGGTGGTCAGTTATCTGGATACCGGCGACGGCAACTACTGGGCGCACCCGATTGAAAACCTGGTGGCGGTGGTCGACCTTGAAGCGAAGAAAATCATCAAAATCGAAGAAGGTCCGGTGATCCCGGTCCCAATGGAGCCCCGTCCGTATGATGGTCGCGACCGCAACGCCCCGGCGGTGAAACCGCTGGAGATAACCGAACCGGAAGGCAAAAACTACACGATCACCGGCGATACCATTCACTGGCAGAACTGGGATTTTCATCTGCGCCTGAACTCGCGCGTCGGGCCAATCCTCTCAACGGTGACTTACAACGATAACGGCACAAAACGCCAGGTGATGTATGAAGGTTCCCTGGGCGGGATGATCGTCCCCTACGGCGACCCGGACGTCGGCTGGTATTTCAAAGCCTATCTGGACTCCGGCGATTATGGCATGGGCACCCTGACCTCGCCGATTGTACGCGGTAAAGATGCGCCGTCAAATGCGGTACTGCTGGACGAAACTATCGCCGATTACACCGGCAAACCAACCACTATTCCAGGCGCGGTGGCCATATTCGAACGCTATGCCGGGCCTGAGTATAAGCACCTGGAGATGGGCAAACCCAACGTCAGCACCGAACGCCGGGAACTGGTGGTACGCTGGATCAGCACCGTCGGCAACTACGACTATATCTTTGACTGGGTGTTCCACGACAACGGCACCATCGGTATCGATGCCGGCGCCACCGGCATTGAAGCGGTGAAAGGCGTGCTGGCGAAGACCATGCATGACCCCAGTGCCAAAGAGGATACCCGCTACGGAACGTTGATCGACCATAATATTGTCGGCACCACTCACCAGCACATCTATAACTTCCGCCTCGACCTCGATGTGGACGGCGAGAACAACACCCTGGTGGCGATGGATCCTGAAGTGAAGCCCAACACCGCCGGCGGCCCGCGCACCAGCACCATGCAGGTGAATCAGTACACAATCGATAGCGAGCAGAAAGCGGCGCAGAAATTCGACCCGGGCACTATCCGCCTGCTGAGCAACACCAGCAAAGAGAACCGCATGGGCAACCCGGTCTCATACCAGATTATCCCTTACGCCGGCGGCACGCACCCGGCGGCGACCGGTGCCAAATTCGCCCCGGACGAGTGGATATATCATCGCCTGAGCTTTATGGATAAACAGCTGTGGGTGACGCGCTACCACCCGACAGAGCGATATCCGGAAGGGAAATACCCGAACCGTTCCGCCCACGATACCGGCCTGGGCCAGTACGCGAAGGATGATGAGTCGCTGACTAACCACGATGACGTCGTGTGGATCACCACCGGCACCACCCACGTGGCGCGCGCCGAAGAGTGGCCGATCATGCCGACCGAGTGGGCGCACGCGCTGCTCAAGCCGTGGAACTTCTTTGACGAAACCCCTACTCTGGGCGAAAAGAAAAAGTAATCTTAACCAGCGGTGAAATCCAGCAGGATCTTACCGCCTCTTCCCGGCTGGCCGGCGGCGGCAATCGCCTCCCGCCAGTCGTTCAACGCTATACGCTGGGCCGGCGGCTGGGAGGTCGTCGGCAGGCGCTGCCAGATTTCGTCGAACGCTGCCCGCCACGCCGCCACGCTGAGTGTTGGCAGCGCCTCCCGCAGATGAAACTTGCGCACCGTCGCGCTACCGCTCGTCTGGGTCAGCGGCCGCCCGGATAACAGCCCATAGGAGATCAGGGTCGACGACCCGGGCAGCACCGACAGCAGCGTATTCGCCAGTTCGCCGCCCACCGCGTCAAACACCAGATCGCTGTGCTGGCTGACCTTCTCCATCAGCGCCCGGTCGGTATCGAGGATCGGATAGATCCCGACCTGTTCCAGGCGCGCCCGATGCTGCGGCGAGCGAATAATCCCGCTCACCGAGCGGGCGCCCATCGCCAGCGCCCACTGTCCCAGCAGACTGGCGCAGGAGGACGATGCCGCGGTCAGCACGAGGTGTTTTCCGGCAACCGGCCAGCGCTTGAGCATCAGCATAGCCGTCAGCGGATTGATATACCCGCGTGCGGCCAGCAGATCGTCAACCGCCGGCGGCACCGGCACCAGCCAGGTCTCATCCAGATCGATAAACCGCTGCCAGGTGCCGCCTCCGCGAAGAGGTAGCACCCGCTGGCCCGCGCACAGCCGGCTGCCGTATGGCGCGGCGACCACCTCGCCAAGGCCTTCATAGCCGGCGACGGCCGGCAGTCGGGTGCGATGGCGATAGGCGCCGGTCACGGGGATCAGATCCGAAGGATTCACCGGGGCAAAGCGCATCCTGACCCGCACCCGTCCGCCCGCCAGCGGCGCCAGCGGCAGGCGTTTCAGCGTTAGCACCGCGGACGGCGGCCCGTAGCGGTCATAAACAATGGCGTCGTTGAACATCGACTGGCTCCAGACAACGAAAGTCGGGATCATAGCAGATCCCGTCCGAAGCCGCTTACGCCGGTGGCCAGACCTGGGGGAACAGTGGGGAATCCAGCGGGTCGCCGTCCCGCAGGGTCAGCTCGGGGAACGGCGGCGAGGTCACGCCGCCGCGGTCGGCAAACGCGGCGTCATCCCCCACCCAGCGGGCGGAGAAGACCCGTCGAGCCCGCGCCCCGGGGTTGCCGCGGGCGCCATGGACGGTGCGAAAATGGAAGGCCACCGCATCCCCCGGCTCCAGCGCCCAGCTGACGATATCGTACTCGTCCTCATGGGCGTCGATATCCGGCAGCGCGCTGAACCGGGTGTGCTCGTAAAGCTTAGTGCCATTGAAACGGGTAGGACTGTACTCCGCCTCCCAGCGATGCGACCCGCGAATGCAGCGCAGCGAGGTCGCCTCCGCCACCGGGTCCAGCGGGATCCAGAAGCTGACGTTCTGCCTGCCGGAGACGCAATAGTAAGGCTGGTCATGATGCCAGGGAGTCACCGTGCTGCCCCCGGCGGGTTTGACCAGCGTATGCTCATGGAAAAATTTCGCCGTCTGCGACTGCATAAGCGCCGCGGCGATCTCCGCGGCCGCCGACTGGAAGACAAACTCGCTAAACGCCGGGATCCGCGCCCAGTTGCAGTAATCCTGAAAAAAAGGCCGCGAACCATCTTTGGGGATCACCGTGCGCGCATGACCATATTCGCTGGGGCTGGCCATCAGCGCCGTGACCCCCTCGGCGAGGCGCTCGACCCAGTGGGTAAAAACGCCCTTCAGTAATACCACGCCGTCCGCCTGCCAGCGGTCGACAGTCGCTTGATCGATATGGGGAGAGTGTTGATTGTGCATCGCTTGGGTTCCTGTGTGGGTGGATCAGGTAAGCGGTTCCGCCGGTTCGGCGCGCATCCAGGCGCAAAGCTGGCCCAGCATCGCCATGCAGCGTTCGGTCTGGTCGATGCTGATGTACTCATCGGCCTTATGGCCCTGGGCCATGCTGCCCGGCCCGCAGACCAGGGTCGCGACGCCCATCTCATCGAACAGTCCCCCTTCGGTGCCGAACGCCACGGTGGAAAACCGATCGCTGCCGCACCACTGCGCCAGCCAGTGGGCGAAGTCGGACTGTGGATCGCTGAGCAGCGGCGGGTAGTGGCTCAACAGCTGAAACTGGATGTCGCTCCCGCCGCCGACCCGGCGCATCTCCGGCAGCAGTCGGCGGCGGGCGTAGGCCGCCAGCGCCTCGGTGACCGCTTCAGGACGCATCCCCGGCAGGTAGCGGATTTCAAAATCAAAGCGGCAGGACTGCGGAACGATGTTCAGCGCGGCCCCACCCTGAATGGTGCCCACCTGTAGCGTGCTGAAGGGCGGCGAAAAGCGGCTGTCCTGCTGCCGGGCCAGACGCACGCCCAGCCGATCCAGGTGGTTGATCAGCCTGGCCGCGTAGCGGATGGCGTTCACCCCCTGCGGGGCGTAGGCCGAATGGCAGGCCTGCCCCTCGATGCAGCAGCGCATGGCCAGTTTGCCTTTATGACCGAACACCGGCTGCATCTCTGTCGGCTCGCCGATGAGGCACAGCGCCGGTTTCTCCGGCGAGGCCTGCAGAAAATCCACCAGGCTGCGCACGCCGAGACAGCCGACCTCTTCGTCATAGGAGAAGGCCAGATGCAGCGGCGCCGCCAGAAAGTCATCCACTGCCGCCAGCACGCAGGCGAGAAACCCCTTCATATCGGCGCTGCCGCGGCCATAGTAGCGGCCATCGCGCTCGGTCAGGCTGAAAGGCGGAACGCTCCAGGCCTGGCCGTCCACCGGGACCACGTCGGTGTGGCCCGAGAGCATCACCCCACCGCCGCCGGACGGCCCCAGCCGGGCGTAGAGATTGGCCTTACCGCCCGACGGGTCATAAAAGCGGCGGGACGCCACGCCGCGGGCGGCGAGAAAATCGGCGATCCAGTCGATCATCGCCAGGTTCGAATGGCGGCTGGTGGTGTCAAAAGCCAGCAGCGCGGCAAGGATCGCTCCCGGCGTGTTATTCATCGCCAGGCACGCCATAGGCCGGCGCCTCTCGCGGGTCGAGCGCCCGGGTAATATAGGCCTCCATTTGCGGCTCCCACGCCAGCCACAGCTGCTCAAGGGCCGCCAGCGGATCCACCTCCGCCCAGTCAATGCGCAGGTCGACCACCGGCCACGGGTAATCGTCCACCACCTTCACCGCCGCCGAGTGGACCGGCCCGGCCTCGCCCCCGGCGACGATCCCGGCGCGCAGCCCGGCCAGCAGCCGGCTGGCCAGCTCTCCGGTGGCGGCCTCAAAGGCGCCCACCATCGCGGCGATTACCCCCTGACCGGCCAGCATGTTACCCGCCGCCACGCAGTTATCCCCCGCCAGGGCGCCGCCGATCCCGAGGGTGAACTCCCCGCTGAACACCGCCGTGTCGCCGTTGGCGTCAATCGCCGCGACCTGGCGATATTCGCGGAAGCGATCCTCCGCCAGGGCCAGGTTCAGGGCCTGCTCAACGCTGGCCCCCGCTTCGAGCGCGCTGAGGATCTGCGGCCCCAGCGACGGCAGGGTTATGTTCTGACTGGCGACCGCGCCGACGCCGGGCAATAGCCACGGACAGCGCGATCCCACGGCCATGCTCGACGAACTAATGGCAATGCCGAGCTGACCTGATTCCGGGCAGCGGGCGCTAATAGAGAGAGTCATTCTGCTGCCTCCCCCTGCCAGTCGTCAGGGATCACCGCCGTAACGTCAATCTCCATCAGCCACTGCGGCTGCGCGAGGGCCGACACCACCACCCCGGTGGAGATGGGAAAGACACCTTTTAACCATTTGCCCACCTCCTGATAGACCGGCTCGCGATAGCGGGGATCGATCAGATAAGTAGTGGTCTTGACGATATGCGAGAGGTCGCTTCCCGCCTCTTTCAGCAACTGTTCAACATTCTTCATTGCCTGCTCCGCCTGCGCCCGCGGGTCGCCGAGGCCAATCAGATTGCCGGCGAAGTCGGTGCCAACCTGGCCGCGAACGTAGACGGTATTGCCGGCCCGCACCGCCTGGCACAGATCGTTGTTCAGCGCCTGGTTCGGGTAGGTCTCTTTGGTGTTAAACATGCGAATACGGGTATGAGTTGGCATCAAAGCACTCCTTAAGGAAAACGGTTAACAGGACGGCTGGTAACGCTGGTACTGGCGCTGAATGGCGATCTGGTCGGCAATATATTTGGCATCGTGCCAGACGCCCCAGATAAAGGTGGACCCGCGCCGCGAGAGCCACGGCAAGCCGAGGAAATAGACGCCCGGCTCCGTCGATACGCCGCGGTGATGCTGTGGCCGCTGTGCGTCATCGAAGGCGTTGACCTTCAGCCAGCGATAGTCAGTGGTGTAGCCCGTCGCCCAGATGATGGTGCCGATCCCGGCCTCGGCCAGATTGAGACTGAGCAGCGGGTCGGTAACGCAGGCCGGATCGGGCAGAAATTCGCGGGCGGAGGGCTCTTCGGGCAGGTCCATGCCGTTGCGGGCCACCCACGCGTCCGCGGCGTCGAGCAGCGCAAGGTAGGAGGCATCGCCGCGGCGGATATTCTCCGCCAGGTCGGGGTGAAACAGTGCTTTGTCACCGTCAAAGCCGCGGGTCTGCCCCACTAACGTGACCCCCTGATGCGCCAGCTGGCGAAAATCGACGGTATGGCCGCCGCGCGCGCCGCTCACCGCGATAGTGACATGCTCTTTACCCGGCGCATTGGCCGCGGCATCCCACATTCCCAGCACCCCGAGCCACCAGCAAAAATCGCGCTGACGATAGCGACGCGGCGGGCGGTCGTGCGCTCCCACCGACAGCCACACCGCGCGTCCGGCTCGCTGTAGCTCATCGGCAATCTGCACGCCGGAGGATCCTGCGCCAATCACCAGCACACCGCCCTCCGGTAGCTGCTGCGGGTTAAAATAGTGCGCGGAGTGGAGCTGCTGAATAGCCTGACTCTGTGGGGCGATGGCCGGGATCACTGGCCGCTGAAACGGCCCGGTGGCCGCTACGATCCGCTGCGCTTCAATCCCCCCCTGCGAGGTGTCAATACGAAAGCCCGGCCGTCCGACGAGGCGTTCGGCGCTGAAAACCTCCACCCCGGTACGGATCGGCGCATTGAAGCTGCGGGCATAGGCGGCAAAATAGTCTGCCACCTGCTCTTTGCCGACAAAGCTGTCTGCCGGGCAGTCCGGGAACACCATCCCCGGGAACCGATCGTGCCAGGCCGGGCCGTTGGCGACCAGCGAATCCCAGCGTCCGCTGCGCCAGGCCTGGGCAATACCCTGCTTTTCCAGCACCAGGTGGGGGATATCCAGCCGGGTCAGATGCTCGCTCATGGCGACGCCCGCCTGCCCCGCGCCCACCACCAGGGTATCGATCTCGGTAATCTGTTCAGTCATTTCGCTATCCTTCAAGCACAGTTGCCGACGACGTCGCCGGAATTGACGGCTTTCAGGTTATTTAACTGTGACGAATTGGTAAAATATTATAAAACGATCGACTGAATAGAATTTTGCGAGGCTGAGTGACGACAAAAAATAATGCCTGCCGGATCGACAGGCGTTATTTCAGGCGTGAGTTGGGGTTAATTCGATGCTGCGACAATAATCCATAAACAGTTGCGTCGGCCGCGTGGGCTCATTATTCGCGAGATGCGCCATAATTAAGGTCGAGGCGGGCATCTCGTCGGCAATATCCCGCTGCACCACTCTTTCACCATCGTAGGTCATGTCGCAGCAGGGCCGGGTGACCAGTACCGAAAAACCCAACCCCTGACCCACCATACAGCGCACCATTTCAATGGAGGGGGAACTGTAAGCCACTTCCGGGTGATAACCCTTTTCCTTAAAGATGGAGATAAAATAATTTTTACTGGGGACCGCATCGAGGAGGATCATCGGCTCACGGCTCAGCTCCTGCAGCGTCACCTGCGCCTTCTGCGCCAGCGGATGCGCGGCGGGCAGCAGCGCGTAGGGTTTATGCGGGGCATTGAGCCGTTCTTTATTGATTGAATGGCCGAGCTCCAGATCGTAGACCAGCGCCAGGTCGAAGCGGCCGCGGTGCAGGCCATGCATCAGCTCATGCTGTTCGCCGTCGTACAGATGCAGGGTGATTTCCGGATAGCATTTCTTAAACCCGGCCACCAGCTTCGGCATATACAGCGGGGCCACCGATTCAAAGCAACCGATGGAGATCATGCCAGAAACCAGCTCTTTATCCGCTCGCGAATTCTGTTCGAACTCCCAGGACAGGCGCAGCAGCTCTTTCGCTTTATCGTAGATCCGCCGACCGCTGGAGGTGAGCGAAACGCCCTGCGCGTGGTGGCGAATAAACAGCTGCTGGTCGAAGGTGCTCTCCAGATTCTTGATGGCAATCGAAATCGACGGCTGCGCAATGTGCAGCTGGCGGGAGGCCTCGGCGATACTCTCCGTCTCCACCACGGTGACGAAATATTTGAGCTGCTTCAGGGTAAATCGGTTCATAGCATCACCATTGATAAAATATGGTCCGGCGCACGTGGGGAATAGTTTTCCTCTAAGTCCCAAGCAATCCGCGTGCCACCCCCGGAAAAGAGCGGCGCGTTGCCCGACAAGGGGCGGCAATATTTATTATTGCTCTACGCCCGCGTGGTTTATTTCCGCCGTTGCACCATCATGCGCCACGCTGCACGCCAGACAGGCAGCAGCTGCCCCAGTTTCGCGCAAAATACCCTTCCCCCACAAAATAGCGTTATTGAATTACTGTCATTGTTTTTAAATTGTTTACACAAAGTATCTCAGCAATCACTTTAAATTCCATATCGTTAATATCGTTGTATAGTTTTTTTAAACTTAAAGGCCAAAAATTTACTAATTGCCTCTGAAAGCATCCTGCCAGCATAGTGTATTCGCACGATGAATACCGGTGGCTCCCCATTACGGCACAGCCGAGCCACTTTAATTTTTGATAATTATGACGAGTGAAATAGCCCATGACGTTTAACTGGAACTACATGTTAAGCCTGCTCAGCGATGCCGATTTTTGGTGGGCCACCTGGACCGTCATTAAATTAAGTCTGCTGACCTGGGGCTGCAGTATTGTGCTCGGATTTATTCTGGCGCTGGCCAAACAGTCGCCGCGCGGCTGGTTATCCACCCCAGCCCGGCTGTATATCTGGTTATTTCGCAGTATGCCGCTGCTGGTCCTGCTGATTTTTGTCTACAACATGCCGCAGGCGCTGCCCTCCTTCGCCCCGGTGCTGAACGATCCCTTCTGGGCCGGCCTGCTGGCGATGGTTCTCAGCGAAGCGGCTTATATCGCCGAGATCCACCGCGGCGGATTGCTCTCCATCCCTCGAGGGCAGAGCGAAGCCGCGCGGGCCCTGGGGTTGCGCTACGCCGGGATCCAGTGGCGGGTGATCATCCCCCAGGCGCTGCGCGTCGCCCTGCCGGCGCTGGCCAATGAATATATCGCCATCGTGAAGCTCAGTTCACTGGTGTCGGTGATCTCCCTGACCGAAATATTGATGGTCGGCCAGCAGCTCTACTCGCAGAACTTTCTGGTCATGGAGACGATGACGGCCGTGGCGTTTTATTACATCTTTATCGTCACGGTGTTCGATTTTCTGCTGAAACGGCTGGAGAACTACCTTGACGTAACCCAGCGCAATACCGCTCGTCCGGTAGATGCCGAGATGCAGCGGCTGGCCAGCGCCCGCCGCCCGGCGATGGCGCGCAGCGTCACCCAGAGTCATGAGCCGGCACTGCAGGCCTCTAAGCTGCATAAGGCCTACAACAACGTCGAAGTGCTGGGGGCGGTGAGCCTGCAGATCCAGCCCGGCGAGGTGGTCTCGGTCATCGGTCCGTCAGGCTCGGGGAAAACCACCCTCATTCGCCTGCTGAACGGTCTTGAGCAGATCGATAACGGCGAAATTCAGATTAACGGCCAACCCTTTATTCACCTCGACCGCCAGGGGCAGCAGAAGCCGCGCTTTATGGAGAATGCCGAACATCGCCTGAACATCGGCATGGTGTTCCAGAGCTTTAACCTGTTCCCGCATCTGACCGTGTTCGGCAATCTGCTGCTGGCCCCGCGCTATCACCATCTGGCAAGTGACGCGGAGCTGCGCCAGCACGCCTGCGAACTGCTGCACAAAGTGGGCATGCTGGAGCACGCCTGGAAGTATCCACACCAGCTCTCCGGCGGACAGCAGCAGCGGGTGGCGATCGCCCGCGCCCTGATGATGCGTCCGCAGATCATGCTGTTCGATGAGCCCACCTCGGCGCTGGATCCGGAAAAAGTGAATGAAGTGCTGCAGGTTATCGAATCCCTGGCCCACGAAGGCATCACGATGGTCATCGTCACCCACGAGATGAACTTCGCCTTCAAAGTGTCTGACCGGATCGTGTTTATGGAGAAAGGCCGGGTGGTGTGCGATGACACGCCGCAGGCGATGCGTAGCGGGCATCACCCGCGGGTCGAGGCCTTTCTGAAAGATGTTTCTCTGGCTTAACTATCGGAACGTGAAGAGGAAAAACTATGATTGCGCAGTGGCAAATTGATCAGTTTCATCAGCAGGGTTTTCTAGTGGTCGAAGAAGTGCTTTCCAGCGCTGACATCGCCGCCCTGCAGAGCGATTTCGACGGCTGGGTCGAGGAGAGCCGCCGCCACGCGACGGCGTGGGGAGAAACCCTCGACGGGCGGCCACGTTTCGATATCGAACGCGACCATGCTCCCGACCATCCGTCGCTGCGCCGGGTCGCCTCACCGACGGAGATCTCCGAGGCCTATCGCCATACTGCGCTGAATTCGCGGATGGCTACCATCGCCGCGCAGTTGATCGGCGGCAGCGGCACCCGCTTTCATCACAGCAAAATTAACTCCAAGCTGCCGCACACCGCCACCGAGGTGAAATGGCATCAGGATTTCCTCTTCACCCCACACAGCAATGACGACATCATCACCGCTCTGCTGATGGTCAGCGAGGTGACGCCGGAGAATGGCCCGCTCAACGTGGTGCCGGGCAGCCATCAGGGGCCGCTGTGGACCCACTGGCAGGAGGGGCGCTTCACGGGGGCGGTGGATGATGAGGTGGTGGCGACGCACTGCCAGCAGCCGCAGGCCTGTTTTGGCCCGGCGGCTCGGTCTGCTTTATGCATACCCGCCTGCTGCACGCCTCCAGCCCCAACGAGACCGCCCTGCCGCGCACCCTGTTCATCAGCGTCTACGCCGCCGAGGATGCGCTGCCCTTCGGCGAAAACCCGCTGCCGAGCCGCCATGCCGGCCAGCTGGTGGCCGGGGAAGAGAGCGGTCTGGTGCGCAGCACCGATAACCAGCTTCGCCTGCCGCAGAAGCCGCGCGGCGCTTCGTTTTTTGTTCAGCAGGCCGGTACCGATCGCGCCAGCATGTAATTCGCCCACACTCCGGAGGTTTTATGACACGCTTTTTCGCACCACGCCCGCTGGCTCTGCTGCTCTGCGCAGTGGGGGCTCTGACATCCCTGAACGCGCTGGCCTTCCAGCAAAGCGGTAAGATCACCGCTGGTTCGGACATGACCTTTTTCCCTTACGAGTACATGGAGAACAATAAGCCGGCGGGGTTTGATATTGAACTGCTCAACGGCCTAGCGAAGAGCATGGGCCGTGAAGCAGTGAATATCGATACCCGCTTCCCCAACCTGATCCCCGGGCTGCAGGGCGGGCGCTTCGATATCACCAACTCGTCGATGTACATTACCGCCGAGCGCCTGAAGGTGATCGACATGGTGCCGTACCTGAAAAGCGGGGAGGCGATCCTCGCCCGCAAAGGGAGCGACTACCAGCCTAAGACGCCGGAAGACTTCTGCGGGCATAAAATCGGCTCGATGGGCGCCACCTCGTGGCTGGCGCAGTTGCAGAAGCTTTCCGCCGACTACTGCGTGAAGAAAGGGCTGAAGCCAATTGCGTTGAGCGTCTATACCACCGACCCGCAGACCACCCAGGCGCTGCTGTCGCGCGCAGTGGATGCGCAGATCACCGACGCCGCCGTGGCGCGCGGGGTGGTGGAAAAGCTGGGCAACCGGGTGGTTATCTCCTCTGACACGCTGATCTATCCGGTGCTGAACGGCTTTGGCGTTAAAAAAGGCAACATGGAGGTGAAAAACGCCCTCGAAGAGGCGCTGAAAAAATACAGCGCGACGCCGGAATATGCCGCCCTGCTGAAGAAATATCACTTCCAGGCGCCGACGGAAGAGGATCTGCAGACCCTGATGCCGAAAGCGGAGTAATGCCCATGCGCGATTCCGATGAAGAGCAGATCCGCATCGACCTGGCGGCCACCTTTCGCATCATTGCCCATCTCGGCATGCATGAGGCGGTGGCCAACCATTTCAGCGCCGCGCTCTCCGCTGACGGGAAAACGTTTTTACTCAACCCGAAGTGGAAACACTTTTCGCGCATCCGCGCCAGCGATCTGCTGGTGCTGAACGCCGATGATGAACGTTGCGCCGCGCGCCCTGACGTCGATGCCACCGCGTGGGCCATCCACGGGCAGATCCATCAGCGACTGCCCGACGTGCGGGTGGTGCTGCATCTGCACCCGGTGTACACCACCAGCCTCGCCTGTCTGGCGACGCCGCAGATCCTGCCCATCGACCAGAACACGGCCCGCTATTTTAACCGGGTCGCCGTCGATACCCTGTACGGCGGGATGGCGGACACCGCGGCAGAAGGCGCCCGGCTGGCGGGGCTGCTGGCAGATAAACGCCGTCTGCTGATGGGCAACCATGGGGTGCTGGTGACCGCCCCGAACATCGGCGAAGCGTTCGACGATATCTGGACCCTGGAGCGCGCCTGTCAGATCCTGATCACCGCCTGGTCAACCGGCCAGCCGCTGAAGGTGCTGTCAGACGCGGTGGCGGAAAAAACCGCCCAGGACTGGGAGAAGATTGCCGATTTCTCCAGGCAGCACTTTGCCGAGATGAAGCAGTTGATGATCGACCTCGATCCCTCGCTGGTGGACTAACCCCGCGCCAGCCCGGGTCAGCCCGGGCCGTCGCTGGCCGCCGCCAGCAGCGGCACGATGATATCGCTGAGCGGCGTCGGAATGCCGTGCTGACGCCCGCGACGCTGCACCACGCCGTTACGAATATCCCACTCCAGCGGTCGGCCATTGAGGCGATCGATCAGAATAGAGGTGCTTAAGTCGGCAGGCGCCCGATGAAAGCCGGCGATAATCTCCTCCGACACGCTGTCGCTCAGGGCGGCCCCTTCCGCCCGCGCCACCTGCAGGCATTCGCGCAGATAAGCCAGTCCGAGGGCAGTGATGTCCTCCCGGGCGAACATCCCGGCGCGTCGTCCGGTCAGCACCATCAGTCCGGCAACCGCGTTCTGCAACAGTTTGCGCCAGGCAACGGTGGTAAAATCAGCCGCCAGGTCCACCGCGCAGCGGGTTCCCGCCAGCGCCTGCTGCACTCGCTCTGCCCCCGGCAGATCCGGCAGCGTCAGGCGCGGCGTGGCACGCAGCCAGACAGAGGCATCGGCATCGCGCTGCGCCGGGAACCAGACCACCGACGGCAGCACCGTCGCGCCGCCGGTCAAGGGGGCAAACTGCTGGCGCTGCTCAACGCCGTTTTGCAGCACGCACACCACGGTGTCAGGGGAACACAGGGCCGTCAGCCAGGGGGCGATGGCCTCCGTCTGGGTGGTTTTCACCGCGACAAAGACCAGGTCGAAGGGGGCGGATATCGCCATCGGGTCGGTGTGCACCGGGCCGGGCACCACGATCTCACCCTCGTCAGTGCGCAGCACCAGCGCCGAATGGGCGGTACGCCCGCAGACCATCGGCGCCCTCCCCCTCTCAAACAGGGCGGCGGCAATCGTGGTGCCGATGGCGCCGGGACCAATTAGCGCAACCTTAGGAAATGCTGTCATGCCGAAGACCTCCTGATGATTCACCGCCCAGATTAGGCAAAGATTGCCCTCCACAGTAGCGAGAAAGACCGGAAGTCGGCAAGGGGCGCGTCGGGAAAGCCTTTCGCCTTCCCCGACGGAGGGCTAGTAGCGCACGCAGACGGATTTGGTTTCGCACCAGCCGTCGAGCCAGTCAGGGCCGAAATCGCGGCCGGTACCAGACTGCTTCATGCCGCCGAAAGGCAGGTTGGCGTCAATCAGGGTATGGCTGTTGACCCATACCGTTCCCGCCTGCAGACGGTCGGTGTAGTTCAGGGCCTGGGTCAGATCGCGGGTCCAGACGCTGGCGGTCAGACCAAAATCGCTGTCGTTGGCCAGGCGCAGCGCCTCCTCGCCATCGGCCACTCGCACCAGGTTCACCACCGGGCCAAAAACCTCCTCACGGCTGAGACGCAGTCCGGCGTCGGGGTTTACCACCAGCGTCGGCGGAATATAGTACCCTCCCGCATCTGGTCCGGCGCTGCCGCTGATAAGCTCTGCCTTCTGCTGGCGAGCCTCTTCGAGGTAGGCCGCCACCTTGTCGCAGTGGGCCCGGGAGACCACCGGGTTGATCTGCGCCGTCTCCTGCATCCCCGGCCCCACCTGCAGCGATTTCACCGCCTGCTCGAAGCCGCTGACCAGGGTGTCAAACAGCGGCGCTTCGATGTAGATCCGCGAGCTGGCGGCGCAGACCTGCCCCTGATTGAGGAAGCTTCCGGTCATCAGCCCCTCAATAACCCACTGGGGGTCGGCGTCTTTGAGCACAATCGCCGGATTCTTGCCACCCAGCTCCAGCGTCACGCGGGTCAGGCGGTCGGCAGCCACGCGGGCAATCTGTTTCCCGGTCGCCGTCGAGCCGGTAAAGCTAACCTTCGCCACCTGCGGATGGGCGGTCAGCGCCGCGCCGCAGCCGGCGCCGCTGCCGGTGACCACGTTGAACACCCCGTCAGGAATGCCCGCCTGGGTCGCCAGCTCCGCCACCCGCAGCAGGGTCAGCGGGGTGGTTTCCGAGGGTTTGATGACTATCGAACAGCCCGCCGCCAGGGCCGGCATGACCTTCCACATGCCGATCATCAGCGGGAAATTCCACGGGACGATGCCCGCCACCACCCCGACCGGCTCTTTTTTGGTCCACGCCTGGTAACGCGCCCCTTGCGGGAACGGGATCGAAACGTCCAGCGTCCGGCCGCTGATCTTGGTGGTCAGCCCCGCGGTGTAGCGCATCCAGTTCAGGGTGCAGCCGACCTCAAAGGCGCGGGAAATGGCAATGGATTTCCCCTGCTCGAGGGTTTCCAGTTGCGCCAGCTCTTCGCCGTGCTGCTCCACCAGATCGGCAAAACGCAGCAGGATGCGTTCACGGTCAGCCGGGGTGCGCCCGGCCCAGCGGCGATCTACAAAAGCGCGCCAGGCGGACATCACCGCCCGGTCGACATCCGCCGGGCTGGCGTCGGCGGTGGTGGCAATCGCCTGCCCGGTGGCCGGATCCCAGACGGTTAACCGGTTTTCGCTCTGCGCGGCGCAGGGGGCGCCGTCGATATACAGGCCATGCTGACGGTCTAAAAACTGCTGGACGCTGGCAAGCAGCGCTATCTGTGAGGTGGACATACCCTTTCCTTATTCATCGCGGATAGTGCTTTCAGTCTATGTCTGGTTGGCGGTTGGCGCTTTTTTCTCTGTGACATTCGTTTGCGCCGCTGTGACAGTCGCCGCAATTCCGTCGTCTGCCCTCGCAGAAATGTGCCGCGGGTAATAGTTCTTTCATATACCCGCCATCGCGCCCTTGCCTGAGGCGACACAAATGCAACAATGCGGAAACATTGTTATTACAGGAGAAGGGCGAATGATGACCACGGCAGAGGGGGGGCTGGCATATCAGCGCTGGCTGGCGACGATCAATCAGGTCTGCGGCCATTTCGCCGCCCGGCCGCTGAAGGAGAGTTTCCACGGCGAGATTGACGCCCGCTACGCCGGCAGCCTCAAGGTCAGTACCGTCACCGCCGCCGGCGTCAATCTCTACCGCACGCGCAATGAGATAAAACGCGATAACGACGCCTGGTTCTATACCGTGTTTCAGCTCGCCGGCGAAGCCATCATCGAACAGGACGATCGCCAGGTGACGCTGGCGGCAGGCGATATCACGTTAATCGACGCCGCCCGCCCATGCTCCATCGTCTGGCAGCAGACCTCACGTCAGGCCTCGCTGCTGCTGCCGCGCCAGCGGGTGGCGCCCACAGGGGACATCACTACCGCCTGCCGGCTGGACAAATCTCTGCCAATGGTCCAGCTCAGCCAGCGACTGCTGCTGGAAAGCATGGGCGGCACGACGCTCTCCGCCAGCGAGAGCGAAGCCGCGCTGGAGGCGATCGCCTGCCTGTTGCGCCCGGTGCTGCATCAGCGCGATCCTGCCCCTTCCCGGCGGGAAAAGCAGTTTCAGAAGATTATTGCGTTAATCGATGCGTCCATTCAGTCGGAGCATCTGCGTCCGGAGTGGCTGGCCAGCGAGACGGGCATGTCGGTACGCAGCCTGTACCGGCTGTTTGCCGACCAGGGGCTGGTGGTGGCGCAGTATATTAAGAACCGGCGGTTGGATCTGTGTGCCCAGGCGTTACAGAACGTCCATGACGATGAAAAGCTGGCGGGGATCGGCTACCGCTGGGGCTTCAGCGACCACAGCCATTTCTCCACCGCCTTTAAGCAGCGCTTTGGCGTCACCCCGGGGGAATACCGCAAGCGCTGTCGCTAATTATTTGCGCAGCCACTGGCCGTTCAATCCCTGGACGTACTCCCCGGGCTGCGCGCGGGCCACCAGCTTCTGCCCGGCCATTTTCGCCACTTCATCCACCGGCAGATTGTTGTCATCCGCCAGCTGCTGGTAGCTTTCGCTGCGCGCGGCGTTAATCTGCTTTACCAGCGCCAGCGTCTCTTTATCCTGACGCAGCGGCGCGAGATAGCCGTTCAGCGTCTCCCCCACTCGTCCCTGCTGGCGCGCTTCGCTCAGGGTCAACGCCAGCGCGGGCGCGCTGAGTAAAGCCAGCGTCAGCGCCGCGGTTAACAGTCGTTTTCTCATCGTCGCCTCAGAACAAATCGCTGCGGGATTTGAGCAGGTTTTCCACATCCTTATCGACCTTGATATGGATCTCATGCTCAATTTTGACATTCATATTGATGGTGATGGGCTCTTTCGACGCCGCGATTTCGATGCGCGGCGTACAGCCGGCGAGCAGCATCGACGCCGCCATGGCCAGTAACAGCTTCTTCATTTAGGTTCCTTACATGTCTTACCGTCCGTACAGCGCCGTACGGGCAGCGTAGCATTCTGCTCGAGCCACGCCTGTAAATTGTCGCCGAAGCGCAAACTGCGCCACAGGTCGAAAATATTCTCTTCATGAGCGTAGTTTAAATGCACGGTACTGCTTTTCCCTTCCACCCGGCTGGTGCCGTTGATGCTGGCCTTAAGCGTCAACACGCCCAGATTATCGAGGTTAATCTGCGTCCACGAGCGGGAGATTTCCATATAGCGCAGCCAGTTAATCGCCGCCCCGGCGGAGACGTTATCCGCCACCAGCGCATCGGCGGTGTCTTTATCCAGCCGCAGGGTCATCGGTCCGTCATTGCGCAGCCAGCCGTCGTGGATGATCCATTGATTATTCTCCAGCCACAGCGGCAGCGCGCCGCTCACCGCGCCGGACATGGCGAACTGTTTCACCTTGACGGCGCTGGTCAGTTCGCTGCTGGAGATATGCTGCAGGCGGATCAACGCCGGGTCGCGCTGCGGCATACGCAGCTGCAGCAACGTCAGTTTCCCGCCTAACAGATCGACGCTGACGTCGCTGAGCTGCAGCGGATTGGCCTCGCTCCACGGCCAGGTGCCCTGCAGGTCCGCCGTCAGATTACGCGCGGTGACTTGGTTGACGATTTCGCCAATGCGCAGGGAGACCGGGCGGCGGATGCCCAGCTGCCAGTGACCGTCGCTGAAGCGGAACGGCAGGACGAAGTCGACGCCGTTGATCTGGTTATCCGGCATCCAGGCGCTGCCGCCCTTCAGGACGCCATGGCCGCCCGCCTCAAATCCCTGCCCGGCTGCCGCCGAGAAGGCCACCTGCGCGTAGAGACTGCCTTCGCGCAGGTTCATCTTCCAGTCCGGCGGCACCAGCGGCTGGAACACCGTTAGCGACTGTTTTGGCCACCACGCCTGGCCGCGCAGCCGTTCGCCATCCCAGCGCCCGGACAGACGCACCGGACCGATAGCCTCGGCATGCAGGGCGCCGGTGAACTGGAACCACGTCGGGTCCCGACCGTCGAGGGCGAATTTCAGCGTTGAGGCCGGGAGATAGCTGCCGCCGGAGAAGGTGGTTTTGGCGGCGTCCAGCGACAGCGCGCCGGTCAACCGCGGATGCTCAGCATCGCGCAGCCAGCGGATCGGCTGCTCGAGGGTCAGACGCGGGGTGCTGACCCGCATTGTGCCGTACTCAAGCTTATCGAAGCCGGTGGAGAGGCTGCTCAGGGTAATAGCATTGTCGCGCCACTCCCCGCTGCCCTTCACATCCCAGCGCGCCTGCATCGGGGTAAAATGTCCCTCGCCCCAGTAGCGCCACTGCCAGCGGCCGCTGTCGGGCAGAAAATCGCTCGCCTGACCGTCCAGATGCAGCGTAAAGTCGCCCATCTGCTGCTCATGGGCGCGAAGGATCGCCTGCAGGCGGCCATCGACGCCCTGCTGAGTGACCTTAACCCCGGCCAGCGGCCAGCGGATTTCGTCAATATTCAGCGCGTCGATCACCCGCCCGCGCGAGCGCAGCAACGCACCGGGGTGAAAAGCCAGCTGCGGGCTGATCAGCGGCCCGCTGAGCTGAGCCGGCAGCGCCGCGTATAGTATCATCTCCCCCAGCTTGGCCTCGCCGGTGAGCCGCAGCGGCAGATCGCTGTTATCCATGCTCAGCTTGCCCGGACCAATATTCAGTACCGCATTGCCCTTCCCGGCATGCCCCTCGGTGAGAACATTCAGGCGACCGCTGACGATCATCTGTTCGGTGCCCTGCTGCCAGTTACCCACCGACAGCGCCACCCGCCCGCGCAGCGGATACGCCTCGTAACGGGTGCGCCAACGGCCGTCGCTGATGGTGATCCGCTCCGGAGTGATCTCCCACGGCAGGTCCAGAATAGGCTCTACCTCACCCCGCGGGGTGACCAGCAGCTGGCCGCGATTGTGCTGCCACTCGAGCTCAGCATCGATCCATTCCGCAGTCTGCGGGAATTCGAAGGTGCCCTGCATCTGGCCGTCGACCGGCAGACCATCCGGCACCAGCGGCAGATGGAAGGTCCCCACCAGCTTCACCGGCGGCTGATCGTCAGTCAGCCGGGCGCTGAACTGGCTGACGGTGAGCGCCTGGCCGCGCAGGCGCGCCTGCAGACTCAGTTCCTTCCCGGCAAAGCCGATATCCTGCTGCGCAGGCGTTAATGACATTACCAGCCGCCCCTGCCATTTCTCCCACGGCGACAGCCGCAGATTGTCAATGGTTAACCAGCTATAGGGCAACATCGATTGCCATTCGGCAAGCGTGCGCGGTGAACCGGGAGAGGGATCGCTGGCCGGCAGTTTGCTCAGGCAGGCGCTGTTGATCTCCAGCTGGCCAATATGCAGCCGCCAGCGGCTGGGACGCGAGAGACGGGCATCGGTCACCCGGGCGATTTCACAGTCGCCCACCAGATAACGCAGATCGGGGATCAGCAGGGCCGACCGCGTCAGGCGCGGGCTCTCCTGCAAAGAGATACGCGTGCCCACGGGCAGCCAGATGCCCGCCAGCGTCGGCACCGAGTGGGTTAGCGTCAACAGCAGGGTTAGCGGCAATAACACCAGAACTAACACCAGCGCGATGGCGGCTTTATATTTACCCTTCATGGGCAGTTAATATCCTGATTCAACATAAGTAAAAGCCGAAAGGCGTCCATTGTGACACGTTCGACCACTGAGTGAAAGTTTACGGCCTGTTAAAGCATAGTTGCCAGCCGGACTCGCGGCGCGACGTTCGGCCATTATCATTTAACTGTTGTTTAAGTCGCCCCTGCCACACTCCAGCCAGACGGGAATAGCTTGCGGGAGAGGCGGTGTCGTTAATTATCTCGCTCATAGAGAGCGCACAGGACCACTATCCATGGGTATTGCTGATTGTTTTTCTGCTTACCTTCACTAAATCCTGCGCATTGGTCTCGCTGGCAATCCCCGGCACCTCCGGCCTGCTGCTGCTGGGAACATTCGCTTCCGCCAGCCTCGGACATTTCCTGTTAATGTGGTCCAGCGCCAGCCTCGGCGCCATCGGCGGATTCTGGCTATCGTAGCGGCTGGGCATTCGCTACCGTCATCGCCTCACCCATCTACGCTGGCTGACCGCCGAGCGTCTGGCCCGCAGCCGCCTCTTCTTTCAGCGCTATGGCCCGTGGGCTATCTTTTTCAGCCGCTTTCTCTCTCCCCTGAGGGCTACGCTGCCCTTCGTTAGCGGCGCCAGCAGTCTGCCGCTGTGGTCGTTTCAGCTGGCTAACGTCAGCTCCGGTCTGCTGTGGCCGCTTCTGCTGCTCGCCCCCGGCGCTTTCAGCCTCAGTTTGTGGTGAAAAAACTTTGTCTTTCAAAGAGATTCCGCAAGTCCGCGATATGCTCTAGAATTAGGATTAGCACCCTCTCATTAAACTATTTTTTAATAATTGTACGATTATTTTAAATATGCTACCGTGACGGTATAATCACTGGAGAAAAGTCTTATGAAAATCGCGGTTTATAGTACGAAGCAGTACGATAAAAAGTACCTGCAGCACGTTAATGATGCATACGGCTTTGAACTGGAATTCTTCGATTTCCTGCTGACAGCGAAGACTGCCAAAACCGCCAACGGTTGCGAAGCGGTATGTATCTTCGTCAATGACGACGGCAGCCGCCCGGTGCTGGAAGAGCTGAAGGCCCACGGGGTGAAATATATCGCCCTGCGCTGCGCCGGGTTTAACAACGTCGACCTTGAGGCGGCAAAGGAGCTTGGCCTGCGCGTCGTGCGCGTTCCAGCTTACTCTCCGGAAGCGGTCGCTGAGCATGCGATCGGCATGATGATGTCGCTCAACCGCCGCATCCACCGCGCTTACCAGCGTACCCGCGATGCCAATTTCTCCCTCGAAGGCCTCACCGGCTTCACCATGTACGGCAAAACCGCCGGGGTGATCGGCACCGGGAAAATTGGCGTAGCGATGTTGCGGATCCTTAAAGGCTTCGGCATGCGCCTGCTGGCGTTCGACCCGTACCCAAGCGCCGCCGCGCTGGAGCTGGGTGTGGAATATGTCGACCTCGCCACGCTGTACAAGGAATCGGACGTGATCTCCCTGCACTGTCCGCTGACCGACGAAAACTACCACCTTCTCAATCGCGAAGCCTTCGATCAGATGAAAGACGGGGTGATGGTGATCAACACCAGCCGCGGCGCCCTGATCGACTCTCAGGCGGCCATCGACGCCCTGAAGCACCAGAAAATTGGCGCGCTGGGGCTGGACGTTTATGAGAACGAACGCGATCTGTTCTTTGAAGACAAATCCAACGACGTGATCCAGGACGATGTCTTCCGCCGCCTCTCCGCCTGCCATAACGTGCTGTTTACCGGCCACCAGGCGTTCCTCACCGCCGAGGCGCTGATCAGCATTTCGGAGACCACTCTGGGTAACCTGCAGCAGGTCGCCAACGGCGAAACCTGTCCGAACGCCATCGTCTAATGCCTTTCCCTTTTGTGCTCCTCTCCCGGGGGGAGCACATTCAGATAATCCCCACAGATCCCCGCTGCGATACCGTTACACTGGCTTGGTTTTATTAGTTATGTGAATGTTTTGGAGTGAAAATGAACAAATTTGCGGCGCTTCTGGCGGCAGGTATGCTGCTGTCCGGCTGTGTCTATAACAGTAAAGTGTCCACCGGTGCGGAACAGCTGCAGCATCATCGTTTCGTGCTGACCAGCGTCAACGGCCAGGCGGTCAACGCCAGCGACCGGCCGCTGGAGCTGAGCTTCGGTGAGAAGATGGCTATTACCGGCAAGATGTATGTATCCGGCAATATGTGCAACGGCTTTAGCGGGGAAGGTAAAGTGTCGGACGGCGAGCTGAAGGTCAAATCGCTGGCGATGACCCGGATGCTGTGCCACGACGCCCAGCTCAATACCCTGGATGCGACGATCGACAAGATGCTGCGCGAGGGTGCGCAGGTCGATCTGACGGAAAACCAGTTGACGCTGGCGACCGCCGACCAGACGCTGGTCTATAAGCTCGCCGACCTGATGCACTAGCCGGCGTTGAGGTGCCGCTGACGCTGCCCCGCGACGGGGCCGCTGTTAGTAGCCGCAGCTGCCGCCCGCCAGCGCCTGCTCGCTGCAGCGTTTGCCGTTCGGCAGCGCGCACATGCCAATCGCCGAACCATCGAGCTGACGAGCCACCGATAACGAGCCGCCTATCATGGCGCAGTTGGCCTGACCGGCGTCGCTCATCGCCGCCCGCATTCCCGGCGTGACGTGCGCCGCCGTGGCCTGCTGAACGGGTTCACTACTGCACGCGGACAGCAACAGCGCCGCACATCCTACTAACATCGCAGCTCGCATTCTCTCTCCCCTCGGAAACGTCTTAAAAAAGCAAACCCCAGAATAATAGGCAGCGTGGCGGGCGGCGTCGAGAGGGGAAGTACGTATTTATGCGCCTCATTAACATTTTCTAGCAAATTTTCGCCTAAAGCTTGATCTGCCTCGGCCATGTCGCCCGGCGCAGGTGGTTCATCTCCCGGCAGGCAGCCATTTTCTCCGCGAACCACGCAAAATATTGATCTGGTCACGGGTACCCGGCGCATTGAGGACACAAATGCAAAAATGGCGGGGTCAGCGGTTTGCTAAACTACCCCTTATATAATTACAGGGCGCGTCGCGGTTTCACGCGTCCATTCTTTTGCGCAATGTAAGGGTGTCTTCATATGATTACGATTGATGGTAATGGCGCGGTCGCTTCCGTCGCGTTTCGCACCAGTGAAGTTATCGCCATCTACCCGATCACGCCCAGTTCAACGATGGCGGAACAGGCTGACGCCTGGGCCGGCAATGGGCTGAAAAACGTCTGGGGCGATGTTCCCCGCGTGGTCGAAATGCAGTCGGAGGCGGGTGCCATTGGCGCCGTACATGGCGCGCTGCAGACCGGCGCCCTCTCCACCTCCTTTACCTCATCGCAGGGCCTGCTGCTGATGATCCCCACGCTGTACAAACTGGCCGGCCAGCTGATGCCGTTTGTGCTGCACGTCGCCGCCCGCACTGTCGCTACCCATGCGTTGTCGATCTTCGGCGACCATTCCGATGTCATGGCCGTCCGCCAGACCGGGTGCGCCATGCTGTGCGCCAGCAGCGTCCAGGAAGCGCAGGATTTCGCGCTGATCTCGCATATCGCCACCCTGCAAAGCCGGGTGCCGTTTATTCATTTCTTTGATGGTTTCCGTACTTCGCACGAAATCAACAAAATCGCCCCGCTGGCGGATGACACCATTCGCGCCCTGCTGCCGCAGGATAAGATCGCTGAGCATCGCCAGCGCGCGCTCAACCCGGAACACCCGGTGATCCGCGGAACCTCGGCCAACCCCGACACTTACTTCCAGTCCCGGGAAGCTACCAATCCGTGGTACGACGCGGTGTATGACCATGTCGAGAAAGCGATGGACGACTTCGCTGCCGCCACCGGCCGTCAGTACAAACCGTTTGAGTTTTACGGCCACCCGCAGGCAGAGCGCGTGATCGTCATTATGGGCTCGGCCATCGGCACCTGCGAAGAGGTGGTCGATGAGTTGCTGAGTCGCGGCGAGAAAGTCGGCGTGCTAAAAGTCCGCCTCTATCGCCCGTTCTCCGCCGCCCACCTGCTGGCGGCGCTGCCGGAGAGCGCCCGCGCGGTTGCCGTACTGGATCGCACCAAAGAACCCGGCGCGCTTGCCGAACCGCTTTACCTCGACGTGATGACCGCCCTGGCGGAAGCCTTTAACCGCGGCGAGCGCGAGACGCTACCGCGCACTATCGGCGGCCGCTACGGTCTCTCCTCCAAGGAGTTTGGTCCGGAATGCGTGCTGGCGATATTCAGTGAACTGCAGGCCGCCCAGCCGAAGCCGCGCTTTACCGTCGGGATCTATGATGACGTGACCAACCTGTCGCTGCCGCTGGGCGAAAATACCCTGCCGGCAGAGGCCAAGCTCGAGGCCCTGTTCTACGGCCTCGGCAGCGACGGCAGCGTGTCAGCTACCAAAAACAACATCAAAATCATCGGCAACTCGACCCCATGGTTCTCCCAGGGCTATTTTGTCTATGACTCGAAGAAAGCGGGCGGCCTCACCGTCTCGCATCTGCGGGTCAGCGAAAAACCGATTCGTTCATCGTATCTGATTTCGCAGGCTGATTTCGTCGGCTGCCACCAGCTGCAGGTTATCGATAAATACCAGATGGCCGAGCGGCTGAAGCCCGGCGGCATTTTCCTGCTCAACACGCCGTACAGCGCCGATGAGGTCTGGTCCCGCCTGCCCCAGGAAGTCCAGGCCACCCTGAATCAGAAAAAAGCGCGTTTTTACGTGGTCAACGCGGCAAAGATCGCCCGCGAATGCAGCCTCGGGGCGCGCATTAATACCGTGATGCAGATGGCCTTTTTCCATTTAACCCAGATCCTGCCGGGTGATAGCGCGCTGGCGGAACTGCAGGCAGCCATCGCCAAAAGCTACAGCAGTAAAGGTCAGGAGCTGGTGGAGCGCAACTGGCAGGCGCTGGCCCTGGCCCGTGAATCACTGGCGGAAGTACCGCTCCAGCCGGTGAACGCCAGCAGTCCGAACCGCCCGCCGGTGGTCTCCGACGCCGCGCCGGATTTCGTCAAAACGGTCACCGCCGCGATGCTGGCCGGCCTCGGCGATGCGCTGCCGGTTTCCGCTCTGCCGCCGGACGGCACCTGGCCCATGGGCACCACCCGCTGGGAGAAACGCAACATCGCCGAAGAGATCCCCATCTGGAAGGAAGCGCTGTGTACTCAGTGCAACCACTGCGTCGCCGCCTGCCCGCACTCGGCGATCCGCGCCAAAGTGGTCGCCCCGGAAGAGATGGAGAACGCCCCTGCCAGTCTGCACTCGCTGGACGTAAAATCCCGCGATATGCGCGGACAGAAATACGTTCTGCAGGTCGCCCCGGAAGACTGCACCGGCTGCAACCTGTGCGTCGAAGTGTGCCCGGCAAAAGACCGCCAGAACCCGGAGATCAAGGCCATCAATATGATGTCCCGCCTGGAGCATGTGGAAGAGGAGAAGGTCAATTACGAGTACTTCCTCAACCTGCCGGAAATCGACCGCAGCAAACTTGAGCGCATTGATATTCGCACCTCACAGCTGATCAGCCCGCTGTTTGAATACTCCGGCGCCTGCTCGGGCTGTGGCGAAACGCCGTATATCAAACTGCTGACCCAGCTGTACGGCGACCGAATGCTGATTGCCAACGCCACCGGCTGCTCCTCCATTTACGGCGGCAACCTGCCCTCGACACCATACACTACCGACGCCAACGGCCGCGGCCCGGCGTGGGCCAACTCGCTGTTTGAGGATAACGCCGAATTCGGGCTCGGCTTCCGCTTGACCGTCGACCAGCATCGCCAGCGCGTGATGCGCCTGCTGAGCGAATTCGCCGACAAACTGCCGGCAGAGCTGAACGCGGCGCTGCACGCCGAGGCGACGCCGGAAGTTCGCCGCGAACAGGTGGCAGCCCTGCGTCAGGCGCTGGCCGGCGTGGCGGGAGCTGAAGAGCTGCTGACCGATGCCGACGCACTGGTGGAGAAATCCGTCTGGCTGATCGGCGGCGACGGCTGGGCTTACGATATCGGCTTCGGCGGCCTGGACCATGTACTGAGCCTGACGGAAAACGTCAATATTCTGGTGCTGGACACCCAGTGTTACTCCAACACCGGCGGGCAGGCGTCAAAAGCCACCCCGCTGGGAGCAGTGACTAAGTTTGGCGAGCATGGCAAACGCAAGGCGCGTAAAGATCTGGGCGTCAGCATGATGATGTACGGTCATGTTTATGTGGCGCAAATTTCGCTGGGCGCGCAGCTGAACCAGACGGTGAAAGCGATTCAGGAAGCGGAAGCCTATCCGGGGCCATCGCTGATCATCGCCTATAGCCCTTGCGAAGAGCATGGCTACGATCTGGCGCTCAGCCACGACCAGATGCGTCAGCTGACCGCCACCGGCTTCTGGCCGCTCTACCGCTTCGACCCGCGTCGGGCAGATGAAGGCAAGATCCCGCTGGCGCTAGATTCCCGTCCGCCATCAGACGCGCTGGCCGAGACGCTGCTTAATGAGCAACGTTTCCGCCGCCTGAACGCCCAGCAGCCTGAAGTGGCGGAGCAGCTATGGAAAGACGCCGCCGCCGATCTGCAGAAGCGCTATGACTTCCTCGCCCAGCTGGCTGGCAAAGCGGAGAAATCGCCAAGCGAAGGTTAACCGCCCCGTCACCTTTGTCCATAAAAAAAGCCCGAACACAACGTTCGGGCTTGTCGTTTTACCGATAAACAACATCATTCCGCAGAATGAGACGGCAACAATAAATTATTGGCATGACAATAAAGGCATATAACGCGCAAATAATACGTGATTAGCCCGGGCATGTATAATTTTTATTTTGTATATTATCTATAAATGCATTCAGCATAATTATCACCATTTCATTGGTATTATTTATTTTAGATTTTACTTATATCGTAACAATTGAGTCTTACCGGATCTCAGACCGCTCCTTTAGCATGAGTTCACTTCCCACCCGGAAGTTAAAACATAAAAACAGTTAAAGGAATTTCTTCATGAAAAGAAAAGTACTGGCCCTCGTTATTCCGGCTTTATTAGCCGCCGGTGCCGCGCATGCGGCGGAAATATATAAAGACGGGAATAAATTAGATCTCTATGGCAAGGTAGATGGTCTGCATTATTTCTCCAGCGACTCGAAAAAAGACGGCGATCAAACTTATTTACGTTTTGGCTTTAAAGGCGAAACCCAGATCAACGATATGCTTACCGGCTATGGCCAGTGGGAATATAACGTTCAGGCCAACAACACCGAGACCTCCAGCGATCAGGCGTGGACCCGTCTGGCATTCGCCGGTATCAAAGTGGGCGATTACGGCTCCTTCGACTACGGTCGTAACTACGGCGTGCTGTACGACGTTGAAGGCTGGACCGATATGCTGCCGGAGTTCGGCGGCGACTCCTACACCTATGCGGATAACTTTATGGCAGGCCGCGCCAACGGCGTCGCAACCTACCGCAACAGCGATTTCTTCGGTCTGGTGGAGGGTCTGAACTTCGCCCTGCAGTATCAGGGTAAAAACGAAGGCCAGAACGCGCAGGATATCAACGTCGGCACCAATAACCGCAGCAGCGACAGCGATGTTCGCTTCGACAATGGCGATGGTTTCGGCCTCTCCACTTCCTACGACTTCGGCATGGGCATCAGCGCGGCGGCAGCTTACACCTCGTCTGACCGTACTAACGATCAGATGACCCAGACCAACGCGCGCGGCGATAAAGCGGAAGCCTGGACCGCCGGCCTGAAGTACGACGCCAACGATATCTACCTGGCGACCATGTACTCTGAAACCCGCAATATGACCCCGTACGGCAATGACGGCGTGGCCAATAAAACGCAAAACTTCGAAGTCACCGCGCAGTATCAGTTCGACTTCGGCCTGCGTCCGGCCATCTCCTACCTGCAGTCCAAAGGCAAAGATCTGTACAATAACGGTCGCTATGCCGATAAAGATCTGGTCAAATATATGGACGTTGGCGCGACCTATTACTTCAACCGTAATATGTCCACCTATGTTGATTACAAAATCAACCTGCTGGATGGTAACGACAAATTCTACGAAGACAACGGTATCTCTACCGATAACATCGTCGCCCTGGGCCTGGTTTACCAGTTCTGATGCGCCTGCCCGCCGGTTCCGGCGGGCTTTCCCCCACCCGCCTCGCTGCAGATAAAACAAAACGCTATATCTCGCGGACTAAAATAGCCGTCCGTTTAATGATATAGTCATGGCCAGTCAGTGCTTGCCCGAGGACGTCCATCATGCACCACCATCCGGTAAAATCTTCCCGAATTATCTCCGTCGCCTACGATGACGCCTCCGCCACACTGGAAATCTATTTCTATCACCAGCCGCCATTACAATATACCGGGGTCCCACCGCGTATTTTTCATGATTTTTTACAGGTGGTGTCAAAAGGCCGGTATTATGATGGGGTGATCAAAGGAAAATTTCCCGAACGCAAGCTACGTTAATGTCAAAGTGTGACTGCGGTCATGATACAAAACGTGCCCTAATACCTTACAATATGAAGGGATACTTAAACAGGAGGTTTGGTAGTGCTACCAACTTATTGATTTTGTGTTGGATAGTGTTTTTGAGGTGCTTTATGGCTTCCATTTACGTGGGATCGCCATCTTGTGCTGTGACTGAAGGCGTAGACCGTAACGGCAAAAGTACTGCCGGTCATCAGCATTATCTCTGCAGGCAGTGCCGTAAGCCATGGACACTCACTTTCACCTATACAACCTCACAGCGCAGTACACACCAGAGGAAAATCATCGATATGACTATAAATGGCTCTGGATGCCGTGCCAGTCCACACATTATCGGCATTGGTCTGAACACCATTTTCCGTCGTTTAAAAAACTCAGTCCCCAGTCAGTAACCTCGCGGATAAAGGCTGGCTGGGGTGTTATTGTCTGCGTAAAAAGGGAAGAGCAGAGGGGCTACGTCGGGTGGGTTGACTCCTATATTTCCATACACTTTTTATCACTTAACCCATTACTGGTCCGCCGCCGCAGATATTCCCGTGGTGAACGATATCCCAGTGCACTATGCGGATGCCATTCGTTAATGTTCGAAGGCCTCCGCAAGGTTCTTTACCGCTGTTAACCCGTCGGGCTTTGGCATGACGCTGATGTAATCGGGCTTCATCGTTTTGACGAAGCTCTCTGCCATCCCGTTGCTTTCCGGGCTGCTTACTGCTGTATGTTCAGGCTCCAGTCATACCATTCTGGCGAACCTATGCGTCTGATGAGTCCGGTAGGCTGAACCGTTATCCGTCAGCCACTCAACGGGGGATGACGGCAGGCTGCTGCCGAAGCGGCGTTCCACTGTTCCCAGCATGACGTCCTGTACGGTTTCACTGTCGAAGCCATCCGTTGTGACCGCCCAGTGAAGTGCCTCGCGATCGCAGCAGTCAAGCGCGAACGTGACCCGCAGTTTTTCACCGTTATCACAGCTGAACCCGAAGCCGTCAGAGCACCACCGCTGGTTACTTTCTCCAACGGCCACTTTCCCTGTATGCGCGTCGCTTCGAGGGCGTTATTGCCGGTTTACGCTCAAGCAGCAACGCATTCTGACGCATGATGCGATATACGCGTTTGGCATTCAGCACCGCCATGTCGTCAGTTTCTGATTGTCTGCGCAGCAGTGCCCATACCCGACGATAACCATAGGTGGGCAGATCGCCGATAACGGTATGGATAAGGGCCAGCGCTTCAGTATCATCAGGCTTGCGCTTGCACCGACGACCCTGCCAGTCCTTCGACCTACGGGCCATGGCATGCAGCTGCGCACGTGAGACCCGGAGGCAACGACTGACAAGGCTTATTGGGGTCAGTTTGGATATCGAAAATTATTGTACGTTAGGCTCATTTTTTGACCATCAATGATGAGCCAATATCGGGGTATGAAGGCCAACCGGACGAAAACGTACGTTAAGAATTTAATTTATTGATATTATTAAAATAATAAAAAGGACCGCTGATTGATCCTTTTGTTTTGCTATTTGAGCGTCGATAAACATTAACGGTAATGACTCCAACTTACTGATAGTGTTTTATGTTCAGATAATGCCCGATGACCTTGTCATGCAGCTCCACCGATTTTGAGAACGACAGTGACTTCCGTCCCAGCCTTGCCAGATGTTGTCTCAGATTCAGGTTATGTCGCTCAATGCGCTGAGTGTAACGCTTGCTGTTAACGTGCAGCTTTCCCTTCAGGCGTGATTCATACAGCGGCCAGCCATCCGTCATCCATACCACGACCTCAAAGGCCGACAGCAGGCTCAGAAGACGCTCCAGTGTGGCCAGAGTGCGTTCACCGAAGACGTGCGCCACAACCGTCCTCCGTATCCTGTCATACGCGTAAAACAGCCAGCGCTGACGTGATTTAGCACCGACGTAGCCCCACTGTTCGTCCATTTCAGCACAGACAATCACATCACTGCCCGGTTGTATGCGCGAGGTTACCGACTGCGGCCTGAGTTTTTTAAGTGACGTAAAACCGTGTTGAGGCCAACGCCCATAATGCGTGCACTGGCGCGACATCCGACGCCATTCATGGCCATATCAATGATTTTCTGGTGCGTACCGGGCTGAGAGGCGGTGTAAGTGAACTGTAGTTGCCATGTTTTACGGCAGTGAGAGCAGAGATAGCGCTGATGTCCGGCAGTGCTTTTACCGTTACGCACGACGCCTTCGGTAGCTGAACAAGTGGGACATCTGATGGAAATGGAAGCCACGCAAGCACCTTAAAATCACCATCATACACTAAATCAGTAAGTTGGTAGCATTACCAGGAGGTTTTATGAGCAGAATGATTCTTGTCCCTATCGATATCTCTGATAAAGAATTTACTGAACGCATTATCAGTCACGTTGAATCGGAAGCGCGGATTGACGACGCCGAGGTGCATTTCCTCACCGTGATCCCTTCTCTGCCCTATTATGCCTCACTGGGAATGGCCTATACCGCTGAGCTTCCCGGCATGGATGAGCTGCGTGAGGGTTCTGAAACGCAATTGAAAGAGATCGCGAAGCAGTTCTCCATCCCGGAAGACCGGATGCATTTTCACGTCGCGGAAGGATCGCCAAAAGATAAAATCCTTGCGCTGGCCAAGTCGCTGCCAGCCGACCTGGTGATCATCGCTTCGCACCGACCGGATATCACAACTTATCTGCTGGGCTCCAACGCCGCCGCGGTGGTTCGTCACGCCGAGTGCTCGGTACTGGTGGTCCGCTAACGCCGCAGCCCGCCGCCCGGCGGGCTTTTTATTTCCGCATCAGCCGCCCCCGCCTGGCTGCTCGCTGCCGAAAGTGCCGGAAAGATGCTGACATTCCGCCCCTGAATCCGTACCATACACGCCACGGTTGCCTGTCAAACCTCAATAATTGCTACGCGCCAGCGCCACGTTGTTCAGCGGCTGGCAGAATGCGTGCTCTTCTGATGCCACACTATGAATTGAGCCACTATTACATGCTGCAAAACCAAGAAATCAGTAAAAAAGAAAAGTACAACATCGATAAGCTGCAGAAACGTCTGCGCCGCAACGTCGGTGAGGCGATTGCCGACTTCAATATGATTGAAGAGGGCGACCGCATTATGGTTTGTCTTTCAGGCGGCAAGGACAGCTATACCATGCTGGAGATCCTGCGCAATCTGCAGAAAAGCGCGCCCATCTCCTTCTCGCTGGTGGCGGTGAACCTCGATCAGAAGCAGCCAGGGTTCCCGGAGCATATTCTGCCGGCGTATCTGGAGCAGCTGGGGGTTGAATACAAGATTGTCGAAGAGAACACCTACGGCATCGTCAAAGAGAAGATCCCGGAAGGAAAAACCACCTGCTCGCTGTGCTCTCGCCTGCGTCGCGGCATCCTCTATCGTACCGCTACCGAGCTCGGGGCGACCAAGATCGCCCTCGGCCATCATCGCGACGATATCCTGCAGACGCTGTTTTTGAATATGTTCTACGGCGGCAAAATGAAAGGGATGCCGCCGAAGCTGATGAGCGACGACGGCAAACACATCGTCATCCGCCCGCTGGCCTACTGCCGCGAAAAGGACATCGAGCGCTTCTCCCAGGCCAAAGGCTTCCCGATTATTCCGTGCAACCTGTGCGGTTCGCAGCCAAACCTGCAGCGCCAGGTGATCGCCGATATGCTCCGCGACTGGGACAAGCGTTATCCTGGGCGCATTGAAACCATGTTCAGCGCGATGCAGAACGTGGTGCCTTCGCACCTGAGCGACGTCAATCTGTTTGATTTTAAAGGCATCACCCACGGCTCAGAGGTGGTGGATGGTGGCGATCTGGCGTTTGACCGGGAAGATATTCCCCTGCAGCCCGCCGGCTGGCAGCCGGAAGAAGAAGACGCCCGTCTCGATGAGCTGCGTCTGAACGTAGTGGAAGTGAAATAACCCTCACGCGTCTCAGGCAGCCGCCTGAGACGCACTCTCCTGCCCTTACTTCAGCAGTCGTACGCGGCAGGATTTACCTTTGATCTTGCCATTTTGTAACTGCTTATACGCCTTCTGCGCCATATTCTGGCGGATCGCCACATAGACGTGGGCAGGGTGGACGGTAATTTTGCCGATATCGGCACCATCAAAGCCCATACCCCCGGTCAGGGCTCCCAGCACATCTCCCGGGCGCATTTTCGCCTTTTTCCCGCCGTCGATACACAGCGTCGCCATCTCCGCCGTCAGCGGCGCGATGGTGTTGCCCGTCGGCGCCGGCAGCCAGTTCAGGGAAAGCTGCAGCATGTCGGCCAGAATAGTGGCGCGCTGCGCCTCTTCCGGCGCACAGAAGCTGATGGCCAGCCCTTGTTCACCGGCGCGGGCGGTACGGCCGATGCGATGAACATGCACCTCCGGATCCCAGGCCAGCTCGAAATTCACCACCAGCGCCAGGGATTTGATATCCAGACCGCGGGCAGCGACGTCGGTCGCCACCAGAACCCGGACGCTGCCGTTAGCGAAGCGCACCAGCGTCTGATCGCGATCGCGCTGCTCAAGGTCACCATGCAGCGACAAGGCGCTCTGCCCGGCGGCGTTGAGCGCATCGCAGACCGCCTGGCAATCGCGTTTGGTATTGCAGAACACCACGCAGGATGCGGGCTGATGCTGGCTGAGCAGGCGCTGCAGCAGGGCAATCTTACCGTGGCGGGAAACTTCAAAGAACTGCTGTTCAATCGCCGGGAGCGCGTCGACAGTGTCGATCTCAATGGTCTGCGGATTGCGCTGCACCCGGCCGCTGATCGCCGCGATTGCCGCCGGCCAGGTAGCAGAAAACAGCAGCGTCTGCCGGTCAGCCGGTGCGAAGCGGATCACCTCATCAATGGCATCGCTGAAGCCCATATCGAGCATGCGGTCCGCTTCGTCCATCACCAGGGTCTGCAGCGCGTCAAGGGAGACCGTTCCCTTCTGCAGATGATCGAGCAGACGGCCCGGGGTGGCGACGATAATATGCGGGGCATGCTGCAGGGAATCTCGCTGGGCGCCAAAGGGCTGCCCGCCGCAGAGCATCAGAATCTTGATGTTCGGCAGGCAGCGCGCCAGGCGGCGCAGCTCGCCGGCGACCTGATCGGCCAGCTCGCGGGTCGGGCACAACACCAGCGACTGGGTCTCGAAGCGCGCCGGATCGATATGCTGCAGCAGACCCAGCCCAAATGCGGCCGTTTTTCCGCTGCCGGTTTTTGCCTGCACGCGCACATCTTTCCCCGCGAGGATCGCCGGCAGGGCGGCGGCCTGAACCGGGGTCATCGACAGATAACCCAGCTCGTTAAGGTTGGCTAATTGGGCGGCAGGTAAAACAGTCAGGGTAGAAAAAGCGGTCACAATGTATTCTCGTATTAAAAGGCAGACAATCTGCAGGCGCGTATCCTCGCAGATCTCCGCGCCTGATGCGACAATTTAATCGGCTCTTCGTCAGGCGGCGGATCGGGCTGGGGCTGCGGACGCGGTCGTGGATCGGGTAAAGGAGCCGGATCGTTCGGCTCGGGCGAGATAGGGATAGACTGGGCTGTCAGCTCTGAAGCGTAATACATAGAGGCCTCCCGGAGAGTGATACGGGCGTACCCGCAGGCGTCAACGGCCAGAAACCGTCGGGTGTCTTAGTAAGGGTAGAAGCTGGTCCGGAGAGCGCAAAAAAAAAGCCGACTCAACAAAGCCGGCGTCGTACGAATCAATTGTGCTATGCAGTAATTCAAAAAAGGAAGTAAGACAATATGGAGCGCAACGCCCATCGCTTGACGTTGCATTCACCTGCGAGAGAGATATTGCCCTGAATGGGTAGATGGTTTATTGATTTCGCTCAAACATTGCCGGGTTTTCCCGGCACTACAGCCGCTAAAAGGCGATTCTTTACAGCCATTTACTGCGATGTAACCACCACGCAACACCACCGATGACAACGACTAACATCAAGCAGAAAAGGCTAAACCCCAGATGCCAGCTGTTGCCAGGGATCCCGCCGAGGTTGACGCCGAACAGGCCGGTTAAAAAGGTGCTGGGTAGAAACACCATCGCCATCAATGACATGGTATAGGTCCGCCGCGCCAGCGACTCCTGCATAATCTGGGCGATCTCGTCGCTCATGATCGCCGTCCGCGCGATACAGCTGTCGATCTCATCCAGACCGCGCCCCAGCCGCTCGGCGATATCCTGCATTCGCCGCCGCTGATCGTCACTCATCCACGGCAGCCGCTCGCTGGCCAGCCGGGCATAAACGTCGCGCTGCGGCGCCATATAGCGGCGCATCACAATCAGCTGCTTACGCAGCAGCGCGAGAAATCCGCGCGGCGGCACCTGCTGATCGAGCAGGTCGTCTTCCAGGTCGATAATGCGATCGTGCAGTTGTTCGATAAACTCGCTGGCATGATCGGTCAACGCATCGCAGACCTCCACCAGCCAGCTGCCGCCGTCCGTCGGGCCATTACCTTCCTTCAGGTCGCCCAGCACATCGTCCAGCGCCAGCACTTTGCGCTGACGAGTGGAGACGATCAGCCGCTCATCCATATACAGGCGCATCGCCACCAGCTGGTCGGGCCGCTCATCGGTACTGCCGTTGATACAGCGCAGGGTGATCAGCGCCCCGTCACCGATCCGCGTCACCCGCGGCCGGGTGCTCTCCCCCGCCAGGGCATCGCGTACGTTATTGGGCAGCAACGGGGTGGCCGCCAGCCAGTCGGCGCTGTCGCTATGGGTATAGTTGAGATGCAGCCAGCAAGGCTTGTCTTTGTCGATAATATCGTCATCGGCGAGCGGCTTAACGCCCCCCTGCCCGTCGAGCACCCACGCGAAGATCGCGTCCGGTATCTGCAACTCCGAGCCTTTAATCGCGTCCACTCAACCTCCGTTAATCCATATCTGCTAAATTACGCGCCTTCTCTATAAGGTACGCGAAAGCGCGCATTCTTGCTTTTAATGACCCGGAAATACAGGCCTAGTCGCTTCATTGAAAAGCGCTTTCGCCCCCGGTCGCGGCGCTCCCCTCATTTAACGTTAAAACTTAGTGAAATCAAGTTCTTCACGATTCAACACATACAGAGCGACGTTTTGCCGTTTATTTTGCAACTTCTTGCTGTATTATGCTGTTTATTGCGTTAATTTGCGGAGTCAATGGCCATGCATAAGCTCGCCAGGCAAAAACATATTCTCGACAGGCTTAGCGAAACCGGTCAGCTGAGCATTAGCGAACTGGTTGCAGAGCTGCAGGTGTCGGCCGATACCATTCGCCGCGATCTGAGTGACCTGGAACAACAGGGCGTGCTGCAGAAAAGCCACGGCGGGGCCATCGCCCTTAACGTTCCGGCCATGACGCGCCAGGGCAGAAACGCTCTTCTCACCCAGACCAAGCAGCGCCTGGGTCAGCAGGTCGCCGCGCGCATTCCCTCTGGCTCGACGCTGTTTCTCGACGCCGGAAGCACGCTGCTGGCGGTGGCAGCCCAGCTGAAAGGGCCGTTGACCGTGATCACGGCTTCTCTGGATATCGCTCAGCTGTTCAGCGACCGTACCGATATCCAGCTGATCCTGCTTGGCGGCCAGTGGGATAGTAAACAACGGCTGTTCGCCGGCAGCGCCACCCTGTCGCTGGTCACCCGCTACCGGGCCGATATCGCCATTCTCGGCGCCTGCGCGCTCCATGCCGGGCTGGGGCTGAGCGCCAGCCAGGAAGCTGATGCCGACGTTAAACGCGCCATGTTGGCCGCCAGCGCCGAGCACTGGCTGGTGGCGGACCATACCAAACTCAACCGCTGCGAACCGTGGCGGGTGGCCGGACTCAGCGACATTCACCATCTTTTTCTTGACCGTCCCTGGGCTGAGCTGGGGGATGACCCCGCCCTCTCTGTACATATTGCTGACGCTTAACAACGTGGAGAACCTGATGAGTAACAACACGATAAATATCGCCCTGATTGGCTACGGATTCGTCGGTAAGACCTTCCACGCGCCGCTTATCCGTTCGGTGCCGGGGCTGAACCTGGCGTTCGTCGCTTCCCGCGATGAAGAGAAGGTCAAACGCGACCTGCCGGACGCCACGGTGATCGACTCCCCGGAAGCAGCGGTCCAGCATCCGGACGTTGACCTGGTGGTCATCGCCTCCCCTAACGCCACGCACGCCCCGCTGGCCCGCCTGGCGCTGAACGCCGGCAAACATGTGGTGGTGGATAAGCCCTTTACCCTCGATATGCAGGAGGCCCGGGAGCTGATCGCCCTGGCGGAGGAGAAACAGCGTCTGCTTTCCGTCTTCCATAACCGCCGCTGGGACAGCGACTATCTCGGGATCCGTCAGGTGATTGAGCAAGGCACCCTCGGCGCGGTGAAACACTTCGAGTCGCATTTCGACCGCTTCCGCCCGGAAGTCCGCGTCCGCTGGCGCGAGCAGAACGTCCCGGGCAGCGGCTTGTGGTTCGACCTGGGGCCGCACCTTATCGACCAGGCGCTGCAGCTATTTGGTTTGCCGCAGTCGGTGCAAGGTAACATAGCCACCCTGCGCGACGGCGCGGAGATCAACGACTGGGCGCATGTGGTATTAAACTACCCGGCGCATAAAGTGATCCTGCACTGCAGCATGCTGGTCGCGGGCGGCTCGTCGCGCTTCACCGTGCACGGCGATAAAGGTAGCGTTATCAAAGCGCGGGCCGACCAACAGGAGAGCCAGCTGCTGGCGGGCGTGGTACCGGGCAGCGCCGACTGGGGCCAGGATGACGACCCGCTGGTTATCTATGATGCCTCGCTGCAGGCCCACGCGCAGGCTACCCCGCAGGGCGATCAGCGCCAGTACTATATGCTGATCCGCGATGCGCTGAAGGGCCAGATCGCCAATCCGGTGCCGCCGGTGGAAGCGCTGGCGGTGATGGCCGTTCTGGAAGCGGCGGTGCGCTCTGCTGAAAGTGGTATGGTGCAGACCCTGGACCTGTCCGACGACGAGCGCAACACGCTGCGCTAATCCGCCCTGTTCTCCGGTTACCTGCGCGGCCCGCAGGTAACCGCTACTTTTGCGCCACCTTAGAAAAAATCACTATCTATCCGCAGATTAACATTGCTTTATCCTGCTCCATGGTGCAAAGCACCGCTGGAAATTTCAGCCAATTGGGAGGAGGATAGAATGCAGATCGATCGTAATGAGAAAGAGGTTGCTGACGCTGTGGACGCGGCAACCGTACTACCGGACAGGAGAAGCGCATGTATTACACGTTAGGAGATACCACTCTCCATTTTTATCGCTATCAGTGCAAATTTTACGTCGCCCACTGGGAAGGGGGTAACGTGATGAGCGAAAAATTTAAATCGTTTATCGAACAGATCACTAAGAAGACCGGGCTGGATGCGAAACGCGTCGAGACCGCCGCGCGCGATTATTTTACTAACGTGGATTAACAGGCAGTGCTGTTCGTAAGAGACAAGCTGGTGCGGTAGCCGCGCAGGCTAACCCCACCTTTCACCGCCAGGACGCCTCGCGCCGCCTGGCGGCTTCTCTATTCTGCCAGCATTAAACGGTAGTCAGTTTTGCCAGAATGGCGGCGAAGGCGTCATTAACCTTATCGCCGGCGAGCAGTTTTTTACGCAACGTGAAGCTTCTGCCGCTGGAACGGATCAGCAGCCGGACTTTCGCATCATTATTGCTGCGTTCAACTACGGCAACATCCCGCAAGGGAAGAACGTAGGTATCGGCATAAAGCCCCGGCGTAAATATCATCGACTCGCCGCTCACGCCAATCACCACCCGATTTTGCAGACGATAGCCATTGCACAGCGCAACAATACCGGCGGCAATAAATACTCCGCCTATCCCCATGCCAATCATTAAAATAATGATCCCGGCGATGAGCGCCAGCGCCCCTTGGGGATAAAAGCCTGAGGCATTAAAGGTTTATAGCTGCTGGTTATCAGCCTCGCCCACTGCCGTGGTTGATCGCCAGGGCGTAAATCCGGCGTTAATCCGCGTTTGCAAGCTGAACAGACTACCCACCAGAAAGATCACGCTGGCGGGCACCATCACGATGCCGCCAACAAACGCCAGGACGATGGCCAGATAAGGGTAGCGGCCTGACAGCATTATGCTGATCGCCTGAACCACCACGGCAATAAACAGGGTCAGCACCAGCCAGGACCATACGCCGTCCGCCCGACTATGGAAGTTCAGCTGTCCTTCATCAAGTAATAAATTTCGCGCGACAAAACAGATAATAATATTGACGAACAGGCCTATCCAGGCCAGCTTGTGCACATGCTTCATACCCTACTCCATTATGGTTTTTACTATTCCATTTCCAGGCATTATTAAATACAGTCTCAATGCCGGCTGGATAGTAGCAAAGCGGTACGCAAGATCAATAAAAAGCGCGCGGTCTCCTCACATTCTAATTTATATTCAGCGTGATATTGTTAGTTATCATTTATCGTAATTATATAAACCATCCTATATATTGGCGCTATATATTTTCAGCGCAATAATATCGCCCTGCCGCCAGGCAGGGCGTCGCAGATTAACGCTCCTCAAGCGCCGCCACCGGCGCCGGCGCGCTTTTCCTGCGCAGCAGATAGCCTGCAGCAAGGATCAGCAGCCATACCGGGATCAGGCAGACGGAGATGCGGATGTCCGGGGTCAGATACATCACCCCGAGGATCGCGGCGAGAAACAGCAGACACAGCCAGTTTGTCAGGGGATAGGCGAAACTCTGGAAAGCCGTTACCTTCCCCGCCCGCTGCATGGCGCGGCGGAACTTAAGATGAGTGATGCAGATCATCGCCCAGTTGATGACCAGGGCGGCCACCACCAGGGCCATCAGCAGGGCAAAGGCTTTCCCGGGCATCACATAGTTAATCACCACGCAAAGCGCCGTGGCGACGGCGGATACCGCCAGGGCGGTCAATGGGATCCCGCGGTGGTTCACCCGCAGCAGCGCACGCGGGGCGTTGCCCTGCTGAGCCAGGCCGAACAGCATCCGGCTGTTGCAGTAGACGCAGCTGTTGTAGACCGACAGCGCGGCGGTGAGCACCACCAGATTGAGGGCGTTGGCCACAATATTGCTGTCAATGGCGTGAAAGATCAGCACAAAGGGGCTTCCCCCTTCCACGACGTTCCGCCACGGGTAGAGTGACAGCAGGACCGCCAGCGACCCCACGTAAAACAGCAGAATACGGTAGATCACCTGGTTGGTGGCTTTGGGAATGGTTTTATGCGGTTCGTCGGCTTCCGCCGCGGTGATCCCCACCAGCTCAAGCCCGCCGAAGGAGAACATGATCACCGCCATGGCCATCACCAAGCCCGTGATGCCGTTAGGGAAAAATCCCCCGTCCTGCCACAGGTTGGCCACCGTCGCCGCCGGGCCGCCGTGACCGCTAAATAACAGATAGCAGCCAAAGGCGATCATGCTGATGATGGCAGCCACTTTGACAATCGAGAACCAGAACTCCAGCTCGCCATACACTTTGACGTGCGTCAGGTTGATGGCGTTGATCGCCACGAAGAAGATCGCCGCCGACAGCCAGGTGGGTACCTCCGGCCACCAGTACTGAATATAGATCCCCACCGCCGTCAGCTCCGCCATGCTTACCAGCACGTACAACACCCAGTAATTCCAGCCGGACATAAACCCGGCGAAGGGCCCCCAGTAGCGGTTGGCGAAATGGCTGAACGACCCCGCCACCGGCTCCTCTACCACCATTTCGCCAAGCTGACGCATGATAAAGAAAGCGATAACCCCGGCAATGGCGTACCCCAGCAGGACCGACGGGCCTGCCATACGGATCGTTTGCGCGATACCTAAAAACAGTCCGGTGCCGACCGCCCCCCCGAGGGCGATCAACTGGATGTGGCGGTTTTTTAACCCGCGTTTTAACTGATGCTCTTGCTGCGTTGTCATCTCTGACCTGCCCCTGTCTGTAAAAAGTCACGTTCGCCGGTAGCAACTTTCAGGCCAGCGGAGCGTCTTGCAGCGTCAGACAATAATTAATTAATTGAAATATATTCAAATATTCTTTTCAAATCAGTTCCGGTAGCTGGTCATGTCGGCGCCGACCTGGCGCATCACACGCGAAAACTGGCCAGATAACGCACAGATCATGAGAAAAAGAGCGGATTAATGCATGAACCTGACCCGTTTTGGTGCACCCGGTTTGCCGCCGTCCGCTCAGGCTTCACGCCAGGCAAAAAACTGTTAGGCTGGTAGCCACTTTTACGTTCCGCTAGTGGCCACTATGTACAACATCGACGACTATGATCTGAAAATACTTACCCTGCTGCAGGCCAATGGCCGTTTAACCAATCAGGAGCTGAGCGAGCTTATCGGCCTGTCCGCTTCCCAGTGTTCGCGCCGCCGTATCGCCCTTGAACAGGCACAGCTTATCCTCGGCTACCATGCGCGTCTGGCGCCGGATGCCGCCGGGCAGGAGATGCTTGGCCTGATTGAGGTGCGTCTGCTGAATCACACCCCGCAATGCGTGGAGAGCTTTCATCAGATGCTCAGTGAAGTGGACGCCATTCTGGACGCCTGGAAAACCACCGGCGACGCCGATTATCTGCTGCGGGTAACGGTCCCGGACCTGCCCGGTCTGAGCCATTTGATCAGCCATATTCTGGCGCAAAACAAAGGGGTGGCCCATCTGAAAACCGCCGTCGTGCTCAACCGCCTTAAAGAGAACGGCCAGCTGATGCCGGGCACGACCCCGCTGCGCTGAACCGGGGCACAGTGCCCTGCGCTGGTGCAGACGCGAGGCCAGACAATGCGCGACAAGCGGCAAATTCGCACAATTCACGCATTCGGAAACCATAAAACGCACGACCCGTGCAATTTCCTCTTCCTGTCAGAACAACAGGTTAGGCTAAACCACGGCTATTTTTTCCGCAAACGCTCGCCAGGGCACGCTCCTCTGGTGCGATTTTTGCAAACCAGAGCTTATCCTTGTTAACGAAAAGATAGTGCTTATTTATGGATAACGTCCTTTCCCCTGAAAAACTGACCCACACCTGGCTGGAGGATGCCCTGGCGCTGCTGTTCGGCACGCTGATGATCTCCTTTGGCATTATCCTCTTTCGCCAGGCCGGCGCCCTGACCGGCGGGACGGCGGGCATGGCCTTTCTGATCCACTACGCCACCCACCTGCCGTTTGGCGTAGTTTTCTTCGCCATTAATCTGCCCTTCTACTGGCTCTCCGTCCGGCGGATGGGCGCCGCCTTCACGCTGAAAACCTTCTGCGCGGTCGGACTGGTGTCGCTGTTCTCCGACCTGCACGGCTACTTTATCCATGTCGATCGCCTGAACCCCTATTACGCCACCCTCTTCGGCAACATCATGGTCGGCATCGGCTTTGTTGTGCTGTTCCGCCATAAAGCGAGTCTCGGCGGCGTCAATATTCTGGCCCTCTATCTGCAGGATAAAAGCGGCATCCGCGCCGGTAAATTCCAGATGGTAGTGGACGCCTGCATCGTCACCGCCTCGCTGTGGGTGGTTAGCCTGCCGATGCTGCTGGTCTCTGTCCTCGGCGCCGTGATTTTGAATTCGATTATCGCCATGAACCACCGTCCCGGACGCTACGCGGTGTAATGGCTTCACCTTTGACGGTCATTTCAGGAGTAACCACTGTGTTTCAGAACGTTGACGCCTATGCGGGCGATCCTATCCTGTCGCTGATGGAAGCCTTTCAACAGGATCCCCGGGCAGACAAAGTTAACCTCAGCATCGGGCTGTACTATAACGAGCAGGCCATTATTCCCCAGCTGGAGGCGGTCCGTCAGGCCGCTGACCGGCTGCAGAGTCAGCAGCAAAAGGCCAGCCTTTATCTGCCGATGGAGGGGCTGGCGCCCTATCGCCGCGCGGTCCAGACCCTGCAGTTTGGCGACAATCATCCGGCGTTGCGTGCCGGACGCATCGCCACCATCCAGACACTGGGGGGCTCCGGCGCGCTAAAGGTGGGCGCTGATTTCCTCAAGCGCTACTTCCCCGACTCCGCGGTCTGGGTCAGCGATCCAACCTGGGAGAACCACGTTGCCATCTTTGCCGGCGCCGGCTTTGAGGTACATACCTATCCCTGGTTCGACAGCGCCACCCGCGGGGTGAATTTCCCCGCTATGCTCGCCGCCCTCCAGCAGCTGCCGCCGCGCAGCATTGTGCTGCTTCACCCTTGCTGCCATAACCCGACGGGGGCCGATCTCACCCGCGAGCAGTGGGATCGCGTGATTGAGGTGCTGATCGGCAGGGAGCTGATCCCATTCCTTGATATCGCCTACCAGGGCTTCGGCCGCGGACTGGACGAGGATGCCTATGCCATTCGCGCCATCGCCAGCGCCGGGCTGACGGCGCTGGTCAGCAACTCGTTTTCCAAGATATTTTCGCTGTATGGCGAGCGGGTTGGCGGCCTGTCAGTGGTCTGTGACAATGCCGATATCGCCGGGCGCGTGCTGGGCCAGCTGAAAGCCACCGTGCGGCGCAACTACTCCAGCCCGCCGGGGTTTGGCGCCCAGGTGGTGTCGCAGGTGCTCAACGATCCCGAGCTGAATGCCCTGTGGCAGGAAGAAGTGGAGGCCATGCGCGTCGCGCTGGTGAAGGCCCTGCAGGCAGCCCTGCCGGCGGGGGATTTTTCCTATCTGCTGACCCAGCGCGGCATGTTCAGTTACACCGGCTTTAGCGCCGATCAGGTAGACGTTCTGCGTCAAGAGCATGGCATCTATCTGATCGCCAGCGGTCGGGTCTGCGTGGCCGGGCTCAACCACGGCAATATTGCGCGGGTAGCCAGCGCCTTCGCCGCGGTCTGCGCACGCTAGCCGGGTCAACCCCGGCGCGGTAGAGCGATTAATCGCGACGCAGCCGGCGAGCCAGGCGGGTCCCCAGCGTCTGAATAAGCTGGACAATAACAATCAGCACCAGGGCGGTGGTGAGGGTGGCAAAGGCGTCGAAGCGCTGATAGCCATAGGTAATAGCCAGATCCCCGATTCCCCCGCCGCCCACTGTACCCGCCATGGCGGTGGCGCCGAGCAGACCGATGGTCGCCGTGGTGAGGGCCAGAATCAGCGATGCCGCCGCCTCCGGCAGCATAAAGTGCCAGACAGTCTGCAGCGGGGTTGCGCCCATGGCGTCCGCGGCCTCGAGGATCCCCTCATCCACCTCCAGCAACGAGCTCTCCACTAGTCGGGCAATATAGGGGGCGACAAAGACGATCAGCGGCACGATGGCTCCCGCGGTGCCGATAGTGGTGCCCACCAGCAGTCTGGTAAAGGGCAGGATCACAATCAGCAAAATGATAAACGGCAGTGAACGCAGCACGTTAATCAGCGGATTCAGCGCCTGATGCACCACCGGGTTGGCCACGATGCCGCCGGGACGGCAAACCACCAGCACAATCCCCAGCGGGACGCCGATCAGCGCGCCAAAGCCCAGCGAGACGGCGACCATAATCAGGGTGTCATGCAGCGCCAGCAGAAACTGATCCCCGGTGATGGCGGTATCAATAAGATCAAACATGGGTGATTTTCACTCCTGCATCGACCAGATGGGTGATGGCGCGTTCGGTTTCGTCAGGCTCGCCGAGGAGCTGCACAATCATAAATCCCAGAATCCGGCCCTGAACTTCAGACATGCTGGCAAACAGGATATTCACCTCGACAGCATACTCGCGGATCAGGTGGTTAATAATCGGCTGCTGCGCCGTCGCGCCGACAAATTCGAGGCGTAAAGCCCGGGCGCCGTTATCGCGCTGCAGGAACGACGCCACCCGCTGCGGCAGACGGTCGTGCACCACCGACTGCACGAAACTGGCAGTGACCGGATGCTGCGGCTGAGCAAAGAGATCAAAAACCGCCCCCTGTTCAACGATACGGCCCGCCTGCATCACCGCCATCTTATGACAGATTTTCTGGATCACCGACATCTCATGGGTGATCAGTACGATGGTGATGCCATACCGACGATTAATCTCCTGCAAAAGCAGTAAGATCTGCACCGTAGTGTGGGGGTCGAGCGCCGAGGTGGCTTCATCGCACAGAAGGACCGACGGGTTGGTGGCCAGCGCCCGGGCAATACCGACCCGCTGCTTTTGTCCGCCCGACAGCTCATTAGGGTAGCTGTGGATTTTGTCGCTCAGATCGACGAATGCCAGCAGTTCCGCCACCCGCGCCTGGATAAAGGCCTTGTCGCGCCCCTGTAAAATCAGCGGGATGGCGATGTTATGGAAAACGGTTTTCGAATTCAGCAGATTAAAATTCTGAAAGATCATGCCGATATCTTTTTTGATCGCCTGCAGGCGCTGGCCGCTGCAGGCCTGTAGCGGCTCGCCGTTTAACAGTACCTCGCCCTCGCCAGGCGTTTCCAGACGATTAATCAGCCGTAATAAGGTGCTTTTTCCTGCCCCGCTGTAGCCAATAATGCCAAAAATATCGCCTCGCTCAATGCTGAGATTAATATCCTGCAAGGCCAGAATCGGATGTCCTTTCCTAGAAAAGCTTTTACTGACGTGGCGAAATTCTATCATCGCGTTATTCATTTTAAATAGTCAGGCAGCAGGTAACCATCATACTGCGGATGGCTGAGAATATATTTTTTGAACTCGGCCGAGTGGTAGCCATCGATAATATCTTTGGCAAACTGCGCCTTCTGATTTTTACCGGCGACGGTCACGACATTAATAAAATGGCTGGTGGCTGCTTCCAGCTTTAAGGCCGAGGTCAGGGACATACCGCTGGAAACGGCAAAATTGCCCTGAATCAGGCCATAGTCGACGTCCGGCAGAGCGCGAACCTGCTGGGCATTATCCATCTCTTTTAGGACAATTTTGTAAGGATTATCTACGATGTTACGCTGCGAAAAAGTGGCCGGATCGCTGTCTGGTTTAATTTTCACCCAGCCAAGGCTCTCCAGCACCAGTACCGCGCGATATTCATTTGACGGCTGGTTTGGTACCGACACGACGGTGCCCGCCGCCGGGGTCCCCAGGGTGGTCAGTTTCCCACCATACAGCCCCATCGGCGGCGTGGGGACCTGCACAATGCCCACGTTATCGATCCCCAGCCGCTCATTAATTGCTTTCAGATATACCGGATGCTGCATAATATTCGCTTCGATATCGCCGCGGGCTACCGCGTCATTCACCTGAATACCGTCGCTGAAATCCTTATATTCGATTTTATACCCTTTACTCAATAAATAGGGCGCGACGCCTTTCTCAAATTGTTCTTTATACGGCCCGGGGTTAAAGCCGACGCGGATAAGATGAGCGTCGGCGGCGGCATAAAAAGAGGTGGCCGACAACAGGGCGAGAGCGATCCCGCGCGCAACTGACTTGTTCATAAGGTATTTTCCTGGAGGGTTGGCGATATTGAACGATTAAATCACAGCCGATTGTGGGTTGTAAGCCAGAACGCCGAATTTCCTTTTGCTAATTCCTCATTAACTTTTGCTATACCGACATATCTTAAAAACAAGAATCTTTTGCGTATATTGTTATTTAGCCAGCCGCTATAAATCCCTTAAAGATGGTTAATTATTCGTGATTTAAACCGGGAATGTTATGCCTGATTTTACTGCTTCGCCGCTGGTGGACGCCCTGGAAGAGAATCTGTTCAGCCTGCTGGAAAAACTGGCCGCGGAGGTCAACACCGAAGCGCTGCCGCTGATCGATCTTTCCAGCGGCAGTCCGGATCAACCCACCCCGCCGGAAGTGATCGACTCGCTGCAGAGCGCTATTCATCGTCGTGAAAACCATGGCTACCCGTCGTTCTGGGGCAAACCACAGGTCCGCGAGGCGATCGCCCGGTTCTATCGCCGGCAGTATGATGTGGAACTCGATCCGCACAGCGAAGTCGCCGTGTTTCAGGGGTCGCATATCGGTATAGGCGGCATCCCGCGGGCGCTGCTCAGCCCCGGGCAATACCTCATCTCCACCGATCCCTGCTATCCGATTTACCGCTCGGCGGCGCTGCAGTCCCAGGCGGCGTTTTATGGCCTGCCGCTCAGGGCGGAGAACCATTTCCTGCCGGATTTTAACGATCTTCCCCGGGAAGTCGCTGACAAGGCCGGGCTGGTGGTGCTTAACTATCCGCATAATCCAACCGGCGCCCTCGCCACGCCGGCGCTGTTCGCCAGCGCGCTGCAGTTTGCTCGTCGTCACCAGGTGCCGATCCTCCATGATTTTGCCTATGCGGCCATCGGCAGCGCGGCCAGCGATGCGCCGCTGAGCCTCTTCTCCCAGCCCGACGCCAAAGCATGGGGAGTGGAAACCTATACTTTTTCCAAGACCTTTAATATGGCCGGCTGGCGCTTCGGCTTCGCGGTCGGCAACGCCTCGATTATCCGGGCGTTTAAAAAGCTGCACACCCATAGCTACAGTACGGTGTTTGGCGCGATTCAGGATGCGGCGATCGCCGCGCTCAACCTGCCGGCCGAACGGATTGCGCAGCTAACGGCGGTCTATCATCAACGTCGGGAGTGGGTTCTGCGTCGACTGGCTGCGCTGCGCTGGCCGGCGCGTGACGCACAAGGCACTTTCTTCCTCTGGCTCGGCGTGCCGCCCGGCTACCGTTCGCAGGAGTTTGCCCGCCTGCTGCTGCAGGAAGCGCATATTCTGGTGGCGCCGGGCACTGGTTTTGGCGCAGGGGGAGAAGGATTTATTCGCATCAGCCTGACCGCAGGGGACGAGGCGCTGAGCAACGCGCTGGACCGTCTTGCCCGGCTGGCGCTGTTTTAGTCCGCCGCAGGGAGAAGCAAAAACGCAACCCTGGCCGTCGGGGATTACCCGGCTGACGAGTCCATCACCGACAGCACGATTTTGCCCTCAAGATGCCCCTGCGCTGCTCGCTCATGCGCCATCTGCGCCTGCGCAAGGGGGAAAACGCTGTCAATTGCAACCCGGATGACCCCGGCGTCCAGCAGGTCGGCAAGCCGGGCGAGCTGCGCGCCGCTGGAGCGTACCTGGGTGGTGGAGACCGTCACTCCGCGCTGTCGCGCCTCTTCCGCCCCGGCAAAGCCGAGCGGAAAGATCGGGTACAGCGCGCCGCCGGGTCGCAGGGTACGCAAAAAACGGCCGCTGGTCGGCCCGCCCGGCGCATCAATGACCAGATCCAGGTCACGCACCGTCTCCTCCACTGCAGTGGTTGTATAGTCGATAACGCTATCGGCGCCGAGCTGACGTAAAAAGGCTTCATGGCGGCCCGCGGCGACGGCAATCACCTCGGCGCCCTGCCACTTTGCCAGCTGCACGGCGAAATGACCGACTCCCCCTGCCGCGCCGTTGACCAGGACGCGTTTACCCGCCAGCGGCACCGGCCGATGCGGCCCCGGCTGCAGCGGATTCGCCACCTCATGCCCGGGATCGATCATGAACTGCCAGGCGGTCAGGAGCGACATCGGCACCGCGGCAGCCTGCTGATGGCTCAGGGTTAGGGGTTTGCGGGCCAGGTCGCTGACCGGCACGCTAACGTACTCGGCGTAAGCGCGGCTGCCCCCTGCCGCCCCTTCGGGAAAACGCGCCATAGCATACACTTCGTCGCCGACCGCCACCTCCCGGACGTCATCCGCCCGCGCCACCACCACCCCGGAGAGATCGGTCCCGAGGATCAAGGGAAAGCGGACCTCGGGCCGCCACTCCGGGGGCAGCTGTTGATAGCCATCGCGCAGATAGCTGTCCGGCGGGTTCACGCCCACCGCGTGCACCTGTACCAGTACTTCACCGGCCTGCAGGACCGGCATGGGCGCATCCTCATAGCTCAGGACTTCCGGCCCGCCAAAGGCGTGCTGTTGAACAGCCTTCATCATCTGCGTCGACATCGCTTTCTCCTCATATGGAAATGCGTTATATTTAACGGAGCACTGTTCCGAATATATGGAGCAGTGCTCCGATTGTCAAGGAACGCCAATGAGAGCTGATGCCAGAAAAAATTATGACCTGTTGATCGAGGTGGCCCGGGACGTCTTTGTGGAGCAAGGCGCTGAGGCCTCGCTGCGCGATATCGCCCGCCGGGCGGGCGTCGGAATGGGAACCCTCTATCGCCACTTTCCCAACCGCGACAGCCTGCTGGAAGCCCTGCTCCGCAGCCGCTTTGCGGCGCTAACCGCCCGGGCTGAGTCGCTTCTGCTCGCCGCCGATCCTGCCGCGGCGCTGCTGGAGTGGCTGGCCGAGAGCGTGGCGTTTACCCATCAGCATCGCGGGATCATCGCCCCGCTGATGAGCGCCATCGACGATCCTGAGTCCGCCCTGCACAGCGCCTGCGTTGCCCTGCGCGCCGCCGGTACGTCGCTGCTTACCCGCGCGCAGCAGGCCGGGCTGGCACGGCCAGATCTCAGCGGAGAGGAGCTGTTCGATCTGATCGCCGCGCTTGCCTGGCTGCGGGAGCAGCCGTCCCATGCCCCGCGCGCAGAGCGGATTTTAGCGGTGCTGGCCGACGCGATCCTGACTGCCGGCTAGCGGCGGCCGGTCACCGACGAGACAGCGCGCCTGGCGGGTGACCGGAACACCAGCCTTTAACTATCAAACGCCCAGCGGGCCCCGCTGGTCAGCGCCCGCTCGAAGGCGGGACAGCCGGGGCCGGCCAGCCAGCCGGCGAAGGTGTACAGCTGCGGGTGCAGCTGGCGCAGGGCGTCGAGGTCGGCGTGCCCCGCCAGCCGCCCGTCGTCCACCAGCCCGGTCAGCTTATGCAGAAAAGGACTGGCGGCCAGCACCTCGTCGGAAAATCGCGAATAGGGGATCGGCCGTCCCGCCGCCGCGGAGAATAACCCCTCCAGCTGACGACCGGTCACGCTGTCGCTGGCGATCTCGAACGTCTTGCCGGCAAACCGCGCCGGCGCGGCAAAAACCGCCGCGACAAGATGGCCGATATCCTCCACCGCCAGCACCTGCATTCTCCCCTCCGGCAACATAAAAAATTGAAAACGACCTTCATCAAGGCCAAAACCAGGCATCACCAGCAGCTCCATAAAGGTGGCGGGCCGCACGATGGTCGCCGCCAGCGGCAGGCGGCGAATATGCCGTTCAATTTCCGCTTTGGTGTCATAATGCGCTACGCCGGTCGGCGTCTCCCCCGTCGCGCTGCCGGAGCTGTACACCAGATGCTTCACCCCGCACTCGACGGCGAGATCGGCGATGGTTATCCCGTAGCGTACCTCCTGCTCATCGGTCACCGTCCCTCCCGGCGAACTGGGCTGGACGCTTAAGACGCCGTCGACCCCGGCCATCGCCGACCGCATTGCCGCCCGGTCTTCAAAGGTACCCACGACCAGCTCGGCTCCCCGCGCCGCCAGCGCAGCGGCCCCGGCGGAGAAAGGATCCCTGACCAGCGCCCGAACCCGCCAGCCGCGGTGCAGCAGCGCCCGCGCCACCCCTCCGGGCTGACCCGCGTCTCCTATCCTGGCTTCTCCGCCTACGCCGCCGCCAAAGCGGCTGTGGAGATGCTGAGCGTGTACATGGCCCGCGAGCTGGGCGGGCGCGGCATCACCGTTAATACCATCGCCCCCGGCGCTATCGCCACCGATTTTGGCGGTGGGCTGGTGCGGGACGACGCAGAGGTAAACGCGCAGTTTGCCGCCATGACGGCGCTGGGACGGGTGGGCGTTCCCGAGGATATTGGGCCGATGATCGCCAGCCTGCTACGCGACGATAACCGCTGGGTGACCGCTCAGCGGATCGAGGTGTCGGGCGGACAAACCATCTGACGACTCAGGCTGGCAGGATGCGCTCCAGCGCCAGGCCTGCCAGCCGCACGGTCTCCAGAAGACGCGGCAGACTATCCCCTTCCCGCGCTTTCGCCGACAGGCCAAGCATCAGCGTATCCATATAGTCAGTCACCCGCAGCGCGTCCTGTGGGCGATGGCGGGCGATATACTGCTGGATTTTGGCTCTTGCCGCAGCATGCCATTCGCCTGCCGCCACCCGGGCATCAGCATCCTGACAATGTACCCCCTCCAGCACCAGGCAGCCGGCGGCGGCCGGATCGGCCACATAGCGGCGAGCCGCCTCCTGCAGTACGGCGATGAGCGACGCCGCCACCGGCTGGTCGTCTCGCAGCAGGGCATCGATGGGAATGGCCCCGGTCTGGCTGTAGCGCTGCAGGACGCGGGTATACAGCCCGAGCTTGCTGCCAAAAGCGGCATAAAAGCTCGGGGGGTTGATGCCGAAAGCCTGGGTCAGATCGGCCACGCTCACCGCGTCGTAGCCTCGCGCGTGGAAGAGGCGTTGCGCCGTTTCAATGGCCTGTTCCGCATCAAACTGGCGGGGACGTCCCGGAGCACGCCCTTGTTTTGTAGTGGTCACTATATTAATCCTTGACAGCCTGTTTAGCCGCAGCATATTGTAATCATCACTACAATATCATGAGGTGTGGGATATGACAGCGTTTCACAACAAATCAGTGCTGGTTTTAGGCGGGAGTCGGGGAATTGGCGCGGCGATCGTCAGGCGTTTTGTCGCCGATGGCGCGTCGGTGGTGTTTAGCTATTCCGGTTCGCCGGAAGCGGCCGAGCGGCTGGCGGCAGAGACCGGCAGCACGGCGGTGCAGGCGGACAGCGCCGATCGCGATGCGGTGATAAGCCTGGTCCGCGACAGCGGCCCGCTGGACGTGTTAGTGGTCAATGCCGGGATCGCGCTTTTCGGTGACGCTCTCGAGCAGGACAGCGATGCCATCGTTCGCCTGTTCCGCATCAATATTCACGCCCCCTACCATGCCTCCGTCGAAGCGGCGCGCCGCATGCCGGAAGGCGGGCGCATTATTGTCATCGGCTCGGTCAATGGCGATCGCATGCCAGTGCCGGGAATGGCGGCCTATGCGGTCAGCAAATCGGCCCTGCAGGGGCTGGCGCGCGGCCTGGCGCGGGATTTTGGCCCGCGCGGCATCACGGTCAACGTCGTCCAGCCCGGCCCAATTGATACCGACGCCAACCCGGAGAACGGCCCGATGAAAGAGCTGATGCACAGCTTTATGGCCATTAAGCGCCATGGCCGTCCGGAAGAGGTGGCGGGAATGGTGGCGTGGCTGGCCGGTCCGGAGGCGTCGTTTGTCACTGGCGCCATGCACACCATCGACGGAGCGTTTGGCGCCTGATACCCCAGGGCGGCGATGCGCGCTTTGCACCGCCGCCGCGGGAACGTCATCGCCTGTCAGGGATCATCAGGCCAGGCTATCGACCGCCATAAAAAAGCGATCTTCGGTAAGCATAAGCCGCGCTTCCGGGGACTGGTGCGCCTTGCGGATCATCCAGCCCTCCTCCGGGGCCAGGCTCAGATAAAACACCTCCCGGGATCCCGCGCCGTCGGGCGCCTCAAGACTCAGGGTCACGATCCCCATTTCCACGCCATCCAACAGCTGCTGCGGCACGATATTGACACTGCGCTCGCCGTTTTGCAGACGAATGGCCGGGATATCGTAGCGGCAGATGCCGCTGTTGAGGCTGTAGCCAAGGGTACTCAGGTCGTGGAGATGGCGGGTCGAAATCACCACCTCAATACCGGTTCCATCAAACCACTGACTTATCTGCTGTGCCAGCGCCGCCATCTGCTGACGAAACCTGGCGATATCCGCGGCGGCCGACCCGTCGAGGGCCGCTGTCCGCCGCGGATTTTGCTGTTGCTGCAGTTTCTTAAAAAAACGTTCCCTCGCTGTCACGTTATCCCCCTGTGCTGTGATGAAACCGGTTGGGCTGGATGAAGATGGTTATCGCCCGTTCGCTGGTTACGAAGATTGAGGGCGAACTGGCGCGATGGCCCCGCCGCAAATGTTTGTTTTTTTTTACGTTACTTCGCCGCTTCAGGCCTGAGCCGTAGCTGGTTGTGTTCGGCGGCGAAAATGCGCGGCTTGTCCGGATCCAATTCCTCACGCGCCAGCACCTGCTTCCAGGTATTTCTTTGTGTGTCCGGATGGCGGAACAGGCCGACAACCGCCACGAACGTCGCCTCCGCTTCCAGCGGCATATTCAGACTTGCGTCCCCTCCGGGACCGATCACCACATCGCGACTGGCGAGGAGATCGGCGGCGAGCAGAATATCCCCCTCCTCCAGCAGCTGCTGGTAAACCAGCCGGTCAAAGGTCTGGCGATCTTTAAGCTGATAGATGCGCACCACCACCGGTTCAGAGAGCGAGTGATTCTCTCTGGCATCGGTGTTGAGCGCTTCGCGCGCGGTAAAGTCCAGATGCAGCGTATTAATTTTCTTATAAAAAACGGCGTTGAAGGCAGACTTTGTTCCCTCCGAGACGCGCTGGGTGAGTCCGCATCCGCTCAGGCAAAGCGCAAGCAGGGGCAGCAGACAGGCGGTTTTAGTCAAACTTATACGTAACACGTCGGTTTCCTTGTAGAAAGGTGGCAGGCTGCAGGCCCGTATAGGTACCCAGCTCGGTGGTAAAGGTCTGAGGAATATCGTCCTCACTCTCGCCCTCACCCACGCCCAACACGCCGTTCATACCGAGCCAGAACGGCTCGTCCCCCAGCGGCGGGACAGCCAGCAGTCGGGTCGGCGCGGTCAGGGTGATGTTGGCCCGGAATCGCCAGCCGAGGTATACCCGCAGCAGGATGAGAAAGTCCCGAAACAGCGGGCCGTCAGGCTTCCAGCCCTGCGCCTCCGCGGGATTGTCGGTGGTAAGGGCGACGAGGAGCTGGCTGCTGGCATCCATCGCTTCGTCACCCAGCGGCGTATTGCCGTCCAGGAAGAAGTCGTCATCGCCGTAAAACCCCAGCGGCTGGCTGATCGCCACCGGACGCAGGCTGTACGGGCTCACCCTGACGGTGGTCTCCGGGGCCAGCAGGGTGACCAGCGCCTGGATCCCCTGCTGGGTTTTGCCCGGCTGACGCAGCACGCCGGTTAGCGCCAGAAAGCGCGACGCCGGCGAGGCGATATGCTGCGTCGTGCCGGGGATGCCCAGCCCCGTCAGGCCCAGTAGCGACTGCGAGAGACGATCGGTGCCGCCGGGCTCAAAGGTGGCGGGCCAGGAGTATTTCCGCCAGATGCGGTAAAACTGCGTCATGATCCGGTGGCTGAAGATATCCAGTAAGCCCTGCAGCGCTTCATGCCCTTCCCTGTGCTGGGCGATATCATCGAGATATGCCGTCGGGAGCGGCGAATCGACACCGTACAACCCCATAAAGGTGGTGCGAATGACCGGCGGCCTGCTGTCATCGGCCTCATCGTATTCCACGGCTTTCAGTTCGCTGGCGGGAAATCCCATTCCCGGATGCGGGTAAAAACGCACCGGATCGTCAGCCGGATGGCTGGTTCCCCCCATCAGCGGTTGGCCGGGACGCCGTTTTTCCAGAAGCTGGCAGAAGCGGTAAAAATTGATCCGCGGCAGGTCGGCCTCCAGTCGCGGGGTCAGCCGGGAATGCGGCGGCTGTGCTTCTCTTCCCATTCCAGTCGTTCTCCGGTTGGTTGCAGAATGATAATCAGGCGGTTGAACAAGTAGATGTCGGTGTAGAGCGCGAAGAAGCGGCTAAGCATCTCGCCAAACAGGCATATATCGCCTCGTCCGGCAAAGCCGTGACTGTCGAGGGTGACTTCAATCTGCACGCCGCGCACCAGATGGCCCTGTGCAAAGCGCTCTGTCGCGCGGTGCTTCACGTCGAGGATGGCTTCCAGACGCCGACGATTCATCTCGCTGTCGGTCCATTCATACAGCGCCAGGGTGCCGCGCAGGACCTCCGCGTTATCCATCAGGGAAAGAAAACTGCTGCCCAGATGGCTCAGCACCCGCCAGTGAAAACGGTCCTGGGCGGGGGGATAGCACGGCAGCGTCGGCGCGCAGAGGTTACGCACTGCAATACTGGCGGAAGTGGTTTTCATCACCGTATCGAGCACGGTGCTCTGCAGCGCGCGACGCGGCAGCTGGCCGTTGGTTCCGGTGAGGGTCAGCGACAGGCTTTCATCTTCCGGTACGGTATGATTATCAAAGGCTTCTCCGCCGACGATAAGCCAGGTGTTGTACAGCCCGGAGGGGCCACGGCGCACCCGGGTATGATAGTAATAGTCCGCCGCGTCATGACGCATCATGCCGCCTTTGTGGCGAAAACTTGAGAACGGCGCGTAAACCTGCTGGTGTGAGGAGATCACGGAATCGACGGTGTAAATTTCGGTGTGGCCGTCCTGCACGCGCATCGGGCGCAGCGGGTATTCGGTCTGCAGGGAATTGATGGTCAGCGGATCGGACTCCAGCGGAAACAGGTTGATCACTGGCACGCAGTGCAGGCGCAGCTGCTTTTCGCTGAAGCGGAAGTCATGTTCCCAGCGTTCCGCCAGCACGACGTCGATTTCAAACCACGCCAGTCCGGCCGGAAAAGCCACCGTCTCCAGCCCGCGCAGATCGATGAACATGAACTTTTCGCGGAAGGTAAAATACTCCAGCAGCAGCTGGTAACCGCGAAAACTGCGGCCATCTTCAGGCCAGAGGCCGTCATCCTCGCCAAATCCCAGCGCGCTGAAATACCCGTCCAGCGGCCTTCTGTCCACCTCATCGGGGATGCGCAGCCACATCCGGGCCACATTGAGGGTAAAGGCCTCGTGCATGGCGCAGGCCAGCGGCGCATCGGCGTTGCAGTACAGCGGGATATGACTGAGATCGACCCGGCGCCAGTCCGTCAGCTGGCTGCAGGTAAAGCGCAGCGTGATCACCGACCGGCCATCCGTATCGGTGGCCAGCTGGACGCGCTCCAGGGATAACGGCTGCAGAGCGATCGCTTTGGTGGTGGTGTACCGGCAGCGCGTGCCCTTTTCACCGATCGGCCGGGAAAGCACTTCAAAACCTTTGCCTATCGTCATCGATTCTTTCATTTCCGGCCAGTCGGGGGTGAATTCGACGACCGACATCGAGGGAATGGTACGTAAATAATGTGGCCACAGCAGACTGACCACGCCTTCGGTCAGCTCAGGCAGATCGTCATCGAGTTTCTCGCGCATGCGGCCCATCAGGAAGGCAAAACCTTCAAACAGGCGCTCGACAAAGGGGTCGCGAGCGCCCGCTTTGTCGAGATTGAGCATTGCCGCCTGCTCAGGATGAGCGCGGGCAAACTCTTCACCAGCTTCCAGCAGGTAGCGCATTTCAGCGTCGTAATAACGCAGGGTTAAATCGTCCATAAATCACCAGAATGAGTAATAGCTTTCAGATATGCAGAGAACCGCAGGTGCAGGGAGTGCAATGTGAATGATGCGTGAATTATGAGCACAGCACCGCGGCGCGAGCAGGATCCAGAGCGATGAGCCCGGCAAGCAATGACTCCATTTCTGGCAGCAAGCGATTTTTTTCTGCCTCACTGCGCCCGGCCTTGCCTCTGAGCAGCCGGAGTCGGCGGGCTTTGACCTCAAAGATAAGCTCCGGCTTCCATTGTTCGAGCGTCATTTCCCGGGCGCGGCTGTCGAGTTCCGCCAGCAGATGCAGCGCCATTTCATTTTTTCCGTACTGCTCGCTGACCCGCGCCATCAGTAAGCGCATCAGCCACCGATTGCGGCTGGTGGTATAGCCCGGCTGCGCCTGTAACCAGTTCAGCGCCGACTCAATACCTTCATCGTCCGCGCGGGTGAGCACTTCTGGCTCCAGCGACAGCACCTCATCAGCGCTGGTCGCCGCCATTACCGGCTCATCTTGCCATCCGGCCATCTCATCCAGGACACGTTCGTTAAGCCAGTTGAGCGTCACTTCATCGGCGAATGGCGTACCATCGTTAAACGCCAGGGTTTCCAGCCCCGGCAGACGAGCCAATAGCCCTTTCATATCCCGGCACAGGATATCGGCCCGTACACTGTCAGCATCCAGTTTCAGCAGCGCCTGCCAGGCGTACCACTGCACATCCAGCCACAGATGGTTGACGCCTTGCGCCAACAGCGTGTCCGTATGCTCTAGCAGTTCCGACCAGCTTTTCTGTAAATACAACCGCTTAAGATGGGCTTTACTCTCAGGCTTGGGAGGCAATAGCCGTGTCCGGCCGGAGGCATCCAGCGGCGGTAACTCCGTTAACGTATCCCAACGCACACTCTTCATCAGATGATGACCTGCCAGCCATCCGCCGGGACACTCGCGCAGATATTTCGCCAGCACCTTAGCCTGATCGAGCAAATCACGACCTGACGTGACGGTATGCATTACCGGTGCGGTGTCCGTATGTTGGGGTAGCAGATCGTGTTCTTCGCGGCTGGTCTGCGGCACCAGACTGTGGGCTCCGCCGCTTTGTACCAGGCGGTTCTCCAGTATCTGATATAGCCCGGAAAGATCGGGGCGAGATGCTTCAGCCAAGCCGGAAAAAGTGGCTTCCGCCAGCAATAACGCCCCGATAATGACCTGCATAGTGGTCATGTCGACTTCCGGATAAAGAGACAGACTGTCCGACATCCGGCGACTGCCAAGCCATTCCAGCGCTGATTTACAGCTACGTTCACGCTGGGGATGGAGCATAGCCCCAAACCGCTCAAGCATTGCCGCCAGCAGCGTAACGCCCTCCGCCATACCGGTTTCGCCATCCCGCTGCAGACGCGCCCACACGTAAAAGGTGATCACGCGCAGATCCTTGCAGGTCTGAGTCAGCAGTTTTTCTGCCAGCTGGCAAATCAGTTCGGTATCGACACCGGAGATCTTATTGACCTCCTCGCGGATACGCTGAAAATCATCGTCATAGCCCGGATCGTCCCCGGTTGGTTGGGCGTCACTGATTGGCGCAAGCCAGGACTGCCACTGCGCCTGGCGTGACCGGGCCTGCTGGCGCAGTACGCTTTCATCCAACTGACTGGCGGCAACCAAATTTTGTAAAATACTCATAATTCCATCTCATCCATGTCACTATTCCCTAACCCCGTCGTCAGGGCCTGTGCGCTCTCAGCCGCATCGACAGTGAAAATCTGATCCGGCAGGGTCAATCCGCGCAGCGCCAGAAGCGCCAGCGGGCCGCTCCCAAGCTGGGAGCGCAATACCCACTGCAGGGTGCGGCCATCCGGAGCGGAGAAGCTCATCATCCACTGGCTGCGATCCAGCGGATGGCGTTTACCCTGCTCCAGCCAGCGAATAAAGCCCCAGGTACCGCTGTAGTCACCGAACAGACGCGTGCCCGCATTGACGGTGGTCCAGGTCAGCAGAGTGCCGGGTTTATACGTCTCCCCCGGCCAGCGGAAAGTCTGCCAGTCGGCCATCTGATTGAAATAGCGCAGCTTTTGGCCGTCTATCGTCAGCTGTGTCTCGACAACCTCCGGGGCAGGCCTGGCCTGTAACTCAAAGCTGATCCCCTGGCTGCCGTCGGTGAAAAGAATGTCGGACAGCTGGCTTAGCTGGTTGATCGCGCGCAGAAAGGCCGGATTAAAGACCAGGCCGTGACTGTTGACCTTATCCGGCACCCAGTGACTGCCTTCTTTATGCAGGACACCGTTCAGCTCCGTCGTGAGAAAACGTTCGATTCGCCCGCTGTCTTTGCGCACAAACTCAGCCAGCATCGGCAGGGAGGCGTCGCTTTTGCTGGCGGCAAACGGAAAGCGTCCGTCAAAGGCGGTGTGCCAGTTGGCGACCACCGAACGGCGCCATTTATCATTCAGACTGGTCGCCGATGGCAGAAGCACGGTTTCCCAGGCCTGAGTCAGCGGCTGCACAAACAGAGTATTACCGAAGCCACTCCACTCTTCGCCAAGGCTTGCCGAAATCAGGCTACCGTACTGTTGCGTGTCGGTCAGGTCGACGCTTTTCCCCTGGAAGACGGTCTGCGCCAGGACCTGCATCATTTCCTGCGGATCGGAGGCATTCGCAACCTGCTGCAGGCGCAGGCGCACGCGGGTGATACGGGTCAGATAGGTTTGCAGGCTCAGGGTGCTATCGGCCGACATGACGTTGCTGCCCGTGTTTTTCCCCATCAGCTGGAGCAGTGGGCCGAACGTGTCATCCAGAGGCCCCTGCGGGCCGGCTGCCGACTGGTCGATGACCGGCTTGTCTTTCCCGCCCACCAGATCTTTGGCCGATTTAATAAGGCTGTCCGACAGCCCCTCCCTTTGTTGCCCCGCCTGCCCCTGCCAGGCAAGGGTATTCATCAGGGCAATCAGCGGCGACTGGCGGACATCGCTTATCAGCGTGAGCTGGTCGGTAACATCGGCAATGGTGGTCGCCGGGTTGAGTCGCAGACTGTTGAGAAAATTCAGCCAGCTGCCGGCGAAATCGGTGAAGTAGCGTCGGGTCAGACGCGCTTTCAGCGCCTCCGGCGACAGGTCTGTCGACATCGTTTTGCGCGAATCGCTCAGCACCCAGTCGATTTCCTCCCGGCGCGAGCTGGCTGCCTTATCAATGGCCTGCTGAATGCCGCCTTCCCATGCCTGGCGGGTAAACATCCCCGGGACCACTTCATTGGTGGTAAACAGCCGGCGCGCGTCGGTGCCACTGGTCATGTCTTCCAGCGACACATCGGCAAAATTACGACGCACGGATTTGAGCATGTTCTCATATAAGGTGCTTTCGGCATTGCGGCGACCTAGCTGCTGCAACAGAACCTGACGGCTCTGACTCACCCGTTGCGCATCCGGGATGATCTTCCACTCTGGCCGCTCGGGCAGCAGGGAGAGATAAAAGGCCCACAAATCCGGCGCCAGACTTTGCCACAGACCGGTCGAGATCCCCATTCGCGTCGGCTGGACCGTTTTCATGGTCTGCGCAAAAAATGCGCCATCGGCTTTATCCGGACGAGCCATCATCAGCCAGGCTTTCAGCTGGTCATAGCCCGGTTTCGCCAGCTGGGCTCGTTGGTCGCTATTGGGGGCGGAGTTGACCAGCGCGCTGAGCGCCTGCTGCAACGCGGCATTGGCCGGGTCACGTATCAGGCGATGATTCGCCACACCGTACCAGGGCAGGACGGCGTCTAATAGTTGCTGATGATGGTCCAGACCAAAGCGCCGATACCAGGGAGCGCCATTCTGCCCATCGTGCACGAGACGGCCGGCCTCATTGCGCAGGGCATGGAGGGCCGTCAGTTGATAGTCAGAAACGGAGGGGTGGGCCACCAGGTCGCGGGCTTTTCCCGCTACCGAAGCAATCTGACTGTAATTGAGGGCAAAGGAGAGCAGCAGTCCCGCCGCCCACAGGCCGAAGATGGCCAGCAGACCGCACGCCAGGCCCCGCTCCCATGCCATTCCCACGTGATGCCCGCGTAAACGGCGGCAGTCATCGACGATCCCCTGCCAGGTGGCGGGCAGCGTCAGGAGGTGAGGCTGGCTCGCAGGCAGGGCATCAGCTTCCTGATACGGATCTACGGTACGAGGCTCTGGCAGGCTAAACATCAGGCCTCGCAGCGCAAGCCGCTGCCGCGAGGCGGTCAGCCACGGCGCCAGCTGCCGGCGCCATTGTGCGATCTCCCCGTCGATAAGCTGCTGCCCCAGACGCAGCAGGAAGTCGTGGCGGGTATCTGCTGCGATCTGGTGCATCCCCTGCTCCCGTAGCGTCGGCAACATCTGCGCAAGCTGACGGGCGACATCTTCCTCAGTGGCGCGCAACGGGAAGCTAACCCCTACCGCCTGCACCGCGCGGTCAGCCTGCGGCCACTCACTGTCGCACAGTTTCCATAACCAGACCGGGGCGGCATAGCCCAGCAGTTCGCTGATTTTTTCCAGCCCGCGCAGGTCGCTCTCGCTTATCTGCGGCGTCAGGGTCAGAGACGACGGCATCACCCGCACAATCCCGTCCAGAGGACGGCCACGGCGCAGCTTGCGCAGCGCGGCGTATTGCTGGTTATCGGGTTCGGAGAGCAGACCGCCGCCGTAAATCAGAACGGTACGCTGGCCCTCCAGCCAGCGCTGCTGACATAGACCAGGCGCCAGTTGTTCGATTGCTGCCTCGTCGCCGGTAACCAGCAGCAGGCGGACTTTGCGCCGCCAGCGCAGGCGGTAACGTGCGTGAAGGTGCTTTTTCAGCGGGGCATAAAGGGCTTCGCGCCCGGCGGGCCTGGTGGGTTGCCGCACAGGCGCTGCTGAAGGCTTAACCTTATCTTTTATCAGCAGTCGAAAGGCCATAAACCCCAGTACCAGCAGGCTGAGTGCCATCCCCCAGATAATAAAGCCCGTGGCGATAAGCGGGCGCAGCGTTTCCCACTGCGTGGCACGATCCATCGCCCATAGCCACCATGCCAGCCCGCCCAGGAGCACCAGAAGCGTGACCGCAGCAATACAGACGATAACCGTAGCCGCCACAGAGATAGCTGCAGGTTTATTGACGTTGTCCATCAGGTTTTACAATTCCAATTGCGAGGGTATTCAAGGGATCGCGGGCTAGCCAGCCACACGGTTGTTGGTAGTGCGCGGCGTAGATCGCCGCCAGCGACAGGACGGTCAAGCCTTCCATCTCGCCGATGTCTCCCCAACAGGCATCCTGGCGATACAGGTTGATATCCCAACCGCTGTGCGCCAGCGCTTCCAGCCCCGGCTGAAAAAACAGCGCACAGGCTTCCGGGGGGCCGCTCAGTTCGTTCTGCTCCAGCACACGAGCGGTTACAGCAGTCAGGGCCTCCCCTTTTTCTGCGCAATAGATTTCCCCCCTGGTCAGGTGCACCGGACCGTCCCGTCCGGCGAGCCACAGTACCGCAGACTCTCCGGCGGGTTGCACCGCCCCCGTCTGGGCGACAACCACCTGACATCCGGCGATAAGCACAGTGTCATGGGGGTCAGCTTCCGCCAGAGCGTGTGCTATCTCCGCGAGGCTGGCCTCCCCACGCCAGGCATACGGGCGTGAGGGTAGTGTCATCTGCGCAACAGTGAGGGTCATCTGTGCACGAAACGCCTGCCAGGCGAGCTCCGTTCCCTGCCAGTAGCAACGCAGCGGCGGCGTAAGCGTTCTTTCACTGCGCTGTCGTTGCCATTCCATCACCAGTAGTTCCGCCAGCCGTTTTTCGCGGGCGATAGCCTCAGAAACTGAAAGGTATGGCGCTCGCAGCGCCCTGCCGCCGCCCTCGTTCTCTTCCTCTGGCGGACGCTGGTGACGGCTTAGCACCCGCAGCCAGTCAGTGGTCGTTTTGCCCATGGGCCCCAGCAACAGACCTTCCTGTAACCCGATCGGCTGCCGATGCTCCGCCCACCATTGCTGTTGTTCGTATGCCACCAGTTGGTCATAGAACCTGGCGTTATGCACGCTCATGCGGTAGTACAGCAGCCGGATCAACCAGCCGGTACCTGCCAGCACCAGAGCCAACAGGATCCCGGTGGCGACCAGGGCGCTTTTTCCTTCTGACGAGGGAAGTAAAGCGCTGACCCCGCCGCTAAGCAGGACCAGCAGGGCCGAAGCCGATAGCCACCTGGCCGTACCAGGCGGTCGCGCGTCTCCGTACGGGGGATACTCCGGTACCGGCCTCACTGATCAACCCCGCAGTCTGGGTTAGAGCTGACCAGCGTGCAGCCGCAGGCGCAGCGATGACCGTGCAGCGCAACCGGCTGGCCATCAATCGTGGTTAGTGCGCTGCCTTCAGCAATGGTCGTCATACCGTGTTTGTTACACTTGACCGGGTCGCCCTTGCAGGCGAACCCCAGACCAAAACACTGATAATGCCCCATCAGCACCCTGCCTTGTATCTTGAAGACTGATTAAAATTAATACGATTAGATTTGGCAAAACGTATGCAGCCCGATGCCTTCCAGGGTTCAAGCCCGTATATCAGCGACTGGCGCATACGCTGAGCCACTCATCTGAAACCCGAACAGTTGTCCGTATTCCATAACGTATTTGCAAGGAGGGGTAAAAATGAGTCAGCCAAATCCACTTTGTGTGGGCATCGATGTTTCCAAAGCCACACTGGACATCGCTGCCAGCAGTGATGTTGCTCAGTTTACAGTCAGCAATGACTCTGATGGCTTTAACGCGATTATTACCGGACTGAGACGGCACTCCGTTGCTCTGGTTCTGATGGAGGCCACTGGTGGGCTGGAGGTTGCGGTGGCCTGTTCGCTTCAGGCCGAAGGTTTTGAGGTTGCCGTGGTCAATCCCAGGCAGGCCCGTGACTTCGCCCGTGCAATGGGATATCTTGCGAAGACCGACCGAATTGATGCCAGAGTCCTCACGCAGATGGCTGAGGTTATTAATCGTCATCCTGAGCGGAAACGCTTTATCAGGGCACTGCCGGATGCTGAACGTCAGGCCCTTGCTGCAATGGTGGTTCGCAGACGCCAGTTGATTGCGATGTTGGTGGCTGAGCGTAACCGACTGTATCCATCCCATCCACAGAACAAGAAAAGCATTAATACCATCATTAAAGCGCTGGAAGATGAGCTTGCCAGGCTCGAGAAAGACATGAACAGTCACATCCGGAACCACTTTAAAGAGATTGCTGAGCGCCTGAGCAGTATCAAAGGTGTAGGCACCATGACCGTTTCCGCGATGTTGGCGGAGATTCCGGAACTGGGAACGCTCTCCCGGCGCGAAATCAGTGCGCTTATAGGTGTTGCTCCTGTCAACCGGGACTCAGGGACTATGCGTGGCCGGCGAACCATTTTTGGCGGCAGGGCTGGCGTAAGATCAGCACTGTACATGGCTGCGCTTGTGGCAACCCGCTTTAATCCGGTGATAAAAACGTTTTATGTGCGCCTGCTTGCAGCCGGAAAGGCCAAAAAAGTGGCGCTGGTAGCCTGTATGCGTAAGCTGCTTACCATCCTGAACGCAATGCTCAGAAAGAACGAAGAATGGGATGAGTCGTACCACCACGTTGCTCCATAATTTTTACCTTCAAGACAGTTGCTCCATACTCCCGCAGGGTATCGCCTTTGCGAATGACTTTATTCATCGGATCCTCCTTATCCGCGTTCAGACCGTTGTCGTCAGAACGTCCTCCAGCCAGCTGGCCGGCAGCGCGGCTTGCCCCCGCGCCAGCTGCTCGTCCGCTTTCCGCGCCTTTTGCTGTGCGACAACGGTTCCCGGCTCGTGGGTAAATGCCCGCAGCTGCTCCCCTCCGGGCAGCTCCGGCAGCGCTTCCCCGGTTATCTGGTCCAGCACCGCCACCTCCAGCGAGCGCACGGCGCCTGTCGCAGCCAGCCCGGCCAGCTTGCCGGTCAGGCGCTTTTGCCGGAAACTGAGCACGACACCCGCGGTCACGGTCGCAAAACCCACCAGGTCTCCGGCGAGCACCAGCGGCGAGAGCGGCTTACTGCAGCGCTCGCTGAAGTAAATCATCCGGTAGCGGAAGTAGCCGGTCCACATCTCGCGCGTGCCGAGCGCGGCATACATAAACCAGGCGCGTGAGTCATGCACCTGATCATCAAACAGCGCCCTCACCAGCCCGGCAGGCTGCTCCGCGTTGCTGGCCTCCCCGGCATCGGGAAAGAGGACGGCCACCCGGGCCTCTCCGTCACGCTTCATGCGCCGGTATTCCTGCGCTTCATCATCGGTATTGAGAACGAAAATAACCGGCTGCAGCACGGTATCCAGCACCAGCTGCGCCAGGTTATCCGGGATACGGTAACCGTCGTGGTAATCCTTTCCGAACTCCTTCGCCGCGTCGAACAGCTGGGTTTGATCCATCTTTGGGTCAAAATCCTTCACGCCCGGCTGCAGAACCAGCTCATCCATCCTGTCAGGAGGCTGGTTTGCTATCTGGTTCTGGCGAGCCCTGAGCACCGCCGCCTGTTTTTCATCACGAATCTCTTCTGCCGCCTTACGCGCGGCAGGCAGCGCTTCGGTATTCGTGGCGCGCTGATAGAAGGGCGTTTTCAGCATTGAGCCTCTGGCATAGCGGTCGATGCGCCAGGCGGTGATCCAGGCCATCTGCTCAGCAATGACGGTTTCCAGACTGCCGCCGGCGGCAGGTGGTTCGTAGTGAGAGGCTGCATCGGGATCGAACGTTTTCGGCGTGGTTTGGCCCAGGGTAAGTTCGCGCCAGGCGTTGAAGCGTGATATTAATTCCGGTGCAGCGACAAAATCTCTAATTTGCTCAGCATCAAGAGCGCGCCAACTATCCTTTCTTAAACTCTCCGGTAAACTAAATTTATTGACTTTCAGTGGCGCGCCAGCAGAAAAAGCGCTTGAATACAGGTCATGCAACACTATTTGTGACAACAGATAGCCATCATGTTTAGCATTCGCCTTCCCCTGATCCCCCGGTGGATACCCTCCACCAATATCCGAGTGCATTCCCGGGTAAACCACCTCAGTGGCACAGGGCGGGTATTTGCCGTTTGCCCGGCGCACAGAGTCCAGCGGAAAGCAGAGACGCTGCTCATGCCCGGAGACCAGGTGAACACATTTTTTTATCAGCCCGCCATAGGTTTCATCATCCGGCAGCTCCATCGTGCCGTCTGCCCAGGACATATGCCCGTCGGCAACCGGCACCACATGCGCCACCCCAACGGAGGCCACCGTATCCAGCAGCCCGAGAAACTCCACGCTGACGGGCAGCTGCATCCCGCCTGTCTGCAGGCACTGCGGCGGTTTTTCACCTTCCGCCGCCGGCGGGGGCAGCAGTTCGCTCAGCCAGCGCACAAAGGTGCGCGCCGCTGCCGCGCCGCGGGAAAAACCATAGACATACAGCTTGATGCCTGTCAGTTTCGGCTTGCCCGGCTCAGGCTGAATAATCAGGGGCTTCAAATCAGAGGCCAAATCATTCAGCAAACGAGTGAACTCTTCATAGCGGTTATGGCTGCCGCCAAACCACAGCCGGTTCCAGCTGGTACCCATTTTTTTGAGGGATTCACGGCTGGCTCCTTCGGACAGCTTTATGCTGTTGTTTTCCTTGTCCTTACTCAGGCGCATTAGCACATCAATAATCCGCAGCAGCGCCCAGTTAATCCGCTCCTCACCCTTAACTGCCCCCACCAGACCCATGGTGGAATAGTCCGGGTCATTCACTTCCGGGAACGGGGTGCCCACACCGGGAATATAAAACTTGAAGTATTTTCCTCCACTGTCTTTTACCCCATCCAGCGGCATCTTTTTGGTATCAGTGACGCCGCCGGCGGTACCGTCGCCAATGGTGGCACGAAACAAACGCGCGATATTGGTCGGGTGCTTCGGGTTCGCGATAAAAAAGTCATGATTTAAGTTATTGCCGGTACCGTCGAAAAACAGGCTGATGTGCAGTGTCTTGCAGCACGGCGGCTCCACGCGCCGTCCGGCAGCCAGGCACAGTTCCTGGTGATAGCGCCGCTCGTCGCTGTTCTGCTGATGGCAGTTCTGCCCAACCTGCAGCGCCCGGCCCGGCAGACGTCCCTGCGGCGGAAACGGCGGCGGGACCCAGGCGGCATGGGTTTCGGTTATTTCGGACATACGGCGGGCTCCTTCATCCTGACGGGCTCTTTTATCGGGTACGACGGACTGCCGTAGGTGTAACAGCTGGTGGTCACCTTCACGTCATCGCAGGGTAAAAAGTGCACTGTAATGCCGCACACATCCTGGCCGTTATAGTCGGGCAGCGGAACGGTTTGGCTGTGCTGGCGTTTTTGGGCATCAATGTCTGCTATCCAGGCTTTATATTTAGCCCTGTCAGCAAACCCCGGGAAACCCGCAGATGAACCCTGCCCGGTTTCCCAGTCAACGCGCACCGTCATACCCGGCGTCCAGCGGGCGGGCACGCTGAAGCAGCAGCCGCCTCCGCCCCCCTGAAACGGGCCTATTGAATCGATACCCGACTGGCCATTGATACTGAAGTGGTTAATTGCCCATTTGGTGTGGTTGATGGCGTCAATGGTGCCGCCGCCTCCGGCCTGTGCGGCAGGCTGTGCACAGCCGGTTAACAGCAGCAGACCCGCCAGCAGCGGGCTGATTAATGCAGATTTCATCGGACTCTCCCTGTCGGTTTGAGGGTAATGAAGGGATGGTGATGCCATCCTGAATAAACGAAGGCGGGCTACTTCGGACATACGGCAGGCTCCTTCATCCTGACGGGCTCTTTTATCGGATAGTTCGCATTTCTCGGTGACCAGCAGCTGGTGGTCACCTTCACGTCATCGCAGGGTAAAAAGTGCACCGTAATGCCGCACACATCCTGGCCGTTATAGTCGGGCAGCGGAACGGTTTTGCTGTGCTGCCTCTTTTGGGCATCAATCCCTTTTTTCCAGGCAAGGTATTTCGCCTCATCAGCAAACCCCGGGAAACCCGCGGATGAACCCTGCCCGGTTTCCCATTCAACGCGCACCGTCATACCCGGCGTCCAGCGGGCGGGCACGCTGAAGCAGCAGCCGCCTCCGCCCCCTGGACTGACCCCATAAAGTTGGATGGTTCATATTAAGCGGCTCTCAGAGCCTGGGTTCGGTACTCTACCGGACTCAGG
>NZ_KN046818.1:372840-2028499 GCF_000742135.1 Klebsiella pneumoniae | reverse complement strand
GGAATACTTTGGTTTAGCCATAAAATTGCACCTTACTCAGTTGGGTGTCCAACTTTTGGGGTGCAGTCCACCCCCTGAAACGGGCCTATTGAATCGATGCCCGACTGGCCGTTGACACTGAAGTGGTTGATCGCCCATTTTGTGTGGTTGATGGCTTTTATTGTGCCGCCACCGCCGCCTCCGGCCTGTGCGGCTGGCTGTGCACAGCCGGTTAACAGCAGCAGCCCCGCCAGCAGCGGGCTGATTAATGCAGATTTCATCGGACTCTCCCTGTCGGGTGAGGGTAATGAAGGGATGGTGATGTCACCCCGGGGAAACGAAGGCGTGCTACTTCGGACATACGGCGGGCTCCTTCATCCTGACAGGCTCTTTTATCGGGTAGGACGGACTGCCGTAGGTGTAACAGCTGGTGGTCACCTTCACGTCATCGCAGGGTAAAAAGTGCACCGTAATGCCGCACACATCCTGGCCGTTATAGTCGGGCAGCGGGACGGTTTTGCTGTGCTGACGTTTTAGTGCTTTGATTTTTTTATACCAAACTCTTTTTTGTTGGTTATATTCTGCTATTTCTTCGGTCCAGACTTTATTATCCTGCCCTTTATAATTCGGATAAGCAGGTTCAGGAATTTCAGGAATGTCTCTGGCAAATGCGACTCCACTTTCCCAGTCAACGCGCACCGTCATACCCGGCGTCCAGCGGGCGGGTACGCTGAAGCAGCAGCCGCCACCGCCCCCCTGGAACGGACCTATAATGTCGATGCCCGACTGGCCATTGACACTGAAGTGGTTGATCGCCCATTTTGTGTGGTTGATGGCGTCAATGGTGCCGCCACCGCCGCCTCCGGCCTGTGCGGCTGGCTGTGCGCAGCCGGTTAACAGCAGCAGCCCCGCCAGCAGCGGGCTGATTAATGCAGATTTCATTGGACTCTCCCTGTCGGTTTGAGGGTAATGAAGAGAGGGGTGTACTCAGCCAGACCAGGCTTTTCATTCTGAAGGTCTCTCACTGGTTTTTACGTCGGCAAGCCACTTCTTCATTACCCAGTCTTCACGAGCGTCATCCAGAAGAAGACCCTGGCGTGTCGCCTCCACCATGCCCTGGTAACAGGCCGAAAACAGTGACTGTCTTGAGTCAAACATGCCCGCAGGCGGAGCACAGTGCGACAACATGACGATGACATCGCTGATACACATCAGATGCTCAAGCTGGAGATCGCTGAGTTCTATTTTTGGCGCCTTTTCATCGCGTTCCGGCGGGAGACCACTGCCCTTGATGCCTTTCGCCTGGCCGTCAAGATCCTGCCACGCCCAAAACAGGGCCGGACGCATCAATGGCTCTTGCTGCTCGTCACTGAGAATGTGCGTAAACAACAGCGGAAATACCCGGGTATCGTAAAAGCGTAAAATTCCGCTGCGCCCTTCCTGCAGAATATCCATACACTGCGTGAGCCAGTTCGCTAGCGCCGAAAAGGGCCAATATGTGCAGAACAGGAGCAGCGGCGCCTGGATGGCAAGTTGCTGGCTGATATCCTGTAACCAGCGCATTTGCTCAAGATCATCAAGCGTAAAGCGCGCCACCAGCGGAGCATCATCGACAATAAATGCTTCCGGAAGTCCATGAAAAAGCGACTGCCACTCAACTGACAGCGAATTCAGCGCCGGAATAACGGAAAAATCCACCCCCGCCTGATCGATAATGACATGCAGATAATCCGTTCCGAAAGCCCGACAGGTTCCGGCGACCTCCTCAATCCATTGTCTGGTCATCTATGCCTCCCGCGGCACGAAGCCCTGCGCCAGCGCCTGGGCTTTTTTAAGGCACTCTTTACACACCGATGCCGGTAGCTCAGGCAAGGGAAACTCCTCGCTGACCGGCCCCTGCAAATCATGCTGCCCCTTAAGGCTAATCACCCCCGGTCCGTGGATCTGTACCTCTCCCTGCGGGGTAAGACGGATATATGCGCCGCCGCAACCCAGGGTGATGCCATTTTTAGCCGTCAACTGCAGATGCCCCTGGGTTGACTGGACGGTGATATCTTTTAGCGCGGTCAGCGATAGAATATCGCCGTGCGACTCTACTTGCAGCGGACCTTTGGCGGAGACCAGCCTCATCCCCTCCTGTTGCGCCAGCAGTGAAATAGCCTGGCTGGCATTCAGAGAACAGCGCTGTGCCGTGGTGATGTTGACCTCTCCCAGGCTCTGCAGATACAGCCCGTTACCGCTGTGCAGGAGGGTTGTTTCCGGCGTGACTGCGGCAATCCCCTGCGGGGCCGACATCAGCAATGTCGGCTGTTTAAGATCGCTGGCGCCTGTGGTCAGTGCGCTTAATGGGCCGGTGTCTGGGATAACATTATGATGGGTTTGCGTAATGCTTCCCCATTCCGTGACCTGATTCACCGCACCTTTCAGCAAACTGACCGCCGGCTCCATCGCCAGCACCTGCCCCTGAGCCTGCACCTGTCCGTCCGCGCTGATAAAAATACCCTTCTGTGCCCGGATAGCTCCCCAACTGTCGGTTCTCAGCTCAAAGCCTTCGCCGCGCGGCTGCTTTTCAGCATCCACCAGATGCCCGAGATTGAGCTGGCTTTTACCGCCGTACTCCGTGCTGACCTTGATATGTTCTTTCCCGCGCTCATCGTCGAGGCGGATTTTGTTGTTGGCCGGGGTGCGCAGGACGTTACGTTTGTCATTGCGAATGGTGACGTGGTCGCCGTGCGCCGAGTCGTGCAGCACGCCCGCGATATACGGCCGGTCGGGGTTACCATCCTCAAAGCCAATCGCCACCTCCGTCCCCGCCAGCAGCGGCAGGTGCAGGCCGTAAGTGTCTCCGGCATACGGCCGCGACTGACGGACCCACAGGCTCTCGAACCCGGTTTCCCAGCGCGCCCGATCAAACAACATATTCACCCGGTAGCGTCCGTGTTTGTCGATATGCCCGTAGGTGTCGTTTTCCCGGGTGCTGGTCACGCGGGCCGGCAGCGTCCCGGCCATCACCGGACGCGCGCCGGGCTCAGGCCGGTAGCCGACGTCCGGGCTGTCCGGTATGCCGGCAAACTCCACCGCAAAGTCGGCATCGCGCCGGGCGTGGCTGTGCATCGCCGTGATGAGCACGCCATCAGCAAACTCCCCGGCCACCTCCTCTCCGCCGGTGACCTTCAGCACCTGTCCCGGGCAGAGCGTCGGGCAGCTGGTGGTGGCCTGCATCCGGGTCTGGCCGTTAAGATAACGCTCATGCCGAAGCCGGGCGTAAAATGCCCCGGGCTCCGGCGCCGGATGGCGGTCATGGGCATTCCCCGCGGTCAGGTAGTTATCTCCCCAGTGGTAAGCCTCACCAAAGGTGGGGGTCTCCCCGCGGGTGACATCCACCTGCGCGTTCATGTCCGCCGTCGCCTCGCGGTAGTTGTAGTCGCGGGTACTGACCTGCTGCTCCACGACGCGGTGGCGGCATGCCATCTCCCACACCGCGTCCACCCCGGCCGACTGCTGCCCTGACGGCGGAACCGAAGGCAACGTCAGCCCCTTCTCATAGCCCTGCTGACTGTCGCAGAACTCAGCGACGTCGATGTGCAGCCGCGTGTCGGCGGTAAAGCGAAACCAGATCCCCACCTCACCCAGCAGCCGGGTGATAAAGCGCAGGTCATCCTCGCCGTACTGCATCACCTGCTCGCGGCGCGGATACGTTTTTGTCAGCGAGAACAGAAAATCCTGACCGCGCAGGCCGTGGCGCTCGCGGAGGATTTTTTCCACAATCTGCGGAACGGACTGGTCCTGGTAAATGGCGTTCTGGTGCGAGCGGTTAAGCAGCGCCAGGCGCGGCTGAAGCGTCAGCGCGTAGTGCGTTTCATCCCTGGAGGTACTGAGCCGTTCAAACCCCGTCACCACGCCCTGGATAACCCGCACGGATTGCTGAACATTGATGCCGAAGCCCTGAGCCACCGGCGCCTGCAGCGTCAGGGAGGCTGCCTTCATCAGCATCATCTCTTTGCTGATGGCATGGTCTGCGCTGGTGAATTCAATACGGTAGCGGAACGGCTGGCTCAGGGCTTCATCGCCCTCGAAGGCCAGCACATCAAGCCCGGCTTCACATCCCTTCACCGAAAGCAGGTGGTGGTTATGGCTGAACAACAACGATTTCACGCTACTCATCGGATATTGTCCCCTCGTCAAACGCCATCACGACGCCTTCCTCTTCGTGATACCCCAGCGTCACCTGGCGCGGTTTCTGCCCCGCCGCCATATGGCTCAATAGCTGCTGACTCAGTGCCGGCAGGATCTGCTGATTGAGCAGACTGTCGACGTTACGGGCGCCGGTATCCGGCAGCAGGCAGGCCTCGGTCAGCGCGTCGAACAGGCTCTCGCTGAGGGTGGTGGTGATTCCGTAATGGCAAGCCAGACGCTGACTTACCTGCCCGAGCTTCATGCCGACAATGGCGCGCAGCGCTCCCGCCGGCAGCGGACGGTAAATCACCGTCTGGAAGCGGGCCAGCAGCGCCGGCTGGAAGTGGCCGCGCAGCACCGGGCGCAGCAGCTCGTGCAGGTCTGATTCGCTGGCCTCCGGCTGTTCATCCAGCAACTGCATCAGGAGGTCGCTTCCGAGGTTGGCGGTCATCAGGATCACGGTGTTGCGAAAGTCGATTTCACGCCCCTCGCCGTCGCGCATTACCCCCCGGTCGAAGACCTGGTAGAACAGGTTCATCACATCGCGATGGGCCTTTTCCACCTCATCGAGCAGCACCACGCTGTAGGGGCGTTTGCGCACCGCCTCGGTCAGGATCCCGCCCTGGCCGTAGCCGACGTAGCCCGGCGGAGAACCCTTCAGCTGGCTGACAGTGTGCGGCTCCTGGTACTCGGAGAGATTGATGGTGATCAGCGCTTTCTCGCCGCCGAACAGCGCATCGGCCAGGGCGAGCGCCGTTTCCGTTTTGCCGGTGCCGCTCGGCCCGACCAGCAGGAACACCCCCTGCGGACCGTTCTCCGGCGTCAGGCCGGTTTTCGCGGCGCGCAGGCGCCGGGCAATAGCGCTCAGGGCCGCCTCCTGGCCAACCACCCGTTTGCCGAGACTCTCTTCCAGGCTCAGCAGCTCCGTCTGCTCATCTTTCATTAGCGAGGAGAGCGGCACGCCGGTCCAGTCGGCAATCACCGTCGCCACGGTGCGGACGTCGACGTCCAGCCCGAGCAGCGGATTGCCCTGCTGGACGGCGATAAGCGCGGTTTGAAGATCGCTAATTTCCGCCTGGCGGGAGATATCGCGGCGACAGGCGAGCAGCGCTTCCGTCAGCTGCAGCTCCTGACCATACTGAGTTTCAAGGGTATCCAGCGCCAGAATAAGGCGGATCTCCTCCTGCTCAATGGCCGCCAGCCGATCGCCGCGGGCGCTGTTGCCCAGCGCAATATCTTCCAGCAGCGCCTGCTTCTCCATTGCCAGCGCGGTGAGCTGCGCCTTCATGCGGGTCAGCGGCTCAGGCACGGTATCCAAACTCATACGCAGGCGGGCGGAAGCGGTGTCGAGTAAATCCACTGCCTTGTCCGGCAGCTGGCGACCGGTGAGATAGCGTCGTGACAGCGTCACGGCGGCGCGCACCGCATCATCCGTGATATGCACGCCGTGGTGGTCGGCATAGCGGGACTTCAGGCCGCGCAGCATCAGGCAGGCGGTGTCGTCGTCCGGCTCATCCACCTTGACCATCTGAAAGCGGCGCTCCAGCGCGGCGTCGCGCTCGAAGTACTGCTTGTATTCAGACCAGGTGGTGGCGGCGATGGTCCGCAGTTCGCCCCGGGCCAGCGCCGGCTTCAGCAGGTTGGCGGCATCCGCGCCGCCCGCCTGATTACCCGCGCCGATGATCGTGTGCGCCTCGTCGATAAACAGCAGCACCGGCGAAGGCGACTGCTGTACCGCCTCAATGATATTTTTCAGCCGCTGCTCGAACTCGCCTTTGACCCCGGCGCCGGCCTGCAGCAGACCGAGGTCAAGGGTGCGCACCGACACTGGCTTCAGCGCGTCGGGGACGTTGCCTTCGGCAATGCGCAGCGCCAGGCCTTCCACCAGAGCGGTCTTGCCCACGCCCGGCTCACCGACGAGGATCGGGTTGTTTTTACGTCGACGGGAGAGAATATCCACCATCTGGCGGATTTCCGTGTCGCGTCCGAACACCGGGTCAATCTGGCCGTCTCTGGCTTTGGCGGTGACGTCGAGAGTGAATTTGTCCAGCGCGTTCTGCAGCGCCGGATTGAGCCCATCCGCATTCAGTTCGCTGCCCGCAGGACGCCCCACAAATTCCACGTCCCCGCCATGGGGCTGCGCCAGCGCCGCTTCCTGCTGCGCTGGCGGACGTTCGTCGGACTGGGCATCCAGCAAGGGGCGCAGGCGTTCCAGCTGACGCTGGCCCAGCGTTAACAGCGGCCACAGGCCATCGCACTGGATCAGATTCTGTTTTTCAACCAGCGCCATCAGCAGGTGAACACTGCGGATCTGCGCTTCGCCGCTGAGCGAGGCAATCAGCCAGGCCTCCTGCATCAGCCTCAGGGTATGGTCAGAGAGCTGGGGACGATGACGTACCGAGCGCGGCTGTTTATCCAGCCAGTTCAGCAGATCCTGCCACAGCGCATCCATATCCCATTCATAGCGCCGCGCCAGCACCGTCAGATCGCCTTCCCCCTGTTCCAGCAGCTTAAGCAGCCAGTGCTCGGGCAGGATCTCGGCATGCGCCCGGGTCTGGCACAGGGAGGCCGCCCCCTCCATTGCGCGGGCACAGCAGGGATTAAGACGGCGTAACAGGCTGGCTGGATTTTCCATGAGATCCTCTCTTATTGTTTCCGGACACGCTACCGCCCGTCGCTGTTCCTGAACAGGAACCCCAAGCGCACAAGGTCAGGCAGACAGATTGTGTTTTTCTTTGCTGAGAACCCGTATCTCAGGCGCTCAGCAAAAAACGGCGGGCAGAGAAACGCTGCCCGCATCAGGCGATCGCCCGCAATAATCCCCGGCCGCAGAGATAACGATGCGGCCGGGATGAGCGAACGTCGCCTGCGCGCCAGCGGCGCGAAATATGACGGGCAATTACGCGGTGGCGCGTTCGTTCCAGCTATCGGAGTGAATGATGTTGCCGTCTTTATAGGTCCAGGTGATCTTCTCGTAGCGCAGCTCAATCTGTTCCAGATGGTTGTGCTTCTCGTAGGCGGGGTTTTTGATGTCGTGCATCAGGGGATTCACTTTCACCACCTTGACGTTCTCAAGTTTGGTATTGAAATACTCCACTTCCTGGCCGGCATCGTTGATTCGGTACCACTTGAACTCAGCGGATTTCAGGGTCTGGCCGGTGGTCACTGCCTTGTACAGGTAGGGGCTGGAGGAGTCGATCTCCTTGGTGAACAGGAACGGCGTATGAATACGCGTGCCGGTCAGTTTGCCGGTGTTGTTATCGGTCGGGATGTACAGGTTATGCTCCTGAGCCACCACTTCGATACTGCCTTCACGATCCTGAACGTCGACAGACCCTTTAATGTCCGCGCCGCCGTCGTCTTTCAGCCAAAGATAAACAGGAATTGCCATGGAATTACTCTCCATTGTGTAGTGAAGCGCCATCATCCTGGGATGACGCAGAGGGTTGGTCCGGTAACCGGCAGGCGTCTACCTGCGGCACCAGACTGATTTCGACACGACGGTTCAGCGCACGGCCTTCCGGCGTATCGTTTGTTGCAATTGGTCGGCTTTCGCCATAGCCCTGAACGGCAAAGCAGCTGTCCGGCACGTCGCCGGTATCGCGCATCCAATCGCGGACCGATTCCGCACGTTTCAGCGACAATAGCTGGTTGGCTTTTTCCTCACCCACGCTGTCGGTGTGACCCGCCACCACGATCAGCCACCCGGGCCTGGCCTTAATGTCCATCAGCGAGCTGACCAGCCGCTTTGTCGAACCAGGCTTCAGTACCCATTTCCCGGTATCGAATAGCGACATGCTGTCAAGGCGGATGACGTTCGGCGCGACGCGCTGCACCGGCCCGGGCGGAGGCGGAGGCGGCACGTAACCGCGAATCGCCTCCAGCAACGGCAGGCGAATCTGCTCCCCGTGATACAAGCCCAGACTCAGGCGCAGCGGGACGCCGTTACGCGCCCAGCTATCGAGCAGCGCGGCATCTTCACGCAGCACCCTGACAGCGCTGGCTTTTGGTCGATAATCATCCATCGCAATCCGCTCATAACGGGCAATATCGACGCCCACGCGCTGCAGCAGTTGTCGATTGTTCCAGCCACTGCTGAGCAGCGCGGCGACAGCCGCGAGGGTGAAAATCGCGAGCGCCGCGCGCCAGGCCCTGCCTCGTGGCGTGAGTCCCCGTCCCGCCGGTAACTGCGGCAGGATGAATTCCGGCAAAGCTGAAGCGTCCCCGGTGTCGCTCTCATCTGGCTGTCAGCCAGCTACCCGCGACAGGCCGCTATGTCGGGATAACCACGTCGTCCAGGCCGACGATGCCAGACTTCCGGGCAGCGAGGGCCCGAGGCCCCACAGCACGGCCGCAGGGGGCAGAGGCGGCAGGTCGGTATTCTCTTCCGTCAACACGGCATGGACGTGCTGTTCAGACCAGCCCATCAGGCTGTTCATCAGCACCTGCTGCTCCAGCGCGGCCGCCCCGCCGGCGCGTACCCAGGCCGGTACGGAACAGGGGGCGCAGGAGGGCTGCCAGACTTTCACCGCTTCACCCGGTATCGCCGCCTGCCACAACAGGTCGCGACTCATCGCGCTGCCCACCTGCCCCTGCAGCGCCAGCGGTACGGCATACCCCGTCTGCTGACGCAGCTGGCTGAGTTGCCAGCGCAGGGCCAGCAGAGCGCTGGTCAGCGCATCGCTTTGCGCATGCCGCTGCGGGCAGACGCAGAGCAGCACCGACAGCTGAGGCCCCCATTCCGGCCGCTGGCTCAATACCTGGCGCGCGACCTGCTGCAGCTCCTCCGTCTTTTCCACGCGGATCCAGCAGCCCTGTTTGACGACTCGCACCGGTGACGCTGGCGGCCAGACACACGGCAGGTCGCCGCAAACGAGGACCACCGGCTGGCGATAAGCGCCCTCCGGGAGAGGGTCCAGGGTTGATGCGACGTTACGTCCGGTACGACGACTGGCGATGCGCCAGATCCCGATGATCAGGGCCAGCGTGACCAGCAGAATGAGCCACGCCCCCCAGCGGGGAACCGGCAAAAATAGCAGGCACACCAGCGCACTCAGCAGACTGGCCCACAGCGCCAGCCCACGCTGCTGCGCGGGGCTCATTTCACCTCCCCCGGTAACAAGGTCAGCAGCAGGTGATCGAGCCAGTGGTTGAGTCCCCACCACAGGGCGAGTACCACCACCACGCTCAGGCCAATACGTACCGGCCATGGGGCCAGCCAGCCGCTTATCCCCAGACCGGCGCGACTCTCTACCAGTACGGGAGCGGTAGCCGGGCACTGAAAAGGAGGAACACGCTCACCGAGCGCGTTGACCAGCTTCAGGCGCTCGGGGTCGTGGAGGGAGCGAAAGCTGCCAATAAAACCCAGCAGCATCACCCGCTGAAAACAGGTGACCACGGCCAGGTTGGGCGCCGGTTCACGCAACACATCACGCATCCGCTCGCACAGGGTGTCGCCGGCGTCCATGGTGCCGAGGAAGTGCCCCTGCAGCGGAATGTCATACCACTGCAGGCAGGCCTCATCCTCCACGCCGCGCCCTTTCACGGCTTCATCGAGCAGCGCGCACTGGGCGGTGAGAATATGCTGACAGCTGGCGTCATCAAGCCCGCTCGCCTTCAGCTCATGTTGCACGCGCTCGACATCAGCAATACAGCGCTGCCATAGCGTGTAACCTTCCTCATCGCGGAATTGCGGGCCGTGGCGCAGGCTGATAACCTGCAGCCAGGTGTTCTGCAGCAGCGCATCAATATCAATGGACGCGGCGTTGCCGCGTTTAGGCTCATTCACGTTCGTAGTACCGCAAAAAGTTCAAGTTCAGGCTCACCGAGCATCCCCGGGACGTAAAACATACAGGTGCCGCTCTGCAGCATTTCCGTTGCCAGAGGGTGGGACACATCGAGGCAGAAATACTGATTTTCCAGACGCAGCGGGATCGCCGCCGGCACATGACGCAATGGCGTGAGGGGCACCCCTGTCCGCGAGGAGTTGACGATGGCTTTGACATGATCCGGACTGCCCACTTTGCACTGGCGCGGAAACTGCTCCTGCAGTTGGGCGACCGGTACCGACGAACGAACCGACAGGTAGTAATCAGCCCCTTCCCGCAGCCGGGCATCGTGCAGACGCGCCTGCCAGAAGTGCAGCCGGACATCATGCTCCAGCGCAATCGCCACCACCCGCGATGGCAGGCTCGCCTCCAGCAGGTCGCTCAGTAAATCAAACAGCGGCGGAAAAACCGCGTTCAGCTGGTCATGCTGATAGATCGGGACGGCATTCGCCTGATGGGTGAGCGAAAAGGTCAGCAGGCTACCAGCCAGGCGCGCCAGCTCCGGGTAGAGGCGTTCCGGCGGGCTTTGCCGGTAACGCAGAAAGTACCCCAGCACCGGCTCGGCGCTGTTCAGCGCATTCAGCAACCAGAACAGAGAGACATCGGCTACGGCAAAATCAGCCATCCGTTCATTGCTTTCGCGACGCATGGCCATCAGGCGCGTCAGACGAGCCCGGAGCTGGATGAGCAGCTGTTCAAGCTGCGTCGCCAGCCAGCGGCTGCCCTGGATCTGCAGCAGCGGCGGGAGAAACGTCTCGTCGATAAGCCAGGCCCCCTGCGAGTCCCGCTGCAGGCGAACGAGCGGACAGGTCAGGTAATCGCTGTTGTCCTGGTGGGCGAAGCGGAGGATCAGCTCCGGCTGTATGACGGCAATCTGCCGGGTATCATCCCCAAACTGGTTACGGACATCGCGCCAGCGCTGGCGGAAGCGCGCCGGCCTTTCGGCCACCTCCTCCGGCTTCAGACAGTTGCCGCCATTCGCCTGCATCAGGGGCAGCGCCAGCACGATCACCGCCTCGCCGGACGCGCCGTCCAGCGACAGCGCGGACGGCAGCGCATCGGCATTGTCCGTATCAATCATCGTGCCATCCTGGAACCGGACCTGCAGCCTGTGAGCCTGCAGGCGGCCCAGTTTGAGCATCTCTGGTTCGAAGGTCGCCTCAACCACTCCCCAGGGGTGGTTAAGACCCATCCGGGCAATCACTTCCGCAGTCCAGGCTGCATACGCAGCCTGCTGTTGAAAATGCTGAGGCGACACCATAATGCCCCGGCCCCACAACGGACGTTCCGTTTTCATCATCGTCCGAACCTACGCCTTCGCCTTTGGCATCTGGCTAACCAGCGACAGATTGACGTCCATCCCCTCGACCTGGAAGTGCGGCACCGCGTACAGCTTCACGCGGAAGAAGCCCGGGTTATCCTCGATATCTTCCACCACCACGCTGGCATCGCGCAGCGGATGGGAGGCCTGCAGCTCGTCGCCGGGGTCGGTCATTTCGGTCACCAGGCTCCGCACCCAGGTGTTCAGCTCCAGCTCCAGCAGACGCCGGTCCTTGGTGGTGCCGATATTCTCGCGCTGGATCATCTTCAGGTAGTGCGCGATGCGCGACAGCAGGAAGATGTAAGGCAGACGCGCGTTGATACGGCTGTTGGCGGTGGCGTCGGCGGTATCGTACAGCGCCGGTTTCTGCGCGGAGTTGGCCGAGAAGAAGCAGGCGTAATCGCGATTTTTGTAGTACGACAGCGGGATAAAGCCCAGGCTGGCGAACTCAAACTCCCGCGTCTCCGGGATCATCACCTCGGAAGGGATCTTCACCTGGTTGCCGGTGCCCAGATCGTACAGGTGGATGGGCAGATCTTTCACCGCGCCGCCGGCCTGCGGACCGCGAATTTGCACGCACCAGCCGTTGTTAACAAAGCTCTTCACCATATTGGATGCGAAGGAGAACGCCGCGCTGGTCCAGAGATATTTTTCGTGATCCGGGCCCTTCACCTGCTCGACATAGTTGAAGCTGCGCACCGGCACGGTGTCCGGGCCGTACGGCAGACGACCCAGCACGCGCGGCATCACCAGGCCGATGTAGCGGGCATCGTCGGTTTCACGAAATGATTTCCAGCGAATATATTCCGCGCGATCGAAGTAGTTGCCGATATCCTTAATAGCAGCCACCTCTTCCATGGTCTCTTTCAGGAAGAAGGCCGGGCCGACGGCGCCGATAAACGGCATATGGGCGGCCGCAGAAACCCGGGAGATATTGCGCAGCAGCGCCACATCCTGCGGGCTGGCGTCGAACTCATAGGCCGAGATCACCGAGCCGATTGGCTCGCCGCCGGGAGTGTCATACTCCGCGGTATAGGTGTGCCAGTACAGGCCGCTCTGGATAAGCTCCGGCGCGTCCTCAAAGTCCTGGCGCAGATCGTCTTTGGCGACGTCGAGGATCTCCGTTTTGACGTTCTGCCGATAGTCGGTGTTGTCCACCAGCTGTTTGAGGCCGCGCCACAGGGATTCGACCTGCTGAAACTCCTGATGGTGCATCACCGCGTCCAGCTGACGGCTTATCTGGAAATCCAGCTCGGCGATATGGTGGTCGATCAGCGTTTTGTCGAGCTTTTCCACCCGCTGGCCGGACTGACGGATGCGTTCCATAAACACCTGCATCGCCGCGGTGAGACGTTCCGCCGCCGGCGCCTCGGAGAGCGCGGCATCGTCCAGAAAGTCGTTGATATCCCCGAGGCGAGACGCCGGGGTGAGATTAATTTTTTCAAACAGCGAGGCGTAAACGCCCTCGCCCGCCCTGTTTTCCTGCAGCGTGGTTTGCCCCTGAACAGGGGCGTTTTCTGTGGTAACAGACATTAGCATTTTCCCGGTTAATCCATTAACAGACTTGCCCCGCACTTATTTCGCGGCAAGCGCACTCATTTCGTCGCGTAATTCCTGGGACAGCGCCGGATCTTTCAGGATTGCCTCAAGCTCCTTTCTGAAAGTGGCGTTATCGAGCAGATTGGATTTGAGATCGCGTAATAAATTACGCATCGCCAGCATGGCGCGGAGTTGCGGAATTTGCCGGGCAACCTGCTCCGGTTCAAAATCTTTGATGTCGGTAAAACGCAGTCTGACGTTCTCCTCTTCGCCATTGCCGGCCAGCGTATTCGGCACCGAGAGGTTAACTTCCGGGCTAAATTCCGAAAGTACGCTGTTAAAATTATTTTTATTGACGTTGATTTTTTCTCTTTCCGATAAAGGCCGGTTTTCCTTACCATGACTAAAATCGCCAATGGTAAGCAGTTTGAGCGGCAGTTCGACCTTCTTTTGCGCGCCGCCGGTATGAAGAGATAATTTGAGATTAATGCGCGCCCTGGGGATTTCATTCTGGAACGTATCAGCCATAGCAGTTCCTTTCCTTAAGGAATAATTATTGAAGATATATTGATGTGAAACGTGACGATGATAAAGCAAAAATGGATTACCGATCAACTTAACCACCTAATAATTATATTTATTCATAAACACCCCCTTTCACCATGAAAATAAAAGCACCATGAATATCAACATTTAAAATGTGTAACAACAGTCAATGATAAATTCAATAAATAATGCACCAAAGGAATGTTTGCAATGGATACTATAAGGCGGGCTAAAACATTAAGCGGATGAATAAAGGAAACCATAGAGACGACCGGGGCAATATAATTCGCTCATTATGCAAATTTAGCGTAACAACGCAATCAATTACTCAGAGGGAAAATATCTGGCTTCCATCCGATTGCCCCTTCGCGGCGGACGCTTAATAGTGCTGGCGCGAAATCTAAACGGTAACAATATCTTCTGCTCCCCTTACTCCCCACAAACCGATTTTTTGCGGATAACGAGCCACAGCGCGATGTCGAACAAAGTTGTCGTTAGCAAAAAAACATGAGCCCGGTTACAAGACGCACACGACACCGTCGTCGGCATCCTGAACGGTTCGCATTCTGCAAGTCGCCAGGCTATATCTAAGACACCTTTCGCCCACAACGAGACACAAAGATGAGCAAGAAAATCCTAATGCTGGTCGGCGATTATGCCGAAGATTACGAAACGATGGTTCCTTTTCAGGCGCTGCAGATGATTGGCCACCAGGTCGATGCCGTCTGCCCGGATAAAGCCGCTGGCGACTATGTCATGACCGCAATCCATGACTTTGACGGCGCCCAGACTTATAGCGAAAAGCCGGGCCATCGCTTCACGCTGAACGCTGACTTCGCCGCAGTAAAGGCCGAGAACTACGATGCGCTAGTGATCCCCGGCGGCCGGGCGCCGGAGTATCTGCGCCTGAACGAGGAGGTTATTAAACTGGTACAGGCATTCGACGCCGCGCGTAAACCTATCGCCGCCGTCTGCCACGGCCCGCAGCTGCTGGCCGCCGCCGGTATTCTGCAGGGACGGACCTGCAGCGCCTATCCCGCCTGCGCTCCGGAAGTGCGCCTGAGCGGTGGGCACTATGCGGATATTGGTATCGACCAGGCGCATGTGGACGGTAACCTGGTTACCGCCCCCGCCTGGCCTGCTCATCCACAGTGGCTGGCGAAATTCGCCGCCCTGCTGGCGGAATAACCATACTGAGCCGGTGTTTTTGTTGAGCCACCCGCTCCCCTGCGGGAATCTATGCCTCAGCGCGGTGTTTAGTCTCGGGTAAACGCGCTGTTGTATGTTATGCCGATGGCGGGGATGCGCCACGATTTACCGCTTATCTTCAGGGGCCGGTTAAAAAACCAGCCCCTGAAAGATTTATCGCTGCCCTGACGGGCATCATCAATTCAGCAATGCGATCTGCTTGACCACTATTTCATTGATTTTATAGATTATTTCAGGAGTTACGCGTTCTTTGATATCGCGGTCAACAAATACCCGAATGCAATATTTGATGATTTGATACTGATTTAACTTATCACCACATTCAATTAACGGTTTTATTTCGTAGCGGTTCTTAAGATCTTTCACCAAAAGCTTAACTTCGGTTTTATCCAGGTCTTTAAAGGCGCAGTCAGAGACAATATCAACGGCAAATTCATGTGGTTTGAAATGAGGCTGTAATACAGAAGTCAATAACCCGGTGAGTTGACTCTTCCACGCCTTATTTTCCTTGTCAGCGATGTTAGCTTTATACACAGAGTGTTTGGCCTCATAGACCTTCGACCATGGGTGTCGGTTAATAATATCATCAAGTATTTTTTTATTAACCGCCTCGGTATCGCTGATATCTATCCATTCACCAACCTTGTCATTCAAAAAATAATCATCACTGCACGCCAAATAAAAATCCTTCAGCGCGTCGATGAAGCTTTCATCGCTATGGTCAACGATACGGTCGGTAACGTCAGCGATAATGACATTTTGTGGATCCTTGCTTTGCATAATCTCACATAATGTGCTCAACATCGTCGCAAAGGCGCGGTTTGTTTTATGGTAATATACCTGCGAAAAAAGGCTGGAGCGCGCCCCAATAAACTCAGCGATCGAATCAATCCCACTCTCTTTGTAAGCAAGGTACAATTTTCCCTGTTCCTCGACCGGGACAATTGACATAAACAAGCGATTGTAATCGTAGATGCCACACTTGACGCCGGAGAAATAGCCATCTCTGAGCAAGTAATCCATCCGGTCGGCATCGATCGGACAGGAAGAGATGATCGAGGTCATTAACGGCAGGATATCTGTTGCCTTTCCATTAATTTCCTCAATGATCTGTTGGTCACCGTATCTTTTTTCGATGATTTTTAACACATTTTCGATATTTATTTCGTCATCAATCTTACCTTGTTTTCTCAGATCATGATAAATCATCAGGCTGAACAACAGCGAAAGCTGTTCATGTTCAACTTTCTGTTCTGGCTTGCTTAATACATCAATGATTGAATGGTAGGCTGTGGGGAGAACATCGGAGAATTCGTGCTTACAAGGCATAAAACTCTCAAACTGGTGGGATACCGGCCCGTGCCCGATGTCATGCATCAGGGCAGCGAGTCTCAACTCCTGAATGTTGTGTTTTGGTATCTGATCGATATGACCAAACACATGGCCATCATCATATTTCTTTTGATACCGTATCGCATTCAGGCGTAAATTATTGAGTATTTCACTTGATAAATGCAGCACCCCGAGAGAGTGTTCGAAGCGGCTGTGCACCGCAGAGGGAAACACCTTATATAAAAAAGAGTTCTGTTTAATGTTGCGTAAGCGCTGGAACAGGGGGTGATTGATAAAGGCAATCTCGAGTGTCGTCAAACGAATAGTGCCGTGAATGGGATCAAGGATCTTACTGGTCAATTCATTTTCAAAATCCATATCTTAAATCCTTTCATACGTGCATTAAATATATTTAGCATATTGACTGTTTATTCAACAATAATCTTGCGCATTCAGGCAATAAGGTCAATCACTAATATTTAACGAGCAACGCGGCAGATCATTATTTCCTTATCTCTCCACAGCGTCGCGCTATATCGGCATCCACTGACATATCGATTGACTACGGATGAAAACAGCCCCGGTTTTCTTCGCTCAGATGCGCATTCCACCGGACACTTCAATTCGCTGGGCATTCACCCAGCGATGATCATCGGATAACAGCGAGGCGATCATCGGCCCGATATCCTCTGGCAGGCCAGGTCGGCCCAGCGCCGTCATGTTCGCTACCGCCTGAGCGACCTGCGGGTTATCCCGCACCACCCCGCCGCTGAAATCGGTGGCGATGGCGCCGGGCGCCACGCAGTTCACCGTGATCCCGCGACTGCCCAGCTCAAACGCCATATAGCGAGTCAGGGTTTCCACCGCGGATTTCATGATCGCATAGGGCGCCCGGTTCGCCATCACGATGCGGGTGAGGCCGGACGAGACATTCACTATTCGCCCGCCATCGGCCAGCAGCGGCAATAGTTTTTGGCTGAGGAAGAAAACGCCCTTCACATGGATGCGATACAGCGCATCGAATTCCGCTTCCGTGGCGTTAAGAAATCCCATGCCGCTGGCGTTGCCGGCATTATTGACCAGATAATCAAATTTATCGGCGCCCAGCTCCGTCAGCGCGCCCTGAAAAGCGCTAACAAATGCGTCAAAGGTGTCGATTTCGCCGGCGCTGAAAGGCAACGCGATCGCCCGGGCGCCCAGTGCTTCAACCCGTGTAACCACCTCGTTCGCCTCGGCAAGACACGTTTTGTAGGTCAGTACTACATTTACGCCGCGCTGTGCCAGCGCTTCGACGGTCGCGCGTCCCAGGCCGCGGCTGCCGCCTGTCACCAGGGCGATTTTTGCGCTATTGTTCATGTTTTCTCCTTTTCTCTTTGCTGAAAACATGAGCGATTATAAGCCCCTGAATGCCGACGATAAGACCGCGTTGGGCGACAGGATAGTTTTGCCAGCTGGAACAATGTCATGGATAAACTGGATACTCTGACCTTGTTTGTGCGCATCGTCGAACGGGGCTCATTCAGTACCGCCGCCGCGGATCTGGGGTTTTCCCGGCCGGTAGCGACCGCGGCTATTAAAGCGTTGGAGGTCAGTCTCGGGGCGCGGCTGCTGCAGCGCACCACCCGGCACGTACGGCCGACGGCAGAAGGCTCGCTGTATTATCAGCGCTGCGTGTCCATTCTGGCGGCCCTTGAGGAGGCCAACCGCAGCGCCGGGGGGAGCATCTCCGGCACCATTCGGGTAGACGTGGCGGGCAACCTGGCGCGGACCCTGCTGCTGCCCGCACTGCCGCAGTTTCTCGCCCGCTACCCGGACATTACGCTGCAGATCGGCGAAAGCGAGCGTGACGTCGATCTGGTTCGCGAGGGAGTCGACTGCGTCATTCGCGGCGGCCATCTCCCCGACAGCGAGATGATCTGCCGGCCGCTCGCCGGGTTGCAGGAGATCACCTGCGCCAGCCCGACCTATCTCGCCCGGTACGGCACCCCGCATACGATTGAAGGACTGACGGGCCACGTGATGATCGGGTTTGTTTCATCGCGCACGCAACGTACCTTGCCGCTGAGCTTTACCCAGGATGGCCGTCAGAGCGAGGTCAGTTTGCCCTGTCGGTTGCTGACTTCCGATGCCGACGTCGGCGCCGAAGCGGCAAGGCTTGGCTTTGGCCTCTATCAGGCCCCCTTGCCCCGTCTTAAGGCCGATCTGGCGTCGGGCGCGTTAACGGAAGTGCTGGCCGATTTTCGTCCTGCGCCGCTGCCGCTCTCCCTGCTCTATCCAAGTAATCGGCAGCTCTCTGCCCGGGTACAGGTATTTATCGACTGGGTGACGGCGCTGATGAAGCCTCCCCTGGCGCAGCAGGCATCCGGAAGGCTAAAATAACGTTTGCTATTATTCACGGCACGTGCGTTAATCGTTGAGTCGATTTACCAGACAAAAAGTTATTATCTGAGTACGTGTTCTCATCTCCAGGCGTTATCCCTGATACCACCTTCCTTTGAGCAGTCCCGTTAGTAGTTTGCTTTTTCTGTAAACAGGCCCTGTCAGATCCTTGTCGACTCCTTAAAAAGTCCGCCATCTGACACAAAACCCGGCTTACCACCAACTAAAATCAGCCGCGTTAATTTTCCTGAAAACGACCATTGTCTTTTCAACAGAACATCACCCATACAAGGTTTACATTATGATCGAACATATCCATTTTAGATGCCCATGCTGCCATGGCTCCCAGTACAGAACGTCCCAGTTTGACGTCACTGAAAAAAACCCTTTTGGTGCGAAATGCATTTTCTGCAAATCAGCCATGATGACATTAGATACCATCCGTCCTCATCACCTGGGCGTGCACTCCGCTGCCCAGGCACAGCAATAAGATGATGAAGCCGGTGAACGCGGGTGGGGAAATTTCCCCGGTGATTCGCCCGGGGCAACATCTGTTCCCTCACCCGCAGCGATCGTCGGTGGCATGGCTTAGGCGGGTACCAGGCAACGCTTCTATCAGGGTAGTCACGTTCTCCCCGGCGCCAGTTTCCACATTAAAATAGTCCACCGCACGCAGAATAAGCCGCAAGCCCCTGCCGCCTTCCGCTAACGGATCGACATCAAAGTGCTCATCGTTACGCGCCAGCGCCAGGCGTTCGGCAGGAAAGATCTCTCCCGCATCGATAAAGCGCAGCGTCACGCGGTCATTGGCAGCGAAAATTTCCCGGGAGACTGCCGCTTTAAAGGCCACTGCGACGGAAGCATCCAACCGACATGTCACCGGCCAGAGGATCAACTGTCACCAGTCAGCTGCCCGTGACGATCGACTACCGCATTGACAACCATCGCGGCAAACGCGTGGGCGCTAACCAGCATACTGAACCCGTCGCCGCAGCGCAGGCGAGGAGATGGATATCGAATCAGCCGATGCCGCAATCAGTCGTGGATTTTCACCCCCAGACATCCGCGAACGAACTCAGGGTTGAAGTGTTTTACCGCTTCGCCAACATAGCCTAAATCCAGGGCGCTGATTTGCGCCATTTCGTTATCTGTTAATACGAAATCCCAGATAGCAAAATTTTCTTCAATACGCTCCTGGCGGGTGGATTTAGGGATCACCGTGACGCCACGCTGCACGTTCCAGCGCAGAACAACCTGCGCAATGGTTTTCTGGTGCGCATCGGCGATCCCCCGAAGCAATGCATCTTGATACGGATTATGTCTGCCACCGCCTAACGGCGCCCACGCTTCAGGCTGAACGTGATAATGCTTCATGGCTTCCAGCGCCGCGGGCTGCGCGAAATAAGGATGCAGTTCAACCTGGTTCACCATTGGTTTAATTCTGACAGTTTCGCAGAAGTTAGCTAACACATGGGGGTAAAAATTGGAGACGCCGATCGCTTTCAGGGTACCGGCCTCATAGGCCTCTTCCAGCGCACGCCAGGCGCTGAAATAATCGCCCATCGCCTGATGTAGCAAATAAAGATCAAAGTATTCCAGGCCCGATTTTTTTAATGACGCGGCAATCCCGGCTTTCGCCATCCCGGTGTTGGCCATGTCCTGGACCCAGAGTTTGGAGGTAATAAACAGCGCCTCGCGGGTACACAGACCTTCGGCGATGGCTTCGCGCACGGCCTCACCCACCGCATCTTCATTATCGTAGACGGCAGCGGTATCGATGAGGCGATAACCGGTGCGAATGGCGTTCAACACCGCCTGCTTACACTCCGCTTTATCGGTCACCTTGAAAACGCCGAAACCCAGCATCGGCATTTTGCGAGCGTTACTTAATACTGAATATTCCACGGTGAAGCTCCCCTCTTGTTAAAACACCATGGTAAGACAGGAACGCGGTCACGATTAGCCTGTCATTCCTGATTTGACTTATGCATTCAATTCATTAATCGCAGTGCGCTGAGATGATCTGATTTTTCACAGAGAGCAGAAAAGTCACCCCTGCCGCGCCCAGCAGTAACAGACCGCTCAGTGCAAAAGTGCTGTGCCATCCCAGACTATCAAACACCAGGCCGCCTACCGTTGACCCGAGGGCTATCGATAGCTGGATCACGGCGACCATCAGCCCGCCGCCCGTCTCCGCATCCTCGGGCAGCGTCCGCGCAATCCATGTCCACCAGCCGGTGGGCGCCGCCGTCGCCAGCAGGCCCCACAGGCTTAACAGTACGGCGACCGATCCCGTGTGGTGTCCGGCCAGCAGAAGCGTTCCGGCAATTGCGGCCATTAACAACGGGATAGCCACCAGCGTCGAAGAAAATCGGGCATTCAGAACGGTCGTAATAAGCAGCGTGCCGATAAAGCCGGCGATACCCATTGTCAGCAATATCAGGGACAGACCAGAAGGACTGACCTGGGTCACCGTCTCCAGAAACGGTCGCACATAGGTAAATAAGGTAAACTGACCCATAAAGAACAGTCCGCAGGCCAGCAATCCCAGGGATAGCGTAGAAAGACGGAACAGACGCAGCACCGATCCCTGCCGCTGTGGTGCGCGCGGACTTTTCATCGACGGCAGGCTAATGCATTGCCAGACGAAGGCCAGCACCGCCAGCGGGACAAGACATAAAAAGGCGCCGCGCCAGCCGACGGTGGCCCCCAGGTAGCTGCCCAGCGGCGCTGCCACAACGGTGGCCAGCGCGTTGCCGCCGTTAAAGATGGCCAGTGCGCGGGGGACCTGGCGTTGCGGCACCAGCCGAATGGCCGTTGCCGCCGACATCGACCAGAAGCCGCCGATGACGATCCCAATGAGCGCTCTGCCCAGCATATAAACCGGGAAACTGGACGCCAGGGCAATAATCACCCCAGAGGCTGCCATCAACGCCGTGAGCCCCAGCAGCAGCCATTTACGGTCCAGCGATCCGGTAAGACGGGATATCGTCAGGCTGGTCAGTACCGCCAGCGCGCCAGAAAGCGCAATGCCCTGACCGGCTAATCCCTCGGTAATGTGTAAATCACCCGCGATGGGTGTCAACAGACTGACCGGCATAAATTCTGAGGCAATGAGCACAAATACGCAGAGCGTCATCGCCAGGACGCCGCTCCAGTGTGCCCGGGTGTGACCTAATGCAGACATTATTTCTCTCCGACAAGACAAAGCCGCCCGCAGGCGCGTGGCGGCTTTGGGGATGTCTCCGGCACAGGAGATCTATTTCAGGTTGGTTTTAAAAAATTGCGCGAACGTCGCAAAGGGAATTTTGCCCGCGACGTTGTCATAGAGATCGACGTGGTTTGCGCCTGGGACAATCACCAGCGCTTTCTCTTTACTGCCGATGGCCTTAAAGGCATCTTCGGCAAAATAGCGTGAATGGGCTTTTTCGCCGGTCACGATAAGCGTCGGAATAGTCACTTCGCTGGCGTAACTCAGCAGCGGCATATTCATAAACGACAGCGGCATCGTCGCATTCCAGGCCCCGGTTGAATTAACCGAACGCGGATGGAAACCACGCGGCATACGGTAATAATCGAAGAACTCTTTCAGGACCGGGTTGGGGTTGGCGGGCAAGGTTTCCGGCAAAATACGATCGGCAGCGCTGATGTTGCCTTTATCATCAACATATATGTCATGCCCACCGGGTGCGGAAGTGCCGTTTGCCGCATCCTTCCAGCGCTGCGCGTTCAAGTACTGCAGTACCGCTCGGCGGTCGGCTGTCGTGTAGCGGTCTTTGCCATCGCCCACTCCATGCCCCATCGCGCGGCTCATGTCATACATTACGCTGGTCGCCACCGCTTTGACGCGTGTATCCATCGCCGCATCGTTCAGGGCCATACCGCCCCAGCCACAAATGCCGAGCAAACCGATACGGTTGCGATCCACCTCTTTTTGCAGACCCAGAAAGTCCACCGCGGCACTAAAATCCTCGGTATTGATATCCGGTGAGGCCACGTTGCGTGGGTAGCCACCGCTTTCGCCCGTATACGATGGGTCAAATGCCAGGGTGACAAAACCTTGTTCGGCCAGCGTCTGGGCATACAGGCCGCTGGACTGCTCTTTTACCGCGCCGAAGGGACCGCTCACGGCAATAGCTGCCAGTTTGCGTTCACCGCGATCCTTCGGCAGGTAGAGATCGCCAACTAAGGTTATCCCGTAGCGGTTCTGGAAGGTCACCTTACGGTGATCCACTTTCAAGCTCTCAGCAAACGTTTTATCCCATTGTTCAATCAGTGAAACAGGCGCATTCGGGTTAGTTGTCTCAGCAGAGCTCATCGTTGTGACTCCAGTTAATGAGGCGCAAAGCAGCATGGCGGGTATCGCGGCTGTCAGTTTTTTGGTGAAAACCGTCATCAAAATTCCCCTAAATAAACGTGATCAATGCAAGTCTTCAGTAGACAACGCTGCTGTGCTTTGTTGTCGTGCGCTTAGTGTAGCCAGCAGTAATGGTTCTGATTAGAGGCTGAAAAATGCTAAAATTAATACCATATTGTTCTAAATGGCATCTGGGTGACGAGGCAGGATAATGGCGAAACGGGAAAACTATAATGACCTTTATCTGTTTATGCAGGTGGTACGGGAAGGCAGTTTTACCGCCGCAGCGCAACGACTTGGCCTGGCGCAGTCCGGGGTAAGCCGTGCGGTTCGTGAACTTGAAGAACGCCTGGGCGTTCAGCTTCTGGTGCGTACCACCCGCCGGTTGTCGCTCACTCAGGCAGGTGAGCAGCTCTATCACAACGTCGAATCCGGTTTCGACGCCTTAGATATGGGGCTCGCCACGCTGGCCCACTATCGTCAGACGCCCTCCGGTACGGTACGCATCAATGCCAGCCAGCATGCCATTGATAAAGTCCTGCTGCCGAAGCTGGCAGTATTTAAACAACGCTATCCCGATATCAGACTGGAACTGATCAGCGAAAGCCGGTTTGTCGATATTATTGCGCAGCGATTCGATGCGGGCGTGCGTCTGGGCCCGGAAGTCGGGAGTGGCATGATTGCGGTACGCATTTCGCCCGATATGGAGATGGCGGTGGTGGGTACACCGGAACATTTTCGCCGCTACGGCTTTCCACAAACGCCCGCCGATTTAGTCGCCCACCCCTGCATCGCTTATCAGTTCGGCGACGGCAGCCTTTACGCCTGGGAACTTAATGTGGATGGCAAAAAAATCACCCACCCACCTCAGGGACAGTGGGCTTTCGCCGATAGCTATATGGAGGCCAAAGCGGCGAGGCTCGGTCTGGGGCTGGCCTATGTCCCGGAAGAGCTGATTACCGACGATCTAGCCCAGGGCACACTTATCCGGGTGCTCCAGCGTTATAGCCAGCGTCTGGAAGGTTCATTTCTCTATTACCCGCACCGCAATGTGTCGCCCGCGCTGAGAGCGGTCATTGATACATTGCGAATGTAGCAAAGGTCGCCTGGATCGTGTTTTGAACTGTGGCAAGAGGTACCTCTATCCGCACTAAATCAAGACTCAATATTCGCAACCTTACGTGAGTCAGCCTCCCTTTGGAACCTGCTTTTTTAATATATCGTTAGCATTTTCAATGGGAAAAAGGATATATCCTTCGTTTTTTTTACATTTTACAACTTCCACATTAATATTTTTTTTCTCTAATATAGATAACACGGTAACTATCAGATGTTTCAGCGAGATACCTCGCATCTTTCCCTAACTCTGGAATCGTCCAGTACTTATTATTGCATCGAAAAGAGCTTCTGGTATCATAAGAATAAACCTTTTTGGTCACAGCATTAAATAACCAACCTGCGCTACCCAAATAAGAAATATAACTAATGCTAAAAAAAACGCAAGATAAACAAAATATCGAATAATGGATCATCGGAGGCACTTTAATTTTTCTTATCCGGAATAAATCTGTTGTACCTTCTAAAATCATACACCCCACGTGGGAAGTAATCAAAAAAAATGGAATGGCAAACAAAATCGAGAATGACCAACTAATATAAGGAACTTTAGCGATATCAACATCAAAAAACTCTTTAACAAAACCATTTGCAATCATCTTAGAAAAAAACAATATAATCGAGAACACAATAAAAAGGATTTTATTTATTATTTTGACTATCTTTTCTTTTACTCTTGACATACACAAAAAATAATAATTAACAAGCAAGAAAGTAAAATAGCCTGTTGAAATGGCTAAGAGAGCAAGACCATAATTCAAATCACTCCCTGAAAATACTATCGAGCCTGAAACAAAAAAAACCAAGATTAGTACCATCGAGTCTGTAATAATTCTTTTTAGTTTACCTCTTCGTCTGGGAAAGACACCTTTTATTTTCTTTTTCTCCTTAGTTGCAAAGGTCGAAACAGAGTAGAAACTTATAATATATGTGGAAATTGATAACATACCAGTAAATGTTATGATGATGAATAGATCAGTTTCCGGATGCTTCCTGGCATAGATCAAACTAAACAGGATGGCCAGCAATAGATTAAAACCAATCACTAATAGCATAGGTATTGAGCGAAGTATATTTGCCATCATTAATTTCCTTCTTTAACAAATAATATTGCAGACAGTTATAACAGAAATAGTTTCCTCTCGTCTATTCTATGGTGTTACCTAACATACCGGACATATGAAATCAATGTACGTTGTTAGTAATTCAGGATTACAGAAAACTGGTATTTTCACTTAAGTCGATCTTCGGTGCGACCAGTTACTGAACATATAATATGCAAAGAACAGCTTTTTTATATATCTCGAACATGAAATATTATTTATTTCTGGTTCATCATTATAGGAAAGACGATATTAATTTTTAAGATCTGGCATAGATTAAAGCACCAAATTCTCAATTGGCTAATTTACTTATTAATAAATAACTGGCGCGGCAAGACGCGCCAGCTCGGGGATCAGCGATGGTTGCCTGACATCATCAGGCAACCAGTACCGGTTAGTGCTTCACGATATACATGGTACGGCTGTAGGCCACATCTTCCGGGTTGGTGATCGGGTAGCCTTTCAGCCACGGCTTAATCAATCGGCCGTTAGTGTACTGGTAGATCGGCGCGATCGGCGCTTTGACCATAATGATCTTTTCCGCCGCGTTATAATCGTCGTTACGCGCTTTGGCCGAATTCTCTACCGCCGCCTGGGCGAGGATTTTGTCATACGCCGGATCGTTAAAGCGTGAGATATTTCCGCTGTGGGTGGAGGTCAGCAGCGACAGGAAGGTGGACGGCTCGTTGTAGTCCCCTACCCACGAAGCGCGGATCACGTCGAAATTGCCGGTGTTACGGCTGTCGATATAGGTTTTCCACTCCTGGTTCTGCAGCTTCACTTCCACGCCGAGGTTTTTCTTCCACATCGACGCCACCGCGATGGCAATTTTCTGGTGGTTCTCAGAGGTGTTATACAGCAGCGTCAGCTTCAGCGGACGATTCGGGCCATAGCCCGCGGCAGCCAGCAGGGCTTTCGCCTGGGCATTAAGCTCAGCCTGACTCATGCTCTCAAACTGTGACGGCTGGGGGGTGAAGCCTGCCGTCACGTCCGGCGTGAAGCGCCAGGCCGGTTTTTCCCCGGTCCCCAGTACTTTCTCCGCCATCACCCGGCGATCGATGGTCATGCTCAGCGCCAGCCGTACCCGCTCATCCGCCGTCGGCCCCTTTTGGGTATTGAAAGCGTAATAGTAGGTACCCAGCTGCGGCGGGGTATACACCTGCCCCGGAATATCCTTCAGCAGTTTCTGGTACATATTTTTCGGGAAAGACTCGGTGATATCGATATCCCCTGCAAGATAGCGCTTGGTGGCGGCGGACTCCTGGTTAATCGGCACAAAGGTGACCTGCTGGATCACCGTTTTGGCGTTATCCCAGTAGTGCGTGTTCGGCACCACCACCAGCTTCTCATTGACCACACGGTCTTTCAGAACATAGGCGCCGTTGCCCACCAGGCTGCCGGGCCGCGTCCAGTTCGCCCCGCTGTCGACATTCGCCTTTTGCACCGGATAGAAGGCAAAGCTGGCGGTCAGGTTGCTGAACCACGGCAGTGGTTTATCCAGCTGCACCCGCAGGGTGTGGGCGTCGACGGCGGTGACTCCCAGGGTCTCCGGCGCGGCTTTGCCGTCAATAATGTTCTGCGCGTTAGCGATCCCCGCCAGCGCCGCGAACCAGGCGAACGGCGAAGTGGTTTTCGGATCCACCAGACGCTGCCAGCTATAGACGAAATCTTCGGCGGTAACCGGCGTGCCGTCGGACCAGCGGGCATTATCACGCAGGGTAAAGGTCCAGACGCGGTTATCGTTGCTCTGCCAGCGGGTCGCTACGCCTGGAACCAGGTTGCCTTTCGCATCCTGATTGACTAAACCTTCAAACAGATCGCGGATCAACTGGATTTCCGGCAGGCCCACCGCTTTGGCGGGATCTAACGAGGCGGGTTCATCTTTGATATGGCGCACTAACAGCTGTTTTTCCGCCAGTACCGTGCCCGGCGGTACGTCAGCCGCCCAGGCCAGAGAAGATACGCTGGCTAACCACAGCGCGCCGCATGTCAAAGCGACAGGATACTTCATAAGATCCCCTTTAAAATGAAAAAAATACCGCCAACAGAGCGATAATTATTTGTTTCATCACCTGAAATTGCAAACGACATATGATAGAAAATTGATGTGCCGTCGGATTTCACGCCTCAGGGAATGGGTTTGATCCCGATACGCTTTTCGCCAACACTAAATAATAACGACACACAGGAAGCCCTATGTCTATTTCACGTCCTCGCCCGCAGCGCGGCGACTTTCCGCCGGGAACCCGGCAGTATGGCAGCTCGGAACTGGGCGCGCCGCTGCTGTGGTTTCCTGCGCCGCAGGCCGACAGCCGTAGCGGGCTGATTATTGCCGGTACCCACGGTGATGAGAATTCGTCGATTGTGACCCTCTCCTGCGCCCTGCGCACCCTGAAACCCGAGCTGCGCCGCCACCACGTGGTGCTGACGGTCAATCCTGACGGCTGTCAGCTCGGGCTGCGCGCCAATGCCCGCGGCGTTGACCTCAACCGTAACTTTCCGGCAGCCAACTGGAAGCAAGGGGAAACGGTTTACCGCTGGAATAGCGCGGCGGCGGAGCGCGACGTGGTGCTGTTGACCGGCGAGCAGCCGGGTTCGGAACGGGAGACCGAGGCCCTGTGTCAGTTGATCCATCAGATTCATCCGGCGTGGGTGGTCTCCTTTCACGATCCGCTGGCCTGCATCGAAGATCCGGGCCACAGCCCGCTGGGTCGCTGGCTGGCCGACGCCTTCTCCCTGCCGCTGGTGGGCAGCGTGGGCTACGACACGCCGGGCTCCTTTGGCAGCTGGTGCGCCGATATCGGACTCCCCTGCATCACCGCCGAGTTCCCGCCGGTCTCCGCCGACGAGGCAACGGAGCGTTACCTGCCGGCGATGACCGATCTGCTGCGCTGGCAGGCTTAAAGATGAAGCACGCCGGTGCTGAACCGCAGCGCCGGCTCAACGTCCACCGCCAGCCATGTCGGGCCGTCGAGGTCAGCGAAGCGCGCCAGCGGCGCCAGAGGGAGCGCGGCGGCGATCCCGCGCGAGGTGCAAAGCATACAGCCCAGCATCCGTTCAAATCCCTGCCGTTCCGCCTCCCCGGCCAGAGCCAGCGCTTCGGTCAGGCCGCCCGTTTTATCCAGTTTGATATTGACCATCTCATAGCGCCCGCGCAGCCGCGGCAGGCTCTCCCGGGTGTGGCAGCTCTCGTCGGCGCAAATCGGCAGCGGATGAACGAAGTTTTCCAGCGCCGAGTCGTCGTCGGCGGGGAGCGGCTGCTCAAGCATCGCCACACCGAGGTCCGCCAGCAGCTGACAGCGCGCCGCCAGCCCCTCGCTGTGCCAGGACTCATTGGCGTCAACAATCAGCGTAGCCTCCGGCGCCGCCTGGCGGATAGCGATTAGCCGCTCACTGATCAGTCGATCGTCGAGCTTCACCTTCAACAGCTGGGCCCCTGCCTGCCACAGCGCCGCGGCGCTGGCCGCCATCTGATCCGGCGTGCCAATGACCACCGTCTGGGCGGTAATCACCCGGTTAGGCAACGCCACGCCCAACAGCTGGGCCAAGGTTTTGCCTTCGCGCCGGGCCTGCAGATCCCATAGCGCGCAGTCAATGGCATTGCGCGCGGCGCCTGCCGGCAGCAGCCGCTGCAGCTGTTCGCGGGTAAGCCCCGCCTCCAGTTGCTCGCCGATCGCCATCACCTGGGCCATGACCGAGGCGATGCTCTCGCCATAGCGGGGATAGGGTGTGCATTCGCCTACCCCTTTCACGCCGTCCTCTTCCAGTTCCACTACCAACACTTTCGCCTCGCTGCGGCTACCGCGGGCGATCACAAAAGGGGTATGGAGCGGCCAGGCTTCCTCATACACTCGCACGTTACGCATTCCCTTGTCCTCTCTGGTAAATGTTAAATAGGGTTTGCCGTGTAGCTGGCGGATGTCATACACTACTCGCGACGTTAACTATATGTAAACAGGAAGATAACCATGTCACAAACCGTGCATTTCCAGGGCAACCCCGTTTCTGTTCAGGGCACCATTCCGCAGGTAGGCGCTAAAGCGCAGCCGTTTACGCTGGTCGCCAAAGATCTCTCTGACGTCGCGCTGAGCCAGTACGCCGGCAAACGTAAAGTACTGAATATTTTCCCGAGCATTGATACCGGCGTGTGTGCCGCATCAGTGCGTAAATTCAACCAGCTGGCCGCTGAACTGGACAACACCGTAGTGCTGTGCATTTCCGCTGACCTGCCGTTCGCCCAGTCCCGCTTCTGCGGCGCGGAAGGCCTGAGCAACGTGGTCACCCTGTCCACGCTGCGCGGCGCGTCCTTCCTCGCTGACTACGGCGTCGCCATCGCCACCGGTCCGCTGGCTGGCCTGGCTGCCCGTGCGGTGGTCGTTATCGATGAAAACGATCAGGTCGTCTACAGCCAGCTGGTGAACGAAATCACCGAAGAGCCGGACTACGACGCCGCGCTGGCCGCCCTGAAAGCCTGATAACAGATTGCCCGGGCGCATCGCGCTCGCGGACATTCGATCTGCCCAGCCCTTGCTCTGCGAGGGCTTTTTATTGCCGCGTCGCATAGCGGGAGATAGCCCGCGCCATCGCCGGGCCGGTCAGCAAAATGGTAAACAGCCGCAGCGTCTGTAGCGCCATAATAAACGACATGTCCGCCCGGGTGCCGGCGGCGATAATCGCCACCGTGTCCAGCCCGCCGGGGCTGGTGGCCAGATAGGCGGTCATAAAGTCCATCTGCAGAATGTGGGTCAGGGCAAGGGCCATCAGGGCGCACATAAGGATCAGTCCGATGATGGAGGCGATAATCTGCGGCAGCGTCTTGAGGGCCAGCAGAAAAATGGCTTTATTAAACTGGAGCCCCACCGTCCAGCCCAGCACCGCATAGGCCATCGCCAGCAGCCACTCCGGCAGCTCCAGCATCAGCCAGCCGCCGCCCTGGGCCAGCGCGCCAAGCAGCATCGGCAGCAGCATGGCCCCGGAGGGGATGCGCAGCCGCATGCCCAGCCAACAGGCCACCGCCGTCAGCAGCAGCGTGAAAGGGAAATTCAGGGTCAACGATGGAAACCAGACAATATCCTGAGTCATTTCCTGTGCTTCATTGCCCAGGGCATAGCGCACCACCAGCGCCGCCGCGCCGACGACAAACAGCACCCGCAGATACTGCATCAGCGCCACCAGCCGCACATCGGCCCCGTACTCCTGGGCCATCACCACCATTGCCGACGCGCCGCCGGGAGAGCTTCCCCAGGCGCCAGTGGCGCCCGGCAGCGCGCTGTAGCGGACCAGCAGCCAGCCGGTAAGGCCGCTTATCGCCAGGGTGGTCAACAGGATCGCCAGCACCAGCGCCCAGTTGTTGAACAGCACGCCAAAAACAGAGGGATTAATCGCCCGGGCGATCATGCAGCCGACGATGGCCTGCGCCGCCAGATAACAGGGGCGAGGGATGCTCAACTTCACCCCGCGCAGGCTCAAAATGAGACCGGCGATCAGCGGCCCCAGCAGCAGCGCTGCCGGCAGGTGTATTCGTAACAGCAGCGAGGAAAAGAGAACAGAGAGCAGCAGCAATATCAGCCAGTGCCCGATGGCGCGACGCGACGCCAAGATGCACCACCCCGGAAAAAGGATTAAAAAACCAGTATATACAGGTTTGGCCCGCTTTGCAGGCCGGGATGCCGGCGACGTGGGTCGCCGGCCTGGCGGGATTATTCGTCGCCCTTTTTCTGACTCAGACCATATTCACGCAGCTTATTGGCGATGGCGGTATGCGACACCCCCAGCCGCTTCGCCAGCTTACGTGTGCTGGGGTAGCTGCGATAGAGCTGGGTCAGCACCGAGCGCTCAAAGCGGCGGGTGATGTCGTCCAGCGACCCTTCCATGGCCTCCTCGCCCACCGGCAGCGAGGCGACGTCATGGTCCGGCAGCAGAATGTCCTGTGGACGCAGCTCAAATCCTTCCAGCTGGGTCAGTGCGCGATAGACGGCATTCTTCAGCTGGCGGACGTTGCCGGGCCAGCTGTAGCGGGTAAGCACCGTACTGAGATCGGCAGAGAGCTTCGGCCGCGGGATCCCCTGCTCGTCGGCAAAGCGGGCCACGAACAGCTCCGTCAGCGGCATGATGTCCTGCGGGCAATCGCGCAGCGGCGGCAGATACAGCGTCAGGACGTTGAGGCGATAGTAGAGATCTTCGCGGAAAAGCCCTTTCTGCACCAGCTCGATCAGGTTTTTCTGCGTCGCGCAGATCACCCGCACATCGACGTGCACTTCATGATCCTCGCCAACGCGGCGGAAGGTGCCGTCGTTGAGAAAGCGCAGCAGCTTGGTCTGCATGCGCGGCGACATCTCGCCAATTTCATCCAGCAGCACCGAGCCGCCGTTGGCTTGCTCGAAGAAGCCCTTCTTGCCCTGCAGCGCGTCGCCAAACAGCTCGCTCTCGACCGCGTCCTCGGGAATGGAGCCACAGTTGAGCGCCAGATAGGGTTTGCCCGCCCGCGGACTGGCCAGATGGCAGGCATGGGCCAGCAGATCTTTACCGGTGCCGGTGTCGCCGACAATCAGCAGCGGCGCGCTGAGCATCGCCAGCTTGCGCGCTTGCTCCACCACGTGGCGCATTTTCGGCCCCACCGCGAGGATCTGACTGAAAGCGCTGGTATCCTGGCTGGTCATGGTCTGCAGCTGGCGTCCCATGCGCACGGTTGAGCGCAACATCGCCACGGCGCCGGTCAGCACTCGCTCGTTATGCTCTCCTTCCAGATAGACCGGAGTCACTTCCAGCAGGTAGTTCTGCCCATTCACCACCACATGCTCCGCATGCGTCTCCTGCGGGCTGCTCTCCAGCCAGCGCTGAACGTTAAAATCGGCGATCAGCTGGGCCACCGGGTGGTTACGCAGCTTCGCCTGGCTTTGGCCAAACAGCAGGCAGCTGGCGGGGTTCGCCAGTTCCACCCGACCTTTGGTATCCAGCGACAGCACCGGCTCCGGCATCGCTACCAGCAGCGCGCTGAGCGCCAGGTGTTCACGTTCAGACGGCATCCAGGGCACGGTGCGCACGTCCGTCACGCCGGCGATACGGCGGATCTCAGCCATCAGGCTGCTGAACGTGGCGAATTCCAGTTCGGCGAAATTGAGGTAAATTCGGCCAATAGGGTCAATATCGATACCGCGCAGGTCAATACCACGCAGCACCAGCAAATCGAGCAATTCACGAGTCAGACCGAGACGGTCTTCACAAAAGACTTCAAGACGCATGGGAGTGTTCACCCTAAAAGTGCCAATGACGGGAGAATAATAGGCCAGGAATGGGTTTTCGGGAAGCTAACTGTCAACAATTATTGACAGTGTGGCGGAAAAATGGGCGCTGTGGCGTAAAGTCAGACGGTCAGTGGTTAAATCACCGGCCAGGCGGCCGGTGAGTCTTGGGTCAGGCGTGGAAAGCAGGCAGCCACTGACGGTTCTCAGCGATCACCTCATCCAACGCCAGTTCGAGCTTCTCGCCGCTGACGATCAGCGGATTCAGCATCAGAGCACGCCATGCGGTGTGGCGGTTGCCGGTGAGCGCGGCCTCGATAGTCAGCCGTTCAAATGATTTCATCAGCTGCAGCAAACGCAGGGTATCTTCCGGGAACGGCGCCACATTGAGAGGTAGCGGACCAGAAGCGGTAATCAGCGAGCTGACCTCTACCGCGCAGTCATCCGGCAGGCCATTGATGGCGCCGTTATTACGCGTATTGACGTGCATGATAATCCGCTTGTCGTTGTAGATGGCATTCATCAGCTCGCAGGCCGCCTCGGAATAGTACTGGCCGCCGCGCCCTTCCAGCGCCTTCGGTTTGACTGCCAGGTGCGGGTCGCGGTACTGGTCAAACAAGATTTTTTCCAGCTGCTTAACCACTTCCCCGCGGGTTCCTTCGCCGCCCGCCTCCGCCAGCTCCTGGCGCAGCAGATCGTCTTTCATGTAGTAATAATGCAGATAGGCGCAGGGGATCATGCCTAAGCCCTGCAGCAGATGCGACGGCCAACGGAACGGCGAAATGTTGCGCGGCACCAGCGGATCCCGACCGGCGTTGATCTCGGCTATCACCTCCGGCAGCCATTCTTTACCTTTGTGCAGGATCTGGCGCACGAAGATAAAGTGGTTCAGGCCGGCGACCTGCATCACCACCTCTTTTTCGTCAGCGCATTGCAGCAGAGTGGTTATCCCTTTTTGCATAATCACCGGCACGTTACACAGGCCGACGGCTTTGATGCGGCTGTGGCGCAGGATCGCTTCGGTCACCATCCCCGACGGGTTGGTAAAGTTCAGCAGCCAGGCGTCGGGACACAGTCGCTCCATATCGGCAGCGATCTCCAGGGCGATGGGAATGGTGCGGCAGGCGTTGGCGAAGCCGCCAAGGCCATTGGTCTCCTGGCCGATCAAGCCATACTTGAGGGAGATACGTTCATCGCTGATCCGGGCGTCAAGGCAGCCGGCGCGAAACTGCGAGCAGACGAAATCGGCATCGCGCAGCGCGCTTTCCCGGTCAAGGGTGGCCACCACTTCAATAGTCAGCCCGGCTTTGGCGATCATTCGCCGCGCCAGTCCGGCGATAATCTCGACTTTCTCTTTGCCCTCTTCAATGTCCACCAGCCATAGCGAAGCGACCGGCATTTCGTGATAGCGGTTGAGCAAACCTTCAATCAGTTCCGGGGTGTAGCTGGAGCCACCGCCAATCACCACAATTTTGAGTCCTGACATGGTATACCTCGGTTTAGTTACGATATAACTATTTAAAACCGGCAAAACTGGCCTAACAAACGAATTAAATCGGCCTATGCATGAACTCAATTAATGCATAAGGGAGACAATCTGTGCTTGAGCAACAAAGCATCCTTGCGCTGCTGCAGACCTTTGAGGTGACCGCCCGCCACCTGAGCTTTACCCTTGCCGCGCATGAAATGAACCTTACCCAGGGAGCGGTCAGCCATCGGATCCGCAGGCTGGAGATGCACATCGGGTTTCGCCTGTTTATCCGCATGACGCGTAAACTGGCGCTGACAGAGGAAGGTAAGCGGCTGCTGGCGACGTTAAGCCATTCGCTGCGGGCGATTAACGATGAAATTGAGGATATTCGCGATCAGGATCTGCGCGGCACGCTGCATATTGGTATTGCGCCGACGCTGGCCCATCTGTGGCTGATGCCGCGTCTGCCGCGCTTTCAGGCGCAATGGCCGGGACTGAATCTGCAGTTTCGCGTGCGCGCGGGGGTGATGGATTTTAACGAGGAGCGGGTGGATCTGGCAATTTACTACGGCGCCACGCGCTACCCCGATCTTTATCAACAGCGGCTGATGGCGGAAAGTTTGCTCCCGGTCTGCTCCCCGCGTTATCGCCAGCAGTATCGTCCGCTAAGCGGCGGCGACCCGGCGGCGCTCGTCTGGATCCATGCGTGCGAATCCACCGACGTACAGGATCAATTTGCGGAATGGCGCCTGTGGTGCCAGCACAGCGGACAGGCGTTACCTTTTGAAGGCCGGTATTACGCGGTGAATAACCACTCGCTGGCCATCGAGATGGCGCTCAATGGACTCGGCGTGGTGATGGGGCGTAAAACGCTGATCCAGCCGCTGCTCGACGCCGGCAGGCTGGTGGCCTTGTCTGAAAATGAAGCGCCCTCGCCCTTTGGCTATGACCTGATTTGTCCGCAGGAGAACCGTTCCCGCCCGCGCTTTCGCGCCTTCAGCGAGTGGCTGGCGGCGGAATGCGCCTAATCGAATATTGCCAGGGTGCGCGTGCCAGAGCTTGACGTCGAAGGCCGGGCAAGGCGAAGCCGCCGCCCGGCGATGTCTCTGAGCGGAGGTTACTTCTCCGGGTGGGTTTTGCTTTTCTGCAGGGTCTCTTTCAACTGCCCAATCAGCTCGCGCCGAAAATCGCCGAGTCGCGGTTTATCATCGGCGATCCACGGCAGCGGGCGGCACAGCTCCATCGCCTTGATCCCGAGACGAGCGGTCAGCAGGCCGGCGCCAATGCCCTGCGCGGCGCGCGCCGACAGCCGGGCCGCCAGATCCTGCGACATCCAGTCCATCCCCACCTCGCGCACCAGTTCGCTGGCGCCAGCGAAAGCGATATTAAGCAACACCAGGCGAAACAGTCGCAGACGGCTGTAATACCCGAGCTCAATGCCGTACAACGTGGCGATTCGGTTGATCAGCCGCAGGTTCCGCCAGGCGATAAACGCCATATCCACCAGCGCCAGCGGACTGACGGCAATCATCAGCGTCGACTCCGCCGCCGAACGGCTGATTTCCCGCCGCGCCTGGGCATCGAGCACCGGCTGCACCAGCTGCGCATAAAGGCTCACCACTTCGCGATCGCTTTGCGTTTCGTGGATCGCGGCATACCAGCGCTGCAGCGCCGGATGCGACTGATCCAGCCCGGCCTGCTGCGCCAGCTTCTCACAAAAGGCTTTCGCTTTACCGACCGCGTGACTGTGCAGCATATCGCGCGCTTCATCGCGTTCGTGGGCGCGCTGGCGCAGTCGCCACAGACGGCCCCACTCGGTGGCCAGCGAACCGACGCCGGCTCCGACGATCAGCGCCCCGGCGACGCAGCCGCCCAGCGCAATCCAGTCCTGGGTCTGCCAGGCGTTAGCCGTCCACTGCACGCCTTGCGCCACGACGCTGACGCCGAAGATCGCCAGTCCGACGCTGACCATCCGCCGCCACAGGCTGCGTTTGGGTCGCAGGACCGACTCCACCACCGCTTCCGCCGCCCCCTCTTCCTCTTCCCCGGTCACCAGCCGCGCTGGCGCGAAGTTGTCGGCCTCCAGGGTGTCGAAGGCGCGAGCGCCTTTCAGTGACGGAATTTTCTCCGCTTGCAGCGGCCCATCAAAATCAATCCGCGGTTTTAACGGTTCGCTCATCGCAGTTTATCTCCAATCAAAAATTCCAGCGCCGCGTCGAGACGAATGTGCGGCAAAGGCCGATCGACATCCATGACCTGCGGACGAAAGTTTTCAAACTGAAATCCCTGCTGCTGCCAGAAGGCCTGGCCCGGCAGGCGCGCCGGCACCTCACCGGGATAGATGGTCAACGGCTGGCCGTCGCTCAGGCGATTGCCGCGCAGGGCGGGAATTTTCTCGCCATTCACCTCAATCAGCCCGCTCTGGGTCGCCTGAATGGACGCCAGCCCCAGGCAATCCATACTGATCCCTTCAAAGGCGGCGTTCTGCCACGCGTCCTGAATCAGTTGCTGCAGGAGCGACACCATATTGCTGTGCTGATCGATCGTGACGTGATCGGCTTTGGTGGCGGCAAACAGCAGCTTGTCGATGACGGGCGAGAACAACCGGCGGAACAAGGTGCGCTGCCCGTAATGGAAACTTTGCATCAGCTGGGTCAATGCCAGACGCATATCGTTAAACGCCTGCGGCCCGCTGTTGAGCGGCTCCAGACAGTCCACCAGCACAATCTGCCGGTCGAAGCGCAGGAAGTGCTCTTTGTAGAACCCCTTCACCACCCTTTCGCAATAGTATTTGTAGCGTTCGCGCAGCATGCCGGCGTTGCTGTGTTTATCGGCCTGCGCCAGCTTGGCTTCGCCGACGGCGTCGACGTCGGGCCACGGGAAAAACTGCAGCGCCGGCGCGCCCGCCATTTCTCCGGGCAGGACAAAGCGCCCGGGTTGGATAAAGTGCAGCCCTTCGCGCTTACAGGCGTGGAGATAGTCCGTCCAGGCGGCAGCGATATCCGCCAGCCGAGCCTCGTCGGCAGGGGCCAGCGGATCCAGCCCGGCGCACAGCTGCCGCCAGCGGGCCGACCACTCCGCACGCTGTCCCTGCAGGAGCCCGGTCATCTGTCGCGACCAGCTCAGATAATCCTGCGCCAGCATCGGCAGGTCGAGCAGCCACTCGCCCGGATAGTCGACAATCTCCAGATACAGCGTGGAGGTATCTTTAAAATGGCGCAGCAGGGAGTCATTCGAACGGTAGCGCAGCGCGAGACGGATCTCGCTCACCCCGCGCGTCGGGGTTGGCCACATGGGGGGCTGGCCGTACAGCTGGGCCAGCCCTTCGTCGTAGGTGAATCGGGGAATGCCAAAGTCCCGCTGCGGCACGCGCTTGACGCCGAGCAGCCGCTCTTCGCGTGCGGCGCTCAGCAGCGGCAGGCGGGCGCCGGTGTGGATATTCAACAGCTGGTTGACCAGCGCGGTGATAAACGCCGTTTTACCGCTCCGGCTCAGGCCGGTCACCGCCAGACGTAAATGCCGGTCAACCCCGCGGTTGACCAGCGCATTCAATTCAGTTTTCAGTCGCTTCATCGCCAGTCCGTTATGCCCTGAAGGTATGTCTCGTCATCATAAGCGATCTGCCGGGGATAAGCAGGACAACGTTAATCCTTTTGCGCCTTCCCCACGGCGGCATTATTTCATCCCGCGCGTGACGCGGTTGGCCAGCCGGCTGAGCAGCGGCTCCAGCGCCACCGCCAGCAGCATTTTCAGCGGCCGACGCGCGACCGATTTAACCGCCCAGCCGGCAACGCCCGCCGGGCCATAACGCAGCGCGGTCAGCAGCGCCAGCTTACCGACGATTTTCAGACCGGGCTTCACCTGCTGCCCGGCGCGTTGCCATTTGCTATTCATGCGTTGCCTCATTCGTTAGAAACAGGGTTTACAGCTGGCGAAAGCGGCTGCGCAGCGTAAAGGTGTCGGAGGTCACATACCGCTCCATTTCACGCAGACGCTGTTCACCGGAGGCCAGTTCGGCATCCACGGCGGCCAGCAGATCGCCATTGCTCGGCGCTTTATGACCGTACAGCTCGCTGTCCGGTATCGGATCCAGAGCAAAAGTCAAAATGATGTAGGCCACCAGGACAAAGAAAAAGAGGCCGAAAATCATCGCCAGCACGGTAATCAGACGCACCAGCTTCACCGGGACATCAAGATGCTGAGCAATACCCGCGCAGACGCCCTTCACCATCCCGCGCTGCGGGATACGCCACAGTTTTTTATTCAGATCCAGTCCGGCCATTATTTGTCCCTCCAGTTCGGATGTTCGGCATCCAGGATCGCTTCCAGCGCCTGAATGCGTTCGCGCATCCGCTTCGCGTCATCGGTCAACTGCAGCAGCCGTTGCTGCTCATTTTGCGTCAGACTGCCGTTGGCGCCGCGATTGTTGTAGTGCAGCCACAGCCAGACCGGCAGAACAAACAGCACAAACAGCGTCAGCGGAATGGCGAGAAAAAGCATGCTCATGTGTACTCCTTACAGGGGGTGAGCCGCGGCGCAACGCCGCGCCGCGCAATCATACTTACTGGTTGGACTGATTCATTTTGGCTTTCAACGCCGCCAGCTGCTCGCTGATTTCATCGTCCGCTTTCAGTTCGGCAAACTGCTGATCCAGCGTCTGCTGCTTGCCAAAGCGGTGGCTCTCCGCTTCCGCTTCCATCTGATCGATGCGACGCTCAAAGGATTCAAAGCGCGCCATCGCCTCATCCAGTTTACCGCTGTCCAGCTGGCGACGCACATCGCGGGATGAACTCGCCGCCTGATGGCGCAGCGCCAGCGCCTGCTGACGGGCGCGGGTTTCGCTGAGTTTGTTCTCCAGCTCGCCAATCTCTTTCTTCATGCGCGACAGCGTTTCATCGACCAGCTGCACTTCATGATCCAGCTGAGCGATAAGGTCGGTCAGCTTTTGTTTTTCGATCAGCGCCGCCCGGGCCAGATCTTCTTTCTCTTTGCGCAGGGCCAGCTCGGCTTTTTCCTGCCATTCCGCCTGCTGGGCGACCGCCTGCTCAATACGACGGGACAGCTGTTTCTTTTCCGCCAGCGCGCGGGCCGATGTCGAACGCACCTCAACCAGCGTGTCTTCCATCTCCTGGATCATCAGACGCACCAGCTTTTGCGGGTCCTCCGCTTTCTCCAGCAGGGAGTTGATGTTGGCGTTCACGATGTCGGCAAAACGAGAAAAAATACCCATAATTTCAATCCTCATAGTTCTGGTTTCAGGCATTCACCTGTGGCTTAGCTAATACAAATGGCGTGCCAACTTTTTATCTTATTGATTTTAAACAGGGTGGTTGCGAAACGTGCTGGGCATTGCTACAGTCACCTGGTTAATTACACTACTTAATGGCGAAATTCATCATGGCGCAGTACAAGGATAATCTGCTGGGCGAGGCCAATAGCTTTCTCGAGGTGCTGGAACAGGTTTCCCGGCTGGCCCCGCTGGATAAACCGGTGCTGGTCATCGGCGAGCGCGGCACCGGGAAAGAGCTTATCGCTAACCGTCTCCACTACCTCTCCAGCCGCTGGCAGGGGCCGTTTATCTCGTTGAACTGCGCGGCGCTGAACGATAATCTGCTCGACTCGGAGCTGTTCGGCCACGAAGCCGGGGCTTTCACCGGGGCCAGCAAGCGCCATCCCGGGCGCTTCGAGCGCGCCGACGGCGGGACGCTGTTTCTCGATGAGCTGGCGACAGCCCCAATGCTGGTGCAGGAGAAGCTGTTAAGAGTGATTGAATATGGCGAGCTGGAGCGCGTGGGCGGCAGCCAGCCGCTGCAGGTTAACGTCCGGCTGGTGTGCGCCACCAACGCTGACCTGCCGCAGATGGTCGAGGAAGGTCATTTTCGCGCCGACCTGCTCGACCGCCTGGCCTTCGACGTGGTACAGCTCCCCCCGCTGCGCGACCGGCAGAGCGACATCATGTTGCTCGCCAACCAGTTTGCCATCCAGATGTGCCGCGAACTCGGTCTGCCGCTGTTTCCCGGCTTTAGCGAACGAGCGACCGCGACGCTGCTCGGCTACCGCTGGCCGGGGAATATTCGCGAACTGAAGAACGTGGTTGAGCGCTCGGTGTATCGCCACGGCGACAGCGAACATGAGCTGGACGCGATTATTATTAACCCTTTTCGTCAGTCCCCCGGCTCTCCGCCGGAAGCCGCGCCCGGCGATGAGCTGCCCGCGCTACCGCTGGATCTGCGCGATTTCCAGCTCCAGCAGGAAAAACGCCTGCTGCAGCGGAGTCTGGAGCAGGCGAAGTATCATCAGAAGCAGGCGGCGGAGCTGCTGGGATTAACCTATCACCAGCTCCGCGCGCTGCTGAAAAAGCATCAGCTGTGAGAGGCGCGCGGCAGCAGCAGCGCGCTCACCGCCATCGCCCCCAGACATAAGACGGCGTTAAACCACAGGGCATACTGGGCGGCATGGGCCATGCCCAGCGGTAAAAACAGCGCGAAAAGTGACGCTGTCACGGCGATACCCATCGCCCCGCCCAGCGAGCTGCCCATCTTATAGATCCCCGAGGCGACGCCGATTTTGTTCTCCGGGGCATTGGCCACCGCGGTATCCGTCGATGGCGTGGCGTAGCAGCCCAGCCCGAGGCCAAACAGCACGTTGCTGGCGAACACCACCCCGATATACAGCGCCTTTTCGAGAAAGGTGCAGGATATCAGCGCGATGGCGATAGCGGTCAACACCGGACCGGCCATCATCGGCAGCCGGGCGCCATAGCGCTGCAGCAGCTTCTCGCCGACCCGGATCATCGCCAGGACGGTCACCAGATAGCCGAGGGTCATCATCCCGCTCTCCAGCGGCGTCAGGTGGTGCCCTTGCTGCAGCCAGATGCTGGCGATCATCATGGTGCCAATCGCCCCATTGAGCAGAAAGTTCGACAGCACTGCCGCACCGTAGGCCCGATTGCGGAACAGCGCAAAATCAATCAGCGCCGCCTCGCCTTTGCGCATGCCGTTGCGGATAAATATCGTCCCCGCCGCCAGCGCCCCGGCCAGCATGGTCAACGACAGCGGGCTGCTCCAGCCCCAGCCGTGGCCCTTGCTGATAAACAGATTCACCAGCACCAGCGCAACAATCAGGCTCAGCAGACCGCCGACGTCCAGCTTATGCTGGCTGGCGCTGGCGCTGCGGCTCTCCGGCGTGCCGCGCAGCAAAAACAGCGCCAGCAGGGCAACGGCGATCGAGAAGACGAAGATCCAGCGCCAGCCCAGTCCGGTGGCGATAGCCCCGCCAACGAAGGAACAGAGACCGCTGCCGCCCCACGAGCCGATGACCCAGAAGCTGACCGCCCGCTGCCGCGCACGCCCCTCATACCAGGTCTTAATCAGCGCCAGCGTCGCTGGCATAATGCACGCCGCCGACAGCCCCTGCAGCACCCGGCCGGCCAGGAACAGCCCCGGTCCCTGAGCGACCACCAGCATGGCGCTGCCGACGATACTCAGCCCCAGCCCGAGGGTGGTCATCCGCATCCTGCCAAACTTGTCCGCCAGGCCGCCGCTGGCGACCACGAAGCAGCCGCTGAACAGCGCGCTGAGACTGACGGCCAGAGTTAAGGTTTCAAGAGAGATATCAAGGCTGCTTTTCATCGCCGGCACCACGTTAATCACCGACTGGGCGAACAGCCAGAAGGTTAAAACGCTTAACACAATCCCCACCAGCAGGCGATCGTTGCCGACAAACGGGGTGTCGCTTATTGTGACAGTGCTCATCGCATGGCCCTCCCGTTTCTCGTGATTAGCGCAGATAGCGTTCCGTCAGGCCACACCACAGCGCCGCGCCGGTCAGCAACAGCGCGTCGTTGAAGTCATACCCCGGGTTATGCACCATGCAGCGATCCGGCTCATCGCCAGCGCCGATGGTGAAATAGCTGCCATGCGGGTGCTGCTCCAGCATGAAGGCAAAATCTTCACTGCCCATAAACGGCTTCACCTCGCCCACCTGCTCTGCGCCAAACAGCGCTGTCGCCACCTCCCGCACCATGGCGTTCGTCGCCGGATCGTTACGCAACACCGGGCTGCCGTTGACGTGGGTCAGCGTGGCGGTGGCATTGAAGCTCTCCGCCTGGGCCACGGCGATATCATGGATCCGCTGCAGCACGGTCTCGCGCACCTGCTCATTGAGGGTGCGCACCGTGAGCTTCATCAGCACGTGATCGTTAATGATATTGGGCGCATGACCGGCCTGGATGCTGCCGACGGTCACCACCGCCGGCTCAAACGGGGTGATATTGCGCGAGACAATGGACTGTAGCGCGAGGGTAATATGGCAGGCCACCAGCGTGGCATCCACCGTATGCTCCGGCACCGCGCCGTGGCCGCCAACGCCCTTCACTTCAATATGCAGCGTATCGGAGGAGGCCATCATCGCCCCGTCGCGCAGGCCGATCTTGCCCAACGGCTGACCCGGCATATTGTGCAGGCCGAAGATGGCGTCGCAGGGAAACTGGTCAAATAGACCGTCCTCGACCATTACCCGCCCGCCGTACAGCAACTCTTCCGCGGGCTGGAAAATCAGCTGCAGCGTGCCGGTAAACTGCCGGGTGCGCGCCAGATATTCAGCTGCGTAGAGCAGCGTGGTGGTGTGCCCGTCATGGCCGCAGCCGTGAAAGCGCCCTTCAACCTGGCTTGCCCACGGCTTACCGCTCCGCTCCTGCATCGGCAGGGCATCCATATCCGCCCGCAGGCCAAGGCGTTTTTTCCCCTCGCCGACGCGCAGCGTGCCCACCACTCCGGTGCCCGCCAGGCCGCGGTGAACCTCGTATCCCCACTCGCCAAGCAGTCGGGCGACCTCGCTGCTGGTCTGGTGCTCTTCAAAGCCGATCTCCGGCTGCTGGTGGAACCGACGACGCAGAGCGATAAATTGCGCCTCGTTAACCTGCAATGCTTCTAGCAACGGATGTGTCATTTTTGTTATTCCTGTGTTGTGTTTGCACGACACCTTCGAGTTTATGCGGGTACCTCAGCTTGCAGGCGCGCTTTTTTGTTTTATATTGACGAAAAATCAATGAGTGTTTTTCATACATATCGGTTATGACAAAAAACAACCGGTTGTTTTTTGTCTACAGAGGAGAGCCATGTGGAGCAGCATGCAGGCGACTTTAGCGTCACCGTACGCGATGTGCGTCAGCTGACCCAGCCGGAAAGCGATCTGCTGACGCTGCTGTGGGTACTGGAGGGAAGCGTAAATCTGGCGGTGGCGGAAGGTGCGTCGCAGCTGCTCGCCGCCGACGGGCTGGCGATCGTTAACCGCAACCGTCGCTGGAGCCTGCGCAGCGCCGGGGCCAACGCCGTGATGATCCTCACCCTCTCCGCCAGCTGGCTGGCCCGCCTCGATAATGCCTTTTTTGCCGTCGATTACCAGATAACGCCGCGCACCCGGGATGCCGATGACGGCCTGCGCCGCCTGATGCGCCAGCTGCTGGTGAGCGGCCTGGTCAATCATCCTAGCCATTACCGACTGGAGGCCAACCGCTGGCTGAGTGAGATAGCGCTGCTGCTGGCCACGCGCTTTAGCCAGCCCATCGCCTCCACGCCCCGGCGCGATACCGAAAAATGGAGCCGGAGAATAGCCAGCGTGGTGGCGCGGATCGACGCTAACTATCAGCGTCGCCTCTCGTTGCAGGAGGTGGCGGCCGCGGAATTTGTCTCCGAGGCCTGGCTGTCACGCTTATTTCGCAAAGAGGTCGGGGTAAGTTTTGTCCAGTACCTCACCGCGCTGCGCCTGCGCCACGCCGCCGACCAGCTATTAACCACCCGCAAAACCGTCCAGCAAATCGCCCGCGAACAGGGATTCGCCAGTACGCGAATGATGAGCGATTTGTTTAAGCGCCAGCACGGCGTGACGCCGCGCCAGTATCGTGAACAGCATCCTCTGGAGCTTGCCAGACCGCGCCCGCCGCAGGCCGATCGCTGGCAGCCGGTGGCGGTCGACCGGCTGTATGCGCGACTCAATGAGCCGGAACCACGCGACCGGGAAAGTCCCCCCCTGCCGATCAACCCACCGCAGACCCGGGAGATCAATCTGCGCGATCGTCCAGCGCGCCCCGCAGCGCTGCGCCATACCCGGATGGTGGTGACCGTGCGCGAACTGGACGATCTGCTGCGCGAAGATGTGCGCCGGGAACTCGAACAGCTGCACCACGCCCTGCCGGTGTATGCCATCGATATCAACGATCCCTTTCTCAGCAGTCGGCTGTTCGGCACCGGCTGGGACGATCCGCAGATGGCCGGCTACGCCTGCTGGTACAACCTGCAGCAGATTTTTAGCTGGCTGGCGGCGATGGGCTGGCAGGTGATCCTGCACACCGGCGTCACCACCCGCAGTGACCTGCTGCAGCGCTTCCTGCAGCTCGCCGCCAACCATTTTCCGCCAGCCACGCTCAACAGCTGGCGCTTTGTCTGGCACTGGTCGCCGCAGGCCAGCGAAGCTGCGCGCCAGGCCGCCTGGCGGCAGCAGCGCGGGGTCCTTCATCGCCTGCTGCCGCAGCCGCAGCTGGGGATCTGGCACCGCTTTGCTCCCAGCGATCCCGGGAACGATCCGCTGTTCCACTCGCCGCTGCTGGCAGAGGCGGATTTTCTCGCCTGCCAGGCAGATGCCAACGAACAGCTGGATCTGGCCCAGGTTGACAGCAGCCGCCTGGCCTCCAGTGAACATTATCCGCTGCACAAGTTGCGGCAGATCCACAGCGCCCTGCGCCAGCGTCAGCTCAACCTGCCGCTGTGGCTGCTCTCCTGGAATACGCTGACCGGCGATACGCGGGATACCAACGGCCGCTTTTTTCGCGGCGCGCTGCTGATGGATAATCTGCTGGGGGTAGCGGACCAGGTCTGGCTGGCGGGCTTCTGGTTAAATTCAGGCCTCCAGGGCGAAGCTCGCGCCAACGGCAAGCTCGATACCTCCAGCCTGGCGCTGCACTATCTGCACGGCCTGCCGCGCCCGGTTTACTGGGTACTCTGGCTCTGGCGGCGGCTGCGCGGCGAGATCCTGGTTCACGATAAAAACCTGCTGCTGCTCCACCACCAGGGTCACTACCAGCTGCTGCTGCGCAATACGGTGGTCTACAATCCCTGGCTCTCCAGCGAAGCGGCCTTTATCCAGCGCTTCAGCCAGCCCTACAGCGTGCGGCTGCAGGGCCTGGATGGCAGCTGGCGCATCAAACAGCACCTGTTCGATCAGCACCACGGCGCGTTGTTCCCGCTGGTGGACGCCTTTCGCAGCCGCAGCGGCCCTGACGCCGAGGATTATCAGTGGCTGATGCATCAGGCCCGTCCGGCGCTCAGCGTGGATGAAGCCAGGCTCGATGGCTATTGGCTGCGGATCGACTCGCTGCAGAGCAATGCGCTGGTGCTGTACGAGTTTACGCCTCAGTCGCCCACAGGCCCCTGAAGTAAACCGTGAATTTTCCGCTGGCTCTCCGTCGTTGCCGGATTAAAGACCAGCAGGGAAAGATCGGGACGGCCCTCCACGGCAAAGGAGGTAAATTCCAGGTCGAGCGGACCCATCTGCGGGTGGTTAATGCGCTTATAGCCTTCTCCATGACCGGCGACGTCATGGCTTTGCCAAAAACGGGCGAACTCGACGCTCTGCTGGCTGAGCTCCGCGATCAACTGGTCAGTTTCTTTCGTGGCGCCCATCCGCGTGACGTCGGCCCGGAAGGCGTTGACGATAAGCTGCCCCACCCTCTGCCAGTCCTCCAGAGTGCAGCGGGCCTCCGGCCGGGTAAACAGGCGGCGCAGCACGTTGCGCTCCGCCAGCGGCAGTTGGCTGTAGTCGGTCAGCACCCTGGCCGCCGGCGCGTTCCAGGCGATGACGTCCCAGCTGGCGGTGCGGATAATCGCCGGAATGGTGAAAGCGTCAAGCACCCGCTGCAGCCGCGGCGTCATATCATCCGTCACCGTCAGACGCGTCTGCGGCGGATGGCCAAAGGCGAGAATAAACAGATGCTCGCGCTCCGGGGTGGTCAGCCGCAGACCGCGGGCGATCCGCTCCAGCACCTCGCGGGAAGGCGCCCCGCCGCGCCCCTGTTCAAGCCAGGTATACCAGGTCGGGCTGATGCTGGCGAGCTGCGCGACCTCTTCGCGGCGCAGCCCCGGGGTGCGCCGGCGTCCCGCCGGGAAGCCAAACGTTGCCGGATCGAGACGCTGGCGGCGGGCGCGGAGAAAATCGCCTAAAGCATGGTTGTCAGAAGTGTTCATCATCTGCCTGTGGGTTCTGCCTGTTAGAATTTATACCCCGATAATGTCTCTACTTTTATAGTATGACATCGCAGGTAGGATACGCCTGAAACCCATTCAGGAGATCCATGATGCGTATATTTCTTACCGGCGCGAGCGGATTTATCGGCTCACGTATTCTTCCGGCGCTGCAGGCGTCGGGCCATCAGGTTATCGGCCTCGCGCGCAGCGAAAGCACCGCACAGGCCCTGAAGGCGGCCGGCGCCGAGGTGCATCGCGGCACGCTGGATGCCCCGGAGTCGCTGCTGGCTGGCGTCGGGAATGCCGACGCGGTGATCCATACCGCCTTCGACCACGACTTCAGCCGCTTTGCCGCTAACTGCGAGAAAGACCGCCAGGCGATCCTGGCCCTGGGCCAGGCGCTGCGAGGCAGCACGCGGCCGCTGGTGATCACCTCCGGCACGCTGATGGGCGACGACGGGAGCGGCGCCCCGGCCCGGGAGTCGTTCTTCAACTCAGGGCACCCCAGCCCGCGCACCGCCTCAGAGCTCGCCGGCCAGCAGTTGCTGGAGGCGGGAGTGGATGTCAGGGTGGTCCGCTTACCGCAGGTGCATGACACCGTGCGTCAGGGACTGCTGACCTGCTATATCGAACGCGCGGTCGCCAACGGGGCGGTAGCCCTGCGCGGCGAGGGAAGCAACCGCTGGTCAGCCGCCCATGTCGATGACGTCGCACGTCTGTATGTCAGCGCGCTGCTTCAGGGCGCGGCCGGCGAGCGCTATCATGCGGTGGCCGAAGAGGGGATCGCGTTACGCGATATTGCAGCGGTAATTGCCCACGGATTAAACCTGCCGCTGACCCACCTGGATGACTCGCAGGTCGACGCCTGGTTCGGCTGGTTTGCGCCGTTTACCGCCCTTGACCTGCGCGCCAGCTCGGCATGGACCCGCGAGCGCTTGCAGTGGCAGCCGGTTGGCCCCGGGCTGCTGGAGGACCTGCAGAACATGGACTATCATAAAGTGACACTGTCACAATAATCGAAACACGCTCCCCCTGTATCACACCCGACGGGTACGGCTAGTCGCCCGTCGGGTCATCGGCTTTCTCCCCGCTATACTGAATCTATTCTCTAGCGTCCGCACGTCGTCGCCGTTTGGTCAACCGCGGCCAAACAGAGCTGACTGGCGATATCGGCGATAAAAAGTTACCATGTTTCACTATACAGACTCGGTTCCGCGACTATTTTAATCAATTGACTGAATACTATACGCACCCGGTAACCGCATTATCCCTCAGGCTTGTTGAAGGCGGTGGTGAATGTCTATTAATCTTAATAAGATAGAGTTCAGCTCTATAATCAAACAGAAAATATGCGCCTGAAATTGTCATCTCTCCTGGCAGCCGTTTCCCTGCTGTGTGGGCCAGCTTTTGCCGCCCCTGCGCTCCCCGACCGCGCCGATATCCGCGATAGCGGTTTCGTCTATTGCGTCAGCGGCCAGGTTAATACCTTTAATCCGCAGAAAGTCAGCAGCGGCCTGATTGTCGATACGCTGGCCGCTCAGATCTACGATCGTCTGCTTGACGTCGATCCCTATACCTACCGGCTGGTCCCCGAGCTGGCGGAGAGCTGGGAAGTTCTCGATAACGGCGCCACCTACCGCTTTCACCTGCGCCGCCACGTCCCGTTTCAACGCACGGCGTGGTTTACCCCGACGCGGGACTTTAATGCCGATGACGTCATTTTTACCTTTGGCCGTATTTTTAACCGCGACCATCCGTGGCACAACGTCAACGGCAGCAGCTTCCCCTACTTCGACAGTCTGCAGTTTGCTGACAGCGTGGAGAGCGTCCGCAAGCTGGATAATCAGACCGTGGAGTTTCGCCTCAAGCGGCCGGACGCCTCGTTCCTCTGGCATCTGGCCACCCACTATGCGTCAATTACCTCTGCCGAATATGCCGCCCGCTTAACGCAGGACGACCGCCAGGAGCAACTGGATCGCCAGCCGGTTGGCACCGGCCCGTTCCAGCTATCCGATTACCGCTCCGGACAATATGTTCGCCTGCAGCGCCACCCCGGCTACTGGCGCGGCAAACCGTTGATGCCCCAGGTGGTGGTCGACCTTGGCTCCGGCGGCACCGGCCGCCTGTCGAAACTGCTGACCGGAGAATGCGACGTGCTGGCCTGGCCGGCCGCCAGCCAGTTGACGATCCTGCGTGACGACCCGCGCCTGCGCCTGACGCTGCGCCCGGGAATGAACATCGCCTGGCTGGCCTTCAACACCGCCAAGCCGCCGCTGGATAACCCTGAGGTGCGCCATGCGCTGGCGCTGGCGATTAACAACCAGCGCCTGATGCAGTCCATCTACTATGGCACCGCGGAGACGGCGGCGTCCATGCTGCCGCGGGCCTCGTGGGCCTACGATAATGACGCTAAAATTACCGAATATAATCCGCAGGAGGCCCGCGCCCGCCTGAAAGCCCTGGGGCTGGAAAACCTGACCCTCAAGCTGTGGGTGCCCACCAGCTCGCAGGCGTGGAATCCCAGCCCGCTGAAAACGGCGGAGCTTATCCAGGCGGATATGGCGCAGATTGGCGTTAAGGTGATTATTGTGCCGGTAGAGGGACGTTTCCAGGAGGCGCGCCTGATGGACATGAGCCACGACCTGACGCTCTCCGGCTGGGCGACGGACAGTAACGATCCGGACAGTTTCTTCCGACCGCTGCTGAGCTGCGCGGCCATCGCCTCGCAAACCAACTTTGCCCACTGGTGTAACCGGGAGTTTGACGACGTGCTGCAAAAAGCGCTGCTCTCGCAGCAGCTCTCCTCGCGGATGGACGCTTACAAAGAGGCGCAGCGGATCCTCGCCCGCGAACTGCCGGTCCTGCCGCTGGCCTCGTCGCTGCGGCTGCAGGCCTACCGCTATGATATGAAAGGCCTGGTGCTCAGCCCTTTCGGTAACGCTTCGTTCGCTGGCGTATCGCGGGAAAATACCGAAGAGGTGAAGAAGCCATGATTATTTTTACCCTGCGCCGTCTGCTGCTGCTGCTGATCACTCTCTTTTTTCTGACCTTTGTCGGTTTCAGCCTGAGCTATTTCACCCCTCATGCCCCACTGCAGGGCGCTTCCCTGTGGAATGCGTGGCTGTTCTGGTTTGAAGGGGTGCTGCACTGGGATTTCGGCGTCTCCAGCATTAACGGCCAGCTGATTTCTGAGCAGTTGCGCGAGGTTTTCCCGGCGACCATGGAGCTGTGCATCCTCGCCTTCGGCTTTGCCCTGCTGATAGGCATTCCGGTGGGGATGATCGCCGGCGTAATGCGCAATAAATGGCCCGATACCCTGATCAGCGCCGTCGCGCTGGTCGGTTTCTCGATCCCGGTCTTCTGGCTGGCCCTGCTCCTGACCCTCTTCTTTTCCCTGACCCTCGGCTGGCTTCCGGTCTCCGGTCGCTTCGATCTGCTGTATGAGGTGAAAAACGTCACCGGTTTCGCGCTGATTGACGCCTGGCTTTCGGACTCGCCGTGGCGCCATGAGATGATCGTCAGCGCCGCCCGGCATATGGTGCTGCCGGTATTGACCCTGGCGGTCGCCCCCACCACTGAAGTGATCCGCCTGATGCGCATTAGCACCAGCGAGGTGTATGACACTAACTATGTAAAAGCGGCCGCCACCCGCGGCGTGTCGCGACGCAAAATTCTACTGCGCCATGTGCTGCACAACGCCCTGCCGCCGGTGATCCCGCGTCTCGGCCTGCAGTTTTCCACCATGCTCACCCTGGCGATGATCACTGAGATGGTGTTCAGCTGGCCTGGACTAGGCCGCTGGCTGATCAACGCTATTCGCCAGCAGGACTACGCGGCGATCTCCGCCGGAGTGATGGTGATTGGCGCGCTGGTGATTATTGTCAACGTAATTTCCGATATTCTCGGTGCCATGGCTAACCCACTGAAACATAAGGAATGGTATGCCCTACGATAGCGTTTATCTGGAAAAGCGTCCGCCCGGCGCGCTGCGCACCGTATGGCGTAAGTTCTATGGCGACACCACAGCGATGATCGGTCTGTACGGCTGCGCGGGCCTGCTGCTGCTCTGCGTCTTCGGCGGCTGGTTCGCCCCCTACGGCATCGACCAGCAGTTCCTCGGCTACCAGCTGTTGCCGCCGTCGTGGTCGCGCTATGGCGAAGTCTCCTTCTTTCTGGGAACCGATGACCTCGGCCGCGATGTGCTGAGCCGACTGCTGAGCGGCGCGGCGCCCACCGTCGGCGGCGCTTTTGTCGTCACCCTCGGCGCCACGCTGTTTGGTCTGGTGCTGGGCGTGATTGCCGGATCGACCCACGGCCTGCGCTCGGCGGTGATGAACCATATCCTCGACACCCTGCTCTCGATCCCCTCGCTGCTGCTGGCGATTATCGTCGTCGCCTTTGCCGGGCCGCATCTGAGCCATGCGATGTTCGCCGTCTGGCTGGCGCTGCTGCCGCGCATGGTGCGCTCCGTCTACAGCATGGTCCACGATGAGCTGGAGAAAGAGTACATCATCGCCGCCCGCCTCGACGGCGCCTCGACGCTGAATATTCTGCTGTTCGCCATCCTGCCCAATATCGCCTCCGGCCTGGTGACCGAGATCACTCGCGCCCTGTCGATGGCCATTCTGGATATTGCCGCACTGGGCTTTCTTGATCTCGGCGCCCAGCTGCCTTCGCCGGAATGGGGAGCCATGCTGGGCGATGCGCTGGAGCTTATCTATGTGGCGCCGTGGACCGTGATGCTCCCCGGGGCGGCGATTATGCTCAGCGTACTGCTGGTCAACCTGCTGGGCGACGGTATTCGCCGGGCGATCATTGCCGGGGTAGAATAATGCCGTTACTCGATATTCGTCACTTAACCATTGAATTTAAAACCAGCGAAGGCTGGGTAAAAGCCGTCGATCGCGTCAGCCTGACGCTGACCGAAGGCGAAATCCGCGGCCTGGTGGGGGAATCCGGCTCCGGGAAAAGCCTTATTGCCAAAGCTATCTGCGGCGTGACCAAAGACAACTGGCGGGTCACGGCCGACCGCATGCGCTTCGATGACATCGACCTGCTGCGACTGTCGAACCGCGAGCGCCGGAAGCTGATCGGCCATAACGTGTCGATGATTTTTCAGGAGCCCCAGTCGTGCCTCGATCCCTCTGAGCGCATCGGCCAGCAGCTGATTCAGAGTATCCCCGGCTGGACCTACAAGGGCCGCTGGTGGCAACGGCTGGGCTGGCGCAAGCGCCGGGCCATCGAGCTGTTGCACCGCGTCGGCATTAAAGATCACAAAGATGCCATGCGCAGCTTCCCCTATCAGCTGACCGAGGGCGAGTGCCAGAAGGTGATGATCGCCATCGCCCTGGCCAACCAGCCGCGTCTGCTGATTGCCGACGAGCCGACCAACGCCATGGAGCCGACCACCCAGGCGCAGATTATTCGCCTGCTGACGCGGCTCAACCAGAACAACAACACCACCATCTTGCTGATCAGCCATGACCTGCAAATGCTCAGCAAATGGGCGGATAAAATCAACGTCATGTACTGCGGGCAGACGGTGGAGAGTGGGCCCAGCGAAGAGCTGATCACCCTCCCACATCACCCCTACACCCAGGCGTTAATCCGCGCGATCCCGGATTTCGGTAGCGCCATGCCGCATAAAAGTCGCCTCAACACCCTGCCTGGAGCGATCCCGCTACTGGAGCAGTTGCCTATCGGCTGTCGGCTGGGGCCGCGCTGCCCGTACGCCCAGCGCGAGTGTATCGAAACGCCGCGTCTTACCGGGGCGCGCAACCATCTGTACGCCTGTCATTTCCCGTTGAACATGGAGAAAGAGTGAAATGGTCGAAACATTGCTGGAAGTTCGCCAACTCAGTAAGACCTTTCGCTACCGCACCGGCTGGTTTCACCGTCAGACGGTTGAGGCGGTTAAACCGCTGAGTTTTACCCTGCGCGAACGGCAGACGCTGGCGATTATCGGCGAGAACGGCTCCGGGAAATCGACCCTCGCGAAGATGCTGGCGGGCATGGTGGAACCCACCAGCGGCGAACTGCTGATTGACGATCATCCGCTGACTTTTGGGGATTACTCCTACCGCAGTCAGAAGATTCGCATGATCTTTCAGGATCCGTCGACCTCGCTGAACCCGCGTCAGCGCATCTCGCAGATCCTCGATTTTCCGCTGCGACTGAATACCGATCTCGACGCCGAGGCGCGGCAGAAGCAGATAATCGACACCCTGCGCATGGTCGGTCTGCTGCCGGACCACGTCAGCTACTACCCTCATATGCTGGCGCCCGGTCAGAAGCAGCGTCTCGGCCTCGCCAGGGCGCTGATCCTGCGCCCGAAGGTTATCGTCTGCGATGAGGCGCTGGCCTCGCTGGATATGTCGATGCGCTCCCAGCTTATCAACCTGATGCTGGAGCTGCAGGAGAAACAGGGCATCTCCTATATCTATGTCACTCAGCACCTGGGAATGATGAAACACATCAGCGATCAGGTGCTGGTGATGCATAACGGCGAAGTGGTCGAGCGCGGCAGCACTGCCGATGTGCTGGCCTCGCCGCTGCACGACCTGACCCGGCGCCTGATCGCCGGCCACTTCGGGGAAGCCCTCACCGCCGACGCCTGGCGCAAAGACGGGAAATAGCTGGCAGGCAACGGCAGGGGCGGCCCTCACGCCGCCCTTGTCATTCAGGTGGAAGGGAAAAGACTCTGCGCCGGCAGCGACCGGCGGTCAAAGCGGCGCAGCGCGTAGTAAAGAACCCCGGTGCCAAACCAGCCTATTATCCATGAGACATCGTTACCGGCGAAGATCCACGTGAGCGAACCATGGAACAACGGGTTCTCAATGAACGGCAACTGGATAAGCACACCGACGATATACAGGGTGATCGCGTACAGGTTCCAGAACCCGTAGCGTTGCTGCGGGTCGCTTAGCGCCGGAATATCGATGGCGCCCTTCGAGATAAGATAATAATCCGTCAGACAGATGGCGCTCCACGGCACGAAGAACGCCAGCAGAAACAGAAGAAAATGCGTGAAATGCTTTAAGAAAGCGGGTTCGCTAAGCAACGCGATAATGCAGGAAGCCGTCACCATCAGCACCACGAATGCAATGCGACACTTTTGCGACAGCACGGTTTGCCGGCGGAAGGCGGAAACAATGGTGGTCAGCGACATAAAGCTGCCGTACGCATTGAGGGTAGTGAAGGTAATTTTACCAAAACAGATGGCGAAATAGATAACCATGGCCATCGCCTGACTCTTACCTAATCCCACCAGATAGCTCACCTCGTGACCAGGGAACGCGCTGCCGGCAATGGCCACTGTCAGAACCCCGAGCGTCATCGACGTTTGGGTACCCAATACGGTGCCGAAAAACACTGAGCACCACGTTTTCGTGGCGGAAACATCGCGTGGCAGGTAGCGCGAATAGTCGGATACATAGGGGCAAAAAGCGATCTGCCACGATGAGGAGAGCGATACGGCTAATAAAAACGTCGGCAGCGAAAAATGGTTATTGTGCGCGAGCGCACTGAGATCGGCCGAAAGTAGCAGCGTGATGAACATATAAACGAAGGCGAGAATTCCGACGATACTCGCCAGTTTGCCCAGCTTGTGGATCACCTTATAACCGAGGACGGCGATAACGATAATAATCGCACTGAATATCAGCATCCCGGCTACGTGGCTGATATTCAGTAGTTTGGCCATTGCCTGCCCGGCCAATACGGTGCCGCTGGCAGAAAAACCGATATACATGACGCAAACCAGCACCAGCGGCACCACCGCGCCAAAAACCCCAAACTGGGCGCGGCTAAGGATCATTTGCGGAAGTCCCAGTCGCGGTCCCTGCAGCGCATGCAGAGACATCACCGCCGCCCCCAGCATCTGACCGACCAGAAGCCCGACCAGAGACCACACTACATCGCCGCCCAGCACAACGGCTAAAGCGCCAGTGACAATCGCCGTAATTTGCAGATTGCCGCCAAACCAAAGGGTGAACTGGCTAAAAGGGTGTCCATGCCGTTCGCTTTCCGGGATGTAATCAATCGACCGCCTTTCACTCATTCCAGCATAATTGCTCTTTGACTGCCCGTCTGTAGACGAAAACGAAGACATAGGTTCCTCACTCAAGTTATTAATATCACCTCATTCAATCGTTCTTGTATATACAAGCATTGACAACTCACCGCCTTGCATGCACTCTCATTTTGTGACGAATATGTAAAATATTTGTATTGCAGAAAGTTACTAAACTAGCTCAAGGCGGTACTTATTGTTGACGCCGGAAGCGATTAACTAAGGTATGCTGCCCATGATGGTCCCTTTTCAACTTTCGACGCTCCCCGTCACGCCGTGGAAAAACGGCGGCGGAGAGACGCGCGAAATCATCTGCGTACCCGCTCCAGATGCCCCTTTTCTCTGGCGAGCGAGTATTGCCACCCTGCAGGCGGATGGCCCTTTCTCCCCCTTTCCTGGCGTCGACCGAGTCATTACTCTGCTGGCGGGGCAGCCGCTACGGCTGTGTGGCGAGAATATCGACCAACCGCTGGCGTCTGGCAGCCGTGGGCTTTCCCCGGCGAATGGGCGCTGTCCAGCGTCGGGATCGTTGCGCCAGGGCTGGACTTCAATATCATGACTCAGCGCGGGCGCGCGTCGGCGACAGTTCAGGTCGTTAGCGACCTGCAATGCCCTGCCAGCGAGGGGGTCGCTTATGTTCTACAAGGCGAGTGGGATCTGGCCGGGCGACGCTGCGCGGCCGGCAGCGGCCTCTGCTGGCGCGGTGGATCCCCGCGGAATCTGCGTCCCGTGGGCAGCAATGGACGCCTGCTGCTGGCGGAGATCGCGCTCAAATAATCGTCAGGAGAGATGATATACTGCAGCTATCGCGATGTACTTTTGCCCCGCGCGGCGCGGACCGGCTGAAAAATATCGTGACACAAGGGGTCGTCAGTGGGATATAATTCCCGGCTAAATTTGAGTTATTTTGAAATAACAATGTTAACGTTATGATTGTTAAAGTAAAAATAAGCAATAACGATAAGGATTAAAGCTATGGGTTTTCTTTCCGGTAAGCGCATTTTGATCACTGGCGTCGCCAGCAAACTGTCCATCGCCTACGGCATCGCGCAGGCAATGCACCGCGAAGGCGCGGAACTGGCATTCACCTATCAGAATGAGAAACTGAAAGGTCGCGTAGAAGAGTTTGCTGCCGCGCTGGGTTCTGACATTGTGCTGCCGTGCGACGTTGCTGAAGATGAGAGCATCACCGCGCTGTTCACCGAGCTGGAAAAAGTCTGGCCAAAATTCGATGGTTTCGTCCACTCAATCGGTTTTGCCCCGGCTGACCAGTTAGACGGCGACTACGTTGACGTTGTCACTCGCGACGGCTTTAAAATCGCGCACGACATCAGCGCTTACAGCTTCGTGGCAATGGCCAAAGCCTGCCGCGGCATGCTGAACCCGGGTTCGGCTCTGCTGACGCTCTCCTACCTGGGCGCAGAGCGCGCGATCCCGAACTATAACGTGATGGGTCTGGCCAAAGCCTCTCTGGAAGCAAACGTCCGCTATATGGCTAACGCCATGGGTCCGGAAGGCGTTCGCGTCAATGCCATCTCTGCCGGTCCTATCCGTACGCTGGCCGCGTCCGGTATTAAAGATTTCCGTAAAATGCTGGCGCACTGCGAAGCGGTCACCCCGATCCGTCGCACCGTCACCATTGAAGATGTGGGTAACAGCGCAGCCTTCCTGTGCTCCAACCTGTCTGCGGGGATCTCCGGTGAAGTCGTTCACGTTGACGGCGGGTTCAATATCGCCGCCATGAACGAGCTGGAACTGAAATAAGTTCCTTCCCCTCCTCGCCCCGGTGAGGAGGGTTCTTCCCTCCCCCACGCCTTACACCCCACCTGTTATTCCAATCGGCTATTTGTTAGCACGTATCAATATTTTCTCCTGCTTCCGGGTTACGCCAGGATAGTTCTGCATAAACGATCCGCGGAACGGCGGTTCGCCACATACCGAACAAGGAAAGCCCATGGAGCCACGCCGCGTGAATGGCAAAAATCACTGGTATCACGAAACCCAGTCAACAATCTGCCCGGTGGATGTCCTGCCGCTCGTCCCTGAAGCCGCCCATGTTGAAGACCGCTTTTTGCTGGACCTGACGCTGCCGGCCGCCTGGCTACGTGCCCACGCTGACTGGCTACACCCCGCACGCCAGCTGGCCGAACTGCTGTTTCCCGACCAGGTGGCGGTGAGTCGCCTGCAGACCTTTACCGCTTACGATCGACTCAGCACCGCGCTCACCGTCGCCCAGGTCTACGGCGTCCAGCGGCTGTGTAACCACTACGCCGCCCGCCTTGCTCCCCTGCCAGGCCCCGACTCCTCGCGCGAGAGCAACCGTCGTCTGGCGCAAATCACGCAATATGCTCGTCAGCTTGCCGGTTCGCCCTCGGTTATTAACGCTCTCTCCCGTAGCCAGCTGGACGAAGTGGGCTTAACCAGTCGGGACATTATTCTGTTCAACCAGATTATCGGATTCGTCGGCTTCCAGGCGCGGGCGATTGCCGTCCTGCAGGCGGCCCAGGGCTATCCGGTGCGCTGGATCCCCGGTATGCCCCAGCAAGAGGAGGCACCCGCGGAGCTGTTCGCCCCGCCGCCGGGAGCATGGCAGGCAGACATTGCGGATCCCGACCTGCAGTATGCCGATGATGAGCGTCAGCGGCGCATCGCCGGCTGGCAGTCGCTGCCCGGTCTGGGCGAGCTGGCGCCGCTGCTGGCCTGCGACCCACAGTTATTCGCGCCTCTGGAGACCTTGATCCGCCAGCTCAGCACGGATGATACCTTTGGCCCGCAGGTCGCCTTACTCACGGCGCGCACCAATGGCAGCCCCACCTGCTTTGACGCCTGGCTCCCCCACTGGCAGGGTGAAGAGGAGTTCGCCAGCCATCTGCGGGAGGGCGACCAGGCCCTCCATCACTGGCTCCAGCAGCATCCTCAGGCCCGGTCTCTCGTGACCGCGGTGCAGCTGTTAACCCGCTCGCCTGACCGGTTTAGCGCCGCCCAGTTAACGCCCCTCGCGGAATATCGACTCTCTGAGCAACAAGCAATCTATCTGTTGATCTGGAGCGGGCTGTGCGGATGGATGAATCGTCTGAAAATCGCCCTCGGCAATGTGCGTCAGCAGACGTAAATTGCTGAAACAGCGCTTGCTGCGGCAGGCATATTCGCGTAAAAATGTCAGCCGCTCTTTTAGCCACGAAAATACCTAATTATGTTTCAGGATAACCCGCTGCTAGCGCAGCTTAAACAGCAACTGCATTCCCAGACGCCGCGCGCGGAAGGGGTCGTTAAGGGCACGGAAAAGGGCTTTGGCTTCCTCGAAGTGGACGCTCAGAAGAGCTACTTCATTCCGCCGCCGCAGATGAAAAAAGTGATGCATGGCGACCGTATCGTCGCGGTGATCCATTCTGAAAAAGAACGCGAAAGCGCCGAGCCGGAATCGCTGGTTGAGCCTTTCCTGACTCGTTTTGTCGGTAAAGTCCAGAAGAAAGACGATCGCCTCGCTATCGTTCCTGACCATCCGCTGCTGAAAGACGCCATTCCCTGCCGCGCCGCCCGCGGCGTTGAGCACGATTTTAAACAGGGTGACTGGGCCGTCGCCGAGATGCGCCGTCATCCATTAAAAGGCGACCGCGGGTTTTACGCGGAGTTGACCCAGTTCATCACTTTTAGCGACGACCACTTCGTCCCATGGTGGGTAACCCTGGCGCGCCATAATCTTGAGAAAGAGGCACCGGACGGCGTCGCCACCGAGATGCTCGACGAGGGGCTGACGCGCCGCGACCTAACCACCCTCGACTTCGTCACCATTGACAGCGCCAGCACCGAAGATATGGACGATGCGTTGTATGCCGAGTCCACTGCTGATGGCAAACTGCTGCTGACGGTCGCCATTGCCGACCCGACCGCCTGGATTGCCGAAGGCAGCAAGCTGGATAACGCCGCAAAAGTGCGCGCCTTTACCAACTATCTGCCGGGCTTCAACATTCCAATGCTGCCGCGCGAGCTGTCAGACGATCTCTGCTCCCTGCGCGCTAACGAAGTGCGCCCGGTGCTGGCCTGCCGGATGACCCTGGCGGCCGATGGCACCATCGAAGACAATATCGAGTTCTTTGCCGCCACCATCGAATCGAAAGCCAAGCTGGCCTATGACGACGTCTCTGACTGGCTGGAAGGCCGCGGCAGCTGGCAGCCGGACAGCGAGGCGATCGCGCAGCAAATTACGCTGCTGAAGGACGTGTGCCAGCGTCGTAGCGAATGGCGTCAGACCCATGCGCTGGTGTTCAAAGACCGTCCGGACTACCGTTTTTTTCTCGGCGAAAAAGGCGAAGTGCTGGATATCGTCGCGGAACCGCGTCGCATTGCCAACCGCATTGTCGAAGAGTCGATGATCGCCGCCAACATCTGTGCCGCCCGCGTTCTGCGCGACAAGCTCGGCTTCGGCGTTTATAACGTTCATACCGGTTTCGACCCGGCGAACACCGAGCAGTTGGCCGCCCTGCTGAAAACCCATGATGTGCACGTCGACCCGACGGAAGTGCTCACCCTGGAAGGGTTCTGCAAGCTGCGCCGGGAACTGGACGCTCAGCCGACCGGTTTCCTCGACAGCCGCATTCGCCGCTTCCAGTCGTTTGCGGAAATCAGCACCGAGCCGGGCCCGCACTTTGGTCTTGGGCTTGAAGCCTATGCCACCTGGACCTCGCCGATCCGTAAGTATGGCGACATGATCAACCACCGTCTGCTGAAAGCCATCATTAAAGGCGAGACCATTGCGCGTCCCCAGGATGAAGCCACCGTGCAGATGGCGGAGCGCCGTCGTCTCAACCGGATGGCCGAGCGCGACGTCGCCGACTGGCTGTACGCCCGTTTCCTCAACGATAAAGCCGGGACCGATACCCGCTTCGCGGCGGAGATCATCGACGTCAGCCGCGGCGGGATGCGCGTGCGTCTGGTGGACAATGGCGCGGTCGCCTTTATTCCGGCCCCGTTCCTCCACGCCGTGCGCGACGAACTGGTGTGCAGCCAGGAGAACGGTACCGTGCAGATCAAAGGTGAAGTAGTCTATAAAGTGACTGACGTTATCGATGTCACTATCGCTGAAGTTCGCATGGAAACCCGCAGCATTATTGCGCGTCCGGCGGTCTGACGCCCCTTCACAGCGGTTCCTGCGGGAACCGCTGCTTCTTTCCTCTCTATCCAGCCATTTCCGTCGCACCGATTAAGGTTGTGCGTTTTTTTCGCTTCTCTTTTTCATTCATTTTTAGCATCATTGATTTCATTCGTTTTTGTTACCAGGATAATGCCATGTCAGATGTGAATGCCCACCTGCTCGCTCAACGTATCGATACCGTGCTGGATATTCTGGTTGCCGGTGATTACCATTCTGCGATCCATAATCTGGAGATCCTCAAAGCGGAGCTGCTGGCGCTGGCGGCGGACGATGCTGAACAACAAAACCAACCCAAGGCGCCCTGGGAAATCTGAATATCAGCCATGCCGCAGCCGGCCATATGGACCGGTTGCTCGCCATATAGCCCCCTAACAGTGATGTTGCTATGAACGCCCGACAACAAAGTATTTTGCAAGTGGTCATCGATAAAGGCCGCATGAGCGTCGCCGATCTGGCGAAGATGACCGGTGTCTCTGAGGTTACTATTCGTCAGGATTTGAATTTGCTGGAAAAGCAGAGCTATTTGCGCCGTACTCATGGCTATGCCGTACCGCTGGACAGCGAAGATGTCGAAACCCGCATGATGACCCATTTCGCCATTAAGCGTGAGCTGGCCAGCCGGGCTGCGGCGCTAGTGAATACCGGTGAAACGGTATTTATCGAAAACGGCAGCAGCAATGCCCTGCTGGCGCGTACGCTGGCCGAGCGCGGCGATATCACCATCATTACCGTCAGCAGCTATATCGCCCATCTGCTGAAAGAGACCCCAGGAGAGGTGATCCTGCTGGGCGGAATTTATCAGAAACGCAGTGAGAGTATGGTCGGTCCGCTAACCCGTCAGTTCATCCAGCAGGTGCATTTCAGCAAAGCCTTCATCGGGATCGACGGTTGGCAGGCGGAAACCGGCTTTACCGGCCGCGATATGATGCGTGCGGACGTGGTGAACGCCGTGCTGGAGAAGCATTGTGAGGCAATTATTCTTAGCGACAGTTCAAAATTCAGCGCGGTACATCCCTATCCGCTCGGTCCCGCCGGCCGCTTTAATCGCGTTATTACCGACGATCGCTTACCGGACGCCTGTCGCGGACAATTGCTCCGCAGCGGCCTGACCGTCGATATCGTGCCCTACATCTGATCCTCCGCCGCCCCATCTCCTGCCAAAGCGCTGGAAGGGGCGCTTTATCGCTCTGAGAGTATTCCGAGCCGCTAATTAAGACTTTTTACCTGACGATAAATTTTAAAAAAAGAAATTATTATTAGCGATATAACAGGAAGTGACTATCACCTGCGTGATTTTCGTGACACCTGCGCACCTTAACTTCATGGAATTGCCCTAAAGCTGCTTTATCAGGCTATGCTTAAAGGAGCGCTGTAATCCATGAATAGATTATTCAGGAGAAAAAAAATGATGACTTCAACGAGCAAAAAAATGGCTGCTGTCGTTCTGGCTGTCACTGTAGCAATGTCTCTGAGCGCTTGCTCTAACATGTCTAAACGCGATCGTAACACGGCTATCGGCGCTGGCGCCGGCGCTATCGGTGGTGCGGTGTTAACTGACGGTAGCGCGCTCGGTACCCTGGGTGGCGCAGCAGTCGGTGGTATTATTGGTCACCAGGTCGGCAAATAATTTAATTATCTGACGAAATAAAAGAATAATTCACACGAATTGACTTACGCACGTTAAATCATTCAAGGCCGCGGCATTTACCGCGGCCTTGTTATTTCAACCAGACCATTGGAGCAGAGGGAAAATAGCGATCAGCCACCGGCTAACTTGACCTTCATCCCTTTCGCCTCAAGCAGCGACTTGAGTAGATCCCGCTTATCGCCCTGGATCTCGATCACGCCATCTTTCACCGCGCCGCCGCAGCCGCACTTCTTTTTCAACTCTGCCGCCAGAGCGGTTAGCGCAGCATCGTCGGCATCAATCCCGCTAATCAGACAGACGCCTTTGCCCTTGCGGCCGCTGGTCTGGCGCTGGATCCGCACAATGCCGTCGCCTTTCGGGCGCACCGGCGCCGGTTTCGCCTCGTCGATACGCCCGGTTTCGGTGGAGTAGACCAGACGGCTGTTGGAATCGCTCATTATGCCCCCTTGCGCAGAGAATCGTTGATCGCCCGCAGCGTCGCGGCTGGATCCGCCGACTGAGTAACCGGGCGACCAATCACCATATAGTCTACCCCAGCTTCCTGAGCCTGCTCAGGAGTCATAATTCGCCGCTGATCGCCAGCGTCGCTGCCCTGCGGACGAATCCCCGGGGTCACCAGCTTAAACGCCTGCCCCAGCTCATGCTTAAAGCGCACAGCCTCCTGGGCTGAACACACCACCCCATCAAGGCCGCAGCGTTGGGTCAGCGCCGCCAGCTTCGCCGCGTAGTCAGCCGGAGATAAGGTAATGCCCAGATCCTGTAGATCGCTGGACTCCATGCTGGTGAGCACCGTGACAGCGATCAGCAGCGGCGCATCTTTGCCAAACGGCAGCAGCGCTTCGCGCGCGGCGGTCATCATTCGCGCGCCGCCGGAAGCATGGACATTCACCATCCATACGCCCAGCTCAGCCGCTGCGGCCACCGCGCGGGCGGTGGTGTTGGGAATATCGTGAAACTTAAGGTCCAGGAACACCTCAAACCCACGCTGATGCAGATCGCGGACAAACTGCGGGCCCAGCAGGGTGAACATCTCTTTGCCCACCTTCAGGCGGCAGTCGCGCGGGTCGATGCGGTCGACAAATGCCAGCGCTTTATCGCGATTATCATAGTCGAGCGCAACCACAACGGGAGAGGATGTGACAGCGCGGGAAGATGGGATAGCTGTAGACGTCATGACCAGACCTTAGTGTTGATGGGCGCCGGGGTGGCGCAAAAAAGGTAAACGGGCAGCATTCTACCTGTGAAGCGAACAAAATAACAGACTGCCGTACCTGCCCTGACCGGACGATGGCGCTGCCGGGGCCGCGCCTGGAGAGGAGTGAAGCGATAAGTATGTTGTAACTAACGGAGGGCTTTTTTTTGGCTTTACTGGCCGTCGAGACCGCGAATAGGTTTAATGGTCGCCCACGAGCGGCAGGACGGACAATGCCAGTAAAGTGTATGAGCGGTAAACCCGCATTTCTGGCAGCGATAGCGTGGTTTGCTGCGCACCTGCTCACCAACCATGTTTCGCAGCACTCCAAGGGTTTCTTTCGCCCGCCCTTCTTCCGCTTCGTTGAGATGGTAGTCCATCAGCTTATGGAAGACGCGCATGGTCGGGTGGCGTTCCAGCTGCCGGGTGACGTAGTTTTGCGCCGCTTCGACGCCTTCCCGTTGCTCGAGGATCTGCGCCAGCATCAGTTCGGCGGTCGCCCCGGCGTTCTCCTCCACGCAGCGGCGCAGAAAAACTTCCCATTCATCGGTTTTGCCGAGCTGCTGGTAGCAGGTCTGCAGCATCTCCAGCGTTTCACCCACCAGCTCTTTATCCTGATCGATAACCCGCTCGAGGCTCTCCACCGCTTTGGCGTAGTCGCCCTTTTCCATCCACACCCGGCCCATCATGATCGATACCCGGGCGCTGGTGCGGTCCGCAGCGGCGCCTTTTCTCAACAACGCCATCGCTTTATCCAGATCGTTGGCTGCCATCTGCTGCAGGGCCAGTTCGCACCAGAAGTTGGCGATTTCGCCACGATGTTTCTCTTTCCCTAGCTTCACCAGCCGTTCAGCCACTTCAATAGCCGACTGCCAGTCGCTGGTCGCCTGGTAAATCTGCAGCAGTTGCTGCAGCGCGCCGAGGCGGAAATCGGTCTCATCCACCAGCTGTTTGAACATGTCTTCCGCGCGGTCATACAGTCCGGCGGCCATATAATCCCGTCCCAGCTGCTGCACCGCTAACAGGCGCTGATCGTAGGTTAACGACGCGCTTTCCATCAGGCTCTGGTGAATTCGGATCGCGCGGTCGACTTCGCCGCGCGAACGGAACAAATTACCGAGCGTCAGGTGCGCCTCAACGGTACCGGTATCCTCTTTCAGCATATCAAGGAACAGGTCGACGGCTTTATCCTGCTGGTTGCTGAGCAGGAAGTTAACCCCCGCCACGTAATCTCGCGACAGGCGGCTCGCATCGTCCTGTTTGGACTGTTGTGCACTTCTGCGCCCCATGTACCAGCCGTAAGCGGCGGCAACGGGTAAAAGCAGAAACAACAACTCCAGCATAAGAGGTTATTCCTTCACCGCAGGCACGCCTGCGTCGACAGCCGCCGGGCTGACGGGGGCAATCTGATGCTCAAGACGCTTAATTTTCCGCTCCGCGCGCGCCAGTGAGACACGCACCCGCAGCCAGAACAGGCCGCAGATCAGCCAGCCAATGGCAAAGCCCGCGGCAAACAGCACCGCCAGCAGCGTCGATATGCGGAATTCACCCTGAGCGAGTAAATAGTTGAAAGTGACCTGTTGGTCATTCTGCGCCCCCAGCGTCACTGAAATGACGAAGATTGCTAACACCAGTAAGAAAATGAGTAAATATTTCACATGACTTCCCGTTATGTGGGTTGCGCGAAAAAAGCCCGCTTTCAGCCCTATAAAGTATCATTTTCGCCGCAGCGGTGGAATGAAAAAGCATGGCAACTCTTCAGGATATGCGGTCGGATGCCGCTAAAATCAACATTATTCCGCTTCAGGCATCCGTTTTTTAATATCCTGCGCCTCTTCTCCGGGCGGCGAGAGCGGCCCACAAAGGCGCTGCGTCAGCCAGCAGGCCACCGTGACCAGCAGCCAGGAGATCAGCGTGGCGACGATGAGATCCAGCGGCCAGTGCATGCCCAGCGCCAGGCGACTGCCCATCACCGCCGTCGCCCACACCAGCAGCACCGCGATTGTGCCCCAGCGGCGACGCGGCCACAGCAGCCCCGCAGCGAGTAACGCCCAGCTGGCGGCAAACATGGTGTGACCTGACGGGAAAGCAAACCCTGTCTCCTTCTGCCAGTGTTTGCGTAAAAATGACGGAATGTCCTGCGCCTGCGCCAGCTGTTCATGCACCAGTTTAGCGCGTTCTTTACGCTTTAACGCGTAGAATTGCGTCACCGGCACCTGCCTTGTGTTTTCCAGCCAGATGACGAACGGTCTCGGCTCCTGGACCCGCGCCTTGACCCAGGATTTCGCCCCCTGTCCCGCCAGGATAGCGGCGGCAAGGATAAGGAACAGGATCAACGCCGCGCGCAGCCGAAAGCGCAGACACCAGAGGAACCAGCCGCAAAGCACGACATGAGTGATAATTCCCCACGGCTGGGTCACCGTTTCCGTCACCCACCACAGGCTTTTCAACATGGCAACCGGCAGTCCAGGCTGCCACAGCCACCCGGAAAGCCAGACCGTGAGGGGCATAACCAGCAGCAGCGCCGCCGCGAGAGCAGTTCGTCGGGCTATCAACAGCATTTTCTCTCCTTCTCCTTGTAGATGAACATCATAGCGGAAAGTAGATCGTTTGTGCGCTTTCCACACGGCTAACCGTTCGCGATTAGGAGAACGTCCAGGCGTTGTGGCAAAATAGCGGGAAACAGAAAGCACAGTCAGGTGCTGACAGAATCTGGAGAATCACATGCAGCTTAAACGTGTGGCAGAAGCCAAACTGCCAACCCCCTGGGGCGATTTCCTGATGGTGGGTTTTGAAGAACTGGCAACCGGACAGGATCATGTCGCGCTGGTATATGGCGATATATCAGGGCAGTCGCCGGTCCTCGCCCGCGTACATTCAGAGTGTTTGACGGGCGATGCCCTGTTTAGCCTGCGCTGTGATTGCGGCTTTCAACTGGAAGCGGCTCTGTCGCATATCGCTGAAGAAGGTCGGGGGATCCTGCTCTATCACCGCCAGGAAGGACGCAACATTGGTTTATTGAATAAGATCCGCGCCTACGCGCTGCAGGATCAGGGCTACGACACTGTCGAAGCGAACCATCAGCTTGGCTTCGCCGCCGATGAGCGCGATTTCACCTTGTGCGCCGACATGTTCAAATTGCTCAACGTTGAGCAGGTGCGGTTATTAACCAATAACCCGAAAAAAGTGGAAATTCTTACCGAAGCCGGGATCAACATTGTGGAGCGGGTGCCGCTGATCGTCGGGCGTAACCCGAAAAACGCTCACTATCTGGACACCAAAGCCGCCAAGATGGGCCATCTGCTGAACAGCAAGCCGACAGAATAAACCGGTGGAATAACCGAAAAAGGGCCAGCGATGCTGGCCCTTTGTTTCACAGCATATTACGAATAACGTAGTGCAGGATGCCGTCGTTGCGGTAGTAGGTGAGTTCGGTCGCCGTGTCGATACGGCACCGACAAGGGATCGCTTCCTGCGAGCCGTCAGCGCGAGTCAGGGTCACCGGCACCGTAGCGCCAGGCTGAAGCGACTGCAGATTGCTAATATCAATCCGCTCTTCCCCGGTCAACCGCAGCGTTTTGCGGGTGACGCCCTGCGGGTACTCCAGCGGCAAAATGCCCATTCCGATCAGGTTGGAACGGTGGATACGCTCGAAGGACTCGGCGATCACTACCCGAATCCCCAGCAGGCGCGGCCCCTTCGCCGCCCAGTCACGGCTGGAACCTGATCCATACTCCTTACCGGCAATCACCGCCAGCGGTGTGCCCTCAGCCTTGTACAGCATCGCCGCATCGTAGATCGCCATCGGTTCAGGATCCGGCAGATGGCGGGTCATGCCCCCTTCCACCCCTGGGACCATTTCGTTACGGATGCGGATATTGGCGAAGGTGCCACGCATCATCACCTCATGGTTACCGCGACGGGAACCATAGGAGTTAAAGTCGCGCCGGGCAACCCCATGCTCCTGCAGATAGCGGCCTGCCGGACTATCGGCTTTGATGCTCCCCGCCGGCGAAATGTGGTCCGTGGTGACTGAGTCGCCCAGCATGGCGAGGATCCGCGCGCCGCGAATATCCTCTACCGGCAGCGGCTCGGCGCCCATCTCGTCAAAGAACGGCGACAAGCGAATATAGGTCGAGTCCTCCTGCCAGTCGTAGGTATCTGACGCCTCCACCTTGATCGCCTTCCACTCCTCAGTGCCGGAAAACACTTCCGCGTACTCTTTGCGGAACATCTCGGTGGAGACCTGTTCCACCGCGCGGGCAATCTCCTCCCCGCTCGGCCAGATATCTTTCAGATAGACCGGCTCGCCATTCTTGCCCTGTCCCAACGGCTCGCGGGTGAGGTCGATATTCATGTTCCCCGCCAGCGCATAGGCGACCACCAACGGCGGCGAGGCCAGCCAGTTGGTTTTCACCAGCGGATGAATACGCCCTTCGAAGTTACGGTTACCGGAGAGCACTGCCCCGACGGTCAGATCGCCTTTTTTGATCGCTTCTTCGATAGGTTCAGGCAATGGACCGGAGTTACCGATACAGGTGGTGCAACCATATCCCACCAGATTGAAGCCGAGCTGGTCGAGGTAAGGCGTCAGGCCGGCATGGGCCAGATAATCCGACACCACTTTCGAGCCTGGGGCCAGGGAAGCTTTCACCCACGGCTGCGGCTGCAGGCCGCGTTCGACGGCTTTTTTCGCCAGCAGGCCGGCGGCCATCAACACGCTGGGGTTAGAGGTATTGGTGCAGGAGGTAATCGCTGCAATAGCCACCGCGCCATCCGGTAGCGAATAGTGATGCCCGTTCAGCGTATAGTCAACCGGCTGACGCTGACGCTGAAGGTGGTTAACCTCCAGCTCGCCGCTGGCGGCGAAGGCTTTCGGAACATCGCCCAGCGCCACGCGATCCTGCGGTCGCTTCGGCCCGGCGAGGCTCGCTTCGACGCTGCTCATATCCAGCGCCAGGGTACTGGTAAAGACCGGCTCATCGCCAGGCTGGCGCCACATGCCCTGGGCTTTAGCGTAGGCTTCCACCAGCGCGACCTGTTCTTCGCTACGGCCGCTGAGACGCATATAGCTGAGCGTTACGTCATCGATAGGGAAAAAGCCACAGGTGGCGCCATACTCCGGCGCCATATTGGCGATGGTCGCCCTGTCGGCAAGGGGTAAGGTATCCAGGCCGTCACCGTAGAATTCAACAAACTTGCCGACGACGCCATGCTGACGCAGCATTTGGGTAACCGTCAGTACCAGGTCAGTGGCGGTGATGCCTTCGCGCAGTTTGCCGCTGAGCTTAAAGCCCACAACATCGGGGATCAGCATTGACACCGGCTGGCCCAGCATAGCGGCTTCCGCTTCAATCCCGCCCACGCCCCAGCCCAGCACGCCAAGACCATTAATCATGGTGGTATGGGAGTCGGTGCCCACCAGCGTATCCGGCCACGCCATCCACTGGCCGTTCACCTCCTCGCTCCAGACCGCCCGGCCAAGGTATTCCAGGTTCACCTGGTGGCAAATACCGGTGCCCGGCGGCACCACGCTGAAGCGGCTGAAGGCCTGCTGCCCCCAGCGCAGAAAAGCGTAGCGTTCGTGGTTCCGCTCCATTTCCAGGCGGACGTTGTCTTCGAAGGCCTCATCGTCGCCGAAGCGGTCAACGGTCACCGAGTGGTCGATCACCAGGTCAACCGGCGATAGCGGATTAACCTTCGCCGTATCGCCGCCAAGGCGTTTCACCGCCTCGCGCATGGCGGCCAGATCCACTACCGCCGGCACGCCGGTAAAGTCCTGCATCAGGACGCGTGCCGGACGGTAGGCGATTTCCCGGTCGGCATGGGCCTGTTGCAGCCAGCCGGCCAGGGCGCGAATGTCTTCTTCAGTTACCGAGTCACCGTCCTGCCAGCGCAGCAGGTTCTCCATCAGCACCTTCAGCGACTTGGGCAGTCGACTGATCTCGCCCAGCTGCTTCTCCGCCAACGGCAGACTGTAGTAATGCCAGGTTTTATCGTTGACCTGCAGCGTGTCCTTACTGGCTTCTCGTAGGGTTGACGACATAGCTCCTCCTTTATCTCAGGGATGGCATACCCTGATTCTCCTCAGGGTCTCCATTAAAGATAACACATACTGAGCATAACACTTTGATAACAACCCAAATTGCTAAATACGGCGAGACAGAGAGAGAGGAAACGGGAATTATCCGAGAGCAGGCGAAATAGCACCAAAATAGTGCAAAGAGGGCGTATGCCGATATTGTATTAGTACACGAGGACAAAAAAGAGCTAATCGGCCAGCGGGCAGTGATTAGCTCTGGTGAGTGATTTCAGGTTGGATGAATCCAGCGGCAAAATATACTCTCCCTGTATTGCCGGTCACTGATTTTATATTACAGTTTCCTTTCACTGTCATAAAAATGACATGTATCTACAACGATGACCTACAGCTTTAGCTGACAATCCAGATGTTGCAGATGGTGAGCGCGATGATGCTCCAGAACATCGCCAACCCTACCAACACTACGCCCCATACGCGACTACGCAGAACGGGATCGATTTCGGTTTTGTCATTCTCGTATGACATCGCCAGTTTCATGTAATCGATATTACTTATCATATTGTCACCACCAATTGCTCAAATCATCAGGTACAGATAAATCTTAATTATGGATAAAAGATTAATCCAGTGAATTTAGGCCTGATGGAATATATTTAACCGGTTATTTGATCGCGGCGGGCATAATGAAAAACGTGTTGCCAAAAATTATTAATTTTGTGATTGGTTCGAGGTTTAAGTTGTTAAATACAGTCCATCATAGTTAATGGCACTCCTCGCAGGGAGTGCCATTATTATTTTCAGGGTTATTTTTCCGGAAGTTTTATATCTTTGAACATCGCTTCAATATCTTCATTCGAGCGTAAAGCCACCGCGGTATCTACCACGTCCCTGGTCAAATGGGGAGCAAAACGTTGAATAAAATCATACATGTAGCTTCGTAAGAAGGTGCTACGGCGGAAACCTATCTTAGTGGTGCTGTGGCTGAAAATACCGTTCGCATCCAGCTTCACCAGATCCGGGTCAGAGACCGGATCCACCGCCATGCTGGCGATTACCCCTACCCCCAGCCCCAGGCGAACATAGGTTTTGATGACGTCGGCATCGGTGGCGGTAAAAACAATGCGCGGCGTCAGGCCCGCACGGTTAAACGCGGTATCCAGTTCTGAGCGGCCGGTAAAACCAAAGGTATAGGTTACCAATGGATACTGGGCCAGTTCCTCTATGGACACCGAGCCCTTGGTGGCCAGAGGATGCTCGGGGGTCACTACAATCGACCGGTTCCAGTGATAGCATGGCAGCATCACCAGATCGTCATACAGATGCAGCGCCTCGGTGGCGATGGCGAAATCGGCATTGCCTTTCGACACAGCCTCCGCAATCTGAGTCGGCGAGCCCTGATGCATATGCAGCGACACCCGCGGGTAGCCTTCAATAAACCCCTTGATCACTCCCGGTAACGCATAGCGCGCCTGGGTATGGGTGGTGGCGACGTAAAGAGACCCTTTGTCAGGCCAGGTATGCTCTCCGGCGACAGATTTGATGGCATCGACTTTCGACAGCACTTCGCGGGCGATGCGGATGATCTCCTGCCCGGCCGGCGTCACCTGGGTTAAGTGTTTACCGCTGCGGGCAAAGATCTGAATGCCCAGCTCATCCTCCAGCATGCGGACCTGCTTACTGATACCCGGCTGGGAGGTATAGAGCCCTTCGGCGGTGGATGAAACATTCAGGTTATGGTTAACCACCTCAACGATGTAGCGAAGCTGTTGTAGTTTCATGGCTGATATCCGTTTGCGCGTAAAATGAAGCCGCTTAATACACTTTACGTTCAGGCAACTTGTCGCCGATGAAGGCCCTGGGCTCCCGGCAGTTGGCCATAGTGGCGCCGCAATGCATCCTGAAAGCGATGATGTATAAGACGTTTTAATAATAAAAAAGGCATTAACTATAACCACTATATCATTTATATCAACACTGTATAGACGCTAACGAAAAATAATATAGGTGGTTATAAGGGGAGGAAATTAACGCAAAGAGGGGAAGACGACACGGCAGAGAAATGCACTCTCTCTGCCGGTCGCCTGAGCAGGAAAAGCGCGCTTTTCCTGCCCGAACGAACGCCATTACTTTTTGGCTTCCGTCCACTTACCGTCGATAAAGAAAGCTGACCAGCCGGTCGCTTTGCCCTCTTTTTCAGACGCCACGTACTGCTGCTTGGTTTTACGGCTAAAGCGTACCAGCGTTTTATTGCCTTCCGGATCCTGCTGCGGCGCATCGGCGAGATAACGCAGTTTTTCCGGCAGACGATCGCGGAAGCGGTACAGCTCCTCCACCAGCGGCGCACGCGTTTCCCGTGATTTCGGGAAGGTGTTGGCCGCCAGGAAGACGCCCGCCGCCCCGTCGCGCAGCACAAAGTAGGCGTCAGACTTCTCACACGGCAGCTCCGGCAGCGGCACCGGATCTTCCTTCGGCGGAGCCACTTCGCCATTGCGCAGGATCTTACGCGTGTTCTTACACTCGTCGTTGGTACAGGCCATGTATTTACCGAAACGCCCCATTTTCAGGTGCATTTCAGACCCGCACTTCTCGCACTCCACCACCGGGCCGTCATAGCCCTTGATGCGGAATTCGCCCTCTTCAATCTCGTAGCCGTCGCAGGTCGGGTTATTACCACAGACGTGCAGCTTACGCTTAGGATCGATAAGGTAGCTGTCCATCGCCGTCCCACACTTCTGGCAGCGACGTTTGGCGCGCAGCGCGTTGGTTTCCGCGTCATCGCCTTCCAGCACGTTGAGGACTTCGTTCTCCGGCACCAGGTTGATGGTGGTTTTGCACCGCTCTTTCGGCGGCAAGGCATAGCCCGAACAGCCGAGGAAAACGCCGGTGCTGGCGGTACGGATCCCCATTTTACGGCCGCAGGTCGGGCAGTCGATGCTGGTGAGCACCATCGGGTTCGGCTGCATGCCGCCCTCTTCCGGATCTTTCTCTGCCGTCGCCAGCTGGGTGGTAAAATCGCCGAAGAAGTGGTTCAGCACCTCTTTCCACTCGGCCTGGTGGTTCGCAACCTGGTCGAGGCGATCCTCCATCTGCGCGGTAAAATCGTAGTTCATCAGATCGCGGAAGTTTTCTTCCAGCCGGTCGGTAACGATCTCGCCCATTTTTTCGGCGTAAAAACGACGATTTTCCACCCGCACGTAGCCGCGATCCTGAATGGTCGAAATGATCGACGCGTAGGTCGACGGACGGCCAATCCCGCGTTTTTCCAGCTCTTTCACCAGCGAGGCCTCGCTGAAGCGCGCCGGCGGCTTGGTAAAGTGCTGCGCAGGCGTCAGCTCCACCAGGCTCAGGCGGTCGCCCTGTTTGACCAGCGGCAGCGTTCGGTCTTCATCGCCCTTGCGCAGCGCCGGCATGACTTTTGTCCAGCCGTCGAAACGTAAAGTGCGACCGCGCGCTTTCAGTTTGAAATCACCCGCAGCCACGGTCAGCGTGGTGGAGTCGTACTGCGCCGGCGTCATCTGACAGGCGACAAACTGGCGCCAGATCAGCTGATAAAGCTTCTGCGCATCCGCTTCCATATCTTTCAGCGTTTCCGCCAGCACGTTCACATCAGACGGACGAATCGCTTCGTGCGCTTCCTGCGAGTTTTCTTTGCTGGCGTACTGGTTCGCGCTATCCGGCAGATATTTTTTGCCAAATTTGTCGCTGATGTAGCCGCGAACCATGTTCAGCGCGTCCTGACTCAGGTTGGTGGAGTCGGTACGCATATAGGTGATGTGCCCTGCCTCATAGAGTCGCTGAGCCATCATCATGGTCTTTTTCACGCCGAAGCCCAGACGGGTGCTGGCCGCCTGCTGCAGGGTGGAGGTGATGAACGGCGCGCCCGGCTTGCTGCTGGTCGGCTTATCTTCACGCTCCAGTACGCTGTAGCTGGCTTTTTCCAGCAGCGATACCGCCGCCATGGTCTCATCGCGGCTGACCGGACGGAACGGCTTATCGTCCTTATGGGTCACCTGCAGCGGCAGGGCGTCACCGCCCGGCGTGGTGGTGCTGGCGTCGACTTCCCAGTACTCTTCCGGGACGAACGCTTTAATTTCACGTTCACGCTCCACCACCAGGCGGACCGCGACGGACTGCACGCGCCCGGCAGAAAGACCACGGGCGATTTTTTTCCACAGCAGCGGCGAAACCATATAGCCCACCACGCGGTCCATAAAACGACGCGCCTGCTGGGCGTTAACCCGATCGATATTCAGTTCGCCCGGCTTTTCAAAGGCCTGACGAATAGCGTTTTTGGTGATCTCATTGAACACCACGCGGCTGTAACGCTGTTCATCGCCGCCGATGACTTCCCGCAGGTGCCAGGCAATGGCTTCCCCTTCGCGGTCAAGGTCGGTTGCGAGATAGATGTGGTCAGCTTTTTCCGCCAACTGTTTGAGTTCTGAAACTACCTTTTCTTTACCCGGAAGTACTTCATAGTGCGCATTCCAGTCATGCCATGGGTCCACGCCCATACGGTTAACCAGAGCACTACGTTCGTCCTTTTTAGGCTTTTTAGCCCCTTTGGTGGCGGTAGAGTCGGCGCTCTTTTTGGAAGCTGATCCACTGGTCGGCAAATCGCGGATATGACCGACGCTGGATTTCACCACGTAGTCATTACCCAGATACTTATTGATCGTTTTGGCTTTTGCCGGGGACTCAACGATAACGAGAGCTTTACCCATATTCACCTTTACCTAATTTGATTCATCCAGGAATACATCGCACATTCATACACCCTCCACTGGCGACTGCCTCATATGTTGCGGCACCGTCGGTGAATATCAACCCTGAACACCCGTTTCATCTCCGTAAAACCAGGCGCTTGAGTTTGCTGACTTTTTCTCGTCAGGTGACATAGCACGAAGAATTTTTGGCCGAATGTCAAGCAAATCTGTTGCCAGATCGCCGAAAGCGTCACACTGTACCTGATAAAATTCGTTACGCAACTTTATTAGCATGCAAAAGCAAATCCCGCCAGTAAACGGCTGTTTCTCCACTGGTTACCATTACCCCTGATTTATGCATGGAAAATTTGCCCCACGCCGCCGCGCGGCGTAAACTACGCGCGGAGAAAAAGAGGAGTCCGTTATGCAAGGTACAACCCAACCAATCGATCGCCAGACGCTGCTCGAAAAAGCCAACAAACTTATTCGCGAACATGAGGATACGTTAGCCGGTATCGAAGCCACCGACGTCGTTCAGCGCAACAATGTCCTGGTGTTTAGCGGTGAGTTTTACCTTGATGAGCAGGGACTACCGACGCCGAAGAGTACAGCGGTATTTAACATGTTTAAGTATCTTGCTCACGAGCTGTCGGACAAGTACCACCTGGTCGATTAAGACCAGTGAAAACAATAACGCGAGGCCCAGGCCTCGCGTTATGTTATTTACATCAGCGGTTTCTGACCGCGCTGCCACCAGCGCAGCAGAAGCCGATCGGCGCTCTCCGCCGCGCTACCGGTAAAGCGGTCGAGCATCTTCTTACGCTGTTGATAACGCACCCCGATCACCTCGTGGCTCTCCATCAGCCCCAGCAGCAGCTCATCGCTGGTTTCAACCGCATCCACCAGACCTTTTTCCAGCGCCTGCACCCCGTACCAGTGTTCGCCGGTGGCCACCTGCTCAATATCAAGTCCCGGACGCATCCGGTGGACGAAATCCTTGAACAAATGATGTGTTTCATTGAGATCCTCGCGGAACTTGCGCCGCCCTTCCTCGGTATTTTCGCCCAGCATGGTGAGCGTTCGTTTGTACTGCCCGGCGGTGTGCAGTTCGATATCGATATCTTTATTCTTCAGGAAGCGGTGCAGGTTCGGGATCTGCGCCACCACGCCAATAGAGCCGAGGATCGCAAACGGCGCCGAGACAATTTTGTTCGCCACGCAGGCCATCATATAGCCGCCGCTGGCCGCCACTTTGTCGACCGCCACCGTCAGCGGGATCTGCTTGTCGCGCAAGCGCTGCAGCTGAGAGGCGGCCAGACCGTAGCCGTGCACCACCCCGCCGGGGCTTTCCAGGCGAATCACCACCTGATCGCGCGCTTTCGCCGCCGCCAGTACCGCGGTGATCTCTTCCCGCAGGCTATTGACCTCATGGGCATCCATACTGCCTTTGAAATCCAGCACCCAGGCGCGCGGCTTGCCTTCCGGCTCGGCATTACCCAGCTTCGCCCGCGCTTTGGCCGCCTTCGCCTCTTGTTTTTGCTTTTTCTTCTGCGCCTTATGCCACTGCTTCTGCTGCGGGCCGTCCAGCAGCGCCACCGCCAGCGATTCCTTCATCTCTTTATAATGCTCGCTAAGATTGGTCACCCGCAGCTCGCCGCGCTGCTTCTTGCGCTGAGCGAGGTTGACGATAATAGCGGCAATCACCGCGATGGCGACGACAACCGTCGCGATCTTGGCTAAAAATAAGCCGTACTGAGCAAGTAATTCCACGTTTTCACCTTGTGTAAAGCACTGACGTTGCTGCACAGTGTACCTCAGCCGCTGGCGAGAAGTCTTTGTGCTTTGTGTTCTCTGCGCAGCGGATTCCGTTTTTTTTCGCGCGGCTGAAATCGTTGCAAGATATTAATTTTGTGAATACTTTCCGCTTCGCCGATTGCAATGGCGGGCGCTTTCAGGCATAACAGCGCAAAAGTGAGATACCAAAGATGAAGCGCGATCGGGAACCGATCGCCCAAGGAGTTGCCGTGCATTATCAACCACAACGTCACTTGCTGAAAGATCGCATCATCCTGGTCACCGGGGCCAGCGACGGGATTGGTCGTGAAGCGGCCCTGACCTACGCGCGCTATAGCGCCAGCGTTATCCTGCTGGGTCGCAACGACGACAAACTGCGCACCGTCGCCCAGGAGATTGAGCGTGAGGGTGGTATTCCCCCTCGCTGGTTTACCCTCGACCTGCTCACCTGTACGCCCCAGGCGTGCCAGCAGCTGGCGCAGCAGATCAGCATGCACTATCCCCGCCTTGACGGCGTGCTGCATAACGCTGGCCTGCTCGGCGACATCTGCCCAATGGAAGAGCAGAAGCCGGAGGTCTGGCAGCAGGTGATGCAGGTGAACGTTAATGGCACCTTTATGCTGACCCAGGCGCTTCTTCCTTTATTACTCCGTTCGGAATCGGGCTCGCTGGTCTTCACCTCATCCAGCGTCGGTCGTCAGGGCCGCGCCAACTGGGGCGCCTATGCCGTTTCCAAATTCGCCACCGAAGGGATGATGCAGGTGCTGACCGACGAGTATCAAAGCCGCCACCTGCGGGTAAACTGTATCAACCCCGGCGGCACTCGCACCGGAATGCGCGCCAGCGCGTTCCCGACGGAAGATCCGCTGAAACTGAAAACCCCCGCTGACATTATGCCCGTCTATCTGTGGCTGATGGGTGACGACAGTCGTCGCAAGACGGGAATGACCTTCGACGCCCAACCGGGACGTAAACCAGGAATTGCCCAATGAGTGATGAACGCTACCGCGAACGCCAGCAGCGGCTGAAAGATAAAGTTGACGCCCGGGTGGCGGCGGCCCAGGACGAGCGCGGCATTGTGATGGTCTTTACCGGCAACGGCAAAGGCAAAACCACCGCCGCCTTTGGCACCGCGACCCGCGCCGTCGGCCATGGCAAAAAAGTCGGCGTGATCCAGTTTATCAAGGGGACCTGGCCTAACGGCGAGCGTAATCTGCTGGAGCCTCACGGCGTCGAATTTCAGGTGATGGCCACAGGTTTCACCTGGAACACCCAGGATCGCGACAGCGACACCGCCGCCTGCCTGGCGGTCTGGGAGCATGCCCGCCGTATGCTCGCTGACGACCAGCTCGATCTGGTGCTGCTGGACGAGCTGACCTACATGGTGGCGTATGATTACCTGCCGCTGGAGTCGGTGCTGAGCGCCCTGCGTGAGCGCCCTGCCCATCAGTCGGTGATCATCACCGGCCGCGGCTGTCATCGCGATATTATTGAACTGGCCGATACCGTCAGCGAACTGCGTCCGGTCAAGCATGCATTTGATGCCGGGATTAAAGCGCAGATGGGGATTGACTACTAAGGGCCTGATAGCACGGAGGAAGTACGCGTTCCGGCGGCAAGTCACCGGAACGCATAACATTAACCGTTAGTCTTATTGCGAGTACTGGAACGACGGTTGCTGTTGTTACCCTGGCGCGGATTAGCGCTGGTCTGGCTGTGACGCTTCACCGCCCGACGGATCTGATTGGCTTTCAACCGCCGACGGTCTTTCTCGACGGCAACCTTAGAGCTGGTTTCCGGCGTGAGCTCCACCAGCTCGCGCAGGTAGTTGGTCTGCGCCAGGTCCAGCTCGGTATAGCCGCCGCGCGGCAGGCCTTTCGGCAGCAGAATATCGCCGTAGCGCACGCGGATCAGACGGCTGACCTGCACGCCGACCGCTTCCCACAGGCGACGCACTTCGCGGTTACGCCCTTCGGTCAGGGTAACGTTATACCACTGGTTAATCCCTTCGCCGCCGGTGAATTTGATGGTTTTAAACGCTGCCGGACCATCTTCTAACTGTACGCCGCGCGACAGCTGGCGCAGCTTATCATCATCCACCTGGCCGAAAACGCGAACGGCGTACTCACGCTCGACTTCACGGCTCGGGTGCATCAGGCGGTTGGCCAGTTCGCCATCGGTGGTGAACAGCAGCAGGCCGCAGGTATTCACGTCCAGACGACCAACGGCAATCCAGCGCGCGCCGCGCAGTTTAGGCAGACGATCAAACACCGTCGGGCGTCCTTCCGGATCGTTACGGGTGCACAGCTCGCCTTCCGGCTTATAGTAAGCCAGCACGCGGCAGATCTGCTCGGCAGACTCTTTCACCGAGATCAGATGACCATCGATACGAATTTTTAAACCAGGGACAATTTCCACACGATCGCCGAGGGTGGCGATTTTGCCGTCGACGCTGACGCGGCCAGCTTCGATTTTCGCTTCAATTTCACGGCGGGAGCCGTGGCCGGCGCGGGCCAGCACTTTTTGCAGTTTCTCGCTCATTGAGCTTCCTTAAGGTGTCGCCTTCCCAGGCGTCTGGTATGCTTTATGAAACAATGAGGCCAAAAGCACAACTCATTGTTACGTATATACTTTTAACGTAAAGTCTCGTCGGCGCGTTCAGGATATCCACCGCGAGGCCGTATTCGTGGCCGAACATACTACACTAACTTCGTCGGGAAAGCTTCTGTTCGCCGCGCCCCGTCTTTAGTATGGAACAGATTTTCCTCATTCTCCTGTGCCCATTCACGCATACGGATCTTTATCGGACAGCGCCCCCCTCACTACGCGCGCTCCTCAGCAACGGCCGGGCGCTGGCCAAGCAGCCAGTCGCGAAAACAGCGGTTGGCAGGCGCCAGCAGCGCGGTCTCGTGGTAAACCAGATGATAGGCCAGCGGACAGGCGATGGGCTGCGCCAGAGGATTAACCAGCCGCCCCTGCGTCAGCGCAGGCGCTATGAATGAGCGTCGCAGCAACGCCATCCCCATACCGGCGAACGCCGCCTCCGTCACGCCGTTGGAATCAGTGAACACCGGCCCACGCCGCGCGAAGTGCGGCGCCAGCCCCACGGCCTCACACCACAGCGCCCAGTCTTCACGATGTTCATCGTGCAGCAGCGGATACTGCAGTAGATCGCTCGCATCGGTGAGCGTCCGGCGCGGAGCAATCAGTTGCGGGCTACAGACCGGCATCAGATCGTCATCCAGCAGGCGGTAAGCCTGCAGTTCCGGCCAGCCGCCGACACCATGACGCACGGCAAAATCGATCCCTTCACTCAGCAAATCTACTCGCCGGTTGGTGGTGCCGATCTGGATCTCTATCTGCGGATAGCGTCGTTCAAATTCAGCCAGCCGCGGCAGCAGCCACTGAATGGCGAAGCCGCTGGTACAGCTGATAGCTACCTTTTCTGGTCCCGGGGGCACCTGCAGACGCTGGGTGGCGGCGGCTATCTGATGAAACGCCGGCTGAACGGCCCGCAGGTAGATCTCTCCCACCGCCGTTAACTGTAACCGTCGCGGAGTACGGATAAATAGCGGGACATTCAGCGTCTCCTCAAGGCGGGCAATCTGCTGGCTGACGGCGCTGGGCGTGACGCAAAGCTCACTGGCGGCCAGCTTCAGGCTAAGCAGCCGCGCCGCCGCCTCAAAGCAGCGCAACGCATTCAGCGGCGGGAGTTTCATGGGTATGGAACCTTAGTTAAGAAAAACTTAATCATGTAAGCATAACGCGTTTGTCGCACGCTGCACGTGGGTTCTACAGTTGACTTCCTTCGTGACTACAAGGAGTCAATCATGCATGTTGTCGACTATGGCCGCCTGCTGCTGCTCGCCGCCCTCTGGGGTGCCAGCTTTTTGTTTATGCGCATCACCACCCCGGCCTTCGGGGCGTTGAACAGCGCTTTTCTTCGCGTACTGTTCGCCGCTATCGCGCTCGGTCTGTTACTCGGCGTGCAGGGTAAATGGAGCGGGTATCAGGGAAAATTCACATCCACTCTGCAGCTGGGGGTCATTAATTCAGGCCTTCCTTTTCTCATGTACTGCCTTGCCGCGCAATGGCTGCCGGCAGGGTACTCCGCCACGCTTAACGCCACGGCGCCGATGATGGGGGTGCTGATCGGCGCGTTATGCTTTGCAGAACCGTTAACCCTGCGCAAAGGCGGCGGCGCGATACTAGGCGCCATTGGCGTGGCGGTGATCGCGCGCCCGACATCTGGCCTTAGCGCCGCCCTGCTGCTGCCGGGGATTGGCGCCTGCCTGACCGCGACCGCCTGTTACGGTCTGGCCGGCTTTCTGACCCGCCGCTGGATCCAGCAGCGAGGCGGCCTCGAGGCTGAACGCGTCGCGCTGGGTAGCCAGGTCGGCGCCACGCTGTTTCTGTTTCCTTTCTTTCTCTGGTCCTGCTGGCATGGGCCAGCCGTAGACTGGCGGCAGAGTCTGCCGTGGATAGCGATAGTCATGCTGGGCGTGGTCTGCACGGCGGCAGGGTATATTCTCTACTTCCGCTTGATTGCAGATATAGGGCCGCTGCGTTCGCTGTCGGTGACCTTTTTGATCCCACCTTTTGCGGCGCTGTGGGGCTATCTCTGCCTCGGAGAGACAGTGGAGGAAGGATTGATTCTCGGCGCGCTGCTGGTTTGTGTAGCGCTATGGATGATTATCGTGCCGTCGGGGCGAAAACGCGGGGTACCGGACGGCGCATGATGCACCGCCCGGCAGATAGCCTTAGAGAAACGGCCTCACGTCGCCGACGCCTTCGCGCAGCACCACCGGGGTGTCTTCAGTGAGATCGATAACCGTGGTCGGCTGCTGCCCAAGGAAACCGCCGTGAATGATGAGGTCCACCACTTTCTCCAGACGATCTTTGATCTCTTCCGGGTCGGATTCGGTAAAGTCGCTGCCGGGCAGCATCAGCGACGTGGAGAGCATCGGCTCGCCTAAGGTCTCGAGCAACGCCTGAGCGATGGGGTTAGACGGGACGCGCATGCCGATGGTTTTACGCTTCTCCTGCAGCAGCCGACGCGGCACCTCTTTGGTCCCCTTAAGGATAAAGGTATAGTTGCCCGGCGTGTTGTTTTTCATCAGGCGAAATGCCACATTATCCACAAAAGCGTAGGTTGACAGCTCGGACAGATCGCGGCACATCAGGGTAAAGTTGTGGCCGTCCGGCAGCTGACGGATGCGGCAGATCCGCTCCATCGCCCCCTTGTCTTCAATTTTGCAGCCCAGCGCGTAGCCGGAGTCGGTAGGATAAACGATCACCCCGCCCTTACGCACAATCTCCACCGCCTGGTTAATCAACCGCGCCTGCGGGTTATCCGGATGGATATAAAAAAACTGGCTCATACTTCCCTCTCGATTTTTATTCGGCGGCCGCTTCCCAACTGTGCCAGACGCCTTCCACGCCGGCAGGAAGCCAGAGCTTACGGCCAAGTTCGATCCACGCGCAGGGCTGATGAAAATCGGATCCCTGCGACGCCAGAAGACCAAACTGCACGGCCAGGGTGGCCAGCTGGGCGCGTTCATGGGGCGCCTGCTGACACTGGGCCACTTCCATGGCATCACCGCCCTGCTCGCTAAAGTGGGCCAACAGCTGCTTCAACCACTTGGCGGAGAGATCGTAGCGCCCGGGATGGGCAATCACCGCCTTGCCGCCAGAATGATGAATCACATCAATCGCTTGTTTTATTGTACACCACTGCGGCGGCACGTAACCGGTTTTCCCGCGGGCAAGGTATTTTTTGAAGACTTCCGCCATGTTTTTCGCATGGCCGGCCTCCACCAGAAAACGGGCAAAATGGCCGCGGGTGACGGCGCCACCGTCCGCCAGTCGCAGCGCCCATTCCCAGGCGCCGGGGATCCGCGCCTTCTCCAGGCGCTCGGCAATCATCTGACCGCGCTGCTGGCGCCGCGCTTTCTGCTCCTCCAGCAGGGCGGTCATCGTTGGGTGCGCAATATCAATATTCAGACCCACAATATGAATCTCGTGATTCTCCCAAAGGGTGGAAATCTCGACGCCGTTCACCAGGGTCAAGGGTAATCCGGCGCGGGCGATCTCCTCCCGGGCCGCCGGGATCGCCGCCACGCTGTCATGGTCGGTGATCGCCAGGGTGCCGACGCGCATCTCATGGGCGCGATGGACCAGTTCCTGCGGAGTCAGCCGCCCGTCAGAGGCGGTGGTATGGCTGTGCAGATCGTAAATCACTGCGTATTGGCTGTCGCTCAAAAGGACTCCTGCTGGACATCAACGTAAATAAGCGCATTATCATACCGACAGGCAGAGAAAATCTGCAAACAAGGGTTGACTTTATTCCATCGAACTAGTTAACTAGTACGCAAGTTCACATGAAGGGGTATCACGATGAAAATGCACTTTATCACTCTGCACAGCTGGTGGCGCACCTCCTGACGACGGGCGGCGTGATCGCGTTTTGCATTCAGCATACAGATACCCGGCCCGCCAATGAGCGGGCTTTTTATTGGACAAAAATAATACGAACAGGCGAGAACAATAATGCAAACATCCAAACCGGCACTCGAGCTTCTCACCAGCGACGCCATCTACCGGGAGAACCCGACGGCGTTATTCCACCAACTGTGCGGCGCCCGTCCGGCGACGCTGCTGCTGGAATCCGCTGACATCGACAGCAAAGATGACTTAAAAAGCCTGCTGCTGGTCGATAGCGCGCTGCGCATTACGGCCCTTGGTGACACTGTCACTATTCAGGCCCTCTCCGCCAACGGCGCGGCGCTGCTGGAACTACTGGACGGCGCGCTGCCCTCCGGGATCAACAATCAGCGCCAGCCCAACGGCCGCATCCTGACCTTCCCGGCCGTCAGCGCCCTGCTCGATGAAGACGCCCGTCTCTGCTCACTGTCGGTGTTTGACGCCTTCCGTCTCCTGCAGGAGCTGGTGAGCGTTCCGGACAACGAGCGCGAAGCGATGTTCTTCGGCGGCCTGTTCGCCTATGACCTGGTGGCCGGTTTTGAAGATCTTCCCCAGTTGCAAAGCGACACCGCCTGCCCGGACTACTGCTTCTATCTGGCGGAAACCCTGCTGGTCATCGACCATCAGACCAAGCATACCCGCATTCAGGCCAGCCTGTTCACCCCGCTGGAGAGTGAAAAACAGCGCCTGGAACAGCGCCTGAGCCAGCTGCGTCAGCAGCTGAACGAGCCGCCGGCGCCGCTACCGGTTAACACCGTGGCCGAAATGCGCTGCGACGTTGACCAGAGCGATGAAGAGTACGGCGCGGTGGTGCGCAAAATGCAGCGCGCGATCCGCGCCGGGGAAATCTTCCAGGTGGTTCCTTCCCGCCGCTTCTCGCTGCCCTGCCCATCGCCGCTGGCCGCTTATGATGTGCTGAAGAAGAGCAACCCCAGCCCGTACATGTTCTTTATGCAGGACAATGATTTCACCCTGTTCGGCGCCTCGCCGGAAAGCTCGCTGAAGTATGATGCCGTCAGCCGTCAGATTGAGATCTACCCCATTGCCGGCACCCGGCCACGCGGCCGCCGCGCCGACGGCTCGCTGGATCGCGACCTCGACAGCCGCATCGAGCTGGAAATGCGCACCGATCATAAAGAGCTTTCCGAACACCTGATGCTGGTGGACCTGGCGCGTAATGACCTGGCGCGCATCTGCACCCCGGGCAGCCGCTATGTCGCTGATTTAACCAAGGTTGACCGCTACTCCTTCGTGATGCATCTGGTCTCCCGTGTAGTAGGCGAATTGCGTCAGGATCTCGACGTCCTCCACGCCTATCGCGCCTGCATGAATATGGGCACCCTCAGCGGCGCGCCGAAGGTCCGCGCCATGCAGCTGATTGCCGCCGCCGAAGGTAAACGCCGCGGCAGCTACGGCGGCGCGGTGGGCTATTTCACCGCCCACGGCGACCTCGACACCTGCATCGTCATCCGTTCCGCCTACGTGCAGGAAGGTATCGCTACCGTCCAGGCCGGAGCCGGCATTGTGCTCGACTCGGTTCCCCAGTCGGAAGCGGATGAGACCCGAAATAAAGCCCGCGCGGTGCTGCGCGCCATTGCCCAGGCCCATCACGCGAAGGAGATTTTCTGATGGCTGACATTCTGCTGCTCGATAATATCGATTCCTTTACCTATAACCTGGCAGACCAGCTGCGCGCCAACGGCCATAACGTAGTGATTTATCGCAACTCCGTTCCGGCGCAGGCGCTGATTGAGCGTCTGGGCACCATGGACAACCCGGTGCTGATGCTCTCCCCGGGCCCGGGTACGCCAAGCGAAGCCGGCTGCATGCCGGAGCTACTGACCCGTATGCGCGGCAAGCTGCCGATCATCGGCATCTGCCTCGGCCACCAGGCCATTGTCGAAGCCTACGGCGGCTATGTCGGCCAGGCGGGCGAGATCCTCCATGGCAAAGCCTCCAGCATTGAGCACGACGGCCAGGCGATGTTTGCCGGTCTGGCTAACCCGCTGCCGGTGGCGCGCTACCACTCGCTGGTCGGCAGCAATATTCCCGCCGGGCTGACGATTAACGCCAATTTCAACGGTATGGTGATGGCGGTGCGTCACGATGCGGACCGGGTGTGCGGCTTCCAGTTCCATCCGGAATCGATCCTCACTACCCAGGGCGCACGGCTGCTGGAGCAGACCTTGGCCTGGGCGCTGCAGAAGCTGGAGCATACCAACACCCTCCAGCCGATCCTCGAGAAGCTGTACCAGGCGGAAACCCTGAGCCAGCAGGAGAGCCACCAGCTGTTCTCCGCCGTCGTGCGCGGCGAAGTGAAGCCTGAGCAACTGGCCGCCGCGCTGGTCAGCATGAAAGTGCGCGGCGAGCAGCCGCAGGAAATTGCCGGCGCCGCTACCGCGCTGCTGGAAAACGCCGCGCCGTTCCCGCGCCCGGACTACCTGTTTGCCGACATCGTTGGCACCGGTGGCGACGGCAGCAACAGCATCAATATCTCCACCGCCAGCGCCTTTGTCGCTGCGGCCTGCGGGTTAAAAGTGGCGAAACACGGCAACCGCAGCGTCTCCAGTAAATCAGGCTCTTCTGACCTGCTGGCGGCCTTCGGCATTAATCTCGATATGAACGCCGATAAATCCCGCGCCGCGCTTGATGAGCTGGGCGTCTGCTTCCTGTTCGCGCCGAAGTACCACACCGGTTTCCGCCACGCGATGCCGGTCCGTCAGCAGCTGAAGACCCGCACCCTGTTCAACGTGCTGGGGCCGCTGATCAACCCGGCGCATCCGCCGCTGGCGCTGATTGGCGTCTACAGCCCGGAACTGGTGCTGCCGATCGCCGAGACCCTGCGCGTGCTGGGTTATCAGCGCGCGGCGGTGGTGCACAGCGGTGGGATGGATGAAGTTTCACTGCATGCGCCTACGGTGGTGGCCGAACTGCATAACGGGGAAATTAAAAGCTATCAGCTGACCGCCGACGACTTCGGCCTGACGCCTTACCATCAGGCGCAGCTGGCGGGCGGCACCCCGGAAGAAAACCGTGACATTCTGACGCGCTTGCTACAAGGTAAAGGTGAAGCCGCTCACGAAGCCGCCGTCGCCGCCAACGTCGCCATGTTGATGCGTTTACACGGGCATGAAGATCTGAAAGCTAACGCTCAGCAGGTACTGGATGTGCTGCACAGCGGCGCGGCCTATGACAGAGTGACCGCCTTAGCGGCAAGAGGGTAAATAATGCAAACCGTTTTAGCAAAAATCGTTGCCGACAAAGCGATTTGGGTGGAAGCCCGCAAACAACAACAACCGTTAGCCAGTTTTCAAAATGAGATCGTTCCGACGCAGCGCAATTTCTATGACGCACTGGCCGGCACCCGCACCGCGTTTATTCTCGAGTGCAAGAAGGCCTCACCGTCGAAGGGGTTGATTCGCGAGGATTTCGATCCGGCAGCGATCGCCAGCATCTACAAGCACTACGCCTCGGCGATCTCGGTGCTGTGTGATGAGAAATATTTCCAGGGCAGCTTCGATTTCCTGCCGATCGTCAGCCAGGTCGCGCCGCAGCCGATCCTGTGTAAGGACTTCACCATCGACCCTTACCAGATCTACCTGGCGCGCTACTATCAGGCCGACGCCTGCCTGCTGATGCTCTCGGTGCTCGACGATGAACAGTATCGTCAGCTCTCGGCGGTGGCTCACAGCCTGAATATGGGCGTGCTGACCGAAGTCAGCAATGAAGAGGAACTGGAGCGCGCCATCGCCCTGAAGGCGAAGGTGGTGGGCATTAACAACCGCGACCTGCGCGATATGTCGATTGACCTTAACCGCACCCGTCAGCTGGCGGCGCGTCTCGGCCCGGATGTCACGGTGATCAGCGAATCCGGCATCCATACCTATGCCGAAGTGCGCGAGCTGAGCCACTTCGCCAACGGCTTCCTGATCGGCTCCGCCCTGATGGAGCAGGCGGATCTGGAAGCGGCGGTTAAACGCGTGCTGCTCGGCGAGAACAAAGTGTGCGGCCTGACGCGCCCGCAGGATGCCCAGGTGGCCTGGGAGTCCGGCGCCATTTACGGTGGGCTGATCTTCGTCCCGACCTCGCCGCGAGCGGTGAATGACGCCCAGGCCAAAGCGGTGATCGCCGCTGCGCCGCTGCAGTACGTCGGCGTCTTCCGCAATGCGCCGCTGGAGGAGGTGGCCGCCCGCGCGCAGGCTCTGGGGCTGGCCGCCGTGCAGCTGCACGGTGATGAAGACCAGGCCTATATCGACGCGCTGCGCGACGCCCTCGCGGACAACGTCCGCATCTGGAAAGCGCTGAGCGTCGGCGAAACCTTCCCGGCCCGTACGCTCCACCATGTCGACAAGTACCTGCTCGACAACGGCCAGGGCGGCAGCGGCCAGCGCTTTGACTGGAGCCTGCTGCAGGGCCAGGATCTGCGCAACGTCATGCTGGCGGGCGGCCTCGGCGCCGATAACTGTGTGGAAGCGGCCAAAAGCGGCTGTGCCGGACTCGATTTCAATTCAGGCGTAGAGTCGCAACCCGGGATTAAAGACGCCAGCAAGCTGGCCTCCGTATTCCAGATGCTGCGCGCATATTAAGGAGCAATAATGAGCACTTTACTGAACCCCTACTTCGGCGAATTCGGCGGCATGTATGTGCCGCAGATCCTGATGCCCGCCCTGCGCCAGCTGGAAGAAGCCTTTGTCAGCGCGCAGAAGGACCCGGCCTTTCAGGCGGAATTCACCGACCTGCTGAAAAACTACGCCGGTCGTCCGACGGCCCTGACCAAATGCCGGAATCTGACCGATGGCACCCGCACCACCCTGTACCTGAAACGCGAAGATCTGCTGCACGGCGGCGCGCACAAAACCAACCAGGTGCTGGGCCAGGCTCTGCTGGCCAAACGGATGGGCAAAACCGAAATTATCGCCGAGACCGGCGCCGGCCAGCACGGCGTCGCCTCAGCGCTGGCCAGCGCCCTGCTCGGCCTGAAATGCCGTATCTACATGGGGGCCAAGGACGTCGAGCGCCAGTCGCCGAACGTCTTCCGTATGCGCCTGATGGGCGCCGAGGTGATCCCGGTGCACAGCGGCTCCGCCACGCTGAAAGATGCCTGTAACGAGGCGCTGCGCGACTGGTCCGGCAGCTACGAAAAGGCGCACTATATGCTGGGCACCGCCGCCGGTCCGCACCCGTTCCCGACGATTGTGCGTGAATTCCAGCGCATGATTGGCGAAGAGACCAAAGCGCAGATCCTTGAAAAAGAGGGCCGCCTGCCGGACGCGGTGATCGCCTGCGTCGGCGGCGGATCAAACGCCATCGGCATGTTCGCTGATTTTATCGAGGAAACCAACGTCGGCCTGATCGGCGTGGAGCCCGCCGGACACGGTATCGAGAGCGGCGAGCACGGCGCGCCGCTGAAGCATGGCCGCGTTGGGATCTACTTCGGTATGAAGTCGCCGATGATGCAGACCGCCGACGGCCAGATCGAAGAGTCTTACTCCATTTCCGCCGGGCTGGACTTCCCGTCCGTTGGGCCGCAGCACGCGTTTCTGAACAGCACCGGTCGCGCTGACTATGTGTCGATCACCGACGACGAAGCGCTGGACGCGTTTAAAGCGCTTTCCCGCCACGAAGGGATTATCCCGGCGCTGGAGTCCTCTCACGCTCTGGCCCACGCGCTGAAGATGATGCGCGAGAACCCGGAAAAAGAGCAGCTGCTGGTGGTTAATCTCTCCGGCCGCGGCGACAAAGACATTTTCACCGTACATGACATCCTGAAAGCGCGAGGGGAAATCTGATGGAACGCTATGAGACGCTGTTTGCCCAACTGAAAAATCGCCAGGAAGGCGCCTTCGTCCCCTTTGTCACCCTTGGCGATCCGGGACCGGAGCAGTCGCTGAAAATTATCGATGCGCTGATCGAAGGCGGCGCTGATGCCCTTGAACTGGGGATCCCTTTCTCCGACCCGCTGGCGGACGGCCCGACCATCCAGGGCGCGGCCCTGCGCGCCTTCGCCGCGGGAGTGACCCCGGCGCAGTGCTTTGAGATGCTGGCGGCGATCCGCCAGAAGCATCCGACCATCCCAATCGGCCTGCTGATGTATGCCAACCTCGTCTTCAGCCCGGGCATCGATGCGTTCTATGCCCAGTGCGCCCGCGTCGGCGTCGACTCGGTGCTGGTGGCCGACGTGCCGGTGGAAGAGTCCGCCCCGTTCCGCCAGGCGGCGATGCGCCATAACATCGCACCGATTTTCATCTGCCCGCCCAATGCGGATGACGATTTACTGCGCCAGATTGCCTCTTATGGCCGCGGCTACACCTATCTGCTGTCGCGCGCCGGAGTGACGGGTGCGGAAAATCGCGCCGCGCTGCCGCTGCACCACCTGGTGGAGAAGCTGGCGGAATATCACGCCGCGCCGCCGCTGCAGGGCTTTGGTATCTCCGCGCCGGAGCAGGTGAGCGCCGCCATTGACGCCGGAGCCGCCGGGGCTATCTCCGGTTCCGCCATCGTCAAAATCATCGAACGCCACCTCGATGAGCCGCAGACCATGCTCGACGAGCTGAAAGCCTTCGTCCAGAGCCTGAAGGCAGCGACCAAAACCGCCTGACCATCAGCCGCCTGGCATCGCGCCAGGCGGCGATGATTTCTGCAAACTGTCGGCGTATTTGCGCGTTAAGCGAAACAGCGCCTGCACCTCCTCTTCCGACCACTGCGCCAGCACCTGATTCATTAACTGCCGCCGCGCGACCGCAATACTGTCGATCATCTGTTGTCCGCTGGCGCTAAGCGTCACTTCGCTGATCCGTCGATCATGACGGTTCGGTTGCTTACAGGCGAGTCCCTGGGCTTCCAGTTTTTTCACCTGGCGGCTGACGGTGGTGTAATCGCGCCCTAAATGATCCGCCAGCTCAACCACCCCCACCGGGCCATGGCGCCCTACCGCCACAAGCAGCGGAAACAGCATCTGTTCCAGCTGGATGCTGGCTGCCTGCAGGATCTGCTCATCGCGCAGCGGCTGGTTCATTACGCTGATGATATCCAGCAGCGCGCCGTGAAAGTCGGTAATGTCGTAGTCATTATGTGCATCTTGCATATATTAATTTTCCGCGTATAGTGCTGCAAAACAATATGTGTATTGTACACATAATTCCCGACAGGAGATAATTTATGAAAGCAGCCGTGGTTTTTGATCTCGCAGAAGGCCCGGTTTGGGCCGATTTTATCGACCCGCAGCCCGCGCCCGGCCAGACGCTCATTGACGTCCGCACCGCCGCGATAAGCCATGTGGTTAAGGCCCGGGCATCCGGACGCCATTACAGCTTCGACGGCAATCTGCCCTTTGTGCCCGGTATCGATGGCGTCGGCACCACACCTCAGGGCCAGCGCGTCTACTTCGCCTTCCCCACCGCCCCCTTCGGCAGTATGGCGCAGCGAGCGCCGGTCGCCCTGCAGAATTGTCTGCCGCTGCCGGATGCGCTCGATGATATCCAGGCGGCGGCGATGGCCAACCCCGGTATGTCCGCGTGGGCATCGCTGGTGACACGCGCCCAGCTTCAGGCCGGCGAAACGGTGCTGATTAATGGCGCCACCGGCAGCGCCGGTCAGTTGGCGGTACAGATTGCCCGCTATCTGGGGGCGAAAAAAATCATTGCAACCGGGCGCAATGCGCAGTCGCTCGCGGCGCTGGACGCCGATGAGTGTATTCAGTTAACCGCTGATGATAAAACCTTGAGCGGGCAATTTTCAGCGGTCAGCGCCGCGCAGATCGATGTGGTCATCGATTACCTGTGGGGACACAGCGCGGAATTATTATTGCCAGCACTGGCGAAATATACCCCTGCCGGCAGTCCGGTGCGCTATGTGCAGGTGGGTTCCCTGGCTGGCGCCGATATCGCGTTAAATGGCGCAGTGCTGCGTTCCGCCCCGCTCCTGCTGATGGGCAGCGGGATCGGTAGCCTGTCGGTATCGCAACTGCTGGCGGCGACCGGTGAAATGCTGCAGGCGGCGGTGCCGGGGAAATTGACCATCGCCACCACCCCGCGGCCGCTGCAGGAGATCGCGGCGGCCTGGCCGCAGGACGACAGCCAAAAGCGCACGGTTTTCACCCTCGGATAAAAAATCGCTTCCGCACAAAAGATGGGGTTGATATCTTAAATGAGAAATATTATCTTTCTCACCACTGAATAGTTGAGTAAATCACTCAGGTATTCAGTACGACATTGCTCACATTGCTTCCAGTATTTTTGCCCGCACTTGTGCGGGCTTTTTTTACTCGCGACACACCTCACGCACCCGCTGCCGCAGCCAGCGGTGGCCGGGGCCTGCTCCAGACGCGGATGCCACGCCTGCGAAACCGTAATCACCTCGGTACTGACCGGCAGCGGATCGAGAGCCGCCAGCAAATTAAAATCGGGATCGTTCATTATCGCTCCAGTCGCCAGACAGGGCGTTTGCTGCAAGATATGAGTGCACTGGCGGCGTCTTCCGCCCGATCTCGGGCCTGATTATAGTGAAGACCTCCTTTCTGCAGCGAGAGACATCATGAAATCCGATCAGCACAACACTATCCTCATCGTCGGCGCCTCGCGCGGCCTTGGCCATGCTATGGCGGCGACGTTCCTCCAGCACGGCTGGGAGGTCATCGGCACCGTGCGCGATTTATCATCCCACACGCCGCTCCACGACCTGGCCAAGACGCATCCCCTGCGGCTACGCCTGGCGACGCTCGACATTCGCGATGAAGCCCAGCTGGCCGCGCTGCAGGCGACGCTTCCCCCGGCAAGCCTCGATATGCTGTTTGTCAACGCCGGTACCACCAATCGTGACCCATCGCAGACCATTGGCGACGTCTCCACCGAGGAGTTTTACCAGGTGATGCTCACCAATGCCCTGGCGCCGATGCGGGTTATCGAGCGCCTGCAGCAGGCCGTTAAACCGCAGGGGCTGCTCGGCGTGATGTCCTCTGGCCAGGGGAGTCTGACCAATAACCTTACCGGCCAGCGGGAACTCTACCGCGGGAGTAAAGCTGCGCTGAATATGTTTATGCGCAGCTTTGCCGCTCGCCCCACCTCGGCCTCCCATCCGCTGGTGGTGATGGCCCCGGGATGGATCCGCACCGAGCTCGGCGGGGCAGATGCCCCGCTGACCATCGAAGAGACGATCCCACGCCTGGTGAACGTCCTGCTCGACAAACGGCAACGTCCGGGACTGGAGTATCTCGATTACCAGGGCCGTACCGTGCCCTGGTGATCCGTGCCGGAACAACCATCATATGGCCGCCCGGAAGTTAACCCCGCCCGGCGCGGCTTGCTACCGACCTTATTCTGCAGCACATTCCCTATATTTCCGCTTTATCGTTCAAAAAATGTGAATTATGTAAATCGAAGTGAAGAAAGTTGTTTTAAGGTCAACTATTCTATGTAAATATTAAGGCAAATGATAACTATTCTTTTTATCATTTATAGAATCACACCGGGTCAGCGCAAGCCAGACGACGAATAACGTCGCTTTTGCGCGGTGTGATATGTGCTCATAACAAAAAATAAGCCTGCATTTATCATGGAAAAAAACGCTTCTCTGCCTTTCGGCAGTTTCAACTCATTGGCATTGTTTACAGGTCTATGTCTGGGAGCCTCGCCGGCAGCAGGCATCGCAGCGGAAAATTCGGTCAAAAATAGTGAAGAGACGCTGGTAGTGGAAGCCGCTCCGCCTTCACTCTACTCCCCCGGCGCTTCCGCCGATCCCAAGTTCAATAAACCGCTGGTCGATACCACCCGCACCATCACCGTGATCCCGGAACAGGTGATTAAAGATCAGGGCGTCACCAACCTGACTGACGCCCTCAAAAACGTTCCCGGCGTGGGGGCGTTTTATGCCGGGGAGAATGGCAGCTCAACCACCGGGGATGCCATCTTTATGCGCGGCGTGGATACCTCTAACAGCATCTATGTGGACGGCATTCGCGACATCGGCAGCGTGACGCGCGATACCTTCAATACCCAGCAGGTGGAAGTCATCAAAGGGCCCGCCGGCACGGACTATGGCCGCAGCGCGCCCTCCGGCTCGATCAATATGATCAGCAAGCAGCCGCGCCTTGACTCCGGGATCGACGGCTCGGCCAGCATCGGCAGCGCCTGGTCGCGCCGGGGCACTCTCGACCTGAACCAGGCGTTTAGCGACAACGCTGCGTTCCGTCTGAACCTGATGGGGGAAAAAACCCATGACGCTGGTCGGGACCGCATTGAAAACGAACGCTATGGCATCGCACCGTCGCTGGCCTTCGGCCTTGATACCCCAACTCGTCTGTATCTGAACTATCTGCACGTCCGGCAGAACAACACCCCGGATGGCGGGATCCCTACCGTCGGCCTGCCGGGCTATTCGGCGCCTTCGCCGAAGTATGCCGCACTCAACTCCGCCGGGAAGGTCGATACCAGCAATTTCTATGGCACCGACTCCGATTACGATAAATCTACTACCGACAGCGGTACCCTGCGCTTCGAACACGATCTGACGGAGAATACCACCGTGCGCAATACCACCCGCTGGTCGCGAGTGAAACAGGAGTATCTTTTGACCGCGGTGATGGGCGGCGCGAACAATATCACCGCCCCCGATATCAATGACGTCAACACCTGGAGCTGGTCGCGTCTGGTTAATACCAAAGATGTCAGCAACCGCATTCTGACCAACCAGACCAATATCACCTCGACCTTCGATACTGGCTCGATAGGCCATGACGTCAGCGCCGGCGTGGAGTTTACCCGGGAAAACCAGACCAACTATGGCGTTAACGCCAGGACCGCGCCGGCGGTGAATCTCTACCATCCGGTGAGCAACCTGTCGATTGGCGGGCTGGACAGAAACGGGGCGAACGCCAACGGCCAGACCGATACCTTCGGGATTTATGCCTTCGATACGCTGACGCTGACCGAGCGGATTGAGATCAACGGCGGGCTGCGTCTCGACAATTACCATACCAAATATGACAGCGCCACCGCCTGCGGCGGCAGCGGACGCGGGGCTATCGCCTGCCCGCCCGGACAGTCGACCGGCAGCCCGGTCACCACTGTCGATACCGCTAAATCCGGCAATCTTGTTAACTGGAAAGCCGGGGCGCTGTACCGCTTAACCGAGCAGGGCAATGTCTACGTCAACTACGCCATCTCACAGCAGCCGCCGGGAGGCAGCAGCTTCGCCCTGGCCGCCAGCGGCAGCGGCAACAGCGCTAACCGGACCGACTTTAAGCCGCAGAAGGCGAAATCCAGCGAGCTGGGCACCAAGTGGCAAATCTTCGACAACCGTCTGTTGCTCAGCGCGGCGTTATTCCGCACCGATATTGAAAACGAAGTGGCCGCCAACGATGACGGAACCTGGTCGCAGTACGGCAAAAAGCGCGTGGAGGGGTATGAACTCTCCGCGACCGGAAACCTGACCCCGGACTGGACGATTATCGCCGGCTACACTCAGCAGCATGCGACAGTGACGGAGGGACAGAACGTAGCGCAGGATGGATCTTCCGCCCTGGCCTACACCCCGAAACATGCCTTTACGCTGTGGACGCAGTATCAGGCCACCAGCGATCTGTCCGTCGGCGGCGGTGTGCGCTATGTCGGAAGCCTGCGCCGGGGCAGCGATGGTGCGGTCGGTACCCCGGATCACACCGAGGGCTACTGGGTTGCCGACGCCAAACTGGGCTATCGGGTCAACAGCAACCTCGATCTGCAGCTCAATATGTATAACCTGTTTGATACCGATTACGTGGCCTCCATCAACAAGAGCGGCTATCGCTATCATCCGGGCGAACCCCGGACCTTTATGCTGACGGCGAACGTCCATTTCTGAGTCTGCGCGTGGGGCCGTTGCGCCCCACCTTTTAGAGAGAACACCGCGATGATGTATCACATTCCTGACGTGCTATCGACAGACCAGGTGGCGGAATTTACCCGGCAGCTGGCGCAGGCCGAGTGGGTCGACGGGCGGGTTACGGTGGGTAGCCAGGGGGCGGCCGTCAAACAGAACCAGCAGATCGATACCCGAACGCCGCTGTATGCCCGCCTGCAGGCCGCTGTGCTCGATATGCTGCGCGGCCATCCGCAGTTTTTTTCCGCCGCGCTGCCGCGGACGATTTCCGCGCCGTTGTTTAACCGCTATGGGCCAGGGGAGACCTATGGTTTTCACGTCGATGGCGCCGTTCGCCAGAACGGCGAGGCGGGCTGGATGCGCACTGATCTGTCAGCGACGCTGTTCCTTTGCGATCCGGAGAGCTATGAGGGTGGCGAACTGGTGATTGAAGACACCTATGGCCAACATCGGGTGAAGCTCCCGGCCGGGCATCTGGTGCTCTATCCCGCCAGCAGCCTGCACTGCGTCACCCCGGTCACCCGCGGCGTACGCCAGGCCTCTTTCCTGTGGATCCAGTCGATGGTCCGCGACGATAAGCAGCGTGCGATGCTTTACGACCTGGACCGCACCATCCAGTCTCTGAAGGCCCGCTTTGGCGACGGAGAAGAGGTCCTCTCCCTGCTCAACATGTATCACAACCTGCTGCGCCAGTGGACGGAAGTGTGATCCGCTGTTGATGGCAGAGGCTTGCGGCAGACAGGTGTGACGAGACAATGAACTGGCCATCCGTTGGCCAGTTTACAGAAGAATTTAGAACCGATAGCCTGCGGAGAACATAAACACCCACGGATCCAGACGGGTGCTGACTTTCTGGTCCACGCCGCCGGCTTTGAATTTCACATCGGTATCGATATCCATGTACCACACCGACATATTCAGCAGCCAGTCGCGGTTAATCAGATAATCTAGGCCGACCTGCCCCGCCGCGCCCCAGGAGTCCTTCAGGCTCAGATCGGAAAGCCCGGCCGCCTTGCCGGTGTCGTTAAAGTCTTCATTAAAGAAGGTGGTGTAGTTGATACCGGCCCCCACGTACGGGCGCACCTTGCTTTGCGCATCGCCAAAGTACCACTGCGCCATCAGGGTGGGCGGCAGCTGATGGACGGTGGCGATAGTCCCGGTTGGCCCGGTGCCGACCTTATGGCGGAACGGCGTCGCGGCAAGCAACTCCACGCCAATGTTATCGGTCGCCATATAGGTAAAGGTTAAACCCAGCTGGGTATTGTTACTGACGTTGAAACTGCCAAGGCTGCCTAACACATTGTCAGAGCCCTCCGTCGGTCGGACGGTGGCGGTCCCGGCACGAATGAAAAACTCACCCGCCTCATGCGCCCAGACGCTGCCGGTAGAAAGCGTGCCAAGAATCAATGCCGCCGCTGCTAACTTCTTCATATCCACTTCCTCATTATGGTTTTTCAGCGCGGCCAAATATACCTATAACGAGTTACGTTTGATCTGTTTTAGATCACACTAAGTCCTCAGATTTAACATTTATTGATCCAGATTAATTTTCGCTACCGATCGCAATGCCTTGAATTGTTCGCACATCAATTTTCACTTTTCGCGCAAAAATTTATTTCTGCCCCTCTTGCCGACGCTGAGGCGGCTGGATAAGTTAACTGCCGACAATCTGTGTTGATGCGTTTTTTTCAGGTGTAATTATGAGTGAAATCAACCCGTGCATGACGTGCGGTGCCTGTTGTGCGTATTTTCGAGTCTCTTTCTACTGGGCGGAAGCCGACGACGCGGGCGGCCTGGTGCCCTCCGCGCTGACCGAACCGCTGACCCCTTTCCTGCGCTGCATGAGCGGCACCAATCAGCGCCAGAGCCGCTGCGCGGCCCTGTCTGGCGATATCGGCGACGCCGTTCACTGCACTATTTATGAAAACCGGCCTTCGCCGTGTCGCGAATTCGCCATGTCCGGGGAAAATAGCGAGGAAAACGATGCCTGCAACCGGGCGCGGGCGCGCTACGGCCTGCCACCATTGCGGCCTCTTTACAAAGATATACCTGCCCTGACCGGCGCAGAGAGTGCTACGACGGAACGATTTGCGGTACAATCGCCGGCTAGTTAACACCTGCGACACTCAAGGAGAATGCATGTCTATCACGGCGAAGTCCGTCTACCGTGACACTGGGAATTTTTTTCGTAATCAGTTCATTACTATTTTACTGATTGCGCTGTTGTGCGCGTTTATTACGGTAGTACTTGGCCATGCCTTTTCACCCAGCGACGAGCAGCTGTCGATACTCAGCGAAGGCGATAACCTCGCCGGTAGCGCCGGGCTTTTCGAGCTGGTGCAGAACATGACGCCGGAGCAGCAGCAGGTTCTGCTGCGCGCCTCGGCGGCATCAACCTTCTCGGGTCTGGTAGGTAATGCGATCCTCGTCGGCGGCGTCCTGCTGCTGATCCAGCTGGTCTCCGCCGGTCATCGCGTTAGCGCCCTGCGCGCCATCGGCGCCTCGGCGCCGGTGCTGCCCAAGCTGCTGCTGCTGATCCTGTTCACCACCTTCCTGGTGCAGATGGGGATGATGCTGGTGCTGGTGCCCGGCGTGCTGCTGGCCATCGTGCTGGCCTTTGCGCCGATCATGCTGGTACAGGACAAAATGGGCATCCTCGGCGCCATGCGCAGCAGCATGCGCCTGGCGTGGGCCAATCTGCGGCTGGTGGCGCCGGCTATTATCGGTTGGCTGGTGGCGAAAACCCTGCTGTTACTGTTTGCTTCCAGCTTTGCCGCCCTGACGCCAAACGTCGGCGCGGTGGTGATTAATACCATCAGCAACCTGATTTCCGCCCTGTTGCTGATCTATTTATTCCGCGTGTATATGCTTATCCGCAGCTAATTTTAACCAGGACCGGGGCCTTCCCCGGTCCGTCCTGAAAGACGGGATCGATGTATGAAGCAGTTTCTGGATTTTTTACCGCTGGTGGTCTTCTTTGCCTTTTATAAGCTTTACGATATCTACGCCGCCACCACGGCGCTGATTGTGGCGACCGCCGTCGTGCTGATCTACAGCTGGGTGCGCTACCGGAAAGTGGAAAAAATGGCGCTGATCACCTTCGTGCTGGTGGCCGTCTTCGGCGGGTTAACCATCTTCTTCCATAATGATGAGTTTATTAAATGGAAGGTGACGGTGATCTATGCCCTGTTCGCCGGCGCGCTGCTGTTCAGCCAGTGGGTGATGAAAAAGCCGCTGATCCAGCGCATGCTGGGTAAAGAGCTGAGCCTGCCGCAGCAGGTCTGGTCGCGACTTAACCTGGCCTGGGCGGTGTTCTTTATTCTCTGCGGGCTGGCCAATATCTATATCGCCTTCTGGCTGCCGCAGAATATCTGGGTTAACTTTAAGGTCTTTGGTTTAACCGCCCTCACGCTGGTCTTTACCTTGCTGAGCGGGATCTACATCTACCGTCATATGCCGCAGGACGACCACCACTAACCCCTCCGCCGGCGCGCCATCGCGCGCCGCGCTCGCCCCCTATAAGCTTACTGCACTGGCAAACATTCCCTGCAACCACACAACCTCAGCGCATACGCTGACAGCTTCCCGGCCACACTGTGTAGGCTCTCTTCACGATTTCTCTCAACTGCATAAAAAGTTGCGGTAATTGTGAGGATTATATGGAGATTCATCTCGTTACATTGTAATGATAATTGTTATCATTAATATTCTCGATCTCATTTTGCATTGTTTTGAAAAGGATATTTACATGAGATCGCCGCAATATTCTGTGCCCACGACCCTGGCGCTGGTCATATCCAGTCTCCTCGCCCCTAACGCCTTTGCTGAAGAATCAGAACAAGATACCGAAACGATGATTGTGCGCAGTACGGCGGAAGAAGCGCTTAAGCAACAGCCCGGGGTGTCGATTATCACGGCTGAGGATATTGCTAAGCAGCCGCCGGTCAACGATCTCTCAGACATCATCCGTAAAATGCCCGGGGTGAACTTGACCGGCAACAGCGCCAGCGGCAGTCGGGGCAACAACCGCCAGATTGATATCCGCGGCATGGGGCCGGAGAACACCCTGATCCTGATAGATGGGGTACCGGTCACGTCACGTAACGCGGTTCGCTATAGCTGGCGCGGCGAACGCGATACCCGGGGCGACAGCAACTGGGTACCTGCCGAAATGGTCGAACGGATTGAAGTTCTCCGCGGTCCGGCAGCCGCGCGCTATGGTTCCGGCGCGGCGGGCGGAGTGGTCAATATCATTACCAAACGTCCGACCAACACCTGGCACGGTTCGCTGTCTTTCTTCACCAACCAGCCGGAAAACAACAAAGAAGGCACAACCAATCGCGCTAACTTCAATCTCAGCGGCCCACTGGCCGGCGAGGCGCTGACGATGCGCCTGTATGGCAATATCAATAAAACGGAACCCGACGCCTGGGATATTAACCATGCGCAAAACGGCTCTTACGCTGCGGGGCGCGAAGGGGTCCGCAATAAAGACATTAACGCGCTACTGTCATGGAAAATGACCCCGCAACAAATTCTCGATTTCAGCTACGCCTATAGCCGTCAGGGGAATATCTATGCTGGCGATACCCAGTACAGCAACGGCAATCTTAGCCCGAACGGGCTGGTGGACTCCCTGTACGGCCACGAAACTAATCGCCTCTATCGCCAGTCCTGGGGACTGACCTACAACGGTCTATGGGATTGGGGCCAGTCCAAAGCCGGTGTTTACTACGAGAAAACCAACAATACCCGCCTGCAGGAAGGCTCTACCGGCCGCGTCGAAGGCATGATCAACAGTGAAGATTATGCCACCAGCCGTCTGGAATCCTGGCGTACTACCTCGGAATTCAATGTGCCTTTCTTCTGGCTGGCGGACCAGACGCTGACGCTGGGAATGGAATGGAACCATGATCAGCTCGACGACCCGGCATCGATGCAGGCCACTAACAGCAACGGCGAGACTATCCCTGGGACCTCGGGCGACCCTACGCAACGCAGTACCAAAAACAGCGCCACCCTCACCGGTATCTATCTGGAAGATAATATCGAAGCCGTGCCCGGCACCAACCTGATCCCCGGCATTCGCTTCGATTATCATAATCAGTTTGGCAGTAACTGGAGCCCCAGCCTCAATCTGTCCCAGGAGCTCGGCGATATGTTCACACTGAAGGCCGGTATCGCGCGCGTGTTTAAAGCGCCAAACCTCTATCAATCCAGTAAAGGCTATTTGCTCTCCACCCGCGGCAACGGTTGTCCAAACACGATCGCTGAAGGCAGCTGCTACCTGCTGGGTAACCCTGACCTCGACCCGGAGATCAGTATCAACAAAGAGATCGGTATCGAATTTAACCTTAATGGTTACGCTGCCGGAGTCACCTGGTTTCGCAACGATTACAAAAACAAAATCGTCTCCGGAACAGAGGTACTGGGCTATACCTCCAGCGGCAATAATATTTTGCAATGGCAGAACGGCGGCAAAGCCGTGGTCGAGGGGCTGGAAGGAAATCTGCTGATCCCGGTGCTGAGAGATGTCCTCAGCTGGCGGACCAATGCCACCTGGATGCTCAAATCTGAAAGTAAAGAGACTGGCAACCCGCTGTCGGTTATCCCGAAATATACCGTTAACACGATGCTCGACTGGCAGGTAAACGACGCCCTGTCTGCGAATGTGAACTGGACGCTTTATGGCCGTCAGAAGCCGCGTCAGTATGCGGAGATCCGCAACGAAACCGGGACCCTTGCGACTACCGAGGTTGGCGCCTATTCCATCGTGGGTATTGGTACTCAGTATCAGCTAAACCGGGATATTCGCCTGAATGCCGGAATAAGTAATCTATTTGATAAACAACTGTATCGCGAAAATGCCGGCGCCTCGACCTACAATGAGCCTGGCCGCGCGTATTACGCCGGCGTTACCCTCTCCTTCTGAACCACCGCGCCCGCGCCAGCGGGCGTATTCCCCTATTCTCACTGCGCTATTTTCATAGTAGCATCCCGCTGATCGTCTTTGACCACAACAGAGTAGAGCATGACAACAACAGATCTCGCCCCAAAGGGCGAAATGGTTTTACGCACCCTGGCAATGCCGGCGGATACCAATGCCAACGGGGATATTTTTGGCGGCTGGCTGATGTCGCAGATGGATATTGGCGGCGCCATTATGGCCAAAGAGATCGCCCAGGGTCGCGTGGTGACCGTGCGGGTGGATGGGATGACATTTTTACGTCCGGTCGCCGTTGGCGACGTGGTGTGCTGCTACGCCCGCTGCGTGAAGCGCGGCAACACCTCGGTGACAATCAATATCGAAGTGTGGGTGAAAAAAGTTTCTTCAGAACCGATTGGCCAGCGCTACAAGGCGACGGAAGCGCTGTTTATCTACGTTGCCGTTGATAATCAGGGAAAACCACGTCCTCTGCCAGCGGAATAAGAAGGTGCCCGGCTTGCCGGGCACCTGACTTACAGAAAGCCCAGCAGCGAAAAGAAAAAGTAACCGATGACAATCACGATCACCGGCAGCACGTACAGTGGGAAATACTGCACCAGGATAGTATGGCGCGGTACCACAATGCGTTCAGCAAGCTGCTCGCGGGTTAACCCATCTGCGCCTTTGGCCTGTTCGAGGATCAGCTGATCCTCAATCCCCTCGCGGAGAAATTTCGCCTGCCGCGCCATTCGCGCGCCGGAAGCCTGCAGGGCCATGCCGACGAACACCAGAATGAAGATGATCCAGAAGCCGATGTTCAGGCTATGGTGAAAATCCGGCAGCGGCGAGTTGTACCAGAAAAAGTTCAGGAACGGCGTGTTAAAGCGCATCATCTCAATCATCACGTGCGCAAAATCCATCATTACCGCATCAATGCCGGGTTTCTTTTCACTGTGCTCATACATAAATTTGAGCACAGAAATCAGCGTCGACAGCACGGCGGGAATAAAGATAACCCATCCTAAAATGCGTTTGATAACCGCTATGCGTCCAGCTTGTTGGTACGTCATGAGTTCCCCTTGTTAAAGACGCGTTGGTGGTTCGCCTGCTGCCTGTTGCGTGGCGCTGGCTTCCCTCGCTCCCCCGAGTATGTCGGTTATAAGTCTATCTGCCACGGCGAATTTCGCCCAATAATGCGCGGTATGATATACCATGATTGCCGATTCGTTTATCTGATTACGCAACAGGAGAAGGACATATGTCAGCGAAGCGCCGCATTGAGGCCGCGATATTTGATATGGACGGGTTGCTGATTGACTCGGAGCCGCTCTGGGATCAGGCGGAGGTCGAGGTCATGGAAAGCCTGGGAGTGGATACCCGTCGCCGCGATGAACTGCCCGACCTGCTCGGTCTGCGAATCGACCTGGTGGTGGATCTGTGGTACGCGCAGCAGCCGTGGCACGGCGTAGACCGGGCGGAAGCTACCGCGCGCATTATTCGTCGCGCCATTGAGCTGGTGGAAGCCTCACGCCCGCTGCTGCCGGGCGTACGCGAGGCAGTGGCCCTGTGTAAAGCTCAGGGCTTAAAGGTGGGCCTGGCCTCGGCCTCGCCGCTGATGATGCTGGAGAAAGTGCTCAATATGTTTGAACTGCGCGACCAGTTTGATGCTCTCGCCTCTGCGGAGCATTTACCCTGGAGCAAACCGCACCCGCAGGTCTACCTCAACTGCGCCGCTGCCCTGGGAGTCGACCCGCAGCGCTGCGTCGCGCTGGAGGATTCGGTCAATGGCATGATCGCCAGCAAAGCCGCGCGCATGCGGTCTATCGTGGTGCCGGAAGCGGAGAACAGCCGCGACCCGCGCTTTGCGCTGGCGGACGTCAAGCTTCCGTCACTGCTGGCACTCACTGCTGAGAACTTGCTCGGTTAAGACCGCTGGCGGGTGCAACAATCGCTGTCACGCCGCCGGCAACAAAATCAAAACATTGTTTCATTTTAATTGTAATTTTGTTTTCCTCCCTCTATGCTGGTCACAGGTGGCGTCATCGTACGCCAGTAGATCAGCTGACAGAGGTGAATATGGTACTGAACGCCTTCGACCTGACGGGTAAGGTCGCCATCGTGACCGGTTGCGATACCGGCCTGGGACAGGGAATGACGCTGGGCCTGGCGCAGGCCGGGTGCGATATCGTCGGCATCAACCGTAAAATTCCCCATGATACTGCCGCCCAGGTGCTGGCGCTGGGCCGCCGCTTTCACGCCATTCAGGCGGATCTCAGCCAAGAGAATGATATGAGCGGTCTGGTCGACCAGGCGGTGGCGGCGATGGGCCGGGTCGATATTCTGGTCAACAACGCCGGAATTATCCGCCGCCATGATGCCCTGACCTTCACGGAAAGCGACTGGGACGCGGTGATCGACCTGAATCTCAAAGCGGTTTTCTTTCTCAGCCAGGCGGTCGCCAGGCAGTTCATTCGCCAGGGGGAAGGCGGGAAAATCATTAACATCGCCTCGATGCTCTCGTTTCAGGGCGGGATCCGCGTCCCCTCCTACACCGCCTCGAAAAGCGGCGTGCTGGGTTTGACCCGTCTGCTGGCTAACGAATGGGCTGGCCAGGGTATCAACGTCAACGCCATAGCGCCCGGGTATATGGCCACCAACCACACCCAGGCGCTGCGCGAAGATGAAGAGCGTAACCAGGCGATCCTCGAGCGCATTCCCGCTGGTCGCTGGGGAGCGCCGAAAGACCTGCAGGGGCCGGTGGTGTTTCTCGCCTCATCAGCGGCCGACTATATTAACGGCTATACGCTGGCCGTCGATGGCGGATGGCTGGCGCGCTGAGAGTTTGTGACAAAGAGTTACACCGTCACCTCTTCCGTACACTGTATAAAAACCCTATACTGTATGAATCGACAGTTTAGGGTGTGTTATCATGACGGCGGAAGGCCATCTCTTCTTTTCAATCGCCTGCGCAGTATTTGCCAAAAACGCAGAGTTAACGCCGGTGCTGGCGCAGGGCGACTGGTGGCATATTGTGCCCTCGGCGGTTTTGACCTGCCTGCTGCCGGACATCGATCACCCAAAGTCGTTTCTTGGCCAACGGCTGAGCTGGATCTCAAAGCCCGTGGCGCGGGCCTTTGGCCACCGCGGCTTCACCCACAGCCTGCTGGCCGTCTTTGGCGCGCTGACGCTGTTCTATCTGAAAGTGCCTGACAGCTGGATTGTCCCGGCAGACGCTCTCCAGGGCCTGGTGCTGGGCTATCTCAGCCACATTCTCGCCGATATGCTCACCCCCGCCGGTGTGCCGCTGCTGTGGCCCTGTCGCTGGCGCTTCCGGCTGCCGATCCTTGCGCCGCGCAAGGGCAATCAGCTCGAACGCGCCTTGTGTATGGCGCTGTTCGTCTATGCCGTCTGGATGCCGCAGACGCTGGCGGACAACAGCGCGATACGCTGGTCATCCGGGGTGATCAATTCCCTGCAGATCACCTTCAATCGCTTTATAAGTCACCAGAGTGGGCGATAAAGCGGCGGAAAACGCCATTTGGTTATAACCCATTCCATTTGAATATAAGTCCTTGATAACGCCTTCTGCTAACCTTGCCGTCATAAGAGCTGGTTATCCACCAGCCCAGGTTATAAAAATATCAGGAGAACGGGGATGAACTTTCCATTAATAGCGAACGTAGTCGTGTTCGCCGTATTACTGTTTGCGCTGGGGCAAACACGCCATAAACAGTGGAGCCTGGCCAGAAAAGTGCTGGTCGGTCTGGCGACTGGCGTGGTCTTTGGTCTGGCGCTGCAGCTGATATACGGGTCTGACAGCCAGGTGCTGAAGGATTCCATCCAGTGGTTCAATATCGTCGGCAACGGTTACGTCCAGCTGCTGCAAATGATTGTTATGCCGCTGGTCTTCGCCTCCATCCTTAGCGCGGTGGCCCGCCTGCACAATGCCTCGCAGCTGGGGAAAATTAGCTTCCTGAGCATCGGTATTCTGTTGTTCACCACCCTGATCGCCGCCCTGGTTGGTGTGCTGGTGACCAATATGTTCGGCCTCACCGCCGAGGGTCTGGTCCAGGGCAGCGCGGAGACCGCCCGTCTGAACGCCATCCAGAGCAACTATGTGGGGAAAGTAGCGGATCTCAGCGTCCCGCAGCTGATCCTTTCCTTCGTGCCGAAGAACCCGTTTGCTGACCTGACCGGGGCTAACCCAACCTCCATCATCAGCATCGTCATTTTCTCGGCGTTCCTCGGCGTCGCAGCGCTTAAGTTGCTGAAAGAGGATGTGGAAAAAGGCCAGCGCGTGCTGACCGCGATCGATACCCTGCAGGGCTGGGTAATGAAGCTGGTTCGTCTGGTCATGCAGCTGACCCCTTACGGTGTGCTGGCCCTGATGACCAAAGTGGTTGCCGGGTCGAATTTGCAGGACATCATCAAGCTTGGCGGCTTCGTGGTAGCCTCGTACATTGCGCTGGGTATTATGTTTGTCGTCCACGGCCTGCTGCTGGCGATTAACGGCGTCAGCCCGCTGAAGTACTTCCGTAAAGTCTGGCCGGTGATCACCTTCGCCTTTACCAGCCGCTCCAGCGCCGCCTCCATTCCGCTGAACGTTGAGGCGCAAACCCGTCGTCTCGGCGTACCGGAGTCGATTGCCAGCTTCTCCGCCTCCTTTGGCGCCACCATCGGCCAGAACGGCTGCGCTGGTATCTATCCGGCAATGTTGGCGGTGATGGTCGCGCCGACCGTGGGCATCAACCCGCTGGATCCGATGTGGATTGCCACCCTCGTGGGCATCGTCACCGTCAGCTCGGCGGGCGTCGCCGGGGTGGGCGGCGGCGCGACCTTCGCCGCGCTGATCGTCCTGCCGGCGATGGGCCTGCCGGTGACCCTGGTAGCCCTGCTCATCTCCGTCGAACCGCTGATCGATATGGGGCGTACCGCGCTGAACGTTAACGGCTCAATGACCGCCGGGACGCTGACCAGCCAGTGGCTGCGCCAGACCGACAAGTCGATCTTCGATAGCGAGGAAGAAGCCGAACTGGCGCATCGCTAAACGGCAAGCACAAAAAAAACCGCTGATCATTCAGCGGTTTTTTTATTTCTGCAGCCGACTCAGGCTTCAATCTCACCTTCCTGACGCACCTGGTTAGCCCAGCGCTGCGCCGACTCCGGCACGCTGAATGCCGGTGAGCGACGGAAATGCTCCCCCATCAGCAGAAAAGCGACATACTTCCCGCGCAAAATCCAGACATCGCGAAAATGGTCCATTTTCACGGCATGTTCCGGGGGCGCAGGCTCCACGCGCGGCACGTAGCTAATGACAGGGCGATTTTGTTGGCGCAATGGTTTCATAACAAATGGATTCACTAAACATAGCGGGAAACAGAAACCTCTATCATAGCCGATTGTGGCCCCGTTCGTCGCCCCTTCGCCGCCGATGCGCATTTTAGGATAACTCCCTGCCCCCTCGCCGGGCGCAGACAGCGTAATGTTCTATAGTTAGAAGGGTTTTGGTCTATCAACGACCACTTTTAGCAATGAAAGCAGGAGACGAGTAATGTCTGATAAGCACCCGAACCCTCACCAACAGCAGGCACCGGTCCACGACAGCGAGGAAGCGCAGCCGGGTCTCGATTCGCTGGCGCCGGACGATCGGGAGTGGCGCCCCACGCCGAAACCTACCGCTCCGGGCGTCGAACCCACCGCCCCAGGCAGCCTGAAAGCGCCCGATACTCATAACAGCAAACTGGATTCCCTGGAGGCGCAACGCAAAGGGGGGGAAGATTTTCCGCTGACCACCAACCAGGGCGTGCGCATTGCTGACGATCAGAATTCGCTGCGCGCCGGTAGCCGCGGCCCAACGCTGCTGGAAGATTTTATCCTGCGGGAGAAGATCACCCACTTTGACCACGAGCGTATTCCGGAGCGTATCGTTCATGCCCGCGGCTCTGCCGCCCACGGCTACTTCCAGCCCTACAAAAGCCTGGCTGCGTTGACTAAAGCCGATTTTCTTTCGTCAGCCGATAAAATCACCCCGGTGTTTGTACGCTTCTCCACCGTGCAGGGCGGCGCGGGGTCGGCGGACACCGTCCGCGATATTCGCGGCTTCGCTACCAAGTTTTACACTGACGAAGGGATTTTTGACCTGGTGGGCAACAACACACCGGTCTTCTTCATCCAGGACGCGATGAAGTTCCCCGACTTTGTCCACGCCGTGAAGCCTGAACCCCACTGGGCCATCCCACAGGGGCAGAGCGCCCACGATACTTTCTGGGACTATGTTTCCCTGCAGCCGGAAACGCTGCACAACGTGATGTGGGCGATGTCGGATCGCGGCATCCCGCGCAGCTATCGCACCATGGAAGGCTTCGGGATCCATACCTTCCGTCTGATTAATGCCGAGGGCAAAGCCACCTTCGTTCGCTTTCACTGGAAACCGGTCGCCGGCAAGGCGTCGCTGGTGTGGGATGAAGCGCAGAAGCTGACCGGCCGCGACCCCGATTTTCATCGCCGCGATCTATGGGAGGCCATCGAAGCCGGGGACTACCCGGAATTTGAGCTTGGCCTGCAATTGATCCCCGAAGAGAATGAATTTGCTTTTGACTTCGACCTGCTCGATCCCACCAAGCTGATCCCCGAGGCGCTGGTGCCGGTGCAGCGGGTTGGCAGAATGGTCCTCAACCGCAACCCGGATAACTTCTTTGCCGAAAATGAACAGGCGGCCTTCCATCCCGGACATATCGTCCCGGGCATTGATTTCAGCAACGATCCGCTGCTGCAGGGGCGTCTCTTCTCTTACACCGATACGCAAATTAGCCGCCTGGGTGGGCCGAACTTCCATGAAATCCCCATCAACCGTCCGACCTGCCCGTATCATAATTTCCAGCGTGACGGGATGCACCGGATGGACATTGACACCAATCCGGCCAACTACGAGCCCAACTCGATTAACGACAACTGGCCGCGCGAGACGCCGCCTGCCGCCAAACGCGGTGGCTTTGAGTCCCTCGCCGAGCGCGTCGACGGCGAAAAAATCCGCCAGCGCAGCCCTTCGTTCGGCGAATATTACGCCCAGCCGCGTCTGTTCTGGCTGAGCCAGACGCCGATTGAACAGCAGCATATTATCGATGGTTTCAGCTTCGAACTCAGCAAAGTGGTCCGCACCTGGATCCGCGAGCGGGTGGTCGATCATCTGGCCCACATTGATACTAAGCTTGCGGAAGCGGTTGGGGCGAACTTAGGCATCGAACTGAGCGACGATCAGCGCAACATTACCCTGCCCGCCCCGGTCAATGGCGTGGAGAAAGACCCCAGCCTCAGCCTCTACGCCGACGCCGAAGGCGATGTGAAAGGTCGCGTGGTGGCAGTCCTGCTCAACGAACGCACCTCAGCGCAGGATCTGGTTCAGCTCCTGCAGGCGCTGCAGGCCCAGGGCGTGCACAGCAAGCTGCTCTACTCGCGAATGGGCGAAGTCATTGCCGACGATGGTTCTCCGCTGCCGATCGCCGGCACCTTCGCCGGCTCCCCGTCGCTGACGGTGGATGCGGTGGTGGTGCCCGGCGGCGACCTCAGCGCCCTGAGTCAGAGCGGTGACGCGCGCTATTACCTGCTGGAAGCCTATAAACATCTGAAGCCGATCCTGCTGGCAGGGGATGCGCGGCAGCTGACGTCCGTTCTGCATGTTCCGACCCAGGGTGAAGAGGGGGTCATCGTCACCGATGCGCTCGACACGCCAGCGGCGGACAAACTGCTCGCCCTGATGACGGCCCACCGCGTGTGGTCGAGAAGCCCGAAAATCGCCGCTATTCCGGCGTAGTAAAAAGCCCGGCACGCTGTGCCGGGCTTGATTCACTTTCCCTTTCCCCCGTCGGGCTTACACGTCGCGGTAGGTTCCCAGACGATAACCCCGGTCGGCCACCGCCGCTTTCAGCGAGGCAGATGTCAGCACATCAAGCTCATCCAGTCGCGGATAGCAGTAGGCGCTGCCCATAATGATCCGATCAACATAAGCCGGATGACACATCACCTCCAGGGAGCGCTCCCCGCGGGCGATGGAGGCATCCAGCGTCTGCAGAAACAGTTCCTCAGAGACCGCTTCGCCGTAAAACTCGCTGCTGAAGCCGGCGCTGCTGCGCGCCGCCTGCTGGTCGAGCCCACTCTGCGCCGCCACCTGGCGGTCAATGCGTAACGCAATGCCCTTCTCGCGGGCAAAGGCCGCGACGATGGGATAAATCTGGGCGAACATATGCACATGGTGATGGCTGTCGATATGCGTCGGCTCATGGCCGAAGAGTTCGACAAAACGACGGTACTGACACGCCAGCTCGTGGGCGATCTCTTCCAGCGGCAGGCTATCTTCTTCCGCCTGCTGCCAGATCCATTTGCCCAGCCGGCCATCGCGGGTTAATCCCGGCATGGCCGACAGCGGCTCGCCCAGCGTCAGCACAAAGTGCATACCGACCGCCAGCTCCGGAGTACTGCGGCTCAGCTGGGCGGCGTGGTCAATGGCCGCGCCGTTGACCAGCGCGGTGGTCGATGTCACCACGCCGTTGCGACAGGCCTCGATAATGCCGTAGTTCTGCCCTTTACTGAGGCCGAAGTCGTCGGCATTGACGATCAATACGCGTTCCATTTGCTACTCCCGTTACGATTTTAGTTTTTCGATCGTCGCCGCAAAGTTCGGCAGCCATTTTTCATGCGCCAGAATCATCTCCCGCGCCAGCTGTTCGGCGTCACGATCGGAATGGATCAGCGGGCTTAAGTTCAGCGCCAACAGGACATCGTTCAGCTCACCGCTGATCGCCGCCTGGCTGGCCGCCACTTCGAACCCCTTGATGGTGTAGATAAGCCCTAACACCTTCTCATCGAAATGAGTAATGCGCGGCGTCGGCTTCGCGCCGTCGCGGCCTAAGGTGCAGCTCATCTCTACCGCCCAGTCCGCCGGGATATTATCGACATGACCATGATGCGGGATATTCACATAGTGCTCAGTCTGCTTGTCGTTATAGATGGCATTGATTACTTCGCAAGCGGCATCAGAGTAATAGGCCCCGCCGCGCTGCTCCAGCTCCTTCGGCTTAACGTTAAGATCCGGGTTTTTATACAGCTCGAACAGCTGTTTCTCCACCTTCTGCACCACCTGGGCGCGCGCACCGCCTTTGTAGTACTCGCCCATCTCAATCGCCAGCATCTCTTTTGGCTTAAAGTAGTAGAGCAGGTAAGAGCATGGGATCAGGCGCAGGGAGCGGATCAGCCCTTCGCTAAACGGCAGGTCGAAGATGTTTTTCACCGAGTTCGCGGTCAGACGGCCGGAGGCCACGCCGTCCAGCAGCTCATCGAAGCGCGAGACACCGTTAACCAGCACGTCGCGGACGAACACCAGGTGGTTCAGACCAAACAGGTCGATATTCAGCTCATCGCTCGGGCTCAGCTGCAGCACGTCGGTGATGAACATCTTCATGCCGATAGGAATGTTGCACACGCCGATAAAGCGTTTGAAATTGGTGTGGCGATAGACCGCCTCGGTGACCATGCCCGCCGGGTTGGTGAAGTTGATGATCCATGCGTCGGGGCAAATTTCCTGCACATCTTTCACGATATCGAAAATCACCGGGATGGTGCGCAGTCCTTTAAACAACCCGCCCGCCCCGTTGGTCTCCTGACCCAGGTAGCCGTGACTCAGCGGGATGCGCTCATCTTTTTCACGCGCCTTCAGCTGGCCCACGCGCAGCTGGGTGGTGACGAAATCTGCGCCCTGCAGCGCTGCGCGGCGATCCAGCGTTTTATAGACTTTCATCGGCACGCCGGCTTTTTCCACCATCCGCTGGCACAGCGCGTGGATAATATCGAGCTTCTCCTGGCCCTCTTCGACGTCTACCAACCACAGTTCGCTTACCGGCAGTTCATGATAACGTTTCAGAAATCCTTCCAGTAATTCCGGGGTATAGCTGCTGCCGCCGCCAATAGTGACTACTTTTAATTTCTGGCTCATCTTTTTCTCCCTTAGGCGCTGCGCCTGGACGCAGGCCGCTCTCCGCAACAATGCGGACAGTTAACTTGAATGATTTTCGGTATAAACCTGGCGGCGAACGCCGCGCGGGTTTAATTAATACTGGTCAAATGTTTGCGATAACTGCTCGGCGTAAACGATGTCAGTTTTTTAAAGGTTTTAATAAACAGGCTCGGGCTGCTGTAACCTGATTCATACGCAATATCCGTCACCGAATAATTGGTAATTTCCAGCTGTTTTTTGGCAAAGTTGATACGGATATCATTAATTATCTGCATCGGCGTTTTACCATAATAGCGCTGGGTCGCCCGGGTTAAATATTCCTGCGTTTTTCCGGATAAGCGAACCATGTTTTCGAGAGCGCCTTCACCGAATTTCAGCTTATCATGCATGGCTTCCACGGTATTTTTTAACCATTGCGGCGTCACGTCGGCAACCGGCTCTTCACGATAGTGGCGTAAACGGTTAATGACATAAAAGGAGACCAGCTCGATAAATTCGTCAAATTCCGTTTCGCGAAAATTGAGTGAGGCGATGACCGACTCAACGTAGCCGAGAAAAGCGCTCTGCACGGCGTAGACTTGCTAAGCCACCAGACCAAACGGCAGCAGCGGCAGGTAGTGTTTCTCAAAGAAGCGTCTGCTGATGCCGACGTTAAGGATGCGCGTCGCCCCGAACTCGTAAAAGCTCTGGTGGTGCGAGCCCATCGGGATAAAGACGAAATCCCCGCGCTCCAGCAGCACCCGTTTGCCATTGATCTCCTGGTAATAGCGCCCGGTTAACACCACGGTTAATTCGTAGTAATCATGCTGGTGAAGCCCGCTCACGCTTTCCGTTTTGTTATAGATGACCACATGAAAGTTCTTCCCGTTGAACAGCTGTTGTTCTCTGGCGGTACTGATCTCGGTGGTCATCATTCTGGGCTGCCTCATCGTCGCGATGGCCTATTGTACCTTCTCGTGCAGCTCAATCAATTCGGCCACCAGCTCACGAGCCAGCATGGAGGTCATCAGATGGTCCTGGGCATGCACCAGCACCAGGCTGACCTTCATTTTCCCTTCGCCCTCGTCGCTTTCGATAAGCTGGGTCTGCACGCGATGCGCCTCGCTCAGCGCCTGGCGCGACTGCTCCATCATCGCTTTCGCTGCGGCAAAGTCGCCCTGCTTCGCCTGCTTCAGCGCGCCATAGGCCAGGCTACGGGCTTGTCCGGAGTTGATAATCAGCCCCATCACTACCTCTTCGAGGTCATTTTCCGGGGTCTCTACCGCGTCGATGTTGTCCAGATCAAACATAATATTTCCCTCATTTATCAGGCGGTACGGGACGCTGCCCGTACCGCGCGGTATCAGAATTTCAGTGCGTTAGCGATGTCTTCTTCGCTCTCTTCCTGCTCGATAACGGTCTGCGCTTTATTCGACAGCACCACAAACGGCAGGTAGACCAGGGTAGCGACGCCAAGGTTGAACAGGGCCACCAGCAGGGCGGCAACGCTGCCGTTACTGTTAAAGAACGCTCCCAAACCGGTCGGCATAGTCCACGGCGCCAGGTTGGTCACCGGTGGGATAATCCCCAGGCTGTAGGCCGCCAGCGTAATGGCCGCCAGAATCGGCTGAACCAGCACGAACGGGATGAACATCACCGGGTTCATGATGATCGGCAGACCAAACAGAATCGGTTCGTTAATCTGGAAGATGCCTGACGGCAGCGCCAGCTTAGCAACCTGACGATGGTCAGCGCGGCGAGAAGCGATAAAGATGGCGATAATCAGACCCAGCGTCGCCCCGGAGCCACCCAGCAGGATGTAGGAGTCGAGCATCGGTTTAGCCCAGAAGTGGAACTGTTTGCCCGCTTCGATGGCCGCATCAACAGAGCCGTACTGGTTGTACAGCGCGATGTTTTCCAGCGCCCACGGCGTCATGATGCCGTTATCCAGGGCGGTAAGCGCCAGAGAACCGTGCACACCGAAGAACCACAGCAGAGAGTTAAAGATAACGTATGCCCAGCCAACCACGCTGCCCATCGCCGCCAGCGGCGTCGAGATAGAGTCCATGATGATCTGGTGGAAGTTGCTGCCATAGCTCGCCAGGGCCCACGAAATAATGCCGAAGATGGAGAGGATCAAGAAGCCCGGGATCAGCGCTGAGAAAGAGCGTGATACCGACCCCGGCACGCTGTCCGGCAGTCTAATCACCCAGTTGCGACGGATCACGAAGGTGAACAGTTCCGCAACGACCAGACCGATAATCATCCCGGAGATGATGTTCTGCCCGCCCAACCAGTTGGCGCCCACCGCATAGGCTTCGCCCACGCTATACGGGGTCACGGTCATGAAGGCCGCCACCGCCAGCAGGCCAGCTGCCATCGGGTCAACTTTGCGCTCTTCCGCCAGCGCGGAGCCGATAAAGAACGGCGCCATTAGCGACATAATCCCGAGGGTGCCGTTATAGACGTTTCCGCCGATAGCCTTAAAGCCGTTTAAGGTTTCAATGGTGGAGGCATCCAGGCGAATGCCCATGGAATAAAAGAAAGAGCCTTCGCCGAAGCTCAGAAAAACGTTGTTAATTAACACAAACATGGCCCCGGCGAGGGTCAACGGCATTAATTTAATAAATCCATTTTTTATTGCATTAATATGCGGCTGCTTTCCTATTTTCACTGCAAAAGGAAGGAGTACCTTTTCAAGCGAATCGATCACTTTACTCATAGTCAATACCCTTAAAAGCCGCAATAAACTATTACGGCGATGATGTATGAAATTACTCTTTGACGGGAAAATAAACTCATTATTTTTTGACGTCCGACAACAGGCAGCCGCCAGGCGTCAAAATACATCGAGTTTTAAAAGTTAAAATTATTGTGCTGCAGCTTTCTTAATAGCCGCGACGGCGGCTTTCAATACCCCTAAACCATCAACTTTGCCATAGAGAAGGGAGTCGATAACTTCAACCGGTTTATTCGGCAGCAGGCGCTGAATTTCCGGTAAAATATACGCAATTTGTGGCCCTAATAATACTACGTCGGCTTCCGGCCCTTTTTCGCCCGCGAGGGTTTCGTGATAGGCTTCAATAATGACCGGGACTTCATGTTTTTCCGCCTGCGCCCGCATTTTGGAGACCAGCAGTGACGTGGACATGCCTGCCGAGCAGAAGAGATAAATGTGTTTCTTTTCCATGAACGCTTCCTCAATGTGTGAGACCAGGGCCTTCAGTAACCGCTGAGAGCCGGTAAGACTGGTAACATCCGGTTAATTCTGTTTATGAGTTGAGTATACGGCAAGCTGAGCCGCCAGGATAATTCGCTGTTGAACAGAATTGTCTCTCATTGACCTCCGGTTTTGACTACCCTCACATTTTCATCCAAATAATTCGCGCAATTAAATAAGCATCATGACTCACAAAAAAGCCCGACCAGTGGTCGGGCTTACGTAGAAGTCAGTAAACAGTAGGAAGCTTACCTGGCGTTGCGCGGGTCGGTATCATACTCGGCGCAGGTCTGGTAGCCGGAGTTCATGACGTGACCCGTTTCGTCGAGGGCCACAAAGTAGGTTTCAACTTTACCATCTCGTTGACCGAGGATATAGGTCTGGCAGGTGCCGCGGGCATGGACCATGGTGACTTCCGTTGAAGGTTTGCCGGCGATCTGCATCACCTGCTGACGCGACATCCCTTTCTTCACATCTTTCACCACCGGCTGGGTAAACTGGTCTTTGGTACGATCGTAAGCGGTACAGCCCGCCAGTAAGGTTAACGCGACGGTGACGCCCAGTATTCCTGCTAAGCTTTTGTTCATTTTGGTTCCTCTTTTCTACTGTGTAACGATAAGCCTGGAATAAATAGTGTTATTTTTCAAGCCGAACAGTGAAATCATGTCAGGTTATGTTATTGCGTAAACAGGATTGTTCTGCCGACGTCGGACGGCGGCGCAATGCGCGGTACAGCATCTATAATGAAAACCTATGTCATTGATTGCCTTCTTTTCCGGCAGTCAAAACCCCGGTCCTTGTCGTTTCAGCGGCAAAGAGGTAGCTTTAAGCCAACAGCTTGCCAAACAGATTCACTTTCGGAGGGCGCGATGACGCTACAACAAGAGATTATTCAGGCGCTGGGCGCAAAGCCGCAGATTGATGTCGCAGGCGAGATCCGCCGCAGCGTCGATTTCCTGAAGTCATACCTGCAGACCTACCCGTTTATTAAATCGCTGGTGCTGGGTATCAGCGGCGGTCAGGACTCCACCCTGACGGGAAAACTGTGCCAGATAGCGATTAACGAACTGCGTGCCGAAACCGGCGACAGTAGCCTGCAGTTTATCGCCGTCCGTTTACCCTATGGCGTGCAGGCTGATGAGCAGGACTGCCAGGACGCCATCGCATTTATCCAGCCTGACCGGGTGTTGACAGTCAATATTAAAGCTGCGGTGCTGGCCAGCGAACAGGCGCTGCGCGAAGCAGGCATCGAACTGAGCGACTTCGTTCGCGGAAATGAAAAAGCCCGTGAGCGAATGAAGGCCCAGTACAGCATCGCCGGAATGACCAAAGGAGTTGTGGTCGGTACCGACCATGCGGCGGAAGCGATTACCGGCTTTTTCACCAAATATGGCGACGGCGGCACCGACATCAACCCAATTTTCCGCCTGAACAAACGTCAGGGCAAACAGCTGCTGGCCCATCTCGGCTGCCCGGAACATCTGTATAAGAAGCTGCCCACCGCCGACCTGGAAGACGATCGCCCCTCCCTGCCGGATGAAGTGGCCCTGGGTGTCACCTACGAGATCATCGACGATTATCTGGAAGGCAAAACGCTGGACCCGAGCATCGCCAAAACGATCGAGGGCTGGTATCTGAAAACCGAACACAAGCGTCGGCCGCCGATCACCGTCTTTGACGATTTCTGGAAAAAATAGTCTCTCCCCCCGCCCCGGCCTGCGCCGGGGTTATTTTTTGCCCTTTTCGCCGCAAAAATGGCCTGCTATACTGGATAGATAGACAGTACCAGGAGTTATTGTGGCCAGAAAGCAATCAGCCCCGCGTCTCGAGTTTGAGGCGGCGGCGATCTATGAATATCCCGAACATCTTCGCCCGTGGCTGGAGGCGCTGCCGAAGCTGCCGGGCGTCTATCAGTTTCACGGCGACAGCGACACGATGCCGCTCTATATCGGTAAGAGCGTCAACCTCCGCAGCCGGGTGTTATCCCACCTGCGCACCCCTGAAGAGGCCGCGATGCTGCGTCAGTCGCGGCGTATCACCTGGCAGCGCACCGCTGGCGAGCTGGGAGCGCTGCTGCTGGAGGCGCGGTTGATTAAAGAGCAGCAGCCGCTGTTTAACAAGCGGCTACGGCGTAACAAGCAGCTCTGCGCCTGGCTACTTGCGGACGACCGGCCGCAGATTGTCTATGCCCGTGAGGTTGATTTCTCGCACCAGCAGCATCTCTATGGCCTGTTCGCCAACCGGCGGGCGGCGCTGCAGATGCTGCAGAGCCTCGCTGACGAACAGCGCCTCTGTTATGGCCTGCTTGGTCTGGAACCGCTCAGCCGCGGCCGCGCCTGCTTTCGCTCCGCGCTGGGCCGCTGCGCCGGGGCCTGCTGTGGAAAGGAGAGCGTGGAGGCGCACAGAGAGCGCCTGCTGGCGCAGATGAGCAGACTGCAGCTGGTGTGCTGGCCGTGGGCGGGGCCCGTGGCGCTGGAGGAGCGCGGCTCGGACATGACGCAGTATCACGTCATTCATAACTGGCTGTGGCTGGGCGCCGTTGAATCGCTCGACCAGGCGGCGGAGTTGACCCGTCTGCCCGCCGGATTTGACCAGGATGGTTACAAGATCCTCTGTAAGCCTTTGCTCAGCGGAGACTATCCGCTGCATCCGCTTGGCTGAGAAGCCACCAATAAAAAACCGCCGGCCCTGCCCAACGCCTGATGGCATTATTGGGCAAGACCGGCGGTCTTGATTCAGTGCGCTACATTATTCAGCAGGTGCAGGCATTTTACCTGCCGGCGCGTTGCGTTCTGTCAGATGCTTCTCAAAATTAGCATTGAACTGTTTTTTCTGCTCTGGGGTCAGAATGTTGTAGATCTTGTTCTGCGTTTCCAGGCGGGACAGCGCCATCGCTTTATGCTGCGCTTCCATCTTATCGATCTGCGCTTCCGCCTTCGCCTTATCGAAGGTGTCGCTGGCGATCAGATCGTGCATCGCGCGGCGTTCTTCAAGGGACGGACGTTTCATATTTTCGCGCTGGCTCTTCATGATGTCGCGGATCTGCTGCTTCTGCGCATCGGTCAGGTTCAGGCCTTTAAACATCATGTCATGCTGACCCGGGCCGCCTTTATGATGCATCATCATCGGCTTGCTGTCGCTCGGCGCGGTGGTGGTATCGGCGGCGTGTGCCAGGTTAGCCGCGCCCAGAGCCAGAGTAGAGGCAACAAACAGTGCAGTGAGTTTCTTCATCATTCAATCCTTACTTTACGTTATTCTTACGGCGCGTTGCCGTGTTGACGAGATTAACTTTACGACGTTAATCGTCAATTAGTCAGAGCAAGAGTAAAACAATGAAAGTGTAAAAAACAGTTTCTCGTCAATTATGGAGAAAATAAGGAATTTAGCCGAAGAATTGCAATAAAAAATAAATAACTTACTGTTTTGCAGAGAAATTATGGAGAGTATAAAGGAGGGGAGATTAAAAACAAAGCATTTTACCAGGAATAATCTGCAAATTTACACTGGAGCACGAAAAAATAAGATGGCGAAAAAAGACGCGCGCAATAAAGCAGGCCGCCCGGCGGACGGCTTGCCCTCAGGATAATTTCTCCAGCATCAGGCCGGCGCGCAGTCCTTTCGCCACCGTCGGGTTAGGAAACAGAACATACTCCGTCTCAGGCCCCACCACATACCGCGTCTCGCCCTCTTCCGCCAGCAGCGTGCCGGGTTCGAAGGGGGTGAAGTTCAGCGTCTGATCCGCCATATGCAAGCGGAAATCATCGCTATGGCGGGTTAGCTGCTGTACCACCCGGTAGCGCAGCGGCGCCGGGGCGTCGGCAATGGCCAGATCCCCCACCAGCAGCCGGGAGAGCGCCCGCTGGACGGCGGCAAACTGCGTCAGATCGTTTTCCCCCAACGGCAGCGCTTTGCCCAGCTCAAGGGTGCAGGCCAGCGCCGCGAACCGTTCGCAGCTGAAGTGGGTGAAGGTCCCGCCGGGCTGGCGATGAAACACCAGCGCCTCCAGCCCGGCGCCGCCCAGCCAGTGAAGAAAATCCTCCTCCCACGGCTTATCGCGGGCCGGGAGCACGCCGAAGCGCGGATGTAGCGACCCGCGGATCGCGGTATGCAGATCGAGGTGCCAGCGCGGGCCATCGTGGTCGCGATAAAAGCGGGCTACCGCCTGCTCCAGCCGCTGCGCCCGCTGCGTCTCCTCACTGAGCGGAAACTGCCGCCAGCGCTCGCCAAACATGCGGTTCATATCGCTGTGCAGATAGCGCTTATTCGCCCGCAGCGCTGGTGGGTTGCCGACGATCACCAGCAGCCGCCAGCGCAGCGGGAGTGCCTCCCGGACCAGTCGCTGCACCAGCTGGTCGACTATCTCCACCGGCGCCGTTTCGTTGCCATGAATGGCGCAGGAAAGTACCAGCCCGCGTTCGCAGCGCGCATGCGGCGTCAGCTTAAGGATCCCCTCCCCCTGCCAGTGCCAGCGGAAATGAGCCGTCTCGCCGTGAAAGTGATGGGGCAATCGCCCCGCCAGGGTTAATGCCAGAAAATGTTCCACCGCGCCCCCTTATTGCTGAAATGGATAAACCGAACCGAGCTGCAGGATCTGGGTCAACCGATCCAGCGCGTCGCGCCCTTCCCGCAGCAGCTGCGGGTCGGCGAGGTCGGCCTGGGTGAGACGATCACGATAGTAGCGATCCACCCAGTCATTGAGGGTGGCAAACAGCGTATCGTTCATCAGGACGTGCGGATTGACCGCCTGATACTCCTCGGCCGTCAACACCACCCGCAGGCGCAGGCACGCCGGACCGCCGCCGTTGGCCATGCTCTCGCGCAGATCGAACACCCGCAGGTCGGCGATGGGGTTATCCCCGGCCAGCAGCTCATTGAGGTATTCCCAGACGCCGGCATGCTCCTGCGCTTCCTGAGGCAGGATAAGCGCCATGCTGCCATCCGCCCGGCTCAACAGCTGGCTGTTGAACAGATAGGTGGCAACCGCCTCTGCCACCGAGACCCGGCTGGCGGGAACCACCAGCGGCGTAAAACCCGGCACCCGCTGCGCCAGCTGCTGGAGAAGCGCGGTCTGGTCGGCAAAGGCCTGCTCATGGCAGAACAGGACCTGACGGTTGCTCACCGCGATGACGTCGTTATGAAAAACCCCCGTGTCGATCGCCGCCGGATGCTGGCGGGCGAAGATCAGCTGGCGGGGATTGACCTGATTGAGGCGCGCTACCGCCTGGCTGGCCTCAAGGGTTTGCCGCGCCGGATAGCGACGCGGCGCCTCCTTGCTCCCCCGGCGGCGGCCATAGACAAAGAGCTGGACGCCGGGAGCGCCATACTCGCCGCCGAGACGATTATGGTTCGCCGCCCCTTCGTCGCCAAACCAGGCCGAGGCGGGCAGCGCCGGGTGGATAGAAAATCGTGTGCGGTCGGGGAAAATCGCCTGCAGCAGCGCCTCTGTGGTCGGTGCTTCGCTGGCGCGGTGGAATTTATCCTGCAGATTCGCCACCGTCAGGTGCACCAGGCCATCCAGCGAATCGGCGGAGGGACACACCGTCGCCGCGTTCGCCACCCACATCGCCGAGGCCGAACTCACCGCCGACAGCAGATCCGGCTCCTGCTGCGCCACCCGGGCCACCACCTGCTCATCGCTGCCGCTAAAGCCCAGCTGGCGCAGAAGCGGCACGTTGGGACGCTCCTGCGGCGGGATCACCGCCTGCGGGTAGCCAGCGTCGGCGAGGGCTTTCATTTTTTTCAGCCCCTGCTTTGCCGCCAGCTGCGGGTTAGACACCCGATAGCGATGCCGGGTGGAAGCCTCATTGCCAAAGGAGAGCCCGGCGTAGTGATGGGTCAGCCCGGGCAGACCGTCAAAGTTGACTTCGCGGGCGGTCATGACGCCTCCCCGGCCAGAAAGTCGAGCCCCGGGCTCAGGCTGGCGGGCAGCGTCAGGGTCGGCGATTCAAGGCTGGCCATCGGCCAGGCGCAATAATCGGCGGCATACCAGGCCCCCGGACGATGGTTACCGGACGCCCCGGTGCCGCCGAACGGCGCGGTACTCGCCGCCCCGGTCAGCGGTTTGTTCCAGTTAACTATCCCTGCCCGCGCCTCAAGCAGCAGTCGATCGAACTTCTCCCGTTCCGGGGAGATTAACCCACAGGAGAGGCCGAAGCGGGTAGCGTTGGCTAAGGCAATCGCCTCCTCGAACGTGTCGTAGCGCCAGACCCCAAGCAGCGGGCCAAACACCTCTTCATCCTCGACATTGGCCACGTCGCTCATGTCGACAATCCCCGGCGTTAGCAGCGACGTCCCGGCCTGCAATAACCGCGGCTCCAGCAGGGTGACCGCGCCAGCGGCGACCCGCTGCAGCCAGGCCTGATGCACTTTCTGCGCGGCTTGTTCAGAGATAAGCCCGCCGAGAAACGGCTGCGGCTCGGCGTCCCACGCCGCCGGGATCAGCCGTTGGCTCACCGTCACCAGCCGGGAGAGGAAGGCATCGCCCGCCTCTCCGCGTCGGACCAGCAGACGCCGGGCGCAGGTGCAGCGCTGGCCAGCGGTAATAAAGGCGGACTGGATGGTCAGATGCACCGCGGCATCCACGTCCCGCGGATCGTCGACGATCAGCGGGTTATTACCGCCCATCTCCAGCGCGAGGATCTTCTGCGGTTGCCCGGCCAGCTGGCGATGCAGATAAAAACCGGTGGTTGAGCTGCCGGTAAACAGCAGTCCGTCGATATCCGCCTGGCCGCTGAGCGCCTCGCCGGTATCCCGACCGCCCTGCACCAGGTTGAGCACCCCAACGGGCAGGCCGGCCTGCTGCCATAGTTTCACCACCGCTTCGCCGCTGCGCGGGGTGAGTTCGCTGGGTTTAAAGACCACGGTATTGCCCGCCAGCAGCGCCGGCACGATGTGCCCGTTCGGCAGATGGCCGGGAAAGTTATAGGGGCCAAACACCGCCAGTACGCCGTGCGGCCGGTGACGCAGCGTGGCGGCGCCGTCGGGCAGGTCGCTGTGCTGTTCGCCGGTGCGGACGTGGTAGGCCTTCACCGAGATCGCCACCTTGTTGATCATCGCCGTCACTTCCCCGGCCGCCTCCCAGCGCGGCTTTCCGGTCTCGGCGCCGATAACCGCCGTCAGCTCCGCCTTACTGGCTTCCAGCAGAGCGGCAAACTTTTCAACGATCGCCTGACGGGCGGCAAACGGCAGCCGCGCCCAGGACGGGAACGCCTGGCGGGCAGCCGCCACCGCCTCGGCAACCTGCCCGGCATCCGCCGCCTCGCCCTGCCAGACAACCTTCAGGTTAACCGGATCCTGTTTACTGAAACCTGGCCCACGGCCGGGCCGCCACTCGCCGTTAATCCACAGACTCATGCAGTTTTCTCCTCAGGGATCAGGCGCACCATGCGCACCTGGTCGCCGGCATGACACTTCAGCATATCCAGTTCGCGGGCGCTGAGGGTCAGGGTGTCGCCATCCGGATCGGCATGCACCAGCAGAGCGCGGAACTGGTGATACTGTTCATTCGCCACCAGGCACAGCGGCCAGTCACCGGGCGGGGTTTCGCCGGCCTCAGTGGTCACCAGACGGCTTTTGCGGATCGCCCGCACCCGGTCGATGTCGCACTCCAGAGTCGGGCCGCCGTCGAAAATATCGATGTAGTTCAGGTAGCGGAACCCCTCTTTCTCCAGCACCGTCCGGGCCGGGGCGGTCTGCGGATGAACCTTGCCGATCACCGCCTGTGCCTCAGGGGAAAGGAAATCGATATACAGCGGATGCTTGGGCATCAGGGCGGCAATGAAAGCCTTCTGTCCGGTGCCGCACAGGTAGTCGGCACGGGAAAACTCCATGGCGAAAAAGCGTTTGCCCAGGCTCTCCCAGAACGGCGAGTAGCCCTGCTCGTCAATCACCCCGCGCATCTCGGCGACCACCTTCTCATTGAAGCGCTCGCGAAAGGCGGCCATAAATAAGAAGCGTGATTTCGACAGCAGATAGCCATTGCCCTCTTTGCGCCACTGCGGGTCGAGGAACAGGGTGCACAGCTCGCTGCTGCCGGTATGATCGTTGCTGAGAAACAGCGTCGGCAGCGCCTGATAGACGTTGAGCTCCTTCGAGGCATGGACCTGGGTGCCGACCCGGTAGTTATACCAGGGATCGTTGAGCCCCACCGCCACCTCGATCGCGCAGATGCCCACCACCGCGCCGCTTTCGCTCTCCTCCAGCACAAAGACATAGCCCTGCTCGCTTTTCGGTAGCTCGCCGCGCCAGGTCTGCTGCGAGCGGGCGATCCGCGCCGCGAGGGTCGCTTCATCCACCGGCAGCGAGGTCAACCCGCCGCCGGTCTCCGCTGCCAGCTTCAGCAGCCCGGGCAAATCGCCCGGCTCCACCGGTCGAATAACCATCATGATGAGACTCCTGCCACGAAACGCGCGCAGGCCCGCTCGACGCGATCCAGCCCGCTGTTCACCTCTTCTTCACTAACGTTCAGCGCCGGCGCGAAACGCACCACGTTGGCGCCGGCGATCAGAATCATCACCCCCTCTTCCGCCGCCAGGTTACTGAGGGTTTTCGCCTTCCCGGCCCAGGCGTCGTTTAGCACGCAGCCGAGCAGCAGTCCCAGGCCGCGGATCTCCTTGAACAGGCCATAGCGGGCGTTAATTGCCTGCAGGCGTTCACAAAACCACTGATGGCGCTGTCTGACGCCGGAGAGCACTTCCGGGGTGTTGACGATCGACAGCAGTTCGCCGGCCACCGCCCCGGCCAGCGGGTTACCGCCGTAGGTGGTGCCGTGGGTGCCGACGGTCATCACGCTGGCGCAGGCCTCTGTCGCCAGCAGCGCGCCAATAGGGAAACCACCGCCCAGCGCTTTGGCGGTGGTCAGCACATCGGGCGTCACGCCGTAGTGCATATAGGCATACAGCTCGCCGGTGCGCCCGACCCCGGTCTGCACTTCATCGAAAATCAGCAGGGCGTTGTGCTGGTCGCAAAGCTGACGCAGGCCGCGTAAAAACTCGACGCTGGCCGGCACCACGCCCCCTTCGCCCTGCACCGGCTCGACGATCACCGCGCAGGTCTGGTCATTGATTAAGGCCTTTGCCGACTCGAGATCGTTAAATACGGCATGCTGGATCTGCGGCGGCAGCGGGGCGAAATCCCGGGAATAGGCCGGCTGACCGCCCGCCGAGACGGTGAACAGCGTCCGCCCGTGGAAAGCGTTCTGAAAGGCGACGATGCCACTTTTCTCGCTGCCAAAGCGATCGTGGGCATATTTACGCGCCAGCTTGAGCGCTGCCTCATTGGCCTCGGCGCCGGAATTACAGAAGAAGACCCGGTCGGCGAAGGTAGCATCGATAAGCATTTTGGCCAGACGCAGGATCGGCTCATTGGTGTAGCCGTTGCCGGTATGCCAGAACTTGCCGGCCTGGTCGGTCAGGGCTTGCACCAGACGCGGATGGGCATGCCCCAGCGCGTTCACGGCGATGCCGCCGGCAAAATCGATATACTCTTTGCCCTGCTGATCCCACAGCCGTGACCCGGCGCCCCGCACCGGAATAAACGCCGCTGGCGCGTAGACCGGCATCATCCATTCATCAAAGTGGTTACGCGTAATTGACTGAGACATATCGACCTCTTCCGGTAAATTAAAAGTAGCAATAATGTTAATAAATATGAGTTATTACGCTGTAAATGTAGATTGCACGGTTCGTGCCAGCCAGCGATAAAAATGCATAAATCGGATGAGATAACGCGGAATCAATGAGTTACAGCCGAACGCTATTCACATAAAATGCATATTTAGTGAATAAGTATCCGACAAAGGGGGATAAACAGTGATTAAAGAAGATACATTATGCAACGGTAAGATATAATTCTGTAATTGTGATCCTCTGCGAAATTTATCGTATCTATTTGCCCTTTTTTGGCGCGGCATGCCCGCAAAAGGGGCACCCACGGCACGCTCATGCGCAGCGATTGGCAGAATGACGCATCCGGTGGCAGCCAGCCTGGCGAATTTCTGCTACCATCCCTGCACTATTCACCTTGCACAGTGGCAGCGACTATGAAATTCGTCTCTTTTAATATCAACGGCCTGCGTGCCCGCCCACACCAACTGGCCGCCATCGTCGAAAAACACCAGCCGGACGTGATTGGCCTGCAGGAAACCAAAGTTCACGACGACATGTTCCCTCTCGAAGAGGTTGCCAGGCTCGGCTATAACGTCTTTTATCACGGGCAGAAAGGCCATTATGGCGTCGCGCTGCTGACCAAAGAGACGCCGATTGCCGTCCGCCGCGGTTTCCCGGACGATGGCGAAGAGGCTCAGCGCCGCATCATTATGGCGGAGATCCCGTCGCCCTTCGGCAACGTCACAGTGATTAACGGCTATTTCCCGCAGGGTGAAAGCCGCGATCATGAAACCAAATTCCCGGCCAAAGCGGCGTTCTATCAGAATCTGCAGAACTATCTGGAGACCGAGCTCAACAAAGAGAATCCGGTGCTGATCATGGGCGATATGAACATCAGTCCTACCGATCTGGACATCGGTATCGGTGAAGAGAACCGCAAACGCTGGCTGCGCACCGGCAAATGTTCCTTCCTGCCGGAAGAACGGGAATGGATGGACCGCCTGCTGGGCTGGGGCCTGGTGGATACCTGGCGTCAGGCTAACCCCGACAATCATGAGCATTTCTCGTGGTTTGATTACCGCTCCAAAGGCTTCGACGATAACCGTGGGCTGCGCATCGATCTGCTGCTGGCCAGCCAGCCTCTGGCGCAGCGCTGCGTGGAAACCGGGATCGATTACGAGATCCGCGGGATGGAAAAACCGTCCGACCACGCGCCGGTGTGGGCCACCTTCCGGCCATAATTCACGCCCTTCTCTCGCCTCCCGCTGTGCGGGGGGCAGAATTTCCTGAGCAAAATCAACAAAGCGACGGTAAACCATTGTGACGGTCGTCGGAACAGGATACTGTCGCGCGCACTTTTTGATGTCCACTGCGTCCAGACTGTACAGGAGCACCTCTCATGCAAAAGAAGCCGTCATCCGGCCATTGGTAAAGGGCTGGGACTTCTCGCGCTGGTGGCCACGCTGGCCGTTATCAGCCACCGCGTCGGTCTCCACGATCTGCTGACTCATCTGCATCTGCTTCAGGACACCCTCCGCCATCAGGGCGCCTGGGGATATCTGGTCTATGCTGCGCTGTTTATCATTGCCACCCTGTGTCTGATCCCCGGCAGCCTGCTGGTGATCGCCGGCGGGATGCTCTTCGGCCCGCTAACAGGCTCCCTGCTCTCGTTTGCCGCCGCCACCCTCGCCTCTTCGCTGTCGTTTTTAATCGCCCGCTGGCTTGGGCGCGATCTGCTGCAGCGCTATGTGGGCCATACCACCGTCTTTCAGGCGATTGAGCGCGGTATCGCCCGCAGTGGCTGCGATTTCCTGATCCTCACCCGCCTGGTGCCGCTCTTTCCCTACAATATTCAGAATTACGCCTACGGCCTGACGGCGATCCGCTTCTGGCCCTTTACCCTGATCTCGGCCGTGACCACCCTGCCGGGTCTGGTCATCTATTCGGTGATGGCCAGCGAACTGGCCCGCGAGGGGGTGACCCTCGCCTTCGCGCTAAAACTGAGCCTCGCCGGCGGGCTGCTGTTTGCCCTGGTGCAGATAGGCAAACGGTTTGCCCGCGCCCGTCGCGTGGCGGCGTGCAGTGAGGAGGTGCGCCATGACCCAACCTGATCGCCGTCACCTGCGCCGCGCCCGGCTGGCCCTTGCCGTCGTGGTCGCCGCCGCTCTGGCCGCCTGGCTGTGGTTCCCTGGCGGGCGTACCTTTCTGCAGCAGAGTCTGACGGCGTTAGCCTCCCTGGATCCGCAGCAGGTCAGAGGGTTTATCGCCGCTTGGGGGCCGCAGGCCGCGCTGGTCTCATTTGCGCTGATGATCCTCCAGGCGATCGTCGCTCCGCTGCCGGCTTTCCTGATTACCCTGGCGAACGCCGCCCTGTTCGGCGCCTTCTGGGGCGGGGCGCTGTCGTGGTTCAGCGCTATGGTCGGGGCCGGGCTCTGCTTCTGCATCGCCAGAGCGCTGGGGCGCGAAGTGGTGGAGAAACTCACCGGCCGCGCGGTGCTGCGCAGTGCCGACGGCTATTTCACCCGCTTTGGCCCGCAGACGATCCTGGTCTGCCGCCTGCTGCCGTTTGTCCCGTTTGACCCGGTCAGCTATGCCGCCGGACTAACCTCGCTGCGCTTCTGGCCCTTTATGCTGGCCACCGGCGTGGGCCAGCTCCCGGCGACTATCGTTTATTCCTGGGCCGGGAGTCTGCTCACCGGGGGCACCTTCTGGCTGGTCACCGGGCTTTCGCTGCTTTTTGCCCTGGCGGTGGTCATCTCTATCGCCAAAAATATTTACCGTGAACGTCATAAGAGATCGTCGCCATGAGCTTACCCCCGCTGGATTCTGTCCCCCTGATCCTTCGTCCGCAGGCGTGGCTGCACCGCCGGCATTACGGCCAGGTGCTGAGCCCCATTCGCTGGTGGGGTCGGATCCCGTGGCTGTTTTACCTGGTTTCGCTGTTCGTGGGCTATATTGAACGCCGCCGCTCGCCGCTGGATCCGGTGCTGCGCTCGCTGGTCAGCGCCCGCATCGCCCAGCTGTGCCACTGCGAATTCTGTATCGATATCACCAGCATGATCCTCGCGGCGCGGAGCGGTAGCCAGGACAAGCTGCTGGCGGTCGCCGACTGGCGCAGCAGTACGCTGTTCAGCGAAAAAGAGCGCCTGGCGCTGGCCTATGCCGAAGCCGCCACCCAGACGCCGCCGGCGGTGGATGATGCCCTGCGTAGCGCGATGGCCGCGCATTTTGACGCCCGGGCGCTCACCGAGCTGACCGCCCTGATCGGCCTGCAAAATTTATCAGCGCGGTTCAATGCCGCGATGGCGATCCCGGCTCAGGGGTTGTGCCAGATACCCACCTCTTCCTCGCAGAATAAGGAGTAACGATGCGCCGTTTGCGTGATTACAGCCTCTGTCTGTGCCTGCTGCTGCTCTGGGCGCTGGCGGTTAATGCCGACGACAGCTGGCGGCAGATTCAGACGGAAGCCCGCGGACAGACCGTCTGGTTTAACGCCTGGGGCGGCGACCCGGCCGTCAATCGCTATCTGGCGTGGGTCAGCGAAGAGGTCAAACGCTATTACGCAATCGACCTGCGTATTGTGCCTGTCGCCGACGCCGCCGACGCAGTGAAACGCATCCAGACCGAGGCGCAGGCCGGTCGTCGCCAGGGCGGGTCAGTGGATCTGCTGTGGATCAACGGCGAAAACTTTCGCACGCTTAAGCAGGCCGATCTGCTGCTCACCGGCTGGGCCGAATCGCTGCCCAACTGGTGCTATGTCGATCAGCAAAAGCCGGTACGGGAAGATTTTTCTGTCGCCACCGAGGGCGCGGAGTCGCCGTGGGGCAGCGCCCAGCTGACGTTTATCGCCCGCCGCGGGCAAACGCCGCAGCCGCCCACCAGCCCGCAGGCCCTGCTGGCCTTCGCCAGAGCCCATCCGGGCAGCGTAACCTACCCGCGGCCGCCGGACTTCACCGGTACCGCCCTGCTGGAGCAACTGCTGATCGCGCTCACCGACCAGCCAGCCGCCCTGCGCCAGCCGCCGCAGCCGGCGACCTTCGCGGCGGTCACCGCCCCGCTGTGGCGCTATCTCGATGCGCTGCACCCGGCTCTGTGGCGGGCGGGCAAGGATTTCCCGGCGTCGCCGGCGCGGATGGACGCCATGCTCAACCAGGGCACCCTCCGCCTGTCGCTGACGTTTAACCCGCTGCACGCCCGGCAGAAAGCCGCCAGCGGCGAATTACCGACGGACAGCTACAGCTTCGGCTTTACCGCGGGGACCCTCGGCAACGTCCATTTCGTTACCATCCCGGCTAACGCCCGCGCTGTCGCTGGCGCCAAAGTAGTGGCCAATTTCCTGCTCTCCCCTGAGGCGCAATTGCGCAAGGCCGATGCCGCCGTCTGGGGCGATCCGAGCGTACTGGATCCGCAGCGTCTGCCTGACGGCCAGCGCCAGGCGCTGGCGGCAGCCCTGCCGCAGGATCTGCCGCCGGTGCTTGCTGAGCCTCACGCGGCATGGGTTGACGCGCTGGAGCAGGAATGGCTGCGCCGCTACGGTACACACTGATCCTGCTGGCCTGGGGGGCGATGGCGGCGATCTATCTGCCGCTGTTCCCCGCCGCCGGGGAACTGGTGGGCGCTGCGCGCTCCCCGGCCCACTGGCGTGCGCTGTTCGCCGACCCGCAGCTGGGCCAGGCGCTGGCCGCCACCCTCGTCTCCACGCTGTTGTCCGTCGGCGGCGCGCTGCTGATCGCCCTGACCATCGTCGCCGCCCTCTGGCCTTCGGCCCGCTGGCGGCGGCTGGCTTCCCGTCTGCCGCTGCTGCTGGCGGTGCCCCATCTCGCCCTGGCGACGGCGGCGCTGCTGCTGTTCGCCGAAGGGGGCTGGCTCTGGCAGCGGCTGCCGTTTCTGACGCCGCCGGTTGACCGGTACGGCATCGGGCTTGGCCTGACGATGGCCCTGAAAGAGAGCGCCTTTGTGCTGTGGGTGATCTATGGCCTGCTGGGAGAGAAACGCCTCGCCGACCAGGCGACCGCCCTGAAGAGCCTCGGCTACGGCCGCTGGCAGTGCCTGCGTTGGCTGGTGCTGCCCGCCCTGCTGCCCGCCCTCGGCATGGTGCTGCTGGCCACCACCGCCTGGAGCCTGTCGGCGGTAGACGTCGCCCTGGTGCTGGGGCCCGGCAATCCGCCCACCCTCGCCGTGCTGGCGTGGCAATGGTTAAGCCAGGGCGATGAGCTGCAGCAGGCCAAAGGGGCGCTGGCCAGCCTGCTGCTGATGGCGATCCTCGGCGGGCTGGCGCTGGTCGCCTGGGGCGGATGGCGGCTACAGCGCCAGTACCAGCCCGATCTGCGCGGTGTTCGTCACCCGCATCCTCATGCCCTGCCCGGCCGCCTGCTGGCGGCGCTGCTGCCGCTGAGCGGTCTGCTGGGCGCGCTATTGCTGGCGGGGCTGGCGCGCTCGGCGCCGCCGCAGATGGATGCCCTCGGCAACAGCCTTGGGCTGGCGCTGGCGGCCTGCGCCCTCGGCGCGGCTGTCTGCCTGCTGTGGCTGGCCTGCGGCCCGGCGCGAGGCGATGGCTGGGTCTGGCTACCGCTGGTCCTGCCGGCCCTGCCGCTGGCCGACGGCCAGTACCGGTTGGCGCTGTACGCCTGGCTTGACGGTGACTGGCGGACCGTCCTGTGGGGCCATCTGCTGTGGGTGGTGCCATGGATGCTGTTTATTTTGCGCCCGGCCTGGCGCCAGCGCGATCCGCGTCTGACGGTTGTCGCCCGCACGCTCGGCTGGGGATCCACGCGTATTTTCTGGTTGCTGACCCTGCCTTCGCTAACTCGCCCACTGCTGACCGCCCTGGCGGTGGGCTTCTCAGTGAGCATCGCGCAGTATCTGCCAACGCTATGGCTGGGGGCTGGCCGAATTCCGACGCTCACCAGCCAGGCGGTGGCGCTCAGCAGCGGCGGCGAGGCGCAGACGCTCGCCGCTCAGGCGCTGTGGCAATTACTGCTGCCGGCGGTATGCTTTACCCTGACTGCTCTGCTGGCCTGGCTGGCAGGCCGCTATCGACGAGGACTTCGCTAGTGCTAACCGTAAACCATCTGACCCTGAGCGTGAGACGCCAGCCGCTGCTGCGGGAGGTCGCCTTTTCGGTAGCCCCGGGGGAAGTGCTGACGCTGATGGGCCCCTCCGGTAGCGGGAAATCAACGCTGTTTGCCTGGATGATTGGCGCCCTGTCCGGCGATTTTCGCGCCCGAGGCGAGCTTTGGCTCAACGAACGGCGTTGCGATACGCTGCCGACAGAGCAGCGGCGCATCGGCATTCTGTTTCAGGACCCGTTACTGTTCGACCATTTCAGCGTCGGGCAAAATTTACAGCTGGCGCTGCCGGAGAACGTGCGCGGCGAGGCGCGAAAAACCGCGGTGGAGGAAGCGCTTAGCCGCGCCGGGCTGGCGGGCTTCGCCCCGCGCGATCCGGCCACGCTCTCCGGCGGGCAGCGGGCGCGGGTGAGCCTGCTGCGCGCCCTGCTGGCGCGCCCCGAGGCATTGCTGCTTGATGAGCCCTTCAGCCGCCTGGATGCCAGCCTGCGCGCCGGGTTCCGCCGCTGGGTCTTTGAAGAACTGGCCCGCCAGGCCATTCCGGCGATCCTGGTGACCCACGATCGCGAGGACTGCCCGCCGACGGGGCGCTGCCTGGCGATGGAGCGCTGGCAATGAAGGACAATAGCGTGCAAACCTGCGTTACCGCAAAGAAATCGGCGCCTGGCGAGTGGAGAATACGCCCTCCACTTTTTACCGTCGGGCATTTCGATGAAACGTGTTTCTCAATTGACCGCACTCGCCCTGCTCATAGGGCTTGCTGCTTCCACTACCTGCGCCGCTGAAACCATGCCAGCGCTCACTCTCTCCCACCTGCAACAGCAGCACGGCGTGGCCATCGACACCCGGCTGAGCGCTTATTACAACGGCTGGCCGCAGCGCGCCAACGGCCCGGAAGGCCATGAGCCGCAGGCCCTCAATCTTTCCGCCCGCTGGCTCGGCGCCATGAGCGACGATCAGCTCCGCGCCTGGGCTAAGCAGCACCAGCTCCAGTCCGATACCCCCATCGCGCTGTACGGCAGCCCGGAGGATAACGCCAGCGTCGCGGCGCGGCTGAAACAAACGGGTTTCACCCGGCTCAGCACCCTGAGCGATGCGCTGAGCCAGACCGACCGTCTGCAAAAACTGCCGCACTTTGAACAGTTGGTCTACCCCCAGTGGCTGCACGACCTACAGCAAGGGAAAGCGGTCGCCGCCGCCCCGGCAGGCGACTGGAAAGTGTTTGAAGCCGCCTGGGGAGCGCCGAAGCTCTATCTGCTGAGCCATATCCCTGGCGCGGGCTATATCGATACCAATGAGGTGGAGAGCGAACCGCTGTGGAATAAAGTGTCCGACGCGCAGCTGAAGGCGATGCTGTCGAAGCACGGCATCCGGCATGACACCACGGTGATCCTCTATGGTCGCGACGTCTACGCCGCAGCGCGGGTGGCGCAGATCATGCTGTACGCCGGGGTCAAAGACGTGCGCCTGCTTGACGGCGGCTGGCAGACCTGGTCCGACGCCGGGCTGCCGGTAGAGCGCGGTATGCCGCCGGCGCAGCAGCCGGCGCCTGATTTCGGCGCGCCGATCCCCGGCCAGCCGCAGCTGATGCTGGATACCGAACAAGCCCGCGGGCTGCTGCATCGTCAGGACGCCTCGCTGGTCAGCGTCCGCTCATGGCCGGAGTTTATCGGCACCACCAGCGGCTACAGCTATATCAAGCCGAAGGGCGACATCGCTGGCGCCCGCTGGGGCCACGCCGGGAGCGACTCCACGCACATGGAGGATTTCCATAACCCGGACGGCACCATGCGCAGCGCCGACGATATCGCTGCCCTGTGGCGCCAGTGGAACATTCTGCCGAGCCAGCAAGTGGCGTTCTATTGCGGGACCGGCTGGCGGGCCTCGGAAACCTTTATGTATGCCCGCGCCATGGGCTGGCCGCACGTCGCGGTGTACGACGGCGGCTGGTACGAATGGAGCAGCAACCCGCACAATCCGGTGGCCCGCGGAGAGCGCGGCCCGGAAAGCAGTCAGTAACTCGCCCCGCCTCAGCGCGTCGCCCTTTGTCGGCGACGCGCGATACCCCGTTTACGCTGTGGTCGTTACCCGCTTTAAGGTCTGGTAGCCACTGCAGATGCGCGTCGCCGTCGTCAGCCAGCACAGCGCGCCAAACAGCCACGCCAGCCAGGCGAAATGCGCCGGAAACAGGCAGCCGAGGACAAACAACAGGATGGTCTCCGTCCCCTCCGTCAGTCCCCCGAGATAGTACAGCGATTTATGGGCGTAGCCGGGATTGGCGATCTGGTGCCTGGCCGCCAGGGCGGCAAAAGCGAGAAAGCTGCTGCCGGTGCCGATAAAGGCAAACAGCAGCCAGCCGCCTGCCAGGGCATTGTTCAGCGGATCCGCCAGAATAAAGCCGAACGGCACCAGGGCGTAAAAGAGAAAATCCAGCGCAATATCGAGAAAGCCGCCCGCGTCCGTGAGCCCGCGCCGCCGCGCCAGAGCGCCGTCCAGGCCATCCAGCAGGCGGTTAAGGAGAATGGCCGCCAGCGCCGCGCCATACCACCCCAGCGCCAGAAAGGGCAGAGCCAGCACGCCGATGGCAAAACCGACCAGCGTCAGCCCGTCCGGTGAGATGCCGGGGCGGTCAAGGGCGCCGGCGACAGCGTTTAGCAGGGGTTTAAGGCGCGGATGCAGGTGGCTATCAAGCACGAAGGTCTCCAGCAGGGTTGGCGGTTGTCAGTTACGGTCTATGGCGGTGATAATAGGCCATATTCGTCTTATTAACCTTGATGCTTATGCTAAAAATGATTGATGTTGTCGCCGCCATTATTGAACAGGATGGCCAGATTCTGCTGGCGCAGCGTCCGCCCCACGCCGACCAGCCGGGGATGTGGGAGTTCGCCGGCGGCAAAGTGGAGCCGGGTGAAAGCCAGCCGCAGGCGCTGACCCGCGAACTGCAGGAGGAGATGGGCATCATCGCCCGCCCGGCTTGCTATATCGCCAGTCATCAGCGGGAGGTCTCCGGCCGCCGGATCCATCTGCACGCCTGGTGGGTGCCGTACTTTCAGGGCACGCCGCTGGCCCACTATCACACTCAGCTGCGCTGGTGCCTTCCCACAGAAGCGCTGGCCCTCGATCTCGCCCCGGCCGATATTCCTCTGCTGCACGCCTTTATCGCCCAGCGCCCCACCCTTTCCGTCCGCTGATCCGCCCGCCGCCTCGTCATCGCTTTTAGTTATGACGAGCGGGCAATTATAAATTTTGTTGTCGGCTCAATTTTTCCTTGCTTGCCTAAGGATTAGCGGTGTTATAGTCGGAAAATCGGTTTTTTCAAGGACCGAATCATAATAAATACATGCAACCACAACCATAAGGGGAACTGATATCTATGGATCAGACGTGCACTCTGGAAGGCTTTCTCACCCGCGTTCAACAGCGCGATCCTCATCAAACCGAATTTGCTCAAGCCGTCCGGGAGGTGATGACCACCCTGTGGCCTTTCCTTGAGGAAAATCCGCGCTATCGTCAGCTTGCTTTGCTGGAACGTCTGGTGGAACCGGAGCGCGTGATCCAGTTCCGCGTGGTGTGGGTGGACGACCGCAATCAGGTCCAGGTCAACCGCGCGTGGCGCGTGCAGTTCAACTCGGCCATCGGCCCGTATAAAGGCGGGATGCGTTTTCACCCGTCGGTTAACCTGTCGATTCTCAAATTCCTTGGCTTCGAGCAGACCTTCAAAAACGCCCTGACCACTCTGCCGATGGGCGGCGGGAAAGGCGGCAGCGATTTCGATCCTAAAGGCAAGAGCGATGGCGAAGTGATGCGTTTCTGCCAGGCGCTGATGACCGAACTCTATCGCCACCTTGGCCCGGATACCGACGTACCGGCGGGCGATATCGGCGTCGGCGGTCGCGAAGTCGGCTTTATGGCCGGAATGATGCGCAAGCTCTCCAACAACAGCGCCTGCGTCTTCACTGGTAAAGGACTCTCCTTTGGCGGCAGCTTGATCCGTCCGGAAGCCACTGGTTACGGCCTGATCTACTTCACCGAAGCGATGCTCAAACGTCACGGCCTCGGCTTCGAAGGCGCTCGCGTGGCGGTCTCCGGCTCCGGCAACGTTGCGCAATACGCCATTGAGAAAGCGATGGAGCTTGGCGCGCGGGTGGTGACGGCCTCCGACTCCAACGGCACCGTCGTTGACGAAGCGGGCTTCACCAAAGAAAAACTGGCCCGCCTGATCGACATTAAAGAGCGTGCCCACGGCCGTGTGGCCGATTACGCCCGCGAATTTGGCCTCACCTATCTTGAAGGCCAGCAGCCCTGGTCAGTGCCGGTGGATATTGCCCTGCCTTGCGCGACCCAGAACGAACTGGACGTCGATGCCGCCCGCCAGCTGATTGCCAATGGCGTCAAGGCCGTGGCGGAAGGCGCCAACATGCCGACCACCATCGCCGCAACCGACCTGTTCCTGGAAGCTGGCGTGCTGTTTGCCCCGGGCAAAGCGGCCAACGCCGGCGGCGTGGCGACTTCCGGTCTGGAGATGGCGCAGAACGCCGCGCGCATGGGCTGGAAAGCGGAAAAAGTGGATGCCCGCCTGCATCACATCATGCTGGATATCCACCACGCTTGCGTGCAGTACGGCGGCGAAGCGAAGCAGACCAACTACGTGCGCGGCGCGAATATCGCCGGTTTCGTGAAGGTTGCAGATGCTATGCTGGCCCAGGGCGTGATTTAACCTCCCCTAACTCCATCCCGGCGGCAGCCCGCCGGGATGCGTCTCACGACGTCATCGTGATCACCACTTTCCCCAGATGCTGACCACTGTCCAGACAGGCATGGGCCTCGGCAATCTCCGCCATCGGGTAGCTGGCGTAGATCAGCGGCTTGCATTTCCCTGCCTCAAGCAGCGGCCAGACGTGGCGGCGCAGCGCCTCGGCAATCTGCTGTTTCTCCGCTGGCGTCCGGCCGCGCATGGTCGAGCCGGTGACGGTGGCTCGCTTGAGCATCAGAGTCTGAATATCAACCTCATGAGCGATTCGCCCGCCCATAAAGCCGATGATGACCAGTCGTCCATCCTTTTTCAGTAGCCCAAGGTTGCGGTTAAAGTAAGGGCCGCCAACAATATCCAGAATGACGTCCACCCCTTCATCGTTGGTCAGCTGGCCGATTTTCTCGGCAAAATCATCTGTTTTGTAGTTAATCGCCGTAGCATAGGGACGTAGCGCAGCAATTTTTTCGTCCTGGCCGACGGTGGCATAGACGGTCATCCCCAGCGCGTGGCACAGCAGGACCGCGGTGGTGCCAATCCCGCTGGCGCCGCCGTGGACCAGAATGCTTTCGCCAGGCTGCAGCTTACCCAGCTGGAAAACGTTCGCCCAGACGGTGAAGAAGGTTTCCGGAATGGCGGCCGCTTCGCTAAAGCTGAGGCCCGCCGGGATCGGCAACGTCTGGCCTGCCGGCACGGCGCAGTATTCGGCATAGCCGCCGCCGTTGGTCAGCGCGCAAACGCGATCGCCGGGCGTAAACGCTGTGACCTGCGCGCCGACCTTAACAACCACGCCCGCCACCTCGAGGCCGGGCACGGGGGTGACGCCCTCAGGCATGGGATACAGACCCTGGCGCTGCAGAATATCCGGCCGGTTGACGCCCGCCGCCTTCACCTCAATGAGCACCTCATGCTCCCCGATGGTGGGAATCTCCCCTTCGCGGATCTGCAATACCTCCGGGCCGCCCGGTTGGCTGATAGCAATATATTTCACGGGTCCTCCTTATCGCCTGTGAGAGAAATGGGGCATCGGCATCAGGAAAAGCGCAGCGGGCATCCCCTGCTCAGGGGCCCCGCGTCCAGGCTCTTCCCGGCTGTTTAGTGTAGACCATTGGCCTGACTGGCGGAGAAGCGGTGGCCGCGGGATAACGCATCCTCGCGACCACCGGCGGGTTACTGCGGCGGCGGCGCGGTATCGTCTGCCGCTTTTTTGCCTTTCGGCTTCCCTTTACCTTTGCTGAACGACTTCTTCGCCCCGCCCGGCGCCACCAGGCCGCGGAACTGACGCACCGGCGTGCTGCGCGCCTGATCGATCAGTTGATACAGCGTCCCCACCAGCGGCTGCATAAAGTCCTGATAGCGGCACTGTTTCTCGCTGATCTGCGTCAACACCGACTCCCAGTGGGCGGTCATGTCCGGTCGCCCGGCCATCTCCGGCAGGGAATGAATGAGCGCCCTGCCGGCCTCCGAAGAGTGGATATAGCGCCCCTTTTTGCTCAGGAAACCACGCTTGAACAGCAGCTCGATAATCCCTGCGCGGGTCGCTTCCGTGCCGAGGCCGTCGGTGGCGCGGAGGATCTTCTTCAGATCTTTATCCTGCACGAAGCGGGCAATCCCGGTCATCGCCGACAGCAGCGTGGCGTCGGTAAAGTGGCGCGGCGGCTGGGTCTGACGCTCCACCACCTCGCCCCTCTCGCACAGCAGTTCATCGCCTTTGGCCACCACCGGCAGCGGCGTGCCGTCGTTCTCTTCATCGCGCTCTTTGCTGCCAAGCAGCGTCCGCCAGCCCGCCTCGGCCAGAAAACGCGCCTTGGCGACAAACTTGCCGTTGGCGATCTCAAGATCAATCTGGCATTTGCGGAACACTGCGTCAGGGCAGAACTGCATCAGATACTGGCGGGCGATCAGGGTGTACACCTTCGCTTCGTTATCGGTGAGCTTCACCTGGCTGCTGCGGGCGGTTGGGATAATCGCATGGTGCGCGTCGACCTTTTTATCATCCCAGCAGCGGTTGCGGATCTCCGGATCCACTACCGGCTGCGGTAGCAGGTCCGCCGCATGGACGGCAATCGCATTCAACACCGCATGGCGGCCAGCGAAGTGCTCTTCCGGCAGATAGCGGCTGTCCGAACGCGGATAGGTGATGAGTTTGTGGGTTTCGTACAGCTTCTGGCAGATATCCAGCACGTTCTGCGCGCTGAAACCGAAACGTTTGGCCGCCTCAATCTGCAGCGCCGACAGCGAGAACGGCAGCGGCGCGGGTTCGGAATCGCGCTTATCGTTATAGCCGGTCACGATTGCCGGCTGGCCTTCGATGCGCTTAACCACATGCTCGGCCAGCGGACGATGCAGCAGGCGCCCTTCTTCATCCTGGTAAGGTTCGCAGGCTTCGCTCGGCACCCAGGTGGCGACAAAACGCTCCTCCTGCGGCGTGACGATATGCGCCTTCACGTCGAAGAAATCTTTGGCGACGAAATTTTCAATCTCTTCATCGCGACGGACCACCAGGCCAAGTACCGGGGTCTGCACCCGCCCCACCGAGAGCACCCCCTGATAGCCGGCGTTGCGCCCCAGCAGGGTGTAGGCGCGGGTCATATTGATGCCGTACAGCCAGTCGGCGCGGGCCCGCGCCAGCGCCGACACGCAGAGCGGCACGAACTCGCTGTTGGCGCGCAGACGGTTGATCGCCCGCTCCACCGCCTGCGGGTTGAGATCGTTAATCAGACAACGCTGCACCTGCTGACGCTTCTCCGGCGCCAGCTGCAGGTAGTCGAGTACTTCGTCCACCAGCAGCTGCCCTTCTCTGTCCGGGTCGCCGGCGTGGATAACCTCCTCGGCGTCGCCGAGCAGGCGCTTGATGACATTCAGCTGTTTGGTGACCGAGGGCTTTGGCTGCAGCTGCCATTTCTCCGGCACAATCGGCAGATCGTTGAGATTCCACCGGGCATAGCGGCTGTCGTAGATGTCCGGCTGCGCCTGCTCCAGCAGGTGGCCGATACACCAGGTGACCACCTGCCCGTTGCCGCACTCAATATAGCCATCGCCTTTGCGGTGCGGTTTAGGCAACACATCGGCGATAGCCCGACCGAGACTCGGTTTTTCTGCAATAAACAACCGCATCGAATCAACGGATCTCGATCATGGGTCGCCCGCCGCGGGCGGTCACCAGCTCGCCGATGGCGGCCAGCTTAATGCCGAACTCCGCCGCGGCGGCCTGAACTTCCGCCTCCGCCTCCGGGGTCACCGCCAGCAGCAGACCGCCGGAGGTCTGCGGATCGCACAGCAGATCCCGCCACTCCGTCGGCATCTCGCCCATGAGATGGCCGTAGCTGGCAAAGTTGCGCCCGGTGCCGCCCGGCACCGCGCCGGCGGCGATATAGTCCTCCACCCCCGGCAGTTTTGGGATATCGGCATAGCGCAGCTGCGCCTGCACGCCGGCCCCGCGGCACACCTCGCTGAGATGGCCGAGCAGGCCAAAGCCGGTGACGTCGGTCATCGCCTTCACCCCGTCGATGGCGGCAAACGCGGCGCCGGCGAGGTTCATCTGGCACATGGTCTCCGTCGCTAACCCTTGATGCTCTGGCTTGAGCAGCGATTTTTTCTCTGCAGTGGTCAGTACGCCGATCCCCAGCGGTTTAGTAAGATACAGTTTGCAACCCGCCTGGGCGGTGCTGTTTTTCTTGATGCGCTCGGTGGGCACCACGCCGGTGACCGCCAGACCGAAGATCGGCTCCGGGGCGTCAATGGAGTGGCCGCCCGCCAGCGCGATCCCCGCCTGCTGGCAGGCAAAGCGCCCGCCCTCCACCACTTCGCGAGCGATTTCCGGCGCCAGGGTGTTGATCGGCCAGCCGAGGATGGCAATCGCCATAATCGGTTTCCCGCCCATAGCGAAAATATCGCTGATGGCGTTGGTAGCGGCGATGCGGCCAAAGTCGAACGGGTTATCGACAATCGGCATAAAGAAATCGGTGGTGCTGACGATCGAGGTGCCATTACCGAGATCGTAAACGGCGGCATCATCGCTGGTTTCGTTGCCGACAAGCAGGTTTGGGTCGACAAACTTCGCCTGCTCGCTATGCAGGATAGTTTCCAGCACTTTCGGGGAAATTTTACAACCACAACCGGCTCCGTGGCTGTATTGCGTTAAACGAATGGCTTGCTCGCTCATGGACATCTCCTGTCATTGCAATCCCGCTATGTTAGCGCCCAAACGCCAGGGTGGTAAGTACGACAGTCTGAAATCGCGTATGGTTGCTCATTAAGCAGACAAAAAGCCGTTTTTGCGAGACGCGACAATTTTTTCCCGACCATTTTCACTTTTACTTAAAGATGACAGAAATGTGACAGCACAGGACTGTCTTCTCTGGAATGATTATGACGTAAGGAAATTCTAATGAAAAAGCGTGTTCTTGCCCTTTGCCTGGCCAGTTTCTTCTCCGTTAACGCCTTTGCTCTGGTTCCCCCCGGGAACGATGTCACCACCAAGCCCGATCTCTACTATCTGACCAATGCCCAGGCCATCGACAGCCTGGCGCTGTTGCCACCACCGCCGGCGGTGGGCAGTATCGCATTTTTAAACGATCAGGCGATGTATGAGCAAGGACGTCTGCTGCGCAATACCGAGCGCGGGAAGCTGGCGGCAGAGGATGCCAACCTCAGCGCGGGCGGCGTGGCCAACGCCTTCTCCAGCGCCTTTGGTTCGCCGATTACCGAGAAAGACGCGCCGCAGCTTCACAAACTGCTGACCAATATGATTGAAGACGCCGGCGACCTGGCGACCCGCAGCGCGAAAGAGAAATACATGCGCATTCGCCCGTTTGCGTTCTATGGCGTCTCCACCTGCAACACCACCGAACAGGACAAGCTGGCGAAAAACGGCTCTTACCCGTCCGGGCATACTTCTATCGGCTGGGCCACCGCCCTGGTGCTGGCGGAGATCAACCCGCAGCGGCAAAACGAAATTTTGAAGCGCGGCTATGAGCTCGGCGAGAGCCGGGTGATCTGCGGCTATCACTGGCAGAGCGATGTCGATGCGGCGCGCATCGTCGGCTCCGCGGTGGTCGCTACGCTGCACACCAACCCGGCCTTCCAGCAGCAGTTGCAGAAAGCCAAAGACGAATTCGCGAAAAGGCAGAAGTAACGTCATCGCCGTTGCATTCCCGGATGCGGCGCCTGGCGCGCCTTGTCCGGGCTACAAAAACCGCGATTGATTCGAATGGTAGGGGTTGTAGGCCGAGTCAGGCGCGAGCCGCCACCCGGCATAGATGCGGCTCCGAGCCTGCTGCCATCGCCCGGCGGCGCTGCGCTTGCGCGGCCAGCCGGACGGTTCCCTCTCCCTCCGGGAGAGGACCAGGGTGAGGGGAAGCACTGCAGTGTGGTTGTTTATGTTATCTGTGGCTTCAGCGTAGTTTGCGCTCCCGGTTAATCGTCTGCGTTATGTCACTCATGGCGCCGGGAGCGCACAGGGGGCGGCCAGTCGCCGCCGCCCCCTGTACCCCCGGGCTCCGGCCAGCAAAATCGCCGCTGCGCGGTCCCTTCGACTTATCCCTGCAGGCTTCGGGTCGGGCCGAGGCAGCGTCCCTGCAAAACACGGCCCTCAGCCCGCATCCATGCGGGCTGCCCCGGCCTTCCGGGAACGTCTCAGCGATTTTGAGGCCGTCAGCACCGGCAGTTTCAGCAAGAAAAGTGAATAAATTAACGACAGGTCGTACGAACGTAGGCCGGGTAAGGCGCAGCCGCCACCCGGCACAAAAATCGGCTCCGTGCCCGCTGTCCTTGCCCGGCGGCGCTGCTGGACTGACCCCATAAAGTTGGATGGTTCATATTAAGCGGCTCTCAGAGCCTGGGTTCGGTACTCTACCGGACTCAGGCCTTTTAATTTCAGGCTTATCCGCTCGTTGTTGTAGTAATGGATATAGTCCTCTACGGCTTTTCTTAGCGCACTGACACTCCTGAACTCCCTCAGATAAAAACACTCCGATTTCAGGGTCCCGAAGAAGTTTTCCATCACTGCATTATCCAGGCAGTTTCCTTTACGCGACATACTCTGCGTCATCCCATGCGCCTTTAAACGTTCCTGATAGCTCCTCATCCTGTAATGCCAGCCCTGATCCGAGTGCAGCAGCGGAGCATCTCCCGGTCTGAGCTTCGGGAACGCACCGTCCAGCATCGTATTCACCATCTCCATCACCGGCCTTTCCGACAGGCTGTAGGCGATAACCTCCCGGTTAAACAGATCGAGAACTGACGACAGGTAAAGCTTTTTTCCCTGTACCGGGAACTCTGTCACATCTGTTACCCATTTTTCGTTGGCTTTTGACGCACCGAAATTCCGGCTCAGGATATTGGGCGCGGCCTCGCCCGTTCTCCCTTTCCAGGCACGATATTTTTTCGCCCTTATCACAGACCGGAGTGACAGTTCTGCCATCAGCCGCTGCACTGTTTTATGGTTTATCCGCAGCCCCTGTTTTCTCAGTGCGAGCGTGATCCTGCGGTAGCCATAACGACCTTTGTGATAGTGGTATATCTTCCTGATGTTCTCTTTAAGACCCGCATATCTGTCCCCTTGCTTCAGTGCATTCATATTGTAATACCACGTGCTACGGGACATACCGGCCGCCCGCAGAAGGTCCCGCAGAGCGTGTTCATGCCTTAGTTCACTGATTATCAGGGCTTTTTGCCATTTTTTCGCTCTGAACCAAGGCTTTCAACTTTTTTAGATAGGCATTCTCTGCCCGCAGATAACGCAGTTCGGCCCTGAGCTCTTCGGGGGAGAGTTTTTCCAGCTCTTTATCTGTCAGTGGTGGGATATTTTTGGCTTTGTCATTTGTCCGGGCCGTCCGCATTGCATGTTTAAAAGACCTTCCGCTCCGGCATCGTTGTACACGTCGAGCCAGCGCCGGACAAGTATTTCTGCGGAGAGATTAAACCGGGCAGCCGCTTCACGCATCGTCAGGCGGTCACTGATAACCGCCCGGACGACCACGAGTTTAAATTCATCGGAATAATGATTATTTTTTGCAGTCAGGCCTTCTGCACCGTGGAACTGCCATGCCCTGACCCAGCGACGGACAGATGTTCTTTCAATACCAAAAAGGTCGGCTGTACTCTGTTCTCCGTCTTTACCGGACAAATAATGATTAACCACAGCCAGTTTTGTTTCAGGGGAATACTTTGGTTTAGCCATAAAATTGCACCTTACTCAGTTGGGTGTCCAACTTTTGGGGTGCAGTCCATGCGCTTGCGCGGGCCTACAGACAATCAGAGCCGGATGCGTTGGCCGGGTAAGGCGCAGCCGCCACCCGGCATAACACACGCTGACTCAGAATCGCGTCACAAACGGCGCGGTATCCGGCAGGGCAATGGTGGTTGAGGCTTTTAGCTGCGGCGTCCCCAGATAGAGGAAGCCGACAATTTTATCCTGTTCGCGGCACTCGAAGCCGGCCCGCACCACCGGACTCTCGGTCAATGCTCCGCTGCGCCAGATACCGTTGAATCCCTGAGCCAGGGCCGCCATCTGCATCGCCATCACCGCGCAGCCAGCGGACATCTCCTGCTCCCAGCGCGGCACCTTAGGGTGGTCTTCACAGCGCGCGACCACGGTAATAATCAGCGGCGCGCGGAACGGCGCATTACGGGCTTTCTCTATTCCCTTCTCATCCTGGCCGGCCTCTCTGGCCCCTTTTTCCAGCAACTGGCTGAAGCGCTCGCGGCCGTCATCGGCGATAATAAAGAAGCGCCACGGCTGCAGGGTGCCATGATCCGGGGCGCGCAGCCCGGCGCGCAGAATGTTTTCCAGCTGTTCGCCCGCCGGGGCAGGTTCCGCCAGGCGGGAAGCGCTGCGGCGATTAAGCAGTAGATCGAGAGCATCCATCTGTATAACTCCTGTGATGTCATTTTTCATAAAATTAACATGCACAAGGATTTTGTTACAGCGCGGTCGGTGATTCCTGCTGACAACCGACGGCTCACTCTTTAGGATAGCCAGACGCGGCGGCCCCTGCGGCCTGCCCTTTTTAGATAACGTTAGGGAGAAGACATGCGAACCCTTTGGCGACTGATTGCCAGCTTTTTTAAATGGACGTGGCGGATACTCAACTTTATTCGCAAACTGGCCCTCAATGCGATCTTCCTGGTGCTGGTGCTGGTGTGTATCGGCATCTGGAGCCAGTTCAGCAGCACCACCAGCGAACATGCCGCGCGCGGCGCGCTGTTGCTGGATATTACCGGCGTGGTGGTGGATAAACCATCCGCCAGCAGCAAGCTCGGCGTGATTGGCCGCCAGCTGTTTGGCGCCAGCTCGGACCGTCTGCAGGAGAACTCCCTGTTCGATATCGTGCAGACCATTCGCCAGGCGAAGGATGACCGCAATATCACCGGTATTGTGCTGGATCTGAAAAACTTCGTCGGCGGCGACCAGCCATCCATGCAGTACATCGGCAAAGCGCTGCGCGAATTCCGCGATAGCGGCAAACCGGTGTATGCCGTTGGCAGCAGCTACAGCCAGGGCCAGTACTACCTGGCGAGCTTCGCCAACAAAATCTGGCTCTCGCCGCAGGGCGAGGTAGACCTGCACGGCTTCGCTACCAACGGGCTATATTACAAATCGCTGCTGGATAAGCTGAAGGTCTCCACCCATGTCTTCCGCGTCGGCACCTATAAATCCGCCGTCGAGCCATTCATCCGCGATGATATGTCCCCTGCCGCCCGTGAAGCGGATAGCCGCTGGATTGGCGAACTGTGGCAGAACTACCTCAACACCATTGCCGCCAACCGCCAGATCACCGCCCAGCAGCTCTTCCCGGGCGCCCAGGGCATTATCGATGGCCTGCGTAAGGTGGGCGGCGATACGGCGAAATATGCGCTGGACAATAAGCTGGTGGATGAGCTGGCGACCTCCACGGAAGTGGAAAAGGCGCTGACCAAACAGTTTGGCTGGAGCAAAGCGGATAACAATTACCGGGCGATCAGCTATTACGACTACAACGTGAAGACGCCGTCTGACCAGGGTTCCGCCATCGCGGTAATCTTCGCCAACGGCGCCATCATGGACGGTGAAGAGACCCCGGGCAACGTCGGCGGCGACACCACCGCAGCGCAAATTCGCGATGCGCGCCTCGATCCGAAAATTAAGGCCATCGTTCTGCGCGTAAACAGCCCGGGCGGCAGCGTAACCGCTTCGGAAATCATTCGTGAAGAGCTGGCGGCAGCCAAAGCCGCCGGTAAACCGGTAGTGGTCTCGATGGGCGGCATGGCGGCGTCCGGCGGCTACTGGATCTCCACCCCAGCGGATTACATCGTGGCGAACCCAAGCACCCTCACCGGCTCCATTGGCATCTTTGGGGTGATCAACACCGTGGAAAATACCCTCGGGTCGATTGGCGTCCACACCGACGGCGTCGCCACGTCGCCGCTGGCGGATGTCTCCAGCACCAAAGCGCTGCCGCCGGAAGTGCAGCAGCTGATGCAGTTGAGCATTGAGAATGGCTATCAGCGCTTTATCACCCTGGTGGCTAACGCCCGCAAGAGCACGCCGGAGAAAATCGACCAGATCGCCCAGGGCCACGTCTGGACCGGGGAAGATGCTAAAGCCAACGGCCTGGTCGACAGCCTCGGCGACTTCGACGACGCGGTGGCCAAAGCCGCCGAGCTGGCGAAGCTGAAAACCTGGCACCTCAATTACTATCAGGAAGAGCCGACCTTCTTCTCGATGATGCTGGATAGCCTGACCGGCTCGGTACGCGCCTCGCTGCCGGCGGCCATTCAGGCCTGGCTGCCTGCGCCGGTCGCCGCGGCGGCCGAGACGGTGAAAGCGGAGAGCGACAAGCTGGCGGCGTTTAACGACCCGCAGAATCGCTATGCCTTCTGCCTGACCTGCGCTAACATCCGTTAATACGCAGCGGCTGCCCCGTCTCCCGGGGCAGCCTTTTTCCCTCTCCTGCCAACACTGCCACAAAGCCCGCGACCGACGCTGTATTTTTTCCTGCGTCTCTTTATACTGCGCCTGTCTACGACCAACCTAAGCGATGCTATGCAAAAAAAATCGATTTACGTTGCCTACACCGGTGGGACCATCGGTATGCAGCGCTCTGAACACGGCTATGTACCCGTTTCCGGCCATCTGCAGCGTCAGCTGGCGCTGATGCCGGAGTTCCATCGTCCGGAGATGCCGGACTTCACGATCCATGAATACCATCCGCTGATGGATTCATCCGATATGACCCCCGAGGACTGGCAGCACATCGCCGACGATATCCGCAGCCATTATGAGGAGTATGATGGCTTTGTGATCCTCCACGGAACCGACACCATGGCGTTTACCGCCTCGGCGCTGTCGTTCATGCTGGAAAACCTTGGCAAGCCGGTCATTGTGACAGGGTCACAAATTCCGCTGGCCGAGCTGCGTTCCGATGGTCAGATTAACCTGCTCAACGCCCTGTACGTCGCCGCCAACTATCCGATTAACGAAGTGGCGCTGTTCTTCAACAATCGACTGTTCCGCGGCAACCGCACCACCAAAGCCCATGCCGACGGCTTCGACGCTTTCGCCTCGCCAAATCTTGCCCCGCTGCTGGAGGCCGGGATCCATATTCGCCGTCTCGGTACTCCGCCGGCGCCGCAGGGTAGCGGAGAGCTTATCGTGCACCCCATCACTCCGCAGCCGATTGGCGTGGTGACGATTTACCCCGGCATCTCCGCCGACGTGGTGCGTATTTTTCTGCGCCAACCGGTGAAAGCGCTGATCCTCCGCTCCTATGGCGTCGGCAATGCCCCACAGAATGGCGAGTTTATTCAGGTGCTGGCGGAAGCCAGCCAGCGCGGTATTGTGGTGGTCAATCTGACGCAGTGCATGTCCGGAAAGGTGAACATGGGCGACTATGCCACCGGCAACGCCCTCGCCCAGGCGGGGGTCATCAGTGGTTTCGATATGACGGTGGAAGCGACGCTGACCAAGCTACACTATCTGCTTAGCCAGCAGCTGGACGTTGACGCCATTCGCGCGGCGATGCAGCAAAATCTGCGTGGCGAACTCACCCCCGACGAGGCTTAAGGAGGACGTATGGCACATCGAGCGCTGTTACTGGTTGATTTGCAGAACGACTTTTGCACCGGCGGCGCGCTGGCGGTTCCAGAAGGCGACAGTACCGTCGAGGTAGCCAATGCGCTTATCGACTGGAGCCTGGCGCGCGGCGAGCCCATCGTCGCCAGCCAGGACTGGCATCCGGCGGATCACGGCAGTTTCGCCAGCCAGCACCAGGTGGAACCCTACACCGAGGGCGAGCTGGACGGCCTGGCGCAAACTTTCTGGCCGGATCACTGCGTGCAGCACAGCGAAGGCGCGGCGCTGCATCCGCTGCTCAAGCAGCAGGCGATCGCCGCTGTGTTCCACAAAGGGCAAAACCGGATCATCGACAGCTATAGCGCTTTCTTTGACAACGGTCACCGGCAGAAAACCGAACTGGACGGCTGGCTGCGTGGTCAGGGGATCGTGGAGCTGACCGTTCTCGGCCTCGCCACCGATTACTGCGTTAAGTTCACCGTGCTGGATGCCCTGGCGCTGGGCTACGCGGTCAACGTCATCACCGACGGCTGTCGCGGCGTAAATCTGCAGCCGCAGGACAGCAGCCAGGCGTTTATGGAGATGGCCGCCGCGGGCGCCACGCTCTATACCCTCGACGACTGGCGGGAAACTCAGGCCTGATCCCTCCCCCCCGGCGCCCTCGCGCCGGGTCTTCTTCTGCCGCCTCGCTATTGTCCATAAATTGAACTCTCTCGCAGTTTCAACAGGTTATTGCTGCTAGTCTGGCAAGGCTGTTTTTTCGCCACGCCATTTCCGTGGCGTGGTTATTTTTATGTCAAAGAGGAACCACTATGAAACGTTTGCCCTTGCTGGCAGCTTTGCCCTTGCTTTGCGCTTCCGCGCTCTCTGCCCAACCGCTGATGTCCGTCGGCTATTTTAACGGCGGCGGCGACGTCACCGCCGGGCCGGGCGGTGATATCGATAAGCTGGACGTCCGGCAGATCACCCATCTCAACTACTCGTTTGGCCTTATCTATAACGATGAAAAAGACGAGACCAATGCGGCCCTGAAGGATCCTGCTCATCTGCACGAGATCTGGCTGTCGCCGAAGGTGCGCCCTGCGTAAACAGAATCCGGACCTCAAAGTCCTGCTGTCGGTCGGCGGCTGGGGCGCGCGTGGTTTCTCCGGCGCGGCGGCGACCGCAGAAAGTCGCGCCGTCTTTATTCGTTCCGCGCAGAAAATCATCCAGCAATATGGTCTGGACGGCATTGACCTCGACTGGGAGTTTCCGGTCAACGGCGCCTGGGGACTGGTGGCCAGCCAGCCGGCTGACCGCGACAACTTCACTGCCCTGCTGAAATCGCTGCGTGAGGCAGTCGGTGAGCAAAAGCTGGTGACTATCGCCGTGGGCGCCAATGCCGAGAGCCCGAAAAGCTGGGTGGACGTCAAAGCGGTGGCCCCGGTGCTGAACTACATCAACCTGATGACCTACGACATGGCCTACGGCACGCAGTACTTCAACTCGAATCTGTATGACTCCAGCCACTGGCCGACGGTCGCCGCAGCGGATAAATACAGCGCCGATTTTGTGGTCAACAATTACCTGGCCGCCGGGCTTAAACCCAGCCAGATGAACCTCGGGATTGGTTTTTATGGCCGGGTACCGAAACGGGCGGTCGAGCCGGGGATTGACTGGACGAAAGCGGATGCGCAAAACAATCCGGTCACCCAGCCCTATTTTGGGCCACAACAGATCGCGCTGTTTGCCTCGCTGGGCTATGACCTGAGCAAAGACACCTACGTGAAATACAATGATATCGTGGGCAAACTGCTCAACGATCCGCAAAAGCGTTTTACCGAGCACTGGGACGATGAGGCGAAGGTTCCGTGGCTGTCGGTGCAGTCCGCGGAGGGCAAGCCGCTGTTCGCCCTCTCCTATGAGAACCCGCGCTCGGTAGCCATTAAGGCGGACTATATCAAGGCGAAGGGCCTCGCCGGGGCCATGTTCTGGGAATATGGCGCCGATGACCAGAATCAGCTGGCCCGTCAGCTGGCGGAATCGCTGGGGATCAAACACTAATCATGGCTGTTCCGCCGCATCGTCGGCACCGGGAGGCGTGACGCAGGCAGCATCGCCTGCAATGCAGGTATATCGCGCCGCCCGGGATAGGTTATGATGCCTGTTATCCGCTGCGCCAGGGGTTGGCGCAGCTTAACCGTTTGACAGGAGGCAGGGGGCCATGGCCTATATCCCCAAAAATTACGCACGTCTGGAAGTGGGTTACCGCGAAAAGGCGCTCAAGCTTTTTCCCTGGGTGTGCGGACGCTGCTCACGGGAGTTTGTCTACTCCAATCTGCGCGAGCTGACGGTGCACCACATCGATCACGACCACTCCAATAACCCGGAAGATGGCAGCAACTGGGAGATGTTGTGCCTGTACTGTCACGATCACGAACATTCCAAGTACACCGAAGCCGATCAGTATGGCTCCACGGTGGTGGCAGGGGAAGATGCGCAAAAGAGCGTCGGCGAGGCCACCTACAACCCGTTTGCCGATCTGAAAGCGATGATGAACAAAAAGTAAGCGAAGCGGCTGACCGCCGGACGCGGTCATTCAACATGACGCCATCCGGCGCGCGGTTACCCGACGCCGGAACGTCTCACCGCCGGCCGGCGGTTTATTGCAGTTTAACGGTGGCGATCGGCTTCGGCACGATGCCAAAATCCTCTTTCAGCTGCTGTTTGCTCTTCATTACCATCTGCCCGCTGGTGTCGATGGTCATGTGCTGGGCGTCGGTGTTATACCGGGCCTGCCAGAGCATCACCAGCTGCAGGCTATTTTCCTTCTGCTCCGGCGTCAGCGCGACGCCATCCGGCCATTTTCCCAGCTCTACCGCCGTCGCCAGACGCTGATACACTTCCGGCGTCATACTGTCGATAATTTGCTCAATATCCATCTTCCGCTCACCTCCGCCTGGAATAATTTGCTGAATCGTTTCTTCAACCCTTGATTTGCTCGCCATTTTGCTCATCGGTGAAGCTCAGCGATGCCGAGTTGACACAATAGCGCTCGCCGGTCGGCTGCGGACCATCCGGAAACACGTGGCCGAGATGGGCATCACAGTTTCCGCAACGGATCTCAATGCGCTGCATGCCGTGCGAATTGTCGGTCAGATAGCGAATGGCCTCCGCGCTTACCGGCTCGTAGAAGCTCGGCCAGCCGCAGCCGGAGTCGTATTTAGTCTGGGAGTTAAACAGCGGCGCATCGCACACCAGGCAGTGGTACACGCCATTTTTCTTGTTGTGCAACAGCCGTCCGGTGAAAGGCGGTTCGGTGCCATGATGCTGCGTCACGTAAAACTGCATTTCGCTCAAGCCATTTTTCAGCTCTTCCGGGGTGGGTTTATTCGCCATGGGCTTACATCTCGCTTTGCAATGGACTACTTTCGCTCCAATTCTAACAAAACATTAACAATGAAGCGTACACTTTTGTTCTAAACTTATCCGGTGCCCACAGGCAGCCAGATAATTGTGACTTAAATCACGTTTTTATCTTAAATGCCCTTTAAAATTCCGCGCGCAGCCCCCATATGGAATTGGGCTCAAAGGGAAAGTGAGGCAAATCAATCGCGCAAAGGTCTGCTCAGGATTGATTTGTCGCAATGATTGACACGATTCCGCTTGACGCTGCGTAAGGTTTTTGTAATTTTACAGGCAACCTTTTATTCACTAACAAATAGCTGGTGGAATATATGACTATCAAAGTAGGTATCAACGGTTTTGGCCGTATCGGTCGCATTGTTTTCCGTGCTGCTCAGAAACGTTCTGACATCGAGATCGTTGCAATCAACGACCTGTTAGACGCAGAGTACATGGCTTACATGCTGAAGTATGACTCCACTCACGGTCGTTTCGACGGTACCGTTGAAGTGAAAGACGGTCATCTGGTCGTTAACGGTAAAAAAATCCGTGTTACCGCTGAACGTGACCCGGCTAACCTGAAGTGGGACGAAGTTGGTGTTGACGTTGTTGCTGAAGCAACCGGTATCTTCCTGACCGACGAAACCGCTCGTAAACACATCACCGCTGGCGCGAAAAAAGTCGTTCTGACTGGCCCGTCCAAAGACAACACTCCGATGTTCGTTCGCGGCGCTAACTTCGACGCTTACGCTGGCCAGGACATCGTTTCCAACGCTTCCTGCACCACCAACTGCCTGGCGCCGCTGGCTAAAGTTATCAACGACAACTTCGGTATCGTTGAAGGCCTGATGACCACCGTCCACGCTACCACCGCTACTCAGAAAACCGTTGATGGCCCGTCTCACAAAGACTGGCGCGGCGGCCGCGGCGCAGCTCAAAACATCATCCCGTCCTCTACCGGCGCTGCTAAAGCAGTAGGTAAAGTACTGCCAGAACTAAACGGCAAACTGACCGGTATGGCGTTCCGCGTTCCGACTCCGAACGTATCTGTTGTTGACCTGACCGTTCGTCTGGAAAAAGCAGCGTCCTACGAAGAAATCAAGAAAGCCATCAAAGCCGCTTCTGAAGGCGCTATGAAAGGCGTTCTGGGTTACACCGAAGACGACGTTGTTTCTACCGACTTCAACGGCGAAGTTTGCACTTCCGTGTTCGATGCTAAAGCGGGTATCGCACTGAACGACAACTTCGTGAAACTGGTTTCCTGGTACGACAACGAAACCGGCTACTCCAACAAAGTTCTGGATCTGATTGCCCACATCTCCAAATAAGTTGAGATGAAAAAGTAATCTGTAAGAGCGACTTCGGTCGCTCTTTTTTTTGTCTGCAGAGATAGGATTGCACAATGATAAATAAAATTTTTGCTCTCCCGGTGAATGAAACCATTTCTCCCGTGATCTCCCGTCGCCAGCTGGACGACCTGGAGCTGATTGTCATCGACCATCCGCAGGTGAAAGCCTCTGTGGCGCTGCAGGGGGCGCACCTGCTCTCCTGGAAACCCGCCGGTGAAGAAGAAGTTCTGTGGCTGAGCAACAACACCCCGTTTAAACAGGGCGTCGCCCTGCGCGGCGGCGTGCCGATTTGCTGGCCCTGGTTTGGTCCTTCTGCGCAGCAAGGTCTGCCGTCGCACGGCTTTGCCCGCAATCTGCCATGGACCCTGGAAGGTCATGACGAAGACGACAGCGGCGTAATGTTGACCTTTGCGCTCCAGCACAGCGCTGAAACCATGAAGCTCTGGCCGCACGAGTTCACCCTCTATGCCCGCTTTAAGCTGGGCAAGACCTGTGAAATCGAGCTGGAAGCCCACGGTGAATTCGAGACCACCTCTGCCCTGCACAGCTATTTCAACGTCGGCGATATCGCGGCGGTGAAGGTGAGCGGTCTTGGCGAGCGCTATATCGATAAAGTGAACAATGCCGAAGAAGGCGTTCTGAGCAACGGCGTGCAGACCTTCCCTGACCGCACCGATCGCGTCTATCTCAACGCCGACAGCTGCAGCGTGATCCATGACGACGCGCTAAACCGCACTATCGACGTGGTGCACCATCATCAGCACAATGTGGTGGCCTGGAACCCGGGCCCGGCGCTGTCCGTCAGCATGGGCGATATGCCGGACGATGGCTACAAAACCTTCGTTTGCGTCGAAACCTGCTGCGTAACCCAGCCGCAGAAAGCCAGCGAAGAGACGCCCTCTCGCCTGGCGCAAACCATCAGCGTGAAAAAACGCTAATAGCAAAAGCCCCGTTGGTAACGGGGCTTTTGTTTTTCTTTGCCGTGAACGATGGGTTAAACCATATCCAGCCGGGTTTTTCGCTGCGGCGGCGGATAGAGACGGTCCAGCTGCGCGAGCTCTTCCCCACTAAGGACGATGTCGAGCGCTGCGGCATTCTGCACCACATGCTCAATACTGGCCGCTTTCGGGATCGCCAGCACTCCCTGATGACGAATCACCCAAGCGAGCAGCAGTTGCGCTACCGTAATCCCCCGCGCGTTAGCCATATTAATGATATCGCTATGCTGAAAAAGTCCATCGCGTAAGCGCCCCGCCTGCGCCAGCGGGCAGTAGGCCATCACCGGCAGACTGTGCTGCTGGCACCAGGGCAGGAGATCGTATTCAATGCCCCGCGATGCGAGATGGTAGAGCACCTGGTTGGTTGCACAGTGCTCGCCATCCGCCGTCCGCCACAGCGCCTGCATATCCTCGGTGTCCAGATTAGAGACGCCCCAGCGGCGGATCTTGCCCTCGGCCACCAGCTTCTCCATCGCCTCAACCGTCTCCTGCAGCGGGATATCCCCGCGCCAGTGCAGGAGATACATATCGAGATAGTCGGTCTGCAGCCGGCGCAGGCTGTTTTCACAGGCGCGGTGCATCGCCGCTTTGCCGGCATGCCAGGGATAGACTTTGGAGACCAGCACTACCCGGTCGCGCAGACCGCGGATCGCCTGGCCCACCACTTCCTCCGCCCCGCCGTCGGCGTACATTTCCGCCGTATCGATCACCGTCAGTCCATGGTCGATGCCCGCCCGCAGTGCAGCCACTTCCTGCTGACGCTGCGCCGCATGTTCGCCCATATACCAGGTGCCCAGCCCGATGGCCGGCACTGCCGCCTGCTCGCCGAAGCGTACTGTTTTTTTCACCATCTTCTCCTCCTTAACCGTATGCACCACCATAAAGCAAAACAGGGCGCAAGGCCCTGTTTTGATGCATGAAGCGCACTGTAAGAATGCACAATCAGAAGGTGTAGGTGATCCCGGTGGAGATCAGACCGCTCCAGGATTTATCCACCATCGGACTGTCGGTAATTTCATCCGACAGACGCGTGTAGCGCGCCACGCCGTAAACGCTCCAGTCACCAAGGAAGCGATAGTTAGCCGACAGTTCCAGATACGGGTTCCAGCTACTGTCCGGGTCATAGCTGCGCATGCCGCTGCGGCGCGACTCGTGCCGGGAGACGCCATAGTAGTATTCGTTCTGATTGTCGCTGTTCCACTCCACGCCAATACCCGGCGTCAGCGTCAGGTTACCGTTGGTGTAACGGTACAGCCAGGCGAGATCCCAGTTAATACCGTTGCTGTTATCCAGCGTATCGCCGGCAATCGTCGTGCGCAGGAAGCCATAGGGCGTGTTGTGGACATAAGAAAGACCGGCCATCACGGTCGATTTACGTTTATCCAGTCGACGCATCTGCTCGCTGTCGCTGTCGCCCGGCTTGAAGTACATTGGCGACCAGTAGGCCGTAATCGACAGTTTATCGTTGGTGTCATTCCACAGGTAGTAACCCCCGCCCAGACCGTGGAACCAGAAGTTTTCGCTCTCATAACTAATGACCGGCACCGGATAGACATCCGCATCATATTGCTTATACGGATGCTCAACGACCCCTACGCCAGCCCCAAGAGTGAACTTCCCGTCGGCATGCGCCGCGCTGGCGGACGTCGCTATCAGCACGCCGAGTGCCAGAAGTTTGATTTTAGTCACAATCCATATTCCCGTTGTCAAATAATCAGCCCGTGCAGTGTACCGTCGTAGGTCTCATGCCTCAAATTCTTTACCCGATATGACACAAATCGTTCACTTTGCCACCCTTCTCTTACCATCCGGTGACAGCCCGATGACAACTTTGCGTCCCAACGAATCAAAAAGCGTCATGTTCAGGATGAGTTATTGATATGTCATTGAAATTGATTTTCTGCGCCATGCAAGATTTCTAAATGCATCTACGCTTAAATTTAGAAGGTGTAATTGCCGGGCACATTCACGCTACCCCACCCGCAACCTGGCATAAGGGTTGCTGGATACCAGGAGAGCGATGTTCAGCTTATGTCTTCCGGGGGCCCCCACTATTCATATGAACGGCTCTCAACCTGTGCTAAAAAACGAAAGGACGGCATGCCATGAATATATTCGATCACTATCGCCAGCGCTACGAAGCTGCCAAGGACGAAGAGTTCACACTGCTGGAGTTTCTTACCATCTGCCGGCAAGATCGCAGTGCCTATGCCAATGCGGCAGAACGTCTGTTGATGGCCATTGGTGAACCCGTCATGGTTGATACGGCTCTCGAGCCGCGGCTATCCCGTCTCTTTTCAAACCGGGTTATCGCACGCTATCCGGCATTTGAAGAGTTTTACGGTATGGAAGACGCCATTGAGCAGATCGTTTCCTACCTCAAGCATGCCGCCCAGGGGCTGGAAGAGAAGAAACAGATCCTCTATCTGCTGGGGCCGGTGGGCGGTGGTAAATCGTCGCTGGCTGAACGGCTGAAAGCGCTGATGCAGCGCGTGCCCATCTATGTGCTGAGCGCCAACGGCGAACGCAGTCCGGTCAACGATCACCCGCTGTGCCTGTTCAATCCGCAGGAAGATGCGCAGATCCTCCAGAAAGAGTACGGCATCCCGACCCGCTATCTCGGCACCATTATGTCGCCGTGGGCGGCCAAGCGCCTGCACGAGTTTGGCGGCGATATCACTAAATTCCGCGTGGTTAAAGTCTGGCCATCGATTCTCGAGCAGGTTGCCATCGCCAAAACCGAACCGGGTGATGAAAACAACCAGGATATTTCAGCGCTGGTCGGTAAGGTGGATATCCGTAAGCTGGAACACTATGCGCAGAACGACCCGGACGCCTACGGCTACTCCGGTGCGCTGTGCCGCGCCAACCAGGGGATTATGGAGTTCGTCGAGATGTTTAAAGCGCCGATTAAGGTGCTGCATCCGCTGCTGACCGCCACCCAGGAAGGTAACTATAACGGCACCGAAGGGATCTCCGCCCTGCCGTTTAACGGGATCATCCTTGCTCACTCCAACGAATCGGAATGGGTGACCTTCCGTAATAACAAGAACAATGAGGCCTTCCTCGACCGCGTCTATATCGTCAAGGTGCCTTATTGCCTGCGTATCTCCGAAGAGATCCGCATCTATGAAAAACTGCTCAACAACAGTGAGCTGACCCATGCGCCCTGCGCCCCGGGCACCCTGGAAACGCTGGCGCGCTTTTCGATTCTGTCGCGCCTTAAAGAGCCGGAAAACTCGAGCATCTACTCGAAGATGCGGGTCTATGACGGCGAAAGTCTGAAAGATACCGACCCGAAAGCGAAGTCCTATCAGGAGTATCGCGATTACGCCGGGGTTGATGAAGGGATGAACGGGCTCTCCACCCGCTTTGCCTTTAAGATCCTGTCTCGGGTATTTAACTTCGACCACGTCGAGGTGGCCGCTAACCCGGTGCATCTGTTCTATGTGCTGGAGCAGCAGATTGAGCGCGAACAGTTCCCACAGGAGCAGGCCGAGCGCTATCTGGAATTCCTCAAAGGCTATCTGATCCCGAAATACGCCGAGTTTATCGGCAAAGAGATCCAGACCGCTTATCTGGAATCCTACTCCGAGTATGGGCAGAACATTTTCGATCGCTATGTCACCTACGCTGACTTCTGGATCCAGGATCAGGAATACCGCGATCCGGACACCGGGCAGCTGTTTGACCGTGAATCGTTGAATGCCGAGCTGGAGAAAATTGAGAAGCCAGCCGGGATTAGCAACCCGAAAGACTTCCGTAACGAAATCGTCAACTTTGTGCTGCGTGCGAGAGCCAACAACAGCGGACGTAATCCGAACTGGACCAGCTATGAGAAACTGCGCACGGTTATTGAGAAGAAAATGTTCTCCAATACCGAAGAGCTGTTGCCGGTCATTTCGTTTAATGCCAAAACCTCAACCGATGAGCAGAAAAAACATGACGACTTTGTCGACCGCATGATGGAGAAAGGCTACACCCGCAAACAGGTTCGCCTGCTGTGCGAGTGGTACCTGCGGGTTCGTAAATCGTCCTGATGCGTCCAACCCGGCGGCACGCCGCCGGGTCAACTGCAGCTGAATGATGATAAGTAAAGTTGGCTAATGCAGTACAGGAGGGCATATGACCTGGTTCATAGACCGACGCCTGAACGGGAAAAACAAAAGCGCCGTCAACCGCCAGCGCTTTTTGCGCCGTTATAAGGCGCAGATTAAACAGTCGATCTCCGAGGCCATCAACAAGCGCTCGGTGACCGATATTGAGAGCGGAGAATCCGTCTCGATCCCGACGGACGATATCAACGAGCCGATGTTTCATCAGGGTCGCGGCGGCCTGCGCAACCGCGTCCACCCGGGCAACGACCATTTTGTGCAAAACGACCGCATTGAGCGCCCGCAGGGCGGTGGCGGCGGCGGCGGTAGCGGTCAGGGGCAAGCCAGCGCCGATGGTGAAGGAAAGGATGAGTTTGTCTTCCAGATCTCGAAAGATGAATACCTGGATCTGTTATTTGAAGATCTGGCCCTGCCGAACCTGAAGAAAAACCAGCACCGGCAGCTGAATGAGTTTAAAACCCATCGCGCGGGTTTTACCTCCAATGGGGTGCCAGCCAACATCAGCGTGGTACGTTCACTGCAGAACTCGCTGGCCCGCCGTATGGCGATGACCGCCGGCAAGCGTCGTGAACTGCGCGCCCTGGAGGAGGATCTGGAAGCCATCAGCCGCAGCGAACCGGTGCAGCTGCTGGAGGAGGAGCGCCTGCGCAAAGAGATTGCCGAACTGCGGGCTAAAATAGAGCGGGTGCCGTTTATCGACACCTTTGACTTACGCTACAAAAATTACGAAAAACGGCCGGAGCCTTCCAGCCAGGCGGTGATGTTCTGTCTGATGGACGTCTCAGGCTCGATGGACCAGGCCACCAAAGACATGGCCAAGCGCTTTTATATCCTGCTGTATCTGTTCCTCAGCCGGACTTATAAAAACGTCGACGTGGTCTATATCCGCCACCATACCCAGGCAAAAGAGGTGGATGAGCACGAATTCTTCTATTCTCAGGAAACCGGCGGCACCATTGTCTCCAGCGCCCTGAAGCTGATGGATGAAGTAGTGCAGGCCCGCTATGACCCGGCGCAGTGGAACATCTACGCCGCCCAGGCGTCGGATGGCGACAACTGGGCCGATGACTCCCCGCTGTGCCACGAACTGCTGGCGAAGAAAATTCTGCCGGTGGTGCGTTATTACAGCTATATCGAAATTACCCGCCGGGCGCATCAGACCCTGTGGCGCGAGTATGAACACCTGCAGGCGACCTTTGATAATTTCGCCATGCAGCATATTCGCGACCAGGAGGATATCTACCCGGTATTCCGCGAACTGTTTCACAAGCAGTCATCTAAAAGTGAAGCTTAATTAAATACTCAGCCAGTGAGTCGAGTGACTTGCTGGCTGTTTTCCTCAGACACAAGGCCCGGTGGCACATCCATACATCATGTAAAACGGAAACAACGGGGCCAGGGCAACGGCGCCAAGCGAGCTAATCGTTTTGGTCTTATCATTGATTGATACCACAACGGGGTGCGCTAACTGGTAGGCGGCGGCCAGATCTGACGCGTCCGATGCAGTCCGAAATCCTGTCGCTTTAAACAACACCCCGAGGCGATCGTTATCAATTTGCACCGCATGATACTGATTCACCAGCTCGCTATGCTGCCCGGCATCCAGTTTGCGCTGATCCATCACCACCAGATATTCCGCCGTCACCTCATGTTGTACCACGACAAAGTTAACCCGCACGCCGGAAGCCTGTTGGTGAAAGCGTTCATAAAAGGTCTTATAACGCTGATATTCCTGAGGCACACCGTCACGGACAAAGCGGTAACTGTATTTCGCTGAGCTGGCGACAATACCGGACTCTGTGGGTTTCATCGCCACAATGGTATCCCGAGGCGGCAAGTTTGGCGTGCTGGTACATCCTGCGAGTATCGCCACCACCACCAGCGATAAGACATATTTCATCATTTTCAGCCGTTCCTGTTCGCGATTTTCTCTATGACATCTGGCGTTTTTTTAACACTCCAGGTACAAATCCCTAACCCTGTGTATCATAACTGCCTAATCTGCTTCAAACATTCGCGCGATCGTCAGCGTTGAACTGTTTCTACTCTCAGGAGCCTGCTATGACCCCTTTTTATCAATTGACGGCTACCCGCCTGCGCGGCCAGCCCCTCTCCATGGCTGACTATGCTGGCAAGGTGGTTCTGGTGGTGAATACGGCCAGCCATTGTGGCTTCACACCGCAATACGCTGGCCTGGAAGCGCTCTACAAAAAGTACGCGGCTCAGGGGCTGGTAATGCTTGGTTTCCCGTGCAACCAGTTTGGTAAGCAGGAACCCGGCGGTGCGGATGAAATCGAGCAGACTTGTCACGTTAACTACGGCGTGAGCTTCCCGATGTTTGAGAAAGTGGACGTCAACGGCCCCGCCGCACACCCGCTGTTTCGTTATCTGAAACAAGCGTTGCCCGGCGTGCTCGGCGGACGGATCAAGTGGAATTTCACCAAGTTCCTCATCGGTCGCGACGGCACACCCCTCACGCGTTTTGCGCCGTTCACGACGCCGGAGAAAATGGAAGCCTCCATTGTCGCGGCCCTCACGCGCTGAGTGTTCCCATCATGCCACGTTCACCCAGCGGCGGCTGGCTGCCCATACAAGGTAGACGTCGCTCTCACGCGGCCAGCAACCGCCTGCTGCTGGCCAATCTTCCACCTGCCCGGTCATCAGCCTACAGCGGCGACACGACCTCGACTTCATGCTGAAACACATAGGGGTCGGAGAGGAGTTCGAATGCTTCGTCGTCCGGATAGGTGACCGCGACGTGATAGTCTTCGCCAGCGAAGGCTTTGACCGCCGCGAGATCCTGCCAGTAGGTGGCAAGAAAGAAATGCGCCCATTCGCCCTGGTTTTCCTGGCGCACCAGCGCCCCCCGGTTGCCGGCGATGCTCTGAGCGTGTTCCACGCCGGTCCGCTCGAGGTGGCGGGCAAACCCCTCAGCATGTTGCAATGGCACACAGCCGTGCCAGGTCCTGACAATCATTTGCGTTCTCCTGTGGTGATAAACGTCTCACCCTAACATCGACAGGCATTTCTGGGGGAGCGCAACAATGTCGCGCTGGCAACAACACAAAATTATTTTGCCGGACGGGGATATCCTCTCACTCTGCAGTATTTCCGACTGCGGGGCAGCATTGGGCCGAATATTGCGCGGCGAGTATCACTGTTAGCTGGCGCGGAGAAAATCGTGGCTCGTCAGCCTCGGGCAGTCTTATCGATACACGCCCAAGCCGCGCCCCTTCAGGGCATCGCCAGCCGATCTTGATGGTCCGCAAAGAGAGCGATGAGATGGTCGGCGAGAACCCGCACGCGTCTGGATCCGGCCAGGTCAGAATGCATCACCAGCCAGAGGGTCTGATCCGCGCCGATCTCCGGCTGCAGGCACTGCAGGCCGCTGGCCCGCGCCATAAAGTGCGGCAGGACGCCCAATCCGAGGCCCGCGGATACTGCGGAAACCTGGGCCACGAGCGTATTGGCTTCGACTTTACACGGCCGGCCGCGCAGGGTGCGCGTGATCCATTGGGCGGCCGGCAGGTGCTGGTGAGTTTCCGTCCACCCCACAAAGTCCGCCTCGCTCAGCGACAGGCCGTCCGCGCCGGCCAGACAGTCGGCGGCGCCATAGACGCCAAACCCCACCGTCCCCAGCCGCTTTAACGTCAGATGCCCGGCCTCAGGCTTGACCATGCGGATCGCCAGATCGGCATCCCGACGGTGCAGGTTCACCGGCTGCACGCCGCTCAGCACCTCCACCCGCAGCTCGGGATAATGGTCCAGGAGCCCTTTCAGGGAGGGCAGAATAAAATGCGTGGCCAGGTTATCCGAGGTGGCCAGGCGAACAACCCCGGCGACATGCCCCTGCAGTTGCGCCGCTTCGCCGAACGCCAGGCCAGCGTATTCCAGCGCCTCCGCCCGCGCGAGCAGGGCTTCGCCATCGTCGGTCAGGCGGTAGCCGCTCTGATGGCGGCTGAAGAGCGGAACGTTCAACGCCTGCTCCAGCCGATCCAGCCGGCGGGAGACCGTGGCAATCCCCATGTTCATCTTGTCGGCGGCGCCGCTCAGCGTTCCCGCCCGGGCGATGGCGAGGAATATGCGAGCATCATCCCAGTGGAATTCTGCGGTCATCTATTTTCCATGTATGGAAAACGGCTCTCCGTTTTCCGCTCTTTTTTATCAGTTTCGCAGGGATGATACTGCACGCCATTCGCGGAGACAACCAGGCCATCCGATCGCCTGCTCTCTCCTCACCTGAACGTCCGTGCACCGCGCGGAACGCTCCTTTCCTAAGGATACGCCTGATATGAAAGAGATTGCTTTACCCCTCCACCCGGCGCCGGCGCGCGTCTGGATTGCCGTCGTTGCGCTCGGGATCTGCGCCTTTTCGATCGTCACCAGCGAACTGGCGCCGGTGGGCATGCTCAGCGCCCTGGCGGCGGATTTTCACCAGACGGAATCCGGCGTGGGCCTCGCCGTCACCGCCTATGGATGGGTAGGCGCCCTGGCGGCTCTGCTTTCCGGCGCAATGCCGACGCGTATTTCCCGCAAGGCGCTGCTGGTCGGGCTGATGCTGATCCTCGCGCTTTCCTGCCTCGCCGCAACCCGGTCTTATTCGATGTTCGCCCTGATGAGCGCCCGCATGATTGGCGCCCTGGCGCATGGCGCCTTCTGGGCCTTAATTGGCATTGTCGCCGCGCAGCTGGTGCCGCCGCACCGGCTGGGGCTGGCCACGGCGATCATTTTTGGCGGCGTGTCAGCGGCAAGCGTAGTGGGGGTGCCGCTGGCGAGCTTTATCGCCACCCTGGCGGGCTGGCGACTCGCGTTTATGTCGATGGCCTTGCTGTCACTAGCCGCCGCTGCTGTGCTGTGCTCGACGCTGCCCCCGCTGGCCGCCCCTGCCCCCGTCAGGCTGCGTGTTTATCGCGATATCTTCCGCAATCCGCTGCTCGGTGGCCTGTATGGCGCCACGGCCTGCATCATTACCGCTCACTTTGCCGCCTTCACCTACATTGAACCGCTGCTGATAAATCTGCAGGGAGTCCCGGCGACCGCCCTCTCCGGCCTGCTGCTGCTGTCAGGGGTTTCCGGGCTGCTGGGTAACGTTATCGCGGGTAAGCTTATCGATCGTCATCTGAAGGGGCTGATTTTCGCTGCGCTGCTGCTGAGCGGGGGCGCGCTGGCGCTCCTTGGCGCCGCCCGTCTTGCGCCACTGCCGTTCTGTTTTAGCGGGCTACTGTTAGCCCTGTGGGGCACCGGCATCGCGATTGTGTTCGTCGGCTTACAGACCTGGCTGCTGCGCAGCGCGGGCGCGGTCGCCCAGCCGGCGTCAGCCATTTACGTGGCCATTTTTAATGCCGCCATCGGCACCGGGGCGTTTGTCGGCGGCCAGCTGATCGCCTCAGCTGGCCTGTCTGAAATGGTGTGGCTGGCGGCGGGGATCATGGTGGGCAGTACGCTGCTGATCGCCCTGCTGAAAGCGCCTCTGCCCGGTCAGATCGGTGCGGCGACGGCAGGCGCTTAGATTTGCGCCAGCCCGCCGTCGACATAGATCTCCGCGGCGTTAATAAAGCTCGACTCATCCGACGCTAAAAATACCACCGTCCGGCCAATCTCCTCCGGCTCGCCCAGCCGCCCGAGCGGTACGCCGGCCGCCAGAGCATCGAACAAGCCCTGGCGGTCCGCCTCCGCCACCAGCCCTCCCAGACCCGGGGTACGTACCGGCCCCGGGCTGACCACATTGATGCGGATCCCGCGGTCGCTAACCTCCAGCGCCCAGGAGCGCGCCAGGCTGCGTACCGCGGCCTTACTGGCGCTATAGATGCTGAAGTTAGCCGTCCCTTTTACCGCCGCCGTAGAGCCGGTCAAAATCACCGAGGCGCCATCGGCGAGCAGCGGCAGCGCTTTTTGCACGGTGAACACCACCCCGCGCACGTTGGTGGCGAAAATCCGGTCGACGTGCGCTTCGGTGATGGCGCTCAGCGGCAGCATGTCTCCGCCGCCGGCATTGGCGAACAGCACATCCATCCGGCCGGACTCTTCGGCAATGGTCGCAAATACCGCGTCAAGGTCGCTTAACACGGCGGCGTCGGCGCGGATCCCGCGGGCGGCGGGCCCGATGAATCTTACCGCCGCATCCAGCTCCTCCTGACGGCGGCCGGTGATGTACACCTTCGCGCCCTGCTCCGCCAGTGCTTTCGCCGACGCCAGGCCAATCCCGGCGCTGCCGCCGGTGACTAACGCCACTTTATCCGCAAGTTTTTTGCTCATGGTGCATTTCCTTGGTTAGAGTATAAACAGGCCAGGCTCGCGAACGCGCCCCGCCGGGTATGGAAAGCACTGTAATCGTCCCGGCGAGGCGGAAAAATGGCCTAATCTGAAAAACACTCTTCCCCTCGGTGGATAATGACCTCCAGTAACCAGGATAAAGCGAATAATGGACCGGTTTTCAGCTCTCAAAGCCTTCACTCGCGTTGTCGAAGCCGGCAGCTTTACCCGCGCCGCGGACTCGCTGAATATGCCCAACGCCACCCTCAGCAAAACCATTCAGCAACTGGAAGCGCATCTTGGGGTTTCCCTCCTGCAGCGCACCACGCGGCGTATTACCGTGACGCCGGAAGGACGGGAGTACTATGAAAAAGCCCGCTGTCTGCTGGAAGACCTGGAAGAGATCGACGCGTCTTTCAATACCGCCCGCAATAAGCCGAAGGGCCATCTACGGATCGCCATCGGCGGGTCGACCGCGTGCGATGTGCTGATCCCGCTGCTGGCGGACTTTATGACCTCCTGGCCGGATATCCGTATCGATTTGCAGGTGGCCGATAAGCCCGCGGACCTCATCAGCGGCAATATTGACTGCGCCATCCGCGGCGGTCCGATGGAAGACTCGACGCTGATCGCCCGTAAAATCGGCGAGGCGACGCTGGTCACCTGCGCCACCCCGGGCTATCTTCAGCGCTACGGCACCCCCGCCTCGCCGGATGAACTACATCATGGCCACCGGCTCATCAGCTATCTGTCGCCGGCCAGCGGCAGAGCGTTTCCGTTTCGCTTTACGCGTCACGGCGTCAGCACCGAGCTGAAGACAGAGCCCCATCTCGGCATCAATGAGAGCAACGCGCATATTGCCGCCGGCGAGGCGGGCTTAGGCATTGTGCAGACCTTTACCTATTCGCTGAAACCGGCGCTGGCGAGCGGCGAACTGGTGGAGATCCTCAGCGCCTGGCGCCCGGCCCCCTATCCTTTTCACGTTGTCTATGCCCGGCACCGGCACGTCCCGCCCCGGCTCCGCGTCTTTATTGACTGGCTGGCGGCGGTTTTTCCGGCCGCGGTGCAGGGATAGCGCGCGTTATCTGACGCGGAGCAGGTCGCTGTATCGCGTGGTGTAGCGCGGCGAGAGCATCTCTCGCTTCATCTGCCACTGCTGCTGGATCCCCTGGCCGGCAAAATAGAGCGCCCCCCTGCCGTTTTTCGCATTCAGCTGATCGAGAACCTGCATCAGTCTGGCGCTGTTGTGCCGCGGAGCAAGCTCGTCGAACAGATTCAGCTGGGCGACGCCCTGGCTGTAGAAATCGCCGAGCATCACGCCGGCCTTCTGATAGCGATGCCCCGCTTTCCAGATGGCATCCAGACAGCTCGTCGCCGCGGCGATAATATCCCGGGAGTCCTGGGTCGGCGTCAGCAGCTTTAGCGAGGCGCTGTTGCCGTAATAGGGTTCATTCAGCGCGAAGGGGCTGGTTTTGACAAAGGCGGAGACGAACCGGCAGTACTGATGCTCACCGCGCAGCTTTTCTGCTGCCCGCGCGGCATAGCTGCAGATCGCCTGGCGCATATCCTCATAGGCCGTAATCCGATCCCCGAACGAGCGGCTGCAGATAATTTCCTGCTTAGCGGGGGCAAATTCCTCCAGCGCCAGGCAAGGCTCGCCGCGCAGCTCCCGTACCGTTCGTTCGAGCACCACCGTGAAGTGCTTGCGGATAAAGCGGATATCGCTCTCCGCCAGCTGGAGTACCGTGCCGATCCCCATCGCTTCAAGCTTTTTGCCGATCCGCCGCCCGATGCCTCAGACCTCGCTCACCGGCAGCAGCGCCATCAGCTTTCGCTGCCGCTGCGGGCAGGACAAGTCCACTACCCCGCCCGTCTGCCGCGGCCACTGCTTCGCCGCGTGGTTGGCCAGCTTCGCCAGGGTTTTGGTCTGGGCGATGCCAACGCCCAGCGTCAGATGGGTACGCTGCAGCACCGTGGCGCGGATTTCGCGGCCAAAATCGGTCAGATCTCTGCAATGACGCACACCGCTGACATCGCAAAAGGCCTCATCGATACTGTAAATTTCGCAGCGCGGGGTGAGCTCTTCCAGGGTGGCCATGACCCGGCTGGACATGTCGGCATACAGCTCATAATTACTGCTAAACGCCACGACGCCGTGGCGAAGAAACGCAGCCTTCTGCTTAAAGTAGGGTTCGCCCATTTTCACAAACGGCTTCGCCTCCGCCGAGCGGGCGATCACGCAGCCGTCGTTGTTCGACAGCACCACCACCGGCCGCCCCTTCAGGTCTGGCCGGAAGGCGGTCTGACAGCTGGCATAGAAGGCGTTCACATCACAATGCGCGAACATGATCAGCCCGCCGCCTTGATGATGTAGGTTACGACGCCGAAAATATCGAGCGTCTCCTCGCGGCCGACCACGATGGGCGAATAGGCCGGGTTCATCGGGTTAAGCTGCACCCGCGGCAGAAGCTGCAGCTTCTTTACCGTAAACTCGCCGCCGACGGCGGCAATCACGATATCGCCATGCTCCGCTTTACGCGCGCTGTCCACCACCAGCAAATCGCCTTCGTCAATGCCGGCATCGATCATGCTGTCGCCAGCGGCTTTGACAAAATAGGTCGCGCTGGGATGCTGCACCAGCAGCTCGTTGAGGTCGATTCGCTTCTCAACATAGTCCTGAGCCGGGCTGGGAAAGCCGCACTGCACCAGGTCGGCAAAAAAGGGAAAGGAGACAATCTGACGTAGCTCAACCGGCGTGTAAACGTTCATTTTTCAACCCACCACACAATACTGAATATATATACAGTAGTTTTGCCAATTTTACCGGTCAATATCGGCTCCAGCTATCAATCGCCAGCACTGAAATAACTCCTTGATGTCAATAGGGGTCTTCTTCAGCGCCAGCGAACCGTTTGCTGCTTTTGCGCGCAGCCCGCCCGCCGCGCGAGGTGGTAGATGCGCAGCGCCGCGGCATTCGCTTGACACTGTACATTAATACAGTAAAACTATCGCCCGCGATCAGCATACAGAGGACAGAAGATGTTTGTGGAACTGATTTATGACAAGCGCAATTTTGCCGGGCTGCCGGGCGCCAGAGAGGCCATTCTTAACGAGCTGACCAAACGCATGCAGCGCATTTTCCCGGAGGCGGAAGTGCGGGTGAAGCCGATGATGACGCTGCCGGCGATCAACACCGACGCCAGCAAGCATGAAAAAGAGCTGATCAGCCGCACGGTGCAGGAGATGTTTGAAGAGGCGGATATGTGGCTCACTGAAGAGTGATCCCGCCCGTCAGTCGCGGCGACCACCTCTTTAAGAGCTTTCCCGGATGTGGCAGAGCCGCGGGCAACAGTACAATAGCGGCGGTTGCAGACTGGCAATGCAACCTTCGCTCACCTGCTGGCTCTTGCATACGGCCAGCAGGTGAGCCCTACCTGTCTTCCCTCATCGCCTCACAGCGTCTCCGGTAGCGCCGCTATAATTCTATCCACTAGCCCGCGATGCTGATGGACCTTCCCGCATTTAACAATGATCTGCCTGGCGTTGTCATAGCCCGGGGCCCACAGCCGGTTATTAAGCAGAACGTCCTTATAGACCGCGATCAGCGGTTTGTTCCACGCCGCCGCCATGTGCACCACCGAGGTGTCCGGGGAGATAATCAGCTCCGCCTGGGCGATCAGCGCCATCGCATGGTGTAACGTGTTAAATGGGTTAATCACCACCTCCGGCGGCAGCGGGATGCGGATCTCGCGCCGGTGATCGAGCAGAATAACCGCGCTCCCCGGATGGCGGGCCAGCAGTTTGTCGAGCAGTTCCGCCAGCTGCGTCTGCGAGAGACTGCGGTCGGCATGGCCGGCAAAAATATTAATCACCACCGCTTTTCCGCTTAGCGACGCCAGATACTGCGCCACCTCCTGCATAATCGGCCCGGGCACCGCCAGGTCGTAAGCGTCCAGCCCGCGGGTGTCCAGTTGGAGATAATCGGCGATCAGCTCGAACGTTTTCGTCACGTGCCAGCGCTGGCAGTCAAAATCAAAAGAGTGGGAGTAGTGCTTAATCGATGGCCATTTATTAAACCCGAGCACTGATTTGGCTTTTATTTGTCGGAAAAGCCGCAGGCGATGCACGGGAATATCGAACAGCGAAGGGTCAATAATAATATCGTACTTATTATTAGCCAGTTCATTAATAACGTCGCGAGGAACGTTATGATTAAATTTACGCAAAAAATCGGCGGACGTGACCGGATCAGCTTCATAAATATGGCGGATCCGCGGGTTATAACGCATCACCTGGCTGTTAGAGGTCGTCAGCAAAAAATCAACGATATAGCCTGACTGATGCAGGCATTTCACCAGCGCGGAATCCACCACTACATCGCCGACCGCCCCCTCATTGCGCATCAACAGGACGGTTTTCGCAGACGACAAATCTACCGGCTGACGGCGTCGGCGATCCCAGAGCGCTTTCGCCACCCCCACCCGCAGGGCATTACGTACTTTCTTAGTAAAGTAATTCCGCCGTCTGTTGAGCTCCCTTATTTTATTAAATTTCTTGCGTGGGGAACCCTGCATGGTTGCATCGTGCATCATCCTAACCTCATTACGGCAATTATTAATATTCTGTGTCGTCCGATAGAGACTGAGCGAAATAAAAAAAGTTCGATTGAAAATGAAAATCATTCTTTTTTTTATTTACAAAACTCATCTGCGCCTGCGGGATTGCACCACAGCACTGTGAAGTAATAATGAGCGAATGGTGAATTTCCCTGCCCACCGTTGGCAGGCCGGCGCAACAGCGCTAAGCTGGCTGCTTTATGATGTCAGGAGGACGCTATGCTTGAAGCAGTAGAAGGTAATATCCACCAGCGGCTGTGCGCGCTGCTCGACGAGCACCGGGCCCGCTACCGGGTGATGGCGCACGAGGCGGTCGGTCAGTGCGAAGCCGTCTCGGCAATCCGCGGCACCGCGCTTGGCCAGGGCGCGAAAGCGTTAGTCTGTAAAGTGAAAGGAAACGGCGTCAACCAGCATGTGCTGGCGATCCTCGCCGCCGATCGGCAGGCCGACCTCGCCAGCCTGGCCCGGCATATCGGCGGCAGCAAAGCCTCGCTGGCCAGCCCGGCGGAGGTGGATGCCCTCACCGCCTGCGTGTTCGGCGCCATTCCCCCCTTCAGTTTCCATCCGGCGCTGCGGCTGGTGGCGGACCCGCTGCTGTTTGAACGCTTTCCACAAATCGCCTTTAACGCCGGGCGCCTGGACCGGTCGATCATTCTCGACACCGAAGACTATTTACATATCGCCCGACCAGAGATCGCGACCTTTCGCCGTCTTAGCTAACCGGGCATCCGCCCAGATTTCCGCCGCATGGCGTAAAAATCCTGTTTATTCACGCCACGATGCGTAGAGTAAGCGGGATATTTTTGGCATTCTTATTTTGGCAAGGACCTCTGTACATGTTTGATACCACCCTGTTGATCCTGCTGGGTCTGGCGGCGCTCGGCTTTATCAGTCATAACACCACCGTGGCGATCTCCATCCTCGTGCTGATTATCGTGCGCGTCACGCCGCTGAACGCCTTCTTTCCCTGGGTTGAGAAACAGGGACTGACAGTCGGGATCATTATTCTGACCATCGGCGTGATGGCGCCTATCGCCAGCGGCACGCTGCCGCCCTCGACGCTGATCCACTCCTTTATGAACTGGAAATCGCTGCTGGCGATTGCGGTCGGGGTGTTTGTTTCGTGGCTCGGCGGGCGCGGCGTCTCCCTGATGGGCTCCCAGCCGCATCTGGTGGCCGGGCTGCTGGTCGGTACAGTACTCGGCGTCGCCCTGTTTCGCGGCGTCCCGGTCGGGCCGCTGATTGCCGCCGGGATCATCTCATTGTTTATTGGGAAGTCGTAGCCAGGCTACCGTGATAGCGGCCCGGTGTCTGCCCGAGCCCTTTTTTAAACATGGTGATGAAGGCGGTGGTGGAATCGTAGCCCAGCGCCTGAGCCGTCTGCTGCACCGTCTGCCCGCGGATCAGCAGCTGCAGCGCGAGGATCAGCTGCAGCTGATGGCGCCAGCGGCGAAAGCTCAGCCCCGTTTCGCGCACTACCAGGCGGGCCAGATTCCGCTCGCTCATCGCAAACACCGCCGCCCACTGGCTCAGGGTCTGCCAGCGCGCCGGATCCTCAGCCATCATCGTCACCATTTGACGAATTTTCGGGTGGTTTGATACCGGCAGCTGCAGGTGCTCCTGCGGCTGGCGGGGCAGCTCATCAAACAGAACCTGCACCAGCCGGGCCGTGGCGGGGGCGGCCAGCGACTCTCCGCCGCGCTCCGCCAGAGTAAGGATCAGCTCTCGCACCAGCGGGGAAATCTTTAACGTACAGCAGCGATCCGGCATCGGCGCGGCGCCCGGCTCGATGAACAGGAAGCATACCTGGGCGCCGGGGGTAGCGCGGTTACTGTGGGACAGCTGCCCCGGAACCCACACCGCATACTGCGGCGGCACCATCCACATTGCGTTCTCCACCTCGCAGGTCAAGGCGCCGTGCAGGGCAAGGATCAGCTGCCCCTTACGGTGGGAATGCGCCGGAATAAACTGCTCCGCCTCCACCACCCGGATACGAAAGGCAATGGCCGATTCGTGGCCACTGTCCGGTTCATAGCCATCCAGCCCCAGTCCAATCATCATATTGTCCGATATTAGCGATAATCTATCATTTTAGCTTGATTTAAACGAGGGACAAAGCCGCTATCGTAACCCCCCTCGTTAGTTACCTTGAGAATGATATGTCTTCTGTGATCTCCTCTACCGGCCGCCGCCCCGCGCTGCTGATTGCCGGTATCCTGCTCATCGCCACCACCCTGCGCGTGGTCTTTACCGGCGCGGCGCCGCTGCTGGACGCGATTCGTAGCGACTATGGCCTGACCACCGCGCAGACCGGGCTGCTCACTACCCTGCCGCTGCTGGCCTTTGGCCTTGTCTCGCCGCTGGCGGCAGGGGTTGCCCGCCGGTTCGGTATGGAACGCAGCCTGCTGCTGGCGATGCTGCTGATCTGCGCCGGCATTGCCCTGCGCTCCCTGCCCTCCGCTGCGCTGCTGTTTATCGGCACGGCGGTAATCGGCTGCGGCATTGCGCTGGGTAACGTGCTGCTGCCCGGGCTGATTAAACGGGATTTCTCGCAACATGTCGCGCGGATGACCGGCGCCTATTCTCTGACGATGGGCGGCGCGGCGGCGCTTGGTTCGGCGCTGGTGGTCCCCGTGGCGATGGCCGGATTCGGCTGGCGCGGGGCGCTGCTGCTGCTGATGGTCTTCCCGCTACTGGCGCTCCTCAGCTGGCTGCCGCAGTCCCGGCGCCGGGCGGAGACGCCATTGACCGGCTCAGGCGCTATGCATAACCGGGGGATCTGGCGGTCGGCGCTGGCCTGGCAGGTGACGCTGTTCCTCGGCATCAACTCGCTGGTCTATTACGTGATTATCGGCTGGCTGCCGTCGATTCTGCAGAGTATGGGCTATAGCGAAGCGCAGGCCGGCTCGCTGCATGGTCTGCTGCAGCTGGCGACCGCCGCGCCCGGCCTGGCGATACCGCTGATCCTGCATCGGCTGCGCGACCAGCGCGGGATCGCGGTGCTGGTCGCCCTGATGTGCGCCATCAGCGCCGCCGGGCTGTGGCTGTTGCCTGAGCTGGCGATCGGCTGGACGCTGCTGTTCGGCTTTGGCTCCGGAGCCACCATGATCCTCGGCCTGACGTTTATCGGCCTGCGCGCCAGCTCGGCGCATCAGGCCGCGGCGCTGTCAGGGATGGCGCAGAGCGTCGGCTATCTGCTGGCCGCCTGCGGGCCGCCGCTGATGGGCAGGATCCATGATGCCAATGGCGACTGGCATATTCCGCTGCTGGCGGTGGCGCTGATTTCGCTGGTGATGGCGGTCTGCGGCGCGCTCGCCGGACGTGACCGGGAAATTCACCCCTGAAGATGACCGGCAGCGCCCGCTGCCGGTGGAATTATTGTGCCGCGGCGCGGAGAAACGCCTGCACCAGCGGCGCGGGACGCCCGTCCAGCGCGTGACGCTCATGCTGGAACAAGGTGGCGACAAAAAACGGGTGCGTCACCAGCTCGACGGCGCGGATCTCACCCTCTTCATCCCAGCCGGTGACGCGCAGATCGCCCTGCTCCAGCTCCGCCGCAAACGCGCTGCTCACGCCGTACCGGCAGTGGTAGCCCTCTTCAATGCTCTCCCGGCCATAGGCGCGGGCAATCAGCGTATTCGCCCGCAGCTCGACGACGGCAGAGGTCTCCACCAGCGAGCAGCTGAGGGGAGCGATCACCATCCACCCTTCGCTGTCGGTTTCCGCATGTCCGGCGTCCTGCCAGCCGAGCACGTTGCGGGCGTATTCAATCACCGCGTGCTGAAAGCCGCCGCAGGTGCCGAGGAAAGGAATGCTGTTTTCCCGGGCATAGCGGATCGCGGTAAACGCGCCTTCCGGGTGACGATACGGGCTGCCGGGAACGACCCAGATGGCATCGTACTCCGCCAGCGCCTCGCCGGAGGCGATCGACGGGGTGGCGAGCCAGTCATATTTCACCGGCTGCTCCAGCACGGCGGCGGCATCGTCTATCGCCAGGGGAATGGCCTGATGGGCAACAATATCGGGGTGATAATCGCCGACAAGGGCGAGGCGTAAAGGAGTTTTCATAGCAGGTTCCTTATGTCTGGACGAGACGGACAGCACAAGGCACGTCAGAATAGCGATCCCGCCTGTGGAACACAATCCTTATTTTCACCCCACCGCCGTGGCCGACGGGTGAGGTATACTGGAAAAAGCGCGTAAGGGAGAGAGAATGAAAAATAAGCTTTTGGTCAGCGCCTGCCTGATGGGATTCCAGGTGCGGTATAACGGTAGCGAGAAGGCACAGCTGGCGGCGACGCTGTCCCGCTGGCAGCAGGCGGGGCGGCTGGTGATCCACTGCCCGGAGCTGGCGGCCGGTCTGCCTACGCCCCGACTGCCGGCGGAGATCCTCGGCGGCACCGGCGGCGATGTGCTTGCCGGACGGGCGCGGATCGTGGAAAGCGACGGCCGCGACGTCACCGGACATTATCAGCTGGCCGCCTGGCTGGCGCTCAGCGCCGCCCGGGAAGCGGGCTGTCAGGCAGCGTTACTCACCGACGGCAGCCCTACCTGCGGCAGCCAGTATGTCTATGACGGTTCCTTTCGCGGACGGCGCAAAGCGGGCGCCGGCGTGGCCGCCGACCTACTCCGCGCCCACGGCATCACGGTATTTTCCGACGGGCAAATCCCGCAGTTGCTCGCCTGGATGGCACAGAAGGAGCAGGATGATGATTCAGTGTAAACGGGTGTATGACCCGCAGGAAAGCAGCGACGGCTATCGGGTGCTGGTCGACCGTCTCTGGCCGCGGGGGATTAAAAAAGAGGCGCTGGCCTGTGATGAGTGGTGTAAGGAGTTAACGCCTTCCGCTGAGCTGCGCAAAGCCTTTCACGGCGAGGCGATCGATTTCGCCCACTTCAGCCAGCGCTATCGTCAGGAGCTCGACGCCCATCGCGAAACGGGCCTGCGGCTGGCGGCGCTGGCGCAACGCCAGCCGCTGACGCTGCTGTACACTGCGAAGAACACCGAGCAGAATCATGCCCGGGTGCTGGCCGCCTGGCTGGCGGCCCTGCCGGTTACGATTTAGCCGGATGATCCCGGCGCCACAGCGCCCACTCGTCGAGGGTTTCGCCGCTGGGTAGTTTGCACTGGGTGCTGACGCCCTGCGGCGTTTGCACCGGCACCCGGGTGCCGCCGGATTGCTGACAGTATACCGCCGCGGGGTTGGGCATGCCGATGGTTTTCGTCGGCGCAGTGGGCTGCGGCTGGGCACAGCCGGCTAATACCAGTGGCAGAATAGCCAGTAGCTTTTTCATTGTTCCTCCCTTTCCTGAATGCCCGGGGATTTTAGCCTGAATCTCCACGTTTTCTCCATCTTGCCTGCACTTTTCCCCCGTAGAGTAGCCCTGTTCTCGAACTGACCAGAGAACAGATCATTCCATAATCAATGAGTTTTTCCCCGTCGCCCCCGACGGGGCTTTTTTTCCCACCGCGTGGACAAGTATTCCCCAGACAGATGTGATAAATTTAAAAATATCACTGTTTATTTGACGCTGATGTCCGTTTGCAGCCCAATATGCTGGGGTGACGTTTGGCGTGCTGGAGCTGTATTATTCATGTCAGATTTTATTCTTGCCCGGGTGTCGCAAACCCTCGCTGCGGAACAGTCCCTGGAAACCCTGGTGCGCCAGCTGCTGGAGATGCTGGAGGCGGTGACGCGAATGGAGTCCACCTACCTCACCCGCATTGATACCAACGCCCAGCGGCAGCAGATCATGTTCGCCCACAACAGCAGCGAAATGCAGATCCCGGAAGGATTTTCCGTCCCCTGGGATGAATCCCTGTGCAAACGCGCCCTTGAGGATCAGTGTACGTTTAGCAATGACGTTGCCAACCGCTGGCACTCCTGCATCGCCGCCCAGGAGCTGGGCATCGCCACCTTTTTAAGCATTCCCGTCCGCCTGGCCGACGGATCTCTGTTCGGCACCCTCTGCGCCACCAGCCGGCAACAACAGCCTTATAACCTCGAAGGCGAACAGGTCATGGGCCTGTTCGCGAAGCTCATTTCCCACTACGTGGAAAAAGACACCCTGGTGCAACAGCTGCAGGCGGCAAACGTCGCGCTGGAGCTGCACTCGTCGACCGATGAGCTCACCCAGCTTCCTAATCGCCGCGCGCTGTTTAAGCAGCTGGCGTTACGCTTTGCCTCCGCCCGTGCCCAGCAGCAGCAGGTCTCGCTTATTTTTATCGATCTCGATGGTTTCAAAGCCATTAACGATCGGTTCGGCCATCCGTGCGGCGACAGCTTTCTGGTGCAGGTCGGCAAACGACTCACCGCTGTCGCGCGCCGGGAAGATATCGTTGGCCGCCTTGGCGGCGATGAGTTTTTGATCGTCGGTAGCGCCCAGCAGCCTGCCGCACAGCAGGCGTATGTCACGTCCCTGCGTCAGGCTCTGTGCGGCGTCTACTTCCTCGGCGAACAGCGTATCGACTATGAGGGCGCCAGCTTCGGGGTGGTCACCTGCGATCCGCAGAGTATCGATGTTGAAGCGGCCTTACGCGCTGCCGATGAGGCGATGTACCAGGATAAGAAGTCCCGCCGCCAGGAGAATTTCATTCATATTGACTAAAGTACCGCGATATCCAGTATCATGCAGGGCATCATTCGTGGGTACAGGGACACAATCATGAAATTGGGTATTCTTTTCCCGGTGGCGATCTTTATCATCGCCGTCGTCTTTCTCGGCTGGTTTTTTGTCGGCGGCTATGCGGCGCCGGGTGGGGCATAATGAAAAAAAGCACCATTATCATGCTGGTCGTCGCCATCGTGGCGGTGGCCGGCACCCAGTTTGGCTGGTGGTGATCGCCGCGGCGATATTGCGGAGTTATCCTATCCCATCAATAAGTTAACCCTTTACACTCACGTTATCCGCCGCGGCATTCTCGGCCCCGGGGAATAAGAATAGCGGGAGAAGTAAGGATGAAAAAACCGATCGTGTTACCGTTGATTATTGCGCTGTGCACGCTGTTATCGGGATGCATTATTGACGATGGATATCACCCCCATCGCCACCACCACCACCATCATCACTATCATGACGACGACTAATGCTTCACGCTGTTGATAAGCCGATAAGGCAGGGCGAACCGCGGTTCGCCCGTTGACGCTTAATCCTGACGATCGGCGCCGAGGAAAATAAAGCCGAGGGGGATAGCGAAGAGCGCGGTAAAGACAATGCTGTAAACCGTCACCATCGCCCCCTGCAGGAAGAACATGGACGTCGTCCACTCTGAGTACGGCATATTGTACTCGCTCACCACGCCCCCGAAGGTCGCCCGCCCCACTACCGCCAGCGCGATAGCAAACACCACCGCGAGCGACAGACAGTATTTTTTGCAGTTTTTATTGCTGAGGAGTTTTTGCAGAATCATCGGGGCTTCCTTTTTGCTGAGCGATAAACGGCTGTATATGTAACACCAATGCAATAAAAAATGAAGGGTTTTTGTTACAGGGCAGAATAAGAGACGGCGGGCCGGTCAGCGGGTAACCGGCCCGTGGGGATCAGGACTGCAGGGTAGCCAGGCGCGCGGCGAACCCGACGAAAACCAGACCAATCAGGCTGTTGCCAAGTTTAGCCAGCTTCTTGCGGGTTTTGACGTAGCGGGTGACAAACGAGCCGGAGAGGATCAAAAAGCTCATATAGCAGAAGCTAATCACCTCGAGGGTCAGCGCCAGGATAAAGAACGCCACGCCGGGGGTTTTGGCGTTGACATCGATAAACTGCACGAAAAACGACACATAGAACAGAATCGCTTTCGGATTGGTCAGGCTCAGGGTCAGGGAGCGCTTAAGGATCGCGCTCGCCGGCTCCGCGCTGGCGTCGGACTGGCCGTCGCGCTGGGTCAGCACCGCATAGAGCATTTTGCCCCCGAGCCACAGCAGGTAAATTGCCCCGAGGTAGCGCACGACGTTAAACAACACCGGCGTGGTTTTAATCAGCGTCGCCACCCCGGCGAAGGCCAGAAACATCAGCACTGCGTCGCCAATAAAGACGCCCGCCGCCGCCAGATAGCCTTTCTTCACCCCGTGGGCAATGCCCGTTTTCAGCACGAAAAACGTATTAGGGCCAGGAACGAGGATGATAAACACCGCCCCGACCAGATAGGTTAAATAATTCAGAACACCAAACTCAGCGAACACTCTGCACTCCTTCGCGCACGACTAAAACATGATCCGGCTCACGTTACCCCAACTGTCGGGATTTTGAAAGCGCAGCCTGTGCGGGAAGGTTAATAGACGGAAGGTTCGCCCAGCGGGCGGGTTTTAAAACGACGGTGTACCCACAGATACTGCTCGGGAGCGCGCAGGATCTCGCGCTCAATAACCTTGTTGATATAGCCGGCGGCGATCTGCTTATCCTCACCCGGATAGTCATTCATCACCTCGCTGATATGCAGGCTATAGCCCCGGCGATCCAGCTTACGTACCATGCTGATGCTCAACATTTTCGCGCCCGATAAGCGGGACAGGACATAGGTGCCGTTGGTGGTCGCCGCCTGCGGGACGGAGAAAAAAGGTGCAAAGACGCTGCCCTTGGGACCGTAATCCTGATCGGGCGCGAACCACACCGCTTCACCGGATTTTAAGGCATGCACCAGACCGGTCAGGTTGTTGCGATCGATCATCGCTTTGTTCGAACGCAGGCGACCGCGGGTTTGCACCCACTCCATCAGCGGGCTGTTGTGCGGCCGGTAGGTGGCCATCATTGGCCGACACAGCCCCATCGCGCGGCCGCCCAGCTCCAGCGACATAAAGTGCACGCCGACGACCATTACCCCTTTCCCACCGCTAAGCGCGTGATTAAGGTTGGCGAACCCCTCGACATCAAACCATTTTTTGACCCGCTCGTCGCTCCAGAACCAGGCCATGCCGGTTTCGATAAGCCCCATTCCCAGCGACATAAAGTTTTGATCGATCAGCGTCTCGCGCGCCGCTGGCGACATGTCCGGGAAGCAGAGTTCGATATTACGCCGGGCGATATGTTCGCGGCGTTTAAGAAAGCGACGGGAAAGGCGACCAGCGCTGGTGCCGATAAAATGCAGCAGCGGATAAGGCAGTTGCACGATTAACCAGAGGATGCCGAGCCCGAACCAGGTCAGCCAGTTACGCGGGTGTAAAAGTTGTTTATTAAATACGCAGGCCATGATTTTTCCTGTAAACATTAATTATGTGGTAACGCTTAAGGAAAACAGAATCCATTTATCATCATTAGGCGGTACGTACAGCAAGTTCGACAATACTAATCCGCTGAAATTCCCTCCGGCAAGTAAAAAACAGCAAGCTGACAAAAAAACATAATTGCGGCACATATGTTACTAAATGTAAACTTAAATCTTGAACCACGCTTAATATATTCATCATGCATATCATTTTCACGCTAATCATCAGCGTTACTAACGAAAACAACCGAAAGCTGCCGCAGTGTGGCCCTGGCCGCCGGTGGCAGGCGTCCGCTGAGCCGCGCGATCGGCGGCCTGACCGCGTTGGGATGCATCGTAGTCTGTCAAAGCGAGTATTAAACGCGTCCCACTGCGAAATGCATCTTTTTTAATCCGTCAGCATAAGAAAGATTAAAACGACTTTAAGACAACAATTAAGAATAGACTTATTTAAACCTGCTTTTAAAATAAGCGCGGTGCATTGAAATACTGTGCCCGCCGGACAATAAAAAATATTTCTTTACGCCTCGTGGGAAACACAGGTGGAGTGAATGATGGGCAATCATTCGCCATCGATTTGCATGGAAGCCAGGTCATTGAGAAGAAAGCACGGCGAGGGTGTGAACACCGCCCTCGCCGCAGAGGATCAGTAGGTATGGAAATATTGCTGAATCAGCTGCGGATCTTTAGTCTGCGTCAGCGCGGTCATCAGCAGTATACGCGCTTTTGCCGGGTTGAGGGAGTCGGCCACCAGCCCGGGCTGGCTGTCATCCGGCGGTACGACGCCGCTGCCGGTACGGGAGGCTCGCACCACCACGATGCCCGCCTGCTGCGCTTTTTTGATACCGGCGGCGCTACGTACCGACACCGACCCCGCCCCGGTTCCGGCGTAGATAATACCCTCGGCATGATGAGCGATCGCCGCATCGTACATATACTCCGGATCGTCCTGGTAACCATAAATAATCACCACCTTCGGCAGAACCTTCAGCTGACGCACATCGAACACCGAGCGCAGCGTGTGAATTTTATCCACCCGCGTCTCGAACTGGGGTTTTCCGCCCACCACAACACCAAGATAGCCCTCCTCGGGCGCCCGGAAGGTATCCAGCGAAGTGGCATTAGTTTTGGTGACAAAGCGCGCCGCGCCGATGCGGTCGTTAAGCACCACCATTACCCCGCGTCCCCGGGCATCAGGATCGGCGGCGACCGTGACCGCTTCCAGCAGGTTCATCGGCCCGTCGGCGCTGATCGCCGTCGCCGGGCGCATCGCCGCGGTAAAGACCACCGGCTTGTTGCTTTTCACCGTCAGATTGAGGAAATACGGGGTTTCATCCAGCGTGTCCGTGCCATGGGTGATCACCACGCCATCGACATCGTCCCGGGCCAATAGCGCATTTACCCGCTTCGAGAGCTGGAGAATAATATCGCTGGTCATATTCTCACTGCCAATATTCGCCACCTGCTCGCCCTCGACGTGAGCGATTTTACTCATTTCCGGCACGGCGTTAATCAGCGTCTGCACCCCAAGCGCCCCGGCTTTATAGCCGGTTGTTTGGGTATTGCTGGCCGCCGAACCAGCAATCGTTCCGCCGGTGGCTAAAATAACAATATGCGGAAGACGCGTCTCGCTAAACGCCAGGCTGCTCATCGTCAATAACGCAATGGCAAGTAATGCTCTAAAATTCATACAGGTCACTCCCTTCATAGACATTAATCAAACTTACGCTTGCTTAATGCAAAGGGCTTGCCAGAATTCATTTCTTTTCTGGGGGGGAAATGGTTAACTATCAGACAATAATAAGGTTCTTAGGACGATATCGCCCAACTCTGGTGCACCACTGGATCTGAAACGGGCAGAGCTATGAACCAAAACATTCTGAGGATTTACCTGTTCAGCAACACACAACACGCATTGCGATCAGATTATCGACACTTCCGTCACCGGCGAGAGCATTTTTGCCCGCCAGGTCACGCGAACGGAGAACAGAGATGCGTATTGCCCTGAAGTCGGCCCTGATGCTGACCACCAGAGTCATCCAGATCATTAACCCTGAACTGCACCGGCATATGCAACGAACGGCCTTAATCGCCCTGACGCTGGCGCAAAGGCTGGAACTGCCTGACGAACGGCAGCAGACCATTTTTTGCGCCGCGCTGCTGCACGATATCGGCGTGCTGGGGGATAAACGCACCATTCATTCGCTGGATGCTATCGATAATATCCACGACCCGCATCAGCGCCAGGGTGTGGCGATGCTGGAGGGATTAGCGACCTTCCAGCCCATCGTTCCCTTTATTCGCGATCACCATTTTAGCCCGAACCACCGGGGCTCCCGCGAACAGCACATTGTCTATTTCGCTGATGCCTTTGAACGGCTGCTGCCGGCCGATAGCCACGTTGCCGCCTGGCCCACGCGGGCGGTGGTGGAACAGTTCGTCGCTTTGCATCGGGAGATCGATCCGCCGCTCTGCGATATCCTGTGCGAGGTCGCTGAAAATGCGAACTTCTGGCAGCACCTTCACCCCGGCCATATTCAGCGGCTGCTGGAGATTATTGGCCCCATCAACACGCGCTATCTGGATATTCACGGTCTGAAGGATGTCTGCCTGCTGATTGCCAAAATCGTCGACACCTACAGCAGCTTTACCGCCACCCATAGCATCATGGTGGGGGAAATCGCCCGCCAGCTTGCCCGCTGGATGCAGCTGCCGGAGCCCACCTGTCAGCAAATACAGATAGCCGGCTATCTACACGATATTGGCAAGGTCTATATCCCACTCTCCATTCTCGAAAAAGAGGGCGAGCTGGATGATGAGGAGCTGAGTCAGGTGCGGGAGCACAGCTACATGACCGGCGAACTTCTCAGCGACTATAGCGAGCTCGGCGACATCATTAACTGGGCCTCGAATCATCATGAAAAAATGGACGGCAGCGGCTACCCTCTGCATCTCGAAAAGGAGCACCTGACCCTCGCCGACCGGATTATCTCCATCGCCGATATTTTCACCGCGCTGACCGAAGATCGCCCTTATCGTAAAGGGATGGCCTGGCAGGAAGCCTTACAGATTATGGAAGCGGATGTTATAAATGGCGCTCTGGATAGCGATGTCTTCCTCGTTTTGCGCCACCATGCGGAAACGCTACACGCCATCATTCTTCAGACCCTTGCCCCTCTGCATAGCGAGCGCCGCCTCTGAAGCGGGCCGCCGTCGTGGCGGGGGCGGAGTTCTATAATCAAAACAGCTTCATCTGCATGCAAGGAAATTCACGGTGAGAATCGCCACCATCACTAACTGGGCTTACGGGATCACCGTTGGCCTGACGCTGGCTTCCGGGAGCGCTATGCTCATGGCCTCCAGCGCCGACCGCGTCGAACGCCAGGCGGTACAGCAGCGCCAGGTCTTTGATACGCTCTCCGACGAGGTGGAAAACGACGCCTGGGCGCTGTCTGACCTCGCCCGGCTGTACGTGATAAAGCCTTCACCGGAGACGCTTACGCAATATCAGCAGCTGCAGCAGACCGACAAGAGCATAGAGCAGCGGCTGGGCGGCCTGAAAGATAACGGCGCCAGCCGCGAGGAGCTGGCGCTGCTCCAGGATGGCCTGCGGATCGCCGATGAGCTACAGGATGAACAGCAGGCGGCCCTGGCGCATGTCGCTCGCGGCGATGCGCCAGCGGCCATCGCGGTGCTGTACGGCACCGCGTACGAGACCGAACTGGAGCGCATGCAGACGCAGATCGATCGCTTCCGCCAGATGCTTGAGCATCGCGCCGCCGTCGCTATCGACCAGGCCACCGAGCGCTCGCGGATCTGGCGTACGCTGTCGGAAATCATGGTCGGCCTGACCGCCCTGATGTTTTTGTTCGTCCTCGGCTTCATTCTCAAACGCCGGGTGCTCTACCCGGTGGTTCGCCTGAGCGACGTGGTCCAGCGTCTCGCCTCCCAGGATTATGCGGTAGAGACGCCGCACTTTACCCAGGTGGATGAGATTGGTGACATGGCTCAGGCGATCCGCATTTTTCGCGAGAACGGCCTGGCCCGTCAGCGGCTGGAGCAGCAGCGCGACGCCGACTGGGCGATCCGCGAGCTGCTGGCGCGTATGACTCAGCGGCTGCAGGGCTGTGAAACCATTGAGGATGTGATTAAGGTGGCGGAGCGGTTTGCGCCGAATATCGCCCCGACGATCCCCGGTAAACTGTATGTTCTGGATACCGACCCCTGGCAGATGCGCTGCGTAGCGCAGTGGCTGTCGCCCGCCGGTGAGACGACGCCCTTTTCTCCCGACGACTGCTGGGCGATACGGCGGGGACTCAGCCATCCGCCGGTGCAGGGCGAGCCCGATATCACCTGCTATCATCTGCCGGAGACGCACGCCGGCCAGTCGCTCTGCGTACCGCTCATCGCCCAGGGCGAAGCCATTGGCCTGCTGACCTTCCAGAACGTCACCGCCGGTGACGCTCCTTCCCGGGCCTATCTCGAGCTGATGGCGGAAGCGTTGGGCCTGGCGCTGGCCAATCAGCGTTTGCGCAGCGCCCTGCTGGAAAAAGCGCTGTTCGATTCCCTGACCGGCCTGCGTAACCGCCATCATCTTGACGAAGCGCTGCATTCGCAGATGGCGCTGGCGGTCCATACCCATACTCCGCTGAGCTGTCTGATGATCGACATCGATCATTTTAAAACCATCAATGATCGCTATGGCCATGAGGCTGGGGATCTGGTGATTAAGAGCGTTGCGACCATTGTGCAGCGCGCGGTGCGCGATATCGGCATGGCTTTCCGCTACGGGGGCGAGGAGTTTTTAGTGCTGCTCCCCGGGATTGACGAAGCCGGGGCGCACCAGTGCGCCAGCGAGATCTACACCCAGGTGCGCAATATGACGCTGCGTGATGGTCTGACCGAGATAGGCCAGGTGGATGTGTCGATTGGCATCGCCAGCTACCCGCAGCACACCCAAAGCGATAGTCTGCTGCGCGCGGCGGATGCCGCGCTGTACCGGGCGAAAGAGCTGGGCCGTTCAAGGATTGTCAGCTTTGTCCGCCTGAAGACCAGCTAACCGGGACTATCGCTCAGCGGTATTAAGCAGCGAGATAACTTTCCTTACCACTGCCGAACGAATATGGCGGTGGTAAACCATGCTCAGCTCACTCTCCGCCAGCCGATCCTGGAGATCGATATACACCACGTTATCAAGGCGTAAGGCCCGCGCCGAGAGCGGAACCAACGCCACTCCCACCCCGGCGGAGACCAGGCTAATCATCGAGGTAACGTCGTTAATCCGCTGCGCCACCTGCGGCGTAAAGCCCGCGACGCGACAGGCATCCATAAAAACCTGCTCCAGTCCGGTGCCCTGCGGATCGTCAAGCGAGATCCAGTTGTCAGTGCGCAATGAGGCCAGATTAAGCGCGCCCACGCCGGCCAGCGGATGCTGTTGATAGAGCGCCAGGCAGAGCTTTTCACGTACAAACGGCCTGACCACCAGCGCGTCCGGCGGCGAGGCCAGCGGCGCGCGGATGATGGCGATATCCAGACGCAGATCCAACAGCGCTTCGTAGAGCATTTGCACATCCCCCTGCACCAGCGACAGCTCAATCCCCGGCCAGTCGGCGCGCAGCCGGCGCAGGAGCCCCGGCAGTTTACTGTCGTACATCGCGCTGGAGACATACCCCAAATGCAGCCTCCCCTGCTCGCCCCGCGCGGTGCGCTGGGCGTCCAGCACCGCCTGATCGGCCATTTCCAGCGCCAGCCGCGTCTTGTGTAAAAAGGCCTCGCCCGCGGCGGTCAGAGTCAGACGGCGGTTAGCGCGGGAAAAGAGCACCACGCCCAGGCGCTGCTCAAGCTGCTTAATCTGCTGACTGAGGGCGGGCTGGGCGATATGTAACCGCTCCGCCGCCCGGTGCATATGCAACTCTTCGGCAACGACCACAAAATGGCGTAACGCTCGCAAGGACATGGTCGGACTCCTCCCTACAAATTGATAAGAAAAAGCTTATCAATAAAGCATAAATGATGCAATTGATAACCATTAGCCTGCGAAGCATACTGTGCGCATCGATACGCTAAGGAGAACATCATGACCGCACCGATTCAGGATCTGCGCGACGCCATCGCGCTGCTGCAACAGCATGACAATCAGTATCTCGAAACCGATCATCCGGTTGACCCTAACGCCGAGCTGGCCGGTGTTTATCGCCATATCGGCGCGGGCGGCACCGTGAAGCGCCCCACTCGCATCGGGCCGGCGATGATGTTTAACAATATTAAGGGTTATCCACACTCGCGCATTCTGGTGGGTATGCACGCCAGCCGCCAGCGGGCCGCGCTGCTGCTGGGCTGCGAAGCCTCGCAGCTGGCCCTTGAAGTGGGTAAGGCGGTGAAAAAACCGGTCGCGCCGGTGGTCGTCCCGGCCAGCAGCGCCCCCTGCCAGGAACAGATCTTTCTGGCCGACGATCCGGATTTTGATTTGCGCACCCTGCTTCCGGCCCCACCAACACCCCTATCGACGCCGGCCCCTTCTTCTGCCTGGGCCTGGCGCTGGCCAGCGATCCCGACGACGCCTCGCTGACCGACGTCACCATCCACCGCTTGTGCGTTCAGGGCCGGGATGAGCTGTCGATGTTTCTTGCCGCCGGCCGCCATATCGAAGTGTTTCGCCAGAAGGCCGAGGCCGCCGGCAAACCGCTGCCGATAACCATCAATATGGGTCTCGATCCGGCCATCTATATTGGCGCCTGCTTCGAAGCCCCTACCACGCCGTTCGGCTATAACGAGCTGGGCGTCGCCGGCGCGCTGCGTCAACGTCCGGTGGAGCTGGTTCAGGGCGTCAGCGTCCCGGAGAAAGCCATCGCCCGCGCCGAGATCGTTATCGAAGGTGAGCTGTTGCCCGGCGTGCGCGTCAGAGAGGATCAGCACACCAATAGCGGCCACGCGATGCCGGAATTTCCTGGCTACTGCGGCGGCGCTAATCCGTCGCTGCCGGTAATCAAAGTCAAAGCAGTGACCATGCGAAACAATGCGATTCTGCAGACCCTGGTGGGACCGGGGGAAGAGCATACCACCCTCGCCGGCCTGCCAACGGAAGCCAGTATCTGGAATGCCGTCGAGGCCGCCATTCCGGGCTTTTTACAAAATGTCTACGCCCACACCGCGGGTGGCGGTAAGTTCCTCGGGATCCTGCAGGTGAAAAAACGTCAACCCGCCGATGAAGGCCGGCAGGGACAGGCCGCGCTGCTGGCGCTGGCGACCTATTCCGAGCTAAAAAATATTATTCTGGTTGATGAAGATGTCGACATCTTTGACAGCGACGATATCCTGTGGGCGATGACCACCCGCATGCAGGGGGACGTCAGCATTACGACAATCCCCGGCATTCGCGGTCACCAGCTGGATCCGTCCCAGACGCCGGAATACAGCCCGTCGATCCGTGGAAATGGCATCAGCTGCAAGACCATTTTTGACTGCACGGTCCCCTGGGCGCTGAAATCGCACTTTGAGCGCGCGCCGTTTGCCGACGTCGATCCGCGCCCGTTTGCACCGGAGTATTTCGCCCGGCTGGAAAAAAACCAGGGTAGCGCAAAATAAGCAATAGCCGCCGGTAAACGGCGGCATTTTTCCATGCCGCGCGATCCTGAGCGGATGGCGCAGGCAGGATTAATTGATCGCAGCGGCGAGATCTTTTTTCACCAGCTCGCGCAGCTCAGAAATCAGCACCTGGCTTACGTCGAAATGGCGATCGGGGCGTTACGCATGGGGGTATTTACAGGGAATGATCCTTCATAAAAAAGAGAGGCGCTTATCACTGCGCTAATAAAGACTATCTGTAGCAAAGGGGGTATTTAAAACTGGATAATAAAAGAATAGCAGGTAACCGAAACCAGCCCCCGGTCGACCCTCAACCGCAAAGAAAAATATATTCTTCCTTCCAGTAGCGGCCCTGACCTATGATGTCCCCGGCAGAAGTGATTAACCGTTTTTGCTTTTCGGTTTCGATACCCTCAACGATCACATGGCCGGTCAGGGTATGAATAGACTGCAACAGACCGGGCAAAGCGGGGTCGTTTTCTTTATCCCAGAAGTAATCCTTATCCACTTTGACGCAATCGAAGCGGAATCTCTCCAGCAGCGGGAAGGAGGTTCGCCCGCGACCAAAATCATCCAGCCAGACCGGACAAAGCGCCGCCAGCGTGCTTAGCGCCGTCAGCTCGCGGCCGGCGATAAACTCATGAAAATTCTCATTTATCTCCAAAGCAATATGCTTACACGAGCGCAGAAAATCGCAGAGATAGCGGTCCGTCAGAATAAAATGGCTTAATAAATCATCGATATTGAGCGAGATCGGCTTATTATCGACCAGGGAAAAATCAAATACGGAAAGCAACTCGATTTGTCGGGTAAATAGTGCAAGCTTATCGCTTTCGGTAAGCGTGGAGAAAGAAAACGCGGGCGCTGAGGCGTTATTTCGTGCGGGTGCTATAATATCTTTAGTGAGCAATTCCCACGAGTGGCAGCTGCCATCATCGCTAATAGCGGGCTCCAGTACGAAGCGATAGGAGGTATTTTTCGCGTTTTCTTCAACCATTTAAAAAATACCAAAAATAAGAAAGGGTTAAAGCATGTCATATATTTCCCGCCAACAAAAATAGTTTAAAATGATCGATAAGAAACATTCGATAGCTAAAAACTATCAACATATAATTTATTGATCGGTAAAGTGAATTAATATAAATTAGCCACCGCTGTCGCATGCGTTTAGACAACAATTAAAATATTGTTTCAAACCAGCCAGTTACATGACAAGCCCCATCCAGTCGTAGCCACATTACGCTTTTCCCCGGCGGCAAAAAAAAGCGTGGTGTAATAAAAATCAAAAATACAAGCCGCCAGTTTTCGTCCTCTCGTATGCCAAAAGATGAATAATCTCTGGCCCAACGCAACCGCTTGCCAATAATAAAAACGCTGCCCCGGTCAACGAAACGTCATACTTTACCGCTACCTTGCTGGCAGAACAGGCGCAGCGGATAAAGGGCAGTGAAAAGAAAATACATGGTTCCACTGGCGCTAATGCTCCTCATGCTCATCGCCAGCGCATGGCTGGAACCGGCCCCGCGGCCTGTCGCCAGAGGGCTGTGCGTCTGGTTCGACGGGGCAATGGTCAACTGTCTGCAGAGGCAACGGCTGGGCGAAAGGTTGCCGACTCACTCGCTGGCCAGGCGGTAAACGGGCACTCGTCGGGTGGTATTGAACAAATTGTCGCTGACCTCCACCTCCGTCGTGACAATCGCCATACCGGACCGGCGCAACTGCGCGATGTCCGCCGCCACTCGCTGACTGCCGAACCAGAACAGGGCGTCGAGAGCGGTGACCGGCAGGCCGGCGTTCAGCGCCTGGCGGAGCCGCTCCCGGGCCGGCTTTATCTCCCGGGCAATCTGCTGGTACGGGGCCGCCGTCAGCCCCGTTGCATCGACGCGACGAATGCGGTTTGCCAGGCGGTAATGAAAGGCTTCCGGTACAGCCTGTAAATCCTGTTTCAAACTATAGACGCAGCCGTAACGTTTGCCGTTGAAAACGGCGGCTTTACGGCTAAGCTGCAACGTCTCGCGAACATCGGCGATTAGCTGCGGCGCGCGCACCAGCAGCAGGCGAAAAGGCAGCTCGAAGCTGGTGACATAGTCGACGTTCAGTAACGCAATGCGCAGGCGCTCCTCTGCCCCGGCCCGCAGCTGACGACACTCCAGGTATACTTCGCGCCACTGCTCCCGGAGCCGTGGCGTCTCACCGGCTTCGGTAAACTGGTATTTTTCAATATCGTAATCAATTCTCCCGGCCACCGCGCATTCCTTTCTGAATCAGTCCGCGGGTTATATTATCATCCTCCGACGCCGTCCCCTATGCCCAACGCCGCTGTCGTTGTCGATTATTTACGATAAAGATAACGGGTGATGATCACATCAAGAACAAACAGCAGGAAGATAACGCTGCTTAACCATAATAAGCCTGCGAATAAATCAAGTAATTGCATCGTTGTTCCCTCGCCGTTGGCCCTAAAAAAGACGCTCCATCACCATAAAGTAGTTAACAACCACCTTAACAGCCACAGAATAAAATTATTTAGCACGATGCCATCCCGAGCCCGGACAGATTCATTTTATTGTCATTAATTTGTCATCAAAAAATGTCTATCATCAACCGGCGCCGCAGGGTCATCTCTGCCGTCATGGTATGGCGGACAACGCGTCGCCACGCGGTTTAACAACACGGAATAACCTCGCCCTACCTCATTCTTACTGTCATTGCATAATTTTATATCAGGCACGTTTGTCATCCTGCTGAATAATCCGTAAAAGCGCCGTAAGCAATAAAACCCCTGCAGATTGGTTTACCATGGAGAAATAAGATGCCTAGCGAAAAAGCCCGCAGCCTTGACCATTTCTATGAATTACTGGCGACAGGACAACACCCGAAGATTGAGCTCGATTTTGATGTCGCCGCGGACGATTTTTTTAAAATCGCCACCGAGTTTGGCGATATTGGCGCGAGGATCACCCGGGTTAACGAACGATTTATTATTAAGATCAAGCCACCGAAGGCATAAACACCCGGCCCGAGTCGTTGCAGCAGATCACCGGTTTGTGCGCATCCCTCTCGGTCATCCCTGACCGGACGGCGCGACGCGCCGGCAAATCCTCACCTGCCGGCGCGAATCAGGCTCAGTGATAGCCCTCGCTGCCGGAGACTTTGCCGCGAAAGACGTAGTAGCTCCAGGCGGTATACATCAGGATCACCGGGATAATGAGCAGCGCGCCCGGCAGCATAAATACCTGGCTGGACGGCGGCGCAGCGGCATCCCACAGAGAGATATGCGGTGGGATAATGTTCGGCCAGACGCTGATCCCCAGCCCGCTGAAGCCGAGGAAAATCAGGCCCAGCGTCAGGATAAATGGGCGGGCATGGCTGGCGGGGCGCGCGCTCAGGCGCCAGATCCACAGGCTCAGAGCCAACAACAGAATCGGCACCGGCACGAACCAGAAGAAATTGGGCAGCGTAAACCAGCGTTCCGCCACGTAGCGCCAGCCCAACGGCGTCCAGACGCTGACCACCGCGATCACCGCCATCAGCGCCAGCAGTACCTTGCGGGTCAGCTCGCGCATCCGCTGCTGCAGCGCGCCTTCGCTTTTCATAATCAACCACGTGGTGCCCAGCAGCAGATAGGCCACCACCAGCCCCAGACCGCAGAACAGATTGAAAGGGGTAAGCCAGTCCAGCGTCGAACCGGCGAAGCGGCGGTCAGCCACCGCAAAGCCGTTGATAAACGCGCCGACGACAATCCCCTGGCTGAAGGTCGCCAACAGCGAGCCGCCGGCAAAGGCATAGTCCCAGAAGATGCGATGCGAGGGAACCGCTTTAAAACGAAATTCAAAGGCCACGCCGCGAAAAATCAGGCCGATGAGCATCGCCGTCAGCGGGATAACCAGCGCATCGGTGATCACCGCATAGGCCAGCGGAAAGGCGCCGAACAGCCCTGCCCCGCCGAGCACCAGCCAGGTTTCGTTACCATCCCAGACGGGGGCGACGCTGTTGACCATCACATCGCGCTCTTCGCCATCATGCACCACGCTGAACAGCATCCCAATACCTAAATCGAAACCATCCATCACGATATACATCAGCGTGGCGAAGACAATGATGACAAACCAAATCACCGAGATATCGATGCTCATGATGCGTTCTCCTCATCACGCACCGGCTCAGCCGCTGAGAGCGGACGCGCCGGGGTGCCTGCGGTTTGCGAGGTCAGCTCCGTCACCGGCTGCGGCCCTTTTTTGATAAGCCGGAAAATGTAGTAATACCCCACGCCAAACACGGCGCAGTAAACCACGATAAATACCAGCAGGCTGATGGCCATCTGCAGGGTGCTGTGCAACGACACCGCATCCCGCGTGCGCAACAACCCGTATATCACCCACGGCTGGCGGCCCATCTCGGTGGTCACCCACCCGGCGACCAGGGCAATAAGACCGGCGGGCCCCATACAGAGCGCAAACCACTGGAAGGGACGCGAGTGGTACAGCCGCCGCCGATAGCGCAGCCAGGCGCTGCAGATCCCTAAGGCGATCATCAACACGCCCATCCCGACCATGATGCGAAACGACCAGAAGACGGCGGGCGAATAGGGTCGGTCCTCTTTCGGGAAGTCTTTCAGGGCCGGCACCTGCTTATGCAGGCTGTGGGTAAGGATCAGGCTACCGAGAGCGGGGATCTCAAGACCATAGCGGGTCCGCTCCTGCTCCATGTCCGGCAGGCCAAACAGCAGCAGCAGCGTGGCCTCGCCGGGGCGATTTTCCCAGTGCCCTTCGATGGCCGCGATCTTCGCCGGCTGATGCTCAAGGGTGTTAAGACCATGCATATCTCCCACCACCGCCTGGATCGGCGCAACCAGCAGCGCCATCCACATCGCCATCGACAGCATTTTGCGGATGGCCGGCGAGTCGTTGCCGCGCAGAAGATGCCACGCGGCAGACGCCCCGACGAACATGGCGCTACTGAGAAACGCGGCTATCGCCATATGGAACAAGCGATACGGAAAAGAGGGGTTAAAGATAATCGCCAGCCAGTCCTGCGGGATGAGATGGCCATTTTCGATGATAAAACCCTGCGGCGTCTGCATCCAGCTATTGGAGGCAAGGATCCAGAAGGTAGAAACCAACGTGCCAAGCGCCACCATGCAGGTGGTAAAAAAATGCAGCGCTGGCGGCACTTTATTCCAGCCAAACAGCATCACCCCGAGGAATCCCGCTTCAAGGAAGAAGGCGGTCAGCACTTCGTACAGCAGCAGCGGGCCGGTAATACTGCCAGCGAACTGGGAAAATCCGCTCCAGTTGGTGCCGAACTGATAGGACATGACTAATCCGGAGACTACGCCCATGCCAAAATTGACGGCAAAAATTTTCAGCCAGAAATTGTAGAGTGAACGCCAGACATTATCCCGGGTTCGCAGCCACATCCCCTCAAGCACCACAAGGTAGCTGGCAAGGCCGATGGTGATGGCCGGAAAGAGGATATGGAAGGATACGGTAAAGGCGAATTGCAATCGGGCCAGATGAAACGCGTCGAATTCAAACATATTCCACACCCATCATTGTGAATCGCCCCGGCCGCAGCCGGGGCTCATGCGAACATCACTTAGCCGATGATGAAGTGTTTTGCTTCCCGGCGCCGAGTTCGGCGCCGGTCAAAGGATCGCCCTGCGGGTCAGACTGCGTTCGCTTCAGCATCGCTTTGCACAGCGCTTCCTGCTCTGGCGTCAGGCCGACAGAAGCACTGCCATCTCCGCCATCTACGGCCGGCTGTGGATCCTTGACATAATCGAAGTGTTTGTCACTGTTCCAGCTGCCGCGTACTTCTCCACCTTCAGACATATTGTAGTAGGTGTTAGCGTACTCGCTAATGGGCGGCAGTTTGCCCGGTGGATAGTTGTTGCGAATCGACTGCAGGGCCTTCTCAAAAGAGAGCTGATGCGCCGCTTCGCGGGTCATCAGGAAGGCCAGCGCGTCTTTCACGCCAGGATCGTCGGTCACGTTGATCAGGCGTTCATAGACGATCTTCGCCCTCGCCTCCGCCGCGACATTCGACCGCAGGTCGGCGGTGGGTTCGCCGATAGTATCAATGTAGGCCGCCGTCCACGGCACGCCCGCCGAGTTGGTCAGCGGGGTACCGCCGCCGTACAGCAGGGATGTAATATGGCTGTCATTGCCGTTGGCGGTGAGCGAACGATAGAGTTCCGCCTCGCTCTCGGTGCCCTCCGCCAGGGCTCCTTTGGCGCCTTTATTCAGCATGCCGACCAAAGTGCCAATGATCTCCAGATGGCTCAACTCCTCTGTCGCGATATCCATCAGCATATCTTTGCGGCCGGGATCGTCATCGCTTAATCCCTGGGTGAAATAACGACACGCGGCGGCCAGCTCGCCCTGAGGGCCGCCAAACTGTTCGAGCAGTAAATTCGCGAGCCCCGGATTCGGTTCAGCAACGCGTACGGTATACTGCAGTTGTTTCACATGACGAAACATAGGCCTGCCTCCTGGGTTATTTTTTCGCTTCTACGCCGTCAGCATCTGAACGCAGGAGAAACTGCTCCGTGGTCTGAGGAATATGTTTAATCAGCCAGTCGGCCATTTCCCGCTCTTCCGCCAGGATGGCTTCAATGGCTGGGATGGAGGCGGTATCGCCTGCTTTTTCAGCGGCCGCCAGCAGAGAGGTATAGCAGGCGATTTCAAACTGCTCGAAAACGTACCCGCTGATCGAGCCTTTGACGATTTCATCGGAAGGAAACATCCCGCCGATGGACTGGCCGAGAGCCGCCATTTTACTCATCGAATCTTTAATCACCGAGCGCGAAATCTCATTGCGGTCGAGGATCTCTTCCAGCACGGTAATTTGCCGTTTGGTCTCGTTAACATGCTGTTCGATTCTGGCACGGAGATCCGGATAATTATCGATACGGCCAGCCATTGATTCCAGCATGGACTCTGCCTGTTTTTCCATGGCATGCGCATCTCGTAGCCAGTCATGGTAATGTTCAACGTGATTCATCGTGATTTCCTCGTGTCAGGGAGAGTTTATTTTTCCGCTTTCTTATTAATATTACCTACCGCCAGATCGGTTAATTTCACATCGGTTTGTTTTTCTTCTTCCAGGGTTTCGGCAAGCAGTTTGGCTGCTTTTTTATAGCCCAACTGCTCTGCCAGGGTGACCAGAGTACCGTAACTGGCAATTTCGTAATGCTCGACCTTTTGCGCAGCGGCAATTAATGCAGCATCACGTACCTCATTTTTTTCCGTGCTCTCAACGACTTCATTAGCTTCTTCGATTAATCCTTCCATGGCCACGCATTTCATGCGTTTGATTTTCAGGTTGGATTCCTGTTCAATAATCTGGTCGATACGTTCGATCTGGCCCTGGGTTTCTTCAAGATGAGCATTGAACGCCGCGCTGAGTTTTTCACTGGACGCCGCTCTGGCTAGTTTAGCCAGCCCGCGGGTTAATTGTTTCTCTGCGCTGTAGGTATCTGAGAGCAGGTGAATAAATACATCTTCAATGCTTTTCATATTCATAGAAATACCTTCTGGAGTCAGAAAATAACTGCGAGTCTGTGACAGACTCGCAGGAGATACTTTCACTTCAGGGTGCAAGGAAAAGGATAATCAGGAATTATCGGACTTGCGGCCACCGCCGTGGCTATTCTGTCCGCCTTTTTTACCCGCTTCGGACGCACGCTGCGGATCATTTTTAAAGTTCCCGCCGCTGTGCTGACCACCTTTACGACCTGCTTCAGAAGCTTTTTCACGGTCTTCAGCAAAATTACCGGAACCACCACGATGCTCTGCCATATTTCACCTCATGTATATCGGTTATGTCAGTACGATACGAAAATATTCCGTATCACTCGTCGTTCGATATTTAAATCTAGCGGGCAATGCTGGTTAGTCAAATTATTATTCCGTTTTTTCGACACCTTTTAGCAGTAATTCGGAATAATTCTACAAGACACCTGAAAAATAACCAGACGGCACCTTGCCGCTAACTCACTGTGTTCAGGGAAATAATGTATGCAGATCACCTCTGCGGCAAAGAATTATCTATACCGGAGGATTACTACCGTTGGGTTATATAACGAAGCGGCAGCATTGCCCTTTGCCAGACGGAAATTAAGAATTTTCCCTGATTTTACGGATAAAAAAAAGCCGCTGGGGAAGCGGCTAGCAAACAAAATGGAGCGAATATCATGCCCGATTAATACTGGCACACATAAGGGCAATAGGCAAATAACTCGAACAGACCAGCCGGGAAATAAGCGAAGCGTGGAATATATTCAGCTCCTGGAATATCACGCAGTTCCATTATTAGTACTCTACGCTTTATTTTTTACGATGATTTATCGGTGACGATAGCAGCCGTTCACCAGGCCGAAGAACCGCATGCTGTCAACCTTTCTCTCGAGGAGAATATTCTATGAAAGCACTCACTTATCACGGCCCGCATCATGTCAGCGTCGACACCATGCCTGACCCGGCTCTTGAGGCAGCGGACGATATTATTCTGCGCGTCACCGCGACAGCGATTTGCGGTTCCGATCTGCATCTGTACCGCGGAAAGATCCCCGGCACGCACCATGGTGATATTTTCGGCCATGAATTTATGGGGGAAGTGGTGGAAGCCGGTTCCGAGGTCACCGCGGTCCGCAAAGGCGACCGGGTGGTTATCCCGTTTGTCATCGCCTGCGGAGACTGCTTCTTTTGTCGCTTGCAGCAGTATGCCGCCTGCGAAAGCACCAATAGCGGCCAGGGAGCGACGCTCAATCGAAAAGGCATTTCGCCACCGGCGGCGCTGTTTGGCTATAGCGATTTGTACGGCGGGATCCCGGGCGGCCAGGCGGAATATGTACGGGTCCCCAAAGCCAATACCGGACCGTTTAAAGTGCCAGACACCTTACCCGATGAAAAGGTGCTGTTTCTGTCAGATATTCTGCCCACCGCCTGGCAGGCGGTTAAAAACGCCGAGGTCAAACCCGGCAGTAGCGTGGCTATTTTTGGCGCCGGCCCGGTAGGCCTGCTCTGCGCCTCCTGCGCCAGGCTCAATGGCGCAGAACAGATATTTATCATCGATCATAACGATTACCGACTCGATTTCGCGCAACAACGCTATGGCGCGATCCCGATAAACTTTCACCACCATGACGATCCTGCGCAGTGGATTATCGATAACACGCCGGGCCATCGCGGCGTCGACGCGGTGATCGACGCCGTGGGCTTCGAGGCGAAAGGTAGCCTTACGGAAACCGTCCTCAGCACCCTGAAAATCGAGGGGAGCAGCGGAAAAGCCCTGCGCCAGTGCATCGCCGCCGTGCGCCGCGGCGGCATCGTCAGCGTACCCGGGGTTTACGCCGGTTTCATCCACGGCTTTATGTTTGGCGATGCCTTTGATAAAGGACTGACCTTCAGGATGGGACAAACCCACGTCCACGCCTGGTTGCCGGATCTGCTGGCGCTTATTGAGCAAGGGCTGCTTACCCCGGAGGAGATTGTCACTCACCATATGCCGCTGGAGGAGGCCGCGCGCGGCTATCAGATCTTTGAGAAACGTGAAGAGGCGTGCCGCAAAGTGATCCTCGTACCGGGAATGCAGCCCGGGAAAGCGACCCTCTGAGAAGGCGATTACCGCGCAAGGAAATTCTCGGCGGACCGATCGCGGCATGATATAAACATAGCGTGCTTTGGCCCGCCGTCGCTGATATAGCCGTTCACCAGAGGAGAAGTTGATGCTCGAGTTACGTCCGAATTGCGAATGTTGTGATAAAGATCTGCCGCCAGACTCACCCGAGGCGTTTATCTGTTCGTTCGAGTGCACCTTTTGCCGGGACTGCATGACGACACGACTGAACGGACATTGCCCGAACTGCGGCGGCGAACTGGTGCGGCGCCCTGTGCGTCCCGAAGAGGCGCTGCGGCGCCACCCCGCCTCCACCCTGCGCCGCCATGCGCAGTAGGCGAGACGCAGGTCTCCCGGCTAAGGTAAAAATCCACGCCCGAGGAGAGCGCGGAGCCTGAAGGCGTGACCGGTGGCAGACAACGTGCTCTTTCGATTATCGCCCGGCGGCGCTTCGCTAGTCCGGGCGAGCGTTTCCGGGTTCATATTCTGCATGTCAGTAAAACGGCTTTCCCGCCCGTACGGCCCGTCGGCGATCGCTTTCATCGATAGCCGCAGCCGTAAGGGTTTATCCCCCCACATCGCGATTTCACTAAAACTCAGCCAGCCCTGTGCGCTCAGGTTGCCGTATCGCATGGCTGGCGTTCTTTTTTATTCACCATCGCAATAACGCCTGGGAGCATTTCCGTTGCAATCGTTGATCTCCTGCCAGGCATATTTCGCTGCACATCGAAGCTTCCTGCTCTGACCGTCAGTAGACTGCAGGGAAATTCACCACGGAGCAGACTTATGATTGCGGTACTTTTTGAGGCCGACGCCTTACCACAAGCACAGGAAAGATATCTTCAGCTGGCGGCCGGGCTGACGCCTTTGCTATCAGACACGCCGGGGTTTATTGCCATCGAGCGCTTTCAGAGCCTGAGTACGCCCGGCAAAATCCTCTCGCTATCCTGGTGGGAAGATGAAGCATCGGTGGCCAACTGGCAGCAAAATGAGCGGCATCTGACTGCCCAGCGCGAAGGCAAAGCATCGATTTTTTCATATTACAGAATACGCGTCGCCCGCGTGTTCCGGGATTACGCATCGGATCGGGGAGCACAGTCAGATGTATGACATTCACGTGATTCTCAGCAACTCGCCGGGCTCGCTTGGCGCAATGGGTATGGCGCTGGGTAACAACGGCGTGGGGCTCGAAGGCGGTGGCGTATTCACCACGCCTGATGCCGGACATGCGCATTTTCTGGTGGAAGACGGTGAGACAGCCCGCAGGGTGCTGACCGAGGCCGGCTTTACGGTCAGCAATGTATGCCGTCCTCTGATACGAAAGTTACCTCAGGAACGACCAGGGGAACTGGGAGACATCGCAGACACCCTGGCCCATAATGGTATTAATATTCTGGTACAGTACAGCGACCACCGTAACCGGCTCATTCTCCTTACCAATGATGACGCCCGGGCAGCGGAAGTGACCAAAAAATGGGCCATACTTTCTGAATGAATCTCCTGAAACCGCAGCAAGACAGTGAGCCAGAGGAGGCGCTGGAAACCGCTATGGCGATGGTGGCCTCCGCCCTCTCTGACTCGTCAAGGGTCAGTATTCTCTGCGCGCTGATGGACGGGCGCGCATGGACGGCAACCGAACTCAGTACGGTCGCCGAGGTGTCCGCCTCCACCACCAGCGGCCATCTTGCCCGGCTGCTCAGCAACGGACTGGTGGTGTGTCTCGCGCAGGGGCGCCACCGCTATTACCGCCTGGCGGGCTCGCATATTGCCGGGCTGCTGGAAAACCTGATGGGCGTCTCTATGCAAGCGCATAAGACGCTTCTCCCCAGCACGCCGGTTAATCTTCGCTACGCTCGGACCTGCTACGATCATCTGGCGGGCGAGCTGGCGGTCAATATTTATGAATTTATGCTGAGGGAAAAATGGCTGGCGGCAGATGGCCTGGCCCTGACGTCAGCCGGTAAAACCCAGCTTGAACGCCTTGGCGCAGTGTTTAACGCCCGCCCACGGCGTAAGCCTTGCTGCCCCTGTCTCGACTGGAGCGAAAGACGTTTTCATCTGGGCGGCGACGCCGGCTCGGCGCTAATGACGCTGTTCCTGCAAAAAGGATGGATAACGCGCGCGCCGGGATATCGGGAAGTACAAGTGACGGATAGCGGCAGAGCGGCGCTGTCCCGGCTGTTTAATCTGAAAGTGCGCGGATAGCCTGAGTTTAGGCTACAGCACATTTTCGCCGAACGGCCCCGGTTTAAGCCGGTCGGGCCATCAGTATGACGCCTGGCGTGCAATCCGTTTTCATGCGAGCTCTTACGGCAAATGGATCTCTCCCTGTCATGAGGTATATAGCTTTGTTGAACGTTGCGCTGCGGGACATTCGCCATCGCCTAATGCTTCAAGCGTCCGGCAGAATAATTGCCTGAAGGCGAAAAAAACGAGAGCCCATCGGCTCCCGCTTTTACTTAATCCACTAACGGGATTACATATTCGCGATAATCGCGTCGCCAAACTCGCTACATTTCAGCAGTTTAGCGCCTTCCATCAGACGTTCGAAGTCATAGGTCACGGTCTTGGCGGCGATAGCGCCTTCCATGCCTTTGACGATCAGGTCTGCGGCTTCGAACCACTGCATGTGGCGCAGCAGTAGTTCTCTGCATTGCTCTTAATACTTTGATTTTTAAAAAAATATGTTTCTGAACACTTATCTAGAACCATTTTTATGTTAATTCTAACATGCTGATTACATGATAAATTATCCGAGTTTTGATAACCTATTTTCTCTCAATCAGTACTCTTTTGTTTGAACCTGCTTGTTCAAATCACGCACTTGTTTTGTTAACTCCTGCACCGTAAGAACAAGATCCGCGATGATGGCCGTATGGTCTACGTTAAGGATATTGATCTTCTCGCCATCAATTTCTACATCGCCGCTTTGAAAGGTGTAAATCGGGTCAACTTTTTCAGCTTGTTGAGCAATAAATCCACGCCTACGGCGTGTTTCGCCTTTCATGTTGAACTCACATACCCCCAGCGCGTTAATACGCCTGGAGGCCCCTTCCTGGGATTCCGTAAAATCCTTTTTCAGCCGCACGTCTGAGCCAGTGGTCATAACATCGCCTTTAGTGGTGGAGATTGTCCCACCGGTGTAAAAGAGCCAGGCATCTTTTCTGTCAAAACCGTCCATATACAGTACCACTCGGTGGTTGTACCCAACGTATTCTTCAAGGTAGAAACCACCCCACGCTCCAGCCGTGTCGCCGTTTCCTCCACGCCCTGACATGCGGGACCGGACTTTGCCACCGGAAATCAACGCGCCAATGGCAGGGGAACCGAAGTCGGTCTGCTGGGGCACACAGTCATAGCGACACTGCATCCAGCTGCCGATGTCGGCCGCTTGCCCCACCCGCAGGTCTCTGTCTACCCGTAGATGGCTTCCCTGAACACTAAGTTGATCTGCGGCTGTAGTGATGAGGCGTGCGGTGTAGTCGTTAGCACTTTTGTTATGGTGAAAGTCAATGTATGGCGTGTTCATCGACAGCTCAATCGCCTGGGTATACAGCAACCCCTTCGTCGTGTTGTCGATGTCGCCGCCGGCAATCAGCGCGCCAGGTAGTGTCGTTCGGTTGTTGGCATCAATAACGAGGATGTCATCAAAGGTGTCTGCCGGTGATACAGTGGTCGCTCTTGAACGCTGAACCCTAAACGGTGTTCCCGAGCCAACGGCAATTGTCCCGCCTTGCCCCTGTTTTTTGAGCAGAGCCAGATCTGAGTCCTTACCGAGTATAAAACCGGCATTATCGCTGGTTATAACCTGCGAGCCGTCGAGTTTGTTTCCTCCGGTGAGTTTTGCCAGCGCGTTAAGATCCGAGGCCTTCGCCATCCCGGCTATCGCCGGCACGGTCACCTGCTTTCCTGTGATCGGGTCAGTCAGGGTGATATTGCCGCTGCCGGTCAGGGCCATCGACCAGCCCTCCACTACACTACGCCAGAATGCAAACGCGCTGGCCAGCTGGTTAGCAAACGACGAGGTGCTGGCGGTTTCAGCGGTAATAATGCCGTAACTGGCACCGGAAAATGCGGTGGTGATATTCCGGGTCAGCGTCAGTTGCGTGTCGCTGTCCACGGATTTGATCGCATACAGGTCAGCACTACCGCTGCGGTAGACCACTAGAATCGACCCGGGCAGTATCCCCAGCGCCTCCTGTGACCATTTTGTTGTCGCACCTGTCACCCGTGCCTGCGACGCGGCACCCGTGACGGTACCGACTTCATACATCGCCATAATAAAGTTCCTCCTGGATGGTTTTCCCTGGAAAAAGAAAAGGCCCCTTGCGGGGCCATATATTGTTATCAGGTTGATGAACCGCGAATTACGTTGTTATTGCGCGCGGCGAAGGCGTCGAATCTTGAGAGGATGGTTAATACCATCTGTCCGTTACGGTCCAGGTAACAGCCATATCGCAGAACAGCGTCGCCAGTACCGGCAGGGACGACAAATGACATGTTGTCTACGTTCATTGACTCTTGCGCCGTTAACAGGCGTGTTGCTCCACCTGTTTCATACATAAGCTCAATGCCTAGCTCCATACTGCCGCCACCAGACGTAGCGCCTGTGCCACGAAGAAGCATTGCATACGACAGATAGCCAGGATTCAGTCCGCCGTCAGCCCCTGGCGCGTAGGACATCCCCGCTCTGAGTTTCGCGCCGCCGTCGATAGTGATGCTATCCGTCTGGAGGAGTCCACCGCGAATATTGATCACCTGGTCGAAATTCTGCCGCCGGAACCGGGCCAGCTCAAACCACTGCCATGTAGCCTTCGGCACCTTGCGCGTGCGGTGCTGAGCGATGTTGATCGCAAATGACCCGATGTCGCCCTCGATGTGGTTCGCATATACCGTACCCTGGAACCAGCCGTCAGTCGCATAAACCGCACCGCGAACGATCACGTTGTTGAACTGCGAAGAGCCATCCTTGGCGATACGCCAGCCGCGTGACCCGTCAACAAAGTCATTCGAGCGGATCTCGTTGCCGATCTTCGCGTTCGTGATGGAACCGTCCGCGATTTTGGTTGAGGTCAGGGAACTGTTTTTGATACGTGCCGTATCGATATACAGCTCATTGCCTTCGGCAACCATCACCGGAACAGCCGTCGCATTATTACGGTTAAACAGCGAGAAGCGGTCAGCGTAGAGGATCATGTCGCTCGTTTCACCATTGCTGCCCAGCGTAATCCCCGCACCAACATTCTTCCCGTTAACCGTCTCAACCTTCATCGACCACAGCGAACTCACCGTACCATTCACATCCGCCACGGTTTTGGCGGTGTTCTGAACGGAAGCGCTGAGATCCCCGACACTGGATGTCAGGGTCGTCTGCTGCGTTGCCAGCGCCTCCAGTGCCGTTGCATGCGTCTGCTGGGTACTGGTGATACTGGCCACCGATTTAATCGTGTTGTCCAGCGTCGTCTGGTTTTTGATGTTGGCGGCCGCCTGCGCGTCAATCTGCGACTGAAGCGAGGTATTCAGGCTGGCCTGTGTGCTCTGGCTGTCGCTTAGCGTCTTCGCCATGTTATCGACGCGGGAGTTGGCATTATCCACTTTCGTGGCCAGTGCCGTCTGCTGCTGCGCCTGGGCGGTGATTTTCCCTTCAGCATCCGTTACGCGAGCCGTCAGACCGCTCACGGCACTCGCCGTCGCGTCAGAGGCATCCTGTGCAGCTTTCGCATCGGTAACATCCGTGATAACCAGATCGTCGATATACAGCGAATAACCGGGGGTGCCGCTGCCGGAGGCGCCACGGGTAGAGATCCAGACCACTGCGCGTGTTCTCCCACCCCCGTTGTTACTGGCAATACCCGTAAATTTCACCCACTTATCACGCGCACCAAGAGCGGCTTCGCTGACAGTGACCGCCGACTGCCAGGAGTTTTGACCGGCAGCATTCAGTGAGTTAATGCCGACCAGCGTTGTCCACCCGGAGGATGGCGCCTGATCCGCCGGCATCATAGCCCAGAACTCAAACCGGAACTTCGCATCCTCACGGACTGACTGCCAGCTCCCAAGCTGTTTATCGCTGTTGCCGTTATTGTTCGCTCCTCGACTCACCTGCAGGCTCTTATTGCCGGTGAATTTCTGAGACGCCACCACAACGGCTGTGCCGTTCCCGCCCAGCACCTGGCCATCGCTGTAGCTTTCAAACGTACCGTCAACCCACGGATTAGCTCCCTGAGTGCGGATGGTATTGATGGTGCTGGTCAGCGACGTGATGCTCTGCGACTGGCTGGTGATGGTGTTTTCCACCTGGCTTACGCGACCGGTCAGTGAACTCACCGCGGACGTGTCAGCCTTTTTCCCCAGCTCCGTATTCATCGTGGTCAGGCTGTTCTGCAGACTGGTGAGCTGCTGCGACTGCGAATCCAGTTTACCCTCAGCAGACGTCATCCGGGTGGTCAACCCGGTGACAGCGCTTTGCTCAGCCTTCTTACTGACCGCCGCATTCGTTACGGCCAGATCGCCGCTGAGTTTCGTCAGCTGCTGCGCCTGGGTGGTGATAGCCCCTTCCGCAGCGGTGACGCGGGTATTCATCTGAGAGATGGCCCCGGCGTTAGCCGCGATATCCTTTTCATCCGTAACATCGAGAACATGGAAATCATCAAAATACATTGCCCCCGCGCTGAGGAAGGTCGTCAGCTGGAAACTGGCCATTGTGGTCTTCGTGGCTTTCCAGTCAAACGTTACCAGTTGCCAGCCAGAACTAAACGGTCCGTAGTTTGAGCCGACCAGCAGGCCAGTGCTGTCGGCCACACGAAACTTCGTGTTACCCGCATCTTTAATCGTGGTCCCCGGATCCTGCTTCGCCCATACCCCCATGCGGTAGGTACGGCCTTGGGTAATACTAATTTCCTGTCCGACCAGGTTAGACTGGCCGGCAGACATTTTCAGTGCCTTGTTACCCGAGTGCGGAACCTGTAAATCGGCCACCGTTGCGGTACTGCTCCAGCCGGTAAAGCCCGCCGCGCCGCGCTCAAAACTGCCGTTGACAATGAGGTTGCCCGGCATTTTCCCGCTGGCGTCAATATCTGCTGCCGTCTGGCTCAGGCTGTTACTCAGTTGCGTCAAAGAATCCCCTTGCGCACTGAGTGTTTTGCCCTGCTCCGTGACCTGGTTTTGCAGGGTGTTCATCGCGCTTGCGTCCGCTTTTTTGTTCACGTTCGCATTCGTCGTGGCCAGATCGCTGCTGAGTTTTGTCAGCGCGCTGTTGGCTGCCGCGATGTCATTCCCCTGCTGCGTCACCGTGCCCTGCAGCTGCGTCACCGCTGTCGTGTCAGCCTTTTTACTCACCGTATCGTTTGTCGATCGGAGGCTGTTCTCCAGCGAGGTGGTACGCGTGCCGATGCTGCTGAGCGTATCGCCCTGCTGGCTAACCGTGGTGGTCAGTGAATCCACCGCTTTTGCGGTCGCATCTGCGGTTTTCTGCGCGCTGTTCGCCGCCGTCACGTTACGCATATGCCAGTCGGCAGCGTACCAGACAGTGCCGAACGGGCTGCTCTGATTAACCTGCAGGAACGGTCGCAGGAAGTTCGTGTCTGCCGGCACAGTAAAGCGCCAGGTGGCTCGTTTCCACGCGGTGGTGGTCTTGGTGTTTCCCCCGGACGCTCTCGCCCCGATGCCACCAGTAGCAGTGGTGGCCCGACCGATGTAGAAATTAAAGTCAGCGCTGCCGGTACCACACGCTACCAGAGCAGACATTTCGTAAACGTCGCCCGGCGTCACGGCGATATTGTTGATTTTTGGCACATGGTCTCGCCCGGCCAGCCGGACGGCATACCTGAACGGGCAGTCAGCCGGCACACCATCGGCGGTGGTCTCCACCACGTCATAACCCATGCGGTCATACGCCGGATCAAATGACGGGTTTGGAATGTAATCATCCCCGGCAGCATTCCCGGCATTCACCGCCGCCGTCAGGCTGACGATGTTGCTGTTGGCTGCCGTGAGGCCTGCCTCGGTTTTCTCAACCCGGCCAGTCAGCGCGTTAAGCGCCGTCTGATCCGCTTTGGTGTTGACCTTATCGGTGGTGCTGCTCAAATCGCCCTGCAGCTTCGTGATAGCCTGCCCCTGGGAGGTGATTTTGCCTTCCGCACTGGTGACCCGGCTGGTGAGATCACTCACCGACTGCGCGCTGGCCTTTTGTGCCACGTTGTTGTTGGTGGTGTTCAGGCTGTTCTGCAGATTCGTGATGCTCTGAGACTGCGCGGTCAGCTGCCCCTCGGCATTCGTCACCCGACTGGTGAGGCTGTTAATGGCCGAGGTGTTCGCGGTAATACCGCTGGCTGCATCATCCGGACTCGGTGACCAGTCGGTCATCACGGTCCCGGTTTCCAGCTGAGGGCGGCAGAGCCAGACTTCTTTGTCGGCAGACGTCGCGCTTTCCAGACGCGCGGCAATCAGCCGTTTGGTGCCACTGGTGGCAGGAATAACCCATTTCACCCAGTAACGCGCCCATGCGGTGGTCAGTTTCGTGACCGCCTTGCCGTCACCGGCCCCGCCTTTAACGCCCTGGCTGGTTTCCGTGGTGGTGGTGTTCGACGGGTTATAGAAATAACTCGCCATCTCCTGCCCGTCATAAGCCCCTTTCGCATAGAAGCTGAATACAAATTCCGTACGCCCGGTAACGTCCAGCGTCTGTTCATCCAGCTGGGTATAACCGGATGCACCTTTCGCCAGCCGGGTGTAGGCCACGCGGTCGCCCAGATAGGTCTCTGTGGCGTGGCGGCTGCTCCATCCTTCCAGTGTGTCCGCATTGCGGATAAGGTTGGTCCCGCCCACGGCCAGGGAGGAAAAGTTGTTTTCCAGGTTCGTCAGCGCGCTGCTTTGCGTGGTCAGATCCCTGCCATGCTGTTCAACGGTGTTCTGCAGGCTCTGCAGCGCCGTTGCATCAGCCTTCTTCGCCACATTGCTGTTAGTCGTGTTCAGGCTGTTCTGCAGGCTGGTCAGGCTGTCTCCCTGCGATTTCAGACCGCCTTCGGTAGCCGTCACGCGGGTCGTCAGATTCGTCAGCGCGCTGGCATCGGCCTTGCCGCTGATATCCTTACCAAGTTGCGTCACATCCGACTGCAGTTTCGTGATCGCGCTGCCCTGAGACGTAATATTCTTCCCGTTCTGCGTGACTGACGCGGACAGACTGGAAAGCGCCTGCGCATTCGCATCGGCGGCATCGAGCGCCGCTTTCGCATCGGTCACGTCAGTGATGATCAGATCATCAATCAGGAAGGCGTCACCTAGGCGAACTTTTGGTGTATTCGGGATGGAGATCCTCACCATTGCCTGTTTCAGCGCGGTTCGGTTGTTGGTCAGATAGCCACTGACTTTTGTCCAGTTGTCCACCGACAACTCGGAGACTTTCACGTTCAGGCCAGGCCACGACCAGCCATTGGCAGAATCCTGGAAGGAAAATCCGAGCACCATATAAACGGTCGGATCGGCAGTCGAGCCAGCCGGCAACTTAACCCACGCCTCCACGTAATAGACCGCGTTATCGCGAACCTGCATGCCTGAAAAGATATGGGTATCGTTATTATCCGTCGCGTTCGGGTTGTACTCCGTACTGCGCGTAACACGCAGGCTTTTGGTCCCGCTGTGAGCAGCTTCACTGGTGATAACGGCGCGGGCATTACTGAGAACATCGCCGACGGCATAGGATTCAAAACTGCCGTCCGGCAGTACGTTGGCTCCCCTTGTCGCCTGCTGCTTCAGCGATGTTTTCAGGCTGGTCAGGCTGTCGGCCTGGCTACGGATATCCTTTTCAGTCTGGGTAACCCGGTTGGTCAGTGAACTGACCGCCGACGCATCAGCCTTCTTCGCCACATCACCCTTGACCCCTTCCAGCGCGTTATTCAGCGCCGTGATGGATTGCCCCTGTGATGTCAGGGTGTTCCCCTGGTTCGTCACCGTCCCGGTCAGAGACGAAACAGCATCGCTGGTCGCCTTGATGTTGGTTTCATCGGTGATATCAAACACCCGGACGGAATCGAGCCAGATTTCACCGTTTGTCGGATGAGAATAAAGTTTGAAGCTCTGCCCGTCCGCGCCGGCAGCCGTCAATCCGGTTTCCCAGGTGATGGTTTGCCAGTCAGTGGTCAGCGTGACCGTTTTATCCTCATACGTACTGTCCGTCTGGCCGATTTTGTTCTGTCGACGGATCAGCAGACTCATCGCGCCGGAAACACCTTTGGCCTTCACCACCACCCGATACTTGCGCTGGCCATTCAGCGGCACCGGCTTGTTGTTGTTGGAGAAAATGCCTGGGCTGGTCGTGGTCGTCCGGTTCAGCCGGACCCCCGCTTTCCCGTCCCCGAAATCGCCAAAGGTCACACCGGCTGGATACTGAATATCCCAGGCAGTGCTGCCCTGCAGAAAATCAAAGTTCGGGATCAGGTTGTCGCCGGCGTTGCGGGTGGCCGTCAGCACATTCGCCAGATTTGTCAGCTGCTGGCTCTGTGTGGTCAGTTTCCCTTCCGCCTCTGTCACCCGGTTATCGACCGAAGTCAGTGCCGTTGCATCGGCCTTCTTCGACACATTGCTGTTGGTCGTGTTCAGGCTGTTCTGCAGGTTCGTCAGCTGCTGGCTTTGTGAGGTGATGGCCCCTTCCGCTGTGCTGACCCGGCTCGTCAGTCCGGTAACGGCGCCGGCGGTGGCATCGATGTCCACCCGGTCGGTAACGTCAGTGACGTAAAAATCATCGAAGTAGCGGCTGCCGCTAATCAGATAGTTACTCAGCGTCACCGGCAGGCTGGCTGTCTCCGTCGCTTTCCAGCGACCGGAAATCAGGGTCCAGTTCGTCCCCACCGTACCGCTGTTGTATGGACGCTCAAAAACCGGCTGGCCGGCAGAGTTGCCGATCCGCAGCTTGTTGTTCCCCGCGCCATTATCCGTCGTCGCTCCGGGTTCCTTGACCCACACCCCGATTTCATAGGTTCGCCCCTGAACAAACGGGATGTATTGCCCCGGAGTCACATTCCCCGGATCAACCTTCAGCGCCCGCGTCCCGCTGTGAGGAACGGAAACCTCCACCACACTGGTCGCGGTTGACCGCCCGGTGTAGCCATCCAGCCCACGTTCAAACGAGGGATTCACGACCAGGTTACCCGGTATCTGACCGCTGGCATCGATATCTGCCGCAACCTGCGAGAGACTGTTCGACAGGTTCGTCAGCGAATTGCTCTGGCTCTCCAGCGTTTTACCCTGCTGCGTCACTTTCGTGTCGAGCGTGGCCAGCGCAGTCGCATCGGCTTTCTGCGCCAGCGCTTTATCGGTATTCGCCAGATTTCCGGTCAGTTTCGTGATGGCGCTGTTCGCAGCAGTCAGATCGTTGCCCAGTTGTGTGACGGTATTGGTCAAATCCTGCACTGCTGTCGCATCAGCCTTTTTGGCCACTGCGGCATTGGTGGTTGCCAGCCCGTTTTCCAGCTGGGTTGTCCGGTTGCCGGTCGAGGTCAGCAGATTACCCTGTTGCGTCACGGTGGTGGTCAGAGAGTCAACCGCCGCCGCCGTGGCATCCGCAGTATCCTGAACCTTTTGCGCCGCTGTCACATTTCGCATATGCCAGTCCGTAACGAACCATACGGTGCCATACGGGCTGTTCTGCGAGATCTGCAGGAACGGGCGGATATAACCCCTGTCCACCATCGCCTGCGTGACCTTGAAGCGCCAGGTGGTTCTCTGCCAGGTCGCGGAGGGTGATTTCCCGCCCCCCGCCATGAGTGGCGCACCGGTGCTCGTATCTGGCCGAACGGCGGTGCCAACATACAGATTAAAATTCGCCGTGCCGGCGCCGCAGGCAACCAGTGCTCTGATCTCAATCACATCGTTAAGCGTGGCCGGGAACGCGGCAAAGTTAGGATGGTGATCCCGGCTGGCAATTCGGGCCGCATAACCATACGGGCAGCCCGGCGGGACCTCCTCAGCCGTCGTGGCTACCACGCTGAACCCCATCTGGTCATACGCCGGGTCAAACGTCGGGTTGGGAATTAAATCCCCGCCTGATGCGTTTCCGGCCCGTACAGCGGATTTCAGCGAGGTAATGTTGGCGTTAGCAGCCGTCAGCCCGGATTCCGTCTTCTCCACTCGTCCGGTTAGCGAGTTCATCGCCGTCTGATCCGCTTTGCTGGCCACGTTCGCGTCTGTCTGCGTCAGCGCATTCCGGAGCTGGGTGATACTCTGCGAATTGCTGACCACATCGTTGCCAATCTGGCTGACATTCGAGCTGAGCACGCCGGCTGCGTTTGCCAGCGCGGAAACCCCGAGACCGGAGTACATCTCAGCAACCTTGTCTGACAGCTTCAGACCCAGGTTGATATACGCCTGGCCCGTCCACTGATTCACCAGAAACTCAACGGTGTTCCAGCCGGCTTTCAGTTCAAAACTGACGGTATTCCAGCTGGCGTTACCCCAGGCGACCTGTACCCCATTCACAAATATGGCGCCGGTATCATCAAAAACCCTGGCGCCGGGCGCCAGTGTGATGGTGGTATCTGCGACCACTTTCACCTGGCAGGAATACAGCGCGATCAGATAGCTGCCGGCGGACGTAAAGTCCAGTTTGGCCGCGTCGGCCACCTCATCCACGACCGTTGGCGCCACGGCGCGAACATCGCTGAATGACGGGACTGTCCCGGCGTTAGCCAGCTGCACAGGATAGAGTCGACGGGACCAGCGATTCGGCTGGCCATTGACCAGTTGATTCGACAGGCTGGTGATGCTGTCAGTATTGCTGCGAATATCCCGCCCGTTTTGCTCTACCTGCTGCGTTAAGGCAGTGACCGCAGCCGCTTCGGCTTTCTTCGCCAGCGCGGTATTTGTCGTGCCCAAATCGCTCGTCAGTTTCGTGATGGACTGACCCTGGCTGGTTATCCTGTCGCCCTGCTGGGTAACAACAGACTGCAGCCCGCTCAGTGCCTCATTCGTACCAGCTAGGCCCGTTTCCGTCTGGCCAACCCGGTTAGTGAGCGATGTTAACGCGGCTCCCTGCGATGTCAGCGTGGTGCCCTGTTGCTCAACTTTCTGCGTCAGGGACGTCAGCGCGGCCGCATCGGCTTTTTTCCCGAGGCTGGTTTCCAGGCCACCGATACGGCTCGCCTGCGCGCTCTGCTCTGTCGTCAGAGAACTCAGTTCACCAGAAACAGCAGCTTTGTTGTCGTTAAACTGCGTCTGCAGGGACTCTCTGGCCTTAACTTCCGCCGAGATGGCGGTAACGCGCGCGGTTTTTTCCTGGTACAGCAGCCCGGAGGTGACTTTCTCCAGATCGCTCCCATCATAGGAGCCACGCATCTGCGCCGCCAGCGTGCTGCGTGCCTGCGCTTCGGCGGTCAGCGCGTTACTCAGCGTACTGCGCACATCCTGCAAAGCCGCCGTACTGGCGCCGGGTGCTGGCCGGCCAACGGCGATCCAGTCGAATTCGATAAAGTTGCTGGCATCCTGCTGGTTCGTCAGGTCCAGGCGAATACGATCAATGTTCCCTGTCCACGGAATATCACGCACCGTCAGGGTTGCCACCCCATCGGCATACTCCGGCTCAGCAACAATGTATCGCTTCGTGTTAGTGAAGTTTTCGCCGGCAGACACCCAGCGGATCTCACCCGCCCAGACTGGTTTGCCGGTTTTACGAAAGCGCAGCATGATGAAACGGTACGCCGCACCATCGACAGCCAGCCCGCCAGGAGAGGTAATGTACGGATCGGTGGCGCTGTCCGCCGGGCGTAACCAGCCATCCTGTGACACACCCGGTACGCCGGCGCTGCCGGTCCAGCCCTCGGTCGTCTGATTGTTGAAATGCCAGATAACCTGCGAATCGAACTGGATATTAGCGCCGGCAGCGAGGCTGGACATTTCCCGCGCCAGATTTTCATCGGCGGTCTTCATCACCTGAGTCAGGCTCTCGATACTCGCCTCAATCCCCTGCGTTGCCGCCAGCAGTTCATCAGCGGCCTGTGACGCCTTCGCGTTAACATCGGCAATACGATCCGCGGTCTCCTGCTTCACCGCATTGGTCAGCGTGGTGTTGACCTGAGACAGCGACTGCTTCAGGCCATTTTCAGCAGTCTTTATCTGCGCATTCAATGCGGCATCGCCGTCGGCCAGCGTTTTGCTGACCCTGGCAATCTCCAGGTCGATGGTGGCGTTGATTTCCGCAGCCGTATCGGTGACTGACTGTCTTACCTGGGTGATGCTGTCGGTCAGCGACTTGTTCACAGTTGAGATCTGCTTGTTCGCATCTGCGACGGCGGATTTTGCCTCCTGAACGCCTTTGTTTGCCTGAGCCAGACCAGAATCGAGAGCCTCATTGACCGAGGTTATCTCATCCGTGATGGTTTTATTCACGGCGGAGATCTTCCCGTCAACATCAGCAGTGATGCTTTTCGCCGATGCGTCAATATCCTGGCTGACCTGCTTCGCCTGGTCTTCGGCTTCCTTACGCAGAGCTTCAGCGGTCTGCTCCAGTTCCTGCTGCGTATTGCGGATACCTTCCTGCGTTTCGCTAATGGTGCGCTGCGTTTCCTCCCAGGCAGCCGTATCCTTGATCGCGTCGGTCAGGTTTTCGTAGTAGTCATCAAAGTTATCGCTGGCCATCCCCTGGACCCAGCCGGTCCACGGGCTTTCATTGCCAAGACGATCCACAAGGCGCGCCCGGTACCAGAATTCGGCGCCCATACTGAGGCCCATCTGCTGATAGCTTTTCCCCGGATAGGCCACGTCTGATAACGGCATTGGCGCACTGCCGTCCTGGTTTTTGCTGTACTGCAGTTCCGTGCGCAGCGTATCCCCGGAGCCGGTCGGGAACTCCCAGCTAACCTGGACCCCATGAACCAGCGAACGGGTTGCCAGCGCCAGCGGTGCCAGCGGCTCGCCGACCTTGCCGGTCAGGGTTTTCTCTTCGGAATACGCCCAGCCGCTCGAGATCTCCGCCGCATTGATCGCACGGACGCGAACCAGGTAACGACCGGCATAAATGCCGCTGACCTCAAACGAGGTGGTCGAGCTGCGCGGCACATTAATCCAGTTCCCGTCGTTACGGCGCCACTGCGCCTCGTAGGCAATAGCGCCGCTGACCGCTGACCAGTTAACCTGCATCGTTTCGACGCTGATCCCCTGATTCACGACCGAGCGGGATGTGATGACAATATCGTCAGGAGGTGACTGGTTGCCCGCCGGCAATACGCTAACCGGGCGCTGATCGATAATCGCGCCGGTATCGATGCGGGCGAATTTATCCGGGTCATGTGACACGCCGGTGATCGTGAGGGTGGCATCGCCGTTCTCTTTTACCCCTGTGACCCGGTACTGCTGCAGAAAGAGATCATTAGATTCTACGGCCCAGACGCATTCCCGTTCTGGCGTCTCACTGTACGCCGTTGTGACCGTAATCTGCCGGCGTCCGTTAACGGCCTGGATGGTCCGGCTCTGTGAGATCCCGGATGGCAGGTTTAGCTGGAGGCGGTCGCCAGGTTTGGCATCCACATCACGATCCAGCGTAATCACCCGGCCATTCACCGCGCTGATCCGCCCGCCGTTGACCCGTCCGGCCAGCAACTCATCCGCCAGGGCAATGATATAACCGGGTTGAGGAATGCGACCGTCCAGCCCCACATCAAACTCAACGACCCGGTCTTTGTTGTTGGTCAGTATGCCCCACAGCCCCTTACGGTGGGCTTCGCTCTGGCGCGTACAGCCAATCGCGGTCATTTCGAGCTGGTTAAAACTGTAGCGGGAAACCAGTTCCGGGATAAACGCCGGCTCCATTGCATCAGCATAAGCATTATCCGGATCAGACCAGGAAACCAGGGCGTTGGTGTACCGAACCTGGCTGCTGCTGCTCGAATAACGGGGTTTGCCGACAATATTGGCGCGCGTATAGGTAAAATCGACATCACGCGGCATATCAGCCTGCACAACAATCTGCTCACCGTTCCAGCAAGTCATGCCCCGGAAAATGGCGGCAAAGTCTCGCAGCACGGTGTAAGCATCGTTGCGTTCCTGTACGTAGACGTTACAGGTATAGCGCGGCTCCATGCCGTCACCACCGCGCCCGTCAGGAACCAGCTGATCGCAGTACTGTGCAATCTGGTACAGCGTCCATTTCGAAATATTGGCGCTGCTCAGACGATTACCGAGACCAAAACGGTCAGCTGTAACAATGTCGTAATAGATCCAGGCCGGGTTATCCGTCCAGGCCCATTTAAACCCGCCGGTCCAGACGCCGGTATATTCGCGGGTTTCCGGATTGTAGTTATCCGGCACACGAATCACGCGCCCACGCGGCTCACAGGAAATTTGCGGAATGGAGCCATTAAACTGGCTGGAGTCGAACTCGATATAAAGCAGCGCGGTGTTGGGATAACGCAGCTTCGCGTCAATCACTTCGGTATAGCTCTGCAGCGTCATCACGTCGCCAACTTTGACACTGTTTGCATCCGGAGAGATTTTACGCAGGCGTAGCGTCCAGGTACTGCCGGCATGGGGCAGATCAATACGATGGCTCCGCTCATAACCGGAGGTGGTTTTACCCGTGACAGTGGTTTCCAGTACCGTCTGCCAGGCGCCACCATCGGTCTGCAGGTCAATCGCATACTTGACGGTATTGCCCACCACGTCGCCGTCATCTTCCTGTTTCATCAGGGACGGCCATTTCAGGCGGACACGAACGGCAGAAAGCTGGGTATTAGTAAAGGTATGGGTCCAGGCTGTCTTGCTGGAAACTTCCGCTCCTACACTGATTTCATTTTCAGTACCGGGAATACCCTGAATATAAGTCTGAGCCTGCGTGCCGGGGCGAAATTCCCAGGACACGCCACTGAAGTTTTGCGAACCATCAGCATTTTCAAGCGGGGTGCCATCAAGATAAATATCTTTCCCGGTTAAACCACCTGCAAATTCACCCTCACCTAATGCGAGAAGAATTTTGGCTTTCGCAACGGACTGTAAATCATCCGGCTGTTCCGTCGGTGTACGCTGCTTTGAGCCGCCACCCTTGCGCCCTTTAATTATGTTATTTTCCATATTACGCCCATAAAAAAAGCCACCGCAAGGTGGCCTGAATTGGATGGTTTACTGAATAAAACTTATTGCTGGTCTTCTACGTAAATACCGGCAGATATAATGGCTCCGCCAATTCGGCGTTTGCCATAAAGTAAAGGGACCGGGTATCCCTGAGAGGCAGTATTCGTCACGCCCCCAAAGGCGTAGGACGCTTTATTGTCAGCGGATTCTTTTCGGGCCAGGCCTGCTGGCTGTGGGGAGAGCATCTGAACAACGCCGCCGAGCATCATAGCAGCCCCCATTTTATAACCAAATGCTGACACGGGGTTGCCAGGAACAAAGTAAGAGCCGACAGCAGAGGCAACAATAATAACTGCTCCAAGAATTGTTTGAAGCAGTCCCGCCTTTTTACTACCAATTAAAACAGGAACAATTCGGATGACTTCACCACCAACAGGAAATCCTAAATCATCCTTACCGATATTTTTCTTTCCTTTGAAAACAGCAAAGGTCAATCCTTTTTCTTTGCTGTTATTCATGAAATGTTCAAATCCAGGGATGGTGGTAGCCAGCGCTATGCCTGCTTCTTGGACTGTTGAAATCAACCGATGATGAATCTTCCCGAAAGTTTTGCCAAGAATTCCAGAAAGCTCAATTCTTGTCATTATTTCCTGCATAATAGCTCCAGTTGGTGGGAAACTAGTTAATTAATAGTGGTTGGCCTTATATCCAAATCGCCATTAGCATCCGTAAAAACTCTTGCTGTTTTTTCTCTCCAGCTTTAATATTGAATAATCGTTCTTGCCTCTCTCGGTTTAAACTGCAAAGTCCTTTCCCTTCAAGATTAGCACCGACAGCCCACTCTCCTTCTGATAAATAAAATGTCGCTTTTTCTTTCGGATCCAGTTTCGCTACTCGCTCACCATTCAAAGAAACTGTTGCATAGCATCCTGCCCCCCACGAATCCTGAATCACGAACGATTGTCAGGCTACCGTTATTACCATCGTTTTCTTGATATTTAAAAACATGCTCTTTTGAGGCGGAAATAGCTTGGCTGGGAGGTACAACTCTTGTCGAACAACCTGTTACTGTGACAATTGCCAATGCTAGAGCTATTTTTTTCATTTCAGTGTCCCTTGGATTTATAGTTAAAATTCCACAAGAGATTAACACAGAGAATGGTATCGGATGATTTTCATCGTCCTGTCTAACCAGTATCCACCATACGGCACGCGCTTGCTGAGATGGCCATACAGGTGATGCAGCAGCATATTCCCTTCCAGCAGAATCCCGGCGTGGTTCCACTTATCCGCCTGCACCTGCATGATCACCATGTCACCCGGTTGCGGTGGACCATCAAACTCACGGAACCCGCATTCATACCAGCAGTCCTGATAAAAATTGTCCGGATACTCCTTTTCCCACCACGGATAATCAACGCGGTAATCGTGCAGCTCGATGCCGTGGGTTTGCCGAAAATAGCTCATCACCAGGCCCCAGCAATCGTAGTGGCCCAGCACGAATGGTCGCTCGAGGAGCGGCAACTCACCACGCGGGTGAATGGTACGGAGATCGCCTTCTGGCCAGCTGATAATATGCCAGGGGAGAAGGGTTGCGTCGCATTGCGCTTTATCCAGTTCGCTCGGCTGGGTGGTGGCATCAGGATGGCTGTGAACAATACCAGTGATCGTTCCCCATTCCTCAACCTCCGCATAATCCTCCGGCGCCAGCACAAAATTATCTTTCGACTCTGTGGCTAGGTTCCGGCAGGGGAAATAACGCTCCGCTCGCCCCCTCTGGGCGACGAGGCCGCAGGCCTCGCGCGGATATTCTGCGGCCGCATGTTCCTGGATGGCCTTAATCGTTTTCTGACGCATATCAGCTCCTGATTAATGAGGTGCCGGGGAACCCGCCAAACGGCAGTTCACTATTCTCACCATGACGTAATTTGCAGGCCGTGAGCGTTCCGTTGCAGACATCCTGCGACGGGTCATCAACTGGCTGATTGTTTCTGTCAAAATACCGGGTGCCGGCATAGTCGCACCCGTTACCGCTGCGGTACTGATTGCGGATACACCAGGTGCAAATCGCATGCAGCTGGCGAGTGGGGATCATCATCCCCTGCAGGGCAAACGGGCTGGAGAGAGTAAACTCCACCTTCTCATCGTCTTCATAATGCTTTACGTCAATGAAGAAAAGGCGCCGTTTCTCCTGCGTCGGATCGGCTGAGGCATTCCCGTCCGGGAAGTTCTTCGCATCGAGATACTGTTTTTGTGTGTCGTGGATGACAACCCGCGCCAGAGCCAGATCGTCGTAATGAAGACAGAGCGCGGATATCTTCCCGTCGATGTTCCCTACCCGCAGCGTTGGCTGCGCGTCACTGCCCGTGGTGGAGGACTCGATCCCTTCGATTTCACATGGCCAGGCTTTATACTCCCGCCCCTGCCACCAGATGCTTTTCGCCGGCAGCTTATCCAGGTCGCCGCCAGCGGCGAGGATTTCGGCTGCAGTATGGGGAACGTTATAGCCATGGAAATACAAAACCTCGTCCAGGCCAAACGCCTGGCCATCGATCTCCAGGAGACGAACCTCATCGCCTGGCTCTAACTTCTGATAATTCGCGTTAAGGCTCATGGTTTAAATGCCTGAATAAAAGTGGCTGAAAGTGAGTAATTTCCGCCGCCCAGCGGCACCGGTTTATATTGTTCGCAGCGGAAAAGCTCCACCTCTTCCAGAGGCGGGGTCCACTGAAACGCGCGGGTGCCTGCATGACGGTCGAAGAACTGCTTAATCGGGCGGATATAGTCCTCCGTACCGACAAAACTCAGCTCCCAGTCCTGTGATCGGGTGTTAATACCATCGCCGGATACCTGCGTATACCCGTCACCGAACTGCGCCTTCCGGACACGAAAGTTAACGGTCTGCTGGGGATTAACCCGCGGACTCCAGGTGAATATCTCAATAGCCATTAGCGTTGCCCTTTAACTGCATTCCAGACCATCCCGCCAGGGCGCATATCCTGCGCCATCAGCTCCCTGTATTTTTTCTCCACAAACGAGCCGATCTGCTGGCCAAACTGCTCAAAACCAGACGGCGCCTGCGTTGAGGTGTTTCCGCCTTCAATCGTGATATAGACTTTTGGCCCTTCGGACGCGCCGGCGTTCTGACCACCACCGACAGCGCGTACACCCAGCGAACCATCGCCGGCACGCGTCAGTGGCATGATGGCCTCCGGCCCGGCCTCGCCAAATACGCCGGCCCCTTTTGCGAAAGCGAAGAACTGCGGAGAGTCGTAGACCTGGTTGCTGTATGCGCTCAGCGACGGCGAGTCGTAAACGCCGCCTTTGGCGTTGAACTGGAAGTTACTGGCGGCATTCTGGATCGCCGTCCCCGAGCCTGCGCCCGCAGCGCCCGTGACAACGCTGGTCCCGACGCCCACCACGCCCATAATGGTTTGCATGACGGAACTGGTGACCAGCGCCTGAGCGGCCATATCAACGAGGTTTTTTATGATCGACTGCGTGAGCGAGGAAAACAGGTCAGCCATGTTCTCCTTAAAGCTTCTCGTCCGCGTCAGCATGCTCGTCAGGAAGTTGCTTGAGCGCTCATGGGCCGTTTCAAATAACCCGACGGCCAGGCTCTGGAATTCTCCCTGTGATCGGTATAACTCCAGTGACGTCTGATACTGCGCATCGGCGGATTCTTTCGTCGCCTTCTGCATCAGCATTTCGTACTGTTCTTTGCTGATCGCGCTGCCCTGGTAGTACGCCTGCAGCAATGCCTGCCGCTGCGCAAGCTGATTGCGCAGCGAGACCAGTGGATCAACTTCGCCGGCGATATCCAGTGCCGGCGCAGCGATTTCATCGGCATGCGCCTGCAGCAGCTCTTTCGCAGTATCTCTGGCCAGCGTTATTCGTGCGGCCTGGTACTCTTTTTCATCAAGAAGGCGGGCTTTGAAAAGCTCAGCCAGGTCCCGGCTGGCTTCCTGCTCTTTTCGCAGAGTTTCCTGGGCGGGGGAATACTGCGCGGCCAGATCCAGTCGCTGTTTCTGGTAATTCTCTGCGTTCATTAACAGCGCGCGCTGCAGGTCAGCATCACTGGCGCCATTTTTCTTCGCCGCTTCCTGCAGCTCCCTGTTACTGTCCTTTTCCTGCAGGTTAATTCTGGCCAGGCTGGACGCATGGGCTTCTTCAATTTGCTGCCGCAGCGTTTTGAACTGGTCGACCTGGGACTTACTGCCTTTCCCCGTGCCGGTACCGCCATCGCCGCCCCAGGGATTTCCATCTCCGGTCTCTTTGGGGGCGTGCTTAACGCTCCTTTCAGATCGTCCGTAAGGGAGGTTATTTTTCCCGACAAACCCAGCTGAGCCAGTGTTTTTGCATCACTGACACGCTTAATGTTTTCCTCGGTTTTGCGGAGTCCCTCGTTAACGCTATCGAGATCCGCCCGCGCCCGCGTCTGGTCTTTTGTCACCCCTTCCAGCTGGCCGAAGGGGTCAAACCCTTTCAGGCTGTCGATACGACTGTCGGCATCCTGAATCTCTTTTATCAGCTGGTTACGCTGCACGACCTGGTTTTCGTACTTATCCTCCAGGTCGAACTGCTTCACATTTAACTGGTTAAGCGAGAGGCGCATCAGCGCTTCACTGGTTTCCACTACGGCATCTTTTAAATCAATGGCCGATTGCCGGGCTTCTTTTGCCTGTTGATGGAAATATAGTAATGCAGATCCAGCCAGCGTCGCCGCGCCAACCGGACCACCAACAAAAGCCAGGGCGCCTCTTGCCAGGCCCACCGCAACGGAGGCCGCACGGGCTGATATCGACAATTGCCGGTTTGCCGCCGCCAGTTTCAGTTTCGCCTGGCTGGCCAGGTTCGTTTGCTCAGTTTCCTGCCGGATAAGCCGGGTAAACTCATCCTGGTAACTGATATTCATCCCGTACTGTTTAGCCGTCCGCTCCATCTGCCGGTAGTGGCCAAACTCAGCGTCGTTCTGTTTCAGGATGGCAGTTGTCGAATCCAGCGTTTTGCGGGCGATCTCCGCATCAGCCTGCGCCCGCGCTTTTACCGCCGCCTGGCTTTCCCGCCAGGCCGCGATATTCTCCCGCAGCCCTGCAGTCAGTTTCGTGGATAACACGGGGTATCAGGCTGTAAAGCGCCACGCTGGAGACGGTGTTGAAATTGTCTGCCAGGCTGTTCAGTGCCTCCGTGGCAACCTGAATCCCGCTGCGGAGTGGCCCGTTACTGCTCTGGCCGATCTTAATGACCATCCCCTCAAACGCACTGCTCAGCCCCAGCAAATCGCCGTTCAGGTTGTTAACCCTGATGGATGCCTGCTCATGCGCCGTTTTGGTACCGGTCAGGGAAGCGGTCAGCTCATCAAGCTTTGAACGGTTCTGGACCAGGATAGACGCCGCATTCAGGTTCTCCACGCCAAACAGTTTTACGGCCTGGGCCGTGGAGAGATTTTTCCCGGAAAGAGTGGTCAGCGCCTGGCTGAGACCAACCACGGACGGCTTGAGGCTCTTGTCTGTGCCCTTTTCCAGGTTCAGGATGACGTTACGCAGCGCCGTGCCGGCTTCACCGCCTTTAATTTCACGCTCTGCCAGCACCTGAATCGCGGCATTCAGCTGCTCAAAACCAACGCCGGCCTGTGCGGCTGCGACGCCACCATTTTTAATGGCAGCCGCCGTATCAACAATCTCCGACGACCCGTACTTCGCGCCGGCGGCCAGCACGTTGATATAACGATCCGCTTCCTGCGCGCTCGCCCCGTACTGGTTTAAGGAGAGCGCCAGCGTTCTGGTCGCATCGGGCAGCGTTGTGCCGGCGGCCTGCGCCAGGATAAGCGCGCTGTTCGTAGCCTTCTGCAGTCCATCGGACGTTTTTAAAAGCTCCGGTTTAGCCGACGCCATCAGCTTTAACGCTTCGGCGGCCTGGCTGGCGCTGTACTCTGTCGTGCGCCCCATTTCCTGCGCAGCCAGATCCAGCGCTTTCATTTCAGCTGCAGTCGCACCGGTGATGGCCTGCAGGTCTGATAATGCCTGTCCATATTGTCTGGACGTGGTGACGATCGTGCCGATGGAAAGGCCGGCTCCTGCCAGCCCCGCCAGCCGGCTGGCCATCCCGGATATCGACAGACCGACCTTCTTATAGGCGTCCTCCGTCTTTTTCGCGTCCGCCTGGGCATTACGGTTAAACCGTCGTGACTGGTTCTCCGCATCGCCATACGCTCCCAGCAGCTGGGATTTAAAACTGGCTGCGTTCAGGTGCAGCCCGACCGCTAAAGATGCGACGTCTGCCATTACATTAACGCCCTCATGACTGCCGCGCATTCATCATCGACCCGGAATGGCGCAGGTGTGGTTTCGGTAGGTGGCGCGTTTTCATCGCCAGGACGGCGGAAAATGCCCTGTTTCAGGAAGTAGGCTCGCCAGTGGTACAGCGTGTTTGCCGGCAATGCGGCAATTTTGGATGGGTCAGGCTCGCCCCAGCGGTCGGCCAGCCAGAAGATAAGCTCCAGCCAGGGCGAGTCACTCAGTTTTTTTCCGCTTCCTCCAGCTTGCCGATTGCGTGTTGCTTCACTTTTTCCACTGCGGCCAGCAGTTCGAGGTTTTCATGGGCCTTCAGCAGTTCGGCTGCCGTGGGTTTAAACTCATCCGGAATGGCCGTTCCATCCGGCTGAACCAGTGCATCGATGACGATCTGGATGACTTGCTCCGATGCCTCGCGCGCTGCGCCAGCTTTTGCGGTTTCAGCCATTTTCTCTTCGTAGCTGATGAGGTAATCCCCGGTCAGGCGGCGGATGAATACGGTGGCGCCAAATAACTCGGTTTTAATGACGGTTGGCTCCGATTTAAGCAACGCGGATTTCAGCGTGGACAGGTAATCTTTATCTTTCACAGGTAGTCCTTAAAAATAAAAAGCCACCCGAAGGTGGCTGTTTAAAGGTTAAGTTAATCAGGCACCGCCGGAGACAGCGACGGTTCCCCAGGCGATCTTGTTCTGTTTACCCTGAACAGTGATCTGGATGACCTCATTCGCCGGAGCGGCGATTTCATTCATCTGCCACCCGGACAGCGCCAGGAGCATCGTCGCTGTTCGCTTGTTGGGTAATTCGACGTATAACTGGATGGTCTTGCGGGCCTCTGCTGCGTTCAGCAGCGCGGCAAAATCGGTATTGCCCGGATCATCAATGAAGCCCAGCGACTTTTCAGGCCCGTCAGGCAGATCGCTGATGGACTGTTTCTGCTTATCCAGTAACGTGGTGCAGTCGACAAAGCCCCCCGTCTGCCCCATTGCACCCAGCGCTTTACAGTTAATCAGCGGTTTCAGCGCTGACGTGGCAGCGCCAGGCTCTCCGTATTTCACAATGGTGCCCGCCGGCAACATCGCATATTCAGGCGAAGTTTTATCAGCCATGTTTCTCTCTCTTTTTATACGGCAGCGGATGCTACCTGTTTTCAATGCCGTTTCGGATTTCCACGGTTAACACGCGCAAAACGGTCTGGAGGTTGTAATCCAGGGCGGGTCGGATAAAGGGGTCTGCAACCTGTTTAACCGTGCCAAACTCCTGCGCCAGCGCCTTCATATGGTGCTGCTTGCTGGGGCCAACACGGAGCGTTACAACCGCGTTCCCTTTACCCTTGCGGGTGGAAGAGCGGATTTTGATTGAGTCCCGCATGTGCGGCCCGGCAGACGTTTCGTCAAAGCCGGCATGCTGCTTCATATCTTCCTCGACGACCTTTAGCGCTTCGCGCCCGGCATCCCGCAATACCTTCGTCGCCACTTTTTCGCCCAGGGCCATTAACTGCCGCTCCAGCTCATCCAGCCCTTTAACTTCCATTCGGATCACGAGGAGTCCTCCACGTAGTGAATGATGAAATCGCGGGTCAGGCGATACTGAATGCGACGATTCGTCAGCTGGTTTTTATCCTGATGGATGCCGCCTCGTTCCACATACTGAACCGGAATACCCTCCAGCTGGCCATGAACGACGGACTTCAGTTCCGTCCAGATTTTTTTATCCAGCTGCAGCAGTGAGGTGTAATCATCGAGACGGTACAGATTCACCTGGATACGGGCAGATACGATCCCCGTTCGCAACATTCCAGAGACCATTTCCGGGTCAGAGATACGCTGAAAGGTCGCTCCTTCCTGGACCGTGTCCGGCAGTAAAAGCGGATACGCATTCATGCCGGTGATGCGCTCCAGCGCACCCTTAATCGCCAGCTCTATCATGCCGCCCGTCAGCCTCCCCCGTGATAATGATCCGGTCCGTTTTGCGGTCGATATTCCGGACGGTATAAACCAGATTTTTCGTCGTGATTTTCCAGTCAATATCAACCAGCACACCCGGATAGACCGTAAACAGGCAGGTTTCCACCACCTGCTGCTGATCCAGCGTGCGGACTTTCCGCCCCGATACCAGCTCCCGTTTTGCCCACGCTTTTCCCGATTCAACCTGCTTTTCCGGTAGCGGTTCGCCCAGCGGCCCCCGACCGGACTGAACGTAGCTAATCGCAATGCGACAGTTCATATCACCCGGTTTCAGGCTCATAGCGTATGCTCCTGCAGGGGGAAAAGAAGATGCCTCACCGCAGCGGTTTCCAGCCACTGTCCGGTATGGCCATTCAGATACGCATCGCTGACCAGAAACTGAATGGCCAGCCTGATATCTTCATCCGCAATAAATCCGCGGACGGTCTCCGGGAGCGCCTGCAGCTCTTCATCACTGGTGACCAGCTTGCAGTAATAATCACGCTCGATGCTCCGCTGCGCGGCGTTCACCATTTGCGTGAGCATGGCGTCATGCTCCGTGAAATCCAGTTCCAGGCGTAGCTGTGTTTTCACATCATCCAATGTCAGTATCAAAATCGCTGTCTCCCGGCTTCGGTTTCAGCGCACGTTCGGCATCCTCCGGCCATACCGCGATACGCCGCTTAACCAGTTCTTCGGCGCGCGATCCTTCAAAGCACGCGATATCTCCACGGGAATAACGGTGGTGCGGCCCAAGGAACACAACGGATTTACGCTCTGCCTGTGCGACCACGGTCGCATGATTGTCCTGTGTGCCTGTTTCTTCCGGCTCCACTGCTTTATTTTTCGCAGCCATAACATTCTCCTGAAAGGTAAAAGCCCGCATATGCGGGCCGTATTTATTGAGGGATGGGTTAGAACAGGACGCCGGTACCCAGCACCAGGCCTTCCGGATGACGGAAGCCAATATCATGCTCAGTAACAACGCGGATTAGCGACTGGTTACGGGAAAACGCAGATACCAGGGTGCCATCGGCATCGATATAAGAGGCTTCCTTCGAGAAGTCGACTTTCATATTGCCGTCTTCAGCGATAACCACATCATTGAAGTCAGCAAAGTAAATCTCAGTCTCCTTACCCCCGGTCCCCAGATTCGCAGGGATCGCGCTGGTACGCTGAACCGGATATCCTTTAAGTAATCCCTGAGCCATTTCCGGATAGACTTTGTTGCCGTTGCCGTCACGCAGCCCAAACAACTTCATATAGGTACGGTTCGACATGCCCCAGCCGCTGCTGATCATGTTGCTGTTGCCGTCCATCGCCATCAAAATGATCTTGTCCAGGTACTCGTCAACCGTATTCAGGTTGATCGCTGCATCAGCTTCCCACGGCAGCAGGCGGTTCCACTGCGTCGCGCGCGCCTTCATACCAATCGGTGTATCGCCGGTACCGTCATCGCGCATAAAGGCTTTATCCTCACGCACTGAGATGGCGGTCAGAATATCCTGCAGGACCAACTGCTCGACGTTGAATCCGGCGCGGCCAATCAGTGCATTGGAAATAGGCACCATCGCAATCAGAGTTTTCGCCGTCAGTTTTACATCATCAAAGCGTGTTTCTGATGTCTTGGCGTCTTTGTTTTCCCCTGTGTAGCTTGCCGTTGCTCCACCGGCCACGCGTGGTAGCGTCATATTACCGTTAGGCAGCGGAACGGGACGGGCACCCAGCTTGCGGACGATGGTTCGGTCGCTCAGTAGCTCGATCACCTCACTGTGGAGGTTCTGCGGAATAAGCACACCCCCTGACGCCGCTGCGGTGGAAATGGCCATCGATACGGACTGGTCATTCAGCTCTTCTGAAGCGAATTTTGCCGCGTCCTGCAGATTCCCTGCGCCTGCGGCGACAGACATAACCAGTCGGGTCATGCCAGCACCGGTGTACTGTTTCGGCTCCTGCTTAACAATAATGCCGGGGGCCTGCTGAGTCGCTTTCACGGGTTTTGCGACCAGCGCCGCAGCACGTTCAGCGGCTTCCAGGCGTTCAATTTTGGCGCTGATATCAGTGAACTGCTGCTGCAGGTTCGCAAACTCCGTCATCTGCTCCGCAGTCAGCGTGCCGCCGCTGGCGTCAATGGTTGCCAGGGCCTGAACCTGTTCGTTGATACCCGCACGCTGACGACGCAATTCTTCAATATGTGGCATTTTATTTCTCTCTTTTTAGACATAAAAAAAGCAGCCTGCTGGCTGCTTAAGGTGACGCGGTTTGTGTTTGCGCCGGGTTACATTTTGGTTTGCAGGTCCATCGCGGCTGCCTGCATCTGAATGGAGGTTTTTTGACGGGGTTGCTGATACTTTGCCGCGATAGCATTGATCGCCGCCTGGGGGTCAGAGACTTCATCCGCCAGGCCGGCAGACACAGCGCCAGGGCCAAAATACAGCCCCGCCTGCGTATCAATGACGGCCTGCTGCTTCAGGCCGCGATATTCGGCCACCGACCCCGTAAACGTCTCGTACATTTCGTCGATCATGCCCTGGAACATACCCAGCGACTCTTCACTCAGTGGTTCATGTTGGGTGCCGTTATTTTTGTTATCTCCCCGGTAAATGGTGGTGAACGTCAGCCCCATTTTTTCTTCCATCTTCGACGTATCGAGGTGCTCCATGATCACACCAATCGACCCCACGCCACTGGTCTGGCTGACGATGATTTTGCTGCAGGCCGATGCGATGAAATACGCGGCGGAATACGCGCTGTAGTTCACAATCGCCGTGATGGGTTTCGTGTCGCGAGACTGATAAATGTAATCGGCCAGCTCCTTGCACCCCACCGCTGCGCCGCCGCCGGAGTTAATATCCAGAACGATTTCGCTGATTGAGGGGTCGTTTAACGCCGCCTGCAGCTGCCCGCGGATCCGCTCGTAGCTGGTCAGCTCGGAGCACATCGCCGTAATCTGCCCCCGGCGTGGAACAAGAATGCCGTGAACGGGGATCACCGCCACCCCGCCGGTGGGCTGGACCTGCTCAGCAGCAGGTGATTTACCCGGATTCAGCGACATCTGAATGACGGCATCTTCGGTGATCCCCTGAATACGGGGGATGAGCACCGCTTTCACGGAGTCCATTGTTTGCCGCGTCACGTAATGCGGCACGCCAAAGACCATATCTGCCAGGTGCGGCAGGTTAATTAATTTCGTTGTCATGTTGTCTTCCAGGTCATCCCGCGCGGCGGGAAATAATCAGGCTCTGGCCAGAAGGGTTTCGATTTCGGCCAGCTGTTTTGCTGTCGGCGACTTATCGCCAGGAAGGATCTTCGCGCTGTCGACCATATTGAGCGGCGTCAGGTATTTGTCCCCGCCAGCAATTGGCGGCAGATTCTCCATACGCCGGATATCGTTAGTGGATAGCCATCCCCACTGGCGGCCCAGCGCATACGATTCATAGCGTGACTTCTGGTCGCCTCGCAGCAGCCCGGAAACGTTGAACTCGATGTACAAATCGCGGCGTTCGCTGGGCAGAAGCAGATCGCGCTGCAGCGCACCCTCATGGCGTTTCAGCCAGGCCAGCAGCGTATACATCACGAACTGCAGGCCCTGGTGCTCGATGTTGTTGTTGGTCGCTTTCGCCAGCATCTGCACCATATGTGGCGGGATTTTATAGAGCCGGCAGACCTCTTCCACGCCCCACTGCCGCGACTGTAGCAGCTGCGCCTTTTCGTTATCCTGCGATAGTTGTTTGTAGCTCATGCCCTCCTGCAGCAATGCCACAGAGAACATATTGTGAATACCGGAATGGCGCTCGGTCCATTTCGCCAGCAGGCGATCAATAGCATCCTGGCTTTTAATGGTCGCAGCCTCTTTCGGACGCTCTATCACCCCGCTCATCGTTGTCCCGCGCCGGAATGTCGCGGCCGCATGCTCCTCAACCGCCAGATTCAGCCCCAGAACATCTGCGTTCGTCTGAATGGGGGAACTGCCGATATAGCCATCCAGAGAAAAGACCTTCACATGGTGCATCATGCGCATCGGCAGAATTTCACCGACTTCCGGGAGTTGGTAATACGGCATACCGTCCGGCCCTTTCAGCACAATGACCTTTTTCGGGTTAATGGGGATCAGCTCTTTCGGGTAGCCTTTTCCGTCCCGTTCGATGATCGAGTAGCAATTTCCCTCCAGCCCCAGCAACCCCTGCTGCTGCTCGAAATACTCGAATGAGGTGTCTTTTCTGTTAGGCTGGGAGTGAATCAGGTCATAAACCGGGTGATCCGTCGCACGCTGGCGCCCGCCATTTTTATCCCGCCGGTAAAGTTCGCACGGCAGCTGCGCGACGGACTCCGCCAGGAGGGTGACACAGGCCCGGACCGCTGAAAGCCCAAGAGCGGTTTCCGGCGTGATTATGATGCCAGTTTTGCTCTGGCTTGAACGAACCCCGCCCAGCATGGCTTCCCAGAAGCTATTACCCGAATATTGTCGGCCCCTGAACATCTGGGGAAGGAACATTATTCACCTCCGCCATTGCTGACGCCGGAGGAAAAGGCCCGGCTTGTCATATATGACCAGCCCAGACAAATAATCCCTCCTGTTATCAATCCCACTGATGGAGAAATAAGCCAAGCACCCGCGGATAACAATCCAGCACCAGTGAGGCCGACAATAAAACTCAGAACTGAAATTAGCATGCTATATCTTCCTCATCGTATACGGATGTCATCACTGAACTGTTAAGCATGGCGCGCCCCAGCCCCATCATTAAACCAACCGCACCATCTATCTTGTTCTGCCGCCCTTCTTTCCCGGGACGCACAATATCGTCACTTCCGGGAAGGTACTGGCCGACGATATTGGAAATACACCAGTTCATGACGGGGTGTCCGTCATGATGGAATCTCCCCGAGATGAGCGCAGCCTCAATCTCTCTCATAGGATCACTCATATGGGTAAAATTTTGTCTTATCTCGACAGGCTCAAGCCCCTCTTCCTCAAGCATGTGACGTAATGAAGTCGCGCCATAAGGATCAATGGGGCATTGGGCAATTTTTACGGTATTCCGCAGCTTCAGGATCGTTTCAAATATCAGTCTGTAATCAACTTCGCCACCATCGGTCGGGATCAACTTACCCTGCCGGACAAAGGACTGATAACGTTCTGCGGTACTTTTCAGCGCGGTCTCCTGCGAGTAAATGGTTTCTTCGGGTGCCCAGAACAGAGGAGAAACACAGTAAAAATGTGTTATTCCGTCTATTTCACGACGAAAAACTGGAACCACGGCATTGAGGTCAACTTTCGAGGCCAGATCGATACCCAGCCAGCATTCTTCCCCTTCAAAATCTGACAACTTAAGTTTTTTATCGGCTGCATCCATCCATTTTCTCAGGTCGTAATAAGCTGATTTTGCGCTTACCCAGCGATTGAAATGCTTGGTCAGAATCTTGTTTGTCTGCCCTGGCGTCGACATACCCAATAATTGTTTAGCCCGGAGAAAATCTGCTTTTACCGAAATGCCATAGTTGGGGTTTGCCTTGATTAATGCCTCAGGCGTCGTCCAGTCATCATCGTCATCAAGGCCATAAATCAGCCCAAATATGGTTTCATTTTCCTCGCCATTACGGGTTCTCCGCAGGATCTCGACAACCTGAGTACGCTTTTCATAGCAAGGGGATGTAATGTCATAGCCGGCAGTGGTGATGATCAGTGTCATCGGTTGTTCACGAGCCCCCATACCGGTGGTCATGGTGGTGTAAAGCGCATCAGTAGTATGTTCGTGATATTCATCAATGATGGCGCATGATGGCGAATCACCATCCCCCGGGTCACCGATCACAGGCGCAAAAACCGAACCGTCAGGGCGCGTCATTTTTTTTGCCCAGGGTTTTATCGAGAATTTTTGCCGCAATGCCGGCAGCTTTTTCACCATTTGCAGCGCCGGAGAAAATACCTTCCATGCCTGTTTTTCAGTCGTGGCGCCGCAATAGACTTCTGCACCATGCTCGCCATCTGCACAAAACATATAATTTCCTACAGCAGCGGCAATAGCGGATTTCCCGTTCTTCCTGGGCACCTCGATATAGATTTCAGAGAAACGACGCAGGCCTGTCTTCTTGTGTACCCATCCAAACGGTACGCCAAGAGCGAACTTCTGCCAGGCTTCAAATTCAATCCGGAGTTTACGCCGGGCCCATTCCCCTGAGGTATGAGGCATTTTCTGGGCAAAACGAAGAAATCGTTCTGCTTTGTTTTTATCGAAGCGGTAGGGCCAGTGGGGATCCTTTGCTCGTTCGAGGTCGTCCAGATGTCGCTGACAGGCAAGTATCGTTAACTGACACGCCAGAATCTTCCCGCCAACGATATCCCGCGCATACTGGTTCGCTGCATTGACGTTCGGATAGGTTGCCATCAGTCAAACTCATCGAATTCATTCCCGTCATCGTCCGGATCCTTTTGTCCGCTGGTCATGCGAAGACGACTGAGCGGATCTAACCCCAACAGAGAGCCCAGGCGGGCAAGCTGGGAAACCGAGTCATTCCGGACATTAACTGCAGGGTGTTTTTTCAGCCCCCCCATTTCACTTTCTGAGGTCAGTCCGCTGGCCAGCATTTTTTCGGCTTCGAGCATCAGATGAAAAGCATTGCAGTAAGCCAGTAACAAAGGTGCGTCCTCCAGCTCAAACACCCCTCGGTCGATGAGTATTTTGCTTTGCGTCTTCCACATTCTTATTGCCGCCTCCCCCATTAACTCAGCGGGAGGCGCAATACGTGTTAATTTGCTTTTTTGCCCGGTGGGTAAAGTGGGTTTTCGGCCACCACCGGACGATCGAATTCCTCCGGCCATAAACGTTCCTTTGATAGATGAAACCTTCCGGAAAAAAGTTTCTTATTTCTGGCGTGTAAAAATAGACTTCAACGGGCAGTCCCGAAGCGCGAAAGGGGTCAGGGATTTGCTCCCCCCTACCCCCTGGCTGCAGCTGCCTCAGTCGAGATGGAGGTCGTCATTCCTGCTACTCCGGTGGCGAATACGGTTCGCATTGCGTGGGCCGGCATATCTCAGACGTTCAATGAACACCAGTTGTTATACCGGCGGTCAGGATCCTGTCGCGGTAGCAGATCCTCCATCGGCCTGCAGTACGCTTTCTGGTAGCCGTTCATCTAATGGCTGGTTCTCGAACACCTTCATCCCAAACTGACCGATCCAGGTGCTGACTGAGTTGATGTTCCCTGCGATGAAGTCGGTCACCTCGGCGATCAATCCTTTAACGACGACATCCGTACTCTGACGCCAGTAATTCTCAATCGCGACCAGCAACGGATCGGAACCATTACTGACTGATTGTTCACCTACGCTATACGTTTTTTTCTTTGCGCTATCGGTGATACATCGCAGCTGGCTGGTCTGGACGGCTCCAGCCTCTGCCGCAATTACCTGCATCGTCAACGTAGCCACTTTGTTCCCGTCTGCATCAGCGCTGGATGCATAGAACATAGAAAGCGTCAGATCCGTGCGTTGATACATCATTGCTTACCTCCACGACGACGGCGGGAACGGCGACCGCCGGGAGGCGGAGATTGTTGCTCATGTACCAACTCACCCTCTAAAGGTTCCGGAGCCGACTCAGCAGCCGGTGTCGGTGCAATATCATGCGCAATAGTCAGTTTCAGCAGTGGGCGGCCTCCCTGGACATGCTCAAAATGGATGCCATGCACGGCTTCATTCATTCGTGACTGACCATCCGTCTCCAGAACGGTCAAAACGCCACCAATGTATTCAATTTTAAAACTCTTCATCGGGTTCTCTCTGTTGCTGTTTTCGCTCTATGGCAGGACCAGCACAACGACTCCAGATTGGAATCGTCGTCGGTACCGCCATGAGCTTTGGGAATAATGTGGTCGACACTTGTGGCTTTCGTGGCGATGCCATGACTCCGGCAGTTTTGGCATAGATATTTATCGCGCTGGAGGATTCTGGCTCGAAGGATTACCCAGAAGTGACCGTAGCCCCTTTCATGCCGGCTTTTCCCACCCTGGTAGTTGCGCCAGCCGTCGCCAGCATGTTGCTGCCGGTGGATCTCACAATACCCACTGACATCATTCGTCACAGCCGCGCATCCTCTGTGCCGGCAAGGTCGTTTAGCTCGTGGTGGCATAGACATCCTTGAGCATGAATTGAGGGAGAGTTAAAGCGGTACTGTCGAGGGGAGGATCTGAAACTGGCAGCGATGTGCATGACAAACCGTCACACTCAATCGCCACCAGCTTCTCGTCTACGTATGCAATTTTTAAGTTCTTCATCGCGGTACCTTTTGCGAATAAAAAAGCCCCGCTTATCGTGGTGTATTAATCAACGGGGAGCGGGTCATATAAATTTCTGATACATCATCTCTTTCACTTAACAAGCAACTTTATAAAATTAGATTTAGCTCAATTTTTACTGGCATTTTCAGAGGTATAAAATTCTTGCAATCCCTGCTTTACGTTAAAATTTCCAAAAAAAGGAGCTTTAATGAGTCTTCATCATTACTACCCACAGCTAAGATGGAAACCTGCTGAGTATGAATCTCTGATGCAGTTAGATCAGACAATAATCTCTGGTTTCACCCCTATCCTCACCATTCTTGATATTGACTGGGACTACGAAAATGACTGTTATAAAAAATCGTTAAGCAGCTATTTATCTGACTTCGGTGCTAATCTCGCAGCATCCTGGACTCCTATACGTCCAGTTTTGTTAGACCTGAAGTATCTGGATAAACATGGTTCAAGTCGCAATCATCCTTTAGATATGTGCATTAACGACGCCAGGGCGTACGGAAAGGAAATTGTGCCAGTTGTTTCTCCTGCATCCACTGCAAACTACATACATGCTGTTCAGCGAAACATATCTAATGGTGTTGCTATTTCACTTAGCCCCCAAACATGGCACTTGTTTGCACACTTGCTAAATCAGTTAAACCTTCCTCCTAACTTGATTGACATCATTGTAGATTATGGCGATATCCAAAGTGCTAATGATAGCTTAAAACAACAAGCCTTAGCCGTTATTAGTTCTCTTTCAGGACAAGCACCTTGGAGAACATTAATCTTATCTTCAACCTCTTACCCCAGCTCGCAGACGGGAATTCCTCAGCATGTAGTCCATCATATTCCACGACACGAATACGATCTCTGGTTATATGTAGTGAAAAATTCTATCAATGGCAGGACACCCTGTTTCAGTGATTATCCAACAGCAAGTGCTACCATAACGAGCGTAGATCCACGATTCATGTCTCAATATGTTGCAGTAAGATATTCGAATGATACTTCATGGATTTTTGTAAAAGGTACAGCAGTTAAGGGAAATGGGTGGAGCCAAACTAAAAATCTTTGTTCTATCCTAGTCAATTCGGCTGAATACCAAGCATTTGGCCCAGGCTTCAGTTTGGGAGACCAGTACATATACGATAGGGCTGCTGGTATTAATAAATCAGGGGGTTCTAAAGATTGGCGTAAAGTAGCCCATATACACCATCTTACGCTGGTTGTTAGACAGTTAAATCTATTGTCACAGTCTATTCCGGCTAGACCCTAACCTTCCAGTCGATCCGATTCTTTAATGCAGTTCTGACTTCAAGTCGAAGATCTGCAACGGGTATAAAATCGGCGACGACATTCCATAACTCAAATCGGGGCTTGCTTTTAAAACCTTTAGAACGGCCCCAACGCTCTAGAACGTCAATACACTCATCTCTCCATAACAACTGAGCGAGCATCAAGGAATCGTAATTCCGATTGAGCTTTTCGGCACGCATATGCTTGATACGAATCGCCCCCTTTGGCCCTACTGATACGGTCTTCACCCCCCACCAGCTAGGTATTAACTCAAGCGCTCCGTCCAGATGCTTATCTGCTACAACGAGAGTAACCTTGTCCATAACGGCAGAATAATGCTTGATTTGTAGCGGCAACCGTTCCAAAGAATCATATTCACTTTTCAGTTCATAACCGTGAAGAACGCCGTTAACTACCGCTATATCTGCTCTGCTGGCACCAAGGGATATGGAAAACTCATCGATCACAAGACAATCAGGATCTAAATGCGACTCTTTAAGAAGCTTCTGATGAACCGCAGCCCTAACATCTTGATCTCTCATAACTTCCCCCCTCATACTCCGTCACTGAATTATAGCGCACAGCATTTTACTGCATTTAACGAATTTGGCCACTTCTATCACAAAAAGCATATGATTAGCATGAAGACACTAATGAATCAGGGGTAAGCATCAGTTCTGTTATCCAGCAGACTGCAAAAATGACGGCTGACGTCCTTAAGGCGATTCATCCGGTCAATGTCGCCGGGAGTTAAAGTGCGATATCCCTTTATGGTGTTGCCGACCTGCGGTTTAGCTTCGCTAATTTCGAACCCTTTTCTGTTAAATGCGGACAGTTAGCCTGCGCTGATTTGTTGTGCGTCAGAATGTCGCGCTTTGTCTGCTTATCCAGCACATCGATATCATGATCGGTCAGGTAGATAATGCGAACCCAGTAGCAGGCTGTATCAACGACTACCGGGGCGGGTGAAGTACTTACGCAGCTCCCGATCAACATCGTCATTAGCCATACGCTTAACGCTCTCTTCAACATTACTGGCCTCTTTCGTAGCTTCCGCCTTACGTTCTGCCGCTGCGACGCTTGCGGCTGCGTTTTCTTCGGTACGCTGCTGATCAGCTTTGGCTTCTGCCTTACTGGTTCCGCGAGCATGGCCGATGCAGAACGCGCCAGCGATAGCGCCCAGAATAACAACCACAAGACCTGCAATAATTTCGAAGCTCATTGCTGCGGCTCCTTCAGTTCGTCAGCCTTATCTTTCAATGCTGGCTGGCTTACGTATTGCGATAGCACCGCCAGTACTACCAGCGCTGGGCTAATTAGTGCAACGATGTTTGGGGGGAGGATGTTTTTGAGGTCCGGCGGTAGAATGGTCCAAGCGCGCAGGGCAGCATCTGGGAACGACTGCGCCCACACGCCAACCAGCGCACCGATAGCCCCCAGTTTTACAGACCACGTTTTCTGCAGCAGGCTGGCATGGCCAACGAACTCCAGCCGAGTATATTTGCGTAGAAGTAACAGAACGAGCACAGCCACCAGCACGAGCAAAGCGAAAATTATCATCTTCACAACACACGCTCCTTAACCCAACCGTAAAGAAAATCCTCGTTGGCTTCGCGGCCCTCCGCCAGTTCGAGGTATCTGGCCCCCTGGCTGCAGTTCAGTGCTCTAAGCAGCACCTGCTCGCCTTCTTTTCCGCGGGCAGAAAGATATCCCTTAAGCGCGGTGATGGTTCGGGGGCCAATGGCTCCATCCGGGCTCAGATCGGGATACAGCTTCCCGCGCATATTCAGGGCAGTGAGCCAGCGCTGGAAAAACTTACTTGCAACCGATGGCCCCATGTTCACCCCAGTGTCGCAAAGCTCATCTGCCAGTAACGTAGATAAACTTGCCACCTGGTCAAACCGGGGTCCGATCCAGTAATCACTCAGCAGGATTTGCTTTGCTGTTTCCCTAGGCAGCTCTCGCATATCACCGGTGTAGCCATGCGCGCGAGCTGTGGTCTGTGTGATGCCCCAGCGGGTTGGCCCGCCTTTATCAGAAGGGTGATCGACATACCCACCTTCTTTTCCGAGGATGCCTTCAATAATTTGGTCTACTTTCATTGTGCTTTCATTCCGGTGATTCGTTCCCAGAAATATGTAAGCGCTACGGAACCCATAGCACCACTGACACCGGCAGTGGCCAGTATCATGTAAATACTCAGGCCACTTTCAATGCTGATGAGCCCACCAATGACCCCGGTAAAAGCCGAAACCACAATTTGCGCAAAAGCATTTATCCAGCTCCATTTTGCTTTGCCCTGCTTCACATCCATCAGGAATCGGACAAGGCCGCCCCAACCAGCAATGATCAGCAGAGCCAGCCAGGTGATTCCGGCCATGCTTTCTTTGTCTTGCATATGCTTTGCCATAGGTTCACCTCCGGGTTAACGGGGTGCTTTGTGTTTGATAAGGTTCAGGACCGGCAGGAGGAAATCTTATCAATGATGATTCCAGGTACCTGAAAATGAAAAAACCACCCTGAATAGGTGGCTAGATAATTCAACGCGAGCTATGTGCCCGGGGATAGTGTATTGTTGCGGACCATTCATTAGGAAATATCATATGCAACAACGCAAAAACTCAAAAAACAATCGCAACTACCTCATCAAATGTACCTGCCCTAGCTGCACCAACCAATCAGAACATAGTTACACCCGAGTCCAGAAAGGCTCTGCGCTGATGTGCCCTCACTGTAGTAAGATTTTCACTCAAGACAAACTTCCCACCGCTTAGGCTTTACATCATCATAATCTCTGGTAATGCATCCACTGCTGCGCTCGTATAGATTAGAGAAGTAAGCCCATTAGGCAATGCGGCCGATGAATACCTGTTAGACGGGTCTCGGCTTACTGGCAGAAAATTAACGTTCTGGCATCGGCAAGATAAAAGGCCTGCCGCAATGGAAGGCCTTTAGGGGGTTATGCAGTATGTGTGGTGCCGGGTGCCTCCCGGTAAGTCTGCCCCAGTCAACAGACCCGCGTGTGTGCTCAAAGAAAAAATTGACTGGTCGCCCCACCGCACAGGGGGATTCACCACACACCCACATTAGCTACACGATATGCGCCTAGTCAATTCAATGTAACCAGTAAAATACATCTTTCGGAAACTGTATAACCTAGCGGGCAATAATTAATCACTGCATATTTAATCATTACAAAAACAACAATAAATTTTCATATCTGTTATCAAATTAAGAAATTAATACTGTTAGGAATTTTCTCACTTAACTCGCACACTACGCCTCACGCGAACCACAATATCCATAGTCTTTCAGAGGATAAGCTCACATGACAACCATAATGATGCTAGCGTTAGCTGTTGTTCTTCTTTTAGTTGCAGTGGGTTCACTGATGTCTTACATCAAAGAAAGACGCGGATATAAAAAACTTTCAAAAAAAGATATTAACGGTTATCCACTTTTCAAGAAGCAGGGGTAGCGATACGTAAACATTCCCCCTGTTTTTTTGCTACCACCTTTGGGAACAAAGAACTGCCTTAATCTATAAGTGCTCTCGCTTGTGATGTTCAATTTACCGTTAAAGCGCTCAAGCTGTTGAGCTAAAACCGCAGTCTGGTGCGAATCTTGTGCGTATGAGATTAAACGTGAAGTACAGCACGCTGTAATCCAATTACCATGACCTGATTACTGATGTGAAAAGCCCAAGTAGTGCTTAGGCTAGATTATGAACAAAAAAAACCCGCTTAGAGAAGCGGGAAGAAAGTTGGCAACCAAGGCTGTAACGAAAGGAAGGTGCACCTAATAGTCCGAGCTACCGATTTACCAGGAAAGCCTTCTTTTTTTACCGTTACGTTCGTTAACCATAGCCTGACAGACAAAAAGAGCAAGGCTTTTGTCATTACAGTCACTATGTTAAGGCATTAGTGTGGTGCCGGGTGCCTCCCGGTGAGCATGCCCCAGTCGGCATGGCCCGCGCTGCATTTACAGGTTTCTGTAACTGACTGGTCGCCCCTCCGCATAGGGGGATTCACCACCTCGATAATTTATGATGCAAACATTCAAAGTGTCAATATCTGACCATACCGCCAGCGCCTCTGCCATAATATAAGCCAACAACGCCCACTTAAATTGTATGCATTCTAATACTTAAAGCTATTGCGAAGCCCTGACTCAATGTAGCACTCACTGATATCAGGTAAATACGAGGTAAGTGAAATGCTATCTACTGATAACCAAAGAATTTCAGAGATTTTTGAACGTTTGGCAGAAATAGCAGCTAAAACTGCTGAATTAACAAGCAACCCTAATCTATCCCCTGCTCAAAAGCAGGCAGCATGTGACAGTTACTTTAGCGAACATGATCAGTTAACAACCGAAGCCCTAGAGATCTTCAAAAAAATCACTAAAAATCCTCAGTGAATGCTGAAGCATGTGAGATTGCGTATGCAATACGACGATATGACAGGGGTATTGATGCAGCGCATCTCGCGAATACCCCTGTCGTATCGCCGGAAAGCAAAAACCCCGCACGGGCGGGGTTTTCGTTATATTCAGATTGTCGCTTTTTGTCGCTGCCGAGTGCCGCAGCTCTGCCAAGCATGAAGGAATTATCTAGCTTTCTGGCCCATTTTCAATACCAAAAAGGCAACATAGCACTTTTTGCTAATCCGCATGAATCGCCTTATGGACAGAAAGGAAAGCTTTTGCTCTGAATATTTCAAGGCACCAGCGCACTCTTTTCCGGGCCTCACTGTCTGTTAACCATGGAGCCACCAGCTGTATTTCCCGTGTTATGTCTGAGATTTTTTTGCGGGTGGTGTAATAGTTAACGCCAACGAGATAAACAGGATCACCCGTTTCAAATATCGCCAGTACACATCGTTCAACAAATTCAACATCATCCTCAGTGATCGCAGCGTCAATGGCGACCGTTGCAGGCTTCGGCCACAAAATGGCATGCGCCCTGCTTAATGCCTGCCGCCCGCGATACCCTTCACTTCTTGCCTGCTCAATTGCTGCCGTAAAGCGTTCTAATGCTTTATCTGACCAGTGATCACCCTTCATGCCTCGCCAGCATGAATGTCCTGATGGTTTACGCGGGGCAGCACCTCCTCTCATCCCTTCCCCCCAAACAGTAAGCAGAGATTTTATCCAGGCGGACTGAATGCCATTAAGGGGAGTGAATCGGCCCAGCCAGCTTTTGCGCGGGGCGGCGGCCACAGTTTCTAATCCTGCACGGTGTAGACGGCGTTGACGTGGTGTCATTCTGTTCTTCTCCTTACTACGCCAGAACGCCGAGCGCGTATGCCCGGTCCAGCAATTTAATAATCAATACCGGCTGGGTGCCGTATTCACGCTCAAAAGCGGCAGGGTCATGGTGCAAAGCACGGTGGTGCTTGCGGCATAATGGGATCGTAAAAATATCGTGGGCCTTGGTGCCTACGCCGCCCTGCCCCCAGCCAATAAGATGATGTGCATCATCTGCAGGCTGCCCGCAGCACATACACGGCTGTTTTTTAACCCATGAGATAAACTCAGCTGATAACCATCGGCTCCGCTTAGGTCTCGCGAATAGTGTCGCCGGTGCAACAGGATCGACGTTCACAGGAACCAGAGGTTTGCCCGGCGTTGTTTTTGCCGTTGACCTGATTGCTTTTTCGATACGGGGAGAAAGAATGCTGGTGGCCGGTACCGACGGAACGATCTCACTCTCCCTGTAAACCGATTTAATGCCATCGTCTTTAATACGCAGGGATCGGCGCGCCATTTCTTCTGTAATTTCATCGCCAATCCCGGCGCCTACCGCCCACCAGCATAGCTCCGCCAGTGACAGTGATCGCTGGGCGTCCAGCCCAAGCGCGATGCGGGCAGTGTCGATTACCCAGTCAGCGTTGTTAACACCTACCAGTTGATCGAGGGTTTGTCCCGTTTGGTTTTTCAGCTCATTATCACAGTGCCAGCATGCGATTATTACACCCGTCGAATGGCGAAACGGGACGAGCTCATGGTGATGGTAATCGGAATGTGTCCACTGACAGTTTTTAACCTGCCTACGCAACCATGACTCGAGGGCACTAACCCCACCAGCTGCAGTGATAACTGCCTTCTTCATGAAAAAAGGTCTGATCCCCATATCATCCCGCAACGGCTGCCGGGCATCAGGAAGACGTCCACTGGGTATCTTTTTCATGCTTGCCGGCGGTATTTCCACAAGAACCCGGCCGGCACCGAATAACGGCATTAATTCACTACCCGGCTTAAGCAGCACAATTCCAAGATGGCGTGCAATATCCACGTTAAGCAAAGCTCGCATCAGTCCCTCCACATCTTCTGTATGTAGGTCCTGTCAATCCGTGGCGGCTTCTTCGATTCCGGCAACAACACGCGGATCTCCCACGATGCAAAGTCTCTGGATAAGCTCTTCTCAACCACACAGTTATTTTTACGGTATCGCTCCACCAGCTCTGTAACCTCAGCCTCTGAAAGCTGCTCGTGTAAAAACCAACTTTTCTTCATGGCTGATCACCGAACAGTCGCAAAAACTCAATCGCTCTTTCACGCGCGCCGGGTTCTTCAGCTATCATTTCCTGCAGCAGCTGCACGGCGAGCATAGGCTCCTTTCGCCCGACGATGGAAATTCCTCTGGAGACACGGCGAGAGAGTTTTATGAAATTTTTTCTCTCTAACGCACGCAGATGCAACAGGACAGCATTAGACGAGCTAACGCCGAGCATATCGGCCAGCTCAGATAGCGTAGGTGGGTAGCCATGCTGATTGATGTAGGCGACCAGCAGATCGAAAACTTCCTGCTGTCGAAAAGTGAGTTTCGAAGACGAGAGTAAACCGGCGCTCGTTGAAGGAGCACCAGTCTGGTGGGATTTTGATACTTCAGTTGTTTGCGTCATGGCTTCTCTCCGTGACGCAGCAGGTATAGGTTGTTCAGGCCTATGACGGGATTGTAACAGAACCAGGGGGAACCTGGTAACCAACTCCAGACTTAGCCTTTTCAATCATCTGTGAAAAAAGAGAGAGAGTCCCAACGATCTCATCTGGCTGCAAAGGCATAAACGAAACAGTGTCGCCGCGCCGGTACATCAGAGCGCGCTCACACAAAGGAAAGGATGTCAGACGAGCAACGATCACCCCATCATCGCATCTGATAATTGCATAGCCGGTGTTCGGCATTTCTTGTTTTTTACTCACAGCAAAATCCTCAAAATAAACCAGGCAAGCCACTGGACCTCAACTTAACAGAACCAGTCATCAGCACTTTCCCAGGTGTCCTGCAGGATTTCCTCAATACGTTTTTTATCTCCGTCCATTCCTCCAAGCACGGTCAACCCATCAGAGCTGGTCCGACGAATCACAAGACTGCAGTTATTAAAGTTTTGATCCAATCGCCGCAGTAGCTCCTTCTCCAGAGCAGGCACAGCGCCATCCGGCAATTTTTTTTGGCGATCAATTGTGATTTCCACTTTCATAACTAGCTCCTCACGCAAGCACTGTATAAATAAACAGTATACTCGTTAGGTGAAATGTTCAAGCGTTTAATGCCACTTTTCGCTAACCCATGCTCATGTTTAGATTGATCTTTTCTTCTCAAAGGACGAAATCCGCTATCACAGGGATACAGTCATTTTTGTGGTGATCAACACCTTTGATAAGAAACGTTGCTACCTCTGGCGCTCCAGATTCCGCTCTTGGCACAGAGCGGACAATCTGAATGAGATGAAGGTCTGCTTCGAGCGAAAAGCGGACAGTGATGACAGCATTCTTTTTGAATCAATGGCGGGGCAGATGGTAATGACACAGGCTTTATGGACTGGTAATGGTCGCTCTGAAAGCGATCATTCCTGCAATCCCGCGTCTTCTTGTTCCGGAAAGCGGTTTTATAAGCGTGTGTGGTTTGTGTCAAGCATCTCAACGAAAATCGTTCATGAGACCGATGATTAAGTGACGTCGCACACAATGAACGCCTCGGCTCGCTGACCAGCCTGAGTATCTGTCGACTGCGTTAACCGGCAGAGTGCGGCTCCGCCGGGCCGCAAAAAGTGGTGTTTCAGGCCTGAAGACCATGGTCTGATAGAAAACAAAGGGGACGAATATTAAATCAGTACCTCTCGCAGTCTGATGGGGGCGTCTCCCCTTGGAAATACACTGGCGCTCAGACTATATGAGCCTGCCGGATCCCCTCCAAGTATAATCATTACAGGCTCCAAGCACTGGTAGCCAGGGTTCGCTGCAATGCTTGTCATGGATCTGAAGTCATCACCACTTGGCTTGGGTGAGCCTCCTGGATGAAAATGCCACTCACCAACATAATACAATCCCGTTTTCCATCGGGCATGAAGTAATGGCCTCAGCCCTCTGACGCCCCGTTGAAATGTCGTCCGGCCAGCGAGTGAATCCGCTGGACGAGTCGTGGATTCCACGATCATTGCCGTAGAACTGTCTTCGCTGTATGAGCCAATCAGAATGCCACCTGTTTCATTTACGCCAGCTTTAAGACATTCGGAAACCATCTGCTCAATGGCTGAGGAGCTAATGACGACCGTATAAAGAGCTACCTCACTTGAAAAAGTCACATCTTTAATACTCATGCGGCTCTCTCTCGACAGTGCCATCAGGCATCTGCTTAAAATATTCATAGATTCTCCCTGGCGCACTGACAACCCGGCAAATGAATTTTGTACCGACGGCCGCCCATAACTGTACGTCATCGGCACGGGCCGGAAATACAGGATGCCAGCACCCGATACCTTCTATTCTCGCCTCATCCATGTCGATCTCAGGTGACGCCGAGGCGTCGAAGCGGCTGGAAGCATCCGTCACCGGAAAAGTTGTTTCACTGGCAGCAAACGCAAATAAACCTTCAGCCCGCCATGTCATAGCCAGGCTGATAAATATTTTTTCACTTTGCCAGTCAAATGCCGCCAATGACTTAAGAACACCATCATCACCGGTACAATCAATGATCACGTCATACTGACGCAGTGAGTTTTTTGTGACCTCACTCTCAGGGGGAAACGCGCAGCTGAATGAACGTGCACTTGCGTCAGGCAGAATACGATTCAGATGTTCAACCAGCGCGGCCGCTTTGTTATGGCCAACTGACGTCATTGTCAGGGCGTGACGGCTCAGATTTCCGGTCTGTAGAAGGTCTGCGTCCAGAATGCCCTGGCTGACAACACCTATGCGCATCAGGTTTTCTGCAATCATGCTACCCAGTGAGCCTGCACCGATTATCAGCACCTTTTTGCTGCGAATGTCGTTGGCCGCTTCGCCACGTGTTCTGAGCTGGTCGGCAGACCAATTCTGCGTCCTCACCCACTTGATGGGCTCCTGTGAAAGTGGCTGTTCGCGATCCCAAGTTCTACGATTCCGTTCCGTTGGACGGAATCCGGGGCGTTTTGTCATTGTATTACTGAGACCGGCCAGACGCAGTGCCAGCCAGTGAATTCGCGCTGGCTCATCTCCAATTTTGTTTTCCAGCGGAAAACCCAGCAAGAGTAATCCGGGCGCGCGTTGCTTGCGCAGGGCTCTGACAGAACGCCCAATATCTGAAAAGAGGTCCGGCAGTGATAACCCGCATTGTGCGAAGCAATTGCTGAGCTCCTGCCAGGTCTTGGGTGCCTGCCAAGGAGCCAGAACTGGGAGGGTAGGCAAAACAGACCACACTGCATTCGTAGTTCTCGCGCCTTTGCGCATGAACGAGGACCATTTGGTTGTCCGGATTAGCTTTCCTTTGTTATCAAAAAACTCACGCAAAAAGCGGGCACCGCGCGCACCGGGCAATCCAGTGCTGCTTGCATACCCCCATTCTCCTGTTTTCGATGCCCAGAAGGGGAGATCATCAATCTGTTCGCTAAAACCAATCACGGTAAAGGGTGACTGATCGGGGAAGGCGGGGAGTTCAACAGCATCCCCGGTTGTGGTCAGTTTTTCCTGTGCAGCGGCGTCAATCCAGAGCAGCAGCCTACTGAGTCGCCAGCTGATTCTGTCGAGTAGTGCTTCGGGTTCCAGCCCCCATAAGTTACGACCAAATACGGCGGGCGTATTCTCAAGGCACGGATTTCCTGAGGTCCATTCACGGGTAGACGCATCCGAAAAGTTGTAGTTTTGGTGCTGGAACGTGGCTGAAATACCTTCCGATTTATCGGGATAAACCTCTATGCGTATCAGGGTCTCTTCCTGCCAGAGGACCAGATGCCAGACGCTGTTGTCTGGCATGAACCTAGAACCGGGTACGGAAAGCTCGGCGGTGAATTTTAGAGACCATCTTTTGTCAGCAGAGAGCGCCCAGGCATTGTTCGTCTGCATCCTAGGATCATTATTGATCAGGGTGAGCGCTGCCTGCAGCTCTCTTGGCACTTGCTGAACGACTGTACTCAAGCGAAGCGTCCGGTTTTCTGTGGTTCTGCTGGTTTACTTGGCGTTGTAAATCCACCGTTGCGATCACCGCCCTGAGGGCCGGGTAAAGGAAACTTGGATCCGAACAGTTGGCGCCAGAGTTGTGCGCTTTCCTGAGGATCCTCAGACGCCAGCGCGTTACGGGCAATTTCCGCCGCACCCGCAATACCCTCATAAAATGAACAGAAATCTTCGGCTGTTAAGCGCGCCATCACGTCATGCTCTGCAACCCCGTGATCTGACAACCACGGCTTACTTTTCTGATTGTAAATGGCTGCCCAGCGCAATAAAAAAGTGTCCATCAGTTGAATAAGCCCTTGGGCCATTGATGTGGTGCCATTATCCAGCGCGTTTCCAATCAGATGCTCCAGCGGATAGCCTTTAGGATATTTCGGTAGGTCTTCGCTGTTCTGCTGTCGCCACCATTTCACCGCCCTGACAAGGTTGATGTAGTGACCGTTGCAAAGACGGTTTTTCTCGGCGGTCCATCTGATCTGCGCGAGTGGATGTGTCCGGCCCCACTCACTCTTTTCTCTGTCAGGAAGCGCTAACGGGTGCGCTTTCCATTCTGAAGCGGGGGCGTCCTCTACTTGCGCACTGTTACTCTCAGACAACCATCCCGTATTGGGGATCCAACTTTTATTCAGGCGCCAGTCAGTTTGCTCTTCCAGAGAGTTAACAGTCAGAACTGACTCTGATTTATAGAGCTGCTCAAGATGGCTTTTTTCTGCCCCTGACTCTGGGATGGCGGTGATCACTAGGTCCAGTTCGACATAGGAGAGGGTAATACCAAAAGAGCGCCCCTGAGTTTCCCATTTACCCGGGTAATACTTTTCGAGGAATGGGATGAACAGGTCCATTGCATCAGTGGGAGACATCCGGGTATGGTCAAGATTGGTCACCACGACAATATCAACATCAGGGCGCTTATCGCCGAGCGGACGGATTGCTGTTGAACGACGAATGCTGCCCTGCAGGAACGTTGATACGACAATTTCCTTGAGTGGTTCGAAATTCTTCAGGCGCTCGCGCAGTGTCCTTGCACCACTTTTCCAGTCTTCCTTCTGTGTATCAGTCGGCCTGATATTTGCTAAAAATTCGTTGAACTGAGGTTGAAGTTCCATGGTGATTAAACCTTAAATGAAGGAAGGTAGGAGCCATCTCGTTGGCGTTGAAAGTCAAACTCATAAAAGACACATGTCCCCAGAAAATCCGTGTGCTGGCCAAGATAAAAATTAACGGCATTTGGCGCAGCGCTGAAAATATGCAAGCTTGCCTCAACCGGTAAATCTGCATCCGTGACTACATCGGACACCTGTTCGGCAAGCGCTACGGCATGTGAACCGTTTTTCACAGATCGTTGCCCGTGCCCGTTTGCGGGGGTTAAGTGAATGATACGTCCTATGTCAGGCTGATTTTCGAGTATGTATGCGCGCGCTTTTGGCAGCGCATTTCTCGCGATGCTGAGCACTACAGCGACATCGCTTCCGGTTCCGACAGTCTCGGTTTCGATAATCGCATCAGGTTCATCCTGCGATTCGTTCTCAGACCAGATGGAGTCGCCCATTCTCCCTTTCTGGACCAGTTCGATTTCTACGCCTGACTTGTGACCAAGACATTTGCCGGCAAGCATTGCAATGGAGCTGTGGGTATTTAGATACAGCCGAACTTTACGCTCCGTCTGCCTTATACCTGTGAGGAAGGTTTCTACTTGGGGCTTAATAACATTATTCCATTCAATGCCCGGGGAGGGAAATCGACCTTCGAAGAGAGAAAGCAGGGAGAGTGTGTGTTCCGGAAGCGCATCCATGATGTCCAGTGGCCCATCGCTGAAAGAGCGTAGCGCAACATTTCTGAAGCTTTCAGGTGCTTCCGATCTGATCCAGTTCTCTTCCTCGCAAAGGGCTGTGAATTGCTCTCGGGTAAAGCGATAACGTTCCTGACTGCGTAAGGCACGCGCAGCGCCATCGAAACGGAAGTCCGAACTTGTTTCGCAGGTTATCAAACCAATGATCTGGAAGCAGGTATTAACTTTTTCACGCATCGCTTCAAGCGTGGGCTGTGACTGCTGAATGTGAAAACCAGAAAGCACCTGCTCCAGCTCCTGGTCTGTGGAAAGCTTAAGATGTTGGCGCCAGAGCTTGCGAACCTTTCCCTTACGGCTCCTGTCGCTCGTGCCATCAAACAACTTATCGAGTCGTATTGAGCCATCCACATTGCTGATTATTTCACCAAGCGGGTCCTCATCGATAATTCGATCTGTCGTGACAAGATGAAAAGCAGAGTTGACAGGCTCAGTTCCTTTTGCCTGTTTTAGCCTTTCAAGGATCGAGAAGGTTTCAGCACCGATGAATGCGGGGTCAATCAGGTCCTCGAATCCGAAGCTAGCGGCTTGTGTAACGTGAAACTTGATTTGATAGTAATCGGCCTGAATCCGATCGGGCCCGGTGCTGCGGCGGGGGGGGTTATAACGCGTAATCACGTCATCAAAGGCTTTAGGGCCATCGGCTTCATAGGAAACTTCTACGACGAAATCTTGTTGGGGATTTTTAAGCCGGGATGCCTCAATCCAGAAATACCGAGCCTGGTAATCATGACCGTGCCAATTAGCCAATACAGAAGTCGCCATGAGATTCCTCCCAGATAACAGTAATATTTTGAAACTATCACGTCAGAGGATACTGTTCAAGAAAACAGTGTTTATTGCAGACCCTGGAATTCATTAACAACTCATTTTTATTTAAGTTATTGATATTAACATTAAATAAAAGGTTAAAAAAAAATATCAATCAGACTTCTGTTGAACTGAAGAACAAAATTTTTTTAATTCCCAGACGATCCCTGAAAAAGAGCATTCAACTGCAGACTTCTGTAGGATGATCAACTATTGAACAAAATGACATTGATCAAAGGTGTGATTATTGACTGTGTATTCAAGGCACAAGAGTCATCACAGTCATCATAACTAGTGCCTCCTTCGACTCGCAAGCTTTGCCGGGTTGTCAGCCCGACAGCAGTAACCGGCAGGCCGGTAAGCTTCGCCGACTCACTAGAAGCAGCATTTCGGAACTGTCGACTGGGGTCTGATGTAAAAAATTAAACACTAAGGATCAAGGATGGTTCGCTCTGAGCGAGGAATGGATGACATGCTCCCGGTAAACTAACATGGCACGATGTAAGCAAGTTCTGCTTCTGGCACTCAGCGGACATCTCAGCTTTTCCTCACCCCGGAATAATTAAACTTAGCTTTGACATCCCGTACCAGCTGCTGTTGATTCTATTTAAGGCATATTCACCACCTCGCCACATTGCGCAGGCAGCGGTTACGCATTCTGGCAAGCAACCAGAGTTCGTTTGCTGTTGTAGCCATCCCAAGCATCGAGGTGTAAACAGTCGCAGCCCGGCGCCACAGCTTTTTGTCTTCCAGCATCTTCGCCAGTGACAGTGCGTCCTGGACTTTTTTCACATCTTCTTCAGATAATTGTGTTGCAGCCTGCGGCAGGGCAACATCGGGAACCTCAACGCCTGCCCCCACTCGATAGACGTACTGGCAGCCGTTATGGGTACGATGGAGTTTTCCCGCGGCATGTAGCTGCCGCAGCAAGTTACCTGCTGTACTGGCTTGCAAGTCCAGCGCATCGCAGACATCCTGCAGGACGCATTCTGGCGTCCGGCTAACGATGGCAAGCACCATCTGTGCTTTGGTTACTTTGGTTTTTGATTGTTTGGTCATGGTCAAAACTCGTTTACTTGGTTAAACCTGCCGCCTTGCGGCGTTTGTACTCTTCCATCAGAACCTGCGCTGGCGTCGGCCCTGCTGGATGCCTCGGTGCTGCCAACTGCCGACGAATCGGGGGAATCGAAAACCCGTTAGCCAGGTGTTTGGTCCATTTCGTGAGTAAGTTTTCTGCCAGTTTTTTCAGCTCTCCCTCAGTCAGGTTCCTCTCAACTCCGGTTCTGCGCATCTCAATGCAAATGTGATACATAACATCCTGTTTCCATGGGTATTTGTCGCTGCCCGAGTATCGGTAAGACTCATTCCTCCAGCGCTTGTATTCCGCCATTACAGATTCGGATGTCAGATTGAACGGGTTAGCACCGCTGGCAGATACCAGAGCAACGAATTCAGCCAGATCCGGTGGCCATGTGTTACCCGCGGCGCAGCGCTCCATGCACTGACTGCAGACCAGAGTAATCTGGGCTTCACTCATCGATCCAATCTGGGCAATCCACATATCCGAGGGCGCCGCCCCGTTCTTCTGGGTCCACCGGTTCGAAAATATTTCCCCCATGACTGTCCATAGCCGCCATGCTGTATCCGCCGCCAACAAGTCCGTTTTGCTTTTCCCAGCGTTCTCTGGCTGCCTGAATTTCCTGAACTGCCCGGGATGCGGTGTTAACTGGTTGAATTCCTGCATGGTCTTTACCTCCGGTTGCTGGTTGTGGTTTAGATTTGGCTCTGGCACTTATCACGCTGCGGGCAAATTTCTGCTCCCATTGAATCTGAGTGAACACTTTCCCCTCGGATTTCCAGTACGCGATGAACTCTGCCAGCTCTGTCGGCAGGTATGCCGGTTCGGGAAGCGCTATACCCCAGGTAGCAGCCAGCCGCGGCCAGTCCTGTGACGGCAGCCAAAGGTCGTGCATGGTGAATTTCCCGATCGGAATATCCACTCCAGGCAGATACTGAGGTTGCTGGGGAAAATTTCTCTCCTGCGCATAGAGAGTGGGGTTTGATCCTTTTCCCTTCCCTTCCCTTCCTTTTCCGTCAGTGAGCCCTCCTTGATGATTCACTGAGTCCTCATTGAGCCCTCCTTGATTAGTCACTCTCTTTTCTTCCTCTCCTGCCTTATCCTCAGAGAGTTCTGGCGGAAGGGGTATTTTTGAAGCTGAAGGCCTGTTTATTTTTTGATGCTTAAGGAAACCTTTAATCTGTAAATAGCAGACATCATTCACTGAATACTCAATGAGTAATCCATGAGTAATCAGTTCCTGTATTAGTGGTTCGCAATCGAGCGCGTCCGCAGGGAAGATCTGCATCTTCAACCGTTTTGGCGAACGCTCAAGGCATCCCATGTCGTTGGCGAAGTTGAACAACCCGATAAACAGGAGACGCGCTGGAATTGAACATTCCACCACCTTCTCATCTGTCCAGAATTCAGGTTTAACTGTTCTGATGCGGGCCATCTGAAACCTCTTATTAGCCAGCTGGTGCTGGTGGTCATTGTCAAAACTCGATTAGAAAAACTGCGGCGCTACGGTGCTGATGCTAGCCAGAAGTGGTCCCGCCGCATCTGCAGGAAGCATGTTAAAAAGTGCAATTGCTGCCTCCCGAATTTCACGCTCTAACTTCTGCAACGGAGCACCAAGCAATTTTGCCTGGTGCGCTTCGCTACACTCTTTGATTGCTTGAGCCACCAGCTCGCTTTCAGTCAATCCACGTTTCAATCCGTGTTTGCGCGCAATCTCAATAGGCATCGCATCAGCGATCGCTCCTGAAAGCTGCATGACGTAGCTGGTGTACTTCTCTGATCCAGATTCGTTTTTCAGGTAGCGGTACAGATTCTGTTTATTGACGTTTATTCCGCGACCCTTTTGTTTTCTCCATTGCTCATCCACCAGCTGCGCGATGTGGTCCTGTGCACGTCCAGGTAAAGTCGACTCCCATTCCTGAACGGCAGCAAAAATTGCTCTACTCTTCATCCGAGCCCGGCGTAGACCGGAAAACTGATTTTCTGAGTTCAGTTGCAGGCCCATTACCGGGTTATGATTTTTAAAAGAGATGGTTTGCATACTTACTCCTTCGGTAATCCATCCGTTGGGTTTGGGTAGAGATCTGGTCTGAGTTCATGCGGAGTAACTTTCCACTCCAATGCCTTACTGACTTTCAGAACCAACTCGCCGGGAACTTTATGTTTGAACCAACCATTTACTGTTTGTGCTCGCCGATTAAGCCGCCGTCCGATTTCCGATTGGCTACACACGGCAAGTAATTTTTTTTGAAGTGATGGCTTCATGCGCTGCTCCACTAATAACTGTAAATTTGAATTACAGTTTAATCAGTTTATTTCGATGGTGTCAAATCATTCGATATGGGGCCTGAAGAAAAAATCTGTATAATCTTTCTCATGTGTTTGTTTGGGTGGATGAAGATGAACTTTGGTGTTCGACTGCAACGAGTCTTAGATGAGATAGGAATGTCTCAATCAGAACTGGGGCGGAGGATCGGTGCGACATCCCAATCAGTGAATGGCTGGTGTCAGGCTGGAATCCTTCCCAGGAAAGAAATGCTTGAGCAACTTCCTGATATAACAGGAAAACCTTTGTATTGGTTTTTCATGACAGATGAAGACGAAGAGACGCTGCAGCCGCCAAGATCGGAAGATATCTATGTCCTTACCCCGGAGACCAAAAAGCTCATAGAAATTTACGATCAGCTTCCTCAAGTGGAGCAAGAACGATTCGTCGGGTTAATGCAGTTAAGGCTGGAAGAACTCGATGCTTTCATGAACGAATATTTAATGAAACGAAAGAAAGACTAGAACAGCCTTACCCGCCCCTTCATAAGCGCCGCCTTCGGGCGGTTTTTTTGTGCCTGCTCCCCACCTCACATCCAATTCTGAAATTTAAATCATCAGTTTTAATTGACATCTGTAGTTTATATCGATAATACTATCTCCGTCCTATGACGTCATCGAGGCAGGAAGCCCACGAAGTAGCTGCCGGCGGCATACGAAACACCGGATGAGATGACGACAAGAAGAATTCGCAGCAGGTTATAACGTTCCGCCGGCCGGCGTTACAGGCATGAGATAGGGCATCACTATGAGAATAGATATATCCAAGATAGGGAAAATTTACTTTTTACTCGTCTCCCCAATCAAACTCTCTGTCGCGCAGGATTTGGAGGCCCGATTCGGAGACCGCGTAATCATTGCAGCTTTTGGTACTGATATCACGTCCATGGGCCTGGCACCAGGTGATGAAATCGTAAGTGCTGGCTACCACCTTCACAGCCTGGATACCGCTGTTTTCGTAGCGCTCCACCATGCTATCGGTGCGGATACGCCAGTCGTGGTAGTCAAAGGGAAGGACGTAAGCATCTGAAAGGATTTTTTGGAATTCTTCGTAGTGAGCGGGATTTTCGTACCAGAAGACAGGTATAGGGCTACGAGACATTTTTCTCTCTTTTATTTGGCTGTGTGAGAGCGCCAAGAATACCACCGAGCCTGAAGTGGTGAAAAGACAGGCATGACGACTATCAGGCTTTGCAATGCGGTGAATGCGGCTATGCGCACGCGACACAGTTAAAAAAAAGTAAACATGGCGGTTATTCACTCGTTGTGGGGAAAAGTTGTCGGCGGTAGTTGTTAACTGGCTGCCGTCACCGGGAGGCACCCGGCGCCGCATTGCAAAACCACAACTTAATAATGAGTTAACTGGAGATAACTATGAAGGATTTTGCCCGAGTACCTACCGGGAACCAGGCGACCCGCCTGAATTGGTTCTAGGTGAGACTACGCCAGCTGTGTTACTTGCTGGCGCAGAAAGGAAACCCTGAGGCTGAGGCATGAATACCCTGTTTGCCCTTGTCATCAGCGTTTGTGCTCTCACTGGTGAATGCTCTGATGTTCTGATCGGTGTTTATCCATCAGAGGCCAGTTGCAACAGCAACGCCGATGAACAAAAAGTACAGGGCCAGTGCCTCCCCTACCGAAATGCACAAAACATGGCTGACGACCAACAGCCTGCAGTGAGTTTTTGAATCGAGTTTTGACCAATGGCCGTTACGGCCGGAGAAGTGATTATGGAATTTGGAATGAAACGCGTTCTGGCATCTGTCCAGGCCGCAGCCACTTTGAATAAGCTCTATGACGGCTCGCCCGTTTCACTGACGGCCATCAGTAAAGAGTCAAAGCTGTCTACTTCATACCTTGAGCAGATCTTCAAAAAGCTGCGGGCGGGTAACCTGGTAATTTCACAGCGTGGCCCAGGTGGTGGTTATAGCCCCCGCGGCGATGACATCACCGTTACAGAAGTGATCACTGCGGTATCTAAACTGCCAGCCCATAAAACTTTTGAGCCTATCCTGCGAGCGCTTGACGACGTTCGCGTATCACAGCTGCTGCGGGGCGATTCGCCAGCCCCATAAAGCACAAAACCCGCGCAAGGCGGGTTAAGTACCCGGTCAGCCGACCAAAGCTCTCCGGAATCGAGTTTTGACCAATGACCACCACCAAGGCGGCTGCCATCAGCTGCCGGGTATCTTACAATCCAAAGGAGCCCAAACGCAATGAACAACTACCCGTATCTCATTAAAGCGAAGGCAAAAGCAAACGAAGCGAAAAGTCTCTTCTGCTGGTTCTCTGCTAAATCCGATTCTCGCGCCGAGCGCAAAATCCTGGACATCCTGGAAGACGCTGAAATTAACGTTGGCCGCGGCGCCAGCCATCAGCTGCCGATCCGCACCAACTGGCTCATCGTTGATGACTTACCGGAAGAAGGTGTACTGGATGACACCTGGTGCGATCGCTACGAGCTTGGTGGTGAAGACGGGCTGACATGGCAAAAAATCGTTGCGCCAGCGGCTGCTGAACCACAGCCCTCCAGTAAACCAGAAAACGATATCTCTCCTGCAAATAGCGATGAAGAGGACTATTCGAACAATGAAGAAGCACTCTTCAACCTGGCGGAAATGTCATTCCGCACGCAGCTGCTTGCCCAGTATATGGCCGACGAGCGTCACGTGTATCACATTAGCATTCCTCATCGTAACCGCCTTTCAGCGATGGAAATGGATACGGATAATCACGGTGTGCAGAATCTGCTGCTGACGGCAGAAAATATTCCGGAGCTTAAAAAATATGATATGCCTGGCCTGTGGAAATTTACCAGTGCATTTAAGAGCGTATTTCCTGTGGGGAAACGCCATAAGCTCGGCAAGCAAATTCAGTTCGCCAAATTATGGCTTGAAACGTCGCATATTGACCGCGGGATCCTTACAAAGGAATGGGCTGCTGGAAACTATATCACCTCAATAAACAAAACCGATGCCGGCGCCAATGCTGGCGGCGGTAACAAAACTGACCGCAATCCGGATTATCAGCATTCGCTGGATACTCTGGATATAGAGATCGCTCTTGCAACGATGCCTATGGATTTTGACATCTATAATTTTCCGGCATCAGTCCACCGCCGCGCGAAGGAAATAGTACAGAAGAAAGAAAGTCCATTTAAAGAATGGTCTGCAGCATTACGGAGCACACCAGGCATCCTTGATTATTCCCGTGCAGCGATTTTTGCACTGATCAGGGAAGCATCCAGTGGAATAACTCCTTTTCCAGATCGGTTACGTGGCTACATCAACGCGAATCTGACTGAACATAAGCATGATACCCCGAGCGCTGAGACGCTTACCAAGGCGGGACATATTCCATCTGCTGCAGTCACTCTGGATGCAACAAACCAAGTAATCGCCGGAGAGGATAGCAGCGCAAAACTGGAAACACTCTCCTCCGACATTAAAGCAGTTGGTGCCGAACTGGTAAAAGAGGCTCAAAAGCAACGTCCGGACGCTAATCAGGTTCTGGCCGCCGAGCGCGGCGAATATGTTGAAGGGGTTAGCGACCCTACGGATCCGAAGTGGGTAACCGAAGACCTTACCAAGACCAGGCAGCCTGAAGTTTCAAAAATTGGGGACGGAGTATTTTCCATTGAAGGTCTTGTTGACGTTACGGGCAAGGTTAACCAAAAAGAAAAAACAGATGAAGTTGTTCATCAAACGGATTCTGTAGATATTGAATCCGGTCATCATAATAAGGAGGAAGATCAGCCAATTGATTATGTTCACGTTATGGTTGATCTGGAAACCATGGGTAAAAAATATAACGCCCCTATCGTCGCTATTGGTGCGGTTGTTTTTGACCCGGCAACCGGCTCTATTGGAGAAAGTTTCTATAAAGTCGTATGCCTTGAATCCTCCGTGAACTGGGGCGCCGTAATCGATCCATCTACTGTTATCTGGTGGCTTAAGCAGTCCTCCGAAGCACGCTCTGCGATCGTAAATGATGATGCTATCCCGTTGCAGGATGCATTACTCCAGTTCAGAGAATTTGTTTCTGATAATGTCGCTGGTGGGAGCAAAAAGGCGCAGGTATGGGGTAACGGTGCGTCATTCGACAACTCTATTCTGCGTTCTTCTTACGATTGCATTGCTGAAGATTATCCGTGGGAATACTGGAACGATCGGGACGTACGAACAATGGTAGAGCTCGGCCAAGCCATTAGCTTCGACCCCAAAACAACGATCCCGTTTGAAGGGTCTCGTCACAATGCCCTCGCTGATGCTATTCATCAGGCCCGCTATGTATCAGCGATCTGGCAGCGAATAATTGCCGGCAATCAGGTGCTGCAAAAATTGATGCAAAACTGATTTTGTATTTTCAGATACTGGCCCAGCAATGGGCCATGATGAGGTAAAACATATGCTCCAGATGTTAACCCTTGAAGAGTGGGCAAACGAGAAATACAGAAGCAATCCTCCAAGTGTTTCCACTCTCAGGAATTATGCTAAACAGAATATGTTTTCTCCCCCAGCCAAAAAAGAAGGTCGATTCTGGCGCGTCAGGGAGGATGCTGAGTTGGTCGGTACATTGACCACTCCTGTAGTAAAGAAAAGCGACCCTGTTCTTTTGCAGAGGATTTTGAACGATGGCTGCCAGACCACGTAAAAATAATATATCTATTCCAAATTTATACCCGCTCTTCAGCAGAAAGGTTAATAAAGTATACTGGCGTTATAAGCACCCGATAACTGGTAAGTTTCATAGTCTAGGAACAGACGAAGCAGAGGCCACGGCAATAGCTATTGAAGCAAATAAAAGACTGGCGGAACAACAAACTCGCCAGATAATGGCAATCACTGACAGAATTTCCACCAGCTCAGGAAAATCAATATCAACTAACACCTAGCTTGAACGTTACTGGAAGATTCAGCAGGAAAGATTGAAGTCCGGAGATATTAAAGAAAACACTATCAAACAAAAAGCAAAACCAGTATCTCTGCTTAAGGAACGGGTAGGAATGAAATTAATATCCGCTGTCAATGTTCGAGATGTTGCGCAAATTCTTGATGAATATTTAGCGGAGGGACAACCCAGAATGGCTCAGGTCATTCGCTCTGTCCTAATAGATGTTTTTAAAGAAGCTCAGCATGCGGGAGAAGTACCTCCTGGTTATAACCCTGCACTAGCAACTAAACAACCTCGTAGAAAGATCACTCGCCAGCGCCTCACTCTTGAGGAATGGCAAAAGATTTTTGATATAGCCGATGAAAATCACAAATACATGGGGAACGCCATGCTTTTAGCCATAGTAACAGGACAGCGACTAGGTGATATATCCCGTATGAAATTCTCGGACATCTGGGACGATCATCTACACGTTGAGCAAGAGAAAACCGGAAGCAAAATCGCTATACCATTAGCTCTGCGTTGCAACGCAATCAACTGGAGCCTACGAGATGTAATCAGTCGTTGCCGGGATTATGCAGTAAGCCCTTATTTGGTTCATTTCTTTAGAACCACCTCACAGGCTGAGCGAGGAGCACAGGTGAAACCCAGAACACTGACCATGAACTTCAGCAAGGCAAGGGACAGTGCCAATATTGACTGGGGACAAGGTACACCGGCAACTTTCCATGAACAAAGATCGCTTTCCGAGCGGTTATATAAAGCCCAGGGTATAAACACGAAAGATTTACTTGGACACAAAACTCAACAACAAACGGATAGGTACCATGATGATCGAGGTAAGGGGTGGACAAAGGTGGCCTTATGAGGTTTTTCGGGAGGGGTTTTGATAACTTGTTTTGATAAAATTTTGATAACCGTTCGAAAACTAATAATAAAAACGGGAACCACCAGGTTCCCGTTCTGACATAATCTGAGGGGCAGATTACATGTTCGCGATAATTGCGTCGCCAAACTCGCTACATTTCAGCAGTTTAGCGCCTTCCATCAGACGTTCAAAGTCATAGGTCACGGTCTTAGCGGCGATAGCGCCTTCCATGCCTTTGACGATCAGGTCTGCGGCTTCGAACCACTGCATGTGGCGCAGCATCATCTCTGCGGACAGGATGATGGAGCCCGGGTTCACTTTGTCCTGGCCGGCATACTTCGGCGCAGTACCGTGAGTCGCTTCGAACAGCGCGCACTCGTCACCGATGTTGGCGCCCGGGGCGATACCGATACCGCCAACCTGCGCCGCCAGGGCGTCAGAGATATAGTCGCCGTTCAGGTTCATACAGGCGATAACGTCGTATTCCGCCGGACGCAGCAGGATCTGCTGCAGGAACGCATCGGCGATCACGTCTTTCACCACGATCTCTTTGCCGGTGTTCGGGTTCTTGATTTTCACCCACGGACCGCCGTCGATCAGCTCGCCGCCGAACTCTTCGCGAGCCAGCTGGTAGCCCCAGTCTTTGAACGCGCCTTCGGTGAACTTCATGATGTTGCCTTTGTGCACCAGAGTGACGGAATCACGATCGTTGGTGATCGCGTATTCAATCGCGGCGCGCACCAGGCGTTTGGTGCCTTCTTCAGAGCACGGCTTGATGCCGATGCCGCAATGTTCCGGGAAGCGAATTTTCTTCACGCCCATCTCATCGCGCAGGAATTTGATCACTTTGTCTGCTTCCGCAGAGTCGGCTTTCCACTCGATACCCGCATAGATATCTTCTGAGTTTTCACGGAAGATAACCATGTCGGTCAGTTCCGGGTGTTTAACCGGGCTCGGGGTGCCCTGGTAGTAACGTACCGGACGCAGGCAGACGTAAAGATCCAGCTCCTGGCGCAGCGCCACGTTCAGAGAACGAATGCCGCCGCCGACTGGGGTGGTCAGAGGACCTTTGATAGCAACGCGGTAGTCACGAATCAGATCGAGGGTTTCAGCTGGCAGCCAGACGTCCTGGCCATAGACGTGGGTTGATTTCTCACCGGTGTAAACTTCCATCCAGGAAATTTTACGCTCGCCCTTATAGGCTTTCTCAACGGCGGCATCAACCACTTTCAGCATCGCTGGGGTAACGTCAACGCCGATACCGTCACCTTCAATGAACGGGATAATCGGATTGTGAGGGACGTTCAGTTTGCCGTTTTGCAGGGTGATTTTTTGACCTTCCGCCGGAACTACTACTTTGCTTTCCATTAACCTCTCCTTCGAGCGCTTCTGGTTCTGCTCTTCCCTCTTCACGCGAGCCTGGTGTTGGCTGAGTCGGCCAGCTTCGGCGTACCGGGTCTTCCCGCTAACCGGAGCTATCGCGTCCGTGTCGCCTTCCTGCCTGTAGTGCGAATCGGTTTGAGCAATTTTTTGTTAATAATTTGTAATGAGCATGTCAATACTACCTGAATGTTTGCGTCCATGAAAGGCATTCGTAATTAGGCTATAATGCGGCAATTGATAAAGCCTGAAAATACCATGCAGAAAACTTCATTTAGAAAACATCGCGTTGAGCGATTCAGCACACAACAAGTCACCAGACAACGTAAAGAACGCCAGCCAAAAACTGTGATCTTGTTCAATAAACCCTATGATGTGTTGCCGCAATTTACCGATGAAGCCGGGCGCAGCACGCTAAAAGATTTTATTCCGGTGGCGGGCGTCTACGCCGCAGGTCGGCTCGATCGCGACAGCGAAGGCCTGCTGGTGCTGACCAACGACGGCGCGCTGCAGGCGAAGCTGACCCAGCCGGGTAAGCGCACCGGCAAGATCTACTATGTTCAGGTGGAAGGCGAACCCACGCCCGAGGCGCTGACCGCCTTGCGCGACGGCATCACCCTTAACGACGGCCCCACCCTGCCTGCCGGCGTAGAACTTGTCGAGGAACCCGTCTGGCTGTGGCCGCGCAACCCGCCGATTCGTGAGCGCAAATCGATTCCCACCCGCTGGTTGAAAATCACGCTCTACGAGGGACGCAACCGCCAGGTGCGCCGGATGACCGCCCACGTCGGCTTCCCCACCCTGCGGCTGATCCGCTACGCCATGGGCGGCTATACCCTCGACGGACTGGCCAACGGCGACTGGCGCAAAGCCGAATAACTGAAAAGGAAAAGCGATGTTTAAACCTCATGTCACCGTTGCCTGCGTGGTTCACGCCCAGGATAAATTTCTCATCGTCGAAGAAACCATTAACGGCAAAGCGCTGTGGAACCAGCCGGCGGGCCATCTCGAGGCCAATGAAACGCTGCTGCAGGCCGCCGAACGTGAACTGTGGGAAGAGACCGGCATTCGCGCCACGCCGCAGCATTTCATCCGCATGCATCAGTGGCTGGCTCCCGATAACACCCCGTTTCTGCGCTTCCTGTTCGCCATCGAACTTAGCGATCTGTGCGCCACTGAACCGCACGACAGCGATATCGATCGCTGCCTGTGGCTCAGTGCTGAGGAAATTCTTAACGCGCCGAACCTGCGCTCGCCGCTGGTTGCCGAAAGCATTCGCTGCTACCTGCAGGACCCGCGGCAGCCGCTGTCGCTGATTGGCGCATTTAACTGGCCGTTCACAGGGGGTGAATGAACGGTGAGCGCGTGCTAGAATACGCCGCCTCGAAGTTCAATGTAGCGAGTATTTCCATGTCAGAAAGCCAGAAAAAAGTGATCGTCGGCATGTCCGGCGGCGTCGACTCCTCGGTCTCCGCGTACCTGCTGCTGCTGCAAGGGTATAAGGTGGAAGGCCTGTTCATGAAGAACTGGGAGGAAGACGACGGCGAGGAATACTGCACCGCCGCCGCCGACCTTGCCGATGCGCAAGCGGTCTGCGATAAGCTGGGCATTGAACTGCACACCGTTAACTTTGCCGCCGAATATTGGGATAACGTCTTTGAGCTCTTCCTGGAAGAGTACAAAGCCGGCCGCACGCCGAACCCGGATATTCTGTGCAATAAAGAGATCAAATTTAAAGCCTTCCTCGAGTTTGCTGCCGAAGACCTCGGCGCCGACTACATCGCCACCGGGCACTATGTGCGCCGCGCCGATGTCGACGGTAAAAGCCAGCTGCTGCGCGGACTCGACGGCAACAAAGATCAGAGCTACTTCCTCTACACCCTTAGCCACGAGCAGATTGCCCAGAGCCTGTTCCCGGTGGGTGAACTGGAAAAACCGCAGGTGCGTAAGATCGCCGAAGAGCTGGATCTGATCACCGCGAAGAAAAAAGATTCCACCGGCATCTGCTTTATCGGCGAGCGTAAATTCCGCGATTTCCTTGGCCGCTATCTGCCGGCGCAGCCGGGCAAAATCCTCACCGTCGACGGCGAGGAGATCGGTACCCATCAGGGGCTGATGTACCACACCCTAGGCCAGCGTAAAGGGCTGGGTATCGGCGGCACCAAAGAGGGTAGCGAAGATCCATGGTACGTGGTCGATAAAGACGTTGAGAATAATATTCTTATCGTCGCCCAGGGCCATGACCACCCGCGCCTGATGTCCGTCGGTCTGATTGCCCAACAGCTGCACTGGGTAAACCGTGAACCGCTGCAGGGCACCCTGCGCTGCACGGTGAAAACCCGCTATCGCCAGACCGATATCCCCTGCACCGTTACCGCGCTGGATGAAGACCGTATCGAAGTCCGCTTCGATGAGCCGGTCGCGGCGGTGACCCCGGGCCAGTCCGCAGTGTTCTATTTAGGGGAAGTGTGCCTCGGCGGCGGAATTATTGAACAACGACTGCCTCTGCAGTCCTGAACGCGCGTTATTTCCGCCGGGACGAACCGCCCTGGCGGCTGACAAGGAGTATGTGTGGCGAAGAATTACTATGACATCACCCTGGCGCTGGCTGGCGTTTGCCAGGCGGCGCGACTGGTTCAGCAACTGGCGCATCAGGGACATTGCGACAGCGATGCCCTGCATGTGTCGCTGAACAGCATCATCGACCTCGATCCTGAGTCGACGCTGGCGGTGTTCGGTGGCAGTGAAGCCAATCTTCGCCTCGGTCTTGAAACGCTGCTCGGGGTGCTCAATACCAGCAGCCGTCAGGGCCTCAATGCTGAACTGACGCGCTATACCCTGAGCCTGATGGTGCTGGAGCGCAAGCTCGCCGCCAGTAAAGGGGCGATGGACACGCTCGGCAACCGCATCGCCGGCCTGCACCGTCAGCTGGAACACTTTGACCTGCAGTCCGAAACGCTGCTCAGCGCCATGGCGGGCATCTATGTCGATGTGATAAGCCCGCTGGGGCCGCGTATTCAGGTGACCGGCTCCCCTGCCGTGCTGCAAAGCCCGCAGGTGCAGGCGAAAGTTCGCTCAGCGCTGCTGGCGGGTATTCGCGCCGCGGTGCTCTGGCATCAGGTGGGCGGCGGACGTCTGCAGCTTATGTTTTCCCGTAATCGTCTGGTTAACCAGGCAAAGCAAATTCTTGCTCATTTAACCCCGGAGTTGTGATCTATGGAATTATCCTCACTGACCGCCGTTTCCCCTGTAGACGGCCGCTACGGCGATAAAGTCAGCGCGCTGCGCGGTATCTTCAGCGAATTCGGTTTGCTGAAATTCCGCGTTCAGGTGGAAGTACGTTGGCTGCAAAAACTGGCCGCCCACGCAGCGATCAAGGAAATTCCTGCTTTTGCTGCCGACGCAAACGGTTTCCTTGATAAAATCGTCGCCGATTTCAGCGTTGAAGACGCGGAGCGCATCAAAACCATCGAGCGCACCACTAACCACGACGTGAAAGCGGTAGAGTATTTCCTGAAAGAGAAAGTCGCTGACGTCGCCGAGCTGCACGCGGTATCAGAGTTTATTCACTTCGCCTGTACGTCTGAAGACATCAATAACCTCTCCCATGCGCTGATGCTGAAAACCGCCCGCGACGAAGTGGTTCTGCCTTACTGGCGCAAACTGATTGACGCGGTAAAAGATCTGGCGACCCAGTACCGCGATGTGCCGCTGCTCTCCCGTACCCACGGCCAGCCGGCAACGCCGTCCACCATGGGTAAAGAGATGGCGAACGTCGCCTACCGTATGGAGCGGCAGTATCGTCAGCTGAACCAGGTGGAAATCCTCGGTAAAATCAACGGCGCGGTGGGTAACTACAACGCCCACATCGCCGCCTACCCGGAAGTCGACTGGCATCAGTTCAGCGAAGAGTTCGTTACCTCGCTGGGTATTCAGTGGAACCCGTACACCACGCAGATCGAGCCGCATGACTATATCGCTGAGCTGTTTGACTGCATCGCGCGCTTCAACACCATTCTGATCGACTTCGATCGCGACGTGTGGGGCTATATCGCGCTCAACCACTTCAAACAGAAGACCATCGCCGGGGAAATCGGCTCCTCCACCATGCCGCACAAGGTGAACCCAATTGACTTCGAAAACTCCGAAGGCAATCTCGGCCTGGCCAATGCGGTCATGCAGCACCTGGCCAGCAAACTGCCGGTTTCCCGCTGGCAGCGCGACCTGACCGACTCCACCGTTCTGCGTAACCTCGGCGTGGGCATCGGCTATGCGCTGATCGCCTATCAGTCCACCCTCAAAGGGATCAGCAAGCTGGAGCTGAACCAGGATCGCCTGCTGGACGAACTGGATCACAACTGGGAAGTACTGGCTGAGCCGATCCAGACCGTGATGCGTCGTTACGGTATCGAAAAACCGTACGAGAAGCTGAAAGAGCTGACCCGCGGCAAACGCGTGGACGCGGAAGGGATGAAGCAGTTTATTGACAGCCTCGCCCTGCCGGAAGAGGAAAAAGTGCGTCTCAAAGCGATGACCCCGGCCAACTATATCGGTCGGGCAACCACCATGGTTGACGAGCTGAAGTAATCGCCCTGCCCCTCTTTCCGCCGGAAAGAGGGGCGTTTTATCGCCGGAAAGCGATCAGATCCAAACGTCGTTCACCGCCGTCCGCTCGCCGCCCTCGTGGCCGGTATTCAACACCCCGCGCGGCTCAATCAGCATCAGCTTCGCTTCCGTCTCCGCCGAGGTCTTATGTTCCACCCCGCGCGGCACGACGATCATCTCCCCGGCCTTCACCAGCACATGCCCGTCGCGGAAGTCCACGCGCAATACCCCCTCCACCACCATCAATGTCTCATCGGTTTCCGGGTGGCTGTGCCAGATAAAGTCGCCGGCGATGCGCACGACCTTGAACTGATAGTCGTTCATTTCAGCCACCACTTTGGGCTGCCATTGTTCGCTGAACAGGGAAAATTTATGAGCAAGATTAACGAGTTGATACATGGGCTGTCTCCTTGTGATAAAGGCAGTCAGCATAGTTCGCCTCGCCGCGGTCACGCTTGAACGATTGTGCAACCTGAACCGCGCTAGCCGCGGATCGCCCGCAGCCAGCGGCCCGGAGAGAGACCAAAGCGGCTGATAAACTGGCGCGTCATGTGGCTCTGGTCGGCAAAGCCCGCGTCGGCGGCAATATCCACCAGACGTTCCCCGGCGCGCATCCGCTGGCGGCAAAAATCGAGCCGACGCATCATGACGTAACGCCACGGGCTGGTGCCGTACAGCGTTCTGAAATCCCGGCTCAGGCTCCAGCGGTCCCGGCCGCTGACCTGCGACAGGGTGTCGAGGGTCATATCCTGCATAAAACAGGCATGAATATACTCCCGGGCCCTCTCCGCCGCCTGATAATCAAACGCCTGGCGACGGGAACGTTGGCCGCCGACAACGGCCAGGGTCTGCGCCAGGTCGTACAGAGCATCCTCTTCCTCCAGCGGCTCGAAGGTATCCGTGACCGCTTTCAACAGCGGCTGCGCGGCGCGACGTAGCCGTGGATCCGCCGACAAGCCGTCGGGGATAAACGGTAGTGGCCTGCCGCCGAGTATCTTCTGGATCAGCGCCGGTTCGATATAAACCATGCGGTAGTGAAACCCCGCCTCGGTGCCCGCCTCGCCATCGTGTATTTCGTCCGGATGAAGCACCATCGTTCCGCCGGGCAGGCTGTGCTGGAGTCCGCCGCGATAGTGAAAGCTCTGCACGCCGGCGATCGTCTGGCCGATGGCGTAGGTATCATGCCGGTGCGGCTCATAGCCGTGGCCGCCGAAGAAGGCTTCGATGCGTTCCGTCCGGCTGGGCGATTGCGCCAGCCTGACCCAGTCCGCGCTCTGCTGCTGAGACATAATGGATAACCTGCGACGTTCTTGAGGGGTGATTCCAGCACTATTACACAAAAAATTAACATCACCAACCCGCTCGCCGTTCGCATCCTGCCGCTGGGCGTTTACTGAAATTACGCATAGAATGAAGGAGTTCCATGCAGTATGCGCAAAGGGCGCCGCCGAATGCTGGCCAGCCCGGGGCACCAGGGGCCCTTTTTATAAAAAGCTTTATTTAACAGCCGTTTATATTTTGCGTATATAATGAGCGTCAGACTACTATCGAAAATGCTAGGGAGAACAGCCATGCGCGTACTCGTGGTTGAGGATAATGCCCTGCTGCGTCACCACCTCAAAGTTCAGCTGCAGGAGCTGGGCCATCAGGTCGATGCGGCGGAAGATGCCAGGGAAGCGGACTACTATCTGGGCGAACATCTCCCGGATATCGCCATCGTCGATCTCGGCCTGCCGGATGAAGACGGTTTATCACTGATCCGCCGCTGGCGCAGCCACGACGTGTCGCTGCCGGTGCTGGTGCTGACCGCCCGCGAAGGATGGCAGGATAAAGTGGAAGTGCTGAGCGCCGGGGCGGATGATTACGTCACCAAGCCTTTCCATATTGAAGAGGTTGCCGCCCGCATGCAGGCGCTGCTGCGCCGTAACAGCGGCCTGGCCTCGCAGGTGATCTCCCTGCCGCCGTTCCAGGTCGACCTCTCCCGGCGCGAGCTGTCGGTGAATGACCAGCCGATCAAGCTGACCGCCTTTGAATACACCATTATGGAAACCCTGATCCGTAACCGCGGCAAAGTGGTCAGCAAAGATTCGCTGATGCTCCAGCTTTACCCGGATGCCGAACTGCGAGAAAGCCACACCATCGACGTGCTGATGGGTCGGCTGCGCAAGAAAATTCAGGCTGAATACCCACAGGACGTCATCACCACGGTGCGCGGCCAGGGCTATCTGTTCGAACTGCGCTGATGAAGGGACTGTTGCGGCATATCTTCCCGCTGTCATTACGGGTTCGCTTCCTGCTGGCGACCGCCGGGGTGGTGCTGGTGCTCTCCCTGGCCTACGGCATGGTGGCCCTGGTGGGCTATAGCGTTAGCTTCGATAAAACCACCTTTCGCCTGCTGCGCGGCGAGAGCAATCTCTTTTATATGCTGGCGAGATGGGAAAACGGCGCTATTGACGTCGACATCCCGGAAAACCTGAATATGGAAAGCCCGACGGTGACCCTTATCTACGATGAGCAGGGCAAACTGCTGTGGGCGCAGCGTGATGTTCCCTGGCTGGCGAAACGCATTCAACCGGAATGGCTGAAACGCAATGGCTTCCATGAGATTGAAGCCGATGTCGACAGCAGCAGTATGCTGTTGCGCAATAACCATGAGATTCAGGAACAGCTGGACGCTATCCGCGAACAGGGCGACGACTCTGAGATGACCCACTCGGTGGCGATCAACCTCTACCCGGCCACCAGCAAAATGCCTCAGCTCAGCATTGTGGTGGTCGACACCATTCCGGTGGAGCTCAAGCGCAGCTATATGGTGTGGAGCTGGTTTGTCTATGTGCTGGCCGCCAACCTGCTGCTGGTGATCCCCCTGCTGTGGGTCGCCGCCTGGTGGAGCCTGCGGCCCATTGAGTCGCTGGCCAAAGAGGTGCGCGAACTGGAGGAACATCACCGCGAAAAGCTCAATCCCAACACCACTCGCGAGCTGACCCGGCTGGTCAGCAACCTCAACCGCCTGGTTCGCAGCGAGCGCGAACGCTATGACAAATACCGCACTACCCTCACCGATCTCACTCACAGTCTGAAAACGCCGCTGGCGGTGATGCAGAGTACACTGCGCTCGCTGCGCGGCGAGAAGATCAGCGTCGACGAGGCGGAGCCGGTGATGCTGGAGCAGATAAGCCGCATCTCGCAGCAGATTGGTTATTACCTGCATCGCGCCAGCATGCGCAGCGGCGGCACCCTCTTGAGCCGGGAATTACACCCGATCGCCCCCCTGCTTGACAGCCTGACTTCCGCTCTCAACAAGGTCTATCAGCGCAAAGGGGTCAATATCTCGCTCGACATCTCGCCGGAGATCACTTTTGTCGGCGAGCAGAACGATTTTATGGAAGTGATGGGTAACGTTCTTGATAACGCCTGTAAGTATTGTCTGGAGTTCGTGGAAGTTTCCGTGCGCCAGACCACCGACAGCCATCTGCACATCCTGGTGGAAGACGATGGGCCGGGGATCCCGCAGAGCCAGCGCCGGGCCGTTTTCGACCGCGGCCAGCGGGCTGATACCCTGCGTCCCGGCCAGGGGGTAGGGCTCTCCGTTGCGCGTGAAATTGTCGAACAATATGATGGAGAGATCATCGCCGGGGAAAGCCTGCTCGGCGGCGCCTGCATGGAGGTGGTGTTTGGCCGCCAGCAGATGGAAGATAAACAGAGTTAATCGTTGAGATTTTTCACGGCGCCTGCATCGCCAGGGCGCCGCATCCGTTATAATCCCTGTCAGACACCTGCAGTGGAATATCAATATGGATTATCAATTAACGCTTAACTGGCCCGACTTTATCGAACGCTACTGGCAAAAACGGCCGGTGGTATTGAAGCGCGGCTTCGCCAATTTTATCGACCCCATAAGCCCGGACGAACTGGCAGGACTGGCCATGGAGAGCGAGGTCGATAGCCGCCTTGTCAGCCATCAGGATGGAAAATGGCAGGTCAGTCACGGTCCTTTCGAAAGCTACGATCACCTGAGCGAAAACAACTGGTCCCTGCTGGTGCAGGCGGTTAACCACTGGCATGAACCGTCCGCAGCGCTGATGCATCCGTTCCGTGCCCTGCCGGACTGGCGTATCGACGACCTGATGATCTCCTTCTCGGTGCCGGGAGGCGGCGTCGGCCCGCATCTGGATCAGTATGATGTGTTTATCATTCAGGGCACCGGCCGTCGGCGCTGGCGCGTTGGGGAAAAGGTGCCGATGAAACAGCACTGCCCGCATCCGGACCTGCTGCAGGTTGACCCCTTCGAGGCGATCATCGATGAAGAGATGGAGCCTGGCGATATTCTCTATATTCCGCCGGGATTCCCGCATGAGGGTTATTCGCTGGAAAACTCGCTTAACTATTCGGTCGGCTATCGCGCGCCGAATGCCCGCGAGCTGTTTAGCGGCTTTGCCGACTATGTCCTTCAGCGCGAACTGGGCAGCCAGCGCTACGCCGATCCGGACGTGCCGTCCCGCGACCATCCGGCGGATATTTTACCGACCGAACTCGACCGCCTGCGCGAGATGATGCTGGGTCTGATTAACCAACCGGAGCACTTTAAGCAGTGGTTCGGCGAGTTTATCACCCAGTCGCGTCATGAGCTCGACGTCGCGCCGCCGGAGCCGCCGTATCAGCCAGATGAGATTTACGATGCCCTGCAGCAGGGCGATACCCTGGAACGCCTGGGCGGCCTGCGGGTGCTGCGCATTGACGGCGAGGTATTCGTTAACGGCGAGAAGATCAACTCCCCGCACCGTCCGGCGCTGGACGCCTTAGCCACCCATCTGACGCTGCGCGCCGACCATTTTGGCGATGCGCTGGAAGATCCTTCTTTCCTCGCCATGCTGGCAGCGCTGGTCAACAGCGGCTATTGGTTCTTTGGCGACTGAGCCATCATCCTGCCCGGCGGCGCCGCGCTTGCCGGGCCTACGGGTTCCGCGCTCATCGGCTGGACCGTAGGCCGGATAAGGCGAAGCCGCCATCCGGCATCTTGTCCGACACGCGGCCTTACCGGGCCGCCTGAGAAGATTAATGCCCTTTGCGTGCCGCCGTCAGCTCGGCGATACGCACGATCACCTGCACCGCTTTCTCCATTCCTTCCAGGGTGACAAACTCATGTTTGCCGTGATAGTTGTAGCCGCCGGTAAACAGGTTTGGGCACGGCAGTCCCATAAATGAGAGCTGCGCGCCGTCGGTGCCGCCGCGGATCGGCTTCATCTGCGGTTCAATATCGCAGTCCACCATCGCCTGGCGGGCAATATCGACCACGTGCGGATGGGCGATCACCTGCTCATGCATGTTGTAATAACTGTCCTCGATCACCAGCTCAATATAACAGTCCGGGTGCAGTCCCTTGCCGACCTTTTTGGCGATCTCCATGATCTTGCGCTTGCGCGCCTCGAAGTGCTTACGGTCAAAATCGCGGATGATGTAATGCATCTCGGCCCGATCGACGCTGCCTTTCATGCTGGTGAGGTGATAAAAACCTTCATAGCCTTCAGTGGTCTCCGGCGCTTCATCGGCCGGTACTTCGGCATGAATGCGCGCGGCCAGCGACAGCGCGTTGACCATCACCCCTTTCGCGGTGCCGGGGTGCACGTTATTACCGACAATTTTTATCGTCACCGAGGCGGCGTTGAAGTTTTCAAACTCCAGTTCGCCGACCCCGCCGCCGTCGACGGTATAGGCCCAGCGGGCGTCAAAGGCCTCGACGTCGAAATGCTTCGCCCCTTTACCCACCTCTTCATCAGGGGTGAAGGCCACGCGGATATCGCCATGAGGAATATTTTTCGCCTGCAGGGTCGCCAGCGCGGTCATAATTTCGGCAATGCCGGCTTTGTCGTCCGCCCCGAGCAGCGTTTTCCCGTCGGTGGTGATCAGCGTCTGTCCCAAAAGCTGATGCAGAACCGGGAACATCACCGGGGAGAGCACCTCATCGCCGATACCCAGCGCGATATCGCCGCCGCGATAGTTTTCAACAATCTGCGGATTAACGTTTTTACCACTGAAATCCGGGGAGGTGTCGACGTGGGAGATAAAACCGATGGCCGGGATATCGCCCTCAACGTTAGCGGGCAAAGTTCCCATTACCGTCCCTTTTTCACTCAGCGTTACCTTGACCAGTCCCATTTCTTCCAGCTGCGCCTGCAACAGGCGTAACAGCTTCCACTGCCCTTCCGTGCTGGGGACCTGACGAACGCCAGGCTTTGACTGCGTGTCCAAAGAAACGTACTGCAAAAAACGCTCAAGCAATTTATCCATGTAGCCACCCTCTTCTTTTGTGACAACATTATTCATAAGCCAGAAAAGACAAATATTGCGTCAGGTCATTTTTAGCCCGTAAAGCGAAATTTAATAACGGAACCGACGTTATGGTGTAAAGGTAGACTATGCGGGCGTATCAAGGATTGGCGATTACCCTCGTTTGCCGTAGAATGCTGGCCCTTATTAAAAACGTGCAACCCCAAAGGTGGTTAATCACAAACCCCGCAGCGGCCGGAAATTTGCCGTTGCGTCTACATGGGACAGAGTCAAAAATTGAATATACAACCGCGTTCGCGTTCGCCGCTGGTGCATCTGGCGGGAATTCGCAAGAGCTTTGATGGTAAAACGGTCATCGACAACCTTAACCTGACCATCAACAATGGTGAGTTTCTCACTCTGCTTGGCCCCTCTGGCTGCGGTAAAACCACCGTTCTGCGCCTTATTGCCGGCCTGGAAAACGTCGACAGCGGACGGATCCATCTCGAAGATCACGATATCACTCATGTTCCGGCGGAAAACCGCCACGTCAATACCGTATTCCAAAGCTACGCCCTGTTTCCGCATATGACGGTGTTCGAGAACGTCGCCTTTGGCCTGCGGATGCAGAAAACACCGGCGGCGGAAATCACCCCACGGGTGATGGATGCCTTAAAGATGGTGCAGTTGGAGGCGTTTGCCCAGCGCAAACCGCACCAGCTCTCCGGCGGCCAGCAGCAGCGCGTGGCCATCGCCCGCGCGGTGGTCAACAAACCGCGTCTGCTGCTGCTCGATGAGTCTCTTTCGGCACTGGATTACAAGCTGCGCAAGCAGATGCAGAACGAACTGAAAGCGCTGCAGCGTAAGCTCGGGATCACCTTCGTCTTCGTCACCCACGATCAGGAAGAGGCTCTGACCATGTCCGATCGCATCGTGGTGATGCGTGATGGCAAAATCGAACAGGACGGCACCCCGCGAGAGATCTACGAAGAGCCGAAGAACCTGTTTGTCGCCAGCTTTATCGGCGAGATCAATATCTTTGACGCCACGGTAATTGAACGTCTCGACGAACAGCGCGTGCGCGCCCGCGTTGAAGGACGGGAATGCAACATCACCGTCAATTTTGCCGTGGAGGCCGGCCAGCGTCTGCATGTCCTGCTGCGCCCGGAAGATCTGCGCGTCGACGAGATCCACCATAACAGCGACGCCGATGGCCTGATCGGCTATGTCCGCGAGCGCAACTATAAAGGCATGACTCTGGAATCGGTGGTGGAACTGGAGAACGGCAAAATGGTGATGGTCAGCGAGTTCTTTAACGAAGACGACCCGGATTTCGACCACTCTCTTGACCAGAAAATGTCTATCAATTGGGTGGAAAGCTGGGAGGTGGTGCTGGCCGATGAAGAACACCAGTAAATTCCAGAATGTGGTGATCGCCACTATCGTCGGTTGGCTGGTGCTGTTTGTCTTCCTGCCCAACCTGATGATCATCGCCACCAGCTTTTTGACCCGCGACGATGCCAACTTCGTCAAACGGGTCTTCACGCTGGATAACTATTCGCGGCTACTGGATCCGCTCTATTATGACGTTCTGCTGCATTCGCTAAACATGGCGCTACTGGCGACCCTCGCCTGCCTGGCGCTGGGCTATCCGTTTGCGTGGTTCCTCGCCCGGCTGCCGCAGAAGGTACGGCCCCTGCTGCTGTTCCTGCTGATCGTCCCTTTTTGGACCAACTCGTTGATCCGCATCTACGGGCTGAAGATTTTCCTCAGCACTAAAGGTTACCTGAACGAGTTTCTGCTGTGGCTGGGGGTGATCGACACCCCGATACGCATTATGTTCACCCCCTCGGCGGTGATCATCGGCCTGGTGTACATCCTGCTGCCGTTTATGGTGATGCCGCTCTACTCCAGCATTGAGAAACTGGATCGCCCGCAGCTGGAAGCGGCGAAAGATCTCGGCGCCAGCAAGCTGCAGACCTTTATTCGCATTATCATCCCGCTGACTATGCCGGGGATCATCGCCGGCTGTCTGCTGGTGATGCTGCCGGCGATGGGGTTGTTCTACGTTTCCGACCTGATGGGCGGCGCCAAGAACCTGCTGATCGGCAACGTGATCAAAAGCCAGTTCCTCAATATCCGCGACTGGCCGTTCGGCGCGGCAACCAGCATTACCTTAACCCTGGTGATGGGCCTGATGCTGTTGATTTACTGGCGCGCGGCGCGCCTGCTTAATAAAAAGGTGGAGCTGGAATGATCGGTCGACTGCTGCGCGGCGGCTTTATGACCGCCATCTACGCGTATCTCTACATCCCTATTATTATTCTGATCGTTAACTCGTTTAACCGGTCGCGCTTCGGCATCAACTGGCAGGGGTTCACCACCGACTGGTATAGCCTGCTGATGAACAACGATAGCCTGCTGCAGGCCGCCCAGCACTCGCTGACCATGGCGGTGCTGTCAGCGACCTTCGCCACCCTTATCGGCTCGCTGACCGCCGTGGCGCTGTACCGTTACCGCTTTCGCGGCAAACCGTTTGTCAGCGGCATGCTGTTTGTGGTGATGATGTCGCCAGATATTGTGATGGCCATCTCTCTGCTGGTGCTGTTTATGCTGATCGGCGTCCAGCTTGGTTTCTGGTCGCTGCTGTTTTCGCATATCACCTTCTGCCTGCCGTTTGTGGTGGTCACCGTTTACTCCCGCCTGAAAGGCTTTGACGTGCGGATGCTGGAGGCGGCGAAAGATCTGGGCGCCAGCGAGATGACCATCCTGCGCAAAATTATCCTGCCGCTGGCCCTGCCGGCGGTAGCCGCTGGGTGGTTGCTGAGCTTCACCCTGTCGATGGATGACGTGGTAGTCTCCTCGTTCGTGACCGGTCCGGGGTATGAAATCCTGCCACTGAAGATCTATTCGATGGTCAAGGTTGGCGTTTCGCCAGAGGTGAACGCCCTGGCCACGATTTTGTTGGTTCTGTCGCTGGTGATGGTCATCGCCAGTCAGTTAATTGCACGTGATAAAACTCAGGGGACGTTAAAATGAAAAAATGGTCACGCCACCTGCTCGCGGCGAGCGCTCTGGCAATCGGCATGGGCGCTGCGCACGCGGACGATAGCAAAACGCTCTATTTCTATAACTGGACCGAGTATGTGCCGCCGGGCCTGCTGGAGCAGTTCACCAAAGAGACCGGCATCAAGGTTATCTATTCGACCTACGAGTCGAACGAAACCATGTACGCCAAGCTCAAAACCTATAAAGACGGCGCGTACGACCTGGTCGTCCCGTCGACCTACTTTGTCGACAAGATGCGCAAAGAAGGCATGCTGCAGAAGATCGATAAGAGCAAGCTGACTAACTTCAGCAACCTCGATCCGCAGATGCTGAATAAACCGTTCGATCCGAATAACGACTACTCCATCCCCTATATCTGGGGGGCGACGGCCATCGGCGTCAACAGCGAGGCGATTGACCCGAAAACTATCACCAGCTGGGCCGACCTGTGGAAGCCGGAATACAAAAGCAGCCTGCTGCTGACCGACGACGCGCGCGAAGTGTTCCAGATGGCGCTGCGTAAGCTGGGCTATTCCGGCAACACCACCGACCCGAAAGAGATTGAAGCCGCCTATAACGAGCTGAAAAAGCTGATGCCCAACGTCGCAGCGTTTAACTCTGATAACCCGGCGAACCCGTATATGGAAGGCGAAGTGAACCTCGGGATGGTATGGAACGGCTCGGCTTACGTCGCCCGCCAGGCAGGTACTCCGCTGGAAGTGATCTGGCCGAAAGAGGGCGGCATCTTCTGGATGGACAGCCTGTCGATCCCGGCGAACGCCAAAAACGTCGACGGCGCGCTGAAGCTGATTAACTTCCTGCTGCGCCCGGATGTCGCCAAACAGGTCGCTGAAACCATCGGTTATCCGACGCCGAACCTTGCGGCGCGCAAGATGCTCAGCCCGGCAGTGGCCAACGATAAATCGCTCTATCCGGACGCCGCAACCATTGAGAAAGGCGAATGGCAGAATGACGTCGGCAGCGCCAGCGCCATTTATGAAGAGTATTACCAGAAGCTGAAAGCGGGCCGTTAATCCCGCAGGGCGGAACCGCGGTTCCGCCCTTTTTTTTGCTCTCACCTTAGCCCCGCAGCGCGCGCCAGAGGAGCGCCGGCAATTTGCGCCAGCGCGGCCGATGGTAAAAATCCACCAGCCGCTGCGCCACCGCTTCCTGCCCCCGGTGGGTGATGAACCAGGGCGGCAGGGGCATCAGCGTCAGTTCGCCATGCCAAAGACTACGCGGAAACGGCCGAAACGGCGCCTCAATCACCGTGCGCTCCGTTTTCTCCAGCATAAATCTGTTATGCACCTTGCCCCGCCCGCTCTGAATATCGTCGAGCGTGTGGCCGGGAAACGCCCCCCACGGGCAAGGGGCTAACAGGAAGGCCACCCCGCTCCAGCAGTTGATCGCCACCGTGCCGTAGCGCAGCTCGGCGATCAGCGCATTAAAACGCTTACGTCCAATCGCTTTGCGGGTGCGCGGGTGGATCACAATATTGGCCCCCAGCGTGCCCTGCAGCCGCTGATTCGCATAGCCGATCGCCTGGCGCAGAAAGCTTTCCGCACTATCGGCCTCAAGACGGGTGACCGACAGCCCCGGGCCAAAGACCTCCTGCTGGCAGAACCCGGGATCATCGTCGGTATTCGCCACAATCAACGGTAGCGCGTCACCGCGGGCTATCTCCAGCGGCTGACGGGCGCGCAGGCGAAAGTCGGTCAGCCGGTTTTCAGCGCCGGGGTAGTAGTCCGGGCGGGTATTCGCGGCGATCAGTCGGTACAGCTGATTCAGCAAGGCCGTCGCAGGCTCCCAGCCTTGCTGCAGGATCAGCACCTGGCTGGCCACGCAGTTAAACCCGCCGTTGTTCATCTTCTGCGTCGCCAGCTGCTGCGCCTGAAAAGCGATGTCCGCCTCGCTCCACGGCCCGGGTACGATAATGGTGGGGCTGACGCCGCCCAGCTCCGAGGTCACCCGACGCGGGTTCAGCGGCGTCCCGGCGGCCCGACGCTGGCGAGCCGTCTCACCCTCGCCCCAGACGATGACGTCATGGGTGTCGCGGGAGCCAGTGATATGGATCTCATCGACAGCGGGATGGGTAGTCAGCCACGCTCCCGCCCGGGCGTCGCCGGTGACGATGCGGAGCGCATCCATGGCAATCACCGGCGCCAGGGCCTGGGCCAGCAGATCGTGCAGATAATCATTCACCGGATTGAGCTTCAGCAGGCAGACCTGATTCTCAATAAACAGCTTGTGTAGCACATCCAGTGGCGCAATCGAGGCCACATTGCCGGCGCCAAGCACCAGCGCCAGCTTGCCCTGCCGCGCGGCAGGCGGGATGTCGTATGCCCGCGCCGCATAGCGGTCGAGATGGGCCCGGGTGACGCCTGGCTGCATCCATATCTCAGCGCGAACACCAGACAGAAGCAGCCGATCCCAGAGCGTGCCGGGCACCACCCGCAGCGCCAGGCGGCCGTCCGCCAGCGTCCGCAGCGGGATCCGCCGCAGAAAGGTCTTCTCCTCCAGTTGCTCCAGGGTGGCGATAAGCCCGTTGCAGCCGACCATTAGCGCGCAGGGGCCCGCCAGCCACTCTTCCCCCGCCAGCGGATCGCCCGCCGGCAACCCTTTGGCCGCCGCTGCCGCGGCCACCCACGCCGAGGCAATGCCGGCCAGGGCATCCTTGATCTGGCGCAGGAGCGCCAGACGACGGTTCACTGAGGTTTCCGCCCAGCGCTGGCGCGCCGCCGACAAGGCGTGCAGGGCCGCATCATACTGAGAACAGGTCGTCAGACCGGGTCGCGCATGGCTCATTTTCCCTCACTCATTAAAATCTCTCCGTAGGCCTGGCGCAGCTGATTTTTGAGCACCTTACCCGTGGCGCTGACCGGCAGCGCATCGACAAATATCACCCGGTCCGGGATCTGCCATTTAGGCACCCGCTTCTCAAACCAGCTCAGCAGATCGGTCTCCTCCACTTCGCCCCCTTCCGCACGGACGCACAGCAGCACCGGCCGCTCGTCCCAGCGCGGATGGCGGGCGGCGATGGCCGCCGCGCTGCGCACCCCCGGATGCGCGATGGCGATATTCTCCAGCTCAACGGTGGAGATCCACTCGCCACCGGACTTGATAATATCCTTTGCCCGATCGCTGATCACCAGATAACCATTGGCGTCGAGCGTACCGATATCACCGGTATCAAACCAGCCTGCCGCGGTCAGGGCGCTCGCGTCCTGACCATAGTATTGCTCTACCACCCAGTGCCCTCTGACCTGCAGATACCCCTGGCTTTGACCATCCCGGGGCAACGGTTCGCCATCCACGTCCACCACCTGCAGTTCGATGCCGAAAATGGGCCGCCCCTGACCGGCGCGCTGCTTTTGCTGCTCCTGTGCCGGGAGCGCGTCATGTTTGCTCAACGGTGTGTTGATGGTGCCGATGGGCGATGTTTCGGTCATTCCCCAGGCGTGGGTCAGCGCAATGCCGTAATCACGCTGAAAGGCCTCGGCCATCGACGGCGGCAGCGCGGAGCCGCCGACCAGCGCACGTTTAAATTCAGGCAGCCGGACCTCTGTCCGGCGCATCGCCGCCAGCAAGCCGGCCCAGATCACCGGCACGCCAAACCCCACCGTCACCTTCTCGGCGGCCAGCAGCTGCAGCAGGCTGTCGCCATCGAGGTGCGGCCCCGGCAGCACCAGCCGCGCGCCGACCATGGCGGCGATAAACGGCGTCCCCCACGCGTTGACATGGAACATCGGCACCACCGGCAACAGGCTGTCCTTCGCCGATATGCCGGCGGCGTCCGGCTGGTTGCCGCTCAGGGCGTGCAGGACCAGCGAACGATGGGTATTCAACACCCCTTTCGGCCGGCCGGTGGTTCCCGAGGTGTAGCAGAGCGAAGCCGGAGTCAGTTCATTGAGCTGCGGCCAGCGATAGTCTGCCATCCCCTGCTGCAACAGATCGTCATAAAACAGCAATGAGGGCAGCTGGCTGAGCGCCGCTTCGCTGCGGGACTCCATCAGCACGACGTGTTTCACCGTCGGCAGCTGCGGCAGCAGCTGCGCTACCAGCGGCAAAAAGGTCTGGTCAAAAAACAGCACTTCATCGGCAGCGTCGTTGAGGATATACCGCAGATGGTCAACCGACAGCCGCGGATTGACGGTATGCGTCACCCAGCCGCCGGAGGCGACGGCAAAATAGATCTCCAGATGGCGGCGGTTGTTCCATGCCAGCGTGGCGCAGCGGGCGCCCGGCGGCAGCCCCAGCGACGCCAGCGCCGATGCCAGCCGCTGAGCACGGCTGGCCACCTCCCCCCAGCAGCTGCGCTCCTTCTCACCGCCAGTACTCACCGAGACAATCTCGGTCTCGCTGTGATACTGCGCCGCATGGCCGAGCAGCGCGGCAGTGGTGAGATCCTGATAAATCATCGGTGACGGCATGGCGGGGTCTCCTTTACAGACGTCCGGCGGAATCGAGGGGCGCGGCGCGATCGTGCGGGCGCCTATTGAATCTGGTCTACATTTGCCGGTCTGCACAAAAAAACGTACAGAAATCAGCGGTCACGCACAAAATAGAGTGGGAAATGGTTCAGAAAGGAAAAGACAAACTCATGACCGGAAGATCATTACTCAGAGAGCGTATCGCCCGACTTCGGGCCGGGCGATAGCGGTGGGGATTTACAGCAGCGCTTTCGCTTTAGCAACCACGTTATCGACGGTGAAGCCGTACTCCTCGAACAGCTGCTCAGCCGGCGCAGACTCACCGAAGGTGGTCATGCCAACGATAGCGCCGTTCAGGCCAACGTATTTGAACCAGTAGTCAGCGATACCCGCTTCCACGGCAACGCGCGCGGTCACGGCTTTCGGCAGTACGGATTCGCGATAAGCCGCATCCTGCTTGTCGAACGCGTCGGTGGACGGCATGGAAACCACGCGCGCCTTCACGCATTCGGCAGTCAGTTTGTCCCATGCGGCAACCGCCAGCTCCACTTCTGAACCGGTGGCGATGAAGATCAGCTCCGGCTGGCCGGCGCAATCTTTCAGCACATAACCGCCGCGGGCCACGTTCGCCAGCTGCTCTGCGGTACGCTCCTGCTGCGCCAGGTTCTGACGGGAGAGGATCAGCGCGGTCGGGCCGTCCTGACGCTCCACGCCATATTTCCACGCAATCGCGGATTCCACCTGGTCACACGGACGCCAGGTGGACATGTTCGGGGTCACGCGCAGGGAAGCCACCTGCTCTACCGGCTGGTGAGTCGGGCCGTCTTCGCCCAGACCGATCGAGTCGTGGGTGTAGACCATCACCTGACGCTGTTTCATCAGCGCGGCCATACGTACCGCGTTACGCGCGTATTCCACGAACATCAGGAAGGTGGAGGTGTACGGCAGGAAGCCGCCGTGCAGCGCGATACCGTTGGCGATAGCGGTCATACCGAACTCGCGCACGCCGTAGTGGATGTAGTTCCCGGCAGCGTCTTCGTTGATCGGCTTAGAACCGGACCACAGGGTCAGGTTGGACGGCGCGAGATCTGCGGAGCCGCCGAGGAATTCCGGCAGCAGCGGGCCGAAGGCTTCGATGGCGTTCTGCGAGGCTTTACGGCTGGCGATTTTCGCCGGGTTGGCCTGCAGCTTCGCGATGAACTCGTTAGCTTTCGAGTCGAAGTCAGACGGCATTTCGCCTTTCATACGGCGGGTGAATTCGGCTGCTTCCTGCGGGAAGGCTTTGGCGTAGGCAGCGAACTTCTCATTCCACGCCGCTTCTTTCGCCTGGCCGGCTTCTTTGGCATCCCACTGGGCATAGATGTCAGACGGGATGTCAAACGGCGCGTGTTTCCAGCCCAGCGCTTCGCGGGTCAGGGCGATTTCGGCGTCGCCCAGCGGCGCGCCGTGGGAGTCGTGGGTACCGGCTTTGTTCGGCGAACCGAAACCGATGATGGTTTTGCACATCAGCAGGGACGGTTTGTCGGTGACCGCCCGCGCTTCTTCTACCGCGCGTTTGATGGCGTCAGCGTCGTGACCGTCCACGCCGCGCACCACGTGCCAGCCGTAGGCTTCAAAGCGTTTCGCGGTGTCATCGGTGAACCAGCCTTCAACGTGGCCGTCGATAGAGATGCCGTTGTCATCATAGAACGCCACCAGTTTACCCAGTTTCAGGGTACCGGCCAGGGAGCACACTTCGTGAGAAATGCCTTCCATCTTGCAGCCGTCGCCCATGAAGGCGTAGGTGTAGTGGTCGACGATATCGTGTCCCGGACGGTTGAACTGCGCCGCCAGGGTTTTCTCGGCGATAGCCATCCCGACCGCGTTAGCGATACCCTGGCCCAGCGGACCGGTGGTGGTTTCCACGCCTGCGGTGTAGCCGACTTCCGGGTGACCCGGGGTTTTGGAGTGCAGCTGGCGGAAGTTTTTCAGCTCGGATATCGGCAGATCGTAGCCAGTGAGGTGCAGCAGGCTGTAAATCAGCATCGAACCATGGCCATTTGACAACACAAAACGGTCACGGTCAGTCCAGGCCGGATTGTTCGGGTTATGGTTCAGGAAATCACGCCACAGCACTTCGGCAATGTCAGCCATACCCATCGGGGCCCCCGGGTGGCCGGATTTGGCTTTCTGTAGCGCGTCCATGCTCAGGGCGCGCAGCGCGTTGGCGCATTGGCAGCGAATGGTTTTTGTCGTCTTCATCAGTCTTTATCCCTGCGGCTTACAGCATCTGCTGAATCTGTTGTTCCAGTTTCACCTGATCGACAGCAAACAGTCGGATCCCTTCCGCTAGTTTTTCCACTGCCATGGGATCCTGATGATGCTGCCAGAGGAACTCCGCCTGCGTCATCGGGCTGGGACGGGTTTCCGTCACGCAGCCGGGGGTCAACTGGCGGGTCAACACTCCTTCGCTGGCCGCCAGCTCGTCCAGCAGTGCCGGAGAGATAGTCAGGCGATCGCAGCCCGCCAGCGCCTGGATCTGCTCAATTCGACGGAAGCTGGCACCCATTACCACCGTGTCATAGCCATGGGATTTGTAATACTGATAAATCTGGCGCACAGAGACCACGCCCGGATCGCTGTCCACCTGATAGGCTGACTGCGGCTGGTGCTTCTGATACCAGTCGTAGATGCGGCCCACAAAGGGCGAGATGAGAAAGACGCCCGCTTCGGCGCACGCCCGGGCCTGAGCGAAAGAGAACAGCAGCGTCAGGTTGCAGTTTATACCGCTCTGCTCCAGCTCTTCGGCAGCGCGAATGCCCTCCCAGGTGGCGGCGAGTTTAATTAGAATCCGCTCGGGACCAATGCCATTTTTTTCATATAACTGGATGAGCTTGCGCGCCTTCGCGACGCACATCCCGCGATCCCAGGCAAAGCGAGCATCCACTTCGGTGGAGATACGCCCGGGCACATGGCGCAGCACCTCGCTGCCGATATCCACTGCCACCTGATCGCAGGCGTTAATCAATTGCGTTTCTGCGCTGCCTCCCTGGCGGCGTGCCTTGCCAATCGCATCGGCAATCAGCGGCTGATACTGCGGCAGCTGCGCGGCCTTCAGCACCAGCGAGGGGTTGGTGGTCGCATCCTGGGGTGCAAACTTTTTAATCGATTCAATATCGCCGGTATCAGCAACAACCGTGGTGTATTTTTTCAGTTCGTCTAACTGGCTCATCATCTGTTCCTTATCTTACGACTGCGGAGATTAATCTCTGGCATGCTGGTGTTCGTAATAATCAATACGTTCCACTTTGGGCGCGGATCCGCCGCCTTCATATTCGGACTCAAGCCACGCCTGAATAATTTTTTTGCCCAGCTCAGCGCCAATCACCCGCGCGCCAAGGGTAATAATCTGCGCGTTGTTACTTTTACGCGCTCGCTCGGCGGAGAAGGTATCGTGACACTGTGCGGCGCGGACCCCGGGGACTTTATTGGCCACAATACTCATCCCAATGCCGGTACCGCAGATCAGGATCCCACGCTCGTGTTCGCCCTGTTTAATCGACATCGCCACCGCATGGGCAACATCCGGATAAACGGTACTCCCCTGGCGTTTATCGCTGCTGTAATCCGCGACGTTAATTCCCAACCCATTCAAATAAGCGACGATGGAATCGCGAAAAGCATAGGCGGCATCATCCGCACCAATAGCGATTGTTTTCATGGTTATTTCCTTAATTTAACAGTACGTCTTAATGACAATTCGGGTAAAACGAAATTTGGTCGCCAGGCTGAATAATTTGTGGTGGTTCGCCGTAAAGGTGTACCGTCCCGGGTAATTCAGCGATATCTGCGCCATCAAAATTTAGCGTGATATGGCCAAGCTGTCGTAAATTTGCCGTTGCCACACGGCCTACCGCGGTCACCCGATAATTTTTATCATTTAATTTCATTTGCTGACCAGGCGATAACTCGGCGGTCAGTTCGCTGGCCTGGTGTACAGCGCAATAACTCGCAATATCGTCGGGAACGGCATCGGAGAATAAAATAAGCCGCAGCTCCTGCAGAGAGTACTCAACATATTCCCCGACGGCGGTAATCCGTAATGAATACAACGGCACGCTCATACTATTTGTGTCCTTTGGCGGCAGGGGAAGATAATGTCACGCTCTCTTCACTTTTCACCTCTTTCAGCGGTTCAGCGGCTGGCGCACGCTTTTTCAGCCGTTTATCAAACCAGGCGACCAGTATCGGCGCGGTGATCATGGTGATAATGCTCGCCGTCGCCAGCTGCGCGGTGGCGGCATCCACGTACATCGCCAGCGAAGGATCCGCCTGGGCAACCATCGCCGGCGTCAGCGCCGAGCTGGCGGCGGTGGTTCCCAGCGCGGCGCCCAGCGCGCTTTTCTTCTTCAAAAACAGGTTGTAGATAAAGTAGAACACAATCCCGGTTAGCGCGGAGATAATCCCCAACAGGATCCCGGACAGCCCGGCGGTGAACACCGTATTGATACTGGAGTTGGCGCCGATGGCGAACGACATAATAATGATCACCAGCGGCTGCGCCGCAGCGCATAACTGTTTAAAGCGTTCGTCCAGATTGCCCCACAGCATGCCAATCAGCAGTGGGATCAGCATCGACAGCAGCGCGGCGAAGGGAATATTGGCCAGGCCGCTGACGCCCAGCACCATCATGGTAACAAACGGACCATCCTTGATGCAGAATACGGAGATCGCCCCGGCATCACTGGCATCGCCATAGTTGCTGCACAATGCGATATAGAGGGAGCTGTTCGAGCTGGTCAGGCAGGCAATCAGCGCCAGGGTCGATATTCCGAGAAAACCGCTCGGGCCAAACAACGTTCCCGCAACCCACACCGCCAGTGCCCCGGCCAGACATTTGAGAAACAGCAGCACGGCGCCTTTATAGAGCGGCAACCCGGCCTGACGGATATTGATCGAGGTTCCGCAAATGAGCAAAAATATGCCCATCATGGCGCTGGAACCGACTTTAAATAAGGCGGTGGTCGGGCCGCCAATGCTGAGCACCTGGGGCGCGAAAGTATTAATTAATATAGCCACCAGCAGTGGAATAATAATTAACCCACCGGGCACCTTATTCATTTTTTCAAGTATATTAATATTCATAGGGTAACTCTTAAATTAAGATTTAACAGAGATAACGACGCAATACTACCCTGACGACCATTACGTCGTTTATTAGTTATTAGATTACTGGGTTATTGCTGTGCTTCCTGATAAATTCGGTCAACAATGATGCTAATAATATCTTCCGGTCCGGTTAGCCCTCCTTTCCCGACGCAAATTAAGCCGGCATAATCGCCGCCAATGATCCGCACCATATCGGTTTGCGGGATGACATAGTCAATCATTTCTATTCCGGTGGCGCCCAGCTCTTTTAGTACATTGACCATGGTGTCACCACCGGTCATATACAATCCTTTAATTTCACCCGACGCACAGTTAAGCACCTCGCGCACAATACTGCCCAATCCGTGGTTAATATTTTGCGCAGCCTCACCGTGGGCCAGACCAAATCGCTGCTCCTCTTCCTGAAGGTTTAGCAACCGCCCGGTCAAGGCGGACTCAAAAACAAAGAGCGCGTTGTGCTGCGCCGGAACGCACTGTCGGGCATGCTGCACCACGCGATTGACTTCAATCTCAGCGGCGTTTTTCCGGTCAACCAACAGCTCGGCATCCACCGGGATATGGCAGACCCGGGCATCATTAGCGATCAAATACTGGAGCTGTTTTTTGGTTACTGGCGTTGCGCTGCCGGCAACGATCAAAATCGAGCCGCGCTGGCCGTCCGCTGTCAGGCTCGCGGGCGCGCTGCTCCGCGCTTCGCGCATCAGGCCGCGACGAACCGCCAGCCGTTCGGTAAAGGGCCCCGGATCGACGGCCAGCACGTTCCAGTTCAGGGCCACTACCGCCCCGGCGATGGCATCGACATCGTCGACGGTTATCGCATCGACCACTATCACCCGCACGCCGCGCTGTTGTTGTTCCTGTAAATCCTGCTGGATTTGCCCTTCGCCTTTCATCACCGATGTCAGCGCGATATGCCCGACCTGATGATGGGTCTGCGCCGCCAACAGTCCCGGCACCCACGACTCGGTGACCGGGGTACGTACATCGCGAGCCACATCGGTCCGCGACAGGGCTACCGAATCAATCACCGAGTAACCGCCGACGAGAATACGCCGTGACTGCGGCATCGCCGGCACCACAACCGCCACCGTCTCCTGCGGCAGTTGTTCCAGCATGGCGTCGATTTCAAATCCGATGCCGCCGCGCAGCGTGGTATCAATCCGCTTGGTGAAGTAATGCGCGCCGCGAGCCTGCAGCTGTTTCACCGCAGCGCTCACTTTGTGCTGGGCCTCCGCTTTCGGCAATGGGCGGCTGTCGCTGCTGACCACCATCGCCGGATACTCTACCTCATTGCGGGCGAAGGATTCGGTATCGAAAAACGCGGCGGTTTTTAAACCACTGCGCGCCAGCAGCACCCCGACGGTAGTTGCCCCGGTCAGATCGTCAGCCACGATCCCAAGCTTTCCGCCTTCCCCTTGCGGCCAGACCATCTCAATGCAGGCTGGCGTCACGCCGGAGACGTAGATCCCTTCGTGTATAAATTCCGCCAGCGGGCCGCTTTTACCGGTGGGATGCAGGTTCATGGTGGGAATTCCCCGCTTCGGATAGAGTCCGCAGCGCAACGTGCCGCCGCAGTCGATGACCATTAAACCAATCTCTTCCGCCGGCGGTTCGCCATTCTTGAATACATCAATGGAAGGCCAGCCGGTCAGTTCGCTCAGGCGGTCGACGACCGGGGGACGGATCCCCCCGGTGATGTACGCAATCTTTTTCCCCTGACCTGGCGTGATAGTCAGCGGCCCGCCCCAGCCCTTACAGCCCTTGCTAATCAACAGATGTTTTTCCATTTCTCTGTCCTCGTGATTCGCATGAACCTCAGCGATTATTGATGCTTCATTTTCCAGTAACGGGCCGCCACCAGCGTCGACTCCAGCATACTGACGGTACCCGCCTTACCGGTACCGGCGATATCAAACGCCGTCCCATGGTCGACGGAGCTGCGCATAAACGGCAGGCCGAAGGTAATGGTGATCGAACGTTCAAAGTCGAGGGTTTTGCAGGCAATATGCCCCTGATCGTGATACAGCGAGAGAATGGCGTCGTAGCGCCCCTGTTTGCCGAGATGGAACACGGAATCGGCCGGAACCGGCCCGATAGCGTTGCTCCCCATCTCCTGGGCCGCTTTCACCGCCGGGATCAGATTGTCAGCCTCTTCGTGACCAAACAGACCATTGTCGGAACCATGCGGGTTCAGGGCGGCCACGGCAATGCGCGGATTTTTGATGTTCAGGGCGGTAAATTCATGGTGGATCTGCTGAACGCAGGCCAGCACTCGCGCTTTGTTGGCATAGTCACAGGCTGCTTTTAGCGCCATATGACGGCTCACGAAGAAGACGCGCAGGTTGTGGACGTGGAACATGGTCAGACCGTAATCAGATTGGGTTTCCACCTGATAGATTTCGGTATGGCCCGGGAGCTTACATCCTGCCAGCTTGATGGCTTCCTTATGAATTGGTGCAGTAGAGACCACGTCGATCAGCCCCGCTTTGCCCAGCTCGATCGACTTCATCACATAGTCCAGCGACATTTGCCCCGCCAGTTTCTGCACCTTGCCCCATTCGATACTGTCGCAATCGTAGTCGCCAGTTTCCAGAACATCCAACGTCCCCCAGCTAAAACGGGCCTCCTGCGGATGGGCAATTTTATGGATAGCAAAATCGCAGCCCATGATTTTCATCGCCCGGCTGATAATCGGTACCGAGCCGATCAGGAACGGTTTGCACTCGTCATACACGCTTTTGTCCATCATGGTGGCCACGGTGATCTCCGGGCCGATCCCTGCCGGATCGCCAATGGTAATCGCCACAACGGGTTTTTTCTCTGCTGACATCATGCGCCTCTCATTTTTTCAGTTGACTGTTCATATGTTCACTATCAAATCATATGCTCAAAACATTACCTGATGAATGAGCCGCCATGAGTGATGAAGATCACATAAAAAAATTCATAGATTTTTTTCATCGAAAAATGTGATCTAACATATGTTCATGCAGTGATAAAAAGTTCAACCTCAATACAGGGTATGGCCCCGTTCCTGGCAACTATTTGATTTTATTAAGAGGAGAAGCAATGATGACCCCGATATGGTTAGGAACCAGCTGGAAAATGAACAAGCCGCTGTCGCAGGCCATGGCCTGGTGCGAAACGCTGGCAGCGCGGATGCCGGAGGGCTGTCACCCCGCTATTCAGCCCTTCGTCATTCCCCCCTTCACCGCGATCCAACCCGTCAGCCATTTTCTGCAAACGCATCAGTTACCGCTTCTGACCGGCGCGCAGAATATGCATGAAGCGGATCAGGGCGCCTAGACCGGGGAAATCTCGGCGGCCATGTTGGCAGAAACCGGCGCCACGCTTGTTGAGCTGGGACATTCAGAACGACGCGCCGCCTTTAATGAAAGCGATGCCGCGATTAATCGAAAAGTGCATAGCGCCTTAGGTCATGGCCTGCGCCCGCTGATCTGTATTGGCGATAGCGCCGAGGAGAAACGCTGGCAGGTGTCGCGTGAAAGCGTGGTGCGGCAGATGAAGATCGCCCTGTATGGCCTGAGCCACCAGCAGGCGCTGCGGACCCTGATTGCGTATGAACCGGTGTGGGCCATTGGCGAACATGGTACGCCCGCCTCACCGCAGGAGGCGGGCGTCATTCATCAGGCGCTACGTCAGGCGCTTTGCGAGCGGTTTGGTCACGAGACGGGAACCCGTATCCCGCTGCTCTATGGCGGCAGCGTAACGCTGCAAAACGCGGTGGAATTGCTGCGCCAGCAGGAGATCAATGGCTTGTTTATCGGCCGCGCGGCCTGGGACGCGCAAGGCTATTGCGACATTGTTCAACGCGTTACACAGGAATTTATTTTGCAGGCGCAGTAATATAAAAGGGACACCAGAGATGGAAATTCCAGGCCATGATTGAACAAGACTCAGATTACGCCCTGCTCACTGAAATTGCGGTGGCTTATTACGATCAGGAACAAACGCAGGAAGAGATCGCCAAACGATTCGGCATTTCGCGTATCAAAGTCGGGCGCCTGCTGAAAAAAGCGCGCCAGGAAGGGATTGTTGAGATCAGCGTCAAATACCATCCGGTCTTCAGCTCCCAGATTGAGCAGCAGTTTATTTCGCACTTTGGCATTAAGCGCGCGCTAATTGCCCTGGATCACCATGATGAAGATGAACAGCGCCAGCAGGTGGCGGCCCTGGTCAGTAACTACCTTGCCGGGGTGTTAAAAAACGATATGACCGTCACCGTTGGTCAGGGGCGCAATGTGGCCGCGGTGGCGAATCACGTTGGCGTGTTTCCTGAGCGCCACTGCCGATTTATCTGCGGCATCGGCGGAACCAAGCGTGACAATCAGCTGATTGACGCCGACCACATCAGCCGGAATCTGGCGCGCAAATTTAACGGCTTCAGCGAAACGCTTTACGCCCCGGCCTATGTGGAAACCCCGGAGCTGCGCGCGGCCTTTATGCAAAACCGCCTGATTAAGGCCACGCTCGAACAGGCCAGCAAAGCTGACGTGGCGATCATCGGCCTCGGCGATATGAATGAAAACAGCTTTATGGTGCAGCTCGGCTGGTTTACGCCGCAGGAAATTGCCACCGCGCGTCAGGAACAGGGGGTGGTGGGCGATCTGGCGGGGTACAGCTTTTTCAATATTCAGGGCAAACCCGTCGATACGGTGATGAATGACCGGGTCATTGGCTTAAGTCTCGAACAGCTGCGGGCCATTCCCTGCGTCATCGCTATCGCCTCCGAAAGTACGAAAGCGACGGCGATCCTGGGGGCATTACGCACCGGGGTTATCGATGTGCTGGCTACCAGCGCCTCGAACGCCCGTTCGGTCATTAATATGCAAAAGGCGCTATAAATAAGCCACGGCGCAGGCGGCGGATCAGCGTTGACCGCCGTCGTGCTGGCCTTTGCCCTTCCCTTTTTCGGCTCGCCGCTGCACAAAATCTTCAATGATGCCGACAACCCAGTTGAGAGGTTTCCACAGCACCACCAGCAGCAGCAACGGACCGTATATTCGCACACCGCCCGTCGCGACCTGACCGGTCAACAGCAGAGCTAAGATATCCAGCAGCAGGCACAACGCGCTGCCAGTGCCGAGGAACAGACATAGCAGGAAGAGGATCGGTCGGCTATCGGCGTGTAGCGGTAAAGCGCGCTGGCTCCAGACGCCAACGATAATGGCCGCGATCAACATGATCGCTTCGATAACCAGCGGATTATGCATGGTCTGACTCCTGTCATGACGTGACATCCTTGTCAGCAGCGCTGCCGGCGGCCGTGGGCTGCGCCCTGGCTACCGGCAGGCTGCTTCAGTTTACAGCGCGTTTTCCTGCAGCAGCTTATCGATAAAGGCGGGTACCACTTCGCTTGCCAGCCCGTAGTGCTTCTCGGCAAACTCGCTGCCCACCTGGCTGGGCTCCAGGTTCAGTTCAACGGTATGGGCGCCGTGCAGTCGCGCCTCGTGCACAAAGCCAGCCGCCGGATAGACATGGCCGGAGGTGCCGATGGCGATAAAAATATCTGCGTCGGCCAGCGCGCTGTAGATCTCATCCATCCCCAGCGGCATTTCGCCAAACCAGACCACGTGCGGACGCAGCGCCGCCGGGAACTGGCAGCAGTGGCACTTGTCCTCGGCGGTGACGTCGCCGGTCCACTCCAGCACCTGGCCGCTCCACGAACAGCGCACCTTTAGCAGCTCGCCGTGCATATGGATCACCCGGCGGTTGCCGGCGCGCTCGTGCAGATTATCAATATTCTGGGTGACCAGCAGAAAATGGTCGCCCAGCAGATCCTCCAGACGCGCCAGCGCCAGATGCGCCGCGTTCGGCGCGATTTCCGGACTCTGCAGCTGACGACGACGGGCGTTGTAGAACGCCTGCACCAGCGCCGGATCGCGGGCGAAGCCTTCCGGCGTCGCCACATCTTCCACCCGATGCTCTTCCCACAGGCCATCGGCCGCGCGGAAGGTTTTGATCCCCGACTCTGCCGAGATGCCCGCGCCGGTTAACACCACCACTCTCGGTTTTGCCATCGCTTCAGGCTTCATCCTGTCCTCCCTAAAGAAAATCCGCTGACGCAGACGGTCACGCAACCGACGTTTATTGCGACGAAAACGGCTCAATCGATGTAAACGGCGCGACTGCATAGCTACCTCTGTGATTAATGGGTCAGGTGAAGGAAGGCCGCACCGCGCATTCCCCCGGCATCGCCGTGGCGCGCGCGCTCAATGCGCGGAACCCTGGCGACCGGCAGAAGATGGCGCGGCAATCGTTGCGCCAGCCCTTCGCTAATGGCCGTAAAGTTAGATAATCCACCGCCGAGCACCAGCAAATCCGGGTCGACAATGGTCAGTATATTCCCCAGACACACCGCCAGCAGATCGAGATAGCGCTCAACGTGCGCCTGCGCGCGCGGATCGTGCTGCTGCCACTGCGTCACAATCTCCGGCGAGGAGAGCGGTTGCTGATAAAAATGTTCGTACAGCCAGGCGAAACCGCGACCGGAGAGATAATTTTCAATACAGCCCAGCTGGCCGCAGCCGCAGCGCAGCAGCGGAAAATCGCGCCCAACCACCTCCAGGGCATCCACCGGCAGGCGAATATGACCGAACTCGCCGGTGATATAGCTATGTCCGGTAATCGATTTACCGTTCAACACCAGGCCGCCGCCCACGCCGGTGCCGAGGATCAATCCCATCACCAGCGGGTATTGCGTAAACTCATCGTCCCACGCTTCCGACAGCGCGAAACAGTTGGCGTCATTATCGAGACGCACATCGCGCCCCAACCGCGCGCTGAGGTCAGCGCGCAGCGGCCGGCCGCTGGCGGCTGGCACGTTAGCGGCATACAGCGTGCCGTCCGCCGTTTCCGGCATTCCCGGAATACCGATCCCCACCGAACCCTGCTGGTCGAAGCGCTCATCGGCCTCGCGGACCAGCGCCTCTACCGCCTGGAGAAAATCCTCATAACTACTTTTCGGCGTGGCGACGCGTTTTTCCCACTGCAGTCGCCGCTCCTGATTAAATACGCCCAGCGCTATCTTGCTGCCGCCAATGTCAAATCCATAATACATTTCAGCAATTCCTCTTTTGTCGTCAGCCAGGCCGACGATGACGATAAATTACTGGCCACTCAGCACCCTCGCCGGGTCGATGCGGCTGGCGCGGCGGGCGGGATACCAGCTGGCCAGCAAACTCAGCAACAGTGCTGTCACCAGCACATAAAAGACGTCCAGCCAGTGCAATTCTGACGGCAGGAAGTCAATAAAATAGATGTCGCCGGAGAGGAATTTATGCCCAATCAGGTATTCGATGCCGTTGATGATCGACGTCAGGTTCAACGCGCAGATCACGCCGATCACCACCCCAAACAGGCTGCCTACCGATCCGGCTAATAAACCATACCACACGAAAATCGCGCGAATTAAGCCGTCTTTTGCGCCAAGCGTGCGCAGCACCGCAATATCGCCGCTTTTGTCTTTGACCGCCATCACCAGCGTCGAGACGATGTTAAAGCAGGCCACGCCGATCACCAGCACCATCGCCAGGTACATAATGGCGCGGATCATCTGGATGTCGCGATACATATAGCCATAGGTGCCGATCCAGCTCTTGATGTAGACGTAGCTGTTGGTCACCTCGCCGGCGTCGCGTACCAGCTTGTTAGCATGGAAAACGTCGGTGACCTTGATGGCGATGCCGGTCACGCTGCTGCCCATCTCCAGGTACTGCTGCGCATCCTGCATCGGGATCATGGCAAAACTATGATCGAGCTGGCCGCTCAGCTGTAAAATTCCGGTCACATGCAGCCTGACGCGTTTTGGCTGCAGCAGCTGATGGTCGGCGTCGGCATTAGGGATCATGATCGATACCCAGTCCCCCTGCTTCACGTGCAGGGCATCGGCGACCCCTTTGCCCAGGATCACCTGCTGTTCGCCAGCCTTGAATCCGGCCCACGCGTTATTCTGCACAAAGGTAGGCAGCGCGCTGAGCTGGCTCTCCTGCTGCGGGTCGACGCCTTTCACCTGGATGGCGCGCATATTGCTGCCGCTCTCCACCAGGCCGGTGAAGTTAATATAGGGCGCTGCCGCGACAATCCCCTTCACCTTCTGCACCTTCGCCAGCGCTTCCTGCCAGTTATTCCACGGCTGATTCACGGGTTCGATTTCGCCGTGCGGTACCACCGCCAGCACGCGGTTATTCAGCTCGCGTTCAAAGCCGTTCATCGCGCTGAGGCCGACGATCAGCACCGCCACCCCCAGCGCAATGCCGATGGTGGAGATCACCGAGATCAGCGACACCATGCCGCCGCGCCGCCGGCCGCGGCTGAAACGCAATGCAATCAGTAACGATAACGGAGACGCCATTACTCGGCCCCCATCAGGGTCAGGTCGGCGGTCAGACGGCCATCGCGCATCTCCAGCTGGCGGCTCATGCGCTTCGCCAGCTGCAGGTCGTGGGTCACCACCAGAAACGCGGTGCGCTGCGCGACGTTCAGTTCGCCCAGCAGCTGGAAGATGCTGTCGGCGTTGCGAGCGTCGAGGTTACCGGTTGGCTCGTCCGCCAGCACCAGCCGCGGTTTATTCACCAGCGCGCGGGCAATCGCCACCCGCTGGCGCTCGCCGCCGGAGAGCTCCGACGGACGGTGATGGCTGCGGTGTTCAAGCCCGACCGCCTGCAGCATCGCTTTCGCCTGGCGTTCAATATCCGCCGGCTTCTTTTTGCCAATCAGCAGCGGCATCGACACGTTTTCCAGTGCGCTAAAGTCCGGCAGCAGATGGTGGAACTGATAGATAAAGCCCAGCTCGCGGTTACGCAGGTCGGCGCGCGCGGCGGTGGATAGCTTGCTCATCGGCTGACCGGAGAAAATCACGTCGCCAGAGGTGGGCGTATCCAGGCCGCCGAGCAGATGCAGCAGCGTACTTTTGCCAGAGCCGGAGGTGCCGACGATAGCCATCATCTCGCCTTCACCAATGCTGAAGCTGACATTGTGCAGGACATCGGTTTGCACATTGCCTTCCTGATAGCGTTTGCACAGGTTGTCGCATTGCAGCAGGATCTTATTCATAACGTAAAGCCTCAGCGGGTTGGGTGGCGGCAGCGCGCCAGGAAGGGTACAACGTAGACAACAGGGCCAGCACCATCGCCACCAGGGCGATAACAATGACCTGCAGCGGCTCAATCGCCACCGGCAGCGCCGCGCCGTCAAGGAAGGCGCCGATGATCGGCATTAAATTATTCAGCTGGCTGGCCAACAGGGCGCCAAGCACCGCTCCCAGCAGCGCGCCGACGATCCCGGCGCTGGCCCCCTGCACCATAAAGACGGCCATAATCTGCCGCGGCGTCAGCCCCTGGGTCTGGAGGATCGCCACTTCGCCCTGCTTCTCCATCACCATCATCCCCAGCGAGGTAATAATGTTGAAGGCCGCGACGGCGACGATCAGGCTCAGCAGCAGGCCCATCATATTTTTCTCCATGCGCACCGCCTGGAACAGTTCGCCCTTGCGCTCGCGCCAGTCCTGCCACTGAGTTCCCGGCGGCAGCGTCTGTTGACTCAGGGTGTCGACCTGCAGCGGTTGATCCAGCCACAGGCGCCAGCCAGTGATATTCCCCAGCGGATAGCGCATCAGACGGGAGGCGTCGTCGATGTTGGTCAGCATCTGATAGCCATCGACTTCGCTGTTGGCGGCGAAGGTGCCGATGACCGTGAACAGACGCTGGCTCGGCACGCGGCCCATCGGCGTAAACTGACTCGCGGAAGGAACCATCACGCGAATTTTATCGCCGCGATTAACCCCCAGCTGGCCCGCCAGCTGCTCGCCGAGAATAACGTTATATTTGCCCGCCTGCAGATCGCTCTGTTTGACGTTCACCAGGTATGGAGTCAGGGGATCGTTCTGCGCCGGATCAATGCCCAGCATAACCCCGACCGCCACGCTGCGCGCGCTCTGCAGCACCACGTCGCCGGTGGTGATCGGCGCTACGCGGGTTACCCCATTAAGTTTCGCTTCGCGCTCCGGCAGTTGCTGAGGGTTCACCGAACCCTGTTTGGCGCTAAGAATGGCCTGTGGCATCAGCCCCAGGATGTTGTTTTGCAGCTCGCGTTCAAAGCCGTTCATCACCGACAGGACTGTCACCAGCGCCATTACGCCAAGCGTAATACCGATAGTTGAGAGCCAGGAGACGAAACGACCGAAGCGGTCGGCTGCGCGCCCGCGCATATAGCGTAGGCCGATAAAGAGTGCGGCAGGTTGGTACATGTCATCCATCTGGTTGCTGATAGCCGATGCCCGAGTATATAAGCGATTAGGGGCAGCGTAAACGACTGATACATGACGACTTTATTAGCAACAAACCTAAAAACCAAGTAAATACAAACGGATAGATAAGTACTTACTTATTTATCTTTACGCTTATCGACAGCGCTGACCTTTCTTCACCCAATACGCGATGGCAATTCGGGTTGGCGAATCCAGACCAATCGCGGATAATCTCACTATTGAATATCAGCGAGTTGCCCTCCATATCGGCAGAGCGAATCCCTAAGAGATCATGAAACCGTCTATGCCTGAACAATATCGATACTCATTGCCGGTCAAAGCCGGCGATCAGCGCCAGCTTGGCGAGTTGACCGGCGCAGCCTGCGCCACCCTGGTGGCGGAGATGGCCGAACGCCACAGCGGCCCGGTGGTGCTGGTGGCGCCTGACATGCAAAACGCGCTGCGTCTGAACGACGAGATCAGGCAGTTTACCGACAGCATGGTGATGGGGCTGGCGGACTGGGAAACGCTCCCTTACGACAGCTTCTCGCCGCATCAGGACATCATCTCCTCCCGTCTTGCCACCCTTTACCAGTTACCCACCATGCAGCGCGGCGTACTGATCGTCCCGGTCAGCACCCTGATGCAGCGCGTCTGTCCGCACAGCTTCCTTCACGGCCACGCGCTGGTGATGAAAAAGGGCCAGCGCCTGTCGCGCGATGCGCTGCGCGATCAGCTGGAGGGGGCCGGCTACCGCCATGTCGATCAGGTGATGGAGCACGGCGAATATGCTACCCGCGGCGCGCTGCTCGACTTGTTCCCGATGGGTAGCGATCAGCCCTACCGCCTTGATTTCTTTGACGATGAAATCGACAGCCTGCGCCTGTTCGACGTTGACAGCCAGCGCACGCTGGAGGAAGTGGCGGCCATTAACCTGCTGCCGGCGCACGAGTTCCCCACCGACCAGACCGCTATTGAGCTGTTCCGCAGCCAGTGGCGCGACCGCTTTGAGGTGAAGCGCGATGCCGAACACATCTATCAGCAGGTCAGTAAAGGGACGCTACCTGCCGGTATCGAATACTGGCAACCGCTGTTCTTCAGCGAGCCGCTGCCGCCGTTATTCAGCTATTTCCCGGCCAGCACGCTGATCGTCAACACCGGCGATCTCGAGGCCAGCGCGGAGCGATTCCAGAATGAAGCCCGCGCCCGCTTTGAAAACCGCGGCGTCGACCCGATGCGCCCGCTCCTGCCGCCTGAGCTGCTGTGGCTGCGCAGCGATGAGCTATTCAGCGAACTGAAAAAATGGCCGCGCGTGCAGCTGAAAACCGAGCGTCTGGCGGACAAAGCGGCGAATACTAATCTGGGCTACCAGACGCTGCCGGACCTCGCCGTCCAGGCGCAGAACAAAGCGCCGCTGGATAATCTGCGCCGCTTCCTCGAGTCCTTTACCGGTCCGGTGATCTTCTCGGTGGAAAGCGAAGGCCGCCGTGAAGCGCTGAGCGAAATGCTGGCGCGGATTAAAGTTGCGCCAAAACATGTGCTGCGTCTGGAGGAAGCCACCGGCAACGGCCGCTATCTGATGATTGGCGCCGCCGAGCACGGGTTTATCGACAGCCAGCGCGGCCTGGCGCTGATTTGCGAGAGCGACCTGCTCGGCGAGCGGGTGGCGCGCCGTCGTCAGGATTCGCGACGCACCATTAACCCTGACACTCTGATTCGCAACCTCGCCGAACTGCATATCGGCCAGCCGGTCGTTCACCTGGAACACGGCGTGGGCCGCTACGCGGGCATGACTACCCTGGAAGCCGGCGGCATCACCGGCGAATATCTGATGCTGACCTACGCCAACGATGCCAAGCTATACGTTCCGGTATCGTCCCTGCATCTTATCAGCCGCTACGCCGGCGGGGCGGAAGAAAACGCCCCCCTGCACAAGCTGGGCGGCGATGCCTGGACCCGGGCGCGACAAAAAGCGGCTGAGAAAGTACGCGACGTGGCGGCCGAGCTGCTGGATATCTATGCCCAGCGCGCGGCGAAGGCGGGTTTTGCCTTTAAACACGACCGCGAACAGTATCAGCTGTTCTGCGACGGCTTCCCATTTGAAACCACGCCGGATCAGGCGCAGGCGATCAACGCCGTCCTCAGCGATATGTGCCAGCCGCTGGCCATGGACCGCCTGGTGTGCGGCGATGTGGGCTTCGGCAAGACCGAAGTGGCCATGCGCGCCGCCTTCCTCGCCGTGGAGAACCACAAGCAGGTGGCGGTGCTGGTGCCGACCACCCTGCTGGCTCAGCAGCACTATGACAATTTCCGCGATCGTTTCGCCAACTGGCCGGTACGCATCGAAATGCTCTCCCGCTTCCGCAGCGCTAAAGAGCAGGCGCAGATCCTCGAGCAGGCCGCGGAAGGCAAAATCGATATCTTGATCGGCACCCACAAGCTGCTGCAGAGCGAGGTGAAGCTGCGCGATCTCGGGCTGCTGATCGTCGACGAAGAGCACCGGTTTGGCGTACGGCATAAAGAGCGCATCAAAGCGATGCGCGCCGATGTCGATATTCTGACCCTCACCGCCACGCCGATCCCGCGGACGCTGAACATGGCGATGAGCGGGATGCGCGATCTGTCGATCATCGCCACGCCGCCGGCGCGACGCCTGGCGGTGAAGACCTTCGTTCGCGAATATGACGCCCTGGTGGTGCGCGAGGCGATCCTGCGCGAAACGCTGCGCGGCGGCCAGGTCTACTATCTGTTTAATGACGTTGAGAACATCCAGAAAGCCGCCGACAAGCTGGCGGAGCTGGTGCCGGAGGCGCGGATCGCCATCGGTCACGGTCAGATGAGGGAGCGCGAACTGGAGCGGGTGATGAATGACTTCCATCATCAACGCTTCAATGTGCTGGTGTGCGCCACCATCATCGAAACCGGGATCGACATTCCCACCGCCAACACCATCATCATCGAACGCGCCGACCATTTTGGCCTCGCCCAGCTGCACCAGCTGCGCGGCCGCGTTGGCCGTTCGCATCACCAGGCCTATGCCTGGCTGCTGACGCCGCATCCGAAAGCGATGACCACCGATGCGCAAAAGCGCCTCGAGGCCATTGCGTCGCTGGAAGATCTCGGCGCCGGCTTTGCGCTGGCAACCCACGATCTGGAGATTCGCGGGGCCGGGGAACTGCTTGGGGAAGATCAGAGCGGTCAGATGGAAACCATCGGTTTCTCTCTGTATATGGAGCTGCTGGAGAACGCAGTCGATGCGCTAAAAGCCGGGCGTGAACCCTCGCTGGAAGATCTCACCAGTCAGCAGACGGAGGTTGAACTGCGCATGCCTTCCCTGCTGCCTGATGATTTCATCCCTGACGTCAATACGCGCCTGTCATTCTATAAGCGCATTGCCAGCGCCAAAAACGAACAGGATCTGGAGGAGATCAAAGTCGAGCTGATCGATCGTTTTGGCCGCCTGCCCGATGCCGCCCGCAACCTGCTGGATATCGCCCGTCTGCGTCAGCAGGCGCAAAAGTTAGGGATCCGCAAGCTGGAAAGCAACGAAAAAGGCGGCGTGATCGAATTTAACGAGAAAAACAACGTCAATCCGGTGTGGCTGATCGGCCTGCTGCAGAAGCAGCCGCAGCACTTCCGCCTGGACGGTCCCACGCGCCTGAAGTTCATGCAGGACCTGGAGGAGCGTAAAACGCGGATGGACTGGGTTCGCCAGTTTATGCGCCAGCTGGAAGAGAACGCCGTCGCCTGACTGGCAGGAGATACGGCCCCACTGCCGTATCTCCCTTCCCACATACCTCGCAATCTTTACAAACATTTTGCAATCCGCCTGGATTTCCCCACACAGACTCACGCCATAATCTCATCTGCTTTTCGTATAAAAATAACCACTTACATATTTTGGAGTTATGGTAATGAGAAACCGTTTCCCCGTGACGCTTTGGCTGACGCTAGTCGCGTTAGTCGCCGCGCTGGCCCTCCCCGCGCGCGCTAACACCTGGCCCCTTCCCCCGCCGGGCAGCCGGCTGGTGGGTCAGAATCAGTTTCATGTGGTACAGGATGACGGCGGTTCGCTGGAAGCGATTGCCAAGAAGTACAATGTCGGCTTCCTGGCCCTGCTGCAGGCCAATCCCGGGGTTGACCCCTATGTTCCGCGCGCCGGCAGCGTGCTGACCATCCCCCTGCAGACGCTGCTGCCCGATGCGCCGCGCGAAGGGCTGGTGATTAACCTCGCCGAACTGCGCCTCTACTATTACCCGCCGGGCAAGAATGAAGTGACCGTCTACCCAATCGGCATCGGTCAGCTGGGTGGGACCACCATCACACCGACGATGGTCACAACCGTGTCCGACAAACGGGCCAATCCGACCTGGACACCTACCGCCAACATTCGCGCGCGCTACAAGGCTATGGGGATTGAGCTGCCGGCGGTAGTGCCTGCTGGTCCTGACAATCCGATGGGCCATCACGCCATCCGCCTCGCCGCCTATGGCGGAGTATATCTCCTGCACGGCACCAATGCCGATTTCGGCATCGGTATGCGCGTCAGTTCCGGCTGCATTCGTCTGCGCGATAACGATATCAAGGCGCTGTACAACACTATCTCGCCGGGCACGAAGGTGAACATTATCAACACGCCGATCAAGGCGTCGGTTGAGCCGGATGGCCGCCGTCTGGTTGAGGTCCATCAGCCGCTGTCTGAGCATATCGATGACGACCCGCAGACCCTGCCCATTACGCTTAATGCGGCCATGACTGCGTTCAAACAGGCGCCGCAGACCGACGGGACGGTGATGGAGCGCGCGATGAATTACCGCTCGGGCATGCCGATTGACGTCACCCGTCATGCTGAGCCTGGACCGCGGTCGCTGTAGTCTTACGCTGCATAAAACAAAAAACCCGCCTGATGGCGGGTTTTTTGTTGGCAAGGGTCAAACAGGGGTACAACAGGGTCTTACTCATCGCCGTCCGGTGAAGGGGGCCGGGCAGCGACGCATCGGGCTTACTTGTAGATAACGGCGGTACCGTGAAGGGTATTCGGACCGGTTACCGAAGTAATACGGTATGAAGTGGCGCCCATCTCATCCGCTTTCTGCGCCAGCTGGTCTTCCAGCGAGCCCAGGTTAGTCCCGGCAGAAGCAGAGATGGTGCCTACTTTATGCTGTCCTGCAGGGGTGGACTGCACCTCTACAGCGGCAAAGCTGGCGAAAGAAAGGGAACTTAAAACGGCGGCAATAGCCAGAGTATTAACGGTTTTCATGATTATTATACCTGTGCAGATGAATTTTATAGTAGGGTCGCAAGCATTAACTTAACGATCGATAGGTAAATAATAATGTGATCTATGTCACACGTCAATGCATTTTTATAACGACCGTTTAACTATTTATAAAATGCTTAAATTTCATACATATATGAATTATTTATTTTTAAACCGACAGCGCTGGCCCCGGCGATCGTTTATTTTTATAATGGCCTTTCACCAAACCAACATAGGTACAACGGCACCATGACAACTGACGTTCAAAGTTGCGCCAAAAAAAGCCGTGGCCGACCGAAGGTGTTCGACAGGGATGCGGCGCTGGACAAAGCCATGACACTCTTCTGGCAGCACGGCTATGAGGCGACCTCGCTCGCCGATCTGGTCGAGGCGACAGGAGCAAAAGCCCCCACCCTGTATGCGGAATTTGTGAATAAAGAAGGCCTATTCCGCGCAGTGTTGGATCGTTACATTTCGCGCTTTGCCGCGAAGCACGAAGCCGTGCTGTTTGCCGAGGGAAAATCCGTCGTTCGCGCGTTGCGTGACTACTTCACGGCGGTCGCCACCTGCTTTACCAGCAAAGAGACGCCGGCCGGCTGCTTTATCATCAATACCTCCGCCGCGCTGGCCGCCTCCTCGACGGATATCGCCAATACCATCAAATCCCGCCATGCGATGCAGGAGCAGGCGCTAACCCAGTTTCTGCAGCAGCGGCAGGCGCAGGGCGAACTGCCCGCGGGCCGCGATGTCGCGCAGCTGGCGCAATTTCTTAACTGCGTTCTGCAGGGGATGTCGATTAGCGCCCGGGAAGGCGCGGATTTCGACAAGCTGATGCAAATCACCGATACCACTCTCCGTCTCTGGCCGCAGGTCCTCGAGTCCTGATGCGCCCTGCTTCCGGCGGTATTCTGCCGCCGGATCCGCTCTCCTGTTGGCTTTATCCTCACAAAATAGATTGATTTTTATTACCTTTTCTCGCGCAAGATAAACGCAAATGATATTGATTGCGATATTCATTATGTGCAAAATCCTTTTTTGAGTTTTTCCAGATGTTTCGCATTGTAACGAATACCGGCCGACGCCGGCCCATAACAACGACAAAGCAACTTGCTCATAAAAGGAATGGATATGAAAAAGCGCCTCTGGGTGCTCCACCCTCTGCTGCTGGCCAGCACGCTGCCTGCGCTGGCGGCTCAGTCTGATGAAGACAGCATCATCGTTAGCGCAAACCGCACCCATCGCACCGTGGCCGAAATGGCCCAAACCACCTGGGTCATTGAGGGCCAGGAGATTGAGCAGCAGGTCCAGGGCGGGAAAGAGTTCAAAGACGTGCTGGCGCAGCTGATCCCCGGCATCGACGTCAGCAGCCAGGGGCGGACCAACTATGGGATGAACATGCGCGGGCGCGCGATCGTCGTGCTGATTGACGGAGTCCGGCTCAACTCCTCACGCACCGACAGCCGCCAGCTCGACGCCATCGATCCATTCAACATCGAACATATCGAAGTGATCTCCGGAGCGACCTCGCTGTACGGCGGGGGCAGTACCGGCGGGCTTATCAACATCGTTACCAAAAAGGGGCAGCAGGATCGTCAGGTCGATCTTGAGGTGGGCAGCAAGAGCGGTTTTGCGAACAGCAACGATCATGATGAGCGCGTCGCGGCGGCCGTCAGCGGCGGAACAGACCACGCATCCGGCCGCTTGTCGGTAGCCTATCAGCGTTTCGGCGGCTGGTACGACGGCAATAACGATGCGCTGATCCTCGATAATACCCAAACGGGGCTCCAGCACTCTGACCGCCTCGACGTGATGGGGACGGGGACGATTGAGATCGATGATAACCGCCAGCTGCAGCTGGTCACCCAGTATTATAAAAGCCAGGGCGATGATGACTACGGTCTGTGGCTCGGGAAGAACATGTCCGCGGTCACCAGCGGCGGCAAAGCGTATACCACCGACGGGCTCAATTCCGATCGTATCTCCGGCACCGAACGCCATCTGATCAGCCTCCAGTACTCCGATGCCGACTTTTTCGGCCAGAATCTGGTGAGCCAGGTGTACTATCGCGATGAGTCCCTCACCTTCTATCCGTTCCCGACGCTCACGAAAGGTCAGGTCAGTAGCTTCTCCTCGTCGCAGCAGGATACCGATCAGTATGGGGCCAAGCTGACCCTCAACAGTCAACCGCTGGCGGGGTGGGATCTCACCTGGGGTCTCGACGCCGATCATGAGACCTTTAATGCCAACCAGATGTTCTTCGATCTGCCACAATCGATGGCCTCCGGCGGGTTGCACAACGAATCGATCTACACAACCGGCCGCTACCCGGGATACAGTATTTCCAATGTCGCGCCATTCCTGCAGTCCAGCTACGATCTGAACGATATCTTTACCGTCAGCGGCGGGGTGCGCTACCAGTGGACCGAAAACCGGGTCGACGACTTTGTCGGCTACGCCCAGCAGCAGGATATCGCCAACGGCAAAGCGCGCTCCGCCGACGCCATCAAAGGCGGCAAAACCGATTATGACAATTTCCTGTTTAACGCCGGGATCGTGGCCCACCTGACCGAGCGTCAACAAACCTGGTTTAACTTCTCGCAGGGCGTCGAGCTACCGGACCCTGGTAAATACTATGGCATCGGTAAATATGGCGCTGCGGTGAATGGTCATCTGCCGCTGATCTCCAGCGTCAACGTCGATGACTCGCCGCTGCAGGGGATCAAAGTTAACTCGTATGAGCTGGGCTGGCGCTACACCGGCGATAACCTGCGCACCCAGCTGGCGGCGTATTACTCGACCTCGGATAAGACCATTGTCGTCAACCGCACCGACATGACCATCGACGTTCAGTCCGACAAACGGCGTATTTACGGCGTTGAGGGGGCGGTCGACTACTTTATTCCGGATAGCGACTGGAGCGTCGGCGGTAACTTCAACGTGCTGAAATCCCAGGTGCAGACCGACGGCCGCTGGCAAAAATGGGACGTCACCCTCGCCTCGCCGTCTAAAGCCACCGCCTGGGTGGGCTGGGCGCCGGATCCGTGGAGCCTGCGCGTGCAGAGTCAGCAGGTATTTGACCTCAGCGATGCCGCCGGCAACAAGCTGGAAGGCTATAACACCGTCGATTTTATCGGTAGTTACGCGCTGCCGGTGGGGAAACTGACCTTCAGTATCGAAAACCTGCTTAACGAAGACTATGTCACTATCTGGGGCCAGCGCGCGCCGCTGCTCTACAGCCCAACCTACGGCAGTTCATCGCTGTATGAGTACAAAGGTCGTGGCCGCACCTTTGGTCTGAACTACGCCTTAACCTTCTGATAAAAAAAGCCCCTCAGCCTGAGCGATTGAGGGGCTAATCACTACACAAATCTGTTTTTAGATTTTGTTGTTCAGGACCAGCTGGCCGTTGTTGTCCAGCGGGATCTGGCTGCCGGGATCGTGATCCATGCGGATTTTCCCCTGCTGATCGCCTATCTTATAGGTCACATCGTAGCCGAGCATTTTATCGGATTTGTCATACACCGTTTTGCAGCGCTGCTGGGTGGTGGTGTAGGTATCGTTGTCCTGCATCGCGCCCTGGATCTGGTTGCCTGCATAGCCGCCGCCCAGCGCACCTACAACCGTCGCCACGCTGCGTCCGTGACCGCCGCCAAACTGGTGGCCAATCACCCCGCCCGCTACCGCGCCCAGCACCGAACCGGCGATGCGGTTTTCATCCTGTACCGGACGACGATGAGTCACCGTGACATTGCGGCATTCCTGACGCGGCGTTTTCACGGTTTCTTTAATCGGTGTACTGGAGACCACTTGCGCATACTGCGGGCCGCGATCCAACACGTTGAGACCAGCGACAGCTGCAACGCCCAGCGCGGCAGCCACGCCTATCCCTATACCCGCCAACATAGATTTATTCACGGGAGTTCCTCCTTTGTTGCTGTTGATACAATTTTGCAACCGGAGCCGGGAGGGCGCAAATCAGATAGCGGATGAAAAGCGCGAGAATTCGCTGCAAATCAAAGGGATTCAGAGGATTCCGAGCGGGATCTCTGCGGTTTCAGCAGAAGAGCCCGGAGGCGCCCTCAGAGCGCGCCTCCGGGTCGCGACAGCGATTAGTGCAGCTTCAGGCGCGGGCGAATGATGCGGTTGATGCGCCCGACCAGCATCATCAGGCCGGTCTTGAAGTAACCATGCAGGGCAATCTGGTGCATACGGTACAGGGAGATGTACACGAAGCGCGCAATGCGCCCTTCCACCATCATCGAACCGCGCATCAGGTTACCCATCAGGCTGCCGACGGTGGAGTAATTTGAAAGCGACACCAGCGAGCCATGGTCTTTATAGGTGTACGCCTTCAGCGGTTTGCCTTTCATCTGCGCCAGGATGTTGTTCAGCGCGCAGGTAGCCATCTGGTGCGCCGCCTGGGCCCGCGGAGGCACAAAGCCGCCTTCCGGACGGGCGCAGGAGGCGCAGTCGCCGATGGCGAAAATATCCGCATCGCGGGTAGTCTGCAGCGTCGGCTCGACCACCAGCTGATTGATACGGTTGGTTTCGAGGCCGCCGATCTCTTTCATGAAATCTGGCGCTTTGATCCCCGCCGCCCAGACCATTAGATCCGCCTCAATATATTCGCCATCTTTAGTGTGCAGGCCGCCCGCATCCGCGCTGGTGACCATGGTCTGCGTCAGCACCCGTACGCCCAGCTTAGTCAGCTCATTATGCGCTGCCCCGGAAATGCGCGGCGGCAGCGCAGGCAGAATGCGCTCGCCCGCCTCGACCAGCGTGACGTTCAGCGCTTCGTTGGTCAGCCCTTTGTAGCCGTAGCTGTGCAGCTGTTTCACCGCATTGTGCAACTCAGCGGAGAGCTCCACGCCGGTGGCGCCGCCGCCGACGATGGCGATATTTACTTTACCGTTAGCGCCGAGGTTAGCAGAGTATTTAAGGAACAGGTTGAGCATTTCCTGATGGAAGCGACGCGCCTGGTGCGGGTTGTCGAGGAAAATGCAGTTCTCTTTTACGCCAGGGGTATTAAAGTCATTCGAGGTACTGCCCAACGCCATGACCAGCGTGTCGTACGGCAGTTTACGCTCAGCCACCAGCAGCTCGCCTTTTTCATTGCGCAGCTCGCCGAGGGTGATGGTTTTCCCTTCGCGGTTGATATCGACCACCGAGCCCAGCTGGAACTGGAAACCGTGGTTGCGGGCATGGGCCAGATAGCTCAGCGCATCAACGCCTTCATCCAGAGAACCGGTGGCCACTTCGTGCAGCAGCGGCTTCCACAGATGGCTGTGGTTACGGTCCACCAGAGTGATTTTCGCTTTCTTATGGCGCCCTAACTTTCTCCCCAGCTGAGTTGCCAGTTCCAGTCCGCCAGCGCCGCCACCCACAATTACGATTTTTTTCAATGGCGTAGTCATGTGTATCCCTAAAATTATTAACCAATTGTTAAATAAAAGTTATTGAAATAGCCTTTATTTAACAACAAGTTACGTTAATGAAACCATTCAACACTGTCGAGAATACCATGAACGGTGCATTGGTCATACCAAAATTGATGTGCATCAAGTTTTGTCGCGTATTTTTTCAGCGAAACCAATAAGTGTAGACATGAAAAAACCCGCGTGGTGAACCCGACGCGGGTTTGGGAACAAGGGAAAAGCAGTTAGCCGAGGGTTTTAAACGCTTTCAGCCGCTGCAGATGCGGCGAGATATTTTTAAACTTATGGGTCTGCTCTTCATCCCAGATAATTTCATAATAGTGGTGCAGGAGATCGGCGGAACGCTGGCTGTCCAACGCCTCGTCCTGGCGGGAAAGCACCACCAGGCAGCGATCGCGGTTCTTCTCGCGGAAGTTGGTCACGCACTTGGTGGCGATGTCAGCATACTCTTCCGGTCGGTCGATTTTGCCTTCCATGTTCTCATGCGGAAACAGGTTTGGATTGAACACCGCCTGGCGGATATCGCACAGAAAACCAATCCGCTCCGCCCAGTAGCCGCCAAGGCCGACGCCGCAGATCAGCGGCCGGTCATCGGCAGTGAGCTGCAGCATTTTATCGACCTCTTTCAGCAAATGCTGCATATCGTGCTTGGGATGCCGCGTGCTGTAGCTAATCAACCGCACGTCCGGGTCGATAAACTGCAGCTGCATCACCTTCTCATGGTTACCGGGGCTGTTCGAGTCAAAACCGTGTAAATAGATAATCATCGCATCCTCACCAGACAACAACGCCCCGTAGAGCGTTACGCGGACTTTGCCTCTTGCCAGCGCGCATGAAGCTGCTCCAGCTGGGCACTCACCGTTTTCCAACGGGCTGAATCCCTTAACTCCTGACGGGAAAAGGAACCTTTATGATACAATTTCGTAACACGCTCTGCTTTGATCGGCGACAGGTTATCCAGCACACTGACCGCGCCTTTACGATTATTGCAGACGAGGATCATATCGCAACCGGCGTCGAGCGATGCCTGACCGCGTTCGGCATAGCTGCCCATGATCGCCGCCCCTTCCATCGACAGATCGTCGGAGAAAATCACCCCGTCAAAGCCCAGTTCGCCGCGCAGCACCGTTTTCAGCCAGTACGCCGAGCCGCTGGCCGGACGCGGATCGAGCTCCGGGTAAATCACATGCGCCGGCATAATGGCGTCCAGACGCTGCTCGGCGATAAGGCTTTTGAACACCGCCATATCATGGTCGCGGATAACCGATGCCGCCCGCGGATCGAACGGCGTCTCTTTGTGCGAATCGGCAGTCACCGCCCCGTGTCCCGGGAAGTGTTTGCCGGTGGTTTTCATGCCCGCGGCGTGCATCCCGTCAATGAAGTGACGCGCCATCGTCAGCGCTTTCTGCGGATCTTCATGATAAGAACGTTCGCCGATTGCGGCGCTGATATGGCCGACGTCCAGCACTGGCGCAAAACTAATATCGATATCCATGGCGATCATTTCGCTGGCCATCAGCCAGCCGGCTTCGGCGGCCAGTTTGCCCCCCTCTTCCATCCCCAGCAGCGCGGCGAAAGACTGGGCCGCCGGTAAACGGGTAAACCCTTCGCGGAAACGCTGAACCCGCCCCCCTTCCTGATCGACCGCCACCACCAGGTGGTTCCGGGAGGCGTCGCGGATCTGGCGCACCAGCTCGCGCAGCTGCGCCGGATCGTGATAATTTCGGGTAAAGAGGATCAACCCTCCCACCAGCGGATGCGCCAGAATTTCTCGCTCTTCCGCATCCAGCTCATACCCTTCGACATCCAACATCACTGGGCCCACACTGACCTCTCTTATCCTTTACGTTCGTTGTCTAACTGACACCATGTTTCATCTGCCAGCGTGATAAATTGCCGGTCCCCGCTCTGCCGCCAGCGCATTTCATACCAGCCCGCCATCAACAGCAGTACCCACGGGCGCCAGAGTGCAACCTGCCGCCAAAGCAGCTGCGCGTCGATGGCCGCCCGCCGGGCATACGCTTCTACCAGCCGACGGCGCTCGCCAGGCGTGATCCACACCGCGGCCAGCTCCAGCGCGATATCGCCATCGCCGGCATATTCCCAGTCGATCAGCCTCAGGCCGGACTCATTATGAATAATATTGCCGGCATGGACGTCCATGTGCAGCGGCGCCAGCCGCAGGGGACGGGGCTCGCCCTGGCGGCGCAGCCGCTGATGCCAGCGCAGCCAACGCGGCTTGCGCCGCGCCGGATCGCACCTCTGCCAGTACTGGGCCAGCAGTGGTGTGAGGCTAACCCGCCAGCCAAACCGCGGTTGCTGATGCAAATCATACAATAAGCCTGACAGCTGCGGGGAGGCCGGTAACTCGCTTTTCACCTCCCCTGTGCAATACTCCACCACCATCCAGCAGGGTGAGTAAAACAGCGGGGTTGGCGCCAGCCTGGCAGGCAGTCGGCGGAGTGCGTGATACTGACGGCGAAAATGGTAAGTGGCGGCAGACGGATCGTGCGGCTGACGCAGCACGTGCCGCCGGTCGCCGTCGCTAATAATCACACTGCCGCCGCTGAGGCCACTCTGGCTCAGCGAGGCGACAGGATGATAATGGGGAAAGAAGCGCGACAAGAGCTCGTCGCGCGTTAGCTTATTGTTGCTGAACAGCACCTTTACCTGACCAGATTATCTCACCGGTTTGCACCAGCATGAGCTGCATTTTCAGCTCAGGCGCGTTGACGTTGCCGGTGGCATTGGAGTAAAGCACATACTGCGCGCCCACGTTGCGGGCGATGCCCATGGCTTTGCTGCGGCTGCCGAGGCTGTCCTGCGGCGACAGGCCCAGCTGCTGCTTGGCGACCGCCAGCTGCTGCGCCGATACCAGGGTAAATTTGCCGTTACCGGCCAGCGCACTACGTAGCGCAGTGGTGGCTTCTCCAGCATTCAGCGAACCGTTGGTGCGGTTGTTCACGCTGTCAACCAGCAGAATACTGCCGGCATTGACCCCACTCGCCTGCAGCATCTGCCCCACCAGCGGCTGAACCGCGCCGTTCCAGTCATAATGACGCACGCGCGGCGCCGGCTGACCCGACTGCTGATCCTGATGCTCAATCGGCCCAGGCTGCTGCGGCTGCGGTTTGGCCTCTTCTACCGGCGCGGGCTGCTCCCGCAACCCCGCACAGCCTGCGAGGAATATCGCCAGTGCTGTGATTAACGCATAGCGACACATTTTCATCATTATAATTACCCCTTACAGATAAAGATAAAGGCGGGCCTTATGCGCCCCCAGGATATTGGCGCTGCTATATAACGTGACCGAGGAGCGGGCCGGTACCACGATGGTGCGCGGCGCGTCCAGCGGATGCATCTCCAGCCCTCGGGCGTCATACCAGAAAAAACGATAGTGCACGGTAACCGGCTGCTGGCGCTCGTTATATAGCGTTGAGGAGGCGGTAGCCTGAATCTCTGTCGCCACGACGGCAGGCTCGCTGGCGCTGATCCCCGCCGCCAGCACGCTCGACTCCATCACCAGCGCCTGCTGGTCAGAAACCGGGATCTCCGGGTGTGAACTACACCCGGCGAGTAGCCCCGCCGCCAGACACGCGCCCAAAAGGGTCCTGAGCATGACGTTAGCCTTTGTGCGCCAGCATCGGGCCAAGCGGACGACCGCCCAGCAGATGCATATGGATATGGTACACTTCCTGGCCGCCGTGGCGGTTGCAGTTGACGATCAACCGATAGCCATCGTCGGCAAGACCTTCATCGCGGGCGATCTTCGCCGCGACGGTCATCATCCGGCCCAGCGCCAGCTCATGTTCAGCGGTGACGTCATTTACGGTAGGAATCAGAACATTCGGGACAATCAGAATATGGGTGGGCGCCTGCGGGGAGATGTCGCGAAAAGCGGTCACAAGCTCATCCTGATAGACAATATCCGACGGGATCTCCCGGCGAATGATTTTGCTGAAAATCGTTTCTTCTGCCATGACTGATTCCTTATAAGTTTTATCCCGTGCGCTGGCCTGCTTCTGCAGATAAACGCGGACGCACAGGTTCCGCTAAGAGTATGAGCGACATTCTCCCTCTCTTTCAACCTGAAAGCTCTTTTTCTTATTCAACTATAGACTTAGCTGCTGAGGGAATAAGCATATGGCGGACTGTTTTCAGGGTTATCGCTTGTGGGGCACCGACTTTAGCGCATAAAAAAGGCAGCCAGTTGGCTGCCTTAGTCTCCCCGATACTACGTCTTAACTGTTACGGATGTACTCATCCATTTCAGTTTTCAGGTTATCGGACTTGGTACCGAAGATGGCCTGTACGCCAGAACCTGCCACTACCACGCCAGCGGCGCCCAGTTTTTTCAGGCCAGCCTGGTCAACTTTCGCTACATCCGCCACGCTAACACGCAGACGAGTAATACATGCGTCGAGGTTGGTGATGTTCTCTTTACCGCCGAAAGCGGCGACCAGAGCCGGAGCCATCTCGCTGGTGGCGCCAGCTTTGCTCTCTTCGGTGGTGTCTTCACGACCCGGAGTTTTCAGATCCAGGGCTTTAATCAGCACACGGAAAATGACGTAGTACACGATCGCATAGCAGATACCAACAATCGGGAACAGCCACAGCTTGCTGCTGTTACCGGACAGCACGATAAAGTCGATCAGGCCGTGAGAGAACGAGGTACCGTCACGCATACCCAGCAGGATACAGATCGGGAACGCCAGGCCCGCCAGAATGGCATGGATAACGTACAGGATCGGCGCCACGAACATGAACGAGAACTCGATCGGCTCGGTGATACCGGTCAGGAACGAGGTCAGCGCGGCGGAGATCATGATACCGCCCACTTTGGCGCGGTTTTCCGGTTTAGCAGAGTGCCAAATAGCGATAGCCGCTGCCGGCAGACCATACATTTTGAACAGGAAGCCGCCAGACAGTTTGCCCGCCGTCGGGTCGCCTGCCATGTAGCGCGGGATATCGCCGTGGAACACCTGACCAGCCGCGTTGGTGTATTCGCCGATCTGCATCTGGAAAGGAACGTTCCAGATGTGATGCAGACCAAACGGCACCAGGCAACGTTCGATGAAACCGTAGATACCAAACGCCACCACTGGGTTCTGATAAGCAGCCCACTGGGAGAAGGTTTGGATCGCGGAGCCGATCGGCGGCCAAATGAAGGAGAGGATCACGCCGGTGAAGATAGCGGCCAGACCAGAGATAATCGGCACAAAACGCTTGCCCGCAAAGAAGCCGAGATATTCTGGCAGCTTGATGCGATAGAAGCGGTTGAACATGTAGGCGGCGATAGCACCGGAGATAATACCGCCAAGCACGCCGGTATCAGCAAGGTGTTTTGCCGCAATCTCGTCAGCAGGTAAATGCAGCACCAGCGGCGCAACAACCGCCATGGTTTTCACCATGATGCCGTAAGCCACGACTGCAGCCAGTGCGGATACACCGTCGTTATTGGTGAAGCCGAGGGCCACACCGATAGCGAAGATCAGCGGCATATTGGCGAAAACTGAACCGCCTGCTTCTGCCATAACGTGGGAGACCACGGCTGGCAGCCAGCTGAAGTTAGCGGAACCGACGCCCAGCAGGATACCTGCGATAGGCAGTACGGATACCGGCAGCATCAGCGATTTACCGACCTTCTGCAGGTTAGCAAATGCATTCTTAAACATAATTGAGAGTGCTCCTGAGTATTTGGTACTTTTTTACGCTTTCACGCATTGGCCCGGGGGGAGAACCGTGCCGTGGACAGGACATCTAAGCGCCCTTTATTTATTACACAGAGTAAAATAATTAACGGGATGATTGTTTGACGGCTATCACGTTTCAATCAGCCTTCCGGTAAAAATTTACATCAACTTACATAAATTGTATCCAGATGTTGCTAAAAAACCTTCACCGCCACTTTTGTGGCGGTGAACTTTACTCGCTTTGGCTATTAATTACGAGCCTTAAAATAATAAGCAGATCAAGCAGGTTGCAAACGGGCGGGGTCGATGTGGAACAGGGTGGCAAAATTGTCGGTGGTCTGCTGAGCCAGCTGCTCAAGCGACACCCCCTTCAGTACCGCCATATACTCGGCAACGTCACGGACCAGCGCCGGCTGGTTCTCTTTGCCGCGGTGGGGGACCGGCGCCAGGTACGGCGAATCGGTTTCAACCAGCAGGCGATCCAGCGGCACGTAGCGCGCCGCATCACGCAGCTGCTCGGCGTTACGAAAAGTGACGATACCGGAAAACGAGATATAGAACCCCATATCGAGCAGCTTGCCCGCTGTCTCCCTGTCCTCAGTGAAACAGTGTAGTACGCCACCGCAATCCGTCACCTTTTCTTCGCGCAAAATAGCCAGAGTATCGGCACGCGCGTCACGGGTATGGACGATCACCGGCTTATTGAGCTCACGGCCGATACGAATGTGGTCGCGGAACGAGCTTTGCTGTTGGGCTTTAGTTTCCGGGGTATAAAAATAATCCAGACCGGTCTCCCCCATCGCCACGACGCCCTCTTCCGCTGCCAGCGCGCGCAGAGTCTCTACCTCCCAGGGCTCGTCCTGGTTTAATGGGTGTACGCCACAGGAGAAGACGACGTTGTCACGCGTCCCCACCAGTTCGCGCATACTGCGGTAGCCAGGCAGCGTCGTGGCGACGGCGAGGCAAAATTTCACATCGCGTGCGGCCGCTTTTGCCAGCACGTCGTCGACGTTTTTGTGTAGAGTTTGATAATCCAGACCATCAAGATGACAGTGGGAGTCGACTAAAAACATAATGTCTCACTCAGAGGTGGGAGACGGGTAAAACCGTCCCGGGTTGCAGGTAATGTTCCCAGCGCAGCAGGCGCTCGGTAAGCAGCAGTTCGCGGTTGACACCGACAACGTTGAGCAATTGCTCGCGGCAGGTACAGACGTCATGGGCAATCGCCTGCAGCCGGGCGGCGGGCAGGCTGTGCGCCAGCTGCTCCAGCAGCGGCCAGACGTCAGGGTTACTCACCAGGGTAATCCCCTGCTGTCGTTTTTGCGCATCGACCAGCAGCGACGCCAGCCAGTGCAGGCGAACCGCCGCCTGTTCATGATTGAGTATCGGCAGCAGCGCCAGCCAGTCACCGCTCGCCAGGGTAGCCGCCAGCGCCTGACACAACTGCTGCCGCGCCGTCCACAGCGGTTCCTGTAACAGTTCGAGCGCCGCAGCCGGCGCGCTGGCGCACAGGCGTAACGCGGTCAACAATGACTCCTGCGGCAGGCTCACCTCACGCTCCAGCCAGGCCAGAGCATAAGGCTCAGACGGCGGCGCCAGATGATGCAGGCGACAGCGGCTGCGCAGAGTGGTCAGCAGACGCGCCGGCTCCTCGCAGGCGAGGAAGAACCAGGTATTCTCCGGGGGCTCCTCCAGCGTTTTCAGCAACGCGTTGGCGGCGGCATCGGTCAGCAAGGCAGCATCGCTAATCCAGACCACTTTTGCCCCACCAAGGCGTGCATGTTCATAGAGCTTTTCATTGACATCGCGCACCGCGTCAATACCCAGCGCGCTCTTGCCCTTCTCGGGGCTGAGCGCATAGTAATCGGGGTGCGTGCCGGCCTGCATCAGCTGACAGCTATGGCAGTGGCCGCAGCTTTTATGTCCTTCGGGCTGGCGGCACATCAGGAAGCGGCACAGCGCGTAAATCAACGCCTCGCCGCCCATCCCGTTCAGGGACTGTAACAGTAAGGCGTGGTGGCCTCGTCCGGCCTGATAGCTACCGACCAGTTGCTCGAACGAGGGGCGCAGCCACGGATACCATTTCATGCCGCTTGCTCCGCCATCCACTGGGCGATCGTGGCGCGAATGTCGCGCGCCACGGCATCCAGCGGCTGAGTTGCGTCAACCGTGCGGATAGAAGGATCGGCGGCGGCCAGCTCAAGATAGCGCGCGCGGGTACGGTTGAAAAAGTTCATGGACTCCTGCTCAATGCGATCCAGCTCGCCGCGGGCCCGGGCGCGCTGCAGCCCCACTTCCGGCGTGACGTCGAGATACAGCGTCAGATTGGGGCGAAAATCACCGAGTACCGCGTCGCGCAGCGTCGCCAGCATCGTGCGGTCAATTCCCCGGCCGCCGCCCTGATAGGCCTGCGTCGACAGATCGTGACGATCGCCGATCACCCACTGGCCGCGGGCCAGCGCGGGCTTAATCACGGTCTCCACCAACTGGACGCGCGCCGCGTAAAACATCAGCACTTCCGCTTTATCGTTAATCACTTCATCGCCCGTGGACTGGATATCCAGCACCAGGCTACGCAGTTTTTCGGCAAGGATTGTGCCCCCCGGCTCGCGGGTAAACACCATATCGTGAATACCCGCCGACTGCAGCGTCTCCACCACCAGTTGACGTGCGGTGGTCTTCCCGGCGCCCTCCAGCCCCTCGATGACGATATAGTTACTGCGCATTTTTTTCCTTAAGTACTTTCAGATAATCCTGCACCGCACGGTTATGACTGACCAGGTTTGTGGTAAACGTATGGCCCCCTTTCCCGTCGGCGACGAAATAAAGATATGGCGTTTTCGCCGGATGGGCGGCCGCCTTCAGCGAGGCCTCGCCCGGCACCGCGATAGGGCCCGGCGGCAAACCGCTGATGGTATAAGTATTGTATGCGGTCGGCGTCTCGAGATCCTTACGCGTTAACTTACCAGTATATCCTGCGCCCATCCCGTAGATTACGGTCGGATCGGTCTGCAAGCGCATACCGATGCGCAGGCGGTTGATAAATACCGACGCGACGCGGTCGCGCTCTTCCGCTACCGCGGTCTCTTTTTCAATAATCGAGGCCATGGTCAACAGCTGGTTCTGATCGGCATAGGGCAGATTCTCCATCCGTCCTTCCCAGACCTTCGCCACTTCGGCGACCATTTTCTGATGCGCGCGCTTGAGGATGGCGATATCGCTGGTGTTGGCGGTGTACATCCAGGTATCCGGCCAGAACCAGCCCTCTACCCAGTCGGCATGCTCAAGACCTAATGCCTTAGCCACCGTCGCGTAGCTATCGTCTTCAAGCGTGTGCTTCACGTACGGGGCATCGCGCAGCTGGCGCAGGTAGTCGCTGACGCGCATGCCTTCGACAAAGCGCAGCGGAAACTGCGCCTCTTTGCCGCTGGCCAGCAGCTGCAACATCTCGCGCACCGTCATTTGCGGCGTGAAGCGATAGGTCCCGGCCTTGAAGTGAGACAGCTCAGGTTCCACCCGCAGCAGCCACTGGAAAACGCGCGGGCGATTGATCACCTTCTCGCGATAGAGATCCTGGCCCAGCGCCAGCCGGCCGGTGCCAGCTTCGAGGGTAAAGATGGTCTCTTCCTTAATCAGCAGCTTGCTGTCCGCCAGCTGGCGTACCTTCCACATGCCTGCCGCCGCGGCGATGCCCAACAGCACGACCAGCAACAGGATAAAACGTAACATTTTCTTCATACTAACCAGACAGCTCACACAAAGGGGCTAAAAAATGGTAAAGCTCACGCGAGGACCAGGTGGTCTCCTCCCAGCGGCGAACCGGCACCAGCGGCATCAGCGCATTGCAGATCAGCACTTCATCGGCCTCCCGCAACGTCTCGGGACGCGCTGTCACTTCGACAACGCGAAACGTCGATGGTGCCAGCTGCGCGATACAGCGCTGCCGCATAATGCCGTTGACCCCGGCATAATCGAGTCCCGGAGTAAATACATCACGTCCCTGACGCCAGAATAAATTCGCGGCACAGCATTCCGTAAGCCACCCGTCACTGTCAAGGACCAGCGCCTCATCGGCGTCCGTCTGCTCAAGATGAGAGCGGATCAGTACCTGCTCAAGGCGATTAAGGTGCTTCAGGCCGGCAAGCCAGGAGTTGCGCCCCAGGGGCACCGGACTCTGGGTCAGAGTAATGCCCTCCTCCCGCCAGCGCGCATAATGCGCCGGGTATGGAGAGAAGCTGAGAATGCGAGTGGGCGACACGCAGCCTGCCGTACTGTATCCCCTTCCCCCAACGCCGCGGGTGAGAGTCACCTTGAGCACGCCCTGCGCGTGCGGCCGAGCCAGACGCTGCATCTCTTCGCTCAGCGTCAGCCAGTCGTTAAATGGGATATGTAATTTTTCACAGGTTGTCTGTAAACGCTGCAGATGGGCGTCCAGTAGCGCAACCTGCCCTTGCTGGATGCGGGCGGTGGTAAAACAGCCGTCGCCAAACTGGATGGCGCGATCGTTCGCTGCCAACGTGTCCTGTACAACGCCGTTTATCAAGAACATAAAGGACTCCTTTTCACTGGTCGGTCAGTGTGTCAGGACCCAGAGCAGAGAACAAGGGGAGAAAGCTGAATAAAAAAGGCCCGACGAACGGGCCTTTTGTTAAAGCAGTGCCGGGGCAAGCCCTGTCACACTTTTTTGAAGATCAGCGAACCGTTAGTGCCGCCAAAGCCGAAGGAGTTGCACAGGGTGTACTCCATACCGGAAACCTGACGCGCTTCGTGTGGAACGAAGTCGAGGTCGCAGCCTTCATCCGGGTTGTCGAGGTTGATCGTCGGCGGAACCGCCTGATCGCGCAACGCCAGGATAGAGTAAATCGACTCTACCGCCCCTGCCGCACCCAGCAGATGGCCGGTCATGGATTTGGTAGAGCTCACCAGTACGCGGCTCGCCGCATCACCGAAGACAGACTTAACCGCCTGCGCTTCCGCTTTATCGCCGGCCGGCGTCGAGGTGCCGTGGGCGTTGACGTAGCCGATCTGGCCTGGTTCGATGCCCGCATCGCGAATAGCATTCACCATTGCCAGCGCGGCGCCCGCGCCATCTTCCGGCGGTGACGTCATGTGGTAAGCATCGCTGCTCATGCCGAAGCCAACGATCTCGGCGTAGATTTTGGCGCCGCGTTTTTTGGCATGCTCGTACTCTTCCAGCACCACCATACCCGCGCCGTCGCCCAGCACGAAGCCGTCACGATCTTTATCCCACGGACGGCTCGCCGCCTGCGGGTTGTCATTGCGCGTGGAGAGCGCACGCGCCGCGCCGAAGCCGCCCACGCCAAGCGGGGTACTGGCTTTTTCCGCGCCGCCTGCCACCATCGCATCGGCATCGCCATAGGCGATGATGCGCGCGGCCTGGCCGATGTTGTGCACGCCTGAAGTACACGCGGTCGCGATAGAGATACTTGGCCCACGCAGACCAAACATGATGGTCAGATGTCCGGCCACCATGTTAACAATTGTGGAAGGAACGAAGAATGGGCTGATCTTGCGCGGTCCGCCGTTAACCAGCGAACTGTGGTTTTCTTCGATCAAGCCGAGACCGCCGATACCGGAGCCGATAGCGGCGCCAATACGGGTTGCATTCTCTTCCGTCACTTCAAGGCCAGAATCCTGCATGGCCTGAACGCCAGCGACAATTCCATATTGAATGAAGGCATCCATCTTGCGCTGTTCTTTGCGCGAGATAATGTCATCACAGTTAAAATCCTTTACTAAGCCAGCAAATTTCGTTGCATAGGCGCTAGTATCGAAATGGTCGATCAGGCTGATGCCACTCTGACCGGCAAGGAGAGCTTTCCAGGTAGACTCTACGGTATTGCCGACAGGAGACAACATGCCCAGTCCGGTCACAACTACACGACGCTTAGACACGTTTGTCCTCCAGGGAGGGAAAATAGATTCTTGTGGGACAAAAAAAAGATAAAACTCAGGCGGTCGAATGACCGCCTGGAGATGTTCACTTACGCCTGGTGGCCGTTGATGTAATCAATGGCAGCCTGAACGGTGGTGATTTTCTCAGCTTCTTCGTCCGGAATCTCAGTATCAAACTCTTCTTCCAGAGCCATTACCAGCTCAACGGTGTCAAGAGAATCAGCGCCCAGGTCTTCAACGAAGGAAGCATTGTTGGTAACTTCTTCCTGCTTAACGCCCAGCTGCTCGCCGATAATTTTCTTAACGCGTTCTTCGATAGTGCTCATACTCTTAAATTTCCTATCAAAACTCGCTTTCGCGATGGTTTTCGTAGTGTATAAAATGTTGAAAAATTTGCAACTAAATCCCGGCAGGTCTTACCACGATTTTGCGCTATTTTGAGGCCGTTTGCCCTAAGAACGCAAATCTTTTCGCACAAAACCGCACAGAGAACCGTGCGAAGTGCGCGGTTCCTGAACGTTTTGCACAAATCTCGGTCAGACCATGTACATTCCGCCGTTGACGTGCAGCGTTTCACCAGTGATGTAACTTGCTTCGTCAGAGGCTAAAAATGCAACCGCGCTGGCGATTTCATTTGGGGTGCCAAGGCGCCCCGCAGGAACTGCCGCCAGCGTACCCGCACGCTGCTCATCGGTCAGCGCACGCGTCATGTCCGTTTCAATAAAGCCCGGAGCAACAACGTTTACAGTAATACCGCGGGACGCAACTTCACGCGCCAGTGATTTACTGAAGCCGATCAGACCCGCTTTCGCCGCGGCGTAGTTGGCCTGACCCGCATTTCCCATGGTACCAACCACAGAACCGATAGTGATAATACGTCCATGACGCTTTTTCATCATAGCGCGCATTACCGCTTTTGACAGACGGAAAACCGATGACAGGTTGGTTTCGATAATATCGTTCCACTCGTCATCTTTCATGCGCATTAACAGATTGTCGCGAGTGATCCCGGCATTATTCACCAGGATATCCACTTCGCCAAACTCTGCGCGCACATTTTCCAGAACAGATTCAATAGATGCCGGGTCGGTCACATTCAACATCAGACCTTTACCATTGGCGCCTAAATAGTCGCTGATCGCCTGCGCGCCGCTTTCGCTGGTCGCAGTACCGATAACTTTCGCGCCACGGGCGACGAGCGTTTCAGCGATGGCACGGCCAATACCGCGGCTTGCACCGGTAACCAGCGCGATTTTTCCTTCAAAACTCATGGTTTTCCTCTTTTATTGCTCAAGCGCCGCAGACATCGCCGCCGGCTCGTTAAGCGCGGAAGCGGTCAGGGTGTCAACAATACGTTTGGTCAGGCCGGTGAGGACTTTACCCGGGCCAACCTCATACAGATGCGATACGCCCTCGGCAGCCATAAACTCAACGGTTTTGGTCCACTGCACCGGGCTGTACAGCTGGCGCACCAGCGCGTCGCGAATGGCGTCCGGCGCGGTTTCGCACTTCACGTCGACGTTATTCACCACCGGAATCGTCGGCGCGTTGAAGGTGATCTTCTGCAGCTCTACCGCCAGTTTTTCTGCGGCTGGCTTCATCAGCGCGCAGTGGGACGGCACGCTCACCGGCAGCGGCAACGCGCGTTTGGCGCCGGCGGCTTTACAGGCGGCGCCAGCGCGTTCAACGGCCTCTTTGTGCCCGGCGATAACCACCTGGCCCGGAGAATTGTAGTTCACCGGAGAGACCACCTGCCCTTCGGCAGACTCTTCACAGGCTTTGGCGATAGCGGCGTCGTCCAGACCGATAATCGCGGACATGGCGCCGGTACCTTCCGGTACGGCTTCCTGCATGAATTTACCACGCAGCTCAACCAGGCGAACGGCATCAGCGAAACCGATAACGCCCGCGCATACCAGCGCGGAGTATTCGCCGAGGCTGTGACCCGCCAGCAGCGCTGGCGCTTTGCCGCCCTGCTGTTGCCAGACGCGGTACAGCGCCACGGAGGCGGCGAGCAGCGCCGGTTGAGTCTGCCAGGTCTTATTCAGTTCTTCTGCCGGGCCCTGTTGCGTCAGCGCCCACAGATCGTAACCCAACGCTGCGGAAGCTTCACCGAAGGTCTCTTCAATGACCGGCCAGGCGGCAGCCATTTCGGCCAGCATGCCTACGGCCTGAGAGCCCTGCCCCGGGAACACAAATGCGAATTGCGTCATGTTTAAATCCTTATACTAAAAACGAACCAGCGCGGAACCCCAGGTGAAACCGCCACCAAAGGCTTCCAGCAAAATCAGCTGACCGCGCTGAATACGGCCATCGCGGACGGCCTCATCCAGCGCGCAAGGGACTGACGCCGCGGAGGTGTTGCCATGGCGGTCGAGGGTCACAACGACGTTATCCATCGACATACCCAGTTTCTTCGCCGTCGCGCTGATAATACGCAGGTTAGCCTGATGCGGCACCAGCCAGTCCAGCGCTGAACGTTCAAGATTATTCGCTGCCAGCGTCTCATCAACGATGTGCGCCAGCTCGGTGACCGCCACTTTGAAGACTTCGTTGCCGGCCATCGTCAGATAGATCGGGTTTTCCGGATCGACGCGATCGGCGTTCGGCAGGGTCAGCAGTTCGCCATAGCTGCCGTCGGCATGCAGATGCGTCGAAATAATGCCCGGCTCTTCGGAGGCGCCCAGCACAACCGCGCCGGCGCCGTCGCCGAAAATAATAATCGTTCCGCGATCCGCCGGATCGCAGGTGCGCGCCAGCACATCGGCGCCAACAACCAGCGCATAATCTACCGCGCCGTTCTTCACATACTGATCGGCGACGCTTAGCGCATAGGTGAAACCGGCGCAGGCGGCGGCGACATCAAACGCCGGGCAACCCTTAACGCCCAGCATTGACTGGATCTGGCATGCAGAACTCGGAAACGCGTGCGTGCCGGAGGTGGTCGCAACGATAATCAGACCAATTTGCTCCGCGGACACGCCCGCCATCGCCAGCGCCTGCTTTGCGGCTTCAAAGCCCATCGTAGCAACTGTTTCATGCGCTGCGGCAATACGACGCTCACGGATACCTGTGCGGGTGACAATCCACTCGTCAGAGGTTTCTACCATTTTTTCCAGGTCGGCGTTTGTACGCACTTGCTCGGGCAGATAGCTGCCGGTACCAATAATCTTCGTATACATGTACGCTCAGTCACTCTTGGGTGATATACCCGCCTCGTTCAACCGCCGCGGCGTCAATCGTGGCCATTCGTCCCGCTTTGCTGTCGGGCGTTCACGTCACTGTCGCTTTCCGGCAGCTCGAAACCAGCTGGGTATAAAGATTCCAGGCGCGCGGCGATCCGCTGAGGGATCTGCCGCTGCACCGCCTGCACTGCCTGCTCTATCGCGACGCTAAAGGCGCGTTGATTGGCAGCACCATGACTCTTGATCACGGAACCGCGCAATCCTAACAGACAGGCGCCATTATACTGGTCGGGGTTGAGGTGACTGAATCGCCTCGCCAGGCTTTTTTGTAACCAACGTTTTAGTAACAGCAGCCACCACGACCGTTTTTTGCCCTCTCCCTGAGATTTCAGCAGTGAAAGGAACATTCTGACAACACCTTCCATGGTTTTTAATGTGACGTTGCCCGTGAATCCATCACAAACCAGCACATCGGTTTTTCCGGTCAACAGTTCATTGGCTTCAAGATAGCCGATGTAGTTGAGGGAAGGCAGCGTTTTGAGCACTGCGGCAGCATCGCGGATGCTGCCGAGGCCTTTCATCTCTTCTTCGCCGATGTTCAACAAAGCGACGCGGGGGTTGGCAATGCCGACCACTTCTTCCGCCAGCACCGCGCCCATTACCGCGAACTGCACCAGCATCGTGCTGTCGCAATCGACGTTGGCGCCGAGATCCAGCACCACGGTTTTGCCCTTCTGCTGGTGCGGTAAAACCGTCACCAGCGCCGGCCGCTCAATACCTTCGATCGGTTTGAGCAGCAGTTTCGCCAGACCCATCAGCGCGCCGGTGTTGCCAGCGCTGACGCAGGCTTGCGCCCGCCCTTCTTTCACAAGCTCCAGCGCCACGCGCATTGAGCTTCCGCGACTGCTGCGGATAGCCTGCGCGGGTCGCGCATCACTGGCAATAACTGACTGCGCAGGAATAATCTGCAGACGCGAACGTTGTTCGAAGTCAGCTTTGGCGAGTAATGGCGTGATGGCGTCGGGATCGCCGACTAAAAGAAGTGTGAGTTGCGAATTAGAGTTCAGTGCCTGCAGTGCTGCAGGCACCGTCACGGATGGGCCGAAATCGCCCCCCATGACATCTAACGCCAGGGTTAGACGTGTCAAGGTATCGTCGCTGCCCGGTTCGGTGATTCCCCAGTTGCCCGGGGAGTCCTCACTAAGCTTCATCACGCTGGCACCCGCGAATATTCACGCTGCAGACGCAACAATCCGGGCATAAATGCCCCCAGCGACCGGGTTAACCGAGTTTCCAGGGACGCACACGCCCGCCATGGCCTGCAACGGGAAATCCTGCGAGTATCGCGTGATTACTTAGCGATAACCTTGCGACCGCGGTAGAAACCGTCGGCAGTGATGTGGTGACGCAGGTGTTTCTCACCAGAAGTTTTGTCTACAGACAGGCTGGTGACTGCGGTCAGCGCGTCATGGGAACGACGCATGCCACGTTTGGAACGGGTTGGTTTATTCTGTTGTACGGCCATGGACCTTACTCCTCAATTACTTACGCTTTAAGCTGGCTAATACGGCAAATGGGTTTGGTTTTTGTGCCTCTTCAGGCAGTTCGCCAAAGACCATGTCCGCGTCGGACACTTCACAGTGTTCAGAATCATGCACCGGAACTACGGGCAGGGAGAGGATAATTTCATCCTCGACCATTGCCTGCAGGTCGATTTCACCGAATTCGTTAACCTCAATCGGCTCATACGCTTCCGGTAGTGCTTCGGCCTGTTCGTCATTTCTGACGGGGCTAAAACAATACGTGGTGTGGACGTGATGGGAGAACGGTTTCCCGCAACGCTGGCATTCGAGAGTTACCGTTACCTTTGCATCGCCAGTAATAACGGCGAGACGCTGGTTATCGATAGCGAACGACATGCTGCATTCCACATCGCTGTCCACGCTGACTACAGAATCGGTTACACGTTCAACCTGATCGCGGGCATAGATGCCTTCGTAATCAAGGCGTTTTTGAGCCGTGCGTACCGGATCAAGAGTCAGGGGTAATTTTACCTTTTGCATAGGGCGCGCATATTAACTTTGTAATGTCATAGAGTCAAAGAAAAAGGCAGCCTCAGGTTGCCTTTTGCCATTTATTCGCACACATTGCGGCGCATAGTTTAAGATGATGCTCTGCGAAGCGCTATATGTGGATGAAAAAATATGTCTGATCTTATCCTCGCGTCAACCTCTCCCTGGCGGCGCATGCTGCTGGAAAAACTGGGTTTACCGTTTGAATGTGCCGCGCCTGACGTAGACGAAACGCCCCGGCCTGATGAATCCGCACGTCAGCTTGTCACCCGACTGGCGCAGGCCAAAGCGCAAAGTCTGGCCACACGCTTCCCTAATCACCTTATTATAGGCTCCGATCAGGTTTGCGTACTGGACGGTGAAATCACCGGCAAACCGCACACCGAGGAAAATGCCCGCAGGCAGTTAAGAAAGGCCAGCGGGTCAATCATTACCTTTTATACCGGACTGGCGCTGTACAACTCTGCCAGCGGCCATCTGCAAACCGAATGCGAACCCTTTGACGTTCACTTTCGCCATCTCAGTGATAAAGAGATAGAAGGCTATGTGCGCAAAGAGAACCCGCTGCAGTGCGCCGGGAGTTTCAAGAGCGAAGGATTGGGCATTACGCTGTTCGAACGGCTGGAAGGCCGCGACCCGAACACCCTGGTCGGTTTACCCTTAATCGCGCTCTGTCAGATGTTGCGCCGTGAAAACTACAACCCGCTGTTAGGCTGAGGCAAAAAAACGGCGGAACTGATTCCGCCGTTGCGCTTATTTGCTCTTCCGTAGCACCTGTAAACAGTGCTTCAGCTGGTTGTCCAGCGGCGCCTCAACGCGCATCACCTCCCCGCTCCCCGGGTGGGTAAACTTCAGCGCCGCCGCGTGCAGGAACAGGCGGTTTAAGCCGGTAGCGGACAGCTGCTTGTCGAACTCGCGGTCGCCATAGCGGTCGTCAAAAGCGATAGGATGGCCGGCATACTGGGTATGAACGCGGATCTGATGCGTGCGGCCGGTGACCGGGCTGCAGCGCACCAGCGTGGCGAATTCGTAACGCTCTTCCACTTTAAAGCGCGTCTCCGACGGCTTGCCTTCCTGACTCACGCGAACGATGCGCTCCCCGCTCTGCAGAATATTCTTCAACAGCGGGGCCTGGACCACTTTGGTATGCGACTGCCACTGGCCGCGCACCAGCGCCAGATAATCTTTCTGCATGCCTTTATCGCGCAGTTGCTCGTGCAGCGAACGCAGCGCTGAGCGCTTTTTCGCCACCAGCAGCACGCCGGAGGTATCCCGGTCGAGACGATGCACCAGCTCAAGGAAGCGCGCCTCCGGGCGCAGGGCACGGAGCCCTTCAATCACGCCGAAGCTCAGGCCGCTGCCGCCGTGTACCGCAGTACCAGAAGGCTTATTGAGCACCAGAATATGATCGTCTTCATAGAGGATCACCTCAGAGAGCGCGGCCACTTTCTGCAGGTGCGGCGATACCGCCTCTTCTTCACGCTCCGCCACGCGTACCGGCGGGATACGGACTTCATCGCCCGCTTCCAGCTTATACTCCGGCTTCACGCGCTTTTTGTTTACCCGCACCTCGCCTTTACGCAGGATGCGATAAATCATGCTCTTCGGTACGCCTTTCAATTGCGTACGCAAAAAGTTGTCGATACGTTGCCCCGCTTCATCAGCAGCAATGGCAACCATTTTTACGGTTGGGGTCTCAGTTTTCATGGTGCGCGATTCTAAATAGCCGGACGCATTAGCGCCACTCATTTTTATATGCTTATATTTATCATTATCCTGTTTTCACGGTTTACCTGACCGCCATTTTGTTTGTTATTAGAACAATCTGTATGGGCAGGTGATAAAACTGTGAGTAACCGGGTGATAAAAGGTGAAAGTCAACTTGCTATAACAAGGTTAGCAATGGAATAATGAGACCGTTTTCCGTATTGCATCTTGTTAGAACAAGACATTAGCGGAATGACCAATTTTGTCTGACCGATCGCCCACGCAGCAATGGCGTAAGACGTTGTGATCTTTCAGACAGTTAGCGGGCTGCGGGTTGCAGTCCTTACCGGTACAGGCTCTATGGATTTCAAGTCGCAGGAAGGCGTCAACTCCGGGACTCCCGGGAGCTCATCTGGATCGCCAGATCGAGGTGAGCAGGTTAAGCCACCATGCCTGCAACGCGAAAGACGACGAGTATAAATGGAATATTCTCTGGTGATACATCCCAGGCTGTTCCCCTGAATAATTGCGCTGTGTTTCCGTTTGAAACACAGGCGACCGACACTCTGCGCCTCTTAAGCGCGCGACAACCGTGAGGTTGGCGACGTGAACCAGACACGAGGCCATCGGTTTTCCCCCGGAAAGGCATTACTCTGCCCGCAGCTTAGTCGTCAATGTAAGAATAATGAGTAAGTTACGATGAAAAGAATGTTAATCAACGCAACTCAGCAGGAAGAGTTGCGCGTCGCCCTTGTTGATGGGCAGCGCCTGTACGACCTGGATATCGAAAGCCCCGGGCACGAACAGAAAAAAGCGAACATCTACAAAGGCAAAATCACCCGCATTGAACCCAGCCTTGAAGCCGCGTTTGTTGATTACGGCGCCGAGCGTCATGGTTTCCTCCCCCTCAAAGAAATCGCCCGCGAATACTTCCCCGCCAACTACAATGCGCATGGTCGTCCTAATATCAAAGACGTACTGCGGGAAGGTCAGGAAGTTATCGTGCAGATTGATAAAGAAGAACGCGGCAACAAAGGCGCTGCGCTCACCACCTTTATCAGCCTGGCGGGCAGCTATCTGGTACTGATGCCGAACAACCCGCGCGCCGGGGGAATTTCCCGCCGTATCGAGGGCGACGACCGTACCGAACTGAAAGAAGCGCTGGCGAGCCTGGAGCTTCCGGACGGCATGGGCCTGATCGTTCGCACCGCTGGCGTCGGCAAATCCGCCGAAGCCCTGCAGTGGGACCTGAGCTTCCGCCTGAAGCACTGGGAAGCGATTCAGAAAGCCGCGGAAAGCCGTCCGGCGCCGTTCCTGATCCACCAGGAAAGCAACGTCATTGTCCGCGCCTTCCGTGACTACCTGCGCCAGGACATCGGCGAAATCCTGATCGATAACCCGAAAGTGCTTGAGCTGGCGCGCCAGCATATCGCCGCGCTGGGTCGTCCGGATTTCAGCAGCAAAATCAAACTGTACACCGGTGAAATCCCGCTGTTCAGCCATTATCAGATCGAATCGCAAATTGAGTCCGCCTTCCAGCGCGAAGTGCGCCTGCCTTCCGGCGGGTCTATCGTTATCGATAGCACCGAAGCGCTGACCGCGATCGATATCAACTCCGCCCGCGCCACCCGCGGCGGCGATATCGAAGAGACAGCCTTCAATACCAACCTCGAAGCGGCTGACGAAATTGCCCGCCAGCTGCGTCTGCGCGACCTCGGCGGCCTGATCGTTATCGACTTCATCGATATGACCCCGGTTCGCCACCAGCGCGCCGTGGAGAATCGTCTGCGCGAAGCCGTCCGTCAGGACCGGGCGCGCATTCAGATCAGCCATATTTCGCGCTTCGGCCTGCTGGAGATGTCCCGTCAGCGCCTGAGCCCGTCGCTGGGCGAGTCCAGCCACCACGTCTGCCCGCGCTGCTCCGGCACCGGCACCGTGCGTGATAACGAATCGCTGTCGCTCTCTATTCTGCGTCTGATCGAAGAAGAAGCGCTGAAAGAGAATACCAAAGAAGTCCACGCCATTGTTCCGGTACCGATCGCCTCCTATCTGCTGAACGAAAAACGTGCCGCAGTGAGCGCTATCGAATCCCGTCAGGGCGATGTGCGCGTTATTATCGTGCCAAACGACGAAATGCAAACGCCGCACTACTCCGTCCTGCGCGTGCGCAAAGGTGAAGAAACCTCAACGCTGAGCTATCTGCTGCCGAAGCTGCATGAAGAAGAGATGGCGCTGCCAGGCGACGATGAGCCGGCGGAGCGGAAACGTCCGGAACAGCCGGCCCTGGCCGCTTTTGTCATGCCAGATGCGCCGCCAGCCCCGATGCTCGAAGAGCCTGCCGCCGCGCCTGTCGCCGCAGCGGCACCGGTCGCGGCCGCCGCACCGGCGCAGCCTGGCCTGCTCTCACGCTTCTTCAGCGCGCTGAAGAATATCTTCTCTGGCGCCGAAGAGGCCAAACCGGCTGAAGTTCAGGTCGAGAAGAAAGCGGAAGAAAAACCGGAGCGTCAGCAGGAGCGTCGTAAACCGCGCGCCAACAACCGCCGCGACCGCAACGACCGCCGTGATAACCGCGACAATCGTGACAACCGCGATAACCGTGACAATCGCGACACCCGTGCGGACAATGCCGAGGGCCGTGAACCGCGCGAATCGCGTGAAGAGAACCGTCGCAACCGTCGCGAGAAGCCGTCGCAGAACGTGGAAGCCCGTGATGTTCGCCAATCCTCAGGCGACGACGCGGAGAAAGCGAAATCCCGTGACGAGCAGCAGCCGCGCCGCGAACGCACCCGCCGCCGCAATGACGACAAACGTCAGGCGCAGCAGGAAGCCAAAGCGCAGACTCGCGAAGAGCCGGTTGTGCAGGAGACGAAGCAGGAAGAGCGTGTACAAACTCTGCCGCGTCGTAAACCGCGCCAGCTGGCACAGAAAGTGCGCGTTGAGTCCGCTGTCGTCGAGCCAGTTGCCGAGATCGTGCCAGAAGCCGTAGTGGCTGAAGTTATCGCTCCGCACAGCGAGCCGGTGAAAGCCGAGCTGCCGGCAGGGGTGGAGAGCGTGGCGGACCAGGACGAAAATGGCGAATCCCGTGAAGCGAACGGTATGCCGCGTCGCTCACGTCGCTCCCCGCGTCACCTGCGCGTCAGCGGTCAGCGTCGTCGTCGCTATCGTGACGAACGCTATCCGACCCAGTCGCCTATGCCGCTGACCGTAGCCTGCGCATCGCCGGAGATGGCTTCCGGTAAAGTCTGGATCCGCTACCCGGTGGTTCGTCCGCAGGATCAGCAGCCGGAAGAGGTTCAGGTTCAGGAAGCCAGCGTCGCGAAAACTGTCGAGGCCGTAGCGGCCCCGGTTGCCGTCGTTGAAACCGTTACCGCTGCTCCGGTCACCGTCGAGCCGGCTACCATGGAACCAGCAACCGCTGAGCCGGTAGTCGTCGAGCCGGTAGCGGCCGCCGAGCCGCTGGTCGTTGATGCTGCGGAAGTTGCCGCGCCAGCAGCCGTCGAGCCAGCGCCTCAGGAGCCGGTCACCGAAGCACCGGCTGTCGAAGCGCCTCAGGCTATCGCGCCAGTGACGCTCGACGCCGAGCCGGTGGTGGTAGAACCTGAAGCGGTGGAAACGACGCCTGTCGTTGCAGCGCCAGTGGAAACCATCGCCCCGGCCGCAGAAACCGTGGAGCAAGCGCCAGTGATCGAAGCGGCCCCTGCCGAACCGGTCAAAGCCGAGCCCCCGGTGAGCAAGCCGGTCGTAGTGGCGGGTCATCGCCATGCCACCGCGCCAATGACCCGTGCGCCAGCTCCGGACTATGTCCCGGAAGCACCGCGTCACAGCACCTGGGTGCGCCCGCCGTTCGCCTTTGAAGGTAAAGGCGCCGCCGGTGGTCATAGCGCGACCCATAAAGCCGCCGCTGAACCGACTCGCCCACAGCCCGTCGAATAAGCGTGCTTAATAAAAAAACCGGCCTTTGGCCGGTTTTTTTATGCGCTTTGCGGACGCTGCATCCCGGCGAGATCCGGCATGATCTCCCGCATCAGGTCGAGGAACTTACGCAGGCGTGTCGGGTAATAGCGCGCCCAGGGATAAACCAGATGAACCGGCAGCGAGGCGGGTCGCCACTGCGGGAACAGCTCAATCAGCCGTCCGGCGGCAATATCCTCCACGACCGTCCAGCTGGACACCATCGCCACCCCCAGCCCCGCCAGCGCGGTGTTGCGCGCGACGTAAAGACTGTCAGTGCTCAGACAGGGAGTAATCGCTGTAGAGACAATCTGCCCGCTTGCCTGATGCCTGAGCCGTACCTCATGCTGATAAAAGGTATTAATGGCGATCCATGGCAGGCCCGATAACGCCTCCAGCGAGGTTAACGGCGGATACTTCGCCAGCAGCTCAGGAGAAGCCACTACGCAGCGCGGCACTTCCGCCAGCAGTACGGATACCGTTGCTGGATCCACCTCCGCCCCCACGCGAATAGCGCAGTCGATATTATCGCTGAGGAAGTCGACGGTATTATCGTTTAGCATCCACTCCACCGACAGCTGCGGATGGCGCTGTAGAAATGCCACCAGCGGCGCCAGCAGCTGCTGCTGGCCAAACGCGTGGGGCGCCCGCACTCGCAGAACGCCCACCGGCCGATCGTCGGCAATACGCAGGTCATCCTCCAGCGCCAGCCAGGCGTCCACCACCTGACGGGCGTGACGATAACAGCGTTCGCCATCGTCAGTGAGCTTCATCGCATGGGTGGTGCGCAGGATCAGCTTAACCCCCAGCAGCCCTTCAAGGGACTGCAGGCGGCGGCTGACGGTCGCCTGGGTAGTGTCCATCTGCCCTGCGGCGGCGGAGAGCGATCCGGCCTCTACGATGCGGATATAGGTGCGCATCAGCTCAATGCGGTCTATACGCTCTTGTCTTTTCATTTTCCTTTTGCCTATACGTACTACGTATAACCGTTTTACCACCAGCCCGGCTACCGCGCCAGTCGCGTTCAGGGAAAAATAGCCCCATCGCATCTATGAGGCATTGAACATGACACCGACTTCCCTTTCCACCCGCGACGCAGGCTGGATTATCTTCATTCTCGCACTCGGCGCCGGCTTTAGCGTCGCCTCTATTTACTACGCGCAGCCGCTGCTGCCGTTGATGGGCGCCAATCTCCACCTGACTGTAGAAGGTATGGGTCTGGTCCCTACCCTGACGCAGGCGGGTTATGCGCTCGGCATTCTGTTCCTGCTCCCGCTCGGCGACCGCCACGATCGCCGCCGGCTGATCCTGGTGAAAAGCGCGCTGCTGGCGCTCCTGCTGCTCCTGTGCAGCCTCACCGGCCAGCTCAGCTCACTGCTGGTGGTCAGTCTGCTGATCGGTATGGCGGCGACCATGGCGCAGGATATCGTCCCGGCGGCGGCGATCCTCGCCCCGGCGGGCAAGCAGGGAAAAATGGTGGGCACCGTGATGACCGGGCTGCTGCTGGGGATCCTGCTCTCCCGGACGGTCAGCGGCGTGGTGGGCGCCGTATTCGGCTGGCGGGTGATGTATCAGGCGGCGGCGGTCAGCGTCGCGCTGATTGGCCTGGTAATGTGGCGCGTCCTGCCGCGCTTCGCTGTGCACTCGACGCTGAGCTATCCGCAGCTGATGGCCTCGATGGCGCATCTGTGGCAGCGTTACCCGGCATTACGCCGCGCCGCGCTAGCTCAGGGCGCGCTCTCCATCGCCTTTAGCGCCTTCTGGTCGACGCTGGCGGTGATGCTCTCCGAACACTATCACATGGGCAGCGCAGTAGCGGGCGGTTTCGGTATCGCCGGGGCCGCCGGGGCGCTGGCCGCGCCGCTTGCCGGCGGTCTGGCCGATAAATTTGGCGCCGGTAAGGTGACACAGATGGGTGCGGCGCTGGTCACCCTCTCCTTTGCCCTGATGTTTGTGCTGCCGCTGCTGCCAGTGCACGCTCAGTTGGCGCTGATTGCCCTGTCGGCGATTGGCTTTGACCTTGGCCTGCAGTCAAGCCTGGTGGCGCATCAGAACCTGGTATATGGCCTTGAGCCACAGGCCCGCGGCCGCCTCAACGCCCTGCTGTTCACCGTGGTGTTTATCGGGATGTCGCTGGGATCGGTGCTGGGCAGTAAGCTGTACGTGCTGGCCGGCTGGAACGGAGTGGTCACGCTGGCAGTGATCACTGGCGCGCTAGCCCTGGCGATCCGCCTGCTGGAGAATGCCCGCATCCTCGCTGCCGAACGCAGCGCATCATAAAAAAAACCCCGCTTCGCCTGAGGCGAAGCGGGGTTTTTCTACCCTCACAACCGCTTACGCCGTGCGACGGACAAACTCTTTCACGCGGAAGCCCAGCACCAGCAGCGTGGCGAAATAGGCTACCACCCCGGCGATAACCACCGCCAGCAAACGCATCAGACGGAACGGCATCGTCCCCAGCGACCACTCAGGCATGAGATGCATGACGCCCAGCAGCGCCGCGGCCATAACCAGCACTGCAATAATCAGACGCAGCAGGAAGGCCAACCAGCCTGGCTGCGGGGTGAAAATTTTCTGTTTACGCAGCTGCCAGTAGAGCAGCGCGGCGTTCAGGCAGGCCGCCAGGCCGATGGACAGCGACAGACCCGCATGCTTCAGCGGGCCGATAAACGCCAGGTTCATTACCTGGGTCATAATCAGGGTGATAATAGCAATCTTGACCGGGGTCTTGATGTCCTGACGGGAATAGAAGCCCGGCGCCAGCACTTTCACCACGATAAGGCCCATCAGCCCCACGGAATAAGCCACCAGCGCGCGCTGGGTCATCGCCGCGTCAAAGGCGCTGAATTTGCCGTACTGGAACAGAGCCACGGTCAGCGGTTTGGCGAGGATCCCCAGCGCCACCGCGCTCGGCAGCGCCAGCAGAAAACAGAGACGCAGTCCCCAGTCCATCAGCCGGCAATACTCGTCATGGTTACCGCTGGCGAAGCTTTTTGACAGCGATGGCAGCAGGATAGTGCCGAGCGCCACGCCCAGCACGCCGGAGGGAAACTCCATCAGGCGGTCGGCATAATACATCCACGACACCGAGCCCGACACGAGGAATGAGGCGAAAATGGTATTGATGATAAGGGAGATCTGGCTTACCGACACGCCAAGGATCGCCGGTCCCATCTGCTTCACCACCCGCATCGCGCCGGCATCTTTCAGATTAATTCGCGGCAGGACCAGCATGCCAATCTTCTTCAGATGCGGCAGCTGGTAAGCCAGCTGCAGCACGCCGCCGACCGTCACCGCCCAGGCCAGCGCCAGCACCGGCGGATGGAAATATGGCGCGGCAAACAGCGCAAAGCCAATCATACTGACGTTGAGGAACGTCGGCGCAAAGGCCGGCACCGAGAAGCGGTTCCAGGTATTGAGGATCGCCCCCACCAGCGAAGCCAGGGAGATCAGCAAAATATAGGGAAAGGTAATACGCAGCAGCTGGGTGGTTAGCGCAAACTTATCGGCGGTATCGGCAAAGCCGGGCGCAGTAATGGTGATTACCCACGGCGCCGCCAGCATCCCGATAACGGTAACGATAGCCAGGGCCAGGGTCAGCAGCCCGGAGACGTATGAGACAAACACGCGGGTGGCATCTTCGCCCTGCTTGCTTTTATATTCGGCAAGGATCGGCACAAACGCCTGTGAGAAGGCGCCTTCGGCAAAAATACGCCGCAGCAGGTTAGGCAGTTTGAAGGCGACAAAAAAGGCATCAGTCGCCATCCCGGCGCCAAAAATACGCGCCACAATCGCATCGCGGGCAAAGCCCAGCACGCGCGAAAACATGGTCATCGAACTGACTGCCGCCAGTGATTTTAAAAGGTTCATTACGCTGTTATTCCAAACCCTGGAGTAAAACGCCCGCAAATGCGGGCGCTGGAAAGTGGCGATAGTCTACCGGGTTCAACATGAATTACTACTGTCAGTTGTTACAATGGATTATTCGCTAATGGCGTCGCGCCACAGTTTCTCAACGATCCGCTGAGCCAGCAGCGCCTGTTCGCCTGCAGTTTCAGGAACTGTCTGATTTTGCACGCATTCGATAAAATGGCGCGCGCAGCCGACAAAGCCGCGCTGCTCAAGGGTGGTTTGCCAGCCGGCAACCGGGCGCTGGACCACGCCATGACCGCACTCCTCCTGCCATTCGCGCATCTCGCTGACGGCATATAGCCCGCCATCCGTGACCGCCTGCACCCACTCGCGCTGGCTGCCTGCGCGACGATGCATGCTGGTGGTGACCTGCAGCCGGGGCGAACTGAACTGATGTTCGGCATAGAGCATTTCGCCCTGCGGGGTGATCTTCAGCGCGCCGCCGCGCAGACGCGCCTGACCGTCGGCCAGCCATAGCGCGGTATCCACCACATGCAGATAGTCATCAAGCAGCGTAAAGCGCAGATCGTTGCCGACGCTATCGCTACGGTGTTTATCCATCCGCAGCGAGGCCGCCTCGCCCAGCCGCCCCTTCAGCTCCCGATAGAGCGGCGCGAAGCGGCGATTGAAACCGACCATCAACGTCAGTCGACGTCGCGCCGCCAGCTCGACCAGCGTCTCCGCCTCACTCAGCTTGTCCGCCAATGGTTTATCCACACAAACATGAACCCCGGCATTCAGTAAGTGATTCACTACTTCATAATGTGAAGCCGTCGAGGTATGGACAAAGACCGCATCGCACTGTGCCGCCAGGGCATCGAGGGAATCAGCGTATGGCATCCGCCAGGTTTCGCAGATCCGTAGCGCCTTCTCTTTACCCGGCGACCAGGCCGCCTGCAGCGTCCAGCTTTCCGCCGCCCCCAGCACCGGCAGCCACGCTTTCTGCGCAATGCTGCCTAAGCCGACCACCCCAATGCGCAATCTTGTCCCCACGTTTTAGTCTCCCAGATGGTGTAACAGCGAATCGAGGCGCGCTTTCAGCTCCGCCACCTCGCCCTCCAGCGCTTCAACCCTGGCGCGCAGATCGCCGTCATCGTCCAGCGGCGCGAGAGCTTCCACTGTGGTGATCAGCGTGTCCATATCGTCGCAAAACAGATGCATATAGCGGCTTTCCCGTTTTCCCGGCTCCCGGGGCAACCGGGCGACGAAGGGGCCATCTTCGCGCGTCGTCAGCCCTTCCAGCACGCTTTCCACTTCCGCCATATCGCTGAACTCATACATCCGCTGCGCCCGGCTGCGTAATTCGCCCGGCGTCTGAGCACCGCGCAGCAGCAGCGTCGTGACCACCGCGACCTCGCCGGCGCTAAGCTTCAGATCGCCAAATTCGAAGTTGCAAAAGCGCTGTTCATACTTGGTGACGCGATTACCGAATCCGCTGACCGTGCGCAGATAGTGCCGTTTCACCAGCGTATCCAGCAGGGCCTGGACCTCGCCTTCGCTCAGCGACATCACTGGCTCGCGGTTGGTTTTCTGATTGCAGGCGGTCACCACAGCATTTACCGACAGCGGATACTGCTCGGGGGTGGTGACCTGCTTTTCCAGCAGGCAGCCAATGACGCGCGCTTCATGCGCAGTTAACTGATATTTCATCCTCTCTCCTTAACGTCCCGCAGACCAGTCCGGCGTCGTTAGCGCCGTCAGTACATGGTCACGCCACTGCCCGTCAATCAGCAGATAATCTTTGGCGTAACCCTCTTTTTCAAACCCCAACCGCGCCAGCAGCGCGCCGCTGCGCTGATTATGCGGCATGTAGTTGGCCATAATGCGATGAATATGCTGCGTGCGCTGCATATAGCGAATCGCCGACGTCAGCGCTTCAAACATCAGCCCCTGCCCCTGCCACTTCTCGCCAATGGAATAGCCAAGATAACAGGCATGGAAAGATCCGCGCACCACGTTGGAGAAATTCGCCACACCGATGATCTCTTTTTCCTCAGGGTCGAGCAGCGCGAAATAAAAAGCTGACCCCTGCTTATGAAACTCAGCGATCATCGACAGACGCGCCTGCCATCCGGAGGGATAGCAGTGGCTGTCGTCACGAACCGGCTCCCAGGGTTTTAAGAACGCTTTATTTTCGGCGTAATAATCGGCCAGACGCCAGGCGTCACGATCGTGAACCAGGCGCACCACCAGCCGGTCCGTCGTCAAACGCACCTTCGGCACGTTACTGCGATAGCCAAACATTTCCTTTTTCAGTCCCCCTGACTTCACTCTTGCTTTCATCACTATACCTTTCCTGCACGATAGTGTGAAAACAGCAACATACCATTTTCTGCGCCATCTCCTCTTTTCGATGAATAGGCTCAATCGATCTTGCTTTTTGATAAAAAAATATTGTCGCAAGGGTGCTGGGAAAAGCAGCAGATTGCCCGCAGAATATCCTCGCTTATCTCTATTTTTCCCTGGAGGGGAAATGTCCCGCGTCTCGCAGGCAAGGAGCCTGGGTAAATATTTCCTGTTAGTCGATAACATGCTGGTCGTGCTGGGCTTTTTTGTCGTTTTTCCGCTGATTTCCATCCGCTTTGTCGATCAGATGGGCTGGGCAGCGCTGATGGTCGGCATTGCGCTCGGCCTGCGCCAGCTGGTACAGCAGGGATTAGGCATCTTTGGCGGCGCCATCGCCGACCGCTTCGGCGCGAAACCGATGATCGTCACCGGCATGCTGATGCGTGCCGGCGGTTTCGCGGCGATGGCCGTCGCCCATGAGCCGTGGGTGCTGTGGTTCTCGTGCATACTCTCCGGACTCGGCGGTACACTGTTCGATCCGCCGCGGGCGGCGCTGGTGGTTAAGCTGGTGCGTCCGCATCAGCGCGGCCGCTTTTTCTCCATCCTGATGATGCAGGATAGCGCCGGCGCGGTGATTGGCGCGCTGCTGGGCAGCTGGCTGCTGCAGTATGATTTTCGCCTGGTGTGCAGCGCCGGCGCCGCGCTGTTTATCGCCTGCGCCGCGTTTAACGCCTGGTATCTGCCGGCATGGAAGCTCTCGACGGTGAAAACGCCGATTCGCGAGGGTCTGGGCCGGGTGCTGCGGGACAAACGCTTCGTCACCTATGTCCTGACGCTGACCGGCTATTATATGCTGGCGGTGCAGGTGATGCTGATGCTGCCGATCATGGTGAATGACATCGCCGGCTCGCCGGCCGCCGTGAAATGGATGTACGCCATCGAAGCCACCATTTCGCTCACCCTGCTCTATCCTATTGCCCGTTGGAGCGAAAAACGCTTCCGCCTTGAGCACCGGCTGATGGCCGGTCTGCTGGTGATGACCCTGGCCATGCTCCCCATCGGGATGACCAGCAGTTTACAGCAGCTGTTTACCCTGATTTGCCTGTTTTACATCGGCTCTATCATTGCCGAACCCGCCCGCGAGACGCTGGGCGCTTCGCTGGCGGACGCCCGGGCGCGTGGCAGCTATATGGGTTTCAGCCGTCTGGGGCTCGCCTTCGGCGGCGCGCTGGGTTACGCGGGCGGCGGCTGGCTGTTTGATGCCGGGAAAGCCGTCGGCCAGCCCGAACTGCCGTGGCTGATGCTCGGCGCCATCGGGGTTATCACCTTCCTGGCGCTATGGTGGCAATTCAGTCCGAAACGCTCTGCCTCCGGTATGCTGGAGCCGCGCACCTGATGCGCGCGGCGGCGGTTTCTCCTGCTTTCAGCCTATTCTGCTGGCGCGATGGGTGCTGACAGGTCATGATGCTTTGTGTCAGGATGAAGGAAGGTATGAGCTTGAGGAACCCCATGAAAAAGATATTGATCGCCGCCGCGCTAATTGTCAGCGGCCTGCTGAGTGGCTGTAATCAGCTGACCCAATACACGGTAAGCGAGCAAGAGATTAACCAGGCCCTGCAGAAGCGAAACCATTTCGCCAAAGATATTGGTCTGAAAGGCGTTGCCGACGCCCATATCGAACTGCAGAACCTGACCAGCGCTATCGGGCGCGAGGAGCCGGGCAAAGTCACCCTGAGCGGGATCGCCAACGTCGATCTTAACTCCCTGTTCGGCACGCAGAAAGCGACGATCGATCTGAAGCTCAAAGCGCTGCCAACCTTTGACCGAGAGAAAGGCGCCATCTTCCTGCAGGAAATGGAAGTGGTCGATGCCAAAGTGGCGCCGGAGAAGCTGCAGTCGGTTATTCAGGCCCTGCTCCCCTACCTGAATCAGTCTCTGCGCAGCTACTTCAGCCAGCAGCCGGCTTATGTCCTGCGTGAGGACGCCAGCACCGGCGAAGCGCTGGCGAAGAAATACGCCAAAGGTATAGAGGTGAAGCCAGGCGAGATTGTCATCCCCTTTACCAATTAATCTCCAGGGCGCTACGGCGCCCTGAATTTTTTACGGAAATGAGTGCAAAGGAAAACGTTTACGCTTATCCTTAGTGCCTGGCAAAAAACAGCCCTGATGACTGAACCTATTAGCCGGAGCCTTCCATGACAGCACAATCCCAGGTATTGAAAATCCGCCGCCCAGACGACTGGCATATCCATCTGCGCGATGACGATATGCTGAAAACCGTCGTGCCTTATACCAGTGAGTTTTATGGCCGGGCGATCGTGATGCCGAATCTGGTGCCGCCTGTCACCACCGTCGCGGCGGCTATCGCTTACCGCCAGCGCATTATGGACGCCGTGCCGGCCGGGCATGATTTTACCCCGCTGATGACCTGCTATCTGACAGACTCTCTCGACCCAGCGGAGCTGGAACGCGGCTTTAACGAAGGGGTGTTCACCGCCGCCAAGCTCTACCCGGCCAATGCCACCACTAACTCCAGCCACGGCGTCACCAGCACCGACGCCATTATGCCAGTGCTGGAGCGGATGGAAAAACTGGGGATGCCGTTGCTCGTTCACGGCGAAGTCACTCACGCCGAGATTGATATTTTCGATCGTGAAGCGCGCTTTATTGAGACGGTGATGGAGCCCCTGCGCCAGCGCCTGCCCGGCCTGAAAGTGGTTTTTGAACATATCACCACCAAAGACGCCGCCGAGTACGTGCGTGACGGTAACGAACTGCTGGCTGCTACCATCACCCCGCAGCATCTGATGTTCAACCGCAACCATATGCTGGTGGGCGGCATTCGCCCTCACCTGTACTGTCTGCCGGTACTTAAACGCAATATTCATCAGCAGGCTCTGCGGGAGCTGGTCGCCAGCGGCTTCAGCCGCGCCTTCCTCGGCACCGACTCCGCACCGCACGCCCGCCACCGTAAGGAAGCCAGCTGTGGCTGCGCCGGCTGCTTTAACGCCCCGACCGCCCTCGGCAGCTACGCCACGGTGTTTGAAGAAATGAACGCTCTGCAGCACTTTGAGGCTTTCTGCTCGCTGAACGGCCCGCGCTTCTACGGTCTGCCGGTCAATGAGAGCTACGTTGAACTGGTGCGTGAAGAGACGACCGTTGTGGACAGCATTGCCCTGCCTAATGACACCCTGGTGCCCTTCCTGGCGGGTGAAACCGTTCGCTGGACCGTGAAGAAATAAAAACGCAGCCCCCTGTTGTCAACGCCAACCAGATACTGTATAAATAACCAGTATCAAACGCAGGGGGCAATTATGCGCATTGAAGTGTCTATCGCCAAAACGACCGCCTTACCTAACGGCGCGCTGGAAGCGCTGAATAACGAACTCTCTCGCCGTATCGCCGAGCAATTCCCGGCCATCGATAGCCAGGTGAGCGTCCGCTACGCCACCGGTAATCAGCTCTCGGTGTTTGGCGCCCTGAAAGAAGACAAAGACCGGATAAGCGAAATCCTGCAGGAAACATGGGAAAGCGCGGACGACTGGTTTGTCCACGATCTCTCCTGAAGCATGGCGGGATCCAGTTACTCTGGTTTGCTCCCTCATTGTGCTTTTTTTGCCGGGTCGCCCCGGCTTTTTTTATCCCCTCTTCTGTTCAGAATAGTCCTGATTATTCTGCTCAATATCGACTAAAGTGGCCATTTTACGCGCTTATCTTGAGTAAAAAAGCGGCAAAAGAAGAAAATCATGCTGCCTTTCATTTAATTTCTCGAGTTTATTCTTGATCCCTGATATAATTAACTTGCTTCAAAAAATATGCATTAAACCTCGAGAATTGTTGTCTTTTAACATATGAATAAGGGGTTATGATGGAAAAAAATAATGAAGTCATTCAGACCCATCCCCTCGTTGGATGGGACATCAGCACCGTTGATAGCTACGATGCGCTGATGTTGCGCCTGCACTACCAGAACCCCACTCAAGAAAACAGTAATGATGCTGAGATCGGCCAGACGCTATGGCTAACGACGGACGTCGCACGTCAGTTTATTTCAATCCTGGAAGCAGGCATTGCGAAGATTGAATCTGGCGAATACCAGGAAAACGAGTATCGCCGACATTAACGCGGCTTGCGAATGACTTAACATTAAACTTAACAGGCACCTGCGGGTGCCTGAATTATTTTCGGGCTTGTATAAGCACAGGGAGTTAATTACCCTGCTAACAAGGCAATTACCCGGAACTCACCATGCAATACGATCTTATCATTATTGGCAGCGGCTCCGTCGGCGCCGCCGCTGGCTATTATGCGCGCCGTGCCGGACTCAATGTTCTGATGACCGATGCCCATCAACCTCCTCACCAGGAAGGCAGCCATCACGGCAGCAGCCGTCTTATCCGTCACGCCTATGGCGAAGGTGAGAAATATGTTCCGCTGGTGCTGCGTGCCCAGCAGCTATGGGATGAACTGGCAGAGATCAGTGGCGAAGCCGTGTTTGAACGCACCGGCGTCATTAACCTCGGCCCCGCCAGCTCCGCTTTTCTCGCCAACGTCGCCGCCAGCGCCCGTGCGTTCCAGCTTGAGGTGGAAGAGCTGGATGCCCAGGCCGTGATGCAGCGCTGGCCGGAGATACGCCTCCCCGATGACTATCGGGCGATTTTCGAACCCGCTTCCGGCGTACTGCGCAGCGAACTGGCCGTCGAAACCTGGATCCGTCTGGCGCGGGAAGCAGGCTGCGCGCAGCTATTCAACTGTCCGGTCTCGGCTATTCATCACCATGCTGACGGGATCACCATCGATACCCTCGACGGTGAATATCATGGTAAAAAGCTGCTGGTCAGCGCCGGCACCTGGGTCACCCGCCTGCTTCCGGACCTCCCTATCCAGCCGGTACGCAAGGTGTTCGCCTGGTACCAGGCCGATGGCCGTTACAGCAGCAAGAATCACTTTCCGGCCTTCACCGGCGAGTTGCCCAATGGCGAGCAATATTACGGTTTCCCGGCGGAAGATAATGAACTGAAAATTGGCAAGCATAACGGCGGCCAGCCGATCTCCACCCCGCAGGAACGGGTAGCGTTTGGCGCTGTCGCCAGCGATGGTTCCGAATCCTTCCCGTTTTTGCGTAACGTCCTGCCTGGCATCGGCGGCTGCCTGCACGGCGCCTCCTGTACCTACGACAATACCGTCGATGAGGACTTTATTATCGATACGTTGCCAGGCAGGCCAGACACGCTGCTGATCACCGGGCTGAGCGGCCACGGCTTTAAGTTTGCGCCGGTGCTGGGCGAAATTGCCAGTCAGTTTGCTCAGGGCGAAGCATCGAGCTTCAATCTGGCCCCCTTTTCTCTGGCGCGCTTTAACGCGTAATGGAATGCGGCACTTTTGCCGTTGGGTAAAGAAACGGCCTCTGCTGAGGCCGTTAGTGATTGAGAGCGGTTATGCGTCGCCTGTTTAATATGCTGGTCAACAACGTGCGCGAGCATTTTATGATCTACCTGGCGCTCTGGCTGCTGCTGGCGATCATCGATCTCGTCTGGTTATGGTTTTTCTGACGGCTCCGGGTCGAGGATCCCGAGTTTGGTATTCAGCCGGCCACGGGATTTATTAAAGATTTTGTTGCCGTTTTCACGCCCGGCGCGCAGCTTACGCTGCTCCTCTTCCGGTAGCTTATGCTCTTCCATGCAGGCTTCGCTACAGCAGCCGGCAAACTTCTCGGCGCAGCTCGGGCACTGGATAAACAGCAGATGGCAGCCATCGTTCAGGCAGTTAGTATGGGTGTCGCACGGCGCGCCGCACTGATGACAGTGCGCGATAACGTCATTGGAGATCCGCTCGCCCATCCGCTCATCAAAGACAAAGTTTTTACCAATGAAGCGCACCGGTAGCCCCTGCTCGCGGGCGCGACGGGCGTACTCGATGATGCCACCCTCGATGTGCCAGACCTTATTGAAGCCGTTATGCTTCATCCAGGCGCTGGCTTTTTCACAGCGAATGCCGCCGGTGCAATACATGACAATTTTCTTGTCTTTATGGTCCTGCATCATTTCCACGGCTTTCGGCAGCTGGTCGCGGAAGGTATCCGCCGGGATCTCCAGCGCGTTTTCGAAATGGCCCACCTCATATTCATAGTGGTTACGCATATCGATAAACACGGCATCCGGATCGTCAAGCATCGCGTTGACTTCCGCCGCCTTGAGATACTCCCCCACATTGGAGGCGTCAAACGAGGGATCGTCGATGCCGTCGGCGACGATACGATCGCGAACTTTCAGGCGCAGCACCCAGAAAGACTTACCATCGTCCTCCACAGCGATATTGAAACGCAGCCCCGCCAGCGCCGGATCGAAGCCATAGAGAAACTCACGCAGAGCCTCAACGTTGCTTTGCGGCACGCTGATTTGCGCGTTGATCCCTTCCCGGGCCAGATAGATGCGGCCAAAGACCTTCAGCTGGGTTAAGGCAACCCACAGCGCATCACGGGTCGCCTGCGGGTCGACAATAGTGAAATATTTATAGAACGAGATCGTCGTGCGCGGCTCGGTTTCAGCCAGCATTTGCGCCTTTAACGTCTCATTTGAAATGCGGTTGTGTAACACTGGCATGGTGTACCTGCTCGACATAGAAATGAGGAAATAAACGGCGGGCATAATATAGCAAAGCTGTTTAATTTACATCCCTACATTTAACGCTACATTTCTCTCACCCGGTCGCGCCCCGCTTAACAAAACGAGCTGACTGTCGCCGCCTTTGGCTGGCCGGTAAAAAAATGCGATAATATAAGACGTTGCTCACTGATACGGGTATGAAATGACTCATTTGCCTAAATTTTCTCCGGCGCTGTTGCATCCGCGCTATTGGCTGCTGTGGCTGGGTATCGGCCTGCTGTGGCTGGTTGTCCAACTGCCCTACCCGCTGATCTACCGCCTCGGGAACGCCATCGGCCGTCTGGCCATGCGCTTTATGAAGCGCCGGGCGAAAATCGCCTATCGCAACCTTGAGCTCTGCTTCCCCGAGAAAAGCGAGCAGGAACGCCAGCGGATGGTGGTGATGAACTTTGAATCGGTGGGCATGGGGCTGATGGAGACCGGTATGGCCTGGTTCTGGCCGGTTCGCCGTATCGCCCGCTGGACCGACACCATCGGCTTTGAGCATATTCGCGATGTGCAGGCGCAGCAGCGCGGCATTCTGCTGATCGGTATTCATTTCCTCACTCTCGAGATGGGAGCGCGGATGTTCGGTATGAACGAGCCGGGGATTGGCGTCTATCGCCCCAACGACAACCCGGTGATCGACTGGCTGCAGACCTGGGGCCGCTTGCGCTCCAACAAGGATATGATTGACCGTAAGGATCTGAAAGGCATGATCCGGGCACTGAAAAAAGGCGAAGTGGTGTGGTACGCACCGGATCACGATTACGGCCCGACCGCCAGCGTCTTTGCCCCACTGTTTGCGGTCGACCAGGCGGCGACCACCTCCGGCACCTGGATGCTGGCGAAAATGTCCAAAGCCTGCGTCGTGCCCTTCGTCCCGCGCCGCAAACCGGACGGTAAAGGTTATGAACTGATTATCCTGCCGCCAGAGTGTTCCCCGCCGCTGGACGACGCGGAAACCACCGCCGCGTGGATGAACAAGATCGTTGAGCAGTGCATCATGATGGCCCCGGAACAGTATATGTGGCTCCATCGTCGCTTCAAAACCCGCCCCGAAGGCATGCCCTCCCGCTACTGATCCCTTTTCCCGGCCGCGCTCATCCCGGCCGGGAAGCTTCGCCGCTCAGGCTTTAGGCTCTCCTTTAGCTTTAAAAGCTCTCCTCCATTGCGGCATCTATTTCTCAGGCGCATAATTAGCAGGCTCATATTTTCTCTTAATTTGACCTGCCGCGCAGGCCAGTGGAACCCTATGTCGTCTGCTGAAACCCCCATTAACTGGAAACGAAACCTGACCGTGACCTGGCTTGGCTGCTTTTTAACCGGCGCCGCCTTCAGCCTGGTCATGCCCTTTCTGCCACTCTACGTCGAACAGCTCGGCGTCACCGGGCATAGCGCCCTGAACATGTGGTCCGGGCTGGTCTTTAGTATTACCTTTCTTTTCTCCGCCATCGCCTCGCCGTTCTGGGGGGGGCTTGCTGATCGCAAGGGGAGAAAAATCATGCTGCTGCGTTCCGCCCTCGGGATGGCCATCGTGATGATGCTGATGGGAATGGCGCAGAATATCTGGCAGTTTCTGCTGCTGCGCGCACTGCTCGGCCTGCTGGGCGGCTTTATTCCTAACGCCAACGCCCTGATCGCCACCCAGATCCCGCGCCATAAAAGCGGCTGGGCGCTGGGGACACTGTCTACCGGCGCGGTAAGCGGCGCCCTGCTCGGCCCGCTGGCAGGTGGCTTCCTGGCCGACCACTGGGGATTGCGCACCGTCTTCTTTATGACCGCGGCGGTACTATTTATCTGTTTCTTGTTTACCCTGTTTTTAATCCGCGAAAATTTTGTGCCGATCGCCAGGAAAGAGATGCTCAGTGCCAGAGAGGTGTTCTCCTCGCTGCAGAATCCCAAACTGGTGCTCAGCCTGTTTGTGACCTCGCTGATAATCCAGGTGGCCACCGGTTCCATTGCGCCGATCCTGACGCTTTATGTACGCGATCTCGCGGGCAACGTCAGTAACATCGCCTTTATCAGCGGAATGATCGCCTCGGTGCCGGGCATTGCCGCGCTGATGAGCGCCCCGCGGCTGGGCAAACTGGGGGATCGCATCGGGCCGGAAAAAATCCTCATCGTCGCGCTGATTATCTCGGTGCTACTCCTGATCCCGATGTCGTTCGTTCAGACCCCGCTGCAGTTAGGTATCCTGCGATTCCTGCTCGGCGCCGCGGACGGCGCGCTGCTGCCGGCGGTGCAAACCCTGCTGGTGTACAACTCGACCAGCCAGATCTCCGGGCGAATCTTCAGCTATAACCAGTCGTTCCGCGATATTGGCAACGTTACCGGCCCCCTGATTGGCGCGTCGGTTTCCGCTAACTATGGCTTCCGCGCTGTATTTCTGGTCACCGCAGGGGTGGTATTGTTTAATGCGATCTACTCCACCCTCAGCCTGCGTCGGCCAGCCGCGGATACGTCGCATTCAGTAAATTAACGTCGAGAGGGGCTCTGTCCCTTGACGCCGTGCGTACCGCCTTCTATAGATTGAATCGTGTTCAATTCATATTCTTCTCAGGAGATTCGCTATGCCAAAGGATTCGATGTTCTACGCCACGCTTGAAGAAGCTATTGATGCAGCACGTGAAGAATTTCTCGCCAACAACCCTGACAGCGATGAAGAGAGCGCCAACGTTGAGCAGCTCAACATTCAAAAGTATGTGCTGCAGGATGGCGATATCGCCTGGCAGGCCGAATTTTTTGCTGACGAAGAGGAACAAGGCGAATGCCTCCCGATGCTCAGCGGCGAAGCCGCGCAGAGCGTCTTCGACGGGGATTATGATGAGATAGAGCTGCGTCAGGAGTGGCTGGAGGAAAATACGCTCCACGAATGGGATGAAGGCGAATTTCAGCTCGAGCCCTCGCTGGACACCGAAGAGGGGCAGACGGCAGCCGACGAGTGGGACGAGCGTTAATCAGTTATAGGGTCCGTGGCTGGCGTCCAGAGGCAGCAGAAGCGTATCAAATACCAGCGAGAACGGCAGGTCGAGAATGGTGAGATAGCGCCATGCCGAATCGCGAACATCCCACTGTACGCCCGGGTAATATTGATTGCCATGCCCCTGCCCGGGCACCGTACGGCTGATAATGCTGCCGCAGCCGCTGAGCAGCAGCGCCATGGCAATGATCGGTAGTATTCGCATCCACATCCTCGTATTTCAGATAAAAAATACCGGCATCGCTGCCGGTATTTTCCTTAACGTACGGCTTATTTCGTTTTCAGCGCCAGCGGGTTAAGCGCCAACTGCTGATAGGCGTTCACCCATGAAGAGTATTTCTCCGGCGCGGCCCATACGCGATAGTGCAGACGCGACATGGTTACCGGGTCGCTCAACAGCACCAGTCGGCGATCGCGGTTCAGCTTATCCGGCGTTTCATTCAGCGCCTGCTCGACATGGCGCTCGCGGGCGATCTCCAGGATATGACCCTGACGATGGCGCGCAGTGGCCATTGCGGTGGCGAGGGCGTTAAACGACGGGTTAAACACCGCGTGCATAAAGCCATCGTCCAGCGAACGCTGACGGTTCATCGTCAGGTACGCATCGGTATCCTTGAGCACCTGCGGCGGCGAATACTCTTCCGGGATCAGGAACAGCTTCCAGCGCTTGGTGCGCAGGCCCACTGTCGCCCGGCTGGAAATCGCCGATACGAACGGCGAGAGGATCAGCGAGACAACAATCGGCGCTAGCCAGAACAGGAAGCGTAGATCCAGCCATGCCATCCCGACCGCCCACACCAGCCCCAGCAGCAGCTGCGAGCCGTGGCGCATAAAGGCTTCCCCCCACGGCGTGGAGTCATCATCACGCTGCGGCGAATTCCATACCACCTCCCAGCCGAGGAAGGCGCTGACCACGAAGACGGTGTGGAACAGCATACGGACCGGCGCCAGCAGGACCGAGAACAGGACCTCCAGCAGCAGTGAAAGCGTGACGCGGATAAATCCGCCGTACTCTTTCGGCCCTTTACACCACACCAGAATAATACTCAGCAGCTTCGGCAGGAACAGCAGCACCATGGTCGAGGCGAACAGCGCGATGGCCAGCTCAGGCCGCCACTGCGGCCACACCGGGAACAGCTGACGCGGCTGCAGGAAGTACTGCGGTTCGGTCAGGGCATGCACCACCTGCAACGCCGTCGACAGGGCAAGGAACATAAACCACAGCGGCGCCGACAGGTAGGACATCACGCCGGTAAGGAACACCGCCCGGTGAACCGGGTGCATCCCTCTGACAAGGAACAGGCGGAAGTTCATCAGGTTGCCCTGACACCAGCGACGGTCGCGTTTCAGCTCGGCCAGCAGGTTCGGCGGCAGCTCCTCATAGGAGCCCGGCAGATCGTAGGCAATCCACACCCCCCAGCCGGCACGGCGCATCAGCGCGGCTTCGACGAAGTCGTGCGACAGGATCGAGCCGGCAAAGTTGCCCTCGCCCGGCAGCGGCGCCAGCGCGCAGTGCTCAATGAACGGCTTCACGCGGATAATGGCGTTGTGGCCCCAGTAGTGGGACTCCCCCAACTGCCAGAAGTGCAGACCCGCCGTAAACAGCGGACCGTACACCCGGGTGGCAAACTGCTGGCAACGCGCATACAGCGTGTCCATGCCCGAGGCGCGCGGGGAAGACTGAATGATCCCGGCATTCGGGTTCGCTTCCATCAGGCGCACCAGGCTGCTCAGACACTCACCGGTCATCACCGAGTCAGCGTCCAGCACCACCATATAGCTATACTGGCTGCCCCAGCGGCGGCAGAAGTCATCGATGTTGCCGCTCTTACGCTTCACTCGACGACGACGGCGGCGGTAGAAGATCTGCCCTTCGCCCTGCACTTCGGCAATCAGCTCCATCCACGCCTTTTGCTCAGCCACACAGATATCGGGGTTATAGCTATCGCTGAGGATATAGACGTCGAAATGAGCGGCGTTACCGGTCGCTTTCACCGACTCCCAGGTCGCCCGCAGGCCGGCGAAAACGCGGTCAACGTCTTCGTTACAGATCGGCATTATCAGCGCCGTACGGTGCGCCGGGTTCAACGGTTCGTCACCGACCGTCGAGGCGGAAATACTGTACTTATCGCGGCCGATCAATAGCTGCAGGAAGCCCATTAACGCGGTCCAGAAGCCGGCGGAAACCCAGCAGAACAGCACCGCGAAGAGGATCAGAATGCCGCTCTGCAACACGTACGGCAGCAGCTGCATGAACGAGATCCACAGGTTCTGCCCCACCATGTCGGCCGGGTTGATCAGCGCCCAGCCCTGATAAGGCAGAATGGTTTTCATATACCAGGTGGCTACCACGGTCTGCGACAGCGTCAGCAGCAGCAGGATATAGCGACGAATGGTGCCGACGGTACGCCATTTTTGCTCACTCTCGCGCTCTTCTTGCGTCAGACGGGAGAGATAGCGCGGCGTGACATCGCGTCCGCGCAGACGGTCCCAGAAGCGGCCGACCGGGTTGGTACGCCACGGGTCCGGGATCATTGAGGAGCGCTTGGCTTTAGGCATCGCATGCAGCTGAGTACGGCCTTCATCGTCCTTCACCAGCTGATCGCCAGACAGCGAATCCGGCCAGCTATGCGCCAGCCGTGCCTTGACCGACCCCAGCGGGGAGTCGTCTTCGCGGGCGAAGGTCTGATGGTCGTCATCCAGGGCCTGATGAACGGCCTGCAGGCTGGTGTCCGGCAGCGCCGATTTCTCGGCGTCCGACAGCGGCAATGCGTCAATGTACTTTGTTATCTTATTCATTGGCAGGCAGCTGATAGCTCCAGGTTTCGCTCAACGTGTCATCACCGTTAACCAGCGCGGCGCGCATTTCCGTCGTTTTCTTCGGATCTTTCACCTTCAAACGCAGGATCATTCGCCAGCCTTTGGTCACCGGATTGTAACGCACGGTATTTTCAACGATTTCAGCGTTATCGCCGGTACTCGCCTGGGCGGCGACCGGGGTATCCGCCGGCAGTTTTTTCATATCGGCGCCGGTGAAGTCGACAATGAAAGCAATGGTGCCGTCCGGCTGGCGGATCAGGTTCGACTGCTTCACGTCGCCGGTAGAGCGGCGGGTCTGCATAACGTAAGCGTTATCCGGCGCATGCAGCTTGTCTTCATCGCGGCTGAAGGTGATGGTGTACTTGAAGTTCATCTCCTTGCCCGGCTCCGGCAGCTGATCCGGCGTCCAGTAAGTCACGATGTTATCGTTGGTTTCATCGTTGGTCGGGATTTCAACCAGTTCGATTTTCCCTTTGCCCCACTCCCCTTTCGGGGTGATCCAGGCGCTCGGACGCAGGTCATAACGATCGTCGAGATCCTCGAAGCGCGAGAACTGACGGCCGCGCTGCAGCAGGCCGAACCCTTGCGGGTTTTCCATCGCATAGCTGCTAACGGCAAGGTGTTTCGGGTTGTTCAGCGGACGCCAGATCCACTCGCCGTTACCGGCCAGGATCGACAGACCATTGGAGTCGTGTAGCGCCGGACGATAGTTAAGCGCCGGAGAAGGCTGGTTGGAACCGAACAGGAACATGCTGGTCAGCGGCGCCACGCCCAGTTTGCCCACTTTGTCACGCAGGTAAACTTTGGACTGGACATCTACCACGGTGTCGCGTCCCGGCATGATGACAAAGCGATAAGTGCCGGTTGCCCGCGGGGAGTCCAGCAGCGCATAGATAGTCAGACGTTTGTCGGAGGCTTTAGGACGCTCGATCCAGAACTCGCGAAAACGCGGGAACTCTTCGCCGGACGGCAGCGCGGTATCGATAGCCAGGCCGCGCGCGGACAGGCCGTAAACCTGACCCTGACCCAGCACGCGGAAGTAGCTGGCACCGAGCATGCTGACGATCTCATCGTTCTTATCTTTGCTATTGATCGGATACAGTACTTTGAAGCCGGCGAAACCGAGGTCTTTCACCGTGTCTTTATCGTGCTGAACGTTACCAAAGTTAAAATAGTCCGGGCTATATTTAATTTTGCGCACGCTGGTGGCCGTCACTTCATTGATGGTGACCGGCGTGTCGAAGTACATACCCTGATGGTAAAATTCAAGCTTGAATGGGGTTTTCTGGTTATTCCAGTAAGCTTTATCGTGATTAAACTGAATTTGCTGGTAATCCGCGTATTTCATGTCGCGGAAAGCGGAGGGCAGGTTACTCTTCGGCGCTTCATAGCCTTTCCCGGCTAACGTTTTGGCCTCTTTTGCAACGTCATCAATGCTAAATGCCCATGCAGATGAAGTACACAGGGACAACATTACGGCTGCGCTTAACCAACGCATTTTCATCATCTGTGGTTTATGTTTCATATAAGTAAGCACTTCCCCCTTTGTGTGCTTAAATCGATCCGATCTATTTTAATGGAAACTCAGGCAATCCGACAACATAATCCCTGCTTTGTTCAGCGTAGCGGCGCAGGGAATAAACAGTTCGCTATCCCGTTTGCACTTTGCGTGCTTATCCTGGAGACAGGTACCCCGAGTTCATGTAGGGTTGCTGATAATGTAAGCGTTATCATCTTGAGTGATAAGACGAATTATCTGAGATTGTCGTGAATCGTATGAATAATACTCCGGTACAGCGTGAATATTTCTTCGACAGCATCCGCGCCTGGCTGATGCTGCTGGGGATCCCTTTCCACATTTCGCTGATCTATTCCAGCCACAGCTGGCATGTCAACAGCGCTGAGCCCTCGTGGTGGTTGACGCTGTTTAATGACTTCATCCATGCCTTCCGGATGCAGGTCTTTTTCGTCATCTCCGGCTATTTCTCCTACATGCTGTTCCTGCGCTACCCGTTGAAAAAGTGGTGGAAAGTGCGCGTCGAACGGGTCGGTATTCCGCTGCTGACCGCTATCCCACTGCTGACGCTGCCGCAGTTTATTATGCTGCAGTACGTCAACGGCAAGGCGGAAAACTGGCACACCCTTTCCGGGTACGACAAATTTAACACCCTGGCGTGGGAGCTTATTTCCCACCTGTGGTTTTTACTGGTGCTGGTGGTGCTGACCTCGCTGGGCGTGGTGCTGTTTAAATGGCTGACGCGCCGCCCGGCAGGGGGCGCCTCAGCCTTTGGTGACACTGTCACTATGGGCCAGCTAACGATGATTTTCCTTGCGCTGGGGGTGCTTTACGCGCTGATCCGCCGATCGCTGTTCCTGATTTACCCGCCGCTGCTTAGCAATGGTCTGTTTAACTTTGTGGTGATGCAGACGCTGTTCTATCTTCCCTTCTTTGTGCTGGGGGCGCAGACCTTTATTAATCCGCGTCTGAAGGCGATGTTTACCACCCCGTCACCATGGTGCTGCGCAGCGGCGCTGCTGGGATTTATCGCCTACCGGCTGAACCAGCAGTACGGCTCCGGCGACGGCTGGATGTATGAAACGGAATCGGTGATCACCATGGTGCTTGGGCTGTGGATGGTCAATGTGGTCTTTTCGCTCGGCCATCGCCTGCTGAACTTCCAGTCGGCGCGCGTAACCTATTTCGTCAATGCTTCGCTGTTTATTTACCTGGTGCACCATCCGCTGACGCTGCTGTACGGGGCGTGGATCACCCCGGTCATTAAGTCCAATACCTTAGGCTTTATTGGCGGGTTGGTTTTTGTGGTGGGTATTGCCCTGATCCTGTATGAAATTCACCTGCGCATTCCGCTGCTGCGTTTCCTGTTCTCCGGTAAACCGATGAACAAACCGGCCAAAACCCCAGCCTCGGCCAGCTAACCATTAGCCTGTGCGGCACGCCAGGCGTGCCGTATTATGCCTGCTCGTCAAAAAGCCGGTCGAAAATCATATTGTACAGGGCTTCTAAATCTGCCTTATCGACCGGGGTGGAGGCGCTCAGCTCACAGCGGTAGGCTGCCCCCTCTGTCAGAACGGCGATGAGCTCTGATGCGGCATTGCGTCGCGCATCGCTGAGCCCGGGATGGTAGCGCTGCGACAGGCGACCGCCCTCCTCTTTCAACCGCCGATCGGCCTGCATCAGGATCTCACGCAAGCGTGGGTTACGCGAGGCCTCGGCATTGATCTCCATCAGCAGATAATTATCGCTTTTGGTGGCTGCCGACGTCGGGATCCTGCCGGCCAAAACCGCCGCTTTACGCGCCAGATTGTGGTTCTCATCGATCATCTCCCCGACTCTGGCGTTGACGATTTCGCTAACAATCGCTTCGATGATCGCTTCCTTGCTGGCAAAAATGCGATATAGCTGACCGACGCTCAGGCCCGCTTCCCGGGCGATATCGGCGACGGAAGCGCCGTGCAGCCCCTTTTCAGCGAAACATTTTTGCGCAGCGACAACGATCTCCGCGCGGCGCGCCTGCTGTTTCTGCTGGACTTTTCCTTCTGACACCCTGCTCCCTCCTGCTACCCATCATTCCCGTCAAGACTGGCGGTTATCATAGCCTATTCTGTTGAATCAGGGGTATGACGCCAGCAGGCGGCGATAGATAGCCGCCGTTTCCTCGTCAAAACAGACGAACAGGACGCGCTCAAGAGGGTTATAGCGAGTGAGAAACGCGGTGACGGTGCGCACGGCGATCGCCGCCGCTTCCTCTTTCGGATAGCCATACACGCCGGTGCTTATCGCCGGAAACGCAATGGAGCGATAGTTGTTTGCCGAGGCCAACTGCAGACTGTTTTTGTAAGCATCGGCCAGGGTTTGCGCCTCCATGCGGTCGCCGCCGTGCCAGACCGGGCCCACGGTGTGGATCACCGCGCTGGCCGGCAGATTGCCGGCAATAGTAATTACCGCATGCCCGGGAGGGCATTCGCCCTGCTGCTGCAGCACCTGCTTACAAGCCGCCAGCAGCGCGGGACCGGCCGCCCGGTGGATGGCCCCGTCTACTCCGCCACCACCCAGCAGCGAGGGATTTGCCGCATTAACAATCACATCGACATCAAGTGTCGTAATATCGCCGAGAATTACCTCAGGTTTAACAGCCATTTCTCCTCCTGTCGGCATAGCGTGTGGATACGGCTTTCTGCCGATACTAGGGCATTCTCGCCTGCGGGAGCAAGATTATCGCTTTGTCCGGTGACGAGAAGATAAAAAAACAGGACCCGTAAGGTCCTGTTTTTTAGTCGTCCCGCCGATCAGGCGTTGTCGTTGGCGAACGATTTATGCTTATCCGCACGGGCCGCCAGCCACAGGCCACTATTTTTCATGGCATAGCCAAAGACCAGACCCAGCGCCAGGGAAGGGATCACCAGACGCCAGTCGCCGTCTGCCGCGAAGGTCGCGCAGGCGCCGATAAAGGTGCCCGGGACAAACGACAGTAGCGTCCGTCGCGCCTGAATGCACATCAGGAAGGCGACCACACCGGTCATCATATAGCTGAGGATCTGCACCTGTGGCGCCAGCGCGCTACCGTGGATAATCACTAACGCCCAGGCCACGCCGCTCATCACCGTGCAGGACGAGATGGCCAGCCCTTTCAAGCCGCCCTGCGGGCAGGCGAAATAGGCCGTACAGCCGAGGAATCCGGCCCAGCTCAGCAGGCCGAGAGCGACCGCCACCCACCCCCAAATCCCGGAGAGGATGCCTGTCGTTAATGCGATTGCGAAGAGTATGTTCATGGCGCGTATCCTAGCAGATACGCGCCGGAAGAATGCGATCTAAAACACAGTATATGAATGAACTTTCTTTCAGTTGCATTCATATGGTGATTTGCATCACATATTATTGCTCATCTTCTTCCTGCAGCTCGTCCCACATCGCGGCGATGGCGTCGCGGGTCAACGGCGCCATGGTGCGCCAGAACGGCGTGTGCGCATGGGCTTCGACTTTCCCCAGCATCGTCCCGCACCACGGCAGGATATAGTCGGCGAACAGGAGCTCCAGCGTCTCGCTCTGGTCTTCTGCGGCATGATCCTCCAGCCAGGAGGCGGCCAGCAGCAGCGAGCCGAGATGATCCGCCGGACCTTCCCCTGTCGGGATGCCGTGTTCGCTCAGAAAAGCCCGAACTTCCGCTTCCGAGGAACCCTCCACCCACGCGCTACGGTACGGCGGGACGCTGCAGGCTTCACCGACGAACAGCGCATTATAGTCCGTCGCCAGGGATTGCATTTCACAGCTTTTCTGCAGACGCGCCAGCAGCTCGTCCTGCTCAAGCGGCCAGCTGGCGGCCAGTTTGCCCTCGCGGATCAGGGTAAACAGCGGCACCAGCAGCGGGTCCTGCGGTTGACGGTAATACAGCGAACCCAGCACGCGGCAGAGGATTGAAAACTCGTTCATTCAGTTATTCCAGTTATACAAATTAAAGGTCAGCAAATTCCGGGATCGCCGGCATGCCCCGCGACTCGAGGAAGTTAAGCAGGCGACGCGGAGAAACGTTGAGGATCCTCTCCTCCGGGAAATCGACCGCATCAAGGATCTTGCGGCATTCGGTAAACTCCCCGAGGGTAAAGGCGGTGTGAGAGTCCGAGCCCAGCGCCACCCATCCCCCGGCATCACGCACTGCGGCGGCGATGGCCCGGCAGTTGTCTTCACTGCCCACGCGCGATGATACGAATGAGGAGTTATTAATCTCCAGCGCCACTTGGTAGCGAGCCGCCGCTTCGGCAATCGCCGGGATATCCACCGGGAATTTCGGATTACCCGGATGGCTAATCATATGCACTTTACCGCTGGCCATCGCGGCTATCATCGCCTGTGTATGGGTGTCACGATCCTGCGGCGGAAACACCGGCTCATGAAATCCGGCGATGATCAGATCGAGGGAAGTCAACATCGGTCCGGAACAGTCGATCTCGCCTTCAATATTTTTAATATTCGACTCAATACCACGCAGGATCCCCACCCCGTCTACCAGGCGGGGCCAGATGCGCATATTAACGAAGTGCCAGTAGTGCGGAGCATCCGCCATGTCCGGGCCGTGGTCGGTGATGGCGAAGAGTTTGATCCCTTTACGCTTTGCTTCCGCAATATAATCGTGCAGGGTGCTGTAGGCATGGGTGCTGGCGACGGTATGCATGTGCAGGTCAACGGGATACATCACATTCTCCTCTTCTGTTTGCCGCAAGAATAGCAGGAAACCGGGCTATTGATTAGCAAAAACCCCGCCGTGGCGGGGTTCTCTCGTCTTAATAACCGCGCTGGCGGTCGACCTGACCGCTTACCGGCTCCCCTCGCTCAAGCCGGCTAATGGTCTCCGCAATGTAGGTGATAGCTTCCATTGGACGGGTCACTGCCGCCACATGGGGGGTCATGGCCACCCGCGGATGCGCCCATAGCGGGCTCTCCTGCGGCAGCGGTTCGCGACTGAAGACATCGAGCATCGCCCCTTTGAGCTTACCGCTGTTCAGCGCCGCCAGCAGATCCTCTTCAACGACATGCACGCCGCGAGCAAGGTTGAGGACATAGCTCTCATCAGGCAACTGCGCCAGCAGCGTCTGGTTAATAATGCCGGCGGTTTCGGCGGTATTCGGCAGCAGGTTGATCAGCACGCGAGTGCCCTGCAGGAATTCGCCCAGCTCGGCCTGGCCGGCGAAGCTCTGCACCTGCGGCCAGGATTTGCGGCTACGGCTCCAGACGCGAAGCGGGAACCCCCAGGGTTGCAGACTTTCCGCAACCTTCGCCCCCAGCACGCCGGCGCCCATAATCCCGACGGTGAATTCGTCGGCGCGGTACTCTGGCAGCGGCTGCCAGCGGGAAACCAGCTTCAGCGCCTGATAGTCATCAAAGCGGCGGAACCAGTGCAGCACCTGGCTCACGGCATACTCCTGCATCTGCCGTCCCATACCGGTATCTTCGAGACGAAACAGCGGAATCGACAGCGGCAGCATATCCGGATGGTCGCGCAGCTTGCTGAGAATAGAGTCCACCCCTGCCCCGAGGGCGAACACGGCCTTCAGCGCCCGGCCCTGCAGCATCTCTACCGGCGGATGCCAGACCAGGGCATAGTCCGCCGGCCGGTTATCGCCCGCTTTCCACTCGCGCACCCGCGCGCCGGGTAACTGCTTTTCCAGCTCACAGATCCAGTATTGGGTATCAAAGGTCGGATGGTAAAAAATAATCTCCATAGGGGCTCCTGATAGCAGACGCCTTTGGCCGATTGACGCTGGCGTCTTATTTTACTCATTGTTTTCTATTGGTTTGCCAGCATAACAAATTTCCCCGGAGCGAAAAGGGAAAAGCTACTGGCGACAAAAAAAACGGATTTCGCACGTTTAAGGAGCAAGTTGCTCGAAGTTTGTCTAAACGCGCTTTTTTTGCAAAAAGTTGATTGACGGGCGATACGTATTTCCCTACATTAGCGCCCGTTCCCGACAACAACGGGAAAGACAATATGGTGAGGTGTCCGAGTGGCTGAAGGAGCACGCCTGGAAAGTGTGTATACGGCAACGTATCGGGGGTTCGAATCCCCCCCTCACCGCCATATTCGAGATGAGAGCCTGTACGAAAGTACGGGCTCTTTTCTTTTATATTCTCCACAGGGGGGGATGAGAACCCCCGACCGGGGTTCGACAACTGACCACAGACATTACGCAGTATTGTCAAAGCCAGACTCTTCTTCACACGATTAACAGCGCAGCGAAGATGTTCGCCAACACTATCCCCTCTTCCGCTTTGAGCCACCCGGCATAACGAAAATCATATCGCTCCGGATGGTGTACGTTATGCATTAACGAAAAGTGCTTTGTTACTTGCGTATCGACCGTAATTCAATGTAAAAGTGAATGAACGTTCATTCACTTTAGCGCATGACAACACAGAAGGTACCAATGACTAGCAAAACACTGCGACTTATATTCCCTCAATGGCAAGGCGGTAACAATCCTCCCTACTATCTTGGCTCGCAGCTCCTCTCGTTTCTCTCTCCTGAAGCAAAAGGGCCCGTTGAGATCGTTCCTGTTGAGTTACCAACAACAGAGCCATTGCCAAGGATTAATGACATCACGGCTAAGCCATCCCTCATCAGGCAACTCAATAATGCTGCCGCACTGATTGAAAAACATGATCCCAATAGCATTGTCATTTTAGGCGGAGACTGCCTGGTTTCGCTGGCGCCTTTCGCCCACCTGCTCGATAAGTTCGGAGACAAACTCGGTGTGCTCTGGATTGACTCGCATCCTGACGTGCAGACGGCTGAACAATATCCAAACGCGCATGCCCATGTGCTTGGTGCGCTAATGGGTACGGGTGATAACGATTTAGTTGCCCATGTAAAAACCAAACTTAATCCGTCAAAAATAATGATTGCGGGTATCCACGCGCCACTTCCTTATGAAGCTGAATACCTCACTCGCCATAACATTACGACGCTAGCACCTGAACAGGTTAAAAGCGGTGCAGATGAAGTCCTGGAGTGGATAGCGAAAGAAAAGATTGCGTATCTGGCGATCCATATCGATCTGGACGTACTCGACCCATCTCTGTTCCGCTCCATTCTTTTTGCAAAACCGGGGCGCGGAAAACACGATTTTGGCGACGTTGCTGAAGGCAAACTGACGATTGAGGATGTACTCAATCTGATAGCGGCAGCGACGACAAAAGCAGTCCCCGTTGGCCTGACAATCGCTGAACATTTGCCCTGGGACATGCTGAATCTCAAGAACATGCTCAGTGAATTACCCCTTCTAAAGTAAGACGAAATCCAGGAGCCAGACGACAGAGTTTAGCTCTGGCTCCTTGCATAAAAGCGCGTTAAAGTCTGGACACCGAATTTACCAAGATGCCGATATGTTAAATAAAACCGAAACCTACCATAAGTTGATTACGGCTGCTGCTGCCTGCTTTGCGGAAAAAGGCTTTAGTGCGACAAGCGTACGTGAAATCTCTACCCGGGCAGGAATTAGTCAAGGAGCAATGTATACGTATTTCAAAAGTAAGGATGAGCTTGTTAAGGCTATTGTACTGGAAGAACAGAACTCCGCGCTGACTGCCCATAATGCGACCTATGCAGGCTCTTATTTTGATCGCCTTTGTGCACAAGTCACGTCCTGTATTAGCGAGATCGGTTACCCTATCACGCATCAACTTTGGGTTGAAATCATGGCTGAGTCTGCGCGTAATCCAGAACTGCGAAAAACGTATATCTCCAGTGATGACATCATGCGGAAAAGCTTCGCGCGGCTCATCCAGGAGGGTATCGCTGCCGGAGAGTTTCGCCGTGATATTAACCTTGAAGAAATCACGATCATTATTTTTGCCCTTATTGACGGTTTAATCGCTCGTCAGGCAATAAACACGACCTTCTCACTCAAGGATGATCTGCCAATGTTTTTTGACGTTATGGCAAAATTGCTTAAATAATACCAGACGGTCATAGTAAAACGATGTATCGAAAAAAACAGAGGTTGCTTATAACAGCCAACGCTCTCAAGCGGCAAACGACTCACACAGTGAGCAATCTTTCACGAGCCTACGCGATTGCGAAGAGTGCGTGAAAAAGTACGGACGCTTTTCACATATGAGTTCCGGCAAAAAACCTCTGCCTACCCATCAATCTTCCTCCATCCGCTGATACTCTTCGCTGAGGTAGTCCACCAGCGCCCTGACGGAGGGCAGCAGCCCGCGCCGTGAGGCAAATACCGCATGGATCACTTCCCGCCGCGGCTGCCACTCGTCCAGAACCACCTCTAATTCCCCTGACGCCAGCTGATCGCGCACCATTAATAAAGGAAGCTGCACCACGCCTACGCCGGCCATCGCCGCCTCGCGCAGCGCTAGCATATCGGTGGTCACCATTCGCGGCGTGAAATACACTTCCGCTCTCGCTCCCCCGGGCCCGGTGAGCTGCCATTTATGCTGATGCTTGTTCGCACCCAGGCTGAGTCCCGGCCAAGCGCTCAGCTCGGACGGCGCCTGCGGACGTCCGAGCCGGGAAATGAGATCCGGGCTGGCCACCAGCCGGTGCCCGCGGTCCGCCAGCACGCGCATCACCAGGTCGCTATCCTCGATGGGCCGGGGACGGACGCGGATCGCCACATCAACGCCCTCCCCGACCACATCCACCCGGCGGTTGGTCGCCTCAAGATGCAGCGTTACCCCAGGATAGCGCGCCATAAATCGCGCCAGCATCGGTCCGATATGGACATGCAGCAAGGTGACCGGACAGGTGATCCTGACGCTACCGCGCGGCTCGGCGCGCAGCGTCTCGACCGCCTGCTGCGCCGCCTCGGCCTCAATCAGCATCGCTTTGCAATGCTGATAAAAGGTCTGCCCGACCTCGGTGACCGCGAACTGACGGGTGGTTCGCTGAATCAAACGCACGCCCAACCGCTCCTCGAGTTGCGCAATGCGACGGCTGAGTTTGGATTTCGGCTGGTCAAGCGCTCGCCCCGCCGCGGCGAAACCGCCATGGTCTACCACCAGGACAAACCAGGCGAAGTCATTGAGATCCTGCATCCTTCCTCCATTGTTCCATTTTTGGAACAGTATAGGTCATTTTTGCACACTACCGCATACGTCGTCCCGGATATAAGCTTATTCACATCAGATACCGATACACAGGAGAAAGCCATGAAACAGATCACAGGAGTCTACACCGCGCCTGCGCAGCATTGGGTAGGCGACGGCTTCCCGGTTCGCTCGATGTTTTCCTATCAGACGCACGGCCAGCAGCTGAGCCCCTTCTTACTGCTCGACTATGCCGGGCCGTACACCTTCCCGGCGGGCAGCGAAAAACGCGGCGTCGGTGAGCATCCGCATCGCGGATTTGAAACCGTCACCATCGTCTACGCCGGTGAAGTAGAGCATCGTGACTCCACCGGACGCGGCGGGGTGATTGGTCCAGGCGACGTGCAGTGGATGACGGCGGGTGCCGGGATCCTGCACGAAGAGTTCCACTCGGAGGCCTTCACCCGCAGCGGCGGCGAGCTGAAGATGATCCAGCTGTGGGTCAACCTGCCCGCGAAAGACAAAATGGCGGCCCCCGGCTACCAGAGTATTACCGCCGGGACGATCCCCACCGTGGCGCTGGCGAACGGCGCCGGACAGGTTCGGGTTATTGCCGGCCAGTATGACGACGTCAGCGGCCCGGCCCATACCTTCTCACCGCTTAACGTGTGGGATCTGCAGCTGAATCAGGGGCACGACCTCACGCTGCGCCAACCGGAGGGCTGGAGTACCGCGCTGGTGGTGCTGGAAGGGGAAGTGATCATTAACGGTTCCGAATCTGCTCGCGAAGGCCAGCTGGCCGTCCTGAGCCAGGCAGGTGACGCAGTGCATCTGGAGGCGACCGCCCCGGCAAAAGTTCTGCTGATGGCCGGAGAACCGCTACAGGAGCCGATTGTGGGCTATGGCCCGTTTGTCATGAATAACAAAACGCAGATCGCAGAAGCTGTACGCGATTTTAACAGCGGCCGCTTTGGCCAAATCTAACTGATTGAGGTGAATACTATGTCTACTCCCGCTAACTTTAACGGTGCTCGTCCGGTGATTGATGTTAACGATACCGCAATGCTGTTGATTGACCATCAGAGCGGTCTGTTCCAGACCGTCGGCGATATGCCGATGCCAGAGCTGCGCGCTCGCGCCGCCGCGCTGGCCAAGATGGCGTCGCTTGCCGGGATCCCGGTGATCACGACCGCCTCCGTGCCGCAGGGGCCGAACGGTCCGCTGATCCCGGAGATTCATGAAAACGCGCCGCATGCGAAATACATCGCCCGTAAAGGTGAGATTAACGCCTGGGATAACCCGGAATTCGTCGCCGCGGTGAAAGCGACCGGCCGTAAAACGCTGATTATCGCCGGGACCATCACCAGCGTCTGCATGGCCTTCCCGGCTATCGCCGCTGTCGCCGACGGTTATAAAGTGTTTGCCGTGATTGACGCTTCCGGCACCTACAGCAAAATGGCGCAGGAGATCACCCTGGCTCGCGTGGTACAGGCCGGCGTAGTGCCAATGGATACCGCCGCCGTCGCCTCTGAGCTGCAGCGCACCTGGAATCGCCCGGACGCCGCAGAATGGGCGGAGGTGTACACCAAAGTCTTCCCGGCCTACCAGCTGCTGATCGAAAGCTACAGCAAAGCGCAGGACGTCGTGAAGAATAACGAACAGCTGGATTCCCAGCGCTAAAACGCCCGCCCCGCTGAGCCGCAGCGGGGCATTGTTCATTGCGTGAGCGAACGGCAAAGAAAGAAGAAAATATGCTTGACCGTTTTAACGCAACTCCCTATAGTAGCGCCCCGTTGCCCACCCAAGGTGAGCAGCAAGACAATATGGTGAGGTGTCCGAGTGGCTGAAGGAGCACGCCTGGAAAGTGTGTATACGGCAACGTATCGGGGGTTCGAATCCCCCCCTCACCGCCATATTTTAAGAAGAGCTCGTACGCAAGTACGGGCTTTTTTTTTCGCATGTGGCACCCACCGGGGGGGATGAGAACCCCGACCGGGGTTCGACAACTGGCAACGCCAGTTGGACAGACCGCGAGCCTGCGAGCGGGCTGCCCCGACAAAAACGCCGGGAGCGTTTTTGAACAACGCCTGCGTTGGCCCCGCAGGGGCGAGGCCCAGGGATGGGCCGAGTAACGGCGAGCGAAGCGAGTCAATCCCCCCTCACCGCCATATTTTAAGAAGAGCTCGTACGCAAGTACGGGCTTTTTTTTCGCATGTGGCACCCGCCGGGGGGGATGAGAACCCCCGACCAGGGTTCGACGAGTGGCAACGCCACCCGGACAGAACGAAAAAGACAAACCTAATGATACTTTCTCACTTCGTGTTACAGGGGCTTGTTAAGCAAAAATAAAACCAGATTAGCCATATCCTCTGCATAGGTATCATAGTCATCTTGCGCGAGTGATGCATTGTTAATATGATTTTTTCCTGAAACATAAAAAGAAGGCGTACCATGCACTTTCATTTTTTCGACCAGATTATCCTGTCTGGCAATTAAAGCTTTTACCATAAAGTTACTTTGCATTTCGGCATATTTCTCTGACGTAATGCCAAGTTGATTAAACACCTTAACAATATCAGCTGCCGTTTTAATATCACGCTTAACCTGTAAACCCTCAAACAATAACTTTTCCACCTTGCCATCTACCCCAGCATATTGTGCTACGGCCCATGCTTCTGTTAATGCTGGTCCTAAAGGCCCCATCTGGCTGACATGGTATTTTTCCAGTTTCATATCGTCGGGCAGGCGCTTTCTGATAGCTGTATCAACATTGATGCGCTCTGCAAACGCATAACAAGGTCCGCAGTAGAAGGAAAAAAACTCAACCAGTGGCGGCGGTTGCTTAACAGTAGAATGAATAACAGTGAAGTTTTTCCCTGCCTGATAATCTTTACTATAAGCAGCGGATGACAACCCCACCATCAAAATAGTAATTAATAACTTGATAGCTTTCCCATGTACGACCATTATGCTTCCCTTACAAGTATCCATACAATTAAATGAGTAAAACGGCGTAAGACGAAAGAAATTATTAGAAAGGCGCTTATGTATAGCAAAGCAGATATTCTTGTATTACAGAGAAGAAATTCTATCACATACAGCGATGGATCCCTCAAAACAGAAATTGTATCCGCACTTCAGACTGTCGCAAGGATCAAAACAACAAAGCCCGGGCTAGCCCGGGCCTTACTCACAGTATGACGATTAATAATAGGCTTTCAGCGTCCGCTGGCAGAGGGCCGAGCGCACGCAGTCATCGGTGGTGAAACGCACGATGCCGATCATCTCGTCTTCCTCAAAACGCGCCAGCGCATCGCTCAGGCCAGATCTCACGCCAGAGGGCAAGTCGCACTGGGTGATATCGCCATTGACGATGACCGTCACGTTCTCCCCGAGGCGGGTTAAAAACATCTTCATTTGCGCTGCGGTCACGTTCTGGGCCTCGTCCAGAATCACCACCGCATTTTCAAAGGTACGTCCGCGCATATAGGCGAACGGCGCGATTTCCACCTTGCCGATTTCCGGACGCAGGCAGTACTGCATAAAGGAAGCCCCCAGCCTTTTCACCAGCACATCGTAAACCGGTCGGAAATAGGGAGCGAACTTCTCGGCGATATCTCCCGGTAAGAAGCCGAGATCTTCGTCGGCCTGCAGAACGGGACGGGTAACAATAATTCTGTCCACATCCTTATGGATCAGGGCTTCAGCTGCCTTCGCCGCACTGATCCAGGTCTTGCCGCATCCAGCTTCGCCGGTAGCGAAAATCAGCTGCTTATTGTCGATGGCATTCAAATAATGCGCCTGAGCCTCATTGCGCGCCTCAATTGGGGAAGTATCACGGCTGTCCCGCGCCATGCCAATTGCTTCTACGCCACTCATTTGCACAAGCGATGTGACCGATTCTTCTTCACGCTGCTTATGGCTGCGTGAATCCCGTCTCAGCACACGTTTTGCTTCACGACGAGCTTTGATCACTGCTTTTTGTCTTCCCATGGATAGCACCTTGCGTTGTTGGTTTACATCACACGCGTCAACATCGACGCGACTATGCGCACGAACGATTGAGGTTTGGCTTCCTTGTAAGCCATTGCTTGCCGGTAGAACTGACAACGAGTCGCGGCTACGCGCACCGCGTACCCTGCCAAGGTTGTAATAATGCGAAGCGGAGAGAGAAAGAGTAAGAAAATCGCTGCCGGAAGCGGGGCTTCCGTGCTGAAGAGTACGGTCTGAGGTTTTACGTTGTCCGGTACGGGACCTTACCATTCGCGATCTCCATAGTGAAACGTCACACTGCCGGGAACTACCGCGTATGTAATAAGTACATCAAAAAAGATTCTTAATGCAACTTATTTTTCACAATGACGCAACAAATAGTTCTTAAGCAAGTGTAGGAGACTATCGGTCATTTGTATTACAGAAATATAACACATGGCAGGAAATATAAGAAAAATGAGAAAAACAGCAGAAAACGCCCTGCCCTTACGGGCAGGGTCGGTATCAGGCCTGCAGCAGCGACTCTCCCAGATAGTGTTTTTCATCAACTACGCCGGGTAAAACAAAGAAGTAGCCCCCGCCGATCGGTTTGACATACTCCTCCAGCGCCTCGCCGTTAAGCCGTTTCTGCACCGTCAGAAAACCCTTTTCCAGATCGTGCTGATAGCAAACGAATAACAGCCCCATATCCAGTTGTCCGGCGTTAGTAACCCCCAGCGAATAGCTGTAGCCGCGGCGCATCATCAGGCTGGACTGGGTTTCCGGCGTGCGGGGATTGGCCAGACGAATATGGCTATCCAGCGCAATGACTTCGCCGTTAGGATCTTTACTGTAATCCGGGGTATCGTGTTCGTTTTTCATCCCCAGCGGCGCACCGGTGTGCTTGTCGCGACCAAAGATCGTCTGCTGCTCCTTGAGCGGCGTCCGATCCCAGAACTCCACGTGAAACTGGATAATTCGCGCCGCCTGATAGCTGCCGCCCACGGTCCAGGCCGGCTCGTCCTGATCGGCTGTCACCCACACTACCTTATCCATCAACGCGCTGTCGTGGCTCGCCGGGTTAGCGGTGCCGTCCTTAAACCCCAACAGGTTGATGGGGGTCTCTTTGCCTTTGCTGCGCGCCGCGCTGTCGGAGATAAACCCTTCCCGCTTCCAGCGCACGCTCAGCAGATCCGGCGTATGTTTGATGACATCACGCAGGGCGTGGATCACCGTATCCTGAGTATTGGCGCAGATCTGCAGCAGCAGGTCGCCATGGCACAGCGCGGCATCCAGCGAATCGTTGGGGAAGCGGGTCATCGGCTGCAGCTTTTTCGGTGCTTTATCCGCCAGGCCAAAGCGCTCATCAAATAGCGAATGGCCGACCGAGACGGTGATGGTCAGGTTATCTGGCGCAATCCACGGCCCCAGGATGCCGGAATCCATCGGCGGCAGCCGCGGATTCGGCGTGTCCGGCGCCGGGCCGCCCTGGGTTAAAAAGGCGATACGCTGGGTCAGCAGTCGAAACAGCCGCTCGAGGTCGGCTTTATCAGCCGCCAGCACATCGAAGGCCACCAGCATCATCGAAGCCTGCTGCGGCGTCAGAATGCCCGCCTGATGCCGGCCATAGAATGGCTGCTTTTCCTGGCGCGCGTCGGGTGTGAGCGTCCCCGGGGAACTCTCCGCTTTTGCCGCATGCGCTACCGGGCAGCCGCCGGTGATGGCCAGCGCGCCGCCAAGCGCGCCGATCCCTTTCAGTAAGCGACGACGTGACGGCTCGTTCACGTCGTGGGGTTTCTGCTGTGCCATCGACTTAGTCCAGCCCCAGGATCCCGCGCAGCTGAGCCAGATCTTCCGCCAGGGTGGTGATCGGCCCTTTCAGCGCATTACGGTCGGCGGTGGTCAGCTTATCGTAGGTCTCGAAACCGTCTTTGGTGCGATATTTGCTGAGGATGCTGTCCACTTTCTTAAAGTTGGCGTCCACTTTCGCCAGCAGCGCGCTGTTCTCTTTTTGCAGCTGCGGGCGCAGCAGGTCGACAATTTTCTGCGCGCCGTCAATGTTGGCCTGGAAGTCCCACAGATCGGTATGGCTGTAGCGATCTTCTTCACCGCTGATCTTGCTGGCCGCGACTTCCTCAATTAATCCTGCCGCGCCGCCCACGACTTTTGACGGCGGGAACGCCAGCTCGCTGATACGCTTTTGCAGCTCCAGCACATCGCTGTTCAGCTGATCGGCATATTTTTCCATCCCCTTGACGCTGTTATCGCCAAACAGCGCTTTTTCCAGACGGTGGAAACCGGTAAATTTCGGATCTTCCGCTTTTTTCTCGAAGTCGTCTTCGCGGGCGTCGATGCTGCCGTCAAGGTCAGAGAACAGCTCGGCAATGGGCTCGATGCGCTCGTAATGCTGACGCGTCGGGGCGTACAGCGCTTTCGCTTTTTCGATATCGCCGGCTTTCACCGCGTCGGTAAAGGCTTTGGTGCCGCTAACCAGCTGCGCGGTTTCCGCCGTCACATAGGCTTTATAGGCGGTGATCGCGTCGCCGAGGCTCAGCACCGCATCCGCTTTCGCCGCGTCTTTGGTGGCGGCGCCGGTGACGATCAGTTTGCCTTTCGGGTTGGTGAGCAGGCCACAGGTCATGTCATATTCGCCCGGCTGCAGGTTCGCGGTGAGCTTCTGAGTAAAGCCCGGAGCGATGTTTTCGCGCTCTTCCACCACCATCACCCCTTTCAGAATCTCCCACTCCAGCGCTTTCTGGCTGTGGTTCTGAATAATAAACTGGGTTTTACCCGCGTTAACGGTCACCTGCATCGGCTCGCACTGCTTGTCGTTGACGGTGACTTTGACCTGCGGGATATCCGCAGCCTGAGCACCGAATGCAGAGCTGAGCAGCGCGGCCACGGTCACCCGCAGCGCATTACGGCGAAAATGAATCATCATGATCATCCCTTTCGGTAAGTAGAGTGTCGCTTATAAGCTCGCAGCGCCCGATCAGGCAGCCCGCGAGGCAGTGGTATTATTCCGCGGCGGCAGGGCAAACAGCACCAGCGCCGGGATCAGATAAAGCAGATAGACAGCCACTTCGCTGACGCTCGGCGTCTCCTGATAACCGAAGATCCCTTCCAGCAGCGTGCCGAACAGCGTATGCGTCGACAGCACGTTGCTCAGATCGAAGGCGGTATCCTGGAACAGGTTCCACAGGCCCGCCTCGTGGAAGGCGCGGATCGCCCCCGCGGCCAGGCCAGCAGCCACCAGCAGAATAAACAGGCTGGTCCATTTGAAGAACACGCCAAGGTTAAGGCGGATACCGCCCCAGTAGATCAGGAAGCCCAGCACGATAGCGGTGGCCAGACCCAGCAGCGCCCCCAGCGGCGGCCAGATGCCGACATCCTGCTGGAAGGCCGCCAGCAGAAAGAAGACCGACTCCAGCCCCTCACGGGCGACCGCGAAAAAGACCATCATCACTAGCGCCCAGCCGTGGTGATTACCGCGCTGCAGCGCCTTGTCCACGGCCTGCTCCAGCTGCTGCTTGACGTTGCGTGAGACATTGCGCATCCAGAAGACCATCCACGTCAGGATCACCACCGCAATGACCGCGACGATCCCTTCGAACAGCTCCTGTTCACGCTGAGGAAATTCACCGGTGGTTTCGTTGATAAAGATGCCTAAGCCAAGACATAGCGCCGCCGCGAGGATCACGCCAATCCACATCACGCCAATCCACATCACGCCAATCCAGTTGCCGCGCTGGGTGCGTTTCAGATAGCTGGCGATCAGGCTGACAATCAGCGCCGCCTCCAGGCCTTCGCGTAACATAATGAGAAATGGGACAAACATGCCAATACCCTTAAATGTAAAGCACCGTCAACGAATGCAAAAACAGGTAATATTTATGATAGTGATTATCATTACAATGCTCAGAAACACAAGCGAAATGTGCAGAGAATGATGATCAGTTGTAAATAAATCGCTGACAAATAATGACTTATGAAAATATTTGCCTGTTATGAAGGGAAAGAATAAGCAAAGGATTTTTTACGCCAGATATTTACCCGCCGTAGCGGCTATGGCTAAATGGCGGCCTTATTGACTTGCGAAAAGAACAACATGACTGCATTTTTTCATTTCCTGCTGGCGCTGGCGGTGATCCTCGCCCTGGCCTGGCTTGTCAGCTACGACAGACAAAAAAATCGTATTCGTTATATTCTCCAGTTGATTATTATCGAAATAGCGCTCGCTTTCTTTTTCCTGCACGCCGAAAGCGGCCTGTGGCTGGTAAAAAATATTTCCGGCTTTTTTGCTTCGCTGTTAGGCTTTGCCGCCGAAGGGACCAATTTCGTCTTTGGCGGCATGAGCGAAAAAGGCTTAGCCTTTATTTTCTTGGGCGTCCTGTGTCCGATTGTGTTTATTTCCGCGCTGATTGGTATTCTCCAGCACTGGCGGATCCTGCCGATTTTTATTCGCGTGATTGGCACCCTGCTGTCGAAAGTAAACGGCATGGGTAAGCTGGAATCTTTCAACGCCGTCAGCTCGCTGATCCTCGGTCAATCGGAGAACTTCATTGCCTACAAGGGCGTACTGGGCGACCTCTCCTCACGGCGACTGTTCACTATGGCGGCGACGGCCATGTCGACCGTATCGCTGTCGATTGTCGGCGCCTATATGACCATGCTGGACGCCAAATATGTCGTCGCAGCGCTGATCCTCAATATGTTCAGCACCTTTATCGTGCTGTCGGTAATTAACCCGACGCGGCCGGGCAGCGAGCAGGAAATAAAACTCGAGAAGCTGCATGAATCGCAGAGTTTCTTTGAAATGCTCGGGGAATATATTCTGGCCGGCTTTAAAGTGGCGATGATTATTCTGGCGATGCTGATCGGTTTTATCGCCCTGATCAGCGCCATTAACGCGCTATTCGCCACCCTGTTTGGTCTCAGCTTCCAGCAGATCCTCGGCTACGTCTTTTATCCGCTGGCGTGGCTTATCGGCATCCCGCTGAGCGATGCGCTAAACGCCGGCAGCATCATGGCCACCAAACTGGTCGCTAACGAATTTGTGGCGATGATTGAGCTGCAAAAGATTGCCGCCAGCATGACCCCTCGCGGGCTCGGCATTCTCTCGGTATTCCTGGTTTCGTTTGCCAACTTTGCCTCGATCGGCATTATCGCCGGGGCGATCAAAGGCCTGAATGAACCGCAGGGCAATATCGTCTCCCGCTTCGGCCTGCGGCTGGTGTATAGCGCCACGCTGGTGAGCCTGCTTTCCGCCAGCTTCGCCGGGCTGGTGCTGTAAAACAAACGGCGGGGCTGCCCCCGCCGTTTACTCAGAACTGCACGCAGACCGGCTGGTCGACACGCATCACCGACTCCTGCGCGAAGCGTGATTTATAGCCCTGGCGCAGAGCCTCAATACCCGCCTCGCTCTGCGCGTCATGCCCATGGATCACCATCAGCGCCTTGCTCTGCTCCCGCACCACCTGACCATTCTGGCCAAGCCACTGGCCGTGGGCATCAAACACCGTCAGCCCGTCGCGAAAGCGCGGCGTGACGTCACGGTCGACAAACTGTTGCCACTCTTCAGCGATGATGTCTTTCCCCGCCGGGCGGCTCAGACCGAAGTAAAGCGTGGTTTGCACCATGGACTTATCCGCCGGGCAGACGCCGGGCTTCGGCGCGCTGGTCGATGAACTTCCACCCGCCACGCAGCCGCTGAGTAACCCTGCCAGCACCAGCGCCATTGCACCCTGTCTGAACGTCATCTTTGCTATCCTCATTGTTATTAGTCAGGAAATATCAGCGGATTTTCAGATAATTAGCAAGGGTTATAATATTCCGGCACGGCACCAGGCAATAAAAAGCCCGCCAGCGGCGGGCTCGTGAGCATCAGATGATCTTACTCAGCCGTGGCGCGTACCGGCGGCGGCGTATGGTAGTGGGCATCCGCTTCGGCAAAGCGCTGCTGCATGCTGGCCGACGGCGCTTTATCCAGCAGGCTAAAGACCACAATCCCGATGCTGCCGAAGACGAAGCCCGGAATAATTTCATACAGGCCCAGCCAGCCAAACTGCTTCCAGACGATCACGGTCAGGGCGCCAATCACCATCCCGGCCAGCGCGCCGTTACGGGTCATGCGCGACCACATTACCGAGAACAGGACCACCGGGCCAAAGGCGGCGCCGAAGCCAGCCCAGGCGTAGCTCACCAGACCCAGCACGCGGTTTTCCGGATTGGCCGCCAGGGCAATGGCCACCAGGGCAACCACCAGCACCATCATACGGCCCACCCACACCAGCTCTTTCTGACCGGCGTTTTTACGCAGGAAGGCTTTATACAGGTCTTCGGTAATTGCGCTCGAGCAGACCAGCAGCTGACAGCTCAGGGTGGACATCACCGCCGCCAGAATCGCCGACAGCAGGATCCCGGCAATCCACGGGTTAAACAGGATTTGCGCCAGTTCGATAAACACGCGCTCGGCGTTCTGGTTAACCGCGCCCGCCAGGCTCGGGTTGTTATTGAAGTAGGCGATGCCAAAGAAGCCGACGGCCACCGCCCCGCCGAGGCACAGGATCATCCAGGTCATACTAATGCGACGTGCGTGAACGATGCTGTGGTGCGAATCCGCCGCCATAAAGCGCGCCAGAATATGCGGCTGACCGAAATAACCCAGCCCCCAGCCCATCAGCGAGATAATCGCAACGAAGTTCAGCCCTTTCAGCATGTCGATATTTTCGATGCTCTTCTGCTTAATCACTTCCAGCGAATCGCCAAAGCCGCCGACGGAAATAATCACGATCACCGGGGTGAGGATCAGCGCGAAAATCATCAGGCTGGCCTGCACGGTATCGGTCCAGCTAACCGCGAGGAAGCCGCCGACGAAGGTATAGATAATCGTCGCCGCCGCCCCGGCCCACAGTGCGGTTTCATAACTCATGCCGAAGGTGCTTTCAAACAGACGCGCCCCCGCGACAATTCCTGAAGCGCAATAGATGGTAAAGAACAGCAGAATAACCAGCGCCGAAATAATTCTCAGCACCCGGCTTTTATCTTCAAAACGGCCGGTAAAATAATCGGGCAGCGTCAGGGCGTTATTATTCACCTCGGTATGCACGCGCAGGCGACCGGCCACCAGCTTCCAGTTAATCCACGCCCCCAGCGTTAAGCCAATGGCGATCCAGCTTTCGGAAATCCCGGAGAGGAAAATCGCCCCTGGCAGGCCCATCAGCAGCCAGCCGCTCATATCCGACGCCCCTGCGGAAAGCGCGGTCACAAATGGCCCCAGACTCCTTCCCCCGAGAATATAATCATCGAAGTTTTTGGTCGAACGCCAGGCAATAAACCCTATCAATACCATACCAAAAATATAAACAATAAATGTCACCAGCATCGGTGTGCTAATAGCCATGCAAAGTCTCCAGAATTTTTATCGACAGCGTCCAACTTCGTCGTTTTTTTCCACTACCGGAACGGGGTAATGGCGCATTGTTTAATTGGGCGACCGTATCCTGACGGAAGCTTCGGTTTTTCACAAACGATTTAACACAGCATTTACACGAAAAACCGACGGCGCAAAACGTCAATTTGTTAGAGGTTGCACTCTCTCACGTTTTTAAAGGTTGCACCAAACAAAAGTGTTAACTCACGCATACAAATACCCTATGAGCCCGGGGTTAAATTTCTGCTATTTTAGGGGTTATTTTTAACAAATTAGCCATTTCACGGCTTCCGTCACAAGCCACAATTAAGAAGGTTGCACAAAGTTGCAACATAGTGGATATTTCCATGCAACCGCATAAGCCTAACGATAAATGACAGGAGTTTTGAGCATGGGCACCACCACCATGGGTGTTAAGCTTGACGACGCAACCCGCGAGCGCATTAAATCCGCCGCGAGCCGTATTGACCGCACGCCGCACTGGCTGATTAAGCAGGCCATCTTTAATTATCTGGAAAAACTGGAGAACGACGAGACGCTGCCTGAGCTGCCGGCCCTGCTCTCCGGGGCCGCCAACGAAAGCGATGACGCCAGCGAACCAACGGAAGAGCCCTATCAGCCGTTCCTCGAATTCGCCGAGCAGATCCTGCCGCAGTCGGTGAGCCGCGCGGCGATCACCGCCGCCTGGCGACGTCCGGAAACCGACGCGGTACCGATGCTGCTGGAGCAGGCCCGTCTGCCGCAGCCGCTGGGCGAACAGGCGCACAAGCTGGCGTATCAGCTGGCGGAAAAACTGCGCAACCAGAAAACCGCCAGCGGCCGCGCCGGCATGGTGCAGAGCCTGCTGCAGGAGTTCTCCCTCTCTTCACAGGAAGGGGTGGCGCTGATGTGCCTGGCGGAAGCCCTGCTGCGTATTCCGGATAAAGCCACCCGCGATGCGCTGATCCGCGACAAAATCAGCAACGGCAACTGGCAGTCGCACATCGGCCGCAGCCCGTCGCTGTTCGTCAACGCCGCCACCTGGGGGCTGCTGTTCACCGGAAAACTGGTGTCGACCCATAACGAGACCAGCCTCTCCCGCTCCCTGAACCGCATCATCGGCAAGAGCGGCGAACCGCTGATCCGCAAAGGCGTGGATATGGCGATGCGCCTGATGGGCGAGCAGTTCGTCACCGGGGAAACCATCGCCGAAGCGCTGGCCAACGCCCGCAAGCTGGAAGAAAAAGGGTTCCGCTACTCCTACGATATGCTCGGCGAAGCCGCCCTGACCGCCGCTGACGCCCAGGCCTATATGGTCTCTTATCAGCAGGCGATCCATGCCATCGGCAAAGCCTCCAACGGCCGCGGCATTTATGAAGGTCCGGGTATCTCCATTAAGCTCTCCGCGCTGCACCCGCGCTACAGCCGCGCGCAGTATGACCGGGTGATGGAAGAGCTTTACCCGCGGCTGAAATCGCTGACCCTGCTGGCGCGCCAGTATGACATCGGCATCAATATTGACGCCGAAGAGGCCGACCGTCTGGAGATCTCCCTCGACCTGCTGGAAAAACTGTGCTTCGAGCCGGAACTGGCCGGCTGGAACGGGATTGGCTTCGTGATTCAGGCCTACCAGAAGCGCTGTCCGTTTGTCATTGATTACCTGATTGACCTCGCCACCCGCAGCCGCCGTCGCCTGATGATCCGTCTGGTGAAAGGCGCCTACTGGGATAGCGAAATTAAACGCGCGCAGATGGAAGGTCTCGAAGGCTATCCGGTATACACCCGCAAGGTTTACACCGATGTCTCCTACCTCGCCTGCGCTAAGAAGCTGCTGGCGGTGCCGAACCTGATTTACCCGCAGTTCGCCACCCATAACGTTCATACTCTGGCGGCTATCTACCAGCTGGCGGGCCAGAACTACTACCCGGGCCAGTATGAGTTCCAGTGCCTGCACGGCATGGGCGAACCGCTGTACGAGCAGGTGGTGGGCAAGGTCGCCGACGGCAAACTGAACCGTCCGTGCCGGATCTACGCCCCGGTGGGCACCCACGAGACGCTGCTGGCGTATCTGGTGCGTCGTCTGCTGGAGAACGGCGCCAATACCTCTTTCGTCAACCGTATCGCGGACAATACCCTGCCGCTGGACGAGCTGGTGGCCGACCCGGTCAGCGCGGTAGAAAAACTGGCGCAGCAGGAAGGCCAGGCCGGCCTGCCGCATCCGAAAATCCCGCTGCCGCGCGATCTCTACGGCAGCGGCCGGAGCAACTCCGCCGGTCTCGATCTGGCGAACGAGCACCGTCTGGCCTCCCTCTCCTCTTCCCTGCTCAACAGCGCGCTGCATAAATGGCAGGCATTGCCGATGCTGGAGCAGCCGGTGGCCGAAGGCGAGATGCAGCCGGTGGTTAACCCGGCAGAGCCGAAAGATATCGTCGGCTACGTCCGCGAAGCCAGCGACGCTGAAGTGCAGCAGGCGCTGACCAGCGCTATCAACAATGCGCCGATCTGGTTCGCCACTCCGCCGCAGGAGCGCGCCGCCATTCTTGAGCGCGCCGCGGTGCTGATGGAAAGCCAGATGCCGACCCTGATGGGGATCCTGGTGCGCGAGGCGGGTAAAACCTTCAGCAACGCCATCGCTGAAGTGCGCGAAGCCGTTGACTTCCTGCACTATTACGCCGGCCAGGTGCGCGACGATTTCGATAATGAAACTCACCGCCCGCTGGGTCCGGTGGTCTGTATCAGCCCCTGGAACTTCCCGCTGGCGATCTTCACCGGCCAGATTGCCGCCGCGCTGGCGGCCGGCAACAGCGTGCTGGCGAAACCTGCCGAGCAGACGCCGCTTATCGCCGCCCAGGGCGTGGCGATTCTACTGGAAGCCGGCGTGCCGCCGGGCGTTATTCAACTGCTGCCGGGTCGCGGGGAGACCGTGGGCGCCGCGCTAACCTCCGATGAGCGCGTACGCGGCGTGATGTTCACCGGCTCCACCGAAGTGGCCACCCTGCTGCAGCGCAATATCGCCAGCCGCCTCGATCCCCAGGGCCGCCCGACGCCGCTGATCGCCGAAACCGGCGGGATGAACGCGATGATCGTCGATTCGTCGGCGCTCACCGAGCAGGTAGTGATCGACGTGCTGGCTTCCGCGTTCGACAGCGCTGGCCAGCGCTGCTCCGCCCTGCGCGTGCTTTGCCTGCAGGAAGAGGTCGCCGATCACACCTTAACCATGCTGCGCGGCGCCATGAGCGAGTGCCGGATGGGCAATCCGGGGCGCCTGACCACCGATATCGGTCCGGTTATCGATGCGGAAGCGAAAGAGAATATCGAACGCCATATTCAGGCGATGCGCGCCAAAGGCCGCACCGTCTACCAGGCGGTGCGTGAGAATAGCGAAGACGCCCGCGAATGGCGTCACGGGACCTTCGTGCCGCCGACGCTTATCGAGCTCGACAGCTTCGACGAGCTGAAAAAAGAGGTCTTCGGCCCGGTACTGCACGTGGTGCGCTATAACCGTAACGAGCTGGACAAACTGGTCGAGCAGATTAACGCCTCTGGCTACGGCCTGACCCTCGGCGTGCATACCCGTATCGACGAAACCATCGCCCAGGTCACCGGCAGCGCCAAGGTGGGCAACCTGTACGTCAACCGCAATATGGTTGGCGCGGTGGTCGGCGTTCAGCCGTTCGGCGGCGAAGGGTTGTCCGGTACCGGTCCGAAAGCCGGCGGTCCGCTGTATCTGTACCGTCTACTCTCCAGCCGTCCGCAGGACGCGGTTGGCGTGACCTTCGCCCGCCAGGATGCGGAGCGTCCGCTGGACGCCCAGCTGAAAACGCTGCTGGAAAAACCGCTGCAGGCGCTGCAGCAGTGGGCCGCGGGCCGTCCTGAGCTGCAGGCGCTGTGCCAGCAGTACAGCGAGCAGGCGCAAAGCGGCACTCAACGCCTGCTGCCGGGGCCAACCGGCGAGCGCAACACCCTGACGCTGATGCCGCGCGAGCGCGTGCTGTGCGTAGCGGATAACGAACAGGATGCGCTGATCCAGCTGGCGGCTGTGCTGGCGGTGGGTTGTGAAGTACTGTGGCCGGACAGCGCCCTGCAGCGCGATCTGGCGAAGAAACTGCCGCGGGAGATCAGCGAGCGCATTCGCTTTGCCAAAGCGGAGCAGTTGCCGGGCCAGGCCTTCGACGCGGTTATCTACCACGGCGATTCCGACCAGCTGCGCGAGCTGTGCGAGCAGGTGGCGGCGCGCGATGGGGCGATTGTCTCCGTGCAGGGCTTCGCCCGCGGCGAAACCAATCTGCTGCTGGAGCGGCTGTATATCGAGCGTTCGCTGAGCGTTAACACCGCGGCGGCAGGCGGTAACGCCAGCCTGATGACCATCGGCTAAAACGGGCTCCCCGGTGGCGCTACGCTTACCGGGGCTACCTACCACCGCCAAAGGGTAGCCCGGATAAGGTGCGGTGCGCCGCCATCCGGGCAATCAGTCTGCGCTGCGATCAGCTAATGACAGCCGACGTCAGCTGTGTTTAATTAAGGCTCCCGGACGGGAGCCTTTTTTATGGGAGCAGAACAATGAAACGCACGTTATTTGCCGTGATGGCCCTGCTGGCCAGCGGCGCGGCGCTGGCGGACGAGTGCAGCAGCGCCAACACCCAAACCGAAATGAATCAGTGCGCGGCTGCGCAGTATCAGGCGGCCGATAAAAAACTGAACGACACATGGCAGCAGGCCCTGCAGCGGGCGGTGGGTAAACAACAAACATTACTGAAGCAGGCGCAGCAGGCATGGATCGCCTTACGCGACGCCGACTGCGCCTTTCTCGCGTCCGGCGCCGAAGGCGGCAGCATGCAGCCAATGCTGGTCAGCCAGTGCATGACCGATAAGAGCGTGGAGCGGGAGTCTTTCCTCGCCTCGCTGCTACAGTGCGAGGATGGCGATCAAAGCTGCCCGCTGCCGCCCGCCAATTAACGGACGCGAATGCCTTCGATAATCATCCGCTGGACATTATCGACCGTTTGTTCAAAAAAGGCCGCATCCTGCAGCGTGGCGCCGGTGACCGCCTCCACCTGGGTGGCGAAGTCGGCGTAATGCTGGGTGGTAGCCCAGATCATAAAGATTAAATGCTGTGGATCGACCGGCGCCAGCTTGCCGCGGTCGATCCAGCCGGAGACTATCGCCGATTTTTCGTCGACCAGCGCTTTCAGATCCCCGGTCAGTTCGCCCATCAGCAGCGGCGCCCCCTGCAGCATCTCAAGGCAGAAGAGCTTCGAGGCCTGGGGGTGATCGCGGGACACCTCCAGCTTCAGGCGAATATATTCGCGGATCGCCACCAGCGGGCTGATATCCTCACGAAAGGCCTTCAGCGGCGCCAGCCAGATGGCGAGGATCTGCTGCAGGACAGCCACATACAGCGCCTCTTTCGAAGGGTAGTAATAGAGCAGATTGGTTTTCGATACCCCGGCGCGCTCAGCCACCTGCTCCAGCCGCGTACCGTGAATACCAAATTGCGAAAATGCCTCCAGCGCGGCGGCCAGGATGGCCTCCTTTTTGGCGCTGACCGCTTGTGAACGTTTGCCGCTTTTCTTCACCGCGCCCTGTGCCATACATCCTCTCCTTCAGTTGACGCCACCAGCATAGCAAAAGCCCTGCGCCGACACGACCCCATGCACCCTGATTGCGCATGACTGCCGTTTTTTCGTGCACTGATTTTGACCATCCAGTCCACTTTTTTATCGTCCTTTTTAGCAACTCAAAAGTAACACATTAATAACATTAGCATTTATAAAACTGGCATCGCCTTTGCTTTACCTTTTCTGCGAGGTGGTCCAGGGAGAGGCAGGATGCCGCACCATCGCAACCCATCTTCCATGACTGCAGAGAGGTAGGTATGAAAATTGGTGTTTTCGTTCCCATTGGCAACAACGGCTGGCTGATCTCCACCCATGCCCCGCAGTATATGCCGACCTTTGAACTGAATAAGGCCATCGTGCAGAAGGCCGAGCACTACCATTTCGACTTCGCGCTCTCCATGATCAAACTGCGCGGCTTCGGCGGGAAAACTGAATTCTGGGATCACAACCTGGAGTCCTTCACCCTGATGGCCGGCCTGGCCGCGGTGACCTCGAAGATCCAGATCTACGCCACCGCCGCCACCCTGACGCTGCCGCCGGCGATTGTCGCCCGGATGGCCTCCACTATCGACTCCATCTCCGGCGGCCGGTTTGGCGTCAATCTGGTAACCGGCTGGCAAAAACCGGAATATGACCAGATGGGCATGTGGCCGGGAGATGACTATTTCGCCAGCCGCTATGACTATCTCACCGAATACGTCCAGGTGCTCCGTGACCTGTGGGGCACCGGGCGCAGCGATTTCAAAGGCGACTACTTCACCATGAACGACTGCCGTGTCAGCCCGCGCCCGTCGCAGCCGATGAAGGTGATCTGCGCCGGGCAGAGCGATGCCGGGATGGCCTTCTCCGCCCAGCATGCGGACTACAACTTTTGCTTTGGCAAAGGGGTCAACACGCCAACGGCCTTTGCCCCGACCGCCGCACGCATGATGCAGGCGGCGGAAAAAACCGGCCGCGACGTGGGGTCCTATGTGCTGTTCATGGTGATCGCCGACGAAACCGACGAGGCGGCGCGCGCCAAATGGGAACATTACAAAGCGGGCGCCGATGAAGAAGCGCTGGCGTGGCTCACCGAGCAGAGTCAGAAAGATACCCGCTCCGGCAGCGATACCAACGTGCGCCAGATGGCCGACCCCACCTCGGCGGTCAACATTAACATGGGCACCCTGGTCGGATCGTATGCCAGCGTCGCCCGTATGCTTGATGAAGTAGCGAGCGTGCCCGGCACCGACGGCGTGCTGCTGACCTTTGATGATTTTCTTGCCGGCATTGACGCCTTTGGCGAACGCATTCAGCCGCTGATGCGCTGCCGGAACCACATTGCTTCTGTTACCCGTGAGGTGGCCTGATGATTACCCTTCCCGCCTCGCCCGGAATCCCTGTCCTTCGCGCCGCAGCAGAGCGCGCTGATTGTGGTCGATATGCAGAACGCCTACGCCAGCCAGGGCGGTTATCTGGATCTCGCCGGCTTTGACGTCTCCGCTACCCGGCCGGTTATCGACAATATTAATACCGCCGTCGCCGCCGCTCGCGCCGCGGGTATGTTGATTATCTGGTTCCAGAATGGCTGGGATGATCAGTATGTTGAAGCTGGCGGCCCGGGCTCGCCGAACTATCACAAATCCAACGCGCTGAAAACGATGCGTCAGCGTCCGGAGCTGCAGGGCAAGCTGCTGGCGAAAGGCGGCTGGGATTATCAGCTGGTGGACGAGCTGACGCCGCAGGAAGGCGATATCGTGTTGCCGAAACCGCGCTACAGCGGCTTCTTTAACACCCCGCTCGACAGCATTTTGCGCAGCCGCGGCATACGCCACCTGGTGTTCACCGGGATCGCCACCAACGTCTGCGTCGAATCGACGCTGCGCGATGGCTTCTTTCTCGAATACTTCGGCATCGTGCTGGAGGATGCCACCCATCAGGCCGGCCCGGCCTTCGCCCAGCAGGCGGCGCTGTTCAATATTGAAACCTTTTTCGGCTGGGTCAGCGACGTTGAGAGCTTCTGCCACGCGCTGTCCCCCGCCGCCCCGCTGGCTTTAGCCAAGGAGAAACGTTATGCCTAAACAGGTGATTATTCCGCCAGGCACCACCGCGCCGATTGCCCCCTTTGTTCCGGGGACGCTCGCCGACGGGGTGGTCTACGTCTCGGGCACCCTGCCGTTTGATAAGCAAAACAATGTGGTGCACATCGGCGACCCAAAGGCGCAAACCCGCCACGTGCTGGAGACCATCAGGAGCGTTATCGAAACGGCGGGCGGGAGTATGGCGGATGTGACTTTCAACAGCATCTTTATCACCGACTGGACAAATTACGCCGCGATTAACGAGGTCTACGCCGAGTTCTTCCCCGGCGATAAACCGGCGCGCTTCTGCATTCAGTGCGGACTGGTGAAGCCCGATGCGCTGGTGGAAATCGCCAGCGTCGCCCATATCGGTACCCCGACATGATGAGGCTCAATATTGCTCCGGCTCCGTGGCCCGGCGCGCCGGTGGTGGTCCTCAGCGCCGGTCTGGGCGGGGGCGGCGGCTACTGGCTGGCGCAGCGCGCGGCGCTGGAGGAACAGTATCAGCTGGTGAGTTATGACCATAACGGGACCGGGGAGAACGCCGGTCCGCTGCCCGCCGGCTACAGCCTGGCGACGATGGCCGGGGAGCTGTTCAGCGCTCTGCAGGCGGCGGGGATCGCCCGCTTCGCGCTGGTGGGCCACGCCCTGGGGGCGCTGATTGGCCTGCAGCTGGCGCTCGATCGCCCCGAGGCGGTGAGCGCCCTGGCGCTGGTCAACGGCTGGCTGTCGCTGTCGCCGCATACCCGCCGCTGCTTCCAGGTGCGCGAGCGTCTGCTGCATGCCGGCGGCGCGCAGGCGTGGGTCGAAGCGCAGCCGCTATTTCTCTACCCGGCGGAATGGATGGCCGCGCGCCTGCCGCGCCTCGAAGCGGAAGATGCGCTTGCCTTCAGCCATTTTCAGGGCAAAGAGAATCTGCTGAAGCGGCTGCAGGCCCTGAAGCAGGCTGATTTTTCACGCCGTGCGTCGGCCATCGCCTGCCCGACGCTGATTATCAGCGCCGCTGACGACCTGCTGGTCCCCGCCTCCTGCTCCCGCGTGCTGCAGACGGCGATCCCCGGCAGCCAGCTCGTGGAAATGCCGTGGGGCGGCCATGCCTGTAACGTCACCGACGCCGATACCTTTAATACCATTTTACGCGACGGGCTGTCCGCTATGCTGCCGGTCGCCAGGGAGACCCGATGAACGACGCGATAAACCACACGGCCTGCGAGACGCTGTTTACCCAGGCCCGGACCCACAACGGCTGGCTGGATAAGCCGGTGAGCGATGCGCAGCTGCAGGCCGTCTGGGACCTGATGAAAATGGGGCCGACTTCCGCCAACTGTTCGCCAGCGCGCATCGTGTTCGTGCGCAGCGCGGAAGGCAAAGAGAAACTTCGCCCGACGCTCTCCAGCGGCAATCTGCAGAAAACCATGCAGGCGCCGGTGACCGCCATCGTGGCGTGGGATAGCGCCTTCTACGACCGGCTGCCGACCCTGTTTCCCCACGGTGACGCCCGCAGCTGGTTTACCTCCAGCCCGCAGCTGGCGGAAGAGACCGCGTTTCGCAACAGCTCCCTGCAGGCGGCGTATCTGATTTTTGCCTGCCGGGCGCGGGGCCTCGACACCGGGCCAATGTCCGGTTTTGACCGGGAAAAAGTCGACGCGGCATTTTTTGCCGACAACGGCTGGAAAAGCAACTTGCTGGTGAACATCGGCTATGGCGACCCCGGCAAGCTGTACGGCCGCCTGCCGCGCCTGTCCTTTGATGAAGCCTGCCTGCTGGCATAAGGAGTTTACGATGGAGTTAACGGACAAAGCGAGTTTCCGTGACGCCATGGCCCACGTCGGCGCCGCGGTTAACATTATTACCACCGATGGCCCGGTGGGCCGGGCGGGGTTCACCGCCAGCGCGGTCTGCAGCGTTACCGACACGCCGCCGACCCTGCTGGTCTGCCTGAACCGCTCGGCTTCGGTGTGGCCGGTGTTCAGCGAACACCACACGCTGTGCGTCAATACCCTGGCGGCCGGACAGGAGGCCCTGTCGACGCTGTTTGGCGGTAAAACGGCAATGGACGAGCGTTTTGCCGCCGCCGACTGGCAGACCGGCGCCACCGGCTGTCCGCGGCTGGAGGCGGCTCTGGTCAGCTTTGACTGCCGCATCGACCAGCGCGTCAGCGTCGGGACGCACGACATTCTGTTTTGTCACGTCGTGGCCATTACCCGTCACCCGGAGCCCCGGGGACTGATGTGGTTTGACCGCGGCTATCACACGCTTATGCGACCCGCTTGTTAACCTTTAACCCGGGATATCATCATGGCACTCTTCGATTTTCCTCGCTGGAAGCTGACCTCTCCTGCCGCCGAATCCGGCGTTGTCGCCCCCGATGAACGCTTGTCGGCCGGGCAAACGCTGGTGATGGGCGTGCAGCACGCCGTTGCGATGTTCGGCGCGACGGTGCTGATGCCGTTGTTGATGGGGCTCGACCCGAACCTGTCTATTCTGATGTCGGGCGTCGGCACCCTGCTGTTCTTTGTCGTCACCGGCGGACGGGTGCCGAGCTATCTCGGCTCCAGCGCCGCTTTTGTCGGGGTGGTGATCGCCATTACCGGCTTTAACGGCCAGGGGCTGAACCCTCATCTGAGCGTCGCCCTTGGCGGGATCATCGCCTGCGGGCTGGTCTACACCCTGATTGGTCTGGTGGTGATGAAGATCGGCACCCGCTGGATCGAGCGCCTGATGCCGCCGGTGGTGACCGGCGCGGTGGTGATGGCTATAGGCCTGAACCTGGCGCCGATTGCCGTGCGCAGCGTCTCCGCCAGCGCCTTCGACAGCTGGATGGCGGTGTTAACTGTACTCTGCATCGGCATAGTGGCGGTATTTACCCGCGGGATGCTGCAGCGACTGCTGATCCTGGTCGGCCTGATCGTCGCCTGCGCGCTGTACGCCCTGCTGGCTAACGGCCTGGGCCTTGGCAAACCGCTGGACTTCTCCCCCCTCGCCCAGGCGGCGTGGTTCGGGCTGCCGCACTTTACCACCCCATCCTTTAACGGCCAGGCGATGATGTTGATTGCGCCGGTCGCGGTGATCCTGGTGGCCGAGAACCTCGGGCACCTGAAGGCCGTCGCCGGGATGACCGGGCGCAATATGGACCCGTACATGGGGCGCGCCTTCGTCGGCGACGGGCTGGCGACCATGCTCTCCGGTTCGGTGGGCGGCAGCGGGGTCACCACCTATGCGGAGAACATCGGCGTCATGGCGGTGACCAAGGTCTACTCAACGCTGGTGTTTGTCGCCGCGGCGCTGATTGCCATGCTGTTGGGTTTCTCGCCGAAGTTCGGCGCATTAATCCACACCATTCCCGGGCCGGTGATCGGCGGCGCCTCGATCGTGGTATTTGGCTTAATTGCCGTCGCCGGGGCGCGGATCTGGGTGCAAAACCGGGTGGATCTGAGTCAAAACAGCAATTTGATCATGGTGTCGGTGACCCTGGTGCTGGGCGCCGGCGATTTCGCGCTGTCGCTGGGCGGCTTTACGCTGGGCGGGATTGGCACGGCCACCTTCGGGGCGATCCTGCTGCACGCGCTGATTCATCGCGGGACGCGCGAGGCGAAGGAGGCCAGGGTAACGCCGGTGTAAGCCACATTAGCGCGGCGTTGGCGCAGGGAGCGGTGTGGGCCTGGGTGGTGTGATCCTGTAGGCCGGATAAGGCATTTATGCCGCCATCCGGCACCACCACGGGCACGGAACCTGACCGCCCGGCGGCGCTGCGCTTGCCGGGCCTGGAGACTGCCACGGCCTTCCGGGAATGTTTCAGCGATTTTGAGGCCGTCAGCACCGGCAGTTTCAGCAACAATGGTGAATAAATTAACGGCAGGTCGTACGAACGCAGGCCGGGTAAGGCGCAGCCGCCACCCGGCATAAAAGCGACGCCGTGCCTAGAGCCATCGCCCGGCGGCGCTGCGCTTGCCGGGCCTGGAGACAATCAGAGCCGGACGAGTACCAGCCAGGATAAGCGCCGCTGTCGGGTCAGAAGGAAAATATTATGGCTCGCGGCGATCGGCCAGGTCCGTGAGCGGCTGCGCATCGTCGTTTGTGGAAACCTGCGGCGGCGACTTGCGCTTCCACTTCAGCTCGCTCACCAGCACCCCCGCGAGGATCAAAACGCAGCCGAGCAGGGCCAGCAGCGGCAGACGCTCACCGGCCAGCCGGCCAAAAATACCGGCCCATACCGGTTCACCGGTATAAATAAGGGTGGCCCGCGTCGGCGAGACGCTGCGCTGCGCCCAGCTCATGGTCACCTGAATGATCGCGCTGAAAATCCCCAGCCCCAGCGCGACGCCGAGCAGGGCCGGCGTCAACGACGGCACCGATTCACCCGCCGGCTTCATGGCGGCGAAAGCCACCAGCGACGCGGTCGCCAGCTGCACCACCGTCACCCGGCGGACATCGACTTTTCCGGCCCAGGCGCTGATAAGGATAATCTCCGCCGCGATCGCCACCGCGCTTGCCAGAGTGATCATCTCCCCCACGCCAAGCGCCAGCAGCGCCATCGAGGCCGGCATCAGATCGATCATCCCGGCCAGCGCGCGTTTGAGCAGCGCAGAGTCTTCCCCATCGCCGTCCACCAGCACGTTTTCCCCTTTATTGTTCAGCATGCTGATGTGGATATGCATCCCACTGCCGGCATGCTCTTCATAAGGCTTCGCCATAAAAGTGGCGTGCATCTTATGCTTCTCCGCCATCAAACGCACGAGACGTTTTAACGCCAGCGCATCATCGCAGGCGTCCAGCACGTTATCGGTATGGTGAAGGTTGATTTCAAACTGGCCCGGCGAGGCTTCCGCCACCGCGCCATCGGCGGGGATCAGCTGCAGTTTGGCCAGCTCGTCGATGTCGTTGAGCACGTCAGCGAAGTGGTTAAGGTTATCGACCGAATAGACCTGGCTTTGGGTGTTGCGATCGTCGGTGCCCGGCGCACACGGCGGCTGCAGGTAGCCTTCGGCATCGCGTTTGCGGTCCAGTAAATAGAACTCCAGCTCTACCGCTACCACGGGGAACAGCCCGCGCTGGCGCAACTGCTGCCAGAGGCGGTTGAGTACGTTCCGCGGCTCAACGTCAAAGGGAGCGCCATCTTCATCAACCATGGTTAGCTGTACCTGGGCTATCGATTGTGGGTCAGCCGCCGAAGGGGTTAAGGTGCCGGGTACCAGGATGCAGCTGCGATCCGGCTCGCCCATCTCCTGGCCCAGACCGGCCTCTTCCACCACATTGCCGAGAATATCCATCGCAAACACCGAGGCCGGGAAATAACAGCCTTTCTCCAGTTTGCTCAGGCCGGCAACCGGGATGCGCTTGCCGCGGAAGCAGCCGTTCAGGTCAGTGAGGAGGACATCGACATACTGGGTATCAGGGTAGGTTTCGAGGTAGCGCTTCACTTCTTTCGCGAACGCGCTAACCCGTCTCTCTTCCGTTTGCTGAACAAAATTCTCAACTTCTACGATATTGGTTTCCATGATTCACCGCCGTTGGTTGGGTTTCGGTCCTGCACTCAGACCGTTAAATATAATGTCCACCCCATCGACTGTGTATGCAAATAAATTGTTTGTCAAATGTTAAATTAAGTTTGCAAAGGGCTATTTCCACTGCTAGATTGAGAAAATATTGAACGATATGGCCGTTAAACCCGCTATAGCGGTCATAATTTAGTCCACTTTGTGAGGGCGATCATGGAAAATATAATGTACAAGCCAGTTATTGGCGTCGTGATGTGTAGAAACAGGCTTAAGGGTCACCAGACCCAGACCTTGCAAGAAAAGTACCTGAATGCAATTGTTAACGCCGGCGGACTGCCGATTGCCCTGCCGCATGCGCTGGCGGAGCCGGAGCTACTGAACGCGGTCGTTGATAAACTGGACGGGATCTACCTGCCAGGCAGCCCCAGCAATGTGCAGCCGCACCTTTATGGTGAAAACGGCGATGAGCCTGACGCCGACCCCGGGCGTGATCTTCTGAGCATGGCGCTGATTAACGCCGCGCTCGAAAGGCGCATCCCCATTTTCGCCATCTGTCGTGGACTGCAGGAACTGGTTGTCGCCACCGGCGGGACTCTGTATCGTCGTCTGTTCGAGCAGCCTGAGCTCCTTGAACATCGCGAAGATCCTGAACTGCCCGTCGAGCAGCAGTATGCGCCGTCCCATCAGGTTGAGGTTCAGGAAGGAGGATTGCTGTCGCAATTGATACCGGGCTGCAACACGTTTTGGGTAAACTCGCTACATGGGCAAGGGGCAAAAACCCTCAGTCCGCAGCTGCGCGTGGAGGCGCGAGCGCCGGATGGACTGGTGGAAGCGGTCAGCGTGAACGATCATCCTTTCGCGCTGGGCGTACAGTGGCATCCAGAATGGAACAGTAGCGAATACGCCCTGTCGCGTATGTTGTTTGATGGTTTTATCACCGCCTGTCAGGGCCATCATGCTGAAAAGCGGCGGCGCTGACCACTACCGTTAAGGAAATGCAAATATGAGCGATGACGGACTGGCGCCAGGGAAACGTCTGTCAGAGATCCGCCAACAGCTGGGTCTCTCACAGCGTCGTGCCGCCGAACTGTCTGGGTTAACACATAGTGCCATCAGCACCATAGAGCAGGATAAAGTCAGTCCTGCCATCAGTACGCTGCAAAAGCTGCTGAAAGTCTATGGGCTGTCGCTCTCGGAATTCTTTTCTGAACCCGAAAAGCCGGACGAACCCCAGGTGGTCATTAATCAGGATGACCTGATTGAGATGGGAAGTCAGGGCGTTTCCATGAAGCTGGTTCATAACGGAAATCCGAACCGTACGCTGGCGATGATTTTTGAAACTTACCAGCCTGGAACCACGACCGGGGAGAGGATTAAGCATCAGGGTGAGGAGATAGGCACCATACTGGAAGGTGAGATCGTGCTGACCATTAACGGTCAGTCGTACCACCTGGTGGCTGGACAGAGCTATGCCATTAATACCGGCATTCCGCACAGCTTCAGCAACACCTCGGCAGGCATCTGCCGCATCATCAGTGCCCACACCCCCACCACATTCTGATTATTTCGCCTGAACAAAGTTCAGGCTTACTTCAGGCCTGTCGCGACGGAAAATCTATTTTCGTCGCGGCGAAGAACTCGTAGTAATAACGTCTGCGCCGTACGGAATATTATTTCCTGTTGGCCCTGAAATAATTAACGCCAGTGAATGGCGTCTCGCTCCTGAATAATTCGGGTTGCAAACAACCCGTCAAAACTCAGGAGAATAAAACGGTATTCAACTCCGGGGATACGCTATGCCCTGCGCCCGGCGCAGTGCCCCCGTGCAGCCTGAAAACGCCGCACTGATTAATTTGCCGATAATGTTTTTAAGGAGTCATGATGAATTTTCAGCACCTGGCTTACTGGCAGGAAAAAGCGAAAAACCTGGCCATTGAAACGCGCTTATTTATTAACGGCGAATATTGCGCCGCGGCCGATAATACCACCTTTGAGACTATCGACCCCGCCGCGCAGCAGACATTAGCCCAGGTCGCCCGCGGTAAAAAAGCCGACGTCGAACGGGCGGTGAAAGCCGCGCGCCAGGCTTTTGATAACGGCGACTGGTCGCAGGCCTCCCCCGCACAGCGTAAAGCGATCCTCACTCGCTTTGCTGATCTGATGGAGGCCCATCGTGAAGAGCTGGCGCTGCTGGAAACGCTGGATACCGGCAAACCGATTCGCCACAGCCTGCGCGACGATATTCCCGGCGCCGCCCGCGCCATTCGCTGGTATGCCGAAGCGCTGGATAAAGTCTATGGCGAAGTGGCCCCCACCGGCAGCAACGAGCTGGCGATGATCGTTCGCGAACCAATTGGCGTGATCGCCGCGGTGGTGCCGTGGAACTTCCCGCTGCTGCTGGCCTGCTGGAAACTCGGCCCGGCGCTGGCGGCGGGCAATAGCGTCATCCTCAAACCCTCGGAAAAATCGCCGCTCACCGCCCTGCGTCTGGCCGGGCTGGCGAAAGAGGCCGGCCTGCCGGACGGCGTGTTGAACGTGGTCAGCGGCTTTGGCCACGAGGCCGGGCAGGCGCTGGCCCTGCATCCTGATGTTGAAGTCATCACCTTCACCGGCTCCACCCGCACCGGCAAGCAGCTGCTGAAAGACGCCGGCGACAGCAATATGAAGCGCGTGTGGCTGGAAGCGGGCGGCAAGAGCGCCAACATTGTCTTCGCCGATTGCCCGGATCTGCAACAAGCGGTTCGCGCCACCGCCGGCGGCATCTTCTACAACCAGGGACAGGTGTGCATCGCCGGGACCCGTCTGCTGCTCGAGGAGAGCATCGCTGACGAGTTCCTGGCGCGGCTGAAAGCTGAGGCGCAACACTGGCAGCCGGGCAACCCGCTCGATCCGGACACCACCATGGGCATGCTGATTGACAATACTCATGCCGACAACGTGCATAGCTTTATTCGCGGCGGCGAAAGCCAAAGCACCCTGTTCCTCGACGGACGGAAAAACCCGTGGCCTGCCGCCGTTGGCCCGACCATTTTCGTTGACGTCGACCCGGCATCAACCCTCAGCCGGGAAGAGATCTTCGGCCCGGTGCTGGTGGTGACCCGCTTCAAAAGCGAAGAAGAGGCGCTAAAGCTCGCCAATGACAGCGACTACGGCTTGGGCGCCGCGGTGTGGACCCGCGATCTCTCCCGCGCCCACCGCATGAGCCGCCGCCTGAAGGCCGGCTCGGTCTTCGTCAACAACTATAACGATGGTGATATGACCGTTCCGTTCGGCGGCTACAAGCAGAGCGGCAACGGGCGCGATAAATCGCTGCACGCGCTGGAAAAATTCACCGAACTGAAAACCATCTGGATTGCCCTGGAGTCTTGATCATGACTGAACATACCACTAGCTACTATGCCGCCAGCGCCAACAAGTATGAACCGTTCCCGACGCTGGAGGGATCCATCAACTGTGACGTCTGCGTCGTCGGCGGCGGCTACACCGGCCTCTCGTCTGCCCTGCATCTGGCCGAAATGGGCTACGACGTGGTGGTGCTGGAAGGGGCGCGCATCGGCTTCGGCGCCAGCGGCCGCAACGGCGGTCAGCTGGTCAACTCCTATAGCCGCGATATCGACGTCATTGAAAAGAACTACGGCCCGGATGCGGCAAAAATGCTCGGCAGCATGATGTTCGAAGGCGGCGATATCATCCGCGAACGCATCCAGCGGTATCAGATCCAGTGCGATTACCGCCCGGGCGGCCTGTTCGTGGCGATGAACCATAAACAGCTGGAAATCCTGGAAGAGCAGAAAGCCAACTGGGAGCGCTACGGCAACACCCAGCTGGAGCTGCTGGACAGAGAGGCCATTCGTCGCGAAGTGGACAGCGACCGCTACGTCGGCGCCCTGCTCGACCACAGCGGCGGCCATATTCACCCGCTGAACCTTGCCATCGGCGAAGCGGATGCCATTCGCCTGAACGGCGGCCGGGTGTATGAGCAGTCGCCGGTCACCCGCATCCAGCACACCAGCCCGGCGGTGGTCAGCACCGCGCGCGGCCAGGTCACCGCGCGCTACGTGATCGTCGCCGGCAACGCCTATCTCGGCGATAAACTGGAGCCGGAGCTGGCGAAACGCAGCATGCCGTGCGGCACCCAGGTGGTCACTACCGCTCCGCTGTCGGAAGAGGTCGCCCGCTCGCTGATCCCGAAAAACTACTGTGTGGAAGACTGTAACTACCTGCTGGACTACTACCGTCTGACCGGCGACAACCGTCTGCTGTACGGCGGCGGCGTGGTCTACGGCGCGCGCGATCCGGACGACGTGGAGCGGCTGATTATGCCGAAACTGCTGAAAACCTTCCCGCAGCTGCAGGGGGTGAAGATTGACTACCGCTGGACGGGCAACTTCCTGCTAACCCTGTCGCGGATGCCGCAGTTCGGGCGTCTCGATAACAATATTTACTACATGCAGGGCTACAGCGGCCACGGCGTGACCTGTACCCACCTTGCCGGACGCTTGATTTCAGAGCTGCTGCGCGGCGACGCCGAGCGTTTCGACGCCTTCGCCAAACTGCCGCACTACCCGTTCCCGGGCGGCCGCAGCCTGCGCATTCCTTTTACCGCCATGGGCGCCGCCTACTACAGCCTGCGCGACCGCCTTGGGGTTTAATCGCCTCTGCCGACGGCGCTGGCCGTCGGCTCATGCTGCGGATAGTGCAGCTGAAAGTAGTGGCGCAGAAACTCCACGGTGGTGCGGATTTTGGCCGACGTCGCCAGCCGGGAGACGTAAACCGCCCAGACGTTGGCCGGCTGCCAGTAGTCCGGCAGCACCTGCACCAGATGTCCGCTGGCGATATTCTCCCGGACGTCCCACCACGAACGGAGCGCAATCCCCTGCCCGTCCAGACACCACTGATGCACAATTTCACCATGGTTGGAGGAGAGCGGCCCGGTTACCTTGATGGCGTGCTGGCCCTCTTTGCTATGCAATTGCCAGACGCCGAACGGATGATCGCGCTCTTTAATCACCAGGCAGGGTAACGCGGCCAGATCGCTCAGCTGTTTCGGCGGCGCATGGCGGGCAAGGAACTGCGGCGAGGCGCAGAGTACGCGGTGATTGGCCGCCAGCTGGCGGGCAATCAGATTCGGTGCGATATCGTCGCCGACGCGAATATCGAGATCCACCCCTTCATTGACTAAATCCACCAGCCGGTCCTGGACATCGAAACGCAGCTCCAGCTGCGGGTACTGGAGAGCCAGCGCCGACAGCGCCGGGGCGACAACCCGACGGCCAAAGCCGAAGCTACTGATAATACGCAGCGTTCCCTGCGGCACCTGGCGCACGTCGGAAAGCTCATCCATCATCTCATCGACATCCTGCAAAATGCGCTGCGCCCATTCATAGATCCGCTCCCCCTCTTCGGTAATGGTGACCCGGCGGGTGGTCCGGTGCAGCAACATCACATTCAGGGTTTGCTCCAGCAGCGAAACCCGCTTGCTGACGAACGCCGGCGATACGCCAAGCTCCTCGGCGGCGGCGGCGAACCCGGCCCGGCGAGCGACCAGCATAAAGACGCGTAAATCATTTAGCAGCGGCAGATTATTCATGATCTGTGTTTTATGTTTCACCAGTTAGCGTGATTAATTATGAACCAGTCAATTATAGGATAGGCAGGTGGTCAAACATCATCGCTAAAAAGTGAGAACCGGAATGAAAAAAACCTGTCGTATTGCCGCCATCCCGGGTGACGGAATTGGCAAAGAAGTGCTGCCTGAAGGGATTCGCGTGCTGCAAGCCGCCGCACAGCGTTGGGATCTGTCATTGAGCTTCGAGCAGATGGAGTGGGCAAGCTGCGAATATTATGCCCATCACGGCAAGATGATGCCGGACGACTGGCGCGAGCAGTTGCAGGGCTTCGATGCCATCTACTTCGGCGCCGTCGGCTGGCCGGATACCGTTCCCGACCACATTTCGCTGTGGGGGTCGCTGCTGAAGTTCCGCCGCGAGTTCGATCAATACGTCAACCTGCGCCCGGTGCGCCTGTTCCCCGGCGTCCCCTGCCCGCTGGCGGGTAAAAAGGCCGGCGATATTGATTTTTACGTGGTGCGCGAAAATACCGAAGGCGAATATTCCGCCCTTGGCGGCCGCGCCAATGAAGGCACCGAGCATGAAGTGGTGATTCAGGAGTCGGTCTTTACCCGCCGCGGCGTGGACCGGATCCTGCGCTACGCCTTCGAACTGGCGCAAAGCCGCCCACGCAAAACGCTGACCTCCGCAACCAAATCCAATGGCCTGGCGATCAGCATGCCCTACTGGGATGAGCGGGTGGAAGAGATGGCCAAAAACTATCCGGATATTCGCTGGGACAAGCAGCATATCGATATCCTGTGTGCCCGCTTCGTGCTGCAGCCGGAGCGTTTCGACGTGGTAGTGGGTTCTAACCTGTTCGGCGATATTCTCTCCGATCTCGGCCCGGCCTGTACCGGCACTATCGGTATTGCGCCGTCGGCCAATCTCAATCCGGAGCGCACCTTCCCGTCGCTGTTCGAGCCGGTTCACGGCTCCGCGCCGGATATCTACGGTAAAAATATCGCCAACCCGATCGCCACCATATGGGCCGGGGCGATGATGCTCGATTTCCTCGGCAACGGCGATGCGCGCTATCACGCCGCGCACAACGGCATCCTGGCGGCGATTGAGCAGGTGATTGCCAGCGGGCCGAAAACCCCGGATATGAAAGGCAGCGCATCAACGCAACAGGTCAGCGACGCTATCTGCAAAGCCATTTTGGCGTAATTACCCCGCCGCTCCCCGGTGGCGCTGCGCTTACCGGGGCTACAATCGCACGATAATGTAGTGTGTAGGCCGGGTAAGGCACAGCCGCCACCCGCCAAAAAAAACGGCACAGCAAGTAGCCCGGGTAAGGCGCAGCCGCTACCCGGCAAAAAACGGCACAGCAAGTAGCCCGGGTAAGGCGCAGCCGCTACCCGGGAAAACCCGCGCGCCTGGTCCGCCAACGCCCCTCTCTTTTCGCTATGCAGAATCCCCCACGATTGACAAGTGAACCGCATCACAGCGGTGAACTTTATTAATTCCTGAAAGGACAGAACCTGCGCCAATTTACCTTTTATTATTTCCGTTTCGTGTTTTATTGCTTCACGAAACGGCCAATTGTTTAATTCATGTAACGAAGAAATAATCCAATTGTTAATAGCATCTTGCTACGAACCCTGACCCTACAGCGTGATAACAACGACAGGCTAAAGCCACCGACGGGCAATCATGCCCAGGAGATCACTCATGTTGAGCAACGTAAAGAAAAAAGATGTGCCGCTGATTGCCATCAGCCTGGCGGCCATTGTTTTCATCGCCGCTACATTAAGTCTCTTCCCCCAGCAAACCGCGCAGGCGGCTGATTCGATTTTTAACGGCGTGACCCGCCTGCTGGGTTCCACGGTACAGGTACTGGTGCTACTGGCGCTGGGACTGGTGTTGTATCTGGCCACCAGCAAATACGGCAATATCCGTCTCGGCGAAGGTAAAGTCGAATACAGTACCCTCTCATGGCTGTTTATGTTTATCTGCGCCGGTCTCGGCTCCTCCACGCTGTACTGGGGCGTTGCCGAATGGGCTTATTACTACCAGACCCCGGGCCTTAACATTGCCCCGCAATCGCCGAAAGCGCTGGAATACAGCATCCCTTACTCTTTCTTCCACTGGGGCGTAAGCGCCTGGGCAACCTATACCCTCGCCTCGCTGATCATGGCCTATCACTTCCACGTGCGGAAAAATAAAGGCCTCAGCCTCTCCGGGATCGTTTCGGCGATCACCGGCGTTAATCCGCAAGGTTTCTGGGGCCGTCTGGTCGATCTGATGTTCCTGATCGCTACCGTCGGCGCGTTAACCATTTCGCTGGTAGTCACCGCCGCCACCTTCACCCGCGGCCTGTCAGCGCTGACCGGACTGCCGGATAACTTCACCGTGCAGGCATTTGTGATCCTGCTCTCCGGCGGTATTTTCTGCATGAGTTCGTGGATTGGCATCAACAACGGCCTGCAGCGCCTGAGCAAAATGGTCGGCTGGGGGGCGTTTCTGCTGCCGTTGGTGGTATTACTGGTTGGCCCGACCGAATTCATCACCAATAACGTCATTAACGCCGTCGGCCTGACGACCCAAAACTTCCTGCAGATGAGCCTGTTTACCGACCCGCTCGGCGACGGCGCCTTTACCCGCAACTGGACCGTCTTCTACTGGCTGTGGTGGATCTCCTACACCCCAGGCGTGGCGATGTTCGTCACCCGCGTCTCCCGCGGGCGCAAAATCAAAGAGGTGATCTGGGGACTGCTCCTCGGTAGCACCGCCGGCTGCTGGTTTTTCTTCGGGGTGATGGAAAGCTACGCCATGCACCAGTTCGTCAACGGCGTGATTAACGTACCACAGGTGATGCAGACTCTCGGCGGCGAAACCGCCGTCCAGCAGGTCCTGATGTCGCTGCCGGCAGGTAAGCTGTTCCTCGCCGCCTATCTGTTCGTGATGATTGTTTTCCTCGCTTCGCACATGGATGCGGTGGCTTACACCATGGCGGCGACCAGTACCCGTAACCTGCGCGAAGGCGAGGATCCGGATCGCGGCATGCGCCTGTTCTGGTGCGTGGTGATCACCCTCATCCCGCTGTCGATTCTGTTTACCGGCGCTTCGCTTGAGACCATGAAAACCACCGTGGTGCTGACCGCCCTACCGTTCCTGGCCATTTTACTGATTAAAACCGGCGGCTTCGTGCGCTGGTTAAAACAGGACTACGCCCACGTTCCGGTCCATCAGATAGAAACCCATACCCCCGAGCCCATTATTAAAGCCGAGACGCTGCCGGTTGGCGCGGTACTCAAAGGCGACGGCCAGTCGCTGTAAAACCTCTTACTGACAATAATCACAAGGAGACCCTACATGAGCAATTTGAGCCCTGACTTCACCCTGCCGATTAACTTTTGCGCTAATCCGCAGGATGCCTGGATCATTCCGGCCCGTTTTTATACCGACAGCCAGGCGTTTGAGCACGAGAAAGAGCGCATCTTCGCCAATAGCTGGATTTGCGTCGCCCACGGCAGCGAGGTCGCTCGGCCGAACGATTACATTACCCGGGAGATCATCGGCGAAAATATCGTTATCGTCCGCGGCCGCGACAACATTCTGCGCGCCTTCTATAACGTCTGCCCACACCGCGGCCACCAGCTACTGAGCGGCGAGGGCAAAGCCAAAAACGTGATTACCTGCCCCTATCACGCCTGGGCCTTCAAGCTGGACGGCAATCTCGCCCACGCCCGCAACTGCGAAAACGTGGCGAATTTCGATAGCGAAAAGGCAACGCTGGTGCCGGTTCGCCTGGAAGAGTATGCCGGCTTTGTGTTTATCAATATGAATCCGGAAGCGGAGAGTGTGGAAACGCAGCTACCGGGGCTGCAGGACAAAGTGCTGGAAGCCTGTCCGGACGTGCATGATCTGAAACTGGCGGCGCGCTTTACCACCCTCACCCCGGCGAACTGGAAAAATATCGTCGATAACTATCTGGAATGTTACCACTGCGGTCCGGCGCACCCGGGCTTCTCGGATTCCGTCCAGGTTGACCGCTACTGGCACACCATGCACGGCAAATGGACGCTGCAGTATGGCTTCGCCAAACCGTCCGAGCAGTCGTTTAAATTCGAAGAGGGTACCGACGCCGCGTTTCACGGTTTCTGGCTGTGGCCGTGCACCATGTTCAACGTCACGCCGATCAAGGGCATGATGACCGTTATCTATGAATTCCCGGTGGATGAAGAGACCACTCTGCAGAATTACGACATCTATTTCACCAACGAAGAGCTGACTGACGATCAGAAAGCGCTGATTGAGTGGTATCGCGACGTGTTCCGCCCGGAAGATTTACGCCTGGTGGAAAGCGTGCAGAAGGGGCTGAAGTCCCGCGGCTATTGCGGCCAGGGGCGCATTATGGCGGATAACAGCGGCAGCGGTATCTCCGAGCACGGGATCGCGCATTTCCACAATCTGGTCGCCCAGGTGTTCCAGCCGTAATCGTTGAAGGAGCTTGCTATGTCTGTGTTTCACTCAGATCTGTTTCGCCAGCAGGCGCTGATTGCCGGAAGCTGGCGCGACGCCGCCGACGGCACGACGCTTGCCGTCAGCAATCCTTCCACCGGCGCGACGCTCGGCCAGATCCCCAATATGGGGCGTGCGGAAGCGCAACAGGCAGTGGATGCCGCCGCGGCCGCGCTGCCGGGCTGGCGCGCGTTCACCGCCGCTCAGCGCGCCGCGCTATTGAAAAACTGGCATCGCCTGATCCTCGAAAACAAAACCGCGCTGGCGCAGATAATGACCGCCGAGCAGGGCAAGCCGCTGGCGGAAGCGGAAGGCGAAATCGCCTATGCCGCCTCGTTTATCGAGTGGTTTGCCGAACAAGGGAAACGCGCCAACGGCGAGATAATCCCCTCCCCCGGCGCCGATAAACGCCTGATGGTGATCCGCCAGGGGGTAGGCGTCTGCGCGGCGATCACCCCGTGGAACTTCCCGGCGGCGATGATCACCCGGAAGGCCGGCCCGGCGCTGGCCGCGGGTTGTACGATGGTAATTAAGCCTGCCAATGAAACGCCGTTTACCGCGCTGGCGATGGCGGAACTGGCGAATCAGGCCGGGATCCCGCAGGGCGTCATTAACGTCGTCACCGGCCAGTCGCGTGAGATTGGCGCGGAGTTCACCGGTGATGAGCGGGTGCGTAAGCTCTCCTTTACCGGTTCGACCGAAGTCGGCCGCGTGCTGATGCGCCAGTGCGCGGAATCCATCAAAAAGCTCTCTTTAGAGCTCGGCGGTAACGCGCCGTTTATCGTCTTTGACGACGCCGATATCGATAAAGCGATCGAGGGCGCGCTGATCGCCAAGTTCCGCAACGCCGGGCAAACCTGCGTCTGCGTCAACCGCTTCTATATTCATCGCGCCGTCTACGACCAATTCTGCGATAAGTTCGTTGCCCGCGTCGCCGCTCTGAAAGTCGGCGATGGCAACGAGTCCGGTGTGCAGATTGGCCCGCTGATCAACGCCGACGCCGGGCGCAAAGTGCAGTCCCTGCTCGACGACGCCATGAGCCGCGGCGCCACGCTGTTAACCGGCGGAAAAGCGCATCCGCTGGGCGGTAATTTCTTCACCCCTACGGTGATCGGCGACGTACAGCCGGGGTCACTGCTGCTGCAGGAAGAGATCTTCGGCCCGGTGGCCGCGCTGGTGAAATTTGAGGATGAGCAGCAGGTCATCGAGCAGGCGAATAACACCATCTACGGTCTCGCCTCCTATTTTTACAGCAACGATGCCGCCCGTATCTGGCGCGTCTCCGAGCAACTGGAATACGGCATGGTCGGCATCAATACCGGGCTAATTTCCAACGAAGTCGCACCGTTTGGCGGAGTGAAACAGTCGGGTCTTGGCCGCGAAGGCTCGGAACACGGAATCGAAGATTACCTGGAGATGAAGTATCTCTGCCAGGGGTTGTAAATCTGCTCTCCCGGCGATGGCGCTAGCCACGCCGGGATTTTTTAATGGAGTTCAGCGATGTCTGATTATCAAATGTTTGAGGCGGTCGTTCGCGATGTTGAACAGATCACCCCTCTTGTGAAGCGTTTTACGCTGGTGTCGCCGACCGGCGCCCCGCTGCCGGCATTCAGCGGCGGCAGCCATATTATCGTCCAGATGCAGGATGGCGAGCAGCGCTACAGTAACGCCTATTCGCTGATGAGCTCGCCGCTGGATACCTCCAGCTGGCAGATTGCGGTGCGTCTTGAGTCGCCTTCCAAAGGCGGCTCGCGTTTTATGCACCAGCGGGTGCGCCCGGGCGATACCCTGACGGTGTCCACGCCCAACAATCTGTTCGCCATCGAACCACAGGCGCGAAAACATCTGCTGATCGCCGGCGGCATCGGCATTACGCCATTCTTATCGCATATTCCGGAACTGGAACAGCGGCAGGCCGACTGGCAGCTGCATTACTGTTTTCACGACGCCGACAGTAATGCTTTCGTCGATGCGCTCAGCGCTGCGCCATGGCGCGATCGGGTCAATGTTCATGTATCAGCGCTCGGCAGCCGTCTCGACCTACCGCGCCTGTTCGCCGACCTCGAGCCAGGAACCCACGTGTATACCTGCGGCCCAGCGGCGCTTAACGAGGCGGTGAAAGCCGCCGCCGAACGCCATCAGGTGCCCGCCAGCCAGCTGCACTTTGAGCAGTTTATCCTTGAGGATAAAAGCGGAGAGGCATTTACCCTGGTGCTGGCGCGTTCCGGACGCGAATTTACCGTGCCGCAGGATATGACCATTTTGCAGGTGATCGAGAATAACAAAGCGGCGAAAGTGGAATGTCTGTGCCGCGAAGGGGTGTGCGGCACCTGCGAAACGATGATTCTGGAGGGGGAAGCCGACCACCGCGATCAGTATTACAGCGAGGAAGAGAAAGCCAGCCAGCAGAGTATGCTGATCTGCTGCTCGCGCGCTAAAGGCGGCCGGTTAGTGCTGGATTTGTAAAGCGCACACCGGCAAAACGGCGGTGAGATGGACTGACCCCGCGGAATTGTTCCAACGTACTACCACTCCATGGCGACGAGGTCAGTGGCGCGGATACTATCGGCTTCATCCTCCGCCTGATTAGCTTTCTGTGCGGCATCGGCGATAGCCGGCGCCGCCTGCTCAGGGATTAGCCGCTAAATACCCGCGCCTTGCCGCTGACCGTCAGTCGCACCATCGCGCCGGGCTGCCACGCGGCCTGGCTGACGGTGCGATCGCCAAGAAACAACGCCGTCTCTTCATCCACCGGCTGCGAGTGATTGCCTTTTCCCTGGCGCTGATGGTATTTCTTGCGGGCGTGTTCGTCATTAACTGGCAACCGGGTCCTGACACTTAGCCCTGAGTCTTTGCCTGATGACCCTCTGTTACTGCTCCCGGCCAGAATGATGGTCAATAAGCGGCCGGTGCTGATCTATCAGACGCGCTTAGCGCCGATCAGGGTGATTGTCACGATCAGCGACATCCATCTGCGCGATGCGCTATATAGCGATACCGATAACAACGGGCTGGCACTCTGGGTGCAGAACCAAATGATTGCCAGATATGGCGATGTTAAGCCGCTGGCTGCGGACCCACACCAGGAGGTATTTACCTCGCCCGCCTATTCGTTTCGTATTGCCTATCCCGAGTCGCTTTTTTTTAGTCTCGCCCGCCTGGTGAATAATGGCTCCGGCCTGCTGATCTTTATTTTCTCGGTTTCGCTGCTGTTTTATTTCCTGATGCGTAAATATCTTAATGTTTACACCTCTGAAGAGGAAAAGTTGCGCTACGCCATCATCCAGGGTTATATCGTTCCCTACTATCAGCCGCTGGTGAACGGGAAAACCGGGGAGATATACGGCGTGGAAATTCTCGCCCGCTGGCAAAACAGCACGACGCCAGCGAGCTCGCCCGCGGAATTTATTCCGCTGGCCGAACGTACCGGCTTAATTATTCCCCTAACCCGCAGCCTGATGGCGCAGGTCAACGCGCAGATGAGACCACTCTTTAGTAAACTACCGGATGGGTTTCATATTGACCTGAATATCAGCGTGTCACATATTAACGCGCCGACGTTTATCGATGACTGCCTGCACTATCAGCGCGGCTTTGAGGGTAAAGCGGTGAAGCTGATGCTGGAGATCACGGAGCAGGAGCCGCTGTTGCTCAACGGGGCGGTTGTGGACAAGCTCAATACGTTACACTCCCTCGGGTTTTCCATCGCGCTGGACGACTTTGGCACCGGCTATTCCGGGCTTTCCTGTCTCCACGAGCTGATTTTCGACTATATCAAAATCGATCAGAGTTTTGTCGGCCGGGTAACTGGGGAGGCGCCGGCAAGCAAGCTGCTGGACTGCGTGATAGAGATGGCGCGGACGCTGTCACTGCGCATCATTGCCGAGGGCGTCGAAACCGAGGCCCAACGGGATTATCTTAATCGCCAGAATATTCATCTGCTGCAGGGCTACTATTTCTGGAAGCCGATGCCCTACGTCGCGCTGGTCATGCTCCTGCTGAGCAAACCGAAGGCGCGGATTGTCGAAGAATAAGCGGGCGTTGTGAAAAGTCCTGCCATGCGACGGGCTATGTATCCGTCAGCGCTGTGGGAATGAAAACGTCGTCGGTCGCTGTCCGGGTCATGCACGACCGACCGGACAAAGCAAGAAGGGGTTACCTTTCGGTAACCCCTTCTTTTATATGGCGGAAGCGCAGAGATTCGAACTCTGGAACCCTTTCGGGTCGCCGGTTTTCAAGACCGGTGCCTTCAACCGCTCGGCCACACTTCCGGTGTGAGGCGCACTATAAACACCTCGGCGGATGCTGTAAAGCATCATTTTGATCAACTGCCTTAAAAACAAACAATTTTGTGTTATTCGTCTGAATTTCAGGCAGTTTGCACAGAAAATCAACGCCCATCGCCGCTGGCGGATGGGTGTTTTTTAATGTACATGTCTTTGGTGTAGTAATACCCCAGCTTATCCGGCGTGAAGCCCCCTACCCAAGGTTTCACCAGATGGGTACGTACATAGTGATAGACCGGAATGGCGGGAACATCCTGCGCCAGCAGATCTTCCGCCTGCTGATAGTATTTGCCCCGGGTCGCCACGTCGGAGGCTTTCGCCGCATTGCGCAGGGCCTCATCGTAAGCAGGGTTGCTGTACTGACTGGTGTTCTCGCTATCACCGGTACGGAAAGTATTGAGGAAGGTGGCGGCATCGTCGTAGTCGGCAATCCACGCGTAGCGGACGGCGTCGAAGTTATGCGTATGCATGGTATCCAGCATCGTCTTCCACTCCTGGTTCTGTAGCTTCGCCTCGACGCCGAGGTTTTTCTTCCACATAGAGCTGGCGGCAATGGCGATACGCTGGTGCGACTCAGAGGTGTTATAGAGCAGGGTAAAGACCAGCGGATGGCTTTCATCATACCCCGCCTGCGCCAGCAGTTTTTTCGCCTCGGCAATCCGTTTCTCACGCGGCCAGCTGGCGTAGTCCGGGTTATGCAGCGTCACGCCGCCGATATCCGGCTGACCGATCAGCCAGGCCGGGCGCTGGCCCTGGCCAAGCACTTTTCCGGCAATGATATCTTTATCAAGCGCCATATTCAGCGCGCGACGCACACGGGCGTCGTTAAACGGCGGCCGGGTAGTATTGAATTCGTAGTAATAGGTCGCCAGCTGCGGCGAAACGTCCAGCTGGTCGCCCATGGTTTTCTGCAACTGCGCAAACTGATTGATCGGCACCGTATAGACAATATCAATCTCCCCTGTTTTGTAGCGGTTGACATCGGCGGCCTCCGAAGAGATTGGCAGGTAAGTCACTTTATTAATAACGGTGTGCGCATTATCCCAGTACTTTGCATTACGTTCAGCCACCAGCCGCTCATTCACCACCCATTGGGACAGCTTATACGGGCCGCTGGTGACGATATGCTCTGGTCGGGTCCATTTATCGGCATACCGCTCCACCAGCACTTTGTCGATCGGTACCAGCGAAGGGTGCGCCAGCATCGCCAGGAAGGCGGCATTCGGCTGGGTCAGAGTGACCTGCAGCGTGGTGTCGTTCAGCGCTTTCACCCCCAACGTCTCGGGTCCCTTTTGCCCGAGGGCAATCTCGCGGGCGTTGGCGATATGCATATTGCCAGGGTAGCTCGCGTAGGGGGAGGCTGTTGCCGGCGAGACCAGCCGTTGCCAGCTCCAGACGATATCCTGCGCTGTAATGGCCGTGCCGTCGGACCAGGTCAGACCGGGGCGTAAATGGAAGGTCCATAACAGGTTGTCTTTGTTTTCCCAGCGTTCCGCCAGTCGCGGCTGGATCACCCCCGCTGGCGACACGCTGACCAGCCCTTCAAAGAGATCGCTAATGATATTGAATTCAACATCGCTCTCGACTTTATGCGGATCGAGTGACGCCGGTTCACTGCCGTTATTTCTGACCAGCTCCTGCTTTTCCGCCAGCTGGGTGCCCGGCGGCACCTGCGCCGCCAGCGCCCCGCCGCTCATAGCCAGCATACTGACAGCCAGGAGTGTTCGGGTGATGTGATTTTTTTTGTGTAATGTCATTTCCCTTTGCCTTTGACGTACGGGGTAATCCCCCTCTTCCACACTTAGTCGCAGAACTGCCATAAGGCAATATTTTTCAGTGACCTATAAGATTTCGATCGACTCAGCGACGCGAAAAGCGAAAATATATCGCTTTTTCCTATCTATATAGAATTTTATGCCAGGCAAAAGCGGTAAAAACTAAGTAAAGATGGGTAAAAGCATTAGGGCTTCACGCTTGTTTTTCTTATTCTTTATCCCTAATTACATCTGTCATAAGAGAGTGACTCATGGATCGCATAATTACATCATCGCGTGACCGTTCCTCGCTGCTCAGCACGCACAAGGTTCTGCGTAACACCTACTTCCTGCTCAGCCTGACGCTGGCGTTTTCCGCTATGACCGCCACCGCCAGCACAGTGCTGATGCTCCCTTCGCCGGGTCTCATTTTGACCCTCGTAGGGATGTACGGTCTGATGTTCCTGACCTACAAAACGGCGAATAAACCCACCGGGATTATTTCCGCCTTCGCCTTCACCGGGTTCCTCGGCTATATCCTTGGGCCGATGCTGAACGCGTATCTTTCTGCCGGCATGGGCGATTTAATCGGCCTGGCGCTGGGCGGCACGGCGCTGGTCTTCTTCTGCTGCTCGGCCTATGTGCTGACGACGCGTAAAGACATGTCATTCCTTGGTGGGATGCTGATGGCCGGCGTGGTGGTCGTCCTGATTGGTATGGTCGCTAACCTGTTCCTGCAGCTGCCGGCGCTGCACCTGGCGATTAGCGCGGTGTTCATCCTGATCTCTTCGGGTGCCATCCTGTTCGAGACCAGCAACATTATCCGCGGCGGTGAAACCAACTATATCCGCGCGACGGTCAGTCTGTATGTCTCGCTGTACAACATCTTTGTCAGCCTGCTGAGCATCCTGGGCTTCGCCAGCCGGGACTAACCGCTCCCCTGCTTAACAGAGGCCTCGCTTATGCGGGGCCTTTTTTTTTGCTACACTACGGCCAGTTTCAGGCGGTATGTGAAAAATCATGTTTATTTTTGAAGGCAACGAAATTGAAACGGATAGCGAAGGCTATCTGAAAGATACCACCCAGTGGAGCGAGGCGATGGCGGAAGTCATTGCCGCGCAGGAAGGGATAATGCTCGCCGTTGAACACTGGGAAGTAGTGCGCTTTGTGCGCGAGTTTTACCTTGAATTTAACACCTCTCCGGCGATCCGTATGCTGGTCAAGGCGATGGCCAACAAGTTTGGCGAAGAGAAAGGCAACAGCCGCTATCTCTATCGCCTGTTCCCGAAAGGACCCGCCAAACAGGCGACTAAAATCGCCGGCTTGCCGAAGCCGGTGAAGTGCATCTAATAGAGGATCGCGAATTTGTCCCAGCTGCGGGTGGGTTGATGGGGCTCGGTTAACACTCGGTCAACCCGCGCGCTGCGCGGCCCCCCGGCTTTCAGCCAGGCGATGAGTTTTTCCACCTGCTCCGCCTCGCCGCAGGCAAGCACTTCCACCCCGCCGTCATCCAGATTACGGGCATAACCGGTCACCCCCAGCTGCAGCGCTTCCCGCTGCGTGGAATAGCGAAATCCCACGCCCTGAACCGAACCGTAAACCCATGCCATTGTGCAGATACTGGCCATAATCATCTCCTTTTCGCTCACGCTATACGCTGAGGATAGCAAATTCGCTCAGCGTACATGCTTCGGCAGTAAACCATAATGCTGACGGAAGCGCGCGGTAAAGCGCGATCCCGACTGATATCCGCTGTTCTGCGCAATTTCGCCTATTGGCCGCGAGGTGGTCTGCAGCTGCCCCAGGGCGTGGGCCATCCGCACCTCCTCGACGATCTGGCGAAAACTCTGCGATTCCTGCTGCAGCCGACGGCGCAGCGTGGACTCGCCGAGAAAGAGCATTTTCGCCACCCGCGACACGCTCCATGCCTGCGCCGGCGACAGCATAATCAGCTGCCGCACCTGCGCCGACAGATCCTGCTGCCGCTCGACGAGCAGCGGGCCCGCATAGCCAGCCTCATGCAGGGCCAGCAGCAGCCCCATGGTCTGGTGCTGCTGCAGCGCGACGGACAATCCCTCCCGCACCGCCTGCAGAACGCTTTGCCACATAAACGCCAGCTCTGTCGTCACCGGTGCGCAGAGCGAGGTCAGGCGCCCTGGCGGTGGTTCGCTGAGATAACGAGTCTTAAACCTCGTCAGCAGCTCGGGCGTCAGCGATAGCAGATCGGAGCAAAAGAGGCCATTCTCCGGCTGGTTAATCACCTCCAGTTCCACGTCAGCTGGCAAAACAATCAGCTGTTGCGGAGTCGCCAGCACCCGGCTCTCCCCTTGCACAATCACTTTGCTGCCGCGTTTCACCCGACAGAGCGCCGGGGAGAACAGCCGCACGCGATGCAGTCTGCATAGCCGTCGGGTGGTGATCTCCGCCGCGGTTAAGGCGTTATGCTGAAAGTGGATACTCTCCATCAGACCGACCTTTTATTTTAACGCCCGGCCATCGCCGTCAACTGTGCGCTGGCGAGAGCATGGCTATGTAACAGATAGCCGACCAGCGCCCCGCTGGCCCCGGCATCCACCGGCAGCGTGGGGACATCCAGCGCCCATACCGTAAAGCGATAGCGGTGCGGTTTATCTCCCGCCGGCGGACAGGCGCCGCCGAAGCCGGCATAGCCAAAATCGTTGCGGCCCTGGACCGCTCCGCCCGGCAGTGTAGCGCTGTTTTTATCTCCCGCGCCAGCGGGCAGCGAAAAGACGCTGCTGGCGATATTGACCACCGTCCAGTGCCACCAGCCGCTGCCGGTAGGCGCATCGGGATCCCGGACGGTGACCGCGAGGCTGCGCGTGCCCGCCGGGGCGTTTTTCCATGTCAGCTGCGGAGAGACATTGCCTCCGGTACAGCCGAAACCGGCAAACCAGTGCTGCTGGGCCAGCGGCTGCCCGTCACGCATATCATTGCTGCTTACGCTAAACGGCGCGGCCATCGCGCCGCTGCTCACAGCCGCTACCATCGCCACAGCCATGCGGATACCTGTTTTCATCGTCTGCTCCTCGTTGGGGTGAGAAAACAGGGTATGAGAGTCCGCACCAGCTGAATGTGCCGAAGCGCCTGCATTTTGTGCCGAAACGCTCACCTGTGCCAGCCGGGCGAAAGATGCTTGCGTGCGCCAGGTGTGCTAATCTACGCGCCATTTTTCGGTGCCGACATTCCCGTTGCTTAAAGGTAGCCCCATGACAGATTCCCTATTCCCCCGCTTAGTGTTAGCCAAAGGACGCGAGAAATCCCTGCTGCGTCGCCATCCGTGGATATTCTCCGGCGGCGTCGCCCGCATGGAAGGTAAAGCCCGCAGCGGTGAAACCATCGATATCGTTGACCATCAGGGAAAATGGCTGGCCCGCGGCGCTTACTCGCCGTCGTCGCAGATCCGCGCCCGCGTGTGGACCTTCGACCGCAATGAAGCCATCGATAGCGCCTTCTTTGAACGCCGTCTGCAGCAGGCGCAAACCTGGCGTGCCTGGCTGGCCGAGCGCGATGGCCTCGACAGCTACCGCCTGATCGCCGGCGAGTCCGATGGCCTGCCGGGCGTCACTATCGACCGCTTTGGCAACTTTTTCGTGCTGCAGCTGCTCAGCGCAGGCGCCGAATACCAGCGCGCCGCCATCATCAGCGCCCTGCAGAACCTGTTCCCGGACTGCGCCATTTACGATCGCAGCGATGTCGCCGTGCGTAAAAAAGAGGGACTGGAGCTGGCCCAGGGGCCGGTGGTGGGCGAACTGCCCCCGGCGCTGCTGCCGATCACCGAGCACGGCATGAAGCTGTTAGTCGATATCCAGGGCGGGCACAAGACCGGCTACTACCTCGACCAGCGCGACAGCCGCCTGGCCACCCGCCGCTATGTCGCGGATAAACGGGTGCTGAACTGCTTCTCCTACACCGGCGGCTTTGCGGTGTCGGCGCTGATGGGCGGCTGCCGCCAGGTCACCAGCGTGGATACCTCGCAGGAGGCGCTCGACGTTGCCCGCCAGAACGTGGAGATCAACGGACTGGATCTGTCCAAAGCGGTGTTTGTGCGCGACGACGTGTTCAAACTGCTGCGTAAATACCGCGATCAGGGAGAGAAATTCGACGTGATCGTGATGGATCCGCCGAAGTTCGTGGAAAATAAAAGCCAGCTGATGGGCGCCTGCCGCGGCTATAAAGATATCAATATGCTGGCGATCCAGCTGCTGAACCCCGGCGGCGTGCTGCTGACATTCTCCTGCTCCGGGCTGATGACCACCGATTTATTTCAGAAAATCATCGCCGATGCCGCAATTGATGCCGGGCGTGATGTACAATTTATAGAACAGTTCCGTCAGGCTGCCGACCACCCGGTGATCGCAACCTACCCGGAAGGGCTGTATCTGAAGGGGTTTGCCTGTCGCGTCATGTAACTTGAAAAACGAAACATGAGCCTCATATAGGGAGTATTCATGTTTCCCAGGAGGTGCCTATGATAGCCAGCAAATTCGGTATCGGCCAACAGGTCCGCCATACGCTCTTGGGCTACCTGGGCGTCATCGTCGATGTCGATCCCGAGTATTCGCTCGCGGAGCCGGAAGAGGATGAAATTGCCGCCAATGACGAATTGCGCGCGGCGCCTTGGTACCATGTGGTGATGGAAGATGATGATGGCCAGCCGATTCACACCTATCTGGCAGAAGCGCAGCTGAGCAGCGAAACCCGCGACGAACACCCGGAACAGCCGTCCCTTGACGAACTGGCCAAAACGATTCGTCAGCAGCTGCAGGCGCCAAGGTTGCGTAACTAGCCTACCCACGCCGCCCTGATGGGCGGCGTTTCGTTTTATATTCTATTTTTTCTCTGCCACCGCGGCGGCCAACGCCTGACAGATTGCCTCATTAAATTGCGGACTGCGCTGCTGAGCTTCAGACCAGCGGATGTTCGCCTGATTTAACTGCCGCGACTGTGCCGCGCTGCCCTGCGCCAACTGATTAAAAAACGGCGCTAGCATTGCTCCCCCCTTTACTTCCTGCGCTATTAAAACTGGCGAACCGTCGCTGTAACGAAAACGCTGTGCTGCGGCGGGGATAGCGACATCAGCAAAATGTGCTTGCGCAAAGCTCGCCCAGTAATTCGCGGCGTTATAACCGCGGGTAAAATTACTGTCGCAATGAGGAAGCGGAGAGAGCCGCCGGGTATTTTTCTCAGGCGCTTTAAAGCTGTTCTCCATCCATCGCGCCATTCCCTCCAGATACCACTTTTGTTTAAAAACGGCATAGCCATACTGATAAAGATGGAAAAATTCATGAGCTGGCGTAATGTTACGCGCCGGTTCCAGCGCGGCATTCAATACAAACTTTAAACCGCAAGGCAGCTGCCTGCCGTCACTCATCGTTTCTGCCGCCACGCGATCGAAGGCCAAACCATTTCCTTTCGGCAGTTGCAGCACATAGACATTGATTTGCCTGGCCTGAGCATAGATCTTTTGCTGTAACGGAAAGCGAAGGCCAAGCACACTGGAATAGAGGTATTTAGCGGCCTGTAGTTGCCCGGCAATATCTTTGATACTGTCAGGGACGCCACTGCCTGAGCTGTCGTACTGATATTTGAGGGCGTCTCGCCCTTGCAGGCTATAAAAAATATGGAAATCATCTTCAACATATTCTTTTTCGAGACGATGATTAAGTAATATCGAACCTTTGACGCAGCGGGATTCCTGCACCATTTCATCGGCCGCCGCGGACGGCAAACAAAACACCGCTGACAGATAAATTGCGCACCATACCGCTCCTGCTCTGCTATATCGCAAGGTACCGCCTCTTTGGATGTAACCCGCCCCGGTAAAAGAGTTTTACCGGGGCAGAAACGTTCTTACACGACACGTTGTTTGAGCGAAGCCACATTGAGTGGCTTCTCCTCCTGCTCCTTCATTCGCTGCTCATTGTGCTGTAACCAGCTTTCCCAGCGCCCGGCTATCGCGGTAGCGTAATAACGGCGCGCATTGCGGATAGCGGCGGCCTGCATCTCTTTTTGTAGCGCCTTATCGGAAATAACCCGAACTAAGGCCGCGGCCAACGCCTCTTCGTCGCCGTAAGGCACCAGAATCCCGGCCTGGCGGTCCTGCAGAATATCGCGCGGCCCATATTTAATAGCAAAACTAATTAACGGCGTGCCGTAGACCATGGCCTCGACCGCCGACAGAGATTGCCCCTCCTGATTTGAACAGAGGACCGTACAGCAAGCGTGTCGATGAACGGCAGCAATATCCGAGGTAAATCCGTTGATTTTTATCACGTCTTCTAATCCCCACGCCTTAACCTGGTCGCTAAGTTTACGGCGAAGCGGGCCGACGCCATAAGTATGGAGCCGCGCATCGGGACGTTGTGCGGACACTTTACGGAATGCGTTGAACAGCGTCAGATGCTGCTTTTCTTCTGAATAACGCGCCAGGTAAATGACCGTTTCTGAGGGCTCCTTTTGCGGGTTAACCGGAATTTTGCTGTCATCCATATGGTTGGGAATGACCACAAGGCGAGCGCCGGGGATCCCCTCTTGCTGTAAATCTTGCCATTGTTCGTCGGTGAGTACGATTAACCGATCCACCAGTTGCGGTTGTTCCAGTAAATGACGGTAAGAAGCTTTTATCCCGCCGTTTAGCAATTGATGATGAGAGTGGATGACCGCGCTAACCGTGCAGTTCATCCGCTGTGCCGGTTGCGAACAGACAAAATCTTTCCACGCTTTGTTTTTATCGACGATAAAATGCCAGTTGCCCGCTGCGGGCAGCATCATTTCCAGCATCCAGGAGAAAAACGCTTCCTGTTGGTTAAAGGATTTGACCTCCCCGCCCGGCAAAGCGACATCCATGCGGATAATCTGCAGATTCGCTTTCTTGATATCAAAATATTTACGCAGCAACACGTTTCCTGCGCTATCGACGTAATCTTCCACCAATTGCCCCTGCGGGCGTAATTGATAATTATTTTTACCGATTGGCGCCTCTGCTTTCGGCACAACGGTCTGACGAAGCTCAACCTCCCCTTTCAGCCCGGGAAGCGGGACGATCTTCCCCGCACTCAGGCACGACGCTAATGCATTGTAGAGGTTATAAACCGGCACCGCTTCCGGCAACGCTCCCCGCGCCTTCAACGCTTTTACCGCATCGTTAAGGTCTGGGTTCCAGACGGCGGTGATAAGCCACGGGACGGTGTGTAAATGTTCAACAAACAGCCTTGCTCGCCGGGTAGCCGCAACCTCAATACCATTCCCCACGTCGCGCAGATTCTCTAACAAAAAAAGGGTCGTTCCCCGAGGCGCGGGCGGCGCCGCGATTGGCGATTGCTGACGTTTGCTGGCTGCCTGAAAATACTTCTGATAAGCGATATAACCTGACAGATAGTGCTCTACATCATCAATTCGAACACGATAGCTATGGTGACGAATAAAGAAACTATTAACGATACGCGCAGGATTTTTAAAAAACATCGCCAGCTCTGGCCAGAAGAAACCATCCAGTAAATAACGCGCCCGCGCCTCCAGGGCCTGGTAAAATTTGTCTTTATCAAAGTCGTCGAGCAAATGGCGCTGTGTGGTAGAGGCCTCCAGGCGCGCAATCATTTCCGCCGCCGCCATCATTAACTCCAGTAGCGTTGGATAGGTTGTTACCCGTTGCAGCACGAAATCCAGATGATCGCGCACGTTGTCCAGCCCGAAGCGGAAATAACGCTCCTCCGGGCGAAAACGCGTTAATTCGTTAACGCAATAGCTCAACCAGTGATCGTGATGCTGCCAGTGTTTTTGTCGAATGAAGTATTCAAATGCTTTCTCCACCATAACCAGCCACTGCGGCGCCAACGTCAAGCTATACAAGCCCATTAAGGCGAAAGCCGCCTCACCGTCGTAATAGATGATGCGATGTTTGGCTTTCAATGAGAGGTCGTGGCTGTTAAGGACATGAACAAACTCACCGCTTTGCGCGTCCTGCATAAATGCAATTCCAGTGGCCAGTTGCGACAACAAGTCCAGATATTGTCGATCGCCCGTCGTTTCGGTGTATTTCACCAGCGCCAGAATACTGACGGCATTACCGCCAAGTTTAATTTCATTTTCGACATCACAAAGAAACGCAGCCTGTCGTCCATCAGCAAGCGTACGAACAGAAATAAGATTATTGACCAGGTAAGCAATCGCCCGATCGATCGCCTGACGAAGGTGCGGTTGCTTAGTCGCCTCCCACCCCTCAATCAGCGAATAGGTTGAGCTGGCATGGCGTAAAGCATTATAGGATCGCACAGGACGGTCAAAGCAGGGAAACCATCCGTAATAATAGAGTCCGTCTTTTTTGACCTGACGAGCCAGATAATCGCTCCCCTTTTTAATAACCTCGGGCAGATAATTTTTTTGCCATTCATCACCGATAACGCGGTAGCCGGAACTGCGACCAGTATGTTCGATGAGTTTAGCGCCGTTACGATCGCAGAATACTGAACGCGTTTTAAACCGCCATAGTATCTGCTGAGGTTCGCTCGGCCAGTTCAAACTGCGCTTAAATCGGCGTTGACCATAATTTTCCAGATTGATGTCATTTGGCGCCGCTACGCCATTGTCCCCATCATAAAGTAAAGCATTCGCCGCAATTTCCTGTTCAAGGATCGCTTGCGTAAATTGTGTATCAAAAGAGATGCCGAAGCGAAAATAATTGCGTTTGGTGATATTGAGTTTCTTTAATAGATTTTCCCACGTTAGCTTTTCTACGCTATCGACAATATCAATTCGTAACCATTGGGTTTCATTATCTTGCTTTTTACGCCACTCCTGCAGCGCTCTGGCCCCGGCTAGCCAGGCTTGACAAAGCTGGCTGCTGTCGAAACATGGACATGCGCACGCTGCTTACCGTCACTGACGCTAAAAAAGATGACCCACCCAGGATAATCAGCAGGCAATGCGGTCGTTTTTAATGGTTTGCACTGAAAGCAAGCCTGTTGTAATAAATCGCTCAATGCCATCTCAAATCTCCATTCGTTGAAAATTCACCAAACATAAAGCTAACTAGCAGGTGTTACCTTTCTCTCAGCGCTTCTTTTGCCCTATTAAATGGTTTCACCAAATAATCCATAACTGTCTTCTCTCCGGTTTTAATATCAACCGTAGCGATCATCCCTGGACCTATTAAAAAACGCTTACCGCGTTTATTTTCCAGATAGTTATGATCGGTACGGATAAACACCCGATAATAGTAAACATCAGGTTTTGCCTCGTCCTGAATCGTGTCGGGAGATATCGTTTCGACAACACCATTGAGGGCGCCATAGATGGCATAATCATAGGCGGTAATTTTCACCAGCGCCTTCTGATCGGGATGAATAAATGCAATATCGCGCGGAGAAATCCGCGCTTCGATCAACAATCGACCATCAATGGGGACGATATCCATCAGTTCACCGTTAGGCGCGATAACCCCGCCGATGGTATTCACTTTGATATTTTTGACGATCCCCTGCACCGGTGAGCGCACGGTCAATCGAGCCACTGAATCTGCCCGGCCCTTAATCACTTCGGCAAGGCTGGCGACATCCGCATTGGCTTTTGACAACTGCTCGCGGGCATCAACATAGTAGCGAGTGTTGAGGTCAATTTTCTTTAGCTCAATATCGGCAGCCTGCTGGCGTAAACGAAGCACTTCAACATTACTGGCCGCACCGGTCTTAGCCAGCTTTTCATTTATCGCCAGCTCACTATTGACCAGCGATAACGACTGCTCCAGTTGCCGCATAGACTTCGTTAGCTGCTCCCTGCGACTGTGATAGAGGCGAGTTTCTTCCGCCAGTAGCCCCGGCCAGGCCTTCAGCGATGGTGGAAAAATCAGCGGTTGGTTGTTCACCTCGGCGGTCAGGCGAATGCTTGCGGCTAATGACGCGCGATATTTTGCCTGACTTTCGCCAACATTGGATTCACTGCGGGTCGGATCCAATCGTGCGACCACCTGGCCCGCGGCGACACGGCTGCCTTCGCGAACGTTCAGCTCAGTTAAGATCCCGCCATCGAGCGTTTGCAACACCTGTTCGCGCGAGCTGGGGATCACTTTTCCGGTCCCGGTGGATACTTCATCAAGCGTGGCAAACCACGCCCAAACGCCTGTGACCACCAGCAGTAGCGCCAGTAAAGCGATCAGGCGGCGCGATTTAACCAGCTCGGCCTCATCACGCTCGTTATCAGCCATCGCAGCAACCGGATCGAGTTCCTTTACCAACGGGAAAATCGCAGCAGTGGGCTTATTCATATGTTCACCACCTGAGCACGCGCTTTTTCTTGCTCAAATACCGTCGCTTTAGGCTTATCCAGCGCCAGCTGCCCGTCCTGAATAACCAGTATACGATCGACGATATTGAGCACCGCCGCTTTGTGAGTGGCGATGATTAACGTACGCTCTCCTGCCCAACGGGCCAGCTGCTCGACAAACGCTTTTTCTGTTCGTTCATCAAAGAATGAGGTGGGTTCATCCAGCAGAATAATATTGGGATCGCGGATGAGCGCTCGAGCCAGCAGCAGTGACTGCCGCTGCCCGCCGGAAAGCCCAAGCCCTCCCTCCATCACCAGATGTTCAAGCCCCATAGGCAGTTTGTTGACAAACTCCAGCGCACCGCACAGCTCCAGCACTTTCACCAGTTCATCATCGCTCGCCATAGGCCGTCCCAGGGTCACATTTTCCCTTAATGTCCCATGAAATAACCGAGCCTCCTGCGTCAGTAGCGTGGCATTACGGCGAATATCCGCCAGATCGATTTGCGGCAGCGAAAGATCGTCAAGCCTTAGTTCGCCTGACGTCAACTCAACATTACCCATCATTGCCTGCAAAAGCGTTGATTTCCCGGCGCCAATGCGCCCCAGAACAGCTATTTTTTCCCCGGCTTTGATAGAAAGCTGTTTAATTCGCAGCGGTGCGGGGCCATTGTCTTTGCCGTAACGAAACTCGGCGTTGCGAAATTCATAATTACCGTGCAGAACCGCTCGATGGATCCGCGGCTCATCCAGCCCCCCTTCTACCGGCAGCGCCATTAAATTATCCAGGCTTGCTTTAGCTACTTTCACCTGCTGCCAGCGAGCCAGTACCCCGCAGAGCGCCGTCATCGGAGCAACCATTCGACTGGACAGCATCGATGCCGCCACCATGGCGCCGGTCGTGATGTCGCCATTAATCACCAGCGGCGCCCCAACGGCCACTACGGTGGCATACAACAGGTTCTGGATCGACATGCCCCAGCTCACCAGCCCATGAGTGACTTTTCGGGTTTGAACTCCCGATTCCGCAGTAATCGCCACATAGCTGTTCCATTGTTGCAGAAAGCGACTTTCTGCCTGCATCATTTTTATATCCGGCAGGCCCTGAATGCTTTCCACCAAAATGGCGTAGCGTAGCGTGCTTTCATGCTGATTTTTATTTGCCAGCTCAGCCAGTTTTTTCTGCAGTAACAATCCCGGTAACAGCATCAGGATAGTCGCAACAGGCGCGATCCAACTCAGCCATGGCGAGACGATAAATAGCACAAGCTGAAAAAGCAGGAAAAAAGGTAAATCGGCAATGACCGTCATCATGGTCGAGGTCATCATTTCCCGTACCTGCTCTAGCTCGCGAATCTGGGAAATAAAGCTGCCCGTCGAGCGCGGCACCGCGGTATTTTTCAGCCGTAATGCGTGACCAAATACGCGATCGGAGATACGAATATCCCCACGTTTTCCCAGCAGGTCGGTCACGTGACCGCGGGTAATTTTCAGAACAAAATTGAACACTGCGGCAATTAATACGCCGCTAAACAAGACATATAACGTGGGATAGGATTGGGCCGGAATTACCCGATCATATACCTGCATGGAAAACAGGATACCGGCTAATGCCAAAATATTGATCGCCAGCGACGCCAGCATGACATGTGTATAGGGACGCCAATCTTTTAAAACGATCTTACGTAACCAGTCCGGCTGGAAGCGTGTGAGGTAGCTTTCAGTTCTAATATCTTTCTCCGGCGAGGCCGGACGAAAAGCCACAGTGAATTCAATTTCATCTAACAAGGAGTCAAGCGGACAGTGGCTTAGTAATGTAAGCTCTTTGACAAAACGGATCCCGACTGAGTTATGTAGATCGAAGCTTTCAATAATGCCAATCTGGCCATCTTTGAGCTGTACCACAAGCGGCAGCCGCCAGGCCGACATTTTCCGGTCATTGCCATTAAGAAATTGGCAATGCAATCCGGCATGACGGCATAAATGTTTAAGCGCATCAGGCAGCGTTTTTTGCGTCGCCCACTCCGCCGCGGCATGAAGCGTCCCCGGTGAGTAACTTTGCCGATAATGGCTGGCGACAAAAGCCATAGCGTTAGCCCAATCCTGTAAATGCGGAATATCGCTGCGCTGGGGTTGTTCGCTCATGGTTGAATCTCCACGCCCTGAATTCTTTGGTTATCCAGAGCAAAAACGGCGCGCATTTTCCCTGTACTGAACAGACAGTCCAGTTCCAGATTTCGCAGTTGCGCTTCAGTTAATACCTGATTAAATTGCGCCTGATAAATTTCCTGATCGACGTTAAGCAGGTCGAGTAACGGACGCGTGCCGAGCTGTAAATATTGATCCTGATACAGGGCGCGGGTTTGTTCGCCAAGCAATTGCTGGCGGCGCTGGATGGCGATAGATTGTTTCAGGTTTACCGCCTCGTCGCGGGAGGCGCTCAACTTCTGGCTGGCATCGAGTTGCGCGTTTCTGATCCCGGCATTCGCCGCAGATAGCGTTTGCTGCGCCGCTTCGCGGGAAGCCGTTAGCGCGCCGCCCTGGTAGATCGGCATTTCTACTTTGACCCATGCCGAATACTGCGTTTTATTTAATACCGCGCTGTTGGCGTAATTATCATTGAGGTAATGCGTTACCTGAGGTTCCAGCGAGATTGTAGGCAACATTTGCGCGGTGGCATTATCTACCTGGGCTTGTGCCTGTGTAGCCTGGGCCAAAGCGGCGAGCACCGCTGGTACGGTTCGATAATCGATTTTACTAACGGCGCAGGCGGCATCCATAGCCTGCGGTACGCTTTCGGTTACGGAGGTAATACTTCCGAGACCAAGATACGTCGCCAGCGTTGCCTTCCAGCGCTCAAGCGCTGCCTGATACTGGATAAGCGTCGCCTGCGCGCCCTCAACGCGGGTATCCGTCTGCACAACATCAGAAAGCGATGTCGCCCCGGCGTCGTTGCGCTGGCGAATAAGATCGCCAATATGCTTTAACGAATCGACCTGGGCCTGGGCTATTTTCACGAGCTTTTGATAACCCTGCAGCTGTACCACTGCACCCGCGGTATCATGAGCCACCTGATCGATATTAAGCATGACCATCGCCTGCTGTTGGGCAACGGCAGCGTCCGCCGCTCTCACCGAACTGGAGACTTTGCCAAAGTCGTACAGCATTTGCGAAACAGAGACAACTAATGAGGGGGAATATCCAGAATCAGAGTAGGTGTTACTGTACCCATTATTCATACCCGCATTAACCTGCGGATAATATTTGGCTTTCGCTACATCCACTTTTTGCACCTGCTCCTGAAGTTTACTCACCTGTTGATTGATAGCAGGATGCCAATTGACTGCTGATTTTACTGCGGTAGCAATATCCAGTGGACCGGCAAGATGACTTTCAGGGTTGATAAGCTCTTCGCTATATCCGGCGACCTGCTGAGTATCGTTTAACCTCTGGGTGCTGATGCTGGTGGGCGGAAAAGAAAGCTCCTCTGCGTCAACCGTTAATACCACGCAGATTGACAGGAAAATAGTGCTGCAGCTGTAAACGCTGACCATCCCTTTTTTTTGAAATAGACGCATAAAATTACCCTTCAGAAAGCACACTGAAAATATGGATATACTCTTTCCGCATCATTCTTTTTATTTAACGATAGCCCGTCGTTCCCCGATTGGTTTTTCCTTATCCCCTTTCGCGACAAAAAATCGTAACGGCAGCACCTCCCTGTGCCGCCATTCTCATCGACTTATTTAGTTCGAGTTATTGGTATCAATTAGCTCATCGAGCGAATTGATATGGACCCCCTGTAGCGTAATCAACGTCGCAGGTTGATGGGTGTTTCCACCCGTTCCATCGCGATCAATAGACACCACGGTGTTTCCGCCGACATAACTCAGAGTAATATAGTTACCCAACGTATCGCTGGAACCATTCCAGCCGACCAACAGCGCCGAAACATCGATATGATCTCCCTGGGCGACCGAGAAATCGCTCCAGATATCGCTACCGTTGCCTCCGGTGTTGTCATCCGCCAGCAGGTTGTAAACCAGCGTATCGGCTCCCACACCCATGCTGAAGGTGTCATCGTAAGCGGTACTATGAACGCTATCGTCATTGACGCTGCCGGCGATCTGCGGGTGCAGATCGATCGTCAGATTCGCCGTCGAACTGCCGCCATCACTACTGATAAGGGTATAAGTAAATGTCTCCTTAGACGTTATTGCATCGGTATTCACACCCCCGTTCAACTGATAGGTGTAACCACCTTGCCCATTAATGGTCAGGATCCCGTATTCACCATACAGCACCGCATTTCCATTAGATGCGCTGGTTCCCGTATCGTTAGTTACTGTGCCATCAGAATGGAAGGTCCAGTTGGTCGCGATACCCAGATTGTTTTCGCCACTTATCGTAAAGCCGCTATGCAGCGAACCAAGCGTGTCTGGTGTTCCATTCGCATCGGAACCGTCGAGAATATTCCCTGCCACAGATTGCCCGACCGTCAGATGCGCATCGGTAAGGATCTCTGTTCCTGCTACGCTCGCTGACAGGTTGTAGGACAACGCCGTGCCGGCATGCATCGTATGACTAATACTCAGAGTATAATCACCTGCCGCCAGTTGTAGCGGGATGCCGCCGTTAACCATGTTCAGCGTCACAGTATCCGTATCGGATGACGGGCTAAGGAGAGAACCATCCAGAGCCATCGTCAGAGAACTCGTCCACACCGTTACATCTGTTGTGACACCGCCAACAGTGACATGATGAATAAGAGTGACCGTCCCAGAAAGATCGCCATTCAGTAGTGAGAGACCACTGGTTCGGTTACCACTCAAGTTGAGAGTGATAGATGCTCCATCCACCTCCCGGCCTTCAGCAATGGTAAAGTTCTGACTGGTGACTTTCGCCGCCGATGTCGCATTAGCCGCTACTGCCGTATTTGGCACTGCAAGATTGCTGACGCTTTGCGTCCAGGTAACCGACTGCATTGCCGTTGCCGCCGACAGGGAGGCGATATCATCAACCGCTACCGGTGGCGTTGACTCAATGTTCATCGTCAGCGTAGTCGACGATGTATGACCCAGCCCATCCGTTATCGTGTAGGTGAAGACATCACTCTGACCCACCCCTGTTGTTCCATTAGCATGGTAACTATAACTACCGTCAGACTTAATTATCAGAGTACCGTATGTACCGTTAATCGTGACGCCGCCGGCAGTGACTGTTTCGATCTGCGATCCAAACTGAATGCTGCTTACGGTAATTTCATTACCTGTATCGCCAACATCGCCATCGCTATCGGTGTGCAGAACATTCCCCGTCACGTATTTAGTCGAATCTGTCACCTCCATACTAATGCTGGTGCCCAAATTCAGATTCAGTATCGAACCAATCAATCCTTCAGTAGTCGGCGACGAAATAACAACCATGTAGTTACCGGCGCCAATTCTTTCAAATTCCCCTCCTCCCGCGTATTCAAGGCTTAATCCAAGGAAACCTGTCGGCGTTGCTGTAATTCCATCCTTAATAACGCCGACTGGATTTGCCCCTATATTTCCAGACACCTGTTATCACTTAACCCATTACTGGCCCGCTGCCGCAGATATTCCCGTGGCGAGCGATAACCCAGCGCACTATGCGGATGCCATTCGTTATAATGCTCGAACGCCTCTGCAAGGTTCTTTGCTGCCGTTAACCCGTCTGGTTTGGGCATGATACTTATGTAGTCACGCTTTATCGTTTTCACGAAGCTCTCTGCTATTCCGTTACTCTCCGGACTCCGCACTGCCGTGTTCTTCGGTTCAAGTCCCAACATCCTGGCGAACTGACGTGTTTCATTCGCCCGGTAGCATGAACCATTATCCGTCAGCCACTCCACTGGAGACGCCGGAAGCTCGCTGCCAAAGCGGCGTTCCACTGCTCCCAGCATGACGTCCTGTACTGTTTCACTGTCGAAGCCACCCGTTGTGACCGCCCAGTGCAGTGCCTCACGGTCACAGCAGTCCAGCGCGAACGTGACCCGCAGTTTTTCTCCGTTATCACAGCGGAACTCAAACCCGTCAGAGCACCATCGCTGATTACTTTCTTTCACAGCCACTCTGCCGGTATGTGCCCGTTTCGATGGCGGTACAGCGGGTTTTCGCTCAAGCAACAGCGCATTCTGGCGCATGATCCGGTAAACACGTTTGGCATTGATCGCAGGCATACCATCAGGTTCTGTTTGTCTGCGAAGCAGCGCCCATACCCGACGATAACCATATGTGGGCAGCTCTCCGATAACATGGTGTATACGGCGAAGCACATCCGTATCATCCGTGTGACGGCTGCGGCGGCCGTCCTTCCAGTCATCGGTTCGTCTGAGAATGACGTGCAACTGCGCACGCGACACCCGGAGACAACGGCTGACGAAGCTTACTCCCCATCCCCGGGCAATAAGGGCGCGTGCGCTATCCACTTTTTTGCTCGCCCATATTCAACGGCTTCTTTAAGGAGTTCATTTTCCATCGTTTTTTTGCCGAGCAGGCGCTGGAGTTCTTTAATCTGCTTCATGGCGGCAGCAAGTTCAGAGGCAGGAACGACCTGTTCTCCGGCAGCCACAGCAGTAAGACTTCCCTCCTGGTATTGCTTACGCCAGAGAAATAGCTGGCTGGCTGCCACACCATGTTGCCGGGCAACAAGGGAGACCGTCATTCCCGGTTCAAAGCTCTGCTGAACGATAGCGATCTTTTCCTGTGTAGTACGCCGTCTGCGTTTCTCCGGCCCTAAGACATCAATCATCTGTTCTCCAATGACTAGTCTAAAAACTAGTATTAAGACTATCACTTATTTAAGTGATATTGGTTGTCTGGAGATTCAGGGGGCCAGTCTACCGACTATCTGGTTAGTGTCGGTATTGATCAGAATGAGATCCAGGGTAACGGCGCCTAGCGCGATGCTAAGGGCAGTGGACCCCGAAACGCCTAACGTCACATCCTGTTCAGTCCCTTCAGCCACGACAAACTTAAAGCCATTGGTCGGAAGCGCGACATTCACGGTATTCAGTAGCGACAGGCCCGCCACCTGAACGACATTGCCCCCCTGGATATCAAGATTATCTTCGACGTTGCCGACGTAATAAGCCTGCGTATCCGGATTAGCCTGGGCGGTCTCGACCTCCTGACCGATATTGATAGTCAGGGTGGTGGTTGATTGCAGCCCATTACCATCCGTAATGGTATAGGTAAATACATCCGCATTACCTGCCGACCCGGCCTTACCTGATGCCTGGTAGCTATAGCTGCCGTCAGCGTTAATAGTCAGTACGCCGTAAGCACCCGTTACCGATATGGTGCCGCCATTCACTGAGAAAGTCTCACCTGCAGCAGTGGTGGCCGTTACCGACGTTACCGTAAGGTCGGTACCGCTATCGGCCATATCGCCGTTATCCGATCCCTCCAGCACATTGCCTGTAACGGTACTTCCGCTATAACCGAGCGAATCGGTTACCGTTGCTTGTACAAAGGTGGCTACTCCTGCACCTGCGAGCGTGTTGATCAGGCTCACCAGAACTCCATCGGAATTTGGTGAGGATATCGCCAGCGCATAGCTACCAGCAGGCAGATTCTCAAAGGAAGCTGTTCCGCTATAGACCAACCCACCAAGCAACGTTGCGCTAATACTCACGCTTCCCGCGTCGATAGCAACTACGCGTCCAGTCGCGATATCAATCACCGACAGATCGGCTGTCAGCGTATTTCCAGCCCCCAGCAGATTGACTATCGACGTTAACAGCCCAGCCGTTGAAAGCAGAGACACGCCGCTGACATCAACCGTCATATCCTCTGTTGTGTTGTTGTCCACGTTGAAGCGGAAGCTACTGCCAGACAACAGCGACACATTAATCGTGCTCAGCAGCGAGACGCCAACCAGTTGCGAGAGATTGCCTTCAGTACCATTAAGATTGCCGTACTGCTGCACAACCTCAGAACTATTGGTATCAGGTATTGCCTCAACGGAATCCGAATCACTGTCCGAATCCGAGTCGCTGTCCGAGTCAGAATCGCTGTCCGAGTCGGAATCGGAATCACTGTCAGAATCCGAGTCGCTGTCAGAGTCAGAGTCGCTGTCCGAGTCAGAGTCGCTGTCAGAATCCGAGTCGCTGTCAGAGTCCGAATCGCTGTCGGAATCCGAATCACTGTCAGAGTCCGAGTCGCTGTCGGAATCCGAGTCGCTGTCGGAGTCAGAGTCGCTGTCCGAATCGGAGTCACTGTCAGAGTCCGAATCGCTGTCAGAGTCCGAGTCACTGTCCGAATCGGAATCGCTGTCCGAGTCGCTATCCGAATCGGAGTCACTGTCAGAGTCAGAATCGCTGTCAGAATCCGAGTCGCTGTCGGAATCAGAGTCGCTGTCGGAGTCAGAGTCGCTGTCGGAATCGGAGTCGCTGTCAGAATCCGAATCGCTGTCAGAATCGGAGTCGCTGTCGGAATCTAGACTGGCCCCCTGAATCCAGAGTCCGAATCGCTGTCAGAGTCGGAATCACTGTCCGAGTCAGAGTCGCTGTCCGAATCGGAGTCGCTGTCAGAGTCCGAATCACTGTCGGAGTCGGAATCGCTGTCAGAATCCGAGTCACTGTCAGAGTCCGAATCGCTGTCGGAATCCGAATCGCTGTCGGAGTCGGAATCACTGTCCGAGTCAGAGTCGCTGTCGGAATCCGAGTCACTGTCGCTGTCGGAATCGCTGTCCGAATCGGAGTCACTGTCGGAGTCGGAGTCGCTGTCCGAGTCAGAGTCGCTGTCAGAATCCGAATCGCTGTCAGAATCCGAGTCGCTGTCAGAGTCGGAGTCGGAGTCCGAATCACTGTCGGAGTCCGAATCGCTGTCAGAGTCGGAATCACTGTCCGAATCGGAGTCGCTGTCAGAATCCGAGTCACTGTCAGAGTCTGAGTCGCTGTCAGAGTCAGAGTCGCTGTCGGAGTCTGCATCCGCATCGGAGTCGTCGATCAGTTCAATAGTGACAACAAAGGGAGGAGATGAATCACTTGTATTACCAGCTTCATCAGTGACAACTGTTGTGAAGGAATGCTCGCCTTTAGGCAACGCTGAGGTTGTAAAACTCCAATTCCCATTTTCAGCAACTAACGCTGTACCTATTTGAATCCCTTTATCAAAAATAGTTACCGTAGATCCTGGTTCCGCAGTACCACTCAGGGTAGGAGTTGTATCGTCTGTTATTCCGCCATTACTAACTACCCCTTGCTCCTCACCGACGTTATCCGTCACCTGCAGGTCGCTGACCGGCGCCACGGTGGTGTCCACCGTGAGCACAAAGTCCGGCGAGTGGCCGCTGGTGTTCCCCGCCACATCGGTCACCGTGGTGCTGAGGCGGTGCTCCCCCTCGCCCAGCGGATCCGGAGTGAAGCGCCAGTGCCCGTCCTCATCCGCCACCGCGGTGCCCAGCACCGTGCTGCCGTCGTAAATAGTGACCGTCGCCCCGGCTTCCGCCGTCCCGCTCAGGGCCGGCGTCGCATCATTGGTCAGCCCGCCGCTGGTCAGCGGCCCGGTGTGCTGCGCCACATCATCCGTCACCTGCAGATCGCTGACCGGCGCCACGGTGGTGTCCACCGTGAGCACAAAGTCCGGCGAGTGGCCGCTGGTATGACCTTTCGTATCAGATACGGTGGTGCTAAGTGAATGTTCACCATCACTTAGTTTTGGGAGCGTAAAACTCCATTTTCCGTCAGCACCAACGACTACCTTACCCAATACAGTCGTGCCATCGTATATGGTCACTGTCGTGCCAGCCTGCGCGGTTCCGCTTATTGTCGGAGTAGCATCATTGGTCAGGCCGCCATTAGGTATACTACCGGTATGTAGCTCAACATCGTCTGTTACTGTAATGTTTTTAGCGGCGGAGAGAGGGTCGCCCCCTGGATCTGTATCCGAATCACTATCCGAATCACTGTCCGCATCAGAATCAGTATCATCGTTCGGAGAATGCGACGAATGATCTTTATCGGAAGATCCTGCAATCATCGCCCCTATACCAAGCAAAGCCGCCCCGGCCATTACCCATGGAGCAATGCTGCCACCAGAACTGCCTGCAGCTAATAATCCTGAGATATCACTGATGAGAGAATAATGGGCATCGCTGGTTCCTGCCCCTTCAAGCCACCACAGAGCCCCACTATCGTCATCTTGTAAAACTAAATCGCTATGATGCCCATTAGCATCATTCACAAAAAGGTAATGCTACCAACTTACTGATTTAGTGTATGATGGTGATTTTAAGGTGCTTGCGTGGCTTCCATTTCCATCAGATGTCCCACTTGTTCAGCTACCGAAGGCGTCGTGCGTAACGGTAAAAGCACTGCCGGACATCAGCGCTATCTCTGCTCTCACTGCCGTAAAACATGGCAAATCAGCTTCACTTACACCGCCTCTCAACCCGGTACACATCAGAAAATCATTGATATGGCTATGAATGGGGTTGGGTGCCGTGCCAGTGCCCGCATTATGGGCGTTGGCCTCAACACGATTTTACGGCACTTAAAAAACTCAGGCCGGAGCCGGTAACATCGCGCATACAACCGGGCAGTGACGTCATTGTCTGCGCGGAAATGGACGAACAGTGGGGCTACGTCGGGGCTAAATCACGTCAGCGCTGGTTATTTTACGCCTATGACAGGATGCGCAGGACGGTGGTGGCACACGTCTTTGGTGAGCGTACTCTGGCCACACTGGAGCGTCTTCTGGAGCTGCTGTCGGTATTTGATGTGGTGGTATGGATGACGGATGGCTGGCCGCTTTATGAATCACGCCTGAAGGGAAAGCTGCACGTTATCAGCAAGCGTTACACTCAGCGCATTGAGCGACATAACCTGAATCTGAGACAACATCTGGCAAGGCTGGGACGGAAGTCACTGTCGTTCTCAAAATCGGTGGAGCTGCATGACAAGGTCATCGGGCATTATCTGAACATAAAACACTATCAGTAAGTTGGAGTCATTACCCATCTTCGATAAGGTTATTTTTAACCACAGAATTATAAAGCGAATAACGAAACGTTTCGCTAACAGAAATAAATCACCCGCAATTACTCCTTAAAATAAGGGAATAAAAAACCCCGCTAACGCGGGGTTTTATTTTATTTCGCCAACCCTAGTCGCGGTAGTTCAATGGCCGGGCAGCGATCCATCACTACGCTCAATCCGGCTTCCCTGGCCAGCACCGCAGCCTGCTCATTGATCACCCCCAGCTGCAGCCATAGCGTTTTCGCGCCGATGGCTATCGCCTCCTGCGCTACGCCCCACGCCGCTTCTGAATTACGGAAGACATCAACCATGTCGACCTTTTCCGGAACGTCGGCGAGCGTCGCATACCCCTGTTGTCCCAGCAGCGTCTTGCCCGCCACCTTCGGCGAAACCGGGATAACGTGATACCCCTGATCCAGCAGATACTTCATGACCCGGTAGCTCGGACGGTCAGGCTTGTCGCTGGCTCCGACCAGCGCAATCGTCCGTGTCGAGGTCAGGATGCCAGCAATATCATTCTCTTTCATGGTTTCCTCCTGCTATTTCACTTAAGTGTATGCTAATCCGCAGCAGGGGGCCATCCAGCCTAACCCACAGATTCAGCAAAATTTTCATCCCCGATGCTTGCAGCGACAGCCACATTCAGTAATCTGTTTGCAGGTCAAAATGTGGAATGAAAATATGGAACTGACAACACGTACCCTGCCTGCGCAAAAACATATCGCGCTGGTGGCTCACGATCACTGCAAAGATATGCTGATGAAATGGGTTGCTCGCCATCAGGCGCTGCTGGCGCAACATATTTTGTATGCTACCGGCACTACCGGTAATCTCGTCTCCCGGGCTACCGGCCTGGAGGTTAATGCCATGCTGAGCGGTCCGATGGGCGGCGACCAGCAGGTGGGTGCCCTCATTTCAGAAGGCAAAATCGACGTGCTGATCTTCTTCTGGGATCCGCTGAACGCCGTTCCCCACGACCCGGATGTCAAAGCGTTGCTGCGCCTGGCCACCGTCTGGAACATTCCGGTCGCCACTAACGTCTCCACCGCTGACTTTATCATCCAGTCACCGCACTTTAATCAGCCGCTCGATATTCTGATCCCGGATTATCCACGCTATCTTGCCGAGCGCCTGAAATAATCGAGCCGCGATTACGGCTTCCTGGCCACGGGCGCATCCAGCGCCTGCAGGATCTCGACAAACGGCGAAGGTTGCGCCTTGTTAAATAACAGCCATACCCGGTGACGAGCGCGGGTGAGCGCCACGTACAACAGTCTACGCTCCTCCGCATCAGGAAAATCTTCCGGCTGCGGCAGGAGCGCCTGCTCCATGATCGACTCGCGCGCCGGCGCCGGAAACGCATCCTCTCCCTCCTGCAGTCCCAGCACAATCACATAGTCCGCCTGCTGGCCCTTGCTGGCATGAATAGTCATAAAATCAAGCTGCAGATGCGGCCAGCGCGTCGCCGCTTTGTTGAGCGCCTCAGGCTTCAGATGGTGATAACGGGCAAGCAGCAGGATGCGCTGCTCGGGCTTAACGTAACCGCTCAGCTTATCCAGAAGATCGTCCAGCTTGTCGTCGGCTAACAGCGTGACGGCCTTTTTATCACCTGCCATAAGGCTGTTCAGCGGTTTGCTTAACTGATGCGGATTTTGCTGGATAAAGCCATTGGCTATTTCGCCGATACGCCCGTTAAAGCGATAGGTGGTATCCAGCGCACAGCAATCCCCTTCGCCAAAGTAGTGGTTGAATGCGGTGGTCAGAGAAAGCTGCGCCCCGCTGAACCGATAGATCGCCTGCCAGTCATCCCCGACGGCAAAGAGCGTGGTTTGGCTATTCTGCCGGCGTAACGCGGCCAACAGCGAGGCTCGCTGCGGCGAAATATCTTGAAATTCATCCACCAGAATGTGTTTCCATGGGCTGACGAAGCGGCCTTTATCGAGAATATTGACCGCCTGATGGATCAGGCCGGAAAAATCGACCGCATTCTCGGCCTTGAGCGCCGCTTTCCAGTCTTTCATCAGAGGCGACATCAGCTTCACCCGTTTACTGAACAGGTCGCGTACCGCTTCCGGCGCCCCGGCAATCATCTCCGCCTGGGAGCCGCCGTGCATGCGCATCAGGCTCACCCAGCGGTCAAGCCGGCTGGCCATCCGCCGCTGCACCTTTTTGTCCTGCCAGAAGTCCCCCTCCGGCAGTTGCCAGCCCATCTCTTCTTCCAGCCACAGGCGCCAACCTTTCGCCTGCGCTTTTTTCTCCTGGCACTGCTTTTGCCAGCTTTTCAGCAGCAATGCGCGGCGGGCCGCAGTATCGCTTTCCAGCTTACTGATAGTGGGCACTTTTTTGCTGCCCTGCTGAATAATATGCAACGCCAGCGAATGGAAAGTACGCGCGGTAATATCATCTGATGCCAGACGCTCGCGGATCCGCTCATCCATTTCCTGCGCCGCCTGGCGGCCGAATGCCAGCAGCAAAATTTGATCTGCCGCGGCTTCTCCCCGCGCCAGCAGCCAGCCCGCTCGCGCCACCAGTACCGAGGTTTTACCGCTGCCCGCTCCCGCCAGCACCAGCAGGGAGCGCTCGCCGTTCACTACCGCACGCGCTTGTGACGCATTGAGCGGGGACGACTCAACGCTATCAAAAAATTCGCGATATTGCTCCAGCATCGCCTCGGTAAAGGCCTGGTTATGGGCCAGACGCGTCGCTTCAATATCGCCTAACCAGCGCTGACACTCCCGCCACAGCTCCCGGCAGTTATCAAAGGCATCAAGCCGACTGGTGGGCATCGGCAAACCAGTCAACGCATGGCGTATATTATCCTGAACATCCGCCACCTGCTGACGGGTTAGCCACTTGCCTTCTGCGCGAGTGTGCTCGATCGTCGCCAGCTGCTGCTTCAGCACGCCGGCGGCGATATTGCTCATCTCCGTGCTCCACTGCTGCCAGAGTGTGTGTAAATGATGATAAAAGCGCTGCGTTTCACTCCACTCGGTACCGTGCAAACGCACGACTTTCCCGTCCGGTAGCACAAACTCCAGTTCGCCCCAGACCAGACCGCGCTTACAATGCACTGACAATAACTGATTGAAAGGGATAAGATACTCATGACGATCGCCGGAAACTTTTACCCCGGCGTTCAGTAGCTGCACCCGATCATAAGGGTGCTGAGCCATGCGTTTGCCCAATGTTGTCGCTTTAAGTTCCATATAATGTCGATTTTCAATCAGGGTGGATTGTTTTTCAGTTTAACCGCCCCGGACCAGGTGCTCCAGCGCAAAAAAACGTTACAATCATCAGGTCTTATTATCCACCGGGCAAAACCGAGGCTTTATGCGTACCATTCTGAATATTTTGAACTTTATCCTTGGCGGTTTCGCCACCACTCTAGGCTGGCTACTCGCCACCCTGGTCAGCATCATTCTGATTGTCACGCTGCCGCTGACTCGTTCCTGCTGGGAAATCACTCGCCTTTCGTTATTTCCCTACGGTAACGAGGCGATTCATGTTGACGAGCTCGAGCCGGGGCGCAAAAACGGTCTACTGAACGCCGGCGGTACCGTTCTGAACATTCTGTGGTTCATTTTTTTCGGCTGGTGGCTCTGCCTGATGCACATTTTCAGCGGTATAGCTCAGTGCCTGACTATCATAGGCATCCCGGTGGGGATCGCGAATTTCAAAATCGCCGCCATCGCCCTCTGGCCGGTGGGTCGCCGGGTCGTTTCTGTGGAAACCGCGCGTGCTGCGCGTGAAGCCAATGCGCGTCGTCGCTTTCAGTAACCGAACGGAACACGGACATGATTAGCCCCCTGCTACGCCGCTACACCTGGAACAGCGCCTGGCTTTATAACGTACGAATTTTTATCGCGCTCTGCGGCACAACGCTGTTTCCCTGGTGGATCGGCGAAGTCAAACTGACCATCCCCCTCACCCTCGGCGTCGTGGCTGCGGCTCTGACCGACCTTGACGACCGTCTGGCCGGCCGTCTGCGTAATCTTGCCATTACTCTGGTTTGCTTTTTTATCGCCTCCGCCTCCGTGGAGCTGCTGTTTCCGTGGCCGCCGCTGTTTGCCCTTGGTTTGACCGTGTCTACCATCGGCTTTATTTTGCTTGGCGGCCTCGGTCAGCGCTATGCGACCATTGCCTTCGGCGCCCTGCTTATCGCCATCTACACCATGCTCGGCGTCACGCTGTACGATCATTGGTATCTGCAGCCGTTGTTCCTGCTGGCGGGGGCCGTGTGGTACAACCTGCTGACGCTGTCCGGGCACCTGATCTTTCCGATTCGTCCATTGCAGGACAACCTGGCGCGTAGCTATGAGCAGCTGGCCCGCTATCTTGAGCTCAAATCCCGGCTGTTTGATCCTGACCTTGAGGATGAGAGCCAGGCGCCGCTGTACGATCTGGCGCTCGCTAATGGCCAGCTGGTAGCTACGCTTAACCAAACCAAGGTCTCGCTGCTAACCCGACTGCGAGGCGATCGGGGCCAGCGCGGAACCCGCCGCACCCTGCAGTACTACTTTGTGGCCCAGGATATTCATGAACGCGCCAGCTCATCGCATATTCAGTATCAAACCCTACGCGATCAATTTCGCTATAGCGATGTGATGTTCCGTTTCCAGCGAATGCTTTCGATGCAGGCGCAGGCCTGCCAGAAACTGTCGCGGGCGATTCTGTTACGCGAACCCTATCAGCATGATGCCCATTTTGAACGGGCGTTCATGCATCTCGATGCGGCACTTGAGCGCGTGCGCGCCGGCGGCGCATCCGACGAGCAGCTCAACGCCCTCGGGTATTTACTGAATAACCTGCGCGCTATCGATGCTCAGCTGGCCACCATTGAATCAGTGCAAACCACCGCGCCTGCCGGGAGTAATACCGAGACGCTGCTGGCCGACGACAGACTTGGCGGTCTGAGCGATATCTGGCTGCGCCTGCAGCGCAATATGTCGCCAGAGTCGGCCCTTTTCCGCCACGCAGTACGTATGTCGTTGGTGCTCTGCGCCGGCTATGCCTTTATCCAGTTTACCGGGCTCCAGCATGGCTACTGGATCCTGCTAACCAGCCTGTTCGTCTGTCAGCCGAACTATAGCGCCACCCGCCATCGCCTGGCGCTAAGGATTATCGGCACGCTGGTTGGGGTGGCGATCGGCCTGCCGGTCCTGCTGCTGGTTCCCTCTGTTGAAGGGCAACTGCTGTTGATCGTCCTGACCGGCGTGCTGTTTTTTGCCTTCCGTAACGTGCAGTACGCCCATGCCACGATGTTTATTACGCTGCTGGTGCTGCTGTGCTTTAACCTGCTGGGCGAGGGCTTTGAAGTCGCGCTGCCGCGTATCATTGATACGCTGATCGGCTGCGCCATCGCCTGGGCAGCGGTCAGCTTCATCTGGCCGGACTGGAAATTCCGCAACCTGCCGCGGGTGCTGGACCGGGCAATGAACGCGAACTGCCGCTATCTGGACGCGATTCTGGAGCAGTATCATCAGGGCCGCGACAACCGGCTGGCCTACCGTGTCGCGCGTCGTGACGCCTACAACCGTGATGCTGAGCTGGCCTCCGTCGTCTCTAACTTATCGACTGAACCACGCGCGGATGCCACCCAGCGAGAAACTGCCTTTCGTCTGCTATGCCTCAACCACACGTTCACCAGCTACATCTCCGCTCTTGGCGCGCATCGGGAAAAACTGTCCACGCCGGAAATCCTCGCCCTGCTGGATGATGCAGTCTGTTATGTGGATGACGCCTTGCACCATACCCCCGCGGATGAACAGCGGGTGCAACAGGCTTTGAACAGCCTGCAAAGCCGGATCCATCATCTGGAACCGCGCGCGGACAGTAAGGAACCCTTGGTCTTACAGCAGATTGGCCTGCTGCTGGCGCTGCTGCCTGAAATCTGCCGCCTGCAGCAACGGGTCCACGCCCAAACCGAATAACAAGGCTTTTCCGCTACCGGGTAGCCGCCCATTCGAGAAGCTCCTGACGCCGTGGCGTCGGGAGCGCGGCGGCATGTACCCCGGCAATCGCCCCCTCCAGCGCCAGCAATACGCTCAGCGATAAAGAAGCATTATTTACGCGTAGCCTCAGCCATGCCTCCTGCGCACCAACTTCCCGCAACGTCCTAACGTCCGGTATGCCCGCGTGAATCAGCTGCAATTCCATATGAAAGCTGATATTGGGTAAATCCTTCAGGCGGCCCGACGCCCGTCGGCAGTTCTTTTCGCGCTGCGCACTCTGCCACGACAGTAGCGATAGCCGAAAAAGCTGCTGCTCATCGCGCCATAAAGTGTCGTCAATTTGATAATACTTCAGCGGCACTATGCGGCCGTGTCGGCGCAGCGTTAACAGAGGATTACGATGTTCCACCCGATAAGCAGCGCTCTGCTCGCAGGCCTTCAGATAAATGTTTCCCTCGGCCACCATCGCAAACACCGTATCATCAATAGCCAGGCTGTAGCCGCCAAAGAGCGGACGAGTATGCAGTTGACCCAGCGGTGAGACGCAGGCCTGAAATTGCGGGAGCCGCGGACAAACTAGTTTTCTCATGATCATTCCTTTGTTAATCATGTAATTAAACTTAAGTTGTTAACGGATCCGCTAAGAGAAAACATAAGGGACTTCCCGGGCAGCAGCAAGATGATTTTCGCCGACTTTTTCACCAGAATGCGGTTTTGCGAGACGCTTTCAGAAAATCGCAAGCGTTGCAGCAATCGACAGGGAGAAATGAAACCATTAGCGCGCGTTAAGGATTGGATAATGCAGGGGCTTCTTTTGACAGATAAGGAACCACGAGAAGCGATTAAATTCCCGGCAGCAAAATGGCAAATTGCGGTTGATCTTTTCCCCTGGCGAAGATACTGTATATGCATACAGTAACTAAAGGCGGGATAGACTATGTTTACTTCAGCTCACGCAAACCGTTCAGCACAGGCTTCTGCTCCGGCAGGCCACTACGCTCATCGTTCTGGCGAACAGAACACCAATGGGCTGATCAGTGAAATTGTCTATCGTGAAGATCAACCCATGATGACGCAGTTATTGCTGCTACCTTTATTACAGCAGCTGGGTCAACAGTCGCGCTGGCAGCTGTGGCTCACGCCGCAACAAAAGCTCAGCCGCGAATGGGTTCAGTCCGCCGGTCTGCCGCTGTCCAAGGTCATGCAAATTAGCCAGCTCTCTCCCAGCCATACCATAGACTCAATGATCCGTGCCCTGCGCACGGGTAATTATAGTGTGGTTATCTGCTGGCTGGCGGAGGAGTTAACCGCTGACGAACACGAACGTCTCGTTAACGCTGCCCAGGTAGGGTCCGCGATGGGATTCATCATGCGCCCGGTGCGAAATCAGGGCACGCTCGGCAGACAACTCAGCGGGCTAAAAATTCACTCAAATTTGTATCATTGAGTGAAATTAGGATTATTCCTGGAATTTTTTTTACCGCTGGGAAAGGTACAGCGTTTTTTATGGTCTTTTTCGCGGAATGCCTGCCACACGGGGATTTCTGTCTTTTTTTCGTGTACGAAAATCAACCATATTTGTTAAATATTGTGTACACAACCCTTTTTTTTCATATGCCTGACAGAGTTCACACTTGTAAGTTTCGAACTAAGTTGTAGACTTTACATCGCCAGGGGTGATCGGCTTACGCTGCATGTATCAGCATAGTTAACAACAAGTCACGCCCCCGGTGAAGGATTTAACCGTGAGGTCTTTTGTAACTTCATGGCGAATTTTGGATGATAATGAGGCGCAAAAAATGAAAAAGACAGCTATCGCGATTGCAGTGGCACTGGCTGGCTTCGCTACCGTAGCGCAGGCCGCTCCGAAAGATAACACCTGGTATGCAGGTGGTAAACTGGGTTGGTCCCAGTATCACGACACCGGTTTCTACGGTAACGGTTTCCAGAACAACAACGGTCCGACCCGTAACGATCAGCTTGGTGCTGGTGCGTTCGGTGGTTACCAGGTTAACCCGTACCTCGGTTTCGAAATGGGTTATGACTGGCTGGGCCGTATGGCATATAAAGGCAGCGTTGACAACGGTGCTTTCAAAGCTCAGGGCGTTCAGCTGACCGCTAAACTGGGTTACCCGATCACTGACGATCTGGACATCTACACCCGTCTGGGCGGCATGGTTTGGCGCGCTGACTCCAAAGGCAACTACGCTTCTACCGGCGTTTCCCGTAGCGAACACGACACTGGCGTTTCCCCAGTATTTGCTGGCGGCGTAGAGTGGGCTGTTACTCGTGACATCGCTACCCGTCTGGAATACCAGTGGGTTAACAACATCGGCGACGCGGGCACTGTGGGTACCCGTCCTGATAACGGCATGCTGAGCCTGGGCGTTTCCTACCGCTTCGGTCAGGAAGATGCTGCACCGGTTGTTGCTCCGGCTCCGGCTCCGGCTCCGGAAGTGGCTACCAAGCACTTCACCCTGAAGTCTGACGTTCTGTTCAACTTCAACAAAGCTACCCTGAAACCGGAAGGTCAGCAGGCTCTGGATCAGCTGTACACTCAGCTGAGCAACATGGATCCGAAAGACGGTTCCGCTGTTGTTCTGGGCTACACCGACCGCATCGGTTCCGAAGCTTACAACCAGCAGCTGTCTGAGAAACGTGCTCAGTCCGTTGTTGACTACCTGGTTGCTAAAGGCATCCCGGCTGGCAAAATCTCCGCTCGCGGCATGGGTGAATCCAACCCGGTTACTGGCAACACCTGTGACAACGTGAAAGCTCGCGCTGCCCTGATCGATTGCCTGGCTCCGGATCGTCGTGTAGAGATCGAAGTTAAAGGCTACAAAGAAGTTGTAACTCAGCCGGCGGCTTAAGTTATAACCGATAAAAAAACCCGCTTCGGCGGGTTTTTTTTATGCCCTCTCGCCCACTTTAGCGGCTGAGAGCTGTGAAGCAGCCCCCGGCCAGGGCAACCACCGGCAGGCGGGTCGACGATCCTACCTGGCTATTCTTTCCCTAACAGTACCTGCAGATCGTGCTTCAGGCTCGACATTTTGCTGGCATATTTCTCTTTGTGCTCGGCATCTTCAATCAGCTGGACGATGGTTTCAGACAAGGTTTTGCCCCGCCGCTGCGCCAGGCCAGCAAGACGCTGCCAAACGACAAACTCAAGGTCGATAGACTTCTTACGCGTATGCTGATGCTCAGCGTTAAAATGGCGTTTCCGTCGCGCGCGGATAGTCTGCTTCATGCGGTTCATCAGCGCCGGATTCATATGCTGCTCAATCCAGGCATGCACCAGCACAGGTTCATTCTCGAGCGTCAGCAAGTCATCTACCGCAGCTTGCGCAGCGCTGGCCTCAATGTAGCGGGTAATCAGCTCACCTTCCCGGTGCTTCTTTACCAGATATTTCCATTTCCAGCCGCTTTCAAGATTTTCCAGTTGTTGATATTTCATTGCGATCTCAATGTGACCGTGTAACTCATTTCAGGATATCAGTTTTTTTCTGATGTGCTGAATATAAATCATTATTCGTGAAGTCTGCGACCGGGTAATCATCAGGGTAACCATAATCCTCCGTGTGCTCGGTCGCGGCATCAGGTATAATTGCGCGCTTTACATCTAACTAAAAAACAGCGACTTTGACCATTACGAAACTGACCCGAACCGACCTTGCGCCTGATCTGGAAGCTTACCAGGCGCTGTTTGCTCAAGCTGAACTTTCCCATCCGGCCCCCTCCCTCTCGGGCGATCTGCAGCCGCGTTTGTTCTATGGGCTTGAGCAGCTGCTGTACACGCCGGCAGTCTCCTCCTTCATGCTGGTGAAAGCCCCTGAAGAGCCGGAATATCTGCAATGGCTGGCGGCTGAAACCCGGACTCTGCACGAGCCTGCCGCACCGCTTTACGGCGTCCGCTATGAGGTAACCGACGCTCAGGTGACGCTCGCACCGGCGCAGGGCGCTGAGGATAATTTCGCCAGCACTGCCCCGGTCGTGATGGCCGATTGGGTAGAAGCGGAACAGCTGTTTGGCTGCGTACGCCAGTTTAACGGTGCAATCACCCTCCAGCCTGGGCTGGTCCATCAGGCCAACGGCGGCGTGCTTGTGCTTTCGCTACGTACACTGCTGGCGCAACCGCTGCTGTGGGTGCGTCTGAAAAATATGGTGACTCGTCAGCGCTTTGACTGGCTTTCTATGGATGAATCGCGTCCGCTGCCGGTCAGCATTCCCTCCATGCCGCTGAGTCTGAAAATCATCCTCGTGGGCGAACGCGAATCGCTGGCCGATTTCCAGGAAATGGAGCCGGAGCTGGCTGCGCAGGCGATCTATAGCGAGTATGAAGACACTCTGCAGTTTGCGGACGCCGACACGCTAAAGGCCTGGTGCCAGTGGGTATGGCAGAATGCGCAGCAGCTGGAGCTGCCGGGCCCGGCAGCCGATGCCTGGCCTCTGCTGATCGATGAGGGAACGCGCTATACCGGCGACCAGGAGACCCTGCCGCTCAGTCCGCTATGGATAACCCGCCAGCTGCGGGAGGCTGCCGCCTTCTGCGAAGGAGAGGAGATTACCGGCGAAGCGATGCAGACCATGCTGGCGCGCCGGGTATGGCGTGAAGGCTACCTGGCGGAGCGTATGCAGGATGAAATCCTGCAGGAACAGATCCTGATTGAAACCGAAGGCGAATGCGTCGGGCAGATCAACGCCCTCTCGGTGATCGAATTCCCCGGTCATCCACGCGCGTTCGGTGAACCTTCGCGCATCAGCTGCGTCGTGCACATTGGCGATGGCGAATTTATCGACGTCGAACGTAAAGCCGAGCTGGGCGGTAACATTCATGCGAAAGGCATGATGATCATGCAGGCTTTTCTGATGTCCGAGCTGGAGCTGGAGCAGCAGCTTCCCTTCACTGCTTCGCTGACCTTTGAGCAGTCCTACAGTGAAGTGGATGGCGACAGCGCCTCCATGGCGGAACTCTGCGCCTTAATCAGCGCCCTGGCCAACGTACCGATAAATCAGAGCATCGCGATCACCGGCTCCGTCGACCAGTTTGGTCGCGTGCAGCCGGTCGGCGGCCTGAACGAGAAAATTGAAGGCTTCTTCACTATCTGTCAGCAGCGCGGTTTAACCGGCAAACAGGGAGTGATTATCCCTGCCGCCAACGTTCGTCATCTCAGCCTGAGCCACGAGCTACGTCAGGCCGTTGCCGACAACCAGTTTGCTATCTGGGCCATTGACGATATTACCGAAGCGCTGCCGATGTTGACCCAGCTGATGTGGGACGGTGAAGGACAGACGCTGCGACAAACCATTCAGGAGCGGATAGCGCAGGCGACCCAGCAAGAGACTCGCCATCGTTTTCCGTGGCCGCTACGCTGGTTAGGTGGGACAAGTTCTAACTGATCGGACTTGTTCAGCTTACACGTGTTAGCTATCCTGCGTCCCGAACTTAAAATAAGGCTTACTGAAAACATGGTAGATAAACGCGAATCCTATACAAAAGAAGATCTTCTTGCCTCTGGTCGTGGTGAACTGTTCGGCGCGAAAGGCCCGCAGTTACCGGCACCAAACATGCTGATGATGGACCGCGTCATCAAAATGACCGAAACCGGTGGTAACTACGATAAAGGTTATGTTGAGGCAGAACTCGACATCAATCCTGACCTGTGGTTCTTCGGTTGCCACTTTATCGGCGATCCGGTGATGCCGGGCTGCCTGGGCCTGGATGCTATGTGGCAGCTGGTCGGGTTCTATCTTGGCTGGCTGGGCGGCGAAGGCAAAGGCCGCGCGCTGGGCGTTGGCGAAGTGAAATTCACCGGTCAGGTTCTGCCGACCGCGAAAAAAGTCACCTACCGCATCCACTTCAAGCGCATTGTTAACCGTCGTCTGATTATGGGACTTGCAGATGGTGAAGTGCTGGTTGACGATCGTCTGATCTACACCGCGAACGATCTGAAAGTGGGTCTGTTCCAGGATACTTCCGCTTTCTGATAACATTCAGCAGCGATTAAAAGGCGAAGCCCCCGCTATGCGGAGGCTTCTTTTTTAAAGAGACAGTGTCAGGCCGTTAGTACCCTGTCCTCCATGGCTTCTCGCCAGCCTCCCAGCCACCATGAGCGTTGATTCAGGCTCTGGTATGGACACATTTCTTTCGATCTTCCCGCGATACCCGCCTGATATCCGCGTTGGTGTGCCCGTTCCAGGCGATCTCGTTTTTGTCTCTTCATGCCTCGTTTCCCTCATTCTTTGATCTGGTGGAAAAGAAAACAGTGGTCGCAAATTGTGCAGCCACGGGTTACGAATACCGCGAAAAGAAGGCAACGTCAATGCGCAAAATTCACGCCAGTGTCATATTTGTGACCTATATAAGAGTTCATTTTTTGTTCGCTCGGCGCAGCCGCCGGTAACAAACTGACCTGGCAAAAAAAATGCCGCGCGGCCCAGGTGAACCGCGCGGCAGATCATTATGATGAATTTTACTTATGGCAGACGATTAAGCTCGCTGGCAATAGCAGCCGCCTCTTGGCTCCACGCCTGCGCCAGGGTCTTGACCATCGCGTCATAACCATCCTGTTCCTGCCTGAGGACGATGTTAAACGGGCGCTTAATCAGCTGTCCCTGATGCTTCAGCAGCCACTCACCGCTAACGATAACCCGCCCGTCATAGCGACCATGAAAGCCATTGACCGCAACGTTGAGGGTATCCTGCTCGCTCCCCAGCGGCTGGGACGACACTACCCAGCCGGGCAACTGCTGGCTGAGATTTGCCACCAGCGTAGTGCGCAGCTGCTGATCCAGCGGACTGGCCCACAGATTATTATTGGCGATCACATACTGCACGTCGGTGGTCTGATAGACCACCCCGTTACCCGCCAGATAATCCGGGATGCTGACCTGCTCTACCCACAGCAGACGTGCCCCCTGACTGGCGGCGCTCTGCGCGCCGCCCTGCACAACCGGTAGCTGATAGTATGTCTTGCTTTCCCCGCCGCTACTGCACGCCGTCAGTACGCATACGGCTGCCGCCAGTAACCATTTTTTCATTATTTCGCTCCCTTCGGCTGTGGATCTTTTTTATCCTTCGCCTCAAATACCAGCGCATTGCTCTTATCATTTAGCGTTTTCAGAACCGGCTGCAGCTCACGCAGCACCTGATCCAGACGCTGCATATCGGCCACCATCTTATTGTAGGCCGCAGAGCCCGGCTGGAAGCCCTGCATGCTACGGTTCAGTTCACGCAGCGTCGTCTGCATATCGGCGGGCAGCTGCTGCATTGACTGGCTGGAGGTGATCTTATTCAGATTATCCAGCGTGGTCTGCACGTGCTGCATCGTCTTCTCGCTCTGCGCCAGGGTGCTGGTCGCCTGCTCCAGCAGCGGATTAATCGGCAGGTTATTAATCTTATCCAGCGCATCCATCAGACGCTGCTGGATCTGTGCCAGTCCACCGCTGATGGTCGGGATAATCGGATAGCCGTTAAACTCCTGTATTTTCCCGCGCGGGGGCGCCTTCGGATAGAAGTCGAGATCGATATACAGCGCGCCGGTCACAAGGTTACCGGTTTTCAGCGAGCCGCGCAGTCCGCGGTTGATCAGATCGTCAATGTGGGCGCGAATATTCGGATCGCCGCCAAGCTGATTAATCAGCCGTTGCGGTTCAACCCGCACTTCCACTGGAATACGATAGTCATCGTTCAAACGCTGCTTCAGCCCCGGAATAAAGAACGGCACTTTGCCGACGGTGCCCAGACGGATACCGCGGAACTCCACCGGCGCGCCCGGCTGCAGGCCGCGAACCGAGTCTTTGAAGAACATGACGTAATCGATATGCTCGGTAAAGACTGAATCCTGGATGCTCTTCTGATCGTCAAACAGATGGTATTCCGTTTTATTCGCCACCGGCTCGCCGAGGTCCAGTCCTTCAGGAATATCGAAGCTCACCCCGCCGCCAAACAGCGTCGACAGCGAGCCCATCTCGACGCGCATCCCCGCCGAGGTCAAATCTACAGCGATCCCGCTGTCCTTCCAGAAACGAACGTTGGTGGTCACCAGGCGATCGTTCGGCGCATTGATGAACAGCTGGTAAGTTATACGACGTTTCTGCGTGTCGAAGGTGCTGGTTTCCACTGACCCCACGCGATAGCCGCGGAACAACACCGGATCGCCCGGCGACAGCTGGCCCGCCTTGCTGCTTTCCAGCAGAATACGGATCCCCTTGGCATCCGGCGAGGCCAGCGGCGGAGAATCCAGTAGCGGATACTGCGCTGGCACCGAACCTTTCGTTCCCGGCTGCAGTTCAATATAGGCCCCGGACAACAATGTCCCAAGACCGCTGATCCCCTCGCGCCCAACCTGCGGCTTTACCACCCAGAAGACGGAATCGTTGTGCAGCAGCTTCTGCATCCCGGAATTGAGGCGGGCTTTGATTTCCACGTGGGTGAGATCGTCGGTCAGCGTCGCGCTCTCCACCACCCCAACGTCTACGCTGCGGCTCTTGATCCGGGTTTTTCCCCCTTCAATCCCTTCCGCATTGGTGGTGATCAGCGTGACCTCAGGCCCCTGATGGCTGTAATGATAAAACAGGATCCATGCCCCGATCAGCGCAGTGACGATAGGGAAGATCCACACCGGTGACCAGTTCTTCACCTTCTGCACTTTCGCTTCTCCGCTCTTATTTTCCATGTTGTTGTATTTCCTCATGGCTTGAATCTGGCTCACGATCCCACAGTAAACGGGGATCAAACGTCATGGCTGAAAACATGGTCATCACCACCACCAGCGCAAACATGACCGCGCCGATGGCTGGATAGATATTCATTAACCCTCCCATGCGGACCAGCGCAGAGAGCACGGCGATGACAAAAACGTCAATCATTGACCAGCGGCCAACAAATTCCACCACCTCATAGATCAGATGCATGCGCTCCGAATCTCGCGCGCCGTTGCCGTTGGCGTTCCAGCACAACCAGGCGATAGCGATCATCTTCAGCGTCGGCACCATAATACTGGCGATAAAGATCACCAGCGCCACCGGATAAGAACCTTCGCTCCACAGTAAAATCACCCCGGCCATAATGGTCGATGGCATTTTATCGCCCAGCAGATCGGTGATCATGATCGGCATAATGTTGGCAGGGAGATAAAGGATAAATGACGTCACCAGCAGCGCCAGCGTCCACTGCAGGCTATTTTTGCGCCGCGCCGTTCCTTTACTGTTACAGCGCGGGCAGACGGTCTGATCGACCGGCAACACCGCCGTACAGCAGGCACAGGAGCGCAGCCCCTGACGGATACCGGTCACCCCGACCTTCAGCGGCTGGGTAATGGCCGGCATGGGGGCAATATCATCCCATAGCCAGCGGCGGTCGACGCACTGAAAAGTACGTAACTGCAGCAGGCAAAACATACACCAGGGAACAAAGCTCAGACCGATGCCGATATCACCGTAGGCCATCAGCTTGACGAAGCTCACCAGTACGCCGGCAAGAAAGATCTCCGCCATGCCCCAGGTTTTCAGTTGAAAGAGAATTCGCGCAAGGAACGTCTTCAGGCCGGCAGGCATTCTGACCCGATTAACCAGCAGCAAAATGGTGACCAGGCAAAACGCCGGCACTAATTGAACAAAGAGTAAAAAGAAAGTCCCGAGACTGGCGTAATCCTCGGTAAACAGTACGTTGGGAATTTCCAGCAGCTCTATTTCGCTACTGATGCCGCCCACTTTCATATAGATAAAAGGGAACAGGTTGGCCAGCAGCAGCATAAACAGCGCGACCAGCGCATACGCCGTGGGACGCTGGCGAGGCGCGTCCCACGTGGTGGTTAACGTTGTACCGCAGCGCGGGCAGGCGGCTTTCTGGCGATGCTCAAGCTGCGGCAAAGCCACCAGCAAATCACATTGGGGACATAGAATATGTCGCGCAGCATGATGATGATCGCACATGACAACTCCTCGGCTCAGGCGCCGTTCTTTAATCCTTCGAGATATTCCCAGCGTTCAAAGGCCGCTTCCAGCGCCTGCTCCGCTTCGGCCAGCTGCGCCAGCACCTGCTGCGTGCGATCGTGCGGTTGCCCGAAGAAATCGGGATCGGCAACCTGATCCTGCAGCGTCTGCAGTTCGGCCTCGAGAGCCTCCAGCTTCTGCGGTAGTTGTTCCAGCTCGCGCTGCAGGTTATAGCTTAGTTTGTTCCCGCCGCGTTTGACAGTTTCTGCTTTTGGCTGAGCGACTTCCGTCGTTTTTTTAACGACCGTCTGCTTTTGCGCCAAAGACTGGGCCTGCTGACCGCGGGCGTCGTGATAGCCGCCGACGTACTGGCCAATACGACCGCCGCCTTCGAAGATCCAGCACTCGGTCACGGTATTGTCGACAAACTGACGATCGTGGCTCACCAGCATCACGGTCCCCTGATAGCCATCGATCAGCTCTTCCAGCAGCTCCAGCGTTTCAACATCGAGGTCGTTAGTCGGTTCATCAAGGATCAGCAGATTGCTGGGTTTCAGGAACAGCCGGGCCAGCAGCAGGCGGTTACGTTCCCCTCCGGAAAGCGCACGTACCGGGGTCATCGCTCGTTTTGGATGGAACAGGAAGTCCTGTAGATAACCCAGCACATGGCGTGGTTTACCGTTAACCATTACCTCCTGTTTGCCTTCCGCCAGGTTGTCCATCACCGTTTTATCCGGATCCAACTCCGCGCGGTGCTGGTCGAAGTAGGCGACCTCCAGCTTGGTGCCAACATGGATCCGCCCGCTGTCGGCCTGCAGCTGGCCGAGCATCAGCTTCAGCAACGTGGTTTTCCCGCAGCCGTTGGGGCCGATCAGGGCGATCTTGTCGCCGCGCTGGATCTGTGCGGAGAAATCCTTCACCAGCACTTTGCCGTCAACCTGATAGTTGACGTTTTCCATCTCAAAGACGATTTTGCCGGAACGGGAAGCCTCCTCAACCTGCATCTTCGCGCTGCCCATCACTTCCCGACGCTCACCGCGCTCGCGGCGCATCGCCTTCAGCGCGCGGACTCGGCCTTCGTTACGGGTCCGGCGCGCTTTGATACCCTGACGGATCCACACCTCTTCCTGGGCCAGCTTGCGGTCAAATTCCGCATTCTGCAGTTCTTCGACCCGCAGGGCTTCTTCTTTATCGAGGAGATACTGATCGTAATTTCCCGGATAGGTCACCAGCTTGCCACGATCGAGGTCGACAATGCGCGTCGCCATATTGCGGATAAAGGAACGGTCATGCGAAATAAAGATAATCGTGCCTTTAAAGGTTTTCAGGAACCCTTCCAGCCAGTCGATGGTTTCGATATCGAGGTGGTTAGTGGGCTCATCCAGCAGCAGCACGCGCGGCCCACTGACCAGGGCGCGGCCCAGCGCCGCTTTACGTAGCCAGCCGCCGGACAGCGACGCCAGCTGCGCATTGGCGTCAAGGCCCAGCTGCTCAATCACTTCGTTAATGCGGCTGTCCAGCTGCCATAGTCCCAGGTTATCGAGCTGCTCCTGCAGGCGCGCCAGTTCATTTAAATTTTTGTCGCTCGGATCGGTCATCACCTGATGCGACACGTCATGGTAGGCTTTCAGATAAGCCGCCTGCTCGGCGATCCCTTCGGCGACAAAATCGTATACCGTACCAGCAACGTTCCGCGGCGGATCCTGCTGCAGACGCGCCACGATCAGGTCCTGTTCATAAATGATGCGTCCGTCATCCAGCCCCTGTTCGCGGTTGAGGATCTTCATCAGGGTAGATTTACCGGCGCCGTTGCGTCCGACGAGGCAGACGCGTTCGTTATCTTCAATATGCAGCTCGGCATTATCCAGCAGCGGCGCATCGCTGAAGGAAAGCCAGGCGCCGTGCATACTAATCAGTGACATTATTTATTCCTTTCAGGCTGCGGTAATCAGCCAGCAGTTGTGGATCTGACGGTTGCGGGCAAAATCCTGCGACAGCGTTTTTTGCGAAATCTCTTGCGCCTTCAGGCCAAGCGCCGCCAGCCCGTCATGATCCATACGGAAACCGCGTTTGTTATTCGAGAACATAATGGTGCCGCCTTTACGCAGCAGACGTTTTAGATCGGTCATCAGGCGAATGTGATCGCGCTGGACGTCAAACGCATCTTCCATTCGTTTGGAGTTGGAAAAGGTCGGTGGATCGATAAAGATCAGATCGAACTGTTCGGTGCTCTCCCGCAGCCAACCCAGCACGTCCGCTTGCATCAGGCGATGCGCGCGGCCGGTCAGGCCATTGAGACGCAGGTTGCGTTCCGCCCACTCCAGGTAGGTGCGTGACATATCCACCGTGGTGGTGGATCGCGCACCGCCGAGGCCTGCGTGGACGCTGGCGCTGCCGGTATAGGAGAACAGGTTCAGGAAGTCCTTACCTTTACTCATCTGGCCAAGCATGCGACGGGCGATACGGTGGTCGAGGAACAGACCGGTATCCAGGTAGTCGGTGAGGTTGACCCACAGGCGCGCGTTATACTCCTGTACCTCAATAAAGTCGCCCTTCTCCGCCATCTTCTGATACTGGTTTTTCCCCTTCTGCCGTTCACGGGTTTTCAGCACCAGCTTGTTAGGCGCCATGTCCAGTACGGCGATAGTCGCAGCGATGATGTCGAACAGACGCTGGCGCGCCTTATGCGCGTCGACGGTTTTCGGCGGGGCATACTCCTGGACCACCACCCAGTCGGCATAGCGGTCAATGGCCACGTTGTATTCCGGTAGATCAGCATCGTACAGGCGATAGCATTCGATTCCTTCCTGGCGGGCCCATTTTTCAAACTTCTTCAGGTTTTTACGCAGACGGTTAGCAAAATCCTCCGCCAGCATCGCCGGCTTGCCGCCTTCGCTCTCCGCCAGGTGATAATTCTTCTGCACGCAGTCCAGCGGGCCGTTCTTGGCTTTAAACTGCTTGTCGGCACGCAGCTGCAGGCAACTCAGCAGCTCCGGCGAAGCGCTGAATACCGACAGGTTCCAGCCGCCGAACTGACTTTTCATTATCCGGCCAAGCAGGCTGTGCAGAGCGATCAGCGCTGGCTCGCTTTCCAGACGTTCGCCGTACGGCGGGTTACTGATCACCGTCCCGTACGGGCCTTTCGGCAGCGGGTTGTTCAGTTGGGCGACGTCTTTCACGTCAAAATCGATCAGCTCGCCAATGCCGGCGCGGCGGGCGTTGCGGCGCGCGCGCTCGATTACGCGCGCGTCGACGTCTGAGCCGTAGAAGCGTGACTCATACGCTGCCAATCCCTGACGAGCGCGGGTTTGCGCTTCCGCCTTCACCTCTTTCCAGATGGCGTCATCGTGCTGCGCCCAGCCGCCAAAGCCCCAGTGGCCGCGGTGCAGGCCCGGCGCGCGGTCGGTCGCCAGCATCGCCGCTTCAATCAGCAGGGTACCGGAGCCGCACATCGGATCGAGCAGCGGCGTACCTGGTACCCAGCCAGAGCGCATGACGATCGCCGCCGCGAGGTTTTCTTTGATCGGCGCCATTCCGGTACCATCGCGATAGCCGCGCAGGTGCAGGCCTTCGCCGCTCAGATCCAGCGAGATGTGCGCCGTCTCTTTGTTCAGCCAGACGTTGATCCGCAGATCGGGCGACTCACGATCGACGTTCGGGCGCGGTAGATTCTTACGGGTGAAGCTGTCGACAATGGCGTCTTTAACCTTCAGCGCGCCGTACTGGCTGTTACGGATCTCGTCATTGAGGCCGCTAAAATGCACCGCGAAGGTGGCGCCAGGGTTGAACATCTCCGTCCACGGAATGGCCTGTACGCCGAGGTACAGATCCAGATCGCTGTATACGCGACATTCGCCCAGCGGCAGCATGATGCGCGAAGCCAGCCGGCTCCACATCAGGCTTTGATACAGCAGGCGCGTATCCCCCTGAAAATGGACCCCGCCCTGGACTACCTGGCAGTCCGTCGCGCCAAGCCCTTCCAGTTCAGTTTTTAACAGCTCTTCCAGCCCACGAGCCGTACTGGCAAACAGAGAATTCATATCGTCACTTTTACTTAAAGAAAATTGGTGCGCATTATAGCCAATATGTGCCCTATGTCATAAAGTTATAGGCTTATTTTTGGAACCCGGAGGCAGCGTATGGTAACGCTATCGCGACTTTTTATTCATCCTGTTAAATCCATGCGCGGCATAGGCCTGACCCACGCCTTTGCTGATATCAGCGGCCTGGCCTTCGATCGTCTGTTTATGGTCACCGAAACCGACGGGACCTTTATTACCGCTCGCCAGTTTCCGCAAATGGTGAAATTTATTCCGGCGCCGCTGCATGATGGCCTTCACCTGACCGCACCGGACGGCAGCAGCGCCGTGGTGCGTTTTAGCGATTTCGCCACGCAGGCCGAGCCGACCGAAGTCTGGGGCAACCATTTTACCGCCCTCATCGCGCCCGCCGCCGTTAACCAGTGGCTCAGCGGCTTTTTCAAGCGCGATGTCCAGCTGCGCTGGCTGGGGCCGCAGCTAACCCGCCGGGTAAAGCGCCATGATGCGGTGCCGCTCTCCTTCGCCGACGGCTACCCTTACCTGCTGGCTAACGAGGCCTCCCTGCGCGATCTGCAACAGCGCTGCCCGGCCAGCGTAAGCATAGAACAGTTTCGCCCTAACCTTGTGGTCACCGGCGCGGCGGCCTGGGATGAAGATAGCTGGAAAGTGATCCGCATCGGCGAGGTGGTGTTTGATGTCGCTAAGCCGTGCAGCCGCTGCATTTTTACCACCGTCAGCCCGGAGCGCGGTCAGAAGCATCCCGCCGGGGAGCCGCTGGAAACCTTAAAGCGTTTTCGTACCGCGCTGGACAATGGCGATGTCGATTTTGGCCAGAACCTGATTGCCCGCAACAGCGGGGTGATCCGGGTGGGTGATGAAGTGGAAATCCTTACCCGCGGCCCGGCGAAAGCCTACGGGGCAGGTGAAAGCGACGATACCCCGGCTCCCGAGGCGCAGCTGCAGGCTACGGTTGCCATCGAATGGCAGGGTCAACAGTTTACCGGCAATAACCAGCAGGTGCTGCTGGAGCAACTGGAACAACAGGGCATTCGCGTACCCTATTCGTGTCGGGCGGGGATCTGCGGCAGCTGCCGCATCCGGCTGGAAGAGGGAGAAGTGAGTCCGTTAAAGAAAAACGCGGTTGCCGGGGATGGCACTATTCTCGCCTGCAGCTGTGTACCGAAAACAGCGCTACGCCTGGCGCCTTAAACCGCCTGCCCCAGACTGTAGCTGACCGCGCTCTGCGCCGGCTGCAGTCTGTCATTCATGATTTTAATGACATCGCCCAGCTGCATGACGCGGCCGGCAAGGGTGAGACCCGGCTGAGCCAACAGACAGAGTGCGGCGTTATCGCCCGGCTCCACCACCAGTAAATTCACCTGCTCGCCGGTATCGCTCAGCCAAACGCAGGCGGCGTCGCCGCCGCTCGGCTGCCAGTGATGGGTATGGGCGATAAAGTGCCAGCTTTTCGGCATCTGCGGTTTGAGAAAACGGATGGCGGTGAGCGCGTTAAGGACTAATTCCGCCCGCTGCTCTTTCGATAGCTCGAGATCGCGACATTTTTCTTCAAAAGAGAAATAGAGCGCGGCGTCATCAACGCAAAATCCCGAAGGGGCAAAGGCATCCGGAGTCAGCATGCGCCGGGCGAAGCACGAGCGAAATAACATGCCATTGGCCAGATCGAGCATCATGCGGTCGTGCTCTTCATCGTAATACCAACGCCAGTTATCGTCAGGTTTAATCCGCATTTTTCCCCCTGTCCCCTTTCATACGCCTCTGCAAAGTTGTTGCGACTTACCGCAGAATATTTTCTAAAATTAAGAAAAGTCTAAAATGTTTAAATAAGCAACAGTGAGGGAATATAAAACAACCAGGGCCGGAAATAAAGCCCTGGGTGGGATTCAGAGGAGGAAAAGATTAGATGTGGGTAACAATTTCTTTAATCAGCGGCGGACCTTTAAAAATAAATCCAGAATAGATCTGCACCAGCGATGCCCCGGCGGCAATCTTTTCCCGCGCGGCAATCACCGAATCAATGCCGCCCACGCCGATGATAGGCAAACGGCCATTCAGCTCAGCGGAGAGCATACGGATAATTTCAGTGCTTTTTAATTGTAATGGACGACCGCTAAGCCCGCCGGTCTCATCGCAATGTTTCATTCCCTGAACCAGGGAACGATCGAGGGTGGTATTGGTTGCAATCACGCCATCAATATTATGACGCACGAGGCTATCGGCAACCTGGATCAATTCCTCAGGCAAATGATCCGGCGCGATCTTTACGGCGACCGGGACATATTTTTGATGCTTCTGCTGCAGCTCGAGCTGCTTATTTTTAATACCGGAGAGTAAATCATCCAGCGCTTCGCCGTATTGCAGCGTGCGCAGCCCTGGGGTATTCGGCGAGGAGATATTAATGGCGATATACCCGGCGTACGGATAGACTTTTTCCATACAAATCAGGTAATCATCTTTCCCGTGCTCAACCGGCGTATCTTTATTTTTGCCGATATTGATACCCAGCACGCCGTCAAAATGCGCCTTTTTCACGTTCTCAACCAGGTTATCGACGCCATGGTTATTAAAGCCCATGCGGTTGATCAATCCCTCGGCATCAACCAGACGGAAGATCCTTGGCTTATCGTTGCCCGGCTGCGGACGCGGCGTCACGGTGCCGATCTCAATCGAACCAAACCCCATCGCGCCCAGCGCGTCAATGCATTCCCCATTTTTATCCAGCCCGGCCGCCAGACCCAGCGGGTTTTTAAAGGTTAGCCCCATGCAGGTGACAGGCCTGGCCGGTACCTTCTGGCGAACCAGCATTTCCAGCGGCGTCCCGGTGACACGGCGTAATTGTTGAAAGGTAACTTCATGAGCGCGCTCAGGATCGAGCTGAAAAAGGGCTTTACGAACGAAGGGGTAGTACATGAACTCTCCTGGATTCCCGGTGTGCAAACCGGGGGCGTATTATGTGCGATCTGTTGCGGAAAGGGAATTGACCTGCGACAAAAAATCCCCCATCAGCGCAAACGATTACCTACCCCGCGCGCCATTATGCGCTTTTCGGCTATCTAACCGCGGATAAATCATTTAGGGAAATAATGGCCCTCTGTCACACTCACTATAAATGTTATCAATTATAGATAAATGCAAACATTTAGTTATAAGGAGAGAGAGATGCGCGTCATTACCCTTGCGGGCAGCCCGCGTTACCCTTCCCGTTCCAGCGCCTTGCTGGAATACGCCAGAGAGACGCTCACCGCCGCCGATATCGAAGTCTGTCACTGGCATCTGCAGAACTTTGCCCCGGAAGACCTCCTGTACGCTCGTTTTGACAACCCGGCGCTGCAGACGCTCAACGAACAGCTGGCCGGGGCTGATGGCCTGATCATCGCCACGCCGGTGTATAAAGCCTCGTTCTCCGGCGCGCTGAAAACACTGCTCGACCTGCTGCCTGAGCGAGCGCTGGAGGGCAAAATTGTGCTGCCGCTGGCCACCGGCGGGACCATCGCTCACATGCTGGCGGTGGACTACGCGCTGAAGCCAGTGCTGAATGCCCTCAAGGCCCAGGAGATCCTCCATGGCGTCTTCGCTGATGACAGCCAGGTGACCGATTACCAGCATAAGCCGCAGTTTACCGCGAATCTGCAGCGGCGCCTTGATGACGCCCTGGAGACCTTCTGGCAGGCGCTGCATCGCCCCAGCAGCCGTGCGCCGTCGTTAACATCTCTGCGTGGGGTGGAGCATGCTTAATCCTCTCCGCGCCCTGACTCTGGGCGGACTGCTGCTATTCTCTACGCTGGGTCACGCCGCCCCGGCGGCGCCTGACGCTCTGCGCATCGGCTACCAGAAAGGCAGCGTCAGCATGGTGCTGGCGAAGAGCCATCAGCTGCTGGAGCAGCGCTATCCGCAAACCCATATCTCGTGGATTGAGTTCCCGGCCGGTCCGCAGATGCTGGAGGCGCTGAACGTCGGCAGCATTGATATCGGCAGTACCGGCGATATTCCGCCTATCTTTGCCCAGGCGGCAGGCGCCGATTTGGTCTATATCGGCGCGGAGCCGCCCAAGCCCAAGGCAGAGGTGATCCTGGTGGCGCAGGGCAGCCCGATTCATAACGTTGCTGAGTTAAAAGGGAAAAAGGTCGCTTTCCAGAAAGGCTCCAGCTCCCACAATCTGCTGCTGCGCGCCCTACAGCTCGCAGGTCTGAAATTTAGCGATATTCAGCCGGTTTACCTTGCCCCCGCCGATGCGCGCGCCGCCTTTCAGCAGGGCAATGTCGACGCATGGGCCATCTGGGATCCGTACTACTCCGCCGCGCTGCTGCAGGGCGGCGCCCGGGTACTCACTGACGGAACCGATCTGAAACAGACGGGATCCTTCTATCTTGCTTCCCGGCCCTACGCTGAACGCAATGGCGCTTTCATTGAAGGCGTACTCGACACCTTTACTCAGGCCGATGCCCTGACCCACAGCCAACGCGCGCAAAGCATTACGCTGCTGGCGAAAACGATGGGCTTACCGGAGGCGGTGATCGCCAGCTATCTGGACCATCGTCCCCCCACCGCGGTTACCCCGGTGAGCGCCGAAACCGCCGCTCGCCAGCAGCAGACGGCAGACCTGTTCTACGAGAACAAGCTGGTGCCAAAAAAAGTTGATATCCGGGCCCGCATCTGGCAGCCCACCGCCACACAAGGAGCGAAATCATGAGTCTGAATATGTTCTGGTTTTTACCGACCCATGGTGATGGTCGTTATCTGGGTACCGAAGAGGGTGCCCGTCCGGTCGATTATGGCTATCTGCAGCAAATCGCGCAGACGGCGGATCGGCTGGGCTTCACCGGCGTGCTGATCCCGACCGGACGCTCTTGTGAGGATGCGTGGCTGGTCGCGGCCTCAATGATCCCGGTGACGCAGCGGCTGAAATTCCTTGTCGCCCTCAGGCCAAGCGTGGTATCGCCGACGGTGGCCGCGCGTCAGGCGGCGACCCTGGACCGGCTGTCAAACGGCCGGGCGCTGTTCAATCTGGTCACCGGCAGCGATCCTGCCGAACTGGCAGGCGACGGCGTCTTCCTCGACCACACCGAGCGCTACGAGGCCTCGGCTGAATTTACCCACATCTGGCGCAAGCTGATGGAGGGAGAAACCGTCACCTTTAACGGCAAGCATCAGCGCGTTCGCGACGCCAAACTGCTGTTTCCGCCACTGCAGCAGCCGCGTCCACCGCTCTATTTCGGCGGCTCGTCTGAGGTGGCGCAGGAGCTGGCCGCTGAGCAGGTCGATCTTTATCTTACCTGGGGAGAACCGCCGGCCCAGGTGGCAGAGAAAATAGCTCAGGTGCGAGAGAAAGCCGCCCGGCATGGTCGACAGGTGCGTTTTGGCATCCGTCTGCACGTGATCGTCAGGGAAACCAACGAGGAAGCGTGGCAGGCGGCGGACAGCCTTATCTCCCATCTTGACGACGAGACGATCGCCCGCGCCCAGGCGGCTTTCGCCAGAACCGACTCCGTTGGCCAGCAAAGGATGGCGGCCCTGCACAACGGGCGACGCGATAAGCTGGAAATCAGCCCCAACCTGTGGGCTGGCGTGGGTTTAGCGCGCGGCGGCGCCGGGACCGCGCTGGTGGGCGATGCCGCCACCGTTGCCGAAAGGATCAATGAATACGCCGCGCTGGGTATCGATAGCTTTATCTTTTCCGGCTATCCGCATCTGGAAGAGGCGTACCGGGTCGGAGAGCTGCTGTTCCCCCTGCTTGACGTCGCGGTGCCGTCCATCCCGCAGCCGCAAAACCTGCGTCTGCAGGGGGAAGCGGTCGCCAACGAGTTTATTCCGCGTAAAGTAGCGCAAAGCTGAGGAGACCGTGATGGCAAAATCAACCCATCCCCTGTTGTTACGCCTCGCCCCCTGGCTGCTGCCGGTAGGGACGGTCATTGTCTGGCAGCTGGCCTCGTCCGTCGGCTGGCTGTCGACGCGGGTGCTGCCCTCGCCGGAGGGGGTATTGAAAGCGTTCTGGACCCTCTCGGCCAGCGGTGAGCTGTGGCAGCATCTGGCCATCAGCTCATGGCGGGCGCTGGTCGGCTTCGCCATCGGCGGCTCGATCGGGCTAATACTCGGCCTGATCAGCGGCCTGTCTCGCTGGGGCGAGCGTCTGCTGGATACCTCGATCCAGATGCTGCGCAATGTCCCGCATCTGGCGCTGATCCCGCTGGTGATCTTGTGGTTCGGCATCGATGAGACCGCCAAGATCTTCCTTGTCTCGCTGGGCACCCTGTTCCCGATCTATATCAACACCTGGCACGGGATCCGCAATATTGACCGTGGGCTGGTTGAGATGGCGCGCAGCTATGGCTTATCCGGCTTCGCCCTGTTCCGTCACGTGATATTACCCGGCGCCCTGCCCTCAGTTATGGTCGGCGTGCGTTTTGCCCTTGGTCTGATGTGGCTGACGCTTATTGTCGCCGAAACTATCTCGGCGAATGCCGGCATCGGTTATCTGGCGATGAACGCGCGTGAATTTCTGCAAACCGACGTGGTGGTAGTGGCGATCATTCTTTACGCCATCCTTGGCAAACTGGCCGACGTCTGCGCCCTGCTGCTGGAACGGCTCTGGCTGCGCTGGAATCCGGCGTATCATCTTCAGGAGGCTAACGCATGAACACTGCCCGTCTCAACCCAGGTATCCCGCTGCTGCTGAACGGGGTGACGAAACGCTATGGCGACAACACCATTCTTAACGAGCTGGATCTGCATATTCCCAGCGGCCAGTTTGTGGCGGTGGTAGGCCGCAGCGGCGGCGGCAAAAGTACCCTGCTGCGCCTGCTGGCAGGTCTGGAAAAACCAAACGCCGGCGAACTGCTGGCTGGCGCGACGCCCCTGGCGGCGATCCAGGACGACACCCGGATGATGTTTCAGGATGCGCGCCTGCTGCCGTGGAAAACAGTGATTGATAACGTGGGGCTGGGGTTAAAAGGCGCCTGGCGCGACGCCGCCCTGCAGGCGTTGGCCAGCGTCGGACTTGAAAGCCGCGCACAGGAGTGGCCGGCCGCGCTGTCGGGTGGGCAGAAGCAGCGCGTTGCGCTGGCCCGCGCGCTGATCCATCGCCCGCGCCTGCTGCTGCTGGACGAACCGCTGGGGGCGCTGGATGCCCTCACCCGTCTGGAGATGCAGGAGCTGATCGTCTCCCTGTGGCAGGAGCATGGCTTTACGGTCCTGCTGGTCACGCACGACGTCAGTGAAGCGGTGGCCATGGCCGATCGGGTGCTGTTAATTGAAGAGAAGAAGATTGGCCTCGATTTAAGCGTGGATATCCCGCGACCGCGGCGCACCGGTTCGGCGAAGCTGGCCGAGCTGGAGGCTGAAGTACTGGATCGGGTGATGAAACGCGGCGACAGCGAGCGTGCGCCGCGTTTGTTTAGTCATGGCTGACCGGAGTAACTGTCCGCTATCTGAACGGGGGCATATCGTCATCCGACATGTCCCCGGCTCGCGCGTTGCACAGCCGGGCTACCAACGCCAAATCAGCCGTGTATTCCAGGTCGGGTAAGCATCGCGCCGCCCGACAACATCACCACGATAACGGGTAACCCGGACAGGGCGCAAGGCGCGCCGCAATCCGGGGTTATGGCACCGTTACGCCAGCGCCTTACTGATTTTCTCGAACAGGTCGCCAGAGAGATTCTCCAGCCCCTTCAGCTGCTCCAGCGCGGCGCGCATCAGCGCCTGTCGCTTCTCATCATAACGCTTCAGACGAATCAACGGCTCAATCAGGCGCGACGCCACCTGCGGGTTACGCTGGTTAAGCTCGGTCAGCATCTCCACCAGGAACTGATAGCCGCTGCCATCTTCAGCATGGAACGCCGCCGGGTTGCTGCTGGCGAAAGCGCCGATTAACGAGCGCACACGGTTCGGGTTGCTCATGCTGAACGAACGGTGGTTCAGCAGACCGCGCACGGTTTCCACCACGTTGGCTGCCGGGCTGGTGGACTGCAGGATAAACCACTTATCCATCACCAGACCGTCCTGATGCCATTTGTCATCGTACTCCTGCATCAGCGCATCGCGGCACGGCAACTCAGCGGCAACCGCCGCCGACAGGGCGGCCAGCGCGTCGGTCATGTTATCTGCCTGGTGATACTGCGTCGCCACCAGCTTATCGCCCAGCGTCGGTTCCGCAAACGCCAGGTAGCGCAGGCAGGTATTGCGCAGAGCGCGTTTACCAATATCGGCGTGCTCCACCCGATAGCTGTCGAGCTTATTGGCGTTATAAACCGCGAGGAATTCGTCCGCCAGTTCGTTCGCCAGGGTGCGGGTGAGCGCTTCGCGCACGGCGGCGATGGCGATCGGATCGATAATCGCGAACATCTCGGCGATTTCGTTGGCTGACGGCAGGGTTAAGATCTCAGCGGCCAGCGCCGGATCAATCTTCTCATCCAGCAGGATGGCGCGGAAGGCATCCGCTACGTGCACCGGCAGCGACAGCGGCTGCCCCTGCTGATGGCGGTTGACGTTCAGCTTGATGTAAGTCGCCAGCAGGCTCTGCGCCGCATCCCAGCGCGAGAAATCATTCCGCGCGTGACGCATCAGGAAGGTCAGCTGCTGATCGCTCCACTTGTATTCCAGTTTCACAGGCGCTGAAAATTCGCACAGCAGCGCCGGCACCGGCTGGAAATAAACGTTATCGAAGACGAAAGTCTGCTCGGCCTGGGTCACATTAAGCACCGGGTGTACCGGGTGGCCGCCCTTCTGCAGGGGGATCACCTTGCCCTCGTTATCGTACAGCTCAATGGCAAACGGGATATGCAGCGGCTGCTTCTCGGCCTGCTCGGCGGTCGGCGGCGTACGCTGGCTGATGGTCAACGTATACTGCTCGGTCTCCGGATTATAGTCGTCATGCACGGTGACGATTGGCGTACCGGACTGGCTGTACCAGAGGCGGAAGTGCGACAGGTCGACGTTAGAGGCATCTTCCATCGCCTGCACGAAATCGTCGCAGGTGGCGGCGCTGCCGTCATGGCGTTCAAAGTACAGCTGCATCCCTTTCTGGAAGTTTTCTTCACCCAGCAGGGTGTGCAACATGCGGATCACTTCGGCACCCTTTTCATAGACCGTCAGGGTGTAGAAGTTGTTCATCTCGATAACCATATCCGGACGGATCGGGTGCGCCATCGGGCTGGCGTCTTCGGCAAACTGCAGCCCGCGCATGGTGCGCACGTTGTTGATGCGGTTCACCGCCCGTGAGCCGAGGTCGGAACTGAACTCCTGATCGCGGAACACGGTCAGCCCCTCTTTCAGGCTGAGCTGGAACCAGTCACGACAGGTGACGCGGTTGCCGGTCCAGTTATGGAAATATTCATGACCAATCACGCGCTCAATATCGAGGTAGTCTTTATCGGTGGCGGTATCGGTACGGGCAAGAACATATTTGGAGTTAAAGACGTTGAGTCCTTTGTTCTCCATGGCACCCATATTAAAGAAGTCGACGGCGACAATCATATAGATATCGAGGTCGTACTCGAGGCCAAAGCGCTCCTCATCCCACTTCATAGAGTTTTTCAGCGAGGTCATCGCCCAGGGCGCGCGATCGAGGTTGCCGCGATCGACGTACAGCTCCAGCGCCACTTCGCGGCCAGAGCGGGTGCGGAATGAATCGCGCAGGACGTCAAAATCACCGGCCACCAGCGCAAACAGATAGCACGGCTTCGGGAACGGATCCTGCCACTGTACCCAGTGACGACCGTTCTCCAGCTCCCCTTCCGCCATACGGTTGCCGTTGGAAAGCAGGAACGGGTATTTCGCTTTATCGGCGATAATTTTGGTGGTAAAGCGCGCCAGCACATCCGGACGGTCCAGATACCAGGTGATATGGCGGAAACCTTCCGCTTCGCACTGGGTGCACAGCGCTTCGCCTGACTGATACAGGCCTTCCAGCGCGGTGTTCGCCGCCGGGCTGATCTCATTGACGATGGTCAGGGTGAAATGCTCCGGCAGGCCGCCGATCACCAGCTGATTGTTTTCTTCTTTATAGTCACTCCACGGCTGGCCGTTCACCTGCAGAGCGATCAGGGTCAGATCTTCGCCGTCCAGGCGCAATGGCACATCAGACGCAGCCGCGTGGCGGGAGACCTTGCTCTCGGCCGTAACAACGGTTTTTGCGGCATCCAGGTCAAAGGTCAAATCGATATCGCTAATCAGATACTCCGGCGCACGATAGTCGTGGCGGTATTTGGCTTGGGGCTGTTGTGTCATAAAAAACCTTTAGCATCTTCGGTAAAGTGTCGTCCCAGTCTATTCCTGTTGTGTCAATCGCGCTATGCAGAATCTTCATCTTTTCAACGTGAAACACGGAAATCGCTACATTTTGTTAACACTCGCGGCACGAAATGCCCTCGACCCGACGCAAAGCTTGTGGTGTGATCCATGTTCAATATATTAAACTAGGCCTCGCAAATGACCGTCAGCGTCACCATTGCTCGCCATCGCGGGACAGAGTCGGGTAATAAAGGTATACTCCGCCTCCATTTTCCGCGTTGGTTTCGATGGAACGCTCCAGTGAGAGGATGCTACTGCGCACCATGACACAATTCACTTCTCCTGTACTGCACTCGCTGCTTGATACGGATGCCTATAAGCTGCACATGCAGCAGGCTGTCTTCCACCGCTACGGCGATGTGCATGTGGCGGCGGAGTTTCGCTGCCGCGGAGACGACCTGCTCGGCATCTATGCCGACGCGATCCGCGAGCAGGTGGAGTCCATGCGCGACCTGAGGCTGCGGGATGATGAATATCGCTGGCTGTCCACCCTTCCCTTTTTTCGCCAGGATTACCTCAACTGGCTGCGCGATTTTCGCTATGACCCGAGCCAGGTCACGGTCAGCAATGACAATGGTAAGCTGAACATTCGCCTTACCGGCCCATGGCGGGAAGCCATCATGTGGGAAGTCCCGCTGCTGGCGGTGATAAGCGAGTTGGTCCATCGCTATCGTTCACCAGAGATGGGCGTCGATCAGGCGCTCAACACGCTGGAACATAAGCTAGGCGACTTCGCCACCATGACCGCTGACCTCGATATGAGCGCCTTCCGTCTGATGGACTTCGGCACCCGCCGTCGTTTCTCACGCGAGGTGCAGGAAGGTATTGTGCGGCGTCTGCAGCAGGAACCATGGTTTGTCGGCACCAGCAATTACGATCTGGCGCGCCGTCTGAATTTAACCCCGATGGGTACCCAGGCCCATGAGTGGTTCCAGGCCCACCAGCAGATCAGCCCCAGCCTTGCCAGCAGCCAGCGGGCGGCCCTTGCCGCCTGGCTGGAAGAGTATCCCGACCAGCTGGGGATCGCGCTGACCGACTGCATCACTATGGATGCGTTCCTGCGCGATTTCGGTCCGGAATTCGCCACCCGCTATCAAGGGTTGCGCCACGATTCCGGCGACCCGGTGGAATGGGGAGAAAAAGCTATCGCCCATTATCAGAAGCTGGGTATCGATCCGCTGAGCAAAGTGCTGGTCTTCTCCGATAATCTCGACCTGGCCAAAGCCGTCGATCTGTATCGCCACTTCGCCTCGCGGGTGAAGCTCAGCTTTGGGATCGGCACCCGTTTAACCTGCGATCTGCCGCAGGTTAAACCGCTCAATATCGTGATTAAGCTGGTGGAATGTAACGGCAAGCCGGTGGCGAAACTCTCCGACAGCCCGGGGAAAACCATCTGCCACGATAAGGCCTTCGTCCGCGCCCTGCGCGAGGCTTTCGACCTGCCGCCGATTAAAAAGGCAAGCTAAAAAACATGGCCCGACGGCATTCTGCTATCGGGCCAATCAATATCACTCCTGCGGCAAACGGGCTCTGACGACCTCGGCAAAATACTCCGCGCCAGTTAGCAATATCTCATCATTAAAGTCGTAGCAGGCATTATGCAACGGTGTATTGCCCTGAGCATCTGAACTATCGCCGTTGCCTAAAAAGATGAAACAGCCGGGGATTTTTTGCAGAAAAGCGCCAAAATCCTCCGAAATCATCATCTGTGCGACGTTGCCGTCCACCTTCTCAGCCCCTACCACGTTAATCGCAGCGGTGACCGCCACATCAACGCATTGCTGCCAGTTCACCGTTGGCGCAAATTCATGGGTATAGCTGAACTGGCACGTCGCACCGTGCATCGCGCAAATCGCTTCGCTAATGGTACGCATTCGTTCTTCGAGCAGCATCTGCACTTCCGGTGCAAAGCTGCGCGTATCCCCTTTGATTTCGACGTGCGTCGGAATCGCATTGCGGATGCCATCGGTGTGCAGTTCAGTACAGGAAATGACCGCTGGCACGTTCGGATCAACATTTCGCGAAACAATTGTCTGCAAAGCCAGGATGATTTCAGCCGCAATGACCAGCGGATCTTTCGCCATATGCGGCCGCGCCGCATGCGCTCCCTGCCCTTTAATACGAATAATAAAGTTATCTTCACTGGCCATAATGCCACCGACTCGCGTGGCGATAGTCCCGGCTTTCATACCCGGCATATTATGCAGACCGTAGATTTCCTCTATGCCAAAGCGTTCAATAACGCCATCGTCCATCATCGCTCTGGCGCCATAGCCAGGTTCCTCAGCAGGCTGAAAAACAAAGCAGACCGTGCCGTTAAAATTCTGCCGCTGCAATAGCAACTGCGCCGCGCCCAGCGCAATGCAGGTATGACCATCATGTCCGCAGCCGTGCATCCGCTCGGCGGTCATGGAGCGGTAAGACCAGTCTCCCTGTTCGGTCAATTGAATGGCATCGATATCGGCACGAATAGCGATAACGCCCTTCCCGTCGCCGCATTTCAATCTCCCCACCACCCCGGTTTTGCCAATATCGCGGTGCACCTCAATGCCCATAGCTTCGAGCTTTTCGGCAATAAACCGTGAAGTATTCTGCTCCTCGAAGGCGCTTTCCGGATGGGCATGCAAATAGTGACGCCAGGCGATAAGCTGCTGCTTTAGCTGTTGCTGATTCATTCTCTGCTCCTGTAAACATTAGTCCATACGCTGGGCGCGCTGTAAAACCACCTGCAGCAGCACATTGGCGCCAGCAATCAGATCTTTGGCTGCGCTATGTTCTTTGACGTTATGGCTAATGCCATCGACGCAGGGGACAAAAATCATCCCGGCGGGACATACCGACGCCATAAATTGTGCATCGTGTCCGGCGCCGCTTGGCAAACGTCGGTAACTGAGCGCCTGACGCTCCGCCTCGGCTTCCACCGCATTGACGATCTCATCGGCAAAAATGACCGGATTAAAGCGCACCAGTGAGCGGCTGGTTATCTCCACGCCCTCTTCCTGCGACGTTTTCGCGACAAATTCGGCCAATTGCTGCTCCGCCAGACATAAGATCGCATTATCGGTATTGCGGAGATCCACTGACATGACGACATGGTTGGGAATGACGTTGATCAGATTAGGCTTCACGCTGAAATGTCCAACGGTAGCTACCTGATTACCACCAAGGCTTAGCGCCAGCTCACGGGCAAAAACAGCGATTTTCGCAGCCGCCAGCCCGGCATCACGTCTCATGGACATTGGGGTAGTACCCGCATGATTCGATACGCCTCTCAGGGTAAATTCCTGCCACGAAATACCCTGTACGCCGGTAACCACGCCAATATCAATCTGCTCTTTATCAAGAATTGGTCCCTGTTCGATATGCAGCTCAACGTAGCTATCTACCGCCATATCTCCCGGCTGACGTTCGCCTTTATAACCAATGTTACGCAGCGCTTCATCGAGCGTGATACCGTCGAGATCTTTTGCCGCGAGCGCCAGCGCCAACGGATACTCGCCGGCAAACACCACGCTGCCCATCATATCGGGCTGAAATCGCACCCCCTCCTCGTTAGTAAAGAAGGTTACCGCCAACGGTCGTCGGGTGCGGATCCCGGCATCCTGGAGGGTGGCAATCACCTCAAGGCCGGCCATAACGCCGTAGTTGCCATCGTATAACCCACCGGTGGCGACGGTATCGATATGTGACCCCATCATCACCATCGGCAACGTCTCCTCGCCGTGATAAACGCCGGTGACATTACCGATAGCATCAATTGACACGCTCAGGCCCAGCGCCTTCATGCGGGCTACAACAAAGTCCCTGCCGGCTTTATCTTCGGCAGTCGCTGCCAGGCGGCATACACCGCCGCCTGGCAGCGCACCATGTTCGCCAAGTGCATACAGGGAATCGATAAGCCGTTGGCCGTTAATCTGCAGATAATGACTCATATAACATCTCGCTAATAATGGTGGCTATTGGAACATGCCGTAAAAAATGGCAGATACGGTGATAAGACCGATCAGGGTGACGAAAACGTTGCTCGCTTTACCGCGCCAGGGGGCAAGCACCGGTAATTTATGAATGGCGTACATAGGCAACAGCAGCAGAATTGCCGCCCCGGTGGGGCCGCTGATGCATTCGATAATACCGAGGATACTGGGGTTCTTGTACGCGGCGAACCAGCAGGTAAGCACCATAAACACCAGGATGACCGCGTCGACGAGGCGAATACCGGGTTTTTTACCGCGTGCGGCGGCGGCCTCCAGAATCAGGTCGCGCAGCGATTCATAGGCGCCGATGTAGTGGCCAAGAAATGATTTAGTAATAGCGACAAAGGCGATAATCGGCGATAGCCAGGCAATAATCGGTGTATCGTACTGATTGGCCAGATAGGACAAAATCGACAGATTCTGGGCTTTGGCTTCCGCCAGTTGCTGCGACGACAGGCTTAACACGCAGCTGAGAACAAAAAACAGCACCACCACCGTCATGAGCAGGATACCGTAGCGCTGGATCTGCGCACATTTACCCTCAGCGAGCGCCAGACCGTAACGCTTCTTCTGGCGCACCACCATCGGCGAAATGATGGGATAGTGGTTAAACGACATCACCAGTACCGGGAAGGTCATCCACAGGGATAATATGATCCCCTGCCCATCGCCCGTGGCGCTGAAGCTTACGGTTTGCAAAATTGCGCCGTTCCAGTGCGGAATCAGAAAAAGTGCCATAAAAATAAGCGAGATGATGAAGGGATAAACCAGGGTGCTCATCACCCGCATTATCAAACGCTGTCCGAAACGGACGATAAACATCAGCCCGAGGATCAGAACGATGGCCACCAGCGACCGGGGAGGCTCGGCCATTGCCAACTGGTGGGTGATAAAGCTCTGCGCGGTGTTGGTGATAGCCACCGCATACATAATCAGAATGGTATAGACAGCGAAGAAATAGATGACGGTAAATACTTTTCCCGCCAGCGCGCCAAAATGCTCGCCAATAACATCGGTAATACTGCTTTCCGGCGTATTGGAAGAGTAAATGAATCTCGCCAGACCGCGGTGAGCCAGATAAGTAATAGGAAAAGCGAGGACAAAAACAATCAGCAGCGGCCAGAAGCCGCCAATTCCGGCATTAATCGGCAGAAACAGCACCCCGGCGCCAATGGCGGTACCGAACAGGCCAAGGACCCAAACGGTATCTTCGCTATGCCACTTTGCGGGATCGGAACATCCTTTATTGATAATTATATTTTCAGTATTCATCGGTCAGGTTCTCTCTATGCATGACGCGAAAGCGCGTATGTTTTCGTTATGAGTCAGAACGCTTGTCATACCGAGGGCTTGTAGGGTAGGTAAGATGGCCCCCTTGTTATTGTCGATAGCGCTCAACCATTACGGCCAAACCAGACGATGTCTTCATAGACATCGGGTGATGTATCTCCTTCCGTGCTGATTAACAGAACCTGTGCATCGGCATTCAGGCGCAGCGATTCGGCAAGCTCGCGATACGCCGGTTGAGTCATCAGCGCATAAAGCACTCCTGTGCCAATAGCGCCGGATTCCCCGGAGACAAAAGGTTCGTCAGTACCTGGACGCGGAGCGGCCAACAGGCGCATGCCGTTGGCCGCCAAACAATCGTCGGCGGAAATAAAACAGGTGGCATGGTCGCGGAGCATTGGCCAGCTGGTGATGTTAGGTTCACCACAGGCAAGCCCGGCCATCAGAGTTGACATATCCCCGCCGACGCTGTGCGGCAGTCCGTCATTAATGGTTGCCGAGCGATACAGGCAGTTCGCCTTGTGCGGCTCAACGATGATGATGGTGGGAGCCTGCTGCTGCATCTTTTCGATGAAATATCCCATGATGCTACCGGCAAACGACCCGACCCCGGCTTGTAAAAACAGATGCGTCGGCATCGGCGCTCCGCTTTCTGCCAGCTGCTGCCAGATTTCAACAGCGAGGGTCATATAGCCTTGCATGATCCATGTGGGGATCTGCTCGTAGCCCTGCCAGGCGGTATCCTGGAGTAGAACCCATCCCTGCTCGCGCGCGGTTTTGGCCGCCAGCCGAACTGTGTCGTCGTAGTTCAGTTCAGTAATCGTGCATTCGGCGCCATGCCGGCGAATATTCTGCGCGCGTACCGGCGACGAGCCCTTTGGCATATACACCACCGCACGCAGCCCAAGCTGCTCAGCCGCCCACGCCACGCCACGTCCGTGGTTACCGTCGGTAGCAGTCACAAATACGATGTCCTTGATACGCGCCTTAATCACTGGTGAATTAAGCTCGGCAAAGCTCAACGTATTAATATCTCGCTCAAGCAGAGCGGCGAGATATTTCCCCATCGCATAAGATCCGCCTAATCCTTTAAACGCATTCAAACCGAATCGCTGCGCTTCATCTTTTATATGGATCGATCCCAGCCCCAGCCGCTGGCTTAAAAATTCCAGCTTACGCAGCGGCGTGACCCGGTAATCAGGAAATTTTTGATGGAATGCCAGCACTTCGTTCCCCACGCTTTCATTCAGCAGACTCAAGTCTGCTCCCTGGCCATAGGGCTGCCGCCGGGCGTTAAGTTGATATTTAATTGTGTCCACTATTCAGGCACCTCTATTTTCATATCGTCCTGCGACGATAACGTTATTTGCGACCATTCCGCCTAAACGACGGGTGCACGGATCCGTGCGGCCTGGGACAGGACGGTCGCTTTAAATTGGTTAAGTCAGAATGTGAGAGGCTTTTTGTCGCGATATACCGCTTTCCCACTGCCTGTGATGGTACACTGCGCCCGGCGGTTAATTGGCGCAAAGTTGCCCATCGCGCCGCAATTTTCACTCTGTTTTATCATTCACACGCAACAACGTTGCATTAGTGAGGTTGATCACAGGCTTGCAGGACGAGATATATGATGAAACTTGACGCATGGGATAAAAAAATTCTTACGCTCTTGCAGCGTAATAATCGCTTGTCGCAACGGGAGATCGCCGATCGGATCAGCCTGTCTCCTTCGGCAGTCAATCGGCGTATCGCTGCACTGGAGGATGCAGGGGTGATTAAAGGCAGTGTTAGCTTAGTGGACGCCAGTAAAGTGGGAAGACCAATCACCATTATGGTGCAGGTAACCATTGAGAATGAACGTCTCGATCTGCTTGAGGAGGATAAACAGCGTTTCGTAACCTGTCCGCAAGTGCAGCAGGTCTACTATGTCACTGGCGACTTCGATTTTCTGCTCGTGATCAACGTCCGTGATATGGCGGAATACGAAGCGCTAACCCGTGAACTCTTTTTTGCCTCGGGAAATATCAAGTCTTTCCGGACCATCGTGTCGATGCAAAATGCGAAGCAGGAAATGACGGTCATTATCGAGTAAGTCGTGTAAAAGTCGACATGGGGAGCCAAAGAACGCCCCGGAGGTGTATTTATTTCCGAAATCCACCCTTCCCTGTGCGAAATCTACTTGTCTGATGGAAGATGACAGGTAACATAGATATCCCCCCGCTGTTGGGGGAAGAGACTTTTTTATTGGACTACATAGAGAGATTATTATGAGCGTTGTGCCTGTAGCCGACGTACTCCAGGGCCGCGTTGCCGTTGACAGCGAAGTCACGGTCCGCGGATGGGTGCGTACCCGCCGAGATTCTAAAGCTGGCTTTTCTTTCCTCGCCGTCTATGACGGTTCCTGCTTTGATCCTGTACAGGCCGTTATTAATAATTCTCTGCCCAATTACAATCAGGAAGTGCTGCGTCTGACCACCGGCTGCTCGGTGATTGTCACCGGTAAAGTCGTGGCTTCTCAGGGTCAGGGTCAAAGCTTTGAGATCCAGGCGACCAGCGTGGAAGTGACCGGCTGGGTGGAAGACCCGGACACCTACCCGATGGCGGCCAAGCGCCACAGCATCGAGTATCTGCGTGAAGTAGCGCACCTGCGTCCGCGCACCAACCTGATTGGCGCGGTAGCCCGCGTGCGTCACACCCTGGCGCAGGCGCTGCACCGCTTCTTCAACGAACAGGGCTTCTTCTGGGTTTCCACCCCGCTGATCACCGCCTCCGATACCGAAGGCGCCGGCGAAATGTTCCGCGTGTCGACGCTGGATCTGGAAAACCTGCCGCGTAACGATCAGGGCAAAGTCGATTTCGACAAAGACTTCTTCGGTAAAGAGTCGTTCCTGACCGTTTCCGGCCAGCTGAACGGCGAGACCTACGCCTGTGCGCTGTCGAAGATTTATACCTTCGGCCCGACCTTCCGCGCCGAGAACTCCAACACCAGCCGCCACCTGGCGGAATTCTGGATGCTGGAGCCGGAAGTGGCCTTCGCCAACCTGAACGACGTTGCCGGCCTGGCGGAAGCGATGCTCAAGTACGTCTTCAAAGCGGTACTGGAAGAGCGTGCGGACGACATGCAGTTCTTCGCCGAGCGCGTGGATAAAGACGCTATCGACCGTCTGCAGCGCTTTATCACCGCTGATTTTGCCCAGGTGGATTACACCGACGCCGTCACCATTCTGGAAAACTGCGGCAAACAGTTCGAGAACCCGGTGTACTGGGGCGTGGATCTCTCCTCTGAGCACGAACGTTACCTGGCCGAAGAGCACTTCAAAGCGCCGGTGGTGGTGAAAAACTACCCGAAAGACATTAAAGCGTTCTATATGCGCCTTAACGAAGACGGTAAAACCGTCGCGGCAATGGACGTTCTGGCGCCGGGCATCGGCGAGATTATCGGCGGTTCCCAGCGTGAAGAGCGTCTCGACGTGCTTGACGCGCGTATGGCAGAGATGGGGCTTAACAAAGAAGACTACTGGTGGTATCGCGACCTGCGTCGCTACGGCACCGTGCCGCATTCCGGCTTCGGTCTGGGCTTCGAACGCCTCATCGCTTACGTCACCGGCGTGCAGAACGTCCGCGATGTTATTCCGTTCCCGCGGACGCCGCGCAACGCGACATTCTAAATTTTTCTGACATCAATCTGAAAGGCCAGCGCAAGCTGGCCTTTTTTTATGTCAATTACTGTTAGTAAAATTCAACAACCTTAAACATCAAGACCCGGAAATCACAATTATGTTACGCACTGTTTCGGTGCATCCTGGTGATGCAGATCGCACTTTATGTTCATAACTGAGCAAAACCGCTGATAAATTTGCTCATTTTTTGACCTTTACCCGCACATCTTGCAAAGACAGAGACTGAATAAAAAGAATACGAATTCAATACACAAAATGAACGAATTGCCGCTTAGCCAAATTAATCATAAATAATTCATATAGATAGATAAGCAATCGCGTTTTCCCTTATCCGGTGGAACGGAATTTTGATTAAGTTCACAAAGTTCCGTTAAATACACATTTAGTTACATGATTTTTCGTTTTGTTACTCATATGAGATATTCGTAGCATTTTCCGGCTAGCGAAACGTTGTCGCGGATGGAAAGATGCCTTCAGACACCAAACTCTCATCAATGGTTCTGTAAGTTTTTATTGACAGAACTTATTGACGGCAGTGGCACGTGTTCATATAAAAAATATTAATGAGGGTAATAAATAATGATGAAGCGCAATATTCTGGCAGTGGTGATCCCTGCCCTGCTGGTAGCCGGTGCAGCCAACGCTGCAGAAATCTATAACAAAAACGGCAACAAACTGGACTTCTATGGAAAAATGGTCGGCGAGCACGTCTGGACCACCAATGGCGACACCAGCAGCGACGATACCACCTATGCCCGTATCGGCCTGAAAGGCGAAACTCAGATCAACGATCAGCTGATCGGCTACGGCCAGTGGGAATACAACATGGACGCGTCCAATGTTGAAGGTTCCCAGACCACAAAAACCCGTCTGGCGTTCGCGGGCCTGAAAGCGGGCGAATACGGTTCATTCGACTATGGCCGTAACTACGGCGCGATCTACGACGTCGAAGCGGCAACCGATATGCTGGTTGAATGGGGCGGTGACGGCTGGAACTATACCGACAACTACATGACCGGTCGTACCAACGGCGTCGCAACCTACCGTAACTCCGACTTCTTCGGTCTGGTTGACGGTCTGAGCTTCGCGCTGCAGTACCAGGGTAAAAACGACCATGACCGTGCGATTCGCAAGCAGAATGGCGACGGCTTCAGCACCGCAGCCACCTACGCGTTCGACAACGGTATCGCACTGTCTGCAGGCTACTCCAGCTCTAACCGTAGCGTCGATCAGAAAGCTGACGGCAATGGCGACAAAGCCGAAGCCTGGGCGACCTCTGCAAAATATGACGCTAACAACATCTATGCGGCCGTCATGTACTCCCAGACTTACAACATGACTCCGGAAGAAGATAACCACTTCGCCGGTAAAACTCAGAACTTTGAAGCAGTTGTACAGTATCAGTTTGACTTCGGCCTGCGTCCGTCCATCGGCTACGTACAGACCAAAGGCAAGGACCTGCAGTCGCGTGCTGGCTTCTCCGGCGGCGATGCGGATCTGGTTAAATACATCGAAGTGGGTACCTGGTACTACTTTAACAAGAACATGAACGTCTACGCTGCGTATAAATTCAACCAGCTGGACGACAACGATTACACCAAAGCGGCTGGTGTCGCCACTGACGACCAGGCGGCCGTGGGTATCGTTTACCAGTTCTAATCTGCAGTACACCCCTTCGTGATATGCCTTCAAAGCAGGACTTCGGTCCTGCTTTTCTGTATTCGTGAGACAAAGATCGTCTCTTTCGAAAACCTTCGCGCTTTTTGTCGCAAACGGTTGGCAATTCGTTATTCTCCCGTTAACCTGATAGCGGATTTCCCTTCAGTAATCACAATGGAACCTCGTCATGTTTGAGAACATTACCGCCGCCCCAGCCGACCCGATTTTAGGTCTGGCCGATCTGTTTCGTGCCGATGACCGCCCTGAAAAAATTAACCTCGGAATTGGTGTTTACAAGGATGAAACCGGTAAAACGCCCGTTCTGACCAGCGTCAAAAAAGCAGAGCAGTATCTGCTGGAAAATGAAACGACTAAAAACTATCTGGGCATCGATGGTATTCCTGAATTTGGTCGCTGCACCCAGGAGCTGCTGTTCGGTAAAGGCAATGCGATTATCGCTGATAAACGCGCCCGCACCGCGCAGACACCGGGCGGTACCGGTGCGCTGCGTGTCGCCGCAGACTTCCTCGCCAAAAACACAGACGTGAAACGTGTGTGGGTAAGTAATCCGAGCTGGCCGAACCATAAAAGCGTATTCACCTCTGCCGGGCTGGAAGTGCGCGAATACGCTTACTATGACGCGGCTAACCACGCGCTGGACTTTGATGGTCTGCTGGCCAGCCTGAACGAAGCCCAGGCGGGCGACGTGGTACTGTTCCACGGCTGCTGCCACAACCCGACCGGTATCGATCCGACGCTCGATCAGTGGCAGCAGCTGGCGCAGCTGTCGGTGGAAAAAGGCTGGCTACCGCTGTTCGATTTCGCCTACCAGGGCTTCGCCCGCGGTCTGGAAGAAGATGCTGAAGGGCTACGCGCTTTTGCTGCTCTACATAAAGAGCTGCTGGTCGCCAGCTCCTACTCGAAAAACTTTGGCCTGTACAACGAGCGCGTCGGCGCCTGCACTCTGGTCGCCGCGGATCAAGAGACTGTAGACCGCGCCTTCAGTCAGATGAAGTCGGTGATCCGCGCCAACTACTCGAACCCGCCTGCGCATGGCGCCTCCGTGGTCGCCACCATTCTGAGCAACGATGCGCTACGGGCAATCTGGGAGCAGGAACTGACCGATATGCGCCAGCGCATCCAGCGTATGCGTCTGCTGTTCGTCAATACCCTGCAGGAGAAAGGCGCGAGCCGCGACTTCAGCTTTATCAGCCAGCAGAACGGCATGTTCTCATTCAGCGGCCTGACTAAAGAGCAGGTGCTGCGCCTGCGTGAAGAGTTCGCCATCTATGCGGTAGCTTCCGGACGTATCAACGTGGCCGGGATGACGCCTGACAATATGGCGCCGCTGTGCGAAGCCATCGTCGCCGTACTGTAAGCGATAGTATTCGGTATAAAGAAAAAGGCCGCGAATGCGGCCTTTTTTATGTGTTCGCGTCATGTCTGTTACCAGACCGGCATCTCATCCTGCAGAAACGGGTTATTACGGCGTTCCTCACCCAGCGTCGACAGCGGACCATGGCCGGGAATAAAGGTCACATCATCGCCCAGCGGCAACAGCTTTTCCTTGATAGCCGCAATCAGCTGCCCATGGTCGCCGCGCGGAAAATCGCTGCGTCCCACCCCGCCTTTGAAAATCACGTCTCCGGAGATCAGCAGTCGGGAGGCGTCATCAAAAAAGACCACATGGCCCGGCGTATGGCCCGGGCAGTGCAGCACCTGCAGCGCCACATTCCCCACATTGACCACATCGCCTTCATTAAGCCAGCGATCCGGACGCAGCGGTTGGCAATCCTCCAGGCCGAACATCCGGCTTTGCGCCGGTAATCCTTCCAGCCAGAACTCATCCTCTTTTTCCGGACCAATAACCGGTACGCCATAATGCTGCGCCAGTTCAGCCGCGGCGCCAACGTGATCGAGGTGGCCATGCGTCAGCAGGATCTGCATCAGCGTGACGTCAGCCTCCGCCACCACCGCTTTGATACGTTCAGCATCGCCGCCAGGATCGACCAGCGCCGCCAGCCGGGTTTGCCCGCACCAGATAAGAGAACAGTTCTGCGCGAACGCGGTAACCGGAATAATACGATAGTTCATGACGCTCCTTTCGTTACCAGTGCCTTACGGGACCGGTATCAATATGCACAAAGTTACTACGTGGGTAATATCCTACACCACCTGCGCGCATAGATAACGCCGCTTTGCGAATATTGCTTAACGAAATACCTTCAATATGGAAATCCATCGCCTGCCCCTTGGTGTGATAGCTGTGTTTCGCTACACCACGGCTTCGTGCGCGAAGCTCATCGTTGGTATCAAGGGAACGATAGCCAGAGATAAGCTGGACAGGTTTGTTGGTGCCAAGTAGTCCCTGCAACCGATAAAGATGATCGAACAGATTTGGATCGATGGACTTAATTTTATTCGCGCGATAGTCACGGAAAAAATGGTTAAGTCTTGCTAATTCATCCTGAATATAGCCTCTGCCATCGAAAAACTCCGCCCTGAGCGATTCACCGGTATGCAGGTTATTCAGCGTCAAAATACGCGGACGGGGGGTCGAGAGGGTGGCAAATGCCGGCGCAGGGAGAATGGCGGCAGCACCCAGCGCAGCGCCACCCAACGCCAGCAATCTGCGGCGATTAGCGTCAAATTTGTCCATGATAATCAGGTCTACAGTCAATGAATCGTTATATACTTTTTCCGCTTTGCGCGATGCCAGGATCAGCTCGCTATCGCTCGCCACGACCGAGATGTTGCCCGGCAAAGGAGAACGTTCGCGCTAACCGCGCTACGCATTGAGCGGAATGATATGTATATGCACTTCTGGCGCACGAAAGGCACCTTACCGGGCATTATTGCCAACGTCAAGGCAGCCTCACCCCAGGAAAATCGGGCGCTGCAGAGGTGCAGCGCCCTTTTTTACCCAGTGCTAGGACAACAAAATCCATTGAACTACTTCATTTACCTGATTAATTGTTCCGCTTTCGTCAGAATTTGTGCGCTGGATCGCGCGGTGATATCGTAATTGTAAATATCTGTTCGATATTGTGTACGTCCATCAGCGTCCACAAACGCCGTTAAGTAATATAAATTCACCGGTATATTTTGCCGAATATTGACATAGCGCGTATCCCCCTGCTTCAGGGCGTCGGATATGCGCGTGTCATTCCAGCCCGCGTCCTGCAGCAGCATATTGGCCAGCTCCGAGGCTTTATTGACCCTGACGCAGCCGGAACTGAGCGCACGGACATCCTTCTGAAACAGATTATGGTTCGGCGTATCGTGCAGATAGATAGCATCCGAACTCGGCATATTAAACTTGTAACGCCCCAGTGAATTACGTGCCCCAGGCGCCTGCTGAAAACGGAACGGTAAATTGTTCTCGGTGATGGTTGACCAGTCAACCCGGTAAGGATCGATGGTCTCTTTACTGTTCCAGCCGCGCATCACGGTGTAGCCATGCTGCTCCAGATAGCCAGGATTATTACGCACCTTCGGCAGAATATCTTTGCGCGCCAGGGTGGGCGGTACGTTCCACGGCGGATTGACCACTACGTTGTTCAGCGCGCTGCTCATCATCGGCGTCTTGCGGTCCGGACGTCCGACGATCACCCGCGAGGCCAGCACCTGACTGCCGTCCTGGTAATAGACCAGCGAAAACGCGGGAATATTCACCATGATACCGGTCGATAGTTTGCCTGGCAGCAGACCGCCAGCACGCCAGCGCGCTGCGCCGATGAGACATTGAGCCAGTCACGGGTGGATTGGCCGATGACCCCATCCGCCCCCAGCCCCTGCATGGCCTGAAAGCGCTTAACGCCCTCCACCAGCTGGCGATCGTACACACCGCGCGCCGCGGGCTTGCTCTTTTTCTTCGCCGAAGGACTCACCACGTCGCCGGGCAGAACGATATTGGCGGAATTTTCCAACATCCCGGTACGCTGGAGGATCTCGCGCAGCGCGCCGATATCATTGCTCCATTCTCCCGGGCGCAGCGAGCCGCTGCCGGTCATCTGCGGCCATGGACGTGAATCAGCCACCAGCGCCAGCAGCGACTGGTGCATGGCCTCATACTGCGGATGACGCGGAGCCAGGCCGGCGATAAACGCCGGCAGGGAGCCATTATCCAGCGCCAGCTGCCACTGGTTAATCACCGACAGCGGCGGGGTCGCCATCTTGTACGGTGTCGAGCTATATAACCAGCGGGTCCCCTGGGTGGGGATGCCGCTGATAAAGTGCAGATAGCCCATCATGGCATCAGACAACACCACATCGCGCGCCATACCGGTGACGGCAGGATCGGTCAGCAGACTGACCCAGGTGGTAAACTGCGGCTGAAAACCGGCGATGGCGATCTCCGCCAGCTGCTGCTGGAACGCCTGCACCGCCTCGCGGTTTTCCCACATCGGTTTCATATCCCTGGCGGCGTATAGCGAGACCAGCGGATTCATAAAGACGGGTTTGTAGCCAGCCGGCAATAGCGCTTCGATCTGGGCGCGACTGTTCGCCGCGGCTTCCATCGACAGCGGCTGCTCACCGGCCAGCTTCGCGACCGCCGGCGATTGCCCGTCGCTTTGCGACAGCGCGACGGAAAGCTCTCCAGGCGTAGCGGAGCTATCACCTGGTACGACTTCAGGCTCTGCGGCCTGGACATTGAACAGCGGAGCAAATGCCATTGCCAGGCTCAGACTGAGCGCTGACAATGGACGACCATACCGTTTCTTAAGCAACATCCCTTGCCCCCTGTTGTCACACATTGCCGCCCACAAATTCGTGGGCTTTAACACAGTATATAAAGACGAAAAGGCTTTTGCCTTACCTAATGTAAAGAAGCTTAAAGATTATACCACCCTGGCATAGCAAGCTGGATAGCAAAAAGGGCAACTTAACGTTGCCCTTTTCAGCGCTTACCCGCCAGTAGTGAGCTGCATCGTCACGAGGCGTCGGCCGTTCCCGGCAGCGCTTCCGGCAGCGGCGCGGCAAACCCGCGCAGCCCCACGACGTGCACATGTTCGTGATTATTGAACACCTTACGCACCAGTTTATAGGTAGTGCCTTTTTCCGGACTGATGTTCTCCGGCGCTGCGATAATCAGCTGCATCTCCAGACGTTCGCACAGCTCGAACAGGGTGGCGATGGAGCGGGCGTCAAGACGCGCCGCTTCATCGAGGAACAGCAGACGGCAAGGCGAGATATCCTTGCCGCGCAGGCGACGGGATTCATCTTCCCAACTCTGCACCACCATCACCAGAATCGACATCCCGGTACCGATAGCTTCCCCGGTAGACAGCGCGCCGGACTCCGCGCGCAGCCAGCCGTCGGAGCCGCGGTTAACTTCCACTTCCATCTCCAGATAGTTGCGGTAGTCGAGCAGCTCTTCACCGATGGTTTGCGGCGTGCGCTGCCCCATGTCGATCTGTGGGTTGAGACGCTGATAGAGCTTGGCCAGCGCCTCAGAGAAGGTCAGACGATTGCTGTTAAACAGATCCTGGTGCTGCTCATGCTGCTCGGAGAGCACGTCGAGCAGCATCGAGTGGGTCTCACGCACATTGACGTTCAGACGCACGCTGTTGACCTGGCCGAAGGAGACGCTCTGCAGACCCTGGTTGAGCATCCGGATACGGTTCTGCTCGCGCTGAATGGTTTTGCGAATAATGTTGGCCACGCTGCGGGAACTGATCGCCAGCTTCTGTTCACGGTTGGTCAGCTCTTCGGTCAGGCGGCTGAGCTCGATCTCCATCTGCTCGATCGCTTCCACCGGATCATCGGTGCGAATAATATCCTGACGAATACGCTCGCGCAGATGCTGGTATACGGCAACGAAGAACTGAATTTTGCGCTCCGGACGCTTCGGATCTTCCGAGATACGCAGCACGTCACGCAGATGTTCGTTATCGGCGACCGCCAGACGCAGCGCCCCCAGCGCCTTATCCGACATTGAGCGCAGCTCATCGGCGGAGAGATAGGCCAGCTCGCGGCGATGCAGACGACGTTCGACGCCGTTGTCTTTCACCAGACGCATCACCGCGCACCAGCCCGCCTTGGCGGTCACCACCTGCTCGCGCATTTCGCAGTAATCGCGCTCCAGCTTGCGCAGTTTACGGGTCAGGTTGTCCATTTCCGCTTCGCAGAAGGTCAACGCTTTCTCCAGCTGATTGCGTCGGGAGCGGTTATTGCTCAGCTGCATGTGCAGCTCATCGCGACGCGCGCGAGCACGCTCTTCCGCGCCGGCGTCGGCGCGCACGCCAATGTCCTGCAACTCTTTATACAGATCGTTGAGCAGCTCTTTCTTGGTGTCATACGAGCTCTTCAGCGAGGCCAGCACCTGATTGTACTGACTAAGCTGCGCCGCATGGGCACGCATCGCGTCGCGCGCGCGGCTGCGTTCGGACTCCGCCTGCTCCAGACGCTGGCGCAGCTTCTCGTTGAGATCGCTGTTGCCGCTGAGCATTTCCGCCGAATCGGAGTAGCTGAAGTGGGCCCTGCGCTGCACAACTTCCGCCAGGGCAAAAGCCTGCTGACGCGCATCGCGCTGGGTTTGCTGCGCATAGGCGTAATCTTCTTTCAGCTGCTCAAACTGCTCCGGATCGCTCTGCAGCACCGAAACAATAGGCTCCAGCTTCGCCAGCTGGTTACCGTGCTGCTGAATAAAGCGCGCGGCCTCCTGCGCTTCGTCCAGACGTTCCTGGATCTCGTCCACGCGGTCGGCCAGCGTATCATCCGCCAGCAGGTTCAGGCGCGGCAGCAGGCGGTTGAGCGCCGACACGCCCTCTTTCGCCTGCTCGTACTGCACACGGTTCTGTTGGTTATCGCTTTCATGGGCGCTCAGCGCACGCTCCAGCTCGCCGCGGCGGCTGTTGAGTTTGCGGATCTCTTCTTCCGGATCGTCCTCGAAAGCCACCGCCAGATGGCTGCCGATAAAGCGGCTGAAGGCCTGGTGCAGGCGCTGGGTTTTCTGCACATCGAACGACAGGGTCGCAAAACGCTCTGACAGCGATTCACGCTCGGCATGCAGGGTTTCAATGCGGTTTTCACGTGCCGCGCGGCCAAACAGCGGCAGCGACGGGAAGCGCGAATAACGCCACTGGCGATCGGCAATCTTCACCACCACCGCTTTTTCCAGCTCGTCGACGCTGAATACGCTGTCGTCAAAGGATTGCGGATCGCCTTCGATCAGATACAGGTCTTCCGGGCAATCTTCCAGCCCCTCAAGCTGCTCGGCTACCCGCGACAGATCCGGAACCACGATCGCATGGCGCGACGGACCATACAGCGCGGAGAAGTACGGCGCATCGTCGAGGCTAACATCATCGTAGATCTCGGACAGCAGAACGCCGCCGAACCGTTCCGCCAGGGCGTTGAGGCGCGGATCTTCCGAACCGCCCGGCTGGCTGAGACGCTCGATTTCTTCGTCGATGGCGCGCTTGCGGGCGCCGACCTCGTCACGTTCAACGATAGCCTCTCGTTCACGCTCCAGCAACTGCTGCAGGTATTCGGTGACCTCCTGGCCGGACGCAAACTGCTCGCCGCTTTGCTCGCACAGCTGGTTAAGGCTGTTCTGCGCCGCCAGCCAGACCGGCGCCCGGCGCATCAGCGTCTGGGTACGCGACTGCAGTTGCTCCAGCTCCTGACGCAGCGCCATGCGCTGCTCCTGAGCATTGGAGACGCTGTCGGCCAGCGACGCGATGCGCGCTTCCAGCTCCTGATGCAGCATTTCCAGATCGTCGATATCGTAACGTTTACCCTGGCGTTTGCAGAACTCGGCCAGCTGACGCTCAGCGTCCTGCTGCTCGCGCAGGCGCTGTTCAAGCTCGTTGAGGCGGCTGCGCAGCCCCTGCGCCTGCTCGGCCTGGTGGCGCTGGTTCACGCCGTCGCGCAGCAATTCGCGCGCCACGTCCCAGGCTTCATTGCGCGCCAGCGGGCCGTTAATCGCCGCCACCAACTGGTAAGCCTGTTCAAACTGGCTGTGCGCGGTTTGCGCCACGCTCATTTTCTGTTCCAGCGACAGCATTTTCTCCGTCGCTTCCTGCTCTTTCGCCTGGAAGGTTTCCAGCCACTCGTCGGCGCTCTCCGGGGTCAGATCCGGCAGATGGCACAGCGCCTTCGCGCGCTCCAGCGCCTGCAGCGCCTGGTTATACTGAATGGCGCGGGTCTGCTGCACATCGAGCGCCTGCTGATAGTCGGCGAGCTGGCTTTTCAGCTCATCCACTTCCAGCTCGGCGGCCTCAGCGCGGGCTTCGTTCTCTTCCTGACGATCGACGGCTTCCGCCACCACTTCATTCTGCTCTTCCAGACGAATCTGCAGCTCGTCGAGATCCGCTTCGTAGCGCTCGATTTTTTCCTGCTGACGCAGCGCAGTCTGCACCAGGTTCAGGTGATCGCTGGCGGCCTGGTAATCGGCTTCCAGATCGCCCTCCGCGCCGTTATGCTCCTGCAGTTCGCGCGCCATGTCGACGTGCTTATACTGCTCAGCCGCCAGCTGCGAACGCGAGGTGAAGAGATCGCGGCGATACTCCAGCGCCTTATCCAGGTGAATGCGCCTCTCGTTGGCGTGACGCATATAGTCCGCCGCCACGTAGTTGGTGGCTTCGCTGATCAGGTGTTTAAACAGATCGCGGTCGGACTGGGTAACGCGAATGGCTTCCAGCGTCATGCGGTTTTCCCGCAGCGCCGCTTCCATATCCTGGAACGCTTTACGCACGCCGCTGTTTTCCGGCAACAGGTAGTCGCGCAGCGAGCGGGTAATGGTGCTGGAGATCCCGCCGTACAGCGAGGCCTCAATCAGGCGGTAGTACTTGCTACGATCGGAGGCGGAACGCAGGCGACGCGCCACCACGCCCAGATCGAACATTAGCGAGTGATATTCGGTGATCGAGTTGAACTGTTTAAACTGGACCCCTTCCATCGCCTCGAGTTTATCTTTCAGCTCGTTGAGGCTCACGACGCGCGCCTGGCGATCGTTCAGCGTTTCGGTCAACAGCTGGGTCGGCAGGATAGAGGTCGGCAGTCCCTGAATGGCGAAAGGTTTAATATCGACTTTACGATCGCGCCCGGCGACCTGCTGCAGGCGCACGCCGACCACCACGCGCTGGTGGCGGGAGTTGATCACATCGAGTACCGAGTAACACACCCCGGCGCGCAGCTTACCGTGCAGGCCTTTATCGCGTGAGCCGCTGGTGGCCCCCGCTTCGGTGGTGTTACGGAAGTGCAGCAGGGTTAAATCCGGGATCAGCGCCGTGACGAAGGCCGCCATGGTCGTGGACTTACCCGCGCCGTTCCCCCCGGAGAGGGTGGTCACCAGTTCATCAAGATCAAAGGTCCGGGCAAAGAAGCCGTTCCAGTTAACCAGCGTTAGCGAGCGAAACTTACCGCGTTCAATCATTACTCTTCCTCCCCGCTATCCGGCTGGTTTTCTTCATTCTCATCATTGAGCTGCAGGTGATTTTCCAGGGCCATCGCTTCCCCGTCGCGGATCAGACGGCGCTGCGCTTCGCGCGGGTCGTCGCCGGCGCGCACATCGGCGCCAAAGCGGAATACCGATTCGGTAATGCGAAACTTGCTGCTATCGTGGCCCATAAACCACACCATCCCCAGACGGCGTAAGCGGTTAAGCGAGGCCCGCATTTTTTCCTGCAGCTTCTGGCGGTCCAGATCCGAACCGGTGGAACGGTTGTTCACCAGCTTCAGCAGCCTGGATTCATCGGCCAGGGTCAGCAGCTCGTCATAGAGCTCCTGCTGGGTAAAAATCCCTTCGTTCGCCAGGCGCTCCGGGCTGAGATAGAGATAGCAAAGAATTTTGCCCACCATCATATCCAGCTCGGACAGTACCGAGCGCGAAATCAGCGTGGTGGACCGCGGGCGCAGGTAGAAGAATCCCTCCGGCGCGCGGATCAGCTCGACGTTATAGCGAGCGTAAAACTCTTCCAGGTAATCCTGAAAATCCATCAAAAATGCGTGATTATCCAGCTCGTCGAGACCGATATGACGGCCCGCGCGCAGGGCGCTGTCCAGCGCCGGAAATAACGGATTGGCCAACGCCTGCGCCAGCTTAACCGGCATCACTTGTTCAATATTTGTCAATGACATGCGCCTGTACCTTGGCTCCGTAATCATTAATCGGCTGCCATTTTGCCGGCAGTCCGGTGAAATCTGCCTGGGCGACGCCCAGCTGTACCGCCTGATCCACGACGATCCGCGCCACGTCGAAGTGACGCCCGCGCGGATACTGCGCCAGGAACTCCCGCGCCACCAGGCCGAGATCCAGCGGTATTCCTTTCTCTTTATAGACCGCCAGCTGCGCTTCGATCAGCGCCGCCAGCTGCTCGCGAATTTCGTTAAACTCTTCAAATTCGAGGTCCGCCGGCAGCTCGCCGGTGACCTCTTCATCGCGCAGGGCCATCTCTTCATCGCGCATATCCAACAGGCGGTCGGCGTTGGCGTAAGTTAGCGCCCACGGTTCATCAAAATAGGTCTGCACCGACTGGCGCAGACGCTGGGCGAAGACGCGGTTCTTATCCATATCGATAGCGGTACGGATAAACTTGTGCACATGGCGGTCGTAGCCGATCCACAGGTCAATCGCCTGCTGACCCCAGCTGACGATGCGGTCGAGCTTGCTTTGCAGATCGAACACCAGCCGATCGACAAAATGGAGATCGTCGCGCGCCATGGTCGAGTCCTGAATGCGCAGCAGGTTCGCCTGCAGCTTATCCCCTGCCGCATCCAGCGTATCCTGCAATTCGCGCAGGGTGCCGGAGGTTTCCGACAGCAGCAGTTCACAGCTGGAAATCGCCGCGCGCCAGTCTTTATTCAACAACTGCGCGATATCGTCTTTCACCAGCTGCTGCTGCTCATCCATAATGCGCTGCGTCAGGTCGATGCTGTCGAAAATTTCCGCTACGGAATACTTCAGCGGCGCAAAAACGTTGCGATGCCAGTGGAATTCATCACCGCCCTCTTCCGCGGCGTCCGCCGCGCGCTTCAGCTCGCCGGCGACGATCGACAGCTGCATCGAGAGACGCAGCGTCGAGAATTCGCGCTGACGGATATAATAATCGGTGATCCCAATCCCCAACGGCGTCAGGCGATAGATCGCATTGCCTTCGGTAATTTCGCTGGTAAAGCGGTTCAGCAGACGCTGGCGCACCAAATCGTTGATCGCGTTATTGGCGCGCTGGCTGATGGTTTCGCTGGTCTGCTCAAACGCATCACTGACGTGGCGGAACGCATCCACCAGTTCACCCTCGCTCATTTCCCCTTCCAGTCGTTCACCGTTCAGAGTGGCGATCGCCAGCAGGAAAGAGAGTCTGTCGACCGGTAGCGAGATTGAAAAATCATTTTTTCTGGCCCAGGCAACCAGTTCGGGGACTGTCTGGGAAAATTCACTCATACTTTATCCTTGCATCTGCGGCTATGAGCCTGGCTCTTAAGCGCGGTGACATGAATATAACGGCCCAGGCTGAGATACGGCTCCTGACGACAGTAGCGCGTCTCCAGCGCCAGCAGCGCCGCATAGCTGTCATGCTGTTGGCGTTTTTCACGCAGATAATCATGAAACACCCGCACGCCGGTTTTGCTGACGATCTGCCAGCCAATCTCTTCCAGCCAGTGATAAACCTGCTGTGGTTCACGCGGATAATCCGGCGACAGCGTGCGTTTTTTCTTTTTTGGCATGCCCAGTTGAACGTAATCAAAATTACCGGCAACCATATTGTGCATCAACAGGCCGTTAGCATTGTAGAACATCAATGACAGTCCACCGCCAGCACGCAGCGTCGACCACAGGGTATGCAGTATTTCCTGGGGCTCCGCCACCCACTCCAGCACCGCATGAAACAGTACCAGATCGACCGGGCTTTCCAAATGCTGCGCAATATCCTGAGCCGCGCATTGTACAAAATGCATGTTGTCGATCACACCTTTATCGGCGGCCGCCTGGCGGGCGCGAGCCACCATCTCAGCGGAGAGATCGCACAGCGTCACGTGATGGCCCAGTTGCGCGACTTTGATGGCCGTTTGCCCTTCGCCGCCGCCGGCATCCAGCACCCTCAGCGGTCCCGGCCCCAGCTGCGCCAACAGCGGTTCCAGATCCTGCCAGAGGATCGCCTGACGCAACTGGCCTTTTGTGGTGCCGTAAATATTGCGCGAAAACTTTTCAGCAATGTCATCGAAATTGCGATCCTGCACGAGTGACTCCACAAGCCAACACAAAACCGCTATTTTGTCATACCCGCGCCGAGAATGAAGCGATCTGTTATAAGATCCGAACATAACTTTGGTTATATGGTTAAAAAAGGAACCATCTGGCATGCTTTTCACGCTAAAAAAAATCGTCGGCGGCCTGCTGTTGCCGCTACCCGCCTTACTGTTGCTGATCGGTATCGGGATCGCGCTGTTATGGTTCAGCCGCTTTCAGCGTACCGGGAAGCTATGCGTGAGCCTCGGCTGGCTGCTGCTGACGCTGCTGAGCCTGCAGCCCGTGGCCGACAGCCTGCTAAAACCGATTGAAGATACCTACCCCACCTGGCGCGGCGAGCAGCCGGTGAACTACGTGGTGGTGCTGGGCGGCGGCTATACCTGGAATCCGGAGTGGGCGCCAAGCTCTAATCTTATCAATAACAGCCTGCCGCGCCTGACGGAGGGCATCCGCCTGTGGCAAGCGAATCCCGGTTCGAAAATGATCTTTACCGGCGCGGCGGCGAAAACGAACCCCGTCAGCACGGCGGAAGCCGGGGCGAGAGTGGCGGAGAGCCTTGGCGTACCTCGCAGCGATATCATTGTGCTCGATCGGCCGAAAGATACAGAAGAGGAAGCGCTGGCGGTGAAGCGCGCCATCGGCGACGCGCCCTTCCTGCTGGTCACCTCGGCGTCACACCTTCCGCGGGCGATGATATTCTTTCGCCATGCCGGCCTGGATCCGCTTCCCGCGCCGGCCAATCAGCTGGCGGTGACCTCGCCGCTCAATCCGTGGGAGCGGGCCATTCCTTCTCCAGTGTGGCTGATGCACAGCGACCGGGTCGGCTATGAAACCCTTGGTCGCGTCTGGCAATGGCTGAAAGGCAGCTCAGGCGAGCCAGGGCAGGAGTGATTTTGCAGCGAGGTCAAAACGGGCGCGATCAAAGCGCCCGGTGTTGACCAGACTATCCACCTCATCCCACAGCAGATAAAGCCAGCGCCGCCAGACAAAGGCCTCGGAAACTGGCGCCTGCTGCAGGTAGCGCCACAGCAGCTGTTCCGCCTGGCCGCCTTCAGCAAGGCGGAACAGTTCATACTCGCGTGGCGACCACAGCATCATCCCCGGCCCCACCATCGCCAGCAGCTGATCGCTGCGCGGATCTTTTAGCATGCTGCGCAGAGTGAAGTTGCCATGCACCAGCACAGCATTATCATTGAAATCGCGGAACAGCTCCGGAAGGCACTCGCGGGAGCGGAACAAAAGGCGCTTATCCTGCATGGTGAGACCGGTGTCCTGATACAGGTTCAGGGTGCTCCACAATATCTCTACCCGCTGGCGGTACCAGTTCGGCCACAGGTTTTCCTGGGTATTGTCGACCATTCCCACGCAGCCGCCACTGTCCTGCCGATGCCACGCCAGCAGCGCCTCGACGATTTGCTCCTGCAGTTGCTCCCAGCGCGCCGGGGTGCGCGTCGGCGCCTCCACCGGTACGCCGCGCAGGCGCTCAAGCAACAGCACATCTGGTCCGGGATGTTCTTCGTGCGTCATGACGCCATAAACCACCGGCATACGCACCGTACCATTACGCGCCAGGGTCGAGATCTTCCATGCCAGCTGCCGCGCCACGCCGGGCGTGGTGAAACTTCGCGCCAGCAGCGGCATCGGGTTTCCCTGCGCATCGTACAGGAACCACAGCGCCGTAGCGGCTTGTTCACTGACACACTCCACCCGGCTTAGCTTTTCGCCAAGAAGATGACTGAGTTCGGTTCGCAACTGTTCCATTGTCGATTACCCCTATGAACACTACTGGTTTCATAATGAGCGCCCGCACCTGGGTTGTCATCGGATAAGATCAAAAAGGGGTAAAAAAAGCAAAAAACCGACGGGGATATCCCCTCCAGCAAGGAGGGGACAGAGGGCTAACGCAGCTCAGCGCGGACGCGCTCCAGATCTTCCGGGGTATCCACGCCGGTGCCGGGCACTTCGGCCGCCACGGCGACATGGATTTTCTCGCCATACCACAGCACTCGCAGCTGCTCGAGCATTTCAATCTGCTCCAGCGGGCTCGGCGCCCAGCTGACATAGCGGCGGATAAAGCCGGCGCGATAGCCATAGATGCCGATGTGACGCAGCAGGGAGTCACCGATGGTCTCGCGGGATTGGGCAAAGCGATCGCGATCCCAGGGAATAGTCGCGCGGGAGAAATAGAGCGCGTAACCCTTGGCATCCATCACCACTTTGACCGCATTCGGGTTAAACGCCTCTTCCGCATCATGGATCGGTACCGCCAGGGTCGCCATTCCGCTGCTGCTGGCAGCCAGATTCTCCGCCACCTGGCGGACAATCGCCGGGGGGATCATCGGCTCATCGCCCTGAATATTGACGATAATGGTGTCATCGCTGAACGCACACTTTTCCACCACTTCCGCCAGCCGTTCGGTGCCGGACTGATGGTCGGCGCGGGTCATACAGACCTCGCCGCCGGCGGCTTCAACCGCCCGGGCGACATCTTCGTGATCGGTGGCGACAATAATGCGATCCGCGCCGGATTCACGAGCGCGCTCCAGCACATGGACAATCATCGGCTTACCATTAATGTCCTGCAGTGGTTTTCCCGGCAGGCGCGTGGAGGCGAAACGCGCAGGAATAATGACCACGAAACTCATGAGTGACTCTCTTCTAGCGCCAGCGGACGCGCCTCTGTCTCCAGCAGCACCGGGATACCGTCGCGCAGCGGAAACGCCAGGCTATCAAGTTTGCAAATAAGTTCTTGCTTATCCTGACTGTAATACAGCTTGCCGTTACAGACCGGGCAGGCGATGATTTCAAGTAAACGGTGATCCATGTTTCCTCCTGATGGACCGGATAGATTTCTCAGCAGCATATCACAGGAAGGCAGGCGCCGGGATCAATCGGCGTCGATTTCCCACCCCTGCTCCTGGCCGACAAACAGCCCTTCCGGCAGGCGTCGGCACAGGATCCGCTCTGCCGATTGCCAGCGTGCGAAGTCGTTAATCGCCCGGCGCAGCCCCTGCTCCAGACCACGGGTGATCTTCACCCCCTCCTCCAGCCACAGAGCGAAGATCTCCAGCTCCCGGCTTTTGCGATGTATTTTACTGTCCATCCGCCCGACCAGTTTTCCCTGGTGCAGCAGAGGCAGTACGAAGTAGCCATACTGACGCTTCGGCGCCGGGGTATAACACTCCAGGCGATAGCTGAAGTTGAACAGCTGCTCAGCGCGTTTCCGATCCCAGACCACCGGGTCGAAGGGCGAGAGCACGGCGCTATGGCTGGCGGTCAGCTTACCGCCGGGCGCGGTCTCCAGCTGCGCCAGCGCCTCGTGATGCAGCCACATCTCGCCGAGTGCTTCCACGTTAACCGGCACCACCAGCCCCTCTTCCTGCCAGGCCGCCAGCAGACCCGGTAGCGCCGGCTGGCGCAAGCGATAGTAATCGGCCAGCCACTGGGCGCGGAAGATGCCGAGGCTACGGGCGCTATTGCGCAACATAATGGCCTCTGCGTCTTCGCGGGAGAGCGCGTCGCGCTCGTCGTCCCAGTCCGGCATCACCCGCCGGGTTAGATCATACACGCGGTGAAAATTGCGCCGCTCCACCACCATCACTTCGCCGGCGGTAAACAGCCCTTCAAGATGGCGCTTATGCGGTTTCCACTCCCACCAGCCGCTGGCGCCTTTGCGCGGGTGGGTAAAATCCGCCGAGCGAACCGGGCCGTTTTGCCCGATATGCGCCACCAGCTCGGCAATACTCCCGGCATGCTCCTCCATCCACGCGCGATGGTATTTCCAGCCCATATTGTCGGGATTCAACATGCGATGGCGCACCAGGGCGAAATCGCTGCGCGGCAGAAAGCAGGCTTCATGCGCCCAGTATTCCATTAGCTCGCCGTTGCGCAGCGACTCATCCAGCCAGTGCTGCGGATAGCTGCCAAGACGGCTGAACAGCACCAGGTAGGGGCTGCGGGCCACCACGTTGATGGTATCGATTTGCAGCAGCGACATCTGCTGGATGGTGGAAAGAATGTCTTTCGGGCGAGCGCGACGTCGGGGCTTCTTTAACAACCCCTGCGCCGCGAGATGGAGGTGGCGCGCCTCGTTAAGCGATAGTTGCAATACCGACATGCAGGTTCTCCGTCAGGAATTCCAGCACAGCGGCGAGCAAAGCCGGCGCGTCAGTTAACGTTGCGCCAACGTCGCTAAGTCCGCAAGCAACCGCTGTGCGCGTTCATCGGCCATTATGGCGTCGACCGGTAAATACCACCAGTTTGCAGCGGCGAAATCGCGACATTTCACGGCATCTTTCTCGGTCATCAGCAGCGTCTGATCGGCGGTCACCAGGGCGGCGACATCATCCTGGCTCAGCGCCTGATGGTCCGCCAGCGCCACGGTTTTGACCGGCTGGACGCCGCAGCTTTCGAGGGTGGCGAAGAAGCGCGGCGGATGGCCGATGCCGGCCATCGCCACTACGTTCGTGAAGGTGGAGACATCGCGACGTTCGCCGGTAAGCAGGTTAACCGCCATCCCTGGGCGCAACCGCATCGGGATCTCACCCGGACGCGCCACGCCGCCGTTAACGATAACCGCATCAACGCTTTGCAAGCGCGACGCCCGCTCGCGCATCGGCCCGGCAGGCAGCCACCAGCCGTTGCCAAAGCGGCGCACGCCGTCAATAACGACAATTTCTCTGTCCCGCGCGAGCTTATAGTGCTGCAACCCGTCGTCGGTCACAATCATCTGCAGATCGTGCGCGCTGAGCAATGCTTTTACCGCGTCGCTGCGTAGCGGAGCGACAGCGACCGGGGCACCGGTACGCTGATGGATCAACACCGGTTCATCACCCGCCAGCGCCGTACTGGTTCTGTCGTCCAACACCAGCGGATAGCGGTCGGCTTTACCGCCGTAGCCGCGAGACACGACGCCAACGCGAATACCGCGCTGCTGCAGCTGCTCCACCAGCCAGATCACCACCGGCGTTTTGCCATTGCCGCCGGCGGTCAGGTTACCAACCACCACCACCGGCACCGGCGCGCGCCAGGCTTTTTGCCACCCCAGCTGATAGCTGAGGCGAATCACCCCGCTCACCAGGCCATACAGCCAGGAGAGCGGCAGCAGCAGGCGCCACAGCGGCGATTCCCCGGACCAGATGCGCGCGATCATTCGCCGAATTGCATCTTATGCAGCTGGGCGTACACGCCCTTATGCTCCAGCAGGTCATGGTGCGTTCCGCGCTCCACGATCCGCCCGTCTTCAACCACCACGATTTCATCAGCCTGCTCAATGGTCGACAGACGGTGAGCGATAACCAGCGAGGTACGGTTTTTCTGCAGCTCATCCAGCGCCGCCTGAATGGCACGCTCAGACTCGGTATCCAGCGCCGAGGTGGCTTCATCAAGGATCAGGATCGGGCTGTTACGCAGCAGCGCGCGGGCAATAGCAATACGCTGGCGCTGGCCGCCGGACAGCATCACGCCATTCTCGCCGATGATGGTATCCAGACCATTATCCATCTTGTTAATGAAATCCATGGCGTAGGCCATGCGCGCGGCCTCTTCAATCTGCTCGCGGCTGTACTCTTCGGTACGGGCATAGGCGATATTGTTGGCGACGGTATCGTTGAACAGATGCACGTTTTGTGAAACCAGCGCCACCTGGTCGCGCAGCGAGCTCAGCTTGTACTCGCGCAGGTCGTGGCCATCCAGCAGGATCTGCCCCTCGTCGACATCGTAGAAGCGGGTGATCAGGCTGGCAATGGTCGATTTACCCGACCCTGAGCGCCCCACCAGCGCCACTGTTTTCCCTTCCGGGATATCGAGATTGATATTGCGCAGCGCGGCCACTTCGCGACCCGGGTAGGTAAAGGTGACGTTCTCGAACTTGAGATTGCCTTTCGCCCGCTCAATGACCCGCGTACCTTCGTCTTTTTCCTGCTCGGAATCGAGGATCGCAAACAGCGTCTGGCACGCCGCCATCCCGCGCTGGAACTGGGCATTGACGTTGGTCAGCGACTTCAGCGGACGCATCAGCGCAATCATCGAGGAGAAGACCACGGTAATGGTCCCGGCGGTCAGGGTGTCCATCACGCTCGGGAAGCTGGCGGCATACAGGACAAAGGCCAGCGCCAGGGAGGCGATAAGCTGAATGATCGGGTCGGAGATAGACGAGGCGGAAACCATCTTCATCCCCTGCAGACGCATTTTATTGCTGACTTTATCAAAACGTTTGGTTTCCACTTCCTGGCCGCCAAACATCAGCACCTCTTTGTGCCCTTTCAGCATCTGCTCGGCGCTGGTGGTGACCTGCCCCATCGTGTTCTGCATATTCTTACTGATATTGCGAAAACGCTTGGAGACCACGCGGATCGCCACCGACACAATCGGCGCCAGTACGATCAGGATCAGCGACAGCTGCCAGCTGTAATAGAACATCATCACGAACAGACCGATAATCGATGCCCCTTCGCGGACCACGGTGATCAGCGCGCTGGAAGAGGAGGAGGCGACCTGCTCAGAATCATAGGTGATGCGTGACAGCAGCGTTCCGGTAGACTGCTTGTCAAAGAAGGCCACCGGCATACCCATCATGTGGCCGAACAGGCGACGACGCATGGTCATCACCACTTTGCCGGAAACCCAGGAAATACAATAGCTCGAGATGTAGCTGGTGATCCCACGCAGCACCATCAGGCCGATAACCACCAGCGGCATCCATAGCAGCACTGAGCGATCCGTTTTACCAAAACCATCATCCAATAACGGTTTAAGAAGCGATAACATGAAGGTGTCACTGCCCGCGTTAAGCACCAACGCCACCGCCGCTACGATTAGCCCGGCTTTAAACGGCGCGATAATCGGCCAAAGTCGGCGGAAGGTCTGCCACGTGGAGAGATCTTTATCGTTCTGCATTCAATAAACCAGCTTGTGTTGAAATAGCCGCATATTCTACCCGTTATCGGCGGGCGCGCCAAACCACTGATGATACCAACGCGGTAAAACTTGATCCCGTAAGCTATGGATTTGCCACCCTTCTGCGGAAAAAACCACCGTTATCTGCCCCTGCTGCGGCGTGGCGAACCAGCGATAACCCCGCTGGCGGTAGCGCTGAACCACCTTGTACGAGGGCATCCGCCACGCATTGTAGCGCGAAGCGGAGGCCAGCGCGGCCGCGCCATCCACCCGGCGGATCAGCAGCGCGCTGGAGGAGGTATTGCTGCCGTGGTGGGGAACCTGAATAAGTGTAGACGTCAGATGCCGCCAGTAACGGCTGATCATCGCCTGCTCCGCCTGACGTTCTATATCGCCGGTGAGCAGGATGCTGGAGCGACCATCATCGATCCGCACCACACAGGAATGATTGTTACCCTTTGCCGTGCTGCCCGGTAGCGGCCACAGGGCCTGGAAGTTGAGTCCCTGCCATTGCCAGCGCTCACCGCGATGACACGGCAGATGATGCGCCCAGCCTAACGGGCTGCGCACCCACGCCTGCGGCCATGCCTGCAGCACTGAATCAAGGCCGCCGCGATGATCCAGATGTTCATGGCTCAGCATAATCCCTTGCAGCTGCAGATGGTGCCAGCGCAGCCACGGGATAATCACCTGTTGACCGCTATCACCCTGCGGCCAAGCCGGCCCGGTATCGTAAAGCAATGCCTTACCGTGACGCTCGATCACCATCGCCAGCCCCTGTCCGACATCCAGCATCGTCACCCGCCATTCGTCCGCAGGCGGTTGTCGGCTGAATGGCCGCGTCAGTAAAAACAGCACGCTGAGACACAGCGCCGGTGAATGCCGCCAGCTCTGAAAACGCCAGCCCATCACCAACAGCCACGGCAGGATACTGATCCACAGCCAGCGAGCATCCAGCGTCAACCAGCCGTCCGGTAAACGTCGTAATCCCCAAAACAGTAGCGCCAGCACGCGATCGGCCGCCAGCCAGAGTAGCGACTCCACTATATCCGGCCCCGAGAGATGCACCAGCATCGCGGTCAGAATAAGCGGCACCGCCAACAGGGTGACTAACGGTACCGCCAGCAAATTAGCCGCCATCGACGTCAGGCTGACTCCATGGAATAGCAACAACTGCAGCGGCAGCAGCAGCAGCGTCACGCCAGCCTGCAAATGAACAAGAGCAATTATGGTCTTCCACGGCCAGCGCCAGCGGCCGGCAGGCAACGGGAGCCACTGGAACCAGAAGATCAGCCCCGCCACGGCGAAGGCAGATAGCCACAGGCTTTGCGACAGGACCGCCAGCGGGTCGGCAACCAGTATCGCTCCCAGACAGCAGAGCCACACCTGCCACGCCGTCCAGCGTTGACCCGACAAACGTAAAGCACAACAGACCGCAAGCCCTAAGCAAGTGCGCAGGGCCGGCGGCTGCATACCGGTCAGCCAGGCATAGCCGACGGCGCCCGCCAGCCCGGCGACAAGGGGCAACCGCCAGCCAATCCAGCGGCCCGGGAGAATATACTGCACGCCGCGCAGCAACAGCATGATAAGAGAAGCCGCGAGAGCGATATGCAGACCCGAGATAGCCATCAGATGGGAAGTGCCCGTGTTCTGCATCAGGACCTTTATCTCCGTCGGCAAAGACAGCCGCTCCCCCATTCCTAATCCCAACATCACCGCGCGCCAGGGATAAGTCTGCAGTCGCCGGGTCAGCGACGTCAGATAGCGGGCGCGCAGACTGCAGCGGGCATCCAGCGCGGAAGCGGCGACGATCCCTCCGCTCAGCGGTCGGTGCTGCGCCAGCGCATAGCGCTGGCTGTCGAAGCCCCCGTCATTGAGCTGCCCGTGCACCGGGCGCAGGCGCAGCGTCATCAGCCAGTGTTGACCCGCACAGGCTGGCGCAGGTGCAAGTTCCCCGTACAGCGTTACGCCTACCGGGGGAAACAGATAGCGGCCCCGCAGGCGCACCATTTGTCCACGGTGCAAGGTCTGGCCATCCGTCTCGCTAAGGATCACTTCCGCTTGCCGGATGGCGCCGGTAAGGTGCCGGGTCGGCCACAGCGCCTGATGCGCGCTCAATACTCCCCAGACCACCAGCAGAAGCGTCATCGCCACTCCGGCGACGGCCCTTCCATGCAGACGAATCAGCGCCAGCGCCAGTGCGCTCGCGCCCGCCAGACTGTACGGGCCCGGCAAGACGGGTAGCCAGAGAAGCGGCAGCATTGCAATGATGGCGCATCCGGCAAGCCATGGTAGACGCATAAACACCTCCCTGTGAGTGGACAGTGTTACGCAAAGCGGTGCTGGCGTCCTGGCGGCGAATTCAGGCTTGCGCGGCGCATTCCAGACAATCGCCTCGCTTGCAGCCGGGCACGCTTTTTTTGTGAGGATGGCCGTAAATGGCGGGCACAAAAAAAGCACCCGAAGGTGCTTTCTTTATCGTCAGGCAGGCTGCACGTCGTGCAACTCACCCTTCATAAATATTGGCGCGGTCACGTAATTCTTTCCCGGGCTTAAAGTGCGGAACGTACTTACCTTCCAGTTCGACTTTATCACCAGTTTTCGGGTTACGTCCGGTGCGAGGTGCTCGATAGTGCAGAGAAAAGCTGCCGAAACCGCGGATTTCAATGCGCTCACCTTGAGCAAGCGTTGAGGCCATATGTTCCAGCATTTCTTTAACAGCATCTTCCACCGCTTTCGCCGGAATGTGAGATTGCTGGCTGGCAAGTCTTTCAATCAATTCTGACTTGGTCATTATTCCTCCGGTTTCCTTCAAGGCAAAAATTAGCTAACAGCTTAAACAAGGGCGGCCGTAGCCGCCCTTTGTGCTTGATTACAGGACGAATCCTGCAATCTGTCAAGTAAACTCGTCGCTATTCAGGTTGTTATTACCTGAATGACAAAGATTACTCGCCTTTCGCTGCTTTGAACGCTTCAGCCATAGCGTTGTTGGAGAAGTTCGCGTCTTCCTGCTTGTTCACGGTAGCGATAGCGTCTTTTTCTTCCGCTTCGTCTTTCGCACGTACAGACAGGCTCACTACGCGGTTCTTACGATCCACGCCGGTGAATTTCGCTTCAACTTCGTCGCCAACGCTCAGAACCAGAGTTGCGTCTTCAACGCGGTCACGGGATGCTTCAGAAGCACGCAGGTAACCTTCTACGCCGTCAGCCAGTTCTACGGTTGCGCCTTTAGCGTCAACTGCAGTCACTTTACCAACAACGATAGCGCCTTTCTTGTTCAGAGCAACGTAGTTGTTGAACGGATCTTCCGCGAGCTGTTTAACGCCCAGGGAGATACGCTCACGCTCTGCGTCAACCTGCAGAACAACTGCTGCGATTTCGTCGCCTTTTTTGTATTCACGAACTGCTTCTTCGCCTGCAACGTTCCAGGAGATGTCAGACAGGTGAACCAGGCCGTCGATGCCGCCGTCCAGGCCGATGAAGATACCGAAGTCAGTGATAGACTTGATTTTACCTTCAACACGGTCGCCCTTGTTGTGGGTTTCCGCGAACTGCTGCCATGGGTTAGATTTGCACTGTTTCAGACCCAGGGAGATACGACGACGCTCTTCGTCGATATCCAGAACCATTACTTCCACAACGTCGCCAACGTTAACAACTTTGGACGGGTGGATGTTTTTGTTGGTCCAATCCATTTCGGAAACGTGAACCAGGCCTTCAACGCCCTCTTCGATTTCAACGAAGCAGCCGTAGTCGGTCAGGTTGGTCACGCGACCGGTCAGTTTGGTACCTTCCGGATAACGTTTAGCGATAGCTACCCACGGATCTTCGCCCAGCTGTTTCAGGCCCAGGGATACACGGGTACGCTCGCGGTCGAACTTCAGCACTTTAACAGTGATTTCGTCGCCAACGTTTACGATTTCGCTCGGATGCTTAACGCGTTTCCAGGCCATATCGGTGATGTGCAGCAGGCCGTCAACGCCGCCCAGATCAACGAATGCACCGTAGTCAGTGAGGTTCTTAACGATACCTTTGACTTCCATGCCTTCCTGCAGGTTTTCCAGCAGCTGATCGCGCTCTGCGCTGTTTTCGGATTCGATAACGGCACGACGAGAAACAACAACGTTGTTACGCTTCTGGTCCAGCTTGATGACTTTGAACTCAAGCTCTTTGCCTTCCAGGTGCAGCGTGTCGCGCACCGGACGAACGTCTACCAGGGAACCCGGCAGGAACGCACGAATACCGTTCAGCTCAACAGTGAAGCCACCTTTAACTTTGCCGTTGATAACACCGGTAACAGTTTCAGCGTCTTCGTAAGCTTTTTCCAGCGTGATCCAAGCTTCGTGACGTTTAGCTTTCTCACGGGACAGCAGAGTTTCACCGAAGCCGTCTTCTACTGCATCCAGAGCAACGTCAACTTCGTCACCAACCTGGATTTCCAGCTCGCCCTGGGCGTTTTTGAACTGCTCAGCCGGGATGGCGGACTCAGATTTCAGACCGGCGTCAACCAGTACTACGTCTTTGTCGATAGCAACAACAACACCACGAACGATGGAACCCGGGCGGGTTTCGATTTCTTTTAAGGATTCTTCAAACAGTTGAGCAAAAGATTCAGTCATGTTTAATCTTCAGGTTAATATTAACGTCCACCTGGCTCCGTGCCGGATGGGGTTGTTTCACATACCCGCTGACCATCCATTGCCGCGGGGTACTGCTATAATTCGGAGGCTTCGGCGCGTTACCGGTTAAGGCCTACGCAACGGCCAATTTTTCGCGCGCATATTGTAGCGCTTTTTCAATCACTTGCTCAATGTTTAGTTCGGTTGAATCGAGAACTAATGCATCGGCAGCCGGGACAAGCGGCGCCACGGCGCGATTTCGGTCGCGATCGTCACGCTCTTTTATCTCGGACAAAAGACGTTCAAAGTTAACATCAAAGCCCTTTTCCTGCAACTGTCGCATGCGGCGATGCGCCCGCTCATCGGCCGAGGCATCGAGGAAAATTTTCACCGGCGCGTCCGGGAAAACTACCGTTCCCATATCGCGACCGTCGGCGATAAGCCCCGGCAGTTCGCGGAAGGCGCGCTGGCGGCGTAGCAGCGCTTCGCGAACGCGCGGAAAAGCCGCCACTTTCGAGGCCGCGTTCGCGACCTCCTGAGTGCGAATTTCGCTACTGACATCTTCCCCTTCCAGCACCACTTCCAGGTTGCCGTCAGTAGAAATAAAACGCACGTCAAGATGGGCAGCCAGGGGCACCAGCGCCTCTTCGGACTCCACGTCGACATGATGATGCAGCGCCGCCAGCGCCAGAACGCGGTAGATCGCGCCTGAATCTAACAGATGCCAGCCCAGCGCTTCCGCCATTGCCTTGCACAACGTACCTTTACCCGCACCGCCAGGCCCATCAATGGTGATTACCGGAATATTCGCCGTCATCTTTTTCTCCTTCAGCAAGGCGCATGGAATATAAACGCCGCGCATTATACGCATCAATACGCCGGAAAGTGAGCATTGCTTGTAAATTACGGACTACAGGAAATGAAAAGCAGAAGTTTTGCGCAATTATAGCGGGCTGACAGGATATCAGCCCGCGGGATGACAAAGTTTTACTCAGGCGAGGGTACTGATCCGCGCCAGCTGCTCAAAGTAGTCAGGGAACGTTTTGGCCGTACATTTGGGATCAAGGATGGTCACCGGCGTATCAGACAGCGCTACCAGCGAGAAGCACATCGCCATCCGGTGGTCGTTATAGGTGCCGATTTCTGCGTACTTCAACTTTGCCGGCGGGGTGATGCGGATATAATCTTCCCCCTCTTCCACCTCGGCGCCCACTTTACGCAGCTCGGTCGCCATGGCGAACAGACGGTCCGTCTCCTTGACCCGCCAGTTGTAGATATTGCGCAGGGTAGTGGTCCCTTGCGCGAACAGCGCGGCGGTGGCGATGGTCATCGCGGCGTCCGGGATATGGTTCATATCCATATCGACCGCCTTGAGCTCGCCGTGGGTGCAGGCGATGAAATCGTCGCCCCAGGTGACGGTGGCGCCCATTTTCTCCAGTACGTCGGCGAAACGAATGTCGCCCTGTACGCTGTTGCGGCCGATACCGGTGACTTTTACCGTGCCGCCCTTAATGGCGCCAGCGGCGAGGAAATACGAGGCCGAGGAAGCATCGCCTTCCACCAGGTAATCTCCCGGCGACTGATACTGCTGCTTGCCGCGCACCACAAATCGCTGATAAGACTGATTGTCCACCTCAACGCCGAAGGTTTTCATCAGGTGCAGCGTAATGTCGATATAGGGTTTCGACACCAGATCGCCCTTAATGACGATGACGGTATCCTGCGGCGCCAGCGGCGCGGTCATCAGCAGCGCGGTCAGGAACTGGCTGGAGACGCTGCCGTCAACCTCGACGTTGCCGCCCTGAAAACCGCCGCGCAGGCGCAGCGGTGGATAATTTTCCTGCTCCAGATAGTCGATCTGAGCGCCGCCCTGACGCAGGGCATCCACCAGATGGCCGATCGGACGCTCTTTCATCCGCGGTTCGCCGGTCAGCACGATATCGTTGCTGCCAAGGCACAGAGCCGCCGCCAGCGGACGCATCGCGGTACCGGCGTTGCCAAGGAACAGCTCCAGCGCCGCGGCAGAGCGCAACGGGCCGCCGTTGCCGGTCACTTCGCAGCGGGTGCGGTCGGCAGACAGGGTATATTGAACCCCCAGCGCACTCAGGGCATTCAGCATATGGCGCACATCGTCGCTGTCCAGCAGGTTGGTCAGCACCGTCGTGCCGCGGGCCAGGGCAGCCAGCAGCAGCGCGCGGTTGGAGACGCTTTTCGAACCTGGCAGGTTCACGGTGCCCTCTACGCGTGCGATGGGTTGTAACGTCAGGGATTCCATCAAACTTCACTCTCAAACAAACAGAATAAAAACCCCGCAGACAGGCCGCGGGGAGGAAGAAAGAAACAGGCGATTAACCGTGGCGGCGTTCGAAGTCCAGCATAAAGTCGGTTAACGCCTTCACGCCGTCCAGCGGCATGGCGTTGTAGATGGAAGCACGCATGCCGCCCACCACCCGGTGGCCCTTCAGCGCGTGCAGCCCGGCAGCAAACGACTCTTCGAGGAACAGTTTGTCCAGGGCGCTGTCCGCCAGCTGGAACGGTACGTTCATACGCGAACGGTTGGCCTGCGCCACATCGTTACGATAGAAGCCGCTGTTATCGATCACGCCGTAGAGCAGTTCGGCTTTCTGCTGGTTGATTTTATCCATCGCGGCAACCCCGCCCTGCTGTTTCAGCCACTTAAACACCAGTCCAGCCAGATACCATGCGAACGTCGGCGGTGTGTTAAACATCGAGTCATTCTCGCTTAACACGGTGTAGTCAAGAATTGATGGGCAGGCCACGCTGGCTTTGCCCAGCAGATCTTCACGCACGATGACCAGCGTCAGCCCAGCCGGACCGATATTCTTCTGCGCGCCGGCGTAGATTACGCCGAAGCGGTTGACGTCAATTTCGCGGGAAAGAATGGTGGAGGAGAAATCGGCGGTCACGATGACGTCGTCGCCGAAGTTCGGCGTCTCATCAATCGCGATACCATCAATGGTTTCGTTCGGGCAGTAGTGCAGATAGGCCGCTCCCGGGGTCAGCTGCCACTCGCTCATCGGCTTCACAGCGCGCTTGCCGTCGACGGTGATTTTCGCGTCGATAACGTTCGGCGTGCAGTATTTCTTCGCCTCTTTGACCGCGCTGGCCGCCCAGTAGCCGGCGTCCACATAGTCAGCGACCTTTTTATCGCCGAGGATGTTCAGCGGGATCCCGGCGAACTGGCCGCGGCCGCCGCCGTGGCAGAATAAAACTTTATAGTTGGAAGGGATGTTCAGCAGAGCGCGGAAGTCCTGTTCTGCCTCTTCTGCCACCTGGATAAACTCCTTACCACGGTGACTGATCTCCATGACCGACGTCCCCAGACCGTGCCAGTCGCACAGTTCCTGCTGCGCCAGTTTGAGTACTTCCGCCGGCAGCATTGCCGGGCCCGAACTGAAGTTATAGACCTGAGCCATTTCCCCTCACCACGTTGCTATGTTGTTTTGCCCGCGAACCGCCGCGGGCATAAGTTATTCCTGTGGCTATCGGTTTTATCATTCAGTGACACGGTCCGCAATGGCTAAAACTCGCCGACGGTAAAACGCGGCCGCCGTCACACAACAGAATCTATCGTCTTGACGTAATAAAACCGACATATTTGCTGTCAGGTAAGCCGTTTCGCCCGGCTGGCCTTCGACCATTCTGCATTTGCGCAGCGCGGACATATTCGTTTTTCTCCCGCCTGCATCGCCATTACGATGCTGCAGCGCACGCAGGCATAGATCCCCTCTTGCGGAATGGTGGTATAGCGTGTGGTACAATGCGCTGGAAGGATCGATAATCCGGCCCTCACCTCTTCATCGGGATAATAAAACACGCTGATCTGCCCGTTGGTTTCGAGGATTGCCAGCCGGACCTGGCCAAGCTGCTCGACGCTGTTGACCCGCAGCTCCATAAAAAATTCGAATTCGGTCATGTTTTCCGCATGCAGCTTCTCCCAGGCCAACTGTCCCTCTTCCACCACTACGATAGGTTTCCCCTCCAGTAGATCCTCCAGCTTTTCGCTATGCCCCATCAGCCACATAATGCCGCGATACAGTAGCGCCAGCGTAACGAAGACCACCAGCACCGGCAGCAGCGGCACATCGTCATAAAACGCCACGTCACCCGCCGCCGAGCCGAGGGTCAAAATAATCAGCACCTCGAACAGCGACATCTGCCGCACGCCGCGCCGTCCGGTAATCTTGAGGAAAATAAAGACCAGAACGAAGGTATAGAGGCTGCGCAACGCCACCTCCGCCAGGAATTCCACCGGTACTTTATCGAGCGCCATCCGCTGCCAGTCAAAGGCTTTCATTTTCCATCTCCCTGTGTATTAAAGATGCCTCTAAGCATAGCCAGATGATGGAGATAGCACCTGTCAGATAAAAGCCGTATCATTGCGCGCTTTCCGTACGACAAAAGTGATCGCCATGACCCAAACGTTTATTCCCGGCAAAGATGCCGCCCTGGAAGATTCCATCGCTCGCTTCCAGCAGAAATTGCTCGACCTCGGATTTGATATCGAAGAGGCCTCGTGGCTGAACCCGGTGCCGCACGTGTGGTCCGTTCACATTCGCGATAAAGCGTGCGCGCTGTGCTTTACCAATGGTAAAGGCGCCACCAAAAAGGCAGCCCTGGCCTCCGCGCTGGGCGAATATTTCGAACGTCTGTCCACTAACTATTTCTTCGCCGACTTCTGGTTAGGCGACACTATCGCTAACGGCCCGTTTGTTCACTACCCGAACGAAAAGTGGTTCCCGCTGACTGAGGATGATGAAGTCCCGGAAGGTATGCTGGATGCCCGCCTGCGCGCGTTCTACGATCCTGACGATCAGTTAACGGCCAGTATGCTGGTGGATCTGCAGTCGGGTAACGATGAGCGCGGCGTGTGCGGTCTGCCTTTTACCCGCCAGTCCGACGGCGAAACCGTCTATATTCCGATGAATATTGTCGGTAACCTGTACGTCTCCAACGGCATGTCCGCCGGTAACACCCGCAACGAAGCGCGGGTACAGGGTCTGTCAGAGGTCTTTGAACGTCACATTAAAAACCGCATCATCGCTGAAAGCATCAGCCTGCCGGAGATCCCGGCGGAAGTCATGGCGCGCTATCCGGGCGTCGTGGAATCGATCGCCAAACTGGAAGCTGAAGGTTTCCCGATCTTTGCCTATGATGGCTCGCTGGGCGGCAAATATCCGGTTATCTGCGTCGTGCTGTTTAACCCGGCTAACGGCACCTGCTTCGCCTCCTTCGGCGCCCACCCGGACTTTGGCGTGGCGCTGGAGCGAACCGTCACCGAACTGCTGCAGGGCCGCAGCCTGAAAGACCTCGACGTCTTCACGCCGCCAACCTTCGATGACGAAGAGGTCGCCGAGCACGCGAACCTCGAAACCCACTTTATCGACTCCAGCGGCCTGATCTCCTGGGATATGTTCAAGCAGGACGCCGACTATCCATTCGTTGACTGGAGCTTCTCTGGTACTACCGAAGAAGAGTTCGCCACCCTGATGGCCATCTTCAAGGCCGAAGATAAAGAAGTGTACATCGCCGACTACGAGCACCTGGGCGTTTACGCCTGCCGTATCATCGTCCCGGGGATGTCGGACATATACCCGGCGGAAGACCTGTGGCTGGCGAACAACAGCATGGGCGCTCATCTGCGGGACACCATTCTGTCCCTGCCGGGCAGCGAGTGGGATAAAGAAGATTACCTGGCGCTGATCGAGCAGATGGACGATGAGGGTCTGGATGATTTCACCCGCGTTCGCGAACTGCTGGGGCTCGCCACCGGAAAAGACAACGGCTGGTATACCCTGCGCGTCGGCGAGCTGAAAGCGATGCTGGCCCTGGCCGGCGGCGATCTGGAGCAGGCGCTGATCTGGACCGAGTGGACCATGGAATTTAATGCTTCGGTCTTCAGCGCGGAGCGCGCGAACTACTATCGCTGTCTGCAAACCCTGCTGCTGCTGAGCCAGGAAGAAGAGCGTCAGCCACTGCAGTACCTGAACGCCTTCATCCGTATGTACGGCGCAGACGCGGTCGAAGCCGCCAGCGCGGCGCTGAGCGGGGAAGCGCCGTTCTATGGTCTCCAGGCGGTCGATAGCGATCTGCAGGCCTTCCCGGCCCATCAGTCGCTGCTGAAAGCCTATGAAAAACTGCAGCGGGCGAAAGCGGCGTTTTGGGCAAAATAAGCCCAGCTTGCGCCATCGTTCATGCTTACAACGGAGCCCTCAGCGGCTCCGTTATTTAACCCTGAGAAAGCGCCTCCTATAATTTGTAGTTGTAAAGTTAATTAATGTTAAATAACGCCATTTCATCATTTATCAATTGTTAAATTTAATAAAAATACTCCATTTTAATTAACTCAAAAATGGGGGTAAAAAAGAAATAATTCAACATTATCTATAAAATTTAAAAATTATTTTCTATATATATTTCATGCAGTTAGAGGTAATTTCAATAAAAACCACACACTAAAAAGGCATATAGTTCCGGTGAGATATGATCTATATCAATTTCCATTCTATAATGCTTTGTTAGTATCTCACCGCCAACTTATATAAAGAGAGAGTTAGTGTGAAAGCTGACAACCCTTTTGATCTTTTGCTCCCTGCCGCGATGGCGAAAGTCGCCGAAGAAGCAGGTGTCTATAAAGCAACGAAGCATCCGATGAAGACGTTTTATCTGGCGATCACCGCTGGCGTTTTCATCTCCATCGCTTTCGTATTCTATATCACCGCGACCACCGGCACTGCCGCGATGCCTTATGGGATTGCCAAACTTATCGGTGGGATCTGTTTTTCTCTGGGTCTGATTCTGTGCGTTATCTGCGGCGCTGACCTCTTTACCTCTACGGTACTGATCGTGGTGGCCAAAGCCAGCGGTCGAATTACCTGGGGGCAACTGGCAAAAAACTGGCTCAACGTCTATTTTGGTAACCTGGTGGGCGCGCTGCTGTTTGTGCTGCTGATGTGGTTATCAGGCGAATATATGACTGCCAACGGCGGCTGGGGGCTAAACGTTCTGCAGACCGCCGACCACAAAATGCACCATACTTTTGTGGAGGCCGTGAGCCTGGGTATCCTCGCTAACCTGATGGTTTGTCTCGCCGTATGGATGAGCTATTCCGGTCGTAGCCTGATGGATAAAGCGATGATCATGGTCCTGCCGGTAGCGATGTTCGTTGCCAGCGGCTTTGAGCACAGCATCGCCAACATGTTTATGATCCCGATGGGTATCGTAATCCGCAACTTTGCAAGCCCGGAATTCTGGACCGCCATCGGTTCGACTCCGGAAAGTTTCTCTCACTTGACCGTTATGAACTTCATCACTGATAACCTGATTCCGGTAACTATCGGGAACATTATCGGCGGGGGTCTGCTGGTCGGGTTGACATACTGGGTCATTTACCTGCGTGGCAACGACCATCACTAAGGGTTGTTTCAGGCAGTAAATAAAAAATCCACTTAAGAAGGTAGGTGTTACATGTCCGAGCTTAATGAAAAGTTAGCCACAGCCTGGGAAGGTTTTGCGAAAGGTGACTGGCAGAATGAAGTCAACGTCCGTGACTTTATTCAGAAAAACTACACCCCATATGAAGGCGACGAATCCTTCCTGGCTGGCGCGACTGAAGCGACCACCAAGCTGTGGGACACCGTAATGGAAGGTGTAAAACAGGAAAACCGCACTCACGCGCCTGTTGATTTTGACACTGCCCTGGCTTCCACCATCACCTCTCACGACGCGGGCTATATCGAGAAAGGTCTGGAAAAAATCGTTGGTCTGCAGACCGAAGCGCCGCTGAAACGTGCGATCATCCCGTTCGGTGGTATCAAAATGGTTGAAGGTTCCTGCAAAGCGTATAATCGCGAGCTGGACCCGATGCTGAAAAAAATCTTCACAGAGTACCGTAAAACTCACAACCAGGGCGTTTTCGACGTCTATACCCCGGACATCCTGCGCTGCCGTAAATCCGGCGTGCTGACGGGTCTGCCGGATGCTTACGGTCGTGGTCGTATCATCGGTGACTACCGTCGCGTTGCGCTGTACGGTATCGACTTCCTGATGAAAGACAAATTCGCCCAGTTCAACTCTCTGCAAGCGAAACTGGAAAGCGGCGAAGACCTGGAAGCGACCATCCGTCTGCGTGAAGAAATCGCTGAACAACACCGCGCACTGGGCCAGATCAAAGAGATGGCCGCTAAATATGGCTATGACATCTCTGGTCCGGCGACCACCGCTCAGGAAGCGATTCAGTGGACCTACTTCGGTTACCTGGCTGCCGTGAAATCTCAGAACGGCGCGGCAATGTCCTTCGGTCGTACCTCCAGCTTCCTGGATATCTACATCGAGCGTGACCTGCAGGCGGGTAAAATCACCGAGCAAGACGCGCAGGAAATGGTTGACCACCTGGTCATGAAACTGCGTATGGTTCGCTTCCTGCGTACCCCGGAATATGATGAACTGTTCTCCGGCGACCCGATTTGGGCAACGGAATCCATCGGCGGTATGGGCGTTGACGGCCGTACTCTGGTGACCAAAAACAGCTTCCGCTTCCTGAACACCCTGTACACCATGGGGCCGTCTCCGGAGCCGAACATTACTATCCTGTGGTCTGAAAAACTGCCGCTGAGCTTCAAGAAATTCGCCGCTAAAGTGTCCATCGATACCTCTTCTCTGCAGTATGAGAACGATGACCTGATGCGTCCGGACTTCAACAACGACGACTACGCTATCGCATGCTGCGTAAGCCCGATGGTTGTTGGTAAGCAAATGCAGTTCTTCGGCGCTCGCGCTAACCTCGCGAAAACCATGCTGTACGCTATCAACGGCGGCGTGGATGAAAAACTGAAAATGCAGGTTGGTCCGAAATCTGAACCGATCAAAGGCGACGTCCTGAACTTCGACGAAGTAATGGATCGCATGGATCACTTCATGGACTGGCTGGCTAAACAGTACGTCACCGCGCTGAACATCATCCACTACATGCACGACAAGTACAGCTACGAAGCCTCTCTGATGGCGCTGCACGACCGTGACGTTATCCGCACCATGGCGTGTGGTATCGCTGGTCTGTCCGTTGCTGCTGACTCCCTGTCTGCTATCAAATATGCGAAAGTTAAACCGATTCGTGACGAAGACGGTCTGGCTGTTGACTTCGAAATCGAAGGCGAATACCCGCAGTTTGGTAACAACGACCCTCGCGTCGATGACATGGCCGTTGACCTGGTTGAACGTTTCATGAAGAAAATTCAGAAACTGCACACCTACCGCAACGCTATCCCGACTCAGTCTGTTCTGACCATCACCTCTAACGTGGTGTACGGTAAGAAAACCGGTAATACCCCAGACGGTCGTCGCGCTGGCGCGCCGTTCGGTCCAGGTGCTAACCCGATGCACGGCCGTGACCAGAAAGGTGCAGTAGCCTCTCTGACCTCCGTCGCTAAACTGCCGTTTGCTTACGCGAAAGATGGTATCTCTTATACCTTCTCTATCGTGCCGAACGCGCTGGGTAAAGACGACGAAGTTCGTAAGACCAACCTGGCAGGTCTGATGGATGGTTACTTCCATCACGAAGCGTCCATCGAAGGTGGTCAGCACCTGAACGTGAACGTCATGAACCGCGAAATGCTGCTCGACGCGATGGAAAACCCGGAAAAATATCCGCAGCTGACCATCCGCGTATCTGGCTACGCCGTACGTTTTAACTCCCTGACCAAAGAACAGCAGCAGGATGTTATTACCCGTACCTTCACTCAGACCATGTAATTCCCTGTCTGACTGAAAAGGCGTACAATAAAGGCCCCACATCAGTGGGGCCTTTTTAACAAGCATTCCCCGCCCCAGCCTGCTTTGCCAGTTATCTATACTTTGGGTACCTGTCAAAACAGACTCGACGCAGCCGCTGAGCTGCGCACCAACACGGCCCCGGATGGGCCACATCTGGAGAAAACACCGCAATGTCAGTTATTGGTCGCATTCACTCCTTTGAATCCTGTGGTACCGTTGATGGCCCGGGCATCCGCTTTATTACCTTTTTCCAGGGCTGCCTGATGCGCTGCCTGTACTGCCATAACCGTGACACCTGGGATACCCACGGCGGCAAAGAAATCACCGTTGAAGAATTAATGAAAGAGGTGGTGACCTATCGTCACTTTATGAATGCTTCCGGCGGCGGCGTCACCGCCTCGGGCGGTGAGGCGATCCTGCAGGCGGAGTTTGTTCGCGACTGGTTCCGCGCGTGTAAGAAAGAAGGCATCCACACCTGCCTGGATACCAACGGCTTCGTACGTCGCTACGATCCGGTTATCGACGAGCTGCTGGAGGTAACAGACCTGGTGATGCTGGATCTCAAGCAGATGAACGATGAGATTCACCAGAACCTGGTCGGCGTCTCTAACCATCGTACGCTGGAATTCGCCCAGTATCTGGCGAAGAAGAATATCAATGTCTGGATCCGCTACGTGGTGGTTCCCGGCTGGTCAGACGATGATGATTCCGCGCACCGCCTGGGCGAATTTACCCGCGATATGGGCAATGTCGAAAAAATCGAGCTGCTGCCCTACCATGAGCTGGGTAAACACAAATGGGTAGCGATGGGCGAAGAGTACAAGCTGGACGGCGTCCATCCGCCGAAGAAAGAGACCATGGAGCGGGTAAAAGGCATCCTTGAGCAGTATGGTCACAAAGTAATGTACTAATCCCGCCCGGGCCGGTGATGCGCTTATGCCGGCCTGCAACGGCGTGGGAAGCTGTGTCCGCCCCGCCGTTTCATTCTCATGAAAAACGACTTGTCCTCTCTGCGGCAGTAAGCCTATGCGATTGCAGCAGATGACGCGCAGCATGCGCTGCGCGTTGCAGGGTCAGGCGTGCGCCACCGGCGTCGGATGATGCCCGGCTTTGCGCAGCAGGGTCAGCAGATAGATAAACGACACGCTGGCGATCATGATAAACAGCAGGTTGTCTGAGAAGTTCTGCATCAGCATCGCCGTCAGGGTCGGGCCCAGCAGGCTGCCGATGGTATAGCTCATCAGCAGCGCCTGATTCATCGCCACCAGCTGATGGTGCTCCACTTTTTCACAGGCCCAGGCCATCGCCACCGGATACAGCGTGAAACCAGATGCCCCAAGCACAAACAGCGCCGGGGCCATTGCCGCCTGACTAAGCATCGCCAGACATCCCAGAATGACCACAAAGACCTGTACCCGCAGCACCAGCAGGCGACCGTAGCGGTCTGCCAGGCGCCCTACCGGCCACTGGCCGAGGATCCCCGCACTCACCATCACCGCCATCCAGAAGCCGATGCCGGAGTCGCTGACGCCCTGATGGTTCAGCCACAGCGGCATCAGGCCATACAGCGAGCCGAGGACAATCCCCGAAATAATACAGCCATTGACCCCGTGGCGCGCCTGGCGTAGCTTCAGCATCGGCCAGATACGTACCGTTTCATGCGGTTCTTCTGCCTGCCCCATAATGCGGGTAAACAGCAACGGCAGGATCGCCGCCAGCGCCAGGCCGGTCACCCACGGCAGGACGCTCATTAAATCGGTGGGTAATTTACTGACCATCAGCTGGCCCAGTACGGTACCGACGTAATAGACCATCATGTACGCCGCCAGCAGACGACCGCGACTGCGGGAAGTGCCGCTGCAAACCAGCGCGCTTTCCACCACCACCCAGATCATCGCGCAACCTACGCCGGCGAGAAAACGCCAGCTCAGCCATGTCCAGAAGCCAACGGTGATCCCCAGCCCTACGCAGCCGACGGCGAAAATTAACGATGCGAGATAATAGCTACGGTTAAACCCCAGGCGCTTGATCACCCAGCCGGCCAGCAACGTACCGGCCAGGTTGCCGGTAAAATAGGATGACCCCACCATGCCGACCTGCCAGGTTGGCATGTTTTCATGGGCGAGCCAGAGCGGGACGAGCGTATTCAGCACCGCTATCGCCAGGGTCAATAAAAGCAGGCCACAGAGCAGCATTTGCACTGGCCGGGTGTAGATGGTCATGGGTAAAAACCGTGAGGAATGTTCAGATCGCGAGCGCATCATGCCACTGCTAAAAACATTGTCAATCCACCTGAAATCAGGCGTGACGCGGTTTTGTCGGCTACGATAGAAGTTTTTTATCCAGAGGATGGAAAAAGGTGAGACAACAGATAATACGCTATTGTTTTTGCTGGTTTATTAATAAATGCCGAAGTTAATTTCAGTTGAAAAATTTCATCTATCGACAGCACGTTTTCATCATGCCGGTGGTTAGGCACCGGCATGATGGAGGTGGTTAACTGGCGACAGCCATCCCAACGGTCATATGCAGGCCATAGAATATGCCGCGGCCGATCATCTCTCCCGCCAGTATCAGAACAAAGGCCAGGCCGAGCAGCGAGACCGCCGGTTTGCGGCCGCGAATCTGCGGCACGCACCAGCAGGCCAGGGCCAGCGCCAGCAGCACCACGCGCCAGGCCATAAGCAACCCGTAATCCGGCACCAGGGCGGAGGCCTGCTGAACTGAGCTGCGGATGGTGGCAAGTTCACTTCCCTGCATCACGACCACCATAATACTGATCAGCAGCGCCAGCAAACTAACCACCGGCAGCAGGCGCAGCGCCCAACCATCGACGCCTGCGAGGCGCAGCAGCAGGTAGCCCAGCAGTGGACCGCCGATAAACAGCGTCAGGAAGAAGCTCAGCGGCGTCCAAACGGTGTACCAGGTCGGCACCGTGTCGATGGTGTTGTATACCCGCACCATCATCCACACGAAAATCACGCCCAGCACCATGGTCACCACCAGCCACAGGCTCCGCAGGCCGGCAGGCAGCTTTTTGCACACGGCCAGCAGCCAGCCAATTCCGCCGACGGCGAAGAAGATCGCCCCGCTGGCGATTTCATTACTCAGCGACGAGGCTCCCACGCGATTCAGCGAATTAAAGGCCCGCAGCGGCGAGCCAAGGTGCATCGTCGAGGCAATAAACCCGATCCCCATCAATACCCACAGGCCGAACATGCTGCCCACCACTCGCTGCTCCTGCTCACGGGAAAGCTTGCCTGTCATCAGCGCCAGCGCCAGAACAATAAAGCCGCCTACGACGCACTGGCCGAAGACCGTAAAGACCATCAGCGGCCATTCATGCCATCCGTTTCCCATCTCACACCTCCTTCGGGTTCGCCAGGTAACCGGTGGTATCGCCACACGGCCGGGCATTGGCGTTAGGTTTGATAACGATACTCGGCCGGGTAAAGTGCGCCGACGGCAGCGGCGCTACCGCGGCCAGCTGGCCGTGCTTAGCGCGCAGTTCGGCAATCGGCCCGAAATCCAACGCCCGCAGCGGGCAGGACTCGACGCAGATCGGCTTTTTCCCCTCGGCGACGCGCTCGTGACAGCCATCGCACTTGGTCATATGGCCTTTGTCGGCGTTGTACTGCGGGGCGCCGTACGGGCAGGCCATATGGCAGTAGCGGCAGCCAATGCATACCTCTTCGTTGACCACCACAAAACCGTCTTCGCGCTTATGCATCGCGCCGCTCGGACAGACCTTGGTGCAGGCCGGATCTTCACAGTGGTTACAGGCGATGGAGAGGTAATAGGCAAACACGTTCTGCTGCCAGACGCCGTTGTCCTCCTGCCAGTCGCCGCCGGCATATTCATAGATGCGGCGGAAGCTGACCTCCGGAGTCAGGTTCTTGTAGTCCTTACAGGCCAGTTCGCAGGTTTTGCAACCGGTGCAACGGGCGGAATCAATAAAAAATCCATACTGAGTTGTCATCGGTTACTCCTTACAGCTTCTCAACCTGAACGAGGTTGGTATGCGACGGGTTTCCCTTCGCCAGCGGCGACGGACGCTGGGTGGTCAGCACGTTGATGCTGCCCGCCTGATCCACACGCGAGGCGTCCGGGTTGTACCAGGCCCCTTCCCCCAGCGCGACGACGCCCGGCATCATGCGCGGCGTCACCTTCGCTTCGATATGCACTTCACCCCGATCGTTGAAGATGCGAATACGATCGCCGTTGGCAATGCCGCGCTTGCGGGCGTCGATCGGGTTAATCCACATCTCCTGCCGACAGGCGGCCTTCAGCACATCGACGTTGCCGTAGGTCGAGTGGACGCGAGATTTATAGTGGAAGCCAGTGAGCTGTAGCGGGTATTTCGCTGTCAGCGGATCGTTGTAGTTTTCGAAACCCGGGGTGTAGATCGGCAGCGGATCGATAACATCCCCTTCCGGCAGCTCCCAGGTGGCCGCGATTTTCGCCAGATCCTGCGAGTAAATTTCGATCTTGCCTGAAGGCGTGGTCAGCGGATTAGCCTGCGGATCCTCACGGAAGGCTTTGTAGGCCACATGATGACCTTGCGGATCGCGCTGCTTATAGATGCCCTGCTGACGGAAGGTGTCGAAATCCGGCAGGTCGGGAATCGCTTTGCGCGACTGCTCATACAGATAGCGCATCCAGCCTTCCTGGGTACGGCCTTCGGTAAACTGCTCTTCGACGCCCAGACGCTTTGCCAGTTCGCTGGTCATCTCATAGATGGTTTTGCATTCGAAACGCGGCTTGATGGCCTGATCGGCAAAGATAACGTAGGACATGTTGCCGCAGGAGGCATCCAGCGCGAAATCCATCTGCTCGGAGGCGGTACAGTCCGGCAGCAGAATATCGGCGTATTTCGCCGAGGAGGTCATATGGCAGTCAATGACCACAATCATCTCGCATTTCTTGTCGTCCTGCAGGATTTCGTGGGTCCGGTTGATCTCAGAATGCTGGTTAATCAGACAGTTGCCCGCATAGTTCCAGATCATTTTGATCGGCACGTCGAGCTTATCTTTACCGCGTACGCCGTCGCGTAGAGCGGTCATTTCCGGGCCGCGCTCAATCGCATCGGTCCACATAAACATCGAGATACTGGTCTCAACCGGATTCTCCAGCGTCGGCATACGCTCAAAAGGCAGACTATACGAGCCCTCGCGCGCCCCGCTATTGCCGCCGTTGATCCCGACGTTACCCGTCAGAATGGCGAGCATTGAGATGGCGCGGGTGGCGATCTCACCGTTGGCGTGACGCTGCGGACCCCAGCCCTGGCTAATATAGGCCGGTTTGGCGGTGGCAATTTCGCGCGCCAGTTTAACAATGCGTTCGCGCGGAATACCGGTAATCGTCGAGGCCCACTCCGGCGTTTTGGCGATACCGTCAGTGCCCTGGCCAAGAATGTAAGCTTTGTAATGACCATTGGCTGGCGCACCGGCGGGCAGCGTTTTCTCGTCGTATCCTACGCAGTATTTATCGAGGAACGGCTGATCGACTAGATTCTCGGTGATCATCACCCACGCGAGGCCCGAAACCAGTGCCGCATCGGTCCCAGGACGAATCGGGATCCATTCATCTTCACGCCCGGCGCCGGTGTCGGTATAGCGCGGATCGATGATTATCATCCGGGCATTGGATTTCTGCCGCGCCTGTTCAAGGTAGTACGTCACCCCGCCGCCGCTCATCCGCGTTTCGCCGGGGTTATTGCCGAACAGCACCACCAGCTGACTGTTTTCAATATCCGATGGGCTGTTGCCGTCCGCCCAGCCGCCGTAGGTGTAATTCAGACCGGCAGCAATCTGCGCTGATGAATAGTCGCCATAATGGTTGAGATAGCCACCGCAGCAGTTCATCAGACGGGCAATCAGCGTTTTCCCCGGCGGCCAGGAGCGGGTCAGCGTCCCGCCGAGCGTGCCGGTGCCGTAGTTCAGATAGATGGATTCGTTGCCGTACTCTTTAATCAGCCGCTGCATATTGCTGGCGATGGTATCCAACGCCTCTTCCCAGCTGATTTGCTCGAACTTGCCCTCACCGCGTTTACCAACGCGCTTCATCGGGTACTTCAGACGGTCCGGATTATAGACTCGGCGGCGCATTGAACGCCCACGCAGGCAGGCGCGGACCTGGTGCAAACCGTCATAGTTATCATCACCGGTATTATCGGTTTCGACGTATTTAATCGCGCCATCCACCACGTGCATGCGCAGCGGGCAACGGCTACCGCAGTTGACGGTGCAGGCGCTCCAGACCACCTTCTCACTGGCGGGCGCCGGCGTATCGGCAGCATGCGACAGTCGGGTAAAGGGTAACGTTAGTGCGTTGCTGGCCAGCGCCAGGCCGCCTATTGCCGTGGTTTTCATCAGACCACGGCGGCTTACCTCAGCAGCCAGTAAAGCATCAGGGGCTTTAATTTTCATGGATACTCGCTTTGGTTGCTCACAATAAACTGACAAGCGTTATATAGACATATATATAATGCTTTGCGATATTATTGGTTTTTTATGCTGGTTTAACCCAAAGGGAGTATCACTGCATTCGCGGCAAGGATTATTGCCCGGTATCAATAAGGGCGTAAAAAAAGCGCCCGCAGGCGCTTTTAAAAGAAGGAGTGAGAAGTTTAGCCGATATATTCGAGGCCGCGCATATACGGGCGCAGCACTTCCGGGATCTCGATACGGCCATCAGCCTGCTGATAGTTTTCCATCAGCGCCACCAGCGTACGACCTACTGCCAGGCCAGAACCATTCAGGGTATGAACGAGACGGGTCTTCTTATCGGACTTGCTGCGGCAGCGAGCCTGCATACGACGCGCCTGGAAATCCCAGACGTTGGAGCAGGAGGAGATCTCACGATAAGTGTTTTGCGCCGGAACCCATACTTCGAGGTCATAGGTTTTGCAGGCGCTGAAGCCCATATCGCCGGTGCACAGCGCGACCTTACGGTACGGCAGGCCCAGCAGCTGCAGCACTTTCTCGGCGTGACCGGTCATCTCTTCCAGCGCGGCCATAGAGTCTTCCGGGCGGACGATCTGCACCATTTCAACTTTATCGAACTGGTGCATACGGATCAGACCGCGGGTGTCGCGGCCATAGGAACCGGCTTCAGAGCGGAAGCACGGCGTATGGGCGGTCATTTTGATCGGCAGATCGTCTTCGTCGATGATTTCATCGCGCACCAGGTTGGTCAGCGGCACTTCCGCCGTCGGGATCAGCGCGTAGTTGCTGCTGTCAGCCTCTTCTTCCAGCGGACGGGTATGGAACAGGTCGCCGGCGAATTTCGGCAGCTGGCCAGTGCCATACAGGGTGTCCTGGTTTACCAGGTACGGGACATAGTTTTCGCTGTAGCCATGCTGTTCGGTGTGCAGATCCAGCATGAACTGCGCCAGGGCGCGGTGCAGACGGGCCAGCTGCCCTTTCATCACCACGAAGCGCGAGCCGGTGAGCTTAACGGCGGCGGCAAAATCCAGCCCCCCGTGCATTTCACCCAGCGTCACATGATCGCGCACCTCAAAATCGAACTGACGCGGCGTACCCCAGCGGCTAACTTCAACGTTGTCGTTTTCGTCGCGACCAACCGGCACATCATCATGAGGAATATTCGGGATCGCCAGCGCGATATCGCGAATTTCCGCCAGCAGCGTTTCCAGCTCGGATTTTGCAGCATCCAGTTGTTCGCCAAGCTTGTTAACTTCCAGGCGTAATGGCTCGATGTCTTCCCCGCGCGCTTTCGCCTGGCCAATGGATTTCGATCGGGAGTTACGCTCCGCCTGCAGGTTTTCCGTTTGCACCTGCAGAACTTTACGACGCTCTTCAAGCGCGCGAAGTTTATCTACATCCAGCTTAAAGCCCCGGCGTGCCAGTTTTTCTGCGACTGCGTCTGGCTCGGTACGCAGCAGATTGGGATCGAGCATGCTTATCCTGTGCTTATCGAATTAAAAAAGAAAAGTGGCCGCAGACTACGACCACGGAAATAGTGTAATAACCTTACCGCAACGCCTCAATTAGCGGTAGCGTTTTATCGGGCTATTTTGATCCTGTTCAGCGAGCCAGGCGAGCTTTTCGCCAATTTTGCCCTCAAGCCCCCGGTTTGTCGGGTGATAATAGCGCGTTTGCGCCATTTCCTGCGGGAAGTACTGCTCGCCGGCGGCGTAGGCGTTGGGTTCGTCATGAGCGTAACGATACTCCTGGCCGTAGCCCATCTCTTTCATCAGCTTCGTCGGCGCATTGCGCAGATGCACCGGAACGTCGTAGTCAGGACGATCCCGCGCGTCGGCCAGCGCCGCTTTGAAGGCGGTGTACACCGCGTTGCTTTTCGGCGCGCAGGCCAGATAGACAATGGCCTGGGCAATCGCCCGTTCGCCTTCCGCCGGCCCGACGCGGGTAAAGCAGTCCCACGCCGAAATGGCGACCTGCATCGCCCGCGGGTCGGCGTTGCCGACATCTTCCGAGGCAATCGCCAGACAGCGGCGAGCAACGTACAGCGGATCGCCGCCGGCGGTGATGATCCGCGCGTACCAGTAAAGTGCCGCATCCGGCGCGCTACCGCGCACCGACTTATGCAGGGCGGAAATCAAATCGTAGAACCGGTCGCCTTTGTTATCAAAGCGCGCGCTGCGCTCGCCGGCGATCTCGGTCAGCAGTTCCGCCTTCAGCACCCGCTTGCCCGAGTCATCGCTTTCGGCCATATCGGCCATCATTTCCAGGGTATTCAGCGCTCGCCGCGCGTCGCCGTTCACTAGCTCGGCAATGGCCCTGCGGGTCTCATCCGGCAAAATGATATCCTGGCCGCCGTAGCCGCGGGTTTTATCGTTCATCGCCTGGTCAAGCACCCGCTCGATATCGTCGGTGGTGAGCGATTTCAGTAAGTAGACGCGAGCGCGGGAGAGCAGCGCCGAGTTAAGCTCAAAGGAGGGGTTTTCGGTGGTCGCGCCAATAAAAGTAATGGTGCCGTCTTCAATATGCGGCAGAAAGGCATCCTGCTGGCTTTTATTAAAGCGATGCACTTCGTCAACAAACAGGATGGTCCGCCGGCCGGCGTTGCGATTTTGCCGCGCGCGCTCAATAGCCTCGCGAATCTCTTTCACCCCGGAGGTTACCGCTGAGATCCGTTCGACATCGGCGCTGGCGTAGCGGGCAATCACTTCCGCCAGAGTGGTCTTGCCGGTACCCGGCGGCCCCCAGAGGATCATCGAATGCAGGTGCCCGGCCTCAATGGCCCGCGGCAGGGGTTTACCCGGCGCCAGCAGGTGCTGCTGGCCAATATACTGCGCTAAATTTTCTGGCCGCATGCGAGCGGCCAGAGGTTGAAACGCGTTGTCGGAAAAATCGAGCGACAGATTGCTCACTTTCGCCTCTACTTACGTTGATCGTCCACCGTCACCCCTTTCGGCGGCGTAAAGGTGAACTTAGCTGCGTCGACGGCGCCGTTCTGCTGCGATTTCAGCTGATAGCTGCTGCGCTGATCATCCTGCTCGACGGCGCTGAACTGATGGATAGTGCCGTCCCGACCGACGTTGATCGTGAACTGCTTGAGGTTGCCGCTGCCGCTTTTTGGCGTCAGCACAAAATCATCGCCATTTTGCTTGATATTATATTGCTGCCAGTCGCTGGATTGGTTGCGGGCAATCAGCATAAACGGCGTGTTGCTGGTGGCGTCTTTCAGCCAGGTCGCCGTGGCCTGCTCGACGAACGGGTTATAGAACCACAGCGTTTTACCATCCGAAACGAGGACGCTCTCATCCGGCTGGGTCATATGCCAGTTAAACAGGTTCGGGCGTTTCACCCACAGGTCTCCCTGCCCGTCCTGCACGGCGTTACCGCTACCGTCGGTGACTTTTTGCGTGAAGCTGGCATGGAAGCTGCTCACTTTATCAAGACGGCTTTTTAAGTCGCTGGCCGCATCTGCCCAGACCTGGCTGACGACCATACCAGACAGTAATGCACAGGTGATTGCGAGTTTTTTCATTGTTCTTCCTTAATGTGCGTCACTCCCGACGCGGGAGCCTCTTCTGCCCCTACTGTAGGACCGCCGGCGGCGGTGGGACAGAAGAATTGGCTGATTTTGCGCTTATTTACCCAACTTTGCACTCATTCAAAGGGCGGCGGCGCCAGCAGTTCGCGGTTACCGTTATGGCCCTGCTCGCTGACGATACCCTGCGCTTCCATCTGTTCGATAATACGCGCGGCACGGTTATAGCCGATGCGGAACTGACGCTGAACCCCGGAAATCGACGCTTTGCGCTTCTCGGTCACAAAGTTGACTGCCTGATCGAACAACGGATCCAGCTCTTCCCCGCCGTCGAAGCCGCCACCGCCGCCTTCGCTTTCGCTGTCGGAGGTAATGCCATCCACATATTGCGGGCGACCGCGGGCTTTCCAGTCCTGAACCACGGCGTGGACTTCCTGGTCGCGCACAAACGCCCCGTGGACACGCACCGGCGTGGTAGAGTTCGGCCCGGAGTAAAGCATATCCCCCATACCCAGCAGCGATTCCGCGCCGCCCTGATCGAGAATGGTACGTGAGTCAATTTTACTCGACACGGTAAAGGCGATGCGCGTCGGGATGTTGGCCTTAATCAGGCCGGTAATAACATCTACCGACGGACGCTGTGTCGCCAGCACCAGGTGGATCCCCGCCGCGCGCGCTTTCTGCGCCAGGCGAGCGATCAGCTCTTCCACCTTTTTGCCGACGGTCATCATCAGATCGGCGAATTCATCCACCAGCACCACGATGTACGGCAGTTTTTCCAGCACCGGATGTACGGCGTCCATGCTGTCGCCAGGCTTCCAGTACGGATCCGGGATCGGACGTCCCATGCGCGCGGCTTCGGCGATCTTCTCGTTGTAGCCCGCCAGGTTACGCACGCCCAGCGCCGACATCAGCTTGTAGCGGCGCTCCATCTCATTGACGCTCCAGCGCAGCGCATTGGCGGCGTCTTTCATGTCGGTGACCACTTCCGTCAGCAGGTGCGGAATTCCTTCGTAGACCGACAGCTCGAGCATTTTCGGGTCGATCATAATGAAACGCACATCTTCCGGCTGCGCCTTGTAGAGCATGCTGAGGATCATGGCGTTGACGCCAACAGACTTACCGGAACCGGTGGTACCGGCCACCAGCAGATGCGGCATTTTCGCCAGATCGGCTACTACCGGATCGCCAGCGATGTCTTTACCCAGCACCACGGTGAGCGGAGATGGGTTATCACGGAACTTGGCGTTGTCGAGCACTTCACGCAGGTAGACGGTCTGACGTTTTTTATTCGGCAGCTCAAGCCCGACATACGGTTTGCCCGGGATCACCTCCACCACGCGCACGGCGACCGTTGACAGCGATCGCGCCAGGTCCCGTGACAGGTTAGAGATCCGTGCGGCCTTAACGCCAGGCGCCAGATTCAGTTCGAAGCGGGTGATCACCGGCCCCGGTGAGTAGTTCACCACATCCGCTTTAATGCGGAAATCGGCGAGTCGCGCTTCCACCAGGCGTGCCATCTGCTCGAGAGCAAAGGTATCCACCGGCTCGACTTCACTCGGCGGCGGGGTAAGCAGATCCAGCGACGGCAGTGGCGTGGTCGGCTTTTGCAGCGGTCGACTATCGCCATTACGCATCAGCAGCGGGTGGATCAGGCTCTCCTGCGGCGCAGGGGCGGCAGGCTGATGCCCCTGCGGGGCAACCGGTTGTTGCGGCTGTACGGGCTGCGACGCAGTCGGATAGGACTGCGGCTGCGGCGGCACAGGCTGATGGTGTATCGGCTGATGCTGCGCAGGTTGATAACCCTGCTGCGGAGCGGCCGCCGGTTGTTGATAGCGCTGGGCCGGCTGCTGCGGCTGGACTTCCGGCGTCGGCGTAAACAGCGGTTCGCTCGGGCCGTCATTGACCAACGTTTTCATCGGCGAGAATTCATAATCTGCCGGCGAGAACGGGTTGGCGCCCGGCGGCTGCTCGGTAGCGTACCGCTGCTGCTGGGTAGCGGCAAACTGACGCGCCAGCTCCGCTTCCGCCGCGGCGTCGGCCTCATCGTCATCAGTCGCGTTATCGTCTTCCCAGCGATGACCGTAGCGCTGCTGCTGGGTGGCGGCGAACTGGCGAGCCAGTTCATCCTGCTCCATAGCATCCGCTTCCTCATCCGAGAGCAGCTCATCATCATAATGCGGATCGCGCTCCGCCTGCCGCGCGCGCTGTTCCGCCTCCCGCTGTGACGGTAGCTTGATGCCGTAGGAGGCCAGTTCCCGACGCGTAGGAACACGCACGCGATTGGGCCGCGGTAGTTTTGGACCGATGCCCTCTTTCACCTGAACCCGTGGGCCGCTGGACGCCGGGCTGAACAATGGCGTAGCCGCAGCGGATGCGGCAGTGGACGAGGTTGCTGCCGCCGCGCCGCCGCTGGCGGCGGTAGCCTGATGCACCCCAGCCGCTACCGCAGAGACTACGGTTGTCTCCACTGGCGGTTTGGACGCAGTGGTCGGCGGCGTCAGCGGTTTAGTGGCAATCGGACTTTCCGGCTCAGGAATTGGCTGATACCAGGAGGCCAACAGCTCGCGTTCGCGCGCCCGCTTCTCTTCCACTTCCTCGAAATAATAGAGCGGCGGACGTTTCACTTCCTCCTGCACAACCTCGGGCTCTGGCTCCGGTGGGGGAACTGGCGCGCTTTGCGGCTGATACGGCTGCGGCGCGGGCTGGCCGGCATGCGGGTCGTAAGCCGGCTGCTGATAGGTCTGCGGCGCAGGCTGACCGGCATAGGGATCGTAAGCCGGCTGCTGATACGGCGCTGGCTCTGGCTGATAGGCCTGCGGCGCAGGTTGACCGGCATGCGGATCGTAAGCCGGCTGCTGATACGGCGCTGGCTCAGGCTGATAGGCCTGCGGCGCAGGTTGACCGGCACGCGGATCGTAAACCGGCTGCTGATACGGCGCTGGCTCAGGCTGATACGCCTGCGGCGCAGGTTGACCGGCACGCGGATCGTAAACCGGCTGCTGATACGGCGCTGACTCAGGCTGATACGCCTGCGGCGCAGGTTGACCGGCACGCGGATCGTAAACCGGCTGTTGATACGGCGCTGGCTCAGGCTGATACGCCTGCGGTGCGGTTTGCCCCGCTGGCGGCTGATAAGCAGCCTGCTGGAACGGAGCGGGTTCAGGCTGATAGGCCTGCTGCGGCGGATAGCTGGCTTCCGGCTGATAAGCTGGCGCAGCGCCGTGATGGCCCACCGGTGATTCTGCCCACGCCTGCGGCGCGGCAGTAGCCGCCGCCGCTGCGCTTACCGGCTCAGCGATACTGTGGCCATTCAACAACGGATCGTAAGGGTCGAAATCGCCCGGGCGCACGGCGCTGGCGCCGGAGAACAGCACATCATCCTCTGCGGGACGCGCGGCGCTGGCGCCGGAAAACAGTACATCGTCGGCGGCAACAGGCGCCCCGCTGGCGCTGTATTGCACCACCTCTTCGCCGTCATCCATCCGTTTGCCGGAGAAAAGCGCAGCGTCGGTTTTACGCCCCATAGGGTTGGTAAACTTCTCGGCCAGACGCTTACGCCGCGCCAGCGCGCTGCGTAAGATACGGGCGCGACGCGATTCCTGCGGCCTGGCCGCCTCTTCGTCGTCGTACTCTTCCTCGTCGTCTTCGTATTCGCCTTCATCGACCCAGGTATCATCCCGACGGGTACGGTTGCTGGCAAAGGTGAGAACGGACAGGATGCCGCCGCCCAGCTTTTCCGCAATGCTGACCCACGACCAGCCGGTGAACAGCGTCAGCCCGGCCGCCCAGATACACAACAGGGCGATGGTGCCGCCGCTGCTGTGCAGCAGGGGTTGCAGCGTGGTGCTCAGCAGGCTGCCGATCACCCCGCCGGAAGCGAAGTACCAGATATCATCGGCGTTAATCGCCGCCAGACCACAGGAGGTCAGGATCAGGGCTAACGCACCGATGAGGCGAAGGGAAACGGCAAAATAATCAATGTATTCGTCGTTTTCCTGATGCCGCCAGGCAAACCAGCATCCGCCGATGATGATCACCGGGATGGTGTAGGCCATGACGCCAAAAATGAAAAAGAGGGTATCGGCAAGCCACGCGCCGGGGGCGCCGCCTAAATTATGAATAGGCTCATGCCATGCCGTTTGCGACCAGCTGGGGTCCGAGGGGTTAAAGCTCAGTAGTGCCGCCATCAGCCAGATGGCGAAGAGGGAGCAAAGGATGAGCATCGCCTCAAGGAGTCGGCGCCCGCTGCTGAGTTTGGTTAGTTTGACTTCTTTGTCTTCGGTGTATTCCTGGCTCAAGAAAGGCTCTCCAGGTATCAGGCTGTTTCCTGCCTGCTGCTAAAACGGACAACAGCGCCGGGTCTCCCCGGCACTGTTGCTGTATGGATTAACAGGAGTGTAATCAAACTACGTCGAGTTTGCACCTGTTCCGTGTTAGCGCGTCTTAATAACCAGACGATTACTTTGCTTGACTTCTTCCATTACCACGTAGGTACGGGTGTCGTTAACGCCCGGCAGGCGCAGCAAGGTCTCGCCCAGTAATTTACGATACGCTGACATATCCGGTACACGGGTTTTCAACAGATAGTCGAAATCACCGGAAACCAGATGACACTCTTGAATTTCTTCAAGTTTTTGTACTGCGGCGTTAAATTGCTCAAACACATCCGGTGCGCCACGATTCAGAGTAATCTCAACAAATACCAGAAGTGATGCATCCAGATAATGCGGGTTGAGCAGCGCCGTATAGCCCTGAATAAAACCCTGTCTTTCAAGACGACGCACACGCTCAAGGCAAGGCGTCGGAGAAAGTCCCACCCGTTTAGAAAGCTCGACGTTAGAAATTCGCCCATCTTTTTGCAATTCATTCAGGATGTTACGATCAATGCGGTCGAGATCTTTGCCAGGGCGCTTCTTGCTATCTACCATTATTATTGTCTCTCTGTATTCCTTCCCTACTCCTGTTCCGGCTCTGAGCCTTCACTGCCAGAGCCCATCCTGTTATCACCCGTACGACATTGGGTAACCCAGGGGTACGTGAGAAGCCCGTTGCCTGACGGCAGTCACCGACATCACGCATGGCGTCTGTCCACACCATGCGTAGATTTCGTTAACCCGGATAAAAATGGCATTTGCGTGCATGAAAATTCGCCGCACGCTAAATACTGCTTTTCTTCTTCCTTGAATGTTTTCGCAAAAGCACAGGTGATTGTCAAAGCAAAACATCGATTTTTAGTACAAGATGCCAGATATTCATCATCCGCCCTGGTTGATTCTCATTTTTTCGTCTTATAATTGTCCCGCCGACAGTAGAAATAGTTATATTCCTTGCCGGGAAAATCACCAATTCATTGGCAGCTTCTATTGCACACATCGTTAACAAAATCGCTGTGCTCTTTTTTTACGACAACAAATTCCCTACAATCCCAGCCCAATGTATGCCAATTATTATGGGGATCTCATGGGCACAGCCAAACACAGTAAACTGCTTATCCTTGGTTCTGGACCTGCGGGATACACCGCGGCGGTCTATGCCGCACGCGCCAACCTGCAGCCGGTGCTGATCACCGGGATGGAAAAAGGCGGTCAGCTGACCACCACGACGGAAGTGGAAAACTGGCCAGGCGATCCGAACGATCTCACCGGTCCGCTGCTGATGGAGCGCATGCACGAGCATGCCGCAAAATTTGAAACCGAGATCATTTTCGACCATATCAGCCGCGTCGATTTGCAAAACCGCCCGTTCCGTCTGACAGGCGACAGCGGCGAGTACACCTGTGACGCGCTGATCATCGCCACCGGCGCTTCCGCCCGTTACCTGGGCCTGCCTTCCGAAGAAGCCTTCAAAGGCCGCGGCGTTTCCGCGTGCGCTACCTGCGACGGATTCTTCTATCGCAACCAGAAAGTGGCGGTGATCGGCGGCGGCAACACCGCAGTGGAAGAGGCTCTGTATCTGTCGAATATCGCCTCTGAGGTACACCTGATCCACCGTCGCGATTCCTTCCGTGCGGAAAAAATCCTCATTAAACGCCTGATGGATAAAGTGGCAAGCGGCAACATCGTGCTGCATACCGATCGTACCCTCGAAGAGGTGACCGGCGACCAGATGGGCGTCAGCGGCCTGCGCCTGCGCGATACCAAAAACAGCGACAATGTCGAGTCCCTGGAAGTGGCTGGTTTATTTGTCGCCATCGGCCACAGCCCGAACACCGCCATCTTTGAGGGCCAGCTGGAGCTGGAGAACGGCTACATCAAAGTGCAGTCCGGTATCCACGGCAATGCGACCCAGACCAGCATCCCGGGCGTGTTCGCCGCCGGCGATGTCATGGACCATATCTATCGTCAGGCCATCACTTCTGCGGGCACCGGCTGCATGGCGGCGCTGGATGCGGAGCGTTACCTCGACGGTTTGGCTGACGCTTGCAAATAATCTTTACAAGTCAGTAACAAAGGTAAAGAAGGCGACGAAAAGTCGCCTTTATTTTTGCTGCGATGTAACATTGCCGTGCCCAATACTCCGATAACGACACCTGCAAAGCGCGCAATGAATAAAACCCGTCAACAAGAGTTAACCCGCTGGTTAAAACAGCAAAGCATTATCTCCCGTCGCTGGTTGATGATTTCCCGCCTGCTTGGCGTGGCGAGCGGTCTGCTGATCGTGGCGCAGGCCTGGTTCCTGGCGCGGATCCTGCACCGGATGGTAATGGAGAATATTCCAGCGACCGCCCTGCTGCTGCCGCTCACGCTGCTGGTGCTGATCTTTATACTACGCGCCTGGGTGGCCTGGCTGCGTGAGCGGGTCGGCTTTCAGGCCGGGCAGCATATTCGCTATGAAATTCGCCGCCAGGTTCTTGACCGCCTCCAGCAGGCAGGCCCGGCGTGGATCCAGGGCAAACCGGCCGGCAGCTGGGCAACGCTTATTCTTGAGCAAATCGACGACATGCACGACTATTATGCCCGCTACCTGCCCCAGATGACGCTGGCGGCCTGCGTACCGCTGCTGATCGTTATTACTATTTTTCCGATTAACTGGGCCGCCGCGCTGATCCTTCTCGGCACCGCCCCGCTGATCCCGCTTTTCATGGCGCTGGTCGGGATGGGCGCCGCCGACGCCAACCGGCGTAACTTCCAGGCGCTGGCCCGCCTCAGCGGCCACTTCCTCGACCGCCTGCGCGGCATGGAAACCCTGCGTATTTTTCATCGCGGTCAGGCAGAAACCGATAATATTCGCGACGCTTCGCAGGATTTTCGCCAACGCACCATGGAAGTCCTGCGTCTGGCCTTCCTCTCCTCCGGGGTTCTGGAGTTTTTCACCTCCCTCTCCATTGCGCTGGTAGCGGTGTATTTTGGCTTTTCTTACCTTGGCGAGCTGAACTTCGGCCACTATGGCGCGGGCGTCACGCTGATGGCGGGATTCCTGACGCTGATCCTCGCCCCGGAATTTTTCCAGCCGTTACGTGACCTGGGTACCTTCTACCATGCCAAAGCTCAGGCCGTGGGCGCCGCAGACAGCCTGAAAACGTTTATGGAAACGCCGCTGACCCAGGTAGAGCGTGGCGAGAAAACGTTAAATGACAACGATCTGATTAGCGTGGAAGCGCGCGACCTGGTGATCAAATCTCCGGAAGGTAAAGTTCTGGCGGGGCCGCTTAATTTTGCGCTGCCCGCCGGCGCTCGCGTGGTGCTGGTCGGCCAGAGCGGATCCGGGAAAAGCTCTTTGCTGAATACACTGCTCGGCTTTCTGCCCTATGAGGGGTCGCTGATGGTCAACGGCGTAGAGCTGCGCGAGCTGGACGCTGAGCGCTGGCGCCGCCTGCTGAGCTGGGTAGGACAGAATCCGCAGTTACCTGCCGCCACGCTGCGGGAAAACGTGCTGCTGGCGTGGCCCGAAGCTAGCGAAGCACAGCTTAGGCTGGCGCTGGACAAGGCCTGGGTCAGCGAGTTTATCGCCCTGCTGCCGCAGGGGATCCATACCGCCGTAGGCGATCAGGCGGGGCGTCTGTCGGTAGGCCAGGCGCAGCGTATCGCGGTCGCCCGCGCGCTGTTGGTGCCGTGCCGCCTGCTGCTGCTGGATGAACCTGCCGCCAGCCTTGACGCCCATAGCGAACAGCGAGTCATGCAGGCCCTGATCCACGCTTCCAGTGAGCAAACCACGCTGCTGGTCACCCATCAGCTCGAGGGGCTGGCCGACTGGGACGACGTCTGGGTGATGCAGGACGGACAGATTATCGAACAAGGCGACTACGCCACGCTGGCCCGTGCTGGTGGGGTCTTCTCGGCGCTGCTGGCCCATCGTCAGGAGGAGATTTAAATGCGCGCACTTTTACCCTATCTGGCGCTCTATAAGCGCCATAAATGGATGCTGCTGCTTGGCGTCGTGCTGGCCATTGTGACCCTGCTGGCCAGCATCGGCCTGCTGACGCTCTCCGGCTGGTTCCTCTCCGCTTCAGCGGTGGTGGGCGTCGCCGGGATCTACAGTTTTAACTATATGCTGCCTGCCGCGGGCGTTCGCGGCGCGGCAATTATCCGTACCGCCGGGCGCTACTTTGAGCGCCTGGTCAGCCACGACGCTACCTTTCGCGTGCTGCAGCACCTGCGCGTTTTCACCTTCAGCAAACTGCTTCCCCTCTCTCCGGCGGGGCTGGCGCGCTTTCGCCAGGGTGAGCTGCTCAACCGGGTGGTAGCCGACGTTGACACCCTGGATCATCTCTACCTGCGGGTCATTTCGCCGCTGGTCGGCGCGCTGGTGGTGATTGTGGTCGTCACCTGCGGATTAAGTCTGCTCGACGTCACCCTCGCGCTGACGCTCGGCGGTATCATGCTGGCGACCCTGCTGGTTATGCCGCCGCTGTTCTATCGCGCAGGTAAGCCAGCCGGCGAAAGTATGACGCAGCTGCGCGGCCAGTATCGCCAACAGCTCACCGCCTGGCTGCAGGGTCAGGCGGAGCTGATGGTATTTAACGCCAGCGACCGCTACCGCGCACAAATGGAAAAGACCGAGCTGAGCTGGCAGGATGCACAGCGGCGCCAGGCCGAGCTGACCGCGGTTTCGCAGGCGGTAATGCTGTTAATCGGTGGCATCGCCGTGGTGGCCATGCTCTGGCTGGCCTCAGACGGCGTCGGCGGCAATAGTCAGCCCGGGGCGCTGATCGCGCTATTCGTATTCTGCGCGCTGGCGGCTTTTGAAGCCCTGGCGCCAGTCACTGGCGCTTTCCAGCATTTAGGCCAGGTGATGGCCTCCGCGCGGCGGATCTCGCAGATTACCGACCAGCAGCCGGAGGTCACCTTTGTCGAAGATGAAGCCAGTCCGCCAGCGCAGGTGGCCCTAACGCTTCAGGAGGTCACCTTCCGCTATCCTCAGCAGCCCTCCCCTGCCCTGGAGAATATTTCCCTGCAGATTGCCGCCGGAGAGCACATCGCCATTCTTGGCCGGACCGGCTGCGGAAAATCGACGCTGTTGCAGTTGCTTACCCGCGCCTGGGACCCGTCACAGGGAGAGATTCTGCTCAACAATCAGCCGCTCTCCGGCCTCAGCGAAGCCACTCTGCGGCAGGCAATGAGCGTAGTGCCGCAGCGCGTGCACCTGTTCAGCGCCACCCTGCGCGACAACCTGCTGCTGGCGGCGCCTGAAGCGGATGACGCTCATCTCAGCGCTACCCTTGAGAAGGTGGGCCTCGAAAAACTGCTGCAAGATGGTGGTCTTAACGGCTGGCTGGGCGAAGGCGGGCGTCAGCTCTCCGGCGGCGAACTGCGCCGACTGGCCATTGCCCGCGCGCTGCTCCACGATGCGCCGCTGATGCTGCTCGATGAACCGACAGAAGGTCTGGATGCGGCCACCGAAAGCCAGATCCTGCATCTGCTGGCAGATGTCATGCGCGACAAAACCGTGCTGATGGTGACCCATCGCCTGCGGGGCCTGGCGGGTTTTAATCAGATAATAGTCATGGACAACGGCCAGATAATTGAGCAAGGTAGTCACGCGGATCTGCTCGCTAAACAGGGCCGGTACTTCCAGTTTAAACAGCGTCTGTAGGCTATTCTATTATCTAATTTTTGCTGATGCGTATTGAGGTTAAAATGCGTCTGGTTCAGCTCTCCCGGCACTCTATCGCCTTCCCCTCTCCGGAAGGCGCCTTGCGAGAACCTAATGGCCTGCTGGCGCTCGGCGGCGATCTGAGCCCCGCGCGGCTGCTGATGGCCTATCAGCGTGGTATTTTCCCCTGGTTTTCCCCCGGCGACCCGATCCTCTGGTGGTCGCCCGACCCCCGGGCGGTACTTTGGCCAGAGCAATTCCATCTCAGCCGCAGCATGAAGCGCTTTCATCAGCGTTCGCCCTACCGGGTCACGCTCAACCACGCCTTTGGCGAAGTGATTGAGGGCTGCGCCAGCGATCGTGACGAAGGCACCTGGATAACCAGCAGTATCGTTCGCGCCTATCACCAGCTGCATGAGTTGGGTCATGCCCACTCCATTGAAGTCTGGCAGGAGAATACCCTGGTGGGAGGAATGTACGGCGTAGCGCAGGGAGCGCTGTTTTGCGGCGAATCGATGTTTAGCCGGGCGGAAAATGCCTCCAAAACCGCGCTGCTGGTATTTTGCCAGGACTTTGCGCACAGCGGCGGTAAATTAATTGACTGTCAGGTACTGAACAACCATACCGCGTCATTAGGCGCAGTGGATATTCCCCGCCGCGATTATCTGGACTATCTGTCGGTATTACGCGGCTACCGACTGCCCGAGCGATTTTGGGTGCCGCGGGTGCTATTTCCTGGCGGATAATAAAATGTTTTCAGCACATTTTGCGTCAGGATGGTATAATTGCGCGGTAGAGTAGCTTCTGCCTGTTGCCCCGCCGCCGTTTGGGAATAATAAGAGTCAGATAACGCCCATCGTTCTGTCACTCCCCTTTACGTTTGCGCCTGTCACGCGGCATGGCCGTGTGTGTCCCGGGCAATGCGCCAAAACTACTTCGGCGATTCATACCCGTCATATTTCCGTAGCCGCTGCGCTGACTATGCGCCTTGCGGCAAGGTGAATGATTCAGGGTAGATACGTAAAACTTTACTTACATGATGAACTTCGGCATTATCTTGCCGGTTCAAAACTACGGTAGTGATACCCCAGAGGACTAGATGGCCAAAGAAGACAATATTGAAATGCAGGGCACCGTACTTGAAACGTTGCCTAACACTATGTTCCGCGTAGAACTGGAAAACGGTCACGTGGTAACCGCGCATATCTCCGGTAAAATGCGTAAAAACTACATCCGCATTCTGACGGGCGACAAAGTGACTGTTGAGCTGACCCCGTACGACCTGAGCAAAGGCCGCATTGTCTTCCGTAGTCGCTGATTGTTTTCGCCCCTAAGGCGTCAGATGCTGAAGGCCGGGATAATTCCCGGTCTTTTCATTTCTGCCGTCAGCAAAAAAAAACCGGCCCCTGGCCGGTTTTTTACATTGAAGATATCGCCTTAGTGGGCCGCTTCCGGTTTGTGCTTCGGCGCGCTCTGGAAGTCGTAAGTCAGCGTATTTTTGTCGCTGTCCAGAGAGACAGTGACCTGACCACCGTCGACCAGCGAGCCAAACAGCAGCTCGTTCGCCAGCGGTTTTTTCAGGTTGTCCTGAATGACGCGTCCCATTGGACGTGCCCCCATCGCCCGATCGTAGCCTTTCGTCGCCAGCCAGTCGCGCGCTTCCTGACTCACTTCCAGGGAGACGCCTTTCTGGTCCAGCTGGACCTGCAGCTCGACGATAAACTTGTCGACAACCTGATGGATCACCGTGGTAGACAAATGATCGAACCAGATGATGTTGTCGAGGCGGTTACGGAACTCCGGCGTAAAGATCTTTTTGATCTCATCCATCGCATCCGGACTGTTGTCCTGCTGAATAAGGCCAATCGATTTACGCTCGGTTTCCCGCACCCCGGCGTTGGTGGTCATCACCAGCACCACGTTGCGGAAGTCCGCTTTACGGCCGTTATTATCGGTCAGCGTCCCGTTATCCATCACCTGCAGCAGCAGGTTGAACACGTCCGGATGCGCTTTTTCGATCTCATCAAGCAGCAATACCGCGTGCGGATGTTTAATCACCGCATCGGTCAGCAGCCCGCCCTGATCGAAGCCGACGTAGCCCGGAGGCGCCCCGATCAAACGGCTGACGGTATGACGTTCCATATATTCGGACATGTCAAAGCGCAGCAGCTCAATCCCTAACGCCTTCGCCAGCTGGACGGTCACTTCGGTTTTCCCGACCCCGGTCGGCCCGGCGAACAGGAACGATCCCACCGGCTTGTGCTCATGGCCCAGCCCGGCGCGCGCCATTTTAATAGCCTCGGTCAGCGCCTCGATGGCTTTATCCTGTCCAAAGACCAGCATTTTCAGACGGTCGCCCAGGTTTTTCAGCGTGTCGCGATCGCTGCGGGAGACGCTCTTCTCAGGGATCCGCGCAATGCGCGCCACCACTGATTCGATATCCGCCACGTTAACCGTTTTCTTACGCTTGCTGACCGGCATTAAGCGCGCCCGCGCGCCCGCTTCGTCAATGACGTCAATCGCCTTATCCGGCAGATGACGATCGTTAATGTATTTCACCGCCAGTTCTACCGCCGCACGCACCGCTTTGGCGGTATAACGCACATCATGGTGCGCTTCGTACTTCGGCTTCAGGCCGTTGATAATCTGGACCGTCTCTTCCACCGACGGTTCGGTAATATCGATCTTCTGGAAACGGCGGGCCAGCGCACGATCTTTTTCAAAGATGTTGCTGAACTCCTGGTAAGTGGTGGAGCCGATCACCCGGATCTTGCCGCTGGAAAGCAGCGGTTTGATCAGGTTAGCCGCATCGACCTGGCCGCCAGACGCCGCCCCCGCACCGATAATGGTGTGGATTTCATCAATAAACAGGATGCTGTTGGTATCCTGCTCCAGCTGTTTGAGCAACGCTTTGAAGCGTTTTTCAAAATCGCCACGATATTTGGTCCCTGCCAGCAAAGAGCCAATGTCGAGCGAGTAGATAGTGCAGTCGGCCATCACTTCCGGCACATCGCCCTGCACAATACGCCAGGCAAGGCCTTCGGCGATCGCGGTTTTACCGACGCCGGATTCCCCCACCAGCAGCGGGTTATTTTTCCGCCGACGGCACAGGACCTGAATCGCGCGCTCCAGCTCTTTTTCACGGCCGATCAGGGGATCAATACCGCCGACGCGAGCAAGCTGATTGAGGTTGGTGGTGAAGTTTTCCATACGTTCCTCCCCGCCGGCTTGCTCTTCATTGCCAGGCTGGCTTCCGCTGTTATCGGAAGACTGGCTCGGCTCGTCTTTGCGTGTACCATGAGAAATGAAGTTCACCACATCAAGACGGCTCACTTCATGTTTACGCAGCAGGTAGGCGGCCTGCGACTCCTGCTCGCTGAAAATCGCCACCAGCACGTTGGCGCCGGTCACTTCGCTGCGGCCAGAAGATTGTACGTGGAAGACGGCGCGCTGCAGCACACGCTGGAAGCTTAGCGTCGGCTGGGTGTCGCGCTCTTCTTCCGTGGCTGGCAGAACGGGTGTGGTTTGTTCGATGAAGGCTTCAAGTTCCTGACGCAATGCCACCAGGTCCACTGAACACGCTTCCAGGGCCTCACGGGCCGAGGGGTTGCTTAGCAGAGCCAGCAGCAAGTGCTCGACGGTCATAAACTCATGACGGTGCTCGCGCGCTCTGGCGAAAGCCATATTTAAACTGAGTTCCAGTTCTTGATTGAGCATAGGCACCTCCCCCAATTTTCATGCCTGTATTCAGGCTTTTTCCAGCGTACACAGCAATGGATGCTCGTTCTCCCTCGCGTACTGATTCACCATAGCGACTTTGGTCTCCGCCACTTCCGCGGTAAACACGCCACAAATCGCCTTACCTTCATAGTGAACCGTGAGCATCAGTTGCGTTGCACGTTCAACATCATAAGAAAAGAATTTTTGTAACACGTCAATAACAAACTCCATCGGAGTGTAGTCATCATTGACCAATATCACTTTATACATAGATGGCGGTTTAATCGCATCACGAACTTCGTCGTCAACCAGGTGCTCGAAGTCCAGCCAATCTCTCTTACTCATCGTCAGTGTTCATCATCGGTTGCTGTTGCCAACAGGCGGAGGCCTGTCGATGACCAGAGGTTATGCTCATCACAAATCTACAATAGATCATAGATAACTATCATCTATCGCTTCTATCCGCGACGGCTGTCACATTCCCCGGCAATAGCGTTAACTGCTTCAAATTTTGACGCATTTTTCGCCGTTCCCCCTCCTCAATCGCTTGACGCGTTTTCGTATTTCTCTAAATTGTAGTGGCGAGAGTTGGCGAGCAATTGAACAACTCGTCACTCCACCACCGGTTCATTCCATCTTACTAATAAAGATTTACGAAGGATGTCGAAGTATGGAAATGGGTACTGTTAAGTGGTTCAACAATGCCAAAGGGTTCGGTTTTATCTGCCCTGAGGGCGGCGGCGAAGACATTTTCGCCCATTACTCCACCATCCAGATGGATGGTTACAGAACGCTAAAAGCCGGACAAGCCGTTCGGTTTGATGTTCACCAGGGGCCAAAAGGCAATCACGCCAGCGTGATCGTCCCTGTGGAAGCGGAAACGGCTGCATAACTCTTTTGCTTCATTGTGTACATCCTGCTAATAAAATGCCAGTCCTTCTGACTGGCATTTTTATTTCTCGCCCCGCCTATTCTCGCGCCAGGGCATCCACCGGATCGAGCCGCGCCGCGTTGCGCGCAGGCAGCCAACCAAACAGCACCCCGGTCAGCGTCGAACAGAGAAACGCCGTCAGCAGCGCCAGCGGAGAAAAACCAATCTCCCAGCCGGGGAGAAACAGCTGTAAAATAAAGGCGATCATCAGCGACAATGCTACGCCCAGCGCGCCACCGACCAGGCAAACCAGCACCGCTTCAATGAGAAACTGCTGCAGCACATCGCTGGCCCGGGCGCCAACCGCCATGCGGATGCCGATCTCCCGGGTTCGTTCGGTCACCGACACCAGCATAATATTCATTACGCCAATCCCGCCGACCACCAGGGCAATCACCGCCACCAATGTCAGGAACAGCTGTAAGGTATGTGTGGTCCTTTCGGCGGTTTTCAAGACGCTGTCCATATTCCAGGTGAATACATCTTTTTTACCATGCCGCAGCTCCAGCAGACGCAGCAGCTGTTTCTCTGCGGTTTCACTGTCGTAGCCTTCATGAACGCGCACAGTGATGGAGTTCAGCCACGACTGGCCCATTACTCTTCCCGCCATGGTGGTGTAGGGCAACCAGACGCGGAGAATTTTGCTGCTGCCGAACATCGACTGTTTTTCATCCGCAACGCCAATCACCGTGGCCGGCATATTGCCCACCAGAATCACCTCTCCCACCACTTTCGCTTTATTGGGAAACAGCTGCCGACGGGTATTGCTGTCGAGCACTACCACCTGTGCCCGACTGTTGAGCTGCAGTTCATTGAAGGTATTGCCTTCGCTAAAGGTCATGCCGTAGACATTAAAATACTGTGGACCGACCCCCTCCGCGCTGGCGGCAACGTCAATATTGTTGGCGCGCAGGCGCAGGCTTTTTGAAACCGCCGGCGTGGCGGAGCGCACCCACGGCTGCTTCTGGATCGCCAGCAAATCGTCATACTTCAGCGCCTGCTGATAGCGCGGGTCGTCGTCGCCAAAATCCTTACCAGGATACACATCAATGGTATTGGTGCCGATGGCGCGAATATCCGCCAGCACCATCTGCTTGGCGGCATCCCCCACCACCACGATCGACACCACCGAGGCAATACCGATAATAATGCCGAGCATGGTCAGCAGGGTACGCATTTTATTCGCCGCCATCGCTCGCCAGGCCATCACCAGCGCTTCGCGAAAGCCGCTGGTAAACTGACGCCACGCCGAAGGCTCCGCCTGCGGACGGGCGCGCAGTCCGCCGCCCTGGCGGCTGGCGGGCGGGTTGCGGACGATCTCGCCATCGCGGATCTCGACGATCCGCTCCGCCTGAGCGGCGACCTGCGGATCGTGGGTCACAATGATGACCGTGTGCCCCTGCGCTTTTAGCTGGTGCAGGATCGCCATTACCTCTTCGCCGGAATGGCTGTCCAGCGCGCCGGTCGGTTCATCAGCGAGGATCACCTCCCCGCCATTCATCAGGGCGCGGGCGATACTGACCCGCTGCTGCTGACCGCCGGACAACTGTGACGGTTGATAGTCGGCGCGCTCGCCCAGCCCCAGCCGCACCAGCAGCTCATGAGCGCGCGCCAGGCGCGCGCGCCGTTCACTGCCGGCATACACCGCCGGCACTTCGACATTCTGCGCGGCGGTCAGATGGGACAGCAAATGGTAGCGTTGAAAGATAAAGCCAAAGTGTTCCCGCCGCAGACGGGCCAGCGCATCGCCATCCAGCTGCGCGATATCGGTTCCCGCCACCCGATAGGTGCCGCTGGTGGGTTTGTCGAGGCAGCCAAGGATATTCATCAGCGTCGATTTTCCCGAGCCGGAGGCCCCGACGATCGCCACCATCTCACCCGCATGGATGCTGAGGGTGATCCCCTTCAGGACCTCAACGCTGCCGTCGCCGGAAGGATAGCTGCGACGTATATTTCGCAGCTCAAGCAGCGCCGTCATTTTGCCGCCCCGCTCGCGCTCTCGCCGACGATCACTTCGTCGCCCTCTTCCAGACCTTGCACCACTGCGACGTCGGTATCATTGCGGGCGCCAATGATAACCTCACGCTCTTTGACCTCACCGGTGCGCAACAGTCGAACGTGGTAGCGGTTATCGCCTACCGCGTCGCCCAGGGCGCTCAGCGGGATAGTAATCACGTTCTTCACCTCAGCCAGCTGAATGTGCACCTGCGCGGTCATGTCGAGGCGCAGGATCCCCTGCGGGTTCGGTACCTCGAAGCGGGCATAATAGAAGATGGCGTCATTCACTTTTTCCGGCGTCGGCAGAATGTCTTTCAGTTTACCTTCATAACGGGTAAGCGGGTCGCCCAGCACGGTAAACCACGCTTTTTGCCCCGGTCTGAGGTGGATGACATCCGCCTCAGAGACCTGCGCTTTAACCAGCATGGTGCTGAGATCCGCCAGCGTCAGAATGTTAGGCGCCTGCTGGGCGGCGATCACTGTCTGTCCCTGCAGGGTGGTAATTTGCGTCACTTCGCCGGCCATCGGCGCCAGGATCCGCGTGTAATCGAGGTTGGTCTTCGCCGTATCGAGCGTCGCCTGGTTACGCTTTATTTGCGCTTCAATAGTGCCGATCTGCGCCTGTTTCACCGCCAAATCGGTGGCCGCGGTATCAAGGTCCTGCCGCGAGACCAGCTGGCGCTGCGCCAGCTGCTGCTGACGGGCCAGAGTCACTTGCGCCAGTTTGCTCTCCGCGCGCGCCTGATTGAGCTGGGCGCGCAGCTCCATGAGCGTCGCTTCCACCTCTTTAATCTGGTTTTGCGCCTGCTCCGGATCGATAACCCCCAGCAACTGATCCTTTTTAACCTTATCGCCAATATTGACGTGCAGCGTTTTCAGCTGTCCGCTGACCTGGGCGCCGACGTCAACTTTTCGCAGGGCATCCAGTTTGCCAGTGGCCAGCACGCTCTGCTGAAGATCCCCTTTGCGAACTACCAGCGTCTGGTAGTTCGGCAGCGGCGCATTGAGGATCCGCCATCCCCAGATAGCCAGCCCCAGCACAACGATCGCCAACAGCCACCAGACGGTCCTGCGTTTTCCCTTCACTTTCATATTCCGATTCCTGCTGTTTCCCTGCCGCTCCAGGCGGTGATTCTATCGAAACCCGTTGGCAACAGGACACCCATTTTTCGCGTCAATGAGGTTTTGTTTAGCTGCCGGAGAGCTTTGTGCCGCCGTAAATGACGACGGCGGTGAGATTAATCGGCACGACCGCGGGCTAGCCACAGCACCCGTGAGAACATTTTCTTCAGCAGCGTCGGCACAGCGTCCACGCCACGGCGGCCGGCCTCCATCGCCACCTCAATCGCCAGGTCCGGCTTGGATGAGCGATGGATGGCTTTGGTGATCACCCGCCGCATATTCATCGGGACATTATCCGGGATCTGCGCCACCCGATGATAAACGTCATCAAATCCCTGACGATACATAAAGTGTTCCATATCCAGCGCCGGCAGACTGGTCAGATGGTCGCGCTCCAGCTCGCGATCGTTATTAAGCAGACCTCGTACCGTCGCGGCATATTTTTTCCCCGCCTCATCGCCGTCCACCAGCACGTGCCACTGGATCCCCATCCGGCGGGCAAACTTGATCAATGGCTTCAGGCCGGACTGGGCGAATTCGATCACCTTAACCCCTTCAGCATCAAAATGATGACCGCACTGCCGGGCCAGTTCGTTGATAACCCAGGTTTCCGTCTCTCCCTCCACCAGCAACCAGCAGCGGGCGAAGAGCGATGAGGCGCGATTGAAGCGGATGTGAAAAGCAATGCGCCGGCTCTCTTCGGCATTCATTCCGCCCGGCCCCAACCGCCACGCCGATACCCGCGTCGACTCACGCACCAGCCGGCAGACCTGCTCTACCGGCGTCAGGGACAGCAGCTCTCCGGAGTTGGTGGTGGTCACACGCTGCAGCGGCAACAAATTCAGCAGGTGCCAGGCAACGGAAAGCATGATCGGATGCAGACGGGTCTCGGGATCTTCAATCAACAGCAGCGGTCGCGCGTCGCGATCGAGGCGCACCGTCCCTTTCGCCTGCAGAAGGGTGGCAAACAGCCCCAGCAGGATCACCCGATGGCTGCGCCCGCCGGGCTTGTCAATCATCCGGTTGATAATATCCAGATAACGCCAACTGCGCTGTTCATCATGGGAGCGCCGCCGCATCAGGCGATGCCGCGTCTGAGCGCTGCTTTGCTCGGCAAAGTAATGCTCAAGCAGTTGCACCATGGCCGATAGCCCCTGACGGATCTGACCGTCCGATAAATTTTGCGGATGGCTGACCAGTTCGCGGGAGAGAAAATCCAGCTGACGGGCGGTGATCTCTATCTGCGGCGAGTGCGGTACCGTCCCGTTATGGATGCGGCGCATAAAGCGCGCATCGCGCAGGCGCAGCACCGGCATCAAACGCACCAGGTGTCGGGCCAGCTCATCAATCTCCTCCAGCACCAACGCTTCGCCTTCACCATCGATAAAGCTCCGCAGGGTCATCACGCTGTCATCTTCGGCGAGCTCGCCCTCCAGGCGATAGAACACCCGGTGATACCCGTCATCGCAAGGCACCCAGCAGCGCTGAAGCGGACGGAAACGCCGGACCCGATGGCGGCCTGGCTCCGTTTCGCGGAAGGTCAGGATAATATGCAAATGGTGTTCGCGCCCCTGGATGTCGCCCGGGGGAAACCAGAAATCATCGCGAACAAAGTGATAAAGATCGAACTCCGGCGACAAAAGCAGGGTCAGCGCATCAAGCAGACTGGACTTCCCCCACGCGTTCTCCCCGATCAGGACGTTATTTTGCTCCAGCATCAACGACAAACGATTGATACCGCGAAAACCGACGATTTCTACGCGCTCAAGAAGCATATCCCCTCCGCTACACCACCACTCTCCTTCAGTAATCAACAGTATAGCGAGGGCGGAGGCAAGATGACACTCTGCTTAATCGCATCCGTGGCTCATATTCAGCGGATTAAATATATTCATAAAATTACTCACTTATCGCCTATTACCGGCTGTTGATTATTCATCAAACAAAATAGTTTTATTTCAGGCGTTATGATCTACACTATTGATAATCTTCCATGGATAAAGGAAAGGCTAAACTGGCAAAAGGAATCCACTCACCTTGCCCTAAATCAAATAATATCAATATATTTAACTGGCTCCGGGATGGCGATTATCTCTAGAATAACGCCGCTTTATTTTTATCGTCATCCCTTATCACGATAAATAAAGACCGGCACGGTCCGCTCGTGCGCGTAAACAATTTAATTGAGGTGGTTATGTTCAGAAAATTAGCAGCCGAATGCTTCGGCACCTTCTGGCTTGTATTTGGCGGCTGCGGTAGCGCCGTGCTCGCCGCGGCTTTCCCCGAGCTGGGTATTGGTTTTGCCGGCGTCGCGCTGGCATTTGGCTTAACGGTATTAACCATGGCGTTTGCGGTCGGCCATATTTCCGGGGGGCATTTCAACCCGGCGGTCACCTTAGGCCTGTGGGCCGGCGGCCGTTTTCCGGCAAAAGAGGTCATTGGCTATATTATCGCTCAGGTGGTCGGCGGAATTATTGCCGCGGCGGTGCTGTACGTGGTTGCCAGCGGTAAAGCCGGCTTTGATGCCGCCGCCAGCGGCTTCGCCTCCAACGGCTATGGCGAACACTCCCCGGGCGGCTTCTCTATGCTGTCGGCTATCGTCATTGAAATTGTCCTGACCTGCGGCTTCCTGCTGGTTATTCATGGCGCGACCGATAAACATGCGCCGGCGGGCTTTGCCCCCATCGCCATCGGCCTGGCGCTGACCCTCATCCATTTGATCAGCATTCCAGTCACCAACACCTCGGTCAACCCGGCGCGCAGCACCGCGGTGGCAATTTTCCAGGGCGGCTGGGCGCTGCAGCAGCTGTGGCTGTTCTGGGTCATGCCAATCGTCGGCGGGATCCTCGGCGGCGTGCTGTATCGCACCCTGCTGGAAAAACGCGATTAACGCTTTTCAAAGCCCGGGTCTCCGGGCTTTTTCTTTCTGGCGACAGCTTTACTCGGCCCGGTGATTTGGGTAGTGTCATGGGCGCTATTCTCATCATGCAAGGGCTGCATCGTTCATGTTTTCGGGACTCTTTATTATTCTGTTGCCGCTGGTCGTCGGCTATTTACTGCCTCTTCGTCACTCCTCCGCGCTAAAGCTGATAAACCGCATGCTCAGCTGGATTGTCTATGTAATCCTTTTTTTTATGGGTATCAGCCTGGCGTTCCTCGACAATCTGGCCAGCAACCTGCTGGCAATATTGCATTACGCCGCGGTGAGCGTGGTTATCATTTTACTGTGTAATATCGCCGCACTGCTGTGGCTGGAAAGTAAAATGCCATGGCGCAGTCAGCATCGTCAGGAGAAATTACCCTCGCGCCTGGCCATGGCCCTGGAATCGCTGCAGCTGTGCGGTGTGGTCGTGCTCGGTTTTCTGCTCGGTCTGACCAGACTGCCTTTTTTACAGCACGCGACAGAAGCCAGCGAATATACGTTGATTTTTCTCCTGTTCCTCGTTGGTATCCAATTACGCAATAATGGAATGAGTCTGCGACAAATAGTCCTTAACCGCCGGGGAATGATCGTCGCCGTGGTGGTTACGGCCAGTTCATTACTCGGCGGGATACTTAACGCCTTTATTCTCGGTCTGCCGTTAAAGACCGGTCTGGCAATGGCCAGCGGTTTCGGCTGGTATTCGCTCTCCGGTATTTTACTCACCGAATCCTTTGGCCCGGTCATCGGTAGCGCGGCGTTCTTTAACGATCTCTGTCGCGAGCTGCTGGCCATCATGTTAATTCCGGGCCTTATTCGCCGCAGCCGCTCCACGGCGCTGGGGCTGTGCGGCGCCACCTCGATGGACTTCACCTTACCGGTACTGCAGCGTTCCGGCGGCGTCGAAATCGTCCCTGCCGCCATCGTGCACGGTTTTCTGCTTAGTTTGCTGGTCCCGATCCTGATCGCCTTTTTTACCGCCTGAGCACCCGTTGGCGGCAGCCCTCCTGCCGCCAAATTTGCGCTAAATCAATCTCCCTTTAAGTTGTCTTAGAAATACCTTTTCACCCGTTGCCGCGCGGCATAACCTTAAACATGTATATCAAATATAACTTTAAAGGTGTGACCATGTTTTGTGTGCAATGTGAACAAACCATTCGTACCCCAGCCGGCAACGGCTGCTCTTACGCGCAGGGGATGTGCGGTAAAACAGCGGAAACCTCGGACCTGCAGGATCTGCTGATTGCGTCACTGCAAGGCCTGTCCGCCTGGGCGCTTAAAGCGCGCGAATATGGCATTATCGATCATCAGGTCGACAGCTTTGCCCCCCGCGCCTTCTTCTCCACCCTGACTAACGTTAACTTCGATTCCCCGCGCATCGTCGGCTACGCCCGCCAGGCAATTGCCCTGCGTGAGGCGCTGAAAGCGCAATGCCTGGCGATCGATGCCAGCGCCGCGGTCGACAGCCCGGTCGCCGACCTGCAGCTGGTCAGCGACGATCTGGGCGACCTGCAGCGTCAGGCGGCGGACTATACCCCGAATAAAGATAAAGCCGCCATCGGCGAGAATATTCTAGGTCTGCGCCTGCTGTGCCTGTACGGTCTGAAGGGTGCGGCGGCCTATATGGAGCACGCCCACGTGCTCGGCCAGTACGACAACGCTATCTATGCCCAGTACCATAAAATCATGGCATGGCTGGGCACCTGGCCTGCAGATATGAATGCGCTGCTCGAATGTTCGATGGAAATCGGCCAGATGAACTTCAAAGTGATGAGTATCCTCGACGCCGGTGAAACGACCAAATACGGCCATCCGACGCCGACTCAGGTCAACGTTAAAGCCACCAAAGGGAAGTGCATCCTGATCTCCGGCCACGATCTGAAGGATCTGTATAACCTGCTGGAGCAGACGGAAGGCACCGGCGTCAACGTCTATACTCATGGCGAAATGCTGCCGGCTCACGGCTATCCGGAGCTGCGTAAATTCAAACATCTGATTGGCAACTACGGCAGCGGCTGGCAAAACCAGCAGGTGGAGTTCGCCCGCTTCCCGGGCCCCATCGTGATGACCTCTAACTGCATCATCGACCCGACCGTCGGCGCCTACGACGATCGCATCTGGACTCGCAGCATCGTCGGCTGGCCGGGTGTGAACCATCTGGAAGGTGAAGACTTCTCCCCGGTCATTGCCCAGGCGCAGCAGATGGCGGGCTTCCCGTACAGCGAAATCCCGCATCTGATCACCGTCGGCTTTGGCCGTCAGACCCTGCTTGGCGCGGCGGATACGCTGATCGATCTGGTCAGTCGTGAAAAACTGCGCCATATCTTCCTCGTCGGCGGCTGCGACGGCGCCCGCGGGGAGCGTAACTACTTCACCGATTTCGCCACCAGCGTGCCGGATGACTGCCTGATCCTGACCCTGGCCTGTGGTAAATACCGCTTCAACAAACTGGACTTTGGCGATATCGAAGGGCTGCCGCGCCTGGTCGACGCCGGGCAGTGTAATGACGCTTACTCGGCGATTATTCTGGCGGTCACGCTGGCGGAGAAACTGGGCTGTGGCGTCAACGATCTGCCACTGTCGCTGGTGCTCTCCTGGTTCGAACAGAAAGCGATCGTCATCCTGCTGACGCTGCTGTCGCTGGGTGTGAAAAACATCGTCACCGGTCCGACGGCGCCTGGTTTCTTCACCCCGGATCTGCTGGCGGTCCTCAATGAGAAGTTTGGTCTGCGTTCCGTGACCACCGTGGAACAAGATATGCAGCAGCTGCTGAGCGCTTAAGGAGTCCCTGATGACTATGCCAACCTCCCAGTGCCCGTGGCGGATGCAGGTTCACCACATTCACCAGGAAACCCCGGACGTGTGGACCCTTTCGCTGCTGTGCCACGATTACTATCCGTACCGCGCTGGCCAGTACGCTCTGGTTAGCGTGCGTAACTCGGCGGAAACGCTGCGCGCCTATACCCTCTCCTCGACGCCGGGGGTCAGCGAATACATTACGCTGACCGTTCGCCGTATTGACGAGGGTACGGGTTCGCAGTGGTTGACCCGCGAGGTCAAACGCGGCGATTACCTTTGGCTGTCCGATGCGATGGGCGAGTTTACCTGCGACGATAAAGCGGAAGATAAATTCCTGCTGCTGGCCGCCGGTTGCGGCGTGACACCGATCATGGCGATGCGCCGCTGGCTGGCTAAGCATCGACCGCAGGCCGACGTACAGGTGATTTATAACGTGCGTTCGCCGGAAGATGTAATCTTTGCCGAAGAGTGGCGCAACTACCCGGTCACCCTGGTAGCGGAGCACAACGCGACGCACGGTTTTGTCGCCGGCCGTCTGACCCGGGAGCTGCTGCAGAGCGTGCCGGATTTAGCCAGCCGCACCGTGATGACCTGCGGCCCGGCGCCTTATATGGAGAAGGTCGAGCAGGATGTTGCCGCCCTGGGCGTCACCCGCTTCTTTAAGGAAAAATTCTTCACCCCGGTGGCTGAGGCCGCCACCAGCGGGCTGAAATTTACTAAACTGCAGCCGGCGCGCGAGTTTTACGCGCCGGTGGGCACTACGCTGCTCGACGCGCTGGAGAGCAATAAAGTGCCGGTGACCGTCGCCTGCCGCGCCGGCGTCTGCGGCTGCTGCAAAACCAAAGTGGTTTCCGGGAAGTACAGCGTCACCAGCACCATGACGCTGACCGACGCCGAAATCGCCGACGGCTATGTGCTGGCCTGCTCCTGTCATCCGCAGAGCGATCTGGTTCTCGCCTGAGGTCAAAATCCCCGGTGGCGCTACCGCTTACCGGGGCTACAGCGCTGTGCGATTTGGTAGCCCGGAGAAGGCGCAATGCGCCGCCTCCGGGAAAATCCCTGGCGACAATAAACGCTCAGGCGACATGAGATAAACGCTTTCCCGGACTGAAAAAATTGCAAATCGCCAACAGTATCGACTTTACGCCCCAGGACGAATGAGGCATTTTTACCGCCAGGCCGACTGACCGGCCAGCGAATAACGCCCCGCGCCGAGTAGCGCAATCGCCAGTGCGCCAACAAAGAAATAGACCAGATTCTCAATGGCCCACGCTCCCACCGCATCAAGCGCAAACGTCTTATCTAAGCCGACCATCAGCCACGCCACCACCATGGTGAACGCCAGCACCAACGCCGCCGGGCGGGTCAGGACGCCGAGAATTAACAAGCAGGGAGCGACCCCTTCCCCCACCAGCACACCGTAGGCGATAAACCCGGGCAATCCCTGCGCCGCCAGCATCCCGCTAATGCCATCCACACCATCTATCAGCTTATGGATTCCATGGAAAAGCATTAAGCCGCCGACGGCAAGTCGTAACAAGAGTTTACCGGCGTCATCATGCGACAGCCTGCGATTTACTGTGTTTAACAATCCTTTAACCATTTGATGTGCATCCTGTTTTGCATCCTGTGTACTTCCAGAGTATGCGCAGCCGGAGAGGAATAAAACCAGCAAAAAATCAGGGGTAATCGGTTACATTGCGGTTAGTTTCATCTAAGCTTGAAGGCGTTATCAAAAAAAGGAGATGGAGATCATGAAACAGACCGTGGCGGCATACATTGCCAAAACGCTGGAACAGGCCGGCGTGAAACGTATCTGGGGCGTCACCGGAGATTCCCTCAATGGATTGAGCGATAGCCTTAACCGCATGGGCACCATCGACTGGATGCCCACCCGGCACGAAGAGGTCGCCGCTTTCGCCGCTGGCGCGGAAGCGCAGCTGACCGGCGAGCTGGCGGTCTGCGCCGGCTCCTGCGGACCGGGCAACCTGCATCTGATTAACGGTTTGTTTGACTGTCATCGCAACCATGTCCCGGTGCTGGCCATCGCCGCCCACATCCCATCCAGCGAAATCGGCAGCGGCTATTTTCAGGAAACCCATCCTCAGGAGCTGTTCCGCGAGTGCAGCCATTACTGCGAACTGGTCTCCACGCCGGAGCAGATCCCGCAGGTGCTGGCAGTGGCGATGCGTAAGGCAGTGATTAACCGCGGCGTCTCGGTGGTGGTGCTACCCGGCGATGTGGCGCTGAAGGCCGCCCCGGAAAGCGCCAGCAGCCACTGGTATCATGCGCCGCTGCCGACGGTCACCCCGGCGGAAGAAGAGCTGCGCAAGCTGGCGCAGCTTATTCGCTACTCCAGCAATATCGCGCTCATGTGCGGCAGCGGTTGCGCCGGCGCCCACCAGGAACTGGTGGAGTTCGCAGCCAAAATTAAAGCCCCCATCGTCCACGCCCTGCGCGGCAAAGAGCACGTGGAGTACGACAACCCGTACGATGTGGGCATGACCGGGCTGATTGGCTTCTCTTCTGGCTTCCACACCATGATGAACGCCGATACCCTGATCCTGCTGGGCACCCAGTTCCCCTATCGCGCCTTCTACCCAACTGACGCGAAAATTATCCAGATCGACATCAACCCCGGCAGCATCGGCGCACACAGTAAGGTCGACATGGCGCTGGTGGGCGATATTAAATCGACGCTGAAGGCGCTGCTGCCGCTGCTGGAAGAGAAAACCGATCGCCACTTCCTCGATAAGGCGCTGGAGCACTATCGCGACGCGCGAAAAGGGCTCGACGATCTGGCTAAACCCAGCGATAAAGCCATTCACCCGCAATATCTGGCGCAGCAGATCAGTCATTTTGCCGATGAAGATGCCATTTTCACCTGTGATGTCGGCACCCCGACCGTCTGGGCGGCACGCTATCTCAAAATGAATGGTAAACGCCGCCTGCTGGGCTCGTTCAACCACGGCTCAATGGCCAACGCCATGCCGCAGGCCATCGGCGCCAAGGCCACTGCGCCGGAGCGGCAGGTAGTGGCCATGTGCGGCGACGGCGGGTTCAGCATGCTGATGGGCGATTTTCTGTCGCTGGCGCAGATGAAGCTGCCGGTGAAGATTGTCATCTTTAACAACAGCGTGCTGGGCTTCGTGGCGATGGAAATGAAGGCCGGGGGCTATCTCACCGACGGTACGGAGCTCCACGATACCAACTTCGCCCGCATCGCCGAGGCCTGTGGTATCAAAGGTATACGCGTTGAAAAAGCCTCCGAGGTGGATGAAGCGCTGCAGACCGCCTTCCGCACCGACGGTCCGGTGCTGGTCGACGTCGTCGTCGCCAAAGAGGAACTGGCGATCCCGCCGCAGATCAAGCTGGAGCAGGCCAAAGGCTTTAGCCTGTATATGCTGCGGGCGATCATCAGCGGGCGCGGCGATGAGGTCATCGAACTGGCGAAAACCAACTGGCTCAGGTAAAACAGAAGCAATACGTTGAACCAGACCAAGGAAAAGCCGTGATCGATTTACGCAGTGATACCGTTACCCGTCCCGGGCGCGCCATGCTGGAGGCCATGATGGCCGCCCCGGTCGGGGACGATGTGTATGGCGACGACCCTACCGTCAATGAACTGCAGCGCTATGCCGCCGACCTGGCCGGCAAAGAAGCGGCGCTATTTCTACCCACCGGCACCCAGGCCAATCTCGTTGGCCTGCTCAGCCATTGCCAGCGCGGCGAAGAGTATATCGTCGGCCAGGGGGCGCATAACTATCTGTACGAAGCCGGCGGCGCGGCGGTCCTCGGCAGTATTCAGCCGCAGCCGATCGACGCCGCGGCGGATGGTTCGCTGCCGCTGGATAAAGTGGCGGCGAAAATCAAACCCGACGATATCCATTTTGCCCCCACCCGCCTGCTGAGCCTGGAAAACACCCATAACGGTAAGGTGCTGCCGCGCGACTATCTGCAGGAAGCCTGGGCGTTTACCCGCCAGCGCAATCTGGCGCTGCACGTCGACGGCGCGCGCATCTTTAACGCCGTGGTGGCCTACGGCTGCGAGTTACGCGATATCGCCCAATACTGCGACTCCTTCACCATCTGCCTGTCAAAGGGGCTTGGCGCTCCGGTAGGCTCGCTGCTGCTCGGCAGCGAGGCGTACATTCGCCGCGCCGTCCGCTGGCGGAAAATGGTCGGTGGCGGGATGCGCCAGGCGGGCATCCTGGCCGCCGCCGGGCTGTACGCGCTGAAAAATAACGTGCAGCGCCTGCAGGAGGATCATGACAACGCCGCGTGGATGGCGGAGCAGCTGCGCGCTATCGGCGCCGACGTCACCCGTAACGATACCAACATGCTGTTCGTTCGCGTCGGCGAAGAGCAGGCCCCGGCGCTCGGCAAGTTTATGCAGGCGCAGGGGGTATTGATTAACGCCTCGCCTGTTGTCCGTCTGGTCACTCACCTGGATGTCAACCGTCAGCAGCTGAGCGAGGTGGTCGCCCACTGGCAGGCTTTTTTACAACGCTAAGGAGTCAGGCGTGTCGCAATCAGTTCTGGTGCTCGGCGCCAGCGGCTATATTGGCCAGCATTTAGTGCGCGCATTAAGCGCGCGGGGCTATCCAGTGCTGGCGGCGGCACGCCATATCGACCGATTGCAAAAACTCGCTTTGCCCGGCGTTACCTGCCGGTCAGTCGATCTCAATCAACCGCAGGACCTGCCTGCGCTACTCACCGGTATCGATACCCTTTATTATCTGGTCCACGGCATGGGCGAAGGCGGTGATTTTATCGCCCATGAGCGGCGGGTGGCGACGTATGTGCGCGATGCCCTGCGTCAGTCATCAGTGCGCCAGGTGATATTTCTCAGTTCGCTGCAGGCCCCGGCGCAGGAGCAGTCCGACCATCTGCGCGCTCGTCAGATTACCGGCGATCTCCTGCGTGAGTCGGGCGTGCCGGTGACCGAGCTGCGGGCCGGGATTATCGTCGGCGCCGGCTCCGCCGCCTTCGAGGTGATGCGCGACATGGTTTATAACCTGCCGGTGCTAACCCCTCCGCGCTGGGTACGTTCGCGTACCACCCCTGTCGCGCTGGAAAACCTGCTCGTTGACCTGGTTGAGCTGCTGAATCATCCCTCCGACATGCACCGCGTCTTCGAAGCCGCCGGTCCGGAGGTGTTAAGCTATCAGCAGCAGTTCATTCGCTTTATGGCCGTCAGCGGTAAACATCGCCCGCTCATTCCCATTCCCCTGCCGACGCGCTGGATCTCGGTGTGGTTCCTCAATGTCATCACCTCGGTGCCGCCGACCATCGCCAAGGCGCTGATTCAGGGGCTGAAGCACGATCTAATCGCTGACGATCGGGCGCTGCGGGCGTTGATCCCGCAAACGCTGATCCCCTTCGATCAGGCGGTTCGCCGCACGCTGAAAGAAGAAGAGCAGTTAGTAAACTCCAGCGACTGGGGCTACGACGATCAGGCTTTCGCCCGCTGGCGACCGGAGTACGGCTACTATCCGAAGCAGGCAGGTTGCACCGTCGTCACTCAGGCAAGCCGCCAGGCCCTGTGGCAGGTCGTTAACCAAATCGGCGGTGAAGAGGGGTATTTTTTCGGCAATCTGCTGTGGAAAACCCGCGGCGCGATGGATCTGCTGGTCGGCCACCGGCTGGCCAAAGGGCGGCCGCAGCGCGCTTATCTGCAAACCGGCGATACGGTCGACAGCTGGAAGGTAATTATCGTGGAGGAAGAAAAACAGCTCACCCTGCTATTCGGTATGAAAGCGCCCGGGCTGGGCCGATTAAGCTTTACCATTAACGATAAAGGCGATCGTCGTGAACTGGACGTGCGCGCCTGGTGGCACCCGCACGGTATGCCAGGCCTGATCTACTGGCTGCTGATGATCCCGGCGCACCTGTTTATTTTCCGCGGTATGGCGCAACGCATCGCCCGGCTGGCCGAACAAATCTCAGGCAGAGTCGAAGGATAAGCGTTATTCTTTCATGATTCTCATTGCATAGTCGGGAGAATCACGGAAAAATGCGCACGAAATTCTTTTCTGGGACAGTAGAGTGATATGAAGGTACTGGTTACCGGTGCGACCAGCGGATTAGGCCGCAACGCAGTGGAATATCTGCGCAACAAGGGCATCAGCGTGCGAGCGACCGGGCGCAACGAAGCGATGGGCAAGCTTCTGAGCAAAATGGGGGCGGAATTCATCCCGGCAGATTTAACCGAGCTGGTCTCTTCGCAGGCTAAAGTGATGCTCGCCGGTATCGATACCCTATGGCACTGCTCCAGCTTTACCTCGCCATGGGGCACTCAGCAGGCTTTCGATCTCGCTAACGTCCGCGCCACCCGTCGTCTGGGCGAATGGTCAGTGGCATGGGGAGTGCGCAATTTCGTCCATATCTCTTCGCCATCGCTCTATTTTGATTATCACCATCATCGTGATATCCAAGAAGATTTCCGTCCACACCGCTTCGCCAACGAGTTTGCCCGCAGCAAGGCGGCCAGCGAGGAGGTGATCAACCTGCTGGCGCAGGCCAACCCGCATACCCGTTTTACCATTCTGCGGCCGCAGAGCCTGTTTGGGCCGCACGACAAAGTCTTTATCCCCCGGCTGGCGCAAATGATGCAGCATTATGGCAGCGTCCTGCTCCCGCGCGGCGGCAGCGCGCTGGTCGACATGACCTATTATGAAAACGCCGTACATGCGATGTGGCTGGCGAGCCAGCCGGCCTGCGATCATCTTCCCTCCGCCCGCGCGTGGAATATCAGCAACGGCGAACCGCGCACCTTGCGGAGCATCGTGCAGAAATTGATCGACGAGCTCGGTATCAAATGCCGGATCCGCTCAGTTCCCTATCCGATGCTGGATATTATCGCCCGCAGCATGGAGCGCTTTGGCGATAAAACCGCCAAAGAACCCGCGTTTACCCACTACGGCGTCTCCAAGCTTAACTTTGATTTTACGCTCGATATCACCCGCGCGCAGGACGAGCTGGGCTATCAGCCGGTGGTGACGCTTGACGACGGCATCGTGCGCACCGCCGCCTGGCTTCGCGACCACGGTAAACTACACCGCTAACCCTGGCCATATTTTTCTAACAGCGCCTCGGCTATCGCTTCGGTTTGCGCATCCGCTACCCCATCCCAGCGCTGCGGACGGAAGTGCATCTGGAAGGCGATAATCACCCGCTTCTTCTGCGCGGGGGTCATCTCCGGCGTCACCTGATAGCCATAGCGCGAGAGCAAATCCAGTACGATTTCGGGGTCCACTGGCTCGCTGGCCGGCCGCCCGTTCAGATAAAAGGCCACCCGCTGCTCGTCAGGCCAGGCGCCGATCCCCTGCTGCGCCAGCTGTTGCCAGGGGAATAACGGCCCCGGATCGTCTTTGCGCTGCGGGGCGATATCCGCATGGGCGACCACATTCTGCGGCGCGATGTGGTAGCGGGCGATGATATCGCGCGCCAGCGGGATCAGAGCCGCAATCTGTTCCGGATGAAAGGGGGTAAAACTTTTGACGCCCGCCGTCTTCTGCCAGCCGCGGTTCTCCAGCTCAATGCCAATGGAGGTATCGTTAATGCGCGTACTGCCGCGCCAGTAGCTTACCCCGGCGTGCCAGGCTAAATCCTCTTCCGGCACCAGCTGCCAGATCCGCGGTTTATGCTGATAACGCGGGGGCTGTTCAGGAATTAAATAGTGGGAGCTGACCTCTTTATCGGTCAACGTGGCCAGCGAGACATCAAAATTGTCAGCCGTATAGTGGATCACTAACACCTTTATTCGCGGATAGGCAGCCTGCGCCGGATGACGGGTGTCCAGCTGGTATCCGTCGCGATCGATAATGCCCTTTTCCCCAGCGCAGCCGGTCAGCAGCAGCGCCAGCAGCACGATCCGCATCATCCGTTTCATCCCTTCTCCCTTGCCCGGCAGCGTCTCCGGGTTAATAAGACCATTGATTACGTCCTTTATTTTTCGCCTGATACAGCGCACTGTCCGCCCGGGCGATCAGCGTCTCTATCGGGACCGTGCCATCGGAGGCGACGATCCCGATACTCACGGTGACCTCCGACGCCACCGCCGAAGCGGCGTGCGGTAGGCCTGCCTCGCGGATCTTCTGCTGAATGCGCTCGGCAATAGCGGTGGCATGCGCTAAGGACACCCCGGGCAACACGACGACAAACTCTTCGCCGCCGTAGCGAGCCACCAGATCGCCCTCCGCCCGGACCGCCATTTTAAGCACCTGCGCGACAGAAGATAAGCACTCATCACCAGCCTGATGGCCATAGCGATCGTTATAGCGCTTAAAATAATCGACATCGATCATCATCAGCGCCAGCGGCGTTTTTTGCTGCCAGATCGCCGCCAGGTAAGCATTGAGCGCCCGACGGTTAGCGGTTCCGGTTAAGGCATCCTGGTTGGCGATACTTTCCAGCCGCTGAATAAGCTGCATATTCTCCTGGTGGGTATCCCAGGCTTCGTCATACCAGCGCTGCAAAATACGTCGGCCATACAGCAAAATCGCGGTAAAAATGGCCCAGAGGATCAAAAAGCGGATCTCGGTGTGATAGTGGAGCTGTATTCCCGCCAGCAAGGCGGTCACCCACAGCGGCAGCATAAAAGCGGTTATGCCGGGCCAATGGTGATACAGCGCGGTGAGGCCGGTAGTCATTAATATCACCAGCAGCGGCCAGGCAAAGGGCAAGGTCCAGAAAAAAATAAAACAATAATTACTCAGGGACCAGCACAGACTGAGCGCCAGCAGCAGCCCGGTGATGATATTCAACGTATATCGTCCCTGCGCCAGTCGCGGCGTGAGGGCAATAATCACTAAAATGGCCGAAATGATAATAACCGCAATCAACGCCGATTCGATATAAGGAATAACCGCCCGGTGCGTCAGTAGCCTCTTATCAAAATAGGTAAAGATCAAATTGCGGAAGAAAATCATTAACGCAAAAGCGATATTGACAAAGGCCAGCCAGGGCATACTCATGGACAGCGCATGGCGCTGGACATTATCTCTGGTGGCCCACAACGCGGCTCGCTGCTGCCGGGCGCGCTCTCGCTTATTTGTTAACATCTTAACTCCCTGGTGACCTGCATGACCATGGGCGCAGCCCCTGCTTTTCTATATGATAAACCATGTTACCGGGAATGTCTGTCAGCGCCCTATCCCCTCAGCTCCGGCCTCTCAGGGTGATTTTCAGCTAACGACCGAAGAAAATAGCCTGGTCCGCTCCCGATGGGTAACCGGCTCAAAAAACAAGCATCAGCACTGCGAAATACGTCATCTTTTCGCTAAAAAGCGTTAACTAACCGTCATTAAATTGCAGCATTTTGCTTACAAAAAGCAGTGTGAGTTCAATCTGAATCATTCATTGGTGAATGCAAACAAGAGCATGATGATAGCGAGATAAACAATAGGGGCTAAGAATATTAAATATGCAGCTTTAGTGGCAGGTACAGCATTGTTTTAAGCGGCCAATGCCGTCTTCGCAGAAATTTTAACAAAACAGCTTTTGATAAAGTCCATACGCAATATACCAAAATCGGCGCCATTTCCTCTACTGGTCAAACCGCATCCAACGATGCCCGTGAAGAGCTGATTAAAAAAACAAATGAACAAGGGGGGCGTCATTGTCCCCTCCTCCGGTAATACGGATAAAAAAATGCACGTCGCCACTCGCATCTATAATAAGAAATAATTACCCTTATCTTTCAAGAGCCATTTCCCTATTTTACGGGGTAATATTTCTTGTTCACGGGAAAATTAAGTTTATTTTTATACTGCCCTGCCTTTTAGCGCCTGACGGAATTCTGTCATCCCCGTGCCGATTTCCCGCCCTAAGGCTGTAGCCACATCAAGGTCTTAGCTCTTTGCGTCAAGTACAATCCGCACGCTATACGCTATGCTTTAACGGAAACTGAAAACGTAGTTCGCTTATAAGGAAATCATCATGCGCTACAAACTTTTTGCTGTACTTCTCCCTTGCGCGCTGGCGCTCAGCGCCTGTACGACCGTCACCCCGGCCTATAAAGATAATGGCACCCGCAGCGGCCCCTGCGTCGAAGGCGGCCCTGACGACGTAGCGCAAAAATTCTACGACACCCAGATCCAGAATCGTACTCAGGATCCGGCGGCGCTGCGCCCCTATCTGAGCGACGGCCTGGCGCAGTTACTCAATGACGCCCGCCAGGATCCCGCCAACAGCAAATTACTGCAGGCTAATCCGTTCTCCAGCAGCAGCACCCCGGCAGACAGCGCCGTGGTCGCCAGCGCCTCCACCATCCCGAACCGCGATGCGCGCAATATTCCGCTGCGCGTCGATCTGAAACAGGGCACCCAGAGCTGGAAAGATGAAGTGCTGATGATCCAGGAAGGCCAGTGCTGGGCCGTCGATGACGTTCGCTATCTCGGCAACAACAGCCATGCGCCAGCCGGGACGCTGCGACAGAGTCTGGAGAAACGCTGATTCCGGAGTTGAAGCGACGCCGCTGAAACGATAACCCCGGTAAAATGTCGGTATTCGCCCCAGGAATGCCGACATTTGCGCCCCCCTCACCCACCAGGCCATATTTTGTGCTAACTTTAAAGCTAAACGTGGTTTAGATTTAACTTTTAACGCATAAATATTGCATAACTATTCTGCCAAAGGTAGTATTTGCGGCCTCAATAGCTATTCGTATCAGACTGCCCAGATGAGTATTAAACTAAACGGCATTAATTGCTTCTACGGCGCACACCAGGCGCTGTTCGACATCACGCTGGATTGCCCGCAGGGGGAAACGCTGGTGCTGCTCGGCCCCAGCGGTGCCGGGAAGAGCTCGCTGCTGCGCGTACTCAACCTGCTGGAGATGCCGCGGTCCGGTTCGTTATCCATCGCCGGCAACCAATTCGACTTCACCAGAGCGCCGTCCGATAAAGCAATTCGCGAACTGCGTCAGAACGTCGGCATGGTCTTCCAGCAATACAACCTGTGGCCGCACCTGACGGTACAGCAGAACCTGATCGAGGCCCCCTGTCGCGTACTGGGGTTAAGCAAGGATCAGGCGCTGGCTCGCGCAGAGAAGCTGCTGGAGCGCCTGCGTCTGAAGCCGTACAGCGATCGTTACCCGCTGCATTTATCCGGCGGCCAACAACAGCGGGTGGCCATCGCCCGCGCGCTGATGATGGAGCCGCAGGTTCTGCTGTTCGATGAGCCTACCGCGGCGCTCGACCCGGAAATCACTGCCCAGATCGTCAGCATCATCCGCGAGCTGGCTGAAACCGGCATTACCCAGGTTATCGTCACCCACGAAGTTGAAGTGGCGCGCAAGACGGCCAGCCGGGTGGTGTATATGGAAAATGGCCATATCGTCGAGCAAGGGGATGCCTCCTGCTTCACGCATCCGCAAACTGACGCGTTTAAAAACTATCTTTCACATTGATGTTTTTCGGGGAAATGACGATGAAAAAAGTACTGATTGCCGCCCTGCTCGCAGGCATGAGCCTCTCCGCTTCCGCCGCGCAGACCATTCGTTTCGCCACCGAGGCCTCTTATCCTCCGTTTGAGCTGGTGGACGCCAACAACCAGATCGTCGGTTTCGATGTCGATCTGGCGAACGCGTTGTGTAAAGAGATCGACGCCACCTGTACCTTCACCAATCAGGCCTTTGACAGCCTGATCCCGGGACTGAAATTCCGCCGTTTCGACGCGGTCATGGCCGGGATGGACATCACGCCGGAGCGTGAAAAGCAGGTGCTGTTCTCTACCCCGTATTATGACAACTCGGCGCTGTTCGTCGGCCAGCAGGGTAAGTTCACCAGCATTGACCAGCTGAAGGGCAAAAAAGTGGGCGTGCAGAACGGCACCACCCACCAGAAATTCATCACCGATAAACATCCGGAAATCACTACCGTGCCTTACGACAGCTACCAGAATGCGAAGCTGGACCTGCAGAACGGTCGTATCGACGCGGTCTTTGGCGACACCGCCGTGGTGACCGAATGGCTGAAGAGCAATCCGAAGCTGGCGGCCGTGGGCGATAAAGTGACCGACAAAGCCTATTTCGGCACCGGGCTGGGCATTGCCGTACGTCAGGGCAACACCGACCTGCAGCAGAAATTTAACGCTGCGCTGGAAAAAGTGAAGAAAGACGGCACTTACCAGACCATCTATAACAAATGGTTCCAGAAGTAAGACTGAATGAACGAAATTTTTCCATTAGCAAGCGCCGCCGGGATGACCGTCGGCCTTGCCGTTTGCGCGCTCGTCATCGGCCTGGTCCTGGCGATGCTCTTTGCGGTACTGGAGTCAGTGAAATGGCGCCCGGTAGCCTGGCTTGCAACCGGCATAGTGACCATCCTGCGCGGGCTACCGGAAATTCTGGTGGTGCTGTTTATCTATTTCGGCTCTTCCCAGCTGCTGCTGACGCTCTCTGACGGTTTCACCATCCCGCTCGGGTTCACGCAGATCCCGGTGCAGATGCAGATTGAGAACTTTGACGTCAGCCCGTTCCTCTGCGGGGCGATCGCCCTGTCGCTGCTGTATGCCGCTTACGCCTCGCAAACGCTGCGCGGCGCGCTGAAAGCGGTTCCGCAGGGCCAGTGGGAGTCCGGCCAGGCGCTGGGGCTGTCGAAAGCGGCCATATTCTTCCGTCTGGTGATGCCGCAGATGTGGCGCCATGCCCTGCCCGGCCTCGGTAACCAGTGGCTGGTGCTGCTGAAGGACACCGCGCTGGTGAGCCTGATCAGCGTCAACGATCTGATGCTGCAGACCAAAAGCATCGCCACCCGCACTCAGGAACCCTTTAACTGGTATATCATTGCGGCGGCAATCTATCTCGTCATCACCCTGTTGAGTCAATACATCCTTAAGCGGATTGACCAGCGTGCGACGCGCTTCGAACGGAGACCAGGCTGATGCTCGACTATTTACCCGAACTGCTGAAAGGACTGCATACCAGCCTGACGCTGACCGTGGCGTCGATTATCGTGGCGCTGATCCTGTCGCTGATCTTCACCATTATCCTGACCCTGAAGACGCCGGGGCTGGTATGGATAGTGCGCGGCTATATCACCTTGTTTACCGGTACGCCGCTGCTGGTGCAGATCTTCCTGATCTACTACGGCCCGGGACAGTTTCCTTCGCTGCAGGATTATCCGTGGCTGTGGCATCTTATCTCCGAGCCGTGGCTGTGCGCCCTGATCGCTCTGTCGCTCAACAGCGCCGCCTACACCACTCAGCTATTTTATGGCGCCATCCGGGCGATCCCCGACGGGCAATGGCAGTCCTGCAGCGCGCTGGGGATGAGTAAAAAGGATACTCTGGCGATCCTGCTGCCGTACGCCTTTAAGCGTGCGCTATCGTCCTATTCCAACGAAGTGGTGCTGGTTTTCAAGAGTACCTCTCTGGCCTACACCATCACGCTGATGGAAGTGATGGGCCACGGCCAGCTGCTGTATGGACGCACCTACGACGTGATGGTGTTCGGCGCCGCCGGGATTATCTATCTCATCGTTAATGGACTGCTGACGCTGCTGATGCGCCTGGTGGAACGCAAAGCGCTGGCCTTCGAGCGACGTAGCTAGCACCTGAGCATATTGCATAAAAAGCAAACAGCAAGGCGGACAAGTCTAACACCTGTCCGCCTTTTTTTATGAAGATAAAAAAACTTAATCATTTTTATTGCATATAAATTCATTTAATGGCATTGTCACTCTATGCCGCAGACACGGTGAATAATCATAAGATTGACAGACGGGAGTTCCACGATGAAAAAGTTAGTTCTGGCTGCATTGCTCACCTCTTTCGCGTTCGGCGCCGCTGCCGCGGAAAAAATCAGCTTTGGCGTCTCCGCAACCTATCCGCCGTTTGAATCGATGGACGCTAATAATCAGATTGTCGGCTTTGATATCGATCTGGCCCACGCGCTGTGCAAACAAATGCAGGCAGAATGTACCTTTACCAACCACGCGTTTGACAGCCTGATCCCGGCGCTGAAGTTCAAGAAATATGATGCGGTGATTTCCGGAATGGATATTACGCCGGAGCGGAGCAAGCAGGTGGCCTTCACCGACCCGTACTACGCCAACTCGGCGCTGGTGATCGCCAAAAAAGATGCGTTCCATTCTTTCGATGACCTGAAAGGCAAACGGATCGGCATGGAAAACGGCACCACCCACCAGAAATATCTGCAGGATAAGCATCCTGAGGTGAAGACCGTCGCCTATGACAGCTACCAGAATGCGATTATCGATTTGAAAAATGGCCGTATCGACGGCGTGTTCGGCGACACCGCGGTGGTCAACGAATGGCTGAAAACTAACCCGCAGCTGGGGGCAGCCACGCCGAAAGTGACCGACCCGCAATACTTCGGCACCGGACTCGGCATTGCCGTGCGCCCGGATAACAAGGCGCTGCTGGAGAAACTGAACGCCGCGCTGAAAGCGATTAAGGCCGACGGTACCTACCAGAAAATCAGCAACCAGTGGTTCCCGGAGTAACTTTTTTCGCCGGGTGGCGCTGCGCTTACCCGGCCACCGCTCTTCCCCGTTGGCCGGGTAAGGCGTAGCCGCCACCCGGCGATTTCTCAAAGTGGCACGAAGAACCTGAACCGCGCCCCGCTTACCGACTCCACCAGTCTGATATCGCCCCCGTGCAGCTCCAGCATTCGTTTCACAATCAGCAACCCTAACCCACCGCGATCCTCCCGCGATGCCTGGGTAGACAACGCCGACGGCCGCTGGAACAGATCGTTGCGCAGCGCGGCATCGACACCCGCTCCGTTGTCTGCCACTTCGACCTGAAGCTGTTGATTCTCCTGCCAGACCGCCAGACGGATCTCCCCGCCGACGGGAGTATGCCGCATCGCGTTATCGAGCAGGTTGGTCACCACCCTCTCAATCATCGACACATCGGCGTTAATCAGCGGCAGCGGTCCCGGTACATCAATATGCAGGTTCACCTCGCGCGTGCGGGCAGTTAATTCAAACTTCTGCGCCACGTCGGAAATCAGCTCCCCCATCGCGAAACGCTCGCGCTGCGGCTTAATGCCGCCATGCTCCAGTCGCGCCAGCTCAAACAGCTGCTGCGAGAGATGGCGCACTTTGTTCCCCTGGCGCAGGGCGATGGTGAGATACTGCCTGCGCTCCTCGGCGGTCAGCCATTCATCCTTCAGGGTCAGCGTTTCCAGATACCCCAGCAGCGAAGTCAGCGGCGTGCGCAAATCGTGAGAGATATTGGCCACAAATTCACGGCGCTGGCGATCGCTGTCGGCCAGCCGATCCCACTGATCGGCAATCTGCCGGGCAAGGTCAATAAAGCGGTTCTCGAGCACCGCCACCTCGTTACCAGGCCGGGGCTCCGGCCTGCGGGCCGCCAGGGTTTTGATGGCGCTGATGCTGTCCTGGCCGCTCGCCGCCACCTGGGCGGTGAGCAGGCGGACCGGCCGGGTGACCCAGAACCATGCCAGCCCCCCTGCCAGCAGGCCAAACAGGGCCACCAGCAGCAGCGTCCACAGAACAATGCTCCACAGCGTTTTTTGCCAGGCGTCGGCCGCCAGCTGATTAAACGTCTCCCCCTGCAAAATGATATACAGGTAGCCGCGCAGTTGGCCGTCGACGCGCAGCGGGGCGGCGCTGAAGACTTTTCGTCCGTCGGGACTGCGCGGATCGTCGCCATACACCGGCGACGCACTGCCGGTGAGAAAAGCCTGCACCGGCGCCATGTCGATACGCTGGCGCTGGATATGGCCCGGCGGCGCCGCATCGGCCAGCAGGTCGCCATCCGGCGACAGCAGATAGAGCTCCACGCTGGGATTAAAGGTCATCAGTCGGTCAAACAGCGACTTCAGGGTTTGCCGGTTGACCTCGCCGTGGGCGTCCAGCAACGGCTCGCGGGCGACAATCTGTTGAGCCAGCCCGGACGACAGACGCTGCACCATGGCGTTGCCATACTGCGCGCTGCTGTGTAACTGGACGGCGCATACCGCCACCGCGCATAGCATCAGCAGGGAAACCACCACCAGCGCCAGACGCTGGCTGAGGCTCAGGCGGCGGATCACGGGGCGGCCTCTTGCGTCACCGGGGCGAACTTATAGCCTTTTCCCCAGACGGTAAGAATGATGTCCGGCTCGGCCGGGTCACGTTCGATTTTACTGCGCAGGCGGTTGATATGGGTATTGACGGTATGCTCATAGCCCTCGTGCTGATATCCCCAGACCTGCTCCAGCAGCGCCAGGCGGGAAAACACTTCCCCGGGGTGGCGGGCGAAGTAATACAGCAGGTCGAATTCACGCGGCGTGAGGTCCACCGTCTCGCCGCGCAGCTTCACTTCGCGCGACAGCGGGTCGATGCTCAGGCCATGGCAGGACAGGCGCCCGGCGTCCATCAGCAGATTCTGCCCCATCGCCTCCTGGCGACGAAACAGCGCTTTGACGCGGGCGATAAGCTCCAGCAGTGAAAAGGGCTTCGCCAGATAGTCGTCGGCGCCCATCTCCAGGCCCAGCACGCGGTGCATTTCGCTGGTGCGAGCGCTGATGATAATCACCGGCAGGTAGCGGGTCATCTGGCGGATACGCCGGCAGATCTCCAGACCATCGACGCCGGGCAGCATCAAATCGAGGATCACCGCATCCCAGACCTGCGTCTCCAGCCGGGCGAGGGCCTGGCCGCCGTCGGCTTCATGGACGATCTGATAGCCCTCATCCTGAAGATTGAGCCGCAGCAGCGTGGCTATATCCTCGTCATCTTCCACCAGCAGAATGGTTTTGGCCATTAGATTCCCCCCACCAATAACAAAACATGCTGCCTCAAGCTTACCCGATTTCAGCGGCGCAAAGCCTTCACATTTTGTTTAAACTTCGCGGACCAGCAGGGTCAGCACTTCGTAGTGGGCGGTGTGGGGGAACATATCAAACAGCTGGACCCGCTCAACGCGATAGCCGCTAAGACGAGCGATATCGGTCGCCATGGTGCGGGCGTTACAGCTGGAATAGATAATATAGGGCGGCGCCATGCGGCTTAAATAGTCGCATAGTTCAGCGCCAATACCGCGGCGCGGCGGGTTAACCAGCACCAGCTGCGGGGCATCCGCTTCGTGAGTGGCGAACTGCGTGGAGTCCAGCGCCTGAAAATGCAGATTGCTGAGCCCCAGCTGCGCGGCTGACTGTCTGGCGCAGGCGATGGCTTCCGGGGCGATCTCGATACCGGTCAGGCGCATCGTCGGCGTCGCGCAGTGCAGGCCAAATCCCCCAACGCCGCAAAACAGATCCCACATATGCTGGACCGGCAGCGCGCGCACCCAGTCGCGGGCCGTGGCGTACAGCCGGCTGGCTACCGCCGGATTGGTCTGAAAGAAGCTTTGCGGGCGGATCCACAGCGGCACCTCATTAAAGACCTCCCCCAGCGCCTGCTGTTCGGTGAAGAAGATCTCCTGCTCGCCTTCCATGATTGCCATATGCACCGGCTGGATATTCGCCGTAATCACGCTGAGCTGCGGCAGCTGTGCCTGTAGCCACGGCAGCGCGGCGCGCAGCTGAGCCACCTTGGCCTCTGAGCGCAGCACGAAGCGCAGCATCATCTCCCCCTGCTGGCTGGCGGTCAGCAGCAGGTATTTCAGCTCCCCGCGTTTGCGCGCGACGTTGTAAGGTGTTAACCCGGCGCGGGCGATAAAGGGCTTCAGGGCAGCAAAAACCGGGGCAAACTCGGCGGGATAGAGCGGGCAGTCGGTGAGGTCCACCGGAGTGCCATCGCGGTGCAGCATCCCCAGCAGCGGACGCTCAACGCTGCCGCTGACCACCATTTTAGCCTTGTTACGGAAAGCCGCCTCCGGCCCGCTGACCGGCTCGCCCCAGGCTGCGACCGGGATCGCCGCCAGCAGCGTGCGCAGATCGGCCATTTTATCGGCGAGCTGTTGCGGGACCGGCCGCTCCAGCCATTGACAGGAGCGGCAACGGCCGGCGTCGTAGAGTGCGCAATGCATAATTGACCTTCAAAAATCCAGGGGCGGGGATTGTATCACCGTTATTGCAGGCGGAAAAAGCGACGGCAGTTCGCCGGCACGAACAGCAGCGTCAGAACCAGCAGATCCGGCAGTTTTTGCATCACCAGCGAGTGGAAAATTTCTCGTTTTGATTCCCCGGGAATGCTGAACAGCTCCGGATACCCGTAGCCCAGCGACGCCGCCCACAGGTAGCCGGCAGCGATAATCTGCGTCAGCAGATAGATCCAGCGCGCCCAGTTGCGCCCTTTCACCAGCGAGAAGGCGCACCAGATTTCGATAAACACCAGCGCCAGGCTGCCGAGGAAGACCAGCGTCAAGTTCCAGGTCTGAACGCTGCGGTGTATGAATTCGTTCAGCCCCTGCAGGCCCAACAGATTAAGGATCATCAGCAGATCCAGGCCACGAATCAAAATAATAGCAAAGGCCGCCACCTGCACCAGCGCAGGGACGTTAAGGCGGGCATGCGATGAGCGAGTTTTCGTAAACAATCCCAACGTAATGTCTTCCATGAAAACGGCGCCACAGGGTGGCGCCGACCGGAGGCTGCTGTACCGATTTTAGGTGGTTCAGCCTTGTCTTGCACGCTGGATATCGCGCACTCGCTGCTTTTCTGCGCGGGCCATCAAATACCAGGCGATAAAACCAACAATACCGACCACGCCGAGGATGAGCGTCGCCAGGGCGTTGATCTCCGGGTTGACCCCCATGCGCACGCTGGAGAAGACCAGCATCGGCAAGGTCGTGGCCCCGGGACCGGAGACAAAGCTGGCGATCACCAGGTCATCCAGCGACAGCGTGAAGGCCAGCAGCCAGCCGGAGATCACCGCTGGCATAATCATCGGCAGCGTGATGACGAAGAAGACCTTCAGCGGCGCAGCGCCAAGATCCATCGCCGCCTCTTCAATGGAGTGGTCCAGCTCGCGCAGGCGCGAGGAGATCACCACCGCCACGTAGGCGGTACAGAAGGTGACATGCGCCAGCCAGATGGTCAACATGCCGCGGTCCGACGGCCAGCCGATAGCATGTCCCAGCGCCACGAACAGCAGCAGCAGCGAGAGACCGGTGATCACGTCCGGCATGACCAGCGGCGCGGTGATCATAAACGCGAAGCCGTTGGAGCCGCGAAAACGCCCAAAGCGCACCATCACCACCGCGGCGATGGTACCGAGGATCGCCGCCGCCGTCGCCGCGCAGGCGGCGATGGTCAGGCTCAATCCTACCGCGCTCATCATCGCATCATCGTGGAACAGTTCGCTATACCAGCGCGTCGACCATCCGGCCCAGACCGTTACCAGCTTCGAGCTGTTGAACGAGTAGATCACCAGCATCAGCATCGGGGCGTAGAGGAAGGTGAATCCGAGCACGAGGATCAGAATGCGCCACGGCGAGCGTACTACCGGCAAGTCGTTCATCCCTGCTCTCCTATCTGTTTTTGCTGGTGCTTGTGGAACCACATGATCGGCACGATCAGCAACAGCAGCATGACAATCGCCACCGCCGAGGCGACCGGCCAGTCGCGGTTGTTAAAGAACTCCTGCCACAGCACGCGGCCAATCATGATGCTGTCCGGCCCGCCCAGCAGTTCCGGGATCACGAACTCGCCGACCGCCGGGATAAACACCAGCATGGAGCCGGCGATAATGCCGCCTTTGGTGAGCGGGACGATCACCTGGAAGAAGGTCTTCAGCGGCCGGGCGCCGAGATCCAGCGAGGCCTCCACCAGCGAATAGTCGATGCGGGTCAGCGCGGTGTAGATAGGCAGCACCATAAACGGCAGATAGGCATACACGATACCGATGTACACCGCCAGGTTGGTGTGCAGGATCTCCAGCGGCTGATCGATAACCCCTAACCACAGCAGGAAGTTATTCAACACCCCGTTGCTCTTCAGCAGCCCCATCCAGGCATAGACGCGGATCAAAAACGAGGTCCACGACGGGAGGATCACCAACAGCAGCAGAATATTACGCGTCGACGGCTTGCTGTGCGCCACCGCCCAGGCCAGCGGATAGCCCAGCAGCAGGCAGCAGATCGTCGAGATACCCGCCACCTGCAGCGACTGGAGATAAGCTTCAAAATAGAGCGGATCGTCAGTCAACTGCAGGAAGTTGGCAAAGTTAAGCGTCAGCGTCAACTGGCCGTCCGCCCACTCCATTAGCTCGGTGTAGGGAGGGATCGCCCGCGCCATCTCGGCAAGACTTATCTTGAACACGATCAGGAACGGTAGCATAAACAACAGGATCAGCCACAGATAGGGCAGCGCAATCACCAGCTTGCGGCCATGCGCCATCTGCAGGCGCGCCGCCCACAGCGCGAAGCCGCCCGGTTTTTTCGCCCCTGACGGGGATTCAACGGTATTCATCGCCCTCTCCTCACACCGTCAGCACAACGCAGCTGTCAGCATCCCAGCATAAACGCACCTCATCGCCCCAGGTGGGCGTCCCTTTCCGATGGCGGTGTTCATTCTGCAGCTGGGCGCTGATCATCTGCCCGCTTTGCAGGCGCACATGATAGATAGAGAGATCCCCCAGATAGGCGATATGAATCACCTCGCCGACGGCAAAATTGTAGCCGTCCGCCGGCGGTTCATCGCACAGCATGATCTTCTCCGGACGCAGCGCCACCCAGACCGGCACGTTGTCCACCACCGAGGCGTCGGGGTCGACCTTCAGCGGATGCATCAGTCCCGGAGAGCTTAGCACCAGACCGTCTTCCAGACGCTCCTTCACCAGCCCTTCAAAGACGTTCACCGAGCCGATAAACTCGGCGCTGTAGCGGGTGGTCGGGTGCTCGTAAATCTCTTCCGGTTCGCCAATCTGCACAAACTTGCCGCGATTCATGATGGCGATACGGCCCGCCATGGTCATCGCCTCTTCCTGATCGTGGGTCACCATCACGCAGGTCACGCCAACGCGCTCAAGAATATCCACCACCTCGAGCTGCATGCGATCGCGCAGCTTTTTATCCAGCGCCCCCATCGGTTCATCAAGCAGCAGCAGCTTGGGCCGTTTCGCCAGGCTGCGCGCCAACGCGACGCGCTGCCGCTGGCCGCCTGAGAGTTGGTGCGGCTTACGTTTGGCAAACTCCTGCATATGTACCAGGGCCAGCATCTCCTGCACCCGGGCGGTGATTTCCGCCTTAGGCAGGCGGTCCTGCTTCAGGCCGAAGGCAATATTCTGCTCAACGGTCATATGGGGAAACAGGGCATAGGACTGGAACATCATATTAATAGGCCGCTGATAGGGCGGCACGCGCGCCAGATCCACGCCGTCGAGCATAATCTGCCCGGCGGTCGGTTGTTCAAAGCCCGCCAGCATGCGTAGCAGCGTCGATTTCCCGCAGCCTGACGCGCCCAGCAGAGCAAAAATTTCGCCTTTGTAGATAGTGAGACTGACGTCGTCGACCGCATGCTGGCCATCAAACGACTTGGTTAAGTTACGGATTTCCAGTAGCGGGGTCAGCGCTTTTGGGGCTTTCGCCTGTGGGCGGGGCATTACGTCGTTCAATCGGGTGCTCTCCGGCAAAAAAACGATCACCATATGGTCCGGTGCCATACTTCGTGCTTAACAGTGCATTTGCACCATCCTGGTGCTTCTGCTCGCCGGGCGCGCTGCTATTTCCCGGCGAGTGCAGATCTGATTTGGCCCGTATTCGACGGGCCGTCAGGAATTATTTGCCGCTCTTCACTTTGGTCCACGCGCGGGTGCGCACGCGGTCAATCTTCGGATCCTGCACCTTCAGCGTGAACAGTTTGGCGAACACATCCGCTGGCGGATAAATCGCCGGGTTGTTACGGATAGTCTCGCTGACCAGCGGCGTGGAAGCCTTGTTGCCGTTGGCGTAGAACACCTGGTCGCTGATTTTGGCGATGACGTCCGGACGCATCAGATAGTTAAGGAACTGATAGGCTTCATCTTTATTCTTCGCGTCGGCCGGCATGGCAAAGACGTCAAAGAACGCCAGCGCGCCTTCCTTCGGAATAAAGTAGGAGACATTGACGCCGTTCTTCGCCTCTTTCGCGCGGTTGGCCGCCTGCCAGACGTCCCCTGCCCAGCCGATCGCCACGCAGATGTCGCCATTGGCAAGGTCGTTAATATATTGCGAAGAGTGGAAGTAGCGAATGTTCGGCCGCAGCTTCAGCAGCAGATCGGTCGCCGGGCCGGTGTAATCATCCGCTTTGCTGCTGTTCGGATCTTTGCCGAGGTAGTTCAGCACGGTGGCGAAAATCTCTTCCGGCGCGTCGAGGAAGGAGACGCCGCAGCTTTTCAGTTTTTCGAGGTTCTCCGGCTTCAGCACCAGATCCCAGCTGTCCACCGGCGCATCTTTGCCGAGAACGGCTTTCACCTTATCCACGTTGTAGCCAATGCCCGTCGTCGCCCACAGGTAAGGCATGGCGTATTTATTCTCCGGGTCATGCTTGGCGACCAGCTTCAGCACTTCGGGGTCAAGGTTCTTCCAGTTGGGCAGCTTACTTTTATCCAGCGGCTGGAACACGCCCGCCGCCAGCTGGCGTTCGAGGAAGCTTGCCGACGGCACCACCAGGTCGAAACCGGTGCTACCCGCCATTAATTTGCCTTCCAGCACTTCGTTGGAATCAAAAACGTCATACACCACTTTAATCCCGGTCTCTTTTTCGAAATTCGCTACCGTGTCCGGCGCGATATAATCAGACCAGTTATAAACATGCAGGGTTTTTTGTTCGGCGGCGAGCGAACCGGCAGAGACGGCCATCAGCGCACCCGTAACCAGACCTGTTAACCATTTTTTACCAAAGGCGGTCATATCTCTTTTCCTTCTCAACGCCCGTTAACTTACGGGCTCAAATATACGCATTTCTACGCATGCAAAAATCATGCATATTTTTTCATTGCCTGAGAAAAGGAGAGCGGATCTCTCCCGGAGTGGTTGCTCGCAACTGGAAGCATCGCCAGAATAACTGTAGCCAGAATAAGAGGCTATAGCCCAGGTAAAAAAACGCCTTTTATCAAATTTTTATGCAATAACGGTCTACGTGATAAGCCAAAACGGCCTGAATGGCGGTGAATAATGCTTTAAAGAAAGGTTAAATGCAGAATAAAAGCGGGTAATACGCAGCCGCTGCGGTAGTGGCTGCGCTAATTTTAGGCAGGTTTAGTGAAGAAAATGGTATTGCACGTTTTCCGCCGCAGGCTCTTCTTCTTCGCCTTTGTACAGCAGCTGATTTGCGCCGGCTTCGAGGATTACCATCGAGATCTGCTCTTCGCTTTGGCGGAAGAACCAGGCGAACTGCTCCATGGTCACCCCTGGGCCGATAGACAGCGACTGGCAAACCACTAGCTTGGGCAAATTATCGTCCTGAATGTCGATAAACGCCTTCACGGTTAACGAGCTGGCGTTGATGGCCGAGAGATCCGCCGACAGCGCCAGCAGGGCAGACGGCTTCACCTCCGCCAGGGCGGAAAAGAGCACCACGTTGTCCACCAGGTCAATTTTGGCATCAAAAATACCGTCGAAATTCTGCATATGCGGCAGGTGCAATGCCTGACAGGAATCGCACTCAAAAAAGCTGATGCCGATCTCGTCCAGCCAGCGACGTAGCGTATCCAGACCTGGAACGACCAGTGAATCCATAGTGCCTGTGACCTCTTACAGTGGAAAAACGACGCCATAGCTTACGCAAAAAAAGCGCCGCATACCATGGCCGTCTTGCATCCGGCGGTTAGCCGCCTATTTTCAAACAGAATTCCGGCGTCGCCTGGCGCTCGATCCAGGCGATCATCTTGCCGGCGACATCCACGCCGGTGGTGGTTTCCACCCCTTCCAGCCCCGGCGAGGCATTCACCTCCATCACCAGCGGCCCGCGGGCGGCGCGTAAAATATCGACACCGGCGGCGTCCAGCCCGAGAGTTTGCGTTGCCTTGATGGCAATGGCCCGCTCCTCGTCGCTAATCTGCGCCACCGTGGCCATGCCGCCGCGGTGCAGGTTAGAGCGGAAATCCCCCTCTTTCGCCCGCCGCTCGATCGCCGCCACCACCTCATTGCCGACCACCAGGCAGCGGATATCGCACCCTTTCGCTTCGGCAATGTATTCCTGCACCAGAATATGAGCGTTCAGTCCGCGAAAGGCGTCGATCACGCTCTCCGCCGCCTGGCGGGTCTCCGCCAGCACCACGCCGATCCCCTGGGTGCCTTCCACCAGCTTCACCACCAGCGGCGCGCCGCCCACCATGGCGATCAGATCGCTGGTGTCATCCGGAGAGTGAGCGATGCCGGTCAATGGCAGATCGATGCCCTGGCGCGCCAGCAGCTGCAGCGAGCGCAGCTTATCGCGAGCGCGGGTAATAGCGACCGATTCGTTCAGCGGATAGCTTCCCAGGAGCTCAAACTGGCGCAGGGCCGCGGTGCCATAGTAGGTGATCGCCGAGCCAATGCGCGGGATCACCGCATCAAAGTGCGGCAGCTGACGCCCTTTGTAGTGGATCGACGAGGCCACCGGGCTGACGTTCATATAACAGGAAAGCGGATCGAGGATCTCGATCTGATGACCGCGCTGTTGCGCTGCTTCGCGCAGGCGCCGACATGAATAAAGCGTTCCATCCCGGGATAATATGGCAATTTTCATCCTGCACCTCTGCGAAAAGACCCGCTCTGGCGGGCCTCAGCTATCGAACACATTTTCACCTTTCCTGCGGCCGGCGGCGGATATCACCTGGCCGGAGCAGCAGTGTACACGTAATCAGCGCGTTGCCCACCCCTGCTTATGCAGATAGTCAAGAATAAACGGACGACTCTCTTTCACGATAGTGCGCCGGATATGGTCGCTCCAGGTATCGCGGCGGGCGTTGCTGCCGCGCGACAGATAATAGTGCGCCAGCTGTTCGTCATACTCCGCCAGCAGCGCGTTATCCAGCGGCTGATAGCGGTTCTCATGCACCAGCATGGCCGCCGGCATCCGCGGCTTGATATCCGGGTTATCCGCCGGCCAGCCAAGGCAAAGACCGAACAGCGGCAGGACGTGCTGCGGCAGCTCCAGCAGCTCTGTGACGGCCTCAATGCTGTTGCGCAACCCGCCGATATAGACGCCCCCTAGTCCGAGGGACTCGGCGGCGGTCAACGCGTTTTGCGCCAGCAGCGCCGTATCGACAACGCCGATCAGCAGCTGTTCCGCCAGCCCCAGCTGCGCCTGCGGGCAGATCTGCAGGTGGCGATTAAAGTCGGCGCAGAAGACCCAAAACTCCGCCGCCTGGGCGACGTGCTGCTGGCCGCCGGTCAGCGGGACCAAACGTTCACGCAGGGCCGGGTCAGTAATACGGATGATGGAGGTGCACTGTAAAAAACTAGAGGTAGATGCCGCTTGCGCGCTGGCGATAATCTCTGCGCGCTGTTCGTCGCTCACGGGGGCATCGGTGAAGTGGCGGATGGAACGGTGGCTGCGCAGCAGCTCAATGGTCGGCGTCATTACGTTTTTCTCTGTCAGACAAGGATTCAGGCTTTGGAGAGTGCGTTAACTGCGGGGCCACGATCTGCGCCATCCGCCACATCACGACGAGGGCGGCGGGGATCATCAGCACGATCCCGGCAAAGAGCATCACCAGCGCCGCGGTCGGGCTGGCAATGGGCGCAGGCAGCTGGACATACTGGTTAAGGGAGAGCCAGGCGAGGGTTAACAGCCCCATCCCGAGGAGCTCAACCAGCAGTATGCTTTTCGGCAATGGGGCAAATTTTCGCATCACGCCTCTCCGGTTGATAAACGCGGCGCGCCAGCCAATTCCACCGCGCCGTCGGGCCAGTATACGGGTTTTGACAGTCCGACATTTATCAAACATAGCCGTAAACCATCGAAGTAAAAGGCAGAACCTTCTTTCCCTCCCCGCCCGTTCCAGGCATCATAAGCGCCATTCGCCATCCGGCTGAGGTTTAAGGAGAGAAGCAATGTTTACCGTTATTTTTGGTCGTCCAGGCTGCCCTTACTGCGTTCGCGCTAAAGAACTGGCAGAAAAACTGACCAACGAGCGTGATGATTTCAACTACCGCTACGTGGATATTCATGCCGAAGGCATCAGCAAAGCTGACCTGGAAAAAACCGTTGGCAAACCGGTTGAAACCGTGCCGCAGATTTTCGTCGACCAGAAACACATCGGCGGCTGCACCGATTTTGAAGCCTGGGCAAAAGAGAATCTCGGCCTGTTTGCCTGAGTCAATTTATTTGCTCGATGAATGACTGCGCCAGGTATCAAGCCAGGCGCAGATAAACAAAAAGCACAATGCCCCAAGCGCGCACCAGAACACGGCGCTCAACACCCACGCCATCTCCTGCCAGAACGTCCGGTGGGTCACGAAGAACAGCCGCATCGTCACCATGCAGACCGGCGCCGCCAGTATCGCGCCGAGCAAAGGACGCAGCACCCGCCGTCCGGGAGAGAGACAGCTCGCCGCCGCCCCTGGCAGCAAAAAGAAGAGCAGGCCCAGCTCCGGGTTGCCGCTGGCGCGAAATGCCCCTTTCATATGTAACAACAACGATAAGCACACCACAATGAACAGAACGAAGCCACAGATAATGCCGGCCCAACTACGCTCAGATTTCACCGTATCCTCCTGATGTTGCCTCTAACTCACGTCCACGTCGCCCAGTCAGATAAAGCATTTCGGCAATCCATGCCAATAACTCCCCTACCAGCCTAAAAACGATTGTCACTAGCCGCCGCATCCAGGAAGGATTAAACTAGCGGTATATTTTTGCTGGTTATAACAGGGTGCCAGAATAGGTTCGCGACAACGCGAACGCCTGAGCAACCTTAGACCAAATAACCATTTCCTTCAACAACTTACTAGTAAATGAGAAGTTGGCTTTCGTGAATATAAACGTCGCAGATTTGTTAAACGGGAATTACATCCTGTTATTATTCGTTGTACTTGCATTAGGACTATGCCTGGGAAAACTGCGTCTCGGCTCAGTACAGCTTGGTAATTCCATTGGCGTTTTAGTCGTTTCTCTATTATTAGGCCAGCAGCATTTCGCGATTAACACCGATGCCCTTAATCTCGGCTTTATGCTGTTTATATTTTGCGTTGGCGTAGAAGCCGGGCCCAACTTTTTTTCTATTTTTTTCCGCGACGGGAAAAACTACCTGATGCTGGCGCTGGTGATGGTCGGCAGCGCGATGCTGATCGCCATGATGCTGGGTAAAGTGTTCGGCTGGGATATCGGGCTCACCGCCGGTATGCTGGCAGGCGCCATGACCTCCACCCCGGTGCTGGTGGGCGCGGGCGACACCCTGCGCCATTTCGGCCTGCCCAGCGATCAGCTGGCGCAGTCGCTTGACCATCTGAGCCTCGGCTATGCCCTGACCTATCTGGTTGGTCTGGTGAGCCTGATCGTCGGCGCCCGCTATATGCCCAAGCTGCAGCATCAGGATCTGCAGACCAGCGCCCAGCAAATCGCCCGCGAGCGCGGCCTCGATACCGATTCCAAACGTAAAGTCTACCTGCCGGTGATCCGCGCCTACCGCGTCGGCCCGGAGCTGGTGGCCTGGGCGGATGGCAAAAATCTGCGCGAACTGGGTATTTACCGCCAGACCGGCTGCTATATTGAACGCATTCGTCGCAACGGCATTCTGGCCAACCCGGACGGCGACGCGGTGCTGCAGATGGGTGACGATATTGCGCTGGTGGGTTACCCGGACGCCCACGCCCGCCTCGACCCGAGCTTCCGCAACGGTAAAGAGGTGTTCGACCGCGATCTGCTCGACATGCGCATCGTCACTGAAGAGATTGTGGTCAAAAACCACAACGCCGTCGGCCGCCGCCTGGCGCAGCTCAAGCTTACCGACCACGGCTGCTTCTTAAACCGGGTTATTCGCAGCCAGATCGAGATGCCTATCGACGATAACGTCGTACTGAACAAAGGCGACGTGCTGCAGGTCAGCGGCGACGCCCGCCGCGTAAAAACCGTGGCCGACCGCATCGGCTTTATCTCCATTCACAGCCAGGTGACCGATCTGCTGGCCTTCTGCGCCTTCTTTATCGTTGGCCTGATGATCGGCATGATCACCTTCCAGTTCAGCTCCTTCAGCTTCGGCATCGGCAACGCCGCCGGCCTGCTGTTCGCCGGCATCATGCTTGGCTTCCTCCGCGCCAACCACCCAACCTTCGGCTATATCCCGCAGGGGGCGCTGAACATGGTGAAAGAGTTTGGTCTGATGGTGTTTATGGCCGGGGTCGGTCTCAGCGCCGGGGCCGGGATCAATAACGGGCTGGGCGCCGTCGGCGGCCAGATGCTGGCGGCAGGGCTTATCGTCAGCCTGGTGCCGGTGGTGATCTGCTTCCTGTTCGGCGCCTACGTGCTGCGCATGAACCGGGCGATGCTGTTCGGCGCCATGATGGGGGCCCGCACCTGCGCCCCGGCGATGGAGATCATCAGCGATACCGCGCGCAGCAATATTCCAGCGCTCGGCTACGCAGGCACCTACGCCATCGCCAACGTGCTGCTTACCCTTGCCGGGACGCTCATCGTGATCATCTGGCCAGGGCTACAATAATTTTTTGAGAAAAAAGCCGTCACAGGCAGAACTTTTTCTCAGGGCATCAGTCATAAGTAATGCCACTGCTTTTCTTTGATGTCCCCATTTTGTGGAGCCCATCAACCCCGCCACTTCGGTTCAAGGTTGATGGGTTTTTTGTTGCCTGCGTTTAGCCATTCCGGGTGAAACGCCGCTTCAGCGCCCCTCTTCCTGCGCCCTCTCCCCCGCCAGCTGCCCGACCATCATGCGGATTGCCGCCTTCGACAGCGGCGCGCGGTCGGTGACAAAGTGCAAGGTCATCCCTTCAATAAAGGCGTCGAGGCCGCGGGCGGTATCGGGGGCGAACCACTGCTCCAGCGTCTGCTGGCTGCGCCGCATCCAGTTCTGCATCACCGCCTTCAGCGCCGGCTGACTGCTGCAGAACGCGTACAGCTGGTACATCAGCTCCATATTGCGCGCCGTGGTCACCTGGGCGCTGAAGATCAGATCCGCGATGGCATCGCAGGCTTGTTCCCGGTTCGTTACCCCGACGAAGCCTTGCTGATACTGCGCCGACATCTCGGCGGTAAACAGGCTGAACGCCTCCTCAATTAACGCCTCAATGCCGCTGAAATAGTAGGTCAGCGATCCCAGCGGCACATTCGCGCAGGTGGCGATTTTACGGTGCGTCACCGCATGGATGCCGTGCGCCGCGATGGTATCCAGCGTCGCCTGCAGGATGCGCTCGCGGCGCTGCGGATCGTTTGGTCTACGGGCCATGATTTTCCTCTTCCGGTTTATGTACAAATGTACACATACTTGCTACTGTTGTCTTCACTCTTCTCCTTTAAGGCGTTTACGGATGACGACGCAATCCTCGCGCAGAGCGCTACAGCTTCGGCTATGGGCGCTGTTTATGTTCTTTTTCATCCCCGGCTTGTTAATGGCCTCCTGGGCCACCCGCACGCCGGCGATCCGCGATCTGTTGGCGCTATCCACCGCAGAGATGGGCGTGGTGCTGTTTGGTCTGTCGGTGGGGTCGATGAGCGGTATTCTCTGCTCGGCGTGGCTGGTGAAGCGCTTTGGTACCCGCAAGGTCATCCGCACCACCATGTCCTTCGCCGTGCTTGGCATGCTGGTGCTCAGCCTGGCGCTGTGGGTCACTTCCGCCCCGCTGTTCGCCTTCGGTCTGGCTATCTTCGGCGCCAGCTTCGGCTCTGCAGAGGTCGCTATTAACGTCGAAGGCGCGGCGATCGAGCGGGAGATGAATAAAACGGTGCTGCCGATGATGCATGGCTTCTACAGCTTTGGCACCCTGTTCGGCGCCGGGGTGGGCATGGCAGTGACCGGATTCGGTCTGCCGGCCGCCCCGCACATCCTGGCGGCTGCGCTGGTGGCTATCCTGCCCATCGCCATTGCTATCCGCGCCATTCCCGACGGCACCGGTAAAAATGCCGCCGAAGTCGCCCACGGTGAGGCGAAAGGTCTGCCGGTGTGGCGCGACGCGCAGCTGCTGCTGATCGGCGTCATTGTCCTGGCGATGGCCTTTGCCGAAGGCTCGGCCAACGACTGGCTGCCGCTGCTGATGGTGGATGGCCACGGCTTTAGCCCCACCTCCGGCTCCCTGATATATGCCGGTTTCACCCTCGGCATGACGCTGGGCCGCTTTACCGGCGGCTGGTTTATCGATCGCTACAGCCGGGTGGCGGTGGTCCGCGGCAGCGCAGTGATGGGCGCCCTCGGCATAGGCCTGATCATCTTCGTCGATAACCCCTGGGTGGCGGGCATCTCGGTGCTGCTGTGGGGCATTGGCGCCTCGCTCGGCTTCCCGCTGACCATCTCCGCCGCCAGCGATACCGGGCCGGACGCGCCCAAGCGCGTCAGCGTGGTGGCGATCACCGGCTATCTCGCTTTCCTCGTCGGGCCGCCGCTGCTGGGTTTCCTCGGCGAACACTTCGGCCTGCGCAGCGCCATGATGGTGGTGCTGGGTCTGGTGATGGTGGCGGCGCTGGTCGCCCGCGCGGTGGCTAAGCCACAATCTGAACCCGTTATGGAGAACAGCTAATGAGCATCAAACTGATTGCGGTGGATATGGACGGCACCTTTTTAAGCGATGCCAAAACTTACAACCGGCCGCGCTTCCTCGCCCAGTACCAGCGAATGCGCGAACAGAATATTCGCTTCGTGGTCGCCAGCGGCAACCAATATTATCAGCTGATCTCCTTTTTCCCGGAGATCGCCCATCAGATCGCCTTCGTGGCGGAAAACGGCGGCTGGGTGGTGAGCGGCAATGAAGACGTCTTCAACTGCCAACTGCCGGTTCACCACTTCAACGCCGTGGTCGACCATCTGCAGACGTTGCCGAATATCGAAATCATCGCCTGCGGGAAGCGCAGCGCCTACACCCTCAATCGCTACAACGACGCGCTGAAGACGGTGGCGGCGAAGTATTATCACCGCCTTGAACTGGTGGATGATTTTAACCATCTCGATGACACCATCCTCAAATTTGGTCTCAACGTGCCAGACAGCCTGATCCCGGAAATTCAGCCGAAGCTGCACGCGGCGCTGGGGGACATGGTCACCGCGGTGGCCACCGGCTACGGCAGCATCGACTTAATTATCCCGGGTGTGCACAAAGCCAACGGGCTGCGCATTTTGCAGCAGCGCTGGGGCATTGAGGATCACGAGGTAGTGGCGTTCGGCGACAGCGGCAACGATATCGAAATGCTGCAGCACGCCGGGTTTGGCTTTGCCATGGCCAACGCCCGGGAAGACGTCAAAGCCGTCGCCCGCTATCAGGCGCCGCATAACAACGAAGAAGGTGTCCTGCAGATTATTGATAAGGTGTTGGATCGCGAAGTGCCGTTCGCCTGATAAGACCCGGATGCGAGCGCATCCGGGTTGAAAACAACTACCCCTGCTGCGAATTGCCGACGCTTTTATCTTTCAGAAAGTAAATCATCAGCCCCAGCCATAGTACCCCACCCAGCAGGTTAAACAGGCTGAACAGCCCGTTGCCGCCCAGCTCGTAAGCATGTTTGCTGAGCTCGATGCCGACGGTGAAGATCAGCATCTGCAGCATTCCCATCGCCGCCGAGACCGTGCCTTTACTCATCTCGCTGGCGAACAGGGTTAAACGCACCAGGCCGGCGTTCGCGAGGCCAATCCCGAAGGCGTAGAAGCTCAGACCGGCCGTCATCCACAGATAAGCGTGGGAAGAGACCACGGTCGCCGCCGCAGAGAGGATCAGGCCAAACATGATCGGCCAACCGCCCATGATAATCAGCGAGCGCACGGTCCGGCGCGCAGTCAGGCGCGCCAGCACCAGGTTGCCGGCAATCAGCGCCCCGAAAATCGGCACCTGCAGCATGCCGTACTCATAGCTGGTGGCCTGTTCGCCGCTGATAATAATCACCGGCGACTGGGCAATCCACGCCAGCAGCGGCAGGCTGACAAAGCCGGTGGCCAGCGCGCCGGCGACGAAGCGCAGGTTCTTCAGCACCAGCCGATAGTCGCGGCCCAGCTCTTTCACCGACAGCTTTTCGCCCAGCCGCGTCGCGGTCTCCGGCATCGCCCGCTGCAGGCCGAAGAACGAGATGGCCGCCAGCACGGCGAACAGGACAAACATCATCTCCCACGGCAGGATATGCACCCAGGCGGCGCCCACCAGCGGCCCCAGCAGCGGGGCTATCAGCGCCACGTTAGCCATCAGGGCGGTGATTTTGATACACACCGCCTCCTCAAAGGACTCCTGTATCGCCGCATAGCCCACCGCGCCGATAAAGCACAGGCTGATCCCCTGCAGGAAGCGCAGCAGGGTAAACTGCTCAATGGTCTGCGCCAGCAGCGTCGCCAGGCAGGTGACGATGAACCATACTACGCCGGTCAACATCACCGGACGGCGGCCAATACGATCCGACAGCGGCCCCAGCAGCCACTGTAAAAACATGCCGCCTGCCAGATAGGCAGTCATTGAGGTAGGTACCCATTCGTTGCCCACCTGAAATTCCTGCACCACGGCTAACATGCCCGGCTGAATCATATCGTTGCCGATATAAGTGGAAAACTCGTACAGCACCAGACATAACGGGAACAACAGCGCCTGCCTTCCGAGGCGGCGGCCTGAAAGCGAATAATTTTGCATGAAATCTCTTATCTATCAAAAATCGCGCAAAGTGTAATGAAACTCCCGGCGCGGAGATAGTGAATTGTGGGTGACACCGCACAATATTACGAGCCGTGCGCCATCGTCCTGCCTCTCCCCTGTTATTCAGCCTGTGTATATATTCCGTTTATGTTTCAGCAATGTGACAAACGATATACTGACGTTTTTCAGGCTGTTAGCCGTAGACTTTATGGTAGTGGATTTCATAACAACCTGATCTTTAAGACAATGCCGCCTTTAACTCCGCACCGCTTTTATTTAGGGTAGGCGGCTTAATTGCTATCGGACCAACGAGCCTGGAAGTCTATGCTGGAAAAAATTAACTATGCGCTGTTCGCCCTGCTCAACGCGACGCCTGCCTCGCCGCAGTGGGCCATTGAGATGGCGATCTTCATCGCTAAAGATCTGATTCTGATCGTACCTCTGCTGGTGGTGACATTGTGGCTGTGGGGGCCTGCCCAGCGGCAGATGGTGTTTAAGCTGATGCTGGCGCTGACGATCAGCCTGACCGTGTCGTGGGCGATCGGCCACCTCTATCCGCACGATCGGCCGTTTGTCGCCGGCGTAGGCTATAACTTCCTGCACCACGCGGCGGACGACTCCTTCCCCAGCGACCATGGCACCGTCAGCTTTACCTTTGCCCTGGCCTTCCTGTTCTGGCATCGCCTGTGGTCCGGCGCCCTGCTGATGGCCATTGCCGCCGCCATCGCCTGGTCCCGTGTCTATCTCGGCGTGCACTGGCCGCTGGATATGGTCGGCGGGCTGCTGGCCGGGATGTGCGGCTGCCTTGGCGCGGCGCTGATCTGGCATACGTTCGGCCCGGCGCTATACCATCAGCTGCAGCGGCTGTATCGTCTCTGCTTCTCCTTGCCAATCCGCAAAGGTTGGGTGCGCGGCTAAACGCCGCCGTCGCTGCGGCCACCGCGTGACTAACCCGCAAGCGACAGGTAAAATCCCGCTAACGCCCTGCCCCCGCAGGGCGATTTTAGCGCAGAGGGAATATGGAAACTCGCCGTGACGAACGTATCAGTCAGCTCATTCAGGCACTTAAACGCAGCGATAAGCTGCATCTGAAAGAAGCCGCTTCCCTGCTTGGGGTGTCGGAAATGACCATTCGTCGCGACCTCAATGGCCACAGCGGCCCGGTTGTGCTGCTCGGCGGATACATTGTGCTGGAGCCGCGCAGCGCCACCCATTACCTGCTCAGCGATCAAAAAACCCGGCTGGTCGAGGAAAAACGCCGTGCCGCTCGCCATGCGGCCGCGCTGCTGGAGGCCCATCAGATGGCCTTCTTCGACTGCGGGACCACCACGCCGTGGATTATTGACGCCATTGACGATGCCCTGCCCTTCACCGGCGTCTGCTACTCCCTGAACACCTTTCTGGCCCTGCAGGAAAAACCCCAGTGCCGCGCGGTCCTGTGCGGTGGGGAGTTTCATGCCAGCAACGCGATTTTTATGCCGCTGAGCCTTGAGGATACCCTCAGCCATCTGAGCCCTGATATCGCCTTTTACTCGGCGGCGGGGATCGACTGCGAGCAGGGGGCGACCTGCTATAACCTGGAAGAGCTGCCGGTTAAGCACTGGGCGATGCGTCACGCGCGCTATCACGTGCTGGTGGTCGACCACAGCAAGTTTGGCAAAGTGCGTCCGGCGCGCATGGGGGCGTTAGCGAAATTTGACGTGATCGCCAGCGATATCTGCCCGGATGATGAGCTGGTCGCGCTGGCGAAGGCGCAGCAGATTTCCCTACTGTATTGAAGCGTCGCTGCCCGCGCCCCGCAGGGCGCGGGCAGGCATCAGGAGAACCAGCTGCCGAACCAGCCGTGCAGTTTCATCAGCACGAAGTCGATCATCCGGCTGAAGAAGCCGCCCTCTTTTACCGGCTCCATGACAATCAGCGGACGCTGTTCAATGGTTTTATCATTTAGCTTAAAGTCGATAGTCCCGACCACCTGCCCCTTCTCCAGCGGCGCGGTAAGCTGCGGCTGATTTAAGGTATAGCTGGCTTTCAGGTTTTTCAGTTGGCCCTTCGGCAAAGTGATAGAGCCCGCCTCGCCAGCCCCCAGTTTCGCTTCATTGCTATCGCCAAACCACACGCGCTGGGTAACGAAGGTGGCATCTGGTTTAATCGGCGTCACGGTTTCAAAGAAGCGGAAGCCCCAGGTCAGCAGTTTTTCTGACTCGTTAAAGCGAATGCGGTCGGTTTTGGTCCCCAGCACCACGGCGATCAAACGCATATCACCCTGAGTGGCCGAGGAGACGAGGTTATAGCCGGCCCCGGCGGTGGTCCCGGTTTTCACGCCATCGGCGTTGAGGTTGCTGCTCCACAGCAGGCGGTTGCGGTTCGGCTGGCGAATTTTATTGAAAGTGAACTCTTTCTCTTTATGTACCGCATACTCTTCCGGTACGTCGTGGATCATCGCTTTGGTCAGCAGCGCCATATCGCGGGCGGTGCTGAACTGCCCCGGCGCGTCAAGGCCGTGGACGGTCATAAAGGTGGTGTTGGTCAGCCCCATTTTTTTGGCGTAGCCGTTCATCAGGCTAACGAAAGCGTCCTGGCTGCCCGCTACGTAGTCAGCAATCGCAATGCTGGCGTCGTTACCGGACTGAATGATGACCCCTTTGTTCAGATCTTCTACGGAAACCTGCATGCCAGGCTTGAGGAACATCACCGATGAGCCGCGCAGCGCCGGGTTGCCGGTCGCCCAGGCATCGCGCCCAACGGTCACCATATCGGTCAGTTTGATTTTTCCTGCTTTTATTGCCTGCCCTACCACGTAGCTGGTCATGATCTTCGTCAGACTGGCCGGGTCGAGTTTTTCATCGGCATTGCCTTCGCTGAGCACCTTCCCGCTGGCATAGTCCATCAGGATCCAGGCGCGAGCGTCAATTGAAGGGGCGTCGGGGAGTTGTTCCGCAGCCTGCACCGCAGGTGCGACAAGAAATAACAGCGCGCAACCTGCCGCGAGGCCGCGAAGGGAAAAAGCGTCATGCATCATAAGAGCCACCCAAGTATCCTTTCCAAACAAAATATGCCGCGCCACTCTGACCGCGCCGCAGCAACCGGTGAGTAAAGCGTACAAATGACCTTAAAGAAACAGCGAGTTGGTAAAGTTTTTAAAGTTTACGCAATAACATGCCGCTGTGCTTTAATCAGAACAATTTTTTTGATCGTAATCGCCTTAATGTTAACTTTATTATGGCAAGAAAAAAATCGCCTTTCAAAACCAATTAGTCACCGAAATTTCAATGACATAGCTCACTTCTCTTCGGGAAAAATGCTACTAAAGAGACGTCGCAAGCGTGTCTTTCATTGTGGTTTGCCTGGTCATAGATTCACATTATGGCGGGGCGTGTGGGGTAAGCGAAAGCCTGGCCAGTGATATCCAGTCGCCTCGCCCCTACCCCCTTCACCTGAGAACCGGGGATGGTTGTTACTGCTGATACCCTTCACAAAACTCAAAATGTCGGCCCGGTTGCATTCCATGAGGCCCAGTTCAACTTCCGAACTCACAATAACCACATCTGGCTTGCTGCTGTAGAAGTCTCAGACGCTTATATATAAACCTGAAGGTTCTGTAGGCCCTATTTACGCCTGAAATGCAGTTGAGAATTCCCGGGGTATGCTTGAGACGGTCATTACGCCCGTCTCAGGAAATTAGCAACAACGCCCGCACTTTTCTCTCCATCGGGCCTGCCCGATCGCCATGTTCAGCAGGGCTTCGATTGCCACAGCATTCCGCCGATGGAGGCGCAATATCCTTGATAAAGCATATCAATCAGCTATCCCCCTATACGCCACCATCAGGAATTGAGGTCAGGAAGGGAGAGCCTCCCGCTAATGATATGAATTATTCGCCCACTGGATAAGCAGGCAGACGGCTTTCCTGTTTTAGTCGGCATATCGGTAAAAGATAGTTTATCGGGCTATTTTCACTTTCCGTATTACACAAGTAAGAAAAATAGCACATCGATAAGGATGGATTCCTGGTCATTAAATACAGTATAGTTTCCCCTGCAATCTTTATGGAAGCGGGTAGCTCACCCGCAGTTATTCCATAAATTAAGATTCGCATATTGTGTTGAAAATGGCATATCCCTTTATGCGTGTAATTACACCCCAGCCTGTCGCTGGGCTTTTTTTTTCAAGGCGACTCTGGATGGTGATAAATTTTACAAATACATTCATAACAGCGCATCCACAGCCGTGGCCTTTACAGAAGTATTGCTCTCAAAACCCCGAGCCGCTCTGATTCTGTTGCCCGTTATTAATCACGCCGGTTTGATGAAAAGATTAACATCTCTTCCCGGGTAATCTCCTACCCTTCTCGTCCGATGCCATATCGAGCTCTACGACTCGCTCTTCCAGACTGCAGTTCGCCAGTGCTTCTTTTATCCCTATTTCGTTTTGCAGGGATGTTTTGATAGCACCGCGATAGTATGCTGGCCATCCTTATCAGTCATTCATTTTAACCGCCTTTTTCAAATCCTTCCGGGAAAGTAAAGTCCTCTACCAGGCTCTGCTCGTTTAACGCTACAGATTCAAATACTGATTATTGCATTATATACCACTTACCCCCGCAGTGATTACCCAGGTAAGATAAATAGCACAAAAGTAAGGGTGGATTCCTGGTTATTTAATACAGTATATTTCCCATGTAGTCTGTATGGAAGTTGATGGTTACCTTTGGTTAACCCATACTTCGAGACTCGAATATTATCTTGAGAACAGCATGCAACCCTGAGTAAATTTACTCCCCAGTGCCAGACACTGGGTTTTTTTTGCTATTTTTCAGAATATCTTCCAGCCAGTCGGCGCCTCTCATGGTCTATTTTTTCTGGGTGGGATGAAAAAGATGTATATCCGATCGATAAAAACAACAGTTCATCCCTGTAAAAAAATAATTCTTTCACCGACTTTCTATTTATTAATATTAACCTGTGTTCCTCAGATGATTGCGATGCAATAATCAGCATCAAATTATACCCTCAGGCGACATTGAGATTTTAACCGAGACGGAGAGGGAGCGTTTTTATAGATGCGTGCATGATTTAAAGCTTTAATTATCAATAAGATACACCATGATCACGCCCTTTCCTTCGTAGCGTAACACCCTATAGATATTACTCCTGTAAAATAGTAAAAACACTTTCCGGGCCCTGTGACCCAGGAGTGCCCCTGGCTGAAGGGAGTAAGCATAAAAACCTTTAATAACAGCCAAATAAAAAAGCTTGCCGGATTTTTAACTTTATCCCAACATGATCGCCGATCGCGCTGCAACGGCAGTGAAACAAACTCAGGAGCGAAAATGATTACACTGTGGGGACGTAATAACTCGACCAACGTGAAGAAAGTACGCTGGGTGCTGGAGGAGCTGGATCTGCCTTATCAGCAGATCCTCGCCGGGCTGGAGTTTGGTCTCAATCATGACCCGGAATATCTGGCGATGAACCCGAACGGGCTGGTGCCGTTGTTAAAGGACGATGCCACCGGGGTGGTATTGTGGGAATCAAATACGATTATTCGCTACCTGGCGGCCCAGTATGGCGTTGACCGTCTGTGGCTGGCCGCGCCGGCGCAGCGCGCGCAAGGGGAAAAGTGGATGGATTGGTCCAACGGCACCCTCTCTCCCGCCCATCGCCCGGTATTAATGGGCCTGGTGAGAACGCCGCCGGAGCAGCGCGACCCGGCGGCCATCGCCGCGGGGATCAGCGCCTGCGAAGCGCTGTTCGCCATGCTGGATGACGAACTGGCCAAAACGCCGTGGCTCTCCGGCGAGCAGTTCGGCCTTGGCGATATTGCCGTCGCTCCCTTCGTCTACAATCTGTTGTCGATCCTCGACAGCTGGCAACCGCGGCCCCATCTGCAGCGCTGGTATCAGCAGATTAGCCAACGTCCTGCCTGGCGCGAAGTAGTGCAGATCCCGGTGACCTGAGGCTAAGCCTCGGGACTCAACCGTAATAGCTCGCCGTTAGACTCGTCGGTTAAAACGTACAGATAGCCGTCGGGTCCCACGCGAACATCGCGGATGCGTTTTCCGCGCGCCTCCAGTAATCTCCCCTCCTCGCGGACCTGATTACCGTCCACCGCCAGGACAATCAGCGATGTCTCCTTCAGCGCGCCGATAAACAGCTTATGCTGCCACTGGGGAAAGGTCGGCGCCGAATAAAAGGCCATCCCGCTCACCCCGGGAGAGACCGGCCAGACATACAGGGGAGGTTCGGTCCCCGGAACCGTTTTGCCTTTTGCTTCCGGAATGGGCAGGCCGCTGTAGTTAATACCGTGCGTCGCCAGCGGCCAGCCGTAATTTTTCCCCGCCTGCGGAATATTAATTTCATCTCCGCCGCGCGGGCCATGCTCGTTCAGCCACAGCGCCTCGCTCCAGGGATTCATCGCCATGCCCTGCGGATTACGGATGCCGTAAGCCCAGATCTCCGGCCTGGCGTCAGCCCGGCCGACAAAAGGGTTATCCGGCGGTACACCTCCGGTCTCCGTCAGGCGGACCACTTTCCCCTGCAGCTTGCTGAGATCCTGGGCGGTGGCGCGCTGATTATTTTCGCCCAGCCCGATAAACAAATATCCTTTGCCGTCGAACACCAGCCTGCCGCCAAAATGATTGCCGACGGAGAGCTTCGGCTGCTGGCGAAAGACCACGGTAAAGTTCGTCAGCTGCGTGGCATCCTCGCTCAACCGCCCATAGCCCACCGCGGTGCCCGCCTTACCGCTGGCGTCGCTTTCCGCATAGCTCAGCCACACCCGCCGCGACTGGGCGAAATCCGGGGCCAGCGCCACGTCCAGTAGGCCACCCTGGCCGTTGGCCCATACCTGCGGCACGCCGGCTATCGGCGCCGACAGACCTTTGCCCGGCTGCCAGCGCTTGAGCTCGCCGCCGCGCAGGGTGATCAGTATGCCCTGATCGTCAGGCAGAAAGGCCATGCCCCACGGCTGGGCCAGCCGGTTTTGCAATACCTCCACCCGCACCGCGGCCTGGCTCAGGGCTGGTAGCGCTAAGGCGCTCAATATCAACAGCAGTGGGATCGGACGCATGGCATTCTCCTTTCGTCAGCTCTGGGCTAAAGGGTAGCCAGCGGGGAAATTTGCGCGGGGATTTTTACATAACCTTTAACAGGGGAAGCGTTCACTTCCCCTGGGTTTCAGCCGATCAGGCATGAGTGATTGGCGCCAATTTATTCAATTTATGAATATTTGAGGTCAATCCTGTCAGACAGCGTTCTAGCTTCTCTACGTTAACAGCGATGTATAGCGGACAATCATGATGCCCGCTCATCAGGCATAGTGCAGCGGCGGCGACCGATTCGCCGGCCAGGCGAAGGACATCCCTCTCCTCCGGTGAAATGGCATTCTGCAGGCGCGGCGCCTGCGCACGCATTTCACGGCAAAGCTCAAACAAGTTATCACGCAGATGGTCATTTTCGCTGACTGACATGTAGCCTTTGGCCTTTCGCAGTTGCAGATAGGCGTCAATATCGATATTGGCGTTAATAAGCTTCTGCAGAAGGTGGCGGTATAGTCTGTCAACGGTCATCACGGTTCCTCCTCTGTCGTCCTTTACCCTTTCCATAATACGGTTATTTTTTGTGCAAAATGATGCGCCAGGTCAATAATCCCCAGTTCTTTAACATCATTTACAATGTGGCAACTTTAACGCATTGTAGGGTGTATGACAAAAACAATGTTATACGATCACAATTAATTTCAATCTGAAATTAATAAACAGAAAATGGCAATAAGAGACAAAATTAGTGCAGAAATGATCACAATACCTCATATGACCTGTTGCACCATCGTCAATTAGGATGTCATAACAAATAATTAATGTAATACGTATAACATGTCAAGAAAACAGCGAACGCGGCCCGCGGATCGCTGACATTCTCTCTGCCCATTTGCAAGGAACTGAAACATGACGTCCGGTAAAAGAAACTACCTTCTGTTGAGTCTTTTCGATTTCCTCTACCTGTTCGCCTGGTCGTCGACCATGGCTTTCTTCGTTATCTGGACCACCCAGCATCTTGGCATCAGCGCCACGAAGACCGGGCTGCTTTACTCGGTCAACGCCTTTATCGCCCTGCTGATGCAGCCTTTCTTCGGCTTTATCTCTGACAAGTTCGGCCTGAAAAAACGGCTTATCTGGCTGCTGGTCGCCCTGCTCCTGCCGGTGGGCCCCTTCTTTATCTACGTTTACGCGCCGCTGCTGGTGCACAACTTTTGGTTTGGCGCCTTGCTGGGAGGGATCTATCTGGGGATCATCTTTAACTCCGGCTGCGGAGTAATCGACTCTTATATCGATAAGATTTCCCGGCGCTATCAGTTCGAATATGGTCGTGTGCGGATGTGGGGCTCGTTAGGCTGGGCAGCGGCGGCCTGGATTGTGGGTAAATATATCGACAGCAATCCTAATCTGGCCTTCTGGCTCGCCAGCCTCGCCATTGTCATCGCCGCCATCTGCTTTATGCTAACCAAAATTGAATTAACCGACGCCGATGTGGCGCGAAGCGAATCGCTGAAGGTCTCTCATGCCCTTGAGCTGGCGAAGAATGGTCAGTTCTGGATGCTGCTGCTCTTTACCCTGTTCGTCACGCAGATTTACGACACCTACGATCAGCAGTTTGCCCAGTACTTCTCGCTACAGTTCCCGACGCCGGAGGAAGGCAACCGCTGGTACGGGATCCTCGCGTCTATTCAGGTCTGCGGTGAAACCCTGTTCCTCTGCCTGATGCCATGGTTTGTTAACCGGACCGGCGCCAAATGGGCGCTGATCATCGCCGGGCTGATCATGTCGGTACGTATTGTCGGCTCAGCCGTGCCCCTCGGCCCGGTGTGGATTGGTGCGGTGAAAATGATGCATGCTCTGGAGAAGCCGTTGATTCTGGTATCGGTCTTTAAATTCATCGCCGCCAACTTCGACCACAAGCTCTCTTCGACGGTCTATTTGCTGGTGCTGTTCGTCGCCTCGATCGCCACCGCCATTTACTCTCCGCTGGCAGGCTATCTGTACGATACCATTGGCTTCGCCAACACCTATCTGATTCTCGGCAGCGTCGCCGGGCTCTTTACCCTGATCTCTATTTTCACGCTGCAGGATAAGCGCGAGCCGAAAAAAACCGGCGCCACGCCCTCCGCAGCCATTAACCCGGCGCAATAAGTCTCTGCCCGGCAGCCACGCCGGGCTTGAGCCGCCTGTGCGCACGGCTTGTCAGAAGCGTGTCCCGCCCCTCTGCTCCGGGGCGTGTGGGATCCGCTCTGGCGGTGGGGGGCGTAAAAGACAGGTCGGGGGCGCTTTTTCACCATTAACCGCGACGGAGCTATACTCTTTTTCGCAAAGATCTGTAGAATTCCTGCCCTGACCATTCCAATAATTGAACACTTTTTAAGCTATGAGCAATGTCACGCATCAGCCGAAAATCGGCTTCGTCTCCCTGGGCTGCCCGAAAAACCTCGTGGACTCAGAGCGTATCCTGACCGAACTGCGCACCGAAGGTTATGACGTCGTACCGACCTACGACAACGCCGATATGGTGATCGTTAACACCTGCGGCTTTATTGATAGCGCTGTGCAGGAATCGCTGGAAGCGATCGGCGAAGCGTTGAAAGAGAACGGCAAGGTAATCGTCACCGGCTGTCTCGGGGCGAAAGAGGATCAGATCCGCGAAGTGCATCCGAAGGTGCTGGAGATCACCGGTCCGCACAGCTATGAGCAGGTGCTGGAGCATGTCCACCATTATACGCCGAAGCCGAAGCACAACCCGTTCCTGAGCCTGGTGCCGGAACAGGGGGTTAAGCTGACGCCGCGCCACTACGCCTACTTAAAAATTTCTGAAGGCTGCAACCATCGCTGCACCTTCTGCATCATCCCGTCCATGCGTGGCGATCTGGTGAGCCGTCCGATTGGCGAAGTGCTGGCCGAAGCCAAACGCCTCGCTGACGCCGGCGTGAAAGAGCTGCTGGTGATTTCGCAGGACACCTCTGCCTACGGCGTCGACGTCAAGCACCGCACCGGTTTCCACAACGGTATGCCGGTGAAGACCAGCATGGTCAGTCTGTGCGAAGAGCTGGCGAAGCTCGGCATCTGGGTGCGCCTGCACTATGTCTATCCGTACCCGCACGTTGACGATGTGATCCCGCTGATGGCGGAAGGCAAGATTCTGCCGTACCTCGATATCCCGCTGCAGCACGCCAGCCCGCGTATTCTGAAGCTGATGAAGCGTCCTGGTTCTGCGGACCGTCAGCTGGCGCGCATTAAGCAGTGGCGTGAAATTTGCCCGGATCTGACCCTGCGCTCCACTTTTATTGTGGGCTTCCCGGGCGAAACGGAAGAAGATTTCCAGATGCTGCTCGACTTCCTGAAAGAGGCGCGTCTCGACCGCGTCGGCTGCTTCAAGTACAGCCCGGTTGAAGGCGCTACCGCCAACGAGCTGGCGGACCAGGTGCCGGAAGAGGTGAAAGAAGAGCGCTGGAACCGCTTTATGCAGCTGCAGCAGCAGATCTCTGCCGAGCGTCTGCAGGAAAAAGTGGGGCGCGAAATCCTGGTGCTGGTAGATGAAGTTGATGAAGAAGGCGCCATTGGCCGCAGCATGGCCGACGCTCCGGAAATCGACGGCGCGGTGTACCTGAACGGCGAAACCCGCGTTAAGCCGGGCGACGTGGTGCGGGTGAAAGTCGAGCACGCCGACGAATACGACCTCTGGGGTACCCGGGTCTAGTCCAGCTTCCCGGATAGCGGCTTAGCGCATTCCCCAGCCTACGGGGTCCTCCCGTAGGCTCACCCCCCAGGTCCGCGCAAGCGCAGCGCCACGGGCAAGCATTGATTACCTTCCAGGCAGCCCTGTTGCGCCGTTATTTTGCTGCGCCATAAGAGACATAACGCAGACGATTAACCGGGAGCGCAAACTACGCAGAAGCCACAGATAACATAAAGGACTTTCCAGCGATGCTTCGCCTCACCCTGGCCCTCTCCCGGGAGGAGAGGGAACCGTCCAGCGGTCGTTTCCGCCTCACACCGCTCCCTGCGCCATGAGAGACCTAACGCAGAAAATTAACCGGAAGCGCAATGTGCGCTGAAGCCGCAGATAACATAAAGGACTCCCGGCGGAGCTTTCCCTCACCCTACCCCTTTAACTTCGGATCCAGCGCATCGCGCAGGCCATCTCCCAGCAGATTAAACGCCAGTACGGTCACGAAAATCGCCACCGCCGGAAAGAGCGCCACGTGCGGAGACATCACCATATCCGCCCGCGCTTCGTTGAGCATCGCGCCCCACTCCGGGGTGGGCGGCTGCGCGCCGAGGCCGAGAAACGACAGACTGGCCGCCGAAATAATCGATACCCCAATGCGCATGGTGAAATAAACCACGATCGATGACACCGTCCCCGGCAGAATATGGTTGAACAGAATGGTGGCATCACTGGCGCCGATGCTGCGCGCCGATTCAATAAAGGTCTGCTGCTTCAGAACCAGCGTATTGCCGCGCACCAGACGAGCAAACGCCGGAATCGAGAAGATCGCCACGGCGATGATCACGTTGGCCATCCCGCTGCCCATGACGGCGACCACCGCGATCGCCAGCAGGATCCCCGGAAAGGCGAACAACACGTCGCAAAGTCGCATAATGAGCCGGTCCCACCAGCCCTCATAGTAGCCAGCCAGCAGCCCAAGCACCGTGCCGATGGCCGCGCCAATCAGCACCGCCAGCACCCCGGCGGCCAGCGAGATCTGCGCCCCGACCAGCACCCGGCTGAAAATATCCCGTCCCAGGGAGTCGACTCCGAACCAGTGCACCAGCGAAGGTCCCTCGTTCAGTCGGTCGTAGTCGAAATAATTTTCCGCATCGTACGGCGCTATCCATGGGGCAACGATGGCTACCGCAATCAGCAACAGCACGAAAATACCAGCGCCCATCGCCACCGGCTGGCGACGAAAGCGCCGCCAGAACTCATGCCAGGGGGTATGGATCTCGCCGGGTCTGATGCCCGGCATGGCGTTCAGCGCCGCCTGCCTTCTCCAGTTAAGCAATCGCACCTTACTTATACCTGATAGCCGGGTTTATGGCCGCGTACAGCACATCCACCACTAAATTGATAAGAATAAACTCCAGCGAAAAGAGCAGCACTTCCGCCTGAATCACCGGATAATCGCGCATCTCCACCGAATCGACCAGCAAGCGCCCAAGCCCCGGCCAGTTAAACACCTTCTCCACAACGATCGACCCGCCGAGCAGAAAGCCGAACTGCAGCCCCATCATGGTCACCACCGGGATCATCGCATTGCGCAGACCATGCTTGAGCACCACCCGCGTTTCGCTCACCCCCTTCGCCCGGGCGGTGCGCATATAGTCTTCATGCAGCACATCGACGAATGACGCGCGGGTAAAGCGCGCCATGACCGCCGCCACCGCCGCGCCAAGGGTCAACGACGGCAAAATATAGTGCCGCCAGCTGTCGGCCCCCACCGTCGGCAGCCAGCCCAGCTCAACCGAAAACACCTGCATCAGCAGCATACCAAGGGCAAAAGCCGGAAACGAAATGCCGCTCACCGCCAGCGCCATTCCCAGACGGTCGGGCCAGCGATTGCGCCACACCGCGGCCGCAATCCCCGCCGCCATCCCGAACAGTACCGCCCAGCTCATGCTGGCCAGCGTCAGCCACAGCGTGGGCATAAAGCGACTGGCAATCTCACTGGCAACGGGACGCCGCGAGGCCATGGAAATGCCAAAATCGCCGCGCAGCACGTTGGTGATGTAGTGCCAGAACTGGACATGCAGCGGCTGGTCAAGCCCCAGCTGCTGGCGCACCATTGCCACCACCTGGGCATCGGCCTCAGGTCCGGCAATCAGCCGCGCCGGGTCACCGGGCAGCATATGGACGAACAGAAACACCAGCACCGCGACGATAAGCAGAGTGGGGATCAGGCCCAGCAGGCGCTTAATCACATAATTCAGCATCGCTCCCTCCCATTCCGGGAGAGAGGACGCATGAAGATGAACATGATCACGGCGTCAGGTCCGCCTGTTCGAAGCTAAAGCCGGTATCCGGCTGGATATAGAAACCGGTGAGGTTCTTGCTGTGGGCGGAGACCAGTTTCTCGACCACCAGCGGCACCCACGGCGACTCTTTCCAGATAATATCCTGCGCCTCTTTATAGAGTTTGGTTTTCTGTTGCGGATCGGTGGTTTTCAGCGCCTCGCTCAGCGCGTTATCCACCTGCGGGTTGCTGTAAAACGCGGTATTAAATAGCGTCGGCGGCCAGTTTTGCGAGGCGAACAGCGGCGACAGCGCCCAGTCGGCTTCACCGGTGGAGGCGGACCAGCCGGTATAGAACATCCGTACCCCGCTCTCTTTCTGCCCTTTACCTTCCACTTCCGCCGCCCGCTGACCAGCGTCCATCGCCGTCACCTGCGCCTTAATCCCCACCTGCGCCAGCTGCTGCTGGGTGAACTGCAGTACTTTCTGCGCGGTGCTGTGATTATGTGATGACCACAGCGTGGTGCTGAAACCGTTAGGGTAGCCCGCCTCTTTCAGCAGCTGGCGCGCTTTCGCCGGATCGTATGGCCAGGCGGGGTAGGTCTGGGCATAGGCGATCGACGGCGGCACCACTCCGGTCGCCGGGGTGGCGTATCCGGCGAACGCTACCTTCACCAGCGCCTGACGGTTAATCGCATAGTTGATGGCTTCCCGTACCTTCGGATTATCGAACGGCTTCTGCGTCACGTTCATGCTGATGTAGCGCTGCATGATCGACGGGCTGGCCACCAGCTCCAGTTTGCTGTTTTTCGCCAGCAGCGGCGCCTGTTCGTAAGGGATCGGGAAGGCGAACTGCGCCTCGCCGGTCTGCAGCATCGCCGCCCGGGTATTGTTATCCACCACCGGACGCCAGGTGATAGAATCCAGCTTTGGCAGCCCCGGCTGCCAGTACCCATCGAACTTGCTGACCTTCACAAAATCCGTCTGGTTCCAGGTGTCGAGCTTATACGGCCCGGTGCCCACCGGGTGGAAGCCGATATCCTTACCATATTTTTTCAGCGCCGCCGGCGAAATCATCGCTGTCGCCGGATGGGCGAGAATGTTAATAAACGCCGAGAAGGGCTGCTTCAGGGTAATTTTGACCGTAGTCGGATCGACCGCCTCGGTACTGGCGATATTTTTATACAGGTTATAGCGCTTGAGATGGTTATCCGGGTTACTCGCGCGATCGAGGTTAGCCTTTACCGCCTCGGCGTTAAAGTCAGTGCCATCCTGGAATTTCACCCCGCTGTGCAGCTTAATGGTGTACACCAGGCCGTCCGGTGACACGGTATAGCTCTCAGCAAGAACGTTTTGCAGCTTCATCTCTTTATCAAGGCCGAACAGGCCTTGATAAAAGGACTTCGCCACCGCCTGCGACAGAGTATCGTTGGCATCATAGGGGTCGAGGGTCGTGAAGTTAGACCCGACCGCCACCACCACATCTTTGGCGGCAAAGGCGGGAGCGCTCGCCAGGGCTGCCGCGATACTCAGCGCCAGCCACCATTTGCGTGAAACAGGTTGTGTCATCGTGTTCTCCTGAAAAGATGCGTTATGTGTTGTTATGTTCTGCCCAGCACATCGGCGGATTCGCGGGCGACGAAGTGGCCCGGCCCGACCTGCTGCAACGGCACGCTGGCGATCTCCTCGCCCCGCTTATAAATATTGCCCGGGACGTCATCAGACAGCAGAACCCGCTGCGGATGACGGTGGCCCGGATCGGCCACCGGTACGGCGGCCATGAGCTTACGGGTATAGGGGTGCTGCGGGTTTTCAAACACCGCGCGGCGCGGGCCTATTTCGACAATGCGACCGCGATACATCACCGCCACGCGGTGGCTGATGCGCTCCACCACCGCCATATCATGGGAAATAAACAGAAACGCGATGCCCATCTCGCGCTGCAGGTCGAGCATCAGATTGATAATCTGCGCCCGAATGGAGACATCCAGGGCCGACACCGACTCGTCGGCTATCACCACCTTCGGATTCAGCGCCAGCGCGCGGGCAATGCAGATCCGCTGCCGCTGGCCGCCGGAAAAGGCATGGGGATAGCGCCAGGCATGCTCCGGCTGCAACCCCACGCGCTTCAGCAGCCAGGCGACCCGCTCACGCGCTGCTTCCCCACGCAGCAGGCCATGCACCCGCAGCGGCTCCATAATCGAATCGCCGACCGTCTGACGCGGATCAAGCGAGGCGTAAGGATCCTGAAAAATAAACTGAATATTGCGCCGCAGAGCCTGCAGCTTGCCGCCGGCGAGGGTATCGATCCGCTGACCGTCGAAGGTAATGGTGCCTCCCTGGGTCTCTACCAGCCTCAGCAGCGCCCGGCCGGTGGTCGACTTGCCGCAGCCGGACTCGCCCACCAGCGACAGGGTCTCTCCCGGCCAGAGATCAAAACTGACCTTCTCCACCGCATGCACTTCGCGCGTCACGCGATTGAGCAGCCCGCCGCGCACCGGAAAACGGGCCACCAGGTCACGCACCTGCAGGATCGGCTCGCCGGCGACTACCGTATCGGGCGTTTCGCTCTCCGCCAGCGGCTGGCCCGGCAGCGGAAAACGGCGCGGCAGATCCTGGCCACGCATCTCCCCCAGCCGCGGGACCGCCGCCAGCAGCGACTGCGTATACGGGTGCTGCGGCGAACGAAAGATCTCCTCAACGCTGCCGGTCTCTACCGCCTCACCGCGATACATCACCAACACCCGATCGGCGATATCGGCCACGACGCCCATATCGTGGGTGATAAAGATCACCCCCATCGCCATCTCCTTTTGCAGAACGGCAATGAGTTGCAGAATTTGCGCCTGGATGGTGACATCCAGCGCCGTGGTTGGCTCATCGGCTATCAACACCGCCGGCCGACAGGAGAGCGCCATGGCGATCATCACCCTCTGGCGCATGCCGCCGGAGAGCTGGTGCGGATAGCGCGAGAGCATCTCTTCCGCCTGGGGAATACGCACCTGATCGAGCATCTTTTTCGCCGCGCGCAGCGCCTCTTCGCGCCCCAACCCCTGGTGCAGGCGCAGGGATTCGGCAATCTGCTCGCCGATGGTAAAAACCGGATTCAGCGAGGTCATCGGCTCCTGAAAAATCATGGCCAGATCCGCGCCGCGCACCCGGCGCATCTCAGCGTCCGTTTGCTCATTGAGCGCGATCACCTGCCGGTTACGCCGCCGCAACCACAGCCCCTCGCTGTTCACCTCGCTGCTGGCCGCGTCTAGCAGACGCATCAGCGCCAGCGCGGTCACCGATTTTCCCGAACCGGACTCACCCACTATCGCCAGCGTCTCGCCGCGGCGCAGGCTGAAGGAAAGCTGACGCACGGCCTGCACCTCCGGCGCATCCTGCTGGCGGAACGCCACGTTCAGGTTGCGCACCACCAGCACTTCGCAGGTATCGGTTTCGTGAGTTTGCGACACTCGCCCTCTCCCTTGTTCTATTCGCGATAAATGCCAATGGTCGGCGTATCGCCGGCATAGCACCAGGCGCGGTACATGCCTTCACTGTTAAACGGTAAAACGACGTTGCCTTCGCGATCGACGGCTATCAGCCCGCCGCTGCCGCCGAGAGCCGGCAGTTTCTCCATCACCACCCGCTCGCAGGCGGAATAGAGACTGAGCTGCCCATACTCCATCAGGGCGGCGATATCGTAGGCCGCCAGGGTACGCATAAAGACTTCGCCGGTGCCGGTACAGGAGACCGCCACGCTGGCATTATTGGCATAACACCCCGCGCCCGGCAGCGGGCTGTCGCCGACGCGTCCGGGCAGTTTGTTGGTCATGCCGCCGGTGGAGGTCGCCGCCGCCAGATTGCCGGCCAGATCGAGCGCCACCGCGCCGACGGTGCCCATTTTCTGGCGTTCGTCGAGGGGAGCGGCGTGGTGGTCGAGGATAATCTCCCCGCCCGCTTTCGCCTCCTGCAGCTGCAGCAGCCTTTCAGGAGTGGAAAAGAGATCGTTATCCACGCGCGCCATCCCGTGGGAGATGGCAAAATTTTCCGCCCCCTCGCCGATCAGTAATACGTGCGGACTCTTCTCCAGCACCAGACGCGCCGCCAGCACCGGATTACGCAAATGTTTGACCCCGGCTACCGCGCCCGCCTGCAGGCTGTAGCCGTCCATTACGCAGGCGTCCAGCTCGTGGGTTTGATCGCGGGTAAATACCGCGCCCATTCCGGCGTTGAACAACGGACACTCCTCCAGCAGCCGAACGGCCTCGGTCACGGCATCCAGCGCGCTGGCGCCCGCGGCCAACATTTTCTGCCCGCTTTCGACGATAGTCGACAGCGCCGCCACATACTCTCGCTCCCGCTCCGGCGTCATTTGCGCGCGAGAAATCGCCCCTGCGCCGCCGTGAATTGCTATAACCGCCTTGCCCATTTCGCCAGTCCTTAACGATGAAGTGGATCGCCCCTGCCCTGTCGTACCGCGGCGCGGCGCCGGTCACGTCATGAATAAGGGTATTGATATCATTATATTGCTGAATGTCTTATACAATTTTTGAATATAGAAAGAGCGGCGGGCGATGTAAAGCCTCGTACCCAGGTGGCATACAGCCCGCGCCGCTTTTCTGCCATAATAGGCGTTTTCGCTGTTTTGCCCGCAGGAGTGACCCATGGATTTTACCGCCGGACTGATGCCGCTCGACACAGCCCTCGCCCAGATGCTCGATCGTATTACGCCGCTGAACGCGACGGAAACTGTACCGCTGTTGCAGGCCTTCTCGCGTGTGACCGCCCATGACATCGTCTCCCCGCTGGATGTGCCCGGCTTTGATAACGCGGCGATGGATGGCTATGCCGTCCGGCTGAACGACCTTCGCGACGGCGCGGCGCTGCCGGTCGCCGGTAAGGCCTTCGCCGGCCAGCCGTTCAACGACGCCTGGCCGTCGGGCACCTGTATCCGCATCATGACCGGCGCGCCGGTGCCGGAAGGCTGCGATGCGGTGGTGATGCAGGAAGAGACCGAACAGACCGACGCCGGCGTGCGCTTTATCGCGCCGGTAAAAGCCGGGCAGCATATTCGCCGCCGCGGAGAAGATATTGCCCACGGCGCGGTGGTCTTCCCGGCGGGGACACCCCTGACGGTGGCCGAGCTGCCGGTGCTGGCCTCGCTCGGCATTGCCGAGGTCGAGGTGGTGCGCAAGGTACGCGTCGCGGTCTTCTCAACCGGCGATGAGCTGCAGCTGCCGGGTCAACCGCTCGGCGACGGCCAGATTTACGATACCAACCGCCTGGCAGTGCACCTGATGCTGCAGCAGTTGGGCTACGAGGTCATTAACCTCGGCATTATTCCTGACGACCCGGCGAAGCTGCGTGACGCTTTTATCGACGCCGACCAGCAGGCCGATGTGGTCATTAGCTCCGGCGGCGTCTCGGTGGGCGAAGCCGATTACACCAAAACTATCCTCGAAGAGCTGGGGGAGATCGGCTTCTGGAAGCTGGCGATTAAGCCGGGGAAACCCTTCGCCTTCGGCAAGCTCAGCAGCAGCTGGTTCTGCGGCCTGCCGGGTAACCCGGTGTCCGCCACCGTCACCTTCTGTCAGCTGGTGCAACCCCTGCTGGCGAAACTCTCGGGCAAGCACGGCCCGCTTCAGGCGCCCCGCCTGCGGGTCCGCGCCGCCACGCGCCTGAAAAAGTCGCCTGGCCGCCTCGATTTTCAGCGCGGTATTCTGCAGCGCAACCCGGACGGCGAACTGGTGGTGAACACCACCGGCCATCAGGGCTCGCACATTTTCAGCTCCTTCAGCCTCGGCAACTGCTTTATCGTGCTGGAGCGTGAGCGCGGCCATGTTGAAGCAGGTGAATGGGTCGAGGTCGAACCCTTCAGTCACCTGTTTGGGGGGCTGTAATGACCGTTGAGCTGAGCGATGAAGAGATGCTGCGCTATAACCGGCAGATCGTCTTGCGCGATTTTGATTTTGACGGTCAGGAGCGGTTAAAAGCCGCTCGCGTGCTGGTGGTCGGCCTCGGCGGGCTCGGCTGCGCCGCCGCGCAGTATCTGGCCGCCGCCGGGGTCGGGCAGCTCACCCTGCTCGATTTCGACACTGTCTCGCTCTCCAACCTGCAGCGCCAGACGCTGCACAGCGACGCCACCCTCGGCCAGCCGAAGGTGGATTCCGCCCGCGAGGCGCTGGCGCGCATTAACCCGCACGTCCGTCTGGTCCCGCTCAATGCCTTGCTGGATGAGACCGCGCTGGCGGCGCAGATTGCCGATCACGATCTGGTGCTCGACTGCACCGACAACGTCGCCATTCGCAACCAGCTTAACGTCGGCTGCTTTCAGCACAAAACCCCACTGGTCTCCGGAGCGGCGATCCGTATGGAGGGGCAAATCAGCGTCTTTACCTATCAGGATGGCGAACCCTGCTACCGCTGCCTGAGCCGTCTGTTCGGCGAAAATGCCCTCACCTGCGTCGAAGCCGGGGTAATGGCCCCGCTGGTGGGCACCATCGGTTCGCTGCAGGCGATGGAGGCGATTAAGCTGCTGAGCGGCTACGGCACCCCTGCCAGCGGAAAAATCGTCATCTACGATGCCATGACCTGCCAGTTTCGCGAAATGAGGCTGATGCGTCACCCGCAGTGCGAGGTATGCGGCTCGCACTGACCCCCACACCGGCGACGAGAGTCGCCGGTGGTTTTGTGACCGCTCTCGTTATTTTCTCCTCTCTGACTTATCCCCATCCCGCTTGTTGATTTGCGTCAACATAACTTTCATTCGAAAGTGTTTTTATGTTCATACGCAAACAAGAGGATAAGCCATGATCTTCAACATCCAGCGCTATTCCACCCATGACGGCCCAGGGATCCGCACCGTCGTCTTCCTGAAAGGCTGCTCGCTGGGCTGCCGCTGGTGCCAGAACCCGGAGAGCCGCGCCCGTAGCGAAGATCTGCTGTATGACTCGCGGCTGTGCCTGCCCGGCTGCGAGCTGTGCCAGCAGGCGGCGCCGGCGGTTATCACCCGCACCCTCGATGGCCTGATCATTCACCGGCAAAACGTTAACGACAGCCATATCGCCGCGCTGCGCGACTGCTGCCCCACCACCGCGCTCACGGTGTGCGGCGAGGAGAAGAGCGTCGAGGAGATCATGGCGACGGTGCTGCGTGATAAACCATTCTACGATCGCAGCGGCGGCGGCATCACTCTTTCCGGCGGCGAACCCTTTATGAACCCAACGCTGGCGCAAGCGCTGTTCGAAGCCAGTCATCAGGCAGGCATTCACACCGCCGTGGAAACCTGCCTGCACGTGCCGTGGAAATACATTGAACCGTCTTTACCCTTTGTCGACCTGTTTCTCGCCGATCTGAAGCACGTTGACGAGGCCGTTTTTCAGCAGTGGACCGACGGCAGCGCCCGCCGGGTGCTGGATAACCTGCAGCGTCTGGCGCAGGCGGGGAAAAAAATGATTATTCGCGTGCCGTTGATCCAGGGATTCAACGCCAGCGAAGCCGACATTGCCGCGATCACCGATTTTGCCGCCGATCGCCTGCAGGTCAGCGAGATCCATTACCTGCCGTACCACACGCTGGGAATGAACAAATACCAGTTACTCAGTCAGCCCTACACCGCACCGGACAAACCGCTGGACGCTCCTGAGCTGCTCGCCTTCGCGCAGGATTATGCGCAAAGCAAGGGGCTAACGGCGATATTACGAGGATAACCCTATGACTACCCTGAAGCTCAACACCCTCAGCGCCCGTATCCAGGCCCATAAAATGGCGCTGGTGCATATCGTCAAGCCGCCGGTCTGTACCGAGCGCGCCCGCCACTATACGGAGATGTATCAGCGGCATCTCGATAAACCGATCCCGGTGCGCCGCGCGCTGGCGCTGGCTCACCACCTGGCGGAGCGCACCATCTGGATCAAGCACGATGAGCTGATCGTCGGTAACCAGGCCAGCGAAGTGCGCGCCGCGCCTATTTTCCCGGAATACACCGTCAGCTGGATTGAGAAAGAGATCGACGATCTCGCCGACCGCCCCGGCGCCGGCTTCTCGGTCAGCGAGGAGAATAAACGCGTATTGCATGAAGTGTGCCCATGGTGGCGCGGCCAGACCGTACAAGACCGCTGCTACGGTATGTTCACCGATGAGCAAAAGGCGCTGCTCGCCACCGGCATTATTAAGGCGGAAGGCAATATGACCTCCGGGGATGCTCACCTCGCGGTCAATTACCCCTTGCTGCTGGAGAAAGGGCTCGACGGGATGCGTGCGAAAGTCGCCGAACGCCGCTCGCGTATCAATTTGACGGTACTGGAAGACCTGCACGGCGAGCAGTTCCTGAAAGCGATTGATATCGTGCTGGAAGCGGTCAGCGATCACAGCAAACGCTTCGCCGCGCTGGCGCGCGAGATGGCGACAGCAGAATCCCGCGAATCACGCCGCCACGAACTGCTGACGATTGCCGAAAACTGCGACGTCATCGCCCATGAGCCGCCGAAAACCTTCTGGCAGGCGCTGCAGCTGTGCTACTTCATTCAGCTTATCCTGCAGATTGAATCCAATGGCCATTCGGTATCCTTTGGCCGTATGGACCAGTACCTCTACCCGTACTACCGCCGCGACGTTGAGTTGCAACAGTCGCAGGATCGCGAACAGGCCATTGAGCTGCTGCACAGCTGCTGGCTGAAGCTGCTGGAGGTCAATAAGATCCGTTCCGGCTCGCACTCCAAAGCCTCTGCCGGCAGCCCGCTATACCAGAACGTCACCATCGGCGGCCAGAATCTGGTGGATGGTAAGCCGCAGGACGCGGTCAACCCGCTGTCGTATGCGATCCTGGAATCCTGCGGTCGCCTGCGTTCTACCCAGCCGAACCTCAGCGTGCGCTACCACGCCGGGATGAGCAACGACTTCCTAGACGCCTGCGTCCAGGTGATCCGCTGCGGTTTCGGCATGCCGGCGTTTAACAACGATGAAATCGTCATCCCGGAATTCATTAAGCTGGGCATTGAGCCGCAGGACGCCTACGATTACGCGGCTATCGGCTGTATCGAAACCGCGGTCGGCGGTAAGTGGGGCTACCGCTGCACCGGCATGAGCTTTATTAACTTCGCGCGGGTGATGCTGGCGACGCTGGAAGGCGGCCGCGATGCCACCAGCGGTCAGGTGTTCCTGCCGCAGGAGCACGCCCTGTCGAAAGGCAACTTCGCTAACTTCGATCAGGTGCTGGCCGACTGGGACCGCCAGATTCGTTACTACACCCGTAAATCCATCGAGATTGAGTACGTGGTCGATACCATGCTGGAAGAGAACGTCCACGATATTCTCTGCTCGGCGCTGGTCGATGACTGCATCGAACGGGCGAAAAGCATTAAGCAAGGCGGCGCGAAGTATGACTGGGTTTCCGGCCTGCAGGTGGGTATCGCCAACCTCGGCAACAGCCTCGCGGCGGTGAAAAAACTGGTCTTCGATCAGGGCGCCATCGGCCAGCAGGAGCTGGCGAAGGCGCTGGCGGAAGATTTCGACGGTCTGACCCACGAGCAGCTGCGCCAGCGGTTGATCAACGGCGCGCCGAAGTATGGTAACGATGATGACAGCGTCGACCAACTGCTGGCGCGGGCCTACCAGACCTATATCGACGAGCTGAAGCAGTATCACAATCCGCGCTATGGCCGCGGCCCGATTGGCGGCAATTATTACGCTGGTACCTCCTCTATTTCCGCTAACGTCCCGTTCGGCGCGCAGACCATGGCGACGCCGGATGGCCGTAAAGCGCATACCCCGCTGGCGGAGGGGGCCAGCCCGGCCTCCGGTACCGACCATCTGGGGCCGACGGCGGTTATCAGTTCGGTGGGCAAGCTGCCGACCGGGGCGATCCTCGGCGGCGTGCTGCTTAATCAGAAGCTGAATCCGTCAACGCTGGAGAACGAGTCCGATAAGCAGAAGCTGATGGTGCTGCTGCGCACTTTCTTCGAGGTGCACAAAGGCTGGCATATCCAGTACAACATCGTGTCGCGCGACACGCTGCTGGAAGCCAAGAAACATCCTGACCAGTACCGCGATTTAGTGGTCCGCGTCGCTGGATACTCGGCGTTCTTCACCGCCCTGTCGCCGGATACCCAGGACGATATCATCGCCCGTACCGAACATACGCTGTAATCCTTCGTGCCCGCTGGCGCTATGCTTAGCGGGCCAACCCTGTTCTGCAGGCCGGAAAAGACATGCCCTTCCGGCATTTTCTGAATGCGTGAACTTTCATTCGAAATAAATTTGTGCTCCTCATCACATTGTAATTAGAATGTTACTGGTCGAAGTTAAGCCAGGAGCACTCTCTTATGACCGTTAAAGTTATCGTCACCGATATGGACGGAACTTTTCTCAATGACGCCAAAACCTACGATCGCTCACGGTTTCTGGCGCAATTCGCCCAGTTGCAGCAGCGCGGCATTGAATTTGTTGTCGCCAGCGGCAACCAGTACTATCAGCTGATCTCCTTCTTCCCGGAGATCCGCGAGCAGATTTCGTTCGTCGCAGAAAACGGCGCTCTGGTTTATGAACATGGCACGCAGCTGTTCCACGGCGAACTGACCCGCCACGAATCACAAGTGGTGATTGGCGAATTGCTCAAAGATCCGCAGCTCAACTTTGTCGCCTGCGGCCTGCAGAGCGCCTACGTCAGCGATAAAGCTCCGGACGCCTTTGTTGAGCTGATGTCGAAGCACTACCATCGCCTACAGCGGGTGAGCGACTATCACGCCATCGACGATACGCTGTTTAAATTCTCTCTCAACCTGCCGGACAGCGAGATCCCACAGCTGATTGATAAACTGCACGTGTCGCTCGACGGCATCATGAAGCCGGTCACCAGCGGCTTTGGCTTTGTCGATTTGATTATCCCTGGCCTGCATAAAGCCAACGGCATCAGCCGTTTGCTCAAGCGCTGGGATCTTTCGCCGCAGCAATGCGTCGCCATCGGCGACAGCGGCAACGACGCCGAAATGCTGAAGCTGGTGAAATACGCTTTCGCCATGGGTAACGCTGCCGACAGCATCAAGGCCATCGCCGGCTACGCTACCGACGATAATAACCATGACGGCGCGCTGAACGTTATCCAGGCCGTCCTCGATAACACCCCGCCCTTCAACGCCTGACCCTTCGCCGGGGCATCGCGCCCCGGTTTTCCATTTTGTGCGCCGCAGCAAGATTTTAAACTTGCATTAACTCCATTTTAACTTAAATTAACGTTTGTAAGATTTTATACTTTCGAATGAAAGGTACAGCGAGGTTATTATGGCTGCTCTCCCGACCCACGAAACACTTCCCGCCGATCACAAAGCGGCGATTCGCCAGATGAAACAGGCCCTGCGGGCGCAAATTGGCGACGTCCAGGCGGTGTTCGATAAGCTCTCAGCGCGCATCAGCGAGCGGCTGCAGGAGATTGAGACACTGAAAGCCGCAGGCCAGGAGGTCTGGCCAACCATTCCGTTCCGCGATATCGCCGAAGGAACAGTGAGCGATGAGCAGCGCGCGGCCATTAAGCGCCGTGGCTGCGCGGTGATTAAAGGCCACTTCCCACGCGAACAGGCGCTGGCGTGGGATACCGCGATGCTGGAATATCTGGATCGCAACCATTTCGACGATGTTTACAAAGGGCCTGGCGACAGCTTCTTCGGTTCGCTGGAGGCTTCGCGCCCGGAGATCTACCCGATCTACTGGTCGCCCTCGCAAATGCAGGCGCGGCAGAGCGATGAAATGGCGGCGGTGCAATCTTTCCTCAACCGCCTGTGGCGTTTTGAACAGAATGGCAAACGCTGGTTCGATCCGGACGTCAGCGTGATCTATCCCGACCGCATCCGCCGCCGCCCGCCGGGAACCACTTCGAAGGGGCTGGGGGCGCATACCGATTCCGGCGCGCTGGAGCGCTGGCTGCTTCCCGCCTATCAGCAGGTTTTCGCCAACGTTTTTAATGGCAATATCGACGCCTACGACCCGTGGGACGCCGCGCACCGTACCGAAGTGGAAGAGTATACCGTCGACAACACCACCAAATGCTCGGTGTTCCGCACCTTCCAGGGCTGGACCGCGCTGTCGGACATGATCCCGGGTCAGGGGCTGCTGCACGTGGTGCCGATCCCGGAGGCGATGGCTTATGTGCTGCTGCGCCCCCTGCTCGACGATGTGCCGGAAGATGAGCTGTGCGGCGTTGCGCCGGGCAGAGTGCTGCCGATCTCTGAGCAGTGGCACCCGCTCTTAATTAAAGCGTTAAGCTCGATTCCAGCGCTGAATGCCGGGGACTCCGTCTGGTGGCACTGCGACATCATTCACTCGGTGGCGCCGGTGGAAAATCAGCAGGGCTGGGGAAATGTGATGTACATTCCGGCCGCGCCGATGTGCGAGAAGAACCTCGCCTACGCGCAGAAAGTGAAAATCGCCCTGGAAAAAGGCGCCTCGCCGGGGGATTTCCCGCGCGAGGACTATGAAGCCAGCTGGCAGGGGCGCTTCACCCTGGAGGATCTGAATATCCACGGCAAACGGGCGCTGGGTATGCCGGTCTAATCGTCATACAGCCCCTGCGGCTCGACGGCGGTATGGCCTTTGCCCGGCCGGATCCGCCGTACCGAATCGCGTACCACCAGCGTGCCATGCAGCAGTAGCGAGCCGTGCGGCGCCTCCGGGCGCAGCAGGCGCTGCTGCAGGAGATGCACCGCCTCGCTGCCCAGCTCATCCCGCGGCACATGCACCGCGGTCAGCGGCACCTCCTGAATCGCCGCCAGATTAAATCCGTCAATGCTCATCACCGAGACATCCTGCGGCACCCGCAGGCCACGCTTTTGCAATGCGCTGACGGTGCCGGCGGCCATAAAATCGCCGCCCACCAGGAAGGCGGTGGGCAACGGCCTGCCCTGTAAGCCGTCAAGCCAGGCGCCCACCTGCTCTTCCGTCTCTCTGGCGCTAAAGTTGGCGACGCTGATAAGATCCCGGCTGGCGGTAAAGCGCAGATTACGCGCGCGCCACGCCTCCTGAATCCCCCCCAGCCGCAGCTCCATGGTATAGCGGCGCAGGCACATCACGTTCATCACCGCCCGATGCCCCATATCAAACAGATAGCGGGCCGCGCACTGGCCGATCAGCCGATGATCGGGAGCGATGGACGGCAGCCGCATCCCTTCATCCCGACAGTTGATCAATACGCAGGGTTTGCCCAGATCCGCCGCCAGGCCATGAATATGCGGATCGTCGATCCCCAGCAGCACCGCGGCCTGGGTCTCAGGTTCATTCATGCGGGCAAGAAACAGATTGGCGTCGCTGTCGTTCTCGTCCAGCGCGCAGTAGCGCAGGCGCACTTCATGCGCCGCCAGCGCGTTATTGATGCTCTGGATCACCCGGTAGTAGAAGATATCCGATCGCTCATCGAATGCGCGTTGCGGGGCAAACACCAGCAGATGATTGAGCAGCAGACGCCCGGCGGCCAACCCCTGCATGACACCCAGCTCGCGGGCGCAGTCCAGCACCGCCCGGCGCGCCTTGTCGCTGGTATTCGCTTTCCCGGCCAGGACGCGTGAAACGGTGCTGGGCGATAGCCCGGTGCGGGCGGCAATTTCGGCGACGCGCAGCTTTTTATCCATTTTGTGATCCAGCTCCGATTGAAAAATGAAAGAATTTTCATAATCGCCAAAGCACACGTTACAAGCAAATTCCGCTGTCAAATATGCGATCTCGCTCATTTCATGAAAAAACTTGCATAAATAGCGCTTTGCCAGACGATTTTTCTGCCCTAGCCTGAATTGGTCCAACATCTCCCATACTAGTTATACCAATGATGCTGAGATAAAAAATAGACTATTCAAATAGTTAATAAATCTACGTGACCGCTCAGGGAGTGAGACCGTCACTTTCCCCCTACAAACGTCTTGTGGAGTGTGCTATGAGTCAAGGCCTCAACAATGATATCGCCGTCAGCAAAACGCGCCGGGTAGTGAAAAACCTGCGCTGGTGGGTGCTGGTCCTGTTTTTACTTGGCGTTACCGTCAACTACATCACACGCAACTCGCTGGGAATTATCGCGCCGGAACTGAAAGCGACCCTCGGCATTACTACCGAACAATACTCGTGGATCGTCGGCGCGTTTCAGCTGGCTTACACGATTTTCCAGCCGCTGTGCGGCTGGCTTATCGACGTCATCGGCCTGAAGCTTGGCTTTATGATCTGCGCCACCCTGTGGGCGCTGGCCTGTATCGCCCACGCCGGGGCCGGTAGCTGGCTGCACCTGGCTATGTTGCGCTTCTTTATGGGTGGGGCCGAGGCGGCCGCTACTCCGGCCAACGCCAAAACCATCGGCGAATGGTTTCCGAAATCTGAACGCCCGATTGCCGCCGGCTGGGCTGGCGTTGGGTTCTCCATCGGCGCGATGCTGGCCCCGCCGATCATCTACTTCGCCCACGCCTCCTTCGGCTGGCAAGGGGCATTTATGTTTACCGGCGCGCTGGCGCTACTGTGGGTAGTACTATGGTGGGCCTTCTATCAGACCCCGGAAAAGCACCCCAATCTCAGCAAAAGCGAGCTGGAGTACATCAAACAGGATAACGAAGCCCCGCCGGTAAAACAGCCCTTCTTTACCGCGCTCAAAACCGTCTCGAAAAATAAACGTTTCTACGGGATCGCCATTCCCGCCTTTATGGCCGAGCCCGCCTGGGCGGTGCTGAGTTTCTGGGTGCCGCTGTACCTGGCGAAAGAGCACGGCATGGATTTGAAGCAGATCGCCATGTTCGCCTGGCTGCCGTTTCTCGCCGCCGATCTCGGCAGCGTGGTCAGCGGCTACCTCACCCGCCTGTATGTTCGCTGGTTCGGCTGTACGCGAGTGAACTCGGTGATCGCCAGCTCGGTAACCGGCGCGTTCCTGATGCTCTCCCTGGCCCTCGTCGCCATCACCCGCGATCCCTATATCACCATCATCCTGATCTCCATTGGCGGCTTCGGCCATCAGATCATCTCCTGCATGCTCAGCGCGCTGGTGGTGGAGTCTTTCGACAAGGGACAAATGGCGACGGTCAACGGTATGCGCGGCTCCGCAGCGTGGATCGCCAGCTTCTTGTTCTCGTTATTAATCGGGGTGACCGCCGACAAAATCGGCTTCAACCCGCTATTTATCGCCATGGGTTTCTTTGACCTGATTGGCGCCGTTTTCCTGGTGGCATTTATTGCTGAACGTCGCGCCAAGCGCGCCTGAGAGTGGATGTAAGATATGAAGACGCTGAAACACTGGAGTTTGCATCAACAGCTGGAGCATCACGTTGAACTGACGGTCGATGGCCAGCACACCCTGTGCCTGTATGTACTGGAAGAGAATTTGTTCCGCGTCCTGCTAAAACGCCAGGGCCAGCTGGCGCTGGATCGCACCTGGAGCATCGCTCCGCAGCAGGATGTGCCGTGGGAAGGCCGCGCCCGGGATGACCTCAGCGGTTTTAGTCTCCCGGCCTGGCAGCTGGCCCAGGAGGGCGATACGCTGACTATCGCCACCCGCCAGCTGCGCGTCACCGTTCACCAGCCGCTGTGGCTGGAGTGGAGCTATCGCGACGAGGCCGGCGAATGGCAGCCGCTTGCCAATGACCGTCCGACCAGCGCCTACCTGGCGAATGCCCACGGCGACGGCGTCGCCCATTATCTGAGCCGCCGCAAAGATGAGCGTTTTTACGGCCTGGGCGAAAAGGCCGGCGACCTGCAGCGCACCGGTAAACGCTATGAGATGCGTAACCTCGATGCCATGGGCTACAACGCCGTCAGCACTGACCCGCTGTATAAACATATTCCGTTCACCATCACCCAGCGCAGCGATATCAGCTACGGCCTGTTCTATGACAACCTGAGCAGCTGCTGGCTGGATCTGGGGAACGAGATCGACAACTACCACACCGCCTATCGCCGCTGGCAGGCGGAAGCCGGCGACATCGATTATTACCTGTTTACCGGTAAGCAGGTGCTGGATGTGACCAAAGCCTTCGTTCGCCTGACCGGTAAAACGCTGTTTGGACCCAAATGGAGCCTCGGCTACAGCGGCTCCACCATGCACTATACCGACGCGCCGGATGCGCAAAATCAGCTGATGAACTTTATCCGCCTGTGCGAGCAGCACGCGATCCCCTGCGATTCGTTCCAGCTCTCTTCCGGCTATACCTCAATCAACGGCAAGCGCTACGTCTTTAACTGGAACTACGACAAGGTGCCGCAGCCCAAAGTGATGAGCCAGTCGTTTCACGATGCCGGGCTGAAGCTGGCCGCCAATATCAAACCGTGCCTGCTGCAGGATCACCCGCGCTACGGCGAGGTGGCGGAGCGCGGTCTCTTCATTCGCGATTCGCAAACTGACGCTCCGGAGCGTTCCAGCTTCTGGGATGATGAAGGGTCGCATCTCGATTTCACCAATCCGCAAACCGTGGCCTGGTGGCAGGAAGGCGTGACCACCCAGCTACTGGAGATGGGCATCGATTCGACCTGGAACGATAATAACGAATACGAAGTATGGGACGGCGAAGCCCGCTGCTACGGCTTTGGCCGCGAAATCGCCATCAAACATATTCGCCCGGTGATGCCGCTGTTGATGATGCGCGCCTCGCTGGAAGCCCAGCAGCGCTTTGCGCCGCAAAAGCGCCCATATCTGATCTCCCGCTCCGGCTGCGCCGGGATGCAGCGCTACGTCCAGACCTGGAGCGGCGACAACCGCACCAACTGGGATACGCTGCGCTATAACATCCGCATGGGCCTAGGGATGAGCCTTTCCGGGCTGTTTAACGTCGGCCACGACGTCGGCGGTTTCTCCGGCGATAAACCCGAGCCGGAACTGTTTGTGCGCTGGGTACAAAATGGCGTCATGCATCCGCGCTTTACCATTCACTCGTGGAATGACGACCAGACGGTAAACGAAACATGGATGTATCCGGCCATCACTCCGGCGATCCGCTCAGCCATTGAGCTGCGCTACCGCCTGCTGCCCTATCTGTACACTCTGCTATGGCAGGCGCATGCTGATGATGAGCCGATGCTCCGCCCGACCTTCCTCGATCACCAGCACGATGCGCAGACCTTCGCCGAATGCGATGACTTCCTGCTGGGCCGCGACCTGCTGGTGGCCAGCGTGGTCGATCCGGGCGCCCGCCAGCGTGAAGTATGGCTGCCAGATAATCAGGCCGGTTGGTACGATTTCTACAGCCATCAGTGGTTCGCCGGCGGCCAGTGGGTGACGCTGGACGCGCCGCTGGAAAAACTGCCGCTGTTGGTCCGCGCCGGCGCCGGTCTGCCGCTTAGTGAACGTATCAGCCATGTCGATGCGCAAAAAGACGATCGTCGCGAACTGCAGCTGTTCCCGCTGAAAGGTACCGGCTCAACCCGCGGTCTGCTGTTTGAAGACGACGGCGAAAGCTGGGGCTATAAACAGGGGGATGCGCTATGGCTGGAGTGGGAAATGACCTGCAGCGCCAGCAGCATAAACCTGGATATCAACGCCCGCGGCAACTATCGCCCGGCGTGGAAAGCGCTGAAGCTGTCATTACCGGTAGGAGAAAAGCGTAAGCTGCTGGTGAATGGCGTTGAAGGAACGGAGTGGAGGTTCTGACCATAGGCCGGTAGTTTCAGCCAGCGCGGTGAAGACATTAAAGGCAGGTCGCAAGAACCGTAGGTCGGGTAAGGCGTTAGCCGCCACCCGACAAAAAAACGGCACCGCGTGTCGCCCGGGTAAGGCGTAGCCGCTACCCGGGTAACGGACAGGGATTACTCGATACCTTTGCTGCGCAGGTAGTCTTCGTAGTTGCCGCTGAAGTCGATCACGCGGTCCGGAGTGATCTCCAGGACGCGGGTCGCCAGCGAGCTGACAAACTCACGGTCGTGGGAGACAAAGATCAGGGTGCCCTGATACATCTCCAGCGCCATGTTCAGCGATTCAATCGACTCCATATCCAGGTGGTTGGTCGGTTCGTCCATCACCAGGATGTTTGGCTTCTGCATCATCAGCTTACCGAACAGCATGCGCCCTTTCTCGCCACCGGAAAGCACCTTCGCCGGCTTTTTGATATCGTCCTGGCTAAACAGCAGACGGCCGAGGATGCTGCGTACTGCCTGCTCGTCGTCGCCTTCCTGCTTCCACTGGCTCATCCATTCGAAGACCGTCAGGTCGTTTTCGAACTCGTACTCATGGTCCTGCGCGTAGTAGCCGATTTGCGCGTTTTCAGACCATTTCACGCTGCCGTTGTCCGGCTGCAGTTCGCCTACCAGGGTTTTCAGCATGGTGGATTTACCCACGCCGTTGGCGCCCAGAATGGCGATCTTTTCGCCCACTTCCAGCAGCAGGTTGACGTTTTTGAACAGCGGACCTTCATCAAAGCCTTTGGTAAGGGCTTCCACTTCTAGCGCGTTACGGAACAGTTTCTTATCCTGCTCGAAGCGGATAAATGGGTTCTGACGGCTGGAGGCTTTAACCTCTTCCAGCTTGATTTTGTCAATCTGGCGCGCGCGCGAGGTGGCCTGACGCGATTTAGAGGCGTTGGCGCTGAAGCGGCTAACGAAGGACTGCAGGTCCGCAATCTGCGCTTTTTTCTTGGCGTTGTCCGCCAGCAGACGCTCACGCGCCTGGGTGGCCGCGGTCATGTATTCGTCGTAGTTGCCCGGATACACGCGCAGCTCGCCGTAGTCGAGATCCGCCATGTGGGTGCAGACCATGTTAAGGAAGTGACGGTCGTGCGAAATGATAATCATGGTGCTGTCGCGATCGTTCAGCGTCTGCTCCAGCCAGCGAATGGTGTCGATGTCCAGGTTGTTGGTCGGTTCATCGAGCAGCAGGATATCCGGATTGGAAAACAGCGCCTGCGCCAGCAGGACGCGCAGCTTCCAGCCCGGCGCGACTTCGCTCATCGGGCCATAATGCTGTTCAACCGGAATGCCGACGCCGAGCAGCAGTTCGCCGGCGCGCGCTTCCGCCGAGTAGCCGTCCATTTCGCCATATTTGACTTCCAGGTCGGCCACTTTGTAGCCATCTTCTTCGCTCATCTCAGCGAGGGCGTAGATGCGATCGCGCTCCTGCTTCACTTCCCACAGCTCGCCGTGGCCCATGATGACCGTATCCAGCACGGTGAACGCTTCAAAGGCGAACTGATCCTGACGCAGCTTACCGATGCGCTCGTTCGGGTCGAGAGAAACGTTGCCCAGCGTCGGTTCGAGATCGCCGCCGAGGATCTTCATAAAGGTCGATTTACCGCTGCCGTTGGCGCCGATCAGACCATAACGGTTGCCGCCGCCAAATTTAACGGAGATATTTTCGAACAGCGGCTTACTGCCAAACTGCATGGTAACGTTGCTGGATACTAGCACGGGGATATCCTGAAAAAAGAGTATGAGGGGTGTGATACAGCAGACATTATGCCAGCAAATGACACACTTTTCACGGCCTGCGGTAAATTCCACCGCGGCGCTTGTGCTAAGGTCTTTGTCAGATGAGCCGGAAACCCGCGCTCAAACGGTTATTCTGTACGTATTTATAAGGAGTCCCATGACCAGCAGCCTATCGCGACACCCGGCTTTTTTATCCCTGCAGGGCGGCATCAATTTTCGCGACCTGGGCGGCCAGCTTGCCGCCGACGGACGCCGCGTCCGCAGCGGCAAGCTATTGCGATCCGGCGCGCTAAACCGGTTAACGGCGGAGGATCTCAACCACCTCGATACTTTGCCGCTCAGCCGGGTGCTCGACTATCGCGACCCCGGAGAGGTAGCCCGTACTCCGGACAAGCTTAGCCCGCTTACCCATTATCTTAACGCGCCGGCCAATCCGCCGGTGAGCGAGGTAAATGCGAAGGTCACCGAGCTGAATGCCGCCACCCTTAACGCGCTGAACGGCGAGCAGTTTATGCTGCAACTCTACCGCCAGCTGCCGTTTAACAACCCGGCCTATCGCCAGCTCGCCGCCTGGCTGACCACGCCTTTTGAAGGCGCTTTACTGCAACACTGCGCGGTCGGCAAAGATCGCACCGGCGTCGGCTGCGCGTTAACGCTGTTCGCCGTCGGCTGCGACAGCGAAACGGTGATGGAGGAGTATCTCCTTACCCACGGCATGCTGACGCAGGTGGAGGCCTGGATGTTGGAGCTGCTCGGCAACGACCTCACTGCCCAGGGGCGCCAAAGCCTGGCGGATATTCTGACGGTAAAAGAGTCCTATCTCGCCGCCGCGCTGTCGGCTATTCACCAGCGCTATGGCACCGTCGACGCCTGGCTGGCGGCAGAGTACCAGCTTACCGCGCCGGTTCGCGCCGCGCTGCAGGCCCGGCTGCTGGAAGAGTAACCGCCCTTTACCCGCGCGGCGAGCGATGCTTCGGCCGCCTGCCGGACCGCGGCAGCCGAGGCGACAGGGAAAAAAATGTGATTTCGTACACATCTGATTTACCTGTTCAGCGGAATGCACATATAATGCGCTCCCATCTACTGTCTCAATCATTAACAAAGGCCTGTGTGGCGTTGATTTCGCACACGACATTAAAGACTATGAAATTATCTACACTCTTAGCGGCAGCCTTCGCCATCGTAGGCTTTTGCAATACAGCGTCTGCTGTCACCTATCCTTTGCCAACCGATGGCAGCCGTTTGGTTGGTCAGAATCAGGTCATTACCATTCCGGATGATAACAAACAGCCGCTGGAATACTTCGCGGCGAAATATCAGATGGGGCTTTCCAACATGCTGGAAGCCAACCCGGGGGTGGATACTTACCTGCCGAAGGGCGGTAGCGTCCTGAACATCCCTCAGCAGCTGATTCTGCCGGATACCGTGCATGAAGGGATCATTATCAACAGCGCGGAAATGCGTCTGTACTACTACCCGAAAGGCACCAATACCGTGATCGTTCTGCCGATCGGTATCGGCCAGTTAGGTAAAGATACGCCGATCAACTGGACCACCAAAGTCGAACGCAAGAAGGCCGGCCCGACCTGGACACCGACCGCCAAAATGCATGCTGAATACGCCGCCGCCGGCAACCCGCTGCCAGCCGTCGTACCGGCCGGTCCGGATAACCCGATGGGGCTGTACGCGCTGTATATCGGCCGTCTGTACGCCATCCACGGCACCAACGCTAACTTCGGTATCGGCCTGCGCGTGAGCCACGGCTGCGTGCGTCTGCGTAACGATGACATCAAATTCCTGTTTGAGAACGTGCCGGTCGGCACCCGCGTACAGTTTATCGATGAGCCGGTAAAAGCGACCACCGAGCCGGACGGCAGCCGTTACATCGAGGTGCACAACCCGCTGTCGACCACCGAAGCGCAGTTCCAGGGCGGCGAGATCGTGCCGATCACCCTGACTCAGCCGGTACAGGCAGTTACCAGCCAGTCTGATGTCGATCAGAACGTGGTTGAGCAGGCTATCCAGAACCGCTCCGGTATGCCGGTGCGTCTGAACTAAGTTGTGCATGACAAGAAAAACGGCGGGCCTGATGCCCGCCGTTTTTTTATCGGCATTTTCCCTCGAGGCGGCTAACGCTCGCCCGGGCTACCAAACCCTACCACGCCGTAACCCCGCTATGCGCAGCGCCAGCAGGAGCCCCGGCCTAGCCGTTATTCACCAGAATAATCCCGCCGTGATCGTAGCGATAATGGCAGTGGGCGTACTCCAGCGGCGTGCCATCCTCCAGATAGATAACCTGCTCCACCTCCAGCACCGGATCGGTCGGTTCGCAGTGAAGATGCTGTTTATCCAGTTCCCCGGGCTTCATCGCCCGCACCACGCGGTAAGATCCCATCAGCTTCAGCCCCAGCGTCTCCTGCACATAGCGAAACACGGAACCTTCCAGATGGCTTTTGGTTAACCCCGGCACCAGCCCCACCGGCATGACCGTCAGATCCAGCGATACCGGCTCGCCGTTGAGCAGCCGCAGGCGAACAAAGTCATACACCGGGGCATCGGCGTCGATAAGCAGCGAACTTTGCTCCTTGTCGCTGGGAAAGCGCACCGCAAAGCGCACCACTTCGCTTTGCACCTCGCCAAGATGCTCCCAGGTTTTGGTGGCGCCGAAATAGTCGCTGCCGGGCAGCTCCCACTGCGACAGCTGAAGGAAATTTTTCCGCACAAAGGTGCCCTGCCCTTTTCGGGTATAGATCAGCCCTTCGACGATTAACTGGCGCATCGCCTGCTGGATGGTCATCCGGCTGGTGCTGAACTCCGCCGCCAGCGCAAACTGGTCGGGTAGCGGCGCGCTGGCAGGATACTGCTGGCTGATGATGCGTTTTTTTATTTCCCGCGCGATTTGCAGATACTTCGCCGTCATTTCCCGGTCCTTATCCATTCAGTGAGTGGCTGGCGGGCTGGATGCACCATCTGACCGCCAGGGCAGCGTTACATCGCTTCGCCGTTGCTGCGGAACACCTGCTTCAACCATGCATAGCTCTTCTTCGGCACCCGCCGCAGGTCCTTGAGGTCATGGTTTTCGCGATTGACGTACACCACGCCGTAGCGCTTACGCATATCGCCCTGTGAGCTCAGGATATCGATTAATCCCCAGCCGAGATAGCCGATCACCTGCGCCCCATCCTCAAAGATGGCCGCTTTCATGGCGTTGATATGGTCGCGATGGTAAGCGATGCGGTAATCGTCGGCAATGGGATGTTCGCCGTCCCAGGACTCAATCACCCCGATGCCGTTTTCAATCGGGAACACCGGCAGGCGCCAATCGTTATAGTAACGAGTGATGATCGTCCGGAAGCCCAGCGGATCAATCTGCCAGTTCCATTCCGTCGCTTTCAGGAACGGGTTATCCTGGTTGCCAAACAGCATATAGTTGTTGACCGCCGTTCCCGGCGGGATCGCGTCGCTGTTCAATGTGCGGCTGGCGTAATAGCTGAACGCCAGATAATCGACCTTCACCGTCGCCATCAGGGCGAGATCCTCCGGACGATAGATATCATCGAACCCTTCCGCGGCGACAAAATGCATCACCTCCGGGCTATAACCCTCACCCGCGTAGGCGCGCAGCAGGTTCTGGTTTAAGAACTCATCCAGCTGCTGGGCGCAGAGGATATCGCGTGGTTTGCAGGTAGCCGGATAGACCAGAGCGTGAGCCAGCATTCCGCCCATCTGACACTGCGGCTTCGTCTGGTGCAGATAGTGAGTCAGATGGACGTGCGCCATCATGACATGATGCTGGATCAGATACAGTTCGCGCAGGGTCTTCTCCCCCTGCAGATAGCCGGAAATCAGAAACGCTTCCGGCGAATGGTACAGATTCTGCTCATTAAAGGTGAGCCAGTATTTCACCTTGTGGCCATAGCAGGCGATCATCTTCTGGCCGTAGCGGATAAAAGCGTCCATCACCCGGCGGTCGGTAAAACCGTTGTAGCGCTCCGCCAGCGACAGCGGCATATCGAAGTGGTACAGGCAGATCATCGGCTCAATGCCGCGGGCGATCAGTTCATCTATAAATTGATGGTAGAAGGCAATCCCCTGTTCATTGAATTCGCCATCTCCGTCAGGGCACACCCGGCTCCAGGCGATCTGAAAACGGTAGCAGTTCATGCCCAGATCCTGCATCAAATCGAAATCTTCCCGATAACGATGATAAGAGTCGGTCGCCACCTTCCAGTCGGAGGCGAACTCCGCCGGTTGACGGATATCATACACCGACATCCCCTTGCCACCCTCGTTCCACGCCCCCTCCGTCTGCATGCTGGAGACGGAATTTCCCCATAAAAAATCTGCCGGTAGTCTGTTCTTCATGCTGCGCCTCGGTATATGACTAGTCATTTAAACGTAATGACTAGTCATATACCGGAAAGTGAAAAGGTAAGCAAAGGCCGGGATCGGTTTCTGTGAGCCGGACAAAAAAAGATCGCCCCGAAAGGCGATCCTGGCGATCGAAGTGAATGATGGCGCGATTCTGTTGAGATCAGGCGCTGAGTTTGAAGAGCCAGTAGCCGCTGAGTGCCGCCCATAGCAGCATTGGAATGGAGTAGAGATGGAAGCGCCACCAGATGCGCCGATCGCTGGCCATACGCAGGGCGATAATATTGGCCAGCGAGCCCGGCAGCAGGCCAAAGCCGCCCACGTTAACCGCCCAGGCGAGCAGTATTGACGGCGGGACATAGTTGAGCAACAGAATAGTCGAGGGCACATTACTGATCACCTGCGACAGGCCAATAGCGGTCAGCCACAGTCCACCGCCGGAGAGGGTCCCCACCCCGCTCAGCACCTGGTGCAGCGCCGGAAGCTGGGTCAGCAGATGGACGTCAATAAACATCACCATAAACACCAGCAACAGCGACCAGTCGACATGGACGATCACCGCCCGGGCCAGCACCAGGAAGCCCAGCAGCACCAGCGCCAGCCCCCACAGGGCCTGATTCATCTCCAGCGCCGTCAGAAACACCACATACAGTCCCAGACAGCTCCAGACGAGCTTGGGTTGCCATGACAGCGCCCTGTCGCTGCTCTGGTAACTGAGCCGCTTCGCCGGAAAACAGAACCAGCACAGCGCCAGCAGGGTCAGCATCATCGCCGCTGCCAGAGGCAGCATCTGACCGATAAACCCGAAGAAAGAGAGGCCGGATCGTCCCCACAGCAAAATATTCTGCGGGTTGCCGATCGGCGTCAGCAGCGAACCGGCGTTCACCGCCAACGCTTCGAAAATAATCAGCCGGTTCACCGGGATGGCGCACCATTTTTTTAGCGTCAGCGTCAACGGCACTACAATAAACAGCGCAACGTCGTTGGTAAGAAAGGTAGACAACAGCGCCGCCGCCAGCACCATAAAGATGGCCAGCTGGCGCTCAGTCACAAAGCGGCGGGCCATTTTTCGGCCCAGCACGTCAAAATAGCCGCTCAGTTCGATCCCCTTAGTCAACAACATCAGGCCGCTAAGCGTGACGATGGTATGCCAGTCAATGGCCGCCGGCCAGCTTGCCGGGACAAACGGCACGATGGCGCTGAGCACGCAGGCGATAATCAGCAGCAAATGGAGAAAACGATCGCGCAGCAGCGACTGGACGAAGGGAAGAGTCATGCTTCCTGAGATCCCTGTGTTTGGGTAAATTTCAGGAACATCGCCAGCGTCTCTTCGCTCACGTGATGCTCCATCCCTTCCGCATCACGTCGGGCAATCTCCGGGCTGACGCCGATCGCCAGCAGGAAGTTCTCCACGATTTGATGGCGCTCGCGGCTCTCCTGGGCTAGCTTCTCACCTTCCGGGGTTAAGAAGATCCCGCGCCAGGGGATCTGTTCAATAAGACCGACGCTGGCCAGGCGTTTGAGCATTTTAGCGACCGTCGGTTGCGAAACGCCAAGACGCGCGGCCATATCCACCTGGCGCGCCTCGCCCACTTCGTTGATCAGATCGGAGATCAGCTCCACATAGTCATCGATCAGCTCGCGGCGATGCGCTTCCCGCACCTGGCGAAACCCTTCCACGTGCTCTTCAACATTCACTAACTGCGTCACTTTTTTTGTTATTGGCTTACCTGCGCGACGGTTCATTGTGCTTCCTCATTCGTGTGACGCGTCAAGCATCATATAAAAAGATCCACATTGTAATGGATTGCGCCAAGAGCACAAAAAATTAACGTTTTAGCCATAGCTATAAAATATAGCCTGTGCTATATCTGTATATAATGCAAACATCCATCAGGGAATGACGGAGCGAACTGGCAGGAGGAGAGCAGATGAATGAATTCAAGAGGTGCATAAACGTGTTTAGCCATTCCCCCTTTAAAGTACGATTGATGCTGATCGGTATGCTGTGCGAGATGATCAACGGTAAACCGCAGCAGGGCAAACCCAATTCCTAAGGCGGCGTCGCGGTACGCCGCTTCATTTTTCTGTCATTTTCTGCCGGTAAAATGACCGGTTCCCCCCGTTTCCCTGACCTTTTTTCAAGTTTTGTAAGCGCCCTCGCAAAACAATCTGTTATGTCTGGTTGACCTTACCATTTACAAGCCCTATCTTTGCACAGCCCTGCCACATTCGCGGCTCGCAGAGACCCTCTTCACGCACTGTCCAGCAGGTTTTACCCCTTGACGCCAGGGGATGCGCATGGCCTCTTTTTGATTGTTTACTATGAATGTCACCACCCTGAAAGATACGCTGGTCGCCCGCCGACTGGCACTGAACCCATGGACGGGATTCTACTTTTTACAGTCGCTGTTAATTAACCTGGCGCTGGGCTATGAATTTAGCCTGCTTTATACCGTGGCATTTACCTGCGTGTTACATCTGCTGTGGCGCGCCTTTCCGCGCGTCCAGAAAGCGGTGGTCGGCGCCTATTCCCTGCTGGCGGCTCTGTACTATCCCTTTGGCCAGGCCTACGGTGCCCCCAACTTCAACACTCTGCTGGCGCTGCACGCCACCAACGTGGAAGAGTCTACGGAAATCCTGACCATCTTCCCGTGGTACAACTATCTGCTGGCGGTCTTCATCTTCGCTCTCGGGGTCATTGCGGTTCGTCGTAGGATCGTTGAGCCATCACGCTGGGGAAAAATGGATACGCTGGGCCTGTTGTTCAGCATCGGGATCTTCTTTCTCCAGCCGGTGCAAAACCTTGCCTGGGGCGGTGTATTCAAGGTGATTGACACCGGTTATCCGGCCTTTCGTTTTGTCAAAGACGTGGTGGTGAATAACAACGAGGTGCTGGACGAACAGGCGCGGATGGCGCAGCTGGCTGGCATGAAAGACAGCTGGCACGTGCTGGCGGTAAAGCCAAAATACCATCTCTATGTGGTGGTGATCGGTGAAAGCGCGCGCCGCGATGCCCTCGGCGCTTTCGGTGGCCATTGGGACAACACGCCGTTTGCCAGCTCGGTAAACGGTTATCTGTTTAACAATTACATCGCCGCCAGCGGCTCAACGCAGAAATCGCTCGGCCTGACGCTTAACCGGGTGGTCGATGGCAAACCACAGTATCAGGATAACTTTGTCACCCTCGCCAACCGCGCCGGTTTCCAGACCTGGTGGTTCTCCAATCAGGGGCAAATTGGCGAGTACGACACCGCTATCGCCAGCATCGCCAAACGGGCGGATGAAGTACAGTTCCTGAAAAACGGCGATTTCGAAGCCAATAAAAACACCCAGGACGAGCAGTTGCTGAAGCTGACCGAGCAGGTGCTCTCAACCCAGCGTACCCAGCCGCAGCTGATTGTCCTGCACCTGATGGGCTCTCACCCACAGGCCTGCGATCGGACCAAGGGCAAATACACGGTTTTCGTTCAGTCGAAAGAGACCTCATGCTACCTCTACAGCATGACGCAGACCGATTCGCTGCTGGCTAAGCTTTATCATCAGTTGCAAAATTCCGGTGACACTTTTTCCCTGACCTATTTTTCCGATCATGGTCTGGCGTTCAAGGAACGGGGCAAAGAGGTGCAGTATCTGGCGCATGATGATAAGTTCCAGCAGAACTTCCAGGTGCCGTTTATGGTGCTATCCAGCGATGACAAAGCGCATAAAGTGATTAAGGCGCAGCGTTCGGCGAATGATTTCCTCAGTTTCTTCTCCCAGTGGACCGGGATCCAGGCGGCGGAAATCACCCCACGCTATCGGTTTATCTCTGAGCAAAAGGCCGGTCCGGTGTACATCACCAACTTCCAGCTGCAGAAGGTGGACTACGCTCACCTCGGTACCGATGAGTTCACAGTCAATTAATCGCGCCGGCCCGGCCAGTCGCCCGGGCCGGCCGTCAGCAGGCAAAAAAAATCCGCCCCGAGAGGCGGATTTTTCATATCACCGGAGTGATTAGAAGCGGTAACCCACGCCAGCAATCCAGGTGCCGACGTCAACGTTACGAATACGAGACTGCTCGTAGGAGAAGTCCAGAGCAACGTTTTCGATCGGGTTGAACTGCAGACCAGCACCGTAGGAGAAACCGTAGTCGCTCATATCGGATTTATGAGGGTAGTTGTTGTTCTGGAATTTACCGTAACCAACACCCACTACGCCGTAGATGCTTGCCCAGTCGTTCAGACGGTAAGCCGGACCAGCGGTGATGCCGTAGTACTGACCTTTGTTGTAAGTACCGTTGCTGTTGTTATCCTTCTCGGTGTAGGTGAAGGAACCGATAACGCCCAGCGGGTTGTTATCTTGCTCGTAACGGTATTTCAGGTTGAAACCGCCAGCTTTGTTCGCTTTACCCTGCATGTCGCTCTGCGCGTAACCGCCGGTTACGGTAGAAGTTGCAGCAAATGCAGTGGTACCTACGGATGCAGCCAGAACAACGGCCAGTGCTGAAAGACGTGCAATTTTATTCATAACCACCTCAAATGTGTTTCTAATAAGTCCTAAGCCTTAAATATATCAAAAACTTTTGGGAAACTCTTTGGAGTTTACATTGTCTAACATACTTTTTCATGTAACCAAAAGTTTCCATATTTCTGTAACAATATGGAAAACAACAATTTTTGGCGTTAACTTACATCTTAACGCTCATTAAGAAATTCGCAAGCATCCAGATTAATCCTAACCGCCTGGTGAATTTCTCAGCAGTTTTCGCCATTGTACTGTTTTTGCCCCTGTTTTTTTCAACATTAGCTCAACCGCCGGCAGGTAATTCCAGTACACTGGAACTTTTACCCCTTTTGACAAAACCTGACAGGAGAAAGGATGCCCGGTCCATCCAGAAAAGCGGCGGCATGGTTGCCGATACTGGTGATTTTAGTCGCCATGACCTCGATTCAAAGCGGCGCATCGCTTGCTAAATCGCTGTTCCCGGTGGTCGGCGCCCCGGGCGTCACCGCCCTGCGTCTGGCGCTGGGAACGCTGATTCTGGTGGTGGTATTCAAGCCATGGCGGCTACGTTTCTCCCCGGCGCAGCGCGTGCCGCTGCTACTGTACGGCCTGGCGCTCGGGGCGATGAACTATCTCTTTTATTTATCCCTGCAGCGTATTCCGCTCGGCGTGGCGGTGGCCCTGGAGTTTACCGGCCCGCTGGCGGTGGCGCTGTTTGGTTCGCGCCGCCCGCTGGATTTTGTCTGGGTGGCGCTGGCGATCCTCGGACTATGGTATCTTCTGCCGCTGGGGCAGAACGTGGCGCAGGTCGATTTAACCGGCGCGCTGTTCGCCCTCGGCGCCGGGGCGTGCTGGGCGGTCTATATTCTGACCGGACAGCGTGCCGGTGAAGAGCATGGTCCAGCCACGGTAGCGATGGGGTCGCTCATCGCCTCGCTGGTGTTTGTGCCGTTAGGCATGGCGCAGGCCACCGATACGCTGTGGCAGTGGTCGCTGCTGCCGCTGGGTTTGGGGATCGCGATTCTCTCCACCGCGCTGCCCTACTCCCTCGAGATGATGGCCCTGACGCGCTTGCCGACGCGCACCTTCGGCACGCTGATGAGCCTTGAGCCAGCGTTAGCTGCCCTCTCCGGTATGATCTTCCTCGGTGAAACGCTGAAGCTCTCCCAGACCCTGGCGCTCGGCGCGATCATTATCGCCTCGATGGGCGCCACGCTGACTATGCAACGGCAGAGTAAAGTCGAGCAGGTCGATATCAATTAACATTCTGTTACGGCGCCGGCCCGAGAGAAATCCGGGCCGTTCAGCCAAATATAAATACCTGATATTTAAATATTTTTAAAATAACCAACCACTTTGCGCTATCGGAGTGATATAGCCTGCCGATGCCTCACTCTTGAAAACCCTTGCTATACTTATTTCCGAAGTCATTTGGGACAACGCTCCACATCATTCAGATCTGAAGTGTGATGAGCATCAATATCAAGAGGATATGAAACGATGAGTACCGCAAAACTGGTTAAATCAAAAGCGTCTAATCTGGTCTATACCCGCAACGATGTCGCTGACAGCGAAAAGAAAGCGACCATTGAGCTGTTGAATCGCCAGGTGATCCAGTTCATTGACCTGTCACTTATCACCAAGCAGGCACACTGGAATATGCGCGGTGCGAACTTTATCGCCGTGCACGAAATGCTGGATGGCTTCCGTACCGCGCTGACCGAACATCTGGACACCATGGCCGAGCGCGCGGTGCAGCTGGGCGGCGTCGCCCTGGGTACCACTCAGGTCATTAACAGCAAAACCCCGCTGCAGAGCTACCCACTGGACATCCATCACGTTCAGGATCACCTGAAAGCCCTGGCTGACCGCTACGCGGTAGTGGCGAACGATGTGCGTAAGGCGATCGACGAAGCAAAAGACGAAGACACTGCAGATATCTTCACCGCGGCTTCCCGCGATCTGGATAAATTCCTGTGGTTCATTGAAGCCAACATCGAGTAAGGCTTTGCCGCCGGCCCAGCGCGGTCGGCGGCGCCTCAGCGTTTCTCCCTGCCCTATATTCCATCCTTTGCTTTTCATCCCCCACTGGCCTTGCACCGTTTCAGGGCACCAGATTGATGAAAATGCGCGCAAAAGTAAAAAGATTGTAATAATCACCTCACACAATCGTTACGTCGAGATTGTTTTCCCATCAGGGTTTGCGCTAAAAATGGGCTGGTAATTCAGCACCCTTATGACGCACCAAAATGACGCCCCATCATGGTGCAGTCACTGCCTGAAATGATCGTTCTTGTGCAACGACTTACGCTTCGTTTGTTGAAAAACAACAGCTTGTAAAAGTGGCACGATTTTTTCATTAGGCTAGTCGTTCTCGCAGGGGATCGTCCCGTGGATATAAAAGGAAATGCTATGAAGTCTGTATTTAAAGTTTCACTGGCTGCACTGACCCTGGCTTTTGCGGTTTCTTCCCATGCCGCTAATAAGACCCTGGTTGTCGCCACCGATACGGCGTTCGTCCCGTTCGAATTTAAGCAAGGCGATAAGTATGTGGGTTTTGACGTTGACCTGTGGGCGGCTATCGCCAAAGAGCTGAAGCTCGACTACACCCTGAAGCCAATGGACTTCAGCGGCATTATCCCGGCGCTGCAAACCAAAAATATCGATCTGGCGCTGGCGGGGATCACCATTACCGACGAGCGTAAAAAAGCGATCGACTTCTCCGACGGCTACTATAAAAGCGGCCTGCTGGTGATGGTCAACGCTAATAATAACGACATCAAAGATGTCAAAGATCTGAACGGTAAAGTGGTCGCGGTGAAGAGCGGCACCGGCTCCGTTGACTACGCGAAAGCCAATATCAAAACCAAAGATCTGCGTCAGTTCCCGAACATCGATAACGCCTATATGGAGCTGGGAACCGGTCGCGCGGATGCCGTGCTGCACGATACGCCGAATATTCTGTACTTCATCAAAACCGCGGGCAACGGTAAGTTCAAAGCGGTAGGCGAATCACTGGAAGCGCAAAACTACGGTATCGCCTTCCCGAAAGGCAGCGACGAGCTGCGTGAGAAAGTGAACGGTGCGCTGAAAACGCTGCGCGACAATGGTACCTATAACGAAATTTATAAAAAATGGTTCGGCACTGAACCCAAATAATAAAAACGTACTTCGCCGGACCGAGGTCCGGCGACCCCACAACGGTCTTCCGGCACAGGCTCAGCGGGAGACGGTATTTTGGCGGAGGCTTTCCTCTGCTCTCGACACGGTAACAGGAACGTATTATGCAGTTTGACTGGAGTGCCATCTGGCCTGCCATTCCGATTTTGCTGGAAGGCGCCAAAATGACGCTGTGGATTTCCGTCCTCGGCCTGGCCGGCGGTCTGATAATTGGTCTGGTGGCCGGTTTCGCCCGCTGCTTCGGCGGCTGGATCGCCAACCACATCGCGCTGGTCTTTATTGAAATCATTCGCGGCACCCCGATTGTGGTGCAGGTTATGTTCATCTACTTTGCGCTGCCGATGGCCTTTAGCGATCTGCGCATCGACCCCTTCTCCGCGGCGGTAGTGACCATCATGATAAACTCGGGCGCCTATATCGCGGAAATCACCCGCGGCGCGGTGCTCTCCATACATAAAGGCTTCCGCGAAGCGGGCCTGGCGCTTGGCCTGTCGCGTCGCGAAACCATTCGCCACGTGATCCTGCCGCTGGCGCTGCGCCGCATGCTGCCGCCGCTGGGCAACCAGTGGATCATCAGCATCAAGGATACCTCGCTGTTCATCGTCATCGGCGTCGCCGAACTGACCCGTCAGGGACAGGAGATCATCGCGGGCAACTTCCGCGCGCTGGAAATCTGGAGCGCCGTAGCTGTGATCTACCTGATTATCACCCTGGTCCTGAGCTTTATTCTGCGTCGTCTTGAAAGAAGGATGAAAATCCTGTGATTGAATTTAAAAACGTCTCCAAGCACTTTGGTCCGACCCAGGTGCTACACGATATCTCTCTGAAAATTAATCAGGGTGAAGTGGTGGTCATTATCGGCCCTTCCGGTTCCGGTAAATCAACGATGCTGCGCTGCATCAATAAGCTGGAAGAGATCACCAGCGGCGATCTGATTGTCGATGGTCTGAAGGTCAACGACCCGAAGGTGGACGAACGTCTGATTCGTCAGGAAGCCGGGATGGTTTTCCAGCAGTTTTATCTGTTCCCGCACCTCACGGCGCTGGAAAACGTGATGTTTGGCCCGCTGCGGGTACGCGGCGCCAGCAGGCAGGCGGCAGAGAAGCAGGCGAAAGAGCTGCTGGCGAAAGTCGGTCTGGCTGAGCGCGCGCATCACTATCCGTCCGAACTCTCCGGCGGCCAGCAACAGCGTGTGGCCATCGCCCGCGCGCTGGCGGTGAAGCCGAAGATGATGCTGTTTGATGAACCGACCTCCGCGCTCGACCCGGAGCTGCGCCATGAAGTGCTCAAGGTGATGCAGGACCTGGCGGAAGAGGGCATGACGATGGTGATTGTGACCCACGAAATCGGCTTTGCCGAAAAAGTGGCCTCGCGACTAATCTTCATCGACAAAGGACGAATTGCTGAAGACGGCAATCCCCAGGAGCTGGTGAAGAACCCGCCCAGCCCGCGCCTGCGTGAATTCCTGCAACACGTCGCCTGACCCGCAACGGCTCTCTCTCCCACGATGAGAGCCGCTTTTCCAGAATCCTCTTCCCTCCCCTTCCGCCAGCGGCTTCTATACTTACCCGTTTACGTTGCAACGGAGGTGCCCATGCCGTGGATCCTGCTTTTGCTCGCTGCACTGTTTACTGCCCCGCTTTCCGCCGCCACCCTCCCCGGCGTGCCGACGGCTAACACTGATAAAAACAGCGCCAGCGAACCCGATGTGGAACAGAAAAGAGCGGCTTATGCCGCACTGGCCGATGTGCTGGCCAACGACTCCGCCCGTCAGGAGCTCATTGACCAGCTGCGTAAAGCAGCCGCCACGCCGCCGCCCGACAGCACCCCGACGCTGACGCCACCGGCGGTGAAAGAAGAGACCACGGTACTGGAGAACGTCACCCAGATAAGCCGGGAATATGGCGAACAGCTCTCATCACGCTTTTCCCAGCTGTGGCGCAATATCACCGGCTCACCGCATAAGCCCTTTAATCCGCAAACCTTTACCAGCGCGGCCTGGCATTTTTTACTGCTGGCCGGGCTGGTGTTTGCCTTCTGGTGGCTGGTACGCCTCGCGGCGCTGCCGCTGTATCGCAAAATGGGCGAATGGGGACGGCATAAAAACCGCGATCGCGGTAACTGGCTTCAGCTGCCCCTGACCATCGCCGGGGCGTTTATCATCGACCTGCTGCTGCTGGCGCTAACCCTGTTTGTCGGTCAGCTGCTAAGCGATCGCCTGAATGGGAATAACCCTACCATCGCCTTCCAGCAGAGCCTTTTCCTCAACGCCTTCGCGCTGATCGAGTTTTTTAAAGCTATTCTGCGGCTCATTTTCTGCCCGCGCATTCCTGCCCTGCGGCCCTTTAACCTCAGCGACGAGGCCGCGTCATACTGGAGCCTGCGCCTGAGCGCGCTCAGCAGCCTGATTGGTTACGGTCTGATCGTCGCGGTGCCGATTATTTCCAATCAGGTGAATGTTCAGGTTGGCGCGCTGGCTAACGTCGTCATCATGCTGTGCATTACGCTGTGGGCGCTGTACCTGATTTTTCATAACAAAGCGGTGATTACTCAAGGGTTGATCCACCTGGCCGACCACTCACTCGCTTTCTTTAGCCTGTTTATCCGCGCCTTCGCGCTGGTCTGGCACTGGCTGGCCTGCGCCTACTTTGTGGTGCTTTTTTTCTTTTCGCTGTTCGACCCGGGCAACAGCCTGAAATTCATGATGGGCGCCACCCTGCAAAGCCTGGCGATTATCGGCGGCGCGGCGCTGGTGTCTGGCATCCTGTCGCGCTGGATAGCCAAAACCATCACCCTGTCGCCCGCCACTCAGCGCAACTACCCTGAACTGCAAAAGCGTCTAAATGGCTGGATCTCCGCCTCGCTGAAGGCGGCGCGCATTCTCACCGTCTGTGTCGCCATCATGCTGCTGTTGAGCGCCTGGGGCCTGTTTGACTTCCGGGAATGGCTGCACAACGATGCCGGGCAAAAAACGGTGGATGTGCTGATCCGCATCGCCCTGATCCTCTTCTTCTCTGCCATTGGCTGGACGGTTCTGGCCAGCCTGATTGAAAACCGGCTGGCATCGGATATTCATGGCCGTCCGCTGCCCAGCGCGCGGGCCCGGACGCTGCTGACGCTGTTTCGCAACGCGCTGGCGGTGGTGATCAGCACCATCACGGTGATGATCCTGCTCTCGGAAATTGGGGTAAACATTGCGCCGCTGCTGGCGGGCGCCGGGGCGTTAGGGCTGGCCATTTCGTTTGGTGCGCAAACCCTGGTCAAAGACATTATCACTGGCATATTTATCCAGTTTGAGAACGGGATGAACACCGGCGACCTGGTCACCATCGGTCCTTTGACCGGCACCGTGGAACGAATGTCGATTCGCTCAGTGGGGGTACGTCAGGATACCGGCGCCTATCACATTATTCCTTGGTCCTCGATCACCACCTTTGCCAACTTCGTGCGCGGCATTGGCTCGGTTGTGGCTAACTATGACGTTGACCGCCATGAGGATCTGGATAAAGCCAGCCAGGCGCTGAAGGCGGCGGTGGACGATCTGCTGGCCCAGGAGGAGATCCGCGGTCTGATCATTGGCGAACCGTCGTTCGCCGGGCTGGTGGGGCTGAGCAATACCGCCTTTACGCTACGCGTCAGCTTCACCACCCTGCCGCTGAAGCAGTGGACGGTGCGTTTTGCCCTCGACACCCAGGTGAAAAAGCACTTCGACCGCGCCGGGGTTCGCGCGCCGGTACAGACCTGGCAGCAGCTGCCGATGCCGGGCGCCGACAGCCCGGCCGCCGAGTAGCGTTAGAATGGACGACGGCGTTTGGCGTCGTCCATAAAGCTCCAGGCGATAAAGCGACTTTGCTTTTGCCCCTGGGCCATCTCCTTTTTCACCACTTTCACTGCGCCGACCTCGGTCAGCAGGCGGTAGAGCGGCGGCAGATTATCGCCACGCGACACCAGCGAGGTAAACCATTTCACCTGGCGGGCGAAGGCCTGGCTTTCGCGGATCATCTGCGAGATAAAGGCTACTTCGCCCCCTTCGCACCACAGCTCCTGCTGCTGACCGCCAAAATTGAGGCCACTTTCGGCGCCGAGTCCGAGGTTGCGGCGCTTGCGCTCGCCCCCCGCCCGGGCGCTCTCTGCGGAGTCATGGAACGGCGGATTACACAGCGTGGCGTCGTAGGTCTCGTTTTTATGGATCACGCCGTGAAAGATAGCCTGGCTCTCTTTTTGCCGGCGCAGGCGGATCTGCCGGGTCAAGCCCGGGTTGCCATTGATAATCGCCTGCGCGCTGGCGAACGCCTGCGGGTTGATTTCACTGCCGGTAAAGCGCCAGCCATACTCGTGAGCGCCGATCAGGGGATAGATGAGGTTGGCGCCGGTGCCAATATCAAGGATCGTGGCATCCTTCGGCACCTCGCCGCTATCCCCGGCCAGCAGATCCGCCAGATGATGAATATAGTCGGCCCGCCCAGGCACCGGCGGACAGAGAAAGCCGTCAGGAATGTCCCAGTGTTTGACCGCGTAGAAATGCGCCAGCAGCGCTTTATTCAACGCCTTCACCGCCTGCGGATTGGCAAAATCAATGGTCTGCTCACCCAGCGGATTGAGCGTAATGTAGCCCTGCAGGTCAGGATGGGCCTGGCAGAGCGCGGGCAGGTCGTAGCGTTGATGGTGGCGGTTACGCGGGTGTAACCCCGGTTTCTGGGCTTTCATGACAATCTCCTTTGAACAGCCGCGTAAGATACCCGTTGACGGCGGCGCGGTAAATAAGGGAGTCTGGATATCTCCATTATCCGTGACAGGTGCAGCATGTACTTTTATCAACCTTCGCAGGGCCACGGCCTGCCGCATGACCCGCTGAACGCGATAATCGGGCCTCGCCCGATAGGCTGGATCGCCTCCCAGGACGCCGAGGGCCAGCGTAATCTGGCGCCATACAGCTTTTTTAACTGCTTTAACTATCGGCCGCCAATCATTGGTTTCGCCAGTAGCGGCTGGAAAGACAGCGTGCGAAATATCGTCGAAACAAAGGAGTTCGTCTGGAACCTGGCGACGCGACCGCTGGCCATGGCGATGAATGAAACGTCAGCCTCGATTCCGCACCATGAGGACGAATTCGTGCGCGCCGGCCTCACCGCCGCCGCCAGCCGCCTGGTCAGCGCTCCACGGGTCGCGGAGAGTCCGGTGAACTTTGAGTGCCGTCTGTCGCAGTGTATTCAACTCACCACCGCCGACGGCAACCCTGTCGATACGTGGCTGGTGCTCGGTGAAGTGGTCGCCGTGCATATCGATGAATCACTACTGGACAACGGTATCTATCAAACCGCCCGCGCCCAGCCGATCCTGCGCGCCGGTGGCCCGAGCGCCTATTACGGTATTGATGACAGCCTGCGCTTTGACATGATCCGCCCTGACGCCCGCTAAATAATCTACCGGCCAGAGTAGCGCTCCCCTGCGCCGGTAGCATGCAAAACGCACTGTTTTGCATTAAACATTCCCTGTCGCGCGGTCTGGAAAGACCTACACTTAAGCTATGTCCCATGCGGTTTATGAGGATATGCTGATGAAATTCGTCTCGCTGCTGTTCGCCGCGGCGCTCACCGCTCATGCCACCGCGGCCTCTCCCCTGCCACCGCCACCCGTACTGCCCTATGCCGGGCCGCTCCGCCCTGTCGGCACCGTCTCCGCCTTCGGCGCCAGCACCCTGGACGACCTGGCGGCCGCCCTCGCGGATAAGGCCCACCGTCATGGGGCGATAGTCTGGCGGATCAATGCCGCCAGCAGCGGTAACCGGCTGTACGGTTCAGCTATAATTTATCAATAACCTTTTACAGGAGGCAGACGATGGCATCAGGTTGGGCAGGCGACGGCGCCGTACAGGATCAGATCGACAGCACTATTGACGATGCGGTGGCTCGCGCCCGCCGCGAGCTTCCGCGCGGCGAAAGCAACAAATTTTGTGATGAATGCGGAGAGCCGATTCCGGAGGCCCGTCGACAGGCCATCCCAGGGGTCAGATACTGCGTGAAGTGCCAGCAGGAGAAAGATTTACATAACAATACATTTTCAGGATATAATCGTCGCGGATCCAAGGATAGCCAGCTACGCTGACTTTCCTTTACCGATTATGACAGCCTTTCGCATTATCTTTTCGCGCACATTTTTTGGCGGAAAAAGTCGCAATATGTGCCCTTAAACGCGTCGGTCTTCCTCGCTACGCTTCGTGACGAAAAGAATGAGAAATAATTTATTAATAATCAGTAAATTATTAATCATTCAAAAAATTCGATGAAGACTGTGAATTTCCTTCGATTTTATCTCCCGCAGAAAAGCGTGATACTTATCACATCGACGGAACATCGTCCCCTGAACAGAACAACCTGCGAGAGATTAACTATGAAAAACATCAAATATGCTGCCGCTGCCATCGCTCTGACCGCTCTTTCCTTCGGCGCCTTTGCCGCCGAACCGGTTACCCCCGCTCAGGCTGAAAGCATGAATAAGATCGGCGTGGTGTCTGCGCAAGGCGCAACCACTTTAGATGGTCTGGAAGCAAAACTGGCTGCTAAAGCCGAAGCCGCTGGCGCGACCGGCTACAGCATTACTTCCGCTAACACCAACAACAAACTGAGCGGTACTGCGGTTATCTATAAATAATCGCTGCACCCATCTGTAAGCCACTGAATTAACCCTGAAAAGACCTTTAATACCCTTGCCTTGCCCGTCCGAGCCACCGGACGGGCTTTTTTTTATCCTGCAGATCCGATCACCAACAGTCGTTGACGCGGCTGAGGCCCTGCTCCAGCGAGGTGACTTCCCCGCAGGCCAGCAGACAGCAGGCAAGCTGGATCTTCAACGAGTTGGGCACCGGTTCGACGCCAGCGACGCAGCGTTCAATCCAGCGCGCGGTGACCTCAGGGTCTTTCGAGGTCGGCAGGACCACCGCCTCCGCTGCCATCTCAGTCTGGCGTTCGTACAGCACCCGCACGCCCTGCTCATCAATCAGGCTGATCTGCGGACAGCGCTGCGGGTTGGCGTACACTTCGCCCTCGGTACCATGCATCAGCAGCGCGCGGCCACCGGTCTCGCGAAAGAAGTTCGCCACCCGGGGAACATATTCCGGATGCGACACGCTGGAGAGACGCAATGCCTCCCCTTCGCCAAACGGCGTGGCCAGCTTGGCCAGGGTATGGGCGCTGTTGCGTACGCCCATCCGCCAGCGCATCGCCAGCTGTTTCTCCAGCGGCGGACAGAAGGCCCCCACCGGGATATACACCGGTTCATGGCCCTCCAGCTGCGCCTGAGCCTGTCCGGCGTGCAGGGTGGCCGGAATGTCCAGCAGGGTAAAAATGGTTTCGGTCAGCACCCGGGTGGGATCGTGACTGACGCCGTGAACCACCACCGGAAATCCCAGCTTGTGCAGGAGCATCGCCAGCAGCGGCGTGAGGTTCGCCTGCTTGCGCGCGCCGTTGTAGCTGGGGATAACGATCGGCATCGGCTTGCCGGCCGGCGGGGTCAGGCGCAGCGTATGCTGCTGCATCGCGGCGTAAAAACCTTTCATCTCCGCTTCGCCTTCGCCTTTAATGCGCAGGGCGATTAATATTCCCCCCAGCTCCAGCTCCGGCACCTCGCTGTTCAGCATCCGCGCGTAGAGCGCACGGGCGGTCTCTTCATCGAGATCGCGGGCATGATTCTTACCGCGACCCACCTCTTTTATAATTTTGCTGTACTCCATGGCTCCCCCTGGTGCATCACGCGCCGGCGTCAGCGACGTTTGCGGCCCGTCTGTTTTGCTGTCTGTTTTGCTTTCCGTTTTACTATAACCTCCGGAACGCCCGGCTGCTCTATGGGAAAAACAGGTAACGCGTTCAGTAGACGCGCGCCGTAGTTTTTGGTCAACAGACGCTTATCGTAAATCACCACCTCTCCCCAGCAGTTATGGCTACGGATCAAACGCCCCACCTGCTGAATAAGATTAAAGGAGGCGCTGGGCAAACTCTGTACCTCGAAGGGATAACGATTGAGGCTTTTCAGCCATTCGCCTTCGGTGATCACTACCGGGCTGTCGATGGGCGGAAAAGCGATTTTATGGATATGCACCTGGCTTAGCAGATCGCCTTTTAAATCGAGACCTTCGGCAAAGGACTGCAGACCCACCAGCACGCTGCGCTCGCCGCTTTCCACCCGTTTGCGATGCAGCTCCACCAGCCGGTAGCGCGGCTGGTCGCCCTGCACCAACAGCATCAGGCGCAGATCGGTCACATGCTCGAGGAAGCGGTTCATCGCCCGCCCGCTGGCAAACAGCACCAGCATCCCGAGATGTTTTTTGCTCTCCACCTGCTGGCGAAAATAGGCCGCCATCTCGGCAATGTGCTGCTCTTCGTTATCCATCAGCGGTTCATAACGCATTTGAGGAATAATAATTTTCCCCTGCTCCACGTGGTTGAACGGCGAATCCAGCGCCACGAAGCGGTCCCCCGCTTTCTCCTTCAGACCGCTCATCTCCTGCAGGCGCGAGAAGCTGTTTAGCGAGCGCAGCGTCGCTGACGTCACCACGATATGCGGCACGCTGCGCCACAGCAGCCGTTCAAGCTGATCGCTGACGCGGATCCCGACGCAGTGGAACCAGACGTGGATCTGGCCATCGCGCACCACCCGCGTCGCCCATTTGGTTACCGGCGCGCCTGAGGACTGCGCCAGCGACGCCAGGCGCCACAGCTTGCTTTGGCTTTCAAACATGCCAAGGGCGCGGTTCATCTGCAGCAGCACCCGATGCAGGCGCACCACGTCATGGCTGCCGGTCTTTTCGCTGAGATCGTTCAGGAACAGCTCCGCCAGGCCGCGCAGCAACTCGGTGAGCTTCGCCAGCCGCTGGCAGATCTCCATCACCTCCTGCGGCAGTTCGCCCATCGGGAAGCGATGCTCCGCTTCCTGACCGGCGGGCATATAGAGATTGAGAATATTATTCAACGAGGCAATCAGCTCGAAAAGCTCTTCGCAATGAGCGGTGAGCCGCTCCGGATTGGCCAGCGGCGGCGTGGTTTTCGGACGAAACTGCTCCATGCAGGTGGCCACCAGCTTGCAGAACAGATCCAGCTGCAGGCGAAACCAGGGGGCGGTGATCTCGGCGCTCATCTCCAGCGCGTCGCGGGCGACGTCCGGCAGATGATGGCCTTCATCGAGGACCAGCAGCAGGTTTTTCGGCTCCGGCAGCACCGCTTCGCTCTCCATCGCCGCCATCACCAGCGCATGGTTGGCCACCACCACTTCCGCCTCCTGAATTTCCCGCCGCGCCACAAAGAACGGGCACTCGCGATAGTAGTGGCAGTTGCGGTTCAGGCAGCTGGCCTTATCGGTGCTCAGCCGGCTCCATAGCCCATCGTCGATGGCTTTGTCGGTATGGTCGCGCAGGCCGTCCCAGCGGTAGCTGTCGAGATCCTGCTTCAGGGTCGCGCACAGCTTCTGCTCCGCCTGATTATTCGGGGTGAGATCGTCATCGAGAAAGGCCAGCAGATCCTGCTGCGACGGCTCGGTGCTGGCCAGCGCCGTCAGGTTGCGCGGACAGACGTAGCGCCCACGACCGAAGGCGGCGGTAAAGCGCAGGTCGGGAATGATTTTACGCAGCAGCGGCAGGTCCTTACTGTAGATTTGATCCTGCAGGGCGACGTTGGCGGTGCTGACCACCAGCGTTTTTTGTTCCTCGCGGGCGATGGCGATGCCCGGGATCAGATATGACAGCGTTTTGCCGACGCCGGTCGGCGCTTCGATAGCCAGATGCCTGCCCTCTTCCCCGGCGAGGGTTTTCGCCACATCGGCGATCATCTGCCGCTGCGGGGGACGCGGAATAAAGTCCGGGATCTGTTCCTGAAGCGCCTTATACCAGGCGGCGATTTGCGCTTTCAGCGCAGCGGTCAAAGCCATGAGAAAACCTGAATACTGTATAAACAGCCACTATTGTGCCATTTTTGCCCGCCCGGAGGTATTGCTTTCTGCGGAGTGTGGAAGCCTGCTCGACAAATAGTGTAATGGAAAGAAAAAGGCCCGCCGCCGCGTAGCGGACAGACGGGCCTGAGCCGGGGCGCGTTATCGCGGCCCGGACATCAGCGTGTTATTCGCCAGCCGGTTTACGCGGGCGACGGCGGCGCGGCGGTTTGCCGTCCTGAGTGCGCGCTTTCGGCGCCTCGCCGTCCTGACGGCGTGGGGCATTATTCTGGCTGCGCGGCTGTCCGCTGCGTCCCTGACCCTGGCCGCCGCGTCCCTGACCTTGCCCGCGACCGCCGCCGCGCTGCTGGCGACCGTTCTGGATAGGTTCGGCTTTAATGGACGGATCCGGCTCATAGCCGGCAATCGCGATGCGCGGGATCTCTTTTTTCAGCAGGCGCTCGATATCGCGCAGCAGCTTATGCTCATCCACGCACACCAATGATAAGGCTTCGCCGGTGGCCGCCGCGCGACCGGTACGGCCGATACGGTGGACGTAATCTTCCGGTACGTTCGGCAGCTCGTAGTTCACCACGTGCGGCAGCTCTTCGATATCCAGACCGCGGGCGGCGATATCGGTCGCCACCAGCACGCGAATGCCGCCGGATTTAAAGTCGGCCAGCGCGCGGGTACGCGCTCCCTGGCTCTTGTTGCCATGGATCGCCGCGCTGCGGATGCCGTCTTTGTTGAGCTGTTCCGCGAGGTGGTTGGCGCCATGCTTGGTACGGGTAAACACCAGCACCTGCTGCCAGTTGCCTTCGCCGATAAGCTGCGACAGCAGTTCACGCTTGCGGTTCTTGTCAACAAAATGGACGTGCTGGGTGATCTGCTCGGACGCGGTGTTACGACGCGCCACTTCCACTTCCAGCGGGTTGTGCAGCAGTTTCTCGGCCAGGCCCTTGATCTCGTCGGAGAAGGTCGCCGAGAACAGCAGGTTCTGTCGACGCGCCGGCAGTTTGGCCAGTACGCGACGGATGTCATGGATAAAGCCCATATCCAGCATACGGTCCGCTTCGTCCAGCACGAGGATTTCAACTTTATCAAGACTGACGGCGTTCTGATGTTCGAGGTCCAGCAGACGGCCCGGGGTGGCGACGAGGATGTCGACGCCGCCGCGCAGCTTCATCATCTGCGGGTTGATGCTCACGCCGCCGAAGACCACCAGCGAGCGAATATTCAGGTATTTACTGTAATCGCGGACGTTCTCGCCCACCTGCGCCGCCAGCTCACGGGTCGGGGTCAGGATCAGCGCGCGCACCGGACGACGGCCCTTTGCGTGCGGCTCATTCTGGATCAGGCGCTGCAGCAGCGGCAGGGTAAAGCCCGCCGTTTTACCGGTGCCGGTCTGGGCGCTAGCCATCAGGTCACGGCCCTGCAGTACCGCCGGGATCGCCTGCTGCTGGATAGGGGTCGGCTCAACGTAGCCCTGCTCAGCGACAGCGCGCAGGATATCGGGATTCAGGCCAAGGGAATCAAAAGACATAACAACTCCGAACCGCCCCGGCCCGGTGAAGGGCGTAGTTTTCAGGGAGATTATTGCGATAAGAGATGGCAAAAACCACAATGCCATGAAGGGGCGCAGTCTAGCAGATTTTGTGACAGGCCGCATAAAATCTGCAAAAGAATGCCGCGCCTGGCTGGCGGGCATGAGAAGGTCGCTGAGCGCGCTCAGCGGCCAGTGGGTCATAGCAATGGGGTTAACGCAGACGATACTTAATTTTTTCGACAATCTTCGCGGTGGAGATGCCGTAGCGATCGTGGAGGGTCGGCAGGGCGCCGGCTAACAGGAACGCGTCGGGCAGCCCCACGCTATCCAGCTCACAGCGTACGCCCTTACGCATCAGCAGCGCGGCCACCGCTTCCCCCAGGCCGCCGACCGCGGTGTGGTTCTCCGCAGTTACCACCAGGCGGCCCGGCTTCGACGCCTGTTCAATAATCGCTTTCTCATCCAGCGGTTTGATGGTCGGCACGTGCAGGACCGCCACGCCGATATTATCGGCCCGCAGCTTTTCAGCCGCCTCCAGCGCGCGCATAGTCATCAGCCCGGAGGAGATAATCAGCACATCGTTGCCGTCCTCCAGCAGCTTCGCCTTACCCAGTTCGAACTGATAGTCATATTTATCCAGCACCAGCGGCACCTTACCGCGCAGCAGACGCATATACACCGGCCCCTGGTGATCGGCAATGGCCGGTACCGCCTGCTCTATCTCCAGCGCATCGCAAGGATCGACGATAACCATCCCGGGGATACCGCGCATGATCGCCAGATCTTCGGTGGCCTGATGGCTGGGGCCATAGCCGGTCGTCAGGCCCGGCAGCGCCGCGCAGATCTTCACGTTCAGATGCTCTTCGGCGATGACCTGGTGAATAAAATCATAGGCGCGACGGGTTGCAAAGGCGGCATAGGTGGTGGCGAAAGGAATAAATCCCTCCTTCGCCATCCCCCCTGCCGCCGCCATCAGCAGCTGTTCGGCCATGCCCATCTGGAAAAAGCGATCCGGGAAGGCCTGGGCGAAAATATGCAGGTCGGTATATTTTGACAGGTCCGCGGTCATGCCGACGATTTCCGGGCGCTGCGCCGCCAGTTTTGACAGCGCGACGCCGAAGGGCGCAGGGACGGTCGCCTGGCCTTCATCAGCAATCGAGGCGATCATCGCCGACGTTTTTAAACGGGGTTGACTCTGGCTCATTACAGCACTCCTTCCGGTTTGTTAGCGTCCAGCACCGCGATCGCTTTTTGCCATTCGTCGGCATCGACGCGAATAAAATGGTTTTTATCGCGGGTTTCGAGGAACGGCACCCCTTTGCCCATCAGCGTGTCGCATAAAATGACCCGCGGCTGATTGCCGGAATAACTTTTCGCGTTGTCAAAGGCGGCCATCACCGCCGGCAGATCGTTACCGTCCACGCGCTGTACGTACCAGCCGAAGGCGGCCCATTTATCCTGCAGCGGCTCAAAGCCGAGGATTTTGCGTGAATCGCCGTCAGCCTGCTGTTTGTTGACATCGACAAGGTTAATCAGGTTGCTCAGGCCATAGTGAGCCGCCGACATCGCCGCCTCCCAGGTCGACCCTTCGTCCAGCTCCCCATCGGACATGGAGTTGTAGACCCAGGCCTTGCTCTGTTTCTGCCGCAGCCCAAGCGCCATGCCGACGGCAATGGACAGCCCCTGCCCCAGCGAGCCGCCGGACATCTCCATCCCCGGGGTGTAGGTCGCCATGCCGGACATCGGCAGGCGGCTGTCGTCGGAGCCGTAGGTTTCCAGTTCGGCTTCCGGGATAATGCCCGCCTCCAGCAGCGCGGCATAATAAGCGATAGCGTAATGGCCATGAGAGAGCAGGAAGCGATCGCGCCCCTCCCACTCGGGATCTTCCGGGCGATAGGTCATGGCATGGCTGAAGGCGGTGGCGAGCACATCGGCATAGCCCAGCGCCTGGCCGATATAGCCCTGCCCCTGCACTTCCCCCATTTGCAGGGCGTAACGGCGAATACGCCACGCCGCCGCGGCGACTTTTTGTGATTCGGTCATCTTCATCTGTTTGCCTCGCTTAGTGAATTAACATGCCGCCGTTAACGTCCAGGGTGATGCCGGTGGAGTAGGAGGAAAGATCGCTGCCGAGGAACAGTGCGGCGCGCGCGATGTCTATCGCGTCGCCAAGGCGGTTCATCGGAATGCCGGCAAGAATGTTGGCCGTCATGTCATCAGTCAGCTTGCCGGCGGTAATATCGGTCTGAATCAGCCCCGGGGTGATGCAGTTAACGCGGACGTTATCCGGGCCAAGCTCGCGCGCCATCGCCCGCGCCAGACCCAGCACCCCGGCTTTTGCCGCGCTGTAGTGCGGTCCGCCGAAAATACCGCCGCCGCGCTGGGCGGAGACGGACGAGATGCAGACGATGCTGCCGGATTTTTGCGCCCGCATGGTGGGGATAACCGCCTGCGACATCAGCAGCGTGCCGCGCAGGCTAACATCAAGCACCGCGTCATAGTTGGCGCGCTTGATATCCATCAGCTTCAGCGGCTGGGTAATCCCGGCGTTATTGACCAGTACATCAACCCGACCGTATTTCGCCAGAATTTGTTCGATGGCCGCCTGCACCTGCACTTCATCAGCGACGTTGGCCGCCAGGCCGAGATGGCCTTCGCCTAATGCCGCCGCGGCGGTTTTACTGGCTTCGCCATTGAGGTCGATAATGACCACTTTCGCGCCGTTTTCGGCGAATAATTTCGCAGTCGCGAAGCCCAAACCGCGTGCGGAGGCCGCGCCAGTAATAATGGCGACTTTATCTTTTAATAACATAGTTTCACTCCATGACATTACGTCATATTAATTAACAGGATATATTTCCGTTATTGTGGTTCATCGAGGAAAAGAATCACCACCAAACCAATGGCGGCGCAGATACCAAAATAGGTAAATACAGAATTAAAACTCCCGGTTTTATCAAGCAAGAAACCAGCCGCCATCGGCGCGACAAATCCACCGAGGTTGCCGCCGCTATTAATTATGGAAGAGGCGATTGGATAGGTTTTGCTATCCGAAACGGCCATACCGTACGCGGTAAAGGCTGGCCAGCCGATATTTAAACAAAAGCCGACAAAGAATAATCCAATACAAACTGCCAGGGTGCTGGCCGGGATATTCAGCATAATTAGCATCATGACCACCGTTGACACCGCAGTGAACATCATGGTGGGTTTACGCCGGCGGCCTAATAGCTTATCCGAAACCCATCCGCCGCCGATCGCGCCAATAAAGCCGCCGATGCACGGCATACTGGCCACGAAGCCCATACTCATTACATCGAAACCGCGCTCTTTGACTAAATACAGGGGGATCCAGGTTAATAATCCGTACAGCACGCTAACCATCATAAAATACGCCAGGCAGTCACCGAGAATATTTTTTGAGGTGAATAAGCCTTTCGCCGTATCAATTGGCGCCATTTTCTTTACCCGAATGATTTTATCCAGCCAGGTGAATCTTTCGGCAATTAAGATATTTTCGCGTACGCTATTATTATGACTTTCACGCCCGGCATTAATCTCTGCCAGTTCGCTTTGGGAAACAAATCCGCTCTCAGCAGGCTTGGATTTGACCAGCAGATACCACGCGATGGCCGCCACAATTCCGGGTATAGCAAAAGAGAAAAAGACCCACCGCCACCCCCAGGTCACCGCAATCCACACCGCCAGCGGCGGCACAATAATCGGCGCAAACATGGTCGCCGCGATGTAAACGCCGGTTGCCGTGGCTTTCTCTTTTGGTGGAAACCAGTTATTTATGGTGGAAGCCAGCCCCACCGGGCAAGGCCCTTCGCTCAGCCCCAGTCCCAGCCGCACCAGCTTCAGGCCAAACACGGAGCTCACCGTGCCCATCAGCCAGGTAAAGGCGGAGAAGCCGAAAATGGAGAGCGATACCAGCCCCCGGGTACCGCGTTTGGCGATGAAAAAGCCGGCCGGGATCTGGCTTACCGCATAGCCGAGGAAAAACATACTGGCGATGGCCCCGGCTTCAAAATTATTGATATGAAACTCATCAATGATGAAAGGCAGTACCGCGCCAATATTCGTTCGGTCGGCGTAATTGATGGCATACACCAGAAAAATCATCGTCAAAACCACGAAACGATATTTCGTTTTCCTGGCGTCAGTACAGACCAGCGTATCTATACGTGACATAGGATTTCCTCGTTTTATACCTCATCCACTTCGCTGTAAGCTGCCGCTTCGGATCACCGCGTTTTACTATCCATACAGGAGCAAGAGATAAATGCTTTTCGCCAGCGAAACAGGTGGTTAGGTGTTTTATAATTGCGATGCAAGCACATCGCAGTTTGTTATCAGGCCTGTGAGAGGAATATAACAACCCCAAAATGAAACGGTATTCAAAAAACCTCAATTATGATTGAGAAAAATTGAGTTAGTGACTTCCCGCAAATTTTTAGCGTTTTCTGACCTGCGCGCTTTTAACAAGATAAATTGTTAAGCCCATCACAAATTAACGTTGTTTTTTCGCTTTTCCCTATGCTGTACATCCCGGCTGCGCCACGCTGTTCGCTATTTTCTTTTATTCGCGCCCCGCGCAGGATGCCGCCATGAGCCAACCGCTACCCAATAAAAATCTGCCGATGCCCTCTTTACGCAATATCCAGGCTTTTATTGAAGTCGCCGCTACCGGCAGCCTTAATCTGGCCGCAGAGAATCTCAATATTACCGCCTCGGCGGTCAGCCATCAGATAGCCAGCCTGGAGCACTTTCTGGGGAAAAAACTGTTCTCCCGCAGCAGCAAAGGCGTCACGTTAACGGCGGTGGGAGAAAAATATCTCAAAGAGGTCTCCGGGGCGCTGAATATGATTGGCCAGGCCACCAGCCAGGTGATCAACGATATCCATCAGGATTATTTACGCATTCATTCGGCGCCGAGCTTCGGCCTGCTATGGCTGATGCCCCGTCTGGATAAATTCCGCCAGGCGTGGCCGGCGTTAAAAATCAGCCTGACCTGTTCATACGAAAGCATCCAGTTCTCCCGGGATAATATTGATATCGATATTCGTCACGGGCTGTCACAGTGGCCGACGCTGCTGGTCAGAACCATTAAAAATGAGCGCGTCCTGCCCTACAGCGCAGCGTCTTATTTAGCCTGCCATCCTGTGCAGGCTGTGGAAGATCTGCTGGCCTGCGATCTGATCCACTCCGACAGCACCTTGATTAACTGGAGCAACTGGCTGTCGTGGCACAAGGTCCGCGGCTGGCATAAAAACTTCATTTTTAATTTCGACCGGTCATATATGAGCATCGAGGCGGCCAGAATGGGGATGGGCGTGATCCTCGAGAGCAATCTGCTGGCCGGCGGACACGTGCGCCAGGGACAGCTGACGCCGGTATTTGCCGACGAGCGGAGCATGCCGGTCGGCGCGCACCACTTCGTCCTCCCCCACGCTAATGAACAGAAGGAGAAGGTCCAGCGCTTCTTCGCCTGGGTCGCCGGAGAGCTGAAAGAGGAAGGGTTCCATATTTGATCCCGGCTGGTGGACAAACCGCCAGTCGGCGCCTAAAGTTAATCAATCGATTGATTAATTTTTACCGAGCGCGATGACCAGTAAAGGCGAACAGGCAAAAAATCAGCTTATCGCGGCCGCTATCGCCCAGTTTGGCGAGTACGGCCAGCACGCCACCACCCGCGATATCGCCGCCCAGGCCGGGCAGAATATCGCCGCTATCACCTATTATTTTGGCTCGAAAGACGATCTGTATCTTGCCTGCGCCCAGTGGATCGCCGATTTTATCGGCGACAATTTTCGCCCGCAGGCCGAAGCGGCGGAGCACCTGCTTGCCGGGGAAGCGCCGGATCGCCAGGCGATCCGCGACCTCATCCTTAGCGCCTGCCACAACATGATCCTGCTGCTCACCCAGGACGATACGGTTAACCTAAGCAAATTCATTTCCCGTGAGCAGCTGGCGCCGACCGCCGCCTACCATCTGATCCACCAGCAGGTGATTGCCCCCCTGCACCATTATCTCACCCGGCTGATTGCCGCCTGGACCGGCTGCGAAGCCAGTGATACGCAAATGATCCTCCATACCCACGCCCTGCTGGGCGAGGTGCTCGCTTTCCGTCTCGGGCGTGAAACTATCCTGCTGCGCACCGGCTGGACGCAGTTTGACGCGCAAAAAACGGAACAGATTTTCGAAGTCATTACCTGTCATATCGATTTCATCCTGCATGGGTTATCGCAAAGGAGTTTGGGCTGATGAAAAAACCCGTCGTCGTCATTCTGCTGATCGTAATTCTTCTCGCCGCGCTGGGCGGCGGCTGGTGGTGGTACCAGAGCAGCCGGCAGCAGCCGCTGACCCTGTATGGCAATGTCGATATCCGCACCGTCAACATGAGCTTCCGCGTTGGCGGTAGGCTGGCCTCGCTGACCGTCGACGAAGGCGACAGCATCCGCGCCGGGCAAACTCTCGGCGAGCTTGACCGCGCGCCGTATGAAAATGCCCTGCTGCAGGCCCAGGCCAATGTCTCCACCGCCCAGGCGCAGTATGACCTGATGATGGCCGGCTACCGCGCGGAAGAGATTGCCCAGGCCGCGGCGGCGGTGAAACAGGCGCAGGCCGCTTACGACTATGCGCAAAACTTTTATCAGCGCCAGCTCGGGCTGCGCGCCAGCAGCGCCATTTCCGCCAACGATCTGGAGAATGCCCGCTCCTCGCGCGATCAGGCGCAGGCAACGCTCAAATCGGCGCAGGATAAGCTGCGTCAGTATCGCGCCGGTAACCGCCCGCAGGAGATTGCCCAGGCCAAAGCCAGTCTGGAACAGGCGCAGGCGGCGCTGGCCCAGGCCAAACTGGACCTGCACGATACCGTGCTCACCGCCCCTTCTGACGGTACGCTGATGACCCGCGCCGTCGAGCCCGGCACTATGCTCAACGCCGGCGGTACCGTACTGACCCTGTCGTTAACGCATCCGGTGTGGGTCTGCGCCTATGTTGACGAGAAAAACCTCGGCCAGGCGCAGCCGGGACAAGAAGTGCTGCTCTATACCGACAGCCGGCCGGATAAGCCCTATCACGGCAAAATCGGTTTTGTCTCGCCGAGCGCTGAATTCACGCCGAAGACCGTCGAGACCCCGGATCTGCGCACCGATCTGGTCTACCGTCTGCGCATTGTGGTGACTGATGCCGACGGCGCGCTGCGCCAGGGAATGCCGGTGACCATCTCCTTTAGCCACGGGAACGGACATGAGTGAGACCATCATCGCCTTAAACGGCCTGAGCCGCCGTTTTCCCGGTATGGACAGGCCAGCGGTAGCGCCGCTCACCTGTACGATCCGCGCCGGCTACGTCACCGGGCTGGTGGGGCCCGACGGCGCGGGGAAAACCACCCTGATGCGAATGCTCGCCGGATTGCTCAAGCCTGATGAGGGTCGCGCCAGCGTGATAGGCTTCGACCCGCTAAAAGACGACAGCGCCCTGCACGCGGTGCTCGGCTATATGCCACAGAAGTTCGGCCTGTATGAAGATCTGACGGTGATAGAAAACCTGACCCTGTACGCCGACCTGCGCAGCGTCACCGGCGAGGCGCGGAAGAAAATTTTCGACCGCCTGCTGGAGTTCACCTCCCTTGGTCCATTCACCGAACGGCTGGCAGGCAAGCTTTCCGGCGGGATGAAGCAAAAGCTGGGCCTCGCCTGTACCCTGGTGGGCGATCCGAAAGTACTGCTGCTCGATGAGCCCGGCGTCGGCGTCGACCCTATCTCGCGCCGCGAGCTATGGCAGATGGTGCACGAGCTGGCCGGCGACGGCATGCTGATCCTGTGGAGCACCTCCTATCTCGATGAAGCCGAGCAGTGTCGCGATGTGCTGCTGATGAACGAAGGCAAACTGCTCTACCAGGGCGAGCCGACGGCGCTGACGCAAACCATGGCCGGGCGCAGCTTTCTGGTTTCCAGCCCGCAGGAAAACAACCGCCGCCTGCTGCAGCGGGCGCTGAAGCTGCCGCAGGTTAGCGACGGGGTGATCCAGGGCAAATCGGTGCGTCTGATCCTGAAAAAGGACGCGCGCATTGAGGAAGTCCAGCAGCATGGCGACATGCCGCCGCTGCAGGTGGCCGACACCGCACCGCGCTTTGAAGATGCGTTTATCGACCTGCTCGGCGGCGCCGGGACCGCTGAATCGCCGTTGGGGGCGATTATCCATCGCGTTGACGGCAGCAAAGAGGAAACGGTCATTGAAGCCCAGTCGTTAACGAAAAAGTTTGGTGATTTCGCCGCTACCGACCATGTCGATTTCCAGGTTAAGCGCGGTGAAATTTTCGGCCTGCTCGGCCCCAACGGCGCCGGGAAATCCACCACCTTCAAAATGATGTGCGGCCTGCTGGTGCCCACCTCCGGCAAAGCGCTGGTGCTGGGAATGGATCTCAAGGTCAGCTCTGGCAAGGCGCGCCAGCATCTGGGCTATATGGCGCAAAAATTTTCGCTGTACGGCAACCTCAGCGTCGAGCAAAACCTGCGCTTTTTCTCCGGCGTCTATGGCCTGCGCGGCCGGGCGCAAAATGAAAAAATCGCCCGGATGAGCGATGCCTTTGGCCTGAAAAGTATCGCCCGCCACGCCGCCGACGAGCTGCCGCTCGGCTACAAGCAGCGGCTGGCGCTGGCCTGCTCCCTGATGCATGAACCCGATATTCTGTTTCTCGATGAACCCACCTCCGGCGTCGATCCCCTTACCCGCCGCGAGTTCTGGCTACATATTAATAGCATGGTTGATAAAGGCGTGACGGTAATGGTCACCACCCACTTCATGGATGAGGCGGAATACTGCGACCGCATCGGGCTGGTCTATCACGGCAAACTTATCGCCAGCGGGACCCCGGACGCGCTGAAGGCCCAGGCGGCGGACGACAGCCAGACGGACCCAACCATGGAGCAGGCGTTTATTACCCTGATTAACCGCTGGGACAAGGAGAATAGCCATGGGCAATAGCATTCTCTCCTGGCGGCGGGTCCGCGCCCTGTGCGTCAAAGAGACCCGGCAGATTGTGCGCGATCCCAGCAGTTGGCTGATCGCGGTGGTGATCCCCCTGCTGCTGCTGTTTATCTTCGGCTACGGCATTAACCTCGACTCCAGCAGGCTGCGGGTCGGGGTATTGCTTGAGCAGCAGAGCGAAGAGGCGCTGGATTTCGTCCATACCATGACCGGCTCGCCCTATATCGACGCCACCGTCAGCGACAGCCGCAGGCAGCTGATTGAGATGATGCAGGCCGGGCGCATCCGCGCCATGGTGGTCATTCCGGTGGATTTCGACCGCCAGATGGCCCGCCCCGGCGCCGACGCACCGCTGCAGCTCATCACCGACGGCAGCGAGCCCAATACCGCCAACTTCGCTCAGGGCTATGTGGAAGGTATTTGGCAAATCTGGCAGCAGCAGCGGGCGGAAGACCGCGGCGAAACCTTTGAACCGCTGATCGACGTGCAGATGCGCTACTGGTTTAACCCGGCGGCTATTAGCCAGCACTTTATTATCCCCGGGGCGATCACCATCATCATGACCGTGGTCGGCGCCATACTGACCTCGCTGGTGGTGGCCCGCGAATGGGAGCGCGGCACCATGGAGGCGCTGCTGTCGACGGAGATCACCCGCGCCGAACTGCTGCTGTGCAAGCTCATTCCCTACTATTTCCTCGGCATGCTGGCGATGCTGTTGTGTATGCTGGTGTCGGTATTTATTCTCGGCGTGCCCTATCGCGGCTCGCTGCCGATCCTGTTTGTCATTACCAGTCTGTTTTTGCTCAGCACCCTGGGGATGGGGCTGCTGATCTCAACCATTACCCGCAACCAGTTTAACGCCGCGCAGGTGGCGCTGAACGCCGCCTTTTTACCGTCGATTATGCTGTCCGGGTTTATTTTCCAGATAGACAGTATGCCGGCGGTGATCCGCGCGGTGACCTATGTGATCCCGGCGCGCTATTTCGTTAGTACTCTGCAAAGCCTGTTTCTGGCGGGCAATATTCCGGTGGTGCTGCTGGTCAACGTGCTGTTTTTGATTGCGTCGGCGGTGATGTTTATCGGTCTGACGTGGCTGAAAACCAAACGGCGTCTGGATTAGGTTTTGTCCGGTGGCGCTGCGCCGACCGGGCCTACGGTTTAACCAACATCGATTATACGGTTCGCCGATCCCGTAGGCCGGGCAAACGCAGTGCCGCCCGGCGTGGTTGAATGGGCCAAAGGAGCTATTATGTTTCACCGTTTATGGACATTAATCCGCAAAGAGCTGCAGTCGCTGCTGCGCGAGCCGCAGACGCGGGCGATTTTAATCATGCCGGTGCTGATTCAGGTGCTGCTTTTTCCCTTTGCCGCGACGCTGGAGGTGACCAACGCCACCATCGCTATCTACAACGAGGACAGCGGTCGCCACGCGGTGGAACTCACTCAGCGCTTTGCCCGCGCCAAAGCCTTTACCCACGTCCTGCTGCTGCAAAGCCCGCAGGCGATCCAGCCGACCATCGATGAACAAAAAGCTCTGCTGGTGGTGCGCTTCCCGGCCGATTTCTCGCGCAATCTGGATAACTATCAAACCGCCCCGCTGCAGCTTCTGCTCGACGGACGCAACTCCAACAGCGCGCAAATCGCCGCCAACTATCTGCAACAGATTGTGAAAAACTATCAGCAGGAGCTGCTGGAGGGTAAAGCGAAGCCGAACAACAGCGAGCTGGTGGTGCGCAACTGGTACAACCCGAATCTCGACTATAAATGGTTCGTGGTGCCGTCGCTTATCGCCATGATCACTACCATCGGGGTGATGATCGTCACCTCGCTGTCGGTGGCTCGCGAGCGCGAGCAGGGCACCCTTGACCAGCTGCTGGTCTCCCCCCTCGCCACCTGGCAAATTTTCGTCGGCAAGGCGGTGCCGGCGCTGATCGTCGCCACCCTGCAGGCAACTATCGTGCTGGCGATTGGTATCTGGGCCTATCAGATCCCGTTTGCCGGCTCGCTGCTGCTGTTCTATTTCACCATGGTGATTTACGGTCTATCGCTGGTGGGCTTTGGCTTATTGATTTCGTCGCTGTGCGCCACCCAGCAGCAGGCGTTTATCGGCGTGTTCGTCTTTATGATGCCGGCTATTCTCCTGTCGGGGTACGTCTCACCAGTGGAAAACATGCCGCAGTGGCTGCAGGATCTGACCTGGATAAATCCCATCCGCCACTTTACCGATATCACCAAGCAAATTTATCTGAAGGATGCGAGTCTGGAGATTGTGTGGGGAAGTTTGTGGCCGCTACTGGTCATAGCGGCCACCACCGGCTCAGCGGCGTATGCGATGTTCCGAAGGAAGATTGCGTAATACCCGTCATCGTTCAAACTACAACGGCGTTGGCTTTCCTTACTCACCCCAGTCGCATAGTTATCTATGCTTCTGGGGATTCGCTGCGTTGCCGCCTTGTTGTAGCCCGAACGCTTTAGGGTAACGGCTCTTATCTTTCGCCAGCAGCGAGACCACCGCCGGGCCTGCCAGTATCACCAGCCCGGCGAGGGCCAGCAGCAGGTTGTTGTGCAGCACGCGCGACAGCAGCCACAGCGCTATCATGGCCGCGCCGAAGTACCAGGTCGTGGTGAGCTCCTCAAGGAAGTCTCCCACATCGCGCCAGCGCGCCTCATGGTGACGCTGTAAAAACAGCATCGCCAGCAGCGTGACGCTGTAGAGGACGCACAGTCCCAATCCGACGCGCACCAGCGCGCCGCTCATCCAACCCATCACCAGTACTGCCACGACCAGTAGATGCAACATAATCTGCCAGCAACTAAGACCCGTTGCGACGCGTACACGTTGTTGCCACTTCATGGCTTCTCTCCTGAAGGATTTTTCTCTGCTACTCAGAGTACCGCACTTTACGGAAAATTCCGTAACACCGCATCTTTTTGTGACGTCTACTACACTATTTTATTCAGGAAAGTGACATTTACTGGAGAATTATGGCTGAGCCAACGGCGGGATTTTCGTTGAACGTGCTGACAATTAACACCCATAAAGGCTTTACGGCGTTTAATCGGCGTTTTATTTTGCCCGAACTGCGCGACGCCGTGCGCAGCGTTAGCGCGGATATTGTTTGCCTGCAGGAGGTGATGGGCGCTCATGAGGTACATCCGCTGCACATCGAAAACTGGCCGGATACGACCCATTATGAATTTCTCGCCGACACCATGTGGAGCGACTACGCCTACGGGCGCAATGCGGTTTATCCGGAAGGCCACCACGGCAACGCCGTGCTGTCGCGCTTTCCCATTGAATACTACGAAAATCGCGATATCTCGGTCGGCAACGGGGAGAAGCGCGGCCTGCTGTACTGCCGCATCGTGCCGCCGCGGAGCGGGATAACTATTCACGTGATTTGCGTCCATCTCGGTCTACGCGCCGACCAACGGCAGGCGCAGTTGACCATGCTGGCGGAGTGGGTCAATACCCTGCCCGCGGGCGAGCCGGTGGTGGTGGCTGGCGATTTTAACGACTGGCGTCAGCAGGCTAACCAGCCGTTAAAAGCCCAGGCCGGTCTGGAAGAGATCTTTACCCGCGCCCGCGGACGGCCGGCGCGCACCTTTCCGGTCAGTTTTCCGCTGCTGCGCCTCGACCGCATTTACGTCAAGAACGCCCACGCCAGTCGCCCGAAGGCGCTGGCCCTTAAACAATGGCGGCATCTGTCCGATCATGCACCCCTTAGCGTGGAGATACATTTGTGAAATGTCGTTGGCAGGAAGGCAACCGCATTACGCTACTGGAGAATGGCGACCAGTACTATCCGGCGCTGTTTGCGGCCATCGGTCGCGCCAGCCGGCGGGTGATCCTCGAATCCTTTATCTGGTTTGAAGATGAGGTAGGCCGGCGGCTGCACGCGGTCCTGCTCGAGGCTGCCCGCCGCGGCATCCAGGTGGAGGTGCTCCTCGACGGCTATGGTTCCCCGGATCTCAGCGATGAATTTGTCGGCGAGCTCACCGCCGCTGGCGTGATTTTCCGCTACTACGATCCGCGTCCTAAGCTGATGGGGATGCGCACCAATCTGTTCCGTCGCATGCACCGTAAAATCGTGGTAATCGACGACACCACCGCCTTTGTCGGCGGTATTAACTACTCCGCCGAACATATGAGCGACTACGGTCCGGAGGCGAAGCAGGATTATGCGGTGCAGGTCGAAGGGCCGGTGGTGCTCGACATCCTGCAGTTCGAGCTGGAAAACCTGCCCAACAGCGAAACCGCCCGCCGCTGGTGGCGACGTCGTCGCCACCAGCCGGAGATTAACCAGACCCCCGGCGAAGCGCAGGCGCTGTTCGTCTGGCGCGACAACCAGGATCACCGCGACGATATTGAACGCCACTATCTGAAGATGCTGACCAGCGCCCGCCGGGAAGTGATTATCGCTAACGCCTATTTTTTCCCCGGCTACCGCCTGCTGCATGCGATGCGCAATGCCGCGCGGCGCGGAGTACGGGTTAAGCTGATCGTGCAGGGCGAACCGGATATTCCCATTGTGAAGTTTGGCGCCCACCTGCTCTATCACTATCTCGTTAAGGGCGGGGTGCAGATTTACGAATATCGCCGTCGCCCGCTGCATGGCAAGGTCGCTCTGGCAGACGACCACTGGGCCACCGTTGGGTCAAGCAACCTGGATCCGCTCAGCCTGTCGCTGAATCTGGAAGCCAATCTGATCATCCACGATCGGGTGTTTAACCAGACGCTGCGCGATAATCTCAACGGGCTTATCGCCCGGGATTGCCAGCGGATCGATAAAACGATGCTGCCGAAACGCAACTGGTGGCGGCTGGGCGTCAGCGTGATGGCTTTCCACTTTCTGCGCCACTTCCCGGCATGGGTCGGCTGGTTACCGGCTCATACCCCGCGGCTGGCCAGAGTCAGCCCGCCGGTCCAGCCGGAAATTGAAACTCAGGACCGCGTCGAGTCTCCAGCCAGGGATAATCCACTATGAGCAAATCACATCCCCGCTGGCGGATGGCGAAAAGAGTGCTGACCGTGCTCTTTTTTATCGCCGTCATCGTCCTGTTGGTGATCTACGCGCAAAAAGTCGACTGGCAGGACGTGTGGAAGGTGATCCGCGGCTACGATCGGCTGGCCTTGTTTAGCGCCATTGCGCTGGTTATCGTCAGCTACCTCATTTACGGCTGCTACGATCTGCTCGGTCGGGCCTATTGCGGGCACAAGCTGGCGAAACGCCAGGTCATGCTGGTGTCGTTTATCTGCTACGCCTTCAACCTGACACTCAGCACCTGGGTCGGCGGGATTGGTATGCGCTACCGGCTGTACTCGCGGCTGGGGCTGAACGGCAGCACCATCACCCGTATTTTTTCCTTAAGCATTACCACCAACTGGTTGGGCTATATTCTGCTGGGCGGGGTGATATTCACGGCAGATCTGGTGAAGCTGCCGCCGCACTGGTACATCAGCCAGACCACTCTGCGTATTATCGGCGGGGTGATGCTGATCCTTACGCTTTGCTATCTGTTCGGCTGCGCGTTCGCCAAACGCCGTCACCTGACGATTAAAGGCCAGCGGCTGGTGCTGCCCTCCTGGCGCTTCGCGCTGCTGCAGATGGGGCTCTCGGCGGCGAACTGGATGGCGATGGGGGCGATAATCTGGCTGCTGTTGGGCAGCGAGATTAACTATTTTCTGGTATTAGGGGTGCTGCTGGTGAGCAGTATCGCCGGGGTGATTATCCATATTCCGGCTGGGATCGGCGTGCTGGAGGCGGTGTTTATCGCCATGCTCTCCGGGGAAGATATTTCGAAGGGCGCGATCATTGCCGCCCTGCTCGCCTGGCGCGCGCTCTATTATTTCCTGCCATTGCTGCTGGCGACGGTGGCCTATCTGCTGCTGGAGAGCCGGGCGAAAAAGCTACGGCAAAAGAACCAGCGCAAGCTGGCCCGCGAATGAAACGGCCAGGCCGCGCTGCGCTTGCACGGGCCTACGGAGTGTAAGCCTGTGAGAGGATCCTGTAGGCCGGGTAAGGCGCAGCCGCCACCCGGCAAAATCAAGGGTACCGTGCCTGATATCTCGCCCGGCGGCGCTGCGCTTGCGCGGGCCTACGGAGTGTGAGTCTGTGAGAGGATCCTGTAGGCCGGGTAAGGCGCAGCCGCCACCCGGCAATACCACGGGTACCGTGCCTGATATCTCGCCCGGCGGCGCTACGCTTGCGCGGGCCTACGGAGTGTGAGCCTGTGAGAGGAGCCTGTAGGCCGGGTAAGGCGCAGCCGCCACCCGGCAGCACCACGGGTACCGTGCCTGATGCCATCGCCCGGCGGCGCTACGCTTGCGCGGGCCTACGGAGTGTGAGCCTGTGAGAGGATCCTGTAGGCCGGGTAAGGCGCAGCCGCCACCCGGCAACATCACGGGTATCGTGCCTGATATCTCGCCCGGCGGCGCTGCGCTTGCCGGGCGTTCGGAGATGCAACCCCGTGATATAAAGAGGTTAGCGGCGGTTGCCCATAATACGCAGCAGCATCAGGAACAGGTTGATGAAGTCCAGATACAGCGTTAAGGCGCCGAGGATCGAGTATTTACGCAGCGTGGCGCTGTCGCGGGTATCAATCTGCTCGCCGATGTTTTTCAGCTTCTGGGTGTCATACGCCGTCAGACCGACAAACAGCACCACCCCAATATAGGTCACGGCCCACATCAGCGCCTCGCTCTTCAGCCACAGGTTGACCAGCGACGCCAGCAAGATGCCAATCAGCCCCATAAACAGCATGCTGCCGAAGCCGCTCAGATCGCGCTTCGTGGTGTAACCATACAGGCTCATCGCCCCAAACATCCCGCCGGTGACCACAAAGGTGCTGGCGATCGATGAATAGGTATAGGCGATAAAAATGCTCGATAGCGTCAGTCCGGTCAGCGCCGAATAGAGCATAAACAGCGTGGTGGCCATCCCGGCGCTCAGCCGTTGCACCATTCCCGACAGCACAAACACCAGCGCCAGCTGGGCAATAATCAGCCCGAAGAAAGTGATTTTGCTCGAAAAGACGAACATCATCACCGCCGGAGTATTCGCTGCAAACCACGCGATAAACGCCGTCAGCAGCAGGCCGACCGTCATCCAGCCGTACACCTGCGCCATGTAAGTCTGCAGGCCGGTACGGCCCTGCACTATTGAATCGGAACGCGGATATCTGTCCATGACTCTCTCCTGATAAACAAAGTTTCACCCTGTAAGCGTATCACACTACCAGCGCTCTGCCGCCTGGCGATCGCTGTCGCGGGCGTCAACCCAGCGTTCGCCATCCGGCGTCGCTTCACGCTTCCAGAACGGCGCGCGGGTTTTCAGGTAATCCATAATAAACTCGCCGGCGGCGAAGGCGCTGCCGCGGTGAGCGCTGGTGACGCCGACAAACACAATCTCTTCCCCCGGCCACATTTCGCCGATGCGATGGATAACCGTCACCCGGCCCAGCGGCCAGCGCTCGCGCGCCAGCTCGACAATTTCCGCCAGCGATTTTTCAGTCATCCCCGGATAGTGCTCGAGGGTCAGCGCCTTCACGCTGTCGCCGAGGTTGTGGTTACGCACTTTACCGGTGAAGGTGACCACCGCGCCGTCTTCATCGCGTTCCGCCAGCCAGGGATATTCCTCACTGACGCTAAAGCGCGCCGGGCTGACCACGATACGGGTTTGCGTCATGTCAGCCCCCCGTTACCGGTGGGAAGAAGGCCACTTCGTCGCCGCTGGCCACTGGATGTTCGAAAGAGGTTAGCGTCTGGTTAACCGCCGCCAGCAGCTTGCCCTCCTCCAGGGCCAGCGCCCAGCGATCGCCGCGGGCGGCAAGCTGCTGACGAACCGCTTCGACAGTCGCCAGTTCGCTGGTATCAAGGGTCAGCGAATCGGTACCGACCAGCTCGCGCACCTGGGCAAAAAACAGAACCTTAATCATGGCATTCACCCACCTTAAAATCGCCGGACTTGCCGCCGCTTTTCGCCAGCAGGCGCACTGGGCCAATCACCATATCCTTCTGCACCGCTTTGCACATATCGTAAATGGTCAGCGCGGCAACCGAGGCGGCGGTCAATGCTTCCATCTCAACGCCGGTTTTACCGGTGAGTCGGCAGAGCGATTCAATGCGCACCCGGTTATGTTCCGGCTGCGCCTGCAGATTGACTTCCACTTTGCTGAGCATCAGCGGATGACACAGCGGGATCAGCTCCCAGGTGCGTTTGGCCGCCTGGATCCCGGCGATACGCGCGGTGGCAAACACGTCGCCTTTATGGTGGCTGCCGTCGATAATCATCGCCAGGGTCGTCGCCTGCATTTCGACATAAGCCTCGGCGCGCGCTTCGCGCACCGTTTCCGCTTTGCCGGAGACATCGACCATATGGGCTTCGCCCGCGGCGTTAATATGGGTCAGTTGTGACATAGATTATTTCTTCAGGTGAGGAATGAAGTTACAGGGACGGGTGCGGGCATCAAGCTGCGGGGCAATGATGTTGTCCCACGCCGTGCGGCAGGCTTTGGTCGAGCCCGGCATGGCAAAAATCAGCGTGCGGTTGGCGACGCCGGCCACGGCCCGGGACTGCAGCGTCGAGGTGCCGATCTCTTCGAACGACAGCATGCGGAACACTTCGCCAAAGCCTTCGACCTCACGATCAAACAGCGGCAGCAGCGCTTCCGGCGCCTGATCGCCGTCGGTAAAACCGGTGCCGCCGGTGATCAGCACCACCTGCACGTTATCGCTGGCTATCCACGCCGATACCTGAGCGCGGATGGCGTAGCGATTCTCTTTGACGATCGCCTTCTCGACGACTTGGTGCCCCGCCTCCTGCGCCGCCTCGCGCAGCCAGTGACCGGAAGTGTCGTCCTCTTCGCCGCGACGGCTGGAAACGGTAAGAATAGCAATACGGGTCGGGATAAACTCAGCGCTAGCCTGGCTCATCTGAATGCTCCTTTCGAAAAAGATTAACCGCCAATATAGGACAGGTTCTGCGTAATACCGGTGTTGCCCTGATGCAGGAAATGGGTCTGCTTTTTATGGGTTAAGGCTTCGGCGATCCGCGCCTCCAGCGCAGCCTGCTGCTGGTCTTCGGCCATCAGGTCGCGCAGGTCGACGCCGCCTTCGCCAAACAGGCACAGGTGCAGTTTGCCAACGGACGAGACGCGCAGCCGATTGCAGGTGGCGCAGAAGTCTTTTTCATACGGCATGATGAGGCCGATCTCGCCGGCGTAGTCCGGGTGACAAAAGACCTGCGCCGGGCCATCGCTGCGCTGGCGGATCTGATGGATCCAGCCGCGGCGCAGCAGTTCATCGCGCAGCACCATGCCGGAGAGATGGTGACGGCGGAACAGGTCGCTGCCTTCACCGGTTTCCATCAGCTCAATAAAGCGCAGCTGGATACGGCGGGGTTGGATCCACGCGAGGAAGGTATCGAGCTGGTGATGGTTAACATCACGCATCAGCACGGTATTCACCTTTACCTTGTCAAAGCCGGCGGCGAAGGCGGCGTCAATGCCGTCCATCACCTGGTGGAACTTATCCTGGCCGGTGATGGCATGGAACTGGCGGGCGTCGAGGCTATCAACGCTGACGTTAATCGCCGTCAGGCCGGCATCGCGCCAGCGTTCGACATCGCGCGCCAGGCGGTAACCGTTGGTAGTGACCGCAATCTGACGGATCGCCGGGTTTTCACGCACGGCGGCAATAATCTCGGTGAAGTCGCGGCGCAGGGAGGGTTCCCCACCGGTGAGGCGAACTTTTTCGGTGCCCAGCGCGGAGAAAGCGCGCGTAACCCGGCGTACTTCGTCTACGCTGAGAAAGCCATTGTTATTGACGGCGCCGGGTTTGTAACCGTTCGGCAGGCAGTAGGTGCAACGGAAGTTGCACACATCGGTAATCGACAGACGCAGGTAATAAAACTTACGCGCGAATGCATCGGTAAGCTGTGAGGCCATATACACCTTTCCAAATACGGGAGACGCGGTCATTTCTTTCCACGCCCTGGCGACAACCGGCGGCGTCGCGGCCAAATCGCCATATCTTTTGACACAGGCGAAGAGGCTAGAGTGTTAACAGGTTATGTCGATAGTAGCGCGTTACAGGCAGTTTCGCCATTGGCGATTTCGCTATATAATTTTATACATATCGCTATCTTCGTGCATTTTCGCTACAGAATAGCCATAAATCATTTTTTTGCCTTGATGTCGGTCAGTTTGTCGGGCTCCTCCCATCGTCTTTTAGGGGTAGATCGGGTAGTGTGTGGCCGTTTATGTGAAATAAGGAATTTCTATGCGCAATCGTACATTCGCTGACCTCGATCGGGTGGTAGCGCTCGGCGGCGGGCATGGTTTGGGCCGGGTGATGTCCTCCCTCTCCTCGCTCGGTTCACGGCTGACCGGCATTGTCACCACCACCGATAACGGGGGTTCCACCGGGCGGATCCGTCGTTCGGAAGGTGGCATTGCCTGGGGCGATATGCGCAATTGCATCAACCAGTTAATTGCCGAGCCGAGCGTAGCGTCGGCGATGTTTGAGTATCGTTTTGGCGGTAACGGCGAGCTTTCCGGACATAACCTCGGAAATTTGATGTTAAAGGCGCTGGATCACCTGAGCGTGCGGCCGTTAGAGGCGATCAATTTGATCAGAAACCTGCTGAAAGTGGACGCTTTCCTGATCCCGATGTCAGAACAACCGGTGGATTTGATGGCGCTCGATCATGAAGGCCATGAAGTTTATGGCGAAGTGAATATTGATCAGCTTGATAATGTGCCGCAGGAGCTGATGCTCACCCCGCCGGTACCGGCCACCCGCGAGGCGGTGGAGGCTATCGCCGAAGCCGATTTGATCCTCATTGGGCCGGGCAGTTTTTACACCAGCCTGCTGCCGATCCTGTTGCTCGACGAGATGGCCCAGGCGTTGCGCCGCACCCCGGCGCCGATGGTTTTTATCGATAACCTCGGCAAAGAGCATAGCCCGGCCGCGAGGCTGTCGCTGGCGGAGCGCATCGCGATTATGGAGCGCTATGTAGGCAAGCGGGTGGTGGATGCGGTGATCGCCGGTCCAAAAGCCGATATCAGCGGCATCGACGACCGGTTGGTGATCCAGACGCCGCTGGAGGCCAGCGACGTTCCCTATCGTCATGACCGGGCGCTGCTCCGCGGGGCGCTGGAGAAAGCGATCCAGCTGCCGGGCTGATCCTGCGCGCCGGAAGCGGCCCACTTCGGCGCACCTTAAAATCTTAAGGTTGTCTTAAAATAGGGCTGGCACTATACCCTCATCTTTTTCTGTGGGTGTGCATTATGTCGTTATTGCCTCTGCGTCGGCCGGTGGTCAGCCGCACGACTTATCTGATTCTCTTTGCTTGCTATATCGGTATCTTTCTCAACCTGGCTTTTTATCGCCAGGTTTTCCCGTTACTGCCGGTAAATAGCCTGCATAACTGGCTGGTATTTCTCAGTATGCCGATCGTGGCCATTAGCGTGATGAATATCCTCACCACTCTCGCCTCGTTCCTGAAGCTGGACCGGCTGGTGATTAGCCTGTTCATTCTGCTCAGCGCCTCGGCGCAATACTTCATCTGGAACTTTGGCGTGGTGATCGACCGCAGCATGATCACCAATATCCTCGACACCACTCCGGCGGAAAGCTTTGCTCTACTCTCCGGCGAAATGATTGCCGTCCTCGGCCTTTCCGGGGTTTTGGCGGTATTCGTCGCCTGGTGGGTGAAAATCCGTAAGCCCGCCACGCGGTGGCGCGGCGCGGCGATGCGCCTGCTCAATATCGCCGTTTCGGCGCTGCTGATTATTCTGGTGGCCGCGCTGTTCTACAAAGATTACGCCTCGGTGTTCCGTAACAACAAAGAGCTGGTGAAATCCCTGAGCCCTTCCAACAGCATTGTGGCCGTGAACTCCTGGTATGCTCATCATCGGATGGACAACCTGCCGCTGGTGAAGATTGGCGAAGATGCCACGCAGAAAGCGGTGATGCATAACGCTCCCCGTAAGAACCTGACGATCGTCGTGCTCGGCGAGACTTCGCGAGCGGATAACTTCTCACTGGGCGGCTATTCGCGCGACACCAACCCGCTGATGCGGCAGGACGGCGTGATCTATTTTCCGCATACCACTTCCTGCGGCACGGCAACCGCAGTTTCCGTGCCGTGCATGTTCTCCAATATGCCGCGCGCGCATTATGACGAAGAGCTGGCGCACCATCAGGAAGGCGTCCTGGATATTCTACAGCGCGCAGGGATCCAGGTACTGTGGAACGATAACGACGGCGGCTGCAAAGGCGCCTGCGACCGGGTACCACACCAGAACGTCACCGACCTGAAGCTCACCGGGCAGTGCATCGATGGCGAGTGCTACGATGACGTCCTGTTCCATAATCTCGACAGCTATATCGATAACCTGCAACAGGATGGCATTATTGTGCTGCATACCATCGGCAGCCACGGTCCGACGTACTACAATCGCTATCCAGCGGCGTTTCGCAAATTCACGCCGACCTGCGACACCAATGAGATCCAGGGCTGTACCCGGGAGCAGTTGACCAATACCTATGACAACACCATCCTTTATGTCGACTATGTCGTTGATAAAGCGATAAAACTACTGCAATCTAAACAGGATAAATTTACCACTAGCCTGGTTTATTTGTCCGACCACGGCGAATCGCTGGGAGAAGATGGCGTCTATTTGCATGGTCTGCCGTATTCCATCGCGCCGGATACGCAGAAACATGTGCCGATGGCGCTGTGGCTCTCCGCCGACTACCAGCAGCGCTACGGTATTTCCGCGCACTGTCTGCAGCAGCGGGCGCAAAAAGAGAATTACTCGCAGGATAATCTGTTCTCCACCCTGCTCGGCCTGCTCGGCGTCAGCACCCGCGAGTACCAGGCGGCAGATGATATCTTAACGCCATGTAGAGAGGCTGGTTGATGAAAATCTTAGTCATTGAAGACGATGCGCTGCTGTTGCAGGGGTTAATTCTGGCGATGCAAAGTGAAGGATACGTGTGCGACGGCGTCTCCACCGCGCACGAAGCCGCGCTATCGCTGGCCAGCAATCATTACAGCCTGATCGTGCTGGATCTCGGCCTGCCGGATGAAGACGGGCTGCATTTTCTCTCCCGCATGCGGCGGGAGAAAATGACCCAGCCGGTGCTGATCCTCACCGCCCGCGATACGCTTGAGGATCGCATTAGCGGTCTCGATACCGGGGCGGATGACTACCTGGTAAAACCCTTTGCCCTGGAGGAACTCAATGCGCGCATTCGCGCCCTGCTCCGCCGGCATAACAACCAGGGCGATAATGAAATCAGCGTCGGCAATCTGCGCCTTAACGTCACTCGCCGCCTGGTGTGGCTGGGTGAAACGGCGCTGGATCTTACGCCGAAAGAGTATGCCCTGCTGTCGCGGCTGATGATGAAAGCCGGTAGCCCGGTGCATCGCGAGATCCTCTACAACGACATTTACAGCTGGGACAACGAGCCGGCGACCAATACCCTGGAAGTGCATATTCACAACCTACGCGAAAAGATTGGCAAATCGCGGATCCGCACCGTCCGGGGCTTTGGCTATATGCTGGCTAACAACATCGACACGGAATAGACCATGGCTCTGTTTGCAACTGAAACCTGGACCATGCGCCACCGGCTGCTGCTGACCATCGGCGCCATCCTGGTGGTCTGCCAGCTGATAAGCGTCTTCTGGCTATGGCATGAGAGCAAAGAGCAGATCCAGCTGCTGGTGGCCAGCGCTATCGAAGGGCACAACAACCAGAAACATGTGGAGCATGAGGTACGGGAAGCGGTTGCCAGCCTGCTGGTGCCGAGCCTGCTGATCGTTGGCCTGGCGCTGTATATCAGCATGCTGGCGGTGCGCAAGATCACCCGCCCGCTTTCACGACTGCAAAGCGAACTGGAGAACCGCACGCCGGACAACCTCACTCCTATCGTACTCAGCGAATCGGTGCCCGAAGTCACGGCGGTGACCACCGCCCTGAATCAGTTGGTTTCCCGCCTCAATCTGACCCTCGACCGCGAGCGGCTGTTTACCGCCGACGTGGCGCATGAGCTACGCACCCCGCTGGCCGGGCTGCGGCTGCACCTTGAGCTGCTGGCGAAAGTGCATGGCATGGGCGTCGACCCGCTGATCCAGCGTCTCGATCAGATGACCACCAGCATTTCCCAGCTGCTGCAGCTGGCGCGCGTCGGCCAGTCCTTCTCCGCCGGCAGCTACCAGCAGGTGCTGTTGCTGGATGACGTGGTAAAACCCCTGCAGGACGAACTGGAGGCTATGCTGGCGCAGCGTCAGCAGCGGCTGCTGCTGACGGATATCGAAAACGAGGCCGTCGTCTCTGGCGATGCGACGTTAATCCGCGTAATCCTGCGCAATCTGGTGGAGAATGCTCACCGCTACAGCCCTGAAGGGTCGACGATCCGCGTGTCGGTGAAAGCAGGCCTGATGCCGGTGATGGCGGTGGAAGATGAAGGGCCGGGGATCGATGAGGCGAAAAGCGGCGAACTCAGTAAAGCCTTCGTGCGCATGGACAGTCGCTACGGCGGCATTGGCCTCGGACTGAGCATCGTCACGCGCATCGCTCAGCTGCATGACGCCCAGTTTTTTTTGCATAACCGACAGCCAGGGCCAGGGGTCCGCGCGTGGGTGCTATTCCCGCAGCGCGGGGGTCAGAACGTCAGCACCCATTGATGGAAGAAGGCAACAATAATGACCAGGGCGGTGGCGACCGCCAGATATTCACGGAAGTTAATTTTTTGCATGGGCGCTATCCTCATCAGGTTGAAGATAGTGTCGCCTGGCGAGATTAAGCAAACATTAAGAAGGCCGCAACGCGGCCTTTTTTCTTCTCAAATGTTTGTTATCTGGCAAGCAGGACGATAAGAGAAGCGCGCCTTCACTATACCCCGCACCTCCACTCCGCCAGTCTGCGCCCAGAATCAGGAGGCGGCGATAAACAGCTCGCGCAGCTGATGCAGCTGGTCGCGTATTTGCGCCGCCTCCTCAAACTCGAGGTTCTGCGCGTGCTGCATCATCTGCCCTTCCAGCTCGTGGATTTTCTGCTGCAGCGCTTTTGGCGTCATATCCACAGCGCTAAGCCCGGCAGGCTCAACGACCTTCGCTTTACCGCGCCCTTTGGCTTTGGTTTTCGCCAGGCCCTGGCCCAGCTGCAGGATATCCACCACTTTCTTATTGAGCCCCTGCGGCACGATGCCGTGCTCTTCGTTGTAGCGCTGCTGTTTCTCCCGTCGACGCTCGGTCTCGCCAATGGCTTTGGCCATGGAGGGGGTGATCTTATCGCCGTAGAGGATGGCCTTGCCGTTGACGTTGCGCGCCGCGCGGCCGATGGTCTGGATCAGCGAGCGTTCAGAACGCAGGAAGCCCTCTTTATCCGCATCCAGGATCGCCACCAACGACACCTCAGGCATATCCAGCCCCTCACGCAGCAGGTTGATCCCCACCAGCACGTCAAACTCGCCAAGACGCAGGTCGCGGATGATTTCCATGCGCTCGACGGTGTCGATATCCGAGTGCAGATAGCGCACGCGCTCGCCGTGCTCCTCAAGGTACTCGGTTAAGTCCTCCGCCATCCGCTTGGTGAGAGTGGTGACCAGCACGCGCTCGTTGATGGCCGTGCGCAGGCGGATCTCTGACAGCAGATCGTCGACCTGAGTCGCCACCGGGCGCACTTCGATGATTGGGTCAAGCAGACCGGTCGGCCGCACCACCTGATCCACAACCTCGCCGCCGGATTTATCCAGCTCATAGGCGCCCGGGGTCGCCGACACATAGATGGTTTGCGGCGCCAGCGCTTCGAATTCTTCAAACTTCATCGGCCGGTTATCCAGCGCCGACGGCAGGCGGAAACCGTATTCCACCAGCGTCTCTTTGCGCGCCCGGTCGCCCCGGTACATACCGCCGATCTGCGGCACCGTGACGTGGGATTCGTCAATCACCAGCAGGCCATCCGCCGGCAGATAATCGAACAGGGTCGGCGGCGGCTCGCCGGGCCCGCGCCCGGAGAGAAAGCGCGAGTAGTTTTCAATGCCCGAGCAGTAACCCAGCTCGTTCATCATTTCGAGGTCAAACTGGGTACGCTGGGTTAAGCGCTGCTCTTCCAGCAGCTTGTTGTTGGCCAGCAGCACCTTGCGCCGCTCCGCCAGCTCCAGCTTGATCTCTTCCATCGCCTGGACGATGCGCTCCCGCGGCGTCACGTAGTGGGTCTTGGGATAAATGGTATAGCGCGGCACCGTCCCTTCGACGTGGCCGGTGAGCGGGTCGAACAGCGACAGACGCTCGACCTCTTCGTCAAACAGCTCAATGCGCAGAGCGATATCGTCGGATTCCGCCGGGAAGACGTCGATCACCTCGCCGCGCACGCGAAAAGTGCCGCGCTGGAAGGCCTGATCGTTGCGGGTATACTGCAGTTCGGCCAGACGACGCAGGATCGCTCGCTGGTCAATCAGCATACCGACCGTCAGATGCAACATCATTTTCAGATACAGGTCCGGGTCGCCGAGGCCGTAGATCGCCGAGACTGACGCCACCACCACTACGTCGCGCCGCTCGAGCAGCGCTTTGGTGGCCGACAGACGCATCTGCTCAATATGTTCGTTAACCGAGGCGTCCTTCTCAATGAAGGTATCTGAGCTGGGAACGTAGGCTTCCGGCTGATAGTAATCGTAGTAGGAGACGAAATACTCGACGGCATTCTCCGGGAAAAACTCTTTCATCTCGCCGTAGAGCTGAGCCGCCAGGGTTTTGTTTGGCGCCAGCACCATCGTCGGCCGCTGCAGGTCGGCAATCACGTTGGCGATGGTAAAGGTTTTACCGGAGCCGGTAACCCCCAGTAGCGTCTGATGCGCAAGCCCATCCTCCAGCCCCTCTTCCAGGCGGCGGATGGCTTCCGGTTGGTCTCCGGAGGGGCGAAAGGCGGAATGCAGTACAAACGATTTACTCATCAATCAGAACCTGAAAAAAGAATTAGCGGCCGGTGTTTAATTCTACCCCCCGGGCCGTTTTTTGCCAATAAATTATACTGGATATTTAAACAGTACGTACTTATGATAACGCCGCAAAAGGGTCTTATTGGCTAGCAAGCTGGGTGCAAAACGCGCGTCAGACGGAATAATCCTCCGGCCGCCAGGGTTATCCCCAGAAAATTTTACCTTTTAACATTTGTCAAGCGGACGGGTGAAACTTTTATGGCAGCAGATGACGCTTTTCTTACACCCATTGATTTTATCTAACAAGCTGATATTTAAGATCTTTAAAGAAAAGACGCCTTTCGCGCCAATTCAGCCGCAAGCCGCGTACGCTCTAGCTTACCGCAGGTTTTCTAACTCTAATACACAAGGTTATCCACAGGAATAGTGGATAACTGTCCGCAGCCCAAGACCACCGCCGCCCGGCGCCTGTCGCCTTTTGCGGTCAACCGCGTGGCGAAAAATTTTTATCGAACTATTTTTGATAACTATCCGCTTAAAGCCGCTCGATTTTTGCTGCTTTTTGCACCACCCTTTAGCGTCGGGCACCGGAAAAGTGCAGCCCCGGCGCTGACGAGGCCCGATGGTATCGGCGTTTAGCGCTTTTTTCCGAGCGTTCTTTTTCCTGGCAAGAGTTTTGCAGCATCTTTCTGTCGCCCTGACGCCAGGATAAGGAGAAAACGTCCATGTTGAATTTACAGGCAGTAAATCACTTTTACGGCAACCAGCATTCGCTGTGGAATGTCGATCTTGTACTACGCCCGGGAGAGTGCATTGGCGTACTGGGACGCGAGGGCATGGGAAAAACCACCCTGGTTAACTGCATTGCTGGCCATCTGCCGGTGGCTAGCGGCCGGATGACCTGGCATGACATTGGCGCCCCGCCGCAGGATCTCACCCCTCTGTCCGCTCAATCGCGCAGCGCCATTGGTATCGGCTACGTGCCACAAGATAAACGCATTTTTTCCCAACTCAGCGTGGAAGAGAACCTGCACATCGCCCTGGCGGCCGGGAAACCCGGGGCTAACGCCAGCGGCGGCGAGATTTATGAGCATTTTCCCGAGCTCTATGCCCTACGGCAGCGCAAAGGCGCCTCGCTGAGCGACGACGATCAGTACCAGCTGGCGCTGGCCAGAGCGCTGATCGTCCAGCCGCGGCTACTGATCCTTGATGAACCCTCGCGCGGCAGAGGGCCGCGCTGCCTGCAAAAGCTGGCGGATCTGCTGTTGCGGTTAAATCGCGATATCGGCCTGACGGTGCTGCTCGCCGAGCAGCACCTGCCCTTTATCCGCCGGGTGGCGGATCGCTTCTGTGTCTTGCACCGGGGCCGTAACGTCGCCGAAGGCGATATTATGGCGCTGGATGAGCCGCTGCTGGCGCAGTGGATAACGCCGGATCCAGCGCCCTGAGGTCCAGATACTGGCCGAGATCGTCGCGCTGCGCGATGTCGGCAAGCCACGGTATTTCGCCGAGGAACGGCGCGGCCAGTCGGTTTTTCAGCGTCGCCAGATATTCGGCGTGGCGCTTGCCCGGCGGCTGTACGTCATTGGCGATCCACCCCGCCAGCGGTAGTCCCGCCTGGCGTACCGCCTGAGCGGTAAGCATTGCGTGGTTGATACAGCCGAGCTTAACGCCCACCACCAGAATGACCGGCAGCTGTTCCGCCTGCGCCCAGTCGGCGAAGGTCAGGGAATCCGAGAGCGGCGTAAACCAGCCGCCGGCGCCTTCCACCAACACCCAGTCGGCGAGACCTTCCAGCTCACGCAGCCCGCTGGAGAGCCTGGCCGCGGCGATCGGCCGCCCTTCGTCGGCGCTGATGATGTGCGGGGAGGTCGGCTCGGCGAAGGTATAGGGGTTCACCTGGTCGTAACGCAATGCGACCCGACTATGACGCTGCAGCGCCAGCGCATCTTCATTACGCAGCCCATCGCCGGTAAGCTCGCTACCGGAGGCCACCGGCTTATAGCCGGCAGTGTGAAAACCCAGCAGATTCGCCGCCTGCAGCAGGGCGCTGCTGGCGATGGTTTTACCGACTTCAGTATCGGTCCCGGTGACAAAAAAACGTTTAGTCACGCTCAATGACTCCTGTAAAAAGAGAATACGTCAGCGGGCAGATGCCCTGCCGCTGCGGCCAGGCCAGCTGCAGCTCGCGCAGTTTCCCGCGGCCAAGCGGGGCGGCGGTCCGCCCCTGGTGCAAATGGGTGGCGCCGATGCCCTTCAGCGAGCGCATAGCGCTCAGCGCATCGGCGAACGGCAGGCTAATCTGATGAACCTCGCCGGTCGCGCGCAGGCCGCTAAGCGCCGCGCGCACCGCCGCTTCGCTAAGGAAACGGTTGGCATGCGGCCGGTCGTCGATGGCCTGCCACGCCTGATTGAGCTCCGGCAGCGAGTCGGCGAGCAGCGTGCTAAACGCCACTCTGCCGCCGGGACGCGCCACCCGGTACAGCTCGCCAATTGCCGCCCGTAGATCGTCGCACCACTGCACCGCCAGATTGCTCCACGCCAGATCGACGCAGGCGTCCGGCAGCGGCAGCGCCTCAATATCCCCCAACAGATAATGCTGCGCGGCGTCGTTACGCTGCGCCTGGGCGAGCATCCCGGCGGAGAGATCCAGCGCGGTCACCACGCTGCCCGCCTCACGCCAATAGCGACTCATACTGCCGGGGCCGCAGCCGGCATCCAGCACCTGCGCAAAATCGCGGCGCGCCAGCTGGCGCAGCAGTAGATCGGCGCAGCGCCGCTGCAGTTCATCATGTTGCGTATAGCCGCTGGCCGCCCGGCCAAACGCCGCGGCCACCGCCTGCTTATTCACTGTGGCCATGCAGCACCTCCAGTAAACGGTTAATGTCTTCAGCATGATGGGCGGCTGTCAGGGTCAGGCGCAAACGCGCGCTGCCGACCGGCACCGTCGGCGGACGGATCGCCGTTGCCCAGCAGCCCGCGTCGCGTAGACGGCAGGCCAGGTTCAGCGCCCGGGCGTTGTCGCCGACGATCAGCGGCTGGATCGCGCTGACGGAGTCGGTCAACCCCAGCGACACCTCGCCCATCCCCTCACGGAACTGACGGATGCGGGCGGCCAGAATGTCGCGACGCTGCTGCCCTTCATCGCTGCGAATGATCCCCAGGGCAGCCCTCAGCGCCACCGCCTGGGCGGGCGGCATCGCGGTGCTGTAGATCAGATGACGGGCAAACTGCAGCAGATAATCGGCCATTGCTTCGTCGCACAGCACCGCCGCGCCGCTGACGCCGAAGGCCTTGCCGAAGGTAACCACCAGCAGCTCAGGGCGCACCGCCTGCGCGGCGCAGCTCCCGCGTCCTTCGTCGCCGACCACGCCAACACCGTGGGCGTCATCCACCAGCAACACTGCCCCTGCGGCCTGCGTCGCGGCGTGAATGGCCGCCAGCGGCGCACTGTCGCCGTCCATGCTGAAAATGCCTTCAGTGACCGCCAACTGTTCGCCCGCCAGCGGCTTAGCCAGCAGTTGCGCGAGCTGCTGCGGATCGTTGTGGGTAAAGCGCCGCAGCTGCGCCGGGCTGAGGCTCGCGGCCTCCAGCAGAGAGGCGTGGCTCAGACGGTCGGCGACAATCCGATCGTCTTTCTCCACCAGGGCGGCGATCAGCGCCTGATTCGCGGCAAAGCCGGAGATAAACAGCAATGCGCGCGGATAGCCCAGCCAGTCGGCGAGCGCCTCTTCCAGCGCGCGGTGGGCTTCGCTATAGCCGCTCACGTGGCCCGAGCCGCCGGCGCCGACGCCATAGCGCGTGGCCCCCTGTTGCCAGGCGGCGATAATCGCCGGATGCTGACTCAGGCCCAGATAGTCATTGCTGGAGAAGTTAAGCCAGCGCTCCCCTTCCCGCTCCAGCCAGCGCCCGGCGCCGTGCGTCACCGGCAGGCGGCGGCGAAAAGCTTCCGCCGCCCGCCGCTCGTCCAGCGCCCGATCGATTCGCTGCTGCCAGCTCATAGCGCCGCCGCGTTGTAATATTCCTCAGTGTCCGGGGTGAGTAAGGCCTGCTCCAGACGTTGCTGCTGCTCATTGTCGCCTTCCAGCACCGCCGTCTGCTGCGGGTTGATCCCCAGCTTGCGGAACAGCTGCAGGTCTTTGTCCTCTTCCGGGTTCGGCGTGGTCAGCAGCTTGCAGCCGTAGAAAATCGAGTTCGCCCCGGCCATAAAGCACATCGCCTGGGTCTGCTCGTTCATCTGCTCGCGGCCGGCGGAGAGACGCACGTAGGAGGTGGGCATCATGATGCGCGCGATGGCGATAGTGCGGATGAAATCGAAAGCGTCGACGTCGTCGTTATCCGCCAGCGGCGTGCCCTTGACCTTCACCAACATGTTGATCGGTACGCTCTCCGGCGGCGTCGGCAGATTAGCCAGTTGCAGCAGCAGTCCGGCGCGATCTTTTACGCTCTCTCCCAGCCCGACGATACCGCCGGAGCAGACTTTGATCCCAGCATCACGCACTTTGTCCAGCGTATCCAGGCGCTCCTGGTAGGTGCGGGTGGTGATGATGTTGCCGTAAAATTCCGGCGAGGTATCAAGGTTGTGGTTGTAGTAATCGAGGCCCGCTTCGGCCAGGCGCTGTGCCTGACTGTCGGTCAGGGTGCCGAGCGTCATACAGGACTCCAGCCCCAGCGCCTTCACCCCTTTCACCATCTGCTCCAGGTAAGGCATATCGCGGTCATTGGGGTTTTTCCACGCCGCGCCCATGCAGAAGCGGGTGGAGCCGGCGTTTTTCGCCTGGCGCGCTGATTCCAGCACCTGCTCAACCTCCATCAGGCGCTCGGCTTCGAGGCCGGTTTTGTAGCGTGCGCTCTGAGGGCAATATTTACAATCTTCCGGGCAGGCGCCGGTTTTGATCGACAGCAGGGTGCTGACCTGCACCTGGCGCGGATCAAAGTGTTGACGATGGATTTGCTGTGCTTCGAATAGCAGATCGATCAGCGGTTTATTAAATAATTCCGTTACTTGCGACATTGTCCAGCGAGGTTGGTGAGCCATTTTCCTCTCCAAAAGGTCGTACACTTCCTATTTCACACAGCCTCTTTGTTGGCGGCACTCGCGCCTCCCAGTTACATAGTGAACTATGCTCCTGGGGATGTTCTCGCTTGCCGCCTCGATGCTGCGCGAAATATTTTGTGTACGTTTCATTGTAAGTAAGTTCAGTGTAGACTTGTAAACCTAAATGTTTTCAAAATGGTTTACAAGTCGCTTATGACACTGGACGATCTCGCTTTCGATCGGCGCCACATCTGGCACCCCTACACCTCTATGACTTCCCCCCTGCCGGTCTACCCGGTGGTGTCCGCCCACGGTTGCGAGCTGTCCCTCGCCGGCGGCGAACAGTTGGTTGACGGTATGTCTTCCTGGTGGGCGGCGATCCACGGCTACAATCACCCACGCCTCAATGCGGCGCTGAAGGGACAAATTGACCAAATGTCGCACGTGATGTTCGGCGGGATCACCCATCCGCCGGCAGTTGCGCTATGCCGTCAGCTGGTGGCGATGACCCCGGCCTCGCTGGAGTGCGTTTTCCTCGCCGACTCCGGTTCAGTGGCGGTAGAGGTGGCGATGAAAATGGCGCTGCAGTACTGGCAGGCTAAAGGCGAACCACGTCGTCGTTTTCTGACCTTCCGCAACGGCTATCACGGGGATACCTTCGGAGCGATGTCGGTCTGCGATCCGCAGAACTCGATGCACAGCCTGTGGCAGGGCTACCTGCCGGATAACCTGTTCGCCCCCGCGCCGCAAAGCCGCTTTGACGGCGAGTGGGACGAGATGGATATGGTACCGTTTGCCCGCCTGATGGCCGCGCATCGTCACGAAATCGCCGCAGTGATCCTCGAACCTATCGTCCAGGGGGCGGGCGGCATGCGGATGTACCATCCGGAGTGGCTGAAGCGGGTGCGTAAAATGTGCGACCGGGAAGGGATACTGCTGATCGCCGATGAGATTGCCACCGGCTTTGGCCGCACCGGCAAGCTGTTCGCTTGTGAACACGCCGGGATTACCGCCGACATTCTGTGTCTGGGCAAAGCGCTGACCGGCGGCACCATGACCCTTTCCGCCGCCATCACTACCCGAACGGTTGCTGAAACCATTAGCAATGGCGAAGCCGGTTGCTTTATGCACGGCCCCACCTTTATGGGCAATCCGCTGGCCTGCGCGGTGGCCAGCGAAAGCCTGCGCCTGCTGGAGAGCGGCGAATGGCAGCCGCAGGTGGCGGCGATTGAAGCCCAGCTGCAGGCCGAGCTGGCCCCGGCGCGGGGATCTGCGCTGGTCGCGGACGTCCGCGTGCTGGGCGCTATTGGCGTGGTTGAAACCCGTCGCCCGGTCAACATGGCCACCCTGCAGCGCTTTTTCGTCGAGCAGGGAGTCTGGATCCGTCCGTTTGGCCGGCTGATTTATCTGATGCCGCCGTACATCATCACGCCCGAGCAGCTGACCCGCCTGACCCGTGCGGTCAACCAGGCAGTGCAGGAAGAAACATTTTTTAGCGAATAAATAGCGGAATTGCGTCGTCGGGAAGGCTACACTTCTTTGTTAATCAGCGCATTATCAATGAGGATGAAGCATGAAACTGATCAGTCACGATCTCCAGGACGGCGGTAAGCTGCCTAATCGTCACGTCTTCAACGGCATGGGCTACGATGGCGACAATATTTCGCCGCATCTGATGTGGGATGATGTGCCCGCGGGAACCAAAAGCTTTGTGGTGACCTGCTACGATCCGGATGCGCCGACCGGCTCCGGCTGGTGGCACTGGGTGGTCGCAAACCTGCCGGCCGATACCCGCGTCCTGCCGCAAGGGGCCGGTTCCGGTCAGGCGGAGCTGCCGGAAGAGGCCGTTCAGACCCGCACCGATTTTGGTAAGGCAGGCTACGGCGGCGCGGCGCCGCCGAAGGGCGAAACCCACCGCTATATCTTCACCGTCCACGCCCTGGACGTCGAGAAAATTGAGGTGGATGCTGAGGCCAGCGGCGCGATGGTCGGCTTTAACGTCCATTTCCATTCGCTCGCCAGCGCTTCCATCACCGCCCTGTTCAGTTAATTATCCCCCCGGATAGCGGCTTACGCCTTATCCGGGGTACCCGCGGCGCCATTTGTTTTTCGGGTGGCGCTGCGCTTACCCGACCTACACTACCCCCAGGCCCGCGCAAGCGCAGCGCCGTCGGGCGATTGCCGCGGGCACGGAGCCGCTTTTATGCCGGGCGGCGGCTAACGCCTTGCCCGGCCTACGGTGCGTGCGACCTGCCGTGAAGTTACCCACCAGTCCTGCTGAAACTGCCGGGGCTGGCGGCCTCAACATCGCTGAGACGTTCCCGGAAGGCCGGGGCAGCCTGCATGGATGCGGGCTGAGGGCCGTGTTTTGCAAGGACGCTGCCTCGGCCCGACCCGAAGCCTGCAGGGATAAGTCGAAGGCACCACGCAGTGGCGATGTTGCTGGCCGAAGCCCGGGGGTACAGGGGGCGGCGGCGACTGGCCGCCCCCTGTGCGCTCCCTGCGCCATGAGTAACATAACGTAGAAGACATTTCGGGAGCGCAATGTGCTCGGAATTAATACAAAACAACTGTTTTTACCGGATTAAAACCGTTACAAGCCGATAGCAGTATCTACAATACCCCCAGGCCCGCGCAAGCGCAGCGCCGCCGGGCGATTGCCGCGGGCACGGAGCCGCTTTTATGCCGGGCGGCGGCTGACGCCTTGCCCGGCCTACGGTCCGTGCCATTTGTAGCCCCGGTAAGCGCAGCGCCACCGGGGAAATTGGCCTTACTGTTCAGTGGCTACCTGCAGCGCCGTTTTACGCACCCGCGCATACCACACCACCGTCAGCAGCCCGAGCCAGACCAGGCCGGCGATCAGCGCCATCCGCGTTTCGGCAAACATCCCTAGTACGGCGATGACCAGCCCCATAAACAGTAGCGTCAACAGCGGCGCAACCGGCCAGAACGGAATGGGAAAGGCGATCTGGCTGCGCTCTTCGGCAGACAAACCGCGGCGCATGGCAAAATGGGATAGCAGAATCATCAGCCACACCCATACCGTGGCGAATGCCGCCAGCGAAGCAATTAGCACAAATACCTGCTCGGGGATCAGATAGTTCAATACCACCGCCGCCAGCAGCGCGCCGCCCATGACCACCACCGTCATCCAGGGCACACCGTTGCTGGCGATGCGCTGGAAGCTTTTCGGCGCCAGCCCCTCTTTCGACATGCCGTACATCATGCGTCCGGCGCCAAAAATATCGCTGTTAATCGCCGAGATGCTGGCGCTGATCACGATGATGTTAAGGATGGTCGCCGCCGCCGGGATCCCCAGACCGTCGAAAATAAGCACAAACGGACTCCCCTGTTCGCCAAAGCTGTTCCACGGGAAGATCGCCATCAGTACCGCCAGGGTGCAGACGTAGAACAGGATAATGCGCAGCGGAATGGTATTGATGGCCTGCGGGATCACCTTCTTAGGATCCTTCGCTTCCGCGGCGGTGACGCCGATAATCTCCACCCCGCCGAAGGCGAACATCACGATGCCAAGCGAGGCGATAACGCCCTGCCAGCCGTTAGGGGCAAAGCCGCCGTGGCTCCAGAGGTTTTCCAGCCCGGTGGCCGGGAAGCTGTGGCCAAAGCCAAAGAAGATGATCCCCGCCCCCGCCAGCATCATGGCGATAATCGCCACCACCTTCACCAGAGACAGCCAGAACTCCATCTCGCCAAATACCCGCACGTTGCATAGGTTCATCGCGCCGATAAAGAAGATGATGCTGAGGATCCAGATCCAGCGCGGCACATCGGGGTACCACAACCCCATATAGATACCGAATGCGGTGACGTCGGCCAGGGCGACGATCACCATTTCAAAGGTGTAGGTCCAGCCGGTAATAAACCCGGCCAGCGGCCCGAGATACTGGCGGGCATAGCTGCCGAAGGAGCCGGAAACCGGGTTGCGCACCGCCATCTCGCCCAGCGCGCGCATGACGATAAACACCGCCGCGCCGCCAATCAGATAGGCCAGCAGCACCGCCGGGCCCGCCGCTTTGATGGCTGAGGCCGAGCCATAGAACAGCCCGGTGCCGATAGCGGAGCCGAGCGCAATAAACCGAATGTGTCGGGCATTGAGCCCGCGCAGCAGATGTGGCTTGTGTTGTTGTTGCATATACAGGTGTCCTGATTTTTTTATATGACGACAAATATGCGGTGTAGGGCGGTCGGGGGAATGACTTCCCCCGACGCGGGTACAGAGAACAACGGTGATTAATGCAGTACGGCAGGCAGCAGACGCGTCAGGTGACGGGCCGCCAGAAGCGCAATGGCGTTATCGATATCCGGGGCGAAGTAGCGATCCTGCGTATAGTGCGGCACGCGTTCGCGCAGCAAGTGACGCGCCTCTTCCAGCAGCGGACTGGTGGTCAGTCCTTCGCGCATATCCAGCCCCTGCGCCGCCGCCAGCCACTCAACGGCCAGCACCCCGCGGGTGTTCTCGGCCATCGCCCACAGGCGGCGACCGGCAGCCGGCGCCATGGAAACATGGTCTTCCTGGTTCGCGGAGGTGGGCAGGCTGTCAACGCTATGCGGGTGCGACAGCGCTTTGTTTTCACTGGCTAAGGCCGCCGCCGTGACCTGGGCAATCATAAACCCGGAGTTGACGCCGCCATTTTTGACGAGGAACGGCGGCAGCTGCGACATATGGCTGTCCATCATCAGCGCGATGCGGCGCTCGGAGAGCGAGCCGATTTCGGCGATCGCCAGCGCGATATTATCCGCGGCCATCGCCACCGGTTCGGCATGGAAGTTACCGCCGGAGATGACGTCATTTTCGGCGGCAAAGACCAGCGGGTTATCGGAGACCGCGTTGGCTTCAGCCAGCAGCACCTCAGCCGCCTGGCGGATCTGCGTCAGGCAGGCGCCCATCACCTGCGGCTGGCAGCGCAGGGAGTACGGGTCCTGCACCTTGCTGCAGTTATGGTGCGACTGCGAGATCGCGCTATCTTCGGTCAGCAGGTGGCGATACAGCGCCGCCGCATCAATCTGCCCGCGCTGGCCGCGCACTTCATGGATGCGCGCATCAAACGGACGACGTGAGCCCAGCGCCGCTTCGGTGGTTAACGCCCCGCAGACGACCGCGGAGGCGAACAGATCCTCGGCTTCGAACAGACCGCGCAGGGCAAAAGCGGTCGAGGCCTGGGTGCCGTTGAGTAGCGCCAGCCCCTCTTTCGCCGCCAGGGTAATCGGCTCCAGCCCCACCTGACGCAGCGCTTCGGTGGCCGGCAGCCATTCGCCGCCGCGTACCCGCGCTTTACCTTCTCCGAGCAGGGTCAGCGACATATGCGCCAGTGGCGCTAGGTCGCCGGAAGCGCCGACGGAGCCTTTGGCCGGGATCCACGGCGTCACGCCGGCATTCACCAGGCCAATCAGCGCCTGGATCACGCTCAGGCGGATCCCGGAGAAACCGCGGGACAGGCTGTTAATCTTCAGCACCATAATCAGCCGCGCCAGATCATCGTCCAGCGGCTCGCCAACGCCCGCCGCGTGGGATAGCACCAGCGAACGCTGCAGGTTCTCCAGATCTTCCGTCGAGATACGGGTTTGCGCCAGCAGGCCAAAACCGGTGTTGATGCCGTAGGCGGTACGCCCTTCGGCAAGGATGGCGTTGACGCAGGCCACGCTCTCGTCAATGGCGGCAAACGCGCCGCTGTCGAGGGTAATATTTACCGGGTGGCTGTAAACGTCGCGGAGCTGCGACAGGCTGAGTTGACCCGGGATCAAAGTTAAAGATTTCATTTAGCGTTCCCCTGCGTTGCCGCCACCATCGGAAGATTCAGACCCTGTTCCGCCGCGCATTCAATGGCAATCTCATACCCCGCGTCGGCATGACGCATCACGCCGGTGGCCGGGTCGTTGTGCAGGACGCGGGCGATACGCGCCGCCGCTTCATCGGTACCATCGCAGACGATAACCATCCCGGAGTGTTGCGAGAAGCCCATGCCTACCCCGCCGCCGTGGTGCAGCGACACCCAGGTCGCGCCGCTGGCGGTATTGAGCAGGGCGTTGAGCAGCGGCCAGTCGGAGACCGCATCAGAACCATCGCGCATCGCTTCGGTTTCGCGGTTCGGGCTGGCGACGGAGCCGGAGTCAAGGTGATCCCGGCCAATGACGATCGGCGCGGAGACTTCGCCGCTGCGCACCATTTCGTTAAACGCCAGACCGAGCTTTTGCCGCCACTCCAGACCGACCCAGCAGATACGCGCCGGCAGTCCCTGGAAGCTGATGCGCTCGCGCGCCATATCCAGCCAGTGGTGCAGATGCTGATCATCTTTGATGATCTCTTTCACTTTCGCGTCGGTTTTGTAGATATCCTGCGGATCGCCGGACAGCGCTACCCAGCGGAACGGGCCGATACCGCGGCAGAACAGCGGGCGGATATAGGCCGGCACGAAGCCCGGGAAATCGAAGGCGTTGCTGACGCCCACTTCCTGCGCCATCTGGCGGATGTTGTTGCCGTAGTCGAAGGTTGGGACCCCCATCTCATGGAAGGCCAGCATCGCCTGCACGTGATCGGCCATCGAGCGTTTCGCCGCCAGAATAGTGCCCTGCGGGTCGGATTCGGCTTTCTGCTGATACTCTTCCCAGCTCCAGCCTTTCGGCAGATAGCCATGCAGCGGGTCGTGGGCGCTGGTCTGGTCGGTGACCATATCCGGGCGCACGCCGCGCTTCACCAGCTCCGGTACGATCTCCGCGGCGTTGCCGCACAGCGCGATAGAGATGGCCCGCCCTTCGGCGGTGTATTTTTTGATGCGCGCCAGGGCGTCATCCAGCGAGGTCGCTTGCTCATCCACGTAGCGGGTACGCAGACGGAAATCGATGCGGCTCTGCTGACATTCGATGTTCAGCGAGCAGGCGCCGGCCAGCGTCGCGGCCAGCGGCTGCGCGCCGCCCATGCCGCCCAGACCGGCGGTTAATACCCAGCGGCCTTTCAGGCTGCCCTGGTAGTGCTGGCGACCGGCTTCGACGAAGGTTTCGTAGGTACCCTGCACGATGCCCTGGCTGCCGATGTAGATCCAGCTGCCGGCGGTCATCTGGCCGTACATCGCCAGCCCTTTGGCATCCAGCTCGTTAAAGTGTTCCCAGGTGGCCCAATGCGGGACCAGGTTGGAGTTGGCGATCAGCACGCGCGGTGAGTTTTCATGGGTTTTGAATACGCCCACCGGCTTCCCGGACTGCACCAGCAGGGTTTCATCGCTCTCCAGGTTCTTCAGCGCCTTCACGATAGCGTCATAGCATTCCCAGTTGCGCGCTGCGCGACCAATACCGCCATAGACCACCAGCTCGTGCGGGTTTTCGGCGACATCGGGATCAAGATTATTCATTAACATACGCAGCGGGGCTTCGGTCAGCCAGCTCTTCGCGGTCAGCGTCGTGCCTCTTGGCGCACGGACGTCCAGCTGGCGATATTTGCTTTGCGACATCGGGGTTTCTCCTGACAATGAACGTTGTTTACGTAGATACATATACTTGTCTATACAAGCATGCGCAAGCCAGGATTTAACAGAAATGATACAATTTTGTTATATTGCGTCAGCAATCACGTTTTGCTGACGCCAGCGTGGATCAGGAGCCAAAGCGCCCCTGCAGACGATATCGGCTACCGGGGAACAGCAGGCGCGCGTGGGAGACGATGTGGGTTGTCGACCAGGTGCGACGACGGATCAGCAGGCACGGATCGTGGGCGTGAATATGCAGCAGCGCGCACTCTTCCGCCGTGGCCTGCACCGCTTCAACAATATGTTCACCTTCGGTTAACGGTGCGATCAGCGACAGGTAATCATGGGGCGTGGTGGCGGTGTAGTCCTGATGCAGATAGTCCGGTACCACTGCGGCATTGACGCAGCGATCTTCGATTTGCACCGGCACCTCGTTTTCGTAATGCACCATCAGCGAGTGAAAGATGCGGGTGCCTTCCGGGACGCTGAGCGCCGTCGCCTGAATATGATCCGCCCGGGTCTCCTCAAGCAGGAGTACCTCACAGCGGTGCTGATGGTGACGGGCGACAATTTCTGCGGCAATACTGCGCACCTCGAACAGCGCCGACTGCCCTTTCGGCTCGGCGACAAAGGTTCCCACCCCTTGCAACCTGACCAGCAGGCCTTCGTCCGTCAGCTCGCGCAGCGCGCGATTGATGGTCATCCGGCTGAAGCCGAACTGGGCCACCAGCTCAGCTTCCGACGGGATACGGTCATGCGGTCGCCAGACGCCGCTGTGGATCTTTTCGCTGATCGCCTGCTTCACCTTTTCATAGAAAGGCGCGGGCGCGGAACGAGGTTGTTGTGCAAACATGGCCTGGCTTTCCTTATGCGTAATAAGCGGAGCGGCGAAACGAAAATAATAGCGCGGATCGCTAGCGCCACCAATGGGCGATTTGCCATGCCACACGGGCCGCCGCGCGAGCGCCCTGACCGTCAATGTCAAACAGCGGGTTAAACTCCACCAGATCCACCGCCTGCAGCTTACCGCTGCGGCACAGCGGCTCAACGATGCGCAGCAGCGTGCCCAGCGGCACGCCCAGCGCCGCCGGGGCCGACACCGCCGGCATTTCTCGCGCCGGCAGCACGTCGAGATCGATAGTCAGATACAGGCGGTCGAATTGCGCGATATTGCGCTCAAGCTCCGGCAACACGCGAGTTTCGAAGGCTGTCAGCACCTCCAGATCTTCAACGATAGCCACCTGGCGGCGCGCCGCTTCATCCCATAGCGCCTGGGTGTTCGCCGCCCGGCTAACCCCGATGCAGGTATAGTGAAAACCGCGCTGCTGCGCGTCACACTCCAGCGCCAACTGGCGGAACGGCGTCCCGGAGCTGGCGCAGTCGGCAAAGCGCAGATCCAGATGCGCATCGAGATTAATAATGCCCACTTTTTCGCCTGGGAAGGCATCCAGTACCCCAGCGCCGTGGCCGAAGGCCGTCTCGTGGCCGCCGCCCAGGACCAGCGTGCGTTTACCCGCCCGCTGACAGTCGGCCACCGCCTCGCGCAGCGCCTGATGCGCGGCTTCTAACTGCTCGCCGTCGACGCTGATGGTGCCCATATCCACGCAGCGGTCATGACCCTGATGGCTGGCCATATTGGCCAACGCCCGGCGCAGGGTCGCCGGGCCGTCCGCTGCCCCGGTACGCCCCTTGTTACGCCGGACCCCTTCGTCACAGGCGAAGCCGAGCAGCGCGATATCGCCGGGCATCTCCTGCGGCGCGAAGCGTTCCGCGCGGGCGATGGTCTGGAACAGGCGCAGCGCATTGGGCGCTTCCGCGCTGTCGTCGCGTCCCTGCCAGAGACTGGCTGGCGTAGCTTGCCACAGCATCATTGCAATTCTCCTTGAACAACGCGATGCCAGAGCGGACTGCGCCCCGGCTCATACACCATCTCGACGGGATGCTCAGCATCCCAGATGGCGAAGTTAGCGACAAAGCCCGGCGCCAGCTGGCCGTGGCTGGCCTGGCGCCCCAGCGCCCGCGCGGCATGGCGCGTCACCCCGGCCCACGCCTCCTCCGGCGTCAGGCCAAACTTGACGCAGGCCATGTTCATCGCCAGATGCAGGCTGGCGAAGGGGCTGGTGCCGGGGTTGAAATCGGTCGCCACCGCCATCGGCACCTGGTACTTGCGCAGCAGCTCGACCGGCGGTTTACGGGTTTCATTAAGGAAGTAGAACGCGCCGGGGAGCAGGGCTGCCACGGTGCCGCTTTCGCGCATCGCCGCCACGCCCTCTTCCGTCAGATACTCGATATGGTCGGCGGAAAGCCCATGATAGCGGCTCACCAGCTGCGCGCCGCCCAGCGACGAGAGCTGCTCAACGTGGCCTTTTACCGGAATGCCCAGCGCCTGCGCCGCCTGAAAGACGCGCTCAGTTTGCTGCGGGCTGAAGCCGACGTTTTCGCAGAAGACGTCAACGCTTTCAAACAGTCCCTCCTGCCACAGCGTCGGCAAAATGGTCTCGCAGACCAGCGTAATATAGCCGTCAGCATCGCCTTGATATTCCGGCGGCGTGGCGTGGGCGGAGAGCAGCGTCGCCGACAGTTCCACGCCATTATGATCGGCCAGTTGTCGGGCGACCCGCAGCATTTTGCGTTCGTTTGGCAGGTCGAGGCCGTAGCCGGATTTGATCTCCAGGGTGGTCACCCCTTCACGCAGCAGGCGTTCCAGACGCGGCTGGGCCAGCGCCAGTAGTTCAGCTTCGCTGCTGTCGCGCGTGGCTCGCACGGTGGAGTTAATGCCGCCGCCGCTGGCGCTGATGGTTTGATACGACACGCCGTTCAGCCGCTGCTCCCACTCCTGGGCCCGGCTGCCGCCGAAGACGAGATGGGTGTGGCAGTCGATTAATCCCGGCGTTACCAACCGGCCTTCAAGATCGATACTGCGCCCGCTGGGGACGTCATCTTCGGCGACAATCGCCGCGATGCGGCCGTCGCGCACCAGCAGCGCATGGCGCTCCAGCAGGCCGTAAGGTTGAGCGTGATCGGGGTTCAGGGTGGCGAGACGCCCGTTTCGCCAGATAACGAGTTCGGAAGTGGCTTCAGTCATAGCGCTTAACTTGTCATGGGTTGTATAGACATTTATTTTCATAACGCCGGTAAAGTCAACAATAGCGCAGGGAAATGTTATTTTTTTGTGACTAAAGACCATCCGGCGGGGCTGCGCGTTGCGTAAAGACGGTAAGTTTTTCCGTCCACGTCTTCCCGTTTCGTTCAAGTTAGTATAAAACAGCAGGTTTTAAAGGACTTATACCCTGGCGTCTCAGCCGGGGTATTTCACTACGCTTAATTTTGCCCGGAGCAACATGAACACATATTCCGTTTCCCGTCTGGCGCTGGCGCTGGCCTTCGGCGTGACGCTGTCCGCCTGTAGCTCGACGCCTGCCGATCAACAGCCCTCAACGCAGACTGCACCGGGCACTACCGCGCGTCCCATACTCAACGCCGAAGAAGCGAAAAACTTCACGCCGGCGGCCTATTTCCAGTCGCTGGCTCCCAACGCCGCCGCCTGGACGCCGTCTGCTATCAGCCTGCCGGCGCAGCCTGACTTTATCGTCGGCCCTGCGGGAACCCAGGGCGTAACCCATACCACCATTCAGGCGGCGGTGGATGCGGCAATTGCCCGTCACTCTAACCGTCGTCTGTATATCGCGATTATGCCGGGCGAGTACCCGGGAACCGTCTACGTTCCGGCGGCGCCGGGCGCCCTGACCCTGTATGGTACTGGCGATAAGCCAATCGACGTGAAAATCAGCGAAGCCATTGATTCCGAGATGGATCGCAACACCTGGCGTCGTCTGGTCAATCCAGGCGGTAAATATATGCCGGGTAAACCGGCGTGGTATATGTTCGACAGTTGCCAAAGCAAATCCGCGGCGACCGTCGGCGTAATGTGTTCCGCAGTCTTCTGGTCACAGAATAATGGTCTGCAGCTGCAGAACCTGACCATCGCCAACAACCTCGGCGACAGCGTTGACGCCGGTACCCACCAGGCGGTGGCATTGCGCAGCGATGGCGACCAGGTGCAGATCAATAATGTCAATATTCTTGGCCGTCAGAACACCTTCTTCGTGACCAACAGCGGCGTGCAAAACCGTCTGCAGGACAACCGTCAGACCCGCACCCTGGTGACCAACAGCTACATTGAAGGCGATGTGGATATCGTTTCCGGCCGCGGCGCGGTGGTGTTTGATAACACCGATTTCCGCGTGGTGAATTCCCGTACCCAGAAAGAGGCCTACGTCTTCGCGCCGGCTACTCTGAAGAGCGTGACCTACGGCTTCCTGGCGACCAACAGCCGCTTCACCGCCTCCGGGGATAACGTCGCGCAGCTCGGCCGCGCGCTGGACGTCGATGGCAACAGCAACGGCCAGGTGGTGATCCGCGACAGCGCTATCAATGAAGGCTTTAATATTGCCCAGCCGTGGGCGGCGGCGGTAGGCTCCGGCCGCCCGTTCAGCGGCAACACCGGCAGCGCCGATGACAAAGGCAATCTGCAGCGCAACCTCAACGACAACGGCTTCAACCGCATGTGGGAGTACAATAACCGCGGCGTGGGAAGCACCGTGGTCGCCGAGCCGAAACAGTAAAGCGCAACAAGCGTGAACCATAATAAAAGAGAGGGCGATGCCCTCTCTCAAACTGCTGACAACGTGCAATCTTCAGGAATTGCCCGGCGGCGCTGCGCTTGCGCGGGCCTACAGATAACTGCATAACGGTTTGATATTGAAGTCTTTCGTAGGCCGGGTAAGGCGAAAGCCGCCACCCGGCAGAAATGCGAGCACAATGACGAAACAGGTTGGTCGTCAGCCAGAGAGGGGGCATGCCCCCTCTTTTCTTTTTCGTTCAGCGCTTCACGCCGTCAGGCGGAACGCCATTTGCGGGTCAGCGGTTTTTCCAGTTCCACGATCAGGAACATGGCGAAGCCGATGATAAAGGTGATCACCCAGTAGCGGAACGGCAGCCCGGTGGTGCCGAACAGCATCTGCATAAAAGGCGCGTAGATAATCAGCAGCTGCAGCAGCAGCAGTACGCCGCTGACGATCCAGATCCCTTTGTTGGCCAGCAGACCTTTGGTTAACGAGAATCCATCCGATACGCGGCAGTTCAGCATATAGAACCACTGGGCGGTGACCAGAGTCTGCAACAGCACGGTACGAATAAACTCCGGCGAATAGCCGCGCGGCTGCAGCCAGGCTTCGAGAATAAAGGCGCTGACCGCAATCATTGACCCCACAAACGCTACGCGCCAGATGGCAAAGCCGTCCATCACGTGAATTTTCGGATCGCGCGGCGGCCGCCGCATAATATTTTTCTCACCGGCTTCAAACGCCAGGCCAAACGACAGCGTGGCGGAGGTGGCCATGTTCATCCACAGGATCAACACCGGCGTGAGCGGCAGTACGTTGCCCGCCAGCAGCGCGATCACGATCAGTAACCCCTGGGCAAGGTTGGTCGGCATGACGAAGAGAATGGTTTTCTTCAGGTTGTCATACACCCGGCGCCCCTCGCGGACTGCGCTGGCGATGGTGGCGAAGTTATCATCGGTCAGCACCATATCGGCGGCCTCCTTGGTCACCTCGGTCCCCTTGATCCCCATCGCCACGCCGACGTCAGCCTGCTTCAACGCCGGGGCATCGTTCACCCCATCGCCGGTCATTCCGACAATTTCTTTCTTACTCTGCAGAGCCTGCACCAGGCGGAACTTATCTTCCGGGCTGGTGCGGGCGAAGATATCAAACTGCTGCGCGGCTACGCTCAGCTGCGCGTCGTCCATCACCTCCAGCTCGCGTCCGGTAATGGCATTTCCCGCATTGCCAATCCCCAGCATCTTGCCGATGCTCATCGCCGTTTGCGGGTGGTCGCCGGTGATCATCTTCACGCGGATCCCGGCGTGCAGGCAGTCGGCAATCGCCGTGATGGCCTCCGGACGCGGCGGATCCATCATCCCGGCGACCCCTAGCAAAATCACCCCTTGCTGCAGATCCTGATGGGTCAGTTCGGTCTGGCCTGCGGCAGCCGGCTTCCAGGCTGCGGCCACCATCCGTAGCCCTTCCCGGGCGTACTCTTCAATTTTGCCTTCCCAGTACGGGAGATCCAGCGGCTGCAATCCGCGGTCGCTCTGCTGATACTGGCACAGGCGGAACAGGACATCCGGCGCGCCAGTGACCAGCACTACCTCCTCTTCACCCAGCCGGTAGAGGGTCGACATGTATTTATATTGCGAATCAAAAGGAATTTTACTGCGCAGTTCGCTGGTCAGCGGCGGCAGAGTGACCTTCGCCGCCAGCACCTTCAGCGCCCCCTCGGTCGGGCCGCCGGTGATTTTCCACAGCCCGCTCTCCTCTTTGATAAGCTGGCTGTCGTTACACAGATCGATGGTGCGCAGATAGCGCTCGAACAGCGAGCCGGGCGCGATCGTGACCGGCGTCGGATCGTCAATGGCGTGGATCTTACCGACCGGCTCATAGCTATCCCCTTCCACCCGATAGACGCTGTCGGCAGTGATCACCGCCTTCACCGTCATTTCGTTCATGGTCAGGGTCCCGGTTTTATCCGAGCAGATAACCGTCATCGCGCCGAGGGTTTCCACCGTCGGCAGCTTGCGGATAATCGCTTTCTGACGGGCCATCGCCTGTACGCCGAGCGACAGAATAATCGAGATAATCGCCGGCAACCCTTCCGGGACCGATGCCACCGCGAGGCTAATCAACGACAGCATCAGTTCGGAGACCGGCATATCGCGGAACAGCAGGCTAAAGACGAACAGCGCCGCCATCATCACCAGAATAAGGATAAAGATGGCTTTGCCTAGCTTGTCCATTTGCACCAGCAGCGGCGTGCGGTGTTTCTCAATGCCCGCCATCATTTGGTTGATATGGCCCAGCTCGGTATCGCCGCCGGTGGCCACCACGATCCCTTTTCCCGCCCCTGAGCTAACGGTGGTCCCGGAAAACAACAGGTTGCTGCGATCGCCGAGCGGTAAATCGCCGCTTAGCGGCTCGGTGGTTTTTTCCACCACCGTCGACTCGCCGGTGAGGATCGCCTCTTCCACCCGCAGGTTGTGCGCCTCAATCACCCGTAGATCGGCGGGAATACGGTCGCCGGCGCGGATCACCACGATATCGCCAGGTACCAGCGAGGTGGTGGGGATGGTTTCATGGTTGCCCTGACGGATCGCCACCGCCTCGCTGGACAGCATATTGCGGATACTCTGCAGCGATTTTTCCGCATTACTCTCCTGAATGAAGCCAATCAGCGCATTGACCACCGCCACGGCGAGGATCACCGCCATGTCGATCCAATGGCCCATCACCGCCTTGAGCAGCGCTGCCGCCAGCAGGACGTAGATCAGCACATCGTTAAAATGCGCAATAAAACGCAGCCAGGCGGGTTTACCCGGCTTCTGCGGCAGGGCGTTTTCGCCATACTGCTGCAGGCGCGTAGCCGCCTCTGTTCCGCTAATCCCTTCCGGCGAACTCTGCACGCTGGCGAGAGTCTCCTCGACGGAGCGCTGATAATAGGGCGCCCCCGGTTTATCTGTATTCATACTCTTTCCCTCGATTTCTGAAGCGGAAGTCAGGGCGACATCCCGCCATCATCAGCGCACAACGAACACTGGTACATGGGCATAGCGCACGATATTGGCCGCTTCCGAGCCCAGCAGATGAGTCTGGATACCCGGATTGCGCGAACCGACAATCACCACATCCGCTTTCAGCTCATCGGCCAGGGCAATCACTTGATCGCGAACATTGCCACTGCGCACATAAAGATGGCTGGCGTCTTCCGCAAGCCCATTTTTCTTCACCAGCTCGCTCAGCTTTTCCTTAGCGGTATTAAGCAAATGGTCTTCCATCTTTCGGGCATCAGAGATAAATCCGCGGGTTAATACAGGAGAAAAGGCCGGAATAACATGGATAAGATGAATTTGCCCGGCAGAATGTTGGGCGAGGAATTTCGCATGAGAGAGCGCTTTGTCGGCCAGGCCCGCATCAAACACGTCAACGGGAACAACGATATTTTTATACATGAGATAATCCTTTTATTACCAATACAATGCGTAGTGATGAATAGCCCCTTACTTGGGGAGGAACGAAATCTCAACAACAGAAGCGGCGAGCGGAATAGATGTTATTAAACGTAGCACAGGAAAATTAACATTAGAAAATGGCGGATTAATAGACTGAAAAATATTATAAAAACCGCATATTCCCTGCGGATCTCCTGCGCTTTCCCCTCAATGCCGCCAACGCTCGCGGCATTCTCTTTTTTAACACTTCATATTTTCTCCGACTATGCTGATTACAAGCAGGCATGCCGCTCCGAATGTCCGGTGGTCACAGTGGGGGCCGAATTAAATGACATTCACGGTTCGGGTGGGAGTAAAGGGAGGAAATTATGTTGGGTTATAGCCTGTTACGCCTGGGTTTGTTTGTCGCGCTGGCCATTGTCGCCTGCACAGCGGTGGGGCTCTTCACTTATCTGGTCGTAGCCGCTCTCGCAGAATAAGCAGGCGCCATGTAATAAAAATGTAAAATAAATCCTGAATCTGAGGGGAATATTGTGAACCGTTATTTTTCTCTCATCCCGGTTGTTATTATATTTACAACCGCTTGCGATCAGAAAGCCCCCACCGTCGAGTCCGCCCCGCGCATGGTTAAAGTGGCGCAGGTGACCGCCGTGGGCAATACCCAGCAGCGAACGTTTCCGGCACGCATTGAGTCTGGCGATTCCACCGAACTGTCGTTTAAGCGGGGTGGCCAGGTGGAGTCGCTAGATATTCGTCAGGGGGCAAGCGTCGCCCAGGGGCAAACGCTGGCGCGCCTGAATGCCCGCGAGGCCCAGCAACGGGTCAATGAGCGGCAAACGGCGGCCACTCTCGCCCAGCGTCAGTTCGACCGCTTCCAGACTCTGGCCGGGCGCCAGGCGATTTCCCAGGCGGAGATGGACGTGCAGCGCGCCAATCGCGATGCCGCCAATGCGGCCTTAAAAATCGCTCGCGAAGAGCTGGCGCAAATGAGCCTCATCGCGCCCTTTAGCGGGATTGCCGCCGGCGTGCATATCCGCAACCATCAGGTGGTCGCCGCCGGCCAACCGGTGATCACCCTGACGCGGACCGACCTGCTGGATGTGGTCTTCAGCATTCCCGAAAATCTGTTCACCTCCCTGGATATCCGCAATACCGCCTACCGTCCCGTCGTCAGGATCAATACCCTGCCGGGCCGCGAGTTTACCGCGGAATACAAAGAGCATACCGGCAGCAGCGACAATAGCACCCTCACCTGGCAGATCGTGTTAACCATGCCGCGGCCAGATGATTTTCCCGCCGTCGGCGGGGTCAGCGGCACCGTGACGGTCAATCTCGGTAATTTACCGGCCAGCGCCGGGCGGGAAACCCTCATTGTGCCAGCGGAGGCGGTGTTTAACCCCGATAACCGGCCAAAGAACGAGCCGGTAGTCTGGGTGGTGAAAGGCGATAACGCGCATCGATATCTTGAGGAGCGTAAGGTCACCGTCGGCGAGGTGACTTCGCAGGGAGTGGCGATCACCGACGGTCTCCGCGCGGGTGAACAGGTGGTTGCGGCGGGCGTGAGCGAGCTGCATGCCGGGCAGCCGGTGCGGGTCTGGACGCGTGAACGAGGATTATAAATGGATATTTCCCGTCAGTTTATTAACAACCCGACCCGCGTCTGGTTAGCCATTTTGCTGTTAGGGGTGGGTGGCCTGTTCGCCCTGCTCAATATCGGCCGCCTGGAAGATCCCGCCTTCACCATCAAAACGGCGGTGATCGTCACCCACTACCCTGGCGCGTCCGCTCAGCAGGTGGAAGAGGAGGTTACCCTGCCGCTTGAAAACGCGATTCAGCAGCTTCCCTCGCTGGATAACGTCAGCTCCATCTCCTCGAATGGCTTATCGCAAATTACGGTGAATATTGCTTCGCAGTACCATTCCAGCGAGCTGCCGCAAATTTGGGATGAGCTACGTCGCCGGGTCGGTGACGCCAGCCGCCTTTTCCCCCCTGGCGTAGTCCCCCCTTTCGTCAACGATGACTTTGGCGATGTGTTTGGCTTTTTCTTCGCTATCTCGGGCGACAGTTTTACCAACCCGGAGCTGGTGCGCTATGCCGAACAGTTGCGCCGGGAGCTGGTGCTGGTGCCGGGGGTCGGTAAAGTCGCTATCGGCGGCGTCATTCCGCAGCAGATCAATGTGGATATCTCGCTGGCGAAGATGGCGGCGCGCGGGATCACCCTCAACCAGCTCGCCGCAATCCTGGCCCGACTCAACGTGGTGTCCAGCGCCGGGGAGATCCGCGTTGGCAGCGAATCGATCCGCCTCCACCCCACCGGTGAGTTTCAGAGCATCGATGAGCTGGGAGATCTGCTGGTCAGCCCTCACGGCGCCAGCGCCACCACCCGACTGCGGGATATTGCTACGCTGTCGCGCGGGCTAACCGACTCGCCGGCCAGTATCTATCATGCCAACGGGCGCCAGGCGGTGACCATGGGAGTTTCTTTTATCCCTGGCGTCAACGTTATTGACGTCGGCCACGCTCTCGAGGCCCGCCTCCAGCAGATGGCCGCCGACAAACCGGCGGGCATCGACATCGATATTTTTTACGATCAGGCAGCTGAGGTCGCCCACTCGGTCAATGGCTTTATTACCAATTTTCTGATGGCCCTGGCGATTGTCGTCGGCGTGCTGCTGGTATTTATGGGGGTGCGCAGCGGGATTATTATTGCTCTGTCGCTGGCGCTCAACGTTCTCGGCACCCTGCTTATCATGTATATCTGGGGGATCGAACTACAACGGATCTCCCTCGGAGCGCTTATCATCGCCCTGAGTATGTTGGTGGACAATGCCATTGTGATTGTCGAAGGGGTGCTCATCGCCCGTCAGCAAGGCTCTCCGCTGCTGGGCGCGATTAACTATGTGATCCGTCGCTCTGCCCTGCCGCTGCTTGGCGCGACGATCATCGCCATCCTCGCCTTCGCGCCGATTGGCCTTTCCCAGGACTCTACCGGGGAGTATTGCAAATCGCTGTTCCAGGTGCTGCTGATCTCCCTGATGCTGAGCTGGTTTTCCGCTCTGACCATCACCCCGGTGCTTATTAAGTGGTGGTTGTTTAAAAACGCCCCGTCGGCCGCCGCCGCGGAGGAAAAGGCCGATCCTTACCGCGGCAGCTTTTACCGTGGCTATCAGCAGACGCTGCGAATACTGCTGCAGCAAAAGACCCTGACCCTGGTGCTGATGGGCGCGCTGTTAGCCGGAGCGATCTGGGGCTTTACCTTTGTTCGGCAGAATTTTTTTCCGTCATCGAATACGCCTATATTCTTTGTCGACCTGTGGCTACCCTACGGTACCGATATAAACGCCACGGAGAAGATGACCCGGGATATCGAGCGGTCGATAGCCGGTCAGCCGGGGGTGGTCACCACCGTCTCCACCATCGGCCAGGGCAGTATGCGTTTCATTCTCACCTACAGCGGGCAGCGCCAGTACAGCAACTACGCGCAGATTATGGTGCGGATGGATGATCAACGCGGCATCGCCCCTGTCACCCGCCACGTGGAGGACTGGATTGCCAGAAACTACCCGCAGGTTAACGCCAGCACCAAACGCATTATGTTCGGGCCCTCCGGGGATAGCGCGATTGAGGTGCGCATTAAGGGCCCAGACCCGGATACGCTGCGCGCGCTGGCGAGTCAGATAGGCGATATCCTCGCCGCGGACCCGGCGACCGACAGCGTGCGTAATGACTGGCAGAACCGCAGCAAAGTGATCCGCCCGCAGTATTCCCCGGCGCTGGGACGCGAGCTGGGGGTGGATAAACAGGATATTGATAACGCGCTGGAGATGAATTTCTCCGGGAGTCGCGCCGGGTTATATCGTGAAGGGGCCGATCTGCTGCCAGTGATCGTCCGGCCGCCGGAAGCAGAACGTCAGGATGCCAACCATCTGAATAATGTGCTGGTCTGGAGCCAGAGTCGCCAGCAATATATCCCGCTGAGTAACGTCATCAATGGTTTCGCCCTGGAGTGGGAAGATCCGTTGATCCTCCGCCGGGATCGTACCCGGGTGCTGACGGTCCAGACCGACCCCAGCCCGCTAAGCGGCCAAACCTCGGGTGATATTCTCGCGCGGGTGAAACCGCGCATTGACGCACTGCCGCTGCCCCACGGCTACCGTATCGAATGGGGCGGCGATGCCGAGAACTCCAGTGAGGCGCAGCAGGGACTGTTTACAACCCTGCCGCTTGGCTATCTGGTGATGTTTATCATAACGGTGCTGATGTTCAGTTCGCTGAAAAACGCCGTCGCCATCTGGCTGACCGTTCCGCTGGCGCTGATCGGGGTCACACCCGGCTTTCTGCTTACCGGCATCCCCTTCGGCTTTATGGCCTTAATCGGCTTGCTCAGCCTGAGCGGTATGCTGATCCGTAACGGCATTGTGCTGGTAGAAGAGATAGAGCAACAAAAACAGGAGAAAGATCAACGACAAGCTATTATTGATGCGGCAACCTCTCGTCTGCGGCCGATCCTGCTGACCGCCTTCACCACCGTACTTGGCCTGGCCCCGCTGCTGCGCGATGTCTTTTTCCAGAGTATGGCGGTGGTGATCATGTTCGGCCTCGCCTTTGCCACCGTGCTGACGCTGCTGGTTCTGCCGGTGATTTACGCCTGCTTTCACCATAAGGATATGACGCCTCAACGATGAACAGTACCGGTCTGAGCATTATCAAGACATTAGGCTGTATGACAGCGGTGACCTTTTTCACCATCTATAACACCTGGGATCGCTTTGATTATGACTATCACTGGATCCTCGGGCTGCTGACCTTTATCTCGACCATCGCGACGCCGCTGTTTTTTGTCGTGGCCGGCTATCTTGATGCGCAGACGCGCCACGATGCCAACTGGCAAATTGGTAAAATTAAAAGCGTGGTCATCGTCTTTCTGTTTTGGGTGACGGTCTATTATGTCTGGGAGCCTTACCAGCGCGGCTACCTGATCCAGCCCTGGTTTATTTTCGCCCTGATTGTCATCTATACCTTTCATCCTTTGATCGCCTGGCTCAGCCAGCGGCGCGGGCTCTTTTTCGCCGTGCTCCTGACGCTGCTGTGCTGCTCCTACGGTTACGACCTGCTCTCGGTGATCTACCCGGACAGACATCTTTTCAGTTTGCCGCCGCAGTATCGCCTGTGGACATGGCTACTGTTTTATTTAACCGGGCAGTTGTTTAACGATCCAAAGGTCGCGGAGTGGATACGCAACCCACAGGTGATTAAAGGGTCGATTATCGCCCTGCCCTTTGTCTATTTATTTACCTGGTTTTATGAACGCCATTTCTTCTTCGCCCTGTTTAAAGCAGATCGTAATGCGTTCATTCTCACGGGATCGCAAATTTATATCCTGATCGTCCTGCTGGTGATCGCCGCTAACGCCGTGCAGTTTAAAAAGAACCGCGAGTGGAAAGAGGCCGTGCTGGCGACGGTCAGTAAAGCGATGACCGGAGTTTATATCCTCCACTATTCCGTGTTTCACCTGCTAGTGATGCTCATCCCTGTGCATTCGCTAGCCACCAAGTTGGGGGTAATAGCGCTGACCTTTGTCCTGTCGGTGCTCATTTCCCTTGCCGCGCTCTCCAGTACGCTGCTCAGGAAGGTGATTACCTTGTAACCGACAACGGGACGATTTAGCGGAAGCTCCACTGGATACTAATCACAAACACGCTGGGAATAATAATGCCGCTTTCAACGGCGAAATAATCGGTGAAGTTATACTGGATAGCGTGGTAGATATAGGGTGAAAAGCCGATCCCCGTGGCGTCCTTAAAGTCTTTATAGGAGCCATGATCGCCGCAATGCTCGAAGGCGTCGAAGAAGAATTCGCCGGTATAGCCGTAAACGCCTTTGAAGGTCCACCCGCTGCCGCTGTGGTACCAGTCTCTTCTCACCCCCAGCGCCAGGCAGCGATCGTTGAAGCTGTTATTCATAGTGCCAAGCAGAAGGCTGTATTTGGAGTCTGCAGAGAATTTCCGCTCCACTGAGAAAAAATGATTTTCGAAATTCTCTGTATATTGTCCGTGATTATTGGTCAGATGGTAAACATAGGAACCGGTATTCACAGAATAGAGGTTAAGTTCGTTCGCCTGCGCGAGAGAGGCTAACCCGGCCAGGAGCATCACGCTTTTGCCGCGCATTTTCCCTCCTCAGTCCTCAAGGCCTGTCCAGGGACAGAAAGCTTTTGCCGTATTTACCGGTCGTGACAGGAGTATAAGACTCGACAGGGAAATGGGGGAAAAATAACGATGCCAAACCGCCGCGTCGTTACCAAAAAGCGTAGCACAGCCCTTATTCGCCAACAAATCGAATGGGCCGTTTACGACATGGCAGACGTTACCCCTTTACCTTACTGTGCAAAAAGCAGACAAAGCCTCATCATATTTTCCGCTATGCTCAGAGTCCGACGCGGAAGAAAGCCACCTGTCGACGACAGCGTTGCTGTTTACCCCTTCGCGCGTCGGCGCAATTTCATGCATTTCGCCAGCCATGACAGAATTTTCACAATTGGCTTTCTTCTACCATCATCAGCTTCTTCCCGCTGGTTTTACAGCTAAATCCTGCACAACCCGACTTTTCTGTACAAGTTATCACTTAATAAAATTGTTATAAATCAACAAATTAAAACACACACAAAAAATAAGCCGTTACGTTGTACATATAGTAATGAAAAAAGTTGTACATAGTGAAATCAGCGTCTATAGTTTTGGAGTGTTAACTGCTTGTTGCGCAACAAAGCGGGGAAGCTTGACGATTGCGCAGCGAGTCGGACGGTGGTTCCTGGTTATACATTTCCTGTTCGTGACTTGGCGCGTACCAACGGTACGCTGCGACTTTTATTGTCTGTTTGCTTTATACGTGGGAGAGTTCGAGCTATGCATATTAAAAATACCATTCCAGCAGAGTTTGTCTTCAATTCGGCCCTGATGAAGAATATTGAGAATACGCTCATTAAGCAGCACAGAACGGTAAATAATGAGCGGATGATTACGGAAATCCAGCATCGTCTGCAAACGGAAAGTAACGAAATACTTTCCGATCTCTATCTGCAGGCGCTGGATATGCTGTACAGCAAACCTCATCATTAAATAAACCCACTGTGCTGGCAGCAGGCTTCGACCTGCTGTACCGGCGCGCCTGGGTCTCTATCGGCTAACTGAGGCAAAAAAATGTCACACCATAATACTTGCTATCGTTCTGAGCATTACGATCTGTGGTTTGATAATGGTTTTCTTCTCTATGGGATGTCGCTGATCCTGAATAGCCTGCCGGCATCTTACTTCCGCAAAAAACATGTTTTCTTCACCAGCGACAATTATTTCGCGGTACTGCAGCACAACTATAATCGGCGGGATACATTATTTATTCTGTTAACCGAAGGCAACGATCTTAATTTTCTTAGTGAACTGCCTATGCTGCGCTTACCGGCCAACTCGACGCCGGAAGAGTTAAAGATATTTCTGCATCAACCCACCCGCTATTACAAAACCCATCCGGCGCCAGGCGCCTCGGTGCAGTTTACCGAGCGGGAAAAGAAAGTTATTCAACTTATCAGCAATGGCGAAGCGGTCGCCAGCATTGGCCGGTCGCTAAACCTGCATATAAAAACCATTTATCAGATCCGGCTGAATCTGATTAAAAAGCTCGGCTGCAGCGGTAGAACCGATTTTTTTAATATCAGCCGCAGCGAAACGTTCAAATCCTGGAGCCAGATTCACCTGTAACCCAGCACTCAAGCCCTGATCCGCACCACGGATCGGGGCGCTTAATTTTGGCCGTGAAAATGGATGCTGAAGCCCTGCTCCTGCCAGTGGCTGAGCAGCTCCTCCTGCAGAGGCGTGGCGGCACGTCCGGTCCAGACGAAAATATGCTGCCCGGGAAATAGCTCAGGCCGCGGCGACTCCAGCGGTTCGGCGAGAACGTTGACATGCCAGCCGCGTTGGGAAAGACGCCATGCCTCCAGCCACAGACGCGTCCTGTCCTCATTGCTCCAGCCCACCAGCAGCGTCTCTTTGCCATTTTTTTTACGCGCTTCGGCGAGAAACAACGCTACGCAGTCAATTAACAGGCCGTCCAGCATGCTGCTAATCACCAGCGAGGTATTCTGATCCAGCTTGAGACGCTGTCGTACCGGCACTAACAGGCTATCGATGAGGGTATCAACGGGGTGTTGATGACTGAGCGCCATTAATTTGGCGCGGATTCTGGCGGGCTGCATATAACGCAGAATGGACATCATCTCTTCCTGAAGATGCGCGGATTCATCGCGCGCCGCCGGCAGGTTATCCTCCAGCAGCGCTTTGACTTTCCCTACTGATACACCGCGCTCTATCCAGCGCTTGATCTCTTCGATACGCAGGATATCTTCTTCATCAAATTGTCGATGCCCGCCTTCGCTACGCTGCGGTTTCAGTAGACCGTAACGACGCTGCCAGGCGCGCAGTGTGACCGGATTGATTCCGCAACGTTCGGCGACTTCACCGATACTGTAAAACGCCATAGCAGCCTCACATCAACCTGATACCTTAATACCTAAACTAACGAATTCAGGCATCCTGTACAACTCTATTTTCTTGTACAGATAAAGATATCAGGTTGCGGCTCACAGCGCCCGGGAAAAAAGATGAAAAAATGTTTAGCTGATTTCGCGGTGGTTCATTTTTTCTCCGGCCATGCGACGGCGGGTAGGCCCCCCAGGCGCGCGCTGGCGAACAAATTGCCCTGAAACTGTGAAATACCGGCTGATTCCAGCCACATCCACTCTTCAGCACGCTCAACGCCGACGGCTGAGACCGCAATCTCCAGAGAAGTACAGCATTTGATAATCGCCTGTACAATCGACTGGCGCGGTCCGTCCTGGTGGATATTGCGGATCAGCTCATGGTCGATTTTAATTCTGTCGGGTTGGTATTGCGCCAGCAGCGATAGCCCGGCAAACCCGGCGCCGAAGTGATCGATGGCAAGATTAATTCCCGCGCCCTTCAGTTTGCGCACCGCATCGGTAAAATCGTCCATCCGCGAAATCACTTCCCGCTCAGTGAACTCGACAATAATCTGCTCCGGAATAAGGTCATTGCGACTAATTTCGTCGAGCAGGAAAGCCACCGCATTCGGCGCTTTGACCATGGTCATCGGCAGTAAATTAATGCTTAACGCCTTATTACGTAAACCTAATTTTCCCGCCAGCGACAACGCCACCCGTTTACTGTGCAGGTCGGCGAGATAAATATCGTCCCCGGTCAGCCCGGCAAAATAGGCGCCGGGGGATTGCCCGTCCGGTGTACGCAACAGCGCTTCCCACGAAATAATTTCGCAGGCGAAAGGGTCGACAATCGGCTGGAAGGCAAAGGAACAACCTTCCGTATTATCGATAATCGGGGTATCAGGATAGAACGTCTCCTTATCAGGAATAAAAACCCAACTATCTGCGGAAGGAATCTCAAAATAGTTCGCTTTTTCTGTGGCTTCGACAAAAGTACGGAAAAATTGCAGCGCCCGGTCATCATAGGTGAGCTGATATTTTGACGTCCCCCGGTCCATCACCGCCTGCAGAACTTCCTCGCGATCGTGTTCGCGTAAATCAAACAGTTCCATCCCGACCTTACCAAAACGACGGGACGGCGCATAATCGCAAAGCAACTCCACCAGATTATAGTGGCGAGGATCCCGGCAGATATGCTGATAAATATCCTGAACCTTTTCTTCAGGCCCCTCAATGAGTTGAAAAAAATGCGTCCCGTTAAAAAGTAAAATACCGGTGACGTCCGCCTGCCCATTTCTTTCGTTTGCCCTGGCGACCATGGCCTCGATCGATTTGAATGAGACATTGTCGCAGATATGGCTGCGATAAATGATGGTGGTTAGCATAGTGATTCCAGATGGGAGGGATAAGCATTCACAGTAGCAGTTATCAGGCTAAGGGTCTCGTAAAACTACGTTTTGTCTTAACAAAAAAGATACACTAAAAATCCCTTTTTTGTGCAAGGTTTTCCCTTTTTTTCTTTCCTTGTACAACATGCAACGCTAAACCCCACCTTTACAAGCCAGAACCGCGCCAGGCAAAAAAAATTAAACAATTAAAAATCATATAGTTAAACTAACATGAATCATTATTGTGCAACTTTGTGTGTACAGGTTAATAATTATTGTATAAGTTTAATGGCAGTTAACAGATGAATGAAATGAAAGGAGCACATATGCAGCAGAATGGTTACATTCCAGATACAGCGAACGCAATTGCCCAGTATTTCAACAAAGCATCTTTGCCTTCCCAGCAGGAAACCCTGGGTCAGATCGTGATGGATATTCTTAACGAAGGGCGTCATCTCAACCGCAAAGCGCTATGCACCAAACTGTTGAGCCGCCTGGACCGCGCTCGCGCGCCGGAGGAAGAGAGCCACTATCAGACCTTAATTGGTCTGCTGTTTGCTGGCCAGGAATAACGTCATCGATCGTCGCCTGTTGCAGCGCCGCAGTAGCAGATGAGGGGCGATCGCTTCCACAAACCTGCTGCTGACCTGAATGCCCGTTCGCCTATTCAGGAAAAGGGTGGCATGCATAGAGACGGTTATGAATAACAGTGAAACTGAGGAAATAACCGATGAAATCATCGGCGAGGCGGTTCTAGCGCTTCTGAAAACGAATCGCCCGATTACCACCCCGACCCTGCTGGTTCGACTTCGGTTAATGCAGGCGACAGAACCAGATCGCCAGCGTAGAAAGATCATCGCTGCCGTGATCGAAGAAATTTGCGCGAAGCTTATCCGTCAGCGGAAGTACGCGCCTTTACAGGTAAAGAAAATCAATGGCCGTTGGGAAACCAGAGGTTCGCTGGCGCCAGACAGCATGCCGTCGGAAGCTAAAAAGATCCACTGATTATCCCAACCATGGTGAATTAAACAGAGTGAGAATGTGATGAGACAGACTATGCATCAGCAACCAGATATTTACGCAAGACTGCAGGACACCGCGCTCTCCGACTATTTCCGTAACGCCGGTGATAAACTGGTTGATGAGTCCGCCGTCATGTCGCTCGCCATCAACAGTATTCTCCAGTCCGAGGGTCACCTGAACAATAAGGCCATTATTTTATGGCTGATTCAGGCGCTGGAAACCACCGATGACGTGGTGACCGCGGACGTGATCCGAAAAACACTGGAGATTGTCGTTGGCTACACCATGGACGATATCTAACGTCGCCACGCTTCTGGCCCGCCAGGACAACGCCTTCTCCGCAGAGCCTGTCCGCTCTGAGCAAAAAAAACCTCGCTAAGGCGAGGTTTTTTCTTTTACCTGATGGCGGTTCAGTGGGCGTTGACCACCACCCACATCGGCCCCTGCCCAACCGCATAGCGGCCTTTCTCCTGCAGCAGTCCCTGCTCACCGACGATGTCGTACACCGCGATATGGTGCGACTTCTGCCCGGCGGCAATGAGATATTTACCGCTGTGATCGAGGTTAAAGCCGCGCGGCTGGGTCTCGGTAGGCTGATAGCCTTCTACCGCCAGCACGCTACCATCTTCCGAAACGCTGAACACCGTGATGATGCTGGCGGTACGATCGCAGGCGTAAAGATGACGGCCATCCGGGGTGATATGAATATCCGCCGCCCAGCGCACGCCGCTAAAATCAGGCGGCATCATATCCAGGGTCTGTACACATTCGATGTTGCCCTTAGGATCTTTCAGCTCCCAGACGTCAATCGAGCTGTTTAGCTCATTGACGCAGTAACCATACTGCTGGTTGGGATGGAATACCATGTGACGCGGACCGGCGCCCTCGACGGTCGTCACTTCCGCGGGCTCCTGTGCCGAGAGGAAACCATCGTCGCTGAGGGTAAACAGGCAAATGCGATCCTGCTTCAGCGCCGGCACCCACAGGGTGCGATTATCCGGGGAGATATTGGCCGAGTGGCAGCCTTCCAGCCCTTCCACCACGGTGATGGTTTCGCCCGGCAGGCCGTCGTGCAGCGGGGTCACGCTGACACAGCCCTGATTGTAGGAGGCGCTGAAGACAAAGCGGCCATGACGATCGGTAGAGATATGGGTCGGGCTGCCCGGCAGCGCAGCTTCGCCCGCAAAGGTTAACGCCCCGTTATCCGGCGTGATGCGATAGGCCAGCACGCGAAACTCCGGACGAACGCCAACGTACAGAAATTCCTTGTTGGGGCTGACCACCATCGGCTGGACCTGCCCTGGGGCATCAACCACCTGCACCAGCGTCAGTTTGCCGTCCGCTTCAAGACTCCAGACATGGATTTGTTGGCTTTCCGGGCTGGCGGTATAAACGGTTTGTTTCATGACTACTCCTTCCCTCACTGCACGTGGAATTTTCATTTTCAGGATAACAGCACCCTGAAAATTATAAGACATCCGCCCATGATACTCGCATCGTCCGCCGAATTTCCGCCGGACGGCGGCACAAAGGGCATACAGACATTCACGGCAGATGTGGAAAAATTGGTCCTGACGCCACGGCGGTGTACCATCATGGCCAGGTCACTTTTCAACATCAACCGGAAATAACACATGACAACACGCGTGATTGCCCTGGATTTAGACGGCACCCTGCTTACCAGCAAAAAAACCATTCTGCCCGCTTCGCTGGAGGCACTGGCCCGCGCCAGAGAGGCAGGCTATCAGGTCATCGTCGTCACCGGACGTCATCACGTCGCTATCCATCCTTTTTATCAGGCACTGGCTCTCGATACACCTGCAATTTGTTGTAATGGCACCTATTTGTATGATTATCACGCAAAAAAGGTTTTGGCCGCCGATCCTATGCCGGTAGAGCAAGCGGTAAGCCTCACTGCCATGCTCGCCAAACAGCAGATCCACGGCCTGGCATATGTGGACGACGCGATGCTTTATGAACACCCCACCGGGCATGTGATCCGCACCCGCAACTGGGCGCAGGCGTTACCGGAAGATCAGCGTCCGGTTTTCGCTCAGGTCGATTCGCTGGCGCAGGCGGTTCGCGAAGTTAACGCGGTATGGAAATTCGCTCTCACCGATGACGACATTCCCCGCCTGCAGCGGTTTGCGCAGCAGGTTGGCGAGACGCTGGGCCTCGAGTGCGAATGGTCGTGGCACGATCAGGTGGATATCGCGCGCGCCGGCAACAGCAAAGGCAAACGCCTGGCGCAATGGGTGGCCGACCAGGGGCTGTCGATGCAGGATGTGGTGGCCTTCGGCGATAACTACAACGATCTTAGCATGCTGGAAGCGGCGGGCACCGGGGTGGCGATGGGCAACGCGGTGGACGAGGTGAAAGCCCGCGCCAACATAGTCATCGGCGACAATGAGTCCACGAGCATCGCCGAGTTTATCTACCGCCAACTGCTGTAATCAGGCGGCGATCGACACGCTTTTGATCTGGGCAAACACCTGCTGACCTGGCGCTATCGCCAGGTCGTCCCGCGCCCATGGGCTAATCCTGGCCCATAGCAGACGGTCACTCACTCTGAGCTGCACTTCAATCTGTCCGTTGACCTCCAGACACTGAGCCACCTCGGCGCGCAAGATATTGCGGATGCTGGTCCCGGACGGCTGGGCCAGTGTCAGCGAAACGTCCGACGCCTGAATGCGGATCCGTGCGGTGTCGCCTGCGGGACGTTCGAGCCGGTTGACCCACAGCAACTGGTCCCCCAGCGCCAGGGCCGTCATCGCATACTGCGGATGCTGCGCGGCGACGGTGGCGCTGAGGATCGTACTCTGCTGTTCCGCGGGCAGCCAGGGGTGCATCACGCTGCTGCTCCAGACCTCCTCCAGCGGACCGAAAGCTTTCACCTTACCGGCCTCCAGCACCAGCACGCGATCGGCCAGATGCTGGATCTCATCCAGCGAGTGGCTGACGTAGAGCATCGGAATATGGATCTCCTGCGCCAGCCGCTGCAGGTAGGGCAACAGTTCGCGTTTGCGCGGAATGTCCAGCGAGGCCAGCGGCTCATCCAGCAGCAATAGCTCCGGCGCGGTCAGCAGGGCGCGGCCGATGGCCACTCGCTGCTTTTCGCCGCCGGATAACCGGCCCGGCAGACGATCCAGCAAGGGCGCAATCCCCAGCAGATCCACCAGCTTATCGAACTGGCTGACCATGGATTTCGCCATCCCATACTGCAGATTGCCGCGCACTTTATAATGGGGAAACAGGCGCGCATCCTGAAAGACATAGCCGATACGGCGCTGCTCCGGCGCCAGGCAGATACGCTGCGCGGTGTCGTTCAGCACCCGGCCATTGAGCACGATCCGCCCCGCCTGGGGTCGGGTCAGGCCGCTGATGGCGTTAATCAACGAGGTTTTGCCCGCGCCGGAGACGCCAAAGACGGCGGTGATCCCGCTGGCGGGCAGAGTTTCACGGATCTGCAGGCAGTGGCTACCGAGGGTCTGGGTAAAGTCCAGCTCCAGCATCATTATCCTCCCATGCGCTGGCGGCTCACGCGGGCCAGCCATTCCGAGATCAGCAGCGAAACCAGCGCCAGACCGATGGCGATGAGGCAGAGGCGGGCCGCCGCCCCCTCCCCGCCCGGGGTTTGAATCAAGGTGTACATCGCCGAAGGGAGGGTGCGCGTTTCACCGGGAATATTGGAAACGAACGTGATGGTCGCGCCAAACTCCCCTAACGAGCGGGCGAAGGCCAGCACCGTGCCGACAATAATCCCCGGCAGAGTCAACGGCAACGTAATGGTCAAAAATACCCGCCAGCGGCTGGCCCCGAGGGTTCTCGCCGCTTGCTCCAGTTTGACGTCCACCCCTTCCAGCGCCAGGCGAATGGCGCGCACCATCAGCGGGAAAGACATCACCGCCGCCGCCAGCACCGCCCCGCGCCAGCTAAAAGCAAAGCTGATGCCGAACCAGTCATACAGCCAGCTGCCAATAAACCCGCGCCGCCCCATGGCCACCAGCAGCAGATACCCCACCACCACCGGAGGCAGCACCAGCGGCAGATGGAGAATACTGTCGAGCAGTGCCTTGCCGGGAAAGGTGCGCCGGACCAGCAGCCAGGAAAAAAAGATGCCAAAGGGCAGGCTCAAGGCCACCGCCAGGGAGGAGACTTTCAGGCTCAGCAGCACCGCCTGCCATTCGGGTTCGCTCAGAAACATCAGCGGGTGGTAAATCCGTAACGTTTAAAGATAGCGGACGCTTCCGGCCCTTTCAGGTAGTCATAGAAGGCGCTCACAGCCGCATTGCGGTGCCCATCGACAATCGCCAGCGGGTACTCGACTTTCTGATGCGAGGCTTCCGGGAAGGTGCCGACCACTTTCACCCCCTTGCTGGCCACGGCATCGGAGCCATAGACAATCCCCAGCGGCGCTTCGTTGCGCTCCACCAGCGCCAGCGCACCGCGCACGTCTTCAGCCGGGGCGAGCTTCGGCGACAACGTCTCCCAGGCACCGAGTTTCTGCAGTGCCTCTTTGGCATAGATACCGGCCGGGACATGCTGTGGATCGCCCACCGCCAGACGGCCTCCTTTCAGCAGGCTGGTCCAGTCGGTTTTCTCATCAATGGTTATCGCCCCCTGCGCACTGGCTTTCGGCGCGACCACCACCAGGCTGTTGCCAAGCAGAGTGGCGCGGGTTGCCGGATCGATGGCCTTTTTATCTGCCGCGTAATCCATCCATTTCTGATCGGCGGAGATAAACAGGTCCGCTGGCGCACCCGCTTCTATCTGCCGCGCCAGCGTTGAAGACGAGGCAAACGACGACACGACCTCGACGTTTTTTTCTTTCTTGTACGCCTGGGCAATATCCTGCATCGCGTTGGTTAACGATGCGGCGGCGAAAACGGTCACTTTACCCTCTGCCGCCAGCGCCTGACCCGCGACGCACAGCGTGAGTGATACCCCGACAACCCCGCGTAACCAAGAACCTGCCATCTTACTCTCCTGTCAATGCGTTATGTAGTCGATAATATAACGATATGCGAAGCGTTTTTATAGTGATACAGGACAATAAAACGAAGGGAAATGATACAGGAGGGAAATAGCACAGCGCCCGGTTAAACCGGGCGCCGGGAAATCAGTGATTTTGCTGGCTGCGATCTTTGTGGCCTACGCCGGAGAAGAGGTTGAACACTTCGCCAAGACCGTAAATCAGTCCCAGGATGACCGCCATCACCACCGGTACCATGATGACCGCAAAAACCAGACTTTTCAAAAGCTCTAACATGGTTCACTCCAGATAGTATGATTTCCTGATTGTAACGATTTCAGCCGAAAAAACACGTCCCATTTGTGCGGTGGGTAATGACCAACCGCGCAGAGAGGTTTTGCAAGTGGGCGACTATCGGTCACAATACCCTTTTTTGTCAGGAAACGATTATGCAGGCCGAAATTCTTCTCACCCTTAAGCTACAGCAGCGCCTGTTTGCCGATCCGCGGCGGATCGCCCTGCTCAAACAGATTGACCAGACCGGTTCGATAAGCCAGGGGGCGAAGCATGCGGGTATCAGCTATAAGAGCGCTTGGGATGCCATCAATGAGATGAACCAGCTCAGCGAACAACCGCTGGTGGATCGCGCCACCGGCGGAAAGGGCGGCGGCGGCGCGGTGCTGACCCGCTACGGGCAGCGTCTGATCCAGCTGTACGATCTGCTGGCGCAGATCCAGCAGAAAGCGTTTGATGTACTCAGCGATGACGATGCCCTGCCGCTGGATAGCCTGCTGGCGGCCATCTCGCGCTTTTCCCTGCAGACCAGCGCCCGCAACCAGTGGTTCGGCACCATTACCGGCCGCGATCGCCAGCAGGTGCAGCAGCACGTGGAAGTACTGTTGGCTGACGGAAAAACCCGCCTGAACGTCGCCATCACCGCGCAAAGCGCTGAGAAGCTGGGACTCGATGAGGGCCAGGAGGTGCTGGTCCTGCTCAAAGCGCCATGGGTCGGCATCACCCTCGATCCCGCAGCAGCCCGCCAGGCCGATAACCAGCTGTCGGGACGTATCAGTCATATCGAATGCGGGTCCGGACAGTGCGAAGTACTGATGACCCTGGCGGACGGTCAAACCCTGTGCGCCACCCTGCCACAGGCGCAGGCCGCTGGCCTGGCGGAAGGAACGGAGGCGATCGCTTACTTCAATGCCGATCGCATCATTCTCGCGACGTTATGCTGACCCCATTGACATTACGCGCCTGAAGTCGTATCCCTGATGCACATCGCTGCAAAAAATGGGATACATCATGTCATCATTGCAAATTTCGCAAGGCACGTTTCGCCTGAGCGATACAAAGACCTTAAAAATAGACCACCTGAGCGTGGCGGCGGGTGAAAGCTGGGCGTTCGTCGGCAGCAACGGCAGCGGCAAATCCGCCCTCGCGCGGGCCCTGGCAGGCGACCTGACCCTGCTCAGCGGCCAGCGCGAAAGCCACTTCTCCCGCGTGACCCGCCTCTCCTTCGAACAGTTGCAGAAGCTGGTCAGCAACGAGTGGCAGCGCAATAACACCGACCTGCTCAGCCCAGGCGAAGAAGACACCGGCCGCACCACCGCGGAGATTATCCAGGATGAGGTGAAAGATCCTGCCCGCTGCGCGCGCCTGGCCGAACAGTTTGGCATCAGCGCCCTGCTGGACCGCCGGTTTAAATACCTGTCGACCGGGGAAACGCGTAAGACCCTGCTGTGTCAGGCCCTGATGACCGATCCGCAACTGCTGATCCTCGATGAACCTTTCGACGGTCTCGACGTCAACTCCCGCCAGCAGCTTGCTGCCCTGCTGGCCGACCTGCACAGCGCCGGCATCACCCTGGTGCTGGTGCTCAACCGTTTCGATGAGATCCCGGAGTTTGTGCAATTCGCCGGCGTGCTGGCTGACTGCACCCTCAGCGAGACCGGCGAGAAGTCTTCCCTGCTGCAGCAGGCGCTGGTCGCCCAGCTGGCGCACAGTGAAAAACTGGACGGCATCACCCTGCCGGAGCCGGATGTCCCACCGGCCCGTCATGCGCTGGCAGACTCGGCGCCGCGTATCGTGCTCAACGACGGCGTGGTCTCCTATAACGATCGCCCGGTCATCAATCACCTCTCATGGACCGTGAATCCAGGCGAACACTGGCAGATCGTCGGTCCCAACGGCGCCGGTAAATCTACGCTGCTGAGCCTGGTCACCGGGGATCATCCGCAGGGCTACAGCAACGATCTCACGCTCTTTGGCCGCCGGCGCGGCAGCGGTGAGACCATCTAGGATATTAAAAAGCATATCGGCTACGTCAGCAGCAGCCTGCATCTGGACTACCGGGTCAGCACCAACGTCCGCAACGTCATCCTGTCGGGCTATTTTGACTCGATCGGCATTTATCAGGCGGTCTCCGACAAGCAGCATAAGCTGGTGCAGCAATGGCTGGATATTCTCGGCATCGATAAGCGCACCGCCGACGCGCCGTTTCACAGTCTGTCGTGGGGCCAGCAGCGGCTGGCGCTTATCGTCCGCGCGCTGGTGAAGCATCCAACCCTGCTGATCCTCGATGAACCGCTGCAGGGGCTGGACCCCCTCAACCGCCAGCTGGTGCGCCGCTTTGTCGACGTGTTGATTGGCGAAGGGGCCACACAGCTGCTGTTTGTCTCGCACCATGCAGAAGATGCCCCGGACTGTATTACCCATCGCCTGGCGTTCGTTCCCAGTGGAGACGGTTACACTTATCAGCTCGGCCCTGTGGCCTGACGCCCCCTGCCGGGGATCGAAAGATCCCTGGTATTTTTCAGAAAAATAGCGCCAAACAAACCTAATACATTGAATTAAAATTAAAAATATAAAATTTACGTTATTTACACCCCAAGTGTAAACGATTCCACTAACTTGCCCTATGTCACACTTTTCACTTCTTTGATATGCTATCTTCCTCACAAACGATAAGCCGAATGGAGCGAATCATGAAAGTTCTGGTTACAGGTGGTAGCGGTTACATTGGAAGTCATACCTGCGTTCAACTGCTGCAGCAGGGACACGAGGTGGTGATCCTCGACAATCTCTGCAACAGCAAGCGCAGCGTACTGCCGGTGATTGAACGTCTCGGCGGCAAAGAAGCCACCTTTATTGAAGGCGATATTCGTAACGAAGCGCTGATGACGGAGATCCTCCACGATCACGCCATTGAGGCAGTGATCCACTTCGCCGGGCTGAAAGCCGTCGGGGAGTCCGTCGCCAAGCCGCTGGAATATTACGACAATAACGTCACCGGCACACTGAAATTAGTCTCTGCCATGCGCGCCGCTGGCGTGAAGAACTTTATCTTTAGCTCCTCCGCTACCGTCTACGGCGATCAGCCGAAAATCCCGTATGTCGAAAGCTTCCCGACCGGCACCCCGCAAAGCCCTTACGGCAAAAGCAAGCTGATGGTAGAGCAGATCCTGACCGACCTGCAGAAAGCCCAGCCGGAGTGGAGCATTGCCCTGCTGCGCTACTTCAACCCGGTCGGCGCCCACCCGTCGGGCGACATGGGGGAAGACCCGCAGGGGATCCCGAACAACCTGATGCCCTACATCGCCCAGGTCGCCGTTGGCCGTCGCGAATCGCTGGCCATTTTTGGTAACGACTATCCGACCGAAGATGGTACCGGCGTGCGCGATTACATCCATGTGATGGACCTCGCCGATGGCCACGTCGCGGCCATGGAAAAACTGGCTGACAAAGCCGGGGTGCATATCTACAACCTTGGCGCCGGCGTCGGCAGCAGCGTGCTCGACGTAGTCAATGCTTTCAGCAAGGCCTGCGGCAAACCCATTAACTACCATTTCGCGCCGCGCCGCGATGGCGACCTCCCGGCCTACTGGGCGGATGCTGCCAAGGCCGACCGCGAGCTGAACTGGCGCGTAACGCGCAACCTGGACGAAATGGCGCAGGACACCTGGCACTGGCAGTCCCGTCATCCGCAGGGTTATCCAGACTAAGGAACCTTCATGAGCGTATTTAACCCCGTTGACCATCCACATCGTCGTTATAACCCGTTAACCGGACAGTGGATTCTGGTTTCTCCGCATCGCGCCAAGCGCCCCTGGCAGGGGGCGCAGGAAACGCCGGCAAAACAGACCTTGCCGGCCCACGATCCGGACTGTTTCCTGTGCCCGGGCAACACCCGGGTGACCGGCGACACCAACCCGAATTACACCGGTACCTACGTATTTACCAACGACTTTGCGGCCCTGATGACCGACACCCCGGACGCACCGGAGAGTGACGATCCGCTGATGCGCTGCCAGAGCGCCCGCGGCACCAGTCGGGTGATCTGCTTCTCGCCAGACCACAGCAAAACGCTGCCGGAACTGAGCCTTGAAGCGCTGGAAGACGTGGTTAAAACGTGGCAGGAACAGACCGCGGACCTCGGGAAAAGCTACCCGTGGGTGCAGGTTTTTGAAAACAAAGGGGCAGCGATGGGCTGCTCCAACCCTCACCCGCATGGTCAGGTGTGGGCCAACAGTTTCCTGCCCAATGAAGCGGAACGGGAAGACCGTCTGCAGAAAGAGTATTACGCCGCACAGGGCCAGCCGATGCTGCTGGACTATGTGCAGCGCGAACTGGCCGACGGCAGCCGCACGGTGGTGGACACCGAGCACTGGCTGGCGGTGGTGCCCTACTGGGCCGCCTGGCCGTTCGAAACGCTGCTGTTGCCGAAAGCGCACGTGCAGCGCATTACCGATCTCACCGACGCCCAGCGCAGCGATCTGGCACTGGCGTTGAAAAAGCTGACCAGCCGTTACGACAACCTGTTCCAGTGCTCATTCCCCTACTCCATGGGCTGGCACGGCGCGCCGTTTAACGACGAAGACCATAACCACTGGCAGCTTCATGCCCACTTTTATCCGCCGCTGCTGCGCTCCGCGACGGTCCGCAAGTTTATGGTTGGTTATGAGATGCTGGCCGAAACTCAGCGCGATCTGACCGCCGAGCAAGCTGCCGAACGACTGCGCGCCGTCAGCGACGTCCATTTTCGTGAATCCGGAGTGTAATGATGAGTCTGAAAGAGAAAACCCAAACCCTGTTCGCTGACGCCTTCGGCTACCCGGCCAGCAATGTCATTCAAGCGCCAGGCCGCGTCAACCTGATCGGCGAGCATACCGATTACAACGACGGTTTTGTGCTGCCCTGCGCTATCGACTACCAGACGGTGATCAGCTGTGCGCCGCGCGACGATCGTACCGTGCGGGTGATTGCCGCCGATTACGACAATCAGACCGATGAGTTCTCTCTCGACGCGCCGATTATCAGCCACGACACCCAGCAGTGGTCGAACTATGTCCGCGGCGTGGTAAAGCATCTGCAGCAGCGGAACAGCCACTTTGGCGGCGCGGATCTGGTGATCAGCGGCAATGTACCGCAGGGTGCGGGGTTAAGCTCCTCAGCCTCGCTGGAAGTCGCCGTCGGCACCGTGTTCCAACAGCTGTATCATCTGCCGCTGGATGGCGCGCAAATCGCCCTCAACGGCCAGGAGGCGGAAAACCAGTTCGTCGGCTGCAACTGCGGCATCATGGATCAGCTGATTTCAGCGCTGGGCAAAAAAGACCACGCGCTGCTGATCGACTGCCGTTCGCTGGGCACCAAAGCCGTCTCGATGCCGAAAGGCGTGGCGGTGGTGATCATCAACAGCAACTTTAAGCGTACCCTCGTCGGCAGCGAGTACAACACCCGTCGTGAACAGTGCGAAACCGGCGCGCGCTTCTTCCAGCAGCCCGCCCTGCGCGATGTCACCCTTGAGCAATTTAACGCCGTCGCCCATGAGCTGGATCCGGTCGTCGCGAAGCGCGTACGCCACGTGCTGACGGAGAATGCCCGCACTGTGGAAGCCGCCAGCGCCCTCGAAAAAGGCGACCTGAAGCGGATGGGTGAGCTGATGGCAGAGTCCCACGCCTCGATGCGTGATGATTTCGAGATCACCGTCCCGCAGATCGACACCCTGGTGGAGATCGTTAAGGCCGCGATCGGCGATAAGGGCGGCGTGCGCATGACCGGCGGCGGCTTTGGCGGCTGCGTGGTAGCGTTAATCCCGGAAGATCTGGTCGATACCGTTCAGCAGGCCGTTGCCAACGAGTATGAAGCGAAAACCGGTATTAAAGAGACATTCTATGTCTGCAAACCGTCACAGGGGGCCGGGCAATGCTAACGCAAACCACCGCGCTGGCCCCGGACGGTCAGCCATGGCAGCAGGTGACCCTGCGCAATAAGTCGGGGATGACCGTCACCGTGGCGGACTGGGGCGCGACGCTGCTCAGCGCCGAGGTGCCGTTGGCCGATGGCAGCCTGCGCCGACCGCTGCTGGGCTGCGCAAAGCTGGAAGACTATGCTCGCCAGGCCGCATTTCTTGGCGCCTCGGTAGGCCGCTACGCCAACCGTATCGGCCACAGCCGCTTCCCGCTTGACGGCCAGGTCGTCAACGTCACGCCGTCAAACGACGCGGGCCACCAGCTCCACGGCGGCCCGGAAGGATTTGATAAGCGCCGCTGGCGCATTGTCCGCGCCGACGAGCAGGAAGTGCTGTTCGCCCTGACCTCGCCCGATGGCGATCAAGGCTTTCCGGGCACCCTGCAGGCCACCGCGCACTATCGTCTGACCGACGATAACCGCATCGCGATTACCTATCGCGCCACCGTGGACCAACCCTGCCCGGTGAATATGACCAATCACGTCTATTTCAACCTCGACGGTGAGCAGAGCGATGTGCGCCAGCATCAGCTCCAGATCCTCGCCCAGAGGTATCTGCCGGTGGAAAGCGACGGTATCCCGGATGGCGAACTGAAAGATGTTGCTAACACCAGCTTTGATTTCCGCCAGCCGAAAACCATCGCCGCCGACTTCCTCGCGGATGCCGATCAGCAAAAGGTGAAGGGATACGATCATGCCTTCCTGCTGGATGCCAAAGGCGACGCCAGCCAGCCTGCGGCACAGGTCTGGTCGCAGGATGGCAAGCTGCAGATGACGGTCTATACCTCCGCTCCGGCGCTGCAGTTTTACTCCGGCAACTATCTCGGCGGCACCCCGTCGCAGACGACGGAGCCCTACGCCGACTGGCAGGGACTGGCGCTGGAGAGCGAATTCCTGCCGGATTCGCCGAACCATCCGCAATGGCCGCAGCCGGACTGTGTATTACGTCCGGGCCAGGAGTATGTCAGCCTGACGGAATATCAGTTTATCGCCCGATAATCGCCAGCGCCCTCCATCAGGGGGCGCTGCTTTTCGTCCCCGCCCTCCTCTCTGCCGCCTCTTTTTTCAGCAACCTGCTCTATTTTCCGTCACCAAAGGACAAAAAAATAACCTGTGTATTACAAGCACCTTACACTGCGCCACTATTTTCGCTATGGTTAGGGATAAGCATTGCCGTGCGCCAAATCACGGCAATATAATGAGAATAGTTATCAATCAATAACACATACACCATCACATTCAGCGCACCGTTCGCGGCGCGAGGGATGGCGTGTAGAGAGGAGTGAGAGAATGGCTGTAACTAAGCTGGTACTGGTTCGTCATGGCGAAAGCCAGTGGAACAACGAAAACCGCTTCACCGGTTGGTACGACGTGGATCTGTCCGAGAAAGGCGTTAGCGAAGCGAAAGCAGCGGGTAAACTGCTGAAGGCTGAAGGCTTCAGCTTTGATTTTGCTTATACCTCCGTGCTGAAACGTGCCATCCACACCCTGTGGAACGTGCTGGACGAACTGGATCAGGCCTGGCTGCCGGTTGAGAAATCCTGGAAGCTGAACGAGCGTCATTACGGCGCGCTGCAGGGCCTGAACAAAGCGGAAACCGCTGAGAAATATGGTGACGAGCAGGTTAAACAGTGGCGTCGCGGCTTCGCTGTCACTCCGCCGGAGCTGACCAAAGACGACGAGCGCTACCCGGGCCACGATCCGCGCTATGCAAAACTGACCGACGCCGAACTGCCGACCACTGAAAGCCTGGCGCTGACTATCGACCGCGTCGTGCCTTACTGGAACGAAACCATTCTGCCGCGCCTGAAAAGCGGTGAGCGCGTGATCATCGCCGCTCACGGTAACTCCCTGCGCGCGCTGGTGAAATACCTCGACAACATGGGCGAAGACGAGATCCTCGAACTGAACATCCCGACCGGCGTACCGCTGGTATATGAGTTCGATGAAAACTTCAAGCCGATCAAACATTACTATCTGGGCAATGCGGAAGAGATCGCGGCGAAAGCTGCTGCCGTCGCCAACCAGGGTAAAGCGAAGTAATTTCTCCTGGTGAGAACAAAAAAGCGTGGAAATCTCCACGCTTTTTTTATGACCTGCGCTAGCGCGGAGTAGCTTAGCCGCGGCGGGTTTTCACCGCTTCCGCCAGCTGACGCAGGATCGTTTCGGTATCCTCCCAGCCGATGCAGGCGTCGGTGACGCTCTTGCCGTAGGTCAGCGGTTCACCGCTCTCGAGGCTCTGGTTGCCTTCCACCAGATGGCTTTCAATCATCACGCCCATAATGGCGCGCTCGCCGCCGGCGATCTGCTGGCATACGTCGGCGCCCACTTCCATCTGCTTCTTGAACTGCTTGCTGGAGTTGGCATGGCTGAAGTCGATCATCACCTGGGCCGGAAGACCCGCTTTCGCCAGACCGATTTTCACCTCCGCCACGTGCTTCGCGCTGTAGTTAGGCTCTTTGCCGCCGCGCAAAATAATATGGCAGTCGCCGTTACCGCTGGTATTCACGATGGCGGAGTGGCCCCACTTGGTGACCGACAGGAAACAGTGCGGCGCGCCGGCGGCGTTAATCGCATCGATAGCCACCTTGATGGTGCCATCGGTACCGTTTTTAAAGCCCACCGGGCAGGAGAGTCCGGAGGCGAGCTCACGGTGCACCTGGGATTCGGTGGTTCGCGCGCCAATGGCGCCCCAGCTCATCAGATCGGCGACATACTGCGGGGTGATCATATCGAGGAATTCCCCCGCCGCCGGCAGGCCGCTGTCGTTAATGTCCAGCAGCAGTTTGCGCGCGATGCGCAACCCGTCGTTGATGCGGAAGCTGTTATCCATATGGGGATCGTTGATGAGCCCTTTCCAGCCGACGGTGGTGCGCGGTTTTTCAAAATAGACCCGCATGACGATCTCGAGCTCGCCCTTCAGCGCCTCGCGCAGGGTCAGCAGGCGGGCGGCATACTCTTTCGCCGCTGCCGGATCGTGAATAGAACAAGGCCCAATCACCACCAGCAGACGGTCATCGTCGCCTTTGAGGATCTGATGGATCGCTTTGCGAGCATGTGCAACGGTGTTTGCAGCATTTTCGGTAGCAGGGAATTTTTCCAGGAGCGCAACGGGAGGTAATAATTCGTTGATCTCTTTAATGCGTAAATCGTCGTTCTGATAATTCATCTTCTTTCCAGCGTTGCCATACTTATTCAATGAAATGCAATCCCTCCAATCTATCTCTTCGCTGAAATAGTGTAAACGTGATTTTACAGTAGTGATGGAATAATCCTGGAAATAGGCAAAAATACGCCATAAAGTAGCGAAGCCAGGCTCATGAACTACAATATTTAACTGTTAAAGCTAATTAAGTCTTACGTTTCAGGATTATATAGTGACACTGCGATCGTCTGCGGAGTCTTAAACCATAGCGAGTCAGATCCCTGGCACACTCACCGCGGGAAGCGCATTTCCCCTTCCCGGCTTAACAGGAGTATCCGATGAATATGAAAAAACTGACGACCCTTTTGCTCACCGCCACCTTAGGTCTTGCCAGCGGCGCGGCCCTGGCGGCAGACACCGGCGCCCAGTCCAATAATGGCCAGGCCAACTCTTCCGCGGATGCCGGTCAGGTGGCGCCGGATGCCCGTGAGAACGTGGCGCCGAACAACGTGGACAATAGTCAGATCAACTCTGGCTCTGGGGGCAGCACGGGCTCGACGATGACCCAGGATAATATGTCGAGCGATGAGGTACATAAAAACTCGATGTGTAAAGACGGCCGCTGTCCGGACACCGGTAAAAAACTGGACAACGGCGGCAATACGACCCAAGACAACAGCAAAACCGATGGCACCACCCAGTAACATATGAGGTGGGCAGATCGAAGAAAAGGCGAGCCGGTCTCGCCTTTTCTTCGTTTTTTATCGCTCTCTGTTTATGATGTCATAGCGTAATAATGATAACTATTAAGGGACGACACTATGGCGCACTCGCATTCGCACTCCTCTGTCCAGGCTCCGGATAACAGCAACGCCCGCCGGCTGCTATGGGCGTTTATCGTCACCGCCGGCTTTATGCTGATTGAAGCCGTCGGCGGCGCGATCTCCGGCTCGCTGGCCCTGCTGGCGGATGCCGGCCATATGCTCACCGACTCCGCCGCTCTGCTGTTTGCGCTGCTGGCGGTTCGCTTCGCCAGCCGCCCACCAAATGCCCGCCATACCTTTGGCTGGTTGCGTTTAACCACCCTGGCGGCGTTTCTCAATGCTATTGCTCTGGTGGTGATCACCATGCTGATTGTCTGGGAGGCGATTCAGCGCTTCCAGCATCCGCAGCCGGTAGCCGGCGTGACGATGATGGTCATTGCAGTCGCCGGTCTGCTGGCCAACGTGCTGGCGTTTTGGATCCTACATCGGGGTAGCGAGGAGCGGAATCTTAACGTACGCGCCGCAGCGCTACACGTGCTTGGCGACCTGCTGGGCTCGGTCGGCGCGATCGTGGCGGCCGTGGTGATCCTCACCACCGGCTGGACGCCTGTCGACCCGATTCTTTCCGTGCTGGTTTCCTGCCTGGTATTACGTAGTGCCTGGCGATTACTGAAAGAGAGTCTGAATGAATTGCTGGAAGGCGCGCCGCGTTCGCTGGATGTGGCGGCCCTGCAGCGGGATATCCGTCGCTCTATCCCGGAGGTACGCGATGTTCACCACGTCCACGTCTGGCTGGTGGGGGAAAAACCGGTGATGACGCTCCATGTACAGGTCGTTCCACCGCACGATCATGACGCGTTACTCAACCGCATCCTGCATTTCCTGGAACATAAATATGAAATTGCGCATGCCACGGTGCAGATGGAGTACCAGCCCTGCAGCGGCCCGGAGTGCCATCTCAACACGATGCACGCCGGGCACGATCATCACCACCACCATTAGCCAGAAAACGCGTGAGAACCTCGCTCACGCGCGCTGTTTATCCACATCCGGCTGCCGTTCAACGCAATGAACGTCAGCAAGAGGTATTCCAGCGACATGGCATAGACGCCCTGACGGGCAAAAATCACCACGCTTATCACGTTGACGATCACCCACAGCAGCCAGTTTTCAACATACTTGCGGGTCATTAAGATCATCGCCACCACCGACAGCACCGTCATACAGGAGTCCCAGAACGGGAAAGCATCCGGCTGCAGTTCCGGCATAGTGACCTGCAAACCGAGCGCTTGCATCAGGCTGACCGCGATCCGCGTCAGGAAAGCAAAGAACGGGTTGATAAACAGGGTCAGCAAGCCGATCGCTACCACGCAGGCCGCCAGCCAGCCCAGCGCTTTGCTGCGCGGCAGCCAGCGGATCTGCAGCTCAGCCTCATGGTTGCTGCTTTGTCGCGACCATGCATACCAGCCGTAAACGTTAGCGGCAAAAAAGAACAGCTGCAGCAGCAGGCTGGCGTACAGCTGGATCTGAAAGAAGATGATGGCGAACAGCGTGACGTTGACCAGCCCGAAAGCATAGTTACTGATCTTCTCCAGGCTCGCCAGCCAGATACACAACAGCCCGGCAATCGTCCCCACGGCCTCTATCCAGGAGAGATCGTACCCCCCAGCGCCGATGGGTATATGTACTAAAATATTCTGCGTGCTAAAAAAATCCATTTCCTCCCCTCAGCGTCTGGCGACGCGACAATAGGTTATCCCCGTAGTGTAGCCGCAAAATCCAGCATCCGGTTAAGGGGAATTAATGCGCCGGTTCGCAGCGCTTCGTCGACATGGATTTCATGTTCAGCGCCGCCCTGCTCGAGACCCTCGGCAATGGCTTTCAGGCAATTCATCGCCATCCACGGACAATGCGCGCAGCTGCGGCAGGTCGCCCCTTCGCCGGCTGTGGGCGCTTCCAGCAGCGTTTTCTCCGGCACCGCCTGCTGCATTTTATAGAAAATACCGCGATCGGTGGCCACGATCAGCTGGCGCTGGGGCAGGCTTTTCGCCGCCGCAATCAGCTGGCTGGTGGAGCCTACGGCATCGGCCATCTCAACGATCGCCTGCGGCGACTCGGGATGGACCAGCACGGCGGCTTCGGGATGCAGAGCCTTCATCCGCATCAACGCCTGGGTTTTAAACTCGTCGTGCACGATGCACGCCCCCTGCCAGCACAGCACGTCTGCGCCGGTCTGACGCTGAACGTAACGCCCAAGGTGGCGGTCCGGCGCCCAGAGGATCTTTTGACCAAGACTATCCAGATGGTCAATGAGTTCCACGGCGATGCTGGAGGTCACCACCCAGTCGGCGCGGGCCTTCACCGCGGCGGACGTATTGGCATAGACCACGACGGTGCGGTCAGGATGGGCGTCGCAAAAGGCGTTGAATTCCTCAATCGGACAGCCCAGATCCAATGAACACTCGGCGTTCAGGGTCGGCATCAAAATGGTCTTTTCCGGGCTGAGAATTTTGGCGGTTTCCCCCATAAAACGCACCCCGGCGACCAGCAGCGTGGAGGCCGAATGGCGGGCGCCAAAGCGCGCCATCTCCAGCGAGTCGGCGATACAGCCGCCGGTCTCTTCCGCCAGCTGTTGAATTTCAGGATCGGTGTAGTAATGCGCCACCATCACGGCATCGCGCTCGCTCAGCAGGCGCTTGATTTTTTCGCGGTAAAACTGCTTTTCGTCGACGGTCAGCGGCTGCGGTTTAGCAGGGAAAGGATAAATCGCCGTTTCAGGATCAAACATTACGCTCATCATGCAATCTCGTTTTACTGGCTTAACTCTACAACCGTCTGTATGGCCTTTCGGCGGCTTAACACGGTCATGGTGTTTTATATGCTAAACAAGATAGCCGATTACGAGCTAAAAGTCGTGATGAATTTTGTACATCAGACCCTTTTCCCGGGGACGGTGCTGCGCATCTGCCCGAACGACCGGTTCGTATCCTGTGCAGGCACGGTAAGCGCAGCGTGACCGTGGGAAAATGATGAATTAAGAAATTATTAACATTGATGAGTGGCAGGGAAAATGCAGATAGCAAAAAGGCGCCTTTAGGGCGCCTTTTTACATTGGTGGGTCGTGCAGGATTCGAACCTGCGACCAATTGATTAAAAGTCAACTGCTCTACCAACTGAGCTAACGACCCCTTGCGGGATTTTACTGCTGCCATCATTCAGGATGGTGGGTCGTGCAGGATGACTCGACTTCGCCTCGCCCTTCGGGCCGTTGCTGTCGCAACGTTATCCTTCACGTTCAGCATCTGAGTTAAATGCTGAAATTGGTGGGTCGTGCAGGATTCGAACCTGCGACCAATTGATTAAAAGTCAACTGCTCTACCAACTGAGCTAACGACCCGCTCTGGTACTACCTGAATAATTTCACTCGACACCAATTCAGAAATTGGTAGGTCGTGCAGGATGACTCGGCTTTGCCTCGCCCTTCGGGCCGTTGCTGACGCAACGTTATCCTTCACGTTCAGCATCTGAGTTAAATGCTGAAATTGGTGGGTCGTGCAGGATTCGAACCTGCGACCAATTGATTAAAAGTCAACTGCTCTACCAACTGAGCTAACGACCCGAGTGGTGGGTGATGACGGGATCGAACCGCCGACCCCCTCCTTGTAAGGGAGGTGCTCTCCCAGCTGAGCTAATCACCCGAAACTGCGCTGGATACTACCGATACTGCGTCCACCTACCCCATCATAAAAATGATTGGAGTGCAGGATGACTCGCTTCGCTCGCCCTCCGGGCCGTAGCTGAAGCAACGTTATCCTTCACGTTTAACACCGACGTTCGATGTTAAAGATGGTGGGTCGTGCAGGATTCGAACCTGCGACCAATTGATTAAAAGTCAACTGCTCTACCAACTGAGCTAACGACCCGGTGGTGGGTGATGACGGGATCGAACCGCCGACCCCCTCCTTGTAAGGGAGGTGCTCTCCCAGCTGAGCTAATCACCCGATACTACGCTGGATACTACTAAGCGGTGGGTCGTGCAGGATGACTCGGCTTCGCCTCGCCCTACGGGCCGTTGCTGACGCAACGTTATCCTTCACGTTTTACTATCGCGTTCCACCAGAACGATTGGTGGGTCGTGCAGGATTCGAACCTGCGACCAATTGATTAAAAGTCAACTGCTCTACCAACTGAGCTAACGACCCACTCTGGCATTGCTTTGGGCTTGTTTGATATCCCTTGGCAACGGCGGCATATATTACTGATTTCAGAATTCAGCGCAACTAAAATTTCGATAAAGATCACTTAACTGCTGGCGATTCAGGCGACAAGACCAGAAATAACGCGATTTCTGGTCATGCCGTAATCAACCAAGAGCATTAAGTCGTTTTTGCGCTTGTTTCGCACCGTCGGTGCCGGGGAATTTATTGATCACCTGCTGGTAAACCGCTTTCGCTTTCGCGGTATCACCTTTGTCCTGCATGATCACGCCGACTTTAAACATCGCGTCAGGCGCTTTTGGCGATTTCGGGTAGTTCTTCACCACCGAAGCGAAGTAAAACGCCGCGTCGTCTTTTCTCCCCTTATTGTAGTTCAACTGCCCGAGCCAGTAGTTAGCGTTTGGCTGGTAGGTTGAATCCGGGTACTTTTTGACGAAGTTTTGAAACGCCACCATCGCGTCATCCTGGCGTGAGGCATCCTTCACCAGGGCAATAGCGGCATTATAATCGGTGTTCGCATCGCCGGTCATCGCCGGGGCGCCTGAGGTGGCCGCTGGCGCTGCGCTGGTGGCAGCCGCGCTCTGATCGCCAGAAGACGACGGAGCCTGCGCACCTGATGCTGCGCCGCCACCGCTGCTCAAACTATCTATCTGCAGCAGAATCTGTTTCTGGCGCTCAACGATCTGATTCAGCTGGTATTGGTTCTCCTGGATCTGCCCGCGGAGAGAATCAATGTCAGTCTGGTTATCAGAGAGTTGTTGCTGGAGTTGGGTTAAAAGCTGGCTGTGAGCATTGGAAATACGCTCGAGTTGAGTGACGCGGTCTTCGACCGAGCCTGAGCCGACACTACTGATTGGCGCCTGAGCAAAAGCGGCCCAGGGGGCCGCTATGCCAACCAGTAACGACAGACTCAATAAATGATGTCTGAAGTTACTGCTCATGCAATTCTCTTAGTAAACCAGTACGGCGCGACGGTTTTTGGCATATGCCGCTTCGTCATGACCCAGTACTGCTGGTTTTTCTTTACCGTAAGAAACGATGGAGATCTGATCGGCAGAAACACCTTTGCCCTGCAGATACATCTTAACGGCGTTAGCACGACGCTCACCCAGAGCGATGTTGTATTCCGGCGTACCGCGCTCATCCGCGTGACCTTCTACAGTCACTTTGTAGGACGGGTTGCTGCGCAGGAAGTTAGCGTGCGCGTCCAGCATAGCAGCGAAGTCAGAACGGATATCGTACTTGTCGAGATCGAAGTAAACGATGTTGTTCTGCTGCAGCTGCTGCATCTGCAGACGAGCTTGCTCTTCAGAAGACATGTTGCCGCCGTTACCGTTAGCGTCCATACCAGTGCCGGCACCCAGCATGCCTTCACCGCTCTGGTCGTTGCTGGCGTTCTTGTTAGAAGAACATGCCGCGATTGCCATAACCGGCAGAGCGATCATCAGCCCTTTCAGCACTTTGTTCAGTTGCATTTCTTTGATTCCTTTAATAATCAATTATTTATTATCACAGATACGGCGACCAGGCAGGCGATTTTACCTGTCCATCAGTTGCCGGAAGACGCGCTTTGAAACGCCCATCTGTAGAAACCAGATTCAGCACGGATCCCATCCCCTGAGAAGAGCTGTAGATTACCATAGTGCCGTTAGGTGCCAGACTTGGCGTTTCGTCTAAAAACGTTGATGACAGAACCTGTACACCACCCGTTTCCAGATCTTGTTTGGCAATGTGCTGCTGACCGCCGGCCGAGCTGACCATTACCATGGTTTTACCATCCGCGCTCACGTCGGCGTCCTGGTTCTGAGAACCTTCCCAGGTGATACGCTGCGGCGTGCCGCCATTAATGTTGACTTTATATACCTGCGGACGACCTGCCTGGTCAGAGGTGAAGGCCAGATTCTGGCTGTCCGGGAACCAGCTTGGTTCGGTGTTGTTGCTGCGACCGTTGGTCACCTGACGAATCTGACCGGATCCCAGATCCATTACGTACAGGTTCAGGCTACCGGTTTTCGACAGCGCGAACGCCAGTTTAGAACCATCCGGTGAGAACGCCGGGGCGCCGTTGTGCTGCGGGAAGGAGGCGATCTGACGCACAGAGGCGTTCGCCAGGGTCTGAACCACCAGCGCAGAACGACCGCTTTCAAAGGTAACGTAGGCCAGTTTAGAACCGTCCGGAGACCAGGCCGGGGACATCAGCGGCTGGGAGGAACGGTGAACCAGGAACTGGTTGTAACCATCGTAGTCGGACACGCGCAGTTCGTAAGGGTACTGGCCGCCGTTTTTCTGCACCACGTAGGCGATACGGGTACGGAAGGCGCCCTTGATGCCGGTCAGCTTCTCAAATACCGCGTCGCTGGCCGCGTGCGCCGCATAGCGCAGGTACTGCTTAGTGACTTTAAAAGAACCTTGCGCCAGCGTTGTGCCCGGCGCTCCGCCGGTGTCCACCAGTTGATACGCAACCTGATAAGAACCATCCGGATTTTGCGTGACCTGGCCGACGACTACGGCGTCAATACCCAGCGCAGACCAGGCAGCAGGCTGCACTTCCTGGGCACTGGTCGGCTGCTGCGGCAGACGAGAGCGATCCAGCGGATTGAATTTACCGCTGTTGCGCAGGTCAGCTGCCACGATACCACCGACATCTTCCGGCGCAGCGCCCTGGCCGGCCCACTGGAACGGTACCACGCCGATAGGGCGCGCCGAGTCCACCCCCTGGGTGATCTCGATACGTACTTCTGCGTGCAGCACCGCCGCCCACAGCATTAAAAAACCAAATGCTACTCGTAATGCCTGCTTCATCATATCTCCCTTATCCGGGCGGAAAGCCCACGATAATTTAGCAGAATGTTAACAAACTCAAATATACAAAACTACCAAAACCCTGTGACTACCATAGATTGTTTTTCCCCGTTTGCACGGGGAAAAATGTCACTGAGGTTTGAAGTCCAGTGGCGCATTTTTGAAGACTTCATATACTGCCTGGCTAGGTGGTTTCGGAAACTTAGCCTGTCGGGCTGCGGCAAGAGCGGCCTGGCACAGAGCAGGATCACCACCTTCGGACTGTATATTTAACAACAGGCCGTCAGGAGCAAGTTTGATACGCAAGGTACATGTTTTGCCCGCATAGGACGATGCGTCATAAAACTTACTTTCAATCGCCGATTTTATCTGTCCGGCATAGTTGTTGATATCAGCCCCTGAGGCACTGTTTTTAGTATTACCACTCCCGGCAGCGGAGGCATTGTTTCCTTTGGCCCCACCGCCTGTTTTAGGCGCATTCTTACCAGAACTCAGATCGCCGAGCAGGTTGTCTACGCCGTCCGCTTCTTTCGCAGCCGCCGCTTTCTTCGCCGCCGCGGCTTTTGCTGCTGCCGCCTTGGCCGCTTTATCAGCTGCAGCCTTCTCTGCTGCAGCCGCTTTCGCTGCCGCCGCTTTTTCAGCGGCTGCGGCTTTCTCGGCGGCCGCTTTTTGCGCGGCAGCTTTCTCAGCAGCCGCTTTTTCAGCTGCCGCCTGCTTAGCCGCTTCCTGCTGGGCTTTTTTCTCCGCTTCCTGTTGCGCTTTCTTCGCAGCCGCCGCTTCCGCTTTCTTCTGCGCCTCGGCCGCAGCTTTCGCCGCTTCAGCTTCCGCCTGTTTCTTCGCCTCGGCAGCGGCTTTCGCTGCAGCGGCTTCGGCCTGCTTCTTCGCGTCAGCAGCCGCCTTGGCCGCCGCCTGTTCTGCCGCTTTCGCCTGGGCATCCGCCTTCGCTTTCGCCTCGGCGGCCGCTTTGGCAGCGGCTTCCTGCGCTTCTTTTGCCTGTGCGTCCGCTTTGGCTTTTGCCTGTGCGTCCGCTTTGGCTTTTGCCGCCGCGGCGGCCTTGGCAGCCGCTTCTTCAGCCTGCTTCTGCTGCTCCTTCGCTTCTTTCGCCGCTTCCTGCGCCTGCAGCCGCTCCTGTTCGAGCTGTTTCAGCCGTTCCTGTTCCGCCGCCTGTTTCTCACGTAACTCTTCCGCCTGCTGCTGCGCCTGTTTTTCACGCTGTTCAGCGGCGCGACGTGCGCTGGCCTGCTGCTGTTGCTGACGGTTATAGTTATTTACCACCGCCCCCGGATCGACCATGACGGCATCAATCGACGATCCGCCGCCGCCGCCGGCAGAGGCATCCAGATGCTCGTCAAACGAACTCCAGATCAGCAGCGCGATCAGAATGATGTGCAGCGCGACTGAAATGATGATCGCTCGTTTAAGCTTGTCGTTTTGTTCGGTTGCCTTTGACACTATCGGTTCCCAAAAACTGTTCGCCTGTATCCGCGATGCGCACCGACGGCGAGCGATACCCGCCACCGGACGCCGCGCGGACGCACCTACCTGAAGCGATTAAATAGGTTTGGTCATCAAGCCGACCGATTTAACCCCTGCACTATGCAACAGGTTCAGCGCTTTAATAATTTCATCGTAAGGGACGTCTTTCGCACCGCCGATCAGGAATACCGTTTTTTCATTGGCTTCAAGACGACGCTTCGCTTCGGCAATTACCTGCTCCGGCGGCAGCTGGGATAGCGTCTCCTGCCCCACCTTCACGCTGTACTGCCCTACCCCGGAGACTTCCACAATCACCGGCGGATCGTCATTGCTTTTCACCGCTTGCGATTCCGTGGCGTCCGGCAGATCGACTTCCACGCTCTGCGTAATGATCGGCGCCGTTGCCATAAAGATCAGCAGCAGCACCAGCAGGACATCCAGCAGCGGAACGATGTTGATCTCGGACTTCAGTTCGCGACGTCCGCGTCCACGTGCTCTGGCCATGGCTTACCCCTTATTGCTTTCGCTGGTGGTAAAGGCCTGACGGTGCAGAATAGCGGTGAACTCTTCCATAAAGTTGTCGTAATTCAGTTCAAGCTTGTTCACGCGCTGGTTCAGGCGGTTATACGCCATGACCGCCGGGATCGCGGCGAACAGACCAATCGCGGTGGCGATCAGCGCTTCGGCGATACCTGGCGCCACCATCTGCAGGGTGGCCTGCTTCACCGCGCCAAGGGCGATAAAGGCGTGCATAATCCCCCAGACGGTACCGAACAGACCGATATACGGGCTGATCGAGCCTACGGTGCCGAGGAACGGAATATGGGTTTCCAGCGTTTCCAGTTCGCGGTTCATCGAAATACGCATCGCGCGCGATGCCCCTTCGACAATCGCTTCCGGCGCATGGCTGTTAGCCCGATGCAGGCGTGCAAACTCTTTGAAACCGCTGTAGAAGATTTGTTCCGAACCGGTCAGGTTATCGCGACGCCCCTGGCTCTCCTGGTACAGACGAGAGAGCTCGATCCCGGACCAGAATTTGTCCTCGAACGCTTCAGCTTCACGCGCGGCCGAGTTAAGGATACGCGTTCTCTGAATAATGATAGCCCAGGAAGCGATAGAAAAACCAATCAAAATCAACATGATAAGTTTTACCAGAAGGCTCGCCTTCAGGAACAAATCAAGGATATTCATGTCAGTCACTGCTTAAACTCCGCGACAATAGACTTGGGAAGCGCACGTGGCTTCATTAAGAGTGGATCAACGCACACAATGAGAACCTCAGCTTCGTTTAACACTGTATTCTCGGCGTTGACGATTCGCTGCGTGAAAACCAAAGAGGTGCCGCGCATCGAGGTAATTTCCGTCTGGACTTCGAGCATGTCGTCGAGTCTGGCGGGGGCAAAATACTCCAGCGTCATTTTGCGAACCACGAAGGCAACGCGTTCAGCCAACAGCACCTGTTGACTAAAGTGATGGTGGCGCAGCATCTCTGTGCGTGCTCTTTCATAAAAAGCGACGTAACTGGCGTGGTAAACCACACCACCGGCATCGGTATCTTCGTAGTAGACCCGAACCGGCCATCGAAACAGCGTTGTATTCACTTTACATCCCGGTAATGCAAAAAAAGGTTAGAGCTTTCAAACTTCGCTACTATACGCGCGGGAAAGGTGGTTTGGAATGGGGGAAAGTAAACGGGGCGTAAATTTTTATGGGCTTATGCAAGCCCATAGCATTAACAGAGATCTCTTATTCAAAAGAAGAAAAAGAAGAGACCTAAAGCGAGCACGATATCAGCGATAAGCGGACAAAAAATCCCCTGCCAGTGAACGGCACGCGGGCGAAAGCCCACGCCGTGAATAACGCCGCTGCAAACCGCCCACATCAGCAAGAAACCATGCCAGATTTCCAGCTCGCTGGTCTTCGCCGCAAAGCGCGACGGATCCCAGAAAATGCAGCCAGCCAGCAGCAGCGCCATCAATAAGGAAAGCGCCCGGAGCGGGCGCTTGTCCATTATCGCGTACAGAGTAGCGATAAATTTCATCAGATTTCTTCTTTCTTCCCGGCTTTGGTGGCTTCCACGTGCTCAAGCGCCAGCGCGGTAATGACCCCAAAAGCACAGGCAAGAAGCGTTCCCAAAATCCATGCGAAGTACCACATATATAGCTCCTTACCTTAGTACAGCGAGTGGGTATTCTTTTCGATGTCTTCGCGCGTGATGCGGCCAAACATCTTCCAGTAACACCAGCTGGTGTAGGCCAGAATGATCGGCACGAAAACAATCGCCACGTAGGTCATCAGGTTCAGCGTCCGCTGACTGGAGGTCGCGTCCCACATTGTCAGGCTGGCGTTCAGCATGGTGCTGGACGGCATGATGAACGGGAACATCGCGATACCGGCAGTAAGAATGATGCAGGCCAGGGTCAGCGAGGAGAACAGGAATGCCCAGGCACCTTTATCCGCTTTAGTCGAAACGACGGTCAGCAGCGGCAACACCACGCCCAGGGCAGGCACCGCCCACAGCGCTGGCATATTGTTAAAGTTCACCATCCACGCGCCAGCTTCACGTACCACTTCCTTGGTCAGCGGGTTAGACGGGCCGGTATGGTCAATCACCGATTTCACCACATAGCCGTCGATGCCGTAGTAGACCCACACGCCCGCCAGCGCGAAGCAGACCAGCGTCACCAGCGCCGCCACCATGGAAACGGTGCGAGTACGCAGGTGCAGTTCGCCTACGGTACGCATCTGCAGGTAGGTGGCGCCCTGAGTCAGGATCATCGCCACGCTGACGATACCGGCCAGCAGACCAAACGGGTTCAGCAACTGGAAGAAGTTACCGGTATAGAACAGACGCAGGTATTCATCGACGTGGAACGGCACGCCCTGCAGCAGGTTGCCAAAGGCCACGCCAATCACCAGCGGCGGCACGAAGCTACCGATGAAGATGCCCCAGTCCCACATGTTGCGCCAGCGGGTGTCCTCGATCTTGGAACGGTAGTCAAAACCGACCGGACGGAAGAACAGCGAGGCCAGCACCAGAATCATCGCCACATAGAAGCCAGAGAACGCCGCGGCGTAAACCATCGGCCAGGCAGCGAACAGCGCGCCGCCGGCGGTGATCAGCCACACCTGGTTACCGTCCCAGTGCGGGGCGATGGCGTTGATCATAATCCGACGCTCGGTGTCGTTGCGGCCGAGGAAGCGGGTGAGCATGCCCACCCCCATGTCGAACCCGTCGGCGACGGCAAAACCAATCAGCAGAATGCCAATCAGCAGCCACCAGATAAAACGCAATACTTCATAATCGATCATTTGACGACTCCTGTCTTAGCGTGCCGACTGAATAGCCGCAGAGGACTGTTCAAAGTGATAGCGGCCGGTTTTCAGGCTGCTAGGTCCTTTGCGGGCAAACTTGAACATCAGGAACAGTTCAGCCACCAGGAACAGCGTGTACAGACCGCAGATCAGCAACATTGAGAAGATCAGATCGCCCGCGGTTAATGATGAGTTAGCCACCGCCGTCGGCAGGACCTCACCAATCGCCCACGGCTGACGGCCGTATTCGGCAACAAACCAGCCCGACTCCACGGCAATCCACGGCAGCGGCAGGCCGTAGAATGCGGCGCGCAGCAGCCATTTTTTCTCGCCGATGCGGTTACGGATCACGCTCCAGAAGGAGGCGCCTATAATCAGCAGCATCAGGATGCCGCACGCCACCATGATACGGAAGGCGAAGTACAGCGGTGCGACGCTTGGAATGGAGTCTTTGGTCGCTTTGGCGATCTGCTCTTCCGTGGCGTCAGCGACGTTCGGGGTATAGCGCTTCAACAGCAGGCCATAACCGAGGTCCTTCTTCACGTTATTGAACTGGTCACGCACGGCCTGATCGGTTGAACCGGCGCGCAGCTGTTCCAGCAGCGCGTAGGCTTTCATGCCGTTACGGATACGCTCTTCGTGCTGAACCATCAGATCCTTGAGGCCGATAACCGGTTTATCCACCGAGCGGGTAGCAATGATGCCCAGCGCGTAGGGGATCTGGATCGCAAAGTGGTTGGTCTGCGCATTCTGATCGGGAATACCAAACAGGGTGAAGGCCGCCGGCGCAGGCTGGGTTTCCCACTCTGCTTCGATAGCCGCCAGTTTGGTTTTCTGCACGTCACCCATTTCGTAACCGGATTCGTCACCCAGCACAATAACGGAGAGGATCGCCGCCATACCGAAGCTGGCTGCGATGGCAAAGGAGCGCTTGGCAAAGGCGAAGTCGCGACCTTTCAGCATGTACCAGGAGCTAATCGCCAGGATGAACATCGCGCCGGTGACATAGCCCGACGCCACAGTGTGAACGAATTTCACCTGGGCGACCGGGTTGAGCACCAGTTCAGAGAAGCTGACCATCTCCATACGCATGGTTTCGAAGTTGAAGTCCGATGCGATAGGGTTCTGCATCCAGCCGTTGGCGACAAGGATCCACAGCGCGGAGAGGTTGGAACCCAGCGCAACCAGCCAGGTGACGGCCATGTGCTGAACTTTGCCCAGACGATCCCAACCGAAGAAGAACAGACCTACAAAGGTGGATTCGAGGAAGAAGGCCATCAGACCTTCAATGGCCAGCGGCGCACCAAAGATATCGCCCACGTAGTGTGAGTAATACGACCAGTTAGTCCCGAACTGGAACTCCATGGTCAGACCGGTCGCCACACCCAGCGCGAAGTTGATACCAAACAACTTGCCCCAGAATTTGGTCATATCTTTATAAATCTGTTTGCCGGAAAGGACGTAGACCGTTTCCATGATGGCCAGCAGGAACGCCATACCGAGCGTTAGCGGCACAAACAGGAAGTGGTACATCGCGGTCAAGGCAAACTGTAAGCGCGACAGTTCGACTATATCTAACATCATGACTCCTTGCTCATCGCATGAAGACTCCGAAAATGAACCGAGAAGCTCTGGCTCATACGCATGCCCCAATACAAATTTATTTGTCGCCCGTCCACAGCAGGTTTCAATCGAAGGTAAAACCATGCCAGGGTAAGGTTACAAATACGTTAACGAAAAACCCAATTGATTCCCCAATATATTACGCCGCAATAACCTTACAATAAATATGTTTTTATTGTTCCAGTTTTACATTTTTCGACGGTGATCAATATATAGTGAAGATGGCTGAATTCAGCCAATTTGACTTGAGACAATTTAACGTTTTTTGAGGGATTTTTCCAAGGATTAAGTATTGATATAAATCAATTTTTACTCTATGTGTTAATTATGTAGCCCAATAAAGAATATTGGTGAACTTAATGTTAATTAAGTGTTTAAACTATGGCTTTTCCAGTTACTAAAAAGAGAGATATGAGAATCATAGGTAATATTATTTAACGTCGTGGAAAAAAAACAAAAAAAAGGAACCGATCCGAATAATGTTAGACCGCTCACAGTATTTTATCTTCTTCCTTATCCCCTGCCCCACGCTTTTTCGCTGCCGCTTTTGTTTCCCTACGGTACAGCCGGGATATATTTTTTAGCCAGTACAGCGCATCGAAAATACTTATTAAATAATAAATTAAATCAATATGATAGATAGGGCTTTTCGCAGAAAATCAATTCGTTGTTGGCGCTGCGGTTCTGACGAGACGGGATAACGGTCACAAAAAAGGCCACCTGACGGTGGCCAACCATGTCGAAATCGGACAGATTTCTGCTTGCGGACAAGCAGAGAGGGTTTACTTGATAATAGCTTTCAGCGCTTCGCCGATGTCGGCCAGGCTGCGAACAGTTTTCACACCCGCCGCTTCCAGCGCTGCGAATTTCTCATCCGCTGTACCTTTACCGCCGGCGATGATAGCGCCCGCGTGGCCCATACGCTTGCCTTTCGGCGCGGTAACGCCCGCGATGTAGCCGACAACCGGCTTAGTGACATGATCTTTAATATAAGCAGCCGCTTCTTCTTCCGCGCTGCCGCCGATCTCACCGATCATGACGATCGCTTCGGTCTGCGGATCTTCCTCGAACATCTTCAGGATATCGATGAAGTTGGAGCCCGGGATCGGGTCGCCGCCGATACCGACGCAGGTAGACTGGCCGAAGCCGTAGTCGGTGGTCTGCTTAACCGCTTCATAGGTCAGGGTGCCGGAACGGGAAACGATGCCCACTTTACCCGGCTTGTGAATGTGACCTGGCATGATGCCGATTTTGCACTCGCCCGGAGTGATAACGCCCGGGCAGTTCGGGCCGATCATACGCACGCCCGCTTCGTCCAGCTTCACCTTCACGGTCAGCATATCCAGCGTTGGGATACCTTCGGTGATGGTGATGATAAGCTTAATGCCCGCGTCGATCGCTTCCAGGATGGAATCTTTGCAGAACGGCGCCGGAACGTAGATCACGGTCGCGGTCGCGCCGGTCGCTTCAACGGCTTCGCGCACGGTGTTGAACACCGGCAGGCCCAGGTGAGTGGTGCCGCCTTTGCCTGGCGTCACGCCACCAACCATTTGCGTACCGTAAGCGATCGCTTGTTCAGAGTGGAAGGTCCCCTGGCTACCGGTGAAGCCCTGGCAGATAACCTTGGTATCTTTATTGATTAAAACTGACATTATTTCCCCTCCACTGCGGCAACAACCTGCTGTGCTGCGTCCGTCAGACTTTTCGCTGCAATAATATTCAGGCCGCTGTCAGCCAGTTTTTTCGCGCCCAGTTCGGCGTTGTTACCTTCCAGACGTACAACAACCGGAACGTTAACCCCTACTTCCGCTACCGCGCCGATGATGCCGTCAGCGATCAGGTCGCAACGCACGATGCCGCCGAAGATGTTAACCAGCACCGCTTTAACGTTGTCGTCAGAGAGGATGATTTTGAACGCTTCGGTCACGCGCTCTTTGGTCGCGCCGCCGCCTACGTCGAGGAAGTTAGCCGGTTCGCCGCCGTGCAGCTTAACGATGTCCATGGTACCCATCGCCAGGCCTGCGCCGTTAACCATGCAGCCGATGTTGCCGTCCAGCGCGACGTAGTTCAGTTCCCACTGCGCCGCCTGCGCTTCACGTGGGTCTTCCTGAGACTGATCGCGCATTTCGCGCAGATCCGGCTGGCGGAACAGCGCGTTGCCGTCAGCGCCCAGTTTGCCGTCGAGGCAGATCAGGTCGCCCTGCTTGGTGATCACCAGCGGGTTGATCTCGATCAGCGCCAGGTCGCGCTCAAGGAAAATGGTCGCCAGACCCATGAAAATCTTGGTGAACTGCTGAACTTGTTTACCTTCCAGACCCAGTTTGAACGCCAGTTCACGACCCTGGTAAGGCATCGGGCCCGCCAGCGGATCGATGGCGATCTTGTGGATCAGGTGCGGGGTCTCTTCCGCCACTTTCTCGATTTCCACGCCGCCTTCGGTAGACGCCATGAACACCACGCGACGGGAGCTACGGTCAACAACCGCGCCCAGGTACAGCTCTTTGTCAATATCGGTCGCCGCTTCAACCAGGATCTGGTTAACCGGCTGGCCGTTCGCATCTGTTTGATAGGTCACCAGACGTTTGCCCAGCCAGTGCTCGGCAAATGCGCGGATCTCTTCTTTGCTCTTAACTACTTTCACACCGCCCGCTTTGCCGCGGCCACCAGCGTGAACCTGACATTTCACTACCCACGGACCCGCGCCGATTTTTGAAGCGGCTTCTTCTGCTTCACGCGGAGTAGTACAGGCATAACCCACCGGCGCCGGTAAGCCATAGCGGGCAAAAAGTTGTTTTGCCTGATATTCATGTAAGTTCATGTGTTCAGTCCATCCTTCAGGGTGTAATTATCTTTAAACCTGTAGGCCTGATAACGGCGCTAACGCGTGTTATCCGGCCTACGGTAGGTAATACGCTTGCTGACTACACGTCCAGCAGCAGACGGGTCGGATCTTCCAGCAGCTCTTTAATCGCCACCAGGAAGCCTACCGATTCACGTCCGTCGATCAGACGGTGGTCATAGGAGAGCGCCAGGTACATCATCGGCAGGATCTCTACCTTGCCATTGACCGCCATCGGACGGTCTTTAATGGCATGCATACCCAGAATAGCGCTCTGCGGTGGGTTGATGATCGGCGTGGACATCAGGGAGCCGAAGACGCCGCCGTTGGTAATAGTGAAGTTACCGCCGGTCAGGTCGTCTACGGTCAGCTTGCCGTCGCGGCCTTTCACTGCCAGCTCTTTGATATTCTTTTCGATATCCGCCATGCCCAGCAGGTCGACGTCACGCAGAACCGGGGTGACCAGACCGCGCGGAGTGGATACGGCCATGCTGACGTCGAAGTAGTTGTGGTACACCACGTCGTCGCCATCGATGGAAGCGTTCACTTCCGGATAGCGTTTCAGCGCTTCCACTACCGCTTTCACGTAGAAGGACATAAAGCCCAGGCGGATGCCATGACGTTTTTCGAACGCCTCACCGTACTGCTTACGCAGATCCATGATGGGCTTCATGTTGACTTCGTTAAAGGTCGTCAGCATGGCGGTAGAGTTTTTCGCTTCCAGCAGACGTTCGGCTACGCGTTTACGCAGACGGGTCATCGGGACGCGTTTTTCCGAACGGTGGCCCAGCTGCGGCGCCGGCGCGGCTGCCGGGGCGGCGGCTGGCGCTTTGGCTTCTGCCGGCGCCGGGGCTTTCGCCAGATGTTTCTCAACGTCTTCGCGGGTCAGACGGCCGCCGACGCCAGTGCCTTTGATGGCCGCTGGGTCAAGGTTGTGTTCAGCCAGCAGACGACGGATCGCCGGGCTCAGCGCGTCGTTGTTCTGCTCTTCCAGAGAGGCCTGCTGACGCTGCGCCGGAGTGGACGCTTTCGCATCGGCTTTCTCGCTGCTTTCTTTACCTGCGCTGTTGCCTTCGCGCAGGCGGCCAAGGATCTGGCGAGACAGGACGGTGGCGCCCTCGTCTTCCAGCACTGCATCCAGAATGCCGTCCGCTGATGCCGGTACTTCCAGTACCACTTTGTCAGTTTCGATTTCGACCAGAACTTCGTCACGGACGACCGCGTCGCCCGGTTTTTTGTGCCAGGTGGCGACGGTTGCGTCAGCTACGGACTCAGGCAGGTCGGGAACCAGAATATCTACGCTACTCATTGTGTATCCTTTAATTAATCGACGTTCAGCGCGTCATTGACCAGATCTTGTTGCTGTTTCTGGTGAACGGACATATACCCTACCGCCGGAGAGGCGGAGGCCGGGCGGCCTGCATAACGCAGAGAGGCCCCAAACGGAATCACTTCACGGAAGTGATGCTGGCTGCAGTACCATGCGCCCTGGTTGAGCGGCTCTTCCTGGCACCAGACAAAATCATGCACGTGCGCATACGCTTTCAGCGCTTCCTGCACCGCCTGATGCGGGAACGGATAGAGCTGCTCGATACGAACGATAGCGACATCTTTTTGCTCGTTTTTGCGGCGCTGTTCCAGCAGGTCGTAGTAAACCTTACCAGAGCACAGCACAACGCGCTTCACAGCCTGCGGATCAAGTTGATCGATTTCACCAATAGCCGGCAGGAAAGTGCCGTTCGCCAGCTCATCCATGCTGGAAACCGCCAGCGGATGACGCAGCAGCGACTTCGGCGACATCACCACCAGCGGACGACGCATACCGCGCAGCGCCTGGCGACGCAGCATGTGATAAACCTGTGCCGGCGTGGACGGCACGCAGACCTGCATGTTTTGTTCAGCGCACAGCTGCAGATAACGCTCCAGACGCGCGGAGGAGTGCTCCGGGCCCTGGCCTTCGTAACCGTGCGGCAGGAGCATCACCAGGCCGCACATCCTTCCCCACTTCTGCTCACCGGAGGAGATGAACTGGTCGATCACCACCTGCGCACCGTTGGCGAAGTCGCCAAACTGCGCTTCCCAGATAGTCAGAGTGCGCGGCTCGGCGGTGGCGTAACCATATTCGAACGCCAGCACCGCTTCTTCAGACAGTACCGAGTCCCAAACGCGGAACTGGCCCTGGCCGTTATGGACATGCTGCAGCGGCGTGTAGGTTGAACCATTGGTCTGGTTATGGATCACCGCATGACGGTGGAAGAAGGTGCCGCGGCCGGAGTCTTCGCCGGACAGACGAACCGGAATACCTTCGTCAACCAGCGTGGCGTAGGCCAGATTTTCAGCGCCGCCCCAGTCAAACAGCTTCTCGCCTGCCGCCATCGCCTGGCGGTCGGCGTAAATTTTCGCCACGCGGGACTGCATTTCGATACCTTCCGGTACCGTGCTGATGCGTTTGGCCAACTCCTGCAGACGTTTCGGCTCAACTTTATCCGGATAGCTCTCGTCCCACTCGTGGTTGAGGTACGGCGACCAGGTAAAGGAATGCATATTCATCGGACGCCATTCCTGCACCACGCATTCGCCGGCATCCAGCGCATCGCGGTAGAGGTTAACCTGCTCGGTCGCATCTTCCAGAGTCGCCACCTTCTCCTGCTCCAGCTTGTCAGCATAGATTTTGCGCGGAGTCGGATGCTTTTTGATCTTCTGATACATCAGCGGCTGGGTTGCGCTCGGCTCATCGGCTTCGTTGTGGCCGTGACGGCGGTAGCACACCAGGTCAATGAAGACATCGCGTTTAAAGGTATTGCGGAAATCAAGCGCCAGACGGGTGACGAAGGCGACCGCTTCCGGATCGTCCGCATTGACGTGGAAAATCGGCGCCTGCACCATTTTACCGATGTCGGTGCAGTACGGCGTTGAGCGCGCATCCAGCGGGTTAGAGGTCGTGAAGCCCACCTGGTTGTTGATAACGATGCGCACGGTACCGCCCACTTCGTAACCGCGGGCTTTGGACATGTTCAGAGTTTCCTGAACCACGCCCTGGCCGGTGACGGCGGCGTCGCCGTGGATGGTAATAGGCAGAACTTTGTTGCTGCTTGGCTCGTCCAGACGATCCAGACGGGCGCGTACGGAACCGATAACCACCGGGCTGACGATCTCGAGGTGCGACGGGTTAAACGCCAGCGCCAGGTGCACCAGACCGCCTTCGGTTTCCATATCGGAAGAGAAGCCCATGTGGTACTTCACGTCGCCGGTGCCGAGGTGTTCTTTATGTTTGCCCGCGAACTCGTCGAACAGGTCCTGCGGTTTTTTACCCAGCACGTTGACCAGCACGTTCAGACGGCCGCGGTGCGCCATGCCCAGCACCACTTCGCGGGTGCCGCTTTTGCCTGCATGGCGGATCATCTCTTTGAGCATCGGGATCAGGGCGTCGCCACCCTCCAGCGAGAAGCGCTTCGCCCCCGGGAATTTGGCGCCGAGGTAGCGCTCCAGACCTTCCGCGGCGGTCAGTTCGCTGAGGAAGCGTTTTTTCTCTTCCGCGGTAAAGCTCGCTTTGCCAGCTACCGATTCAATGCGCTGCTGGATCCAGCGTTTTTCTTCGGTAGAGGTGATATGCATGTATTCCGCGCCGATGGAGCCGCAGTAGGTTTGCTTGAGGGCGGCAATCAGCTCGCCCAGCTTCATCGTGTCTTTACCGATGGCAAATGAACCTACGTTATAGCTTTCCTGGAAATCGGCCTCGGTCAGATCGTGGTAGGCCGGATCGAGATCCGCCACTCTCTCTTGCTTCCACAGCCCCAGCGGATCGAGATTCGCATGCTGGTGGCCACGGAAACGGTATGCGTTGATGAGCTGCAGGACTTTAACCTGCTTCACATTGGTGTCTGGGTCGGAAATCGAAGAAGTGTAACGTGAGGCATCCTTCGCCAGTCGACGGAAATAATCACGCGTTTTGGAATGAAATTGATCCGGTTTAACTCCGGTGCCAGGTAACTGCTGGAACATTGAACGCCAGTTGGCGTCAACAGAGTCAGGATCGGTTAAGAAGTCTTCATAGAGCTGTTCTATCCAGCTCTGGTTCGAACCAGAGAGGTAAGAAGAGTCCAGCCAGGCTTTCATTGCGCCGTTCTGCATCGTGATCCCTTAAGCATTCATATGCTTATTTCGCCGTAGAAACTACCACGCACACCGAGTGCACGTGCCGGGGTTCACTTGTTGCGGACGAGTTGTGGTTTCTATCCGCTAAGGAACCTTTAAAAACTGCCATTAATCTTCAGCGTTCAGGCTGCGGTTGCGTTGGCTGCCTTCGCTTACCCCGGTCACATAGTTCACTATGCTCCCGGGGATGCGCTCAGTTGCCGCCTTACCTCGCACTGAACGCCTCGATTACTGGTACATCTTGTGGCGGTTTTTAAAGATTTCCTGCTATATCCCCCGGCGGCGCTAACGCTTGCCGGGGCTACTGCTTTGGTAGCCCGGATAAGCGCTAGCGCCATCCGGGACAGACCGTGTTGCTTACGCGCTGCGCTGTAGCAGCATCGACTTAATATGGCCGATGGCGCGCGTCGGGTTCAGCCCCTTCGGACACACACTGACGCAGTTCATAATGCTGTGACAGCGGAATACGCTGAAAGCATCGCTCAGGCCGTCCAGGCGCTCGCTGGTTTCGGTATCGCGACTGTCGATCAGGAAGCGATACGCGGCCAGCAGGCCAGCCGGGCCGATGAACTTGTCCGGGTTCCACCAGAACGACGGGCACGAGGTCGAACAGCAGGCGCACAGAATACACTCGTACAGCCCGTCGAGTTTCTCACGCTGCTCAGGCATCTGCAGATGCTCGCGAGCCGGAGGATTTTGCCCATTATTCAACAAGTAAGGCTTAATCTTCTCATATTGTGCATAGAATTGCCCCATGTCCACCACCAAATCACGGATAACCGGTAATCCTGGCAGCGGACGGATAACAATCTTCTTGCCCGGCTGATTCAGCGCGGAGATTGGCGTGATGCACGCCAAACCGTTTTTCCCGTTCATGTTTAGACCATCGGACCCGCAGACCCCTTCACGGCAGGAGCGGCGGAACGACAGCGACGGATCTTTTTCTTTCAGCTGGATCAGCGCATCCAGCAGCATCATGTCGCGACCTTCTTCCGCTTCAAGGGTGTAATCCTGCATGTGCGGAGCGTCGTCAACATCCGGGTTATAGCGATAAATTGAAAACTCGAGTTTCATTTTCCTGTCTCCGCATTAGTAAGTACGAATCTTCGGCGGGAATGCCGGACGCAGTTTCGGTTCCATATTGACGCTACGACGCGTCATGGATTCCGACTCTGGCAGGTACAGGGAATGGCACAGCCAGTTTTCATCATCACGATCCGGGAAGTCGAAGCGGCTGTGGGCGCCACGGCTCTCGGTACGGAAGTTAGCGGATACGGCGGTCGCGTAGGCGGTTTCCATCAGGTTATCCAGCTCCAGGCACTCAACGCGCTGGGTGTTGAACTCGCTGGAGGTATCGTCGAGACGGGCGTTTTTCAGGCGCTCGCGGATCACTTTCAGTTGCTCCAGACCTTTGTGCATCGCATCGCCTTCGCGGAACACCGAGAAGTTATGCTGCATACATTCCTGCAGCGCTTTACGAATCGCCACCGGATCTTCACCAGAGCGGGTGTTGTTCCAGCGGTTGAGGCGATCCAGCGAGCCTTCGATATCGGATTCGCTGGCGTCGCGCAGCGTGCCCTGCTCGGCAATGGATTCCTGCAGATGCAGGCCCGCCGCGCGGCCGAAGACCACCAGGTCGAGCAACGAGTTGCCGCCCAGACGGTTGGCGCCGTGGACCGATACGCAGGCGATTTCGCCTACCGCGAACAGGCCCGGGATCACCACGTCTTCGCCCTTCTCATTCACGGTCAACGCCTGACCGGTGACTTTGGTCGGGATACCGCCCATCATGTAGTGACAGGTTGGGATAACCGGGATCGGCTCTTTCACCGGATCGACGTGGGCAAAGGTACGGGAAAGTTCAAGGATACCCGGCAGACGAGATTCCAGAACCTCTTTACCGAGGTGATCCAGTTTCAGTTTCGCGTGCGGGCCCCACGGACCGTCGCAGCCGCGGCCTTCGCGGATTTCGATCATGATGGAACGCGCCACCACGTCACGGCCCGCAAGGTCTTTAGCGTTCGGGGCATAACGCTCCATAAAGCGTTCGCCGTGTTTGTTCAGCAGGTAACCGCCTTCGCCGCGGCAACCTTCGGTAACCAGAACCCCAGCCCCGGCGATACCGGTCGGGTGGAACTGCCACATTTCCATATCCTGCACCGGCACGCCGGCGCGGATGGCCATCCCGACGCCGTCACCCGTATTGATGTGGGCGTTGGTGGTGGACTGATAGATACGGCCTGCGCCGCCGGTCGCCAGCACGGTGGCGCGGGCTTTAAAGTAGACCACTTCGCCGGTCTCGATGCACAGGGCGGTACAACCGACTACCGCGCCGTCCTGGTTTTTCACCAGATCGAGGGCGTACCATTCGGAGAAGATAGTGGTGTGGTTTTTCAGGTTCTGCTGATACAGAGTGTGCAGCAGGGCGTGACCGGTACGGTCAGCCGCCGCCGCGGTACGCGCCGCCTGTTCGCCGCCGAAGTTCTTCGACTGGCCGCCAAACGGGCGCTGATAAATACGGCCATCGTCAAGACGAGAGAACGGCAGTCCCATGTGCTCCAGCTCAAGAATCGCTTCCGGGCCGGTCTTACACATGTATTCGATGGCGTCCTGGTCGCCGATATAGTCCGACCCTTTTACGGTGTCGTACATATGCCATTCCCAGTTATCTTCATGGGAGTTACCGAGCGCGACGGTGATGCCACCCTGCGCGGATACGGTATGGGAACGGGTAGGGAACACTTTGGAGAGCAGTGCACAGGTCTGTCCGCTCTGGGAAATTTGCAGCGCCGCGCGCATACCTGCGCCGCCGGCACCGATGACAACAGCATCAAACTCTCTGACTGGCAATTTCATTACACACCCCACACCACAACAAATCCATAAAGAACGTAAGCCACCAGCGCCACAACGATAGCCAGTTGCAGAACCAGGCGCAGAGCCAGTGGTTTAACGTAGTCCGTTAACACCTGCCACATCCCGATCCAGGCATGGATGAGAATGGAAACGAGAGCCAGCAGAGTGAAGACTTTAGTGAAGCCGGAGGCAAAGAATCCGGTCCACACTTCCCATGAGATTTCACCGGTGGTGGCGAAGAAGCCAACCATGTAGATGATGTAGAGGGTCAGAACGATGGCGGTAGCACGGACCAGGATAAAGTCATGTACGCCGTTGCGTCCCAGTGCTGAGGCGTTGCTTACCATACGAGGACTCCTGCGAGAAGTGAAAGCACGACAGTAATAACAAAAGAAATTTTGGCGGAACGTTTCCCTGCTTCGAGGGTTTCGTCCAGGTAGCCAAAGTCCATCATCAGATGGCGAATACCGACAACGACGTGATAGGCCAGCGCGGTGAGAATGCCCCACATGATGAACTTCACAAAGAAGCTATCCATGATGGAGGCCGCCGTCAGAAAACCTTCTGGGGAGGAAAGGCTGGTGCCCAGCAGCCAAAGCAGAATTCCGACCGCCACGAAGGTGATGACACCGGAAACGCGATGGAGAATGGACGCTATCGCCGTGATTGGGAACCGTATCGTTTGTAGATCCAGATTGACAGGTCTTTGTTTTTTCACATTTCTTACCATGAATAACGCCCACATGCTGTTCTTATTGTTTCCTTCCTCCGGTCTGCTTGCGGGTCAGACAGCGTCCTTTCTATAACCAGAAGTCATGTTAAAACGTCTTTTCAGGCATAAAAACATCACTAAACAACGCTGGGTGGCTCGGGATTGCAGGGTGTTCCGGAGACCTGGCCGCAGTATAGGCCGTTCACAAAATCATTACAATTAACCTACATATAGTTTGTTGGGTTTTCTCCGGAACAGTGATCAAGGTCACGATACCAACATTTTTTTAATTTTTAATCACATGATTTGACAAATATTAAACATTCTTGTTACAACCATTACCAGTTAAATGCAATAATGCTCAAAAGTTATGGGGTCACTCTTTCACCTGAGAATAAGTTATGTAACAGTGTGTCAGTATTGACCGATGTAATCAGGACAGTTATTAGTGGTATATAGGTTTTAATATTCGGACTGCTAAAACGCTGATTTGCTGTTGTTTCACCGCAGCCCTGAAGGACGTGCCATCAAGCGCCGTTGCTCTGTACCCTGCCCTTTTCGCTGACGCAGAGCTGTGTGCAACATAACAAACTGGTCACGTATGCAGGCGCGGGCCGAAAGCAAATCCACCACCCGGCAGTCTTAAGCAATAAAGGCGCTAAGGAGACCATAAATGTCTGATGCTAAAGCAAAAATCACCCTGGGTGGTGACACTGCTATTGAACTGGATGTGCTAAAAGGCACGCTCGGTCAGGATGTTATTGATATTCGTAGTCTTGGTTCAAAAGGCGTATTTACCTTTGACCCAGGTTTCACATCAACGGCTTCTTGTGAATCTAAAATTACGTTTATCGATGGTGACGAGGGGATCCTGCTGCACCGCGGCTTCCCGATCGACCAGTTAGCGACCGAATCTAATTATCTTGAAGTCTGTTATATCCTGCTGTACGGCGAAAAGCCGACCCAGGCCGAATATGACGAATTCAAAACTACCGTCACCCGCCACACCATGATTCATGAGCAGATCACCCGTCTGTTCCACGCGTTCCGTCGCGATTCCCACCCGATGGCGGTGATGTGCGGGATCACTGGCGCGCTGGCGGCGTTCTATCATGATTCCCTCGACGTGAATAACCCGCGTCACCGCGAGATTGCCGCCTACCGTCTGCTGTCCAAAATGCCAACCATGGCAGCCATGTGTTACAAGTATTCTATCGGCCAGCCGTTTGTTTATCCGCGCAACGACCTCTCCTACGCCGGCAACTTCCTGCGCATGATGTTTGCGACACCGTGCGAAGAGTATGAAGTCAATCCGGTGCTGGAGCGCGCGATGGATCGTATTCTGATCCTGCACGCCGATCACGAGCAGAACGCGTCGACCTCCACGGTACGTACCGCAGGCTCCTCCGGCGCTAACCCGTTCGCCTGTATCGCTGCGGGCATCGCCTCCCTGTGGGGACCGGCACACGGTGGCGCCAACGAAGCGGCGCTGAAAATGCTGGAAGAGATCAGCTCCGTTGAGCACATTCCGGAATTTGTTCGTCGTGCGAAAGACAAGAATGACTCTTTCCGCCTGATGGGCTTCGGCCATCGTGTTTACAAAAACTACGATCCGCGCGCCACCGTGATGCGTGAAACCTGCCATGAAGTGCTGAAAGAGCTGGGCACCAAAGACGACCTGCTGCAGGTGGCCATGGAGCTGGAGCATATCGCGCTGAACGACCCGTACTTCATCGAGAAGAAACTGTATCCGAACGTCGACTTCTACTCCGGTATTATCCTGAAAGCGATGGGTATTCCGTCCTCCATGTTTACCGTTATCTTCGCCATGGCGCGTACCGTGGGCTGGATTGCGCACTGGAACGAAATGCACAGCGATGGTATGAAGATCGCCCGTCCGCGTCAGCTGTATACCGGCTACGCCAAACGCGATTTCCAGTCCGACATTAAGCGTTAATCTCACTGTCCGGATCATAAAAACGCGCCTGCTGGCGCGTTTTTTTATGCCTGATAACGCGCTTCATGCTGAAATCGCCCGCCAGCCGGCTTAATGCTGGCATCCTGGACACCAGTAAAATGGCCGCGAGGAGAGCGTCGTCTTCTCAATGATTCCCCCACAGCGTTCGCACCTTTCCCCATCGCGATGGAAGACCTTAAAGCGAAACAGCGCGCCATGATGCTTGTTGTCATCCACCAGACCGCGAGTACGATAGGACAGCCGCGGGATATCGAGCAGCGCGTGCGCCAGCGCATCCAGCTGACTGTCGCTCAGTTCAGCGGCTTTACGCTTACCGCTTAATCCCACCTGCCAGAGAATTTCCACCCGCAGATAGTTTCCGAGCCCGGCAAGAAAAGCCTGATCCAGCAGCAGGCCGGAAAACTGACGATTGCGGAATTTGGCCGACAGCAGCCGCGCTTTCACCTGCTCCGCGGTTAACGTCATGTCCAGCACGTCCGGTCCGACGCGCAGCAAGAACGGATGGTTGGCAACCTGCTCCGCCGTGAGGATATCAATGTCCGACGCGCTGTAGAGCAAAATCGCCTTGCTGGCGGTCTGCAGCCTGACGCGCAGTACGCGGTTCGATTGCGGCTCAACGCCGGCATCCACCACACGCCAGACGCCGTACAGCTGGTTATGGCTATACAGGGTCAATCCGCCGGAGAAGTGGGTTAACAGGGCCTTGCCGCGGGTGGCGATATGGGTCACCCGCTGACCAGTTAGCTGAGTGTGATAGGGTTGCAACTGAGGAAAGGCGAACCAGACGTTGGTTAAGGGTTCGCCTTTGATTGCCGCCTCCAGTTTATCCGCCGCACGGCGGATCTCCGGACCTTCCGGCATACTGTCATCCTTCTGTTAATGGGTGGCGCCGCCGCCAATTTTGACATCGTCATCCTGTTCAAGAGCGACGGCAATCGCCGTTTCCAGCGCCGCGCGTACCGTCGCGACCGACATACTCGCCTGCCCCGGGTGGGCCGCCGCCTGTTCAGGCAGATAAGGAATATGGATAAAACCGCCCTTCTGCCCGCTTTTTCCCTGCAGCTGATGCAGCAAACCATACATCACGTGATTGCAGACGAAGGTGCCCGCGGTTTGCGACACCGAGGCCGGGATCCCCTGCTGGCGCAACGCGCTAACGATCGCTTTGATCGGCAGCGTACTGAAGCAGGCCGCAGGGCCATTAGCGACGATCGGCTCATCGATCGGTTGCTGGCCTTTATTGTCGGGGATCCGCGCATCATCGACATTGATCGCTACACGTTCGACGGTAATATCGACACGGCCGCCGGCCTGTCCGACGGCAATCGTCAGCCGCGGTTGATAGGTTTCCAGCGCCGCCTTCAGCACCGTCAGCGCTTCGCCGAATACGCAGGGTAACTGTTTAGCCACCACCTGCTGTCCGCGAATAATCATGCCATCCAGCTGCTTAACCACTTCCCATGAAGGATTAACCGTTTCGCCGCCGAACGGCTCAAAACCGGTAATCAATACGCCAGCCATCATCCCTCCTTACAGGAACATCAGGAAATAGAGTAAGAATACATTGACGATAAGCAGCAGGATACCGGTCGGTATCTGAGCTTTAATCACCGCGTTTTTATCCGGCAGTTCCAGCAGCGCCGCCGGCACAATATTGAAGTTCGCCGCCATCGGCGTCATCAGCGTGCCGCAGTAGCCGGAAAACATACCAATCGCCGCCATTACCGCCGGATTGCCGCCGTGCTGCAGGACTAAAATCGGAATGCCAACTCCGGCGGTCACAATCGGGAAAGCGGCAAAGGCGTTGCCCATCACCATTGTCAGCACCGCCATGCCGATGGCATACACAGCCACGGCGATAAAGCGGTTATCGACCGCCAGATAGTGCTCGGTCAGCCATGAAATGCTGGTTCCGACGCCCGCTGCGGTAAACAGCAGCCCCAGCACCGCGAGGATTTGCGGCAGGATAAAGGCCCAGCCGACGGAATCAAGCAAACGGCGCGCTTCCTGCATTGGCTGCGCCACCGTTTCATGCGTCATACGAATCGCCATCGCCAGGCCAATCAGCGTACCGACAGTCATCGAGAACAGAGTAATCAGCGTCGCGTGGTTGCCCGGCCCGAAGAGCGCCACCTGCCATGAGGGCAGATTGTTAAACAGCAGTACGCCAATGACGGTGACGACCGGAATCGCCAGCGCCGGAAAGAAAAGTTTGTTGCCGAGGCGTTTCGCGCTGGCGGTTTTCTCTTCCTGGGTACGCTGATGGTAGCTGCCGAGGCGCACGCCGCCAAAACCGGCGATCAGCGCCAGGATGACCACCACCCCGCCGACAGCGATATTCACCGTACGCTTATCGCCCACCAGCTGATATGTCCAGTCGCCGAGCAAGAACACCAGCCCGTACAGGCCCCAGAACAGACCGGTTGTCAGACGCCGCGGATTGCTTTTGTCGCGCCAGGACATGATAGCCACGACCAGCAGTACCGCGCCGGCCAGCCAGTATAAATAGGTTTGTTGGAAATTCATGCCGCACCGCCTTTCGCCTGTCCGGCGTTTATCCGGTCCAGCTCGCGCTGGAGATGGCGATCGAGTCGCCACAGGCGCGCGGCGTGGATCAGAAAGGCGCAGATCGCCGTCGGGATCCCCCACAGGGCAATATGCAACGGTTCTGTCTGGATCCCACCCGACTCCAGCATAAAGTTGTGCATGAAGATGATCGCGCCGAAGGCGACAAAAATATCTTCGCCGAAGAACAGCCCGACGTTATCGGTCGCCGCCGACATCGCGCGCAGGCGGTAGCGTACATTGCCCGGCAGCGGGCCAAAGCGCTTTTCCGCCGCCCCCTCCGCCATCGGCGCCAGCAGCGGGCCCACCATTTGCGGATGTCCGCCGAGGCTGGTCAACCCCAGAGCGGCGGTGGCTTCGCGCACAAACAGATAGACGATCAGCAGACGTCCGGCGGTCGCGCTATGGATCTTCGCGATCCACGCCTGCGCCCGCTCTTTCAGACCATGGCGCTCCAGCAGCCCGATCACCGCCAGCGGCAGCAGCAGAATAAACGGCAGATTACGGGTATTCAGGAAGCCCTCGCCCAGTTTCTCCAGAATAGTGGCTATTGGCATATGCGCCGCCACGCCGGTGACGATCCCGGAGATAATCACCACCAGCACCGGGTTAAAGCGTAATACAAAACCGACCACAATCACGGCAATGCCGATTAGCGGCCAGAGGGATATCGCCTCTTGCATAATAACGTCCTGTTCAGTTGTGAGTATTGTGAGTGTTGTTAATTATTTGATTTAATTATTATTAATAACTTAGGCGGACTATTACTCGAGGTCCGCGCTGACGTCGATATTCCGCCCGGCAAACGCGGCGCGCAAGCGCCGGGCGAAATCGAGCGCGTGAGCGCCATCGCCATGCAGGCAGACCGTTTCCGCCTTAACATGCGCCCATTCGCCGCTCAGGCTGCGCACCCGATTGTGCTGCACCATTTCCAGCGTTTGCGCCAGCGCCTGCTCTTCGCTCTCAATCAGCGCGCCCGGTTGGCTGCGCGGCACCAGGCTGCCGTCGGCCTGATAGCCGCGATCGGCGAAGACTTCCTGGCGCGTCGTCAACTGATAATGCTGTCCGGCGCGGATAAGCTCGCTGCCCGCCAGCCCAACCAGCACCAGGTCGGCGTCGGCATCGCGCACCGCACGGGCGATAGCGTCGGCCAAAGGCGGCTCTTTCGCCGCCTGGTTGTACAACATGCCATGCGGTTTGACGTGCCGCAGCTCGCCCCCCTGGGCGTGTACGATTGCCGCCAGCGCGCCAATTTGGTACAGCACCTGGGCGTAGACCGTCTCTGGCGGTAACTGCATCGCGGTTCGACCGAAATTTTCCCGGTCCGGGAAGCTCGGGTGTGCGCCAATAGCGACGCCGTTTTTCAGCGCCTCGCGCACGCATTGCTGCATGAGAACCGCATCGCCGGCGTGAAAGCCGCAGGCGATATTGGCGGAAGAGACCAGCTGCAGCAGCGCGCTATCGCTGGCGCAGCCTTCGCCGAGGTCGGCATTTAAATCAATTTTCATCGCTTAATCTCCAGGCCAGTTGTTCAAGGTAGCGCTGCTGGTCGGCGCGCGCTTTTAGCGCTTCCTCCAGCGAACAGGGGACGAAATGGATCGGCTGACCTAGCGGAATTTGCGCCAGTTGGTACATATCGGCTTCAATAATGCAGGCTATACGCGGATAGCCGCCGGTGGTTTGCGCATCGTTCATCAACACAATCGGCTGGCCGTTATGCGGTACCTGTACCACGCCGGGCAGCAGGCCATGAGAGAGCATTTCCCGGTCGGTTGTGCGCCTGAGCGGCTGCCCCTGCAGGCGGTAGCCCATACGGTTGCTTTGCGGACTCAGCTTCCACGGCGAGCGCCAGAAAGACTCCTGCGACACGCTGTCGAATTCGTGATACTCCGGCCCCGGCAGCGCGCGAATAATATTGCCTATCGGCAGCTGTTTAACGCCGCGCGAGGCGCTAAAGCGGCGGGACGATTTCCCAATCTTCACTTGATCGCCATCCTGCAACCGGCGCCCTTCGATTCCGCCGATACCGACTTTCAGATCGGTAGAGCGGGAACCTAAAACTTCAGGGACATCAATACCGCCCGCGACCGCCAGATAGCTGCGGATCCCATGCTGAGGATTTTTCAGCACCAGCCGCTGCCCGGCCTTCGCCTCCATTCGCCAGCCCAACCAGACCGGCGCGCCGTCGAGCGTCGCTTCACAGGCGGCGCCGGTCAACGCGAACCAGCAGTGGCGGGTAAACTGCACATCGATCTGACCCAGCGTAATTTCCAGCGCCGCCGCCTCCGGCGCATTGCCCACCAGCAGATTGGCAATGGTCATCGCCGGTTTATCCAGCGCGCCGCAGCGGCTAATCCCCCACTGGCGCTGGCCTTCCCGGCCGCCATCCTGTACCGAGGTATACATGCCGGCGCGGATAAATTTCAACATACCCCCTCCTTCTGCGGCACAAAGCGCACGCGATCGCCGGAACGCAGCAGCACCGGCTCTTCACGTTTTGGATCGAATAATGCCAGCGGCGTGCGCCCCAGCAGCTGCCAGCCGCCCGGCGTCGCCAGCGGATAAATACCGGTTTGCGATCCGCCGATACCGACGGATCCCGCCGGTACCAGTACGCGCGGCTCGGCGCGACGCGGCATCGCCAGCTGCTCCGGCAGGCCGCCAAAATACGGAAACCCCGGCTGGAAACCCAGAAACCACACCATATACTCCACCGAAGAGTGCAGTTCGACCACCTGCTTTTCGCTCAACCCGCTATGGCGCGCGACGTCGCCAAGATCTGGTCCCGCCTCGCCGCCGTAGATAACCGGGATACTTATCTCACGGGATTCCGGCTCCAGCGCATCGCTCTCTTCCCACCAGCGCTGCAGCTTGTCAATCGCCTCCCACGCCATCTCCTGCGGACGACGCAGCACAACGGTGATGTTGTTCATCCCCGGGATCACTTCAACCACCTCTTCGCGATCGGTCAACCGCTGCGTCAGGCCCCAGATACGTTTTTGGCTCTCCAGGGTCACCGGAGGCTCAAGCTCCAGGACCACCGCCGTTTCACCTAACAGATAACAACGCGCTCGCTGCACTTTCTTCTCTCCCGTCAGGCAGGGTTAGGAATATCAATAAAGGTAACATCCAGATCGGTCGTTTCCGTCAGCCATTCGCTGAGGGCGCGAATGCCGCCCCGCTCGGTGGCGTGGTGGCCGGCGGCATAAAAATGCAGGCCCTGCTCGCGGGCAGAGTGAATAGTTTGTTCCGACACTTCGCCGGTGATAAAGGCGTCCACGCCAAAGCGCGCCGCGGCGTCGATAAAGCTCTGGCCGCCGCCGGTACACCAGGCGACGCGGCTGACGGTGTCCGGCCCGGTATCGCCGCACCACAGCGGCTTGCGCCCCAGTCGCGCTTCGATCCACGAGGCCAGTTCGAGGCCGGAAACCGGCATCGACAGCTCGCCCCACGGCACCAGCGGTTCGATTTCGCCGAGCACGTTAATCCCCAGCAGATGCGCCAGCTGCGCGTTATTGCCCAGCTCCGGATGGGCATCCAGCGGCAGGTGCCAACCGTAGAGATTGATATCGTTGGCCAGCAGGGTTTTCAGGCGACGGCGCTTCATGCCGCGGATCACTGGCGATTCGTTTTTCCAGAAATAGCCGTGATGAACAATCACCGCATCCGCCTGCAGACGGACGGCCTCATCCAGCAGCGCCTGGCAGGCCGTCACTCCGGTGACGATCTTGTGCACCGTTTCGCGTCCTTCCACCTGCAGACCGTTAGGGGCGAAGTCACTGATGGCCGCACTATTGAGCTTGTCGTTAATCAGTTGTTCCAGTTCGCTATTTTTCATCGCCACTCCAGCAGATAATCAGGTTATACAAAGGCATAACATAACCATATCCATTCGGGTCGTCGATAGTCCGCTACCGTCACTGACCATGACTTTTTAACGAATCCCGCAATTTGTCTATTCATCCCGCCGCGCATTAGTGTATATTTATGCACTAATAAAGCATATTAAATAATCAGAAAGCCCCTCAAGCCATGAATATGACTGATAAATCGCTATTCATGCAGAACGATCGACTTTCGCTTTACGCCAGGAAACACACTTCATATGCAGACAACATCATCGCAACCGCGGGCGATCTACTACGTCGTGGCGCTGCAAATCTGGGAGTATTTTAGCTTTTACGGCATGCGCGCCCTGCTGATCCTCTATCTCACCAATCAGCTCAAATATGACGATAACCATGCCTACGCCCTGTTCAGCGCCTACTGTTCGCTGGTCTATGTGACGCCGATCCTCGGCGGCTATCTGGCCGATAAGCTGTTAGGCAACCGGATGGCGGTCATGCTCGGCGCGCTGCTGATGGCCATTGGCCATCTGGTGCTCGGGGCCAGCGAAACCGCTCCGCTTTTCCTGTACCTGTCGCTGGCGATCATCGTCTGCGGCTACGGGTTGTTTAAATCCAACGTCAGCTGTCTGCTGGGCGAGCTGTACGAACCCGCCGATCCGCGTCGCGATGGCGGCTTTTCGCTGATGTATGCCGCCGGCAATATCGGCTCGATTATCGCGCCGATCGCCTGCGGCTACGTACAGGAGGAGTATAGCTGGGCGATGGGCTTTGCCCTGGCGGCCATCGGCATGGTCGCGGGGCTGGTGATTTTCCTCTGCGGCAACCGTCATTTCCAGCATACCGCCGGCGTCAACCGCCAGGCGCTGTGCGCGCGCCGCTTCCTGTGGCCGAACTGGGGCTGGCTGCTGGTATTGCTGGTTAACGCCCCGCTGCTGATTGCGGTACTGTTCTGGCAGGAGTGGTCGGTGTATGCCCTGATGGTGGCCACGGCCATTGGCCTCGCGGTACTGGCGCGGATCTACCTGCGCGCCGAAACCGATAAACAGCGCAAGGATCTGCGCCTGATCGTCGTCCTGACCGCCTTCAGCCTGCTGTTCTGGGCCTTCGCCCAACAGGGCGGGAGCTCCATCAGCCTGTATATTGACCGCTTCGTTAACCGCCATATCATGAGCTACGAAGTCCCTACCGCTATGTTCCAGTCAATCAACACCTTCGCGGTGATGCTCTGCGGGATGGTGCTGGCGTGGCTGGTGAAAGAGAGCGTGAACGGCAATCGCACCGTGCGCATCTGGGGGAAATTTGCCCTCGGTCTGGGCCTGATGAGCGCCGGGTTCTGCATTTTGACCCTCAGCGCCCGCTGGTCGGCGGCCTATGGTCAGTCGTCCATGCCGCTGATGGTGCTGGGTCTGGCGGTGATGGGCTTTGCCGAACTGTTTATCGACCCGGTCGCGATGTCGCAGATCACCCGCATTGAGATCCCGGGTGTCACTGGGGTGCTGACCGGTATCTATATGCTGCTCTCAGGGGCCATCGCCAACTATCTGGCCGGCGTTATCGCCGACCAGACCTCGCAGGCGTCATTCGACGCCGCCGGAGCGGTGAACTACTCCATTGACGCCTACATTACCGTCTTCAGCCAGATCACCTGGGGCGCGCTGGCCTGCGTCGGCGTGGTGCTGGTCATCTGGCTGTATCATTCGCTGAAAGTCAGGACCCGCCGTCTGGCGGTGGAGTAATTCCTTTTCTGGCGGCCTCCCAGGCCGCCAGCGTCTCCTGCCGCGCCTGCTTGTGATCAACTATCGGGCGCGAATAGTCCAGCGTGATCCCTTGTTTATCCGCCCACGCCCACGGCTGATGCAGGGCCTTCTCCGGCACCTTTGCCAGCTCCGGCAGCCAGCGACGTATAAACACCCCCTGTTTATCAAACTTTTCGCCCTGGGTGGTGGGGTTAAATATGCGGAAATAGGGCGCGGCGTCGGTGCCCGTTGAAGCCGCCCACTGCCAGCCGCCGTTATTCGCCGCCAGGTCGCCATCAATCAGCTGGCTCATGAAATAGCGCTCGCCCGCCCGCCAGTCGAGGCGCAAATCTTTGGTCAGGAAGCTGGCGACAATCATGCGCAACCGGTTATGCATCCAGCCGGTGGCGTTAAGCTGGCGCATGGCGGCATCGACTATCGGAAAACCGGTCTCCCCGCGCTGCCAGGCCTGCAGGGCGGCCTCCTCTGCGCGCCAGGCGACCTTATCTGTCCAGGCAGTAAATGGCCGCCCTTTACAGAGCTTCGGATAGTAGACCATCAGATGGCGGTAAAACTCGCGCCAGATCAGCTCGTTAAGCCAGGTGGCGCCGGCTCCGCCGTCCAGCGCGGCGGGATGTTCCGTCAGCAGACGATGCAGGCACTGGCGGGGGGACAGCACGCCGATGGCCAGGCAGGGCGACAGGCGACTGGTCCCTTCCACGGCCGGGAAGTCGCGCTGCCCCTCGTAATCCGCCGCCGCTTGCTGACAAAACGCGCGCAGACGCGCCAGCGCCGTTTTTTCATCCGCGGCAAACAGCAGCCCGTCGAACGGCGTTTGCGGGTAGTTAAGCTCAGGCAGCGGCGGCGCCTGGCAGGCAGGCGCCTGGCGCGGCTTCGGGGCCGCCACGCACGCCGGCAGTCCGTCCCGCAGACGGCGAATAAACGCATTTTTAAACGGGGTGAAGACTTTATACATTTCGCCGCCACCGGTCAGTACGCTGCCGGGCGGCAACAGGACGCTGTCGTCAAAGCCCTGGCAAATCACGTCGCGCAAGGTGTTCTCAACGGCGGCATCGCGCTGGCGTTCATTGAATTCGTACTGATAGTTGTAGAACAGGTGACTGACCTGATGCTGCTGGCAAAAATCGGCCAGCCGTTCGACGCTGGCGGTAAAATCGTCCGCCTCTTCTACCCACAGCGGTATACCCCGTTCCGCCAGCGCGGCATGCAGACTCTGTAAATGGCTGGCGATAAAAGCGGCCTGCCGTGGCGCCAGGTGATGTTCACGCCACTGCCCCGGGGTGGCGATATACAGCGCCAGCACCTGCGCCTGCGGATCGCGGCAGGCGGCAGCCAGCGCCAGGTTATCGTGAATGCGTAAATCCGTGCGTAACCAGACCAGATGGGTGGCCATATCACTCCTTATTATCCGTCAGCAATACTCATCTTATGATCTAAGCCGGCAAAAATAGCGCGCTCCGGCAAAATACGCACCTGCCAATTCCAAGGCGGCGCATAAAAACGAGTGTAGACAAGCGGCGAAAAAAAACCGCCGGGGCAACCCGGCGGTCTTGTTATTTTCTTCGCTGCAGGAGGATTAATAGAAATCGTGAGCGGCTTTCTCCGCCTGCGCCATCCACACCGGCTGCTCGCTGGTTTTCGACCACACTCGGTGCAGCCAGCTGTAATAGCGGGCGCGATCTTTCCAGAACAGCATCACCGGCAGCGCCGCGACGCCAGCCACGACGGCGAAAGCACGACGCAGCAAAATAATATGAGCAGGATAAGCTTTGTACAACGCCATCATTTCTCTCCCCTTTGTCAGGCCGGCAAGCAGCGCCGGTAAAATTAATCATGTTTGTCTGAGCAAAATAATACCGCTCTGCTTGTAATTTTACTACTCATCCGACCACTAAAAAGCACGTATTTATACTTAATTTACATTCGCCACGTAAATTAGTTACGAAAAAGTTAAATTAATACTAACCATCAGTTAATTTGTGCCTTTGTCATTTTTATACTTTTTTTACACCGCACCCGCGGATTTTTGCGAAATCTTTGCGCCGTAATTTCTATCCTCCAGGTAAATCGAAAACACACCCGGAGGTGGATTGTGACTGCAGGCGTACTCACTGGCGTTGGGCTGGTGTTCCTGTTACTGGCTTATCTGGTTTATGCCTTGATACATGCGGAGGCATTCTGATGGCTGCCCAGGGATTTTTATTATTAGCCAGCTATCTGCTGGTATTGCTGGTGCTGGCGCGCCCGCTGGGGATGTGTCTGGCAAGAATGGTGAATGACATCCCGCTTCCCGGCCTGGCCGGGGTCGAGCGCGTCCTGTGGCGCGTGGCCGGGATCCGCGCCGAAGAGATGGGCTGGCTGCAGTATTTGCTGGCGCTCCTGCTGTTTAACGCCCTCGGCGGCCTGGCGCTGTTTGCCCTGCTGATGCTCCAGGGCGTGCTGCCGTTTAACCCGCAGCACCTGCCGGGGCTGTCATGGGATCTGGCGCTCAATACCGCGATCAGCTTTGTCAGTAATACCAACTGGCAGGCTTACGCCGGCGAAAGCACCATGAGTTATCTCAGCCAGATGGTCGGCCTGACGGTGCAGAATTTCCTCTCCGCCGCCACCGGCATCGCCGTGGTCTTCGCCCTGACCCGCGCCTTCGCCCGGCAGAAAATGTCCACCCTCGGCAATGCCTGGGTCGACCTGACGCGCATTACCCTGTGGCTGCTGCTGCCGCTCTCTCTGCTGGTGGCCCTGTTCTTTATTCAGCAGGGCGTGCCGCAGAATCTGCAGGCCTACCAGCCCTTTACCACCCTCGAAGGGGTGCACCAGCTGCTGCCGATGGGGCCTGTCGCCTCACAGGAAGCGATTAAGCTGCTGGGCACTAACGGCGGCGGTTTCTTCAATGCCAACTCCGCCCATCCGTTTGAAAACCCGACCGCGCTGACCAATCTCGTGCAGATGCTGGCGATCTTCCTGATCCCGACGGCGCTGTGCTTCACCTTCGGCGAGGTGGTAAGCGATCGGCGTCAGGGACGCGCCATCCTGTGGGCAATGACGCTGATCTTTATCCTCTGCGTCGCCGTGGTGATGTGGGCGGAGACCCGCGGCAACCCCCACCTGCTGACGCTGGGCGCCGACAGCAGCCTGAATATGGAAGGTAAAGAGAGTCGCTTCGGTATTCTCGCCAGCAGTCTGTTCGCGGTGATCACCACCGCCGCCTCCTGCGGCGCGGTCAATGCCATGCATGACTCCTTCACCGCGCTGGGCGGCATGGTGCCGATGTGGCTGATGCAGATTGGCGAAGTGGTATTCGGCGGCGTCGGCTCGGGCCTGTACGGCATGCTGCTGTTCGTTATGCTGGCGGTATTTATCGCCGGGCTGATGGTCGGCCGCACCCCGGAGTACCTCGGGAAGAAAATCGATGTCCGGGAAATGAAAATGATCGCCCTCGCCATTCTGGTCACCCCGACGCTGGTGTTGCTCGGCACGGCGCTGGCGATGATGACCGACGCCGGCCGCGCCGGGATGTTCAACCCTGGACCGCACGGCTTTAGCGAAGTGCTGTACGCCGTCACCTCGGCGGCCAATAACAACGGCAGCGCCTTCGCTGGCCTGGGCGCGGCGACGCCGTTCTGGAACCTGCTGCTGGCGTTCTGCATGCTGGTCGGCCGCTTCGCCGTCATCATTCCGGTGATGGCCATCGCCGGCTCGCTGGTGGCGAAGAAAATTCAACCGGCCAGCCCCGGCACCCTGGCCACTCACGACGCCCTGTTTATCGGTTTACTGATCGGCACCGTGCTGCTGGTGGGCGCCCTGACCTTTATTCCTGCGCTGGCGCTTGGCCCGCTGGCTGAACACTTTTCCTTACTTTGAGCGATGCGGAGCACCCTGTTATGAGTCGCAAACAATTAGCCCTGCTGGAGCCGACGCTGGTGCGCCAGGCGCTGCTGGATGCCGTGAAAAAACTCAGCCCGATGGTGCAATGGCGCAATCCGGTGATGTTTATCGTCTGGGTGGGCAGTCTGTTAACTACCCTGCTGGCGATCGCCATGGCTGGCGGCGCCCTGACCGGTAGCGCCACCTTTACCGCCGCCGTCAGTATCTGGCTGTGGTTTACCGTGCTGTTCGCCAACTTTGCCGAAGCGATGGCGGAAGGCCGCAGCAAAGCCCAGGCCAACAGCCTGAAAGGGGTGAAAAAAACGGCCTTCGCCCGCAAACTGCGCGCCCCGCAGCATGACGCACCGGTCGACCACGTGCCGGCGGAAGACCTGCGCAAAGGCGACGTGGTGCTGGTGGAAGCCGGGGATATTATCCCCTGCGATGGCGAAGTCATCGAAGGCGGCGCCTCGGTGGACGAAAGCGCCATTACCGGCGAGTCTGCCCCGGTGATCCGTGAATCCGGTGGCGATTTTGCCTCGGTGACCGGCGGGACACGCATTCTCTCCGACTGGCTGGTGATCCGCTGCAGCGTGAACCCGGGAGAAACCTTCCTCGACCGGATGATCGCCATGGTGGAAGGCGCCCAGCGCCGTAAAACGCCGAACGAGATCGCCCTGACGATCCTGCTGATCGCCCTGACGCTGGTGTTCCTGCTGGCCACCGCCACCATCTGGCCCTTCTCGGCGTGGAGCGGCAATGCGGTCAGCGTTACCGTACTGGTCGCCCTGCTGGTGTGCCTGATCCCGACCACCATCGGCGGGCTGCTGTCGGCCATCGGCGTCGCCGGGATGAGCCGTATGCTCGGCGCCAACGTGATCGCCACCAGCGGCCGTGCGGTGGAAGCCGCTGGCGACGTCGATGTTCTGCTGCTGGATAAAACCGGGACCATTACTCTCGGCAACCGCCAGGCCTCAGCCTTCCTGCCGGCGCGCGGCGTGGAAGAGCGAACCCTCGCCGACGCCGCCCAGCTCTCCTCGCTGGCGGATGAAACCCCTGAGGGGCGCAGCATCGTGGTGCTGGCGAAACAGCGCTTTAACCTGCGCGAACGCGATCTGCAGTCGCTGCACGCCACCTTTGTCCCCTTTACCGCGCAAACGCGGATGAGCGGCATCAATATCGATCAGCGCATGATCCGCAAAGGGTCGGTGGACGCCATTCGCCGCCACGTGGAGGCCAACGGCGGCCACTTCCCTGCCGATGTCGATAAACAGGTGGAAGAGGTCGCCCGCCAGGGGGCCACGCCGCTGGTGGTCGCCGAAGGGGAAAAGGTGCTGGGGATTATTGCGCTCAAAGATATCGTCAAAGGCGGCATCAAAGAACGTTTCGCCCAGCTGCGCAAAATGGGCATTAAAACGGTGATGATCACCGGCGATAACCGCCTGACCGCCGCGGCGATCGCCGCCGAGGCCGGCGTCGATGATTTCCTCGCCGAAGCGACGCCGGAAGCCAAGCTGGCGCTGATCCGCCAGTATCAATCGGAAGGTCGGCTGGTGGCGATGACCGGCGACGGCACCAACGACGCGCCCGCGCTGGCTCAGGCCGACGTGGCGGTGGCCATGAACTCCGGCACCCAGGCGGCGAAGGAAGCGGGCAACATGGTCGACCTGGATTCCAACCCCACCAAGCTGATTGAGGTGGTCCATATCGGCAAACAGATGTTAATGACGCGCGGCTCGCTGACCACCTTCAGTATTGCCAACGACGTGGCGAAATATTTCGCCATTATTCCGGCGGCGTTTGCCGCGGTCTATCCTCAGCTGGCCATGCTGAACGTGATGGGCCTGCATTCGCCCTCATCGGCGATCCTCAGCGCCGTTATCTTCAACGCGCTGATCATCGTCTTTCTGATCCCGCTGGCCCTGAAAGGCGTCAGCTATCGCCCGCTCTCCGCCTCGGCGATGCTGCGCCGCAACCTGTGGATCTACGGCCTCGGCGGTCTGCTGGTGCCCTTTATCGGTATTAAAGCCATCGACCTGCTGCTGACCCTGAGCGGTCTGGTGTGAGGAACAAACTATGTCATTGATTCGTCCGGCACTTGTGCTATTTATTCTGTTAACGCTGCTCACCGGCGGCGTCTATCCTCTGCTAACCACCAGCCTGGGACAATGGTGGTTTAACTCACAGGCCAACGGCTCGCTGATCCGCCTGAACGGTGAAGTGCGCGGCTCGGCGCTGATTGGCCAGAACTTCACCGCCGCAGGCTATTTCCAGGGCCGCCCGTCGGCCACCGCGGAGACGACGGATAATCCCATGGCCTCTGGCGGCAGCAACCTCGCCGCCAGCAACCCGGCGCTGGATAAAGCGGTGAGCGAGCGCGTGCAGGCCCTGCGCGCTGCCAACCCGGACGCCGACCCGCGGGTGCCGGTCGAACTGGTCACCACCTCGGCGAGCGGTCTCGATAACAACCTGACTCCGGCCGCCGCGCTGTGGCAGGTGCCCCGGGTGGCTCAAGCGCGCCAGCTGAGCGTTGAGCAGGTAACCCAGTTGGTGAATCAGGCCACACAAACCCCGCTGCTGAGCTTCCTTGGCCAGCCGGTGGTCAATATACTGCAACTCAATATGGCGCTGGATGCCCTGAAGGATAAGTAAATGAGTGACGAGCCGCTGCGCCCGGACCCTGACCGCCTGCTGCAGCACACCGCCGCCCCGCATCGCGGCAAACTGAAAGTGTTCTTTGGCGCCTGCGCCGGGGTGGGGAAAACCTGGGCGATGCTGGCGGAAGCGCAGCGGCTGCGCGCCCAAGGGCTGGATATTCTGATTGGCGTGGCGGAGACCCACGGCCGTAAAGAGACCGCCGCGATGCTGCAGGGCCTGAGTACCCTGCCGCCGCGGCGGCTTGCCCATCGTGGGCGGTACGTCTATGAGTTCGATCTCGACGCCGCCCTCGCCCGCCGTCCGGCGCTGATTCTGGTGGATGAGCTGGCGCACAGCAATGCGCCAGGCTCCCGCCATCCAAAGCGCTGGCAGGATGTGGATGAACTGCTGGAGGCCGGGATAGATGTTTTCACTACCGTTAACGTCCAGCATCTGGAAAGCCTGAATGACGTCGTCAGCGGGATCACCGGCGTGCAGGTGCGGGAGACGGTTCCCGATCCCTTCTTTGACGCCGCGGACGACGTGGTGCTGGTGGACCTCCCCCCTGACGATCTGCGCCAGCGGCTCAATGAGGGCAAAGTCTACATCGGCGGCCAGGCCGAGCGCGCTATCGAAAACTTTTTCCGCAAGGGCAATCTGATTGCGCTGCGCGAGCTGGCCCTGCGCCGCACCGCCGACCGCGTCGATGAGCAGATGCGCGCCTGGCGCGACCGCCAGGGCCAGGAGAAAGTCTGGCACACCCGCGATGCGATCCTGCTCTGTATCGGGCACAACACCGGCAGCGAAAAGCTGGTGCGCGCCGCCGCCCGGCTCGCCGCCCGCCTGGGCAGCGTCTGGCATGCGGTGTATGTCGAGACCCCTTCCCTGCACCGGCTGCCGGAAGCCCGGCGGCGGGCTATTCTCGCCGCGCTGCGTCTGGCCCAGGAGCTGGGGGCCGAAACCGCCACCCTCTCCGACCCGTCGGAAGAGAAAGCGGTCCTCCATTACGCCCGCGAACATAACCTCGGCAAAATCGTCATTGGCCGGCAAAGCAAGCGCCGCGGGTGGGATCGCAGCGGCTTCGCCGATCGTCTGGCTCGCCATGCGCCGGACCTCGATCTGGTGGTGATCGCCCTCGATGAAAAACCGTCCCCTCTCCCTGCGCGGGGCAACGACAGCCGTACGGCGCTGGAGAAATGGCGCCTGCAGCTGCAGGGCTGCGCGGTGGCGGTGGCGCTATGCGCCATCATTACCCTGGTGGCCATGCAGTGGTTGATGGCCTTCGAAGCCGCCAACCTGGTGATGCTCTATCTGCTGGGGGTGGTGCTCATCGCCCTGGTCTATGGCCGCTGGCCGTCGGTGCTGGCGACGGTGATCAACGTCATCAGCTTCGATCTCTTTTTTGTCGCCCCGCGCGGGACGCTGGCGGTGTCGGATGTCCAGTATCTGCTCACCTTCGGCGTGATGCTCACCGTGGGCCTGCTTATCGGCAACCTCACCGCCGGCGTGCGCTACCAGGCGCGGGTGGCGCGCTACCGTGAACGCCGTACCCGCCATCTGTATGAGATGTCTAAAGCGCTGGCGGTGGGTCGCAGCCAGCAGGATATCGCCACCACCAGCGAGCGATTTATCGCCTCCACCTTTCAGGCCCGCAGCCAGCTGCTGCTCCCGGACGCCCAGGGAAAACTGCTGCCCTTAACCCACCAGCCAGGGCTGACCCCGTGGGATGATGCCATCGCCCGCTGGAGCTTTGATAAGGGCCAACCTGCCGGCGCCGGCACCGATACCCTGCCCGGCGTGCCGTATCAGATCTTGCCCCTGAAGAGCGCCGCCCGCACCTGGGGACTACTGGTGGTGGAACCGGAGAATCTGCGCCAATTGATGATCCCGGAGCAGCAGCGGCTGCTGGAGACCTTTACCTTGCTGGTGGCCAGCGCTCTGGAGCGCCTCACCCTGACCGCCAGCGAAGAGCAGGCCCGTCTGACCAGCGAGCGGGAAAGCCTGCGTAACTCGCTGCTCGCCGCCCTGTCGCACGATCTGCGTACTCCGCTGACCGTTCTGTTTGGCCAGGCGGAAATTCTGACCCTCGATCTGGCCAGCGAAGGTTCAAAACATGCCCCGCAGGCCAACGAAATCCGCCAGCATGTGCTCAACACCACCCGGCTGGTGAACAACCTGCTGGATATGGCGCGGATCCAGTCCGGCGGCTTCAATCTGCATAAGGAGTGGCTGACGCTGGAGGAAGTGGTCGGCAGCGCGCTGCGCATGCTCGAGCCAAGCCTCGGCGGCCAGCATATTCAGCTGGATTTACCCGATCCCCTCCAGCTGGTGCATGTCGACGGGCCGCTGTTCGAGCGGGTGCTGATCAACCTGCTGGAAAATGCCCATAAGTATGCCGGCGCCCGGGCGAGCATCGGCATTCGCGCCGAGGCGGACGCCCGGCAGCTGTCGCTGGAGGTATGGGATAACGGTCCAGGGATCCCGGCAGGCCAGGAACAGACTATCTTTGATAAATTCGCCCGCGGCAACAAAGAGTCGGCGATCCCTGGCGTCGGGCTGGGCCTTGCCATCTGTCAGGCCATCGTCGACGTCCACGGCGGGACCATCTCCGCCAGCAACCGGCCCGAGGGCGGCGCCTCATTCCGTGTTACACTGCCTGGAGAAACGCCCCCTGAACTGGAAGAGCTACCTGAGGAATTGTGATTAACGTTCTGATTATCGAAGACGAACACGCTATCCGACGCTTTCTGCGCACCGCGCTGGAAGCCGAGGGCATGCGCGTATTTGAAGCGGAAACCCTGCAGCGTGGGCTGATTGAAGCCGCCACCCGTAAGCCCGACCTCGCGATCCTCGATCTCGGCCTGCCGGATGGTGACGGCATTGATTTTATTCGCGACCTGCGTCAGTGGAGCCAGATGCCGATTATCGTCCTGTCAGCGCGTAGCGAAGAGCATGACAAAATTGCCGCCCTGGATGCCGGCGCCGATGACTACTTAAGTAAACCCTTTGGCATCGGCGAGCTGCAGGCCCGCCTGCGCGTCGCGCTGCGTCGCCATGGCGCGGCGCAGGCCGATGAGCCGGTGGTGCGCTTCGCTGACCTGGAGGTTAATATCCCCGCCCGCCGCATCCTGCGCGGCAGCGAAGAGATCCACCTGACGCCTATCGAGTTTCGCCTGCTGGCGGCGCTGTTGAATAATCCCGGCAAAGTGCTTACCCAGCGTCAGCTGCTGAATCAGGTGTGGGGGCCTAACGCCGTGGAGCACAGCCACTATCTGCGGATCTATATGGGTCATCTGCGACAAAAGCTGGAGGCCGATCCGGCACGGCCGCAGCATTTGCTGACCGAAACCGGGATTGGCTATCGCTTTATGCCCTGAATCCCGCCTCTGCAGTACCAGAGGCTGGCGATTTTCAGCCCTTCAGAGAGCAGCAGAAAGCCTGCCAGGATCGCTACATGCCTGATGCCGGCAGCCTGAATCAGCCACAGGCCCAGCGATAGCGAAGGCTGCATAAACAGCAGCCTGAGCGGCGCCTGCCCCCAGGCCAGCCACAGCGCATAGCGGCTCTGGCGGAAAAAAAAGATCATCGATAGCGGGATGCTGATAATCAGCAGAACATTCAGCGGGTACAGCCAGACCGCCGCGGAGCCCCAGGTGTGCAGCAGCTGGAGATAAGCCAGCAGATCGTCGTAAAAAGGGAGGCGGCGGTGGGCAATATTCCACCATAAGAATTGCAGGACGAAAAAGAGATCCATCCACGCCCAGAACAAAAACAGGGACTTCCGTTGTATTTTCATCGCTATCCTTGCGAAAAAAATCAGGCCCGCAAGGGGCCTGATGGTAGTGCGTTGTTAAGCGTTCTTCAGCACTTCGCTGACAATCTCTACCGCTTCTTTTTCAATCAGCTTGCGATGCTCTTCGCCGAGGAAGCTTTCGCAGTAGATCTTGTAGGCGTCTTCGGTGCCTGACGGACGCGCCGCGAACCAGCCGTTGTCGGTCATCACCTTGAGGCCGCCAATCGCCGCCCCGTTGCCCGGCGCCGCGGTCAGACGGGCAGTGATCGGATCCCCCGCCAGGGTGTCAGCGCTGACCATTTCCGGAGAGAGCTTGGACAGCGCCGCTTTCTGCGCGGAGGTCGCGGAAGCCTGCAGACGGTTGTAGCTCGGCGCACCGAAGCGTTCCGCCAGTTCGTTGTAATGCTCCTGCGGGTTTTTCCCGGTCACCGCGGTGATTTCCGCCGCCAGCAGGCACATGATGATGCCGTCTTTATCGGTGGACCACGGCGTGCCGTCGAAGCGCAGGAAGGAGGCCCCGGCGCTCTCTTCGCCGCCGAAGCCGAAGCTGCCATCGAACAGGCCGTCGACAAACCACTTAAAGCCCACCGGCACTTCCACCAGCTTGCGGCCCAGATCGTTCACCACGCGGTCAATCATCGCGGAGGAGACCAGCGTTTTACCCACCGCCACCTCTTTGCCCCACTGCGGACGATGCTGGAACAGGTAGTTGATCGCTACCGCCAGGTAGTGGTTCGGGTTCATCAACCCCGCCGGGGTCACAATCCCGTGGCGGTCGTAATCCGGGTCGTTAGCAAACGCCAGATCGAACTTATCGCGCAGCGCCAGCAGGCCGGCCATCGCACACTCTGAGGAGCAATCCATGCGGATGGCGCCGTCTTTATCGAGGTGCATAAAGCGGAAGGTCTGATCCACCTGATCGTTAACAATGGTCAGATTGAGCTTGTAGTGCTCGCCAATGCGTTTCCAGTATTCGATACCGGACCCGCCCAGCGGATCGACGCCCAGCGTCAGGCCGGCTTTCTGGATTGCGGCCATATCGACGATATCCGCCAGCCCTTCGATGAACGGCTGCACCAGATCCTGTTCTTTAACGTGGCCAGAAGCCAGCGCCGCGTCCAGAGAAATGCGTTTCACGCCCTGCAGGCCCGCGGCCAGCAGTTCGTTGGCGCGGTTTTCCACCACTTTGGTGACGTTGGTATCAGCCGGGCCGCCGTTTGGCGGATTGTACTTGATACCACCATCTTCCGGCGGGTTGTGTGACGGGGTGATCACAATGCCGTCCGCCAGCGGACCGCCTTTTTTGTTATGCACCAGAATCGCGTTGGAGACCGCCGGCGTCGGGGTGAAGCCGTTGTTTTCCTGCACGATCACGTCGATGCCGTTGGCGGTTAACACTTCCAGCACCGAAATAAACGCCGGCTCGGAGAGGGCGTGGGTATCTTTGCCGACATAGCACGGACCGGTGATCCCGTTTTTCGCACGATCTTCCGCAATGGCCTAGGCGATGGCCAGAATATGCGGTTCGTTGAAGTTGTGGCGCGCCGCGCTGCCGCGATGGCCAGAGGTGCCGAATTTTACCGCATGCTCCGCATTACCGACTTCAGGCTTCAGCACGTAGTACTGAGCAGTCAGTTGGGCGACGTTAATCAAATCACTCTGTTGCGCAGGCTGCCCCGCACGTTTATCGATTGCCATTGCCTGATCCTTCTGGTGCAAATGTTAAAAAGCTAGATCGTGCCGCAAACCTTTTCAATCAGCTCCGCAGGGAACTGCATCGACTGCATGATGTGCTCAATCATGCTGCATTTACGGCCGGTATTGGTATTGGTGATCACCCACCACGGTGTACCAGGAACCTGTTTCGGTTTGGTCTGATTACCGCTTTTCAGCAGCGTACGCGCATCTTCCGCGAAGTAAACGCGCGTGCGGCCGTGCAGAGACTCGGTGGCCTCGGCAAATGCTTTACTGTCCAGGGAGTAGAGGGTCGTCAACACCAGCATAAAACGGTTCACCGCGCGCTTCTGCTCGGCGTATTCATCAGATAACAGCATCTCGCGCATGGCGCGGACTTTATCTTTCACCGGGTTAGCGGGTTTCACCTCAGCGACAGGCGCTGGCGCCAGCGTCGGCGCGGCTTTGCTGACCGGTGTAGCCGGTTGGGAAACGGCGGAAAATTTTAGCATACGCCGTAAAATGTCGGATGCGCTCTCGCCGATATGCAGAGTGTGGCTGGCAATATAGCGATAGAGTTCATCATCAACTTCAATTGTTTTCATCTTAATCCAGTGCGATATCTTTTCTGAATACAAATCGTTGGGATTATAAGTACAAATCCCAACCGCGGATAGCGTCAAACCAGGATGGCGGTAAAACTCAGAAAACTTCTGGGTCTTGCAGCCGGATGGCAGAATGTCCAACATAATACCCTAACCCGACGGAGCGAAAAAAAGAACTTTGCCATGAAATTAAATAGCCGAGCGCAATCTGCACAGAATCCGCACAACCACTCCCCGATCGTGCTGGTCCACGGTCTGTTTGGCAGCCTGGACAACCTGGGCATCCTCGCCCGCGACCTGATCGCCGACCATGATATTGTGCAGGTCGATATGCGCAACCACGGTTTGTCGCCGCGGTCGCCAGAGATGACCTACCCCGCCATGGCGCAGGATCTGCTTGATACGCTCGACGCGCACCAGATCGAGCGCGCCACCTTTATCGGCCATTCGATGGGCGGGAAAGCGGTAATGGCGCTTACCGCCCTGGCGCCTGAACGCATCAGCGGTCTGGTGGCGATCGATATCGCGCCGGTGGATTATCACGTTCGCCGCCATGATGAGATCTTCGCCGCTATCCGCGCCGTCAGCGAATCCGCCGCCAGCACCCGCCAGCAGGCGGCGCAGGTGATGCGCGAGCACCTGCAGGAAGAAGGCGTGATTCAGTTCCTGCTGAAATCATTCGTCGACGGCGACTGGCGCTTCAACGTGCCGGTGCTGTGGGACCAGTATCCGCATATCGTCGGCTGGGAAACCATCCCGGCCTGGCCGCACCCGACGCAGTTTATTCCCGGCGGCAACTCGCCCTATGTGACCGACGCCTACCGCGACGCGCTGCTGGCCCAGTTCCCGCAGGCCCGGGCCCACGTCATCGCCGGCGCCGGACACTGGGTCCATGCTGAGAAACCCGATGCGGTGTTACGCGCCATCCGCCGCTATCTGACGAGCATCGCCGCCTGATTGGCTAAAATATGCCCGACCGCGCCGCAGAATGCCCACGGTCGTTGGCGCAGCCGTTCGCCTGATGTATGATGGCGCGCTATCTGCGCCGGCTAGAGCCCGGCAGCTTGTTTCCCCGAAGTCACTCAGAATCATGGCAAAAGAACAAACGGACCGTACGACATTAGATTTGTTCGCAAACGAGCGTCGCCCGGGAAGACCGAAAACCAATCCGCTGTCGCGCGATGAACAACTGCGCATCAACAAACGTAACCAGCTGAAACGCGATAAGGTTCGCGGGCTGAAGCGCGTGGAGTTAAAACTCAACGCCGATGCGGTCGATGCGCTCAACGAGCTGGCGGAAGCGCGTAATATGAGCCGCAGCGATCTCATTGAAGAGATGCTGATGACCCAGTTAACCGCCCTGCGCAGCCAGGGAAAAGTCTAACTTTCCGCGAAAAACCCGCATTCATGTAGCAGAGTGTGCAGTCGGGCGTGATTGCTGTTTCCGCGCCCTTGCCTGTTCTGCTATGATTGCCGTTATCTATGGGCATTGCGTCCCTACCACATCATTTAAGTTTCAAGAGGTTATTTTACTCATGGCAATCATCGGCATCTTTTTTGGCAGCGACACCGGCAACACCGAAAATATTGCAAAAATGATTCAAAAGCAGCTTGGTAAAGATGTTGCTGATGTTCACGACATTGCCAAAAGCAGCAAAGAAGACCTGGAAGCCCACGACATCCTGCTGCTCGGTATCCCGACCTGGTACTACGGTGAAGCGCAGTGTGACTGGGATGACTTCTTCCCGACGCTGGAAGAGATCGACTTCAATGGCAAACTGGTGGCGCTGTTCGGCTGCGGCGACCAGGAAGATTACGCAGAATACTTCTGCGACGCGCTGGGCACCATCCGCGACATCATTGAGCCGCGCGGCGCGACCATCGTCGGTCACTGGCCAACGGCGGGGTATCATTTTGAGGCTTCCAAAGGCCTGGCGGATGACGACCACTTCGTCGGCCTCGCCATCGATGAAGACCGCCAGCCGGAGCTGACCAACGAGCGCGTTGAGAAATGGGTGAAGCAGGTTGCCGAAGAGCTGCACCTCGAAGAAATCAAAAACGCCTGATGATTAAGCGGCGCAATCATTGAGTTGCGCCGCATTAATAGACAAAAGCAATCAAACTAATAGCTACAAGTTTTTAACTTTTAATCACATATCTGTACAATGTCCTCTGATTCTACGAGGCACGTGACGCAGTTTGTAGCTGGTGCCTCGTTTTTGACAGCAAACCAGGCCTGATGCTTGCAGTTTTCATTTACCAGTGGCAGTTCTATAATGAGACGCATTACGTCGGGTTAATTTCTGTATGACTTCCGTTGAAGGAAGTAGATCGTTTAGCAACAGGACAGATTCCGCATGACTGACAACAATACCGCATTAAAGAAGGCTGGCCTGAAAGTCACACTTCCTCGACTAAAAATCCTTGAAGTGCTGCAGGAACCGGATAACCATCATGTCAGTGCGGAAGACTTATATAAACGCCTGATCGACATGGGCGAAGAGATCGGTCTGGCGACCGTTTACCGCGTCCTCAACCAGTTTGATGACGCCGGCATCGTGACTCGTCATAATTTCGAAGGCGGAAAATCCGTTTTCGAACTGACCCAGCAGCATCACCACGATCACCTGATCTGCCTCGACTGCGGCAAAGTGATCGAATTCAGCGACGACTCGATCGAATTACGCCAGCGTGAAATTGCCTCCCGCCACGGCATCCGCCTGACCAACCACAGTTTATATCTGTACGGTCACTGTGCGGAAGGGGATTGCCGCGAGGACGAACACGCCCACGACGCGGTGGAAAAATAATTCCCCGTTTCGCTGAGACTGAAAAGCCAACCTGCCGGTTGGCTTTTTTATGGGCGCCTCTGGCACCCTTCCCGCACACGCCCCTGGGGTGACTTTCCTCATCCCCGCTTTGTCCGGAGAGTTGATATGGAACTTCGCCAGCGGGGCGATCTCTGATCGGATCGGTCGTCGTCCGGTGCTGATGGGCATTACCGTGCTGGCCCTGCTCACCACCTGGCCGGTGATGCACTGGCTCACCGTCGCGCCCGATTTCACCCGTATGACGCTGGTCCTGCTATGGTTCTCGTTCTTCTTTGGCATGTATAACGGCGCGATGGTCGCGGCGCTTACCGAAGTGATGCTGGTACACGTCCGCACCGTGGGCTTTTCGCTGGCCTTTAGTCTCGCTACTGCCATTTTCGGCGACCTGACGCCAGCTATTTCCACCGCACTGGTCGAGCTCACCGGCGATAAAAGCCCGCCGGGCTGGTGGCTAATGTGCGCCGCGCTGTGCGGATTCATTGCCACCGCGCTACTGTTCGTGCGGCTGAGCCGCGGCTATCAGCCGGCGGAGAGTCAGCGCAAAAAAAACAAACGGGCGGAGATATGCCCCGCCCGTTTGCCGCTGTCGTCTGATTTAATGGGTCGTATTATTGCTGCGGATCTCCTTCCAGATCTGATCGCAGCGCGCTTTCACCGCCTGATCGTTGCCGGTGCGGGTGGCCTGAATACACTGTTGGTAATCCAGGACGCGAACGCTCTCCTGGTTGGCGAACTGCTGGTGCTGTTTATCCTTTTTCAGCACATTCAGTACGCTCTGGCAGGCTTCAATCTTGTCCGGATTCCCTTCCGCCGTATTAATACAGGCGCTATAGGCATCTTTCAGTTTGGTGTCTTCTTTCGGCGCCGGCGACGTGGTGCAGGCCACCAGGCCCGCTGCCATCATGGCAATAAGCAGCATTTTTTTCATTGTCGTTCTCCCAGAGGTGCGGCAGGCTCACGCCCGCCGCGCAGGCATCAGAAAATAGTGAACGGGGCGATAACCATGAACTTCACGTCGCGCTCATCCTGGAAGATGTTGCCGTAGCCGCCGCTCCAGCTCGGAATATCGGAATGGTTGTCGTATTGGGTAAAGTGCAGTTTGAACAGGGTGCCCTTCGCCCGCCCTTCCTGTACGGTATACATTGCATCCAGGCTATAGGCCGACTCTTTCAGGCGATAGTCAGGGTCATAGTACGCATCCGGAGAGGACATTCGGCCCGGCTTCGCATCCCAGGCGTAGACATAAGACGCGCCGAACGCCCAGCCCGGCATATCCCAGTTTTTCATGTCATACATCGCGCCAAAGAAGACCGCTTTTTCGCCGTTGGCGTTAAAGTCGGAGCGGTTATCCCACCAGATATCGAGACGACCATTGGAAGAGGCGTAGGTCGGGGTCATACGCTGCAGGAAGTAGCCCTGCTGGCCATCAGCCTTCACCCAGGTTCCCTCGAGACGCAGATCCAGGACATCCGCCACCTTATAACCAAAGGTTAACGCCTGCAGCCATGCGGTGCCATCATAGATGTCGTTGACCCCGCCGTTGCTGACCTTATCGCGGGTGCCGTAGAACTGGTAGCTGGTGCTCAGCGGCGCGCCGGCGACATCAAACTTGTAGCAGGCTTTAGCAAAGTACTGATCGATATAGCCCTGAGCCTGACCAAATGCCGCCTCCAGCACCAGGTCATTTTTGAAATCATATTTAGCGCCGACGGAGTGGAGATAATCGACTTTGGTCTTCTTATCGTTCTGATAGAAATCGTCCATCTCGATATGCCATGGCGCTTTATACTCGTTCGTCCACATATAGGAGAAACTTAACGCGCCCGCCGTGCCATAGTCGAAGTTAGCCCCGGCCTCCGCCCCCTGATAGGTACCTGGCATAAAACTCCAGTGCGGGGCCAGCAGAGTCTGGCCGGTTGGCTGGATATAGCCCGCACGTGCCCACGCCGGACCATATTTGAATTTCGCTGCGGCTTTATACAGGCTGATGCCGCTCTTATCGCCGGAATAGTCTTCGTCATAGGCTTTGTTACGTGACGAGAAAGCAATTTCGTTCGGGTGACCGCTATCGCCGTTCTCCGCCATTTCAATCGCGGTAAACGCGGCAATATCAAGGCCAAACATATCGGCGGCATAGCCGGACTGGAAGTCCAGGTTGGCGTTCCAGGTGGAGTGGGAAAGGTTGGTTTTGTATTTGTCGCCGTCGGTCACATCTTTACGGTCACGCTCACGCTGCCAGTAATAGATACCGCCGGTTAAGGTTGAATCATCGATAAAGCCTGCTGCGCTGGCCTGTGGAGCCACAACCCAGCCCGACATCGCGGTGACGGCGGCAATAGCCAGCGCCAGCGTACTACGTTTGCCACTAAACGTACGCATGTGCATATCCTCTTTGACGTTTTAAAAGGCGAAGACCAGCGGTCAATCGCTAAAAAATAAATAAAACTGCAAAATGTGGGGCGGTAAAAAAGACCGCGAAACCACTATAGATAGACTATTTTTCGTGACGCGAATTATCAATGTTTTTCGTGAGGCAAAGCTTAAGATTATGACAAAGCGCACATATTTTATGTCGTTTTGTTACAGTCTTATCTCTGATGATTTTGTTATGGAAGTCATTGCAAAATCAGGGAAAAACGCAATCATTGAAAGCGATTACATTGGTTTTTTGTATGTGACAGGAAACATCAGAAGCGCTATTTATTACCGCGCAGAAACAGAATTAATTCGCATCGCGAAAATGAAAAGTTTAATTAGCTGATTCTGAAACAAAAAAAGCGCCGCTGGGAGCGACGCTTTGACAGAAAAGAAATGTTATTCGCCCGCTTTCGCCCAGGTATCACGCAGCCCGACGGTGCGGTTGAACACCAGATTGGTTGCGGTTGCATAGCGGCTGTCGAGGCAGAAATAGCCTTCACGCTCAAACTGGTAAGCTTTACCGGCTTCGGCCTGCGCCAGGCTCGGCTCCGCGTACCCCTGTTTGATCACCAGCGATTCCGGGTTGATTACCGCGAGGAAATCGTCCGCCGCGCCCGGGTTTGGCACGCTGAACAGACGATCGTAGAGACGGATCTCTACCGGCAGCGCATGCGCCGCGCTTACCCAATGGATCACGCCTTTGACCTTGCGGCCGTCGGCCGGGTCTTTGCTCAGGGTGTCGGCATCGTAGGTGCAGAAGATGGTGGTAATATTGCCTTCGGCATCTTTCTCCACGCGTTCCGCTTTGATGACGTAGGCGTTGCGCAGACGCACTTCTTTACCCAGCACCAGACGCTTGTACTGTTTGTTGGCTTCTTCGCGGAAGTCCGCGCGATCGATCCAGATTTCGGCGCTGAACGGCACTTCACGACTGCCCATTTCCGGCTTGTTCGGATGGTTTGGCATCACCACCATTTCGCTTTCGCCCTGCGGATAGTTCTCGATAACCAGTTTCACCGGATCGATCACCGCCATCGCGCGCGGGGCGTTTTCGTTCAGATCTTCACGAATGCAGGACTCCAGCGACGCCATCTCGATGGTATTGTCCTGCTTGGTCACGCCGATGCGCTTGCAGAACTCACGGATGGATTCGGCGGTGTAGCCGCGACGACGCAGACCGGAGATGGTCGGCATACGCGGGTCGTCCCAGCCTTCCACGTGCTTCTCAGTCACCAGCTGGTTCAGCTTACGCTTGGACATCACGGTGTATTCGAGATTCAGGCGCGAGAATTCGTACTGACGCGGATGCACCGGGATGCTGATGTTGTCCAGCACCCAATCGTACAGGCGGCGGTTGTCCTGGAACTCCAGGGTACACAGCGAGTGGGTAATGCCTTCCAGCGCATCGCTGATGCAGTGGGTGAAGTCGTACATCGGGTAGATGCACCACTTGTTGCCAGTCTGATGATGCTCAGCGAACTTAATGCGGTACAGCACCGGATCGCGCATCACGATAAACGGCGACGCCATATCGATCTTCGCGCGCAGGCAGGCTTTGCCTTCTTCGAAGCCGCCGCTGCGCATTTTTTCAAACAGCGCCAGGTTCTCTTCCACGCTGCGGTCGCGATACGGGCTGTTTTTACCCGGCGCTTTCAGGGTGCCGCGGTATTCGCGAATTTCATCAGGAGAGAGTTCATCAACATAGGCCAGACCTTTGTTGATCAGCTCAACCGCATACTGATGCAGCTGATCGAAATAATCAGACGAGTAGCATACGTCCCCGGACCAGTGGAAACCTAACCACTGCACGTCGTTTTTAATCGACTCAACGTATTCGATATCTTCTTTCACCGGGTTGGTGTCATCGAAACGCAGGTTGCATTGGCCCTGATAATCCTGGGCGATGCCGAAGTTCAGGCAGATGGATTTTGCATGGCCAATGTGCAGATAACCGTTCGGCTCCGGCGGGAAGCGAGTGTGAACGGTGGTATGTTTACCGGTAGCCAGATCTTCATCAATAATCTGACGGATAAAGTTAGTCGGGCGGGCTTCTGCCTCACTCATCACGGGTTCCTCAAAGCGTAAACAACGTATAACGGCACATGATCTTACAAGCAGGGCGTAGTGACAACTATTAGTTACGTAAAATAGGTATCAGAAGAGGATTATGGGGCCGATTGCTGGAAAAAAAAGCGGCGAAGGTTTCCCTTCGCCGCTGAGGCAAAAACTCGACTCAGGAGCCTTACTTGCCTTTAATCTCATACAGCGGCGTCTGGCCAGCAACGACCTTACCGCTCGCCAGTATCACCAGCGCGCTGTAGTCATCGCTGTTGCTGCAGACGACCGGACTGATCATTGAGCGCGCGTTGGCGTTGAGGAAGTCCAGATCCATTTCCAGAATCGGCTCACCCGCCTTCACGTCCGTGCCCTCTTCAACCAGACGTTTGAAGCCCTTGCCTTCCAGCGCCACGGTGTCGATACCCATGTGAACGACGATTTCCGCACCGTTGTTGGTTTCGAGGCAGAACGCGTGGTTAGTGTTGAAAATTTTCACCACGGTACCGGCGGCCGGGGCCACCACGATGTTGCTGGTCGGTTTCACCGCGATCCCGTCGCCGACGGCTTTGCTGGCGAAGGCTTCGTCCGGCACCTGCTCGAGGGCCACCACGTCACCGGTAATCGGCGAAACCAGCGACTCAACGGTCTTCGCGTTCGCTACCGCCTGCGGTTTAGCCGCGGGCGCTGCGGTGGCGACGTTGCCAGCCGGTGCGGCTGCCGCTGCCGCTACCGGGCCGCGGGTAACCACTTTTTTCATCTCATCGCCGATAGACTCTGCTTTCGCACCGACGATAACCTGGATGGTTTGCTTATTCAGTTTCACCACCCCGGACGCGCCGAGACGTTTACAGGCGGCGTCGTTCACCTTCGCCGAATCGCCCACGGTCAGACGCAGACGGGTGATACAGGCGTCAATGGCTTTCAGGTTGTCCGTTCCGCCCACCGCGGCGATATAGCTGGTCGCCAGCTGGGTCAGCCCCTCTTCAGTGTTGCTGTTGGCTTCTTCCGTTACCACGTCAGCGGCTTTGTCTTCACGACCCGGCGTTTTCAGGTTGAACATGCGGATCACCGCGCTGAACAGCAGGAAGTAGACGAAGAAGAACACCACGCCCATCACCAGCAGCATCCAGACGTTTTTGCTGGCGGCCGGCAGGCTGTACATCAGCACGTAGTCAATTGCACCTGCGGAGAAGGAGAAGCCCGCATGGATCCCGAGCGCCGTTGCGATGAACAGGCTGATACCGGTCAGCACCGCATGCAGGAGGTACAGCAGCGGAGCCAGGAACATGAACAGGAATTCCAGCGGCTCGGTTACCCCGGTCAGGAACGCGGTGATGGCCACGGACAGCAGCATACCGCCTACCATCGGACGACGCGCTTTCGGCGCCGCCAGATACATCGCCAGCGCCGCACCCGGCAGACCAAACATCATGATTGGGAAGAAGCCGGACATGAACATCCCCGCGGTGCCGTCGCCGGCGTAGAAGCGGTTGATGTCGCCGTGGAACACAGCGCCAGCGGCGTTAGTGAACTCACCAATCTGGAACCAGGCGATGGTGTTCAGCACCTGATGCAGACCGGTTGGGATCAGCAGACGGTTGATGAAACCAAAGATACCGGAACCCAGCGCCCCTGCGGAGACGATCCATTCGCCGCCAGAGTGGATAGCGTGCTGCACCGGCGGCCAGACGTAGCCGAAGATCGCCGCGAGGATCAGACAGAAGAAGCCGGTGGCGATCGGCACGAAGCGTTTGCCGCCGAAGAAGCTCAGGAAGTCCGGCAGCTTGATGCCGGCCCAGCGGTTGTATACCGCCCCTGCCACCAGACCGGTAATGATACCGGCCAGCACGCCCATATTGATTTCCGGGTTGATGGTGACCATCGCTTTGGTCATCACGAAATACCCTACCGCACCGGCCAGCGCCGCAGAACCGGCGTTATCCTTAGACCAGCTTGATGCCACACCAATTGCGAAGATCAGCGCCAGATTATCGAAGATCGCCCCACCCGCTTGCGCGATGAAGGGTACATTCAACAGGTCTGGTTGCCCGAAACGCAGCAGCAATGCCGCGACCGGCAGCACTGCGATAGGGAGCTGCAACGCCCTACCCAGTCGCTGAAAGAAACCTAAAATATTCATCTTATTCCCCCTATGAGACCCCGATGAGGCTCATTTCAAAGCCACTTTTTTATTGTGTAACAAGGTCGGTTTTATCACTTACCGGCAAAGTGTGTGAAAAATTAATTCGTATCGCAAATTAAACGGGTATTTTTTGTGATAATTATCACCAAATATCGTATTCCCTCCTCCCTTGCACTGGCTAACAACGAAAACTTATTTTATCATTCAAAAAATCAACACGGATTGACCCCGGTCGGCGCAGTTGCTGCAATACTCTCCTTAGAGTGCTGGCGCCAATCCGCCAGAATCTACTTTGACTATAGAGGTGAAGAATGAGACTGATTCCCCTGGTAACCGCTGAGCAGGTCGGTAAATGGGCTGCCCGCCATATCGTTAACCGCATTAATGCATTTAAACCAACCGCGGACCGTCCGTTCGTCCTGGGTCTGCCAACCGGTGGTACCCCGCTGACCGCCTACAAGGCGCTGGTTGAAATGCATAAAGCAGGCCAGGTTAGCTTCAAACACGTCGTCACCTTTAACATGGATGAATACGTTGGCCTGCCGAAAGAGCATCCGGAAAGCTATCATAGCTTTATGCACCGTAATTTCTTTGACCACGTTGATATTCCGGCAGAAAATATCAACCTGCTGAATGGTAACGCGCCGGACATCGATGCGGAATGCCGTCGCTATGAAGAAAAAATTCGTTCCTACGGTAAAATCCACCTGTTCATGGGCGGCGTGGGCAACGATGGTCATATCGCGTTTAACGAACCGGCCTCTTCTCTGGCGTCCCGCACCCGTATTAAGACCCTGACCCATGAAACCCGCGTAGCGAACTCCCGCTTCTTCGACGGCGATGTGGATCTGGTACCGAAATATGCGCTGACCGTCGGCGTGGGCACCCTGCTGGACGCAGAAGAAGTGATGATTCTGGTGCTGGGTCATCAGAAAGCGCTGGCGCTGCAGGCGGCGGTAGAAGGTAACGTCAACCACATGTGGACTATTACCTGTCTGCAGCTGCATCCGAAGGCGGTGATCGTCTGCGACGAACCGTCCACCATGGAGCTGAAAGTGAAGACGCTGAAATATTTCAACGAATTAGAAGCTGAAAATATTAAAGGTCTGTAATGTAGTCCTTCCCGCGCCCTGGCGCGGGATCATCTTTTTCTTTGTACGCACCATCATGCCGGCGGCAAACGAACGAACGCTGACCTGATGAGGCGTATATACCGGGGGTCGTAATGTATGCATTAACCCAGGGCCGGGTTTATACCGGTCATGAAATTCTCGATGACCATGCGGTTGTTATCGCTAATGGCTTTATCGAACGTCTTTGTCCGCTGGCAGATTTGCCGTCTGACATCGAGCAGCGCTCAGTCAACGGCGCAATAATCGCCCCCGGTTTTATCGACGTCCAGCTCAACGGCTGCGGCGGCGTGCAGTTTAACGACAGCCCAGAGGCGGTCACTGTCGAAACGCTGGAGATCATGCAGAAGGCCAACGAACGCTCAGGCTGCACCAGCTTCCTGCCGACGCTGATTACCTCCAGCGACGATCTGATGAAGCAAGGCGTGCGCGTGATGCGCGAATATCTGCAAAAACATCCGAACCAGGCGCTGGGCCTGCATCTCGAAGGGCCGTGGCTGAATATCGTTAAGAAAGGCACCCACAATCCGGACTACGTGCGTAAACCGGACGCGGCGCTGGTCGATTTCCTGTGCGACAACGCCGATGTGATCACCAAAGTGACCCTCGCCCCTGAGCGCGTTGAGCCAGAAGTGATCCGCAAACTGGTCGCCGCCGGGATCGTTGTCTCCGCGGGCCACTCCAACGCTACGCTGAAAGAGGCGAAAGTCGGCTTCCGCGCGGGCATTACCTTTGCCACCCACCTGTATAATGCGATGCCGTACATTACCGGCCGCGAACCGGGTCTTGCCGGGGCGATTTTTGACGAGCCGGATGTCTACTGCGGTATCATCGTCGACGGGATGCACGTCGATTACGCCAACGTGCGCAACGCCAAGCGCCTGAAAGGCGACAAGCTGTGCCTGGTCACCGACGCCACCGCGCCGGCGGGGGCGAATATTGACCAGTTCATTTTTGCCGGGAAAACAATATACTACCGCAATGGGCTGTGCGTAGATGAAAACGGCACCCTCAGCGGATCTTCCCTGACCATGATTGAAGGGGTGCGTAATCTGGTTGAGCATTGCGGCGTGGCACTGGACGAAGTATTGCGCATGGCGACGCTCTATCCTGCGCGCGCTATCGGCGTGGACAAGCAGCTCGGCAGCATTGCGCCGGGCATGGTCGCTAACCTGACCGCCTTTACACGCGATTATATAATCACCAAGACCATCGTTAATGGTAACGAGGTCGTCACTGAGTAAGTAAAAGTATGACAGCAGGCGGACAAGCTCAAATTGGTAACGTTGACCTCGTAAAACAACTGAACAGCGCGGCCGTGTACCGCCTGATTGACCAGCATGGGCCCATCTCGCGTATTCAGATAGCCGAACAAAGCCAGCTTGCCCCTGCCAGCGTGACCAAAATCACGCGTCAGCTTATTGAGCGCGGCCTGATCAAAGAAGTCGATCAGCAGGCCTCCACCGGTGGCCGCCGCGCTATCTCTATCATCGCAGAAACCCGCAGCTTCAACGCCATCGGCGTGCGGCTTGGCCGCTATGACGCCACTCTGACCCTGTATGATTTAAGCAGCAAGCCCCTGGAAGAGGAGCACTTCCCGCTGCCCGAGCGCACCCAGGAAACGCTGGAACACGCCCTGCTGAATATCATCGCCACCTTTATCGAAAACTGTCAGCGCAAAATTCGCGAGCTGATCGCTATCTCAGTGATCCTGCCGGGCCTCGTCGACCCGGAAAGCGGCGTGATCCGCTATATGCCGCACATTGCGGTGGAAAACTGGGGCCTGGTCGGGGCGCTGGAGAAACGCTTCAATGTTACCTGCTTTGTTGGCCACGATATCCGCAGCCTGGCGCTGGCCGAGCACTATTTTGGCGCAAGCCAGGATTGCGAAGACTCCATTCTGGTGCGCGTGCACCGCGGTACCGGGGCGGGGATTATCTCCAACGGGCGCATTTTTATCGGCCGCAACGGCAACGTCGGCGAAATTGGCCATATTCAGGTCGACCCGCTGGGCGAACGCTGCCACTGCGGCAACTTCGGCTGTCTGGAGACCGTCGCGGCCAATGCCGCCATTGAACAGCGGGTTCGCCACCTGCTGGAGCAGGGCTACCAGAGCCGTCTGACGCCGGATGACTGCACGATCAAAACTATCTGCAAAGCGGCCAACAAGGGCGATGCCCTGGCCTGCGAGGTGATTGAGTACGTGGGGCGCCACCTCGGGAAAACGATCGCCATCGCCATTAACCTGTTCAACCCACAAAAAATCGTCGTCGCCGGCGAAATAGTGGAAGCTGAAAAGGTCCTTCTTCCGGCCATCGAAGGCTGCATTAACGCCCAGGCACTTAAGGCGTTTCGTAAGAACCTGCCGGTGGTGCGCTCCACCCTCGATCACCGCTCTGCAATCGGCGCCTTCGCGCTGGTCAAACGCGCCATGCTTAATGGCACGCTGCTGCAGCGTTTGCTTGAGAGCTAATCGCCCCTTTTCTGATAGCGCGTCACCTTGATACGGACGGGCCTCGCCCGTCAGAGGTGTGAAACCTCATCGATGACGCGTATAGTTTCGTCTTTGTTAATGATTCTGGACCCACCATGACCATTCAAAACATAATTTGTGATATTGACGGCGTACTGATGCACGATAACGTCGCCGTTCCCGGCGCAGCCGAGTTTATCAAGCGCATCCTCGATAAAGGCATGCCGCTGGTAATGCTGACCAACTACCCGTCGCAAACCGGCCAGGATCTGGCGAACCGTTTCGCCACCGCTGGAATTGATGTTCCGGATAGCGCCTTTTACACCTCAGCGATGGCCACCGCCGATTTTCTGCGTCGCCAGGAAGGCAAAAAAGCCTACGTGGTGGGAGAAGGGGCGCTGATCCACGAGCTGTACAAAGCCGGCTTTACCATTACCGATGTGAACCCGGATTTTGTCATCGTCGGGGAAACTCGTTCCTTTAACTGGGAAATGATGCATAAGGCCGCCTTCTTCGTCGCCAACGGCGCCCGCTTCATTGCCACTAACCCGGATACGCACGGTCGCGGCTTCTACCCTGCCTGCGGCGCGCTTTGCGCCGGGATCGAGAAGATCTCCGGCCGTAAGCCGTTTTACGTCGGCAAACCCAGCCCGTGGATCATCCGTTCAGCACTGAATAAAATGCAGGCTCACTCCGAGCAGACGGTGATTGTCGGCGATAACCTGCGCACCGATATACTGGCCGGTTTCCAGGCAGGGCTGGAGACTATTCTGGTGCTCTCCGGCGTCTCCACCCTCGACGATATCGACAGCATGCCGTTCCGCCCGTCGTGGATTTACCCTTCCGTCGCGGAAATCGATATTTTCTGATGCCAACCACGTCGCAGGACGTGGTTTTTCATTTCTAGCGCCCATCAGAATTACTCCATCTAATAAAAACAACCTATAAATACGAATTCCTCAATAAAGCCGTTCAAAAGATACGCTTTTTTCACTGTTCAACAATCACGGTTACGTTTTTTCTTTTTCCGGCCGCAAACCCCTTGCGCCTGCTCCCCCTTTACGGCATTTTCTTAAGCACGCACTCAGGCTTCGCCACGAGACGAAGCCAGCACAACATCAAACACGACAGGGTAATGGAGAAGGCTATGTGTTCTATTTTTGGCGTACTGGATATTAAAACTGACGCAGGCGAGCTGCGTAAAAAGGCGCTGGAGCTTTCCCGCCTGATGCGCCACCGCGGTCCGGACTGGTCTGGCGTATATGCCAGCGACAAAGCGATTCTGGCGCACGAGCGCCTGTCGATTGTCGACGTCAACGCCGGGGCCCAGCCGCTGTACAACGCCGAAAAAACCCATGCGCTGGCCGTTAACGGCGAGATCTACAACCACCAGGCGCTGCGCGCGGAGTATGGCGATCGCTACCAGTTCCAGACCGGTTCCGACTGCGAAGTGATCCTCGCGCTGTATCAGGAAAAAGGCCCGGAGTTCCTCGACGATCTGCAGGGAATGTTCGCCTTCGCCCTGTATGACAGCGAAAAAGACGCGTACTTAATTGGCCGCGACCATATCGGCATTATCCCGCTGTATATGGGCCATGACGAACACGGCAACTTCTATGTCGCCTCCGAAATGAAAGCGCTGGTGCCGGTATGCCGCACCATTAAAGAGTTCCCGGCGGGCAGCTACCTGTGGAGCAAAGACGGCGAAATTCGCCAGTACTATCAGCGCGACTGGTTTGATTACGACGCGGTGAAAGACAATGTTACTGATAAGAACGAGCTGCGCCAGGCGCTGGAAGAGTCGGTGAAAAGCCACCTGATGTCCGACGTGCCTTACGGCGTGCTGCTCTCCGGCGGTCTTGATTCATCGGTCATCTCGGCTATCACCAAGAAATTCGCCGCCCGTCGCGTCGAAGATCAGGAGCGTAGCGAAGCCTGGTGGCCGCAGCTGCACTCTTTCGCGGTCGGTCTGGAAGGCTCTCCTGACCTGAAAGCGGCGCAGGAGGTGGCCAACCACCTCGGCACCGTGCACCACGAAATTCACTTTACCGTCCAGGAAGGGCTGGATGCCATCCGCGACGTTATCTATCACATCGAAACCTACGATGTGACCACTATTCGCGCCTCGACGCCGATGTACCTGATGTCGCGGAAAATTAAAGCCATGGGCATCAAAATGGTGCTTTCCGGCGAAGGTTCGGACGAAGTGTTCGGCGGCTACCTCTACTTCCATAAGGCGCCGAACGCCAAAGAACTGCACGAAGAGACGGTGCGTAAGCTGCAGGCGCTGCATATGTTTGACTGCGCCCGCGCCAACAAAGCGATGTCCGCCTGGGGCGTGGAGGCCCGCGTGCCGTTCCTCGACAAGAAGTTCCTCGACGTCGCGATGCGCATTAACCCGCAGGATAAGATGTGCGGCAACGGCAAAATGGAAAAACACATTCTGCGCGAATGCTTTGAATCCTACCTGCCGGCCAGCGTCGCCTGGCGCCAGAAGGAGCAGTTCTCTGACGGCGTCGGCTACAGCTGGATCGATACCCTGAAAGAAGTGGCCGCCAAACAGATCAGCGACCAGCAACTGGAAACCGCAAGCTTCCGCTTCCCGTACAACACGCCGACCTCCAAAGAAGGCTATCTGTACCGCGAGATCTTCGAAGAGCTGTTCCCGCTGCCGAGCGCGGCGGAGTGCGTCCCTGGCGGTCCGTCGGTGGCCTGCTCTTCAGCGAAAGCCATTGAGTGGGATGAAGCGTTCAAAACCATGAACGATCCATCAGGCCGCGCGGTCGGTGTCCACCAGTCGGCCTACAAATAAGCCCAGACGGGCGGTGAAACGCAAAACGGACCCTCCGGGGTCCGTTTTCTTTTTGCCGGATTTATACCGCTGAAAAACGATAAATAACCAATAATTGCCGAATATTCCAGCGAGCTGTTCGCAACCTAACCAAACAGTCACATTACAACGATTTTCCTTGAAAAAGAGGTTGACGCTCGCAGGCCCAATACGCATAATGCGCCCCGCAACGCCGATAAGGTTACGCGAAAAAAAGATGGCTACGTAGCTCAGCTGGTTAGAGCACATCACTCATAATGATGGGGTCACAGGTTCGAATCCCGTCGTAGCCACCATCTTTTTTGCGGGAGTGGCGAAATTGGTAGACGCACCAGATTTAGGTTCTGGCGCCGCAAGGTGTGCGAGTTCAAGTCTCGCCTCCCGCACCATTCACCAGTTAGCGTTGTACGGATGGGGTATCGCCAAGCGGTAAGGCACCGGTTTTTGATACCGGCATTCCCTGGTTCGAATCCAGGTACCCCAGCCATATTTCTTCGATATTTGCGGTTCACCGCGACGGTATTGGGGTATCGCCAAGCGGTAAGGCACCGGTTTTTGATACCGGCATTCCCTGGTTCGAATCCAGGTACCCCAGCCATCGAAGAAGCAGTAAGACAATTAGGCTACGTAGCTCAGCTGGTTAGAGCACATCACTCATAATGATGGGGTCACAGGTTCGAATCCCGTCGTAGCCACCAAATTCTGGACGTATCGATACGCATCGATAAATCCGCAAACAATTTGTTGGGGTATCGCCAAGCGGTAAGGCACCGGATTCTGATTCCGGCATTCCGAGGTTCGAATCCTCGTACCCCAGCCAAATTTAAAAATCGTTCAGCAGTGAACGCACTGTTGCCCTCAACCGGCGTAGTTACGGTCAAGCGCAACAGACAATTGGGGTATCGCCAAGCGGTAAGGCACCGGATTCTGATTCCGGCATTCCGAGGTTCGAATCCTCGTACCCCAGCCATTTCAATGCAAAAAAGCTCACTTCGGTGGGCTTTTTTGCTATTGGCGTCCTGACATGCTTACTCCGTACTGACTGCCGGGCAGGCGCTCTCCGCTACGCCTCTGCCCGGGAAGCCGGTTTTACAAGCCTAAGGCATACTTCAGCGCCTGACGCTTCAGCCCCCCGGCGCGTTCAGCCGCCATCAGGCCAATATTACGCAGCATCCGCACCGGCGCCAGGTCATTGCTGAAACCGGCATAAAACAGATCCATCCCCGACTGCATGATAAAATTATCCGCTCGCCGCCGCGCCTGGTAGCGCTTCAGCACCGGCAGGCTGGCCCAGTCTTCGCCGCGGCCGCGCGCTTCCGCCAGGATCTCCAGCAGGGCATCGACATCACGATAGCCAAGGTTAACCCCCTGCCCCGCCAGTGGATGAATGGTGTGCGCCGCATCGCCCACCAGCGCCAGGCCGGGCTGAACATACTGCAGCGCATGACGCCGGGTGAGCGGGAAGGCGCCGGCCGCCTGCGGCGTCACCCGTCCCAGCCGCGCCGGAAAGTGACTGGCGATCTCCTGCTGGAGCTGCGCCATGGTCATGCTCTGCAGCTGACGGATCCGCGCCGGGGCGTCGTACCAGACCAGCGAGGCCCAGTGGTCGAACAGCGGCAGGAAGGCGCGTGGGCCGCTGGGAGTAAACTGCTGCCAGGTGCTGTCGCCGGGATCGTCGGCGCATTCGACGCTGATCAGCATACAGGACTGCTGATATTGCCAGGCGTGCACGCCGATGCCGGCCATCTCCCGCACCTGGGAGTTAGCGCCGTCGGCGCCGATAACCAGCCGGGCGTGGATCGTCTCCCCCTCGCGCAAATGCAACGCCGTCTGCGTCTCGCCGCGCTGCATCGTTTTCAGTTCGCTACCGACGCGCAGGGTAACCGCCTCATGCGCCGCCAGCGCTTGCCACAGGCCCCATTGCAGAACCTTGTTCTCGACCATATAGCCCAGCTCCGGCAGCTTGAGCTCCGCGGCGTCGAAGGCGACGTGCGCGCTCTCCCACTCCCAGGTCTCCAGACGGCGATAAGCGTGGACGCGCATCGCCCGTATGGCATCCCAGACGCCGAGACTCTTCAGCAGGCCGACCGAAGCCGCGCTGATCGCCGAGATCCGCACATCCGGGGCGGATGCCGGATCGAACGCCGGTGGCGCCGCTTTCTCAAGCACCGTCACGGTAAATCCCTGTTGCGCCAGCCCTAACGCCAGGGCGCCGCCGACCATGCCGCCGCCCACGATGGCGACATCTGTTACGTGAATTGTCATGGCTATTATCCTTAAAGCAGAATCCGTTAAGTTTACCGGATTTTTCGCCCTCTTGCGGCGATAACGCTCGCACTGGTCAGGGGGCGACCAAAGCATTACAATACGCGCCCTGGAATGCGAAATTCACCCTGTATATATCCCCGCGTTTTGGATATCTATTACTGAGCATGAGCAAGTCAATGACAAAAAAACTCCATATTAAAACCTGGGGCTGTCAGATGAACGAGTATGATTCATCAAAGATGGCCGATCTGCTGGATGCGACACATGGGTATCAACTGACCGAAGTGGCGGAAGAAGCAGATGTGCTGTTGCTCAATACCTGCTCAATTCGTGAGAAGGCCCAGGAAAAAGTTTTCCATCAGCTTGGCCGCTGGAAGCTGCTGAAAGAGAAGAACCCGGACCTGATTATTGGCGTCGGCGGCTGCGTGGCTTCCCAGGAAGGCGACCATATTCGCCAGCGCGCGCACTATGTCGATATTATTTTCGGGCCGCAAACCCTGCACCGCCTGCCGGAGATGATTAACTCCGTGCGCGGCAACCGCAGTCCGGTAGTTGATATCAGCTTCCCGGAAATTGAAAAATTCGATCGCCTGCCAGAGCCGCGCGCCGAAGGGCCGACCGCCTTTGTCTCGATTATGGAAGGTTGCAATAAATACTGCACCTACTGCGTCGTGCCGTATACCCGCGGAGAAGAAGTTAGCCGTCCGTGCGACGATATCCTGTTTGAAATCGCCCAGCTGGCGGCGCAGGGCGTGCGTGAGGTCAATCTGCTGGGGCAGAACGTTAACGCCTGGCGCGGTGAGAATTACGACGGCACCACCGGCAGCTTTGCCGACCTGCTGCGCCTGGTCGCCGCCATCGACGGCATCGACCGCATTCGCTTCACCACCAGCCACCCGATCGAATTTACCGACGATATCATCGACGTTTATCGCGATACGCCGGAGCTGGTGAGCTTCCTGCACCTGCCGGTGCAGAGTGGCTCCGACCGTGTGCTGAACCTGATGGGACGCACCCATACCGCGCTGGAGTATAAAGCGATTATTCGCAAGCTGCGTGAAGCGCGCCCGGATATTCAGATAAGCTCCGACTTTATCGTCGGCTTCCCCGGCGAAACCACGGAAGATTTCGAAAAGACCATGAAGCTCATCGCCGACGTCAATTTCGATATGAGCTACAGCTTTATCTTCTCCGCTCGCCCGGGCACCCCGGCGGCCGATATGGTCGACGACGTGCCGGAGGCGGACAAAAAACAGCGTCTGTATATCCTGCAGGAACGCATTAACCAGCAGGCGATGGCCTGGAGCCGTCGCATGCTCGGCACGGTACAGCGCATCCTGGTGGAAGGCACCTCGCGTAAGAACATCATGGAGCTTTCCGGACGTACGGAGAATAACCGGGTGGTCAACTTCGAAGGTACCCCGGACCTCGTCGGTAAGTTTGTCGATGTCGAAATCGTCGATGTATATACCAACTCGCTGCGCGGTAAAATCGTGCGCACCGAAGCGGAGATGGGTCTGCGTATCGCTGAATCACCCGAATCAGTGATTGCCCGCACCCGTAAAGAGAACGATCTTGGCGTGGGAATTTACCAGCCATGATCCCTTCAGGCCTGTCGGTTCCGGCAGGCCTTGTAATTCCTCTCTCCGTCCCTATATCTACAGCAATGCTTGCGCCATTTTCCTGTGACGTAAATAATTTCCTGATTAGCCGGCCACGCGCCGCGTCCGGCCACCTGCGTAAAGAGGAATAGTTTGAACATAGACACTCGTGAGATTACCCTGGAGCCAGCGGATAACGCACGCCTGTTAGCCCTGTGCGGCCCGTTTGACGACAACATTAAACAGCTGGAGCGTCGGTTAGGCATTGAGATCAACCGCCGTGACAATCACTTTAAGCTGACCGGTCGCGCCCTGTGCGTGCACGCTGCCGCCGATATTCTGCGCAGCCTGTATGTCGACACAGCGCCAATGCGCGGTCAGATTCAGGATATTGAACCAGAGCAGATCCACCTGGCGATCAAGGAAGCGCGCGTACTGGAGCAGAGCGCCGAAAGCGTGCCTGAGTACGGTAAAGCCGTCAATATCAAGACCAAGCGCGGGGTAATCAAACCGCGTACGCCGAACCAGGCGCAGTACATCGCCAATATCCTCGATCACGACATCACTTTCGGCGTGGGTCCGGCGGGTACGGGTAAAACCTATCTGGCGGTGGCGGCGGCGGTCGATGCGCTGGAGCGCCAGGAGATCCGCCGTATTCTGCTGACCCGTCCGGCCGTCGAGGCAGGCGAAAAGCTCGGCTTCCTGCCCGGCGATCTGAGCCAGAAGGTCGACCCGTATCTGCGCCCGCTGTATGACGCGCTGTTTGAGATGCTCGGCTTTGAGAAAGTGGAGAAGCTGATTGAGCGTAACGTCATCGAAGTGGCCCCGCTGGCCTATATGCGCGGACGGACGCTGAATGACGCCTTTATCATTCTTGATGAAAGCCAGAACACCACCATCGAACAGATGAAGATGTTCCTGACCCGCATCGGCTTTAACTCCAAGGCGGTGATCACCGGCGACATCACGCAGATTGACCTGCCACGCAGCACCAAATCCGGTCTGCGCCATGCCATCGAAGTGCTGGCGGAAGTCGATGAGATCAGCTTTAACTTCTTCCATAGCGAAGACGTGGTGCGCCATCCGGTGGTCGCCCGCATCGTGAACGCCTATGAGGCATGGGAAGCCGCAGATCAGAAACGTAAAGCAGAGCTGGCCGCCGAGCGCAAACGCGAAGCCCAGGAACAGGTGCAAAAATGAGTCAGGTGATCCTCGATTTACAGCTGGCCTGCGAAGAGACCAGCGGCCTGCCGGACGAAGCCCTTTTCCAACGCTGGGTCGACGCCGTCATTCCGCCGTTTCAGGAGGAGTCAGAGTTAACGATTCGTCTGGTCGACGTTGCAGAAAGCCATGAGCTGAACCTGACCTATCGCGGCAAGGATAAGCCGACCAACGTCCTCTCCTTCCCGTTTGAAGCGCCGCCGGGAATTGAAATGCCGCTGCTCGGCGATCTGATCATCTGCCGTCAGGTGGTAGAACAAGAAGCCAGCGAGCAAGGTAAGCCGCTGGAGGCGCACTGGGCGCATATGGTGGTGCACGGTAGCCTGCATCTGCTGGGCTACGATCATATCGAAGACGACGAAGCGGAAGAGATGGAAGGCCTTGAAACAGAGATAATGCTTGCTCTGGGCTATGAGGACCCGTACATTTCCGAGAAGATTGCGGAATAGCGCCCAGCCGGATGGCGGTGCTTGCGCCTCATCCGGCCGCTGTTTCTGCGTTTTACCTGCCAGAAAGTCAGGCAACCCATGCCGTCCGGCGCTGAGTTTACGCGCGACGAGCGACAGTTAAATCAACATGAGAACCCAAACGACGCCATGAGCGACGACAATTCACACAGTAGTGACACAGTAAACAGCAAAAAGGGATTTTTCTCCCTGTTACTCAGCCAGCTTTTTCACGGGGAACCGAAAAACCGCGATGAACTGCTGGCGCTGATCCGTGATTCCGGGCAAAACGACCTTATCGATGAAGATACGCGTGACATGCTCGAAGGGGTAATGGATATCGCCGACCAGCGGGTCCGCGACATTATGATCCCCCGTTCACAAATGATAACCCTGAAACGCAACCAGACGCTGGACGAGTGCCTGGATGTCATCATCGAATCCGCCCACTCGCGTTTCCCGGTCATCAGTGAAGATAAAGATCACATCGAAGGGATTCTGATGGCCAAGGATCTGCTGCCGTTTATGCGCAGCGACGCCGAAGCCTTCAGCATGGAAAAAGTGTTACGGCCGGCGGTTGTCGTCCCGGAAAGCAAGCGGGTCGACCGCATGCTGAAAGAGTTTCGCTCACAGCGCTATCATATGGCGATCGTTATTGACGAATTCGGCGGCGTCTCTGGCCTGGTGACCATCGAGGATATCCTTGAGCTCATCGTCGGGGAAATTGAAGACGAGTACGACGAAGAAGAAGATATCGATTTCCGCCAGCTGAGTCGCCACACCTGGACGGTGCGCGCCCTGGCCTCCATCGAAGACTTCAACGAGGCCTTCGACACGCACTTTAGCGATGAAGAAGTGGATACCATTGGCGGGCTGGTGATGCAGGCCTTCGGCCATCTGCCGGCCCGCGGCGAATCTATCGACATTGATGGTTACCAATTCAAGGTAGCAATGGCAGATAGTCGTCGTATCATTCAGGTGCATGTAAAGCTGCCCGATGACGCTCCCCAGCCGAAGCTGGAAGAGTAAGCGGTAGCGCTGAAATGGCCAGCCGGGAGACCGCGAGTCATACACGGTTGTAGGTGCCCCGCGTCCGGCTGGCAAAAAGAATAGCCTGTAGCAGCAGGCGTTAATTAACGGGACGATTAACCTAAATGGTATTTGCCTCTCTTCTTGAACGCCAGCGCATACGTCTGTTGCTGGCGCTGTTGTTTGGAGCCAGCGGAACGCTGGCTTTTTCACCTTATGACTTCTGGCCAGCGGCTATCGTTTCGCTGATCGGTCTGCAGGCGTTAACCCTCAACCGACGCCCGCTGCAAAGCGCCGGGATCGGCTATTTCTGGGGACTCGGGCTGTTCGGCACGGGTATCAACTGGGTCTATGTCAGCATCGCGCAGTTTGGCGGAATGCCCGGCCCGGTTAACGTCTTCCTCGTCGTTCTGCTGGCGGCCTATCTCTCGCTCTACACCGGCCTGTTTGCCGGCCTGCTCGCCCGTCTGTGGCCTAAAACTAACTGGATACGGATGGCTATCGCTGCCCCTGTCGTCTGGCAAATCACCGAGTTCCTGCGCGGCTGGGTGCTGACCGGCTTTCCGTGGCTACAGTTCGGCTACAGCCAGATTGACGGCCCGCTGAAAGGTCTCGCGCCGGTGATGGGCGTCGAGGCGATTAACTTCCTGCTGATGGTAGTCAGCGGCCTGCTGGCCCTGGCCCTCGTCCAGCGCAACTGGAAGCCGCTGGCGATTGCCGCGCTGCTGTTCGCCCTGCCCTTCCCGCTGCGCTATATCCAGTGGTATCAGCTGCTGCCGGCGCGCGCGACCCAGGTCTCGCTGGTGCAAGGCGATATCCCACAGGCCATGAAATGGGACGAAAAGCAGCTGGTCAATACCCTGAAAACCTACCTGGCGCTGACCCAGCCGCATATCGGCCACTCGCAGCTGATTATCTGGCCTGAATCGGCGATCCCGGATCTGGAGATCAACCAGCAGCAGTTCCTCAGCATGATGGACGATCTGCTGCGCGCAAAAGACAGCTCGCTGATCACCGGCATTGTCGATGCGCGTCTCAACAAGCAGAACCGTTACGATACCTACAACACCATCATTACTCTCGGCAAAGATAACCCGTACCGCTACGACTCGACCAACCGCTACAACAAGAACCATCTGGTGCCGTTCGGCGAGTTTGTACCGCTGGAGTCGATTCTGCGTCCGCTGGCGCCGTTCTTTGACCTGCCGATGTCCTCCTTCAGCCGCGGCCCCTACGTGCAGCCGCAGCTGATGGCGCATAACCTGAAGCTGACCGCGGCCATCTGCTACGAGATAATCCTCGGGGAACAGGTGCGGGATAACTTCCGGCCGGACACCGACTTCCTGCTGACCATCTCCAACGACGCCTGGTTCGGCAAGTCCATCGGCCCGTGGCAACACTTCCAGATGGCGCGAATGCGCGCCCTGGAGCTGGCCCGCCCGCTGCTGCGCAGCACCAACAACGGCATTACTGCGGTGATCGGCCCGCGCGGCGAGATCCAGAAGATGATCCCGCAGTTTACCCGCGAGGTGTTGACCACCACCGTGACCCCCACCAGCGGCTTAACCCCTTACGCCCGCACCGGCAACTGGCCGCTATGGGCGCTGACGGCGCTGTTTGGTTTCGCCGCGCTGCTGATGAGCCTGCGCCAGCGTCGCCGATAAGTTTCTCCGCCGGCGACGCCCGTCGCCGGCTTTTTCTTCCCATCATCTGCCACTCTGGCACAGTCATTGCTTTATTTAACCTGGTAGCGGCATCGTCCGACCCAGTGCAACCAGGTTGCACCAGAAACGTTCGGTGGTCGCGCTATTTTGGTGCAATGGAAGATATTTGCCTCCGATTGGTGCGGAGCGCTTCGCAAAAATAAACAATAAAGCAGCAAAATCTTTACATTAAGCCAAACTAAATGCTAACAAACACATACAAATGCGGCACGTGGACGCGTGCCCCCAATAACAACACACACAATCACAATGGGTATCAATAGCGTCGCTGACGCTGCGGATAAGGAGTTGGATATGCAATTACGTAAACTGGCCACGGCAATGCTGGTAATGGGAATGACCGCTGGTCTGGCGCAGGCGGAAGATGCTGCCCCGGCGGCTGGCCAGAACACCCTGGATAAGATCGCCAAAAACGGGGTTATCGTTGTCGGCCATCGTGAATCTTCGGTCCCGTTCTCTTACTACGATAACCAGCAGAAGGTTGTGGGCTACTCTCAGGATTATTCCAACGCCATCGTCGATGCCATCAAGAAAAAACTGAACAAACCCGATCTGCAGGTCAAACTGATCCCGGTCACCTCGCAGAACCGTATCCCGTTGCTGCAGAATGGCACCTTTGATTTCGAGTGCGGCTCAACCACCAACAACCTTGAGCGCCAGAAACAGGCGGCCTTCTCCGATACCATCTTCGTGGTCGGTACCCGTCTGCTGGTGAAGAAAGGCGGTCCGATCAAAGATTTTCCGGACCTGAAGGATAAAGCGGTCGTCGTCACCTCCGGAACCACCTCAGAGATCCTGCTGCATAAGCTGAACGATGAGAAAAAAATGAATATGCGCATTATCAGCGCCAAAGATCATGGCGACTCTTTCCGCACCCTGGAGAGCGGACGCGCCGTGGCCTTTATGATGGATGATGCCCTGCTGGCTGGCGAACGCGCCAAGGCGAAGAAACCGGATAACTGGGAAATCGTCGGCACCCCGCAGTCGAAGGAAGCCTATGGCTGCATGCTGCGGAAGGACGATCCGACGTTCAAGGCGCTGGTTGATGAAACCGTCGCCCAGGCTCAGACCTCTGGCGAAGCGGAGAAGTGGTTTGACAAATGGTTCAAAAACCCGATTCCGCCAAAAAATCTTAACCTCAACTTCGAGCTGTCGGACGACATGAAAGCGCTGTTCAAATCACCTAACGACAAAGCACTGAACTAATTATAACAACCAGGGGCGGGATATCCTGCCCTCCCGATGATTGTCACAGCACGGACAGACTATACGGCGGCTGGTCGTTCCCCAGCCGCCGCGAATACCGAAACAAGCTGGACAACCGTCTTCGAGGGTAGCAATGGCTACCCTTTTTTTTCCAGGAGTCATGTATGTCAATAGACTGGAACTGGGGGATATTCCTGCAACAGGCCCCCTTCGGCAACACTACCTACCTGGGCTGGCTGTGGAGCGGTTTTCAAATCACCGTCGCCCTCTCCATCTCGGCCTGGATCATCGCTTTTCTCGTCGGCTCACTGTTCGGCATTTTACGCACGGTACCCAATCGCTTCCTCTCGGGCATTGGCACCTGCTATGTCGAACTGTTTCGCAACGTGCCGCTGATCGTGCAGTTCTTTACCTGGTACCTGGTGGTGCCGGAGTTCCTGCCGGAAAATATCGGCATGTGGTTTAAATCGGAGCTGGACCCAAACATTCAATTCTTTGTCTCCTCCATGCTGTGCCTGGGGCTGTTTACCGCCGCTCGCGTCTGCGAGCAGGTACGCGCCGCCATCCAGTCGCTGCCGCGCGGGCAGAAGAACGCCGGCCTGGCGATGGGCCTGACCCTGCCGCAAACCTACCGCTACGTGCTGCTGCCGAACGCCTACCGCGTTATCGTGCCGCCGATGACCTCGGAGATGATGAACCTGGTGAAAAACTCGGCCATCGCCTCCACCATCGGTCTGGCCGATATGGCCGCGCAGGCGGGCAAACTGCTGGACTACTCCGCTCATGCCTGGGAGTCTTTTACCGCCATCACCCTGGCCTATGTTTTCATCAACGCGGTGATTATGCTGATTATGTATGTGGTCGAGCGTAAGGTTCGCCTGCCTGGCAATATGGGAGGCAAATAATGTACGATTTTGACTGGAGTTCGATCGTTCCCTCCATGCCCTATCTGCTGGCAGGGCTGGTGATCACCCTTAAGATTACGGTGATCGCCATCGTGGTCGGCATCGTCTGGGGCACCCTGCTGGCGGTTATGCGCCTGTCCAGCTTTCTGCCGCTGGCCTGGTTTGCTAAATCCTACGTCAACGTATTCCGCTCAATCCCACTGGTGATGGTCCTGCTGTGGTTCTACCTGATTGTCCCGGGCTTCCTGCAGAACGTGCTGGGACTGTCGCCGAAAACGGATATTCGCCTGATCTCGGCGATGGTGGCGTTTTCGATGTTCGAAGCCGCCTACTATTCAGAGATTATCCGCGCCGGCATTCAGAGCATCTCCCGCGGCCAGTCCAGCGCCGCGCTGGCGTTGGGGATGACCCACTGGCAGTCAATGCGGCTGGTGATCCTGCCGCAGGCCTTCCGCGCCATGGTGCCGCTGCTGCTAACCCAGGGGATCGTCCTGTTCCAGGATACCTCGCTGGTGTATGTATTGAGTCTCGCCGACTTCTTCCGTACCGCCTCCACCATTGGCGAGCGTGACGGAACCCAGGTCGAAATGATCCTGTTCGCGGGCGGCGTCTATTTTGTGATTAGCCTCAGCGCCTCGCTGTTGGTCAGCTGGTTGAAGAAAAGGACTGTGTAATGATTACCCTGAAAAACGTTTCAAAATGGTATGGTCACTTTCAGGTGCTGACCGATTGCTCCACGGAAGTGAAAAAAGGCGAAGTCGTGGTGGTCTGCGGGCCGTCAGGCTCCGGTAAATCCACGCTGATTAAGACTGTGAACGGCCTTGAGCCGGTACAGCAGGGGCAGATTATTGTCGATGGCACCGTGGTTAACGATAAAAAGACCAACCTGGCTAAACTGCGCTCGCACGTCGGCATGGTGTTTCAGCATTTTGAACTGTTCCCGCATCTGTCGATTATCGACAACCTGACGCTGGCGCAGGTCAAAGTGCTTAACCGCGATAAAGCCTCAGCGCGCAAGAAAGGCCTCAAGTTGCTGGAGCGCGTTGGCCTGGCGGCGCATGCGGAAAAATACCCGGCGCAACTCTCCGGCGGCCAGCAGCAGCGCGTGGCCATTGCCCGAGCCCTGTGTATGGACCCGATCGCCATGCTGTTTGATGAGCCCACCTCAGCGCTTGACCCGGAGATGATTAACGAGGTGCTGGACGTTATGGTCGAACTGGCCAACGAGGGGATGACCATGATGGTCGTGACCCATGAGATGGGCTTTGCCCGCAAGGTGGCGAACCGGGTGATCTTTATGGATGAAGGGAAGATTGTCGAGGATGCCGATAAAGAGGCCTTCTTTGCCAATCCGCAATCCGAGCGTGCCAAAGATTTCCTCGCCAAAATACTCCATTAATGGTTTTTCTCTGCGCATACCGCCCGGTATGCGCAGTTAATCTTTTCCGCCATATTATTCGCCAATGTTATTTATGCGGCGGATTATCGCTACTATCATTTACGTACCCAATAAACCTGGGCGATAAAAGCTGAACTTATTTATTAAATCGATCAATTCATAAAGAATTCAATAATGAATTCGTGGACCGGCCTTGCCACCGCCGCTAGCATATAACGCCTCGTAACAGGTTCGTCGCACGATTATTTTATTAATTGAATGTAATATTCTTGCCTGACCTCGCCTGCGCCGAAATAAAGGCCATCAATATTCTCTGCCGCTCGCAGAATAATGGATGCGCCACCAAACCAATGAAACAAATGGATATTGCTTCATGTTAATTCGATCTCGCACGCTCACCGGGCTGCTGTTTATCACGCTGGCGGGCACCTCAGCCGCCGGGGCCGCGCCATTGGCCTCTTCTACTCACCAGACGGAGCAGGATAAAGCCCGCCAGGAGGCGCTGGCGCCGCAGCAACAGGATTTTCAGTCTTCACAACAGCGCGTGACGCCGCAGGGAATCCCTTTTCCTGAGGAGACGCATTGCAAATTGATCAACCGGGTCGATATCGACTCCGATAACCAGGCGCTCACCCGGAAATTACTGGCGAAAACCGCACGGCAGGCGCAGGGACGCTGTCTGGGTAGCGAAGGCATTCGCCTGCTGGCCTATACCTTGCAAAATGAGCTGATCGCGCAAGGCTACATCACCTCGCTGATTGATGTGCCCTCCCAGTCGCTGGAGCACGGCATACTCAGGTTCACGCTGCACTATGGCAAAGTGGGCGCTATCGACTATGCCGACGGCTCGGACACCACCCGCCTGTGGAATTCCCTACCCACCTCTTCCGGTACTATCCTGCGCTTAAGCGACCTTGAGCAAGGGATGGCCAACCTGCAGCGTCTGCCCGGCGCCACCGCGCACATGAAACTGCTGCCGGGCCAACACGAGGGAGAAAGCGATATCCAGATCGCCCGCAGCCTGGCGAAAAAATGGCAGCTTGGCGCCTGGCTTGACGACGCCGGCAGCAAAGCCAGCGGACGCTACCAGGCCGGGGGGGCCCTCTATCTCTATGACCTGACCACCCTCAACGATATCCTGTACCTTTCCGGCGGGGGCGATATTGAATTCAATCAGCATAACGACGGCAACCACAACGGCAGCCTGTATTACTCCATTCCCTTTGGCTACTGGACACTAAGCGCCTACGGGGCATACAGCCAGTATCGTCAGCAGTTTAACGGCAACTGGTCGACGATGGATTATAAGAGTAAAAATCGCTACTACAGCGCCACGCTGAGTCGTCTGCTCTCCCACACCCGGCAGCAAAAAACCACCGCTGACCTGCGGATCGCCAAGAGCACCTCGCATTATTACTTCGGCGGCAGTGAGCTACTGGTGATGCGCAAGCAGAACCCCTCATGGGAATTCACCCTCAACCACCAGCACTACTTTAACAAAAAGATTGTTGATGCCAGCATCGGCATCCAGCGCAGCCTGCCGTGGCTCAGCTCGACAGCAACGCCGGAAGAGCAGGCCGGGCTGTATAGCCCGCTGTCGCGGATTGTGCATGGTAATCTGCAGGCAATGATGAAATTTGACGCCACCGGCGACAAATTTACCTGGGCTCCCCGCCTCAGCGCCCAGTTCAGCCCGGACAAACTCGCTTCCGATAATAAATTCAATATTGGCAGCCGCTGGAGCGTGCGCGGTTTTGACGGTGAAAACAGCCTGTCCGGCAATCAGGGATGGTACTGGCGCAACGATTTTATCTGGGATCTGGCCACCCACGAGCGGCAATTCTATTTGGGCGCGGATATAGGCCGTCTTATCGGCGCCGATCTATATCAAAAAGGCAAAGTGCTCTCCGGCGCCGTCAGCGGGCTGCGCGGTCAGCTATGGTCAACGCAGTACGATCTGTTTATTAGTACCCCGCTGAGTAAACCGGATAAGTTTCATAGCGACGCCCTGAATATGGGCTTTTCATTACAGTGGAGGTATTAATTCGCACATTATTGACTCGTCATATTTACATTATTTATTAATCATTATTTAAAGGAATAAAGAAAATGTTTAAGTTTAAGGCTTCTTATGTCGCACTGGCGGCAGTATTAACCTCGTCGGTAGTTTATGCCGACCCCACAAGCTATACGCACTCTTCCGGCGCCACGGTTATCGATATTGAAAAGCCGAACGCCGCCGGTGTCTCCCATAACCTGTACCGCGACTTCAACGTCGGCACCAATGGCACCATCCTTAATAACAGCGGCGATGATGTCAGCCACAGCACATTTGGCAATATCGCCCGCAACAATAATCTGACCGCCGGCAGCGCTTCGGTGATTTTGAACGAGGTGACCTCCAAAAACGCCAGTAGCCTGAAGGGCTTTATCGAAGTCAACGGTCAGAAAGCGGATGTGGTAATCGCCAACCCGAACGGCATCACCTGTTCCGGCTGTAGCTTTGTTAATACCAACAAGGCTATCCTGACCACCGGCAAGGTTAATATGACCGACGATGGCGCCATCGGCAGCTATACCGTAACGGGAGGCACCCTCACCATCGGCGAAAATGGCATGAACGCCGCCAACGGCTACGCGGTTCTGCTCGCCGACGCGATTAAGATTAACGGTAAAGTGCAGGCCAACAACGCCCTGGTCAGCGCGGGCAACTTCACCATGGATAACAGCTCTGGCTCGGTGACCTCCGCCGGTAAAAAGGCCACCCTGATCCAGATGACGGTTAACCCGCAGTACAGCATCGACGTCAGCAGCCTTGGCGGCATTGAGGCCAACAGCATCAGCATGGTTGGCAATAATATCGGCTTTGGCGTACGTAATAAGGGTTCTATTATCTCCAACGGCACGCTGATGCTCACCAGCAACGGTAATTTGCTGAACAAAGGGTCAATAACGGGCAAAGGTTTGCTGAGCCAGGTTTCCACCGTCACGGGCATCACCAATGACGGTAGCATCGCCGGCGCCTATTATTTAATGCTCTCCAGTGGCGATTATATCGTTAACATCGGTTCTCTCTCCGGCGGCCAGCTGATTGCCACCGCTAACGGCAACATCACCAACGGCGACTCAGGCACGATGACCGGCACCAGTGGATTAAGCCTGACCAGCGGCGGGAAAATCCGCAACGAAGAAAAAGCCTCCCTGCTGTCAAATAACCAGATTGCCGCCACGGCAATCGGTGATTTCCTCAATGAAGGCAAAATCAGCGCCAAACACACCAGCCTGACGTTTGTCGGCGACAGCTTTAAAAACACCGGCAATATTAACTCTACTGGCCAAACCACCATTCAGTCGCTTACACAGGACGGCAGCGCCAATACGGGCGAGATCTATAACCTCGGCAATATCACCGGCGAAAATATCAATCTGCAGACCAATGGCACGCTGGCGCAAAGCAGCAGTGGTCGTATTGAGGCAACCAATGCCATTACCGCCCACAGCTACTGGCTGAACCAAAATGGTTATATGAATGCCGCCGATATCACCACCGATCACGGCGTAGTGAATAATTATGGCAATATTACTGCCAAAAATATTTCAATCACGACCTACTCAGATATCACCAACGAAGGGCAGATCAGCAGCACCGGCGACCTGATCTTAAATACCAAAAATAAAGGCGCGATCTACAATTATTCAACCCTCAGCGCGGGCGGCAACATGACGTTAACCGCCACCAAAGTGGTCAATGGTGGTAAAAGTTGCGGCATACTGGGCCTGGCGAAATGCGGAGTCGGGACGTTAACTGCTGACAAGCTGGTACTGAACTCATCGCAGAAATATGTTAGCGACATGGGTGGAAAACAGTATTTCAAGAGCACCGAAGTCAACACGGTGAAATAAGACAAACCACGATGCGCGAAGCCTCGCGCATCGTTTTTCGCACGCTTAGGGCTCGAAGGGCCGACGCTGGAACTGATCGTGGCCACATTTTGGACAGCGCGGCAGCACGTCCGGGGTGTATACCGCCAGGTGATAGTGGCACTTCTCGCAGACCAGGTTGCCCAGACCGACCACTTCGCCGCTGTGGTACACGCCGTGGTGATTCAGATCCTGAAAGACTTTCCGCCACTCGAGCTGGGTTTTGTCGGTGATATCAGCCAGCTCCTGCCACAGGCTCTCTTTGATCACCCGCATAAACACGCTGTCGCTCTCGTCTTCGTGACTCTCTTCGTAGCTGCGGGCAAACTCCTCTAGGTCGCGCTTGACCGCCGCAATCACCGACTCGATCTCGCTCTGCGTCAGATCGCCGGCGCGGACGATTTTTTCCCGCGCCTGCGTCACCAGCGCGTCGATATCGCGCTCTCCATGGCGGAGCCGTTCGCTGAGCGAGGAGACCAGTTCACGGTAATATTGAGCAACCTTGTTCATCATTTCGCCTCCGGTGGGGTTAACGTCTTCTGATAATAGACCTTATTCCTCTCCCGCTGTGTCTGACAAGCCACAGAGTCGCGAAATAATCTGCGCAGCTTTTGCCGATGTTGATGTGCGAAAAGCTGTTTTGACGTGGGCGTTTGGGCTATGCTATGCCGATCTGAAATAACACATCCATTGGCTACACTTTGTAGCTGTATTGAAAACAGGACCACTGGCTGCCATGCAAGAGCAATACCGCCCGGAAGAGATAGAATCGAAAGTCCAGCTTCACTGGGACGAAAATCGTACATTTGAAGTAACTGAAGACGAGAGCAAAGAGAAGTATTACTGCCTGTCGATGCTTCCTTATCCTTCTGGTCGACTACACATGGGTCACGTGCGTAACTACACCATCGGCGACGTGATTGCCCGCTACCAGCGCATGCTGGGCAAAAACGTCCTGCAGCCGATCGGCTGGGATGCGTTCGGTCTGCCGGCAGAAGGGGCGGCGGTGAAAAACAACACCGCGCCAGCGCCGTGGACCTACGACAACATCGCCTACATGAAAAACCAGCTAAAAATGCTGGGCTTCGGCTATGACTGGAGCCGCGAGCTGGCGACCTGCACCCCGGAATACTACCGCTGGGAGCAGAAGTTCTTCACCGAGCTGTACAAAAAAGGCCTGGTGTACAAAAAAACCTCCGCAGTGAACTGGTGCCCGAATGACCAGACCGTGCTGGCCAACGAACAGGTTATCGACGGCTGCTGCTGGCGCTGCGATACCAAGGTCGAGCGTAAAGAGATCCCGCAGTGGTTTATTAAAATCACCGCCTACGCCGATGAACTGCTGAACGATCTGGATAAGCTGGACCACTGGCCGGACACCGTGAAGACCATGCAGCGCAACTGGATCGGCCGTTCGGAAGGGGTAGAAATCTCCTTTGACGTCAACGACTACGCTGACAAACTGACTGTCTACACCACCCGTCCGGACACCTTTATGGGTTGTACCTACCTGGCCGTCGCGGCGGGTCACCCGCTGGCGCAGCAGGCTGCGGCGAACAATCCGGCGCTGGCCACCTTTATCGACGAGTGCCGCAATACCAAAGTGGCCGAAGCCGACATGGCGACGATGGAGAAAAAAGGCGTCGATACCGGCTTTAAAGCCATTCATCCGCTGACCGGTGAAGAAATTCCGGTCTGGGCGGCAAACTTTGTGCTGATGGAATACGGCACCGGCGCGGTAATGGCCGTTCCGGGTCACGACCAGCGCGACTACGAGTTCGCCAGCAAGTACGGTCTGAACATTAAGCCGGTTATCCTCGCTGCCGACGGCTCCGAGCCGGATCTCTCCGAGCAGGCGCTGACCGAGAAAGGCGTCCTGTTTAACTCCGGCGAGTTCAGCGGTCTTGATTATGAAGCGGGCTTCAACGCCATTGCCGACAAACTGGCTGCCATGGGCGTGGGCGAGCGTAAAGTTAACTACCGTCTGCGCGACTGGGGCGTATCCCGTCAGCGCTACTGGGGCGCGCCGATCCCGATGGTGACCCTGGAAGATGGCACCGTGCTGCCGACCCCGGAAGATCAGCTGCCGGTGATCCTGCCGGAAGACGTGGTCATGGACGGCATCACCAGCCCGATCAAAGCCGATCCTGAATGGGCCAAGACCACCGTCAACGGCCAGCCGGCGCTGCGCGAAACCGACACCTTTGATACCTTTATGGAATCCTCCTGGTACTATGCGCGCTACACCTGCCCGCAGTATCAGGAAGGAATGCTGGATTCGAAAGCGGCCAACTACTGGCTGCCGGTAGATATCTACATCGGCGGTATCGAACACGCCATCATGCACCTGCTCTACTTCCGCTTCTTCCATAAGCTGATGCGCGACGCGGGCATGGTGAACTCCGATGAGCCGGCGAAACAGCTGCTGTGCCAGGGCATGGTGCTGGCTGACGCGTTCTACTATGTGGGCGAAAACGGCGAACGTAACTGGGTTTCCCCGGTTGACGCCATCGTTGAGCGCGACGAAAAAGGCCGCATCGTGAAGGCCAAAGACGCGGCGGGCCACGAGCTGGTGTACACCGGCATGAGTAAGATGTCCAAGTCGAAAAACAACGGCATCGACCCGCAGGTGATGGTTGAGCGCTACGGCGCGGATACCGTGCGTCTGTTCATGATGTTTGCGTCCCCGGCGGATATGACCCTCGAGTGGCAGGAATCTGGCGTTGAAGGGGCGAACCGCTTCCTGAAACGCGTCTGGAAACTGGTCTACGAGCACACCACTAAAGGAGAGGTTGCGGCACTGAACGTGGCGGCTCTGAGCGAAGATCAGAAAGCGCTGCGTCGCGATATCCACAAAACCATCGCCAAAGTGACCGATGACATCGGCCGTCGTCAGACCTTCAACACCGCCATCGCGGCAATCATGGAGCTGATGAACAAGCTGGCGAAAGCGCCGCAGGAAGATGAGCAGGATCGTGCGCTGATGCAGGAAGCTCTGCTGGCGGTGGTGCGTATGCTCAACCCGTTCACTCCGCACGCCAGCTTCACCCTGTGGCGTGAGCTGAACGGCGAAGGCGATATCGACAACGCGCCGTGGCCGGTAGCGGATGAGAGCGCGATGGTGGAAGACAGCACCCTCGTCGTCGTCCAGGTCAATGGCAAAGTTCGTGGTAAAATTACCGTTGCGGTAGATGCAACTGAAGAGCAGGTTCGCGAGCGCGCCGGCCAGGAACATCTGGTGGCGAAATATCTCGACGGTAAAACCGTGCGTAAAGTGATTTACGTTCCGGGTAAACTGCTCAATCTGGTCGTTGGCTAAGCGCGGGAGGAAGCGTGCGATATCTGGTAACAATGTTGTTATCTCTGGCGGTGCTCGTCACCGCCGGCTGTGGCTGGCATTTGCGTAGCACTACCAAGGTGCCCGCCACCATGAAAACCATGATTTTCCAGTCGAGCGATCCGAACGGCCCGTTAAGCCGCGCGGTACGTAATCAGCTGCGTCTTAACGGCGTGGAACTGATCGACGCCAGCACGCTGCGTAAAGATGTCCCTTCTCTGCGCCTCGATGGCTCGTCGATTCAGAAAGATACCGCATCGGTGTTCCAGGATGGTCGTACGGCGGAGTATCAGATGGTCATGACCGTTCATGCCAGCGTCCTGATCCCGGGTCACGATATCTATCCGATTACCACCAAGGTCTATCGGTCGTTCTTTGATAACCCGCAGGCGGCATTAGCGAAAGACGCCGAGCAGGATATGATTATCCAGGAAATGTACGACAAAGCGGCGGAACAGCTGATTCGTAAGCTGCCAAGCGTTCAGGTAGCGGATGTTGAAGCAACCCAGCAGGAAGAGAAACCGGTCGCCAGCAGCGCGGCGCCGGCTTCCTCGGGTAACCGCGTCTCCACCACGCTGGGTCAATGATGATTCGGTTGTACCCGGAACAGCTCCGCGCGCAGCTCACTGAAGGGCTGCGCGCGGCCTATCTGCTGCTTGGCAACGATCCCCTGCTGTTGCAGGAAAGCCAGGACGCCATTCGCGAAGCTGCTGCCGCGCAGGGCTTTACCGAGCACCATACTTTTTCAATCGACAACAGCACCGACTGGCAGGCGATTTTCGCCTTAAGCCAGGCGATGAGCCTGTTTGCCAGCCGGCAAACCCTGCTGTTGATCCTACCGGAAAACGGCCCCAACGCGGCGATCAATGAACAGCTCGCCACGCTGGTTGGCCTGCTGCACGACGACCTGCTGCTGATAGTTCGCGGAAATAAGCTGACCAAAGCCCAGGAGAATGCCGCATGGCTCACCGCCCTGGCTCAGCGCGCAGTCCAGGTCAGTTGCCAGACGCCGGAATACGCGCAGCTGCCGCGCTGGCTGGCCGCCCGTGCCAAACAGCATCAGCTGCAGCTCGACGACGCGGCCAGTCAGCTGCTGTGCTACTGTTACGAAGGCAATCTGCTGGCGCTGGCGCAGGCGCTGGAGCGTCTGGCGCTGCTCTGGCCGGACGGTAAGCTAACCCTGCCCCGCGTTGAGCAAGCGGTAAACGATGCCGCGCACTTTACGCCTTACCATTGGGTCGATGCCCTACTGGCAGGCAAAAGTAAGCGCGTGCTGCACGTCCTGCAGCAGTTACGCCTTGAAGGCTGCGAGCCGGCGATCCTGCTGCGTACTCTGCAGCGGGAGCTGCTGCTGCTGGTTACCCTCAAGCGCCAGGCGACGCACACGCCGCTGCGCTCGCTGTTTGATAAACATCGGGTCTGGCAAAACCGCCGTCAGCTGCTCAGCGACGCCCTCACGCGCCTGAGCGGGGAACAGCTGCGCCAGGCGGTGACCCTTCTGACCCGCGCGGAGCTCACCTTTAAACAGGATTACGGGCACGACGTCTGGCCCGAACTGGAAAGTCTTTCGTTGTTGCTCTGCCACAAAGCCCTGGCGGACGTTTTTATTGATGGTTGATATGACTCAGTTACAGGCAATCTATGGCGGCACCTTCGATCCGGTGCATTACGGTCACCTCAAGCCGGTTGAGATCCTGGCGAATCAGATTGGCCTGAGCAAGGTCATCATCATGCCTAACAACGTCCCGCCGCACCGGCCGCAGCCGGAAGCCACCAGCGCCCAGCGCGTGCACATGCTGAAGCTGGCGATTGCCGATAAACCGCTGTTCACGCTCGATGAACGCGAACTGCGGCGCGATACCCCCTCCTGGACGGCGCAAACGCTGCAGGAGTGGCGCCAGGAGCAGGGGCCGCGCAAACCGCTGGCGTTTATCATTGGCCAGGATTCGCTACTGACCTTTCCCACCTGGCACAACTATGAAACCATTCTCGACAATGTCCACCTGATTGTTTGCCGCCGCCCGGGTTACCCGCTGACCATGGCGCAGGAAGCGGATCAGCGCTGGCTGGATCGCCATTTAACCCACGACGTGGAGTCTCTGCATAACCGCCCTTCCGGCGTGATCTACCTGGCTGAGACGCCGTGGTTCGATATTTCCGCGACGATCATCCGCCAGCGCCTTGAGCGCGGCGAGTCCTGCGCCGAGATGCTGCCTGCCGCCGTGCTGGATTACATCCGCGAGCAGGGACTCTATTGCTGACCCCAGGCTGGGCCTGGCGCGAAAAAAGCGCTATCGTAACGCCATCTCTTCATCGCCTGTCAGAGCCTGTTCATGAAATTGTGGTTAGTTCGCCATGGCGAAACCGAAGCCAACGTTGCCGGGTTATACAGCGGCCATGCCCCAACGCCCCTGACGCCGCGCGGCGTCGCTCAGGCGCGCGCGCTCGGCGAACGGCTGCGCCTGGCGCCTTTCGATAAAGTATTCTGTAGCGAGCTGGCGCGGACCGGGACAACGGCCGATCTGCTGCTTGGCGACCGCGCTATTCCGCGTAAGCGCCATCCCGCGCTCAATGAGATGTTTTTCGGCGACTGGGAGATGCGTCATCATCGCGACCTCCAGCGAGAAGATGCGGAAAACTATGCCGCCTGGTGTGCCGACTGGCAGCATGCGGCCCCCACCAACGGCGAAAGCTTTCAGAATTTTGCCCACCGCGTCAGCGAGTTTATCCCAACGCTGACCGACTGCCGCCATCTTGACCACCTGCTGATCGTCGGCCATCAGGGCGTCCTGAGCCTGCTGACCGCCCTGCTGCTGCAGATGCCTGCGGCGGCGATGTGGCACTTTCCCATTGCCCATGGCGCCTGGAGCCTCCTCGAAATCCGCGACGATTTCACCACCCTGCGGGTATTAAATAGCCAGGCCGTCTGGCAGCCGCAAGAAGAATTCCCGCCAGACCATTGACAGGCCAGAGCAGGCTGTTATTCTCCGCTGCCAGGCAGCATCCGCCAAAGCCGGTTTGCAGAAATTGTTTTACAAAAATGGCGATGCAATCCGCGGCGAGGGATGGGATGATAGCCCGCCACGAACGCCTGCCGACAGACATTTCACCCGACTTTTTCATCAGTTCAGGTATACTGTCAGGCTCTTTATGATTATCAATCTTCATGCACCCAGGGGGAACACTTGCAGGGTAAAGCACTCCAGGATTTTGTTATCGACAAAATTGATGACCTGAAAGGTCAGGACATCGTTGCCATTGATGTACATGGCAAATCCAGCATCACCGATTGCATGATTATCTGCACCGGCACCTCCACGCGTCATGTGATGTCTATCGCCGACCACGTGGTTCAGGAGTCCCGCGCCGCCGGCATGCTGCCGCTGGGCGTTGAAGGGGAAGCCGCCGCCGACTGGATCGTCGTCGACCTCGGCGACGTGATGGTCCACGTCATGCAGGAAGAGAGCCGTCGTCTGTACGAGCTGGAAAAACTCTGGAGTTAATGCGTGAAGTTGCAGCTGGTGGCCGTTGGCACCAAAATGCCGGACTGGGTACAGACCGGCTTTAGCGAGTATCTGCGCCGTTTTCCCAAAGATATACCGTTCGAGCTGGTGGAGATCCCTGCCGGTAAGCGCGGTAAGAACGCTGATATCAAACGCATCCTCGAAAAAGAGGGCGAGATGATGTTAGCCGCTGCCGGTAAGAACCGCATCGTGACCCTGGATATTCCGGGTAAACCATGGGATACATCGCAGCTGGCGCGCGAACTGGAACGCTGGAAACAGGACGGGCGCGACGTCAGTTTACTGGTAGGCGGCCCGGAAGGTCTCTCTCCCGCCTGTAAAGCAGCGGCGGAACAGAGTTGGTCGCTCTCCACCCTCACCTTACCTCACCCGCTGGTGCGCGTACTGGTGGCCGAGAGTCTGTACCGGGCGTGGAGCATCACCACCAACCACCCGTACCACCGTGAGTAATGATGATCAGGGTAGACTAAGCAGCGAATGAAATTACAGAATTCTTTCCGCGACTATACGGCTGAATCCTCGCTGTTCGTGCGCCGGGCGCTGGTCGCTTTTTTGGGGATTTTGCTGCTTACCGGCGTTCTGATCGCCAACCTGTACAATGTGCAAATCGTTCGCTTCGACGACTATCAGACGCGCTCGAACGAAAACCGCATCAAGCTGGTGCCGATCCCGCCGAGCCGCGGCATTATTTACGATCGCAACGGCACCCCGCTGGCGCTTAACCGCACCATTTACCAGCTGGAGATGATGCCGGAGAAAGTCGATAACGTACAGCAGACGCTGGATGCGCTACGCGACGTCGTCGATTTAACCGACGATGACATCGCCGGTTTCAAAAAGGAGCGCGCCCGCTCCCATCGTTTTACCTCGATTCCGGTAAAGGTCAACCTCAGCGAAGTGCAGGTGGCCCGCTTTGCCGTCAACCAGTACCGCTTTCCCGGCGTGGAAGTCAAAGGCTACAAGCGTCGTTATTACCCCTATAATTCGGCGCTGACTCACGTCATTGGCTATGTCTCAAAAATTAACGATAAAGACGTCGACCGCCTGGATAAAGAGGGCAAGCTGGCCAACTACGCCTCGACGCACGACATTGGGAAGCTGGGTATAGAGCGTTATTACGAGGACGTTCTGCACGGTCAGACCGGCTACGAAGAGGTTGAAGTGAACAACCGCGGCCGCGTCATTCGTCAGCTGAAAGAGGTGCCTCCGCAGGCCGGACGCGACATCTACCTCACCCTCGACCTCAAGCTGCAGCAGTATATTGAAACGCTGCTGGCCGGCAGCCGCGCCGCCGTGGTGGTGACCGACCCGCGTACCGGCGCTATTCTGGCGCTGGTTTCAACCCCGAGCTATGACCCGAACCTGTTCGTCGACGGCATCTCCAGCAAAGATTACTCCGCGCTGCTCAACGACCCGAACACACCGCTGGTCAACCGAGCGACGCAGGGGGTCTATCCGCCGGCGTCGACGGTCAAACCGTACGTCGCCGTCTCGGCGCTGAGCGCCGGGGTGATCACTCGCAACACCAGCCTCTTCGACCCCGGCTGGTGGCAGTTGCCCGGCTCAGAGAAACGCTATCGTGACTGGAAAAAGTGGGGCCACGGCCATCTGAACGTCACCAAAGCGCTCGAGGAGTCTGCAGATACCTATTTCTACCAGGTCGCCTATGACATGGGCATCGACCGTCTCTCAGAGTGGATGAGCAAGTTTGGCTACGGCCACTACACCGGTATCGACCTCTCCGAGGAGCGCTCTGGCAACATGCCGACCCGCGAATGGAAGCTCAAGCGCTTTAAGAAACCCTGGTACCAGGGGGACACCATTCCGGTGGGCATCGGCCAGGGTTACTGGACCGCCACGCCGATCCAGATGAACAAAGCGCTGATGATCCTGATTAACGACGGCGTGGTGAAGGTGCCTCATCTGCTGCAGAGCACCGTGGAAGACGGCAAGCCCGTACCCTGGGTCCAGCCCCATGAGCCGCCGGTAGGCGATATCCATTCCGGCTATTGGGAAATCGCCAAAGACGGCATGTACGGCGTGGCCAACCGCGGCAACGGCACCGCGCACAAATACTTCGCCAGCGCGCCGTATAAAATCGCGGCCAAGTCAGGTACCGCTCAGGTGTTCGGCCTGAAGGCCAACGAAACCTATAACGCGCACCGGATCTCCGAGCGCTTGCGCGACCATAAACTGATGACGGCGTTTGCGCCTTATAACAACCCGCAGGTTGCCGTGGCGATGATTCTGGAAAACGGCGGCGCCGGCCCGGCGGTCGGTACCATTATGCGCCAGATCCTCGATCACATCATGCTGGGCGATAACAACACTACGCTGCCAAGCGAAAACCCGGCGGTAACCGCAGGGGAGGATCAATAATGACGGATAATCCGAACAAAAAATCGCTATGGGATAAAATCCATCTTGACCCCACCATGCTGCTTATCCTGCTGGCGCTGCTGACCTACAGCGCGCTGGTTATCTGGAGCGCCAGCGGTCAGGACGTCGGCATGATGGAGCGTAAAATCGGCCAGATCGCCATGGGCGTGGTGATCATGATCGTCATGGCGCAGATCCCGCCGCGGGTCTATGAAGGCTGGGCGCCCTACCTCTATATTTTCTGTATCATCCTGCTGGTAGCCGTTGACGCCTTCGGCGCCATCTCCAAAGGGGCGCAGCGCTGGCTGGATCTCGGTATTGTGCGCTTTCAGCCGTCGGAGATCGCCAAAATAGCCGTGCCGCTGATGGTGGCGCGGTTTATTAACCGCGATGTCTGTCCACCGTCGCTGAAGAACACCGGCATTGCCCTGGTGCTAATCTTCCTGCCAACGCTGCTGGTGGCGGCGCAGCCTGACCTCGGGACCTCGATCCTGATCGCCCTATCCGGGCTGTTTGTGCTGTTCCTCTCCGGCCTCAGCTGGCGCCTGATTGGTATCGCCGTGGTGCTGGTCGCCGCCTTTATTCCGATCCTGTGGTTCTTCCTGATGCACGACTATCAGCGTCAGCGCGTGATGATGCTCCTCGATCCGGAAACCGACCCGCTGGGCGCCGGCTATCACATTATTCAGTCTAAAATTGCCATTGGCTCCGGCGGTCTGCGCGGCAAAGGCTGGCTGCACGGCACCCAGTCGCAGCTGGAGTTTCTGCCGGAACGCCACACCGACTTTATCTTCGCCGTCCTCGCCGAAGAGCTGGGCCTGATTGGCGTACTGATCCTGCTAGCGCTTTATATTCTGCTGATTATGCGCGGACTGTGGATCGCCGCCCAGGCGCAAACCACCTTTGGCCGGGTCATGGCCGGTGGTTTAATGTTGATTTTATTCGTTTATGTCTTCGTAAATATTGGTATGGTGAGTGGTATTTTACCGGTGGTGGGCGTACCGTTGCCGCTGGTGAGCTACGGGGGCTCCGCCCTGATCGTACTGATGGCCGGGTTTGGTATCGTAATGTCGATCCATACCCACAGAAAAATGTTGTCGAAAAGCGTTTAAAGGGGTTAGCAATGCGTAAGCAATGGCTGGGGATCTGCATAGCAGCGGGGCTGCTGGCGGCATGTTCGAGTGATGACGTGCAACAAAAAACGGTCAGTACTCCACAGCCGGCCGTCTGTAATGGCCCGACGGTTGAGATCAGCGGCGCCGATCCGCAGTATGAAACGCCGAACGCCACGGCGAATCAGGATTATGAGCGCGACGGTAAAAGCTACAAAATCGTTCAGGATCCGGCCAACTTTACTCAGGCCGGTTTCGCGGCGATCTATGACGCGGAACCCAACAGCAACCTGACCGCCAGCGGCGAAGCCTTCGATCCGACTCAGCTGACCGCAGCGCACCCGACGCTGCCGATCCCGAGCTACGCGCGGATCACTAACCTTGCCAACGGACGGATGATCGTCGTGCGGATTAACGATCGCGGTCCCTATGGCAACGATCGGGTCATCTCGCTTTCCCGCGCATCCGCTGACCGCCTGAACACCTCCAACAACACCAAAGTGCGCATCGACCCCATCATCGTCGCGCCTGACGGTTCGCTTTCCGGCCCGGGGATGGCCTGTACCACCGTCGCCAAACAAACTTACGCCCTGCCCGCCCGTCCGAATCTGGACGGAGGGGACGCCGCTGGCATGAGCCAGCCCGCGCCCACTGACGTTCGCCCGATCAGCAACAGCACGCTGACGCCGGCAGACAGCGTGGGCGCGCCGGTGAACAGCGGCGGTTTCCTCGGCGCGCCGACGCCCCTGAACAACGGCGTGCTGGAGAGTAGCGAACCAGCGGCAGCCGCCGCGACGGCTCCTGCCGCCGGCGCCACGCCAACAGCGCCAGTGACCGCGCCTGGCTCCATTCAGGGTAATGTGGCGCCCGCTGCGGCCACCGCCGCAGCCGCTGGCGCCGTGGCGGCCTCGTCCTCGGCGACCTCCAGCGCCAGCGGTAATTTTGTTGTCCAGGTGGGCGCAGTAAGCGACCAGACGCGGGCGCAGCAGTATCAGCAGCGCCTGAGCCAGCAGTTTTCTGTGCCAGGCCGGGTCATGCAAAACGGCGCGGTCTGGCGTATTCAGCTGGGTCCCTTTGCTGATAAAGCACAGGCCAGCGCCGTGCAGCAGCGCCTGCAAAGCGAAGCGCAGCTGCAGTCCTTTATTACTCGCGCCAACTAAACGCCGCGGGCCGCCCGTTCACCTCGCGCATGTAAAAGTCATTAACAAACTCATGCGCAATGTCGGATGCTGGCCCGCAGAGCATTTGCTATAGTAAGGCACTTTTTTAACTCCATCACGGATGCCGTTGTTCTGACCATGAAGACCTCTTTCACAGCTCGTTTACTCATTACGGCGCTCTCCGTTGCAGCGCTCTCCTCCGCTGCCCGCGCCGATGACCTGAATATCAAAACGATGATCCCAGGCGCCCCGCAGATTGACGCCGAATCCTGGATCCTTATCGATTACAACTCTGGCAAGGTACTGGCTGAAAACAATGCCGACTCCCGCCGCGACCCGGCCAGTCTGACCAAAATGATGACCAGCTATGTTATCGGTCAGGCGATGAAAGCGGGCAAATTCAAAGAGTCCGATCTGGTCACCGTCGGCAACGATGCCTGGGCCACCGGCAACCCGGTTTTCAAAGGCTCTTCTCTGATGTTCCTCAAGCCGGGCATGCAGGTGCCGGTTTCTCAGCTGATCCGTGGTATTAACCTGCAGTCCGGTAACGATGCCTGCGTGGCGATGGCCGACTACGTCGCCGGCAGCCAGGACGCCTTCGTCAGCCTGATGAACAACTACGTCAATGCTCTGGGCCTGAAAAACACCCATTTCCAGACCGTTCACGGTCTTGATGCTGACGGACAGTACAGCTCCGCGCGCGACATGGCGCTGATTGGCCAGGCGCTGATCCGCGACGTACCGAACGAGTACTCCATCTATCGTGAGAAAGAGTTCACTTTCAACGGCATCCGCCAGCTGAACCGTAACGGCCTGCTGTGGGATAACAGCCTGAACGTCGACGGCATCAAAACCGGCCATACCGACAAAGCGGGTTACAACCTCGTCGCCTCCGCCACCGAAGGCCAGATGCGCCTGATCTCCGCGGTAATGGGTGGCCGGACGTTCAAAGGCCGTGAGTCGGAAAGCAAAAAACTGCTTACCTGGGGCTTCCGCTTCTTCGAAACCGTCAACCCGATTAAAGCTGGCAAAGAGTTTGCCTCCGAACCGGCCTGGTTCGGCGACAGCGATCGCGCTTCGCTGGGGGTGGATAAAGACGTCTACCTGACCATTCCGCGCGGCCGAATGAAAGATCTGAAAGCCAGCTACGTGCTGAATAACACTGAGCTGCACGCCCCGCTGCAGAAAAACCAGGTTGTCGGCACCATTAACTTCCAGTTGGATGGTAAAACCATCGACCAGCGTCCGCTGGTGGTCCTGCAGGAAATTCCGGAAGGTAATTTCTTCGGCAAAATTATTGATTACATTAAATTAATGTTCCACCACTGGTTTGGTTAAAAATCGAACACTTGAAAGTGTGATTTCCATCCCCATATACTATTCATCCAAGTAACCTGATAACTCCCGCCCTTGGTGGGAGTTATTATTTTGTCGTAACACCGGAGCTGACATGAAAACCAAACTTAACGAACTGCTTGAATTCCCTACGCCATTTACTTACAAAGTAATGGGGCAGGCGTTGCCGGAGCTGGTTGATCAGGTGGTGGAAGTGGTACAGCGCCATGCGCCTGGTGATTACTCGCCGTCAGTAAAACCGAGCAGCAAAGGTAACTACCACTCGGTCTCCATCACCATCAACGCCACCCACATTGAACAAGTGGAAACGCTGTACGAAGAGTTAGGCAATATCGATATCGTTCGGATGGTGCTGTAACCTTTTCCCTGACCCGGCCGCCGTGCCGGGTCTTCTCATTCCCTTCTGCACGGCTGTGATATACTCCCCAACCTGAATTCTCTCTTCCCGGCGGAGATGTTGTTTTGCAGCACAATAAAATTCTTATCCGGCAGCTTGGCCTGCAACCTTACGAACCCGTCTCGCAGGCGATGCATGAATTTACCGACGCCCGTGATGAAGATACCCTCGACGAGATCTGGCTGGTGGAACATCACCCCGTATTCACCCAGGGTCAGGCCGGCAAAGCGGAACACGTGCTGGTGCCCGGCGATATTCCGGTGATCCAGAGCGATCGCGGCGGCCAGGTCACCTATCACGGTCCGGGACAGCAGGTGATGTACGTCCTGTTGGACCTCAAGCGCCGTAAGCTGGGCGTGCGGGAGCTGGTGACGCTACTGGAGCAAACGGTCGTCAATACCCTGGCTGAATATAGTATCGAGTCGCACCCCCGCGCCGACGCCCCTGGCGTCTATGTCGGCGAACGCAAAATCTGCTCTCTGGGATTGCGGATCCGTAAAGGTTGTTCTTTCCACGGTCTGGCGCTTAATATCGCCATGGATCTCACACCGTTTCTGCGTATCAACCCCTGCGGCTATGCCGGTATGGAGATGACGCAAATGCGCCAGTGGCAGCCGGCAGCCTCCCCGGAGACGGTCGCTCCGCGGCTGGTCGCCAATCTGCTGGCGCTGCTAAATCATCCACCGCACGAATATCTTCCCCGGGATTAAGCGGCAGGCCAACGTCCCGCTGTCAGCGGGGCGCTAAACGAGTAACACGTTATTTTTGCAATCAATTGTCACGCACGGCAACGCGGTGGGCCGCTATACTTGGCCTATCATTCCCAACCGGACTCATCGCGTGCCAGAGAATACGCCTCCGTCAGAATCTCCTGACAGACAGGATGAACGTTACGATCGTCAAATGTTTCGCATCCTGCGTAATATTGACCTCAATCTGTTGACGATCTTTGAAGCGGTATACGTACATAAAGGTATCGTCAACGCCGCGAAGATACTCAATATCACACCCTCGGCGATTAGCCAGTCAATTAACAAACTGCGGGCGCTGTTCCCCGATCCGCTATTTATCCGCAAAGGACAGGGCGTCACCCCCACCGCCTATGCCACCCATCTTCATCAATACATCAGCCGCGGCATGGAAGCTTTCCTCAGCGCGCTGGATATCACCGGTAGCCCGCACCAGCAGCGGGTGATCACTATCGCCACTACGCCAGCGATGGGAGCGCTGCTGATGCCTGGCCTGGCCAGCGCGCTGAAGCCGACCTTTCCGCAGATCCTGTTGCACAATATCGCCATCGTCGACGCCGCGAGGCAGCTTGACCAGCGCCAGGTGGATCTGCTCATTGATACCCACCTGCACAGCGGCCAGGCGATAAGCCATCATGTGCTGTTTCAGGATCGGGTACAGATGTACTGCCGCGCAGGACATCCCGCGCTGGACGGTCCGCAGGATGAAACGACCCTCGCGGAGTACGAATTTGCGCTGCTGCTGCCGGAAGGCCAGCGCTACCCCACCCTCCATCGCCGACTACAGGAAGAGATGGGCGAGCGCCGCTGCGGCTTTAGCACCTTTAACCTGATGACCCAGGCGGCGATGATCGCCGGGAGCGATATGCTGGGTCTGACCACCGAACGCCTGTTCGCCATGGTGTCCCGTCTCTGGCCGCTGCAGACCCTGGATTTCCCTTCCCTCGGTGAAGAGCAGATTGACGTTGCGCTGCACTTTAATAAGCTGAGCGGGAAAGAGCCATTGCTGAAAGAGATCATCGAGACGGTGATCCGCTCGTTTAAGGCGTAGCGCACGGAAGGGAAAAGGATAAAACAACAACTATTTTACAATTTGCCGGGCAGGCAGGCTGCTTTCTGCCCCTTTTCAATGGTATACTGCCTGCTCTTGATTCAAAAATAGTTGATAATTGCAACATTTCATTGAATTAATTCGCTTTCCTTCGTGACTCGCAACTGGAACACGCACGCTATGAGTAAACCCATTGTGATGGAACGCGGTGTTAAGTACCGCGACGCCGATAAAATGGCCCTTATCCCGGTGAAAAACGTGGCAACTGAGCGTGAAGCTCTGCTCAGAAAACCGGAATGGATGAAAATCAAACTTCCGGCAGACTCGTCCCGTATCCAGGGAATCAAAGCAGCGATGCGTAAGAACGGCCTGCACTCTGTGTGCGAAGAGGCCTCCTGCCCGAACCTTGCAGAATGCTTCAACCACGGTACCGCGACCTTTATGATCCTCGGCGCGATCTGTACCCGCCGTTGCCCGTTCTGCGACGTCGCGCATGGACGCCCGGTCGCGCCAGATGCAAACGAGCCACAAAAGCTGGCGCAAACTATCGCCGATATGGGTCTGCGCTATGTCGTAGTCACCTCGGTAGACCGTGACGACCTGCGTGATGGCGGCGCACAGCATTTTGCCGACTGCATCAGCGCCATTCGCGAGAAAAACCCGTCGATTAAGATCGAAACGCTGGTTCCGGATTTCCGCGGCCGCATGGATCGCGCACTTGATATTCTGACGGTGACCCCGCCGGATGTCTTCAACCATAACCTCGAAAACGTGCCCCGTCTTTATCGTCAGGTACGTCCGGGCGCGGATTACAACTGGTCGCTGAAGCTGCTGGAGCGTTTTAAAGAAGCGCACCCGGAGATCCCGACGAAATCCGGCCTGATGGTAGGTCTGGGCGAAACCAACGACGAGATCATCGAAGTGATGCGCGACCTGCGTCGCCATGGCGTCACCATGCTGACGTTAGGCCAGTATCTGCAGCCGAGCCGTCACCACCTGCCGGTGCAGCGCTACGTCAGCCCGGAAGAGTTTGAAGAGATGAAAGCGGAAGCGATGGCGATGGGCTTCACCCACGCCGCCTGCGGTCCCTTCGTCCGCTCTTCCTATCATGCCGACCTGCAGGCTAAAGGGATGGAAGTTAAATAACCCACCGCTTCCGCCGCTGCGCGCCTGTTCGGCGCAGCGGCTCTCTCCGCTTCATCCGTTTCGCCTGTCCGTAACAGTTAGTTGCATCTTTTCTCCGCGGCGTCGACAAAAACGACAAAGGCCGCAACGATAAACGTCGCGGCCTCTTCGCCGTACCGCCAGCATCCCGTCAGGGGACGCAGCCGGAGAATTACTCTTTATGAGAGAGCTTCTGCGCCGGCGCTTCTTCTTCTGCGGTGGTTTTCTTCGCGCTATCGTCATCTTCGTTCATGGCTTTTTTAAAGCCCTTGATAGCCGACCCCAGGTCGCCGCCCAGCGTACGTAATTTCTTGGTACCAAACACTAAGATAATCAGTGCTGCGACTACCAGCAGTTTGGTAATACTAATCTCACCCATAGCTAACCTTCTTCTCTATACAAGCTGCGAATACGCCATCATACACGCATTTATCCGTCCTATTGTAATCCACCTGTGCGTGGGCTGCGTGTTTCGGCCCATAGCCTCCCCTCCGGGAGTGAGCGCTGAGATGTCCATCCTGACGTGCACAGCGAATTATTGGGATAAACAATACGGGTATTTGACGCGCGGACACAATAGCAATCTGTAACAAGGTGAATCAAGCCTTGTTTAAAAAAACGTCATAATAATTGCGGTGGCGCAAATCGTCGGTTCCGCAGCACTGGCAAACGCTCGCGAACGCGCGCAAGGTCATCCGCTAAGAGATCGGCAAAGATCAGCTGCGGCTCGCTCCCGGCCCCCGCCAGAGTGGTCCCCAGCGGATCGACGATGCGGCTCAGCCCGATATTGCGCGTTCCGCATTCGCCTGCCGCCACGATATAGCAGGTAGTATCGAGAGCGCGTGCCGCCAGCAGCGTCGCCCAGTGATGCTCTTTCTGCGGCCCTTTCACCCATGCAGCGGGCAGCACCAGCAGCTGTGCCCCATTCAGGGCCAACGAAAGCGCCAGTTCCGGAAAGCGAAGATCGTAGCAGGTCATCAGGCCAACGCGTAATCCCGCCACCTCAATCACCGGCGGGATCTGCTGACCGGGATCCACCCGCCGGGACTCCTGCATCGCGAAGGCGTCATATAGATGAAGTTTATGATAATGGGCAATCACTGCGCCTTCCCGCAATACCACCAACGTGTTGGTCGCTCTCCCCTCCCCTGACGGCACATGGAGCGTCAGGACCGTGGTCAGGCTGTTACGCCTGCTCTCGGCCAACAGCGGCTGCAAAAATGCGCCATCCAGCGGCTGGGCCGATTTAACTGACAGATCCGGGTCGTTGTCATCCCGCGCCAGCAACGCCTCCGGCAGCACCAGCAGCGCCGCCCCTTCTTGCTCCGCCTGCTGCATCATCGCCACACAGGTTTGCGCATTCGTCCGCCATACTGGCGTGACGGCAAATTGTCCTGCCGCTACCCGCATGTTCTTCTCCCGTCAGGTTATGGATAGCCAATCGCGCCCGATGCGCGCTACACTTGACACTCTCTTACATCAAATAGCAGGAAACGACCGTGTTTCAACTTCTTTGCGCCGTTTTTATTGGCGGCGGCACCGGCAGCGTATTGCGCTGGTGGCTCGGCATGAAGCTCAATCCTGTGCACCATGCTATCCCGATTGGGACTCTAACGGCCAACCTGTTAGGCGCCTTTGTGATTGGCGCCGGGCTGGCGTGGTTTAATCGTCTGACCGGTATTGACCCGATGTGGAAACTGCTGATTACCACCGGTTTCTGCGGCGGCCTGACCACGTTCTCCACCTTTTCTGCGGAAGTGGTGTTTCTCCTGCAGCAGGGCCGGGTAAGCTGGGCGCTGCTCAACGTCGCGGTGAATTTGCTGGGTTCGTTTGCGATGACGGCGCTCGCCTTCTGGCTTTTCTCGCAGGCGGCCAGCCGCTAAAAGCGAAGGAGACAGGCAAAAAAAAACCCGCTTATTAGCGGGTTTTTATATTCTACTGACGCGTTGCTTACAGAGCGATGACGTTTGCAGCAGAAGGGCCTTTGGCACCGTTAGTGATTTCGAACTCTACGCGCTGACCTTCAGCCAGAGTTTTGAAACCGTTGGACTGGATTGCAGAGAAGTGTACGAATACATCTTTGCTGCCATCTTCCGGAGTAATGAAACCGAATCCTTTGGACTCATTAAACCACTTAACGTTACCTTTAATCTTAGACATCAAAATTACCTTTATATGAAAAATCGACACTAATGCTGTGTCGGGTATCAGTACACCAATTGTGGTACCTTTTGTCCAGTGCAACTTTGCTAAAAAGTGATAAAAGTCGCTATCTTTTTTAGTGGGTAACGCTTTAGTCCTTGTTTTTGCACAAGACCTTCCGCTTATCTCATTTATTGCTAAGACTTAGCGAATTAAAACTGGAAGCGCGCCCAGGCGAAGTAAACGTTACCGTTATTGTAGGTGCCGGGAATATAGGTCATCTGGAAAGTTGCCGGACCGTAACCTATTGACGCCAATGGCAAGATCACCGGGATCGGGATGTAGTTCCAGTTATCGCGCGCCGTGACGCCGAGGGTATAGCCAAGGCCGAGGTGGAAATTCTGGTCCGTCAGCGGGCGCCAGGTTTTCTCCCAGCCGTAGCCGCCGATGGGCTCCCACTTATTAAAAGAGTCTTTAAACGCCATCAGGTACAGGCCATGCCAGTTCCCTTTCTCATCCCAGCGCGAGACGCCGAAACCTGCCCCCCACGGACGTTCGTTATACTTATCGGTTTTTTCCTTGTCATAGGCAAAGCGCGCATGCCAGGTGATGGCTGGAACGTACAAATCATAGTGCTCCGGCTCATTCCAGGTCTGCGCTACGTTATTACTTAAGGTATGGTAACCTTCGCTAAGGGTCGATGAAAACGACGCGCTGGCGTTTCCGGACACCAATAACCATCCTAAAAAACCAAGAGAAAACAATGAAAAACGACGTAACATCAACACTTTTCTATTACCACTTTGATTTAAAAACCACCTAAAATAGCAAAGATAATCTCAATGCAGGTTGAACGAAATAAGGCAAACTCCTGATTTTCGCCCGCTGTCCATCAGAACGGCTTAACTATCCATCTGGTGATTATATCCAGGCGTGATGGGGGACGTGTAGTTCTTATCGCTTTATTGATTTGCATCAGCGAGTTTTGTCCGTTTTTTCGGCACATTCGCACATTAAAATTTGGTGTGGTGCTTTTTATCTACATATTCTTTGGGTTTAGGGGTAATAAATGCTGACGTTTATTGAGATCCTGATAGGGATTGTGGTCATTGTGGGCGTAGCCCGCTATATCATTAAAGGCTTCTCGGCCACCGGGGTGCTGTTCGTCGGAGGCTTAATCTTACTGATCGTCAGCGCCCTGCTGGGACATAAAGTGTTACCGGGTAATACCGCGAGCACCGGCTATTCCGCTACCGATATTATTGAATACATTAAGATTCTACTCATGAGCCGCGGCGGCGATCTGGGCATGATGATCATGATGCTGTGCGGCTTCGCCACCTATATGACCCATATTGGCGCCAATGATATGGTGGTCAAATTAGCGTCGAAGCCGTTGCGCTATATTAATTCGCCCTATCTGCTGATGATTGCCGCCTATTTTGTCGCCTGCCTGATGTCGCTGGCCGTCTCCTCCGCGACCGGCCTTGGCGTACTGCTGATGGCGACGCTGTTCCCGGTAATGGTGAATGTCGGTATCAGCCGCGGGGCCGCCGCCGCCATCTGCGCCTCACCGGCGGCGATTATCCTCTCGCCAACCTCGGGTGACGTCGTCCTGGCGGCCAAAGCCGCTGAAATGCCGCTGATCGACTTTGCTTTTAAAACCACGCTGCCGATCTCCATCGCGGCCATTATCTGCATGGCGATCGCCCACTTTTTCTGGCAGCGCTATCTGGATAAAAAAGAGCACATTTCTCACGAGATGCTCGATGTCAACGACATCACCACCACCGCCCCGGCGCTGTATGCCATTCTGCCGTTTACCCCGATCATCGGCGTGCTGATCTTTGACGGTAAATGGGGGCCGGAGCTGCACATTATCACCATCCTCGTTGGCTGCATGCTGCTGGCGGCGATCCTCGAGTTCCTGCGCGGTTTCAACACCAAAAACGTCTTTAGCGGGCTGGAAGTCGCCTACCGTGGAATGGCCGACGCCTTCGCCGGCGTAGTGATGCTGTTGGTTGCCGCCGGCGTCTTTGCCCAGGGGTTAAGCACTATCGGCTTTATCAACGGTCTGATCTCAATCGCCACCTCCTTCGGCTCGGCCAGCATTATTCTGATGCTGGTGCTGGTGATCCTGACCATGCTGGCGGCAATGACCACCGGTTCCGGTAATGCCCCGTTCTACGCCTTCGTTGAGATGATCCCCAAGCTGGCGCACTCCTCCGGCATCAATCCGGCCTACCTGTCGATTCCGATGCTGCAGGCTTCTAACCTCGGCCGCACGATATCGCCCGTCTCCGGGGTGGTGGTCGCCGTTGCCGGGATGGCGAAGATTTCCCCATTCGAAGTGGTCAAGCGCACCTCAGTGCCGGTGCTCGTTGGCCTGCTGGTGGTGATCGTTGCTACTGAAATCCTGGTGCCCGGCAGCGCGCTCCACTAATGGTCTAACCACGCGAAAAGGCGCCAGCGGGCGCCTTTTTTATGCTTTAATAACTCCCCGTTATCTTTTGCCATCCATAATCAGGAATAAAAATGTTCAGGAAGGATTTCGCCGCGATTGCCCTTGTGCTTACCGCCACTCAGGCCGGTGCTGAACCGCTCACCGCGACGCGATACGCTGATTTTGACCGCTACGTCCTTGCCCTCTCCTGGCAAACCGGATTCTGTCAGAGCATGTATGACCGCAATCGCAACGAACCGGAAGAGTGTCGCCTGCAGCAGGACACCGCGAATAAAGCCGACTTTCTGACCGTGCATGGCCTGTGGCCCGGGCTGCCAAAGTCCATTGCCGCGCGCGGAGTGGATGAACGTCGCTGGATGCGCTACGGCTGCGCCACGCGTCCGGTGCCCAACATGCCGGAGGTAAAAGCGAACCGCAAATGCCAGGCGGCGGAGACCGGACTGTCGCTGGAGATGGCCAATAAACTTAATAATGTGATGCCGGGATCGGGCGGCACCTCCTGCCTGGAACGCTACGAATATGCCAAACATGGCGTCTGCTTCGGCTTCGATCCCGACAGCTACTTTGGCGCCATGGTGCGACTAAACGGTGAAATTAAGCGCAGCCCGGTGGGGGATTTTCTCGCGAAGCACTATGGCCAAACGGTCAGCCGCGCCGACTTCGACGCCGCCGTGGCCCGCGCCTGGGGTCCGCAGAGCGTGAAGGCGTTTAAGCTAACCTGCAACGGTAATCCGGCCTATCTGACGGAGATGCAAATCTCGCTCAACGCCGCGACCATCAACGCCCCGCTGGCCACTTCCGCTTTTCTGCCCCAGCCTCACCCGGGTAACTGCGGCGCACAGTTTATCCTCGATAAGGTTGGCCACTAGCGTAAAGCGGGATGCTGATTGGAAAACACCGTCCGCCGGATGGTGTTGCACGCTGAATGTGCGTTTCATCACTTCAAACTGCCGGCAACTCTCAGTATGATGGTAGGACCTTAACCCTTGCCCCTTTCGGCGAGGGTTTTCTTTTACGGACAGGTTCCTGGATAACATGGAGTATGCAATGACCAGACCCGCAATCATCATTAATGAACTGGATGCCGAACGTATCGACAGGCTGCTGGAGCAGCCGGCTTTCGCCAACTCACCGGTTGCCGATGCCCTGAATGAGGAACTCGACCGCGCGCAAATGCTGGCCCCGGAAGCGATGCCGCATGATGTCGTCACCATGAATAGCAGGGTAAAATTCCGCGATTTAACCAGCGGCGAAGAGCGCGTGCGGACGCTGGTGTTTCCGTCACAGGTGACCGACAGCGCCAGCCAGCTCTCCGTCCTCGCGCCGGTGGGCGCCGCGCTGCTGGGCCTGAAAGTCGGCAGCACCATTCACTGGGAGCTGCCGGGCGGCGCATCGACGCACCTGGAAGTGCTGGAGCTATTGTACCAGCCGGAAGCCGCTGGCGAATTCCACCGCTAATCCCGCTGCCTGAGGCGTTTCGCGCTTTATTCAGAGGATGTCCGCACATCCTCTTTCTGCTGTTTTCCCGCCGCTTACCCTTTTTTACGCTTTGCGCCTGTCTGGCTGACAGTTTTGCGACCTGAATGACACAATATCCGCATATAATATGTTGATATAGACGCAAACGAACAAGGAGGATTGCATATGTATAAGACTATCATTATGCCGGTTGATGTCTTTGAGATGGCGCTGAGCGATAAAGCCGTCCGGCACGCGGAGTTTCTGGCCCAGCAGGACGGGGTGATCCATCTGCTCCACGTCTTACCGGGTTCCGCGAGCTTTACCATGAGCCGTTTTACCGCCGACCTGCGGCGGTTTGAGGAACATCTGCAGCATGAGGCGGAGACTCGCCTGCAGACGATGGTCAGCCACTTCAGCATTGACCCGTCTCGTATCAAGCTACATGTCCGTTTTGGCAGCGTGCGCGATATGGTCAACGAACTGGCCAGCGAAATTAACGCCGACGTGGTAGTTATTGGCTCACGCAATCCCTCCATCAGTACCCACCTGCTCGGCTCCAATGCCTCAAGCGTGATCCGCCATGCCCATATCCCGGTAATGGTCGTCAGGTAAGAATGACGAAAAGAGTATAAAAAAAGAGGCTACCCCTGGGTAGCCTCTTTGTTATGCAGGTCTATTGTCTGACTTGTTATGCGGTTTTCGTGCGGATCAGGTAGTCGAAAGCGCTCAGCGATGCTTTTGCCCCTTCCCCTGCCGCGATAATAATCTGTTTGTACGGCACGGTGGTGCAATCGCCCGCGGCGAACACGCCTTTGACGTTGGTTTCGCACTTCGCATCGATGATGATCTCGCCCATGCGGTTGCGCTCAACGGCGCCTTCCAGCCAGGTGGTGTTAGGCAGCAGGCCAATCTGGACGAAGATCCCCGCCAGCGCGACATGATGCTCATCGCCGCTCACCCGGTCACGATACTGCAGACCGGTGACTTTGCTGCCATCGCCTTTCACTTCCGTGGTCTGCGCATTAAGAATGATGTCGACATTCTTCAGGCTGCGGACTTTATCCTGCAACACCTGGTCGGCTTTCATCTCTGGGGCAAACTCCAGCAGGGTCACATGCTCTACGACGCCCGCCAGGTCAATGGCGGCTTCCACGCCGGAGTTCCCGCCGCCGATTACCGCTACGCGTTTGCCCTTAAACAGCGGACCATCGCAGTGAGGGCAGTAGGTCACGCCCTTGGTGCGATACTGTTCTTCGCCCGGCACGTTCATATTGCGCCATTTCGCCCCGGTGGCGATGATGACGCTACGCGCCTTGAGCACCGCGCCGGAGGCGGTTTCGATCTGATGCAGGCCGCCCTCTGTCGCCGCCGGCGTCAGTTTGGTCGCACTCTGGGAGTCGATCACGTCGACGTTATAGTCATTGACGTGCGCTTTCAGCGCGCCTGCCAGCTTCTGGCCTTCAGTTTTCGGCACCGAAATATAGTTTTCGATATCCACGGTATCCAGCACCTGACCGCCGAAGCGTTCGCCCATCAGGCCGGTACGAATCCCTTTACGTGCAGAGTAGACCGCCGCCGCCGCGCCGGACGGGCCGGAGCCAACGATCAGTACATCGTAAGCGTCACGCTGATTCAGCTCTTCCGCTGCGCGTTTTTCCGCACCAGTATCCACTTTGGCGACGATTTCAGTCAGCGTCATCCGTCCCTGACCAAACTCCTGACCGTTCATGAACACCGCTGGCACGCCCATGACGTTACGCTCGGTGATCTCATTCTGGAAGGTCCCGCCGTCAATCGCCGTGTGTTTGATGCGCGGGTTGAGCACCGCCATCAGGTTCAGGGCCTGGACCACGTCCGGGCAGTTATGACAGGAGAGCGAATAGTAGGTTTCGAATTCGAAATCGCCATCAATATCGCGGATCTGCTCCAGCAGCGACTGGGCCTCTTTCGACGGATGACCGCCGGTCCACAGCAGCGCCAGCACCAGCGAGGTAAACTCGTGGCCCAGCGGGGAGCCTGCAAAACGCGGGCCCTGGTCGGAACCTGGGTTAGTAATCAGGAACGAGGGCTTACGTACCGCGAGCGTGTTGTCTTCTTTAAAGGTGACTTTGTCTGACAGTTCAGCGATTTCAGCCAACAGTTCCTTGATTTCTGCCGATTTAGCGCTGTCATCCAGCGTGGCAATCAGCTCAACAGGCTTGGTCAGCTTCTCAAGGTAGGCCTTGAGCTGGGTTTTCATGTTGGTGTCGAGCATTGTTATCTCCTGGGCTTAAAACATCATCATGCAAGCGGCCTCGTCAGGCTGCCTGAATGCGCTTGCATCATGGTGTTGGAATAAAATGGGCGCGAAAGCGCCCATTGATTGCCGGGTGGCACGCCGTTTACCCGGCCTACGATCTTGTAGGCCCGTGCAAGCGTAGCGCCGCCGGGCACAAACAGACTTAGATCTTACCAACCAGATCTAAAGAAGGAGCCAGCGTCGCTTCGCCTTCTTTCCATTTCGCCGGGCAGACTTCGCCTGGGTGAGAAGCAACGTACTGCGCCGCTTTGATTTTGCGCAGCAGGTCAGACGCATCACGGCCGATACCTTCAGCGGTAACTTCGATCGCCTGGATGATACCCTGCGGGTCAACGACGAAGGTAGCGCGGTCAGCCAGACCTTCATCTTCACGCATGTTGTCGAAGTTACGGGTCAGGGCGCCAGTCGGGTCGCCGATCATCGCATATTTGATTTTGGCGATGGTTTCAGAGCTGCTGTGCCACGCTTTGTGGGTGAAGTGGGTATCGGTAGACACAGAGTAAACGTCTACGCCCAGCTTCTGCAGTTCTTCGTAATGGTCAGCCACGTCGCCCAGTTCGGTCGGGCAGACGAAGGTGAAGTCAGCCGGATAGAAGAAGAAGACGCTCCAGCGGCCTTCGGTGTCTTTCTCGGTGACTTCGATGAATTCACCATTTTTGAATGCCTGGTTTTTGAACGGTTTGATTTTGGTGTTAATTAAGGACATCTATACTTCCTCCGTGTTTTCGTTGAGGTCTAAGTTAACGAATTTTTCCTGACCCGACCAATGCGTTTACATTATCGAATCGATAAGCGTTATCTAACAACCGGAACAAGACAACTCTGTGAACCTGTCGACGCGTTCAGCGCTAATCGCTGTTTTTCGCATCATTTGCCGCGACAAAAGTAAAAAGGCCACCTTTCAGGCGGCCCCGTTACCTGAAATACCCGAGGGTAGGTTCAGCGCCAGTCAGACTGGCTATGTGTTGCGCTCTACATTACCTTAATGTAACAGCATCCAAGATTACATCACCCACGCCAGCAAAGGGCAATCCGTCATTCTGCTGATCTTGCCTATGACTGTGATAGGTTCGACAATCGTTTTGCCCTTTCCTGCTGATTTTACAAGGAATACTTATGTTAAAGCGTCTTCTGTTACTCAGCCTTTTGCCGTTATGCAGCCATGCGGAGGAACTCCCCGCTCCGGTAAAAGCGATTGAAAAACAGGGCATTACCATTATAAAACCCTTTGAGGCGCCGGGGGGAATGAAAGGCTGGCTGGGCAAATACCAGGACATGGGGGTCGCCATCTACCTAACGCCGGATGGTAAACACGCGATCTCCGGCTATATGTATGATGAGAACGGCAGCAACCTCAGCGAGCAGCTGTTTCAGAAAGAACTCTATACCCCGGCGGGACAAGAGATGTGGAAGAAGATGGCCAGCGCCCACTGGCTGCAGGATGGTCGCAAGGACGCCCCTATCGTGCTGTATATCTTTGCCGATCCCTTCTGTCCCTACTGCAAGCAGTTCTGGCAGCAATCCCGCCCCTGGGTAGAGGCCGGTAAAGTGCAGATCCGCACTCTGCTGGTGGGGGTGATTAAGCCGGAGAGCCCGGCCACCGCCGCGGCGATTCTCGCCAGCAGCGATCCGGCGAAAACCTGGCATGATTACGAGCAATCGAATGGGAAAATGGCTCTGACGATCCCGAAAGCAATTCCGCCGGAGAAAATGAAAATGCTCAACGTCAACCAGCAGCTGATGGACGATCTGGGAGCCAACGTGACGCCGGCGATTTATTATATGAATAAAGATAATATGCTGCAGCAGGTGGTCGGCCTACCGGATAAAGAGAAACTGCATATTATGATGGGTGAAAAAGAGTAATTCCATCCCGCAATGGCGCCTGGCGGAAGCGACCGCTGGCGCCACCGTCGACGATAAGATATATTAAGCAGAACTTAACTGTATTTGCCAATAATTAAATTCACACCGCAAATATTAAGCCACAAAACATTATCATTAGGAATATTATAATCCGCACCGGTAATAAACAGGACTGCATTAATGGCAAATCTTTACGATCTGAAAAAGTTCGATTTGAATTTATTGGTTATTTTCGAATGTATCTATCAACATTTGAGCATCAGCAAAGCGGCGGCGATGTTATTTATCACCCCCTCAGCGGTGAGTCAGTCGTTGCAGCGTCTGCGCCAGCAGTTAAACGATCCGCTATTTGTTCGTGTTGGCAAAGGAATGACGCCCACCACCGCCTGCGTCAATCTTCATTATCATCTACAGCAAAATCTGGAGCAGCTGGAAAAAACCATCAATCTTAATAATCGCTCAGAACTGCGTAAACGTATTGTGATATATGGCCCCCCGCTGTTCTGTTCAGTCAATAGCCACGTTATGATTAACCAGCTCTGTCATCAGGCGAACTTGCAAATTGAGCACCATAACCTGACCACCACCGAATCGGCTGAGGAGCTGCTGGCGTATCGCCAGGCGGACCTGGTGTTCACCCGCATGCCCATTACCAACCGCGCCACGATCTGTCAGCCCTATCAGACGGTGCAGACGCTGGCGGTTTGCCGGGCGGGCCATCCGCGACGCGAAACGCTTACCTCGGTAGAGTCACTGGCACAGGAGTTTTTCACTCACTATATTACCAACGATCCCGTTATTCAGCGCGTGCAGCAAAGCAGCATCGCCTGGCTGAATCCGCGCAATATTGCCTTTCGCAGCGACTCTTTTATGACCATTCTTAACATGATTAATAAAACCGACTTAATTGGCTTTTTGCCTTCCTATTTATATGACTTTATCTCACCCACTATGCAACTTCACGCCATCAACATAGATAATCTTTTTCCGGATATCACGATCTACATTAATTACCACCATGCATCTTCGCAAAATCATTTTTTAACTGAATTAATCACCATATTAATGAATGATCGAGAGGCATCACAGCCCCAATTTAATCACAGCGAATAACGCCCTTCTGTTCCCCCGCTGCCAGAAACAATAATCGACCATTAATTTCCTACCCCTCATCGTTTATACTGAGCTAACGGGAATTTTCTACTATTAAAGGATTAATGGTCATGTCGTTTATTAAATATCCCTTACCGGAATCGGTGCTGCAAGCAACTGAGCAGCGGATCCAGTGGGTCATGGATAATTTTTCGCGCATCTGTGTCTCTTTTTCCGGGGGAAAAGACTCCACCGTTATGCTGCATTTAACCGCCCAGGCGGCGCGGTTACAGGGGAAAAAAATCTGCGTGTTGTTTATTGACTGGGAAGCGCAGTTCTCCTGCACCATCGCCCACTGTGAAAAACTGCGTGCGCTGTATGCGGATGTCATCGAAACCTTTTACTGGGTCGCCCTGCCGCTCGCCACCCAAAATGCCCTGACGCAGTATAAGCCGCAATGGCAATGCTGGGAGCCCGGAACCGAGTGGGTACGCCAGCCGCCGCCCTGGGCCATTACCCACCCGGGCTATTTTTCATTTTATCAACCCGGAATGAGCTTTGAAGCCTTCGTCAGCCACTTCGCCGAGTGGTTTTCGCAGCGTCGTCCCGCCGCCGTGCTGGTGGGCATTCGCGCCGACGAATCGCTAAATCGCTTTATGACGATTTCTTCACAGCGTAAACAGCGCTTCGCCGACGATAAACCATGGACCACTTCAGCGCCGGGCGGCCATGCCTGGTACATCTACCCGCTCTATGACTGGAAAACCGCCGATATCTGGACCTGGTTTGCCAAAAGCGGCGAGCCCTATAACCCGTTGTACGATCTGATGTATCAGGCCGGGGTGCCGCTGCGCTATATGCGCATTTGCGAACCGTTTGGTCCCGAGCAGCGCCAGGGGCTGTGGCTGTATCACGTGCTGGAACCTGAGCGCTGGGCCGCGATGTGCCAGCGAGTGAGCGGCGCGCACAGCGGCGGGGTCTATGCCGGGCATGATAATCAGTTCTACGGTCATCGGAAAATCGACAAGCCCGACCACCTGACGTGGAAAAGCTACGCCCTGTTCCTGCTCGACAGCATGCCGGAAACTACCGCCGAGCACTACCGCAATAAAATCGCCGTCTACCTGCGCTGGTACCAGAAAAAAGGTATGGAGGATATTCCGGATACCCAACCTGCGGACATTGGCACCAAAGATATCCCATCCTGGCGGCGAGTCTGTAAAGTACTGCTCAATAACGATTACTGGTGCCGTCAGCTTTCGTTTAGCCCAACCAAAAGCAGCCACTATCAGCGCTACCGTAAACGCATGGAAAAACATCGCCAACAATGGGGGATTTTATGCAACAACAACTGACGCAGGCGCTGGAAGCTTACCTGCAAAAGCTGGATGACGAGGCGCGCATTGAGGCTATCAACGCGTTTCGCCAGGTGCTCCACCACTACAGCCCCTTCCGCTCGCAGCCCGTCGACTGCGTGCTGTGGGTCAAACAGGAGCTGATCGCCCCCAACGACTACAACCCGAATAACGTGGCGCCGCCGGAGAAGCGTCTGCTGCAAACGTCGCTGGAGGCCGACGGCTTTACCCAGCCGGTCGTCGTCATCCAGCAAGGCCCACAGGCGTATACGATTGTCGATGGTTTTCACCGCCATGAGCTGGCCTGCAGCAAAGCCGTGCTGAAAAAAACGCTAAAAGGCTATTTGCCGGTGACCTGCCTGACGAGTGATGCTGCCTCGCGTGACGGGCTGATGGCAGCGACCATACGCCATAACCGGGCGCGCGGTCGCCACCAAATCCACGCCATGTCAGAGATCGTCCGCGAGCTGACCCGGCTCGGCTGGACGCCGCAGAAAATCGGCAAAGAGCTGGGGATGGATGCCGATGAAGTGCTGCGTCTGAAGCAAATTAGCGGCCTGACAGAGATGTTCGCCGGCCGCCAGTTCTCCCAGGCGTGGACGATTAAGTAACTACAGCTGGCACAAACGCGCCGCCGCAGCCAGCAGAGTCGCCGGCTGTTTGGCGAAGCACAAGCGGATCAGCTTGTGCGGGAACGGATCGGCGCAGAAGACGGAGAGCGGGATCGCCGCCACGCCGATCTCAGTGGTCAACCAGCGGCAGAAGCTGACATCGTCAAGATCGGAGATGGCGCTGTAGTCCGCCAGCAGGAAATAGGTCCCTTCACAGGGCAGGATTTCCAGCCGGCTGGGACGCAGCGCTTCAATAAACAGATCGCGACGTTCCCGATAAAACGCCGGCAGCTCACGATAATGCTCCGGCGCTTCGCGCAGCATGTCGGCGATCGCCAGCTGCGCCGGGGTATTCACCGAGAAGGTCAGATACTGGTGCACCTTGCGCAGTTCGGCGCTGATGGCCGCCGGGGCCACGCAGTAGCCGACCTTCCAGCCGGTCATATGAAACGTTTTGCCAAACGAGGAGACCGTCACCGCCCGCTCGCGCAGCTGGGGATGCGCCAGCACGCTGGCGTGGCCGCCCTCAGCAAAGCAGATATGCTCATAGACTTCATCGCTCAGGACATAGATCTCGCGTTCGGCGATCGCCTGCCACAGGGCGGCAAAATCCTCGCGCTGCCAGACGGTGGCCGAAGGGTTGTGCGGGGTGTTGAGGATCACCAGCCGGGTTTTCTCGCTCAGGGCGGCGGCAAATTGCCGCCAGTCGACGCGAAAATGCGGCGGCTGCAGCGCAATACGACGTAACTCGCCGCCGGCCAGCGCCACCGCGGGGGCGTAGCTGTCATAGCTGGGATCGAAACAGATCACCTCGTCGCCGCGGCGCACCAGGGCGGTGATCGCCGCATACAGGGCCTCCGTCGCGCCGGCGGTGACCGTGATCTCGCTGTTAACGTCGGGCTGGTAACCATACAGCTCCGCCGTCTTCCCGGCGATCGCCTCGCGCAGCGCCGGCACGCCGGTCATCGGGGCGTACTGATTCGCCCCCTGCGCCACGTGGTACGCCAGACGCTCCTGCAGATAGCGCGGGCCGTCAAAATCGGGAAAGCCTTGGGACAGGTTTATGGCCTGATGCTGCTGGGCCAGGGCGCTCATCTGGGTAAAAATCGTGGTGCCGAGCGCAGGAAGTTTACTCTCTGGAATCAAGGGGTTATTGTTCATTCTTTTTATACCGATTGTAATGCTGTTGTTGAAGCCACTATAACACGATGTTAATATTTGGCAATCAAGACGCTTAGACGTCTAAATGCTAATGTTATTCCACGCTACGCCCACTCTGGAGAAACCATGATCCGCGCCATCGTGACCGACATAGAAGGCACCACCAGCGATATCCGCTTCGTGCATAACGTGCTGTTCCCCTACGCCCGCGAACGACTGGCCGGCTTTGTGACCGCTCAGCAGCACGCTGAACCGGTCAAAACCATTCTCGACAACCTGCGCCGCGAAACAGACGCCCCCGCCGCCAGCACCGCCGACCTTATCACTACCCTCTTCACCTTTATGGATGAAGACCGTAAATCCACGGCGCTGAAGGCGCTGCAGGGGATCATCTGGCGCGACGGCTATCTCAACGGCGACTTTACCGGCCATCTCTACCCGGACGTACTGCCGGCGCTGGAGCAATGGAAAGCGCAGGGTATTGATCTGTATGTATATTCCTCAGGCTCGGTGGCTGCGCAGAAATTGTTATTTGGCTACAGCGATGAAGGTGATATTACTCATCTGTTCACGGGCTATTTCGATACCCTGGTAGGCGCCAAACGTGAGGTGCAGTCCTACCGTAACATTGCTGAACACCTGGGCCATGCCCCTGGCACCATCCTGTTCCTGTCGGATATCCATCAGGAACTTGATGCCGCCGAGGCCGCGGGTTTGCGCACTGTGCAGCTGGTTCGCGGCGACCGCGACCCGGCGAGCCACCATCCTCAGGTTCAGCGTTTTGACGACATTCATCCGGAGCAGATCCCAGCATGAGCGCATTAACTCTTTTTTCCGTGACCGATCCGCAAACGCCGGTCTGGCACAGCACCGACGCCAAAGCGATTCAGGATCAACTTAACGCCAAAGGCGTCCGTTTCGAGCGCTGGCAGGCCGACCGCGACCTCGGGGCAAATCCCAGCCCGGAAACGGTGATTGCCGCCTATCAGCATGCGATTGATAAACTGGTCGCCGAAAAGGGCTACCAGAGCTGGGACGTCATCAGCCTGCGCGCCGATAATCCGCAAAAAGAGGCGCTGCGGGAAAAGTTCCTGAACGAGCACACCCATGGCGAAGACGAGGTCCGGTTTTTTGTCGAGGGCGCTGGCCTGTTTTGCCTGCACATTGGCGACGAGGTGTTCCAGGTGCTGTGCGAAAAGAACGATCTGATTTCGGTTCCCGCCCACACCCCGCACTGGTTTGATATGGGTTCAGAACCGAACTTCACCGCCATTCGCATTTTTGATAACCCGGAAGGCTGGATCGCTCAGTTTACCGGCGACGATATCGCCAGCGCCTACCCGCGGCTGGCGTAACGTCAAACTATCGTCAGTCTTAAACCGCCAGGCGCGGGCTTTGCCGGAGGCGGCGCATACCGCGCCTTCTCCGGGCTACCCGCCCCGCCGCCGGCGAGCGCCAACGCCTAAACTTCAATAAACTTCGGCGGATCAAAGGCAGTGATCGGCGGCAGTTCCTCACGCCACGGGGCGATCTCCACCCAACAACTCTGGGCGCTACAGCCCTGCCCCAGGCGCGAACTGCCGCGATCCTCGGTTAATACGTTGGGATTACCGTGCTTATCGAGCGACCGTTCTTCCTTCGGATCCAGCGGGTCATACCAGGCGCCGGTGGACATCTGTACCACGCCGGGCAAAATCTGCTCGCTCAGGTGCACCCCCGCCAGAATCGCCCCACGGTCGTTATAGACTTTCACCACGCTGCCTTCGCGGATATCCCTTGCCTGCGCATCGCTCGGATGCATCCACAGCGGCTCGCGTCCCTGAATTTTCGTCGCCCGGCTGACGCTGCCGTGGTCGTACTGACTGTGCAGGCGGGCGCGCGGCTGGCTGGAGAGCAGATGAAGCGGCCAACGCGCCGCCTCCTGCCGCTGGCGGGCGGCCTCCTGTTCATCCCACCACGGATGGCCAGGACATTCGCGATAGCCAAACCCGGCGACGGTGGCGGAAAAGAGTTCAATTTTGCCGGAGGGCGTGGAAAGCGGATAGCGCTGCGGATCGGCGCGAAAATCGGCGAGAAAAATTTGCGGCCGCTCCGGCGCGCTGTATTCCAGCACCCCTTGCTGCCAGAAGTCATCGAACGAGGGCAGCGCAATACCTTCCTCCTGCGCCCGCGGTCTTGACTCCTCATAGAGATGACGTAGCCACTGCCCGGCGTCACGCCCTTCGCTGAACGCTTCCCCGAAGCCCAGCCGCCCGGCCAGATCGCAGAAAATGGCGTAATCGTCACGCGCTTCGCCCACCGGCGGGATCTGCGCGCTCATGGCGATCATAAACCCGTCGTGACCGCCGCTGCCGATATCCTCTCGCTCCAGCGAGGTGGTGGCCGGCAGAACGATATCGGAGAATTTGGCCTGCGCGGTCCAGTACTGCTCATGCACCACCACCGTCTCCGGGCGGCGCCAGGCCTCGCACAGTCGGTTGAGATCCTGATGATGATGAAACGCATTGCCTCCCGCCCAGTAGACTAAACGGATATCGGGATAGCGCCGCTGCTGACCGTCGAACTCATAGGTTTCTCCCGGGTGCAGCAGCATATCGGACAGCCGCGCCACCGGGATAACGCTGTCCACCGCATTCTCCCCGGCGGGTAAGCGCGGGCCGGAAAACGCTTTTCGTACCGCGCCCGCCAGGTTAGTGCAGGCGTAGCCAAACCCGAGGCCGCCGCCCGGCGTGCCGATCTGTCCCAGCAGCGCAGTCAGGGCCACCGTCGCCCAGTAGGCCTGCTCCCCTTGACGGGCGCGCTGGATCGACCATGAGATATTCACCATCGTCCGGTGGCGGGCCATCTCCCGCGCCAGGTCGGCGATGCGCTGGGCGTCCAGGCCGGTAATCGCCGCCGCCCACGCCGGGGTTTTCGCCACGCCATCGTGCTCGCCCAACAGATAAGCGCAGTAAGGGGCAAACCCGACGGTATGGCTGGCAACAAACGCCTGGTCGTAGAGAGACTCAGCGATCAGCACATAGCTCAGGGCCAGCAGCAGTGCGGTATCGGTGCCCGGCCGAATGGCCAGCCACTCGGCTTCGGGCACCGCGCTGAGGTCATTGCGCACCGGACTGATATTGATAAACCGGGTGCCGTTGGCCTGCATCTTATCCAGCCAGTACTGGAGCATATGGTCATTGGCGCCGCCGCCGTTGACCTGGGCATTGCGCAGCGGCAGTCCGCCGATGGCGACAAACAGCTGACACTCCCGGGCCAGCTCGGAAAAATGGGTATGCTGCCGGTGCAGCGGGCTCAGCGGCCCGAGAATATGCGGCAGAATACGCTCGCCCGCGGCGCTGCTATAGGTATTGGTGCTGGCGGTGTACCCGCCAAAGCCCTTGAGAAACCGGTGCAGCTGGCTCTGCGCATGGTGAAAGCGTCCAGCGCTGGCCCAGCCGTAGGAGCCGCCGAAGATCGCCTCATTGCCGCAGCGCGCCTTGACCGAGCGCAGCTCGCGCGCCAGCAGGTCCAGGGCCACCTCCCAGCTGACTTCGACAAAGGGCTCTTTACCTCGCCCTTCTCGTGACGCCGGCCCGTGCTGGAGATAGCCGGCGCGCACCGCCGGACGGCGAATGCGCGTTTGGCTGGTCACCGCGTCGGGGAGCGACTGGCCGATGCGTGAGGGATTTTTATCCCAGGGCACCGGCTTAACCGCCACGATCTCGCCCTCACGGCTCTCCACCTGCCAGGTTCCCCAGTGCATCACCGTATAATTATGCTGTTTCTTCATAGCGCCCGCGTTCTTCTCAGCTTAAGGTTCATTACAATAAAGCGGGGAAATAGGGTAATAATCCTTACCCGGCCAGACATTGCTCTGCTAAAAAAAGCTTTAGCCCGCGCAATCTTCTTTTTTTCTCTGTAGACGCCGTATTTCCCATGCACTCACAATATTAAGAAAATTGTCTTTATCCGCTAAATAAACACGGAATAAGTCAAAAATAAAACCACAAAATAAAAAGGTCTATCCACCATCATGAAATATTTTCAGGTTCCTCATGACAAAATAAACTTTTTCTCTGACGTTTCTGCGATATAACATTCCTGGCATAACTTAGACTTATTTTGTATTTGAGGTGGCGAGGTGCTTCTTGTCATGCTACCGGTCCGCAACCACCTTCATCACAGGATCATAATAACAATGTCGCAGAAAAGAAAATTATTGCCTGCCGCGCTGGGACTGCTTTCCCTTGCCTCGCTGAGCGTCGCTGCCGCAGACGCCCTCTCCTTACAGGGAAAAACCATTGGCGTTGCCGTGGTCGGCACTCAGCATTTCTGGGATCGCGAGGCCTTTAAAGGCGCGACAGAGGAGGTGGAGAAGCTGGGGGGCAAAGTCATTGGCGTCGATGGCGGCCGCGATAATCAGGTGCATGCCAATAACCACGATATTTTACTGTCACGCAAGGTGGACGCGGTAATTAGTATTCTCGGCGATAGCGCCGTCGAACCAAAATTTAAAGCATTGCGTGATGCCGGTATCCCGGTATTTACCGTAGATCATGTTTCTCAATATTCGGTCAACAATACTACTTCCGATAACTACACCTTAGGCTCAACCATCGGCCGCTACATGGCGGATGAATTAGGCGGCAAAGGCAACGTCGCCGTATTTAACGCCTTCTCCAGCGCGCTGCGTATTTGCGGAATTCGCTACGATCAGTGGAAATATGTCCTTAAGGATTATCCGGATATTCATATTATCCAGCCCGAGCTCGCGGAACAGTTCGCCAACTCGCCGGAAGACGCGCGCAAGAAAACCCTCGAATTACTCAGCCAGTATCCGAAAGGCAAACTGGACGCCATCCATGTCGCCTGCTGGGATCAACCGGCCATCGGCATCGTCCAGGCGCTGGAAGAGACCGGTCGCGATAAAGACGTGAAAGTGACGGCCATCGACGCCGGTCCGGAGACCCTGGAGATCATGGCGGAGCCCGGCAGCCCGTTCGTGGCTAACGTCGCGCAGCAGCCGCATCTGATCGGCCAGACCTCGGCTGACAACGTGGCCCGCTACTTTGCCGGCCAGAAACTACCGGTGCAAACCTTTATTCCGGTGGTTCCGGTGAAAGGTCCGCAGGAAGCGAAAGCGGTGTATAAACAGTTGGGATACGGCGAGCTGCAGTGATTAATCAACATCCAGGCGGGGAACGCCCCGCCGCTGGTCTGGTCATGGAGCAGATCGGTAAACGTTTTGCCAGCGTCACCGCGCTTAATGCGGTTACCCTGCGCCTCAATCCGGGGGAGATTCATGGCCTGATTGGCGAGAACGGCGCCGGTAAATCGACGCTGATCAAGATCCTCGCCGGTGTCTATCAGGCCGACAGCGGCAGCGCCACCCTCGACGGTCACCCGCTGCCCCTCGGCAATCCGGCAGCCATCGAAGCCGCCGGCATCCGCATTATCCACCAGGAGCTGAACCTGATCCCGCACTTTACCGTCGCGGAATCGGTGTTTCTGGGCCAGGAGTATCGCACCCGCTGGGGGGCGCTGGATCGCCGACGGATGAAGGCCGCCACGGCGCAATTTTTCCAGCAAAACTGGCAGCTGGCGATCGACCCCGAACGGCTGGTGCGCGACCTGAGCCTGGCCGAGCGCAAGCTGGTACAAATTGCCCGCGCGCTGATCGACGGCGCAGCGCGGCTGGTGGTGTTCGACGAACCCACCGCCCCCCTGGAGGCGCAGGAGGCCAGTCTGGTCTCCTCCGCCATCCTGCGCCTGCGCGACCAGGGCATTGCCATTCTGTATATTTCCCACTACCTCAATGAGATAGCCACCCTCTGCGACCGCGGCACCGTGCTGCGCAACGGGGAAGTGGTCGGCTACCCGGACCGCGACCTGCTGCAGAATACCGAAGCGCTGATCGCCATGATGGTCGGCCGGGAAATCGACCAGCTGTATACTCCGCGCCAGCGCCCGGCGGCAGACAATGGGGCGACCCCGCTGCTCTCGGTGCGCCAGCTGAGCGACGGGCGGCAGCTGCAGGAGCTTTCTTTTGATATTCAGCCGGGCGAAATCGTCGGCGTCGCCGGCCTGCTGGGCGCCGGACGCGATGTGCTGGTCGACTTACTCTACGGCTTACGCCCGGCGGAACACGGCACCATCCACCTCGAGGGCCGGCCGCGGCGCATTCGTACGCCGAAGCAGGCGATCCGCGCCGGCATGGCGCTGGTGCCACGCGACCGCCGCCATCAGGGGCTGATCCTGCCCTTCACCACCGCCGACAATATTAATCTCGCCTCACTGCCGGAGACCGCCACCTTTGGCTGGGAGCGGCGGGGTATCGCCGAGCAGAAAGCGCGCGACTGGATAGAACAGCTGGCGATCCGCCCGGGACGCCCGGGGCTGCCGGTACGCTACATGAGCGGCGGCAACCAGCAAAAAGCGATCCTCGCCCGCTGGCTGGGGACCGATGCCCGGCTGTTTATTCTCGATGAACCCACCCTGGGGGTCGATATCGGCGCCCGTCGCGATATTTATCAACGGACGCGCCAGCTGGCCGATAAAGGACGGGCGGTGCTGGTCTCCTCCAGCGACGCCCCCGAACTGCTCGGACTATGCGACCGGATCCTGGTCCTCTGGCGCGGCGCGCTGGCGGCCAATCTGCCCACCCGCGGGCTAACGCTGGACGCCCTGCTGGTGGCGATCAACGGCGGACAGGAGCCTTCACCATGAGTACTGCTATCCAGCGTCGCGGCCGTCCGGGCCTGGCGACGCTGATTGAAAAATTTCCCCTGATCCTGTTTCTGGCGCTGCTGGTATGGCTGAGCGTACAGTCGCCCTACTTTCTCAGCTGGCAAAATATCAGCCTGATGCTGGTCCAGAGCGTTCCGCTGGCAATACTTTGTTTCGGCCTGGTCTGCGTTATCGCCGTGGGCGGGGATGACGTGGTCTCCGGCGGCATCGACCTCTCCCTGCCGGCGACGGCGGTGCTCGGCGTCGCGCTGCTCAGCCTCGGGCTGGCCGAATGGCACACGCCATATCTCCTGCTGCTGGCGCTGCTGGCGGCGGTTTGCCTGCTGTGCGGGGCGATCAACGGCTTGCTGGTGCTAGCGGCCGGCCTGCCGCCGCTGCTGGCCACCCTCTCGACCTCGGTGGCGTTTACCGGCCTGACAGATCTGTTGACCGGCCAGCGGCGCATCGCGGTCAGCGATCCGCTGATGGTCGCCTTTCGCGACAACAGCGTGCTGGGCCTGCCCTGGCCGCTGGTCTACCTGCTGGGGGTGTTTATCCTGTTCCAGTTCCTGCTCCACCACTCCCGCTTCGGCCAGCATGTGCAGGCGGTGGGCGGCAACCGCGATATGGCGCAGATGAGCGGCCTGAACGTGCGCCGCTTGACCCTGCTGGTCTGGCTGTTAGCGGGCATTGCCGCCGGGCTGGCTATTCTGCCGCTGCTCAGCCAGGGCTCCGGCAGCTCCAGCGGGACGGCCACGCCGCTGCTGCTGGAGACCGTGCTGGCGACCTTTATCGGCGCCGCCTTCTCGCGCCGTCGGGTGGTCACCATCTGGGGGGCGCTGCTGGGGGCAATCCTGGTCAACGCCCTCTCTAACGGGCTCGGCCTGCTGGGGGTCAATATCTTCTGGATGGGCGCCATTAAAGGCGGCCTGATCCTGGTGGTGCTGGCGGCCTCGGCGGTCAGACACAAAGGAGGCGAGGCATGAGTCAAATCACCCTGAAAACCTCTGCGTCGGCGGAACAGACGGCCAGCAGCCCGCTGGCCTGGCTGTCGCGGGCCGGATTTGGCGTCATCACCCTGCTGGCCATCGCCCTGTTTGGCTGGGCGAATCCGGTATTTTTAACCGTGGATAACTGGGCCAACCTGCTGCAGGGCAGCGCGATCCTGCTGATTGTGGCGATGGCGATGACCCTGATCGTCAGCGCCGGGGCGATTGATCTGTCGGTGGGCGTCGCGCTCGATTTCGGCGCCGCCTTCGCCCTCGTCGCCCTGAAAACCTGGCATCTGCCGTGGCAGGCTGCGGTGGGCTGCGCCCTGCTTGGCGGCGTGCTGATTGGCCTGCTCAATGCCTTTCTGATCCTCATCTGCCGGATCCGTCCCTTCCTCGCCACGCTCGGCACCTGGTTTATCGCCAGCAGCGCCGAGCGCATCTATACCGACGGCGGCGGCGCGATAGCCTATCGGCGGATGGCCCCGGAGTATCACGACCTGGCGGTGGGCAACCTTGGCGGGATCCCCACGCCGGTAGCGATCGTGCTGGCGCTGTGGCTGGCGGCCTGGCTGGTTACCGAGCGCACCCTGTGGGGCAAATATGTCCGCGCCATCGGCCAGAACAGCGAAGCGGCGCGTATCGCCGGGATCCGCGATCGCCTGACCATGCTCGGCGTGCTGGTGACCGCCTCGGCGCTCTGCGCCGTCGGCGGGGTGATCCTCTCCGCCAACCTGCGGCAGTTTACCCCGCTGGCCGGGCAGTCTTACCTGATGGACGCCATTGCGGCAGTATTTATCGGCACTGCCTTTACCCGTCTGGGCCGGGTCAGCATCCTCGGCACCCTCGGCGGCGTGCTGTTCCTTGCCATTATTGATAACGGTCTGAACCTGATGGGGCTCAATTATCTGGTGAAGGACGCGCTGGTCGGCGTGATTCTGGTGGTGGCCCTCGCCCTATCCTTCTGGCAGGCGCGCCTGCGCCAAACGCATCGCTAAACGGGAGAACGATGGCAACCTTTGACGCCGTATTTGTCGGCCTGACGATTCTGGATATCGCCGGGCGCCCGGTGGTGGCGATCCCGCCGCGCGGCGGCGTCGCCTTTATTGAGCAAATTCGTCTCAACCCCGCCGGCACCGCCGCCGGGGCTAATATCAACGCCGCGAAGCTCGGGATCCGCACCGCAGCGGTGGCCTGCCTGGGCGAAGATGAAAAGGCCGACTTTATCCTCGCCAGCTATGCCCGGCTGGGCATCGACTGCTCGCTTATCCAGCGCACCGCGCTGAAGGAGACCTCGGCGACGATCCTGCCGATTCGCCCCAACGGCGAACGTCCGGCCCTGCACTGCCGGGGCGCGTCTGACGCCCTGTTTGTCAGTGAAGCGGAATTTGACGCCGTCCTTGACTGTCGTTTCCTGCATCACGGCGGGACCGGGCTGCTGGCGGCAATGGACCAGGGACAGAGCGCGCGGCTGTTGCAGGCGGCCAAAGCGCGCGGAGTCACCACCAGCTTTGACCTTATCGCCCCGAATGAAGAGACCCTCGAACTACTGCGGCCCCTGTTGCCGTCGGTGGATTATTTCATGCCTTCGCTGGAGGAAGCCGCCTTTCTCTCCGGAGAGACGCAGCCGGAGGCCATCGGCCGCTTCTTCCTGGCGCTCGGCGTGGGCACCTGCATTCTGAAAGACGGCGAGAACGGCTCCTGGCTTATCGGCCGCGATGGCGGGCCGCAGCATATTGCGCCGTGGCCGGTCGAGGCGGTGGATACCACCGGCTGCGGCGACAGCTACTGCGGCGGGTTTATTGCCGCACTGGCGCGCGGACTCAGCGTGAAAGCAGCGTGTGACGTCGCCTCGGCGGTGGCCGCGCTGGTGGCGACCGGGATGGGATCGGATGCCGGGGTAGTGGACTGGGAACAGACCCAGGCTTTTATGGCGGCCCATCGCCCCTGACGATGGGCCCGCGCCGCTGCAGAACGCGGCGGCGCAAGCGGCTTAACGCCACTGGTACAGCAGCGGCTCCCCGGCGACATAGCGCTGAAGATCGGCGGCAATCATCGCCGTGTGTTTGGCGATACTCTCCCGGGTGGCTCCGGCGATATGCGGCGTGATAATCACGTTATCGAACTCGATGACAAAAGGATGATCGCGCCACAGCGGTTCGCGGTGATAGACATCCAGCGCCGCGCCGCCCAGCGGGCCTTGGCGCAGGGCATCAATCAGCGCTGCCTCGTCGACCACCGCCGCGCGAGAGGTATTGATCAGCAGCGCGCCGGGCTTCATGCTGTTTAACAGCGCGGCATTCACCAGCCCGTCGCTGTGCGGCCCGCTGCTCAGGTGCAGGCTGACGATATCCGCCTCGCGGAACAGCGCCTCCAGGGTCGTTTTCTGTAGCCCTGGCTCATTGATATCCTCTGCGGCGACGAACGGATCCACCACCAACACCGCCATGCCGAACGCCCGGGCGATACGCGCCACCCGGCGGCCAATGTTGCCATACCCCACCAGCCCCAGCGTTTTATTGCGCAGTTCAGTGCCTTTAAACACTTCATAGGGACTTTCCGGGCTCACGTCCCAGACCACATCCCGCCGCAGACCCTGCTGGGTGGCGGCGGCGGCATTGTCAGCCTGCGTGAATTCCCCCCGCTTCAGCGCCGCATGGGATTGCGGAATATGGCGCGCCAGGCTGAGCATCAGGCCAAGCGTCAGCTCCGCGGCGGCATCGGCATTGCGCCCCGGGGTGTAGAGCACCCGGATGCCGCGCGCCTGGGCGGCCTGGGTATCAATATTCACCGGATTCGCGCGGGTGCAGGCGATCACCTGCAGGCGCGGACAGGCGGCCATCACCGCGTCCGTCACCTCATCATAGCTGGTCACCAGCACCTCGGCGTCGTGGGCCAGCTCAATCAGCTGACCGGCGCTGAGTTTCGGTTTGCCCAGCGCCCACCCCTCCACCAGCAGCTCGCCCAGCTGGTGGAAGGCGCTAAGGTCGCCAGCATGCTCGGCGGTAAAAACGATTTTCATGGTTGTAGGTCCTGAGAAAGAGGTTGAAGGGCGGCCTGTCTGGCCTGCCATACCGGCAGCATCTGCTCGCGCAGCAGGCGGTAAACGGGATACAGCGCCGCGTAGCGGGCATGCGCCTGAGGGCGCGGCTGATAGCGGGTCTGCGCCAGCGGAGGCGTCTCGGCCAGCGCCGCGACGCTACGGGCCGCCAGGATCGCCGCGCCGCGCGCGCTCAGTTCGTTAAAGGCGCTGGAGACCACCGTGCGTCCGGTACAGTCGGCGATAATCTGCAGCCAGGTCGCCGAGGCTGCGCCGCCGCCGGTCAGATACAGCTCGCCGCCCTGCGGATAACCCTGCAGCGCATCGACAATGGCGAAGGCCAGTCCTTCAAACACCGCGCGCTGCAGTTCGGCGCGGGTGGTGTGCGGGCTAATGCCGAAAAAGCCGGCCCGCGCGTCCGGGCTGTAAAACGGCGCACGTTCGCCATTGAGGTACGGCTGCCAGAAGACGCCGCCGCTGCCTGGCTCCACCGCCGCGATCGCCTGCTCCAGGCGCCCCAGATCGGCGTCCAGCGAAATATGCTGCTGCAGCCAGTCAATGTTTGGCGTACCGGCCTGCATCGGAAACAGGGAGATCACCTGTCCGGCTTCGGTATGGGTGACAAAGCGCGTCGCCTCGTTCACCGTCTGCGGGCCGCGGCAGACGATCCCGGTGCAGCAGGTGGTGCCGAGGATCGTGTAGATATCCCCTTCGTTGACCGCGCCGCAGCCCAGCGCGGCGCTACAGACATCCAGCGCCCCGGCGGCCACCGGCGTCGCGGCGGGCAGCCCGGTCAGCGCCGCCACCGCGTCGCTCAGCGTGCCGGCCGGGGCATCCGGGGCCAGCAGCGGGGGAAACAGCGGCAGCAGTTCGTTCAGCCCCATCTCGTTCATCACCACCGAGGACCAGCTGCCGGTCTGCTGATTGAGTAACGAGCTGCTGGCGTCCGTCAGCTCCAGCGCCGCCACGCCGGTCAGGCGAAAGCGGATCCAGTCCTTGGCGAAAAATAGATAGCGCGCGGCCGCCAGCCGCGCCGGCTGATACTGTTTCAGCCAGTACAGCTGCAGGCTGGTATTGCAGGGCTGCAGGTGGGTGCCGGTATCGGCGAAATAGCGGCGGTCGAAGCCGGGTCGGCGCAGCAGGTCGCTCATTAGCTCGTGGCTGCGGGTATCGCTCCACAGGATCCCCGGGCCCACCGGTTCGCCCTGCTCATCGCTGAGCCAGACCCCCTCCCCTTGCCCGGCGAGGCCGATAGCCCGCAGCCGCCCCGCCTGTAGCGCCGGATGGCGGGCAATCTGGCGCAGAATAGCCAGCACCGAATGCCACAGCTGGGTCATATCCTGTTCCGCGTAGCCATTGGCCGACAGGCGGGGTGAGGTATTTTCCGCGGCGCTGGCGCAGGCGGTGAAATGCTGATCAAACAGCACCGCTTTCACCCGCGAGGTGCCAATATCGATACCAAGATAAAAATCCATACCTGCTCCGGCTCAGGGCTCGTAGCGGCGGCGCATCAGCTCGCACTCGAACAGGAACTCCAGCCCCTCCAGTTGACGGCGGGCCTCCTGAATATCTTTCCCCCAGCAGGTCAGGCCGTGGCCGCGCAGCAGAAAGCCGTAGCGCAGCGGGCGGGTTTGCGCATAATCGGCAATCCGCGCCGCCAGGGCGTCAATATCCTGGTCATTATCGAAGATGGCGATCGGAACGGTATCGAGATGGCTATGCTGCCCGCTAAGGGTTTTCTGCATTTCATACCCCTGCAGCGCCAGCGTGTCGCTTTTTTCGATGCGCGACAGCACGGTGGCGTTGACGGTATGCACATGCAGCACCACGTTGGCTTCCGGGAACAGGCGATACACCAGGGTGTGCAGACCGGTCTCGGCCGACGGCTTCCGTCCGGAAGGCGCCTGGTTGGTGGCGATCTCAACCTGCAGAAAATCCTCGGTTGTCAGGCTGCCTTTGTCGCGGCCCGACTCGCTTAGCCAGCACCAGGTATCATCCTGACGCACCGACATATTGCCGCCGGTCGCCGGCGCCCAGCCTTTCGCGCCGATCCAATGACAGGTGGTGACCAGTTGCGCGAGTCTTTCTTGCCACATAGCAGTTCCTTAGGTTAGCGATGATTTATTTAGCCGTCTAAATGGCTATTTATCCGATACTAACACCGCTAACCGGAGGGGACAATATTTCAGGAAACACACACAAGACAAATGGTTATATCATAAAAGCATATTAAATAACCTTTATTCACAGTGATTTAACCAACCGTTTTAAGTACACCACTATTCTCCACTACTCTCTGGCCAAAAACAGGCGGATCGTCCTGGCTAAAATTCTCCTCCGGCGCCAGGGATGCGCTCACCGCCCTCCTCTGCCCTGGACTGGTGCAAAACCTGGCAGGATGCACAGTAGAATGGCATTACCCGTCCGGGATCCTTCAATAAATGTGCATGTTGCACACCGCGCGCTATTCCCCGTGCCCGGTTTTTCCTGGCACATCTCTTGCTACTTCCGGCAATCACCGCCCATCTACCAGCCAGAGGTTCCAGGATGTCAAACAGCAATGATTTTCCCCTCGTCGAAGCGCCCGCCGCCGGACGCAAAGGCGTATTTTCCATCGCCATGGTGTTGTTCAGCTTTACCTTTTTCACCGGCACGATGTTCGCCGGCGGTAAACTCGGCGTCTCCTTTTCCATCGTCAATCTGCTGTGGATAGCCGTCATCGGCAACGCCTTGCTGGCCCTCTATGCCGCGTCGCTGGGCTGGATCGCCGCGCGCAGCGGCCTGAATACGGTGCTGATGGGCCGGTTCTGCTTCGGGGAGATTGGCAGCAAGCTGGCCGATTTTATTCTTGGCTTTGCCGAGCTGGGCTGGTACGCCTGGGGCACCGCCACGGTCGCTATCTCGTTGGTGAAGATCCTCGCTCTGCCCGAGGCGCTGACCCAGCCGTTGATGGTGCTGTTTGGTATTCTGTTCTGCGTCACCGCGCTGGTGGGCTACAAGGGGCTGGACGCGCTGTCGCGCCTGTCGGTGCCATTGATGTTTGTGCTGCTGATGGTCTCCATGTATCTGGCGCTGCACCACGCCGGCGGCTGGCAGGCGATGACCCGTATTGCGCCGAGCGACACCATGACCTGGTCGGCGGCCATCACCATGGTCTTCGGCACTTTCGCCAGCGGCGCCACCCAGGCGACAAACTGGACCCGGCTGGCCAACTCCAGCCGGACCGCCATTCTCGCCAGCATGGGCAGCTTCCTCATCGGCAACGGGCTGATGATCGTCGCCGGCGCCTGGTGCGCTATCGTCTATCAACAGGCCGATATCGTTGAAGTGCTGATCCTGCAGGGGCTATCGGTGGCCGCGGTGATCATGCTCTGTCTCAACCTGCTGACCATCCAGGGCCCCACCATCTATAACGTCTCCGCCGCCGCCTGCCATCTGCTGCGCAGCGAACGTCGCCGGACGCTGACCCTCGCCGCCGCCGGGGTGGGCATTGTGCTGGCCATTGGCGGGATGTACGAAATGCTGATCCCCTTCCTCGTGCTGCTGGGCAGTATTATTCCGCCCATCGGCGGGGTGATCCTCGCCGACTACTGGTTCGCCCGCGGCGGGCGCTATCCCCTGCTGCAGAACGCCCGCCTGCCGCGTTTTAACTGGCTGGGACTCGGCGCCTACGCCGCCGGCGCGGTGGTGGCCTATCTTTCGCCGTGGATCGCGCCGCTGGTGGGGATCTCCGTTTCCGCGCTGGTCTATATCGCCCTGACTCTGCTAAGCAAACGCCAGCCTGCCGCCGTCGCGGAGCAGGAGCCATGAGCCTGACGGTCAGCGAACTGCTGGCCCTTGAGGGACTCTCCGCCCTGCGTCTGCGGGCGGGAAAGCAAGGGCTGCAGCGGGCCGTACGCTGGTACTACGTGGCGGAAAATGAACATATCGCCGAGTGGATCATGGGCGGCGAGCTGGTGTTTATCACCGGCATCAACCATCCCCGGGATGAAGCCAACCTGATCCAGTTGCTGATGGAGGGCAAACAGCGCGGCATCGCCGGGATGGTGATCCTCACCGGCGAGGCCTATATCCACGCCATTCCCGCCACGCTGATCGCCCTTGCCGACGAGCTGGGCATGCCGCTGATCGAGCAGCCCTACCTGCTGAAGATGGTGATTGTCACCGAGCGCATCGGCACCGCGCTGGTCCGCAGCGAAAACGTCCTGCAGTCGCAGCGCGACATTCTGATGCAGCTGGTCACCGGCGACTATCCGGACCTGCAGATGCTCCATCAGCGCGCCCTGCACCAGCAGCTCGATTTTACCCGTCCGCTGCGGCTGGCGGCGCTGCGTCTGGAGGGGTTGTCCCGCCTGTTTCGCCAGTTCCCGCCCGAGCAGGCCGAAGCCTGGCTGCTGCAGGCCCACCGCAGCGTGCGTCAGCAGCTGCAGCAGCAGCTCAACCAGCAGGGCAATTCCTTTCCGCTGCTGGAGCGCAGCAACATGTTCCTTTTCCTGCTGCCGGATGAGGAGGGGGAAGGCTTTCAGCAGAAAAAATGGCTACAGCAGTGGCTGCAGGCGCTGGCGGACGGAGAGGAGAGTTTGTCGCTGCTCTGCGGCCTCTCCGCGCCGGTCAGGCAGCTGCAGGGTTACCCGCGGGCGCTGTCGCAGGCGCGCCAGGCGCTGGATCTGTGCGATACCCTGCGGCCAACCCAGCGCATCAGCGACTATCAGCAGCTGGGGTTTATCAAACTGCTGTCCGCGGTCAGCGACCCGGCGCTGCTCAACGATTTTATGCACGACACCCTTGGCTGCCTGATCGAGCCGGGCCGTAAAGCGCCATGGCTGCTGCTGGAGACCCTCGAGACGCTGCTGCAGGAGAACGGCAACGTGGTGCGGGCCGCCGACCGGCTGGGTCTCCACCGCAACACGTTGCATCAGCGCATCCAGCGCATTGAAAAACTGACCGGCTACCCGGTCAGCCACCCTCAGTTTCATCTCAACGCCTCGGTCGCGCTGGTGATCTGGCGTTTATCGCAAAACCATTTACAGGACCCACCATGAAAATTATTAACGCTCGCCTGCGCCGCCAGGAGGCGCTGTTTACTCTTGACCTGCAGGACGGGATGATTCACCGCATCACCGCCCAGGCCGCGATGCAGACTGCCGACGCCGGGGATATCGACGCCCAGGGCCGGCTGGCGATCCCGCCCTTCGTCGAGCCGCATATCCATCTTGACGCCACCCTCACCGCGGGCGAGCCGGAGTGGAACCGCAGCGGCACCCTGTTTGAAGGCATCACCCGCTGGAGCCAGCGCAAAGCGAGTATTACCCCGGAGGACACCCGTCAGCGAGCGCTGAAAACCATCGGCATGCTGCGCGATTTCGGCGTCCAGCACGTCCGTACCCATGTGGATGTCACCGACCCGTCGCTGGCGGCCCTGCAGGCGCTGCTGGCGGTGAAACAAGAGGCCGCCGATCTCATCGATCTGCAGATTGTCGCCTTTCCGCAGGAGGGAATCGAATCGTATCCCAACGGCCGGGAGCTGATGACGCGCGCCATCGAGATGGGCGCCGACGTGGTGGGCGGCATTCCGCACTATGAGAACACCCGCGACAAAGGGGTCAGCTCGGTGATGTTTTTGGTGGACCTCGCCCAGCGCTACGGCCGCCTGGTGGATGTCCACTGCGATGAAATCGACGATCCGCAGTCGCGTTTCCTCGAAGTGCTGGCGGAAGAGGCGCGGGTGCGCGGCATGGGGGCGCAGGTCACCGCCAGCCACACCTGCGCGATGGGCTCTTACGATAACGCCTACTGCTCGAAGCTGTTTCGCCTGCTGAAAGCCTCGGGCATCAACTTCATCTCCTGCCCGACCGAAAGCATTCATCTGCAGGGCCGGTTTGACAGCTGGCCGAAACGGCGCGGCGTCACCCGGGTGGCGGAGCTGGATCGCGCCGGCATCAACGTCTGCTTTGCTCAGGACTCGATTCAGGATCCGTGGTATCCGTTGGGAAACGGCAATATCCTGCGCATTCTGGATGCCGGACTGCACATCTGCCATATGCTCGGCTATGACGATCTGCAGCGCTGTCTCGACTTTGTCACCGACAACAGCGCCCGGGCGCTCTGTCTGGGCGATAACTACGGCCTCGCCGAAGGCCGCCCGGCGAACCTGCTGATCCTCGATGCGGAAAACGACTACGAGGCCGTCCGTCGTCAGGCACGGGTGCTGACCTCCATTCGCCACGGCAGGGTGATTTTGCAGCGTGAGGTGGAGCACATCCGCTACCCGGTATAGGGCGCAAGGCGCTGCGCGACGACGCCTTTCTGTGATACCTTTTCAGGCAGTGTGCGTGACCGACGCCCGCCCGGGCGTCGGCCTCCTGGAAAACAGACGGCGCGAAACGACGATGAGCGATAAAAAATGGATTAAGGCCGAGGACGTGGCCAGACTGGCCGGCGTCTCGCGCTCGGCGGTCTCCCGCACCTTCACCCCCGGCGCCTCGGTGTCGGAGAAGACCCGGCAGAAGGTGCTGAGTGCCGCGGAAGCCCTGGGCTATCAGGTGAATATCATCGCCCGGACGATGATCACCGGCAGCAGTAATTTTATCGGCATCGTCACCGCCGGTTTCGACAACCCGTTTCGCAGCAAACTGCTGGCGCCGCTGGTCCATCAGCTGGCGCTCAATGGCTTTATGCCGCTGCTGATGAACGCTGACGATCCGCAGCAGCTCGCCCCCTCGCTTAAACAACTGCTGAGCTATCACGTCGCCGGGGTGATCATCACCTCCGGCGCGCCGCCGCTGTCGCTGGCGGAGGAGTATCTGGCGCGCAAGATCCCCGTCACCCTGATCAACCGCCATGCGGACCTCGCCGGCTGCGACCGGGTGTGCAGCGATAACGCCCAGGGAGCGAAGCTGGTGGCGAATCTGTTCAGTCGCCGAGGCTGGCGGCAGGTTGGCTTTATTGGCGAAAATCGCGAGAACTTCAGCACCCGCCAGCGCTATGAGGCTTTTATCGCCCGGACGTCGGATATGGCGGTGAGCAGCCGCTTCTGCGACGGCGGCGGCTATCAGGCCGGCTACCAGGCTGCCAGAGAATTGGTTGCTGAAAACCCCGGGATGCAGGCGCTGTTTTGCGCCACCGATATGCTGGCGCTGGGCGCCCAGGACGGCCTGCGGGACGCCGCCGCCCCGCTGCCGGCCATCGTCGGCTTTGACGATATCCCGCAGGCGGACTGGCAGCCCTATCAGCTCACCACCGTTCAGCAGAATACCGCCCTGCTGGCCCACCACGCGGTGGATTTGTTAATGACGCGGATCGCCCGCTTCAGCCTGCCCTCGCGCCATCGCGAAGTGCCGGTGAAACTAATTATTCGTCATAGTGCGAAATGAAAAAACCATTTTATGCTGGAGCGATCACAGAATCTTCTGCGAAACCCGGCCACACTCATTCGGCCCTTCGGGGCTGTTTTTTTCAGGCAAAATGCACACGTGTGCAAAATAGGGAGTCACTATGCAATCTCAGGAATCAGAAGCGCTACAGGCCCGCTACCGTCTGGCCTGCGAGCTGGCGAAAGCGGGGGCTGAGCTGGCGTTTGAATACTATCAACAGCGCGAGGCGTTGACCGTCGACCATAAGGGCGACGACCTGCAGGATGTGGTCAGCGTGGCCGATAAGCGGGTGGAGGCCTTTGTCAAACAGCGCATTCAGAGCGCGTTTCCGGAGGATGGTTTTCTCGGCGAAGAGAGCGGCGCCCGCCTGCCCGACGCGCGAGTGCTGTGGGTGGTCGACCCCATCGATGGCACCAGCTGTTTCCTCAACGGCCTGCACACCTGGTGCCTGTCGCTGGCGATCGTCGCCGACGGCGAACCGGTCATCGGCGTGGTCTACGACCCCAACCATCGCGAGCTGTTTCACGCCCTGCGGAGCCATGGCGCCTGGCTCAACGACGCTCCGATCCGTCCGCACCCCGCGACGACGGTCAAAGAGGGCGTGATGGGCGTCGGCACCTCGCATCGCGTCACCCCGGCGGACTTTCTGCCGTTTCTGCAGGCGCTGCTCAGCGACGGCGGCATGTTTATCCGCAACGGCTCCGGGGCGTTGATGAGCGCCTGGGCGGCGGCGGGCCGGTTGATTGGCTACTACGAGCCGCACATGAACCCGTGGGACGCCCTGCCGGGGCTGGTGTTGATGCGCGAAGCGGGCGGCGTCAGCAACGATTTTCTGGCGCAGGAGGGGATCCAGCGCGGCAATCCGCTGCTGCTGGCCAGCCAGACGCTCTACCCGCAGCTGAAAAAGATGATCCCACAACCATTACATTAACCCTTACGGGTCAGGCTATCTCTGATTATGTACTCTACACAGTAACGATAACTTCATTCACGGACGAACCACATCAATCAGTCAGGCCTCCGACCTGCGGAGAACCACCTATGTCTGGAATTATCGCTTTTTTCCGGGCGTCGCCGCCGAAAGCGGGCGCCGCGTTTGATGAACACCGTTTTCGCCGGGTGCGCTGGCAAACCTTTATCGCCATGACCCTGGCCTACGTCACCTTTTACGTCTGCCGGTTATCCTTCACCGTCGCCAAAAGCGCGCTGGTGGAGCTGGGGATCACCCCGACGGAGCTCGGCATGATCGGCTCTACCCTGTTCTTCAGCTACGCCATCGGCAAACTGGTCAATGGTTTTATCGCCGATCACGCCAACGTGGTGCGCTATATGAGCCTCGGTTTATTGCTCAGCGCCGGGATGAACCTGATGATGGGGATGACCACCAACGCCCTGCTGCTGGCCATCTTCTGGGGGATCAACGGCTGGGCGCAGTCGATGGGCGTCGGCCCCTGCGCGGTCTCGCTGGCGCGCTGGTACGGCGTTAAGGAGCGCGGCACCTTCTATGGCATCTGGTCGACGGCGCATAATATCGGCGAGGCGGTGACCTATATGGTGATCGCCGCGGTGATCGCCGGGTTTGGCTGGCAGATGGGCTACCTGTCCACCGCCGCGCTCGGCGCCGCCGGCGTGGTGCTGCTGGTGCTGTTCATGCACGATTCGCCGCAGAGCAGCGGCTTCCCGTCCATCAACGTCATCCGCGATGAACCGCAGGAGGAGGTCGAAGCCCGCGGCTCGGTGTTTAAAAACCAGCTGCTGGCGCTGCGCAACCCGGCGCTGTGGACCCTCGCCCTCGCCTCCGCCTTTATGTACATCGACCGCTACGCCGTCAACTCCTGGGGGATCTTCTTTCTCGAGCAGGATAAAGCTTATTCCACCCTGGAGGCGTCCGGGATTATCGGCGTCAACGCTATCGCCGGCATCGCCGGGACCATCATCGCCGGCATGCTCTCCGACCGCTTTTTCCCGCGCAACCGCAGCGTGATGGCCGGATTCATCAGCCTGCTGAACACCGCCGGCTTCGCCCTGATGCTCTGGTCGCCGCACAATTACTACACTGATATTCTGGCGATGATTATCTTCGGGGCCACTATTGGCGCTCTGACCTGCTTCCTTGGCGGGTTGATCGCCGTCGATATCTCCTCACGCAAAGCGGCGGGGGCCGCGCTTGGCACCATCGGCATCGCCAGCTACGCCGGCGCCGGCCTGGGCGAGTTTCTCACCGGGATCATTATTGATAAAACGGCTATCCTTGAAAACGGCAAAACGCTGTATGATTTCAGCACGTTGGCGCTGTTCTGGGTGGGTACCGGTCTGGGTTCCGCGCTACTCTGTTTTACCACTGCCGCCATCGTCGCCCGGCGCCATGCCGTCGAACGGCAGACCTCGTTCTCCTCATAACCGATTAACGAATAAGGAAGAAGATATGATGCCTGCAAGACATCAGGGGCTGTTACGCCTGTTTATCGCCTGCGCGCTGCCGCTGCTGGCGCTGCAATCTGCCGCCGCCGCGGACTGGCAGCTGGAGAAAGTGGTCGAGCTCAGCCGCCACGGTATTCGTCCGCCGACGGCCGGCAACCGGGAAGCCATCGAGGCCGCCACCGGCCGACCGTGGACCGAGTGGACCACCCATGACGGGGAGCTCACCGGCCATGGCTATGCCGCCGTGGTCAACAAAGGGCGTGCGGAAGGCCAGCATTACCGCCAGCTCGGCCTGCTGCAGGCCGGATGCCCGACGGCGGAGTCGATATACGTGCGCGCCAGCCCGCTGCAGCGGACGCGAGCGACCGCCCAGGCGCTGGTGGATGGCGCCTTCCCCGGCTGCGGCGTCGCTATCCATTATGTCAGCGGGGATGCCGATCCCCTGTTTCAGACCGACAAGTTCGCCGCCACGCAAACCGACCCCGCCCGCCAGCTGGCGGCGGTGAAAGAGAAGGCCGGGGATCTGGCGCAGCGTCGGCAGGCGCTGGCGCCGACCATCCAGCTATTGAAACAGGCGGTTTGTCAGGCCGATAAGCCCTGCCCGATCTTCGATACCCCGTGGCAGGTCGAGCAGAGCAAAAGTGGGAAGACCACCATTAGCGGACTGAGCGTGATGGCCAATATGGTGGAGACGCTGCGTCTCGGCTGGAGTGAAAACCTGCCTCTCAGCCAGCTGGCGTGGGGCAAGATCACCCAGGCCAGGCAGATCACCGCCCTGCTGCCGCTGTTAACGGAAAACTACGATCTGAGTAACGATGTGTTGTATACCGCGCAAAAACGCGGGTCGGTGCTGCTCAACGCTATGCTCGATGGCGTCAAACCGGAGGCGAATCCGAACGTACGCTGGCTGCTGCTGGTGGCCCATGACACCAACATCGCCATGGTACGCACGCTGATGAACTTTAGCTGGCAGCTGCCGGGCTACAGCCGGGGAAATATCCCGCCGGGCAGCAGTCTGGTGCTGGAGCGCTGGCGCAACGCGAAGAGCGGAGAACGCTATCTGCGGGTCTATTTCCAGGCGCAAGGCCTCGACGACCTGCGTCGTCTGCAGACGCCGGACGCGCAGCACCCGATGCTGCGTCAGGAGTGGCGTCAGCCGGGCTGCCGTCAGACCGACGTTGGTACGCTGTGTCCCTTCCAGGCGGCCATCACCGCGCTGGGTCAGCGTATCGACCGGTCATCCGCCCCGGCGGTAGCCATGGTCCTGCCGTAGCGGCGCGGTGTTTGTCCGGGCCCGGGAAAACCTTTTTTCCAGGCCCGGCACGACGTCCGTTATCCGTTGTCCGGCGCAAACGCCCCGGCGGCGACCTGCGCCGGGGTGACCACCCCGCTGTCCAGCACCCAGCCGCTTATCAGCCCAGCAGGCGTGACGTCGAACGCCGGATTGTAAACGGCGGCCCCCGTCGGCGCCCACTGTACCGCGCCGAAGCTGCCCGCCACTCCGGTCACTTCCGCCGCCGCGCGCTGCTCAATGGGGATCGCCGCCCCGTTCGGGCAATGGCGGTCGAGGGTGGTCTGCGGGGCAGCGACGTAAAACGGGATCTGGTGATAATGGGCCAAAACCGCCAGAGAATAGGTGCCGATTTTATTCGCCACGTCGCCGTTGGCGGCGATACGGTCGGCGCCGACCCACACCGCATCCACCTGCCCCTGCGCCATCAGGCTGGCGGCCATTGAATCGGCGATCAGCTGATAGGGCACGCCCAGCTCGCCCAGCTCCCAGGCGGTTAAACGACCGCCCTGCAGCAGCGGCCGGGTTTCATCGACCCATACGTTGGTCACTTTTCCCTGCCGGTGCGCCAGCGCGATAACGCCCAGGGCGGTCCCTACCCCGGCGGTCGCCAGGCCACCGGTGTTGCAGTGGGTCAGCAGTCGACTGCCGGGCTTCACCAGCGCACTGCCCGCCTCAGCGATGCGGTCGCACAGCTGTTTATCTTCTTCGACCAGACGCAAGGCTTCCGCTTCCAGCGCCTGCGGGTAATCCTCCAGGGCCAGCGCCTGCTTCATGCGATCCAGATTATTCATCAGGTTGACCGCCGTCGGCCGCGCCGCGCGCAGCGTCTCCAGCGCCTGCTGGAGTGCATCCCGGTTCAGGCCGCGCTGGGCCAGCAGGGCCAGCAGCAGGCTGGCGGACAGGCCAATCAGCGGCGCGCCGCGCACCCGCAGGGTATGAATATGGTCCACCAGCAGCGCAACGTTATCCGCCGCCAGCCAGCGTTTTTCCTGCGGCAAGGCCTGCTGGTCGAGAATAAAAAGCTGATTTTCACTCACCCGCAGGCTGGTGGTCTGTAATGTCTGCATGTCGTTAAATCCCTGTTGCGTTGTTGTATCACATTGTGTCAGGATGGAATCCAGAAGTATAGACGTCTGAACGGCTTAATCAGAATTCGAGGATCGAGGCAATGTCGCAATACCATACCTTCACCGCCCACGATGCCGTGGCTTACGCGCAACAGTTCGCCGGCATCGACAACCCATCTGAGCTGGTCAGCGCGCAGGAAGTGGGCGATGGCAACCTCAATCTGGTGTTTAAAGTGTTCGATCGTCAGGGCGTCAGCCGGGCGATCGTCAAACAGGCCCTGCCCTACGTGCGCTGCGTCGGCGAATCCTGGCCGCTGACCCTCGACCGCGCCCGTCTCGAAGCGCAGACCCTGGTCGCCCACTATCAGCACAGCCCACAGCACACGGTAAAAATCCATCACTTTGATCCCGAGCTGGCGGTGATGGTGATGGAAGATCTTTCCGACCACCGCATCTGGCGCGGAGAGCTTATCGCTAACGTCTACTATCCCCAGGCGGCCCGCCAGCTTGGCGACTATCTGGCGCAGGTGTTGTTCCACACCAGCGATTTCTACCTCCATCCCCACGAGAAAAAGGCGCAGGTGGCGCAGTTTATTAACCCGGCGATGTGCGAGATCACCGAGGATCTGTTCTTTAACGACCCGTATCAGATCCACGAGCGCAATAACTACCCGGCGGAGCTGGAGGCCGATGTCGCCGCCCTGCGCGACGACGCCCAGCTTAAGCTGGCGGTGGCGGCGCTGAAGCACCGTTTCTTTGCCCATGCGGAAGCGCTGCTGCACGGCGATATCCACAGCGGGTCGATCTTCGTTGCCGAAGGTAGCCTGAAGGCCATCGACGCCGAGTTCGGCTACTTCGGCCCCATCGGCTTCGATATCGGCACCGCCATCGGCAACCTGCTGCTTAACTACTGCGGCCTGCCGGGCCAGCTCGGCATTCGCGATGCCGCCGCCGCGCGCGAGCAGAGGCTGAACGACATCCACCAGCTGTGGACCACCTTTGCCGAGCGCTTCCAGGCGCTGGCGGCGGAGAAAACCCGCGACGCGGCGCTGGCTTACCCCGGCTACGCCTCCGCCTTTCTGAAAAAGGTGTGGGCCGACGCGGTCGGCTTCTGCGGCAGCGAACTGATCCGCCGCAGCGTCGGACTGTCGCACGTCGCGGATATCGACACTATCCAGGACGACGCCATGCGTCATGAGTGCCTGCGCCACGCCATTACCCTGGGCAGAGCGCTGATCGTGCTGGCCGAGCGTATCGACAGCGTCGACGAGCTGCTGGCGCGGGTACGCCAGTACAGCTGAGTGCGCCTGTTTCCCTCACCCCAACCCTCTCCCACAGGGAGAGGGAGCACCCCCTAACAAAGTGCCATTTTCTGGGATTGCCCGGCGGCGTTGCGCTTGCGCGGGCCTACAAATAGCCGCATAACGGTTTGATCTTGCACTCTTTCGTAGGCCGGGTAAGGCGAAAGCCGCCACCCGGCAGACATGCGAGTACAATTTTGCGTTTACCTTACCCTCACCCCAGATACTCAATCACCGATAGCCCGCCGTTGTAATCGGTGCTGTAGATAATGCCTTGCGCATCGACAAACACGTCACAGGACTGGATCACCCGCGGGCGGCCGGGACGGGTATCCATCATTCTCTCAGGCGCAGCCGGGACCAGCGCCCCGGTCTCCAGCGGACGATACGGGTTGGAGATATCGTAAGCCCGCACGCCGGCATTCTGATACGTGGCAAAAATCAGCGTTGAGCTGACAAAGCTCCCCGGCCGGTTCTCATGCAGGTTGTGCGGGCCGAAATGCGCCCCTTTCGCCACGTAATCCGCTTCGTCCGGCGGCGGGAAGGTGGCGATGCTCACCGGGTTGGTTGGCTCGCGGATATCAAACAGCCAGATCAGCTTCTCGCCGTCCTCCTGGTTATCGAGCACCGCTTCATCCAGCACCACCAGCAGATCGCGATCCGGCAGCGGCAGCGCGGTATGCGTTCCGCCGCCGAACGGCGGGCTCCAGTTGCGATGGCTAATCAGCCTCGGCTGGGTACGGTCTTTGACATCCAGCAGCGTCAGGCCGCCGTCGCGCCAGCTGCCGTAGGCGGTATCCCCGGCAATAATGGCGTGATGCAGCGCATAGCGTTTGCCCTGCGGCCAGTCCGGTGTTTCACCGCCCGCCTGGTGCATCCCCGGCAGCCACCAGCGCCCGGCTACTTCGGGCTTACGCGGATCGGCCAGATCAATGGTCAGGAAGATGTAGTCGGTAAAACCGTCGATCAGCGCGGACACATACGCCCAGCGCCCGCCGACGTACCAGATGCGGTGAATACCGATGCCGTTAAGCGACAGGAAACTGATTTCCCGCGGCTGCGCGGGAGTGGAAATATCAAATATGCGCAGCCCGGCGCTCCAGCCCTTGTCCTGCACATCGCTGACCGTGTCGCCCACCGAGCGGGTGTAGTAGACCTTCTCATCAGCAAAACGGGCGTCGGCAAACAGATCCCGGGCGTTGATCACCAGCAGCAGATCGTCATGCGCCTGCAGATGCACGTTCCAGGTGCCCGGCGGCGCGGCAATATAGTTGACGGTGGTGGGCCGGGTCGGATCGCGAACATCGACCACGGAAAAGCCCTGCGACACCATATGGCCGATATAGGCGAATCCGCGGTGCACCATCAGCTGCACGCCGTCCGGACGACCGCCCTGATCGCTATGGCCAATCAGCCGCATATTGCGGCTGTATTCGGGGGAAGGTAATGCTGACATAGGGGATCCCTTTCGCCCGGTGGCATGGTTTTCCCCCTCTCCCTACGGAGAGGGCCGGGGCGAGGGCACCAGGCCGCCGCCCATCGCCACCCGGCTTGATTTTATTTGTTCTTCGCTTCCAGCGTCGCGAACCACGGCGCGATAAAGTCTTCGGTCTGGCCCCAGCCAGGGATAATTTTCCCCAGCGACGCCACGTTTACCGCTCCCGGCTGGGCCGCCAGCAGCGCCTGGGGAATCGCTGCCGCCTTGAAGTCGTAGGTGGCTGGCGTCGGCTCGCCGGCGATCTTGTTGGCGATCAGCCGCACGTTGGTCGCGCCGATAAGCTTCGGATCCACCGCCACGCTCACCTTCCACGGGCTGCCGGCTTCGCGCATCAGCTGCAAATCCTGGTTGGAAATATCAATGCTGTAGAGTTTGATCTCGGCGCGGCCGTTCTCTTTCAGCGCTTTATAGGCTCCCTGGCTAAAGGCATCCCAGGTGCCCCAGATCGCGTCAATTTTCCCTTTCGGATACTTGGCGAGGATCGCCCCCACCTTGTTGGCAGTGTCGCCCTGCACATCGGATGACACGGCGCCGATCGACTCCAGCTCTTTAATCCCCGGATTTTGCTTCAGCAGCGTCTGGTAAGCCGCCTGACGGCGCTCCATCGGCGGGAAGCCCGCCACCCACAGCTTGACGATGTTGGCCTTGCCGTTGAAATCTTTCACCAGCTGGCCAAAAGAGAGCTCGGTCAGTGAGGCGTCATCCTGCTGGCTGACCGTCACCCCGGGGATCTCACCGCTTACCGCGGTATCGAACACCGCCACTTTGATCCCGGCGTCCACCGCCTTCTTCACCAGGGCGGTGGAATACGGGTCACGCCCCTGAGAGAGAATAATGCCATCGTATTTCTGGCTGATGGCCTGGTTGACGAAGTCCTGGAATTTGGCGTCATCGCCGTTGCTCAGGAAGGTGCTGATTTTGAAACCGAGCTTTTTGCCTTCCTGCAGCGCCCCGGCGACAAACTGGGTGGTGTTATCGTCAGACCCGAGGTTGCGGATCACGGCAATGCGGATCGGGCCGTTGTGTTCGGCAATCGCCGCCGGCACCGGCGTCGGGGCGGTGGCCAGCGCCGCCGTCGACTGCAGCAGACCCAGCGTCATCAGAGAGAGTGCGATCTTTTTCATGCGGTTTACCCTGTAAAATGTTAAGTACGGCGCTGAAAATAGGTCAGTGCCAGCGCGCCAGCCAGCACCAACCCTTTAATAATGTCCATCGCGTAATACGGCACCGAGAGCATCACCAGCCCGTTGGAGAGCACGCCGAGGATCACCGCCCCCACCAGCGTCCCCAGGGCGTTCGGTTTACCGGAGCCCGCCAGCGAAAAGCCGATCCAGGCCGCCGCCACCGCGTCCATCAGATAGCCGCCGCCGGCGTTGACCTGCGAAGAGCCGATGCGCGAGGCCAGCAGAATGCCGCCCAGCCCGGCCAGCAGCGAGGCAATCACGTATGCTGCGACTTTGTAACGCGTGATCCGCAGGCCGGAGAGCCGCGCCGCCTCCGGGTTGCCGCCGATGGCGTACATCCGCCGTCCGTGGGTAGTGAACGACAGCGCCAGCTGGGCGATCAGCGTCACCACCAGCATGATAATGACGATGGTCGGCACCTGCCCCAGCGCGCCAAAGGCCGCCGGGATAGTCCCCTCCGCCATCTCGCCGCTCGGCAGAACCATGTTTTCGGTAATCGACCCACCGTAGCTGTAGGTCATTGCCACGCCCTGAATCACAAACAGGCTGGCCAGGGTGGCGAGCATGTCAGGAATGCGCAGCACCACGATCAGAAAGGCGTTAAACAGCCCCACCAGGGTGCAGAGCGCGAGGGTTATCAGAATCGCTTCGGTGGTCCCCAGGCCATGCCAGACAAACAGGGAAATCACCAGCGCGTTAGCCAGCGATGCCGTCGATCCGACGGACAGATCGAAGCCGCCGATGGTGAGGGAAATCGACACCCCGATGGCAATCACCGTGACAATCGCGATCGAGCGCAGAATGTTGATGATGTTGAACGGGTCAAGGAAGTTGTCCGAGGCGAGGCCAAAGACCGCCACCAGCAGCACCACGGTCAGCAACATGCCCCACTTATAGAGAAAATCAAAAAATCGCTGACGGCCCGATACCGTCGCGTTTACTGCCAGGGCCTTGCTCACGCTGCCGCTCCTCCGGTTGAATAATAAAGCAGTGTCTCTTCCCGGGCTTCCGCGCCGGGGATCTCCGCTACGATCCGTCCGTCCCACAGTACGCAGATGCGGTCGCATAAACCGACCAGCTCGGCGAATTCACCCGAGGCATAAATCACCCCTTTGCCTTCCCGTGCCAGACCATCGATCAGCATGAACAGATCGGTTTTCGCTTTCACATCGACCCCTTTGGTCGGTTCGTCAAAAATCAAAACGTTGGCATCACCGCGCAGCCATTTGCCAATGGCCACCTTCTGCTGGTTGCCGCCAGAAAGACGGCGCAGCGTCTGACCGGGACCGGTAGCGCGCACGCCGAGGCGGGCAATCACCTCCTCCGCCCAGCGCCAGGCCTGCCGATGGCCAAACAGGCTCCAGCGCGAAAAGCTGTTATCGGCGCTGACCGCCAGGTTCATCGCGATCGGCTCTTCAATGAAAATGCCCTCTTTGCGTCGCTCCTCCGGGACCAGCGCCAGGCCGCGCCCCACCGAGTCGGCTGGATCGCGCGGTCGCCACGGCTGGCCGTTCAGCTCGCCACGCTGCACCCGGCTTTTGCTGGCGCCGAACAGCGCTTTGCACAGTTCGGTTTTGCCCGCGCCGGCCAGCCCGGCGATACCAAGAATTTCCCCCTTCCGCAGGCGCAGCGAAATATCCTGCAGCAGCGCCTCATCATGCAGACCGTCAACCTGCAGCAGCACCTCTTCGCCGTGCGGCGGGCGCGGCGGCGGGAAGACATCGCTCAGCTCGTGGCCCAGCATCTTTTCGACGATCTGTTCGCCGCTCAGCGGCCCCATCGGGCCGCTCTCAATCAGCCGCCCGTCGCGCAGCACCGTCAGGGTGTCGCAGATCGCCTTCAGCTCATGGATACGATGCGAAATAAACACCACCCCGATCCCCTGATGCTGCAGACGGCGTACTACCGCAAACAGACGCTCACTTTCATGCTGATCCAACGGCGCAGTGGGTTCATCGAGGATCAAAAAGCGGCAATGGTGCGACAGGGCGCGGGCCAACAGGATTTGCTGTTTTTCGGCGAGCGTGCAGCTGTCAATGGAGCGCCGGACGTCCAGCGCCACATCCAGCTGCGCCAGCGCCTCGTGCGCCAGCTGCCGAACCCGCGACCAGCGGAAGGTCATGCCCGGCTCCGCCAGCCTGTCCAGCATAATGTTTTCGGCAATGCTCAGGCCCGGCACCAGCGCCACGTCCACCTCCTGCTGCACCAGGTGGATCCCCAGCTGTTTAGCATCCCGCGGCGAACGAATGGTGACCGGCAGGTTGTTGATCGTCACTTCGCCCTCATAGTGGGCGTGGGTGCCGCACAGCACGGCCATCAGCGTCGACTTACCCGCGCCGTTGGCCCCGGTCAGGGCATGCACCGACCCGCCATGGAGGGTAAAGTCCACCTTGTTCAGCGCCTGAAAGCCGGAGAAGGCCAGGCTAATGTTATGCATCTCAAGGCGATTCGCGCTCATCACTGCTCCCGTGCGGCAATTAATCTTCTGATTTAACGAATTTTTCATAGCCGCCGCTGGCTGACAACTGCGTAAAAAGCATAAGATACAACGAAATAATATTAGCCATCTGGATGTCCAGACATAACATCAGGTTAGCCCAACACCCATAAGGACAGCTTCCATGAGCAACAGCGATATCCGCGTCGTGCCCGGCCCGGCCAACTATTTCTCCCATCCTGGCAGCCTTGAGCGGCTGAGCGATTTTTTTAACGCCGACCAGCTCTCGCGAGCGGTGTGGGTCTATGGCGAGCGCGCTCTGGCCGGCGCCGAACCTTTTCTGCCGGCGGCCTTCCACCTGCCGGAGGCGAAAAAGATCCGCTTTACCGGCCACTGCAGCGAACGCGACGTGGCGGGGCTGGTGCAGGCCTCAGGTGACGATCGGGCGGTAGTGATTGGCGTCGGCGGGGGCGCGCTGCTCGACAGCGCGAAAGTGCTCGCCCGCCGCCTGGGGGTACCGCTGGTGGCCATCCCGACTATCGCCGCCACCTGCGCAGCGTGGACGCCGCTGTCGGTGTGGTACAGCGACGCCGGACAGGCCCTGAATTTTGAGCTCTTCGATGACGCCAACTTCCTGGTGCTGGTCGAGCCGCGCATCATTCTCAATGCCCCGGCGGAGTACCTGCTGGCGGGCATTGGCGACACCTTAGCCAAATGGTATGAGGCCGTGGTGCTGGCGCCGCAGCCGGAGGCGCTGCCGCTCACCGTGCGGCTGGGGATTAACGGCGCGCTGGCGATCCGCGACGTGCTGCTGGCCAGCAGCGAAACGGCGCTGGCGGACCAGCGCCGCGGCGATCTGACCCAGGCGTTTCGCGATGTGGTGGAGGCGATTATCGCCGGTGGCGGGATGGTTGGCGGGCTGGGGGAACGTTACACCCGGGTCGCCGCCGCCCATGCGGTGCACAACGGACTGACGGTGCTGCCGCAGACGGATAAATTTCTCCACGGTACCAAAGTGGCCTACGGCATTCTGGTACAGAGCGCCCTGCTTGGTCAGGACGATGTGCTGGCGCAGTTAGTGCAGGCGTATCAGTGCTTTAACCTGCCGACCACCCTGGCGGCGCTGGAAGTCGATATCAATAACCGCGCAGAGCTGGACCGGGTCATTGCCCATACCCTGCGCCCGGGCGAGTCGATTCACTATTTACCGGTGACGTTAACCCCTGAGGTTCTGCGCGCGGCGTTTGAGAAGGTGGAATACTTCAGCCGTTAATCACCCCGACCGTCTATACCTAATGATGATGCTCACCACTCTCGCAACGAGGTCATCATGCAGATCGATTTAACAGGTAAGAAGGCGCTGGTTACCGGCGCCAGCCGTGGGTTGGGTCGCGCCATCGCGCTGTCGCTGGCGCGCGCCGGCGCCGATGTGGTTATTACGTATGAAAAATCGGTCGATAAAGCCCAGGCGGTCGCCGATGAAATAAAGGCCCTGGGTCGGTACGGCGAAGCGGTACAGGCCGACAGCGCCAGCGCGCAGGCGATTCAGGATGCCGTCACCCATGCGGCCCGGTCCCTCGGCGGGCTGGACATTCTGGTCAACAACGCCGGAATAGCCCGCGGCGGTCCACTGGAATCCATGACGCTGGCGGACATTGACGCGCTTATCAACGTCAATATCCGTGGGGTGGTCATCGCCACCCAGGAAGCGCTGGTGCATATGGCCGATGGCGGACGTATCATCAACATCGGCAGCTGTCTGGCTAACCGCGTGGCCATGCCGGGCATCGCGGTTTACGCCATGACCAAGTCCGCCCTCAACGCCCTGACCCGTGGCCTGGCGCGTGATTTAGGCCCTCGCGGGATCACCGTTAACCTTGTCCATCCAGGGCCGACCAACAGCGATATGAACCCGGAAGACGGAGAACAGGCGGAAGCCCAGCGCCAGATGATTGCGGTCGGCCACTACGGCCAGCCGGAAGACATCGCCTCGGCGGTCACCTTCCTCGCCAGCCCGGCCGCCGGGCAGATCTCCGGTACGGGGCTGGACGTGGATGGCGGATTGAACGCCTGATCGCACATTTTCTGCAAGCCTCTGTCGCCCGGCAGAGGCCTTTCCGCGCCGCCTCGACGGGTTGCGTTTTGCCTCTTACCTGCGTTTTTCTCCGCTCTACAGTACCCCATAAGGAATTCGGAATTTATCTAATAGTCTTATTATTTCCTTATATTTTGTGTGGGCGTACAGTGGAGGGACGGATGAAAATTGTCTGGTCAAAAACGGCAGATAAGCAATTTTCTAAAATCGATACTCGGTATAAGAGCCGCATTAAATCCAGGCTGGAGAAGATGGATGATAAAGCTTCACCTATCTCGGATATCAAAAAATTGTCCTCTCCCGAAAACCACTACCGGCTGCGATTAGGTGATTACAGAGTCATCTACACCTTTGGGGATCCGCCGGGCGATACCTGCTACGTCGTGGCGGTTAAACGCCGAACCACCACCACCTACCTTCATGAGGAACATACCGAATATGACTATTCAGTACATCAAGGATGAAGAAGGAAAAGACCAGTATGTCGTCATTCCTTACAGCGATTACTTTCGTATGCGCCTGGCTCTGCTGGAGTACGACGAAGAGGATGAAAGCGACTGGGAAGATATTCCTTATGAATCAGATATCTATGATGACGTCATGCTGCCGGGCGAAGTATGCGACGTGATGCATAAAGAAAACGTCAGCCTGCAGGCCGCGTGGCGCATCCTGCGCGGGATGTCCCAGCAGGAGGTAGCCGAAAAGCTTGGCATCAGCCAGTCCGCGGTGTCACAGCTGGAAGCGCTGGACTCCCGTCCGCAAAAGCGCACCCGCGAGAAGCTGGCGGCGATTTACGGCTGTACTCAGGAGCAGATCAGCCTCTATCTGCCGAAAGAGGGTTAACAGCACTTCGCCCCGCCCTTGCCGCCGTAGCGCGCGTCCTGGCGTTCGCGAAAGAACTCTTCATAAGTCATCGGCGTCTGATCCGGGTGGGTTATTCGCATGTGCTCGACGTAGTTATCGTAATCCGGCACGCCGATCATCATTTTGGCGGCCTGGCCTAAATATTTTCCTGCTTTGGAGAGGGTGTCAAACATAAGTCATTTCTCTTTTGTATCCCTCACCCCGAGCCTCTCCCAAAGGGAGAGGGAGGATCGGAAATGTAGGCCGGGTAAGGCGAAGCCGCCACCCGGCACACCGGTTAATGCGCCCCTTTCGCCTGGGTCTCAATCGCGTCCAGGTTTTCAGGCATTGGCTCATACGGCGTCTCTTTCGCCGTCGGTTTATCCTCTTTCAGCGCCGCCAGCGCGGTTTTAATCGAGAACAGCGCCAGCACCACCACCACGATCATAAAGAAGATGGTCAGCCCGGCATCGAGACGGTTGTTAAACACCAGCTGCGCCAGCTGTGATTCGGTATATTGCGGCGGAATGTTGCCGCTGTCGATCATCGCCTGGAATTTATTGGCGATCGCCAGGAAACCGACTTTGGTGTCCGGGCTAAACGACTTCTGCCAGCCGGCGGTCAACGTACAGATCAGCAGCCAGCTGGTCGGCAGCAGCGCCACCCACGCGTAGCGCTGGCGTTTCATCTTGAACAGGACCACCGCGCAGAGCATCAGCGCCATCCCCGCCAGCATCTGGTTGGCAATACCGAACAGCGGCCATAGGGTGTTAATCCCGCCCAGCGGATCGACCACCCCCTGATGCAGGAAGTAGCCCCAAGCCAGGACGCACAGCGCGGTCGCCAGCAGGTTGGCCGGTAGCGAGCTGGTTTTTTTCAGCCCCGGGCTAATCACGCCCAGCAGATCCTGCAGCATAAAGCGCGCCGCGCGGGTGCCGGCGTCAACCGCCGTCAGGATAAACAGCGCCTCAAACAGAATGGCGAAGTGGTACCAGAACGAGACATCCATCAGCCCGCCCAGCGAGCCGTGCAGGATGTAGGCCATCCCCACCGCCAGCGTTGGCGCGCCGCCGGCGCGGGAGATAATCGACTGTTCGCCGACCTCGCTGGCGATTTGATGCAGCGTATCAGGCGTAATGCTAAAGCCCCAGCCGCTCACCACCTGCGCTGCCGAGGCGACCACATCGGTGGTACCCGCCGGCGCCAGCACCGCCATCGGGCTGTTCATCGCGAAGTAGACGCCCGGATCGATAATACAGGCCGCCACCAGCGCCATAATAGCGACGAAGGATTCCATCAACATGCCGCCGTAGCCGATAAAGCAGGCCTGCCCTTCGTTGGCCAACATTTTCGGCGTGGTGCCGGAGGAGATCAGCGCGTGGAAGCCGGAGACCGCGCCGCAGGCGATGGTGATAAACAGGAACGGGAACAGGTTGCCGGTCCATACCGGGCCGGTACCATCGACAAACTTGGTCAGCGCCGGCATCGTCAGGGTCGGGCGCATAATCAGGATGCCAATCGCCAGCCCCACGATGGTGCCGATTTTCAGGAAGGTGGAGAGATAATCGCGCGGGGCCAGCAGCAGCCAGACCGGCAGTACCGCAGCCACAAATCCGTAGCCCACCAGGATCCAGGTCAGCTGTACGCCGGTGTAATCAAACCACGGCGCCCAGGTCGGGCTTTCCGCCACCCAGCCGCCGGAGATGATGGCGAACACCAGCATCACTAGGCCTATCACCGACACCTCGCCGATGCGTCCCGGACGCAGATAGCGGATGTAGATGCCCATAAAGATCGCCAGCGGAATGGTAAAGGCGACGGTGTATGTCCCCCACGGACTGTGGGTCAGCGCTTTCACCACAATCATCGCCAGGACCGCGAGGATGATCACCATGATCATAAAGCAGGCCACCAGCGCCAGGACGCCAGCGGTCGGTCCCATCTCCTCTTTAACCAGTTCGCCAAGCGAACGGCCATCGCGGCGGGTCGAAACAAACAGCACCATAAAGTCCTGTACCGCCCCAGCCAGCACCACGCCGGCGAGGATCCAGATCATCCCCGGCAGGTAGCCCATCTGCGCGGCGAGCACCGGGCCCACCAGCGGCCCCGCGCCGGCAATGGCGGCAAAATGGTGACCGAACAGCACTTTTTTGTCGGTTGGAACGTAGTCGAGGCCATCGTTATGCCGCACCGCGGGCGTCATCCGCGTCGGGTCAACGCCGAGCACGGTTTTAGCGATATACAGGCCGTAGAAACGATACGCGATCAAATAAACGCAGACCGCGGCGACGACAATCCACAGCGCGTTTATCTGCTCACCCCGGTTTAAAGCGATATAGCCTAGGGCGAAGGCTCCGATGACGGAGAGCAGCGCCCAGATAAGGTATTTCCCTGAATTATTCATTGTTGTGGTCCACCGGTAGGGTAATCAGGATGTTACATTTTGTTTCTAGATCACAACGCAGAATTTAACAACACCGAAACATCGCAGATGCCGTACACCCACAGAGATTTGTCTCACATTGCTAGCGAGATCACTTAAGGCAGAAAAATGAATGAAAGGGTTACCGTGAACGGTGCCGTTTTTTTTGTCGGGTGGCGGCTAACGCCTTACCCGACCTACGGTCCGTGCGGCCTGCCTTTAATTTATTCACCATGCTGGCTGAAACTGTCGGTGTTGGAGATTTCAAAATCCCCGGTGGCGCTGCCGCTTACCGGGGCTACAGCGCTTTGCGATTTGGTAGCCCGGCTTAGCGCAGCGCAAGCCGGGGAAACAGCGGCTTCTTAGCCCAGCACCGCGGTGCCCAGACGACAGGTGCAACAGCGCCGCCCCTTCTCGTCATACACCACAATCTCCCAGCTCTGGCTCTGGCGACCAAGATGCAGCGGACGGCACTCGCCGCGCACTTTCCCGCTGGAGACGGCCCGGTGATGGCTGGCGTTAAGCTCAGTCCCGACGACGCACTGCCCTTCTTCGGTCATCAGCCAACCGGCCATCGAGCCCAGCGTCTCCGCCAGCGCCGCGGAAGCGCCGCCGTGCAGCAGGCCAAACGGCTGATGCGTGCGCGCATCCACCGGCATCTCCGCCACCAGCAGCCCCTCTTCCAGTCGGGTGTAGATGATGCCAAGATGCGCCACCATGGTATTTTCGCTGCTGGCGTTCAGCGCCGCCAGCGTAAGCTCTCGCTTCCAGGCCATTTACGCCCCCAGCGTCGAGCCGCCATCAACCACGATATCCTGCAGGGTGATATGGCTGGCGTGAGAAGAGGCGAGGAACAGAATGGTATTGGCGATCTCCTGCGGGCGGGCGATTTTACCCAGCGGGATGCCGAGCTTAAACTGCTCGCCGAAGCCGCGGATCCGCTGCTGCTCTGCATCGTCGCTGACCCACAGGGTGCGCTGCATATCGGTATCGGTGGAGCCCGGCGACACCAGATTACAGCGCACCCCGCTGCCCGCCAGCTCAAGGCCTACGGTCAGCGCCAGGCTTTTCAGCGCCGCCTTCGAGGCGCCATAGGCGCTCATGCCGATGCGCGGCGTGTGCGCAGCATCGGAAGCGACGGTGACGATCGCCCCGCCCCGCTGGCGACGGAACTGGGCCATCGTCTGCTGAAACAGGTTGAACGCCCCGCCGACGTTGACCGCGAAGGTCTGCTGCCAGTCTTCCGCGCTCAGCTGGTCGGTAGCGCCCATGCGCAGGATCCCGGCGGCGTTCACCAGCACGTCCAGTCGTTCGATGTTGTTGAGCAGCCGCGCGCACAGGTCGCGTACCTGGTCGGCATCGGCGACGTCCAGCGTTTCGGTGGCAAACGGGTAGCTTTCGCCGTCAAAGGCGAGGTCGAACCCGGTGACGTTAGCCCCGGCCTCGACGAAAGCCAGCGCGGTGGCATAGCCAATCCCTTTACCTGCGCCGGTCACCCACACGGTCTGACCGCGAAAATCCAGCGCCGCCATTAGTGCACCTCGCGGGAGAGCAGCGCCCACCAGGCGTCGATGGTCGGGTTTTTCGCCAGCATCACGAAGTCGATATCACCGTGCACTTTGCGCCAGCGGGCGGCCAGGGCCATCATCCGCACCGAATCCAGACCGTAGTCGATCAGGTTTTCATCATCCAGCGGTTCGTCGGATTCGTCGAGCAACGGCAGGATCAGCGCGCGCAGCGCCGCTTTGGAGGCTGGGAGCGGCAGCAGCTCTTCGGTCATCACCACCCGTCCGGAGCGGCCGGCGACATATTTCAGCGCCATCAGGTGCTCTTCACGGCTGAAATCTGCCAGCGCGTCGGCGACAAAGAACGGTTTGATATCGCGCATAAAAGCATCGGTGGCGGTGGTCATGCAGCCGATATGGGCGTAAACGCCGGTGATGATCAGCTGATCGCGGCCGGTCTCTTTCAGCATCTCCTCCAGCGGCGAGCGATGAAACGCGCTGTAGCGCCATTTCACCAGCACGGTATCGTCTTCATCCGGCGCCAGCGCGGCAATCACCTGCTGCTGCTCCGGCGAGCGGGTCAGACCCGGCCCCCACATATCATTCAGCAGGGCGCGGTCTTCATCGCTCTGCTCTTTCGGCTGGGCGGTGTAGTACACCGGAATGCCGTTCTGTTTGCAGAAGTCGCGCAGGGCGGCGATATTAGCCACCACTTTCTCCATCATCGCGCTGTTTTCGCCCCAGAAGTTGAGGAAATACTCCTGCATATCGTGGATCAGCAGCGCGGCGCGCGACGGCTCAAAGGCCCAGTTGACCTTGTTCGCCGGGATATCGCTGGCTTCCGGCAGCGCATATGCCTGTAATTTAGGGATTGCCATTCTCTGTTCTCCTTCAGCCCAGCTTGCCTTCGGCTAGCCACTGACGTAATTGTTTTTTATCGACTTTGCCCACCGGCGTCAGCGGCAGCGCGGCAACGCACTCCACGCGGTCCGGCAGTTTAAATTCCGCCACCCCCTGCTCGCGCAGGAAGCGGCGCACGGCGACGGCGCGCAGCGGCGAGGTCACCACCAGATAAGCGCAGCTTTTCTCGCCCAGCAGATTGTCTTCGATGCTGACCAGCGCGGCGTGGATCACCGCCTCATGGCGCAGCAGCAGGTTTTCGATCTCTTCAGCGGCGATCTTCTCGCCGCCGCGGTTGATCTGATCTTTTTCCCGGCCCTGGACGGTGATATACCCATCTTCGTCGATCGAAATCAGATCGCCGGAGCAATAAAACCCCTCGGCGTCAAAGGCTTCCGCGTTATGCTGCGGGCTGTTGTAGTAGCCGCGGAAAGTGTACGGCCCGCGGGTCATCAGGCGGCCCACTTCGCCGCGCGGCAGCGGGTTGCCGTCGGCATCCGCTACCCACACTTCATCGTCCGGGCACATCGGACAGCCCTGGGTATTGATGATCCGCTCCGGGCTATCGTTAAGGCGGGTGTAATTCACCAGCCCCTCCGCCATGCCGAACACCTGCTGCAGCTGGCAGCCGATTTCCGCCGGAATGCGCGCGGCGAGGGTCGCTGACAGGCGCGCGCCGCCGACCTGCAACAGCTGCAGCGATTGCAACTGGGCGTTGCTGCCCCATTCGTGAATCGCCTGCAGCCACAGGCTGACCGCCGGCGGCACCAGCGAGGCAACGTTGATCTGATGTTGTTCAATCAGCGGGAAACAGAGCGTGGCGCTCGGGTCGGCGGCGAGGATCACCCGCCCGCCGGCGAGGAAGACGCCGAGCGAACCCGGGGAACTCATCGCATAGTTATGCGCCGCCGGCAGCGCGTTGAGGTAGCGCGTTTCAGCGTTAATCCCACAGATCTCGTTGCTGCGGCGGATACTGTAGTCGTAATCGTTATGGGTGCGTGGGATAAGCTTCGGCGTCCCGGTGCTGCCGCCGGAGAGCTGGAAAAAGGCCACTTCGTCGGCAGGGGTTGGATTGGCGATAAAGTTATCCGCCGGGCGGTTAATCTCCGTCGCCAGATCGCGCTCGCCGCCGTCGTTACGCAACAGTGCGACGCGCAGGGAAGGATGTTCCGCGATAAACGCGTGGAGAAAGCTATCGTCAGCAAACAGCGCGTGCTCGCGATCGGCAATCAGCAGCGCCGGTTTAATCTGCGCGGCGTAGGCATTAAGTTCGCTGCGCTGGTGGCTGAACAAAGCGTTCACTGGCGCGACGCCGATGCGCAGCAGCGCAAAGAAGGTCATGTAAAACTCGGCGACATTGCCCAACTGCACCAGCGCGGTCTCCCCGCGCTTCAGTCCCTGGCGCTGCAGCGAGCAGGCGAGGTTGTCCACCAGCTGGTTAAACTGGCGGTAGCTAATCTGCCGCTCGCCATCGATAATCGCCACGGCGTCGTTTTCCGCGTGACGGGTGATCAGATTGGTTAACGGCAGATCCTGCCAGTAGCCTTTTTGACGATAGCGGGCCGCAAACTCTTCCGGCCAACGGGTAAATGCAATCATCCTTGCCTCTTAGTTCAAGCCAAATACGTTAAGCATGGTGGTCAGTTTGACGCCGGTTTCGCGCCATTCGCCCAGCGGCGAGGAGGCCGGAACAATGCCCGCGCCGGCAAACAGGCGCAGCGTACGCTGCTGCAGACGCGCGCAGCGGATAGTCACCACCCACTCGCCGTTGCCTTCGTCATCGCACCAGCCGACGATGCCGCCGAACAGCTGGCGATCGAAGGGTTCCAGTTCAGCAATCAGGCGCTTCGCCGCCTGATGCGGGAAACCGCTCAGCGCCGGCGTCGGGTGCAGCAGACAGGCCAGCGACATGGCGTTTTCTTCCGCCAGCGCGGTGCCTGCGATCGGCGTCGCCAGATGCCAGAGCGTCGGGGTGGTAATCAGCTGCGGCGACTCCGGTAGCGACAGCTGACTGCTGCGCGGGCCCAGCACGCTCTTCATCGCCTGGGTCACCAGCTCGTGCTCGTGGCGATCTTTGCCGGAGGCCAACAGCCTGTTGCCTGCTTCCCGGTCCAGCACATCGTCCGGCTGGCGACGGGCGGAGCCGGCCAGCGGCAGAGAGCTGAAGTGCTGTCCTTCTTTACGCAGCAGCAGCTCCGGGCTGGCGCCCAGCAGCACGCCGCCGTCGGAGAGCGGCACGTGGAAGTTAAAGCTGGCGGGGTTCTGGGCGATCAGTCGCTCCATCAGCGCGCCGCTGTCGACGCGGTGGCGGGTGGTAATATCGATAAGCCTTGATAGCACCACTTTGTCGACTTCCGGGGTGGCGGTCAGCGCGGCGGCGCGTTCCACCATGGCTAAAAACGCGTCCTGCTCCGGGATCTCCCGACGCTCCACCACCTCCATCGCCTCCAGCGGCGCGGCATAGCGGGCGGAACGCTGCTTTTCCGGGCGAGAGAACGCTTCCCAGCGCTCGGGGATATAGAGCTCGGAAGGCTGACAGGTGTCGAACGGGATAGCCCCGACCATCACCGGCTTGCGGATCCCCGCCGCCCGGGCCTCGGCAAAGGCGGCCGCCATCTGCTGCTGGAACTCGCCGTTCAGCGCATCGCCGCCAACGGCGGGCTGTGAGAAGCGACGGAAGCAGCCTGAAGTGGTAAAACTGCGGTACGGCGACATAAAGAAGAAGCTGTCCGGCGACAGGGTCCGGGTCGGTTTCTTTACATCCTCAGCCAGTGACGTTTCCATATCATCCTCCAAAAACGATAAAGATATTAAGAATAATTATCATTTATATTTTGGTTGGCTAACCTAAAAGGTATTGCCCGCCATGTCAACCGCGTTACGTCATGGCGCCGCCACTTTGGCTTGCATCCTGCTGACACAAAGTTGAAAATGAGACGCATTTATCACCTTTCAAATCAGGATGCGATGACGTGAACTTCTTTTCTTTCTGCCGCCGCGGTGCGCTGACCGGCATGCTGTTGCTTTTAGGAATTACCTCAGCCCAGGCGGCGGACTGGCCGCGCCAGGTCACCGACAGCTACGGGACGCATACCCTGCCGAGTCAGCCGCTGCGCATTGTCTCCACCAGCGTGACGCTTACCGGTTCGCTGCTGGCGATTGACGCTCCGGTGGTCGCCAGCGGCGCGACCACGCCGAACAACCGCGTCGCCGATAGCCAGGGCTTTCTGCGCCAGTGGAGCGAGGTTGCCAAAGCCCGCAAGCTGGCGCGGCTGTACATCGGCGAACCAAGCGCCGAAGCGGTGGCCGCCCAGATGCCGGATCTGATCCTGGTGAGCGCGACCGGCGGCGACTCCGCCCTGCCGCTGTACGATCAGCTTAAAACCATCGCCCCGACGCTGGTCATCAACTATGACGATAAAAGCTGGCAAACCCTGCTCACCCAGCTGGGGCAGATCACCGGTCATGAACAACAGGCCAGCGCGCGCATTGCCGACTTCAATAAACAGCTCGTTTCGTTAAAAGAAAAAATGAAACTGCCGCCGCAGCCGGTGACCGCCCTGGTCTATACCGCCGCCGCGCACAGCGCCAATATCTGGACGCCGGAATCGGCTCAGGGGCAGATGCTCGAACAGCTGGGCTTTAGCCTGGCGACGCTGCCGGGCGGCCTGCCCGCCAGCCATAGCCAGGGTAAACGCCACGATATCGTGCAGCTGGGCGGGGAGAACCTCGCGGCCGGTCTGAACGGCCAGAGCCTGTTCCTGTTCGCCGGCGATCAGAAAGATGCGGATGCCATCTACGCCAACCCGCTGCTGGCGCATCTCCCGGCGGTCGCAGGCAAACGCGTCTACCCGCTGGGCACCGAGACCTTCCGCCTTGACTACTACAGCGCTCTTCTGGTGCTCCAGCGTCTCTCCAGCCTGTTCGGCTAACGCGGGCTGCGCCATCAGGACGGGCACTCGGCCTGCACACCTTGCCGGGCGGCGCTGCGCTTGCCCGGCCTACAATGCCAGCGTCCCCCAGTCCAGACCGTAGGCCCGGTAAGGCGCAGCCGCCACCGGGCATCAGGCCGGGCACGCAACCTGAACTCTTTGCCGGGCGGCGCGGCGCTTGCCCGGCCTACAATGCCAGCGTCCCCCAGTACCGTAGGCCCGGTAAGGCGTAGCCGCCACCGGGCATCAGGCCGGGTACGCGGCCTGAACTCTTTGTCGGGCGGCGCTCCGCTTGCCCGGCCTACTGAGCTTGCACCGGCCTGCCGTACCCCAGGCCCGGTAAGGCGCAGCCGCCACCGGGCAAGCGCACCCTACTTAACTTTCGTTGACAATTTCCGGGCGCTGGAAACGGCGCAGCTCGCGTAGCAGCCCAACCAGCAGCACACCGACAAGCGCCAGCGCCCAGCCGCTGGCGCTGGCGGATGCCGCCGGCGTCATCACCGCCCCTAAGCCGCCGAGCAGCGCCGCGCCGATGGCGTCGCCGGTGACGTTTTGCGCGGTCCACAGACCGTTAATCCGCCCGAGCATATGTTCCGGCGTCTGGGTCTGGATCAGGGTGTACTGCAGCAGCGAGCTAATAGCGCTCAGCCAGCCAAACAGCGCCAGGCACAGCGCGCCCAACGCCCAGTGCGGCATCAGGCTGAACAGCGCAATGGCGACAAACGATCCCACCGTGGTCGCCAGCATCAGCGCGCCCGGCCGCACCGTCTGGGCCAGCTGGCCGCTGGTCAACGCCCCCAGCGCCGCACCGAGCGGAATAGCGGCGTACAACAGGCCAATCTGTCCGGCCGACATCTGCCAGCTACCGGCCAGCGCCGGATAGAGCACCCGCACCGCGCTGGCCATGGTCAGCAGACCGCCAAGCAGCGCAATCCCGCCGATAAGCGGGCTCCGGCAGAGGAAGGTCAGCCCCGCCAGCAGGGAGCGCAGCGGATGCTCGCGCGGCTGCGGAGGCGGCGGCAGCTGCGGCAGACGCAGCAGGGTTAAGGTGGTGATAAAGGTCCCCGCCGCCGCCAGGCCGAAGTTCCACGCCACGCCGCCGGTGGCCAGCAGCAGGCCGCCGATCATCGGCGAAATCACCGAGCCAAGGCGCACCGTCAACATGGTGATGGCCCCGGCCTGCATCAGGTTTTCCCGCCCCACCAGCGCCGGGGTCGCCGCCAGCAGCGCGGTCACCCCCAGCGAGGCGAAGAACCCATCCCAGATCCCCAGCAGATAAATCGCCGCCAGCGACGGCTCCGGCAGCAGGGCGTTCAGACACAGGCCGACAAAACCCACGCCGCAGGTGCCGCGCGCCAGCAGGATCAGGCGTTTACGTTCATAGCGGTCAGCCAGCACGCCCCCCACCATCAGACCAACAAACATCGACGCCCCGGTCAGCGTCACCGACAGCCCGACCTGCCAGGTCGAATGGGTCATCATCTGGATCTGCACCGGGATGGCCACGCCCAGCAGGCCAAGCGACAGAATAGAGATAAAGCGAGCGATAAAAACGGCGCGAAACGCCGGGTGAGTTTTCAGCAGGCTGAGATTGAGCAGCCAGGATTGTCGGTTCATTACAGCGCCTTGTCGTTATTTTTAATACCCTTTTTACTGTGGGTCATGCTACCATAGCTGAATAAAATCGATAACGATAATTACTATCATTATCATATCAGGGATGTCAGTTATGTCGTTTTCTACGACCGCGGTACGCTCTGTCGCCGTGCCCGGATTGTTGCTATTACTCGCCTTAGCCGCCGCGCTTAGCCTGACCATCGGCGCCAAATCGTTGCCGATCGGCACGGTATTCACCGCCTTCAGCGGAACCTGTCAAAGCGCTGATTGCACTATTGTGCTGGACGCGCGCCTGCCGCGCACTCTGGCCGGTCTGCTGGCCGGCGTCGCCCTCGGCCTCGCCGGCGCGCTGATGCAAACGCTCACCCGCAACCCGTTGGCCGACCCCGGCCTGCTGGGGGTCAACTCCGGCGCCAGCTTCGCCATCGTCCTCGGCGCGGCGCTGTTCGGGATCACTTCCCCGCAGGAGCAGCTGCTGCTGGCGTTCTGCGGCGCGCTCTGCGCCTCGCTGCTGGTAGCCTTTACCGGCAGCCAGGGCGGCGGTCAGCTGAGCCCGGTGCGCCTCACTCTCGCCGGGGTCGCCCTTGCGGCGGTACTCGAGGGGCTGTCCAACGGCATCGCCCTGCTCAACCCGGACGTCTACGATCAGCTACGCTTCTGGCAGGCCGGTTCGCTGGATATCCGCACCCTGCAAACGCTGAAAATTGTCCTGCTGCCGGTAGTCGTGGCGGGGATCGCCGCTCTGCTGCTGAGCCGGGCGCTGAACAGCCTGAGCCTGGGCAACGATACCGCCACCGCCCTCGGCAGCCGCGTCGCCCGCACCCAGCTGATCGGCCTGATCGTCATCACCGTCCTGTGCGGCAGCGCCACCGCCGTCGTCGGCCCCATCGCCTTTATCGGCCTGATGATGCCGCATATGGCGCGCTGGCTGGTGGGGGCCGATCATCGCTGGTCGCTGCCGGTCACCCTGCTCGCCACCCCGGCCCTGCTGCTGTTTGCCGACGTGATTGGCCGCCTGCTGGTGCCCGGCGAACTGCGGGTATCGGTGGTGAGCGCCTTTCTCGGCGCGCCGGTGCTGATCTGGCTGGTGCGCCGCCAGCCGCGGGGAGGTGGCCTGTGATTGCCCCGTCCCGCCGCCTGATAGCCAGCTGTCTGCTGCTAATGGCCGCCAGCCTGCTGATTTCCCTGCTCGGGCTGGCGCAAGGCCCGGTGCCCCTGACGATTGACCAGGTGTTCTCGGCGCTGTTCGGCGATGCGCCGCGCAACGTCGCGATGGTGGTGAACGAATGGCGGCTGCCGCGGGTGTTAATGGCGCTGCTCATTGGCGCCGCGCTCGGCGTCAGCGGCGCCATTTTCCAGTCGCTGACCCGTAACCCGCTCGGCAGCCCGGACGTGATGGGCTTTAACACCGGCGCCTGGAGCGGCGTGCTGGTGGCGATGGTCCTCTTCGGCCAGAACCTGACGGCGATCGCCCTGGCGGCGATGGCCGGCGGGGTGCTGACCTCGCTGGTGGTCTGGCTGCTGGCCTGGCGCAACGGGATCGAGACCTTCCGCCTGATCATTATCGGCATCGGCGTGCGCGCCATGCTGGTGGCATTCAACACCTGGCTGCTGCTGCGCGCCTCGCTGGAGACCGCCCTTTCTGCGGGCCTGTGGAACGCCGGATCGCTTAATGGCCTGACGTGGGGTAAAACCTGGCCGTCGGCGCCGCTGATCCTGTTGATGCTGGTGGGCAGCGCCCTGCTGGTTCGCCGGATGCGGCTGCTGGAGATGGGCGACGATACCGCCTGCGCGCTGGGGGTGCAGGTCGAGCGTTCGCGCCTGCTGCTGATGCTGGTGGCGGTGGTGCTCACCGCCGCCTCGACGGCGCTGGCCGGGCCGATCTCATTTATCGCGCTGGTGGCGCCGCATATCGCCCGCCGCCTGAGCGGCACGGCCCGCTGGGGACTGACCCAGTCGGCCCTGTGCGGCGCGCTGCTGCTGGCGCTGGCCGATTACGGCGCCCAACGGCTGTTTATGCCGTGGCAGCTGCCGGTTGGCGTGTTAACCGTCAGCCTCGGCGGTATTTACCTTATTGCATTGTTGATTCAGGAGTCCCGCAAAAAATGAGTGCTGTCCCCTCCCGTTTGCGCGGCGAGCAGTTAACCCTGGCCTACGGGAACAAGACCATCGCCGAGTCGCTGAACGTGACCATCCCTGACGGTCACTTCACCGCCATTATCGGCCCCAACGGCTGCGGCAAGTCGACGCTATTGCGCACCCTCAGTCGCCTGATGACGCCGGCCAGCGGCCACGTCTGGCTCGACGGCGCGCAGATCCAGCAGTACGCCAGTAAAGAGGTTGCCCGCCGCATCGGGCTGCTGGCGCAGAATGCCACCACCCCTGGCGATATCACGGTGCAGGAGCTGGTGGCCCGCGGGCGCTATCCGCACCAGCCGCTGTTTACCCGCTGGCGCAAAGAAGATGAAGAGGCGGTGAACAAGGCGATGCGGGCGACCGGGATCAGCGATCTGGCGCTGCAGAGCGTCGACACGCTTTCCGGCGGCCAGCGGCAGCGGGCGTGGATTGCGATGGTGCTGGCCCAGGAAACGGCGATTATGCTGCTGGATGAGCCGACCACCTGGCTGGACATCAGCCATCAGATCGACCTGCTGGAACTGTTGAGTGAGCTGAATCGCGAGAAGGGCTATACCCTGGCGGCGGTGCTGCACGATCTTAACCAGGCCTGCCGCTACGCCACCCACCTGATCGCCCTGCGCGACGGCAGGATCGTCGCCGAGGGGGCGCCGAAGGAGATCGTCACCGCCGATCTGATTGAACGGATTTACGGTCTGCGCTGCACGATCATTGAAGATCCGGTGGCGCATACGCCGCTGGTGGTCCCGCTGGGCCGCCGGTAATCTCCTCTTTCCCCGGCTTGCGCTACGCTGAGCCGGGCTACCTGCTGTAGCCCGAACTCAACCGTTACCCCAGAATCTCCCTGACCACCGGACCGATGGCCTCAAAGGCCTGCGGGGAGATGATATCGACGTGGGCGCAGTTCTGGCTGAACACCTCCAGTTCCCCCACCCACGGGCCCCATACGACCTGCGGATCCATCCCCTCCTGCCGCGTCTTCTCCGCCACGAACAGCGTCGCCTTGCCGTCAAACTTCGCGCTGTGGGCAGTAGTTAACAGCCGCACCGCATCGGCATAGTTGCCTTCGATGGCGCTGAACAGCTCGCCGGAGGCTTGCCCCTGCTGGGCGGCGAGGAACGCTTCGCGCTCGCGGTCGATCTCCGCCAGTACCTCGGGATCCAGCCCGTTGGCCTCTTTCTCCGCCCAGTTTTGCGTCTCCGGCGGCCAGGTATCCAGCAGGCCGAGGAAGGCCACCGCTTCGCCGCGCTGGCGCAAGCGGGCGGCAATCCCCTGGGCTAAGGTGCCGCCCAACGAATACCCGAACAGGTAATAAGGGCCGTGCGGCTGCTGCGCCAACAGCGTTTGCAGATGATGCTCGCAGACCTCGTCGAGGCTGGCGGCGCTGGCCATCGGCCCCTGCGGGCGCGGCGACTGAATACCGGTAATTGACCAGCGCGGGCTGAGATAGCGCGCCAGCACGCTGAACTGCCAGGCGAAGCCGGAGGCCGGATGGAAGCAGAACAGCGTCGGACCGTCGCTCTCGCGCAGCGGCAGAAGCGTATCCAACCCCAGGCGCTGAGCCTGCTCATCGCTGAGATCGGCGGCCAGCAGCGCGCTCAGTTTGCCCACCGTCGAGGCCACCATCACCTGCCCCGGGGTCACCTGCCGCGCCAGCTGGCGGCTGAGCTGTGCCGCCAGGCGCATCGCCAGCAGCGAATGGCCGCCAAGGGCGAAGAAATCGGCGTCGATATCGTTCACCTCGCAGCCCAGCAGCTGGCTGAAGGCGGCGGCGACAAGAGTTTCCATGCCGGGCTCCGGCGGCCGGCCGCTGCGCTCGCCGCCGAGGGTCGGCAGCGGCAGCGCTTTGCGGTCCAGTTTGCCGTTGGCGCTCAGCGGCAGCTCAGCGAGCTGCATCAGCACCACCGGCACCATATGCGGCGGCAGCTGTTCCGCCAGCCGCGCTTTCAGCGCCGCGGTATCCAGCGGCAGGCCGGAGTCAGAGACCAGATAGCCCACCAGCTGTCGGGCATCACCGCCGGTCGCCGCCGCCTGGTTGAAGACGCAGGCGTGACTCACCGCCTGCCCCACGTCCGGCAGGGCCAACATCACCCGATCAATCTCGCCAAGCTCGATGCGCTGCCCGCGGATCTTCAGCTGATCGTCGCTGCGGCCAAGGTACTCCACCGCGCCGTTCGTCAGCCAGCGCGCCACGTCGCCGGTGCGATACATCCGCTCGCCGGGGGCAAACGGGTCGGCGATAAAGCGGCTGGCGGTGAGATCCGGGCGCCCCAGATAGCCCTGCGCCAGCTGGATGCCGGTGAGATAAAGATCCCCCGCCACCCCCGGCGGCACCGAGCGCATCGCGGCATCGAGAATGCGCAGCCCGGTGTTCCACACCGGCCAGCCAATCGGCACGCTGCTGCCGGTCACCGCCGCCAGCTCAGATCCGCAGGCCGGGTACCAGCTGACGTCCACCGCCGCCTCCGTCGGGCCGTACAGGTTATGCAGCGGCGCGCCGGTTAAGCGCTCCCACTCGCGGCACAATTCCGTCGGCAGCGCTTCGCCGCTGCAGAATACCCGCCGCAGCGTGCGGCAGGCAGCGACGCTGTCGGCATCCAGCGAGGCGACAAACGCCGCCAGCATCGACGGCACAAAGTGGGTGGTGGTCACGCCGTAGCGGGCGAAGAACTGCTGCATCGCCTGCGGGTCGCGGTGCGCCTCCGGCTCGGCCATCACCAGCTGCGCGCCGGCGATAAACGGCCACCAGAATTCCCACACCGACACGTCGAAACTGCACGGCGTTTTCTGCGCCACCACGTCGTCGGCAGATAACGGATAGCGATCCTGCATCCACAGCAGGCGGTTGACGATGGCGGTCTGGCCGACCATCACCCCTTTCGGCCGCCCGGTGGAGCCGGAGGTAAAGATGATGTAGGCGGTATGGTCTGGTTTTGACACCGCCAGCGGCGCGTCATCCCCGGCGGCCAGCGGCTGCTGGTAGCAGAGGCTTTCCAGCCCCGGAATATCGCTGAAGCGGGCCAGCTGGTCCTCCGTGGCGATCAGCAGCGACGGCCGGGCGTCTTCCAGCATCATCCGCAGGCGGTCGTCCGGGTAGCCGGTGTCCAGCGGCAGCCAGGCGGCCCCCGCTTCGACAATGCCGTGCAGCGCCAGGGTCAGGAACACCGAGCGCGGCAGGGCCACCGCCACGCTGTCGCCCGGCTTCACGCCGCGCTGACGCAGCAGCTGCGCGAGCGCCACCACCTGCTGACGCATCTCGCGATAGCTGAACTGCCAGCGGGCGTCCGCCAGCGCCGGCGCATCCGGGGTCTTCCGCGCCTGGTCGGCCACCAGCGCGCTGAGGGTGGTGGCAGGCAGCGGCACAGCGGTATCGTTGACCGCCGCCAGCCGGGCCAGCTCGTCGGCGGAGAGCATCTCTGCTTCGCCGCAGCGCAGCGCCGGATCGGCGGCGAACTGCGCCAGCAGCGCGGTCAGTCGCGCCATGTGGCGACGGAGCTCGGCTTCGTCGTACCGGGCCTTGTTGGCGAGGATCTCCAGCGACAGCCCGACGGTCTCATCCGGGAACAGCGCCAGCTCGAGATCGTTGACCGGGCCGGTGGCGAGGGTGTGGGTCACTGCCAGCACACCATCGATATCCAGCTGGTAATCAAAGACTTTGACGTTCAGCACCGGGCCGAACAGCGGTTCGTCCCCTGCCGCTTTGCCGCTGTCGCGGACGATCTGTTCGGCGTCATAGCGCTGATGGCGGCGCATCTTTTTCAACTGACCGGCGAGGCGCATCGCCAGGTCCGCCAGCGTCTCCTGGGCGTCAATATGCACCGCCAGAGGCAGGACATTGAGCACCGGCCCCGTCGAGGTCAGCGCGGCTGAACCCATCCGGCGCATAAAGATAAAGCCCGCCGCGTAGTCCATCCGGTTGCACAGGCGGCCCAGCCACAGCGTGGTGAGCGCCAGCGCCAGGTCAGCGGGCTGACACTGCGGCGCATGGCTGGCCAGACGGCGGAAGGCGTCGGCGTTCATCTCCAGCTTCATCCGCCAGATATCGCTCCCGGCGGCGCGCCCGCCCAGTGGCGCGGCAGAGAGTGAGGCTGGCGCCGGTAACGCCTGGCGCTGGGCCTGCCAGAAGGCTTTATCCCGCTGCCAGGCCTCGCTGCCGGCGTAGCGCTGGTACTCGTCCACCACCTCGGCGAAGGGGGTGAAAGGCGACTCAGGAGTGGCTTCCCCACGCTGCCAGGCGCGGTAAATGGCGGCGATCTGCCGGGTTATCGCCGGGAAGCTGAAGCCATCCACCAGCAAGTGGTGATATCGCTGATACCAGTACCAGCGGTCGTCGCCGACGCACAGCAGCTGATGGCACACCAGCGGGTTGCCGCCGTCGACGCGCAGATCCTGCGCCAGGTCCGCCTGCATCCGCTCCGTGGCGGCGCGATGCGGATCCGGCGCCGTACGCAGGTCAATGATCGACGGTTCGGCAAAGGTGCGGTCGGCCGCCAGCCACTGCCAGACTTCCCCCTCCTCTTCCTCAAAGCGCAGGCTGAGGGTGTCCGCCTGCTGCAGACCAGCGACAATCGCTTTTCCCAGCAGCGTCGGGTCGAGTGCGCCGCGCAGTTCAACATAGTGGGCCACGCTCCAGGCGCCTGGCAGAGTGGAGAGGCGCTCGGCCATCCAGATCCCCGGCTGCGCGGCAACCAGCGGTAAACGAGTGGTCATTGTCAGCTCCTTATGACGCATGATGGGCGGGGGTCAGGGTTGACCAGTTGGCCGCCAGCCAGGCGTTGCAGGCCTCGGCCGACTGCGGGGGGCACACCACCGTCCAGCCGGCAGGCAGGTCGCAGTGCGCCGGCCACAGGCTGTACTGCTGTTGATCATTGCGCAGAATGTAAAACTGCCCTTGCGGATTGTCGAAGGGGTTACTGAATTGCATATCAAACTCCTGTCGTAAAACGCGATGCTAAGGGTGCGACAGCAGAGGCTGCCAGAGCTGGATAAGCCCTGCCGTCAGCCCGCCGCGCCAGCAAAGCGCATCATGCCCGCCGTCAACCTGACGCCAGAAAATCGTCTGCTGTGTTGTGGTGAGTTGCGCCAGTAGCGCCTGGTTCGCGCGAAAAATGATCGGTTCGCGTTGGCCCGCTTCCAGCCAGACGCGCAGCCCGGCCGCGGACACCTCACCCTGGCGAAGCTGTTCGCCGATAAAGCCCGTCCCGCGGCCATCACGGTGCGGCCACCAGTAGGAGCCTGACTGGCTGAGCACGCAGCCAAAGCGCTGCGGCCAGTTGAGAGCGGCGAACATCGCCGCCAGACCGCCGAAGCTTTGCCCGGCCACCACCGTCCGATCCGGGCGGTCGCTGAACGGGGCATAGCCGTGGACCAGCGGCAGGAGCTCCTCCTGCACCGCCAGCCAGAAATCGCGGTGACAGGGCAGCTCAACCCCGCGGCGCTGGTTGTCGATCGCGTCGATCAGCAGGTAGACCGCCGGCGGCAGTCTCCCCTCGCGGGTCAGGGCGGCCAGCGGCGACCACACCGGCATGCTCTCGGCCCAGAACTGGCCGTCGAGCAGGATCGCCAGCGGCCGCGTTTGCGGGTCGACAGCCTCGCCGGTGGTGTAGATCCAGACCCGGCGATGGTTGCCCAGACGCGCGCTGCGCCACTCAAGGCAACGGGCGGCAGGATGTGCCTCATTAAGCGGGTCCCAGCCAGGCTGCGCGGGGGCCTGCGGCATCTCCAGGGCGGACACGCCATGGCCGCGTCCGCCCCGCCAGCTGTGCGGGTTCAGCGGATCGGCTATCGCCCGCGGCAGCAGTTTGCGCCAGCCTTCGCGTAGCAGCGCGCGGTCGGGCGCATCAGCGCTGAACACCTCAGGGGAAAAATCATCGTCACGGTCGGAGGGAATAAAACAGTAGCTGCCGCGCCAGGTCGGCGACAGCGTAGTGCGCCAGAACCAGGCGTCGGTCCCGGGGAGACGTTGCAGCGATTGCGGACGCGCATTCTGATGGTGGTCGGTCACGCCGGTGATATAGAGCCATACCCGACGATGGGGAGAGCGGGTTTCATCCCCCGCCGGGTCCCGCCACCAGAACGTTACCTCGATGGCGTCATCCACTGCGCGGCACTGCGGCCCCCGCAGGGTTTGCCACCACTCCTCGCTTCCTGTCCTTAACATTCTGTCATTAACCCTATGTATAGCGTGACTTTTTTAATTAATTGTCATTATTTATTGATAATATTATTGATAACTATTTGCATTTGCAATAGCGTATTAGCGCGCCGTGGGAAGCGCGTCTTTCATCAGAACATGTCAAATCGGGCTTATTCAGCCAGCGACGGAGTGCCTTTGCCCGCTTTTGGCAACATTTATGCCGCCTCCCCTCCCGGTGGGAAGGGGCGTTTGGGGAACGTGGCGACAAAAAGCAGGAATAACAATGAATAACAGGATCAAATCCCTGGCCTTGCTGGTCAATCTGGGAATTTACGGGGTTGCTTTTCCGTTAAGCGCAGCGGAAACCGCCACCGACGATAAAAACAGCGCCGCTGAAGAGACCATGGTGGTCACCGCCGCCGAGCAGAACCTGCAGGCGCCGGGCGTCTCCACCATCACCGCCGATGAGATCCGCAAACGCCCCCCGGCGCGCGACGTCTCGGAGATCATTCGCACCATGCCGGGAGTCAACCTGACCGGCAACTCCACCAGCGGCCAGCGCGGCAACAACCGCCAGATTGATATCCGCGGCATGGGCCCGGAAAATACCCTGATCCTGATCGACGGCAAGCCGGTCACCAGCCGCAACTCCGTGCGCCTTGGCTGGCGCGGCGAGCGCGACACCCGCGGCGATACCAGCTGGGTGCCGCCGGAGATAATCGAACGTATCGAAGTGATTCGCGGCCCGGCCGCCGCCCGCTACGGCAACGGCGCCGCCGGCGGCGTGGTGAATATCATCACCAAAAAAACCGGCGATGAGTGGCACGGCTCATGGAACACCTATATGAACGCCCCGGAGCACAAGGATGAAGGCTCCACCAAACGCACTAACTTCAGCCTCAGCGGCCCGCTGGGCGGCGATTTTAGCTTCCGCCTGTTCGGTAACCTCGACAAAACGAAGGCCGACGCCTGGGATATCAACCAGGGCCATCAGTCCGAGCGTACCGGGATCTATGCCGATATTCTGCCGGCCGGGCGCGAAGGGGTGAAAAACAAAAACATCGATGGTCTGGTGCGCTGGGAATTCGCTCCGATGCAGTCGCTGGAGTTTGAGGCCGGCTACAGCCGCCAGGGCAACCTCTACGCCGGCGATACCCAGAACACCAACTCCAACGACCTGGTAAAAGAGAACTACGGCAAAGAGACCAACCGTCTGTATCGCAACACCTACTCGGTTACCTGGAACGGCGCCTGGGACAACGGGGTGACCACCAGCAACTGGGCGCAGTACGAGCGCACCCGCAACTCGCGCAAAGGCGAAGGCCTAGCCGGCGGCACCGAGGGGATCTTTAACAGCAACCAGTTCACGGATATCGATCTGGCGGATGTGATGCTGCACAGCGAAGTCAGCATTCCCTTCGACTATCTGGTTAATCAGAACCTGACGCTGGGCAGCGAGTGGAATCAACAGCGGATGAAGGATAACGCGTCCAACACCCAGGCGCTGTCGGGAGGCGAAATTCCGGGCTACGACAGCACCGGCCGCAGCCCGTACTCGCAGGCGGAAATCTTCTCGCTGTTCGCCGAGAACAACATGGAGCTGACCGACACCACCATGCTGACTCCGGCGCTGCGTTTCGATCATCACAGCATTGTCGGCAATAACTGGAGCCCGTCCCTCAACCTGTCGCAGGGCCTGTGGGATGACTTCACGCTGAAGATGGGCATCGCCCGCGCCTATAAAGCGCCGAGCCTGTATCAGACCAACCCGAACTACATTCTCTACAGTAAAGGCCAGGGCTGCTACGCCAGTAAAGACGGCTGCTATCTGCAGGGTAATGACGACTTAAAAGCCGAGACCAGTATCAACAAAGAGATTGGCCTCGAGTTTAAACGCGACGGCTGGCTGGCGGGCGTCACCTGGTTCCGCAACGACTACCGCAACAAGATTGAAGCGGGCTATGCCCCAGTCTATCAAAACAATAAAGGTACCGATCTCTACCAGTGGGAAAACGTGCCGAAAGCGGTGGTGGAAGGTCTGGAGGGGACGTTGAACGTTCCGGTGAGCGAGACCGTCAACTGGACCAACAACATCACCTATATGCTGCAGAGTAAGAACAAAAAGACCGGCGATCGTCTGTCGATTATCCCGGAATACACGCTGAACTCCACCCTGAGCTGGCAGGTTCGCGATGACGTTTCGCTGCAGTCGACCTTCACCTGGTACGGCAAGCAGGAGCCGAAGAAGTACAACTACAAGGGTCAACCGGTCACCGGCAGCGAGAAGAACGAGGTTAGCCCCTACAGCATCCTCGGCCTGAGCGCGACCTGGGACGTCACCAAATACGTCAGTCTGACCGGCGGCGTGGATAACGTCTTCGATAAGCGCCACTGGCGCGCGGGCAACGCCCAGACCACCGGGGGCGCCACCGGCACGATGTACGGCGCCGGCGCCGAGACCTACAATGAATCGGGCCGCACCTGGTACCTGAGCGTCAACACCCACTTCTGATAGCGGGTTCTCCCTCCCCCGCCCTTGCTGGACAAAGGGCGGGGGCAACCGCGGTAACCTTACCCTATGCGCCACCATCGCACCGCTTTGCCTCTGGCCGGCTATACCATCCAGCAGATCGACTTCGACCCGGCGACTTTCCAGCCTGAAGATCTGTTCTGGCTGCCCTATCACGCCAGCCTGACCGGGTGGGGCCGCAAGCGGCAGGCGGAGCACCTGGCCGGACGCATCGCCGCGGCATACGCCCTGCGCGAGGTGGGGGAGAAACGGCTTCCCGCCATCGGCGATCGGCGCCAGCCGCTGTGGCCCACGCCCTGGTTCGGCAGCATAAGTCATTGCGGCCAGCGCGCGCTGGCGGTGATCGCCGATCGGCCGGTGGGCGTCGATATCGAGCGCCGGTTTACCCCACAGCTGGCCGCGGAGCTGGAGAGCAGCATTATCAGCCCGGCGGAAAAAACGGCGCTGCTGCGCAGCGGCCTGCCCTACCCGCTGGCGCTGACGCTGGCGTTTTCGGCAAAAGAGAGTGGGTTTAAGGCCTGCCATCCCGACGTACAGGCGGGCGTCGGTTTTAACGATTTTACGCTGGCTGCAATAAAGGAAGGAAATCTGCGTCTTCGGCTCTCTACCGTGGAGTATCGGCTGCAATGGATTCAGGCAGGGGAATACATCATCACGCTCTGCGCGCCGTAAAAAAACCCGCGCGGCATTCCGCACGGGTTATCGGTTTTAGACGGCGAAAAATCAGCGCATTTTCTGCGCCAGCTCCGCGACGGAAGCGGCATCGAAACCGTGGTGTTTACGCAGCCAGCCGCGATCTGCCGCCGCCGCATACTCACCATCCGGGATCCCCAGACGTTTGAGCGGGATACCCACCCCAGCCTCAGCTAATACTTCCGCCACCAGGCTTCCCACCCCGCCGTTGACGTTATGCTCCTCCACCGTAATCACCGCTTTGCACGGCTTCAGCGCCGCCAGCAGCGCGGCGGTATCGCAGGGGCGAAGAGATGGCACGCTCACCACTTTGGCCTGAATCCCCGCGTCGGCCAGCATCTGCGCCGCATCGACGATCTCATGCACCGTCGAGCCGGTGGCCACCAGCGCGATATCATCGCCTTCCCTCAGCGTGACGATCGCGCCCGGTACAAAGCGATAGCTTTCATCGTGCAGTTCCGGCAGCGCCTTGCCATCGAGGCGAATATAGACCGGCCCCTGATAACCGATGGCGTAATCAATAATCTGCCGACATTCGCGCGGCGAGGACGGGGCGAAAATCTGGATATTGCCGAAGCCGCGCATCACCGCCAGATCGTCAATGGCATGGTGGGTGCTGGCCAGCGGGCCGTAGCTGGCTCCGGCGTTAAGGCCAAACAGCTTGACGTTGGTGTTGTTGTAACAGACATCCACTTTGATTTGCTCATTGGCCCGCGAGATAAGAAACGGCGCGGCGTTACAGGTCACAGCCACTTTTCCGCCCAGCGCCAGACCGGCGGCGGTGCCGACCATGCTCTGCTCGGCGATGCCGACGTTCACCAGCCGGCCGGGGAACTGTTTAATAAACGGCGCGATTTTGGCCGTTGACGTGGAGTCGGCTACCACCGGCACCAGATCGACGCCGCGCTCCACGGCGGCGATAAAGGCTTCGACCATGACGTTAGCCAGGTGTTCTGCATTACTCATCTTTCAGTTCCTCCAGTGCCAGTGCAATTTCTTCGCCTTTCGGCACCCGGTGGTGCCACTCCGGGCGCCCCTGGATAAAGGAAATACCGGCACCTTTCGTGGTGTTGGCAATAATAACGTTGGGTTTACCTTCCTGCTTCAACCCCTCGATGACCGAGACCACCGAGGCCATGTCGTTACCCTGGCATTCGCTGACTTCCATACCGAAGGCGCGCCATTTATCGGCCAGCGGATCGGTATTCATGATTTCGCGCGTCGGCCCGGCCAGCTGGAGGTTGTTCTTATCATTAATAATGACCAGATTATCCAGGCCGTAATGTGCAGCCGCCAGGGCGGCTTCCCAGTTACTGCCTTCCGCCAGTTCGCCGTCGCCGGTGATCAAAAAAATGCGGCGGGTGCTGTTGCTTTTCTTCGCGGCCAGCGCCAGCCCCACCGCAACAGGCAAACCGTGGCCCAGCGCGCCGGTGTTGAGCTCGATGCCCGGCGTTTTTTGCCGCACCGGGTGGCCGGGGAGATGGGAATTGGCATGCTGGTAGGTCTCCAGCCACTCGACCGGGAAGAAGCCGGCTTCCGCCAGGACGCAGTAGTAGCAGCCCACGGCGTGGCCTTTCGACTGGATGTAGATATCGCGCTGCGGGTCGTCGAGCCGGTCCGGCGCGACGTTAAGGACGCGGAAATAGAGCGCGGTTAACAGTTCGACCTGCGAAAGGCCAGCCCCGGTGTGGCCGCCGGCCGGACTATTGGCGTTTAAGCGCACAATATGGCGCCGCACCGCGCGGGCTTTACGCTCCAGCGTCTGAATATCATATCTGTAGGGATTCATTTCACACCTCTGAATTTATTTTCAGCATGGAATATTTATTCCAGCAAGGACTAAAAAAACCAGATATCCCTATGCCGGGTGGTAAGCCTTCTGCCACAGCGCCCTACTCAGGAACATTCTGCCTCCCGCTCCAGGCGAAGCCCGGATAAACACATTGACTCGAAATCGCCTTGAATATATATTCAATAATGATTCTTTATTCGATTATGGCCTGGCTGTTTTGTTTTTGTCCATAGTCGATTTTGAGGATTGGCAAAAGTTAGACGCCTGTCACACTTAAGTCTGATTTTTTTTCGCGTATGATAAAAGTCACTACGATAATGGCTGCAGCTAACCGCCTGAAGAAAGGCGATAAATGATTTTCGAGGATTAATATGGCTAAGCAGGATGAACAACGGCTATTGGTTAAGATTGCCACGCTTTACTATCTGGAAGGACGAAAGCAGTCTGATATCGCCCAACTTCTCTCGCTGTCTCAGTCATTTGTCTCCCGCGCCATTACCCGCTGCCAGAAAGAAGGCGTCGTCAAGATCAGCGTCGTTCAGCCGTCCAACATCTTTCTGAAGCTCGAAAAAGGGCTTGAGGATCGCTACGGCCTTAAGCAGGCGGTGGTGGTGGATACCGAGGAAGAGGCCAGCGATCATACCATCAAGCGGGCGATTGGCTCCGCCGCCGCCCACTATCTGGAAACCCGGCTGCGGCCAAAAGATCTGATTGGCGTCTCCTCGTGGAGCTCAACCATTCGCGCGATGGTCGATGAAGTTCATGCGCAAAACCTGAAAGCCAGCGGCGTGATCCAACTGCTCGGCGGCGTCGGGCCAAACGGTAACGTGCAGGCGACGATTCTTACCCAGACCCTCGCCCAGCGCCTGAATTGCGACGCCTGGCTGCTGCCGTCACAGAGCATCGAAGGATCCATGGAGGAGCGCAACCGGCTGCTGGCCAGCAAAGACGTCGCTGACGTGGTGTCGCGCTTTGATGAAGTGGATATCGCCATCGTCGGCATCGGCATTCTCGAACCCTCTCAACTGCTGAAAACCTCCGGTAACTACTATCACGAAGATATGCTGCAGGTGCTGGCGGCGCGCGGCGCGGTGGGTGATATCTGCCTGCACTACTACGACAAAAACGGCCATCCGGTGTTACGCGATGATGAAGATCCGGTGATCGGTATGGCGCTGGAGAAGGTCAAAAAATGCCCGAACGTGGTCGCGCTGGCCGGCGGTACCGACAAAGTCGCGGCCATCAAAGGCGCCCTCACCGGCGGCTACATTGATGTTTTAATCACCGATTACCCTACCGCTCGCATGCTGGTTAGCGACTAACCTGCCGCGCTGCTTTTCCTCTCTGCCGCCCTGACGTGCTTTTTTAGCTTCAGGGCTGGCTCTGTTAATACATTTAAATTCAATCAGTTAATCAACCACTCCAGCCGCCTATCGCCGCTTTCGCCGATCGGCGAAATGTGATTGCCAGCACAATTGATGATTTTTCCGGTAGCCCGTCACCGGGTTTGTGGCTTAAGGTATCAAATAAATAATCACTATCGAATATATATTCAGTGATTAAAAAGATGATAATGAAATGTCACAACATGGCCTGCACAGACGCAGGAGACGGTGGGAGATATTCCTCGTCTTCGCGGTTCCAGGACACCGAGTGACCGAGGAGAGCACGATGCAGGCGACAGCAAAAGAGTTCATCATTGCCCTGGATGAAGGCACCACCAACGCCAAAGCGGTGGTGCTGGATAGCCGGGGCAAAGTTATCGTCAAATTCTCGCAGCCGCTGGCGATCCAAACGCCGCGCGACGGCTGGGTGGAGCAATCGGGCGAAGCGCTGGTTACCGCCTCACTGACGGTGATCGCCAGCGCGGTGGCCCACGTTGGCGCGGAAAACGTCGCCGCGCTGGCTATCAGCAACCAGCGGGAAACCGCCATTGGCTGGTATCGCGACAGCGGCGAACCGATTAACGCGGCCATTACCTGGCAATGCACCCGCAGCGCCGCGTTCTGCGACACGCTGCGTCACGATCGTCAGGAACAGCACATTAAGCGTGCCACCGGCCTGCCAATCGCCCCGCTGTTCTCGGCCTCCAAAATGCGCTGGCTGCTGGATGCGACTGTCGATGGCCACCTGCGCGCCGAACGCGGTGAGATTTGCCTCGGCACCATCGACAGCTGGCTGCTGTGGAATCTGACTGCTGGAGAAGCCTTCTGCTGCGACTACTCCAATGCCTCCCGCACCCAGCTGCTGAACCTGCACCGCGGCGAGTGGGACGACGAGATGCTGGCGCTGTTCGGCATTCCGCGCGCGGCGTTGCCGGAAATTAAACCGTCGAGCGGCCTCTTCGGCCATACCAAAGGACTGGCCGCCATTCCGGACGGTATTCCGATCATGTCGATGATCGGCGACTCCCACGCCGCGCTGTTCGGCCACGCGCTCGGCGAGGCAGGCTGCGTCAAAGCCACCTACGGCACCGGCTCTTCGGTCATGGCCCCGGTCAAATCGGCGCAGTGCGATATCGACGCGCTGGCGACCACCGTCGCCTGGCACGATGGCGACCAGCTGGTGTGGGGCCTGGAAGGGAATATTCCCCACACCGGCGATGCTGTCGCCTGGATGGCGGACAGCACCGGACTGAGCGAACTCTCTGCCGCCGAGCTGGCCCATGAGCTGAATACCCTCCCCGCCTCCGTCGACTCAACCCTCGGGGTCTACTTCGTGCCGGCGCTGACCGGTCTTGGCGCGCCCTGGTGGGATGACAGCGCCCGCGGCGTGATTTGCGGCCTGAGTCGCGGGGTGAAACGCGCGCATCTGATCCGTGCGGCGCTGGAGTCCATCACCTATCAGATAGCCGACGTGGTGGTGGCGATGCGTCAGCATGAGGAGTTCACCCTGACGGCGTTGATGGTGGACGGCGGGCCGACCAACAATGACTGGCTGATGCAATACCAGGCCGATCTGCTCGGCTGCCCGGTGATGCGCAGCGACGTGCCGGAGCTGTCCGCCATCGGCGCGGCGTTGCTGGCACGCAAAGCGCTCCATCCGGGATCGACCGCCGATCTGCAGGCCTTCTTAACCGAACATAGCACCTTTCAGCCCGACATGGCCCGCCACCAGCGCTTACAAACGCGCTGGCAGGAGTGGCGCCATGCGGTCGACCGAACATTATGGAAACCGGACTCGCCAGCCTGACCGCCAGACTGCGCGACGACACGCATTCACTTATCACAGGAGAAACCCGGCCCATAACGATATCGCTATCCCCGAATACATTAGGGGAAATTTCAGACCGTAAAAGCCTGCCCGCTCAGGGGCTCATTTGTTCGAATATAAAAATACAGGAACAGAGTCATGAAATTACGTATAACCCTTTTAACCGCTGCGACCCTGACCGCCTTCTCCTTTGCCGCGCACGCCGCGGAGAAAGGCACCATTATGATCATGGTCAACTCGCTGGATAACCCGTATTACGCCTCGGAAGCCAAAGGCGCCAGCGAAAAAGCGCAAGCTCTCGGCTACAAAACCACCGTGCTGTCCCATGGCGAAGATGTCAAAAAGCAGAATGAGCTTATCGACACCGCGATTGGTAAAAAAGTGCAGGGCATTATTCTCGATAACGCTGACTCCACCGCCAGCGTCGCCGCCGTTGAAAAAGCCAAAAAAGCGGGCATTCCGGTGGTCTTAATTAACCGCGAAATTCCGGTTGATGATGTGGCACTGGAACAAATTACCCACAATAACTTCCAGGCCGGCTCTGAGGTCGCCAACGTCTTCGTCGAGAAAATGGCGGAGAAAGGCAAATACGCCGAGCTGACCTGCAACCTCGCCGATAATAACTGCGTCACCCGTTCTAAATCTTTCCATCAGGTCATTGACCAGTATCCGGATATGGTCAGCGTGGCGAAACAGGATGCCAAAGGCACCCTGCTCGACGGCAAACGCATCATGGACAGCATCCTGCAGGCGCACCCCGACGTGAAAGGCGTCATCTGTGGCAACGGGCCGGTAGCCCTTGGCGCGATTGCGGCGCTGAAAGCGGCCAACCGTAGCGATGTGATTGTCGTCGGCATCGACGGCAGCAACGATGAGCGCGACGCCGTGAAAGCCGGCACCCTGCAGGCAACCGTAATGCTGCAGGCGCAGGCCATCGCCGCTCAGGGCGTCACCGATCTGGATAACTACCTGCAAAAAGGCGAGAAGCCGGCGAAGCAGCGCGTGATGTTCCGCGGCATTCTGATTACCCAGGATAACGCCGATAAAGTCCAGGATTTCAACATTAAGTCCTGAGTTCGGGTGGTTGCGCCCCTGCGGGGGCGCAGAGGAGAGCATTATGTTTAAGAAAACCTGTCTGACGCTGGCCGTACTGGCGCTAGGGGGCTGTCGCATCGTCTCGCAGCAGGAGCTGGCAGACCTGAAATCCCCGCCCAACCCGCATATGGCGAATATGGATAAAACCTGGCAGCAGAGCATCGTACCGCAGGTGGTGACGAAAGCGCGTCCGGCGGCGGAACTGATGAGCGCGCTCAAGGCGGCAAAAGACATTGATAGCGCCTGTAAAACCCTCGGCTACCGTGCGCAGGATGAAAACCCCTGCATCTTCTACGTCAAGGTTTCAGGTACCGTCAGCAAACTCGATACCGCCTCGCGCAGCGGCAAAATGACCTTGACCGACGCCAGCGTCGGGAAGGTGACGGTGCAGATTGGCCCTACCCTGCGCGGCACCCAGCTGCGCGACGGCTACAGCGGCGCCAGCTATCAGGACTTTAATGACCAGGTGCTGTTCGGCGAGTACAGCAAGAATATCAACAGTCAGGCGGTCAAAATGATTCAGACAGCCAACGTCAAAACCGGCGACAGCGTGGAGGTGTACGGCGTCTTCTCGGCCTGGGATATTCCGCAAACTCTCCCGGAAATTACCCCGGCGAAAATCATTCATGCAGGGGGACAATAATATGGCGCCGCACGATCTCGTCGCTCCCCAGCCCGTTGAGTCCGAAGTGATTATCGAAACCCGCGGCCTGTCGCGCGTCTATCCCGGCGTAACCGCCCTGGATAATGTCAATTACCGGGTCTATCGAAATAAGGTCAACGTGCTGATCGGAGAAAATGGTGCGGGTAAATCCACCATGATGAAAATGCTTGCCGGTGTGGAAACGCCCTCCTCCGGGCAAATTATCCTCGATGGTGAAGCAGTTTCATTACAGTCGACGCATCAGGCAGAAAAACTGGGCATCAGTATTATTTTTCAGGAACTGAATTTATTTCCCAATATGAATGTGATGGACAACATCTTCATGGCGAATGAATTCTTTCAGAAAGGACGCATTAACGAAAAATACCAGTACGCGCTGGCCAAATCGCTGCTGGAACGGCTGGAGCTGGATGTCGATCCTTACGCTCCGCTGGGTGAACTCGGTATCGGCCACCAGCAGTTAGTCGAGATTGCCCGCGCCCTGTCGAAAGACACCCGCGTGCTGATCATGGACGAGCCCACCTCGGCGCTGAGCCAGTCTGAGGTCAAAGTGCTGTTCAAGGTGATCGCGCAGCTTAAGCGGCGCGGCGTGACCATCATCTATATCTCGCATCGCCTCGAAGAGCTGATGGAGATTGGCGACAACATCACCATTTTCCGCGACGGTCGCTTTATCAGCGAGCGTCACGTCAGCGACGCCAGCGTACCGTGGATCATCGAGCAGATGGTCGGTGATAAGAAAAAACACTTTGATTATCAACCGGCGCCAAAAGGCGACGCAGTGCTTGACGTCAAAGGGCTGACCGCGCTGCATCCCAGCGGCGGTTACAAGCTCAATGACGTCACCTTCACCCTCAGCAAAGGCGAAGTGATCGGTATTTACGGCCTGCTGGGCGCCGGGCGCACCGAGCTGTTTAAAGGCCTGGTCGGCTTGATGCCCTGCCAGCGCGGCGAGGTGCATCTTAACGGCGAAAGCATCGGCAAATCTCGCTTTCAACAGCGCCTGAAAAAGGGGCTGGCGCTGGTGCCGGAGGACCGTCAGGGCGAAGGCGTGGTGCAGATGATGTCGATTCAGGCCAACATGACGCTCTCTGATTTCAGCCTGCAGGGGTTCCGCCGCGCCTGGCGCTGGTTGAACCCGCAAAAAGAAGAGACCTGCGTGAAAGAGATGATCCAGCAGCTGGCGATCAAGGTCAGCGACGCCACATTGCCCATCACCTCGCTGAGCGGCGGCAATCAACAAAAAGTGGTGCTGGGTAAAGCGCTGATGACCCAGCCGCAGGTGGTGTTCCTCGACGAACCGACGCGCGGCATCGACGTCGGCGCGAAAACCGACGTCTATCACCTGATCGGCAAAATGGCTCAGCAGGGGCTGGCGGTGATGTTCTCATCTTCGGAACTGGATGAGGTGATGGCCCTGGCCGACCGCATCCTGGTGATGGCCGATGGCCGCATTACCGCCGATTTACCGCGCCATGCGGTGACCCGCGAACAGTTAATCGCGGCTTCAACACCTCAAGATTAATCAGGCTGGAATCCATCATGAACCAGAAATATATGATTTATATGTACCTGCTGAAGGCCCGCACCTTTATCGCCCTCCTGCTGGTGATCGCGTTCTTCAGCGTGATGGTACCCAACTTCCTGACCGCCTCTAACCTGCTGATCATGACCCAGCACGTGGCGATCACTGGCCTGCTGGCCATCGGCATGACGCTGGTCATTCTCACCGGCGGCATTGATTTGTCCGTCGGCGCGGTAGCGGGGATCTGCGGCATGGTGGCGGGTGCGCTGCTGACCAACGGCCTGCCGCTGTGGAACGGCGATATCCTCTTCTTTAATGTCCCGGAGGTGATCCTCTGCGTGGCGATCTTCGGTGTGCTGGTCGGTCTGGTCAACGGCGCGGTGATCACCCGCTTCGGCGTGGCGCCGTTTATCTGCACCTTAGGCATGATGTACGTCGCCCGCGGCTCCGCGCTGCTGTTTAACGACGGGAGCACCTACCCGAATCTCAACGGCATGGAAGCGCTGGGCAACACCGGTTTCGCCACCCTCGGCTCCGGCACCCTGCTCGGCGTCTATCTGCCGATCTGGCTGATGATCGGCTTCCTCGTGCTGGGCTACTGGCTGACCACTAAAACGCCGCTTGGCCGCTACATCTACGCCATCGGCGGCAATGAGTCTGCCGCCCGCCTCGCCGGCGTGCCGATCGTGAAAGCGAAAATATTCGTCTATGCCTTCTCCGGCCTGTGCGCGGCGTTTGTCGGCCTGATCGTCGCATCACAGCTGCAAACCGCGCACCCGATGACCGGCAACATGTTTGAGATGGACGCCATCGGCGCCACCGTGCTCGGCGGTACCGCGCTGGCCGGCGGCCGCGGCCGGGTGACCGGGTCAATTATCGGCGCCTTCGTCATCGTCTTCCTTGCCGACGGCATGGTGATGATGGGCGTCAGCGACTTCTGGCAGATGGTGATTAAAGGCGTGGTGATTGTCACCGCTGTGGTCGTCGACCAGTTCCAGCAGAAGCTGCAGAGCAAGGTCATCCTGATGCGCCGCCACGAGGAAAAACTGGACGCCATCCCCCCCAACGGCGCCACCTCCAGCTAACCGGCAACGATTCACATCTTCCGCCGGGCCTGGTGCCCGGCTCAGCGAAAGGGAAAAAATATGCAACGAGATTTCCAGAACAAAACGGTGGTGATCACCGGCGCCTGCCGCGGCATCGGCGCAGGCATTGCCGAGCGCTTTGCCCGCGACGGCGCAAACCTGGTGATGGTCTCCAACGCCGAGCGCGTTCACGAGACCGCCGAAACCCTGCGTCAGCGCTATCAGGCGGATATTTTATCGCTGCAGGTCGATGTGACCGACGAAGCGCAGGTGCAGTCGCTGTATGAGCAGGCCGCCGCCCGCTTCGGCACCATCGACGTCTCCATTCAGAACGCCGGGGTGATCACCATCGATTACTACGACCGGATGCCAAAAGCCGATTTCGAAAAAGTGCTGGCGGTCAACACCACCGGCGTGTGGCTGTGCTGCCGCGAGGCGGCCAAATATATGGTGAAACAGAATCACGGCAGCCTGATCAACACCTCTTCCGGCCAGGGGCGACAGGGTTTTATCTACACGCCGCACTACGCCGCCAGCAAAATGGGCGTGATCGGCATTACCCAAAGCCTGGCGCACGAGCTGGCGCCGTGGAACATCACCGTCAACGCCTTCTGCCCCGGCATTATTGAAAGCGAGATGTGGGATTACAACGACCGCGTGTGGGGCGAAATTCTCAGCACCGAGCAGAAGCGCTACGGCAAGGGCGAACTGATGGCGGAATGGGTCGAAGGGATCCCAATGAAACGCGCCGGTAAGCCGGAAGACGTGGCCGGGCTGGTGGCCTTCCTCGCCTCCGACGACGCGCGCTATCTCACCGGGCAGACCATCAATATCGATGGCGGTTTGATTATGTCGTAATCCCCGCGGGTTAGCGGGCCCCATAGCCCGAATAAGGCGTCCCGCATTGGCGCCACCACGCCGGGACGTCCCCCCGGTGGCGCTTCGCTTACCGGGGCTACGTAACACCGCCGAAAGGTTGCCCGGATAAGGCGCGGCGCGCCGCCATTCGGGAAACAGGGCTCCCGACGTTCGACACTATATTGAAGAGAGTAAACATTATGATCGGTAAAGACTTTGCACAGCAGCTGTTTAACCTGCGGGATCGCGTCGCTTTCGTCACCGGCGCCGGCAGCGGCATCGGCCAGACCATCGCCTGCAGCCTCGCCAGCGCGGGTGCACGGGTAGTCTGTTTTGATCTTCGCGACGACGGCGGGCTGGCGGAAACGGTCAGCCATATTGAATCCATCGGCGGTCAGGCTTGTTCTTTTACCGGCGATGTCCGCCAGATTGCCGACCTGCGCGCCGCCGTTGCGCTGGCCAAAAGCCGCTATGGCCGCCTCGATATCGCCGTTAACGCCGCCGGGATCGCCAACGCCAATCCGGCCCTGGAGATGGAGAGCGAGCAGTGGCAACGGGTTATCGACATCAATCTCACCGGCATATGGAACTCCTGCAAAGCGGAAGCGGAACTGATGCTGGAGTCCGGCGGCGGGTCGATTATCAATATCGCCTCGATGTCGGGGATTATTGTTAACCGCGGCCTCGACCAGGCGCATTACAACTGCTCCAAAGCCGGCGTGATCCATCTGTCGAAAAGCCTGGCGATGGAGTGGGTGGGCAAAGGGATCCGCGTCAATTCCATTAGCCCGGGATATACCGCCACGCCGATGAATACCCGTCCGGAGATGGTGCACCAGACCCGCGAGTTTGAAAGCCAGACGCCGATGCAGCGAATGGCGAAGGTGGAAGAGATAGCCGGCCCGGCGCTGTTCCTCGCCAGCGACGCCGCCTCGTTCTGCACCGGCGTAGACCTGGTGGTCGACGGCGGGTTTGTCTGCTGGTGATCCTCTCCTGCTTCAGGGCGCCACGCTGCGGCGCCCCTCTCCACCCCTGCCGTTAACCCAGCGGATACTGTTGAAACGCCGGCAGCGCCTCTCCCTTCTCCGCCAGCGCGCGAATATGCGGAAACGCCGCGGCCGACACCACCGCCGGGATCATCAACTGGATAAAGGACCAGACCACCGTGCTGGTGACCAGCACCTGATCCGGCTGCGCGGCGGCGGCGCGGTCTGCCAGCCGGGCGTCCCACTCCCGACAGGCGGCCAGCAGCTGGCCGGTCACCCGGGCTACCCACGGCTGATGCTGCTTCTCTTCCGGCCGCAGACGGTACTCATAAACATGCTGGACCGCTTTTTCACAGGCGGCGAGGATCACCCCCAGCAGGTGCAGATCGCGGGCCAGCGCCTCGGGATGCGCGGGAAGCTGCCGGCGCCCGGCCGGATTGGTCGTTTCGAAATAGTGGAGGATCAGCGTGGAGTCCATCAGCTGCGTCCCGCTATCGAGCACCACCGTCGGCGCCTTGACCACCGGATTAATGCGGGAAAATTCGTCAAAGCCGCTAAAGACCGATAGCGGCAGGCTCTCGAATTCCACGCCATAGAGCGCCAGAGAAACCGCCACGCGTCTTACATAAGGTGAATCCATCATACCAATGAGTTTCATCGTCACTCCTGCCTGCGATAAAGAGGTTGCGGCTTTACCTTACTGGAAAACCGATGCCGCGAATATCACCAGATACTTACCGCAACGGTTAGTAAAACTAACAGATTGGCGACTCGCTGTAGCCCTCCAGTCCCCCTTGTGCTATACCGACTGAGGCGGCATTTAGCCCCTTTTTCAGCCTGTTCGCGGCGGCTATAAAACCCGCTAACCCGGTAGTAACGTTAACGTATCGACTCACTGACTGAGAGATCACCATGGCAGATTTTCCCCCTGTCGCCAGCCTGCGCAGCTTTGAGGCGGTGGCGCGCCTCGGCAGCGTAACGCAGGCCGCCCACGAGATGAGCGTGACCCATTCGGCGGTCAGCCAGCACATCAAACAGCTGGAAGCCCTGGTCGGCGTCACGCTCTTTATCCGCCACGGCCGCGGAGTGCGCATCACGGAAGAAGGACGGCTCTATGCCCTGCAAATCCGCGAGGCGTTACAGCACATCGCCGACGCCACGCGCATGGTGCAGATCAAACCCCGCACCCTGGAAGTGACCCTGGCGACGCTCCCCTCCTTTGGCTGCCACTGGCTGCTGCCGCGGCTGGCGCGCTTTCAGGCGCGGCATCCGCAGATCGCGGTGCGCCTGCTGACCAGCCTGGCGGTGGTTAACCTGCAACAGGAGGGTATCGATCTGGCCATACGCATGGGGCAAGGCGACTGGGAGGGGATGGAAAGCCGGCATCTGTTTGCCGATGAACAGCTGGTGGTCGCCGCCCCCGGCTATCGCGGCGGTAACCTGCCGACCACCCCGCAGGCGATCGCCGCCAGCGATATTATTTTTTCCATGGAGTCCTGGAACGCCTGGTGCAGCCAGGCGGGGCTGGAAAAGCCGATCGTCCCCTCAGGCCTGCGCCTGAACGACTCCAATCTGGTGCTGGAGGCGGTTCGTCTGGGGGCCGGCGTGGCGCTGGAGCGGCGCTCCCTGGTGGCGGGGGCGATAGCCCGCGGCGAGCTGGTGCAGCTCACCGCCGTCACCGTCCCCTACCCCTGGCACTACTGGCTAACCGTCTCCCCGCAGGCGGAGAACCGGCCGGAAGTCGCCCGGTTCATCACCTGGCTGGAGGAGGAGATCGCCCTCTGGCGCCAGCAGATCAGCGCTTAGCCTTCGGCCGACGGCGGCAGGCCCGTCCGGGCGGCGTGCTCCTGGGAGAGACGCCAAAAATCGTGCCCGGCGGGATACTGATAGAGGCGCAGGGAAAACTGTCCGGCCACCGCGGTAATGTACTCAAATATCGCCGACTGGGTATTTTCGTAGTCTTTCCACAGCGTTGAGGTGGTGAAGCAGTAAATCTCCAGCGGGATGCCCGAGGGCGACGGTTTCAGCGTTCTCGCCACAATGTACATCTCCTTAATAATATCCGGCCGCTCGGCGAGATAGTGCATCAGATAGTGGCGAAACAGGGTCAGGTTGGTTAGCCCGTTATCGACAAACCAGCGGTCGGCCACGCCGCCGGGATCCCGGCCGTCAAGCAGCGTCGCCAGAGGCTCACTCACCCCGCGGATGGTCAGCATCGAGGAGAGCATCTCCTGGTCGAGAAAACGCACCGAGTGCTGATCGATGGCGATACTGCGCATGATCCGCCGCGCCCCGGAGGAGAACATCGCCTGCCAGTTGGTATAGGTCTCGGTGAGGAAATTCTTGGTCGGGATACGGGAGATGGTATTGTCCCAGTTGCGGATGGTAATGGTGTGCAGCGCGATATCCGTCACCTCACCGCTGAGGTTCTTGTCAGGCATTTCAATCCAGTCCCCCAGCTGGAGCACGTCGTTGGACGACAGCTGAACGTTCGCCACCAGCGACAGCAGAGTATGCTGGAACACGATCATCAGTACCGCCGCCACGGCCCCCAGACTGGAGATGATAATGATCGGCGATTTGTTCGACATCACGGCTAGGATCATGATCGCCGCCAGGATGTGGACTAAGATTTTGCCTATCTGGATATAGCCCTTAATGGAATGATTTTTACGTTTGGTCTTTCGCAGATAGGAGCTGTTGACAATATCCAGCATCTCGTTGAAAAACACCGACATAAAAATAAAAAACAAGATCCCGCAGATAGTATTAATCGCCGTCACCAGCGATGCCGGCATCGCCGGCATAAACTGCAGAACGTAATAGACGATAATAACCGGAATGAAATTGGACAGCTTTTCGGCGATGCGTCGATCCTTCTCCAGCGGCACATCCTGTTTGTGGCTACTAAAGAAGACCTTACGCACCACTTTAATCAGCAAGAACTTGCATAAAAGATGGGCAAATATGCCGGAGAGCAGCAGCAGAATAAGATTAAACCCCACCGCCAGCGCCGGATTACTCTCAATAAACGTCAGTAGATGATTCACATACGCCATGCTTTATCGCCTGAATAACTATGCCACTTCGCTAACTGCTTTATCCCAAGGGCATATATTTGGAAAATAAATCAATCCGCATCATGGCATATCGCTTAGCGTAACGTCCATGCGCGCACCGCCTCTAATCATTCACAGAAAATATGTCAGAGTTTGCATTAATCATTCTCTACGCTCACTATAAAGAGGCTTGTTATGAGGACGGAATAAGTCCAGGAGGAAACATGTTTAAAGCTCTTACCGCTATCGTCGCCTTAGCCGCCTCCGCCAGCGTTATGGCGCAAAGCGATGTCACGCTGAACAGTCTGGCTCACGATGCCACCACCCGGGCGTCGTTTAACCAGATGGTCAAAGGCCATCAGCTGCCCGCCTGGGTGACCACCGGCGGCACCGGTTCGCCCGCGCAGACGGTGAAACTGGGTAGCGAATCCTGGCAGGTGTTAAGCGCCTGCAAACCCCACGACTGCGGCCATGAACGTATCGCGGTGATCTGGTCGGAAAAAAGCAAACAGATGTCCGGCGTTTACTCGGTGGTCGATGAAAAAACCGACCAGGAGAAGCTGACCTGGCTTAACGTCAGCGATGCCCTGTCCATCGATGGCAAAACCGTGCTGTTTGCCGCCCTCAGCGGCAGCCTCGACAACCATCCGGACGCCTTTAACTACCAGTAACGACCATCGCCCCCGTCAGCCTTTCCCCGACGGGGGCTTCCCTGATTAGCCATCCGGGAACATCACGCTGTTCCCCGGCGCTTCCCGATGCAGATGGATAAAGTTCAGGTGCCGCTCGTACTGGTCGAGAATATCGGTGATCACCTGCTCTTTGCTGTAGTCCATCAGGTCGTTACCCTGACTGCCCTCCAGCAGGAAGGTCTCCAGCCGGTAATAGGTGGATTTCCCGCTGCGCGCCCGATAGGTAAAGCCCGGCACCGAGTACTGCTGCGGCCAGATCTTGTAGATAAAGTTCTGCTCGTCGCCCATGTGCACCAGCAGATCGAGGTGGCCAAGGTTCTCACCCTCTTCCGGCGGCAGGCTCTTCAGTTCCACCGCGGCGCCGCGCAGCCGCAGCTCCTGGGCCACCTCCTCCATCGCCGGGTAGCACACCGTCTCCATCATCAGTTTGGTATAGCGCGTGCCGGGGTAATTCATCAGCCGCGACAGGCGCTTCTTCCAGCTCAGACGATCCTGGAGGCCCATCGGGCGCGGGGCGGTGTCGCGGCTGGCGCTGACCCGACGGTAATCTTCCACTTTCAGAGATTTATACAGTCCGGCCATCACGAAGAAAATCACAAAGCTGAACGGCAGCCCCATGATCACCGTGGTGTTCTGCAGCGCCGAGATGCCGTTGGTCATCAGCATCCCGAGGGTCAACAGACCGATGGCCACCGACCAGAAGATGCGCAGCCAGTTCGGGGCGTCGCTGTTGATGTCCTTCAGCTTCGAGGTGAAGTTCCCCAGCACCAGCGCGCCGGAGTCGGCGGAGGTAACGTAAAACAGCAGACCGGTGATGGTCGCCACCGACGCGCTAAAGGTAAACGCCGGATACTGCGCCAGCAGGCTGTAGAAGCCGCGCTCCGGGTGGGCCATCGCCTCCTGGGCAAAGGCCGCGTCGCCGTGGATGATCTCATACAGCGCGCTGTTGCCGAACACCGACAGCCACAGCAGGGTAAAGGTGAAGGGAATAATCAGGGTGCCCATCACAAACTGGCGGATGGTGCGCCCGCGCGAAATGCGCGCCAGGAACAGGCCCACAAACGGCGACCAGGCCACCCACCACGCCCAGAAAAAGAGCGTCCAGTTGTTCATCCATTCCACCGGCCGGTCGAAGGCGAAGCTGTTCAGCGTCATGCCCATAAAGCGATTGACGTAGTCGCCGACGTTGAGCACTAACGCATTGAGCAGGAAGGAGGTATCGCCCATAAACAGCACGAACAGGATCAGCCCCAGCGCGAGGGCGACGTTCAGCTCGGAGAGCACGCGGATGCCCTTGTCCACCCCGGAGGTGACCGAGATGGTGGCGATGATCACCGACAGCGCAATCAGGGCCGCTTTCGCCGCCAGCGAGTCCGGAATATCGAACAGCACGCTCAGACCGTAGTTGAGCTGCACTACGCCGATACCGAGGGTGGTGGCGATGCCGAAGATGGTGCCGATCACCGCCGCAATATCGACGCTGTGGCCGATAGGCCCATTGATCCGTTTGCCAAAAATCGGGTACAGCGCCGAGCGGATGGTGAGCGGCAAATTATAACGATAGCTAAAGTATCCCAGCGCCATGCCCATCAGGGCATACATTGACCAACCGGTTAAGCCATAGTGAAACAGGGTCCAGACCATCGCCTGGCGCGCCGCCTCGATGGTCTGCCCCGCCCCTTCCGGCGGCTGCATATATTGCGTCACCGGCTCGGCGACCGAGAAGAACATCAGGTCGATGCCGATGCCGGCGGCGAACAGCATCGCCGCCCAGCTCAGCAGGCTGAACTCGGGCTTTGACTGCTCCGGCCCGAGCTTCACCGAGCCGAAGCGCGAGCAGGCAATGCAGACGACGAAGACGATATACAGCGTCGCCGCCAGCAGATAGTACCAGCCGAAGGTTTTCGACACCCAGTCCAGGGTGCGCCCAATCCACTCGGCAGAAAAATCGCGAAAAAAGATCGTCATCAGGGAAAACAACAAAATCAGTCCGGCCGAGGTATAAAAAACCACCGGATTGATTTTGTCCTTTTCTCTGCTTTGCGAAAGATCTGTCATCCAGTATCCCCACTGTTTTTGTAACTATTAAAATCCAAATCCGCAACAATTAAGACACATTTTATATTGAACGTCCAATCAAAAACCGCTTTAATAGTTAACCAACGCTGATGAATGGAGTGGCAAAAATGCCCAAACTGGGGATGCAGCCGATCCGGCGCAGGCAGCTGATCGACGCCACGCTGGACGCAATAAATGAAGTCGGTATGCACGACGCGACCATCGCGCAGATTGCCCGGCGGGCGGGCGTATCGACGGGGATCATCAGTCACTATTTCAAAGACAAAAATGGTCTGCTGGAGGCGACCATGCGCGACATCACCAGCCAGCTGCGCGACGCGGTGCTCAACCGTCTGCACGCTCTGCCGGACGGCAGCGCCAGCCAGCGTCTGCAGGCGATTGTCGGCGGCAACTTTGATGAGACGCAGATCAGCAGCGCGGCGATGAAGGCCTGGCTGGCCTTTTGGGCCAGCAGCATGCACCAGCCGATGCTTTATCGGTTACAGCAGGTCAGCAGCCGTCGCCTGCTGTCGAACCTGGTGTACGAATTCCGCCGCGAGCTGCCGCGCGAGCAGGCGCAGGAGGCCGGCTACGGGCTGGCGGCGCTGATAGACGGCCTGTGGCTGCGGGCGGCGCTCAGCGGCAAACCGCTGGATAAAACGCTGGCGCAGTCGCTGACCAGCCACTTTATTCGTCAGCATTTACCGAACCCATAACCGAGGAGGCGTTATGTCCCGAATGGCAGAACAGCAGCTTTATATTAATGGTGGTTATACATCGGCCACCAGCGGTCGCACCTTCGAGACCATCAACCCTGCCACTGGCGAGGTGCTGGCGACCGTTCAGGCTGCCGGACGCGAGGATGTCGACCGCGCCGTCGAGAGCGCACAGCGTGGGCAAAAAATCTGGGCGGCAATGACCGCCATGGAACGCTCGCGTATCCTGCGTCGCGCCGTCGACCTTCTGCGCCAGCGCAACGACGAGCTGGCGCGACTGGAGACCCTGGATACCGGGAAACCTCTCAGCGAAACCGCCGCCGTCGATATCGTCACCGGCGCCGACGTGCTGGAGTATTACGCCGGATTGATCCCGGCGCTGGAAGGCAGCCAGATCCCGCTGCGCGACAGTTCCTTCGTCTATACCCGTCGCGAACCGCTGGGGGTGGTAGCCGGGATCGGCGCGTGGAACTACCCGATCCAGATCGCCCTGTGGAAATCGGCGCCAGCGCTGGCCGCTGGCAATGCGATGATTTTCAAACCGAGCGAAGTCACCCCGCTGACCGCCCTCAAGCTGGCGGAAATTTACAGCGAAGCGGGCCTGCCGGACGGGGTGTTTAACGTCCTGCCAGGGATCGGCGCGGAAACCGGCCAGTATCTGACCGAGCATCCGGACATCGCCAAAATCTCCTTCACCGGCGGCGTCGCCAGCGGCAAAAAAGTGATGGCCAACTCGGCCGCTTCATCACTGAAAGAGGTCACCATGGAGCTGGGCGGCAAATCGCCGCTGATTATCGCCGATGATGCCGACCTCGACCTCGCCGCCGATATTGCCATGATGGCCAACTTTTACAGCTCCGGCCAGGTCTGCACCAACGGCACCCGGGTGTTTGTCCCGGCGAAACAGAAGGCGGAATTCGAGCACAAGATCCTCGAGCGGGTGGCCCGCATCCGCGCCGGCGATCTGTTTGCCGACGACACCAACTTCGGCCCGCTGGTCAGCTTCCCCCATCGCGACAACGTTCTGCGCTATATCGAGAGTGGCAAACGCGAAGGCGCGCGCCTGCTGTGCGGCGGCGAGGCGCTGAAAGGCGACGGTTTCGATAACGGCGCGTGGGTCGCCCCGACGGTGTTTACCGATTGCAGCGACGAGATGACCATCGTGCGCGAAGAGATCTTCGGCCCGGTGATGTCGATCCTCAGCTATGCCGACGAAGCGGAGGTCATTCGCCGCGCCAACGCCACCGAATACGGCCTCGCCGCCGGCGTGGTGACGCCCAACCTCAACCGCGCTCACCGAATTATCCACCAGCTGGAAGCCGGCATCTGCTGGATCAACAGCTGGGGGGAATCCCCGGCGGAAATGCCGGTTGGCGGCTACAAACACTCCGGCATTGGCCGCGAGAACGGCGTGATGACGCTGCAGAGTTACACCCAGGTGAAGTCCATCCAGGTTGAGATGGGTAAATTCCAGTCCATATTTTAACCGGGAGGTTTTTTTGCAATTTGACTACATCATTATTGGTGCCGGCTCCGCCGGCAACGTTCTGGCAACACGACTGACTGAAGATCCAAACACCACCGTCCTGCTGCTGGAAGCCGGCGGCCCTGACTACCGGTTCGATTTCCGCACCCAGATGCCCGCCGCGCTGGCTTATCCGCTGCAGGGCAAGCGCTACAACTGGGCCTACGAGACCGAACCTGAGCCGTACATGAACAATCGCCGCATGGAGTGCGGACGCGGCAAAGGGCTCGGCGGATCCTCGCTGATCAACGGCATGTGCTACATTCGCGGTAACGCGATGGATCTGGATAACTGGGCCAAAGAGCCGGGTCTGGAACACTGGAGCTATCTCGACTGCCTGCCCTACTACCGGAAAGCGGAAACCCGCGATATCGGGCCTAACGACTACCACGGCGGCGATGGCCCGGTGAGCGTGACGACGCCGAAGCCGGGCAATAATCCGCTCTTCGAGGCGATGGTTGAAGCCGGGGTGCAGGCGGGCTATCCGCGTACCGACGATCTCAACGGCTACCAGCAGGAAGGCTTTGGCCCGATGGACCGCACCGTGACGCCGCAGGGCCGTCGCGCCAGCACCGCCCGCGGCTATCTCGACCAGGCGCGCGGTCGCCCGAACCTGACCATCCGCACCCATGCGCTGACCGATCACATTATTTTTGCCGGCAAGCGCGCGGTGGGCGTCGAGTGGCTGGAGGGAGAGAGCACGATCCCGTCAAAAGCGACGGCCAACAAAGAGGTGCTGCTGTGCGCCGGGGCGATTGCCTCGCCGCAGATCCTGCAGCGCTCCGGCGTGGGTAACCCGGAGCTGCTCAGGCAGTTCGATATCCCGGTGGTGCACGATCTCCCCGGCGTGGGTGAGAACCTGCAGGACCATCTGGAGATGTATCTGCAGTACGAGTGCAAAGAGCCGGTATCGCTCTACCCGGCGCTACAGTGGTGGAACCAGCCGAAGATCGGCGCCGAGTGGCTGTTCGGCGGCACCGGCATCGGCGCCAGCAACCAGTTCGAAGCGGGCGGTTTTATCCGCAGCCGCGCAGAGTTCGCCTGGCCGAACATTCAGTACCACTTCCTGCCGGTGGCGATTAACTACAATGGCTCCAACGCGGTGAAAGAGCACGGCTTCCAGTGCCACGTCGGCTCGATGCGTTCGCCCAGCCGCGGCCACGTGCGCCTGAAGTCGCGCGACCCGCACGCCCATCCGGCGATCCTGTTTAACTATATGTCCCATGAGCAGGACTGGCAGGAGTTCCGCGACGCCATCCGCATTACCCGGGAGATCATGAACCAGCCGGCGCTGGATAAGTATCGCGGTCGCGAAATCAGTCCGGGAATAGAATGCCAGAGCGATGCCGAACTGGATGAGTTTGTGCGCAACCACGCCGAGACCGCGTTCCACCCGTGCGGGACCTGTAAGATGGGTTACGACGAGATGGCGGTGGTCGATGGCGAGGGCCGCGTCCACGGTCTGGAAGGATTGCGGGTGGTCGACGCCTCGATCATGCCGCAGATCATCACCGGCAACCTCAACGCCACCACCATTATGATCGGCGAGAAGATGGCCGACGCCATTCGCGGCCGCCAGCCGCTGCCGCGCAGCACCGCGACGTATTATGTCGCTGGCGACGCGCCGGTTCGCCGTTAACAGGTCAATGCCGGGCGGCGACTACGCCTTGCCCGGCCTACCCTGAGGCGATGTAACGTAGCCCCGGTAAGCGCAGCGCGACCGGGGTGCCGTTCCGGGTTTTGACCCCATAGGTTGATGTTAGCGAAACGCCTCCAGGCGCTTAATCTGCTGACCGTCGGCAGTAAAGTTCTCCGCCGCCAGCCACGCCCGCAGCGCCGCATCGCGCGCAGGCCACTCGCCGTCGATGATGGACAGCATATCGCTGTCGCGCGTCCGCCCTTTACGCACCAGCCTCTGCCGCAGACGTCCTTCCCAGCTAAAGCCCAGCCGCTCGGCGGCGCGGCGCGAGGCGACATTCATCGAATCGCATTTCCACTCCAGCCGACGATAGCCATGGTCAAAGCCGTTTTTGAGCAGCAGCCAGACCGCTTCGGTACCCAGCGGGGTGTTTTTCATCCGTCGCGACCAGGTGACATGGCCGATCTCAACCGTGCCCATTTCCCGCTCGATCGCCATATAGCTGACGATGCCCACCGCCTGCTCGCTACGCAGGTCAACCACCGCATACGGCACCAGGGCATCATCATTCACCTTGCCCGCGATCCAGTGGGCGGTCGCCGTCACGCTCTCCGGCCGCGTAGACGCCAGCCACGTCCAGTCGCTGTTGTCGCCGAGCGCATAGGCGGCAAACAGATCCGCCGCATGACGGTCAACGTCCAGCGGCTCCAGGCGGCAAAAACGGCCATTTAACGCCGTCCGCCGCAGGACTTGCGCCCCCTGCCAGCCAGGGACCAGGTCGTTCACCTGCTGGCCATACTCATTAATTTCCGGCACACCCACCTCCTCGCAATAGACAATGCGTTATAGCAAGAACCCCGCAGCGGAGAAAGGCGCTTCTGCGCGACCGGCAATAACCTGTCGTTCTTGAATATGCGTTTTTAGCATAAGGATATCCTTATTTTGACTTTACGCCTTATGGCAAGCGGCCTAACGTAGCGAGGCATAAAACAATAAAATAACCATTCTTCAGGGATTGCACATGACCAAAAAACTGTTGCCTTTACTGCTACTGTCGGCGCTCTCCGCCGCCGCGCATGCCGCCACGCCGCCCAACACGCTGGTGGTCGTCCAGGGTCTCGACGATATCGTCAGCCTCGACCCGGCGGAAGCGAACGAACTCTCCAGCATTCAGACGGTCCCTAGCCTCTATCAGCGTCTGGTGCAGCCGGACCGCAACAACCCTGAAAAAATCGTGCCGATCCTCGCCGAAAGCTGGCAGGCCGATCCGGCGGCGAAAACCCTGACCATTAAACTGAAGCCGGATGCCAAATTCGCCTCCGGTAATCCGCTGCGCCCGGAAGATGTGATTTTCTCTTACACCCGCGCGGTGACGCTGAATAAATCGCCAGCGTTTATTCTCAACGTGCTCGGCTGGCAGCCGGACAACATCGCCAGCCAGCTGAAAAAGGTTGATGACCATACCCTGACGCTGCACTGGACCGCCGACGTCAGCCCGGCGGTGGCGCTGAATATTCTCTCCACCCCCATCGCCTCTATCGTTGATGAAAAACAGGTGGCGCCGAACGCGAAAAATAACGACTTCGGCAACGACTGGCTGAAAATGCACTCGGCGGGCAGCGGAGCCTATAAAATGCGCGTCTACCAGCCGCATCAGGCCATCGTGCTGGAGGCCAACGCCAGCTCCCCAACCGGCGCGCCGAAGATCAAGAGCATCATTATTAAAAACGTCCCCGACCCGGCTTCCCGCCGCCTGCTGATCCAGCAGGGGGATGCCGATGTGGCGCGCGATCTCGGCGCTGACCAGATTGCCGCCCTGCAGGATAAACCCGGCGTGAAGGTGCTGAGCATCCCGTCCGCCGAGCAGAACTACCTGGTGTTTAATACCGCCAACAGTGCCAACCCGCTGCTCAATAATCCGGCCTTCTGGGAGGCGGCGCGCTGGCTGGTCGATTATGAGGGCATCACCAAAAATCTGCTGAAAGGCCAGTACTTTATTCACCAAAGCTTCCTGCCGGCCGGCCTGCCGGGGGCGCTGGAGACTAATCCGTTCACCTTCGACCCGCAAAAAGCTAAGGCTATCCTTGATAAAGCGGGCATTAAGGATGCCCACTTCACCCTCGATGTGGAGAACAAACCGCCGTTTATCACCATCGCCCAATCGCTGCAGGCCAGCTTTGCCCAGGGCGGGGTGAAGGTGGATCTGCTACCCGCCGCCGGCAGCCAGGTCTATGCCCGGGTGCGCGCGAAGCAGCATCAGGCGGCGATCCGCCTGTGGATCCCGGACTACTTTGATGCCCACTCCAATGCCAGCGCCTTTGCCTGGAACGATGGTAAATCCAGCACCGTGGCCGGGCTCAACGGCTGGCAGATCCCTGAGCTGAATAAAGCCACCCTCGCCGCGGTGGCGGAGCCGGACCCGGCGAAACGCCTCGACCTGTACAAAACGATGCAGGAAACCCTGCTCCAGCATTCGCCGTACGTCTTTATTGACCAGGGAAAAACCCAGATCGTGGTGCGTGACAACGTGAAGGGCTATCAGCAGGGACTGAACGCCGACATGGTCTGGTACGATAACGTGACCAAGTAAGCGGGTTTTGTCACCGGGTACGGCGGCCTTGTCTGCCCGGATGACCGACTCCTCACCCGGGCCCGGTCGGCATCGCGCCGCCGGGTACAATGCTGATATACCAGGAATTTCCATTTTCCATGCCATCGTTTTCCACTCACCTTACCCGCCTGTTGCAGGGGCTGTTTACGCTGCTGCTCACGCTGTTCGGGCTGTTGCTGGTCACCTTCTCGCTCTCCGCGCTGTCGCCCGTCGACCGCGTACTGCAGATCGTCGGCGACCATGCCAGCCAGTCGACCTATGACCAGGTTCGCCATCAGCTGGGTCTCGACCAGCCGCTGCCGGTGCAGTTCTGGCACTACCTGGTCAACCTGGCCCATGGCGATCTTGGCATCGCCAGCGCTACCGGCCAGCCGGTGCTCCACGACCTGCTGGCGGTCTTTCCGGCGACCCTTGAGCTGGCGACCCTGGCGCTGATCGTCGGCGCGGTACTGGGCATCGTCGCCGGGGTGCTGTGCGCCCGTTACGCCGGTTCGCCGTGGGATCTGGCGGTTCGCACCTTTACCCTGTTGGGCAACTCGGTGCCCATTTTCTGGCTCGGCCTGCTGATGCTGGCCCTGTTTTACGCCCGGCTGCAGTGGGCGCCGGGCCCGGGTCGCCTCGACGATATTTATCAGTACACCGTCGAGCCACGCAGCGGTTTTGCGCTGATCGACACCTGGCTCTCCGGCGATACCGCGGCGTTTAAAAATGCGATCGGCCATCTGGCGCTGCCGGTGCTGGTGCTGGCCTATTACTCGCTGGCGAGCATCACCCGCCTGACCCGCTCCGCCTGTCTGAGCGAGATGAACAAAGAGTACATTCTGCTGGCGCGGGCCAAAGGGGCCGGAGAGATGACGATTCTGCTGCGCCATGTCCTGCCCAATATCCGCGGCACTCTGCTGACGGTGACCGCTCTCGCCTGGACCTCCATGCTCGAAGGGGCGGTGCTCACCGAAACCGTCTTCTCGTGGCCGGGGATCGGCCGCTACCTCACCACGGCGCTGTTCGCTGGGGATACCACGGCGATCATGGGCGGCACGCTGCTGATCGGCGTGAGTTTTGTGCTGATCAATAACCTGACCGACCTGCTGGTACGGTTAACCGATCCGAGGGTGCGCTGATGCCGACTTATCTGTTTTTACGCCGTCTGCGCCGCTCACCCGCCGCCTTCAGCGGCCTGACCCTGGTGATCCTGCTGGTGCTGACCGCGCTGTTCGCCCCGTGGCTGGCGCCGCACGATCCCAACTGGCAGGATGCCGCCGCTCGTCTGCAGGGGCCCGGGGCGGGACACTTGCTCGGCACCGACAGCTACGGCCGCGACCTGCTGTCGCGCTTGCTCTACGGCGCCCGCCCGGCGCTGGGTCTGGTGGCGCTGGTGACCGCCATTACCCTGCCCGTCGGTCTGCTGGTGGGTATCCTCTCCGGCTACTATGGCGGGTGGCTGGAGCGGATACTGATGCGCTTTACCGACGTGGTGATGTCGATGCCGCGCCTGATCCTCGCCTTCGCGTTCGTGGCGATGCTCGGCCCGGGGCTGGTCAACGGCGCGCTGGCGTTAGCCCTGACCACCTGGCCGGCCTACGCCCGTCAGGCGCGCAGCGAAATTCAGCGCCTGCGCCATAGCGACTACCTCGCCGCGGCGGAGATGCTGGGCATCCGCGGCGGGCGGCTGCTGGTCGGCCATATTCTGCCGCTGTGTCTGCCGTCGGCGATTGTTCGGCTGGCGCTCGATCTGGCGGGTATTATCCTCGCCGCCGCCGGGCTCGGCTTTCTCGGCCTGGGCGCCCGCCCGCCGATGGCGGAGTGGGGAGCGATGATTGCCGACGGGATGCAGGTGATTTTCGACCAATGGTGGATCGCCGCCATCCCCGGCGCGGCGATCCTGCTCGCCAGCCTGGCGTTTAACCTGCTGGGCGACGGCCTGCGCGATATTCTGGAGCCGCAACATGACTGACATCCGACTGACCGTCCAGGGACTCGCCGTCGACTATCCCACCGCCCGGGTGGTGGACAACGTCAGCTTCACCCTCGGCAACGAGCGGCTGGCGCTGGTGGGCGAATCCGGCTCCGGCAAATCGATGACCGCCCGGGCGCTGATGGGCCTGGTGCGCAAGCCCGGGGTGGTGAGCGCTGAACGGCTGGAGGTGCTGGGGCGCGATGTGCTGACCCTCAGCGCCCGCGGCTGGCGCGCGCTGCGCGGCAACGATATCGCCATGGTGCTGCAGGACCCGCGCTATGCACTGAATCCGGTGCAGTCCATTCAGACGCAGCTGGAGGAGGCGTTAACCCTGCATCAGCGTCTCAGCCGCCGCGCGCGCGCTGAGGCGGTCAAAGACGCCATCGCCGCCGTCGGTCTGGATCTGCCGGTCCTCAGCCGCTATCCCGGCGAACTCTCCGGCGGGATGGGACAGCGGGTGATGATCGCCCTCGCGCTGCTCAATAACCCGAAGGTGCTGATAGCCGACGAGCCGACCTCGGCCCTCGACGCCCGCCTGCGCAACCAGATCCTCGAGCTGCTGGTGGAGCAGTGCGCGCAGCGGCAGATGGCCATGTTACTGATCAGCCACGATCTACCGCTGGTGGCCGCGCATTGCGATCGCGTGCTGGTGATGTACCAGGGGAGACAGGTCGACGAGATGCCGGCGCGGGCGCTGCCGAGCGCGACGCACCCTTACACCCGCACCCTGTGGACCTGCCGGCCAAATGCCCACACCTACGGCCAGATGCTGCCGACCCTCGACAGAACCCAGGACTTTACGGAGACAGCCCATGGCGATCGTTAATCTTCAGGATTTACAGGTTACATTCGGCGCGAAGACGGCGGTCTCCGCCGCCAGTTTCCGTGTCGACGCCGGGGAAACCTTCAGCCTGATCGGCGCCTCGGGCTGCGGCAAATCGACGATTTTGCGCGTGCTGGCCGGATTGCAGCGTGAATGGCGCGGCAGCGTGGATCTGCTCGGCCAGACCATTACGCCGGGCTTCCGCTTTCAGGGCGATCTGCGGCGCAACGTGCAGATGGTGTTTCAGGATCCGTATGCCTCGCTGCATCCCAACCATACTCTGTGGCGCACCCTGGCGGAGCCGCTGCAGATCCACGGCATCCGCGACGTTACCCCGCGAGTGACCACCGCCCTTGAGCAGGTGGGTCTGGCCGCCGATGCCGTGCGCCGCTATCCGCATCAGCTCTCCGGCGGCCAACGGCAGCGCGTGGCCATTGCCCGCGCCCTGCTGCTGCACCCGCAGATCCTGCTGCTGGATGAGCCGACCTCGGCGCTGGATATGTCGGTGCAGGCGGAAATCCTTAATCTACTTAATCGTCTGAAACAGGAGTACGGCATGACCTATCTGCTGGTCAGCCATGATGCCGACGTCATCGCCCATATGTCCGATCGGGCGGCGTTTATGGCGGAGGGCGTGATCCAGCGCTTTTTCGATCGCGAAGCGTTGGTCAACGGAGAGCACCGGATGAGGTGAGGTCAGCGGATGTGCGGTTGTTTTGTCGGGTGGCGCTTCGCTTACCCGACCTACAGGATCCACTCACAGGCTCACACCCCGTAGGCCCGTGCAAGCGCATGGACTGCACCCCAAAAGTTGGACACCCAACTGAGTAAGGTGCAATTTTATGGCTAAACCAAAGTATTCCCCTGAAACAAAACTGGCTGTGGTTAATCATTATTTGTCCGGTAAAGACGGAGAACAGAGTACAGCCGACCTTTTTGGTATTGAAAGAACATCTGTCCGTCGCTGGGTCAGGGCATGGCAGTTCCACGGTGCAGAAGGCCTGACTGCAAAAAATAATCATTATTCCGATGAATTTAAACTCGTGGTCGTCCGGGCGGTTATCAGTGACCGCCTGACGATGCGTGAAGCGGCTGCCCGGTTTAATCTCTCCGCAGAAATACTTGTCCGGCGCTGGCTCGACGTGTACAACGATGCCGGAGCGGAAGGTCTTTTAAACATGCAATGCGGACGGCCCGGACAAATGACAAAGCCAAAAAATATCCCACCACTGACAGATAAAGAGCTGGAAAAACTCTCCCCCGAAGAGCTCAGGGCCGAACTGCGTTATCTGCGGGCAGAGAATGCCTATCTAAAAAAGTTGAAAGCCTTGGTTCAGAGCGAAAAAAATGGCAAAAAGCCCTGATAATCAGTGAACTAAGGCATGAACACGCTCTGCGGGACCTTCTGCGGGCGGCCGGTATGTCCCGTAGCACGTGGTATTACAATATGAATGCACTGAAGCAAGGGGACAGATATGCGGGTCTTAAAGAGAACATCAGGAAGATATACCACTATCACAAAGGTCGTTATGGCTACCGCAGGATCACGCTCGCACTGAGAAAACAGGGGCTGCGGATAAACCATAAAACAGTGCAGCGGCTGATGGCAGAACTGTCACTCCGGTCTGTGATAAGGGCGAAAAAATATCGTGCCTGGAAAGGGAGAACGGGCGAGGCCGCGCCCAATATCCTGAGCCGGAACTTCGGTGCGTCAAAAGCCAACGAAAAATGGGTAACAGATGTGACAGAGTTCCCGGTACAGGGAAAAAAGCTTTACCTGTCGTCAGTTCTCGATCTGTTTAACCGGGAGGTTATCGCCTACAGCCTGTCGGAAAGGCCGGTGATGGAGATGGTGAATACGATGCTGGACGGTGCGTTCCCGAAGCTCAGACCGGGAGATGCTCCGCTGCTGCACTCGGATCAGGGCTGGCATTACAGGATGAGGAGCTATCAGGAACGTTTAAAGGCGCATGGGATGACGCAGAGTATGTCGCGTAAAGGAAACTGCCTGGATAATGCAGTGATGGAAAACTTCTTCGGGACCCTGAAATCGGAGTGTTTTTATCTGAGGGAGTTCAGGAGTGTCAGTGCGCTAAGAAAAGCCGTAGAGGACTATATCCATTACTACAACAACGAGCGGATAAGCCTGAAATTAAAAGGCCTGAGTCCGGTAGAGTACCGAACCCAGGCTCTGAGAGCCGCTTAATATGAACCATCCAACTTTATGGGGTCAGTCCATGCGCTTGCACGGGCCTACGATTTTACTGCAACCGTTTGATATTCCAGTGTATTAATGCCTGTGTTATGTAGGCCGGGCAAGACGACGCCGCCGCCCGGCATAAAACGGCTCCGCGCCCGCTGTTCTTGCCCGGCGGCGCTGCGCTTGCACGGGCCTACGATTTTACTGCAACCGTTTGATATTAAATCAGATTAATGCCTGTGTTATGTAGGCCGGGCAAGGCGTTGCCGCCGCCCGGCATAAAAGCGGCTCTGCGCCCGCTGTCCTTGCCCGGCGGCGCTGCGCTTGCGCGGGCCTGGGATATCTATGCAACCTATTGATATTAAGGTGTATTAATGCCTGTCTTCTGTAGGCCGGGCAAGGCATCGCCGCCGCCCGGCATAAAGGCAGGTACAGCGCCTGATAGCGGTTGCCTCGCACCCGCTCAGCGACAGTCGTCGACGGCGACAAACTGGCCATGCTGCAGGGACTGAACTGCCGCTTCGGCAATGGCCTGCGCCTGCAGGCCGTCCAGCAGGCCGGGCAGGTCGGCGACGGTTTCACCATTCAGGGAGCGAATAAAGGCGTCAAGATGCTGGTAATAAGATCCCTGTACCCGGCTGAACCAGTCTGGCCACAGGCCCGGCTCAATGCGCTGATTGCCGCGCCACAGGGTAGGGCCCGCCGGCGACTGGCTACCGGACTCCAGCGCGCCTTCGGCGCCCAGCAGGGTGATCCGTTCATCGTACCCGTGGCCGGTGCGGCGGGTATTGTCCAGCTGCGCCAGCGCGCCGCCGCGCATCTGCATCATCAGGATGGAGGTGTCGACATCGCCAAATTCGGCAATGTCCGGCAGGGCCAGCGCCGCGCCCATCGCTGCTACGGTGCGCACTTCATCGCCAGTGAGAAAGCGCAGGAGATCGAAGAAGTGGATCGCCTGATCGCGCATCTGGCCGCCGGAGCTGCGCAGATAGTCGAGCGGCGGCATGCTGGAGGCGCGGCAGACCATCTGCACCAGCTCGACCCGGCCGATCAGCCCTTGCTCCAGCTGGCGGCGGAGCTGCTGATGGCTGCTATCGAAGCGCCGGTTAAAGCCGACAGTGACCGGCACGTTCAGGGGGAGCACCCGCTCCACCACCTCACGGGCGCGCGCCAGGGAGAGGTCGATCGGTTTTTCGCAATAGACCGCCTTGCCCGCCCGGGCGGCGGCTTCCAGCAGTTCGGCATGCGACGGGGTTGAACTGGCGATCAGCACCGCGTCGATGGCGTCGCTATGGATCGCCTCGCTCACGGTCACCGCCCGGGCGCCATAGCGGGCGGCCAGCGCCTGGGCGCGCTCCGGGGCGGCATCGGCCACCATCGTCAGCGCACTTCCTTCATGACGGGCAAGACTGGCGGCATGAACCTGACCGATAAAACCACTGCCTACCAGGGCAAAACGTTTGCAGATCATTTTTTTCTCCAGAATGGCGAGGGGACGCTGCCACCATAATCGGTTTGCTAAACTCACTGACACTGCCGTTTTGATGGATTTCCATCATGAAGAGAGGGGCGATGAAAAACATTTCACTGGCGATGCTGGCCAGACAGATTGGCGTCGGCGTGGCCACTGTTGACCGGGTGCTGAACGAGCGCGGCGGCGTATCGCCGCAGACCACGCGCAAAGTGCTGCAGGCGGCGCGCGAGGCGGGACTGAAGCGGATCCTGCCGGAGGAGCACCGCTTTCCCTGGCAGATTGAGGTCTTTCTCAGCAGCAATGACTCGTTCTTCTTTCCGCAGCTGGCGCAGGATTTTGCCGCCGTGGCGGATAGCCTCGGCTATCGCCGTCTGACCTTGCACCGTACCTTTGTCCCGGAGTCGCAGCCGACGACACTGGCCCGGCGCATTGCGCGCAGTTGCCAGCAGCGTCAGGGGATCATCGTCTTCGGCAATGACCATCCCGCGGTGCACGACGCGCTGCGCCGCTGCCGGGAGGCTGGCGTCCCGGCGATCACCCTGGCGACGGACCTGCCCGGCGCCGACCGACTCTGCCACGTGGGGATCAATCAGCTACAGGCTGGCCGCACGGCGGGGTTAATGCTGGGGAGAATGACGCCACGGCCCGGCGAGGTGCTGATGGTCAGCGGCCGGCAAGATTACAGCGCGCATCGCCTGCGCATTCAGGGGTTCCGCGAGGTGCTGAGCCAGCGCTTTCCCCACCTGCAGCTCAGCGACGTGCTGGCGGGCGAGGAGCGGCGGGAGCAGATCACCCGCCTGGTGGAGCAAGCCCTGTGCCGCAGCCGAAATATTGTTGGGATCTATAACACCGGGCTTGGCAATACCCAGATTGCCGAGGCGCTGGCCCGCCACCGCCGCGAAGGCGACGTCTGCTGGATCACCCATGAGCGTTACAACACCACCCGGCAGCAGCTGGCGAAGGGCAGCCTGGCGTTAACGCTCGATCAGAACACCCGCCAGCACGCCCAGCTGGCGATCGACCTGATGCTGCGCCATCTGGAGTCCGGCTACCAGCCGCAAACCTATGCCGACGGTAAAGTCGACTTTATCCTCTACAGCGCCGAGAACGTGGACTAAGGCGTGCGGCGCCTCCCTTCCTGACAACACGGATTTCCCCGGCGGGTAAATGACCACCCCGCCGGGAGGGATCGCTTCAAAGCGTTGTCTGCTTCTCATTTTTCGCTCATTTATGCGGCAATGTTAGATGTCTGTCAAAATTCTGTTACTGCATAGTTTTAAAATTTTCATTTCAGTTATTTACTTATAAAAGTTTCAAATGTCTTGTTAATGAAATAAATGGTCTGAAATCCAGGTTGCGGCGTAAATGGACTGATGTTTCAAAATAGTGATGATAAAACAGCCGTTATTTGTGATTTAGATCACGATGGAGTGCGAGAGGTGCCGCAGCGTCGTCGATATACCAGCAGACATTTGCCGCAACGTAACTGAAATTAATTTTTCATTTTGTTTCATTCACCGGCGTACCTACAAAATCAAGGATCAACTATGAATATTAAGAAAACGATTGTTGCCTCTTTGTTAGCCTGCATGCTGCCTGCGGTGGTTATGGCAAAAGATGTCTCCATTGGCGTCTCGATGGCGCTGTTTGACGATAACTTCCTGACGATCCTGCGTACCTCGATGCAAAAAGAGATGAAAAAAGATGGCGTTAAATCGCAGATCGAGGACGCGAAAGGGGATGTCTCCCAGCAGCTGCAGCAGGTGCAGAACTTTATCGGCCAGGGGGTGGACGCCATTATCGTCAACCCGGTGGATACCAACGCGGTGAAACCGATCATGGATCAGGCCACCAAAGCCGGGATCCCGCTGGTGTTTGTGAACCGCCGTCCGCAGGCGGAGCTGACCGACAAGATGGCCTATGTGGGATCGGACTCCATTCTTGCCGGCCGTCTGCAGATGGAAGCGCTGGCGAAAGCGATGAACGGTAAGGGCAATGTGGCGATCCTGCTCGGCGACCTGGCGAATGAATCCACTCGCGACCGCACCAAAGGGGTGGAAGAGGTGGTAGCGAAATACCCGAACATCAAAATCGTCCAGAAGCAGACCGCGAAATTTACCCGCAATGACGCAGTGGATGTGGTCAGCAACTGGATGACCAGCGGTGAGGATATCCAGGCCATCGCCTCCAACAACGATGAAATGGCGATCGGCGCCCTGCAGGCGCTGGGCAAAAACCCGAACCATATTCTCATCGCCGGCGTGGATGGCACCCCGGATGCCCTGCAGATGCTGAAGAGCGGCAAGATGATCGCCACCATCTTCCAGGATGCGAAAGGCCAGGGTGAAGGCGCAGTCGACGCGGCCATCAAGCTGGCGAACGGCGAGAAAGTGGAAAAAATCATCGACGTGCCGTATCAGCTGATCACCAAAGAGAACATGGCTGAATTTACCAACCGTAATCAGAAATAGTCCTGGCCAACCTGTGGTACGGAGGTGGATGTATGAACGCTTTTGCCCTTGAAGCCGAAGGTATCAGTAAGTTCTTCCCCGGCGTGAAGGCGCTCGATAATGTCTCATTGCGCGTGCGTCCGGGAACGGTGCATGCCCTGATGGGCGAGAACGGCGCCGGTAAATCCACGCTGATGAAATGCCTGATCGGTATCTATCGCCCCGATAAAGGGTCGATTCGCGTGAAAGGGGAGCCGGTGGAGTTTACCGACACCATGGATGCGCTGCGCTCGGGGATCTCGATGATCCACCAGGAGCTCAATCTGGTGCCGCATATGACGGTGGCGGAGAATATCTGGCTGGGGCGCGAGCCGATGAAGTACGGCTTTGTCGACCACGGCCAGCTGACCCGCCAGACCCAGGCGCTGCTGGATAAGCTCAATATCCGCTTAACCGCTGACCGGCTGGTGGGCGACCTGAGCATCGCCGCCCAGCAGATGGTGGAGATTGCCAAAGCGGTTTCATGGAACGCGGATATTGTGATCATGGATGAGCCCACCTCGGCGCTGACCGAAGGCGAGGTGGCTCACCTGTTCACCATCATCCGCGACCTGCGCGCCCAGGGTAAAGCGATCATCTATATCAGCCACAAAATGGATGAGATCTTTGCCATCACCGATGAGATCAGCGTCTTTCGCGACGGCACCTGGGTAGGGAGCAAAAACACCACCGAATTTACCCGGCAGTCGCTGATCACCCAGATGGTGGGCCGCGAATTAACCCAGCTGTTTCCGAAATTTAATAACACCATCGGCGAAGAGGTGCTGACGGTGCGCAACCTGACGCGTCAGGGCGTGTTCCATGACGTCAGCTTTAGCGTACGCCGTGGCGAAATCCTGGGCGTGGCCGGGCTGGTGGGCGCCGGGCGCAGCGAGGTTATGGAAAGCCTGTTCGGTATGGAGCGCTTCGACAGCGGCGAAGTGCTGATCGACGGGGCGCCGGTGACCATCGATTCCCCCTCCGTGGCGATTGAAAAGGGGATGGCATTATTAACCGAAGACCGGAAAAAGTCGGGCCTGTTTCTGGTGCTGTCGGTGCTGGAAAATATGAGTATCGTCAAAATGCCGGAATATATCGGCAAGAGCGGTTTTGTCCAGCACGTGAAAATGGCCGAAGACTGCATGGAGCAAATACGCCGGCTCAATATTAAAACGCCGACGATGGATCAAATTATTAATAACCTCAGCGGGGGGAATCAGCAAAAAGTCCTGATTGCGCGCTGGCTGTTAGCGCAACCGAAAATCTTAATTCTCGATGAGCCGACCCGCGGTATCGACGTCGGGGCGAAGGCGGAGATTTATCATCTTATCAGTGAACTGGCGAATCGGGGGGTGGCGGTGATTATGGTCTCCTCTGAACTGCCGGAAATCCTTGGCATGAGCGATCGGGTCATGGTGATGCATGAAGGTCGTATCACCGGCATCCTGGAAAAAGACGAAGCCGACCAGGAAACCATTTTGTCGTTGGCATCCCATTGAGGCACAGAGAATGAGTAATATGAAATTAACGGCGGCTCCGGCCAGCGAGGGTTCCTCCTTCTTCGCTAATTTGCGGCATAAAATGCCGAAAGATACCGGCATCTTTGTGGTGATGCTGGTGATTGCCCTGACCTTTGAAATCGCCGGCTGGTATGTTCGCGACCAGTCGTTCCTGCTCAATACCAACCGGCTGGTGCTGATTGTGCTGCAGGTGGCGATTATCGGCATCATCGCCGTCGGCGTCACCCAGGTGATCATCACCACCGGGATTGACCTCTCCTCCGGCTCGGTTATTGCCCTTGCGGCGGTGGTGGCGGCCAGCCTGGCGCAAACCTCCGACAGCCTGTCGCCAATGTTCCCGGCGCTGGTCAACCTGCCGGCGGTGATCCCCATTTGCGCGGGGATCGGCGTCGGCCTGCTGTGCGGCCTGACCAACGGTTTCCTGGTGACGCGGACCGGTATCCCGCCGTTTATCGCCACCCTCGGGATGATGGTTTCGGCGCGCGGTCTGGCGCAGTATTACACTCAGGGCAACCCGATCAGCTTCCTCTCCGACAGCTTTACGGCGATAGGCCAGGGGGCGATGCCGGTGATTATCTTCTTCGTGATCGCCGCCGTGTTTCACATTGCGCTGAAGCATACCCGGTATGGCAAATATGTGTATGCCATCGGCGGCAACATGACCTCGGCCAAAGTGTCCGGCATCAACGTGAATAAATATCTGGTGATCGTCTACACCATCGCCGGGGCGCTCTCCGGACTGGCGGGGGTGGTGCTGGCGGCGCGCGTCAGCAGCGGCCAGTCGAGTATGGGGATGTCCTACGAGCTGGACGCGATTGCCGCCGCGGTGATCGGCGGCAGCAGCTTAATGGGCGGAGTGGGGCGCATTACCGGCACCCTGATTGGCGCGATGATCCTTGGCCTGATCAAAAGCGGTTTTACCTTTGTCGGCGTCGATGCCTATGTGCAGGATATTATTAAAGGCATCATTATCGTTGCGGCGGTAACCATCGATATGCGTCGCAACCGGAAAAAACACTAATCTTATCAACGGGCGGCAACGGCGAAGGATGTCGTTGCCGCCCGTCCTGTCCAGAAATAAACAAAATACTCCCCGCCAGGCTCCGCCTGTCTGTTTTGCCCGCGCTGCGCATCCTGTACAGTTTCGCCACTTCCGTTGTCCATTCGTCAGGGGCCACGCGTGGCCTGCGGTTTCTGGAGTCGTATGAATACACCATCCTTTGGCAAATTCTCGCCGCGCTGGCTAGCGGGAAAAAGGGGCCTTATCGTCACGCTGCTCGCGGGGCTGGCGATCCTGGCGCTCGGTCGGGGCATGAATTTGCCGGCCAGAGAGGTTTACCGTGAGAGGCAGATCCGCCAGCTGGAGGAGGATGCGCAGTGGGTGGCGGAACGCCTTGAGCGGCGGATGAACATTCCGGCGCCGCAGCGGGAAGCGACCTGGCCGCTGGCGGCGATGCGCGCCGCTCTCCAGACCCTCGCCCAGGAGCGGCATTATCAGCTGCTGCTGGTGAATGGCGACGAGCATCTGCTGGCGGCATCGCACGCGCTGCCGGCCAGCGTGCTGGCCCAGGTGCAGGCGCAGTTCCCGCGAGAGATGCAGCCCCCGCTGTTCGGCAGCCACTACCAGACCATTCAGCCATTCGCCCCGCATCAGCGGATGTTAAGCCGGGCGCTGAACGGCAACGCGGGGCTGGCGGGCTGGAATCTGGTGATGCTGGCGCCGGATGGTGGATTGCCCTCGTTGCTGGTGGCTTACCGCTGGCCGGTAACGATCGGCCTTGGCGCGGTGCTCGCCAGCGCGCTGCTGGCGCTGAGGCAGGCGGCGCGCGCCAGGCGAAAACGCTAATTGCCAACCGCGCCGTCAGGGATGGCGAATTTGCAGGGTGGCGGGCAGATAGCGCTGAAGCGGCTCCGGGGCCTGACCGTCGATCAGCTGGCTGAGCAGATCGTAGCAGTGCCAGGCCAGCTGGCGATTATCCTGCTGCACGGTATCAATGCGCAGGGAAAGCGAATCATACAGATAGTGATCGTCGAAGCTGGCGAGATGAATATTGGAATCCAGCAGATGATGCTGGCTCATATAGCGCAGCACCCCTTCGAGCAGCCCGCAGGCCGCGGTGAAGAGCGCCTTCGGCGGACGCCCCAGCCGCGCGCAGAGCGCCGCGAACATCTCATAGCCGGAGCTGGGGTGGTAGTTGCCGTTGATCACCCACTCGGGGCGCAGCGTGATCCCCGCCTGGGTCAGGCCCTGGGTGAACCCCGCCAGCCGGTCGCGCGACGGCGACAGCCGCGGCTGGCCGCCGAGAAACCAGAACTCGTCCGCATGCTGAGGCGCGATACGGGAGATCAGCTCGGCCGTTGGGGTGACCGAGTCGGTCATCACCAGCGGCAGGGCGCTGTCGCTGGGGGAGCGGTCAAACAGCACCACCGGCAGCTGTTCGCTAAGTTTCTGATAGTCGGCATCGCTGTGCATACAAGAGGCGACTATCAGGCCGTCGACCTGGCGGGCGATCATGTTATTGACCACCACGCTCTCCTGGCCTGGGTTTTCGTCGGTGCAGGAGATAAGCAGCTGCACGCCGGCTTCCCGGCAGAGCGTCTCAAGCTCGTGGGAGAAAACGGCAAACCCGTAGTTGGTGATCTCCGGCACCACCAGACCAATGGTATGGCTGCGGTTATCGCGCAGCGAGCGCGCGTGAATGCTCGGCTGATAGTGATGTTCGCGAGCGATCGCCAGCACGCGCTCGCGCGTCTCCTGCGCCACGCGCAGCTCTTTACCACGACCGTTGAGTACCAGGCTAGCGGTCGCTTTGGAGACGCCCGCCAGTTCGGCGATATCTTTGATAGTTACGCGTTTGGTTTTCATCAGCACCCGGGAGCCTGAAAGCAAAACGCTTATTCTACCATGCATGGCCGCAGCAGCCAGCGGCAGAATGCCACCGGCGTCGCACCGCTGAAGATGAGCTGCCCCGGATAGCCCGGAAAGAAGCGGCTGCTCATCACCCCCTCGCCATCGTTGATGAAAATCTCCACGCTGGAGCGGTCGATAAAGATCCGCAGGCGTCGCGCCTCGCCGCGCCAGTAGCGGTGATGCATCTCTGCCGTCTGCAGGCCGCGGCGCGACAGACGTAGGCCGTCGCGATTGACGGTGAGCTGCAGGGCGCCGGCAAAGTCCAGCCCCAGCGTGCTGTTGGGGGCGATGTCAAAGGCCAGCTCCATCGGGGCGAGGGGCAGGGTCTTTCCGCGCCAGCCCTGGGCTTCCCCGCGCAGGGCGACCAGCTCGCGCAGCGGACGCTGATACAGAGTGCCAGCCTGCCACTCCAGCTCACGCACGCAGGTCATCTGATGGATCCAGCCCTGCGCGCGGGTGGGCTGATGCATCTCGTCCCCGTCGGGGACGCCCATCCAGCCGACCAGCAGGCGGCGGCCATCATCGGCCTGCATGGTCTGCGGCGCGTAGAACTCAAATCCGCTGTCCAGCTCGTGCAGCGGGCCGTGGTCGAAGATCCCGCGTTCGGCGTCGAAGCGGCCTGCCATCCACACCGCCGGATAGGTATTGAGAAAGCGCTGCGCTTCGCGGGCCAGCCCCTGCGGGCAGCAGATCAGCAGGTGGGTGTCCGCCAGCGGAAAGAGATCCGGGCACTCCCACATGTAGCCGGCGTTCGCCAGGCCGTTCACGTCGTGCCCGGCGATCTCGCCCACCAGGCGCCACTCCCGCAGGTCGCTGGCGGTAAACAGCAGCACTTTGCCGCGCTGTTGCACATCCTGCGCCCCAAGAACCATGTACCAGCGCCCGTCCTGCCGCCACACTTTAGGGTCGCGCACATGGCCGGTATAGCCTTCTGGCAGCGGCAGCACCGGCCCCAGCTTGCGGAAGGTGCCATCGGCATTCTCGGTCGCCAGACATTGCCAGGCGGTGCGCCCGCCGTCGGGGAATTTCACGTTGCCGGTGTAGCACAGAGTCAGGGCACCCTCGAACTCGACCGCGCTGCCAGAGTAGCAGCCGTTGCGGTCATACTCTTCATCCGGCATCAGGGCGATAGGTTCGTGCCGCCAGTGCAGCAGATCGGCAGAGCTCCAGTGTCCCCAGCACTTATAGGTATGGTCGCAGGCGAGCGGGTTCCACTGATAAAACAGGTGGTAACGCCCGGCGACCTGGCAAAAGCCGTTAGGATCGTTCAGCAGTCCGTTGACCGGCGCCAGATGCCATTGCGGATAATGGCTGTCGGCCAGCGCCTGCGGCTGGCCCTGCATAACGGCCTGCAGGATCGCAGGCAGGCGTGACGGTAATGACATTATTCAGCGTCCGTTTTGTATTTCAGCGTCAGAGAGAGCGCGAAGGCCACGGCGAAGGCGATCGCCATTCCGATAATGTAGTTCAGCAGCGAGCTGGCCTGCACGATAGCCATCCCCGGGATCGCCGTCAGGCCCACCGCGGTCATGTAGACGTGCATCGACACCACCCAGGCGCCGCCGGCGGCACCGCCCACCAGCGCGGCGATGAACGGTTTCACAAAGCGCAGGTTAATCCCGAAGATTGCCGCCTCGGTGATCCCCAGCATCGCCGAAAACGCCGACGGCAGGGTGATGGCTTTTATTTTGGCATCTTTGGTTTTAAACCACACCGCAAAGCAGGCGCCGCCCTGGGCGACGTTGGCCATCGCCCAGATCGGCAGCAGGAAGTTGACGCCAATCGATGGGTTGCCCAGCAGTCCGGCCTCGATGGCATGGAAGCTGTGATGGATACCGGTAATGACGATCACCGAATAGAGGCCGCCGAACAGCAGGCCCGCCAGCCAGCCGGCGTGGCTGATAAGCGTGCTGAGGATAAACGAAATGCCGTCGCCGAGCGCGCGACCGGCCGGGCCGATCAGCAGCAGGGCGATAAAGCCGGAGATAATCACCGTCAGAAACGGAGTGAGGATCAGGTCCAGCGCGTCAGGGATCACGCGGCGCAGCCGCTTCTCGACCATGCTCATAAACCACACCGCCAGCAGCACCGGGAAGACGGTGCCCTGGTAACCGATCATCGCCACTTCGATGCCGAAGAAATTCATGGTGTGGAAGCCGGCGGCGACGCCCCAGGCGTTGGTCAGCGCCGGATGGGTGAGGATCCCGCCGAGGGTCGCGCCCAGATAGGGGTTACCGCCAAATTCGCGGGCGGCGGTAAAGCCGATCAGGATCGGCAGAATGATAAACGCCGCCGAACTGCACATATCCAGCATGATATAGAGAGCGTTGCTCGGGTCGACCCAACCGTAGGTTTTCACCATCCCCAGCAGGCCCATTAGCAGGCCGGAGGCGACGATGGCCGGAATAATCGGCACGAAGATGTTGGACAGCAGGCGGGCGATGCGCTGGAACGGGTTCAGCTTTTTCGCCGCCAGGTCGGCGGCTTCGGATTTGCTCGATTCGCTGATGCCTGCGGCCTGGATAAAGGCGGCATAGACTTTATTGACCACCCCGGTGCCGAAGATGATCTGCATCTGTCCGGCATTGCGAAAGCAGCCTTTCACCCCGTCGATTTTGCCAATCGCCTGCTGATCGGCGAGCGCGTCGTCGACCAGCACCAGCCGCAGGCGGGTGGCGCAGTGCGCGGCGCTGGCGATATTTTCCTTGCCGCCCAGCAGGGGAAGCAGTGAGCGGGAAATCTGTTCAAAATCCATAGTACCCTCTAAATGCATGATGATATGGCGTGGGCGGCGCCAGCCGTGGCAGGCGCCGCGAACCTTATATTTATGTGTTATTTACCCTGTCGCCCCGGTTGCCGTCAGAACCAGGTCTCCATTTGCATACCGAACGACCATTCGCCGCCCGATTTGAATCCGTTGCTGCCTAACGCGTCATCGTTGGCGTAGTTGTCCAGTTTTTTGCTCCAGTCCATCCACGATGTATAGAAGCGGATCTCCGGCCGCGAGAAGAAGTCGCCGATGCTGCCCACCTTGAAGGTCGGGGCGAAGGTCAGCTTGTAGAAGCTGCCATTGACCGCATGGCGATCGTTGTAGCCTTCAGGCTGCAGATCCATGTACTGATAGCTGCCCTCCCAGGCGAGGGCGAAGTTCTGCGTCACTTCCTGAATCAGACGCAGGTTGAGGGTGGCCCACTGATAGCTGTCGCCATCGACATAACGATCTTTACTGCTCTGCGCCAGCACGGCCGGGGCAATAAACCAGCGATCGCTCAGCGGCGTGGTGCCATAGCTGGCGAAGCGCCAGGTATTGGCCCCCGGGCGCAGCGCGCCGTCGGAGCCGATGCCTTTAACCTCGGCGCCCAGCCCGTGGCCGTACAGCAGGGCCGTTTTGCTGGTCCCGTCGCGCAGGCCATAGAAGCTCTCATTGTGCAGGCCCAGCAGGGCATGAACCCCGGTGTTAGCGGCATCGCCTTTCACCAGATTGCCGTTCGCGTCCTGGCGGTCGTCATTATCTTTCGCCCGCATCCCGCTGACCATCATCTGCACCGGGCCGGCAAAGTTATTCATGCTGACGATATAGTTCTGCACGCTGTTGCTGCTGTCGGCGATATCGCCAAAGTTGCGGCCGTATAACGAGAAGTTGCTGCGCAGGCTGTCGTTCCATTTCACGTCGTAGATCCCGCCGCCGGTCCCGGCGAGGAACACCACATCCGAGTCAATCCAGTGGATGTCGAAGTTGTCGCGGTCAAAGCGTTTCCCGGCCCACAGGGTCGAGCCTTTGAACGGGCCTTCGAAGGTCGGCAGGTTGCCCAGCTCGACGAACGCCTGGCGCACGTTCAGATCGCTGCTGCTTGCCGTCCAGTCGTTATAGGTGGTCTGTCCGTCGGCCACCATCACTTTGAAACGGGTGGTCGCCCCGTTGTCCAGGGTCTGTTTATGTTCGAGGTTCATTTCCACATAGGTGTCGGCCTGGTTGCCCAGGCGACCAATGGCGCCGCCGGTCTCCCCGGCGGGGGTCATATAAGCGCCGGATTTGGTACTGGCGGCCGAGTCGTTCATGATCACCCCGGAACGCGCATAGCCGTGGAACTCAAAGCCGCCGGGCCGTTCGGCTTTTTCTTCCAGTTGAGTGGTGCGCCTGGCCACCTGCTGGGTGGTGGCCTGGGTTTGTTGCTGCTGCTGGGTTAACTGCTGAACTTTCTGCTCCGCTGAGGCGGCGCGGCTTTCGGCAGTGCTGGCGCGGGTCTCGGCATCCTGCAGGCGTTTTTCCAGGGCGGCGAGACGCGCTTCAATGCTGTTCAGGTCTGTCTGCCCATGGGCGGCGGCGGTGCCGGTTAGCAAAGCAATAAGAATGGCTAACTTCCGTTTTTTATACATGTTGGTGACATCCAAAGGTAAATCAGTGAGTGTGCTAATGTTTGCTAAACCGGTTTAGTTGATATGGTAAACATGTCGGTAACGCGGTGAAAATAAAAATTGCTAAACCGGTTTAAGAATTGTGATGTCGCCAGCAAAGTGGGCCGTTAACCGGCCCAAGGGGATCACAGCGAGCGCTGAAGATCGTCCCTGTAGGGCAGGGCGGTCATGGCGCCTTTGGCGGTGGTGGCCAGCGCGCCGCAGGTTTGCGCCAGCGCGAGGTCGGGAGCCAGGGCTGCGAGGTTGTCCGGGATACCGTGGGCGGCGAGGCCGGCGAGTAGCCCGGCGACAAAGGCATCGCCGGCGCCGGTGGTATCGACGGCCACCACCGGGCGGGCAGGGAAGTGGCTAACCTGCCCGCGCAGGGCGGCCTGGACCCCCGCTTTACCCTGGGTCACCAGCAGTAGCGTCGGCTGGAAGCGGGCGTTCAGCCGGGCGATGCCGCTGACGATGTCGTCGCTGCCGCTGATAAACGCCAGCTCCTCTTCCGAAAGTTTTATGGCGTCGGCGAGGGCCAGCGCCCGGTCGAGACAGTCGCGAAGGTCCTGCGGATCCTGCCACAGGTCGCTGCGGATATTGGGGTCGAAGCTGACATAGCCCCCGGCGCGCTTTATCGCCTCCATCGCCGCGAATGTCGTGCTGCGGCTCGGCTCCGCGCTGAGAGCGATGGAGCAGACGTGCAGCCACTGACCGGCGGCAAACGGCGGGAGATCCTCGGGCTGAAGGAACAGGTCGGCGCTCGGACGGACCATAAAGGTAAAGGTGCGCTCCCCGTGGCTATCGAGATCGACCACCACCGTGGAGGTGCGCTGCGCCGCATCGAGGCGCATATAGTTCACATCCACTTGCTCCTGCGCCAGGGTGTGACGCATAAAACGGCCGAAGGGATCGTCGCCGACGCGGCCGATAAACCCGCTGTCACCGCCGAGCCGCGCCACGCCGACCGCCACGTTGGCCGGCGCGCCGCCGGGGCATTGCAGCAGGCGGCCCTCTCCATCGGGCAGGAGATCGACGACCGCATCGCCGAGTACCCAGATTTTTCCATTCATACGACAAGCTCCTCTAAGCTAAACTTTATTAAACCGGTTTAGCTCATTAAAGCACAGCCCACCGATAAGCGGAACGATTGGGTCACGAAACAGGGAGGCGAGGGTAAAAAATGTGAGCCAGGCGGAATATTTCGCCACTCCAGATCTGGACTTTTCCTTCCCCACCCGCTTAGGTATAGTTCAACAGGTCGCGGTTAGCCCCGCCGCGGTGGCCAAAGGTAAAGGAGTGCGTAGCGCGATGAACCCCAGTTTTGGCGATATTTACGATCGGTACCAGAAGCTGACGCTGACTACGCATCTGCCGGCGGTGATCGCCTGCAGTGAAACGCTGAGTTTGGGCAAAGACCAGGGCTTTATTCCGCAGCCGGGCTATCTCTACTTTCTGCTGCAGGGGCAAATGACATTGGCCTTTGGCGATGAGCAGAACCTGGTCGGGATTGTTATCGCGCATATGCCGTTAGGATTACTGGAACATTATTGTCCGTCGGTCGCGCTCTATTATCAGTGTCTGGGCGAGTGCCAGCTGGCGAAAATAACCGCCAGCGATTTTGAGCGAATATTCTTTCATTCGTCGCCGGGCTATATGCAAGAGCTGACCACGATCCTGGCCTATATGGGCATATTTGCCCTTGATGCCCACTATGAACGCGGCAGCCAGACCAGCTTTCAGACCATTAAATCGATGCTGTCGCGCTATTTATATCGCGGCGAAATTGATGGGGGTCAGCATGAGAGCCTGTCGGCATTTATTATTAAACGAACCAATCTCTCGCGCAGCTATGTGTACCAGGTGCTGGCCGCGCTGCGCGAGGGGGGATATATCACGGTGAAAAAAGGCAAGCTGATCTCCATCGACCGTCATATTCCTGAGAAATTCTGAATCCGATTCGGCAGATTCACGCCATCACGTTGCTATTACCGCCAGGGAAAGCGCTAAGCGCGCTTTTTCCCCCGGCCCCGTTACGCCTGAATCTGGCTGTTTTATTTATTTAACCTTGCACTCTGGAGTTATTTTATGACCCTGGACTATGTGGCGCTGGCCATTCTGATCGCCGTGGCCTTAATACTTTTTTATGGCGTGATTGTTATTCACGATATTCCTTATGAAATCGCCAAAGAGCGGCGTCATCCTCATCAGGATGCGATTCATTATGCCGGTTGGGTCAGCTTATTTACCCTCCACGCGCTGTGGCCCTTGTTATGGATCTGGGCGACGCTGTGGCGCGAAGACCGCGGATGGGGGATGCGCCACATTGCCGACGAGCAGCAGGCGCTGCATCAGCGTCTGGAAACGGTGGTCCAGCAGCTGGAACAGGTCCAGCGCGAGGTGGACGTTCTGAAAGCGAAGGAGGCAAAATAATGGAAACGTTAATGTTGCTGACCTACGCCGCGCTATGCATCGTGGTGTTTAAAGTTTTTCGCATCCCGCTCAATAAGTGGACCGTGCCGACGGCGGTGCTCGGCGGTATCGCCCTGATTGGCGCGGTGATCTTCGGGATGAACTACAACTTCCCTTATACCGACGTCGGTAACCAGGTGTTTCGCACCGTGCCGATTGTGTCGCAGGTACGCGGCCGGGTGCAGAGCGTACCGGTGAAGCCTAACCAGATGCTGCATAAGGGCGATGTGCTGTTTACCCTCGACCCGACGCCGTTCCAGGCGAAAGTGGACGATCTGCAGGCGCAGATAAAAGCAGCCAGTCAGGATGCGCTCTCCTTAAACGCGGCGTTAAGCCAGGCGCAGGCCGAGCTGAGCCGTGCGGTGGCCCAGCGCGACCAGTCGCGGCGGGAGTATGCCCGCTATCGGGAGGGCCATGCCCAGGGCGCCTTCTCCGATCAAATGGTTGATACCCGTCTGCAGACGTGGAAAGCCGATGAAGCCAGCGTCAGCGCGGCTCAGGCGAAGGTGGTTCAGGCGCGTAATGCGCTGGACTCGGTGGTGAAGGGCAAAAACACCACCGTGGCCTCCCTGCTGGCGCAGCTGCAAAAGGCGCAGTTTCAGCTGGAGAACACCGTCGTCCGCGCCCCGGAGGATGGCTATGTCAGTACCGTCGGCTTACGGCCGGGCACCATGTCCACTGCGCTGGGGATGATCCCGCTGATGACCTTTGTGCCGGTGGAGGGCGCCGCCTCGCGGGAGTACGTCGCGGCATTTCGCCAGAACGCCCTGCAGCGTCTGCACAAAGGCGAGCCCGCGGAGCTGATGTTTCCGGCTATCCCGGGCACCGTCTTTCGCGGAGAAGTGGCCGACGTGCTGCCGGCGATTGGCGAGAGCCAGTTCCAGGGGCAGGGCAAATTGCTGACCACAGACGCGCTCAATACCCATGGCCGGGCGCTGGTGGTGCTGAAGGTGACCGATCCGCGATTTGCCGAATACGCTCTGCCGCAGGGGGCTACCCTCGAGGCGGCGGTCTACTCGGATCATCTGAAAGAGCTGTCGCTGATCAGGAAGATCCTGATCCGTATGAAAAGCTGGGAAAACTATATCTATCTCGATCACTAAGCCGGCGGGCGCGGGGCGGACGAACCGCCCCGCGCCGCGGTCAGGCCTCGCTGTCCACCAGGCCGTCAATAATCACCTGCCGCACCCCCTGCGAACAGGGTTCAATACGCCCGCGCACCCCATAGACGGCCGCCAGAGTCTCGGGGGTGATGACCGCGGCCGGGGTGCCGTCGCCGAGCAGCTGGCCCGCCTTGAGCATCAGCACGTGGTCGGCGTGACGCAGGGCAATATTGATGTCGTGCACCACCACCAGGGTCACGATGTTGCGCCGCCGGGTCTCCCGGCGCACCAGATCCATCACGTGAAACTGGTAGTTGAGGTCAAGGGCGCTGAGCGGTTCGTCGAGCAGCAGCAGGCGCGGCTGGCGGATCAGCGACTGGGCGAGACCCACCAGCTGCTTTTGCCCGCCGGAGAGCTGATCGAGGTAGCTCATCGCCAGATGGGCAATCCCCAGCTGTCGCAGCAGCGCCATCACTTCCTCCTGGCGCTGCGGACTGTGGCGTCCTCCGGCGGCGCGCTGGGCAACGATTATCGACTCCAGCACATGCAGATGCACGCCGGCGGGTAGCGTCTGCGGAAGATAGACCACCTGCTCTGCGCGACGTGAGAACGGCTGCGTCAGCAGATTTTCCCCCTCCAGCAGCAGCTCGCCGCGGCAGGGGCCCAGACCCGCCATCGCCCGCATTAACGTTGATTTACCGCTGCCGTTTGGCCCCAGCAGCGCGGTGATTTTCCCTCGCGGCAGATGGGGAACCGTCAGGTTCTCGATCACCTTGCGTCTGGGGTAGCCGGCGCTGAAGTGAGACAGCGACAGCCCGGATAATGTCTGGTCGCTCATACCTGCCCCCGATGACGTAAAATGATGCTCAAAAAGAACGGGACCCCGACCAGGGAAGTGACGATCCCCACCGGAATAATGGCCCCGGGGATCAGGTTTTTCGAGGCGATGGAGGCCAGGGAGAGCACCAGGGCGCCGATCAGCGCGCTGGCGGGCAGGTAAAAGCGATGGTCTTCGCCGAAGAGCATCCGCGCAATATGCGGCGCCACCAGGCCGATAAAGCCGATTGGCCCGACAAAGGCCACCGAAAGCGCCGACAGAATGCTGATCCGCAGCAGCGTGGTCAGGCGCAGACGGCGAACGTTAATGCCAAAGCTGATGGCCCGGTCCTCGCCCAACCGCAGGGCGGTCAGCTTCCACGCGCTGCGCAGCGACAGGGGCATCACCAGCGCCAGGGCGACCAACAGGATGGCGACTTTGCTCCAGGAGGCGCGATCGATGCTGCCCATGGTCCAGAACACCAGCCCCTGCAGCGTGTCTTCGTTGGCGATGAACTGCAGCATCGAGACCAGAGCGTTAAAGGTAAAGACCAGCGCGATGCCGAACAGAATGACGCCGGAGGTGGCCACCTGGGTCCAGCGGGTGATGCCGTCCAGCAGCAGGGCAGCCAGCAGGGCGAAGATAAAGGCGTTGGCCGAGATAAACCACTGGCCGGGAATACCGGGCAGGCCAATACCGAGCACAATCGCCAGCGCGGCGCCAAACGCCGCAGCCGAGGAGACGCCGAGGGTAAACGGGCTGGCCAGCGGGTTATTGAGGATGGTCTGCATTTCGGCGCCGGCCAGTCCCAGCGCCAGACCGACGATAATCGCCATCACCGCATAGGGCAGACGGATATCCCAGACGATGGCGCGCGTGCCCGGATCTGCGCTGGCCGGATCGGTTAACGTCTGCCACAGGCTCTGCAGCGGCAGACCGGAGGGGCCGAGCATAAAATCGAGCAGCAGCGACGCGACAATCAACAGCGCCAGCAGGAGGATCAGCAGCAGACGGCGACGCACGATACGGCGATAGTGATCCATCACGCCAGAGGTCCCGGCGGGCAGCCCGTCGAGCACGGAGTCGGAGGTTAAACGCATGCTGTATTTACTCGCTCTGCTGCCAGGAGAAGACGAACGGCTGGTCCGGCAGGTCGGTGAAATGGCGCACGATATAATGGTACGTCTCATCCGGGTTGAGATCGCCGAAGGCCTGCGGGTAGATATCTTTCGCCAGGTATTCCATGCCGACAATATTCCACGGGTGGTTATAGAAGTGGTGATAAACGCCATAGGCCCGCTTTTCCTGTACCGCCGGGATCTGGCTGACCCCAGGTCGCGCCAGTAGCGTCTGCGCCTGGGCCTTCACCGCCTCTGGCTTAACCGCATAACCCAGGGGCAACACCTGGCTGTTGCCGCGCTTCGAGCCGGTCATGATCCAGGCGTCGGGCTTCATGCTTATGATTTTCTCCAGCGAGACGAACCCGGAGGCGCCCGGCAGCAGCTGCGAACCGATATTGTTCGCCCCGACCGCCTCCACCAGCCCGCCCCAGCCGCTGTGGCCGTGGGTAAAGCAGCAGGCGTCGCTGTTGCCGGCCAGCGCTTCCACGAAGACGTTGGGCCTTCGGTGTGATGGTCGCGGTCTTCTGGCGAATCGACTGCAGCTGCTGACGATAGTAATCGGTAAAGGCTTTGGCCTGGCTCTCGCGGTTAAGGACTTTGCCCAGCAGGTCGATGCTGGGGGCGGTATCTTTCGCCGGGTCGATCTCATAGTCGACAAACAGCACCGGAACGTGCAGGGCGCTGAGCTTGTCGATGACGCCGCTCTCCATCAGCGCTGGCCTGGCGCGCAGCTGGGCGATCATCAGATCCGGCTGACGGGCGATGACGCTTTCAAGATCGACGTTCCCTTTATCGCTGAAGCCCATGTCAAGGATCGTGGCCGACTGCGGCCACGTCGTTTTCAGCATCTGCCAGGTGGCAACATCCTGCTTTTTCGCCAGATTATTCCATGCCACCAGCCGTTTAAACGGATTGTCCCGGTCCAGCAGGGCGAGGGTCATAATGTCGCGACCATCCTGCAAAATAATACGCTGCGGCTCTTTGGCGAGGGTGACCTGCCGGCCGTCAAGGTCCGTGACCGTCAGGGGATATTGGGTTGCATAGCTGAGGAGGGGCGTCGCGAGCAGCGCAGTAAGTAACAGCGATCTTACTGATTTTCTTGCCATAAAATGAGTTCCGTTTGCCAATTTATAAATATAATGATTCTGAGAATTATTCTCGAGTAAACGTCAACGGCAAGTATATCAAGGGCAAATTTCATAAAATGTAACAAACATGTTGGAAATTATGCCAACGCCGACAGGGCGCGCGCGGCGGCAGCATTTTCTGCCAAGGCTGGAGGTCGAAGACGTTTTTCAGGCTAATTCCTAATGTCATCCCCGGTTCGTTGTGCCATCCTGAATGCGACTCATAACACGACACGTGAGAGAGGATATTATGAAAAAAGCAATGATTGCGTTATCGGCTATTCTGGTTGCGGCTCCGGTTTTTGCTGCGACAACACATGCAACAGATGATACCGTCGCGGCGGCGAATGCCAACGCCAACACCGCTAAAGAGAAGCTGCATCAGGCCCAGCACGAGGGCGAAGAGCAGCAGCTGAAGGCGAAACACGCCGCCGAAGGCAAGCAGGACAGCGTCGGCAGCCAGGTGAGCGAAGGCGCGCAGAAAACCTGGAACAAGACCAAAGAAGGCACCGAGAAGGGGTGGGATAAGACCAAAGAGGTCAGTGAAAAAGGCTGGAATGCCACCAAATCCGGTGCGGAAAAGGGCTGGGATAAAACCAAAACCGGCGCCGAAGAATTAAAAAATAAAGTGACTGAATAAGTCCTTTAACCTGTCTGAATAAAGGTCGCGAAAGCGGCCTTTTTTATTGTCCTTCCTCCCGCAGCCTGGCTGTTGCGCAGCACAGCAACTGCCGATGCCAGGAATCGTCCTGGTTAACCAGTTACTCACTCTTTCTTCACATTTGCCCGGTACAAAGGAGCTGAATCAGGAGGTGTACCATGAAAAAGATGATTTCTCTGGCAGTAATTTTATCCTGTGTGCTGAGCGTCCCGGCCTTTGCCGATGGCCCGAACGACGGCCATCGTCCGGGGCAACCCACGGTGTGGCAGAACGGTCCGGACCATGACGGGCATGCACCGCAGGGCGGACCTGACGCGCATCATCAGGGCGACCATGACCAGCGTGGCCCGGATCGCGACGGCCATGACAAACGCGATCTGGCACGTCATGAGCAGGACCATTTCGCCTGGCGCGGGAACGATTTCCGCAAAGGCCACCCGGCTCCGGCGCCGTTCCGTGGCGATGAATATCGCGTCCGCGACTGGAGCGACCGCGGCCTGCCGCCCCCGCCGGAAGGCCATCACTGGTCCTATATCGACGGTAACTATGTGCTGATCGCCGCGGCGACCGGGATCATCACCTCGATTCTGGTGAGCGGCGCCCTCGGCCACTAAATGCGCTGCTCCGCGACGCCGGGTCAGGAAAAGCCTGATCCGGCGATGGCGCACTCGCGGAAAGCTACGGATCCAGCGCAGCATCCGGCCAGTATTTATAACCATTGATCGTTGCCTGGATGGACAGTTCTTTTTCGGTCAGATGATAAACGTTGACCTTCGAGGACAACGAGGCGGTATCTGACGCCACGCCGCTGGAAGCGGCGGCGATCGGCGCGCTGCAGCCCGCCAGCGCAACGATTGCGAGAAGGAAAAGCCTCTGTAATTGCCTGCCCGTTTATTTTATATAACGCTGGATGTGGCCGTGCAGGGTAGGGTAAATAACGGAAAATCCTCAAAAAAATAAACTTTTATTTTTTAATTGCACTATTTTTATTATTCATTGCGCTGTGATGAGTGAATTATTAAATAAGATGCGTCCATTCCAGGTATTAGAAATGCTGCTTGCATAAACTTTTCATCGCGATACCGTGATAAGTCCTTAATTTATTTCCCGGAGAGCGGCATGAGTGATTATGTAATTCCAGAAATTAAAGCGACGGAAGCGGAAATGATTTCTATCCGTCATTATTTACATGCCAATCCGGAATTAAGTCTTGAAGAGTTTAATACCAGCGAACTGGTCGCCAGCAAGCTGACGGAGTGGGGCTATCAGGTGACGCGCGGTCTCGGCAAGACCGGCGTGGTCGGCAGCCTGAGCAAAGGCGATTCTCCGCGCACCATGGGTTTACGCGCCGATATGGATGCCTTGCCGATCGAGGAAACCACCGGTTTACCCTGGGCCAGCACGGCGCCAGGAAAAATGCACGCCTGCGGCCATGACGGTCACACCACCATTCTGCTGGCGGCGGCGAAATATATCGCCTCGCCGGCCTGTCAGTTCAACGGCACGGTGCATCTGATTTTTCAGCCGGCGGAAGAGGCTATCGGCGGCGCGGATTTAATGATTAAAGACGGCCTGTTCGAGCAGTTCCCCTGCGAACGCATCTTTGGCTTGCACAACATGCCAGGCCTGCCTGTAGGCAAGCTGGGCTTCTACGCCGGCAACTTCATGGCCTCGGCGGACACCGTCAAAATCACGATTACCGGCTACGGCGGCCACGGCGCCCACCCCGAGCGCACCGTCGACCCGATCGTCGCCGGTGCGGCGCTGGTGATGGCCCTGCAGAGCATTGTGGCGCGCAACGTGCCGCCGGGGGAAACGGCAGTGGTCAGCGTCGGCACCTTCCAGGCCGGTATCGCCTCCAACGTCATTCCGGAGAGCGCGGTGATGGAGCTGAGCGTGCGGGCGATGAAGCCGGAAATCCGCGACCTGCTGATCAAGCGTATTCACGAGCTCGCTGACTTTACCGCCAAAAGCTATGGCGCCAGCAGCGTAGTGGAGGTTTACGACTCCTATCCGGTATTAACCAACAGTCCTGAAGAGACCGATTTCGCCCGGGCGCTGGCGCTGGAGGTGTTTGGCCGCGAAGGGGTCCTGGAGTCGGTCTCGCCGATGAACGCCAGCGAGGATTTCGCTTTTATGCTGCGCGAACGCCCGGGCAGCTACTTCCTGCTCGGCAATGGCGAGAAAGGGGAGAAGGGCAGTTGCATGGTGCACAACCCCGGCTACGACTTTAACGATGACATTATCACCATCGGCGCGACGCTGTTCGCCCGTCTGGTGGAAAAACACTGTCGCTAATCTCTGGAGAAGAACGCGAATGAAAAAATCACTGTTGCTATGGCTGGCATTAATGGCGTCGACGTCGGCGCTGGCCGAAGGGGGAAAGGAGATCCGCTTCGGCGTCGACCCGACTTTCGCGCCGTTTGAATGGAAAGATCCGCAGGGCAAGCTGGCGGGGTTTGATATCGATTTAGGCAACGCCATTTGTCAGCAGCTGCAGGCGAAATGCGTGTGGGTGGAAAGCAATTTCGACGGCATTATCCCGGCGCTGAAGGCGCGTAAATTCGACGCGATCCTTTCCGGGATGTACATGACCGAGAAGCGCAAAGCGCAGATTGCCTTTAGCGACAAGTTGTATAACGGGCCGGTGTTCCTCGTGGCGCGTAAAAATACCCTGCAAGGCAATACGCCGGAACAGCTGAAGGGCAAAACCATCGGCGTGGAGCAGGGCTCGGCGCAGGAGACGTATGTTAACCAGCACTGGCGGCCGCAGGGGATAAACATTGTGGCCTACCAGGGGGCCGATAGCGTGGTGCGTGACCTGGAGTCGGGGCGCATCGACGGCGCGGTGCTCTCCGGGATGATGGCCGACTACAGCTTCCTGCAGCAGCCGCAGGGTAAAGAATTCGCCTTTGTCGGCGGCCATCTGCAGGACGATACGCTGTTTGGCGCCGGGGCGGCGATAGGTTTGCGTAAAGACGATGAGGCGCTGCGTCAGGAAATTAACGGCGCGATTGCGAAGATTCTTGCCGACGGCACCTATAAAAAATTAGCTGGCAAATATTTTAGCTTTGATGTTTATTCCGGGACATAATGTCAGAGTGTACCTGCGGGCGTGGAGCGCCCGCCGTAAGATTCCTTTTCTGATTATCCAATCGACCTCCTCTCCTGACCCCTGTGGTTACCTGAGGGAAGCAGAATATAAGCTAAGGAGTACTCGGCATGATGACACGTCCTTTGGGCAAAACCGGATTTTCCATCGCCCCATTAGTCTTTGGCGGCAACGTCTTTGGCTGGACCATCGATGAAAAAACCAGTTTTGCTCTTCTTGATGCTTTCGTTGACCACGGTTTTGACGCTATCGATACGGCGGATGTTTATTCCCGCTGGGCGGAGGGCAACCAGGGCGGCGAATCTGAAACCATAATCGGCCGCTGGCTACAGGCGCGCCCCGGCATGCGTGATAAAGTCAAAATTTTCACCAAAGTCGGCTCCGATCTCGGCCTCCCCGGCCATAAAGGGCTCAGCAAAGCCTGGATCCAACAGGCGGTTGACGACTCTCTGCGTCGCCTGAATACCGATTATATCGACCTCTACTTCTCCCACTGGCCGGATCCGCAAACCCCGGTGGCGGAAACGCTGGAGGCCTTCCACAGCCTGCAGCAGGCCGGAAAAATCCGCGCGATGGGGGCCTCTAACCTCGATGCGATGCAGCTGGCGGGGGCGCTGGAGGTGGCGCGTAAGGGCGGCTTGCCTGCGTGGCAGGTGCTGCAGCCGGAATATAACCTCTACCACCGCTCTGCGTTTGAAGGCGCGCTGTGCGATCTCTGCGTCAGCCGCGATATCGGGGTGGTGACCTACTACAGCCTGGCCTCGGGGTTCTTAACCGGTAAGTACCGCCAGCCGTCGGATCTGACACAGAGCCAGCGCGGAAGCGGGATTGGTAAGTACCTGAATCCGCGCGGCATGCGGATTATCGATACCCTGGCGGCGGTCGCGGACGAGCAGGGCGCGAAGCCGGCTGAGGTGGCCTTGGCGTGGCTGATCGGCCGCGAAGGGGTGACCGCGCCGATCGCCAGCGCCACCAGCGTGGCTCAGGTGGAGAGTTTTGCCCGCGCGGCGGCGCTGAGCCTGAGCGCGGAGCAAGTGGCGCGGCTGGACGGCGCCAGCGCCTGAGGCAATCCCTCTTCCCGGCGGGGAGAGGGGGGAAGGCTAAACATGACGCGGACCGTAGGCCGGGTAAGGCGCCAGCCGCCACCCGGCAAAATAACGGCGCAACCGGAAATGTCCCTGTTCGCGCTGCGCTTAGCAGGGCTACAGCTTCTATGTTACTTCCGGGCCGATTGCGCTCCCGGTTAATTGTCTGCGTTATGGCAGTCATGGCGCGGGGAGCGCACAGGGGGCGGCCAGTCGCCGCCGCCCCCTGTACCCCCGGGCTCCGGCCAGCAACATCGCCGCTGCGCGGTGCCTTCGACTTATCCCTGCAGGCTTCGGGTCGGGCCGAGGCAGCGTCCCTGCAAAACACGGCCCTCAGCCCGCATCCATGCGGGCTGCCCCGGCCTTCCGGGAACGTCTCAGCGATGTTGAGGCCGCAACACCGGCAGTTTCAGTCGCACTAGTGGGTAAGTTAACGGCTGGCTGCTACGGACCGTAGGCCGGGTAAGGCGCAGCCGCCACCCGGCGAAATGACGGGTGCGGTGCCTGAAAGCGTGCCCGGCGGCGCCCTACTATTCCTGATGGCGGGTGACGTTGAGGATCTTCGCGCTGGCGCCGACCGGAAAATTGCTGAGGGCGCCGAAATCGCTGCCCTGATAGCCCATGATCTTGCCGTCAGTGCGCATCTGCTGCAGATCGATGAGGATCACCCCCAGCGTGGGGATGATTTTCTCCCGCCAGACGAACAAATAGAGATCCTCCGCCACCTGCACATAGTGGCAGCGATCGACATCCGCCAGCCCCTTTTCCACGCCGTCCAGACACTGCCAGGCGTAAAAATTATCGTTGAGATAGATGTGCTCATAGCGCTCGGTCGGGCTATAGGTGTACTGATTGCGCATGCCGACCAGCGCGGTGGTAAAGTCCGGCAGCGGCCCCGGCTGGGTATCCAGGCGGGCGAAGACAAATCGCGCCTCGACGGCGGTCAGCGGCAACCCTTGTTCTACCCGGCTGAAGGCGTCCAGCCGCGCGGCGGCTTCGTCCGGCAGCTGGCCGTATACCAGCGTGGCATTGCGCTGCGTCAGGTTGCATACCGCGCTAATGCTGGCGTTATCCCGCTCCGGGTCAAGGAAGTCGATAAACAGAATGTCCGGGCGCAGGGCGGTCGCCCGCCAGGGGGCGCGCTTGCCGTTCCAGCTTAGCGTCTGCTCATCTTCGATAACCAGCTGCTGCGGCTCGCTCCCGGCGACATAAAAGGTAAAGTTTTCGCCTGCGGGCAGGCTGGCGGTAGCCAGCAGGTTACCGTGCGGCGCAAAACCATCGGCCAGCGCGCCGACCTGGATAAATACGGCTTCTGAAGTCATAGGGGCTCCTGAACAGAGTAGGGCGTTAGGCAAACGCCAGAGTGGGAACATCGACGATACTGGCCCCGCCGTCGGCGACCAGCGTAGCGCCGCGGATGATGGCGGCCTGCGGCGAACAGAGAAACTGACAGGCCTCGGCTATCTCCTCGGGGCTGGCGGGGCGGCGCAGCGGAACGTCACGACAGACCCGCTGATAAGCCTCAGTCAGCGACAGCCCTTCCGCCTGCATCAGCGGGTGCATCTCTTCATCCGCCATCGGCGTCGTGACCCAGCCGGGACAGATGGCGTTAGCGCGTACCCCCTGGGGGCCATAATCGCGGGCGACGGAGCGCATCAGGCCGATTAAAGCGTGTTTGGCGGTGACGTAGCCGCAGGCCTGCGGCCCGGCGGCCAGAGAGGCGATGGAGGCGACAAACAGCACATTGCCGCGGCGGGCAATCAGCGAAGGCAGACAGGCGCGAACGCTGGCGAAGGCGCTGGTGAGATTGCCGTCCAGCGCCTCGCGCCACTGGCGGTCGCTGGTCTCGGCGGCGGGGCTGTTGCCCATCCCGCCGGCGCTGCAGATGAGGACATCAATCCCGCCGGTCTGGTCGAGGATGGCCGGCAGCAGCCGCTGGCGCCACACCTCGCCGTCGGCGGCATCGCCCACCAGCGCCGTGGCGCCGGTCTCATTGGCGACAGCCTGCAGCGGCGCTTCGCGCCGTCCGGTAATAAACACCCGGTCGCCCGCGGCGCGCATCAGCCGCGCGCAGGCGGCGCCAATTCCGGTTCCGCCACCGGTTATCACCACGACTCTCGCCATCCGCACTCTCCTGTAATGGGGTTTCCGATTACCTTAAAAAGCGCGTCAGGTCCCGGCTATCGCCCGCAAGAACGATAGCCGTGGTGGTTAATGGATCTCGCTCACAGGGATCGCCTGCGGCGCAGGCACCGGCTTCATGGTGGCGGGGTCGACCGCCAGATAGCGCCCGGTTTTGCTGTCGATGCCGACGTAGTCGATCATTTTGCCCTGCGCTTTGGTAACCATGGTGCGCTTAGCAAATGCCTCGTAGGCCTCGCTCATGACTTTGACCCGATCGGGATGTTCGGCCGCGACATCATGCGTCTCCAGCGGGTCGTCGTGCAGATTAAACAGCTGCCACGGCGCGTCGCCGGCGGTGAGGCCGCGCGGCACCAGCCGTCGCAGCTTCCATTCGCCATCGACCCAGGCCGCCTGATGATGTAGTTCAACCCCGTAGTTGCCGCGCGGCGGCTCCTGTACTTCGCCGGTGAGATAGCGCTTAAAGCTGACGCCGATCATCGGCAACACCGGCTTCTTCGCCAGCGACTTGTTCGGATCGATGCCGGCGAATTCATATAGCGTCGGCGCCACGTCATACACCGCCATCGTCGAGGCGTCGATTTTACCGTGGCGGGTGATCCCGGGACCGGAGATCATAAAGTCGGTATTGATGCCGCCCTGGGCGCTGGTGGTTTTGTGATAATTGGCGTAGGGGGCGTTGCTGACGTTGGCCCAGTGCGGGCCGTAGGAGACAAATGATCCTTTGCGGCCGACGTTGTCATAGCTGTTATCGAACTGCTTCCAGAATTCCGGGGTAGATTCGTAGTAGAAACCCTGCGCCGGGTTGGCGCCGTTATCGGTTAAAAAGACCAGCAGGGTATTTTTATCGCGCCCGGTTTGTTTCAGCGTCTCCATCAGGGTGCCGATTTGCGCGTCCATATTGGCGATCATCGCCGCATACACCTGCATCACTTTCGCCGTATATTTCTGCTGCTCTGGCGTTAGCGCCTCCCACTCTTTATCCAGCTCCAGATGCGGCAGCGGGGTATCGTCATGGATAATTCCCAGCGCTTTCAGGCGGGCGATGCGCTGGCGATAGACCTCGGCGTAACCCTGCTCATACTGGCCTTTGAAGCGCTTAATCCACTCGTCAGGCGCCTGCAGGGGATCATGAGGGGCGGTGAAGGCCAGCCAGGCGAAGACCGGCTGTTCCTTCGGCGTCGCTTTAATCCAGCTGTTCATCTGGCGGGCGTAGGCTTCGCTGGAGTAAAAATCATCCGGTAGGGAGACGCGCTCGCCGTCGCGGGTGTAGTAGGTGTGGAAGGCTTCAACGGTCCCCAGCGGTATCGCGTCGTTAAAGTGGCTGGTGCCGCCGCCCATAAAGGCGAAGGCGTGATTAAAGCCGCGATCTTTCGGCGTGGCGCCGGGAACAAAACCGAGGTGCCATTTACCGGCCATCAGGGTGTTATACCCCGCGTCTTTAAAGCGCTCGGCCATGGTGGTGACGCGGTCGGTCAACCGCAGCTCGTAGCCCTCCTTGCCAATGGTGCTGTCGTACCACCACATGCCGCCCATCCCAGCCTGCTGGTTACTGTTGCCGGTGAGCAGCATTGAGCGCGCCGGGGCCGACATCGGCGAGGTGTAATACTGGCTCATGCGCATTCCCTGCTCGGCCATCGCCTGCAGGTTGGGGGTGGGGATCTCGCCGCCAAAGGGGCTGATGTCCGAGTAGCCCATATCATCGGCGATAATCACGATGACGTTTGGACGCTCCTGCTGCGCGGCGTGCGCGCCGCCGGCGAGGATCATGCTGACCGCCGCGGCCATGGCTTTTTTGTTCACGACTGACTCTCCTGTTCAGAGGGGGATATCATCAGGGTAAGGCGCTACGCAGTATGCGCAGTCCCAACAAACGCGGCCCGCCAGGCCTTCAGGCCATTAAGGTCGCGGGAAAAGGGGCGTAATGGCGCGAGGATGTCGCTAAAGAAGCGGTAGTAGCCGCCGCAGAGGCGGTTGTTGCCTGCGGCGTTGAGATGCGCCGGGCAGCCGCCCTGGCAGACCATTTTTACCGAGCAAGTCTGGCATTCGCGGCGCAGACTTTTCTGCTGACCGAAAGGCAGTTGCACCGAGGCGTCGACCGCGGCGGCGAGCGTCTGCTCGTCAAGGCGGCCCAGCCGATGTTCGGCGTTGATCAGGTGGTCGCAGGCGTAGAGCTGCCCGTCGGGCTCCATCACCAGGTTGCTGCCGCAGCGGGCGCTGTGCACGCAGCTGCCGCTGGTATGAGTGAAATACTGCGCCCACGCCTGTTCGATATTGATAACGAACACCCGCCCCCTATCGCAGCGCTTCCGCCACTGCCGCCAGATGCCGACCATAAAACGTCCCCAGTTATCGGCGCTGAGCTGGTATCCTTCGCGCAGGGCCGCGCCTTCGCTCATCAGCGGCTGAAACTGCAGATAGCGCGCGCCGAGGCTGACCAGCCGGTCATAAATCGCCGCCGCGTGGGCCGCCATCTCGTTATGCACCACCACCAGCAGATTAAAGTCCACCTGATGCTGATGGAGCAGGTCAATGCCGCGCAGCGCCGCCGACCAGGTCGACCGGCCGCGTTTATCCGGACGATGGTAGTCCTGCAGCGCTTCGTTGCCTTCGAGGCTCAACCCGATAATAAAGCCATGTTCGCGGAACAGTCGGCACCATGCGTCGTTGATCAGCGTCCCGTTGGTCTGCAGGCTGTTGCTGATAGTCACGCCGTCGGGGGCATAGCGCGCCTGCAGGGCGAGCGCTTTTTTGTAGAAGCTCAGGCCGGCCAGCAGCGGCTCGCCCCCCTGCCAGACAAAGTTGATTTCCCGCGCGCCGGCGGGCTGGGCGGCAATATAGCGGCGGATAAACTGCTCCAGCCGCGCGTCATCCATCTTGTTGACCGGCGTTTCGTCCTGCGGGTAATAGCAATAGCGGCAGGCGAGATTGCAGGCGGGGCCAATCGGCTTCATCAGAATATGAAACGGCACCGGCGAGCGCGGCTCAGCGGCCAGCGGAATTTGCTGCTGGCGCAGGGCGGCGATATTCAGCATCGGCTTATCCTCGGTTAATGACCGGTACTGTTGATATTATTTTGGCAACAGCGGGTCAGGCGTAATCACATGATTAAGCCGCGGCGAAAATTAAATGCATCCTGTTAAGGGTATAAGTGAAAAAAAACAAAAATCCATCGTTCTTTAGGATGAGAATCACGCGTCGGGAATAGGGTTTTTTTATCACCAGGGGCAGGTACGCCGGGTGTTAATCTTATTTGTTTATGTTTTAACGCCGCTATCGTAAAGCATGGCCGGGGTGTTTTTTAAATGCTTTATATAACAATGTATTGCTGAAAATTTTGTAACGGCTATCACATTGTTAATATGTTAATGATTGTGTTACTTAAATGTGAAATGTATGCTTCAATTATCAGTAGTCATCCATGTGTCATGTACCATCATCTCGACGGGGAGGCCCTATCATGTCTGCTTTGTTAAAAGCCAGCCGTAATGATGCGATAATAGCCCGTTGTTTACAGACTATTTCCCAGTTAATTCCACTAACTTCAGCGGTGTTTTATCGAGTAAATAATCGTTTAAAACCCGAAAACTATATATTGCATAATATTTCCGATAATACGCACCAACAATATCTGGAAAACTTTCAGCCGCTGGATCCGCTTCTGCCGTCGCACTTTAGCCACCAGAACACCACCGTGGCGGCGATGACGCCGCGGCTCTGCGACCGCAACCGGCATTACTATCATGAATTTATGTTGCCGAATAACGTGCGCGACATGACCGAGATCTTTATCCGCCGCGAGCGGCGGATCGTCGCCGGTATCTCGCTGATGCGCGACGTGCCTTTCTCCAGCGAAGAGCGCCAGCGGGCCCAGGCGGTGCTGCCGCTGGTAGAGCTGGCCATTCGCGACTGCCTGCAGGAAGAAGATGATCTGCCCGCCATCCTGACGGCGAAAGAGCGGGAAATCGTCGGCATGGTGCGCGAAGGCGCCAGCAATAAGCTGATTGCCCGCCAGCTGGATATCTCGCTCTCGACGGTGAAAACGCACCTGCGCAATATTTTCGCCAAGACCGAAGTGGTCAATCGTACCGAACTGGTTTCCCGAACCTGGATGCCGGCCGCTCAGCGTACGCTGCATCTGTAATCTGACTTTCGCATCCCGCGCGCGCCGTGGCAGCACGGCGTTTTCCTGATGCCTGTGGGTATCACTCCCTGGAGGATCCTCCGGGGGGAGGCTTTTTTGACCGGAGCACGCCCTACGATGTCGAGTACACCTCTCACTGATAATGCGCTTTCCCGGCCCGCCGGGCTGGTGGTGTCCCTGCGTTTGCTGGCGGCGATCGTGATTTTTGCCGCTATTGCGCCGGGTATTCTGATGACCGCGCCGGCGGTGGCGGCGCAGCTGGCCAGCGAATGGCAGCTAAAACCCGGGCAGATCGGCTGGCTGTTCTCAGCGGAGCTGGGGGCGATGAGCCTGGCGACGCTCCCGGCGTGGTGGTGGATGAGCCGCCTCGACTGGCGGCGGGTTGCCCTGACGGCCGGGGTGGTGTTTCTGGCCGCCAACCTCGTCTCGGCGGTGGTCACCCAGTATGAGACGCTGCTGGCGGCGCGCTTTATCGCCTCGCTGGCGGGCGGCACGTTGATGATTTTGTGCATCAGCTGCGCGGCCGGAACGCCGAACCCGTCGCGGGTCTACGCCTTCTGGGTGCTCGGGCAACTGCTGTTAGGGATGCTTGGCCTGCTGGCGCTGCCCGGCCTGTTCGCGACCTTTGGCCTGAAGGTGGTGTATCTGATCCTCGCCGCCATCATGCTCTGCTGTTTGCCGCTGGTATCCGCTTTCCCTCCGCGCTTTCAACCGCTTTCAGTCTCCCGCCAGCAGCCGTCGACGGCGCTGTGGCGTCAGGCGCTGGCGGTGCTGGCGGTGCTCACTTTCTATATCAGCCTCAGCGCCGTGTGGACCTTTATCGGCACCATCGGCAGCGCGGCGGGGCTGAGCCCGACGCAGGTCGGTCTGGTGCTGGCGGCGGCGACGGTTTGCGGCATTATCGGCGCCGGCGGCGCGGCCCTGCGCGGCACCCGGCGGGCCGATCGTTTACCGGTGTGGCTGGGCTACGGCCTGTTGATCGTCAGCGTTGGGCTGCTGATCGGCCAGCCGCTGCTGGTGCGTTACGCCATCGCGGCGCTGCTGTTTAAGTTCACCTGGACCTTCGTGCTGCCCTTTATTCTCGCCCGCGTGGCCGGGCTCGATAACAGCGGTCGGCTGATGAACAGCATCAATCTGGTGATCGGCGGCGGCATGGCGGCTGGCCCGGCGCTTGCGGGGGCCTTACTACAACACTTCGCCAGCGCCGACCCGCTGCTGGCGGCGGCAGGCGTCTGCGCGCTGCTGTCACTGATTTTAATTGTGGCGGCGTCCGCCGCCGGGAAGGCTTAGCCCACGGGAGGATAGAGTGAAAAGAAAAACCGGTTTCTTCTTTGATGAACGTTGTTTCTGGCACAGTACCGGTCTGCACGCGGTGACGCTGCCGGTGGGCGGGTGGGTACAGCCGCCCGCCGGCGGCGGTCATGCTGAATCGCCAGAGACCAAACGGCGGATGAAAAACCTGATGGATGTCTCCGGGCTGACGCCGCAGCTGGCGCTGCGCAGCGCGGCGCCGGCGAGCCTTGAGGACCTGCGGCGGATCCACCCCGACAGCTATCTGGAGCGCTTCAAGGCGATAAGCGATAACGGCGGCGGCATGCTCGGCAAAGAGGCGCCGCTGGGGCCGGGCAGTTATGAAATTGCCTGTCTTTCCGCCGGGCTGGCCTGTGCGGCGGTGGAAGCGGTGCTGAAGGGGGAGCTGGATAACGCCTATTCGCTGTCGCGCCCGCCCGGACACCACTGCCTGCCGGATCAGTCGATGGGATTTTGTTTCCTCGCCAATATTCCCATTGCCGTCGAGCGAGCGAAAGCGCAGCTGGGGCTGGGCAAGGTGGCGATCATTGACTGGGATGTTCACCACGGTAACGGCACCCAGCATATCTACCTGCAGCGCGACGACGTACTGACTATCTCCTTGCATCAGGACGGCTGCTTCCCGCCGGGCTACGCCGGCGAGGACGATCGCGGCGTGGGCGCGGGCGAAGGTTACAACATCAATATTCCGCTGTTGGCCGGGGCGGGGGATGACAGCTGGCGCTATGCGCTGGAAACTATCGTTATTCCGGCGCTGGCGCGTTTTGAGCCGGAGCTGATTATTATCGCCTGCGGCTATGACGCCAACGCCATGGATCCATTAGCGCGGATGCAGCTGCACAGCGATAGCTTCCGGGCGATGACCGAACAGGTCCAGCAGGCGGCGGATCGCCTGTGCGGCGGGAAACTGGTGATGGTGCACGAAGGCGGCTACGCCGAGTCCTACGTGCCGTTTTGCGGCCTGGCGGTGATGGAAACGCTGAGCGGCGTGCGCACCGAGGTTCAGGATCCGCTGCTGGAATTTATTCAGCAGCAGCAGCCGCGCGCCGCATTTGCGCAGTTCCAGCGCGAGGCCATCGATCGGCTGGCGCAGCAGTTTGGTCTGCTATAAACCACCTCAGCTTCCCCGCGGTGATGGCGGGGAAGTCAATGCTTTCTCTTCTGCGATTTCACCGCGCATCCACTGACTTACCGCCTGATTAATCATCGCCAGTACGCTGAGCAGCAGCATCCGCTGCTGCGCTTCGAGCCGCAGATAACGGCGCAGCGGCGGCATTTTACAGACCACTTCGCTGGCGGCCCAGGGTTCAATGCAGCAGCGCCAGCCGCTATCGTCAAAGGTCAACGAAAAGCGGCGGTAGTCCAGCTCGCTTAAGGTCTGCTGGAGATTAGGAAAACCGTTGAGATAGCCGGCGAGTTCCGCGCTCTCTTTACTGCCGATAAAACGGATTGGCAGGCATTTTAGCCAGCCGGATTGGTGGGCGCGGATCTTGCCGCGAGCGGGCCGGGTAACCGGCCCCTCGACGACAAACTCGCAGCTGTGAATGCTGGCCATAAACAGCCGCTTCTGACGCACGCTGAAGGTGACGGCGGTGGCGTCGTTCAAGCGCAGCAGCGCGCTGCGTTCGCTCAGCTTTTCGCTGGGCCAGCCCGCCAGATCGCGCTGCACCGCGTTCATTAACGGCGTTTCAAACCAGGGGACGGAGGACATCTGGCGTCATCTCCCCGCGGGTCTGTTTTTCATAGTTGTTGATGGCGCGTTCAACCACCTCTTCCACTACCAGCGGCTTGAACGGATTGACGCGCTGCACGCACACCGTCCAGAACAGGGCGTAAGCGGCGGTCAGGCCGAGCATTATGCCGAACGGCACCAGCACCTGGCGGCTGTCCATCCCGGGCGGCGTGATATTGACGATAGCGATGATGATCCCGACGCTGGAGATAATCTGCGGCAGCGGGAACCACGGCGAGCGGTAGGCGCGCGGCAGGTCCGGGCGGCGAATGCGCAGCATCACCACCGACAGAGTAACCAGCAGATAGGCGACGCCCCAGGCGCAGACCGCGGCGAGGATCAGCGGCACGATGCGGTCCAGATCGCCGTTCAGATACCAGGCGTGCAGGCAGGGGATCGCCACCCCGATGGCAATGGCGATCACCGGCGTCTTAAAGCGCGGATGCAGCCAGGTCAGGAAACGGGGCAGCGCGCCGTCCAGCGCCATGCCGTAGATAATACGCGGCACGGCGGCCATCAGCGTATTGATGGTGGCGCAGCCGGCCAACAGTAGCCCGACCCCCAGCCAGTACTGGCCGGCGTGGCCCATCACCCGTTCGGCGAAGGCCGGGATCGCCATCGGTGTATCCAGCAGATGGACGTTGTTGGCCGCGTCGAGCACGGTATTCTCCACCTGGCGGTTGATCGCCGCGCCGTAGATAAACATGCAGCTGGCGACCCCCAGCAGGCCCAGCGCCATCGCCCGCGGTATGGTGCGGTGGGCCTGTTTGATCTCCGGTGCCATCGGCGTCACCAGTTCGCAACCGACGAACATAAACATCGCCATGCCGATATAGCCGAACAGGCCGTTGATATCGCTAACGTTCAGCGGCGTGCCGAACCAGCCGGAAAGATGAGTCACCGGCGCCATAAAAATGCCGCACAGGCCGAAAATGGTCAGCGTGGTCCACATGCCGAAGGTCAGCACCACTTCGACCTTGCCGAAGATTTCCACGCCGATGGCGTTGAGCAAGCCGAAAATCACCACCATGCCGACGCCCACCATCCAGGTATTCTGGTGAGCGGCCATCTGGGCGTTAATCGACTCGAAGTTCACCAGCGCCATAATGCCCGCCAGGATCGTCTCCGCCGTCCCGGCGAAGATATGGACGATCAGATAGGCGCACAGCGCGCCGGTGATAGCGAAGAAGCGGCCCATGCCGCAGGAGATATAGTCGTACACCGAACCGGTGGTGGGAATGAGCGTCGCCGCCTCGGCAAAGGTGGTGACCTGCGCCTGCATCATAATAAAGGCCAGCAGCACCGCCAGCGCGAAGGTATCGCCGCCCATGCCGAAGCCGCTGGTGACCGTCAGGATCACCGGGCTGGCCATGATCAGCCCGACGGAGCTGGCGAGGGTGGTCGGGAAGCCGACGACGCCGCGCTCAAGATGGCTGGCGAGTCTGTTACTAAACATAGTCAACCTCTGCACAATAATGGGGTAGGGCAGGGAATAGCCAGCGCCACTCCCGGATAGTCATAATTTAGGCGGGCATCCTGCTCAACGAATATCGTCCGGAAGGTGGAGGGCGGCGCATGATTCTGTGACGCAGTCGATGAATGTCGCGGCGGATAAACAATATGACCCCGAAAACCGGGGCCATCCGTCTTGCCACGTTGCGCCTGTTTCTGCCGGATGGCGGCTGCGCCTTATCCGGCCTACGGTCCGTGCGGCCTGCCTTTAATTTGGCCTCAACCCCCCCGGTGGCGCTGCCGCTTACCGGGGCTACAGCGCTGTGCGATTTGGTAGCCCGGAGAAGGCGTAATGCGCCGCCGGGCATTATCAGTTTGTTAGCGGGTCTCGACGTTCGCCAGGTAGTGCTTCACAAAGCGCGGCGTCAGAATTTTCCACTCCACTTCGGTGCCCTGTTTAACAAACCAGCTGTCACCCGGCGCAAAGCGCTGCGGCTCGCCGCCGGCGACGGTCAGCTCCACTTCGCCCTCCAGCACGGTGGCGTGCTCGGTAAACGGATAGGTCATGGTAAAGCTCCCCTCAGTGGACGAAAACAGTCCGCAGGTAAAGGCGTCCTGCGGCTCGCCGTAGATCATCGCGCCCGCTACCTGCGGGTCGCCGGCGGTCGGCGTCGCGCCGAGCAGGCTGACGCTGCCGATCGGCTGCAGATCAGGTACCGGGTGTTTAAGTTTAAAAGCGTGCATAGCGTTCTCCTGGTTAACTCCGGCCTTTCCAGAAACCGGCGGTTTGATGCATCAGTTTTCCGGCCGTGACTAATAACAGACGCAGGCTGTCACGGCCGTGGATGGTCGCGTGAGGAATGCTGCTTAGCAGGCGATAGCGGTCGGAACCGCCGTTGATCCCTTCGGCGAGGATTTTGCACACGATGTGCGACGGGGTGACGCCGAAGCCGGAGTACCCCTGGACGTAAAAGACGTTGTTGTGATCGCGTAGGGTGCCGATCTGCGGGAACAGATTGGCGCTACAGGCCATCGGCCCGCCCCACGCAAAATCGATCTTCACATCCCTGAGATAGGGGAAGACCTCCGCCAGCAAGGTGCGGTTCCAGGCGGCGAAATCGTTCGGCGTATACTCCACAAAGCGGGTGGCGCTGCCGAACAGCAGGCGGTTTTCCCGGGTGACGCGGTAGTAGTTAATTACCGGGCGAATATCACTGAAGGCGCCGCGCAGCGGGCTGATGCGCTCGATCAGTTCATCGGAGAGCGGCTCGGTCGACACCTGGTAGGAGTAAGTGACCAGCGTCTTGTTGTAGATCTCCGGCTCCATATTGTTGAGGAAACTGTCGCAGGCCCATAGCAGTTTGGCGGCTTTGACGCTGCCCATCGCGGTGCGTACCCGCACCTGTTTGCCGTAATTCACTTCCACCACCGGCGAGGATTCGAAAATCTTCACCCCCAGCGAATGGGCGGCCTGCGCCGAACCGAGCAGCATATTGAGTGAATGGATCTGGCCGCCGCCCATATGTTTCAGCGCGCCGCAGTAGACCTCGGAGCCCACCACCTGCTGCACCTCTTTTCCGGTATACAGTTCGATCTCTTCATCCGGGGTAGCGGCTTTAAACTCCTTCTCCCACTGGCGCAGCGTTTTAAGCTGTCGCTGGTTATAGGCGAGATAGCCGTAGCCGGGCACGAAATCGGCGTCGATGTTGTATTTGCGGATGCGTTCGCGAATGATGCCCGCGCCGAGGTTGGCGATTTTAAACAGCGTCTCCAGCCCCTCTTTGCCGACGTGCTTTTTTACCGCTTCGATATCGTGGCCGATACCGGCCATCACCTGGCCGCCGTTGCGCCCGGTGCCGCCGTAGCCGAGATGGCGCGCCTCCAGCACCACCACGTTGGTGATCCCCTGTTCCGCCAGCTCAAGGGCGGTGTTAATGCCAGAGAAGCCGCCGCCGATAATTACCACATCGGCTTCAATATCTTCCCGTAGCGCCGGGAAATGGAGGTGATATTTCTTCGTCGCGCCGTAGTAGTTCAGCGCATCGATCTTGATGTTCATCGCGTTACCCTGTGGTCTTGCCTGGCTCAAGACCCTCATCACAGCACGCCGCGCGGGCGTTGAATATCGTCCGGAAGAATGACGTTCTTTAGAACGATAGGCTGCGGCGGGAAGCCGTGCTGTGATGGGTTAACTTTGCTGAAAAACGGGTGCTGACGATGAGCGAGATAACCTTACTGGCGGAAGTGACCGCCTTCTTACGCCAGCCGCACGGGCAGTTTATTGCCGGTCAACGTGAGGCGGGCCGCGGCGCGCCGTTCGCGGTGATCAACCCGGCGACCGGGCAGGCGATTGCCGAGGTCACCGCGGCGGATAGTGACCAGGCGGATCGCGCTATGGAGAGCGCCCGCCAGGCGTTTAGTCAGTGGCGCGAGATGCCGACGCTGGCGCGCGGCGCGCTGCTGCTGAAGCTGGCGGACACGCTGGCAGAGCATCGCGAAGCGCTGGCGCAGCTGGAAAGTCTCTGTTCCGGCAAAACTATCACGCTGGCGCGGATGCTCGAGCTGGACCAGTCGGTGGCGTTCCTGCGCTACTTCGCCGGCTGGGCGGGGAAAGTCACCGGTGAAACGCTGGATGTCTCGCTGCCATCGATAGCCGGGGAGAAATATACCGCCTTTACCCGCCGCCAGCCGCTGGGGGTGGTGGTTGGCATCGTGCCGTGGAACTTCTCCATCATGATTGCCATCTGGAAGCTGGCGGCGGCCCTGGTCTGCGGCTGCACCATCGTCCTCAAGCCGAGCGAATATACGCCGCTGACGCTGCTGCGCGTGGCGGAGCTGGCAAAAGCGGTGGGTATCCCGGATGGGGTGATTAACGTGGTCAACGGCGCCGGCGGCGAGATTGCCCAACGGCTGATTACGCATCCGGCCTGCGCCAAGGTGAGCTTCACCGGCTCGGTGGCCACCGGTGAAAAAGTCCAGCAGTCGGCCAGTGCGTCAGGTAAACGGGTGACCCTTGAGCTGGGGGGCAAAAACGCCGCGCTGTTCCTCGATGACCTGACGCCGGAGGCGATGGTCAACGGCATTATTGAAGCTGGCTACCTGAACCAGGGGCAGATTTGCGCCGCTGCGGAACGTTTTTATCTGCCGCAGGGAAAACTGGATGCGGTACTGGCGCTGCTGAAAGACAAGCTCAGCGCTTTTGCGCCGGGGTCGCCGCTGGATGAACGGACGCTGATGGGGCCGCTGGCCAACCGCCAGCAGTATGACAAAGTTTTGCGGCTCATTCAGACCGCCCGCGACGAGGGGGATACCATCGTCTGCGGCGGCGAAGCGCTGCCGGGGGAGGGCTATTTCCTGCAGCCGACCGCGGTCAAAGTGCGCAGCGAAGAGAGCACCCTGATGCGCGAGGAGACCTTCGGTCCGGTGTGCAGTTTTATCGGCTATCGCAGTGAAGAAGAGGCGCTGGCGCGGATGAATGCCTCACCGTATGGCCTGGCGGCCAGTGTCTGGTCGGATAATATTCGTCAGGCGCTACGCTACTCGGAGGCGATTGAGGCCGGCATCGTATGGGTCAATATGCATACCTTCCTCGACCCGGCGGTACCGTTCGGCGGCATGAAGGGCTCGGGCATCGGGCGCGAATTCGGCAGCGCGTTTATCGATGATTATACGGAGCTGAAGTCGGTGATGGTGCGCTATTAATCGCCGTTCAGCGACATAGCGCTGTCGTGTGTCGCTTTGCGCCAGATAGGCAACACATTGTGTGCCTTCTGGCCTGCAATCCGGGCGGTGCACGGCATCGCTTCCGGGACGCTTTTCCCGTCACGGATCCTTTCTTCCCCTCCTAATCCGCCATTGCCGTAAAAAAAATCAGCAGATTATCTTTTTTGCCCGCCAGGACTTGTTTGATATTAGATAATGAGTATAGTTCTCATTCTCTTTTTCATTCGTAATTTTGGCAAGGTTCGAGCTGCGCCAGTGAGTCGTTCACTAAGAGTCGCGAAGGCGTAGGGTGACGTAAAGACAGCAGGCTGGAAACACACAATATCGGCCGCTGCGCGTCCATCGGGTCATTGATTTTTTATAGGGTTGATCCAATGAAATACACACTTCCGGCGTTGACGCTGGCCATCAGCGCGGCGTTAAGCGGCTGCGCGACGCCTCATTCCTCTGCCGTTTCCCAACCGGTTGTCGACTCGCCAGTCCCTAACGTGGCGCAACCGCTGCAGCGCCAGCTAGCGGAAGGGCTGTACGAGATGGCGTTAAGCCCGCAGGGTGATGCGCTGTACGTCGCCAGCGCTGAAGGCTTTAAAAATGTACAGGGCGGGGCGGTTTACACACTGGATCCGCACACCCTCAATACCATCGGCCTGACGCATACCGATCTGAAAAACTTCGCTTTACAGCTCTCTGCGGAGGGTAAAACGCTGTATGTCAGCAATTCGCTGGACGGCGGCATCAGCGCTATCGACACCGCCACCGGCAAGGTAAAAAACCGCCTGCTGTTCAGCGAGCGCAATGAAAAAGGTCGCCCTTATGGGGCCCGTCAGCTGCTGTTGCTGAATAATACTCTCTACGTTGGCGCGGTCGCCGACCCGGCGCAAATCTGGGTGGTTGACGCCACTACCCTGAAGCTGAAAACGCGGATTAAAAATACCGGTAAATGGATGACCGGCCTGCACTACTCCGCGCAAACCGGTCGCGTGTACGCCGCTAACGGCAGCGGTGAAATTCTGGTGATCAACCCGCGTAACCAACGCATTGAACAGCGCTGGAAGCCGCTGGGCGACAAGCCGGCGCTGCTGCTTAATATGGCCGAAGATAGCGACACCGGCCGTCTGTTCGTGACCGACAACTCGAAAGCGAAAACCACTCTGGTGCTGGATATCCACAGCGGCAAGCTGCTTAAACAGCTCGACGTCGGCGATTCGCTGGCGGTGCAGTTCAATAAGAAACGCCACGAAATTTATATTTCACAGCGTGAATCCGGCAAGGTCATCAGCCTTGACGCCAGCCGCTACACGCTGAAGAAAAGCTGGGCGCTGCCGGCCAATCCCAACAGCTTGCTGCTTTCCGCCGATGGTCAGACGCTGTTTGTCACCGTCAAACAGCCCTTCAATAAAGACCACTCCACTAAAGGCCCGGACAGCGTCGTACGTATCGACCTGAACGCGCAATAAAAATAACGGGTCCGGCGACGGGCCCTTTGATTCATTTATCCTCATCCATGGGGCAAATTATGCACACCACGCACTATTCATCCTTCCCGCTGCGTAAAACGCTGCTGGCCTTAGCCATCGGCGCCGCCAGTCAAACGGTGATGGCCGCGGAAGCTGCCGCCGCGAAGCAGCCTGGCGAAGAGACCCTCATCGTCGAGGCTAACGAAACCAGCGATTTTAAATCCGGCGGCGACCTGGTGGTTCCGGCATTCCTCGATGGCCAGATCGCCCACGGCGGCCGTCTGGGGATGCTTGGCGAACAAAAAGCGATGGACGTCCCGTTTAACGTCATCGGCTATACCTCGAAGCTGATTCAGGATCAGCAGGCGAAAACTATCGCCGATGTCGTCAGTAACGACGCTGGCGTGCAGGCCGTACAGGGCTACGGCAACTTCGCCGAGACCTATCGAATCCGCGGGTTTAAGCTCGATGGCGATGACATGACGATGGGCGGCCTGGCGGGCGTGGTGCCGCGTCAGGTGATGGACACCCAGATGCTGGAGCGCGTTGAAATTTTCAAAGGGGCTAACAGCCTGCTTAACGGCGCGGCCAGCAGCGGCGTCGGCGGGATGATTAACCTCGAGCCGAAGCGGGCGGAAGATCTGCCGACCGCACGCGTTGGCGTCGACTATACCTCTGATTCTCAGGTGGGCGGCACCCTCGACCTGGGGCGTCGTTTCGGCGACAACAACCAGTTCGGCGCCCGGGTCAACCTGGTGCACCGCGAGGGTGAAGGCGCTATCGATAATGATAAACGCCGTACCACGCTGGCTTCGCTGGGGCTTGATTACCGCGGCGACCGTTTCCGCTCCTCGCTCGATTTCGGCTATCAGAAGAAAACGTTCCACGGCGGTACGATGGGCGTCAATATCAGCGGCGTGGATTTCGTTCCGGCGCTGCCGGACAACAGCAAAAACTACAGCCAGAAGTGGGGCTATAGCGATATTGAAAGCGAGTTCGGCATGGCGAAGGCAGAATATGACCTGACCGATAGCTGGACGGTATACAGCGCCCTCGGCGGCCAGCATTCGCATGAAATTGGTACCTACAGCGCGCCGAAACTTCTGAATAAAAACGGCGATGCGACGGTGGGCCGCCTGGATACTAACCGCATTATCGACGCGATCAGCGGCATGGGCGGGGTACGCGGCGATTTCAATACCGGCGCGATTTCGCATAAGGTGAACCTCGGCTATGCGGCGCAGGTGCATACCGATGCGACCGCCTGGCGGATGTCGGCCAGGAACCCGACCACTAATATCTATGACAACCATGATGTGGCGATGCCGGATAACGCCTATTTTGGCGGCAACTACCACGATCCGCTGGTCACCTCGCGCAGCCGTACGCAGGGCTGGCTGCTGAGTGATACCCTCGGCTTCTTTAACGATAAAGTGCTGTTTACCGCCGCTGCTCGTCATCAGAAAGTGGTTGTGCGCAACTACAGCAACGCCACCGGGCTGGAAGATACCTCTTCGCGTTATACCCAAAGCCGCTGGATGCCGACGTTTGGCCTGGTGTACAAGCCGTGGGAGCAGCTGTCGCTGTATGCTAACCATACCGAAGCGCTGCAGCCGGGCTCTGTGGCGCCGACGACGGCGGCCAATGCCGGGCAGAGTACCGGGATCGCGCACTCGAAGCAGGACGAAGTGGGCGTCAAGATCGACTACGGTACGATCGGCGGATCGCTGGCGCTGTTTGAAATCAAAAAACCGAACGCCATTTCCGATACCGCTGGCAATTACGGCCTCGACGGCGAGCAGCGTAACCGCGGCGTAGAGATGAACGTCTTTGGCGAGCCGATGCTGGGACTGCGTCTTAACGCCAGTACCGTCTGGCTGGATGCCAAACAGACTAAAACCGCTGAAGGCGCAACCGACGGTAAAGATGCCATCGGGGTGGCTAACTTCTACGCGGTGCTCGGCGCCGAGTATGATATCAAGCCGGTGGAAGGCCTGACCGCTACCGCGCGCGTCAATCATAGCGGCTCGCAGTATGCCGATGCGGCCAATACCAAGAAGCTGGATAGCTACACCACCCTGGATTTAGGCCTGCGCTATCGTATGCGTCTGAACGCCGACCAGAACGAAATGATCTGGCGCGTCGGGGTGACCAACGTGACCAACGAGAAGTACTGGTCTGGCATTGACGATACCGGTACTTACCTGTTCGAAGGCGATCCGCGTACCGTCCGCGTCTCAATGAGCTACGACTTCTGACGCTAAAAAAAGCGGGGCGGGCGGCTGACGCTCGCCCCACGCAACTTGCGACAATCCCCCCTAAGTGATAAAAGGTGCCCCTTCACAAAAACACACAGGGGAACGACGTGAAAGACGCGTCAACGTCGTCGGAGACCGTCACGGAAAGTGGCCCGACGCTTCATCGCGGTTTACAGAACCGACATATTCAACTTATCGCCCTTGGCGGCGCGATTGGCACCGGCCTGTTTCTCGGCATTGGTCCCGCGATTCAAATGGCCGGCCCGGCGGTCTTACTGGGTTACGCCGTGGCCGGGATTGTCGCTTTTCTGATCATGCGCCAGCTGGGCGAAATGGTGGTGGAAGAGCCAGTATCCGGTTCCTTTGCCCACTTTGCCTATAAGTACTGGGGGCCGTTCGCCGGCTTTCTCTCCGGCTGGAACTACTGGGTGATGTTCGTGCTGGTAGGGATGGCGGAGCTGACCGCCGCCGGGATCTATATGCAGTACTGGCTTCCCGACGTGCCCACCTGGGTTTGGGCGGCGGCTTTCTTCATCATTATTAACGCCGTCAACCTGGTCAACGTACGCTTGTATGGCGAAGCGGAGTTCTGGTTCGCGCTGATCAAGGTGCTGGCGATTATCGGCATGATTGCCTTCGGCCTGTGGATGCTGTTCGGCGGCCACGGCGGCAGCAAAGCCGGGTTCGACAATCTGTGGAAACACGGCGGCTTCCTCGCCACCGGCTGGCACGGACTTATTCTGTCGCTGGCGGTGATCATGTTCTCCTTCGGCGGGCTGGAGCTTATCGGCATCACCGCCGCCGAAGCGCAAAACCCGGAAAAGAGCATTCCAAAAGCGGTCAATCAGGTGGTCTATCGTATCCTGCTGTTCTATATCGGTTCGCTGGTGGTGCTGCTGGCGCTCTACCCGTGGGTGGAGATCAAATCCGACAGCAGCCCGTTTGTGATGATTTTCCATAATCTGGACAGCAACCTGGTGGCCTCCGCGCTGAACTTCGTCATTCTGGTGGCCTCGCTGTCGGTGTATAACAGCGGCGTGTACTCCAACAGCCGGATGCTGTTCGGCCTGTCGGTGCAGGGTAATGCGCCGAAATTTCTCGCCCGCGTCAGCAAGCGCGGCGTGCCGGTGAACTCCCTGCTGCTCTCCGGGATTATCACTTCGCTGGTGGTGGTGCTGAACTACCTGCTGCCTCATGAAGCGCTGGGGCTGCTGATGGCCCTGGTGGTGGCGACGTTGCTGCTGAACTGGATCATGATCTGTATGGCGCACCTGAAGTTCCGCGCCGCCCAGCGCCGCAAAGGGCGCGAATCGAAGTTCAAAGCGCTGCTGGCGCCCGCCAGCAACTACTTCTGCATTGCTTTCCTTGGGCTGATCCTGGCGCTGATGTGCACTATCGACGGCATGCGTCTGTCGGCGATCCTGCTGCCGGTGTGGATCCTGTTCCTGTTTATCGCCTTCAAACTGCTGCGCCGCCCGGCGTAAGCGAGATGCCCCGCCGTCCGGCGGGGCTGCCTGCCTTTTTATTGTGATCCTCTTCGCAGGCGGCGCATTTGCCTGGCGATCTTCTTTTTGTAATCGATTACTTTTGTTTTGAGCTGTTTTGTAATCGATTACTTTTCTGAGGGCGAGCAACATGGTCACAACAACAGAAGGTCGGGAAAGTGTCCGCGTGAGCCACCGTTTTCTGGTGCCGCGGCTGTCGTTAATGATGTTTATGCAGTTTTTTATCTGGGGCAGCTGGTCGGTGACCCTGGGGCTGGTGATGACCCGCTATGAGATGTCATTGCTGATCGGCGATGCGTTCTCCGCCGGGCCGATCGCCTCCATCTTGTCTCCCTTTGTGCTGGGGATGCTGGTGGATCGCTTTTTCGCCTCGCAGAAGGTGATGGCGGTGATGCACCTGGCCGGGGCGGCGATCCTGTGGTTTGTCCCGCAGGCGCTGGTGGCGCAGAACGGCGCCCTGCTGATTGGCCTGCTGTTCGGCTATACGCTGTGCTATATGCCGACCCTGGCGCTGACCAACAATATCGCCTTCCACAGCCTGGCCAATGTCGATAAAACCTTCCCGGTGGTCCGCGTGTTCGGCACCATCGGCTGGATTATCGCCGGGATCTGCATCGGGGTGACCGGTATCTCTGATACCACCGGCATCTTCACGCTGGCGGCGCTCTGTTCGGTCGCGCTGGCGCTCTACAGCCTGACGCTGCCGCACACCCCGGCGCCGGCCAAAGGCATGCCGGTTCAGTTTCGCGACCTGCTGTGCGCGGACGCCTTCGCGCTGCTGAAAACCCGCCATTTCCTGATTTTCTCCCTCTGCGCCACCTTAATTTCCGTGCCGTTAGGCACCTATTACGCCTATACCGCGTCGTATCTGGCGGATGCCGGCGTCAAAGATGTCAGCACCGCGATGTCGTTCGGTCAGATGTCAGAGATCGTCTTTATGCTGGTGATCCCGTTGCTGTTCCGTCGCCTCGGGGTGAAATACATGCTGCTCATCGGCATGGCGGCGTGGTTCGTCCGCTACGCCTTTTTCGCTCTCGGAGTCAGCGAGGAGGGGCGCTTCCTGCTCTATCTGGGCATTTTGCTGCATGGCGTGTGCTATGACTTTTTCTTTGTCGTTGGCTTTATCTACACCGACCGCGTGGCGGGCGAGAAGGTAAAAGGCCAGGCGCAGAGCATGATTGTGATGTTCACCTACGGGATCGGCATGCTGCTGGGCTCGCAGATCTCCGGCGCGCTGTATAACCATCTGGTGGCCGGCCAGAGCGTGCCTCAGGCCTGGGTGACCTTCTGGTGGATCCCGGCGGTGGCCGCCGCGGTTATCGCGCTGATTTTCCTTTTCTCTTTCCAGTACAACGAGAAAGAGCCGCACTAATTTTTCAGGAGGGTGTATGAAAACGATTAAGGGACCGGGCATTTTTCTGGCGCAGTTTATCGGGCCGCAGGCGCCGTTCAACACCCTGGCGGGGATAGCGCAGTGGGCCGCCGGCCTGGGGTACAAGGCATTGCAGATCCCCTGCAACCACCCGGCGATTTTTGATGTCGAGCGGGCGGCGGCGAGCCAGACCTACTGCGACGAGGTCAGCGGCATCCTGGCGGAGCATGGGCTGGTGATCAGCGAGCTGTCCACTCACCTTGAAGGACAGCTGGTGGCGGTGCATCCAGCGTATGACGCGGCGTTTGATGCCTTTGCCCCGGCGGCGCTGCATGGCGATCCGCAGGCGCGCCAGCGCTGGGCGGTGGAGAAAGTGCGCCAGGCGGCGGTAGCCTCCGGCCGCCTGGGGCTGCAGGCGCACGCGACCTTTTCCGGGGCGCTGGCATGGCCCTTTTTTTATCCGTGGCCGCCGCACAATCAGCCGCTTCTGGATGGGGCCTTTGCCGAGCTGGCCCGGCGCTGGCGGCCGCTGCTGGACCTCTTCGACGAGCAGGGGGTCGATGTCTGCTATGAGATCCACCCCGGCGAAGACCTGCACGATGGCGTGACCTTTGAGCGTTTTCTTACGCTGGTGGATAACCATCCGCGCTGCAATATGCTCTATGACCCGAGCCACCTGCATCTGCAGCAGATGGACTACCTGACCTATATCGATATCTATCATGCGCGTATTAAAGCGTTTCACGTCAAGGACGCCGAATTTCGCCGCAACGGGCGCAATGGCGTCTACGGTGGATACCAGCCCTGGCAGCAGCGGGCCGGGCGTTTCCGCTCTCCCGGCGACGGGCAGATCGACTTCAAAGGGGTGTTCAGTAAGCTGACCGAATATGATTTTGCCGGCTGGGCGGTGCTGGAGTGGGAGTGCTGCCTGAAGGATAGTGAGACCGGCGCGCGCGAGGGCAGCGAGTTTATCCGCCGCCATATCATTCCCGTTGCCGGACGGGCCTTCGATGACTTTGCCGCCGGCGGGAGGGAGTAACATGATTCAGGTTGCGATTATCGGGGCAGGGTTTATTGGCCCGGCGCATCTGGAGGCGCTGCGGCGGCTGGGAGATGTCGAGGTGGTGGCGTTGTGCGACAGCCGCCTTGAGGCGGCGCAGCGCAAGGCGCGAGCGCTGAACATTGCCCATGCCTACGACAGCGTGGAGGCGCTGCTGGCCCATCCGGGGCTGCAGGTGGTGCATAACTGTACGCCCAACCATCTACATGCCCAGATTAACCGGCAGATCCTCGCCGCCGGGCTGCACGTCTTCTCCGAAAAACCGCTGTGTATGACGGCGGAGGAGGCGCGGGAGCTGGTGGCGCTTGCCGCCCGGGCCGGCGTGGTGCATGGCGTCAGCTTCGTCTACCGCCAGTTCGCTATGGTCCAGCAGGCGGCGGCGATGATCCGCCATGGCGAGGTCGGCAGAATCTTCGCGGCCCACGGCAGCTATTTACAGGACTGGATGCTGCTGGAGACCGACTACAACTGGCGGGTCGATTCGGCGCAGGGCGGCGCGTCGCGGACGGTGGCCGACATCGGCTCCCACTGGTGCGATACCGTGCAGTTTATGACCGGTCGGCGGATTGTCGAGGTGATGGCGGATCTGTCTATCGTCTGGCCAACGCGTAAAGCGCCGGTCAATGGCAAAGCGACCTTCAGCGCCGTTCACGAGGCGCAGGCATATGAAACGCGGCCTGTCGATACCGAGGACTTTGGCTCGGTGCTGTTGCGTTTTGACGATGGCAGCAAAGGCAGCTTTATGGTCTCTCAGGTGAGCGCCGGGCGGAAAAACCGTCTGGCGGTGGAGATTAACGGCAGCCTCTGTTCTCTGGCCTGGGATCAGGAAGTGCCCCAGCGGCTGTGGATCGGCCACCGCGAGCAGCCGGATCGCCTGCTCAGCGATGAGCCGAGCCTGCTGCGGCCGGAAATCGCTGACAGCGCCCATTACCCCGGCGGCCATATTGAGGGCTGGCCGGACGCCTTTAAGAATATGATGGGGCATTTTTATCAGGCGGTGCGCGCCGGGAAGATGCCGGCGGCCGGGGTCCGGCGCTTCGCCGCTTTCGACGACGGCGCCGATGTGATGTACATCATCGAGGCGATCGTCAAAAGCCATCAGGAACAGCGCTGGGTCAGCGTCGAACGCTGAGCGCAGGTGGGGCGCAGGATTATTTCACCCCAAGATAGCCGTCGAGATAGGCACCGGAGAGCTCGTTGCCGAACAGGACGGCATCTTTATTTTCCATCGCATTATCCCATTTGTCGCTGGCATTGCCGGTGAAGGCGTGCTCGGTGCGGGTGCCCTGCGCCGCCTGCTGTTTGATGGCTTCCGCGGTGCGGCGGGCATCGCTTTCGCTCATGCCAGCGGCTTTATCCTGCTGTCCGCGGGCATACATCGCCGTAAAGGTCGGCAGGTTTAAACGGTAATTTTCCTGGCGGTTGACGGTGAAGTTGCCGCCGACAAAATCGGACCGGTGGGCGACGAAGGCGTAGGCATGGCGTTCCGGTGACGATTTTGACGAGGTGCAGCCGGTGATCGTTGCCAGGGCACAGCTGAGGGCGAGAACCGCGGTGGTGAGCCTCATGGGGATATCATCCTTAATCATAAAAGAAAAAATGGGGCGCAGGCGGTCTGTTGCGCCTCCTGCGCTAATGAGAATATGAAACGGCAAAAGGATGCGCGTTAACGGGGCGGGAGAGAAGCCCTGATTATTAATAGTTTCCCGGGACACCGTCTCGCTGAGCTACGCTTTCGCGCCAGGCTGGCAGGCCAATCAGAGGTCATTTATGATAGCCTGCAGGATCCACCTCTATCGCAGGAAGTGCAGGGTTTATGTCTATTCAGAAAATTGCTCGTCTGGCCGGCGTCTCGGTGGCCACGGTGTCGCGGGTGCTGAACAACAGCGATACGGTAAAAGCCAAAAACCGTGAGCGCGTGCTGCAGGCGATCAAAGAGAGCAACTATCAGCCGAACCTGCTGGCGCGTCAGCTGCGAACCGCCCGCAGCAATATGATCCTGGTGATGGTCTCCAATATCGCTAACCCCTTTTGCGCCGAGGTGGTGAAGGGGATAGAAGAAGAGGCGGAGAAGAATGGCTATCGCATTCTGCTGTGTAACTCCGGGTCGGATCTGGCCCGCTCGACCTCGGGCCTGCAGCTGCTCTCCGGCAAAATGGTCGACGGCATTATTACCATGAACGCGCTCTCCAGCCTGCCGGAACTGACCACCATGATTGGCGACGCGCCCTGGGTGCAGTGCGCGGAGTATGCCGACACCGGCAGCATCTCCTGCGTCGGGATTAACGACGTTGAGGCGGCTCAGGGGGCGGTATCCCGGTTGGCCGATAGCGGCCGCCGCCGCATCGCGCTCATTAATCACGACCTCAGCTATCGCTATGCCCGTCTGCGCGAGCGCGGCTATAAAAGCGTGCTGCACGTGCACGGTCTGGCGTATCAGCAGGTGACCTACGCGCAGGATCTTAGCGCGGCGGCCGGTAAACGGGCGATGGAGCAACTGCTGTCGCAAGACGAGAAGCCCGATGCGGTGTTTGCCGTTTCGGACTCCCTCGCCGCCGGGGCGCTGCGGGCTATCGCCCAGGCCGGACTGCGGGTGCCGGAAGATATCGCGGTGATCGGCTTCGATGGCACCGAGCTGGCGGAAGTGGTCTCCCCGCAGCTGACCACCGTCGAACAGCCCTCCCGGGCGATCGGCCGTACGGCGGTGTCTCTACTGATGAAACGCATCGACGATCCCGACGCTGCCGTCGAACGGGTGATGATGGACTGGCGCGTGATAGACCGCGCCAGCGTCTGAGGATCAGCGGGAGAAGGCGCCGGTCAGCGCGCGAATATCGTTGCCGGTGGGCGTTTGATGAATGCGTAAGCCAAACTCATCCACCACAGCGAATACATGGTCGAAAATATCCGCCTGGATCCCCTCATATTCCGCCCATACCACGGTGTTGGTGAAGCAGTAGATCTCGATCGGCAAGCCGTTGGCATCCGGCGCCAGCTGGCGCACCATCAGGGTCATATCCTGGCGGATGCGCGGATGATGGCGTAAATACTCCTGCAGATAGGCGCGGAAGGTGCCGACATTGGTCATCCGCCGCTCGTTGAGGATCGATTGCTCCCCGGCGTACTGCTGGTTCCAGGCGCTAATCTCCTCGTGGCGTGAATCCATATAGGGTTTAAGTAATTTCGCCCGGATCAGGCGCTGCTGCTCCTGTTCATCAAGAAAATGAATGCTGGTGGTGTCGATGTTAAGGCTGCGTTTGATGCGGCGGCCGCCGGAGGCCGACATGCCGCTCCAGTTTTTAAACGAGTCAGAGACCAGCGACCAGGTCGGAATGGTGGTGATGGTATTGTCCCAGTTGCGCACCTTGACCGTGGTGAGGCCTATATCGATCACCGCGCCGTCGGCGCCGTACTTCGGCATCTCCAGCCAGTCGCCAAGCTTGAGCATATCGTTGGCAGAGAGCTGGATACCGGCCACCAGACCGAGGATCGGATCTTTAAACACCAGCATCAGCACCGCGGCCATCGCGCCGAGCCCGCTAATCAGGATCGCTGGCGACTGGCCTATCAGTAGCGAAATAATCAGAATGCCGATAATAATCGCCGTCACCAGCTTAATTCCCTGGAATATGCCCTTCAGCGGCAACTGTGAGGCGGCGGGAAATTTCTGCGCCAGCTTTAAAATGACATCCAGCAGCGAGAAGAAGGACAGCATGGCATATATCATCACCCACAGCTGGGCCACGGTGGTTAATATTTCCGCGGCCTCGCTGCCTTTTTGCAGCCACAGCACCGCCTGCACATTGACGATGATCCCCTGCAGGGTAAAGGCCAGTCGGTGAAAGAGTTTATTCTGCGTGATGATTTGCAGCCACAGATGGCTGCTGGCCAGCGCCCGTTTTTCAAATGCGCGCAGGACCACTTTGTGCAATATCAGATGCACGACCACGGCGGTGAACAAGATAATGCCGAAGATAATCATCAGCGAGCGGGTGGGGGTTATTTCGATTCCTAAGGCGGCAATTTGCGATATTAATTCCTGCATAACGTCTCCTGAATATCCAGCGGGTATGATGACCGCTGGATAGCTATTATGCAAATTACCGCCGCCGGTATTACGAGGCCACCGTCGCCGGCTGTCGGTTGAGATGATGGCGTAGCCACAGCGCTATCGCCCCCAGCAACAGCATCATGGCCACCTCGACCAGCAGAAAATCAATCAGCGCCTGCGGATAGTTTCCGCCGCCGCGACGGGCCAGCGCCAGGAACAGCGAACCAAGGATAGCCGGTCCGAGACCGAGGGTCGCCTGCTGCAGGGTGCTGAGGATTGCGCTCCCGGCCCCGGCGTCGCTGGCGCTGATATCGCGCATACCAATCCGATAAAAGCTGTTGACGATCAGCGCCTGGCCATAGCCGATCAGCGCCGTGGCGGGAACCAGCGTCAGGGCGTTGGTGGCGACGCCGAAGCGGGAGAAGGTGGCGCACAGCAGCAGGAGACCGGCGATCTGCACCGCCAGACCGGTCAGCAGGATCCGCCCCATGCTGTAGCGGGCGATAAGCCGCGGGGCATACAGCGCCGAAATAAAATAGGCCACGCCGAGGGCGATAAAGCTATTGCCGGACTGCCACGGCGCCATCCCCAGCCCCTCCTGCATGGTCAGCGCCATGCAGAACATAAAGCCGGACCAGGCGCTGAAAAACAGCAGGGCGATGGCCATCCCGAAGCGGATGCTGGTCAACTGCAGCAGACGCGGCGGCAGCAGAGGATGGTCGCCACGCTGCTGCTGGCGCAGGGCGCTCTGACGCATGGCGAACAGCAGCGGCAGGACCGCCACCAGCATCAGCTGCAGCCACAGCGGCCAGTGCAGCTCCGGACCGAGGGCCATCGGGAACAGCAGGCAGCAGAGGATCAGCGCGAGGTACAGCGTACCCTGCCAGTCAATCCGCGACGGCGTCTCGCGACGGGTTTCCGGCACATAGCGGCGGCTCAGAGCCAGCACCAGCAGGCAGATCGGCACATTGATAAAAAAGGCGTTGCGCCAGCCAAGCCCGGCGATGTCCGCCGACACCAGCCAGCCGCCGCCCATCTGACCGACGATAAAGGCGATCCCGCCGATCCCGCCATACAGGCTGATGGCCCGGGCGTGGGCGGGGCCTTTGAGGGTGACGTGCAGGGTCGCGAGGATCTGCGGCACAATCAGCGCCGCCCCGGCGCCCTGCAGGGTGCGGGCCGCCAGCAGGGCGCCGATGCTGTTCGCCATCCCGCACAGCAGGGAAGCGATGCCAAAGAGGGCGACGCCCCACATAAACAGGCGCCGGCGGCCATAGTTATCGCCAAGCTTACTGCCCATCGCCAGGCAGACGGCAAAGGCGACGCCGTACAGCGCGACGATAAGCTCCAGCTGCGTGGCGCTGGCCGCCAGGGTGTGGGTGATGGCGTCCAGCGCCACATTGGTGATCGAGGTATCAATAAGCGGCAGCATCTGGCCGCTCAGCAGCAGCAACAGACCGGCGCGGCCGGGTGAAACAGCAGACGTATTCATGGGATTCTCCATTGCGTCATTCAGCAGACCGACGTAGCATTACCGATAAATTAAACGGGTACCAGTTCCTGTCTATACTGGTATTGGCACTACTATGCTGGAGGGGTGATGACCACGATGCCGCAACGGGAGTCGACGATCGCCGTGCCGGACGATCGACGCAAACAGCTGGGGGCCTTTCTGCGCGCCCGCCGTGAAAGCCTCGATCCGCAGCGCCTGGGGTTGCCCCGGGTGGGCCGCCGGCGCACGCCGGGTCTGCGCCGGGAAGAGGTGGCGATGCTCGCCGACGTCGGCGTTACCTGGTACACCTGGCTGGAGCAGGGGCGGGAGGTGAATCCGTCGGAGGCGGTGCTGGTGGGGGTGGCGAATGCCCTGCAGTGCAGTCCGCTGGAGACCCGGCATCTGTTCGTGCTCGCCGGGCTGACCCCGCCGGAAGCCACCCAGGTGACGGTGTGCGAAGGCATCAGCCCAGGGACCCGCCGGATGCTGGACAGCCTGATGCCGCAGCCGGCCAGCATTCAGAAACCGAACTTTGATATTGTGGCGTGGAACGACAGCTTCTGCCGCCTGATGGGCATCGATTTCGCCACCCTCCCGGAAGAAGATCGCAACTGCATTTATCTCTATCTGACCCATGAGACCTGGCGCAGCCGGATCGAAAATCGCGATGTGCTGCCGACCTTCGTCTCCTATTTCCGCGCCGCGATGGCCGAGCACCGCGGCGATCCGGCGTGGGAAAACAAACTGGCGCGCTTTTTCGCCGCCTCGTCGGAGTTTGAAGCGCTGTGGCATCAGCGCTACGAGGTGCGCGGCGTGGAAAACCAGATTAAACATTTTAACCACCCGCAGCTCGGGCGATTCAGCCTGCAGCAGATGTACTGGTATTCGGCGCCGCGCAACGGCTCGCGCCTGCTGGTCTACCTGCCGATGGACGAGGCGGGCGAGCAGGCGCTGGCGTGGCTGGACCAACATTAATCACAGGGAATCAGATGGCTGGCAATGTGCCATCTTCGGGTATTGCCCGGTCGGCGCTGCTGGACGATTCCCTCTCCCTCCGGGAGTAGGGGGGAAGGCAAAGCCCTGCCGGGAAGTCTTTTATGTTATCTGTGGCTTCAGCGCACATTGCGCTCCCGGTTAGTCTTCTGCGTTATGTCTCTTACGGCGCAGGGAGCGCACAGGGGGCGGCCAGTCGCCGCCGCCCCCTGTACCCCCGGGCTCCGGCCAGCAACATCGCCACTGCGTGGTGCCTTCGACTTATCCCTGCAGGCTTCGGGTCGGGCCGAGGCAGCGTCCGTGCAAAACACGGCCCTCAGCCCGCATCCATGCGGGCTGCCCCGGCCTTCCGGGAACGTCTCAGCGATGTTGAGGCCGCAACAGCGGCAGTTTCAGTCGCACTAGTGGGTAAGTTAACGGCTGGCTGATACGGACCGTAGGCCGGGTAAGGCGCCAGCCGCCACCCGGCAATAAAGCGGCTCCGTGCCTGATATCATGCTCGGCGGCGCTGCGCTTACGCGGGCTTACGGTAAGGAGTAACAATCTGATATATAAATGGTTAAGTAGGCCGGGGAGGGCGACAGCCGCTGCCCGGCAGAAAGGCGAGCATATTAGCGAAAACAGGTTTGTCATCAGTCTCAAGGAATGCCTATGAACGTAACCCGAAAAGAGCAGCGCATTATTCAGCGCGCGCTGAATGCCTGGCAGGCCAGCGGGGAGTTAACCCCCTCGGACAGCCAGCGGCTGGCGCAAACGATGCGCGTCTCCCCCTTTGACTGGCGGCGCCTGAGCCGCTATGCCTTCTGGACCGCGCTGGCCTGCGTGCTGATTTCCCTGGGCAGTCTGTTCGCCGACAGCGAGCTGGTGGCGTGGCTGCTGAGCCTGTTCAGCCACTCGGCGCTGATGCGGATCCTGCTGCCTGCGCTGCTGGCAGTCGTCTGCTACGGCTGGGGTTTTCGCCGCCAGCGGCGGGAGACGCAGTGGCACTACAGCACCGAGGCGATTTTGTTTCTGGGCGTCGTCTTTACCGCGGTGGCGCTATGGCAGCTTGGCGAACGGCTGGATAACGGCAGCGGCCATATCGCACCGCTGTTTCTGGCCGGATGCGTGATTTACGGTGCCATCGGCTATATTGCCCGCTCCGGGCTGGTGTGGCTCTTTTTTCTGCTGGCGCTGGGCAACTGGTTCGGCGCGGAAACCGGCTACGTCTCGGGGTGGGGCGCCTACTGGCTGGGCATGAACTACCCGATTCGCTTCGTCCTGTTCGGCGGCGCGCTGCTGGCGCTCTGCTACGGCGCGCAATCCCTGCTTCGCCAGCGGCAGCTGTTTACCGTCAGCAAGGCGATGGGCCTCACGTACCTGTTTATTGCGCTGTGGATCATGTCGATTTTCGGCAATTACGACGCAGACAGCTGGTACCAGGTGAGCCAGGCGCGACTCCTGCCGTGGGGGCTGCTGTTTGCCGTAGCGGCCGGCGTCTGCATTTTTATCAGCCTGAAAACCGATGACGGAATGCTGCGCGGCTTCGGACTAACCTTCCTGGCGATCAATCTCTATACCCGTTTCTTTGAGTTTTTCTGGAACGGGATGCACAAGGTGCTGTTTTTCCTGATCCTTGCCGTCTCGCTGGCGGTGATTGGCCGCTATGCCGAGCGCATCTGGCATGCGGGGAACGTTAAGCCATGAAAAATTAAGCGTTTTTAAAGAAGTGTGGCTGGCGGCAGCGACGTCCTGCGCGAATTGTCGTATAAGCGAATTTTACGCTTTTGACAGGGGAGCGAGATGAATAAGGAGTCGATTTTTCGCCAACTAGAACAACGGATCGCCGGGCGAGCGCTGACGGCGGAAGCGCTGGGCGAGTTTAACGCTATGGCCATCGCCGATAGCTTGAAGCAAAAACGCAGCATCATCAGCCATCATCTGAATAATCTCCATCGCGAGCAGCGGGTGGTCAAAGTGAACGGTCGCCCGGTGCTGTTTTTACCCGTTACCGTTCTGCGCGATCATCACCGCCTGGCGGTTCGGCACGGCGAATACGCCTCCATTCAGGCGCTGTGCGCGGATCGTCAGGATAGTCTGGCGCAGCTGATTGGCGCGCAGGGCAGCCTGCAGGAAGCATTGCGCCAGTGCAAGGCTGCCATCAGCTACCCTGGCGCAGGTCTGCCGCTGCTGCTGCGGGGCCCTACTGGCACCGGGAAAAGTTTTCTAGCTCGCCAGCTCTGGCACTACGCAATAGATGAAGGTATTTTACCTGCCGATGCGCCTTTTACCGTATTTAACTGCGCCGAGTACGCGAATAATCCAGAACTACTGACCTCGAAGTTATTTGGTCATGCGAAGGGGGCCTTTACCGGCGCCGATAAGGCCGTTCCTGGTCTTATCGAGACCAGCAACGGCGGGGTGTTGTTTATCGATGAGGTTCATCGGCTGCCGCCCGAAGGCCAGGAAAAGTTGTTTCATTTCATGGATAACGGTAGCTGGCGCCGGCTGGGGGAGAGCGCCGACGAGCGCAGCGCCACGGTGCGGCTAATTTTTGCTTCAACCGAGGATCTGGAAAAACACTTCCTGGCGACCTTTATTCGCCGTATTCCGGTGATTGTAAAAATTCTGCCGATCGCTGAACGCGGCCAATTCGAGCGGCTGGCGTTTATCCACCACTTTTTCCGCCGTGAAGCCCAGCGTTTGAACCACGATCTGGAGCTGGATGGCGAAATCGTCAGCCAGCTAATGCGTGAAACGCTTGAAGGAAATGTCGGTGGGCTGGAAAATTTGATTCGCAATATTTGCGCCAGCGCCTGGACATTTGGCGAACGTGATAGCGGTCTTTTACATATAAAAGCGGGTTTGCTGCCCGACCGATTACTGGCGGATGCGCCTTTTACCCTTCAGCAAAATAGCGAGCGGGTTATGATTTACCGCGATGGCGACGCGCAGCCTCTTTTTTCTGGTCGTCACCATGAATACCAACGGCTAACGGAAAATATTTGTAGCCTGTGCGAGGAGTTGGCTCAGGATAATATTAGCGTGCGGACCTTTGAAAAGCTTATTTATCAGAACGTGACGCTCTATCTTGATGCGCTGATGAATCAGGAGAGTACGGTCTCTCTGCAGGACAAACGGCTGCGCTTTATTGAAGATGTGGGCAAAGCAATCGCTGTCAATTATGACCTTCAGCTAAATGTCGAATTCGCTTATCTTACCGGCCGCTACCTCACCAGCCTCCCTCTGGCGCCGCGCAGCGTTGCTGAGCCCGTGCGTCTGGTGATGCAGCGCTGGCTGGACTCCTCGGCGGGGCTGGCGCAACGCATCGCGGAGAAACTACTGGATGTCGTCAATAATAAATACGATCTGCTCATCGATACGCTTGACCGTCTGGCGATTACCGCCATTGTCAGTAATGCTATCGATGCGACCAGCGGCGGAAAAGTGAAAGCGCTGATAATCGCCCACGGTTATTCGACCGCCAGCAGCATTGCCGGCGTTGCCAACCGCCTGATTGGCGAGAAGATCTACCAGGCCATGGATATGCCGATGGAGGTGGCGTTTAACGATGTCAGTCGCGCCGTGGTTGATTATCTCCAGCATACGGACACGCGTGCGGGTGTGATGGTGCTTATTGATATGGGCTACACCAAGGAGATTGCCGATGCGCTTTTGTCGGTGATTAACGGCCCGCTGGTAGTGGTGGATAACGTCACGACCCGCATGGCGCTGAACGTTGCCAGCGAGATCGCGTTGGGAAAAAACATCGAACAAATCGCCGAAGAGATCGTGCCGCTTAATCAGTCGCGTTGGGATGTGTTCTGGCCCGCAGAAAAAAAAGAGCGTGTGCTGCTGGTGACCTGTATTACAGGTATCGGTACCGCATTTAAATTTAAAAATCTGATGGAGAAGAGCCTGCTCAACGATTTTGATATTAACATCATCGCCTGCGAGTATACGCGCTTAAAAAACAGTCGTACGGCGGTATCGTTGCTCCACCAGTATGAAGTTATTGCGGTCGTGGGTACCCACGACCCGCAGCTGGCCGGAGTGCCCTGGGTTGGCATTGAGGAACTACTTGGCGAGCAGGGGCATCGACATCTGAGTCAGCTCTTAAGCGGCTATCTTAATGAAAAGCAAATTGCGCTGATTAATAAAAATATGGTTCGTGAGTTTTCACTGCATAACGTTGTCAACTCTCTGACGATACTGAATGCTGGAAAAACCATGGGCCATATCGAAACCATTATCGCTGAGTGGCAAAATACGCTTGGTTTTCATTTTAATAATAACTTAATTATCAGTTTATATGTGCATCTCAGCTGTATGATTGAGCGTCTGGTAATGCGTAATGAAATTAGCCATTATAAAGATCTTGAGCAATTTACCCGCCAGCATGGTGAATTTATTGCCATGGTGAATCACTCGTTCCAGCGCCTGAAAATACTCTATAACGTGGCGCTACCGGTAGCGGAAATTGGCTATATTCACGATATTTTTGAATTACGTATTGAAGATTTTAGCTGGTAATCCTCAACGCAGCCCCGGAGAATTACGCCGGGGCTGGCAGGCGGTTAGCGAATCAATATTCGACTTTCCACATATAGCGGCGGGTGGTCAGCGGGTGGTTGCGAGCGGTGGCCAGCGCCAGGTTGTAAACATCCAGTACGCAGTTGTGCAGCAGGCCGCAGAAATATTCGCGCACGCTGGCGTGCAGTGCGTCGATTCCCACCTTTTCCACGTCAATAATCTGCAGTTTTCCCTGGTAACGTTCGATAAAGCGGATCGCGCGATCATCCAGCGGGCGGGTGCGGCCGCTGCTTTTTAATAAAATAAACGGCGTTCCCGTTTCGGTAATCTCAAAGGGGCCGTGGAAATACTCGCCGCTGTGGATGCTGGCGGAGTTAATCCACTGCATCTCCAACAGAATACAGATGGATTCCTGATGCGCGGCGCCGAATGAGGGGCCGCTGCCCATCATGTAGATGACCTTTTCGGTCTTCCAGGCTTCGGCAAAATGGCGCGCATCCGCCTGAACCTGCTGCTGAGCGCCGCGTACCACGGATTCAAAACTGGCAAAGGCGCTGACCATCTCATCGTAATGGGCGTATCCCTCAGTTTGCGCAAGCACTTCCAGCGCCAGCCACAGGCTGTATGCCGCTTTTTGCTGCGTCGGATCGACGGTTTCGGGATAGCGCGCCCAGCAGTATTCAATAGTGTAATCGCTGTGTTCGCACAGCGGCGTGCCGGGGGTATATACCAGTCCAATAGTGGCGGCGCCTTTCTGACGCGCGATGCGGGCGGCTTCCACCGTTTCAGCGGTGTTGCCCTGCTGCGAGGCGAGGATCACTACGCTGTTTTTACCTAACGCGTTCGGCGTCGCATGGACAAATTCATTACTGGTAACATAGCCGACGGCCAGCTTTTTAGCTTCACAATCGAGAAAATATTTCCCCGGCCAGAAACCGGTTAATGAACCACCGCAGCCAACAAACCATACGCGCTCAATGTGCTGCTTAGATAAAATATCGCGAATAATAGTATGTGCGTTTTGATGAGCTATAGACATATTGGTCTCCTTGGGATGTAACGGGTCCTCCGCTGAAACGCGGATAACTTTTACTATGCGTCAATTAATTGAGTTGTTTACTTTTCATTTTCTGGTGGAAATGCGGATCCTTCGGTATTGCGGGATCGATGCCCTTCACTGGCGGCAGTCGGGCACAAACCATTTGTAACGGAATAATATATTCAAAGACCGCAAAGTCGGGATCGTTAATAAATGCGAAGGGCATATTTTTGCCGTTATTTTCGACTTGTGGACCAATGCGATAAATATGCTGAGTCCAGCCGCCAAGTATTTCCGCCAGGCGATCCTGACGCTCATCGGGAAACGGATCGAGCATGATCAGGGTAGAGCGCTCGTCGAAGGCGTTATAGATCCCGTGGATGAACTCCTCAAATTCGTAACCGGCAACCGGACAGCGTAGCGTTTCAAGCATCTTTAGCGCACCTTCCTGAACGGTGCCAAACAGCCTTGCCGGACCGGTCAGGCGAATGTCCGCGCTGTCGATAAGCGGTCGGGCATGATTGAGAACCCACGCCTGCGAGGCCTCAATGAGCGTCGGCAAATGATTAAACGTGGTATCCATGCGGATGAGTAGCGCCTTGCGCTCCTCATCGCTCAGGCGCCGCTGGCGACTGGCGACAGCAAGCCCCAGCAGCATCAGATTAAGTATGGTGCAGTGATACCCTTTGGTTTTGGCGCCAGCCCGCTCTTCTCCACAGGGTACTGTTAAGACCAAATCTGCCGCCCGGTCGATAACGGCTGGCGCTTCCCCGGCCATGGAAGCGGTAAGATGCCCGGCTGCCCGGGCGCGTTCCATTGCGGCGAGGGTAGAGAGGCTGCCGCCTCCCTGAGAAATACCGATGACCAGCGCTTTGTCGCTGAGGGTCAGCGCCGAATCATCCAGCAGAAAAGGCCAGTAGACATCAACGGGTAGCCCGCACCACTGCTGCATAAACGAGCGGGCGGTCAGCGCGCCGTGATAAGAGGTACCGGAGCCGGTCAGGATAATACGCGTGACGCCGCGCTCCGTTAGCGCTTTTGCCGCCTGCCAGAGATCTTCCCGCGTCTGCGTCAGCATAGCGAGCAGACAGGCGGGTGTTTCATTCATATAGTCTTCTACGTGCATAGGTGATATTCCTCTTCTTAAAGCAGGCCTAGCGCGCTGGCCGCCATGCCAAACGCGACGGTTCCTAGCAGGATCCAGTTAATATTGACTCCCTTGCGGATCAACTTGTACATCCCAAGGGTGAAAAGCAGCGGCAGCAGCGAAGGAAGTATTTTGTCAATAAACTCCTGCGCCTTCATGGTGGTCTGCCCGGCGGTAAAGCTGAGCGGGGTGGTGATATCTATCATGCTGGCGGTCATCGCGCCGACGACCATGAGGCCAACAATTGATGCGATATAGGTCACCCGGTCCATAAGGCCGCTTTGGTAAATTCTCATCAGCCAGGTCGTACCCGCCCGGTAGCCGAGCTTCAGGCCATACCAGCGGCACAAAAGATGCGGCAGGTTATAAACTAACAGCGCCAGTATCGGTCCCAGCAGGCTGCCCTGCTGGGCGAAATAGATACCCATCCCGGCGGCGATAACCTTTAATGATCCCCAGAATATGGAGTCGCCGATGCCCGCCAGCGGCCCCATCAGGCTGGTTTTAATCGCGTTTATCGACTCCTCATTAAATTCTGGGTTACGCTGGTTCTCTTCTTCCATGGCAATCGACAGGCCGAAGATAAAGGTCGAGAGATGGGGCGTGGTGTTAAACAGCACCAGATGACGCTGCAGGGCGCGCCCCAGCTCCGTTGGGTCCTGATAGATGCGCTTCAGGGCTGGCGACATTGCGAAGGCATAGCCCATATGCTGCTGGCGCTCGTAGTTCCAGGAGCCCTGTAGCGTAAAGGAGCGCCAGAACACGCTGCGTAAATCGCGGGCGGTGATGCGGCTTGCATCATCGCTTTGCGGCTGGGTAGCGCCAGTCACAGTTTGCGTCATTTCGCTCATGATTAGCTCTCCTGCTGATTAAGATTAAGGAACTGGCTGATGATAAATGCCAACACCACAGCGAACAGCGCGATGGCGATAATATCCAGTTTGGTATATGCCGCTATCAGAAATCCCAGACCGAGGTACGGCATCAGTTTGCTGCTGAGCATCATGCTGATCAGCAGGGCGAAGCCGAGCGCTGGCAGGATCTTACTGGCGACGATCAATCCATTGGTTATCACCGGTGGAATGGCCTCCAGGAACCAGCTTACCGCCGAAGAACCAAGCAGAATGGCAAAAAATACCGGTAGAAATCCGTTTAAAAAATAGAGTAGCGTCGGACCGGCGAGGTGCATCAGGCCGACCATTCGGGTATTACCCTGTGCCGCATAGCGGTCCGCCAGATGACCAAAGCGGGCGTTCACCACGCGCACCAGGATTCCCAGCGTCTGCGCCAGCATTGAGACAGGGATGGCGATGGTGAGCGCAGCCTCTGGACCACGACCGGACATGATCGAAAACGCGGTGGCCAATACGGAGCCGGTCACGATATCTGGCGGGTGCGCGGCGCCGATGGCGACGTTGCCGAGGAAAATAAGCTCCAGCGTAGCGCCAATCAGAATCCCCTCATGTAAATTACCGCAGACCAGACCGGTGAGGGCGCACATCACCAGCGGTCGATCGATCATTGATACCCCAAGCAGGCGGCCATCAAGTATCCCCAGGGCAGCGATCAGTCCGAGTAACGTTGCGGTGAGCAACATAGTGACCTCCGAAGTTAAAGTTGGTCGTTAAGGAGTTCAGCCGAGTGGGCGGGTACCTGACGCATCTCCAGCCGAATACCTTTTTCTTTTAGCGCTCTGCTATGGGCGATTTCCTCTTCGGTCAGATAGATGGCCTTGCCGAATTGTCTTGCCCCTTCCTTCTGTGGCAGACCGCCGTAATTAATTGCGCTAATTCCCGGGACTTTTTCCACTAGCGCGAGGGTTTCCGCAGTATTGCCAAGGACCACCATGACTTTTTTATGATCCAACTTGCCGCTGTTAAGCTTTTCCGCCGCCTGTTCAACGGTGGCGATGTCCAGCGTGACGCCCGCTGGCTTTGCCAGGTTAAGCGACATCGTAATGAAGGCATCCGCCGCGGCTTTGGCGTTGGCGACGATGATATGGTCGATATCCAGCGCTCGGGTCCAGGCAAAAACCACCTGGCCGTGCAGCAGCCGATAATCAATGCGCACGAGTTTAATCATGAGATTCTCCCTGTGGGTCAGAGGATGGTTGTGTTATTAGAGGATTGATGAAAACAATGGATTCACGCGCCGCGCTGGTGGCGTAGATAATCGCGGCCTCGGTAGTGGCTTCTTCGCACAGCAGAAACTCCAGCAGCAGAGTCAGATTGATGCCGGCGACCACGAAAACGTTGCGATGTCGCATCAAGACGCTCACGGCGCTATTGTTGATACTGCCGCCAAGCAGGTCGGTGAAGATCACCACTTCATCACCATTCGCCTGGACGATGAGATGCTCCAGGGTTTGCTCCAGCTGTTCGGTGGTCACGATATCTTCGTCATAGGCGCAGACCGGGATAACGCCGTGTTCGTCGCCAATCAGCAGCGACAAACTGTTCACCAGTCCGCGAGCAAAATGGCCGTGGCTGGCCACATAGATATGTTTCACCCGGTTTCTCCTTCATCCAGATAGCGGTATCTGTTAAGAGCAAAGGGCGTGCCAGAAATGAAAAGTATTATTTATCAATTAATTAAATCGTCTGGTTCACACTAAAGTCGTTATTCCTGGCACAAGCGGGATTATGAGCGCCAGAAACTTGGCACAAACGGCAGAAAAGAGGGGGAAAGAGTGGGTGAAGAAAGTCCCGGGCGAGACGCTGCTGCGCCATGGCCCGGGCGTTCCCGGCAGAAGGGAATTAAATTTCGGTAATGGTCGTCGACTGCGGCAGACGCGACTTCGGCAGGGTAGCGTTGAAATCTTCTACGCTATGGTGGCCGACCGGGACCACCACCAGGCTGGTGTAGCCCTGGGCTTTCAGGTCAAATTCCTCATCGAGGATCGCAAAATCGACCCCTTCAATCGGCACGGCGTCGAGACCCATCGCCGCTACGCCCAGCAGGAAATTGCCGACGTTGAGATACACCTGTTTCGCCATCCACTGATCGTCATCTTTCAGCTCTTTGCGGTGCATATCGGCAAAGAAGGTGCGACCCTTGTGGTTAGCGGCTTTTGCGTCCGGGGTGGCGAAACGGCCATCGGCCTCTTCCTGATCCACCACGCGCTGCAGCCAGGCGTCGTCCATCGCGGTTTTCGCGCAGAACACCACCACGTGCGAGGCGTCGAGAATTTTACGTTCGTTGAACACGTAGGTGCCGCTGGCGGCTTTCGCCACGCGAGCTTTGCCTTCATCGGTGCTGGCGACAATAAAGTGCCACGGCTGGGAGTTGGTGCTAGACGGGCTGTACTGCAGCAGCGTTTTCAGCTGTTCCGCTTCCCCGGCAGTCAGCTTTTTCGTGGCGTCAAAGGCCTTGGTGGAATAGCGCTTCAAAGCGACCGATACGATATCCATAACTCTTCCTCACAGTTTACAGCACCTTACCGGTGCGTTCAGGAGAGGAAGAGTACAGCGAAGATCGCAAAATGATAAGGGTGAAAAATGCGATAACACTTATCGCATTTGGCTGAAAATCAGCGCGGACGCAGGCGCTGCTGGGCCTTTTTACTCAGCTTGTTCACCACCTGATGCCACGAATCGTCAATCAGCTCGGCCAGCAGATCCTCGCTAATATCCTCTCCTGGCACCACCGTGATCCAGTGTTTCTTGTTCATATGGTAGCCGGGTTCGATACTGCGATAAATTTGCTGATTCAGCAGCGACTTCTGCGGCTCGGCCTTGAGATTGACCAGCGCCCGCCCGCGAATAGTCATGGTGATCATAAAGATGCGGCCGTCGACCTTAAACACGTCGTACTCTGGCCCAAAGGGCCAGCAGTGTTCGGTAAACGGGTAGGTCAGGGCGATACGGTGAGCGCAGGGATGCAGCATCTCAGGGGTCATTTGGCGTCCGCCTCATGCAGGGCGTGCCACATGGCTTCAAAGCCGAGGGCGATAATCTCCCGGGCGCGCTGCGGATCGTGGCTGGCGAATTCGATGGTGGTTTCCGCCAGCGACAGAAACAGGGCGTCGCCAAAGGCGCGGTACGCCTCGCTGAGGAATATCTCTTTCACCGACAGCTGGCACATTTCGTTGAGCTCCGGAAAGCTCTCTTTTACCTGGCGGCGGGTTTCGTCGGTGATGCGCTCGCTGAGCGCCATCCGGCGGATCGCTTTGTGCTCCATCGGGTTGCGCACGCCCCAGTCGATATAGCTGTTCCAGATATTGCGCGCGTTCTCTTTCGGGCGCTTCTCGTCCGGATCCAGCCCGGCGATCATTGTGCGCACCAGGCGCAGCTTAATCGCGAGGTACAGCTCGTTGAGCAACTCATCCTTAGTGGCGAAATAGCGAAACAGCGTTCCCTCGGCCACACCGGCGCTGCGGGCGATGGCCGACGTCGAGGCGGCTATGCCGGACTGGGCGAAAGCCGCGGTGGCAGCTTCCAGTAACGCTTGCTTTTTATCTTCACTCTTTGGACGAGCCACTACTTTTTTCCTCACGCAGGTTTAAACAAACCGCCGATCTTGGCACGTCTGACCAGGTCGCTGCAACGGCGGAACGCAAAAATTGAAAATCGTCTTGACGACTTTCATCGCTTTCCTAATAATGAGTGCGTACTCACTCATAATCAAGTTATATCATAAAGCCTCCGGGATGGGGGCTTTTGTCTGGTCAGGATATGAACCGTGTCACTTTCAGCGTGGTCGCCATCATGTTACTCGCAGCAGCAACGACATTGCCGTTTGTTCTTAATGCCGGTTTTGGTAAAGCGCCGCAGGGGGCACAGCTTAGCCAGGTGGAAGCGTCTCCCCACTACCGGGACGGCCAGTTCCATAACCAATTGCCCACGCCAGGGTTCACCGGGCAGAAAAATATGCTGGCGGCGTGGTGGGATTTCCTGATGACCAAACGGGAAAACGCCCGTCCCGCGCAACCGCTGCCGCTGGTGAAGACCGATCTGGCGACGCTGCCCCTCGGGCAGGACGTGATGGTCTGGCTCGGCCACTCCTCCTGGTACCTGCAGCTGGCGGGAAAACGCATCCTGATCGACCCGGTGTTCAGCGATTACGCGGCGCCGTTCTCTTTTATCAATAAAGCCTTCCCCGGCGACTATCCGTGGCGGGCGGAAGGGATGCCGGAGATCGATCTGCTGATCATCTCCCACGATCACTACGACCATCTGGATTACGCCACCATTCGCGCCTTACTGCCGAATATTAAGCGGGTCATTACGCCGCTGGGGGTCGGATCGCATCTGCGCTACTGGGGAATGGACGGGGCGCTGATTACCGAAGCGGACTGGCAGCAGGCGGTACCGGCCAGCGACGAGCTCACCGTCCACGTGCTGCCGGCGCGGCACTTTTCCGGCCGTGGGCTGAAGCGTAACCAGACGCTGTGGGCCAGTTTTCTGTTCGTTACCCCGCAGCAAAAGATTTATTACAGCGGCGACAGCGGGTATGGGCCGCACTTTAAAGCGATAGGCGATGAGTTCGGTCCGGTCGATCTGGCGATCATGGAGAACGGGCAGTATGACCAGGACTGGAAATATATCCACATGATGCCGGATGAAACGGCTCAGGCTGCCGACGATCTGCGCGCTCGCGCGGTGCTGCCTGGGCATGCAGGACGATTCGTTTTGGCGAAACACAGCTGGGATGAACCGTATCAACGGCTGGCGGCTGCCAGCGAAGGAAGGGCCTGGCGTCTGCTGACGCCTGTGCAGGGCGAGCCGGTGTGGGTCGCCGATAAGACGCAATCATTTAACGCCTGGTGGCGCTAAGCGCCAGTGCAGTATCAGAGGAGAGAGCATATGACGATTTCCGCTCAGGTGATTGATACTATCGTCGAGTGGATTGATGATAACCTGCATCAACCGCTGCGTATTGATGATATCGCTCGCCATGCCGGGTATTCGAAATGGCATCTGCAACGGCTGTTTTTACAGTACAAAGGGGAGAGCCTGGGGCGCTATATTCGCGAAAGGAAGCTGCTGCTGGCCGCCCGCGATCTGCGCGACACCGATCAGCGGGTCTACGATATCTGCCTGAAGTATGGCTTCGATTCGCAACAGACCTTTACCCGCGTCTTCACCCGGACCTTCAATCAGCCGCCGGGCGCCTACCGCAAAGAGAACCACAGTCGCGCCCACTGAGGCGCGCCTCTCCTGGTTTACCGCTCGAGGGAAAACCAGCGACGCCACACCCAGCGCAGCACCAGATACTCAATGGCGCCCAGCGCTAAGAACCACAGACAAAACAGCACCGTATAGAGCTGGTTGAGATCCATCATATGGAATGTCTCAACCAGCTTTTGCGCCAGCGTCAGGCCCAGCGAAGGCGCGGGCAACAGCAGACAGGAGAGCAGGGCCAGCAGTAAGATCCCGGCGGCGGAGAGCAGCGTTTCCAGTGGATGTTTCATGTCATGTTAATCATCAGTTAAAAAAACATATTGTCCGGTAAAATAATGCTTAACGCAATATGCTTTGTTTTTTTACTCGCTATAACACGACTATTTTAAATATTATCGCCTGCCTTTCGCTCTCATGTTAATTAATCTGAAATAATTTGTAATTAAGTTAATTGCAGCCGGGTGTAAATTAACGTCATTATTATGCCAGCGCTTTTACAAAACTGTAAGTGCTATATCCCACCAGCGTAGCAATGATGATAGCTAACGCGATGTACAGCGCCAGACGGCGCCCGCGGTAGATTCCAAACATATTTTACCTCGTTTAGTTTTGGTTTATTAATATTCTGTAATAGTTGGTTTGTGGAATTAACTTATCACAAAATTTTTATTTTGCGAAAAATTTAGACTTGTATTGGTTCACATTTTTATCGGCATTTTTGCCCTCTTTTACTTCATTGGCCAGGAATGATTTCAGGCTTTCCGACTCACGGAATTTATAAGGAAAATGTAAATTGACCAAGATGAATAACCCAAAGTTTACGACGCCCTCGGGCGACACCGCGCCACGGCAGGTCTGGCAGCAGACCGTTGACGCAGTGCTGGCGCAGACCAAAAGCCAGGCCGCTGGGTTAAGTTCCGCAGACGCCGCCGAGCGCCTGAATACCTGTGGGCCGAATGCGCTGCCGGAAAAGAAAGGCAAACCGGGCTGGCTGCGCTTTCTCGCCCACTTTAACGACGTACTGATTTACGTGCTGCTGGCCGCCGCGGCGCTGACCGCCATCATGGGGCACTGGGTCGATACCCTGGTGATCCTCGGCGTGACGGTGATTAACGCCCTGATCGGCCATATCCAGGAGAGTAACGCCGAAAAATCGCTGCAGGGGATCCGCAACATGCTCTCCAGCGATGCCCGCGTCCAGCGTAACGGCAAGCATGAGACTATCCCGACGCGCGACCTGGTTCCGGGGGATATCGTTATCCTGCGCGCCGGCGACCGCGTGCCGGCGGATATGCGCCTGATTGAAACCCACAACCTGCGGGTGGAAGAGGCGATCCTCACCGGCGAGTCGACGGTGGTGGATAAAATCACCGACGCGCTGGAGGGCGATCTGCCGCTGGGCGACCGGGTGAACATGGTCTTCTCCGGGACCACCGTCAGCGCCGGCGGCGGCGTCGGCGTGGTGACCGCCACCGGTGCACAGACCGAACTCGGCCATATCAACCAGATGATGGCGGGTATTGAGAAGCACCGTACCCCGCTGCTGGTGCAGATGGATAAGCTCGGCAAAGCGATTTTCGCCATTATTCTCGCCATGATGGTGGCGCTGTTTATCTTCAGCCTCGCGCTGCGGGATATCCCGATGGGCGAGCTGCTGCTGTCGCTGATTAGCCTGGCGGTAGCCGCGGTACCGGAAGGACTGCCGGCGATCATCTCGATTATTCTGTCGCTCGGCGTGCAGACGATGGCGCGCAAGCGGGCGATTATTCGTAAGCTGCCGACCGTGGAAACCCTCGGCGCCATGACCGTGGTCTGCTCGGATAAAACCGGCACCCTGACGATGAACGAAATGACCGTCAAAGCGATCATCACCGCCGACTGCTGCTATCGGGTGGAAGGCGACAGCTACGAGCCGCAGGGGCGGATCTTCCTCGAGGGGAGCGATGAGCCCGTGCAGGTTCAGCCCGGCACCGTGCTGGAGACCTGGCTGCGCACCATCGACCTGTGTAACGACAGCCAGCTTACCCAGGATGAGCGCGGTCTGTGGGGGATCACCGGCGGGCCGACCGAAGGGGCGCTTAAAGTGCTGGCGGCGAAAGCGCAGCTCCCGGCGGTGGAGGCCCGTCTGGTGGCCAAGATCCCCTTTGACTCGCAGTACAAATATATGTCGACCCTGCAGCACATCGATGGCAATGCCCGGGTGCTGATCACCGGTGCGCCGGACGTTATCTTCGCCATGTGCCGCGAGCAGATGAGCCGCCACGGCGCGGTGCCGTTCGAGGCGCAGTACTGGGAAGAGGAGATGGCGCGCTTCGCCCGTCAGGGACTGCGGATGGTGGCGGCGGCCTGTAAGCCGGCCAGCCTTGATGCCACCACCCTCAACCATGAGGACCTGCAGGAGGGACTGATTTTCCTCGGCATCGCCGGGATGATGGATCCCCCGCGTCCGGAAGCCATTGACGCCATCCACGCCTGCCAGACCGCGGGCATCCGCGTGAAAATGATCACCGGCGACCACCCGCAGACGGCGATGAGCATCGGCCAGATGCTGGGGATCACCAACAGCAGCCAGGCCATGACCGGCTACCAGCTGGAGCACATGGACGATGCGGCGCTGGCGAAGGCGGCGGTGGAGTACGACATCTTTGCCCGTACCAGCCCGGAGCATAAGCTGCGCCTGGTTAAAGCCCTGCAGGATAACGGCGAAGTGGTCGGCATGACCGGCGACGGCGTCAACGACGCGCCGGCGCTGCGCCAGGCCGACGTGGGTATCGCCATGGGTATCAAAGGCACCGAAGTCACCAAAGAGGCGGCCGACATGGTGTTGACCGATGATAACTTCGCCACCATCGCCAGCTCGGTAAAAGAGGGCCGTCGGGTCTATGACAACCTGAAGAAGACCATCCTCTTCATCATGCCGACCAACCTGGCGCAGGGGTTGCTGATCATCATCGCCCTGCTGGCGGGGAACATTATTCCGCTGACCCCGGTGCTGATCCTGTGGATGAACATGGCGACGTCGGCGACGCTCTCCTTCGGCCTGGCCTTTGAGGCCGCAGAGCGCAACGTGATGAACCGTCCGCCGCGTAAAACCGGCCAGCATGTGATGGATGGTTTCGCCGTGTGGCGAGTGGCTTTCGTCGGGTCGATGATCGCGATTGCCGCCTTTATCCTTGAGGCCTGGCTGGCACCGCGCGGCCACAGTCCGGAGTTTATCCGCACCGTGCTGCTGCAGATGCTGGTGACGGCGCAGTGGGTCTACATGATCAACTGCCGCAGCAGCGACAGCTTCTCCCTGAGCATGGGTCTGCTGCGCAACAAAGGCATCTGGCTGGTGACCGGCGTCCTGCTGCTGATGCAGCTGGTCATTATCTATGTCCCGCTGATGCAGAGCATGTTTGGTACGGAAGCGCTGCCGCTGCGCTACTGGTTTGTCACTCTGGTCATCGGCGTCGCCATGTTCCTGGTGGTGGAAATCGAGAAGCGTCTGACGCGCCGGTTCCGCAAAACGGCCTGAACAATCTCGCGCGCCTCGCTGCAGGCGCGCGTTACTGTCGCAAGGATCCTCTATGATTAAAACCTTCCGCTTTGCTCTGCTGGCCTGCGGTCTGGTCGGCGGCGCCCTGACGGCGACCGCCGCGCCGGCGGTGCCGGTCCGCGTCGCCACGGTTGAACTGGCTCCTCATGCTGAAGAACGCGCTATCCCCGGGCGGGTCGAGGCGATCCGCGCCGTCGACATTCGCGCGCGCACCGAAGGGGTGATTGTTCAGCGCCACTTCCAGGACGGGCAGTATGTTACCGAAGGCGACCTGCTGTTTACCCTCGACGACGCGCAGCCCCGCGCGGCGCTGGCCCTGGCGCAGGCCGAGCTGAAAAGCGCCGAAGCCTCATTACGTCAGTCGCAGCAGTTGCTCACTCGCTACGAGCGGCTTATCAACAACCACTCCATCAGCCGCAACGACGTCGATACGGCCCGGATGCAGCGCGACGTCGCCGCCGCTGCCGTACAGCAGGCCAAAGCCCGCGTCGAGGCCCAGCAGATTGTGCTCAGCTACACCCGGATTGCGGCGCCGGTGACCGGTCGCGTGGGCCATAGCGCCTTTCACGTCGGGACGCTGGTCAATCCGTCCAGCGGCGTGCTGGTGGACATTGTGCAGTTGGATCCGGTGCGGGTCTCGTTCGCCCTCGACGAAGCCGCGTTTTTCAGCAAAACCGGCCAGCACGCCGATATCCACGCTCTGAAGCAGGCGTGGCTGGCGCAGATTGAGGTTGATGGTAAACGGCGCGACGGGGTGTTGACCTCTATCGATAACCGGATCGACGCCCGCACCGGCAGCGTAGCGGTGCGGGCCGAGTTTGCCAATCCGCAGCACCGTCTGCTGCCGGGCGGCAGCGTGACGATCCTGTTCCGTCCGCAGGAACTGCCGTCGCGGGTGATGGTCCCGGCCGCCGCCGTGCAGCAGGATCCGCAGGGCTTTTTCAGCTGGGTGCTGAAGCCGGACCACACCGCCGGGCAGCGTCGTCTGACCCTCGCGGGGCAGCAGGGGCAGCAGTTTGCGGTCGAGAAAGGGCTGCAGACGGGCGAGCAGGTGATCACCGACGGCGCGCAGCGGTTGCGCGAAGGCGCCGCGGTGCAGGTGCTGAACTAGCTAAGGAGAAGGGATGCTGGCCTTTTTTATCCGTCGTCCGCGATTTGCCATGGTGATCGCGCTGCTGCTGACCTTTGTCGGCGCGGTGTCGCTGAAGCTGATCCCGGTGGAGCAGTACCCGGCGATCACCCCCCCGGTGGTGAACGTCAGCGCCAGCTGGCCGGGCGCCAGCGCGTCAGACGTGGCGGAAGCCATCGCCGCCCCGCTGGAGACCCAGCTCAACGGCGTCGATCATATGCTGTATATGGAGTCCACCAGCTCGGATGAGGGGACGTACCGCCTGAGCATAACCTTCGCGGCGGGCACCGATGCCGACCTGGCGGCGATCGACGTGCAAAACCGGGTGGCGCAGGCGCTGGCGCAGCTCCCGGCGGAGGTGCAGCAGAATGGCGTCCAGGTGCGCAAGCGCGCCAGCAATCTGCTTATGGGGGTAAGCCTCTACTCGCCGCTGGGCACGCTGTCGCCGCTGTTTGTCAGCAACTACGCCAGCACCCAGGTGCGCGAGGCGCTGGCCCGCCTGCCCGGCGTCGGCGAGGTGCAGATGTTTGGCGCCCGGGATTACAGCATGCGTATCTGGCTGCGCCCGGACCGCATGAACGCGCTCAACATCACCACGGATGATGTCGCCCAGGCGCTGCGCGAGCAGAATGTGCAGGGCGCGGCGGGGCAGGTGGGCACCCCGCCGGTATTTAACGGCCAGCAGCAGACGCTGACCATCAACGGGCTGGGGCGACTGAACGAGGCGGCCAGCTTTGGCGAGATTATTATCCGCCGCGGCGCGCAGGGGCAGCTGGTGCGCCTCGCCGACGTGGCGACCATTGAGCTGGGCGCCCGCAGCTACAGCTCCGGCGCCCAGCTGAACGGTAAAGCGTCGGCCTATCTGGGGATCTATCCGACGCCCACCGCCAACGCCCTGCAGGTCGCCAGCGCAGTGCGTGCGGAGCTTAACCGCCTGCACACTCGCTTTCCGGCGGATCTCACCTGGGAGGTGAAGTTTGATACCACCCGCTTTGTGGCGGCGACGATCAAAGAGATCGGCGTCTCGCTGGCGCTGACCCTGCTGGCGGTGGTCGTGGTGGTGTCGCTGTTTCTGCAGAGCTGGCGGGCGACGCTGATCGTAGTGCTGGCGATCCCGGTGTCACTGATCGGCACCTTTGCGGTGCTCTATCTGCTGGGCTACAGCGCCAACACCCTCAGCCTGTTCGCGATCATTCTCGCCCTGACGATGGTGGTGGATGACGCCATTGTGGTGGTGGAGAATGTGGAAACCAAAATGGCGGAAGGGCTGGATCGCCTGCAGGCCACCGCCCAGGCGCTGCGGCAGATCGCCGGGCCGGTGATCGCCACGACCCTGGTGCTGCTGGCGGTGTTTGTGCCGGTGGCGCTGCTCCCGGGGATCGTCGGCGAGCTGTACCGGCAGTTTGCCGTGACGCTCTCCACCGCGGTGGCCCTGTCGAGCCTGGTGGCGCTAACCCTGACGCCGGCCCTCTGCGCGCTGCTGCTGCGCCCGCGTCCTGCCCGGCCAGCGGCGGTGTGGCGGGCGTTTAACCGTCTTCTCGACGGCACCCGCGACGGCTATGGCCGGCTGGTAGGCTGGATGAACCGCCGTCCCTGGCTGGCGCTGGCGGCGACGGTGGCGGCAGGCGCGCTGGTGGCGTTCAGCTTCACCTCGATGCCGAAAGGCTTCCTGCCGCAGGAAGATCAGGGTTACCTGTTTGCCAGCGTGCAGCTGCCGGAGGCGGCGTCGCTGGAGCGTACCGAAGCGGTGATGACCCAGGCGCGCAAGCTGCTGATGGCTAACCCGGCGGTGGAGGATGTGATTCAGGTGTCCGGGTTCAACATTCTCAACGGCACCAGCGCCTCTAACGGCGGGTTTATCTCGGTAATGCTCAAGGACTGGCATCAGCGGCCGCCGCTGGATGCGGTGATGGCGGATATTCAGCGCCAGCTGCTGTCGCTACCGGAGGCGACGATCATGACCTTCGCACCGCCGACCCTGCCGGGCCTGGGCAATGCCTCGGGGTTTGATCTGCGCATCCTGGCGCAGGCCGGTCAGTCGTCGGCGGAGCTGGAGCAGGTGACGCGGGAGATCCTCCAACTGGCGAACCAGCATTCGCAGCTGAGCCGGGTGTTTACCACCTGGAGCAGCAACGTGCCGCAGCTGACCCTGACGGTTGACCGCGACCGGGCGGCGCTGCTGGATGTGCCGGTGGCGCAGATCTTCAGCAGCCTGCAGACGGCGTTCGGCGGCACGCGCGCCGGCGATTTCAGCCGTAACAATCGTGTCTATCATGTGGTGATGCAAAATGAGATGCAGTGGCGCGAGCGGGCTGAGCAGATTAGCGAGCTGTACGTCCGCAGCCGCGACGGCGAGCGGGTGCGGCTGAGCAATCTGGTCACCATTACGCCGACGGTGGGGGCGCCGTTTATTCAGCAGTACAATCAGTTCCCGTCCGTGTCGGTGAGCGGTTCAGCGGCCGAGGGGGTCAGCAGCCGCACGGCGATGGCGGCCATGGAGCAGATTTTGCAGGCCCATCTACCGCCGGGATATGACTATGCCTGGAGCGGGATCTCCTGGCAGGAGCAGCAGACCGGTAATCAGGCGGTGTGGATCGTGCTGGCGGCGGTGGCGATGGCGTGGCTGTTCCTGGTGGCGCAGTATGAGAGCTGGACGCTGCCGGCGAGCGTCATGCTCTCGGTGCTGTTCGCCATCGGCGGAGCGCTGCTCTGGCTGTGGACCGCGGGCTATGCCAACGATGTGTATGTTCAGATAGGGCTGGTGCTGCTGATCGCCCTGGCGGCGAAGAATGCGATTCTGATCGTTGAGTTCGCCCGCAGCCGGCGCGAGGAGGGGCTGTCGATAGTCGACGCTGCGCGCGAGGGGGCTACCCGCCGCTTCCGCGCGGTAATGATGACCGCGGTGTCATTTATTATCGGCATCATGCCGATGATGCTCGCCACCGGCGCCGGGGCGCAGAGCCGGCGGATCATCGGCACCACGGTATTCAGCGGGATGCTGGTGGCGACGATGGTTGGCATCCTGTTTATCCCCTCGCTGTATGTACTGTTTCAGCGTATGCGTGAGTGGGCGCATCGGCGGGGCTAAGCGCGGCGCTACCGGTCGGTAACGGGGATACTCCAGGCTGCAACGACTACCGGGCGGTCCCCTCTCCCTTTGGGAGAGGGGGAGGGTGAGGGTGGGTTTTGCGTTCACGTTGCGTTTGGGCGTGAACCCCGCCTTATCTGCCGACCTCCGGTTCGCTGATTTCAGCGGGAATCAGCCCTGCTGCACGCCCGTAGATTTCAGGAGCCACACCATAGCGAACATACTCTGTAGGCCCGGTAAGCGCAGCGCCACCGGGCAAGGACATCGGGCACGGCGGCAATACCTTGCCCGGCCTGTCGTTAATTTATTCACTCTCCTGGCTGGAATGGCCGCCCCCAAACGCGCCCGCTATTTTCTCTCCACCGTTATCATGGTCACGAACGGATGATACTGCCACGGCACGCTGCCGCCTTTGCGGTACATCTTCGACAGGGTGCCGTCGAGATAAAGCATCTGCCGCACGCCAAGCTTTGACTGCGCATAGCAGGCAAAATCGTAAAAGTTGGTCTCGCGATCGCTGAGCATAAATACCACCCGGCCCTGCTTATCGATACCAACCCCGTTGCGCAGCTTGCGCGAACTGGCGGAGGGCTTCAGTCGCCAGTTGATGACGCCATTTTCAATCAGCATCGGGCCGGACTGCACCGCATAGCGGATGGCGGGAGAGGGTTTGTACGCCGGCAGCGGCACGATTTTCGCCCGGCCGTTTTCCACCAGGAATACGCCGCCGGGGCGGATAAAGAAGTTCCCGCCGCCGGCGGAGCGGTTTACCGGCGTCAGCCGTTTGCCGTCTTCGATATACAGCCCCAGCGGCGCGTAGGCCTTATCGTAAATGCCGCCGTTCATCGCCATCTGCACCCGGCCGTCGCCATCGATACCCGCCAGCAGCGAACGCAGGGAACCCCAGGCTTTGCCGTGCCGATCCTGCCAGTACATCGCAATGCGCTCTTTCTGCGCATCCACCCGATAGCTCTGCAGGGTCAGCGTCGGGTCGGTGAGGGTACAGGCGGCGCTGGCGACGGCGGCCAGGGGCAGCAGCGCCAGAGGGAGCAGGCAACGTAATAACATGGGCAGTCCTTTCTATAGTCTGCGCCGAGTATACCCGCCTCGCTGCCTTATGCCGCCCAAATCTCACAGTGTTTTTGCACCAGCCCGGAAAGCGAACCGCCGTTGGCGATAAAGTCGCGCATCTGCTGCGCCTCGCTGTGCGGCGATTTCGCCTGACGAACCACCGCCTCCAGCGCTGCCGTCGCCTTCAGCTGATGGGCGAAAGGGGCCAGCCGGTCGGCGAGCTGCAGGATCTCCTGGCGGATGCTGCGCTGCTCCCCGCTGCGCACGTCGGTGAGGGTCCCGTCCAGCCCGTAGCGGCAGGCCTGATAGCGGTTAAAGGGGTACAGCAGATAATCATCAGGCTGGTGCTTAAAAGGACGCTCCGTCAACAGCCAGCAGGCCAGGGTCTGAATAAAGCCGGCGATGTGGATCGCCTGGGCAAGGGTCAGGGGGGTGTCCATCACCCGCACCTCGACGGTACCAAACTGCGGGCTGGGGCGAATATCCCAGTGCAGATCCTTCATGCTATCGATCATGCTGGTGTAGCTCAGCTGGCGGAACAGGCGACGAAACCCCTGCCAGTCGGCCACCCACGGCATCGGACCGTTGTCGGGATAGGAGGAGAAGCGGTTCAGGCGCGAACAGGCGAAGCGACTGTCGGTGCTGTCAAACCACGGTGAGGCGGCGTTAAGGGCGATGAAGTGCGGTACAAAGCGCGACAGGCCATGCAGCAGATAGATGGCGTCGTCGCCGCTCTGGCAGCCGACGTGCACATGCTGGCCAAAGACCGTCGCCTGCTGTGCCAGATAGCCAAAATGCTCGACGGTTTTGACATAGCGCGGGTTATCGCTGATTTGCTGGCGCTGCCAGGCATGAAAGGGATGGGAACCGCCGCCGCAGATCTGCAGATGATGGCGCAGCGCCGCGCGCTGGACCGCCTGCTGGATGGCGCTGAGCTGGATTTGCGCATGGCTGATGTCGCGGCACACCCCGGTGGCGATCTCCAACATGCTCTCGGTGATGTCATGTTTGGCTTCTCCCACGGTCAGCTCATGCTGGACGTCGGCAATCAGCGTCGAGGCATCCTGGCTGAGGTCGTAACCCGGCGGGTTCACCACCTGCAGCTCCAGTTCGATACCGAGGGTAAAAGGATCGGAGCGGTGAAAATCGGCTAAAGGCATAGTCTCTCCCGGTCGATGTGTTCCCTGAAGTATATACCCGTCACACATTTACGTTGGCTTTGCTACGCAGCTTATCCATTCGCCTCGCGCCGCATCCCGCGATATTAGGCGACGCGTCAGGTCAATTGTTGCCCCCGTTCTCTTCGCTAACCCGCTGGCGGCCAAATTTGCGCGAGCCCACCACGCACAGCACCACGCCCAGCGTGACCGCCAGCATCAAGGGGCTAACGGTTTCGTGCAACAGCGCCGCCGACAGGCCAAGCCCGAAGAACGGCTGTAATAGCTGGAGCTGGCCGACGGCGGCGATCCCGCCCGCGGCCAGCCCTTTGTACCAGAAGATGAAGCCGATCAGCATGCTGAACAGCGACACATAGCCGAGCGCGACCCAGGAGGAGGCCGAGATGGCATGCCAGGAGGCGGGCTGAACCAGCAGCGAGGCGGGGAGCATCAACGGCAGGGCAATCACCAGCGCCCAGCAGATCACCTGCCAGCCGCCGAGCTCCCGCGTCAGCTTCGCCCCTTCCGCATAGCCGAGGCCGCAGACGATAACCGCCGCCAGCATCAGCAGATCGCCGCTGAGCGAGGCCGCCGCATTTTGCGTCAGGGCGAATCCCACCACCAGCAGGCTGCCCAGCAGCGAAAAGATCCAGAAAGCCCGCCGCGGGCGTTCGCCGCCGCGCAGTACGCCAAAGAGGGCGGTCATCAGCGGCAGCAGGCCAATAAACACAATCGAATGCGCCGAGGTGATGCGCTGCAGGGCCAGCGCCGTGAGTAGCGGAAAGCCGAGCACCACCCCGGATGAGACGATGATCAGGGACACAAGCTGCGCCAGGCGCGGGCGTTTCTGGCGAAAGCCCACCAGCAGCGCGATGGCAAGCAGCCCGGCGATAGAGGCGCGCAGAAAGGTCAATAACAACGGATCCATATCCTGCACCGCCAGCCGCGTCGCGGGCAGCGAACCGCTGAAAATGATCACCCCCAGTAAACCATGAAGCCATCCGGACCAGGGACCGGGCGCCGATTTATCCAGTGCTGAATCTACCACGTTAACCTCGCGTTATCTGATTGGGCTGCGCCCGCTTGAGCATCGTCAGCGGCGATGGTAATGTGGCCAATCTAATACAATCAAATTATTGTCATAGATACATTTCACGATGAAAGCCCGATATAAAGCCGTTGTCGATCGATATGCGCAGGCGATCCGCAGCGGGCAGCTGCCCGCCGGCAGCCGTCTGCCGACGCACCGTACCCTTGCCGCCGGGGAGCGCATCTCGCTGGCCACCGCCACGCGCGTCTATCGTGAACTGGAAGAGATGGGGTTGGTCAGCGGCGAAACCGGCCGCGGCACCTTCGTGCGCGACCTCTCGCTGCCGCCGGGGCATGGGGTCGATCAGCAGGTGGTGGCCGCCGATGTCGTGGATCTCAATTTCAACTACCCTTCGCTGCCGGATCAAGGCGATGCGCTGCGCGAGGCGCTCAGGCAGCTGGCGATGGCGGGCGATATTGACTCGCATCTGCGCTATCAGCCTCACGCCGGGCGGCTTGCCGAGCGGGACATTATCGCCCGCCATTTGACCTGCCAGCACTTTGCGCCGGACGCGGAAAATGTCCTGATCGTCAACGGCGCACAGCACGGGCTGGCGGTGACCGTCATGGGGCTGTTACGTCCGGGGGATGTGGTGGCGGTGGATGCGCTGACCTATTCGGGCTTCAAGGTTCTGGCGGCGCTGTATCATCTGGAGCTGGCGGCGATCCCCTGTCGGCCGGAGGGACCGGATCTTCAGGCGCTTCAGACGCTGTGCCAGCAGCGGCGGGTGCGGGCGGTGTATACCATGCCGACGCTGCACAATCCGCTGGGCTGGGTGCTCAACACCGGTCAGCGGCAGGCGCTGGCCGATCTTGCGCGCCAGCACGATCTGCTGATTATTGAAGATGCCGCCTATGCCCGGCTGGTGAGCCGTCCGCCGCCGCCGGTGGTCAGCTATGCGCCGGAAAGAACGGTGTATGTCACCGGATTTTCAAAAAATATCGCCACCGGACTGCGCGTGGGGGTGGTGATTTCTCCGCCGCGCTATCGGCCGGAGATTGAGCGCGCCATCCGGGCCACGACGTGGAATACGCCGACGCTGATAAGTTCGCTGATCTGCGCCTGGATTGAAGATGGCACGGTGGCGCGCTTTGAAACGCAGAAACGCCAGGATGCGCGACAGCGACAGCAGGTGGCCCGCGAGGTGCTTTGTGGGCTTCCCGTCGTCAGTCATCCCGATTCGTACTTCGTCTGGCTGCCGCTGGGTGAAGAGAGCCGGGCCGATCGGCTGGCGAATGCGCTGATGGAACGCCGTATTTCGGTGTCGACCGCCGAGCCGTTCTGCGTCTCCGCCACGATCCCGCAGGCGTTGCGCATTGCGCTCGGATCGGTGCCTTTCGACAGCCTGCGCCCGGCGCTGCTCAGCGTGCGCGACGCCGTTGAGTATGAACAATACCGCTAACCCATCTGCTCCAGCTGGCCGCGCAGGACCTCCACCCCCTGGGCGATGGCGTCGGGGTTAATGGCGTGGAATCCCATGCGAAAATAGTTATCCGGCGGCGCGGCGCTGAGAAAATGGCGCGCCCCGGGCTCAATCAGCACGCCGGCGTGGGCGGCGCGCCAGGTGAGCTGCTGGGTGTTGATCTGCGCCGGGGTCTGCAGCCAGAAGGCGTTAGCATGTTCGCTCCCCGCCAGCGCGCGACACGACGGCAGATAGCGCTGCAGGGCGGCGTGCAGACGCTCCCAGCGCTGGGCGGAGTCATAGTGGTAGCGCCGCAGATGGGTTTCATAATGGCCCTGGGCAAGGAAGTGGGCCATCTGGTACTGAATGTTGGTCGGCGGATGGCGATAGACCAGCCGGCGCAGGGCGCGCGCCTCGTCGATCAGGTCCGGGTCGGCGACCATAAACCCCAACCGCAGCCCCGGTGACAGCGCTTTTGACAGGCTGCTGACATACACCACCCGGCCGCTGCGATCGCTGGCCTTCAGCGCCGGCAGCGGGTTGAGGGTAAAGTTACTCTCCGAGTCATAATCATCTTCAATAATGACCGCGTCATGGCGGGCGGCATGCTCCAGCAGCTGGCGACGCCGCGCACTGCTCATGGTCACCCCGGTGGGCACCTGATGGCCTGGTGTGACATAGTAGTAATCGCAGGGACGCTCATTAAGCACGATCCCCTCTTCATCCACCGGGTGCGGCACCACCTCGGCGTCGGCGAGCAGAAAGGTGTTGATGGCTTCGCGGAAGCAGGGGTTTTCGACGCCAATGCGGGTGGTGGAAGAGAGCAGCAGTCGGGTCAGCAGGTAGAGCGCATTTTGCGAGCCAAGGGTGATGAGAATTTCATCCGGCGCGGCGACAATGCCGCGCTTGGGCAGCACCCGGGTGCGGATCTGCTCGATCAGCATCGGCACATCCTGGTCAATATGGTCGATGACCCACGCCGGGTCGCGCACCCCGCCGTGCAGCCAGTTCGCCGCCGAGCGCCAGGTGGCCAGCGGGAATTGCCGGGTATCGGGCTGGCCGTAGATAAACGGGTAGCGGTAGTGCATCCAGCCCGCCGGTTTGAGGATCGACTCCTGCTGGCTGGGGGTCATCTGCAGCCGGTCGCCCCAGCGTGGTGCAGCCGCTTCGCGCTGCGGTGCACTCTCGACGGCGGCAGGCGAAGCTTCATGATAGTCGGGATGCAGGTAGTAACCGCTGCGTGGGCGGCTAATCAGGTAGCCCTCGTTGACCAGACTTTCAAACACCAGCGCGGTGGTGTTACGCGAGACGCGAAGCTGGCTGGCCAGCTGGCGACAGGAGGGCAGCGGGGTGTCGGCGGCGAAGATCCCGCTGAGAATGGCATTCACCAGCGTCTCTCGCACCTGTTCCTGCAAACCGCGGCCAGGCTGAAAATCAACGTGTAACAGGTGACGGATCATACGGGGCTCCTCTGGCAATAACGCATTGCGACCACCCGTTACACTCAGCAAATTCCATACCACCCTGCCGCCATCTGACACAGCGATGCGGCCCATCTGGCTCTATACGGAATTGAAAAACGCTCCCACATTAAAAACGTATTCAGCCGCCGTGGACCGGAACGTCCCCGGCCACTATTTTGCAGAAACCTTTTCGCGTTCTGGAATGAACCCGTCTGGCCAATCCATCAGGGGTGAAATAATGAAAAAATCATTGGCATCAATGTGTCTGAGCGCTGTATTAACGGTCGCTTTTTCTTATCACGCCGTCGCGGCCGATCTTCCGGAAATAGAAAAATCCGGCACCTTGAAAGTGGCGACGGAAGATGATTATGCGCCGTTTAACTTTATGAATAATGGCCAGGCTGATGGCTTTAACAAAGATATGCTTGAGGAATTACGTAAGTACGCAAAATTCCATGTCGACCAGAGCATATTACCGTGGACCGGATTATTAGCGGCTGTCTCCACTGGGCAATACGATATGGCCTTAACCGGGGCGGTTATTACCGATGAGCGGCTGAAGGTCTTTGATTTCACCCCACCGTGGGCCTCCGCGCAGCACTATTTCGTCAAACGCGCTGGCGATACCTCGCTAAATACCATTGCCGATCTCAGCGGCAAAAAAGTGGGGTTACAGGCCGGGAGCGCGCTGCTGGCGCGTTTGCCGGAGCTGAAGGCGATGCTGGAGAAGACCGGCGGCAAGCTGGGGCCGGTGGTGGAGTATCCCTCCTATCCGGAAGCCTACGCCGACCTGGCGAACAAGCGACTGGATTACGTGATTAACGTGGTGATCTCGGTAAACGACCTGGCGAAAGCCAAACCGAAGGTCTTCGCCAAAGGGCTGGCCGTCTCCGGACCGGGGTATATGGCGTGGCCGATCCCGAAAAACTCGCCGCAGCTGCTGGCCTATATGACCAGGTTTATGAACCACATGAAGGAGACCGGCAAGCTCGCCGAGCTGCAGAAAAAATGGTTCGGCGAAACCTATGACAACCTGCCGACCGAGGCGATCACCAGCCCGGAACAGTTTCACAAACTCGCCGGACTGTAATATTCCGCGGCGGGCGACCGCCGCCTGTTGTTGAGAAGGAGGGCCTCATGGATGCAATTTCCTGGCAGTTATTAATCGAAGGCGCATGGACGACCCTCTGGATTTCGGCCATCGCTATCGCCTTCGGGGTGGTGGCTGGCCTGCTGATCGCCCTGGTACGGATGCTGCGCCTGCCGGTGATCGACCAGCTGCTGGTGGTCTATATCAGTCTGGCCCGCGCGACGCCGCTGGTGACGCTGGTGCTATTTCTGTTCCTTTCCCTGCCCACGATGGGCATTAACCTCGACAAGAACGTGGCCGCCATCGTGGCGCTGACGCTTAACACGTCGGCGTTTAACGCTGAGATCTGGCGCAATGCCTTCCGCACCTTTCCGCGCGAACAGCGGGAGGCGGCGGAGTCGGTAGGGATGCGCCGCTGGACCTACTTCCGCTACATCATGCTGCCGCAGATGTGGATCGAGAGCCTGCCGGCGCTGGTCAATGAGATGTCCTTTTTGATCAAAGGTAGCCCGGCGATCGCCGTGATTGGCGTGGTGGATCTCACCCGGGTCACCAACCGTATCTCCTCGGTCACCTACGAGCCGCTGTCGCCGATCCTCGCCGCCGGCCTGCTGTATGTGGCGATCATCGGCTGTTTGTTGAAGCTGCAGGGTATCGCGGAACGTAAAGCCAGGCGTCTGGCGCGCTAGGAACGGGAGGCATTATGAATCAGTGGGGCGTTATCTGGTCGGTTCGCGATAGCTTTATTGCCGGGTTATTCGCGACCCTCGAACTGTTTATTACCGCCGCCCTGGCGGCGCTGATTATCGGTATTGTGCTGTGTTATTTTAGCGAATATCAAAAGAAAGTGATTAACCGGATTATTATTGGTTTCGTCAGCCTGATGCGCGCGATCCCTTTTTTGATCCTCGCTTATCTTCTGTATTACGGACTGCCGCAGCTCGGTATTAGCATGGAGCCGTGGACCGCCGGTTTACTGGCCCTGATTATTTATCATGGCGCCTATTTCTTTGAAATATTGCGCAGCCAGCGGCGGGTATTTTCCGGCGGATATATTGAAGCGGCAATTGCTCAGGGCTTTTCTCGCTATGCCATTTTTCGGCGGATTATTTTACCCAATATCGTCTCTTCCGCCTTACCGCTGATCGGCAATCAGCTGATTATTTGCCTGAAGGACACCGCTTTCCTGAGCATTATTACCGTTCAGGAGATCACCGCCGCCGCCAACAGCGTCCAGGCGACCTATTTTATTCCGTTTAACGCCTTTATCGTCGCCATTGGGCTTTACTGGGCGATCAGCATTCTGCTGGAGCTGCTGATTAAGCGCCTGACCGCCTGGGGAGCCAAAAGAGGAATGAGCCATGCCTGAGTCTATTGCCGTAAGCGTCAAAAACGTCTCCAAACAGTTCGATAATGTGGAAGTCCTGCGGGATATTAACCTGACGGTGGAGAAGGGGACCGTGGTGAGTATTCTCGGCTCGTCCGGGTCGGGAAAATCCACCCTGTTGCGCTGTATGAACTGGCTGGAACAGCCGGACCGCGGTGAAATTCATATCGGCGGTCAGCGACTGGGGATTGATGAACAGCGCGGCCGGGCGATGTCGCACCGCCAGCTGGCCAAAATTCGCGAGCGGGTGGGGATGGTCTTTCAGAGTTTTAACCTGTGGCCGCACCTGACCGTGCAGCAGAACGTCAGCGAGGCGCTGCTGCGCGTTAAGGGCATGAAACGAGACGAGGCGAACGCCATGGCCATGCAGCAGCTGGAGAAAGTCGGCATGGCGCACAAAGCCGATGTCTACCCGATCACTCTCTCCGGCGGACAGAAGCAGCGGGTAGCGATCGCCCGTTCGCTGGCGATGTCGCCGGAAGTTATTCTCTTCGATGAACCGACGTCGGCGCTGGATCCGGAGCTGGTTAATGAGGTGTTGGGGGTAATGAAAGCCCTTGCCGCCGAGGGCTACACCATGGTGGTGGTGACCCACGAGATGGATTTTGCCCGCCAGGTGTCCAATGAGGTGGTGTTTCTGGAGAAGGGACTGCTGATTGAGAAGGCGCCGCCGGAGAAGTTCTTCACTCAGCCTGACTCCGAACGCGTCAGGCAGTTTCTGCAAAGCAGCCGTTAGTCCGGCCTGCATCCCCTGCCGGTATCGCCGACAGGGGATGCGTCGGGTTTCGCTTAATCCCGGTCGATAGCGAACGGCTGCCACGCCTGACGCACCGGCATCACCTCCACCCGGTTAATGTTCATATGCGCCGGCAGCGTGGCGATATAAAACATCTGCTCGGCGATATCGCGCGCGCTCAGCGGCGTGGTGCCGCGATAGAGCTTATCCGATGCCGCCTGGTCGCCTTTGGTTCGCACCAGGGTAAATTCGGTCTCGGCAATCCCCGGCGCCAGATCGGTGACCCGCACGCCGGTGCCAAGCAGATCGCAGCGCAGGTTATAGCTGAACTGCTTCACAAACGCCTTGCTGGCGCCATACACATGGCTGCCGGGATAGGGCCACTGCCCGGCGATCGAGCCGATATTGATAATGCTCGCCCCGGCGCCATGGCGGATCAGCGTCGGCAGCAGGGCGTGGGTCATCGTCACCAGACCAGTGACGTTGGTGTCGATCATCGTTTTCCAGTCCTCCAGCGCCACCTCCTGCGCCGGCAGCGGCGACAGCGCCAGCCCGGCGTTGTTGATCAGGGTGGTGATATCGGCGAAATCGGCGGGCAGAGACGCCACGGCGGCAGCCACCGCCTCGCTGTCACGAACGTCAAGCTCAATAATATGCACCGGCACCCTGGCGGCGAGTCTGTCCTGCAAGGCCTTCAGTCGCGGATAGCGGCGCCCGCTCAGCACCAGCGACCAGCCCGCGTCGGCAAACACCTGCGCTGCCGCTTCGCCAAAACCCGAGGTCGCCCCGGTGATAAACACTACGTTGCTCGTTGCCATCTCATTCTCCTGTGCGGTTGTCCCTTCACTATAAAAACGCCGGACGACAAGGCACAGGGCCAGACGACGGGCGGGGATGTGACACCGTGTCACATCGTTATGCGCGCACTGGCTCTATCCGATTTGCGCGGCCAAGGCCAATGATGAAGCCAACCACTACGACATGAGAGAGGGCAGGGTATGAAGCTGGCAATTCACAACGAGGTCGCGGTAAGCAATGACGAAGTTCGGCAATTAGATCGCGCCTATGTGTTTCATTCATGGTCGATGCAGGGCAATCTCAACCCGCTGGTCATCGCCGGGGCGCAAGGCTGCGAGCTATGGGATTATGAGGGGAACACCTGGCTCGATTTCAGCAGCCAGCTGGTGAACGTCAACATTGGCTATCAGCACCCCCGGGTACTGGCGGCCATAAAGGCGCAGCTGGAGACCCTGGTCACCATCGCGCCCGCCACCGCCAACCTTGCCCGCGGAGAAGCGGCGAAGCGCATCGTCGACCTGGCGCCGGCGGGCTTCAGTAAGGTGTTCTTCACTAACGCCGGGGCGGATGCCAATGAGAACGCGATTCGCATGGCGCGGCTCTATACCGGGCGCGACAAGGTGCTGTCGGCCTATCGTTCCTATCATGGCAACACCGGCAGCGCGATCGCCGCTACCGGCGACTGGCGCCGGGTGCCGAATGAGTTCTCCCGCGGCCACGTTCACTTCTTCAACCCCTACCTTTACCGCAGCGAGTTCAACGCCGCGACTGAGGAAGAGGAGTGCCAGCGCGCGCTGGCGCATCTGCGGCGGATCATTGAATGCGAGGGGCCGACGGCCATCGCGGCGATCCTGCTGGAGTCCATCCCCGGCACCGCCGGGATCCTCGTGCCGCCGGCAGGCTATATGCAGGGCGTGCGCGCCCTGGCCGACGAGTTTGGCATCGTGCTGATCCTCGATGAGGTGATGGCCGGCTTTGGCCGCACCGGCAGCTGGTTCGCCTTCGAGCAGGATGGCGTGGTGCCGGATCTGGTGACCTTTGCCAAGGGGGTTAACGCCGGCTACGTGCCGGCGGGCGGGGTGCTGATTAGCGAGCCGATTGCCCGCTACTTTGACGACCACTTCTTTGCCGGGGGGCTGACCTACTCCGGCCATCCGCTGGCGATGGCGGCGATTGTCGCCACCATCGACGCGATGAAAGAGGAGAAGGTGGTTGAGAACGCGGCCTCTATCGGCAACGAGGTGCTGCGCCCCGGTCTCGAGGCGCTGGCGGAGAAGTACGCCATTATCGGCGAGGTGCGCGGTCGCGGCCTGTTCCAGGCGCTGGAGCTGGTGAGCAGCCGTGAACAAAAAACGCCGCTGACCGCCGCCGACATGGCCGCGATCAAAGGGGCCCTGACCGAAGCCGGGCTGCTGGCCTTTGTGGTGGAGAACCGCATTCACGTGGTGCCGCCGTGCACCATTACTGCTGAGCAGGTGGCGCAAGGGCTGGCGATTTTTGATGCGGTCTTCGCTCGCTTTGCCAGTCTGGCGAAGTAGGGGAGGGGGCCGGATACTGTTGCCCGGCGGCGCGCTTGCACGGGCCTACGGGGTGTGAGCCTGTGAGTGGATCCTGTAGGCCGGGTAAGGCGCAGCCGCCACCCGGCGAAATAACGTCACAACTGAATATTTCCCTGTTCGCGCTGCGTCTGGCAGGGCTACAGCTTCTGTGTTAATTCCGGGCAGATTGCGCTCCCAATATTTCTTCTGCGTTATGTCATTCATGGCGCAGGGAGCGCACAGGGGGCGGCCAGTCGCCGCCGCCCCCTGTACCCCCGGGCTCCGGCCAGCAACATCGCCGCTGCGCGGTACCTTCGACTTTTCCCTGCAGGCTTCGGGTCGGGCCGAGGCAGCGTCCGTGCAAAACACGGCCCTCAGCCCGCATCCATGCGGGCTGCCCCGGCCTTCCGGGAACGTCTCAGCGATGTTGAGGCCGCCAGCCCCGGCAGTTTCAGCAGCCCCAGCGCCAGTTGTGATTTGGGGCTGTAGGCCGGGTAAGGCGCAGCCGCCACCCGGCGAAATCAAGCTACCGTGTTAAGTTCCCTGCTGTCGCTGAATTAATTGAAGAACATCCCCCTAAGCGTCAGCAGCAAGCTGCCGCCGCTAAGGCCCCGGAAATCACGCCCTTTACGTCGTAAACGCCGTAAAGCCCGCTCACCGGGGTTAAAAGGGATTACTTTAACTTCTTCATTGCTGTTAGCGGGTTAAAGCTAATCAGGGCAGGGGGGAGGGTGGCAGAATTTATAGCCCGGCAACCGGCTACGCCGGGCTTTCGGCGCCATTTCACTCCACAGACACATGTAACCTCATCTGGCGCCTCCATGCCGCTGACGCGGCATCGAGAAGCTTCCCGATGCTGTAAGTCTTAATGTCTGCTTTGTGCCAGGTGCGGACGTTGCAATTATGCGATAGAGATCAACTAAGAATTATTACAGCGAAGCTAGTTTCATAAGCAACGCATTGTTGCTCTATAAGTTTTAGGCGATAGCCCATAGATACGCTTGAAAGCTGAGCTAAAAATACTTTCTGACTGATAACCTAAACTGAAACCGATGTCTTTGACGCTTCTGTTTCCTAAGCGAAGCATTTTACTTGCAAGCAGCATGCGCCAGTTTGTTACATAACCAATCGGGGTCTGCCCGGTCAGGCCACTGAATGTTTTGCTAAATCCAGCCCTCGACATACCGGCTGTGGACGCTAATTCATGCAGCCGCCAGTTTTTTTCTGGTTCGTTGTGTATGGCATTAAGCGCTGCAACAATCCGCGGGTCTTTATATGCTTTGAGAATTCCCTTATGGGAAGTGGAGCTGCTTTCATACCAGGCACGTAGCGCTTCAATCATAATCAGGTGCATCAGATGATTACATGCCTGAGATGCACCCGGTCGGTTTGAAAGCTTTTCTATAAATAACAACTTCATCAGTGGGCTAAGCCCGGTAGGCTCATCAGGCTGGGTTTGAAAGAAGATTGTTTCAGGCAATTCTTGTAGTAAAAGCTCAGATGAAACGAGATCGATCTCCATTTTTCCAGCGATCAGTATGTTGTCATCTCCGCCGTAATTGATGGTTTCGCGAACGCGGGGTCTTTTCTCTTCGGTAGATTCTAATGGCGCGCATTCCCGGTTGGTTGCCATCACAAATCTCATTTTTCTGGTGAGAATGACCCCTTCACCAACACCTAATGTCTTCCATGTCAGTTCGTCTTCGAGCCGAAACAAAAAAGATCCTTTTCTGACAACAATAAATTTGAACCCATGAAACCCCGGAAATGTCATTGCCCAGTTGTTGCCTGTAGAAAGACCGGCAGTTGTATAACTCGTAGCAGAGAGCAGGTTTAAGATATCAGAAAAGGGATCCATTGGACTCTTAGTAAAGAAAAATAGACTTTACATTATTATTAAGCCAAAAAAGGTACATTACAATAGCTGCCATTGATGTAACACACACAACGTTCCTCCCCATTAAGGAGAATATTGATGCTCTACACTACTCTCAACAACAGCGTTAAAATGCCTTTACTCGGCTTTGGCGTCTACCAGATGGTAGACCTTCACGAATGCGAAGCCGCTGTTTTTAATGCCATAAAAGCAGGTTATCGACTTATTGATACGGCTGCGGCCTATGAAAACGAAGAGGCCGTTGGCGCGGCAATTGCTCGCAGTGACGTCTCGCGTGAAGCGTTATTTATAACAACCAAAGTGTGGGTTCAGGATGCAGGTTACGAAAATACGCGCAAAGCATTTTTCCGCTCCCTTGAAAGGCTCAAGCTCGACTATCTGGATCTTTACCTGATTCATCAGCCCTATTCAGATGTATTTGGCTCCTGGCGTGCGATGGAGGAACTTTATGAAGAAGGTTTAATTCGTGCAATTGGCGTGAGTAATTTTGCTCCCGACCGACTAACTGACTTAATAACCTTCAGCCGCATTGTTCCTGCTGTCAATCAGGTCGAGACACACCCTTTCCATCAACAAATTAATAATGCTGAATTTATGAAAGCATCTGGTGTTCAGCCTGAATCGTGGGCGCCTTTTGCGGAAGGTAAAAATCAAATATTCACCCATCCTGTTCTACTGCCTATCGCCCGCGCGCACAACAAAAGTGTGGCTCAGGTTGTGCTTCGCTGGTTAATTCAGCGCGGAATTGTGGTCATACCTAAGTCAGTAAAGCCCGAGCGTATGCGTGAAAACTTCGATGTTTTCAATTTTTCTTTGAGTGATGAAGAAATGCGTTCAATTCAGTCTCTCGACACGGGAAGAACACTCTTTACTGAGCATACCGACCCTGAGCGTATCAGGAACGTGGCAACCCGAAAATTCAATACCTGACGGCAGGCAGACTTGAATCAACACAAAACCGACTACATTGAGCATCTTTCGAGTGCGGGACATATGAGTAATAGAGACAAAGAACTTTTTGCCATAAACAGGGATGATGTTGTGTTTATTTTTGTCGACCTTCAGGAAGGTCTGATACGAAAGAGTAAAACAATGGAGCCTAACGCACTGTCCTCAAACACGGCAGGTTTGGCTCAGGTTGCCCATGCAATCAGTGCCCCCGCTCTTTTTTTTACCGTTCCTCAGGAGGCTAAGGAAGGTGAGCCACTGCCAAAACTCCAGGGATATGCAAATGACAGTAATACCTTTTATCGAGTCATCGCCGATCCGTTCCTGGTCAATTCAATCACCATCGCACTGGATAATTTAGCGCGTAAAACATTGATTATATGCGGGTATAGCGCAGAAGTTGGAGTGTTGCTGACTGCACTTGGAGGCCTTCGTCAGGGGTATAACGTATTTATTCCGGTTGATTGTGTTGGTAGCCAGTCACTGAGAACTGAAACGGTGGTACTTAAACAGGCTGAAAAGGCTGGCGCTGTAATAACATCCCTTGCAACACTGGCGGCACAGCTGGCTCCGGACTTTTCTAGAGAGCCGGGAAAGACAATATTATCTGTCATCTCAAATGCCAGGTGTTGACAGGAATAATAACTCTTATGATTAGTGTCACGGCAGGACGGCTTGCGGAAAATTGGCATCTGAATATATACAGATCCACGTATTCCAAAGGTCAGCTCCTCGCTCATAGCGGACTGCGCTCACTTATTGCAGTGGGCGTTACCTTGAGTTTAATGCCAGCCTGGTACAGTCAGGTTGACAGTACTTGTTTCAGGCTTTCGTCATTAAAAACGGTTCCGGTCTTCAGGACGCCATAACACCAGTGCACCAGTTTCCGCATCAGCGCGCCAATGGCCACCATTTTAGGTTTACCCCGCAGGCACATCTCATCGTAAATATTACGCATTCGCTTATTGTAGATTTTTCCGCACAGGGCGGACATGTAAAGCTTCGCTCTCAACTGAGGGGGGCCAATTTTCGACATCCGGGGTCGACTCCGGACCGATGTGCCTGAGCGTTTCTCGATCGGCACCACGCCCAGAAAGGCGGCAGCCTGCTCTGCTGATGCAAAGTTATGGCTGCGAAGCACGACCAGCATATGCATCCCCAGCTGGGGACCAACCGATTTAATTGAGGTCAGCAGTGTATAATCACGCCTCAGTGCAGGGCAGGCTTTGATATGTGCTTTAATCTGCCGCTCGATATTACTTACCTCCTCGCGTAGAAGCTGCGCCATACGCCTGCAGGAACTGATAATATCTGCAGGTGTGTCTGTCGACAGGTATTTTTCCAGCCAGTTTTCCTCACGCAGGGCATCGCCCAGCAAAACATCCCGTCGTCGCAGGAGTGCACCGAGATATCTGATTTCGGGTGCCGGCGGCTCCCAGCGGTGTGGTTTCTTAAGGAATGCGTAACAGGCCAGCATATAAGCATCCACCTTATCCGTTTTTGTCATTATTCCCATGCCACGTGCAAACTCCCGACTGCGGTGAGGGTTGGCCAGAGAAACCCGGAAACCGGCGTCATGTAACTCAGTGGCCAGCCGTTCGTGATAAACACCGGTGGCTTCCATCACAACATGAACATCTTCCGGGCCGCAGTGCTGAAGCCTCAGCCAGCGAAGAATATTTTCAACTGAATGTCTGTTATTTTGGATGTTACGGGTTTTTATGCGTCCTTTGATGCCGTCATAAAGCATGCAAAGATCCAGAGTGTTTTTACTTACGTCAATGCCGACTGGAAACATGGTTAAACTCCTCTCACATAAACCGTCACGCCTGTTCGCCTTGTACATACGGAGTCGAGCTCCCGGTAACCGTTCAACCTGATGTGCTGGCGTGAAAGGTGAAGCGGAGGGCCATGTGCTGCTAAACAAGGTTCAGCGGTGCCGACTTTTCTGACCTTAAGGGAAGGGGGCGGCTCACTCTGCTTCAGTGGTGGTAGCTAATCACCACAAACTGTTAGATACAAGGATACCGTGCCTGATATCTTGCCCGGCGGCGCTGCTGGACTGACCCCATAAAGTTGGATGGTTCATATTAAGCGGCTCTCAGAGCCTGGGTTCGGTACTCTACCGGACTCAGGCCTTTTAATTTCAGGCTTATCCGCTCGTTGTTGTAGTAATGGATATAGTCCTCTACGGCTTTTCTTAGCGCACTGACACTCCTGAACTCCCTCAGATAAAAACACTCCGATTTCAGGGTCCCGAAGAAGTTTTCCATCACTGCATTATCCAGGCAGTTTCCTTTACGCGACATACTCTGCGTCATCCCATGCGCCTTTAAACGTTCCTGATAGCTCCTCATCCTGTAATGCCAGCCCTGATCCGAGTGCAGCAGCGGAGCATCTCCCGGTCTGAGCTTCGGGAACGCACCGTCCAGCATCGTATTCACCATCTCCATCACCGGCCTTTCCGACAGGCTGTAGGCGATAACCTCCCGGTTAAACAGATCGAGAACTGACGACAGGTAAAGCTTTTTTCCCTGTACCGGGAACTCTGTCACATCTGTTACCCATTTTTCGTTGGCTTTTGACGCACCGAAGTTCCGGCTCAGGATATTGGGCGCGGCCTCGCCCGTTCTCCCTTTCCAGGCACGATATTTTTTCGCCCTTATCACAGACCGGAGTGACAGTTCTGCCATCAGCCGCTGCACTGTTTTATGGTTTATCCGCAGCCCCTGTTTTCTCAGTGCGAGCGTGATCCTGCGGTAGCCATAACGACCTTTGTGATAGTGGTATATCTTCCTGATGTTCTCTTTAAGACCCGCATATCTGTCCCCTTGCTTCAGTGCATTCATATTGTAATACCACGTGCTACGGGACATACCGGCCGCCCGCAGAAGGTCCCGCAGAGCGTGTTCATGCCTTAGTTCACTGATTATCAGGGCTTTTTGCCATTTTTTTCGCTCTGAACCAAGGCTTTCAACTTTTTAGATAGGCATTCTCTGCCCGCAGATAACGCAGTTCGGCCCTGAGTTCTTCGGGGGAGAGTTTTTCCAGCTCTTTATCTGTCAGTGGTGGGATATTTTTTGGCTTTGTCATTTGTCCGGGCCGTCCGCATTGCATGTTTAAAAGACCTTCCGCTCCGGCATCGTTGTACACGTCGAGCCAGCGCCGGACAAGTATTTCTGCGGAGAGATTAAACCGGGCAGCCGCTTCACGCATCGTCAGGCGGTCACTGATAACCGCCCGGACGACCACGAGTTTAAATTCATCGGAATAATGATTATTTTTTGCAGTCAGGCCTTCTGCACCGTGGAACTGCCATGCCCTGACCCAGCGACGGACAGATGTTCTTTCAATACCAAAAAGGTCGGCTGTACTCTGTTCTCCGTCTTTACCGGACAAATAATGATTAACCACAGCCAGTTTTGTTTCAGGGGAATACTTTGGTTTAGCCATAAAATTGCACCTTACTCAGTTGGGTGTCCAACTTTTGGGGTGCAGTCCAGCAGCGCCGCCGGGCAACAGACATCAGGCATCGTACGCGTCCTTTTGCCGGGCAATGGCAGATACGCTCGCGCTATCTGCAAACCAATGCCCGGCCGGCTCCTTAGCGTTCTTCGTTAAACACCGCGCCCACCTGGCGCCGCACCTCATCCATCACCTGCAGATTCTGCAGCACCCGACTGAGCGGCCGCAGCGGCGAGTCCTGCAACCCCTGCCCGATGCACCAGGCAAAATGCTCCGCCTGCCAGAACAGCTGGTCGTAACGATTGCGCGGCTCTTCCCAGCGCAGCACCTGCCCGCCCTGGCTGGCGGCGAGCGTGAAGCCGCCGGGGGCGTAAAACTGGCCGTCGATCGTCAGGGTCGCCTGGCGTCCGGCCACCACCGCCCCGCCCGGCGTGTTGCTGAACAAAGTGGTGTTTAACAACCCCTGCATCCCGTTCTGCCAGCTAAACAGCATCGACGTCTGACCGTTCAGCCCCTCCGCCGTGGCGCTGCCGCGGGCGACAATCTCCTGCGGCATGCCGCCCACCATCAGCGCAAACGAGGTCACATAGCTGCCGAGGTCCATCATCGGCCCGCCGGCAAGATCGGCATTGAAGATGCGGTGGTCGCGGGTGAAATACTCGCCGTGATCGGCCAGCAGGGTATGCAGGTCGCCGAGCGCCCCATCCTCCAGCAGCTGGCGGATCACATCATATTTCGGCGCGTAATCGCACCACATTGCCTCCAGCGCCAGCTTCTCCTGGCGGGCGGCTTCGGCCTGCAGCTCACGCCCTTCGCCGAGGTTGAGGGCGAAGGGTTTCTCTATCAGCACGTGTTTGCCCGCCTTCAGCGCCTGCATGCCGTCGGGAAAGTGATGGTTGTGCGGCGTCGCAATATACACCGCATCAATATCCGGACGCGCCAGCATCTCCTCCACCTGGCCGTAAGCCTGGGGGATCCCCCATTCCGCGGCCACCCGGTCGGCCTTCGCCTGGCTGCGGGAAACCACCGCCACCACCTGCTGCCGGCTGTAGGTTTTCAATGAGTGCACAAAGCGCTCGGCGATCCAGCCAGGACCGATAATGCCCCAGCGCAGGATGGGAATGCTCTGCGCCGCCGGGCGGCGCGGGGTTGGTAAGTGTGACGGAAACATAGCGGCTCCTTAGTCTTTAACCACGTTCACCCAGCGACGGCTGGCCATCGAGGCTTCAATCGCCGACAGCACGCGCTGATTCTGCAAACCAAATTCAAAGTTGGGATAGCAGTCGCCCTCCCCGCAAATCCCCTGCACCAGGTCATGCACTTCGATCACCTTGACGTCAAAATAGCCCAGCCCGCCGCCGCCAAAATCGAAGCCGAAGAAGCCGGCATAGGCCGGGATCTGGCTCCCGGCATACAGCGTCTTAAAGCCGCGGTCATGTTTATCATCGTTGAAGCGATAGACCTGCAGCTCGTTAAAGCGCTCCCCGTCCATATACAGCGTGCCTTCGGTGCCGGAGACCTCCCAGAACACGCCGAAGATCCGCCCGGCGGCGATGCGCGAGGCCTCAATCACCCCCGCGGCGCCGCTGTCGAAATTGACCAGGCACTGAACCTGATCGTCATTTTCCACTTCCCGCCACTCGGCATCGACCGCGACCTGGCTGGCATACCCGACATCGGTCTGCGGCACCGGACGCTGGCGCAGGCAGGTTTGCGCGCTGGCGGTCACTTCACGGATCCCGCCCAGCAAAAACTGGGCGACGGACAGGGTATGGGCGCCGAGGTCGCCAAGCGCCCCGCTGCCGCCGAGAGTTTTCGAGCAGCGCCAGGACCAGGGCAGGTTCGGGTCGTTATAAAACCCCTGATCAAAGGTGCCGCGAAAGCGCACCGGTTCGCCAATATCGCCCCGGGCGATAATCTGCTTTGCCAGCAGCGCCGCCGGCGTTTTGATGTTGTTAAAGGCCACCATGGTCTTCACCCCCGCGCGCCGTGCCGCCTGCGCCATCTCCTGCGCCTGCTGCTCATTGACCGCCAGCGGCTTCTCGCAATAGACATGTTTACCCGCCGCGATCGCCGCCATCGCCATTGTGTAGTGCAGATGGTTCGGCGAGGTGATATCCACCACATCAACCTGCGGATCGTTTACCAGCTCGCGCCAGTCGCCGTAGGCCTTTTCCGCCCCCAGTTTCGCCGCGTGGCGTTCGGCCATCGCCTGATCCTGATCCGCCAGCGCGTAGAGATGCGGGCGCTTGGGCAGATCGGGATAGAACATCGCCGCGCGACGGTAAGCGTCAGCGTGTGCCTGCCCCATAAAACCTGAGCCGATAAGGCCGATATTTAACCGCGCGCTCATGATGCGTACTCCTCTGACGATGAAGGGGAAGGTAAATGGTGCGCCAGCCAGGCATAGGCGCGGCTGGCGGTGGCCAGCGGCGGCGCCATCGCCGGGTCCTGCTCGGCTTCGATAATCAGCCAGCCGCGGTAGTCGCTGTCCCGGACAAAGTCGAGGATCGGCGCATAGTCGATGCAGCCGTCGCCTGGGATGGTAAACAGCCCGGCGCGCACCGCCTCGTTAAAGCTCAGGTTTTCACGATACAGACGCCCCAGCACCTGGGGACGCACGTCTTTCAGATGCAGATGGCGGATACGGTGGCCATATTTGTGCAGTACGCGCGGGATCTCGACCCCGGCGACAAAGGCGTGCCCGGTATCAAACGCCAGCCCGACGTTGTCATGGGTGTGAGACAGAAACCGCTCCAGCTCGTCATCGTGCTCCACCAGCATCATCAGATGATGGTGATAGGCCAGCTGGAGGTCATAGTCGCGCAGCAGCAGGTCGGCAAAGGTATTCAGCTTGTGGCAATACGCCGCCAGGCTGACGCGGCTTAACGGCGGCGAGAGCGAAATAGGCTCATCAAGCGGGGTTTCACCTGGCAGTTGCCCGCATTCGCCGTAAACCATCACCTTCGCGCCGAGCTGCCGGAGGAGCTGGGCGTGCTCCCGCACCGCCTCCAGCTCCGCTTCCACGCTGCGGTCGGCCAGCATGCCGCTGTACCAGCCGGACGCCAGGTGCAGGTCGGCCGCCGCCAGCAGCGGGCCCAGGGTTGCTGCCTGGCGGGGAAATTTCCGTCCTAACTCAATGCCCTGATAGCCCGCCTCCCGCGCCTCGCGCAGGCAGGTATCCAGGGGAATATCACCGCCTAAATCCTCGAGTACATCGTTGGTCCAGCACAGGGGGCTCACGCCCCACCGCAGTTGCTCTGTCGCCATCTTGTTCTCCTTTCCACCCTGTGGTCTTGTCTGGCGTCACTATAAGCAGGTGACGACCGACGATGAAAACGGAGAAATGATGGAAATCCATCATTGCGCTGGCGGTATATTCGCTATTTCAGGTAACCCTGAAAAATAAATGGAAATAATGCTTGCCGCCGGCTTATTTTGCGGATAAAAATTACTGGCTTAATAACCCGCTTCAGAGGTTATCCCTTTCATTCGAAATATGATGATAGCAATATGAAAAAAACTCAACACCGCACCAGCGCGGGCTTTTGCCGTGCGCCAAAGACAGGCCTGCTGTTATTTGCCTGAATGACACATAGCCGCTTTTAAAACATCAAATAATTAACATTCTCTCTGCAATAATATGACAAGCAGTGGGAAGGTTGGCTTGCGAAATAAGCATGAAACTTTGATGTTTTACTAATAAATAACCCCAGAGCGTCTTGCTAATTACTTATCAGGACTGGTTGGGTTATTTTATTCTGACGCCAACGGGAGAATACACCAACGTGTATCCCTCTCTCTGGCCCGGCACGCCGCTATCGCGATGAGAAACAATAAGATGAATAAGACCTGGCTTTTCACCACCCTCACCCTGGCGCTGGTCGCCGCCGCGCCGGCCCACGCCATTAGCGCGAAATACCGGGAACAGCTTGAACGTTCCGGCTGCACGCAGATGACCGACGGGATCACCTGCGATATTCATAAAACCAAAGCCGAGAATGCCGCCGCCGCGCAGCAGGCCGACAGCGGCTTCGGCCCCTGGGTGGGCACCTGGTATGTTTATACGGAGTATGGCGATAAAATTGATGAGATTACCGTCACCGCTAAAACGGTGAAAACCCGCGGCCATCTGGTTGAGGCGGCGAAAGCCAGCCAGGGTAAACTGACCTTCCGGGTGAAAAGCTCAGCCTTTACGCTGAACGACGCCTTTAACGGCGTATGGGCAAACGGCAGCCAGCGCGGCACGTTGCAAAAAGTCCTGTAATAACATCGCTCTGCCGACAGGCCGGGGATAATGCAGACAGAACCTCCCGGCGCAGGCCGGGAGGGAGTGCAACGGATTACTTCTGCGGACGCATGGCCGGGAAGAGGATCACGTCGCGGATGGTATGGCTGTTGGTAAACAGCATCACCATGCGGTCGATACCAATACCCAGACCCGCGGTCGGCGGCAGGCCGTACTCGAGGGCGGTCACGTAGTCTTCGTCGTAGAACATCGCTTCGTCATCGCCCGCCGCTTTGGCGTTCACCTGATCCTGGAAGCGCTGCGCCTGGTCTTCGGCATCGTTCAGCTCGCTGAAACCGTTACCGATTTCGCGGCCGCCGATGAAGAATTCAAAGCGGTCAGTGATTTCCGGGTTGACGTCGTTACGGCGCGCCAGCGGAGAAACTTCCGCCGGGTATTCGGTGATGAAGGTCGGCTGAATCAGATGCGCTTCCGCCACTTCGTCAAAGATTTCGGTAACTATGCGTCCCAGCCCCCAGCTTTTCTCTACCTGAATACCGATAGATTCCGCCAGCGCTTTCGCCGCGTCGAAGTTATCCAGATCCGCCATGTTGGTTTCCGGACGGTGTTTCTTGATCGCTTCCCGCATGGTCAGTTTTTCAAACGGCTTGCCGAAATCAAACACCTGGTCGCCATACGGCACTTCGGTTTTGCCCAGCACCGTCTGCGCCAGGGTGCGGAACAGCGACTCGGTCAGTTCGATCAGGTCTTTGTAGTCCGCATACGCCATATACAGTTCCATCATGGTGAACTCTGGGTTATGGCGTACCGAGATCCCTTCGTTGCGGAAGTTACGGTTGATTTCAAACACGCGTTCAAAACCGCCAACCACCAGACGTTTCAGATACAGTTCCGGCGCGATGCGCAGGTACATATCGAGATCCAGGGCGTTGTGATGGGTAATGAACGGACGGGCTGACGCACCGCCAGGGATCACCTGCATCATCGGCGTTTCGACTTCCATAAAGCCGCGGGCCACCATGAACTGGCGCATGGTGGCGAGGATCTGCGAACGGATACGGAACGTATGACGCGACTCTTCGTTGGCGATCAGATCCAGATAGCGCTGGCGATAGCGAACTTCCTGATCCTGCAGGCCGTGAAATTTATCCGGCAGCGGGCGCAGGGCTTTGGTCAGCAGGCGCAGCTCGGTGCAGTGGATCGAGAGTTCGCCGGTTTGCGTTTTGAACAGCTTGCCGCGGGCGGCGATGATATCGCCGAGGTCCCATTTCTTAAACTGTTCGTTGTAGACGCCTTCCGGCAGGTCATCGCGCGCCACGTACAGCTGAATGCGGCCGCCGACGTCCTGGAGGGTGACGAAGGAGGCTTTGCCCATCACGCGACGGGTCATCATCCGACCAGCCACCGCAACTTCAACGTTCAGGGAAGCGAGTTCATCGTTGTCCTTCGCATCGAATTCAGCATGCAATTGGTCAGAGGTATGATCGCGACGGAAATCGTTGGGGAAAGCTACGCCCTGCTCACGCAGCGCAGCCAGTTTTTCGCGACGAGCTTTCAGTTCATTATTAAGGTCAATGGCCTCATCGGCACCTTGTGCTTGTTGTTCAGACATATGGATTCCTCATAACCTTGCTTTCAAACTAGCTTCGATAAATTGAACCAGGTCACCCTTCCGCGCGGCCTGTCTCTGGGAAGACACCAGAGCACAATCTTAACGATCCTGGATTCACTCCAAGCTGATCTCACTCAGCTATGGCTTCAGTAACGGTATTTTTTATCGTTGGCCTCCGCGCATGCCAGAATATCCTCCTCCTGTTCACTAAGCTGTGCAAGGAGCGACTTCGCGCTCCGCTGTTGAGGTAATGCCCCCGGTCGCGCTGCGCTTACCGGGGCTACGAATCGCGGCCCGGACAAAGTGTTTACGCCACGAGCCGGGACGAGCGTCAGGCGCCGCCGCCGGTAATTTCACCGGCAGCCGCACGACGTTTGCCGACGCTACAGGCCGCGGCAAAGGCGATAATGACCATCACCGCCACGCAGCCGAGGGTCCATTCGCCCATCTGCGCGAAGAAATGCTGATAGGCGGCAATCGCCGTATCGCTGATTTGCGATTCGGTGGTTTGCTGGGCGACCACGCCCGCCAGCCAGTTGGCCACCGCGCCGGTGGCCAGCATATAAATGCCGGTCAATACGCCGGTGACGCCGGGCATGTTCAGACGGGTGATTTGCGCCATCGCCACCGGGTCGATAAACAGTTCGGCAAAGCCCATCATCGCCAGCCCGGCGACCATCATGCCCATTGAGGCCTGACCGTCAGCCGCGCCATGGCGGGCATTGAGCGCCAGCAGCATAAAGCCGCCGCCCATCAGCAACAGGCCGAAAGAAAATTTCAGCCAGACGCGCAGCACAGAACGCACGCTGCCTTCCGGGCGCATCAGCCACGCCAGCACCACGCCGGCCGCCATCACCGCTATCGCGTTAACTGACTGGAACAGCGCGGTCGGCACGTCCCAGTTCAGCAGACGACGATTGACGAAGTGGTCGATAAACAGGCTAATCGAGCTCCCGCCCTGCTGCGCCAGCACCCAGAACAACGTTCCGGCGAGCATCAGCAGGACGATCTGCCACAGCGCGCGACGATGCTCTGGGGCTTTGATCATGATCCGCGCCACCATCTGGGCGGCGAACAGGCAGACGATTGCCAGCAGATAGCCGGACCAGTTGTTTTGCAGCAGCAGAGTGAAAAATACCGGCGCCAGGCAGAGCATCACCAGCAGCCAGCCCCAGGTCGGCAGCACGAACTTCACCGCCCGCAGCGCCGGTTTATCGACGCCGCGGGTATGCCGGAAGTGGCGGCTGCCGCTTAAGAAAATCATCAGGCCGATAAACATACCGATCCCCGCAAGGGCGAAGCCGATATGCCAGCCGTACCACTGCGCCGCCAGTCCGCAGGCGATGGGCGCGGCAATCGAGCCGACGTTGCCGGCGGCGTACAGCAGCGAGAAACCGCCGTCGCGACGCGGGTCGTCCTGAGCGTACAGTTCGCCGAGCAGGCAGCTGATATTGGATTTAAACAGGCCGTAGCCGCAGATGATGATCGCCAGCGCGACGTACAAACTCCATGCGGAGGTCGACTCAACGCCCAGCACCACATGGCCGAGGGTCATCAACAGCGCCCCGGCAATTACCGCCGTGCGGTTGCCGAGCAGGCGGTCGGCAAGCCAGCCGCCGAGAATAGGGGTAACGTAAACCAGAGATGCGTAAGCGCTGAACAGGCTGATGGCGTGGCTGTCGTCGAAGCCAAGCTGGTGGGTAAGGTAAAGGATGAGTAAGGCGCGCATGCCGTAAAAGCTGAAGTACTCCCAGATCTGGATCGCAACGATGTAGTAAATCGCGCGCGGCTGTGAGGGTGTTTTCATGTGTTCTCCTTGCAGCGTGAAAAAGGGAAGTGGCAAGCCACTTCCCTGGTGTGCGTCTATTACTTGTTATTCTCTTCTTTCAGCACTTTAACGGTGTAACGACCATCCGCCTGACGATAGGCGCCGTGGATATCGGTTTCGAAGCCTGGATAGTGGGCGCCGATTTCGCACAGCATCTGCAGGAACTCCAGCACCGGACGGCTCTCTTCGGTGATCATCTCACCCGGCATCACCAGCGGCACTCCCGGAGGATACGGCAGGATCATGTTGGCGTTGACGCGGCCGACCATCTCTTCGAGATACACTTCTTCCGTCTGACCGTGCAGCTCTTTCTGGAACGCGGCATACGGGGTCATCACCATCGATGGCAGCACTTCAAACGCGCGGAACATCAGATCCGGCAGGTTGTGATGCTCAATCAGTTTGTGAATGTTCTGCGCGAGGTCCTGAATACGCATGTTTTCATAGAATTCAGGATCTTCACGGTACAGCGACGGCAGCATGTTTTTCACCCGCAGGTTCAGGTCGAACGCGCGTTTGAAGTCGGTCAGCGCACGCAGCAGACTCAGCGCTTTAGTCTTATCGATACCGATACTGAACAGGAACAGCAGGTTGTACGGACCGGTTTTCTCTACCACGATGCCGTGTTCATCGAGATATTTCGCCACGATGCTTGCCGGAATACCGAAGTCATCCATGGTGCCGTCTTTCTTCATCCCCGGAGTCAGCAGCGTGACTTTGATCGGGTCGAGGTACATGTGTTCGTTATCGATGTTTTTGAAACCGTGCCATGCGCTGTCGGAACGCAGCGGCCAGCATTCAGGACCATCGATATGCTCCGGCTGCCAGACGTCGAAGAACCAGCCGTCAGACTCGCCTTTCAGACGTTTGATCTCTTTACGGAACTTGATGGAACGTTCAATAGAGCCGTCGATCAGACGCTTACCAGCGTTCCCCTTCATCATCGCCGCCGCGGTTTCGGTGGAGGCCACGATCCCGTAGTGTGGAGAGGTGGTGGTGTGCATCATGTAGGCTTCGTTGAAGGTCTCTTCGTTAACGTCGCCTTTCACGTGGATCATCGACGCCTGGGAGAACGCCGCCAGCAGTTTGTGCGTGGACTGGGTTTCATAAATCACTTTCCCTTCGACGCGGCCGCCGCTCATCCCGCATTTGCCTTCATAGATCGGCGAGAAGTTGGTGTAAGGCACCCACGCGGAGTCAAAGTGGATGGATTTCACATCCAGGGTTTTCTTGATGAAGTCGGTGTTGTACAGCAGACCATCATAGGTTGAGTTGGTGATAACCGCGTGTACCGGCCAGGTCGCATTCGGCGTCTCTTTCACACGCTTGGCGATAGTCGCGTGCTGGAATTCGCTCTGCGGAATACCGCCGAGGATACCGTAGGCGTTACGGGTCGGACGGAAGTAGATCGGCGTAATGTCGCTCATCATCATCAGGTGAGTCAGCGATTTGTGGCAGTTACGGTCAATCAGCACGGTGCTGCCGGCCGGCGCGGAGTACATGCCGACGATTTTGTTAGCGGTAGAAGTACCGTTGGTCACCATGTAGCTGCGTTCTGCGTTAAACACGCGAGCGATATACTCTTCCGCTTCTTTGTGCGGGCCGCTGTGGTCCAGCAGGGAACCCAGTTCAGAAACCGAAATGGAGATATCGGATTTCATGGTGTTGGAGCCAAAGAAATCGTAGAAGATGCTGCCTACCGGGCTTTTCTGGAACGCGGTACCGCCCATGTGGCCTGGGGTACAGAAGGTATATTTACCTTCACGGACATATTTGAACAGCGCTTTGGTCAGCGGCGGCAGAATGGTGTCGATGTATTCGTCAGTGTTCTGTTTGATTTTGTTCGCGATATCTTCCGCAGCGCCCAGCGCATATTCGAAGAAGCGAACCTGCATGCGCAGATCGTTCAGGCTAACGTCCAGAGTGGAGTAGGTGTTAGCGAACGCATACAGCGGCATGTACTCGTTCATTTTGCTGATTTCTTCGCACAGTTCGAGATTGTATTTATCCCAGTCGAAGATCACGCCGCACAGACGAGAGTTGTTTTCAATAAGTTTTAATAAGTCGTCACGGTCGTTCGGGTAGACAATACGGAAGTCCAGGCGTTCGAGAGCACGATGCAGTTCACGGATGGGTTCTTCTTTGAAGTAAACCCCCATGTGATTCATGATTGCAATAACGTTCATAGTCAAATCTCCAGATGTAGAAAGCCCCTCCCGTCGCGTGATGACAGGTGATGGAAGGAGCCTCAGGAAAACGGGTTACTGATTAGTGCGCGTTAGCGGTGGTGTTGTTATCCGATGCGTTGTTCTGGCGCTGGTGCATTTTGCGACCGTAGAACATCAGGATAATCAGGCTAACGATGAAGGTGCCGGCCAGTTCGAAGGAGCTTGCGCCCATCAGCGCGATGAAGCAGAACACGCAACCCAGTACCGAACAAATCAGGCTAACGAAGTTACGGATGTTGATGCCTTCGAAACGAATCAGGTCAACACAGGAGTAGAAGTAAGGCAGCATGGTCAGCAGTACCGCGATACCGGTCAGTTCGCCGAACAGGTCAGAGGCTTTACCACCGGCGGAGTTCATCAGGGTAATCAGCACCATCAGCGCGGTCATTTTCACTGCGGCCAGCAGCAGGCCTTTTTTCGGAATACCGTTGTTATCAACTTCGCCATACACTTTCGGGAAGTTACCGTCGTTGGCGGCACGTACACCGGCCTGGCCAACCAGCATCATCCACGAGCCCAGAGAAGTCAGGCAGGCAAAGGCGGTGAAAGCGGATACCATCGGTGCAGCCCAGCCGCCGAGGATGGTAGAGGCGCTAATTGCGAACGGCGCACCGGACGCGGCCATCTGAGAAGCAGGATACATACCGGCGATAACCTGAGTCGCGGCGATATAGACGATACCGGCCATCGCGGTGCCCAGCATGGTAGCCAGCGGCACGGTACGTTTCGGGTTTTTCACCATCCCGGTACTCACGGCGGCGGATTCTACGCCAACGAAGGCCCACAGGCAGAGCAGGATACTTTTAATAACCGCGTGGCTATCGGTGGTGCTGGAGGTATTCCAGTTCGCCTGATAGGTAGCGACATCAAACCAGTGCCAGCCGACGACCGCGGTCATGACTACCGGAATAAGCACCAGTACCAGACCAATGGTGGTCAGACGGCTGACCCAGGTCCCGCCGAGCATATTAACGAAAGTAAAGATCCACACGATGGCAATACAGGCAATACCTGCTGGCACCGGGTTATTTAAAATTGGGAAGAACGTAGAGAGATAAGAAACTGCGGTAATCCCGATGGCCAGGTTACCAATCCAGTTTGCATGATAATAAAGGACACCGGTCTGGAAACCGAATGCCGGAGATATTTCGCCAGCGTAGGCAATAGGACCGCCCTGCTGCGGGTTTTTAGTGGCCAGTCGGGCATAAACATAAGCCAGAGACATCGCACCAATAATTGAAATTACCCAGCCCCAAATGGCAATACCACCGATGCTGGCCAGGTTCGCAGGTAATAATGCAATCCCGCTCCCCATCATATTACCGGCGACGACACCGGTACAGGCAAATAGCCCGATCTTCTTGGCAGAACTCATGGTTGTTTTTCTCCTAAGTTTATTTGGGAGGTACAGATCATGATACAGAACCATTAATTGACCCGACCAACTGCCAACAAGATTACTGATTTGTACGAGATAAGTCCTAAAGATAAAGTGATATAAAAACAAACATCAGACAAATGATATTTTGACCTTTTTCGCTTAACATATAAACATGACAACAGGGTGTCAGAAAAAGATAAACATCGTTGAATTACAGTTAGTTAGAAGAAGGATGGCGTGTTATCTGACTGTTATTTAAAGCCTCCTGAATGCTAAATAAAAATAACAACAAGAGGCTTCATGAGAAACATAAATTTAACCTCACCATGCCCAAAACCTTGCGCATGATGAGGGTTTACTTATTCTGAAGAGAGAAAGTTGTCGAGATATGGAACTACTCGGTTAACCGATGTCTGGAAAACCCCATTTTCAATCCAGTACAGGGTATCTTCGCCAGGACGTAAATTAAACGCCGTGATGTAAGAATCGGCAGCCAGACGGTTCTCACCTTTCATCTCATAGACTTTGCCTAACAGCACATAATTTAGCCATGACATCTCTAAATCAATCGCACTATTAATTGCGGTATTTGCTTCGTCGACTTTGCCCTTCCCCAATGAATCCACCGCTTTTATTTGATAATAAATCGCCATGTCTTTTATACCCGGCATCGCCCCTACCCGCTCGACTTCACTGTAGAGGGCGGCCAGCTGTTTATCGTCCAGCGGCTGTTGCGAATGGCGCAATACATCCACCAGCGTTTTTTCGGCATAGGCGTAAATAAAATCCGGCGCCCGCTTAATCACATCATCCAGCAGGCTACTGGCCTTACTTAATGAATCGACGTCGCCCTTCATTAACAGCTGATGCGACTGGTAGAAATAGGTTAACGCCACGCTTTGCGAGGGCTGATATTGCCTGAGCATCGCCTGCATTCGCGCCGGCCACGGCTGCGCCAGGGCATCCGACAGGCTGTTCATCAGATCGTTCTGGATGGTCAGTTGGTTATCGTTGGTCACAAAGTAGCGCTTATCCAGCATCGTCGAGCTGTCGGCGTTGTCCACCAGCTGGACCGACATAAAGCACTGCTGCGCCCGATAATGGCGCTGATTAACGAACTCAATGGTCAGCGTTTTGCCGGAACTGCTCGGCTCATTGATGTTGTAGTCCGTTTTGTCATGCACCATAAAGGTCGAGAAGGTGTTCAGCGAGGTGGTGATCAGGCTGGCCAGTCCTACGGCGTAGGAGTGCTGCGACGACCAGTTAGCACAGGAGTTGCCATTCACCAGGTGGATATCGATATCGCGCGGATTGAGCAGCAGACGCGCCTTGTTGACCGGCGGCCGCGATTCCATGCTCGACAGCGCCACCAGCGCCACGCAGGTGCCCAGCGCCAACAGGAACAGCCCCCACACCAGGGCGGTAGTGAGGCGCTTGCGGCCTGACGGCGCGCTGGCCACGGTAGGAGCCGGTGGCGGCGCGGCGGCATCAGGGAGAGGGACAGAGACGTCGGATGGCGCACCGGCGGCCGGCGGCGCAGGAACGGCGGTCGACGGCGAAGGCGTCAGCGCCTCCATCGACGGGGCTAGCTCCTCCCCCTCTTCGGTGCACCAGATCACCGGCACCGTGAGCTTATACCCCCGTTTGGGTACCGTCGCGATGTACTCAAGGCTAACGTCGTCGCCGTCTTTGAGCGACTTGCGCAGTTCAGAAATACTCTGCGTGACGACGTGGCTGGTCACAACGTTCCGGGTCCAGACGTTTTCGATAAGCTCGTCCCGGCTAAGCACTTCCCCCGGATGGCGGGCAAAAAAGACCAGAAGATCGATTAAACGCGGTTCAAGGGTAAGCTGGCGCCCCTTCCTGCTGATTTGGTTTACAGAGGGGGTTACCAGCCATTCACCGACGCGAACAACAGGTTGTAGCATACAAGAAAGCCCCAGACAAAAAGGGAAAGGCGCGATGATAACACATTTGTCCTACCTATTTTTGCCAGGGGTCACTCCCTCAGGCATTAGGCCGGAATTGGCTCTTTATTAACAATAAAAAGCAATAATTCATTAACATCGTGATCATGAAATCTATATATAGCGATAAAAACGCATTTCCGCTGCCGCTATTGCCTAAGGCAATTCCGATAGCAGAAAAAAATAAGCCCGGAGGCTTAACGCGCTCCAGGCTCAATGCGTTGCGCGCCGATACGGCACGCTTTAAAAAAAGGTTATTTATACACTTCCGCTGTGGCTTCAAAGTTAGGGCCATGCTCACGCGCAGCGGTGATCACGTAGTACTTTCCGCCTTTCTCATCGGCCAGCTTGGAGAGCTGATCGTGCAGATCGGAAGGCGAAGAGAATTCGCCACCGGACGGCCCCACCGAGATCGGCCCGACTTTGGTCAGTTTGAAGTGTTTCACTTCTTCTTTGGTAATCAACTGCGCGGCGGAGGCGCCAAATGCAACGGCGGAAAGGGCTAACGCGACTATCACTTTTTTCATCCTGCAATCTCCTTGGAATTAGCCTTCAGTCAGGCCCTTTCAGTATAGACGGCGATTTACTAAGCGTGCTACCGATGCGCTTATTTTTTGGCCGAGGCGTTCAGTAACGCGGCGGTACTCCTTCCGGGCGGGTCTTAAAGCGCCGGTGCAGCCACATGTATTGCTCGGGCGCCATCAGGATGCACTGTTCGATAATCTGATTCATCCAGGCCGCCGTAACCTCGGCGCTCGCCAGCGGCGGCGTGCGCTCCGGCGTCAGGGAGATTAATTCATACCCCATGCCGTTGGGCTTGCGCCGCGGAACAAACGGCACAATCGTCGCCCCGGACATTTTCGCCAGCATCCAGGTACCGGTGGTGGTCGCTGCCTGTTCGACGGCAAACAGCGGGGCGAAGACGCTGCTGGCCGGACCGTAGTCATGATCCGGCGCGTACCAGAGAATTTCCCCCTCTTTTAGCGCCCTGACCATCCCTTTCAGATTTTTTCGATCCAGCATGGTCTTGTTAGAGCGCAAGCGTCCCCAGGTTTGCAGCCAGTCAATCAGCGGGTTATCGTTAGGACGGTAGACGCCAATGCCTGGGGTAAACATGCCGTACATTCGCGCACCCATTTCGAGGGTCAGAAAATGGATACCGATCAGTAAAATGCCCTGCTTTTCTTCCAGAAGCTCCACCACCTCGTTAACGCCGCTGGTCTCGGTCCAGCGCGCTACCCGGTGCGTCGGCCAGAACCAGGCCATGCCGGTCTCCATCAGCCCCATGCCCAGCGATTCAAAGTTTTTCACCAGCAGCGCCTCGCGATCGGCGGCGCTCATCTCGGGAAAGCAGAGTTCGAGATTACGTCTGGCAATCCGCGCGCGGCTTTTCATCACCCGCATTGCCAGCCGCCCAAGCGCCGTTCCCAGACGGTAGATCACCGGATACGGTAATTGCACCAGCAGCCACAAAAAGCCAATTCCCAGCCACAACAGCCAGTAACGCGGGTGCAACAGCGCGCGGGAAAATTTGGGTAAATTTGACATAGTAATCCTGTTAATTCACTCAATAATAGCTGAGCAAAAACCGCGAAATAAAGTAGCGGATCCTGCACGTAGTATTTTTCCAATTCGTGCGGTAATACTCAATCACAAAGCGCGTTATTATAAGCCGATTCCAGGATAAATTCAGCCCTTACGCTGGGGACTACTCTATTATTAGACGCAACGCGTAAAATTTCCTGTTTAATGCATAAATAAATAAACCTAACCTCTACGGCTCGGCCGATTGTCGATAAAATAGCCAGTACATTTGCCTCAGTCTCTCGACCAATACCTCTTTTACTCACGCTTTATTATGGCGATAGCGAACGCAAACAGTCCATTTCGCCCGGTTTGACACGGCCAGCATGCGGTTATTTGTGACTGGGGCAAAGGTTAAGCATCGACATTGCGGATCCTTTTCCCAGATATGCTACGTTTACAGCGCTCATTCGACGCAAGTGCCTTTGCCGACGTCGCCGCTTTCAGAAGCCATAGTGAGAAGGAACTATGACAATGAATTATCAATTAGTGAAGCAAGTCAGAGAAAATAACCCATTAAGAAAAAGCTTCATTGACCTTGCCGTTAAGACTTTTGACCTGTCTTTTGAAGAGTGGTATCAGCAAGGTTACTGGACCGATGCCTATATCCCCTATGCTTTTGTCGAACGCAATAAAGTTATCGCTAACGCTTCGGCCAACATCATCGACCTGCGCTGGCAGGGCGAGCCCCGGCGTTATATTCAGATTGGCACCGTGATGACCGAGCCGGACCACCGTAATAAGGGATTAGCCGGCCAGCTTATCCATCACATCCTGCAGGACTGGCAGCAGGAGGCGGACGCCTTCTTTTTATTCGCCAATCCCACCACGGTGGATTTTTACCCCAAATTTGGCTTCACCCGCAGCGAAGAGTATCAATATATTATGCCGGTCTCCCCGCGAGCCGGTGATTTTCGTAAACTGGATATGGACAGCGCTGACGATGTCGCCCTGCTCCGCCATTACTATGAAAAATCCAACCCGTTCTCACCGCTGCGGGTGGAGCATAACTTTGGCCTGCTGATGTTTTACTGCTCAGCCTTTATGAAGCATTTTGTCTATTACTCGGCAAAAAATGAGGCGGTGGTCATCGCCATGCAAAACGGTCCGGTGCTGATCTGCTTTGATCTATTCTGCGACGTGGGCAAGAGCCTGTCGACGCTGGTCAACGAACTGGCCGATGACCACGTTTACCAGGCCATCCTCGGTTTTACCCCCAGTGAAGACCGGCTCGGCGAGTATGAGAAGATAGAGGGAGAAGATATCCTCTTCGTCTATGACCAGAAGGAAAACCTGTTTAAAGACAGGAAGTTGATGTTTCCTTTACTGGCGCATGCCTGACGGCGCCGCGCCGCCAGGCAGATCAGTTATAAGTCACCACGAAGGTCGCGCTGGCGTTCGCTTCGCCCGCAGTCACTGCGGGCTGCGTCTGGATATAGCGGGCCTGATAGGATAAACGATAGTTCGTCTGACTGCCTTTTTTCCCGGACCAGACCTGGCTCACCTGGTTTAGCGGCACCAGCGAGCCGCCGGCACTGAGGATCTGCACGCCAAGTCCGGATGCCCCTTCAGGTTGGTCATCGATTTTAATCACTTCGTTGGCGGCGACAGCGCTGTCCACCGTCGCGTTAAACTGCATAAACACGCTGCCGACATTTTCACAGTTCGTCAGGTTGATGTTAAAAGGAACCGGGGCGGTGGTGCTGTTGAGCCCGGTAAATGCGGTTTTGTTATGCCGTCCGAGGAAGACGTTAATGTTTTTACTGTCGTCAGTAATCTTGCAGGTGGGTGATTTGACCTGAATACAGAGTCCGCTGACGCTGAAGCGCATCGCCTGTACTCCGCCAAGATAAATATCGCCAAGGTAATCATTAAGGCAATATTCGCCCGGCGGCGGTAGACCGCCGTTATCGGCAATCCGCCAGAAATAGATGGTCGGTTTTTTATTTTCCGCCTGAAATGCGCGCTGGCCGGAAAATACCGGCGCGGAAGGCCAGGCCGTGAACAGGGGATCGAAATTAATGCCATCCTGTTCCCCCATCTGAAAGCTGTAGCCGATGCCCGGCAGGCGGTCGATGCTGTAGATATCCCCCGGCTTGCCGTCTCCCGCCGGGCCGACCCGGGAACCGCCAATGCTCTGAAACCCGCCGGGCTCGCTGCCGCTGCAGGCGATCTCCCAGCGTTCGTTATTAGTGATAATCATCCCTCCGTAGCTGTATAGCAGGGAGCCGATGGGGAGATCGCTGACGTCAAGGTTGATACTGGCCTGGCTGACGTTCACTGAATACTCGATAGTTTTGCCACTGACCATCTGGCACGCTGCCGACAGCGAAGCGCAGTACCCGCCGGCCAGCAGAAGAGGTACCCCTGATGCGATGATTTTTTTCATATTACTTCTCCTTTATTCCCGGCCGGCAGACCTGATGCGGCGTGCCGCTGCTAACCTGCTGCACCGCGTCGTCGCGGATGGCATAGGCCAACCGGCAGCGTTGCCCGCTGCGTTCGCCCCATACTACCGAGACGCTGCCGTGGTCCTGCGGCACCCGGGCATACAGCAGCCCGCCCTGACCGACGGCGCCAACCGCCCGGCCGTTGTCGTCGAACACCTCCGCGCCCAGCGGGGGCGCCGCGCCATCCGGCAGCGTGACATGGGCAAACCAGGGATAGCCGGTACGCGTGACAAATTTGACCTTCACCGCCGCGCCCGAATCGGGCACCACCGTCGTGCTGCTGGAGACAATCTCCACATGGTCGTTCAGACCCTGCGGATCGAGATCCAGCCAGTTAGCGGTAAAGGGATCGAGGTAAGGGATGATCGTAAAACCCTGGCGGTTAATCGGCTGTCCAAGGCGGTTAGCCACCCGGGCCCCCACCGCGCCGGGCGCTTCCACAATGGCGAAGGTTTCCCCCAGTTCGGGGGTGGCGGTCATGCCGCCCTGATGCGCTACCAGGGCGCCCGATGCCCCCAGCGAGTACTGCTGCTGATGGCGACCGGCGCTGGCGCTGGCGTTCAGGTACGCATAATCCGTCCGCAGGCTACCGTTGGCCGCAACGCTGGCTTCATTTGGGTTCTCCCGCGGCATGTCGTAGCTGGCGGTCAAACCGTAGCTGAAGGCGTTTTTCTCGCCTGCGCTGCCGGTATAGCTGGACTGCAGCTGGCTGCCGTAGTTTTTATCGTGGTTAAAGCGGGTGGTCAGGCTGCCCGCCTGCCCGAACGGCAGCGAAAAGGAGACGCCCACCACCTGATTATTGCGGTGATGGATATCCTGGCTCTGCTGGGCATACAGATAATAATTGAGCTGACCATAGCGGTTGGCATAGCCAAGCTGATATGAGCGCCAGCGGTGGTGGCGGACATCCTCACTCCAGATTCCGTTAAATGACAGACTGCCGCTGCCGGCCTGCTGAGACAACGTCGCGCTGTAGCGGGTCATCTCCCGCCAGTCGTTGGGGTGCCGGTCGTGCTCCCAGGCGGCATCGCGAATGGAGCGATAATTGCCGTCGTTGCTGTGGCTCATCGAGAGCAGCATTCGCGTATCGGATGTAAACGATTTTGATGCGGACACCCGCCAGCGGTAGCCCTCCTGCCAGCCGTGATCCCTGCCCTTCGCCGCAGAACGGGAAAGATCGACCGCCAGCGCGCCCCAGTAGGTATTGAAGGCGCTGCCGACCAGCGTCGAGTAATAATCTGTCGTCGCGTTAGCGCCGGTATAGCCGCTGATATAGTCATTGAAGCCGTACTGCAGCGTGGCTTCGCCAAATCCCGGCCGCCCGGCGATCCCGTCCTCATCCAGATAGCCCGGCGACAGATCATAATAGACCGCGCCTGCCCGCACCAGGCCAGGCAGCGTGGCGTACGGCACGGTAAAGGTGTCCTGACTGCCATCCGCCTCGTGGATCGTCACCTGTAAATCGCCGCCGGCGTTGGTGGGATAGAGATCGTCGAAGGTGAATTTGCCCGGCGGAACCGTTGCCTCGTACAACAGAGCGCCGTTCTGGGTGACCGTTACGCGGGCGTTGGTGCGCGCCACGCCGCTGACCGACGGCGCAAAACCGCGGCGAGAGCCCGGCAGCATGCGCACATCGGTAGCCAGCCTGCCGCCGATAAAACTGACGCTGTCAAAGAAGGTTCCGTCGGTCCATCCCTGACCCAGCCGTAACGTGGACGCCCAGTTCACTACACTTCTCTCAGCCCAGGTGGCAATGCTATCCCAGTGCGTATTCCCTTCCTGCGCCTGGTAGCTGGACTGGTGATGTAACCGCCAGCCAAAGGCGCGCAGGCTGGCATCCAGCCCGAGATAATGATGGCTGCTGGTGTCCCCGTCGACGATGCTCTGATAGCTATTGGCCTGGTAGCGCAGCACCGCGGCGGGCACGCCGCTATCCACCTTTTTCAGGTTCACCGCCCCCCGATAATGGGGTTGCAGCAGCGCCTGGGGCATATTTACCCGCAGGACGTTTTCCCCGCTGTCATACTCCCAGCCGATCGCCTTATCGATCTGCGAAAAACGCAGGCAGGTGGCCGCGGTTGGCCACTGGGCATCCTTCAGCTGCAGAGCGTCGAACAGCGAGGGTGAGATGCAGGGCTCAAGCTGGCCATCGTGTTCCTGGATAACAAACGTTTCTTCCCCCAGGTCCCGGCCATTCACCGAGAGCGTGCTGCGGTACTGTCCGGCGTGTAGTGGATTACCGTATTGATATTTCTGGAGATCAACCTGCGCGGCGCCGTGCAAATGGGCGCGGTTAAAACTAAACGCCTCTGCCGCCCATGCCTCCTGCCAGGGAAGGAGCAGCATCAACCCAACCTTGATCTCCCTGAATTTCATAATAATGTCCTTACTGAGGATAATTATGATTCACTACCGCGCCGTAATCATTGATGGTGGTGAAGCTGAATTTGGCTGGCAGCGTGCGCAGCGCGACCCCTTTAGGCGCGATCTCCAGCGAGGAAAACGGGGCGACCATGCCGGCAGCGTGTTTTTTTCCGTTAAGGGTGATGCTGTCGATGGTGATATAGCGCGCTGAGGCATTGCTCACCCGCAGCCCGTTGCCCGTAGGAGCCAGCGCCCAGCTCAGGGCTTTTTCCGCGGCTATTTTTTCCGCCGCCACGCCTGCCGGACGGTAAAACAGCTTGATACGCGACCGTATCGCGAGCTGCAGGTAATTGTCAGTCTTGCCATTTTTCGGCTCAGGTGGGATATCCAGAAGATTGAACCAGAACAGCGATTCCCGATCCTGCGGCAGGCGGCTGCCGTTAAACACCAGGCGCCAGCTCTGGCCTTTTCCCGGTTCGATGCGCACAATCGGCGGCAGCACAATAAACGGCGCCGCATCCTTTTCCGGTTGATTTTGCACGCGGCCATCGTCGACCCAGACCTGCGTCAGAGAGGGGGTCTCCCCCATATTGGTGGCCCGGACGGCGATCTCTTTTTTGTCGCCGGAAAAAATAATCCGTGTGCCGTCAATAACCATGCTGGCGTCCGCCGAGGGTAAATAGCTGGACAGCAGCAGTGCCAGAACCATACGCCGCATATTCACCTCCTCCTTGCCGGGTGGATAAACGGCCCCTGAACGGGGCCGTGGACAGGGGTTACGGATAGACCACCGTAAAGTTGACGTAGGTAGCGACTTTTCCAGCCGTAGCGGCGTCGGTCGCATAGTAGCGGGCATAGAAAGGCAGCGAGGCGGAACCATCCTGCTCAGCCACCGCCACCGGGATCACGTCCGGGCGAGCAATGGTGCCGTCTGCAGCGACCGCCGGGGTCTCCGCGAGGTTAATCGGCGTAAACCGAGTGTTCAGCAGCTCCACATCGACGTTTTCTGCTTCCGTGCCGTCAGACAGAGTGTTTTTTAGTCGACCCTCCGTGGAAACGTATTGATCTTTCTCGAAGTACACCGAGACATCAGCCCCTGGGGTGCAGCTCGTCAGATCGATGGTGAAGGGAACCACGCCCGCCGTTTCACCCGCGCTGCTGAGCGCTGAACGCTGGACCGTCGGTAGGGTTACCGTCTTGTCTTTATTCACTACCGTACAAGTATTTTCGATGACTTCACCATTAAAGGTGACTTTGCCATCAGCAGCCTGTGCCGCTACCGGAGAAAGCATCATCATCACCACGAAAGATGCCATTCCTCTGCTGTATTTTTTCATCTTCACTCCTCATCACCACGCTTATGGAGAATCGTTCAGGAAATACCCTGACGTACTTTATACGTACAATTTATTAATGCTCAGTCCATTGGATTAACCTGTTATCTTTTAACCCCTTCCCTGCACTGACATCCTACTCACTTCATTATTTATTATTCAAATTCGCCACCAGGACCATTTCTACTTTTTATAGAAAAGTCTTAACACCACTTTGAAAAAGAAATAAAACTGACGCACAATAAAAACACAACTCACTGTAAATAAAAGGTAATTTTTATTTTTTATTTTCTAAAAAACATTCGAGAAATGCGATCTAACTATCTCACCCTCATTATTAACCACCTCCTCCCACGTTCTCCCCCCCTGGATTGAAAGCGCAGGGAGTATGTTATTTCAGGTGGGTATTCTCTACAGTAAATTGTCGAATCAGGCAGGACAGCATGCACAGCGTATTTATGCCAGGAGGTCATTATGTTGATCTGCATTGCGGATTCAGAATATTTTAATATTGCCCTGAAAGCGTATATTAATGAACCAAACAGCAAGCCTCTGGATATTAAAGAAATACTCTGTTACCCGTTTAGTGGACAGAGTGAGATGTTCTATACTTTTTTTGCGACCGATGCCGGAGCCCGGCTAAGCACCATCCTTATTGATTACAGCAGCGTCAGCATCGAAGTACTGCAGGTCGCGCTCAGTTTAAAATCGTTTAATCCCCTGATCCGGATCTTTATTTTTGCCAAATCAGGCTACCCGTTGAGCGAGCTCGAACGCAGCCTCGCCATTGTGCTCGGCGCAGAGTTCATCACCAGTTTTGCCGGGCTCAGCGCTGCCCTTGCCCGCGGTCCGCGCTTGACATCGCCCCCCGCCGACAAGCTCTATATCGCCATACCTGACAGCTATAACCTGACCCGTAAGGAAACTTTTTTAATCAGCCTGCTGATGGGGGGAATGCCGTTGTGTCACGTGGCCAGCACCATGCAGCTCACGATCAAACGGGTCTACTACTACCGTTCACGCGTCCTTAGCAAGCTGGCGGTGAAAAATAACGTGGAACTGATGAACAAAGTTCAGGGGATGGTGTTGCGCCACTACCGACAGGAGACAGGCCATGAAATCGTATCTCTACGCTAAAAATCGCCTCATGTTGATTATTCTGAGCTGGCTAAGCGCAGACGAGGCGTTGCCATCTCGTCATGATTTCCAGCAGACTGAAACCATCCTCAGCACCCTGCATATACCGTATGTGCTGAAGCCCGACCTTGATCAACTGAGAGCTACGCTACAGCAATTACTCGCCACGCCCAGGCCGCAGGCCTGTGAGGTAGGCGCTTTTCTCAGCGCCCTGTTGGCGCTGTATACCCGGTTAACCGAATATACCGCCGTCGAGCACTATCTGCTCTCCCGGCATCTCTGAGTAGTAACCCGCCTGGGCAGGAAGACGCCGCGCGCCTCCTGCCTGTAAGGCATTACCTTAGCTCAGCAGACCGCTCGCCGCGTCGGGAGACGTAATCCCGATAGCCCTCGCCAACGTAAATCTGCCGTGGCCGGTAGATGGTCAGCGGCGCCTGGTGCATCTCGTTCCAGTGCGCCACCCACCCGACCGTCCGACCGACCGCGGTGACCACCGCAAACATCGACGAAGGCAGATTCATCGCTTTAAGGATCACCGCGGTATAGAAATCCACGCTTGGCGACAGGCCATTGTCCACAAAATAGGGGTCGGTCAGCGCCACGTCCTCAAGGGCCATCGCCACCTGCAGCAGGCGGTCAGACATGCCTACCTCCGCCAGCACCCGATGGCTGGTTTCACGCAGGATATCGGCGCGCGGGTCACGGTGACGGTAGCGCGAGTTGCCAAAACCCAGCCGGCGAAATGCCTGCGGATCGCGCTTCGCCTGGCGCAGAAACGCCGGAACCTGATCGACGCTTTCAATCTCCTCCAGCATTCGCATGCTCGATTCATTTGCTCCGCCATGCATCGGCCCCCACAGCGACGCCAGCCCGGCGGCGACGCAGGCGAATAAGTTCGCCCCGGAGGAGCCCGCCGCGCGCACCGTAGTGGTCGAGGCGCACTGCCCGTGATCGGCATGCAGCACCAGGATCTGGTTCATCGCCTGCTCGATGACCGGATTCAGAACATATTTCTCCGCCGGGATAGCAAACAGCATCTGCAGGAAATTTCCGGCATAGGAGAGATCGTTGCGCGGATACGCGGCGGGTTGTTCAATGGTGTACTTGTAGCTCATGGCGGCGATAGTGGGCATTTTCGACAGCAGCCGGGTGGCGGCCAGCGCCCGGTGCTGCGGATTTTCCACATCCAGTACATCATGATAGAACGCCGCCAGCGCCCCCACCAGGGCGCACATCAGCGCCATCGGGTGCGAATCGCGACGAAAGCCGCTGCACATGCGGGCTATCTGCTCGTGGACCAGAGTATGGCGGGTGATGGTCTCGCGAAAGGTTTGATAGCTGGCCTCATCCGGCGCGTCACCGTTCAGCATGATGTAGGCCACTTCGAGAAAATCGCACTGGCGAGCCAGCTGATCTACCGGATAGCCGCGGTGCAGCAGCACGCTGTTTTCCGTATCGATCCACGAGATCGCCGACTGGCATCCGGCGGTGTTGGCGAAGCCGGGGTCATAGCTGCAGAATCCGGACTGATTTAGCCCGCGCATGTCAACTCCCACCGGCCCCCGCGTTCCCGGCACCTGCGGCAGGGCGATGGGCGGTTGTTGTCCGGCAAAAGAAAGCGTTAACGGTGTAGTGCTCATCCTGTTAGTCCCCCAGCAAGCTTATCAGCGACCCGAAGTCATTCTTCAGGCGGAAAGACCAACATAACCAATGTGATGCAGCTTATTCATTGATGTCATCACTATAACCCTGGCAAAGAGGATATTTTGCTGGCCTTCACGGGGAAACAGGCCGTCTTTCCCCAGCCCACCGCCGGATAGCGGCACAAATCGCCAAGGATAAAGGCGATCATCGCTGTCAAAATTTACGTTGAGTAAAGAAAGGATGAAGAGGAGCTACCATGAATTTTGTGCTGTCGATGACCCTTATCTGCATCGCCATCGCCTGGCTGATGATGAGCCTCCTGCCGGTGTAGATGCACCGCTAACCGCCACGCCAGTGGTCTGGATAACCCCTCCTTCAATTGATTTCCGCCGTGGTCTTCGCCTCTGAGGTTTCATAAGAGCCATATAAGAAGTACTGGTTGCATATCAGGCTGTTGCGTTTTCCCGCCGAGGGGTAGGCTAAAGGCCCACTGTTAAGGAGGTGATATGTCTGGACTTATTAATCCACATGCGGCCCCGGAAGAAGCAGCCTATGCGCTACTGATTGAGCTCGTTCGCGCCCAGCGCGTGCCGCAATATGAAGGCGAAATTTCCGGCCTGCTGGCGATGTACGACGAAGCCGTTAAACACTTTAAAGAGAAAGAGACCGAGCGTTAGGCGTGGACATCGTGGTGCGAGAAAAGCGTGACGCCTGCGGAAGCCGCGCAGGCGTTGGCTGGATAGCGGCTTGGGTCATCAGCTGCCGCGGTAGGTAGAGTATCCGTACTGACTGAGCAGCAGCGGGATATGCAGTTTTTGATTTTGCTTTGTAACATTGAAAATAACCGGAATCACCGGGAAGAACGTATTCATATTTTGGCTTTTAAAATAGTCACCAGTTTTAAACGTCACTTTATACACCCCCGGCTCCATATTCTCCGCCTGCGGATAGAGCGACTTAATCCGCCCATCGGCATCCGTTTTACCGGTGGCGATATGCTGCCAGCTCTCCCCCTGCTGTTTATCCAGCTCAATCTGCACCCCCGGTGAAGGGAGCCCGGTTTGCTGATTAAGAATGTGTACGCTGAGCGTCCCCTCTGGCGCCGCCAGCGCGCTGAAGCTGAGCAGAGAAATTACGGAGGCGATAACTAATTTCATAATCGTGACCTTATTGGGCAAGTGAAAGTGCCCTAACTATAGTCAGCGCGGCGGGGAAAAAAATTAAACTTTTTGTTATCAGTTTGAGTTGATGGGTACTGTCTCCACACACAACACGCTGAACCGGTTTCCTCGTAAGAAGAGGAAGTGTCTTATGAGTAGGTAGCCCCGTGCTCTTAGTAACAGGATACGGTGACACTAAGTCTATCAGGCAGGGGAAATAGATTTGCTGGGTTCAAATATCACAAGGTAAAAAGATATACGCCGTGGCCTCTGCCGCCTCTACCAGAACAGTGCTTACTGCAAATGGGCTGCAGTATTCGAAATAATCATTTAATATTATTTAAACTACTATTCCAGTGTAAGTAATCACCTGGTTCAGATATTGATCGTTATCATTGATTCTCTTGTCGCCACGCCTTAACCATCTCCTTTGTTACCTCTTTCTTGTAGCAAATAGGTGAGTACCCACCAGCTTTGCTCCAGGCACTGCGGCCACCGCACGAGCTGCCGTTCCGGGCGGTATTGAAGGGACAGGCACAAGTACCGGGGTAGGATGCGACAGAGTCATCAATAATCCTTTGACTGACCTGATCATCGCTTAAGGAATTCGATTTGGCGATGGAAATATCTGATGCAAAGACGCACACAACAGCGAATACGGAGATGGCGACGAATTTGATGTTCATTCGGATCTTTCCAGGCAGTGGATGAACATCGAGGGTATGCTTTCAAATAGTGTTCAATATTGATCTATAACAACTGTACTTCACGCCAGCTTAAAATGCGATATTTAACCCAGTCAGACAGAACCTAAAGCTATAATGACTATTAGCCTGTTACCGGCAACATATTTTCACATTCCTGTAGAGCGCTTATTCTGCACTCAGCTATAACCAGCATTAACCATTCTGTTCGATATTACAGAGCAGTAATGCTGTACTCTGACTGGCCATCGTCCGAAAGATACTACAAGACATTAGAATCATCGAAATGGTCCGTCGATATGCTCACCTGGCACCTAACCATTTAACTGAGCACGCACGTCAAATTGACTCAATTTTTGCAAATTTTTGCAGAAGATGTCCCAAATATGTCCCACAAGGAAAAATCAGCGACTGGAGGAAGTTGATAAGTGATTGATTATTAAATGGCACGCCCTACAGGATTCGAACCTGTGACCTACGGCTTAGAAGGCCGTTGCTCTATCCAGCTGAGCTAAGGGCGCCCTGAGAAGCGAGTGCTTCGCGGAGTGAAACGCGTGGAATTATACGGTCCACGTCGGTTGAGTCAATCCATTTTGCCAGGAAACTGCGGGCTTATACGACGCTGGCGAAATATCCCCCACCAACTGTACAAGAAGCATACCGCTGGGGCTCATGCGCGCGTAAATCGACTCAGTGGCCAGGCGCAACGCACCAATAACCATGTAATAACCATGGTCATAACAGGCTAAATTAGCCTCAGACAGGATAAAACAGCAAACGAGGACTGACAGCGAGGCCCGCTTCTGACAAAATATCCTCATCCCCCTTTCGTAAAGATACAGATGGAATCCTCTCTCTGATGGCAGCAAAAATTATTGACGGTAAAACGATTGCGCAGCAGGTACGCTCTGAGGTTGCGGAAAAAGTGAAGGCTCGCGTTGCGGCCGGAAAACGCGCCCCTGGGCTGGCCGTCGTGCTGGTCGGCAGCAACCCGGCCTCGCAGATTTATGTCGGCAGCAAGCGCAAAGCATGTGAAGAAGTGGGCTTCGTCTCCCGCTCTTACGATCTCCCGGAAACCACCAGCGAAGCCGAGCTGCTGGAGCTTATCGACACTCTGAATGCCGATAAGACCATCGACGGTATTCTGGTTCAGCTGCCCCTGCCGGCAGGGATCGATAACGTCAAAGTTCTCGAGCGCATCGCGCCGGATAAAGACGTCGACGGCTTCCATCCTTACAACGTTGGCCGCCTGTGCCAGCGCGCGCCGCGCCTGCGTCCGTGCACTCCGCGCGGTATCGTGACCTTGCTGGAACGCTACAATATCGACACCTACGGCCTCAATGCGGTGGTCATTGGCGCCTCCAATATCGTCGGTCGCCCGATGAGCATGGAGCTGCTGCTGGCCGGCTGCACCACCACCGTCACCCACCGCTTTACAAAAAACCTGCGCCATCATGTCGAAAACGCCGACCTGCTGATCGTCGCGGTGGGCAAACCGGGCTTTATTCCTGGCGAGTGGATTAAAGAAGGGGCGATTGTGGTCGATGTCGGCATCAACCGTCTGGAAAGCGGCAAAGTGGTCGGCGACGTGGTGTATGAAGATGCCGCCGAACGCGCGTCCTACATCACCCCGGTTCCCGGCGGCGTTGGCCCGATGACCGTCGCTACCCTGATTCAGAACACGCTGCAGGCGTGCGAAGAGTATCACGACGTTGAGGAGGCCTGAGATGGCGACATTTTCCTTAGGTAAACACCCGCACGTTGAGCTGTGCGATCTGCTGAAGCTGGAAGGCTGGAGCGAAAGCGGCGCCCAGGCGAAGATCGCCATCGCCGACGGGCTGGTAAAAGTCGACGGCGCGGTGGAAACCCGCAAACGCTGCAAAATCGTCGCTGGTCAGACGGTGAGCTTTGAAGGCCAGAGCGTGACCGTCACGGCCTGACAACGAAAATAAAAACGCCCGCTTTTGCGGGCGTTTTTTTATGGCTTACTTCCGGCGCCAGGTGGTGCCCTGCGGGCCATCTTCCAGCACAATGCCCATCTCGTTGAGACGGTCGCGCGCCGCATCCGCCGCCGCCCAGTCTTTCGCTTTGCGTGCGTCCAGACGCTGCTGGATGAGCGATTCGATCTCCGTCACTTCCGCGTCGTCAACCTGCGCGCCGCTCTGCAGGAACGCCTCCGGCTCCTGCTCCAGCAGACCCAGCACCGCAGCAAGCTTACGCAGGTGGGCCGCCATGGCGTTCGCCGCGGCCGCGTCCTCGGTTTTCAGGCGGTTTACTTCACGCGCCATATCGAACAGCACCGAATAGGCTTCCGGGGTGTTGAAGTCGTCGTCCATCGCCTCGATAAAGCGTGCTTCGAAGGCTTCGCCCCCCGCCGCGTCGACGGATTTGTCCGTCCCGCGCAGCGCGGTGTACAGACGCTCCAGCGCCGAACGCGCCTGCTTGAGGTTCTCTTCGCTGTAGTTCAGCTGGCTGCGATAGTGGCCGGACATCAGGAAGTAGCGAATCGTCTCCGCATCGTAATACTTCAGCACGTCGCGGACGGTAAAGAAATTACCCAGCGATTTCGACATCTTCTCGCGGTCAACCATCACCATGCCGGAGTGCATCCAGTAGTTGACGTATTCGCCGTCGTGGGCGCAGGTGGACTGGGCGATTTCGTTTTCATGGTGCGGGAACATCAGATCCGAACCGCCGCCGTGAATATCGAAGTGGTTGCCAAGCTGCTTGCAGTTCATCGCCGAGCACTCGATATGCCAGCCCGGACGGCCCGCGCCCCACGGCGACGGCCAGCTCGGCTCGCCCTCTTTCGACATTTTCCACAGGACGAAGTCCATCGGGTTACGCTTGACGTCAACCACGTCGACGCGCGCCCCCGCCTGCAGTTGATCGAGATCCTGGCGTGACAGCAAACCGTAGTTCGGGTCCGTCGGCACGTCGAACATCACGTCGCCGTTATCTGCCACGTAAGCATGGCCTTTGGCGATCAGCTGCTCGGTGATCTCAATGATCTCCGCAATATGGTGCGTTGCGCGCGGCTCGCTGTCGGGACGCAGAATATTCAGCGCGTCAAAATCTTTGTGCATTTCGGCAATCATGCGATCGACCAGCGCGACAAAGCTTTCGCCGTTTTCATTAGCGCGCTTAATGATTTTGTCGTCGATATCGGTGATATTGCGCACGTACTTCAGCTTATAGCCAAGAAAACGCAGATAGCGCGCCACGACGTCAAAGGAGACGAAGGTACGTCCATGGCCGATATGACAGAGATCGTAAACGGTAATACCACACACGTACATGCCGACTTCCCCGGCATGGATAGGTTTAAATTCCTCTTTCTGGCGCGTCAGTGTATTAAAAATTTTTAACATCGAAGATTCCGTGTAGACGTGTGTGGGTAATGAAGTCTCTATAATACCCATAATTCAGACCGGACGCAGCACACATTGCAAGGTGCATCGACCCCCGCGGTTATGCTATAACACCCCCCTATATCTCACCCGACACCGGGTGCTGGCACCACACTCATCGGAACAGGATGCAAAAATGGTTACTTTCCACACCAATCATGGCGATATCGTAATCAAAACGTTTGACGACAAAGCGCCGGAAACAGTTAAAAACTTCCTGGACTACTGCCGCGAAGGTTTCTACGACAACACCATTTTCCACCGTGTTATCAACGGCTTCATGATTCAGGGCGGCGGTTTTGAACCTGGCATGAAACAAAAAGCGACCAAATCTCCGATTCAGAACGAAGCGAACAACGGTCTGAAAAACACCCGCGGCACGCTGGCGATGGCCCGTACTCAGGCGCCGCACTCTGCCACCGCGCAGTTCTTCATCAACGTGGTTGACAACGACTTCCTGAACTTCTCCGGCGAAAGCCTGCAGGGTTGGGGCTACTGCGTCTTCGCGGAAGTGGTTGAAGGCATGGACGTGGTTGACAAAATCAAAGCGGTTGCCACCGGCCGCAGCGGCATGCACCAGGATGTGCCGAAAGATGATGTGATCATCAAAAGCGTCACCGTCAGCGAGTAATTCGTGGCGACACTTTTCATTGCAGATTTGCACCTGCAAACAGAAGAACCGGCGATCACCGCCGGTTTTCTGCGTTTTTTACAGGGCGAAGCCCGCCAGGCGGAGGCTCTGTATATCCTTGGCGATCTGTTTGAGGCATGGATCGGCGATGACGATCCTAACCCGCTGCACCAACAAATTGCCTCGGCAATCAAAGCCGTCGTCGACGCCGGCGTGCCGTGCTACTTCACCCATGGCAACCGCGATTTTCTCGTCGGCCAGCGCTTTGCCCGCCAGAGCGGGATGATCCTGCTCGCCGAAGAAGAGCGACTGGACCTCTATGGCCGTGAAGTCTTGATCATGCATGGCGACACGCTGTGCACCGATGACCAAGGCTATCTGGCGTTTCGCGCCAAAGTCCACACCCCGTGGATCCAGCGTCTGTTCCTGGCCCTGCCGCTGTTTATCCGCCGTCGCATCGCCGCCCGCATGCGCGCCGACAGCAAAGCCGCCAACAGCAGTAAATCAATGGAAATTATGGATGTAAATCCACAGGCGGTAGTTGACGCGATGGAGCGGCATCACGTGCAGTGGCTGATCCACGGCCATACTCATCGCCCGGGGGTCCATGAACTGCAGGCCAACGGCCAACCCGCATGGCGCGTGGTACTTGGCGCCTGGCACAGCGAAGGTTCGATGGTCAAGGTGACGCCGGACGACGTCGAACTAATCCACTTTCCGTTCTAATTCCTGCGCGAGCACAATTCCGAAAGCGCCTTTTGCCCGGGCGAAGGTGCGCGCTTCCCCCCGCCCTGCATGCTAGTCTTCCACAACGTCACTCTCAAGGAACGAGCATGAGCAGGAAAAAGTGGAGTCAGCCGCTGATGTGGGGAATGATCATCGCGATCCTCAATCCGTTAGGGGTAAGTTATATCGCCTTAATCGGCGTCGTTATCGGCAACACGCTGACGTTTGTCTGGTGTGCGATGCTGGCGTGGGCTATCTATTTTTATGCCATTTATTTGCTCTGCACCCGCCCTCACGATAGCCGGCTGGTACAAATCTATTTACTGCTTATGGGCACCCTGATGCTCCCGTGGGGGTTAGTGCTGCTTATCACCTGTATCATGAGAGAGATAAAGGTCAATCAGGCACCCACGCCATCACCTCCAGGCGAGACAAAAGACGGCTAACCATGCGCACGCAACCGTTTTCCTTGCTGGCAGTTCATGCTATTCTCTGTGGCCTCTAAAGCAGTGTGAAACACACCCACAGGAGTTTTAAGACGCATGTCTTCCCGCAATAATTCGGCGCGTATCGCCATCGTGATGGGGTCCAAAAGCGACTGGGCTACCATGCAATTTACCGCAGAAATCCTTGATGCCCTGAACGTTCCGTACCATGTCGAAGTGGTCTCCGCCCACCGCACGCCCGATAAGCTGTTCAGCTTTGCTGAAAGCGCCGAAAGCCACGGTTATCAGGTGATTATTGCAGGAGCAGGCGGCGCGGCGCATCTGCCGGGCATGATTGCGGCGAAAACCCTGGTGCCGGTGCTCGGCGTACCGGTTCAGAGCGCAGCCTTAAGCGGTGTCGACAGCCTCTACTCCATTGTGCAGATGCCGCGCGGCATTCCGGTCGGTACCCTGGCCATCGGCAAAGCTGGCGCTGCGAACGCCGGCCTGCTCGCCGCGCAGATCCTTGCCCAGCATGATGCAGAACTGCACCAGCGCCTGAGCGCCTGGCGTCAGGCGCAAACCGATGAAGTGCTGGATAATCCGGATCCGCGGGGTGCGGCATGAAACAGGTATGCGTGCTCGGTAACGGCCAGTTAGGCCGTATGCTGCGCCAGGCCGGCGAGCCGCTGGGCATCGCCGTTTGGCCGGTGGGGCTGGAAGCCGACCCGGAAGCGGTGCCGTTCCAGCAGAGCGTCATCACGGCAGAAATTGAACGCTGGCCGGAAACCGCCCTCACCCGCGAGCTGGCCCGCCACCCGGCGTTCGTCAACCGCGATGTCTTCCCGATTATCGCCGACCGCCTGACGCAAAAGCAGCTGTTTGACAAGCTTGGCCTCGCCACCGCCCCGTGGCAGCTGCTGGCGGATAAAAGCGAGTGGCCGGCGGTGTTTGCTCGCCTTGGCGAACTGGCGATCGTTAAGCGTCGCGTTGGCGGTTACGACGGCCGCGGCCAGTGGCGTCTGCGGGAAAACGAGATCGATCAGCTACCGGCCGATAACTACGGCGAGTGCATCGTCGAGCAGGGGATTAACTTCTCCGGCGAGGTATCGCTGGTAGGCGCCCGCGCTCATGACGGTAGCACCGTCTTCTACCCGCTGACCCGTAACCTGCATCAGGACGGTATTCTGCGCGCCAGCGTCGCCTTCCCGCAGGCCAACGCTCGCCAGCAGGAACAGGCGGAAAGCATGCTGACGGCGATCATGAACGAGCTGAACTATGTCGGCGTGATGGCGATGGAGTGCTTCGTTACCGCCGAGGGGCTGCTGATTAACGAGCTGGCGCCGCGGGTGCACAACAGCGGCCACTGGACGCAGAACGGGGCGTCTATCAGCCAGTTCGAGCTGCATCTGCGGGCGATTACCGGCCTGCCGCTGCCGCCGCCGGTGGTCAACAGCCCGTCGGTGATGATCAACCTGATCGGCACCGATCTTAACTACGACTGGCTGAAGCTGCCGCTGGTGCACCTGCACTGGTATGACAAAGAGGTGCGCCCGGGTCGTAAAGTCGGCCACCTGAACCTCACCGACAGCGATACCGATCGCCTGAGCGCGACGCTGGAAGCGATCAAGCCGCTGCTGCCGCCGGAGTACACCAGCGGCCTGTTCTGGGCGCAATCGCAGCTCAGCTAAGCCCTTCGTGCCGGGGATTTGATCTATCCCCTTCCCCGGCACACCTTGAGGCGCGTACAATCCCCCCCTTGCTGTAAAGCTCATTTCTGTTTTGACTTCAGAGGATACCCCATGACCAATGGGACGGATTATCGCGCCATTCTCGCCAGCGATACGCCACTGATTGACGTACGCGCCCCGGTGGAGTTTAGCCAAAGCGCGATGCCGGCGGCGATCAACCTGCCGCTGATGAATGATGAAGAACGCGCCGCGGTCGGCACCTGCTACAAGCGTCAGGGGCCGGAAGCGGCGCTGGCGCTCGGCCATAAACTGGTCCAGGGTGACCTGCGCGCCAGCCGTACTCAGGCGTGGCTGGAAGCGTGCGCCCGTTACCCACACGGTTACCTGTGCTGCACCCGCGGCGGCCAGCGCTCGCATATCGTCCAGCAGTGGCTGAAAGAAGCTGGCGTGGATTACCCCCTGATCGTCGGCGGCTATAAAGCGCTACGCCAGGCGGCGATCCAGGCCACCGACAAACTGGTGCAGCGCCCGATCGTGCTGATTGGCGGCTGTACCGGCAACGGCAAAACTCAACTGGTCTGCTCGCGCCCGGACGGTATCGACCTGGAAGGGCTTGCTCATCACCGCGGTTCTTCATTCGGTCGAACCCTGCAGGATCAGCATCCACAGGCCACCTTTGAAAACCACCTGGCGGTCAGCCTGCTTAAAAAAGCCGAACAGCAGACCCGCTGGGTGCTGGAAGATGAAGGCCATATGATCGGCGCCAATCATCTACCGGAGAGCCTGCGCCTCCGCATGGCGCAGTCGCCGCTGGCGGTGGTGGAAGATCCGTTTGACGTTCGCCTCGAACGGCTGCGCGAAGAGTATTTCGATCGCATGTATTGCGACTTTATCGCCGCGTATGGCGAAGAGAAAGGCTGGCAGGCATACGGCGAGTATCTGCATCACGGCCTGTTTGCCATCCGCCGTCGCCTGGGGCTGCAGCGTTTTGCTCAGCTCACTGAACGGCTCGATGAGGCGCTGGTGCAGCAGCAGCGCACCGCCAGCACCGAGGCGCACTTTGCCTGGCTGGTACCGCTGCTGGAAGAGTACTACGACCCGATGTATCGCTATCAGTTGGGGAAAAAAGCCGGGAAAATTCTCTTTCGCGGCAGCTGGCAGGAGGTCGCAGCCTGGCTGGCGAAGTAATCGCATGCTCTATTGTCCCGGCTTGCGGCGTAAACGCCTTAGCCGGGCTACCGGTCGGCGCGATTTGTAGCCACGGTAAGCGCGCGCGACCGGGGAGTTGTGACCGCTTAGAAGTCGTAGCGTAGACGGACCAGGTTCATATCGCCAAGGTTGTCGGTGCTGGAGGTAAACACGTGTTCGTAGTCAACGCGGAAACCGTAATCCAGCTGGAAGCTAATCCCCAGACCGTTATCGATACGCTGATAGTTGCGGCCGTTCACATATTCCAGACGGTCGCCCATAAAGTACGGCTGAATAGATTTAACAGCGTATTGATTGATCGGGAATTTATAGCCCGCAAAATATTCAATCCCCCAGGCGTCACCGGCAAAGTAATTATGCACATCGGTTTTCTTGGTGGTGAGGAAGTTCTGATACCAGCCGCCGCCGAAGGAGAAGGTCCAGTTATCCGGGGTCCAGCTCAGCGCGGTACCGACGATATTCTGGTCATAGGTTTTGCTGTCGGCGCTTGACGGGTCGCGCATTTCGGCGCGGGTGTAGTTCCACGCGGTACCCCAGGTCAGATCCTTCATGATGTGGTAGTCCGCGCCAACAGAACCACCGCCTTTACGCTTGTAACGCAGGCCGTTACCCGGCAGGTATTCGCTGTCTTCGAACAGATAAGAGCCGTAAAGATCGACATCACCTACAGTTTTCTTATATTTCAGCATATTACGTGAACGATAGGAGCCATCGTAATCGCCATTAATACCGTTCCCCGGGGCCTGACCGATCATATCGTAGTCCCAGATATCGGTTTTCACCCCCACCACATCATAGTAAATGCTGTTCTGCTGCCCGTAGGTTAACGTACCCCAGGTATCGCTTTTCAGGCCGGTATACAGCATGCGGCGGGTGGTATTGTTCGCGCCTTCCGCGTAGTGGTTATCCCAGTCAAACAGCGCCGGAATGTTCACGCCCAGCTCATAGTAGCTGATCCAGCTAATATCATCGAACAGGTAGTAATCCGCCGCGAAGCGGAAGCGGGTGCCGCCGTCAAAACCGTTACGCTTACAGGAGCCTTTGTCGCCATCGCCGGTCATCATGTTGAACTGCGGCCGGATACTGCCGCCGACGGTAAAGTTAAGCCGGCTTAACGGATCGCCCGCCTGCGGATCTTGTTTCAGCAGCGTAATCTCCGCGTGGGAAGGCAATGACGTTAACGCTAATGCTGCGCCGATCGAGATCGCCAGCGCTTTTATTGTGTGTGCCATAGTTTTTCCTTGATTAATAAGCCACCTTATATTTTCCAGTTGAATATTAACCGCGAATCAGCATAGCGTGTTGTTGGGTTTTTAATGTTTTGTGCTCTTAAAAATCAATTATTTATCAATTTGTGCGTTTAAAATAAAAGCGCCGCCAAAAACGGCGGCGCATCATCAAAATGCAATATTCTTACTGGCTAAACTGGCGGAATAGCGCTTTTCCTTTTAACAGACGCAGCCCCAGCCCGCCGCCGCACAGGGATAACAACACCGCTCCCGTCAGCGGCAGCAACACCCACAGGCGCCAGTCCGGCGCCCAGGGAAAATCAAAGACTTTCGTCTGCAGCATCGCCAGCGCCACTTCCGCGCCTATCGCCGCCACCAGGCCGGAAACCAGCCCCAGCAGGGCAAACTCCGCCCACAGCGTAGCGCGCAGCAGCGATTTTCCTGCCCCCAGCGTGCGCCAGACCACCAGCTCCTGATGGCGTTGACGCATACCGACCTGCACCTGCGCCAGCAACAGCAGCACGCCGCAGGCCGTCACCAGGCCCACCATCACCTCCAGCGCCCGGCTGACCTGGGAGAGCACCTGGCCGACCTGACGCAGGATGGCGCCGATATCCAGCAGACTGACGGTGGGAAACTCGCGGTTCAGCTGGGTCAACATCGCGGGACCGTTATCCCAGCGGAAGCTGGTGAGCCAGCTCTGCGGCTGCCCGTCCAGCGCCCCGGCGGGGAAAATAAAGAAGAAGTTTGGCCGCAGGCTCTCCCAGTCTACTTTGCGCACGCTGCTGACCTTCGCGCTGAACTCCTGGGTATCGCCGGTAAAGGTCACTGTATCGCCGATCTTTATCCCCAGCCGCTGCGCCAGCCCCTCCTCAATCGATACCTCGCCCGGCTTCGGCGGCCAGCTGCCGGCCACCAGCGGATTATGATCCGGACGCTGTTCGCTCCAGGTGAGATTAAGCTCGCGATTCAGCGCTTCGTCTTTGTTCCCGTCCGTGGATTGACCGTTGATCTGCGTCAGACGGGCCCGGACGATCGGATAGAATTCCGCCGCCCGCGTCTGGTGTTCGGCGAGGAAGGTCTTCACCGGCACTATCTGCTCAGGGGCGATATTGATCAGAAAGTAGTTCGGGCTCTGCGGGGGCAACTGCTGCTGCCAGCGGTCAAGCAGATCGCCGCGCAGCACCAACAGGAGCGCCAGCAGCATAAACGACAGGGAAAACGCCGCCAGCTGGCTGAGGGTCGACCACGGCTGGCGCAGCAGGCGGTTCACCGCCAGACGCAGCGGCAAGGCTTTGAGCGTCAGGCGTTTGAGCAGCCACAGCAATCCCCAGCCCACCAGGCCGCACAGCAGCGCCAGCACCACCGCCCCGGCCAGCACCGACCACAGCAGCGGGCTGCCGCCCAGCAGCCAGGCCAACAGGCCCACCACCACGACGCTAACCGCCGGGATCCAGATTTTCAACGGCCAGACGTTAGCCACCACATCCTGACGCAGCACTCGCAGCGGCAGGGTCGCCAGCAGCAGTCGATAGGGTCGCAGGCCCACCAGCAGGGAAATGACGCCTGTCGCCCCGATAGCCCACAGCCACGGCCAACCGCTGGCAGCGGGTAACGCGGCGGGCAGCACCGGTTTGAGCACCAGCAGCAGCAGACGCTCCAGCGCCAGGCCCGCCACCCCGCCGGTTATCACCGACAGCGTCAACAGCAGCAGCCATTGGCCGACGATAAGCTTGCGCAGCTGCGACCTTCCGGCGCCCAGCGTCTTGAGTATGGCGACCAGATCATAGCGGCTGCGGCAGTAGTGGCTCATCGCTACCGCCACTGCGGCGACGGCCAGCAGCAGCGTCAACAGCGCGGATAACAGCAGGAATTGCTGCGAGCGTTCGAGGGATTTGCCCAGCGCGCTGTCGTCCTGGTCAAGACCAATCCAGCGATGCTCCGGGCCGAGCTTCGGCAGCAGCCACTGCTCATAATTGGCCAGCTGTTCAGCGTCGCCGGCGAACTTATAGCGCCATGCGACGCGACTGCCGGGCTGCACGGCCCCGGTTTTTGCCACGTCGGCCATATTCATCATCAGCCGCGGCGCCATCTGGAAGGGGTTAAACCCTGCATCCGGCTCCTGAATCACCTCCCCGGCAATGCGCAGCGTGGCATCGCCAACGTCAATCGTATCGCCGGTTTTCAGGTTCAGGAGCGCCATCAGCCTTGGCGCCAGCAGCACGCTCCCCGCCTGCGGCTTCAGCCCCGGCGGTTGCGTCTCGAGGGTGCCATACAGCGGATAGCGGTCGTCCACCGCCTTAACATCCGCCAGCTGCGGCGTATCCCCGGCGAACGTCATGGTGGCAAAGCTCAGCTGCTCGCCGACGGTCAGCCCTGACTTCCGCGCCTGTGCGATCCACTCGGCGGGCACCTCGCGCGAACTACGCAGCGTACGGTCGCCGGCCATAAACTCACGGCTTTGCTGGCTAAGGCCTTTCTCCATCCGATCGCTTATCGACCCCAGCGCCAGCACGCAGGCCACGGCGAGGCTTAACGCCAGCCAGACGATCAGCAGCGACGGCGAGCGCCATTCGCGCCAGAACCAGCGGGCGATCATGCTTCCTCCCGCAGCTGGCCATCCACCAGGCGCAGACGGCGATCGCAGCGCGCCGCCAGCAGCGGATCGTGAGTGACGAGGATCAGGGTGGTGCCGTGTTCGCGATTAAGCGAGAACAGCAGATCGGCAATTTTGTCCCCGGTCTGGCGATCGAGGTTGCCGGTGGGCTCATCGGCGAACAGAATGGCCGGGCGCCCGTTAAAGGCCCGGGCCAGCGCCACCCGCTGCTGTTCGCCGCCGGAGAGCTGCGCCGGCAGGTGGTGCAGGCGTTTGCCAAGTCCCAGCTGCTCAAGCAGCGCGCGGGCATCGCCCCGGCTCTGGCTATCGCTGGCGCCGCGCAACAGCGCCGGCAGCTCGACGTTCTCCAGGGCGTTGAGCGTCGGGATCAGCATAAACGACTGAAAAACAAAACCAACGTGCTGCGCCCGCAGCGCCGCCCGCGCCTCTTCATCCATCCGGTGCAGCGGTTTGCCCAGCATCGATACTTCCCCGCTGCTGCCATCGTCGAGGCCGGCGAGGATCGCCAGCAGGGTCGATTTACCGGAACCCGACTCGCCGATCAGGGCGATGGTCTGCCGCGGTTTGACAACCAGCTCAACTCCGGTAAGGATGGAGAGCTGATGCTCCCCCTGACCGACGGACTTCTTAAGATGATGAACTTCAAGTATGTTTTCCGCTGGCATGTGCCTTTCCTGTTGTTGTTCCTGTTTACCTGCCGCGCGATGGCGGCGGACACGCTGCTGATCCTCGGCGACAGCCTGAGCGCTGGCTATCGGATGGCGGCCAACGCCGCCTGGCCTGCGCTGCTCAATGAGCAGTGGCAGGCGAAAACGCCGGTGGTGAACGCCAGCATCAGCGGCGATACCTCGCAGCAGGGGTTGGCTCGCCTGCCAGCGCTGCTTAAGCAGCACCAGCCGCGCTGGGTGCTGGTTGAGCTCGGCGGCAATGACGGACTGCGCGGTTTTCCGCCGCAGCAGACCGAGCAGACGCTGCGCACCATTATTAAAGATATCAAAGCGGCCAACGCCGAGCCGCTGCTGATGCAAATTCACCTGCCGGCGAACTATGGCCGCCGCTATAATGAAGCCTTCGGCGCGATTTACCCGGCCCTGGCCAAAGAGTTCGCTATTCCTCTCCTGCCCTTTTTTATGGAGGAGGTCTATCTCAAGCCGCAATGGATGCAGGACGACGGCATTCACCCAAATCGCGACGCGCAGCCGTTTATCGCCGACTGGATGGCGAAGCGGCTGGCTCCCTTAGTTAATCATGACTCCTGAACGCCAGGGGTCGCTGACAGGTAAAGTTATGCAAAAAACGGTTTTAGTGACAGGCTGTTCCAGCGGAATTGGTCTGGAAAGCGCGCTGGATTTAACCCGCCAGGGCTTTCGCGTGCTGGCGGCCTGCCGCAAAGCAGAGGATGTCGCGCGGATGCAGGAGCTGGGGCTAACCGGTATTTTGCTCGATCTGGATGACCCGCAGAGCGTGGAGCGCGCGGCAGCGGAGGTGATTGCGCTGACCGATAATCGTCTCTACGGCCTGTTCAATAACGCCGGGTATGGCGTCTATGGCCCGCTGAACACCATCAGCCGCCAGCAGATGGAACAGCAATTTTCCGCTAACTTTTTCGGCGCGCATCAGCTCACCATGCTGCTGCTGCCGGCGATGACGCCGCACGGCGAAGGGCGCATCGTGATGACCTCCTCGGTGATGGGGCTTATCGCCAGTCCCGGCCGCGGAGCCTATGCCGCCAGTAAATATGCCCTCGAGGCGTGGTCCGACGCGCTGCGCATGGAGCTACGCCACAGCGGTATTCAGGTCAGCCTGATTGAACCGGGCCCGATCCGCACCCGCTTTACCGATAACGTCAACCAGACGCAAAGCGATAAGCCCGTAGAAAATCCGGGCATCGCCGCCCGCTTTACCCTCGGGCCGGAGGCGGTGGTGGAAAAAGTGCGCCATGCTTTTACCAGCGATAAACCAAAGCTGCGCTATCCGGTCACCCTGGTCACCCACGCGGTGGCGCTGCTTAAGCGCCTGCTGCCTGCCCGCGCGATGGACAAAATTATCCACGGCTGAGTTGAAGCGCGGAATGCCGCCCCCATGTAAAACAGAAATCGACTAACGAGAAAAGCCCATGTCCGAACAGAATATTGTCAACATTAGCGAAGCGAACCTGCAGCAGACGCTACAGCAGTCCATGAACGTTCCGGTGCTGTTTTATTTCTGGTCTGCCCGCAGCCAGCACTGCGAACAGCTGACCCCGGTGCTCGAGCGCCTGGCAGCCCAATACAACGGCCAGTTCACGCTGGCGAAGGTCGATTGCGACGCCGAGCAGATGCTCGCTTCACAGTTTGGTCTGCGCGCCATCCCTACGGTTTATCTGTTCCAGAACGGCCAGCCGGTGGATGGTTTTGAAGGCCCGCAGCCGGAAGAAGCGATCCGCGCCCTGCTGGATAAAGTCCTGCCCCGTGAAGAGGAGCTGAAAGCTCAGCAGGCGCTGGCCCTGATGCAGGAAGAAAAATACGCCGATGCCCTGCCGCTGCTGAAGGAAGCCTGGCAGCTGTCGAATCAGGAAAGCCAGATTGGCCTGCTGCTGGCGGAAACGCTGATTGCTCTGCACCGTTCCGATGAAGCGGAAAGCGTGCTGAAAACCATTCCTCTGCAGGATCAGGATACCCACTATCAGGGTCTGGTGGCGCAGATTGAGCTGCTCAAACAGGCCGCCGACACCCCGGAAATCCAGCAGCTGCAGCAGCAGGTGGAACAGAATCCGGAGGATGCGCAGTTGGCCTCCCAGCTGGCGCTGCAGCTGCATCAGGTCGGGCGTAATGAAGAAGCGCTGGCCCTGCTGTTCAGCCATCTGCAGAAAGATTTAGGCGCCGGCGATGGCCAGGCGCGCAAGATGCTGCAGGAGATCCTCGCCGCCCTCGGTACCGGCGATGCGCTGGCCGCAAAATATCGTCGTCAGCTCTATTCGCTGCTGTACTAATCCGTTGCCTTCCCCGGATAGCGCTGCGCTTATCCGGGCTACGCGAACTATGCGGAACGTAGCCTAAGTAGCCCGGGTAAGGCGTGAACGCCGCAACCCGGGATCGTTCACGGGCGCTTTTTCAGCTGCGTCACCACCAGCTGATGGCGGGCGTTGAAGAACTTCCGGTAGGTCAGATAGCCGGCGATAATCGTCGACAGGCTGGCGGTCGACAGCAGCATAAAGGTCACCATGATCTGGTACTTAATCGCCTTCACCGGGTCAATACCGGCAAAAATCAGCCCCGACATCATCCCCGGCAAGCTCACCAGACCGACCGTTTTCGCCGAATCGACGGTGGGAATCAATGACGCGCGAATGCTCTCGCGAATCAGCCGCGCTGAGGCCATCTTCGGCGTCGCGCCGAGGCTCAGTTTCTCTTGAATCTGCTGTTGCTCGCTGCTGAAGCGCTGGCCCATATTGTTGTAGCACAGCCCCACCGCCACCATGGCGTTCCCGGCCACCATCCCGGCAATCGGGATCACCTGCATCGGCACGAAGGCGATCGAGCCAGAAAACACCAGTACCGCCAGCGTTAGTCCAGCGCCAGTAGTGATGGCGATAAACGACGAGATAAAAGCTTTGTCGATATATTTACTGCGCTTCTTCGCATTCCACGCCGCGTTAAAGCAGATAAACAGCACCATCAACAGCGTCAGAACCGCATGATTGACGTTAAAGATATATTTCAGCACATAGCCGACGATTATCAGCTGCACGATCGCCCGGCAAATACTCCAGATAATATCTTTTTCCAGCGCCAGCTTTTCCCGATAGCTGACCAGAATAGCGATCAGCACCAGCACCATCGACAGCGCCAGCGATTCGTTCGTAATGTTATGCCCGTTCATGCTGTACCTCCTGCATATTTCCGCCGGCAGGTTGCAGCGTAATCACTTCATCGGCATGCGAAATTTCATTGCGATCGTGGGTGACCCACAGAACAGCGACCTGTTTTTCCGTTGCGTAGCCATGAATAATTTCATTAACATTCTGTTTATTACTTTCATCCAGCGCGCTGGTAATTTCGTCCAGCAGCAGCACGCGCGGCAGAAATTGTAGATTGCGGATCAGCGATACGCGCTGCTTTTCCCCTCCGGACAGTTCGTTAATGGATTTTTCCAGCATATTTTCGTCAAGGCCAAAGCGCTGCAGATCGGCCAGCAGCGCCTGCGGATCCGGTTGTTTATTGCGGATCTGCCACGGAAAAATCAGATTATCGTAAACCGAATCACCGAACAGGGCCGGCGTCTGCGCGCAGTAAGAAACCTGTTGGCGATACCTTTCCGGCGACAGCGTCGCGACATCCGCATCGTCGAAGAACAGGCGCCCGGAGGTTGGGCTGAGCAGCGAGGCGATAATCTTCAGCAAGGTACTTTTCCCGCAGCCGGAAGGGCCGGTAATCAACTTGAATTCTCCGGCGCGAAGCTGAAAACTAATATTGTGTAAAATAACGGCGTCGTCGGTCTTAAACCCCACACCGTCGAGACGCAAAAGCGCGTTATTTTCCTTCATGAGTCTTCCTGATTATTTTCTGAAACACCGCTAGTTTACCGCACTTTCCTTTCTCCAGGATGAGGAGAAAGATATACTCAGTTTAAACATGCGCTATTTCCTTGTAGCGCCCCGCCAGGCAACAAGACAGGAGGTTTTTGATGCTGATTTTTATTCCTATCCTTATTTTCGTCGCGCTGGTTATTGTGGCCGCGGCGGTGAAAATTGTCCCGCAGGGTTACCAGTGGACGGTGGAGCGCTTCGGGCGTTTTACCCAGACGCTGCAGCCGGGATTAAGCTTAGTCGTGCCGTTTATGGACCGTATCGGCCGCAAAGTGAACATGATGGAGCAGGTGCTCGATATCCCCTCGCAGGAGGTTATCTCCCGGGATAACGCCAACGTCACCATCGACGCGGTCTGCTTTATTCAGGTGATCGACGCGCCAAAGGCCGCCTACGAGGTCAGCAATCTTGAGCAGGCGATCGTCAACCTGACGATGACCAACATCCGTACCGTGCTCGGCTCAATGGAGCTGGACGAAATGCTCTCCCAGCGCGACAGCATTAACACCCGCCTGCTGCATATCGTTGACGACGCCACCAACCCGTGGGGGGTGAAAATCACCCGCGTCGAAATTCGCGACGTTCGCCCGCCGGCGGAGCTTATCGCCTCGATGAACGCCCAGATGAAAGCCGAACGTACCAAACGCGCGTACATCCTTGAGGCCGAAGGGGTGCGACAGGCGGAAATTCTGAAAGCGGAAGGGGAAAAGCAGTCGCAGATCCTCAAGGCCGAGGGCGAACGGCAGTCCGCGTTCCTGCAGGCGGAGGCTCGCGAACGGTCCGCCGAAGCGGAAGCCCGCGCCACCCAAATGGTCTCCTCGGCGATCGCCTCGGGCGATATTCAGGCGATCAACTACTTCGTGGCGCAGAAATACACCGATGCGCTGCAGCAGATTGGCGCCGCTAACAACAGCAAAGTGGTATTGATGCCGCTGGATGCCAGCAGCCTGATGGGATCGATCGCCGGGATCAGCGAGCTGATCAAAGAAGGCGCTGGCGATCGGAAAAAATCATGATCGGCATGATCCTCGCACACCCCCATCTGTTCTGGCTAAGCCTCGGCGGGCTGCTGCTGGCGGCCGAGATGCTGGGCGGCAGCGGATACCTGCTGTGGAGCGGCGTCGCCGGCGTGGTGACCGGCGCCCTGACCTGGCTCCTGCCGCTGAGCTGGGAATGGCAAGGCACGCTGTTTGCCGTTCTCACCCTGCTGGCGGCGTGGCTGTGGTCGAAATGGCTGCGCAAGCGCGTCAAAACGCAGCGCCCGGCCGATGCCCAGCTCAACCAGCGAGGGCAGCAACTGGTGGGCCGCCGCCTGACGCTGGATGCCCCGCTGGTGAACGGCCGCGGCCACGTCCGCGTGGGCGATAGCTCCTGGCCGGTGATTGCCGATGAAGACTTCGCGGCGGGCAGCAAGGTTGAAGTGATTGCCGTAGAAGGGATTACGCTACGAATCAGACCCGCCGTCCGTTAAGCCTGCGCCTTGCGATGGCAGCAGCCGGAAAGATTATCGATAATCGGGCACTCCGCGCTGTCGTCGCCGGGGCAGGATTCGGCCAGCGCCAGCAGGTGCGCGCGCATATTTTGCAGCTCGCGGATATGGTTCTCGATATCCGCCACTTTCTCCAGCGTGCGTTTTTTCACATCGGCGCTGTGCCGCGACGGGTCGTTGAACAGGGCCACCAGCTCGCGGCACTCTTCCAGGTTAAACCCCACCTGCCGCGCCTGGCGCAGCAGCGTCAGCTCATCGAGATGCTGCTGACTATAGGTGCGGTAGCCGTTTTCGCTCCGCAACGGCGGCGTTACCAGCCCCTTCTCTTCATAAAAACGAATCGCTTTGCTGGTTAAGCCGGTTTTTTTCGCCACATCGCTGATATTCATTTTTTCTCCTTGACCTTCCCCTTGCTGGAAGGTTTAACCTTCTTAATACTCGATGAAAGAGTGGGTCTGGTCAATCGTTGACCGGAAAATTATTCAGGAGTTATTTATGTCTAACACTATCGACCTGACGCTGGATGGCCTCTCCTGCGGCCACTGCGTCAAACGCGTGAAAGAGAGTCTGGAGCAGCGTCCTGACGTTGAGCAAGCGGAAGTCACCCTCACTGAAGCCCATGTGACGGGCAGCGCCAGCGCGCAAGCGCTGATTGATACCGTTAAACAAGCCGGATACGGCGCGGAGCTCAGCCACCCAAAGGCTAAACCGCTGGCAGAATCATCAATCCCGTCGGAAGCACTGACAGCGGCCACTCCTGAGCTTCCGGCAGCCCATGACGAAGATGACAGTCAACAGCTGCTGATCAACGGCATGAGCTGCGCCAGCTGCGTCTCCCGGGTACAAAACGCGCTTGCCGCGGTGCCGGGCGTCTCACAGGCGCGGGTTAACCTGGCGGAACGCACGGCGCTGGTGATGGGCAGTGCGTCCGCCGCAGAATTAGTGCAGGCGGTGGAGAAAGCCGGCTATGGCGCGGAGGCGATCGAAGACGATCTGCAACGCCGCGAACGTCAGCAGGAAACCGCCCTCGCGACGATGAAACGTTTTCGCTGGCAGGCGATTGTCGCCCTGCTGGTCGGCGTGCCGGTGATGGTCTGGGGCATGATCGGCGATAACATGATGGTCAGCGACGACAACCGTTCGCTGTGGCTGGTTATCGGCCTTGTCACCCTCGCCGTCATGGTCTTCGCCGGCGGCCACTTCTACCGCAGCGCGTGGAAAAGCCTGAAAAACGGCACCGCCACCATGGATACGCTGGTGGCGCTCGGCACCGGCGTCGCCTGGCTGTACTCGATGAGCGTCAACCTGTGGCCGCAGTGGTTCCCGATGGAAGCCCGCCATCTCTATTACGAAGCCAGCGCGATGATTATCGGCCTGATTAACCTCGGCCATATGCTGGAGGCCCGCGCGCGTCAGCGCTCCTCGAAAGCGCTGGAAAAACTGCTCGACCTGACGCCGCCTTCGGCGCGGGTCGTCACGCCCGAGGGCGAGAAAGATCTGCCGCTCGCGGAAGTTCAGGCCGGCATGACGCTGCGCCTGACTACCGGCGACCGCGTCCCGGTCGACGGCATGATAAGCCAGGGCGAAGCCTGGTTTGATGAAGCGATGCTCACCGGCGAACCAGTGCCGCAGCAAAAAGGCGATGGCGACGCCATTCACGCCGGTACCGTGGTGCAGGATGGCAGCGTGCTGTTTACCGCCAGCGCCGTCGGCAGCCAGACCACGCTGGCAAGAATTATCCGCATGGTGCGCCAGGCGCAGAGCAGCAAACCGGAGATCGGCCAGCTGGCGGATAAAATCTCCGCCGTATTTGTTCCGGCGGTGGTCGTCATTGCGCTGATTAGCGCTGCGATCTGGTACTTCTTCGGCCCGGCGCCGCAGATCGTCTATACCCTGGTCATTGCCACCACGGTACTGATTATCGCCTGTCCGTGCGCCTTAGGCCTGGCGACGCCAATGTCGATTATCTCCGGCGTTGGCCGGGCGGCGGAGTATGGCGTGCTGGTGCGCGATGCCGATGCGCTGCAGCGCGCCAGTGAACTCGACACCCTGGTGTTCGATAAAACCGGCACCCTGACCGAAGGCAAGCCGCAGGTGGTGGCGGTGAAAACTTTCGCTGGCGTTGATGAGCATACCGCGCTGCGTCTTGCCGCCGCGCTGGAGCAGGGCTCAAGCCATCCGCTGGCGCGAGCGATCCTTGATAAAGCTGCCGACGGCCCATTGCCGGAAGTCAGCGGCTTCCGCACCCTGCGCGGCCTTGGCGTCAGCGGCGAGGCGGAAGGTCATCGTCTGCTGCTCGGTAACCAGGCGCTGCTCAACGAGCAGCATATCAATACCGCCGAGGTGGAAAGCGAGATGACAGCCCAGGCCTCACGCGGCGCCACGCCGGTGCTGCTGGCGGTGGATGGTCAGGCCGCCGCGCTGTTCGCCATCCGCGACCCGCTGCGCGAAGACAGCGTCGACGCCCTGGCGCGTTTGCATCGGCAGGGCTACCGGCTGGTGATGCTTACCGGGGATAACCCCACCACCGCGAAGGCTATCGCCAAAGAAGCCGGCATTGATGAAGTGATCGCCGGCGTGCTACCGGACGGTAAAGCCGATGCCATTAAGCGTCTGCAGAGCCAGGGGCACAAAGTGGCGATGGTTGGCGATGGGATTAACGACGCCCCGGCGCTGGCCCAGGCGGATGTCGGGATCGCCATGGGCGGCGGCAGCGATGTCGCTATTGAAACCGCGGCGATCACCCTGATGCGCCATAGTCTTCACGGCGTGGCCGATGCGCTGGCGATTTCGAAAGCAACGTTACGCAATATGAAGCAGAACCTGCTGGGCGCGTTTGTCTACAACTCGCTGGGTATCCCGATTGCCGCCGGGATCCTCTGGCCGCTGACCGGCACCCTGCTCAACCCGGTGGTCGCCGGCGCGGCGATGGCGCTGTCGTCGATCACCGTGGTGAGTAACGCCAACCGCCTGCTGCGCTTTAAACCAAAAGAGTAAACGCTGTCAGATGAAACGGGCGCCGACGTTGTTCGGCGCCCGTTTTTTTGCCGGAACAAGAAAAGCCCGCCGGAAGGGTGACGTGTATCACCATATGCGCTAGCATGAAGTCCTCACACTTCGGAGCGCGTATGGGCCTGTTAAACCGGATAAAAATGCTGTGGCGAGCCGCCGTCGGCTCGTCTTATTCCTGGCCTGCGATGGATATCGTCCTGCCCGGCGAACGCTATTTGCACCTCGTCGGCAGTATCCATATGGGCACCCGCGACATGGCGCCGCCGCCGGCGAAGCTTCTGAAAAAAATACGCCAGGCCGATGCGTTAATCGTCGAGGCCGATATCAGCGGCAATGAAACACCGTTTAGCGATCTCCCCACTTACCCACCGCTGGCGGAACGCCTGAGCGATGCGCAGCTGAGCGAGCTAGAGGCGCGAACCGGCGAGCTGGGCCTGTCGGTCGGGCTGTTCGACAGCCAGCCGCTGTGGCAGGTGGCGATGGTCCTGCAGGCCACCCAGGCGCAGAAGCTGGGGCTGCGACCAGATTACGGCATCGATTATCAGTTGCTGATGGCCGCCCGCGAGAGCAACATAGCGGTGATGGAGCTGGAAGGCGCCGACAGCCAAATCGCGCTGCTGCGCGATCTGCCCGACGGGGGGATGGCGCTGCTGGAGGATACGCTGACCCACTGGCGCACCAACGCCCGTTTACTGCAGGTCATGATCGGCTGGTGGCTGGAGCAACCGCCGTCGCGCGGCGCGGTATCGCTGCCGACGACCTTTAGCCAGTCTTTATATGATGTGCTGATGCACCAGCGCAACCTCGCCTGGCGCGAGACGCTGCTGGCCTTGCCGCCGGGGCGCTACGTGGTTGCCGTCGGCGCGCTGCACCTGTATGGCGAAGGGAATCTGCCGGATATGCTGACATAAAAAAAATGGCCAATATTGCTATTGGCCCGTCAAAGAGGAATTTCATCATTATTATTATCCCGGAATTTGCATCCCGGATCGTCTGATTGTCGCTCAAAGTGACCATCACTGCCAACACTATTGCGCAAGATGGTACTATTTTTTAGACAACCTGCGGGCGTATTCTGACGTCACGCAAAACCGGTTGGTAAGAAGGATAGCTATGACTCCCGCCGTTAAATTACTCGAAAAAAACAAAATTTCCTTTCAGATCCACAGTTACGATCACGATCCCAATGAGACCAACTTCGGAGATGAAGTGGTGCGCAAGCTCGGCCTCAATGCCGACCAGGTTTACAAGACCTTGCTGGTCGCCGTGAACGGCGATATGAAGCATCTGGCGGTGGCCGTCACTCCGGTCGCCGGGCAGCTGGATTTGAAGAAAGTGGCGAAAGCGCTGGGCGCTAAGAAAGTCGACATGGCCGACCCGATGGTGGCGCAGCGTATCACCGGCTATCTGGTGGGCGGCATCAGTCCGCTGGGGCAGAAGAAGCGCCTGCCGACGGTGATTGACGCCCCGGCGCAGGAATTTGCCACCATCTATATTTCCGGCGGCAAACGCGGGCTGGATATTGAGCTGGCGGCCAGCGATCTGGCGCAGCTTCTCGATGCGAAGTTCGCCGATATCGCCCGCCGCGATTGATAAAACGATCCCGGATAGCGGCGCACGCGCCTTATCCGGGATACCCAACTTGTAGCCCCGGTAAGCGTAGCGCCACCGGGGAAATAGCCAACCTGAAGCCCAGGCTTACTGCCAGCTCACCTCGCCTTTCGGCTCATAGGCGGCGGCATCCAGCGGCGAGTTCTTCTCGATATACTCTTTCAGCACTTCGGCATCGATAAAGCCGGTATTCACATACCCGGGTTTATCGGCGATATTCGGATAGCCATCGCCGCCGGTGGCGTTAAAGCTCAGCGTCGCCATCCGATAGGTCTTCGCCGGATCCACCGGTTCGCCTTTGATTTTCAGATCGTTCAGCTTACCGTCTTTGGCCACGAAACTGACGTTGGCAAACTGCGGATAAGCGCCGGAATCCGGCTTCATCTGCGCGACGGCGGTCAGGTAATCCACTACCTCCTTGCCGCTCATATCGACATAGGTCAGCACATTGCCGAACGGCTGGACCTTCATCACATCTTTGTAGGTGATATCCCCCGCCTCAATGGAGTCGCGGATCCCGCCGCCGCTCATCACCGCGAAATCCGCGTTGCTGCGCGCTATTTGCGCCGCCAGCAGCAGGTGGCCCATATTGGTCTGCACAAAGCGCACTTTACTGCGGTCGCCCTCCAGATGACCATTCACGCTGCCGATTTTGACCTGCAGCTGCGCCTTGCCTTTGTTCTGGAACGGCGTCAGCAGCGACATCATCTGCGGGTTCTCGGCGATCTGCGGCGTATACAGCACCCGCTCGCTTTGGCCGTTATCGTAAGTCACTTTTTTCTTCAGGTTGACCGGGATCAGATGATAGTGCACCAGCTTCATCTCGCCGTTGCGGAACTCAAAATCGGCGCGGCCGACGTATTTGCCCCACTCATGCGCCTGGACGATCCAGATGCCGTTCTGACGATCCGGAGCGCACGGGGTGCCTGGCACATAATCGACCTGCTTTTTATTTTCCGCCGCCATGCATACCGGATCCTGCGAGTGACCGCCGACGATCATCGCCAGCGATCCCGCAGGTAAACTCCGCGCCATTTCAACATCGCCCGGCGCGTTAGAGCCGTGGTTGCCATTGTCGTAATGGCCCATATGGGTGGTGGCCAGGATCACGTCCGGCTTTTCATTCTGCTGCAGCTCCTGGATAACCAGCTTCGCCTCTTCCGCCGGTTTGCGGAATTCAATATCGGTGAAATATTCCGGATTGCCAATCTTGGCCGTATCGTCGGTGGTTAAGCCAATCACCGCGATTTTCAGCCCACCGCGCTTAAACAACGCCCAGGGTTTGAACAGCCGTTCGCCGGTGCTTTTCTGATAAATATTGGCCGACAGGAACGGGAACTTAGCCCACTTTTCCTGCTGGCGCAGTACGCTCAGCGGATTATCGAATTCATGGTTTCCCACCGCCATCGCGTCGTAGCCGATGAGGTTCATGCCGCGAAAATCGGGCTCTGCATCCTGTAAATCAGACTCCGGTACGCCGGTATTAATATCGCCGCCGGATAACAGCAGGACGCTTCCCCCTTCCGCCGCCACCTCTTTCCGGATGCCATCGACCAGCGTTTTCTGCGCCGCCAGGCCATATTCGCCGTAGTCATTGCGCCAGAAATGGCCGTGGTGATCGTTGGTGTGCAGGATGGTAATTTTATAGGTTTTATCCTGCTCATAGGCCTGTGCCGACAAGCTGCCCAGCGATAAAGCGGCGAATAGCGCCAGCGCTACGCTGTGTTTGAAATAATGCATGCTTCACTCCCTGACTTAATCCCAAGTGCCGAAAGTATAGCGAGTTAGTCGCGTTGACAAATATGTTTTCAGAATTGCGACTTCCTTCAAACCTTATCAGCAGGTATGTTAGTTGGATAATAATTCTACCTGCATCCTCTATACGCCTTCGCGTTGTATGGCATTGCGTCAGCCCGTTCGTCATATTTCCCATGCAGTAGCCGGGAAAATCAGGGCAGTCGCCATGGCTGACAAAAGACGAAAGCTATATAAAAAAGTGACGTGAACCTATGGCAATAAATCAGACCGCTCAACCCTTGTCCGGCCCCGCTGCGCCGCCGCAAAAAGCACGCACCTCGTTTGGCATCTTAGGCGCGATCAGCCTGTCCCATTTGCTTAACGATATGATCCAGTCGCTTATTCTCGCTATCTACCCGCTGCTGCAGGCGGAGTTCTCCCTTACCTTCGTGCAGATCGGCATGATCACCCTGACCTTCCAGCTCACCTCATCGCTATTCCAGCCGGTGATTGGCTACATCACCGATAAACGCTCGATGCCGTGGTCGCTGCCGGTGGGCATGTGCTTCACCCTCTGCGGTTTGATTCTCCTCGCGCTGGCCGGTAGCTTCGGCATGGTGCTGCTGGCCGCCGCGCTGGTAGGTACCGGCTCCTCGGTTTTCCATCCGGAATCGTCCCGCGTAGCGCGAATGGCCTCCGGCGGCCGTCACGGCCTGGCCCAGTCGCTGTTCCAGGTGGGCGGCAACTTCGGCAGCTCGCTTGGCCCATTGCTGGCGGCGGTGATCATCGCCCCGTACGGCAAAGGCAACGTCGCCTGGTTCGTGCTGGCCGCTCTGTTGGCTATTGTCGTGCTGTCGCAAATCAGCCGCTGGTATGCCGCGCAGCATCGAATGAATAAGGGCAAACCGAAACCGGCCATCGTTAATCCGCTGCCGCGCAAGAAGGTTATTCTGGCGGTAGGCATTCTGCTGATGCTGATTTTCTCGAAATATTTCTATATGGCGAGCATTAGCAGCTATTACACCTTTTATCTGATGCATAAATTCGGCTTAACGGTGCAAAACGCCCAGCTTCATCTGTTTGCCTTCCTGTTCGCAGTGGCTGCCGGGACGGTAATTGGCGGGCCTGTTGGCGATAAAATTGGGCGTAAATATGTGATTTGGGGTTCTATCCTCGGCGTAGCGCCTTTCACCCTTGTTTTACCCTACGCCAGCCTTGAATGGACGGGGATTTTAACGGTGATCATTGGTTTTATCCTCGCCTCGGCCTTTTCCGCTATTCTGGTCTATGCGCAGGAACTGCTACCGGGACGCATCGGCATGGTTTCTGGCCTGTTTTTCGGCTTCGCCTTTGGCATGGGCGGCCTTGGCGCCGCGGTGTTAGGCCTGCTGGCGGACCATACCAGCATTGATCTGGTTTATAAAATCTGCGCCTTCCTGCCGCTGCTGGGATTCCTGACGATATTCCTTCCTGATAACCGGCAAAAAGCCTGATTATTCGGCGGCCAAAGTGCAACCCTGGCCGCCGTTAACCCTTGTGTCATCAGCCTGTTCCACGATTTCCCCCCGCCATTTTCCCTTCTGTGCCTTTTCATCGGCTAATTGCATTTTTTTGCACAACTCAAGAATTATTCATAAACAAAGTGAACGTTTTTGTCATAAACTATTACCCGGACAGGGTAGCAAAATGGACCGATACACCACTGGAAAGGAGACGGAATGCACCACGCAACACCGCTTATCACCACCATTGTCGGCGGCCTCGTGCTCGCCTTTATTCTCGGCATGATTGCCAATAAGCTACGTATTTCTCCTCTGGTGGGATATCTCTTAGCGGGCGTGCTGGCCGGACCTTTCACCCCTGGCTTTGTTGCTGACACCAAACTGGCTCCGGAACTGGCGGAACTTGGCGTCATTCTGCTGATGTTCGGCGTCGGGCTGCATTTCTCACTTAAAGACCTGATGGCGGTAAAATCGATCGCCATCCCCGGGGCTATCGCCCAGATAGCCGTGGCGACGCTGCTGGGTATGGCGCTCTCCGCCGCCCTCGGCTGGTCGCTGATGACCGGCATCGTCTTTGGCCTGTGCCTCTCCACCGCCAGTACCGTAGTGCTGCTGCGCGCGCTGGAGGAACGACAACTGATTGACAGCCAGCGCGGGCAAATCGCCATCGGCTGGCTGATTGTGGAAGACCTGGTGATGGTCCTGACGCTGGTCCTGCTGCCGGCGATTGCCGGTATGGCGGAGAAAGGCAACGTCGGCTTCGCGTCCCTGGCCCTCGACCTCGGGATCACCATTGGCAAAGTGGTGGCCTTTATCGCCATTATGATGCTGGTCGGCCGCCGGCTGGTGCCGTGGATCATGTCGCGCAGCGCCGCCACCGGCTCACGCGAGCTGTTCACTCTGTCGGTGCTGGCCCTGGCGCTGGGCATCGCCTTCGGCGCCGTGGAGCTGTTTGATGTCTCTTTTGCCCTCGGCGCCTTCTTTGCCGGCATGGTGCTTAACGAATCCGAGCTCAGCCACCGCGCCGCCCATGACACCCTGCCGCTGCGCGACGCCTTCGCGGTGCTGTTCTTCGTCTCCGTCGGCATGCTGTTTGACCCGATGGTGCTGGTCCAACAGCCGCTGGCGGTGCTGGCGACGCTGGCGATTATTATCTTTGGTAAATCCGCAGCCGCCTTTTTCCTTGTGCGGATGTTTGGTCACTCGCCGCGCACCGCGCTGACCATCGCCGCCAGCCTGGCGCAGATTGGCGAGTTTGCCTTTATTCTCGCCGGCCTGGGAATGGCGCTTAACCTGCTGCCGCAGGCCGGACAAAATCTGGTGCTGGCCGGGGCGATCATCTCAATTATGCTCAACCCGGTGCTGTTTACCCTGCTGGAAAAATATCTCGATAAAACCGAAACCCTCGACGAGCAGACGCTGGAAGAGGTCCTGGAAGACGAGAAGCAGGTGCCGGTCGATATCTGCAACCACGCGCTGTTGGTCGGCTTCGGCCGCGTCGGCAGCCTGCTGGGCGAGAAGCTGATGGCCCAGGGGATCCCGCTGGTGGTGGTTGAAACCTCGCGCACCCGCGTGGATGAGCTACGCGAGCGCGGGATCAGCGCGGTGCTCGGCAATGCCGCCAATGAAGAGATCATGGAGCTGGCGCATCTCGATTGCGCCCGCTGGCTGCTGCTGACAATCCCTAACGGCTACGAGGCCGGAGAGATTGTCGCTTCCGCACGGGAAAAATGTCCGAATATCGAGATTATCGCCCGCGCCCATTATGATGACGAAGTGGACTACATTATCGATCGTGGAGCCAATCAGGTGGTGATGGGCGAACGGGAAATTGCCCGCGCCATGCTGCGGCTTCTGGAAACGCCACCGGCCGGCGAAGTGGTCACCGGCTGATGTACTGCCCTCTCCCCGCCGGGAGAGGGACGCGCTTACCGATCCCAGTACGCCTCTTCCAGGCTGTCCTCACGCTCCGGCAGGCCGCGGGTTAAACGCGGCGAGTGCTGGTTCAGCACCTGATAGCTCACGCGGTTGGCATATTTACACACCTGCGCCAGCGAGGAGTAGGTCAGCCATTTGCATTTGTGCTTGCTGGAGTTGGGTACGTTATTGCGGTGGTAGTTATTGGCGGTGATGTCATGCAGCAGCGCCGCCAGCGCGCCGTCGCCTGCGCCGTTGGTGTTCATGATCTTCTCGGGGCCGCCCATATAGGGAGCGATATGGGAATATATGCGCAGCGGATTAACGCAATCCTGGTGACGCATCGCGCGGCTGAATTCAAACTGGTTAAACTCCGGGATCGCCCCCGGCAGCAGCGGATGCTGGGTTTTACGCTTCGCCTCTTCTTCGGTGAAGCCCGCCATATACAGGCCCGCCGGGCCGGCGGTGCACAGCACCAGGTCGACCCAGTCCAGCGCCTTATTCGCCGCTGACAGCGGATCGGCAAAGCCGGTCAGCGCTTCCCCTTCCTCTTCGTTCATTGCCAGAATAGAGACATGCTCCTGCAGGAACTCCTGCCACCACGCCGGGTTATCGGCAATCACGTATTTGGTTCCGAGGGTTAACACCACCGGCACATCGTGCTTTTTGGCATACTCAATAGCCTTCATCGTCGCGTCCGGCATCGGCTCGCCCGGCTTGCAGCGGACCAGGTAAGAGGTCAGCACCAGCGCCGAGGCGCCGGCGATCACCGCTTCCGGAATGCTTTCCGGACGCAGCTTGTTCATGTGGCCCGGGCTGATGGCGAAGGTGCGCTCGCCGCTGTCACCGATCAGGGTAAAGCAGCGGCCAATGGCGCCGTCGACGCCCTGCAGATAGTTCAGATCGGTGCGGCTGGAGGTATTGCACAGGTAACGATAGGCGTAGCCGCCGATTTCGATATTGCTGCACATCACGCCAAGCAGCACCGAGCGATCGTCCGCCAGCACCGAGTAGTTGTGCATGGTATTGCCGATGGTGCCGCCGGCAAACTGATGGGTAATGAGATTGTTGCGCACCAGCTCCTGGTACAGCGCCTCGGCGACGTCATCTTCAATCACCAGCGAATGGCCCGCGCTCAGGCCGTAGCGCACGATAAACGCCTCATCCACTTTCGCTTCGATATCCACCAGCGTCTGGTCGATACCGACCACCCAGGAGACGCTGGATTCATTCTCCGGCTGAATTTGCTGCAGCAGCGGATCGCGGGCGTTAACGGGAAAATAGTGTTTAGATTTGCGTTTACCGGGAAATTTCATAGTGGCGCTTAAATAACAGGGAACAAGCGGGAAATAGTAGCATATTCCCCGCCCTGCGCGCGATCAGCGATAAGGCGCCGTCAGATTGACCATCATCTCAATATGCGCTGCGTCCGCATTAAGCGCCGGAATATATTCATATTGCTTGCCGCCTGCTTCGAGGAATATTTCCCGGTTCTGGACGGCGATTTCTTCCAGCGTTTCGAGACAGTCGGCGGCAAACCCCGGGCACAGCACCTGAATATGCTTCGTCCCTTTCTCGCCGAGCATCTTTAGCGTTTCATCGGTGTACGGGGTCAGCCAGGGTTCCCGGCCAAAGCGCGACTGGAAAGTCATCATCACCCGCTCCGGCGGCAGCCCCAGCGCGGAAACCAGTTCCCGCGTCGTATCGCGACAGCGCTGAGGATAATCATCGCCCTGGTTGGCATAGCGCTGCGGGATCCCATGATAGGAGAGCAGCAGCAGATCCGGTTCCCCATGCACCGCGAAGGAAGCGCGCACGCTGGCCGCCAGCGCATGGATATAGTCCGGATGTTCGGCATAGTCGCGAATAAACGAGATACCCGGAATGGCGCGCTTTTTCGCCAGAATCCGCGCCAGTTCGTCCCAGACGGCGGCCACCGTCGAGCAGGAATATTGCGGATACAGCGGCAGCACCACGATGTGCTCCACCCCCTGCGCCAGTAAGTCATCCACCGCGCTGGCCAGTGACGGTGAACCATAGCTCATGCCCAGCGCCACCGGGGTATCCGGCAGCCTGGCAGCCAGCGCCTGCTGCTGGCGACGACTATACACCATCAGCGGCGATCCCTCTTCCATCCACACGGACTGATACAGCTTCGCCACGCGCGGGGAGCGAATCGGCAGTATGACGCCGCGCAGCAGCGGCCACCATAGCAGACGAGACGTATCCACCACCCGTTTGTCGCTGAGGAATTGTCGCAGATAGCGCTTCACCGCCCCGGGGGTGGGCGCATCGGGAGTGCCTAAATTGGCCAGCAAGATACCTGTTTTCGTCTGATGCATTACCGCCTCTTAACCATTTGAATCGCAGCCAATTGTAGCTGAAATGGCGCTAAACGGAACCAATCATAGCAAAAGGTAGAAATGAGAGGAGTTCTCATCCTGCCGCAGCAGGATGAGAAAAGGCTTTATCAGCCGAGGATTTTTTCCAGTTCGGCGCGCACGTCAGCTACCGCTTTGGTGCCGTCGACTTTGGCGTATTTGGTGTTGCCCGCCTGCGCTTCTTTGGTGTAGTAGCCGATCAGCGGCGCTGTCATCTGATGGTATTCTACCAGACGCTTACGCACGGTCTCTTCCTGATCGTCTTTACGGGTGGTCAGCTCTTCGCCGGTCACGTCGTCTTTGCCTTCCACCTTCGGCGGATTGAATTTGATGTGGTATACGCGACCGGATGCCGCGTGGACGCGACGGCCAACGATGCGGTCGACGATCAGTTCGTCCGGCACATCGAATTCCAGCACGTAATCAACGGTAATGCCCGCCTCTTTCATGGCGTCAGCCTGCGGAATGGTCCGCGGGAAGCCGTCCAGCAGGAAGCCGTTACGGCAATCTTCCTGGGCGATACGCTCTTTCACCAGCGCGATGACCAGCTCATCGGTCACCAGCTTGCCAGCGTCCATAATGTCTTTCGCTTGCTTACCGAGCTCAGAGCCGGATTTTACCGCCGCGCGCAGCATATCGCCGGTGGAGATTTGCGGAATACCGTATTTCTCCATGATGAACTGAGCCTGAGTTCCTTTACCCGCGCCCGGAGCGCCAAGCAGAATAATACGCATTACGAAAATCCCCTCAAAAGTCGATTCAATTTTTCAAAAACGCTAAACCATACCACCAGAACGGCGATGGCTCAAGGAAGGCGGTGCGGCTGAAACGGTTAATGGTGAGATATTTTATGCAATCCAATGTGAAATGCCCCGCCTGAGCACATCGCTCAGACGGGGCATTTATCCCGTTCCCGGTGTCGCGTCGCTCGGCCGGGCTACTCGTTCAGGTTCGCGTCAGGAAGCCAGCAGCTGGTTCATACGGCGGATAAACTGGTTCGGATCTTCCAGCGTGCCGCGCTCGGCCAGCAGCGCCTGATCCAGCAGCAGTTCCACCCATTCGCCGAACTGCGCGTCGTCCTGGGTATCGGCCGCGCGTTTCACCAGCTGATGCGCCGGGTTCAGTTCGAAGATGTATTTCACTTCCGGCGCCGCCTGGCCCGCTGCCGCGAACAGCTTCGCCATCTGAGTGCTCATCTCGTCGGCGTCGGTGGTGACGATCGCCGGGGTGTCGGTCAGACGATGGGTCAGACGCACCTCTTTCACCCGGTCGCCAAGCAGGTTTTTCACCCGCTCAACGAACGGCTCCAGCGCTTTTTCGGCTTCTTTGGTGGACTCGTCTACTTCATCCGCCAGCTTGTCCAGCGACTCGTCGGCTTTAGCGACAGACTGGAACGCTTTGCCGTCGAACTCGGTCAGATAGCTCATCATCCACTCGTCGATGCGATCGGAGAGCAGCAGCACTTCGATCCCTTTCTTACGCAGCAGCTCGAGGTGCGGGCTGCTCTTCGCCGCCGCATAGCTGTCGGCTGTGATGTAGTAGATCTTCTCCTGGCCTTCTTTCATCCGCGAGACATACTCTTCCAGCGATACGGTCTGCGCGGAGGAGTCGGTATGGGTGGTCGCGAAACGCAGCAGTTTGGCGATCGCTTCCTGGTTGCTCGGATCTTCCGCCGGGCCCTCTTTCAGCACCAGGCCGAACTGTTTCCAGAAGGTTTGGTATTTTTCAGCGTCGTCTTTCGCCAGCTTATCCAGCATCTGCAGCGCGCGTTTGGTCAGCGCGGTGCGCAGGTTGCGGGTCACGCTGCTGTCCTGCAGGATTTCACGGGAGACGTTCAGCGGCAGATCGTTGGAATCGATCAGGCCGCGCACGAAGCGCAGGTAGTTCGGCATAAACTGCTCGGCGTCGTCCATGATGAACACACGCTGGACGTACAGCTTCAGGCCGTGTTTATGATCGCGGTTCCACATATCCCACGGCGCCTGCGACGGGATATACAGCAGGCTGGTGTACTCCTGCTTACCTTCCACGCGGTTGTGGCTCCAGGTCAGCGGGTCGCTGTAGTCGTGAGCGATATGCTTATAAAACTCTTTGTATTCGTCGTCGTTAACTTCGGATTTGCTGCGGGTCCACAGGGCCTGCGCCTTGTTGATTTTTTCCCACGAAATCACGGTTTCGCCGTCTTTCTCTTCCCGTTTTTCAATCTCAACCGGCAGCGCGATATGGTCGGAATACTTGCTGATGATAGAGCGCACGCGCCAGTCGTTGAGGAAATCATCTTCGCCTTCGCGCAGATGCAGGGTGATTTCGGTGCCGCGATCGGCTTTGGTGATATCAGCTACGGTATATTCGCCTTCGCCGGCGGATTCCCAGAACACGCCGTTTTCCGGCTTGTCGCCCGCCGCACGGGTACGCACGGTCACTTTGTCCGCCACGATGAAGGCCGAATAGAAGCCGACGCCGAACTGACCGATCAGCTGGCTATCCTTCGCCTGGTCAGAACCCATCGATTCGAGGAACGCTTTGGTGCCGGATTTGGCGATGGTGCCGAGATGGTCGATAACCTCTTCCCGGTTCATACCGATACCGTTATCGGCGATGGTCAGGGTGCGGTTGTCTTTATCAAACGAAACCCGCACGCGCAGCTCGCCGTCTCCCTCATACAAATCCGGCTGCGACAGCGCGCGGAAACGCAGCTTATCGGCCGCATCAGAGGCGTTGGAAATCAGCTCACGCAGAAAGATTTCTTTGTTGGAATAGAGGGAATGGATCATCAGGTGCAGAAGCTGCTTTACTTCTGACTGAAAACCACGAGTTTCTTGTCCTTTCATCTGATTCAACCTCAACAATGCCATTTTAAATGGGTAAAAAACCGTTGAGTGGGAGATGGGGACAGCGGGGAAATTTTTCAAGCGGAGGCGGCGAAGGCCGCCTCCATTTGTTCAGAAAGTAATCTTGTGGCGACCGGCCAGGGAGTGGGACAGCGTGGTGCCGTCGACCATCTCCAGCTCGCCGCCCACCGGCACGCCGTGGGCGATTCGGCTGGCGTCGACGCCATACTGCGCGCACAGCTCCGCGATGTAGTTGGCCGTCGCCTCGCCCTCAACGGTCGGGTTGGTGGCGAGGATCACCTCGGTGATCGACTCCGCCTCCAGCCGTTGCTCCAGGCGATCGAGCCCGATGTCATCAGGCCCGATGCCGTCGAGCGGCGACAGGTGCCCCATCAGCACGAAGTAGCGGCCGGAATACTGCCCGGTCTGCTCAATGGCATAGATGTCCGCCGGACTCTCTACCACACAGATCTGGCCGTTTTCCTGGCGACGCGGGTTGCTGCAGATATTGCACACCTCCTGCTCGGTGAAGGTGCGGCAATCGGCGCAGTGGCCGATCTCCGACATCGCACGCGTCAGCGCCTGCGCCAGGCGCATCCCGCCGCTGCGATCGCGCTGCAGCAGGGTAAACGCCATGCGCTGCGCTGACTTCGGGCCGACGCCCGGCAGACAGCGCAGCGCTTCCATAAGCTGAGTTAACAGCGGGCTGGTTTGCATCAGAACGGCATCTTGAAGCCTGGCGGCAGTTGCATACCGGCAGAAACGGAAGCCATCTTCTCTTTCTGGGTCTCTTCGATACGGCGCGCGGCGTCGTTGAACGCGGCAGCCACCAGATCTTCGAGCATCTCTTTGTCGTCTTCCAGCAGGCTTGGGTCGATCTCCACACGGCGGCAGTTGTGCGCGCCGTTAATGGTCACTTTCACCAGACCCGCGCCGGATTCGCCGGTTACTTCCAGCTGAGCGATCTCTTCCTGCATCTTCTGCATTTTCTCTTGCATCTGCTGGGCCTGCTTCATCAGGTTACCCAGGCCGCCTTTTCCACCAAACATAGGCTTCTCTCTCAGTCAGTCATCGTTAAAGGTACTGAATGCCAGTCAGACTGGCATTCAAATGGGGCGAATACTCTCTTCATCCAGATCGGCGTCGAAGAAACGACGCAGGGTCTGAATGTTATTATCCGCGATAATGGCTTCGCGCGCCTGCGCGAGCTTCTCTTCATAAATAGCCTGCCGCCACTCCAGCGGCGTACGCATCGCGGGATTATCGTCTTCCACGATGGTCAATTCAACCGGCGTACCGTACAACACCCCCAGCGCTTCAGCCAGCTTTTGCTGCGCGCTGGCGGAATTGAGGTGGCGCTGGCTGGGACGCAGATGCAGACAGACGCGGCTGCCCTCCTGCTCTTTCCACGCGTTGAGCGCCACCTGCTCGACCAGCTTCGGTACCGCCAGCTGGCTCACTTCCGCCGCCCAGCTGTCGCGCTCGACCGCTTCTTCGGCGAGCTTGGCCGCCAGCTCCGGCGTCTTCTCATGCTCCAGCGCCTTTTTCAGCGCTTTGGGCGTGGCGACTTCGACTTTGCTTTCTTCCACCACCGTCGTCGCCTTCCAGCGATAGGCCTCTTTCTTCGCCGGGGCCTGCTCCAGCGCGGCCGCGGCCGGACGAGCCTGGACGCGCTCGGTAATCGAACTCAGTCGCTCCAGCGCAGCGTTATTCACCGGCCGCGCGCGGGAAGCGGCTGCCGGTTCACTCTTTTTTGGGGTGGTTGCTCCCTGACTGCGCTGCAGGTGGCTGCGGGCCGCCAGCACCTGGCTGGTGGTCGGCGGCAAACTCTGCGGCGACTGTGGCGGCGGCGCGGCGGGGGCAACCGGCTGACGCGGCGCGGGCGCGGCGGCCTGTGCCGGCTGCACCTCCGGCTCCGGCAGCGGCTTACGCGGATGAAACGCCAGGGCACGCAGCAGCGTCATTTCGACGCCCATCCGCCGGTCCGGGGCGTAAGGCAGCTCTTTGCGGCCAATCAGCAGCGTTTGGTAGTAGAGCTGAACGTCGCCGGGCGGTACGGTTCGCGCCAGTTCGCGCATCCGCACTTCGACCGCGGCCATGTCGGCGCCCAGCGCCGAAGGCGACAGCTGAACCATGGCGATGCGGTGCAGCAGGCTCTGCATCTCGACCAGCAGCGCCTCCCACTCGACGCCGCGTGCGGCGGCGTCATTGACGCCCGCCATGACCCGCTCGCCGTCGGCAGCAACCAGCGCTTCAATCAGCGACAGCGCCTGATCGTCATCAAGGGTGCCGAGCATGGTGCTCACCGATGCGGCCGTCAGCTGCCCTTCCCCACTGGCAATCGCCTGATCGGTCAGGCTTAAGGCATCGCGCAGGCTGCCATCGGCCGCCCGCGACAACAGCTGCAGCGCGCGGGGCTCAAAGGCAATCTGCTCTTCGCCAAGAATATGCTCCAGCTGATGGCGGATCTGTTCAACGTCCAGCGCCTTCAGGTGGAACTGCAGGCAGCGGGATAAGATCGTTACCGGCAGCTTCTGCGGATCCGTTGTCGCCAGCAGGAATTTGACGTGCGCCGGCGGCTCCTCCAGCGTTTTTAACAACGCGTTGAAGCTGTGACGCGACAGCATATGGACTTCGTCGATGAGATAGACCTTAAAGCGGCCGCGGGCCGGCGCGTACTGGACGTTGTCCAGCAGATCGCGGGTATCTTCGACTTTGGTTCGCGAGGCGGCGTCAATCTCAATCAGATCGACAAAGCGCCCCTGTTCAATTTCCCGGCAGTTATCGCACACGCCGCAGGGGGTGGCGGTGATGCCGGTTTCACAGTTTAACCCTTTCGCCAGCAGACGGGCGATGGAGGTCTTCCCGACCCCGCGGGTACCGGAAAAAAGATAAGCGTGATGAATGCGCCCTAACGACAAGCCGTTCGCCAGTGCGGTCAGCACATGTTCCTGGCCGACGACGTCAGCAAAGGTTTGTGGGCGCCATTTACGGGCTAAGACCTGATAACTCATGGGCTGGCTCTGAAACGCTGGAAGGTGAAATCACGAAGGGGTCATGCTATCACAGCCCCGCCCGATCGGCGAGGCTATGTGGAGGGATTTGCTTAGTGGCCCGGGAACGGCACCAGACAGTAGCAGTGGATCCCCAGCTTCTCCAGGCGCTGTTCGCCGCCCAGATCGAAGAGATTGATAATGAAAGCGGCATCGTGCACTTCGCCGCCGAGGCGGCGGATCAGTTTGACCGTGGCGTCGATAGTGCCGCCGGTCGCCAGCAGATCGTCAACCACCAGCACTTTATCGCCCGGTTTAATGGCGTCAACGTGGATCTCCAGCTGATCGGTGCCATACTCCAGCTCATAGGTCTCGGCGATGGTTTCACGCGGCAACTTACGCGGCTTGCGTACCGGAACAAAGCCCACGCCCAGCGCCAGCGCGACCGGGGCGCCGAACAGGAAGCCACGCGCCTCAGTCCCTACCACTTTGGTAATACCCGCGTCTTTGTAGCGCTCGGTCAGCAGTTCAATGCTAAGCGCGTAGGCCTTCGGGTCTTCCAGTAAGCTGGTGACATCGCGGAAAAGAATGCCAGGTTTTGGATAATCCTCGATACTCTGGATGCTGTTCTTCAGATATTCAAGCTGCTGTGCAGTTGCGGTCATAAGTGTATGCCTGATTGAAACGGTATTACCCACGGGCGTGCAAAAGGGGCCAAAGAAACATTTGTTTAACCTTTGACCAGGCTTGCCCGCGCTCGAAAACGCCAGAATTTACTGGCTGTCGGCAACAATTGCAACAGGCATTATTGCGCATCAGTGCTTTTGTTGCTTTGCGTCAACCACCGGAATGCGCCACATAAAGATCAGCAGACAGGCCAGAATGACCAACAGCATGATGCGCACCCACGTAAGCTTAACCAGCCATAGCGAAATAGCAAAAGTCACCACGATCATCGCAATGGCGCGCGGTTTAGCGCCGCGAGGCATGGCGCGGTACTGTTGCCAGTGGCGAAGATAGCCGCCAAACCAGGAGCGATACAGCAGCCACTGGTGAAAGCGCGGCGATGAGCGGGCAAAGCACCAGGCGGCGAGCAGAATAAACGGCGTCGTCGGCAGCAACGGTAAGAAGACGCCCAGCGTACCCAGCGCTACCGCCAGCCAGCCGATAATGGTTAAAATAACAGGTGGCATAATGCGAATCGTTATCAAACAGATGAGGCTACTGTAGCACAGTTGGCTGACGGAAAATGGAGGGGGTTGGTGAAAACTGCTCAACTTTTACAAACGCTGAACGACCAGCTGAGTGAGCTGGCCGCGCTGGTGGCGCCGCTGGCGGAGCACGCGACCCTCAGCCCGCGCTTTGACCGCCAGCTCTTCCACACCCGCAGCACGCTGATGCAGGCCTATCTGGCGGAAGCCCAACACAACTTTAACCAGCTCCGCCAGGCCGTCGAGCGCCAGCAGCTGCCGCAGGTGGTCTGGATTGCCGAGCGTCTGGCGGCACAAATCGCCGCGCTGCGCCGTGAAACCGCCACCTGGTCCTTGCGCAGTTGGGACCACGCGTCGCCAACGTTGAGCCGCTGGCAGCGCCGTCGCCTGCAGCATCAGGAGTATGAGCGCCGCCTGCTGGCGATGCGCGACCAACGCCAGCGTCAGCTGGCGCAGGCGACCAGCCTTGACGAGCAGCAGCGGCTGGGGAAAGAAGTTGAAGCCTACAGCGGCCGGTTGGCGCGCTGCCGACAGGCGCTGGACAAGATTGAAAACGTACTGGCGCGGCTGACGCGCTAACAGGAGAGCCCGATGTCGCTGGAAAATGCATCCGATGAGGTCAAACTGGCCGTCGATTTAATCATGTTGCTGGAATCGCATCAGATCCCGGCGCAAACCGTGCTGAGCGCGCTGGAAATTGTCCGGCGGGATTATGCAAACAAGTTAAAAAACGCGGAAAGCGGGTCGCAAAACCCAGAGAAGTAGGATGTTGTCTCCGGCAGTGTGCTGGCAGTCTGGTCCTCTGCGCATGACGCCACTGGAGACAATATTGATGGAAAAAGTCAGTCAAACCCCACACGACGCGGTGTTTCGCCAGATGCTCATGCATCAGGCGGTCGCGAAGGATTTTTTGCAGTTGTACCTCCCCGCGCCGTTTCTGGCGATCTGCGAACTGGATTCGCTGCAGCTGGTCTCCGGTAGCTTTGTTGAAGAGGACCTGCGCGCCAGCTATTCCGATATCCTTTACTCACTGCGCACGCGTCATGGAGCGGGCTATGTGTACGCGCTGATTGAGCACCAGAGTACCCCGGACAAGCTGATGGCGTTTCGCCTGCTGCGCTATGCGCTGGCCGCCATGCAGCGTCATCTGGACGCCGGCCACGACACGCTGCCGCTGGTGGTGCCGATTCTGTTTTATCACGGCAAAGTGAGCCCCTGGCCCTGGGCCCGCAACTGGCAACAGCTATTCGCCGATCCGGCGCTGGCGAAGGCGCTCTATAGCAATGATTTTCCGCTGGTGGACCTCACCGTAATGCCAGATAATCAGATCGCCCGTCATCGGCGGATGGCCATGCTGGAGCTGCTGCAAAAGCATATCCGCCATCGCGATCTGGCCGAGCTGCAGGTGCCGCTGATTGCGCTGATGACGCAAGGCTATCTGACAGAAGCGCAGCTGAATACGCTGCTGCGCTATATGTTGCAGGCGGGAACTACGGAACATCCGGGGGCGCTGATCCGCACGCTGGCGGCGCAGTCGCCCAGGCATAAGGAGCTGATGATGACCATTGCCGAATGGCTGGAAGAGAAAGGCCGTAAACAGGGACAGCAAGAGGGTGAGCAGGAAGCTACCCGCAGCATCGCCGCCAGAATGCTGGCGCGCGGCCTCGAACGTCAAACCGTGCAGGAGCTCACCGGGCTGAGCGATGAAGAACTCGCCGCGCTGGCGCCCTGATACAGCAGGGGCGGCTTTGCGCCGCCCCTCTTCGATCAGGACGCGGTGGTGGGCGCCAGATCGTCGCCTTTCCCGTCCCGTTTCACTTCGGTGACTTCATCGCCTTTTTCATTGCGCAGATGAACTTCCAGCTGGTTAAAGGCAATGTTGATGTCATTCTCCCGGCACAGGCGGTCGATGGCGCGGTTGAGCTCATCCACCGTGTAGCTGCGATCGCGCAGTTCTCGAACATACAGACGCAGTTCATGATCCAGGGTACTGGCCCCGAAGGTGGTGAAGAAAACCGCTGGCGCCGGCTCCTGCATCACTTTCGGATGATCGTGCGCGGCCTTCAGCAGCACCTCTTTCACCTTATCCAGGTCTGAGCCATAGGCGACGCCGAGGCGGATCACCACCCGGGTCACGGTGTCGGAGAGCGACCAGTTGATCAAGCGCTCGGTAACGAACGCCTTGTTCGGGATAATCACCTCTTTGCGATCGAAGTCGGTGATGGTGGTGGCGCGAATACGGATTTTGCTTACCGTCCCCGAGAAGGTTCCGATAGTGACCGTATCCCCAATGCGCACCGGACGTTCGAACAGAATGATTAGGCCGGAGACAAAGTTACCGAAGATCTCCTGCAGACCAAAACCTAAACCAACCGACAGCGCGGCCGCCAGCCATTGCAGTTTATCCCAGGAGACGCCCAGCGCCCCGAATACCGTCATCGCCCCGATAGCGATAATCGCATAGTTGAGAATGGTGGTGATGGCGTAGGAGGTCCCCTGACGCATGTTGAGCCGCGACAGCACCAGCGCCTCCAGCAAACCCGGCAGGTTGCGGATCAGCGCCCAGGCGACCATTGACGCCACAATGGCGAACAACAAACTGCCCATCGTCACGCTGCGCACCACGCTGGCCCCCGCCTCGGTGCCGTTGTAGTGCCAGAGGGTAATGCTGTCGAGGTAGGCGAAAACGGTGATCAAATCAGACCAAATCGCCCAGAACATCACTGCGAACAGCGCGACCATCACCAACATGGTGATGCGCAGCGTCTGCTGGTTGACCTGCTCGAGAGCGATAGTTGGCTCTTCCTGCGGCTCGGCGCCTTCCGCCCCTTCCTTCACCAGATGTTGACGGCGCGCCAGCGCGCGGCGCCAGGCGATACGCCGCGCCGCCACGCTCAGGCCGCGCAGCACGGTCTGGTACAGCAGGTTCCAGATCATCACCAGATACACGGTCTCGATCCAGCGTCCCGCCAGACGCAGCGTCGTGTAGAAGTAGCCGGTTGCCGTCAGCACCATCAGGGCCACCGGAACGATAGACAACACCGTGATCGTCAGCAGGCGCAGGCTGTGCGACTCTTTATCGCGCCAGCTTTCCCGGCACATCGGCCAAACCAGCACCGCGATCAGCAGTAAGTTGAAGAAAATCACCAACTGCCCCAGCACGTCGTCCATCAGGTTCAGCGGCGACAGTTCGGAAATCACCGACCAGAAATTCAGCGGCAGCAGCGCCAGGCTGACGCGAACAATCTGCCGCCGCCAGTGGCTGGTCAACTGCGCCGGCATATTAAAGTGGTTGACCGCGACGCCGTTCTTTTCCAGCACTTTCCAGCACAGGCCAAACACCAGCCAGAACATAGCCAGCTTTTTACTGTATGCCCACAGCAGTCCGCTAATATTTAACTGCATGGTGAGTAAGATCAGACCGATAGCCAGAATCAACAGCACCACCGGTAAGGCGCGGATCAGATCGATCAGGATCGCCTTCGGCGTATGCAGTTGGGTATCGTTGCGCAGCTGTCCCACCTGGGAAGCAAGCTTTGCCTGATAATCCTTGAGCCACTGCAGACGCCAGCGGATGAGGCCGGCAATCAACAGCAGCGGTAAACCGGCCAGGAAAGCGACAAACACCGCAGGCCACGCTTTTTCCCAGTTCACGGTGATTTTCATCGCCTTAAACTGACCTTTCAGCGCCTCCGGGAAGGCCTTAATCCACTCCCAGTCCATCGGTTTATTGCTGTTCACCCAGAAAATTTGCTGGGTCAGAATTTCCTTCAGACTGCTCGAGACGCTCATCAGCTGCTGCTGGTTGATCTGCAGGTTGATGGCCATCATCAGCTGGTTGCCCAACTGTTTGTTGAACTGATCAAGCAGTTCGCGACGCATGTCGATCACTTCCAGTAGCGCGGCGTGGACTTCATCGTTCACTTCGCTGCTGTGCCCCTCCTCCAGTTTGGCGACAAAGGCATCGCTCTGGAACAGCGCGTCGCGCTGCTGGTTCACCTCAAACTGTTCAAGCCGCAGGTCGGCGATGCGGTTGGTCATATCCTGCAGCTCATCCGCCGACGGTAATGTCTGTTGCTGTTGGTAAAGAATACGCGACAGCAGCAGGCTCCCCCGTAGAACTGAAATTTGCTCTTTAATATCCCGTTCAGACTGCAGCGCGCGGTCGAGCCAGTTTTTGACCTGGATATTGCGCTGCACCAGCTGGTTACCGTTCTCTGTTGCCTGGATCAGCTTCTCGCTGAGCTGATGGTTAATATCCAGCTCCTGCTTGACCAGCGGGTTGGCCTGAATACGCGCCGTTTCGTCGGGGGTAACCGCCTCCTGGGCGGTTTTCTCGGTCAGGGTCAGCCGTTTGCTGTTCACGGCCTCCTGCAGCAGCTGTAGCTGATGCTCCAGCCGGTTGCTCCAGGCGGTGACATAGTCACGCTGCTTCTGTAGGGTATCCTGCAGGATAGTGTTGCCTTCGAGGCTCTTGCGCTGTTGCTCGATCTGCGCGTTGAGCAATGCCTGTTGAGCCTGCAACAGCACCTGCTGGGTCGGGCGTAGGGTCTCGTCGCCCACCGAGGTGCCATTCAGACGATTGCGGATCTGCTGCAGCTGCTGGGAGGCGTTGAACATCGCATTTTGCACGCGTTCCGGCTGCGTTTGCAGGGAAACCAGCTGGCTGTTATAGGTCGCCAGATCGTTTTGCGCATTCTGCAGATCGTCCAGCGTCTGGGTGACGCGCGACTCCAGCTGACGCAGGGAGAGCGTACTTAGCGTTTTGCGCGTCGCGTCGTCGTTCGGGACATCGCTCAGGTTATTGAGGCTCTCCACCGCCTGGCGCAGCTTCGCCGGCGCCTGCTCGACCTGCTGTCGCAGCTGTGCCGTCTCGCTTTTGATACGCTCGATTTTATCCAGCGTTTCCAGCGTCTGAGTCAGATCCTGCTGGACCAGTTTGTCCTGCGGAGTCAGTTCTTTTTGCTTGTTTAACGTATTGAGCTGGCTCTGCACCTCTGCCCGATCGGGGAGATCCGCGGCGCGGCCCTGGACTGGGCTGAAAAGGCCAATAAAACAGAGCAGCGTGATAATAAAGATGAACGTGGCGCGTTGCCTGGAGATCGTGTGCAGCATAGTTAATATGAATGAATGCAAATGCCGGAGAATACCGGGGGTCGTCGCAAGCGCGCAGAATAGCACTTCTCAGCGCTGGCGAATAGCGGCGGACGGCGCTAAAAATTCACGCCCATCCGCGCGCTACCTTTAAGCTGACAAGCTCTCCGGGCCGCGTAGCGTCGGGCAGAATTGATACATCTCCAGCAGAATAGCGACGTAGTCCCGCGCTTCCGCATGCAGGTCGAACGAATCGGGGGCAAACAGCCAGTTTTCCATCAGTCCGGAAAGGTAGCTGCGCATTAACACGGCCGCCCGCCGGGTGAGTAAATTGGCGGGCAGCAGCTTCGCCGCGATGCACTCTTTCAAGGTCTGCTCGATACGCTCATAACTCGCCAGGGAGAGCTGCCGCTGGGCCTGCTGCACCACGGTCATTTCACCGACGAACTCACACTTATGATAGATAATCTCCATCATTAATCGTCGACGTTCTTCTGTCACTGTCGCTTCAAGAACATAGACTAGAATCTCCCTGATAACTGAGAGTGGATCGTTGGGGAATTTTGCCCGATACTCAATTTCGAGATCGCTAATACTGGCGTCTGACAGCTCCCAAATTTCGTTGAATAAATCTGATTTATTCTTGAAATGCCAGTAGATAGCCCCCCTCGTTACACCCGCAGCTTTTGCAATTGTTGCCAACGAGGTAGATGATACGCCTTGCTGCGAAAACAGACGCAGAGCAACATCCAGAATCAGTTGCCGGGTTTCACGTGCCTGTTGTTTGGTTTTTCGTGCCATAGGTTAATGACTTTACAGAGGTTACGTTTACATACATTTGTGAATGTATGTACCATAGCATGACCATAATAGAAAGACTGTAGTGGGTTTGTGGTTGTTTGAGCCACTGAACATTTTGAAATTGGACACTCGAGGTTTACATATGAACAAAAACAGAGGGTTAACGCCTCTGGCGGTCGTTCTGATGCTCTCAGGCAGCTTAGCGCTAACAGGATGTGACGATAAACCGGCTCAACAGGGAGCCCAGCACATGCCGGAAGTCGGTATTGTGACGCTCAAATCCGCACCTCTACAAATAACCACCGAACTGCCAGGCCGCACCAGCGCCTATCGCATTGCGGAAGTCCGTCCTCAGGTCAGTGGCATTATTTTAAAACGTAACTTCATGGAAGGTAGCGATATCCAGGCCGGCGTCTCCCTGTATCAGATCGATCCAGCCACCTATCAGGCCAGCTATGACAGCGCCAAAGGCGACCTGGCAAAAGCCCAGGCGGCGGCAAACATGGATCAACTGACGGTCAAGCGTTATCAGAAACTGTTGGGCACCAAATATATTAGTCAACAAGACTACGATACCGCCGTTGCGACGGCGCAGCAGAGCAATGCGGCCGTGGTCGCGGCGAAAGCGGCCGTTGAAACCGCGCGCATCAATCTGGCCTACACCAAAGTCACCTCGCCGATCAGCGGCCGGATCGGTAAATCCGCCGTGACCGAAGGGGCGCTGGTACAGAATGGTCAAACGACCGCCCTGGCAACCGTTCAGCAGCTGGATCCGATCTATGTTGACGTCACCCAGTCGAGCAATGATTTCCTGCGCCTGAAGCAGGAGCTAGCCGACGGCCGCCTGAAACAGGAAAACGGCAAAGCGAAAGTGGAGCTGGTGACTAATGACGGTCTTAAGTATCCGCAGTCCGGCACGCTGGAATTCTCGGATGTCACTGTTGATCAGACCACCGGCTCAATCACGCTACGCGCTATTTTCCCGAACCCGGATCACACCCTGCTTCCGGGGATGTTCGTCCGTGCCCGTCTGGAAGAAGGGATTAACCCTGACGCCCTGCTGGTACCGCAACAGGGTGTTACCCGTACGCCGCGCGGCGACGCCAGCGTCATGGTAGTGGGGGAAGGCGATAAAGTCGAAGTCCGCCAGGTCACTGCTTCTCAGGCGATCGGCGATAAATGGCTGGTCACTGACGGTCTGAAATCCGGCGATCGCGTTATCGTCACCGGCCTGCAAAAAATCAAACCAGGTGTGCAGGTAAAAGCGCAGGAAGTAGCTTCTGATGATAAACAGCAAGCCGCAGGCAACGCGCCATCAGAACAAACCAAGTCTTAACTTAAACAGGAGCCGTTAAGACATGCCTAATTTCTTTATCGATCGCCCCATATTTGCATGGGTGATCGCCATTATCATCATGCTGGCTGGGGGATTATCAATCCTCAAATTGCCGGTGGCGCAATATCCGACGATTGCGCCGCCAGCAATTTCCATTACCGCCATGTACCCCGGTGCTGACGCCGAAACGGTGCAGAACACCGTCACTCAGGTTATCGAACAGAATATGAACGGTATCGATCACCTGATGTACATGTCCTCAAATGGCGACTCCACCGGTACGGCAACCATTACGCTGACCTTCGAATCCGGTACCGATCCGGATATCGCCCAGGTTCAGGTTCAGAACAAGCTGGCGCTGGCGACGCCTCTGCTGCCGCAAGAAGTACAGCAGCAAGGGATTAGCGTTGAGAAAGCGTCCAGCAGCTTCCTGATGGTTGTCGGCGTCATTAACACCAACGGCACCATGAACCAGGACGATATTTCGGACTACGTGGCGGCCAACATGAAGGATCCGATTAGCCGTACCAGCGGCGTCGGCGACGTTCAGCTATTCGGTTCCCAGTATGCGATGCGTATCTGGATGGATCCAAACAAACTGAACAACTTCCAGCTTACGCCGGTGGATGTGATCAGCGCCCTGAAAGCGCAGAACGCCCAGGTGGCCGCGGGCCAGTTAGGCGGTACGCCGCCGGTGAAAGGCCAGCAGCTTAACGCCTCGATCATCGCGCAGACGCGTCTGACCAATACGGAAGAGTTTGGCAACATCCTGCTGAAGGTGAACCAGGACGGTTCCCAGGTTCGTCTGCGTGATGTCGCCAAAATTGAGCTGGGCGGCGAAAGCTATGACGTAGTGGCGAAGTTTAACGGCCAGCCGGCATCCGGTCTGGGTATTAAACTGGCTACCGGCGCGAACGCGCTGGATACCGCCAACGCTATTCGCGCTGAACTGGCGAAGATGGAGCCGTTTTTCCCGTCGGGGATGAAGATCGTTTACCCGTATGACACCACCCCGTTCGTGAAAATTTCTATTCACGAAGTGGTTAAAACGCTGGTGGAAGCGATCATCCTGGTGTTCCTGGTCATGTATCTGTTCCTGCAGAACTTCCGCGCCACCCTGATCCCCACCATCGCGGTACCGGTGGTCCTGTTAGGCACCTTCGCGGTGCTGGCGGCGTTTGGCTTCTCGATAAACACCCTGACGATGTTCGGGATGGTGCTCGCCATCGGCCTGTTGGTGGATGACGCCATCGTGGTGGTAGAGAACGTCGAGCGCGTGATGGCGGAAGAGGGTCTGCCGCCGAAAGAAGCGACGCGTAAATCGATGGGACAGATTCAGGGCGCGCTGGTAGGTATCGCGATGGTGCTGTCGGCGGTATTTATCCCGATGGCGTTCTTCGGCGGCTCAACCGGGGCCATCTATCGCCAGTTCTCCATCACTATCGTTTCCGCGATGGCGCTGTCGGTACTGGTGGCGTTAATCCTGACGCCGGCGCTGTGCGCCACGATGCTGAAACCCATTCAGAAAGGCAGCCATGGCGCGACCACCGGCTTCTTCGGCTGGTTTAACCGCATGTTTGATAAGAGCACGCACCATTACACCGACAGCGTAGGCAACATTCTGCGCAGCACCGGTCGTTATCTGGTGCTGTATCTGATCATCGTGGTGGGTATGGCATGGCTGTTCGTCCGTCTGCCGAGCTCGTTCCTGCCGGACGAGGACCAGGGTGTATTCCTGAGTATGGCGCAGCTGCCTGCCGGCGCCACCCAGGAGCGTACGCAGAAAGTGCTGGATGAGATGACGAATTACTATCTCACCAAAGAGAAGGATAACGTGGAATCCGTGTTTGCGGTTAACGGCTTCGGTTTCGCCGGCCGCGGCCAGAACACCGGTATCGCGTTCGTTTCGCTGAAAGACTGGAGCCAGCGTCCGGGTGAGGAAAACAAAGTTGAAGCGATCACCGCGAGAGCAATGGGCTACTTCTCGCAGATTAAAGATGCGATGGTCTTCGCCTTTAACCTGCCGGCTATCGTTGAACTGGGTACCGCGACCGGCTTTGACTTCGAGCTGATTGACCAGGGCGGTCTGGGCCACGAAAAACTGACCCAGGCGCGTAACCAACTGTTTGGCATGGTGGCGCAGCATCCTGACGTGCTGACCGGCGTGCGCCCTAACGGTCTGGAAGATACACCGCAGTTTAAAATCGATATCGATCAGGAGAAAGCTCAGGCGCTGGGCGTCTCCATCAGCGACATTAACACCACGCTGGGCGCAGCCTGGGGCGGAAGCTATGTCAACGACTTTATCGACCGCGGCCGCGTGAAGAAAGTGTACATCATGTCCGAAGCGAAATACCGTATGCTGCCGGAAGATATCGGCAAGTGGTATGTTCGCGGCAGCGATGGTCAGATGGTGCCGTTCTCTGCTTTCTCGACCTCGCGTTGGGAATACGGTTCGCCGCGTCTGGAACGCTACAACGGTCTGCCGTCACTGGAAATCCTCGGTCAGGCCGCGCCAGGCAAGAGTACCGGTGAGGCGATGGCGCTGATGGAAGAGCTGGCGGGTAAACTGCCTTCCGGTATCGGCTACGACTGGACCGGGATGTCTTATCAGGAGCGACTGTCCGGCAACCAGGCCCCTGCCCTGTATGCCATTTCGCTGATTGTCGTCTTCCTGTGTCTGGCGGCGCTGTATGAGAGCTGGTCGATTCCGTTCTCGGTTATGCTGGTCGTCCCCTTGGGTGTGGTCGGTGCGCTGTTAGCCGCCACCTTCCGCGGGCTAACCAACGACGTTTACTTCCAGGTGGGTCTGCTGACCACCATCGGCCTGTCGGCGAAGAACGCAATATTGATCGTTGAATTCGCCAAAGACCTGATGGAGAAAGAGGGCAAAGGGCTGATTGAGGCGACGCTTGAAGCAGTACGTATGCGTCTACGTCCAATCCTGATGACATCTCTGGCGTTCATCCTCGGGGTAATGCCGCTAGTTATCAGCTCCGGCGCCGGCTCCGGTGCGCAGAACGCCGTCGGTACAGGCGTAATGGGCGGGATGGTGACCGCGACGATCCTGGCGATCTTCTTCGTGCCGGTGTTCTTTGTGGTGGTTCGTCGCCGCTTTAGCAAAAAAACGGAAGATATAGAGCACAGCCATCAGGTTGAGCATCATTAATCTTCACTCCTGAACAAAGGGCCGCTACCGCGGCCCTTTTTTATCACTGGCTGGCAAGGCACATATTGCCATTGTTTATTTTTCGTTCTTCATTTAATATATATTGATATGGCGCAGGCTATTTTTAGCAGCTTGTTCAACAACTCGGGATCGGCAAACACTCATTTACCAGGAATAATCTTACTATCATTATCCACGGGTCGGCGGTTTCTGAACGCGACAGCTGCCTGCCTTAAACCAATGATTCATAAGATTTCTCTATTTCTCCGGCTGTGGGCCAGCGCCTGCGAAATTAATTCGTCTATTTTTAAGATAATTTCTCGCTGATAATTGTAATTTTTCGTAATAGCACGATGAAATCTGTTGGAGAGTGGATTATAGTTAAATCAGCAGGATTACTCAGTTAGTGTCAGGTCAGTTAGTCGTGTTCATCCCACAACGGTGTTTGCTAGTCGTCGTTTAAACCACTCAAAAGGGGATGCGTTATGGACGAATACTCGCCAAAAAGACATGATATTGCACAGCTACGCTTTCTCTGCGAAACGCTGTATCATGACTGCCTTGCAAACCTGGAAGAGAGCAACCATGGCTGGGTCAACGACCCGACGTCGGCTGTCAATCTCCAGTTAAATGAATTGATCGAGCACATTGCCACATTCGCTCTTAATTATAAAATTAAGTATGCAGAGGATAATAAGCTGATCGCTCAGGTTGACGAATATCTGGACGACACTTTTACGTTGTTCAGTAACTACGGCATTAACTCTACGGATTTGCAAAAGTGGAAAAAATCCGGTAACCGACTATTTCGTTGCTTTGTCAACGCCAGCCGGGAAAACCCGGCCAGTCTATCGTGTTAGAATTATTACAATCAAAAGGTGGAATTATGTCTGATAAGCCATTAACTAAAACAGACTATTTGATGCGCTTACGTCGTTGCCAGACAATTGACACGCTGGAGCGCGTCATTGAAAAAAATAAATATGAACTGTCTGATAATGAGCTGTCGGTATTTTACTCAGCTGCCGACCATCGTCTGGCGGAACTGACCATGAATAAGCTATACGATAAAATCCCGACTTCTGTCTGGAAATTTATCCGCTAATTTACGCGTACTACGTGGTCTGCTGGCCGGACGGTACGGGTCAGCCGCCATAGGGTATCTTTGTGATAGACATCACATCATTCAGCCAACAGCAACCCTGTAACCGGTTTCTTTTTTATACTGCTACGGCCATCAACAGTCAGGTATAAGGAAGACCCATGAGTGAAGAAAAACGCAAAATGATCGCCGGTGAGCTCTATTTATCTGGCGACCCAACGCTTCGCGCCGATCGCCTGCGCGCCAGACAGTTGTTGCACCCTTATAATCATTCCGCCCCGGATGACCAGGAACAACGTCAGCATATTCTGGCCGAGCTGTTCGCTCGCGCCGGCGATGCGTATATCGAGCCAAGCTTTCGCTGCGACTATGGTTATAATATTTTTCTCGGCGCCGGTTTTTACGCCAATTTTGACTGCGTGATGCTCGACGTCTGCCCTATCCATATTGGCGATAACTGTATGCTGGCGCCAGGCGTCCATATTTATACCGCCACTCATCCGCTGGACGCCGATGCGCGTAATAGCGGCCAGGAATACGGCAAGCCGGTAACTATTGGCCACAATGTGTGGATTGGGGGTCGGGCAGTGATCAATCCCGGCGTGACCATTGGCGATAATGCGGTCATTGCGTCCGGCGCGGTGGTCACCAAAGACGTCCCTGCCTGTACCGTCGTCGGCGGTAACCCGGCACAGATCATTAAGCGCCTTCCGCCGACAAATCCGTAACTGTTATGCTTTTCTGTAACTGATCTGTTACTTTCTCCGCAGAATATTGCAACATAAAATAGCCTTCAGGCTGAGCCTGCCGCGCCTGGTCCGCCGGGCGCGGCAGGCTCATTGCAGAATTCGAGGACCAAGATGACAGAAATACAACGCCTGCTGATTCACACCATTGACGAACTCAACGTCCAGGAAAAACGCGATAATCGCCCGCGTTTTAGCATCAGTTTTATCCGCAATCATCCGGGACTGTTTGTTGCCATGTATGCCGCGTTTCTGGCGACGCTGGTGGTCATGCTGCGCTCTGAAACGCTGGTAGACTCGGTCTGGTTGCTGGTGGTGCTGTTCATTCTGTTCAACGCCTTTTTCTTCTTTGACGTCTATCCACGCTATCGCTACGAGGATATCGATGTCCTCGACTTTCGCGTGTGCTACAACGGGGAATGGTACAACACCCGCTTTGTCCCCCGGCAGCTGATCGACCGTATCCTGCAGTCGCCAGACGTCGATAGCGAGCAGAAGGCGCAGCTCAAAAAGATGGTCGCCACCAAAGGCGAGCTCTCCTTCTACGATGTCTTTACCCTCACGCGCGCCGGTGCTGCGCAATAAGGCGATTTAGGGTCCGCAGCGCCGGGAGATAGCGAGAAGCAGAGGTATTGCCATACCCAAGCACCAGTCCGCTCCGCGCTCGCTGCGGGTCGAGATAGAAATGACTTAACGCGGCGGGCGCCAGCTGAAACTGGCGCGCCTGCTGCGCAAGCGTCCGGTCATTAACGCCCTCCATCGCCACCGTCAGGTGCATCCCCCCTCCCCCGCCGAGAACGTCGCACGGCACGGTTATCTCTTGCGCCAGCGCCTCGCGCAGCTGTTGCTGACGTTTACGGTACAGGCGGCGCATCGCCGCCAGATGGCGCGCATAGTGTCCCTTCTCGATAAAGCTGGCCAGCGCCCGCTGTTCAGCACGGTGTCCCCCGCGCAGCAGCGCGCCAATGGCGTCCTGAGCAGCATCCGCCAGCGCGGGCGGCATAACCATAAAACCGATACGCAACGCCGGAAACAGCGTTTTGCTGAAGGTGCCGAGATAGACCACCGGGGCATCAGGCACCATTCCCAGCATCGCCGGGATCGGTTCTCCGCTATGGCGAAACTCGCTGTCGTAGTCATCCTCCACAATCCACGCCCCGTGCCGGCGGGCATATTCCACGAGCGCCAGACGGCGCCCGGCGCTCATGATGCTCCCACAGGGATACTGGTGTGAAGGAGAGGTGAAAATGAGCCGGGGCGGCTCCGCGACGCCGTTGGCAATACACATCCCTTCATCGTCGACAGCCATTCCTCTGACCCGCAGTCCCGCCCGCTGAAAGCCACTCCTCGCCCCCAGGTACCCCGGTTCTTCCAGCCACACGCTGTCGCCCGGGTTGGTCAGTAGCGAGGCGCATAAGTTGACGCCTTCCAGCGCGCCTTCGGTGATGACGATCTGCCGGATATCGCACCGGATGCCCCGGGAGAGCGCCAGATGACGAGCGATAGCCTCTCGCAGCAAAGGATCGCCCGCGGCTTCGCCATAACCCAGCAGCGCGCTACCATCTTCGCGTAGCACGTTATCCATCAGTCGCCGCCACAGCGGCAGCGGGAAATAGTTTACCGCCGGCATGCCTGGCGTAAATGCCAGCGTCGGTGAGTCGCGGCGCATCGCGGCTGGCAGCCTTTGCAGCCGCTCAGGCAGCACGACGGGCGGCATCTGACCCGCCTCCTGGCGGCAGGAGGCGAGTGGTGCCACCTGCGTTCCCTGACGGCTCCGTGTCAGGTACCCCTCCAGCGCCAGCTGTTCCAGTGCGGCATTGACCGTATTCCGCGACAGGTGTAGCCGTTCGGCCATCACCCGCGATCCGGGTAAACGGCAGCGGGCCGTCAGGGTTCCCTGCAGGATAGCGTCACGTAAGGTGTGGTAAAGGGCGCGCTGTAAGGTTTCGACCGTGCGGTTCCGCATCCCCTGCGTCAACAGCGTAAAAAACCCCTCGTCCGGTATATTCATTTTGCCCCCTCGTGGCCCCATAAAAACATACTCTAATGGCACTTTTTATGGAACCAGCGAGCGCGTACGCTGCCTGTAAATCCCCAATAAGGAAACCGCAATGTGTGAATATAATCAGTTTGGCCAGGCGCTCGGCGTCGCGCTGCCTGACTGGCAGCCGCGCCCCTGGCCGACACGACAGGTATTACAGGGCAGCCGTTGTCGACTCGAACCGCTGACTCTTGCTCATGCCAGCGATCTGTTCGCCGCTCACCAGCTGGCGCCAGACGCCCGCAGCTGGACGTGGCTGCTGCGTGAACCTGAGAGCAACCTTGCAGAATTCAGTGCCTGGGTGGAGCAGGTCGCCACGCTGGCAGACCCGATTCATTTTGCCGTCGTTGACCAGCAGCGAGGGAAAGCGGTCGGCTCGCTGGCGTTAATGCGTATCGATATCGCTCACGGTGTGGTAGAGGTGGGGCATGTGCATTTTTCACCGTTACTGAGCCGAACGGCCATGGCCACCGAAGCGCACTGGCTGTTGATGCAGTATGTCTTTGATACGCTCGGCTACCGTCGCTATGAATGGAAATGCAACAGTCTTAATATCCCATCAGCCCGGGCGGCAAGGCGGCTGGGGTTTCAGTACGAAGGACGTTTTCGCCAGGCGCTGGTGAGTAAAGGACACAACCGGGACACGGACTGGTTTTCGGTGATAGACGGCGAATGGCCGGAGCTGGATTACACCATGCGCCAATGGCTGGCCGCCGACAATTTTACCGCCGACGGCCAACAGCGCCGCTCGCTGGAGAGTTTCCGTTAACGGCGTTTTTTGCGCCCCTGTACCGCTTTGAAGCGGGGGTTGCTCTTACAGATAACGTACAGCCGCCCTTTGCGTTTAACCAGCTGGCAATCCGGGTGGCGCTGTTTAGCGCTACGTAATGAGTTGACGACCTGCATCATGCTTTCCTTTTCGCATCAATAAAGCCGCCGAAGCGCTGGCGGAATCGGGCTGCACTGCCTTCATTGGCGAAAGTTTTTTGTTTGCCCGTGTAGTACGGATGCGATTTCGAGGAGACGTCGATCGTCACATACGGAAAAGTTTCGCCATCGAGTTCAATCACGCGATCGGTGCGGATAGTTGAGCCGACTTTAAAATACTCATTCGCGCTGGTGTCGTGAAACACCACCGTACGATAGGGAGGATGGATATGGGCTTTCATGCTGACCTCTTCATTACGTTATAACATAACATTAAAGGTACGCCGTGCTGTGACAAAGATCAACCCTGCTCAATTTAAGAGTAAGGTGATAAGGCGAGTTTCCCCGCCTTTGGCGTCAGGGTGCCAGACGGTGGGCGATGGCGCGGAGCTGTTCTGCAATGGCCTGCAGATCTTTTCCCTGCTCGATTCGGGCGCCGCTGGAATGGCGTATCACCAGGCGCGCCGGCAGAATGGATGAGGTATGAGGCGCCCCGCTGGTGCTGGCGAGGATCCGCCGCACCGCCTCTTTCCCCTGCAGGTCGAGGTCGAGCGACACGGTACTCAGCGCCGGATAGAAAAAGGAGCTTTCGTAGGTATCGTCATAGCCAATAACCGACTTCTCACCCGGCACCGCCACCTGATGCTGATGGAAGGCGCTGAGCACCCCCAGCGCCATCTGATCATTACCCACCAGCACAGCGCTGAAATTAGGCGTTTCGCGCAGCATCTGCAGCGCGCCGGCGTAGCCGCTCTGCGCATCCCAGTTGCCGTGCAGGACGGTCACCGGCTTCAGACCGTAACCATCCAGGGTCTCCAGCCAGCTTTTTAACCGGAGTTTGGCCGAGACTGAGCTGTCCGGCCCCGCCAGCAGGGCGATCTCCCGATGCCCCATCTCATAGAGATATTTGACGCTGGCCCGGGTGCCGTCCGCCGGGTTAAACGAAACGTTAAACACGGAGCTGTAGGGATCAACGTCGAGAAACAGGCAGACGATATCATCGTTGTCAGCAGCGATTTTCTGCGCCTGTTCGGTCTCCAGCGGCACGTTGATAATGACTTTATCCACCCGCTGAGATTTCAGCTCATTGATGGAATCCTGGATGCTTTGGTTGACGCTCTCATCGATCATCGAAATCAGAACCTGGTAACCTTCCAGGTTGGCATAGCGTTTTACCGCCGCCGCCACCTGGGAAGGCGCATGCCAGGCCAGAGAAATAGTCACCAGCCCGACCGTCTGGCTCTCCTTCCCCACCAGCTGCTGCGCCAGCCGGTTTGGCACATAGCGTAAGGCCTCTATCGATTTCTCCACCTTGCGACGCGTCGCTTCGGATACATTAGCTGATTTGTTGAGTACCCTGGACACGGTCTGGTAAGAGACGCCCGCATGGCGTGCGACGTCTTCCAGAGTAGCGCTTTTAGACTTCATGGTCCGGTTCCTTATGTTGTTATCCCATGATTGTAACAGGGGCCATTTGAAAAAACGCTCACCGCCACCTCTCACTGCAAAACAATAGCGATAAAAGTATTACGTTCACAATACAACGAATTGTGAATCATCTCACCCATCGCAACAAAAACCACCGTAATTATTTGCAGTTAGTCACACAATAATCATATCTCATTTGCCTGAAGTTACATTTAGGCATTTTATGACACCAGTTATGTGAACGTAATACAAAACAATAAGAGGATAGAGATGAACACTACACTGCGCGCCCTTTCAGTCGCGTTAGCCGCTGCGCTAATCGCTCCTTCCGCGTTTGCGGCCACCGCCGCGATCCCAACGATCGATTTCCATGGCTATATGCGCGCCGGGGTTGGGGTCTCCGGCGACGGTAGCGAAGCGGAATGGCAAAAAAATAAGCTGGGCCGTTTGGGGAACGAGTCGGATACCTACGGCGAGCTGGAGCTGGGCTCTGAGGTCTATAAGAAAGATGACGTCAGCTTCTATCTCGACAGTATGGTCAGCATGGTCTCCGACGGCTCTAACGATAATGAAACCACGCTGAACGATGATGCACAGTTCGGCTTACGTCAGTTGAACCTGCAGATAAAGGGGCTGATCCCTGGCGATCCGAATGCGGTGATCTGGGGCGGTAAACGTTACTACCAGCGCCATGATCTGCATATCATCGATACCAAATACTGGAACATTTCCGGCTCCGGAGCCGGGGTGGAAAACTACACCCTCGGCCCGGGCGCCGTCTCGCTGGCCTGGATCCGCGGCGATGCCAACGATGTTGACTATCGCGTCGATGGCGACAGCAACGTCAATATCAACTATATCGATTTACGCTACGCGGGCTGGAAGCCATGGGCGGGCTCGTGGACCGAATTCGGTATCGACTACGCGATGCCAAACACCACCAAAAAACAGGATAGCTACGGCGGACTGTACGATGCTGACAACGGCGTCATGCTGACCGGTGAAATCAGTCAGGATATGCTGGGCGGCTATAACAAAACCGTGCTGCAGTACGCCAACAAAGGCCTGGCGCAGAACATGGTCTCCCAGGGCGGCGGCTGGTACGATATGTGGAACTACGTGAACGACGCCACCGGTTATCGCGTGATTAACACCGGCCTGATCCCGATTACAGAGAAGTTTTCTATCAACCACGTTCTGACCTGGGGCTCGGCGGATGACATTACCGACTATACCGACAAAACGCGGATGCTGTCGCTGGTCGCCCGCGGGCAGTACCAGTTCACCGACTACGTGCGCCTGATTGGCGAAGTCGGCGGTTTCTATCAGAAAGACAGCTACAACAATGGCACCAGCTACAAACAGGCCGGTGAGAAATACACCATTGCGTTGGGCCTGGCGGACGGGCCAGACTTTATGTCACGTCCGGAATTACGCATTTTTGCTTCATATTTGAATGATTCCGAAGATGGTAAACCGTTTGAAGACCAGACGGCGAATAATACCTGGAATTTCGGCGTGCAGGTTGAGGCCTGGTGGTAATCGCGCACGGCTAAGACTCATACGTTATTTTTATCTCCTGCTGTAAGACTGTTAATTATCTTCCGGTAAACTTTATTGCCACTGCTGTCTTTGTCTTATTTTCGGGATAACCTGCTTTCAGGTTATCCCGTTTTATTTATTTCCGGGCGGCAAAATGTTCATCCAGAAGCTGACGCAGCGCATCGGACTGTTTACCGAAAATAGCATGCACCTGCTGACCAAGAATAATAACCCCTAGCGCGCCCTGCTGCTGTAATGCTTCGGAGTCCACGGCCGCAAGATGGCGAACGCTAACCCGCAGACGGGTAATACAGGCGTCCACTTGCGTAATATTCGCTTCGCCACCAAAGGCCTGAATCAGCGCCTCGATTTGCTGTTTTTCCGCCTCGCTTAATGGCTGTGCCGGACGCGCTGGGGAGAAATAGTGCAGGAAGGATTTTAAACTCACCATAATAAACTCCAGGTTTAAGATAAAAAAAGCCTGCTCGTCAGAGCAGGCGTGGAGAAGAAGAAATTACGCGTGACGACGGAGAATACGGCAATCCCATGCCGTCAGGGTCAGTGGAGCCGATACCGCCGCGTCGGTCAGGCAATCCCAATACCCTTGCGGCAGGGTCAGGGTATGGTTTTGCGCGCTGTAGTTCTGCAGGAAGATAAATGCGTTGTCACCGTCGGTGCGCGCAGTCGCCACCACGCCGGGTGGTAACTCCGTCGCTATCGCCCGCGGCAGGGCCAGCTCCTTGCTCAGGGCGGTAAAGAAATCGCGCTGGAAGGCTAAATCGTTACGGGAGGCCACATGCCAGGCTTTGCCTTTCCCGAACGCGTTCACCGTCACAGCCGGCCGTCCGGCATAAAAATCATCCCGGTAGGTGGCCAGCGCCTGGGCGCTCTCGATATGGATCAGTTCGCAGAGATGGCGCACCTGATAAGGGCCCTGCAGACCGCACTGATTCCCGGCAAGCCCCTGCACCAGATTAAACTCGCCGTCATTCAGGCAGTCGATCTCTTCCGCCCAGATCCCCAGCAGATTGCGCAGCGGGCCCGGGAAGCCGCCGAGATAGCAGAGATCGGACTCATTGACGATACCGGTCCAGTAGGTGGTCACCAGGTGGCCGCCGTTGGCGACAAACGCCTCCGCCCGACCGGCAAAGCCGTCGCGCACCATATATAACATCGGGGCAATCACTAACTGATACGGCGTTAAATCGACATCGGCGTCAATCACATCGACGGCGATGCCCTGCTCCCAGAACGGGCGGTAGTGCTCGTTGACCGTCTTCTCATATTCCATCCCAAGATTGCGCGGCCCCTGGGCGTCATCCAGCGCCCAGCGGTTCTGCTGGTCGAAGATAATCGCTACTTTCGCCTCGGTGCGACAGCCCCTCACCTCCGGCAGCTTGCTGAGGATCTCGCCGAGCTGGCAGACTTCGCGGCCAATGCGGGTATCAATATGTCCGACGTGGTCGACCACTGCGCCGTGAAATTTCTCAACCGAACCGCGGCTTTTCCGCCACTGGAAATACTGCACCGAGTCGGCGCCATGCGCCACCGCCTGCAGCGAGGAAAGAATATGCATTCCCGGCTTCTTCAGTTTGCTGGTCGGCTGCCAGTTGGTGGCGCCCGGGGTGGACTCCATCAGCACAAACGGTTTGCCGCCCTTCAGGCTGCGCATCATGTCGTGATACATCGCGGTGTAACAGGCCAGCGCGGTTTCGTCTTTATCGCGGTGCCACATCGGATAGCTGTCCCAGGAGATGAAATCCAGCGCCTCCGCCAGCTGCCAGTAGTCGTAATCGTAGAAATACTCCATAAAGTTGGTAGTCACCGGCAGGGAGGCATTCGCCGCCTTCAGCGGAGCAATTTCATGGCGGCAGAAATCGGTCACCTGAGCGGTGTTAAAGCGATGCCAGTCAAGATTAAGACCGTGGATCGACATCTCGCCCTGCGGCGCAGGCGATTCAATCTGCGACCAGTCGGTATAGGTATGACTCCAGAAGGTGCTCCACCAGGCCTGGTTGAGGTTCTCCAGGGTCTGGTAACGCGCCTTCAGCCAGTCGCGAAAACGGTTCTGGCAGAGATCGCAATGGCATTCACCGCCATATTCGTTGGAAATATGCCAGCCCAGCACCGCCGGGTGTGAGGAATAACGTTCTGCCAGCAGGGTATTGATTTGCAGGGTTTTCTCGCGATAGACCGGTGACGACATACAGTGGTTGTGACGGCCGCCGTGCAGGGCCGGCACCCGATCGCGCCCCACCCGCAGAACCTGCGGATAGCGCTGCGACATCCACGCCGGACGCGCGCCGCTCGGCGTGGCCAGAAAGACATGAATGCCGGCGGCATACAGTTTATCGAGGATAATATCCAGCCAGGCGAAATTAAATACCCCTTCGCGTGGCTCCAGTTTCGCCCAGCTAAATATTCCCACCGACATCACATTGCATTTTGCCTGCTGCATCATGGCAATGTCTTTATCAATAATATCGGGGTCATTCTCCCATTGCTCCGGATTATAATCCGCGCCATGCAGCAGCGTACTAACCTTCGGATGTAAAGGTGCAAATTTATTCATAATAAACTTCCTGAAAAAGACGACAAAAAAATTAATTAAAAACTTTTACCGACGGCAATACTTTTCCCTGGCAATCAAATAGCGCCTGATTTTCACGTGCATTACCCTCTTTCCACTCGTCGTGGATATATTTCATCCCCGCCGGGGTGGCCCAGGTATTTCCCGGCACGGCAATCCATGTAGGCTCCCAATAGAAAATACCTTTGCCACGCTGGTCTGGCACATCAACCACCGCCTGCATTAAATCGTGAATATAGTTATATTGCCCCTGTACGCTGGCGGGATATCCCCCATCCTTTTCCTCTTTCGCCTGGAAACTATTTTCCGCGTTATCGCAGTTGGCCAGGGTATAGGCATAGGCCGCCTCGACGACGATGACGTCTTTGTTATAGCGTTTGCTGATGTCATCCATATTGGCCTTCAGGGCGCTGATCGGGCCATTCCAGTAGGTGTACATCGACAGACCAATCACGTCATACGGTACATGGCGCTTGTCGATCTCATCAAACCACCAGCGGAAGGTATCGTTCTTGGTCCCTTCGGCCAGATGCAGCATGATTTTCACCTGCTCGCCCTGGCGCAGGTTCTCCTTCAGGCCAGCGATAGCCGCGTTCAGCAGGCCAGCCAGCCGGTCGAACTCTCCGCCGCCCTGCCCCCAGCTTTTCCCTTCCGGCCACAGGATGCCGCCGTTGATTTCGTTGCCGATCTGCACCATATCCGGCAGCACGCCCGCCTGCTTAAAGCGGGCGATGGTATCGCGGGTATAGTCATGAATCGCCGTTTTCAGCTGCGGGTAATCCAGCTTTTCCCAGGCTTTCGGCTTGAACTGCTTGCCGGGATCGGTCCAGAAATCGCTGTAGTGAAAATCAAGCAACAGCTTCATCCCCTGGGCTTTCGCCCGTTTCGCCAGCGCCAGGGTGGTGGCCAGATCATTGTTCCCACCGCCATAGTCCTCGCCGCTCGCCGATTGCGGATCCACCCACAGACGGAGGCGGACATAGTTGACGCCGTTCTCTTTCAGAATAGCGATCGGATCCTTGCGCTGATTATTCTGATCGTAGAACGTCGCCCCGTGCTTTTCGGCGTCCAGCAGCGTGGAGATATCCGCGCCTTTGATAAAGTCCGCCGGCATGCCCTGAAACGCGCGGGTTGCAAGCGCGTCCGCGGCCTGAGAAGAGGTGGAGAAACTGCATGCCAGACAAACCGCAAGCCATGCGGGTGTGAATCTTTTCATGTGCTTATCCTTTAGTACTGCCCGAGGTCAGGCCGGAGACGAAGTATTTTTGTAGCGCCAGGTAGAGGATCGCCACCGGTACGGCGATCAGCACCGCCCCCGCCGCGTAGGTGGTGTAGCTGGCACCCATTTTTTGCGCCACCAGGTTATACAGACCGATAGGCAGCGTGTATTTATCCGGGGTACGCAGGATGGTGCTGGAGAGGATGAAATCCCCCAGCGGCCCAGTGAACGAGAACAGCGCCACCACCGCGAGGATGGGCCTCGACAACGGCATGATGATCTCGATAAAGATGCGAAAGCTGCTGGCGCCGTCCATGCGAGCGGACTCATCCAGGTCTTTAGGGATCGCGTCGAGATACCCTTTCATCAGCCAGGTATTCATCGGGATCATCCCCCCGACGTAGATCAGCACCAGCGCCAGATGGCTGTTAATCAGGCCAAGCAGTTGCGACAGGACAAAGATGGCAATCAGCGCGGAAAACTGCGGGATCATCTGCAGCAGCAGGAACAGCATCAGCCCGTTCTGCCGCCCTTTAAAGCGGAAGCGGGAGAAGGCGTAAGCGGTAAAGCTAACGCTAATCAGGGTCAGCACCATGGTCAGGAAGCTGATTTTCATCGAGTTCCAGTACCAGGTGAGGTAATTCACATTGCCATTGAACAGATCGGCATAGTGCTGGAACGACAGGTTTTCCGGAATGATAGAGGTACTGAGCAGGCTATTGCCGGCGTTCAGCGACGCCCCGACCGTCCAGACCAGCGGATAGATAATCACCACCGAGACCAGGATGACCACCAGCCAGGTGAGAGAGAGTCGGATCCACTTTTCGCGTTTAATACTGGGTGATTGAGCCATGTTGCTTCCCTTACGCCATGTCGTCATTTTTGAAGGATTTGGTGGCGCGGAACTGCCACAGCGCCAGGCCGACGACAAAGATCGACAGCAGGATCGTGATGGTCGCCGCGATGGCGTACTGCGACGAAGACATCGTCAGCTTATAGATCCACGACACCAGAATATCCGTCCCGCCGGCGTTAGAGCCTGCCACCGCAGGGCCGCCGTTGTTGAACAGGTAAATGATGTTGAAGTTATTAAAGTTGAAGGTGTACTGGGTGATGATGATCGGCGCGATCGCATACAGCACCAGCGGCAGGGTGATGGTGCGCAGACGGGTAAAGGCGCTGGCGCCGTCCATCGTCGCCGCTTCATACAGATCGTCCGGGATCGCCTGCAACACGCCGGTGGTCATGGCAAAGACAAACGGGAAGCCAAGCCAGGTCTGCATCATGATCAGCGCCGTTTTAGTCCAGAACGGATCGGTGAGCCATGCCTTCGGACTGATGCCAAAAAAGGACAGGATCGCGTTGTTGATGACCCCGAAGGAGTCGTTGAACATGCCGGCAAAAACGAGAATGGTGACAAACCCCGGCACCGCCCACGGCAAAATAAAGATGGTGCGGATCAGCGGCTTAAAGCGCAGATCTTTTTGGTTGACCAGAATCGCCAGCAGTACGCCCACCGTACACTGCAGGGTGGTCGCCAGCAGCGTCCACACCACGGTCCACTGCAGCACATCCAGGAAAGTGGAGCGCCAGATGGAGAGGGTGAAAATATTAATAAAGTTTTTCAGCCCCACCCAGTCCACCAGCTTCGCCGGCGGGGTGTGGTACAGGTTGTAGTTGGTGAAGGCGATGGCGAAACCGAACAGAATCGGAAAGATCACCACAAACACCAGCAGAATAAAGCCCGGGGTGATCATCAGGTACGGAAAGCCGTCGCTCAGCAGCATCTGGTACTGCTTACGCACGCTGTTGAGGGCGATCCCTTCATCGCGTTTTTTGCCGTTGAGCCACGCATCCCGCAGCGAGAGAAAATAGATCAGCACGCCGAAAGCGACGATCAGCACGCTGATAATCCCCTCGGCTAACAGGAAGATAGAGTTATCCCGCGGTACCTCTTCACCCAGGGTATATAACCCCCACAACCCCTCACGCAGGAAATCATAAAAAATCCCCAGAAAGCTGCTCAACAGCACCAGGAAGACCAGCCCTTTCAGCCACCGGCGATGATAAAACTGACCGAAACCCGGCACGATTGCCAGCAGCAGGCCGCACCAAGCATGGCGCCCGGGCCCGCGTGCGTCGCTAAAATTTTCGCTGGAATGGATGCTCACACTCGACTCCTTCTACAAACGGGAGGTCCCCCTCCCGCTCGGTGACTTCACGTGACGGTGAATTACTGATTGCTGGCCTGCATCGCTTCGATCTGCATCGTGATCTGTTTCACCGCGTTATCAAGCGCGGCCTGCGGCGCCTGCTTACCGGTGAGGCTCAGTTCAAGCGCGGCGTTGGCCGGCCCCCACACTTCCCCCATCTCGGGAATGCCCGGCATCGCCACCGCTCGCGCCGACTGGATGGCGACGGCGCTGGCCTTTTGGTCGTTTTTAATCACCGGATCGTCAATCATCGCCTTCAGCGGCGGAATTTCGCCAGTGGCGACATAGCGGGCTTTCACATACTGCGGCTGGTTGATGAACTCGATAAACTGTTGCGCCAGCGCTTTGTCTTTACTCCAGGTCGATACTACATAGCCTTTGACGCCGAGGAAGGAGCTCATCGGCTTGCCGTCCGGCAGGGTCGGCAGGGGCGCCACGCCATAGTTAATGCCAGCGGCTTCATACGGCTGGAAGGCCCAGGGGCCGTTGATCACCGCCGCCGCTTTTTTCTCGGTAAACAGGGAATCGATGGCATTCAGCCCGTTATCGCCGAGGATCCCCGCCGGAAAGACCTTCTCGGCATAGAATTTTTTCAGGAAGGTGACGGCTTCCACGGCGCCGGGGGTATTGAGACCCACCTGCTGCGGGTTAAAGCCGCCGCTGTCGTTTTTAGCAAAGATATAGCCGCCCATCGGGCCAATCGCCCCCCAGCTGTAATAGATCTGGTCAAACTTGGCGAGCAGGCCGTATTTGTTCTGCTCGCGCTGGGTTTTCGAGTAGTCCAGCCAGGCCTGCAGGCTGTCCAGCGGCTTGTCGATCAGGTCCTTGTTGTAGATAAGCACCAGGGTTTCCACCGCCTTCGGGATCCCATACAGCGCGTTGTCCATGCGGAAGGCATTGATGGAGGCTGGCGTAAAGGCATCCTGTTTCGCCTGATCGACGCTGAGCGGCGAGAGTAGTCCCTGAACCACGGCGCCGCCGAGCTGGTCATTCGGGATCACCAGCACGTCCGGCCCAATGCCCGCCGGGCCGTCGAGGCGCAGTTTTTCCAGTTGCTGGGCGTAGGGCATCTCCTGGAGATTGACCTTCACGTTGTATTGCTTTTCAAAATCGCTAACCGCGGTTTTGATGCCAGCGGATTTTTTAATGTCCTCCCAGACGTTAAGCTGCCCGGCGGCATGCGCCTGCAGGCTGGCGAGTTGCCCCGCCGCCAGGGTGGTAAGGATCAGTGCAGCAAGCGTGTTCTTTTTCATTATCAACCTCATGTGAAGGTATAACAATTTAATGGTTTTTATTTGAATTCCGTCTGCCAGTTAGAAAAATAAATCTTTTCAAACTGCCGTATTACATGGAAAACATGTTCTGATGCGCTTTTGTTATACGCTACGCTTTGATCGTTGATAAAACTACCATAAGCTGCCAGTTGTGTGATCATCCTTGCAGAAATGAAACGTCCCTGTATGGCGCAAAATCCGCGGAAGTTATAGTCAGGGCATGATTTTACTGCTGTTGAACATCGTCACACTGATTTGTTACACGTAATACAAATCACACTCAACATAGCGATAAGCCAACGGCAAATAACAGCTACTCACTCCGGGGAATGTGGATGTCCAATATACGACTGAGGAATGTCACCAAAAGGTTCGGCAGCACGGTGACGCTGCACCAGGTCAATCTCGATATTGAAGATGGCGAGTTTGCCGTCTTCGTCGGCCCTTCCGGTTGTGGAAAATCGACGCTACTGCGCATGATTGCCGGGCTGGAAGAGGTCAGCGAAGGAGAAGTACTGATCGGCGATGAGGTGATGAATGATGTCGTGCCCGCCCGCCGCGGCGTGGCGATGGTCTTCCAGTCCTATGCGCTCTATCCGCACATGACGGTGGCAGAGAACATGGGCTACGGGCTGAAGGTGAATAAAGTGCCGAAAACGGAGATCCGTCGCCAGGTGGAAATGGTGGCTAAAACGCTGCAACTCTCGCACCTGCTGGATCGTAAACCGAAGCAGCTCTCTGGCGGCCAGCGGCAGCGCGTGGCCATTGGCCGGGCGATCGTGCGTAATCCCCGGGTATTTATGTTCGATGAGCCGCTCTCTAACCTTGATGCGGAGCTGCGCGTCGATATGCGCCTGCATATTGCCCGTCTGCACCAGGAGCTGAAGACCACTATGGTGTATGTCACGCACGATCAGGTGGAGGCGATGACGCTGGCCGATAAAATCGTGGTCATGAACTACGGGAAAGTCGAACAAATGGGTTCGCCGATGGCGCTGTACTACAATCCGGTCAACAAATTCGTCGCCGGCTTTATCGGCTCGCCGAAGATGAACTTTCTGCCGGCTATCGTCAGCGACTGGCAGCCGGAACGCTTAACGGTCACCCTCGCGCAGGACCATCAGCTGGCCCTGAATATCGCCACCCAGCCGCTGAAGCCCGGCGCTGCGGTGACGCTGGGGATCCGGCCGGAGCACCTCACCCCGGAAGTCGCCACCGGTACCGTGGTGGAGTTTCAATGTGAAGTGGTGGAGCGTCTGGGCAACAATACCTATCTGTTCGGCCAGTGCTACGGCCACGACAACGTCAAGGTTCTGCTGCCCGGCGACGTCCATTTCCGCCCCTGGCAGAAAATTAAGCTGGCTTTCGATGAGCGCTTCTGCATGGTGTTTGATGAGAACGACCTGCGCATCAGCGCTGATATCCCGGCGCCGGATGCACACTAGCTAACATATTGCTGTCATCTGCGCAGCGTATGCTGCGACTGAATGCCGGAACACACCCTGCCCGGCATTCACACCCTCATTTTTATTCTGCTACATCGGAATCATCCTTCTCTCCCGGCATCGCAGCCTGTTGTGATGCCGGCTTTTTCCCCAAACGACGCGTTTTCTCCCGCTGCGCCCGAATTATCTTTCGCATATACTGATGACACCCGGCGAACGATAAGGACACAGGCATGAGGACCCGGCATCTGATGGCGCTGTTTACAGGAGTGCTGATACTGGCCATCATCCTGCCCATTTCACTCAGCATCTGGCAGGCGGCGCGGCAGGCCAAAATGCAGTTCTATCGTGAACTGGATGACTATTCCAACCGTATCGTCGTTCGGACGCTGCAGGTTGCCGACCAGGCCCGGGAAGCGTTACGAGAGGCTGACGCACACACCGCCGCCTCCTGTAGCCCTGAACATCTGCTTACGCTCCGCCGCATCGCCTATACCCATCGCTACATTCAGGAAGTGCTCTGGCTGCGTGATTCCGTGCCGCAATGCTCCTCCCTGGAAGACCATAGCGTCGCGGTCACCTTCCCCCCGCCGGACCACATTGCCCCCGACGGCTATCGCACCTGGCTGACCTCAATTAACGATCTTGGCCTCGATCATCAGATGACGGCCATGGGCAGCCGGCAGCACATGGTGATGATCGACCCCGTCTCCTTTATTGATGTCGTTCCCGCCAGCGAAGAGAAGATCCATACCATGCTGTTTGGCCTGGACCACCAAAAATGGTGATCAGCAGTCAGCCGCTGCCGGCGAAAGTCTGGCAACGCATTAAAGATCCGCATGTGGATATGCTTACTCTGGATAACACAGTCTACCGGATCCAGCGCATTCCCGAGCTGGGCTCTGGCATCGTAACCTGGTCTTCAACCTTGCCGCTGCAGCAGCGCATTCGACAGCAGCTGTTCTTCTGGCTCCCTGCCGGCATTTTCACCAGCCTGCTCGCCACCTGGCTGCTGCTGCGTCTGCTAAGGCACCTGCGCTCACCGCGCAACAGCATGCTGGACGCCCTCAATTCCGAAGCGATTCAGGTTCACTATCAGCCGATTATTTCGTTGCAGGACGGGAAAATTGCCGGGGCGGAGGCCCTGGCCCGCTGGCAGCAGCCCGATGGCACTTTTTTATCGCCGGATATCTTTATTCCCCTGGCCGAGCAGACCGGGCTGATTACGCAGCTGACGGAAGATATCGTCAGGAAAATTTTTACCGATCTCGGTCCCTGGCTGCGGCAGCGGCCGGAAGTGCACATATCCATCAACCTGTCGGTAGATGATTTACGCTCGCCCACCCTACCGACGTTGTTACACGATCAGCTGCAGCACTGGGGGATCGCCGCCGAACAGATCATCCTTGAAATCACCGAGCGCGGGTTTGTCGACCCGGAGACCACCATGCCGGTGATCGCTCACTACCGTCAGGCCGGGCATCGGATCTCGATTGATGACTTTGGCACCGGCTACTCCAGCCTGAGCTATCTGCAGAAACTGGACGTCGACACGCTGAAAATCGATAAATCTTTTGTCGATACCCTCGAGTACCGGCCGCTGACGCCGCACATTATTGAAATGGCCAAAGCGCTCAATCTGGCCACCGTCGCCGAAGGGGTGGAAACCGAAAGCCAGCGCGACTGGCTGCGCCAGCATGGCGTTCAGTACGCCCAGGGGTGGCTTTACAGCAAAGCGCTGCCAAAAGAGCAGTTCATTCTGTGGGCAGAGCATAACCTCCATGCGCATTAAGCGGCGGGTGGCTTGAGCGGAACGTCAGGGGGCGCTACTTCAGATAGGATTTAATCACCTGCATCACCGTCTCCAGATCCGCTTCGCGCTGCGTCTCGTCAGGCTCTTTCACCACATGGTCGGTAAGATGCCCCTGAATAACCTGCAGCATCATGCCGTTGACCGCGCCGCGGATCGCCGCCAGCTGCTGTAATATTTCAGCGCACTCATGCTCGCGATTAAGCATTTTCTCTAACGCGGTACTCTGCCCCTGAATTTTCTTCAGCCGGGTCAGTAACATCTTTTTGTGTCGAACTGTATGTGACATTGCACGATCCACCGTTTCATTCTGTCCGGGATTACCGACCTGCGTGGTCAGCAACGCCTGCCAGCATACCATGATCCCTTTTGTCAGCCGCTTTTTCTACTGGGGGGTAGTATTTTACTACTGGGGGGGAGTAGGATAAACGCACTTTTGGCAAGGATCCCGATATGAACGATTTCACTTCCCTTCTGCAGCAGGGCAATGCCTGGCTGTTTATTCCCAGCGCGATACTGCTCGGTGCCCTGCACGGCCTTGAACCGGGCCATTCAAAAACGATGATGGCCGCCTTTATCGTGGCGGTACGGGGAACGTTAAAACAGGCGGTACTGCTGGGGCTGGCGGCCACGGTTTCGCATACGGCAGTGGTCTGGCTGATCGCCATGGCCGGCCTGTGGTTTGGCCGCGGCTGGAACGCGCAGACCTCTGAACCCTGGTTTCAACTGGTCTCAGGGATTGTCATTGTGCTGATTGCCTGCTGGATGCTCTGGCGCACCTGGCGCGAATCGCAGCCCCACACGCACCACGATCACCATCACGAACATGATCATCACCACGAACATGATCACCACCATGACCATCACCATGACCATCACCATGCGTCCTCATCCGCCGCGCCGCTGGTGGCGGAGGAGTGGCAGGACGCGCATCAGCGGGCCCATGCTCAGGAGATCAACCGGCGCTTTGATGGCCGCCAGGTGACGACCGGGCAGATCGTGCTGTTTGGCCTGACCGGCGGGCTGATCCCCTGCCCGGCGTCCATTACCGTGCTGCTTATCTGTTTACAGCTGAAGAAATTCTCGCTGGGCGCCACGCTGGTGCTGGGCTTTAGCGTTGGTCTGGCGCTGACGCTGGTGGCTTCCGGGGCCATCGCCGCCCTGAGCCTTAAACATGCCACCCGCCGCTGGCCGTGGCTTAACGACCTCTCGCGCAAGGCGCCCTGGTTCTCAGGCTTACTGATTATTGTGGTGGGGATCTACATGATGCTTCATGGCCTGAGCGGCCTGTAAGCGATGAAAGGCCCTCTCCATGATGAAGAGGGCGATGGGTTAATTCAGGAGACTATTTCCCGGGGAGGGCTGACCGCGTTGCGGCTGAGGGGCTGGCTGAACCACGGTAGGCACAGCTGGATCAGCGGCCCAATCGACAGCGCGTAGATGACGGTTCCGACGCCAAATTTGCCCCCCAGCAGCCAGCCAATCAGCAGTACGGAAAGCTCGATCGCCGTCCGGATACCGCGCAGTGACCAACCAGTGCGAGCATGCAGACCGGTCATCAGGCCATCGCGCGGCCCGGGGCCAAAGCCCGCGCCAATATACATTCCGGTAGCGATAGCGTTCAGCACAATCGCTCCTACCAGCAGCGCACTGCGCGCCACCATCGACTCCAGCGGCGGCAGGACGGCCAGCGTGGCGTCCGCCGCCAGTCCCAGCACGATGACATTGCTCACCGTACCGAGCCCCGGCATTTGCCGGATCGGGATCCACAGCAGCAGTACCGCCGCGCCGGTCAGGATAATCACCGTACCGAAACTGATACCCAGCTGTTTAGCCACCCCGAGATGGAAAACATCCCACGGATCGGCGCCGAGATTGGCATGCACGAAGAGCGCCGTGGACACGCCGTAAAGCACCAGACCAATATATAACTGCAGCAGGCGACGAAGCATATTTTTTCCTCAACATCATTGCGAATGCCCTCATCATCAGCAAAAATGGACTGATAATTAATGGCCAGTTTTGGAAAAGTGGATCGCTATGTCAGCCCGACGCTTTGGAACCCAATCGCTGGTACGCCTGCTCGGCAACTGGCAGGAGACCAGCTCACGCACGCCGCTATGGCGCCAGCTGGCGGAAGCGCTCCGCCTGCTGATCCTTGATGGTCGCCTGACGCTGCAAACGCGCCTGCCCGGCGAGCGCGAGCTGGCGGCGGCCCTGAACGTCAGCCGGACCACCATCGCCAGCGCCCTCGGCCAGTTGCGGGAGGAGGGCTTTCTCTACAGCCGCCAGGGGAGCGGGTCACGCATTGTTTTGCCGGAACGCCCCGCCGATCTTCCTCTGCCTGCCGGTATCTCATCTACGCTTAATCTCTCTACCGCCGCCCTCAGCGCCGGGCCGGAGGTCCATCAGGCCTTCCAGCACGCTATGACCCTGCTGCCGCCCTATCTCGCACAGACTGGCTATGACCAGCAGGGGCTGCCGGTGCTGCGGGAGGCGATTGCCCGGCGCTACAGCGAACGCGGTCTGCCGACGCGGCCCGATGAGGTGATGGTGGTCAACGGCGCCCTCAGCGCCTTCGCGCTGATCCTGCGCCTGTTCACCGGGCCGGGCGATCGGGTGGTTATTGACGCTCCAACCTATCCGATGGCCATCAGCGCCATTCAGGGCGCCTCCTGCCGCCCCGTCGGGGTCGCGCTTCCGCAGCAGGGATGGGACTGCGATGGACTGGCGGCGACTATTGCGCAGACTGCGCCGCGGCTGGCGTGGCTGATGCCGGATTTTCACAACCCCACCGGACGCTGTATGGATGCCCCCACCCGCCAGCGGGTCGCGGACATCGCCACCAGGACGCGAACAACGCTGGTAATCGACGAGACCATGGCCGACCTTTGGTATAACGCGCCGCCTCCTCCGCCGCTGGCCAGCTTTAATCCCGATGCCGCGGTGCTCACCATTGGTTCGGCCGGGAAAAGCTTCTGGGGGGGACTACGTATCGGCTGGATCCGCGCCAGCGCGCGGACCATCGCCTCGCTTATTCAGGCCCGCGATTCGCTGGATTTGGGTACGCCGCTGCTGGAGCAACTGGCCTGCAGCTGGCTACTGGAAAATGCCGCCACACTGCTGCCGCCGCGGCGGAATATGCTCAAGGCGCGCCGGGACATGTGCGAAACGCTGATGGCGGAATATTTTCCCCGCTGGCGGTTTTCGCCACCGGAAGGTGGGCTCTCTTTTTGGGTGGAACTTCCTGACATGCTGGCCACCCTGTTCTCTGCGCGTGCGGAAAGCCAGGGGATCCATATCGGCACCGGTACGCGGTTTGGGCTGGAAGGGGCGTTCGATCGCTATTTACGTCTGCCGTTTACGCTGCCGGATGAAGCATTGCGCCGGGCCTTCTCCACGCTACAACCGCTGTGGCAAAGCCTTGCTGAACAGAAGGAAAATACACGTTTGCGAAAAATAATATAAGAAAATAGCGACGGGCTGACTTCAGCCCGTCAAATGACCTTCATCCATGAGGTATATGAGATGTTTTTATAAAATTGCCTGGCTATCCTGCCCTCTGGTTATGGCAACCCAATGACAGAAAGAAGGCAATTTCATTAATGCTGGCGCGGAATAGGAAACCCTTTCAGGGAAATAATAAAGCCATCTTCATCTTTTTTGATTTTAGCGCCGGTGTCACACCAGTCGGAAGCAATGCGAAAGAACTCATCACTACCGATATTCCAGTTCAGGCGGACGTGTTTTACGTATCCTGAGCGCAACATATCGCAAGCTTCGCTATAGTTGCTGGCTGTAGAGAATTGTTGTTTCATTTTTTCTTCTTCAGAAGTTTTCTTAATGCTTTGATTTCTTTAGGGGTAAGTGGCGTCGCTTCCTCTTCGGTATGCTGGCTGTCAATGTCCTCTTCCGTCACCCCCGCCTCACCTGCTGACTCCTCCAGCTGAAAAGCCAGCTGCAGCAGCTTTTCCGTTGCCGTTCCCAGGTTCTCGTTATTAACTTCCGCAAAATGACGCAACTTTTCTTTTAGCTCTGCGTCAATTTTTACATTCAAAACCACTGTGGTCATAGCTACGCTTCCCGTGCAATAAAATCATCATAATTAATACACGAAGTTAACATGCTGATCCAGAGATATATTTTACAGCATGAGCCTGGCAACAAATTCCCATCAGTAAGATGCGCTTTATTTATGACGTGCAAATGACATTAATATTTCAGTAGTATTTCAGATTTATGACAAGTAAATATTATGGAATAAAAGCAGGGGGTTTTAACAACAAAAACTAATATGCGATCTTTATCAGAAATTAATTATTGCAGGAGTAAAAACCGGACAAATATAAGGGAAACACCAGGCGGGAGAAATGGGTGGGGGCCCTGCCAGCTACATCCCGGCACACACGTCGTCTGCTCTGGCTGCTTCCTTCCGGACCTGACCTGGTAAACAGAGTAGCGTTGCGGGAGAACCAACAGAGCCCCCATTGAGAGCGTTAGTTGCCTAACGCGCTGGCGCATTATCCCTGCTGACCTGGTGAATTGCAAGCTCACACCGTCCGCCTGCTGGTTTATTGCGCAATAACGCGAATAAAACCAGCCACTCACGGTCAGCCTGTGAGATTGCGAGCCCGCGCTCAGCACACATCCGGGTTATCCACCATACTTATCCTCTTCGTCCTCTTTTATCACCAGTACATTGTCTCGACGGTAATCGAATGACTGACTCATCACCACAGACCATCACTCTGCCTTTACCTGCTATTGAAGGGATGACCATCGCCTTTCAGGGCGTAAACTACCTGCGTCCTGAAAAAATGCTCGACTTCGCGACCATCAGTCCCGCGCCGGTGCGGGCGGTTACGCCGCTGGCGCTGCTCTATTCCACCGTCGGCGTGCTGCGCCAGGTGGAGCTACGCAAGCTGCCGGTCTATATCAGCGGTCGGGTGGTGTACCCTATCTCGTCGTTAACCATGCCGGGCCTGCGCGCGAGGCTGATCATCAACGCCACTTCGCAGCGGTTGAAATTTCTTGAGAGTCTCATCGCCAGCTCAGCCTCCGACAATGTCCATGGCATGCAGATCCTCGGCCTCGCTCTGACGTTCACCGTCGAACAGGCCGCCTGACCCAGGCCGGCTGTACAGCTCCTGGCTTAGCGCTTATGCTGACGTTTTGCCGGTAACAGGACAGAAAATGGCTCCGCACGACACATTTCCCCAACGCGTCTGGCACATCGTGGCGTCGATACCAGAAGGGTATGTCACGACCTACGGCGAGGTCGCCCGGCTGGCTGGTTCACCGCGCGCGGCGCGCCAGGTGGGCGGCGTATTGAAGCGCCTGCCGGAAGGGTCCACCCTGCCATGGCATCGGGTGGTCAATCGCCATGGCGATATCTCCCTCACCGGCCCCGATCTACAGCGGCAGCGTCAGGCGCTGCTGGCCGAGGGTGTGCAGGTCTCCGGCAGCGGCCATATCGATCTCCAGCATTATCGCTGGGTTTATTGAAGGCAAAAAAAAGCCCCCATCCGGGGGCGTAGCGAGCTTACTGGGCGACAGGAACGGCGGTCTGCTGGACCGGAACCAGCGTCAGGTCGGCATGAGTGCCGCCCTGGTTTATTACCGTCTGCACGGTATCGGTAATAAACATCAACTGGCCGTTAACCGTGATCGCCGCGCTTAGCAGAATGCGAGCGTTCGGTTGAATATCTGCCGGGTTGTAAGGCAGCGCAAAGTTAAATGGCGCCTGTTTGCCTTCGGTACGCACCGCTTTTTGCGACAATACGCGGGCTGGCGCATCTGCCAGAGAAGCATCCGACAGGGTCACCGTCAGTACCGCATCCGGCGGTAAAGCGATTCTCTGGCGGATATTAATCGTCCCCGTGACGCTCGGCTGCTGCTGCGCCACGCTCAGCGTCGCGATACCGTAAGGGTCGGGCGCGGCCGCCTGCGTCGAAGAATTGTTCGAGTGGTGATTAGCACAGGCGGTCAGCGTCGCGGCGACGGCTAAGGCACTAAACATATAGGCAAATTTCATGATGTTCTCCTTATCATCCCTTAATACCCAGGAGGATGTTCCGCCGCTTCGCCGGCAGGAACTTTCGTGTCGTCAATAAGTGTGGCACAGATCTCAGATTTGTTCCTGTTAACTGGTCGTTATTCAGATTATTACACCCATCGGACCACTTGCGATTCCAGGTTATACTTGGCCACATTACGCGCGCTGCGCCGCTATTGTTAATTGAGGATAAGTATGAGTCAGGCACTCTCTAACCTGCTGGCATTATTAGATCTGGAAAAAATTGAGGAAGGGTTGTTTCGCGGGCAGAGCGAAGACCTGGGGTTACGTCAGGTTTTTGGCGGCCAGGTAGTGGGTCAGGCGCTGTATGCGGCAAAAGAGACCGTGCCCGTTGAGCGTCTGGTTCATTCGTTTCACAGCTACTTTCTTCGCCCCGGCGATAGCCAGAAGCCGATCGTTTACGATGTGGAGGTGCTGCGCGACGGCAACAGCTTCAGCGCCCGTCGGGTCGCCGCCATCCAGAACGGGAAGCCGATTTTCTATATGACCGCCTCCTTCCAGGCGCCAGAGAATGGCTATGAGCATCGGAAAGCAATGCCGGCCGCCCCCTCCCCTGACGGCCTGCCTTCGGAAACCGATATCGCTCGCAAGCTGGCGCATCTCCTGCCGCCGCAGGTGAAAGACAAATTCCTCTGCGATAAACCGCTGGAGATCCGTCCGGTGGAGTTTCATAACCCAATGAAAGGCCATATCGCCGAACCGGTGCGCCAGGTCTGGCTGCGCGCCAACGGCGCCGTCCCTGACGATCTGCGTATTCATCAGTATCTGCTGGGCTATGCTTCAGACTTTAACTTCCTGCCGGTGGCGCTGCAGCCGCACGGCGTTGGTTTCCTTGAGCCCGGCATGCAGGTCGCCACCATCGACCACTCTATGTGGTTCCACCGGCCGTTTAATATTAATGAATGGCTGCTTTATAGCGTCGAAAGCACCTCGGCCTCCAGCGCCCGCGGCTTCGTTCGCGGCGAATTCTACACCCAGGATGGCACGCTGGTTGCCTCAACGGTTCAGGAAGGGGTGATGCGCAACCGCAACGCATAAAAAAAGCCTCCCGGACGGGAGGCTTTTCGCTATCAGGAGAGAATGGCTTTTTTATCAGGCGTTATAGGCGTTTTCGCCATGGCTGTTGACGTCCAGCCCTTCGCGCTCCTGCTCTTCCGGCACGCGCAGCCCGACGGTCATATCCGCCACCTTGTAGCCGATGAACGCCACAACGCCGGACCAGACCACGGTGATGGCGATACTTTCCAGTTGCACCAGCAGCTGATGGCCCATGGTGACGCCTTCCGCATAACCGACGCCGCCCAGAGAAGTCGCCGCGAAGATACCAGTCAGGATACAGCCGACGATGCCGCAGACGCCGTGAACGCCGAAGACGTCGCAAGGATCATCCACACGCAGCCAGCGTTTCAGCGCAGTCACGCCCCAGATACCCGCCAGGCCAGAGGCGATACCGACGATCAGCGCCCCGCCGACACCGATATAACCACACGCCGGCGTAACGCCAACCAGACCGGCAATTGCCCCGGAGCAGGCGCCCAGCAGTGAAGGTTTGCCGCGCAGAGCCCATTCGCCAAAGGTCCACGCCAGGATAGCCGCAGCGGTCGCCACGACGGTGTTAACGAACGCCAGGGCCGCAATTTCATTCGCTGCGCTGGCAGAGCCGGCGTTGAAGCCGAACCAGCCCACGTAGAGGATAGCGGTGCCAGTGAACACCATCGGCAGGTTATGCGGTTTGAACGCTTCTTTGCCGAAGCCCACGCGTTTGCCCATCATATAGGCGCCCACCAGCCCGGCGACCGCGGCGTTGATGTGCACAACGGTGCCGCCGGCGAAGTCCAGCGCGCCATGGGTCGCCAGCAGACCGCCGCCCCAAACCATATGCGCAATCGGCACGTAGGAGAGTGTCATCCACACCACCACGAAGATCAGTACCGCGGAGAAACGAATACGTTCCGCCAGCGCCCCGACAATCAGCCCGACGGTGATGCAGGCGAACGAGCCCTGGAAGGCCACGTGGATATACTGATAGAAGGTGCCCATCAGCGCTTTCAGCTCAATATTTTTCAGCATCACCCAGTCAAAGCTGCCGAAGAAGCTGCCGCCAGTGCCGAAGGCCAGGGTATAGCCATAAATCACCCACAATACGCAGACCAGGCCAAAGGTGACAATCACCTGAGTCAGCATGGACAGAACGTTCTTACCGCGGATCAGGCCGCCGTAAAACAGCGCAATCCCCGGGATAGTCATAAACAGAACCAGTGCGGTGCAAATCATCATAAACGCGTTATCGGCTTTGTCCGCCACCGCAGGCGCGGCCATCGCCAGCCCCGGCAGAAGGGCTAATGCCCCCAGACCCGATTTCATTGTTGCCATTTTCATTGTTTCGTTCCCCATCACTGTGTGGTCTGGAAATTACAGTGCCGCTTCGTCAGCTTCGCCGGTACGGATGCGAATGACGCGCTGCAATTCAGCGACGAAAATTTTGCCGTCGCCAATTTTTCCGGTGTAAGCCGCTTTGCTGATGATATCGATGACTTCATCCAGCTGATCGTCGGCAATCGCCACATCAATCTTCACTTTTGGCAGAAAGTTGACGCTATACTCGGCGCCGCGGTAGAGCTCCGCGTGACCTTTCTGACGGCCAAATCCTTTGACTTCAGTGACCGTCAGGCCCTGAATGCCGATGGAAGACAAAGCTTCACGCACGTCTTCCAGTTTGAATGGTTTGATTACCACGGTAACCAGCTTCATAAGTCCCCTCCAGTCAGTATTCGGTAATGGCCGCAGCTAACACGATGGATATAAAGCAAGGGCTATGCCAGAAATGAAAAAAGGCCGCAAAGCGGCCCTTTGATGGCAAAAAACAGGGGACAGGTCAGGCAATATCCTGCGCAACGGCGCCTGGCGCGCAAAAATGCACCACAACGGTGCATTTGATGTAACGTTTTTGCACCATGGCAGGCCGCCCAGCGTTCCCTGCCTGCTGGTGGTGCATCAGGCGCTGAGCGACTCCTCTCTGGCGCTGGCCGCCAGCTCTTCGCCGGCCAGCTGCAGCTGATACATCTGCCAGTAGCGGCCTTTCGCCGCCAGCAGCTGCTGATGGGTGCCCCGCTCGACAGCCTGACCTCGATGCAGAACCAGGATGGTATCGGCCTCCACAATGGTCGACAGCCGATGGGCAATAACCACGAGGGTGGTATGCTGGCGGACCTTCGCCAGCGCCTGCTGGATCGCCTGCTCGGTACCGGAGTCGATGTTTGCCGTCGCCTCATCCAAAATCAGTACCTGCGGGGTGTCCACCAGCACGCGCGCCAGCGCCAGCAGCTGCTTCTGCCCGACGGAGAGATTATTGCCCTGCTCGCCCAGTTGGGTGTATAGCCCATCGCTCATGCTGCGCGCCACCGCCGCCAGCTGCACCGCCTCCAGCGCTTCCCAAACCTGCGCCTCACTGATGTCCCGACCCAGCGCGACGTTGGCGTAGAAGGTATCCGCCAGCACTACGGGATCCTGTTGCACCATCGCGATGCCCCGACGCAACGCGCTGTGGCTGAGGGATGCGAGCGGTCGACCATCGATGCGGATCTCGCCGTGGGTTAACGGGTAATAGCCCATCATCAGACTGGCGAGGGTACTTTTTCCGCTGCCGGTATGTCCGACCAACGCCACGAAGCTGCGGGAGGGAATATCCAGCGTGATATCCTGGAGAACCAGACGGTCCCCCCGGTAAGCAAAGGAGAGATGGTCAATTTCCACCCGACCGCTGCTCAGCGGCGCGTCATCCCTACCCCACGCCTGGCGCGGGCGATCCATCAGCTCGAAAACGCGCTCGCCGGCGACCACCGCCTGCTGCAGCATCGACTGCTGGGTGGTCAGCTCGATAAGCGGCTCGTTAAGGCGTCCAAGATAGCTGATAAACGCGTACAGGACCCCAACCTCGATCGTGCCCACCGCGCTAAAGCCGAACAGCATCAGCAGCCCGCACAGCACCAGCGAGGAAAAAAGGCTCAGCAGCGGGCGCAGCAGAAAACCGTCCAGGCGCAGCGTCTGCATCCGCGCCAGATAGTGGGCATAGCTGGCCTCGCGCATCCGTTCGCCAAAGCGCGCCTGCTGGCGGAACTGCTGGATGACGCCCATGCCGTTGATCACTTCGTTGAAGCCATCGTTGATGTCGGCAAGCCAGGCGCGCACCCGCCGCACGATCGGCGTGCTATAGCGCTGATAGATAATCATCACGATCAGCACCGCCGGGAAAATCGCGATCGCCACCAGCGCCATCCGCCAGTCGAGGCTAAACATCGCCACCAGCATCGCGCCGATCAGCGCGGCGCTGCGCAGTACCGTAGCCACCACCGTCACGTACAGATCGCGAATGACTTCCGTATCGTTGGTTACCCGTGAGATAAGCTGCCCAACCGGCTGGGTATCAAACTCGCTGAGCGGCTGATGCAGGGCGGCATCCATCACGTCGCTGCGCAACTGCTGGACGACGCCGACCGCGGCGCGGTTAAACAGCAGCGACTGGTTATAGTGCAGGAGCGCCGCCAGCAGCTGCAGGCCGATATAGGCTACCGCCAGGCCGGCCACCAGCTTCAGCGGCAGCGTATGTTTCGCCACCATGTTGTCGATGAAATAGCTGATAAGCAGCGGGCCGCTCACTTCCGCCGCCGCCGCAATCCACATCATCGCCACCGCGATGGCCAACGGCTTGCGCCACGGTGAACCATAGGCCAGCAGGCGTTTAAGCGTCGGCCAGAGTTCGGTAAAGCTACGCATCCAGGGCCTCCTCTTGCGTCTGCGGAACCTCGTCGAGCGCGGCCTCCAGCTGCTGATATCGATACATGTCGCGGTACCAGCCGGGCTGCACGGCCAGCGCCTCGTGGCGGCCTCGCTGGGCAATATGCCCATGCTGCAGTACCAAAATTTCACTGGCCTCGGTGAGCGCCGACAGGCGGTGGGCGCTGATAATGACCGTCCGCCCCTCCCCCCACTGGCGCAGGTTATGCAGGATCTGGTGCTCGGTGCGGCCATCCACCGCCGATAAGGCATCGTCGAGGATCAAAATTTCGGCCTCCAGCAGCAGGGCGCGAGCAATAGAGATGCGCTGTTTCTGGCCGCCGGAGAGCATCACGCCGCGCTCGCCCACTTCGGTCTCGTAGCCCTGAGGCAGACGCAGAATGTCGTCATGCACGCTGGCCAGTTGAGCAACCCGCTCAATCTGCGCCTGCGTCGCGTCCGGTTTTCCCAGCGCGATATTATTGGCGACGGTATCGGAGAATAAAAATGGCGTCTGATTGACCACCGCCAACCGGGCGCGCCAGCTGTCGAGCTGCAGAATCGGCAGCGGCAGATCGTGAAAGCGGATCTCGCCGTGAGTGACGTCAAAATGGCGCTGCAGCAGCGCCAGAATGGTGCTTTTGCCGGCGCCCGTCGGCCCGCAGATGCCCAGCATTTGCCCCGGCTGGAGAGTAAAATTTACCTGCTCCAGCGAAGGTTTGCTCGCCTGCGGATAGATGAAATCGCGGATAGCAACCTGCAGGACGCCGCGGCCTGCCGGCACCGCCTCGGTCCCGTCATCCACCGCCGGCGCCTCTTCAAGCATCGTGCGGATACGACCATAGGCCGCGCTACCGCGCTCCACGATGTTAAACATCCACGCCAGCGCCAGCATCGGCCAGATCATCAGGCCAAGATACATCACGAAGCTGGTCAGCTGGCCCAGGGTCAGGCTGCCGTGGATCACCATCCAGCTGCCGCCGCCGATGGCCAGCAGGTTAGCGGCCCCGATGGCGATATAGATGGTGGGGTCGAAGCGGGCGTCAATGCGTGCCACGCGCATGTTTTTCGCGCCGGTATCGGCAGCATCGGCAGCAAACTGCGCCGACTGGCGATCCTCCAGCCCAAACGCCTTAATCATGCGGATGCTGGTCAGGCTCTCCTGCGTGCGATCGTTGAGGCTGGAAAAGGCCGCCTGAGCAACGCGAAAACGTTCGTGAAGCGCATCGCCGTTGCGTTTGATCGCCAGGGCCATCAGCGGCATCGGCAGCAGCGCCAGCAGAGTAAGCTGCCAGCTAATCTGCGTCGACATTACAATCAATACCGCACAGCCCATCACCAGGGAATCCACGAGGGTTAATACTCCTTCGCCAGCGGCAAACACCACCCGGTCCACGTCATTGGTGGCGCGGGCGATAAGATCCCCGGTGCGATGGCGCAAATAGAACGCCGGATGCTGGCGGCTCAGTTGCCGGTAAAAATCTTCCCGCAGCTCAACCGCCAACTGGTAAGAAGCGCCGAACAACAGCACGCGCCAGACATAGCGCAGCAGGTAGACCATCACCGCGATCAGCACCAGCGCGCCGATCCACATCCACACCTTCTCCGCGGTGTAATGCTGTTGCGTCACGCCGTCGACCACAATGCCCACCACCTTCGGTGGAATAAGCTGCAGGACGGCAATAATGACCAGCAGGGCAATTGCGCCAAGATAGCGGCGCCACTCCCGGCGGAAGTACCAGCTGAGTTGAGCAAATAATCGCAAGCAATAAAATCCTGATTTTGTAATGGGTTACGGCGCAATACCGTTATTCGACAGGCAAGGCGGTGGTATATTTTATCTGTTCCATGGCAAAACTCGAAGTGACATCCGACAAACCGGGCACACTGTTCACTAAACGTTTATAAAAGTCGTCATAGCGTTTCATATCAGCCACCTGCACCCGTAGCAGGTAGTCATACTCCCCCGCCATCCGCCAGAAGCCGAGCACTTCCGCCATCTGCGTCACTTCGCTCACGAACTGACAGTACCATTCGCTGCTATGATGCTGAGTCTTGATCAGGACGAACGCCGTCAGCCCAAGCCCCACCTTTTCCGCGTCCAACAGGGCGACGCGCCCGCGGAGAATGCCCTCGTCTTCGAGCCGTTTCAGGCGTTTCCAGCAGGGCGTGGTGGTCAGATTAACGGCATCGGCCAGCGCCTGCAAAGAGAGGGTGCAATCTTCCTGCAGTAGCGCCAGCAGCTTACGGTCAATTTTATCTAGCATTGGGAATCCTAAGAGAAAATTTTGCTCTCATAATGGTAATCCACAGGTTAAATGGCAACAATTTTTCCTGCGCTTTCCGCTAAGCTAGGCACAAAATGACAAACAGGAAATCACGATGAATAGCGCCTGGGTTAAACATGCCATTAGCGAAATCAACGCTGACTATCAGCGCTCCGCCGACACGCACCTGATCCGTCTGCCGCTGCCCGCTTTTCCGGGCATCCACCTGTATCTGAAAGATGAAAGCACCCACCCCACCGGCAGCCTGAAGCATCGCCTGGCGCGGTCGCTGTTTCTCTATGGCTTGTGCAACGGCTGGATCAAAGAAGGCACGCCAATTATAGAGTCCTCCTCAGGGTCAACCGCCGTTTCGGAGGCCTATTTCGCCCGCCTGCTGGGGCTGCCGTTTATCGCTGTGATGCCTTCCTGCACCGCCAAGCGCAAAATCGAACAGATCGAGTTCTACGGCGGACGCTGCCATTTTGTGCAGAGCGCCGGCGAAATCTACGCGGCTTCCGAAACGCTGGCCCGCGAGCTGAACGGCCATTATATGGATCAGTTTACCTTCGCCGAGCGGGCCACCGACTGGCGCGGCAACAACAATATCGCCGACAGTATTTTCCGCCAGATGAGCCATGAGCCGCACCCGCAGCCGTCATGGATCGTCATGAGCGCCGGCACCGGCGGCACCTCAGCGACCATTGGCCGCTATATTCGCAGCCAGGGCTACGAGACGCAGCTGATGGTCGTTGATCCGCAGAATTCGGTGTTCCTCGATTACTGGCAGACCCGCGACGCCAGCCTGCGCAGCCCGGTCGGCAGCAAAATTGAAGGCATCGGACGGCCGCGCGTCGAGCCGTCGTTTATTCCCGACGTTGTCGATGAGATGCTGCGCGTGCCGGATGCGGCGAGCGTAGCCACCGCCCTGTGGCTGGAAACGCAGCTTGGGCGCAAGGTCGGCGCCTCGACCGGCACCAATATGTGGGGCGTATTGCAGCTGGCCACGCGGATGCGCGAGGAAGGTCGCACCGGCTCGATAGTGACACTCCTGTGCGACAGCGGCGAGCGTTACCTGGAAAGCTATTACAACCCGCAGTGGGTGGCGGACAATATCGGCGATATTGCGCCCTGGCAGGCGGAGATCGCCGGTCTGGTCGAAAGGCGATAAAAAAAGCCAGATAGAAGCCTATCTGGCTTGCTGGAAGGGTCTCTCTATTCGGGGGAATAAGGAAGATCAGGATTATCCAGCCAATGAGTTAAAAAATGGGAGACTGCCTGATTCCGGCAGTCGCCAATTACCGGCAGATGCGGCAGCTCGGCTTTCAGCTGCGGCATCGCGTTGCCCATGATGAACCCCCGCCCAACGCTGCCCAGCATCTCGCGGTCGTTCATCGCATCGCCGAAGGCCATGCACTCCTGCAGGGTGAAGCCTAAATGCTGGCTGAGCACCGCCAGCGCCGCGCCTTTATTGCAGCCAACCGGCAGCACCTCCAGACAGTCCATTGCCGAGAAGCAGAGAAATGCGCGATCGCCCAGCGTCTCATTCAGCTGGATCCGCAGACGGCGCAAATCGTCATGATCGCCGCAGAAACAGATCTTGGTGACATGCTGCGCCGACATACGCTTCAGATCGCACAGTTGATAGTGAAAGCCGCTGAATACATGCGCTTGCAACAATTCAGGCCTTGCCTGGCCGGTGAACCAGCCGCCATCGTTAAAGACGTGCATGCTGGCCTGGGTATCCCATTTGCCGTGCAGCACCGCTTCCGCCGCCTCGGGAGCGAGATCCTGGCGATAAAGCTCCTCCCCTTCCAGCGAATGGATGCGCGTCCCGTTGCCGGTGATCAGAAATGCATCAAGGGAAAATTCGCCAATCACATGGTGCATCTCCAGCACATGGCGGCCGGTGGCGAAGGTCAAGGTGATATCGCGCTCACGCAGCCGTTTCAGCGCGGAAAGCGTCTTTTCTCCAAGACGATGGTCCGGCATCAGCAGGGTGCCGTCCATATCAAATGCCGCCAGTTTTGCCATGGTATATTCCCCGATGTGTGATGGGCTTCGCTTGTGTTGCAGTATCACCTGGGATATACGGAAGTAATAGTGAATAGATATTATTAATTGTTCCGGGTTTACAGCGGCCCGGTGGACGACGGCCCCCATGCGACTCTTACACCGTTTAAATCAGTACCAGCGCCTATGGCAACCCTCAGCCGGGGCGCCGCAGCAGGTCACCGTCGGCGAACTGGCGGAGCGCTGTTTTTGCAGCGAGCGCCACGTCCGTACTCTGCTGCGTCAGGCGCAGGAGGCCGGGTGGCTAAGCTGGCAGGCCAACTCCGGGCGCGGCAAACGCGGACAGCTCTTATTTCACAAAACCCCGGAAAGTCTGCGCAACGAGATGATGGAGCAGGCGCTGAACAACGGTCAGCAACAAACCGCGCTGGAGCTGGCGCAGCTTGCCCCGGTGGAGCTGAAAGCCCTGCTCCATCCCTTCCTCGGCGGTCAGTGGCAAAACAATACCCCCACGCTGCGTATTCCTTACTATCGCCCGCTGGAGCCGCTGCGTCCCGGCTTTCTCCCCGGCCGCGCCGAGCAGCATCTGGCCGGACAAATCTATGCCGGGCTGACGCGCTTCGACGAAGGCGACAATATGCCGATCGGCGATCTGGCGCACCACTGGCAGGTCTCCCCGGACGGCCTGCGCTGGCATTTTTATATCCGCTCCACGCTGTGCTGGCACAATGGCGATACGGTGGAAACCGCGCAGTTGCGACAGCGGTTACTGCTGCTGCTTGAGCTGCCCGCCTTGCGGACCCTCTTCGCCAGCATCAGCCGTATCGATGTCACCCATGCCCAGTGTTTAACAATAACCCTGCATCGCCCTGACTACTGGCTGCCGTTCCGCCTCGCCAGCTACTGCAGCGTGCTGGCGCATCCCGACGATCCGGCCATTGGCTGCGGACCGTTCCGCCTGAAGCGGTTTAGTCCGGAACTCGTCCGCCTGGAAAACCATCCCCGCTACCACCTGCAGCATCCGCTGATCCAGGCGGTGGAGTACTGGATCACTCCTCAGCTCTTTGACCGCGATCTCGGCACCAGCTGCCGCCATCCGGTGCAGATCACCATCGGCGATCGCGAAGAGCTGCATAATCTGCGTCAGGTCAGCAACCGTATCAGCCTTGGCTTCTGCTATTTGACCCTGCGCCACAGCCCTCGGCTTAGCAAAGCGCAGGCCCAGCGGCTGGTGTCGATAATCCATCACTCGTCGCTACTGGATACGCTGCCGCTGGAGGAGGATCTGATTACGCCAAGCCATGAGGTGCTGCCGGGATGGTCCATCCCGCAGGGACCGGCAAACAACGCGGTACCGCTGCCGGCCAGGCTCACCCTGCTCTATCATCTGCCGGTCGAGCTACATGCGATGGCCGAACAGCTGAGGCAACGTCTGGCTCTGCTGGGCTGCGAGCTGACGCTCATGTTTCACGACGCTAAAAACTGGGAAGGCTGCCAGCATCTGGGTCAGGCCGACCTGATGATGGGCGACCGTCTGATCGGCGAAGCGCCGGAGTACGCCCTGGAACAGTGGCTGCGCTGCGATATGCTGTGGCCTAATTTGCTGACCGGGGCGCAATATGCTCATCTGCAGGCGACATTAGACGCGGTGCAGTCTCAGCCCGACGCTCGCAGCCGCAACGATGCGCTGCACAACGTATTTAACAGCCTGATGGAAGACGCCATCATGACGCCGCTGTTCAAGTATAACTATCGGATCAGCGCGCCACCGGGGGTCAATGGTCTGCGCCTCAACGCCCGGGGCTGGTTCGACTTCGCCAGCGCCTGGCTGCCGGCCTCGTCGACGTGAGAGAGCTGGTGATGGAGGGCGTCTGGCGCTACCATATCGCCTTTATTCATTTAGTCAGGAATTGCCATGAAACGCGCCGTAGTTGTCTTCAGCGGAGGACAAGATTCAACCACCTGTCTGGTGCAGGCTCTGCAACAGTATGATGAAGTGCATTGCGTCACTTTTGATTATGGCCAACGCCACCGCGCGGAAATCGACGTTGCGCGCGAACTCGCCCTGAAACTGGGCGCCGTCGCGCATAAAGTGCTGGACGTCACTCTGCTCAACGAACTGGCAGTCAGCAGCCTGACCCGCGATAACATTCCGGTACCGGACTATCAGCCTGATGCCGAGGGCATTCCCAACACCTTTGTCCCCGGGCGTAATATTCTGTTTTTAACCCTGACGGCAATCTACGCCTATCAGGTAAAAGCCGAAGCCATCATCACCGGCGTGTGCGAGACCGACTTCTCTGGCTACCCGGACTGCCGCGATGAGTTTGTCAAAGCGCTGCACCACGCCGTCAGCCTGGGGATGGCGAAAGACATTCGCTTTGAGACGCCGCTGATGTGGCTGAATAAGGCCGAGACCTGGGCGCTCGCCGACTACTGGGGTCAGCTGGATCTGGTGCGCCGGGAAACCCTCACCTGCTACAACGGCATTAAGGGCGATGGCTGCGGCCAGTGCGCCGCCTGTAACCTGCGCGCAAACGGACTCAACCAGTATCTGGCGGACAAGGTCGGGGTAATGGCGGTTATGCAGCAAAAAACCGGACTGGCGCAGGCATAATCTCCGGGGATCGATTTACCGGAGCTTTGACTCAAATTCCCCGGTGGCGCGATGCTTAGCGGGGCTACGGGTTCATCACCTGCCGTGGGCCCGCCACTCGCACGACGGTTGTCAGCGCAGGTTCATCTGGTCAAGTTTCGCACGCAATTCCCCTTCCAGCGGCAGCGCCTTCTGGGTTTTCAAATCGATACAAACGAAGGTAATCAGCGCATCGGCCACTACTTCGCCATTGGGGTTGAGGGTGACCACCTGGCTTAGGGTGCCGCTTTTGCCGTTGAGTTGCTCCAGTTTGCTGCTCACCGTCAGCACATCGCCCAGTACCGCCGGACGACGATAGTTAATATTGATATTCACCACCACGAAGGCGATGTTTTTCTCCATCATCCACTGAAACGCTGGGCTGTTTTCCAGGCCGTCCCAGCGGGCTTCCTCAAGGAACTCCAGGTAGCGAGCGTTGTTCACATGCTGGTAGACGTCCAGATGATAGCCGCGAACTTTAATTTGTGTCTGCATAGCATTAATGCCTTTCTGTTATTGTTGTTTATGAGGTAAGAGGTCACACCACTTGATGCAACCTCTTTATCCTGGCAAAAAATCACCGCTGTGCAAGGTCTGGCATAAAATTTACAGCGTCAGATGGGCTAAATTGCGCTCCACCAACGCGCTCCCCATTCCCGGGACCTGCTTCAGATCATCGAGGGTTTTGAACGGCCCGTACTCTTCGCGGTAGCTGACAATAGCCTGGGCTTTTTTCAATCCTACGCCATTCAACGCCTGCGCCAGCTGTTCGGCGCTGGCGCGGTTAATGCTGACCTTTGTCGCCCCGATGTCAGACTCGCCGGGCACCGCTTCCGCCTTCGCCGAAGAGGACGCCTGCACATTTTCTTTATTCACCGCCGCTTTGCCGCTGGCGGGTGCCGCCAGCGCCCCCTGTACCCCTACCGCAAAAACCAGAACGCCCGCGGCCATCAGTGCTTTTATTCCATATTTCATGCTGATATCTCCTTGTGTGTAGACAGCAAGGTCACGATAGCGTCAGTGCGGATGGTCGACAAAAGGCAAATCACAGAAATGGAAAGGGCCGCGAAAGCGGCCCTTGAGGATTACATCGTGTTGCTCATTTTTGCGAGACGACGCGAAATTACTGCTGCTGGTCGATGCTGTCGCCGAGCTTAATTTTCGCCGCCTTGCGCAGGTTGCTCATCAGCGCTTCGAAAGCGATTTGGGCATTGTTCTGGGTGATCCCCTGAACCATGGCCTTCTTCTGCTCTTCCGGCATGCTGCCGGCTTTCACCTCATCCAGCGCTACCAGCACCACATCGCCTTGCATATTGCTGCCCACGCCGTAGACCGGTTTACCCTGCTGCGGCAGCGGCAGGGTAAATGCCAGCTGGCTCAGCGGATCCTGGCCGGTACGAGAAAGCGTCTGCGGCGCGCCAAAGCTCAGGCCAGCCGCCTTCATCGCTTCATCGCCTTTGCCGTCTTTCAGCGCCGCCAGCAGCTTGTCGGCCTCCAGTTTCGCCTGCTGTTCCGCTTTATTGTGCTTAACGATATCGCTAACCTGTGCCTTCACTTCGGCAAGCGGCTTCACCGCCTCGGCTTTGTGTTCGCTAATGCGCAGAACAAAAGCGCGATCGCCGTCAACGGTAATGATATCGGAGTTGCTGCCCGGCGCGCCGTTCTCACCCACCAGACCGCCGTTGAAAATAGCGTCAGCGACCGGTTTAAAGTTCAGCTCCTCCGGCAGGTTATCGCGGCCAAACCAGCCGGTTTCTACGACCTTCAGCCCGGCGACCTGCGCTGCGCTCGCCAGCGATTCATTATCGTTGCTGGCCGCATCGCTCACCTTCTGCTGCAGCGCGTAGTAAGCATCCAACGCTTTTTCCTGCTTCACTTTCGCCGCAATGTCATTACGCACGTCAGCCAGCGGCTTCACCTGCGCCGGCTGGACGTCGTCCAGACGGGCCACCAGGAAGCCAACCGAGGATTTGATCACGCCAGACAGCTGGCCTTTCTCTTTCAGCCCGGCATCTTTGAGCTCAGGCACGGTAGAGGCATCTTCCATCCACCCCATATCGCCGCCGTTGCGGGCAGAGATAATATCGGTCGATTTTTCTTTCGCCAGCGTGGCGAAGTCCGCTCCTTTTTGCAGCTCGGCCAGTACCGCTTTCGCATCGGCTTCAGTTTTGGTCTGAATCACGCTGTAGCGGTTGCGCTGCGGCTGAGTGAACTGATCCTTGTGCTGGTCGTACCATGACTGAATCTCTTCGTCAGAGGCGCTCTCCTGCATGCTGGCGGCATCCATTTTGATGTAGCTGACGCGGAACTGCTCCGGCGCCATAAAACGGGCCTGATTCTGCTGCCAGAAGGCGTTGATTTCCTCATCGCTGGCGGTCTGTTTTGCCGCCAGGGCATTTACGTTGATGGTCGCTTCGCGGACCACCCGCTGTTGAGATACCAGCGCCGCCAGCTGATCGGACTCGCCCGGCAGCATGAAGTCGGTACCCGCAATGGCGTTAATCAGCTGCTGCGTGGTCAGCTGGTTACGCAGCGCCTGGGCGTACTGATCGGTGGTCATCCCCATCTGGGCGACAATACCGCTGAAACGCTGGTTGTCGAACTTACCGTTCGTCTGGAACGCCTGGGTCTGGAAGATCGCCTGCTTCACCTGCTCATCGCTGATGCTGAGGCCCAGCTCGCGGGCATACTGATCCAGAAGCGACTCATCGATCAGGCGGTTCAGCACCTGCTGGCGCATGGTTTTCATGTAGTTTTCGTTCGCCGCCAGCTCGGAGAATTGATCGCCAAGCTGCTGCTGCATACGGTTACGTTCGCTGGCGACGGCGTTTTCAAACTGCCCACGGCCAATCTCCTGGCCATTCACTTTTGCGGCATAGTTTTTGCCACCGCCAATCAGGTAACCACTCACCCCGGTCAAAATGAACGAGACGATAATGATACCGAAAATAATCTTGAGCACGACGCTGTTGGCGGCCGTGCGTAGGTTGTCCATCATGGTGTAACAACGCTCCGCTGTAGATGACTTTAGCTCGCGCAGCATAGCACGTGATGGCCGCCGCGCGTGAGGACGTATTTTGACAAGAAAACAGGGTGATTGTCAGCCCACAAGTGGCGATAAACACACATAAAGTGGTCTGAAAAGGCAATAAAAAAGGCACATCTCACGATGCGCCCTTGTACTTCGTCACATTCCCTGACGGGAAAGCCGATCAGTTCACCGCGTCTTTCAGCGCTTTACCAGCACGGAAGCCCGGCACTTTTGCGGCAGCGATAGTAATTTCTTTACCTGTTTGCGGGTTGCGACCAGTACGGGCGGCACGTTCTTTAACAGCAAAGGTACCAAAACCTACCAGCGCAACGTCATCCCCAGCCTGCAGAGATTCAGTAACAGAAGCGATTAAAGCATCTAACGCACGTCCAGCTGCAGCTTTAGAAATGTCCGCACCCGCAGCAATTTTGTCAATCAGTTGAGATTTATTCACTGTTCTCTTCCTCTCTTTATAATTTATATCGCACCTGAGTCCTTCATAGTGCGACCGCGCAGCAGTTATATCAGGACTGTCATGCCCTTACAACAGCAGTTGTCGATGACCCCCCTGCCAGCGATCTAAGTTAGCTACACAAAAAAAGGCTGGCAAGTCCGAAATGACTTACCAGCCCTATTTTTATTAGCGCAATTTGCGCAGAATCACTATTTCGCGGTCACAACCTGCATGCCGAACGGTTCGTTCTGCAGCGCAAGTGTCAGAACTTCCTCGATTCGTTTCACCGGATGGATATCCAAATCGGCGATAACGTTATCCGGAATTTCTTCAAGGTCGCGTTTGTTCTCATCAGGAATCAGAACAGTCTTAATGCCGCCGCGATGCGCCGCCAGCAGTTTTTCCTTCAGACCGCCGATCGGCAGCACCTGACCACGCAGAGTGATTTCACCGGTCATCGCCACATCAGCGCGTACCGGGTTGCCGGTCAGGCAGGAGACCAGCGCCGTGCACATGGCGATCCCCGCGCTCGGACCATCCTTAGGCGTCGCCCCTTCCGGCACGTGCACGTGAATGTCACGCTTCTCGTAGAAGTCGGCGTTAATGCCCAGCTTGTCAGCCCGCGAACGTACCACCGTCAGCGCAGCCTGAATCGACTCCTGCATCACCTCGCCCAGCGAGCCGGTGTAGGTCAGCTTGCCTTTGCCCGGCACGCAGGCGGTTTCGATGGTCAGCAGATCGCCGCCCACTTCCGTCCACGCCAGACCGGTCACCTGACCGACGCGGTTCTCACTATCGGCGCGGCCATAGTCGAAGCGCTGTACGCCGAGATAATCATGCAGATTCTCACCGTTAATTTCGATGTGTTTCAGCGATTTATCCAGCAGCAGTTGCTTAACGGCCTTGCGGCACAGCTTGGAGATTTCACGCTCCAGGCTACGTACCCCCGCTTCCCGCGTGTAGTAACGAATAATGCCGATAATGGCGCTATCGTCGACGGTCAGCTCGCCTTTCTTCAGCGCGTTACGTTCGATCTGCTTCGGCAGCAGATGACGTTTGGCGATGTTCAGTTTTTCATCTTCGGTATAGCCGGAGAGACGAATCACTTCCATACGGTCCAGCAGCGGCGCCGGAATGTTCATGGAGTTGGAAGTCGCCACGAACATCACGTCGCTGAGATCGTAATCCACTTCCAGATAGTGGTCGTTAAAGGCCACGTTCTGTTCCGGATCCAGCACCTCAAGCAACGCGGAAGCCGGGTCGCCGCGCATGTCGGAAGACATTTTGTCGATCTCGTCCAACAGGAACAGCGGGTTTTTGACCCCCACTTTCGCCATTTTCTGGATCAGTTTGCCCGGCATCGAGCCAATGTAGGTCCGACGATGACCGCGGATTTCCGCTTCATCGCGCACGCCGCCAAGCGCCATACGAACGTATTTCCGTCCGGTCGCTTTGGCGATGGATTGACCCAGCGAGGTTTTACCTACCCCCGGCGGTCCCACCAGACAAAGGATTGGCCCCTTGATTTTGTTCACCCGGCTCTGCACCGCGAGATATTCAAGGATGCGATCCTTCACGCGCTCCAGGCCATAGTGATCGGTATCGAGGATCTCCTGGGCCTGACGCAGGTCTTTTTTGACCTTACTGCGCGCATTCCACGGCACCTGCACCATCCAGTCGATGTAGCCACGCACGACGGTCGCTTCCGCAGACATCGGCGACATCATCTTCAGCTTCTGCAGTTCCGCTTCGGTTTTTTCTTTCGCCTCTTTCGGCATTTTCGCCGCATCGATCTTACGCTTCAGCGCTTCGTTTTCGTCCGGGGCGTCGTCCATCTCGCCGAGTTCTTTCTGAATCGCTTTCATTTGCTCGTTCAGATAGTACTCGCGCTGGGATTTCTCCATCTGCTTTTTGACGCGGTTGCGAATGCGCTTCTCAACCTGCAGCAGATCGATTTCCGATTCCATCATCGCCATCAGATATTCCAGACGTTCGTTAACGTCGGACATCTCAAGCACAGACTGCTTGTCAGCCAGCTTCAGCGGCATGTGCGCCGCGATGGTATCCGCCAGGCGCGCCGGATCGTCGATGCTGTTCAGCGACGTCAGCACTTCCGGTGGGATCTTCTTGTTCAGCTTGATATAGCCTTCAAACTGGCTGATAGCGGTGCGAACCAGCACTTCCTGCTCGCGTTCGTCAATCGCCGGCGAGTCGAGATACTCCGCTTTCGCCGAGAAATGCTCGCCATTATCAGACAGCGCAGAAATGCGAGCACGCTGCAGCCCTTCGACCAGCACCTTCACGGTGCCGTCCGGCAGCTTCAGCATCTGCAAAATAGACGCCACGGTTCCAACGGTGAAAAGATCGTTTACACCCGGCTCATCCGTCGACGCTTCTTTCTGCGCAACCAGCATGATTTTTTTATCATGGTCCATGGCCGCTTCGAGGCAACGGATAGATTTTTCCCGCCCTACGAACAGGGGTATGACCATGTGCGGATAAACCACCACATCGCGCAATGGCAATACGGGGATTTCAATGCGTTCAGAACGCTCAGGATTCATAGAGCTCTCTCTTAGTTTAAAGTCCGCCAGGTAGCCGACGACGCCACACTCCACTGCATCGTCGTTAATATGTAATCCAGTATATGGGGATGTATTCCACACATTCAACGGCGGGAATGCAGGAAAAATAAAAGGGGAGATAAAATCCCCCCTTTTTGTTAACTGCTTGAGTGAAATGGTTAATTATTCACCAGATGCCTGCTGAGCTTCCGGTTTGCCGTAGATCAGCAGCGGTTTGCTCTGACCGGCGATAACCGACTCATCAATGACCACTTTTTCGACATCTTCCATCGAAGGCAGGTCATACATGGTATCCAGCAGCGCCGCTTCCACAATTGAGCGCAGGCCACGGGCGCCGGTTTTACGCGCCATCGCTTTCTTGGCGATAGCGTCCAGCGCTTCGTCGCGGAATTCGAGCTCTGCGCCTTCAAGGCTAAACAGCGCCTGATACTGCTTGGTCAGGGCGTTTTTCGGCTCTTTCAGGATCTGGATCAGGGCTTCTTCGCTCAGCTCGTTCAGGGTCGCCACTACCGGCAGACGGCCGATGAACTCCGGGATCAGACCAAACTTGATCAGATCTTCCGGCTCGACCTGAGCCAGCAGTTCCCCTTCGCTCGCTTTGTCGGACTTCGCTTTTACCGTCGCGCCAAAACCAATGCCGGAGCCGGTTTCCACACGGTGGGAAATCACTTTGTCCAGGCCAGCGAACGCGCCGCCGCAGATAAACAGGATCTTGGAGGTATCAACCTGCAGGAACTCCTGCTGCGGATGTTTACGCCCGCCCTGCGGCGGAACGGCGGCAACGGTCCCTTCGATAAGCTTCAGCAGCGCCTGCTGCACGCCTTCGCCTGAGACGTCGCGCGTAATCGACGGGTTATCGGATTTACGCGAAATTTTGTCGATTTCGTCGATATAAACGATGCCGCGCTGCGCTTTCTGCACGTCGTAATCGCACTTCTGCAGCAGTTTCTGAATGATATTTTCGACGTCCTCACCCACATAACCGGCTTCGGTCAGGGTAGTGGCGTCCGCCATGGTAAACGGCACATCCAGCAGGCGCGCCAGCGTTTCCGCCAGCAGCGTTTTACCGGAACCGGTCGGCCCGATCAGCAGGATGTTGCTTTTACCCAGCTCTACGCCATTGCTGGTATCGCCATTGCGCAAACGCTTGTAGTGATTGTATACCGCGACCGCCAACACCTTCTTCGCCTGTTCCTGACCGATGACGTAGTCATCAAGGTGGTGGCGAATCTCGTGCGGCGTCGGCAGCGCGCTGCGCTCGCGGTGCGGCGCCACTTCTTTAATCTCTTCGCGAATGATGTCGTTACATAAATCAACGCATTCGTCGCAGATATACACGGATGGCCCGGCGATCAGCTTACGCACTTCATGCTGGCTTTTGCCGCAAAAAGAGCAATACAACAATTTGCCCGATCCATCTTTGCGTTTATCTGTCATGAGTCCAAACCTCTTTTTAAGTTCTTTGTGCCGCACACGACGACGCAAATGCCATTCTCAGGCGCAAGCCGCCATATAGCGTTGTGCCGCCCTTCATTAGTATATACACAAAATCCTTCGCGCTACATCGAGCCGGTAGCGAAGCCACCGGCCGCAAGCCTGCCAGACAAGCGGCCGAATAAAAGCCAACCGCTCGCACAGACGTGGCGAGAAGGATGAAGCGTAAAGCGGCACCCTTGCGCCTTGGGCATCAATTACGATGGGTCAAAATAGAGTCGACCAGCCCGTACTCCACGGCTTCCGCAGCAGACAGGAAGCGGTCACGCTCGGTGTCACGCTCAATCTGCTCAAGAGACTGGCCGGTATGATGCGCCATCAGCTCATTCATGCGTCCTTTCACCTTCAGGATTTCACGGGCGTGGATCTCAATATCCGTCGCCTGTCCCTGATAGCCGCCCAGCGGCTGGTGGATCATCACGCGGGAGTTCGGCAGGCAGAAGCGCTTGCCTTTCGCCCCGGCGGTCAGCAGGAACGCGCCCATAGAAGCGGCCTGCCCCATACAGATGGTGCTGACATCCGGCTTGATGAACTTCATGGTGTCATAAATCGACATCCCGGCGGTGATTACCCCGCCCGGAGAGTTAATGTACAGGTAAATGTCTTTTTCCGGGTTTTCCGCTTCCAGAAACAGCATCTGCGCCACGATCAGGTTTGCCATGTGGTCTTCGACCTGGCCGGTCAGAAAAATGACGCGTTCCTTAAGCAGACGGGAGTAGATATCAAAAGAACGTTCACCGCGTGAGGTCTGTTCAATGACCATCGGCACCAGGGCCATATGGGGTGCAAAGTTGTCTCGTTCGCCACTGTATGACATTTCCGTCTCCTGGAGTAATTTTAAAATACCTGCTGCACTGATTGTAACCTTACGGACGGATTATCAGCCACAGTTTCTATCCGCTGAATGCGTCACCGCCTCTTCAATACGCGTGCGATTGCGGATGCAGTTGCCTCCCCCGGTAATGGGGATGGTGTTGCCATATTTCAAGCATAACAAGCTTTTGCTGTAACGCTATCATGGTTAATGCGTTTTCGCACCGTGCCTGTGGCTATCATTATCTTAAAAAAAAACCCGCCGCCTTTCGGCAACGGGTTTTTGCTCGAACCTTAAACGATAGCGGCGAAATTACGCCTGCTGGTTCATCAGTTCGTTGAAGGAAGTGGCTTTTTCAGACACTTTGGCTTTCGCCAGCACGGCTTCAACAGCCTGCTCTTCCAGCGCCACGTTGCGCATGTTGTCCATCAGCTCTTTGTTCTTGCTGTAGAACTCAACGACTTCAGACGGATCTTCGTACGCAGAAGCCATCTCTTCGATCAGGGCTTTTACGCGCTCTTCGTCAGCTTTCAGCTCGTTGGTGCGGATCACTTCGCCCAGCAGCAGACCAACAACGACGCGACGTTTAGCCTGCTCTTCGAACAGCTCGCGCGGCAGTTCCAGAGCCTGTTTCTCGTTGCCGCCGAAACGCTGAGCAGCCTGACGACGCAGCACGTCGATTTCGCTGTCGATCAGGGCAGCCGGAACGTCGATCTCGTTGGCTTTAACCAGACCTTCGATAGCCTGAGACTTCACGCGGTTACGCACAGCGCCTTTCAGCTCGCGTTCCATATTTTTACGCACTTCAGCGCGCAGGCCAGCGACGGAACCATCTTCCACGCCGAAACGTTTGATGAACTCTTCGGTCAGCTCAGGCAGTTCACGCTCTTCGACTTTCTTCAGGTTGATAACGAACTTAGCCGCTTTACCTTTCAGGTTTTCTGCGTGGTACTCTTCCGGGAAGGTCACGTCGATGGTGAACTCTTCACCCGCTTTGTGGCCTTTGATACCGTCTTCGAAGCCCGGGATCATGCGACCCTGGCCCATCGCCAGTACGAAGTCAGAGGCTTTGCCGCCTTCGAACTCTTCGCCGTCAACAGAACCGGTGAAGTCGATGGTTACGCGATCTTCAGCGTCAACCGCGCCTTCTTTTTCTTTCCAGGTCGCCTGCTGCTTGCGCAGAGTTTCCAGCATGGTATCAACGTCAGCGTCGGTGACTTCAACAACCGGTTTTTCAACTTCGATCGCGTCCAGACCCTGCAGTTCAACTTCCGGATACACTTCGAACTCTACCGCGTAGGTGAAGTCTTCGCCCAGTTTGTATTCGCCCGGAACGTAGTTCGGCGCGCCGGCCGGATTGATTTTTTCTTTGATGATCGCGTCAACGAAATGACGGCTCATCAGGTCGCCCAGCACGTCCTGGCGAACGGAAGCGCCATAGCGCTGAGCAACAATATTCATCGGCACTTTGCCTTTACGGAAGCCGTCAATGCGAACTTTTTTCGCTACGTTGACCAGCTCGCTTTTGACAGCATTCTCGATGCTGTCAGCGGCGATAGTAATCGTTACACGGCGCCCAAGGCCCTGAGTGGTTTCAACTGAAACTTGCATCTTGTTACCTCAAAAAAATCACAGTGCTCGGTCAACTCTGGAAGCGCGTGTAGGTGGCTTCGCAGAACCGGGATGCCCTCTTCAAATCAGAAACACATTCCCTGTCGTCAGAATCATCCCGAAGACATTCATATATAAGACGCGGCATTATAGCGGCATCACTTTTGTGAGTCGAGAACGGTTGTCGCCTGGTGCTGCGGCATTTTTCACATTTCCCGCTCAAATTTGCCCGCAAAAGCGCTGACTTTGCGCATTTTCCAGGCAAAACAAAACGGCCCGTAGGCCGTTTTTGCTAAATCTGCAAGCAACATACTGGAAAAGCGCCAGCGGTTGCAAATGGGATTTCTAAGCGATACTCCCTGCGCCGCGGCACGGCGGCGAAGCAAATACCGTATCCTGTAATGCTTCCCATTCTTTAATCGTGTAGGTGTGCAGCGCCAGGGCATGCACCGTATTCGACAGCTCCTCGGTTAGCGTGCCGTAGATCATACGGTGGCGATTGAGGAAACGCTCGCCAGTGAAGCGATCGCTCACTAACACCACTTTAAAATGACTTTCAGAGCCCGCAGGGACGTTGTGACGATAACTTTCATCCACGACTTCGAGATACATCGGGTCGAACGCTGCTCTAAGTTTTGCTTCGATCTGTTCACGTATCATCATGAATTTTCTCCTCCGACAACGCTGAGATGCCGCCACTCCATTTAAATGTTAGCCGCTTTTACCGCTTCCATTAGGAGAAAACAACAAAAAATTAGCATTGTTCTGATATTTTCATTCAAAAGTATCACGTTTACTGGCTCTGGTCGCCAAATCCGTCGGGGAACGAGCCATTAACCGTGGCGGGACGCTCAGAAAACCGCCAGCACGATGGATTTACACGCGTTGCCACTTCCCCTTGCCGTTGGCAATGCTATGATGGCGGTAATTTTCCTTATAACAACACCATGCGTTGAGACCTGAACATGCTTAAGAAGATTCTTTTCCCGTTGGTCGCCATGTTTATGCTGGCAGGATGCGCCACGCCGCCGACCACCATTGAAGTATCGCCGAAAATCACGCTGCCGCAGCAGGATCCAAGCCTGATGGGCGTGACCGTCAGCATCAACGGCGCCGATCAGCGTCCGGACCAGGCGCTGGCGAAAGTGACGCGTGACAATCAGCTGGTCACTCTCACCGCCTCCCGCGATCTGCGCTTCCTGCTGCAGGAAGTGCTGGAGAAACAGATGACGTCTCGCGGCTACATGATTGGCCCGAACGGCGCGGTCGATCTGCAGATCATCGTCAACAAACTCTATGCTGACGTCTCTCAGGGTAACGTGCGCTATAACATCGCCACCAAAGCCGATATCGCCATCATCGCCACCGCGGCAAACGGCACGAAAATGACCAAAAACTACCGTGCCAGCTACTCCGTTGAAGGCGCCTTCCAGGCCTCGAACAAAAACATCGCTGATGCCGTCAACAGCGTCCTGACCGATACCATCGCCGATATGGCGCAGGACACCAGCATCCACGATTTCATCAAGCAAAACGCGCGTTAATGCTATCGCGAACCCGGCCTCCGCCGGGTTCGTGCTTTATGCTATGTCCAGTCATTACTTACGCATTTTTCAGCAGCCGAAATCAGCCATTTTGCTGATCCTTGGCTTCGCCTCCGGTCTGCCGCTGGCCCTCACCTCCGGTACCCTGCAGGCCTGGATGACGGTGGAAAATATCGATCTGAAAACGATCGGTTTTTTCTCGCTCGTCGGCCAGGCCTATGTCTTTAAATTCCTCTGGTCCCCGCTGATGGACCGCTACACGCCGCCGTTTCTTGGGCGTCGTCGCGGTTGGCTGTTGACCACCCAGGTATTACTCCTGCTGGCGATCGCGACGATGGGCTTTCTTGAGCCGGTCACCCAATTACGCTGGATGGCGGCGCTGGCGGTGGTGATCGCATTCTGCTCGGCGTCGCAGGATATTGTGTTCGACGCCTGGAAAACCGACGTGTTGCCAGCAGAAGAGCGTGGCGCCGGCGCCGCGATCAGCGTGCTGGGCTATCGCCTGGGGATGCTGGTCTCCGGTGGACTGGCCCTGTGGCTTGCCGACCGCTATCTCGGCTGGCAGGGGATGTACTGGCTGATGGCGGCGCTGCTGGTGCCCTGCATTATCGCCACGCTGCTGGCGCCCGAACCGAGCGACGTTATCCCGGTTCCCAGATCGCTCGAGCAGGCGGTAGCCGAACCGCTGCGCGATTTTTTCGGCCGCAACAACGCCTGGCTGATTCTGCTGCTCATCGTCCTTTATAAGCTTGGCGATGCGTTTGCCATGAGCCTGACCACCACCTTCCTGATCCGCGGCGTGGGATTTGACGCTGGCGAAGTGGGAATGGTGAACAAAACCTTAGGCCTGTTCGCCACCATTCTCGGCGCCCTGTACGGAGGCGTCCTGATGCAGCGGCTGACGCTGTTTCGGGCACTGCTCATTTTCGGTTTGCTGCAGGGGGTCTCTAACGCCGGCTACTGGCTGCTGTCGATTACCGATAAGCACCTCTATTCCATGGCGACCGCGGTATTCTTTGAAAACCTGTGCGGGGGAATGGGGACGGCGGCATTTGTCGCGCTGCTGATGACGCTATGCAATAAGTCGTTCTCCGCCACCCAGTTCGCGCTGCTCTCGGCGCTCTCTGCGGTCGGTCGCGTATACGTTGGGCCGATTGCCGGCTGGTTTGTCGAGGCTCACGGCTGGTCGACCTTCTATCTCTTCTCTGTCGTTGCGGCGGTGCCGGGGATTGCCCTATTGCTGCTGTGCCGGCAAACGCTTGAGCATACCCAACGCACCGCAAGCTTTATGCCGCGTAGCGAGTTCCCGCAGGCCTATGCGCTGGCGCTGGGGATCCTGACACTGGGCTGCCTGCTGCTCGCGGTGTGGCTGGCGCTGCTGATCCTCAACGCGCTGGATTATACGTCGTTCTCCTTCCTGTCCGGCCTGCTGGAGGTTGCCGCGCTCACCGCCGTCGGCGGGATTTTGTTCGGCGGCCTGCTTGACTATCTGGCGCTGCGTAAAACCCGCCTGATTTAAGGATCCAGCATCATTATTAGCCGTTGTAATTACGAAACGTAATTATAACGGCTTATTAACGCTTTTATATTGTCCGCCGCGCTATTTGTTGTTTTGTGCGTTTTTGATTTCTGGAAATTATTGACAGTTTTCGTTCGACTCTTTAAATAATTTAACCGATTCAGCTCCGGGGATTTTATTTTTCGTTTTCACAATGTCTTTTATTTGATAATTAAATGTTAAACAATTGTTCTAATTTGTGGGTGGTTATGCCCATTAGCCGCTAAGCACTCCTTTTCTTATCCCTTTCGTTATCAATCCCACGAAAATCAGGCTTTGCAAGCGATTAAGTAACACTACGTTACATATGTGACAAACCAAGCAGAAGCCGCTAACACAGAACTGACAGAGATCCAATCATGTTTACAGTAATGCAACCTTACCGTAAAATGCCCATACACTTTAAACGCCACCAGATCCCGTGGAATTGAGGTCGTTCAATGAGACTCAGGAAATACAATAAAAGTTTGGGATGGATGTCATTAATCGCAGGTACTGTATTACTCAGTGGTTGTGATTCTGCACTCCTTGACCCAAAAGGACAGATTGGACTGGAGCAACGCTCTTTGATTCTGACGGCCTTCGGCCTGATGATGATTGTCGTTATTCCCGCCGTCTTGATGGCAGTAGGATTTGCCTGGAAGTATCGCGCGAGCAATAAAGATGCGAAGTATAGCCCGAACTGGTCACACTCCAACAAAGTGGAAGCTGTGGTCTGGACGGTACCTATTCTGATCATCCTGTTCCTGGCCGTTCTGACCTGGAAAACCACTCACGCACTGGAACCAAGCAAACCGCTTGTCCATGACGAGAAGCCAATCACCATCGAAGTCGTATCGATGGACTGGAAATGGTTCTTTATCTATCCGGAACAGGGTATTGCTACCGTTAACGAAATCGCCTTCCCGGCGAACGTACCGGTACACTTCAAAGTGACCTCTAACTCGGTGATGAACTCGTTCTTTATTCCGCGCTTAGGTAGCCAGATTTATGCAATGGCCGGTATGCAGACTCAGCTGCACCTCATTGCTGACGAAGCTGGTACTTATGACGGTATCTCCGCTAGCTACAGTGGCCCGGGCTTCTCAGGTATGAAGTTCAAAGCGATTGCCACCCCGGATCGGGCGACTTTCGATCAGTGGGTTGCAAAAGCCAAACAGTCTCCGAACTCCATGGACTCCATGGCCGCGTTCGAGAAAGTGGCTGTGCCTAGCGAATACAACAAAGTGGAATATTTCTCTAACGTGAAACCGGATCTGTTCAAAGATGTTGTGAACAAATTCATGTCTCACGAGAGCATGAACATGTCTAAACCTGAAGGCGAGCACGCTGCTCACGACGGGATGGAAGGCATGGACATGAGCCACGCGGAAACCGCTCACTAAGGGGCCGAGGAAGAAAACGATGTTCGGAAAACTTACACTGGATGCAGTGCCCTACCACGAACCTATTATCGTGGTAACGGTGGCTGCGATTATCATTGGGGGACTGGCGCTTCTGGCAGCCATCACTTACTTCGGTAAGTGGTCCTACCTATGGAACGAGTGGCTGACTTCTGTCGACCACAAACGTCTCGGTATCATGTACGTTATCGTGGCAATCGTCATGCTGCTGCGTGGCTTTGCTGACGCCATCATGATGCGTAGCCAGCAGGTGCTGGCTTCGGCCGGGGAAGCCGGCTTCCTGCCGCCTCATCACTACGATCAGATCTTTACCGCCCACGGCGTTATCATGATCTTCTTCGTGGCGATGCCGTTTGTTATCGGTCTGATGAACCTGGTGGTTCCGCTTCAGCTCGGCGCGCGCGACGTAGCCTTCCCGTTCCTCAACAACCTGAGCTTCTGGTTCACCGTTGTGGGCGTGATTCTGGTTAACCTGTCTCTGGGCGTTGGTGAGTTCGCGCAGACCGGTTGGCTGGCCTATCCGCCGCTGTCGGGAATTGAGTACAGTCCTGGCGTAGGGGTTGATTACTGGATTTGGGCGCTGCAGCTCTCCGGTATCGGTACTACCCTGACCGGTATTAACTTCTTCGTGACCATTATCAAGATGCGCGCCCCGGGCATGACCATGTTCAAGATGCCGGTATTCTCCTGGGCATCTCTGTGCGCTAACATCCTGATTATCGCCTCGTTCCCAATTCTGACCGTCACCATCGCGCTGCTGACCCTGGATCGTTACCTGGGCACCCATTTCTTTACCAACGATATGGGTGGCAACATGATGATGTACATCAACCTGATTTGGGCCTGGGGTCACCCGGAAGTGTACATCCTGGTTCTGCCGGTGTTCGGGGTCTTCTCCGAAATCGCCGCGACCTTCTCGCGTAAGCGTCTGTTCGGTTACACCTCTCTGGTATGGGCAACCGTCTGTATTACCGTTCTGTCGTTCATCGTTTGGCTGCACCACTTCTTCACCATGGGTGCTGGCGCGAACGTAAACGCCTTCTTCGGTATTACTACCATGATTATCGCGATCCCGACCGGGGTTAAGATCTTCAACTGGCTGTTCACCATGTATCAGGGTCGCATCGTCTTCAACTCGGCGATGATGTGGACTATCGGCTTTATCGTGACCTTCTCCGTAGGTGGGATGACCGGCGTGCTGCTGGCGGTACCGGGCGCGGACTTCGTTCTGCACAACAGCCTGTTCCTGATTGCGCACTTCCATAACGTTATCATCGGCGGCGTAGTGTTCGGTTGCTTCGCAGGTCTGACCTACTGGTGGCCGAAAGCCTTTGGCTTCACCCTGAACGAAACCTGGGGCAAACGCGCTTTCTGGTTCTGGATCATCGGCTTCTTCGTGGCGTTTATGCCGCTGTACGTGCTGGGCTTCATGGGTATGACCCGTCGTCTGAGCCAGCAGATCGATCCGCAGTTCCACCCGATGCTGGTTATTGCAGCTTGCGGTGCGGCGCTGATCGCCTGCGGTATTCTGTGCCAGCTGATTCAGTTCTACGTGTCTATTCGCGACCGCGATCAGAACCGCGACCTGACCGGTGACCCGTGGGGTGGCCGTACGCTGGAGTGGGCAACCTCTTCTCCACCGCCGTTCTACAACTTCGCTATCGTTCCTCAGGTTCACGAACGTGATGCCTTCTGGGAAATGAAAGAGAAAGGTGAAGCGTACAAACAGCCTGCTCACTATGAAGAAATTCATATGCCGAAAAACAGCGGCGCCGGCATCGTGATTGCCGCCTTCGCTACGGTATTTGGTTTCGCCATGATCTGGCATATCTGGTGGATGGCGATCGCCAGCTTCATCGGCATCGTAGCGACCTGGATTATTAAGAGCTTTGACGAGGACGTGGATTACTACGTACCGGTTGCAGAAGTCGAAAAACTGGAAAAACAGCATTTCGATGAGATTAACAAAGCAGGGCTGAAAAATGGCAACTGATACTCTTGCGCATACTGCCCACGCGCATGAACACGGGCACCATGATACAGGACCGATGAAGGTATTCGGTTTCTGGATCTACCTGATGAGCGACTGCATTATCTTCGCTACGCTGTTTGCTACCTATGCCGTTCTGGTGAACGGCACGGCCGGCGGACCGACGGGCAAAGATATTTTCGAACTGCCGTTCGTTCTGGTTGAAACCGCACTGCTGCTGTTCAGCTCCATCACCTACGGCATGGCGGCTATCGCCATGTACAAAAACAACAAAAGCCAGGTGGTTTCCTGGCTGGCGTTGACCTGGTTGTTTGGCGCCGGATTTATCGGGATGGAAATCTATGAATTCCATCACCTGATCATGGAAGGCTTTGGTCCGGATCGTAGTGGCTTCCTGTCCGCGTTCTTCGCGCTGGTCGGCACCCACGGTCTGCACGTGACCTCCGGTCTTATCTGGATGGCGGTGCTGATGTTCCAGGTTTCACGTCGTGGCCTGACCAGCACTAACCGCACGCGTATCCTGTGCCTGAGCCTGTTCTGGCACTTCCTGGACGTCGTGTGGATCTGCGTGTTCTCGGTTGTCTATCTGATGGGGGCGATGTAATGAGTCATTCTACCGATCATAGCGGCGCTTCTCACGGCAGCGTGAAGAGCTACATGACAGGATTTATCCTGTCCATCATCCTGACGGTCATTCCGTTCGCCATGGTGATGAGTGGCTCCGCCTCGCATGCGGTTATCCTTGGCACCATTCTGGTGACCGCTGTGGTGCAGATCGTGGTACACCTCGTGTACTTCCTGCATATGAACAGCAAGTCCGATGAAGGTTGGAACCTGACCGCATTTATCTTCACCGTAATCATCATTGCGATCGTGGTTGTCGGCTCCATCTGGATTATGTGGAACCTGAACTACAACATGATGATGCACTAAGAGCGGCGAGTATGTTTAAGCAATACCTGCAAGTAACGAAACCAGGCATTATTTTTGGCAACCTGATCTCCGTGATCGGCGGTTTCCTGCTGGCCTCCAAAGGCCACATCGACTATCCGCTGTTCGTCTGGACGCTCCTTGGAGTATCCCTGGTGGTCGCCTCGGGTTGTGTATTCAACAACTACATCGACCGGGACATCGATCGTAAGATGGAACGGACGAAAAACCGGGTGCTGGTCAAAGGGCTGATCTCGCCAGAAGCTTCGCTGGTGTACGCCACCTTGCTGGGTATTGCTGGCTTCATGCTGCTGTGGTTCGGCGCTAACCCGCTGGCCTGCTGGCTGGGGGTGATGGGGTTCGTGGTTTATGTCGGCGTCTACAGCCTGTACATGAAACGCCACTCCGTCTACGGCACGCTGATTGGCTCACTCTCCGGCGCTGCGCCGCCGGTGATTGGCTACTGCGCGGTCACCGGTGATTTCGACAGCGGTGCGGCGATCCTGCTGGCTATCTTTAGCCTGTGGCAGATGCCTCACTCCTACGCCATCGCGATTTTCCGCTTTAAGGATTATCAGGCGGCGAATATTCCGGTACTGCCGGTGGTGAAAGGCATTTCGGTCGCCAAAAACCATATTACGCTGTACATCGTCGCCTTTGCCGTGGCAACCCTGATGCTCTCGCTGGGCGGCTACGCCGGGTATAAATACCTGGTCGTGGCGGCAGCGGTCAGCGTCTGGTGGCTGGGCATGGCGCTGCGTGGCTATAAAGTGGCCGATGATAAAGTCTGGGCGCGTAAGCTGTTCGTCTTTTCTATCGTCGCCATCACCGCGCTGTCCGTGATGATGTCCGTTGACTTTATGGTGCCGGATTCACATAGTCTGCTGGCTTACGTGAGATAATTACGCACTCCAGTACGCTCTAAGGCCCCGTTTTTACGGGGCTTTTCTTTTCTGTTCCCTCACCGGATTCTTTCTCATTTCATACTTCCCTCCCCTCCCCCATCGCTTTCCCGCTATCTTTCATATCAAAAAATGAGGAAAAATTGAGCCAGTACGCATCGGGCATCACTCGCGCCGCACGGTCCTGCAATGCTACCTTTCGCCGGGGCTCTAGCCCCTTTGGGAAATAATCACTACAAGGAATTGCAATGAAAGAGTTAACACTGAACGAAATGGAGTATATCTCCGGTGGCTTTAATCTGTTCGGCGCAGCCAGCGGCTTCGCCAGCTTTGTCGCCAACTCTGGCGTCGGCTTCACCTCTTTTGTTCTGACCTCCGGCACCGCATTTGCCTCCTTCGTCGGCGACAGCGCGATGGCGTTTGGTTCCTTCCTGACCGGACAGTCAAACTGGGAAACCTTTGTGACCGCCGGAAAGGAAAACTGGGGAAGCTTTGTTAACACCGCCGGCAACAGCTGGAATACTTTCGTGAATAACGCGGCCAGCGACTGGAACACCTTTCTGACCAAAGCGTCGGCCTAAGCGACGTCTATCTTAGGGCAGCGCCACTGGCTGCCCTGTTTAACCCACCAGCATCGCCTGCGCGCTGTAGAGCAGATCGAGGTGATCGCGGCATAACGCTTCCAGCGAAGTGCGCGATTGATGACTGGTCAGACTCAGCGCCCCCCACCAGGTCCCTTCCCTGTCGGTTAACGGCACCGCCAGCACCAGCATGCCAATCTCAAACTCCTGCTCAATGGTGGCGTATCCCTGGCGCCGTACCTGGGCGATTTTCTCCATCAGCGACGCGATATCGGTCACCGTATAGGGGGTACGTTGTTCCCGGGTTATGCGCTGCAGGACGGTCTCACACTCTGCTTCCGGCAGCGAAGCCAGCCACAATCGCCCCCCGGCGGTACAGAAAATGGGCACCCGCTCCCCAAGCCGCACCGACGTAGAGTTGAACGGCGTATGCCGACTGCGGGCGATATAGACCAGTTCATCTTCATCAACCACCCCCACCGAGGCATGCTCTTCGGTCCGGCTGGCAATGTATTCGACAATCGGCCGTACCATGCGGGGAAACTGCGCCGAATCGACATAGGCCTGGCCAAGCCGCAGCGTCTTCGGGGTAAGCCAGTAATAGCGCCCGTCGGTTTGCAGATAGCGCTCATGCAGGAGCGTCAGCAGAAAACGTCGCGCGGCGCTTTGCGTCAGGCCGCTCATTTTCGCCGTCTGGGCGACGGTGAGCTTTGGGCAGGTTTTGGAAAAAAGCTGAATTAGCGCCAGCCCTTTTTGTAAACCGACGATCAGATCGCGTGGATGAATGGTGTTTTGCATATTCGCTCACATTTTTGCAACATCATTATCGATTTCCTGCGATTATCGCAGCGATGGTGCGATTAACAACCAACATGTCCGAATTCTTCGTTGTCGCTCCCAGCTTCCACTGAAATACTTTCACAACATTCATTTAACAAATGAGGTTTGAAATGGTCAGTGGAACTACCCAGGTTGTCGCCGTGATTGGTCATCCGATCGCCCAGGTGAAATCGCCAGATAACTTCAACCGCTACTTTGCCGAACAGCACATGGACAGCGTCATGATCCCGGTGGATATCGTCCCGGACGCGGTGGCCGCCTACCTAAACGCCCTGCGCGGCTGGCAGAACATGACCGGCGTGCTGGTGACGGTGCCGCATAAGCAGCGCGCCGCCGCGCTGGTCGACGACCTCACGCCGCGCGCCCGCCGACTCAACGCCGTCAATGTGATCCGCAAGCTGGCGGATGGCCGCCTGCAGGGCGATATGCTGGACGGCGTCGGCTTTCAGCTCGCCGCCGAGGCGCAGGGTTTTCAGCCGGCAGGTAAGCAGGCGCTGCTCTCCGGTTGCGGCGGCGTCGGCAGCGCCATCGCCTGGGGACTGTGCGAGGCGGGGATCCGTCGGCTGGCCCTGCACGATCAAACCCCGGCCACCCGGCAGCGCCTGCATGACCTTCTGGCTGAGGCCTTTCCGGCGGTGCAACTGAGCGCGCTGCCAGACACCCTTTACGGCCTCGATCTACTGGTTAATGGCTCACCGGCCGGCATGGCCGGATTTGATGAGCTGCCTCTACCGCAGGCGCTTCTGGATACGCTCGACAGCACCACTCATGTGGCCGACGTTGTCACCGCCCCGGTGATGACGCCGTTGCTCACTTTCGCCGCCGCACGTGGTTGCAAAGTACAGACCGGGCCGGAAATGGCGCTGGCGCAGATGAGGCTGATGGGCCAGTTTATCGGCGCCATCCCGCAGGAGCAGGGAGCGGCGGCATGAAGAGCTGGGATGTGATCGTCATCGGCAGCGGCGCGGCCGGTTTTGCCGCCGCGGTCACCGCCTGCTGTAAAGGGCTGTCGGTGCTGATGCTGGAGAAAGCCGGCCAGTTCGGCGGCACCTCGGCCATCTCCGGCGGCGCCGTGTGGCTGCACGATACCGACCAGGCGCGCGCCGAGGGCAAAAGCGGTAGCGCCGAGGCGATGAAAACCTACCTGCGAACCATTATCGGCGAGGGCCAGTACCGCGAAGATCTTGCCGAAGCGTTTGTCAGCGCCGGGCGGGAGGCGCTGGCCTTTCTCGAGCGTGAGGGGGCAGTAAAGTACAGCCTGCGTCCGCTCTCGCCCGATTACTATCCGGATGAACCCGGCGCAGTCGACGTCGGTCGTGCGCTGGAGGTGGTGGAGTATGACGGTCGTGAACTGGGGGACGCGTTTCGCGACCTGCGTTCACCGCCGCCGGGGATGCTGCTGTTTGGCGGGATGATGGTCAACCGCGTCGATATTCAACATTTTCTCGACATGCGCCGCTCGCTGCGCTCCCTGGCCCATTGCACCCGGCTGCTGCTGCGCTACGCCCGCGACCGGGTGAAGTACCCTCGCGGCACCCGCCTGGCGATGGGCAATGCGCTGATAGCCCGCATGGCGACAACGGCGCTGCGTAAAGGCATGAACCTGCGGCTGAATGTCAATGTTCTGGCGCTGTGCGAAGCGCAAGGCGCGGTCCACGGGGTGGAGATTGAGTATCAGGGGCAAAGAGAGACGCTGCACGCCCGCCGCGGGGTGGTGCTGGCCGCAGGCGGCTTCGCCGCGGGCGCGCTGGCGGCGCGCTATCGGCCACATACCCGCGAACACTTCACCATGTCGCCGCCGGCCAACGATGGCGCCGCGCTGCATCTCGCGGCGGCGCTTAACGCTCGCGAGGGAGCCGATCGGGCCTCCAACTTTTTCTGGGCGCCGGTATCGGTGCTGACCCGGGCCGACGGCAGCGAGGAGCGCTTCCCCCATCTGGTAACCGATCGCGCAAAACCGGGCGTGATTGCCGTCAATCAGCGGGCGGTACGCTTCGTCAACGAGTCCAGCTCCTATCACCATTTCGCCAGCGCAATGCAGGATGCAGCGGAAAATGCCCCGTGTTTTTTACTCTGCGACGCCCAGGCGATGAAGCGTTATGGCCTCGGACTGGCGCGCCCGGCGCCGGTCAATAATGACGCCCTGGTCGCCGCTGGCTATCTGCACAAAGCCGATACCCTGGCCGCGCTGGCGCAACAGCTTGGTCTGGATGCCCAAACCCTGAGCGAAACGGTAGCCCGCTACAACCGCGACGCCGCGCAGGGCGTGGATCGGGAATTTGCTAAAGGCGGCAACAGCTATAACCGGGCGATGGGCGATCCGGGCCATCAGCCTGACGCCTGTAATGCCCCCCTGCTCAGCGCGCCGTTCTATGCCATCAAACTTTATACCGGCGATCTGGGGACCTCACGGGGCCTGGTCACCACCGCCGATGCCCAGGTCGTCAATACCCAAGGAAACCCCATCCCGGGGCTGTACGCGGTGGGAAACGACATGGATTCGCTGATGGCCGGCACCTATCCGGGCCCCGGCATCACCCTCGGCCCAGGGCTGACGTTTGGCTATCTCGCCGCCTGCCATCTGGCACAACACTCCACCCACTAATCAGGAAAACATCATGATCTACGAAAAACGCACGTACACCATCAATCCGCTGAAAATGGCCGACTGGCTGGCGCTGTACCAAAGCGATGCCCTGGCGGTGCAAACCGACCATCTCGGCCAGCTAATCGGCTTCTTTTTTACCGAGATCGGCGTGGTCAATCAGGTAGTGCACATCTGGGCTTATGAAAGCCTGGACGATCGTCTGGTGCGCCGCGCGCGGATGGCCCAGGACGAACGCTGGCAGACCTTCTCGCGTAAAAATCGCGAACTGGCCGCCGTGGAACGCCTCGAGTCGGTGCTGATGCGCCCCACCGCTTTTTCACCTCTGCAGTAAGGAGTCCAACATGAGCGGGCCTGTGAAGGTGGATGTGCTGGTGGTCGGCTCCGGCGCCGCGGGGCTCTCTGCCGCGGTGACTGCGGCGATGCACGGCGCCAGCGTCATGGTGGCGGAGAAAGCGTCAGTGCTCGGCGGAACCAGCGCCTGGTCCGGCGGCTGGCTGTGGATCCCCCGCAACCCGCTGGCGCGGGCGGAGGGCATCGACGAAGCAGCCGACGCGCCGCTGACCTATCTGCAGCATGAGATGGGGGGCGAAGCCGCCGATATTCGTCTGCAAACCTTCCTGCGTTACGGGCCGGAGATGGTGGAATTTTTCCATCAGCGGACGGCGGTGCAGTTTCTCTCGGGCAGCGCCATGCCGGACTTTCACCCGTCGCCGGGTGCGGCGAACGGTGGGCGGTCGGTCACCGCGCAACCCTACGATGGCCGCCTGCTCGGCGACTGGCTCCATCGCCTGCGTCCGCCGCTGGAAACCATTAGCCTGGGCGGGATGGGCATCGCCGGCGGCGCGGATATGGCGCATTTTTTCAATGCCACCCGCTCGCCGCGCTCCGCGCTGTATGCTGCCCGCCGCCTGCTGCGCCACGGCTGGCAGCGGCTACGCGCCGGACGGGGGCAGCATCTGGTCAATGGCAATGCGCTGGTCGCCCGTCTGCTGCGATCCGCCCTCGACGCCGGCGTGCGTTTTCAGCTCAATGCCCCGGTGGTTCGGCTGCTGCAGGGTCCGCCGGGCGTGTCCGGCGCGGTGCTGCGCAGCGACGGCGGGGAGATTCACGTCGAAGCAGGCGCCGTGGTGCTGGCCTGCGGCGGTTTTCCCCACGATCGCCAGCGGCTGGCGCAGGTGGTGCCTCACGCGGCGGAGGGTTATGGCCATTTCTCCGCCGCACCGCCGGACAATCAGGGCGAGGGGATCAGGCTTGGCGAATCCGTCGGCGGCCAGTTCGACACTTCCCTGCGCCACCCGCTGGCCTGGGCGCCGGTGTCCCGCGTCACTCTGGCCAGCGGCCAGCAGCTAATGTTTCCTCATCTGGTGGAGCGCGCCAAACCCGGGGTGATCGCCGTCCTGCCCAACGGCAAACGTTTTGTTAACGAGGCCGACTCTTACCATGACTTTATCGCCGCCCTGCTGGCGGCCACACCCGCGGGCGACACGCCGCAGGCCTGGCTGCTGGCCGATCGTCGTACGCTGCGTCGATACGGCCTGGGCCACGCCAGACCGTTCCCGTTCACCCCCACCGCCTGGCTGCGTACCGGCTATCTGCAGCGAGGAAACACCCTGGCGGAGCTGGCGAAGCAGTGCGCTATCGACGCCAATGCGCTGGCGGAAACCGTTGAACGCTTTAACCACTTCGCCAGCGCTGGCGAAGACGTCGATTTTCACCGCGGGGCATCAGCCTATAACCGCGCCCAGGGCGACCATCAGGTGACGCTCGGACCGCTGCGCGAAGGGCCGTTCTACGCGGTGCGCATTCTGCCCGGCTCGCTGGGCACCTTCAGCGGATTGCAAACCGACGAACACGCCCGGGTGCTGGATGAACAGAAGCAGCCGATACCGGGTCTGTACGCCATCGGCAACGACATGTCGAGCGTGATGCGCGGCTATTACCCCAGCGGAGGGATCACCCTCGGGCCCGCCATGACCTTCGGCTATCTGGTGGGTAAAAACCTGGCAAAAAAACAAATATAAACAATAACATAACTTGATTTCCACGAATGGATGCCCCCTAACTCTCTTCACCTGCAACTGTACCGGAGCCCTTTATGAACAAGCGTACCCTATCGCTCGCCGCGCTGACCCTGCTCGATGTCCCTCCCCCCGAACAGGTGCGGATTGCGGCCAGAACCGGTTTTACCCACGTTGGGCTGCGACTGCTCCCCGCCACACCGACCGACCCGGACTACGACATGCTGGGCGATACCCCGGCCGTCCGGGCGACGCTCGCCGCGTTGATGGAAACTGGCATCCGCGTGTCGGACGTGGAGATCGTCCGCCTGACCCCCGGGTTTACCCTCGACGATCGGCTGCAGCGTTTTATGGAGACCGCCGCGCGTCTTGGCGCCGGACAGGTGTTAGTCGCCGGCAATGATGACAACCTTCAGCGCAGCGCTGACAACCTCGCCATCCTCGCCGCGGCCGGTCGTCCATTTGGGCTGACCATGAATCTTGAGCCGATGCCCTGGACCCAGTTGCGCAACATCGCCGCAGCGCAAGCACTAATCGCCGCCAGCGGGCGGGAAGACATCGGCATTCTGGTGGACGCTCTCCATTTCTGGCGCGCGGGAGAATCGCTCGCCGCCCTCTCCAGCCTGCCCGCGCATCATCTCAACTATATGCAACTCTGCGATGGCGCGGCGCAGAGGCCGGAGAGCGAGCAGGAACTTATCCGCCAGGCCCGCTCGGCGCGCAACGTGCCGGGGGAAGGCGGTCTGGATCTGCATGGTCTGATGTCGGCCCTGCCGGCGACGCTGCCGGTCTCTCTCGAAGTGCCGCTTGACGGCGAGCAAGGCGCCCTGCCGCCTCTTCAGCGGGCGCAGTTACTGTTCGATGCCGCGCAACCCTACCTGCACGCCTGCGCATAAGGAATACGCTATGACACAGACTCAACGCCTGGATGTCAGAGAGTTAATAAATCGTAACCCGCTGAGCCGATTTCAGAAGCTGATTATATTTCTCGGCTTTTGCGTCATCGCTCTCGATGGTTTTGATATCGCGATCATGGGCTTTATCGCCCCGACGCTAAAGCTGGAATGGGGGGTAAGCAACCACCAGCTGGGTCTGGTGATCAGCGCCGCGCTGATCGGCCTCGCGCTGGGGGCGATTTTCTCCGGCCCGCTCGCCGACTGGCTGGGACGTAAGAAAATCATCATCAACAGCGTTTTCTTCTTCGGTTTCTGGACCATCGCCACCGCCTTCTCGCACAACGTAGAACAGATGATGTTCTTTCGCTTTATGACTGGCCTCGGGCTGGGCGCCGCGATGCCGAATATCGGGACGCTGGTGTCGGAATACGCCCCGGAACGCCAGCGTTCATTTATTATCACCGTCATCTTTTGCGGGTTCACCTTCGGTGCGGCGGCGGGAGGATTTTCGGCATCGTGGCTGATCCCCCAGTTTGGCTGGCACTCGCTGATGGCGCTCGGCGGTATTCTGCCGCTGCTGTTTGCCCCCCTGCTCATCTGGCTGCTGCCGGAATCGGTTCGTTTTCTGGTGATCAAACAAGCGCCCGCGGCGCGCATACGCGCCATTCTTAACCGTCTCTATCCCGGACAAATCAGCGACAATGTGAGGTTTATCCTACCGGCGCAGCCAGCGGCCGGCAACGCGATGCGCATTGTCCTCTCCCGCCAGTACGGTTTCGGCTCGCTGATGCTATGGCTGGTCTACTTTATGGGGCTGTTCCTGGTCTATATCCTCGGCAGCTGGCTGCCAACGCTGGTTAAAGCGGTAGGAATGACCGTTAGCCAGGCGGCCATCATGACGGCGATCTACCAGGCGGGCGGCACCCTCGGCTCGTTGTTTGCCGGCTGGCTGATGGACAGGATCAACCCCCATCGCGCGCTGGGGATAATCTACGCCGTTGGCGGCCTGTTCACCATGGCGATGGGCTACGCCGCGGGCAGCTTTGCCTTGCTCTGTATGCTGGCGTTTATCAGCGGCGCCTGCCTGAACGGCGCGAATACCGGCATGAACGCCCTCTCCGCCCGCTACTACCCTACACAGGCGCGGGCGACGGGATCCAGCTGGATGCACGGCGTCGGGCGCATCGGCGCCATTCTCAGCGCCTTTGCCGGCGCCGAGATGATGGCGCTCAACCTGCCCTTTGAAAGCGTCTTTTTGATCCTCGGTATCCCGGCAGCCCTCACCGTCGCAGGCCTGGCGGCGAAGGGCATCTTTGCCGCCGGTCATCCTCCCGTCGCTTCAACTTCCCCCGCGTCTGTGCGCGGAGCGTCATAGCGGCATCTGGTTCCCGGTGCAATCGGCGGATTGCACCGCCTTCAGCAGCTAATAAAGAAAATTTATTTCATATTTTTTGAAACGAAAAAACGCCCGCAACAATCTGGACGACTCCGGCAGGCGATATCCCGCCCTCACCTTTTCAACCAAGCGCAAAAGAAACTATCGCTAATTCGATCCCCCTCGCATATATGGAAAATAAATTCCACAACACAATTGAAACAGAACAAACATTTCCTTAAGTTGAAGTCAGTCTATCCGGATGCGCGTTGCCGCAGGCGTCGGCATTGAGCGCCTCAGAGTGCAAATGATTTCAAAAAGGAGAGCACCATGTTAAACGGCCTGAAACCCTTATCCCGTTCCCTGCGCTGGGGCATGGTCGGCGGCGGGGGAACCAGTCAGATCGGCTACAGCCACCGCTGTGCGGCGCTGCGTGACAATGTTTATACCCTGCTGGCCGGCGCGCTTGACGTCGATGCCGAGCGCGGGCGCGCGTTCGGTGAGCAACTGGGCATCGCGCCGGAGCGCTGCTACGCCGACTACCAGACCCTGTTTCGCGAAGAGGCGCAGCGCCCTGACGGGATCGAGGTCGTCTCGGTCACCACCCCGAACAATACCCATTTCGCCATCACCAAAGCGGCGCTGGAGGCGGGACTCCACGTTATCTGCGAAAAGCCCCTCTGCTTTACCGCCGAAGAGGCGCGCGAGCTGGTGGATCTGAGCAAAAAACAGAACAAAATCGTCGGCGTCACCTACGGCTATGCCGGCTATCAGATGATCCAGCAGGCGCGGCAGATGATTGCCGATGGACTGCTCGGCGAGATCCGCATCGTTAACATGCAATTCGCCCACGGCTTCCATAACCAGGCCGTCGAGCTGCAGGCAGAATCCACCCGCTGGCGAGTAACGCCGAAGTTTGCCGGGCCCAGCTATGTGCTTGGGGATCTGGCCACCCATCCGCTGTTTGTCGCCGAGACCATGGCGCCGCAGCTCAATATCAAACGGCTGATGTGCTCCCGTCAGAGCTTTGTTCCCTCCCGCGCGCCGCTGGAAGATAACGCCTTTGTCCTGATGGAATATGACAACGGCGCGGTTGGCTCGATGTGGACCAGCGCGGTCAACAGCGGCGCCATGCACTCGCAAAAAGTGCGCATCGTCGGCGAAAAAGCAAGCATCGAATGGTGGGATGAGCATCCTAACCAGCTCAGCTATGAGGTGCAGGGCGAGCCGGCGCGCATTCTGGAACGTGGAATGCCCTACCTGTCGCCGAACGCGCTGGCGGATGACCGCATTGGCGGCGGCCATCCGGAAGGGCTGTTCGAAGCCTGGGCCAACCTCTATCGCCGCTATGCGCAGGCGATTGACGCCACGGACCGCGACGATCGCGCCTTCCTGCAAGACTTCTGGTATCCGGACGTCGAAGCCGGGCTGCACGGCGTCTATTGGGTAGAGCAGTGCGTCAAATCGGCTGACGCTGGCAGCCAGTGGGTTGACTTTACTTTACCTTAATTTTCCCCCTCGCCAGTGGAGTCCCCCTCCACTGGTTTATTGATTTTTACCAACTTGTCGCATCGCGCAACAGCCCCGTAATATCTGTTAAACAAACATTTATTTACGCTTCTTACCCCCCGCCGCTACACTAGGCGCAGTTTTTATATTGAGGTGGTAATGAACGATAACAAAATGACGCCAGGGGAACTGCGCGCGACCTGGGGTTTGGGGACAGTATTCTCCCTGCGTATGCTTGGCATGTTTATGGTCCTGCCGGTTCTGACCACGTATGGCATGGCGTTGCAGGGTGCCAGTGAAGCGCTGATTGGCCTGGCGATCGGTATCTACGGCCTGGCGCAGGCGGTGTTCCAGATCCCCTTCGGACTGTTATCTGACCGTATTGGCCGTAAGCCATTGATCGTCGGCGGCCTGCTTATCTTCGTGCTCGGCAGCGTCATCGCCGCGCTCACCGACTCCATCTGGGGCATCATTCTTGGCCGCGCCCTGCAGGGCTCCGGCGCCATCGCCGCCGCGGTTATGGCCCTGCTGTCCGATCTCACCCGCGAACAGAACCGCACCAAAGCGATGGCCTTTATCGGCGTCAGCTTCGGCGTCACCTTCGCCATCGCCATGGTGCTGGGGCCGATTGTCACCCACCAGCTGGGTCTGCACGCGCTGTTCTGGATGATCGCCATCCTGGCGACCGTCGGCATCCTGCTCACCCTGTGGGTGGTGCCCAACAGCCATAACCATGTCCTTAACCGCGAATCCGGGATGGTGAAGGGCTGCTTTAGCAAGGTGCTGGCGGAGCCGCGCCTGCTGAAGCTTAACTTTGGCATCATGTGCCTGCACATTATGCTGATGTCCACTTTTGTCGCCCTGCCCGGACAACTGGAGGCCGCCGGCTTCCCGGCCGCCGAGCACTGGAAGATTTACCTGGTCACCATGGTTATCTCGTTCATCTCGGTGGTGCCGTTTATCATCTACGCCGAAGTGAAGCGCAAGATGAAGCGCGTCTTCCTGCTCTGCGTCGCCATCCTGCTGATTGCGGAAATTGTCCTCTGGGGCGCCGGAGGCTACTTCTGGGAGCTGGTGGCGGGCGTTCAGCTCTTCTTCCTGGCGTTTAACCTGCTGGAAGCGCTGCTGCCGTCGCTAATTAGCAAGGAGTCTCCGGCGGGCTACAAAGGCACCGCGATGGGCGTCTACTCCACCAGCCAGTTTCTCGGCGTGGCGATTGGCGGCGCGCTTGGCGGCTGGGTCGATGGTTTCTTTGATTCGCAAACCGTGTTTCTGCTGGGCGCCCTGCTGGCGATGCTGTGGCTGCTGGTGGCCAGCACCATGAGCGAGCCGCCGTACGTCAGCAGCCTGCGGGTGGAGGTGCCGGACGGCGTGGTGGTCGACAGCGCGCTGCAGGCGCGTCTGCTGAGCGCCAGCGGGGTTCATCAGGCGCTGGTGGTACCCGAGGAGCGTTCGGTGTATATCAAAATCGACAGCAAGGTCACCAACCGCTTCGAGATAGAGCAGCTCATCAAAGGGGTATAAAAAAAGCGGGGAATTCCCCGCTTTTTGCTGTCTGCCCGCCGCCTTAGTCGCGGAAGTTTTTGAACTGGAACGGCTGTCCCAGATCGCCACCGCGCACCAGCGCCATCACCGACTGCAGATCGTCGCGGGACTTACCGGTCACGCGGATCTCTTCGCCCTGAATCTGGGCCTGCACTTTCAGCTTGCTGTCTTTGATCAGTTTAACGATCTTCTTCTGCACCGCGCTTTCAATGCCCTGCTTCAGCTTCGCTTCAACAAACCAGGTTTTACCGCTGTGCACGATATCTTCCGGTACGTCGAGGGAGGTGCCTTCAATGCCGCGCTTGAGCAGCTTGGCGCGCAGGATATCCAGCAGCTGGTTCACCTGGAAGTCAGACTCGCTCAGCACTTTAATGGTCTTGTTGGCGTCGTTTAATTCAAAAGTGGCTTCAACGCCACGAAAATCAAAACGCGACTCGACTTCGCGGCTCGCGTTGTCCACCGCGTTACGGGCTTCCTGAAGATCAACTTCAGAGACAATATCGAAAGATGGCATCTTTTCCTCTCCTTCCGTTTCTTTTGCGTTGCATAATACCTGCAACGCGGCATAACTCAACTTGTTATCCCGGAAGCTTAGCTGATTACGCAACGCTCGCGCTATTTTCCCCGTGATGTCCGACGATGCGAAAAGCGACGAGATAGACTTTAGCCATCAGCGCCTGGGATAGCGGCAGATGAGGAGGAACAATGAAAGTAACCGTACTGGGATGCGGTGCGCTGGGACAACTATGGCTGACCGCGTTGTACAAACAGGGACATGAAGTCCAGGGCTGGCTGCGCGTACCGCAGCCATTCTGTAGCGTCAACGTCATTGAAACCGATGGCTCAGTGTTCAACGAATCGCTGACGGCCAACGACCCCGATTTTCTCGCCAGCAGCGAGCTGCTGATCGTCACCTTAAAGGCCTGGCAGGTGTCGAATGCGGTAAAGCACCTGGCCGGGATCCTGCCGGACACCACGCCAATTTTGCTGGTACATAATGGCATGGGCACCGTCGAGGAGCTGCGCGGCGTGAAACAGCCGTTGCTGCTGGCCTCCACGACCCAGGCGGCGCGGCGCGATGGGAATGTCATCATCCACGTTGCCCAGGGCACCACGCATATCGGACCGGCAAAAAGCTACGAGGGGGACTACAGCTATCTCGCAGAAGTTCTGCAGAGCGTGCTGCCGGATGTCGCCTGGCATAACAATATCCACTCGGCCATCTGGCGCAAGCTGGCGGTTAACTGTGTGATTAACCCTCTGACCGCGCTCAAAGGGTGTAAAAACGGCGATCTGCGCGACTATACGCAGGAAGTTGCGGCCATTTGTCGCGAGGTGGCGGCGGTGATGGAGCGCGAAGGTATTCATACCTCGGCGGAAAACCTGCTATTTTATGTCGAACAGGTAATTGAAAGTACGGCAGAAAATATCTCTTCCATGCTGCAGGACGTTCGCGCCCAGCGGCATACAGAGATCGACTACATCACCGGTTTTCTGCTCAACCGCGCCCGCGCCCACGGCGTCGCCGTACCGGAAAACGCCCGCTTATTTGAATTGATCAAGCGTAAGGAGAATGAATATGAGCGCGTCGGCACTGATTTGCCTCGCCCCTGGTAGCGAAGAGACCGAAGCGGTCACCACTATCGACCTGCTGGTCCGCGGCGGAGTAAAGGTGACCACCGCCAGCGTCGCCAGCGACGGCAGCCTGACCATCGTCTGTTCGCGCGGCGTCAAACTGCTGGCGGATGCGCCGCTGGTCGAGGTGGCCGATGGTGATTTCGATATCATCGTCCTCCCGGGCGGTATCAAGGGCGCAGAGTGCTTCCGCGACAGCACGCTACTGGTGGAAACCGTCCGCCAGTTTCATCTCTCTGGGCGCATTGTGGCCGCCATCTGCGCCGCCCCGGCGACCGTGCTGGTACCCCATAATCTGTTCCCGATCGGCAACATGACCGGTTTTCCGGCGTTGAAGGAACATATCCCCGCCGAGCAGTGGCAGGATAAAAGAGTGGTCTGGGATCCGCGGGTGAATCTGTTAACCAGCCAGGGTCCGGGGACTTCGATTGATTTCGCCCTGAAAATGATCGATCTGCTGGTGGGGCGCGAGAAAGCGTATGAGGTCGCCTCACAGCTGGTGATGGCCGCTGGCATCTATAATTACTACGAAGCCTGATAGCCGGTCCGCGCCGCGGGCTGGCTCCCCTTTTCCTGAGGAGTCGCAGCATGTCCCGGAGCGCAACCGATTCTCGCGATCTTGTAATCAGCCGCCTGCTCAGCGCGCCCGCCCCAGCCCTGTGGCGCGCGTGGGCCGACCCGGCATTACTCCGAACCTGGTGGTGCCCGAAGCCCTGGCAAACCGAGGTTCTGGCCTTTGATTTTCGCGCCGGCGGGGCCTTTCACACCGTGATGCACGGGCCTGACGGTGAACGCAGCGATAACCCCGGCTGTTTTCTTGAGGTTATCACGCAACAAAAAATCGTCATGACCTCGATGCTGACGGCGGATTATCGCCCCGCCGTTTCCCCCTTCGCGATGACGGCCATCATCACCTTTGCCGATGAACAGGTCGGGTGTCGCTATACGGCTACGGTGCTGCATGCCGATGATGAAACCCGCGAGCAGCATGAGCAGATGGGATTTTTCGAGGGCTGGAATATTGTCATCGATCAGCTCAATGACCTGGCGCTGACCCTGCGCTAATACACTCCCCTGCCAATAGTAAAAAGGCCTTCCATTAGGGAAGGCCTTTTGCATCATAACAACCTGTTACGGGCGATAAACTTTCACGTTGTTGAAGCCCTGCTCGCGCAAATAAAGCGCTTGCAGACGGCTCATCACCCCGCGCTCGCACCACAGCAGCCAGGTTTTGCTCTGATCGAGATCGCCAAATTTGGTGCTTAGCTTGTAGAACGGCAGGGAAACAACCTCAACCCCCTCGACCTTCAGCGGCTTGTCTTCCTGCTCGTCGATGGAGCGAATGTCGAGGATCGCGTCATTGGCGCCAAAGCCGGTCACGGTTTCCACTTCCACCACCGTCTCTTCCGTCTGCTGGGCGATCTCGCGGATATCGATATTGCTCGCCTCTTCCACCACTTTATCAAGGATGCTGAAATCGAAGTGTTCTTCTTCCGCTTCAATCTTCGCCTTCACCGCCTTCACGGTCGGGCTCTTGGAGATCACGCCGCAATATTCCGGCATGGTGCGGGCAAAATCTTCCGTGCCGATCTCACGCGCCAGGTCGATGATGTGCTCTTTATCGTGCGAAATCAGCGGGCGCAGGATCAGAGTATCGGAGACATTATCGATCAGGCGCAGGTTAGTGAGGGTCTGACTGGAGACCTGGCCGAGCGCTTCGCCGGTGACCAGCGCCTGCACGCCATAGCGTTCCGCGACTTTTGACGCGGCGCGGACCATCATGCGCTTGAGCACGACGCCCATCTGGCCGTCGTCCACTTTTTCAAGGATTTCGCCGACTACTGGCTCAAAGTTAATCGCCACAAAGCGAACGCGGTGTGAGCTGCCGAAGCGGTTCCACAGATAATGCGCGACCTGACGGACGCCAATCTCATGGGCGGCGCCGCCAAGGTTAAAGAAGCAGTAATGAACGCGGCAGCCGCGGCGCATCAGCATGTAGCTGGAGACGCCGGAGTCAAAGCCGCCGGAGATCAGCGACAGCACATCTTCCTGGGTGCCGATCGGGAAACCGCCGATGCCTTCATAGCGGCCTTTCACCAGCAGCAGGCGATCGTTTTCAATCTCGAGATTGACGGTGACGTCCGGGTCGGTCAGCTTCACGCGCGCCGTTTCAATATGCTGATTCAGGCCGCCGCCGACGTAGCGTTCCACTTCAATTGAGGTGAATTCATGTTTGCCGCGACGCTTCACTCGCACGCAGAAGGTTTTGCCTTCCAGCGCCTCGCGCCACAGCGGCAGCGTCTGCTCGAAAATATCGTGCAGCGAGGTGAACGGCACGTCTTCGACTTCCAGAATATGGTGGATGCCGGGGATACGGGTCAGCGCATCGCGAATAGCCGGGCGCTGATTTTCATCTTTCGCGCGAACTTCGATATGATCCCAATGACGGACGACGGCCAGCGTCTCATCATAGTTTTTGAGAACGTTACGAATGTTCCCGGTTAAGATTTTAATGAAGCGCAACCGCACAGATTGGCTTTTGATGGTGATTTCCGGGAACAATTTAATGATAAACTTCATAGCGACAATAGTTCGTTGGCAAGCCCGACGGGGCTATAAGCAAAAGTTGTAAAGCAGCGCACACCGGTGCCTGCATCCTGGGCGCGGAGTATATCACCATTGCGCGTTATTTGCTTACACGCGTGACTTCGTTACCATACCCGGTATTGCCGTCGCGACATAACAAGAGTCTACATTCACTATGCCAAAGAAAAATGAGGCCCCGGCCAGCTTTGAAACTGCTCTGGGCGAACTGGAGCAGATCGTTAACCGTCTGGAAAGCGGCGATTTGCCGTTAGAGGAAGCGCTAAGCGAATTTGAGCGCGGCGTACAGCTGGCGCGCCAGGGGCAAAGTCAGCTGCAGAAGGCCGAACAGCGCGTGCAGATCCTGCTGGCGGATAGTGAAGATTCCCCGACCACGCCTTTTACGCCGGACGCTGAATAAATGGATTTCCCGCAACAATTGCAGGCCTGTGTGGAACAGGCAAACGAAGCGCTGCGCCGTTTCATCGCCCCGCAGCCCTTTCAGAACACTCCGCTGGTGGAAGCGATGCATTATGGCGCATTGTTAGGCGGTAAACGCCTGCGTCCCTTCCTTGTCTACGCCACCGGCGAGATGTTCGGCGTGTGCCGTACCACGCTGGATGCTCCTGCCGCGGCGGTCGAATGCATTCATGCCTACTCCCTGATGCATGATGATTTGCCGGCGATGGATGATGACGATCTGCGCCGCGGCCTGCCGACCTGCCATATTAAATTTGGCGAAGCCAACGCAATTCTTGCGGGAGATGCCCTGCAAACGCTGGCGTTCTCTATACTGAGTGATGCGCCGATGGTCGACGTTCCTGACCGGGACCGGCTGGCGATGGTTTCCGAACTGGCGCAGGCCAGCGGCGTGGCGGGCATGTGCGGCGGCCAGGCGCTGGATCTGCAGGCCGAGGGACAGCAGGTTGATTTACAGGCGCTGGAGCGTATCCATCGCCACAAAACGGGCGCCCTGATCCGCGCCGCCGTCCGGATGGGAGCCCTGAGCGCCGGCGAACGCGGCCGCGCTGCCCTGCCCGCGCTGGATCGCTATGCGGAAAATATCGGTCTTGCCTTCCAGGTCCAGGATGACATTCTCGACGTGGTAGGGGATACTGCGACCCTTGGCAAACGTCAGGGTGCCGACCAGCAATTGGGTAAAAGCACCTATCCCGCCCTCCTGGGTCTTGAGCAAGCCCGGAAGAAAGCGCACGACCTGATCGCTGATGCCCGCCGGTCGTTAGATGAGCTGGCCGCACAATCTCTGGATACTTCGGCACTGGAAGCGCTCGCGAATTACATTATTCAGCGCGATAAATAAACAAAAAATGAGTCTCTGATGAGTTTTGATATTGCCAAATACCCGACCCTGGCGCTGGTAGATTCCACCCAGGAGTTGCGCCTGTTGCCAAAAGAGAGCCTGCCGAAGCTATGTGATGAGCTGCGGCGCTATCTACTGGACAGCGTCAGCCGTTCCAGCGGTCACTTTGCCTCTGGCCTCGGCACGGTGGAACTGACCGTGGCGCTGCACTACGTGTATAACACGCCGTTCGATCGCCTGATCTGGGACGTCGGCCATCAGGCCTACCCGCATAAAATTCTGACCGGTCGCCGGGACAAAATCGGCACCATTCGTCAGAAAGGCGGCCTGCATCCCTTCCCGTGGCGCGGTGAAAGCGAGTATGACGTGCTGAGCGTCGGTCACTCCTCCACTTCCATTTCCGCGGGTATCGGGGTGGCTATCGCCGCCGCGAAAGAGGATAAGCAGCGGCGCGCGGTGTGCGTCATTGGCGACGGGGCGATCACCGCCGGCATGGCGTTTGAGGCGATGAACCACGCCGGGGATATCAAACCCGACCTGCTGGTGGTGCTGAATGACAATGAAATGTCGATTTCCGAGAACGTCGGCGCGCTGAACAATCATCTGGCGCAGCTGCTCTCCGGTAAGCTCTACTCCACCCTGCGCGAAGGGGGCAAAAAGGTCTTCTCCGGGGTGCCGCCGATTAAAGAGCTGCTTAAGCGTACCGAAGAGCATATCAAAGGGATGGTGGTGCCGGGCACGCTGTTTGAAGAGCTGGGCTTTAACTACATTGGCCCGGTGGATGGCCATGACGTGCTCGGTCTGGTCAGCACGCTGAAGAACATGCGCGACCTGAAAGGCCCGCAGTTCCTGCATATTATGACCAAAAAAGGCCGCGGCTATGAGCCCGCCGAGAAAGACCCGATCACCTTCCATGCGGTGCCAAAATTCGACCATACCAGCGGCGTACTGCCCAAAAGCAGCGGCGGCCTCCCTTCCTATTCGAAAATCTTCGGCGACTGGCTGTGTGAAACGGCGGCCAAAGACAACAAGCTGATGGCGATCACGCCGGCGATGCGCGAAGGTTCAGGGATGGTGGAGTTTTCGAAGAAATTCCCCGATCGGTACTTTGACGTCGCCATTGCCGAGCAGCATGCGGTCACCTTCGCCGCCGGGCTGGCGATTGGCGACTACAAGCCGGTGGTGGCGATCTACTCCACCTTCCTGCAGCGAGCCTACGATCAGGTGATCCATGATGTGGCTATCCAGAAGCTGCCGGTGCTGTTTGCTATCGACCGCGCCGGGATCGTCGGCGCAGACGGCCAGACGCATCAGGGAGCGTTCGATCTCTCCTTCCTGCGCTGTATTCCGGATATGGTGGTAATGACCCCGAGCGATGAAAATGAATGTCGCCAGATGCTGTACACCGGCTACCACTACAGCGACGGCCCCTGCGCGGTGCGCTATCCGCGCGGTAGCGGCACCGGCGCGACGCTCGAGCCGCTGGCATCGCTGCCGATCGGCAAAGGGGTGGTGAAACGTCAGGGCGAGAAAATAGCGATCCTCAACTTTGGCACCCTGCTGCCGGAAGCCGCGGCGGTAGCGGACAAACTCAACGCCACCCTGGTGGATATGCGTTTTGTGAAGCCGCTGGATACCGCGCTGATCCTCCAGCTGGCCGGCGAGCACGACTCGCTGGTGACGCTGGAAGAGAACGCCATCATGGGCGGCGCCGGCAGCGGCGTGAACGAAGTGCTGATGGCCCACCGCCGGGCAGTACCGGTGCTCAATATTGGCCTGCCGGATTATTTTATTCCTCAGGGCACTCAGGAAGAGATCCGCGCCGACCTCGGCCTCGATGCCGCCGGTATTGAAGCCAAAATCCGCGACTGGCTGGCATAATTGCCCCTTCCGCTCCTGCTATGCTTAAGGGATACCCTTGATGAATAGCAGGAGCGCACTATGCACTATATCCCCCTCGGTGATACTGCCTTACGTGTTTCCCGACTCTGCCTCGGCTGCATGACCTTCGGCGAGCCGGACCGCGGCAGACACGCCTGGACGCTTCCGGAAGAGAGCAGCCGCCCGCTTATCCAGCACGCCATTGAAGGCGGCATCAACTTCTTCGATACCGCAAATAGCTACTCCGACGGCAGCAGCGAAGAGATCGTTGGCCGCGCCCTGCGCGACTTTGCCCGCCGTGACGAGGTGGTTGTCGCCACCAAGGTGTATCACCAGGTCGGCGATCTGGCGGAAGGACTTTCCCGGGCGCAGATCCTGCGCTCCATCGACGACAGCCTGCGCCGTCTCGGGATGGACTATGTCGACCTGCTGCAGATCCACCGCTGGGACTATACCACCCCGATTGAAGAGACGCTCGAAGCGCTGGACGAGGTGGTGAAAGCCGGCAAAGCGCGCTATATCGGCGCCTCGTCCATGCATGCCCGACAGTTTGCCCAGGCGCTGGCGCTCCAGCAGCAGAACGGCTGGGCGCGCTTCGTTACCATGCAGGATCACTACAACCTGATTTACCGGGAAGAAGAGAATGAGATGCTGCCCCTGTGCCAACGTAACGGCGTAGCGGTGATCCCATGGAGTCCGCTGGCGCGCGGCAGGCTAACCCGCCCCTGGGGTGAGACCACCGCCCGGCTGGTCTCAGATGAGTTCGGCAAATCGCTGTACAGCGCCAGTGAAGAAAACGATGCGCAGATCGCCGGGAATCTCGCGGACGTGGCGGAAGAACTCGACGCCAGCCGCGCCCAGGTCGCTCTCGCCTGGCTGTTAAGCAAACCCGGCGTCGCCGCGCCGATTATCGGCCCGTCGCGTCAGGAACAGCTCGATGATCTGCTGCAGGCGGTGGATTTGACGCTCTCCCCGGAACAGATCGACAAGCTGGAGGCGCCGTATCAGCCGCATCCGGTGGTGGGATTTAAGTGACGGGCGAGGGTTCCCCGGCAGCGTAGCGTTGCCGGGGAGAGGCGGTTAAAGCAGACCGATGGGCCAGTGATGGCCAATGACGTACAGCACGCCGGCGGAGATCACGCCGGCGACGATGTCGTCGACCATAATCCCCATTCCGCCGTGGATATTGCGATCAAACCAGCGAATTGGCCACGGCTTCCACATATCGAAGATACGGAAAATCACGAAGCCGGCGGCCACCCACTGCCAGTCCATGGTCGGCAGCGCCATCAGGGTGATCCACATCCCGACGAACTCGTCCCAGACGATGCTGCCGTGGTCATGGGTGCCCATATCTTTGGCCGTGCGATGGCACAGATAGACGCCGATACAGATGCTCATCATCACCACCAGCGAGTAAAGCTGCCAGGGGAGAAAGGTCATCAGATACCAGAACGGGATCGCCGCCAGCGAGCCCATCGTCCCCGGCACCACCGGGCTTAAGCCGCTACCAAAGCCGGTCGCCAGCAGATGCCACGGATTACGCATACTCAGGCGGCTAAGCGCCTCGTCTCGACTACGCAAAGTGATCGTATCCCTTTAAATCAAGCGCGACCGGCTTACCGTCGCGGATAAACTGCAGCCCTTCGCTCTCCGGCGCAATCTGTCCGATACAGGTAAAACGCGCGCCAAGATGGCCAAGAGCCACGTCCAGCGCCCCGCGGTTCAGCTCCGGTACGGTAAAGCACAGCTCGTAATCTTCCCCGCCGGCGAGCGCCCAGCGCAGCGCCTGCTCAGAATCAACCTGGCGCAGCACCGCGTCGGAGTACGGCATGGCATCGAGATCGATACGTGCCCCGCAGCCGCTGGCTTTAAGAATATGGCCCAGATCGGAGATCAGTCCGTCGGAAAGATCGATAGCCGATGTCGCCAGGTCACGCAGCGCCTGGCCCTGCAGCACGCGCGGCATCGGCCGCAGATGACGGGCCAGCAGGTAGTCGGCGTCAGACGGTTCATCCACCGTTAGACGATTCTGCAGTACAGCCAGACCGGCGGCGCTATCTCCCGGAGTGCCGGTAACATAGATCCAGTCCCCCGGCTTCGCGCCAGCGCGTTTCATGGCGCGTCCCGGCGGCACAAAGCCGTGGATACCCAGCGTCATGGAGAGCGGGCCACGGGTAGTGTCGCCGCCAATCAGTTGCATATCGTAATAGTCCAGCTGGACAAACAGGCTGTCGCTGAAGGCTTCCAGCCAGACTTCATCCACCTCCGGCAAGGTCAGCGCCAGCGTGAGCCACGCCGGCTCCGCGCCCATCGCCGCGAGGTCGCTCAGGTTCACCGCCAGCGCTTTATAAGCGAGGTCGGCAGGGTCGATATCGGGTAAGAAGTGATTGCCCGCCACCAGGGTGTCGGTGCTGATTGCCAGCGTTTTTTTCTCGGGAATATGCAGGAGCGCGCAGTCATCGCCGATGCCGGTTTCAACATCAAGGCGGGCGCTTTTAACGCGATCAAAATAACGGGCAATCAGGGAGAATTCGCCGCATGCCATACGTTATGCCTCAGCAAAATAATAAATAAGGCCGGGCTGCGAGGCGACCCTCGCAAAACCCGGCCTGCAGTTTACTTCTTGTGGGGACGAATTACCGGAGCCGCTTTGTCCAGCACGCCGTTAACGAACTTGTGGCTATCTTCAGCGCCGAAGGTTTTCGCCAGTTCGATAGCTTCATTGATGGCCACTTTATACGGTACGTCATCACGTTTGGACAGCTCAAACAGCGCGATACGCAGCACCGCTTTTTCAACCTGGCCCAGCTCTTCCAGCTGGCGGGACAGGTAGGGCTTCATCAGGCCGTCGAGGTACGCGCTGTTAGTCGCCACTCCGGACAGCAGTTCGCGGAAATACAGAACATCAACATCTTTTACGTCCTGTTCCGCCAGGAACTGGTATTCGACATCAGCGATGTCGTTGTGGGACAACTGCCAGGAGTAGAGCGCCTGAACGGCACACTCACGGGCGCGGCGACGAGCAGCAGGTTTCACGGAATTCCCCTTACAAAAATCAGGCCTTGATGGCTTTCAATACGTTAATCATTTCCAGCGCGGTCAGCGCAGCTTCTGCGCCTTTGTTACCGGCTTTGGTGCCAGCGCGCTCAATGGCTTGTTCAATACTTTCAGTGGTCAGAACACCAAAGGCTACCGGGATTTCGCTGTCCTGAGCGACATGCGCCAGGCCATTGCTGGCACCGCCTGCCACATATTCAAAGTGGGCGGTACCGCCGCGAATCACCGTCCCCAGCGCGATCACCGCGTCATATTTACCGGTTTTCGCCAGTGCGCCAGCCGCCAGCGGCAGCTCATACGCGCCTGGAACCCAAACGACGGTGATGTTTTCATCTTTTACCTGGCCAATGCGTTTCAGGGCGTCAATCGCGCCTTCCAGCAGGCTGTCATTGATAAAGTTGTTGAAACGCGCAATGGTGATGGCGACGCGAGCGTCCGGGGTAGCAACGTTAGCTTCAATAATGTTCATACTCTTCCTTCGGGTTCATGTGCCCCGCAAGGGGGGCGGATTTTATCATATTATTCTGAGCGCTGCTTCCTAATAATCAGGAAAGCCTCACGCAGTGGTTAAATGCAGGCAGACATCCGGGCCAACCTGACGTATCTCATTGAATTTAAAATGGGGGGCCTGGCTCAGCTCTTCAAGCCCCGGCAGCGCGCATAATCCACGCGCCGCATTGCCTAACAGTTTAGGCGCAATATAGACGATAAGCTCGTCGACCAGGCCCGCCTGCAGCAGCGCCCCGGCAAGCGTGGCCCCTGCCTCAACCCAGACGCTGTTGATCTGCTGTTTGCCGAGCAGCATCATCAGCAGCACCAGATCGAGATGGCCGTTATGCTCCGGAACCAGCAGCGTGCGGGCGCTTTCCGGCCACTGCCGTTCATCGGCGCGCAGGCGGGCAAACAGCATTTCCCCCGCCTGCTGCACAATACGATGCTCAGGCGTGACGCGGTTCTGGCTGTCGATGACGACGCGCAGCGGCTGGCGCAAATTCTCTTCGGGATAAAGCGCCTGGGTATCGGCGCTCAGCTCCTGCCAGCGCACGGTCAGCGCCGGATCGTCCGCCAGCACGGTGGCGCTGCTGGTCAGGATGGCATGGCTCTGGGCGCGCAGACGCTGCACGTCGCGTCGCGCCTGCGGGGAGGTGATCCACTGGCTTTCGCCGCTGGCCATCGCCGTGCGGCCGTCCAGCGAGGCGCCCAGCTTCAGCTGCACCCAGGGAAAACCGGTGCGCATCCGCTTCAGAAAGCCCTTATTCAGCGCTTCCGCTTCGTTCATCATCAGCCCATGGCTGACCTCAATGCCGGCCTGCTGCAGGCGATACAAACCGCGCCCCGCCACCTGCGGGTTCGGATCCTGCATCGCGGCGACCACGCGGCTGACGCCGGCGGCAATCAGCGCATCGCAGCATGGCGGCGTACGGCCATGGTGGCTGCAGGGCTCAAGAGTGACGTAGGCGGTGGCGCCGCGCGCCTTTTCGCCAGCCATGCGCAGGGCGTGCACTTCAGCATGCGGCTCGCCGGCGCGATAGTGAAACCCCTCGCCGACGATCTCGCCGTCTTTCACAATGACGCAGCCGACGTTAGGGTTAGGATGGGTAGTAAAGCGACCGCGCGCGGCAAGCTTCAGCGCACGCGCCATGTACATTTCGTCCTGCATGGCTTAGTCCTGTAAGCGGGCGATCTCTTCGCCGAATTCTTTAATATCTTCGAAGCTGCGATAGACCGACGCGAAGCGAATATAGGCGACTTTATCCAGCTTTTTCAGCTGCTCCATCACCAGGTTGCCGATCATTTTGCTGGCCACTTCGCGCTCGCCGGTGCCGCGCAGATGAGTCTTGATATGGTTGACCGCCATTTCCACGTCGTCGGCGCTAACCGGACGTTTCTCCAGCGCTTTCAGCATCCCGCTGCGCAGCTTGTCTTCGTTGAAGGGTTCGCGCACATCGTTACTCTTCACCACCCGCGGCATCACCAGCTCCGCCACTTCGAAGGTGGTAAAGCGTTCATTACAGACCAGGCACTGCCGACGGCGACGCACGGAAGAGCCTTCCCCCACCAGACGAGAGTCGATCACTTTGGTATCCACGGCGAAACAGAAAGGGCAATGCATAGCGCGTCCTGACAGGTAGTTAAACTGAAGAGTAGTTTACCGCGAAGTGACCGGACTACAAAGAAAGAGCTTTTGAGACAAAGGATCTATGGGAGATGAGGCCGGTTTGGCTACCATTAAGCATCCTCTGTAAACGGAATCCTGACCATGACAAGACGTTACCTGAAGCTCGCCATCGCGGGCTGCCTGTTCACCCTGACCGCCTGCGCCCAGCAAAGCGAAATCCGCCAGATGCACCAGAGCGTGAGTACGCTGAGCCAGGAGATGACCCAGCTCAACCAGCAAACTATCAAAATCACCCAGCAAAACGCGCTGAACGCCAAATCCACCCGCGGCGTCTATCTGCTGCCGGAGGCCAAGACCCCGGCGCGGCTGGAGAGCCAGATCGGCACCCTGCGCATGTCGGTGGGCAGTATTACCCCGGATGGCGATGGGTCACGCCTGACCTTACGCATTCAGGGCGAATCCAACGATCCGCTGCCGGCCTTTACCGCCACCGTCGCTTCCGGACAGATCACCGGCACCACCCATAGCTATCAGGAAGTCAATGTTCAGGATCAGCTGATTAGCGCGCCGGCCAGCACCCTCGCCCCCAGCGATGTCGATATCCCGTTGCGCCTCAATGTAACGCCAGATAAAGTCGGTTTTATTCGCGTACACGATATCCAGCCCGCCGCCGCCCAGTAAGCCTTCAGCCGGGCCTGCCCCGCCCGGCTACGTCCTGCCCCGTCGTTCTTATCCACTTACAACTTTTCGCAAGAGTTCATTAGAAATCGTTCTGCAGCGCGATTTTCAGTAGCATTTTGTCAAGAAATGCATAGAATCGTGAACGCAATCGATTACGCATGTTCTGGTTATGTGAAACAACACGTATTTTTGTGAGCAATGATTCCTATAATAGACCCCCACAGAAAGACGAAATATTTAGAAACGCTTCGGCACTTCTTTTAACGCCTTCAGGCTCAATTTAAACAGTGGCATTACTATGAAAAAAACATTACTGGCAGCGGGTGCGGTTGTGGCGCTCTCCACTACTTTTGCCGCGGGCGCGGCAGAAAACGACAAACCGCAGTATCTGTCTGACTGGTGGCACCAGAGTGTTAACGTGGTGGGCAGCTACCACACCCGTTTTGGACCGCAGATCCGTAACGATACCTACCTGGAATACGAAGCGTTCGCCAAAAAAGACTGGTTTGATTTCTACGGCTATATTGATGCCCCGGTATTCTTCGGCGGCAACAGCACGGCAAAAGGTATCTGGAACAAAGGTTCCCCGCTGTTTATGGAGATCGAACCGCGTTTCTCTATCGATAAGCTGACCAATACCGACCTGAGCTTCGGGCCGTTCAAAGAATGGTATTTCGCCAACAACTATATCTACGATATGGGCCGCAACGACTCCCAGGAGCAGAGCACCTGGTATATGGGTCTGGGTACCGATATCGATACCGGCCTGCCAATGAGCCTGTCGCTGAACGTCTACGCCAAGTACCAGTGGCAGAACTACGGCGCGTCCAACGAAAACGAATGGGACGGCTATCGCTTCAAAGTGAAATACTTTGTGCCGCTGACCGACCTGTGGGGCGGTTCGCTGAGCTACATCGGCTTCACCAACTTCGACTGGGGTTCTGACCTCGGCGATGACAACTTCTACGATCTGAACGGGAAGCACGCGCGCACCAGCAACTCTATCGCCTCCAGCCACATCCTGGCGCTGAACTACGCGCACTGGCACTACTCTATCGTCGCCCGTTACTTCCATAACGGCGGCCAGTGGGCTGATGATGCGAAGCTGAACTTCGGCGATGGTCCGTTCAGCGTTCGCTCGACCGGCTGGGGTGGTTACTTCGTGGTCGGCTACAACTTCTGATTGCTGATACAGCAAGACAGCGCCCGGGCCGCAGCTCCTGCTGCCCGGGCTTTTTTATTTCTCCCGCACCTCGCACCGGACCTTGCGCAGAAAATCGCTTAACGAGCGGTCGGCGCACTCGCTGAATCGACGTTTGGTCCTTCTGACCTCCAGACAACGGTCGAGGCGAAAATTGCGGTAATCATTGCGCAGTTCGCACCAGGCCACCAGCAGCCAGCGCTCCCCCCAGAAAAACAGCCCCAGGGGCAGCACTTCACGCCACGTCACCTGACCGGATTCATCCTGGTAGTGAAGCTGTAATACCTGCTGATTGGATACGGCCTGATGGATAACGTCAAAATGGGTTTTAGCATAGCGATGGGCGCCGAAATCGGGGGCAAACAGGCGAGTCTGCTCCGCCTGGCGCCGACGCGCCTCCGGCAGGATCGCCAGCATCTTCTCCTGGGCGGATTCCAGCGACTGCGACAGCGCCTCACCGCCCCAGGTTTTCAGCAGCCGAATCGCAGCGATCAGCGCCTCGGACTCTTTGGTGGTCAGCATTAGCGGCGGCAGATCGTAGCCCGCCAGCAGCCGGTAGCCGCTGCCCGCTTCGCCCTCCACCGGTACGCCGGAGAGGGAGAGATCGCGAATATCGCGATAGACGGTACGCTCCGACACGCCCAGCCGCTCCGCCAGCAGCGCGGCGGTAGTGAGCCGCCTGCCGCGCAGGATCTGCACAATCTGAAATAAACGGTCGGCGCGTCGGGTCATGTCTCACTTCACAAAAGTTAAGGTTAAGCCGGCTGGTGCAGGCCGACGCGGTTGCCCTCGCTGTCGGTAAACAGGGCGATGGTGCCAATATCATTCGGCAGCGTCAGCGGGCCGAAGACACAGGCCCCACCCGCCGAGGCAACGCGCTCCAGCGTGGCGGCAAGATGATCAGTATGCAGATAAATAATAGCGCCCTGCGCCGAGGGCGCGATACCTTCAAATTTGGCCAGCGCGCCGCCGGGGGCCGGATCCTGATGCGGGAACACCGCCAGCTCGGCGCAGTCCATGGTTTCGCGACGCAGCGACACTTGCATCACCGGCTCATAAAACGCGACGGCGCGATCCATATCGGCGACCGGAATTTCAAACCAGTTAATCACGTTGTTCATACTTCCTCCTGCTCGTTAGTGAGTTCAGGGGCAGTGTATGGGAGGGCTCCTGACAGCATACTGTCAGCAGGTTTTGTCGCGGGCAAAAAAATCCCGGCCGCAAGGGCCGGGATTGCTTTATCTCAACTGAACTCTATTACGGCAGAATGGACGGCTGATCCGCCCCTTCTTTCTCAACCTTCTGCTGGATCAGATGCTCGCGCTTCATGCCCAGCTTCAACGCCAGCGCGGAGGCGACGTAGATAGAGGAAGCCGTACCGATGGAAACACCGATCAGCATGGTCAGCGAGAAGCCTTCCAGAATCGGGCCGCCGAACAGGAACAGCATCAGGATCACCATCAAAGTGGTACCAGAGGTGATCAAGGTACGGTGCAGCGTCTGGGTCAACGACACGTTAAAGATCTCATACGGCGTACCGCGGCGGATCTTACGGAAGTTTTCACGGATACGGTCCGATACCACGATACTGTCGTTCAGCGAGTAGCCGATAACCGACATCAACGAGGCCACGATGGTCAGGTCGATCTCGATATGGAACAGCGACAGCACGCCCATGGTGATCACCACGTCGTGCGCCAGGGCGATAACCACCCCGGCGGCCAGACGCCATTCGAAGCGGAAGCCGACGTAGATCAGGATACAGACCAGCGCCGCAATCAGCGCCAGGGCGCCGGTTTGCGCGAGGTCCGCGCCGACGCTCGGGCCGACAAACTCAATACGCTTCACTGCCGCATTCTGGCTGGTCGATTCGTTAATCACCGTCACGACCTTGCTGCCCAGCTCCTGGCTGCCGTTGGCGTCATGCACCGGCGGCATACGTACCATGATGTCGCGGCTGCTGCCAAAGTTCTGCACCTGCGGCTCTTCAAAGCCCGCTTTCTGCAGGGAATCGCGCATCTGGTCCAGATCGACCGGTTTCTCAAGGGTAATTTCAATCACCGTACCGCCGGTGAAATCGAGCCCCCAGTTAAACCCGCGAACGCCGATGATGGCGATCGACACAATCAGCAGAAAACCTGAAATGCCGAAGGCCCAGTAGTCCCAGCGCATAAAGTCCCAGACTTTACGGCCGTGGTTCAATTGTTCAACAGTATATTCCTGTGCCACAACGCACTCCTCAGATAGACAGCTTTTTAACGCGCTTGCCGCCGTACAGCAGGTTCACGATGGCACGGGTGCCGACGATAGCGGTAAACATTGAGGTCGCGATACCGATACCGGTGGTAATCGCAAACCCTTTAATGGCACCGGTACCGACCGCGTACAGGATGATCACTTTGATAAGCGTCGTCACGTTGGCGTCGAAGATCGAGCTGAACGCGCCGCGATAACCTTCGTCAATCGCCTGCTGAACGGTACGCCCGTTGCTCAGCTCTTCTTTGATACGCTCGTTGATCAGAACGTTAGCATCGACCGCCACCGCCAGGGTTAACACGATACCCGCGATGCCCGGCATGGTCAGCGTCGCCCCCGGGATCAGGGACATAATGCCGACAATCAGTATCAGGTTGGCAATCAGCGCCGAGGTCGCAATCAGGCCGAACTTCTTATAGAAGAGGATCATGAACAGGATAGAGACCACCAGACCGGCCAGACAGGCTTCCAGACCCTGCTTGATGTTCTGCATTCCCAGGGTTGGGCCGATAGTCCGCTCTTCGACGATCTGAATCGGCGCAATCAGCGCGCCGGCACGCAGCAGCAGCGACAGCTGACGCGCTTCGTTCGGATTGCTGATACCGGTGATACGGAAGCTGTTACCCAGACGCGACTGGATGTTGGCGATGTTAATCACCTCTTCCTCTTTCGCCAGGATAGCGCGACCGTTAGCGTCTTTCTTACCGCTGTCTTTATACTCCACGAACAGGGTCGCCATCGGCTTGCCGATGTTGTCCTTAGTGAAGTTAGACATGATGTTACCGCCCGCGCTGTCCAGCGAGATGTTAACCTGCGGCTGGTTGTACTCATCCATGCTGGAGGTCGAGTCGGTGATATGGTCCCCGGTCAGGATCACCCGCTTGTACAGCACTACCGGCTGGCCTTCACGCGTCTGCTTCACTTCCGAGTCGCCCGGCACGCGGCCAGAGGCGGCGGCGGACTGGTCCACGTTAGTATTGACCAGACGGAACTCGAGGGTCGCGGTCGCGCCAAGGATTTCCTTCGCACGCGCGGTATCCTGGATACCCGGCAGCTCAACCACGATGCGGTCAGCGCCCTGACGCTGAACCAGCGGCTCGGCGACGCCCAGCTGGTTCACACGGTTACGCAGGATATTAATGTTCTGCTGAACCGCGTACTCACGGGCTTCTTTCAGGCGCTCATCAGTCATCACCGCTTTCAGGCTGTTGTCACCCTGAGAGGAAATAACCAGATCGCGATGGCGAGGGCTGAGATAAGAGATAGCCTGGTCGCGCGCCGCGCTGTCGCGGAAGACGATGCTCAGACCGTAGTTGTCTTCTTTACGCACGGTCGCGTAAGGAATGCCTTTGTCGCGCAGCTCGCTGCGCAGGCTATCGATGTTCTGTTCCTGCAGTTTGCCTAACGCGGTGTCCATGTCGACTTCCATCAGGAAGTGCACGCCGCCGCGCAGATCAAGACCCAGCTTCATCGGCTCGGCATAGAGCGCCGCCAGCCAGCGTGGGGTTGCCGGAGCAAGGTTCAGCGCCACGACGTATTTGTCACCCAGCACGTTAAGCAGCGCTTCGCGCGCGCGCAGTTGGGTATCAGTGGTGTCGAAGCGCGCAAGAATAGCGCCCTCTTCCAGTGCCACAGACTTCGCGGTTATTTTTTCTTCTTGTAAAGTTTTCTGGACCTGGATCAGCGTTTGCTCACTGGCGGCGACGCCGCGCGCGCCAGTGATTTGAACAGCCGGATCCTCACCATACAGGTTGGGAAGCGCATAGATCAGGCCGACGACAATGACGACGACCAGCATGACGTACTTCCACAAAGGATAACGGTTTAACACGGCAGTTCCCTTTGGGAAAAGTTAGATTACAGCGCCTTCATGGTGCCTTTCGGCAGAACGGCAGCAACGAAGTCACGTTTGATAACCACTTCAGTGGTATCGTTCAGCGCGATAGCAATGTAGCCAGTTTCCGCCACTTTGGTCACGCGACCGACCAGACCGCCGTTGGTCAGCACTTCATCACCTTTGGCGATGGAGTTCATCAGGTTCTTATGTTCCTTGGTGCGCTTCTGCTGTGGACGCAGGATCATGAAGTAAAAAATCAGACCGAACACCACCAGCATCAGAATCAGAGACATCGGGCTGCCCTGCGCCGGTGCACCCGTTGCCGCTACCGCATCAGAAATAAAAAAGCTCATTGAAATTCCCTCATTATTAAAATTAATCAACGTTCAAAGGAGGCACGGTGCGCCCCTGACGTTGGTAAAAATCGGTCACGAAGCTCTCTAATTTACCCTCTTCGATAGCCTTGCGTAAACCAGCCATTAAACGCTGATAGTAGCGCAGGTTATGAATGGTATTGAGACGCGCGCCCAATATTTCGTTGCAACGGTCGAGGTGATGCAAGTAAGCGCGTGAATAATTGCGACATGTATAGCAATCACACTCGGCGTCCAGCGGCGCGGTATCGCTTTTGTGCTTCGCGTTGCGGATTTTCACCACGCCGTCGGTGACGAACAGGTGGCCGTTACGCGCGTTGCGCGTCGGCATGACGCAGTCGAACATATCGATACCGCGACGTACCCCTTCCACCAGATCTTCCGGCTTCCCGACGCCCATCAGGTATCGTGGTTTATCGGCCGGGATCTGCGGGCAGACGTGCTCCAGAATACGGTGCATGTCTTCCTTCGGCTCACCAACCGCCAAACCGCCGACAGCGTAGCCATCAAAGCCAATCTCTACCAGACCTTTCACCGAGATATCGCGTAAATCTTCGTAAACGCTACCCTGAATAATGCCGAACAGCGCATTTTTATTGCCAAGGCTATCGAAACGGTCGCGGCTGCGCTTCGCCCAGCGCAGAGACATCTCCATTGAGCGCTTGGCGTAATCCCAGTCCGCCGGGTATGGCGTACATTCGTCGAAGATCATCACGATGTCAGAGCCGAGATCGTACTGAATCTCCATCGATTTTTCCGGATCGAGGAAAATCGGATCGCCGTTGATCGGATTGCGGAAGTGGACGCCCTGCTCGGTGATCTTACGGATATCGCCAAGGCTGAACACCTGGAAACCGCCGGAGTCGGTCAGGATCGGTCCTTTCCACTGCATAAAATCGTGCAGATCGCCGTGCAGCTTCATGATCTCCTGACCCGGGCGCAGCCACAGGTGGAAGGTGTTGCCGAGAATAATCTGCGCGCCGGTGGCTTCCACCTCTTCCGGCGTCATCCCTTTGACGGTGCCGTAGGTGCCAACGGGCATAAAGGCCGGTGTTTCCACCACGCCGCGCTCAAACACCAGGCGACCGCGGCGGGCGCGACCGTCGGTGGTATCCAGTTCAAATTTCATGCTTGCTCCTGCGTCAGAAAAACAGTCCGACGTTTTCATACTCGCCACGGAATGATTCCGTAGCTAAAAAATGCGTTATGGCGTCTACAAGCCGGCGTACCGGCCTTTTCAGGGACGCTCAGAAATAGCCTGCGGATTGTACGTGATAAACATCGCATCCCCGTAGCTAAAAAAGCGATATTTCTGCTCAACCGCCACCTTATAGGCGTTCATGGTGTGCTGATAACCCGCAAACGCCGACACCAGCATAATCAGTGTGGATTCAGGGAGATGGAAGTTAGTCACCAGCGCATCGATCACCTGGTACTGATAACCCGGGTAGATGAAAATCTGCGTATCGTCGAAGAACGGCGCGATCAGCGCGTCTTTCGCCGCCTGCGCCGCGCTCTCCAGCGAACGTACCGAGGTGGTGCCCACCGCGATCACGCGGTTGCCGCGCGCTTTCGCCGCCAGCACCGCATCGACCACCTCCTGCGGCACTTCGGCATATTCGGAGTGCATGGTGTGCTCTTCAATGCTGTCGACGCGCACCGGCTGGAAGGTGCCCGCCCCCACATGCAGGGTGACAAACGCCATCTCAACGCCTTTGGCGCGCAGTTTGTCCAGCAGCGGTTCGTCGAAATGCAAACCGGCGGTCGGGGCGGCTACCGCGCCCGGCCTGGTGCCATAGACGGTTTGATAGAGCTCGCGGTCGGCGTCTTCGTCCGGGCGGTCAATATAGGGCGGCAGCGGCATATGGCCGATCCCGTTAAGGATCTCCAGCACCGGGCGCTCGTCGTTAAACTCCACTTCAAACAGCGCGCCATGACGCGCCAGCATCGTGGCCTTAATGCTCTCGTCATCGCCCAGCAGCAGCTCGGCGCCCGGCTTCGGCGCTTTTGAGGCGCGAATATGGGCCAGGATGCGCTTATCATCCAGCATCCGCTCCACCAGCACTTCAATCTTGCCGCCGCTGGCCTTGCGGCCGAACAGACGCGCCGGGATCACCCGGGTGTTGTTAAACACCAGCAGATCGCCGGGATTGAGCTTATCGAGGATGTCGGTGAAGGTGCCATGCGTCAGCGCGCCCGTCGGCCCGTCCAGGGAGAGCAAGCGACAGCTACTGCGCTCAGGCATCGGATAGTGGGCGATCAGAGATTCGGGTAGTTCAAAAGCAAAATCGGTAACGCGCATGACGGTAACTCAGACTGAATAAAGAGGCGGGTAGTCTAGTGCCGGGGCGGTCTGGCTGCAACCTTTACCCCTCCGGATGAATGACATAATCTATATTCCAAATCATTCCGAATGCCGCCATGCGGCAACCGAATGCCTTACCGGTGGCAAAGGTGCCGCGCGCGGCCAGACAGCATGCCATTCGGCCACCGAGGCGCCGTTCAGCGCAACATCGGTGTTTCCACCTGCCCGCTCGTATTTAAAGGATGTCGTTTTATGAATTTTCTCGCCCACCTGCACCTGGCCCATCTCGCCGACAGTTCGTTGCCCGGCAACCTGATGGCCGACTTCGTGCGCGGCAACCCGCAGGGCGACTATCCGGCGGAGATCATCGACGGCATCTTTATGCATCGGCGGATTGACGTGATGACTGACAACCTGGCGGAAGTCAAAGAGGCGCGGGAGTGGTTTCGCCCGCAGACCCGCCGCGTCGCCCCCATCACCCTCGACGTCATGTGGGATCATTTCCTGTCCCAGCACTGGGCGCAGCTCTCCCCTGACCTGCCGCTGGACGAGTTCGTACGCTACGCCGAGCGGCAGATCGTCCCCATCCTGCCCGACTCGCCGCCCCGCTTCGTCAATCTCAATCAATATCTGTGGTCGGAGCGCTGGCTGGAGCGCTATCGGGAAATGGATTTTATTCAGCGCGTGCTGAACGGCATGGCCAGCCGCCGTCCACGTTTGGAGGCGCTACGCGACTCCTGGCAGGATCTGGATACCCATTACGACCGTCTGGAGACGCAGTTCTGGCGCTTTTATCCGCAGATGATGCGCCTGGCAGAAAACAAACAGCTGTAATAGCCACGTCATTGATAGGTAAAAGCTGGCTGAACGATTGTTAGCGCCTCTTTGTGTTATTGCCGGGCAGGCTCTATACTTGCCCGCGTTGCGTTCCAAATAACCTTAGTAATTACAGGAGAATCAAATGGTTCTGGTCACTCGTCAAGCGCCGGATTTTACTGCAGCCGCTGTGCTGGGTAATGGTGAGATCGTTGAGAAATTCAATTTCAAACAGCACACCAACGGTAAACCTACCGTTCTGTTCTTCTGGCCGATGGACTTCACCTTCGTGTGCCCGTCTGAGCTGATCGCGTTCGACAAACGTTACGAAGAATTCCAGAAACGCGGCGTGGAAGTGGTTGGCGTTTCCTTCGACTCCGAGTTCGTGCACAACGCATGGCGTAACACCCCGGTAGACCAGGGCGGTATCGGCCCGGTTAAATACGCGATGGTTGCTGACATCAAACGTGAAATCCAGAAAGCTTACGGTATTGAGCATCCGGACGAAGGCGTAGCGCTGCGCGGCTCCTTCCTGATCGACGCCAACGGCATCGTTCGTCATCAGGTGGTTAACGACCTGCCGCTGGGCCGTAACATCGACGAAATGCTGCGTATGGTAGACGCCCTGCAGTTCCACGAAGAGCACGGCGAAGTCTGCCCGGCGCAGTGGGAAAAAGGAAAAGAAGGTATGGCCGCCTCTCCGGAAGGCGTTGCAAAATACCTGACCGAAAACGTTTCCAGCCTGTAATCGGCACGCGTTTTAATAAAAGGCTCGCTCAGGCGGGCCTTTTTTGTTAGCGGCGTCAAAATTTAAGAAAATGACCCGCCGATATTTGTGACCAGCGATACACTTCTGGCGAAAAAATTCACCCTACCTCTCACTTTTTCTCTGGCAAATTTCAGCGTCAAAATACAAAGCCTTCATAACAGCCTGAAAAACATATAAATTATTTATATTGTTTTCTGCCGGTACTTTGCCGTCGATGTGATCCCCATCAATATTTAAAACCGCGGATGTGATCTCATCCATCATTTTCATCAATGTATTTGGTCATGATTTAACTCAGGAACAGGAATACGTTCAGGAGCTGAGGATGGAAATTATTTTTGACCCGTCGTTAATCGCCCTTAAGCAGAATATTTCCCGTGCGGAAGAGGCCATCGAACTGGCGGGTTCATTACTTGCCAGGCGCCAGATTTGCAGCGCCGAATATGTCAACGAGATGCTGACGGTATATGAAGATTTTGGCACCGCCATCGTGATAGATGACGGGATTGCCATGCCGCATGCCCGGCCGGAAAAAGGGGCATTACAGACCGGGTTCTCACTTGTCACCACCGCCACGCCAATCTCCTTCGGCCACGATGAGTTCGATCCGGTTTCCGTGGTCATCGCGATCGCCGGCGCCGATGCTGACAGTCATATCAAAATGATCCAACTGATAGCCTCGCTGATCGAGTCAGATATTGTGACCTTTCTTCAGCAGGAAAATGACGTTAATTCAGTCTTACATTTCATTCAAAAACAAATGGAGTAGTCATTATGTTAGTTATCAGAACGGTTTGTGGTAACGGTATTGGCAGCTCATTGATGGCTGCGAATAATGTGAAAAAGATCTGTGACGAATTAGGCATCAAAGCGGACGTCGCCTCGGTCGATTTTGCTAACGCCGTCGGGGAAAAAGCCGACCTTTACGTCACGATAAAAGAACTGGCAAATCAATTTCCGGCCCACTGTCATGTCGCCATCATTCGCAGCTACGTCCATAAAGCGAAGATCGCCGAGGATATTACCGATGCGCTGATGAAAATTGCTGCGACTCACTCTTAATCAGCATAGAGGGAACGACCATGCAGGCTATTCTTAGTTTCTTAACGGAAATATTCAGTCAACCCGCCTTTTTAATGGGGCTTATCGCCTTTGTTGGTTTAGTGGCGCTGCGCTCCCCCGGTAACAAACTGCTTACCGGCACATTAAAGCCGATTTTAGGCTATTTGATGTTGAGCGCTGGGGCAGGCGTTATCGTTGCCAATCTCAATCCGCTGGGCGGTATTATCGAGGCCGGATTTAATATCCGCGGCGTTATTCCGAACAATGAAGCCATTGTCTCCGTCGCCCAGAAAATGCTGGGCGTGGAAACCATGAGTATTTTACTGTTAGGCTTTATTTTCAATCTGATTATCGCCCGCTGTACCAAGTATAAATATATCTTTCTGACCGGCCATCATTCGTTCTTTCTCGCCTGCCTGTTCTCCGCCGTTCTGCAGGCGGCGGAGTTCCAGGGCTGGATGTTGATCCTGATCGGTGGATTCCTGTTGGGCTCATGGTCGGCCATCTCCCCGGCCATCGGTCAGCGTTACACCAGGCAGGTAACCGAAGACGGCGGGATCGCCATGGGCCATTTCGGCTCTCTCGGCTACTACCTCTCGGCATGGATCGCCAGCCGGACCGGCAATCCGGCAAATTCCTTCGCCGATACCGAAATTTCAGAAAAGTGGGGCTTTCTGCGCGATACCACGGTCACCACCGGTATCGTGATGTTTGTTATCTACTTTGTCTGCAGCGCTGTCGCCGGGTCGGCGTACCTGAGCACCATCACCGACCAAAACATGCTGATCTTCTCGGTGCTGACCGGTCTGCAGTTCGCCGTTGGCGTAGCCATTGTCTATAACGGCGTGCGGCTGATCCTCGGCGATCTGGTGCCGGCGTTCCAGGGCATCAGCCAGAAGCTGATCCCGGACTCCATCCCGGCCGTTGACTGCGCGGTGTTCTTCACCTTTAGCCCCACCGCGGTGGTAGTGGGATTCATCAGCTCCTTTGTGGGCGGGCTTATCGGGATGCTCTTGCTCGGCGGGCTGGGCATGGCGCTGATTATTCCCGGCATGGTGCCGCACTTCTTCTGCGGCGGCACGTCCGGCGTCTTCGCCGACAAACTGGGCGGTAAGCGCGGATGTATCATCGCCTCCTTTATCGGCGGGATCTTCCTCGCCTTCCTGCCGGCGATGCTGCTGCCGGCGCTCGGCAACCTCGGGTTTGAAAACAGCACCTTCGCCGATTTCGACTTCGCGGTATGGGGCATCATTATCGGGAATGCGTTCACCCAGTTTGGTCAGATCACTATCTATCTGATTTGTCTGGCGCTGCTCGTCGCGCTGCTGGCGCCTTTCTGCTTCCGTCACGTCCAGGTGGTGGGCAACACGCTCAGCTATGAGGAGCTGACGGCGAGGCAGAAAAATGAATAAGCGAGGTCATTTTTCCCGGCGGGAGGGCCACGCTTTCCGCCGCTGACAAATAATCAGGAGTGGTTATGGCTATTTTGTCCATTGGATTTGCTTGTTTCGATCAGTTTTTCTTTCTCAATGAATGGCCCCAGGAGAATACCAAAAACTTTTGTCATGATTTTATTGAAAGCGGCGGCGGTCCGGCGGCCAATGCGGCCTGGCTGCTGGGATTATGGGGCGAGGAGGTTTATTACATTGGTCATCTGCAGCAGGACCTTTACGGTCAGCGCATTATCGATGAGTTTGCCGAGGCGGGGGTGGATACCAGCCAGGTGGTTTTCTCCGATGACATGATCACCCCGCTGGCCTCGGTGCTGGTCAATCGCTTAACGGGTTCGCGGACGATTATTACCCGCAAGATGCAAACGCCGCCTTCCCTGACCTACGAGCAAAAGCTCAAACTGGACGACCTCGCCGAGCGACTGATTGCCAGCGAGGAGCCGGTCACCATTTTAATTGACGGCCATGAGGCGGAAATCAGTGAATATTTAATTAAGAAACTGCCCAACGCCAGGGTCGTGATGGACGGCGGGTCACTGCGCGCCAGCAATATTAAACTGGCGGCCTGGACTGACTATTTTGTAGTGAGCGAACATTTCGCCCGCGATTATATGAGCTATCGCTCGCTGAGCACCGAAGCAGAAATTAAAGCGGCCCTGATTGAGTTGAATAAAATTTGCCGCGGTGAAGCATTTATTACCCTTGGCGAAAAAGGCTGCGCTTTTTTAAAAAGCGGTATGCTGCAGATCGTCCCGTCCTGGCTGTGCAATGCCGTTGATACCACCGGCGCCGGGGATGTATTTCACGGCGCCTTCACCTATGGCGTCCATTACTCATGGCATATCGATAACATTATTTTATTTGCCAGCCTGACCGCCGCCATTTCTATTGAGAAAAAAGGGGTTCGGGAATCGATGCCTGACCTGGCGGTCGTCCACCACTCGTTAAATAGCTACGAGAGAAACTTAACGCAATATTTTGAAGAATAACTGCATTTAATAAATATCAAGAGGTGAATATGTTAGTGTCGATGAAGGACATGCTTCAGCATGCCCTGCGGGACGGCTACGCCGTCGGTCAGTTCAACATTAATAATCTGGAATGGGTCGGCGCCGTATTAAGCACCGCCCAGCAGTGCCGCTCACCGGTTATTTTGGGGGTGTCCGGCGGCACGGTTAAGCATATGCTCGGGTTAAAATGTATTCATGACATCGTGGTTAACGCCATGGAGTATTTGCATATTGATGTTCCGGTGGCGCTGCATCTGGATCATGGCACCTCCCGGGAGGCCTGCGAAGCGGCGATCGCCGCCGGCTTCAGTTCCATTATGTTCGATGGCTCGCATCTGCCGTTCAGGGAAAACCTGGCCATTACCCGCCACCTGGTGACGCTGGCCCACAGCAAAGGTATCTCTGTGGAGGCCGAACTGGGGACCATCGCCGGCAGTGAAGACGGCATTGTCAATTCCGAAGTCATCTACGCCGATCCGCAGGAGTGCTACACCCTGGTGACAGAAACCCAGGTGGATTGCCTCGCCGCCGCGCTGGGCTCCACCCATGGTCTGTATAAAGGTAAAGCCCGGCTGGGATTTACCGAGATGAAAGCCATTGCCGAGCAGGTGAAGGTTCCGCTGGTGCTGCATGGCGGCACCGGTATTGCCGATGAGGATATGCGCCGGGCGATTGCCTGCGGCACCGCCAAGATTAACGTTAATACCGAAAATATGTACGCCTGGTGCCAACAGGTGAAAGCAATTTTCGCCGCCGACACCGGGCACGATGTGAACGATCCGCGGAAAGTCATCGCCCAGGGACTGCAGCCGGTACGCGAGATGATTGCCCGCCGCATGGCGCTCTTTGGCTCAGAGCAGCGCTATTGACGCCGGGCCTGCGGCTGAAACCACCGCCCCGACGCTGCCGGGGCGGTGGCGTCAGGTATCAAAAGGCAAAGCAGGAGCAGCCCAGCACGCCCCAGAAGGCCTGCTCGTCAGAGACCGGAATCGACGACTTACGCGCAATATCATGCTGATGGCCGTGGACGCCACAGCTACCGCAGCACTGGTGCATCTGCACCATGGCGCCGATTTTAGCCGTCGCCGGCGGAGCGGAACGGTAATGGCCCGGGACCTTCACCACCGGCGACCACTCCGGCAGCACCGGGATCGGCGGCGGCGCCAGCGGCGAGAAGTGACCGGCGGCGTACACCACTTTGCCGTCAACCACCGTCAGCACCGACTCAATGCCTTTGATCTCCTCTTCCGCGACGCTGAAGTAGTCTTTCGACAGCACCACCAGATCGGCAAGCTGACCGGCGGCCAGACGGCCTTTCTTGCCCTGCTCGCTGGAGAACCAGGCGCTGCCCGCCGTCCACAGCTCCAGCGCGACATCGCGCGGCAGGCGGTTGGCGTCGTCATACATCGCCATCCCGCCAACGGTGCGCCCGGAGACCAGCCAGTACAGCGCGGTCCATGGGTTATAGCTGGCGACGCGGGTCGCATCGGTGCCCAGCCCCACCGGCACGTCCAGCGCCAGCATCTTTGCTACCGGCGGGGTATGTTTCACCGCCTCTTTGCCGTAGCGATCGACAAAATATTCGCCCTGGAAGGCCATCCGATGCTGCACCGCAATACCGCCCCCCAGCGCCTTCACCCGCTCAATGTTACGCTCGGTAATGGTCTCGGCATGATCGAAGAACCAGTGCAGGCCATTAAACGGGATATCGCGGTTCACCTTCTCAAACACGTCCAGCATCCGGCTGATGGACTCATCGTAGGTGGCATGCAGGCGGAACGGCCAGCGATGCTCCACCAGATGGCGTACCACCCGCTCCAGCTCATCCTCCATGCCTTGCGGCAGATCCGGCCGCGGCTGCAGGAAATCTTCAAAATCCGCCGCCGAAAATACCAGCATCTCGCCGGCGCCGTTGGCGCGATAGAAGTCAGTCCCCTGCCCCGGCTTCAGCATGTCGGTCCAGCGTTCAAAATCCTCCAGCTCCTGCTTCGGCCGCTGAGTAAACAGGTTGTAGGCGATGCGCACGGTCATCTGATCTTTCGCGTGCAGCTGTTCGATAATTTCGTAATCTTCCGGATAGTTCTGGAAGCCGCCGCCGGCGTCGATGGCGCTGGTCAGCCCCAGTCGGTTCAGCTCGCGCATAAATTGACGGGTGGAGTTCAGCTGCAGATCCAGCGGCAGCTTCGGCCCCTTGGCCAGCGTAGCGTAAAGGATCATGGCGTTCGGTTTAGCGATCAGCATCCCGGTCGGGTTGCCGTGGCTATCGCGGACGATCTCGCCGCCCGCCGGATCCGGCGTCTCTTTGCTATACCCCACGGCTTTCAGCGCCGCACGGTTCAACAGCGCGCGATCATAGAGATGGAGCACAAACACCGGCGTATCAGGCGCCGCCTCGTTCAGCTCTTCCAGGGTCGGCATCCGCCGCTCGGCGAATTGAAATTCGCTCCAGCCGCCGACCACCCGCACCCACTGCGGGGACGGCGTGCGATCCGCCTGATCCTTCAGCATTCGCAGGGCATCCGCCAGCGAGGGGACGCCCTCCCAGCGGAGCTCAAGGTTGTAGTTCAACCCACCGCGGATCAGGTGCAGGTGAGAATCGTTGAGGCCCGGGATCACCGTATGCCCTTTGAGATCGACGGTTTGCGTCCCCTCGGCGGCAAAGCTCATGATCCGATCGTGACTTCCGGTGGCAACAATTTTTCCGTCGGCGATGGCCACGGCTTCCGCCAGGGGATTCGCACGATCGAGGGTATGAATCTGACCGTGGGTCAGAATCAGTGTGGCAGTTTGCGACATAACGCACTCCTTGAGGAGGCTGACTCAGTTTTTCTTCAACCAGCCAGCAAACAGGCGGGTCACGATGGGCATCCAGAACCAGACCACCAGCGCAACCACGCAGGCATCATTGATGAGGTGCAGCAGCAGGCTCCCCTTAAGCGACGGCAGCAGCATGCCGGTCACCGCAGGCACCAGGTTGGTGCTGGGGAAAATCACCAGCAGGGTGATCAGAAACTGTTTCCAGCGCCGCGGCTGGCGTACGTTCACCGTCGGCGGGGTAAACCAGAAGGCCGGTTCAGTCCGCACCTCAGTCCGATCGCCTTCCGTCAGCAGTGGGGCAATCTCAGCCACCAGTTGCCGACGGGTTTCCGACTGCGTCCAGGCGTAGAGGTGCTCCAGGGTATCGAAGCGGATTATGACGCTCCACAGATTCTGCCCTGCGGCGGGCCGGATCACATTCGCCCCAAGATGGCCGGGAAATTCTGCCGCAATGGGCATAATTTTACCGAGCCACTCTTCGTAGCGCTGGCTGTGTTGCGGATCGAGCAGATGGCTGATAACCAGGGTCACCGATTTTTGCTGCGCCATGACGAGTTCCTTGCTTCAGGGAAATGGCCGGTTTTCTCCTGCCACTCTCCATAAATGATCTGACACAACATCCTTCATGCTGCGTTGAAGCGGCAGGCGGGCACGTCCCCGTGAACTTGAATAAATTCAGTAGCTGGGGACGGACAAACGCAGCCAACAACGCAGCAGCCTGAAGGATGGAGTGATTTACGCTTTACGCTCCGGCGCGCCATGCACCATGGTATAAGCGTAATCCACGCCCATCCCGTAGGCGCCGCTGTGTTCGCGCACCAGGTCCATTACCGCATCGTAGGTCGCTTTGCGCGACCAGTCGCGCTGGTACTCCAGCAGCACCTGCTGCCAGGTCACCGGCACCGCCCCCGCCTGCACCATCCGGTCAATAGACCGCTCATGGGCGTCGACAGAGGTGCCGCCGGAGGTATCCGTCACCACATAGACCTCGTAGCCCGCCTCCAGCGCCATCAACGCCGGGAAAGTCAGGCAGACTTCGGTCCACAGAGCGGAGATCACCAGCTTTTTACGGCCGGTCGCTTTCACCGCTGCCACAAACGCATCGTCTTCCCAGGAGTTCATGGAGGTACGTTCAATCGGCTTGACGTCAGGATGCACGGCCAATAATTCCGGCCAGATATAGCCGCTAAAGCTTTTGGTCTCTACGGAGGTATAAATCACCGGTACATTAAAAATTTTGCCCGCTTTCGCCAGCGCCACGGTGTTATTTTTCAGGGTCTGGCGATCGATATTCGCCACGCCAAAGGACATTTGCGGCTGATGGTCAATAAATATAAGCGCGGAATTAGTGGGATCGAGCAGTTCACGAATAGACATTAAATACCTTCTTAATCAATTAGTTAAAAAGATGACATGATGGTTAATGCGTCGTGTAGATCCTGACTGATAAAGCATGGTGAGTATAGCCAGTTATTTCTAACAAGTTATTAAGGATTTTTTATGGTTTATATTTTTTGCCGCGACCAGGATTTATTCACGCCTGTTTTAATCAAATTTTTACGCCAAACTGTTCTGATTTATTCACTGGCTTTGATTATTGCGCTTAGGTACAACAGAGAAAACAAATTAATGGATAGCTTCATATGCGCGTAAACTTTGATGTTTTGATGATCCTTGATGCCCTTGACCGCCACGGATCCTTCGCCACCGCCGCGGAGTCGCTGTATAAAACCCCTGCCGCTCTGAGCTATATGATCCAGAAGCTGGAGAGCGATCTGAACATCGTGCTGTTGGATCGTTCCGGCCATCGGGCAAAATTTACCGATACCGGCCGGCTGATGCTGGAGAAGGGGCGACAGCTTTTAAGTGCCGCCAGAGATCTGGAAAAGCAGGCCCAGCAGCTGAGCGCGGGCTGGGAGCGAGAGCTAGCCATCGCCCTTGACGCCTCATTTCCCTTTTCGGCCCTGCTGCCGCTGATCGCCGAGTTTTACGCGCAAAACCCACAGACGCGACTGAACTTCAGCCATCACACCCTCGCCGGTTCGTGGGAAGAGCTGACCCATCATGGGGCGGATATTATCCTCGGCGCCATCAATGAGCCGCCCACCTCCGCGGAGTGGTCATGGCAAACCCTCGGCACGTTGGATAACATCTTCGTCGTCGCCCCCCATCACCCGCTGGCTCAGGCGAAGGAGCCACTGGCCAATAAACAGCTCAGCCAGCATCGAGCCATCGTGATCCGCGACAGCGCCCGCTATTGCCATCCGCTCAACAGCAATCTCCTCGACGAGCAGCCGCAAATCGGCGTCGATGATTTCGCCAGTAAAGTCGAACTGCTGTGCGCCGGGCTGGGCTGCGGCTTTCTGCCGCGCCATATCGCTCGCCCGTGGCTGGTAAAAGGCAGTCTGGTGGAGAAAAGCGTCGCCTGCTGGCGGGAAAAGGATATTACCTATATGGCCTGGCGCAGCGGGAATGATGGGCTGGCTCAGCGCTGGTGGCGGGAGGCGCTCCTCCGCGGCGACCTGCTGAGCCAGCTCTACCATTAACGGCCGGACCAGACGTTGGCGGAGATGGCCGGGAGGGTCAGCACCCCGTCCTGGAAGGCGCCGGCGCCCTCCTGCAGCGTCCACCCGGCCACGTTCAGCAGCGGGGAATCTTCGATAACCACCTCGCAGGCTTCCCCGCGGTTAATCGCCACCAGCACCCGCTGCTGTTTGTAGACGCGGACAAACACCACCACGTTATCCTCGGCGTAAATCACCTGACAGCCGCCGTAGCGCAGCGCCTGGTGGGCCTTACGCAGTTTCGCCATCCGCTGATACAGCGCCAGCAGCTGGGTATCCTGCAGCGCCGGATCCCACGGGAACGGTTTGCGGCAGAACGGATCGTTATTGCCATCCACGCCCACCTCGTCGCCATAGTAGATGCACGGTACCCCCGGCCAGCTGAACAGCCACACCACCGCCAGCGGCAGGCGCGCTACGTCTTTGCCAAGAAGAGATTTAAAACGCGCCGTATCATGGCTGTCGAGCTGGTTGAACATCCGCAGCTGCTGCTGATGCGACAGCCCGGCGCGATAATTATCCATCCACGCCATACAGGTCTGGGCGTCTATTTTCTGCGGATCGTAAGAGATATCGGTATTGGCGAGGAATCCCCAGATCGGGAAGGTGAAGCCACGATAGTTCATCGCCGCGTCTTCGGCATCCGCCTGCAGCCACTGGCGCGCGTCGCCAAAATGTTCGCCAAAGACAAAAGCTTCCGGCTGCGCTTGCTTCGCTGCCTGGGTAATGCCGGCGATATGCTGCAGGTTATTCCGCGCCCCGCCGCCTTCGCCCAACATATGCACCACGTCCAGACGCCAGCCGTCCATGCTCCATGGCGCCTTCAGCCAGTGGCGTACGATACTGTCTTCACCGGCATAGATCTCGTTGACCAGGCTGGTCGACCGATAGTCGAGCTTCGGCAGACTGGCATAGCCCAGCCAGTTGTGCGCCTGCCCCTCCTCTGAGAAGGTAAACCAGTCGCGCCACGGGGAGTCCGGATCGTGGCCGGCGCCGCCGCTGCCCTGCTGGTGACGATCGAACCAGGGATGGGAATCGCCGGTATGGTTGAACACGCCGTCGAGGATCATGCGCATTCCCGCCCGCTGGGTGTTGTGGCGCAGCCGGAGCAGCGCCGCGTCGCCGCCAAACTGCGGATCGACGCGCCGATAATCCTCGGTATCGTATTTATGCACGCTGGGGGCGGCGAAAACCGGGTTCAGATACAGAGCGGTTACGCCGAGCTGCTTCAGGTAGGGAAGTTTTTCGCTGATGCCGTCGAGATCCCCGCCGTAGAACGTCGACCCGCCCGCCTCGCCGGTAAGCGGGTCGTCCCACGCCTTGCGCACAATCTCCCGTCCCGCCGCGTGATGGTAATAGACCGCATCCTGGTCGGCGTCACGCGCGGCGCTGCGGGCAAAGCGATCGGGGAAAATTTGATAGAACACCTGATCGGCCACCCACTGCGGGCCGGCGTCCGGCAGGTCAATGGCGAACTGCTCCAGTCGGGCCGGCGGGAATCGGGTGAAGCCTTGTGGCGTAAACCAGCGCTGATGGTCGGCCCACAGCAGCTTAAAGCTGTAGCGGCGGCGCGGCTGGCCGCTGGCGAGAGAGATTTCGCCGCGCCATGCCACCACGCCTGGCTGCGGCGCCTGGCGGAGCCGCTGCATCGGCAGCGACAGCTCTTCGTTATCCTCTTCCGCGCGCAGCGTGATCCGCTGCGGCAGCGACTCACCGCTTAACCACAGAGTAATAAACAGTCGGTCCTGTTGCACCTTGATAAAGGGTGCAACCGGAAGGTGCCATGCCTTCAACATCGTGAATCCTCATTGTGCAGAATGGGCACACCTTGCCATAGCCGCCGGGCGCAGAACTCATCATCTCAGAACTTTTTGGGGGAGGATAACGGGGGAGGACGCGGGACCGCAAGCCGCCCCGGCCGCGCGATGCTGACCGGGGCGATGTCGATTACTGAGCCTGCGCCAGGCGGCGCTCACGGCGGGTCTTAAAGACCCAGCCGAGCAGCAACAGCGCAATCCACGCCATACCGACGTACAGCGAGATGCGGGTGTCCGGATGATAGCCGATAAGGGCGATAATAAAGGCCAGGAACAGCAGGCCGATCACCGTGGTCACCACCCCGCCAGGGACTTTGAATTTCAGCGCCTTAACCTCTTCGGGCGACAGACGGCGGCGGAAGGCTATCTGTGACAGCAGGATCATAATCCACACCCACACCGTGGCGAAGGTGGCCAGGGAGGCGATCACCAGGAAAACGTTCTCCGGCATGATGTAATTTAGGTATACCGCAAACAGCAGCGCAATGGTCATCACCATCACCGTCACCCACGGAATACCGCGACGCGACGTTTTAGCGAACACCTTCGGCGCGCTGCCCTGCTCAGCCATGCCGTGCAGCATACGGCCCACGCCGAACACGTCGGAGTTAATCGCCGACAGCGAAGCCGTCAGGACCACGAAGTTAAGAATACTGGCCGCGAAGGTAATGCCCAGATGCTGGAAGGTCAGGACGAAGGGGCTGCCGTCGGTTCCCACCTGATTCCACGGGTAGATGGACATAATGACGAACAGCGTGCCGACGTAGAACACCAGAATGCGCATCGGCACCGAGTTGATGGCGCGCGGAATGGATTTCTCCGGGTCCTTCGCCTCACCGGCGGTAATGCCGATGATTTCGATGCCGCCGTAAGCGAACATCACCATCTGCAGCGACATCACCATTCCCAGCCAGCCGTTGCTGAAGAAGCCGCCGTTGCTCCACAGGTTATGAATCCCCGTCGGCTGGCCGCCGTTGCCGATCCCCCAGATAATGATGCCGAACCCGGCGAGGATCATGATGATAATGGTGGCCACTTTGAAGAACGAGAACCAGAACTCCAGCTCGCCAAACACCTTGACGCTCATCAGGTTGACGGCGCAGATGATCAGCACCACGCTGAGCACCCAGATCCAGTGCGGCACCGTCGGGAACCAGACGCCCATGTAGATGCCGAAGGCGGTAACGTCGGCGATGGCGACGATCAGGATTTCAAAGCAGTAGGTCCAGCCGGTGATATAGCCCGCCAGTCCGCCGAGGTTTTCCTGGGCATAGCGGGAGAATGAGCTGGCGGCAGGGTTATGCACCGACATCTCACCGAGCGCCCGCATAATGATATATGCCGCGACGCCGCCGATAATGTAGGCCAACAGTACGCTGGGTCCGGCCATTTTAATGGCGTCGGCCGAGCCGTAAAAAAGCCCGGTGCCGATGGCGGAACCCAGGGCCATAAAGCGAATGTGCCGGGTGCTTAGCCCGCGCTTAAGCTTGTTACTACTTTCCATCGTGGTTTTTCAATGCCGTTTAACACAAAAAATAAAAAACCACGGAACCCGAAGTCCCGTGGTTAAACGCTTGTCCTCACCGCCGGTTAATGCGCGCTGGAAGTCACCTGACGTCCGGCTGCGCGATCCCAGATCACCGCGAGAATGGTCATCACGGCGGTGGGCATCAGCCAGGCCAGGCCCTGCTCCGCCAGCGGCAGACGCGCGGTCCAGTCCGGCAGAATCGCGGCAAATGCCGATGACTTAATCCCGTCAATGATACCAAACATCAGGCTGATAAACATGGCCGGCGCGATAACGCGGGACGAATTATGCCACCAACTGCGGGTAAAGCTTAATACAACCAGTGCGATACACGGCGGATAGATAGCGGTCAGCACCGGAATCGATACCTGGATCAGATGGCTAAGGCCCAAATTGGAGACCGCCATGGAGAACAGGCCGAGAACAAAGACCAGCGTGCGATAGGAGAACGGCAGATACTGGGCAAAGAACTCAGCGCAGGCGCAGGTCAGGCCCACCGCCGTCACCAGGCAAGCGATGAAGATCAGCGCCGCCAGCAGGAAACTGCCCGCCCCGCCGAAGGTGTGCTGCACGTAGGCATGGAGGATCGCCGCGCCGTTGGCGGACTGATCCACGAGAGTAGCGCTGTCAGAGCCCAGACGGAACAGCGCCAGATACAGCAGGGTCAGGCCGACGCCCGCCATCAGGCCAGCCCAGACGGTATAACGGGTCAACAGACGCGCTTCGCTGACGCCGCGTGAGCGAGCGGCATTAACAATCACGATGCCGAACACCATCGCGCCGAGGGTATCCATGGTCAGGTAGCCGTTGACGAAGCCATTGGAGAATGGCGCCGTACGATACGCTTCCAGCGCGTCGCTGATCGGGCCCGCTGGCCAGATGATGGCGGCGACCGCCAGCACAATCAGGGCGATAATTTTCAGCGGCGCAAGGAAATTGCCCACGGTGTCCAGCAGTTTGCCCGGATAGAGGGAGACCAGAATCACCAGCGCGAAGTAAATAACGCTGTAGATCAGCAGCGGCAGCGGGCCGTCGCCGGTCAGCGGGGCAATACCGACTTCAAAGGAGACGGTCGCGGTACGCGGCGTCGCGAACAGCGGTCCTACCGCGAGATAGCACACCACCGCCAGCAGGATACCGGCCACTTTTCCAATCGGGGTGCTCAGGCTTTCAACGCCGCCGCCGACTTTCGCCAGCGCCACCACCGTCAGCACCGGCAGACCCACCGCAGTGATCAGGAAGCCGATCGCCGCCGTCCAGACGTGCTCGCCCGCCTGTAAGCCAACCATCGGAGGGAAAATAATGTTGCCTGCGCCAACGAACAACGCGAAGGTCATAAAGCCCAACGCTATGATGTCGCGAGATTTTAACTGATGGGTCATAAATTCATTACTGCCTGTGGATGTGGTGTTGTAAAAAAATGGAAAAATACCGCGCTCCCCTCTCAGGGACGATACAGCGGCCATTGCCGGTAAACTCAGCGAGATATGCTCCCGAAGCGGCGTGGGAAAGAATTGTTTTTGGTATTACCACGCAAAAGCAGTCTGTCATCGACTGCGCAGGCGCAATTTAAACGCTTATAACGTTTTAAAGCAAGGCACGATCGCAAAAGCAGATGATTATGCTGGTTATGTCTTTCACACCAGAATCATTTACCATATTGATAGAAAACCCGTGGCTTATCATGCGAACAAAAAAGCAGCGCACGCTCATTAAATAGGCGAGAAAAAACGACTGCCAATGAAAATGACCAACTGAAGCTGGTCATTGGCAAGATAAACTGACAGCGCGTCGATCAGGCGTCATTTTTGGCAATTAATCGTTCCGGGAGCAGGAAGCTAAAGCGGGTTCCCTTGCCCACCGTGCTGTCGATTTCCAGCCGGCTGTCATGATGGTTAACCGCGTGTTTGACGATCGCCAGTCCCAGGCCACTGCCCCCCGTTTGCCGGGAACGGGCTTTATCCACCCGATAAAAACGCTCGGTCAGACGGGGAATATGCTCTGGCGCAATGCCTGGCCCGTTATCCTCGACGCTGAACAGCGCTCCCTGCGGGGTCCGCTGCCAGCTGACGCGAATTTCGGTCCCCGGCGGGGTGTGGTTCACCGCGTTATAGACCAGGTTGGAGATGGCGCTGCGCAGTTGCTCCTCATTACCCAGCACCTTGAGCTGCTCATCGACGGTGAAGATCAGCGTCTGTTTCTCCTGGCTGAGAGTTTGCGCCTCGCGCTCCACCACCCGCAGCATCATCGGCACGTCGATGCGATCATTCATCGCCAGCGCCGGCGCGGCTTCAATACGCGACAGCGTCAGCAGCTGCTTCACCAGACCTTCCATACGCTGAGTTTGCTCCCGCATGGTGTGCAGGGCTTTTTCTCGGGTCGCCCCCTCCAGCACCTGCTCCTGCATCATCTCCAGATAGCCCTGCAGCACCGTCAGTGGGGTGCGCAACTCATGGCTGACGTTGGCGAAAAAGTTCCGCCGCGCCCCTTCCAGCTGATGCATCTGCGTCACGTCGCGCGCCACCATCAGCCACTGCTTGTCGCTGTAGGGCATCACGCGAATTTCCAGATGACGGGCGTTATTCAGCACCAGATTGAGCGGCTTTGAAAAATCGCGCTGTTTCAGATAGTTGGCGAACTCGGGATAGCGCAGAAGGTTAAGAATGTTTTGGCCACTGTCGTCCGGCCAGCGCAGGTTTAGAATCTGCTGAGCCAGGCCATTACACCAGAAAATAGCCCCCTCTTCCGTGGTCAGGACGACCGCATCCGGCAGCGATTCCGCCCCGCTGCGAAAGCGTTTAATCAGGCTTCCCAGCTCGCGCCGACGCTTTTTATTACGCATCTGCATCTGGTGCAGACCATACAGCAGCGGCTCCCAACTGCCGCGGCCAGGCGGAGGAGTCATGCTCCGGTCCACCCACAGCCACCACGACAGGCGCATCAAATTCCAGAAATGCCAGATCAGCAAACCGGTCACTGCCGCCAGTAAAAACCACGGCAGATGACCCACAAACGCCCCCAGAATCAGGGCCGGAATACACGCTAAAAAGAGCTCCAGCGCCAGCCTTTTCCATGACAGCCGTTCCAGCACGGGTCACACTCCTGTCAAAATTCAGAAACGGGCGGAGAAACGATACCCCGTGCCGCGAACCGTTTGCACCATACGATCATGGCCACTGTGTTCCAGCGCTTTGCGCAGGCGGCGAATATGGACGTCCACCGTGCGGTCTTCCACATAAACGTTGGTCCCCCAGACGTGGTTCAGCAGCTGTTCGCGGCTGTACACCCGCTCCGGATGGGTCATAAAGAAGTGCAATAATTTAAATTCCGTCGGTCCCATATCCAGCGGACTGTCGCCGGTCATTACCCGGTGCGATGAAGGGTCGAGGCTCAGCCCCTGCATTTCGATCACCTCTTCCACCGCCATCGGTGAAATACGGCGCATCACCGCTTTGATTCGCGCCACCAGCTCTTTCGGAGAGAAAGGCTTGGTGATGTAGTCATCCGCGCCGGTCTCCAGGCCGCGAACGCGATCCTCTTCTTCTCCACGCGCGGTCAGCATCACTACCGGAATATCCCGCGTCATCGCCTCGCGCTTGAGCAGTTTAATAAACTGCAGCCCCGAACCGCCCGGCAGCATCCAGTCCAGGAGAATCAAATCAGGCCAGGGTTCATTGAGTTGATTCACCGCGCTGTCATAATCTTCCGCTTCGACAGGCTGAAAGCCATTTTGCTCCAGAACAAAGCAGACCATTTCGCGGATTGGAGCTTCATCTTCAACGACCAGAATTCTTCTCGCCATTATTTACCCTGTGTTTTTTAGCCATCAGTATAGAAGTGCGGCGTCATTATGCGTCACTTTTGTGACAGATTTATGAAAAAAATGACCGTCTGATGATCGGGTATTTTGAAGCACGACGCGGACTTACCCCTCACTAACAAGTGGTATACTGCCGCCCATGCTTTTTTCGCTAGGGAAGATTTATGCGCCTCCTTCACACCTCCGACTGGCACCTGGGCCAGAATTTTTACAGCAAAAGCCGCGCGGCCGAACACGACGCTTTTCTTACCTGGCTACTGGACCGCGCGCAGGAGCATGAAGTCGACGCCATTATCGTGGCTGGCGATATTTTTGATACCGGCTCGCCGCCGAGCTACGCCCGCGAACTGTATAACCGTTTCGTCGTCCAGTTGCAGCAGACCGGCTGTCGCCTGGTGGTGCTGGCGGGCAACCACGACTCGGTGGCGATGCTCAATGAATCCCGCGATATCCTCGCCTTCTTACACACCACCGTGGTGGCGAACGCCGGCTACGCGCCGATTGAGCTGCCGCTGCGCGACGGCACGCCGGGCGCCATCTTCTGTCCGGTGCCGTTTTTACGCCCGCGCGAGCTGGTGACCAGCCAGGCCGGTCACTCCGGTCGGGAAAAACAGCAGCAGCTGCTGCACGCCATCAGCGGCTATTATCAGGAGCAGTATCAGCAGGCCTGCGCGCTGCGCGGCGATCGGCCGCTGCCCATCATTGCCAGCGGCCATCTGACCACCGTCGGCGCCAGCAAAAGCGATGCCGTCCGCGACATTTACATCGGCACACTGGATGCCTTTCCGGCGCAACACTTCCCCCCTGCCGACTACATTGCGCTGGGCCATATTCACCGGGCGCAGATGGTCGGCGGCTGCGAGCATATCCGCTACAGCGGCTCGCCGCTGCCGCTGAGCTTCGATGAAACCGGCAAAGCGAAATCGGTGCATCTGGTGAGCTTTAGCGAGGGGCGACTTAGCGCCGTGGAAACCCTGGAGGTGCCCGTGACCCAGCCTCTGGCGGTAATCAAAGGCGATCTGGCCGCCATCACCGCCCAGCTGGAGCAGTGGCGCGGCGTCGAGCAGGACCCGCCGGTGTGGCTGGATATCGAAATCACCACCGAGGACTATCTGCACGATATTCAGCGTCATATTCAGGCGCTGACGGAGGATCTGCCGGTGGAAGTGCTGCTGGTGCGCCGCAGCCGCGAGCAGCGCGAGAAAATACTGCTCAACGCCCAGCGGGAGACGCTCAGTGAACTGAAGGTGGAGGAGGTATTCGAGCGCCGGCTGGCGCTGACCGAAATTGACGATATGAAGCGCGCCCGGCTGCATGAGCTGTTCGCCCATACGGTGCATACGCTCACCGCGGAGGACGAAAACGCATGAAAATCCTCAGTCTGCGTCTGAAAAACCTCAACTCCCTGAAAGGGGAATGGAAGATAGACTTTACCGCCGAGCCGTTCGCCAGCAATGGCCTGTTCGCCATTACCGGCGCCACCGGGGCCGGGAAAACCACGCTGCTCGATGCCATTTGCCTGGCGCTCTATCATGAGACGCCGCGCCTGAATAAAGTCTCCCAGTCGCAAAACGACCTGATGACCCGCGATACCGCCGAGTGTCTGGCGGAAGTCGAGTTTGAAGTAAAAGGCATCGCCTACCGCGCTTTCTGGAGCCAGAACCGGGCCCGTAACCAGCCGGATGGCAATCTGCAGGCGCCCCGCGTCGAGCTGGCGCGCTGCGCTGACGGCAAAATCCTCGCCGATAAAGTCTCGGACAAGCTGGAGCAAACCGCGACGCTTACCGGCCTCGACTATGGCCGCTTCACCCGCTCGATGCTGCTTTCCCAGGGGCAATTTGCCGCCTTCCTGAACGCGAAGCCGAGCGATCGCGCGGAGCTGCTGGAGGAGCTGACCGGCACGGAAATCTACGGCCAGATTTCTGCCATGGTCTACGAACAGCACAAAGCCGCTCGCCATGCGCTGGAGAAGTTCGAAGCCCAGGCGGCGGGCATCGTCCTGTTGACGGAGGCCCAGCAGCAAGCGCTGCAGGAAAGTTTGCAGGTACTTACTGACGAAGAAAAAGCCCTGCTGGCCCAGCAGCAGAGCCAGCAGCAGCAGCTCCAGTGGCTGACCCGCCTCGACGAGCTGGCGCAGCAGCAGCAGCAGGCCGCCACCCGGCAGCAGCAGGCCCGCCAGGCGCTGGCGGACGCCGCCCCGGCGCTGGCGAAGCTTGAGCTGGCCCAGCCCGCCGCCCAACTGCGTCCCCTGTGGGAGCGCCAGCAGGAGCAGACGGCAGGCCTGGCGCAAACCCGGCAGCGGATCAGTGAAGTAAATGCTCGCTTACTTGCCAGCACGGCGCTGCGCGCGCGCATCCGCCAGGGCGCCTTGCGCGCTCAGCAGCAGCGTCAGGCTGAACTGGCCGATCTGGCGCAGTGGCTGGCCGCCCATGAGCGTTTCCGCTTATGGGGTCAGGAGATCGCCGGCTGGCGAGCGCAATTCTCGCAACTGACGCGGGATAAACAACAGCTAACGGCTCAGAGCACCCGCCTGGCCGCGCTACGCCAGAAGCTGGCCACGCTGCCAGCCAGCCCTCTCACCCTGAGCGCGGATGACGTTGCCGCAGCGATAGAACAGCAAACCCAATCGCGGCCGCTGCGCCAGCGCCTGCTCTCCCTGCATGAACAGCATCAGCTGCTGCGCAAGCGTCTGCGCCAGAACGCCGAGAGCGTCCAGCAGGCGCAAGCGGAGCAGGTAAAACTTAACGCTACCCTGACGCTGCGCCGGGAACAATATAAAGACAAAAACCAGCACTATCTCGACCTGAAGGCGCTCTGCCAACGGGAAGAAACGATTAAAGACCTGGAAAGCTACCGCGACCGGCTCGAGGCGGGTAAGCCCTGTCCGCTGTGCGGCGCTTGTGAACACCCGGCGATTGAACAATACGCCTCGTTGACGCTCACGGATAATCAGCGCCGCCGCGATGCGCTGGAAAAGGAGGTCGCCGCGCTGAAAGAAGAAGGCCTGCTGATCCTCGGGCAGGTCAAGGCCCTGACGCAACAGCTTCAGCGTGACACCGAAGCGGCCGGGCGGCTCGCAGAGGAAGAGCAAGCGCTTACTAAAGCGTGGCAGGAGACCTGCGCCTCTCTGCACATCACGCGGGATATTGCGCAAGAGATAAACGACTGGATGCAGGAGCAGGAGCGCTACGAGCAGCAGCTCTATCAGCTCAGCCAGCGCCTGATGTTGCAGAGTCAGCTTAACGATCAGCAGGCGCTGGAGCGCCAGGCCGAGCAGCAGCTGGCGGCCACGCGCCAGGGACTGGAGAGCGCCCTGCAGGCCCTGGCCCTGAGCCTGCCGGCAGAAGGGACAGAAGCCGCCTGGCTGCACGCTCGCGAAAGCGAATTTGCCCAGTGGCAGGCGCAACAGACCCAACATGATGCCATTCAGCAGCAAATCGCTGCTCTGCGGCCACTGCTGGAGACGCTGCCGACCAGCGACGAGACAGAGGTTGAAGCTGAGTCGGCCATCCCGGACAACTGGCGCGAAATCCACGAGGAATGCCTGTCGCTGCACAGCCAGCTTGTCGCCCAGCAGCAGCAGGAAACCCAGGAAAAGGCGCGTCTGGACCAGTCGCAGGCGCAATTCACCTCCGCCCTGGCCGCCAGCCGCTTTAGCGATCGGGAGGCGTTCCTCGCCGCGCTGCTGGATGACGAGACCGCCCAGCGGCTGACGCAGTTAAAACAGACGCTGGAGCAGCAGCTTCAGCAGGCGGCCGCGCTCTGCGAGCAGGCGACCCGGCAACATGAGGCGCACCTGGCGCTGCGTCCGCAAGGGGTGGACGCTGACGTCCCCACCCTGCAAACCCAGCTGCACGCCCTGGCCCAGCGGCTGCGGGATAACACTACCCGCCAGGGTGAGATCCGCCAGCAGCTCAGGCAGGACGCAGAGAGCCGTCAACAGCAGCAGGCGCTGGGGCAGCAGATTGCAGAGGCGGCGCAGCTGGCGGACGACTGGGGCTATCTCAATTCGCTGATCGGCTCCAGCACCGGCGACCGGTTCCGCAAATTCGCCCAGGGGCTGACGCTGGATAATCTGGTCTGGCTGGCAAACCAGCAGCTCAACCGCCTGCATGGCCGCTATCTGCTACAGCGCAAGGCCAGCGAGGCGCTGGAGCTGGAGGTTGTCGATACCTGGCAGGCCGACGCCGTGCGCGACACCCGCACCCTCTCCGGCGGCGAAAGTTTCCTCGTCAGCCTGGCGCTGGCCCTGGCGCTGTCAGACCTGGTGAGCCATAAGACGCGGATTGACTCCCTGTTTCTTGATGAAGGCTTCGGCACCCTCGACAGCGAAACGCTGGACACGGCCTTGGACGCCCTGGATGCCCTTAACGCCAGCGGTAAGATTATCGGGGTGATCAGCCACGTGGAGGCGATGAAAGACCGCATTCCGGTGCAGATCAAAGTGAAGAAGATTAACGGCCTGGGCTATAGCCGGCTGGACAAAGCGTTTGCGGTGGAGTGAGGTCTGAATTATGGCGATGTCCCCGCCCCCTAACCCTCTCCCGAGGGAGAGGGTTAGGGGGCGGGGAAGCGGTTCAGGTCCCCTGGAGCGGCCACAGCCAGGCCGCGCCGCGTACCCCGCTGGAGTCGCCGTGCATCGCTTTGCGGATCGGCGTTTCACACTCGCCGCCGAAGACCCACTGCTTCACCAGGTCCGGCACCGTCTGATACAGCCGTTCGACGTTGCTCATCCCGCCGCCCAGCACGATAACGTCCGGGTCGAGGATATTCACCACGTGGGCCAGCGATTTCGCCAGCCGCTGTTCATAGCGGCTCAGCGCCAGTTCAGCCTTTTCGTCACCTTCTCCCACCAGGCGCATAATCTCGCTGCCGGTTAACCCTCGGCCGCTCAGCCGCTGATAGTCGGTGGCGAAACCGGTGCCGGAGATAAAGGTTTCGATACACCCCTGTTTGCCGCAGTAGCAAGGGACTTCCGCACGGTAGCGTAGCTCATCGTCGTTCATCCACGGCAATGGGTTATGTCCCCATTCGCCAGCGTTACCATTGCCGCCGATATGCGCCCGCCCGTTGAGCGCCACCCCGGCGCCGCAGCCGGTGCCGATAATCACCGCGAATACCGTTTGCGCCCCCGCCGCCGCGCCGTCCACCGCTTCCGACACCGCCAGACAGTTGGCATCGTTAGCCAGCCGGACTTCCCGCTCAAGGCGCAGGCTGAGGTCCTTATCAAAGGGCTGGCCGTTGAGCCAGGTCGAGTTGGCGTTTTTCACCACCCCGGTATAAGGCGAAATTGAGCCAGGAATGCCCATCCCCACGGTACCCTGCTGTCCGGTCGCCTGCTCGGCCATCGCCACCAGAGTGGCGATGGTCTCGATGGTTTGCCGGTAGTCCTCCCGCGGCGTGGGTAACCGGTGGCGAAACAGCTGCTCTCCCTGGTCGCTCAGGGCTATCACTTCGGTTTTTGTTCCACCTAAATCAATACCAATACGCACGCTCAGCTCCTCACCCCGATTAACAATGCAAGCATAGCGACAATTCGCTATCATGCCCGCCTGATTTAACGACAAAGCCGTGGAAATTATCATGCTGTGGTTCAAAAATTTAATGGTTTACCGTCTCAGCCGCGATATCGAATTGCGCGCCGAGGAGATGGAAAAACAGCTGGCCGAGCTGACATTTACCCCTTGTGGCAGCCAGGATATGGCGAAAACCGGTTGGGTGTCGCCGATGGGATCGCACAGCGACGCGCTGACGCATACGGCAAACGGCCAGATCATTATCTGCGCGCGTAAAGAAGAGAAGATCCTGCCGTCGCCGGTGATTAAGCAGGCGCTGGAGGCAAAGATCCAGAAGCTGGAAGCCGATCAGGGGCGCAAGCTGAAGAAGACCGAGAAAGATTCCCTGAAAGATGAAGTGCTGCACTCGCTACTGCCGCGCGCCTTCAGCCGCTTCAGCCAGACAATGATGTGGATCGACACCGTCAACGGCCTGATCATGGTCGACTGCGCCAGCGCGAAGAAAGCGGAAGATACTCTGGCCCTGCTGCGTAAAACCCTCGGCTCGCTGCCGGTGGTGCCGCTGACCCTGGAGAATCCGATTGAGCTAACGCTGACCGAGTGGGTCCGCTCCGGCACCGTGGCGCAGGGCTTCCAGCTGCTGGACGAAGCCGAGCTGAAAGCGATGCTGGAAGATGGCGGCGTGATCCGCGCCAAGAAGCAGGATCTGGTTAGCGACGAAATCGCTGTACACATTGAGGCCGGGAAGGTCGTCACCAAGCTGGCGCTGGACTGGCAGCAGCGTATTCAGTTTGTGATCTGCGACGACGCGTCAATTAAGCGCCTCAAGTTCTGCGATGAACTGCGCGACCAAAACGAAGATATCGATCGGGAAGATTTCGCCCAGCGCTTTGACGCCGACTTTATCTTAATGACCGGCGAGCTGGCTGCCCTGATCCAAAGCCTGGTGGAAGGGCTCGGCGGCGAAGCGCAGCGCTAAGCGCCGCTTTCCTTCCTGCCGGGCAGGAAGGAAAAAACAACCCGGCGGCAGGCGCCGGGCGTCACGCTGGCTTACAGATAGCGGCACAGATAAGAGGTTGGCTCAGCCACCTGTAGATGAAATTCACTGTTGCCTGGCACATTGAAAACTTCGCCGGCAGCGTAAACTTTCCACTCAGTCTCACCCGGCAGCAGGACATTCAGCGCCCCGCTGACTACCGTCATCTCTTCCGGCTGCGCCGTACCAAAGGTGTATTCCCCTTCCGCCATCACGCCAACGCTGGCGCGACCGGTACTGCTGCTGGTGAAGCCAATGGATTTCACTTTTCCGTCAAAGTATTCATTGCTTTGAAGCATAAACAAGCCCTTCTGATCGTCGGTTAAAGGCTCAATATAGGGGGCGCTCCTTGCCCCTGTCACGCGAAATTAACACATTAGACCAATAGTTCTGCCGCCAGTCGGGAAACCAGCACATTCGACAGCAAAACCGGAACATCGAGGGCTTTTTGTAACACATCGCGATGATGCTGATAGTAACCGAGACAGTCGAGGACCAGCACGTCGGCGCCCTGCTCCAGCAGCGTTTTGCCGGCGGTTAATAGCTCGCTGTCGCTGCCGGTAAACGGATTGGCCAGCGCGTAGTATGGCGACTTTTCCAGCGAGAGCCACTTTTGCCGCTGCATGGGCATGATCTCTTCCACCGGCACGATCACCCCTACCTGGTGCCCATCGACGATCGATGCCACCAGCGGCGGGATGATCCGCTGCGGCTCGAGGAGGATCGCGTGGTGGGTGGTAAAACCGGTCAGCTGTTCGGAACTGAGCAGCAGGATCACATCATAATGTTGTCGATCCAGCATCGCGATCGCGCTGCGGACATCGCGTTCAATTTTCTGTCGCGACACCATCACCAACTGGTTATTACTGAGCAAGGTCAGGAGTCCTTTCTCGCCGTCACCTACGGCGTACTCGGCCATTACCTCGTCAGGCGTCATCTCGCCCAGCAGGCTGATGTGGGCGATCTGTTCTTCCCTGATATGTTCGGTCAGGAGCGGCAATACTCCCGCCAGCGGCACAACGCCGATGGTCAAAATTGCCATCGTTGCACTACTCATATCATGTACCTTTTCACAACCACTGCTTCAACACAGGCTTTCCACACACAGCATCCGCCCCCCTGGTGAGTAAAAATCAACCGTCGAGAAGCGTAGCAGCTCCACGCTGCGGTTGAATGTAAAGATTGCCGGGCGGCGGCGCCGTGCCTGAAAAATCCGTGTGTTAGATATTCATTAGTACGACTGATAAATAAAAAATGTGAGATACGCCCGATATTGCCAGCATGGCGGGCAATTCGGGCTCAGGGGGTTACGACTTGTCAGGATCTTCATAACGCCGTTTGGCATCCACGGCTTCCTGCTCGGTAGGATGTTCGCTGATAAGCGAATCAGGCTCAGGATAATCCGCACGGAGCTGATACCAGGTCACCGTCTGGCCCTGAGGACCTTTCTCTACCGCAACCACGCGCGCTTCTCTCGGATATGGGGGCCTGTTTGGCATAGTTCTTCCTTCTTCTGGTAGCAGAACTATTAAGTATAGGCGCCCCTCGCCGCCTTAATGTAAGTAAATTCTTAACTTACCGGGGTTGCCGTCGCGCTGCATAGCATGGACATAATCTGCTCCACCACCCGATCCGGCGAGGCCGTGGCATCCACAATATGGTGGGCAGCGTCCCGGTATAACGCTTCGCGCTGCGCCAGCACCTCGCCCACTTCCTCGCGCACCGGTTTTCCGGTCAGCGTCGGCCGCTGTTCGGCTTTCGGGTAGGCTTCCAGACGGTCAATCAGCGCCGACACCGAGGCCTGCAGATAAATCACCACGCCATTCTCCCGCATAAACTGACGGTTACCTTCCGCCAGCACAATGCCGCCGCCGGTGGCGATTACCGTATTCGGCAGGGTCACGGCCTTCAGCGACAGGGTCTCCAGTTCGCGAAAACGCGCCCACCCTTCCGCCTGCACGATCTCAGCCACCGTCCGCTGCTCATGGGCCTGTAGCCGATGATCGGTATCGGAGAACTGAAAATGCCGCGCTCGCGCCAGCGCATGGCCGACGGTGGTTTTACCGCAGCCGCGTGGCCCAATAAGAAAGATAGGCTGTGTCATAACCGAAGACCCCCTGGTTCCGTCTGTCGCAAAAAAATGAAAACGAAAGCACGTATTATCGCTGTCTGTCCCGCAATGCATACGTAAAGAAAAAATTACACAACTTCTTTACACCCCATTACCACGGTGAGAAGAGGGGCTATTAATGTAAACTTATCATTGCATTTAGTGTTTAACCAGCTTTACTTTCCGCTTGGCGTTATTTTTTATCCACCGCTGGCGTAAACGGTAACACATTTATGCATAGCTTTACGAAGCAACATATTTACAACATCATGTTTCAGAAGCACCCTGATGCCTATTCGACAGTGTGACAGAGGAATGTAACATGCAATCTGAAGAACAACGCCTTATTGATGGACTGTTTTCCCGGCTGAAAGAGGCTGAGGCGCACAGCGCATCGCGCGATGCCAGCGCCGAGGAGCGGATTGCCCAACACGTGAGCGCGCAGCCGGCGGCCCCCTACTATATGGCGCAAACCATTCTTATCCAGGAAGCCGCGATTAAACAGCTTAACGATCGCATCCAGGCGCTGGAGAGTCAGGTCAGCCAACTGCAGGCGGCAAAGCCCAGCAGCGGCGGCTTCCTCTCCGGCCTGTTTGGCGGTGGCGGCTCGTCACGCGGTTCTGACCCTATCCCGGGCGCGGAGCAATATGGTCGCCCGCAGGCCAGCGCTCAGCCGCAGTATACGCCACCACCGCAGCAGAACTATGCCCCGCAGGCTGCCGCACGCGGCGGCGGCTTTATGGCGGGCGCGCTGCAAACGGCCGCTGGCGTGGCAGGCGGCGTGGTGCTGGGCAATATGCTGACCAATATGTTCAGCGGCTCGCACCCGCAGGAGATAGTCAATATCATCGAAGAGAAGCCGCAGCCTGATGCCGCCTCCGCGCAGGACAGCATCGCGCAGGACACCACCGCAGGTGACGATCCGTTCCGCCAGGGAGACGATCAGTTCCTTGCCGACAATACCTGGAACGACGACTTCGACGCCGGCTTTGGCGACGATGATTTTGGCAGCGATGACGATAGCTGGGTTTAACCCTGGCGACGCTTAACCGCCAGCAACCACTTCTCCAGCTCGGCGGCAAACTGTTGCCGATCGCGCTGCGATAAACTATCCGGGCCGCCGGTCTGAACGCCGCTGGCCCGTAATGTCTCCATAAAATCCCGCATCGTCAGCCGCTCGCGGATCGTCGCCTCGCTGTAACGTTCCCCGCGCGGATTCAGCGCCGCCCCGCCCTTCGCCAGCACCTCCGCCGCCAGCGGGATGTCGGCGGTGATCACTAAATCTCCCGCCGCGCACTGGCGAACGATTTCGTTATCCGCCACGTCAAAACCCTGCTCAACCCGCAGGGTGCGGATGAAACGCGACGGCGGCACGCGCAGCGGCTGGTTCGCCACCAGCGTCAGCGGAGTCTGGGTCCGCTCTGCCGCGCGGAACAAAATCTCTTTAATCACGTTCGGACACGCGTCCGCATCCACCCAAATGGCCATGCCAGCTCCTGTTACCTGCAATAAGTGACGCCAATGTTACCTGCTTTTCTCCCCCAGGAAAGCGCCAGGATGGTAAGCTAATCAGATCGTAACGAAAAAAGCAGAGGGGAATGGTGATGGATAAGAAAATTGGCTTTATCGGCTGCGGCAATATGGGTAAGGCCATTCTGGGCGGGCTGATCGCCAGCGGTCAGGTACAGCCGGGACAAATCTGGGTCTACACCCCGTCGCCGGACAAGGTTGCAGCTCTGCGCGACCAGTATGGCATCAACGCCGCCGGCAGCGCCCAGGAAGTGGCGCAGATTGCCGATATCGTCTTCGGCGCGGTTAAACCAGGGATCATGACCAAAGTGCTGGGCGATATCGCCTCCAGCCTGAATAAAGAGTCGCTGGTGGTCTCTATCGCCGCCGGCGTTACGCTTGAGCAGCTGGCGCGCGCCCTTGGCCACGATCGCAAAATCATTCGCGCGATGCCGAATACGCCGTCGCTGGTTAACGCCGGTATGACCTCCGTCACGCCTAACGCCCTGGTGAGCAGCGAAGATGTTGCCGAAGTGCTGACTATTTTCCGTTGCTTTGGCCAGGCGGAGCAAATTGCCGAGCCGATGATCCATCCGGTGGTGGGGGTAAGCGGTTCGGCGCCGGCCTATGTCTTTATGTTTATCGAAGCGATGGCTGATGCCGCCGTCCTCGGCGGAATGCCGCGCGCTCAGGCCTATAAATTCGCCGCCCAGGCGGTGATGGGCTCCGCCAAAATGGTGCTGGAGAGCGGAGAACACCCAGGGGCGCTAAAAGATATGGTCTGTTCCCCTGGCGGGACCACTATCGAAGCCGTGCGCGTGCTGGAAGAGAAAGGGTTCCGCTCGGCGGTAATCGAAGCCATCACCCAGTGTATGGAAAAATCAGAGAAACTGAGCCGCTCCTGAAGCTGAGCTGGCGGGCTTCAAGCCCTGAGAGGTTAAAGAACAAGGGAGCGCGAGCGCTCCCTTTTTTTCAGGCTTTCTTCAGGCAGCTACTCATGAAGGTACTGCGTTCATCGCCCTTCAGTGATTTCGCCGTGGCCGCTTTGCTGCAGTCGCTCATTTTCTGCTGCTGAGGGGTGAGCGCCTTTCCCTGCGAGGTCGTGGTCTCTTTTTTCAGACACTGGCTCATAAAGGTTTTGCGCTCCTCACCTTTCAGCATTTTGGCTGACGCTTGCTGATTGCAGTCCGTCATCCTTTGCTGCTGAGGAGTGGGCGTTTTTTCTGCCGCGCCAACCGCGCTGATAAAGATCAAGCCAAACAGTAGGGTCATCAATAAAGTTATTTTCATCGCACCATCCTTCTGTGAGTGGAACGTTGTAAGTCTGGACGCAGATAGAAAAAAAACCAGCCGGTGACGCAATTTCGCCACCGGCAGCGACTTATTTGAGACTCAGGGCAGCTTTCATGGTCGTGAACAGGTCGGTCTGATCGGTCAGGCCAACGACGTTAGCCGCATGCGGACCGTAGGCCGCAATGCGCAGTTGGGTGCCGGTGTGCTCCATCGACTCTTCCTCAGAGTTGCCGTAGCTCATCACCATCACCGCGCCATCGTGCGTGTTCAGAGCCTGGGTCAGCCCCGGGGCTTTGCTATCCGCCGGGATGATCTGGCTGGCATGCGCATGGTCGGCGGTGACGATCACCAGGGTATTACCGTCTTTTCGCGCGAATTCCAGCGCCTTCTGCACCGCTTCGTCAAGATCAACCGTTTCGCCGATCTGGCCGCACGGATTGGCCGCATGGTCCTGCTTATCGATGGACGCGCCTTCGACTTGCAGGAAGAAACCTTTCTCGTTGCGACTCAGCAGGTCAATCGCTTTCTCGGTCATCTGCGCCAGCGTCGGCACCGAGGCGTCACGCTTCGGGTTTGGCGTACAGGTCACCGGCGGCTTATCGATATTGCCGTGATAAGACGCCTTCGGCCCTTCCCAGCGTACCGGCATATTGCCATCGGCAAAGAGTCCCAGCAGCGGTTTATCCTGACTGGCTTCCGTCGCGGCGGCAAGAGAAGCCGCGTCGGTCACAATCTGGTAGCCGCGCGCTTGCGCCTGCTCGCGCAGGGTTTTGCCCTGCCACTCGCCCGCCGTCGCCGTTTCGGTAAAGGTCTTCGCGCCGCCGCCCAGGGTGACATCCGGTCGGGCGTTCAGCAGCTGTTCGGTAATGGAGCCTTTGCCCCCTTTTTCCAGCGCATTGCTGGGGCATTTTTCGCTGGTGACCGTCGGGCCGTAGCATTTACGCGATGTCACATGCGCTACCAACGCCGCGGGGGTGGCGTCCTGCAGCTCGGCGGTGGAAACGTTGCCGGTGGCCAGCCCCGCCGCTTTCGCCAGCTCGAGGATGGTCTGATGCGCATTCTCATGAATATCGACGCCCAGCGCGCCGTTATAAGTCTTCACGCCGGTGGTCCAGGCGGTGGCGGAGGCCGCCGAGTCGGTCACGTAGTCCGGTTTCCCGGTTTTTTTATCCAGCGAATAATGCGTGTACTGCCCGGTTAACGGCAGAGCATCAATTCCTTTAAAGAAACCGCCCGCCCCCTCGGCATAGTTTCGCGCAGCGGTAATTTCCGAATCACCCATGCCATCGCCAATCAGCAGAATAACGTTTTTAGCTGGCTTATTGATTAACGAGGCGCGCAGCGCTTCGGTTTGATCGCCTGTTAAACGACGCGCGCCGCCAGGAGTGGTGATATCTCCCTGCGCAGCGCGATTTTCCAGAACCGGCGCAGCAGTAGTTTCTGCATGAATAACCGGCGAGCCCAGTAGAGGAATCAGGGCAATAAACAGGGCGCTTAATTTCACTTTTGTCATCTCCATGTAAAAAATACTTAAAAAAACAAAACGAGGGAGACTTTATAAAAGGGAGATGACAGAAAAATGACGGCATCCTTGTCGTGTCACAAAGACTAGCTACGAGGATGCCGCAACAGCTTCTTTAGATATTGCTGCAACAGCATCGCATCATGGTCGTTGACCGGCGGACAGGGGGTCACCTGGTCAATCGCCTGTTCAATATCCTGAATCAATGCCTGCTGGGCATCATGCTCCATATGGCGCAATAATGCGGTGACCACGATCTCCAGCGCTTCAACCTGCACCGTCAGTTCCTTTGCTTCTTCTTCCTTTTGCGCCAGTTTAACCAGTAACTCAGCAATGAGATTCTTCATAGCACCAGTTCCTTATGCGAGGCCTGTTTTGATTGGGATGTCATACGCGATGACGGACCTCAGAATTACTTAAATTAAGAATCATCGCAACACCCAATATACAGCGAAACGTTTTACCACAATAAAATACCACTATAAATAGTATTGTTTAATCATGACCGGGGTTACTTATAACCAGATTGCCTGGAAAATAATAAAATGGAATAGCGTTCACGCCATGACGATAACAAAAAGTAATAGTAAATCCGCTGACGGCGAATAATGCTGACGGTATCGCAATAAATACCGTCAGCAGAGGTTCAGGCGTTAGCCCGGCGGGTTTGGCGCAGCATCCACGCCAGCTGCCAGAGGTTAATGAAAACGATAATGGCGGTGGCAATAAACACCCAGCGGAAGCCGGCCATGGCTGACACAGAGGCGCCAATTAGCGGCCCGGCGACGTTGCCCAGATACATAAACGACTGGTTATAGCCAAAGATACGCCCGGTGACGCTGTCGCTGCTGTACTTCAGCAATAAGGTCTGCACCGCCGGGAGCATCGCGCCATCGGCAAAGCCGAGCAGAAAACGCAGCGTACCCAATTGCAGCGGGGTGGTGACAAAGGACATGGCGAAGAACATCACCACCGCGCAGCAGAGCGTCGCCAGCAGGATCCGCGAGGTGCCGATGCGGTCGCCAAGCTTACCCAACCGTGGCGCAGAAATCAGTGCCGACACGCCGGGCACCGCGGCGATCATCCCGGCCAGAAAAGCGATATTGTTGCTGTCCGGCGCCATCGACTTAATAAACAGCGCCAGAATCGGGCCGATTGAGCCGTTGCACAATTGGATCACCAGGGTGGTGAAGAACAGGCTGATCACCAGCCCCGGATAGGGCAAAGAGGCAAAGACTTGTTTCCCGGTGAGACGCTCGCTTTTGCTGACCTGCGGGCGAACGCCCTCTTTAATCAGAAACAGGGTCACCAGAAAACTGATGGTCAGCAGGATCGCCGTAATAAAAAAGACCATCCGCAGCCCGACGTGGTCCGCCAGGAAACCGCCCAGCAGCGGACCGCCGATCACCCCGCTAATTTGCGCCGTCGACAGCGTGCTTAGCGCCCAGCCGCTGCGCTCGCGCGGCACCTGGGAGGCCACCAGCGCCATGGCGTTGGGAATATAACCGGAGGTTAAGCCCATGATCGCCCGCAGGATAAACAGCTGCCAGACGTTGGTGGCGAAAGCCTGCAGTAAAATGGCAATCGCCATCCCCAACGAGGCGCGCAGCAGCATGAGCTTGCGGCCTTTACGGTCCGCCAGGCTTCCCCACATTGGCGAGACGATCGCCGAGACAAGAAAAGTGACGCTGAAGGTCAGCCCCGACCACATCGATAGCGCTTCATGCGAGGTGACGCCGAGCTGGGAGACGTAGAGGGGTAAAAAGGGGAGAATTTGACTAATCGCCAGGCCGGTAAAAAAGCAACCAAACCAGACGGAGATGAGATTAACCTTCCAGGATTCCATAACTACGCGTATTCATTAATGATTTGCCAATTATTATCTAGCTTAGCAATTTCATCCCACTGGTGTACTACCATAGATGCGCTGGCGGTGAGTTTGGTGTTTTATGGCTGCGGATGAGAGCCTGACGAAGCATTTTCTGGTCATTTAGGCTGCTCATAGCGCTTTATGCTCAAAAGCAGAAGCCCTGCCCGCGCATGCCGAAATGAAAATGGTTGGCGTGAGCCGCGTTGTACTCTGGCCCCAGCGCGTTACCGAAGTAATGGCAACTGCTGCTCAACAGCGCCGCCAGCCAGGGGCGCGAAGTCTCGCTCCGCCAGCCCTGCAGGACGCTAACGCGTCTACCGTCCGCCAGACGGAAACCGCTGACGTCCAGCGCGTCCGCCGTGGCGTGTTCACTGCGCCGCGCCTGTTGACGATGGTAAATATTGCGGCAGGCAAAGCTGCCGAGATGATCGATCTGACGCAGATCGCTCGCCATCAGCTGCCGGGTCAGCGGCTTCGCCTGCTGCTCGATGTACAGCGCACTGCTCAGCGCCAGCGGGCAGCTGGCGAGAAAACTACTGCTCAGCTGCACCGAGCCAAAATTCGCCACCCGCACCACGTTACGCAGAGGGCAGCTTCCCTCGCTGTCGGCCACCGGCCGGCTGGCGATAAGCCGCCGGCGATTGGCTTCCGCCAACAGGGAGGCGCACTGGTCTGCCGTCAGCCTGCGCAGCTTAAACGACGTCAGCCAGCCCGGGGGATCGTCCAGCGCCAGCGGCGCCAGCGGATTCAGGTGCGGCGGCAGATTGCGGTATCCCAACAGGCCCGCGCCGAGCAGCCCGGCCAGCACCAGCAGCGTCTTTCCTCTCACGCCCACTCCCGTCAATTGATCAGGTAAATATTATGGCAGCCAGGCAGCGGTTTCACATGGTATGTTATGCCCTTTGATGTTATCTGGATGGAAGTTGAAATGGCAAAGATGAGGGTTGGGATCGTTTTTGGTGGCAAGTCGGCGGAGCATGAAGTGTCGCTGCAGTCAGCGAAGAATATCGTGGAAGCGATTGATAAATCGCGCTTCGATGTGGTTCTGTTGGGTATTGATAAACAGGGGCTGTGGCATATCAACGACGCCGGCAACTACCTGCTCAACGCACAGGATCCTGCCCGCATTGCCCTGCGCCCTTCCACGGTGACTCTGGCGCAGATCCCGGGCCGCGAAGCGCAGCAGCTGATTAACGCCGAAAGCGGCCAACCGCTGGCGGCCATCGATGTGATTTTCCCGATCGTCCACGGCACGCTGGGTGAAGATGGCTCCCTGCAGGGGATGCTGCGCATGGCGAATCTGCCGTTCGTCGGCTCCGATGTGCTGGGCTCTGCGGCCTGTATGGACAAAGACGTGACCAAACGTCTGCTGCGCGACGCCGGGCTCGCCGTCGCCCCGTTTATCACACTCACCCGCGCCAACCGCGCGCAGTTCAGCTTTGCCGATGTCGAAGCGAAGCTTGGCCTGCCGCTGTTCGTTAAGCCGGCTAATCAGGGCTCGTCGGTTGGCGTCAGCAAAGTTAAAAACGAAGAGCAGTACCATCAGGCGGTGGCCCTGGCCTTCGAATTTGACCATAAAGTGGTGGTGGAGCAAGGCATTAAAGGGCGGGAAATTGAGTGTGCGGTGCTGGGTAACGACCACCCGCAGGCCAGCACCTGCGGTGAAATCGTCCTCAACAGCGAGTTTTACGCCTACGACACCAAGTATATCGACGATCAGGGCGCGCAGGTGGTAGTCCCGGCCGCTATCGCCCCTGAGATCAACGACAAAATTCGCGCTATCGCGGTGCAGGCCTACCAGACCCTGGGCTGCAGCGGCATGGCTCGTGTCGACGTGTTCCTCACCGCCGACAACGAGGTGGTGATCAACGAGATCAACACCCTGCCGGGCTTTACCAACATCAGCATGTATCCGAAGCTGTGGCAGGCCAGCGGTCTCGACTACACCAGCCTGATCACCCGCCTGATTGAGCTGGCGCTGGAGCGCCATGCCGCGGACCGGGCGCTGAAAACCTCCATGAACTAAAACGCGTTTTACCCCGCCTGGCAGCGGCGGCCTCAGGCCTCTTCTGCCGGGCGGCGGCGGATCACAAAGCCCGCAATCCAGAAGCTAATGACCCAGGTGATCAGACCGACGGCGTAGGATTGCCACCCCTGTGTTTCAAACCCCAGCAGCCCCACCACGCCATTAAGAATAAAAATCAACCCCAGCGCCACGGCGTAGTAGTGCCAATCGCGGCGAATTTTATCAGTGAGCTTCATGCGGCCTCCAACAGCAAAAAACGCATCTTCGCATAGCCGCCCGCGGCGGTCTGTAGCGATATGGAGAATGTTGCTGGATTGCGACGCCGCTCTCCCTTTTGTGCTCCTGTGGCGCGGTTAACACAACGGCGAAAACAGGATTATTCCTGGACGGCAATTACCAGCAATCTGATACTGATGATGGCCCCTGACTGCCAGAATACCTGACATAGAGCTGGAGAAAAAACCAGCAGCGCAGATGTGGGAGGGCCTATGGCTGAATTCAGTTTTTCAAAATCGCTTTTGGGAAATAAAAAAAGGGGCGCGCTGACCGGCAGCCATGTCGCCTACGGGCTGTTCGTGTTGATCTGCTGCTGGGCCGGCGCGCAGATGCTCAGCATGCTGATCCACGCCCCGGGGGTATTTGAACGCCTGATGCAAGCCCAGGACGCCAGCCGTCCGCAAGTCGACATCAGCCTCGCCGTGGGTACCCTCTTTGGTCTGATCCCTTTCCTGATCGGCTGCACGTTCATCGGGGTACTGGCGCTTATCGTGCGCTGGCGTCAGCGCCGTTAACGCCGCGCCATACAGTTTGCCCGCCGCTCATCAACCCGTTTCGCAAACCACGCCGTCGTCAGATTTCGGGTGATTTTTGGACTCTCCAGCTGGATCCCTGGCAACATCTCCCGCGGCAGGGTTTTGCCCGTCTTTTTCTCGGCGAGACGGAAAACCTGCTGATAGAGATCGGTCTTCTCAAACGCCAGGCTGTCGCCCTTTTTCAACTGACGATGGATCTCGCTGTCGCTCATCCCCAGCTGGCTCGCCAGGCGACGCACCGCCAGCTCGGTGCTGCCCGGCTCCTCGCTGTCGTAGCGGATAAGGTCGCCGTCGAGCGCCAGTTTTACCCCGCTGGCTTTCACCACCGCGTTCTGGAAGGCGGCGTTACGGCTGGCGTACCAGCCGGCGTTGAAGTCGGCAAAGCGGTACAATGGCGCACTATAACTGGCCGGATAGTTCAGCAGATGATAGGTGCCAAACCACAGGCCACCGCGCAGACTGAAGACCTCCTGGCGCACCGTGCCGTTCATTTTCCACGGGTAGCCGGAGGTGTGCTGCTCGGCAAAAGCAATGCTGACCTGCATCGGCCCCCCGGTGTGCACCGGGTTAAGGGAACCGAACAGCTTCTGCCCCATCGGCACCATCCCGATAAAGTCATCAAAAATGGCGCTCAACTGCTTTTCCGTCTTCACATTGTCCAGACGGTCGCTATAGCTTTTACCGTTTGGCGAGGTGATCTTCAGCGCGGTATGGACCAGAAACGGCGGAATGTGCATTTTTTCCGCCCGGCGGTCAATTTCTTGCCAGGCGATTTTATTCAGCCCCGGCACCACCGGATCGGACTGATAGTTAGACTCTTGCTGCGCGACCGCCAGCACCGAGCAGACGTTTTCTTCCGTCGGCGCCAGCTTCTGGCTGTCAAACGCGGTGGCGATGGCTTGCGCCCAGGCCTCCCGATCCTTGACGCTGGCCGGCATTTTCTGCCGCACCACCGACGCCACGTCAACAGGCTTCTCGCCCTCTTTCAGCGCCGGAGCCTGCTGGCTGGTACAGGCGCTCAGCGCCATGGCCGCCAGCAGCGTCAATGAAACGGGAATAATGCGCGATAAACGTGCGGCCATTATGCTTCCTTGTCTTGATTAACGTAATGTCGGGATCGCTTCCTGCAGCGGTTTGCCGTCCAGCTCGCGTTCAAAACTGCGCAGACGTTTGTAGATGGACATCAGTTCCACCAGCGTTGTCCACGAGCTGATCAGGTACTGGAACGAGCCGCGCACCTGGCCGAAGACGTTGGTAATTTGCGTCATCAGCCCGAGGGTAATCGTACCGGCAACGATCGACGGAAACAGCAGGAAAAGGCCGAAAACGTTATCCACCTGCAGATAGAGGATGCGGGCGATATTGAAATACATATAGTGGAAATAGAGACGGAAATAGTTGCGACGCACCGCGCGGAATAGCTCGCGCACTGTCGGCGGCGTGGCGCGAGTTTCATCGTCCTCGCCGTAAACCAGCTCTTTACGATAGGCCGCTTCCACGCGCTGGTTTTTAAACTCCAGGCCCGGCAGCTTAATCCCCACCACCGCCAGCAGGCCGGTCCCCATCAGCGACCAGACGATAGCGGCAATCACCAGGCCATACGGCAGATGGCCGACGATAGGCAGGTCGGGAACATGTTCGGAGAGCGTCACCAGCACCGGCAGGAAGGCGATCAGGGTCATCACCGCGTTGATAAAGCTCACGCCCATATCTTCGAGGGTGGAAGCAAAACGCATGGTATCTTCCTGCACACGCTGCGCGGCACCTTCGATATGGCGCAGATGCTGCCAGTGGGCCATATAGTGCTCGTTCATCGCCGTGCGCCAGCGGAAGACGTAGTGGCTGACGAAGAAGTTGTTCATCACGCCAATAATCACCGCGATGATCGCGATGCCGAGAAAGACGCCGATTTCCTGATAAAACTGATTGATGCTGACCTTATGCGGGGTGGCCAGCGCGCTCTGGATCAGGTCGTAGAACGGCGCATACCAGGCGTTGATCGCCACCCCGACTTCCACCAGAAACCAGGTGACGAAGATGATGAGCGAGGTGCCGAGAATCGACCAGTACTGCCAGCGGTGCGGGCAGTAGACAAACCAGAACAGCGCAAACACGCCGACGCAAAACAGATAGTAAGCGTAGAACACCAGATAGTTGAGCGACCAGAAGCGCGCCGCGCTGATCGCCACATTTTGCGATGCCCCGGTGACCCGCAGCAGCCAGTCGCCGCCGCCCGCCTGCCAAAAGATCACGGCCAGCAGCGACCAGATAAAGGCAGAAATAAAAAACGGCCCCGGTTTGGGGAAAAAAGATTTAAACATCATTGTCTCCTGCTAACTTCTTATCGTTCTGCTATTGCTGTGTACGACGCATACGTCGGCCGCCGCGTGGATGAGCCCTCGCGGGACAGACGAATGATAAGACCGGATATCAACAGCTTAGTTCTGCTGCCATGCATGCAGAATTGTTTCTGTGGGTTTCACCTGTAAAGGATTGCCAGGAATGGTCAGCGTACGCCACACCTCATTGTAGTGGGCGATAAGCGTCGCGGCCTGCGCGGCGGGGCGGTCGGCGGTGGTGTGGGCATCTTCCGCGATAACAATACCGTACCCGCGGCTGGCGCCATTTTTAATGGTGGTATCGAGGCAGTAGTCGGTGGCGCAGCCGCAGATGACGAACTGCTGAATGTCGTATTCGTCCAGCACCTGCGCCAGCGAGGTGTGATAGAAGGCATCGCAGGCGGTTTTGGTGACATACAGCGCGCCAGCCGGCTGCTCCAGCTCAGGAAGCAGGGCGAAGCCTTCGCTGCCGGCTTCGAGGCCGCCGGCTTCATCATGCTGAATGAAAATAACCTTGTCCGCCGCGCGCACCAGACGATTAATTTGCGCGACGCAGCGCTCGCGCGCCAGACGCGGCGTGGCGAACACGCCGTTTTGCATATCCACGACCATCACTACCCGTTGAGCCGTCATTGTTCTCTCCCACGAACCTTCAGCCAAACGGTCATCATACGCGCCGGCGAAAAAAGCCGGTATCCGAAAGCGTAAAAAAGTCTTTTTTACGCACCGTTACCTTTTTCCTGCAGGAATGTCGTGAATCCCGCTTTGTTCTGCGCCACTTCGTAGTATAAATACCCTCTTCTTTTTTATTTATTTAATGGATGATCTCCGTTGAAACGTAGTTTGCTCATTTTTGCTGCGCTGTGCGCGGCGTCGTGGACCTCGGTGCAGGCCGCACAGCCTACCGTTGACCCGGTTTTCGCCTCGGATGTGGTCGATCGTTACGCCAATCATATCTACTACGGCAGCGGCGCCACCGGCATGGCGCTGGTGGTTATCGATGGCAATCAGCGTGTTTTTCGCAGCTTTGGCGAAACCCGCCCGGGGAATAATCAGCACCCGCAGCTCGACTCGGTGATCCGTATCGCCTCCCTCAGCAAACTGATGACCAGCGAGATGCTGGTGAAGCTGCTCGACCAGGGGGTGGTGAAACTCAACGATCCGCTGAGCAAATACGCCCCGCCGGGCGCCCGGGTGCCTGACTGGCAGGGAAAACCAATCACCCTGGTTAACCTCGCGACCCATACCAGCGCCCTGCCGCGCGAGCAGCCTGGCGGCGCCGCTCATCGTCCGGTGTTTGTCTGGCCGACCCGCCAGCAGCGCTGGAACTGGCTCTCTACCGCGACCCTGAAGACCGCGCCGGGCTCGCAGGCGGCCTACTCCAACCTGGCCTTCGATTTACTGGCGGACGCGCTCGCCACCGCCGCCGGCAAACCGTATCCGCAGCTGTTTGAAGAGCAGATCACCCGGCCGCTGGGGATGAAGGACACCACCTTTACCCCGTCACCGGATCAGTGCCAGCGGCTGATGATCCCGGAAAAAGGCGCCAGCCCGTGCAACAACACCCTGGCGGCGATCGGCAGCGGCGGAGTCTACTCGACGCCGGGGGATATGATGCGCTGGATGCAGCAGTTCCTGTCATCCGATTTCTATACCCGCAGCCAGCAGGCCGACCGGATGCAGACGCTGATTTATCAGCGTAACCAGCTGACCCGGGTGATTGGTATGGACGTGCCGGGCCGCGCCGACGCGCTGGGCCTCGGCTGGGTGTATATGAAGCCGAAGAACGGCCATCCGGGGATTATTCAGAAAACCGGCGGCGGCGGCGGGTTTATCACCTATATGGCGATGAATCCGCAGGCTAACGTTGGCGCCTTTGTGGTGGTAACCCGCTCGCCGTTGACCCGCTTCAACAATATGAGCGATGGCATCAACGACCTGGTCAGCGAGCTGAGCGGCGCACAGCCCAACATGCAGACGGCCAGCCAGTAAGCCCGGGGAAGGTTTCGCCGATGCGCCATAACGATCGTTTTGGCGAAACATCCCGCTGCCATTTCAGTTACACTATCGTCTTTCATTTCACAAAATCAGGAAAACCATGACAGATTTAATCACTCGCCCCCGCCGCCTGCGTCAATCCGCTGCGCTGCGCGCCCTGTTTGAAGAGACAACACTGAGTTTGAACGACCTGGTGTTGCCGATCTTTGTTGAAGAAGAAATTGATGATTACAAAGCGATCGAGGCCATGCCCGGCGTGATGCGCATTCCGGAAAAATATCTGGCGCGCGAGATCGAACGCATCGCCAACGCCGGGATCCGCTCGGTGATGACCTTTGGTATTTCTCATCACACCGATGCCACCGGCAGCGATACCTGGAATGAAAATGGTCTGGTGGCGCGTATGTCGCGGATTTGTAAGTCCACGGTGCCGGAGATGATCGTCATGTCCGATACCTGCTTCTGCGAATATACCTCCCACGGCCACTGCGGCGTACTATGCGACCACGGGGTGGATAACGACGCGACCCTGGAAAACCTCGGCAAACAGGCCGTTGTCGCAGCCGCCGCGGGGGCGGATTTCATCGCTCCTTCCGCCGCGATGGACGGTCAGGTGCAGGCGATTCGCCGCTCGCTGGACGCCGCCGGCTTCACCAATACGGCGATCATGTCCTACTCGACCAAGTTCGCTTCTTCCTTCTACGGTCCGTTCCGCGAAGCGGCCGGTACCGCGCTGAAGGGCGATCGGAAAACCTATCAGATGAGCCCGATGAATCGCCGGGAGGCCATTCGCGAGTCGCTGCTCGATGAAGCCCAGGGCGCCGACTGCCTGATGGTGAAACCGGCTGGCGCCTACCTGGATATACTGCGCGATATCCGCGAACGCAGCGATCTGCCGCTCGGCGCCTATCAGGTCAGCGGTGAGTACGCGATGATCAAATTTGCTGCCCAGGCGGGCGCTATCGATGAAGAGAAAGTGGTTCTGGAAAGTCTCGGCGCTATCAAACGCGCAGGCGCCGACCTGATCTTCAGCTATTTCGCCCTCGATCTGGCCGAGAAAAAGATCCTCCGTTAAACCCGCCCCTCCCCGGTGGCGCTGCGCTTACCGGGGCCCGCAGTCCCATCCCGCATGTAGGCCGGGTCAGGCGCAGCCGCCACCCGGCACAAAAACGGCTCCCTACTCGTAGCCATTGCCCGGCGGCGCTGACGCTTGCGCGGGCCTACGAGATTGCCGGGCCAGCAGTCCCATCCCGCATGTAAGCCGGGTCAGGCGCAGCCGCCACCCGGCAAAAAAACGTCTCCCTACCCGTTGTCATTGCCCGGCGGCGCTGACGCTTGCGCGGGCCTACGAACTTGCCGGGCCCGCAGCCCCATCCGCATGTAGGCCGGGTCAGGCGCAGCCGCCACCCGGCGCAAAAACGGCTCCCTATCCGTCGTCTCCCCCGCTGCGACCGAAACTTCACCCAACTGTAATCTGAACGACATCTCCACCTTCTACTGTCTGGGCAGGACGGAGGAGGAGCCACTATGTTTAGTCTCGACAACGTACTCGATGACCTGTGGCCTCAGGCGAGGCCCGCCCCCTGGCAAAAGAAACTGTTAAAAAAGCTATTTTATGAGGAAGAGTTTCAACAATTTGCCGACCGTCACCGCCACCTGAAGGGGCTTGATACGGTCGAACAGGTGCTGGAATACCTCAATATCCGCTGCGCCATCCCGGCGCACGATCTCGAACAAATCCCCGAATATGGCCCGCTGGTCATTATCGCCAACCACCCCACCGGCACCCTCGACGGCCTGGCGCTCCTGTATGCGGTATCCCGCGTGCGCCGCGATGTCAAAGTGGTCACCAACCGCATGCTCACCCACCTTGAGCCCCTGAGCTCGCTGTTTATCCCGGTAGATAATATTCATGGCCGCACCGCTAAAGCGGCGCTGCAGCAGATGGACCAGCAGCTGCAGGCCGGCGGGGTGCTGATCTTCTTCCCGGCAGGGGAAGTCTCCCGTCTGACCCGCCACGGTATCCGCGATAAAAAATGGCACTCCGGCTTTATTAAGCTGGCGGCAAAATATCGCGCCCCGCTGCTGCCGGCGTGGATTAACGCCCGCAACAGCGCCCTGTTTTACGCCAGCACGCTGATATCAGACAACCTGCCGCTGCTCCTGCTGATGCAGCAGATGTTTCGCCGGCGCAACAGCAGCCTGCCGGTGCGCATCGGCCAGCAGATCCCCTGGTCGAGCTGGTTCGATGCGCAGTCCAGCGCTCGCGAGCTTACCGGCCGCTGCTATCAGCACCTTGAACAGCTGCGCAAAGGGCTGCCGGGGCGGTTTAAAACAGAAAGCGCCATCGCCCGTCCGGAAGACCGGGCGCTGCTCAAACGCGAACTGCACAAGGCCGAATGCCTGGGCCGCACCGCCGATGGCAAAGTGATTTACCTCTGGCAGCGCAACGGCCAGGAGGACGCGCCGCTGCTGCGCGAGCTGGGACGCCTGCGGGAAATCGCCTTCCGCGCGGTCGGGGAAGGCAGCGGCAAACGGCGGGATATCGACGGGTATGACGACGACTATCTGCATCTGATCCTGTGGGATGAAGAAGACCTCGAGATCGTCGGCGCTTACCGCTTTATGCCGACGGCCATCCAGTTGGCAAAGCGCGGCCTGGAGGGGATCTACAGTTACAGTCTGTTCCATTACGACGGGCGGATGGACGATGTCCTGCAGCACGGCATTGAGCTGGGGCGCAGCTTTATCCAGCCGCGCTACTGGGGGCGTCGCGGGCTGGACTACCTGTGGTCCGGCATCGGCGCTTATCTGGCGCGCTATCCGCACTATCGCTATCTGTTTGGTCCGGTGTCGATTTCTGGCGGATTGCCGCCCGCCGCCCGCGATCTGCTGGTGGCGTTCTACCGGATGTGGTTCCCGGCGACGCATCCGCTGGCGGAGTCGCGTCGCCCTTATCCGGCGTCGCTGCCCGACGTGCTGGCGCAGTTTGGCGGGGAGGATTACAACGACGACCTGGCCCGGCTGAAGTCTCTGCTCGGCAATCTCGGCTGCGCGATCCCCCCGCTGTATAAGCAGTACTCGGAAGTGTGCGAGCCGGGCGGCGTGCAGTTTATCGATTTCGGCAGCGACCCGGATTTCAATAACTGCGTGGATGGTCTGGTGCTGGTGGATCTCACCTACCTGAAGGCCAATCGCTACCAGCGCTATATTGGCGCACATCTGGGTGCGCAAAAATCGGCATAAAAGCTTTTTCCCGGCTTGCGGCTGATGCCTTAACCGGCCACAAGCCTTACCCCGCCCGGTAATACGGCTTATCGCCGAGGATCGTCGCCCGGTGCATGATCCGCCGCTGCGGCAGATAGTCGGCGTTGGCGTAATGCTGCGTCACCCGGTTATCCCAGATAGCGACATCGTTCGGCTGCCAGCGCCAGCGCACCTGAAACTCCGGTTTAGTGACATGAGCAAACAGGAAGTTCAGCAGCGCTGCGCTCTCTTTCTCACTCACCTCGACAATTCGCGTGGTAAACCCTTCATTAACGAACAGCGCCTGCTTGCCGGTCACCGGGTGGGTACGCACCACCGGGTGCAGCAGCGGCGGATGCTTCGCCACCGCTTCCTGCCAGCGCCGATGCTCGGCTTCGGTCTTGTTGTACTTATACTCCTGGAACGATTTGCGGAAATCGTGTTCGGCATGCAGGCCGCTCAGCAGCTGCCGGAAGGGTTCTGACAGCGCTTCCCAGGCGGCGATGCCGCTGGTCCACAGGGTGTCCCCGCCGGTCGTCGGCAGCTCTTTCGCCGCCAGAATGGCGCCGGCGGGCGGCGTGTCGATAAAGGTGACATCGGTATGCCAGTTGTCATTATCCGGCGGATTATCGTTGTGGGTATCGAGGACGATAATCTCCTCCACCCCTGGGGCGTGAGGGTAGACCGGATGGATATGCAGGTCGCCAAAACGCAGCGCCAGATCGCGCTGTTGCGCCGGGGTGATGTTCTGCTCGCGCAGGAATACCACCTGATGACGCAGCACCGCGTGATACAGCTGTTCAAACTGGTTGTCGCTCAGCGGACGGGTTAAATCCGCCCCGCTCACCTGCGCGCCAATATAGGGCCCCAGCGGGGTAATGCTCAGACGTTCACTCATTGTACTTCTCCATGCCAGGGCGTCAGGCGCCGCTGCAGCGCGCGCAGACCCAGTTCCAGTAAAAAGGCGATAATGGCAATCACCGCGATCCCCGCCAGCACCACATCGGTGGCGAGAAACTCGCCGGCAGACTGCACCATAAATCCTAATCCGCGGGTGGCGGCGATCAGCTCAGCGGCCACCAGCGTTGACCAGCCCACCCCGAGACCAATGCGCAGTCCGGTGAGGATCTCCGGCAGCGCGCCGGGCAGGATCACCAGCCACAGCACCTGCGCCCGGCTGGCGCCAAGCGAACGGGCAGCGCGAATCCGCACCTGCTGCGCGCTTTTTACCCCTGCCAGCGCCGACATGGCTACCGGCGCGAAAATCGCCAGGTAGATCAGCAGGATCTTCGAGGTTTCACCGATGCCAAACCAGATCACCATCAGCGGTAAGTAGGCCAGCGGCGGCACCGGACGATAGAGTTCGATCAGCGGGTCGAGGATCCCGCGCACCGTCGAGTTGAGCCCCATGGCGATCCCCACCGGTACGCCAATAAGCACTGCCGCCAGCAGGGCGATAACGATCCGCGTCAGGCTCGCCGCCAGGTGCTGCCAGAGCGTCGCATCCATAAAGCCCTGCGGCCCGGCGATGGTGATAAGCTTCTGCAGCACCTGGCCTGGCGGCGGCAGAAACAGCGGGTTAATCAGCTGCAACGCCGCGACCGCCCACCAGACGGCCAGCAATACCGCCAGGGTCGCCACGCTGAGGGTGAGCTGGCGGGAGAGCGGCCAGCGCCACTTCAGCGTCGACTGACGCGGTTTGTCGTTCAGTACCACGCTCATGAGAAAGCCTCCCGTTGGTCAAACACCCGGCTCAGAATGTATTCCCGCTGTTCAATAAAGCGCGGGTCGGATTTGATGCTGCGGCAGGATTCGCCCGCGACAAAGCGACGGCTGAAATCAAGCGGCAGCCTCTCCACCACCCGTCCCGGCCCCGGCGACAGCAGCACCAGCTCGGTCGCCATGAAGATGGCCTCTTCAATATCATGGGTGATCAGCAGCACCTGTTTGCCGGTCTCATGCCACAGTTTCAGCAGCAGCGTCTGCATCTGCTCGCGGGTAAAGGCGTCAAGCGCGCCGAAGGGCTCATCCAGCAGCAACAGCTGCGGATTCGCCGCCAGCGCCCGGGCGATGCCCACCCGCTGGCGTTGACCGCCGGACAGTTGCCAGATAAAGCGCTTTTCCGCCCCTTCGAGCCCCACCTTCTTCAGCATCTGCGCCGCCGCTTGCCGGCGCTGCGCTTTATCCACGCCCGCCAACTGGAGGCCCAGCGCCACGTTATCCTGCACATTGCGCCACGGCAGCAGACCTTCATTCTGGAAGACCACCCCGCGCTCTGCGCCCGGCCCGGTCACCTGCTGACCTTCGAGGGTGATGCTGCCGTGCTGATAGGGCACGAATCCGGCAATCAGGTTCAGCAGGGTAGTTTTACCGCAGCCCGAAGGCCCCAGCACCACCAACAGCTCCCCACTCTCCAGCGTCAGGTTGATATCCGCCAGCGCCGGTTTACCGCCGTAGTCGGCGGAAAGATGCGAGATTTGCAGCATCGCCGCCTCCTTTACTTCACAAAGCGGTCAGTAACGTACTGACGATAATCGGTTCCCGCCGCAGGCACTTTGCCCTGCTCTTTCAGGAAGCGCGCGGTATCGACGATGGCCTGATTGACCGGCCCGTTCAGCGCCTGCGCCTGCTCAGCGGCGGTGAGATAGGTATTGCCCTTCACTAGCCCGGGGACATCGGCTTCCGGCACGCCGCTCAGGCGCGCCAGCTTGCTGATGTTGTCCGGCTGTTTCAGCCATGCCTCCGGGTTGGCGATGTAGGGCTGCTGGGCGTCGATGGCGCTTTTAGCAAACGCTTTGACGATCTCCGGATGCTGCTCGGCGAAGTCCTTACGGACCACCCAGACGTCAAGGGTCGGCGCGCCCCACTCCCCAACCTGAGAAGAATCGGTCAGCACCTTGCCCTCTTTTTCCAGTTCGTTAACCGCTGGCGCCCAGACGTAAGCGCCATCGATATCCCCGCGCTGCCAGGCGGCGATAATCGCCGGCGGCTGCAGGTTAATAATCTGTACCTGGCCCGGCTTGATGCCCCAGTGTTTGAGCGCCGACAGCAGGCTGTAGTGGGTGGTGGAGATAAACGGCACGGCGATGCGCTTGCCGATCAGATCTTCCGGTTTGGTAATGCTTTTCTTCACCACCAGCGCTTCGGAGTTGCCGAGCTTTGAGGCAAGCAGGAACACTTCAATCGGCACCTGCTGGCTGGCGGCCACCGCCAACGGGCTGGAGCCAATATTACCGATCTGCACATCGCCGGAGGCCAGGGCGCGTACCACGCTGGCGCCGCTGTCAAATTTCCGCCAGTCGACGGTCGCCCCGCTGGTTTTGGCGAAGGTGTTGTCCGCCTGGGCGACTTTCGCCGGCTCAGCGGAGGTTTGATACGCCACGGTAACGTTGACCGCCTGCGCCTGGAAGGCGGCAACAGCCAGCGCCGCCAGAAGAGTAATTCGCGATGTGAATGCCATAATGTCTGCTTCCCCTGAGTTGTTATAGGTGCAGTATTTCCGGCATCAGGATGGAGATGAAGTAATTAAAAATTCTGGCTAATAGCGAATCGTTTTTAGAACAAAAGCGGGAAAGGATAGTTGGTTTTGTGCGGTGAGTTAGTGGCAGATGGTTGGCGCCGGGTGGCGGCTAGGCCTTACCCAGCATCCGTTTTGCGCAATATGTAGGCCGGGTAAGCGCAGCGCCACCCGGCAAAAACTTAGCGCTTCGCGTTAAGCGCGGCGATGTCCTTCGGCGTAGTGCGGCAGCAGCCGCCGATCAGCTTCGCCCCGGCGGCCAGCCACTGCGGCAGATAATCAGCCAGGCTGGCGCAGGCTTCGCCATGATGGTGCCAGGTCTTGCTCACCGCATCATAATGTTCGCCGGAGTTAGGATAGACCACCAGCGGCAGGGCCGTCAGGCTGTGCAAATGCGCCAGCGCCGCGGGCGTATTTTCCAGGGCGATACAGTTGATCCCCACCGCCACCACCTGCGGGTTATCCGCCAGGGCGGCCATCACCTCGCGCAGCGGCGTGCCGTCGCTGAGATGTTCGGCGTCGCGCAGCGTGAAGGAGTACCAGGCGCGGGCGCGGGGATACTCCTGCAGCAGGGCCGCCAGGGCCTGGATCTCAGCGAATGACGGCAGGGTTTCACAGGCCAGCAGGTCGGCGCCGGCATCCAGCAGCGCTTCGACGCGCGGGCGGTGGAAGGCCTGGAACTCTGCCGCGCTGCGCTGATAATCGCCGCGATACTCCGAGCCGTCGGCGAGAAACGCGCCATACGGCCCCACCGAACCGGCCACCAGCAGCGTACCGGCCTGCGGGTTCTCGGCGAGGTACGCCTCGCGCGCTTTGCGCGCCAGCTCGACGCTTTTGCCGATTAGCGCCCGGGACTGCGCCTCATCCAGCCCGCGCGCGGCAAAGCCCGCCGGAGTGGCCTGATAGCTGGCGGTGATCGCCACCTGCGCCCCGGCGCGAAAGTAGTCAAGATGCACATCGCGGATCAGCTGCGGGTTCTCCAGCAGCACTTTCGCCGACCACAGGCTGTCGGCCAGATCGCAGCCGCGGGCCTCCAGCTCGGTGGCCATGGCGCCGTCCAGCAGCACGAAAGGCTGGGCGTCAAGCAGGGCGGTAAACGGATTAGTCTGCGACATGTTGGGGCTCCTGAGTCATATTCCGTGAACGAGTAAGATACCAGGCACCATAGCACAGGGCCACAAAGGGGATCCCGCACCACAGCGCAATTCTCTGGCTCGGGTCAAAAGCGAGGCCCACGCAGGCCACCAGGCACAGCACAAAGCCCAGAACGGGCACCACCGGATACCAGGGAGCGCGATACTGCAGATCGCTCAGCGCCTTACCCTGCTGCAGATGGCGGCGGCGGAACATAAAGTGCGAGGCGCAGATGCTCAACCACACCGCCACCACCGCAAAACCGGAGATCGCCGACAGCGCGACAAACACCGTATCTGGCGCCACCACGCTGGAGAACAGCGCCAGCACGCCGCCCAGCATACTCACCGACAGGGCGGTCACCGGCACGCCCCGTTTATTGACTTTGGCAAAGCAGGCCGGCAGCGTCTTCTCGTTCGACAGCGACCACAGCATCCGCCCGGAAGCGTACAGGCCGGAGTTAGCCGCCGACAGGATCGCCGTCAGGATCACGAAGTTGAACATGTCCGCCGCATAAGGGATGCCCACCTTCTCAAACACCAGCACGAAGGGGCTTTTCTCCACTCCCGCCTGCTGCATCGGGATCAGCGCCGCCAGCACAAACACGGTGCCGATAAAGAAAATAATCAGCCGGGCGATGGTGGTGCGGATGGCAACCGGAATAACTGTATGCGGGTTTTCCGTCTCTCCGGCGGCAATGCCGATAAGCTCCGTCCCGGAGAAGGCGAAGTTCACCGCCACCATGGTCATCAGGATCGGCAGGCCGCCGTGCGGGAACCAGCCTTCGGCGGTGATATTGCGCAGGCCCGGCGCCGGCGAGCCATCCTGCATCGGAATGATGCCGAAAATGGCCGCGCCGCCGAGAATAATAAACGCGACGATGGTGATCACTTTCACCAGCGAGAACCAGAACTCGCCTTCGGCGAAGAAGCGCGTCGAAATGATGTTAAGGCCGAAGATCACTGCGCAGAACACCACGCACCAGATCCAGACCGGCACCTGCGGGAACCAGTACTGCATGCAGAATCCCGCCGCGGTGAAGCTCGACCCCAGCGCCACCGTCCACGTTAGCCAGTAGAGCCACGCCACGGTATAGCCCGTCGCCGGGCCAAGATAGCGCGCCGCGTAAACGTGGAAGGCGCCGGTCTCTGGCATCGCCACCGACAGCTCGCCAAGGCACTGCATCACCAGCCAGACCACCAGGGCGCCAATCAGATACGCCAGCAGCGTCCCGGCCGCGCCGGTGGTGGAGATGATATAGCCGGTATTAAAGAATAAGCCGGTGCCAATCACGCCGCCGAGCGACAGCATGATCAGATGGCGCGTTTTCATGGTGCGCTTCAGCTGCCCACCTTGTTGTTGTGTTGTGCTTTGCATTTTATTTTCTCACGCCAGCCCGCTTGCCCGGGTCATGATGCGTATAAACGTATAGACATCTAAACATCCAAAAGAAGAAGTGTTATACCGTGCCGCCGCTGAAAAAGCAAAGCCGCTGCACCAGGGCGCGCGCCGACAGCGTGCAGCCTGCCCCATTTTTGCGCAGCGCCAGCGGGCGCGCCACGGACTGACGCCTTATCGCGGCAGGCAACGTTCTGGCACTCTCTTTGCAGCCTGTCGTTCAGCACCTTTCTATCTGGCGAGGCAATACGTATGACAGAGCAAACCACCACCTTAAAAAGAACGCTCGGTAGTTTTCGTTTATGGGGGATCGCCGTCGGACTGGTGATATCCGGGGAGTACTTCGGCTGGAGCTACGGCTGGTCGCAGGCGGGCACGATGGGGTTTATGGTCGTCGCCCTGGCGGTCGCCGCCATGTACTGCGCCTTTATTTTCAGCTTTACCGAGCTGACCACCGCCATCCCGCACGCTGGCGGCCCTTTCGCCTATGCCTACCGCGCCTTCGGGCCCACCGGCGGCTTTATCGCTGGTTTTGCCACCCTGATTGAATTCGTCTTCGCCCCGCCGGCCATCGCCATGGCCATCGGGGCCTACCTCAACGTGCAGTTTCCGGCGCTGGATCCGAAATGGGTCGCCTGCGGCGCCTACGTGATCTTTATGACGCTCAATATTCTCGGCGTCGGCATCGCCGCCACCTTCGAGCTGATCGTCACTCTGCTGGCCATCTTCGAGCTGCTGGTGTTCATGGGCGTGGTCGCCCCCGGCTTCTCCTGGAGCCACTTCACCACTAACGGCTGGGCGGGCGCGGACAGCTTCAGCGGCCTGGCGCTGCCGGGGATGTTCGCCGCCATTCCGTTCGCCATCTGGTTCTTCCTCGCCATTGAGGGGGCCTCCATGGCGGCCGAAGAGGCCAAAGATCCGCAGCGCACCATTCCCCGCGCCCTGGGCGGCGGCATTCTGACGCTGACGGTGCTGGCGATCGGCGTGATGGTCTTCGCCGGCGGCGTCGGCGACTGGCGCGCGCTGTCCAATATTAACGATCCGCTGCCCCAGGCGATGAAGACGGTGGTGGGCAACGGCAGCGGCTGGCTGCATATGCTGGTGTGGCTGGGGCTGTTTGGCCTCGTCGCCTCCTTCCACGGCATCATTATGGGCTACTCGCGGCAGATCTACTCCCTCGCCCGCGCCGGCTATCTGCCCGCCGGGCTGGCCTCCCTCAACCGCCGCACCCGCACCCCGCATCTGGCGATCCTTGCCGGGGGCGTGGTGGGGATCGCCGCGATCTTCTCCGACTCGCTGATCACCATCAGCGGCATGCCGCTGACCGCCTGCATCGTCACCATGTCGGTATTTGGGGCTATTGTTATGTATATCACTTCCATGGCGGCGCTGTTCAAACTGCGCCGTAGCGAGCCGAAGCTGATTCGTCCGTTCCGCGCCCCGCTCTACCCGCTGGCGCCGGCCTTTGCCCTCAGCATGGCGGTGCTCTGCCTGGTGGCGATGGTCTGGTATAACCTGCTGTTGGCGCTGATTTTCGCGGCGATGATGCTCGGCGGCTACCTGTGGTTCCGCAAAACCGCAGCGGCCCGTGAACGGGCGCCAGTGGATCCTCAACTGCGCACGGTCTCCTGAGGAGGCGGCATGTATAAAACCACGCTATCGGGCCAGGTATGGCGCTTTGATAGTCTGAAAACGCTGATGGCGAAAGCGTCGCCGGCCCGCTCCGGCGACGCCCTCGCAGGGATTATCGCCACCTCAGCCGAAGAGCGGATGGCGGCGAAAATGGCCCTCGCCGAGGTGCCGCTGACCGACATTCTCGACAACCCGCTTATCCCTTACGAGCAGGACGAAGTGACTCGCCTGATCCTCGACACCCATGATGCGCAGGGCTTTGCCGCCCTGCGTCACCTGACGGTCGGCGATTTTCGCGACTGGCTGCTGGATGATGCTACCGATACCGCCACGCTGCAGCGGGTCGCCCGCGCCATCACCCCGGAGATGGCGGCGGCGGTCAGTAAGCTGATGCGCAATCAGGATCTGATCCTTGCCGCCAGCAAATGCCAGGTGGTGACGCGCTTTCGCAACACCATCGGCCTGCCCGGCCACCTCAGCGTACGCCTGCAGCCCAACCATCCCACCGACGACCTGAAAGGCATCGCCGCCAGTATGCTCGACGGGCTGCTGTACGGCGCCGGGGACGCGGTGATCGGCATCAACCCGGCCAGCGACAGCTTACCGGTGCTGGCGCAGCTGAACGTCATGCTGGACGATATTATTCAGCGCTTCGCCATCCCTACCCAGTCCTGCATTCTGACCCATGTGACCAATACGCTGCAGCTGATTGAGCGCGGCGCGCCGGTGGATCTGGTGTTCCAGTCGGTGGCCGGTACCGAAGCGGCCAACAGCGGCTTCGGCATCAATCTTGCCTTGCTGCAGGAGGCCCGCGAGGCGGCCCTCAGCCTCAGGCGCGGTACCCTCGGCAGCAATGTGATGTATTTTGAGACCGGCCAGGGAAGCTGCCTGTCGGCCAACGCCCACCACGGCGTCGATCAGCAAACCTGTGAGGCGCGGGCCTACGCCGTCGCCCGCCACTTTGAACCGCTACTGGTCAATACCGTGGTCGGTTTTATCGGTCCGGAGTATCTCTACGACGGCAAGCAGATTATTCGCGCCGGGCTGGAGGATCATTTCTGCGGCAAGCTGATGGGCCTGCCGATCGGCTGCGACGTCTGCTATACCAACCACGCGGAAGCGGATCAGGATGATATGGACACCCTGCTGACCTTGCTGTGCGCCGCCGGGCTCACCTTCCTGATAGGCGTGCCCGGAGCGGACGATATCATGCTCAATTACCAGAGCACCTCGTTCCATGACGCGCTGTACGCCCGTCGTCTGCTGGGCTTAAAGCATGCCCCGGAGTTCGCCGACTGGCTGGCGAAGATGCAGATTATCGATCCGCACGGCGCGCTGCGGCTCACCGACGCCCGCCATCCGCTGCTGTCCGTCCTGCCGCAAGGAGCCTCCGTATGAACCGTCCCGATGCCTGGAACCCGCTGCGTGAATTTACCGATGCGCGGATCGCCCTGGGGCGCAGCGGCGCCAGTCTGCCGACCCGCGAAGTCCTCAACTTTGGTCTGGCCCATGCCAGAGCGCGGGATGCCATTCATCAGCCGTTCGCCAGCCAACAATTGGTGGCGCCGCTGGCGGCGCTCGGCCTCGAGGCCCTGACGGTGCACAGCGCCGCGCCGGACCGTCATACCTATCTGCGGCGCCCGGATCTCGGGCGGCAGCTCGCCGATGAGAGTCGCGCCGACCTCGCCGCCAGCGGCGTCCGCCCCGCCGACCTGCTGCTGGTGATCGGCGACGGCCTCTCTTCCTGGGCGGTAGAGCGCCAGGCGGTGCCGTTGATCCGCGCCCTGCTGCCCTATCTGCGGACGCTGGGTATCGGCCTGGCGCCGGTGGTGCTGGCGCATCAGTCGCGGGTGGCGCTGGGGGATGATATTGGCGAAACCCTGAAAGCCCGCGCGGTGGCGATCCTGATTGGCGAACGACCGGGTCTCTCCTCGCCGGACAGCCTCGGCGTCTACCTCACCTGGCAGCCTCATCGTCAGCGCCTGGAGTCTGAGCGCAACTGTATCTCCAATATTCGGCCGGAGGGATTAAGCCATGACGCCGCCGCCTTTAAACTGGCCTGGCTGCTGGAGCAGGCTTTTTTGCGCCGGCTTACCGGGGTGGGTCTGAAAGATGAAAGCGATAATCCGGCGCTGCATGGTAAAATAAAACCGTTGCCCCCTTTAAAATAATAAGTCACGCGAGCAGCAGAATAGATTTTTAATATTATCTTGTGCACCTGACTTTTATATTCCGCCGCGCGCTGAAATTGCCCGGCGGCGCTTCGCTGGTACGGGTCTACGGAAGCCGTGCCAGCGGTTTATATGGCGTATTTTTCAGGCCGGGTAAGGCGCCAGTCGCCCCCCGGCAAAATGCTTTCACCGTACCAAAAACCGTGTTGTCGCCAGCCTTATGCCCTTCCCTGCAGGTAATAAGAATATTGCATGAGTAAAAACGAAACGGACGTTGTAAGGTAAATCAGCGCATTAAAAATACCCGTCATACTTCAAGTTGCATGTGCGTTGGCTGCGTTCTCTCCCCAGTCACTTACTTCTGTAAGCGTCTGGGGACTCGCTTACTTGCCGCCTTCATGCGACTCGAATTAATTAGGGTATATATCTCGTTATCTATTCAACATAACAGCCAATAATTCGCCGGATACGCTGGCGCATTATTCCTCAATGTTATGCAGTCATTGATGGTTAAAGATAAATAATCGACCGACGGAGAAATACCAATGAAATCGTTTTCCGGGAAAGCGTCTTTAATGGCCACGCTGGTTGCCGCGCTGGTCGGCGCCAGCAGCGCGCAGGCAGCGGAAATTAAAATCGGGGTGGTATTACCCCTGAGCGGCGCCCTCAGCGGCTATGGCCAGCCGTCGCAGAAAGGGCTGGACATTATTCAGGCCATTACCCCGACGTTAAAAAATGGCGATACCATCAAGCTTATCGTTATCGATGATAAAAGCGACAAAGTCGAAGCGGCCAACGCCATGCAGCGCCTGGTCTCCAGCGATAAAGTGGATGCCGTGATCGGGGAAGTCACCTCCTCCAACACCCTGGCGATGACCAAAATCGCCGACGACAGCAAAACGCCGCTGGTCTCCTCCACCGCCACCAACGACCGCGTCACCCGCAACCATCCCTACGTCAGCCGGGTCTGCTTCTCGGACAGCTTCCAGGGGGTGGTCGGGGCCAATCTGGCCTCCCGCGATCTGAAAGCCAAAACCGCCGCCATCGTGTTTGACAGCAGCAACGACTACTCCGTCGGCCTGGCGAAAGCGTTCCGCACCCAGTTCCTGAAAAACGGCGGCACCATTCCCATCGAGGTCCAGGCCCCGGGCGGCAGCAAGGACTTTAAAGCCCAGCTGGCGAGCGTCAAGGCGAAGAATGTCGACATGATTTACATGCCGATCTACTACACCGAAGGGGCGCTGATTGCCGTGCAGTCTAAACAGCTGGGGCTCAACAAACCGGTGGTGGGCGGCGACGGTCTGGCCGCGGATCAGGTCTTCTTCGATGTCGGTAAAGACGCGGTCAACGGCTATATGACCACCGATTATTACTCGCCGAACGCCAAAGAGCAGACCCCGGCGGGGGAAACCTTCATCAAAGCCTGGGAAGCCAAATACCAGCAGCCGACCCATACCTGGGGCGCAATGGCGGCGGACGCCTATAACGTCATCGTCAACGCCATGAACCAGTGCAGCGATCCCCACGATCGGGTCTGCGTAAATGAAAAAATCCGCGCCACCAAAGATTTCCAGGGGGTGACCGGCACGCTGACGTTACAGAACGGCGACGCCATTCGCAGCGCGGTCATCAACGAAGTGAAAGATGGCAAGCTGGCGTTTCGTACCGTGGTTAACCCTTAAGTTGTGACGAGGCTACAAAATGGACGGCGCCATTTTTCTCCAGCAAGTGGTCAATGGAATGAGTCTTGGGGGCATGTACGCCCTGATTGCCATCGGTTATACGATGGTTTATGGCGTGCTGCGGCTGATCAACTTCGCCCATGCGGACGTGATGATGGTCGGCGCGTTTAGTACGCTGTTTTTATTTTCTTCGGTTGGGCTACCCTTCGGGGTAGCCGTTTTCCTGACCCTCGGGCTGTGCGGCCTGTTTGGTATGCTGATTGACCGGGTCGCCTATCGTCCGCTGCGTCAGGCCTCGAAAATCTCCATGCTGATCACTGCCATCGGCGTCAGCTTTTTTCTCGAAAACCTGTTTAACGTACTGTTTGGCGGCAGCTCGCGCTTCTTCTCCGCCCCTGACTTTTTCAACCAGACCCGGGCCTTCGGCAGCGTCATCATTACCAACGTGGCGTGGATTGTGCCGCTGATCACCGTCCTGCTGCTGCTGGCGATCCTCTGGCTGCTGTACCGCACCCGCTATGGGATGGCGATCCGCGCGGTGGCCTTTGACGTCAACACCGTGCGCCTGATGGGCATTGACGCCAACCGGATCATCTCCCTGGTCTTCGCCCTCGGCAGTAGTCTCGCGGCGCTCGGCGGCGTGTTCTACTCCATCAGCTACCCGACGATCGATCCCCTGATGGGCGTGCTTATCGGCCTGAAGGCCTTCGCCGCCGCCGTGCTGGGCGGGATTGGCAGCGTCACCGGCGCGGTGCTGGGCGGCTTTATCCTCGGTTTTACCGAGGTGGTCGCCGTGGCGCTCTTCCCCGAACTGGGCGGCTATAAAGACGCTTTCGCCTTCCTGTTCTTGATTCTGGTCCTCTTGTTCCGCCCGGTCGGCATTATGGGCGACGAACGTCTGGAAAGGAGCCGTTTCTGATGCTCAACGCGACGACGACCGCCGGGGCGCAGCTGCGCAACCTGGTCATTATTGTCATCTGTATCGCGCTGCTGGCCGGAATCAACGTGGTTTTCAATGACTACATTGTTCGTGTCATCAGCACCATTTTTATCTTTATGATCCTCGCGGTCAGCTACAACCTGATCAACGGCGTGACCGGCCAGCTGTCGCTGGAGCCGAACGGCTTCGTGGCGGTGGGCGCCTACGTGACCGCCCTGCTGATCCTCTCCAGCGACAGCAAGGTAGACATGTTTGAAATGGCCGCCCCCAGCCCGTGGATCCTCAGCCTGCACGCGGGCTTCCTCCCCGCCCTGCTGATAAGCGGCCTGTGCGCGGCGGCGCTGGCGGTGTGCCTCGCCGTGCCGGTCTTCCGGGTACGTGGCGACTACCTGGCCATTGTCACCCTCGGCTTTGGGTTTATCATCAAGATCCTCGCCATTAACAACCCGCAAATCACCAACGGCGCCATCGGGCTGAACGATATTCCGCAGCAGCCGCATCTCCTGTTCTGGTGCGGGCTGTTCGCCCTGCTGGCCACCGGCATGATCCTCCAGCTGGTGTGGTCGAAGTATGGCCGGATGATGAAAGCTATTCGCGACGATGAAGATGCGGCGATCGCCATGGGGGTCAACACCTTCCGCATTAAAACCTGCGCCTTCGCCACCAGCGCCTTCTTCGAAGGGATCGGCGGCGGTCTGCTGGCTTCCCTGCTGACCACCATTTCCCCGGGGCTGTTCGACTTTATGCTCACCTTCCAGCTGCTGATTATTATCGTCCTCGGCGGGCTCGGCAGCACCACCGGCGCCCTGCTCGGCACCGTGCTGGTGGTCGGCAGCGGCGAGTGGCTGCGCTTCCTCGATCAGCCGCTGCAGTTCTTCGGTCACGATCTCGGCGCGTACCCGGGCCTGCGAATGGTGGTCTTCTCCCTGCTGTTGCTGATCATCATGCTCTTCGCCCGCGAGGGGCTGTTGGGGAAAAAAGAGATTTGGCAGACCGGAAGAAGGAGCGGCGGCTATGGCGGAAAATAAAGTTATCCTGCAGGTGCAGGACGTCACCATGCAGTTCGGCGGCCTGCGGGCCATCGACAACGTCAGCTTCCATGTTGACAAGGCGGAGATCTTTGGCCTTATCGGCCCTAACGGCGCGGGCAAAACAACCCTGTTTAACGTCATTACCGCCAACTATAAACCCACCAGCGGCAGCGTCACCCTGGCGGGCACGTCGCTGAAGGGGCTGAAGCCCAACCAGGTGGTGAACGCCGGGATCGCCCGCACCTTCCAGAATATCCGCCTGTTTAACTCCATGACGGTGCTGGAGAACGTGATGGTCGGGCTCGACCGCGCCAGCCGCTACTCGCTGCTGGAGGCGGCCCTGCATATTGGTCGCTACTTTCCGGCCGAGCGGGCGGCGAAAGCCAAAGCGATGGCCATCCTGGAGGATATCGGCATCGCCCACTTCGCCCATATGCAGGCCACAAACCTAAGCTATGGCAACCAGCGCAAAGTGGAGATCGCCCGCGCGCTGGCCACCGCGCCGAAGCTGCTCCTGCTCGATGAGCCGGCCGCCGGGATGAACCCGAAGGAGACCGAGGATCTGGCGGAGCTGATCTTCCGCATGCGCCATGACTATCAGCTCAGCGTCCTGTTAATCGAGCACGATATGCCCTTCGTCAACCGCCTGTGCGAGCGGGTGATGGTTCTGGAGTACGGTAAGCCGCTGTTCAGCGGCCTGATGGCCGAGGCGATCCAGCATCCGGACGTCATTTCCGCTTATCTGGGAGAAGCCAATTATGCTTAACGCCCGGGAACTGAAGGTCTTTTACGGCGTGATCCAGGGTCTGAAGGGCGTCGATATCGACGTCTATGACCGGGAAATCGTCACCCTGATCGGCAGCAATGGCGCCGGTAAAACCTCTACCCTGAACGGGATCGTCAACCTGGTGCGCTCCAGTGGGCGCGTCAGCTTCCTCAACGACGATATCTCACGCAGCCAGACCCACCAGATCGTGCGTCGCGGGCTGGCGCTGGTGCCGGAGGGACGGCGCGTCTTTACCAACCTGACCATCGAAGAGAACCTGCGCATGGGCGCTTACAATAATCTCGCCGGCTACGCCCGCCTGCGCGATCGCATGTACGCCCTCTTTCCGCGGCTCAAGGAGCGGCGCCATCAGATGGCGGGCACCATGAGCGGCGGCGAGCAGCAGATGCTGGCCATCGCCCGGGCGCTGATGAGCGAGCCGGTGTTATTGATGCTGGATGAACCGAGCCTCGGGCTGGCGCCGAAAATTGTCGGCGAGCTGTTCGGCATCATTAAGCAACTGCGCGAAGAGAATATGACGGTGCTGCTGGTGGAGCAGAATGCGACGGCCGCGCTGGCGATCGCCGATCGGGCGTATGTCCTGGAGAATGGCCGGATCACCTTGTCAGGCGCGGCGCGGGAGATGCTGACTAATCCGGAAATTAAGCGGATGTATCTGGGGGGATAGACATGGTCAAAACTGCCTGGGCTGCGGCGGCGCCTCCTGCGAGGCCGCAACCTCAGGCAGTCTCTTGCTACACAAAGCACACCTCGTTCCAGTAGGCTTCTCGCGTCCTGCGTCGCTCAGTATGTCTTATCATGACGGAACCACCGGGTTTCCACGTTGCCAATGTCCACGCCGTAGAGGCTGGCTACCGGCAGGATCGCCTCCATGACGCGCTGGGTATCCTGCTGTCCGGCTTCACCGTTGGACAAAAAAGCCAGCCAGCCCGTTAACCGTTGCCACAATGCCACTTTCGTTTTCTCCTCTGTCGGGAAGCGAATCGCCTGGGTCTATTTCAACCACAGTTGGCCGGGCGCGGGAAATATTAATTCCGAATTTGCAATCCTGGCTGGCGCATATTACCCCCGGTCCTATCACTCTCTCCCTGGCCCTCTCCCTGAGGGAGAGGGGACCGCCCGGCAGTCGTTGCCGTCCTGGTAAAACGCCAGCGGCGCATAAAGAATACCCATAGGTTTGTTAAGTTCTTTTTGGTTATAGATAAGAATTTTTTCTTCTTTGCCGCCGACGGGCAATTTGTGGGAGCGTGATGTCCACAAAACAAAACAGGGATTCAGGGGAAAAACTATGCGCAATAAAACCACAAAAATCGCACTGGCGCTGGGTATGCTGCTGCTCGCCTCGCAGGCACAGGCGGACCAGCTGGCTGACATCAAAGCCGCCGGCGTCGTAAAAGTCGCCACCTTCGACGCCAACCCGCCGTTCGGCTCCGTGGACGCCAAAACCCACCATATCGTCGGCTACGACGTTGACTTTGCCCAGGCGCTGGCGAAAGCGCTCGGCGTCAAACTCGAGCTGGTGGCCACCAACCCAGCCAACCGTATTCCGCTGCTGCAGTCCGGCAAAGCCGACCTGATCGTCGCCGACATTACCATCACCCCGGAGCGGGCCCAGGTTATTGATTTCTCAACGCCGTATTTCGTCACCGGCCAGCAGTTCCTCGTGCCGGCCGGCTCTCCGGATAAGCTCGATGAGTACAGCAAAGCGCGCATCGGCGCGGTGAAAGGCACCACCGGCGAACAGGCCCTGCACCAGCGTTTCCCGCAGGCTCGCGTCCTCTCCTATGACGATATTCCGCTGGCCCTGACCGCCCTGCGCAACGGCAACGTCCAGGCCATCACCCAGGACAGCACCATCCTCGCCGGTCTGCTGGCGGAAGCGCCGGATAAAGCCAAGTTTAAAATTCTGCCCGACCTGCTCAGCAAAGAAGAGATTGGCGTGGGCGTGAAGAAAGGCGAACCGGCCCTGCTGAAAGCCGTCAACGATGAGCTGGTGAAACTGGAGAAAACCGGCGAAGCCGCGAAAATTTACGATGTCTGGTTTGGCCCTGCCACCAAAACGCCGCAGCCGCGCGCCTTTACCATAGAAGCGAAATAATATGTTCTCGGGTTTACTCTCCCACTCCGCGGCTCCGGCCGCGGATTTTTCACGTCTGCAGCGCGCCAGCATTACGTTCCGTGATGTGGCCAAGCGCTACGGCGATCATCAGGTACTTAACGCCATCAACCTACAGGTCGAGCCCGGCGAAGTGGTGGCGATCCTCGGCCCTTCCGGTTCGGGAAAATCGACGCTGATCCGCTTGATCAACCAGCTCGAATCCTTAAGCGGCGGCGAGATCCTGATCGACGGCAAACCCACCAGCCGGCTGAGCGGCAGCGCCTTGCGCCAGCTGCGCAGCCGCGTCGGCTTTGTCTTCCAGCAGTTCAACCTTTATGCCCACCTGACGGCGCAGGAGAACATCACTCTGGCGCTGGAGCGCGTTCATGGCTGGGGGAAAAGCGCGGCTCAGGCGCGGGCGCTGGCGCTGCTGCGTCAGGTCGGACTGGAAGAAAAAGCGCAGCAGATGCCGGCGCAGCTCTCCGGCGGCCAGCAGCAGCGGGTGGCCATCGCCCGCGCCCTGGCCTCCTCGCCGCAGATTATCCTGTTCGATGAGCCCACCTCGGCGCTCGACCCGGAGATGATCGGCGAAGTGCTGCAGGTGATGAAAACCCTCGCCCACAGCGGGATCACCATGCTGGTGGTGACCCACGAGATGCAGTTTGCCCGCGAAATTGCCGACCGGGTGGTGTTTATCGACGGCGGCGACATCCTCGAAGTCGCCCCGCCGGCTGAGTTTTTCGCCCATCCGCAGCATGCCCGCGCGCGGCGTTTTCTGCAGAAGGTGCTGGATCCGCTGCACCAGGAGAGCCTCGAGTGACGCCGATGCTTGACTGGCACGGCGTCCTGAGCGGGCAGCCGTTGCAATGGATTATCTCTGGTTTTCTCACCACCGTCTGGGTCAGCGTCGCCGGGATCCTGCTCGCCACCCTGCTGGCGGTCCTGCTGCTGGCCCTGCGCCTCGGCGGCGGACGCGCGGGGCGCGGACTGGTGGCCGCGTGGGTCTCGTTGTTTCGCAATACCCCGCTGCTGGTCCAGCTGCTGTTCTGGTACTTTGCCGCCTGGAACCTGCTGCCGCTGGCGGTGAAGGAGGTGGTGAACGACGAACACGCCTGGTCCATTCTGCCGGGCAACGTCTGGTGGCTGACGCCGGAGTTCCTCTGCTCAATGTGGGGGCTGGGGGTCTTTACCTCCGCCTTTCTGGTGGAAGAGATCGCCTCCGGACTGCGCGCCGTCAGCCACGGGCAGCGGGAAGCCGCGCTGTCGCAGGGCTTTACGCCGTGGCAGGAGCTGCGCTTTATCCTCCTGCCGCAGGGACTGGCCAACGCCTGGCAGCCGATTGTCGGCCAGTATCTCAACCTGATGAAACTCTCATCGCTGGCCAGCGGCATCGGCTTTGCGGAACTGACCTATCAGGTGCGGCAGATTGAGAGCTATAACGCGCACGCCCTGGAGGCGTTTGCCGTCGGCACCGCGCTGTACCTGGCGCTGGGGGTGGCGATGGGCGTGGCGCTCACGCGTCTCGGCCCGGGAAGAAAACTGCAACGGAGCGCCCGACATGAACGCTAACCTGGCGGTGATCGCCGATAACCTCGATTACCTGCTGTGGGGCCGACTAGCGGAGGGCCAGCCCGGCGGCGTGGCGCTGACCCTGCTGATGGCCATCGGCGCCACCCTGCTGGCGCTGCCGGGAGGCATTGCGCTGGCGGGCCTGGCCTGGCGCTACGGCGGGCTGGTGCGGCGTCTGCTGTTTCTGTGGGCGGAAATTATCCGCGGCATCCCGCTGATATTTGTCATCTTCTGGCTGTGGTATCTGCTGCCGATGCTGACCGGCGGCGATCTGCCCGGCGCGGTGACCGTGACCCTGGCGCTGGCGTGGTTTACCGCCGCCTCGGTGATGCACTCGGTGCTGGCCGGGCTGCAGTCGCTGCCGAAAGGACAGTATGAGGCGGCGCTGACCCAGGGGTTCGCTCCCGGGCAAACGCTGCGCCTGGTGCTGCTCCCGCAGGCGCTGCGCAACGTTCAGCCGTCGCTGGTGGGGATCTTTATCGGCCTGCTGAAGGACACTTCGCTGGCGTTTATCGTCAACGTCCCGGAGCTGACCACCGTGGCCGGCCAGGTCAACAACCGGGTGCAGATCTATCCCCTGGCGATCTTCGTCTTCACCGGCGCGGTGTACTACCTGCTGTGCTGCGGTCTGAGCCTGCTGGCCAGCCGGCGCTTTACCCGCCGCGCGACCACCAGATAAGGCTCACTCCGCGGGACGGGGCTTCAGCGGACAGGTATCGCTGATCTTAATAAATTTGTCGTTATAGACCAGATAGTGGTTCCCCGGCTGGCGCAGCGCCGGCTGGCGAACCACGTCCCCGGGACGCAGATACCACGCGTCCCCCTCCTCTTCGGTCGAATCGCATCCGGGCTTAATCAGCAGCTTAAACCAGGTATTGCCGGTGTTGCTCACCGTCCCGGCCACCTTATCGAAAGACCATTTAAACTGTACCTCGCGCGGGCGCACCACCAGAATGGTATCCATCACCACCACCGGCTCCATGCTGACCTCGCCGCCGGTCGGGCTGCGCCTCGTCAGGTTGCGGGTGGGGATTTCGCGAAACGAGACCCGATAGTAGCGCTCGCGGTTATCCCGCGGCCCATGATAGTAAAATTTAAAATACTCGCTCTCACCTGCCTGCAGCACCAGCTGGCGGGGGGCGAACAGCAGTTCGCCATCCACCGGCCGGGAGCGGACTTCGCTGCCGCCCGGGCGATCGATGGCGCTGACGGCGATGCGGTACAGCCGCGCGCTTTTATTGTTGTTGACCACCCGTTTGCTGGCGAAATCCGCTTCAGCCGGCAGGGAAAAGGTCAGGTTGCCGACCGAGATCGCCTGCGCCAGCGGCGCTGCCAGCAGGCAGCCCACGGTCAGCAGGGCCTTAGTTAATGTTGCGCCACGTCGCCTGGACATGAATCTCTCCTGAAGCGCTGACTTCGCCAAACCAGCCGTTATCGTCTACCGTACGCAGCGAAATGGCGTTATCCATCGGAATCGAAAATTTCACCGTGGTCTTATCCATCTGCCCCACTTCGCCGGAGATATCGGTCCACGGCGTGGTCAGCCACAGCGCATCGGTCATATCCCGCCAGCTGTCATCGCACCCGGCATCGTAGGTCTGCGTCGTGCCGCTGCGGGTGATAAAAGAGAGCGTCGCCGGGAACGGCACTTTCGCCGTACCGTCATCGGAGCTGAAGAGACAGTAGGAACGCCCGCCAATCACCTGCGCCGGTCCGGTCACCTTGATCAGCACTTCATCGGCGGCCGTTTTACCGCTGGTGGTGACGATGTAGCCGAAATCGAGCGCCGGTTCGCCGCTGCCGACATACCCCTCGCGCGACGGCGCCGAGGTATATTCGTCGGAGATAATGCTGATGCTGAAATCACGAGGCTTGATAATCAGCGTGTTGGAGGTGGAAAACTCATACCAGCCTGACTCCGGCGAGGTGGTGTTCTGAAAGCGAAAGTTGAACAGATCCTTGGTGTTGATATCGCTGATCCCGAGGTTCACCATCTGTTTAAAGAAGTTGCTGGAGAAGAAAACATAGATCGAGTCCGAGCTCTTCATCTCGTTGAAGGTGTAGTAATAGGCGGTATTGCTCACCGGCTTCCAGGAGCTGCCGTTGAGGCTGAACTGCATATCGTACGCCCCGACGGCCGAGGCCAGCGACGAGTTGGCGATCGCCGGGAAAATATGGATCGAGGTGTTGCTTAAGCCGTTGGTCTGCAAGGTATAGTTGACCATCTTACAGCTTAATCCTGAGCGGCTGCCGATGGTCTGCGTCCGGCAGTCGGCGTTCCCTTCCCCGAGGGTCGGCACGCCATCGCTGTTGATAAACACCTCCGCCAGCGAGTGGGTATTAATCAACCGCAGGTTCGCGGCTTTGGTGTGGGTGACGTTGCGCACATACCAGTTACCGGAGGCCTGATCCTTACAGCGCGCGCCGCTGCTGGCATCGTAGTTCACCGAGGTCTGACAGGCATTGATGGTCATCGTAAAGCTGCCGCCGACCGGCATCTGCTGCAGATATTGATAGAAGGCGTCCGACATCATGCCGTGCATCCATTTCGCGCCGCCGCTGGTCACCGTCGCGCCGTAAAACCCGCTGGCGTCGGTGGTCTGCGGCAGGATCAGGCTGGTAGCCATATCGCACCCGGCGTACCAGTTGATGCAGCGCAGGCCGGTTAAGGGGTGTGAAACCGGTGAGTTTTCCAGCCACATATCAAACTTCCAGTTGGCATTGAGCCCGGTGTTGTAGCCATTATCGATATAGCCGAGACTCTGCTGATAGATGGTCCCGGAGCCGGTGTATTTTAAGCCGGTCCAGCGGTTAGCGCCGGTCATACGCGGATCCAGCGCCCCGCCGGGGGTGACGAAAAAGTTGTCGTCGGAGTTGTTTTCCACAAACACAAACTCGCGCGCCGGCGCATCCGACCAGGTGGTCTTGGTCACCGCCGCCCTGAGCGCGGCTGCCGGCCAGAGCAGCGCGAGGATCGCCAGCGCCATCAGTGCATTAACTTTCATTCTCTTCTCCTGACTGCTGCACCGCCGCCCACGACGAGAGGCCGCTGCAGACCACATCCCCGACCCAGACGGCGCCGCGCGCCTGGCTGAGCTCCAGCGCCACTTCGCAGGTTTTATTGCCGCCGTAGCTGAAATCGATAGTGGGGTATTTCTTATCCACGTCCATGACAAACTCGCCGTTTTCATCGGTGCGGGTACGGCCGATATGGTTGTTAATCCGCGCATTCGCCAGCAGCGTGCCGTCTTCCGCACGAATACGGCCGGAGACGGTGACCATCTGCTTCACCTCTGGCTCAATCACCGCGACGTTGCCCGGATAAAGGGTCAGATGACTCTTGCGCCCGCTGACGATGTCGTAGCTGTCGAGCGAGTTTTTGCTGTTCTGCAGCTCCACCTCATAGCGACCATAGGGAGAGAGCGGCAGGTAGTTACGCTTGCCGCTGAGCGGGAAGATCCGCCCGTTAACCCTGGCGCTAATCTGACCATCGTCCTCCAGCCCGGTGTTGAAGATCACCCCGGCGTTGCCGTCGGTTCGTCCGCTGGCGGCGATATTTTTACCCTGCCAGCCGACGCTGCCGCTGGCGGTGAGGTTGGTGTTGACGTAGCCGTCCGCCGCGCTGTTGACGTTCAGCGTGCCGCTGGCGTAGCGGGCGTCGAACTGGGCATACGCGCCGCCGCTGAGGGTTTTGTCATCCCCGGTATCGCCGGAGATGGCCCGCGAAAGATTGGCGCCGATGGTGCGAATAGTGCCTTCATCAAACTGCTTGCGCGCTGAGAGATTAGCCATGGTGTAGCCGTTCTGATGGGTCATCCCGGCGCTGAACCAGTTGCCCAGCGGCAGCGACAGATCGAGGGCGATATATTTCCCGGTGTTGGCGCTGCTGTCGCCATTGTTATAGCGCTGGATCCCCGCCCGCAGGCCGAGCGAGCCAAAGGCGCCGCTGTAGACCGTCTGATAGTAATCCGCGGTGTAGTAATGGCTGTTGTAGCGACGGTCATCGTTGTAGCTGACGCTGAACGTCCCCAGCTTCGACCACAGCGCGTTCAGGTTGAGGGTGCCGCCGATCGCCCGGTTGTCGGCATCGCTGCGCCGCAATTGATCGCCAATGCGGGTTCTCTCCTGGTTAACCCACACTGAACTGAATCCCCCGGGCAACGTGGCGCTGATGCTGCCGACGCTGCTCCACGAGCTGTCGCTGGCCAGCATGTTTTGCAGGTTAACGTTGATCGACTCGCCCAGCGGTAGCGTCAGGCGGGTTTCCCCCACCGCCTGGTTGTCGTAGCCATAGCCCGTAGCCGCCCAGCTCAGGGTGCTGAGCGACCCGGAGGCCGAAAGGCCTGCCAGCCAACTCTCTTTCGCCGGCCGGGTCTTTTTCCCGCTCTCTGACCAGCGGTCCATATGAAAACTGCCGCCCCATACCTGCCACGCCAGCGGCGCGCCGGCGCCGCGTCCCCGGCTGAACAGCTTATTGACCCGCTGGGTGCGTTTGCTGACCACCCGACCATTGACGATCACCTCCACTTCCACGTCGTAAATACCGTACGGCAGGCCGCGGGTATCCACTTCATGGTTGCCCATAGCGAAGTTCTGGACGCTCAGCAACCGACCGTCACGGGTGAGATGCACCTCGCCCGCCGCCGGCAGAAAGGCGATCACCGGCGTGGCGGACTGGCTGTTGTCGAAGACGGTGGAGCTGGCCTGGTTCCCCCAGGAAAGGCCGTAAATCTTACCGGCCGAAATAGCGGTCATCGGTCCCAGGGACTGCAGGTTCCAGGTGTCAAGCATCCCGCCGGCAAAGCGGTGGCCGGCGAAATCGCGCTCATACATGGCCTTATATAATTCACTGTCCTGCTGACCGCTGCCGATGCCGTATAGCGAGCCGTCGAGCACCACGTGATGCTCCCGCAGCGCCGTGACGTTGTTCAGCGACAGGTAGCTGGAGGTGTTGCTCCCGCCGTTACGCATCTGGTTGTTATAGACGCCGAGGTTATAGCTCAGGTTGCTGCTGAGGGTGTTCACGCTGGACTGACCGATATCTTCGCTGCGCGAGCGCAGGACGGTGCCCAGCGCCTCGCGCTTGACCACCAGCTGCAACAGCAGCTGGCGCAGGCTGAGATCCAGCTGTGCGCTGTCGGTCAGGGGAATGGTGAGCGCCTCGCTGAACGGGGCGTTGGCCAGGCCGATCAGCTGCTGGCGGGTCTGTTCGCTGACGCTGGCGTTACCTTCGCTCTCCTCCAGCTGGATCTGCCGGACGCGCAGCTGGCCGCCGTCCAGCCAGATAAAGGCGCTGCCGATCCGCTGATCGTCCCGGGTGCTCTGGCTGCCGGCGAGATGAATATAGAGCGGGACGCTCATGCCGTCCTGCAGCGCCTGGCTGAAGGCCTGCGGAATAATCACCCCGCCAATCTGCTGCGCGCCTGCGGCGGCAGCGCTGACGTCGGGCTGAACGAACAAAAAGATCATGCCGAAGGCAAGCCGCGTTTTCAGTCCTGGGGTAATCCATCGTTGAGGCATCGTCGTTATCCATCTGCACAGCTGTCTATTTCACGGGAACAAACTGCTCACCCTGCCAAAGCGCCACCCGTCCTTTTTTATCCGCCGTGTCCACGCGCGTAAAACGGCGCGATTTACCCGGCATCAGGTAGTAATTCTCTTTACATTCCTTACCATCGGCGGCCTTCAGGCAGGGGCCGTAGGCGAGGATCCGCAGCGTCGCATTCCCGGTGTTGGTCAGAGAGCCGTTGGCGTACTGAAAGCGATAGTTCACCTGCCGGGGCGCCACCACCAGGATGGTGCCGATGCGGGCGGAAGCAGTGGCCACCGCGCTGCGGTTGGCGTTATCGCGTTGGGCATCGCTGAGCGCCTGATCGAACCAGACAATGCGGTAGTAGCGCTCTTTGTCATCCGCCGGGCCTTTGTAGAAGAAGCGGATCACATCGCTGGCCTGGGCGGGTAGCAGCAGGCTGGCGGGAGTGAGCAATACCTCATCCGGTTTGTCCATCGGGATAACCTGCCCGCCGTCCAGCGGGGAAGAGAGCCGTTCGAGATGGATATTGATCAGTCGACCGCTGTCTGTGCTGTTCTTGATCGTTTTGCTCAGCGTGCTGCTGCCGCTGTTCATAAAGGATGAAATATCGCCGACATCCAGCGCCTGCGCCGGCGACACCCCGGCAAGCAGCAGCCCGAGGGCCAGAAGGTGCTTTTTCATAACAATTCCGTCCGTGAAAAAAGCAGGGGGAGATCCCCCTGCTGGTGCATCAGAAGGATCAACTGGTCCAGGTGGCGTCGAACTGTACGCTGACGTCGCCGCTCCAGATCCCTTCCGGCAGAGTGCTGTAATCGGTCACGGCGGTGGTGCCGTTGGTGGTGCCGCTGATGATGGAGAAAGTGAAACCATCCTGCGCTGTGGTACGGCCGCTGGCGTTGTAGCCATTAGCCAGCGCGCTGAGGTTGCCGCCCATAATATTGTTGGCGGTATCGATCATCACGGTATCGCCAGTTTTTTCCACCGCGGCGCCGTTATAATCCACGCCCACGCTCAGCGTGGAGCCGGAGGTATCCAGCTGGGTTAAGGTGTTGGTGATAAGACGCGAGGTCAGCTTAAAGGCGGTCGCCGTTGTGTCCCCCTCAATCGCCACGTCAAACAGACCTTTCTGCGAGTTAAAGCCTTTAATGCCTTCGGCGTACTGGAACGCCAGGCTGCCGAGCGGGGTCACAACCAGCTTGCTGGTGGTGTCTTTTTTAGCGGTCGCAGACCAGGTCGCTACAGCCTGAGCCGTTACGTCAGCAGCCTGCGCCACGCCCATACCGGTAAACGCCGTTACCAGAGCTATTGCCAGAACCTTTTTTTTCATCGCTTTTTCATCCTGAGTTGAATTAAGGACATGATGTCCCGGTGAACCATTTAAAAAACAGAATTGCCTGGGTGTTACTGAACTAACTTATATATTTTGGAATACAGTTTGGCCTCAGCATTACGCCGATGGGTATACACTGTCTTCACGCTACAATTTTCAATTCTGGCGATCGATTTCGGCTGCATGCCCTGGGCGGTCATGCGGATAATTTTCATTTCCCGATCTGTAATTTTATCTTTCTTAATATCTTTGCGGAGAAACCTGCCATTAATTACATAGGCCAACTCTTTTCGAATATCGCGACTCAGACCAACATATACCACCCCGCGAATATCGCTATTGTAATACCAGTAGTTCGCTAAGGCCTCTGATTTCCTGGCCGCAATCAATACGACCTGTTTCCCCTTTACCGCGGATAGCCATTCGCTGTCGCGCCTGATAAATTCGTTTAATGAAGCCGTATTGAGATTGATAAACACAAAATCTTTTCTGATTTTCTCCAGTGAGAGATAAATTAATTCGTCGATGTCTACAATCAGTTCGGACAGTCCTTTATAGAAATAGGAGTCATCGGCAGACCAAATATACTTATCGGAACAGCTTTTATATTCCATATAGTTTTTAACCTCATAGTCCTTGAAGTAATCATTTTTACAACGTCACTGCTTGCCAGGCCTATAAAGTTTACTGGCGTATTCGTTTCCTTTAATAAATCGCCATTAAATAAGACACGCATTACTTATCAATATTGGATAAGCGGGGGATTAAACTATAATTATTTTCTGCTTGGCGTTGAATTTAAGTTTTTTCCTATGGAGTGTCAACATGCGGAAAGGCAATGAATTTCGCGCCCAGGTCAATATTTACAAAAACTGAAAATATCAAATTTTTGAGCGCCAGAAAAAGACATTTATTTTCATACGGTTATTGGTAATATAACCGTCAATTCTTATCTGCGCTTTATATTACCCAGGATCTTCGCCCTATTATGTTAGGAATATTCTTAATGGGACTCTTGAATGGCTTATCAAATAAACCGGATTTAGCACAAAAGAAAGGATATAAATCTACAAATAAACAAAAACCAGGATGATTCACCAACACATAAGACTAATGAATAGATTAACCTGCCGCACAAAATAGTTATGTATATGTTAATACATGCGGGATGTTGAATGCTAAACAAAGGCAGACGCATTATCTATTCGATTAAACAGTCTTCTTCATCAAGATTAAGCGAAGATTGCCGAAGGCTGTCTACGCCTACGAACCGGTCTGTCCCCGCGTCCTCCAAAGCATAGCGGCTTTTCGGCGCTTCGCCAGCCGCCGGCATGCCGCACGCGTTGAGCCGCTGGCCGTCGCTCTTTCACGCCAGTTCACGCTTTGTTCGCAATACCGTCATCGAAATTTCATATAAAGACCTATTAATAGTGGCCAGTTAATGACGAACCTGGACACTCTTATGAACAGCTCTCTTGCCGCGGTGGCCGAAACTGATTTCCAGCCGTTCACCGATCTCGCTGCCGGCCGGCAGCGGAAGGTCTTAAGCGTGCGTAATCTGAGTAAAGCTTATCAAGCCCAGCACAAGGTGCTGGACGGCATCAGCTTTGATCTGCACGCCGGGGAAATGGTCGGGGTCATTGGCCGCTCCGGCGCCGGTAAATCGACGCTCCTGCATGTCCTCAACGGCACCCACAGCGCCAGCGGCGGAGAAATTCTTAGCTACCCGGAAGTCGGTACCCCGCACGATGTCTCACAGCTGAAAGGCCGTGCGCTCAATGCCTGGCGTAGCCACTGCGGAATGATTTTTCAGGACTTCTGCCTGGTGCCGCGCCTCGACGTGCTCACCAACGTCCTGCTGGGCCGCCTCAGCCAGACTTCAACCCTGAAATCGCTGTTTAAAATCTTTCCCGCAGCCGACCGGGCGCGCGCCATTGCGCTGCTTGAGTGGATGAACATGCTGCCGCACGCGCTGCAGCGGGCGGAGAACCTCTCCGGCGGGCAGATGCAGCGGGTGGCGATCTGCCGGGCGCTGATGCAAAACCCCGGGATCCTGCTGGCCGACGAGCCTGTCGCCTCGCTGGATCCGAAAAACACTCAGCGCATCATGGATGTGCTGCGCGAGATTAGCGAGCAGGGTATCAGCGTGATGGTAAACCTGCATTCGGTGGAGCTGGTCAGGGCCTACTGCACCCGGGTTATCGGCGTCGCCAGCGGCCAGCTTATTTTTGACGATCACCCCTCCCGGCTGACGCAGGATGTGCTGCAGCGGCTGTACGGCGATGAAGTTAGCCAATTGCATTAATTTCACTCACACGGGCAACATAATGAAAAAATATATGACTGGCGCAGTTCGTTTATCCGCAATGGTCGCGGGCATGATGATGGCATGGCAGGCAGCGGCGGCGCAGCCGAAAGAGCTCAATCTGGGCATTCTCGGCGGCCAGAACGCCACTCAGCAAATCGGCGATAACCAGTGCGTGAAGGCCTTCCTCGATAAAGAGCTGAACGTGGATACCAAACTGCGCAACTCTTCCGACTATTCCGGGGTGATCCAGGGCCTGCTGGGGGGCAAAGTCGACGTGGTGCTGAGCATGTCCCCCTCCTCCTACGCCTCGGTTTATCTCAATAATCCGAAAGCGGTGGATATCGTCGGCATCGCCGTGGACGACAAAGATCAGTCTCGCGGCTATCACTCAGTGGTGATCGTCAAAGCCGACTCCCCCTACAAAACGCTGGACGATTTAAAAGGCAAAGCCTTCGGCTTCGCCGATCCGGATTCCACTTCCGGGTATCTGATCCCTAACCATGCGTTTAAAGAAAAATTTGGCGGTAACGCCGACAACAAATACAACAACACCTTCTCCAGCGTCACCTTCTCCGGCGGCCATGAGCAGGACATCCTCGGCGTGCTGAATGGCCAGTTCGCGGGCGCGGTCACGTGGGCCTCGATGGTTGGCGATTACAACACCGGCTACACTACCGGCGCGTTCAACCGCCTGATTCGCATGGATCATCCGGATCTGATGAAGCAGATCCGCATTATCTGGCAATCGCCGCTGATCCCGAACGGCCCGATCCTGGTGAGCAATGCGCTGCCGGCGGACTTTAAGGCGAAGGTCGTGGCGGCAGTGAAAAAGCTGGACACCGAGGATCACGCCTGCTTTATCAAAGCGATGGGCGGTACTCAGCACATCGGCCCGGGCAGCGTTGCTGACTTCCAGCAGATTATTGATATGAAACGCGAGCTGGTGAGCGCGCGTTAATCCTGCCTCAACGCCGCCTGCTTGCCCCAGGGTAAGCGGCGGCGCTACGTTGAAGATCCCCGACGCATGAAGACAACCCACACCGAATTTGAACGCTATTACCAGCAGGTACGCTCGCGGCAAAAGCGCGATGCCGTCTGCTGGTCGCTGCTGCTGCTGGCGCTCTATTTTGCCGCCGGCAGCGCCGCGGAATTTAATCTGCTGACTATCTGGCACTCGCTGCCCCACTTCTTTGACTATATGGCAGAGACCATTCCGCCCCTTAGCGCCGGCAACCTGTTCGCCGATGTGCAGACCAAAGGGTCGCTGGCCTGGTGGGGCTATCGCCTGCCGATCCAGCTGCCGCTGATCTGGGAAACCCTGCAGCTGGCGCTGGCCTCAACCCTGGTGGCGGTCGCCATCGCCACGGTTTTCGCGTTTCTTGCCGCCAATAACGCCTGGTCCCCGGCGCCGGTGCGCTTTGCCATTCGCGTGCTGGTAGCCTTTTTGCGCACCATGCCCGAGCTGGCGTGGGCGGTGATCTTTGTGATGGCGTTCGGCATCGGCGCGATCCCGGGCTTTCTGGCGCTGATGCTGCATACCGTCGGCAGCCTGACCAAACTGTTCTACGAGGCGGTGGAAAGCGCGCAAAACAAACCGGTACGCGGCCTGGCGGCCTGCGGCGCGTCCCCGCTGCAGAAAATTCGCTTCGCCCTCTGGCCGCAAGTGAAACCGCTGTTTCTCTCCTATGGCTTTATGCGGCTTGAAATCAACTTCCGCTCGTCGACCATTCTCGGGCTGGTGGGCGCGGGCGGCATCGGCCAGGAGCTGATGACCAACATCAAGCTCGACCGCTACGATCAGGTGAGCATCACCCTGCTGCTGATCATTCTGGTGGTGTCGGCGCTGGACATGCTGTCCGGTCGTCTGCGCCTGTGGGTACTGGAGGGTAAGAAATGAGCGTCTGGCACATGCAACCGGATCTCGCCGCCAGCCGGCGGCAGCATAAGCAGCTCTATCAGGTCCAGGGGCGCTACCTGCTCTACGTCGGGCTGGTGGCGCTAGCCTGCCTGCTCTATTACGTCTGGTTTTTTCTGCAGTTCGGCGTCAGCGGCGAACAGCTGACCACCGGCCTGCAGCAGATTGGCCGCTACCTGGCGCGGATGTTCGTCTGGCACGACTTCTGGAACTGGCCGTTCGGCTATTACTTTACGCAAATCGGCGTCACCCTGGCCATCGTCTTCGCCGGGACGCTGACCGCCACGGTGCTGGCGCTGCTGCTCTCCTTCTTCGCCGCCCGCAACATCATGCGCGGCGTGGTGCTGGGGACCCTCGCCCTGCTGATGCGCCGCCTGTTTGATGTACTGCGCGGGATCGACATGGCTATCTGGGGGCTGATTTTCGTGCGTGCGGTCGGCCTCGGGCCGCTGGCAGGGGTGCTGGCGATCATCATGCAGGACACCGGCCTGCTGGGACGGCTGTACGCGGAAGGACACGAAGCCGTGGACCGATCTCCCGGGCGCGGGCTGACCGCCGTGGGCGCGAATGGCCTGCAAAAGCATCGCTTTGGCATTTTTACCCAGTCGTTCCCGACCTTCCTCGCGCTTAGCCTGTATCAGATTGAATCCAACACCCGCTCCGCGGCGGTGCTGGGCTTCGTCGGCGCCGGCGGTATCGGGCTTATCTATGCCGAGAATATGCGTCTGTGGAACTGGGATGTGGTGATGTTTATCACCCTGCTGCTGGTGGCGGTGGTAATGATCATGGACACCCTTTCCGCCTGGCTGCGCCGTCGCTATATCGGCGGCGCCGCGGTGCCGCTGTATCAGGGCGGACGCTAGCGCGCCTTTGCGCCGGATGGCGGCTTCGCCTTATCCGGCCTACTCGTCCGGCTCCGACTGTCTCCAGGCCCGGCAAGCAACGGCGCCGCCGGGCGATGGCATCAGGCACGGAGCTGCGTTTATGCCGGGTGGCGGCTGCGCCTTACCCGGCCTACAACCCCAAATCACCGCTGGCGCAGGGGCTGCTGAAACTGCCGGTGCTGGCGGCCTCAACATCGCTGAGACGTTCCCGGAAGGCCGGGGCAGCCCGCATGGATGCGGGCTGAGGGCCGTGTTTTGCAGGGACGCTGCCTCGGCCCGACCCGAAGCCTGCAGGGATAAGTCGAAGGGACCGCGCAGCGGCGATGTTGCTGGCCGGAGCCCGGGGGTACAGGGGGCGGCGGCGACTGGCCGCCCCCTGTGCGCTCCCTGCACCATGACTGCCATAACGCAGACAATTAACCGGGAGCGCAATCGGCCCGGAAGTAACATAGAAGCTGTAGCCCTGCTAAGCGCAGCGCGGGCAGGGACATTTCCGGTTGCGCCGTTATTTTGCCGGGTGGCGGCTGCGCCTTACCCGGCCTACAGGGCTTATCCGGCCTGGGACGACTGAACCCGCAGGCCTGTAGAAAAATTTATCCGCTCCGCTATTCCAGCCGCCAGCTCAGCACCGGCCAGCCGTATCCGGCACCGGCCGCCTGCAGCTGCGGACAGGGATTGACCAGCCGCACGCGATCCGCATGCAGGCACAGCGGCAGATCGTTAATGGAATCGGTATAGAACGTCACCTCGCCGTCATACTGCGGATGCGCCTCGCGCCACTGCGCCAGACGCGCCACCTTCCCCTGCTGATAGCTGGGGATCCCGGTGATTTCACCGCTGTAGCCGCCGTCGACCATCGCCACGTCAATACCCAGCGCCTGATCGATCTCCAGCGCGGCGGCCACCGCCTGCACCAGCAGGCTAACCGAGGCGGAGATAATCAGCATCTGCTCTCCCTCGGCCCGCAGACGACGAATGAGCTCCCACGCCTGCGGATAGACCCGGGGCAGGATCGCCTCGCGCACGCAGCGGGCCACCAGCGCGTCAACGACCGACTTCGGTATTCCGGCCAGCGGCGCCTGGATCAGGGCCACATAATCGGCGATATTCATCTCTCCCCGGTCATAATCCGCCATTAGCCGCGCCTCGCGGGCAAGATACCCCTTCTGCGTCGCCAGCCCTTCGCGAACCATAAACTGGCTCCAGACCGTACTGCTATCGCCCTGTATCAGGGTGTTATCGAGATCAAAAATCGTCAGCGTGTTGCCCATGGTACTTTCCCTTACTGGTCAAAATAAGCTGCCGGGAGCATGCGTAAAAAAGATGACAGGAAAATGAACCGGACGCCGCAGCGCCCGGCTCGCCATCAGCCGGCGCGGACCTTCGCGGTGCGGAACACCAGCACGATCCCGCCGACGATCGCCATCATACCGATCATCGCCGCCGCCGGCAGCCGGTTGCCCAGCAGCAGATAATCCAGCAGCGCCGTGATCGCTGGCACCAGATAAAAAAGGCTGGTGACATTGACGATATTTCCCGCGCTCAGCAGACGGTACAGCAGTAGCTGGGCGACCACCGAAATCAGCAGCCCGAGAAACAGCACCGGAATAATCAACCCGGCGTTAACGGTAAACTGGAAGCCGCTGATCGGGGCAATCAGCAGGCACAGCCCCAGACTAACGGCATACTGCAGCGGCAGGACATCCGCCGGCGCCTGACGGCTGCGCTTTTGCCACAGCGCGCCAAAGGTCATCAGCAGCAGCGCCGCCAGCGCAAACAGGATCCCCACCGTCGCCATCGGCGAGGCCGCCAGGCTGCGCCACACCAATAGCACCAGCCCCGCCAGGGCAAGCAGCAGTCCTGACAGCCGCCGCCCCTGCAGGCGGCGCTCCACCACGCAAAGCGTAAGGATGGGCTGGATCCCCATGATGGTGGCGATAAGTCCCGGCGTCACGCCGTTGGCCATCGCCTCGAAGTAACAGACCGAATAGCCGCCAATCAGCATCAGACCGGTGACAGCTGTCTGCAGGCGGGTGCCCGGCGCGGGCAGCCAGCGCCGACGGACGATAGCCAGCGGCGTCAGCGCGACTAGGGCAACCAGAAAACGAAAGACCAGCAGCGCCATCGGCGAGGCGTTATCCAGTCCCCAGCGGGTGAAGATGGCCGCGCTGCCCCACAGCAGCACAAAAAGGGCCGTTGTCGCCTGCGAGGCGAGCAGAGAATAGCGAACGTGCATAGCATGCTCCAGAACGTCAAACACAAGGTAACAAGCGTCATACCGGCAGGTAAGCGCCTGCTAAAGACGGCGTTAAGCGCCGAAAACTACCCGGTCTGGAGGGGGAGGCGGTGGGCAGAGCGTGGCGAAGCGATGATGAGGCGCAGACGTCATCCACCCCGCGTCGAAAGCGGCGCCGGGCAAAGTCTCGCTAGAGATGGCGTAATGCGTCATGGAATGCCTCGTGAAATGTTCCTGTCAGCATCCTGGCACAGACCGTTGCGAAGTGACAACTGCCCTTTATGGCTGATCCATCCCGAGGTTGTTTATTTTTAATCGTAAATAAACGTAAAGGCGGCCTCGGCTTATTCAGCCGTGGTTTTTAATCGGCTATAAAACAAAGCAGTCTGCTTGCTACTTCGAAAATAACGATATGAAGCCAAAACTGACGCATGCTCTCTTTTTAATTCCTTTTTTGTTGTTGGCAGGATGCTCCTCCTCACCGAAACAGGCAAAGAACACAAAATCTCATGCGGATATGACCATTGATAGCGGATCGGACGATCTGATCCCTGTGGTGGCGGCCCTGCATGATCAGATGCACACCTGGCAGGGAACCCCCTATGAATGGGGCGGTACTGAACAAAGCGGCGTCGACTGCTCGGGTTTCGTCTGGCGCACGCTGAAGGATCGCTTTAACCTGCCAATGGAGCGGATCACCACCCGCGAGCTGCTGCACATGGGCGTGCGGGTCAATAAGCGGGATTTACGTCCCGGCGATCTGGTGTTCTTCCGCACCCGGGCCGGGATGCACGTTGGCTTTTACGATACCGATCATAATTTCCTTCACGCCTCGAGCAGCCAGGGCGTGATGCGCTCTTCGCTGGACAACCCTTACTGGGAATCAGCGTTCTATCAGGCGCGTCGTCTGCCGAAGGAGTATAACGCGCAGATCACCATGAACAGCGACACCCTGCATTTGGCGAAGAATCGCCGCTAAAAAAAAGCCGCAGCCAGGGCTGCGGCGGGTGGTTCTGCGGTTAATCAGAACTGGTAGGTCATACCCAGCGCGACGATGTCGTCATCGTTGATGCCGAGTTTGTTATCGCTTTTCAGCTGGTTGATTTTGTAATCCACGAAGGCGTTCATGTTTTTGTTGAAGTAGTAGGTCAGGCCCACGTCGATGTAGTTAACCAGATCTTCACTCCCCACCCCTTCGATATCCTTCCCTTTCGACAGCACATAGCCGAGGGACGGACGCAGACCGAAGTCGAACTGATACTGCGCCACCGCTTCAAAGTTCTGCGCTTTGTTGGCAAAGCCGCCGCTGATCGGGGTCATCTTGCGGGTTTCAGAGTACATGGTCGCCAGGTAGATATTGTTGGCGTCATATTTCAGGCCGGTCGCCCAGGCTTCCGCTTTCGAACCCTGGCCGCGGGCCAGCAGGTTCTGATCGTTGGTACGGTCGGAGCTGGTGTAGGCCGCGCTGACGGCGAAGTCGCTGCCGCCGAAATCATAGCTTAACGAGGTGCCGACGCCGTCGCCGTTCTGTTTCTTCGCTTCACGGCCTTCGTTTTTACCCTGGTACTGCAGGGTCAGATCCAGGCCATCCACCAGACCGAAGAAGTCGGTGTTGCGGTAGGTCGCCAGGCCGCTGGCGCGCTTGGTCATAAAGTTATCGGTCTGGGCAGAGGAATCGCCGCCGAATTCCGGGAACATATCGGTCCAGGCTTCCACGTCGTACAGGGCGCCAAGGTTACGACCGTAATCGAAGGAGCCGTAGTTCTTCAGCTTCACGCCGGCGAACGCCAGACGGGTTTTCTGACTGGAGTCGCTCTCGGTTTTGTTACCGGAGAATTCAGATTCCCAACGGCCATAGCCGGTCAGGTCGTCGTTAATCTGCGTTTCGCCTTTAATACCGAAACGCACGTAGGTCTGATCGCCATCCTTGCTGTCATAGTCGCTGAAATAGTGCATGGCTTTGATCTTGCCGTACACATCCAGCTTGTTCGCGTTCTTATTATAAACTTCCGCTGCCTGCGTCGCTGTTGAAGCCACAAAGCCCATCATCATTAATGCCAGAGTACTCTTTTTCATTATTCAGTCCTGGTGATTTATTTATACGCGCTATTCAATTGCGGGCGCTCGCCCATCAAAAACTGGAGGTTTTTTAACGCCGGGATATTAAATATTTATGACAAGATGGAACTTTTTATAAAAAAGGGTATTTAAATGTATCTGACATATTTTTGTCACATTCCCTCTCCAGAATGCCCGATCCCGCGCAATAAAATGGCGCGCCCGCCGCCCCGGGTGTTGGCAAGCGGGCCGACTCCTGCTACAACATCAGCTCGATATCGATATTCCTTTTGAACGGCAGAGAATCATGAGTGAAAGCCAGACGCTGGTGGTAAAACTGGGCACCAGTGTTTTAACAGGCGGGTCCCGTCGCCTGAACCGCGCCCATATCGTCGAGCTTGTGCGCCAGTGCGCACAGTTGCACGCCATGGGACACCGTATTGTCATCGTGACCTCCGGGGCCATTGCCGCCGGGCGCGAGCACCTTGGTTACCCGGAACTGCCCGCCACCATCGCCTCCAAGCAGCTGCTGGCGGCGGTGGGACAAAGCCGTCTGATCCAGCTGTGGGAACAGCTGTTTTCTATCTATGGCATTCACGTTGGCCAGATGCTGCTGACCCGCGCCGACATGGAAGACAGAGAACGGTTCCTCAACGCCCGCGACACTCTGCGCGCGCTGCTGGATAACAGCATCGTCCCGGTCATTAACGAAAACGACGCCGTCGCCACCGCGGAAATCAAAGTGGGCGATAACGACAATCTCTCCGCGCTGGCCGCGATCCTCGCCGGGGCGGATAAGCTGCTGCTGTTAACCGACCAGCCAGGCCTGTTCACCGCCGACCCGCGCAGCAACCCGCAGGCGGAGCTGATTAAAGACGTTTACGGCATCGACGACGCGCTGCGCGCCATCGCCGGCGATAGCGTCTCCGGACTCGGCACCGGCGGCATGGGCACCAAGCTGCAGGCCGCGGACGTCGCCTGCCGGGCGGGGATTGATACCATCATCGCCGCCGGGAACCGTCCGGACGTTATCGGCCATGCCATGGCAGGCCTGCCGGTAGGTACCTGCTTCCACGCCCAGGAGTCTCCGCTGGAGAACCGTAAGCGCTGGATCTTCGGCGCGCCGCCGGCGGGGGAAATCACCGTCGATGCGGGCGCGACCCAGGCGATCCTCGAAAGAGGCAGCTCGCTATTGCCAAAAGGGATCAAAATCGTCAGCGGCAACTTCTCCCGCGGCGAAGTGATCCGCATCCGCAATAGCGAAGGACGCGACATCGCTCACGGCGTCAGCCGCTACAACAGCGATGCGCTGCGCCTTATCGCCGGCCAGCACTCGCAGCAAATCGATGCCATTCTGGGCTATGAATACGGCCCGGTGGCCGTCCACCGCGATGATATGATCATCCGTTAAGGAGCTGAAAATGCTGGAACAAATGGGCATTGCCGCCAAAGCGGCCTCCTGGCAGCTGGCGTTACTCTCCAGCCGGGAAAAGAATCAGGTACTGGAAAAGATCGCCGATTATCTGGAAGCGCAGACCGACGATATTCTGCGCGCCAACGCGGAAGATTTAGCCGAAGCTCGCGCCAATGGCCTGAGTGAAGCGATGCTCGATCGCCTCGCGCTGACCCCGGCGCGTCTGAGCGGCATCGCCAGCGATGTGCGCCAGGTGTGCAATCTGGCCGATCCGGTCGGCCAGGTGATCGACGGCGGGCTGCTGGACAGCGGTCTGCGTATTGAACGTCGCCGCGTCCCGCTGGGGGTGATTGGCGTGATTTATGAAGCGCGTCCTAACGTGACGGTCGACGTCGCCTCCCTGTGTCTGAAAACCGGCAACGCGGCGATCCTGCGCGGCGGGAAAGAGACCTGGCGCACCAACGCCGCCACGGTGAAGGTGATCCAGCAGGCGCTGCAGGAGTGCGGTCTGCCGGCCGCCGCGGTACAGGCTATCGAGAGCCCGGATCGCGCGCTGGTGGGCGAAATGCTGAAGATGGATAAATACATCGATATGCTGATCCCTCGCGGCGGCGCGGGCCTGCACAAGCTGTGCCGTGAGCAGTCAACGATCCCGGTGATCACCGGTGGGATTGGCGTGTGCCATATCTTCGTGGATGAAACCGCCGAGATCGCCCCCGCGCTGAAGATCATCGTCAACGCCAAGACCCAGCGGCCGAGCACCTGCAATACCGTGGAAACGCTGCTGGTGCACCGCAACATCGCCGATACCTTCCTGCCGGCGTTGAGCAAGCAGATGGCCGAGAGCGGCGTCACCCTGCACGCCGCCCCTTCCGCCCTCCCCGCGCTGCAAAACGGCCCAGCGAAGGTCGAGCCGGTGAAAGCGGAGCAGTATGACGACGAGTATCTGTCGCTGGATCTAAACGTCAAAGTGGTGGCTGATATGGACGAGGCTATCGCCCATATCCGCGAACATGGCACCCAGCACTCCGACGCCATCCTGACCCGCACCCTGCGTAACGCCAACCGCTTTATCAATGAAGTGGACTCTTCCGCGGTATATGTGAACGCCTCCACGCGCTTCACCGACGGCGGCCAGTTCGGCCTCGGCGCGGAAGTGGCGGTCAGCACCCAGAAGCTGCACGCCCGCGGCCCGATGGGGCTGGAAGCGTTAACCACCTATAAGTGGATTGGTTTCGGCGACGATACCATTCGTGCGTAAATGAGAACGGGCGATGCAAAAATAGGCAGTTGATTCCACTGGCTATTGACGCATCGCCCGCTAAGTTCTAACCTTTTGCCTCGTGATTCACGCTCGTGAACACCTCTTGCAGGGCCGATATAGCTCAGTTGGTAGAGCAGCGCATTCGTAATGCGAAGGTCGTAGGTTCGACTCCTATTATCGGCACTCACACAACAAAATCCATTAAAAACAACCACTTAAAGAGTGTTTCTCTCTCAAGTTACGATCTTCTTTTAAGGGATTCTATGACCAACAGTTGCCGCTATGGTTAACAGTGGCTATTCAGGGATGTTAGCACGTAGCGGCCTGTAGTTGTATAGCTCGAACAGGTATAAAGCGTGAACGGGGCCGATGCTCGGTGAACCATTGGTTCATTCGATAATTTTTATCGCAGGGTTGTAACCTGCTTATTATCGAACCGGATAACAGTCTACACGAACCGCTATCAACTCGAAGCTAATGACGCTGCCAACGTCTCTAAACCATCCCGAAACAGATAGACCACACGCATTTAAGCCCGATGCCCCTCACTGAGGGATAAACAGGTTTATGGTGATATTGGTACTTGCACACCACATGCAAGCTCTATCAGCGTCTCGCTCACGCTCCGAAAGGTACACGAGCATCCTGATAAGGTGTGATCCCTCTGACAATCTGATGACGTCGCTACGCTCCGCTTGTTGCTGTATCACCAACGGGGCTTTATGGCTTGTATTGTCCAAAATCTGCGCTACGCTACCTTTGATTACACACAGCAAAGGATAAAAATTATGACAAAAGAACATTTTAAAGCCAGTACTCAATATAACGACTACAAAGGCACTGTTGCAGCGGACAGGGCTGATCAAGACAGCTTCAGTGACTTCCTGAGAGCTAAAGGGATTCTGAAAGAAGGTGAGATAGTTAAAGGTATTTCCTTCTACTCAGCAGAGCGATTCTTTGATGTCGAGGCGTATGTAACTGATGACCAACACGGCTTACGTAGAGAAAGAGTAGCGATAACTCTTGAAGAATTTTTTAAAACGTTCAAACGTTTCTCAATCAAACTATCTCGGGATGGGGAACTTGATGATCAAGAAATCGAGTTCAAAGAATAAGGAATCATCATGAGCATTTACTTTAATGAACACGGTAGCGCGATTGGATACCAGGTAGAAGGACGTTGGACAATCAAGGGCGATTATTTGCAGGTCAACCATGGCCCCAACATCCCAGGCGGCTTGTACAAAATTAACGATAATAAAGTGAAATTCCCATTCGATTACAAAGAGGTTGAGGGAGTGATCGATACTGAGAAACTCACCTTCACCGTGAATGGTCAAGCGTACCCAATGAGGAAAATGAAAACAAATCCGTGGGATGTATAGCTTTAAGGGGGCGGGATGCCCCCTTATTGGATTGCGATTCTTAACCTACATTGCGGTAAGAATCATTCACACCGTTACGATACCCTTCAGCAAAAGCAGCCTGTGGGCTTTTATGACGCACAGTCCCTGCCTGACTATCAGGAAGAGCCGCCAAATCAACCCAAGGTTGACCTGTACGAGCTAGACCAGCGCGATACCCCTGATCGTAAGCGCATCCACAACATTTGTGGCGGCCCTCGCCACCTTGATCATGAGGTAAGCTGATGAAAATAGAGTTATAACGGTGTGCTTGTTTGCAAATTGGCATGTATTTGTCCTTTATCAACATTAACTTCAGGGTTTACATGACCAACCAAGCCAGGCACAATCAAGTCGTCAAAAATGATGATGAGGCTAACAATCGTTATGAGTCTGCAAACTCATGGCGGTCATGCTTCAGAGACCGGGTTTGTGAAAATGGACCCGGTTTTTTATGCCTGCAATTTAGGCAAGGGTACTACATGTAGTGGCATGCTCATGACTACCTACTACATAAGCAATATTTTATTAAGGAATCTTTTGAGTACAAGGGTTGATTTTGACGTTAAATTGAGGTTGCGGAAGGGTAATAATTCGCAAGCCCACGTCGCATAAGGCCTGGAGAAGATTTCAACAAGATTGAAAAAAATATGTAAATTTGATCGAATGCTGATTTCTTCATCGGTTGTACTAACTAAGCGGCTTCATGCCGCGCAATCACCATAAGCGGAGGGGCTGACCTCAGTCCTGTGTTGCGGAGATATGCAACATATAGTTAACAATTGTCTCGCATTATCTGTGAGGAACCTAGATCACCATCTGATAGGTCTGGTTCACTTCGTCCTGGGTAATATCAAGATACGTCATAGTGACTGCTGGGCTGCTGTGGTTCAGCATCTTACTGATCGTCTCGATTGGTGTTCCTGCCTCCCCCAATGATGCGCCTACAGCGCTTTTATGGTGTCCCATCACGGCGCTAAATGGCTGCTATTATCTAAAATCTGGCTTTCGAAAGAATTTGATTGATAATATGAATGGTACATTCCATATACTAATCAAAAAACATTCAACTGGGGGAGTCATGGGACGAGTAATGCAAGAGATGAAGAAAAGTGACGGAAAGATTATCTCTATTTATGAAAGAGATGCAGGGTGGAGCGTAGTTATGTCGTATGCCTCAGAATGTCTCGCCAGCCAAAATTTCGGGAGTTATGCCGAGGCTGAGTCATACGCAAGAACACTGTCCGGGGTGCCTGTCAATGAGGATTTACCTTGGGAACATCTCGTTACATCCACCTCAACTGAGCTTAAGTAAAGAATTTATCATAATGGACCAGTGGTATTACTGCCGTCGACAATAAAAAATAGGGGTAGGTTAGAAACATGAGTGATTTAAAGGATTTTTATCAAATTCAAGATGCTGATGGAAACCCACTATATGGACATTTAAGAAATGATGGAGGGGTATGGTGGTATGAGTTGAATCCTCTTGCAGGACCTGCTCAAGAATTAACCGCTAAAGGTAATTTTACATTAAAAGGCAATCGAACATATCAAAGCGCATGGATTACTCCCAACCTTCCAGATCATGCGATTGTTGATTGGGAAAAACTGACTGTTAGGACATCTAATGGGGACATGTTTAATTTAGTCTATATCGCACCTTTTGATGACCAGAATCGTTTGATAATCAAATAGGTGAAGATGGCAATGTCTGCTTAGTTTTTCTTCGAAACACATTGGCGGTAGAGATCGACTCTCGCATCACAAAAGTGTTACCACTAAAGTAATGTGGGTTTTATTTTGATTCACTTCAGGAGTGTATATAGTTGCGCTCCTGTGATTGCTGAAACCTTGATGAAGTGTAGGTTTCGGCGTGTGGCTCACGCCGCATCCTGAAACCCACCTGTCCCCCCCACGAGAAAAATGTAAACAAGCACCCCCCTCTTCTGATGTTCTGCCGAAAAATATCTGTGGCACACCGTCAGATTTGTCTGACGGAAAATCACAGCCCCTCATAAAAAGCAAGGATCTTTACCAAATATCTTGGGCAAGGTCGGTCCGGTCCCCGGTATCCTGGTTCATTAGGCTGGCTGCATAACCTTTACTATGCAGTCTTAAAAGGACTTCCTTTTGAGACTATTTTACTTAACAGAAGAATGCGCCCTGATGATGTCTTAAAAGTTTGATTTTAGGTTTTGAGACAGTTATATTAATGAGACTTACTTTTGAGACAGGGAAATTACCATGACATCAATCATCGGATATGTGCGTGTGTCTACCAACGAGCAGACAGTAGAGAACCAGAAGCAGCAGATTGCTGATGCAGGTTACCAGGTTAGCAAGTGGTACTGCGATGAAGCCACAAGCGGTAGTGTGAAGGCGGCAGAGCGTAAAGGGTTCGGTGACCTTCTGGCTTACATTCGTGAAGGTGATACCTTAATTGTGGTTGGTATAGACCGCTTAGGCCGTAACACTATCGACGTATTATCCACGGTTGAGACTTTACGGGCTAAAGGTGTGAAGGTTATCAGCTTGCGTGAAGGCTTCGACCTATCAACACCTGTGGGTAAATTGATGTTAACCATGATGGCTGGACTGGCTTCACTGGAAAAGGATTTGATCGCAGAGCGTAGAACCGCTGGCATTAAACGTGCTCAGTCTGAGGGGGTTCACTGCGGTAGACCTAACAAAGTGACGCCAGAACAGGTTCAGGAGCTAATTAGCTCCGGTTTACCACCAAAGGATATTCAAAAGGAGTTGGGTATCAGCAAGGCTACTTTCTATCGTCTGAAATGATTTAACTTTACGCCCCTTGTCTCTCTGACCTCGCCACTTAGCGGGGTTTTTTATTGCCTGAAATCCACACCAGCGCGAGCACCACCACCAATCCCTCCTACGTTTCACCAGAAGCCCGTAGCGGCGTTATATCTACACAACTGTGAACTGACCGACCGATAATCCACGACCTCCCACAGCGTTATGCAGGCGGCTCAAAGAGTCCAGAAGCGACTGGATTTTATTGATTTTGAGAAGAAAATTTATTTTTTCAGTATGGAAGGGCGGATCGGTAAACTGGTTTAACACCCGACTGGGTGACAGATTTAACGAAGCCGCGTCTGTGCTGGATGTGTTGCGCACATCTCGATATAACGATCACCAAATCCCACAGGCGAGTCAGTGATAACAGAACGAGTTTTCATCTAATTAACCGCATTTAATTCGAATTAAACTCTATTATCTCCCGCCAAAAATCCAACTGATGATCGCACCAATGAGCGCTGTCCGGGTCTCACCTGCTGCTCCTTTGAGAACGTTAATAACTACATCGCCTGCACCAGGTGCCTGCTGTTGAAGTAAATTCAAACCACGAGGTGTTAACTTGGCGGCGCTGTCCATATCGGTTGAAGAGATTATTTCGATATAACCCATATCGGTGAGCGCCTGGAGCGTGTAGCACAACAGGTCAATCTGAGTTCTGTCTCCTCTGGGCTTCCAGCCCCAGTCCGAATAGTCAAATTCTGAATGGAAAGGGTAAGCCGCGAAAAGTTTCACCAGAATTCCGGTCGCCATCTCGTTAAAGCTGCCTTTACCTTGGACGATTTCCATGTTGCATCCTTTTGTTCGCTGACGGAACGAGGTTACTCAGTTACGGCAGGAAGTACCAGCAAATGGTTATTTTCCGTCACCGCGTATTGGATACATGCCCTCTAGGTGTCTTCTATCAGAGGGGAGAGGGTTTACCGGTTATCACCGAGAGGGTATACCGGTTATTACCGAGAGGGTATACCGGTTATAACAGGAGGGGGAATACCGGTTATAACCAGTAACAACTACATCCCTACTATATCTTTAACGAAATCTTTAACGAGATCTTTAAGGTCAAGACCTAAACCATAAGGTCAACGACTGGTTGAACATGCGTTCAATCTTTGGTGTTAAGGAGTGATGCTTCTGTATCGCTACGCTCTGCAATGGCTGGTCAGCCACTTCAGATATGTGTGGAAGACAAGCCGCGAGGCGCGTCAGTCAAATGTGAATCGAGCATGGCGCAGAGGAGCTTTCAACGCGACGTACACTCCCCCTGGGGGCGTCGGTCCCCCCTCAAAGACTGCAAAGAGATGAACCTCTGATTCACCCGCAAAAAACCTGTCTGTAACGCTCTGTATCGCGTTCTGAGCGTCGCTGTCTTGTTGCTGGTGAACTAACCTCTTCACTTGCTGCGTTGAATCTGGAGCATCTGGAAGCGCTATGCGAATAAACACCTTGACAATGAGAATTGATTTGTTGTAAAAGACCACTTCGAACCCAGTATTTACAAAAATATTCTTGACTTATCAGTAAACACAAAAACAAAGATTGACAAAGATAGTTTTAACTGTTAATATATACATACTGAGTGAATATACATTGACCTGAATATAGGAGAACATTTGAGAACAGCCGCCATCGACTTTAGAGTCGCAACTGCCGAAGAAATCTTTAACGCCTTAGTCCATAACATCACCACTACCTCTGCGCTTTATAGCTTCCAAAACCGTGTTGGTACGAATAAGCGAAACACCAAGAAAGCCCTTGAAATGCTCCGTCAGTACAAATTGGAGCAGAAGCGTAACGCTCGTTACCGCCAAGCAATAAAAACCATTCTCAAGCCTGTAAATCCCCGTATAGCCGCAGGGGAAGAGGTAAGTGATATCTTCTCAGATGTCATCAATGGGTATATCTGCCTGTACCGTGATCGCGTGGGAATTGCCCTGCATGAGAAACAGGTATTATCGCTTATTCTCACCGAGGCTCGCGAAGATCTTAAGAAGCATGGTGTTGATCCTGAGAAACACCGCTAACCCTCGTTTTTAACACCCGCTGGCACTAGCCATTTAACGAAATCGCCGCAAACACGGCTTCTTACTCCTGATCGCCATCCGCGATAGCAGGAGCGATAACTTTTATGCATTCGGAGGGAACTTGAGATGAAACTGACATTTAGCAATTCAACGATGGACGCAATTATGCACGAATGCCGCCGAACCGGGACACCTGTTGCAACGTTCATTAACAGACTCGTGGATGCAGAGGCCGAACGCATCCGAACCAATATGAAGAATCCCATTGAAGGAGAGAACAATGTCCGAGAAAGTAGAAACTAAGACCAACTTCGACCAAACCGCCAGCCCGTTAAAAGGTATCAAAAACATTATAACACCTGCCGGGGCAGTGATGCGTGTAACTGATACCGATCTCAAGTGGTTCAATCACTTTTACACCTTCGAGGCGCAGGGTAAGAAGTGTTACCAGAGCATTAAAACAATTGCTAAGTCGATGGGCCGCGCCGACTCAGTGGCACAGGAGAGGATCGACAAACTGCAAGCTCTGGGCCTTCTGGAAGTAGGTAAAGAGACCTTTAAGGATGGGTGGCGTAATACATACACCTGTACGTCTATTGATGTCATCGTGTCCCGCATGACTGACGCGCCAGTGACACCGCAAGATAAGCCGTTGAGAAAATCACAGCTCAATTCCTTGCTGAAGAAGTCTGGAAAAGTTGATTCCCATGCAGTTAACCGTGGGATCAAGGCGATGGCAAAAACCATCGCAAATCGTGATCTCTCTGATGAAGAAGTGATGCAATTTGCCTTTCAGATCGCGACTGAGAAATTAGCCGCGCTCGGGTGGCCTATCGAATCAATCATTGAGGAGAGTAATGATGAAGAGGACCTGCAACCCGCTACTGATGGCCCTGAGACTGCCTCGCCTGCTGCTGGAGAACCGGACGGCGTACCTGACAATCATAGCGACCAGCATGATGATGTTTCCGATAATGATGCGGTAAACGGTGCGGAGCACTCTCGCCAATGCGAGACACCTCCGGTGCTGACGGTGAATGCTCCCAGCCAGGAACGACAGAACCAGCCTCAGAAGGCCACTCTTGAAGAACTTCAACATTGGCAGCATGGAGGTGATCCTAAAGGATTTGACGATTACGGCGCGAAGTGGGGCAAAACCACACCCGGCGCAATAATGGACCTTATCAACAGTCATGTGAAGACCATCCAGAGCGATGGATACAAAGGCTCAAGGTCTGCCGCTAACGATACCCCATCTAGTGCAGATGCTTATTACAAACAGCAGCAGGCACAAAGAATAGCCGCAGCAAAACAAGGTGCTAATGCACAGCCAGCCCAAACCTGGGATGATAACCAACCGGTTTAACATTTGGAGGAATAATTGTGTGAACTCGCCAACAGCCGCCAAGCTGACCAAGAAGAACAACTCCCCGATCTAACTCGACTTTTCAAAAATCGCGCACGAGATAGCGACGTAATCAAAAAATGCAAATGCCTCCTGATAGCCGGAATGCCTCCGGGCAAGGTGGCTCTGGTCTGTAGGCTCCCGCTGGAAAAGGTCCAGGAACTGTACGATAACAGCTACAATCCCCGCTGCCGTCGTTTTGCGAACAGAAACTCCTTTCAAGATGCAAAACTAGCCCTAACGATGTTTCATCAGGGTGAATCACTCGCTGATATCTGTGATGCGCTAGGAGGACTACATCTATATACCGTGGTGATGTCCCTCCGGCAGAATGGCGTTGCTGAATCCGCTATTGAGCAGCGGTTCCCCCCTGAAGGCGACCCCTTACTAATCGAATACCAACGCGTCTGCAAAAGAAAGGCTGGCAGCAGATATAAGGCTATCCAGATCAATCCGGTCCAACGAGTCAATGTGGCGCAGGCAACTACTGCCTGATAGCACGGCTTGAATCTATTCGAAATTTTATCCAACCTGCCGTTATCGGTAGCTGTTTTCCTATGGCTACGTAACGGTCTGAATCTCTACAGGAAATATAAAAATGACACTGAACAGCATTCGAAATGCTCTGTTTGCCGCGATGCATGGCCTAAGCGTTGAGCAATATGAACTTCAAAAGGCACGGGATAATCTGAAGAGCGTCACCGATGACTTTCTGGATCAGCATCCTGAATATCTCCGCGAGAGATTTGCCGAAGGCAAACCCGCTACCGAGTTAGAATTGCTCAAATCCGCCCCGGTTGATGACGGAACGTTTACACCTCACATTATAGATGAGGGCACTCTCGAACGTGCTCGCGTTAAATGCCGCGAGGTTGTAGCCTCAGACCCAGACCGCTATTCACATATTATCGAATCATCACCGCTACGTGCTGGTTAGATATAACCTTTTATTTTTTAATCACAAATAAACCAAGATGTCAATTAAATTGATGGCGAATTTAACGGTTTAATGATAAAATAATAAAATAATGTGATTAATAGATTCGAAAGAGTCGCGTACTACTGCCAATTGTTACGTGTCACCTTTCGGCGGGATGGTTTTCAGATGCTTTGCACGAGCCCCTTTGCACCAGCCCGCCGCTTATTCGTTCAGCCGGACAACAAACCCCGACTGAAACAAAAAATAATACTGCCGTGGTATCACCTCGACGGGATTAGCCATCCCGGCTCTCCTCCGGGCATCTCGCTATGATGTTAACTGGCATCGAGCGCACGGCGAAGATTTCAGAGGTCTCCCGCCGCTGGCGCTCCCTCCTTCCTAATCTCTCCATCAGAAAACACCATCGTGAAGCGATTAGCAACGCATGTTGCTAATCCGTAAACGGTGAATTTCATCTCTCCGATGACCAGTAACCGGGGCAGGCGCTTTCCTGCCTCCGGCTCTTTTTTCTGCATGGAACATGAAGTGAAGACGGTCGCTATCAGCGGCTTTCTTTTCACCCCTCAATGGCAAATTTGCCAGCGAAATAATAAGCGCCAGCATTGGCGATAACCTGTATGGAGATACAACACAATGAAACTGGATGACTATCCAAAAACGTATAACAACGTGGTGAAGAATTCGGCAACTGCCAACTTTGACCGTAAGTGCCATGTATTCGCGACACTAGCACAGGCTGTGGAACCAGGTTCCGTAGTGACCTCTGCCGGGGCGCTGTACACCTCCGGGACTGATGCAATCCTGTGCCTTTCTTACGCAGATGCAGGTTCTGACGTCCCTGTAATCGTGGCTGATCGCCTGGTTTACGTATACCCAGAAGCAATCCGCGCCGTAATGGGCACAGCGACAAATGCCGCACTAGCAGCATTGACCGCTAACGGAAACATTCGCCTGACCTCTGATGATGTTGTCATCGCAGAATAACTGACAAGAAAAGGATTTCAAAAATGGCTATTAAATCATTTGATTACGTTAACTACAGTAAAGTTTTCCGCGATCAGGTTCCACAGAGCAATTTACTGCTGACTCACCTTAATGTATTTGCAGACCGTCAGATCGCAGATTCCCACAAAGTTAGTATGGATCGTATCCAAGAGGCATCTATTGGTGTGGACGCTCCGTTGATGCGTTTCAGTTCGGAGTGGGGGACTATCGAAAAGCCGACAGCAGGATCATATCTCTACGAGTTGCCTTGGGCGGGTGTGACTGACCGTGTGACTTCGGCAGATCTCAAAGGTTACCGTCGTCCCGGTTCCACAATGGAGCAGTCTCTTGATGAGATTGAGGCCAACAAGTTTCTTCAGATGCGTGCTAAATTCGAACGCTCTCGCGAATATGCTTACTGGCAGGCGCTGATCTTCAATAAAGTTAATGCTTGGGGAACTCAGCAAAATGAGATTGATTGGTCTGGTAATGACTCCAACTTACTGATAGTGTTTTATGTTCAGATAATGCCCGATGACTTTATCATGCAGCTCCACCGATTTTGAGAACGACAGTGACTTCCGTCCCAGCCTTGCCAGATGTTGTCTCAGATTCAGGTTATGTCGCTCAATGCGCTGAGTGTAACGCTTGCTGATAACGTGCAGCTTTCCCTTCAGGCGTGATTCATACAGCGGCCAGCCATCCGTCATCCATACCACGACCTCAAAGGCCGACAGCAGGCTCAGAAGACGCTCCAGTGTGGCCAGAGTGCGTTCACCGAAGACGTGCGCCACAACCGTCCTCCGTATCCTGTCATACGCGTAAAACAGCCAGCGCTGACGTGATTTAGCACCGACGTAGCCCCACTGTTCGTCCATTTCAGCGCAGACAATCACATCACTGCCCGGTTGTATGCGCGAGGTTACCGACTGCGGCCTGAGTTTTTTAAGTGACGTAAAACCGTGTTGAGGCCAACGCCCATAATGCGTGCACTGGCGCGACATCCGACGCCATTCATGGCCATATCAATGATTTTCTGGTGCGTACCGGGCTGAGAGGCGGTGTAAGTGAACTGTAGTTGCCATGTTTTACGGCAGTGAGAGCAGAGATAGCGCTGATGTCCGGCAGTGCTTTTACCGTTACGCACGACGCCTTCGGTAGCTGAACAAGTGGGACATCTGATGGAAATGGAAGCCACGCAAGCACCTTAAAATCACCATCATACACTAAATCAGTAAGTTGGCAGCATTACCAGGTAACGGGGCATGGTTTCCGTCACACCATGAGCACAATCTTACATGAGGAAGGATTTAATGCTGCGTGGATTGAGACCCAACTTGCGCACGTGGACAAGAACGCGATTCGTGGGACGTATAACCATGCGTTGTATCTGGAAGGGAGGAAAGAGATGATGCAGTGGTATGGGGATTACGTGGATAGTTGCGAGAGTAACAATTAAGTTAGCGTATAAATACCGCCCCAAAAAAGACTAAAAGAAATGCTGTAGCTATATGTTGCAGCGTTTTTTCACGTAACGCAGGATTTTTGATCATGTTTAGGCATAACAAGGCCTGAAAATTGTCAATGCGCAATTTAATGAATTGTCTGCTTAGCACAAAGCGGACGATCGTGAACAAGAGGCACAAATTTTCCCCAAATGGAACCATCGGAGCCGCAAAGCGGTGACGCTCACCCTGTAAGGACGCTACGTTCAAAACAAGCTTAAAATTCCCCATATCCAAACTGATCCGTATTAATGGGCACTGATCGCTCTCGGCCATCAACAGCTCTGGCTCCGCCCTCCTGAAGATTATGGTGTAAATACTTGGCTGATTGTCACCTGGGACGGTCTGACGGTGGCTGAACGTATTCTGGTCTCAGGCTCCTGGTGGCTGACCGCGAATGCCAGCGTCATCTACACCAATCCTGAAGGGATTGTTCCAGGCGATCTGGAAGAACTCACTTGGCTCTCGGTGCAGCGGCGAATGAAGAACAGAATCTGAACCGGCCGGGAAATAAATGGCAGGACGGGATTTATTAACAGATCATCGGTACAGAAAAAGCTATTTAAAAAAAAACGTCAGAACCGGAGATATTAGCAAGCGACAGCGACTGACAGAATAACGCATGTTTGAATTACATGCCTGATCACGGTACAGCTTAAACCGAAGGTTACCGGCGTGCTTCGGACATTCTGATTGGTCATATTGATGCGTCGGGACGGGACCAGGATTTTCTGGTTTAACCGTTTTTTTTCTCGTCAGGCATCACATCGAGCTCCTTATCAAATAAATTATTGGACTGTCTCTGGTACTAGGTGAATAGATCTTTACGTATGATGAACTCCTCAAGGGACATAATCAGTATGTTAGAAAATCACTAAAGGTGAATGGTCCGCTTTATCGAGATGCTTACACTTGATGCCCTCTGCTTTTTATCTATGAGCGCCACATCTATCTTTATCCGGCTTTATTGTGTAAGACGTTTCCTGTTATGTTTCTATTCATTTGGCTCAACTATTTATTCCAAATAAATCATCTTAATTAAAAGCCTGCAATGAAATAAATTACAAGCCTTATCCACCCCAAGTTTATTACAAGCATTACTCCTGTGAGCATATACAGTTTTTATTTGCAAGCCTAATCTTTTGGCAATGTTTTTCACGCTGGTTCCTTTTATTGATAAATTTAAAACACATACCTCCCGAGGGGAAAGGACCACCTTTTTAAAATATCCGCAATTTTTTTCATTTATTAAAAATGTAAATTTTTTAATATTCATTGATGTGAAATCTTTACTTAAAATTTCTATAGGGTTTATAATAAAATTAGCAGGCGACTCACAAGAATGCATGCAAATTATATTTAATGATAAGTTATTCACTACCATACCTTCCAATAAACAAACAACATCAATACTATCATCGAAAAAAATAGTATCACCTGCACTAAAATTTAGATGTTTTGGATTATTGCGTTTAATTGTGCGAATTTTTTTGCTTTTATAGGGCTTCAGTAAAGAATCCAAACCAACAAAAAGATAATGATTATTAGTGGCTATGTAAAACATTTTTCAGGCTATCCTGTTACGTGTTTATTAAAATGATTAGTTTGTAAATTATTTTGTAAGGAATCTTTCTAAGGGAAGAAAGATTCACGACTGGGTTTTCTCCATGCGTAATTACTCTGAAAATCATCAATCATTTGCATATATGTCTAAAGGTTGTTTTTTTAATTTCCGTCTGAACCCGAAGTTAGTGTGATAAAGAGATACGTACGCCTTTGAGGCCAGTTACTTTGTACAATTCATTTTATTTTTGCTGTAATAAATACTGATTAACTGAAGCAAATCCAGCCTGTGTCAAAAAACGTGATACACGCGCTGGAATGATTTTATCCCGTTCTAGCCAGATAATCCGATATTTTGTGTTTTCCCCGTTTTCCCAATCTGGAGCATTTGATATACCGAGGGGAATTTTCACTCTCAACAAACAGTCTAGTAATATTCCGTACACCTCTTTATCGGGCAACAAATATAAATCCCACACATCTGTCAGTTGCTGTACTTTCTTTAAATTTAAATTAAAAGAATTCAGTTCACCTTTCAGTTGAACAGGAACCCCTAACTGAATCGACAAATACCTGACGGCAGTAAAGTGTTGAATGCCATCAATATTGTTCCAGTACAGGCGACCTGGCATCCAGGAATATTGGCTGAAAAACATTTTATATAGTCGTAATCTATGATGGTCAAGGTTTTTCCTGAGTTGGTCGACACTAATCGGTGTAGCTAATTCCCGGCTAAATTCCAACGCGAAATCATCTAGTGTGGCAATATTTATATCAGAGTTATTAGACGAACTTAGCCCCCCGACACTGGAAATGTCGCACCGATAATTTTTTATTACGGTATTACTGACCAGACCATCCAGCTGAGGTATATGGCGATGGAGCAAATCGTAATCACCATTATGACCAGGATGCAGATAGCATATATGATTTTCTTCGTAATTGAGCCATGTTTGCCATTTAATGACCGAACGTAGCCATATTGTATTCTGTATATGTGGCCTTTTAGCTTTCAAAACGCCATAATGGACTCGCCGACTTAATGTAGCCGGATAGCCAAGGGAGTCCCAAAAACCATCATGTATGGAGTGAATGATTTTTTTCCATATAGGTCGGTTAGGTATGATATCCATTTTATCCATTCAGTTTATTCTTTTTTTAGGCTAACTACTGATTTTCTATCTGGCAACTCAATCTTTGGAGGGTTGTGCGATTTATCAAAATCAATGCCAACTCAGCGAGTTAATTAATAAATACAGTGTCATTTTAGGTTTTTCTCGTTTAAGCAATAGTTGACTAACTTTTGTGTATTTAAATTTATGCAGAGCATTTTAATAACCATCTAAAATATTTGTAGTTTCGATGGTAATTAACCTTTAAAATGCACTGGTAGATATTTTTAGTTGTTCGGATACATAATTTCACATAGCTAGACAGTGATGTATATATTTATTTCCTGCACAACCAGAACCTCAAGGTGAATCCGCCTTTCCTGTTCTCATATTTATTGCACCGTAACATATATCACGCCATAGGCTTCGTAAGCACCGGGTTTTGCCCCAGGGAGTACGGTCAACCGCACCGATGCCAAGGGATCTACTGATACATACCGCTTGACAGATAATTTAGTGGTATTCGAAACAGAAGAACGTCCCACAGTCATCAGTCCGGTAACCCCTGGGCTGAAGGTTAGTATTTCTTTACCTTCTAGTGACTGTATTGTGACAGATAAATCTGCATCTCCATCGCATACCAGGGTAGTTGGGATAGCAATAGCAGGTGACTGTGTCCCCGGTTGAAAGTCCCCTAAATCAACATTTGATGCCGTAATCCAGCACTGAACAGGTTCTGCTTGCACTTGCTCAGCCCAGTAGGTGGTCCCGACCTTAGTAGGATTAGTATCTCCGATGCTTATCCAGATGCCGACATAAACCCCGTCTCTTCTTCCGTTGCAGTAATTTTCGGAATACGGTCTCTGCATCGGCGACATGGGACTCGTTAATATATGCAACGAGCTTAAGATAGCAGCAGGGCCATTTTTCGGGTACAAATACTTTACTGTACCTCGCCATAGGGTTCTTATTATATTTGCACTCATATTCCCGGCACTGCAGGTAAAGACATCAAGAGTCGTACGCGTTAGTCCAATATCGTTTGGTGGTGACACATTCATCGGTTCAGCCAATGTTGGTATATCACTTGTACTCAACCATGCCGGAAGTTCAGCACTCGCACCACAAGCTATTCCCCACGTTAGAACTGCTCCCCAGCCTCTGAATATATACTTAGTCATCCACTTCATTTCTGTGCCCCTTCTTCGTAAAAATCTGATTTTACTCATCCATGACATATCTTGGCCAAAATACCTGCAAGGACAGCCAATGTTTTCTTATGCATCAATAATGCTCGAGAACCACTTCCTGATATTTTCGATAGTTTGTTCTTTCCACCTTGTTAACATTTACTCGTTCATCAAAGTTAATGTCTATTCTATCGATATCACTGATGGTATACGGCTGCGATACTATATGAATGCAGAGAAAGGTCGCGTCTCCATTATCATCCATGGCCTATGCCATCTTCTTAGTCCCTGCCAGGCCGCAGGACAGCAGCTGGAACTTTATCGTTCTACTTATGTTATGCTCATATTACTGGTAATCTATTTTCAATGTGGCAACCGCAAAGAATTCTCCCGTCGAGAGAGTTACCCCACTATGTTTCACTGGGACAGCCCAAAGTTCGGGTTTGTCGGGGTACGTGAAATTCATCCAGGTATTGACAGATAATGGAGTCGCGTCGTTGAGTATTTTAATGCCCAGCGCCGGATTATCGGTTCCGAGCAATGTACCGTCAAAGCTCGTACTGGAACCCTGCATCTGCAACTTCATTGCGCGGGAAGAAGTATTTTTGCAGTCCAGCGTATAATTCACCGGCACACGGTAGTGATTTCCATCAACACGAGTGGCCATCATTTCTCCAAACGAAACGATAATATCCTCGTTGTTGTTGATGATGCAGGGAGGACTCACGATATTGACCTTCACCAGAAAAGCGGAGTTAGGAACTCCAGTTGCCTGAGTCGACAATCCACTCAATATGTTACACAACGCAAAAACAACCAAACGTCGTATCGTTATCACTCGCATTAACCCAACCTCACTCATAACTCAGATTAAAATCCACTACCGCCATATAACTGCCTGAGTTAAGATTGGCTAATGTCCGTTCCGGTATAACGGCATAACTCAGGGTGTTTTGTTCTGGCCTCAGGAAAAGCGGTTTCCCTTTGCTTCCCAGACGAACATCTTCTCCCTGCGCATCTACAAGCCGTAGACCCAATCCAGAGACTCCCTCCACCTTCACCAGTTGTGGGTTATCGACATCACGCATTGCTCGGAAACTCACCGTTACTGCTGGTTGATCTTCTGACCAGGTGAGAGCGCCTGTACGTTTATCGCGACCAATGACCGGACTGCGCAGACAATCTTCCAGATGCAATTCAATCCAGACAGGTTCTCCACGGGAGCCTATCTTCTGCAAGCGACCTGTTCCAATCTCGCCCAGCAGGACATCCTGATGCGCGCTTGCCATCTCGAGTCGACAGGCGCTTTCTGTCAACGCCCCATGTACAAATAGTGTACCGCTGGAGCCTTCAACATCCCCTTTTCCCTGTCCCAGGGCATATACTGGTGACAGTAAAAACACCATTGCTCCCAGTATCATCGGGATCATCAGCACTCCCCTAACAAATATGCAGTAATACTTCAGTTCAACCCCTCCGCATATCTTCCGTTGGCTTATGCCAACCTTGTAGGTCATGACCATATATTGCCCCTCTTCCCATAAATGACACCTGTTCTGCTAACTTTCACTTTGTCATGCTTTCGTCACTGCCTTCACCGCACATAAGTTGCCAGTACAACTGAAATTCAGTTGTGGTCGACCACCATAATCATTAACGTAGGTCAGCACAGGACTATTACCCATCTCCGCCACGCTCACCCGTAGAGGTAAGCTGCTCTTTGGCGGCACCATCACAGGCTCGAAGTTTTTGATACCCAAACCGTCTTTTTTAGTGGCAGCATCTACCAAAGTTATGTAATACGCTGTCGGATTGATGACTACATACTTGTCGTTTTCCTTACGCAAGGTCAGTTGCTCCTGCGGTGGCGGTGCGTTTTTGACCATCGCAATAGCTGCTGGGCGGTAGAACAGCTTGATGCGCGTTTGCAACGCAATTTGTAGCGTATTCGGCTTGTTACTCTTTGGCGGGATTTCTCGCAGGTTGAAGTAATAGACTGTCTCACGGTCCTGCGGCAGGTTTTTTGTCGCTGGCATTCCCTGGATTTTTACCTGGCTCGGCTTACCCGGTTCGATGCGTTGCACCGGAGGAAGTACTGTTAGCGGACTCTGGATTTTATTGCCCTGCTCATCTTCAATCCAGCCCTGTGCTAAATACGGTAACTGTTTGTTCTGGTTGCTGATGTTCAAGCTCACCGACTTCTGGCTGCCGTCAAAAATCACTCGAGTGCGGTCCAGCGCAATGGCCGCTTGCGTATTCTGGACTATCATCCCTCCGAAAAGGGCGATGGTAAACAATGCCCTCGAGAAGGTGCTGCTGTGAGAAGTAATTATCGTGTTCCGTAAATTGTTCTGCATTATTTCTTCCCCATAACGGAGGCCTGTGAATATTGTTAGTTAAGATCTTAAGCAGCTCTCGCCACTTCGCGACGCATGGTTGTTATCACGCAGCCGGCTTAATATCGTCGGCGCCAGGTATGCCCCCATCAAGCGGCTTACACAGTAGTCGCAATGTATTCATCAACATATCTGGTTGCAGAAGTGCAGGCATCCTCACTTCACACTGTGCTGAGCCTCCCCAATGCACCACCATGGTTTCTCCGGCATTAATACCGCTTAAATAAACGTTTCCACTTTCATTGACGATACCCGTCTCCTGCTTTCGCTTATTTATAACAGTCGCACCGAACGGTGGTTCACTGCCATCAGCCAGCTTTATAGCTGCCATCGCTTTAGCGCCAGAAATTACATCAAATTTTCTGTAACCAATCGCCCCTTCAGTCAGCGTAGCCTGTACCACCGACACAGTGGCTTCAATGTTGTCACCCAACTGGTTCAAATCAATGCTTGCCTTGTTTCGGTAATAGCTGTTAACGTCACTAATTACCGCCTTGCCCCAGGCATTGGTACGGCTGGTACTGCCATAGCCACGGACCGGTACGTCCGGAACACCTTCAGTATCAATTAGCATCCTCGTCCCCCCCATCATTCCAGAGCGGTGCATTGCACCGCCTTCGGAAGTGAGAGTGAGTCCGCCCTGCATTGTTAAACCGATGGCACTGTAACGACCATCCTGGTAGCTGGCATTGGCACTCATGCGTGCCATGTCACCTTCATGGCTGTAATAACCGCTCACGCTCACTCCTCTGCTGGAGTTCCCTGCACTCAATTGATAGTTGTTGTGTTCGTCAACACGGTCGTAATATCCAACCCGATGGGTATTGTCGTTATGGCTGACCATCGCGTTGTAGCTAACCGTCGAACTATCACTCCACGGAATTGACATGGATACGTAAGCCCCATTATCTTCGGTTCCATTGTACTGATTGCGATAAGCCGATAACGATATACTCACACCACGGAACCGTCCTAAATCAAAATAATGTGATAAGGTAATGTTATAGCGGTCTGTAGTTGGCCGGTCCCAATAGGTTTCTCGGCTAAAGTTGATATAGCTACTGAGTTCCAATTTGCGAAAATGTTTGTTTAAGTTGACGGTGTACATCTCTTTGCCATTGCCATTGCTGCGTGTACCATAAGATCGTGCGTCCAGATACTCACTCATGGTCATGAAGTCTTGTTCTGAAAAGCGGTAACCTGCAAAAGTTACCTGGCTATCGTACTCGTCGAAGTTTTTCGAATAACTCAGTCGATAAGAATCCCCATTGAGCGTAAGATCTTCCCAGGGCAGACGAACACGCGAATGTGTTGCGTCAAATGACAGCGCTCCCAGGAACATAAGATCACGTCCGATGCCCAGTGATAGAGCGTTATAATCCCCGCCCCTCAGAATTCCACCATACAAAGACCAACCGTTACTGATCCCCCAGGATAATTCGCCGGTACCGAACATCGGATCGCGTAAATGATGTTGCCAATCTGATGGTTTTCCCATAGTTAATTTGAATCGCACCGAGCCTGGCCGCGTCAGGTATGGGATATTCGCAGTATTGACTACAAACTCCTGCACACCACCGTCCTGCTCTTCCACCCGGACGTTCAGTTCACCGCTCACAGCTTCGTTAATATCCTGAATGCGGAACGGCCCCGAGGCCACTGAGGTCTCGTAAAGCACTCTCCCCTGCTGACTGATAATAACCTTTGCATTAGTCTTCGCTATTCCCGTAACTTCCGGAGCATAACCACGCAAGTTAGGTGGCAGCATATTGTCATCTGAAATCAAACTCACACCGGTAAAGCGAAAACTGTCAAACATTCCCGAGTCAAGGTAGTTTTCTCCCAGTGTCAACTTTGAGTGCAAACCCGGTATTGCCCGGTAAGCGTAGTAACGACTCAAGTCGAACTGTTTTTGTGTCGACTGTTCCGAACCGTTGCTATGATCTAAATTGGCCTGCCAGTCGGCTCGAAAACGCCAACTACCTAGATTTCCTCCCGCTGTTCCATTACCACTGAGAGCTTGGGTATTGCTGCCCTCACTCTGCTGGTGTTGACTGCTGGCGTTGAGATTGTAATCCAGCAACAAGCCCGCAACGCCTTCATCCCACCGTGACGGAGGGTCCCAGTTCTCGTCGGTGTATTCCAAATATGCCTGCGGTATACTCAGGTAAAGAGAGGTCGTTGGAAGATCGCCTCGTATTTCCATTCCCTTCACACTTCTCTTGTCCAGGCATCCCCCCTTATGCCACCAAGCAAGGTCTTTCAGTACCCCGGGTTTCAGTCCAAGTTGTTCAACCAGTTTGGGATTTATGCAGGCGCGACTGCCATTTGGGTCATCATCCGGCTCATAAAAGGGAATTTCTTGCTCCGGTAGAGTATTCTTATTGATATGAACAACCATGTCGTAGGTTCCAGGCATGATGTAACCACTTCGCGAAAATTGGCTCAAATCAATGTTCTTTCGGTCGCGAACATCCAATACATCTGTGTTAAATTGAATATTATCTGTTGCATAAGCCTTCATAACTAAAGGACTTAATGAAACAAAAATAAATAATCCTAACGAATGTACATTCGCAATTTTTCCAAGAGAACAAAACACCATGCCATTACCTTTCCAGTATAAATAGAACTATAGCACGAGGCAAAATAAGCCTGTCAGGAAATTAACTAGAAATAATCAAGTCTAAATTTAATGTGAGACCAGAAAATTCCAGATTTTAATGTCTGCCTATCAGTAATCAATCTGATGGCATAATCCAATTGATTATATTCTGGACTGGAATCTATTAATGGCATAGACTTCCCTGGCTCTATTACACGCCCATGAGTATCGATAATTTGGAGTGCCACGCCAGTGGCATCACCTTTAATACCAAATGATTTTCCATCACGCTCACCATCAAAAGTAACATTGAATTTTTTTAAGCTATCAGTTTTATTATATCCAGACATACAGTTAGTTTATTTAATTGAGAAAAACCAGCTGCGGCTTGTTCCATGATGAACAAGTTCAGACAAGGATAACATACCCATGTCAATGGTTTGCTTTTGATTTCCAAAACTAATAGTGCATGCAGTGTCAATAATGGCTCCTTGCATGTTTACCCGTCCCAATATAAAAGAGTTTTCTTTTGCCAGGACAACCCCAAAAAAGGAGATAAACAGGTAAGAAACCATTACTAAAGTAGCGTTGAACAGCCCCATAAATACACTCCATATTTTGTATATCCTTCTAAAAATGCATGCGATTTATCGCATGCATTTACATGCACATAGAAGATTAATATTTACACAAAATATATTTTAGTTATAGGCCAGTGTGAAATCAGTTACTGCCTGAAATTCTCCCTCAGTAACAACGTTAGTTGAGTCACCATCGCCTTGTAAGTAAGCAGCAAAACTTAACGTGTTATTACCGTCCTGTAATACCTGCTCTTTAGTTGGTACCCCCAGCTTGATGATTTGACCATCTGCCTGAGTAATGGCAACACTGGCACCTTTAGCAGTTCCGGTAATCCCCAGAAGACCATTCTTAGCTGCAGACTCCATACCCGTAAAGGTAACCTGAACCTTATTTTTAGTTGCAGGTGAGCCGAAAGAACAGTTTTCCAGGCCAATGGAGAAATTACGAGGAGTAGATTTCCCTCCACTGAGTAAAGCTTCCTTTGAGATCTGCCCTAAATCCACAGTTTGATCAATAGATTGTGGAGTAATAGAACAAGGAGCATCAATAATAGAGCCTGTAAAGGTAACTTTACCATGACCCTGGTCTGCTGCCTGTGCGCCAGAGACAGTACTAAATGCCAAAACTAATGCCATCACAATTTTATTCAGTTTCATTTTCACTTTTTCCTTAATAAAGGTCTGTCCCACATATTGGTGAAGCTGCCATTATTTCGATGCCAAACATACAGCGAGAGGATGGTGAAAATGCATCTTCCTGCTTGCAATGTTATGACTTCCGGCAACTGCACAACATGGTAACCCAAAAAAAACAAAATAGCTTAATAATCTATTTAATTGGCCAAAATTAGATAAAATCACCAAAAAAAAACACAATAAAAAACATTTTATTAGATTAAAAAACTTAATGTTCGTAAATGATTAAATAAATACTCTCACTAATTTTCGACTAAATTCACGTCAGAAAAAAAACTGCTAAAAACCAGTTGACGGGTAGTTTCTTATCCAATAAATTTTACAACCCTTAACCTAAGATGAACCTTATTTTTTTGGTTTGGATTCAGCTCCTGCTCCAAAAAAGAGAGAGTATCCTTATGAAATACATAATAAATTTTACTATCACTTTCGATCCGGACAGTAGATTATTAAAACTTAGAAATAAGGACCAACTTACGATTGAGTTATCCAAGCCAGCCACTCGTTTGTTAATCGAACTCATAAAAAACAATAAAAATGAGATGCCACGAGAGACGCTCATCAAGCACGTCTGGGAGGATTACGGATTCTCTCCCTCTAGTGCAACCTTAAGCAACCATATTAGTGAATTAAGAAAAGCTTTCGAAGCACTTGGGATAAATAAAGATATTTTGATCACGGTGCCGAGGGTTGGTTTTAAAATGGAGGCTGAAATTCATCCTGAAACTAAAAACAAAGAGCTAGATACATCAACTGACGGCTTTGGAAGAAATGATATTACGGAAGACTCAGTAGTCCAGAAAAAAATGATAAAAAAGCCTGCGGGATCATACGGCAAAAAGGAACTGCATCGTGTGTTGAAACCAATTCTGGCGCTCATTTTTATCTTGCTTTTAATAATTACTATAATAACTATATTAGCCCGCGAGAGAAATGAAGAACCAAAACCATTAGGCACAATGAATAAATGCAAGATTTATGCGTTGGGAGATGACTATCCGGACCCGGAATTGTTTTCTCATGCGCGAATAATGCTCTCTGATATAGAGATAGATTGCACTAAGGAAAATCGTGACATCTTCTTTATGGAGTCACTTTCTGCCAATGGATTACGAAAGACTTCTTTTATGGTAGTTTGTACAAAAAATTCCGAGATGAACTATAAAGCCTGTCAAAATTATAAACGGATTGATTAAAATATATGCGCCGAGTAATTTTTTTTGTGTTCATACTTATCGTCATTTCTGTCTGTCTGTTCTTATTTTCAATAGATAATAACGCCTGGGATCCATTTCGCTGCAGTACCCATTTGAGTGCTGACGTTGCAAAAAAAAATGGCGACAGGATTGAATTCAACATAAATATAAATGTTGTTGCATTTCATAAAGAAAACAGTGAAGTTATAGTGAAAGGTACCCTGCAAGATAAAGATAAAAGTTACAGCATATACAGGAGGATTTTTATTCCTCAAAAACCATCACCTCTAAAAGATTATAGTGCAACAGTGATAACATGTGAAAAGCGACATCCAAAAGATAACGTTCCTGACATACTTTGGCAAAATTACGTATTGCCAGAAGTGCCCGGAATTATGTTCTATATGGAAATAACACATTTAAGGAAAAACGCTTTGTTTTTTAATGGATTAGATAAACCAATTTTTATTTGTACTATGCCCGAATGATAACTCATCATCAATAATGCTAGACCGAGGAAGTATCCGTTTAGTCATTCAGGAGCTGCATGCTGTCGATCTGAATGCGCAGATTTAGCCCTTGCGGTGTGTTTTCTTGTGGTTAAGATACCAGCCAGACTTACCGCCGCAGTATTATTTTGAAGAAATTCCTGAACTAAATGTGCAAGAAAGAAGGGGGTTGCTCAAGAGATATGCTACGTATAAGGGCTTAGATTTATCTTCAGAAGATTTACGTTTTTTCTCTGATCTTTTATCTGGATATCCTGAGCAAGTTTTATTTGCGGTTGATATCATTTCAGATTTAGGTCTTTATGCTGTAAGAAAAGATTCTCACTTAATAAGGGAATATGCTGATGATAAAGCAAAAGTTATAGTTGAAAGCTTTTCTAATGATCAGAAAAAACTCGAATTTCTTTACTTCCTTTCTAAGTTTGAATTTATAAGCTATGAATTTTTATTTTCATTGGTAAGTGAAGATGAGTTTTACCCAATCACGCAAGGCTTTATAAGTATGTCTGTTTGCGATCAATTAGGTGTTAATAATGACTATATTAGAGTAAATCAAGTAATACAGGACTATATTTCAAGAAGTAAGTTTGGCACTACAAGCGAATAAGATACTATCCTAAGTGAACATATCAAGAAATTCATAGATAAATATACCGATGATAATAGAGATATATCAGACTATATTTTCTCGATCCAAGAAGCAATCAAGGCTGGAAAGGACGTTGATAATAGAGTATTAGTTCCGTCATATTTTGTAAAGACAATAAGATCTTTATACGAAAAAGGCGGCTCTGCGAATTATAAAGAAGCTGTACGATTGGCTGATCAGATACTTTCGAATTCCCAATACATGCATTCGAGTGTTATCAATCATATATTATTCATGAAGTGTCAATCACTCGCTAGACTACATGATAGAGAGTTTTTTAATGCGGTTAGGGATGTCTCCGAGCCTGAATATTCGTTCTTACATGGTTTTTATTACAGGATCACGCGACAGCGTCCAAAAGCAATTGAGAGTTATATGCGAGTATTACGCCAAAGGCCAAGTGATTATCGTTCAAAAGGTGAATTGGTTTTGTTGTATTTACAAAATGACGAGCATGAGCTTGCTTTAGGATTAGCAAAAGAAGTTTATGAAAGACAGAAAAATAATCCGATCAATGCTAATAATTACTTGAATTGCCTGTTTTACAAAGATGATGCTAATATTGAGCCCGGTTTGGTAGAGGAAATTCTTGAACGGTTGCATTCGAATCAGGCTCAACGTGCTCAAGAGATGTATTGCTCAGCTAAGGCGAAAGCTCTTGCACAATTTGAGAATAAAGTTGAAGAGGCTTTTTAACTCATAGAGAAAGGAATTGTGGATTTCCCGGATATTAAATATCCCGTTCTGACACTCTGTGACTTAGCAATTCAGTATAGAAGAATTGATAAGCTTGAATATGCTCTAGATATTCTTGAAAGAACAGACTCACCAAAATCTCAAACATATGGAAGTTTTATACGATTTAAAGCTATATGGTTAACTTTGACTTCTAGATTTGATGATGCTGTCCGTATTTGCAAAAATGAGTTAACAGAACTTACATATGCAGAAGTGGAGCAGTTTATTGAAAAGCTAAAGCAGTACCAAGTAAAGGTTTGACATTATGTTAGGTAAGGAGGCTCACTGACGTGAGCCTTTTTGCCAAGTATGAGGGCAACAACCATTTAATACGTCACACACTTTATTTATAAATCTAATTGAAAATAACTTTGGGGATACTTTTGGGGATATCTATAAAGCATATAACATGTATTTTTATTTAATTCAATATGTTAGGTGTTACGTATTGTTCCTATTATCGCACCACCTCAATCAAAACGTTACAGAAAACACTTCTTTAAAAGCCTCTCTGGGTTTACACCAGGGTTGCTTTCCCCGGAGACCGATGCACTTAAATTCCATGCTCTTATCGCTGAGCCAAGGCATCAAAACTACCATCACGGTCAGTGATAAAAGCTCCCGCGGGCTCAGAAGTATCTCGATTATCCATGGCTCATAGCACCGTAACGTAAGCGGCAATGAGCAATGCCATCTTAATAATATTTTATATCCAGCCCTCCCTCTTCAAACCGTTAATCCAGTAATTTCATCTCCAGCGCCCTGCTCATCGCTTGAGTGCGACTATTCACTTTAAGCTTCGCGTAGATGTTTTTGATATGCCATTTGACCGTCTCGGCAGAAATAGCGAGGGAGCGAGCGATTTCTTTGTTCATCTGACCTTCAGCAATTAGCTGTAATATCTGAAACTCACGCTCGCTGAGCTCGCCAGGAATATCGGGGCTTCCACTATTAAACGGTGTTCCGTCTGCAGGCGCGCGCTTGTCGGCCCAGGGTTCATGCACTCCCCCTTTCTCTTTGCAAGCCGAAGAGGTTTCATTCATACCGGCAAGCAAAGGTTGCAAGGTATCGCCAGCGTCAAGAAAGAGGCCCGTGAGATGCTGTTGTTCAGCCAGCTGCACGACTGGCTGAAATGTCGTGCGCGCAGCGGCAGTTTTGCCACTGTTCCACAAGGCCAATGACCAGAGCGTACGCAGACGCGCTGCGGTTAACCTGTCCCCCCGGCTTTCCTGATCGGAGACCATCTCAGCCAGTAAAACGCAGGCTTGCGGTGCCTGGCCTCTGGCGAGAAGAAGCCGGCTGCGGCTAAGGGATGCAGACATAACGATGGCGCGTTGGCAGGGATGTTCGGCATCCATTCTGAAGCTGGCGGCCATTTGTTCAAGCTGTCGCTGCAGTTGCTCTGCGCCGGTGAAATTGCCGCGCTGCAGTCGCACCCTCACCTGCTCGGCTAACAACATGGCCTGGAGCCGTTGCCAGCCGCGAGACACCGCAAGACGCTGCGCATGCTCCAGCAATCGCTCGGCCTCATAGGGCATATCGTTATCTAAGGCCTGACGCGCGAGATAGGTATAGCAACGACTCAGCGCGTCGGGTGGACTGAATCGGTCGATGAATTCGAGCCGGTCGGCTAACAGATGCTCGGGCGAGTCACCCCTCTGACATTCATAGGCTATCTCCGCCAGCAGCGGCGCCAGCGTCGCGCCACTGGTCGACTGGGTACCGGTATAACATTCAGCCTGGCGCAACGTTTTCTCTGCATACCACCCGGCTTTTCCCAGATCGCCCTGACAAAGATGGCACTGGGCAATAATAAACGCGCGATAAACCGAAACAAACAGATTATCTAAAGGACTTTCCGGAGAGGGCATATGCTGTTGAACCTCCAGCGCGTCGTGATAGCGCTGGTTAACAACATGGCAATAGCTGAGAATATTGCATATCAGACCATCAACCCAGGTGTCGCCGCAGGGCACTTCGGCCAGCAACGGCTGAACTATAGCCAGACTCTCCGGGATGTTTTCCGCAAAGGCTTCGCAAATTGCCCGCACAACGCGCAATTTACACCAGGTGCTGCGGGTTAAATCCTCACGATGATGAAGTACCATCTGATCGAGGTTATCAAGCAGCTGCCTCGACTCATCAAAGTGGAAATAATGCGCCAGTGCCCAGGCCAGGTTAATTTGCAGGTCAATGCGCGACGGATCGGTGCTGGGCGGTAAATGATGCATCCATGAGATCAGAGTATCGATATCCCCTTCTTCCGCCAGTGACTGAGCGCTTGCGCCGTCCTGCACGGGGCTATGCACCGGCTTGCCTGCGCTGAGCGCATGGCGTACCGCCTCAGACCACAGCTTCTGTTCGACGAACCAATGACTGGCTAATTCATGCAGCTGTTTGCGGTCAATATCGTTGTTCTGCTGCAGCATGGTCCGAAGATTTTCCTGCAACAGAGGATGGTAGCGAAACCAGTAGCCTTGTTCGTCAAGGGCTGACAAAAAAAGGTTGTGTCGCTCAATCCATGCCAGCATCGCTTTACTATCATCACGTCCAGTCACTGCATTGCATAGTTCGGCATTTAACCGACTGAGGAAGGACGTTTTCACCAGGAAATCGAGAACCTCTTCCGGCAGCGGATCCAGTACCACCTCTTTCAGATAGCGGGCAATGGATCGTGTTCCTCCATGCATATTACGCAACAGATGCTCGGGATCATTCTGTAATTCTGCCGACAATGAAGCGATCTTCATGCCCGCGATCCAGCCCTCTGTCACGGACTGTAGCCGCTGTGCATGATGGTTGCTGAGGGGTAGCGCAACCGTGCGGCTAAAATAGTGTTTTGTTTCTTCGAGCGTGAATTGCAGGTCTCGATCATAGATCTCCACCAGTTGGTCCTGGGCCTGCAGCTGGCTCAGCGCAAGATTCGGGTGGAAACGGCTGCCAATGATCAGATGCAAGGCGGCAGGCGCATGCTTGATTAAATACCCCAGCGCTTCATAGACCCCACGATCGTTAATCACGTGGAAGTCGTCGATAATCAGGTACACGTCATGCGGGCAGTAGTGTAGCTGGTTAATGAGCCCGGCCAGCAGTTGCTCGGAGCTGGAGAGCTTCTGCTCTTCCATGTCACGCCAGAAATCGGCGTCCCAGTCAGCATAGAGTGGACGCAATGCTTGCAGCAGATAAGGAATAAACTGCCATACGTCATCATCATCCTCATCGAGGCTCAGCCAAGCGATACGTTCGCCCTGGGCGACCATCTGCTGATGCCATTGCGCCAACAGCGTGGTTTTGCCAAATCCAGCGCCGGCGCAGACGACGCCCAGCCGGCACTGCTGAACGGGACTGAGAAGCTGAAGCAGCCGGGGGCGCTCCAGCAATTGTATTGAGGAGCGAGGCGGGACGAATTTGGTCAGGATTAGCGGCAAGCCTCGCGTCAGCCGCAATGGCCCGGAGACCAGTGAGGGTGATTGGCGACCTTCTAAATCCAATGGCTTCATCCGTGGTGTCTACTCGCTTTGTTTTTTTCAATTGTACGCCAGCCCCCGGGATGACATGGGGCAGCCAAACTTTATTGCTACACAAAATTTAGAAAGTTTGACCTCAAGCATGAAAACCCCCACCTACCCCCCCCATGAAGGTGGCTTCGCACTCCCTTTAACCGCTCGTAGATTCATTGCATGGGTGTGGCCAGGGTTATCCGCCCTGTCTGTTGGCCCCGCCTGGGTGACCTTTATTGAGGAGAATTAAACGATGCTCAGCAAACAGGCGTTATTGCAGGCTTACCGCAAGATGCGGGAGATCAGAACATTTGAAGAGCGGTTGCATCAGGAAAATACCAGCGGTGATATTCCGGGCTTCATTCACCTTTACACCGGTGAGGAGGCCATCGCGGTGGGGGTCTGCGAAAATTTAACGAGCGCAGATTTTATTGGTTCAACACACCGTGGACATGGCCACTGTATTGCTAAAGGTTGCGACATTCACGGCATGATGGCCGAAATATTCGGTAAGGACAGCGGGTTATGTCGCGGTAAGGGCGGGTCGATGCACATTGCCGATCTGTCGAAAGGAATGCTGGGGGCGAACGCTATCGTTGGGGGAGCCCCTCCCCTGGCCATCGGCGCCGCGCTAACGGCAAAGACGCTAAAAACCGGCAACGTCGGTGTCTCTTTTACGGGCGATGGTGGTTCTAATCAGGGCCTGGTCTTTGAGGCCATCAATATGGCCGTCGTGCTCCAGCTTCCAGCCGTCTTTATTTTCGAGAATAACGGTTACGGCGAAGGGACCGGCCATGACTACGCCGTGGGTGGGCGTGATATCGCCCGGCGCGCCGCTGGCTTCGGCCTGCCGGCAGTGACCGTCGATGGCACCGATTTCTTTGCCGTTTATGAGGCAACCTCAGAGGCGGTCAAGCGTGCGCGAGAAGGCGGTGGCCCAAGCGTCATTGAGGCCAAAGCCTTCCGCTGGCATGGTCATTTTGAGGGCGATCCCGCGCTATACCGCGCGGAAGGTGAAGTGCAACGCCTGCGTGAACAACATGATCCGCTGAAGATTTTCACCGCTAAGGTCAAGCAACATATCACCCAGGAAGAACTGGCGGCGATTGACGAGGAAGTAGAAGCCCTGGTCAACGATGCCGTATTGAAGGCCCGCGCCGCTGCCTACCCGGCTCCGGAAGACCTGCTGACAGACGTGTACGTCTCATACTGAGGGTGATAACCATGACAATAAAAACCTATCGTGAAGCGGTCAAGGAAGCCCTGGCTCAGGAAATGGAACGCGATGAACGCGTGGTGCTCATCGGTGAAGACTTGCGTGGCGGTCATGGCGGAAATGCGCCCGAAGAGGCTAAAATAGAAGCCTTTGGCGGTGTGCTGGGTGTCACTAAAGGGCTGTGGACGCAGTTCGGCTCCGATCGGGTGATCGACACGCCCATTACCGAGTCGGCCATCATCGGTATGGCGGCCGGCGCCGCAGCGACGGGTTTGCGGCCGGTCGCGGAATTGATGTTCATGGATTTTTTTGGCGTGAGCCACGATGCACTGTACAACCAGGCGGCTAAGTTCCGCTACATGTTTGGTGGCAAAGCCAGAGCTCCGCTGGTGATGCGAGGGATGATCGGCGCGGGGTTTTCTGCCGCAGCCCAGCATTCACAGTCACCCTATAATATCTTTGCCACCACGCCTGGACTGAAGGTGGTGGTGCCCTCGACGCCTTATGACGTCAAGGGTCTGTTAATCCAGTCCATTCGCGACGACGACCCGGTGGTATTCTGCGAGCATAAAATGCTGTACGACCTCAAGGGCGAGGTACCGGACGAGATCTATACCATCCCGCTAGGTGTAGCCAACTACACTCGCGAAGGGGAGGACGTCACCATCATTGCGTTGTCGGCAATGGTACATAAAGCAAACCAGGTGGCGGACAAACTGGCCAGAGAGGGGATCTCGGTCGAGGTGGTCGACCCGCGAACCATTTCGCCGCTGGATGAGGAAGGTATTCTGGAATCGGTGGCGTCCACGGGGCGGGTCGTGATTGTCGACGAATCCGCTGCACGCTTCGGTTTTGCTCATGATGTCGCGGCGCTGATTGCGTCCCAGGCATTCCATTTCCTCAAAGCGCCCGTTCTGCTGGTGACGCCGCCACACACGCCGGTCCCGTTCTCCCCTGCTCTCGAAAAACTCTGGATCCCTGGCGTTGAACGTATCGAAGCCGCCGTCCGTCAAGTGCTGGAGGATTAACCTATGAGCGAAATCAAGACGCTTGAAATGCCAAAGTGGGGGCTTTCCATGGAGGAAGGCTTGCTCGCTCGATGGGCAATCCAGGAGGGTGACGATTTCACCAGAGGGCAGGAAATCTGTGAGATTGAAACCAGTAAAATCGTCAATGTGCTGGAGGCCCCCTTTGCCGGTACGTTACGTCGGATGCTCGCCCGCGAGGGTGAGACGCTTCAGGTAGGCGCCGTGCTGGCCCTGGCGGCTGACGCGTCGGTCAGCGATGCTGAACTGGACGAATTTGTTGCCCGCCTGGCGACGGCGAAACCCGCAGCCCCAGGCCCGGAGGCTGCCGCGCCGGACGTAGCGGCACAGGCAGGCGCTAAGCCAGCTTCCGTTGTTTCGCCGCCATCCAACAGCCCCGAGCCCCCTGTTGGGCAGACCGTCATCCCCGTCAGTCTGCAAGGTGTGACCGATGTGACTCAGGTTAATGCCACGCCCCATGCGTTACGACTGTCTGCCCGCTGGGGTGTCGACCTGAAAAAAGTCCGCGGCAGCGGGCGCGGGGATCGTATCTCTGTTTCTGATCTGGAAAGCGCGATCGTTGCCGCCGGCGGTCGCCTGGCCTCTCCGACGCCCCCCGTTCGTCGTAGCAAAGCGCCCCGCTCGCATGCCGATGACAGCCAGGTATCGGCCACCCCGCTGGCGCGCCGCCTGGCCGGCAAACTGGGTATCAACTTGCATGACTGCCGAAGCAGCGGTTCACGCGGTCGGGTAAGTCGCGATGATGTGCTGGCCGCGGCGTTGTTACTCGACGAGCACCCGCAGACCAGTCCTGTGCAGGAGAGTGCCCCGGCCCCCTTTGAGAGCATCCCGATGTCCGGTATGCGGCGGGCTATCGCTTCTCGCCTGCAAACGTCCAAGCAACAGTCTCCCCATTTCCGTTTGAGCGTCGATCTCGATCTGGAGCGACTGTTAGCGTTACGTCAGGACATTAACCGCGAAGTACCCGGCGTCAAGATTTCGGTGAATGACCTGCTGGTGAAGGCCTGCGCCCTGGCGCTGGTGGCCGTGCCTGACGTCAATATCCAGTTTGATGAAGCGGCACAAAGTATCCGCCGCTTTACGGATGCCGACATTTCGGTGGCCGTTGCGCTGCCTGCCGGGCTAATTACCCCTATTGTTCGCTCGGCGAACCGGAAATCGATCAGCGACATATCGAACGAAATTCACTCGCTGGTGACCAGAGCCAAAGCGGGCACGCTGAAGCCGGAAGAGTTCCAGGGCGGGACCTTTAGCCTGTCAAATCTGGGGATGCTCGGCATCCGGCAGTTTGACGCCATCATCAATCCACCGCAAAGCGCAATCCTCGCCATTGGCGCCGGCGAGGTCCGGGCGGTAGTACGCGACGGGCAAATCGTCGCGCGCCAGCAAATGACGGTATCGCTATCCTGCGATCACCGGGTCATCGATGGCGCGGCAGGTGCGGCTTTTCTCCGGGAACTCAAGCGACTGATTGAAACCCCGACCTTGATGTTTATCCAGGAGACGAGCTATGCACGATAAATACGATGTGCTGATCATCGGCGGGGGTCCTGGGGGATACGTTGCCGCCATCCGTGCCGGCCAGCTAGGGCTTCGTACCGTATTAGTGGAAAAACAACATCTGGGCGGCATCTGCCTGAACTGGGGATGCATTCCAACCAAGGCGCTGCTGCATGGCGCTGAGGTTGCGCACACTATCACCCATGCCAGTCAGCTGGGCATCAGCGTGGGCGAGGTGAACGTCGATCTGCAGAAACTGGTGCAGTTTAGCCGTACCGTATCGCAACAGCTCACCGCTGGGGTTGCGTACCTGTTGAAGAAAAATGGCGTGAGGGTGATTGATGGCACCGCGCGGCTGCGCGGCAAGGGGCAAATCACGGTCGAGGATGCCCGAGGGGAGGCGCGCGATTACCGGGCCGATCACGTGATCCTGGCAACCGGCGCCCGACCACGCGCATTGCCAGGCATAGCGCCAGATGGCGAACATATCTGGACCTATTTCGAGGCGCTGCGGCCTAAGCTTTTACCCAAGTCGCTCTTAATCATCGGTTCAGGGGCGATTGGCGTCGAGTTCGCCAGCCTTTATAACGATCTGGGCTGTAAAGTGACGCTGGTCGAGCTAGCGTCGCAGATTTTGCCAGTGGAAGATGCCGAGGTGTCTGCAGCAGTGCGTAAGTCATTCGAAAAACGCGGTATTCAGATCCATACCCAGACCCTGGTGACGCAAGTACAGCTCACCGATATCGGGGTGCGCTGCACACTAAACAACACCGGCGGCGAATATTCTCAGGATGTCGAACGTGTGCTGCTGGCGGTTGGCGTACAGCCGAATATTGAAGATCTGGGGCTGGAAGCACTGGGCGTCGAGTTAGACCGCGGTTTTATCAAGACGGACGCGGCTTGTCGCACTAACGTATTCGGGCTTTATGCCATCGGCGATGTAGCCGGCCCGCCGTGCCTGGCGCACAAGGCCAGCCACGAAGGCGTGATCTGCGTTGAGACACTGGCCGGTGTCGAAGGCGCCCACCCTCTCGATCGCGACTATGTGCCTGGTTGCACTTATGCCCGGCCCCAGGTTGCCAGTCTGGGCCTGACGGAATCGACGGCCCTGGCCAGGGGACGGCCCGTCAGGATCGGTAAGTTCTCTTATCAGAGCAATGGTAAGGCGCTGGCCAGCGGCGAGACAGAGGGTTTTGTGAAGACGATTTTCGATGCTGAAACCGGCGAGTTGCTGGGCGCGCATATGGTTGGCGCACAGGTCACGGAACAGATCCAGGGCTTTGGCATCGCCCGTCACCTGGAGGCCACAGACGAAAGTCTCCTGTCGATGATCTTTGCGCATCCGACACTTTCCGAAGCGATGCATGAATCAATCCTCGCGGCCTGCGACCAACCGTTGCATCAATAAAAAATAAGGGAGGCGATAGCTGTGCGATACGGAGTAAGTTCCCGTTATCCCTCCCGCACTCCCCGGCAGAAGATCCCCAACAACGGTTACGACAGGATCTATTGATCTGAAACGCTAAGCGCCATGCGTAAATTCTGTATGTTTAGTAGACAACCAAACGACAGGAGGAGCGCTCTATGACACAGCACGAAAGGTTTTGCCAGGCCTGCGGAATGCCGATGTCCGCACCCGATGCGCAAGGGGCCAGCGATAAATATTGCGCGTATTGCAGCGACAGCGACGGTAATCTGAAATCCTGGGAAGAGGCCGTATCCGGTCTGGCGGCTTTTCTCGACGCCTGGCAAAAGGTGGGCGTAGCGGAATCACGGAAACGGGCAAAACGTTACCTGACGGCGATGCCTGCCTGGGCGCACAAAGCGGACGAGTAATTTGCCCGGGCGGCAGGAGGAAATCATCCCGGGGACAGACCGCCATGCCGACAACATTGCTATAGCGTTTTTGTACGCCATCCGGACAGGAATAAATACGCGTTTGGGGATGACGACCTGCAGGCTGGAGCATGCATGGATGCGTTCTTCATGCGGATGAAATAAACGCCTGGCGTTCTCCCCTTGTCCGGATGCGTTATTGCCTGGTTTTTAAGGGGTCGGTTTCTGTATTTAACCCAGAACTTCTCAGGTAATACAACATATTGATGTGATGAATCTCTCATTTCAACGATACCAACTGGACAATAAGTTATCGCGTGTGTTAGTTATTTAATCACGCAAGAGAACAGATTTAATTTAAACAAAAGTTAAACCTTTCTCACTTTGCTAAAAAATTGCATTGATAATGCTTTGGATCCCTGAACCATTATCAAAAGGGTATGTGAACAGAAAGCCCTCAGAGACGCGAGTCTCTGAGGGCTTTTTTTTTGTTTTTTTATCTCAGGAGTAAATAAATGTCTAAAGAACGTCGTCTCTCAAGAATATTCGCAAAAGACGGTAAATCCGTGACCTTAGCGCTGGATGGCTACTATTTTTCCACGAAAACAAATGGTATTGATAATACGATAAATCAGCTCCCTGCTCTGGTGGAACACGGCCTGGATTGCGCGCTCGTCACGTACGGCATGTTGAAGAATTATCGGGAAGCATTGAACAGCGTTCCCGTTGTGTTACGCGTCGACAGCACGGTCAGTATCTTTGACAATACCGTTCCCGATACTACCCCCGTTTTTTCCGTCGAAGATGCGCTTAAAGTCGCTGCCGAGGGCGTGGTCTGCATGACCTTCCCCGGCGCCTTCAATGAAGAAAAAACCCACATTATGGCGATGCAACTCGCACAGGCAGCGGATCGCTGGAATGTACCGCTGATTGTCGAATCGCTCCCGTATGGTTATCCCGTCACCAGCGATGACTCTAACAATCCGGCCATCATCGCTGCATCGGCCCGCGCAGCGGTGGAGCTGGGCGCGGACGTCATCAAAACGCGTTTTACCGGTTCACCAGAGGACCGACTGATCGTTGAAGCTGCTGGCGTGCCGGTGCTTGCCTTAGGAGGGCCAAAAACCGGCATCGACGGTTACTTCAAATTTGTTCAGCACTGTATGCAGATGGGTGCGAAAGGCGTGGCTGTGGGACGAAACATTACCCAGGATCCGCAGCCGGCGAAAGTGGTAGCAGGTCTGAATGCCATCATCCATGAAAACGCAACAGCGGAAGATGCATACAGCCTCTACATGGCTAAATAACATCGGAAATTAATATGATTTCAAATAACACCATCATCCCTTCCATCAGGAAGTATAAATACTTTGAGAAAGCATTATCCTGCCAGTCAGAATATGTGCTGCTATCCGAAGCGAATATCGGCAATCTGCAGTCGCTGATTGGCAAATGCCATCAAAGCGGTAAGAAGGTCCTCGTTCACCTTGAATTACTGGGCGGCTTTAAACCGGATCAGGCGGGGATCAATCTGCTGAAAAATTATTACAAGGTTGATGGTGTTATTTCTTCCAATCTCTCCGCGCTACGCTACGCCAAAAAAGAGGGATTGCTGACCGTATATCGGGTTTTACTTATCGATTCGCGATCGCTTGATCAGTCGCTCGATATTGTTAAACACAGTCCACCGGACGCAATTGAAATCTTACCTGCTGAATATGCCTGCCAGTGTCTGGAGTTGATTAGCCGAAATTTGAAAGGCTTTGATGTGGTATTCATCGCCGGAGGCTTTGTTAAGCGCAAATACCTTGTAGATAAAATATTCCATGCCGGATTTAAAGGGATAACCACCAGCGAGCCCGGCTTATGGTAACCAATAAGGAGTCCACGCGAATGAAAGATGAATACGTCATGGGCATCGACAATGGTGGAACCGTCACCAAGGCAGCCATCTATGACCGTAAAGGACAGGTGCTCGCCATCGCCTCAAAATCCACGCAGATGCTGACACCCCGGGAATTCCACACAGAGCGCAGTATCGATGAGCTGTGGGCCGCGAATGTCGAAGTGATTAAAAAAGCGATTGAGCAATCAGGTATCGACGCCAGCCAGATAAAAGGAGTGGCCGTCACCGGTCATGGTAACGGTCTGTATCTGGTCGACGAAGAAGGTCACCCGGTGCGTAACGGCATTATATCCACCGATAGCCGGGCAAAAGAGTACGTTGAGAGATGGCAACGCTCACCAGAATTCCTTACCGACATTTTGCCAAAAACGATGCAGTCCATCTGGGCCGGACAACCTGTCGCCCTGCTGGCATGGCTGAAGGATTTCGAGCCCGAGACGCTGCAAAAAGCGCGTTATATTTTTATGGTCAAGGACCTGATCCGTTTTTACCTGACCGGAGAGGCTTTTCTTGAGCTGACCGATATCTCAGGGACCAACCTGATCAACGTACGTGACTGCAAGTATGACGATGAACTACTGGCATGGTGGGGACTTGATGAACTGCGGGACAAATTGCCCCCCATCAAACGCTCAACAGAATGCTGCGGAAAAATCACTGACGACGTGGCCCGTCTGACCGGTTTATGCGCAGGTACGCCGGTTTCTGGCGGGGTGTTTGATATCTCGGCCTCTTCCATTGCCTCGGGGATTAACAGTCTCGATAAGATGGCGATCGTCACCGGCACCTGGAGCATAAACGAATACGTTACCGACCACCCGGTTATTGATAAAGATCTGTTTATGACCTCCATTTATCCCATTGAAGGTAAATGGCTCATCACCGAGGCCAGCCCCACCTCCGCGAGCAACCTGGAGTGGTTTATTAACAACTTTATGGAGAGCGATCGGAAAACCTCCGCCGAACAAGGATCGTCGGTCTATGACCTGTGTAATAAGCTGGTTTCGTCAACGACGCCGGATGAAAGCCACCTGTTGTTCTTTCCGTTCGTGTTTGGCTCTAACACCATTCCCGACGCCTCGGCCGGCTTTATCGGTGTCAACAGCTTCCATAAAAAAGCCCATTTTCTGCGGGCGATTTATGAGGGCGTGGCCTTCAGCCATCTCTACCACACCGAGCGCTTACGCAATATTAACCCGAAGCTAAGCCGCACTATTCGTATTGCTGGCGGCGTCACGAACTCCCCGGTCTGGCTGCAGATATTCGCCGATATCTTCCAGGCCACGCTGGAAATCGTTGACGTCAAAGAGCACGGGACCCTGGGTACCGCGATGACCGCCGCCGTTATGGTGGGCTGGTTTGCGGAGGTATTTTCTGCCTCAAACGACATGGTCCATGTCTCACGCACCGTCTCCCCTAATCCGGAAAACCACCGGGTCTACCAGACCAAATACCTGCTTTATAAAAACCTGTTATCAGAAATGCAGTCGCCGTGGAAAAGCTGCAGCAACTACATCGCGCACTAAGTGAGGAAAAAATGGATCTGAATTTAACGAATCGTACGGCCATCGTGACAGGCGGCGCAACCGGCCTGGGGAGAGAGTTTGTTCTTTCTCTCGCCAAAGAAGGCGTCAATATCTGCTTTACCTATATGCGTGAGGAAGAGCATCCCGAACGGCTGATCGAAACGGTGAAGGCCAGCGCGAACGTAGAGATCATCGCGGTCAAAACCGATCTCTCTGACGAACAGAGCCGGGAAAATCTGTTTGCCACCTGTATCGACAGACTGGGTAAAGCCGACATTCTGGTGAATAACGCCGGGATCTGGCTGAGCGGCTACGTCACCGAGATCAGCCCGCAGGACTGGGATCTGGTGATGAATGTCAATCTGAAAGCCATCTTCCATCTCAGCCAGCTGTTTGTAAATCACTGCCTGCAGCATGACCAGATGGGCAGCATTCTGAATATTACCTCGCAGGCCGCGTTCCACGGCTCCACGACGGGACATGCGCACTACGCGGCAAGTAAGGCCGGCCTGGTCGCCTTTGCTATCTCTCTGGCGCGGGAAGTCGCCAAACAAAAAATCAATGTGAACAATATCGCCGTCGGGATCATGGATACTGCGATGATCCGTAAGAACATTGAGCAAAACCCTGACTATTACGTCAGTCGTATTCCGGTGGGCCGCGTGGCCCAGCCGCAAGAAATTGCCGACATCGGAGTCTTCATGGTTTCTCCTAAGACCAGCTATATGACGGGAGCAACTCTGGACGTTACCGGCGGTATGTTGATGCGTTAATCTAGGGAGAATCATTATGAAATGTCTGGCAATTGCCGATCTGTTTATCAATGCAGCGATGATGGAATCAGGACTGAAAGCGCTCAGGGATAACGGGATTGAAGTAGAAGTACGCGAGTGGTCACATGGCTCCGTTGAGAAACTTCAGGAAGATAATCTGCGGGTTGAACAGGAAGGAGCAGAAGCCGTGGCCTTACCGGAAGCGCTGCTTCAGGGAATGGATGATATTGACATCCTGATCACTCAGTTTGCCCCCGTCAATACTGCGGTGTTCGATAAACTACCAAAGCTGAAATATGTAGGCGTGCTCCGCGGGGGCGTGGAAAACGTGAATCTTCAGGTGGCGAACGCCCGGGGCGTTGAGGTGATGAACACCCCGGGGCGTAACGCTCGCAGCGTCGCCGAATTCACGGTCGGCATGATCCTGGCGGAAATGCGCAATATCGCCCGTTCACACGATGCCCTGCGTGACAAATACTGGCGTAAAGACAGTCCGAACCATCAGGCGATCCCGGAGCTTGGCGGAAAAGTCGTGGGGCTGGTTGGCCTCGGTCATATTGCCCAACTGGTCGCGGGATTTCTCAGCGGCTTTGGCACGGAGATTATCTTTTACGATAAGTACGTTGCAGGCCATGAACGTTATGAGAAAGTCGATTCTCTGGACGAACTGGTACAACGCGCCGACGTTATCTCGTTACATGCTCGCCTGACGCCGGAAACCGAAAATCTGATTAACGCACACCATTTCGCGCTGATGAAGCGCAGTGCCATCATTGTTAACACAGCACGCTCCGGGTTAATCAATGAAAAAGAGATGATTGATGCGCTCAGATCCGGGAAAATCATGGGCGCCGCGCTTGATACCTTTGATGACGAGCCGCTTCCAGACGACAGTGCATTCTATACTCTGAATAACGTGACCATTACGCCGCATATTGCCGGGAGTACCATTGACGCATTCAGTAATTCGCCCAAACTCTTCGCTGAGATCCTTTTAAAGAAACTCAGTTAAATATTAAAAGAACCATTAAAGGTATTAACAGGGCCCAATGGGCACGGGTTTACTCGTGCCCAATTCGCCCGCCTTTTAAGGAATCATTATGGATATTATCAACAGCATTATTAGTCTGGGGGCATCAGTAATGATGCCAGTAATATTCTTTATTATCGCGCTTTGCTTTGGCGTTAAAATCGGTACGGCATTTAAAGCAGGGATGCTGGTAGGCATTGGTTTTGAAGGGGTGGGGCTGGTGATTGGCCTGCTGCTGACAAACCTGGGCCCGGCATCGCAGGCGATGGTTGAGCGTATCGGCCTGCAGTTAACGGTCGTTGATACCGGTTGGCCTACCGCATCGACCATTGGCTGGGGTTCGCCGCTGATGCTGCCCGTCGTGGTGGGCTTTATCGTCATCAACCTGGCCATGCTTCTGTTGAAATTAACCAAAACGGTGAATATCGATATTTTTAACTACTGGATTTTCCTGATCATGGGGTCTGTGGTCTATGCCGGAACGGGAAATTACTGGCTTTCGGTCGGTATTACATTCGCTATTTTTGTGTTGACGCTATTGGCGGCAGATTTAACGGCGCCGTATTTACAAAAAAACTATAATCTTAAAGGGATATCATTCCCCCATCTTACCTGTATAGCTTACGTGCCGTTTGGCATTGCCTGTAATTACATCATTGAAAAGACCCCGCTTATCAATAAAATCAATTTCGATCCGGAAAGTATTAATAAAAAATTCGGCGTTTTTGGCGAGCCTCTTACCCTGGGGTTCGTACTGGGACTGCTGTTGGCCTTCCTGGCGGGATATGACGTTTCCGCGGCCGTTTCACTGGCCATTAAGGTTTCAGCCGCCATGCTGCTGCTGCCTAAAATGATTGAAATTCTGGTGCAGGGATTGTTGATTGTCCGTGATGCCGCTGAAGCAAAACTGAAGGCTAAATTCCCGGGGCGCGATTTTTACATCGGGATGGATACGGCGTTACTGATCGGTGAACCTTCGGTACTGGCGACCGGTCTGCTGTTAATCCCTATGGCTGTGGTGCTGTCTATCATTCTGCCCGGCAACCGCGTACTGCCCTTTGTCGATCTGGCTTCCTTAATGTTCCTGCTGGCAATGGTCACGCCGTTCTGTAAACGAAATATGTTCCGCATGTTCATAACCGGAACCCTGATCGTGACCTGCATCCTGTATGTCGGGACGGACATTTCGCAAGAATACACTAAGGCGGCGGTGAACTCGCATATTCCGGTGCCGGAAGGGATGGCCGAGATCACCAATATCGTCGGCGGCGCCACGACGCCTGTCGGCTGGCTGGCCGTCAAATTTGGCGAGTTTTTTAGCGCCACACCTTAGTACAAGACCACTCAAGTAAACAGAGGGCAAACTGCTGCCCTCTGCTTCTTCCTCTTATACTGTGCACTGAATAGCTGGCTCAGCTACGCCCCTGGTTTGAACATCTGACCAGCGCGTCCGCCCCCTGCGCGGCGAGGTGGCTCATTTCTTTTGTACCCCCTCACGTTTTCAACCCAACCTGCTATGCTCCTTCTTTCCCTGTTCTCTGGAGAACTCAATGCTGACCATCTGGGGCCGAAAAACCTCCTCTAACGTGCAGGCGCTGATGTGGTGTGTTGGCGAGCTTGGGCTGGACTATCTCCGGTTCGACGTGGGGCATCGCTATGGTGGTACCGACGGCGAGGCGTTTTATCAGCTCAATCCCAATCGCACGGTGCCAGTGCTGCAGGATGGCGATAATCCGCCGCTGTGGGAAACGGGCGCGATCCTTCGCTATTTAGCCAGTCGCTACGCCAATGACGCCTTCTGGCCGGGCGACCTGCTGGCTCGTACTGAGGTTGATCGCTGGGCCGAGTGGTCAAAGCAGAATATCGCCCTCGGCTTTACGGCGCCGGTGTTCTGGCGCGTGGTGCGCACGCCTGCCGCCGAGCGGGATCCGCAGGCCATCGCCGCGGCGGTGACGGCCCTGGAGCAAAAGCTGGCGATTGCCGAGGCACGTCTCGCCGGCAGTCGCTATCTGGTGGGCGATACGTTCACCCTGGCCGACATCCAGTTTGGTCATGTGCTGTACCGCTACTTTGCCATCGATATCACCCGTCGTCCCCTCCCCCATCTTGCGGCGTATTATGCACGGCTAACCGCACGGCCCGCCTTTCGCCAGCACGTCATGGTCAGCTACGACGAACTGAAGGTCTGAAGGTGGTCGGTAGCGCCTCCTGACGCTACCGACATGCCGGTTAACGCGCCATCAGAACAAACACGCCCCAGCCGAGATATTCCCGGGTCCAGGTGACGTGGTGCAGCGGCGCGGTGGTCAACTGCTGGCGAACCTCCGGTGCGAAGTCATCGTGCGGATTGGCCTCCAGCCAGCGGCGCATTGTCAGCCATTTCGCCGCTTCATAACGATCCCAGCCCTCCTGGTCGGCCAGCACCATCTCCACCACGTCATAGCCCAGTTCGCCAAAGTGGGCGACCAGCGCCGGTAGCGTCAGGAAGTCATCGGGTGACTGCGCGCCGCAGGCAACCGCCTCTTCTGCCGTGGCCGGACGTTTGCGCCACCATGGCTCGCCGATAAGCAGCATGCCGCCTGGGGTAAGGCTCTGCTTCAGTAGCGCAATCGTGCCGGCCACTCCGCCGCCGATCCACGTGGCCCCCACGCAGGCGGCAACATCGCACGGCTGGCTGGCGACATATCCGCTGGCATCCTGGTGCACAAAGGTTACCCGGTCGCTTACCCCGAGCTCCTCTGCCCGGGCGGCCGCCTGCTGACTGAACAGCAGGCTCATGTCTACGCCGGTGCCGACTATCTGATGATCGCGCGCCCAGCTACAGAGCATCTCGCCGGAGCCGCTGCCGAGGTCAAGAATGGTGGTGCCCGGCGCCATTCGCAGCGCCCGTCCCAGCGTGGCGTACTTTTCCGGGGTAAAAGGGTTATGGATACGGTGCTCGCTTTCACTGATGGTAAAAATGCGAGGGATATCGATCATGAGGTTTTCTCCTTGAGAGCCATACGCCCGGGCAGCGACCCTGCTCGGGTCGCTATTTCAGCGGTTGTCCGCTTGCGCGCGAACGTTATTCAAACCGGTCGTGTTGATCCGGTACGGCTGGCCGTTCACCGACTTAATCAGCTTTTTAGTTTTGAGCTTTTTGAAGACCGCAAGGGTGCAGTCGCTCAGCAACAGCCCTTCGCGGGTGTAACATTCAACGGCGGTAATGCGGCCGGAGGTATCGCGGACGTGCGCAATACGGCCACCTTTGGCGAGAACGTGTAAGGTCCGTTGTTCCTGACGGGATAAATTCATACTGAAACCTGTTCATTATCATGTGCGAAAACATGCCTACACCCGCAGGTGTGTGCGTAAGGTTTAAGCGCAGCGATAATCAGTCCGGCCTGGGCAGGTCGGGAAACTGATTATCTGATAATGACATTCTCCAGCATCGAAGCCTCAGTGAGCATTGAAAGGTATTTACCGGCTGAATATTAACACCTTCATCTGGTAAGGATATTGTGCAGATTAAAAACTGTGACCGGTATTACGATTTCTCTCGGCCTTATCCCCATTTTGCGCTATACGCCACCCGCTCTGTTCCGCCACTTTCACCACCACCTTATCCCCCTTCCGCATTGTTAAATAATTGTTGTCAGATCACAAAATGGAAACAAAAAAGCCATTTCGTACGCATTTTATAAAAATGTAGATATTTTTAATTTATGGCTACGAAATGAACATCACCCTGACCTTACAGCGAGGAACGATCCTGATGAACGCCCTGACCGCAGTAAAACCGACACCCGCGCCGGTAGCCCAGCAATACCCTGGCTTTTCTTTCACCCCTTCCGCCCAGTCGCCGCGCCTGCTGGAGCTCACCTTTTCCGCCGAAACGACCACGCAGTTCCTGCAGCAGGTCGCGCAGTGGCCGGTGCAGGCGCTGGAGTACAAATCTTTCTTACGCTTCCAGGTCGGCAAAATCCTCGACGATCTGTGTGGCAATCAGCTGCAGCCGTTGCTGATCAAAACATTGCTCGATCGCGCGGAAGGCGCGCTGCTTATCAACGGCGAAGGGATCGATCACGTCAGCCAGGCCGAGGAGATGGTCAAGCTGGCCACCGCCGTCGCCCACCTGATTGGTCGTTCCAACTTCGACGCCATGAGCGGTCAGTATTACGCCCGCTTCGTGGTGAAAAATGTCGATAACTCAGACAGCTACCTGCGCCAGCCGCACCGGGTGATGGAGCTGCACAACGACGGCACCTACGTCGAAGAGCAAACCGACTACGTATTAATGATGAAGATCGACGAGCAGAACATGCAGGGCGGCAATTCCCTGCTGCTGCATCTCGACGACTGGGAGCATCTCGACGAATTCTTCCGCGACCCGCTCGCCCGCCGCCCGATGCGCTGGGCCGCGCCGCCGAGCAAAAACGTCAGCAAGGATGTTTTCCACCCAGTGTTCGACGTCGATTCGCTGGGCCGCCCGGTAATGCGCTATATCGACCAGTTCGTCCAGCCGAAAGATTTCGAAGAAGGCACCTGGCTGAGCCGCCTCTCCGACGCGCTGGAGACCAGCAAAAACATCCTTTCCATACCGGTGCCGGTGGGCAAATTTCTGCTCATTAACAACCTGTTCTGGCTGCACGGCCGCGACCGCTTTACGCCGCACCCGGACCTGCGCCGCGAGCTGATGCGCCAGCGCGGCTACTTTGCGTATTCCACAAATCATTACCAGACTCATCAATAAGGGTTTTCAGGCGAAGGAATTGAGCGGATGTATGATTTCGTGATTATCGGCGGCGGCATCATCGGCATGTCGACCGCCATGCAGTTAATTGAGATTTACCCGGACGCCCGCATTGCGCTGCTGGAAAAAGAGGCCGGCCCGGCCTGCCATCAGACCGGCCACAACAGCGGCGTGATCCACGCCGGGGTGTATTACACGCCCGGCAGCCTCAAGGCGCAGTTTTGCCTCGCCGGCAACCGCGCCACCAAGGCCTTTTGCGAGCAGAACGGCATCCGCTATGACGTCTGCGGCAAAATGCTGGTCGCCACCTCACCGCTGGAGATGGAGCGGATGCGCGCCCTGTGGGATCGCACCGCCGCCAACGGCCTGCAGCGCGAGTGGCTAAGCGCCGGGGAGCTACGCGAGCGCGAACCGAACATTACCGGGCTCGGCGGGATCTTCGTCCCTTCCAGCGGCATCGTTAGCTACCGCGAAGTGGCGGCGGCAATGGCGAAGAACTTCGAAGCGAAAGGCGGAACGATTGTCTACAACGCCGAAGTCAGCGCCCTGAAAGAACATGCCAGCGGCGTGGTGATCCGCACCCGCCAGGGCGGAGAATATGAGGCCTCGACGCTGATCGCCTGTTCGGGCTTGATGGCCGATCGGCTGGTAAAAATGCTCGGCGTCGACCCCGGGTTTATCATTTGTCCGTTCCGCGGCGAGTATTTCCAGCTGGCGCCGCAGCACAACCAGATCGTCAACCATTTGATCTATCCGATCCCCGATCCGGCGATGCCGTTCCTCGGCGTCCACCTGACCCGCATGATCGACGGCAGCGTCACCGTCGGCCCCAACGCCGTGCTGGCTCTGAAGCGCGAAGGCTACCGCAAGCGCGATATCTCGCTGGCCGATACCCTGGAGATCCTCACCTCGCCCGGCATCCGCCGGGTACTGCAAAACAACCTGCGCTCCGGACTGGGCGAAATGAAGAATTCGCTGTGCAGAAGCGGCTATCTGCGGCTGGTGCAAAAATACTGCCCGAGCCTGACGCTGAGCGATTTACGCCCGTGGCCGGCCGGCGTGCGGGCGCAGGCCGTGTCCCCGCAGGGCAAGCTGATCGACGATTTTCTCTTCGTTACCACCGCGCGTTCGATACATACCTGCAATGCGCCATCGCCAGCGGCCACCTCCGCTATCCCGATCGGCGCGCATATCGTCAGCAAGGTGCAGAGCCTGCTGGCCAGCCAGAGCAATCCCGGACGCACGCTGCGTGCGGCACGTAGCGTGGAGACACTACACGCCGCTTTTACCCGTTAACCCCCCTGAACACAGGAAGCAATTATGCAACTCAACGATATGACACTGTTTCGCCAGCAGTCGCTGATCGATGGCCAGTGGCGCGATGCGCCCAACGGCGACGTGATTGCGGTCACCAACCCGGCCAACGGCGAGCAGCTCGGCAGCGTGCCGAAAATGGGCGCCGATGAAACCCGCGAAGCGATTGAAGCCGCCAATCGCGCCCTACCCGCCTGGCGCGCCCTGACCGCCAAAGAGCGGGCGAACATTCTGCGCCGCTGGTTCGATCTTATGATGGAGAACCAGGACGATCTCGCTCGCCTGATGACCCTCGAGCAGGGAAAACCGCTGGCGGAAGCCAAAGGCGAAATCAGCTACGCCGCCTCCTTTATTGAGTGGTTCGCCGAAGAAGGTAAGCGCATCTACGGCGACACCATTCCGGGCCACCAGGCCGACAAGCGCCTGCTGGTGATTAAGCAGCCCATCGGCGTTACCGCCGCCATCACGCCGTGGATCTTCCCGGCGGCGATGATCACCCGCAAAGCGGGCCCGGCTCTGGCCGCCGGCTGCACCATGGTCCTGAAACCGGCCAGCCAGACGCCGTTTTCCGCGCTGGCGCTGGCCGAACTGGCGAATCGCGCCGGGATCCCCGCCGGAGTATTCAACGTGGTCACCGGCTCCGCCGGCGCGGTCGGCGGCGAACTGACCAGCAACCCGCTGGTGCGCAAGCTCTCCTTTACCGGCTCTACCGAGATTGGCCGCCAGCTGATGGAGCAGTGCGCGAAAGACATCAAAAAAGTCTCCCTGGAGCTGGGCGGCAACGCGCCGTTTATCGTCTTTGACGATGCCGACCTCGATAAAGCCGTCGAGGGGGCGCTGGCGTCGAAGTTCCGCAACGCCGGGCAGACCTGCGTCTGCGCCAACCGCCTGTACGTCCAGGACGGGGTGTATGACCGTTTCGCCGAGAAGCTGCAGCAGGCGGTGGAAAAACTGCGCATTGGCGACGGCCTGCAGGACGGCGTCACCACCGGCCCGCTGATCGACGAGAAAGCCGTGGCCAAAGTTGAAGAACACATTGCCGATGCCATCGCCAAAGGCGCGAAGGTGGTCACCGGCGGCAAACCGCACGCCCTGGGCGGCAACTTCTTCCAGCCGACCATCCTGGTCAACGTTCCCGACAGCGCCAAAGTGGCGAAAGAGGAGACCTTCGGCCCGCTGGCGCCGCTGTTCCGCTTTAAAGATGAAGCCGACGTCATTGCCCAGGCCAACGATACCGAGTTCGGTCTCGCCGCCTATTTCTACGCCCGCGATCTGAGCCGCGTCTTCCGCGTCGGCGAAGCGCTGGAGTACGGCATCATCGGCATCAATACCGGCATTATCTCCACCGAAGTCGCGCCGTTCGGCGGCGTTAAGGCCTCCGGCCTCGGCCGCGAAGGGTCGAAGTACGGCATCGAAGATTACTTAGAAATCAAATATATGTGCATTGGCCTTTAACAGGAGCGACGGATGAACAGCAATAAAGCAATGATGGCGCGTCGCAGCGACGCGGTCCCGCGCGGCGTCGGCCAGATCCACCCTATCTTCGCCGAACGCGCGGAGAACTGCCGGGTGTGGGACGTGGAAGGCCGGGAATATCTCGATTTTGCCGGCGGTATCGCGGTGCTCAATACCGGCCACCTGCATCCGCAGGTTGTCGCCGCCGTCGAAGACCAGCTGAAAAAGCTGTCGCATACCTGCTTCCAGGTGCTGGCCTATGAGCCTTATCTGGCGCTGTGCGAAAAGATGAATCAAAAGGTGCCCGGTGATTTCGCCAAGAAAACCCTGCTGGTCACCACCGGGTCGGAAGCGGTGGAGAACGCGGTGAAGATCGCCCGCGCGGCAACCGGGCGCAGCGGCGCTATCGCCTTCACCGGCGCCTATCACGGCCGCACCCATTACACCCTGTCGCTGACCGGCAAAGTGAATCCTTACTCCGCCGGTATGGGCTTAATGCCGGGCCATGTCTATCGCGCCCTCTACCCGTGCGCGCTGCACGGCGTCAGTGATGACGAGGCGATCGCCAGCATCCATCGCATCTTCAAAAACGATGCCGCGCCGGAAGATATCGCCGCCATCATTATTGAGCCGGTGCAGGGTGAAGGCGGGTTCTATGCCGCCTCCCCGGCCTTTATGCAGCGCCTGCGCGCCCTGTGCGACGAGCACGGCATTATGCTCATCGCCGATGAGGTCCAGAGCGGCGCGGGCCGCACCGGTACCCTGTTCGCCATGGAGCAGATGGGCGTCGCGGCGGATATCACCACCTTCGCCAAATCCATCGCCGGCGGTTTCCCGCTGGCGGGCGTCACCGGCCGCGCGGAGGTGATGGACGCCATCGCCCCCGGCGGACTGGGCGGCACCTACGCCGGCAACCCCATCGCCTGCGCCGCCGCCCTGGCGGTATTACAGATTTTCGAGCAGGAGAATCTGCTGGAAAAAGCCAACCAGCTCGGCGACACCCTGCGCCAGGGCCTGCTGGCGATCGCTGAAGATCATCCGGAGATCGGCGACGTGCGCGGTCTGGGGGCGATGATCGCCATTGAGCTGTTTGAAGAGGGCGACCGCAGCAGGCCGAACGCCAGGCTGACGGCGGATATCGTCGCCCGCGCCCGCGACAAAGGCCTGATCCTGCTCTCCTGCGGGCCGTACTACAACGTGCTGCGCATCCTGGTGCCGCTGACCATCGAAGAGGCGCAGATCGAGCAGGGGCTCAAGATCATCGCCGACTGCTTTAGCGAGGCGAAACAGGCATAGAACAGAACACATGCGGAAGCGAAGTACGTTCGTAAGGGAATGAAGACGAGACCTGCAAAACAACAATAATACGCGTGCCCCGGCGCGGGAACGTCGGGGCGCTCTCCCAGGTGACACACTTCGAGAGGGTAAATGATGGGGCAACTGTCGCAATCACAGGATTTAGGGGCGGGGCTGAAGTCGCGCCACGTCACGATGTTATCTATCGCCGGGGTGATCGGCGCGAGTTTATTTGTCGGATCCAGCGTCGCCATTGCCGAGGCAGGCCCGGCGGTGCTGCTGGCCTATCTGTTTGCCGGGCTGCTGGTGGTGATGATTATGCGTATGCTGGCCGAAATGGCGGTCGCCACGCCGGATACCGGCTCCTTTTCCACCTACGCCGATAAAGCCATCGGCCGCTGGGCGGGGTATACCATCGGCTGGCTGTACTGGTGGTTCTGGGTCCTGGTTATTCCGCTGGAAGCCAATATCGCGGCGATTATTCTGCATTCGTGGGTGCCGGGCGTCCCGGTGTGGTTGTTCTCCCTGGTCATCACTCTCGCCCTCACCGGCAGTAACCTGCTGAGCGTCAAGAACTACGGCGAATTCGAGTTCTGGCTGGCGCTGTGCAAAGTGATCGCTATTCTGGCGTTTATCGTACTGGGCGCGGTCGCCATTACCGGCTTTTATCCCTATGCCGAAGTGAGCGGCATTTCGCGGCTGTGGGATCACGGCGGCTTTATGCCTAACGGCTTCGGCGCGGTGCTGAGCGCGATGCTGATCACCATGTTCTCGTTTATGGGCGCGGAGATCGTCACCATTGCCGCCGCCGAATCGGATACCCCGGATAAACATATCGTGCGCGCCACCAACTCGGTGATCTGGCGTATCTCTATTTTTTATCTGTGCTCGATCTTTATCGTCGTCGCCCTCATCCCATGGAATATGCCGGGGCTGAAGAGCATCGGCTCCTACCGCTCGGTGCTCGAGCTGCTGCATATTCCCTATGCCAAGCTGATTATGGACGGCGTGATCCTCCTGTCGGTCACCAGCTGTCTGAACTCGGCGCTGTATACCGCCTCGCGGATGCTCTACTCCCTGAGCCGTCGTGGCGATGCGCCGGCCATTATGGGCCGGACCAACCGCAGCAAAACGCCATACGTGGCGGTGCTGCTCTCTACCGGCGCGGCGTTCCTCACCGTAGTGGTGAACTACTATGCCCCCGCCAAGGTGTTTAAATTTCTCATCGACAGCTCTGGCGCCATCGCCCTGCTGGTCTATCTGGTGATCGCCGTTTCACAACTGCGGATGCGCAAAATCCTTCAGGCGCAAGGCGGCGAGATCCGTCTCAGAATGTGGCTCTATCCGTACCTGACCTGGCTGGTGATCGCCTTTATCACCTTCGTGCTGGTGGTGATGCTGTTTCGTCCGGCGCAGCAGCTGGAGGTGATCTCTACCGGCCTGTTAGCTCTGGGAATTATTTGTACGGTACCGATTATGTCACGCTGGAAAAAGCTGGTATTGTGGCAAAAACTGCCGCTGCAAAATACGCGTTAACCCTGTTCCCGGCGCCCGCCGGGAAGAGTATTCAGGAGTAAGAACATGACCGCCATTCCCCAGGCGACGGCCATTGACGGGTACCGTTGGTTAAAAAACGACATCATCCGCGGGGTTTACCACCCCGATGAGAAGCTGCGGATGAGCCTGCTGACGTCACGCTATGGCCTGGGGGTCGGTCCGCTGCGCGAAGCGCTTTCGCAACTGGTGGCCGAGCGGCTGGTGACGGTGGTCAATCAGAAAGGCTATCGGGTGGCGCCCATGTCGGAACAGGAGCTTCTCGATATCTTCGACGCGCGCGCCAACATGGAGGCCATGCTGGTGCGTCTCGCCATTGAGCGCGGCGGCGACGAGTGGGAAGCCGAGCTGCTGGCCCGCGCCCATCTGCTCAACAAGCTGGAATCGTGCGAAGCGAGTGAGCACCTACTCGATGAATGGGACCAGCGCCATCAGGCGTTTCACACCGCCATCGTCGCCGGCTGCGGTTCGCAGTATCTGCTGCAGATGCGCGAACGGCTGTTCGATCTGGCGGCGCGCTACCGCTTCATCTGGCTGCGCACCACCGTGCTGTCGGTGGAGATGCTGGAAGATAAGCATGTCCAGCATCAGACCCTGGTGGACGCTATTCTGGCGCGCGACGCCGAACAGGCCAGCGCGCTGATGCGCGAGCACTTACTGACTCCGATCCCGATTATTCAGCAGGCGATGGCTGGCAAGCTGTCGCCGCAGGCAGGGTGAGTCAGATGGAGGGGTGGAAATTACGGGTACGGCGGCACGCATCTCCACGCCGCACGGGCGTGGAGAAATCGTATCCGTAGATCAATCAGGCTCGCAGGCGAACCGGCTCGCTGAAATCGTCGGCCGGTTCCAGCTTCAGATTAAAGGTGGTCAGCAGCGCTGCTGCGCGCTCGTGAAACTCGCGCAGCGTTTTTTCCAGCCTGTCGCTCACTTCCGGGTCGTCAATGTCGACCGCCTGCCATGAACCTTCTTTATTGAACAGGCCAAACTGGTAGCTGTAGGTGAAACGTGACTCTTGTGCTTCCATTTCCATCCACCAGCCCCAGAATTCACGCTTCTCCGGTGCGGGCTTAACATTGACGCAAACTGCCAGGCAATCGAAAAAGAAACGGTTGTCATGGCACTGCTCTTCGCGAATGTAAGGCCCCAGCGCCGTGAATTTCTTGATCAACTTACTTTTCAGGTGTCCACTCGGTAACGTCATTGCGATCTCCTTTAGTGATGCAACTGTTTTACCAAACCAATAGAATTTAGCAATAAATTAACCAAATCTATGATTGATCCAGCGGGCGATCTGTCGTAATGCGTGATCAAAATTGCGATACACCGGGTTAAACGGGATCTCCAGCAGTTTGCCATCGGCAGATGACGAGGTGATTAACCGCGACTCCTCTTCGGGGCTGAACGGATCGTCCTTCCAGAAGCCGGAGAGCATCGGCGTCGGGCAACGGCGCCCCAGCAGTCCCTGGGTTTTTAACGAATAGCGGTTGAGCTCCACGCGTAGCGCTTCATCGGAGGCGTCATGCATGCCCAGCCGCGAAGCCAGCACGTCAAGATACATCTCCGGCACGCGCCCCTGATGCAGGGGATCCACCAGCAGACCATGAACGACCGGGCCCAGACAGGCTACAGCCTTCAGCCGCTGCGGCTCCAGATAGCCCAGACGCACCGCGATATTGGCGCCAAAGCGGAAGCCGAAAGCGGCGACCCGGGTATGATCGACCCACGGTACATTTTCCAGATGGCGCAGCGCGTGCTGATGCAGCAGGCTGGTGTCCTGATTTAGCGTCCATTTTGACGAGAAGCCGATGGAGGGCATATCAATGGTCAGCATGGCAATGCCGAGCGGTGAGAAGTAGTTCTCATACAGGTTGTAATAATCGGTCTGCAGCGAGTCCAGCCCCCCGCACATCAGCACCGTCGGAAACGGCCCCTCGCCTTTCGGCATATGCAAAAAGCCGGTTATCGGCGAGCCGCCAGGGATGGTGAACTCCAGCTCGCGCAGCGAGCCCGGCAGCCGCTGGGCGGCTTCTTCATACGCCCGGTTGGCTAAAGCCTGCGCCTGTTCCGCCAGCTCATCGCCTTTAATATGCGGATAAGCGGCAATGCTATACAGGTTCGAGGCATGCAGCCAGTGGCGGCCGCTCAGCAAAGGATCGGCTTCCTGCCCGGCCTTTTGCTGCCACTGCATGGCTTCTTTCGCCCACTCGAAGATCCAGTTGCCGCCGCGATAGCCGATGACGGTATCGAACAGCTCAGGATCGGTTCGTTCGGCCTCGCTCATCACAATGCGCGCTTGCACATCGAGGATCTCCTGCGGAGTTACGCCGCGCCAGATCCACATCAAACGGTTGATCAGACGGTACCAGTGATCGACGTGATTGCCGCTCAGCGCCGACTGCATCGCCTGGGGTTTTCCGGCAGAAAACCGACGCACCAGCGTAGAAGTTTCGGGATGTTTGAAGCGAGGTTTAAACAGCGTTTCGCTGAGGTTAGCCTGTGACATGTGCAGTCTCCGTCGTAGTGCCACTCCGGATATTGTAACCTGCTAAAGGATAAAAAAAACCACGCCCGGCAAGCCGGGCGTGGTAAATAGCACTGTCCTGAAGAATTAACGACCTGCGATAGGCGGTACAAACACCACGCCCATATCCCACGGCTGTTCAATCCAGGTATCCTGCGGAATATCCACAACGAAATCGTCCACCAGCGGGCGGCCTGCCGGCTTGGCGAAAATGGTGACAAAGTGCGCTTTGGGATACATTTCGCGGATCGCCACGGCGGTACCGCCGGTATCCACCAGATCGTCGATGACGATAAAGCCTTCGCCATCGCCTTCCGCACGTTTCAGCACTTTCAGCTCGCGCTGGTTATCATGGTCGTAGCTGGAGATGCATACGGTATCAACATGACGAATGCCCAGTTCACGCGCCAGTAAGGCTCCCGGTACCAGTCCGCCGCGGCTAACGGCAATAATGCCTTTCCATTGCTCAACCGGCAGCAGACGGCTGGCCAGTTTGCGGGCGTGAATCTGCAACATGTCCCAGGTGACGACGTATTTTTCGCTCATGTGAAGTGTCCCAGCCTGTGTAATACGGCTTAAATAATGTTCGAGGGGGAAAATGGTTGCGCGAGATTATAGAGATCTGACGCACTAAAAACCAGTGTTAAGCGGTTTGCGCAACGCTTTTTGCGTTGTTTACACTACCTGAGGCGGTGGAAAGTGGTATTCTCAACCCCATCGCGCAAGCCCGGGCTTGTTGTGTATTTTAACGCTAACCCTCGTCCTGCAACCGCTGTATGCAGGAGTCTGTAAGGAGACTTACCGTGTCTGAACTGTCTCAACTATCCCCGCAGCCGCTTTGGGATATTTTTGCCAAGATTTGCTCCATCCCGCACCCGTCCTATCACGAAGAACAGCTCGCCGAGCACATTATGGGTTGGGCAAAAGAAAAAGGCTTACATGCGGAACGCGACCAGGTTGGCAACATTCTGATTCGTAAAGGCGCGACTGCCGGTATGGAAAACCGTAAGCCGGTAGCGCTGCAGGCGCACCTCGATATGGTGCCGCAGAAAAATAACGACACCGTCCACGACTTCGTTAAAGATCCGATCCAGCCGTACATTGACGGCGAATGGGTGAAAGCGCGCGGCACCACGCTGGGCGCGGACAACGGTATCGGAATGGCGTCCGCACTGGCGGTACTGGCCGATGATAGCGTCGCTCACGGCCCGCTGGAAGTGCTGCTGACCATGACCGAAGAAGCCGGCATGGACGGCGCGTTCGGTCTGCAGGCTAACTGGCTACAGGCCGATATCCTGATCAACACCGACTCCGAAGAAGAAGGCGAAATCTACATGGGTTGCGCCGGCGGGATCGATTTCACCTCTAACCTGGCGCTGACCCGCGAAGCGATTCCCGCCGGGTTCCAGAGCTTTAAAGTCACCTTAAAAGGGCTGAAAGGCGGCCACTCCGGCGGTGATATTCACCTTGGTCTGGGTAACGCCAACAAGCTGCTGTCGCGCTTCCTCGCCGGCCACGCCGATGAGCTGGATCTGCGTCTGGTCGATTTCAACGGCGGCACGTTGCGCAACGCCATCCCGCGTGAAGCTTACGCTACTGTCGCCGTCGCCGCGGATAAAGCCGATGCGCTGAAAGCGCTGGTAAATACTTACCAGGCGCTGCTGAAAAACGAGCTGGAGGCCAAAGAGAAGAACCTGGTGGTGCTCGTGGAAGCGGTCGATAACGACAAAGCGGCGCTGACTCAGGCTTCCCGCGACACTTTCATCCGTCTGCTGAACGCCACGCCGAACGGGGTTATCCGCAACTCTGACGTGGCGAAAGGCGTAGTGGAAACTTCGCTGAACGTCGGCGTCGTCACCATGACCGATGACAACGTACAGATCCACTGCCTGATCCGCTCGCTGATCGACAGCGGCAAAGACTACGTGGTCAGCATGCTGGATTCTCTGGGTAAGCTGGCGGGGGCGAAAACCGAAGCCAAAGGCGCTTACCCTGGCTGGCAACCGGACGCCAATTCGCCGGTGATGCACCTGGTGCGCGAGACTTACCAGCGTCTGTTCAACAAGACGCCGAACATCCAGATCATTCACGCCGGTCTGGAATGCGGTCTGTTCAAAAAACCGTATCCGGAGATGGACATGGTCTCCATCGGGCCAACCATTACCGGTCCGCACTCCCCGGATGAGCAGGTCCATATCGAGAGCGTCGGTCAGTACTGGACGCTGCTGACCGAGCTGCTGAAAGCCATTCCGGCTAAATAAGCCCCACAACCGGCGGCGGCCCGCCGCCGGTTTTACCCCGCATCACCTTAGCGCCACGCGTTTTTCCATCCGGTAATTAATAAACCACTCCCCGCGCGCCGCCACCCGCTGCTCAGACACCACCTTAAAACCATGGGCCGTAAAACAGGGCTTTGCGGTAATGCTGGCGTCCACCGTCAGGATTTGCGCTGGATACTGAGCGCAGAGCGCCTCGATAAGCGCGCCGCCGATACCCTGGCGGGCACGATCCGGCGAGACGAACAGCAAATCGATATGCGTCCCGATGGCGGTGATAAAGCCAACCGGCTGGCTGTTGACCACGGCCACCAGGCCGATTGAGTCGGCCAGCTTTTGTCGCCAGCGCGTCTCATCCACCTGCGCCCAGGCCGCGATCTGCCCCGGGGTATAGTCCCGACTAGCGGTTTCCCGCACCGCGCGCAGAAAGATCTGGCAGAGCAGTGGCAAATCGCTGTCGCGGTAAGCACGAATATGCATGGCTAAATCCCTAATAAAAGCTGCCTTTCCAGCTGCGGATCGAGCAACGTCACGTGGAGCCCAACCAGGCGCACGCCCCGTCCGCCGCGGCGCTCATCCCAGGCTTTGTGCGCGGTGGCGATCAGATCCTCTTTGTTCAGCCGCGGCCAGACGTGCTCCTGGGTGGTCAGCTGGAAATCATTGAATTTCAGTTTAATGCCCTGACGGGCGATCAGCAGGTCAGGTTTGACCTTCGCCAGTCGCCTCTCCAGCTCGGGATAGAGGTTTTCGATAATCGCTTCGCACTCAGGCCATTCATGGATATCTTCCGCTAAGGTGCGCTCCACGCCCACCGATTTACGCTGCCGATCGTTATGAATTTCCCGCTCATCAATCCCGTGGCTGCGCTCCCACAGAATACGCCCGAATTTACCGAAGCGCTTAAGCAGCATGGCCAGATCGCTGTTCTGCACATCGCCACAGGTTCGCAGGCCCATATTTTCCAGCTTCGCTGCCGATACCTTCCCGACGCCGGGTATTTTCGCCAGCGGCAGCGCCCGCACAAACTCTGCCACCTGATGGGGGGCGATAACGAACTGGCCGTTGGGTTTATTCATATCTGAAGCGATTTTAGCGAGAAACTTCACCGGCGCCACCCCCGCCGAGGCGGTGAGGCGCAGCTCCCGTTCGATGGTCTGGCGGATCACCTGGGCTATCAGGGTGGCTGACCCGTGACAATGCTCGCTGTCGCTGACGTCAAGATAGGCTTCATCCAGCGACAGCGGCTCAATGCGCGAGGTATAGCGGGAGAAAATTTCGCGGATATGGTTCGAGGCTTCTTTGTAGGCATCGAAGCGGCCGGGAAGCAGCGTGAGATGCGGGCACAGCTTGAGCGCCGTCGCCGTCGGCATGGCGCTGCGCACGCCAAACTTACGCGCAGGATAGTTCGCGGTACTAATCACGCCACGTTGTACCCGACTGCCGCCTATCGCGAGGGGAATATCGCGCAACGCTGGGTTGTCGCGCATCTCCACCGCCGCAAAGAAACAGTCCATATCGACATGGATAATTTTACGCATCGTCAGACTCAACACTGTATACCCATACAGCATAGCAAAATCAGATGCGAATTTTATGCTTTTTTTATTTCATCGGCTAAAAAAGCGGTTAAAACATAAAACTGCAATAAATTATGTTTATTTTCATTGGGTTAAAAGATAAACCAGGAAGATGTAATCATGAAGAAAATACTTACCGCACTTTGCCTGCTGGCCACCGCTGGCGCCTGGGCCGCTCCACAGCTGATAGCCCACCGCGGCGGCACCGGCGATGCGCCGGAAAATACCCTGCCGGCCATTAAGCTGGCGCTGGAGAATAACGCCGAAGCCATCTGGGTCACGGTGCAGTTAAGCCGCGACGGCGTACCGGTGCTCTACCGGTCAAGCGATCTTTCCGCATTGACCAATAGCGAGGGCAAAGTTTCCAGTTTGACCGCCGCCGAGCTGGCGAAAGTCGACGCCGGCTGGAAATGGGGGGATGACAGCCACCCGTGGCGCGGTAAGCAGGCCACCATTCCGACCTTGCAAAGCGTTTTACAGCAATGGCCGCACACATTTTTCTATATTGATATCAAATCTCCGGATGCCGATCCGACCGTGATGGGCCAGCGCCTGCTTGAAGTGTTAAAAACCACCGATAGCCTCGATCGCGTGCGGGTCTATTCCACCGAAGACCGCTATATCGCCGCCCTGCCGCCAGCCATCCCTCGCTTTGTCACTCGCAGTGAAACCCGCACCAGGCTTGCCAATATTTCGCTCAGCCATCAGTGCCAGCCAGCGAGTCAACGCGATGGTGAGCAGTGGTATGGACTGGAGCTGAAGCGCAAAGTCGAGGTGGTGGAGAAATTCACCCTTGGCGAAGGGATCTCCCCGGCGACGCTCACCTGGGATAAAGAGGCAATGGATTGCTTCCGCTCGCAGGATAAAGCGCACATTATCTTCTTCGGCATCAACAGTGCGGAAGACTACCGCACGGCGATAGAACTGGGCGCCGACGGGGTGATGGTGGATTCTCCGGCGCAGGCGAAAAGCTGGCAGTAAGGGAGTCAACGGCTAAAAAGGCCGCGAAAGCGGCCTCACATTGCTGGCATGTTGTTGCCGGGTGGCGGCTGGCGCCTTACCCGGCCTACAAAACCGAAGCAGCTGACCCGGCAAGCGCAGCGCCGCCGGGCATTACAAAATACGCCGCTGCTGACGCTGCGCCTCGCGGGCGAGGCGCTTTTTACGCGCGTCGCACGGTTCCGGACAATCGCAGACTTTCTCCAGCCCCAGCGCGGAGATCCCACCGCAGCTGCCCTGGATGCTCTTGCGCTTCACCAGGTAGCCCAGCGACATGCCGAGGATCACCAGCGCAAAAATCACAAAGGTCGCGATAAATACCGTCAGCATCGTCAGCCTCCAAAGTCGTCGAGGAGAATATTCTCGTCCTCGACGCCCAGATCTTTGAGCATCTTAATTACCGCGGCGTTCATTACCGGCGGCCCACACATGTAGAACTCGCAGTCTTCCGGCGCCGGGTGATCGCGTAGATAGTTCTCGTATAGAACGTTATGGATAAAGCCGGTATGCCCGGTCCAGTTATCTTCCGGCAGCGGATCGGAGAGCGCGACGTGGAAGGTAAAGTTTGGATTGTCGCGCGCCAGTTGTTCAAACTCCTCATCGTAGAACATTTCGCGCAGCGAACGGGCGCCGTACCAGAAGCTGATTTTGCGCGTGCTGTGCAGGCGCTTGAGCTGGTCGAAAATATGCGAACGCATCGGCGCCATCCCGGCGCCGCCGCCGATAAACACCATCTCGGCGTCGGTTTCTTTAGCAAAGAACTCGCCAAACGGCCCGGAAATCGTCACCTTATCGCCCGGCTTCAGCGACCAGATATAGGATGACATGATCCCCGGCGGCGCATCCGGGACCTTCGGCGGCGGCGTCGCGATGCGCACGTTGAGCATAATGATGCCCTTCTCTTCCGGATAGTTAGCCATTGAGTAGGCGCGCAGGGTCGGCTCTTTCACCTCAGAGACATAGCGAAACAGGTTGAACTTATCCCAGTCTGAACGGTATTCATCGGGAACATCAAAATCTGCATAGGCCACTTTATGCGGCGGGCATTCAATCTGAATATAGCCCCCGGCGCGAAACGGCACCACCTCCCCCTCCGGGATCCGCAGCTTGAGCTCTTTAATGAAAGTGGCTTTGTTATCGTTAGAGATAACTTCACACTCCCATTTTTTGACGCCGAAAATCTCTTCCGGCAGTTCAATCTTCATGTTCTGCTTCACCGCCACCTGACAGGCCAGACGGCAACCGGCTTTGGCATCCCGCTTGGTAATATGCGAAAGCTCGGTCGGCAGGATATCCCCGCCGCCCTCTTTAACAGTTACCCGACACTGGCCGCAGGAGCCGCCGCCGCCGCAGGCGGAGGAGACGAAGATCCCGTTGCTGGACAGCGTGTTCAGCAGTTTGTCACCCGCCGGGGTGCGGATCTGTTTATCCGCTTCGTTATTGATCTCAATAACCACGTCGCCCGCGTTCACCAGCTTTGAGCGCGCTGCCAGGATAAGCCCCGACAGCACCAGCACAATCAGCGTGAACATCACGACGCCAAGAATAATTTCCATACTTATTCGCCCTTATAGCTGCACGCCGGAGAAGGACATAAAGCCCAGCGCCATTAGTCCGGTGGTGATAAAGGTGATCCCTAACCCGCGCAAACCGGCGGGCACGTTGGCGTACTTCATTTTTTCGCGGATCCCCGCCATCGCCACGATCGCCAGCATCCAGCCAATGCCGGAGCCGAAGCCGTAGACGATGGACTCCGGGAAGTTGTAATCGCGCTGCACCATGAACGACACGCCGCCGAAAATCGCACAGTTAACCGCAATCAGCGGCAGGAAGATGCCCAGCGCGTTGTACAGTGCCGGAAAATACTTATCGAGGATCATCTCGAGGATCTGCACCAGCGCGGCGATCACTCCGATAAAGGTGATGAAGTTAAGAAAGCTGAGATCCACCCCCTCAACCAGCGCGCCGTCGCGCAGCACCAGGTTATAGACCAGGTTATTGATTGGCACGGCAAGCCCCAGCACTACCGTCACCGCGACGCCGAGGCCGAAGGCGGTGGAGACCTTTTTCGACACCGCAAGAAAGGTGCACATCCCGAGGAAGAAGGCCAGCGCCATGTTCTCAACGAACACCGCGCGGACAAACAGGCTGATGTAATGAGCCATCACCGATTACTCCTTTTCCTGCTGCTCAGGCTTCCAGCTACGCAGGGCCCAGATCAGCAAACCGATAATGAAGAACGCGCTCGGCGCCAGCAGGAACAGGCCGTTCGGCTGATACCAGCCGCCGTTCTGCACCGTCTCCAGCACCGTGATACCGAACAGCTTGCCGCTACCGATAAGCTCGCGCAGGAAGCCGACGATAATCAGGATCGCGCCATAGCCGAGACCGTTGCCAATACCATCCATAAAGCTCGCCAGCGGCGGCGACTTCATGGCGTAGGCTTCGGCGCGGCCCATCACGATGCAGTTGGTGATGATAAGCCCGACGAATACCGACAGCTGTTTGGAGGTCTCATAGGCGAAAGCCCGCAGCAGCTGATCCACCACGATCACCAGCGAGGCGATGATCGCCATCTGCACGATGATGCGCACGCTATTGGGAATATGGTGGCGGATCATCGAGATAAACATGCTGGAGAACGCCGTCACCAGGGTCACCGCAATGGTCATCACGAAGGCGGTTTCCAGTTTGGTGGTTACCGCCAGTGCGGAGCAGACGCCCAGCACCTGCAGGGCGATGGGGTTATTGGCGATGAGCGGCCCCACCAGCACGCGCTTCACCTCTTTCATATCGCTCTGTTCAGCCATTATTCAGCTCTCCCTCACGAACCTTTTTCAGGAACGGACCAAAGCCCAGTTCGCCCATCCAGAAATCAAAGCTATGCTGTACGCCATTGGACGTCAGCGTGGCGCCGGATAAACCGTCAACCGCGTGGAGATCGCCTGCGCGCGCGCCGCCTTTCACCACCTTCAGCGCCGGCATGCCGTTGTCATCCAGCACCTGCTTGCCGACAAACTGCTGGCGCCAGTTGGGGTTTTCCACCTCGCCGCCCAGCCCCGGCGTTTCGCCCTGATCGTAGTAAGTAATGCCTTTTACCGTGCGGCCATCGACGTCCAGCGCCACAAAGGCATACATCATCGACCACAGGCCGTTGCCATAAATGGGCAGCACCACCTGCTCAATCTTCTGCTGCGCGTCGCGCACCAGGTAAATTTCCGCCAGATTACTGCGTCGCTTTATACCAGCCGGATCCTGACTGGCATCCAGGGCCATACTCTGCTGCGGATCCTTCAGCGCCTGAGCCTGATTAAATTTACCCGGGTCTTTCTCCAGCAGTTCGCCGGTGGCCAGATTCACCAGTCGCGGGGTAATGCGCGCCGCGAAGGTGTCCGCTACCGCATCCGCATCCATACCGGGGTGCATCAGCCCTGACACTGCCAGGATATTGCGCTGCTTATCCAACGCCCGCTGCGCCTGCTGGCGGGATTTCAGCCCCACGGCCGAGCCCGCCACCACGATGGAGCAGACCAGACAAAGCACCAGCACCACCAGCAGCGTTTTGCCGATGCTATCGTTACTTTTCTTCTCAGCCACGCGACTTCCTCCGCTTAATATTGGCCTGCACCACCAGATAATCGAACAGCGGTGCGAAGAGGTTGGCGAAGAGGATCGCCAGCATCATCCCTTCCGGATAAGCCGGGTTCACCACGCGGATCAGCACGCACATCACGCCGATCAGCACGCCGTAACTCCATTTCCCTTTATCGGTAAACGAGGCGGATACCGGGTCCGTCGCCATAAACATCATCCCGAAGGCGAAACCGCCGAGCACCAGATGCCAGTACCATGGCATAGCGAACATCGGGTTGGTGTCGGAGCCGATAACGTTAAACAGGGTGGCGGTGGCGATCATGCCGATCATTACCCCGGCGACGATGCGCCAGGACGCGACGCGGCCAAAGAGGATGATCGCCCCGCCGATGAAGATCATCAGCGTTGACACTTCGCCAATTGAGCCGGGAATATTGCCGAGGAAGGCGTCCATCCAGCTCACCGGCACGCCAGTCGCCACGTTCACCAGCGCTTCACCGCCGCCGCTGGCCCACTGGGAGAGCGGCGTGGCGCCGGAGAAACCGTCCGCCGCGGTCCATACGAGATCGCCGGAAATCTGCGCCGGATAGGCGAAGAACAGGAACGCGCGCCCCGCCAGCGCCGGGTTGAGGAAGTTGCGCCCGGTGCCGCCGAAAATCTCTTTGGCGATCACCACGCCGAAGGAGATCCCCAGCGCCGCCTGCCACAGCGGCAGCGTGGGCGGCACAATCAGCGCGAAGAGAATAGAGGTAACGAAAAAACCTTCGTTAATCTCATGCTTGCGCACAATCGCGAACAGCACTTCCCAGAAGCCACCGACGATAAAAACGGTGATATAGATCGGCAGGAAAAATACCGCGCCCAGGGTCATCATGCTCAGCCAGCCGGCGTCGGCACTGAAGCTCACCCCTAACCACTGGGCGACGCTGTAGTGCCAGTTGTTGGCGATCGCCTGCTGCAGCTGTTCGGCGCCGTATAGCTTGTGCAGCGCCGGAATGGTCTGCAGCCCAACGTTGTACATGCCCCAGAACATCGCCGGGAATACGGCAAACCACACGAGGATCATCATCCGCTTCAGGTCGATGGCGTCGCGTACGTGCGCCGCGCCGCGGGTTACCTGGCCCGGCGTGTAGAAGATGGTCGCCGCCGCCTCATACAGCGGGTAATATTTTTCCAGCTTGCCGCCATGCGTGAAATGCGGCTCAAGTTTCTCAATCAGGTGCTTTAAGCCCATCTCTTATCCTTCCTGCTCAATCCGGGTTAACACGCTGCGCAGCGCCGGGCCATATTCATACTTTCCAGGGCAAACATAGGTGCACAGCGCCAGATCTTCTTCATCCAGCTCCAGACAGCCCAGCGCCTGAGCGCTGTCGGTGTCTCCGGCCAGCAGATCGCGCAGCAGTATGGTCGGCAGGATATCCAGAGGCATCACCCGCTCGTAGTTGCCGATCGGCACCATCGCCCGCTCGCCGCCGTTGGTATCGGTGGAAAAATGAAAGCGCTTGCGCTTGAAGAAATGGCCCAGCGTGGTGCGGGTAATCGAGAATTTCTCTTTGCCCGGCATCACCCAGCCGAAGAGCTCTTTTTCCCGCCCTTCTTTGACCACGCTCACCTGCAGATGGAAGCGCCCCAGGAAAGCGTGAGGGCCATGGGCGCGGGCGCCGCTAAGCACCGAGCCGGAAATGACCCTGTTTTCCCCCTCCTGCAACTCACCTGCCAGCAGATCCTCCAGGCTGGCGCCGAGCGTCGTTTTGACCAGCCGCGGAGATGTTACCTGCGGGCCGCCGAGCGCAATTATCCGTTCGCAGTAGAGCTCCCCGTCGAGGAAAAGCTTACCAATGGCGATCGCGTCCTGATAATTGAGGTGCCAGACCTGCTTATTCAGGCTCACCGGCTCCAGAAAGTGAATATGCGTTCCCGGCAGCCCCGCCGGGTGCGGCCCACTGAACTGATTGAAACAAACCTGGCCGAGAGGATGACCGCCCAGCTTGCCGCCGCTGGGCTGGCAGACGTGCACTTTCCCGTCGGTCAAGCGCGTGAGCACGGTAAGACCGGCGTCGAAGGCGGCACGTTCGGCCAGAATAATCGGCTGCGGCTCCGCCGCCAGCGGATTGGTGTCCATGGCGTTAACAAAGATAGCGGCGGGCGTGCTCCCCGGGAGCGGCGTTTTGCTGAACGGCCGGGTACGCAGCGCCGTCCATTGGCCCGACGCCAGCAGCTGCTGCTGTACGGTGTCGCGCGGCAGTTCGGCCAGCGCGTCCGCGGCGTAACGGGTAAACGCCACCGCGTCATTGCCCTCGATATCAATCACCACCGACTGCAACACGCGCCGTTCGCCGCGGTGGATCGCGCTGACGATCCCGCTCGCCGGGGCGGTAAAGCAGACGCCAGGGATCTTTTTATCTTCGAACAGGATCTGACCTTTTTTGACCCGATCGCCTTCTTTAACCGCCATCGCGGGGCGCATGCCAACGTACTCTTCGCCGAGTAGCGCGACGCGCTTCACCGCTGGCGCGGGAGAAATCTGCTGTAATGGCATGCCAGCTATGGGCAAATCCAGCCCTTTCGTGATTTTAATCATATCGTTAGCAGGTATCCGTAACCTCAACCCCGACGCAGGTCAGGGCCAGCTTATTGACAGAATGGCAGAGAAGAAAGGGCGAAACGGCGCCAGTAGCGCTCAGGACGGAAGAGAAGCATCCTTTCTTACTCTGATGATGAACCGGCGCAAGTGTAACATTTCGTGAGCGGCGGCTGTAGCGCAAGGGGCGATAAGTGCTTATAAAATGCGAGCTATTGCGCAAAGTTCTCACTGTGTTTTCGTCGCTGGCAGGGTATAAAGTGAGGCTGATTTGTAAACGCCGCCACGTCGCCCTTGCGAAAAAATGCCGTGATGCTAATGTGAGCGCTCTAAATCCAGAAAACTCTGATTTCGGGTCTCTCTTGCCGTCCTGGCAATGTGGCTATTTTGTTTTATCAAGGAACAAGCAGTATGCGCAAAATCGCATTATTTATTGCGATGCTTCTGTTGCCGTGCGTGTCATTTGCCGGGCTGCTCAGCAGCAACAGCCCGACAACGCCGGTAAGCAAAGAATATAAGCAGCAATTAATGGGTTCACCGGTTTACATTGAGATCTTTAAAGAAGAGCGCATGCTCGACCTTTACGTCAAAATGGGTGAGACCTACCAGCTCCTCGACAGCTACCGGATCTGCAACTACTCCGGTGGCCTCGGTCCGAAACAGCGCCAGGGCGATTTCAAGAGTCCGGAAGGGTTCTATAACGTCACCCGCAGCCAGCTCAAACCCGACAGCCGCTTCTATAAAGCGATTAACATCGGCTTCCCGAACGCCTACGATCGCGCCCATGGTTATGAAGGGAAATACCTGATGATCCACGGCGACTGCGTCTCAGTCGGCTGCTACGCCATGACCGACAGCGGTATCGATGAGATCTTCCAGTTCGTGACCGGCGCCTTAGTCTTCGGCCAGCCAAGCGTGCAGGTGAGTATCTATCCGTTCCGCATGACCAACGCCAACATGGAACGCCACAAATACTCCTACTACGCGGATTTCTGGAAACAGCTCAAGCCTGGCTATGACTATTTCCAGCAGACCCACAAACCGCCGGTCGTATCAGTGACCGACGGCCGCTATGTGGTGAGCAAGCCGCTCAGCCACGAGGTTGTCCAGCCGCAGCTGGCCTCAAACTACACGCTCCCCGAGACAAAATAACGCCCACTCGCCTGGCATGATCTTATGCCAGGTTTCATTGGCCGTCAGCGGCTGCGTGGCGATAACCGTGACCACATCGTTGGGTGTGGTCTCGCGTTGAAAGTCGATCTCCACATCCTGGTCCAGCAGTTTTGCCACGCCGAACGGCGCTCGCCGGGTGATCCAGTGCAGATTGGTCGAGCAGAACGCCATTACGTAGCGCCCGTCCGACAGCAGCATGTTGAACACCCCTTTCTCACGTAGTTCACCCGCGAGGGTGGCGATATACTTGAAAACGCCCAGCATATTGCCCGGCGTGCGCGGATAGCGCTCGGTTAAACGGTGCAGCAGCCAGCAAAACGCTTTTTCACTGTCGGTTTCACCTACCGGATGAAAATTACCGGTTTTCAGAGACTTATAGCCTTTTAGCTGCCCATTGTGCGCATAGGTCCAGTTGCGCCCCCACAGTTCGCGGGTGAAGGGATGGGTGTTCTCCAGGGCCACCCTCCCGCGGTTGGCCTGACGAATATGGGCGACGACGGAACAGGACTTAATGGGGTAATCCTGAACCAGTTTCGCGATCGGCGACTGAAAGCTCGGCTGGGGATCCTTGAATGTGCGACAGCCTTTACCTTCATAGAAGGTGATGCCCCAGCCGTCTTTATGCGGCCCCGTCCCGCCGCCGCGCTGCACCAGCCCGGTAAAGCTAAAACAGATATCGGTTGGCACATTGGCGCTCATCCCGAGCAGTTCGCACATAGATCACCTCACCCTCACAAATCACGACGGCGCCGGAGCGAGGCCACCGTCAACAGTACACACTCACCTGCCTGTTAGCCTTTCGCCATCTCTTTTTCGATCAGCATAATCAGAATGTGGATCACTTTGATATGGATCTCCTGGATGCGGTCGGCGTAGCCAAAGTGCGGCACGCGAATTTCAACATCAGCGCTACCGGCCATTTTACCGCCGTCTTTACCGGTCAGGGTGATCACTTTCATCCCCTGCGCCCGCGCGGCCTCAATGGCCTTAATCACGTTGCCGGAGTTGCCAGACGTGGAGATACCGAGCAGCACATCGCCTGCGCGGCCAACGGATTCAACGTAGCGGGAGAACACATACTCATAGCCAAAATCATTGCTCACGCAGGAGAGGTGGCTGACGTCGGAGATCGCGATGGCCGGGTAACCCGGGCGGTTTTCGCGATAACGTCCGGTCAGCTCTTCCGCAAAATGCATCGCATCGCAATGGGAACCGCCGTTACCGCAGGACAGCACTTTCCCACCCGCCTTAAAGCTATCCGCCAGCAGGACAGCGGCACGCTGGATAGCATGGATATTGGCTTCGTCCTGCAGAAAGTTAGCCAGCGTTTCCGCGGCTTCGTTCAGTTCGTTACGAATAAGATCCTGGTACATGAGGATAATCCTTCAGTATGAGTGGAATAACCCCGGCAGTGTACCGGATAGCCGTCGAAGCGAGAAGCAGCAGGCAGCGTTATCCCTCGCTCTTTTGATTTTATGTGCCGCTTTTGCATACAACAATGTGAGCAAGGTTGTAATTATTTTGTAAACACATTGCTAAATAAAAACGCATGCACTACAACCAATACATCACAAGTGGTCAGACCTCCTACAAGCTCAGGGAGCATTTCTCTATGATGATTTTGAGTATTGTTGCAACCGTCGTTTTACTCGGCGCGCTCTTCTATCACCGGGTCAGCCTGCTGCTCAGCAGCGTGATTTTGCTCGCCTGGACCGCGGCGCTCGGCGCGGCCGGAGTGTGGAATATCTGGCTGCTGCTGCCGCTGGCGATCATACTGTTGCCGTTTAACTTTGCGCCTATGCGTAAATCCATGATTTCCGCACCGGCGTTTCGCACATTCCGCAAGGTGATGCCGCCGATGTCGCGCACGGAAAAAGAAGCCATCGACGCCGGCACCACCTGGTGGGAAGGCGATCTGTTTCGCGGCAATCCTGACTGGCAAAAGTTACATAACTATCCGCAGCCGCGGCTGACCGCCGAAGAGCAAGCTTTCCTCGACGGCCCAGTTGAAGAAGCCTGCCGGATGGCTAACGACTTCGCCATCACCCACGAAATGGCCGATCTGCCGCCGGAGCTGTGGGCCTATCTGAAAGAGCACCGCTTCTTCGCGATGATCATTAAGAAAGAGTATGGCGGACTTGAGTTTTCCGCTTACGCTCAGGCACGAGTACTGCAGAAACTCTCTGGCGTCTCCGGCATCCTGGCGATCACCGTCGGCGTCCCGAACTCGCTGGGCCCGGGCGAACTGCTGCAGCATTACGGTACCGAAGAACAGAGGAATCATTATCTGCCGCGTCTGGCACGCGGCCTGGAAATCCCTTGCTTCGCTCTCACCAGCCCGGAAGCGGGCTCTGACGCCGGCGCCATCCCGGATACCGGCGTGGTGTGCATGGGCGACTGGCAGGGTCAACAGGTGCTGGGGATGCGCCTGACCTGGAACAAACGTTATATCACGCTGGCGCCTATCGCCACCGTGCTGGGGCTGGCTTTCAAACTCTCTGACCCGGATCGTTTGCTGGGCGGAGAAGAAGAGCTGGGTATCACCTGCGCGCTGATCCCCACCTCCACCCCGGGCGTGGAAATCGGCCGTCGCCACTTCCCGCTGAACGTGCCGTTCCAGAACGGTCCAACCCGCGGCAAAGATATCTTCGTGCCTATCGATTACATCATCGGCGGCCCAAGCATGGCCGGTCAGGGCTGGCGCATGCTGGTTGAATGTCTATCGGTCGGCCGCGGTATTACTCTGCCGTCCAACGCCACCGGTGGTCTGAAATCCGTTGCCATGGCGACTGGCGCTTACGCCCATATTCGCCGCCAGTTCAAAATCTCCATCGGCAAAATGGAAGGGATTGAAGAGGCGCTGGCGCGTATCGCCGGTAACGCCTATGTGATGGACGCTGCGGCGTCGCTGATCACCTACGGCATCATGCTCGGCGAGAAACCTGCAGTGCTGTCCGCTATCGTGAAATATCACTGCACCCACCGCGGCCAGCGCTCCATTATCGACGCGATGGATATTACCGGCGGGAAAGGCATTATGCTGGGCGAAGGCAACTTCCTCGCCCGGGCCTATCAGGGCGCGCCTATCGCCATCACCGTGGAAGGCGCAAACATTTTGACCCGCAGCATGATGATCTTCGGTCAGGGGGCGATTCGCTGCCATCCGTACGTACTGGAGGAGATGGCCGCCGCGCAGAATAATGACCTGAACGCCTATGACAAGCTGCTGTTCAAACACATCGGCCATGTCGGCAGTAATAAAGTGCGGAGTTTCTGGCTGGGCCTGACCGGCGGGCGCACCAGCAGCGCGCCGACCCGTGACGCCACCCGTCGCTACTATCAGCAAATGAATCGTCTGAGCGCCAACCTGGCACTGCTGTCAGACGTCTCAATGGCGGTGCTCGGCGGCAGCCTCAAGCGACGCGAACGTATCTCCGCCCGTCTGGGGGATGTGTTAAGCCAGCTGTACCTGGCCTCGGCGGTGCTGAAACGCTATGACGATGAAGGACGCAATGAAGCCGATCTGCCGCTGGTTCACTGGGGGGTACAGGACGCGCTGCACCAGGCCGAGCAAGCCATTGACGATCTGTTGGACAATTTCCCGAACCGTCTGGTGGCAGGCGTAATGCGCCTGGTCATCTTCCCGACCGGCCGTCATCATCATGCGCAGTCGGATAGGCTGGACCACCAGGTCGCCAAAATTCTGCAGGTGCCCAGCGCCACGCGCTCCCGCATCGGTCGCGGTCAGTATCTGACGCCGAGCGAGCATAACCCGGTAGGCCTGCTGGAAGAGGCCCTGCTGGAAGTGATGGCGGCCGATCCTATCCACCAGCGGATCTGCAAAGAGTTGGGTAAAAATCTGCCGTTCACCCGTCTGGATGAGCTGGCCCACAACGCGCTGGCCAAAGGATTAATCAGTCAGGATGAGGCCGCCATTCTTACCCGTGCAGAGCATAGCCGTCTGCGCAGCATTAACGTCGACGACTTTGCGCCAGAGGAGCTGGCGACAAAGCCGGTAAAGCTGCCGGAAAAAGTTCGTAAAGTTGAAGCTGCATAATAAAACCACTACCACATCACACGCCGGGCGGGGAACTTTCCCCGCCTTTTTTTCGCCCTCTCCTCCCCTTTCGTTTCCATCAGTAGCATTTTTTTAACAAAATATTCCGCGGACCGCCGCGCGGCTGATATGGTGTTACAGTTAACCTAACCCCCTCATGAGAATGGAGTTGACCATTGTGCCTGGCCTGAAAATTTCGCTGTTGCAACAACCGCTGATCTGGATGGACGGCCCTGCCAACCTGCGCCATTTTGATCGCCAACTGGAAGGAATCACCGGGCGCGATGTGATTGTTTTACCAGAGATGTTTACCACCGGCTTTGCCATGGAAGCGGCAAAACAGTCTTTACCCGAGGCCGACGTGGTGGAGTGGATGCATGCCCGGGCCGCGCAATCCCAGGCGCTGATTGCCGGCAGCGCTGCGCTGCAAACTGAACACGGCGCTGTTAACCGCTTCCTGCTGGTCGAGCCTGACGGTACGGTGCACCATTATGATAAACGGCACCTGTTCCGTATGGCCGATGAACATCATCACTATGAGGCCGGAAACCAGCGCGTGGTCTTTGAATGGCGTGGATGGCGGATCCTGCCGCTGGTCTGTTACGACCTGCGCTTTCCGGTATGGTCGCGTAATCAGAACGACTATGATTTGGCGCTGTATGTCGCCAACTGGCCGGCGCCGCGCTCGCTGCACTGGCAGTCGCTGCTGATCGCCCGCGCGATTGAAAACCAGGCCTATGTCGCCGGCTGTAACCGGGTTGGCACTGACGGCAACGGCCATCATTACCGCGGCGATAGTCGGATTATCAATCCCCAGGGGGAGATTATCGCCACCGCCGATCCGCATCAGGCCACTCGTCTTGATGCCGAGCTGTCGCTGAGCGCCCTTCAGGAATATCGTGAAAAATTCCCCGCCTGGCGCGATGCCGATCCTTTCACGATCGGCTAATCACCCTTCGGGAGCCGCTGCGCTCCCTTTTTATTCCACCACGATCCGCACAGCACAGTAGACCAATAACGCAGCCAGCATCCAGTTCAGTTGCCGCCCGTACAGCAAAAACAGGCGTTGAAACAGATGCCCCGCCAGCGCCCAGCACAGATTTCCCAGCGCGCCAATCGCCGCCAGCAGCAGACTCACGCTGATAAGCCAAACAGGCTCGCGAGTAACGGGCAGAACAAAGGTAGAAAGCGCGGTGATGCCATACAGAATAATTTTAACGTTGACGAACTGTAGCCCCAGACTTGCCCAAAAGCCTACCGGTTCTGCACTCGGCGTCCCTGTCGCCGGTTTGCTTTTGGCAATCTGCCAGGCCAGCCACAGGATGTACGCCGCGCCAATCCATCCCAATACCAGGGTAAAGCGTGAGTCGAGTTCAACCAGCGAAAAGGTTAAAGCCGCGCAAATCAACATAGTGATAATAAACCCGACGCTCATCCCGGCCAGCACCCGCAGGCTGCGGCGTAGACCATGGGAGGTGACGCTGCTCAGCGCCAGGATATTGTTGGGCCCGGGTGTCAGGGCGGTGATCAAAGTGTAAGTTAAAAAGGCGCTAATCAGGGTAGGTGTCACGGGTTTTCTCCTCTTGTCTGGCAGACACTACCCGAAGCTGATAATTTAAAAAAATGAATATTTTTTCATTCTCGCTTCGATAATATCGATACAAAGAGGAAATATGGATCTGCGACGCTTCATCACCTTCAAAACTGTTGTCGAAGAAGGCTCCTTTCTGCGCGCGGCGCAGAAACTATGCTGCACTCAGTCCACCGTGACTTTTCATATCCAGCAGCTGGAGCAGGAGCTTGCCATCCCGCTGTTTGAGAAAATCGGCCGGCGGATGTGTCTCACCGCCGCCGGTAAGAAGGTCCTGCCGCATGTCTACGACCTGACTAAAGTGATGGCCTCGATACGTCAGGCGGCACGCCAGGACGATGAGCCCGGCGGCGAACTTCGCGTCGCCACTGGCGAAACGCTGCTGGCGTATAAAATGCCGCGGGTGCTGCAGCGTTTTAAGCAACGCGCTCCGAAAGTGCGCCTGTCGCTGCAGTCGCTCAACTGCTACAGCATCCGCGATGCGTTGCTTGCCGACGAGGTCGATTTGGGGGTGTTTTACCGGGTGGGTAACGATGACGCGCTCACGATAATGGAGCTTGGCCAGCAGTCGCTGACGCTGGTCGCATCGGTCGAGCAGGCGCCGGTAGACTTCATGCGCCCGCGGCAGCATATCCCGCTGAGCTTTATCATCAACGAACCCCAGTGCGTGTTCCGGCAGATTTTTGAAAGCACCCTGCGCCAGCGCGAAATTACTCTGGAGAACACCATTGAGCTGTGGAGTATTGAGAGTATCAAGCAGTGCGTGGCGGGAAATCTGGGAGTGAGTTTTCTGCCACGCTTTGCGGTGGAGGACGAGCTCAAGCGCGGGACGCTGGTTGAGCTGCCATTCAGCGAGACGCCATTGACGATCCATGCGCTCTGCGCCCACCATGCCGGGAAGGCTATCAGTCCGGCGATGCGGGTATTTATGCAGTGCATGCAGGAGGAACAAGAGGCGCGCTGAAATTCGGCGACGAAAACGACGAAAGCCTGAATCATTGCTGACTCAGGCTTTCTGAATAGTGGCGGAACGGACGGGACTCGAACCCGCGACCCCCTGCGTGACAGGCAGGTATTCTAACCGACTGAACTACCGCTCCGCGTTGTTGTTCCGTTGGGAACGAGGCGAATATTACGGATTCCCCTCTACCCCGTCAACGCTTTTTCTACCATTTTGAATCGTTTGCTGCAAAAATCACCCAACCGCCTATTTTTAATTCATTTTAGTGGCTATCAGGCACGCCACAGGCAGCTTCCGCCTTTCTTTTGTACCAGGTCGAGGCGGGATTCATGGTTCGCCAGTTCTTCATCTGAGGCATAAACCACGCGTAACTGACTGCCGGCGCGGACGACGCGCTGAATTCCCATCTCTCCCGCCTGCTGCTGGCTTTCGCCTTCCATAGAGAACGCCATCGAAGTCTGGCCGCCGGTCATCATCAAATAGACATCGGCAAGGATCTGGGCATCGAGCAACGCCCCGTGCAGCGTACGCTTGCTGTTGTCTATTTCGTAACGCGAACATAGCGCATCGAGGCTGTTGCGCTTGCCTGGAAACATTTTCCGCGCCAGCGCCAAACTGTCGGTGATTTTACAAAAGGTCTCGGTTTTTCCGATGCCGCGGTTTAGCTTACTGAATTCATAATCCATAAAGCCGATATCGAACGAGGCGTTATGGATCACCAGCTCCGCGCCGCGGATGTAATCCATAAACTCATCAGCCACGTCGGCAAAGGTAGGTTTATCCAGCAGGAACTCATCGGCGATCCCGTGTACGCCGAATGCTTCAGGATCCACCAGCCGATCGGGCTTCAGATAGACGTGAAAATTGTTACCGGTCAGGCGGCGGTTGATCACCTCCACGGCGCCGATCTCAATGATCTTGTGTCCTTCGTAGTGTGCCCCGATCTGGTTCATACCGGTGGTTTCGGTATCGAGAACAATCTGGCGCGTAATTGCAGTGCTCATAGCGGTCATTTATGTCAGACTTATCGTTTACAAATCGATTTCAATTACAGGAAGTCTACCAGAGATGCTCAAACAGGTAGAAATTTTCACCGACGGCTCTTGCCTGGGTAATCCAGGACCTGGCGGCTACGGCGCCATCATGCGCTACCGCCAGCACGAAAAAACCTTCAGCGCTGGCTACCGTCTGACCACCAATAACCGCATGGAACTGATGGCGGCAATTGTTGCCCTGGAAGCGTTAAAAGAGCATTGCGAAGTAGTGCTCAGCACTGACAGCCAGTATGTTCGTCAGGGGATCACCCAGTGGATCCACAACTGGAAAAAGCGCGGCTGGAAAACGGCAGAGAAAAAGCCGGTGAAAAATGTCGACCTCTGGCAGCGGCTGGACGCCGCGCTTGGCCAGCATAAAATTAAATGGGAATGGGTAAAGGGCCATGCCGGCCATCCTGAAAATGAACGCTGCGACGAGCTGGCGCGCGCGGCGGCCTCCCACCCCACACTGGACGATGTCGGCTACCTGCCTGAGAGTTAATTCTGCCCTTTGCGCCACTGCCGGGTGGCGCCCACCGCCGGCCGCAGCTGAGTTTTCGCTTTGCCGGATTTCATCGGATTGAGCGTCAGCGGAATGGTCCGTTTGCGGGCGACAATCAATTGCAAACAGCCCAGCGCCGGCAGATGGGTGCTCAACAATTTGCCGCCATGGCGCGACCAGGGCAAAACCTGGTAACGTCCATAGTGCAGCACTTCAAAGTTGAGCAGCGCCAGCCAGTCCAGCTGGCGCATCAGCGTAAACATACGGCTATTATAAGGCGTTCCTTTGCGCAGGACCGGCACCAGCTTACGCAACCCCATCAGGCTGACCGGATTAAACCCGGTCAGGATCATCCAGCCATCATCGATCAGTACACGATCGGCTTCCCGCAGCAGACGATGCGGATCGCTACACCACGGCAGGGTGTGCGCCAGCAGGCAGGCGTCAACGGACTTTTCGGCAAAGGGTAAATGCAGCGGGTCAGCCCGGACCTGCATTGGATTTCCCGCCAGCGAGACATTCACCTGGTGCGAGATGGCGCAAGCTTCGGTATTGATTTCCGCGCTCAGATTGCCAATCTTAAGCAGATGAAAGCCATATAATTTAGCCAGCCACGGTTTCATCTGCTGCTCCAGCGTTTCGCGATAGTATTCGCCCCACGGCATACTGGACCAATGCTCAGGCGCTGTCACTGTGTGAGGTATCCTTGCCGGCTTCATTGCCACCTTCCGCTACGCTTTAGAGGTAATTTATGAATCTTATCAGTATTCCCGCGTTTCAGGACAACTACATCTGGGTTCTCAGTGAGAATAACGGCCGCTGCATCATCGTAGATCCAGGCGAAGCCGCGCCGGTTCTGGCGGCCATCGAGGAAAACCAGTGGCAGCTCGAGGCTATTTTATTGACCCATCATCATCAGGATCACGTCGGCGGCGTAAAACAATTACGTGAAAAATTCCCTTCTATAGTGGTTTACGGGCCGGCGGAAACCCAGGATAAAGGCGTCACTCAGGTGGTAGGCGATGGCGATCGGCTGTCAATTCTCGGGCACGATTTTTCCATTTTCTCTACGCCAGGTCACACATTAGGACATATCTGTTACTACAGCGAACCTTATCTGTTCTGTGGCGATACGATGTTTTCCGGCGGCTGCGGAAGGCTGTTCGAAGGTACAGCAGAGCAGATGTATCAATCATTTATGAAAATTAACGCCCTTCCTGAAGAAACCCTCATATGTTGCGCACATGAATATACGTTAGCGAATATGAAGTTTGCATTGAGTATCCTGCCAGATGATAGGGACATAAACGATTACTATCATAAAGTTAATGAGTTACGTGCAAAAAAACAAAAAACACTACCCGTAACTCTGAAAAATGAGCGGCGTATAAATTTATTTTTACGCGTAAATGATATTGATTTAATTGACAAAATTAACAAAGAAACAAATTTGCAACACTCTGTGGCGCGATTTGCATGGTTAAGGTCAAAGAAAGATGACTTCTGATATTTAATTCTTGTCATCGGCCAACTTCGCCGTTATCCTTGGTCGTCTTTTAAGCAACTATTGACACACACATGAAGGCACGAGCGATATTACTCGCCTCTGTCCTGCTGGTGGGGTGCCAGGCGTCTAAGCACGATGGCACCGTCGAACAGCGAGCACAGAGCCTTTCTGCGGCTGGTCAAGGGGAAGCAGGCAAGTTCACAAGTCAAGCGCGCTGGTTAGATGATGGAACCTTCTACGCGCAAGACCAGGATCTGTGGACTTCCATAGGCGACGAGCTAAAGATGGGAATACCGGATAATCCCCGGATTCGCGAACAGAAACAGAAGTACTTAAGAAATAAGAGCTATCTCCACGATGTAACTTTACGGGCAGAGCCGTATATGTACTGGATAGCCGGGCAGGTTAAGAAACGTAACATGCCAATGGAACTGGTATTACTACCCATAGTGGAGAGCGCTTTTGACCCACACGCGACGTCTGGCGCCAATGCCGCAGGCATTTGGCAGATCATTCCGAGCACAGGGCGCAATTATGGTTTAAAACAGACCCGCAGTTACGATGCGCGTCGTGATGTCGTCGCGTCTACTACCGCGGCGCTGGACATGATGCAACGTCTGAACAAAATGTTCGACGGCGACTGGTTGTTAACGGTCGCAGCCTATAACAGCGGCGAAGGCCGGGTCATGAAGGCAGTAAAAGCGAACCGTTCGCGTGGCAAACCCACCGATTTCTGGTCGCTGTCTCTGCCGCATGAAACGAAAATCTACGTCCCGAAAATGCTGGCATTGAGCGACATTCTCAAAAACAGCAAACGTTACGGCGTAAAGCTGCCTACGGCTGATGAAAGCCGTGCGCTGGCGCGCGTTCGCCTCGACAGTCCGGTTGATATTTCTCAGCTCGCGGACATGGCCGGTATGCCGGTCAGCAAGCTGAAGACGTTCAATGCGGGCGTAAAAGGGTCAACGCTGGGCGCGAGCGGGCCAAAGTACGTCATGGTGCCGCAGAAGCACGCCGCACAGCTGCGTGAATCGCTGGCCTCTGGCGACATTGCCGCCGTGCAGCCGACGCAGCTCGCGGACAATACGCCGCTGACCAGCCGTAGCTATAAGGTGCGTTCCGGCGACACCATTTCCGGGATAGCTTCCCGTCTTGGTGTGACGACCCGCGATCTGCAGCAGTGGAATAACCTGCGCGGCTCTGGATTAAAGGTTGGGCAGAATCTGGTTATTGGCGCAGGCAGCAGCGCCCAGCGTCTGGCGAACAACAGCGATAGCATCACCTATCGCGTTCGTAAAGGCGATTCGCTGTCGAGCATCGCCAAACGTCACGGCGTTAATATTCGCGACGTGATGCGCTGGAACAGCGATACCGACAACCTGCGCCCAGGCGATCAGCTAACGTTGTTTGTGAAAAACAGCGATCGACCAGAGTCCTGATACCTCTGGTTCGACAAAAAGGCACCGACTTCCCCGGTGCCTTTTTTATTGCCTAAATTAAACCGCTTTATGCGCTTCGAACAGAATGGTATCGCTGGTAAACGATCCGTCCTCCTGTAACTCGAAGTACGCTTTGACCTCCGCCGAAGCGCTCTGCTGATATAAGCGAATCGCCTCCACCAGCGGCTCAGGAGTACGCATCCGCGCCACCCATGAACTGAACTCCAGCGGCAGGCGATCGGTCAACAACTGGTTAACCACCAGCCCCGCTTCAGTCGCCAGCGTCAACCACTCGCCGCTGGAATAATTACGCACATGCGAGGTGTCGCGCAGGGCTTCCACCGTCTGCAGCCAGACATCACGTACCGGATGACCAGGCGACATCACGTCCATCACGATAATCACCCCGCCCGGCTTGAGAACACGTTTCACCTCACGCAGCGCCTGGCCAACGTTATGCCAGTGGTGAGCGGAGTAGCGGCTAATCACCACATCAAAGCTGGCATCAGCGAACGGCAGCGTTTCGGCGTACCCCTGCTGGGTCACGATATTGCTAAAACCTTTCTCCTTTGCCGCGGCGGCAACGACCTCCAGCATCTGGCTCGATAAATCATAGGCGGTCACCTCGGCAACCTGTCCCGCCGCGGTAAAGCTGGCGTGCCCTGCCCCGCAGCCCATATCCAGCACTTTCGCCTGAGGAAAATCAGCCAGCCGTTCCGCCAGCCGCTGCAGATCGCGACCAGAGGCGTGTACAGCGCTGGTCAGATAGGCGCTGGCCTGGGAGCCGAACTGCTTTTCGACGTTGTCATGGTGAGAGCGTGTTGTCATGTTGTCTTGTCCTTACGGTTTTTTTTGAGTAATAAAAGGCAGCACCATGCATGCGCAGGCCTGCCCCATGGCAGGCCTGACCAACCTTAAATTAATCAGGCTTGCCGGGACTGAATTCGACTAGTAGCGGGTTGTGGTCGGAGGCGCGGGTCACCAGCACGGAAGCATCGTGCACGCTTAACCCACGGTAGAACACAAAATCGAGGGGACGACCAAACGCGCGGCGGCGCTGATCGTCTGAGAAACGAACTTCGCGTAACGACATCTCACGCGCAAAGCGGTACAGCGCATTCATCCGCGGCCGGCTCCAGGCATTGAAGTCGCCGGCCATGATCACCGGCCCGCTGTGATGGGCGATCTGATCGCCAATTGGCAGCAGCTGTTTGCTGTAGACGTCGACGCCAAGGCTAAAGTTGACGGCATGGATATTGACTACCATCAACAACCGCGCATCCGGCAGCGGATAAACGGTCACTAACGCCGATTTCGGCAATCGCAAAATAGGCTCGCGCTCGCGCAGCGGACAGCAATAGATGGGGTGCGCGGAGGCCAGCGTCATTACGCCGGAAGGATGCTGCGGCAATACCAGCGCCGGCACCTGATCGGCGGCCAGATAGTTTGAAGTCGCGAACCGGACCAGTTCTGGGGTGGTTTGCGCCTCCTGCAACAGGACCAAATGCGCATCTTTGCCGAAATTTTTGAGGACCGACTGCCACTCTGCGCGCTGCTGCTTGAAGATATTCCATACCAGCACGCGGATCTTCTCATCGCTGCTTAATGGCGTACCGGCGGGATAAACCGGACTCACGCCCGCAAACGCCCCCGGAGGCAATATTCTCTCCGCAGGTTGTCCGGCGACATAGCGCATGGCGTAGGTGTTCTTTCGCAATTTGGGCATTAATCCTCGATAACAGAAACCAGCCCGACGACGACTGGTTATTCTGTTATAGGGATTTTCCCATACACTTTCAATGCAAATTGCGAGAAACCCTTAGCCTTCGGGAGAAAGCGCTGCCGAACGGCGTGGCAATTTATCTAAACGTCCGCTCAGGACCACCAACAGCAAAGCGACCAGCACAATCATCGCGCCAATCCACGGCGTCTGCGCCAGACCGTACCGCTCGACCGTCTGTCCGCCGACGATGGACCCCAGCGCGATGCCGACGTTAAAGGCGGCAATATTCAGGCCGGAAGCGACGTCGACGGCGCCAGGCGTGTACTGTTCGGCTTTTTGCACCACATAGACCTGCAGACCCGGCACGTTGCCGAAGGCGAAGATGCCCATCACCAGTACCGTTGCCAGCGCGGCATAGTGAACGCTGGCGGTCAACTGGAAGACCAGCAGCAGCACCACCAGCGCGGCGAAGATAAACTTCAGCGCGGAGACGGCGCCATGCTTATCGGCCAGTTTGCCCCCCCACACATTACCGATAGCGACCGAGACACCATAGCCCAGCAGGATCCAGCTCACCGCTGACGGGCTGAAACCGGCCAGCTCCTGCATCATCGGCGCAAGGAAGGTAAAGGCGGTAAACACGCCGCCGTAGCCCAGCGCGGTAATGGCGTAGATCATCAGCAGGCGAGGATGAGTTAATACTTTCATCTGATCGCGCAGGCTGGCGCTGGCGCGGCCCGGAATATTATTCGGTACCAGAATCAGGCTGCTGATAAGGGCAATGACGCCCAGAATCGATACCGCGAGGAAGGTTTCCCGCCAGCCAAAATGCTGGCCGATGAAAGTCCCGAACGGTACCCCGGTTACCAGCGCGACCGTCAGGCCGCCGAACATAATGGCAATGGCCGAGGCCGCTTTCTCTTTTGCCACCAGGCTGGTAGCAATTGTCGAGCCAATAGAGAAGAACACGCCGTGTGCCAGGCCGGTCAGCAGTCGCGCCAGGATCAGCGTTTCATAGCCCGGGGCCTGCCAGGCCAGCACATTACCCGCCGTAAACAGGACCATCAACGCCAGCAGCAGCTGTTTACGCGGCATACGCCCGGTCAACGCCGTCAGTACCGGGGCGCCGATCGCCACGCCCAGCGCGTAGATAGAGACCAGCAGTCCCGCCGAAGGCAGGGAGATAGAGAGTTGCTGGGCAATCGTCGGGACCAGGCCGACAATCACAAATTCAGTGGTGCCAATTGCGAAGGCACCGATGGTTAAGGCAAATAGCGCCAGTGGCATAATTTACTCCGTAGCATCAGGATTAAGATGACACGTAGTATGAAGGGTTGTATAAATAACAAAAACTATCAAAGTATCAATAGAATTTTGCTATAGGTGCAATAATGAGAGCCACATCAGAGGAGATCGCCATCTTTGTGGCGGTGGTGGAAAGCGGGAGTTTCAGCCGGGCGGCCGAGCAGCTCGGACAGGCCAACTCCGCCGTCAGCCGGGCGGTCAAAAAGCTGGAATCAAAGCTAGGCGTAAGCCTGCTCAATCGGACCACCCGCCAGCTCAGCCTGACAGAAGAAGGCGAGCGCTATTTTCGCCGGATGCAGGTGGTCTTGCAGGAAATGGCGGCGGCAGAGAACGATCTGCTGGAGACGCGCACGACGCCGCGGGGCCTGCTGCGGGTAGATGCCGCGACGCCGGTGATGCTGCATTTTCTCATGCCGCTGGTGAAGTCATTTCGCGAACGCTACCCGGAAATGACGCTGTCGCTCGTCTCGTCTGAGACCTTTATCAATCTGATTGAACGGAAAGTGGATGTGGCCATTCGGGCCGGGACCTTAACGGATTCCAGCCTGCGCGCCCGACCGCTGTTTACCAGCTATCGTAAGATCGTCGCCTCGCCCGACTATGTCGCGCGCTACGGTATGCCGCAGCATCCATCCGATCTGAAACAGCATCACTGCCTCGGCTTCACCGAGCCGGTATCGCTGAATACCTGGCCGGTCTCCTGTTGCGATGGCCAGCTGTTAGAGATCGAAGCGGCGGTGTCATCCAATAGCGGCGAAACGCTCAAGCAGCTGTGCCTGACCGGCAACGGTATTGCCTGCCTGTCGGATTACATGGTGGATAAAGAGATTGCCAGCGGAGAGTTTGTCGAGCTACTGGCCGATAAGCGCTTACCGGTGGAAATGCCTTTCAGTGCCGTCTATTACAGCGACCGGGCGGTCAGCACTCGCATCAGGGCATTTATTGATTTTCTGAGCGACCACGTAAAACAGCTCCCGAAGGAGCTGTCGTAATACCTTCTCGGGCGGCAGGGCGAACGGCATACCGGTAGCGAGTGATTAATCCCACTGCGGCGCCAGACCTTCCGGGCTCACCAGCCGATCGTTGCAATCCAGCGCAGCGATCGCCTGTCGATCTTCATCATCCAACTGCAGATCCAGCGCCTTCAGGTTGCTGGCCAGGTTATCACGCTTCGTCGAGGACGGGATCACCGCGTACCCCTCGCCCATCGCCCATGCCAGGATAACCTGCGCCGGAGTCGCATTATGTTTCGCCGCGATACGGGCAATCACTTCATCTTTCAGCGCCTTACCATAAGCCAGCGTCATGTAAGAGGTGATGTGGATGCCGTGCTCACGTGCCCAGTCGACGACTTTACGGTTTTGCAGATACGGCGAGAGTTCAATCTGGTTGGTCGCAATGTTTTCAGCGCCAACGGCGGCAATCGCGCGCTCCATCAGTGGAATAGTGAAGTTGGAGATACCAATCTGACGGGTCAGACCCAGCTTCTTCGCTTCCATCAAGGCTGCCATAAACTCTTCAACGGCAACCGCATCGTTCGGTGCCGGCCAGTGGATGAGCGTCAGGTCAACATAGTCCGTGCGCAGCTTCTGCAGACTTTCTTGCAGGCTGGCGATGAGTTTGTCTTTGCTCAGGTTCTCGATCCAGATTTTGGTAGTGATGAACAGCTCATCACGCGGCACGCCGCTTTCGGCGATAGCCTGACCCACCGCGGCTTCATTGTCATAGATTTGCGCGGTGTCGATAGCACGATAGCCCAGCTCCAGCGCGGTTTTTACGGATGCGATAACAACATCATCTTTCAGACGGAAGGTGCCAAGACCAAATGCAGGGATTGCCATGATTTTCCTCGTTATTTATTCATTTCGGTTAACGGATGAAATTATGGCTGATGGTGTGGAGGGGAAAAAGAGCGATTAATGCAGAGGATTTTTGCTGAATTAGCAATAATAGAGAACAGATCAAACAAAAAAGCCCTGAGCAAATGCTCAGGGCTCTTAATAAGTGGCGGAACGGACGGGACTCGAACCCGCGACCCCCTGCGTGACAGGCAGGTATTCTAACCGACTGAACTACCGCTCCACCGAATTTCTTCGCTTTATTACCACCGGTTGTCACCCCGGCTTACTGCAATTTGATGCCTGGCAGTTCCCTACTCTCACATGGGGAGACCCCACACTACCATCGGCGCTACGGCGTTTCACTTCTGAGTTCGGCATGGGGTCAGGTGGGACCACCGCGCTAGTGCCGCCAGGCAAATTCTGTTTTATCAACACGTCTCACCGACGTATCGATTAATCTGTATCAGAGCTGAAAATTCTCTCAAATCGCCAAAACATCTTCGGCGTTGTAAGGTTAAGCCTCACGGTTCATTAGTACCGGTTAGCTCAACGCATCGCTGCGCTTACACACCCGGCCTATCAACGTCGTCGTCTTCAACGTTCCTTCAGGAGACTTAAAGTCTCAGGGAGAACTCATCTCGGGGCAAGTTTCGTGCTTAGATGCTTTCAGCACTTATCTCTTCCGCATTTAGCTACCGGGCAGTGCCATTGGCATGACAACCCGAACACCAGTGATGCGTCCACTCCGGTCCTCTCGTACTAGGAGCAGCCCCCCTCAATTCTCCAGCGCCCACGGCAGATAGGGACCGAACTGTCTCACGACGTTCTAAACCCAGCTCGCGTACCACTTTAAATGGCGAACAGCCATACCCTTGGGACCTACTTCAGCCCCAGGATGTGATGAGCCGACATCGAGGTGCCAAACACCGCCGTCGATATGAACTCTTGGGCGGTATCAGCCTGTTATCCCCGGAGTACCTTTTATCCGTTGAGCGATGGCCCTTCCATTCAGAACCACCGGATCACTATGACCTGCTTTCGCACCTGCTCGCGCCGTCACGCTCGCAGTCAAGCTAGCTTATGCCATTGCACTAACCTCCTGATGTCCGACCAGGATTAGCTAACCTTCGTGCTCCTCCGTTACGCTTTGGGAGGAGACCGCCCCAGTCAAACTACCCACCAGACACTGTCCGCAACCCCGGTAAGGGGCCAACGTTAGAACATCAAACATTAAAGGGTGGTATTTCAAGGTTGGCTCCACGCAGACTGGCGTCCACGCTTCAAAGCCTCCCACCTATCCTACACATCAAGGCTCAATGTTCAGTGTCAAGCTATAGTAAAGGTTCACGGGGTCTTTCCGTCTTGCCGCGGGTACACTGCATCTTCACAGCGAGTTCAATTTCACTGAGTCTCGGGTGGAGACAGCCTGGCCATCATTACGCCATTCGTGCAGGTCGGAACTTACCCGACAAGGAATTTCGCTACCTTAGGACCGTTATAGTTACGGCCGCCGTTTACCGGGGCTTCGATCAAGAGCTTCTCCTTACGGATAACCCCATCAATTAACCTTCCGGCACCGGGCAGGCGTCACACCGTATACGTCCACTTTCGTGTTTGCACAGTGCTGTGTTTTTAATAAACAGTTGCAGCCAGCTGGTATCTTCGACTGGTCTCAGCTCCACCCGCAGGGGCTTCACCTACACACCAGCGTGCCTTCTCCCGAAGTTACGGCACCATTTTGCCTAGTTCCTTCACCCGAGTTCTCTCAAGCGCCTTGGTATTCTCTACCTGACCACCTGTGTCGGTTTGGGGTACGATTTGATGTTACCTGATGCTTAGAGGCTTTTCCTGGAAGCAGGGCATTTGTTACTTCAGCACCGTAGTGCCTCGTCATCACACCTCAGCCTTGATTATCCGGATTTGCCTGGACAACCAGCCTACATGCTTAAACCGGGACAACCGTCGCCCGGCTAACATAGCCTTCTCCGTCCCCCCTTCGCAGTAACACCAAGTACAGGAATATTAACCTGTTTCCCATCGACTACGCCTTTCGGCCTCGCCTTAGGGGTCGACTCACCCTGCCCCGATTAACGTTGGACAGGAACCCTTGGTCTTCCGGCGAGCGGGCTTTTCACCCGCTTTATCGTTACTTATGTCAGCATTCGCACTTCTGATACCTCCAGCATGCCTCACAGCACACCTTCGCAGGCTTACAGAACGCTCCCCTACCCAACAACACATAGTGTCGCTGCCGCAGCTTCGGTGCATGGTTTAGCCCCGTTACATCTTCCGCGCAGGCCGACTCGACCAGTGAGCTATTACGCTTTCTTTAAATGATGGCTGCTTCTAAGCCAACATCCTGGCTGTCTGTGCCTTCCCACATCGTTTCCCACTTAACCATGACTTTGGGACCTTAGCTGGCGGTCTGGGTTGTTTCCCTCTTCACGACGGACGTTAGCACCCGCCGTGTGTCTCCCGTGATAACATTCTTCGGTATTCGTAGTTTGCATCGGGTTGGTAAGTCGGGATGACCCCCTAGCCGAAACAGTGCTCTACCCCCGAAGATGAGTTCACGAGGCGCTACCTAAATAGCTTTCGGGGAGAACCAGCTATCTCCCGGTTTGATTGGCCTTTCACCCCCAGCCACAAGTCATCCGCTAATTTTTCAACATTAGTCGGTTCGGTCCTCCAGTTAGTGTTACCCAACCTTCAACCTGCCCATGGCTAGATCACCGGGTTTCGGGTCTATACCCTGCAACTTAACGCCCAGTTAAGACTCGGTTTCCCTGCGGCTCCCCTATACGGTTAACCTTGCTACAGAATATAAGTCGCTGACCCATTATACAAAAGGTACGCAGTCACACCCGAAGGTGCTCCCACTGCTTGTACGTACACGGTTTCAGGTTCTTTTTCACTCCCCTCGCCGGGGTTCTTTTCGCCTTTCCCTCACGGTACTGGTTCACTATCGGTCAGTCAGGAGTATTTAGCCTTGGAGGATGGTCCCCCCATATTCAGACAGGATACCACGTGTCCCGCCCTACTCTTCGAGTTCACAGCCTGTGCATTTTGGTGTACGGGACTATCACCCTGTACCGTCGGACTTTCCAGACCGTTCCACTAACACACAAGCTGATTCAGACTCTGGGCTGCTCCCCGTTCGCTCGCCGCTACTGGGGGAATCTCGGTTGATTTCTTTTCCTCGGGGTACTTAGATGTTTCAGTTCCCCCGGTTCGCCTCGTTAACCTATGTATTCAGTTAACGATAGTGCAACGAATTGCACTGGGTTTCCCCATTCGGACATCGCCGGTTATAACGGTTCATATCACCTTACCGACGCTTTTCGCAGATTAGCACGTCCTTCATCGCCTCTGACTGCCAGGGCATCCACCGTGTACGCTTAGTCGCTTAACCTCACAACCCGAAGATGTTTCACTTCTGATTGCGAAAATTTGAGAGACTCGAACACACTTAAACAGTGTGTCGTTTCAATTTTCAGCTTGATCCAGATTTTTAAAGAGCAAAACTTCGCAGTGCACCTTTTCAGGTTCACTCTGAAGTTTTCTTGTGTTCGCAGTAAAGATGGTGGAGCTATGCGGGATCGAACCGCAGACCTCCTGCGTGCAAAGCAGGCGCTCTCCCAGCTGAGCTATAGCCCCATCGTTTGCAACCTCTTCAAATTTGCTTCGCAAATTTGGTAGGCCTGAGTGGACTTGAACCACCGACCTCACCCTTATCAGGGGTGCGCTCTAACCACCTGAGCTACAAGCCTGTAGAGGTTTTTACTGCTGTTTTTCATCAGACAATCTGTGTGAGCACTGCAAAGGCAGGTTCTTTAAGGTAAGGAGGTGATCCAACCGCAGGTTCCCCTACGGTTACCTTGTTACGACTTCACCCCAGTCATGAATCACAAAGTGGTAAGCGCCCTCCCGAAGGTTAAGCTACCTACTTCTTTTGCAACCCACTCCCATGGTGTGACGGGCGGTGTGTACAAGGCCCGGGAACGTATTCACCGTAGCATTCTGATCTACGATTACTAGCGATTCCGACTTCATGGAGTCGAGTTGCAGACTCCAATCCGGACTACGACATACTTTATGAGGTCCGCTTGCTCTCGCGAGGTCGCTTCTCTTTGTATATGCCATTGTAGCACGTGTGTAGCCCTGGTCGTAAGGGCCATGATGACTTGACGTCATCCCCACCTTCCTCCAGTTTATCACTGGCAGTCTCCTTTGAGTTCCCGGCCTAACCGCTGGCAACAAAGGATAAGGGTTGCGCTCGTTGCGGGACTTAACCCAACATTTCACAACACGAGCTGACGACAGCCATGCAGCACCTGTCTCACAGTTCCCGAAGGCACCAATCCATCTCTGGAAAGTTCTGTGGATGTCAAGACCAGGTAAGGTTCTTCGCGTTGCATCGAATTAAACCACATGCTCCACCGCTTGTGCGGGCCCCCGTCAATTCATTTGAGTTTTAACCTTGCGGCCGTACTCCCCAGGCGGTCGATTTAACGCGTTAGCTCCGGAAGCCACGCCTCAAGGGCACAACCTCCAAATCGACATCGTTTACGGCGTGGACTACCAGGGTATCTAATCCTGTTTGCTCCCCACGCTTTCGCACCTGAGCGTCAGTCTTTGTCCAGGGGGCCGCCTTCGCCACCGGTATTCCTCCAGATCTCTACGCATTTCACCGCTACACCTGGAATTCTACCCCCCTCTACAAGACTCTAGCCTGCCAGTTTCGAATGCAGTTCCCAGGTTGAGCCCGGGGATTTCACATCCGACTTGACAGACCGCCTGCGTGCGCTTTACGCCCAGTAATTCCGATTAACGCTTGCACCCTCCGTATTACCGCGGCTGCTGGCACGGAGTTAGCCGGTGCTTCTTCTGCGGGTAACGTCAATCGATGAGGTTATTAACCTCATCGCCTTCCTCCCCGCTGAAAGTGCTTTACAACCCGAAGGCCTTCTTCACACACGCGGCATGGCTGCATCAGGCTTGCGCCCATTGTGCAATATTCCCCACTGCTGCCTCCCGTAGGAGTCTGGACCGTGTCTCAGTTCCAGTGTGGCTGGTCATCCTCTCAGACCAGCTAGGGATCGTCGCCTAGGTGAGCCGTTACCCCACCTACTAGCTAATCCCATCTGGGCACATCTGATGGCATGAGGCCCGAAGGTCCCCCACTTTGGTCTTGCGACATTATGCGGTATTAGCTACCGTTTCCAGTAGTTATCCCCCTCCATCAGGCAGTTTCCCAGACATTACTCACCCGTCCGCCGCTCGTCACCCGAGAGCAAGCTCTCTGTGCTACCGCTCGACTTGCATGTGTTAGGCCTGCCGCCAGCGTTCAATCTGAGCCATGATCAAACTCTTCAATTTAAGTTTGATGCTCAAAGAATTAAACTTCGTAATGAATTACGTGTTCACTCTTGAGACTTGGTATTCATTTTTCGTCCGAGGACGTTAAGAATCCATGTCACTTTGAGTGCCCACACAGATTGTCTGATAAATTGTTAAAGAGCAGTTGCGACACGCTTTAGCGCTCTGTCGCGAGGTGGCGTATATTACGCTTTCCTCTTTCAGAGTCAACCCGTTTTTCAGGATTTTTCTCTGCAACCGAACTGGCTGTTTGTGTGAAGTGATTCACATCCGCCGTGTCGATGGAGGCGCATTATAGGGAGCTCTCCGGGAATGACAAGCGGAAAAATACAATTTTATTTCAACCGCTCATCTTTTAAACGCAACGCTTATTTTTGCTGCTTTTTAATCGCCGCCGGCAGCTCTGCCAGGCTATTTAGCACCCAATCCGCCGCTTTTTCCGCTTCTTCAGTCAGGGGCTTACCGGTGCGCACCAGTACTTTAGTCCCGACATCCGCAGCCGCTGCCGCCTGCATATCTTCCAGTTTGTCCCCTACCATATAAGAAGCAGCCATATCGATATGCAGATAATCGCGGGCGGAAATCAGCATCCCCGGATGCGGTTTACGACAATCACAGGTCTGACGGTACTCCTCAACCGCACCCTGCGGGTGATGCGGGCAATAGTAGATACCGTCGAGGTCGACGCCGCGGTCTGCCAGAGACCAGTCCATCCATTCGGTCAGCGTTTCAAACTGGGCTTCGGTAAATTTACCGCGGGCAATACCGGACTGGTTAGTGACCAGCACCAGCGCGTAGCCCATCTCTTTTAGTTCGCGCATCGCGTCAATGACGCCATCGATAAATTCAAAATTGTCGATTTCGTGGACGTAGCCATGATCGACATTAATAGTGCCGTCACGGTCGAGAAAAATTGCGGGTACTGACTTTGCCACCGGTTTGCTCCTGAAAAAGACTAGTGCCGCTAGTATCGCATGTTTCCGCATGCAAGAAAGTGCTCATTATAAAGAGTCAGATTGATTTAGACGTCTGGATGCCTTAACATCCATTTCATTGCCAGGCATCGCCTGGATACGGCAGAAGAAAATGCCACGGCAAACGGCTAAACGATAATAAATAACTGATGATTAAACTTTCCAATATCACCAAAGTATTCCAGCAGGGGAATCGCAGCATTCAGGCGCTGAATAACGTCAGCCTGCATGTCCCTGCCGGACAGATTTACGGCGTCATCGGTGCCTCCGGCGCCGGTAAAAGTACGCTGATTCGCTGCGTGAACCTGCTGGAGCGCCCGACCGAAGGCAGCGTACAGGTTGACGGCCAGGAACTGACTGCCCTGTCGGAGAAAGAGCTAACCCGCGCTCGCCGTCAAATTGGCATGATTTTCCAGCATTTTAACCTGTTGGCCTCGCGGACCGTTTTCGGCAACGTGGCATTACCCCTGGAGCTGGATAACACGCCGCAGGCTGAAATCAAACGCCGTGTCACGGAGCTGCTGGATCTTGTCGGCCTGGGTGATAAGCACGACAGCTACCCGGCCAACCTCTCCGGCGGCCAGAAACAGCGCGTGGCGATTGCCCGCGCGCTGGCCAGCAATCCTAAAGTATTGCTGTGCGATGAAGCCACCAGCGCCCTGGATCCGGCCACTACCCGTTCCATTCTCGAACTGCTGAAAGACATTAACCGTCGTCTGGGGCTGACCATTCTGTTGATCACCCATGAAATGGACGTGGTTAAACGTATCTGCGACTGCGTGGCGGTCATTAGTAATGGTCAACTGATCGAGCAGGACACTGTGAGCGAAGTCTTCTCCCATCCGAAGACGCCGCTGGCTCAGCAGTTTATTCAGTCCACTCTGCACCTCGATATTCCGGATGACTATCAGGCGCGCCTGAAACCTACCGCCACAGCGGATAGCGTACCGATGCTGCGCATGGAATTTACCGGCCACTCCGTCGATGCGCCGCTGCTCTCTGAAACCGCGCGTCGCTTCAATGTGAATAACAACATTATCAGCGCGCAGATGGATTATGCCGGCGGGGTGAAGTTCGGCATCATGCTCACCGAAATGCACGGTACACAGGAAGACACTCAGGCGGCCATCGCCTGGCTGCAGGAACATCATGTAAAAGTAGAGGTATTGGGTTATGTCTGAGGCAATGATGTGGCTGCTGTTGCGCGGCGTATGGGAAACGCTGGCAATGACTTTTGTCTCTGGCTTCTTCGGTTTTGTCCTCGGCCTGCCGGTGGGCGTGCTGCTGTACGTTACCCGTCCGGGGCAAATCGTCGCCAATGCCAAACTGTACCGTACGCTGTCGGCGCTGGTGAATATTTTCCGCTCCATCCCGTTCATTATCCTGCTGGTCTGGATGATTCCGTTTACCCGCGTGATCGTCGGTACCTCTATCGGCCTGCAGGCAGCGATTGTGCCATTAACAGTTGGCGCCGCGCCGTTTATCGCCCGCATGGTGGAGAACGCCCTGCTGGAGATCCCCACCGGCCTTATTGAAGCCTCCCGCGCAATGGGCGCCACGCCGCTGCAGATCGTGCGCAAAGTCCTGTTACCTGAAGCACTGCCGGGTCTGGTCAATGCCGCCACCATCACGCTCATCACGCTGGTGGGTTATTCCGCAATGGGCGGCGCGGTGGGCGCCGGTGGCCTGGGTCAGATTGGTTATCAGTATGGCTATATTGGATATAACGCCACCGTGATGAATACCGTACTGGTATTGCTGGTTGTTCTGGTTTATTTAATTCAATTCTCTGGCGATCGCATCGTCCGGGCTGTGACTCACAAATAACGTTATTGGCAGACAACACTCATTCTTACAGGAAGGAAATAACATGGCCTTTAATTTCAAAACTTTTGCGGCAGTTGGCGCGTTAATCGGTTCTCTGGCGCTGGTGGGTTGCGGTCAGGATGAAAAAGATCCGAATCATATTAAAGTCGGCGTTATCGTCGGGGCGGAACAGCAGGTCGCTGAAGTTGCGCAGAAAGTAGCAAAAGAGAAGTATGGCCTTGACGTAGAACTGGTGACCTTCAACGATTACGTTCTGCCGAACGAAGCGCTGAGCAAAGGCGATATCGACGTGAACGCCTTCCAGCATAAACCGTATCTCGATCAGCAGATTAAAGACCGCGGCTATAAGCTGGTGGCTGTCGGTAACACCTTCGTCTACCCGATCGCGGGTTATTCGAAGAAAATCAAATCGCTGGACGAACTGCAGCCGGGCTCACAGATCGCCGTCCCTAACGATCCGACTAACCTCGGTCGTTCCCTGCTGCTGCTGCAGCAGGTAGGTCTGATTAAACTGAAAGACGGCGTGGGCCTGCTGCCGACCTCGCTGGACATCGTCGAGAACCCGAAAAACCTGAAGATTGTTGAACTGGAGGCGCCGCAGCTGCCGCGTTCCCTGGACGATGCGCAGATTGCGCTGGCCGTTATCAACACCACTTACGCCAGCCAGATTGGCCTGACCCCGGCGAAAGACGGCATCTTTGTTGAAGGTAAAGAGTCTCCTTACGTGAACCTGATTGTGGCGCGTGAAGACAATAAAGATGCTGAGAATGTGAAAAAATTCGTTCAGGCTTACCAGAGCGATGAAGTTTACGAAGCAGCGAACAAGATCTTTAACGGCGGTGCCGTGAAAGGCTGGTAATCTTTTCTCACCGTAATATCATTCAGGACGGGCTTCACGCCCGTCTTGTCATTTATGCAAGCACCTGATTCAATAACGCCCTGTTTTTTATTCATTGAGGAAATACTATGCGTGCTTTACCGATCTGTTTGTTAGCACTCATGTTAAGCGGTTGTTCCATGCTAAGCAGATCTCCCGTTGAGCCTGCTCAAAGCACTGCAACCCCGCCGGTTAAATCTGAGCCGAGCAAACCGCGCGCCACCCGCCCGGCCCCAGTACGTATTTACACCGATGCGTCAGAGCTGGTTGGTAAACCGTTCCGCGATCTGGGTGAAGTATCTGGCGAGTCCTGCCAGGCTTCGAATCAGGATTCTCCGCCGAATATCCCCACCGCGCGCAAGCGCCTGCAAATTAATGCCGCGCGTATGAAAGCCAATGCCGTCCTGCTTCACCGCTGCGAAGTGACCAGCGGTACGCCAGGCTGCTACCGTCAGGCCGTTTGCCTGGGTTCAGCGCTTAACGTCTCGGCGCAATGAGCTCATTTCAGTTCGCGCAAATAGGCGTCATCCGTTCGCCGTATAAAGAGAAGTTTGCCGTTCCTCGCCAGCCAGGCCTGGTGAAACACGGCGGCGGAGAACTCCATCTGGTCGCGCCCTATAACCAGGCCGACGCCGTGCGTGGCCTGGAGAGCTTCAGCCATCTGTGGATCCTGTTTGTGTTTCATCAGACAATGGAAGGCGGTTGGCGTCCGACGGTGCGACCTCCCCGACTGGGCGGCAATGCGCGGATGGGCGTCTTCGCCACCCGTTCAACGTTTCGCCCTAATCCCATCGGCATGTCGCTCGTTGAGCTCAAGGGCATTCGCTGTCAGAAAGATCAGGTAATACTGGAACTCGGCAGCCTCGATCTTGTCGACGGGACGCCGGTGGTTGATATCAAACCGTATCTTCCTTTCGCCGAAGCCCTGCCGGACGCCAGCGCCAGCTATGCACAGCAGGCGCCGCTGGCGGGTATGAACGTCAGCTTTACGCCGGAAATAGACGCACAGTTACTCACGCTGGAAAAACGCTACCCACATATCAAAGCGTTTATCCGCGAGGTGCTGGCGCAGGATCCGCGTCCGGCCTACCGAAAAGAGGAACAAGCGGGAAAAACGTATGCCGTCTGGCTGCTGGATTTCAACGTCCGCTGGCGGGTGACTGCCTCCGGTTTTGAAGTCTTTGCCCTCGAAGCGCGCTAATTTTATTTTCCTCTCTTTTGGCATCTTTGCCACACTGGTAAACTAAACCACTTTTTTTGTTTCAGGCTGGGCAACCAGCCTGTTCCGCTCGTTTAACTGGAACCGTTACAACATGCGTACTAGCCAATATCTGCTCTCCACTCTGAAGGAGACACCTGCCGACGCCGAGGTAATCAGCCATCAGCTGATGCTGCGCGCCGGGATGATCCGCAAGCTGGCCTCCGGGTTATACACCTGGCTGCCGACCGGCGTGCGCGTCCTGAAAAAAGTCGAAAACATCGTGCGTGAAGAAATGAACAACGCCGGTGCGATCGAGGTGTTAATGCCGGTCGTTCAGCCATCTGAACTGTGGCAGGAGAGCGGGCGCTGGGAGCAGTACGGCCCGGAACTGTTGCGCATTGCCGATCGCGGCGATCGTCCGTTCGTCCTCGGCCCAACGCACGAAGAGGTCATTACCGATCTGATCCGCAACGAGCTGAACTCCTATAAACAGCTGCCGCTGAACTTCTATCAGATCCAGACCAAATTCCGCGACGAAGTACGCCCGCGTTTCGGGGTGATGCGCTCCCGTGAATTCCTGATGAAAGATGCCTACTCTTTCCATACTTCGCAGGAATCGCTGCAGGAAACCTACGACGCGATGTATGCCGCTTACAGCAAAATCTTCAGCCGTATGGGGCTGGATTTCCGCGCGGTACAGGCTGACACCGGTTCTATCGGCGGCAACGCCTCTCATGAATTCCAGGTGCTGGCGCAGAGCGGCGAAGACGATGTGATCTTCTCCGACAGCTCCGACTACGCGGCAAACATCGAGTTTGCGGAAGCCGTTGCGCCGAAAGAGCCGCGCGCAGCCGCCACCCAGGAAATGACCCTGGTCGATACGCCGAACGCCAAAACCATCGCCGAGCTGGTGGAGCAGTTCAACCTGCCGATCGAAAAAACCGTGAAAACTCTGCTGGTGAAAGCGGTTGAAGATAGCGCTTCCCCGCTGGTTGCCCTGCTGGTGCGCGGCGATCACGAGCTGAACGAAGTGAAAGCGGAAAAACTGCCGCAGGTCGCCAGCCCGCTGACCTTCGCCACCGAAGAAGAGATCCGCGCCCTGGTGAACGCCGGTCCGGGCTCCCTGGGCCCGGTGAACATGCCGGTTCCGGTGATTATCGACCGTACTGTAGCGGTGATGAGCGATTTCGCCGCTGGCGCCAACATCGATGGCAAACACTACTTCGGCATCAACTGGGACCGCGATGTCGCGACGCCGGAAGTGGCCGACATCCGTAATGTCGTCGCCGGCGACCCGAGCCCGGACGGTAAAGGTACCCTGCTTATTAAGCGCGGTATCGAAGTGGGTCATATCTTCCAGCTGGGGAGGAAGTACTCCGAGGCGATGAAAGCCGCGGTCCAGGGCGAAGATGGCCGTAACCAGATCCTGACCATGGGCTGCTATGGTATCGGGGTGACTCGCGTGGTAGCGGCGGCGATTGAGCAGAACTTTGACGATCGCGGTATCGTCTGGCCGGATGCGATTGCGCCGTTCCAGGTGGCGATCCTGCCGATGAACATGCACAAGTCTTACCGTGTGCAGGAGCTGGCGGAGAAACTGTACGCCGAGCTGAGCGCCCAGGGTATTGAAGTGCTGATGGACGATCGTAAAGAGCGTCCGGGCGTGATGTTCGCCGATATGGAGCTGATCGGTATCCCGCACACCATCGTGCTGGGCGATCGTAACCTCGACAACGATGATATCGAATACAAGTATCGTCGCAACGGTGAGAAGCAGCTGATTAAGACCGGAGATATTGTGGAATATCTGGTTAAAGCGATAAAAGGCTAACACCCACCTCAAGGCCCTGAACGGATGTCAGGGCCTTTTTTTTTACAAGGACAGTACCAATGACTGCACATCTCCTCCGCAGCGGACTGCTTACTTTTGCCCTGCTCCTGCTTACCGCCTGTACCCTGGACGTCGGCCGCAGCTCGCCTTCCACATCTGCTGCCGATGACCATTCATCATCCTGGGCTGTTACCCTCCAGCGTCAAAGCTCGATTGCCGGCAGCGGACTGCGCGAAATCGCCGAAAGCGACCTGCGCTCCGGCGACCTGCTGTTCTCCTCCAGCCTGGGCGTCACATCGCTTGGGATCCGCGCATTCAGCGCCTCTTCCGTAAGCCACGTCGCGCTGTATGTTGGCGAAGGTCAGGTTGCGGAAGCCACCGGCGCCGGCGTACAAGTGATTACCCTTCAGCAGGCGCTGGCGCACAGCGATAAACTCTTTGCTCTCAGGGTGCCTGACCTGACGCCGGACCAGGCGACGGCGATGAAAAGTTTTGCCTGGCAGGTCAAAGACAGCGGGTATAACTATCGCGGCATTATTCAGTTTATCCCTTATATGGTCACCAAACCGCTCTGCTCGCTCAACCCCTTCTCACGAGACTTTCGCCAGCAGTGCGTCAGTGGCCTGGCTAAAGCGCAGCTGGGCGATGCGGCAAGCGGCGACAAGAAAGCGTGGTTTTGCTCGGAGTTTGTCAGCGAGGCCTTTGTCCGAGCCGGGCATCCGCTGACGCTCGCGCAGGCGGCGTGGATCAGTCCTTCCGATCTGCTGCACATGCGGGAAGGAGACGTCGCCACGTTTAAACCCGAAACGCAGCTCCAGTATGTCGGGCATTTGAAACTGGGAGTTTATCTTCAGGCCGGTAAGCTGGTGGGGCTGAACAAACCGAAGGACGGTGCGGAGTAAAGAAACGATTGACGCTTTTCCGCCAGCCAGATCCACGCTCACTCTTGATGTGACAGGGCTAATAACAGGAGGAAGTAGGTGGTACTGCGCGGGATCATCCCCTGCCCGTTACCCGGACAGGGGCCTGACAATCAATGGCTGCAGTCTTTACCGGGAATAAATTTGCCGGCTTGATCCGTCATCAGCGTTTTCATCATCTCGCCGGTATCCGGGTTCGCTTCGAGAGTAAAGTGCCCTTCTACCACCAGCAGTACCGGGCGAGTATCGGTCCCGCGCGCGGCGGCATAATCCCGCTCAAGCTGGGCATTGTTCGCCACCGCGACGCGTTTACCGGTCGCACAATCGGTAAAGGTTGCCGCATCGGCCATATAGAAATACATGCCGCGCATCGCCATCGGCGTCGTCGGCAGGCTGGCCTTCACTGGCTCCAGGGTATAGTTGAGAGGAGACTGAATGGGGCTTCCGTTGCGGTCGAGCATCTCCAGCTTGTCGCCTTTCGCGCGAAAGTAAGATTTCTCGCCCTTGCTGTTGGTCAGCACCAGCTTATCCGCGGTACGTGCCCAGGTGCCGTACGAGGCAAAGGATGACGGCTCACGACGGGCGCCCTGGTAGTGCTCATTCATCACCCAGGTCCCGTCTTTTTCCAGGAACAGCGAGGTGTCGATACCTTCGCAATCCGCGCAAGGCAGCACGCCTCGCCAGCTTTGCTGCATCGGCTTGAGCTCTTCCATCGCCGCTGGCTGGACCGTGTCAGTCTCGGCGCGATGGTTACAACCAAACAGCGCGAACAGCGAACAGGCCGCTATCACGGAGAATACGATTTTCTTCACTTTGCTTTCCTTATCATCCATTTCACCCGTTCGCCGACGCCTTCACTGGCGAACTTTCCCACGCAGCGCCTTGACTGAGGACTTCTGTGCCTTGGAAGCAAGGCGTCGCTCTTTCGATGCCCGAGTCGGTCGCGTCTCCCGGCGACTTTTTTGCACTGCGGTTAATTCTTTAATAAGGGCCACCAGCCGGGCGATCGCCGCTTCACGGTTCATCTCCTGGCTGCGGTATTCCTGAGCCTTAATGATAACCACACCGTCAGCAGAAATTAAGTGGTGGCTGGCGGCGAGCAGGCGCTCTTTGTAAAACTCCGGCAGGCTTGAAGCTTTAATATCAAAGCGCAGATGGATCGCCGTCGACGCTTTGTTCACATGCTGCCCCCCTGCTCCCTGGGCGCGAATGCCTGACAAGACGATCTCGTCGTCGGCGAGGGCTACGCTGCGGCTAATAGTAATCATGCCGACGCTTGCCAGGCGGTAAGCTGAATTTCCAGATTATTCCGAGCGTCGGATAACCAGATACTGCCCTCCTGCAGAGTGGCCTGCAGCGTCATGGTACGGTCGGCAAAGGCGCTAAGCAGTGCCAGTTGCGCATCATCAAGATACCAGATGGTCAGCTTCGGGTACGCCGCAAGCTTGCTCTGATTCTGCTGCCACCAGATTTCAGCTGCCCGGCTATTATAAGCAAACAGCGCCACCGCCTGCGCCCGTGAGCAGGCTTTCTTAATCCGCCGCTCATCCGGCAGACCCAGTTCGATCCACAGATCGACCCCGAGATGATCGTTAAGCAGCCACAGCTCCGGCTCGTCGTCCGACGACAGACCGCGGGTAAACTGTAGCCGTTCATCGGCATATTTGATCCATGCCAGCAGGCGCAGCATCATGCGCTCCTGGGTTTCTGACGGATGCTGAGCCAGCGTCAGGTTAGCATCCAGAAACTGGTTGCGATCCAGATCGGCTACATTTACCGCAGCTTTATATATTGTCGCTTTCAGCGCCATGAATAAACTCCTGAAAAGAATGGCGTACATTGTAGCGAAACTGGCGGCAAAAGGCTGTCGTCAATCGCAGCAACCTGTTTCATCCTGCTGAAATTGCTTAAATGACTATGATATAGTTCCCTTGCTAAACAGAGTTTATCTTCGTAGGCTTAAACTTGCATCCCACGGTTGAGTCAGAACGCTGACAGGAGGGCATGTGGACCACTATTGTGAGTTAATACGCAAGCGGTATGCGGAAATAGCCAGCGGAGACTTAGGGTATATCCCGGATGCGCTGGGTTGCGTGTTGAAAGTATTGAATGAGATTGCGGCGGATGAGGCCCTTTCGGAGTCAGTCAGGGAAAAGGCCGCTTATGCGGCAGCAAACTTACTGGTGAGCGATTATGTCAATGAATGATACTTATCAACCCATTAACTGCGATGATTACGACAACCTGGAGCTGGCCTGCCAGCATCACCTGGTGCTGACGCTGGCGCTGAAGGATGGCGAACAGCTGCAGGCAAAGGCCAGCGATCTTATCTCGCGAAAAAATATCGAGTATCTGGTGGTCGAACTCGCCGGCAACGTCCGCGAGCTGCGCCTGGATAAAATCGCCAGCTTCAGTCACCCGGAAATCGGCACCGTGGTGGTGAGCGAATCCTGAATCAAAAACGGGCTTAATCGCCCGTTTTCCTCCACATCAGCCTGACCCCTTCCCCGTCCTTCACTTCACCTTCTGTGGTCACAAACAGATCGTCCGCTGCGGCAATCGGCGTTTCGCCGTAAAACAGCAGCGGCGTGGTGTCTCGTCGCCACGGAGCAACGCCCAGCTCCTGCCAGAGCTTCTTAAGCTTGCGTCCGCCATGGCGCCCGACAATATGCAGGTGGCCGCTGGCGCGAAAGCGGACGGTGACCGGCTCATCCGCCGACGGCGGGCGCAGCCTGCCGCCGGGCTGCAGCGTCAGCTCGCCGAGACCGTCCGCCAGCCGCAGCGGCTGGCGCCAGTCGGGCCAGCGCTGAACGCTGTCCGTCTGACCGGGAAGATACTTCACCCAGTACAAACGCTGTTGAAAACGGCGGACGGTAAATTCCCCCAGCCGCAGACAGGGGCTGGCATCTTCCCGCGCCAGCGCCACCTCGTGCCAGAGGCGCTCAGGCACCTCGCGGGCGGGCATCGGCGCCTGCTGCCCGGCGAGCCAGCGACGCAGCAGCGCCGCTCGGCGCGGCGGACTCATCGACGCCAGCGGCGCGATAGCCAGCGAGCCATCTTCGGCCACCAGCGACGCCAGCTCCGCCGCCAACATCTCGTCCAGCAGTTGTTCCTGCTCGGCGCACAGGCTGGCGCTGCGGGCGACGGCCTCGCTAAAGTGCGGCCAACGCTCGCGCAACACCGGGATCACCCGCAGGCGCAGGAAATTGCGGTCATAGGTATCATCCTGATTACTCTCATCTTCGATCCACGACAGCTGATGGGCGAGCGCCCACTGGCGTAGTGATTCGCGGGTTTCATTGAGGAGAGGACGCAGTAGTCGACTGCCGGCAAAGGCAGAGGATGGCGCCATCGCCGACAGGCCGGTAGGACCGCTGCCGCGTTTTAACGCCAGCAGCAGGGTTTCGCACTGATCGTCCTGGTGCTGGGCGGTCACTAACACCTCGCCGGCATTGAGCGTATCCTGAAAGGCCTGATAGCGCGCCGCACGAGCGTGGGCCTCGACGCCCAGCCCTCCCCGGGCTAACGTCACGTGATGCACCACCAGCGGCACCTGCCACTGCTGGCAAATCTGCCGACAATGCGCCACCCAGTCGTCTGCGTGCGCGCTAAGGCCGTGGTGAACATGCACCGCCCGCAGCGTCAGCGAGGGATCCTGTTCCCGCAGCAGCACCAGCTGATGCAGAAGAACCGTCGAGTCCAGACCGCCGCTGAAGGCCACCAGCAGCTGGCGATGGGGATGAAGCGTATGCGCAATATCAGCCGTCATATCCACGAACATACCGAGAAGTGATGGCCCGGCACGTTACCGGGCCAGGGCCGCGCTGGCAAGATTTACTGCTGATATATTTCCAGCGGCAGGTCGTCCGGATCGCTAAAGAAGGTAAAGCGTTTACCGGTAAAGGGATCGACACGAATCGCTTCGCACTCCACGCCATGCGCGGTGAGATGGGCTACCGCGGCGTCGATATCATCCACGCTAAAGGCCAGATGACGCAGCCCGCAGGCTTCCGGACGACTGGGGCGGGCTGGCGGAAACGGGAACGAGAACAACTCAATCACATACTCGCCGTTGAGCGCCAGATCGCCTTTCCAGGAATCGCGCTCGGCGCGATAAAACTCACTTTGCAGCGTAAACCCCAGAATATCGCAATAGAACGCTTTACTGCGGGCGTAGTCGGTCGCAATGATGGCAATATGGTGAACCCGTTTCAAACCCAGCATGGTTAAACTCCTTCTGTTAAGCCAGCCACGTTACTCGTGCGCGCCGTTAACGCGCAAGCCTTTCGTCATTTTTTAAGACTCGTACCCGATACACACCGTCCTCATCGCGCTTGGCGCCGTGAATATCGGTCTCAAAGCCCGGGTAATGACGACCGATAGAGCAAAGCATCAGCAGAAAATCGAGCACCGCCCGGCTTTCCTCGGTGATCATCTCTCCCGGCATCAGCAGCGGAACCCCCGGCGGATAAGGGAGGATCATGTTGGCCGAAATCCGCCCCACCAGGTTCTCCAGTTCAATAGTTTCCACCTCCCCCTTGATCTGGCGCTGCCAGGCGTGATGCGGCGTCATTTTCATTTCCGGCAGGACGTCAAAGGCGCTGAGCATCAGCTGCGGCAGCTGATGCTGACGGATCAAGCGGTGGATCCCCTGCGCCAGATCCTGGATCCGCATGTTGCGGTAGAAGTCGGGATCTTCGGCGTACAGATCCGGCAGCATATTTTTCACCCGCAGATTGAGATCGTAGGCGCGTTTAAACTCGGTCAGGCCGCGCAGCAGCCCCATCGCCCGGGTTTTATCGATGCCGATACTGAACAGGAACAGCAGATTGTAGGGGCCTGTTTTCTCTACCACCACGCCCCGCTCGTCGAGGAACTTCGCCACCAGCGCCGCCGGGATCCCTTCTTCATCCATATTCCCCTGCTCGTCCATGCCCGGCGTCAGAATGGTGACCTTCACCGGATCGAGATACATATGATCCGCATCGGCATCTTTGAAACCGTGCCAGTCCTCGCCCGGCGCTACCGGCCAGCACTCGGCTTTATCCACGGCTTCCGGCTGCCAGATATCAAAGAACCAGCCGTCCGACTCCTCGCGCAGTCGCTGCACCTCTTTGCGGAAGTCCAGCGCCCGCTCAATGGAGCGCTGGATCAGACGTTTACCGGAGTTGCCGCGCAGCACCGCCGCCGCGGTCTCAATCGACGCGACGATGGGGTAGCTCGGCGACGTAGAGGTATGCATCATAAAGGCTTCGTTAAAGGTCTCTTCATCATAGTTGCCTTTAATGTGGATCAGCGAGGCCTGCGACAGCGCGGCCAGCATCTTATGCGTCGACTGCGTCTCGAAGATGACTTTCCCGGGGATCCGCTCCCCGCTCATACCGCTTTTCCCCTGATATATCGGATGGAAATGGGTATAGGGCACCCAGGCGGAATCGAAATGGATCGACGGGACATCGAGCGTCTCCTTAAGCCAGGTGGTGTTATAGAGCAGACCATCGTAGGTGGAGTTGGTGATCACCGCATGCACGGGCCACTGCGCCCCGCCCGTGTCGCGCACTTTCTGCTGAATGCTGTCGCGGGTAAATTCGCGCCGGGGGATACCGCCGAGGATCCCCAGCGCGTTGCGGGTCGGCTTCAGCCACAGGGGAACCACATCGCTCATCATCAGCAGGTGGGCCAGCGATTTGTGACAGTTACGGTCAATCAGCAGGGTGCTGCCGGCGGGCGCCGAGTACATGCCGACAATTTTATTGGACGTCGAGGTGCCGTTGGTCACCATATAGCTTTGCTCGGCGCCAAAGGCGCGCGCGATATACTCCTCCGCCTCCAGGTGCGGGCCGGTATGATCCAGCAGGGAGCCCAGCTCGGTGACCGAAATCGAGACATCCGCCTTCAGCGTATTCCCGCCAAAAAAATCATAGAACAGGCAGCCCACCGGGCTTTTCTGATAGGCGCTGCCGCCCATATGACCCGGCGTACAGAAGGTATATTTTCCCTCCTGGACATAGTTGAACAGCGCGCGGGTAAACGGCGGAGTGATATTCTCCAGGTACTCGCGGGTGTACTGCCCAATGCGGGTGGCGATCTCTTCGGAGAGTCCCAGCGCATATTCGAAGAACCACAGCGTCATGCGCAAATCCTGACTGCTGACATCCATCGTCGAGTGGGCGTTAATAAAGGCGTACAGAGGAAGGTATTCATTGAGCTGATTGATATCGCTGCACAGATCGACGCTGTATTCATCCCAGTCGAAGATCACCCCGCAGATGCGCGGGTTGTGCTCGATAAACTGCAGCAGGTCGGCGCTGTTTTGCGGCCAGATGGTCTGGAAGCCCTGGCGCTGCAGCGCCGCTTCCAGTTCTTTGATCGGCTCGTCTTTGTGGTAGACGCCGTGAGGCCCCATGATGGCGATGATATTCACGCTTTCCTCCTGGTATTCACCTAAGTCAAGCATCATAGCAATCCCCCGGGCGCATCGCACATAAAAAAAGGGCCGGAAAATCCGGCCCTTAGTGTTAAGTCCTGACGAAAAAGTTAAGCGTAACCGTAGCTCATCAGACGCTGATAACGGCGGTTCAGCAGCTCTTCTTCGCTGAGCAGATCGAGGTCTGCCAGGTCTGCCAGCAGCTGCGCCTTCAGGCTTGCCGCCATCGCTTCCGGGTTGCGGTGAGCGCCGCCCAGCGGTTCCGGAACGATAGAATCGATCAGCTTCAGCTCTTTCAGACGCGGGGCGATAATGCCCATTGCTTCCGCAGCCAGCGGCGCTTTATCCGCGCTCTTCCACAGAATGGAGGCGCAGCCTTCCGGCGAAATGACCGAATAGGTGCTGTACTGGAGCATGTTGACCTTGTCGCCCACGCCGATCGCCAGCGCGCCGCCGGAGCCGCCTTCACCGATTACGGTGCAGATAACCGGCACGCTCAGACGCGACATCTCACGCAGGTTGCGGGCGATCGCTTCCGACTGGCCACGCTCTTCCGCGCCGACGCCCGGGTAGGCGCCCGGGGTGTCGATAAAGGTGATGATCGGCATTTTAAACCGCTCAGCCATCTCCATCAGGCGTAGCGCTTTGCGGTAGCCTTCCGGCGCCGGCATCCCAAAGTTGCGGCGAATTTTCTCTTTGGTTTCACGACCTTTCTGGTGGCCGATGATCATCACCGGACGACCGTCAAGACGCGCGATACCGCCGACAATCGCTTTATCGTCAGCGAAGGCGCGGTCACCGGCCAGTTCGTCAAATTCGTCGAACGCCAGGCGGACATAATCCAGGGTGTAAGGACGGCGCGGGTGGCGCGCCAGTTGCGCAACCTGCCATGCACCGAGATCGGCGAAGATTTTGCGCGTCAGCTCTACGCTTTTCTCACGCAGACGATGCACTTCTTCGTCGATGTTAATATCCAGTTTCTCATCCTGACGGCTTACCGCAGTCAGGGAATCGATTTTCGCTTCCAGCTCTGCAATCGGCTGTTCAAAATCTAGGAAATTCAGACTCATAGTATTCCTGTATTAGTCAAACTCCAGTTCCACCTGCTCCGAGCCGATAAGGCCCCGCAGATCGTTAAGTAAACGATCGCTCGGAGAGACGCGCCATGTTGCGCCGAAACGCAACCGCGCGCGTGCATCCGCCCTCTGATAGTAGAGGTGCACTGGAATGGTTCCCGAACGGTGGGGTTCCAGAGACTGACGGAGTCGGTTTAAAAGCTGGTCATCAATTTGCCTGTCCGTCAGCGAGATAGCAAGCCCGCGAGCATATTTTTCCCGGGCTTCGTCAATGTCCATGACTTCACGGGCGGTCATTTTAAGCCCCCCGCTAAAGTCATCAAAGCTGACCTGTCCGCTGACGATAAGTATGCGGTCTTTTTCCAGCAACTGCTGATATTTATCCAGCGCGTCGGTGAATAACATCACTTCCAGCCGCCCGGAACGGTCATCCAGGGTACAGATGCCGATACGATTGCCGCGCTTGGTGACCATTACCCGCGCCGCAATCACCAGCCCCGCCGCCGTGGTGACTTTCCCACGTTCGGTCGGATGCATGTCTTTGAGCCTCACGCCGCCGACGTAGCGCTCAATCTCCTTCAGATACTGGTTAATCGGGTGTCCGGTGAGGTATAGCCCCAGGGTCTCCCTTTCACCATCCAGCACCACCTGCTCAGGCCATGGCTGGCAGCTGGCGTAGGATTGCTCAATTTGCTCGGGCTCTTCCGCCAGCACGCCGAACATATCAGCCTGGCCGATGGCCTCGGCTTTCGCGTGCTGGTCAGCGGCTTTCAACGCATCGCCCAGCGAATTCATCAGCGCCGCGCGATGTGGGCCGAGACGATCGAACGCCCCGGACATAATCAGCTTTTCCAGCACCCGACGGTTGAGCTTTTTAATATCGGTTCGCGCGCAGAGGTCGAACAGCTCGCGGAAATAGCCGCCATTGTTGCGCGCCTCAATAATCGCTTCGATCGGTCCTTCGCCGACGCCCTTGATGGCGCCAATGCCGTAGACGATCTCGCCATCGTCGTTGACGTGGAAATGGTACAGGCCGGAGTTAATATCCGGGGGCAGGATTTTTAGCCCCATTCGCCAGCACTCATCCACCAGGCCAACCACTTTCTCGGTGTTGTCCATATCGGCGGTCATCACCGCCGCCATAAACTCGGCCGGGTAGTGCGCCTTAAGCCACAGCGTCTGGTAGGAGACCAACGCGTAGGCGGCGGAGTGCGATTTGTTAAATCCGTAACCGGCGAATTTCTCCACCAGGTCGAAGATTTTCATCGCCAGTTCGCCGTCAATGCCGTTTTTCTTCGCCCCATCCTCAAAGATAGAACGCTGCTTGGCCATCTCCTCCGGCTTTTTCTTACCCATCGCACGACGCAGCATGTCCGCGCCGCCGAGGGTATATCCGGACAGCACCTGGGCAATCTGCATGACCTGTTCCTGATACAGGATGATGCCGTAGGTTGGCTCCAGCACCGGTTTCAGGCTTTCATGCTGCCACTGCACGTCCGGATAAGAGATCTCCTCGCGGCCATGCTTACGGTCGATAAAGTTATCTACCATCCCCGACTGCAGCGGGCCCGGGCGGAACAGAGCCACCAGCGCGATCATATCTTCGAAGCAGTCCGGCTGCAGGCGTTTAATCAGATCTTTCATGCCGCGCGATTCAAGCTGGAAGACCGCGGTGGTTTCCGAGCGCTGCAGCATGTCGAAGCTTTTCTTGTCATCCAGCGGGATGGCGGCGATATCCAGCGGCCCTTCGCCGTTCTTCTCACGGCGCTTGTTGATCATCTCCAGCGCCCAGTTAATGATAGTGAGCGTACGCAGACCGAGGAAGTCGAATTTCACCAGCCCGGCGTATTCCACGTCGTTCTTATCAAACTGGGTAACCGGATGCAGCCCCTGCTCATCGCAATACAGTGGCGCGAAATCGGTGATTTTGGTTGGAGCGATAACTACCCCACCGGCATGTTTACCGGCGTTTCGCGTCACCCCTTCCAGCTTACGCGCCATGTCGATCAGCGCTTTCACTTCCTCGTCCGCCTCGTAGATCTCCGGCAGCTGCGGCTCGGCCTCGAAGGCTTTCGCCAGCGTCATGCCCGGATCGGGCGGCACCAGCTTGGAGATACGATCGACAAATCCGTACGGGTGACCCAGCACGCGACCGACATCGCGGATGACCGCTTTCGCCGCCATGGTACCGAAGGTGATGATCTGCGATACCGCGTCGCGGCCGTACATATCCGCCACGTGCTCGATAACCTGGTCGCGTTTCTCCATGCAGAAGTCGACGTCGAAGTCGGGCATCGAGACACGTTCCGGGTTAAGGAAACGTTCGAACAGCAGGTCGAACTCCAGCGGGTCAAGATCGGTGATCTTCAGCGCATAGGCCACCAGCGAACCGGCGCCGGAACCGCGTCCCGGGCCAACCGGCACGCCGTTATCCTTCGACCACTGGATAAACTCCATCACAATCAGGAAGTAGCCCGGGAACCCCATCTGGTTGATAACCTGGAGTTCAATATCCAGACGCTGGTCATACTCCGGGCGCTTTTCAGCACGGACGGCAGGATCCGGGAAGAGGAATTCCAGCCGCTCTTCCAGACCCTCTTTCGATTTCATGACCAGGAAATCTTCCGTGGTCATATCGCCGGTCGGGAACTGCGGCAGGAAATATTCGCCAAGCCGCACGGTGACGTTGCAGCGCTTGGCAATTTCAACGCTGTTCGCCAGCGCTTCCGGAATATCGGCGAACAGCTCGCACATCTCTTCCTCGCTGCGCATATATTGCTGCGGCGAGTAGTTGCGCGGCCGTTTCGGGTCGTCGAGCGTAAAGCCGTCGTGGATCGCGACGCGGATTTCATGGGCGTCGAAATCGCTGGTGTCGAGAAAGCGGACATCGTTGGTCGCCACCACCGGCAGGCCGCGCGCTTCCGCCAGCGCCACGGCGGCGTGGAGATAGGCCTCTTCATCCTGTCGACCGGTACGGATCAGCTCCAGAAAATAGCGGTCCGGGAAATGCTCTTCGTAGAAGGCGACGCACTGTTCAACCAGCGGCATATTGCCGCGGATCAGGCTGACGCCGACGTCACCTTTCCGGCCGCCGGAGAGCAGAATCAGCCCTTCCTGATGTTCCACCAGCCAGTCGCGATCGATCCACGGCCCCAGGGCGCCGTAGCCGCGCTGATAGGCGCGGGAAATCAACAGGGTCAGGTTCTGGTAGCCGGTGTTGTTCGCCGCCAGCACGGTCAGCTCGGTAAATTCGTCGCCGAGCAGGTCGCACTGCACGTGAAAGTCGGCGCCGACGATCGGCTTAATCCCCGCGCCGTGTCCCGTCCCGTAGAACTTCACCAGTCCGCAGAGGTTGGTGAAATCGGTGATCGCCAGCGCTGGCATGCCAAGCGAGGCCGCCTTCTTCACCAGCGGCCCGGTCTTTGCCAGCCCATCGATCATGGAATAGTCGCTGTGCACCCGCAGGTGTACGAAACGTGGTTCAGCCATCTTTAGATCCCGGTGACTTAGTTGGACGCCAGGCCCAGGGCACGCTTCACCGGGCCAAAACTGCGCCGGTGATGCTCTGTTGCGCCGTGTTCCTGCAGCTTCTGCAGGTGAACAGCGGTGGGATAGCCTTTATGCTGGGCAAATCCGTAGTGGGGAAATGCGAGGTCCAGCGTGGCCATTTCGGCGTCACGAGTGACTTTTGCCAGAATAGACGCTGCGCTGATTTCTGCCACCCGGCTGTCGCCTTTCACCACCGCCTGGGAGGGCATCGGTAGCGACGGACAGCGGTTGCCATCGATCAGGACAAACTCAGGAACAATGCTCAGGCCGGCGACGGCGCGCTGCATCGCCAGCATAGTGGCATGCAGAATATTCAGCTCGTCGATTTCGTGCGGCTCGGCGCGCCCCAGGCTCCAGCACAGCGCTTTCTCTTTAATCTCATCGAACAGCGCCAGACGACGCTTCTCGCTGAGTTTTTTGGAATCATTCAGACCCACAATCGGCTTCGCCGGATCGAGGATCACCGCCGCGGTCACCACCGCGCCAACCAGGGGGCCACGCCCGACCTCATCGACGCCGGCAACCAGATGGGTATGCGGATAGACGAACTCCATCATTGTTTTGCTAACTCCAGTACGGCGTCCGCCGCCTGCTCATCGGCGTTGCAGCGGATCTGCTGATGCAGGGCGCGGAACGTCTCATGCATCTCATGGCTGGTTTTGCCATCGGCCAGCAGCGGCTGCAGAGCGGCTGCCAGCGCCTGGGGCTCGCACTCATCCTGCAGCAGCTCTTTAACCAGTTCGCGACCGGCCAGCAGGTTCGGTAACGAGACATAGTCGGTTTTTACCAACCGCTTCGCCAGCCAGAAGGTGAACGGCTTCATCCGGTAGCCAACCACCATCGGGCATTTCGCCAGCATACACTCCAGCGCTGCCGTCCCGGAGGCCAGCAGCGCGGCGTCGCTGGCGATCATCGCATCGCGCGCCTGACCATCCAGCATATGCACGATCATATCCGGCGCCGTCTCAGCTTTAATACGCTCAAACTGCTCCCGCCGTTTAGCATTAACCAGCGGCACCACCACCTGCAGATCGGGATAGGTGGCGCGCAGAAGCTGCGCGGTTTTCAGGAAGTCGGCGCTAAGCATTTCGACTTCCGCGCCGCGGCTGCCGGGTAGCAGAGCGAGGCAGCGCACGCTGTGCGGGATCCCTAACCGGTCGCGCGCAGCGCCTTTGTCAGGATCCAGCGGCATCGCATCCGCCATGGTATGGCCAATAAAGCGGCAGGGGACGTTAAATTTGTCATAAAACGCTTTTTCGAAAGGCAGAAAGGCCAGCACCAGATCGGTGGATCTGCCGATTTTGAAAACGCGTTTTTGTCGCCAGGCCCAGACCGACGGGCTGACGTAGTGAATGGTTTTGATGCCCTGCTTTTTCAGATTTCCTTCGAGGGTGATATTAAAGTCAGGGGCGTCGATGCCGACGAAGACATCGGGACGCAGCTCGCCGAAGCGGCGGGTCAAATCGGCGCGAATATGGAGTAAGCGACGCAGGCGACCGAGCACTTCAACAATGCCCATCACCGCCAGCTCTTCCATTTCATACCAGGCTTCGCACCCTTCCGCCTGCATTAGCGGCCCCGCCACGCCGACAAAGCGCGCATTCGGGATGCGTGCTTTAAGCGCGCGGATGAGACCAGCGCCTAGAATATCGCCGGAGGTTTCTCCGGCGACCAGGGCAATCGTCAGGGGACGCTGTTCAGCCATTAACGAATCAAGCCGCGGGTAGAACGAGCGAAGAAATCGACAAACGGCTGAACCTCAGGATGCTGAGCAGCCAGTTCGGCGATTTCCGGCTTGGCTTCTTCCAGCGTTTTGCCGCTGCGGTACAGCAGTTTATACGCGTTGCGGATCGCGGTGATTGCTTCCCGGCTGAAGCCGCGGCGTTTCAGCCCTTCGATGTTAACGCCGAACGGCGTCGCATGGTTGCCCTGGGCAATTACGAACGGCGGAACGTCCTGCGCCACGCCGGAGCAGCCGCCAACCATAACGTGTGAGCCAATGACGCAGAACTGATGCACCGCCGTCATGCCGCCGATAATGACATAATCATCCAGCGAAACATGGCCCGCGAGCGTCGCGTTATTGGCCAGAATGCAGCGATCGCCAAGCGTACAATCGTGCGCCACGTGGGCGTTGATCATCAGCAGGTTATCGTTGCCCACCTTTGTTAATCCACCGCCCTGTACTGTGCCGCGATGAATGGTGACGCTTTCGCGAATGCGGTTGCGATCGCCAATTTCCACCCGGGTCGGTTCGCCAGCATATTTCAGATCCTGGTTAACTTCGCCGATGGAAGCGAACTGATAGATCTCATTGTCACGGCCGATTTTGGTGTGGCCGTTAACGACAACGTGAGACTTCAGCACGGTGCCTTCGCCGATTTCGACGTTAGCGCCAACAATACAAAACGGACCAATGTGGACGTTAGCGCCAATCACGGCGCCTTCTTCTACAATGGCGGTAGGATGAACAAAAGCGGTTTTATCAATCACGTATCAGGCCTCCCGGCTACGCGCACACATCATCGTCGCTTCGCAAACCACTTTACCGTCAACCAGCGCAACGCCTTTGAAACGGGTCAGGCCGCGGCGGGTTTTCTCGAAAGTGACTTCCATAATCATCTGATCGCCTGGTACTACCGGGCGTTTGAAGCGTGCTTCATCGATACCCGCGAAGTAGTACAGCTCGCCTGGTTCCAGTTTTCCGACGCTTTTGAACGCCAGAATCCCGGTGGCTTGCGCCATTGCTTCCAGAATCAGGACGCCCGGCAAAATCGGCTTACCAGGGAAGTGCCCCTGGAAAAACGGCTCGTTTACAGAAACATTTTTTACTGCGCGCAGAAAACGACCTTCTTCAAAATCCAGCACGCGGTCTACCAGCAGGAACGGGTAACGGTGAGGCAGAAGTTCCAGAATCTCTTCAATGTGCAGAGTATGAGTGTCAGTAGTCAAAATACTCTTCCTGTCTAAATGTACTAAAAGGCAATAATAACACGGCCTGCGGCAATCTTTTAGCGAATGCAACAGGCCGGAAATGTCATGTGACCAAATGATGAATTAGTCTTGTTGATTAACCTTGCGCTCAATCGCTTTCAGGCGCTTGCTCATCTCGTCAATATTCATCACCAGCGCAGCGGTTTTACGCCACGCCTTGTTCGGCTGCAGCGGAATACCGGAGGAATATACGCCAGGTTCGCTGATAGGACGCATCACCATCCCCATCCCCGTGACGGTGACCTTATCGCAGATTTCCATATGGCCGTTAATCACGCTGGCGCCGCCAATCATGCAGTAGCGGCCAATTTTCAGGCTGCCCGCCATGATAACGCCGCCAGCGACCGCGGTATTGTCGCCAATCACCACGTTATGCGCAATCTGGCACTGGTTATCAATGATAACCCCGTTGCCAATCACGGTATCGTCCAGCGCACCACGGTCAATCGTTGTGCAGGCGCCAATCTCCACGCGATCGCCAATAATGACGCGACCCAGCTGCGGGATCTTTACCCAGTTACCGCGATCGTTAGCGTAGCCGAAGCCATCCGCGCCAATCACCGTGCTGGACTGAATCAGGCAATTCTCGCCGATCTCAATCTCATGGTAAACGGTCACATTAGCCCACAAACGCGAGCCGGCGCCTATTTTCGTATTTTTCCCAACGAAGCAGCCTGCGCCGATAACTACGTTATCGCCCAGCACTACGCCGGATTCGATAACCGCGTTGGCGCCGATGGCAACGTTGCTACCCAGCTTCGCCGACGGATCGATGACCGCGCTCGGCGCGATATCCTCAGCCGGCTGCGGCGTGGTATCAAGAATTTGAGCCATGCGCGCGTAGGTCAGGTAGGGGTTACGCACTACCAGCGCGGCGCTATGGGCAAAAGGTAAATCATCCTGCGTCATCACAACGGCAGAAGCCTGGCAAGCGGCCAGGTGCTCACGGTACTTAGGGTTGACCATGAAAGTGATTTGGCCCGTTTTCGCGCTCTGCATGGACGCAACGCCGGTGATGACGATATCGCCATCACCGTGTAATTCTGCATCCAACTGCTGCGCGAGATCAGCCAGTCGAATTGAAGGCATTACTTATTTAACCTGTTTCAGCACATCAGCGGTGATGTCTTTTACATCGCTGCTGTTATATGCAACGGCATTCGCGTCAACCACCAGATCGATGCTCTGATCTTTCGCTACGCTCTGTACGGCAGTCTGGATACGGGTAACCAGTTTGCCACGCTCTTCGTTGGAACGACGTGCGCGATCCTGTTCAAACGCCTGCGCTTTCTGGGAGAAGGTCTGGCGCTGAGCCATCACGTCTTTTTCCAGTTTGGTACGTTCGGCGCCCGGCTTCATGGACTGCAGACGCTGCATTTTGGATTGCAGGTCGCCTTCCATACGCTGCAGTTCGCTAGCGCGGCCTTTGAACTCGTTTTCCAGCGTGTTGGAAACGCCAGTTTTCTGGGCAACCTGTTGGAACAGGCTGTTCATGTTCACCAGGGCAATTTTATCTGCCGCCTGAGCGGAAGTTACCATTGCCAAACCCAGACCTGCAGCTAATAACCACTTTTTCACAATAAACTCCTTACCATCCCATGAGTACCCAGGGGTACCGTTATTTGCGTGGCGAGGCGATAAACGCGTTATCGCCTACAGTCAGCGCTATACTGCACTTGCATTCCGTTGCCGCCAACAATTACCAGGTTTTACCAATGTTAAACTGGAACTGTTCGGCTTTGTCTCCATCGTACTTTTTGAACGGTTGGGCGTAGGAGAAGACCAACGGCCCCAACGGCGACATCCACTGCACGGCAATACCCGCAGACATACGGATGTTGCTCGGATCGCTGTAATCCGGATAACCAGCGTACGCGCTCGAATCCCAGTGAGTATCCCATACGGTACCCATATCCCAGAAGACGGAAGTACGGACCGAGTTCGCATATTTGTCACTAATAAACGGCGTCGGGGTAATCAGCTCAAGGCTGGCCACCGCCATCGCGTTACCGCCCACCGCATCATCGGATTTACACGGTGCGGATTCGGTGCTCTTACATTCATTATCGTAACTATCGTCATCATCATGACGACTGCTTGCCGGGAAGTACACCGCCTTCGGACCAATGGTGTTCGACTGGAAGCCACGCACGGTGCTGGAACCACCGGCATAGAAGTTCTCATAGAACGGCATCTCTTTGCCGCCAATACCATCGCCATAACCAAAGCGCGTACGACCCAGTACTACCCACTGATGATCGTTGTCGATCGGCACGTAGGTCGCGGTATCCAGCGTCGCTTTGTAGTACTCGTTGTCTGAGCCCGGAATGGTCACCTTACCGTTCAGGTTGACGCGCGAACCTTCCGTTGGGAAGAAGCCGCGGTCAAGCTTGTTATAGGTCCAACCGTAGTTGAAGGTGAAGTCATTCGCACTGAACGAGTTCCGGTCGTTGGTGTTGTCCGGATACTGGCCCATCGAGTTAAGGTAACGCCACATTGCCACCTGCGGCTGCATATTGGACAGGGAGTTATGCACATAACCGACGCCGGCGCGCAGCGTGTTGTATTCGTTGACCGGGAAGCCCAGCGTAATGTCTGTACCATAGCTTTTGTTGGTATAGTCAGACAGATCCGCATCGTTCGCATCAAAGTCATTATAGAAGACACGACCGCCGAGGCTTACACCGTCTACGGTGAAGTACGGGTTGGTCACCGACAGCTCGGTATAGGTCTGGTAGTCGTTTTTGGTACCGTTGATACCGACAGCATAGCCAGTACCTAACCAGTTATCCTGCTGAACGCCCGCCTGGAAGCTGACGCCGCTCTCGGTACCGTAGCCGATACCGAAGTTGAAGCTACCGGTGTTACGCTCTTTCACCTTGTAGACAACGTCGACCTGGTCCGGGCTGCCCGGCACGCGCTGGGTATCAGTATCCACCGTTTCAAAGAAACCTAAACGGTTGAGACGGTCTTTACCCTGATCGACGAGGTCGCTCCCCAGCCATGCGCCTTCCATCTGGCGCATTTCGCGGCGCAGTACGGCATCTTTAGAGGTGTCGTTGCCTTCGAAGCGAATTTTACGCACGTAATAACGGTTGCCTGCGTCGACGTTAACGTGCAGCTTAACGGTTTTATCGCTGTCGTTGATCTCCGGCTGCGACTGCACGCGCGGATAGGCGTAACCATAACGACCCAACAGTTTCTTGATGTCGTTTTCCATCTTGGTCACTTTCGCGCCGTTGTACAGTTCGCCTGGCTCAACTTTAGTCAGCGCTTCGATTTCCGCGGAATGGCCAGCGAGGTTGCCCGTCACCTGCACTCCGGAAAACTTGTACTGATCGCCTTCGGTGATGTTGACGGTGATGTAGATCCCTTTCTTATCCGGCGTCAGGCTGACCTGGGTAGAATCGATGTTGAAACGGGCATAGCCGCGATCCAGGTAGTAGCTGCGCAGGGTTTCAAGGTCGCCCGCTAGCTTCTGCTTCTGGTATTTACGGTCGCCGACCACGTTCCACCACGGCACCTCATCGCGCAGCTGGAAGTGGGAGATCAGCTCATCGGTCGAAAACGCATGGTTGCCGACGATGTTGATCTGTTGAATTTTTGCGGAGACGCCTTCCTGGAAGACCAGCTTCAAATCGACACGGTTACGCGGCAGCGGCGTAACGACTGCTTTGACGCTGGCGCTGTATTTACCGACGCTGTAGTAGAAGTCTTCAAGACCCTTCTCGATATCCGCGATGGTCGTGCGGTCAAGCGACTCGCCCACCCGAACGCCTGAGGCCTCAAGGTTCTGCTTGAGCATGTCATCTTTCACCGACTTGTTGCCGGAGAAGGTGATGCTGGCGATCGTCGGACGCTCTTTCACCTGCACCAGCAGGGTATCACCATCGCGCAGGACGCGGACGTCCTCGAAGTTGCCAGTGGCAAACAGCGCGCGAATAGTGTTACTGATATCATCGTCGGTCACCGTATCGCCAGGACGCACTGGCATACTGAGGAGGGCCGCACCAACAGCGACACGCTGCAAGCCTTCGAAATGAATGTCCTTCACCACGAACCCTTCAGCACCGTATACAGTCGCGCTGCTAAACAGCAGCGACGCTATGAGCAACTTTTTCATCGCCATCGTTATTATGCGTTCTTCCTAACAAACTCTCTTATAACCGAGAGAAATCATTGAAAAGTGCAAGCCCCATTAACAGCACCAGCAGTATTGAGCCAATGCGATAACTAAAGTCTTGAACTCGCTCGGATACCGGCCCGCCCTTCAGCTTTTCAATCGCTAAAAACAGCAGATGTCCCCCATCCAGTACGGGTAGAGGGAACAGGTTGATGATTCCGAGGTTCACGCTAATCAGCGCCAGGAACATCAGATAATAAATCAACCCAAACTCCGCTGACATTCCAGCCCCCTGAGCGATAGAGATCGGCCCACTGAGGTTGTTCAGTTTGACATCACCGGTTATCAATTTACCCAGCATCCTGACCGTCAGCGACATCAGCTGCCAGGTTTTATCCGTGGCTTCAGCGATGGCGGCAAACGGTCCGTACTGACGTACTGTCTTGTATTCTTCAGGCAGCGGGATGACCTTTGGCACCACCCCTGCGAACCCTTCCGCCTTACCTTTCACCGTTTTCGCATCCGGCGTCAGGGTTAACGGCAGCGCACTCCCCTGCCGTTCAATCTCCAGCGCCAGCGCTTTGCCCGGATTATCGCGCACCAGATTAACAAACGTCATCCACTGCGTTAACGGTTGACCATCGACTTTAACGATCCGGTCGCCCGCTTGCAAACCCGCTTTCTGGGCTGCCGATCCCGCCTGAACCTCAGCCAGCACCGTATCAATCTGCGCGCTGCGCGGCTGGATCCCCAGCGAGGTCACGGGATCTTGCTTGTCTGGCTCAAACGACCAATGCCGCAGATCGACGATTTTATCCTGGCGCTGATTGGTCCCGAAAGGGGCGACGGTAACTATTGTTTGCGGGTTGCCGATTTTGGCCACCAGCTGCAGACGCACCGCATCCCAATCAGGCGTTTCGATACCATCTATCGCTTTAAGTTCCGTTCCTTTTGCAATTTGTGCTTGCGCGGCAACCGAATTGGGCGTTATTTCACCCACCACCGGCCGCACGCCGGGAACGCCGATGATAAAGACCAGCCAGTAAGCAAAGATAGCGAAAATGAAGTTAGCAATGGGGCCGGCGGCAATCACCGCCGCACGCTGACCGACGGTTTTATTGTTGAAGGCATAGTGACGCATCTCCGGCGCCACCGCTTCAACACGCTCATCCAGCATCTTGACGTAGCCGCCCAGTGGGATCAGGGCGATGACGAACTCTGTGCCCTGCTTATCCATCCGCCGCCACAGCGCTTTGCCGAAGCCGATAGAAAAACGCTCAACCCGGATACCGCAGCGGCGCGCCACCCAAAAATGGCCAAACTCATGCACCGTAATCAGTACGCCAAGCGCAATGATAAAAGCCGCCAGATTCCAGAGCACGCTCAGCATATAACCTTCCGTCAAATCGTCCTGAAGACCAACAGTAGCAGACAGGCGAAGACCGGCACCGCCGCCGTCAGGCTGTCGATACGATCGAGAATACCACCATGTCCGGGAATCAAGTGCCCGCTATCCTTAATGCCGGCCTCGCGCTTAAACATACTTTCCGTCAGGTCGCCCAGCACCGAAGCCAGGGCCGCCACCACCGAACAGACCAGCAGCACCGTCGGCGTGACGTCAAGATGGGCCCACACGCCGTAGGCCCAGGAAATCACTGCCGCGGTCAGCAAACCGCCAAAAAAGCCCTGCCAGGTTTTACCCGGTGAGACCTTCGGCGCCAGCTTGTGCTTGCCAAACATTTTACCAAACATATAGGCGCCAGAGTCCGCGCCCCACACCAGGATCATGACGTACAGCAGCCACAGCGCGCCGCTGTAGTGGTTATCGGCATAGTGCCAGGCGCGCAGCGCCAGCATGCCCCAGAAAAACGGGACGATGGTCAGGATGCCGAAGATGAGGCGCAGCACCTTAGAGTGGCGCCAGAATGCCGCCGACGCCGGGTATGAGAGCACCAGCAGTAACGCGACGATCCACCAGGCAAAAGAGGCCCATAGCGACCCTTCAACCATCGGTTGATGAACGTCATAATGGTATTCAGGCAGCAGAAAAAGCATCGCCGCCAGCAGAAGGCCGCACAGCACCGCCAGCCAAACCCGCTGCGACGTCGAGGTAAAACCGCTCAGTTGTCCCCACTCCCAGGCGGCGAGCATACAGACCACCAGGGTGACGATAGCAAAGCCCATCGGCGGCAATAAAAACAATGCCGCAATGACGATGGGGATTAAGACGAAAGCAGATATCAGGCGATACTTCAGCAAAAGTGACCCCCATCAGGCATGACTGCCACCCGGCTCAGTGCCGCCGAAACGACGCTCTCGATTAACAAAGGCATGGAGTGCACCTTCAAAGTCCTGTTCAGCAAAATCGGGCCAAAGAACATCCGTAAAGTAAAGTTCGGCATAGGCAATTTGCCAAATCAGAAAGTTACTTATTCGGTGCTCTCCCCCGGTCCTAATAACTAAATCAACGGGAGCCAGTTCATGCATGCAGACCTGCTGACTCAGCATGTCTTCCGTGATCTGCTCAGGCAGCAGCGTCCCGTCCTGTACCTGTTTCGCCAGCAAACGAACGCCCTGGGTAATATCCCAGCGACCGCCGTAATTGGCTGCAATATTCAGCGTTAAGCCGGTATTGTTTGCGGTTAGCGCTTCCGCTTTGCGGATCCGCTCCTGCAGGCGCGCATTGAAGCGCGTGGTGTCGCCAATAATCCGCAGACGCACATTGTGTCGGTGCAGGCTTTTGACTTCGCTATCCAGCGCCCAGACGAACAGTTCCATCAGCGCACTGACTTCCTGAGCCGGACGGTTCCAGTTTTCGCTGCTGAACGCGTATAACGTTAACGCCTCAATCCCATTATTCGCCGCGAAGGAGACCGCGCGACGCACGGATTTCGCACCGGCCTTATGCCCGAAAGCGCGAATTTTACCTTGCCGTTTCGCCCAACGGCCGTTGCCATCCATAATAATGGCGACATGACGGCAGCCATGGGTGGGCGATATTTCGCTGACAGTTTGATTAGCAGACAACATCACGCGTTTTAAGTCCATAATAAGGATTAACTAGCCACCAAACAGAGGCCACCGGGCCGCGCTGGATACGCATTTTTATCCGGTGCCGGGGCTGCAGCCAATCGCAGAGAACAACCAAAAGCTTTACGCAAAAAAGCCGTGTTTTGTCACGGCCACCGTAATCTTTAACAACAAAATGCAACGATCGGGTGGCGCAGACTATATCACCGAAGCCTTGCGCCCACAAATATCACCGCGTTACGCCTGCGCAACCAACCGCTGCAGCTGCTGGTGAGCGATTGCGCGCGCCTCGGCGTCGATAACCAGAACATCATCAATGCTTTGCGGCTCCTGCAGGTCCATCTTATCCAGCACCGCCAGGTTAACCGCCGCAATATCGGTAAAGCGGATATCGCCATGCAGAAACGCGGCAACCGACTCTTCATTAGCCGCATTCAGCGTCGTGGTCGCGGCCTGGCCGACGTCAAACGCGTCCATCGCCAGCTTCAGGCACGGATATCGCGTATAGTCCGGCGCGGAGAAGCTCAGATTGCTCAACTGACAGAAGTCCAGCGGTTTAACGCCGGAATTCAGTCGCTGCGGCCAGCCCATGGTATGGGCGATCGGCGTACGCATATCCGGCTCCCCAAGCTGGGCCAGCACGCTGCCATCCTGATAGCGAACCATCGAGTGGATCACCGACTGCGGATGGATCAGCACTTCCATCTGCTGGGCCGAGGCGTTAAACAGCCAGCGCGCTTCAATATATTCCAGGCCTTTGTTCATCATCGTGGCCGAATCGACGGAGATCTTGCGCCCCATCGACCAGTTGGGATGACGGCAGGCCTGATCCGGGGTCATCGCCGCCAGTTCAGCCACGGCCGTCTCGCGGAAAGGCCCACCGGAGCCGGTCAGCAGGATTGACGAGACGCCATTCCGGGCAAGATCAGCGTATCCCAGATGCTGCTGAATTGTCTCCGGCATACTCTGAAAAATAGCGTTATGCTCGCTATCGACCGGTAGCAATCGCGCCCCCGACTGTTGCACCGCCTCCATGAATAAGCGACCGCAGGTCACCAGCGACTCTTTATTCGCTAACAATACCGTTTTCCCGGCGCGGATCGCCGCCAGCGTCGGCACCAGTCCCGCCGCGCCGACGATTGCCGCCATGACCTGATCGACCTCATCCAGCGCCGCGACCTCTGCCGCCGCCTGCTGGCCGCTCAGCACCTCGGTGCGACTGCCATGCTCATGCAGACGGGTGCGCAACCGCTCAGCGCTTTGCGCATCGTCCATCACCGCGTAACGGGGGGTAAATTCCAGGCATTGTTCAACCATACGGTCAACGTTTTTCCCCGCGACCAGCGCGGCGACGGAAAAGCGACCAGGGTTATGGCGCACCACGTCCAGCGTGCTACAGCCAATGGAGCCGGTCGAACCGAGAACGGTTAATTGCTTCATGAGACGTCCAGAAGAGTGGAAACAGAATAAAAAGCAAAACGCCGCCAGCAAGCCCCTACGCAGCAACTATCGGGGATAAGGCGGCGGCATTAGGCCTTCAACTAAGCGCTAAAGGCTACAAGGCCAGCGGTCGCAACGCAATCCCGAGAATTGAGCGTACAGTCTTCTGTACGGCGTTTCAGATTTTACTCAGGCCAGAGCCTGTCTGGCCCGAGTAAGGGCAGAGCATTAGAACTGCATCAGTTCCGCTTCTTTGTCTGCCAGCGCCGCGTCAACTTTTTTGATGGCGGCGTCAGTCATTTTCTGCACGTCGTCCTGAGAACGGCGATCGTCATCTTCGCTGATCTCTTTTTCTTTCAGCAGCGCTTTGACTTTATCGTTGGCGTCACGGCGAACGTTACGCACGGCAACGCGCGCCTGCTCGGCTTCACCACGCACGATCTTGGTCAGGTCTTTACGACGCTCTTCGGTCAGCGGCGGCAGCGGGACACGAATATCGCTGCCGGCAGAGCTTGGGTTCAGACCGAGGTCGGAGGCCATGATCGCTTTTTCAACGGCCGCGGACATAGAACGGTCAAAGACGTTGATTTTCAGGGTACGGGAGTCTTCGACGGTGACGCTGGCCAGCTGGCGCAGCGGGGTCGGAGTACCGTAGTATTCAACAACAATCCCGTCCAGCAGGCTCGGAGAAGCACGACCCGTGCGAATTTTGCTGATTTGGTTTTTGAATGCTTCGACGCATTTTTCCATGCGGATTTCAGCATCTTTTCTGATATCGCTAATCACGTTACGAATCCTTGAAAGCTTGTCTCAGTCAGACCAGACGGGGCACCCGTCGGAAAATGAGCTAAGTATAGTCAGATTTAATGAAAATCACCGGGCAATATCCCCGCGAAAGTAAAGCGGAATATTACCCGGATTTGGCGCTGACGGGAATTATTCCGTGATCAATGTGCCTTCTTTTTCGCCCATCACCACGCGACGCAGGGCGCCAGGTTTGTTCATGTTGAAGACGCGAATCGGTAATTTATGGTCACGCGCCAGGGTGAAGGCCGCCAGATCCATGACTTTCAGCTCTTTTTCCAGAACTTCGCTGTAGGTCAGCTGATCGTACATGGTGGCAGAAGGATCTTTTGCCGGGTCAGCGGTGAATACGCCGTCAACCTTGGTGGCTTTCAGCACCACATCGGCTTCAATTTCGATACCGCGCAGGCAGGCTGCGGAATCGGTGGTAAAGAACGGGTTGCCGGTACCAGCGGAGAGGATCACTACGCGGTTGTTGCGCAGCAGGCTGATGGCCTCTGCCCAGCTGTAGTTGTCGCATACGCCGTTCAGCGGGATGGCGGACATCAGACGAGCGTTCACATAGGCGCGGTGGAGCGCATCACGCATTGCGAGGCCGTTCATGACCGTTGCCAGCATGCCCATGTGGTCGCCCACAACGCGGTTCATACCCGCTTTCGCCAGACCAGCACCACGGAACAGGTTACCGCCACCAATTACTACGCCAACCTGAATACCCAGCTCAACCAGCTCTTTGATCTCCTGAGCCATGCGGTCAAGTATGCTTGCATCAATACCGAAGCCTTCTGAGCCCTGCAGCGCTTCGCCACTTAATTTCAGCAGAATACGTTTGTAGACGGGTTTTGCATTGGTAGCCATGTTTCTTTCCTGAGACTGTCAACGAATGAGATGTGATAATTCCGGCGACATTGTATGTCGCATTTCAGCGCGGCCACTATAAGCAGTTGGCTGAATTTACAAAATGGGCGCAAAAAGAAGCCGCCCTCAGGCGGCTCCTTTTTTAAAAATTAAGACTGCTTGGACATCGCAGCAACTTCTGCTGCAAAGTCAGTCTCAACTTTCTCAATGCCTTCGCCCACTTCAAAGCGGATGAAGCCAGTCACGTCAGCGTTGTGCTCTTTCAGCAGCTGGCCAACAGATTTGCTCGGCTCCATAACGAAAGGCTGACCAGTCAGAGAAACTTCGCCGGTGAATTTCTTCATGCGGCCTTCAACCATTTTCTCTGCGATTTCTTTCGGCTTACCGGACTGCATCGCGATGTCCAGCTGAACCTGGTACTCTTTCTCTACCACTTCAGCAGACACGTCTTCCGGCTTAACGAATTCCGGCTTGCTTGCAGCAACGTGCATTGCCAGCTGCTTAACCAGCTCTTCGTCAGCGCCTTTAGCGGCAACCAGAACGCCGATACGCGCACCGTGCTGGTAGCTGCCCAGAACGTCGCCTTCCAGAACAGCGATACGACGGATGTTGATGTTCTCGCCGATTTTAGCAACCAGCGCAACACGTTCTTCTTCGAACTGCGCTTTCAGAACTTCAACGTCGGAGATTTTACCTGCAACAGCGGCGTCCAGTACTTTGTCGGCAAATGCCTGGAAACCACCATCTTTAGCAACGAAGTCAGTCTGGCAGTTAACTTCCAGAATGTAACCGTAGTTGCCTTCGATTTTGGTTTTGATCACGCCGTCAGCAGCCACGTTGCCTGCTTTCTTCGCCGCTTTGATCGCGCCGGATTTACGCATGTTTTCGATTGCCAGCTCGATGTCGCCATTCGCTTCAGTCAGCGCTTTTTTGCAATCCATCATGCCTGCGCCAGTACGTTCGCGCAGCTCTTTTACCAGGGAAGCGGTAATTTCAGCCATTCTAAAATCCTCGGGAGATGTGGATACTGCCCGGCCAACGGCCAAACAGCGTAAATTGAAAAAAGGGGCCGATAATGGGCCCCTATTCATACACGGTACTAATAAGGGCTTAAACCTTATTATTCAGCTTCTACGAAGCTTTCTTCCGCCTGAGAAGCCAGGTCCTGAGAGCGACCTTCACGAACGGTAGCAGCAACAGCGCCCAGGTACAGGCTTACTGCGCGGATTGCATCGTCGTTACCCGGGATAACGAAGTCTACGCCGTCCGGATCAGAGTTGGTATCAACGATAGCAAATACCGGGATGCCCAGGTTGTTTGCTTCTTTGATAGCGATGTGCTCGTGGTCAGCGTCGATAACGAACAGTGCGTCCGGCAGGCCGCCCATATCTTTGATACCGCCCAGGCTGTTTTCCAGCTTGTCCAGCTCACGAGTGCGCATCAGCGCTTCTTTCTTGGTCAGCTTGTCGAAAGTACCGTCCTGGGACTGAGTTTCCAGGTCTTTCAGACGTTTGATGGACTGACGAACGGTTTTCCAGTTAGTCAGCATACCGCCCAGCCAGCGATGGTTCACGAAGAACTGATCGCAGCTCAGAGCAGCGTCTTTTACCGCTTCGCTTGCAGCGCGCTTAGTACCAACGAAAAGGATTTTACCTTTACGAGCAGCGATCTTGTTCAGTTCAGCCAGAGCTTCGTTGAACATCGGTACGGTTTTCTCAAGGTTGATGATGTGAACTTTGTTACGCGCGCCGAAGATGAAAGGCTTCATTTTCGGGTTCCAGTAACGGGTCTGGTGACCGAAGTGAACACCAGCCTTGAGCATGTCGCGCATGGAAACAGTTGCCATGTTTAAAACCTCTATAGATTAAATTGGGGTTATGCCTCCACGTATCCCATATTACCGACCCCGAAGGGCACCCCGGAATATGTGCCGATACGTGTGTGTTATTACACAAAGTGAGCTATGTCGCTTACGTCCATCCTTGTGTATCTGAGATGGAACGGAAGTCCGGCGCGCTTTATACCACAAAATCCATCCAGACACCAACTCTTGTTGACGTCGCGTGCTGTTAATGATTCTCAGTTTGGCACCAGCCTGCCCGGACTGTTACCATTGACAGGACTTACTCTATTATTGTCGAAAATATCGACACTGCTGGACATACTCCATGGCTATCTCTATTAAGACATCTGAAGACATCGAAAAAATGCGCGTTGCCGGCCGCCTGGCCGCCGAAGTGCTGGAAATGATCGAACCCTACGTAAAACCGGGCGTCAGCACCGGCGAACTGGACCGCATCTGTAACGACTATATCGTTAACGAGCAGAAGGCCATTTCCGCCTGCCTCGGCTATCACGGCTATCCGAAATCCGTCTGCATTTCGGTCAATGAAGTGGTCTGTCACGGTATCCCTGATGACGGCAAGCTGCTGAAAGATGGCGATATCGTGAATATCGACGTGACCGTCATTAAAGATGATTTCCATGGCGATACCTCCAAAATGTTTATCGTCGGCAAACCGACGATTCTCGGCGAGCGCCTGTGCCGCATCACTCAGGAAAGCCTGTACCTGGCGCTGAGAATGGTGAAGCCAGGCATCAACCTGCGCGCGATCGGCGCGGCGATCCAGAAATTTGTGGAAGCCGAAGGTTTCTCCGTGGTTCGCGAGTACTGCGGGCACGGTATCGGCCGCGGCTTCCATGAAGAACCTCAGGTGCTGCACTACGATTCGCCGGAGACCAACGTCGTACTCAAACCAGGCATGACCTTCACCATCGAGCCGATGGTCAACGCCGGTAAAAAAGAGATCCGCAGCATGAAAGACGGCTGGACGGTGAAAACCAAAGACCGGAGCTTGTCTGCGCAGTACGAGCATACTATTGTGGTGACAGACAACGGCTGCGAAATTCTGACGCTACGCAAGGATGACACCATCCCGGCGATAATCTCGCACGATGAATGATGAAAAGCCGGCGCCCGCCGGCTTTTTTATTAGATAGTTTTTTCTTATGGTGACGCGATGAGCAACTCATTACCTGACACAGCCTCCCCTCTCCTGCCCGTCCCGCCGGAACACCCGGTGAGTTGGCCGCAGGGCGATCTGAACTGTGCCGCAATCAAGGCGCACATCGATACCTTCCAGCACTGGCTGGGCGAGGCGTTTGACTCCGGCATCGTCGCGGAGCAGCTCATCGCGGCGCGCACCGAATTTATCGACCAGTTGCTGCAGCGATTATGGATCGCCTGCGGTTTTGAATCCGTCAGCGACCTGGCGCTGGTCGCCGTCGGCGGCTATGGCCGTGGCGAACTGCACCCGCTCTCAGACGTCGATCTGCTGATCCTCAGTCGTAAAAAACTGCCGGACGACCAGGCGCAAAAAGTCGGCGAACTACTCACCCTGCTGTGGGACGTCAAGCTGGAGGTGGGCCACAGCGTACGCACCCTCGAAGAGTGCCTGCTGGAAGGTCTCTCGGATCTGACCGTTGCCACCAACTTAATCGAATCGCGCCTGCTGATCGGCGACGTCGCGCTGTTCCTTGAACTGCAAAAACATATTTTTAGCGACGGCTTCTGGCCATCGGAAAAGTTCTTCGCCGCCAAGGTCGAAGAGCAGAACGTCCGTCATCAGCGCTATCATGGCACCAGCTATAACCTCGAGCCGGACGTGAAAAGCAGCCCCGGCGGCTTGCGCGATATCCATACGCTACAGTGGGTGGCTCGCCGCCATTTCGGCGCCACCTCAATGGATGAGATGGTCGGCTTCGGCTTTCTGACCGAAGCCGAGCGCAATGAACTCAATGAGTGTCTGCATCAGCTGTGGCACATCCGTTTCGCGCTGCATCTCGAACTCACGCGCTATGACAACCGTCTGCTTTTCGACCGCCAGCTCAGCGTGGCCCGCCGGCTAGGCTATGAAGGCGACGGCAACCAGCCGATTGAACACATGATGAAGGACTTCTTCCGCGTTACCCGCCGGGTGAGCGAGCTGAATCAGATGCTGCTTCAGCTGTTTGAGGAGGCTATCCTCGCCCTGACCGAGGATGAAAAACCACGCCCGATCGATGATGATTTCCAGCTGCGAGGCACCCTTATCGATCTGCGTGACGACACGCTGTTTATTCGCGAACCGCAGGCCATTCTGCGCATGTTTTATATCATGGTGCGCAACAGCACCATCACCGGCATCTACTCAACGACGTTGCGCCATCTGCGCCACGCCCGCCGTCATCTCACCCAGCCGCTGTGCTATATCCCGGAGGCGCGCACGCTCTTTCTCAGTATGCTGCGCCATCAGGGGGCGGTAAGTCGCGGGCTGCTGCCGATGCATCGCCACAGCGTACTGTGGGCCTATATGCCGCAGTGGTCGCATATCGTCGGCCAGATGCAGTTCGACCTGTTTCACGCCTACACCGTCGATGAACACACCGTCCGGGTGATGCTCAAGCTGGAAAGCTTTGCCAAAGAAGAAACCCGCAGCCGCCACCCGCTGTGCGTGGAGCTGTGGCCGCGCTTAACGCACCCGGAGCTGATCTTAATTGCCGCCCTGTTCCACGACATCGCCAAAGGGCGCGGCGGCGACCACTCGATCCTCGGCGCGCAGGATGTGCTGAAGTTTGCCGAGCTGCACGGGCTGAACTCGCGCGAAACGCAGCTGGTCGCCTGGCTGGTGCGTCACCACCTGCTGATGTCGGTCACCGCCCAGCGGCGCGATATTCAGGATCCGGAGGTGATTAAGCAGTTCGCCGAGGAGGTGCAAACGGAAAATCGTCTGCGCTATCTGGTGTGTCTGACCGTCGCCGATATCTGCGCCACCAACGAAACCTTGTGGAACAGCTGGAAGCAGAGCCTGCTGCGTGAACTCTATTTCGCCACCGAGAAGCAGCTGCGTCGCGGCATGCAAAGCACCCCGGACATGCGCGAACGAGTGCGTCACCATCAGCTGCAGGCGCTGGCCCTGCTGCGGATGGACAATATTAATGAAGAGGCGCTGCATCAGATCTGGAACCGCTGCCGCGCCAACTATTTCGTGCGACATACGCCGACGCAGCTCGCCTGGCACGCCCGCAACCTGCTGCGCCACGATCTGAATAAGCCGATGATCCTGCTGAGCTCGCAGGCCACCCGCGGCGGTACGGAGATTTTTATCTGGAGCCCGGATCGCCCTTACCTGTTCGCCGCGGTGTGTGGCGAACTTGACCGTCGCAACCTCAGCGTCCACGACGCGCAGATCTTCACCACCCGCGACGGTATGGCGATGGATACCTTTATCGTCCTTGAGCCCGACGGCAGCCCCCTTTCCGCCGACCGCCACGAGGCGATCCGCCAGGGGCTGGAGCAGACCATCACTCAGCGCAGCTGGCAGCCTCCGGCCCCGCGTCGTCAGGCGGCAAAGCTACGCCATTTTTCCGTGGACACCGAGGTGAATTTCCTGCCGACCCATACCGACCGAAAATCGTTTCTGGAGCTGATAGCGCTCGACCAGCCCGGGCTGCTCGCCCGCGTCGGGCAGGTGTTCGCCGACCTCGGGATATCGCTTCACGGGGCGCGAATTACGACAATTGGTGAGCGAGTAGAAGATTTATTTATAATCGCCACCGCCGACCGGCGTGCCCTTAATAATGAGCTGCAACAAGAAGTGCAACAACGGTTGACAGCGGCCCTCAATCCAAACGATAAAGGGTGACGTATTTTTTTTAGTAAATGGAAAGAAACAATGCAGCAGTTACAGAACGTTATTGAGTCCGCTTTCGAGCGTCGCGCCGACATTACGCCGGCTAATGTGGATACCGTGACCCGCGAAGCGGTTAACCAGGTTATCGCCCTTCTTGATTCCGGCGCGCTGCGCGTCGCTGAGAAGATCGACGGTCAGTGGGTGACGCATCAGTGGCTGAAGAAGGCGGTACTGCTCTCTTTCCGTATTAACGATAACCAGGTTATCGATGGTGCGGAAAGCCGCTACTTCGATAAAGTGCCGATGAAATTCGCTGACTACGACGAAGCGCGTTTCCAGAAAGAAGGTTTCCGCGTGGTGCCGCCGGCCGCCGTGCGCCAGGGCGCGTTCATCGCCCGCAACACTGTGCTGATGCCGTCCTACGTTAACATCGGCGCCTACGTTGACGAAGGCACCATGGTTGATACCTGGGCCACCGTCGGCTCCTGCGCGCAGATCGGTAAAAACGTGCATCTGTCCGGCGGTGTCGGCATCGGTGGCGTACTGGAGCCGCTGCAGGCGAACCCGACCATCATCGAAGATAACTGCTTCATCGGCGCGCGCTCTGAAGTGGTTGAAGGGGTGATTGTCGAAGAAGGCTCCGTCATCTCCATGGGCGTTTACCTCGGTCAGAGCACCAAAATCTACGATCGCGAAACCGGCGAAGTCTTCTACGGCCGCGTACCGGCTGGCTCGGTGGTGGTCTCAGGCAACCTGCCGTCGAAAGATGGTAAATACAGCCTGTACTGCGCGGTGATTGTGAAGAAAGTCGATGCCAAAACCCGCGGCAAGGTCGGCATTAACGAACTGCTGCGCACCATCGACTAAAGCAAATAAAAAGCGGGAGATATCCCGCTTTTTTTATATTTGATGCTGGCGAAAATGGATTTTTTCGTTAATTATTCAATGGTTATGATGCTATCAAAGGTACCGTTATGTACGATAATCTGAAAAGTCTTGGCATTACCAACCCTGATGAGATCGATCGCTATAGCCTGCGGCAGGAAGCTAACAACGATATTCTGAAAATCTATTTTCAGAAAGACAAAGGCGAATTCTTCGCCAAGAGCGTGAAGTTCAAATATCCGCGTCAGCGCAAAACCGTCGTCGCCGACGGCGTCGGCCAGGGCTACAAAGAGGTCCAAGAGATCAGCCCCAATCTGCGCTACGTTATCGACGAGCTGGATCAGATCTGCCAGCGCGATCGCACTGAAATCGATCTCAAGCGTAAAATCCTCGACGATTTACGCCATCTGGAAAGCGTGGTCACCAATAAGATCAGCGAAATCGAAGCCGATCTGGAAAAGCTCACCCGTAAGTAAGAGCATCCCGGCGGCGCGTTGCCTGGCCGGGCTGGTGGTCTCTATCCACTCCAAACAGCATGCATCGTCCAGCCCGGGTATGGCGCGTCGCTGCCCGGCATTTTTTTGCCTCCACGTCTTAGCGTTGTTCGTCCAGCTGCAGCGCGATATACAGCAGCAGCCTGTCGTCAAAGCTACCGAGATCCAGGCCGGTCAGCTCCGAGATACGGTTCAACCGGTACTCCAGCGTATTGCGATGAATAAACAGCGCCTTTGACGTCGCCAGCGGCTGCACGTTATGGCGAAACCACGCCTGCAGCGTCCGCCGCAGCAGCCCGTTGTTGTCCATGGCCTTCAAACGCGCCAGCGGACGGGCCAGCTCATTGGCCTGCCAGCCGCCGCGCAGGCTGTCAAGCAGCACCGGCAGCATTAGATCCTGATAGAAATAACTGCGGCTCTCCGGCATCCGCTGCTTGCCAACCATCATCGTCGTCCGTGCGGTACGGTAAGAGCGGGCGATACTTCCTGGGCCGGTGAAGAAGTTGCCCAGCGCCACGCGAAAGCGCAGCTGGCCATTCTCTTTCATCCTGGCGATAAGCTGCTCGACGCGCCGGACGTGATCGTCAGCGTCCCAGCGGCCAAAGCTGTTCAGCGCCGGTTTCAGCACCACCATTTCCGTGAGCGAGACAATGGCCACCAGATTATTGCGATCGGGGGTGGTCAGCGCGTTCTGTAACTGTTGCAGTTCCGCCATCGCGCTGTCCACGCCGAGCTGACCGCTGTCTACCTCAATCATCGCCACCACGCGCGGCTGATTGAGATCGATGCCTAAACGCTGAGCCCATTCGTTCAGCGCCGGGGTATGCTCTTCCGCCTGAATCAGGTTCATCACCAGCTCTTCGCGCAGACGGCTGTCCTGGGCCAGGAGATGCATCAGCCGCGACTGCTCCAGCATCATCTCTGCTGTCATGCACACCAGCTCGCCATATTTTCGCAGCGACTCCGGCTCGCCGGTCAGGCCGATCACCCCGACGATCTCCCCCTCCAGGCGCAGCGGCAGGTTAATCCCCTGGCGAACCCCGTGCAGATGGCGAGCGACCGCGTCGTCGATATCCACCACCCGCCCCTGGGAGAGGACCAGCAGCGCGCCTTCGTGCAATTCACCAATCCTTTCCCGATCGCCGCTGCCGATGATCCGCCCGCGGGCATCCATCACGTTGATATTGGTATCGATGATGCGCATGGTCCGCGCCACAATATCCTGCGCCATTTTGGTATCAAGATGCCAGCCAGCCATGTAGTCCTCCCCTTTGCTGGGCACCAGCATAAAAGAGTCATCGTCGCGCTGCATTGTGCATTTGCACTAAGCCGGGGTGAGATATGTGGAGTTGTGGGGGCGGTCACAGAACGAAAAAAGCCCCTGCCCTCGGCGAGGGAAGGGGCTGGGAAGCGAGCGCTGGCGGTTACTGCAACAGCAGATAGATAGAGGCGTCGCCGCGCTGAATGTTCAGCGCCAGTACGGACGGTTTGGCGTCGAAGATTTTCCGCAGATCGGCGATGTTTTTCACCGGCTGCTGATTCGCCCCGACGATGACGTCGCCTTTCTTGAGGCCAATCTGTGCCGCCGGGGTACCGGCTTTCACATTATTGACCACCACGCCCTTATCCTGACCCTTATTGCTCATTTCCGCCCCTTCAATCCCGTTGAAGATGGTGCTGGAGTCAACCTGGGTCTGGTTGCTCTGCTGCAGTTCGACGGTCACGGTCACCGGTTTGCCGTCGCGCAGCAGACCAAGCTCAACTTTGCTGCCGATAGGCATGGTGCCGACCTGGGCACGCAACGCGGCGAAGCTGCTGATCGCTTTCCCGTTGAGGGAGGTGATGACATCGCCGGCTTTAATGCCCGCTTTCGCGGCCGCCGAACCTGGCATTACCTGGCTGACGAAGGCCCCGCGCTGGGCATCGACTTTCATCGCTTTCGCCAGCTCAGAGTTCAGTTCGGTGCCCATAATGCCGAGCTCACCGCGTTTCACCTGGCCATATTTCACCATCTGCTCGGTCAGGTTTTTCACCATGTTGCTCGGGATAGCAAAACCGATACCGATGTTGCCGCCGTCCGGCGCCAGAATGGCGGTGTTGATACCGATCAGCTCGCCGTTGAGGTTCACCAGCGCGCCGCCGGAGTTCCCGCGGTTAATCGCCGCATCGGTCTGGATAAAGTTTTCGTAGTTTTCCACGTTGAGGCCGCTACGGCCCAGCGCGGAGACAATCCCGGAGGTCACGGTTTCGCCCAGACCGAACGGGTTGCCGATAGCCACGGTGTAATCACCGACGCGCAGCGCATCGGAGTCGGCAAGCTTAATCGCCGTCAGGTTTTTTGGCTCCTGAATCTGAATCAGCGCGATATCAGAGCGCGGATCTTTGCCGACGACTTTGGCATCAAACTTACGGCCATCGCTCAGCTGAACCTTAATCGTGGTGGCGTTGTCCACGACGTGGTTGTTGGTCACCACATACCCTTTGGCGGCATCAATGATGACGCCGGAGCCCAGCGCCATAAATTTCTGCTGCTGGCCGCCGTCAGGCTGACCGCCCTGTCCGCCGCCCTGGCAAAACGGCGAACTCTGGAAAGGAGAACCATCCTGGCAGAACGGCGAATTATCGCCAAAGAACTGCTGGAAGTTGCGTGGCATCCGTGGAGTATTAACGGTGGTGCTACCTTCAACGTTAATGCTCACCACCGACGGCATCACCTTCTCCAGCATCGGGGCCAGGCTTGGCATCTGCTGTGCATTAGTGGCCGAAGATGCCGTTTCTGCCGCGCTCGCAGAGAGCGGGGACAACGCCAGACCTAAACTCAGAGCCAGTGCACTCATTGCTAACGTGGTTTTTTTCATCAGTTTCAATCTCAATATCAGGTAACGAAAGTTGCTGTGTACGTGACTATCAGAGTCATTTTATAACGCTAAGTTCCGGAATTAAGTTTCTGGAAAAAGTAAAAATTTATTGTCCATCTTTACAAAACTCCAGCCTATTCCACCGCCATGAGACGCCGATATTCATCCCACGCATACAAATCCGTCATCCCGCTGATATAGTCCTGAATCAGACGGCAGCGATAATAGTATTCCATCAGCGCAAATTCGGGCGCCGTACGCGCCAGTTTATTTACCGCTTCAACATAGGCCAGCCGGTGACGGGTCGAAAGTTTCTGATACAGCCGGGAGGCAATGGGTAAACGTCGTACCCGCTCCTGCGCTACTAATTCGCTGAAATCCTCCAGCGATAATTTCAGCAGCGGCTGATAGATATCCAACAGGCCGCTGATCACCCGGTAGCCCTGCAATTCCAGCTGCTCAACATCCGGATGGCTAAAGACCTGTTTCATCGCCACATTTTTATAGAGCTCCAGTAGCTGACTGCAATCGCTGTCGTCCTCCAGCAACGCATGATTAAAGTCCCCTGTGAAGATTGCCGGTAGGTTGTCAATAAATCGGCGCGCCGCGTAGGGCACCAGCTTATTCAGCGTATTCACCCGCAAATACATAAAAAACTGATCTTCCGCGCTCTGCTTCAGATAATTGGCTCGCGATTTCTCCCAGGCATTTTCTACTACCTGCGAAAATAACGAGCCTTTTTCATGACTGCCCCAGGCGTCGTAAAGATGCTGATAGAGCTGTTCTGCGCTAAAAATACGTTTTTCCACCGCGTCCTCGAGATCCGCGACGCAATATGAGATGTCATCCGCAGCCTCCATAATCCAGGTTAATGGAAACCGATTGTAAGGCGCGAGATCCAGTTCTTTACGCAAACGCGCGACATACTCTTCTTCGGCTAAATAATAGCCAGGTTTCTTCATTAAATAACTGTGGCTGGCCGGCGTCTCCTCAGACCACCACGCCGGACGAGTATATTTCAGGATACATCCCACCTGCGCCCAGGTCAGGTTCATACGCATTAGCGTATGGACCAGACGAATGCCCTGCGCGTTGCCCTCAAAGCTGCAGAGATCCTGGCGCACTTTACGGCGCAGCGCATTAAGCGATGTCTCTCCGTCATGCAGGCGTAAGGCCTGCACTTCGCAGCGATCGTCGGTCAGCGGCTGCCCGAGCGCATCGCCGGGCGCCAGGCGCTGACGGAACCAGTCGTTAATCGCCGCTTCGCCAAAATGGCCAAACGGGGGATTGCCGATATCGTGCATCAGGCAGGCCATCTCCACCACGCTCTCGAATGGCCCGGTCAGCTCTTCCAGGCCATACTCTTCCAGCAGCCTCAGCTCTTTCAGCCGGCTCAGCACCTCTTTGGCGATATAGCGCCCCACCTGCTGCACCTCCAGCGAGTGGGTCAGGCGAGTGCGCACCGCCGCGTTGCGCTCGAGCGGGAAGACCTGAGTTTTTTGCTGCAGGCGGCGGATTGCCGGCGAGTTGACGATCCGTCCCCGATCGCTTTCAAAGATCCGCAGGATGTCGCGCTCCGTCTCCACCCGCGGCGGCGAACGGAAGCGTCGACGCCAGTTTATCTTGTTGCGAAAATCAATCTTTGCCATAGCCTCTCCCGCGCGAGCAATACGCTTCCCCTTAAGCGCATGATAGACTATGCAACTAAACCTGACACATCGCGAGTAAATCTATGAAAATTGGCATTATTGGCGCTATGGAAGAAGAAGTTACCCTTCTGCGCGACAAAATCGAAAACCGCCAGACCATCACCATTGGCGGAAGCGAAATCTATACCGGCCAACTTCACGGCGTTGACGTCGCTCTGCTGAAGTCTGGTATCGGAAAAGTAGCGGCGGCGATGGGCGCGACCCTGCTGCTGGAGCGCTGCCAGCCTGACGTGATCATTAATACCGGTTCTGCCGGCGGCCTGGCGTCGACGCTGAAGGTCGGCGATATCGTCGTCTCCGATGAAGCGCGCTACCACGACGCCGACGTCACCGCCTTCGGCTATGAATACGGCCAGCTCCCTGGCTGCCCGGCGGGTTTTAAGGCGGATGAAAAACTGGTGGCCGCCGCAGAGAGCTGCATTAAAGCGTTAGATCTCAACGCCGTTCGCGGCCTCATCGTTAGCGGGGATGCCTTCATTAACGGCTCTGTCGGTCTGGCGAAGATCCGCCATAATTTCCCGCAGGCGATCGCCGTGGAAATGGAAGCGACCGCCATCGCCCACGTCTGCCATAACTTTAAGGTTCCCTTCGTGGTGGTTCGCGCTATCTCCGACGTGGCCGACCAGCAGTCCCACCTCAGCTTTGAGGAGTTCCTTGCGGTCGCCGCCAGACAGTCCACCCTGATGGTGGAGAATCTGGTACAGAACCTGGCACGTGGCTAAGTCGCTATCCTTCGCGCTTGCCGCGCTGCTGTTACTCGCCCCGGCGTGGCTTCTGGCCGCGCCGCGGGTGATCACCCTCTCCCCCGCCAATACCGAACTGGCCTTTGCCGCCGGGATCACGCCGGTCGGCGTCAGCAGCTATTCCGATTATCCTTCGCAGGCCAAAACGATCGAACAGGTTGCCAGCTGGCAGGGAATGAACCTGGAACGCATCGTGGCGCTCAAGCCAGACGTGGTGCTGGCCTGGCGCGGGGGCAATGCCGAACGCCAGGTTAACCAGCTGCAGTCTCTGGGTATTCACGTCCTGTGGGTACAGACCTCGACCATAGAAGAGATCATCGCTACCCTGCGTGAGCTGGCGCAGTGGAGCCCGCAGCCGGAAAAAGCACAGCAGGCGGCGCAGGCGATGCAGCAGGAATACGATGCGTTGAAAGCGCGCTATGCCAACGCGCCGAAGAAACGCGTCTTCCTGCAGTTCGGCTCCGTACCGCTGTTCACCAGCGGCCCCGGTTCGATTCAGGATCAGGTGCTAAGGCTTTGCGGCGGCGAGAATATCTTCGCCACCAGCCGCGTTCCCTGGCCGCAGGTGAGCCGCGAACAGGTGCTGGCCCGCCAGCCGCAGGCGATCGTGGTCACCGGGGATGCCAGCCGCATTGCCGAAGCGCAGCGCTTTTGGCAACATCAGCTCACCATTTCGTTGATTGCGTTACACAGCGACTGGTTTGAACGCGCCGGCCCACGTATTATCCTCGCCGCCAAACAACTTTGTGCGGCGCTTGACCAGGTAAAATAATCATCCGGCACACCGGATGTTCAGTGGGAATCAACGATGCTTGTCTATTGGCTGGATATTATTGGCACAGCTGTCTTCGCGATCTCCGGCGTACTGCTGGCCGGAAAACTGCGTATGGACCCATTCGGCGTGCTGGTGTTAGGGGTAGTGACGGCGGTAGGCGGCGGGACCATCCGCGACATGGCGCTGGCGAATGGCCCGGTATTCTGGGTCAAAGATCCCACCGATCTGGTGGTGGCGATGGTCACCAGCATGCTGACCATCCTGCTGGTCCGCCAGCCTCGCCGGCTGCCGAAATGGATCCTGCCCGTTCTTGATGCCGTCGGTCTGGCGGTGTTTGTCGGCATTGGCGTCAATAAAGCTTTTCTCGCTGGCAGCGGCCCGCTGGTCGCGGTGTGCATGGGGGTGGTGACCGGCGTCGGCGGCGGGATTATTCGCGACGTGCTGGCGCGGGAAATTCCTATGATTCTGCGTACCGAAATCTACGCCACCGCCTGTATCGTCGGCGGTATTGTCCACGCCACGGCACACGACACCTTTCATCTCCCGCTGGAGAATTCGGCAATGATGGGGATGGTGGTCACCCTGGTAATTCGTCTGGCGGCTATTCGCTGGCATCTGAAGCTGCCGACGTTTGCCCTGGACGATAACGGTCGGTAATAAAAGCAAAACGGTAACCTTAAGGTTACCGTTTTTAGGGTTTGCTCCCTCCCGCTGGGGGAGAACTCGCTTTAAACGCTGAACGAGGAGCCGCAGCCGCAGGTGCTTTTCGCGTTCGGATTGGTCACGATAAAGCGCGAACCTTCCAGCCCTTCGGTATAGTCGACCGAGCCGCCGACCAGATACTGCAGGCTCATCGGGTCAACCACCAGGCCGACGCCCTGTTTCTCAATGGTCATATCCCCTTCGTTCACCTGATCGTCAAAGGTGAAGCCATACTGGAAACCGCTGCAACCGCCGCCGGTGATATACACGCGCAGTTTCAGGTTCGGATTATCTTCATCCGCAATCAGGTGTTTTACTTTATTGGCTGCGGCTTCGGTAAACTCCAGCGGCAACGCTACGTCATCACTCATTTTCTGCTCCCATTGATACTTCCGGCCGGTTAAAGAATAACCGGACCTTTTGAGCCATTATCTAATACCCTGGTAAATCGTTCAAGTATTCTCCCGGGGAGCCTGCTGCGCTTTTGCCGCCTGCTCGGCTTCCTGCTTCGCCAGAGTACGCTGCAGAATGGTCGAATACAAAGGCTTACCGCCGAGGAATTGCGCCAGTAGTGTTGCGCCAAGGCAGGTAATAATCATTGGCAAAATGAGCTGATAGTTATCGGTCATCTCCAGCACCAGCACGATCCCGGTCAGCGGCGCACGCACCGAGGCGGCGAGCAGCGCTCCCATACCGGCAATCGCGAAGGTGCCGGCATCGAGATGGTAGGCCGGAAACAGCGGAATAGCCGCCATGCCGAACGCCGTGCCCAGCAGCGTGCCGAGCGCCAACATAGGCGCGAAAATCCCCCCTGGCGCGCCGGAAGAGAAGCAGATCAGCGTGGTCACCACGCGGGCAATAAAGATAAACAGCAGCAGTCCGACGGAGAAGTTACCGGCAGCGGCGATAGGGATCAAGTTAAAGCCACCGCCCACCGCGGAGGGCTGCATCAGCCCCAGCAGACCGCAGAGCCCGCCGATTAATCCGCCAATAAACACCCATTTTTTGATGTTGCCGCCGTGGATGCGCTGGAACAGATCCTGAGTGCGCAGCACCAGAAAATTAAACAGCGGGCCAAAGCAGCCAAACAGCATGCCCAGCACCAGATACAGCCATAGGGTATTTACCGGGACGTTGCTTAGTTTACCCACCTCAATGATCGCCGCTTCGCCGTTGAAAATGCGAAACACAATGCTCGACATGATCACGCCGGTAAACACCGCTTTAATGGAGATCAGATTGTAGCGGAACTGCGGGCGCATCTCTTCGATGATAAACAGAATACCGGCCAGCGGCGCATTAAAGGCCGCCGAAAGCCCCGACGCCGCACCGGTCGCCAACAGCGTATGCCGCGCTTCCGGACTGCGCATGCGGAAAACGTCCAGCACCATGCGCCCAATGTTGCCGCCAAGCTGTACCATCGGTCCTTCACGACCCAGCACCATCCCGGCGCCAAGGGTCCCCATGCCGCCAACGAATTTCACCGGCAGCACGCGCCACCAGCGCACCGGCCGCAGCTCCTCCAGCGCGCCCTCAATTTCCGGAATCCCGGAGCCGCCGGCCTCCGGCGCAAAGCGACGCACCAGAAAATAGCCGACCATCGCCAGCAGCGCCGACAGGATAAACGCCAGCGGCCAGACCAGATACCAGTGGTCCGCCACCTGCGCCAGCGCGCCGATCCGCTGGTTCTGCACCCAGTTCACGCTCTTTTCAAAGGCGACGCCCACCAGCCCCGCCAGCGTGCCGACCACTGCCGCCATAAACAGCACCGCCAGCGGCGTTTTATCGCGTTGAATCAGACGGCGCACCGCATCGCCGCGACGCACCCGCACAAACTGATGTGCTTCAAAAGAGGGAGTTTCTGCTTTCATGCCGTTATCAATTATTGGTAATACAAATGAAGAGAGCGGCATTTTAGCCGTCCCGGCGCGCTGCGTCGTCAAAAAAATGCCCTTGCGGCACATTGTTTCAATTGGGCAAAACTTTCATAACCATCCTGGAATAACTTAGAATAGCCGATAAAACATTTTTCACGAACCAGGACCCTGGCCATGAGCAAATCTGAAAATCTGTACCACGCTGCGCGCGAACTGATCCCCGGCGGCGTTAACTCGCCGGTGCGCGCTTTCACCGGCGTCGGCGGCACACCGCTGTTTATCGAACGCGCGGATGGCGCTTACCTCTATGACGTGGATGGGAAAGCCTATATCGATTATGTCGGTTCCTGGGGTCCGATGGTGCTGGGCCACAACCACCCGGCTATTCGCAATGCGGTGATCGAGGCGGCATCCCGCGGCCTGAGCTTTGGCGCGCCGACCGAAATGGAAGTGAAAATGGCGGCCCTGGTGACCGAGCTGGTGCCGACCATGGATATGGTGCGGATGGTGAACTCCGGTACCGAAGCCACCATGAGCGCCATTCGCCTGGCGCGCGGCTTCACCGGACGCGACAAAATCATTAAGTTCGAAGGCTGCTACCACGGCCATGCCGACTGCCTGCTGGTGAAAGCCGGTTCCGGCGCGTTGACCCTCGGCCAGCCGAACTCGCCGGGCGTCCCGGCCGATTTCGCCAAACATACCCTGACCTGCACTTATAACGACCTCGCCTCGGTGCGCGCGGCGTTCGAGCAGTATCCGCAGGAGATCGCCTGCATCATCGTCGAGCCGGTGGCCGGAAATATGAACTGCATTCCGCCGCAGCCGGAATTCCTGCCGGGCCTGCGCGCCCTGTGCGACGAATTTGGCGCCCTGCTGATTATCGACGAAGTGATGACCGGCTTCCGCGTGGCGCTGGCAGGCGCTCAGGCTTACTACGGCGTGGAGCCGGATCTGACCTGTCTGGGGAAAATCATCGGCGGCGGGATGCCGGTAGGCGCCTTCGGCGGCCGCCGTGAGGTGATGGATGCCCTGGCTCCCACCGGTCCGGTCTATCAGGCGGGCACCCTCTCCGGCAACCCGATCGCCATGGCGGCTGGCTTCGCCTGCCTGAACGAAGTGGCGCAGCCGGGGGTCCATGAAACCCTGACTGAACTGACTAACCAGCTGGCGCAAGGCCTGCTGGATGCGGCACGTGACGCCGGGATCCCGCTGGTGGTCAATAACGTCGGCGGCATGTTCGGCATCTTCTTTACCGATGCCGAAACCGTCACCTGCTATCAGGACGTGGTGAAGTGCGACGTTGAACGCTTCAAGCGCTTCTTCCATCTGATGCTGGAGGAAGGCGTGTACCTGGCGCCGTCAGCGTTTGAGGCCGGCTTTATGTCCGTGGCCCACAGCGAAGAAGATATCGACAACACCATCGACGCCGCGCGTCGGGTATTTGCCAAGCTGTAAGGTGCTTGAATGCCTGGTGGCGCAGGGATTTTCCCGGAGGAGGCGCATTGCGCCTTATCCGGGCTACCAAATCGCACAGCGCTGTAGCCCCGGTAAGCGATAGCGCCACCGGGGATGTTGAAGCCATCCAGGACCGTTAGCGACTCTGCTTTCTCAGCAAATAAATAAAGTAAGGCGCGCCGATAAAGGTCGACAGTAGCCCCGCCGGGATCTGATACGGGAACATCATCATCCGTCCGCACCAGTCGGCGAAGACCAGCAGCAGCCCGCCAGTCAGCCCTGAAATCACCATATGCGGTAGGGTTCGCCGGAAGCCCATCATCCGCGCGATATGCGGCGCCATCAGCCCGACAAAGCTCAGCGGGCCGATGGTCAGCGTCGCCGCCGCCGTCAGGCAGGCCGCCAGCAGCAGCAGAACAATCCGCGATGACGTCAGCGCCATGCCCACCGCTCGCGCCGCCTCCCCGCCCAGCGGCAGGATGGTTAACCAGCGACGACAGAGCGGCGCCAGCGCCAGCAGCGCCAGCATTACCGCGCCGCTACGCACCACCCTCTCCGGCGTCGCGCTATATGTCGACCCCGAGATCCACGTCAGGATCTGCGCCATACGCGGATCGCCGCTGGCCTGCAGCATCATCAGCAGCATAGTGAAGGCGGTGCTCAGCGCCATCCCCGCCAGCAGCATCCGATGCGGCGAGAAGCCGCCGCGCCCGGCGGCGAGCATAATGATCAGCAAGGTGGCCGCCGCGCCAAGGCTGCCGGCCGGCAGCAGCCAGCCAAAGGCGTCGCCAGGCACGAAGAACAGCATCAGCACCACGCCAAAAGCCGCGCCGGAGCTGATGCCCAGCACTTCCGGGCTGGCCATCGGGTTGCCGGTCAGGCGCTGGATAATACAGCCGGCGACCGCCAGCATGACCCCGGCGAACAGCGCCGACAGCACCCGCGGCCAGCGCCAGGGCAGCAGTTGCTCCAGCAGATCGCCGTGGGCCCACAGCCAGCCGTGGGCATCGCGACCAAAGGCCAGCGCCACGCTCACCGCCAGCAGCAGCAACGCGACGCCTGCGAGAACAAACCATTGCACATGATAGCGCTCAGGCTGCACATTATCGCCGCCGTTCATCACCGGGGCGCTGATGCTGCGCAACCGCGGCAGCAGCCACAGCAGCAGCGGCGCGCCAATCAGGGCGGTGACCGAGCCGGTGGAGACTTCCCGCCATACCCGGCTCAGCCAGAGGATCACCTGATCGGAAAGCCACAGGAGCAGCGCGCCGATCAGCGCCGCCAGCAGCAGCCGCGCCAGCAGCCGACGGGCGCCAAGCATTTTCGCCAGCAGCGGCGCGAACAGGCCGATAAAGCCGATAATCCCTACCGCGTTCACCAGCAACGCGCTGATGACGATCGCCAGCGTCAGGGCGCCGAGGCGCGCCAGGGACAGCGCCAGCCCGAGGTTACGCGCCACCCCGTCATCGAGCCCCATCAGGGTCAGCGGCCGCAGCAGCAGCAAGGTGAGTATTGCCCCGCCAAGCAGCTGCGGCCACAGGCGCTGCGCCACGCTCCAGTCGGTCTGCGTCAGCGTCCCGGTGCTCCACAGGAACATGCTTTGCAGCTGGTCGTGATGGAAAATCACCATCAGCTGGTTAAGCGCGCCACAGTAAAGGCTGACCACCAGCCCCGCCAGGATCAGCGTTACCGGCGACAGGCGCTTGCCCCACGAGACGCCAAACACCAGCGCGCCCACCAGACAGGCCCCGGCCAGCGCGGCGAATTGCGACGCCAGCACGCCGGGAATAGCCCATAACGTGGTGACCGTTATCCCCAGCTGCGCACCGGTGGCGACGCCAAGGGTGGTCGGTTCCGCCAGCGGATTACGCAGCACCTGCTGGAACAGGACACCAACCAGTCCCAGCCCGGCGCCCACCAGCAGCGCAACAGCCAGTCTCGGTAACAAACTGTAATGAAACAGCATTTGGGCAATATCATCGACATCCGGCTGCCACAGCGCCTGCCGCCACTGCGCATAGGGCAAGGCGACATTGAGGTTGACGATGCTCAGCGCGAAGGCGACGCCCAGCAGCCCGGCCAGCAGGATAATAGCTAACGGCGAGAGACGCGTATTCATGCCGGACTCCCCTGGGCATCAGCCAGCACGCGGGCAAAATGCATCGCTGACAGCGTCGCGCCGTAGAACCAAACCGCCGGAACGCGCTGGAAGCGGCCCGCGCGCACGAAGGGCATCGCCTGCCATAGCGGCGTCGCCAGCAGTTGAGCCATATCTCGCTCATTGCCATGGTCGAAACAGATGACATCGGCTTCGTTAAATGCCGCCAGCCTGTCGATGCCAACGCTAACGCTTCCCCAGAATGCCGCTTCGCCGTGCCAGGCGTTTTTAATACCAAAGCGATCAAGCACCTCCTGGAACAGGCAGTTTTCGCCAAACACCAGCACGTGGCGGGGATCGAGCAGAGAGATCATCAGCAGCGGACGATCGCCGCGCCCGGCAAAACGCGGACGCAGGCTCTCCATCAGCGCGTCGAACTCCGCCAGATGGCGCTTCGCCTGCTGCGTTTTGCCCAGCAGATCGGCCATTTCCAGTAGCGAACGCTGGGCCATCGCCAGCGGCCGTTTGCCGTCGCTGAAGGTGAAACCGCGGCCGGGCGCGATACGCGCCAGCTTCTCCGGCGACGGGCCGTAGCCCGCCGACCAGACGATAAACGACGGTTTCATCTGCGTCAGCAGTTCAAGGTTGGGTTCGGTACGCAGACCAACATCGATCACCGAGTCGGGCAGCGCGGGTTCGTTCACCCACAAGCGATAGTTGGGAATATCGGCCACGCCATAGGGCGTCACGCCGAGCGCCAGCAGCAGCTCCGCGGGCAGCCACTCCAGGGCGACCACGCGCTGCGGGTCGACGTCGGCCGCCTGCGCGCCGCGCATCTGCCACAGCAGCGGCGAGAGCGCCATCGCGATCAGCAGGCGGCGTCGGGTTATCAGAGTTGGGTTCATCATCAATAGACAAAGCTTACCGGCGCCGCACCGGCCGGGTGTGGCAGGATCCCCATCGGGATGCCGTAGATCTGTTCCAGAGTGTCGCTGCGCATCAGTTCCGCCGGCGTCCCCTGAGCAATCATTTCTCCGCCGCGCAGGGCCACCAGATAGTCGCAATAGCGGGCCGCCATATTAATATCGTGCAGGACGGCGATCACCGTCAGGCCGCGCTGCTGGCTGAGACGATGCACCAGCGCCAGAACATCGACTTGATGAGCAATATCCAGCGCCGAGGTGGGTTCATCGAGCAGCAGGCAGCGACTGTCCTGCGCCACCAGCATGGCGATCCACGCCCGCTGGCGTTCACCGCCGGAGAGGCTGTCCACCAGACGATGAGCGAGCGGCTTCAGCCCCACCAGCGCAATCGCCTCTTCTACTTTCTCACGGTCCGCTGCGCCAAAGCGACCCAGCGCGCCGTGCCATGGATAGCGGCCGATCGCCACCAGCTCGCGCACCGTCATACCTTCGGCCGGCGGCAGCTGCTGCGGCAGATAGGCCACTTTGCGGGCAAAGGCTTTGCTGCCCCAGCTCTCCAGCGGCTGCCCGTCCAGCAGCACTTCGCCTGCGGAGGGCGGCTGATGACGGCCAAGCATTTTCAGTAACGTCGATTTGCCGGAGCCATTATGGCCGATCAGGCCTGTGACTTTTCCGGTCGGGAAGGTGAGCGAGAGCGGATGGAGCAATGTGCGGCCAGGCACACGGAAAGTGACGCGATCCAGCTCGAAGGTGGTTTCTGCGTGCGGAGTCTGTTCCTGCATAGCGATAACCTGATAGAGGGCGCGGCGAACCGCGCCCGTAGGTGGTTAGAAACGGAAGGTGGCGGTGGCGACGACCTGACGTCCGGCGCCCCAGTAGCAGGCGTATTCGCTGTAGCAACTGGAGACATATTCGCGGTCGAACAGGTTGTTGACGTTGACGCCGACCGACGATCCCGGCAGGCCAAAGCGCGCCAGATCGTATTTCACCGTCGCATCCATCAGCGCATAACCGGCCACACTAAAGGCATCATTTTTCTTACCGGTGCTGGTGTCATTTTTGTAGTAGCTGACCGTTGAACCGATATAGCGCGCCCCGGCCCCAATCGTCAGACCGCTCAGCGCGGTTTCGTGGAAGGTATAATCCGCCCACAGGGAGGCCATGTTACGCGGCACTTCCGCCGGACGTTTGCCGTTGAACACCGTATCGTGAGTGTACTCCGCATCGGTGTAGCTGTAGGCTGCGGTGACGTTAATATTGGCGTTCACCGCCGCCTTCGCCTCCAGCTCAAGGCCGCGGGAGCGGATCTCGCCGGTCTGGATGCTGAACGCCTGGTTAGCCGGATCAGCCGTCAGGTTCTTGTCTTTGGTCAGCTGATAGACCGCCGCGGTGACCACCACCGGCATATCTTTCGGCACGTATTTCACGCCGGCTTCATACTGCTTACCGCGCGACGGATCGAACGGCTGGCCGCGGCTGTTGGAACCCGATACCGGTTCAAACGATTCGCTGTAGCTGAAGTACGGAGAGATGCCGTTATCGAACAGGTAGTTGATGCCGCCGCGCCAGCTGAACTGCTGGTCGTGATTCTCCGCCAGGCTGTTGGTGGCGCGGGTTAACGTTGAGGTCGTGGCGTAATCGTAACGGCCGCCCAGGGTCATCACCCATTTATCCCACTCCATCTGATCCTGCGCGTACAGGCCGGTCTGCTCCATCCGGTTGAGGACCGCGTACGGGAAGGTGACCTGAATATTCGGATTGCCGTACTGCGGATTGCTCATGCTGATAGGATCCGCCGTCCCGTAGTCGGCATCCACATCGTTACGCATCCGCGAGTAGTCCACGCCGGTCAGCAGCGTATGGCTGACCGCGCCGGTGGCGAAATCAGACTGCAGCTGGGTATCGACGGTGAAGGTGTTCAGGTGCTCGTCGGAGCGCACGTAGGCGCGATTCATGTAGCCCGGCGCGACATAGCCGTTGCCGTATACGGAACGATAGAGCGTATGCACATCGGCATAGCGCAGGTTCTGCCGCACGGTAAAGGTGTCATCGAACTGATGGGAGAAGCTGTAGCCCACCATCTTCTGGCGGCGGGAGATTTTATTATCGGACTCGCCTTCGTTGAAATCGGTCGGCAGCTTGTGCGCCTTACCGTTGGCGTCGTAATACGGCACCACGGTGCCTTCGCGCGGCAGCCAGCCGTAGTAGCCCGCATCCGGGTCATTCTGGAAGTTGCTCAGGAAGGTGAAGTCGGTTTTATCGTCCGGACGCCAGCTAAAGGAGGGCGCCACCGCGTAGCGAGTCGATTTCGCCATCTGCTGCTGGGCATCCTGACTGCGGCCAAGGCCGGTCAGGCGATACGACCAAACGCCGGCATCATCAATGGCGTCGCTAAAGTCAAACCCGGTCTGCCACAGATTGTCGGTGCCCATCTTAAACTGCACTTCTTTCAGCGGCTCGGTAGTCGGGCGCTTGCTGACCATGCTGACGATACCGCCCGGGTTGCTGTTGCCGTACAGCACCGAGGTTGGCCCGCGCATCACTTCCACACGCTCGAGGAAGTAAGGATCCATGGAGACTTCAGAGTAGTTATTCCCCTGCAGCTTCATGCCGTCCAGATACTGGTTGGTGTTGACGGTCGTCGAGGTGGTGAAGCCGCGAATGGTGACCACGTCATAGGTGGTCGAACTGCCGCGAGTGGAGAAGACGCTTGGCGTATAGGAGAGCGCCTCTTTTACCGTCGTCGGCTGGCGCATCTCCATCTCCTGGCGCGTCACCACCGACACAGACTGCGGCGTTTTTTCAATCGGGGTATCGGTTTTGGTCGCCGTGGCGGAGCGTTTTGCCGCGATAGTCGGCGCCGGTCCCCAGGCGCTTTCCTGGGCGGCCGGGGCGGCAACGACGGTGATGGTTTCTTCTTGCTTCGGTTGTTCTGCTGCCTGTGCGTAGACAGACATGCCGCTAACCGCCGTGGCTACTACAGCTGCGACTTTACGCAGCGAGTGATTTGGCTGAGCAGTTTTTGGACGCGCCATGGGTATATCTCTGATGAAAGTGAATGATAACGTAAACGAGAATTATTATTATGACGGGCGATATAATAGGCGAAACGTCGAAGGCAAGGCAAGCGATATGCCTGTCGCCGCCGGTCGAAGGCTGAATTAATAACCAGATAGTTATTATGGAGTTAAAGAGCCGTTAACTTTTTTACAGGCATAAAAAAACCCCTTAATACTTTCGTATTAAGGGGTCTGGTCGTGCGGTCAAAATCAGTTACTGCCGAACATATCCTTGATCCAGCCCGCGACGCCGTCGCTCTTTTCCTGCTGCTTCGGCGGCTGTTGCTGCTGTTGCTGCTGTTGCTGCTGCTGCTGCTGCCCGGACTGATTAAACGGATTTTTCGCTTCCTGTTGCTGCAACTGCTGCTGTTGCATCATTTCGCCCTGACGGCACAGCGCATCCGGCTGCGTGGTCCAGACCGGCAGCGAACGCATACCACCGCTGCAGACGAAGTTGCCGTTGCTGTCCACGCCCATATCAACCACGTCTTCCGGCACCGTCAGCACCAGCGGCGTTGGCGTCTGGTTCGCCAGATAGCGCTGGTAAATCGACATCGCGCCGCTGGCACCGTACAGTTTGGTCGGCTGGTTATTGTCGCGCCCCACCCAGGTGATGGTCACCTGACTACCGTCGATGCCGGCGAACCAGGTATCGACGTTATTGTTGGTGGTCCCGGTTTTCCCCGCCAGATGCAGGCCCGGATACTTCGCCCCCAGCTGACGCCCCGTACCGCGCTGCACCACCTGCTGCATAGTCCACAGCGTCATGTAGGCCGCCTGGGCAGGCACCGCGCGCTCCGCCTGCGGATAGCTCTGGTAGAGCACAGTGCCATCTTCGGCAATCACTGACCGCAGCGCGGAAAGCGGCGCACGGTTCCCACCGCTGGCGATGGTCTGGAAGGCCTGGGCCACTTCAATCGGCGTCAGGTTCAGTGCGCCAAGCAGCATCGACGGCACCGCGTTGAGCTGATTCTTCGGCGCCCCCAGTTTAGTCCAGGTATCGACTACCGCCGGCAAGCCCAGCGCCATCCCGAGGTTAACCGTCGGGACGTTCATCGAGCGAGTCAGGGCATCGACCAGCATCACCTGACCGCTGAAACGACGATCGTCGTTCTGCGGGGACCACGTCTGACCGTTGGACAGGCGAATCGTCACCGGCGCATCGGCGATCCAGGTATTCAGGCGATACTGATTCGGCTGGCTCAGCGCGGTCAGATAGGTCGCCGGCTTGGCCAGAGAACCAATCGATCGGCGGGCCTGCATCGCGCGGTTATAACCGGCGAACTGCGGCTCCGCGCCGCCGACCATCGCCCGCACTTCACCGGTAAAGCGGTCAACCACCACCATGGCGGTTTCCAGGTCTGCCAGCTTACGCTGTTTCTTCAGAACCGGGATCCCTTCGGAGGCCGCTTTTTCCGCCGCATCCTGCGCCACCGAGTCGAAAGTGGTGAAGATCTTCACGCCGGAGAGATCTTTCACTTTATCGCCTAGCTTCGCCTGCAGTTCCTGACGAACCATCTGCATAAACGCCGGCTGCGGTGAAATCGCCCCGCCGCGCGGCTGCACGCCCAGCGGACGTGCGCTGAGCATGTCGTACAGCTCCTGGTCGATAACCTGCTGCTGCTGCAGCAGACGCAGCACCAGATTGCGTCGTTCAAGGGCCAGTTTCGGGTTACGCCACGGGTTATAGACCGACGCCCCTTTCACCATCCCCACCAGCAGCGCCTGCTGGTCGAGGCTCAGCTCTTCCACCGGACGGCCGAAGTAATACAGGCTGGCCAGCGGGAAGCCGCGAATTTCGTTATCGCCGCTCTGGCCGAGGTACACCTCGTTCATATACAGCTCAAGGATGCGATCCTTGCTGTAGCGGGCGTCGACGATCAGCGCCATATACGCTTCGTTGGCTTTACGCCAGTAGGAGCGTTCGCTGGAGAGGAACAGGTTTTTCACCAGCTGTTGGGTCAGGGTACTCGCCCCCTGCACCGTTCGGCCTGCCGTCAGGTTCGCCAGCACCGCGCGGCCGATGGAGTAGAGACTGATCCCATCGTGCTCATAGAAGTGGCGGTCTTCGGTCGCCAGCAGGGTATCCACCAGCAGATCGGGGAAGCCGCTGCGCTTCACGAACAGGCGCTGCTCGCCGTTCGGCGACTGCAGCATGGTGATAAGGCGCGGATCGAGGCGGAAGAAACCGAACTGGCGGTTATTATCCATATTCTCGATGGTCTCAAGATGGTCGCCGTCGAAGGTAAGACGCGCGCGCACCTGCCCTTCCTTACTGTCCGGGAAATCGAACGGACGACGGATCATCTCGATGCTGTTAGCCTGCACGGTATATTCGCCGGGGCGCGTCATCGCGCTGACCTGGCGATACTGCGTGGCGTTGAGCAGACGCACCATCTCGTTTTTGCTGATCTGCATGTCCGGCTCAAGGTTGACCATCCGGCCATAGACCGCGGCCGGCAGCTCCCAGACTTTACCGTCAATGCGGCTGCGGATTTTCTGGTCGAGGTAGACGCCATAGGCGGCAATCAGCACCGCGAAGACAATCCCCAGCTTGACCAGCAGCCACAGCCAGCTGCGCTTCCGACGAGGCTTGCCACCTTTGCCTTTGGCTTTTCTCGGCACCGGTTTCTCATCCTCATAATCATCGTCATCATACTCGTCGTCGTAGTCCTCTTCCCGGACCCGGCGACGGGTGACTTTCTGTTTAGTCGGACGTGAGGGTCTTCCCTTACGTCCGATAGGCTCGCGGTCATCTCCCGCCATGCTTTTTCTCCGCAACGTTCAGGCGCAAAGGCCTGATTCTCAATACTTCCCCTGTTCAGAGGAAGAAGAAATCTCTCAAATTAACGTCCAGGCTGCTTATCCTTCGGACGACAACCTGCTGGCAGGCAGGACGCGCCGCCAGCCTTTCAGAGGGTTGGTTTGCTTCATGTTACATGATACTAACAATAAAAATTCACCATAAAATCATTGTGTTAAACGCATCATCAGCAGAATAAGTCAGAACATAGCACGTAATGTTCAGGGCATACAGGATAGCACTAAAATGCGACATTCTTAACCAGCATTTTACCTCCTGCGCACGTAACAAGATGGGAAAGAGTATGTTTTTTAATAACATAAAAAACGGCGCGCTTCCTGCCGGTCAACGCAGTGGCATCATCTGCGGATGAAAATATATTTTCCCAGCGCCAACGTTTATTATTGATAAAAGTAAAGTCGATTAAGCGCCTTTCCGTTGATAAAAATGAGAGCCTGTTAACATTTATGCAGAATAATATTTTATGATGACACCAGGGAAATATTTGTTAAACTAGCGGCCAGTGATTCATTATTTTGATTACTCTATGATGCGTATTCCGCTTATATTCCCGCTTTGCATGGTAGCCCTTCTCTCTGGCTGCCAACAAAAACCCGCCTCAACGCTCAGCCCGGCTATCAGCAGCCAGGCGCAGCTCGAGCAGCTCTCGTCCGTGGCGGCCGGGACGCGCTATCTCAAGAATAAATGTAATCGTAGCGATCTCCCCGCTGATGAAACGATATATCGGGCAGCAGTGAATGTCGGTAAAGCGCGCGGATGGGGAAATATTGACGTGGCGACGTTAAGCCCAAATAGCGACCGGCTTTACCAACAGCTATTACAGGACAGTACCCCGGAAGCCACACAGTGCAGTCAATTTAATCGTCAGCTCGCGCCATTTATTGCCAGCTTGCGCAGCGACTAAGCGAAATATCCTCAGCGCGCCGGTTATTGTGCGCGCTTTTATTCCTCTTTCGGCTCCTCGTCAATTTTTCCGCCCGGCCAGTCCTCCAGCGCCGGGAGGGTAAAGGTCGTGCCGTTGAAGCTGAAGATCGTCACATCCTGCTGGATCTGCTCCACCACCAGGTTCGGCAGGGGTGAATCGCCCTCCGTCCACGCTTTGCCGTTTAATACAATGCTGCGCTTTTCCGGTCGCGAGGCGTAGACATGGGCGCTGTAGCGCAGAGGCGGCAGCGTATCGCTGTCCACTTCCGGCGCCGCGGGCGCGCTGGCTTTTGCCGCCGGCGGCGGCGTCTTTGGCGCGGCCTCTCCGGCAGCGGTTAACGGCAGAAGCGCCGCATGCGCCACCGGCAAGGGCAGCGTTTGCGGCGGTGCCGGGTGACGCCACTGCTCGCCGCCAAACCAGCCGAGCGCGATAAATAATCCGGCGTACAGCGGGATAATCCAGCCGGGGATCTGCACCATCCGTCCGCGGATCACCGGCGCATCATCCAGCGAGGACGGCGGCTGATGCGTCACCAGCGGCGGGATCCCTCTTTCACTGTCATCACGAACAATCACAACCGTCTCCTGTTCCCTCACGATAACGAGAAGGCGCCCTTACGGATGCCCCAGACTGCTGACAAAGTGCAATCTTCAGGAATTGCCCGGCGGCGCTACGCTTGCGCGGGCCTACAGATAACTGCATAACTGTTTGAAATTGCAATCTTTCGTAGGCCGGGTAAGGCGAAAGCCGCCACCCGACAGAAAGGCGAGCACAATAACGAAACAGGTTTGTCATCAGCCAGAGGCGCCCTTACGGGCGCCCTACGTTATGTTATTTACTGCTCACCGGCAGGCCAGCGCCCTGCGACTCGCCCTGCGGCAACTCGAGAACGGCAACCGACCAGGCCGGCAGCGTGACCGAACCGTCAGCGGCGACCTGCACGCCGCTCGCCAGCGACCGGTCGCCCGCCGCCTGCTGAATAGCGCTCAGCTGGAGCGATGTGCCGGCGAAGTCCTGCAGCGTCCGGCTTTCCGGCGCGGCGTTGATCGCCACCACGATGCCGTCGACACGGCTGTCCAGACTGGCGCCAGCCTGCATCCCGTCATCGATGGTCATCACCAGCAGACCCGTCTGCTGATCGGCGCCAGTATTGCGGAAGTCCACGCGCTTCATCACCGTCGCGCCGTCGCCGAGGGTAAACAGCGGAGACGATTTACGCAGCGCGGTCAGCTCCTGATAAAACGCGGTCATCTGCTTGAGCTCCGTTTCACCCGGAGTAGCCACCGCGTCTTTCACCCGGGCGATAATGTCATAGTTGCTGCCATCATCGCTGCTGCGCGGCATACCGACGTTGTAGTTGTTGTCCTGCAGGGAGTAGTCCACGCGGTTAAACCAGTCGCCGGAATCATACGAATCGCGGGTAAAGGATTTAGAGCGCAGCAGCTCCGAGCCCTGCTGGTCAAAGGCGATCCCCTGGCCGAGCATCACCGTCGCCAGCGACACCGCCTGCATCCGGACGCGGGTATCGAGATCCGCCTCCTGAGCGGCTTTATAGCTGATCATGTCCCACAGCGTCTGGTTATCGTGTTTTGACACATAGTTCACGACTTCCGTCGGATCAGCCGCATAGCCGCCTGGCGCGCCGTTATAATCAATCTCGCTGCCTCTCTTCACCGCGCCGTCTTTGTCGATCAGCACAAAGTCCGCGAGGTTACCGGCCATGCCCAGACGGGTCAGATCGGCGAGGTGGCGCGCCTGATCGTCGCTCAGGGTGGTCAGCTCATTTGGCTGAACGCCGGCGCCGCTGCCCACCCCCTGATTCTGGCGCAATGCATCGCCGGAATCGAACGGCCCGCCACCGCGCACGGCGTCGCGCAGACGATCGGAGAACGTGCCGATCCCGGTGCCTTTGAGATTGATTTGCGAGGCAATTTCAAAGCGATCGCTCTGGTTGGAATCCCAGCCTTCGCCAAAGAAGTAGATATCCGGGTTCAGCGCTTTAATGCGTTCCCAGGCCGAGAGGATCTGCGCTTTCGGGTGGTAGCCCATCAGGTCGAAGCGGAAGCCATCGATCTTATAATCGGTGGTCCATACCGCCAGTGAATCGGCGATAAGCTTGGCGAACATCCGGTGCTCTGGCGCCGAGTCGGAGCAACAGGTAGCCGATTCCACGCTGCCGGTGGTTTCGTTCAGACGCTGGTAGTACCAGGGGACGATCTTATCCAGTACCGAGGTGCGATCGGTCGGGCCGGCGGCGTTGGTGTGGTTGTACACCACGTCCATAATGACGTTCATTCCCAGATCCTGCTTGATCGCCTGAATCATGGTGCGGAACTCTTTAATACGCGCTGTGCCTTCCGGATCGGTGGCGTAGGATCCTTCCGGTACCGTGTAGTGGAACGGATCGTAGCCCCAGTTATAGGAGTCGGTCTGCGCCACCAGCGTATTCAACGCCTGCACCTGCGGGTTATCCTTGCTGTCGTTCTGCTTCAGCTGAGTCAGCACCTCTTCAACCGTCGAACCGCTGTCGCAATAGCCCGCAAACTCGCTGCTCTTCACCGCGCTATTGACCTCGCACAGGCGGCTGAACGGCTGCTGAATATCGGCGACCTTGTCGCTGAACTCATTGACCGTCGCCAGATCGAAGACCGGCAGCAGCTCAATATGGGTCACGCCCGAGGCCGACAGCTGTTTCAGATGCTGGACCATATTGCTTTCCTGGGCGGTGAGCGCCAGATACTTACCGCGCAGCTCCGCAGGAACGGTTTGATCCCAGGCGGAGAGATCGCGAATATGCGATTCGTGAATCGTCATTTTCGCCAGATCGGCTTTGGTTTTCTGCGCGTGCGGCATCGTCAGCCCGTCCCAGCCTTCCGGCTTCAGCGCGCTGTCGTTGAGATCGACCACCTGGCTGTACTCCGAGTTGGTCGACAAACTGTAGGCGTAGGGATCGGTCACTTCGTACTGCTCGACTTTACGCGACTGCGGGTGGTAGACCGTCATCGCGTAGCGGTAGAAGGCGCCCTTCAGGTCGCTTCCCCCCTGCCAGGACCAGGCGCCGGAGGCGCTGTCGCGGGTCATCGGGTGACTGGCTATCACTTTCTTGTCCGCGCTATAGATCACCAGCTCAACCTGCTGCGCCGTGGGCGCCCAGACGCGGAAGGTCACGCCGCTATCGGTTAGCTGGGCGCCATAGCTCAGCGCCTCGGCGGCGGCGGCATAGGTATCGTCCAGCACGCCGGCGGTCTGCACCTGGGTGGCTGAGCTCAGGATCCCGTCGCTTTCCGCGGCTATCGCCACCGTCTCGCCCTGCAGCAATTCATCGACGTTAACATCATCGGGCAGTTTAAAGGCTGGATAGCTGGCGAGATGCGGGAAGCGCATGCTTACCTGCTGGCTGACGGTGGTGGGGGTCAGCTTGACATATTTATCGCTAAATTCGCCGTTACTGTCGGCGGCCACCTTACTGCTGTGGCTGTAATAGAGGCGCACAATGGGTTTATTTTCCCCACCCGGCCACAGCAGAGTAGTCTTATCGACCCAGTGCGCATCGGCCAGCGCCACGCCAAAGGCGGCGCGGAAGGCGTCGGCGCGGGAGTCATAGACCGCGCTGTTGCCGGCGATGACCGATACCGTGCGATCGGTGAAATCACTGAAAGAGACGCGCAGGTCGCTGTCGATAAGCTTATTGGTGCCATCGCGGACAATAACGTTGATGCATCCGCTCTCTTTAGTCAGCGGGATCACCCAGTAAGGGCCATATTTGTCGCTGCCGGTCGGCGTGGTGCTGACATCATTCCAGTCCGCCACCGGCGCGCTCAGCGCGTCACAGGTTTCGTTGTTCCATAAGTAGAGGTTTTTCGTCGCATAGTCGGCCGGCGTGCTGCTGGTGATGCCGGCGATATCGACGAGATGAATGACAGCCTGCCTGGCGGAAGCCTGCACCGCTTCGCCTGGGACGGCAACGTCCGGTAAGCGGACGACGACATCCTGCGGGTCGGGCGTGCCGGGAGTGCCTGGGTTGCCAGGATTGCCTGGTGAACCCGGTGAGCCAGAGGTAGAAGAGGAAGAGCTGTTATCACAGCCACTCAATAATACTAACGATCCAAGAAATAGGGCATGACAGGTATATCTGAGCATTCGATAGTCCCTAATATGCTTATTAAATTATAAAAGGTAAGAAAGGATGAATATCTTTACAGCGCGCTAATTAGATATTTTTGCTTTCCCAGGCGCAATCATCCCCCACAAATGAGCGGGGGGCGTAGGAAGCCGGGGGAGTAAATCAATAAAGGGAATGACGACCCGAAACCGCAAACTGATTATGATTCGCCACGCTTATCGCCACTCTCCGGCAATAAATAATTCAAAAGCCAATAATCACCTACCTGTTTCGGTAGGGTATTACGCCAACGTGCAGAAAAATAAATTAGCAAAGGAATTAAAATGCCAGTTTCTGTGATGAGGTTAACAAATATAAATAAAGGGATAATTAAATTATTACCACAAATTGTGACGCTCATCATATTAATAACCGCTATCCCACAGCTGGCGAAATTAACCTGGCGCGTGGTATTCCCTGTGAGTCCTGAGGATATTTCCGCCCTACCGTTAACCATGCCTCCGGCGGCAGATCCGGAATTAAAAAATGTGCGGCCCGCATTTACCCTGTTTGGCCTGGCGGTGAAAAATAGCCCCACGCCAACGGATGCTGCCAGTCTCAATCAGGTGCCGGTTTCCAGCCTGAAGCTACGCCTGGCCGGGCTACTCGCCAGCAGCAACCCGGCGCGCTCCATCGCTATTATCGAAAAGGGAAATCAGCAGGTTAGCCTTAGCACGGGCGATCCCCTCCCAGGGTATGATGCGCGGATCGCCGCCATTCTGCCTGACCGGATCATTGTCAACTATCAGGGGCGCAAAGAGGCCATTTTATTATTTAACGACAGTCGCGCGCCGTCGCCGCCGCCCACCGCCGCGGGCAACCCGCCCCTCGTGAAGCGACTCCGCGAACAGCCGCAAAATATCCTCACTTATTTATCTATTTCGCCGGTACTCAGCGGCGACAAACTGCTGGGTTATCGACTAAACCCAGGCAAAGACGCCTCGCTGTTTCGCCAGTCCGGCCTGCAGGCAAATGATTTGGCGATTGCCTTAAATGGCATCGATTTACGCGACCAGGAGCAAGCGCAACAGGCGCTGCAGAATCTGGCCGACATGACCGAAATAACGCTAACCGTTGAGCGGGAAGGCCAACGACACGATATTGCTTTCGCGCTGGGGGATGAATAATTGCCAACCATGAAACGCCTGCGAAAAATGCTGCCTGCGCTGCTGATATTAACCCCGCTGCTATTTTCTCCGGCCGCCGCGGAGGAATTTTCCGCCAATTTTAAAGGCACCGATATCCAGGAATTTATCAATACCGTCAGCAAAAACCTGAATAAAACGGTGATTATCGATCCCAGCGTACGCGGCACTATCACCGTGCGCAGTTACGATATGCTCAATGAAGAACAATATTATCAATTCTTCCTCAGCGTGCTGGATGTATATGGCTTCGCCGTGATCAATATGAATAACGGCGTGCTAAAAGTGGTCCGCGCCAAAGACGCCAAGACCTCGGCCGTGCCGGTCGCCAGCGCGGCCGCGCCGGGCGAAGGCGATGAAGTGGTCACCCGGGTGGTGCCCCTGACCAACGTCGCCGCCCGCGATCTCGCCCCGCTGCTTCGCCAGCTGAACGATAACGCTGGCGCCGGCAGCGTGGTCCATTATGAGCCCTCCAACGTACTGCTGATGACCGGCCGCGCGGCGGTTATCAAACGCCTGCTGACCATTGTCGAGCGCGTCGACAACGCCGGGGATCGCAGCGTGGTGACCGTGCCCCTTTCCTGGGCCTCCGCCGCGGAAGTAGTCAAACTGGTTACCGAGCTTAATAAAGATACCAGCAAGTCGGCGCTGCCGGGCTCGATGGTGGCGAACGTGGTGGCCGATGAGCGCACCAACGCGGTACTGGTGAGCGGCGAACCAAACTCGCGCCAGCGCATCATCGCCATGATCAAACAGCTCGACCGCCAGCAGGCGGTACAGGGTAACACCAAAGTGATCTACCTGAAGTACGCCAAAGCCGCCGATCTGGTGGAGGTTCTGACCGGGATCAGCAGCTCGCTGCAGAGCGACAAGCAAAGCGCCAGGCCAGTGGCCGCGATCGACAAAAATATTATTATCAAAGCCCACGGCCAGACCAACGCCCTGATCGTCACCGCGGCGCCGGACGTGATGAACGATCTTGAGCGGGTGATCGCCCAGCTCGATATCCGCCGCCCGCAGGTGCTGGTGGAGGCGATTATTGCCGAAGTGCAGGATGCCGATGGCCTTAATCTCGGTATCCAGTGGGCAAACAAAAACGCCGGCATGACGCAGTTCACCAACAGCGGTTTGCCGATATCGACGGCTATCGCCGGCGCCAACCAGTACAACAAAGACGGTACCATCAGCAGCTCGCTGGCCAGCGCCCTCGGCTCGTTTAACGGTATCGCCGCCGGCTTCTATCAGGGGAACTGGGCGATGCTGCTCACCGCCCTCTCCAGCAGTACCAAGAACGATATTCTGGCCACCCCCAGCATCGTCACCCTCGATAACATGCAAGCCACTTTTAACGTCGGCCAGGAAGTTCCGGTATTAACCGGCTCGCAAACCACCTCAGGCGACAACATCTTCAATACCGTCGAGCGCAAAACCGTCGGCATTAAACTGAAGGTGAAGCCGCAGATTAACGAAGGCGATGCGGTGCTGCTGGAGATAGAGCAGGAGGTATCGAGCGTTGCCGACTCGGCCTCCAGCACCAGCAGCGATCTCGGGGCGACCTTCAATACCCGGACGGTGAATAACGCCGTGCTGGTCGGCAGCGGCGAAACGGTGGTGGTTGGCGGGCTGCTGGATAAAACCGTCACCGATACCGCTGACAAAGTGCCGCTGCTCGGGGATATCCCGGTGATCGGCGCCCTGTTCCGCTCCGACAGCAAGAAAGTGTCTAAACGCAACCTGATGCTGTTTATCCGCCCGACCATCATTCGCGATCGCGATGAGTACCGCCAGGCTTCTTCCGGCCAGTACACCGCCTTCAACAATGCGCAAACTAAACAGCGGGGTAAAGAAAGCAGCGAAGCGTCGCTCAGCAACGACCTGCTGCATATCTATCCGCAGCAGGAGACCCAGGCTTTCCGCCAGGTCAGCGCCGCCATTGACGCCTTCAATCTCGGAGGCCGCCCATGACGCCAGCCGCCGAACGCCGTCCGCTGTTGCCCTTCGCCTGGGCCCGCGCGCACCATCTTGTGCTGCTCAGCGACGGCGAATGCTGCGAAGCGCTGTGCCGCCCCGATACCGCCGCCCGGGCGCTGCTGGAAGCGCGCCGCCTGGCGGACGGCCCGATGCGCGTCAGCCGTCTGGCGCCGGAGGCATTCGAGAAAGTGCTGGTGCTCAGCTATCAGCGTGATTCGGCGGAGGCGCACCGCATGATGGCCGACATCGGCAACGAGCTCGACCTCTATACCCTCGCCGAAGAGCTGCCGGACACCGACGATCTGCTCGACAGTGAGGACGACGCGCCGATCATCCGCCTGATCAACGCCATGCTCACCGAGGCCATCAAAGAGAAAGCCTCGGATATTCATATCGAAACCTACGAGCGCCATCTGCAGATCCGCTTTCGCGTCGACGGCGTGCTGCGGGAAATTCTGCGCCCGCAGCGGCGGCTGGCCGCCCTGTTAATTTCGCGCATCAAGGTGATGGCCAGCCTGGACATTGCCGAAAAGCGGGTCCCTCAGGATGGCCGCATGGCGCTGCGCATCGGCGGGCGAGCAATCGACGTGCGCGTCTCCACCCTGCCCTCCAGCCACGGCGAACGCGTCGTCCTGCGTCTGCTGGACAAAAACAGCGTCAACCTGGATCTGCTGACGCTGGGCATGCCGCCCGCCCTGCTCGATCGGGTCGATGCGCTGATCGCCCGCCCGCACGGCATCATCCTGGTCACCGGTCCGACCGGCTCCGGGAAAAGCACGACGCTCTACGCCGCCCTCAGCCGCCTCGACGCCCGGGAGCGCAACATCATGACCATTGAAGATCCGGTGGAGTATGAGCTGGAGGGCATAGGCCAGACCCAGGTCAACGCCAAAGTCGAGATGACCTTCGCCCGCGGCCTGCGTGCCATCCTGCGCCAGGATCCGGACGTAGTGCTGGTGGGCGAAATCCGCGATGGCGAAACCGCCCAGATCGCCGTTCAGGCCTCGCTGACCGGGCACCTGGTGCTGTCGACCCTGCACACCAACAGCGCGCTGGGCGCCATTTCCCGTCTACAGGATATGGGCGTGGAGCCTTTTTTACTCTCCACCTCGCTGCTGGCGGTGATGTCGCAGCGGCTGGTGCGCCAACTGTGCCCGCACTGCCGTCAGCCCTGGCAGGCGGATGCCAACACCGCCCGGCAGATGGCGGTCCCGGTCGGCGCGCGGCTGTGGCAGCCCAAAGGCTGTCCGGAGTGTAATTTCATCGGCTATCGTGGGCGTACCGGGATCCATGAACTGCTGCTAATCGACGATCGCGTGCGCGCCGCCATCCACCGCGGCGAGAACGAGATCACCCTGATCCAGCAGCTGGGGCCAGCCTGGCAAACCCTGCGTCATGCCGGACGCGACAAAGCGCTGGCGGGGATCACCAGCTGGGAGGAGGTGATGCGGGTCACCGAACAGCAAACGACGGAAAGCGTCTAAGATGGCCCTGTTTCGCTATCAGGCGCTGGACGCGCAGGGCAAAACCCGCCGCGGCCTTCAGCAGGCCGACTCCGCCCGCCACGCCCGCCAGCTGCTGCGGGACAAGGGCTGGCTGGCGCTGGAAGTGACAACTGCCGACCCGGCGCGGCGACTGTGGGCCGGCGGATCCCTTACCCGGCGTACCAGCGCCGGTGATTTAGCCCTGCTCACCCGCCAGCTGGCGACTCTGGTTGCCGCCGGGATCCCGCTGGAAAAGGCGCTCGATGCCGTCGCCCAGCAGTGCGAAAAGCCGTCGCTAAGAACGTTAATGGCCGGGGTGCGCAGCAAAGTGCTCGAAGGCCACTCGCTGGCGGAGGCGATGCGCGCCTATCCCGCCTGCTTCGACGGGCTGTTCTGCGCCATGGTGGCGGCCGGCGAAACCTCCGGCCATCTCGACGGCGTACTGAACCGGCTTGCTGACTATACCGAGCAGCGCCAGCAGCTCCGCGCCCGCCTGCTGCAGGCGATGATCTACCCCATCGTACTGACGCTGGTCGCTATCAGCGTGATCGCCATTCTGCTCTCCACCGTGGTGCCGAAAGTCGTTGAGCAGTTTGTCCATCTTAAACAGGCCCTGCCCTTCTCTACCCGGCTGCTAATGAGCCTGAGCGACATCGTGCGCAGCGCGGGCCCCTGGCTGGCGCTGCTGTCGTTACTGGCGCTGCTGGCGCTGCGCTATCTGCTGCGCCAGCCCGCCCGGCGGCTCGCCTGGGACCGGGCGCTGCTGCGCCTGCCGGTCATCGGCCGCGTGGCCCGCAGCGTCAACAGCGCGCGCTACGCCCGCACCTTAAGCATTCTCAATGCCAGCGCGGTGCCGCTGCTGCTGTCGATGCGCATCAGCGCCGACGTCCTCAGCAACGCCTGGGCGCGCAGCCAGCTGGCGGCGGCCAGCGAATCGGTACGCGAAGGCGTCAGTCTGCATCGGGCGCTGGAATCCACCGCCCTGTTTCCGCCGATGATGCGCTACATGATCGCCAGCGGCGAACAGAGCGGAGAACTGACCGCCATGCTGGAGCGCGCGGCGGAGAACCAGGACCGGGAGCTGAGCGCGCAGATCCAGATGGCCCTCAGCCTGTTTGAGCCTCTGCTGGTGGTCACCATGGCCGGCATGGTGCTGTTTATCGTGCTGGCCATCCTGCAGCCGATCCTGCAACTGAACACCCTTATGAGTATGTAACTGTATTAATGGAGAAAACTATGCAACGGCAACGCGGTTTCACGTTACTGGAAATTATGGTGGTGATCGTCATTCTCGGCATTCTCGCCAGCCTGGTGGTGCCTAACCTGATGGGCAACAAGGAGAAAGCGGACCGCCAGAAAGTCGTCAGCGATCTGGTGGCGCTCGAGGGAGCGCTGGACATGTATAAACTCGACAATAGCCGCTACCCCAACACCGAACAGGGACTGCAGGCGCTGGTGACCGCCCCGGCCGCCGAGCCGCACGCCCGCAACTACCCGGAAGGCGGCTATATCCGCCGTCTGCCGCAGGACCCGTGGGGAAATGAGTATCAGCTGTTAAGCCCGGGTCAGCATGGCGCCATCGACGTCTTCAGCGTCGGCCCGGACGGGATGCCCGACACCAATGACGATATCGGCAACTGGACCCTCGGGAAGAAATAGTGTCTCAGCGCGGTTTCACCCTCCTGGAGATGATGCTGGTCCTGCTGCTGATCGGCGTCAGCGCCAGCATGGTGCTGCTGGCGTTTCCCTCCGCCCGCACCCAGGAGGCCACACAGATCCTGGCGCGCTTTCAGGCGCAACTGGATTTTGTCCGCGAGCGCGGGCAGCAAACCGGTCAGCTCTTCGGCATTATCATCCACCCTGAGCGCTGGCAGTTTATGCGCCTGCAGCCTGCCGACGATAGCGCCCCGGCGGCGGCTGACGACCGGTGGGGCAACGCGCAGTGGCTGCCGCTGCAGGCCGGACGCGTCACCACGGCGGAAACCCTCCCGCGGGCCAGGCTGACGCTGCGCTTTCCCGACGGCCAAGCGTGGACGCCGGACGAGCAGCCCGACGTGCTTATTTTTCCCGGCGGTGAAGTCACGCCGTTTCAGCTGCGGATTGACGCCGCGACGGGCATCAACGTCGACGCCCAGGGCGACAGCCAGCCGCTGGCGGCGCGGGAGTAGCCATGAAGCGTGAAGCCGGAATGACGCTTATCGAAGTGATGGTCGCGCTGGTGATTTTCGCCCTCGCTGGCCTGGCGGTGATGCAGTCCACCCTGCAGCAGACGCGCCAGCTCGGGCGTATGGAAGAGAAAATCCTCGCCAGCTGGCTGGCGGATAACCAGCTGGTGCAGCTGCGGCTGGAGAAACGCTGGCCTGCCCTCAGCTGGTCTGAAACCACCGTGGAGGCCGCCGGGACGCGCTGGTTTGTCCGCTGGCAGGGAGTGGAAACCGCGCTGCCGCAGCTGCGGGCGCTGGACGTGGAGGTCCGGCGGCAAAAAAGCGATCCCGCGCCGCTGGCCACCCTGCGCACCTGGGTGACGCCGCCATGATAACGAAAATGCGCGGTTTCACTCTGATCGAAACGCTGCTGGCGCTGGCTATCCTCGCCGTCCTCAGCGCCGCCGCCGTGATGGTGCTGCAGAACGTCATCCGCGCCGATGGCCTGACCCGCGAGAAAAGCCAGCAGATCGCGGCCCTCCAGCGCGCCTTTCGCCAGATAGCCGACGATGTCACCCACATCATTCCCCGTCGCGCCAGAAACAGCGACACGTTTTTCTTCGCCGGACGTTTCCAGTTGCAGAGCGACGACTGGGGACTGGCCTTCAGCCGCAGCGGCTGGCCAAACCCGCTGGGGATCCTCCCGCGCTCGGAGATCCAGAACGTCAGCTACCGTCTGCGCCAGCAGCAGCTTGAGCGTCTGAGCTTCGATCAGCAGGATCCGCTGACCGGCAGCCAGCCGACGGTCCGGGTGCTGCTGCGCGAGGTCACGGCGTTTCGCCTGCGGTTTTACGCCGACGGGCGCTGGCAGGAAACCTGGGACCGCCCGCAGAGGCTGCCGCAGGGGCTGGAGATCACCCTGACGCTGGCGAACAGCGGGGAGATAACCCGCCTGTTTTTACTCACCCCGGGAGGCGGCCAGTGATAAATCGGCAACGCGGCGTCGCGCTCCTGATGGTGCTGTTCATCCTCGCCCTGATGATGATCCTCGCCAGCGCCATGACCGAGCGCACCGCGGTCATGTATCAGCATACCGCCGTGACCCTCGATAATTTGCAGGCCAGATGGTACGCCCTGGCGGCGGAAAACATGGCCGCCGCGCTGCTGCAACGCGATGCGCTGGACTCGCCCAGTCAAACGAACCTGGCGCAAACCTGGGCGCAGGAGGGGCGCCGCTTTACCCTCGACGATGGCGAAATCCGCGCCACGATCCGCGACGGGCACGCCTGCTTCAACCTCAATGCCATCAACCATCGCGCGGATGAGGCTGGCGACGGAACGCCCTACCCGACCGACGTCTTCGTTCGGCTGCTGGCGCTGCTCGGCGAGCCGCCGCTGCGCGCCAGCCAGATCGCCGCCGCCCTTGGCGACTGGACGGACAGCGACGGCCAGCCGCGGCTGAACGGGGCGGAGGACGAGGTCTATATGGCGCAAACCCCGGGCTATCTCGCCGCCAACCAGCCGATGCAGGATGTCAGCGAGTTGCGCCTGCTGGCCGGGATGGACGCCGCGCTCTATCAGCGCCTGCTCCCCTTCGTCTGCGTCCAGCCGGATGACGCGCTGCAGGTCAATGTCAACACCCTGCGCCCCTCCCAGGCCGCCCTGCTGGTGGCCCTCTTTCCCGGCGATCTGACGCTGCAGGAGGCGCAACAGCTGCTGCACAACCGCCCGCGAACCGGGTGGAGCAGCGTCGCCGCCTTTCTCGCGCAGCCGACGCTGCAGAAAACCGATACCACGCTTGCCCGTCCCTGGCTGACGGTGCACAGCGCACGCTTTATCGCCGCTTTTACCGTGGTGACTGGCAATCTCCGCTTTCAGCTGCACAGCGTCCTGCAACAGGAGGGGCGCACATTTACCGTCGTCCAGCGGCGATATGGACTCTCTATGGTGGTCGATGAACAAGATTAATGCTTCTCCCCAGGCCATGCTGATCGTGCGCCTCGCCGCTGCGCAGGCGCCGCTGCACTGGCAACTCTTCGCCCCCGGCGAGCCGCACCACGAGGCCAGCGGCCGGTGGCCGACTGACGACGCCAGCCCTTTCCCGGCGCTGGCTGAGCAGTACCCGGCCTGGGTGCTGATCCCGGCCAGCGACTGCGCGTTTCACTCGCTCACCCTACCGGCGGGCCTGCGTAAACCGCCGCTGCAGGTGGCCCCGTTTCTGCTGGAAGAGCAGCTGGCCGACGATGTGGAAGCCACCCATTTTGCCCTGCTCCACCGCCAGCAGGCCCAGTGCGAGATCGTCGCCGTACAGCGGCAAAAAATGCGCGACTGGCTGGCGCGCTGCGAATCGCTCTCCTTACAGCCCCTGGCGTTGACGCCCGACGTGCTGGCCCTGCCCTGGCAACCGCCGGCGTGGAGCGCGGTGCAGGTGGACGAGCAGTGGCTGATCCGCCACCAGCCGTGGGGCGGCATGGCGGCGGAAAACGTCTGGCTGACGGAGCTACTGCAGAGCGAGGCGGAAGAGCACGTCATCGACAGCTATTCGCCGCCGCCCGCGGCGCCGGGCGTCTGGCGGGAGCAGCCTGCGCAGACATTGCTGACCCTTGCCGCACGCCATCCGGCAGCGCAGAAACTCAGTCTGCTGCAGGGGGAGTTCGCCGTCCGGCGGCGGTCTGCGCAGGCGAGCTGGCGTCCGGCGCGGTATGCCGCGCTGGCCCTGGCGTTACTGGCAGGGGCAAACAGCGTGCTGGACCATCGCGATCTGGCGCGTCAGGCCGAGGCGGCGCAACAGGCCAGCCGGGCCTTCTATCACCGCTGGTTTCCGACGGAGAAAAAGGTGATTAACCCGCGACTGCAGATGCAGCAGCACCTGCAAACCCTCACCCGTCAGGCGCAGCATGCCCCCCTCGTCGACCGCCTCAGCGCCTTGCAAAACATCCTCAGCGAAACGCCGGGGATCCGTCTGCGAGCGCTGAGCTGGGATGCCGCGGGCAATCGTCTGCAGCTGGATATCGCCGCGGTCTCTTCCCAGGCGCTGGAGCAGTTTACCCAGCGGGCGCAGCCGCGGTTTCGCGTCCGGCCGGGCGACATGATCACGAAACCGGATGGCATTGAGGGACAACTGACGCTGGAGGAAAAGGATGGCTAATCTGCTTATCTGGTGGCGGCAGCGCACGCCGTCGGAGCAGCGCCTGTTGCTTGGTCTGACAGGGCTGCTGGCGGCATGCGCCTTCTGGTATGGGCTGTGGCAGCCCTGGCGAGCCCGCGAGGCGCAGTGGCGGCAAACCCTGGTGAAAGAGCAGGCCAGCCTGCGCTGGATGACGGAGCAGGCTCCGCGCCTGCAGCAGCTCAGCCAGCAGCCCGCGCCGGCGGCAAAAGAGGCGCTCACCGCTCTGGTGATGCGCGAGGCGGCGAGCCACGGACTGACGGTCATCCGCCTGCAGCCGCAGGGAAAACGTCTGCAGATCACCCTTCAGCCCTGCGCTTTCCAGGCGCTGATCGACTGGCTGGACGCTCCGGCGATGCGCGGCGTCAACGCGATCTCGCTGTCCGTGACCGGGCAGCCGTCGCGACCCGGCTGGGTCACGGTCAACCATCTGCTGCTGGAGCGCGACGATGAAGGCTAACTGGATCGCGGGCGGACTGCTGCTGGTCCTCTATCTGTTGTGGCTCACCGCCACGGCTCCGGCGCGCCTGCTGGCCCCCATGCTGCCGCCCGGCGTACAGGTGGGGCAGTTTAGCGGCAGCGTCTGGCGCGGCGCGGCGCAACCGGTCTACTGGCATGGGGAACGGCTTGAACGACTGGCGTGGTCGCTGACCCTGGCGGGCTGGCAGGTCTCTCTCAGCGATCCCCGCGGCGTGATGGGTCAGGCCCGGCTGTGGGGCCTTCGCGATCTGCGCCTACAGGAGGGGCGGCTCACCGCCCCCGCCAGCCTGCTCAGCCGCTGGTTGATGTCGACTATGCCCGTCAAGGCCGCGGGGGAGGTCACCTTCAGCCTGACCGAAGGGCGGTTCAGCGACGGACGCTGCCGGCATATCATCGCCGGAGGCGCGCAGTGGCGGCAGGCCCGACTGCACTCCCCGGTCGGCAGCCTGGAGCTGGCCCAGGTTAATGGCACCTTCCGCTGTACGGTGGACGGCGCCGTGGCGCTGACTCTCCGTCAGGACTCTCATCAGCTGAGCCTCAGCGGCCAGGGGACTCTGTCGCCCGATGGCCGCTATCTGTTTCGCGGCACGCTACAGCCCCGGCAGGGGATGCCGCCGCTGCTGGCGCTGCTGGTCACGCGCCCGACAGCGAATAACGCCCCGGGCCCGACGCCGTGGCAGCTGCAGGGAAAATGGTTACCACAGGAGCAAAAATGACGACACTAGCCGCGTTATCGCTGCACTTTCCCTTTGTCTGGTATGGCTTTCTGCTGCTGTTCGGCCTGGCGCTGGGCAGCTTTTACAATGTGGTGATCTATCGTCTGCCGCGCATGTTGACCCAGACCGCGGACGACGAGCGGATAACCCTCAGCACCCCGGGATCTTCCTGCCCGCAGTGCCGCCAGCCGATCGCCTGGCGGGACAATATCCCGCTGCTCAGTTTCCTCTGGCTGGGCCGTCGCGCCCGCTGCTGTCAGGCGCCCATCGCGTGGAGCTATCCGCTGACCGAGCTGGCCACCGGCCTGCTGTTTATCCTCGCCGGAGCTTTGCTGGCGCCGGGCCTGCCGCTGGCGGGAGGCCTGGTGCTGCTCTCGTTCCTGCTGATACTGGCGCGGATTGACGCCCGGACCCAGCTGCTGCCCGATCGCCTGACTCTGCCCCTGCTGTGGGCCGGGCTGCTGTTCAATCTTAACGAGGTGTACATTGCCCTGCCGGATGCGGTCGCCGGGGCGATGGCCGGTTATCTGGCGCTGTGGTCGGTCTACTGGCTGTTCCGCCTGCTGACCGGGAAAGAGGCGCTGGGCTATGGCGATTTTAAGCTGCTGGCGGCGCTGGGCGCCTGGTGCGGCTGGCAGGTTCTGCCGCAGGTGCTGTTGCTCGCTTCGGCCAGCGGGCTGGTGTGGACCCTACTGCAACGCCTGTGGACCCGGCAGTCGCTGCAGCAGCCGCTGGCCTTCGGCCCCTGGCTGGCGCTGGCCGGCGGGGGTATTTTTCTCTGGCAGCAGATGGTCTAGCGTTTGCGAACCGACTGGCCGGGCAGGATGCCGCCCGGCAGCGGCGGCTACGAGTATTTTTTGCTGCGGCGGGTCGGGGCGGCGTTGGCCGGATCGTCCGGCCAGACGTGCTTCGGATAGCGTCCCTTCATCTCTTTCTGCACCTCGCGGTAGCTCCCTTGCCAGAAGGCGCTCAGATCGCGGGTGATCTGCAGCGGACGCTGGGCAGGCGACAGCAGCTCCAGCACCAGCGGCACCCGCCCCTCGGCGATCACCGGCGTCGTGGCCTCGCCGAACATCTCCTGCATACGCACCGCCAGCGCTGGCGGGTTCTCCGCATGGTATCGGATCGCCAGGCGGCTGCCGGTCGGCACGGTATAGTGCGTCGGCAGCTCGCGATCCAGCTTCTGGCGCAGCGGCCATGGCAGCCAGTCCTGTAGCGCCTGACGCAGATCCAGCGCCTTCAGCGCCCGCAGGGAATGAACGCCGTTCATCTGCGGCAGCAGCCATGCCTCCAGCGAGGCCAGCAGCGAAGCGTCATCCACTGCGGGCCATGCCTCTTCCGGCAGCCACTGCGCCGCACAGTGCAGCCGCAGGCGCAGCTGCTCAGCCTCTGGCGTCCAGTTGAGCACCCCGAGGCCTTTCTCACGAATACCGTTGAGCATCGCCTGATGCAGCTCTGCCTCAGAGGGCTTCGCCAGCGGCTGGGTCTTGATCAGCAACTGGCCGATCACCGTCCGCCGCCAGGCTTTCAGCGTCCCCTGCGCTTCATCCCACTCCACCGTGTCGGAACTTTTCGCCAGTTCAGGGCGGGCGGCGATCAGCTCGCCGATTTCCACTGGCAGAGCCAACAGCATGCGGGCATCCGGCGAAGCGCTGCCCTGCAGCAGCAGCGGAGCGATAAGCCATTCATGACGGCCCAGCGCGTCGTCGGCGTCCAGCATCGCGCCCATGCCGTTCGCCAGCTGGTAGCGCCCCTCCTGACCGCGGCGGCGGGCGATGCGATCGGCGAAGGCCGACGCCAGCAGCCCCGCCATTAGCCCGGCATCGGGCTGGCCGCCGCGGCGGGCCAGGCGCTTCATCAGCTGCTGCGCTCGCTGCTGCCAGTTGGCCTGCTGACGGGAAAAGACGGCCCCCAAATCCACCAGTCCGCCGCGCGGCGGCTCCTCGAGGATCGCCGCCAGCTTTGCCGCTGTCGCCGCCTCGTCATCGGTCTGCGCGGCGGCCAGCATCGCCGCCAGCCGCGGCTCGTTGCCAAGCGCTGCCATTTTGCGGCCAAACGCCGACAGCCGCTCGCCGTCCAGCGCCGACAACGCCTCCAGCAGGCGGCGCGCGGCGGCCAGATTGACCGCGGGCGGCTGATCCAGCCAGGCCAGCGCGGCCGGATCGTGGCAGCCCCACTGCAGCAGCTCCAGTAACAGCGCCGACAGATCGCTGTGCAGGATCTCCGGCTCGCTCTGCGCCGCCGCCCGTTCCGCCTGTTCTTTGCCGAGCAAATGCAGGCAGATCCCCGGGGAGAGACGACCGGCGCGTCCGGCACGCTGCGTCATCGATGCCTGGCTGATGCGCTGCGTCACCAGCCGGGTCAGGCCGGTGCGCGGGTCAAAGCGGGCGACCCGCTCCTGGGCGCTGTCGACCACCAGGCGGATCCCCTCGATGGTCAAACTGGTCTCGGCAATATTGGTGGCCAGCACCACTTTGCGCTTCCCGGCCGGCGCCGGGAGGATCGCTTTGCGCTGTTCGCTTAAGGGCAACGCGCCATACAGCGGGCAGAGAATGACATCCTCCGCCACGCGCTCCGTCAGCTGTTCCAGAACGCGCTGGATCTCGCCGACGCCGGGCAGAAACAGCAGCATCGATCCCTGTTCATGCCGCAGGAGCTCCGCCGCCGCTACCGCCACCGCCTCATCAAAACGCTGGTGCGCGGAGAGCGGGCTGAAGCGACGCTCCACCGGATAAGCGCGCCCCTCCGAGACCACCACCGGCGCCTCCGGCAGCAGACGCTGCAGGCGATCGTTATCGAGGGTCGCCGACATGATCAGCAGCTTGAGATCGTCACGTAACCCCTGCTGGACGTCGAGCAGCAGGGCCAGGGCCAGATCCGCCTGCAGGCTGCGCTCGTGAAACTCATCGAGGATCACCAGCCCCACGCCCGTCAGCTCCGGATCGCGCTGGATCATGCGCGTCAGGATCCCCTCCGTAACCACCTCCAGGCGGGTCTGCGGTCCGACGCAGGTTTCGGCGCGCATGCGGAAACCCACGGTCTCCCCCGGCTTTTCGCCAAGCAGTTCAGCCAGCCGCTGCGCGACATTACGCGCCGCCAGGCGCCTCGGCTCGAGCAGGATAATGCGTCCCGCGATGTTGCCCTCGGCGAGGATCTGCAGCGGCAGCCAGGTCGACTTCCCGGCGCCGGTCGGCGCGTTGAGCAAAACCTGCGGCGCATGCTGCAGGGCGGATAACAGTTCTGGAAGGACAGCGGCAACCGGCAATGAGGACACAAAAGGCTCCGGGGGTTAACATTCAGGGGTTCGCATTGTAGCATCCCCCTAATTCATTACCGAGTCTCTATCATGTCTGAGCCGAAAAGGCTGTTTTTTGCGCTTGAACTGCCGTCTGCCGTCCAGAAGCAAATTGTCCAGTGGCGGGCTACGCACTTCCCCGAAGATGCCGGCAGGCCCGTCGCGGCGGATAATCTTCATCTGACGCTGGCGTTTCTCGGCGAGGTGAGCGCGGAAAAACAGCGGGCGCTGGCCGCTCTCGCTGGTCGCCTGCGCCAGCCGGGCTTTACCCTGACGCTGGACGATGCCGGACAGTGGCTACGTTCGCGAGTGGTGTGGCTCGGAACCCGCCAGCCGCCGCGCGGCCTGCTGCAGCTCGCCAGCATGTTGCGCGCTCAGGCGGCGCGCAGCGGCTGCTATCAGAGCCCGCAGCCGTTTCACCCGCATATTACCCTGTGGCGCGATGCTCGCCAGGCGGTGCCGATCCCGGCCCCCGGCTTTCGCTGGACGTTTCCGGTGAACGAGTTCGTGCTCTATGAGTCCAGCTTTAGCCGGGGGCGCACGCGCTACACGGCGCTGGAACGTTATCCGTTTGATAAGGAAAGTTGATGCAGTTTGATCCGCCGTTGCAGCCCGCCATTTTGCTTAAACGTTACAAACGATTTCTTGCTGACGTGGTCACCCCCGATGGCCGCGAGCTGACGCTCCACTGCCCGAATACCGGGGCGATGACCGGCTGCGCCGCCCCGGGCGACACCGTCTGGTATTCCACCTCAGACAATGCGAAGCGCAAATATGCCCACACCTGGGAATTAACTGAAACCCAGCAGGGCGCAGTTATTTGCGTCAATACGCTGCGCGCGAATTCTTTGGCGAAAGAGGCGATTTCCGCCGGAATAATTCCTGAACTTTCAGGCTATAACCAGCTGAAAAGCGAAGTGAAATATGGCGAAGAGAATAGCCGTATCGATATTATGTTACAGGCAGATGACCGACAAAACTGCTATATTGAAGTGAAATCGGTTACGTTGGCGGAGAAAGAATACGGTTATTTTCCCGATGCGGTGACCACGCGCGGTCAGAAGCACCTGCGGGAACTGATGGCCGTCGCGGCAAATGGCGACCGCGCGGTGATTTTATTTGCCGTCCTGCATTCGGCAATTGACCGTTTTTCTCCCGCGCATCATATTGATGCCAGATACGCACAGCTGTTAACAGAAGCCCAGGACAAGGGGGTGGAAATTCTCGCCTGGAAAGCGGAACTTTCTACGACGAGGATGACTCTGAATAAGCCGATCGCCGTGGTGTTAAACCCCGGTAAATAAGTGGCTAAATAGTGTTCGGGTCGCAAGCGCGAATACGCTTTTCTTCACAGGGTTGTCAAGTGTAACGTTTAGATAATTGCTATCCGGAAAAGCATCTGCTATTTATAGCGGCCTGATTTTCCCCCACATGGGGATCGATAGTGCGTGTTAAGGAGAAGCAACATGCAAGAAGGGCAAAACCGTAAAACATCGTCCCTGAGTATTCTCGCCATCGCTGGGGTGGAGCCGTACCAAGAGAAACCGGGCGAAGAGTATATGAACGAAGCCCAGCTGGCGCACTTCAAGCGTATTCTTGAAGCATGGCGTAATCAACTCAGGGATGAAGTGGATCGCACCGTATCGCACATGCAGGATGAAGCAGCTAACTTCCCGGACCCGGTAGACCGTGCCGCCCAGGAAGAAGAGTTCAGCCTGGAACTGCGTAACCGCGACCGCGAACGTAAACTGATCAAAAAGATCGAGAAAACGCTGAAAAAAGTTGAAGACGAAGACTTCGGCTACTGCGAATCCTGCGGCGTGGAGATCGGCATTCGCCGTCTGGAAGCGCGTCCGACAGCGGATCTGTGCATTGACTGCAAAACCCTGGCGGAAATTCGCGAAAAACAGATGGCGGGCTAATCCCCTGCTGCCTCACTCTCTGGCGGGAGTCTCTCCCGCCTGGTTCTGTTGTCCGTACCATGACTGACTCACGCTATATAGGGCGCTTCGCCCCCTCCCCCTCCGGCGAACTCCACTTCGGCTCTCTGATCGCCGCGCTCGGCAGCTACCTGCAAGCCCGCGCGAACCAGGGTATCTGGCGTGTTCGTATTGAAGATATCGACCCGCCGCGCGAAGTCCCCGGTGCCGCCGATACCATCCTGCGCCAGCTTGACCACTACGGTCTGCACTGGGATGGCGACGTGCTGTGGCAGTCGCAACGGCACGAAGCCTACCGCGAGGCGCTGACGTGGCTGGGCGAGCAAGGGCTGAGCTATTACTGCACTTGCACCCGCGCGCGGATCCACGCCGTGGGCGGGATCTACGACGGCCATTGCCGCGACCTCGGGCTGGGGGCAGAAAACGCCGCGCTGCGCCTGCGCCAAACCCGTCCGGTGCTGCAGTTTAGCGACCGTCTGCGCGGCACGCTCATCGCCAATGAACCGCTGGCGCGTGAGGATTTTATTATCCACCGTCGCGACGGGCTGTTCGCCTACAACCTGGCGGTGGTGGTCGACGACCACTTTCAGGGGATCACCGAGATTGTCCGCGGCGCAGACCTGATTGAGCCGACGGTGCGGCAGATTTCGCTGTATCAGCATTTTGGCTGGCAGGCGCCGGATTACCTCCATCTGCCGCTGGCTCTCAATGGCGACGGCAATAAACTCTCTAAACAAAACCACGCGCCGGCGCTGCCGGAAGGCGATCCGCGCCCCGAAATCGTCCGGGCGCTCCGCTTTCTGAATCAGGCGATCCCCGAGGAGTGGCAGGCCCTGAGCATCGATGATTTACTCGCCCAGGCCGTCGCCAACTGGCAGCCGGCGAAAATCGAGCATTCTCAAATGGCTCCCGCTGAGCTATGATTAGCCGCTATTTTTACACTGTACAGTTGATCTGAAGTCCGTCTGACACTACGAGGTGCACCATTTTTACCCGAGTCGCTAATTTTTGCCGTAAGGTGCTAAGCCGTGAGGAGCGCGAGGCAGAAGCCGCCGTCGAACCAACGCCTATGACGGTGATCCCGCGTGAGCAGCATGCTATTTCCCGCAAAGATATCAGTGAAAACGCCCTCAAGGTCATGTACCGCCTCAACAAGGCGGGCTACGAATCCTGGCTGGTCGGCGGCGGCGTCCGCGACCTGCTGCTTGGCAAAAAGCCAAAAGATTTTGACGTTACCACCAACGCCACGCCGGATCAGGTACGCAAGCTGTTCCGCAACTGCCGTCTGGTTGGGCGACGTTTCCGCCTGGCGCATGTGATGTTCGGGCCGGAAATCATTGAGGTCGCCACCTTCCGTGGCCATCACGAAGGGCATACCACCGATCGCGTCACCTCCCAGCGGGGCCAGAACGGCATGCTGCTGCGCGATAACATCTTCGGCTCGATCGAGGAGGATGCCCAGCGTCGCGACTTCACTATCAACAGCCTCTATTACAGCGTGGCGGACTTTACCGTTCGCGACTACGTCGGCGGCATGAAGGATCTGCAGGACGGCGTGATCCGTCTGATCGGCAACCCGGAAACCCGCTATCGCGAGGATCCAGTGCGCATGCTGCGCGCGGTGCGCTTTGCCGCCAAGCTCAATATGACCATCAGCCCGGAAACGGCTGAACCGCTGCCGCGCCTGGCCGCCCTGCTCCACGATGTGCCGCCGGCGCGTCTGTTCGAAGAAGTGCTCAAGCTGCTACAGGCCGGGTATGGCTACCAGACCTACATGCTGCTGCGGGAATACAGCCTGTTCCAGCCGCTGTTCCCGACCATCACCCGCTACTTTACCGAGCGCGGCGACAGCCCGATGGAGCGGATCATCAGCCAGGTGCTGAAGAATACCGATACCCACATTCATAACGATATGCGCGTCAATCCGGCCTTCCTCTTCGCGGTGATGTTTTGGTATCCGCTGCTGGAGACGGCGCAAAAAATCGCTCAGGAGAGCGGCCTGGCGTACTACGACGCCTTCGCCCTGGCGATGAACGATGTGCTGGACGAAGCCTGCCGTACGCTGGCGATCCCTAAGCGCATCACCACCCTTATTCGTGATATCTGGCAGCTGCAGCTGCGCATGTCCCGTCGTCAGGGCAAACGCGCCTGGAAGCTGATGGAGCATCCGAAATTCCGCGCCGCCTATGACCTGCTGGAGCTACGCGCCGGCGCCGAGAACAACCACGAACTGCAGCGCCTGACCAAATGGTGGGGCGAATTCCAGGTCGCCGCGCCGTCGTCACCGTCGTCCGCGCAAGCGCGCACCGCGCCAGGGTAGCGCATGACTCTGGTCTATATCGCTCTTGGCAGCAACCTTGCTTCTCCACTGGAGCAGGTGCAGGCGGCTATCCGCGCCCTGGGCGAAATTCCGCACAGCCGCGTGGTCGCCGTCTCTTCGTTCTACCGCACGCCGCCGCTGGGCCCGCAGGATCAGCCGGACTATCTCAACGCCGCCGTTGCGCTGGAAACCGCCCTGCCCCCCGAGACGCTGCTCGATCATACTCAGCGCATCGAACTGCAGCAGGGGCGAGTGCGCAAAGCCGAACGCTGGGGGCCGCGCACGCTGGACCTCGATATCATGCTGTTTGGCGATGCTGTCATTAACAGCGAGCGCCTGACCGTTCCGCACTACGATATGAAAAACCGCGGCTTTATGCTCTGGCCGCTGTTCGAGATCGCCCCGGACCTTCACTTTCCTGACGGCCTGGCGCTGCGCGCCGTGCTGGATAATCTCGGCGCGGAAAAGCCCGCCAGCTGGTAATCCCCTCTCCCTTTTTTAGCATTTGCGGCGATCGTCGTAATCGGTTGCCCAAAATCATTGCCCCTCTGAATGCTGCTGTTAGAATGCCGGTTAATATGACTTTCATCATCAGGAAATGTTATGAAACCGACCACCATTGCCCTGCTGCAGAAATGCAAACAGGAAAAGAAGCGCTTTGCCACCATTACCGCCTACGATCACAGCTTCGCGAAGCTGTTCGCCGATGAAGGCATAAATGTGCTGCTGGTAGGCGACTCGCTGGGAATGACGGTGCAGGGTCACGACTCCACCCTGCCGGTTACCGTGGAAGATATCGCCTATCACACCCGCGCCGTCCGCCGCGGCGCGCCAAACAGCCTGCTGCTTGCCGACCTGCCGTTCATGGCCTATGCCACCCCCGAGCAGACCTTTGCAAATGCCGCCATCGTGATGCGCGCTGGCGCCAATATGGTCAAACTCGAGGGCGGCGCCTGGCTGGCCGACACCGTGAGGATGCTGGCGGAGCGCGCGGTGCCGGTTTGCGGCCATCTTGGCCTGACGCCGCAGTCGGTGAACGTATTCGGTGGGTATAAAGTGCAGGGTCGCGGCGATGCGGCGCAGACCCTGTTTGAAGACGCGTTAGCGCTGGAGGCGGCGGGTGCGCAGCTGTTGGTCCTGGAGTGCGTGCCGGTTGAACTGGCGAAGCGCATCACCGACGCTCTGACCATTCCAGTGATCGGCATCGGCGCGGGCAACGTCACCGACGGGCAAATCCTCGTGATGCATGACGCTTTCGGCATTACCGGCGGCCACATTCCTAAATTTGCCAAGAATTTCCTTGCCGAAGCGGGCGACATCCGCGCCGCGGTGCGGCAGTATATTGCCGAAGTCGAATCCGGAGTCTATCCGGGCGAAGAACACAGTTTCCATTAAGGAGTCTTGTTGTGCTGATTATTGAATCCGTACTGCTGCTGCGGCAGCATATCCGCCGTCTGCGTCAGGAAGGTAAGCGTATCGCGTTGGTCCCGACAATGGGCAACCTGCATGATGGTCATATGAAGCTGGTTGATGAAGCCAAAGCCAGTGCGGACGTGGTGGTGGTCAGTATTTTCGTCAATCCGATGCAGTTTGACCGCGTCGACGACCTGGCGCGCTACCCGCGCACCTTACAGGATGATTGCGAAAAGCTGAACAAACGTCATGTCGACTTTGTCTTCGCGCCGACGCCGGCGGAAGTGTACCCCCAGGGTACTGAAGGCCAGACCTACGTCGACGTTCCGGGATTATCCACCATGCTCGAAGGCGCCAGCCGCCCGGGCCATTTCCGCGGCGTGTCGACCATCGTCAGTAAGCTGTTCAACCTTGTTCAACCAGACGTCGCCTGCTTCGGCGAGAAAGACTTCCAGCAGTTGGCGCTGATCCGCAAGATGGTCGCCGACATGGGCTACGACATTGAGATCATCGGCGTGCCGATCGTCCGCGCGAAAGATGGCCTGGCGCTGAGTTCGCGTAACGGCTACCTGACCGCCGACCAGCGCAAAATCGCGCCTGGTCTGTATAAAGTGCTGAGCGCGGTGGCGGAAAAGCTGGCCGCCGGCGATCGGCAGCTCGATGAGATCATCGCTATCGCTGAACAGGAGCTGAATGAGAAAGGCTTCCGCGCCGACGACATTCAGATCCGCGATGCCGACACCCTGCTTGAGCTGACCGATGCCAGCCAGCGCGCGGTGATCCTGATGGCCGCCTGGCTGGGGCAGGCTCGCCTGATCGACAACCGGATCGTCACGCTCGCTCAGTAGACAGCGGGTAAAAATCGGGCAATACTGCCCGGGCTTTTCTCAGGGCGGGCGCCGTGTCCGCTCTGCTACATTAAGGTTGAAGGGTAGAAGTTATGATGCGTAATATGCTGCAGGGCAAGCTCCACCGCGTAAAAGTCACGCAGGCGGACCTGCACTATGAAGGTTCTTGCGCCATTGACCAGGACTTCCTGGATGCGGCCGGTATTCTGGAGAATGAAACTATTCACCTCTGGAACGTCACCAACGGCAACCGTTTCTCCACCTACGCCATTGCCGCCGAGCGGGGCTCCCGGATCATCTCCGTTAACGGCGCCGCCGCGCACTGCGCCAGCGTCGGCGATATTTTGATCATCGCCAGCTTCGTTACCATGTCGGACGAAGAGGCGCGCAGCTGGCAGCCTAACATCGCCTACTTCGAAGGCGACAACGAAATGAAGCGCCAGGCGAAAGCTATTCCGGTACAGGTCGCCTGATGGCCGCGACGCTGCGCTCAGGCGCAGCGTCGGTATTACCCCTGCGGCTGGTTACTGATCAGCCGCGACATCGTCTCCAGCGAATCCGTGCGTAAGATATATAACCGCTTTAACAGAAACGGATTGTCCCCCGGCTTCACCTTCCCACGCACCGTCGTTACCGCCATATGAAACCCGGCGTCATTCGCCGCCTGCACCGCCGTAGCGTTATAGCCGCCGAAGGGATAGGAAAGGTAGAGAACGTGCGGATTAAACTGGCTCAGCGCCCGGCGCGAGCGGGCGAAATCAAACAGAATATTATGGTAATTGCGACTGAATAAAATCGGCCGCCGGCCGGCGTCAACCCGATGCAGGAAGTGAGTATGCGACTGAATATCAAAGACGTCCTGGATCTGGCATAGCTCGGAAATGCTCATAAACTGCAGGGATTTCGGATCCCACTTCTGCGGATGGCGCTTAATACGCGAGGAGATAATAAACGCGGTGGCATGGAAACCGTACTGTTTCAGCACCGGATAGGCGTAGCGGTTCACCGATTTCAAGCCATCATCGAAAGTGATCGCCACCGCCCGCGCCGGGAGATTGATTTTATTACGCACATAGCCTTCCAGCTGATACAGGGTCAGCGTGGTATAGCCCTGATCGCGCAGCCAGGTCATCTGATTCGTGAAGGCGCGAACCGAGGTGGTGGTCGACGTATGACGAAAACGGGTGTTCTCTTCATCGCGCAGAATATGGTGATAGGTCAGCACGGGAATACCGTGATCCTCCTGCGCGTCCAGACTACTGACCCACGCCAGCCGGTCGCCAATGCGGATCTGAAACCAGGTCTGATTGAGCCGGTCCTTCAGCTTGCTGAGGATCGGATAGCGCAGATTGTTGGCCAGCGTGCCGAACGGCGCGCTGCTTACCGAGGGAGCGTCATAGAGCGGTGTATCTTTCCAGGTGAGTAAATTTTGGTTACTCAGCGGTTTATTAAGATCCCCCAGACGGTCCTCCACCCGCTGCTTGCCCTGCACCGGCTCGAGATGCCCTTTATCAATAAACCCGGTGCCAAAGCCGAAACGAAACTCATAGTAGTCAGCCGCCGTCGGGACGACTGCGAGGATCTGCCCGGCACGAACATTGCCGACGCTGACCACATGGTTTCCCACCTGCGCCCAGATGACCGCGTCTTCGGTGGTTTGCATATAGCGCACAGCCTTGCCCTGCTGGCTAAGCAGGCTGGCGGAGGCGCTGAGTGAGGTCAGGAAAAGAAGCAGGGTCAAAAATCGGGCAAGCATACGCATCAAACCGTTATACCATCAACGGCGGTTATTGTAACAAAAGCGGTATCTGTCCCGCTGCTTAATTTCCCCAGGCATCATGGCGCAACCGGAACGGGGGGTTCTTCTGCTGCTGATGCCACAGGCTGCTCACCATCGGCCCGCCCGCGCTGACGATCGCCTGGCGAAACGCCACGCTGCTTAACGTGCCTCGCAGGAGATACATTCGCTCAAGGAGTGGATAGCTGACGCCGGAGATCACTTCGCAGTGGGTATGTTTGTGACTCATCAGCGCCGCGGCCCGATAAGGCGCCGCACCGGTTTTGTCAGTGAGAAAAATGACCCCGTCCCCGGAGTCGGTGGCATGCAGCGCATCGCACATCATCCGGCTCAACATATTGCTGCTGAGATTGCGCCAGTAATTGACCGCCCGGCACTGGGCCAGCGGACCAAACTTTTGTTCAAGACGATCCAGCATCTCCTGCGCCAGCTCATCGTGACAGGTAATGACCCATCCGAGCATGCTTCCCTCCTTAGCCAGCGAATAATGTAGCAAGGTGAAGATGACGTATCGGTGATGGGAGTCAAAGATAAGCGGTTAGCGCTTCGCATATTTACTTCAGGAAGCGCTAACCATGATGAGTATCAGCTACGCAGGCCGCGACCGCGCTGAATTAACGACCAGCACAGCAGATAGAAGGCGACAATGAACACCACCAGCACGGCGAAGGTGGTCGCCAGCGGGACGTCGTTGATACCGAGGAAGCCGAAGCGAAAACCGCTGATCATGTAGACGATGGGGTTCAGATGCGACAGCCCCTGCCAGAACGGCGGCAGCAGGGTCAGCGAGTAGAACACCCCGCCGAGATAGGTCAGCGGCGTCAGCACAAAGGTCGGGATCAGGCTAATGTCATCAAAGGTCTTGGCAAACACCGCGTTCAGCAGCCCGGCCAGCGAGAACAGCACCGCGGTGAGGAGCAGCGTCAGGGCGACAAACAGCCAGGAGTGAACCTGGAACGGCACAAAGAATAGCGACACCGCGGTCACCAGGATACCTACGCACAGTCCTCGCGCTACCCCGCCGCCCACGTAGCCGGCGATAATCACATGCGTCGGCACTGGCGCCACCAGCAGCTCTTCAATATTGCGCTGAAACTTGGCGCTGAAGAAGGATGAAGCGACGTTGGCGTAAGCGTTAGTGATCACCGCCATCATGATCAGGCCCGGGACGATAAACTGCATATAGGTAAAACCATGCATCTCACCAATACGCGAGCCGATCAGGTTGCCAAAGATCACGAAATACAGGGTCATGGTGATCACCGGCGGCACCAGCGTCTGCACCCAGATGCGCATAAAACGGTGGATCTCTTTGGTCCAGATGCTTTTCAGCGCGACCCAATAAAGCTGCATCATGCTGATTCTCCTTTTCGCTCATGCACCAGCGTGACAAACAGCTCTTCCAGACGGTTGGCTTTGTTACGCATACTCAGTACCTGCACCCCCTGGGCGCTCAGCTGCGCGAAGACGCTGTTAATTCCCTGCTCACGCAGAACCTCCACTTCCAGCGTCGAGGTATCGACCAGCTGGTACTGATAGCCTTCGAGCTTCGGCACCGGGCTTTTTGGCGCGAGGTCAAGAATAAAGGTCTCTGACTTCAGCTTCGACAGCAGCGCTTTCATCGAGGTGTTTTCCACCAGCTCGCCGTGCTGGATGATGCCGATGTTGCGACATAGCATTTCGGCCTCTTCGAGATAGTGGGTGGTCAGGATAATGGTGGTTCCGCGATCGTTGAGATCCTTGAGAAAGCCCCACATCGAGCGACGCAGTTCAATATCGACGCCGGCGGTCGGTTCGTCGAGGATCAGCAGCTTCGGCTCATGCATCAACGCGCGGGCGATCATCAGACGGCGCTTCATCCCGCCGGAGAGCATCCTCGCGCGTTCGTTGCGTTTTTCCCACAGGTCGAGCTGTTTTAAATACTTTTCACTGCGGGAAAGGGCTTCTTTACGCTCAACGCCGTAGTAGCCCGCCTGGTTAACGACGATCTGCTGCACGGTTTCGAACGGGTTGAAGTTAAACTCCTGCGGCACCAGGCCAAGCTGGCGCTTGGCATTGACGACGTCTTTCTCCAGATCGTAGCCAAAGACATTGACCTGACCAGAGGTTTTGTTCACCAGCGAGCTGATGATGCCGATGGTCGTGGATTTTCCGGCCCCGTTCGGGCCCAGCAGGGCATAAAAATCCCCCGCTTCGACCTGCAGGTCGATCCCCCGCAGCGCCTGAACCCCGCCGGGATAGGTTTTTTTGAGCTGTTTTAATTCCAGAGCAATGGTCATTAAATATCTCTTCTCGTGTCGTGACACGTCATTAACCCGCCTGACTCACGTTTGCGCTGGACCGGCGCTGACGCCGCCAACGCATCTGCAGCCTGAAGTATCACGGGTTAAGATGGTTTTAAAAAAGGTGAGCTTACCCTATATTAGCGCAACGCACTTACTTGGTTACAGGCCGATAACGTCCATGAATGATATAGATACACTCATCAGCAACAATGCACTATGGTCAAAAATGCTGGTGGAAGAGGACCCCGGCTTTTTTGAGAAACTGTCGCAGACGCAGAAACCGCGCTTCCTGTGGATTGGCTGTTCGGACAGCCGCGTTCCCGCTGAGCGACTCACCGGCCTGGAGCCTGGCGAACTGTTCGTGCATCGTAACGTAGCGAACCTGGTGATCCACACCGATCTCAATTGTCTGTCGGTGGTGCAGTATGCCGTCGATGTCCTGGAAGTCGAGCACATTATTATCTGCGGCCACTACGGCTGCGGCGGCGTGCAGGCGGCGGTGGAGAACCCGGAGCTGGGGCTTATCGACAACTGGCTGCTGCATATCCGCGATATCTGGTTTAAGCACAGCTCGCTGCTCGGTGAAATGCCAGAGGAGCGCCGTCTGGATACCCTTTGTGAACTGAACGTGATGGAACAGGTGTACAATCTGGGACATTCGACGATTATGCAATCCGCGTGGAAGCGCGGACAGAAGGTGACCATCCACGGCTGGGCTTACGGGATTCACGACGGACTGCTGCGCGATCTGGATGTCACCGCTGTGAGCAGGGAAACCCTCGAACAGCGCTATCGCCACGGGATCTCCAACCTCAAGATCAAGCACATCAACCACAGATAGCCTTCAGACTTCGCCACCCTGGAGAGCGCGGCGTGCGCTGTCCAGAGTGGGATATCACCTTACTCGTCCAGCAGGGTGACTTTGCCGATATACGGCAGATGGCGGTAGCGCTGAGCATAGTCGATACCGTAGCCCACCACGAACTCATCCGGAATCGCGAAACCGACGTATTCAACCGGGACGTTCACTTCGCGGCGGCTGGGTTTATCAAGTAGCGTACAAATGGCCAGCGATTTCGGCTCGCGCAGGCTGAGGATTTCGCGAACTTTAGACAGGGTATTGCCGGAGTCGATGATGTCTTCCACGATCAGAACGTCTTTACCACGGATGTCTTCATCCAGATCTTTAAGGATTTTCACATCACGAGTGGTGGACATGCCGCTGCCGTAGCTGGAGGCGGTCATAAAATCGACTTCATGCGGCACCTGCACTTCACGGCACAGGTCTGCCATGAACATAAACGAGCCGCGCAGCAGCCCCACCAGCACCATTTCGCTGCCGCTGTTCTGATAATGTTCGTTGATTTGACGACCCAGTTCCGCGATACGCGCTTTGATCTCGGATTCCGGGATCATCACTTCTACAGTATGTTTCATAATACTAACCATTTGATTCTAAATATAAATCATCAAAGCCGCTGCTTTCGCCCCGACGATGACCGGCAAGCCATCCAGTATACCAGCAAAAAGAAATCTTCGGTGCAGGGATTAATAAAGCCATATTTGTGATTCCGATCACACTTGTTAAATCCTATAATTAATTGCAGTTAAAAAATTTAACAAACACATGAGTAACTTTTTATGGCTGAAACAAAGTCTCAACAATCAAGGCTCCTGGTGACGCTGACTGCGCTATTTGCAGCGTTCTGCGGCCTCTATCTATTAATCGGCGGGGCATGGCTGGTCGTGCTTGGCGGCTCCTGGTACTACCCTATCGCCGGGCTGGTGATGCTGGGCGTGACCGTAATGCTGTTCCGCGGCAAGCGCGCTGCGCTGTGGCTGTACGCCGCGCTGCTGCTGGCGACCATGATCTGGGGCGTCTGGGAAGTTGGTTTCGACTTCTGGGCGTTGACGCCGCGTAGCGATATCCTCGTCTTCTTTGGCATCTGGCTGATCCTGCCCTTTGTCTGGCGTCGTCTGCCGGTGCCTTCCGCTGGCGCCGTTGGCGCGCTGGTCGTCGCCCTGCTGATCAGCGGCGGCATGCTGACCTGGGCTGGTTTTAACGACCCGCAGGAAGTCAACGGCACCCTGAGCGCCGACGCTACGCCGGCCGCACCGATTTCCACCGTCGCCGACGGCGACTGGCCGGCCTATGGCCGTAACCAGGAAGGCCAGCGCTTCTCCCCGCTGAAGCAGATTAACGCCGATAACGTGAAGAACCTGAAGGAAGCCTGGGTGTTCCGCACCGGCGACCTGAAACAGCCGAACGATCCGGGTGAAATCACTAACGAAGTGACGCCGATTAAAGTCGGCGATACGCTCTTCCTGTGTACCGCTCACCAGCGCCTGTTTGCGCTGGACGCCGCCACCGGTAAAGAGAAGTGGCATTTTGACCCGCAGCTGAACGCCGATCCGTCGTTCCAGCACGTCACCTGCCGCGGTGTTTCTTATCACGAAGCGAAAGCGGATAACGCCCCTGCCGACGTCGTCGCCGACTGTCCGCGCCGCATTATCCTGCCGGTGAACGATGGTCGCCTGTTCGCGGTAAACGCCGACAACGGTAAGCTGTGCGAAACCTTTGCTAATAAAGGTATTCTCAATCTGCAGACCAACATGCCGGTCACCACGCCGGGCATGTATGAACCCACTTCACCGCCGATCATCACCGATAAAACCATCGTGATTGCCGGCGCGGTCACCGATAACTTCTCTACCCGCGAGCCGTCAGGCGTGATCCGCGGCTTTGATGTGAATACCGGTAAACTGCTGTGGGCCTTCGATCCGGGTGCGAAAGATCCGAACGCCATCCCGAGCGATGAACATCACTTCACGCTCAACTCGCCGAACTCATGGGCGCCTGCCGCCTACGACGCTAAGCTGGATCTGGTCTATCTGCCGATGGGCGTGACCACTCCGGACATCTGGGGCGGCAACCGTACGCCGGAGCAAGAGCGTTATGCCAGCTCGATTGTGGCACTGAACGCCACCACCGGTAAGCTGGCCTGGAGCTATCAGACCGTCCATCACGATCTGTGGGATATGGACATGCCTTCCCAGCCGACGCTGGCTGATATTGAGGTCAACGGCAAAACCGTACCGGTCATCTATGCCCCGGCGAAAACCGGCAACATCTTCGTGCTGGATCGTCGTAACGGCGAGCTGGTGGTCCCGGCGCCGGAAAAACCAGTACCGCAGGGCGCTGCCAAAGGTGATTACGTTACCAAAACCCAGCCCTTCTCCGATCTGAGCTTCCGTCCGAAGAAAGATCTGACCGGCGCGGACATGTGGGGCGCCACTATGTTCGACCAGTTGGTGTGCCGCGTGATCTTCCACCAGCTGCGCTATGAAGGTATCTTCACCCCGCCGTCTGAGCAGGGCACGCTGGTGTTCCCGGGTAACCTGGGGATGTTTGAATGGGGCGGTATCTCCGTCGATCCGAACCGTCAGGTGGCTATCGCCAACCCGATGGCGCTGCCTTTCGTCTCAAAACTGATCCCGCGCGGGCCAGGCAATCCGATGGAGCCGCCGAAAGATGCGAAAGGCTCTGGTACCGAGTCCGGCGTGCAGCCGCAGTACGGCGTCCCGTACGGCGTAACGCTGAACCCGTTCCTGTCGCCGTTCGGCCTGCCGTGCAAACAGCCGGCCTGGGGGTATATCTCCGCCCTGGATCTGAAAACCAACGAAGTGGTATGGAAAAAACGTATCGGTACTCCGCAGGACAGCCTGCCGTTCCCGATGCCGGTTAAACTGCCGTTTACCATGGGGATGCCGATGCTGGGCGGTCCGATCTCCACGGCCGGTAACGTCCTGTTCATCGGCGCGACTGCAGATAACTACCTGCGCGCGTACAATATGAGCAACGGCGAGAAGCTGTGGGAAGCCCGTCTGCCAGCCGGCGGTCAGGCGACTCCGATGACCTACGAAGTGAATGGCAAACAGTATGTTGTCATCTCTGCCGGCGGTCACGGCTCGTTCGGTACCAAAATGGGCGATTATATTGTCGCCTATGCGCTCCCGGATGACGCCAAATAAAACGCAAAACGGCAACGAAAGTTGCCGTTTTTTTTGGTGTTCCGTCCTTCTTCCCGTTGGGGATGGCAGCAGGTCGCAGAGACTTAAACCGTGAACCCCAACATCATCCCGGTGTCTTCATGTTCCAGCAGGTGGCAGTGTGCCATATAGGCAAACTCCTTCGGCGCCGGATGATCAAACTTCACTAATACTTCACTCACGTCCCCTTCCACACGAACGGTGTCTTTCCAGCCGCGACGATGCGCCGCTGGCGGCTTGCCGTTTTCGCTGAGGATACGGAACTGGGTGCCGTGGATATGGAACGGATGCAACATCATGTCGCCCTTACCAGAAATCACCCAGCGCTCATACTGGCCTCTGGCGGCGGCAAACATCGGCTCATTCATGTCGAAGGCTTTGCCGTTGATGCGGTTGGCGTTATGGAAATCAAAGCCCTCGCCTGACGACATGCCATGCTCCATGCCGGATCCGTGGTTCATGCTCATGTCGCCGTGATGCATATTCCCCATGTCGCTCATGTCGCCATGCCCCATCATGCCGTGATCCATTCCGGCCATCGCCTGGTCGCCATACTTCTCCATCAGCGCCTGCATGCCCATCCGGTCGAGCATCGGATCCATCGACAGCTGGAGCTGACGCTGCGTCAGCCCCGTCAGGGACGGTAACGCCGGGAGAGCGGCCAGAGTATCCAGCAGCTTGCCGGAGGCGGGAATGACCAGCGGCTGGACGCGCAGTACCGGCTGTGGTTTATCAAAAGGCGCAATCGCCATGCCCATCTGGCTCACCGGCAGGGTCACCAGATCGAAAGGTTTACCGTCGCTGGTGTCCACCAGCACCTCAAAGCGTTCCCCCATCAAGACCGGCAATTCATCGACCTTGACCGGCTCGGCCAACAGACCGCCATCGCTGGCCACTACGTACAGCGGGCGCTTATCGCTGGTGGCAAAATTGAGGGAACGGGCATTACAGCCGTTCAGCAAGCGCAGGCGCAGCCAGCCGCGCGGCGCGGCATGTTCGGGATAGAGGGCCCCATTGGTCAGTAGCGTATCGCCAAACCAGCCGACGGCGGCGCTCATCACATCCAGCTGATAGTCGATCTCGCCGGCGGCGGTGAACTTCTTATCCTGGACGATCACCGGCACATCATCGATTCCCCACTGCTTAGGCAGCAGCAGGCGCCCGCTCTCTTCATCCTCGATCAGCACCAGGCCGGCCAGGCCCATCGCCACCTGCCGGCCGGTGCTTCCATGCTGATGCGGATGAAACCAGCAGGTCGCCGCCCGCTGCGTTGGCGTGAAGCTTACCGTGCGGGTGGCACCCGGCGCGATAACCCCCTGTGGCCCCCCGTCGACCTCGCCCGGTACCTCCAGACCATGCCAGTGCAGCGTGGTCTCTTCCGCCAGCTGGTTAGTAATATCCACCGTGACGGTCTTCCCCTGCGTCAACTGCAGCGCAGGGCCCAGCAGCGACCCGTTGTAGCCCCAGGTAGTGGCATTCAGGGCGCCAAACCGCGTTTTGCCCGCCTGGATCCTGAGCGCGATGCGGTTGCGCGCATCGGCGGCTAACAGCGACGGTATCGGCAGAGCCGGGCGACTGGCGGCAAAGACCGCCCGGCTCCATAACGGCAATGCGCTGGCCATGCCGACCGCGGCGGTCAGTTTGAGGAAGTCTCGACGTTGCATATTCACATCCTTTTATTCTGCGGGCGAATATTTGAGCTTAAACCCTACCGTAACGGGAAGGTCAAGCAGAAGAGTAAGAATAAAGATCGGCGCTGTGTAAAGAAGTATGCTAATTTGAAGCGTCGGTGATCTAATGGTAGAAAAAATGAAGACGCTTTTCAGAACAATGGTACTCGGCAGCCTGCTTGCTCTCTCCGCCAACAGCTACGCGCTCAGCGAATCCGAAGCGGAAGATATGGCTGATTTAACCGCGGTTTTTGTGTTTCTGAAAAACGACTGTGGCTACCAGAACCTGCCCAACACGCAGATCCGTCGCGCGCTGGTGTTCTTTGCCCAACAGAACCAGTGGGACCTGAGCAACTATGACAGCTACAACATGAAAGCGCTTGGCGAAGACAGCTATCGCGATCTTAGCGGCATTAACATTCCGACGGCGAAAAAATGTAAAGCGCTGGCCCGCGATTCGCTCAGCCTGCTGGCTTACGTTAAATAATTCCCTGCGCGGGCGGTAACGCTCCGCGCCTTTAGCATTTCAATTTCCCCCTTTAAATATTTATATTTATTATTGTATATAAACAAACCTTATTTAATTGCGAACCTATCAATTTGCCAAATAAAGTAAACCCATAATAATGAAGAATGACTAAAAAACTAATAAAATATCATTATTCATATATTGCAAAATAAAAAGCACCCTTCTAGAATCCGGTAAAAATATACCTACTTCATGGACTGAAATTGTGAATATCTCGCTGACATTTCGTGTTATCCCACTCGCCGCGCTGTTAGTAGCCGGCTGTAGCAATACCTCTTCCCGCCAGCCGGTTAAACCGATCGCCACGCCGCTGACGTCACAGCAGCAGGCAGAGCAGGAGCGGGCGGCCAGCGAACAAGCGCGCATTGAATCCTGTCGCCAGGCGCTGGATTCGCTAAAAGAGGTTAACCCACAGCAAGCCACTAAACTCAGCAATGACTTTAACGCTTTAGTGCGCGCGGCGTCACAATACAATAGCGTGCGCGAGAAAGTGGCGGATCCTACCCGGCTTGGCATTGACTCCATGTATCAGTTTAAATCCATCAAACTGTGCGCCGATATCCAGAAAACGCTGATCGATAGCCTGGTACAGCGTGGTGAAAGCAAACAGCCATGAACAGAGCCGCCACGCTGACCCTCAACGCGCCCCTGCTGATGCTCGTCGCTGCGCTGGCGCTTTCAACCCCCTTCACCGCCGGCGCCGCGCCGGCCTTTCTTGATTACGCCCAACAGCAAACCCAGCAATCTCAGGCGCAAGAAAAAAACGATGCCGCAAGCGCAAAACAAACACAAGAAAGCCGCCAGAGCGCAGATAATAAAAAAACCGGTACCAACACTTCACAATTACAAAAAAGAATCACCAGCCAGCAGGCGGCGATTGCACAAAAAGATAAGCTTATACAGCAATTAAAAAAACAGCTTGCCGCTACGCCGCAAACGGATACTGCCGGAGCGAATGAGCAAGCGGCGTTGAATAAGAGAATTAATGAATTACAGGTCGCCTTAAGCGCCGCTACTGCAGAAAAAGAGGCATTAATAAAAAAAGCAGGCGTTGTGCAGAATAATAATCTACAGCAAAGCCAGGCCGCGGCGCGTCAGCAGATCCAGCAATTAACGACGCAGATTCAGCAAGCCGAAGCTGAAAATAAACGCCTCAGCGCCAGCTTTACCACGCTTAATAAAGATAAACACGCGCTAATGACCCAACTGGCCACAACGGAAAAAGAGAAACAGGCCGCTCTTGAGCAGGTCAAAGCGCTTAACGCTGACAAACAGCCGCTGGCGACCCGGCTGGCCGCCGCGGAAAAAGAGAAACAGGCCGTCCTCGAGCAGGTTAAGGCCCTTAACGCCGATAAGCAGTCGCTGACTATTCGCCTCGCCGCTGCGGAGAAGGCGCAGCAGGCCGCTCTTGACCAGGCTAAAGCGCTTAACGCTGACAAACAGCCGCTGGCGACCCGGCTGGCCGCCGCGGAAAAAGAGAAACAGGCCGTCCTTGAGCAGGTTAAGGCCCTTAACGCCGATAAGCAGTCGCTGACTATTCGCCTCGCCGCTGCGGAAAAGACGCAGCAGGCTGCCCTCGATCAGGTCAAAGCCCTTAACGCCGATAAACAATCACTGTCCACCCGGCTGGCCGCCGCGGATAAAGTGCCGCATGGCCCCGCTAACGACGCCGCTGCGCCAAAAAATGAGCCACCAGAGATGGCGGCCATAGTGGCAGCCTATCGCCTGCAGGCGGATAAAGACAACGCCCAGCTACGGATGAAAGAAGATGAAATCGAACTGCTGAGAACGCAGCTTTCTGTACAGTCCAAAACGCGCAGCGGCGAGAGCGCCGCTGCCAAACTCAGCGCATCGGGAGAACAGCAGGCTTATGCGATCGGCGCCTCGATGGGAAGCGAGGCGCTCAACGTCCTTACCACCCGTCGCACTCAGGGAGTTACCGTCGACGCAGGCCTGGTGCTGCAGGGCATCGAAGATGCCTTTCGCGGCCAGCTTCGTCTCGGAGAGCAGGAACGTAACAAGGCGCTGTTTGATGTGTCGCAGCAGGTTTTTCAGAACCTGAATAAAATAGAGCAGAAAAACATCAGTGCCGGCAAGAAATATCAGCAGGCGTTTGCGCGCAAAAAAGATGTGGTCTTTAAAGAGGGCGTCTACAGCCGCATCGATTACCCGGGTAAAGGAAAAATAAGCGGTAACGACCTGGTTACCGTGGTGATCAAAGAGATGCTGACGGACGGGACGGTGATCAACGATATGGAAGCGAAAGATCAGGCGCTTACGCAAAAGCTGGATGCCTATCCCCCGGTGTTTCGCGAACCGCTGAAGCGTCTACAGAACCACGGCTCCGTGACGCTCGTCGTCCCGCCTGAAAAGGCCTATGGCAGTAAAGGATTACCGCCAAAAATCCCGCCAGGCGCCACCATGGTTTATTCCGTGCGGATAGTAGATAGCCAACCCGAGCCGGCAAAATAGCCTCATCCTCTCCACCGCCCTTCCGGGGCGGTGGCTGTTATTCCTGCCTCATTGCTGCAATAACCGCCGTGCATCCTCATCTATAGTTGTCTATGATGTTGCACTCGTTTTACGGGTGTAACAGATGTTAACGAAGGAGGAGCCTTATCGTGGCCGATAATCCACTGTGGCATGAAACGCTGCATGACCATTTTGGTCAGTATTTTAGCGTTGATAACGTGCTGTACCACGAAAAAACCGATCATCAGGATCTGATCATCTTTGATAACCGCGCCTTTGGCCGGGTGATGGCGCTGGATGGCGTCGTACAAACCACCGAACGCGACGAGTTCATCTATCACGAAATGATGACCCATGTGCCGCTGCTGGCTCACGGCAACGCGAAGCATGTGTTGATCATTGGCGGCGGCGATGGCGCGATGCTGCGCGAAGTCTCTCGTCACCGTAGCATCGAAACCATCACCATGGTGGAAATCGACGCCGGGGTAGTTTCATTCTGCCGCCAGTACCTGCCGAACCATAACGCCGGCGCCTATGACGATCCGCGCTTTACGCTGGTGATTGATGATGGCGTCAATTTTGTTAATCAGACGACGCAAACGTTTGACGTGATCATTTCGGACTGTACCGACCCTATCGGCCCGGGAGAAAGCCTGTTCACCTCGGCTTTTTATGAAGGCTGCAAACGCTGCCTGAACCCGGGTGGGATCTTTGTTGCCCAGAATGGCGTCTGCTTCCTGCAACAGGATGAAGCGGTAGGCAGCCATCGCAAGCTAAGCCACTATTTTCGCGACGTCAGCTTCTACCAGGCGGCAATTCCAACCTATTACGGCGGGATCATGACCTTTGCCTGGGCGAGCGACAATGAGGCGCTGCGCCATCTCTCCAGCGAAATCATTCAGGCGCGCTTTCACAAAGCCAACCTGACCTGCCGTTACTACAATCCGGCAATCCATACGGCGGCCTTCGCCTTACCACAATATCTGCATGATGCTCTGTCCGCACCGTGACGCGAAATAAGGGGGTGAACTAAATTGAAAAAATTGAAGCTGCACGGCTTTAACAACCTGACCAAAAGCCTGAGTTTTTGTATCTACGATATCTGTTACGCCAAAACGGCAGAAGAGCGCGACGGCTACATCGCCTATATCGACGAACTCTATAATGCCAATCGCCTGACGGAGATCCTGACAGAAACCTGTTCTATTATTGGCGCCAATATCCTGAATATCGCCCGTCAGGATTATGAACCCCAGGGCGCCAGCGTGACCATTCTGGTCAGCGAAGAGCCTGTCGATCCCAAGCTGATTGACCAGACCGAACATCCTGGCCCGCTACCGGAAACCGTGGTCGCCCATCTCGATAAGAGCCATATCTGCGTGCATACCTACCCGGAGAGCCATCCGGAGGGCGGCCTGTGCACCTTCCGCGCCGATATCGAAGTTTCAACGTGCGGCGTCATTTCCCCGCTTAAAGCGCTGAACTATCTGATTCACCAGCTGGAATCGGACATTGTGACCATTGACTACCGCGTGCGCGGCTTTACCCGCGATATCAATGGGATGAAGCATTTTATCGATCATGAAATCAATTCGATTCAGAACTTTATGTCCGACGATATGAAGTCGTTGTATGACATGGTCGACGTCAACGTTTATCAGGAAAATATCTTCCATACCAAAATGTTGCTCAAGGAGTTCGACCTTAAGCACTACATGTTCCATACCCGACCGGAAGAGTTGACTGCCGAAGAGCGCAAGGTCATTACCGACCTGCTATGGAAAGAGATGCGCGAGATTTACTACGGCCGCAATATTCCTGCCGTGTAATCTATGGAATGCCCGGCGGCGCTTTTGCTTGCCGGGCCTGTAGTTCTGCGCCACCCGACATAAAAGGCGTCATTAACGCTGCTGCATAAACTCACGATAGGCGGCGACTACCTGCAGGAAATCCTCAACACCGCACAGAGAGAGACTTTCTTCGTCGTAGTAGCTCATCCCCTCCTCGATTTCGTCGCCGGAAAACTCCAGCTGATTGGCGCGGATCATCACCTCTTCGCCATCCAGCCACAGCGTATATTCATGCCCGGCACGCTGCCAGGAACGCTCGCTGCCCTTCACGGTGCGCGCAGCCTGCTCCACTTCGTCCAGCAGAGCAAGATTGCCTTTCACCTCCTCGTTGAACCAGTGGCCAATCGCCTCGTGATCCATCGACATTCGCACCTTTACCACTCCGGTAATATCGCGCAGAAATTCGTAATCCATAGTCTTTTCCTCTGCAAGGGCAATGCGTCACCGCTGCACTGTACCCATGCAGTAATTATCGCAGCAGACAGAAAGAAAAAAAGCGTAGCGGGCGGGAGGTTTGGAAATAAAAATGCCCGGTGATGCAATGTTCACCGGGCATTGGAGAGTTTATCGCCAAACGGTCAGCCGAGCTGACCGAATGGTTTACACCGCGGTCTGGAAGATCACGCCGTCAGCTTTTTCAGTGTACTGATCCAGCTGGTTGAAGTTCAGATAACGGTAGGTATCTTCCGCCGTCTTATCCACCTGCGCCACGAAGGTCTGGTACTCTTCCGGCGTCGGCAGTTTGCCGAGCAGCGAAGCCACCGCTGCCAGTTCGGCAGAGGCCAGATAGACGTTAGCGCCGGTACCTAAACGGTTCGGGAAGTTACGGGTAGAGGTGGAAACCACCGTCGCGCCGTCGGCCACGCGCGCCTGGTTACCCATACACAGGGAACAGCCAGGGATTTCGATACGCGCCCCGCTCTTACCAAACACGCTATAGTAGCCTTCTTCGGTCAGCTGCGCGGCATCCATACGGGTTGGCGGCGCCACCCACAGGCGAGTCGGCAGTTGGCCTTTGTGGCTATCCAGCAGCTTACCGGCGGCACGGAAGTGGCCGATGTTGGTCATGCAGGAGCCGATGAACACTTCGTCGATCTTCTCGCCCTGCACATCAGACAGCAGGCGGGCATCGTCCGGATCGTTCGGCGCGCACAGAATCGGCTCTTTAATATCCGCCAGATCGATGTCGATCACTGCCGCGTATTCCGCGTCAGCATCGGCTTCCAGCAGCTGCGGATCCGCCAGCCATTTTTCCATGCCCTGGATACGACGCTCCAGGGTACGGCGGTCGCCGTAGCCTTCGGCGATCATCCACTTCAGCAGAACGATGTTGGAGTTCAGATACTCAACGATCGGCTCTTTATTCAGCTTGATGGTGCAGCCGGCGGCAGAACGCTCCGCCGAGGCATCGGTCAACTCGAACGCCTGCTCGACTTTCAGATCCGGCAGACCTTCGATCTCGAGGATGCGACCAGAGAAGATGTTTTTCTTACCTTTCTTCTCCACGGTCAGCAGGCCCTGCTTGATGGCGTACAGCGGGATGGCGTGGACCAGGTCACGCAGGGTGATCCCCGGCTGCATTTTACCTTTGAAACGCACCAGCACCGATTCCGGCATATCCAGCGGCATCACGCCGGTCGCGGCGGCGAAGGCCACCAGACCAGAGCCTGCCGGGAAGGAGATGCCGATTGGGAAACGGGTGTGGGAGTCACCGCCGGTACCCACGGTATCCGGCAGCAGCATGCGGTTCAACCAGGAGTGAATCACGCCATCGCCCGGACGCAGAGAAACACCGCCGCGGTTCATGATGAAGTCCGGCAGAGTGTGGTGCGTGGTAACGTCAACCGGCTTCGGGTAGGCCGCGGTGTGGCAGAAGGACTGCATCACCAGGTCTGCAGAGAAGCCCAGGCACGCCAGGTCTTTCAGCTCATCACGGGTCATTGGACCGGTGGTGTCCTGAGAACCGACGGAGGTCATTTTCGGTTCGCAATAAGCGCCCGGACGGATACCGGCAACGCCGCAGGCGCGGCCAACCATTTTCTGCGCCAGCGAGAAGCCGCGGGTGCTTTCCGCCACGTCTTTCGCCTGACGGAAGACATCGCTGTGCGGTAGGCCCAGCGCTTCACGCGCTTTGGTGGTCAGACCGCGACCGATGATCAGCGGAATACGGCCGCCGGCGCGCACTTCGTCGATCAGCACATCGGTTTTCAGCTCGAAGCTGGCCAGCAGTTCGTTGGTCTCGTGGTTACGCACTTCGCCTTTGAACGGGTAAACGTCGATTACGTCGCCCATGTTCAGGTTAGACACATCAACTTCGATAGGCAGCGCGCCCGCATCTTCCATGGTGTTGAAGAAAATTGGCGCGATTTTACCGCCCAGACACAGGCCGCCGCCGCGCTTGTTCGGCACGTTCGGGATATCGTCGCCCATAAACCACAGCACCGAGTTGGTGGCGGATTTACGTGAAGAACCGGTCCCGACCACGTCGCCGACGTAGGCCAGCGGGTAGCCTTTCTGCTGCAGGGCTTCGATCTGTTTGATTGGGCCAACCACGCCCGGCTGATCCGGCTCAATGCCTTCGCGGGGGTTTTTGAGCATTGCCAGCGCATGCAGCGGGATGTCTGGGCGCGACCACGCATCCGGCGCCGGAGAGAGATCATCGGTGTTCGTTTCGCCGGTGACCTTGAAGACGGTAACAGTGATTTTCTCTGCCAGCTGCGGACGGTTCAGGAACCATTCGGCGTCAGCCCAGGATTGCATAACCTGTTTAGCATGCTCGTTACCCGCTTTAGCTTTCTCTTCCACGTCGTAGAAGTTATCGAACATCAGCAGGGTGTGGGAGAGCGCTTTCGCGGCAATCGGCGCCAGTTTCGCGTCGTCCAGCGCATCGATCAGCGGATGGATATTGTAACCGCCCTGCATGGTGCCCAGCAGTTCAACGGCTTTTTCAGGGGTAACCAGGGGGGAGGTCGCTTCGCCTTTGGCGATCGCGGCAAGGAATCCAGCTTTAACATAGGCGGCTTCGTCGACGCCCGGCGGTACACGGTTAATCAGCAGGTCTAACAGGAATTCTTCTTCGCCCGCAGGCGGGTTTTTCAGCAGTTCTACCAGCGCGGCCATTTGGGTTGCATCTAAGGGTTTGGCAACAATCCCCATGGCGGCACGCTCAGCTACGTGCTTACGGTATTCTTCTAGCACGACGGTTCTCCTCGCTCTCATTGTCATAATGCGGCCTACACGTCTTCAATCAATCTGCCTCTGTCCTGGCTTAGCTTGCCGCGTGACGCATCTTGAAGGATTTAGTGGCTGGGCGATTTTCTTCACGCTCCTGTGAGACAGCAGTTTGTAGGGTAAATGCCCGATACCGCGTCGGCAGCATAGCAGGATTTTTGAAAGGTGTTAATCTGTTTACAAAAAAGCAACATTAAAATTTAGCTGAATCGTTAAGGGCAGGATATTGCAGGCTTTCTGTTCAAATCCCACGACAAAAATTCCTTTCCGCGTACAACGCCACGGGCCGATCCCAACAATAATCAATAAAAAGCCATACCGCTTACTTATACTCAGCAAACGCGCCGTTTTCGCAGATACTTTAGCGAGATGGGTTACTTTTTGGGTCAGGAGTTTCCATGTCACTGCCGTTCAACCCCCATATTATCGCCCTGCTCTGTAGCGCTGGCTTACTCGCGGCGGCAGGAACACTCTATGTGCAAAGCCGAACCCCAGCGACGATCGCTGAACCGCCTGCGCAGCAAGCTCCAGCGCCCGCAGCGTCGACGACACAGCCGGTGGCCGCCACTTACACCCAGGCGCAAATTGATCAGTGGGTCGCCCCTATCGCGCTCTACCCGGACAGTCTGCTGTCGCAGGTGTTGATGGCCTCCACTTATCCCGACAACGTCCTGCAGGCGGTCCAGTGGTCCCAGGATAACCCCGCGATGAAAGGGGATGCGGCCGTGCAGGCGGTTGCCAGCCAGCCGTGGGACCCTAGCGTCAAATCTCTTGTCGCTTTCCCTGCCCTGCTGGCGATGATGGGCGAGAATCCGCCCTGGGTGGAAAATCTTGGCAATGCGTTTTTGGCCCAGCCGCATGATGTGATGGATTCAGTGCAGCGCCTGCGCGCCATTGCCCAACAAACCGGGACGCTGAAATCCACAACGCAGCAGAAAGTGATTGTCACCCCTGCCGCACCGGTTTCAGCCAGCAGCAGCACGGCAGCAACCGCAACCGCCCACACAGCGGCGCCTGCGCCCACGCAGGTCATTAAAATAGAGCCGACCAATCCACAGGTGGTCTATGTTCCCAGCTATAACCCCTCCACCGTCTATGGTACCTGGCCGAACAGCGCCTATCCGCCGGTCTATCTGCCGCCCCCTCCCGGGGAGCAATTTACCGATAGCTTCGTCAAAGGCTTCGGGTACAGCCTCGGCGTGGCCACCACCTGGGCGCTGTTCAGCAGTATCGACTGGGATGATGATGACCATCACCATCACGATGACGACTACCACCACGGCGATTACTCGCATAATGGCGATAACATCAATATTAATGTAAATAATTTCAATCATATAACAGGAGAAAACCTGCCGGGAAACCAGGTTAACTGGCAGCACAATCCTGCCTATCGCGGACACACACCGTATCCCGATAATACGGTAGCTCAGCGCTTCCATCAGACCAACGTTTCCGGCGGACTGAGCACGACCCAACATGCGCCAGTCGATCGCGAAGCGCAGCGCCAGGCAGCGATGACCCAGCTGCAGCATAACGTACCGACGGCCACAGCGGGCAATCTGGCGGCAAACAACACCTCACGCGACGCCCAGCGTCAGGCGGCCTCGGCGCAGCTGAAGCAAGCCACCCAACGCAGTAATTACCGCGGTTACGACAGTACGCCGACCCAACAGCAGCGTCGCGAGGCGGCAAAAACGCAGCTGAAAAACCCCACGCCGCAGCAACAGCAGCGTCGAGAAGCCGCCAGGAGCCACGAGCAGAACCGCACACCTCAGCAGCAGCAGCGCCGGCAGCAGTTCCAGTCCGCCACGCCAGCCCAGCGTCAGCAGACGCTCAGCCATCTGCGCGCCAACGCCCTTAGCGGCAACGAAAGCCGCGCCCCCTCCTGGCAAGCGCAGCAGGAACGAGGACTGCAGAGCCGCCAGTTTTCCGGCGTAAACCGCGAGTTACGCGATGGCGCCAGAGAACGTCTTTCCGAACACCATGAACTGCGTCGCCGCTAAGGATGAGCAGAATGAGAAACCCATTATCCGTTGCCCTGTTTACGTTAATGCTGTCGCCGCTTGCCGCCTTCGCCCAACAGCAGTTTGCCACGCCGGAACAGGCCGCAGCTGCGCTGGCCGAAGCGATCAGCCAGCCTAATGAAGCCGCGCTGAGCGAAGTACTCGGCGATAACTGGCAGCAGTTTTTACCCACGGACGGGATCGACCCTGCCGCCGTCGATCGCTTTCAACGCGACTGGCAGGTGAAACATGTCATCATCCTGCAGGGTGACAAAGCCTGGCTCGATGTCGGTAGCGAGGCATGGCGTCTGCCCGTGCCTATCGTAAAAACGTCTGAGGGATGGCGCTTTGATATGGCCGCTGGCGAAGAGGAGATCCTCACCCGCGCCATCGGCCGCAATGAGCTTTCGGCGATCGCCGCCATGCATGCCTATGTTGATGCCCAGCAGGACTATTATCATCTGAACCACCGCTGGGCGCAGAAAATCATCAGTAGCGAAGGCAAAAAAGATGGCTTGTACTGGCCAACTTCGCCGGGCGAAGCGCCAAGCCCGCTCGGTCCGGCCTTTAGCCCGACGGTGCCCGGTAGCGGCTACCATGGCTATCGCTTTCGAATTATCGCCGGTCGCGATGACCAGAGCGTCGCCTTGCTGGCCTGGCCGATAGCCTGGGGTGAAACCGGCGTGATGAGCTTTATGATCGATCAACAGGATAGGGTCTATCAGGCCAATCTCGGTGAAGAGAGCGCCGCAAAGGCACAGGAGATAACGCGCTTTACCCCCGACGCTGACGCCGGCTGGCAGGTGGCAGAACCTTAAAAAAAACGCCCGGTTGCACTCACGCAACCGGGCGTTTTCATTCACTTAGCCCTGGTGAGGCATCAGAGAAGGATCGCCGGCAAAGGCTGGTTTTGTACTGGATAATGCCGCTTCGTCAGCGCTGATGCTACCGGAATTCGCCGCCCATACCCCTTCATTGGTCTTCGTCACCTGCTGATGCTGGGCATTCAGATCCTGGCCCATCGCCGCAATGTGGGTCGTTTCCGTACCGCCGCTGTTGTCCGCCCAGGGAATGTTGGCGTCAGCGGCGCAAGCCACACCGGTAAAAAACGTTGCAGCGACCAGCGCTGTGGTTAAAAAGCGTTTCATCTCACACCTCATCGATATCATTAACTACCTATAAGTTTACTGAGTGACTATTTTCAAAGTATGTATGAGGTGTAGCGGTTTATGAACAGTGACATAGTTCTAAACATCAGGCATAAAAAAAGCGGCTCCCGGAGCCGCTTATGCTTTTTTCCTGAAAGAAAAAGTTACTTTTTCTTCGCTTTGGCGTTTGGCAGGTCGGTGATGCTGCCTTCGAACACTTCCGCCGCCAGGCCAACGGACTCGTGCAGAGTCGGGTGAGCGTGGATGGTCAGGGCGATGTCTTCAGCGTCACAGCCCATCTCGATAGCCAGGCCGATCTCACCCAGCAGCTCGCCGCCGTTGGTGCCGACAATCGCGCCGCCGATAACACGGTGGGTCTCTTTGTCGAAGATCAGTTTGGTCATACCGTCTGCGCAGTCAGAAGCGATAGCACGGCCGGAAGCAGCCCACGGGAAGGTGGCGGTTTCGTAGCTGATGCCTTTCTCTTTCGCTTCTTTCTCGGTCAGACCGACCCATGCCACTTCTGGTTCAGTGTAGGCGATGGATGGGATCACTTTCGGATCGAAGTAGTGTTTCAGACCGGAGATAACTTCTGCGGCAACGTGGCCTTCATGGACACCTTTGTGCGCCAGCATCGGCTGACCGACGATATCGCCGATAGCAAAGATGTGCGGCACGTTGGTGCGCATTTGTTTGTCAACGCGGATGAAGCCGCGATCGTCAACTTCCACGCCCGCTTTACCTGCATCGAGGTTTTTACCATTCGGTACGCGGCCGATAGCGACCAGCACTGCGTCGTAACGCTGCGCTTCCGCCGGTGCTTTTTTACCTTCCATGGAAACGTAAATACCGTCTTCTTTCGCTTCAACGGCAGTCACTTTGGTTTCCAGCATCAGGTTAAATTTCTTGCTGATGCGTTTGGTGAAGACTTTCACCACGTCTTTGTCGGCAGCCGGGATAACCTGGTCGAACATTTCCACCACGTCAATCTCTGAACCCAGCGCATGGTATACGGTACCCATTTCCAGACCGATGATACCGCCGCCCATCACCAGCATGCGTTTCGGTACAGATTTCAGTTCCAGCGCGTCGGTGGAGTCCCATACGCGCGGATCTTCATGCGGGATAAACGGCAGCTGAATCGGACGGGAACCCGCCGCGATGATAGCGTTGTCGAAGTTGATCACGGTTTTGCCGTTTTCGCCTTCCACTTCCAGGGTGTTAGCGCCGGTAAATTTACCCAGACCGTTAACCACCTTCACTTTACGACCTTTGGCCATGCCAGCCAGACCACCGGTCAGCTGAGTGATGACTTTTTCTTTCCAGGTGCGGATCTTGTCAATGTCAGTTTTCGGTTCGCCGAAAACGATGCCGTGTTCGGCCAGCGCTTTCGCTTCTTCGATAACTTTTGCCACGTGCAGCAGCGCTTTAGAAGGGATACAACCCACGTTCAGACAAACACCACCGAGGGTGCTGTAACGTTCTACGATGACGGTTTCCAGACCTAAATCAGCGCAACGGAAGGCTGCAGAGTAACCTGCGGGGCCTGCCCCAAGTACCACGACCTGAGTTTTGATTTCAGTACTCATCATGACCTCTGTAATTTATATCCGGCGGGTCTGACGCTATTATTCTTACGCCCAAGTCCACCGGGACGTTCTATCCGCGTGTATTTTACAAAATTGTTAACAATTTTTAAACAACAAACGGCAAACGATTTTGTCCTTTGTTGCTGATAATCCCCAACAGCCTGAGGTTATCAGAAAAAAGCCGGCCGTCAGGCCGGCTTTTTCGATTACATCACCAGGCGGCGAATGTCGCTCAGGGTGTTGTTAATGATGGTAATGAAGCGGGCACCATCAGCACCGTCGATGACGCGGTGGTCGAAGGACAGAGAGATCGGCAGCATCAGGCGCGGCACAAACTCTTTACCATTCCATACCGGCTCCATCGCGGACTTAGACACGCCGAGGATGGCCACTTCCGGCGCGTTAACAATCGGCGCGAAGTGGGTGGTACCCAGGCCGCCGATGCTGGAGATGGTGAAGCAACCGCCCTGCATTTCGCCAGCCGTCAGTTTGCCATCGCGCGCTTTCTTCGAGATGGTGGTCAATTCACGAGACAGCTCGGTGATGCTCTTCTTGTTCACGTCTTTGAAGACCGGAACCACCAGACCGTTCGGGGTATCCACCGCCACACCGATGTTGATGTATTTCTTCAGCGTCAGGCGCTGACCATCTTCGGAGAGCGAGCTGTTGAAGCGCGGCATCTGCTCAAGCGCAGCGGCAACCGCTTTCATGATGAAGACCACTGGAGTGAATTTCACGTCCAGTTTACGCTTCTCAGCTTCGGCATTCTGCTGCTTGCGGAACGCTTCCAGATCGGTGATATCGGTTTTGTCGAAGTGGGTAACGTGCGGGATCATCACCCAGTTACGGCTCAGGTTGGCGCCAGAGATTTTCTGGATACGACCCAGCTCCACTTCTTCGACTTCGCCAAACTTGCTGAAGTCAACCTTCGGCCACGGCAGCATGCCCGGGATACCGCCGCCAGCGGCAGCCGCCGGTGCGGATTCAGCGCGTTTAACCGCGTCTTTCACGTAGGCCTGAACGTCTTCGCGCAGGATACGACCTTTACGGCCGGTGCCTTTCACTTTCGCCAGGTTAACACCGAACTCGCGCGCCAGGCGGCGAATCAGCGGGGTCGCGTGAACGTAGGCATCGTTTTCAGCGAATTCGCTTTTACCTTCTGCTTTCGCAGCCGGCGCAGCGGCAGGCTTAGCGGCCTGAGCCGGGGCAGCAGCTGGTGCCGGGGCAGCAGCCTGAGCCGGAGCGGCGGCAGGCGCAGCGCCTTCCACTTCGAAGACCATGATCAGGGAACCGGTTTTGACTTTATCGCCGGTGCTGATTTTGATCTCTTTAACGGTACCCGCGAACGGCGCCGGAACTTCCATAGAGGCTTTGTCGCCCTCTACGGTGATCAGGGACTGTTCCGCCGCGACTTTATCGCCGACTTTAACCATCACTTCGGTGACTTCAACTTCGTCGCCGCCGATGTCCGGGACGTTAACATCTTTCACGCCTGCTGCGGCAGCCGGAGCCGCAGCAGCCGGCGCGGCAGCCTGTGCCGGAGCGGCTGCAGGCGCAGCGCCCGCCACTTCGAAGATCATAATCAGGGAGCCGGTGGAAACTTTATCGCCGGTATTGATTTTGATCTCTTTGACGGTACCGGCGAACGGCGCCGGAACTTCCATAGAGGCTTTATCGCCTTCTACGGTGATCAGGGATTGCTCAGCGGCGATGGTGTCGCCCACTTTAACCATGATCTCGGTGACTTCGACTTCATCGCCGCCGATATCCGGGACGTGAACTTCTTTCGCTGCCGCGGCAGCCGCTGGAGCAGCGGCGGCCGGAGCGGCTTCTTTCTTCTCTTCCTGCGCAGGTGCAGCGGCGGCTGCACCCTCGGCGGAATCGAAAATCATAATCAGTTTGCCAGTCTCGGTTTTGTCGCCGACGGAGACTTTAATCTCTTTCACGACGCCAGCCTGCGGAGACGGGACCTCCATAGAGGCTTTGTCGCCTTCTACGGTGATCAGCGACTGTTCAGCTTCTACTTTGTCGCCAACTTTGACCAGGATCTCGGTGATTTCAACTTCATCAGCCCCGATGTCCGGTACTTTGATTTCGATAGCCATTATTCTTTTACCTCTTACGCCAGACGCGGGTTAACTTTTTCTGCATCGATGTCGAATTTCGCGATAGCGTCAGCCACCACTTTCTTATCGATTTCACCACGTTTAGCCAGTTCGCCCAGCGCTGCTACGACCACATAGGAAGCATCGACTTCGAAGTGGTGACGCAGGTTTTCACGGCTGTCGGAACGACCGAAGCCATCGGTACCCAGTACGCGGTAATCATCAGCCGGTACGTAAGTACGAACCTGCTCAGCGAACAGTTTCATATAGTCAGTGGATGCCACTGCCGGAGCGTCGTTCATTACCTGAGCGATATACGGCACGCGCGGGGTTTCCAGCGGGTGCAGCATGTTCCAGCGTTCGCAATCCTGGCCATCACGCGCCAGTTCGGTGAAGGAGGTAACGCTATACACGTCGGAACCCACGCCGTAGTCTTTCGCCAGGATCTGCGCTGCTTCACGCACGTGACGCAGGATAGAACCGGAGCCCAGCAGCTGAACTTTACCTTTGCTACCTTCGATGGTTTCGAGTTTGTAGATACCTTTACGGATACCTTCCTCGGCGCCTTCCGGCATGGCCGGCATGTGGTAGTTTTCGTTCAGCGTAGTGATGTAGTAGTAAACGTTCTCTTGCGCTTCGCCGTACATACGGACCAGACCATCATGCATGATGACAGCCACTTCATAGGCGTACGCCGGGTCGTAAGAGATACAGTTCGGGATAGTCAGCGACTGAATGTGGCTGTGACCATCTTCGTGCTGCAGACCTTCGCCGTTCAGGGTAGTACGACCGGAAGTCCCGCCAATCAGGAAGCCGCGAGCCTGCTGATCGCCAGCCGCCCAGCACAGATCGCCGATACGCTGGAAGCCGAACATCGAGTAGTAGATGTAGAACGGGATCATCGGCAGGTTGTTGGTGCTGTAAGAGGTCGCAGCAGCCAGCCAGGATGCGCCTGCGCCCAGCTCGTTGATCCCTTCCTGCAGAATCTGGCCTTTCTCGTCTTCTTTGTAGTAAGCAACCTGCTCACGGTCCTGCGGGGTATACTGCTGGCCGTTCGGGCTGTAAATACCGATCTGACGGAACAGACCTTCCATACCGAAGGTACGCGCTTCGTCGGCGATGATCGGCACCAGACGATCTTTGATCGACTTGTTCTTCAGCATCACGTTCAGGGCGCGAACGAAAGCGATAGTGGTAGAGATTTCTTTGTTTTGCTCTTCCAGCAGCGCGCTGAAGTCGGCCAGGGTCGGCAGCTCGAGTTTCTCAGTGAACTTCGGCTGACGAGTCGGCAGATAGCCGTTCAGCTTCTGACGCTGAGCGTGCAGGTAAGTGTGCTCTTCGGAACCTTCCGGGAAGGTTACGTACGGCAGTTTTTCGAGATCGGCATCCGCCACCGGCACATTGAAACGATCGCGGACGTAGCGAACACCGTCCATGTTCATTTTCTTAACCTGGTGCGCGATGTTCTTACCTTCAGCGGTATCGCCCATACCATAACCTTTAATGGTATGCGCCAGGATCACGGTCGGCTGACCTTTGGTCTCCTGCGCTTTCTTCAATGCAGCGTAGACTTTCTTCGGATCGTGACCACCGCGGTTCAGAGCCCAGATCTGCTCGTCAGTCCAGTCAGCGACCAGGGCAGCGGTTTCCGGATATTTGCCGAAGAAGTGCTCACGAACGTAAGCGCCGTCTTTGGATTTGAAGGTCTGGTAGTCGCCGTCAACGGTTTCGTTCATCAGCTGAATCAGCTTACCGCTGGTGTCTTTACGCAGCAGCTCATCCCAACGGCCGCCCCAGATAACCTTGATAACGTTCCAGCCAGCACCACCGAAGATGCCTTCCAGTTCGTTAATGATTTTGCCGTTACCGGTGACCGGGCCGTCCAGACGCTGCAGGTTGCAGTTGATGACGAAGACCAGGTTGTCCAGTTTTTCACGGGTGGCGATGGTGATAGCGCCTTTTGATTCCGGCTCATCCATCTCGCCGTCGCCCAGGAAGGCGTAAACGGTTTGTTCGGAGGTGTCTTTCAGACCGCGGTGTTCCAGATATTTCAGGAATTTGGCCTGATAGATAGCGCCCAACGGCCCCAGACCCATGGATACGGTCGGGAACTGCCAGAATTCCGGCATCAGTTTCGGGTGCGGATAAGAGGACAGACCCTTGCCGTGAACTTCCTGGCGGAAGTTGTCCATCTGCTCTTCGGTCAGACGGCCTTCCAGGAACGCACGTGCATATACGCCCGGAGAGATGTGACCCTGGAAGTACACCAGATCGCCGCCATCTTTCTCAGTGCGCGCACGGAAGAAGTGGTTGAAACAGACTTCGTAGAAGGTCGCGGAAGACTGATAGGACGCCATGTGGCCGCCCAGTTCGAGATCTTTTTTCGACGCGCGCAGAACGGTCATGATGGCGTTCCAGCGAATCGCAGAACGAATACGACGTTCCAGATCCAGATTGCCCGGGTATTCCGGCTCATCTTCAACGGCAATAGTGTTGACGTAGTTGCCGGCGGAAGCGCCTGCAGCAACCTTCACTCCGCCTTTACGGGCTTCAGAAAGGAGTTGGTCAATCAGATACTGAGCGCGCTCAACACCTTCTTCACGGATGACCGATTCGATCGCCTGTAGCCAGTCGCGAGTTTCGATCGGATCCACGTCATTGTGTAAACGTTCTGACATGGGGGTATTCCTTATCTATCTAATCGTTGATTAATCTGGAACCTGTCCCATTGAACTCTTCGTTCTTCACGCTGGAACAACCAAAAATTCAATAAGACAGGTTCTGCGTTTAGTTGCCGCGCTCTAAAAATGGCGCTTAAGAACCGGAGTTCTCGTCCTTTCGTTGCTGTAAACGACGCAGTGAGCGCTCTCGACGGCTCTGCTCACGACTACGATCCAGCAAAATTTCCTCAATGAACGCCAGGTGACGGTGCGACGCTTCACGCGCCTGCTCCGGCTCCCCGGCCATTATCGCCTCGAAAATGCGAGTGCGATGGTTGCTGACCAACGGGAGCATTTCCCGCCGGGCATACAGCAATTCAAAGTTCTGACGCACGTTTTGCGCCAACATCGGCTCCATACACCTTAGCAGATGAAGCAACACCACATTGTGTGCCGCCTCGGTGACGGCGATTTGATACTGGACGACGGCGCCGGACTCAGCGTCCAAATCGCCCGACTGCTGAGCGCGTTCAATAGCCTGATGCAGCTCACGGATACGGTCGCGATCCTCATCATTGCTGCGCAGCGCCGCGTAATAGGCCGCGATGCCTTCCAGCGCGTGACGGGTCTCAAGCAAATCGAATTGGGATTCAGGGTGATCGGACAGCAGCTCAACCAGCGGATCGCTGAAGCTCTGCCACAGGCGGCTCTGAACAAACGTTCCACCTCCCTGACGACGAAGCAACAAGCCCTTGGCTTCGAGGCGTTGAATCGCCTCACGCAGCGAGGGGCGGGAAACGTCGAACTGTTTAGCCAGTTCGCGTTCTGGCGGGAGTTTTTCACCGGGGCGCAAGGTCCCCTCAAGAATCAGAAACTCCAGCTGCTGCTCTATCACATCGGATAATTTTGGTTGGCGGATTTTGCTGTAGGCCATATTCCCTGTCTCTGCCATTAGCCCGGAGTCAATTGGTCTTACCAATTTAAAGTTCGTAGCGCTAAAGTAACAAAGTATTCACCTTCTGTCCATACAGGTTTTGATTGAAATCAGTAAACCCGGGACATTTTAACAACCTTACAGAAATAACATTTCAGAAATGTAACCTTGCACAAATGTTACGTTTACTCACAAAGAGGTAGCCTTAACTTTATAGAAACGAAAAATAACGCTTTCTGAACCGATTCAACGCTGCAATAAATGAATATAGAGTCATTTACAGTGAATAAAAAATGACAAAGCAGCATGCATCAAAATACGACAGATTGTGACTATTGATGTCTTTTTAGACACATCGTCATCATCCCTTCATAAAGCAGGTGCATTCAAACGCGCTTACCACTATTCTGCCGGAGACGAAAGGCCTTTTTCGGAATTACCACACAGCCTTCCGTAAACAAAACAATACAGAAACGGAAGTTCCAAAATACACAAACACAACAATATGTGCGCGCCATCACTCAGGTAAAAAGTGGGCCACTTCGCCCAAATTTTCGCTGGCTATGCTTTCAGGCAGGGACAGCAGTGAAGCAGCAACCTGACGGATGACGTACACAAAAAATAACCACACACGAGGTTTCATATGGAAGGTCAACAGCACGGCGATCGGCTGAAGCGCGGCCTGAAAAACCGTCACATTCAGCTCATCGCGCTGGGCGGGGCTATCGGCACCGGCCTGTTTCTGGGGAGCGCGTCCGTCATTCAGTCCGCCGGCCCGGGTATCATTCTTGGTTACGCTATCGCCGGTTTTATCGCTTTCCTGATCATGCGTCAGCTGGGCGAAATGGTGGTGGAAGAGCCGGTGGCCGGCTCATTTAGCCACTTTGCTTACAAATACTGGGGCGGTTTTGCCGGCTTCGCCTCCGGCTGGAACTACTGGGTACTGTATGTCCTGGTGGCCATGGCGGAACTGACCGCCGTTGGCAAATATATCCAGTTCTGGTGGCCGGAAATCCCTACCTGGGCCTCGGCGGCGGTCTTCTTCATCGCAATCAACGCCATTAACCTGACCAATGTCAAAGTGTTCGGTGAAATGGAATTCTGGTTCGCGATTATCAAAGTGGTCGCCGTAGTAGCGATGATTTTGTTCGGCGGCTGGCTGCTGTTCAGCGGCAACGGCGGCCCGCAGGCGACGGTACGTAACCTGTGGGACCAGGGGGGCTTCCTGCCGCACGGCTTTTACGGGCTGGTGATGATGATGGCGATCATCATGTTCTCCTTTGGCGGCCTGGAGCTGGTGGGGATCACCGCCGCGGAAGCGGATAATCCGGAGCAAAGCATTCCTAAAGCCACCAATCAGGTTATTTACCGTATTCTGATCTTCTATGTTGGTTCGCTGGCGGTGCTGCTCTCCCTGCTGCCGTGGACCCGCGTCACCGCGGACACCAGTCCGTTCGTCCTGATCTTCCATGAACTTGGCGATACGCTGGTGGCAAACGCTCTGAACGTGGTGGTGCTGACGGCAGCGCTGTCGGTTTATAACAGCTGCGTGTACTGCAACAGCCGTATGCTGTTCGGCCTTGCTCAGCAGGGCAACGCGCCAAAAGCGCTGCTCAGCGTCGACAAACGCGGCGTGCCGGTGAATACCATTCTCGTCTCGGCCCTGGTCACTGCGCTGTGCGTGCTGATCAACTACCTGGCGCCTGAATCTGCTTTCGGTCTGCTGATGGCGCTGGTGGTCTCAGCCCTGGTCATCAACTGGGCGATGATCAGCCTCGCGCATATGAAATTCCGTCGCGCCAAAAAGCAGCAGGGCGTGGTCACGCGTTTCCCGGCCCTCTTCTATCCGCTGGGCAACTGGCTGTGCCTGCTGTTTATGGCGGCGGTGCTGGTGATTATGCTGATGACCCCGGGGATGGCGATTTCCGTCTGGCTGATCCCGGTATGGATTGCGGTGCTGGGCGTGGGCTACCTGTTTAAAGAGAAAGCCGCCGCCACCATAAAAGCACAATAATACATCTCATCAATACTTCACTTTGCTCTGCGCCCTCCCCTGAATAATGGGTGCAGAGCATTGTTATCTGCTTCACACTTTCCCCTCCATAGCTTATTTATCCATATCGTCAACGAGTTCCTGCAACGTATTTCTGCCAACCGCAGCCAATAATTCTCTCCATACTGCAACGGAGAGACCGCACATGGCAGAGAACACGCTTTCAATAAGAGAAAAGATTGGTTACGGGATGGGTGATGCCGGATGCAATATTATCTTTGGCGCCATCATGCTGTTTGTGAACTATTTTTACACTGATATATTCGGACTGGCGCCGGCGCTGGTCGGCGTACTTCTGCTCTCGGTGCGAGTCATCGATGCGGTAACCGACCCTATCATGGGCGCTCTTGCCGACCGCACCCGTAGTAAATATGGTCGCTTTCGTCCATGGCTGCTGTGGATCGCCTTCCCCTACGCCCTGTTCAGCGTCCTGATGTTCACCACTCCTGAGTGGACCTACAATAGCAAAGTCATCTATGCGTTTGTGACCTACTTTCTGCTGTCGATTACCTATACCGCGATTAATATTCCCTACTGCTCGCTGGGAACGGTGATGACCGCCGATCCGAAAGAGCGTGTTGCCTGCCAGTCTTATCGTTTCGTCATGGTGGGTATCGCCACGCTCCTGCTGTCATTGACGCTGCTGCCAATGGCCGACTGGTTCGGCGGCGCCGATAAAGCGAAGGGCTACCAGATGGCGATGACCGTGCTGGCCTTTATCGGTATGTGTATGTTCCTGTTCTGCTTCGCCACCGTGCGCGAACGTATCCGCCCGGCGGTGCAGACGAATGACGAACTGAAAAAAGATCTGAAAGACGTCTGGAAAAATGACCAGTGGGTGCGCATCCTGCTGCTCACGCTGTGCAACGTCTGTCCGGGCTTTATCCGCATGGCCGCCACCATGTACTACGTCACCTGGGTGATGGGACAAAGCACCCATTTTGCCACCCTGTTTATCAGCCTCGGCGTAGTTGGGATGATGATTGGCAGCATGCTGGCGAAAGTCCTGACCGACCGCTGGTGCAAACTGCAGGTTTTCTTCTGGACCAATATCGTGCTGGCCGTGTTCTCCTGCGCCTTCTATTTCTTTAATCCACACGCCACCACGCTGATTATGGTGCTCTACTTCCTGCTCAACATTCTGCATCAAATCCCTTCCCCGCTACACTGGTCGCTAATGTCCGACGTTGATGACTACGGCGAATGGAAAACCGGCAAGCGCATCACCGGTATCAGCTTCTCCGGTAATCTGTTCTTCCTGAAGGTCGGCCTGGCGGTCGCCGGGGCAATGGTCGGTTTCCTGCTGTCATGGTACGGCTACGACGCCGGCGCGAAAGCGCAAAGCGCCTCCGCGCTGAACGGTATCGTGCTGCTATTCTCAGTCATTCCCGGCGTCGGCTATCTGATCACCGCCGGCGTGGTGCGCCTGCTGAAGGTTGACCGTACCCTGATGCGCCAGATTCAGAGCGATCTGGAGAAGCGCCGCAGCAACTACAGCGAGCTGAACGAATACCAGGAACTGAAAACCAGTGAACACGTAAGGAAAGCCTGATGAACAACTGGCCAAACCCCTTTATTGAACAGCGTGCAGACCCCTTTATCCTGCGCCATCTTAGCCACTACTACTTTATTGCCTCGGTGCCGGAATACGACCGGCTGGAGATCCGGCGCGCGGTAACCCTTGAAGGATTACGCGATGCTGAGCCGGTCGTGGTTTGGCGCGCGCCGCAAAGCGGGCCGATGAGCCAACTGATTTGGGCGCCGGAGCTGCATGAAATAGACGGTAAGTGGTATATCTATTTTGCCGCCACCCATACTCACGATCTGGATGCGCTGGGGATGTTCCAGCATCGCATGTTCGTTCTCGAGTGCGCTGACAGCGATCCGCTGACCGGCCGCTGGCAGGAAAAAGGCCAGGTGGTCACGCCTTTCGATACCTTCGCCCTCGATGCCACCACTTTTACCCATCAGGGGAAACGCTGGTATCTGTGGGCGCAAAAATCCCCGCATATCGAAGGCAACTCAAACCTGTATCTCGCCGAAATGGCTAACCCGTGGACGTTAAAAGGCGAGCCGGTCATGCTGAGCAAGCCGGAGTTCGACTGGGAGTGCCGGGGATTTAAGGTCAACGAAGGGCCTGCGGTACTGATGCATGGCGATAAGCTATTTATCAGCTATTCCGCCAGCGCCACCGATGAAAACTACTGCATGGGGTTGTTATGGATCGACCGGCAGGCCGATCCGCTGCAGCCGGGAAACTGGCATAAAGCTCCGCAGCCGGTGTTCCGCACCAGCTATGAAAACCGCCAGTATGGCCCAGGTCATAATAGTTTTACCCAAACGCCGGAAGGGGAAGATGTGCTGGTGTATCACGCGCGGAATTACACCGAGATAGAAGGCGACCCGCTGTATGATCCCAATCGCCATACGCGGTTAAAGCTGGTCAGCTGGCGGGAAGACGGGATGCCCGACTTCGGTATTCCACCGGCGGATACGCTGTAGCGGTTCGGAATGTTACCCGCTGGCGCGGGTTCTCCAGGCCGGGTCAGGCGAAGCCGCCATCAGGCAACAAAAGCCCCGCAGGTACGTACATCGTGGCAGGCAGCGCGCGGGCTCAGGCCGTTAAACCAGGGTACCGTAAATCGTCAGCAGCGCCATAATCACCACTACCACCAGCGAAGTCTTCTTAGCCATCGATACCGCAGCCTTCGGCGTCGCTACTTTATCCACGTGCGGCTCACGGGCCAGGGAATACTGCGCCAGGCGGGTCAACACCTGATACTGCGACGAATGGCGGTCGCCCAGCGAAGCAAACCACGCCGGGAGCGCTTTTTCACCATGGCCCACCAGGGCATAGACCACCCCCACCAGACGCACCGGCAGCCAGTCCACAATATGCAGGATACCATCGATCCCGGACTGCAACCGGTGGTGCGGCGTCTGGTAGCGCGCCAGCCATGTCTGCCAGGCGCGCAGTACGCTGTAGGCGATAAGCGTCAGCGGGCCCCAGGCACCCCCCACGACAAACCAGAAAAGCGGCGCCAGATAGTATCGATAGTTAATCCACAGCAGCGCATTTTGCAGTTCGCTAAGGTACTCACGCTCATCACAGCCCGGCGGCACGCCGTGAATCAGCGTCAGCTCGCTGGCCATGGCATCGCAGGCGCGACTGTCATTGCGCGACGCCGCTTTCAGATAGGCATGGTAGTGCAGCCGAACTTTGCCGGCGCCAATGCATAGCAGGCCCAGTAAAATCCAGAACACCAGCAGCGGTATGTTAAACAGCTGCCCCTGCAGCAGACGCTGAATGATATACACGACCGCGACAGCCACCAGCGTCATCAGCAGCGTGCCCGGTAACGAGAAATGTTTTATCCGGCGAAACGCCACCTCCAGCCGATGATCAAGCTGCCAGTGTTCGCCCAGCTTAAACAGCCGTTCGGCGATAAGCACCAACAGCGTCGTAAACAGCGTCATGAGGTCTCCTTTTCTGACGGGGCGCTGAGCAGCGCACGGTATTTTATCCAGTCAAAGGCCGGTCCTGGATCGGTTTTCCGCACGGGCGCGATATCGCTGTGGCCCGCAATGTTTTCGGCGATAGCCGGATAAAGCGCGATCAGCAGATCCGTCACCGCCGCCAGCTGCCGGTACTGCGCGTCGGTATACGCCAGAGTATCGGTGCCTTCCAGCTCTATGCCGATGGAAAAGTCATTGCAGCGTTCGCGTCCCTGATAACAGGAGACGCCCGCATGCCACGCCCGCTTATCGAAAGGCACATACTGCACGATTTCGCCATCACGGCGAATCAGACAATGCGCCGAAACGCGCAGATGAGCAATCTCGGCAAAGAAAGGATGCGCGTGCGGATCCAGGGTACCAGTGAACAGCGCATCAATCCACGGACCACCAAATTCCCCCGGTGGCAGGCTAATGTTATGCACCACCAGTAAGGAAGGGGTCTCTTCATCCGGACGGCAGTCATGGTGCGGCGAGGGAACCCGACGCGCGCCGACCAACCACCCCTCGTTCAACTGCATGCGGGATCTCCTTTCGCGAACTCATGCTTCCGGGCCACACGCCGGCCCAAAGGATGAAGTGTGTATGGTACTGAAACGTCGTTCAGGTTAGCATGTTTCCCACTTCTGAATCTTATCTATCTGGAGCTTTATCATGTCGCCTCGTCGTTACAACCCCGACCGCCGCCGTGACGTGCTGCTGGAACGTATTAATCTCGATATTACCGATGCTGTCGCACACTCCCTGCGGGAAGATCTGGGCGGCGAAGTCGACGCCAACAACGATATTAGCGCGCAATTATTGCCGCAGGATGCACGCTCCCATGCGGTGGTCATTACTCGTGAAGATGGCGTCTTCTGTGGCAAACGCTGGGTGGAAGAGGTCTTTATTCAGCTCGCCGGTGACGACGTGAATATCACCTGGCACGTGGCCGACGGCGATGCGGTCAAAGCCGACCAGCCGCTGTTCGAATTGGAAGGCCCGTCGCGTATTCTGCTCACCGGCGAACGCACGGCGCTGAACTTTGTGCAAACCCTCTCCGGCGTCGCCAGCGTCGTCCGTCGCTATGTCGACCTGCTCGCCGGCACCAAAACCCAACTGCTGGATACGCGCAAAACGCTGCCAGGGCTGCGTACCGCGCTGAAATACGCGGTACTCTGCGGCGGCGGCGCCAACCATCGACTGGGCCTGTTCGACGCGTTCCTGATTAAAGAAAACCACATTATCGCCTCCGGATCGATCCGTCAGGCAGTGGAAAAGGCGTTCTGGCTGCATCCTGATGTGCCGGTGGAAGTGGAAGTGGAAACCCTGGATGAACTGGAGCAGGCGTTAAAAGCCGGGGCCGATATCATTATGCTCGATAACTTCACCACCGACCTGATGCGCGAGGCGGTGAAAATTACCGCAGGCCAGGCGGCGCTGGAGGTCTCCGGCAACGTTACCTTTGACACCATCCGCGAATTCGCCGATACCGGCGTCGACTATATTTCCGTCGGCGCCCTGACCAAACATGTGCAGGCGCTCGACCTGTCGATGCGCTTCCGCTGAGCAACAGGCCTTCACGCTTCCGGGCGTGAAGGCCTGAATTTGCGGCCCGCCTCGCAGTCGCCCGTGCTCACCATGAAATCCAGATAAAAACCCTGGAACCCGCTTTCCCGGATCGTTTTCGCCCCCTCGCCTGCGCCCCTCAATCCCTTCACAGTGCTCCTGTCACAACAAGGAGCGACTTATGGATAAACAACGAGGTTTTACCCTGATTGAACTGATGGTGGTTATCGGAATCATCGCCATTCTTAGCGCCATCGGCATCCCGGCCTACCAGAACTACCTGCGTAAAGCCGCCCTCACCGACCTGCTGCAGACCTTTGTCCCTTACCGGACAGCCATCGAACTTTGCGCGCTCGATCATGGCGGCCTAACGCCATGCGACGGCGGCAGCAACGGCATTCCCTCGCCGACAACCACGCGCTACCTCTCCGCCATGAGCGTGGCCAAAGGGGTCGTCACCCTCACCGGTCAGGAGAGTCTGAACGGACTGGGGGTCACCCTGACGCCGACCTGGGACAATGCCGAGGGCGTCACCGGCTGGCAGCGCGTCTGCACCATCACCGGCAATAGCGCGCTTCAGCAGGCCTGCGAAGACGTTTTCCGGGTGAAGTGAGGGCGAATGCATGAAAACAGAACAGCTGATCCCTCTCTGCCGTCGCTACCACGCCATGCTGCTGCATAGCGATGAACAGACAATCTCTATTGCGGTGGTTAATACCCCGCCGGCGGAGTTAATGGAGGCGCTACGCTTCGCGACGCAAAAGCGGATCGACATTGAATGCTGGAGCCAGGAGCAGATGGATAAGCGTCTGCAGGCCCAGGAAAAGCAGGCGCAACTGGCGCAGAACGACGGGCCGGAAAATATCGCCGAACGGGTCAACCAGATCCTCGAACAGGCCCTGCGTCAGCGGGCGTCTGATATTCATATCGAGCCCACGGAAACGCACTTACGCATCCGCCTGCGGGTCGATGGCGTCCTTCACGCCCTACCGTTGCTGGCTACCGAACTGGCCGCACCGGTTATCGCGCGACTCAAGGTCCTGGCCAGTCTCGATATCGCCGAGCACCGTTTACCGCAGGATGGCCAGTTCGCGCTGAATCTTGCGGGACGACCGCTCTCTTTTCGCATCGCCACTCTGCCCTGCCGCTATGGCGAAAAGATTGTCCTGCGCCTTCTCCATCAGGTTGACCAGGCGCTGGATCTGGAAGCACTCGGACTCTCATCCTCCCAGCTGGCGGCCTTTCGCCAGGCGCTGAACCAGCCGCAGGGTCTGCTGCTGGTCACCGGCCCAACCGGAAGCGGGAAAACGGTGACCCTCTACAGCGCCCTGCAGGCCAGAAACCGTGAGCAAGTGAATATCTGTAGCGTGGAGGATCCACTGGAGATCCCCATCGCCGGGATGAACCAGACGCAAATCAATCCCCGCGCCGGACTCACTTTTCACAGTGTGCTGCGCGCCCTGTTACGCCAGGATCCGGATATTGTCATGGTGGGCGAGATCCGCGATGCCGAGACCGCTGAAATCGCGCTCAAAGCCGCCCAGACCGGTCATCTGGTGCTATCCACCCTGCACACCAATTCCACCAGTGAAACCCTGACCCGCCTGCAGCAAATGGGCATCGCCCGCTGGATGATTTCCTCTGCGCTCTCGCTGGTCATCGCCCAGCGTCTGGTCCGCAAGCTGTGTCCCCACTGTCGGCGTAATGCCGGCAGCGCCGCCGACCTGCCGCACAGCCTGTGGCCCCGCCCGCTGCCACGCTGGCAGGCAGCGGGCTGCGAACATTGTTACCACGGATATTACGGCCGGCTGGCGCTGTTCGAAGTGCTGCCTGTTACCCCCGGGCTACGCCAGGGGATAGTCCAGGGACTTAACGCCATTGAGATTGAATCTCTGGCGCGAGCCACAGGGATGATGACGCTTTTTGAAAGCGGCTGTCAGGCTATCGAACAGGGATTGACCAGCCTCGAAGAGGTGGTGCGGGTGCTGGGGATCCCCCATGGCGACTAAGCGTCTCTGGCGCTGGCGCGGTATTGATGTGCAGGGCGCCCCCTGTCAGGGGATGCTATGGCAAACCAAGCGTCTGGAGGTCCTGCAGCACCTTCAACAGCAGCGAGTCATACCGCTGGCCGTACGCCGCTGTGCGGTGAAGCAGAGCCTCTGGCACCCGCGCTACAGTTGCGAAACGATCCGCCAGCTGGCGACCCTGCTGCAGGCCGGCCTGCCGCTGGCGGAAGGGTTATCGCTGCTGGCGCAGCAGCAGTCGCATGCCCAGTGGCAGGCGCTGCTTGAGGCGCTAGGCCGCGAGCTGGCCCAGGGCGTGGCGTTCTCTGCCGCGCTGGCGCAGTGGCCCCAGGCTTTTCCGCCACTATATCTGGCGATGATTAGCACCGGCGAACTGACGGGCAAGCTCGATATCTGCTGCCTGCAGTTGGCGAATCAGCAGCAGGAGCAGCAGCGGCTCGCCAGCAAAGTCAAAAAAGCGCTGCGCTACCCGCTGATCGTGCTCTCTCTGGCGCTGTTGGTGGTGCTGGGGATGCTCTATTTTGTCCTGCCCGAGTTCACCGCCATCTACCAGACGTTCAGTACGCCGTTACCGCTGTTGACGCGGATGGTCGTTGCGGCAGGCGACATGCTAAGTCGCGGCTGGCCGCTGCTGCTGGCCTCGCTGCTGAGCCCGCTGCTGCTCAACCAGCTGATCCGGCGGCGCAGCGACTGGTTGCTGCGCCGCCAGCGGTTGCTTAACGCGCTCCCTCTCATTGGCTCCCTGATCGGCGGACAACAGCTGAGCCTGATCTTCACCATCCTGGCGTTAACCCAAAGCGCCGGTATTAGCTTTCTGCAGGGGCTGCAAAGCGTTGAAGAGTCCCTGTCGTGCCCGCTATGGCGCCAGCGTCTGGCACAGGCCCGCGCGCTGATCGTTCAGGGGGAGCCGATTTGGCAGGCGTTAAGCCGCTGCGGCGGTTTTACACCGCTGTGCCTGCAGCTCATCCGCACGGGGGAAAGCGCGGGAGCGCTGGATCAGATGCTGGAAAACCTGGCGCATCATCATCGCGAGCAAACCTATCAGCGAGCCGATAGTCTGGCTGCGCATCTTGAACCCATGATGCTGGTGATAACCGGCTCGCTGGTCGGGATTCTGGTGGTGGCAATGTATTTGCCCGTTTTTCACCTGGGCGATGCCATTGGCGGGGTGGGAGGATGAGAAACACTGGCGCCACGCAGGCGCCAGTGCAGCCGATTACAGGCTATTGAATACCCGGTTCTCTTGTTCCTGAACGCGGATAAAGGTCGTACGCTTGGTCAGCTCTTTCAGACGCGAGGCGCCAACGTAGGTGCAGGCAGAACGCAGGCCGCCGAGAATATCACGTGCGGTATTCTCCACTGGTCCACGCAAAGGCAGCTTAACGGTTTTGCCTTCCGCCGCGCGGTATTTCGCGACACCGCCCACATGGCGGGTCATCGCCGACTCGGAGCTCATGCCGTAGAACAGCATGAATTTCTCTCCGTTTTCTTCAACGATGGTTCCGCCGCTCTCTTCATGGCCCGCCAGCATGCCGCCAAGCATCACGAAATCAGCGCCGCCGCCGAAGGCTTTCGCCACATCGCCCGGCATGGTGCAACCGCCGTCGCTGATGATCTGGCCGCCAAGGCCGTGCGCCGCATCGGCACACTCAATCACGGCGGAGAGCTGCGGATAGCCGACCCCGGTCTTAACGCGGGTGGTGCAGACGGATCCCGGGCCGATGCCAACTTTGACGATATCGGCGCCGGAGAGGATCAGCTCTTCGCACATTTCACCGGTGACCACGTTCCCGGCGATGATAGTTTTTTGCGGCCAGGCTTCGCGCGCCTTCGCCACGAACTGTACAAAGTGCTCGGAGTAGCCGTTGGCGACGTCGATACACACAAAATTCAGCTGTGGGTTCTGAGAGAGGATCTGCTGGGTTTTTTCGAAATCCGCATCGGACGTGCCGGTGGAAACCATCACATGCTTGAGTACGTCTGCGGATGCGCCCTGGGTAAACGCCAGCCATTCTTCAGCGGTGTAGTGCTTATGTACCGCGGTCAGAATACCAAAAGTGGCCAGCGCTTTAGCCATGCTGAAGGTGCCGACGGTATCCATGTTAGCCGCAATAATCGGCACGCCGGACCAGGTCAGGCCTGAATGTTTAAAGGTGAATTCACGTTCCAGCTCAACATCAGAACGGCTTTTGAGGGTAGAGCGTTTCGGGCGGATAAGAACGTCTTTGAAACCAAGCTTCAGATCTTCTTCAATACGCATGTGCGAATTCCTGGGGTTAATGGCATGAATGTGAGAGCACAACTCCAGTGACGTTATCATACGCGCGAATCAGGCCCGCGCAAGACTGCGATTTTCACTTTTTTTACGCTACAATCGTATAAATTTACCTGGTGAATGGAGAAAAAGGCGCCTATGCCTTCCCCTGCCGGAGTATTGTTTTTAACCATTTGATTTGCTTGATTAAAACAAACAGTATAGCGGACGGCGATCCCGGTTGGCGCGGGGTCCTCACGACATGCTCACTGTCGCCTCCCCGGCGCGCTGCCAGTCATCGCTGTCTGCCTGCAAAAAATACGAGCAATCCGTTTCAGGGTCAGAAGATATGGGGTACACAGTCGCGTTAACAGGCGGGATCGGCAGCGGTAAAAGTACGGTCGCCGACGCCTTCGCGCAGCTTGGGGTTAAGGTTATCGATGCCGATGTTATCGCCCGTCAGGTGGTCGAGCCCGGTACCCCGGCGCTCCAGGCCATTGTCGGCCACTTTGGACCACAGATGATTGCCCCCGACGGCACGCTGAACCGCCGCCTGCTGCGGGAAAAAATTTTTGCTCACGTGGAGGAAAAAGCCTGGCTCAATGCGCTGTTGCACCCGCTGATTCAGCAGGAAACGCGCCGCCAGATGCAGGCCGCCACCTCCCCTTATCTCCTCTGGGTCGTACCTTTGCTGGTCGAAAACCGCCTGTCCGGCCAGGCCGATCGCGTACTGGTCGTCGATGTGCCGAAAGAGACGCAAATCGAACGCACCATGCTGCGCGATAAGGTCAGCCGCGAACATGCTGAACATATTCTTGCCGCCCAGGCCACGCGCCAGCAGCGCCTGGCCGTCGCGGACGATGTTATTGAAAACACTGGCACGCCGGATGCAGTGGCATCGGATGTTGCCCGCCTGCACGAAAAGTATTTAACGCTGGCATCGCAGGCCGCCTCACAGGAAAACTCGTAATGCATACCCCCGTTCTGTTTGAACATCCTCTTAATGAGAAAATGCGCACCTGGCTGCGCATCGAATTTCTGATCCAGCAGATGGCTTTCCGTCCGCAGATTGCCAGCCATGCCGATGCGCTCCATTTTTTCCGTAACGCCGGCGATCTGCTGGATGTCCTGGAGCGCGGCGAGGTGCGCACTGACCTGGTTAAAGAGCTGGAACGCCAGCAGCGTAAGCTCCAGTCATGGGCAGAAGTGCCGGGCGTCGATCAGGAGCGCATTAACGAGCTGCGCCACCAGTTGAAGCAGTCCTCCAGCACCCTGATGGCCGCGCCGCGCATTGGTCAGTTTCTGCGTGAAGATCGCCTGATTGCGCTGGTGCGTCAGCGCCTGAGTATTCCTGGCGGCTGCTGCAGCTTCGATTTACCGACCCTGCATATCTGGCTCCATATGCCACAGGCGCATCGCGATGAGCAGGTGGCCAGCTGGCTTGCCAGCCTCGATCCGCTGGTCCAGTCCCTGAGCCTGATCCTCGATCTTATCCGCAACTCCGCGCTGTTCCGCAAACAGACCAGCCTCAACGGCTTTTATCAGGATAATGGCGAAGATGCCGATCTGCTGCGCCTGCGTCTCGATCTGGCTCACCAGCTTTATCCGCAAATTTCCGGCCATAAGAGCCGTTTCGCCATCCGTTTCCTGGCGCTGGACAGTGAATATGGGATCGTGCCGGAGCGCTTTGATTTTGAACTGGCCTGCTGTTAAGGAGATAACATGTCAGAAGAGACTATCGTCAACTGCCCGACCTGCGGCAAAACTGTGGTGTGGGGCGAGCAGAGTCCGTTTCGTCCGTTCTGTAGCAAGCGCTGCCAACTGATCGATCTGGGAGAATGGGCTGCGGAAGAGAAGCGCATCCCCAGCGCGGGGGATCTCTCCGATAGCGATGACTGGAGCGAGCAGCAACCCTGATTTGATGGCAAGCTAACCCGGCGCCTGGCGGGTTAGCCTCGCGACCCGGGGCTCAGCCCTGGGCGATAAGTTTGCTGATAACCGGTTCATTCGCCGGAGGAAACGCCGCCGGATCCAACGTTGGTCCCGCCATCCACCGACCCGGCTGCCCTTCTTTACCCCACGGCTCGCCTTGCCAACTTTCCACGAGGAAAAACCACAGCGTAATATGGCGATCGGGGAACTGATACTCCAGCTTATCAAAGAGCGAAGAGGCGGTGACCGTAATCCCAACCTCCTCCTGCAGTTCGCGGATTAGCGCCTGCTCAGGCGTCTCATCAGATTCAATTTTCCCGCCCGGGAACTCCAGCTTATTCGCCATATGGGCATCGGCGGCGCGCTGGGTAATAAAGATTTCGCCTTGCGGATTGCGAATTATCCCGACGGCGATTTGCAGTTTTTTCATTGAATGCGCTCCATAAAAAAGGCGCAGAACTCTGCGCCTTTGTTTGTTTTATCAGACCTTAGCTCAGACGGCCGTGGCACTGTTTGTACTTTTTGCCGGAGCCGCACGGGCACGGATCGTTACGGCCCACTTTACGTTCGCCGGTTTGCGCCGCCAGATCCTGGGCTGCGGCTTCATCATCGCTCTGATGGCTGAGCTGCTGCATCTGCGCCAGGCGCTCGGCCTCTTCACGACGCTGCTGTTCCATCGCCTCGACTTCTTCCGGCATCCGCACCTGGACTTTGCTCAGGGTGCTGATCACTTCATACTTCAGTGACTCCAGCATCGCGGCAAACATTGAGAACGATTCGCGCTTGTACTCCTGCTTCGGATCTTTCTGCGCATAGCCGCGCAGGTGGATACCCTGGCGCAGGTAATCCATCGCCGCCAGGTGCTCTTTCCACAGCGAATCCAGAGTCTGCAGCATCACGCCTTTCTCGAAGTGGCGCATCATCTCGGCGCCGACCACTTCTTCTTTACGCTGGTAGGTTTCTACCGCGCTCTGCAGAATACGTTCGCGCAGGGTCTCTTCATGCAGCTCCGGCTCTTTATCCAGCCACTCTTTGATTGGCAGGTCGAGGTCGAAGTCGTTTTTCAGACGCTCCTGCAGACCTTCGATATCCCACATCTCCTCCAGCGACTGCGGCGGAATATGGGCATCGATCGTCGCCTTAAAGACGTCTTCGCGGATGCTGTTGATGGTTTCGCTGACGTCAGACACGTCCAGCAGCTCGTTACGCTGGGTGTAGATCGCCCGGCGCTGGTCGTTGGCCACATCATCATATTCCAGCAGCTGCTTACGGATATCGAAGTTACGGCTTTCCACTTTACGCTGGGCGTTGGCGATCGCCTTGGTGACCCACGGGTGCTCAATCGCCTCACCCGGTTTCATTCCCAGTTTACGCATCATGCCAGACACGCGATCGGAGGCGAAGATACGCATCAGGGCATCTTCCATTGACAGGTAGAAGCGGGAAGAACCGGCATCCCCCTGACGACCAGCACGGCCGCGCAGCTGGTTATCGATACGGCGAGATTCATGACGCTCGGTACCGATGATGTGCAGACCGCCTGCGGCCAGTACCGCATCGTGGCGTACCTGCCAGTCGGCTTTGATTTTCTCAATCTGCTCTGGCGTTGGGTTTTCCAGCGCAGCGACTTCCGCCTGCCAGCTACCGCCGAGCATAATATCGGTACCACGACCCGCCATGTTGGTGGCGATGGTCACCGCGGAAGGGTAGCCCGCCTGGGCGACGATATCCGCCTCGCTGGCGTGGAATTTGGCGTTCAGGACGTTGTGCTTGATGCCGGCTTTAGTCAGTTCACGGGAAACCACTTCAGATTTTTCGATCGAGATAGTCCCCACCAGCACCGGCTGACCGGCAGCGGTACGAGTTTTGATATCTTCGATAATTGCCTGAATTTTTTCCGCTTCGGTCATATAGACCAGATCCGCCATGTCTTTACGGATCATCGGACGGTTGGTCGGTACAACCACGGTATCCAGCTTATAGATAGAGCTGAATTCAAAGGCTTCGGTATCGGCTGTACCGGTCATCCCCGCCAGCTTCTCGTACAGACGGAAGTAGTTCTGGAAGGTGATAGAGGCCAGAGTCTGGTTCTCGTTTTGGATCTCCACGCCCTCTTTGGCCTCAACGGCCTGGTGCAGACCATCGGACCAGCGGCGGCCCTGCATCGTACGGCCAGTGTGCTCATCGACGATGATAACTTCGCCATCTTTGACAATGTAGTCAACGTCGCGGGTGAACAGCGCATGGGCGCGCAGCGCGGCGGTAACGTGGTGCATCAGCATAATGTTGGTTGGAGAGTACAGGGACTCACCTTCATCCATAATGCCTTCCTGTACCAGCAGCTCTTCAATCAGCACCAGACCACGTTCGGTCAGGTTAACCTGACGCGCTTTTTCATCCACCGAGAAGTGGCCTTCGCCAGTGAAAGTATCCGAATCCTCTTTTTCCTGGCGGATCAGATGCGGGATGATTTTGTTTACCTTGCGGTACATTTCAGAGCTGTCTTCCGCCGGGCCGGAAATGATCAGCGGCGTACGCGCCTCATCGATCAGGATGGAGTCCACCTCATCCACCAGCGCATAGTGCAGTTTACGCTGAACGCGCTCTTCCGGGCTGAAGGCCATGTTGTCGCGCAGGTAGTCGAAGCCGTATTCGTTGTTGGTGCCATAGGTGATATCGGCAGCGTAAGCTTCACGCTTCGCCGGCGCCGGCAGGCCGGACATGTTGATGCCAACTGTCATGCCCAGGAATTCAAACAGCGGGCGGTTATTTTCGGCGTCACGCTGGGCCAGATAGTCGTTGACGGTCACTACGTGAACGCCTTTGCCGGTTAGCGCGTTGAGGTACGCCGGCAGGGTCGCGGTCAGGGTTTTACCTTCACCGGTACGCATCTCGGCGATGCAGCGATCGTTAAGCACCATACCACCCAGCAGCTGGACGTCGAAGTGGCGCATGCCGAATACGCGCTTACTGGCTTCGCGAACGACGGCGAAAGCTTCAGGGATCAGGCTTTCCAGCGTTTCGCCTTTTTCCAGGCGCGCGCGGAATTCAGCGGTTTTCGCTTTCAGCTCGTCATCAGAGAGTTTTTCCATCGCCGGTTCCATGCCGTTGATGATATTGACGACTTTGCGCATACGACGCAGCGTACGGTCGTTACGGCTGCCGAAAACCTTGGTTAACATTTTGATAAGCATAATAAAATCTCAAACGCCCCGCGGTGCGGAGTCACAAAAAATAGGATGGTCCGTGGTTATTTTCAGCTGAGACGTTGAGGCCCTGCGCGGATCCCCGCCACCTGGCTTATCCAGGCGCTGACGCGGAAGGCAGAATATGAAGAAGGGATGTAACCCGCCTGGCGGATCACCACCGGCGGCGTGCTGTCCTGCGTCAGCAGCGCGCTGAGGGTGTCGAGCAGCGCCAGATGCTGAGCCTGCAGCGGGGAAGTTTCTTCCGCGACCGGCAGCGCCTGCGGCGCCATGGCGAAGGAGAGATGACGAATAACGGTGCGAATAGCGTGCTGATGCCAGTAGTCGACGGTAAAGCTGGGCCGGCGATTCGTCTCCAGAAGCGCCAGCTGAGAGAAATTAACCTTGCTCGGATTGTGATTGCTGGCGGTCGCCTTCGCTGGCGCCGCGGTCTCGTGACCGTTGCTTAGCGCAGGCAGGCCGAGGCTGGCCGCGACCATCCCCAACAGGAGATGCGGCCAAAAATACCGTCTGCCAAACTGTCGCCAGCGCGTCAGTAATCCACTCACGTTCATTACCTTTCTTTGCTAGACCCGTCGTCGTTCAGGCTGTCTCTTTATTGATGTTTTTCGCAGGACAACCTGATGTCCACGGGGTAAAGCAACCCTGAGAAATAATTTTGCGCTCAAATACTAACATTAATACCGGCCTGAGGCAGCATGAATGAAGGCGATTGCCCGGCGAAAACGCTTAATAAAGCAGCGAACGCACGCTAATTATTATCCAGGGATCGCAGCGAAAATAACTGGAGGGTGCTATAAAAGAAAAACGACTGGCTCCCTGGTCGGAGAGAGTACCAGGTTACCAGTCGAATTTACTGAATGGTCAGGCTTACGCCAGAACCATCGACGGTGCGCGGAACGCCATTGGCAGTTTTGCGTCGTCTTCGAAGGTCACATACTCCCAGGCTTCCTGTTTTGCCAGAACCGCCTGCAGCAGTTTGTTGTTCAACGCGTGACCCGATTTGTACGCCGTGAATGCGCCGATAATGTTGTGACCACACATAAACAGGTCACCGATCGCATCCAGCATTTTGTGGCGAACAAATTCGTCTTCAAAGCGCAGACCGTCTTCGTTCAGTACGCGATAATCGTCAACAACGATGGCACAATCGAAGCTGCCGCCCAGGCACAGGCCGCGGGACTGCAGATATTCGATATCGCGCATAAAACCGAAGGTACGCGCACGGCTAATCTGACGCATGAACGCATCGACCGAGAAGTTCAGCGTATAGCGCTGGGTGCTGGCATCAATCGCTGGATGGTTAAAATCGATGGTGAAGTCCAGCGAAAAACCATTGTACGGTTTGAATTCAGCCCATTTGTCGCCATCTTCGACGCGAACCGTCTCTTTGATACGTACAAATTTCTTGGCGCAGTTCAGTTCATCAATGCCGGCATCCAGCAACAGATAAACGAACGGAGCCGCACTGCCGTCCATAATCGGGATTTCCGGCGCATCGACTTCAACAATAATGTTGTCGATACCCAGGCCAGCCAATGCGGCGTTCAGGTGTTCAACCGTAGAAATCCGCACGTCATGCTCATTAACCAGGCAAGTACAGAGCATGGTATCACGCACAGATTTGGCATCAGCCGGAAAATCTACCGGTGGATTCAAGTCGGTGCGACGATAGATGACCCCGGTATTTGCCGGCGCAGGGCGTAACGTCAGAGTGACTTTCTTGCCGGTATGCAAACCGACGCCAGTCGCCTGAACGATACGTTTAAGAGTCCTTTGTTTGATCATCGTATAATCTCGCCAATTTACCTATCCAACCGAAGTGTACACCACTATCGGGAGGCCAGTTTAGCACAAAGAGCGCAGATGCCCAACTTCCAGTCGATTCTTAATCGGCTTGCTTACGCAGGAAGGCTGGGATATCCAGATAATCCGGCTCTTTCGCGGTTTGCGGCGTATTGTCGTTCACCACTTTGGCTGCCGGCTTCTGCTCTTGCGTCAGCGGCGACATACCATGCTGCTGGTAACGATCCATCACCGGCTGCTGAACCTGCTTGTTGGTTACCAGGGTGATTTCCGGACGCTTATCCATGCCAATACCGGTCGCCACTACGGTCACGCGCAGCTCGTCGTTCATATCCGGGTCCAGAGAGGTACCGATAACCACGGTCGCATTATCCGAGGCAAAAGCACGGATGGTGTTACCCACAGTTTCGAACTCGTCCAGACGCAGGTCGAAGCCCGCAGTAATGTTGACCAGCACGCCGCGCGCGCCTGACAGGTCGATATCTTCCAGCAGCGGAGAAGAGATAGCCATTTCAGCCGCTTCTTCCGCACGGTCTTCACCGCTCGCCACACCGGAGCCCATCATCGCGTAGCCCATTTCAGACATCACGGTACGGACGTCCGCGAAGTCGACGTTCATCAGACCCGGACGGGTGATCAGTTCGGCGATACCCTGCACCGCGCCTTTCAGGACGTCGTTTGCCGCGCCGAATGCGTCGAGCAGGGAAATTCCACGACCCAGGACCTTCAGCAGCTTGTCGTTCGGGATGGTGATCAGTGAGTCAACGTGCTTGGACAGCTCGGTGATCCCCTGCTCAGCGAACGCCATGCGCTTCTTACCTTCAAAATTAAACGGCTTAGTGACCACCGCAACGGTGAGGATCCCCAGATCCTTCGCCACTTCCGCGACTACGGGCGCCGCGCCGGTACCGGTACCGCCGCCCATGCCTGCCGCGATGAACACCATGTCTGCGCCATCAAGGGCTGCGCGCAGCGCTTCACGGTCTTCATCAGCCGCGTTACGGCCGACTTCCGGGTTCGCGCCCGCGCCCAGACCTTTGGTAATACCGCTACCGATCTGGATAGTCTGGCCAACCGCCGTCTTACGCAGCGCCTGCGCATCGGTGTTTACCGCGAAGAATTCAACACCCTCAATGCGCTCGCGCACCATGTGTTCAACGGCGTTACCGCCGCCGCCACCGACGCCGATGACTTTAATCACCGCGTCGTTGGTCAGTTCCATAGGTTCAAACATAGTTTCTCTCCGTCTTGTGCCTGTCGCCTGAGAACGCTAATTGTCTGCGTTCTCTTAAAAAATTAAAACTCTTTTCGCAGCCAGCTGTTGAGTCGCTTAATCCACGAGCCCACTGAGGCCGTCACGCGTTTTTCTACTTCCGCTTCACCACTGAGATGTGACTCTTTTCCGTAGTGCAGCAGCCCCACCGCCGTTGAATAATACGGCTCCTGGGCATAGTCGGTTAAACCGGTGATGTTCAGCGGCGCGCCAATGCGCACCTGAGTATGGAACACGCGCTGCGCACAGGCCGCCAGACCTTCAATTTGCGCCGCGCCGCCGGTTAACACAATCCCTGCCGCCAGATGATGTTTAACACCCTGCTGGCGGAGCTGTTCCTGCAGCTGCAGGATCTCTTCATTGACCAGGTTAAGCAGCTCGGTATAGCGCGGTTCAATCACCTCTGCCAACGTCTGACGCTGCAGGCTACGCGGAGGACGTCCACCGACGCTCGGTACTTCGACGTTTTCGTCTTTACCGACGATGGAACCCAATGCGCATCCGTGACGAACCTTAATCGCTTCGGCATCGCTCGGCGGCGTACCGAAGGCATAGGCGATATCGCTGGTCACCACGTTGCCGGCATACGGGATCACTTTGGTGTGACGCAATGCGCCGCCGGTGTAGACGGCGATATCCATTGTACCACCGCCGATATCCACAACGCAGACGCCCAGCTCACGTTCGTCTTCTGTTAATACCGAATAACTGGCCGCTAACCCGGCGAAAATAAGTTGGTCAACTTTCAGACCACAACGTTCCACTGCTTTAACAATGTTTTTTGCCATATCGTTATGGCAGGTGATCAGATGCACCTTCGCCTGCATACGCACGCCGGACAGCCCTACCGGGTTTTTAATCCCTTCCTGGTAGTCGATAGCATATTCCTGCGGAATCACGTGCAGGACACGATGTTCATCGCGAACGCGAACCGACTTCGCGGTGTGGACCACGTTCTCGACGTCGTCCTGCGTCACTTCTTCTTCCGAAATCGGTACCATCCCGATTTCATTCTGACAGCTTATATGTTTACCCGAAAGTGCCAAATAAACTGATGAAATCTGGCAATCGGCCATCAGTTCAGCCTGGTCGATGGCGCGCTGTACGCATTTCACCACCGACTCGAGGTCGTTCACACCGCCTTTATCCATACCACGCGATGGGCAACTGCCCACGCCGATGATATTGATCATGCCGTCGGGCAGAACTTCCCCTACTAAAGCGGCCACCTTGGCGGTGCCAATCTCCAGTCCAACTACCAGTTTTCTGTCCGTCGCCTTGATCATTGTTGTTCTGCCTGTGCCTGATTCTGTTGTTGATTAGTTTCCTCTGCGGGAGCAGGTACCCAGCCCACTGCCGCACCCGAGTCATAACGCAAATCAACGTAGCTAATCCGTTTGCCGTCGGTCTGCGCCTGCTGCTGAAGAACCGGGTAGAGTTCCATAAAGCGCTGAAGCCGTTTCATGGTATCGCCACGGCCAAGGTTGAGCTTGATGTCATTATTAAGCGTCAACTGCCAGGAGCGACGGGCGGTCATCGCCGCCACTTTCAACGTGAATTTATCCTTTGCCAGCACCTGCCCCATGTCACGATACCCCTGCAGCACTTCGTTCTCGCTGCCTTCGGGACCGTATAACATCGGTAAATTCTGTTTGCTGGTGCGATCCGCCGGCACGCTGAAGGCATTTCCTTCTGCATCCACCATATGTTGATCATTCCAGCGCGCAATCGGCACATATTCAACCAGATGAATCTTCAATTCATCGGGCCACTGCTTTCGGACGCTCGCCTGCTTAATCCACGGCAGACGTTCAATCTGGCTCTGGATGATGTTCACATCCTGAGTCATAAAGGTACCCGGCGAACCCAGCGCCAGGATCGCCTGACGGATGTCATCATTGCGCGTATAGTGACGCTCGCCGGTCACCACCATCTTCGACAGCGGTAAGCGCTGCGCATCTTCCATCCAGCCAAGAACCATCCACCCGCTGACCAGCACGGTAAACAGCACCGCCAGCAGGAAAACGATCCCTGCCAGCCGCGTTCCATTACTCCGACGCGAAGAAGAAGCCTCTTCTTCATGGTTCCGCGTATTCAGCGCAGCCTGCGACATATCACCCCGCCAGGTCCAGAATTCGTACAACAAGCTGGGAGAAGCTCATTCCTGCCTGACGCGCCGCCATTGGCACAAGGCTATGGCTGGTCATGCCCGGGGAAGTATTCGCTTCCAGCAGATAAAACTGGCCATCGCTGTCCAGCATCACGTCAATACGGCCCCAGCCTTTGCAACCCAGAACATTCCAGGCTTTAAGCACCAGGTTCTGAATAGCTGACTCACGCGCGGGATCTTCAAATCCTGGGCAGAAATATTGCGTCTCATCAGAGAGATACTTCGCCTCATAATCATAGAAGGTTCCCGCGGCCTGGATACGTATTGACGGTAAAATTTCTTCACCGACTATGGCGACGGTAAATTCCGGTCCACTGAGCCATTTTTCGACCAAAACTTCATCATCATGCTGAAAAGCCAACGCCAATGCACTTGCTAAATCACAACTTTCGCTGACTTTCGACATCCCGACGCTGGAGCCTTCACGGCTCGGCTTGATGATGACCGGCAGACCCAGCGCCGCAATTTGCTGTTCGACGTCAGTAGACAGCCCGGCGGCAAACTGGGCGCGGGTCAGCGCCACCCACGGCGCGACCGGTAATCCGGCGCCCTGCCACAGCCACTTGCTGCGCAGTTTATCCATTGAAATCGCCGAAGCCATCACGCCGCTGCCGGTATAAGGCAGCTGGATTAACTCCAGCAGCCCCTGCAGAGTGCCATCTTCCCCGCCGCGGCCGTGGAGGGCAATAAACGCTTTCTTAAAGCCCTGCTTTTTTAGCTGGGTAATATCAACATCGCGCGGGTCGACCGGATGGGCGTCCACCCCGCCTTCACGCAGCCCGGCCAGCACCGCCGCGCCTGAATTCAGCGACACTTCACGTTCAGCGGAGGTTCCACCGAAAAGCACCGCGATTTTATCAGCCATGGCGCTCCTCCTCCGTTTTTTGCGGGATCAGTTTGATTTCAGCCAGGTGGCGGGCGATTTTACCGATGTTACCGGCGCCCTGCACCAGTACTAAATCGTTGCCGGTCAGGACTGACGCCAGCATCTCCGCGGCCTGGGCCGAATCGGGCACCAGGATCGGATCCACTTTCCCGCGACCTCGAATGGTGCGGCACAGCGAGCGGCTGTCGGCGCCCGGGATCGGCGCTTCGCCCGCCGGATATACGTCCAGCATCAGCAGGGCATCCACCTGGGTCAGCACGTTGGCAAAATCATCATACAGATCGCGGGTACGGGTATAACGGTGCGGCTGGAATACCATCACCAGGTTTTTATCCGGCCAGCCGGCGCGCGCTGCTTTAATGGTGGCGTCCACTTCCGTCGGGTGGTGACCGTAATCATCGATCAGCATCGCGCTGCCCGGTTTGCCGTTGACTTCGGCCAGCGGAAACTCGCCAAGAAAATCAAAGCGGCGTCCTGTTCCCTGGAAGCTCTCCAGTGCGCGCAGAATAGCCCGATCGTCAATCCCCTCTTCCGTCGCCACGGCGACGGCCGCCGCCGCGTTCAGCGCGTTATGGCGTCCCGGGGCATTGAGCGTCACCTGCAGGATCGCTTTATCCTGGCGTACCAGGCGGAAATGCCCCTGCGCCCCAACCTGACGATAGTCCTCGACGCGCACGTCGGCGTCGTCGCTAAAACCATAGGTGGTGATCTGCCGGCCAACGCGCGGCAGCAATTCCCGGATCACCGGATCGTCCACGCACATCACCGCGCGTCCGTAGAACGGCAGGTTGTGCAGGAAGTTGATAAAGGTCTGCTTCAGATTCTCAAAGTCGCCATGGTAGGTATCCATGTGATCGGCTTCGATGTTGGTGACAATGGCCACCATCGGCTGCAGATGCAGAAACGACGCGTCGCTCTCATCCGCTTCCGCGATCAGGTAACGGCTATGGCCAAGACGGGCATGTACGCCCGCCGCTTTTACCAGTCCGCCGTTGACGAAGGTCGGGTCCAGCCCGGCCTCGGCGTAAATGCTGGATACCATCGCGGTGGTGGTGGTTTTGCCGTGGGTCCCGGCAATGGCGATCCCGTGGCGAAAGCGCATAAGTTCCGCCAGCATTTCGGCACGACGGATCACCGGGATACGCGCCTCATGCGCGGCAACGATTTCCGGGTTATCTGCCGAAATCGCGCTGGAAACGACAACCACGCTGGCATCACGCACGTTTTCCGGGCGATGGTTGAAATAAATGGTGGCGCCAAGCTGCGACAGCTGCTGGGTCACCGGATTCGGCGCCAGGTCGGAGCCGCTGATCTGGTAACCTTCGTTAGCCAACACTTCGGCAATACCGCCCATACCGGCACCGCCGATGCCGACAAAGTGAATGTGCCGAACGCGACGCATCTCGGGCACTATGGAACGCAGTTTTGCCAAATCTTGTGTATTCATTCTTTACGCCATCAACTTCTGTATTCGGGCGGTGAAAATCACCGCAATTAGCGCGCCAAAGCTACGGCGCTGACCTCTTCTGCTACCCGCTCGGTAGCGTCCGGAATCGAAGCGCCACGCGCTCGTTCCGCCATATCCAGCAAGGTTTCCCGATCCCAGCTCGCCAGGGTAGAGGCAACCGCCTCTACCGTGAACTCAGGCTGTTCAAGAATTTTCGCCGCGCCGGCTTTCTCCAGCGGCAGCGCATTCCAGTACTGCTGACGATCTTTGTGCTGGAACGGGACAAACAGCGCTGGTAAACCTGCGGCCGCGATTTCGCTAACCGTCAGCGCGCCGGAACGGCAAACCACAACATCTGCCCAGGCATACGCCGCGGCCATGTCATCAATAAATTCCGTCACTTTATGCTGCGGCTGTCCGGCGGCGGCATAGGCCTGCTGCACGGTTTGCTGGCCGCCTTTGCCGCTTTGATGCCAGATGGTCACCGTAGCGCCGAGCTTCGCCGCCACCTGCGGCATCGTCTGGTTCAGGACGCGCGCGCCCTGAGAGCCACCGACCACCAGCACGCGAATCGGCCCCTGACGGCCAACCAGACGCTGACCTGGCAGCGGCAGCGCCAGTACATCGGTGCGCACCGGGTTCCCAACGACGTCCGCATGCGGGAACGCGCCGGGAAACGCCTGCATCACTTTCTTCGCAATCTTCGCCAGCCACTTGTTAGTCAGGCCGGCAATGCCGTTTTGCTCGTGGAGAACCACCGGGATCCCCAGCGACCACGCCGCCAGACCGCCAGGCCCGGAAACATAGCCGCCCATGCCCAGCACCACGTCCGGCTGGAAACGCTTCATGATCGCCCGCGCCTGACGCCAGGCGTTAAAGATACGCACCGGCGCCAGTAGCTGCGCTTTGATACCTTTGCCACGCAGGCCGGAGATGCGGATAAAATCAATTTCGATGCCGTTTTTCGGCACTAAATCCGCTTCCATACGATCGGCGGTACCCAGCCAGCGAACCTGCCAGCCCTGGTCCATTAAATGGTGCGCGACCGCCAGTCCCGGGAACACATGCCCGCCGGTACCGCCCGCCATCACCATCAACCGCTTTTCCTGACCGCTCATCGCACACCCCGTGTAAACGCCTGGGCTTTTTCCAGACGCGTTTCATAATCAATTCGCAACAACAACATAATGGCCGTCGACATAATCAACAGACTGGAACCACCATAACTGATCAGCGGCAGCGTCAGACCTTTCGTCGGCAGCATCCCCGCCGCCGCGCCGACGTTAACTAACGCCTGGAAGCTAAACCAGATACCAATCGCACAGGCGAGGAAGCCGGAAAAGCGATGATCGATCTCCAGCGCTTTACGGCCAATCGACATGGCGCGGAAAGCGACGAAGAATACCATTAAAAGCGCCAGTACCACACCGATATAACCGAGTTCTTCGCCGATAATGGCGAAGATAAAGTCAGTGTGCGCTTCCGGTAAATACTCCAGTTTTTGCACCGAGTTGCCGAGGCCCTGTCCCCACATCTCGCCGCGGCCGAAAGCCATCAGCGACTGGGTCAGCTGGTAGCCGCTGCCGAACGGGTCTTCCCACGGGTTCCAGAAGGAGGTCACGCGGCGAATACGGTATGGTTCGGCGAGGATCAGCAGGACCACCGCCGAAATACCCATGCCGATAATGGCGATGAACTGCCACAGCTTCGCGCCGGCGAGAAACAGCATCGCCAGCGTGGTGACGAACAGGACCACCACGGTACCGAGGTCAGGCTGCGCCAGCAGCAGGATGGCCAGTACGAAAATCACGCCCATCGGTTTTAAGAAGCCGCGCAGGTTGTTACGCACTTCGTCGGCTTTACGCACCAGATAGTTGGCGATGTAGCAGAACAGCGACAGCTTGGTGAACTCCGCCGGCTGAATACGCAGCGGACCAAGGGCTATCCAGCGCGATGCGCCGTTTACCGAGCTGCCTACTACCAGTACGATCAGCAGCATGACGATCGAGGCGATCAGCATCGCGGTACTGTGGCGCTGCCAGAAATCCATCGGCAGACGTAGCGTAATCATCGCCAGCGCGAAGGCCAGCACAATGTACAGGCCGTCACGCTTGGCGAAGAGGAAAGGATCGTTCGCCAGGCGCTGTCCGACCGGCATCGACGCCGAGGTCACCATAATAAAGCCGATCGCCGCCAGGCCGAAGGTCAGCCATAGCAGCATCCGGTCATACATCACCAGACTGTCGTTATCTTTCGGGCGCGAGCCCATCACCCAGCCTTTCAGCGCAGCGAATAGCCAGGCGAAAATAAACATCCCCGGCAATCGCGGCAGTCTCAGCCGAGGCAGGCTCAGCTGCGGCATTCTCAGGCGTGGGAGAGAGAAACGCATCAACCTAACTCCTTCGCCAGACGGGCAAACATCTCGCCCCGTTGTTCAAAGTTCTTAAACTGATCCAGGCTGGCGCAGGCCGGCGACAGGAGCACCATGTCCCCCGCTTTCACCAGGGGAGCAATCTGACGCATCGCCTGTTCCATAGTCTCAGTTTGTACCGCCACCTCAGGACGCAGCTCAGCGAGCTCGGCGCCATCGCGACCAAAGCAGTACAGGCGAATACGATCGCCGCCGAGGTAGCGCTTCAGCGGGGTAAAATCAGCGGACTTGCCGTCGCCGCCCAGCAGCAGATAGAGCGTGCCGTCCAGCTGCAGGCCGTTCAGCGCCGCCTCGGTGCTGCCGACGTTGGTCGCCTTCGAGTCGTTAATCCAGCGTACGCCGTTGTGTTCCAGCACCAACTGGAAACGGTGCGCCAGACCGGTAAAGGTGGTCAGCGCCTTCAGGCTGCTGGCCCGCGGCAGACCTGCGGCATCGGCCAGCGCCAGCGCCGCCAGGGCGTTGCTGTAGTTATGCTGACCGGTGAGAGGCATCTCTTTCACATTGAGGACTTTCTCACCTTTAACGCGCAGCCAGGTTTCGCCCTGCTGGCGGTTAAGGTGGTAGTCACCGACATCGACGCCAAAGCTAATGCAGCGTTCGTCCGCCCCGCGTACCGGCATGGTGAGCGCATCGTCCGCATTCACCACGCAGGTCTTCGCATTCTCGTAAATCCGCAGCTTCGCCGCGCGATACTGCTGCAGCCCCAGCGGGTAGCGGTCCATATGGTCCTCAGTCACGTTGAGGATGGTTGCCGCCACCGCCTGCAGGCTGGAGGTGGTTTCCAGCTGGAAGCTGGAGAGCTCCAGCACATACAGCTCTCGATCGGTGTCCAGCAACATCAGCGCCGGCAGGCCGATATTGCCGCCCACGCCGACGTTAACTCCAGCGGCTTTCGCCATCTCGCCCACCAGGGTAGTAACAGTGCTTTTGCCGTTAGAACCGGTAATGGCGATAATCGGCGCCTGCGCTTCGCGGCAGAACAGTTCGATATCGCCAACGATCTCTACGCCAGCGTCGGCCGCTGCGCTGAGCGAAGGATGGGCCAGCGCAATCCCCGGACTGGCGACAATCAGGTCCGCCGCCAGCAGCCAGGTATCATTGAGTCCGCCGACATGGCATTCGACCGATTCGGGTAATTTATCCAGCCCCGGAGGCGCGACGCGGGTGTCCATCACGCGCGGGGTTACGCCGCGCGCCATGAAAAAGTCCACGCATGACAGGCCGGTCATGCCCAGCCCAATTATGACGACTTTTTTACCCTGATAATCTGCCATGATTAACGTACCTTCAGCGTCGCCAGGCCAATCAGCACCAGCATCAGCGAAATAATCCAGAAGCGCACGATAACGCGCGGCTCCGGCCAGCCTTTCAGTTCATAGTGGTGGTGGATCGGCGCCATGCGGAAGATGCGCTGACCGCGCAGCTTAAAGGAGCCGACCTGCAGAATAACCGACAGCGTTTCCACCACGAAAACCCCGCCCATGATCACCAGCAGGAACTCCTGACGCAGCAGCACGGCGATAATGCCCAACGCGCCGCCGAGCGCCAGTGAACCGACGTCGCCCATAAAGACTTGCGCCGGGTAGGTGTTGAACCACAGGAAGCCCAGCCCCGCCCCGACAATCGCCGTACAGACGATCACCAGCTCGCCGGCGTGGCGCAGATACGGGATATGCAGGTAGTTGGCGAAATTCATGTTGCCGGTGGCCCATGCCACCAGCGCAAAGCCTGCCGCGACGAAAACGGTCGGCATAATCGCCAGGCCGTCGAGGCCGTCGGTCAGGTTGACGGCGTTGCCGGTACCGACGATAACGAAGTAGGCCAGCAAGATATAGAACAGCCCCAGCTGCGGCATTACGTCTTTAAAGAACGGCACCACCAGCTCGGTTGCCGGGGTATCTTTCCCCGCCAGATACAGCGCGAAGGCCACGCCCAGGGCGATCACCGACATCCAGAAATACTTCCAGCGGGCGATCAGGCCTTTGGTATCTTTGCGCACGACTTTACGGTAATCATCAACGAAACCGATGATGCCGTAGCCGATTAATACCGTCAGTACGCACCAGACGTACGGGTTAGATGGATAGGCCCACAGCAGAACGGAAACGGTGATCGCGGTAAGGATCATGATCCCGCCCATGGTCGGAGTACCGCGTTTACTGAAATGAGACTCCGGGCCGTCGTTACGTACGACCTGGCCAAAGGCGAGTTTTTGCAGACGGGCGATCATGCGCGGGCCCATCCACAACGAGATGAACAGCGCGGTCAGCAGGCTGACGATGGCGCGAAACGTCAGATATGAAAAGACGTTAAAGCCGGAATAATATTTGACCAAGTGTTCGGCCAGCCATACTAACATGTCCCAGTCTCCTGTAATGCGCGTACTACCTCTTCCATGGCGGCACTACGTGAACCCTTCACTAAAATGGTCATTATTTTGTGCTCCGCCAGCAGCTCGCGCAGGCGAGCCACCACGGCGGCTTTATCGTTAAAATGTTCGCCCACGCCGCTGGCGCGGCTGATATCCGCGCTCAAGGCGCCGACGCTGAGGACGCAATCCAGACCCGCCGCTTTCGCCGCTTCGCCGACTTCGCGATGGCAGGCCGCGCTCTCCGCGCCAAGCTCTGCCATATCGCCGACCACCATCGTGCGAAAGCCGGGCATCTCTGACAGCACCTGCACCGCCGCGGTCATCGAACCAACGTTAGCGTTATAGGAATCATCCAGCAGCAGCTGGCTCTCGGTCAGCCGGATCGGGAACAGACGTCCCGGAACGGCCTGCAGCTGCGCCAGTCCGGCTTTCACCGCCGCCAAATCGGCGCCTACCGCCATCGCCAGCGAAGTGGCGGCCAGCGCATTAGCGATGTTGTGGCGTCCCGGCAGCGGCAGCAGTACGTCAACGTTGCCGGTTGGGGTCTGCAGCGTAAATTCGGTGCCGTGGCTGGTGATCTGCACGTTGGTCGCCGTGAAATCGCTGTTCGCCGCGTTCGGCGAGAAGCGCCACACTTTGCGATCGCCAATCACCGCCTGCCAGTTCAGCCAGTCGTTATTGTCGGCATTGAGGATGGCGATGCCATTTTCCGGCAGACCGGTATAGATTTCGCCCTTCGCCTTCGCCACGCCCGCCAGCGAACCGAAACCTTCCAGGTGCGCCGCAGCAAGGTTGTTGACCAGCGCCGCTTCCGGACGCGTCAGGCTGACGGTCCAGGCGATTTCGCCCTGGTGGTTGGCGCCGAGTTCGATCACCGCGTACTGATGCTCTTTGGTCAGCCGCAGCAGCGTCATCGGGACGCCGATATCGTTGTTCAGGTTGCCGGCGGTATACAGCGTGTTGCCGCACTGGCTGAGGATCGCCGCGGTCATCTCTTTAACCGAGGTTTTACCGGACGAGCCGGTCAGGGCGACGACGCGAGTCGGCACCTGCTGACGCACCCAGGCGGCTAACTCACCGAAAGCCTGCCGGGTATCGTTCACAATCACCTGCGGGAGATCGCAGGCCAGCGGACGACTCACCAGCAGCGCGCCGGCGCCCGCCGCTTTCGCCTGTTCGGCAAAATCATGGGCGTCGAAACGCTCCCCTTTCAGCGCCACAAACAGGCAGCCCGTCGTCACTTTACGGGTATCGGTGGTCACCTCGTCGATAGCGACATCGCTACCCTGCCGTTCGCCATGGGCGATCGCGGCAAGTTGACTTAACGTAAAGCGAATCATGCTACCGCTCCCAGCAGACGCGCGACGGTCACGCGGTCGGAATAATCCAGACGGCGGTTGCCGACGATCTGGTAATCTTCATGGCCTTTACCCGCCACCAGCACCACGTCGTTCTCTTTCGCCTGCATCACGGCGTTGGTCACCGCTTCCGCGCGGCCTTCCATCACCTTCGCCTGACCTGCATCGAGCATGCCGGCCAGAATATCGTTGATAATCGCCCGCGGCTCTTCGGTGCGCGGGTTATCGTCAGTAACGACCACGATGTCGGCAAACTCTTCCGCGATAGCGCCCATCAACGGACGTTTACCTTTGTCGCGGTCGCCGCCGCAGCCGAAGACGCACCACAGCTTGCCGCTGCAGTGCAGGCGTGCCGCCTGCAGCGCTTTTTCCAGCGCGTCAGGCGTATGGGCATAATCTACCACCACGGCAGGTTTACCCGGCGCGCTGAACACTTCCATACGGCCGCACACCGGCTGTAAACGCGCTGCGCTCTTCAGCAGATCGGCCAGCGGATAGCCCAGCGCCAGCAGCGTGGCCAGCGCCAGCAGCAGGTTGCTGACGTTAAATGCGCCCATCAGGCGGCTTTCGATTTCGCCCTTGCCCCAGCTGGAGTCAAACTGGATGGTCGCCCCGCTGTCGTGATAGTTCACCGCGGTGGCCTTTAGCCAGCGGCCGTGGCAATTCGGGTTGATATGATCTTCCATCGATACCGCCACCGCGTCCGGCAGTTTTGCCAGCCAGCGACGACCGACTTCATCGTCAGCATTGACGATGGCCTGACCGCAATGATGGGTGGAGTACAGCAGCCATTTCGCCGCTTCGTAGTGCTCCATGTCGCCATGGTAGTCGAGATGATCGCGGCTGAGATTGGTAAACACCGAGGCGGCAAACTGCAGGGCCGCTACGCGGTGCTGTACCAGACCGTGGGAGGAGACTTCCATCGCGCCGAAGGTAGCCCCCTGCCCGACCAGACTGGAGAGCACATGTTGAACGTCCACCGCGGAACCGGTGGTGTTTTCAGTTGGAACGACTTTATCCAGCAGACCGTTACCGACGGTCCCCATCACCGCGCTGGTTTCACCGAGCAGCTTTGCCCACTGCGCCAGCAGCTGAGTGGTGGTGGTTTTCCCGTTGGTGCCGGTGACGCCCACCAGACGCAGCTGCTGCGACGGCTGATGATAAAAACGCCCGGCCAGCGCCGATAAGCGTTCGTTAAGCTGGCTCAGGTAGATAACCGGCACGCCGTGCATTTCACGGATCTCACCGTCTTTAGCTTCGCCCTGCGCTTCAGCAATAATGGCAGCCACACCTTGCGCTATCGCCTGCGGGATATAACGACGCCCGTCCGCCTGATGACCCTGTACCGCGATAAAGAGATCGCCGGAAGCAGCCACCCGGCTGTCCAGCGTCATCTCTCGCAGAATGCGCTCCGGTGCGTTTGGCACCCATGGAGCGAGTAGGTCGCGCAAATTACGATCTGCCACCTGTTCCCTCGCCTTGATTAATTACAAATTCACTTTTTTCGCCCGTTGCCAGCGCATCCGGCTCGATGTTCATGGTGCGCAATACGCCGCCCATGATGGCACCGAAGACCGGCGCGGAAACGGCGCCACCGTAGTATTTACCTGCCTGCGGGTCGTTGATCACCACCACCAGCGCGAAGCGCGGATGGCTGGCGGGCGCAACGCCTGCGGTGTAAGCAATATATTTGTTGATATAGCGGCCATCCGGCCCCACTTTTTTCGCCGTACCGGTTTTAATCGCGATGCGATAGCCTTTGATCGCCGCTTTCACACCGCCGCCGCCGGGCAGCGCCACGCTTTCCATCATATGAACGACGGTACGAACGAGTGATTCCGGGAAGACGCGCTCGCCCGGAACCGGAGGATCAACCTTGGTAATCGACAACGGGCGATAGATGCCATAGCTGCCAATCGTTGCGTAGACTCGCGCTAACTGTAACGGGGTTACCATTAGCCCATAGCCGAAAGAAAAGGTGGCCCTCTCTATGTCAGACCACCGTTGTTTTTGAGGATATAAGCCACTGCGTTCTCCGACCAACCCCAAATTGGTCGCCTTTCCAAGCCCAAAACGTGAGTAAGTATCTACTAACGCTGAGGACGGCATCGCTAACGCCAGCTTAGAAACACCGACGTTACTCGACTTCTGTAGCACCCCGGTCAGGGTCAATTCGCTGTAGCGCGCCACGTCTTTGATTTCGTGGCCGTTAATTCGATAAGGCACGGTATTGAGCACGGTATTTTCGTTGACGATACCGCGCTGCAGCGCCGTCATGACCACCATCGGTTTCACCGTCGAACCCGGCTCAAACACGTCGGTAATCGCACGGTTACGCATGGTGTCTTTTGCCGTACCGGCGAAGTTGTTCGGGTTATAGGATGGGCTGTTGGCCATCGCCAGCACTTCACCGGTGTTAACATCCACTAACACGGCGCTGCCCGACTCGGCTTTGTTAAAGGCCACGGCGTTGTTTAGCTCGCGATAGACCAGCGCCTGCAGGCGTTCGTCGATACTCAGCGCCAGGTTGTGCGCTGCCTGGCTATCGGTAGAAGAGATGTCTTCAATTACCCGGCCATAGCGGTCTTTACGTACGATACGCTCGCCCGGCTGACCGGTAAGCCATTTATCAAAGCTTTTCTCAACCCCTTCAATCCCCTGGCTATCGACGTTGGTAAAGCCGATGAGGTGAGCGGTTACTTCCCCGGAAGGGTAGTAACGACGGGATTCTTCGCGCAGATGAATGCCCGGCAGCTTCAGCTTCTTGATGTAATCGGCCATGTCAGGGTTAACCTGACGCGCCAGATAGATAAACCGCATCCGCGGATTGGTATTGATGCGCGTCGCCAGCTGATCCAGCGGCATATTGAGGGCATCCGCCAGCGCTTTCCAGCGCGTATCCAGGGTAACCCCGCCGGCGTCATGGAGCTCTTTCGGGTCGGCCCAGATAGCCTTCACCGGCACGCTGACCGCCAGCGGACGTCCGGAGCGATCGGTAATCATCCCGCGCGCGGTGGACACTTCCTGTACGCGCAGAGAACGCATATCGCCCTGGCGCACCAGCATATCGGGGCTGATCACCTGTAGCCAGGCGACGCGACCCAGCAGAAAAGCCAGCGCCAGCAGAATACAGCCGCACAGCAACGCAAAACGCCAACTGATAAAGTTGGCCTGTTCTTCCTGACGTTTTGCTTTAGGCGTTTTTGGCGCTGCTTTCATCCGTCGCAATAATCCTTATTTCTGTACAACGATATTTTCTTGTGATGGATCGACGTGTTGCATCTGTAACTTCTCGGTCGCGATCCGCTCAACCCGACTGTGATCGCCGAGCGCGTTCTCTTCGAGGATCAGGTTGCGCCACTCAATATCCAGGGCGTCGCGCTCCAGAACCAGCTGTTCACGCTGCGCGGTCAACAGGCGCGTGTGATGCGCAGTGGTGACCACGGTAATCGCCGTAATAATGATGCAAATGAACAGGCAGAGTGGCAGTTTCCCAAACCGCAGAAGGTCGTCCCCGATCACGCCAGGCAAAGCATGGCGCTCGTTGCTTCCAATCGACCCTTTAACCTTGCTTAAGGCCTCTGTCACTCTGCCGATCATGCGTTCGTCCTCTCTGCGATACGCAGCACTGAACTACGGGCGCGTGGATTCTCTGCCACCTCTTCTTCGCCCGGCATCAACTTGCCTAGTGCTCGCAACTCACGGCCGCCCAGTTTTTTGAGCTGCGCTTCGGTCATCGGTATTCCCGCCGGAACCTGCGGACCGCGGCTTTGCTCACGCATAAAGCGCTTCACAATGCGATCTTCCAGCGAATGAAAACTAATGATCGACAGCCGCCCACCCGGGGCCAGCACGCTGAGCGAGCTTTTTAGCGCCTGCTCTATCTCCTCCAGTTCACTGTTTACCCATATGCGCACCGCCTGGAAGGTACGGGTCGCGGGATGTTTGTGCTTATCTTTTACCGGCATCGCCGCGGCGATGACTTCCGCCAGCTCTTTGGTACGGGTCATCGGCTGAATGCGATTACGTTCGACGATCGCGCGGGCGATACGTTTGCCGAAACGCTCTTCGCCAAAGGTTTTAATCACCCAGGCGATATCGTCTTCTTCAGCCGTCTGCAGCCATTCGGCCGCGGACTGACCGCGCGTCGGATCCATGCGCATATCCAGCGGCCCGTCACGCATAAAGGAAAAGCCGCGTTCCGCATCGTCAAGCTGCGGGGAAGAGACGCCGAGATCGAGCAGAATGCCGTCGATCTTACCGGTAAGATTGCGCTCGCCGACGTACTCAGCGAGTTGTGAAAAGGGACCATGTACGATGGAAAAGCGGGGGTCATCGATGGTTTGCGCGACGGCAATCGCCTGCGGGTCGCGATCGATAGCCAGCAAGCGTCCTTCCGCACCCAGCCGGGAGAGGATCAGGCGCGAGTGACCGCCGCGGCCAAAAGTACCATCAATATAGATACCGTCTGGACGAATATTGAGGCCGTTGACGGCTTCATCCAGAAGTACCGTAGTATGTTTATAATTTTCCATCATTTTTATAAGGACAAATCCTGCAGGCGCTCCGACAGTTCACCGGTCGCGGACTGCTCAGCGTCGATATCTTCCTTGACCCGTTGATACCAGGTCGTTTCATCCCACAGTTCAAATTTATTAAACTGCCCGACCAGCATCACTTCTTTTGTCAGCCCGGCATGCTGCCGTAACACCGGCGCAATCAGCAAGCGGCCGGCATTATCCATCTGACATTCGCTGGCATGACCCAAAAGCAAACGCTGTACGCGCCGCTCAACGGGATTCATGCTCGATAAACGCGACAATTTCTGCTCGATGACTTCCCATTCAGGCAATGGATAAAGCAGCAGGCACGGGTGATGAATGTCAATGGTGCATACCAATTGACCGGCAGCGTCCTCGATCAGCCCTTCGCGATAGCGCGTTGGCACGGCCAGGCGGCCTTTGCTGTCGAGATTGACTAACGTTGCTCCACGGAACATGCCAGCCTCACCCCTTTTCGCCACTTTACCCCACAAATTCCCACCAGAAGGAGTTTACGGAGCGGAGGAAAAGCTTGTCAAGCCAGCACGGATGCCAACGGAGCTCAAAAACCCATTATTTACAGCCGACATTAGCCCTGATGAAAAAATCATCAACAGGCGAGGCAAATTAACGTTATGAATACGTGTAAGAAAATAACCAACAAACTCGTAACAGTTATAAACAACAGAATATCTTCGGCGGGAAAATATAAAGTGTCAGTTTGCGACGCGAGCGGCATTTTAGGCCATTATGCCGGCCGTTAACAGTACCTGTTGCTGGCAGAGGGACTGGCCAGGCGCGGGATATGACGGGGAAGAAAGCGTGGCGCGTACAAAATGAGTGTTAATTCAGCAATTAACCTGATGAATGTAACAAAATAATACAATTAAAGTCCGCGCAGTCATTTTTTGTACCCCATTTGGAGTCACAAAACGATGGTCAGTGAATAAAATAAAATAACGAGTAAAGAAGTTTAGGGATTTGTCTGAAATATATTCAGTTTTGCATTTTGCACGTCAATTGCCTGATTTATCGCCAGCGGCCTGCTTACGGTCAGGCCTGCCAGGTTTATACCTGGGCGCTGGCGATATGGCGCCCTTAGCGGCGATTCAGGCTACCGCGACGATAGAGATTACGGCGAATACGGCTAAGACCCGGCTTCGGCTTGCGAGGTTCGTCGAGGCTGGCGAGGACGATCTCCAGCACCCGCTCAGCGACATCGCGATGACGCTGGGCCACGGCCAGTACCGGACACTGCAGAAAATCGAGCAGCTCATTATCACCGAAGGTGGCGATCGCCAGCTCGGAGGGCAGTTTACCCTCGCGACGCAAGGTCACATCCATTACGCCCTGCAGCAGCGGGAAAGAGGTGGTAAACAGCGCCTGTGGCATCGGATGGGTTTCAAGCCATTTCTCAAACAGCTGGGCCGCCGCTTCGCGCTCATAGCTGTTGGCATAGAGATAATGCACCTCACGCGGATCGTCCTGCCAGGCTTTACGGAAGCCCTGTTCACGCAGGAAGCTCACCGACAGCTCCGGCAGCGCGCCGAGATAGAGCACCGTTTCGCCAGGAAACGTCCGCAGCTCAGCTGCGAGCATCTCGGCGTCATCCTGGTCAGCGCCAACCACGCTGGTGAAGTGCTCGCGATCGAGGGCGCGGTCGAGGGCGACAATCGGAAACGGGTCGTTAGCCCAGCGCTGATAAAATGGATGCTCCGGCGGCAGCGAAGTAGAGACAATGATAGCGTCCACCTGGCGCTGCAGCAGATGCTCAATGCAGCGCATCTCGTTATCGGGCTGATCCTCCGAGCAGGCAATCAGCAGCTGATAGCCGCGCTGACGCGCCTGACGTTCGAGATAATTTGCAATCCGGGTATAGCTGGTGTTTTCCAGATCCGGGATCACCAGACCGATAGAGCGTGTGCGTCCTGCACGCAGGCCAGCAGCGACCGCATTTGGGTGATAGTTGTGCTCTCGCACCACAGCCATCACTTTTTCGACCGTTTTATCGCTTACGCGGTACTGCTTCGCTTTGCCATTAATCACATAGCTCGCGGTGGTTCTTGAAACACCGGCCAGCCGGGCGATTTCATCCAGTTTCACAATTGCCCCTTGGGTAAGAAGTGCCAAACATAACCATTATTCAGGTATGGAATCCTTTTTATAACATCTAAGCGCAGAATAGTTAGCGCAGCAACCGCTTTCGCTTACAGTTCCTACTGATTTCGCAAAAAAAAAGCCCGACAGTCTCTGCCGGGCTATTTTTACAGCAGTTCCCGATCCTTAGCGCATGATTTTATCACCGCGAGACAGGCCGACCACGCCGGAGCGAGCCACTTCCACAATCCGAGCGACATCGCGCAGCGAGGCCAGAAATGCATCCAGCTTATCGCTGGTGCCGGCGAGCTGGACGGTATAGATAGAAGGTGTCACGTCGATAATCTGTCCGCGGAAGATTTCGGTGTTGCGCTTCACTTCTTCACGGCCATAGCCGCTGGCCTGAACCTTCACCAGCATAATTTCGCGTTCAACATGAGCCCCCTGCCCCAGCTCGCTGACCCGCAGGACATCCACCAGCTTGTGCAGTTGCTTTTCAATCTGCTCAATCGCTTTTTCATCGCCCACGGTCTGAATGGTCATTCTGGAGAGAGTGGGATCGTCCGTCGGCGCGACAGTCAGGCTTTCTATATTATAGCCACGCTGGGAAAAGAGGCCGATAACGCGGGACAATGCGCCCGATTCGTTTTCAAGTAATACCGATAATATCCGGCGCATAATCAGGTCCTCTCCGTTTTGCTCAACCACATTTCATCCATGCCGCCACCGCGGATCTGCATGGGGTACACATGCTCACTGCCGTCGACGGTCACATCGACAAACACCAGCCGACGCTGGCGCACCTGCTCCAGAGCTTCAGCAAGCTTCGTCTCCAGCTCCTGCGGCTCGCTGATGCGGATCCCGACGTGGCCATAGGCTTCCGCCAGACGGACAAAGTCCGGTAGCGATTCCATATAGGACTGCGAGTGACGCCCGGAATAGAGCATATCCTGCCACTGCTTCACCATCCCGAGATAGCGGTTGTTGAGGTTAAGCACCAGGACCGGCAGCTCATACTGCAGCGCAGTGGAGAGTTCCTGAATGTTCATCTGGATACTGCCGTCACCGGTCACGCAGACCACCATTTCGTCCGGCAGAGCCATTTTGACCCCCAGCGCAGCCGGTAGGCCAAAGCCCATGGTGCCGAGACCACCGGAGTTAATCCAGCGCCGCGGTTTATCGAAGGGGTAATACAGGGCGGCGAACATCTGATGCTGACCCACATCGGAAGTGACGTAGGCATCGCCCTGGGTCAGCCGCCAGATAGTTTCAATTACCGCCTGCGGTTTGATTTTATCGCTCTGGTCGTCGTAGCGCAGACAATGACGGGCACGCCACTGCTCGATCTGTTGCCACCAGTCGCGAATGTCGTCCAGCGGCTGCTGCGCTTCCTCCTGCTCCAGCAGCTCCAGCATCTGCTCCAGGACCAGCCGGGCATCGCCGACGATCGGCACATCTGCCGGCACGGTTTTCGAGATTGAAGTCGGATCGATATCAATATGCAGTACCGTCGCGTTCGGACAATACTTGGCCAGGTTATTGGTGGTCCGGTCGTCAAAGCGAACGCCGACGGCAAAAATCACGTCCGAGTGGTGCATGGTCATGTTGGCTTCATAGGTGCCGTGCATCCCCAGCATCCCCAGCGCCTGCGAGTGTGTCGCCGGGAAAGCGCCAAGTCCCATCAAGGATGAGGCCACCGGCAGCTTCAGTTTTTCCACCAGCTCGCGCAGCTGAGGTTCGCAATGCGCATTGATCGCCCCGCCGCCGACGTAGACGACCGGCTTACTTGCGGCCACCAGGGTCTGCAGGGCGCGTTTAATCTGCCCTTTATGGCCACTGGTGGTTGGGTTATACGAGCGCATGCTCACTGCGTCCGGCCAGACGTAAGGCAGCTTCTTCGCCGGATTGAGAATATCCTTCGGCAGATCGACCACTACCGGACCGGGGCGACCGCTGGCCGCCAGCCAGAAGGCTTTCTTCAGCACGCCGGGAATATCTTCGGTCTGCTTCACCAGGAAACTGTGCTTCACCACCGGACGGGAAATCCCCACCATGTCGCACTCCTGGAAGGCATCGTAGCCGATAAGCGAGGTGGCTACCTGCCCCGAGAGGATCACCAACGGAATAGAGTCCATATAGGCTGTCGCAATGCCAGTGATGGCGTTCGTCGCCCCAGGCCCAGAGGTCACCAGCACCACGCCGACCTCCCCGGTCGCCCGCGCCAGGCCATCCGCCATATGCACCGCCGCCTGCTCGTGACGAACCAGCACATGATCGATACCGCCAAGGGTATGTAACGCATCATAGATATCGAGGACTGCGCCTCCGGGATAGCCGAATACTTGCTTGACGCCCTGATCGACAAGCGATTGGACGACCATCTCGGCTCCTGACAACATCTCCATGGTTTGCCTCCAGGCTTATTGTTTTACGACAGCGGAACTCAATTTCCGCGCGCTCGCACGATGCGAAGGAGTGGTCCTCCGCATTGAGGTGAATGTACTGCATGCCACTACCATAACTGCTCGCCAGCAGGCAGGCAATTCGCCGCAGCTGAGGCCTTATTTCTTGAATAAGAAGAAAAGAAAGCGGTGAGGGGAAAATATGGTGAATTGCTTCAGAGATAAGAAAAGAGAATGGTAAATACTCGGCGAAAAAGGGTAATAACAGGAATAGATCCATTTTTCACGAACACAACGAACCCCTCGCGCAAGGTAAACAGAATAAAATTCTGCTTTATTTGATTTATGTCATATAAAAAAAGGAGCCGAAGCTCCTTTGCTATCTATCGTCGTCGGGTCAGCGCTTGCAAATGTCCACCAGCAGCTCTTCCATCCACTGGTGGCCTTTATCACGACCAGCGGCTTCGTGCCAGGAGAGATAGCAGGTCCGACTGTTGACCTTCAACGGCAAAGGTAATATTTGCAGGGCAAGCTTGTCAGCAAATTCATCTGCCAGCCAGCGCGGGGCAATGGCCACCATCTGGGTTTGCGATACTACGTTTAATACGCTGACCATCGCATTACCCTGATAGGCGATACGCGCTTGTTTATCGGCCGTGTCATACCACGGCAAACTAAATGAGGCATACCGGTCGAGAGCAACGGCGGCATGCTCCTCGCGATAAATATCCGCCTCCATCATCGGCCCGGAAATACGCGGATGGTTGCGACTGGCGACCAGGACCATTTCGTCTTTAAATAACGGAACGCAGGCAAACTCAGGGCGACGGAACTCTTCATAACCGATTACGAATTCTGTTTCCTGATAACGTAGCTGATGTTCCGTATTTTGATTCAGCGCAGACTTAAAGACTAAATGAATATTGGGTGCTATCTCTGCAACTTTATTAAAAATAACCGACGTCAGGATGTTATCCAGCGGGCTGCAGACGCACAGATGGAACACGCGCTCACTGCTCAGTGGTTCAAAACCGGAGCCTGGCAATTCGTTTTGGACCAGCTGCAGCGCCTGGCGTACCGAGCCAAACAGCTGATAGGCGCGCGCCGTCGGCTGAATACCGCGGCCATAGCGCACAAAAAGCTCGTCATTAAACATCACTTTCAGTCGTGAAACCGCATTGCTCACCGCGGGTTGTGACATGCCGAGCGTATGGGCGGCACGAGTAATATTCTGCTCTTGCATAACCGCATCAAAAACGGTAAGCAGATTGAGATCAACCATCCGTAGTTGAGGTTTAACGACTTCCTGTCCGGGGGCTGATTTATATTCTGGAGTTTCAATTAACATATCTAATTCCGCCGTCACGATGAATTCCCTTCACTAAACCGCTATAATTAGCGCCGAAAATATCATTTACCATGCAAATGACATTTACAAAATAGCAAAAGAAATTTTTAGGAATATATCAAGGCTATGAGTGGCAGTGAAGAAACGGTCCTGATCAAAAAATTGAGCCGCTCAAACCATACTGATTACTTAATGATGATAAGTGTAACCATAATCCATAAAAATAAAAACAGCACCACGAGTTAACTGTAACTTAAGCAATAATAAAGTATTTTATTTTTCCCTCCATAAAATTAACAAATCCTTATCATTGAAAAATAATCCGCTAGCGTTCGAATACATTCACAGGAAAAATAAATTTAATATTTTCATCCAGATACCGTTTTTTGTCCCTTCATTGGCGACACCTCTTCGACGATGCCTTGAATGCAAAGCACTTTTTCAAATGAAACAAATGGGGATAAACCGCCTTCGGTCCAAAATAGGATCTTCGGCAAAATGGGGCTTACATCAGCACATTTTGCTAATTCATTTAGTCAGCCCAAAACGCTTTTTCCATGCCAGGGGTTGACTTTAAAACGGCTATCCAGTAACTCTAAAAGCATAACGATTTCATCTGGAGTTTGACGCAATGATTCGCACCGCTCGTATCACCAGCCTACTACTACTAAACGCATGCCATTTGCGCGGTAGGCTGTTGGGCGACGTTCATCGTTAAGTCATCTTCCAGCAAGACTATAAAACCCGCGCCTTGGCGCGGGTTTTTTTATGCTCGTCAACAAGGCGCCAGGACACAGACTAAGGATCCAAACCATGAGCCAGCAAGTCATTATTTTCGATACGACCTTACGTGATGGCGAACAAGCGTTACAGGCAAGCCTGAGTGTCAAAGAGAAGCTGCAGATCGCACTGGCCCTTGAGCGAATGGGGGTCGACGTAATGGAAGTCGGTTTCCCGGTATCCTCGCCGGGCGATTTTGAATCGGTGCAAACCATCGCACGCACCATTAAAAACAGCCGCGTGTGCGCCCTGGCGCGCTGCGTTGAGAAAGATATCGACGTGGCGGCGGAATCGTTAAAAGTGGCCGAGGCTTTCCGTATTCATACCTTTATTGCCACCTCGCCGATGCATATCGCCACCAAACTGCGCAGTACGCTGGATGAGGTTATTGAGCGCGCGATCTATATGGTGAAGCGGGCACGCAACTACACTGACGACGTTGAGTTCTCCTGTGAAGATGCCGGCCGTACGCCGATTGCCGATCTGGCTCGCGTCGTGGAAGCGGCGATCAACGCCGGCGCCACCACCATTAATATCCCGGATACCGTCGGCTATACCATGCCGTTCGAATATGCCAACATCATCAGCGGCCTGTATGATCGCGTGCCGAATATCGACAAAGCAATTATTTCCGTCCACACCCATGATGATCTGGGCATCGCTGTCGGTAACGCCCTCGCCGCGGTCCACGCCGGTGCGCGCCAGGTAGAAGGTGCGATGAACGGTATCGGCGAACGCGCCGGCAACTGCGCGCTGGAAGAAGTGATCATGGCGATCAAAGTGCGCAAAGACATCATGAACGTGCACACCAACATTAATCATCATGAAATCTGGCGCACCAGCCAGACCGTCAGCCAGATCTGCAATATGCCGATCCCGGCGAACAAGGCCATCGTCGGCACCGGCGCCTTCGCCCACTCCTCCGGCATTCACCAGGACGGCGTGCTGAAGAACCGCGAAAACTACGAGATCATGACCCCGGAATCTATCGGCCTGAACCAGGTGCAATTGAACCTGACTTCCCGCTCCGGCCGCGCGGCGGTGAAACACCGGATGGAAGAGATGGGCTACCAGGAGAGCGATTACAACCTGGATCATCTGTACGACGCATTCCTGAAGCTGGCGGACAAAAAAGGCCAGGTCTTCGATTACGATCTGGAAGCGCTGGCCTTTATCAACAAGCAGCAGGAAGAGCCAGAGCATTTCCGCCTGGATTACTTCAACGTCCAATCCGGATCCAGCGATATCGCCACCGCCTCGATCAAACTGGTCTGCGGGGATGAGATCAAAACCGAAGCCGCCAACGGCAACGGTCCGGTCGATGCTATCTACCAGGCGATTAATCGCGTCACCGACTACAACATTGAATTAGTGAAGTATGGCTTAAGCGCGAAAGGCCACGGCAAAGACGCCCTGGGCCAGGTGGATATCGTCGTTGACTACAATGGCCGCCGCTTCCATGGCGTTGGTCTGGCAACGGATATCGTAGAGTCGTCAGCCAAAGCGATGGTTCACGTGCTGAACAACATCTGGCGCGCCGCCGAAGTCGAAAAAGAATTGCAACGCAAAGCTCAGAATAAAGAGAACAATAAGGAAACCGTGTAATGTCGAAGAATTACCATATTGCCGTTTTGCCGGGTGATGGCATTGGCCCGGAAGTGATGAACCAGGCGATGAAAGTACTGGAAGCCGTACGCCAACGTTTTGCCATGCACATTACCACCAGCCAGTATGACGTTGGCGGGGCGGCCATCGACCGTCAGGGAACTCCCCTGCCGCAGGCGACCGTCGCCGGATGCGAGCAGGCGGATGCGATCCTGTTCGGCTCCGTTGGCGGTCCGAAATGGGAGCACCTGCCGCCGGCGGAACAACCAGAGCGTGGCGCGCTGCTGCCGCTGCGTAAACACTTTAAACTGTTCAGCAACCTGCGCCCGGCCAAACTGTATCAGGGGCTGGAAGAGTTCTGCCCGCTGCGCGCCGACATCGCTGCTAACGGCTTCGACATTCTCTGCGTACGCGAACTGACCGGCGGCATCTACTTCGGCCAGCCGAAAGGCCGCGAAGGCAGCGGTCAGCATGAGAAAGCCTTTGATACCGAGGTGTATCACCGCTTTGAGATCGAGCGTATCGCGCGCATCGCTTTTGAATCCGCCCGCAAGCGTCGTCACAAAGTGACTTCCATCGATAAGGCCAACGTTCTGCAGTCCTCCATCCTGTGGCGCGAAATCGTCAGCGAGATCGGCAAGGAGTATCCGGACGTTGAGCTGGCGCATATGTATATCGATAACGCCACCATGCAGCTGATTAAAGATCCGTCCCAGTTCGACGTGCTGCTGTGCTCCAACCTGTTTGGCGACATCCTCTCCGACGAGTGCGCGATGATCACCGGCTCGATGGGTATGCTGCCGTCCGCCAGCCTCAATGAACAAGGTTTTGGCCTGTACGAGCCGGCGGGCGGTTCCGCACCGGATATCGCCGGCAAAAATATCGCCAACCCGATCGCGCAGATCCTCTCCCTGGCTCTGCTGCTGCGCTACAGCCTCGACGCTGACGAAGCGGCGACCGCCATTGAAAACGCGATCAACCGCGCCTTAGAAGAAGGGGTTCGAACCGGCGACTTAGCGCGCGGCACGGCGGCGGTCAGCACTGATGAAATGGGCGATATTATTGCCCGCTATGTCGCAGAAGGGGTGTAATCATGGCGAAGACGTTATACGAAAAATTATTTGATGCGCACGTAGTGTATGAGGCGCAGAACGAAACCCCGCTGCTGTATATCGACCGCCATCTGGTGCACGAAGTCACCTCTCCGCAGGCGTTTGACGGCCTGCGCGCCCATGGCCGCCAGGTGCGCCAGCCGGGTAAAACCTTCGCTACCATGGATCATAACGTCTCGACGCAGACCAAAGACATTAACGCGTCCGGTGAGATGGCCCGCATTCAGATGCAGGAGCTGATTAAGAACTGTAAAGAGTTCGGCGTTGAACTGTACGACCTGAACCACCCGTATCAGGGCATCGTCCACGTCATGGGCCCGGAACAAGGGGTTACCCTGCCGGGGATGACGATCGTGTGCGGTGACTCCCATACCGCTACCCACGGCGCGTTCGGTGCGCTGGCGTTCGGTATCGGCACCTCCGAAGTGGAGCATGTGCTGGCGACCCAGACCCTGAAACAGGGCCGCGCGAAGACCATGAAAATCGAAGTCCAGGGCAAAGCGGCGCCGGGCATTACCGCCAAAGATATCGTGCTGGCCATCATTGGTAAAACCGGTAGCGCCGGCGGCACCGGCCATGTGGTTGAGTTCTGCGGCGAAGCGATCCGCGATCTGAGCATGGAAGGGCGTATGACCCTGTGCAACATGGCGATCGAGATGGGCGCCAAAGCGGGCCTGGTCGCGCCGGACGAAACCACCTTCAATTACGTACGCGGCCGTCTGCATGCGCCGAAAGGCAAAGATTTTGACGATGCCGTAGCGTACTGGAAAACCCTGAAAACCGACGACGGCGCGACGTTTGATACCGTGGTGACGCTGCAGGCGGCGGAAATTGCCCCGCAGGTGACCTGGGGCACCAACCCGGGCCAGGTGATCTCGGTGACGGATAACATCCCCGATCCAGCGTCGTTCAGCGATCCGGTGGAACGCGCCAGCGCCGAAAAAGCGCTGGCCTATATGGGGCTGAAATCCGGGATCCCGCTGACGGAAGTCGCTATCGATAAAGTGTTTATCGGCTCCTGCACCAACTCGCGCATCGAAGATTTACGCGCCGCGGCGGAAATCGCTAAAGGGCGTAAAGTGGCGCCGGGCGTCCAGGCGCTGGTGGTGCCGGGTTCTGGTCCGGTGAAAGCGCAGGCGGAAGCGGAAGGTCTGGATAAGATCTTTATCGAAGCCGGCTTTGAGTGGCGCTTACCTGGTTGCTCTATGTGTCTGGCAATGAATAATGACCGCCTGAATCCGGGCGAACGCTGTGCCTCAACCAGCAACCGTAACTTTGAAGGCCGTCAGGGCCGCGGCGGACGCACGCACCTGGTGAGCCCGGCAATGGCCGCGGCGGCAGCCGTTACCGGCCATTTCGCCGATATCCGTAATCTGAAGTAAGGAGACCATCATGGCAGAGAAATTTACCCAACATACCGGCCTGGTGGTTCCGCTGGATGCTGCAAACGTCGATACCGACGCGATCATCCCTAAGCAATTTTTGCAGAAGGTCACCCGCACCGGCTTTGGCGCGCACCTGTTTAACGACTGGCGCTTTCTCGACGATAAAGGTCAACAGCCGAACCCGGAGTTCGTGCTGAATTTTCCTGAGTACCAGGGGGCATCGATACTGCTGGCGCGGGAAAACTTCGGCTGCGGCTCCTCGCGCGAGCACGCGCCGTGGGCGCTGACCGATTACGGCTTTAAGGTCGTTATCGCCCCGAGCTTTGCCGATATCTTTTACGGCAACAGCTTCAATAACCAGCTGCTGCCGGTGACCCTGAGCGACGAGCAGGTCGACGAGCTGTTCAAGCTGGTGCAGGCCAACCCGGGCATTACGTTTGAAGTGGATCTGGAAGCGCAGGTAGTTAAAGCCGGGGATAAAACCTACAGCTTTAAGATCGACGATTTCCGCCGCCACTGCATGCTCAACGGCCTGGATAGCATCGGCCTGACGCTGCAGCATGAAGCGGCGATCTCCGACTATGAACGCAAGCTGCCGGCGTTTATGAATTAACCTTTGGGCCCGGTCATTTGATCGGGCTTTTTATTTTATTGCGGAGAAAATTGCGATCTCACGCACAAAAACCAATTTTAATTTGCTGATTGTCAGACCTTACCGCCACCCTGCCCTACCGCCTAAAGAAGAATTATTCCGCTTTCCTCCCCTTCTCCAGCACTGTTTATGTATTTTCCCTGCACTGCAAGTAAAAATAAGGCACGAGTGTTTAATATAAAAATATAAGAATGTGAAGAAAGCGTTAATCTCATAGAGAACCCCTATGGCTATGCACAAAAAAAAGCATTATTTTTCGATTTTTCCCCTCGTTATCTTTTGCCACAGAGAAATATTAACTAAGGACACGCCTGGGCCCCGCATATCGGCCTCCCGGCCTCCTGTGGAGAGAAGAGATGAGCCACTATCCGCACCTTTTCAGTCCGTTGACCATCAACGGTATGACGTTAAAAAACCGCATTATTATGCCCCCTATGGGCACCAATATGGCCACGCTCAATGGCGAGGTGTCGCAGGAACAGCTGGAATACTACGAACTGCGGGCCAAAGGCGGCACCGGGCTTATCACCATCGAAAATATTTGTATTGATTTCCCCTTCGCCTCCAACGGCACCACCCAACTGCGCATCGATAACGATCAATATATTCCACGGCTGTTTAAATTAACCGAGACCCTGCATAAACATGGCGCCTGCGTATCCATTCAGTTAAATCATGCCGGCGCTTCCGCTTATGCCTACCGACTGGAAGGCCAGACGCCGCTCTCCTCTTCTACAACACCGTCGAAGAAGCACGGTAATATTCCGCGTCCGATGACCCATGAGGAAATATATCATGCGGTAGAAAAATTTGGTGACGCCGCGGAGCGCGTTCGGCGCGCAGGTTTTGACTGCGTCGAAATTCATGCCGGTCACTCCTATTTAATTAGCCAGTTTTTATCGCCGCTGTTTAATAAGCGCACTGATGAATTTGGCGGCAGCGTCGAAAATCGCACCCGGATATTGAGTCTGATTGTCGATAAAGTGCGCGCCTGCGTGGGGCCGCGTTTTCCGGTCAGCCTGCGCATCAGCGCCGACGACTTCCTCAAGGGCGGCAATACCCTCGAAGATTCCCTGCGTATTCTTGAGCTCTGCCAGGAGAAGGTCGATATCATCAACGTCTCTGCGGCGCAGAACGATAACCTGAATCTGCAAATCGATCAGATGTCGCTGGAGGATGGCTGGAAGCGCTATCTCTCCCGCGCGGTGCGCGATAAATTCCATAAACCCACCGTCATCGCCGGCAATATTCGCACTCCGCAGGTAGCCGAAGATATCCTCGCCAGCGGCGATGCCGATCTTATCGCCATTGGCCGCGGTCTGATTGCCGAGCCGGAGTGGGTGCAGAAAGTGCAAGGCGGAAAAGAGCGTCTGATGCGCAAATGTATCTCCTGCAACATCGGCTGCGCCGACCATCGCATCGCCCGCTCGCGCCCGCTGCGCTGTTCGATTAACCCGGATATTATTCACGGTGACGCCTATAAAATGCGGCGCGTGAATCGCGACACTAACGTGGTGGTCATCGGCGCCGGCACCGCCGGGATGGAAGCCGCCTGCACCGCGGCGGAAGTTGGTTGCCATACCTGGCTGCTGGAAGCGAAAAACCACGTCGGCGGCCTCGCCAGCGAAATCTCCCGCCTGCCGGAGAAAAAACGCATCGCTGATTTCCCGCAGTTTATGAAAAATCGTATCGCCTCGCTGGACAACCTGATGCTGCAGATCGGCAAGCGGGCCGACGTGGCTTCAGTTTCCGCCCTGCGTCCGCATCTGATTGTCAACGCCACCGGCTCAACGCCGCTGCTGCCGCCCATTGAAGGCTTGCGGGAAAACATTGACGTCGAGAACGGCAAGATCTTTTCCATTACCGGCATGATCGACAATCTGGCGAAATTTACCGATATCAAGGGCAAACGCATCGCCGTAGTCGGCGCCGGCGCCGTTGGCCTTGACGTTATCGAATACTTTACCGCTCGCGGCGCACAGGCGGTGCTAATCGAGATGCAGGACGCCGCCGGCCGCGATCTCGACATCATTACCAAAAATGCCATGTTGACCATGCTCGACGAGCACCAGGTCGAACAGCACATGAATACCCAACTGATGGCGGTCGCTGCCGACCATTTCCAGGTGAAAAATACACAGCAAACCTTCGATATTCCCTTCGACTACGGCTTTGTCTGTCTGGGGATGCGCGCCAACCGGACGGGTCTCGACGAGATCGAGCGCTGGGCCAATGCCAATAACGTCAAAATCATGAACATCGGCGACAGCGTGATGGCGCGACGCATTATCGATGGCGTCCGCGAAGGCCGCAACGTACTGGATGCACTGGAAGACATGGGTGCGCTGGGCAGCCGCGAAGCACAACGAATTCCCTTTCTAACTTATTGAGGATTTTTGTCATGGCAGAACGTATTACTGGACACACTGAGCTGATTGGCCTGATCGCCACCCCGATTCGTCACAGCATGTCGCCCACCATGCACAACGAGGCTTTCGCCCATCTCGGGCTGGACTACGTCTATCTCGCTTTTGAAGTCGGTAACCAGGAGCTAAAAGACGTGGTGCAGGGCTTCCGGGCGATGAAGCTGCGCGGCTTTAACGTCTCTATGCCGAACAAAACCGAGATTTGCCAGTATCTCGATAAACTGTCGCCGGCGGCACAGCTGGTCGGGGCGGTCAATACCGTGGTCAACGACGACGGCGTACTGACCGGACATATCACCGATGGCACCGGCTACATGCGCGCCCTTAGCGAAGCCGGTATCGATATCATCGGCAAGAAGATGACCGTACTCGGCGCCGGCGGCGCGGCAACGGCGCTCTGCGTCCAGGCAGCACTGGATGGCGTGAAGGCGATCTCCATCTTTAACCGTCGCGATAAATTCTTCGCTAACGCAGAAGAAACCGTGGCCAAGATCCGCCACAACACCGACTGCGAGATCCATCTGTTCGATCTCGACGATCATGACAAGCTGCGCGCCGAAATTGACAGCAGCGTGATCCTGACCAATGCCACCGGGGTCGGCATGAAGCCGTTCGAAGGCCAGATGCTGCTACCTGACGACAGCTTCCTGCTTCCGGACCTGATCGTCTCCGACGTCGTCTACAACCCGCGCAAAACCCACCTGCTGGAAGTGGCCGAGAAAAAAGGCTGCCGCACGCTGAACGGCCTGGGGATGATGCTGTGGCAAGGCGCGCGCGCGTTCGAAATCTGGACGGGCAAACAGATGCCGGTTGATTACATCAAGAGCATTCTGTTCTAAGAGGCGAATGATGAAAAATAAATACATCCCTACTGCGGCAGGGCTGTACCTCAACTACCTGATCCACGGTATGGGGGTGCTGTTAATCACCCTCAACATGGCCCATCTTCAGGAACAGTGGGGAACGGACGCGGCTGGCGTATCGGTGGTGATCTCCTCGTTAGGTATCGGCAAACTGGCAACCATCGTGACCGGCTTCCTGTCGGATCGCTTCGGTCGCAAGCCCTTTATCTATCTTGGGATCCTGAGTTACCTGATCTTTTTCGTCGGCATCCTGCTGACCAAAAATATCTATCTGGCTTACGTGTTCGGCATTATGGCGGGCCTGGCGAACAGCTTCCTCGACTCCGGTACCTATCCGGCGCTGATGGAATCTTTCCCGCACTCTGCCAGCCGGGCCAACGTGCTGATCAAAGCCTTCGTCTCTGCAGGGCAGTTCCTGTTGCCGTTCATTATCAGCTTCCTGATATGGGCAAATCTGTGGTTCGGCTGGTCGTTCGTGATTGCGGCAGCGCTCTTTGTACTGAGCGGGATTTATCTGCTTAAAATGCCGTTCCCTGACAGCCAGGCGGCGAAAAAAGAGGAAGCCCCTACGGCACAGGCGGAAACAGCCGTCCAGCCACAGGCTAATAAGCTGGATATGGTGATCTTCACCCTGTACGGTTATATCGGCATGGCGACCTTCTATCTGGTCAGCCAATGGCTGGCGCAGTACGGCCAGTTCGTCGTCGGCCTGCCCTATGCCTCGGCGATTAAACTGCTTAGCATCTATACCGTCGGCTCGCTGGTCTGCGTCTTTGTAACTGCCGCCTTCGTCAAAGAGGTGTTTAGCTCGGCCATTGCGATGATTATTTATACTGGCCTGTCGATGATTTCGCTGCTGTTGGTGTGCCTGTTCCCGACGCCGATGATGGTGACCGGCTTTGCTTTTGTCATCGGCTTTGCCGCCGCTGGCGGAGTGCTGCAGCTGGGTGCGACAATCATGGCGATGAGCTTCCCGAATGGAAAAGGCAAAGCAACCGGCATCTTCTACACTGCCGGCAGTATCGCCAGCTTCACGATCCCGTTGATCACCGCAAAGCTTTCGCAGATCAGTATTGCCAGCATTATGTGGTTTGATTTTCTGATCGCCGTTATCGGCTTTGTGATCGCCCTGTACATCGGCTATCGTCAACTGCAGGCTCGGGCGGCGCAAAAAGTGTCACGCACCGCAGTCACCGCCTGAAGTACAACGCGAAAAATAATGGATACCTACATGACAAATGCAGTAACCGTAAAGAACATCACCTTTCAGGAAGGGGAAACCCTCATTTGTGTACCGCTGATCGGTAAAACCCTGGATGAGATACTGGGTAACGCCCACGGCCTGGTCGATGCCGGCGCTGATATTATCGAATGGCGCGTTGACCACTTTGCCCAGGTCAGAGAGATGGCCCAGGTGATGGCCGCGCTGGCGGAAATCCGTGGCGCGCTGAAAGCGCTTCCGCTGCTGTTTACCTTCCGCAGTAAGAAAGAAGGTGGCGAAACCGAGCTCAGCGACGAAGCCTATTTTGCGCTCAACCGCGAGGCCGCACGCAGTGGACTGGTTGATGTTATCGATATCGAACTGTTCAATGATGAAGCGCAGATCCGCGCGCTGGTTGACGATGCGCATGCCGCGGGCGTCAAGGTGATCATGAGTAATCATGATTTCCATAAGACCCCCGCTCAGGAAGATATTATCTATCGCCTGCGCCGCATGCAGGATCTGGGGGCCGATCTGCCGAAGATCGCGGTGATGCCGCAGTCGCCGCAGGACGTACTCACCTTGCTCGCCGCCACGCTGACCATGAAAGAGAAGTATGCGACGCGTCCGCTGATCACCATGTCGATGGGCAAATCCGGTGGCGTTAGCCGGGTCACCGGGCGCTTGTTCGGTTCGGCGATGACCTTCGGTACCGTTGGTCAGGCCTCCGCGCCGGGGCAGATCGCCATCGCTAAGCTGCGTGAAGTGATGGATATTCTCTCCTGATATCCGGATGGCCCGGAGGTCACATCCGGGCCATCCGTTAACAGATCTTCTGGCTATCGTGGATAACCACATTTTTAAATGACTCCAGCGCCGGAGAGAGCCCCTTGTCTTTCATGGTCGCCAGATAGATATAGCGGGGGGGGATGGTGTTTTTAATCTTCAGGATATGGACGTTGTAATAGGAGAGCGCGGTGATGCGCGGCATAATCGCGATCCCGTAGTCAATACTCACCAGCCCGGCCATCGCCGTATCCTCATCCACATAGCAGGCGATCTCCGGCACCAGCTTTTGCTGCATAAATACATTATCGATAAACGGACGTAAGCCGCTATTTTCTGAAAAATAGATATACGGATAATGAATCGTCTCCACCAGATCGACTTCATGTTCATATAGCCGGGCCAGCGGATGATCCTTTGCCGTGACCACCACCAGTTCCTGCTGGATCACCGGAATAAAATCGATATCGGGTTCATCGGCAATATAAGAGCAGATCGCCAGATCGACTTTTCCGGCCTTCAGCTCCTGCAACAGCGTCAGCGATGTCCCTTGAGTAAAAGAAAAAGTCACATTGTGACATTCAGGTGAAAGAGAATATTTATTAATTAACTGTGGAACAACATACTCCCCCATCGTGTAAATAAAGGCGATGCGAATATTCTCTTTATTCTCAGCGCCATTTTTTTGCAATATCATGCGTCCGTTCTCCAGCGAGGCCAGCGCATCTTCAACATACGGCAAAAAACGCTTGCCGTTTTGGGTAATTTTTACGTTCCGCCCCTGTCTGGCGAATAGCGCGACCCCTAACTCCTTCTCCAGCTCCGATATCGCGTGGCTTAGCGAGGGCTGGGTGATGCACAGACTGGAGGCGGCTTCGGTGTAATGCTCAGTTTCAGACAGACGTTTAAAATAATAAAGTTGCTTTAGGTTCATTATTTTTACCCGTATAATATAAGAATAAATGCACTGACGCTAATATACCATGCAAGCCACCAATAATGCGCATGAACGGGTAAATATCGGCGTTACATCAAATATTATTTGACGAAGGGCATGAATGTGCCACAAGGCATTGCCATTCATAGATACTACCTATAGCTCCTTGAGATATTTTTGCATATTAGAATATATGCAAAAATATTTTAAACTTTAAAGGAACTCGCTATGAGTATGTCAAACTCTCAGGAAGTCCTCACTTCCACATCGGGGGCGAAAAAAAGAAGCCGCGTACGGATAGTTATTCTGCTGCTACTCTCCGTCGGAACGATGATCAATTATCTCGACCGTACCATCCTGGGTATTGTAGCGCCACAGTTAAGCAAAGAAATCCATATCGATCCGGCGATGATGGGCATCATCTTCTCCGCCTTCGCCTGGACTTATGCGCTGGCGCAGATCCCCGGCGGGATGTTTTTAGACCGCTTTGGCAACAAACTGACCTATGCCCTGTCAATTTTCTTCTGGTCGCTGTTTACCCTGCTGCAAAGTTTCACCCTCGGCCTAAAATCCCTGCTGCTTCTGCGCCTGGGACTCGGCGTCAGCGAAGCGCCCTGCTTTCCGGCCAACAGCCGCATCGTCAGCACTTGGTTCCCTCAGCATGAGCGCGCGCGGGCAACGGCAACGTATACAGTTGGTGAATATATAGGGCTGGCCGCTTTCTCGCCGCTGTTATTTTTAATTCTCGAACATCATGGCTGGAGAACGCTTTTTTTCCTCACCGGCGGATTAGGTATTTTATTTACTTTAGTGTGGTGGCGTTTTTATCATGAACCGCATGAATCGCGCACGGCTAATCAAGCGGAGCTGGAGTATATCGGCGCAAACGGCATTAACAATAAAATCCAGAACGTTCCATTTAACTGGCGTGACGCCAGACGCCTGCTGGGCTGTCGCCAGATCCTCGGCGCCAGCCTGGGTCAGTTCGCCGGCAACACCACACTGGTCTTTTTCCTGACGTGGTTTCCCAGCTACCTCGCCAACGAGCGCCATCTTCCATGGCTGCACGTCGGCTTCTTCGCCACCTGGCCCTTCCTTGCCGCCGCGATTGGCATCCTCTTCGGCGGCTGGATCTCCGATCGGTTGTTGAAGCGAACCGGCTCCGTCAACATCAGTCGAAAGTTACCAATAATTTCCGGTTTATTGCTGTCCAGCTGTATTATCGCGGCGAATTGGGTAAGCGCCAATAGCACCGTAATTATTATCATGTCGGTGGCTTTTTTTGGCCAGGGGATGGTCGGTCTGGGCTGGACCTTAATTTCGGATATTGCCCCGGAAAATATGGCAGGCCTCACCGGCGGCATATTTAATTTCTGTGCCAATATGGCCTCGATTATCGCACCACTGATAATTGGTGTGATTATTTCCGCCACGGGTAATTTCTTTTACGCGCTGATCTACGTCGGCCTGACGGCGCTGATTGGGGTGATTGCCTACATTTTTATCATCGGCGACATTAAGCGTATCGAACTCAAGTAGGCCTGGTCGCCCCGGCGATGCCGGGGCGAGTAGTCAGATATCCTTCACCTTGCTGGTCAAAAACAGCGTCACCAGCGAAATGGCCGCGATCGTCCAGTAAACGCTGGCGTGACCATAGCTCTGGGACAGCGCCCCCTGCATCACGCCGGCAAGGATCACGCCGGTGGAAATACTGTTGGTGAACAGGGTGGTCGCCGCTCCCGCCCGTCCCGGCATTAAATCCTGGAACCACAGCATGCCTATCCCGGCGATAATGCCGATAAAGATGGCATTGAACAGCTGCAGAGCCAGCAGCGCCGTGCGACCATGAAACAGGATCAGTCCGGCATAAAACAGCACGCCGGCGGCCACCGCCGCCACCATCATTTTACGTTTGCCAAAGCGCTTTACGTAGTAGCCGGCGAGGATCATCGCCGGTATCTCCAGCCCGGCGGCAGTGCCCATCAGGATCCCGGCCAGGCTGTCGGGAAGCCCGAGATCGCTGCTGATCCACAGCGGCATATCAATGATGTACATGGTGTTGCAGGTCCACATCAGGGTGGAGGCGATAAACAGCATACGCACGTTCTTGTCCTGCCAGCCGCCGGCCTGCGCTAGCGCCGCCGCCTCCTCCGAGGGCTGTTCCACACGCGGAACCGAAGGCAGTTTGATGGCAATCAGAGCGAGGCTAATGACAAAAATGCCCGCCGCAATGGAGAACATGGTGGTGAAGCCATAGTTGAGCGCCAGCATAAAGGCCAGCGGCGGGCCAATCACCCAAGCCAGCGACAGCTGGGCGCGCATGACCGAGCTGAACATCACCACTTCCCGCGCCGAGCTGTCGGCGTACTCCCGCGCCAGCGCGAAGAGCTGCGGCATGGCCGCGTTGGCAATGGATGCCAGCATCACGCCGCAGGTGATCAGCGTCAGATAGTGGCGGTTGAAGGCAAACAGCAGCGCATTACCAACCGCCATCAGACAGCAGAACATAATCAACCGCCGCCGGTCGCCGCGGCTATCGGAGCGCTTGGCCAGCCACAGGCTAACCAGGATCCCGGCGATGGCGTTTACGGTATAGAACAGGCCCACCCAGAACGGTTGCGCCCCCACTTCGCGGCTGAGAAACAAACTCAACGTCGGCGCCTGCAACGCGCCCGCCACGCCCATCATAAAAGCAACCAGCATAAAGGCGGCATAGACGCCGTTAAGCCGTCGTCCCATCGTCATCAACCACAGCATGGAATGTCCTTAACACACGCGAAGAAAACGAAAAAAGCCAGCAGAGGCTTTCTGCTGGCGGGTGATTCTATACTCTATGGATTTCATGCTGCAGGACAAAACGGTTAACCATTTTGCGCCGCGCTCGCGCTGGCCCTGAAAAGGTGAGTCCCGTAGAGGCGAATCACGCAGCCCGAACATACGGCCCAGGAAGCATCGACAGCGCACCTGCAGTTTGAAAAACGACGAGTATAACACCAATACTCAGTCACACATGATGTCTGCAAGTCAATGATCAGAGGTCGTTGACGTCACTCCCCACTGCATCAGTTCCCCCAGAATTTCCTGCTGTCGTCCTGCCATCAGGCGGGCCAGCCAGGACGCTTCCTGCGTCGCAGAAAAGTAGCGTTGGTAGAACGATTTTGCGGTAGACCTCATCATATTCACCTCCTCGCTTCATCGGGATTCATTATTGGCTTAATATAGGAAGTAATAAATTGCTGAGTTTTGCGCAGGAGTTCCCCTTTTATGTCTTCCGGCCGTCTGCAACAACAGTTCATTCGCCTATGGCAGTGCTGCGACGGCAAGTCGCAGGAGACCACCCTTAACGAGCTGGCGGAAATGCTGAGCTGCTCGCGCCGCCATATGCGCACCCTGCTCAATATGATGGAGTCCCGCGGCTGGCTGACCTGGGAAGCGGAGGCAGGCCGCGGCAAGCGTTCGCGGCTAACCTTTCTCTATACCGGCCTCGCCCTGCAGCAGCAACGTGCCGAAGATCTCCTTGAGCAGGATCGCATCGATCAGCTGGTGCAGTTGGTCGGCGATAAGGCTGCCGTCCGCCAGATGCTGGTCTCGCATCTCGGCCGCAGCTTCCGCCAGGGGCGGCACATCCTGCGCGTGCTCTACTATCGTCCGATGAAGAATTTGCTGCCCGGTAGCGCGCTGCGGCGTTCGGAAACCCATATTGCCCGGCAAATATTCAGCGCCCTGACGCGGGTAAATGAGGAAAATGGGGAACTGGAAGCCGATATTGCCCACCACTGGCAGCAGCTGACCCCCACCCACTGGCGCTTTTTCCTCCGTCCCGGCATCCATTTTCACCATGGCCGTGAGCTGGAGATGGCGGATGTGATCGCCTCTCTGCAGCGCAGCAATGCCCTGCCGCTCTATTCACATATCGAACGCATCGAATCGCCCACCGCCTGGACCCTGGATATTCATCTGCGCCAGCCCGACCGCTGGCTGCCCTGGCTGCTGGGGCAGGTGCCGGCAATGGTGCTGCCGCAGGAGTGGCAGACCATGAACCACTTTTCCTCCATGCCGGTCGGCACCGGCCCCTATGCCGTGGTGCGTAACAACCAGAATCAGCTCAAGATCCATGCCTTTGAGGACTATTTTGGCTACCGGGCGCTGATCGATGAGGTGAACGTCTGGGTGCTGCCGGAGATTAGCGAAGAGCCCAACGGCGGCCTGACGCTGCAGGGCAATACCGAAAGCGAAAAAGCGGTAGAGAGTCGCCTGGAAGAGGGCTGCTATTACCTGCTGTTCGACTCGCGAAGCCCGCTGGGGGCCAACGACGCGGTGCGCCGCTGGCTAAGCTATCTGTTTCAGCCCGCCAACCTGCTCTACCATGCGGGCGAACACTACCAGGGCAACTGGTTTCCCGCCTACGGCCTGCTGCCGCGCTGGCATCACGCCAGCAACCACGCCTGCGAGAAGCCGGCGGGGCTGGAGACAGTCACCCTTACCTACTACCGCGATCACGTCGAACATCGGGTGATCGGCGGGATCATGCGCGACCTGCTGGCGGCGCATCAGGTAAAGCTGGAGATCCAGGAGCTGGAGTACGATGCCTGGCATCGCGGCGAGGTGGTCAGCGATATCTGGCTCAACAGCGTGAACTTCACCTTACCGATCGAATTTTCGCTCTTCGCCTATCTGTACGAAGTCCCGCTGATTCAGCGCTGCATTCCCATTGACTGGCAGGCAGACGCCTGCCGCTGGCGAGCAGGAGAGTTTAATCCGGCCACCTGGAGCCAGCGGCTGCTGGCCAGGCAACATATCGTGCCGCTGATCCACCACTGGCTGATGATTCAGGGTCAGCGCAGTATGCGCGGCGTGAGGATGAATACCCTCGGCTGGTTCGATTTTAAATCCGCATGGTTTGCGCCGCCGGAGCCGTAAGCGCTTTCCGTCATCTGACAAAATCATTACACTAAGGCCGTTCTCAACGGGGTGCTAATAAACATACGCAATATCATTCAAGTTGCATCAAGGCAGCAAGCGGGTGAATCCCCTGGAGCATAGATAACTATGTGACTGGGGTGAACGCGCGAAGCTAACGCAGATGCGGCTTGAAGGATGAAGCGCATGGGCTGAGAAAATACCCGTCGAACCTGATCCGGATAACGCCGGCGAAGGGATTTGAGGCTCACTCAAAATCCTTTGCCACCCCTTTTTTCTGAGGTGCAAAGTGTTGAAAAAATTACTCCCGCTGCTGGCGCTGGTCGCCATGCCCGCTTTGGCTAAGCCTGTTCTTACCGTCTATACCTATGACTCCTTCTCTGCCGACTGGGGCCCCGGCCCGGCGGTCAAAAAAGCCTTTGAAGCGGAGTGCGGCTGCGAGCTGAAGTTCGTCGCGCTGGAAGATGGCGTTTCGCTACTGAATCGCCTGCGCATGGAAGGCAAAAACAGCAAGGCCGACGTCGTGCTTGGCCTTGATAACAACCTGCTGGAAGCCGCGGCGCAGAGTAAACTGTTTGCCAAAAGCAACGTACCCGCCAGCGCGGTCAGCGTGCCGGGCGGCTGGGATAATGACACCTTTGTTCCCTACGACTACGGCTATTTCGCCTTCGTCTATGACAAAAACAAACTGGCTAATCCACCGAAGAGCCTGAAAGAGCTGGTCGAGGGGCCGCAAAAATGGCGGGTCATCTATGAAGATCCGCGTACCAGCACCCCGGGACTGGGCCTGCTGCTGTGGATGCAAAAGGTCTATGGCGATCAAGCGCCCGAGGCCTGGCAGAAGCTGGCTGCGAAAACCGTTACCGTCACCAAAGGCTGGAGCGAAGCCTATGGCCTGTTCCTGAAAGGGGAAAGCGACCTGGTGTTGAGCTATACCACCTCGCCGGCCTACCACATGATTGAAGAGAAGAAAGACAACTATGCGGCGGCGAACTTCGCCGAGGGCCACTATCTGCAGGTCGAAGTTGCCGCGCGTACCGCCGCCAGCAAGCAGCCGGAACTGGCGGAAAAATTCCTCAAATTTATGGTATCTCCTGGCTTCCAGAACGCCATCCCTACCGGCAACTGGATGTATCCGGTGACCCAGGTCACCCTGCCGGCCGGGTTTGATACCCTGGTGAAGCCGCAGACCACCCTGTCCTTTACCCCGCAGCAGGTCGCTAGCGAGCGTCAAACCTGGATTAGCGCATGGCAACGCGCCGTCAGCCGCTAAACCTTCGCGGGCTGATGCCGGGCCTGTTCGCCGCTACGCTGCTGTGCGCTGTCGCGCTGGCGGCGTTTCTGGCGCTGTGGTTTAGCGCCCCCGGCGCGGGCTGGCAATCGGTCTTCAGCGATAGCTACCTGTGGCATGTGGTCCGCTTCTCCTTCTGGCAGGCGTCGCTGTCAGCGCTGATCTCGGTGGGACCAGCCATCTTTCTCGCCCGCGCGCTTTATCGGCGTCGCTTCCCGGGCCGTACGCTGCTGCTGCGCCTGTGCGCGATGACCCTGATCCTGCCGGTGCTGGTGGCGGTGTTCGGTATCCTCAGCGTCTATGGCCGCCAGGGCTGGCTGGCCTCACTATTTCACGCGCTCGGCTGGCAATGGGAGTTCTCGCCCTACGGTCTGCAGGGCATCCTGCTGGCGCACGTCTTTTTCAATATGCCGATGGCGACCCGCCTGCTGCTGCAGGCGCTGGAGAACATTCCCGGCGAGCAGCGGCAAATTGCCGCCCAGCTTGGCATGCGCGGCTATGCCTTCTTCCGCCTCGTCGAATGGCCGTGGCTGCGCCGGCACATTCCCGCCGTCGCCGCGCTGATTTTTATGCTCTGCTTCGCCAGCTTCGCCACCGTACTCTCGCTGGGCGGCGGCCCGAAAGCCACCACGATCGAGTTGGCTATCTACCAGGCGCTGAGCTTTGACTACGATCCGGCGCGAGCGGCAATGCTGGCGCTGATCCAGATGCTCTGCTGCCTTGGGCTGGTGCTGCTTAGCCAGCGTCTGAGTAAAGCCGTCGCCATCGGCGTCAGCCATGTGCGCGGCTGGCGCGACCCTGACGATCGCCTGCATAGCCGCCTGAGCGACGGGTTGCTGATCGGCGCCGCCCTGCTGCTGCTGCTCCCGCCGCTGCTGGCGGTCATCGTCGACGGGATCAACCGTAATATGCTGGACGTGCTGGCGCAGCCAGCGCTCTGGCAGGCATTGAGCACCTCTCTACGCATCGCCATCGCCGCCGGGCTATTGAGCGTGACCCTGACGATGATGCTGTTATGGAGCAGCCGGGAGCTGCGCGCTCGCCAGCGGCCGTTGGCCGGGCAGGCAATGGAGCTGAGCGGCATGCTGATCCTTGCGATGCCGGGAATTGTGCTGGCGACCGGCTTCTTCCTGCTGCTCAATAACACTATCGGCCTGCCGGAGTCCGCCGACGGCATCGTCATCTTCACTAATGCCCTGATGGCGATCCCCTATGCGCTGAAAGTACTGGAAAACCCGATGCGCGACATTGCCGCCCGCTACAGCATGCTGTGCCAGTCGCTGGGTATTGAAGGCTTTGCCCGGCTGCGGGTGGTCGAGCTTCGCGCTCTCCGGCGCCCGCTGGCCCAGGCGCTCGCCTTCGCCTGCGTACTGTCGATTGGCGATTTCGGCGTGGTGGCGCTGTTCGGCAACGAGGCGTTCCGCACCCTGCCTTTCTATCTGTACCAGCAGATAGGCGCCTACCGCAGCCAGGACGGGGCCGTCACCGCCCTGCTCCTGCTGCTGCTCTGTTTCTTGTTGTTTACGCTGATTGAAAAACTTCCGGGGCGTGATGCTAAAACTCAATGATGTGACCTGGCTATACCAGCATCTGCCGATGCGCTTCACCCTCGACGTCGCGCGCGGGGAGCGCATCGCGGTGCTCGGTCCCAGCGGCGCCGGAAAGAGCACCCTGCTGAATCTGATCGCCGGGTTTCTGCCACCCGCCAGCGGCAGCCTGCTGATTAACGGCGAGGCGCATAACGCGACGCCGCCGGCGCAGCGTCCGGTCTCGATGTTGTTTCAGGAGAATAACCTGTTTAACCATCTGACCATTCGACAAAATATCAGCCTCGGCATCCACCCAGGCCTTAAACTGAACCGCGAGCAGCAGGCGCAGGTCACGGCGATAGCTGGACAGATGGGAATTGATGCGCTGCTGGAACGTCTGCCCGGCGAGCTCTCCGGCGGTCAGCGGCAGCGCGCGGCGCTGGCCCGCTGTCTGGTGCGCCAGCAGCCGGTGCTGCTGCTGGATGAACCCTTCTCGGCGCTCGATCCGGCGCTGCGCCAGGAGATGCTGTCCCTGGTCGCCGATGTCTGCGAGCAGCAGCAGCTCACCCTGCTGATGGTCTCCCACAGCGTAGAGGACGCCGCGCGCATCGCGCCGCGCTCGATGGTGGTCGCCGAAGGGCGCATTGTCTGGGATGGCGCCACCGCCGAGCTGTTAAGCGGCCACAGCAGCGCCTCGCATTTGATGGGGATCAGCGCGCGATGACTTTGTGCAGGATCGCCAGATAGACCGGCATCAGCGGATGGCGGAAGACAAATGTTAACGCTGTAGCCGCCAGCGCGACCATCAGCGGCGACAGCCACAGCAGTCGGCCGCGCGGCAGCCAGCGGGTCAGCCGATCGCCTGAGGTTTTCGCGCTCCGCCACAGCCGCCAGCACAGCCATCCCGCCAGCCAGGCCAGCAGCGCCGCCCCCAATAGCAGCCATTTAAAGCTGGCGCTGTATTCATCAGCCGGAATATCAATCGCCGCCCCGGCGAGGATGCCCGGAAGGAAATAGAGCGGCGGCCAGAGCAGGCAGCCGATAATATTCGGTAGCACGAACTTGGCCACCGGCAGGTCGAGCATCCCGGCGACCATTGGCACCAGCGGACGCGTCGGTCCGACAAAGCGGCCAATCAGAATGGTGATCATGCTGTGCTGATGCAGCGCATGCTCGGTTTTCTCCAGCAGGGCGCGGTTTTTCTTCATAAACGACCAGCGGTGCAACGGCTTCTTAAAGCGCCAGCCGAGCCAGAATGAGATCCAGTCGCCCAGCAGGCAGCCGACAATCCCCGCCAGCCACGCCTGCCAGAAGTTAACTTCGCCGCCGCCGATGAGCGCCCCAAGGCCAGCCATCATCACCGTGCCGGGTAAGATAAGCCCCACCAGCGCCAGCGACTCGAGAAAGGCCACCAGCATCACGGCTAACAATGAGTAGACCGTGGATTGGGTAATAAAGTGTTCGAGCAATGCTTGCATAATGTACCCGGTTAAAAAACGAAGCCCGGATTCTCCGAAGCCATCGCGCCGTCGTCAAGCCATCAATTGTCTTAATAGTTTACTGGCTGTGACATTTAAGCGGGTCATCATTTCACTTTCTTTACTTTTTATTCACAACCCGCGCGGAATTCGCTCGGGCTGGCCCCGGTGCATTTTTTAAACACGCGGGAAAAATAGAGCTGATCTTCGAAGCCGACGTTGCGCCCAACGGTGGCGATCGGCATCCGCGTGGTGCTGAGCAACAGTTTGGCCTGGCTGATGCGCTGATCCTCCCGCCAGCCGAGGACGCTGACCCCCAGCTGCTGGCGGAACAGGTGCGACAGACGCGAGGGCGACAGGCAGACGTGCTGGGCGACGCTGGCGATATCAAAATGGCTGTCCGCCAGATGGTCGCTGATGTACTGGCAGGCGTCGCGCACCCGGTTGTCCAGCGGGGGATGCAGCGATTCGTTGATCGCCTCCATGCGCCGCAGCAGCAGCTGTTCCAGCAGGTTTATCGCCAACAGTTCGGAATAGCGCCCCGCCCCCTGCCCGGCATCAACGATCTGGCCGAACAGCTCGCCAAAGCGCGCCTGCCACTGTTCATCCGGACGGAAAAAGCCGGTCTGGGCAAAAATCGTTGGCCAGTTGAGCCACTCGTGCCAGTAGGCGCGCGGGCGGAAGTAGACCCACTGGTGATACCACTCGCTGGCGTCGGGATGGCGGCCATAGTGATGAATTTCCCCGGGCGGGAACAGCAGCATATCGCCCGGCCGGCAGACAAACTGTTCGCCGTGGTTGTTGATCACCCCCTCGCCGCGAATCGTCAGATTGAGAATATAGCCTTTCATACCCAGCGGGCGGTCGATAAAGAAATCCAGGTATCCCTGCGCCTCAATCGGCGTCAGGCCGGTAACCAGATGAGCGTTAAAAGAGTAGCCCGGCAGCAGCGGATCGTTTTGCGTTTCGGCCATACGCGTGGTTCTCCCCGAAGGTATCAGTGGCACCAATTGTCCATATTCATCATTTTATCGCTCTCGGCCCTGTCGCGACTGCGACGGCGGTGGGAATTTGGCGAAAAACCCGCACAGCAAGCGAAAAAAGCGCCAGTAGCGTGCATTCCACCGTGATATGCCGGGTAACAAAAGTGTCTATAAATACGGCAGAAAAGTCCACATCGAATATTTGCACGGCGTCACACTTTGCAAGGTAACAGCAAAATAATCCATAAGATTAGCGAATCCGGCCTGACGGATTTTGCCGGGGATATCTACTGTTGCTGCATGAATGATTTCTGCATGGAGTAACAAGATGGCAATTGCGATTGGCCTCGACTTTGGTAGTGACTCAGTCCGCGCTCTGGCGGTGGAATGCGCGTCCGGCGCAGAGCTGGCGACCAGCGTGGAGTGGTATCCGCGCTGGCGGGAAGGACAGTATTGCGATGGCGCTAACAACCGCTTCCGCCATCACCCGCGAGATTACATCGAGTCCATGGAAGCGGCGCTGAAAAGCGTGCTCGCTTCGCTGAGCGCCGAACAGCGCGCCGACGTCGTGGGCATTGGCGTCGACAGCACCGGCTCAACTCCGGCTCCCGTCGATGCCGAGGGCAACGTGCTGGCGCTGCGCGAAGAATTCGCTGACAACCCTAACGCCATGTTTGTCCTGTGGAAGGATCACACCGCGGTCGAGGAAGCCGAGGCGATCACCCGCCTGTGCCACCAGCCGGGCAAAGAGGATTACTCGCGCTATATCGGCGGGATCTACTCCAGCGAATGGTTCTGGGCCAAAATCCTCCACGTCACCCGCGAAGATAGCGCTGTCGCCCATGCAGCCGCCTCGTGGGTAGAGCTTTGCGACTGGGTGCCCGCCCTGCTCTCCGGTACTACGCGTCCGCAGGATCTGCGCCGCGGCCGCTGCAGCGCCGGACATAAATCGCTGTGGCATGAGAGCTGGGGCGGTCTGCCGCCGGCCAGCTTCTTCGATGAGCTTGATCCCATCATCAACCAGCATCTGGCCTGGCCGCTGTTCACCGATACCTGGACGGCCGATGTGCCGGTCGGCACGCTGAGCGCAGAGTGGGCCCAGCGCCTGGGTCTGCCGCAGACCGTGGCCATCTCCGGCGGCGCCTTTGACTGCCACATGGGCGCCGTTGGCGCCGGCGCGCAGCCTAACGCGCTGGTGAAAGTCATCGGCACCTCCACCTGCGACATTCTGATCGCCGATAAAGAGAGCGTCGGCGAGCGCACGGTCAAAGGCATCTGCGGCCAGGTCGACGGCAGCGTGGTTCCACACTTTATCGGCATGGAGGCAGGCCAGTCCGCCTTCGGCGATATTTACGCCTGGTTTGGCCGCATTCTCGGCTGGCCGCTGGAGCAGCTGGCTCAGCAGCAGCCGGCGTTGCGCGAGCAAATCAAAGCCAGTCAAAAACAGTTACTGCCTGCGCTCACCGAAGCCTGGGCCAACAATCCATCGCTGGAGCATCTGCCGGTGGTGCTCGACTGGTTCAACGGCCGCCGCACGCCGAATGCCAACCAGCGCCTGAAAGGGGTGATCACCGACCTTAACCTGGCCACCGACGCGCCGGCGCTGTTCGGCGGTCTGATCGCCGCCACCGCCTTCGGCGCTCGCGCCATTATGGAGTGCTTCACCGAGCAGGGGATCCCGGTTAACAACGTCATGGCGCTTGGCGGTATCGCGCGGAAAAACCAGGTCATCATGCAGGCCTGCTGCGACGTGCTGAACCGTCCGCTGCAGATTGTCGCCTCCGATCAGTGCTGCGCGCTGGGGGCGGCTATCTTCGCCGCCGTCGCCGCCGGCGTCTATGAGGATATTCCAGCCGCCCAACAGCGGATGGCAAGCCAGGTGGAAACTACCCTGCAGCCGCGTCCGGCGCAGGCACAGCGTTTCGAACAACTCTATCAGCGCTACCAGCAGTGGTCGGTCAGCGCGGAACAACACTATCTCCCTTCGGCTGCAAAGGCGGAAAAAGCCCCGCAATCTCAGGCAGCGCTCACCCATTAAGGATACGAAAATGACGATTTTTGATAACTATGAAGTATGGTTCGTTATTGGCAGCCAACATCTGTACGGCCCGGAAGCCCTGCGCCAGGTGACGAAGCATGCCGAACATGTGGTGAACAGCCTGAATGCGGAAGCCAAACTGCCGTGCAAACTGGTCCTTAAGCCACTGGGCACCACCCCGGACGAGATCACCCATATCTGCCGCGACGCCAACTACGATGACAAATGCGCCGGGTTAGTGGTCTGGCTGCATACCTTCTCGCCGGCAAAAATGTGGATCAACGGCCTGACCATCCTCAATAAGCCGCTGCTGCAGTTCCATACTCAGTACAACGCCGCGCTGCCGTGGGACAGCATCGATATGGACTTTATGAACCTGAACCAGACCGCGCACGGCGGCCGCGAGTTCGGCTTCATCGGCGCCCGTATGCGCCAACAGCACAGCGTGGTCACCGGCCACTGGCAGGATAAAGAGGCCCACCAGCGTATCGGCGGCTGGATGCGTCAGGCGGTCTCCAAACAGGATACCCGTCATCTGAAAGTGTGCCGTTTCGGCGATAACATGCGCGAAGTGGCGGTGACCGACGGCGATAAAGTCGCCGCGCAGATTAAGTTTGGCTTCTCGGTGAACACCTGGGCGGTCGGCGATCTGGTGCAGGTGGTGAACAGCATCAGCGACGGCGATATCAGCGCCCTGGTCGATGAATATGAAAGCAGCTACCGTCTGACCCCGGCGGCGCAGGTTCACGGCGAGAAGCGCCAGAACGTGCTGGACGCCGCGCGCATTGAGCTGGGGATGAAACGCTTCCTCGAACAGGGCGGTTTCCACGCCTTTACCACCACCTTTGAAGATCTCCACGGCCTGAAACAGCTCCCAGGTCTCGCCGTACAGCGCCTGATGCAGCAGGGCTACGGCTTTGCCGGCGAGGGCGACTGGAAAACCGCCGCTCTGCTTCGCATCATGAAGGTGATGTCAACTGGTCTGCAGGGCGGCACCTCCTTTATGGAGGATTACACCTACCACTTCGACAATGGTAACGATCTGGTGCTTGGCTCGCACATGCTGGAAGTGTGCCCGACGATCGCCACCGCCGAGAAACCGATCCTCGACGTTCAGCCGCTGGGCATCGGCGGCAAAGCGGATCCAGCGCGCCTGATCTTCAATACTCAAACCGGCCCGGCGATCGTCGCCAGCCTGATCGACCTGGGAGACCGCTTCCGTCTGCTGGTCAATACCATCGAAACCGTCCCAACGCCGCACGATCTGCCGAAGCTGCCGGTGGCCAACGCCCTGTGGAAAGCGCAGCCGGATCTGCGTACCGCGTCGGAAGCCTGGATCATCGCCGGCGGCGCGCACCATACCGTCTTCAGCCATGCGCTGAACCTCGACGATATGCGCCAGTTCGCCGAGCTGCATGATATCGAGCTGACCGTCATCGACAACGAGACCCGTCTGCCGTCCTTCAAGGACGCGCTGCGCTGGAATGAAGTGTATTACGGTTCAAAACGCTAAGAGGCCGTCCCCTCACCCTTCCCCTCTCCCCGTTGGGGAGAGGGGACCGACCGGGCGCCATGCCGCCTTTCTCCCTCTCCCGCCGGGAGAGGGTCGGGGTGAGGGATACCCGACTCGCCTGCTATTCGGAGCACACTATGTTAGAAGATCTTAAACGCCAGGTGCTGGAAGCTAACCTGGCCCTGCCAAAGCATAATCTGGTGACCTTAACCTGGGGCAACGTCAGCGCCGTCGACCGCGAGAAAGGGGTGTTCGTGATCAAACCCTCCGGTGTGGATTACCGCGTGATGACCGCCGACGATATGGTGGTGGTCAGTCTGGAGAGCGGCGAAGTGGTAGAGGGTAATAAAAAGCCCTCGTCGGATACCCCGACCCATCGCCTGCTGTATCAGGCCTTCCCGACGCTGGGCGGCATTGTGCATACCCATTCGCGCCACGCCACCATCTGGGCGCAGGCCGGGCAATCTATTCCCGCGACCGGCACTACCCATGCCGACTACTTTTATGGCCCGGTGCCCTGCACCAGGTTAATGACCGATGCGGAGATCAACGGCGACTATGAGTGGGAAACCGGCAACGTGATTGTCGAAACCTTCCGCCAGCAGGGAATCGACCCGGCGCAGATGCCCGGCGTGCTGGTCCATTCCCACGGTCCGTTCGCCTGGGGCAAGAACGCCGAAGACGCGGTGCATAACGCCATCGTGCTGGAAGAGATCGCCTATATGGGGATTTTCTGCCGCCAGCTGGCGCCGCAGCTGCCGGCTATGCAGCAGACCCTGCTGGATAAGCACTATCTGCGTAAGCATGGGGCCAAAGCCTACTACGGCCAATAATCACCCTGCTCGCGCTGCGCTTAGCAGGGCCAGGGCTCTGCGCCATCTGGTAGCCGGGATAAGGCGCAAGCCGCAATCCGGAGCAACATTAGCGCCGAACACCTGTATAAAACCCCAGCGCCCCTCATGAAACCAGGCTATAATCAGGCCTGGTTTTTTATCGGCGAGAATACCCGTGACCCAGCCACGAGCAGGATTTTTACTCACCCGTCACTGGCGGGACACTCCGCAGGGCACCGAGCTCTCCTTCTGGCTGGCCACCGACGACGGTCCGCTGCAGGTCACCCTCCCGCCGCAGGAGTCCGTCGCCTTTATTCCCGAAGCGCAGCGGGCGCAGGCTGAACGGCTGCTGCAGGGGGAGAAAGGGCTCCGCTTCGCCCCGCTGGCCCTGAAAGATTTCCACCGTCAGTCAATTGTTGGCCTCTACTGCCGCGCCCATCGCCAGTTGATGCGTCTGGAGAAGATGCTCCGCGACAGCGGCGTCACCGTTTACGAAGGCGATATCCGCCCGCCGGAGCGCTATCTGATGGAGCGCTTTATCACCGCCCCGGTGTGGGTGGAAGGCGAAACGCGCGGCTCGCAGCTGGTCAACGCACGCATGAAGCCGAACCCTGACTATCGTCCGCCGCTGAAATGGGTGTCGCTGGATATCGAAACCAGCCGCCACGGCGAGCTGTACTGCATCGGTCTGGAAGGCTGCGGCCAGCGGGTGGTCTACATGCTGGGCCCCGAACCGGAAACGCCGCCAGACGTCGACTTCGAGCTGGTCTTCATCGCCAGCCGTCCCCTGCTGCTGGAAAAGCTTAACGCCTGGTTTGCCGAACACGACCCCGACGTGCTGATCGGCTGGAACGTAGTGCAGTTCGATCTGCGCGTTCTGCAAAAGCACGCCGAACGCTATCGTATCCCGCTGCGGCTCGGCCGCGGCAACAGCGAGCTGGAGTGGCGTGAGCACGGCTTTAAGAACGGCGTCTTTTTCGCCCAGGCCAACGGGCGGCTGATTATCGACGGCATCGACGCGCTAAAATCGGCGTTCTGGAATTTCTCCTCCTTTTCGCTGGAGGCGGTGGCCCGCGAGCTGCTGGGAGAAGGCAAAGCCATCGACAACCCATGGGATCGGATGGATGAGATCGATCGCCGGTTTCATGAAGACAAACCGGCGCTGGCCATCTATAACCTGCAGGATTGCGAGCTGGTGACGCGGATCTTCCACAAAACGGAGATCATGCCGTTTTTGCTCGAACGGGCGACGGTCAACGGTCTGCCCGCCGACCGCCACGGCGGCTCGGTCGCCGCCTTCAGCCATCTCTATTTCCCGCGCATGCACCGCCTGGGCTACGTGGCGCCGAATCTCGGCGACGTACCGCCGCAGGCGAGCCCCGGCGGCTACGTGATGGACTCCCGCCCCGGCCTGTATGACTCGGTGCTGGTGCTGGACTATAAAAGCCTGTATCCGTCGATTATTCGTACCTTTCTAATCGATCCGGTCGGCCTGGTTGAAGGGCTGGCGCAACCCGATGACCAGCACAGTATCGAGGGCTTCCTCGGCGCCCGCTTCTCGCGAGATAAGCACTGCCTGCCGGGGATTGTCAGCCAGATCTGGCACGGCCGGGATGAAGCCAAACGCCAGCACAATAAGCCGCTCTCCCAGGCGCTGAAGATCATTATGAACGCCTTTTACGGCGTGCTGGGGACCAGCGCCTGCCGCTTCTTCGACCCGCGTCTCGCCTCGTCGATCACCATGCGCGGCCATGCGATCATGCGCCAGACCAAAGCGTTAATTGAAGCCAAAGGCTATGACGTTATCTACGGCGATACCGACTCCACCTTCGTCTGGCTTAAGCGCCCGCACAGCGAAGCCCAGGCGGCGGAGATCGGCCGCGAGCTGGTCAGCGATGTCAACGCCTGGTGGGCGCAGGAGCTTAGCAAAAGCCAGCTTACCAGCGCCCTGGAGCTGGAGTATGAAACCCACTTCTGCCGCTTTTTAATGCCGACGATCCGCGGCGCCGATACCGGCAGCAAGAAGCGCTATGCCGGGATGATTCAGGAGGGCGATGCCCAGCGCATGGTGTTTAAGGGGCTGGAAACGGTGCGTACCGACTGGACGCCGCTGGCCCAGCAGTTTCAACAGGAGTTATACCTGCGCATCTTCCGCAACCAGCCGTATCAGGATTATGTGCGGGAGACTATCGCCAGGCTGATGAACGGCGAGCTCGACGAACAGCTGGTTTATCGCAAACGCCTGCGCCGGCCGCTGGCGGAGTATCAGCGCAACGTACCGCCGCACGTGCGCGCCGCCCGGCTTGCCGATGAACACAACCTGAAGCTTGGGCGGGCGCAGCAGTATCAGCAGCGCGGCACCATCAAATACGTCTGGACCACCAGCGGCCCGGAGCCGGTGGATTACCAGCAGTCGCCGCTCGATTACGATCACTATTTAACAAAGCAGTTGCAGCCGGTGGCGGAAGGGATCCTGCCCTTCGTCAACGATGACTTTGCTACAATAGTGACAGGACAGTTGGGGCTATTTTGATTTTTTGTCACCCATTCCACGGGCAAGAAAGCCTAAAAATGAAGCGTGAGGAGAACGTGACGAACGTTCTGCCATCCAGTAATATAGCGCCCTTTCCATTCCTGGCCCCAATTTTGACGCATCTCCGATTGTTCATGGAGATGATCAACTATTGCCTGCAATTAAAGAACTAAAGAGCCGAACATATATGCCTTTTACACTTGGTCAACGCTGGATTAGCGACACAGAGAGCGAACTAGGATTAGGGACGCTGGTAGCGCTGGATGCGCGCATGGTCACTCTCCTTTTCCCCGCCATCGGCGAAAACCGTCTGTACTCTCGCAACGATTCCCCGATCACCCGCGTAATGTTTAACCCGGGCGACACCATCACCAGCCATGAAGGCTGGCAGCTCCACGTTGACAAAGTGAATGAAGAGAACGGGCTGCTGTCCTACACTGGCACCCGCCTGGACACCCAGGAAGCGAACGTCACCCTGCGTGAAGTGCTGCTCGACAGCAAACTGGTATTCAGCAAACCGCAGGACCGCCTGTTCGCCGGCCAAATCGACCGCATGGATCGCTTTGCCCTGCGCTACCGCGCGCGCAAGTTCCAGAGCGAACAGTACCGCATGCCGTGGAGCGGCCTGCGCGGCCAGCGCACCAGCCTGATCCCGCACCAGCTGCATATTGCCCACGATGTGGGCCGTCGTCACGCGCCGCGCGTCCTGCTGGCCGATGAAGTGGGCTTAGGTAAAACCATTGAAGCCGGGATGATCCTGCACCAGCAGCTGCTCTCCGGCGCCGCCGAGCGCGTGCTGATCGTGGTCCCGGAAACCCTCCAGCACCAGTGGCTGGTGGAGATGCTGCGCCGTTTCAACCTGCGTTTCTCGCTGTTCGACGACGAGCGCTACGCCGAAGCGCAGCACGATGCCTACAATCCGTTCGAAACCGAACAGCTGGTGATCTGCTCTTTAGACTTCGTGCGTCGCAGCAAGCAGCGCCTGGAGCACCTGTGCGACGCCGAGTGGGACCTGATGGTGGTCGACGAAGCGCACCACCTGGTGTGGAGCGAAGAGGCGCCGAGCCGTGAATATCAGGCTATTGAACAGCTGGCTGAGCGCGTGCCGGGTATCCTGCTGCTGACCGCGACGCCGGAACAGCTGGGAATGGAGAGCCATTTTGCGCGCCTGCGTCTGTTGGATCCGAACCGCTTCCACGATTTTGAACAGTTTGTCGAAGAACAGCAGAACTACCGTCCGGTGGCCGACGCCGTCGCGCTGCTGCTGGCGGGCAACAAGCTGAGCGATAGCGAACTCAATACCCTGGGCGATCTGATCGGCGAGCAGGATATCGAGCCGCTGCTGCAGGCCGCCAACAGCGATCGCGAAGATGCCCAGGCCGCGCGCCAGGAGCTGATCTCGATGCTGATGGACCGCCACGGCACCAGCCGCGTGCTGTTCCGTAATACCCGTAACGGCGTCAAAGGTTTCCCGAAACGCGAGCTGCACACCATTCGTCTGCCGCTGCCGACCCAGTACCAGACGGCCATCAAAGTGTCCGGCATTATGGGCGCGCGCAAAACCGCGGAAGAGCGCGCGCGCGACATGCTCTATCCGGAGCAGATCTATCAGGAATTTGAAGGTGATACCGGTACCTGGTGGAACTTCGACCCGCGCGTCGAGTGGCTGATGGGTTACCTGACCAGCCATCGCTCGCAGAAGGTGCTGGTAATCTGCGCTAAGGCCGCCACCGCCCTGCAGCTGGAACAGGTGCTGCGCGAGCGCGAAGGCATCCGCGCCGCGGTGTTCCATGAAGGGATGTCGATTATCGAACGCGACCGCGCCGCGGCGTGGTTTGCTGAAGAAGACACCGGCGCCCAGGTGCTGCTGTGCTCCGAGATCGGCTCCGAAGGACGCAACTTCCAGTTCGCCAGCAACCTGGTGATGTTCGACCTGCCGTTTAACCCGGATCTGCTGGAGCAGCGTATCGGTCGTCTCGACCGTATCGGCCAGGCGCACGATATCCAGATCCACGTTCCGTACCTGGAAAAAACCGCGCAGTCGGTGCTGGTGCGCTGGTATCACGAAGGGCTCGACGCCTTCGAACATACCTGCCCGACCGGTCGCACCGTCTACGACAGCGTGCACGATGAACTGATCAACTATCTTGCGGCGCCGGAATCCACCGACGGCTTTGACGATCTGATCAAATCCTGCCGCCAACAGCATGATGCCCTGAAGGCGCAGCTGGAGCAGGGCCGCGACCGTCTGCTGGAGATCCACTCCAACGGCGGCGAGAAAGCCCAGGCCCTGGCGGAGAGCATCGAAGAGCAGGATGACGACACCAGCCTGATCGCTTTCTCGATGAACCTGTTCGATATCGTCGGCATCAACCAGGACGACCGCGGTGAAAACCTGATCGTCCTCACCCCTTCCGACCATATGCTGGTGCCGGATTTCCCGGGCCTGCCGGAAGACGGTTGCACCATCACCTTCGAACGTGACGTGGCGCTGTCGCGTGAAGATGCGCAATTTATTACCTGGGAACACCCGCTGATACGCAACGGTCTGGACCTGATCCTTTCCGGCGATACCGGCAGCAGCACCATTTCGCTGCTGAAGAACAAGGCGCTGCCGGTCGGCACCCTGCTGCTGGAGCTGATCTATGTCGTCGAAGCGCAGGCGCCGAAGCAGCTGCAGCTCAACCGCTTCCTGCCGGCGACCCCGGTTCGCATGCTGCTGGATAAAAACGGCAACAACCTCGCCGCGCAGGTGGAGTTCGAAAGCTTCAACCGCCAGCTGAGCGCGGTCAACCGCCATACCGGTAGCAAGCTGGTCAATGCGGTGCAGCAGGACGTTCACGCGATTCTGCAGCAGGGTGAAGCGCAGATCGCCAAAGCGGCGCAGGGGCTGATCGACGCGGCGCGTAACGAAGCCGATGAAAAGCTGACGGCTGAGCTTTCCCGTCTGGAAGCGCTGAAGGCGGTGAACCCGAACATCCGTGACGACGAACTGGCGGCGATCGAAAGCAACCGTCAGCAGGTGATGGATGCGCTGGCGCAGGCCGGATGGCGTCTGGACGCGCTGCGTCTGATCGTCGTCACTCACCAGTAACGGAACGCGAACATGGCGATGGAAAACTACAATCCGCCGCAGGATCCCTGGCTGGTGATCCTGTATCAGGATGAGCACATCATGGTGGTCAACAAGCCGAGCGGCTTGTTGTCCGTCCCCGGTCGTCTTGAGGAGCATAAAGACAGCGTGATGACGCGCATTCAGCGCGACTTCCCGCAGGCCGAATCGGTGCATCGCCTGGATATGGCCACCAGCGGCGTGATTGTGGTGGCGCTGAATAAAGCCGCCGAGCGTGAACTGAAGCGTCAGTTCCGCGAGCGCGAGCCGAAGAAGCAGTACGTCGCCCGCGTCTGGGGCCATCCGCAGCCGGCGGAAGGCCTCGTGGATTTACCGCTGATTTGCGACTGGCCGAACCGGCCAATGCAGAAGGTGTGCTATGAAACCGGCAAAGCGGCGCAAACCGAATATGAGGTGCTGGAGTACGCAGAGGATAACACCGCCCGCGTGCGCCTGAAGCCGATTACCGGACGGTCGCACCAGCTGCGCGTGCATATGCTGGCGCTGGGGCATCCGATCCTTGGCGACCGCTTCTATGCCACGCCGGAGGCGCTGGCGATGGCCCCGCGCCTGCTGCTGCACGCCGAGACGCTCACCATCACCCATCCTGCCTACGGCAACGCGATGACCTTTCGCGCGCCGATCGACTTTTAACGCTCATACTTCGAGTTGCATGCGGGTTGGCTGCGTGCAACTCGGATTAGTGAGGATACAGAAAACAATCCCGATTAATCGCGGGCGAACCACGCGTCAATCATCTGCTCAACGCGGGCGACGACGAGATCGGTGTCGTGACGACGGCTGCGCGCACAGGCGTGCGCCGGCTCATCGCACAGCAGGCAGCGGCGCTGCGATTCGCCCAGCGACTGGCGTCCCACCAGCCCGTTCTGCGGACAGATTACATCGATATCCCACAGGCGTCCCAGCGGATGGCTCTGCTCCAGCGTACTGCACATCGCTTTGATTTCGCTGGCCGGATGCGCTACGCACCACAGCGCTTCTGGCCCGGTCGGCAGCCATAGCACCTGACGATCCAGCGTTTGCCAGCGGTGCTTCCACAGCAGCTGATCGCAGGCCTGGAGGGCAACGCCCATCATATTGCGATAGCGAATGCTGTCCTTCACCGCCCCCGGGGTCACCAGGGTCAGGGAAATAACAGGCTGCTGATAATGGGCCAACCAGTCGGCCTGGCGGGCTGCACGCTGCTCTTTCGCCGCCAGCAATGCGTCGATGCTGACGCCCGCCTGGGCGGGAGTATCCACTGACATTAATTCCTCTCCTACATATGATAAATACGACAGCGCCTGGACTGTCATGATGATGGTTGCGATAGCCGATCGCGCGCTGATTGTAACGCTAAATGCGGAGCATTTAGGATACAGAACGCAGATATTTTCGGCGTTCTGTAGCGGAAAATAGCAGATTTATCGCTGAGCGTAGCGTTATATCACGCCAGATAGTGGCTGAGGAACAGCAACCCCAGCGAGACATTTATCGCCCCGCCGATGCGGGTAGCGATCTGCGCGAACGGCATCAGGCTCATGCGGTTGCCGGCGGTCAGGATCGCTACATCGCCGGTGCCGCCCTGCCCGCTCTGGCAACAGGAAACAATCGCCACATCGATCGGGTGCATCCCTATCTTTTTACCAACCAGGAAACCGGTCGCCACCAGCGCGGAGACGGTACTGACGATCACCAGCAGGTTGGTTAAAGTGAAGGCGTTTACCAGTTCCTGCCACGGGGTGATCGCCACGCCGACGGCAAAGAGGATCGGGTAGGTGACCGCGGTGCGGAAGAATTTATAGACCATCTGCGACCCCTCCTGCAGACGCGGAGACACCACGTTAGCCAGCTTTAACAGCACCGCGAGGAACAGCATGCCTACCGGCGCCGGCAGACCAATCAGTTTGTGGCCGAGCATCCCCATCATATACAGCAGTACCGCCAGCAGCGCGCCGGAGGCGAGGGTCCCAACGTCGGTCTTACCGCTCACGCCTTCGCTCTCGCTGAGGCTGCGGGTTTCATGGCTGCGGTTCGGCATCAGTTGCCCTTCGCCGGTCAGATGCGGGAAGCGCTTGCCGAGCTGGTTGAGGCAGCCGGAGATGACGATCGCCGTCAGGCTGCCAAGCATCACCATCGGCAATACCCGGCCCAGGGCCACGCCCTGCTCCATATGCATCAGCGCGGCATAACCCATTGACAGCGGGATCGCCCCCTCTCCCACGCCGCCGGCCATAATCGGCAGCACGATAAAGAAGAACACCTGGAACGGCTCCATGCCCAGCAGCGTGCCGACGCCGATGCCCACCAGCATGCCGACCACTTCGCCGCACAGCATCGGGAAGAAGATCTTCAGAAAGCCCTGAATCAGCGTGGTGCGATTCATACTCATGATGCTGCCGACAATGATGCAGCAGATATAGAGATAGAGGATGTTAGTGGATTTATAGAATTTGGTCGTGGATTCAATAACCACGTCAGGCAGCAGACCATAGTGGACCAGCGCGGAAGGAATAAAGGTGGCGCAGATCGCCGCCGCACCGAGTTTCCCCAGCACCGGGAGGCGTTTACCAAACTCGCCGCAGGCGAAGCCAAAGAAAGCCAGGGTGGCCACCATCACCACGATATCGCTCGGCAGTTTGCCGCCAAGGCAGTCGAGGGCAATCAGTCCTCCGGCCAGCAGAAACAGCGGCAGCGGGACGATCCCCACCTTCCAGTTATCCATGATATGCCACCAGCGCTGCTTGAGCGTGGTTTTCGGCGTATCGATCGGTTCAAGGGTTGCAGAGAATGCATTGTCTGTGGTGCTCATAAATTCAGCCCTGTCGTTATTATTCATTTTCAGCGTAAAGGGACAGCGGCGTCGTTAATGTGAAGCTTCCCAGATTAAAAAAGAAGTTTTAATGGTCACTATGGTTTTTATGGTTTCTATTCGCTGAACTGCCCGGGAGTGATATATCTCTGATTTATGACTGTGGTTTTTATGGTTTTTATTTCCCGCAGGCCGCCTATTTCCGCCGCGACCGCTGGCGGCAGACCGCGCCTGCGCCGCTGATCACAACTTTCCCTTAACATTTACGTCACGTGACAGAAAAATGTTAGAGTGCCGGTATGGTTAATACGTCGTCCGGGGCCTATGAAATTATCTTTTCAATATAAGCTGTTTATTTCTCTGGTCGCTTTTTTCTCGGTCCTTTTTATCGCACTGGGCATTTATTATTATTTTGACGCCAGCCGCCAGCTTTATCAGGAGATGAGCGCCCGGGCCAAAATACAGGCCGAAGAGATAGCCCTGATGCCGAATTTACGTCAACAGGTCAGCCGGCACGACCCACAGGCGATTCAGGCGTTTATGCAGCAAATCGCCGCCCATAGCGACGCCAGCTTTATCGTCATCGGCGACCGTCAGGGAGTTCATCTGTTTCATTCCGTCCATCCGGAGTGGGTCGGCACCCGACTGGTCGGCGGCGACAACCAGGCGGTACTGGAAGGAAAATCCATCACCACCATTCGCAAAGGCGGCCTCGGGGTCTCGCTGCGCAGCAAAACGCCCATCGTTGATGACGCAGGGCGAGTGATCGGTATTGTCTCCGTCGGCTACCTCACCAGCTATCTCGACAGCATTACTCTGACTAAAGTGATCAATATTTTTATCGCCGCCGTCCTGCTGCTCATCGCCCTGTTTATCTTCTCCTGGTACTTTACCCGCAGTATCAAGAAGCAGATTTTTTCGCTCGAGCCGCGGGAAATTGGCCTGCTGGTTCGCCAGCAAAAGGCGATGATGGAGTCGATCTTTGAGGGGGTGATCGTCATCGATCGCCAGCGGCGTATTGAGGTGATAAACCATGCCGCCCGCAGCCTGCTGGGGCTCAGCCAGCCCGCCCGCCAGCTGCGCGGTCAGTCGATCGACAGCGTCATTTCGCCGCAGCCCTTTTTCGCCAGCGGCGACATGCTCGAACGCGATACCCACGATGAGCTATGCCGCTTCAACCAGTTGACCGTGCTCGCCAGTCGGGTGCGCATTATGCTGGAGAATACCCTGCAGGGCTGGGTGATCACATTCCGTGACCGCAATGAAATCAATGCCCTCACCGCCCAGCTGAGCCAGGTGAAGCGCTATGTCGACAATCTGCGCATCATGCGCCACGAGCAGCTCAACCGGATGACTACCCTCTCCGGCCTGCTGCATATGGGCCATTATGACGAAGCGATCCGCTATATTCAGGCCCAGTCGGAACATGCTCAGGAGCTACTGGATTTTATCTCCTCGCACTTCCACTCGCCGACGCTATGCGGTCTGCTGCTCGGCAAAGCCACCCGCGCCCGCGAAAAAGGCGTGGCGCTGAGCTTCGACCCGGCCTGCCGCATCGACCGCCCCCTGCCGTCGCTGATGGAATCCGAGCTGATCTCCATCATCGGCAACCTGCTGGATAACGCCATCGAAGCCACGCAGCGTGCCGAGCTGCCGCATGAGCCGGTGGAAGTCCTGATCCAGCTCAACGCCCGGGAGTTGATTATCGAAGTGGCCGACCGCGGCGTCGGCATCCGCCCCGATATCCGCGAGCGCATTTTTGAACGCGGCGTCACCACCAAAACCCGTGGCGATCACGGCATTGGTCTGTATCTTATTGAACATTATGTCACTCAGGCGGGCGGCACCATCGAAGTCGCCGATAACGCGCCGCGGGGAACGATCTTCACCCTTTTTATCCCGGCCGACGCGCACGCCTGTCCGCAACCGGAGGCCCACGATGCATCATGACCTGGTCGATGTGCTAATCATTGAAGATGAGAGCGAACTGGCGCGCCTGCACGCCGAGCTTGTGCAAAAACACCCGCGACTGCGGCTGGCAGGCATGGCGGCCTCCCTCGCCCAGGCGCGGCAGCTGCTTCACGCCACGCCGCCGCAGCTGGTGCTGCTGGATAACTATTTACCGGACGGCAAAGGCGTCACGCTGATGACCGACCCGGCGCTGGCGACCAGCCAATGCTCGGTGATCTTTATCACCGCCGCCAGCGATATGGAAACCTGCAGCCAGGCCATCCGCAACGGCGCCTTCGACTATATCCTTAAGCCGGTATCATGGAAGCGGCTGAGCCAGTCGCTGGAGCGCTTTATCCAGTTCTACGATCAGCAACGGGAGTGGAAAATCGTCGATCAGCAAAACGTCGATTCCCTCTATCAACTGCAGGCGAAGAACTATCGCGTGGATAGCGGCAGCAAGGGGATTGAAGAGAAAACGCTGGCGCTGGTGCAGGGACTGTTTAGCGACCGGGAAGCGCACTGTTTTTCCGTTGATGAAGTGGTCAGCGCCGCCGGGCTTAGCAAAACCACCGCCCGTCGCTATCTGGAGCACGGCGTTGAGACCGGTTTTCTGGAAGTGGAGATGCTGTACGGAAAAATTGGCCATCCGCGGCGGCTGTATCGCCGCGCTAAGGTCAAAAGTTAAAACCCCTCGCCGGACGGGAGGGGCTGGAAACGTCAGAAGCCGCGCTGCTCTTTGATCAGCTCCCAGGCCTTCTGGATCTCTTGGGCCTTCTGTTTGGCCATCTCCATCATCTCCGGCGGCAGACCTTTAGCTACCAGCTTGTCCGGATGATGTTCGTTCATCAGCTTGCGATAGGCGCGCTTCACCGTCGCCGCGTCGTCGGTCGGTTTTACTCCCAGCACATTGCAAGCATCTTCGAGGGTCGGCCCACGCTGCGCCTGCTGCCAGCCGGCGTTGCCGCCATGCTGGCCATAAGAGCGCTGCTGCGAACCGCCGCCAAACTGGGCGCCGCCCTGCATCATCCGCAGGAATTGATCGAACTGGGCGCGGGAGATGCCGAGCTCGTCGGCAATGACGAACAGCACTTCACGTTCGTTAGGATGCAGTTCGCCATCAGCGAACGCCGCCTGCAGCTGAATTTCCAGAAACATCCGAATCAGATCGAAACGGCCAAAGCAGACGCTGCGCAGCTGACGCATTTTCTCGCGCAGGGGATAGTTGTCGGCCTTACCGTCGCGAAACGCCTGCTGCGCCGCGGTGCGCGAGGCGCCATGCAGGTTCATGCGATCCATTAGCACATTGGCGACATGAATATCCGCTTCGGTAACGCGGCCCTTGGATTTGGTCAGGTGCCCCATCACTTCGAAGGTGGTGGAAAAGAAGAGCGACTGACGCTCCTGCTGATTGGCGAAGAGATTTAACCGGCGGCTGCGCGCCCGGTCAAACATATGGCCGACCAGAAAGCCAAGCACCACGCCCCAGAACCCACCACCCATCAGCAAAGCCACTGCCACGCCAATCACTTTACCCAAATACTGCATAGACTCCCCAACTGTTTATCGCCGTTAAGCTCGAATATGACCGCACGTTACCCGGCACTCGCGCCTCGGTCAATTGTGGGACATAGCCTATAATTTGCTTTATCATACTCGTCATTCAACAGGGTGCCTAACGCTCGGGCTCGAAACGGGCAGGATTAACACTAGCGTGATAATGTTGAGTAAGTTAGGCTCTGACCGTTTGCAAGCCGCTGTCACAAGATGATGGAACAATAAATACAACGTATGAAAAAACGTATTCCCAGCCTCCTGGCTACGATGATTGCCAGCGCCTTGTATAGCCAACAAGGCCTCGCTGCCGATCTCGCAACGCAATGTATGCTTGGCGTGCCAAGCTATGATCGTCCGCTCGTGGAAGGTCGTCCTGGCGATCTGCCGGTGACGATTAACGCCGATCATGCGAAGGGCAACTACCCTGACAACGCCGTCTTTACCGGCAACGTCGATATTAACCAGGGGAATAGTCGCCTCCGCGCCGACGAAGTTCAGCTGCATCAGCAGCAGGCCGCGGGCCAGGCGCAGCCGGTGCGCACGGTGGACGCGCTGGGCAACGTGCATTACGACGATAACCAGGTGATCCTCAAAGGGCCAAAAGCCTGGTCGAATCTGAATACCAAAGATACCAACGTCTGGCAGGGCGATTATCAAATGGTCGGACGCCAGGGACGCGGCACCGCCGACCTGATGAAACAGCGCGGTGAAAACCGCTATACCATTCTCGAAAACGGCAGCTTTACCTCCTGTCTGCCGGGCTCCGACACCTGGAGCGTCGTCGGCAGCGAAGTTATCCACGATCGCGAAGAGCAGGTTGCCGAGATCTGGAACGCCCGCTTCAAGCTTGGCTCTGTGCCGATTTTCTATAGCCCCTACCTGCAGCTGCCGGTGGGCGATAAGCGTCGTTCAGGCTTCCTGATCCCGAACGCGAAATACAGCACCAAAAACGGCGTGGAATTCTCCCTGCCGTACTACTGGAACATCGCGCCAAACTTCGATGCCACCATTACTCCGCACTATATGAACAAACGCGGCGGCGTGATGTGGGAAAACGAGTTCCGCTATCTGACCCAGCTCGGCAGCGGCTTAACTGAATTCGACTACCTGCCGTCGGATAAAGTCTACGAAGACGACCACTCGAGCGACAGCAACAGCCGCCGCTGGCTGTTCTACTGGAACCACTCAGGGGTTATCGATCAGGTATGGCGTCTGAACGCTGACTACACCAAGGTCAGCGATCCTGACTACTTCAACGACTTCAGCTCGAAATATGGTTCCAGTACCGACGGCTATGCGACGCAGAAATTCAGCGCCGGTTACGTCAACCAGAACTTTGACGCCACGGTATCGACCAAACAGTTCCAGGTCTTTGACCGCGAATCGAGCAACTCCTATTCGGCTGAGCCGCAGCTCGACGTCAACTACTACCAGAATGATGTCGGTCCGTTCGATACCCATCTCTATGGACAGGTTGCCCATTTTGTTAACTCGAATAACAACATGCCGGAAGCGACCCGCGTTCACTTCGAACCGACGATCAACCTGCCGCTGTCCAACGGTTGGGGCAGTCTGAATACCGAAGCCAAGCTGCTGGCGACTCACTACCAGCAGAGCAACCTCGATAAGTACAATGCCGCCAACGGCACTGACTATAAAGAGTCCGTCAGCCGCGTAATGCCGCAGTTTAAAGTCGACGGCAAAATGGTCTTTGAACGCGACCTGCAGGAGGGATTCACCCAAACGCTGGAACCGCGCGTGCAGTATCTGTACGTGCCGTACCGCGATCAGAGTGAAATCGGCAACTACGACTCCACGCTGTTGCAGTCGGATTACACCGGTCTGTTCCGCGACCGTACCTATAGCGGTCTGGACCGCATCGCGTCGGCTAATCAGGTCACCACCGGGCTCACCTCGCGCGTGTATGATGCCGCCGCGGTGGAACGTTTTAATATTTCCGTTGGTCAAATCTACTATTTCACCGAGTCACGCACCGGTGATGACAACATCAACTGGGAGAACAACGATACCACGGGTTCACTGGTCTGGGCCGGCGATACCTACTGGCGCATTGCCGATGAATGGGGTCTGCGCGGGGGGATCCAGTACGATACGCGTCTGGATAACGTTGCCACTGGTAACGGCACCATTGAATACCGTCGCGATGAGAACCGCTTAGTCCAGCTTAACTATCGTTACGCCAGCCCGGAATATATTCAGGCCACGCTGCCGTCATATTCCACCGCGGCACAATATAAACAGGGTATTTCGCAGGTGGGGATGACCGCCAGTTGGCCGATTGTCGATCGCTGGTCCGTGGTCGGGGCCTACTACTACGATACTAATACCCGGAAAGCAGCAAACCAGATGTTGGGTGTGCAGTATAACTCCTGCTGCTACGCCATCCGTCTTGGCTACGAACGTAAAGTCAACGGCTGGAACAGCAACGACAACGGCGGCGAGAGCAAATACGATAACACCTTCGGAATCAATATCGAATTGCGCGGTCTGAGCTCTAACTACGGCCTCGGCACCCAGCAGATGCTGCGCTCGAACATTTTACCGTACCAGAGCTCCCTGTGATGCGGCTGGTTTACAACATCATCCGCATTTGCGGTTAATCGAAATGGAAAAAGTATGAAGAACTGGAAAACGCTGCTTCTCGGTATCGCCATGATCGCGAATACCAGTTTCGCTGCCCCCCAGGTGGTCGATAAAGTAGCGGCCGTCGTCAATAATGGCGTCGTGCTGGAAAGCGACGTCGATGGTTTGATGCAATCGGTTAAGCTCAATGCTGGTCAGGCTGGCCAACAGCTGCCGGATGACGCCACCCTGCGCCATCAAATCCTCGAAAGACTGATCATGGACCAGATCGTGTTACAGATGGGGCAGAAGATGGGCGTGAAGATCTCTGACGACCAGCTCGATCAGGCTATCGCCAACATCGCCAAACAAAATAATATGACCTTGGATCAGATGCGCAGCCGTCTGGCCTATGAAGGCATCAACTACAACACCTACCGTAACCAGATCCGTAAAGAGATGCTGATTTCGGAAGTGCGTAACAATGAAGTGCGTCGTCGCATCACCGTGCTGCCGCAGGAAGTGGAAGCGCTGGCGAAACAGATCGGCGACCAGAACGACGCCAGCACCGAGCTCAACCTGAGCCACATCCTGATCCCGCTGCCGGAGAACCCGACCTCTGACGAAGTCGCCGCGGCCCAGGAGCAAGCAAACTCCATCGTTGAGCAGGCGCGCAACGGCGCCAACTTCGGCAAACTGGCGATCACCTACTCCGCTGACCAACAGGCGCTGAAGGGTGGCCAGATGGGCTGGGGCCGTATCCAGGAGCTGCCGGGAATTTTCGCTCAGGCGTTAAGCACCGCGAAGAAAGGGGATATCGTCGGTCCGATTCGTTCCGGCGTTGGTTTCCACATTCTGAAAGTCAACGACCTGCGCGGTGGTACCCAGAATATCTCCGTTACCGAGGTTCACGCCCGTCATATTCTGCTGAAACCGTCGCCGATCATGAACGACGCCCAGGCTCAGGCTAAGCTGGAACAGATCGCAGCCGAGATTAAGAGCGGGAAAATCACGTTTGCTCAAGCGGCGAAAACCTATTCGGAAGATCCGGGTTCGGCAAACCAGGGCGGTGATTTAGGCTGGGCCACGCCGGACATCTTTGACCCGGCGTTCCGCGATGCGCTGATGCGTCTGAACAAAGGGCAGACCAGCGGACCAGTGCACTCTTCCTTTGGCTGGCATCTGATCGAACTGCTGGATAGCCGTCAGGTCGACAGAACCGACGCCGCACAGAAAGATCGTGCTTACCGCATGCTGATGAACCGCAAATTCTCTGAAGAAGCGGCAACCTGGATGCAGGAACAGCGCGCCAGTGCGTATGTTAAAATTCTGAGCAACTAATATCGATGCCTGAAACCCGTAAAGTTGTTATCACTCCCGGCGAACCCGCCGGGATTGGCCCTGACCTGGTCGTGCAGCTTGCCCAGCGCGACTGGCCAGTTGAGCTGGTGATTTGCGCCGATGGCGCCCTGTTAACTGACCGAGCCAAGCGGCTCGGTCTTCCTTTATCTCTCCTCCCTTACGATCCCGCGCAACCTCCTGTTCCTCAGCGCGCCGGTACCCTGACGCTGCTGAACGTGCCGCTAAACGTCCCGGCGGAGCCCGGCGTGCTGAACGTGCAAAACGGCGCCTACGTAGTGGAGACGCTGGCGCGCGCCTGCGACGGCTGCCTTAGTGGCGAGTTTGCGGCGTTAGTGACCGGCCCGGTGCATAAAGGCAACATCAACGACGCCGGTATCGCCTTTACCGGTCATACCGAGTTCTTTGAAGAGCGCGCGAAGGCCAGCAAAGTGGTGATGATGTTGGCGACCGAGGAGCTGCGGGTGGCGCTGGTCACCACCCATCTGCCGTTGAAAGCCATCAGCGAAGCGATTACCCCCGAGCTACTGCGCGAGATCATCACCATTCTCGATCACGACCTGCGCACGAAATTTGGCATTGCCCAGCCGCATGTGCTGGTTTGCGGGCTTAACCCGCACGCTGGCGAAGGCGGCCATATGGGAACAGAAGAGATAGACACCATCATTCCGGTGCTGGAAGAGATGCGCGCAAAGGGGATGAACCTCAGCGGTCCGCTGCCGGCAGACACCCTCTTTCAGCCGAAATATCTTGATCATGCCGATGCGGTACTCGCGATGTACCACGATCAGGGCCTGCCCGTGCTAAAATACCAGGGCTTTGGCCGCGGCGTGAACATTACGCTCGGTTTACCTTTTATTCGTACCTCCGTCGACCACGGCACCGCACTGGAATTAGCGGGCCAGGGAAAAGCGGACGTCGGCAGTTTTATCACGGCGCTTAATCTCGCCATCAAAATGATTGTTAATACCCAATGAATAATCGAGTCCATCAGGGCCATTTAGCCCGTAAACGCTTCGGGCAGAACTTCCTCAACGATCAGTTTGTGATCGACAGCATCGTCTCGGCGATTAACCCGCAGAAAGGCCAGGCGATGGTTGAAATCGGCCCCGGCCTGGCGGCCCTGACCGAGCCGGTCGGCGAACGCCTTGACCAGCTGACCGTCATCGAACTGGACCGCGATCTGGCGGCTCGCCTACAGACGCATCCGTTCCTCGGTCCAAAGCTGACCATCTATCAGCAGGATGCGATGACCATGAACTTTGGCGAACTGGCGGAGAAAATGGGCCAGCCGCTGCGCGTCTTCGGCAACCTGCCGTACAATATCTCGACCCCGCTGATGTTCCATCTGTTCAGCTATACTGATGCCATCGCCGATATGCACTTTATGCTGCAGAAGGAAGTAGTGAATCGTCTGGTTGCCGGACCGAACAGTAAGGCGTATGGTCGGTTAAGCGTGATGGCGCAATATTATTGCCAGGTGATCCCGGTACTCGAAGTGCCGCCGAGCGCGTTTACCCCGCCGCCTAAGGTCGACTCCGCGGTGGTACGCCTGGTGCCGCACAGCACCATGCCGTATCCGGTCAAAGAGATCCGGGTGCTGAGCCGCATCACCACCGAAGCGTTCAACCAGCGCCGCAAGACTATCCGCAACAGTCTCGGCAATCTGTTCAGCGTGGAAGTGCTGACCGAGCTGGGCATCGACCCGGCCATGCGCGCCGAAAATATTTCCGTGGCGCAGTACTGCCTGATGGCCAACTGGCTGTCTGACAATCTGCCAACGAAGGAGAGCTAACCATGATTCATTCGCCCCGGGTGTGTGTCCAGGTACAGAGCGTCTATATCGAATCGCAGTCTTCCCCGGAAGAAGAGCGCTACGTCTTCGCTTACACCGTCACCATTCGCAACCTGGGGCGGAGTCAGGTTCAGCTGCTTGGCCGCTACTGGCTCATCACTAACGGCCACGGTCGTGAGACTGAAGTTCAGGGTGAAGGGGTGGTCGGCGAGCAACCGTATATTCCCGCCGGCGGTGAATATCAATATACCAGCGGCGCAGTGATTGAAACGCCGCTGGGAACCATGCAGGGTCATTATGAGATGATCGATATCGACGGCGCGCCGTTCCGTATTGAGATCCCTGTTTTCCGTCTCGCAGTTCCAACGCTCATTCATTAAAACAATGTCAACATACCTTATTGGCGACGTTCACGGTTGCTACGATGAACTGATCGCATTATTAGCGCAGGTTGAATTCGATCCGCGGAGAGATACGCTGTGGCTGACCGGCGATCTGGTGGCCCGAGGCCCGGGATCGCTGGAGGTCCTGCGCTATGTCAAATCTCTGGGCGACAGCGTACGACTGGTGCTGGGCAACCATGACTTACACCTGCTGGCGGTCTTTGCCGGTATCAGCCGCAACAAGCCGAAGGATCGTCTGAAACCACTGCTGGAAGCGCCGGATGCCGATGAGCTGCTCAACTGGCTGCGTCGCCAGCCGCTGCTGCAGGTGGATGAAGAGAAAAAGCTGGTGATGGCCCATGCCGGCATTACGCCGCAGTGGGATCTGGAGACCGCCCAGCAGTGCGCGCGCGATGTTGAAGCAGTGCTCTCCAGCGACTCCTATCCTTTCTTCCTCGATGCCATGTACGGCGACATGCCGAACCACTGGAGCAACGAGCTGAGCGGCCTGGCGCGCCTGCGCTTTATCTCTAACGCCTTTACCCGCATGCGCTACTGTTTCCCGAACGGCCAGCTGGATATGTATTCGAAGGAAGCGCCCGAGGACGCCCCGGCGCCGCTGAAGCCGTGGTTTGCCATTCCCGGCCCGGTCAGCAATGCCTACAGCATTGCCTTTGGCCACTGGGCTTCGCTGGAGGGACGCGGCACGCCGGAGGGGATTTACGCCCTGGATACCGGCTGCTGCTGGGGCGGGGAACTCACCTGCCTGCGCTGGGAAGATAAGCAGTACTTCACCCAGCCGTCAAACCGGCAGAAAAGCCTCGACGAAGGCGAAGCCGTCGCGTCCTGACTCTTCCCGGATAGCGGCGCGTTGCGCCTTATCCGGGCTACCTGCTGCGTCGTTTTGTCGGGTGGCGGCTAACGCCTTACCCGACCTACATTTCCTTGCCATTTGTAGCCTTGGGCAGCGCTCCAGGAAGACGAAGCCCGCGACGGGAAACACGACGAGATACTGAGTGCGCCATCGTCGCGCAATTCATGCAAAAGAAAACCCCGGTCACGCCAGACGCGACCGGGGTTTTTTTATCGCTATCCTGCCCGCTTAACGGCGTTCGAGGATCTCAAAGCAGTAGCTATGGGAGTTCTGCGCGTCGGCGTCATGAAACTCGCTGAACACCGACTCCCATTCGTCCGGATCGTAATCCGGGAAATGGGTATCGCCTTCCACTTCCGCATCAATATGGGTCAAGTAGAGCTTCTGCGCTTTCGGCAGGAACTGCTCATACACCCGGCCGCCGCCGATCACCATAATCTCTTCCACATCGCCGCAGGCGGCAATTGCTTCTTCTACGGAGGAGACCCACTGCACGCGATCGTCGCTGCCGGGTTTGCTGCTGATCACGATATTTTTACGCCCCGGCAATGGGCGCCCAATGGATTCCCAGGTCAGACGCCCCATCACCACCGGCTTATTTAACGTGTTGCGTTTGAACCAGGCGAGATCGGCAGGCAGGTTCCATGGCATGGCGTTTTCCATACCAATGACGCGATCTACCGCTAACGCCGCAATCAGACTGATCATTCATTCATTCCCGAGTGCAAAAAATTGTCGCCACTATACGGAAAGCGTACAACTTCGTCGACTGGCCGGAGGGTAAAGAATAAGAAAATTTTCTGATTTGCTGGCAAGCCCACGTTCACACCGTGGGCCGCCAGAAGAGGATCCAAACGAAAACAAAATGTTACTGGTCAGCCTCAGGCTGAGGGCTTATTTTCCGGCTCATCGGCGATATCCCCGGTGTGCCTGCCCTCTTCCGTACCCTGCCAGCCATGACGCTGCACCAGCGACAGATGATGACGATCTTCGTTGATGATGCCGGTCAGCATATCGCTGGTCCGCTTGAAGACCGCCACCCGCGACGCGGCATCGTTTTCCGCCATCGCCACCATCTCTTCGACCATCTGCAGGTTGAATCGACGGAACAGATCGGCCCGCTCGCGCGCTTCATAGGCGCCGAGCCCCAGCGCCTCCAGCGTCATTCGGCCGGACTTCAGCGCCGCCTCGAAGGTTTCACGCTCCGGGGCCTCGACGCCAGCCTGGCGCAGCTGAATGTAATGATCGACATCGCGGGCGCGGGAGATGATCTGCAGATGCGGAAAATGCTCTTTTACCCTCGCCACCAGCTCCAGGCTGACGTGCGGATCGTCAATGGCATTGATCAGCACTTCCGCCTTTTCGGCGCCGGCCGACTCCAGCAGATCGACCCGGGTGGCATCGCCGTAGAAAACCTTCATATCAAATTTGCGCAGGGTATCGACATGGTCCGGATCGTGATCGAGGATCACCATCTTCACCCCGCTCGAGAGCAGCAAACGGCCGGCTATCTGCCCGAAGCGGCCAAAGCCGGCGACAATCACCCGCGGCTGCTCTTCATCAATCTCGTCAGCATCACGCGCCTGGCCGCTGGACGATTTCTCCAGACGGGTCAGCAGCACCAGCAGAATGGGGGTTGCCGCCATCGACAGGGCCACCGCCAGGGTCAACGCTTTTGCCCATTCGCCGTCCAGTACATCCGCCATCCGCGCGGCGCCAAACACCACAAACGCGAACTCACTCCCCTGCCCCAGCAGCACCGCAAACCAGCGGCGCTGGGCGCGCGGTACGCCAAGCGGCCTGGCGATAAGCCACAGCATCAGCATTTTTATCGCCAGGAAACCGACCAGCAAAATCACAATACGCAGCGGATGGGTGACCAGGGTGCCGAAATCAATCGACATGCCGACGCCGATAAAGAACAGCCCCAACAGCAGTCCTTTAAACGGCTCAATATCACTCTCCAGCGCATGACGATATTCGGAGCTGGCCAGCAGCACCCCGGCGAGAAACGCCCCCATCGCCATCGACAGCCCCACCTCTTCCAGCAATAAGCCAAAGCCGAAGACCAGGAACAGGGCCACGGCGCTGAACACTTCGCGCAGGCCGGAACGGGCGACAAAGCGCAGCAGCGGGCGGGTCAGATAGCGCCCAAGGACCACCACCAGCGCCAGCGCTGCGGCCACTTTCAGCGCGGAGAGGGCAAAAGCCATCAGCGAAGTGGCGCCGCCGCTGGCCGCCAGCAGCGGGATCATCGCCACCAGCGGGATCGCGGCGATATCCTGGAACAGCAGCACTGCGAAGGCGCTGCGCCCCATCTGCGACACCGTCAGATTGCGCTCATTCATCGCCTGCATAGCGATCGCGGTTGAGGAAAGCGCCAGAGTCATACCAATCAGCTCGGCCACCTGCCAGCGCAGGCCCAGCAGCATGCAGAACAGGCCGATCAACACCCCGCAGGCCACCATCTGCAGTGCGCCGCCGCCAAACACCGAGGCGCGCAGCTTCCATAAGCGCTGCGGATCGAGCTCCAGACCAATGACGAACAGCATCAGCACCACGCCAATCTCGGCAAAGTGCAGAATCGCCTCGGCATCGGTCACCAGCCGCAGCGCCCACGGGCCGATAATACAGCCGGCGATGAGATAGCCCAGCACTGACCCCAGCCCCAGACGGACGGCGATGGGCACAATCAGCGCCGCGGCGCCGAGGTAAATCAACGCCTGTATCAGCGTGTGGCTATCCATTCTGGTGTGCCTCCTGCCAGTCGATTAAGCGTTGACGATAGCGGCGGGCCTGCGCCTGCAGCGTTTCATCATCGCAGATAAAGGTGCAGTGCATAGCGAACGGCGGCAGCCATTTCATTCCGCAGTAAAGCGCGGTTGCCTGCAACGGCTGCGCCAGCACCGGAAAACCGGGGAATGAGCCGATGTCGAAGTGGCTTTCACCGCCGCCGGTGGTCACCGCCCACATCAGCGATTTACCGCGCAGGGCAATACCGTTGTGACCATAGGCCCAGCCGTGCGACAGCACCTTGTCCATCCACAGCTTGAGCAGCGGCGGTACGCTATACCACTGCATAGGATGCTGCCAGATAACCAGATCGGCACGGGCCAGCGCCGCCTGCTCGGCGGCGACATCGATATTAAAGTCGGGATAGAGTTGATAGAGGGAGCGTATCTCTACGCCTTCAAGCGTCCCTGCCTGTTCAAGCATTCGCTTATTCGCATGAGAATGCTGCGGATAAGGATGCGCATAAATTATCAGAATCATTGATTGGCCTGCGTTTGCTCTTGTCGTAATCAGCAAGAGTGTAGACAGTTAAGCGAACCGCTTACAATGATAACTGTGATTTATGTCGCGATGGCTTACGCAACGCGCGCCCTGAGGGTTAACGTCAGGCCTTAGTTATCCAGCTCGTCCATGGACTTCACCTGGTCGCGGTTAATCTGCTCCACGCGGCCGGTTTCGGCATTTTTGTATGAGACAAGGCCGGTGTCATCATCCACCTGCGGTTTGCCGCTGGTGACAATGGTCTTGCCGTCGGTGGTTTTGATCGACTGATTCGATGAGCAGCCGGCCACGAACATGATTGCCGTCGCTGCCAGTGCGGATGCCACCAGAATATTGTTCCGCATTGTATCCTCCTGTCTTTTCATCAATAGGTATCGTTATGGTGCTAACTATAGTTAGCCTGACCCGACAGGGGGTTAAAAGCAGAACTCTCTGAAGATGGCTGCGGCCCAAAAAAATAGGCTGACGATGTCGTCAGCCCAGGATTGTTGCTATCCGGCCAGGCCGGGAAGCTTATTTAGTGATTTGCGCGTGCATTTCCTGAACCGAAATCACCTTCTCGGTGGCGTCAGCGTTCAGCGCCATCGCGGTGGCAAAGCCGCCGTTCAGGGTGGTGTCGTAATGCACTTTGTACTGCAGCGCGCTGCGGCGAATCAGCTTGGAGTCTTCAATCGCCTGGCGACCTGCGGTGGTGTTGATGATGTAGGTATATTCGCCATTCTTGATGCGGTCCTGAATGTGCGGACGACCTTCATGCACCTTGTTCACCAGACGCGGGTTAATGCCCGCTTCACCCAGCACAATCGCCGTACCGTGAGTCGCATCCAGCTCGAAGCCAAACTTCAGCAGCTTCGCCGCCAGGTCAACCACGCGCTCTTTATCGCCTTCGCGGACGGAGAGCAGCGCGCGACCCTGTTTCTTCATGGTCGAGTTGCTGCCCAGCTGCGCTTTGGCGAACGCTTCGGCAAAGGTGCGGCCGACGCCCATCACTTCCCCGGTGGAGCGCATTTCTGGCCCTAACAGCGGGTCAACGCCCGGGAATTTATTGAACGGCAGGACCACCTCTTTCACCGAGTAGTACGGCGGGATGATCTCTTTGGTCACGCCCTGCTGCGCAAGCGTCTTACCGGCCATCACGCGCGCCGCCACTTTCGCCAGCGGGACGCCGGTGGCTTTGGAGACGAACGGTACGGTACGCGCCGCACGCGGGTTGACCTCAATCAGATAAACTTCGTTATCTTTCACCGCGAACTGGACGTTCATCAGGCCGCGAACCTGCAGCTCGAAGGCCAGCTTCTGCACCTGCTCGCGCATTACATCCTGAATCTCTTTGCTCAGGGTGTAGGCCGGCAGGGAACAGGCGGAGTCGCCGGAGTGAACGCCTGCCTGCTCGATATGCTCCATGATGCCGCCAATCAGCACCATTTCGCCATCGCAGATGGCATCGACATCCACTTCAATCGCATCGTCGAGGAAGCGATCCAGCAGCACCGGCGCGTCGTTGGAGACGCTGACCGCGGTCTGGAAGTAGCGGCGCAGATCCTGCTCGTCATAGACGATCTCCATCGCCCGGCCGCCGAGCACATAAGACGGACGTACCACCAGCGGGTAGCCAATCTCTTTCGCTTTCTCTACCGCCTGCTCAATGGCGGTGACGGTGGCGTTCGCCGGCTGCTTCAGCTTCAGACGGTCAACCGCGTGCTGGAAGCGCTCACGGTCTTCCGCCCGGTCGATAGCGTCCGGACTGGTACCGATAACCGGCACGCCGGCAGCTTCCAGGGCACGAGCCAGCTTCAGCGGGGTCTGGCCGCCGTACTGGACGATAACGCCTTTTGGCTTCTCGATGCGCACGATTTCCAGCACGTCTTCCAGGGTCACCGGCTCAAAATACAGACGGTCGGAGGTGTCGTAGTCGGTAGAGACGGTTTCCGGGTTACAGTTGACCATGATGGTCTCGTAACCGTCCTCGCGCAGCGCCAGCGAGGCGTGTACGCAGCAGTAGTCGAATTCGATACCCTGACCGATACGGTTCGGGCCGCCGCCGAGGACCATGATTTTATCGCGGTCAACGGACGGGTTGGACTCACACTCTTCTTCATAAGTGGAGTACATGTAGGCGGTATCGGTAGCAAATTCCGCAGCGCAGGTGTCCACGCGCTTGTAGACCGGGTGCAGGTCATACTGGTCGCGCAGCTTGCGGATTTCCGCTTCCCGCACGCCCGCCAGCTTCGCCAGACGCGCATCGGCAAAGCCTTTACGCTTCAGGGTGCGCAGGAAGTCAGCGTCGAGGCCGTTGATGCCCACTTCCGCCACTTTCTCTTCCAGACGGACCAGCTCTTCAATCTGTACCAGGAACCAGCGGTCGATGTTGGTCAGGTTGAAGACGCCGTCAACCGAGAGGCCCGCGCGGAACGCGTCAGCGATATACCAGATACGCTCAGCGCCGGCATCTTTCAGCTCGCGGCGGATTTTGGTCAGCGCTTCCGGGTCGTCGAGGCTCACTTTCGGGTCAAAGCCGGTAGCGCCCACTTCCAGACCGCGCAGCGCTTTCTGCAAAGATTCCTGCTGGGTACGGCCAATCGCCATCACTTCGCCGACAGACTTCATCTGGGTGGTCAGACGGTCGTTGGCGCCGGCGAATTTTTCGAAGTTAAAGCGTGGGATTTTAGTGACCACGTAGTCGATGGACGGTTCAAAGGAAGCCGGGGTGCGGCCGCCGGTGATGTCGTTCATCAGCTCGTCAAGGGTATAACCTACCGCCAGCTTGGCTGCCACTTTAGCAATCGGGAAGCCGGTGGCCTTAGAGGCCAGCGCCGAGGAGCGGGAGACGCGCGGGTTCATTTCGATAACGATCAGGCGACCGTTTTTCGGGTTGACCGCGAACTGCACGTTAGAGCCGCCGGTTTCGACGCCGATTTCACGCAGCACCGCCATCGAGGCGTTACGCATGATCTGGTACTCTTTGTCGGTCAGGGTCTGCGCCGGGGCAACGGTGATGGAGTCACCGGTGTGGATCCCCATGGCGTCGAAGTTTTCGATGGAGCAGACGATGATGCAGTTATCGTTCTTATCGCGCACCACTTCCATCTCGTACTCTTTCCAGCCGATCAGCGATTCATCGATCAGCAGTTCGTTGGTCGGAGAGAGATCCAGGCCGCGTTCGCAAATTTCTTCGAACTCTTCGCGGTTATAGGCGATACCGCCGCCGGTGCCGCCCATGGTGAAGGACGGACGGATGATGCACGGGAAACCAACGTCGGCGGCAACCGCCAGCGCCTCTTCCATCGTGTGGGCGATACCAGAGCGCGCGGTGTCGAGGCCGATTTTTTTCATTGCGATATCGAAACGGCGACGGTCTTCGGCTTTATCAATCGCATCGGCGGTGGCACCAATCATGGTCACGCCGAATTCAGCCAGTACCCCCTGACGCTCCAGCTCGAGCGCGCAGTTCAGCGCCGTCTGGCCGCCCATGGTCGGCAGCACCGCATCCGGGCGCTCTTTTTCGATGATTTTACGCACCACTTCCCAGTGAATCGGCTCGATGTAGGTGGCATCGGCCATTTCCGGGTCGGTCATGATGGTCGCCGGGTTAGAGTTCACCAGGATAACGCGGTAGCCCTCTTCGCGCAGCGCTTTACACGCCTGGGCGCCGGAGTAGTCAAACTCACACGCCTGACCGATAACAATCGGGCCCGCGCCCAGAATCAGGATACTTTTTATGTCTGTACGTTTTGGCATTGCTTTCTTCTCCGAAGAACCTGTTTATGGTCGTCGCGAGCGATGGGTAGACAAGGAAAAAATTTGTGAGAAAGCGCAGTTTACAAAACGTAAATGAGCATTTTGAACAAATTTTTAACGCCGTATTCCCGAGCACAGCAGAACATAAACAGGTTCTGATTATTTCGCGGACTGACGGTAGAGCTCAATTAACTCGATAAAGTGGTCGAACAGCGGCGCGGCATCGTGCGGCCCCGGGCTCGCTTCAGGGTGCCCCTGGAAGCTGAACGCCGGTTTGTCGGTACGATGGATCCCCTGCAGGGTGCCGTCGAACAGCGACTTATGGGTCACGCGCAGGTTGGCCGGCAGCGTCGCCTCATCTACGGCGAAACCATGGTTCTGGGCAGTGATCATCACCACGTTGTTATCAATATCTTTCACCGGGTGGTTGCCGCCGTGGTGGCCGAACTTCATCTTAATGGTCTTGGCACCGCTCGCCAGCGCCAGTAGCTGATGGCCAAGGCAGATGCCGAATACCGGAATATCGGTCTCAAGGAATTTTTCAATCGCCTCGATAGCGTAATCGCACGGCGCCGGGTCGCCAGGGCCGTTGGAGAGGAAGATACCGTCCGGATTGAGCGCCAGCACGTCCGCGGCGGAGGTCTTCGCCGGCACCACCGTCAGGCGGCAGCCGCGGTCAACCAGCATGCGCAGGATGTTGCGTTTCGCGCCGAAGTCATATGCCACAACGTGGAACGGCAGCTCGCTTTCCGCTTTCGCTTCCGGCAGGTCGCCCGCCAGGGTCCAGCTGCCTTGCGTCCAGCTATAGGTTTCTGCGGTGGTCACTTCCTTCGCCAAGTCCATGCCGTTCAGGCCCGGGAACGCTTTCGCTTTTTCCAGCGCCAGCTGGGCATCCGGGCTGTCGCCCGCGATGATGCAGCCGTTCTGCGCCCCTTTCTCACGCAGCAGACGCGTCAGCTTGCGGGTATCGATATCGGCAATCGCCACGATGTTATGGCGCTTCAGATAAGAAGAGAGGTCTTCAGTACTGCGGAAGTTGCTGGCAATCAGCGGCAGGTCGCGAATAACCAGACCCTGCGCATGTACCTGAGAAGATTCTTCATCGGCGGCGTTGGTGCCGACATTACCAATATGAGGATAAGTAAGAGTGACGATTTGGCGGGAATAGGAAGGATCAGTGAGGATTTCTTGATAACCGGTCATTGAAGTATTGAAAACGACTTCCCCAACCGCCGTGCCGGTTGCCCCGATGGCCCGACCGTGAAACTGGGTTCCGTCTTCCAGAACCAATAGCGCTGACTTAATCAAAACATCCTCCAGAGAATATCCACTCACTTTATTTGCATATTAATTCATAAATACGATCTGAATCAATGCAAATCTGTTGCCCGCAGATTTTTGGCAAACGGCGGCATTCTGGAGAGATGTCGGATAAAAGTCAACTTAAAGCGGAGATTTTTAATGTCATTTTACGCCACTGGTGCGTAACACGTGATTTTTACGCCAAAAAGATCAACAAACCTGGCTGAGAAAACGCTTGCGGATGTGGAAGAGTGTAAAACAGAGGGATGATCGACAAAAAAGTGGACCAGATGGTCAAAATTTACATTTCATTCACTAAAAAACACGCTAATACTGTATTTTTTACGCATTACACTTAAAACATACGCCATAATTCGCAAAAATAAAAAAGGGCAACAAAATATTGCCCTCTGCATCAATAACTTATTGATAGCAATAACCACATCACGATGGTTAACAATCGTTATAAACTATTCAGATCCAGCACATCACGCATATCAAACAGGCCATTTTTCTTGCCTTTCAGCCATAATGCTGAACGAACAGCGCCATTTGCAAAGGTCATGCGGCTGGACGCTTTATGGGTGATTTCAATACGCTCACCGATGTCAGCAAACATTGCCGTATGCTCCCCGACGATATCCCCCGCGCGAACGGTCGCGAAGCCGATGGTGCCCGGGACGCGTTCGCCAGTGTAGCCTTCACGACTGTAGACCGCGCAGTCCTTGAGATCTTTGTTCAATGCCCCGGCGATCGCTTCGCCCATCGCCAGCGCGGTGCCTGACGGCGCATCCACTTTATGCCGGTGGTGCGCTTCGATAATTTCGATGTCGGTATAGTCGCCCATCACCTTTGCCGCCTTCTCCAGCAGCTTCAACAGGACGTTGACGCCAACGCTAAAGTTAGCGGCGAAGACAATGGCAATGTCCTGCGCGGCATCGCGAATCGCCTGTTTGCCAGCGTCGTCAAAACCGGTGGTGCCGATGACCATCCCTTTGCCGTGCTCGCGGCAAAACGCCAGATGGTTCAGCGTGCCTTCCGGGCGGGTAAAATCGATCAACACGTCGAAATCATCTTTTACCGCCGCCAGGCTGCTCTGCACCGCGACGCCCGCTTTGCCGGCGCCCGCCAGCTCGCCGGCGTCGCTGCCCACCAGGCTTGACCCTTCGCGCTCCAGCGCCACGCCCAGCGCCACGCCTTCCATCTGCATTGCAGCCTGAATTAACTGGCGTCCCATCCGGCCGCCCGCGCCGGCGATGGCCACGCGGATTTGTGCATCATGCATAGCTATTCTCTTTTGTTAACATTACGTAAATTGTTTTCAGAGTAACCAGCCCGTCAGCGGGCCGCTACTCAAAAACGCCGATAATTAGAAATTTATGACAAACGGCGGACGATATCAGTAAAAACTATACGATTGTGCCGCGATTCCGTGTTTACCGGATGACAACCGGGAAGGCTAATGATGGCGCCTTCGCCCGTACAGTGCGGGCGAAGGCGGTATTGCAGTGGGTTACAGCGGGAAAAGCGCGCCGGCGGGAAACGCGGATAAAAACCAGGTCACCGCCAACAGATCGGCGCTGCCGCCGGGGCTGAGATGGCGGGCAATCAGCTCATCGTCAAACTGTCGCAGCGCCTCCAGCCCGCCGTCCGCCAGCACGCCGCCCTGCCACAGCAGTCGCTGCGCCTCCTGCTGGACAAAGTTCAGCCCGGCAAGCCCGCCGCGCGAGACCAGGTTGGTGTCATCATTCCACGCCATCAGATGCAGCAGGGTTTGCAGTAGCGCCAGATTACTGTCGCCGGTCTCTTCCATCATGCGGGTAAAGACTGGCATGGCCTGGGTACGCACCGTCAGGAAACCGCTCTCCGCCTCGCCGCGGGCCCCGGAGAGACCATAGCGCAGAAAATGAGCCTCGCCTTTACTGAGCCGTTCCCCGCCAGCAGAAGACAACTCCTGCATAACCATGCCGCGACAGAAGCGCGCCACCTGGTCGCAAAGCCGGTGCTGCTCTATCGGCTCACCTTTCGACACCAGCCTGCCCGCCGCCGCGCTGAGCAGGCCAAAAGCGAAGATCGCCCCGCGATGGGTATTCACCCCGCCGGTGGCCTCCAGCATATCGTTCTCACAGGCCATCCCTACCGGGCGCAGCATCATCAATACCTGCTCCGGCGCGACCGCCGCAGTATCGTGGCCCATGATGAAAAATTTCTCCATCCACGGAGCCACCACCGCGGTGCTGGCCTCAAACGAGGCCAGATCCATATCCCAGTGCGCACCAGCGTTACGAATATCCACCAACCCGGGCTTTGGGGTCAGGCGAACTTCGGTCAACAGCGCGCGCTCTACCGCGCTGACCACCTCTTCGGCACTCAGTGGCTTCACGCGCCGCACACGCGCAGGATTAATTAACACGTCGCTCATGGCCTTTCCCCTCTGCGTTTAGTCGCTGTTTTTCACCTGACGAATCACATCGATGACCGAACCGTCGCGATAGCGCACCACCGCCACCACCCGATCGGTGAATTCGATCGGCTGCGGCTTGCCAGTCAACAGCTCAGCACGCTGCTGCAGTTCCTCAATGGTCATCAGCGGAATGCCTGCGCTGCGCAAATTGTCGATCAGGTCCTGACGTGCCGGGTTGACCGCAATGCCGTGGTCAGTGACCAGCACATCCACGCTGGCCCCCGGCGTGACGCGGGTCAGCACCTTTTCCACGACGCAGGGAATACGGCCGCGAACTAACGGCGCGGTAATAATGGTCAAATCCGCACCGGCGGCGGTATCGCTATGGCCACCGGACGCCCCGCGCAGCACACCGTTAGAACCGGTCATCACGTTAACGTTAAAGTCGATATCAATTTCCAGCGCGCTGAGCATCACCACGTTTAAGCGCTCGCAGGAGGCGCCTTTGGAGCCCGGGCTGGCATACTGATTGGTGGAGATCTCGACATGGTTCGGGTTCTGCGCCAGCGAACGCGCCGCGTCACCATCGAAGGACTGGGTATCGAGCAGCGTTTTGATCAACCCTTTTTCGTGCAAATCGACCATCGTCCCGGTGATACCGCCGAGGCCGAAGCTGGCGGTAATGCCGTTACGGCGCATTTTATCTTCAAGGAAGCGAGTTACTGCCAGCGAGGCGCCGCCGGTACCGGTCTGCAGCGAGAAACCCTCTTTAAAGTAACCGGAGTGCTCAACGACTTTCGCCGCCTGGCGGGCGATCAGCAGCTCGCGCGGGTTGCTGGTCAGACGGATGGCACCCGCGGTAATTTTTTGCGGATCGCCGACTTCATCTACCTGGACTATCAGATCCACCTGATCCTGGGCAATACTGGCCGGATAGTTAGGATAATCCACCCACTCTTCGGTCAGCAGCACCACGCATTTAGCGTGCTCGGCATCGACGCGCGCGTAGCCCAGCGAACCGCAGCGTGATTTACCGCTAAAGCCGTTGGCGTTGCCAAACTCATCGCAGCAAGGAACGCCGAGAAACGCGACATCAATCGACAGCTCGCCGCTTTGAATCAGCTGTACGCGACCGCCGTGGGAGTGGATCTGCACCGGGTTTTCCATTAAACCGGCGGAGATCTCCTCGCCCAACTTGCCGCGCAGGCCGGAGGTGTAGATCTGGCGGATCACGCCATTTTTAATATGCTCGATCAGCGGCCAGTGGGCGTCGATCAGCGAACTGGACGCCAGGGTGAGATCGCGAAAACCCATTTCCGCCAGCTTCGCCACTACCATATTGACGACTTTGTCACCGCCGCGAAACGCGTGGTGAAACGAGATGGTCATGCCGTTTTGCAGGCCGGAGCGACGGATTGCCGTTTCCAGCGAATCGCAGATTTTGCGCTGGCGCTTTTCGCTCTCACTCGCCAGCCAGGGACTTTTCGCCGTTACGCCGGCATAAGATGTCAGTCCATTCGGCATCACGTACTGCTGATTAAGCATTGCTACTGTGTCTTTCATCTTATTCCCCTTAATCACGAATACCGGAAGCCGAGAGCGCCACCACTTTGCGAGCATGGTCGATAATCGGTCCATCGATCATCTTGCCGTTCAGCGATACCACACCCAGACCTCGCGTTTCGGCTTCTTCCGCCGCGGCAATCACTTCCAGCGCGTGATCGACCTCTTTGCGCGTCGGGGCATAGACCTGATGCAGGAGTTCAATTTGTCGTGGGTTAACCAACGATTTGCCGTTAAAACCGAGGTTTTTGGCCAGATTCGCTTCCGCCAGGAAGCCCTCTTCGTTATTGATATCCGACCACACCACGTCATAGGCGGCGATGCCGGCAACGCGGGCGGCATGCAGTACAGCGCAGCGGGCGTAGAACAGTTCAGTACCGTCGCCGCGGGAGGTGCCCATATCCATCACGTAATCGAAGGCCGCCAGCGCGATCGCCGCCAGACGCGGGCTGGCGCGGGCGATTTCCACCGCGTTCACCACGCCCAGCGCCGACTCGATCGCCGCCATTAACTTGGTGCTGCCCACTTCCCGGCCGCACTCGCGTTCAATCCGCTCAACATGCGCTTCCAGCTCATGGATATCTTCTTTGCTGTCGGTTTTCGGCAGACGCACCATATCCACGCCCGCGCGGACTACCGCTTCAAGGTCGGCAAGACCGAACGGCGTATTCAGCGGGTTAATGCGCACCACGGTTTCGATATCCTGATACAGTGGATGCTGCAGCGCCTGATACACCAGCAGACGAGCGGTATCTTTCTCGCGCAGCGAAACGGCATCTTCCAGGTCGAACATCACCGCATCGGCGCCGTAGACGAATGACGTGCTTAACATGGCGGCATTGGCGCCAGGGATGAACAACATACTGCGACGTGGTTTCATAGCTGGCTCCATTGTAATTGGGTCTGTTGCGCCGCGCGCAGCGCCGCGGCCTGTACGCGAGCTCGCAAAACACATTCCAGCGCGCCTTTATCATCGACCACCACGTTGGCCTGTTTCACGCCAAGCTGAGCCAGCGTTTCTCTCACTACCTGCTCAATCGCAGCGCCAAACTGTTGTTTCACAATGCTGTCGATTTCCAGCTGAATGCCCGGCTGCGCCGCGGGTCCAATCCTGACCATCACATCGCTGGACTCCAGCGTGCCGGCCAGGGCGTCAATCTTCATTTCCATAGGGGAAAATCCTTAGTTAGGGCGTATAAATCAGGCGGTTTGATGTTCGCTTTCCGCCAGTTGCATCAGAAAAGAGAGGGTTCCCGGCGGTACCAGCGCCGCGACCGCCTGCCAGTTGCGCTGTCGATAGAGTTCGCGCACTCGGGAGGCCGACACGGGTCCACCATTTTTTTCGATTCGCGCAAGCTCAACTACTTCAATGGGCGGCGTGTCGCCTGGCGCTTCCAGTAGTGACTTCATGCGCTGGTTGTAATTACGGGTCAGGGGACACAGCGGCTCGGTGCCGACAAAGCGATGGGTAATCTGCAGCGCCGGGGCCAGGCGCTCGCGGAAGAGCTGCAGGTCAATCTGGCTGTGGCAGTCATCAACCACCCCCTGCTCTTTCAGGAAATAGCCGGGGAACGTCGCCCGCGAGATCAGATACGCCGAACCGGGATGCAGCGTCACCTTATCGATGCCGGTAATCCCCTGTTCAATGAGCTTGAAGCGATCGTGATAGGAAAAGCAGGACGCATCTTCTTTGACCACAAACAGATGCAGCCAGTCGCACTGGCTGGCCGCCTGTTCTACCAACCAGCGGTGGCCGAGGGTGAATGGATTGGCATTCATCACGATAGCGCCGATTTTTCTTCCCGGCTGACGGTACATCGCCAGTTGTCGACAGTAACGAGTCAGCCGTTCGCGGCTATTTTCCATTAGCACGGCGCGGTCGCCCGCCTGGGCTATCGGCCAGAAGCCGGCGCCGGAAAATAACGCGGCATTGCAAGGTTTAGTGAACAAAAACAGTTCGCTGCGCCCCAGCTCATAGGCCAGCGTCAGGAGCTCGGTCAGTAATTTAAGGCTCAGCCCCTCCCCCTGCAGCGAGGGATCGATGGCGATGCATTTCAGCACATTGCCGGCGATAGCACCGCAGCCGACCAGCCGCTGCTGATACTCGGCGATAATCGCCATTTCGCAGTCGGCCTCTAACGACAGTTGATGCTGGCGGAGAAACCGATCGATCGCCTCTCGCCGCGGTTTATCTTTTAATAGCTGAACGCGTTTTAATATCAGTGTCATTTTTTAGCGCTTCGTCATTTCAAAACGAACTGTATTTCGCCAGCGTTCGGCTATGGATTCTTGTATTTAAGTCACAGTTTTTCTCGTGGCTTAATTGGCTTTATGGTTTTTATGTTGTTAATTAATTCAGAATCATAAAAACAATTAAATTAATAAAAAACACGAGTATTCAGTGAAGATAATCACACCTTACCCCTGGATCTATTTATTACTATGCGCCGGTCTTACTACTCCATCAATAAACAGGATAACGTTTATGACTAACATGAGTCAGGCTCCGGCGACGGAGAAAAAGGGCGTTAGCGATCTGCTGGGATTTAAAATCTTCGGCATGCCGCTCCCCCTTTACGCATTTGCGTTAATTACACTATTACTTTCACATTTTTATAACGCTTTACCCACCGATATCGTCGGCGGCTTTGCCATCATGTTTATTATCGGCGCTATATTCGGGGAAATTGGCAAGCGCCTGCCAATATTCAACAAATATATCGGTGGCGCTCCGGTGATGATTTTCCTGGTGGCGGCTTATTTCGTCTACGCCGGTATTTTTACGCAGAAAGAAATCGATGCTATCAGCAACGTTATGGATAAGAGTAACTTCCTTAACTTATTCATCGCGGTATTAATTACCGGAGCAATTCTGTCGGTAAACCGCCGCCTGCTGCTGAAATCACTGCTCGGCTATATTCCAACTATCCTGATGGGCATTGTCGGCGCGTCTATTTTTGGCATCGCTATCGGCCTGGTGTTCGGTATTCCAGTGGATCGCATCATGATGCTGTACGTCCTGCCGATCATGGGCGGCGGTAACGGCGCGGGCGCGGTCCCCCTGTCGGAGATTTACCACTCCGTCACCGGTCGTTCTCGCGAAGAGTATTACTCAACCGCTATCGCTATTCTGACCATCGCTAACATCTTCGCCATCGTCTTTGCCGCCGTCCTCGATATCATCGGCAAAAAACACACCTGGCTGAGCGGCGAAGGGGAACTGGTGCGTAAAGCCTCGTTCAAAGTGGAAGAAGATGAGAAAGCGGGACAAATCACCCATCGCGAAACCGCCGTCGGTCTGGTGCTGTCCACTACCTGCTTCCTGCTGGCCTACGTCGTGGCGAAGAAAATTCTGCCCAGCATTGGCGGTGTGGCTATTCACTATTTCGCGTGGATGGTGCTGATCGTCGCCGCCCTGAACGCCTCCGGGCTGTGCTCACCGGAAATCAAAGCCGGTGCTAAACGCTTGTCTGATTTCTTCTCCAAACAGCTGCTGTGGGTGCTGATGGTCGGGGTCGGCGTCTGCTACACCGACCTACAGGAAATTATCAACGCCATCACCTTCGCTAACGTTGTTATCGCCGCCATTATCGTTATCGGTGCGGTGCTCGGCGCGGCGATCGGTGGCTGGCTGATGGGTTTCTTCCCAATAGAATCGGCCATCACTGCAGGCCTGTGTATGGCCAACCGCGGCGGCTCCGGCGACCTGGAAGTTCTCTCTGCCTGTAACCGTATGAACCTTATCTCTTATGCGCAAATCTCCTCCCGTTTGGGCGGCGGTATTGTGCTGGTCATCTCCAGCATCGTGTTCGGCATGATGATTTAACCCATACGCACGATGGCACGTTGAACTGACAGGTGAAGAACGAATCAGGGTCCCATGCCGGGAGCGGCAGAGGGAAATCCACCCTGCTCCTTAGCCGGAAACGCCAGAAACCTTGTCAGACAGCGCGTCATCGTGCCCCTATTTGAGATGTATAAATGACTGACAATGCCATCCTGTTAGGCGAAGGCTTCACCCTGATGTGTCTCGGCATGGGCTTTGTACTGGTGTTCCTGCTGCTGCTCATCTTTGCCATCCGGGGAATGTCCCTCGCCGTCAACCGCCTGTTTCCCGAGCCGCCTGCCGCCCCCAAACCGGCGCCGGCCGCCGTCGCGCCCGCCGACGATTTCGCCCGCCTGAAGCCGGCGATTGTCGCCGCCATTCACCACCATCGCCGTCTTCACCCTTAATTCACGGAGGAATTCATGACCGTTGCCATTACCGATGTCGTCCTGCGCGACGCCCACCAGTCCCTGTTCGCCACCCGTCTGCGTCTCGACGATATGCTGCCCGTTGCCGCTCAGCTGGACGACGTCGGCTACCGCTCGCTGGAGTGCTGGGGCGGCGCCACCTTTGACGCCTGCATCCGCTTTCTCGGCGAGGACCCGTGGGTCCGCCTGCGCGAGCTGAAAAAGGCGATGCCGAAAACTCCGCTGCAGATGCTGCTGCGCGGCCAGAACCTGCTCGGCTACCGCCACTACGCCGATGATGTGGTGGAGCGCTTCGTGGAGCGCGCCGTCAAAAACGGCATGGACGTCTTCCGCGTCTTTGATGCCATGAACGACCCGCGCAACATGCAGGCCGCCCTGCAGGCGGTCCGCCGCCACGGCGCCCACGCCCAGGGTACGCTTTCGTACACCACCAGCCCGGCGCACACCCTGCAGACCTGGCTCGACCTCACCGAACAGCTGCTGGAGACCGGCGTTGACTCCGTCGCCATCAAGGACATGTCCGGCATTCTGACGCCGCATGCCGCCTTTGAGCTGGTCAGCGAAATCAAGAAGCGCTACGACGTCACTCTGCACCTGCACTGCCATGCCACCACCGGGATGGCGGAGATGGCCCTGCTGAAGGCCATTGAAGCCGGGGTCGACGGCGTCGATACCGCCATCTCCTCGATGAGCGCCACCTATGGCCACCCGGCCACCGAGGCGCTGGTGGCCACCCTCGCCGGCACGCAATATGACACCGGCCTCAATATCCACAGGCTGGAGAGCATCGCGGCCTACTTCCGCGAGGTGCGTAAGAAGTACCACGCCTTCGAAGGCCAGCTGAAGGGCACCGACAGCCGTATCCTGGTGGCCCAGGTGCCGGGCGGGATGCTCACCAACCTCGAAAGCCAGCTGAAGCAGCAGAGCGCCGCCCACCGTCTGGATGAAGTACTGGCGGAAATCCCCCGCGTGCGCGAGGACCTCGGCTTCATCCCGCTGGTGACCCCGACCTCGCAGATTGTCGGCACCCAGGCGGTGCTCAACGTGCTGGGCGGCGAGCGCTACAAAACCATTGCGAAGGAGACTGCCGGTATCCTGAAGGGCGAGTACGGCCGCACCCCGGCCCCGGTGAACGCCGCCCTGCAGGCGCGGGTGCTCGACGGCGCCGACCCGGTGACCTGCCGCCCGGCCGACCTGCTGAAGCCGGAGCTGGCGCAGCTGGAAGCGGATGTGAAACGCCAGGCACAGGAGAAGGGCATCACGCTTGCCGAAAACGCCATCGACGACGTGCTCACCGTGGCGCTGTTCCCGCAGCCCGGCCTGAAGTTCCTCGAAAACCGCCACAACCCGGTGGCCTTTGAGCCGGTACCGCAGGCGGAAGCCGCGCAGCCAGTGGCAAAAGCAGAAAAACCTGCCGCCTCCGGCGTCTACACCGTGGAGGTGGAAGGCAAAGCCTTTGTGGTCAAAGTCAGCGACGGCGGTGACGTCAGCCAGTTGACGGCGGCTGCTCCTGCCTCTGCACCCGCCGCTGCCGCCCCGGCCGGTGCCGGTACCCCGGTGACCGCCCCGCTGGCGGGCACTATCTGGAAGGTGCTGGCCAGCGAAGGCCAGACGGTGGCCGCAGGCGAGGTGCTGCTGATTCTGGAAGCCATGAAGATGGAAACCGAAATCCGTGCCGCGCAGGCCGGGACCGTGCGCGGTATCGCGGCGAAAGCCGGCGACGCGGTGGCGGTCGGCGACACCCTGATGACTCTGGCGTAAGGAAAAGGAACGGAAATGGAAAGTCTGAACGCCCTGATCCAGGGCATGGGGCTGATGCACCTCGGCGCCGGCCAGGCGGTGATGCTGCTGGTCAGCCTGCTGCTGCTCTGGCTGGCGATTGCGAAGAAGTTCGAGCCGTTACTGCTGCTGCCGATTGGCTTCGGCGGCCTGCTCTCCAATATTCCGGAGGCCGGGCTGGCGCTCACCGCCCTGGAGAGCCTGCTGGCTCACCACGACCCGGCGCAGCTGGCGGTGATTGCCGCGAAGCTCCACTGCGCGCCGGACGTCCACGCCATCAAAGAGGCACTGGCGCTGGCCCTGCCGTCGGTACAGGGGCAGATGGAGAGCCTCGCGGTGGACATGGGCTACTCCGCCGGGGTGCTGGCCATCTTCTATAAGGTGGCGATTGGCTCGGGTATCGCGCCGCTGGTCATCTTTATGGGCGTCGGAGCGATGACCGATTTCGGCCCGCTGCTGGCTAACCCGCGCACCCTGCTGCTGGGGGCGGCGGCGCAGTTCGGGATCTTCGCCACCGTGCTCGGGGCGCTGACGCTGAACTACTTCGGCATCATCAGCTTCACCCTGCCGCAGGCGGCGGCCATCGGCATCATCGGCGGCGCCGACGGCCCGACGGCGATTTACCTGTCGGGCAAGCTGGCGCCGGAGCTGCTGGGGGCCATCGCGGTGGCGGCCTACTCCTATATGGCGCTGGTGCCGCTGATCCAGCCGCCGATCATGAAGGCGCTGACCACGGATAAGGAGCGGAAGATCCGCATGGTGCAGCTGCGCACGGTGAGTAAGCGGGAGAAGATCCTCTTCCCGGCGGTGCTGTTGCTGCTGGTGGCGCTCCTGCTGCCGGACGCCGCGCCGCTGCTGGGGATGTTCTGCTTCGGCAACCTGATGCGCGAGAGCGGCGTGGTGGAGCGGCTGAGCGATACGGTGCAGAACGCGCTGATCAACATCGTCACCATCTTCCTCGGGCTGTCGGTGGGGGCCAAGCTGGTGGCGGACAAGTTCCTGCAGCCGCAGACGCTGGGGATCCTGGTGCTGGGGGTGATCGCCTTCTGCGTGGGGACCGCCGCCGGGGTGCTGATGGCGAAGCTGATGAACGTGTTCAGCCGGCACAAAATCAACCCGCTGATCGGCTCGGCGGGGGTGTCGGCGGTGCCGATGGCGGCGCGGGTGTCGAACAAGGTGGGTCTGGAAGCGGACGGGCAGAACTTCCTGCTGATGCACGCGATGGGTCCGAACGTGGCGGGGGTGATCGGCTCGGCGATCGCCGCCGGGGTGATGCTCAAGTACGTGCTGGCGATGTAGGCCGGCATCCTTCCCGGAGGTGTGGCTGTCGCCCCACCTCCGGGCTGATTTGATACCCACTCCTGGCATGACGGGGCCGGGCACATGTCTGAAATTTTCTGTTCTGTGCTCCACCTGTCGGCGCCGGGGGCGCAAAACGGGGAGAATAACAATTTAATGTCTATCTACCCAATGTATACCCGAAAAATCACCCACTGGTTTGCCAGGCGATCGTTTCAGAATCGCATCTTCCTGCTGATCTTATTCACCTCGACGATCGTCATGCTGGCGATGTCATGGTATCTGACAGACATTACCGAGGAGCGTCTGCATTATCAGGTCGGGCAACGGGCGCTGATTCAGGCGATGCAGATTTCGGCGATGCCGGAGCTGGTGGAGGCAGTGCAGAAACGCGATCTCGCCAGAATCAAAGCCCTTATCGACCCCATGCGTTCGTTCTCCGACGCCACCTACATCACCGTCGGTGATGCCAGCGGCCAGCGCCTCTATCACGTCAATCCTGATGAAATCGGCAAATCGATGGAAGGCGGCGATAGCGATGAGGCGTTGATAAACGCTAAAAGCTACGTGTCAGTGCGCAAAGGCTCGCTGGGATCGTCGCTGCGCGGTAAATCGCCGATTCAGGACGCAACCGGCAAGGTGATCGGCATTGTGTCGGTAGGCTATACCATTGAGCAACTGGAAAACTGGCTCAGCCTGCAGATAAGTTCGCTGCTGATCCCGATGGCCATCATGTTACTGCTTCTGCTCTTTTGCGCCCGCCGCTTCTCACTGCATATCAAAAAACAGATGCTCAATATGGAACCCCAGCAGCTGTCACAGCTGTTGATCCAGCAAAGCGTGCTGTTTGAATCGGTGTTCGAAGGGCTTATCGCCATCGACTCCGATTATAAAATCACTGCGATTAATCAGACTGCGCGTCGCCTGCTCAATTTGAGTCAGCCGGAACCGACGCTTATCGGCAAACGGATCAGCAGCGTTATCTCGCAGGAGGTCTTCTTCTACGATGCGCCACAGACCAATAAAAAAGACGAGATCGTTACCTTCAATCAGATCAAAGTGATCGCCAGCCGGATGGCGGTGATCTTAAACAATGAGCCACAGGGCTGGGTGATCAGCTTTCGCAGCAAAGACGATATCAACACCCTTAGCCTGCAGCTTAGCCAGGTACAACAATATGCCGATAACCTGCGCGCCGTACAGCATGAGCATCGCAATCTGATCTCCACTATCGCCGGTCTGCTGTTTCTTAAACGCTATAACCAAGCGCTGGAACTGATCCAACAGCAGTCGGAAAGTCACCAGAAGGTGATCGATTTTATTGCACGCAATTTCCAGGACAACCACCTGGCCGGGCTGTTGATCGGCAAATATTACCGGGCCAAAGAGCTTGGACTTGAGCTGATTTTCGATCCGGCCTGCTTCGTTGATAGATTACCTACCGCCCTTTCGCACAACGAATGGATCTCGATCGTGGGGAATCTACTTGATAACGCCTACAATGCCAGCCTGCGTCAACCGCAGGGTTCAAAACAGATCGAATGCCTGATCAACAGTGATGGCCAGGAGGTGATCATTGAGATCGCCGACCAGGGATGCGGCATTGACGAGGCGCTGCGCGATCGGATCTTCGAGCGCGGCGTCACCAGCAGCGCCAGCAAAGATCATGGTATCGGACTCTGGCTGGTACGCAGCTACGTGGAACAAGCAGGCGGCAGTATCGTCGTCGAAAATAATATTCCTTTTGGCACCATTTTTACGCTTTATATCCCCCTGACCCGAGATGAACATCATGGATAGCATCACTACTCTTATTGTTGAAGACGAACCTATGCTGGCGGAGATCCTGGTGGATAACATTAAACAGTTTCCCCAGTTCGACGTCATTGGTATTGCGGATAAGCTTGAGAGCGCCAGGAAACAGCTCAGACTGTATCAACCGCAGCTGATCCTGCTGGATAATTTTTTACCCGACGGCAAAGGTATCGATCTGATCCGCCATGCAGTCAGTACACATTACAAGGGACGGATTATCTTTATTACCGCGGATAATCACATGGAAACCATCAGCGAAGCGCTGCGTCTTGGGGTGTTTGATTACCTGATTAAGCCGGTGCACTATCAGCGCCTGCAGCACACGCTGGAGCGCTTTGCCCGCTATCGTAGCTCGCTGCGCTCCAGTGAACAGGCCAGCCAGCTCCATGTCGACGCGCTGTTTAATATTCAGGCCCGGGAACAAACGGAACCCGCCAGCGCACCACTGCGCGGGATCGATGAAAGCACCTTTCAGCGCGTGCTCCAGCTGTTTGCCGACCCGACGGTGGTGCATACCGCCGACTCGCTGGCCCGTATCCTCGGCAGCAGCAAAACCACCGCTCGCCGTTATCTGGAACAAGGAGTAAAGAACGACTTTCTGGAAGCGGAAATCAGCTACGGCAAGGTTGGCCGACCTGAGCGTATCTATCACGGCAAGCAGACCTATCCTGAGCAGAGATAAAACGCTTACGCCAGGGTGTAGCTGACCACCAGCTGCCCCTTCTTCATCTTAATCTGACTAATGACAATGTCGCCCAGCTCCGCCAGACGGGCGACGTGGGTGCCTCCGCAGGGATAGGCTGGCAGCTCGCCGAATCCCACCTTGCGCATGCCATCAGCGAACGTCACCTGACGCGGTAAGTCCTGCGCCTGCCATGCCTTTACTAACGCCAGTAGCGCACTGGCGTCCGGCAGCGCGGCGCTATTCCTGCTGGCAAAGGTTATCCGCCCTTCGCCGGGCCAGTGGTGCGCTTTCACCGGTTGCCAGCCAAGCTGTTCGCCCGCCAGGCCAAGCAGGTGGCCGGCAGAATGCAGACGAGCATGCAGCTGTCTCGCGGAGGCATCAATTTTCATCTCCACTTCACCGAGGGGAAGGGGTTGCGACAGAATATGCAGCACCCTTTCGCCGCGCACAGCCACCGTCTCAACCACCTGCCCGGCAATCCATCCACGGTCCGCCGGTTGACCGCCCCCTTGCGGGTGAAACAGCGTCCGATCCAGTTCGATGGCGTAACGGCCATCCGCTTCTGCAGTGCAGGCGATGATCTGGGCGCGCCCGTCGGTAGCATCGCTGGTGTAATAAACCCGTTCAGTCATAGTGATTCTCCTCTCTGTCCGGCCAGTATATTATTAATGCCGACAGCGATAATCCCACCACCAGCCAATGCACTCTTGCTCCGGGAGCACAAATGAATCTGAACCTCCTGCCCGACCTCGCTCTTTTCGTTCAGATAGTCGACCAGGGCAGCTTCTCCGCCGTCGCCCGCCAGAACGGCATTACCCCTTCAGCCGTTAGCCGCAGCGTGTCACGGCTGGAGCGAGAGATGGGCTGCAAACTGCTGCAGCGTACCACCCGCAAGCTGCGTCTTAGCGATGCCGGGGAAACGGTGTATCAGCATGCCCAGCAGATGCTGGAAGCGGCGCGACAGGCAATGGATTCCGCAGGCAGTCGCCAAACGGTCGCCCAGGGAAAGCTGACGCTCAGCGTCCCGAAAGCCGTCGGCCGCTTTGTGATCCACCCGCTGATGATGGCGTTTTTCCACCGCTACCCGCAGGTGGACGTCTGCCTGCGGCTGGAAGATCGCCCTCTCGATTTTATCGATGACGGTATTGATCTGGCGCTACGCATCACCGATACCCCCTCCCCCGGCCTGCATGGCAAACCGCTGATGCCAATCAGGCACGTTATCTGCGCCACTGAGGCCTATTTACAGCAGCACGGTACGCCGTACACGCCGCAGGATCTGCGCGCGCATAGCTGCATTAGCCTTGGCGAAACGCCCGCCGATGCGCGCTGGAAGTTCCGTCGGGAAGGCAAAACAGAAACGGTGCAAACCTACGGGCGGTACGCCGCCAACCATACCGCCGTACGCCTCGACGCGGTCAGACAGCATTTAGGGATCGGCAGCCTGCCGCTGTTCACCGCCCGTGAGGCGCTGGCGAAGGGCGACATCGTGCAGGTGCTGCCCGAGTGGGAATTTATCAGCAGCTACTCCGGCGACCTGTGGCTGCTGTGGGCGGGAGATAAACATATGCCCGCCAGGATGCGGGCGATGATTGATTATCTCAGCGAGACGGTGCCGGCGCTGAACGCAGGCAGCACAGAGCCAGCGAAATAATTGCAAACCACGGAATGATAACTCCCAACACAAACCAGATCCCGGAGCGGCCGATATCATGCATTCGCCGGCAGCCTACAGCCAGCAGGGGGATCGCCATCAACAGCAGCCACAGCGCCGCAAAGGGTATGACAACAAAACTGAGGATCCCGTAGTGAGGGTCAACAAGGGTGGCCAGACTCCAGGCGGCCACTGGCGCGGCGGCGATCAATACATTGATGAGAAAAAACGTCCAGAACTGCTGCCGGCTGGCGCGGCCACTAAAGTTAAAGGTCTCTTTCCAGCCGCTCAAATACGCCTGTCCATAGGTCATTGCTTCTCTCCTTGAAAATCGAGTGATATATCACGGCGCCAGGGCAATCACCTCCGCCGCCCAGCGCTGAAACCCTTCGACGTCTATGTCCAGCGCCACCTGGGCGTTCGCCGGCTGGCCCAGTCGTCCTTCGATATCCACCACCGTGGTGCCGGCGGTCCAGGTCCCCTGCGTCTCCACCGCCACAAAGCACGGCTGGAGAGTGAACAGTTCCGGGCGGGCCAGCCACGCAATAGCGCACAAGTCGTGCATGCGCAGACCGCTGCTCATGCTGCCGCTGCGATAGTGGCTAAACAGCGCATGGAGCATTTTACCGGTCTGGTTCAGCGTCGGCAGCGTCGCCAGATAATCCGCCGCCAGCAGCGCCCGGTTGGTGACGTCCAGCCCGCACATCACAATCTCCAGCCCGCTGTGGAACACTTTCGCGGCGGCCTCCGGGTCGATAGCGATATTGAATTCCGCATTCGGCGTGAAGTTGCCGCGGCCCGCCGAGCCGCCCATGATCACCAGCCGGCGAATATTAAACACACATTCCGGGTACTGGGTCAGCAGTAGCGCTATATTGGTCAGCGGACCAATCGCCACCAGGGTGATCGGCTCGGCAGCATGCATAAGCGCATCACGGATCGCCTGGAAGGCCGGCTTCGCCAGCGGTTGACGTTGATGCTCAACAAAGTCATACCCCTCCATGCCGGATTCGCCATGCACCGAGGCGGCGTCGCGCAACGGACGCACCAGCGGCATCGACGCGCCCTGCGCCAGCGGTACATCGGCATTCCAGAAATGCAGCAATTGCAGCGCGTTACGGGTCGTCTTCTCCACCGAGACATTGCCCGCTACGGTGGTCATCAACTGCAGATCCAGCTCAGGCGCGAACAGCGCCGCGGCAATGGCGGCGGCATCGTCGATGCCCGGATCGGTATCAAGAATGATTGGTAAGCGCATGGTTTCTCCCTAAAAAAATGCCAGACGTTAAGTCTGGCATCTTCTCATACTGCTGGAGGAAAGAACTTACTCTACTTCACGGACATCCACACGCAGCTCTTTCGGCACTTCAAAGACGATATTCTCTTCCCGGCCTTCCAGCGGCACGGCTTCGCCGCCGCCCAGCTCCTGCAGGCGGGTAATGACGTTCTGCACCAGAATATCCGGCGCCGACGCGCCCGCCGTCACGCCGACGCAGGCCGCATCCTTGACCCACGCTTCCTGGATATCGGAGGCGTCGTCAATCAGGTAAGCCGCCTTACCCATCCGCTGCGCCAGCTCGGCGAGGCGGTTAGAGTTGGAGGAGTTTTTCGACCCGACCACCAGCACTACGTCAGCCTGCTCCGCCAGCGCGCGCACGGCTTCCTGACGGTTAGTGGTGGCATAGCAAATGTCGTCTTTGCGCGGGCCGACGATTTTCGGAAAACGCGCGCGCAGGGCGTCAATCACATCCGAGGTATCGTCGACGGAGAGCGTGGTCTGGGTCATAAACGACAGCCGGGCGTCATTTTTCACTTCCAGCTTCAGCACGTCTTCCGGCGACTCGACCAGGTACATCCCCCCTTGCGGGTTGTTGTACTGTCCCATGGTGCCTTCGACTTCCGGATGGCCGGCATGGCCAATCAGAATCGACTCTTCGCCGCGGCGGCTGGCGCGGGCGACTTCCATATGGACTTTGGTCACCAGCGGACAGGTGGCATCGAATACCGTCAGGTCGCGGCTCTTCGCTTCGTTGCGTACCGCCTGCGACACGCCGTGGGCGGAGAAAATCAGGATCGCGCCGTCCGGCACTTCGCTGATCTGTTCGATAAAAATGGCGCCACGCTTGCGCAGGCTATCCACCACATAGCGGTTGTGCACCACTTCATGACGAACATAGATCGGTGCGCCATACAGCGTCAGCGCGTTTTCTACAATGCTGATAGCGCGGTCAACGCCAGCGCAAAAACCGCGCGGGTTAGCCAACAGGATCTGCATGTTACTCCTCCAGCGCCGGATCGATCTCCAGCACTTCAATATCAAAATGAACAGTGCGCCCGGCCAGCGGATGGTTGAAGTCAACGGTGATGGAATCGCCGTTCACTTCGCGGATCACGCCAGGCATTTCGCTGCCATCCATTGCGGTAAAGAGCATAATCGCGCCGATCTCCGGCTCGCCAGCGTCGATAAACTCGCGGCGAGAGAAATACTGAATCAGGTCCGGGCTGGGTACGCCAAAGGCGGCGTCAGGCTCCAGCGAAAAGGCCTTTTTCTCCCCCTCTTTCAAACCGAGAAGCTGTTGCTCCAGCCCTTCAGACAAAGAGGTGTCGCCGAGGCGAAACAGCGCCGGTTTGCCGTTGCTGCGGGTGGACTCGGCAGTGGAGCCGTCGTCCAGTTTCAGAGTGAAGTGCACCAGTACCGCGCTGTTGCTCTGTACGGATTTAGACATGCAAATTGCTCGCTTGTTTAGGTCACCCGGTGCCCGGCGGCATTACGCTTACCGGGCCTACGGGGGCCAAAAATTCTGTAGGCCGGGTAAGCGTCACGTCACCCGGCATTGAGATTTACGCCTGCTCTTTCACAGTCGGTTTCGGCAGGAAGCCTTCCAGCACAATCAGCGCTGCGCCGATGCAGATCGCGCTATCGGCGAGGTTGAAGGTGGCAAAATGCCAGTCGCCGACGTAGAAGTCTATCATATCGACCACAAAGCCATGCCACAGGCGATCGAACAAGTTGCCCAGCGCGCCGCCGATAATCAGCGCGTAGGCAATATTGTTCAGCTTTTGCGTCGCCTTCGAACGGTACATCAGCACCGTCAGTACTACGCAAATGCCGATCGCGATCCCGGAAAAGAACCAGCGCTGCCAGCCGCCGCTGTCGGCGAGAAAGCTAAAGGCCGCGCCATAGTTGCGGGCATAATGCAGATTAAGCGACGGGAACAGCGGAACCGTCTCCCCCAGAGCGAAGTTCTGGAGGATCAGGAATTTGCTGCCCAGATCGATAATCAGCACGGCTACGACCACCCACAGCCAGCGTAGCCCCGTTGAACAGATCGATTTACTCATCAGGCGAATTTACGTTGCTCGCCGTCACCGGCGACGTTGCTCACACAGCGTCCGCAGATTTCCGCGTGTTCCGCCACCTTGCCGATATCGGTGGTGTAATGCCAGCAGCGCGGGCATTTCTCACCTTCAGCTTTACTCAATGCGACTTTCAGCCCTTTGAGCAGTTCGCTTTGCTGCGCATCAGCGGACGCGCTCGCATAGTCTGCGACGTTCGCCCCGGAGGTCAACAGGACAAATCGCAATTCATCGCCCAGCGCATTGAGCTTAGCCGCCAGATCGGCATCAGCATACAGCGTGACTGCCGCTTCCAGCGAGCCGCCGACTTTCTTATCCGCACGCGCCTGCTCGATCACCTTGTTGACTTCGCCACGCACCTTCAGCAGCTCGTCCCAGAAATCGTCGTTCATCGCTTCGTCGTCGGCCAGGCCGAACAGACCTTCATACCACTCGCCGGTGAAGACATATTTCTCACGCTCGCCCGGCAGATAGCCCCAGATTTCATCTGCGGTGAAGGACATGATCGGCGCCATCCAGCGCACCAGCGCTTCCACGATATGGAACAGCGCGGTCTGGCAGCTGCGACGCGCCACGCTGTCCGCCTTGGCGGTGTACTGGCGGTCTTTGATGATGTCGAGGTAGAACGAGCCCATCTCGATGGAGCAGAAGCGCATCAGGCGCTGCACCACTTCATGGAAGTCGTAGGATTCGTAGGCTTTCAGGATATCTTCCTGTGCCGCCTGCGCGCAGCCGACCGCCCAGCGGTCCAGCACCACCATCTCTTCCGGTTTAACCATGTCTTTCGCCGGATCGAAACCGTTAAGGTTCGCCAGCAGGAAGCGCGCGGTATTACGGATACGACGATAGCTGTCGGCGGCGCGTTTGAGGATCTCGTCAGAGACCGCCATTTCGCCGGTGTAGTCGGTGGAAGCCACCCACAGGCGCAGGATATCGGCGCCGAGCTTGTTCATCACGTCCTGCGGGCTAACGGTGTTGCCGATAGACTTGGACATTTTGCGGCCCTGACCGTCGACGGTGAAGCCGTGGGTCAGTACCTGACGATATGGCGCTTTGCCTTTCATCGCCGTGGAAATCATCAGCGAGGACATGAACCAGCCGCGATGCTGGTCAGAACCTTCCAGATACATATCGGCGGCGTGACCGGCGAATTCCGGACGCACGTCAACCACGGAAGAGTGGGTCGACCCGGAGTCAAACCAGACGTCGAGGGTATCCGGCACTTTCTCATAGCTGTCGGCGTCATCGCCAAGAATGTCGCGGGAATCGAGATCCCACCACGCCTGGATGCCGTCAACTTCAACGCGTTTTGCCACTTCTTCCATCAGTTCAAGGGTACGCGGGTGCAGTTCATGGGTTTCTTTATGCACGAACAGCGACATCGGCACGCCCCAGGTGCGCTGACGGGAGATACACCAGTCAGGGCGGTTAGCGACCATCGATTCGATACGCGCCTGGCCCCAGTCCGGGATCCACTGCACGCCTTTGATCTCTTTCAGCGACTGCGCGCGCAGGCCTTTCTGATCCATGCTCACGAACCACTGCGGAGTGGCGCGGAAGATGATCGGCGACTTGTGGCGCCAGCAGCATGGATAGCTGTGCTGCAGTTTCTCAACGTGTAACAGCGCGCCACGCTCACGCAGCATCTCAACGATGATGTCATTGGCTTTGAAAACATTAATGCCGTCCAGAGACGGCCAGGTGCCAGGCAGGTAAGCGCCGTCCGGGCCAACCGGGTTGGCGATTTCCAGACCGTATTTCTGGCTGATGGTGTAGTCGTCCGGACCGTGGCCGCCAGCGGTATGCACCGCACCGGTACCGGCATCCAGCGTCACGTGGTCGCCAAGGATCGCCGGCACGTCGAAATCGAGGAACGGATGCTTAAAGCGCATCAGCTCAAGCTCAGAACCTTGTACCGCCGCCAGAATAGTGTAGTCCGTCGCGCCAACGCGCTTCATTACGCTCTCAACCAGGTCTTTCGCCAGGATCAGCGCCTGGCCGTCAACCTGCACCAGCGCATAGTCGAACTCAGGAGACAGAGAGATAGCGCGGTTGGCCGGCAGGGTCCACGGCGTGGTGGTCCAGATAACCAGCGACACCGGACCGTTGACGTCGGCTACGCCGAATTTCGCCAGTACCGCGGCTTTGTCTACCGCGTGGAACGCGACATCGATAGACGGAGAGGTTTTGTCGTAATACTCCACTTCCGCTTCCGCCAGCGCGGAACGGCAGTCTACGCACCAGTGCACCGGTTTGGCGCCTTTATGCAGGTGGCCATTACCGATGATTTTGCCCAGCGCGCGGATGATGTTGGCTTCGGTTTTGAAGTCCATGGTCAGGTACGGATGCGACCAGTCGCCCAGCACGCCGAGACGGATAAAGTCTTTACGCTGGCCATCGATCTGCTCGGCGGCATATTCGCGGCACTTAGCGCGGAATTCGGCAGCGGTAAATTTCTCACCCGGCTTGCCGTATTCCTGCTCCACTTTCAGCTCGATCGGCAGACCGTGGCAGTCCCAGCCCGGAACGTAAGGCGAGTCATAGCCCGTCAGTCCTTTGGACTTAACGATAATGTCTTTCAGAATCTTGTTTACCGAGTGACCAATATGAATGCTGCCATTCGCATAAGGAGGGCCATCATGCAGAATGAAGGTTTTTTTGCCTTTTTTGGCTGCACGAATGATGCCGTACAGGTCATCATCGGTCCAACGCGCCAGCATTCCCGGTTCGCGTTTGGCGAGGTCGCCACGCATAGGGAACCCTGTTTCCGGCAAATTCAGGGTCGATTTATAGTCACTCATCAGATTCTCGGTTCCGTATTTCGGTTTGATAAACACCAGTGGCTCAGGCCTGGCTGGTCAGCCCAAATAATTCGCGGGCCGTTAACTCATCACGTGCGATTTGCGCCTTCAGCTCGTCCAGCGACGCAAACCGCTGCTCGTTACGTATCTTTTTACGCAGTATTACATTGATATGGCGACCGTAGAGGTCCATTACAACGTCCAACAGATGTACTTCGAGCTGCTGACGCACGCCCGCAACCGTTGGACGGGTGCCAATATTGGCGACGCCCGCTATCGGTTTGTCACCCAGCCCTGTCACTTCTACCGCATAGACCCCTTTAACCGGGGAAACCTGACGACGCAGCGGTAAGTTCGCCGTCGGAAAACCTATGGTTCGGCCTAGTTCATCACCATGCACGACGCGTCCGGAGATGCTAAACGGATGGCCGAGCAGCGTCTCCGCCAGCAGGAGATCGTCATCGGCCAGCGCCTGGCGTACCGCCGTGCTGCTGATTCGCACCCCGCCTTCGCAGAAGGTTTGGGTACTGGTGACGTCGAAGCCATATTCCGCCCCCGCCTTTTGTAATAACAAGAAATCCCCCTGGCGACCAGCGCCAAAGCGGAAATCGTCACCAACGGCGAGGAACTGCACGCCCAGGCGACGCACCAGCAGTTCACTGATAAAATCCTGCGCGGTTAGCGCGGCGAACCGGCGGTCAAAGCGAACGCACAATACATAGTCAACCCCGCTTTCAGCCAGATAGCCCAGCTTTTCACGCAGGCGGGTCAATCGCGCCGGGGCTTTATCAGCGGCAAAGAGCTCCAGCGGCTGGGGTTCAAAAATCATCACCACGACCGGTAAACCGCGCTGGCGGCCCTCTTCGCGCAACCGCTGCAGCAGCGCCTGATGCCCACGATGCACGCCGTCGAAATTACCAATGGTCAGCACGCACCCGTGCGGGGCCTGACTGAGATTATGTATGCCGCGTATCAGCTTCATGTCTGGCTCAAAACAGTGAAAATCGTCCGAGTATACCTTGTACAACTGTCAACGTTAACCAGCGATTGCACCTCGGCAACGAAAGTTCTCAGGAATTCATTCACTCAGCGCGAGAAAGCGTGAAAACTGGCCGCGCCCGGCGATTTTTATGGTGGAAAAGCTGTATTCGCCTGCAACAAGCTGGTAGAATCTTGCGCCATCACTACGTAATGAAGCGCTGTGGTGTTAAACGGCGCTTATTTGCACAAATCCATTGACAAAAGAAGGCTAAACGGGCATATTCCTCGGCCTTTGAATTGTCCATATAGAACACATTTGGGAGTTGGACCTTGGCTAATATCAAATCAGCTAAGAAGCGCGCCGTTCAGTCTGAAAAGGCTCGCAAGCACAACGCAAGCCGTCGCTCTATGATGCGTACTTTCATCAAGAAAGTATACGCAGCTATCGAAGCTGGCGACAAAGCTGCTGCACAGAAAGCATTTAACGAAATGCAACCGATCGTGGACCGTCAGGCTGCTAAAGGTCTGATCCACAAAAACAAAGCTGCGCGTCATAAAGCAAACCTGACTGCACAGATCAACAAACTGGCTTAATCGCCTGCTTGCTGAACTTTGTTAAAGAAACCCGCGAAAGCGGGTTTTTTTATGCCCACCATCTTCCCCCGGTAGCGCACGCTGGCGCGATCTGAGCCACGCCAGCCCACGCCTTCCGGCTATCGGGGTTCGGTGAACAGCGACGAATAATCGCGATTACAGATACGCTGTACCGCCGGGTGCTGAATCATTCGTTCAGCGAAAATAGCGTGATATTCCTCCATCACGCTATCCATACGGCCAATTTCGACAATCGATTCATCATGGTAGAAATCATGCGCGTAGAGCGTCGGCGCGACAAATATCGCATTATGTGCGGCGCCGAAGGCTTTCATGAGCGCCGCGTCGTCAAACTCGCCGAGGATCTCCACCTTCAGGCCCTGCACGTTAATCCAGTTCAGCAGCTTACGTCCCAGCATCGATCGCCGGCCGGGGATCAGCAGCCGCCGCTCTTCGAGGCAGGCCGGGAACGGCTTCGTCGGCGCCGGATTCATGCACCAGAAGCTGACGCTGCACTCGCCGATCTTCACCGAAAATAGCCCTTCCTGCTGCGTCGAGTCGATCGGGCAGTCAGAGATAATCATGTCGAGCTTATGCTGGCTCAGCTGCTCCAGCAGCAGCTCATGAGTGGATTCAAAACAGCGCAGATGAATCTGCTCGCTCTCAACGACAGCGGCATCCAGCACGCCGCTGACCAGCCGTTTCGAGAGCGCATCGGCCACGCCGACGTCAAACAGCAGGTTCGACTCTTTGCGATAGTTGACGATGTCGAGCATCTCCTGGCTGAGGGTAAACATCCGGTCGGCATAGCGAAAAACCAGCTCCCCCAGCTCGCTCGGCTCAAGCCCCCTTCCCTTTCGCTTAAATAATTTTCCCTGCAGGCGCTCCTCCAGGGCTTTGATCTGCCCGGTAATGGTCTGCGGCGTCAGAAACAGCGCCTCCGCCGCGCCCACGACGGACCCTTCTTTATACACGTGCCAGAAGTAGTACAGATGATTGTAGTTAATATGTGACATGCTTCTCTCCCTGATAATGTCCAGGAGAGCCTGGCGGGCTCTCCTGCAAAAAGGTTATACCGCGAGGCGAGTATCCGTCACGCGCTGACGCAGTATGAGGTAGCCGACGACCGCTGATAGCACTGAGCCGATCAGGATGCCCAGCTTAGCCCAGTTGATCAACGCGGGATCCACGCTGCCAAAGGCCAGGGTGGCGATGAAAATCGACATCGTAAAGCCAATCCCGCACAGGATCCCCACCGCCATAATTTGCTTGCAGGTGGTTCCCTCCGGCAGCGAAGCCCACTTCAGCTTCAGGGCCAGCCAGCAGAACAGGCTAATCCCCAGCGGCTTACCGATAAACAGGCCAGCCATAATGCCCAGCGGCAGGAGCGACGTCAGCCCGGCAAGGGTGACCCCCTGCAGTGAGACCCCCGCGTTCGCGAAGGCAAACAGCGGCAGGATCATAAACGCCACCCACGGGTGCAGGACATGCTCAAGCGCTTTGGCCGGCGACTTGCCATGCTTTTCCTCGAGCGGGATCATAAAGCCGACAATCACCCCGGCAAGGGTCGCGTGAACGCCAGACTTCAGCACCGCCGTCCACAGCACCGCGCCAACCAGAATATAGATCCCGGTACGCCGCACGCCGCTCAGATTCAGGGCCACCAGCACCGCGATCGCCGCCGCCGCCACGCCCAGCGAGAGCATGGACAGGTCGTGGGTATAAAACAGCGCGATAATCACGATAGCCCCGAGGTCATCAATAATCGCCAGCGCCATCAGGAAAATCTTCAGCGCCGTCGGGACCCGGCTACCTAACAGCGCCAGCACGCCGAGGGCAAAGGCAATATCCGTCGCCGCCGGGATCGCCCACCCTTCTCTGGCGACAGGATCCTGGGCGTTAAAGGCCAGGTAGACCAGCGCCGGGACGATCATGCCGCCCAGCGCGGCTATCACCGGGAAGACCGCCTGACGGCGGCTCGCCAGCGACCCCTGAATCAGCTCGCGCTTGACCTCCAGGCCAATCAGCAAAAAGAAAACCGCCATCAGGGCATCATTGATCCATAACAGCATGTTCTTGTTGATCTCCAGCGCGCCCACACGCAGCTGTACTGGCGTATCAAGGAAGGAGTGATACAGACCGCTGGTCACGCTGGTATTGGCCATCACCATCGCCAGCGCGGCGGCGATAATTAAGACAATGCCGCCGGAAGCATCGCTACTAAAGAATCGTTGCAGATGTTTCACTTTTACTTTCATCCTGTTGGTGAATAACTCGATAAAAGCATAATACACATACTGATAACTCGAAAAAATCAGATTTAAGTTGCGCTAATATTCGCTTTTTACGAGTTAAAGGGGAGTTCTAAGGCGAAAAAAAGCCCGGGCAGCAAAGGCCCGGGCCGGATATCAACAAAGGTGGAATTAGCGGGTCAGGTCGTCGAAGAACTTCTTCACGCCGTCAAAGAAGCTTTTCGAACGCGGGCTGTTGTTTTCCCCGGTCGGACCGCCGAAGCTCTCCTGAAGCTCTTTCAGCAGCTGCTTCTGCTTCTCATTCAGCCCCACCGGCGTCTCCACCACCACGCGGCACAGCAGATCGCCCTGCGCACCGCCGCGAACGGATTTCACGCCTTTTCCACGCATGCGGAACAGCTTGCCGGTCTGGGTTTCACCTGGAATTTTCAGGTTCACGCGGCCGTCGAGCGTTGGGACCTCGATCTCACCGCCCAGCGCCGCCATGGTGAAGTTGATCGGAACTTCGCAGTACAGGTTATTGCCTTCACGCTCAAAGATAGCGTGCTGCTTCACCTGAACCTGAACGTACAGATCGCCTGCCGGCGCGCCATGTTCGCCGGCCTCGCCTTCGCCCGCCAGACGGATCCGGTCACCGGTATCCACGCCCGCCGGAATTTTAACCGACAGGGTTTTGGTCTTTTCTACGCGGCCATGGCCATGACATTTATTGCACGGATCTTTAATCAGCGTACCGCGTCCCTGGCAGTGCGGACAGGTCTGCTGTACCGCAAAAAAGCCCTGGCGCATCTGCACCTGGCCTGCGCCATGACAGGTCGGACAGGTCTGCGGTTTGCTGCCGGCCTTGGCGCCGCTACCGTGGCAGACGTCGCACTCTTCCAGCGTCGGAATACGGATCTCTTTAGTGACGCCGCGCACCGCTTCTTCCAGCGTCAGCTCCATGTTGTAACGGAGATCGGCGCCGCGTGCCGCGCGCTGACGACCACGCCCGCCGCCAAAGATATCGCCGAAAACATCGCCAAAGATATCGCTGAAGTCGGCACCGCCGCCAAAACCGCCGCCGCCGCCCATGCCGCCCTGTTCGAAGGCCGCGTGGCCGTACTGATCATAGGCCGCACGCTTCTGGGCATCAGTCAGGATTTCATACGCTTCTTTGATTTCTTTAAATTTGGCTTCAGCCTCTTTATCACCCTGGTTGCGGTCCGGGTGATATTTCATGGCCAGGCGCTTATAAGCCTTTTTGATTTCACGCTCTTCCGCTGTTTTGGAAACGCCTAAAATCTCGTAGTAATCTTGCTTTGCCATCGGTGTTTTTCAGCCCCTTAACATGCGTGCACGGGCGGAGAGGAAACCTCTTCGCCCGTGCCAGTGTTTTACCCGTTCAAAGGGCGATTATTTTTTATCTTTCACTTCTTCGAACTCAGCGTCGACAACATCGTCGTCTTTCGCGTTGCTCGCCTGAGCGTCAGCGGAACCCGCCTGCTGCTGAGCGTGCTGCTGCTGAGCAATTTCCATCAGCTTCTGAGAAGCCTGCGCCAGCGCCTGCATTTTCGCTTCGATATCCGCTTTGTCTTCGCCTTTCAGAGAAGATTCCAGCGCGGTCAGCGCAGACTCAATGGCAGTTTTGTCGTCAGCCGGTAGTTTATCGCCTGCTTCTTCAACCTGCTTACGAGTGCTGTGCAGCAGATGGTCGCCCTGGTTGCGGGTCTGTACCAGCTCTTCGAACTTACGGTCAGATTCGGCGTTAGCTTCTGCTTCGCGAACCATTTTCTGAATTTCTTCTTCATTCAGACCGGAAGACGCTTTGATGGTGATCTTCTGCTCTTTACCGCTGTTTTTGTCTTTCGCGGAGACGTGCAGGATACCGTCAGCATCGATGTCGAAGGTCACTTCGATCTGCGGCATGCCGCGCGGCGCCGGGTTAATACCATCCAGGTTGAACTGACCCAGAGATTTGTTATCAGACGCGCGTTTACGCTCACCCTGCAGCACATGGATGGTTACCGCAGACTGGTTGTCTTCAGCGGTAGAGAACACCTGGCTGTGCTTGGTCGGGATGGTGGTGTTTTTGCTGATAAGCGCAGTCATCACGCCGCCCATGGTTTCGATACCCAGCGACAGCGGGGTTACGTCGAGCAGCAGAACGTCTTTCACATCGCCAGTCAGTACACCGCCCTGAACGGCAGCACCGATCGCCACGGCTTCATCCGGGTTAACGTCTTTACGCGGTTCTTTACCAAAGAACTCGGCCACTTTCTTCTGCACCATCGGCATACGAGTCTGACCACCAACGAGGATCACGTCGTTGATATCGGAAACGGACAGACCGGCATCCTGCAGAGCGACTTTCAGCGGCTCGATGGAACGGTTAACCAGGTCTTCTACCAGGCTTTCCAGTTTCGCGCGAGTCACTTTGATGTTCATGTGTTTCGGACCGGTCGCGTCTGCAGTGATGTACGGCAGGTTAACGTCGGTCTGCTGAGCAGAAGACAGTTCAATCTTCGCTTTCTCAGCGGCTTCTTTCAGGCGCTGCATGGCCAGCGGGTCGTTGCGCAGGTCAATGCCCTGATCTTTCTTGAACTCATCAACGAGGTAGTTGATCAGACGAGTATCGAAGTCTTCGCCGCCCAGGTGGGTATCACCGTTGGTCGCCAGAACTTCAAAGGTTTTTTCGCCATCAACTTCGTCGATTTCGATAATCGAGATATCGAAAGTACCACCACCGAGGTCGTAAACCGCGATAGTACGGTTGCCCACTTCTTTATCCAGACCGTAAGCCAGCGCGGCCGCGGTTGGTTCGTTGATGATACGTTTAACTTCCAGACCGGCGATACGGCCGGCATCTTTGGTTGCCTGACGCTGCGCATCGTTAAAGTAAGCCGGTACGGTGATAACCGCTTCAGTTACCGGTTCACCCAGGTAATCTTCAGCCGTTTTCTTCATTTTCTTCAGCACTTCAGCAGAGATCTGCGGCGGTGCAGTTTTGGTGCCTTTCACATCCAGCCATGCGTCGCCATTGTCTGCGGCAACAATTTTGTATGGCATGATAGAAACGTCACGCTGAACTTCTTCGTCCTGGAAGCGGCGGCCAATCAGGCGTTTAATCGCAAACAGGGTGTTTTGCGGGTTTGTCACTGCCTGACGTTTAGCCGGCTGACCAACCAGAGTTTCACCATCCTGGGTATAGGCAATGATAGAAGGCGTGGTGCGATCGCCTTCGGCGTTCTCCAGCACGCGTGCAGTAGTGCCATCCATAATCGCTACACAAGAGTTGGTAGTACCCAGGTCGATACCAATAATTTTACCCATCTAAACGTCTCCACTAAAAATTCGATCAACATGTGGTTGTGAACCTGTAATAAGGGCGAAACGTGCGGTTTCAACTGCCCAGACATCATTTTTTTTCAGGTTCTTCACTGCGGTTGACTACAAGATGGGGTCGCCCACTCCGGCATCAAGGGGCAAGCATAAAAATTTTTTGCCTCGGATTCGCACAGGGTTACGGATGACTTGCCGAACAAGGTTGTTGGATGGCAAAAACGACGGCGAAATATACATACAAAAAACGGATTAAAATAGGAAATACATTCATAATATCATTGACATAACCCGCAATACTTGCGCGCTAAAAGCCCCGTTTTCGCAGTGATAAACTTCCCCGCCATCGCACTTCGCTTATTCAGGGGACAAATTAATGAAATCGCTATACCGGCTTTCCGTAGGGCTTATCCTCGGCGTGTCATTTATCACCTCGGCGGCCGCTAACGACCATAAAATTCTCGGCGTGATAGCTATGCCGCGCAATGAAACCAACGACCTGACGCTGACGCTCCCCGTCTGCCGGGTGGTCAAACGCATTCAGCTCAGCGCCGACCGCGGCGATGTACAACTCTCCGGGGCGACGGTCTACTTTAAGGCCAGCCGCGGCGCCAGCCACACGCTGAACGTCCCCGCCGGGATCAAAGAGGGCAGCACCACCGGCTGGATCAACATCAATAGCGATAACGACAACAAACGTTGCGTGAAGAAGATCGCCTTCTCCGGCCACACGGTGCACTCCTCAGATATGGCATCACTGAAAATTATCGGCGATGACTAATGTCGCCCCTGCCCGAGAGAAAACGTTATGCATATTAATTACCTGGAGGATGACGATCTCGCCTTTCTGCCTGAGTGCAGCGAGGCGCATCTGGAAGCCTTTACCCGCATTCTGACCCACGGGGAAAATGGCAAACCCCGTCTCTCCAGCACGCTCCTGCGCAACGAGACATTTTTAGCGATGGAGGGGCACCCGGAGCGTTATCGCCGCAACTGGCAGCTAATCGCCGGTGAGCTACAGCATTTTGGCGGCGATAGCATCGCCAACACGCTGCGCCGCCATGGCAAATTTTATCGCGCGATCCTGCTGGATGTATGTAAACGACTGAAAGCGAAGGTCGACAAACAGCTGTCGACGCCGCAGATCGAGCAGCAGTTGCTGGCGCATTTTCTGCAGCACAGCTGGAATAAACTGAACGCGGAGCAAAAAGCGCACTTTCTCGCCGCGGTGGAGTGCCGGAGCCATGAGCTGGACAGCCTGATGGCTCATCTGCTGAGGCATCGCAAGCTAAGCGAAGGCGTCACTTTGTTGCTGGACGAACGCTTAACCGCCATCCTGCGCACGCACGCCGCGGTGAGCGTCATCGGTCATGGCCTGGTGCGCGGCGCCGGGCTGGGCGGACCGCTCGGCGCCGCGCTGAACAGCGTGAAAGCGGTGAGCGGCAGCGCCTACCGGGTCACCATCCCCGCGGTCCTGCATATTGCCTGTTTACGGCACATGCTCCAGCCGCCGTCAGACACCGCGGAAATTGGTGAAAAATACCCCGCCAGATCATAGACAGCCCTTCAGCGCCTCATTATTATGCCGCGCCCCGCCGCCAAGTCGCGGGGTAATGCTTCCCTTTTAATGATAATTTTGAGGAATTATGGGCAACACTAAGTTGGCTAATCCGGCACCGCTGGGCCTTATGGGCTTCGGCATGACCACTATTCTGCTTAACCTGGCGAATAGCGGCCTGTTCGCATTCGATGTAGCTATCCTGGCGATGGGCATTTTTTACGGCGGCATTGCGCAAATTTTTGCCGGCCTGCTGGAATACAAAAAAGGCAACACTTTTGGCTTAACCGCTTTTACCTCCTACGGCAGCTTCTGGCTGACGCTGGTGGCGATTCTTCTGATGCCGAAAATGGGCCTGGCAGACGCGCCAAACGCGCACTTCCTCGGTATGTACCTCGGCCTGTGGGGCGTCTTTACCCTGTTTATGTTCTTTGGCACCCTGAAGGCAGCCCGCATGCTGCAGTTTGTCTTCCTGAGCCTGACCGTACTGTTCGCGCTGCTGGCGATTGGCCATTTGGTCGATAACGAAGGCATTGTGAAGGTAGCCGGCTGGGTCGGCCTGATTTGTGGCGCCAGCGCTATTTACCTGGCGATGGGTGAAGTGCTGAACGAACAGTTCGGCCGCACCGTGCTGCCGATCGGCGAACCGCGCTAATCTTCCGCCGCCGTCCGGTCACAGGGCGGCGGCAGGTCATTATCAGCATCAGCTAGCCATCGTTAACGCTGCAGCTCCCCTTCCGGCATCCCCGTCGGCGCCGTCAGCTCCTGACGCAGCCAGATACCTAATCCCAGCCCCATCAGCGACAGGGCCAGCACATACCAGGCCGGCGCCATCGGCGACACCCCCATCAGCATGGTGACCGCAATCGGCGTCAGGCCGCCAAAGATCGCGTACGACAGGTTGTAGGAGAAAGAGATGCCGGTGAAGCGTACTTCCGCCGGGAAGGCCCGCACCATCACATAGGGCACCGCCCCCACCACGCCGACGCACAGCCCCACCGTACCGTAGAGCAGAAACAGCCGCTGCGGGCTGGCGCCGGCAAGATGGTAAAATGCCCAGCTGGCAACCGCCAGCAGCAGGCTGCCGACGATAAAAGTGCGGCTGGCGCCGAAGCGGTCCGCCGCCAGCCCGGCGAGCAGACAGCCGATGCACAACATAATGGTGGCGATGCTGTTGGCCTGCAGGGTAATGGCCGGCGCAAAACCATAGTGCTTCTGCAGCCAGACCGGCGACATCAGGATCACCACCACCACGCCAGCCGACAGCAGCCAGGTCAGCAGCATAGAGATCACCACCGCCTTCTGGTGCTTGAGCGCCACCGCTTTTACCGGCAGCTCCTGCGCCAGCGCTTTGCGCTGCTGCATCTCAAGAAAAATCGGCGTCTCCTGCAGCCAGCGGCGCAGATACATCGCTATCAGACCAAATACGCCGCCCAGCAGGAAGGGGATCCGCCAGCCGCCGTCGTGGATCCCCTGCGGCGTCAGACTGGTATTGATAAGCGTGGCCACCACCGACCCCAGCAGAATGCCAACCGTCAGGCCGGCCGTCAGCGTGCCGCAGGCGATACCAATGCGTTTTTCCGGGACATGCTCAGCGACAAACACCCAGGCGCCTGGAACTTCACCGCCGATCGCCGCTCCCTGCAGAATACGCATCAGCAGCAATAGCAGCGGGGCGATGATACCTACCGAGCTATAGGTCGGTAGCAGACCGATCGCCAGGGTTGGCAGCGCCATCAGCAGGATGCTGAGGGTGAACATTTTCTTGCGCCCCACCAGATCGCCAAAGTGGGCCATGATGATTCCCCCCAGCGGACGCGCCAGGTAACCGGCGGCGAAAATGCCAAAAGTTTGCACCTGGCGCAGCCATTCGGGAATATCCGCAGGGAAGAAGAGCTCGCCGACGACGGCGGCGAAGAAAACGAAAATGATAAAGTCATAAAACTCCAGCGCGCCGCCCAGGGCGGCCAGCGTCAGCGTTTTATAATCCTGGCGGTTGAGCGGTCGGTTTGCATATGACATAACGCAATTTCATCCTGAGGTGTGCAGCGTGTTTTATAGTGTGTAAAGTAAAAATCACTATATCGTAAATAAAACGGCACACCATTAGCGATGCAGGTTATATCAAAAATGCATCAAATTCAGGATAAAGTTTCGCGTCTGGCGCTCTTGGGACGAAAAGCTTCTACTACACGGCCATCGGTTTCCACATAAGGCCCTTCAAGCAACTGTACACAATAAGGTACACTTGCGAAAATACCGTGCACCAGCACGTTGCCGTCAGCATCTTTCACCCCTTCCAGAGTCTCCTGAATTGCTTTCGGTTGCCCGGGAAGGTTGAGGATCAGCGCCTGCTTGCGGATCACACCGACCTGCCGGGAAAGGATAGCCGTCGGCACAAAGTGTAGGCTAACCTGGCGCATTTGCTCGCCGAAGCCCGGCATCTCGCGATCGGCGATCGCCAGCGTTGCGTCGGGCGTCACATCGCGACGCGCAGGGCCGGTTCCGCCGGTGGTCAGCACCAGATGGCACCCCATTTCGTCAACCAGTTCGCACAGCGTTTGCTCAATGATGGCCTGCTCATCCGGAATCAGACGGGTTTGCAGCTCGAAAGGGGTGGTCAGGGCACGTGCCAGCCACTCTTCCAGTGCCGGGATGCCTTTGTCCTGATAGACGCCGCTGGAGGCGCGATCGGAAATGGAAACTAAGCCGATTCGTAAGGTATTCATGGTTATTCCGTTCAAACTGTGGCGTTAAACGAAATGATACACTGCCGGAGGCGGGACAGACAGTGTAATGTGGCCGACGGGCGTCGGCCACCTGCGCGATTACAGCAGTTCGTCGATCATTTTTTCCAGTTTTTCCTGGTCGATCGCAAACTTACGGATACCTTCCGCCAGTTTGTCTACCGCCATCGGATCCTGGTTATGCTGCCACAGGAACTCAGATTCGGTAATACGCTCCGGACGCGCTTTCACTTCACCGGTATATACCAGCTTACGCTCAACAGCGCCTTCGCTTTCGGACAGCTCTTTCAGCAGCGCCGGGGCGATGGTCAGGCGGTCACAGCCAGCCAGTTCCAGAATTTCGCCAACGTTACGGAAGCTTGCGCCCATCACGACGGTTTCATAGCCGTGCTGCTTGTAATACTCGTAGATTTCGCTGACGGAAACTACGCCCGGATCTTCTGCCGGTGCGTACTCTTTCTTGTCGGTGTTGGCTTTGTACCAGTCGAGGATACGGCCAACGAACGGCGAAATCAGGAAGACGCCCGCTTCGGCGCAAGCGCGAGCCTGAGCGAAGGAGAACAGCAGCGTCAGGTTACAGTTAATGCCTTCTTTTTCCAGCTGTTCAGCGGCGCGAATGCCCTGCCAGGTGGAGGCCAGTTTGATCAGAATGCGATCGTTGCTGATGCCCGCGTCGTTGTACAGCTTGATGATGCGCTTGGCTTTCGCGATAGACGCTTCGGTGTCATAGGAGAGACGTGCGTCCACTTCGGTGGAGATACGGCCCGGGATCAGTTTCAGAATTTCGAGACCGATGTTCACCGCCAGCTTATCGGAAGCATCGAGGATCTGCTGCGCGCGATCGCTGCTCTGGCTACGAGCCCAGGCGACAGCGTCGTCAATCAGCTTACGGTACTCAGGGATCTGAGCCGCGCCGAGAATCAGGGAAGGGTTAGTGGTGGCATCCTGAGGCTGATACAGCTTCATTGCCGCAATATCTCCGGTGTCAGCGACGACAGTGGTGTACTGACGCAGAGAAGTTAATTTATCCGTCATGATATATTTCTCTTAAACAGCAGTTAAGGGGATGTAACCGGTCTGCCCAGATGATAACACGCTGCCGGGTCAGCGCAACCGCCGACGAGAGAAGAGCGCAGAGTGTGATAAACTATGCAGATTAATTTGCTGAAAGCGAAAGGATTGTCACTTAATTGGTAACGCTTACACTGGCGTGCCGGCATGGACAAGAGGATGTTTAATGCCTGATTTTCTCTCATTTATCAATGAAATACTCTGGGGCTCAGTGATGATTTATCTGCTACTGGGCGCCGGTATCTGGTTTAGCTGGCAAACCCGGGGTATTCAGTTTCGTTACGTGCGCAAATTCGGCCGCAGTCTAAAAAAAAGCCTGCACCCGCAGCCGGGTGGTTTAACGTCCTTTCAGGCGCTCTGTACCAGCCTTGCCGCCCGGGTCGGCAGCGGCAATCTTGCCGGGGTGACGCTGGCGATCGCCGCCGGTGGGCCCGGCGCCGTATTCTGGATGTGGGTTTCCGCCCTGCTCGGCATGGCCAGCAGCTTTGCTGAATGTTCCCTTGCTCAGCTGTATAAAGAACGCGATAGCCGCGGACAGTTTCGCGGCGGCCCGGCCTGGTACATGGCGCGCGGGCTCGGCATGCGTTGGATGGGCGTCCTGTTTTCGATCCTCCTCCTGCTGGCCTATGGTTTTATCTTCAATACCGTGCAGGCTAACTCCGTGGCCCATGCCTTGCGCTATGCGTTCGATCTGCCGGCGGCGGTCAGCGGCGGCGTGCTGGCCGTTGTCGTTTTGCTGGCGATCCTCCGTGGTTTACGCGGCGTGGCGCGTCTGATGCAATGGATCGTTCCCTTTATGGCGCTGTTGTGGATCGCCACCAGCCTGCTCATCGGCCTGTGGCACATCACCGCCCTGCCGACGATTTTCGCCACCATCTTTCGCTGCGCCTTCGGCTGGCAGGAGGCCGCCGCCGGCGCGGTGGGCTACACCATCAGCCAGGCGCTGACCAGCGGCTTCCAGCGCGGCATGTTCTCCAATGAAGCAGGGATGGGCTCTTCGCCTAACGCCGCCGCGGCCGCCGCCTCCTGGCCGCCGCACCCGGCGGCGCAGGGGATCGTGCAGATGATTGGCGTGTTTATCGATACTATCGTGATCTGTACCGCAAGCGCGATTATCGTCATGCTGGCGCCGCGGCCCGACAATGAATATACGCTCAACGGTATTCAGGACTTGCAACACGCGATGAGCGTGCTGGTCGGCGGCTGGGGAGCGGGTTTTATCGCCCTCATCGTGCTGCTGTTCGCCTTTAGCTCTATCGTAGCCAATTACGTGTACGCGGAAAATAATCTGGTCTTCCTGCGCCTGGATAAGCCCCGCTATATCTGGGGGCTGCGAATACTCACCGTCCTGATGGTGCTGTTGGGGACCATGGTTAGCCTGCCTGTCGTCTGGCAGAGCGCGGATATCATCATGGCGCTGATGGCGATGACCAACCTGACGGCCATTCTGCTGCTCTCCCCGACGGTGCGGATTATCGCCAGCGATTATCTGCGTCAGCGGCGGCTGGGTATCCAGCCGACTTTCGATGCCACTCGTTACCCGGATATTGACCAACAGCTGGCCCCAGGCACCTGGAATGAATTGCCGCGCGAATAGCGCGGCAATTGCAGCTATCGATCCCACCATGCACTTTTTTTGTTAAAATTCGTCGAAATTACCTGCAAGGACTGGATATGCTGATTCTGATTTCACCTGCTAAAACGCTCGATTATCAAAGCCCGCTGGCAACGACTCGCTATACCCAGCCCGAACTCCTCGAGTATTCTCAGCAGCTTATCGGCATCGCCCGTAAGCTGAGCGCACCGCAAATCGGCAAGCTGATGAGCATTAGTGACAAGCTGGCGGATCTAAACGCCACCCGCTTCCACGACTGGCACCCTGACTTTACGCCGCAAAATGCCCGCCAGGCGATCCTCGCCTTTAAAGGCGATGTCTACACTGGCCTCCAGGCAGAGACGCTCACCGAGGACGACTTTGACTTCGCCCAGCAGCATCTGCGCATGCTCTCCGGGCTGTATGGCGTGCTGCGCCCGTTAGACCTGATGCAGCCCTACCGCCTGGAGATGGGGATCCGTCTGGAAAATCCGCGCGGCAAAGATCTGTACCAGTTCTGGGGGGATACCATTACCGAGAAGCTGAATCAGGCGCTGCGCGACCAGGGCGACGATATCGTCATCAACCTGGCTTCCGATGAATATTTTAAATCGGTGAAAACGCCAAAATTGCAGGGTCAGCTGATCAAGCCGGTATTCCTCGATGAGAAGAACGGCAAATTCAAAGTGATCAGTTTTTATGCGAAGAAAGCCCGCGGCCTGATGAGTCGCTACATTATTGAAAACCGCTTAACCCAGCCGGAGCAGCTCAAAGCTTTTAATAGCGAAGGCTATTTCTTTGATGCGGATGCCTCAGAGAAAGGCGAACTGGTGTTTAAACGCCACGAGCAGTAACACGTTACGGTAATAAAAAAGGGGAGTCATTCCCCTTTTCAATATAATTAAGCAGATTATTACTTATTTTAACGCACCCAGTTTTCCACCACGCCTTTTTCATCGAAGAAAATCATCAGCGAGTTCGAATCTTTTTGGCTGGACTTATCGACCGCATCGGCAGCTTGCGATGCCCCGGTTACCGGGATCATGGAACCCGCGAGGCTGACCAGGTTGATCCCTTTATCTACTGAATAATACCAGCTCTCTTTACCCGACGCCGTCACCGTCGTATGACCAGAATCCGGGGCACCAAAATACTGACGAACCTCGGCCTTGGTGGTTTTTCCGACAATGAGATGTTGTTTCAGATAGGCTGGCGTTAATTTATCTTCATTACCGCCAATCGTTGTCCCGGAGCAGCCTGTTAAAGCGAACATCACCAAAAAAAGAGATAAAATACGCATGTTTCCTCCTTGAAAACCTTGTGCATTAACAATGCATCTATAACAAATGATATCTATAGCTGCTTCATAATAAAATCAGCAGCATAAATATAAGCAGCATGAAATAATAAATAAAAAAGATAATCCAGTGGAATTATCCGGCAAAGAAGACAATCCGTAAAAGAGTTTGCAATAAAAGCAGTGCGCTGACAATAAAATAGTGTGGGGAATTTTATGGAGAGAAATTTTACTGATATGGAAAAGTGCGTTAAATATAAAAACCGGGCAATAGCTGCCCGGTTTGGTCGATCATGTTGCCGATATTATTGCCTGGCTTAGCCCATCATCAGCTTACGCAGCGCGGCGAAATCCGCCGGCAGGTTGTGAGACAGCAGCGGCAGGTCGGCGCGGTCGGCCAGCTCCTTCGGCAGCGGCAGAGTCTCCTGCAGGATCTCCTCCACGCTCTCTTTGAACTTCGCCGGATGGGCGGTGCCGAGGAACAGGCCGTACTCTCCCGGCTGCAGCTGATCGCGCAGCGCGCGCCAGGCAATCGCCGCATGCGGTTCAGAGATGTAGCCGATGGCCTTCAGCTCGCGCATCGCTGCTTTGGTGGTCTCATCATCGACCGCGGCATAGCCCAGCTCGCTGAGACGCCAGATTTTACGGCGGAACAGCTCTTCAACGCGCGGCCAGTTGTTCGGCTGGCTGACGTCCATGGCGTTGGACAGCGTCGCCTGGGTGGCTTTTGGCGCCCACTCGCCGCCCTGCAGATAGCGCGGAACGGTGTCGTTGGCGTTGGTGGCGGCGATAAAGCGCTTGATTGGCAGCCCCAGCGACTTGGCCAGCAGACCGGCGGTCAGATCGCCGAAGTTGCCGCTCGGCACGGAAATCACCAGCTGATTGCGGGCTTCCTGCGGCAGCTGCGCCGCCGCTTCGAAGTAGTAACAGATCTGCGCCAGCAGGCGGCTGATGTTGATGGAGTTAGCCGAGTTGAGACCCAGCGACGCCTTCAGCTCTTCATCGTCAAACGCCTGCTTCACCAGCGCCTGGCAGGCATCAAAGTCGCCATCAATCGCCACGGTTTCAATATTGCCGCCGAGGGTACAGAACAGCTTCTCCTGCAGCGGACTGATCTTGCCGCGCGGATAGAGGATCACTACCTTGACGTTCGGCAGGCCGTAGAAAGCATGCGCCACCGCCGCCCCGGTGTCGCCAGAGGTCGCGGTGAGGATGGTGACCGGCTTATCGCCTGCGATGTGGGTCAGCATCTGCGCCATAAAGCGGCCGCCGAAATCCTTGAACGCCAGCGTAGGGCCATGGAACAGCTCCAGACAGCCGACATCTTCCTGAACCTTGCTTACCGGCGCCGGAAACGCAAACGCCGCGCGCACCCGCTGCTGCAGGACATCCTGCGGGATCTCATCGCCGATAAAGGCGGATAGAATTTTGGCGCTACGGGTGACAAAGTCCTGCGCCAGCATGTCGTCGATTTCAGTCAGGCTGAATTCCGGCAGATCGTGCGGAAAGAACAGGCCCTGATGCTTGCCAAGTCCCTGGGTGACGGCCTGCGCAAAGCTGACCTGCTCGTTATGATCTTTTAAGTTATACAGTTTCATTGGTTATCCCACTACGCGTGCGCCCGCCGTGTCCAGCCGGCAAATATGAACAAAGCCTTCCTGATTCTGCAGATAGTGCGCGCCAAGCCAGTCGGCGACGCGCTGTGCGGTATCCGGTTTATCACACAACGCGAACAGCGTTGGGCCAGAGCCGGAGATGCCGCAAGCCTGGGCGCCCATCTCCATGGCCGCCTGACGCGCTTCGCTAAAGCCCGGCAGCAGTTTGGTTCGGTACGGTTCGGCAATCACATCTTTCATCAATTTTGCCGCCAGCTGCGGCTGGCGGGTGTAGCAGGCGTGAATAAAGCCCGCGAGGTGGCGACCATGGGCGATACAATCCTGGCGGCGATACTGCGCCGGCAGAATCGCCCGCGCTTCAGCAGTAGAGACTTTAATCCCCGGATAGGCCAGCACCCACAGCCACTCATCAAACCCGGGCACCTGCTGACTGATAATCCCATTCTCTTCGATCATCAACTGCATGCCGCCAAGATAGCACGGCGCCACGTTGTCGTAGTGAATGCTGCCGGAGATACGCCCTTCCATCTCTCCCATCAGCGCCAGCATGCGCGTCTCGTTCAGCGGCTTGCCGCAGAACTCGTTCATGGCCACCAGCGCAGCGACCACCGAGCAGGCGCTGGAACCCAGCCCGGAGCCAATCGGCATGTTTTTTTCCAGCGTCATCGCCACCGGCACCGTCTTGCCGATCTCCCGGCAAAAGCTTTCCCAGCACTGGTAAACAATGTTCTCCTGCGGCGCCGTCGGCAGTTTGCTGGCGAAGCGTCCAAGATTCTGCAGGCTAAATTGCTCCGCCGCTTCGACAGTGACGTTGTCGCCAAGCAGCGTGCCATCGACCGGCGTGACCGCCGCGCCCAACACATCAAACCCGACGCTCATATTGGCACTGGAAGCCGGGGCATATACTTTGACCATCTTAAACTCCTAACTTCCAGGACAGGGTGCGCAGCAGGTCGGCGAATACGCCGGCCGCCGTGACGTCGTTCCCGGCGCCATAGCCGCGCAGCACCAGCGGCAATGGCTGATAATAATGGCTATAAAAAGCCAGCGCGTTCTCACCATTCTTAACTTTGAACAGCGGATCGTTGCCGTCAACCGCGGCTATTTTTACCCGGCAGGTACCATCCTCTTCGATGTTACCGACGTAGCGCAAGACTTTACCTTCATCGCGCGCCTTAGCAACCCGCGAGGCAAAACCATCGTCCAGCGACGGCAGGCGGGCCATAAAGGTCTCGACATCGCCGCTGGCGTCGAAGTCCGGCGGCAGCGCCGACTCGACGATAATGTCCGCCAGCTCCAGTTCGCGCCCGGTCTCACGGGCCAGAATCAGCAGTTTACGCGCCACATCCACCCCGGATAAATCGTCGCGCGGATCCGGCTCGGTATACCCCATCTCACGGGCCATCGCCGTCGCCGCGGAGAAACTCACCCCCTCGTCCAGCTTGCCGAAGATAAACGACAGGGAGCCGGACAGGATCCCGGAGAAATGGCGCAGCTCATCGCCGGCGTTGAGCAGGTTCTGCAGGTTCTCAATCACCGGCAGGCCCGCGCCAACGTTAGTGTCATAGAGGAACTTACGCCGCGAGCTGCTGGCCGCATGGCGCAGCTGGTGATAGTAATCCAGCGAAGAGGTATTGGCCTTTTTGTTCGGCGTCACCACATGGAAACCTTCGCGCAGGAAGTCGGCATACTGATCGGCGACCGCCTGGCTGGAGGTACAGTCGACGATCACCGGATTGAGCAGGTGGTACTCTTTCACCAGGCGGATCAGGCGGCCAAGATTAAACGGCTCTTTCGCCTCCGCCAGTTCCGCACTCCAGTTTTCCAGATTCAGGCCATGCACGCTGGTCAGCAGCGCCTGAGAATTGGCTACACCGCAGACGCGCAGATCGATATGTTTGTTCTTCAGCCACCCCTGCTGGCGCTTGATCTGCTCTAGCAGCGCGCCGCCGACGCCGCCGACGCCGATGACAAACACTTCAATCACCTGGTCGGTGTTGAACAGCATCTGATGGGTCACGCGCACGCCGGTGGTGGCGTCGTCATTGCTGACCACTACCGAAATTGAGCGCTCGGAAGAGCCCTGGGCAATCGCCACGATATTGATATTGGCGCGGGCCAGTGCCGCAAAGAATTTCGCCGAGATACCGCGCAGGGTACGCATTCCGTCGCCCACCACGGAGATGATCGCCAGACGCTCCATAATCGCCAGCGGCTCCAGCAGCCCCTCTTTCAGCTCCAGATAAAACTCATCTTCCATCGCCCGTTTGGCACGTACGCAGTCGCTCTGCGGCACGCAGAAACTGATGCTGTACTCGGAAGAAGATTGAGTGATCAACACCACCGAGATGCCGGCGCGGGACATGGTGGCGAAGACGCGGGCCGCCATGCCGACCATCCCTTTCATCCCCGGCCCGGAGACGTTGAACATCGCCATGTTGTTGAGGTTGGAGATGCCTTTCACCGGCAAATCGTCTTCGTCGCGGCTGGCGCCGATAAGCGTTCCCGGCGCCTGTGGGTTGCCGGTATTTTTAATCAGGCATGGGATTTGGAACTGGGCGATAGGGGCGATAGTGCGCGGGTGCAGCACTTTCGCGCCAAAGTAGGAGAGCTCCATCGCCTCCTGATAAGACATCGATTTCAGCAGGCGCGCATCCGGCACCTGACGCGGATCGCAGGTGTACACTCCGTCGACATCGGTCCAGATTTCGCAGCAGTCAGCGCGCAGGCAGGCGGCCAGTACCGCAGCCGAGTAGTCGGAGCCGTTACGCCCCAGCACCACCAGCTCGCCTTTCTCATTGCCGGCGGTAAACCCGGCCATCAGGATCATATGGTCTGCCGGGATCTGGCTGGCGGCAATGCGGCGGGTGGATTCGGCGATATCGACGGTGGATTCCAGATAGTGACCCACGGCGAGCAGTTTTTCGACCGGGTTAATGACACTGACTTTATGTCCACGGGCTTCCAGCAGACCCGCCATGATGGCGATGGAGAGCTTTTCGCCGCGGCAGATCAGCGCGGCATTGACGCTGTCCGGGCACTGACCCAGCAGGCTGATGCCGTGCAGAACATGCTTAATCTGAGCAAATTCCTGCTCCACGAAGGCTTTTAACTGGGCAAGCGGGAAAGCGGGCTGGGCGTCGGCAAGGCCCTGAAGAAGTTCGGCAAAAATGCGTTCGGCGTCGGCAATATTGGGGAGGGCATCCTGGCCGCCAATGGTCTTTTCAATCATCGCTACCAGGTGGTTAGTGATCTTCGCCGGGGCAGACAGGACCGTCGCTACCTGCCCCTGCCTGGCATTACTCTCCAGAATATCGGCAACCCGCAGAAACCGTTCCGCATTTGCCACTGATGTACCGCCGAACTTCAACACTCGCATGGTTCTTACCCCTTGATCTCTTGTCAAAAAAAAAGCCCGCACTGTTCAGGTGCGGGCTTTTTTCTGTGTTTCCTGTACGCGTCAGCCCGCACCGTTACCTGTGGTAATGGTGGTGGTGATAATGGTGGTAATCATGCCGATGCGATTCATGGATGTTGTGTACTCTGTATTTTTATCTGTCTGTATGTCCTGCCTATATTGGTTAAAGTATCTGCCGTCTTAAGTCAATGAATTTCTCAATTTGCCCCATTTCAGCAGGCTTACGTATTTTCCCGCTGCCGTGAGAAAAAACATCCAGATCGGCGGAAAACCAGCTCATAGAACAGCATACACATCCATAAATAAAAAATATGACAGAGTTTTATTCTGGCAGGTTTTTTTCAATATCATGCAGCAAACGATGCAACATTGCCGTGTCGCGCTGCTGCAGCAGGCCCAGCCGTTGCGACAACCAGTCGGCCAGTTTGGCATCATCCTCCACGCCCAAACGCGAAAGTAACGCCAGGGTACGAGTACGTAAGGCCTGCAGCTGATGATGGTCTGCCGCAGCGGCGGCGGGCGCCGTTTGTTGCATTAGCGATGCTAATTGATAACAGTAGACCATCACCGACTGGCCGAGATTCAGCGACGGATAATCCGCAGCCATCGGCACACCGGTCAACACATCAGCCAGCGCCAGCTCCTCATTGCTCAACCCGGAGTCTTCACGGCCAAAAACCAGCGCCGCGTGCGTCATCCACTGCGCCTTCTCCTCCAGCAGCGGCAACAGCTGCTGCGGCGTGGCGTAATAGTGAAAACGCGCGCGGCTGCGGGCGGTGGTGGCGACGGTAAAATCAACGTCATGCAGCGCCTCGGCAAGGGTGGGATAGGTGGTGATACCATCGAGGATGTCGCCTGAGCCATGCGCCACCCAGCGTGCCGGCGGCGCCAGGTGGGCTTCGCTATCGACGATCCGTAGTTCGCGAAATCCCATGGTTTTCATCGCCCTGGCGGCAGCGCCGACGTTCTCGGCCCGGGCAGGACCGACTAAAATAATCGTTAAACGCATTGCGGTTTCTTTCTCTCTCTCAGGCGTTATCGAGGCGCAGCGCCCCCCATTTTACGCGGTGAAAATTTACAAATTTGCAACAAAAATCACTAAAATTGCGTTTTCTTACCCATAAAAAAATCTAAACTGTTCTCAGGAGGCCGTGACAAGGAGTATGTTAACAGAACCCATTTATCCATATGATGGGCAATGCAATTTCATCTGATGCATCGTTTCAGGCTTTGGATTCACTGTATTTATTAATTTATCCACGCAACTAGTTGAGCCGGGTAAAGATTGTGACTATAAAGAGCATGGCGATGCAATGATTTCACAAGACTGTTAACGTGCTACAATTGAACTTGATATATGTCAACGAAGCGTAGTTTTATTGGGTGTTCGGCCTCTCTTAGCCTGTTATGTTGCTGTTAAAATGGTTAGGATGTCAGCCGTTTTTGACACCGTCGGGTCCAGAGGGAAAGTACCCACGACCAAGCTAATGATGTTGTTGACGTTGATGGAAAGTGCATCAAGAACGCAATTACGTACTTTAGTCATGTTACGCCGCGCATGTTAATTTGCGACATGCAGCAGGCAGGTCAGGGACTTTGGTACTTCCTGTTTCGATTTAGTTGGCAATTTAGGTAGCAAACATGCAGACCCCGCACATTCTTATCGTTGAAGACGAGTTGGTAACACGCAACACGTTAAAAAGTATTTTCGAAGCAGAAGGTTACGATGTATTCGAAGCGACCGATGGCGCGGAAATGCATCAGATCCTGTCTGAAAATGATATCAACCTGGTGATCATGGATATCAACCTGCCGGGTAAAAATGGTCTTCTGCTGGCGCGCGAGCTGCGCGAGCAGGCAGACGTCGCGCTGATGTTCTTAACCGGTCGCGACAACGAAGTGGATAAGATCCTTGGCCTCGAAATCGGCGCTGACGACTATATCACTAAACCGTTTAACCCGCGTGAACTGACTATTCGCGCGCGCAACCTGCTCTCCCGTACCATGAACCTCGGTACCGTGAGCGAAGAGCGTCGCAGCGTGGAAAGCTACAAGTTCAACGGCTGGGAACTCGATATCAACAGCCGTTCCCTGGTTAGCCCGAACGGCGAACAGTACAAGCTGCCGCGCAGTGAATTCCGCGCGATGCTGCACTTCTGCGAAAACCCGGGCAAAATTCAGTCTCGTGCCGAGCTGCTGAAGAAAATGACCGGTCGCGAGCTGAAGCCGCATGACCGTACCGTTGACGTGACCATTCGTCGGATTCGTAAACACTTCGAATCCACTCCGGATACCCCGGAAATCATCGCTACCATTCACGGTGAAGGCTACCGTTTCTGTGGCGATCTGCAGGAATAATACGATTTATTCCGCAGCCATGATGCGAAAACGGCGCCCCAGGGGCGCCGTTTTTTATGCCGTCACTCTTTCCAGAGACGCAGCTTATCCTCATCGGCAGCCGGTGTCGGAGGCACTGTGCCTTTCGGCAGCGATAACGCATACCAGTCCACGCGACGGGTCAAAAACATCAGGACGCTCAGCGCCAGCGCCAGCACCCCGGTACCCAGCAGCAGCGCGCTATCCTCAGAATGCAACAGAAACCACATCACGCCATCCAGCAGCAGTAGCGCGGCGACAAACAGCAGGCTGTTACGCCATCCTCTGAGCACTGCCTGAAGGTAGATCCCATTCATCACCGCGCCAGACAGGCTGGCCGCCAGCCAGGCGGCGGTAAAACCAATGTGCTCTGAGAGCGCCAGCAGCACCAGGTAAAACAGCACCAGCGATAAGCCCACCAGCAGATATTGCATCGGATGCAGGGGACGACGGGTCAGGCTCTCGAACACGAAAAAAGCCATAAAGGTCAGCCCGATTAACAGGATGGCATATTTTGTCGCCCGATCGGTTAGCTGGTACTGGTCGGCAAGGGACATCACATCGGCACTGAACGCCGGCAGTCGCGACCACGGGATCTCCATATCATCCTTGAAATAGCTCCCCATATCGTTGGCGAACCAGCTGCTTTGCCAGTGGGCGCGATAGCCGGCAGCACTCACTTCCCGTTGCGTTGGCAGGAAGCTGCCGAGAAAACCGGGATGCGGCCAGTTACTGGTCAGCTGCAGCTCGCTGTTACGCCCGAGCGGCACCAGTGAAAACTCTCCCGTCCCGTTCAGATCGAGTGAAAAGGCAATCTCAAGCGGCTTGTTGTCCTCCGCCAGCGCAGGCATTGGCATATGAATACCTGCGCCATAGCCGCTTATCCCCAGCCCCGGCTCCACGCTTAATACGTTACCGTTGACCTCCGGGGCATGGATGGCGCCAATGCCGCGGGCATCGCCGACGCTCACCACCAGCCGCGGCTGGCCTAAGACGATATTCGTTTTTCTCAGCGCCGCCAGACGCAGCGGATCAAACGAGGCCTTAATCTGCAAGGCGTTATGCCAGACCTGGCCGCTGTAGATGCCCACCCTCCTCGACTCCACGGTCTGTTTGCCGGTGACCGCCAGCGACTCCGGCAGCCAGTAATACACCCAGCTCCGCTGATAGTTGACCTCTTTTTGGTTCTCCATGCGGGACAGGGTCTCGGTTATCGGAATAGCGATCAGCGGTCCGGCGAGTTTTTGCGAGCCGCTGGTGCTTTGCTCAATGGCGTCCACCACTTCGCTACGATAATCCGCTCGCTCATTAATAAGCTCCCTGACCATCATTAACGGCAAAGATAGCAGCACAATACAGCCTATTAACGTGGTGATTTTCCAGAATAACGGTGATTTCAACATAGCCTTTCTCCCTATCGTGATGGCCTCACAATAGGACGGCTGTGTGGGGAGAATTTGAAGCTATGTGAAGGGACGGTGAAGTCGCAGCGTGGCGACCACGCCGCCTTCGGGCCGATTGTGCAGATTGATATCGCCGTGATGCAGGCGCGCGACTTCACGAACGAACGCCAGCCCAAGGCCGCTGCTCTTATGGCCGTCTTCGCGCGGCAGCGAATAGAATCGCTCAAAGATTCGTTCCAGGGCATAGTCCGGAATACCGCACCCGTTGTCGATAACGCTCAATTGCACCTCTTCATTTCGCTTCTCCGCAGCCAGGGCGATCTCACCGCCCTGGGGGGTAAAGTCAATCGCGTTGTCGAGCAGATTACCCAGCGCCTGGGCCAGCAGCTCGCCATCGCCATTGACCAGCATCCCACTCTCCCGCCAGCGCAGGGTGATAGCTTTCGCCGCCAGAGCGATGTTGCGCTCCTCCGTCAGCCGTTGGTATAGCGCATCTATCGACACCGGATGCTGCTTTATCTCCAGCCGGCTTTCCAGTCTCGCCTGCTGGAGCAGCCGCTCCACCAGCAGTTGCATCCGGGTGTTTTGCGCGAGGATATTATCAGTAAACCGCGCCGCCACCTCAGACGGCGGCCCTTCGCGCAGGATCTCCGCCGCGCCGCGGATGGCCGCCAGCGGGCTTTTCAGTTCATGGGTCAGGTCATAGACATAGTTTTCGATGGCATTCTTACCTTCGAGCTTTACCCGCATGCTCTCCAGAGCCTGGGCCAGCTTGCGCAATTCGCTGCTGCCAACCTCCGGCAGCGGCAGCGGGCGCTCAGCGGTCACCGAGTCCGCATAGCGCACCAGCTTGCCGATAGAGAAATTGATCCACCAGACGACGCCGCCGCCAATCAACAGCGCAATGCCCAGCAGGGCGCCGCCGGCCCAGAGGATCCGCCGCTCGCTGCGCTTAATGACCGGCGTCATCGCCAGGTTGGGTTTACCGACGCTCAGCACGCCGATAATCCGCCCCTTATCCATCACCGGCGCGGCGATATACATCACCGAGCTGGCTTCATCATGCGGATCGCTGCGCGTACTGCGCGCGCCGTACTGGCCGCGCAGGGTGAGCCAGACATCGTTCCAGCGCGAATAGTCCTGCCCTGTCGCCTGCCCGCTGGAGTCAAACACCACCTTGCCCCGGGCATCGGTCAGATAGACGCGGTACTCATTACGTACCTTTTTAATTCCGCCAATATTGGCGTTGAGCGGCTGCTGGTTGAGCTGGTGAAAGGCCTGCGCCAGCCTGCCCTGCTGCGGGTTTGCCGCCAGCAGATCCTCACGCGCCAGCGCCGCCAACAGGGTAGCGGTATCATTGAGGGTCCCCTCTGTCGCCCGGCGCACGCCCGGCTTCACTTCCTGGACAAAGATCGACAGCACAAACCACGCGGCGATCGCGACGATAAGAAAATAGCCCAGCAGCAGGCGCATGCCGATGCGCATCAGCCGCGCCCCAGGCTATAGCCCATACCGCGATGGGTATTGATTGGCGCCTTTTCAGGATTCACAGCCCGCAGCTTAGCGCGCAGGGTTTTGATATGGGTATCGACGGTACGGTCGAGGCTTTCCCAGGCATCGATCCACACCAGCTCCATCAGCTGCTGACGGGAGAAGACGCGACCGGGCGCGTGAAGCAGGGTTTTCAGCAGCAGAAATTCGTAGCGCGTCAGATTCAGCGGCTGGCCGAACCAGCTGATCGCCGCCGCCTGCTCATCGAGCACAAACTCGCCGACGCGTACCACCGGCGATGGCGCGGCAAACTTCTGCAGCCGCCGCAGCACGGTTCGCACCCGCGCGCAGACTTCGCGTGGTGAAAACGGCTTGGCGATGTAATCGTCAGCGCCGATTTCCAGCCCCAGCAGCTTATCGACCTCGTCGCTACGCGCCGTCAAAAACAGCACCGGCAGCGCCGGATAACGCGTCAGCAGACGCCGACAGAGCTCGAAGCCGCTGATATCCGGCAAGCCGACGTCGAGGATGGCGACATCTGGCGCCTGATGCGCCGCCGCCTCCAGCGCGGGCAAACCGCGGCCAAAGACGCTGACCAGGAAGCCCTCCTGCTGCAGCATGTAAACCAGGGTATCAGCGATACTCTGTTCATCCTCAACTAACCAAATCCGTGGCTGCTGCATGCGCGCTCCCGTTTATTTATTCCATGGCATGATCGGCACGGCGCTGATGGCGTTCTTCGGCGAGCCATCAACCACTTTATCCGAGTAGGTCAGATAGACCAGCGCATTGCGCTTCGCATCATAGAAACGCACGACCTGCAGTTTTTTAAACACCAGCGAGGTGCGCTTCTGGAACACCACGTCGCCCTGGCTTTTACCGTTTTTGATTTTGTCCGTTAGCTCAATCGGCCCGACCTGCTGGCAGGAAATCGCCGCGTCAGAGGTATCTTCCGCCAGCCCCAGCCCGCCTTTGATGCCACCGGTTTTCGCCCGGCTGATATAGCAGGTCACGTTCTGTACATCCGGATCGTCAAAGGCTTCGACGACGATTTTGTGATCCGGCCCTAACCATTTGAAGACCGTATCCACGGAACCAATCTGCTCCGCCTGAGCCAGCTGGCTACCGGCCAGCAGGAGCAGCCCCATCGCAAACTTCTTGTATTTCATATTGTTACCATTATTAAAAAATATAGCTGAGTGATTATCACGCACTTAGCAGAAAAGGTTTATAGATCACAGCTTTACAAAATTATCGTCCAAATCCCCTGACCTACCGCATTTAAAAGCAAAAAAAACACTGAATGCTAAAACATCAAAAAATGCTATTATCCGCTACTTTAATATCAGGCACCTGTGTTTAAGGATGGGGACATTTTATGGATCAAGCAGGGATTATTCGCGATCTCCTTAGCTGGCTGGAAGGTCACCTGGATCAGCCGCTTTCTCTGGATAATGTGGCGGCGAAGGCAGGTTATTCCAAGTGGCATTTGCAGCGAATGTTTAAGGATGTCACCGGCCATGCCATCGGTGCCTATATTCGCGCGCGCCGCTTGTCGAAATCTGCTGTCGCATTACGCCTGACCGCCCGTCCAATCCTTGATATTGCGCTGCAGTACCGTTTCGACTCCCAGCAGACCTTCACCCGAGCGTTTAAGAAACAATTCTCGCTGACGCCGGCGCTCTACCGCCGCTCGCCGGACTGGAGCTCGTTCGGTATGCGCCCGCCGCTGCGTCTTGGCGAATTTACCCTGCCGAAACATGAGTTTATCACTCTTCCCCCCACTCAGCTGCTTGGCGTGACCCAGAGCTATACCTGTAAGCTCGAGGAAATCTCCGATTTTCGTAACCAGATGCGGGTCCAGTTCTGGCGAGACTTCCTCGGCAACTCACCGTCAATCCCCCCGGTGCTCTACGGGCTGCATGAGCCGCGTCCGAGCCTGGAAAAAGACGATGAGCAGGAAGTATTCTATACCACCGCGCTGACGCCGGAGATGGCTAACGGCCACCTGCAGCATGCCCATCCAGTGACCCTGGAGGGCGGCGAGTATGTCATGTTTACGTATGAAGGGCTGGGTACCGGTCTGCAGGAATTCATCCTGACCGTCTACGGCACCTGCATGCCGATGCTGAACCTGACGCGTCGCAAGGGGCTGGATATTGAACGCTTCTACCCTGAAGATGAAAGCCGGGATCAGGCCACGCCGATTCAGTTGCGCTGCGAGTATCTGATCCCGATCCGCCGTTAACGCTGCAGCTCGTCCATTGCGGGGGCGTCAAGATGCGAGACGTCGCCCGCCGTTTCCACCACCCAGCCGGAAGCCAGCCACGGGCTTTGCTGATAGTCGACGCGCGAAATAGAGCAGTTGCGCAGCCGCAGACGACGCTCAGCGTACGCCGGCAGCCCTAATATCGTGCTCACCAGGCAGCCCAGCGCGATCCCATGACTCACCAGCAGCGGCCGGCTACCGGCGGGTAATTCCAGACAGGATGCCAGCGCCGCATGCATACGCTCGCTGAGCTCCTGCATCGATTCGCCCTGCGGAATACGACCGTCCGGTGTGCCGTTGACCAGCTGGCGACGCCAGCCTTCTTCTTCTTCGCTGAGCGAGTCGATATGGCGCTTCTCCAGCACCCCCATATCCAGTTCGCGCAGGCGCGCATCGGCGATCACGCTGCAGCCGCAGGCTTCGGCGATAATTTCTGCTGTGCGGCGGGTTCGCCCCAGATCGCTGGTAATGATATGGGTGATCCCCAGCGTTCTGGCGCGCTCGCCCACCTGCCAGGCCTGGCGCTCACCATGGGCGGTCAGCGGGCTGTCGGACTGACCCTGAATACGTCGCTCGGCGTTCCACTGCGTTTCACCGTGGCGAACAAGGTATACTTGTAACATGCTTTTTTTCCGTTCTGGACTCGTTATCAACCGCTTTCGGGCATTACCGCCTGCCCTCGGGGTGATTTAGAGTATACTGCGATGACGTTAGTTTATTCTGAGTTGTTTTGATTATGCACCATGTTGTCTCAGCGACCACTAATCCCGCCAAAATTCAGGCAATTCTGCAGGCTTTTGACGAGATTTTCGGCGAAGGATCCTGCCACATTGAGTCCGTCGCCGTCGAGAGCGGCGTGCCGGAACAGCCCTTCGGCAGCGAGGAAACGCGCGCTGGCGCACGAAATCGCGTCGCCAATGCGCGCCTTGCCCAGCCAAATGCCGATTTCTGGGTAGCCATCGAAGCCGGTATCGACGATGACAGCACCTTTAGCTGGGTGGTCATCGAAAGCGCCAGCCAGCGCGGAGAAGCGCGCTCAGCCACGCTGCCGTTGCCTGACGTTATTCTTGAGCAGGTTCGCGCTGGCGAAGCCCTCGGCCCGGTCATGTCGCAGTATACCGGCATCGATCAGATCGGTCGTAAAGAGGGGGCGATTGGGGTTTTCACCGGCGGCAGATTAACCCGCAGCAGCGTTTACCACCAGGCGGTCGTGCTGGCGCTAAGCCCGTTCCATAATGCTATTTATCGCTAGCCAGCAGCGTCTGCTCAAGCCACTGGCGCAGCTCTACCGGCGCCGATTTTAGGCTGTTCGACCCGCGGGTAATGGTCGCAATTCCGGCGCCGAGCTCATTTTTCAGCTCACGCTGGCTCATCTCGCCGCGCAGCAACTCTTCGATAATGCGCACCCGGGTACCCAAGGCTTCGCGCTCGTCGGGCGTCAGCATCAGCTGCAGCAACGGCAGATGCAGATCCTCAGCATAGGCCTGCTGAAGCAGGGCAACAAAGCGCAGCCACTCCTGATGACGTTGTTCGGCAACGGCCGCGGAATAGGGAGATTGTTGGGTCATATCGCGCCACCATATTGAGACGGGCAGCTTACGCTGCCCGTCGAATGTACTCTTCAACGAGTACAAAGCATAACATACTTCCCGGCGATCAGTAACGCTGGCGCCACTCCGCATCGCTGAGGATCTTATCCTGCTGCCCCATAAAGTAGCGGTAGTAGGCGTCATAGGAGAGGACATTCTTCACGTAGCCGCGGGTTTCCGAAAACGGAATACTCTCGACAAACGCCACGGCGTCGATCCGTCCGGCGCTGTTCCCCTGCCAGCTGCGTACCCGGCCCGGCCCGGCGTTATAGGCCGCTGAGGCGTAGATACGGTTATTGCCGAACTGCTGATAAACGTACTGCAGATAGCTGGTGCCGATATTGATGTTGGTTTCCGGATCCAACAGCTGCGACGGGCCGCTGTAGCCGGGAATGCTGAACATACTGACGGTATGCGTCGCGGTGCCCGGCATAATCTGCATCAGTCCGCTGGCGCCGACCGGCGAGCGCACTTTCGGGTTCCAGGCGCTCTCCTGACGGGCAATCGCCATCGCGTAGCTCTGCGGAATATCTTTGCCGCTAACATAGCGGGCAAACAGGTCGTTATAGGCCAGCGGGAAACGTTCTTCCAGCTGATCCCACAGCTTACCGGCGATCGTCGCCTGCACGCTCAGATCCCACCAGTGCTGATCGAAGGCATAGCGCGCCAGCTGCGCCTGCTGGGATTTGGTGCGACTAGTGACCAGGTTGGCCCATTCGGTGCGCGCGGTGTTATCCATATTCCAGTACATCAGCTCACGTACCCGCGCCATCTCCGGCCCGGAGGCCAGCGCCGGATCGATGGTGCCCGAGGCTTTATCGATGCGGAAGGTATACTCCTCGCCAAGACGCTGCGCGGCGACCATCGGGTAGAAGCCTCGCTGTTGCATCAACGAGCGAAGGATCGCCTGCGCCTCCTCATCCCTGCCGCGCTCCAGCAGCAGATCCGCCTGCCAGTAGCGCCATTCGTCTTTCTCTTTCGCCTCCATCGGCAGGCGCGCCAGCCAGGTGTTGAGGCCATGGCGATCGCCCGTCCCCAACGCCATCCGTACCCGCCGCTCCACCAGCGGCGTGGACTGCGAACGCATGATTGCGTCATCGCGCCAGATGGCCTGCTCTTCGGTTACATCGCTACCCATCAGGCGCCAGGCGACAATATCGCGCAGTTCCTGGGTCTGATCCTCATTGAGCTGCTGAGCCTGTACCAGCGAAGGGATCATCAGGCGGGCATTTTCCACGTCCTGGCGGGCGACGCTGGCGAAGGCGACGGCGGCCATCTGACGGGTAAAGTCCGTCGCCCCGGTGGTGCGGGCGAAGGTGAGGACGCTGTTTGGATCGTTAGCCAGGGCGACCACGGCGCTGGCGATGCTCTGGTAGTTGGCGGGCATTTGCTGGGCCAGCGATTTCACCAGCCCCATATTGCCGGCCTTCATCGCCAGGCGGATCCGTTCGAGATAGGCCAGCGGATCCTGCTGACCGGAGTCGCGCCAGGCGCTGAACAGCGGTTCACAGGCGCCGGGCTGATTCTTGCCCGTCAACCACAGCTCTTTCGCCCCGCTCCAGGCCTCCTGCGACTGCCCCACGCTCAGCTTGGCGTAGTAATAGTTGCACTGCGCCTCGGTGCTGGTCGGCTTATCCGGGCTAAACGCCAGCAAGCCGCGCCAGTCGCTGCGCCGGGCCAGTTCATTCACGAAGCGCGAACGTAATGAACGCGCAGGGGGCAGCGTCGGATTGGCGTCAATAAAGTTTTTCACCACCAGCGCCGGCTGGTTCATCAGATCGTCGGTGATCTGTCGGTACTGCAAATAGGGATACAGGGGATAGGTGCTTAACGTGGGCATCAGCTGGTCGACTACATCCATCTGCCGGTTATCCCACGCCTGCTTAATTTGTGCGTAGCGGCTGCGCTGTTCATCCAATGAATCCGCATGCGCCAGCTGACTCAACGTCAACAAACCAACGCTGGCAACCAAAAGATGCCACGCCATTTTTTTGGCTTTTTCCACAAGCTCTTCCTCTTTCCGGTGCATTTTCGCAGCATCGTGCCGCTTAAAAACCCCTGCCGGTTCGGCAGGCGGCTTTACTTATGCTAATCAGACAACGCTAAACGCGCCATGTCCTGGACATTTTTTTACGCTTCTGTGAATCCTGTCGCCTCGCTGGGATTAGCGCGCGAAAAAGGCTACACTTCGGCTTTGAACTATCTATCAAAATAGAAAGAGGCGAAGTCCAACGTGGCTCAATTCGTTTATACCATGCATCGTGTCGGCAAAGTGGTTCCGCCGAAACGTCATATTTTGAAAAATATCTCCCTCAGCTTTTTCCCTGGCGCGAAAATCGGTGTGCTCGGTCTGAACGGCGCCGGTAAATCTACCCTGCTGCGCATCATGGCCGGTATCGACACCGAGATCGAAGGTGAAGCGCGTCCGCAGCCCGGCATCAAAATCGGCTACCTGCCGCAGGAGCCGCAGCTCAACCCGGAGCACACCGTGCGCGAGTCCGTGGAAGAAGCGGTCGCCGAAGTGGTTAACGCGCTGAAGGGGCTGGACGAAGTCTATGCCAAATACGCCGAGCCGGATGCGGACTTCGATAAGCTTGCCGCACAGCAAGGCAAGTTCGAAGAGATTATCCAGGCGCACGACGGCCACAACCTGAACGTCCAACTGGAGCGCGCGGCCGACGCCCTGCGCCTGCCGGACTGGGATGCGAAAATCGCTAATCTTTCCGGTGGTGAACGCCGCCGCGTCGCGCTGTGCCGTCTGCTGCTGGAAAAACCGGATATGCTGCTGCTCGACGAACCGACCAACCACCTCGACGCCGAGTCCGTCGCCTGGCTGGAACGCTTCCTGCACGACTTCGAAGGCACCGTGGTGGCGATTACCCACGACCGTTACTTCCTTGATAACGTCGCCGGCTGGATCCTCGAGCTTGACCGCGGCGAAGGTATTCCGTGGGAAGGCAACTACTCCTCCTGGCTGGAGCAGAAAGACCAGCGTCTGGCGCAGGAAGCTTCTCAGGAAGCCGCACGCCGCAAATCTATCGAGAAAGAACTCGAGTGGGTTCGCCAGGGCGCGAAAGGCCGTCAGTCTAAGGGCAAAGCCCGCCTGGCGCGCTTTGAAGAGCTTAACAACGTTGAATATCAGAAACGTAACGAGACTAACGAACTGTTCATTCCGCCAGGCCCGCGTCTGGGCGATAAAGTTCTGGAAGTCAGCCATCTGCGCAAATCCTACGGCGACCGCGTTCTGATTGACGATCTGAGCTTCTCGGTACCGAAAGGCGCTATCGTCGGCATCATCGGTCCGAACGGCGCGGGTAAATCCACCCTCTTCCGCATGATGTCCGGCCAGGAACAGCCTGATTCCGGCACCATCACCCTGGGTGAAACCGTTAAGCTGGCTTCCGTCGATCAGTTCCGCGACGCGATGGACAACAGTAAGACCGTGTGGGAAGAAGTGTCTGGCGGCCTGGATATCATGAAGATCGGCAACACCGAGATGCCGAGCCGCGCCTACGTGGGCCGCTTTAACTTCAAAGGCGTCGACCAGGGTAAACGCGTTGGCGAGCTGTCCGGCGGTGAACGTGGTCGTCTGCACCTGGCGAAACTGCTGCAGGTCGGCGGTAACGTCCTGCTGCTCGATGAACCAACCAACGACCTGGATATCGAAACCCTGCGCGCGCTGGAAAACGCCCTGCTGGAGTTCCCGGGCTGCGCGATGGTTATCTCGCACGACCGCTGGTTCCTTGACCGTATTGCCACCCACATTCTGGATTACCAGGATGAAGGTAAGGTTGAGTTCTTCGAAGGTAACTTTACCGAGTACGAAGAGTACAAGAAACGCACTCTTGGCGCCGACGCGCTGGAGCCGAAGCGAATCAAGTACAAACGTATCGCGAAATAAAACGCAAAAAGGCAACGCAAGTTGCCTTTTTTAATGTTTGCTCCCTCTCCCATTGGGAGAGGGTTGGGGTGAGGGCTACAGCCCGCAGAGCCCCTACCCCTGCTCGCCCATCAGCTGTTTCACCAGCTCGACGCAGCGCAGGAACCGGGCATCGTAGTCCGACTCCTTCACATGGACGAATTCGATCTCGTTCTCTTTCAGCAGCGATACCAGCAACGACTGAAACTCTTTACGATCCACCGAGCTCCCAAGACTGCGCAGTCCATCGGCCACCCACGGGGTATTGTTCTCCAGCAGGATCACCAGGTCGAAGCGGTATTCATCAATCAGCGCCTGCACAAACGGGTGCTCACGTCCCTCGTACTTCAGACAGAAGGCCTGAGTGCTGACGAAGTCGGTATCGATGAACGCCACCTTGTTGGCATATTTCACCGCAAAATCAATATACTGCGCATGCCCAAGGGCAATTTTATCGTAATCCGAATACTGGAGCGCCATCTCATCGCCGCCGAGATGCGAAAAAACATAATCCCGGCCATATTCCCAGGCGCTGGTGGTATTGAAGATATTGGCGAGCTTATTGACCAGCGTCGATTTACCGCTCGACTCGCCGCCGAGGATCGCCACCGTCCGCACAAAGAACGGTTTCACTTCCGTCGGAATATATTCCCAGTAGCGGAACGGGTTCTCGCGGATCTGCCCGCCGCTAATATTCATAAAGGTCCGCTTAGGATCGATAAGCACCGTCTCGATCCCCAGATGCTCAAGGTACTGCGGCGCATCGGCCTCTTCCGAGGTATAGATCCGGTTCGGCTCGATCCCTTTTTCGCTCATAAAAGCGCGGATCCCATGGCTCCAGACGTCCCAGCCGTGCGGATAGGGCTCCATCCCCTCTTCATTGAAGGCGTGGATGCGAATATTCTTCTGATATTTAAAGGTTTGCAGCAGCCAGCGCAGGCGGTCAGGCACCGTCGGCTGTTGCGACATGGCGCTCTCTTCAAACAGCTCGCGGTCGCGGGTATCGTCATAGCCCATAATGATATGCAGCTCATCGACCTGGCTACAGGCGCGCTGTATCAGGTAGATATGCCCGGTATGCAGCGGGTAAAACTTACCAAACACCACGCCGACGCTTTTCTGTCGGCGGGGAAACTCCAGCCCGAGGAAACGATGCAGCGCTTCAAGCTTCTGCGCGCTCGGGCTTTTGATTTTGGCATTCAGCAGCTGGCTAAGATACCCCTTGGTCATTCCGCTGGCTTCCGCCACCTGCTGCAGGGTACAGCCTTTCTGCTTAATGGCGCTTTTTAAATAGTCAAATGACGACATCGCTAATCTCCTTTTAACTTATTATAAGTCGTCAAAAACGCTTAGCGCGTCTGAAAGCTTTTTCACGCCAAAGATTTGCATGCCTTCCGGCACTTTTTTCGGCACATTGGCCGCCGGGACGATGGCGCGGCGGAAGCCGTGCTTCGCCGCTTCGGAGATACGCTCCTGACCGCTCGGTACCGGGCGAATTTCCCCGGCCAGCCCCACTTCGCCAAAGACCACCAGATCCTGCGGCAGAGGACGGTCGCGCAGGCTGGAGACCATCGCCAGCAGCAGCGCCAGGTCGGCGCTGGTTTCCGTGACCTTCACCCCGCCGACCACATTGACGAAGACGTCCTGATCGGCCATCTGTAGGCCGCCGTGACGGTGCAGCACCGCCAGCAGGATCGCCAGACGGTTCTGTTCCAGCCCCACCGCAACGCGGCGCGGGTTGGACATCATCGAGTGATCGACCAGCGCCTGGATCTCCACCAGCAGCGGGCGGGTCCCTTCCCAGACCACCATCACCGAGCTACCGGAGGTGATTTCATCTCCCCGGCTGAGGAAGATAGCGGACGGGTTGCTCACTTCGCGCAGGCCCTGCTCGGTCATGGCGAAGACGCCCAGCTCGTTCACCGCGCCAAAGCGGTTTTTATGGCTGCGCAACGTGCGGAAGCGGGAGTCGGCATCCCCGTCCAGCAGCACCGAGCAGTCGATACAGTGCTCCAGCACCTTCGGACCGGCCAGCGAGCCGTCTTTGGTGACGTGGCCGACCATCACAATCGCCACGCCGCGAGTTTTAGCAAAGCGCGTCAAATAGGCCGCGGTTTCCCGTACCTGGGCGACGCTGCCCGGCGACGACTGCACGTCGGCCATATGCATCACCTGGATGGAGTCGATCACCATCAGCTGCGGCTTTTCTTCATCGGCGATCTGACAGATCTGCTCAATGCTGGTTTCCGAGAGCATGTTCAGGTTGGCCGTTGGCAACCCGAGACGATGGGCGCGCATCGCCACCTGCTGCAGGGACTCCTCCCCGGTGACGTACAGGGTTTTCATCCCTTCCGCCAGTTTGCAGAGGGTTTGCAGCAGCAGCGTCGATTTGCCCGCGCCGGGGTTGCCGCCAATCAGGATCGCGCTGCCCGGCACCACGCCGCCGCCCAGCACGCGGTCAAATTCTTTAAAGCCGGTGGAGAAACGCGGCAGCGCCTCCAGGCTGATATCTGACAGCTTCTGCACCTTCGACACGCCAGCGTTACCGGCATAGCCTGAAAGACGCTCGTTTCTCGCCACCTGCGGCGACGCGGCGATGCGCATCTCGGTGATGGTGTTCCAGGCATGGCAGGCGCTGCACTGCCCCTGCCAGCGCGGATAATCCGCACCACATTCATTACAGACAAATGCGCGTTTTGGAGCTTTCGCCACGTTTACCTCTTACTTTTGGTTCATGCTGCCCGAGAGGATACAGAATACCCCCATCAGGTCAGCGTGGCGGATAGTCACTTCCGCCTGTTCATTCACTTTGGGCTTCGCGTGATAGGCGATGCCAAGCCCTGCTGCCTTAATCATCGGCAGGTCGTTGGCGCCATCGCCGATAGCCACGGTTTGCGCCGTTGGGATCTCATACTTTTCCGCCAGCTTGCGCAACGTATTGGCTTTATATTTCGCATCGACGATATCGCCGAGCACGTTGCCGGTGAGCTTGCCGTCGCGGATCTCCAGCTCATTGGCGAATACCGCGTCGAGATGCAGTTTGTCGCGCAGATATTCGGCAAAGAAGGTGAAACCGCCGGAGGCGATCGCCACTTTCCAGCCCAGCGTTTCCAGCTTGAGCACCAGCTGCGCCAGGCCCGGCATCAGCGGCAGCGCGTCGCGAACCTGCAGCAAAATACTGGCATCGGCGTCTTTCAGCGTCGCCACGCGCTGGCGCAGGCTGGCGGTGAAGTCCAGCTCGCCACGCATCGCCCGCTCGGTCACTTCCGAGACCAGCTCGCCGGTGCCGGCCAGTTTCGCAATCTCATCGATGCATTCGATCTGAATCGCCGTGGAGTCCATGTCCATCACCAGCAGGCCCGGGGTGCGCAGATGGGGGATTTTACCCAATGGCGCGACGTCCAGCCCCGCCTCATGCGCCAGTCGCGTCGCACGGGGAGTCAGCGAACCGGCCAGACGGATCACCTGGTAATCCTCGACCACCCAGGAGGCAACGATCACTAACGCGGCACCCAGCTCACGCTGCCACGCCGTCAGCCGACGTTTATCCAGACCGCGACCATATAGCAGCCAGCCGCTGCGCCCGGCGTGATAATCCAGCGGCATGACCTCGTCGCCGCTCAGGGAAAGCGGCAACCCAGGCCACAGGGAAACGTCTTCAGGCAGGTCGCACCAGGTCAAACTGTTAGGCATTACGGCTCCACATCTCTTCATTCAGGCGAGGAAAATAACGCATGAGGCTACCTTGTAACCAGCGCTTCTGGCAACATTAAGCTGCAAATTTTCAAAGGTGGAATATGGTTCGCGCAAAACTGAAATTCCGGCTGCATCGTGCGGTCATTGTTCTTATCTGTCTCGCCCTGCTCGTCGCGCTGATGCAGGGCGCTTCGTGGTTCAGTCAGAACAGTCAGAAACAACGCAATCCGCAGCTGGAAGAGCTGGCCCGCACGCTGGCGCAGCAGGTGGTGCTGAATCTCGCGCCGCTGATGCGCAGCGAGACGCCTGACGAGAAGCGCATCAATCAGCTGTTGACCCAGCTAACCCATAACAGCCGCGTCCTGGACGCCGGGGTATATGACGAACAGGGCGACCTGGTGGCGCGCTCTGGCGAAAGCGTCGAGGTTCGCGACCGGCTGGCGCTGGATGGTAAAAAAGCCGGCGGCTACTTCAACCAGCAGATTGTCGAACCGGTGCCAGGAAAAAACGGCCCGCTGGGCTACCTGCGTCTGACCCTCGATACTCATACCCTGGCGACCGAGGCGAAGCAGGTGGATAATACCACCAATATCTTACGCCTGATGCTGTTACTGTCCCTGGCTATCGGCGTGGTACTGACCCGCACGCTGCTGCAGGGCAAACGCACCCGCTGGCAGCAATCGCCCTTCCTGCTCACCGCCAACAAGCCGGTTGAGGATGAAGACGATGAAAAGAAAGGAAATCTATAATGTCCACATTGCGCCTCCTGCTCTCTGACTCTTACGACCCGTGGTTCAACCTGGCGGTCGAGGAGTGCATTTTCCGCCAGATGCCCGCCACCCAGCGGGTGCTGTTCCTGTGGCGCAATGCCGATACCGTGGTCATCGGCCGCGCGCAGAACCCGTGGAAGGAGTGTAATACCCGCCGCATGGAGGAAGACCATGTGCGGCTGGCCCGTCGCAGCAGCGGCGGCGGCGCGGTGTTCCACGACCTCGGCAATACCTGCTTTACCTTTATGGCAGGCAAACCGGAGTACGACAAAACCGTCTCCACCGCTATTGTGCTGACGGCGCTTAATTCACTCGGCGTAACCGCCGAAGCCTCCGGGCGCAACGATCTGGTGGTCAAAACCGACAGCGGCGACCGCAAAGTCTCCGGCTCCGCCTATCGTGAAACCATGGACCGCGGTTTTCATCACGGCACCCTGCTGCTCAACGCCGATTTAAGCCGTCTCGCCAACTACCTCAACCCGGACCAGAAAAAGCTGCAGGCTAAAGGCATTACCTCGGTGCGCGGACGGGTGGCGAACCTGGTTGAGCTGCTGCCGGGCATTACCCATCAGCAAGTTTGCGAGGCGATCCAGGAAGCATTCTTCAGCCATTACGGCGAACGGGTGGACGCCGAGGTGATCTCCCCGGACAACACGCCGGATCTACCAAATTTTGCTGAGACCTTCGCCCGTCAGAGCAGCTGGGAGTGGAACTTCGGCCAGGCACCGGCCTTCTCTCATCTTCTGGACGAGCGCTTTCGCTGGGGCGGCGTTGAGCTGCATTTTGACGTCGAAAAAGGGCATATCACCCGCGCGCAGGCCTTTACCGATAGCCTGAACCCGGCGCCGCTGGAGGCCCTTGCGGCACGCTTAGTCGGCTGTCAGTATCGGGCGGAAGTATTACAGCAGCAGTGCGAGGCGCTGGTCGGCGATTTCCCGGAGCAGGAAGCGGAACTGAAAGAACTGTCGGCGTGGATTGCCGGCGCAGTGCGCTGATAAAAAAAGCCCGCTGCGCTTAGCGGGCCTGGAAAACCGTAGGCCGGGTCAGACGAAGCCGCCACCCGGCACAACAGCTCTTACTCTTTATCGCCCAGCAGCACGGATTCCAGCGCGATTTTGATCATGTCGTTGAAGGTCGTCTGACGTTCAGCGGCAGTGGTCTGCTCGTGGGTACGGATGTGGTCGGAGACGGTGCAGATGGTCAGCGCTTTCGCGCCGAACTCCGCCGCCACGCCGTAGATACCCGCCGCTTCCATTTCCACGCCCAGAATGCCGTATTTTTCCATCACGTCGAACATGGACGGGTCCGGCGTATAGAACAGGTCTGCGGAGAAGATGTTGCCGACGCGCGCGTCAACGCCCAGCGCTTTCGCCGCGTCTACCGCATTACGCACCATGCCGAAATCGGCAATCGCCGCAAAATCATGGTCTTTGAAACGCAGACGGTTCACTTTAGAGTCGGTGCACGCGCCCATGCCGATCACCACGTCACGCAGTTTGACATCTTCACGCACCGCGCCGCAGGAGCCCACGCGGATGATTTTCTTCACGCCGAAATCGGTGATCAGCTCTTTGGTGTAGATAGAGCAGGACGGGATACCCATCCCGTGGCCCATCACGGAGATTTTGCGGCCTTTATAGGTACCGGTGAAGCCCAGCATGCCGCGCACGTTGTTCACTTCACGCACGTCTTCGAGGAAGGTTTCTGCAATGTGCTTCGCGCGCAGCGGGTCGCCCGGCATCAAAACGACGTCAGCGAAATCGCCCATTTCTGCGTTAATGTGAGGAGTTGCCATCTTCAGTTCCTTTTACATTGTTGTTTTTGCCGGGTGGCGGCTACGCCTTACCCGGCCTACAAATCGTAGGCCCGGATCGCTGTGCGCCACCGGGCAATGACCTCAGAACATGGCTTTGCCATATTCCATGTCAGACGTACCAAAGTATTTCGCAATAGTCTGGCCGATGTCCGCGAAGGTTTCACGGTGACCGAGCGAACCTGGTTTCACTTTCGGGCCGTACACCAGCACCGGGATATGCTCGCGGGTGTGGTCAGTACCGGTCCAGGTCGGGTCGCAGCCGTGGTCGGCGGTGAGGATCAGAATGTCGTCTTCACCAACCAGCTCCATCAGCTCCGGCAGACGGCGGTCGAACAGCTCCAGACCCGCCGCGTAGCCAGCGACGTCACGACGGTGGCCCCAGGAGGAGTCAAAATCGACGAAGTTAGTGAAGACGATAGTCTCGTCGCCCGCTTCCTTCATCTCTTTGATGGTCGCGTCGAACAGCGCGTCCAGCCCGGTGGCTTTCACTTTCTTAGTGATACCGCAGTTGGCGTAGATATCGGCGATTTTACCCACGGACACCACGTGGCCGTTTTTCTCATCGACCAGCTTCTGCAGCACGGTCGGCGCCGGCGGCTCTACCGCCAGGTCGTGACGGTTACCGGTACGCTGGAAGTTACCGGCTTTGTCGCCCACGAAAGGACGAGCAATCACGCGACCAATGTTATAGCCGCCTTCGGTCAGCTCTTCACGCGCGATTTCGCACAGCTCATACAGCTTGTCGAGGCCAAAGGTCTCTTCGTGACAGGCGATCTGGAACACCGAGTCAGCGGAGGTATAGAAGATCGGTTTCCCGGTTTTCATATGCTCTTCGCCGAGCTGATCGAGGATCACCGTCCCGGAGGAGTGGCAGTTGCCGAGATAGCCCGGCAGGTTGGCGCGTTTCACCAGCTTATCCAGCAGCTCCTGCGGGAAACTGTTTTCCTGGTCGCTGAAGTAGCCCCAGTCAAACAGCACCGGCACGCCGGCGATTTCCCAGTGGCCGGACGGGGTATCTTTACCGGAAGAAAGTTCATGCGCCCAGGCATAGGCGCCAATCACTTCGGCATTGCCATCCATACCCGCGGCAATTTTACCGGTGGAGCCTTCATGCGCTTTCACCAGACCCAGACGGGTCAGGTTCGGTAAATTCAGCGGGCCTTTGCGGCCGTGGTCAGCCTCGCCTTTGGCGCAGGCTTCTGCAATGTGGCCCAGCGTATCGGCGCCGACGTCGCCAAAGCGGTCTGCGTCTTCCGTTGCGCCAATCCCAAAGGAGTCCAGCACCATGATAAATGCACGTTTCATCTTGTTCTCCATACATCTTGCGCTGCAAAAAAGCGATCAGATCAGTATATCGCTATTCAGTGATACGGCGATAGACTGTCGGTGTAATTTCCGGGGCTTTATCGTCCAGTTTAATGGCCGCTTTGACCGCTTTCGCGGCCTCCTGCCAGCTGTTCTCGTCTTTGGCATGGATCACCGCCAGCGGACGCTGTCCGTCGACGCGGTCACCCAGACGCGCCATCTCGGTAAAGCCAACGCTATAGTCAATGGTGTCCGATGCCTGACGGCGGCCGCCGCCCATAGAAACCACTGCCATGCCCAGCGCGCGAGTATCCATCGCGCTGATAAAACCTTCGGTATCAGCATAGACTGCTTTGCTCAGCATCGCCGTCGGCAGATAATTAGCATAATTCTCGACAAAGTCGCTCGGCCCTTTCTGCGCCGCGACCATGCGGCCAAACACTTCCGCCGCTTTACCGTTATCCAGCACCGCCTGCAGCTTCGCGCGCGCCTCGGCATCGTCCGCCGCCAGCTTGCCGGAGATCAGCATTTCCACACACAGCGCCATTGTCACGTCGAACAGGCGCGGGTTGCGGTATTCGCCGGTCAGGAACTGCACCGCTTCGCGAACTTCAACGGCGTTGCCGGCGCTGGAGGCCAGTACCTGATTCATATCGGTCAGCAGCGCGGTGGTGCGCACGCCGGCGCCGTTGGCGACACCCACGATCGCTTCGGCCAGCGCGGCAGAGAGTTCATAAGTCGGCATAAACGCGCCGCTGCCGACTTTGACGTCCATCACCAGCGCATCCAGCCCTTCCGCCAGCTTCTTCGCCAGAATCGAGGCGGTAATCAGCGGGATGGAGTCCACCGTCGCGGTAATATCGCGGGTGGCATAGAAACGTTTGTCGGCCGGGGCAAGGGAGCTGGTCTGCCCGATAATTGCCACGCCAACATCTTTAATAATCTCGCGGAAGCGGTTGTCGTCCGGGAAGATATCGAAGCCCGGGATCGCTTCCAGTTTGTCCAGCGTACCGCCGGTATGGCCGAGGCCGCGGCCGGAGATCATCGGTACGTAACCACCGCAGGCGGCCACCATCGGCCCCAGCATCAGCGAAGTGACATCCCCGACGCCGCCGGTAGAGTGTTTATCGACGATCGGACCGTTAAGGTTGAGGCTTTTCCAGTCCAGAACGGTACCGGAATCCCGCATCGCCATGGTCAGCGAAACGCGCTCCGGCATAGACATATCGTGGAAGAAGATGGTCATCGCCAGCGCGGCGATCTGCCCTTCAGAGATAGTATTGTCGCGGATGCCGTTGATGAAAAAGCGGATCTCTTCATCGCTTAATGCCTGACCATCACGTTTTTTACGAATAATTTCTTGTGCGAGAAACACGGTAACCTCCCAAAGAGAATAAATTGCCGGATGACGGCGCGAGCGCCTTATCCGGCCTACAGGCATCAATTCGTAGGCCGGATAAGCGCAGCGCCATCCGGCAAATCAAGGGATTAGTAGCTGCTGGCGCTCTTGCCGTCGCCGTGACCCAGGGCTTTCAACAGGCTAGCCAGCAGGCTGGATGCGCCAAAACGATAGTGACGAGAATCGGCCCAGTCGGCGCCGAACAGTTCATCAGCGATCGCCAGGAACTGCTGCGCGTCTTCCGCGCTGCGCACGCCGCCCGCCGGTTTGAAGCCAACGGTTTTCTCAACGCCCATATCGCGGATCACTTCCATCATGATGCGCGCGCTTTCCGGCGTGGCATTTACCGGCACTTTACCGGTCGAGGTTTTGATGAAATCGGCCCCGGCTTTGATAGAGATTTCAGACGCTTTACGGATCAGCGCTTCTTCTTTCAGCTCACCGGTTTCGATGATCACTTTCAGCAGCACGTTAGCCGCCGCACAGGCTTCCTTACAGGCTTTCACCAGCTCGAAACCGACCTGCTCGTTGCCGGCGATCAGCGCGCGGTACGGGAAGACCACGTCCACTTCGTCAGCGCCGTAAGCGATCGCCGCGCGGGTTTCCGCCAGCGCAATGTCGATATCGTCATTCCCGTGCGGGAAGTTGGTGACCGTGGCGATGCGAATATCCGGCGTCCCCTGCTCATTCAGCGTTTTACGGGCGATCGGGATGAAGCGCGGGTAGATGCAGACCGCCGCGGTGTTACCCACCGGCGTTTTCGCCTGATGACACAGGGCAATGACTTTCTCATTGGTGTCGTCGTCATTCAGAGTGGTCAGGTCCATCAGTTTTAACGCGCGCAGGCTGCTTGCTTTTAAATCAGTCATTTCATACTCCGCCGGCGTCATGCCGGATCAATAGTTTGTTCACCTTGCGAGTCTGTTACTATTGTAACATTCGCTCGTCGTTACACTTCGACATTCATCACAGTTAATGAAAACTACTTACTAATTTGCATTACTGTAACGTGATCAAAATCACAAATTACCACTCAATACCGCAGCAATTATCGTTAGTACCCTCTTAAGCATAATCGATACTATACCGCCGATGAGAATGTGATAATTCTAACACACAATAACAGATGCACTCGATAGCGTGGCGCACATTTTGCCCAATTTACGGGCAATAAAAACGCTACAAATTGAAATATAAACTATTTTTCAAAAAAGAGAGAGGTGATGGAATTATCACATTTACAGCAACACCAGCGGCACGGTGGCCGCTGGTTCAGGAGACAGGCTTACAGGGCGAGAAAAACCCCGGCGATGGTGGCGCTCATCAGGTTGGACAGCGTCCCCGCCGCTACCGCACGTAGCCCAAGCTGAGCGATATCCTGCCGCCGGTTGGGCGCCATTCCCCCGAGTCCGCCAATCAGAATGGCGATCGATGACAGGTTGGCAAAGCCGCACAGCGCGAAAGAGATAATGGCTTTGGTGTGATCTGAAATGACCTGCAGCCCGGCCGCCGCCACTTCGGCATCCGCCTTTAAATATTCGCCAAAGTTCATGTAGGCCACGAACTCGTTAATGATCAGCTTCTGGCCGATAAACGACCCCGCCACCGCCGCTTCGTGCCACGGCACGCCAATCACCCACGCCAGCGGTGAGAAGATCCAGCCGAGGATCATCTGCAGCGACAGCTCAGGATGGTTAAACCAGCCGCCGACGCCGGAGAGTATGCCGTTCAGCAGGGCGATCAGCGCAATAAACGCCAGCAGCATCGCGCCGACGTTGAGCGCCAGTTGCATACCAGACGCGGCGCCGGAGGCGGCGGCATCCAGCACGTTGGCCGGTTTATCCGCGTCAGCGCTTTGGCTGTCATGAGCCGGGTTATCGTCCGGTTTTTCCGTTTCCGGTACGATAATTTTGGCAAACAGCAGGCCTCCCGGCGCCGCCATAAACGACGCGGCAATAAGGTACTCCAGCGGAACGCCCATCTGCGCATAGCCCGCCAGTACCGAGCCCGCCACCGAGGCCAGGCCGCCGCACATGACCGCAAACAGCTCCGAGCGAGTCATGGTGGCGATATAAGGACGCACCACCAGCGGCGCTTCGGTCTGGCCAACAAAGATGTTCGCCGTGGCCGACAGCGATTCGGTACGTGAGGTCTTCAGCACTGCCCGCAGCGCGCCGCCGAGAATGCGAATGACCAGCTGCATAATGCCCAGGTAGTAAAGCACGGCAATCAGCGACGAGAAGAAGACGATCACCGGCAGCACGCGCAGGGCAAAGACGAAGCCGCCGCCGCCAAACACCTCGAACATTTTATCGGAGACCAGCCCGCCGAAGATGAAACTAATCCCTTCATTGCCGTAGGCAATAACGCTGGCGACGCCATTCGACATCGCTAATAGCGCCGCGCGCCCGGCCGGTACATACAATATTAACGCGCCGATACCCACCTGGATTATCCAGGCGCCGAGCACGGTGCGCAGGTTAATGGCTTTTCGGTTATTGGAGAGCAGCACAGCAATGGCCAATAGCGCCACCATGCCGATAAGTCCCATGAGGATTTGCATACAGATTCCCTGTGTTTTTGATAGTCCAGTACTAACCGCGTGATTATATCGGCCTGAAACTATCCTGCCCGTCTGGCTTCACACATTTTAAGCAAATCAATGATATGGATGGACAATTATGAGAAATCGATCACCATACAGAGGCCGGGGGAAGGGAAAACAAGGCGAGCGTATTGTGCATGATCCTTTCTTCTATGGCTGCCGGCGACTCCGGACGCAGTTCACACAGCGCCTCAAATACCCGTGCAGCTTGTTCCGGTCGATTGGGCTGTCCCTGAAAGCCATTTAGCGGCATATCCGGCGCATCGGTCTCCAGCAGCAGAGCGGAAAGCGGCAGACGCGCCATCACTTCACGGGTTTTACTGGCGCGGGGATAGGTAATGGTGCCGCCAACGCCGATCTTATAGCCAAGCTGAACGAAGCGCTCGGCCTGCTGCAGGCTGCCGGCAAAGCCATGGATGACTCCGGTACGCGGCAGGGCATGTTTTTTCAGCAGCATCGCCAGCTTATCGTGGGTGCGTCTGGAGTGGAGGATCACCGGCAGATCGTAACGCTTCGCCAGCCTCAGCTGCGCTTCCAGCAGCGCCTGCTGACGATCAAACTGCGGATCGTCGCGATAAAGATCGAGGCCAATCTCTCCCACCGCCACCAGTTTAGGCGGCCGCTGCGCCATCAAGGCTTCCAGCTGCGCCAGTCCCTCATCAGTATGCTCTTCGATGACGATCGGATGCATACCCAGCGCGGCGTACAGCGCTTCGTGCTGAGCTGCCAGCGCCAGCACGCGGCTAAAACGCTCAGCAGAGATGGCTGGAACGATAATTCGCCCGACGCCGGCCTGCGCCGCACGCGCCAGGCTGGCGACCTCATCTGCCGCGAAGGGGGGAAAATCAAAGTGACAGTGGGTATCGATAAAACGGTGCGTCACGCCAGATCCTCATGATCAAAACTGGGGTCATTCGCCTGGGGCGCAGGAATGATGGTCGCCTGGGGCGCTTCATTGGCCACCGGCACCGGCGGCACCACCACCGGCGCGGGCCGGGCAATACGCGGCGCGTGGCGCAGCAGCGGCGGCTGGTCGGCCAGTAGTTTACCCACCGTTGCCAGGAAATAACGGCCGCACTGGCGCCCGGTTTTGTAGTCCTCCAGCAGCGCCGGTAGTCGGCTGCCAAGCGCCATGCTGCGCAGCGGCCGCTGCGGATAGATTTCGAAGATCCGCAACTTACCCGGCGATTTCTCGATGAACTGCTGGATGGCGCGGTAGGTGGTTTCGTGATGATGCACCAAATTGACCAGCGGTTGCAGACTACTCTCTCCCAGCCAGCGCTCCATCCGCTTGAACCACTGCGGGGTATAAAACATCTGCGAAGGGACGGTACGGATCACCACGATGGTCTGGGCGCCGCGGCGGGCCGCCTCCTGCACCGGGATCGCATCGCTGACGCCGCCGTCCAGGTAGCTAACGCCGTCGAGCAACACGCCGCTGCGATAAAAGCCGGGGATGGCGCTGGAGGCGCGGATCAGATCCAGCCACGTTTGCGGCGTCGGCGAAAAATAGCTGGCGGAGTAATCGTCACCGCGGCAAGCGCATAGCCACAGCTCTTTCCCCAACGCGAACTGCGCTTCGGCATAGTTCATGGCAAGCGGCATTTGCTGCGAAGTGGCCTCAACCAGCCAGTCGAGATCGATAAGGTTGCCGCCGCGCACAAAGCGCATCGGATCGAAAAACTGGCGTGAAGTGGTGTAGCGGGTGATAACTTTGCGGGCATATCCTTGCTGATTACACATGTAGGCGGAGAGGTTTTGCGCGCCGGCGGAAGTACCCAGCATCAGGTCAAAGGGGTTAAATCCGGCGCGCATAAATTCGTCCAGCACCCCGGCAGTAAAAATCCCTCGCTGTCCTCCGCCTTCGCATACCAGCGCCAGCTTGCCTGGTCGGAAGGGTTTAACCGCCAGCGGGGCGATATTGCCCAGCGTGACGGGAATGCGTTGCCCCACCCTGCTTTCCTGTTCGATTGATCTTCTCCTGACAAGGTAACGCAATTTGCCCGCCGCTTAAACCGCGAAAGCCAGTCCTCAGGACTGGCTTTGTGTAAGATGACGTGTCAGTAAAAATGCTTAGGCTTCAGTATCGCCCGCATCGCGGGCCGCCTAAGGACGTCTGCGTCCTGTAAACAGGCTCACCAGGAACAAGATAATCCCGACGACAAAGACGATTTTCGCAGCGCCAGCGGCCGTACCCGCCAGACCACCAAAGCCCAGAGCCGCAGCAATTAATGCAATGACCAGAAAAATAATTCCCCATCGAAACATACTTTTCTCCTTACCATAATGGACGGTGAACAGCGGTTTGCGCACCCTTTCTGTATAGCTCATCGCTCAGTGGATGCTGCTATTCGTTCGGCAACCTTGGCCAGACAACACTTTTGTTAATAACTCGGTTTACTTAACGCTAAGATCGTTGCGCACGCTTTTCACACCGGAGACCGCTTTCGCAATCTCTGCGGCACGCTCCGCCTGCGCCGCGGAAGCCACCGTACCGGTCAGATGTACCGCGCCGGCGTTGGTTTCGACTTTCACATTGCGCGAAGGGACAATGTCATCCGCCAGCAGCTTGGCTTTCACTTCGCTGGTAATGGCGGTATCCCCGGCATAGCCTTTCAGCGTCGCCGTCTCGCTCGATGATTTATGATGGACCGTCAGCTTGTCGTTAACGTGTGAGACGCCTTTGACCTCTTTCGCTACGCTCAGTGCCTGACTTTTCTGTTCAGCACTGGTGACGTCGCCGCTGAGGGTGACCACTTTATTCTCCGTTTTCACCGAAATATCGCCGGAGTTAATATCTTTATGGTCGATCAGCGCCGCTTTTACCCGTGCGGTAATGGTACTGTCATCCATAAAATCGCCGACTTTGTTAATCGAATTATCTACCGCCTCTCCCGCATTGCTGGCAGCCGACTTCGCACTGTCTACCGTTGTTTTTTCCGTCTCTGCCGAGGCGTTCAACGCGGCTAAGCCTAAGAAGAGCGCCAGCAACATATTGGCATTCTTTAGTCTGGTCATCGTTATGTCCTCGTTTTTTCACCAGCGCTGGCGTCTTATCGCAGTGAATTACGCCAGCATTTTTAAAAACACGAATTAAATATAGTAGACAGACGAAGGGGTTGCGGAGGATATGGATAAAAAACAGACGAATTAGCGGTGTTTTAAGAACTTTCCAGAAGGAAGGGAACGGGGGCGTAATCAGAAAAAAGCGCGGCCTGCGCCGCGCTTCGTCAGGGATTAGTGCTCGCGCGTTTTGCGGAACACCACGTCAGGGTAACGCTCCTGCGTCAGGTTCAGGTTGACCATTGTCGGGGCGATGTAGGTCAGGTTATCGCCGCCATCCAGCGCCAGCTGAACTTCATTTTTCCGCTTGAACTCTTCGAACTTCTTCACGTCAGTAGATTCAACCCAGCGCGCGGTGGCCACGTTGACCGATTCGTAAATCGCTTCCACGTTGTATTCGCTTTTCAGACGCGCTACCACCACGTCAAACTGCAGCACGCCGACGGCGCCAACGATCAGATCGTTATTAGCGATCGGGCGGAAGACCTGGACCGCGCCCTCTTCAGAGAGCTGAACCAGCCCTTTCAGCAGCTGTTTCTGCTTCAGCGGATCCTTCAGGCGAATACGACGGAACAGTTCCGGCGCGAAGTTCGGAATACCGGTGAACTTCATCATCTCGCCCTGGGTAAAGGTATCGCCAATCTGAATGGTGCCGTGGTTATGCAGGCCGATGATATCGCCTGGGTACGCTTCTTCAACGTGCGAGCGATCGCCCGCCATAAAGGTCAGCGCGTCGGAAATCACTACGTCCTTGCCGATACGCACCTGACGCAGCTTCATACCTTTTTCATATTTGCCGGACACCACCCGCATGAAAGCCACGCGGTCGCGGTGTTTCGGATCCATGTTGGCCTGAATTTTAAACACGAAGCCGGTGAATTTCTCTTCCGTGGCGGTGACTTCACGCGTGTCGGTGTTGCGCGGCATCGGCGCCGGGGCCCACTCCACCAGGCCATCCAGCATATGGTCAACGCCGAAGTTACCTAACGCGGTTCCGAAGAAGACCGGGGTGATTTCCCCGGCCAGGAACAGATCTTTGTCGAACTCATTCGACGCTCCCTGCACCAGCTCCAGCTCGTCACGCAGCTGCTGCGCCAGGTCTTCCCCCACCGCCGCGTCGAGATCCGGGTTGTTGAGCCCCTTCACGATACGCACTTCCTGGATGGTGTGGCCTTTACCGGTCTGATACAGGTAGGTTTCGTCTTTGTAGAGATGATAAACGCCTTTGAACAGCTTGCCGCAGCCGATAGGCCAGGTAATCGGCGCGCAGCCGATTTTCAGCTCGTTCTCGACTTCATCCAGCAGCTCCATCGGATCGCGGATATCACGGTCAAGTTTGTTCATAAAGGTGAGGATCGGCGTATCGCGCAGACGGGTGACTTCCATCAGCTTACGGGTCCGATCTTCGACGCCTTTTGCCGCGTCAATCACCATCAGGCAGCAGTCCACCGCCGTCAGGGTACGGTAGGTATCTTCGGAGAAGTCTTCGTGCCCCGGGGTATCCAGCAGGTTCACCAGGCAGTCATGATACGGGAACTGCATTACCGAGGTAGTGATCGAGATACCACGCTGCTTTTCCATCTCCATCCAGTCGGATTTCGCGTGCTGGCTGGAACCACGACCTTTTACTGTACCGGCGGTCTGAATCGCCTGTCCGAACAGCAGCACCTTTTCGGTGATGGTGGTCTTACCGGCATCCGGGTGAGAAATAATGGCAAAAGTGCGGCGTTTGGCCACCTCTTGCAGATAAGGAGACAACGTCATAATTAATCTTCTAAGTAAACGCGGCCATGGGCCACGCATGTGGAATACGAAAAATTGCGGCTATTTTACCCATCAACGGGGGGGAGGCAATCAGTGTTTACACAGGAGCTGCTCCAGTTCGCTTAACGAGGTCACCGTCCAGTCCGGCTCGAGGTCCGCCGGCAGCTCGCGCTGATGCGCATTGAGCCAGCAGGTCGCCAGTCCGGCGTTCACGCCGCCGCGAATATCCGACTCGGCGGTATCACCGACCATCAGCACCCGCGAGCGCGGTGGGTTACCCGCCTGCGCCAGCGCATAATCGAAAATACGCGCGTCCGGCTTGGCGACACCCACCTGTTCAGAAATAATCAGCAAATCAAAGTGATCGCGTAAACCTGTCCGCTCCAGACGAGTCTGCTGCAGCGAGGTAAAGCCGTTGGTGATGATGCCCATTCTGACCTTGCCCTGCAGCGCGTTGAGCAGCGAGACCGCGCCCGGCAACGGGGCACAGATTTCCGCCATCGCATTCATAAACGCGTCGTTGAGTTCCCCGGGCGGCACATTCAAACGTTCCGCCCAGCTGTCAAAACGCTGGTGCTGCAGCTGCAGCGAGGTGATGGCGCCGTTTTGGTAATCCACCCATAGCGGCTTGTTCACGGCCTGATAGTCCTGAAAATCTTCGGCGGTAAAGGTCACGCTGTAGTCGAGAAACATCCGCTGCAAGCCGCTGAAAGAATCAAACGTAAACAGCGTTTCATCGGCATCAAAGAAAATCCAGTCCCATTTCATCGTATCACCTTGTGTTACATACTGATTGGCAGAGCCATAATAATGGCGTCTTCGCGTCCGTCGGTCGTAGGATAGTAGTTGCGGCGGATGGTTGCCTCATTGAAGCCTACGCTCTCATACAGCGCGATGGCGGCAACGTTGGATGCTCGCACCTCCAGCCACAGCGTGACGACGCCGAGTTTTTCGACTTCATCAATGACATGCTCCAGCAGCGCTCGCCCCAGGCCGCGGCGCTGGTACGCGGGATCGACGGCGATATTGAACAGCGTAGCCTCATCCAGTACCACTTGCGTAATGGCGAAAGCCGCCATTTCGCCATCTACCGACAGCTGATAGTTGCAATAGCGCTCCCCCTGGTTACTGGCCAGAGTCTGTTCGCTCCACGGGAAAGCGTGGGCGCGTTTTTCGATGTGCCAGGCTTTGGTTAAATCAGCCGTGCTGAGGGTAGAAATCGTGTTCATGTGCGCAGATTTGTTGCCAGAGCGCCCTGCGAGCCGGCGCGCTGGTCTGGAGTTCATCAAAAGCGGGGGTGGACACCTGGGCGCCCGCCAGCGGCAGCGACGCCTCTGTGCCCAACCGCCAGCTGTTGCAGCGGCTGTCCTGCGGCAGCATCGCCACCCGCTCCGGAGTCAGCTGCAGGACCTGATCTGGCGTCACGGCCAGCGCGCGTAATATGTCGCCAATCAGCGGCTCTGTCAGCGACGGCGGGGTTTCCGCCACCATCACCAGACGAATATGTTCAGGAAGCGAGATAGCGATTTCGCCCTGCAACGCCCCCGGTCGGCGCAGCGACCACTGGGTAATGCCCAGCTGCTGTAATTGCCAGTCTCGTCGGGATGTCATAGCGAAACACTCCTGTTAAACAAGCGCGCAATATAGCAAATCCGTCGTATCTGCGCCAACAAACTACTATAATCGGCGCCAGTCTTAATGAAGGAGTGTTTCATGTCCGCTTTTACCCCGGCAAGTGAAGTCTTGCTGCGCCACAGTGATGATTTCGAGTCCGCCCGCGTTCTGTTTGCCGGTGACCTGCAGGATGACCTGCCTGCGCGTCTGGATACCGCGGCCAGCCGCGCCCACACCCAACAGTTCCACCACTGGCAGGTCCTCAACCGCCAGATGGGTGACACCGTCCGTTTTAGCTTAGTGGCTGAGGCCGCTGACGTCGCCGAATGCGACACCCTGATCTACTACTGGCCAAAGAACAAACCAGAGGCGCAGTTCCAGCTGATGAACCTGCTCTCTCTGCTGCCGGTGGGAAGCGACATTTTCGTCGTCGGTGAAAACCGCAGCGGCGTCCGCAGCGCGGAGCAGATGCTGGCTGAATACGCGCCATTAAACAAAGTGGATAGCGCCCGCCGCTGTGGCCTCTATCATGGCCGTCTGGAAAAGCAGCCGACCTTCGACGCCGACGCATTCTGGGGCGAATACACACTGGATAATCTGACGATAAAAACCCTGCCGGGCATCTTCAGCCGCGACGGTCTGGACGTCGGCAGCCAGCTGCTGCTCTCCACCCTCGAGCCGCATACCAAAGGGAAAGTGCTCGACGTCGGCTGCGGCGCGGGCGTGCTGGCCGCCGCGCTGGCCAGCCATTCACCGAAAGTGCGCCTCACCCTGTGCGACGTCAGCGCCCCGGCGGTCGAAGCCAGCCGCGCGACGCTTGCCGCCAACGGCCTGGCTGGCGATGTGTTTGCCAGCAACGTCTTCTCCGAGGTCAATGGTCGCTTCGACATGATCATCTCTAACCCGCCATTCCATGACGGCCTGCAGACCAGTCTCGAAGCCGCCCAGGCGCTGATCCGCGGCGCAGTTCGCCATCTGAACAGCGGCGGCGAGCTGCGCATTGTCGCCAACGCCTTCCTGCCGTATCCGCAGGTGCTGGATGAGACGTTCGGCTTCCATGAGGTGATCGCTCAGACCGGGCGCTTTAAGGTCTATCGCACCATTATGACCCGTCAGGCGAAAAAATAATCGTCTTTTCACGCCGGCGGCCCGCTCCTGGTACCGCTGGCGCTTCCCGCGGGCAAATCCGCCCATTTTTGCAGCAATCGATACAACCTGCATAATTAACTATTGACGTGTCGCCGAAAACCACTAGAATGCGCCTCCGTGGTAACGATACTTTCAGAGTATCGATGGTATGCGAAGGTGGCGGAATTGGTAGACGCGCTAGCTTCAGGTGTTAGTGTCCTTACGGACGTGGGGGTTCAAGTCCCCCCCCTCGCACCATAATCCACGAAGATATTGCTCGCACTGGGCGAAGGTGGCGGAATTGGTAGACGCGCTAGCTTCAGGTGTTAGTGTCCTTACGGACGTGGGGGTTCAAGTCCCCCCCCTCGCACCAATATTCTTCCCTCTCCCGGCATTATCCTCTCAGTTTAATATCCACAATCATCAGCATTATTCCGCCAATCAATGCGACGCACGATGGCAGCAGGATAAAATGGCGCAATTGACGATGCCAGATCATCGCCGCGGACATCAGCATGCCCACCGCGACCAGTACCCGCCATACGTCAGCCGACACTCCGGCATACCCGAGAGCGACAATTAGCGCGCCGGGAATCATCACTCCCCAGCCGCTTCCTAATGCTCGCTGCAGCATGGTTTCACCTCTCACAACGATAATGATAACCAATATCATATGATAATCTTTATCATTTGTCATTTGCGACGTGCTCTGCCCCTTTTTCTTTACGTTCGCGGTAATGACATACATTCATGAAGGTGATAAATTAAGCGGATTATCGATATATATTAAATATTTTGCTTATTTTGCAAATAACCTTTTTTTGCACATTGTTATCAGACTCTTCATTTTTGGCTTTCATCATTTTGAAATTTAACGACTAATAATGATTCTTCCGATATGACTGCACAAACCTGGCGAGCACACTACGCACAAAAATATCAATATTCCTTACGGCTTTTTTTACTGCTTAATTTCATTTCTTCCTCGCTGTCGCTGGTCACCCCCCTATTTACGGTAGTTCGTTTTACGCTGCCCTGCGCCCTGATCGTCGTCTGCAGCGGGCTGCTGCTGCTCTGGCACTGGAAATGGCCGCAATCGAAAATAAATATTCCCACTATCTCGTTGTTATTTGGCATGCTATGGGCATGGCACGTAGTGACAAAAGCGATGCTATTGACACCACCGCATTTTAACTATCTGGTGATCGCCCTATTAAGCATTCTGTTTATCGGCACCATCGCTTTTTCCAATAATATCACTGCCTTTACCCTCCACTCTTTACCAACTTTCCTTGCCTGCCTGATAATGGCGGAGGGGGAACAATGGTTGCGTATGACTTACTGCTTTATGCTGCCTATAGCCGGTATTACCCTGCAAAATATTATCCAGAAGCGCAGCGATGCCTTTACGCAGGGTTTAATGGATAAACTGATGCATGAACGCAATACGCTCAACGATCTCAGTATGCTCGATCCCCTGACCGGTTTGTATAATCGCCGCGGACTGCAAAACCGCCTCGATACCCTGCTGGCGCTGGACGGCGACAACCACTACGTGCTGCTCCTCGATATCGATCACTTCAAGGCCTATAACGATCACTATGGTCATATGATGGGTGACCAGGCGCTTATTCGCGTCTCTGCTGCCATTCGCAACGCTGTACGCTCACGCGATATTGTCGCCCGCTTTGGTGGAGAGGAGTTTATGGTGCTGCTGACCAATAGCAGCGAAGAAACGGCCTGGAAGACAGCCGAACGTATACGTCAGCGGGTCTATGACCTGAAGATCCCGCATATGTTTAATGAAAGCGTCGCCACCAACGTCACCATCAGTATTGGCCTGACGCCGCTCATTAATGACAACATTGAACAAGCGCTGGCGCGCGCCGACGGCGCACTCTATGAGGCCAAAAATAAAGGCCGCAACATTATTCTTGCCAGTTGACCTGCGCGCGCTGCGACATCGCGGCGCCGATAAAAGCCTTGCCATGCCGCCTGCAAGCAACTAATATCAGTAATCATTATCATTTAGATTTGTATCTGGAAATCGAATGGCCTGGCGTTCCCTTCCTCTCAGCGATGAACTTATCTGGCGGGCTCCTTTGCCGACGGCTGAGCATGCCCTGGCGGAGAGTATTCGGGAAAAAATCGCCACCCTGCGCCCACACCTGCTCGATTTCCTGCGACTTGACGAACCCGCCCCACGGCACGCGTTAACGCTTGCCGAATGGTCGCAACCCATCGCCTTGCGCTCCCTGCTGGCCACCTGGTCCGATCATATCTATCGTCATCAGCCGACGCTGCCTCGGGAACAGAAGCCTCTGCTCTCGCTCTGGGCGCAATGGTATATCGGCCTGCTGGTGCCGCCGCTGATGCTGGCGCTGCTCAATGAACCGCAAGGCCTCAGCCTGGCGCCAGAACATTTCCATGTCGAATTTCATGAAAGCGGCCGGGCGGCCTGCTTCTGGATTGATGTGCATAGCGATGCCGACATCGAGAGGCTTTCACCGCAGGCGCGAATGGATGCCCTGGTAACGCGCACCCTGCAGCCGGTTGTTGAGGCGCTGGCAGCGACGGGCGAAATCAATAGCAAACTTATCTGGAGCAATACCGGCTATCTGATTAACTGGTATCTTGGGGAAATGCGCGCGCTGCTGGGTGATGAGCGGCTTGCCGCGCTACGTCAGCACTGTTTTTTTGAAAAACAACTCGCCGATAGCCAGGATAACCCGCTGTGGCGAACGGTGATGCTGCGTGAAGGGCAGTTAGTCCGGCGCACCTGCTGTCAGCGCTATCGCCTGCCGGATGTCCAACAGTGCGGCGACTGTACGCTTAAATAATTACCACTTACCTGAAAAGTAACGGGCGGCCTTTACCGCCCGTTGCTATTTATGCGGTCTGTTGACTCTCCTGCTCCGCCCGCTCGGCCTCTTCCGCTTCCTGAGCAAGCAGCTGTTTCTCATATACCTTAAAGAATGGGAAGTAGATGATTGCCAACACGCAGGCCAGAACAATGACCAGAATCGCCGCCCGGAAATCCCAGCCCAACGCCCAGGCGCCGCCAATTGGCGCTGGCGCCGTCCATGGTACGACGGAGATGACGCGGCCAATCAGATCCAGCTTCATTGCCGCCCAGGCCAGCACCGCGTTCACCATCGGCGCCAGCAGGAACGGAATAAAGAACACTGGGTTCATGACGATAGGCGTCCCAAAGATCACCGGCTCGTTGATATTGAACAGGCTTGGCACCACGCTCAAACGTCCAATGGAGCGCAAATGCGCTGAACGGCTGCGCAGATAACAGAACACCAGTCCCATGGTCGCCCCGGAACCTCCGACCACGATAAAGAAGGTCCAGAACGCCTCCATAAAGATATGCGGCAGAGGCGCGCCCTGGGCCAGCGCCTGCTGGTTCATACCGAGGTTAGTCAGCCAGAACATCTGCAGCATCCCGGACACGATCGCCGCACCGTGGATCCCGGCAAACCACAGCAGGTGGCCGATCAGCACCGCCAACAGAATTGCCGGCAGAGAGTCGGCTGCCGAAACCAGCGGCTTGAAAATGGCCATAATGGCCTGCGGGATCAGCATGTCAAAATGGTGCTGGATAAACAGGCTCAGCGGATAGAGCGTCAGCACGACCACCAGCACCGGGATCAACAGATCAAACGAGTTTTTGATCATCGGCGGAACCTGGTCCGGCAAGCGGATCCCAATGTTGTGCGCTTTCAAGAAACGCATCATCTCCACGCAGTAGATCGCCACCAGGATGGCGGTAAAGATCCCGGTCCCCCCGAGGCTATCCACCGGCAGCGTGCCATTGGTCTTCGGCGCGGCAATCAGCAAAAAGGCCATGATCGACAGCATTGCGCACATAAAGGGATCGAGCTGATTGGATTTCTCGTAATGCTTACCGAGGTTATAGGAGATTGCCGCGCAGATGTAGATCGACATGATCCCCATCGTCATATCAAAGGGGGTCAGAATACGCCCCTCAAACTCTTTCGCCAGATCCAGCCAGGCGCGGGCAAAACCCCAGGTGGTATCCGGTGAGAACGGTGGATAAGCAAACACTAACAGGAACGATCCGACGATCATAAACGGCATCGCTGAGATAAATCCGTCACGGATAGCCATGACGTGGCGCTGCGACGAGATCCGCCCTGCTATGGGGCTTATGTAATTTTCTACAAAGCGAAATATCAAATTAAACGCAGCATGGTTAGCAGACATAGTAGCCCTCCTGACAGGCTATTGATACTGGCCCAACAACGATTACCCTGCCGTTACGATGACCGCTTTTTGACGCAGCAGGCCGCTGGCGGATGTGCAACCGGCTATACTGCTCATGAGGCAACGATTCATACACGGCTCTTTTGTTATAAATAAAAGGAGAAGTGACTGTTCCAGTATTCATCTCAATGCAGAGAACCGCAACCGGTTACAGTAACCGGTTACGGCGATTGTGAAGGAGATCGACAAAATAGAAAGAATCTGGATTGTCCGCGCTGATATTTACACTCCGCCAGGCTTGTGACAGATTTAACCAGGCTTAAATCAGGAGAATCCAATGAGTCTGCAGTCTGTACGGCAGTTTTTTGCCGAACACGCCCCCGATATCGAAATTATTGAGTTAAATCAGAGTACCGCCACCGTCGCACTTGCCGCTGCCGCACACAACGTTGAGCCGGGGCAAATTGCCAAAACGCTGTCGCTCAAGATCAAAGATAAGATTGTACTGATCGTCGCCAGGGGCGATGCGCGCCTGGATAATAAAAAGCTGAAAGAGACCTTTGGCGCGAAAGCACGCATGCTAAGCAGCGATGAAGTGGTTACCTGGACCGGTCATCCGGTCGGCGGCGTTTGCCCGTTTGGTCTGGAAAACCCGCTGGCAGTCTACTGCGACGTCTCTCTCAGACATTATCAGGAAGTACTACCCGCAGCGGGAGCCATCCATAGCGCGGTTCGCATTGAACCAGAACGCATGGCGCAGCTCACCGATGCAACATGGGTAGATGTGTGTTTATAGCCGCATTACGCTACCTGTTTAACGGCGCTGGTCGTACTATTGAGCGGTAAATGCAACAGGATATCCGCCGCGTTTAATAAACCAATGTCTGAGCGGACTCCGAGCTTGGTCATGGCGTTAAACTTATGCGCGCGGATCGTTTTAATATTCCGGTTGAGCTGTATCGCAATATCAGAAAGCGAATATCCCCACGACATATACCGAAGGATGGCGTGCTCCGTCGGGCTTAGCGGATCGTTGCACGCCTCTCTGTCGCAAAATTGTTCGCTGCCGCTGAGATGATGATTGTCCAGTAGCTGCAGCAAACGCTCCTGTAGCCCGCGTCGCGGCGCGGATTTATTCAGTATGCCGTGCAAACAGGCCGGCATAAGATGGCCGATCAGGTGCATTTCACTTTCATTATTAGCCAGAATAATCGTTTGGACTTCCGGCCGGCACCGCGCCATTTCATGAACAAAGAGCAGACTCTCGGCTCGTGAAGAACGACTTCCCGAAAGAGAAAAAATAATGGTTGACCAGGGAAACGGTATTTCCGCCGCCCTGAGCATACTGACATTTTTAAACAGATGAATATGATAACGGCGATTATCTTCACGACTAAAGATATAGCGCCATGCCATTTCCGTCATCACGCATTTTTCTACGATGGCGACATGGCGGGTTGTACTATTTTTTTCCATTCCATTTGCTCCCCGTAAGCTGAATTGATATTCAGCTCTTGCATTCCCTGCGCGCTGTTGATCCAGGCATACATTTCAGCGTTGCTGCGTAGCGATAAGCGACGCATTGCGCTGTTTTTCTGCGCGCTGATCGTCTTATTACTCTTTTTCAACAGCGCGGCGATCTGGTTTATTCCCCACCCCTTCGCCAGAAGGCGCAGAACTTTACGCTCTGAAAGAGTGAGCATCGCCGCAGAGTGGTAGCTTGCGAAATCGCTGTCCTCATCCCCGGCAAACAGCGTACGGCTAATCTGTTCAGCCGCACGGCTACCGGCGCAAATCACCTCAATCAGCCGGTTAACCGGCTCGCTCTCGGAGATCAACGAGCTTTCAGGACGAATTAATAGCTCAACGGCCAACGGATAGAGGCTGTCGCTGACCATAAAAACCCAGTGAATATCACGGTACTGGGTCATGAGGGAGTAATAACGCTCGCAGACGGCTCGGGGGTGCGCAATCTCGCCGGAGATATCCGCGACAACCAGCACCGCCCGCCGCAGTTGTAAAAGGGTGAGCTCATCATGAGAACGACAAAAACTCAGTTCGTAATCAGGGAGGTTCTCATTGAAGATCACCTTTAACCCTGATTGCATGACGGGAATTTTACTAATAACGACGCCAAACTTACCTTGTCCTGGTAACATAACACCTCCGCTTCCTGTCGAAGTTCCTTCGCTTGCCTGCAAACGATCGGCGAGCGACTTTATCGCCATATCATTTCCTGGATGAATATTAAAATCATATTCATGGCCTGCGCACACGATATACGTAACGACCGAACCGTGGTCATACCGTGTAAAATATTATTGCCGTGTATACTTGCGATTAATATTAACACAGACGTTCCTGCGCTAATAAATTAGAAAAGATAAAAACATTATTTAGCAAAAATAATTTCAGTACTGAACATTATGAAGCATTATTTTTAATTGTTTCTCTAAATGCTTTGGGTGACATACCGCTATAGCGACGGAAAAAACGCGAAAAATAGGCTGCATCGCTAAACCCTAAATAATCAGAGAGTTGTGTAATCGTCATGCGGGTGTACTGCAGATTGCGTCGCGCTTCAAGCATCAACCGCTGGTGCAATACTCCAAGAGCGCTACAGCCATAAAACTCACGACATAAATAATTTAAGTGCGTAACCGACAGTCCAATCAGCTTCGCATACTCCGCCAACGGGAGATGCTGTCGGTAGTGGCTCTCGATAAGGCGGGCGAAGTGGCGCATCATGCTGCGCTTCCGCTCCGCTTTATCTTCCGCGGGGGACGCGGGATGGCACTGTCGGTTCAGCCAGACCAACAGCGTCCCCAGCAGCGAATAGAGCATCATTTCTCGCGCATCGTGCTCTTCGCAGTACTCCTCGCGAAGCGCTGAAAACAGCGTATGCATGCGCCCGCGAGAACGGCCCACCGGCACACACTGCGGCACGCTAAGCACATCCAGAGGGCGACCGAACTGATTTTCAAACCGGCTCAGCAGCGGCAGCGCCAGAGAGAGCACAAACCCTTGCGTCCCGGGTGAAAAATTAAACCCGTGAATACAGAGGGCGGGAACCACCTGGATGCAGGACTCCGTCATCACCGCGGTGGCGCCTTCAATTTCGATCTCCGCCCGCCCCTGATGCAGATAGAGAAGCTGGACCATTTCCGCATGCTGATGGACGCGAATATGCCACTGATACAGGCTGCTGCGCTGTAAAATCGACTCACAGTGTAGCAGGTCCGGCGTCGGCCAGCCGCACTCTTCGCCATACAGCTTAAATACGGGCACGGTTTGAACGAACGGCATGATGACTCCTCTTAATTCAGGCGACACGCTCCATGGGCAAGCCCACGTAGTTTTCCGCGATGGTGGTCAGCCCGGCGCGCGAGCCCAGATAGTAGCGGCGGTCGGCGGCCTGCATTTTAGCGTCGAACGCGTTCTGATCCGGAAAATCATGCAGCAGGCGGGTCATAAACCAGCTAAAGCGTTCCCCTTTCCAGACCCGATCCAGCGCCAGTTGCGAGTAGGCCGCCAGCAGATCGCTGCGGCCACGATGGTAGTATTCGCGCAGAATCCGCCACAGATAGTTCACGTCCGATGCCGCCAGATTTAATCCTTTCGCCCCGGTTGGCGGAACGATATGCGCCGCATCCCCCACCAGGAACAACCGCCCATATTGCATCGGCTCCACGACGAAGCTACGCAGGGGGGCAATGCTCTTCTCAAGTGAGTGACCAGTCACTAACCTGGATGCCAGCTCCTCCGGCAAGCGGCTTTTCAGCTCCTGCCAGAAGCGCTCGTCCGACCATGCTTCAACCTTATCGCTCAGCGGAACCTGCAGATAATAGCGGCTGCGAGTCAGTGAGCGTTGACTGCACAATACAAACCCCCGCTGATGGTGCGCATAAATAAGCTCCGGATTGACCGGCGGCGTATCCGCCAGCAGGCCTAGCCAGCCAAACGGCCACACGCTCTCGTAGGTCTGCAAAATGCCAGCTGGAATACTTTGCCGCGATACGCCGTGGAAACCGTCGCAACCGGCAATAAAATCGCACTCCAGACGGCAGGTTTCCCCTTCGCTGAGGTAGGTGATCGTCGGCCGGTCGCTTTTGGCGTCATGGATAGCCACCTCGCTCACGCCATAGACGATCGGCGCGCCGCTGGCGGCCCGGGCAGCCATCAGATCGCGGGTGACTTCGGTCTGGCCATAAACCATTACGCTCTTACCGTCGGTTAGCTCGCTCAGTGCGACGGGCACCCGCTGGCCGTCAAACAGAAACTCCACCCCATGATGCACCAGGCCTTCGGCATCCATCCGCTGCGCCACGCCCGCTTCGCGTAGCAGATCGACGGTGCCGCTTTCCAGAATTCCCGCGCGGATGCGCCCCAGCACATACTGCGGCGTTTGACGCTCAAGGATCACGGTATGGATCCCGGCGTTGTGCAGCAACTGCCCCAGCAGCAGCCCGGAGGGGCCCGCGCCAATAATCGCGACCTGTGTCTTCATAGGGATGTCTCACTCTTGCAGTGTTAATTATTTGTATAATTTATGTTTAATAAAAGTGCTTTTCTGCATTTTTGATAAGTCAGTGGGGAAAAAGAAGGGATGAATGGCGACAAAAATTGCACTTTTCACCAAACTGGCAAAAGTGTGGGATGCTTCAAATTCTGCCGCCCCGCAGACTGGGAATTTTTGCACATTATTTGATCCCCCCCCTCAGCCGCCACTGCGCTTCAGGTTAAAGTATCGGCAGATACCAGGCGTCGTGAACAATAGAGGAAGTATGCAGGTTGATCGGACACAGCAGCGGGCAATCACACGTTTATGCATCCAGTGTGGTCTTTTTCTGTTACAGCACGGCGCCGAGAGTGCGCTGGTGGAGGAACTGTCAACACGTCTCGGGCTGGCGTTGGGGATGGACAGCGTTGAAAGCGCCATCTCTTCGAATGCCATCGTCCTGACCACCATTAAAAATGGCGAATGTCTTACCTCTACGCGCAAAAATGTCGATCGCGGCATTAATATGCATGTGGTGACGGAAGTGCAGCACATTGTGATCCTCGCCGAGCATAAGCTGCTGGACTATCGCGACGTCGAGAAGCGTTTTGCGCAGATCGTTCCCCTGCGCTATCCGCGCTGGCTGCTGGTGCTGATGGTGGGTCTTTCCTGCGCCTGTTTCTGCAAACTGAATAACGGCGGTTGGGATGGGGCGCTGGTCAGCTTCTGCGCCAGCACGGTAGCCATGTACATTCGCCAGGTGCTGACCCATCGCTCCATGCATCCGCAGATCAACTTCTGCATCACCGCCTTTGTCGCCACCACCATCTCCGGGCTGCTGCTGCGCCTCCCGACGTTTGCCAGCACGCCGACCATTGCCATGGCCGCCAGCGTTCTGCTGCTGGTCCCGGGTTTTCCATTAATCAATGCCGTCGCCGATATGTTTAAAGGGCATATCAATACCGGACTCGCCCGCTGGGCGATTGCCAGCCTGCTAACCCTCGCCACCTGCATTGGCGTGGTGATGGCCATGACCGTATGGGGGCTGCGCGGATGGGCATAATCTCATTTATTTTTGCGCTGGCGGAAGACATGCTGCTGGCGGCGATCCCCGCCGTCGGGTTTGCGATGGTCTTTAATGTCCCTCAGCGCGCTCTGCGCTGGTGCGCGCTGCTGGGGGCGATTGGCCATGGCTCGCGTATGATCATGATGAGCGCCGGTTTTAACATTGAATGGGCCACCTTTCTCGCCGCTCTGCTGGTGGGCAGCATTGGCATTCAATGGTCGCGCTGGTATCTGGCGCATCCGAAGATTTTTACCGTCGCCGCCGTGATCCCGATGTTTCCTGGCATCTCAGCCTACACGGCGATGATTTCCGCGGTAAAAATCAGTCATTTTGGCTATTCGGAAGAGATGATGATTTTGCTGCTGAGCAATTTTTTAAAGGCCTCTTCGATTGTGGGCGCCCTTTCGATTGGCCTGTCGATACCCGGCCTGTGGCTGTATCGTAAGCGTCCTCGCGTCTAACCCCGACGTCGCGGTTAATCCGCGACGCTCCTTCCGCGATGGCCTCTGTGCTACTATGTGCAGATCACCCCACTCTTTGCAGTTCAGAGTTGAGATAGAGTTATGTCTTCGCGAATTTTAACCTCCCATTTTAGCGGCCTGGAAGAGTTCCTCCAGCAGCACGCGGCGCTGCTGGCAAAATCGACTGACGGCACCGTTGCCGTTTTTGCCAATAACGCGCCGGCATTCTATGCGCTGACGCCAGCGCGGCTGGCGCAACTGCTGGAGCTGGAAGCCAGGCTGGCGCGCCCCGGCAGCGACATCGCGCTTGACCCGCAGTTTTTCGAGGAGCCCGCCGCGGCGCCGGTTGCGGTGCCGATGGGCAAATTTGCTATGTACGCCGGGTGGCGGCCTGACGCCGATTTTCAGCGCCTGGCCGCGCTGTGGGGCATTGCCCTGAGCCAGCCGGTTACCCCCGAAGAGCTGGCCGCTTTCGTCGCTTACTGGCAGGCGGAAGGTAAAGTCTTTCACCACGTGCAGTGGCAGCAGAAGCTGGCGCGTAGCGTGCAAATCAGCCGCGCCAGCAACGGCGGACAGCCGAAGCGCGATGTGAACAGCGTTAGCGAACCCGACAGCCATATTCCGCGAGGTTTCCGAGGATGAGCATGAAAAACGTTGGCGACCTGATGAAACGCCTGCAGAAAATGATGCCGGCACATATTGAACCGGCGTTTAAAACCGGCGAAGAGCTGCTGGCCTGGCAAAAAGAGCAAGGCCGGCTGCGTTCCGAAGCGCTGGAGCGAGAGAATCGCGCGATGAAAATGCAGCGCACCTTCAACCGCTCGGGGATCCGCCCGCTGCATCAGAACTGCTCCTTTGATAACTATCGCGTCGAGTGCGAGGGGCAGATGAATGCGCTCGCCCGGGCGCGCCAGTACGTGGAAGAGTTCGATGGCAATATCGCCAGCTTTATCTTCTCCGGTAAACCGGGCACTGGCAAAAACCACCTGGCGGCAGCCATTTGCAACGAGCTGCTGCTGCGCGGGAAGTCGGTCTTAATCATCACTGTGGCCGATATTATGTCGGCGATGAAAGATACCTTCGGCAACCGGGAAACGAGCGAAGAACAGTTGCTTAACGACCTCAGCATGGTCGACCTGCTGGTGATCGATGAAATTGGTATGCAGACGGAGTCTCGCTATGAAAAGGTCATTATCAATCAGATAGTTGACCGGCGCTCATCCTCCAAACGACCTACCGGGATGCTCACCAACAGCAATATGGAAGAGATGAACAAACTGCTCGGCGAGCGGGTGATGGACCGTATGCGGCTCGGCAACAGCCTGTGGGTTATCTTCAATTGGGAAAGTTACCGGCACCGCGTTACAGGCAAGGAGTATTAAGAGATTTCCGGGCGACGACGGCGTTATACTAAAGCGATTATTCAGTCACGCTTATGAGTCCGTCTATGAAATCGTTTAAAAATAGCGTTATTGCCGCGCTTGCCGTTAGCGCGTTTACCCTCTCTGGCGCCCACGCCGCCTCCTGGCAGGATTCCCTTAACAGCGCTGCCAGCCAGCTCAGCGGCAGTAACGCCCAGGCCAGCGGCGGCATGTCCGTCTCCTCGCTAACCAGCCTGCTTAACGGCAGCAGCCAATCCCTGACCGCCAGCAGCATGAATAATGCGGCCGGGATCCTGTCATATTGCGCGAAACAGAAGCTGGCCTCCGTGACCAGCGCCGATAACGTCAAAAATCAGGTGCTGGATAAACTGGGACTTAGCACGCCGGAAAAACAAAAACAGGACACCAGCTATCTGGATGGCCTGCAGGGGCTGCTCAACAGCAAAAACGGCCAGCAGTTGGACCTGAATACGCTCGGCAATAGCTCGCTGGCGAAACAGGTAAAAACCAAAGCCTGCGATCTGGTCTTAAAACAGGGTGTTAATTTCCTCTCCTGATCCTGACTGACAAGGCCGCATTTGTTGCCTTCGCGGCGGCGCCGCGGCCTGAAACGCTTTTTTTTGCAGTTTTCCTGTTCCGTTTTCCCATTTCACCCGATGCGATGCCGATCAAAAAAGGCAACTTCTAAACCAATTCTGAATAACTGCACACTTTCATGACGCTAGAATTGCAGCAAGATGGCGCTGCAATTACAGTGGGGCTTGAAAAGTAATCTGTTCTGCCAGCCGATAACTGGCATTAATGAGGATGAGCTGTGTCAGAGTTGTTATCCATCGCCTTATTTTTAGCTTCGGTGGTGCTGTATGCCTGGAAAGCGGGTCGTAACACCTGGTGGTTTGCCGCCACGCTCACGGTGTTAGGCCTGTTCGTGGTGCTGAATATCACCCTCTACGCCAGTGACTACTTCACCGGCGACGGCATCAACGACGCGGTACTCTACACTCTGACCAACAGCCTGACCGGCGCCGGGATCGGCAAATATATACTGCCGGGGGTCGGCGTGGCCGTCGCACTGGTCGCCGTCTTTGGCGCCCTCGGCTGGGTGCTGCGCCGCCGTCGGCATCATCCTCATCACGTCGGTTACAGCCTGGCGGCGCTACTGCTGGCGCTGGCCTCCGTTGATGCCAGCCCGGCCTTCCATCAGATCAGCGAGCTGGTGAAATCCCAGTCACGCGAGGGCGATCCAGACTTTGCCGCGTACTATAAAGAGCCGTCGAAGCAAATCGACAATCCGCAGCTGAACCTGGTCTATATCTATGGCGAAAGTCTCGAGCGCACCTATTTTGATAACGACGCCTTCCCCAACCTCACCCCTGAGCTTGGCAGAATTAAAGCTGAGGCCATTGATTTCAGCAATACCATGCAGCTGCCGGGGACCGATTACACTATCGCCGGCATGGTCGCCTCACAGTGCGGCATTCCGCTGTTCGCGCCGTTCGAAGGTAATGCCTCAGCCTCAGTCTCCAGCTTCTTTCCACAGAATATTTGCCTTGGCGATATTCTGAAGAACTCCGGTTACGAGAATTACTTTGTGCAGGGGGCTAACCTGCGCTTTGCCGGCAAAGACGTGTTTCTTAAATCCCACGGCTTCGATCATCTGTACGGGGCGGAAGAGCTAAAAACTACGGTGGCGGATCCTACCTACCGCAACGACTGGGGCTTCTATGACGACACTGTGCTCGACGAGACCTGGAAAAAATTCGAAGAGCTGTCGCAGTCCGGGAAACGCTTCTCGCTCTTCGCCCTGACGGTGGATACCCACCATCCCGACGGTTTTATCTCACGCACCTGCGAGCATAAACGCTATGATGTGGACGGCAAGAAAAACCTCTCTTTCAGCGCCGTTAGCTGCAGTCAGGAACATATCGCCGCGCTGATAGAGAAGATTAAAGCCTCACCCTATTTCAAAAACACGGTCATCGTGGTCTCTTCCGATCACCTGGCCATGAAGAACAGCGCCTGGGATTATCTCAACAAGCACGATCGCAGCAATCTGTTCTTCGTCCTGCGCGGCGATAAACCGCAGCAGGAGACCCTGGCGGTGAAACGCAACACCATGGATAACGGCGCGACGGTGCTGGATATTCTCGGCGGCGATAACTATATCGGCCTCGGGCGTAGCAGCCTCTCCGGCCAGTCGCTCTCCGGTATTTTCATGAATATGAAAGAGAAAGTCCTGGCATGGAAGCCTGACGTGATCCGCCTGTGGAATTTCCCCAAAGAAATGAAGAATTTCACCATCGACTCGCAGAAAAATATGATCGCTTTCTCCGGCAGCCATTTCCGCCTGCCGCTGCTGCTGCGGGTATCTGACCAGCGCGTAGAACCGCTGCCGGAGAGTGAATACTCTGCGCCGCTGCGCTTCCAGCTGGCCGATTTCGCGCCACGGGATAATTTCGTGTGGGTCGATCGCTGCTATAAAATGGGCCAGCTGTGGTCGCCTGAGCTGGCGCTCTCCACCGACTGGTGCGTCTCGCAGGGACAGCTGGGGGGTGAGCAGAAGGTCCAGCACGTTGATAAGCCGCAGTGGCAAGGCAAGACCGCCTTCAGGGACACCCTTATCGATATGGAGCGCTATAAGGGCAACGTCGATACGCTGAAAATTGTCGACAACGATATTCGCTATAAGGCCGACAGCTTCGTGTTTAACGTCGCTGGCGCCCCGGAAGAGGTTAAACAGTTCAGCGGTATTTCGCGTCCCGAGTCGTGGGGGCGGTGGTCCAATGCTCAGTTGGGCAGCGACGTGAAGATTGAATATAAAGAGCCGCTGCCGGAGAAATTTGATCTGGTGATCACCGCCAAAGCTTATGGCCCAAACGCCAATAAGCCAATTCCGGTGCGAGTTGGAGAAAGTGAGCAAGTGCTCACTCTGGATAATGACGTGACTACCACGACGCTGCATTTTGACAACCCAACGCGCAGCAACACGCTGATCATCACCCCGCCGGACCCGCAAACCACTAACGAGGGCAATATCCTCGGCCACTCCCCGCGTCAGTTGGGGATCGGCATGGTGGAGATCAAAGTGGTGAAAAGCGAAGGCTAACGCAATCCTGCCCGGCGGATTTTCGTGCCGGGCAGCGGTTGTCGTGGCAGGACGTTAACCACACAGCGGCTGTAGTTCATCAGCCGACAGTCCGGTGATCTTCTGTACCATCTCTTTGTCGAGGCCATTCTGTAACATACTGCCGGCAATGCGCAGCGCCTCGCGTCGGCTGCCTTCCTGCAAGCCCTCCAGGTGCCCTTCTTCCCGGCCTTCCAGTCGGCCTTGTTGCCGACCTTCCTGCTTAAGCTTTTGCGCGATAGACATCAATGTCTCCTCATACTGTGGCAGACGGCGGGCCAGCCGGCGGAGAAACACGCCCGGCTCGACCGTATTACCGTACTGCAGCATATAGTGAAACAGCATTCTCAACTGTCGACGGTTAGTGTATCCCAGCATCACAACGGCCGCCAACGACTCCGTTATGCCGCTGAGATCGCGCTGGCGAATATGTTTTTGCATCAGCTCCAGCAAGGCGACTCGCCGATGTTGCACGATGTCATCGTCCGGCATCACCGTCACGTCGATCAATGGAAACGGACAGCCATACAGCGTCTTCGCCAGCTGCGGGTCGGCAAATTCATCCAGCCAGTTGAGGGAAAAAGGATACGGACTGGTTGCACCGTGATAAAAAAGCATCGGCACCACCAGCGGCAGCGTTTTGTGCCCGGCATCCAGGTGGCGCTGCATTGCGGCAATCGCATAGCGCATCAGGCGAAAGGCCATATGGCTATCCGGTGAGCTCTGGTGCTCTATCACCACGTAAACATACCCCGTGCCGCAGGTGGTCTGCACCGACCAGAGGACATCTGAATACCAGGCGCGCAGATCCTCATCGATAAAGCTCGCCGATTGCAGCCTCAGGGTAGAGAAATCGCACCGCTGAAGGATCGCTTCGGGAAGGTAGAGGGTGAGGAAATCAGTCGCTGTCTCCGGGTGACGAAGAAATCGCTTAAAGACCGCATCGTGCGGCGTCGAGGTCATCCGTTTTTTCATGGCCATCCGCTTGCCTGAAAGAGAAGGTAAGCCGGACTCTATCACCGGTTTTTACCCGGTTGGGTTTGACGACAATTTTCTGGGAAGCGCCTCGGAGAATAGCATGGCGGCCAGCCCGGCTGGCCGCCATCATCACGGCTTAGTAATCAAACTGCCGGTAGTAACGGCGGATATTGAGGTCGTGGCCGGTATAGTGTTCAAAGTGGGCCGCCAGCCGGTCCACCAGCAGGGTGGACACCACGCACGGCGCCATAATCCAGCGGAACGCGTCATCAATGCCGTTCAGCGGATAGTCGCGCGGGTCGATAACCACCAGATGGTCAGTTATTTTTTCGGCAAAACGCTCGACGCGTTCGTCCAGCGCCCGGCATCTCCCCTCGCCTTTCACCAGAAACAGCGGAACCTCTTTTTCCAGCAGCTCCAGGGTGCCGTGGAAAAATTCAGCGGAGCTCACCGACTTCGTCCGCTTCCACTGCATCTCTTCGAGAATACACATTGAGAACAGATAGACCTCGCCCCACATTTCCGCGCCGCCAATCCACATCATATAGTCGCAGTCATGGTATTGCGCGGCAATGCTATCCGCTCGGGGATCGAACTGGCGTTTCGCCTGCAGGAGATTTTCCGGCAGTAACTCGAGCTGGCTGGCAAATCGCGCATAATCAGCAAACTCGCCGTGACGAAAAATGACGCGGAAGAATAACCAGTACAGCAGCATATATTCATATTCCACGCCATTTTTGTGGCACATCGGAATATGCCAGCTGGCGGCGGCAGCCAATGGCGAGTCGGCGTGACGAGTAATAGCCACCACGCGGATCCCCTGTGCCTTGCACCATTCGGCAATGGCGACCGACTCTTTGGTATCGCCGGATTTAGATAACGTAACGACAACCGCATCTTTATTTAATTTTTTATGTCCGCGATGGATTAACTCCGCGGCCTGTTCAAGATATACCGGCACGCTGGTTAATTCTTTGGCAAATTCATTAATTGCCATCATCGGCGCCAGGGAACCACCTACCGAAGCAAAAAATAATGCGCTACAGCCGCTGTCATAAATATCGTCGGCTACGGTTTCAGCCTGTTTACGCGCAGCGATGATCTCGCGAGCACTGGTCAGGTACTCGTCCTGATTAAAACCCAACATAGTTTTCTCCTGAATATTCAGATTTTACTTTTTAAGACGCGGTCAAAATCGTCGAAAATACGTTTAGCCAGATCGATGCCTTTCAGTCCTGCGGTATGCCAGGCGAGCATCTGCACTGGGACAATCAGCAGCAGAGGCGCCAGGTGATGCTCGCACGGACAGTTTAGCGCCAGCGTTTGAGCATCCTCTTCGTCACCCAGCGTCAGGGTAAAGGCCCGGCCAATGGACGGCGCCAGATAGTCGCGCAGCGCCCGGGTTCGCGCGTCCGGCGTATCTTCAATAAACAGCATCACATGGCGGGCATTGGCTTCCAGATAGGGGCCATGCATATAGGCTTCCAGCTCAAAGCCGCTGGAAGGCACGCGCACCGTCTCGGTAAATTTGGTTTCGAACTCCTTCGCCACGCCAACCAGCGCGCCGTAGCCGGTGGCGACAAAGCGCTCGCCGCTGCGCAGCGTTTCGCTATGGCGGTCAATAAAGCGCGAGGTGCGTACGATAACCTCCGGGATCGCCGCTACCAGCCGCTGCAATTCAGCGAGATAGTGCTGCTCCTCGACCTCGCTGGCTTTCTCCTGCTTACGAGCAATGATCAGCGCTATCAGCAACAGGTTGAGCACCGTCGCGCTAAAGCCGCGGGTCACAAACCCTACGCTCTCGATCCCGGTATTAATATCCAGAACGCCATCGCTGGCGCATCCTATCGGGCTTTGCGGATCTGAGGTCAGGGCGAAAACCGACTTGCCGGAAGCCTGTACCTTACGCATCGCCTCCAGCGTCGACGCGCTTTTTCCGCTCTGTGAAATCGCCACCACCAGATCGGCATGCGGGTCGATCGCGTCGTAATGGGTGAAGTTGTACGGCTCTTTAATGTCAAGCAGCACACCGAAGCGTTGCTCAAAGAAATAGCGCGCGCACAGCGCGGCATTCAGCGACGATCCGGTCGCGAGCAATAATATCCGCCGTACCGGGTGCTGGCGGACGAAGGTTTCAATCGGCGCCAGCTTTTGCCGGTAGTCGCGCAGGATCTGCGCCAGGCAGGCCGGCTCTTCACTGATATATGTCATCATTGTTGGTCGCATAGCTCACTCCCGTTAAAACAATCCGATCCACGAACCCAGAATGCCCACCAGCGCCATGCCGCCAATAATTGAGAGCGGTTTAACTTTCCGTCCCAGTAGCCAGTAGACGATGCCAAAACTCACCAACGGCAGCATGCAGGGCAGAATGTCGTTGATAATGTCCTGTACCTGGGTTTTGGCCTCCCCGGCGCCGAAGGAGAGAGGAATGGTGATATCGATCATTGAAGCGGTCATCGCCCCGACTACCATCAGACCGATAATCGACGCCCCGTAGGTCAGGCTCTCCATCATTCCGCTCTTCTGGATCCGCTGCAGGACCCCGGTGCCCAGTACGTAGCCCCAGCGGGTAAAACACCAGCGCACCAGAATGTGCGGCACGTTAAACACCAGCAGAAACAGGATCGGCCCGAGGATGTTGCCCTTCAGCGCCAGGCTGGTGCCGATCCCGGTGGCGATGAGGCGCAGCGTCCCCCAAAAGAAAGAGTCACCCAGCCCGGCTAACGGTCCCATCAGTGAGGCTTTGACGTTATCAATCGCAGTGGCATCCATGTTTTTCTGCTGACTGTTTTTCTCTTCCATCGCCGTGGTGATCCCCAGCAGCAGGGTGACGATATGCGGCGTGGTATTGAAAAAAACCAGATGCCGCTTCAGCGCTGCGGCCAGCTCCTCTCTGCGCGGATAGAGCTTCTTCAGCACCGGGATCAACGCGTAAACAAAGGCGAGATTCATCTGCCGCTCATAGTTCCACGAGAACTCCATCTGGAAAGAGCGCCAGAACACCCGGCGTAAATCGCGCGGCGTAATCCGGGTTTCTTCCTGCGCCTGCGGCTGCAGGGTCTCTTCAGAAATCATCTTCGTCGTCATCGCTGACTCCTTGTTCTGTCGTGATACGAGGTGAATTCAATGCGGTGACGTTAACCATGACCACCGCCACGATAGCGCCGAGAATGGCGATACCGGTCACCGGGATTTTCAAATAGGCCATCAGCACAAAACCGAGGAAAAAATACGGCGCCACTTTCTTGTTAATCAGCAGCCTGGCGAGCATCGCGAAGCCGAGGGCCGGGATGATGCCGGTGGCGACGCTGAGCCCATGTTTGATAAATTCCGGGATCGTATCGAGCAGGGATTTCACCGCGTTGCTGCCCACCAGGAATGAGACGGTGACCACCGCGGCAAGCATCAGCGACAGGCCGAATCCGGCAATCAAATGCATCCGCTCAATGCCGCGGAGATCCGCCCGTTCCGCATACCCGTCCGCCTTCTGGCTAAGCATTGGAATGAACATCCCCAGATAGATGTTTTTCAGGATCAAAGTCAGCGTGGCGATAGGCAGGCCAAGCAGCAACGCCGTTTCTGTGCCTGCGCCAGAGGTAATGGCGAACGCCACGCCGAGAATACCGCCGGTCACCACGTCGGGCGGGATCGAGGCGCCAACGGAGAAAGAGCCGATAAACGCCAGCTCCAGCGTCGCGCCCATAATGACGCCGGTCTGTACATCCCCCAGCACCAGCCCGGTCAGCAGCCCGGTGACGATAGGCCGTGAAATTAGCGACGTCCCTAAGGCATATTCCGATTGCGCGATAAACGCCACCAGACCCAGTAAGAGAGCCTCTACCATAATCTGTCCTCCGGAATTACACGCATTCCGCAAAAAGCTGTTTGCGATCGTTCGGGACCTGGCGAATCTCCACTTCGACGCCCTTGCCCACCAGTTGTTGTAGCTGTTCTATTTCTGTCGGCAGTAAATTAATCGCCTTAGAGATATTTTTACTGCCCTCTTTAGCCTTTATTCCGCCAAGATTTATGCTTTTTATTTCGTCGAGGGCGCTGGCAATACGCCAGGCGTCATTAACCGACTCCACAACAATAAATAAATTATATTTATCGGTAACCCCGCTTTTTATTGCCTCAATAGAATCATTTATATTTTTAATCACCAGCTTCACCGAGGGCGGTTTGGCAAGCTTAATGGTGGTTTTCCGCAGCTCATCACCAGGGACGCTATCGTTGGCGATTAAAATACAATCGGCGCCGACATATTGGGTCCAGGAAAAGGCCACCTGGCCGTGAAGTAATCGATGGTCTACCCTTAATAATGTAATCATCATGCTTCCTCATTTCAGAAGTCTTTATCCATAGTCATCGCGCTGGCAATCGTTTGATTGCAGTACTGAATGCTCTCTTTGGCGTTTGTTAATGCCTCGGTAATTAATTTTTCGGTATCGTCTTCCGCTGCGGAAATCAGCAAGTCAATAATTAACGGCAGATTTAAACCGGATAATAAATGGAAATGTGGGCGAGATAAAAAACGAACAAACTCGTTATTCACGCTACCGGCAAAAATATCCGTAATCACGATCAGCTCATCCTGCGCCGGGAAACGCGCCACTAGCGCTTCCACCTGCTGCGTCAGATCGACCTCTTCTTCCACGTAGGCACACAAGGTATGTATATCGGGTTGTTTACCGAGGATCAGTTCCACGGAGTTCAACAAACCGTTAGCAAAGCTGCCATGGCTGGCAAAAATATAGTGTCGTTTCATCCTTACCTCGAAAGCGCATTCCACTGCTTTCTTAATTGCAACCGACGTGCCAGAAACAGTGGCGCGTCGGCTAACGCAAGGATAAAAAAGAAGAGATGTGTTAAAAGTCTTGATCTTCCTGAATAAATTCCGTTTCCCGCGTCAGGATATCGTGAATGTAGCAGAGCTCTACAACGGGAATTTTGACACTATACCCGCTCTCTATGACACTAAAGGCCTCGCGTAGCGTAGCCAGCGCGCGATCCGGACACTGCCCTCCAGTGTATTGGGCTGGGGAAGCGTGACGAATTAATCGCTCTATCAGACAGCTGATATGCACATACAGCGCGACCTTACGATCGTTAGGTACATCGCGCCCGGCCAGATGCTCATAGCGCAGCAAAAACTGCTCAACCTGGTTGATCACCTTAGCCGTATCGAGGATCGTCACCGACTCGATCACCCGGCGCAGCGAAAAGTTTTTCAGGATCAGGTTGTTGATCTCGCTGACCTGCTCCGCCGTCGCCAGTTCGCCAAAAATGCGCATCAGCGGACGACTCCCTTCGCCAGAGATCAGCGAATCCAGCGAGATCCAGGGTAGATCGGCAAGATGCGGATCCAGGGTGCCGACGATCGCCAGCACCTCATAGCGGCTTAGCATCGGCTCCCGTCGCGCGGGATCGGCAAGGGTCTCCACATCGCAGGCCACAATATCAATGCCAAGCGCTTCAGGAATGCTGGCTTTTAACAGCGCCGACAGATTCGCCGCCGCGCCCAGACCGGTCGCGCAGGTGGTTAAAATCGCCCGCGGCTTATCGGTTTGCGGGTAATAGAGCTGGTGCTCAATCGCAAGGTCATCGCCGATCTCGCGGACGATATCTTCCAGCATAACGCCCTGCAAAATGCGCTCCCCGACGTACATCGCCATACCGGTGGAGACATTGTTGATGATCGCCATCGGCGTACTCAGGCGACGATTAAAATGGCGGTGAATGGCGTTCAGCGATCCCATGTCGACCAGGATTATCAATCCTGATGCCAGGGCATGGCTCTCTATGTAGGCCATCACCTGGTTAGCGATAGCCTCCGGCGTCACGTCCAGCGGCATATCGAATGACTCAAAGAGCTGGCTTTTCAGCAAGCGGTTCGCCACGTTGGCGATGCTGCTGGCGGTAGCGTAACCGTGAGCGAGAATTATCGCCCGGGTCACCTGCTGCTGGCTGATGGCGCCATTCTTGTGGAACCACAGCACTAACAGCAGCAGGTCGATACGCTGGGGTTCAATATCCAGCTTCAGCGTCAACGCACCGAGGATCGCTTCGCAAAAGCGATACAGCAGCGGAAACTTCTGTACCAGGAAGTCCTCCAGCTGGCGGGCTTTTTCATTGTTTATCGTGGACTGCGCCTGTCGGGATCGGTGGATCAGGTAGTGGCTCAGGGCGTAGAGGCAGTTGCCGTTAAACTGGATATTGAAGCGCTTTTCCAGGCGATAATACTCCTCCCGAACCTGATGAGCGATCAGCAGCAGCATCTGCGGGCTACTGGAGTCATGATTATCAAAGATCAGCCGATCGAAGAGGGTTTCAATCTCTTCCCCCATGCTCCTTTGCGCCTCTTCCCAGACCGTTTTTTTATTCAGCACCGCTTCATACTGCGCCAGAACCCGACACTGAACGTCATAGATCAGCCCCTGTACCGGGTCGCGCGCACGCAGCAGCCAGACCAGGCTGGTCTGCGGCTCGATAAGCAGCGGCTCCTGCTGGCCCATCGCTTCGCTGAGCGCTGGCGTCGCGGCCATGACATTCTCCGGCAGATCGTGCAGCCTCACGGTCAGCATTTCGCGGCCCGGAGACCTGGCCCAGGCTGACGCCACGGCGTATTTCACCACATTCTTCAGCTCGCCGACGTTGCCCCGATAAACATACTGCGTCAGGACCTGCAACAATCGCGGCGTTAGTTGCAGCCGGGCGGCAAGCGTGCGCGCCTCCTGCCAGAAAAACTGTAGCGTTAGCGCCTCCTTCTCCTCGCGGCTACGGTGTTGAAGATCGGGCAAGCTAACCAGGATCGGGATTCGGCGCAGGAAGGTGGTGAGAAAAGTGCTGTGAATATCTTCGGTGGTGGCAAACACCAACCGCAGCGAAATCGGCAAGCCTTGCGCGGTCTCCCCCACCCGGTAGATCTCCTTACGATCCAGCCAGGTGAACAGCTTCTCCTGCCCCTGAGCATCCAGGCGATGGACCTCATCGAGAAACAGCATCCCGCCGTTTGCCGCCTCAAACGCCCCCGCTTTATCGCTCTGCGCACCGGTAAACGCGCCTTTGACGTAGCCAAACAGGTTGGCGGCCAGCAGCTCCGGATTACTCGCATACTGCGCGCAGTTAAAGCTCACAAAGGGGGCATCGGGCGCCAGCAGCCCCTGGGCGATGGCGAACTCATGCATCAGCTCAGCCATATAGCTTTTGCCGGTCCCGCTGTCGCCGGTAATAAGCAGCGGTAGCCCGCCGTTAGGATAAAACAGCGCGGTTTTCATCTGCTCAATCGGTTTACGCAGGCTGCCGTCATGCCCGGTCAGCAACGAAAAATGGTCCGCCTGCTCCGGCTGGCGGTCGCTCTCCGCGAGTAACTCCGCCATGCTGGCATACTCACTGCGGGAAAGCGGGTAGAACTGCTGGCAAAAGGCTTTTTTATGCAGAAAATAGACCGGCCGGGTGTTGATTTTCACCAGCACGTCCTGAGCGACCAGCTGATTGAGATAATGGCTGGCGGTATTTCTTTGCATCGCGAAACGCCGGGCCAGCCAGCTGGCGGTAAAGACCTCGCTCAGGTTATCCGGATCGAAAAAATCGGTCTGATTTTGCAAAAAAGCCAACAGTTCCGTTTTACGCATCGCATCCCCCTCTTCGCCATTACGAAGGGATATGATGCGGGAAAAGAGAGGCTTATCGACGGCCCGTGCTGTTTTTTTGCGGTCCAGCGCACACTCCTGGCTAAGCCGACTTCGCGTCGGCCAGATCCATCGTCATTTCATACTGCTGCAGCGAGAGCGGCGTATAGCCGGCCGCGGCAAACAGCGGCGTAAAAGTTTCCGGGACCGTCACCGAAGTACCAATGCCCGGGAACTGCTGCGCCAGCGCCATCAGCAGCTCACGCGCCAGCCCCTGGCGGCGGGCGGCGGGCTCCACCCACAAAAACGACAGTACAGGGCGCGAGCCCGCCGTCGTTAGAACCGCGAAGGCGCGATGTTCCAGCGTCACGACCTGACATGGCAGAGTGGCGAAGGTAAGCGGATCCAGCAGCCAGGGAAGCTGGCTGTTACTCTCCTCAATGGCGCGCCGAAGCAGGGACAGGGTGGGATAAAGCTGCAATACGCCCGGCACCGGGGGCAGAAGTTCTGTACTCAGGTAGCCGCAGAGCCCATAGCGTCGCGTAAAGCCCAGCGACTGATACAGCGCGACGGCCGCATGGTTATCGCGGATCACCTCCAGGAATACCGTCTCGATCCCCTGCTGTTGCAAAAGCATCAGCAGCTCCTGCATCAGTTTCCGGCCCAGGCCTTTGCCGCGCCAGGCCGGGCGCAGGGCAAAGGCCGCCAGGCGAGCGGCACTCCCCCGGCGCGCGACGATCGCGATCGCCGCCGGTTCATCTCCGGCCAGCCAGACGCGGGAATCGACCAGGCTCATCCCCTCGGCGCTAAAACGCTGAACAAATCCCTCTACCGACTGGGTAACAGGCACCAGGTAGGCTTCAAAACAGGCGTTGAGAATATCCGTTAACTGCACGCTGCTGAACTGCGTGGCGGGAACGGCGGTCAGCTCCATACTTTTCTCCCGAAGGCTGCTATGCTGAGGTGATGAAAACTAACACTATAACTGCCGGTGCCGTATTACGCCTGACTCAGGAGAGCGATATCGCCCTTCTGCCCGCCATTGAACGTTCTGCCGCCCAGGCATTTCGCCAGATCCCTTCTCTCGCCTGGCTGGCGGACAGCGAGGTGATTAGCGTTGCGCGCCATCATGATTATCTGGAAACGGAGCATAGCCTGCTGGCGGTAGCCGCCGGGCAACCCGTTGGCTTTATTCTGACCGAACCGCTCGACGATGCGTTATTTATCGTCGAAGTCGCCGTCCACCAAGCCTGGCAGCAACAGGGCATCGGCCGGATGCTGCTGGAGCGGGTTATCGAGAGCGCACGGCAGATGGGCTACCCGGCGGTAACCCTCACCACCTTCCGCGAGGTGCCGTGGAATGCGCCGTTTTATACCCGTCTGGGATTCGCCATGCTCGATGAGCTGACCCTGCCCGCCGGGCTGGCAGCAAAAAGGGAACAGGAGACCCGGCACGGCCTGCCGCCCGAGTCGCGCTGCGCCATGCGCCTGGCGTTGTAGACTTCAGCACTGATTTCAGCGGCGCAATATGGTACAAAGTACCATTCAAAACTTACCCGTTGTTACCGTATGTCCTGGTCAATCGATATTATTTCCTGCATAACCGATCGCTTTGTGGAACTCACGGCGACCGAAAAACGCATTGCGCAGTTTATTCTCGATGATGTCGCGGCGGCGGCGGAGCTGCCCATCGCCGAGATAGCGCGTCTGACGCAAACCAGCCAGGCTTCGGTCACCCGTTTTGCCCGGGCGCTCGGCTGTAAAGACGTCCGCGAGCTGAAGATGAAGCTTGCGCAATCTCTTGCGGTCGGCCAGCGGTTTATCCTCGATGTTCCGGATCTCGAAGGCGTCCAGGGGATCTATGAGTCAATCATCAGCGTACTGGAGACCAACCGGCGGGCGCTGGATATCGAGGCGCTGAAGCGCGCGGTGAGCTGGCTGAGCGATGCGCGGCAGATCCTCGCCCTGGGGATGGGCGGCGGTTCGACCATCTGCGCTCAGGAAATTCAGTATCGCCTGTTTCGCCTCGGTCTGCCGGTAGTCAGCCAGAGCGATGGTCTGCTGGTACGCATGATGAGCTCGGCGGTGACGCCGCAAGATGTGGTGATCGTGCTGTCTCTGGGCGGCTATACCCGGGAAATCATCGAGAGCGCGGCGATTGCCAGCCAGTACGGCGCGAAGGTTATTGCGATTACCCCCGCCGGAACGCCGCTGGCTGAACAGGCGGATCTGGTGCTACCGCTGCTGGTACGGGAAAACGACTATATCTTTAAGCCCAGCACTTCCCGTTACGCGATGCTGGCGATGGTCGATGTGCTGGCCACCGAACTGGCGATGGCCAACAAACCCCAGGCAAAAGGCAAATTACGCCGTATTAAGCTGGCGCTCGACAGCCACCGCGGCGGCGTCGATCGGCAGCCGCTGGGGGACTAACTTTTACTGGCGGAGATAAACCTCTCCGCCTGCTCGCGGGTACGTTCCACGGCCTGTCCGGCGCGATAAAGATCGCTGCCCAGACCGGCACCGGCGCACCCCGCCTGTATCCAGGTCGCCAGACTTTCCGGCGTCACGCCGCCGACCGCCAGCACCGGAACCTCCGGCGGCAACACCGCTTTCAGCGCGCGAATATAGTCCGCGCCGAATGCTGATGACGGAAAGATTTTCAGCCATTGCGCCCCGGCATCCAGCGCACTAAACGCCTCGGAGGCCGTCGCGCAGCCGGCGCACACCAGCATCCCCTTATCTACCGCGCGGCGGATCACCGCCGGGGCCGTATTGGGCGTCACGATAAGTTTCGCCCCAGCTTCAGCGAGAAAATCAACCTGTTCAACCTTCAGCACCGTTCCCGCGCCAATCATCGTCCGCTCGCCAAACTGACGCACCATCGCCGGAATACTTTGCTGCCAGTCCGGCGAATTGAGCGGGATTTCGATATAGCGAAAGCCTGCATTTATTAGCGTCTCAATATGATCTGCCGCCTCAGCGGGTTGAATGCCGCGTAAAATCGCCACCAGCTTAATCTTGTTCATGCATTATCCTCGCCATGCCAGCCAACAATGCCTCATCGCCACTGCAGCTGTTAACCATCATTCCGCGCGCCTTCATCGCCCGACCGTAGCGGGCATTCAGCGCCGGTTCGCCAACCAGCGTGACGGCAGAAGTACGGAAACGCTGCCCCAGGGTCGCCACCTCCGCGCCAATCAACAGCCCGGAGAGGTAATCGCTGACTGAGCTCGCCGCCAGACCTCCCAGCACCCGGGCGGCCCTGGCGACAAACAGTTCGCTAATCAGCGACGGCTGCGCCAGCCCTTTTTCCAGCCCCCGTTCAAACGCCGCATCGTCCGGCTGCTGGGCAGGCAGCCCTTTGCCGATCAGCGATTGCGTCATCAGCAGATGATGCAGTTCGCCGGTCATCGCCGTGACAAAATGACGCACCCCGCCGCCTACCACCTGTACCCATTTGCAGTGGGTACCCGGCAGCACGTAACACTCCGCCGGCGCCAGCTGGCAGGCCCCCAGCAGCTGCGTCTCTTCGCCGCGCATCACGTTGAAATCCCCGTCCTGTTCAATCTTGAGGCCGGGTATAATCCACACGCCTTCAGCAACGGCGCATAGCTGCCGCCCAGGCGCGTCGATCGCCGTCGGACTGTCCAGATACGGCACCGCTTGCCAGCCCGCGTCGCTGCCGATCATCCCGGCCATCAGCACCGGCAGCGCCTGTGCGCCGCGCCAGGGGGCCAAATGCTCCGCGAATACATCAGCAGGCGATCGTCCGTTCAGGCGGGTAATACCCATCGGCAGCTGCTTCGTTTCGACGCACTGGCCGTTGCGAATCAGCCAGCCGCGCAGCTGGGTAGAGCCCCAGTCGACGGCAATATAATCCTTCATTGTGTTTCTCCTGAGACCTGCACTACCGTCTTCGCCGGGATCGCCTCCCCTTCCCGCTCCTGGGTAATCATTTCCAGCGCCTGCTGACGGCTGATTTTGCTGGCTGGCGTCATGACGGTAACAAAAATAGCGGAAACAAAGCTGCCAACAACCGATGGAATGCACGGATTGCCCCAGTAAGCCAGCCAGTCGGCCTTAACCAGAACCACAATAGACACCAGCATGCCGCTCAGCAGCGCGGTTAGCGCGCCCTGCCAGTTAAAGCGCAGCCAGAAGCGGCCGAGAATGGAACAGACGAAGAGCCCGGACATCAGCATGGAGATCATTTTGGTGATATAGCTGATGATATCGTTCGAGGTCAGGGCGAAGATCATCGCCAGGCCGATAACGAACGCCAGCATCCAGCGAGAGAGCGTTATCGCCTTATGCGCCGGCGGCATTTTTCCGGTAACGAGGGTATAGACATCCCGCATCATGATGGCCACGGCGGCTATCGCATCGGAGCTGGCCGAAGACATGGTGGCGGAAAGTCCGGCAATCAGGACCACCAGCCCCAGGATCGCCGGTAAGAAGCTGGTGGCGAACAGGAAGGCGTAGTTACTGTTCTCAAGATTGGGGTTCATCGTCCAGGCCGCCATGCCGATAACCGCCGGCAGCACCGAGAAAAACAGATACAGCACACCGGTATAGACAAACGAGCGCCGCACCGAAGAGACGTCTTTTCCCGAGTAAATACGCTGGCGATAGGAAGGGGTTGCCAGCACGCCGACGCCGATGACCATCGCCAGCGATAGCGCCGGAATAGTCCCCAACTTATCGACCGCAAACAGGCTCATCGCCTTTGGATCCATCGCCTGAACGATGGCATCCCACCCCCCGACGTGAACCAGCGCCAGAATCGCCATCAGGATAAAACCGAAAAACAGAATTAATGCCTGAATGGTGTCCGTCCACACAACAGCAGAATAACCGCCGATAATGACGTAAATCGCAAACGCCATGGCAATAATAATTTTTGCCACCGTCAGATTAATTCCTGTCGCCCAGGCTAAATACATACTCCCGCCAAGAATATGTGCCCCCAGCCAGCCAATTGAGGCAATAAATATCATTATCCCGACGAGATTTTTAATTAAATGGCTGCCCCCTGTGTAATAAGAAAGCTCTTCGCTCATGGTCATAAAGCGCAGCTTTCGCACCGGCGCAAACAGCCAGGCCACCAGTAAAATACCGATGGCGCCGCCCACGCCGTAAAGCATCCCGGCCCATCCATTGCTGTAGCCGAACCCGACAGCTCCCATGCTTGAACCGGTTCCCACCATGGTCGCCACGGTGGACCCCAGCGTCAGGAACAGCGGCAAAGAACGGCCACCGAGTAAAAAATCCTCACCGCTTTTTTGATGACGCGACACGTACCAGCCAAGCCAAATCATGGCTAACGCATAAATAATAAAGCCGACTAAAAAGACATGACTATTCATAATTCACATCCTGCCAGTTAATTTTGAAAAGGTAAAAGGCTACGAAGCGCTGAATTATTTCAGCGCTCAAAATGACTGTTTATATTTCTGGTTACTAACTTTTTATGCGCGAGAAGCGTTAAAACAGGTCACATCCACTTCGACTTTACAATCCACCACCAGGTCCGCTACGCAGCAGATGCGGGCAGGCGGGTTGTCGCCAAAGAACTCGCGAAATACCTTATTGAACGACTGAAAATAGCGCGCATCGGTGAGGATCACTTTAACATGCACCACGTCGGCCAGGGTGTAGCCCGCTTCGGTCATGATATCTACGCAGTTCTGAATCGCCAGACGCGACTGGTCGACAATCCCGCCTTCCACCACTTCCCCGTCCTTCATCGGCGTCTGGCCGGAAACGTACAGCCAGCCTCCCGCTTCCACCGCCCGCGCGAACGGCAGGTGCTGCCCGCCGGTACCGGTACCGCCTTCTACGCCATAACGCTTGATACTCATACTCAACTCCTTAGTCCATCCGACGACGCAGGAAACGCCCTGCCCGTCCGGTAATTTTCTTATCACTGCCGTAGCTCATCACGCCGTTGACCATCACCGCCTCAATGCCGTCCGCCGGTCGTTTCGGGTCGGAGAAACTGGCGACATCGCGCACCGTCTGCGGGTCAAACAGCACCAGGTCGGCAAAGTAGCCAATTTTCACCAGCCCGCGATCCGCCAGCTGGAAGCGCGCCGCCGACAGCCCGGTCATCTTGTGTACCGCGGTAGTCAGCGGGAATAGCTGCTCGTCGCGGCTATAGTGGCCGAGCACCCGCGGGAAGGCGCCCCACAGGCGCGGATGCGGCATCGGATCGTTCGGCAGCCCGTCAGAGCCAATCATGGTGACCGGATAGCGCATCACCCGCCGTACGTCCTGCTCGTCCATGTTGTGATAAATAGCGCCCGCCGGCATCAGCCGCGCCGCGGCGTCGTGCAGGCTCACCTGCCACTCATCGGCGATCTGCTGCAGCGTTTTCCCCGCCTGCTCCGGCTGCGCTTCGGACCAGGTAATCACGATATCAAACTCGTCGGTCACCTGTTTCATATCCAGCGTCGATGAGCTGGCTGAATAGGGATAACAGTCGCAGGCGATATCCTGCTGCTGGCGCATCTCATCGAAAAACTCCAGCGTCTCTTTGGTACGCCCCCAGTTTTTTGCCCCGGCGCACTTGTGGTGCGAAACCACCACCGGCACGTTGCCGTGACGGCCAATACGGAAGGCTTCGTCCAGCGCCTCGAGAATCGGCTCAAACTCTGAACGTAAATGGGTGGTATAGACGCCCTTCCCGGCCGCCAGCTCTTCCGCCAGCGCCATCACCTCCTCGGTGGTCGACTGGAAGGCGCTGGCGTAGGCCAGCCCGGTACTGAGCCCTAATGCTCCCTGGCGCAGCGCATCGCGTAGCTGTACGCGCATGCCGGCGATTTCCGTCTCGTTCGCCGGACGAAACAGATCGTCCATATGGTTATTGCGCAGCGCGGTGTGACCGATTAACGTGCCGACGTTCAGCGACGGTCGCGCCGCCTCCACCGCATGGGCATAAGCCTCCACGGTGGGATAGATAAAGTGTTGCTGCTCGCCGAGGAGATTCATTGGGTCCGGCACTTCCCCCCGCATGGTGGCGGTCGCCGCACTGATCCCGCAGTTGCCGACGATCACCGTCGTCACCCCCTGGCTGAGCTTCGGCAAGTACTCCGGCATGCGGATCACGTTGATATCATCATGGGTATGCACATCAATAAAGCCCGGCGCCAGTACCCGCCCCTGGCCATCAATCACCTGCTCCGCCGCAACGTCCAGCGCCGGGGCGATAGCCATAATTCGATCGCCCTTCACCGCCACATCAGCACGGTATTGCGGCCCGCCGCTCCCGTCGATCACCGTGACGTTTTTGAAAAGCCAGTCAACTTTCATAGCAATTACTCCCTTTCGACATGCCGATAAGTTAACCATTTACAAGCGCAAAAAACAGTGGAAAACTACGCAAAACTCAGATCGTTTTGTGATACTTTTATTCAAAACGAATAACATTTTTATATTAAAAATATATTTATCAAATAGTTATAAATGATACCCAGCGACTAACCGATTATAAACCCTGAAAGGATAGTGTTATGAAATACCATTCAGCACCGCTCATCCCGCACAAATCCGCCCTCATGTCCGCGCCGGCTAATCTGCTGGCGGAAGAGGTCTGTCTACCCGCCGCGCTGCTAAAAAAGTCGGCGCTGGAAAATAATATTTCATGGATGCAGCGCTACGCCGACGCCCGCGGCGTATCGCTGGCGCCGCATGGTAAAACGACAATGACGCCATGGATATTTCAGGCGCAGCAGCGAGCGGGGGCGTGGGGGATCGGCGTGGGCAGCGCCTGGCAGGCTAGCGCGGCAATGGCCAGCGGCATCCAACGCGTCCTGATGGTTAATCAGCTGGTCGGCAAAGCCAATATGCAGGTGGTCGCGCAGCTAAAAGCCCACTATCGGGCGGTGGATTTTATCTGCTGCGTCGATAGCGAGGTCAACGTGCGCGCCCTCTCCGCATTCTTCGCAGACCAGGGACAAACGCTGGATGTGCTGATTGAACTTGGCGTGCCTGGCGGGCGCTGCGGCTGTCGTAGCGTTGATGACGCGCTGGCGCTGGCGCAGCGGGTAAGCGACCTGCCGGGGCTACGGCTACGCGGTCTGGAACTGTATGAAGGGGTGCTGCACGGCGACGATCCGCAGCCGCAGGTGGAAGCGCTGTTACAGCAGGCTGCGGCGCTTGCCTGCCGCATGGAGCCGCTGGTTGACGGCGAATTCATTCTCACCGGCGCGGGCACCGTCTGGTATGACGTGGTATGCAATATCTGGCTGGCGGCGGCAAAACCGCGCCGCTGCCGTATCGTTATTCGCCCTGGCTGTTATATCACCCACGATCGCGGGATCTACGATCTCGCCCAACAAGAGCTGATCGCCCGCGATCCGATTGCCTGCGATCTCGCCGGCGATCTCACTTCAGCGCTGGAGCTGATGGCGATGGTGCAATCGGTGCCGGAGGCGGATCGCGCGGTAGTGAATTTCGGCAAGCGCGACTGCGCTTTCGACGCCGGGCTGCCGCAACCGATCGCCCATTATCGTAATGGCCAGCAGTTAGCGCTGCGCGCGGAGTCGATCGTCAGCACCGGCATCATGGATCAGCACTGTATGCTGCGCCTGGCGCCGGGCAGCGATGTGCAGGTCGGCGATATTCTGCTGTTCGGCACCTCGCACCCGTGTCTGACCTTTGATAAGTGGAAGACGTTGCTGCTGGTCGATGACGACTACAACGTGCTGGACGAGCTCGACACGCTGTTTTGACAGGCATCCGGATAGCGGCGCTTCGCACCTTACCCGGGCTACACAACCCGCGACGTTCGGTAGCCCGGCTAAGCGTAGGAAAACCGGGGGATGTCCCGGCGGCGGCGCTTCGCGCCTTACCCGCCCTGGCGCAAGGCGCAAATCTCATCATGCAATGAACGACTGATAATGACCCCCTGCCGTTCACTCTGCTGGCGGCAGGCAAAACGCCGCTCGCCCGGTAGACGCGCCCCTTGTTCCTGCATACCCATGAACAGCGTTTCGGCGCGCGCCAGCTGCTCTGGTGCCTGCGCGCCGAGAAAACGCTGCGGATCCAGCGCCAGAATCAGCTCGCCGCCGTAGGGGAGACCGCCCGCGCCGTTATCCCACGCCAGCGATTCGGCGCTGGTCATATCGCCGATAAGCGGCCCGGCCAACAGCTCAACCATTGCCGCCAGCGCCGAGCCCTTATGGCCGCCGAAAGTCAACATCGCGCCGTTCAGCACCTCTGCGGCATCGGTCGTTGGCTGTCCCTGACTGTCGATTCCCCAGCCTTCCGGTAGCGCTTTGCCGCTGCGCTGATGCAGCTGGATCTCGCCGCGCGCCGCAGCGCTGGTCGCCATATCAACAATAAATGGCGGCTTATCCTGCCGCGGCCAGCCGAAGGCGATGGGGTTGGTGCCGAACAGCGGACGTGTGCCGCCCGCCGGGGCGACCCAGGCGTGGCTTGGCGTACAGGCTAGCCCTACCAGCCCTGCCTCGGTCAACGGCTCAATATCGGCAAACAGCGCGGAAAAATGAACGCAGCGATTAATTGCCAGCGCCGCAATGCCATTGTGGCGCGCCTTCTCCAGCAGCAGCGGCAGCGCGCGCTCGTAGGCCAGCAGTGAAAAAGCGCCCCCGGCGTCCGCCCGCGCAATCCCCGGCGCCTGGTCATGGATCTGCGGCTCGGCATCGGGCGATACCTTACCTTTGCGCAGGGTATCGACAATGCCCAACAGCCGCCACAGGCCGTGGGAAGCGCAGCCGTCGCGCTCCCCGGCGGTCACATTGCGGGCAATCGCCGCCGCGTGGTCGGCGCTAAATCCATTGGCGCTGAGTACCTCCAGCGCCAGGTCATAAGCTTCAGGTAACGATAGAGTTACCGACTCCATACTGTTCTCCTTTACTCTTCTTCGTCTCCGCTAAAGTTAGCCTGCGGCAGGCAGCTGCGCGCGCCCCAGTAGTAAATCCCCAACGACATCGCCGCCATCCGGGAGGTGAACGGCGCGCGGCTGATTGCCCGCCCCTCCGCGCACAGCGTGCTGTTTGAAACCGCCGACGGCGGCGGCGTGGTTTACTGGCAGAAACTGATCCTCTGCTGCAGCGCGGGCGGCCTGCAGGCGGTGGCGGATACGATGAACCAGGCCGGAGGCGACGTGACGAATATCATTGAGCAAGCGCCGCTCCCGCCGCTGGCAGCGCTTCGCCGACGCCATAAACCGCGCCTTCCGGCTGGCGGAATCTTTGAAAAACGCGGCGACGCCGGAGAGCCTGCTGTGCCGCTGCGAGGATGTGCGCTGCGGCGACGTGGCTGCCGCCGACGACTGGCTGCAGGCCAAACTGACCCAGCGCCCGCTGGCTGTATGGCTGGCCGCTGCCGCAACCGAGAGAGCCGCTGTCCCCCGCCCGCGCGGAAACGCTTATTGCCCTCGCCAGGCTGAGCGCCGAGCCGTAACCGCTACTCTTCTTCATCACCGCGCCCGGCAGGGACGCCAAGCGCAATAAACTCCTCCAGCAGGGAGGTCAGTTGCTGCAGCTTTTCCGTGGTGAACTGGGCCTCCAGCAGGCGATAGGTTTCTTCCACCTCCGCCTGGGCGCTTTCGTACAGCGCAGTTCCGGCAGGCGTCAGCGAGACGTACAGCTTGCGCTGATCGTTAACTGGCTTTAAGCGCAGCACCAGCCCATCCCGCTCCATACGCGTCAAAATACCGGTCAGACTGGGGCGCAGGATACAGGCGCGAAAGGCCAGATCGTGAAAGTCCATCGACGGACGTTCGGCGAGAATTCGCACGATCCGCCACTGCTGTTCGGTGAGATTGTGCCGTTTGACGATCGGTCGAAAGTAGGCCATCGCCGCTTCACGCGCCTGCAACAAGGCAATGGTTAATGAATCATGCATAGTATCCCCTCAACAGCCTCACCAAAAACTTATTAATAACTTAATAATTAGCGTTAATCCTGCCATGTACAACCGGTTTCTGCACCTGAAAAGTACCAGTCTTTTCCTGAAAAATATTCAAATTATTGATTTACAACAAATAAGTAATTGCTATGTAAATATTGTGTTAATCCGATCACAAAACATTCACTTCCAGTTGCTAAACCTCAGCGCAAAGCATAAAAGATGATCATTAATATATTAACGAAATCCCTTTGAACCGAAATCTGTCCCAGAGGAGTGGTGAATGAAAGGTACCATCTTCGCCGTTGCGCTCAATCATCGCAGCCAGCTCGACGCCTGGCGCGAGGCGTTTCAACAGGCCCCCTACAAGACGCCGCCGAAAACCGCGGTCTGGTTTATCAAGCCGCGCAATACCGTAATTGGCGATGGCGAAGCGATCCCGTATCCGCAGGGCGAGACCGTACAAAGCGGCGCAACGGTGGCGCTGATTGTCGGCAAAACCGCGCGTAAAGTGGCGGCGGAAGAGGCGGCGAACTATATCGCTGGCTACGCGCTGGCTAACGATGTGAGTCTGCCGGAAGAGAGTTTTTATCGCCCGGCGATCAAAGCCAAGTGCCGCGATGGCTTCTGCCCCATCGGCACGCTATCGGCGGTACGCAACGTCGACGATCTGACCATCATCACCGAAATCAACGGCCGCGAGGCGGATAGCTGGCATACCGGCGATCTGCAGCGTAATGCCGCGCAGCTGCTGAGCGCCTTAAGCGAATTCGCCACCCTCAATCCCGGCGACGCGATCCTTATCGGCACGCCCCACTCCCGCGTCACGCTGCGCCCCGGCGACCGGGTACGTATTCTCGCCGACGGTTTCCCGGCGCTCGAAAACCCGGTTGTCGCAGAAGGAGAGCTGGCATGAAACAGGCACGCATTGAATGGCAAGGACAGGTACGCGACGTGCTGGTCAATGAACGCGACCAGGTGCGCCTGGACGATGGCACGGTATTAAAAGAAGGTGAATTCCGCTGGCTGCCGCCCGCCGACGGCACGCTGTTCGCGCTGGGGCTGAATTACGCCGATCACGCCAGCGAGCTGGAATTTAAACCGCCAACCGAGCCGTTGGTGTTTATCAAAGCGCCGAACACCTTTACTGGCCACCAGCAGCAGTCGGTACGCCCGGATAACGTCGAATACATGCACTACGAAGCCGAACTGGTGGTGGTGATTGGGAAAACCGCGCGCCGCGTCAGCGAAGCCGAGGCTATGGATTATGTCGCTGGCTATACCCTGTGCAACGACTACGCGATCCGCGACTATCTGGAAAACTACTACCGCCCGAACCTGCGGGTGAAAAGCCGCGACACCCTGACGCCGATCGGCCCGTGGATCGTCGCCAAAGAGGCGATCCCGGATCCGCATAATCTGGCCCTACGCACCTGGGTCAACGGCGAACTGCGCCAGCAGGGCACCACCGCCGATCTGATCTTCAGCATCCCGTTCCTCATCGCTTATTTAAGCGAATTTATGACCCTGCAACCGGGCGACATGATCGCCACCGGCACGCCGAAAGGGCTATCCGATGTGGTGCCGGGCGATGAGGTGATCGTTGAAGTCGAGGGCGTGGGCCGCCTGGTCAACCATATCATCAGCCAGCAAGCGTATGAGGAGACACTGTCATGAAAAAGATTAACCATTGGATCAACGGTAAAAACGTTGCCGGCGCAGACTATTTTCATACCACCAACCCGGCCACCGGCGAGGTACTGGCGGAAGTCGCCTCCGGCGGTGAAGCCGAAATAAACCAGGCGGTGGCGGCGGCGAAAGAGGCCTTCCCGAAGTGGGCTAACCTGCCGATGAAAGAGCGCGCGCGCCTGATGCGCCGCCTGGGGGATCTGATCGATCAGAACGTCCCGGAGATCGCGGCGATGGAAACCGCCGATACCGGCCTGCCGATCCACCAGACCAAAAACGTGTTGATCCCGCGCGCCTCACACAATTTCGAATTTTTCGCCGAAGTATGCCAGCAGATGAACGGCAAGACCTATCCGGTCGACGACAAGATGCTGAACTACACCCTCGTGCAGCCGGTTGGCGTCTGCGCGCTGGTGTCGCCGTGGAACGTGCCGTTTATGACCGCCACCTGGAAGGTGGCGCCGTGCCTGGCGCTGGGGAATACCGCGGTGCTGAAAATGTCCGAACTGTCGCCGCTGACCGCCGATCGTCTGGGCGAGCTGGCGCTGGAAGCCGGGATCCCGGCTGGCGTACTCAATGTGGTGCAGGGCTACGGCGCCACCGCCGGCGACGCGCTGGTGCGCCATCATGATGTGCGCGCCGTCTCCTTCACCGGCGGCACCGCCACCGGCCGCAACATCATGAAAAACGCCGGTCTGAAAAAGTACTCCATGGAGCTGGGCGGAAAATCGCCGGTGCTGATTTTTGAAGATGCCGATATCGAGCGCGCGCTTGACGCCGCGCTGTTCACCATCTTCTCGATCAACGGCGAACGCTGCACCGCCGGCTCGCGCATCTTTATTCAGCAGAGTATCTACCCCGAGTTCGTTAAACGCTTCGCCGAGCGCGCCAATCGCCTGCGCGTAGGCGATCCGACCGATCCGAACACCCAGGTCGGCGCGCTGATTAGCCAGCAGCACTGGGAGAAAGTGTCCGGCTACATTCGCCTCGGCATCGAAGAGGGGGCCACCCTGCTGGCCGGCGGCGCGGATAAACCGTCCGACCTGCCGGCGCATCTGAAAGCCGGCAACTTCCTGCGCCCGACGGTGCTGGCGGATGTCGACAACCGTATGCGCGTCGCCCAGGAAGAGATTTTTGGCCCGGTCGCCTGCCTGCTGCCGTTCAAAGACGAAGCGGAAGGGCTGCGCCTGGCGAACGATGTGGAATACGGCCTGGCGTCGTATATCTGGACCCAGGACGTCAGCAAAGTGCTGCGTCTGGCGCGCGGTATTGAAGCCGGGATGGTGTTCGTCAACACCCAGAACGTGCGCGACCTGCGTCAGCCGTTCGGCGGCGTGAAGGCCTCCGGCACCGGCCGCGAAGGCGGCGAGTACAGCTTTGAAGTGTTCGCCGAAATGAAAAACGTCTGCATCTCGATGGGCGACCATCCGATCCCGAAATGGGGAGTCTGATATGGGTAAGTTAGCGTTAGCAGCAAAAATCACTCACGTGCCGTCGATGTATCTGTCTGAGCTGCCGGGGAAAAACCACGGCTGCCGTCAGGGCGCGATCGACGGGCATAAAGAAATTGGCAAGCGCTGCCGTGAAATGGGCGTCGATACCATCATCGTGTTTGATACCCACTGGCTGGTCAACAGCGCCTACCACATCAACTGCGCCGACCATTTTCAGGGCGTCTACACCAGTAACGAACTGCCGCATTTCATTCGCGACATGACCTACGACTACGACGGCAACCCGGAGCTGGGCCAGCTTATCGCCGACGAGGCGGTGAAGCTCGGGGTGCGTGCCAAAGCGCACAATATTCCCAGCCTGAAGCTGGAGTACGGCACCCTGGTGCCGATGCGCTACATGAACAGCGATAAGCACTTCAAGGTGGTATCTATCTCTGCTTTCTGTACCGTTCACGACTTTGCCGATAGCCGCAGGCTGGGCGAAGCGATCCTCAAAGCCATTGAGAAATACGACGGCACCGTGGCGGTGCTGGCCAGCGGTTCGCTGTCGCACCGCTTTATCGATGACCAGCGCGCCGAAGAGGGGATGAACAGCTACACCCGCGAGTTTGATCATCAGATGGATGAGCGGGTGGTGAAGCTGTGGCGCGAGGGCAAATTCAAAGAGTTCTGCACCATGCTGCCGGAGTATGCCGACTACTGCTACGGCGAAGGCAACATGCACGACACGGTGATGCTGCTCGGCCTGCTGGGTTGGGATAAATACGACGGCAAGGTGGAGTTTATCACCGAGCTATTCGCCAGCTCCGGTACCGGCCAGGTTAACGCCGTGTTCCCGTTGCCAGCGCAGGCGTAAGGGGGCCCCATGCCGCATTTTATCGCCGAATGTACCGACAACATCCGCGAGCAGGCCGATCTGCCTGGGCTGTTCGCCAAAGTCAACGAGGCGCTGGCCGCCACCGGCATCTTTCCGATCGGTGGGATCCGCAGCCGCGCCCACTGGCTGGATACCTGGCAGATGGCCGACGGCAGGCAGGATTACGCTTTCGTGCATATGACCCTGAAGATCGGCGCCGGGCGCAGCCTGGAGAGCCGTCAGGACGTGGGAGATATGCTGTTCGCGCTGATCAAATCCCACTTCGCGACGCTAATGGAGAGCCGCTATCTGGCGCTGTCGTTCGCCATGGAAGAGCTCGACCCGACGCTGAACTACAAACAAAACAACGTGCACGCGTTATTTAAATAATGTGCAAATTGCCCGGTGGCGCTGCGCTTACCGGGCCTACAACGGCCATGAATTTGTAGGCCGGATAAGCGAAGCGCCATCCGGCAATACAATGCCACAGGAATCACTATGCTCGATAAACAGACCCGTACCCTGATTGCCCAGCGGCTGAACCAGGCCGAAAAGCAGCGTGAACAGATCCGCGCGATCTCGCTGGATTATCCGTCGATCACCATTGAGGACGCCTACGCCGTCCAGCGCGAGTGGGTCGAGATGAAGATCGCCGAAGGCCGCGTGCTCAAAGGCCACAAGATCGGCCTGACCTCTAAAGCGATGCAGGCCAGTTCGCAGATCAGCGAGCCGGACTACGGCGCGCTGCTCGACGATATGTTCTTCCACGACGGCAGCGATATTCCCACCGACCGCTTTATCGTTCCGCGTATCGAAGTCGAGCTGGCCTTCGTGCTGGCCAAACCGCTGCGCGGCCCGAACTGTACGCTGTTTGATGTCTACAACGCCACCGACTACGTTATCCCGGCGCTGGAGCTTATCGACGCGCGCTGCCACAACATCGACCCGGAAACCCAGCGTCCGCGCAAAGTGTTCGACACCATCTCCGACAACGCCGCCAACGCCGGGGTGATCCTCGGCGGCCGGCCGATTAAACCGGACGAGCTCGACCTGCGCTGGATCTCCGCCCTGCTGTATCGCAACGGCGTAATTGAAGAGACCGGCGTCGCCGCGGGCGTACTCAATCATCCGGCCAACGGCGTGGCCTGGCTGGCCAACAAGCTGGCGCCGTACGATGTCCAGCTCGAAGCCGGGCAGATTATCCTCGGCGGCTCCTTCACCCGCCCGGTCCCGGCGCGCAAGGGCGATACCTTCCACGTCGACTACGGCAACATGGGCGTCATCAGCTGCCGGTTTGTCTAGGAGAAACACCATGAATAACGCCTTTAAAGACGCCTTAAAAGCGGGCCGTCCGCAAATCGGCCTGTGGCTTGGACTGTGCAGCAGCTACAGCGCCGAACTGCTGGCCGGCGCGGGCTTCGACTGGCTGCTGATCGACGGCGAACACGCGCCCAACAATGTACCAACGGTGCTGACCCAGCTTCAGGCCATTGCGCCCTACCCCAGCCAGCCGGTGGTGCGTCCGTCGTGGAACGATCCGGTACAAATTAAACAACTGCTGGACGTCGGCGTGCAAACCCTGCTGGTGCCGATGGTGCAGAACGCCGAAGAAGCGCGGCTGGCGGTCAGAGCCACCCGCTACCCGCCTGCCGGCATTCGCGGCGTCGGCAGCGCGCTGGCCCGCGCCTCACGCTGGAATCGCGTCCCGGATTATATCCACCAGGCCAATGACGCCATGTGCGTGCTGGTACAGATTGAGACTCGCGAAGCGCTGAAAAATCTGTCGCAGATCCTCGATGTCGACGGGGTGGATGGTGTGTTTATCGGCCCGGCGGATCTCAGCGCTGATATGGGTCACGGCGGCAATCCGCAGCACCCGGAAGTGCAGGCCGCCATTGAAGATGCCATCCAGCAAATCCGTCAGGCCGGCAAGGCGCCGGGGATCCTGATGGCCAATGAACAGCTGGCGAAACGCTATCTCGAACTGGGCGCGCTGTTCGTCGCCGTCGGCGTCGATACCACCCTGCTGGCCCGCGGCGCAGAAGCGCTGGCGGCCCGGTTTACCCACAACGCAACCACCACAACCGATAACAATAAATCCGTCTATTGAACGGATAATGTGGAGCGCAACATGACTACCTCTACCCTGCAACACAATGATAATAAAGCCGTTGAAGTAGAAAACCGGGTGATCAAAAAGCTGTTCCGCCGCCTGATTACCTTCCTGTTTGTTCTCTTTGTTTTCTCATTTTTGGATCGAATTAATATCGGCTTCGCCGGCCTGACGATGGGTAAAGATCTCGGCCTGACCTCCACCATGTTCGGCCTGGCGGCGACGCTGTTCTACGTCACCTACGTGCTGTGCGGGATCCCCAGCAATATCATGCTGGCGAAAGTTGGCGCGCGCCGCTGGATCGCCGGGATCATGGTGGTCTGGGGGATCGCCTCGACCTGCACCATGTTCGCCACCAGCCCGCATACGCTGTACATCCTGCGCATGCTGGTCGGCATCGCCGAGGCCGGTTTTCTACCGGGGATCCTCGTCTATCTGACCTGGTGGTTCCCGGCCTACCATCGCGCCCGCGCCAACGCCCTGTTTATGATCGCCATGCCGGTGACCATGATGCTCGGCTCGATACTTTCCGGCTATATTCTGGCGCTCGACGGCCTGTGGAACCTGAAAGGCTGGCAATGGCTATTTCTGCTGGAAGGCCTGCCGTCGGTGGTGCTCGGCGTCGTCACCTGGTTCTTCCTCAACGACACGCCGGATAAAGCCAACTGGCTGGATAACGAAGAGAAACAGGCGCTGAAGGCGATGATCGATCGCGAACGGGAACATGCGGCGATCGTCCCGGCTTCGCCGCGTTCCACGCTGCGCGAAGTACTGACGCCAGCGGTGCTGATGTATACCCTCGCCTACTTCTGCCTGACCAATACCCTCAGCGCCATTAATATCTGGACGCCGCAGATCCTGCAGAGCTTCAACACCGGCAGCAGCAACATCATGATTGGCCTGCTGGCGGCGATCCCGCAGTTCTGCACTATTTTCGGCATGATCTGGTGGAGCCGCCGATCCGACCGCCGCAAAGAGCGCAAGATGCATACCATCCTGCCCTACCTGTTCGCCGCGGCGGGTTGGCTGCTGGCTTCGGCAACGCACCACAGCCTGATCCAACTGATCGGCATTATTATGGCTTCGGTGGGATCCTTTACCGCGATGGCCATTTTCTGGACCACCCCGGATCGGGTGATCAGCCTGCAGTCGCGCGCGGTGGCGCTGGCGGTGATCAACGCTATCGGCAACGTCGGCTCTGCCGTCAGCCCGCTGTTGATCGGCATTTTGCGCGATACCACCGGCAGCTTTAGCTCCGGGCTGTGGTTTGTCGCCGGATTACTGATCGTCGGCGCGCTGGTGCTTACCCGCATTCCAATGAGCCAGCGTGAGGACGCCGCCGCGCCGGGATTAGCGGCGCAAAAAGGCCACTAAGGAGCGGGTATGTGCCAGCATTCCATCGCCAACATCGACATCAATAAAGATTACGACGAGAGTCTGGGTACCGAAGAGGTGCACTACCAATCGTTCTCCCGCATGGCGGCCTTTTTTGGCCGCGACATGCAGGCGCATCGCCACGACCGCTATTTCCAGATGCACTACCTTGATACCGGACAGATTGAGCTGCAGCTTGATGACCATCGCTATTCGGTGCAGGCGCCGCTGTTTGTGATAACGCCGCCCTCGGTACCGCACGCTTTTATTACCGAGTCCGATAGCGATGGCCATGTGTTGACGGTCCATGAGGAGCTGATCTGGCCGCTGCTGGAGGTACTTTATCCCGGCACGCGGGAGACCTTCGGCCTGCCGGGGATCTGCCTGTCGCTGGCGGATAAACCCGACGAGCTGGCGGCGCTGGCCCACTACTGGCAGCTGATTCGCCGGGAATCTACCGCCCAGTTGCCGGGGCGGGAGCATACCCTGGCGCTACTGGCGCAGGCGGTCTTTACCCTGCTGCTGCGTAACGCAAAGCTCGACGATCACGCCGCCAGCGGGATGCGCGGCGAGCTGAAGCTATTCCAGCGCTTTAACCAGATGATCGACAGCCACTACCATCAGCACTGGACGGTACCGGATTACGCCAGGGAGCTGCATCTGACCGAATCGCGGTTGACCGACATCTGTCGCCGCTTCGCCAACCGTTCGCCGAAGCGGCTGATATTTGACCGTCAGCTGCGCGAGGCGAAGCGCCTGCTGCTGTTTTCCGATAGCGCGGTCAATGAGATTGCCTGGCAGCTGGGGTTTAAAGACCCCGCCTATTTTGCGCGCTTTTTTAGCCGCCAGGTCGGCTGCTCGCCCAGCAGCTACCGGGCGCAAAAAGTACCGGTGTCGTAATACCCCGGCGGCGCTGCGCTTGCCTGGGCTACAGACCGTAGGGCGGGTCAGCGCCGCGCCAGCCGGTAAAAGTTGCAGAGATCACAAAATTCACTCCCGCCTGAAAAGTACCCGCCGTTGTCGCAAACGTCCCTTCACGACAAGCGCCATAACCGCTTCAATTAAACAACAAAAACAAAACATATATTTAACATCATTATTCCGATAAATACTGAAGAGGCCCCTATGAAACCTGAAGATTTCCGCGCCGACGCGAAACGCCCGTTAACTGGCGAAGAGTATTTAAAAAGCCTGCAGGATGGCCGCGAAATTTATATCTACGGCGAGCGCGTGAAAGACGTCACCACGCATCCGGCCTTCCGTAATGCCGCGGCCTCCGTCGCTCAGCTGTACGATGCGCTGCACAAACCGGAGATGCAGGATTCCCTGTGCTGGGGCACCGATACCGGCAGCGGCGGCTACACCCATAAATTCTTCCGCGTGGCGAAAAGCGCCGACGATCTGCGCCAGCAGCGCGACGCCATCGCCGAGTGGTCGCGCTTAAGCTACGGCTGGATGGGCCGCACCCCGGACTACAAAGCCGCCTTCGGCTGCGCGCTGGGCGCCAACCCGGCGTTTTACGGCCAGTTCGAGCAGAACGCCCGCAACTGGTACACCCGCATTCAGGAAACCGGCCTGTACTTTAACCACGCTATCGTCAACCCGCCGATCGACCGCCACAAGCCGGCCGATGAAGTGAAGGACGTCTACATCAAGCTGGAAAAAGAGACCGATGCCGGGATCATCGTTAGCGGCGCGAAAGTGGTCGCCACCAACTCGGCGCTGACCCACTACAACATGATCGGCTTCGGCTCCGCGCAGGTGATGGGCGAGAACCCGGACTTCGCGCTGATGTTCGTCGCGCCGATGGATGCCGAAGGCGTCAAGCTTATCTCCCGCGCCTCCTATGAGATGGTCGCCGGTGCAACCGGCTCGCCGTACGACTATCCGCTTTCCAGCCGTTTCGACGAGAACGATGCGATTCTGGTGATGGATAAGGTGCTGATCCCATGGGAGAACGTACTGATTTACCGCGACTTTGACCGCTGCCGTCGCTGGACCATGGAAGGCGGTTTCGCCCGCATGTACCCGCTGCAGGCCTGCGTACGCCTGGCGGTAAAACTGGACTTTATCACCGCCCTGCTGAAGCGCTCTCTGGAATGTACCGGCACCCTCGAATTCCGCGGCGTGCAGGCCGACCTTGGCGAAGTGGTGGCGTGGCGCAACATGTTCTGGGCGCTGAGCGATTCCATGTGCTCGGAAGCGACGCCGTGGGTCAACGGCGCATGGCTGCCGGATCACGCCGCGCTGCAGACCTATCGCGTGATGGCGCCGATGGCCTACGCCAAGATCAAGAACATCATCGAGCGCAACGTCACCAGCGGCCTGATTTATCTGCCGTCCAGCGCCCGCGATCTGAACAACCCGCAGATCGACCAGTATCTGGCGAAGTACGTGCGCGGCTCCAACGGTATGGATCACGTTGAACGTATCAAGATCCTCAAACTGATGTGGGACGCGATCGGCAGCGAATTCGGCGGCCGCCATGAACTGTATGAGATCAACTACTCCGGTAGCCAGGATGAAATTCGCCTGCAGTGTCTGCGCCAGGCGCAGAGCTCCGGCAATATGGACAAAATGATGGCGATGGTCGACCGCTGCCTGTCCGAGTACGACCAGAACGGCTGGACGGTGCCGCATCTGCACAATAACGCTGATATCAACATGTTGGATAAGCTGCTGAAGTAATTCACAGCGGGAGGTCATAATGCAATTAGATGAACAACGCCTGCGTTTTCGCGATGCCATGGCCAGCCTGTCGGCTGCGGTTAACGTTGTCACCACCGCAGGCGAAGCCGGCCGCTGCGGCATTACCGCCACGGCGGTATGCTCGGTGACGGATACGCCGCCATCGGTAATGGTTTGTATCAACGCCAACAGCGCGATGAACCCGGTGTTTCAGGGCAACGGCAAGTTGTGCATCAACGTGCTGAACCACGAGCAGGAAATCATGGCCCGTCATTTCGCCGGGATGACCGGGGTGACGATGGAAGAACGGTTTGCCCTCAGCGGCTGGCAGCAGGGCGCGCTCGGGCAGCCGGTGCTGAAAGGCTCGCTGGCCAGCCTCGAAGGCGAGATTAGCCAGGTGCAAACCATCGGCACCCACCTGGTGTATCTGGTGGAGATCAGGAATATTACCCTGAGCCCGCAAGGGCACGGCCTGATTTACTTTAAACGCCGTTTCCATCCGGTGATGATGGAAATGGAAGTCGCAGTCTAAAATCCGCGCCCAGGTTTACTTATCGCCCGATACGTAAACCTGGCGCTTAATATGCGTCATCTCACCCGCCAGCCTTATTCAACAGCGCGACATGAAGCCCAATCAAAACGTCCACCGCCGCGGAAATTTTGTTCCCGGTAGTCAGCAGGTAATGTTAAGTGCCAGCCTTTTCGCCTGGCGGTACAGGCAATAACCGGAAATTGCGAATAATCTATAGCGTCATGAATAAATTGTTGTTTACCTATATTTGTTAAAAAAGCGTCTCCCCGATTCCAGATGGCTTTTTTTAACTTGATATTCCAGGTCTGATAGCTTTCACCAGCAATTGTATAACCTTCACCTTCAGGCGCTTTTTTGGTCCAGTCAATCTCGCCGCCATCGTATAAATATTGCCATACAGCATAGCGTTCAAGGGTAAACTGGCTGGGTAAAGTACTGACATTTTTAGAATCGATTTTATCGAGTAATTGCGGATTCGCTAACAGTAGCGCCATGGCTTTATGCATGTAACCCAACATAATATCGGGATGTTCGGGCACTCCCTCTTCTGCTTCAAACAAAGAGATATAAGCGAGATAGAGCGCATCATCACGCACTTTTTGACCGTTCGCCGCGGCGTTGGCGACGATTTTCGCCGCCCGATATTGTAAACTTCCCCAGGATTCCTCACCGCTAACAGGCCTGTAGCGATTATTGTATTTTTCTCCCGTCAGGTAGCCCTGAGCTGCATTTAAATCGTTAGCGTTTAACGCCGATTTAGCGCGCTGATGGTCGGATAAGGTCATTATATTGCGCCCCGTATTTCTGGCAATATAATACGACTGACGACAATCAGAAAGGATCATAACCATAATGACCATGGCAATAATTCTAAAAAAATCTTATACATTCTCACCGTTAAGTCCTTTAATTTATTTATAAATATAATGTTTGGAAACTTGTCTCGGTTCGATGTATAGCAAAACGGTTACCCGACCTTTTTTATAAGTACGTTGCCAGGTTGAACAATTTGTTATTTTATTCAGATCTAATCTTTTATTATACCACTCCTGCTGTTTTGCAATGCAGGCGGCAAGACTTTGATAGAATTTCCCTCTTTCTGCAATGAACTCTTCTTTGATTGTCGCTGGCCCATATTCTCGATCAAGAACCTTAACTTCCTCATTATATAAGGCGAGTGCTTCCCGGCCATCATCAACTTTATAGGCCTGCTGACTGGAATCAACATCAGCGCTAACAAAAACACTTTTTAGCCCTTTATTCTTATCGAAATAAAGCTTCATCTCCTGATATTTCAACGCCCCCACTTCCTGGGGAGTCAGCGTTGAGATAATCAGATCCGGGTCTTTTCCGGCATAATTGATATCTGATACCTCCAGAGAATATAAAGGCGTGTTTCTGGCCTCATCGTAACTCATCCCCCAGCGCAAATTATAAGGGGCTGCCGGCTCATCAACAGCCTGATGTATCTCTCTTGCATGAGCATATGTTAAGTAAAAAGCACTGGCGATGATCATTATCTTTACAAATTTCATAACTCGAATTCCCTTTGTTAAACGCTATCCATACGACATGGCAAAGTCAGCATAATATCAAAATACCTCTACTTGAAATAAAGATAGTGATCTGCGGGTGATAAAAACCGTTATCCTCAGTTTGAAAGCATATCTTTGAGATGCGCAGAATAATATTGTGAGCTTAATCACACATTTACGCGCTCTCGTACTCATATCTAACCGCTTACCCCCGCAAGTAACCGCTTAACCCCCTATACAACCACTCACCGATTTACCCAACTTTACGCGCGCGCTGTTCTGGCAAGATCGGAGGCAGCCTAGCTAATCAATACCTCCATCAACCCTTACTTAAAACCAGACGGCTTCGGCCAATTATTCATCTAATTAACGCCAGGTTTTACTATGGATACCAAAAAACTATTCAAGCACATACCCTGGGTGATTCTCGGAATCATCGGGGCATTTTGCCTCTCAGTCGTCGCCCTGCGCCGCGGTGAGCACGTCAGTGCCCTGTGGATCGTCGTCGCATCGGTTTCTGTGTACCTCGTCGCCTACCGTTATTACAGCCTGTACATCGCGCAGAAGGTGATGAAGCTTGACCCGACGCGCTCCACGCCGGCGGTCATTAATAACGATGGCCTGAACTATGTGCCAACCAACCGCTACGTGCTGTTTGGCCACCACTTTGCCGCGATCGCCGGCGCCGGCCCGCTGGTCGGCCCGGTACTGGCCGCGCAAATGGGTTATCTGCCGGGTACCCTGTGGCTGCTGGCCGGCGTGGTGCTGGCGGGCGCGGTACAGGACTTCATGGTGCTGTTTATCTCCTCGCGGCGTAACGGCGCCTCGCTGGGTGAGATGATTAAACAGGAGATGGGGCCGGTTCCGGGCTCTATCGCCCTGTTCGGCTGCTTCCTGATTATGATCATCATCCTCGCGGTGCTGGCGCTCATCGTGGTGAAAGCGCTGGCGGAAAGCCCGTGGGGCGTGTTTACCGTCTGCTCGACGGTGCCTATCGCCCTGTTTATGGGGATCTACATGCGCTTCCTGCGCCCAGGCCGCGTCGGTGAAGTGTCGGTTATCGGTATCGTGCTGCTGGTGGCCTCTATCTGGTTCGGCGGCGTGATTGCCCACGACCCGTACTGGGGCCCGGCGCTGACCTTTAAAGACACCACCATCACCTTTACCCTGATTGGCTACGCGTTTATTTCCGCGCTGCTGCCGGTATGGCTGATTCTGGCGCCGCGCGATTATCTGGCCACCTTCCTGAAAATCGGCGTAATCGTCGGCCTGGCGCTGGGGATCGTTATCCTCAACCCGGACCTGAAAATGCCGGCAGTGACCCAGTACATTGATGGTACCGGCCCGCTGTGGAAAGGCGCGCTGTTCCCGTTCCTGTTTATCACCATCGCCTGCGGCGCGGTCTCCGGTTTCCATGCGCTGATCGCTTCCGGCACCACGCCGAAGCTGCTGGCCAACGAAACCGATGCCCGCTTTATCGGCTACGGCGCGATGCTGATGGAATCCTTTGTTGCAGTCATGGCGCTGGTTGCGGCCTCGATTATCGAACCGGGTCTCTACTTCGCGATGAACACCCCGCCGGCGGGACTGGGCATCGTCATGCCGAACCTGCATGAAATGGGCGGTGAAAACGCGGCGATGATCGCCGCGCAGTTGAAAGAAGTCACCGTCCACGCGGCGGCGACCGTCAGCTCCTGGGGCTTTGTGATTTCACCTGAGCAGATCCTGCAGACGGCGAAAGATATCGGCGAACCTTCGGTACTGAACCGCGCTGGCGGCGCGCCGACGCTGGCCGTCGGTATCGCCCACGTATTCCATAAAATCATCCCGATGGCGGATATGGGCTTCTGGTACCACTTCGGTATCCTGTTTGAAGCGCTGTTTATCCTCACCGCGCTGGATGCGGGTACCCGCGCAGGCCGCTTTATGCTGCAGGATCTGTTGGGTAACTTCGTGCCGTTCCTGAAAAAAACTGACTCGCTGGTCGCCGGGATTATCGGTACCGCCGGCTGCGTCGGGCTGTGGGGCTACCTGCTGTATCAGGGCGTGGTCGACCCGCTGGGCGGCGTGAAGAGCCTGTGGCCGCTGTTCGGGATCTCTAACCAGATGCTGGCCGCCGTGGCGCTGGTGCTTGGCACCGTGGTGCTGGTCAAGATGCAGCGCACCAAATATATCTGGGTCACCGTTATCCCGGCGGCATGGCTGCTGCTGTGCACCACCTGGGCGCTGGGCCTGAAGCTGTTCAGCAGCAACCCGCAGATGGAAGGCTTCTTCTTTATGGCTCAGCAATATAAAGAGAAGATTGCCGCCGGCGGCGAGCTGACCGCGCAGCAGATCGCCAACATGAACCATATCGTGGTCAACAACTACACCAACGCCGGCCTGAGTATTCTGTTCCTGGTGGTGGTGTACAGCATCATCTTCTACGGCATCAAAACCTGGCTCAATGTCCGCAACAATAAGGTGCGTACCGACAAAGAGACTCCGTATGTGCCGGTACCGGAAGGCGGCGTGAAGACCTCGTCACATCATTAACCCTGATGCCGGATAGCGCTACGCGTATCCGGCCTACCAAAAGCGCATTAACGTAGGCCGGATATGGCGCTAGCCGCCATCCGGCTTTATTCGTTATCTGGAACTTATAATGTTTGGTAACTTAGGTCAGGCAAAAAAATATCTCGGTCAGGCGGCAAAAATGCTGATTGGCATTCCGGATTACGACAACTACGTCACGCATATGCAAACCAACCATCCGGATCAGCCGTACATGACTTATGAAGAATTCTTCCGCGAACGCCAGCAGGCCCGCTACGGCGGCGACGGCAAAGGCGGCGTACGCTGCTGTTAATGGAGGCAATAATGGCACCGATTGCAGTCACCCTACTCACCGGTTTTCTCGGCGCAGGAAAAACCACCCTGCTGCGCCATATCCTCAATGAGCAGCACGGTTTCAAAATCGCCGTAATTGAAAACGAATTCGGCGAAGTCTCCGTTGACGATCAGCTGATCGGCGACCGCGCCACGCAGATTAAAACCCTGACCAACGGCTGTATCTGCTGTACACGCTCCAACGAACTGGAAGACGCCCTGCTCGATCTCCTCGACAGTCGCGATCGCGGCGAAATCGAGTTTGACCGGCTGGTGATTGAATGCACCGGCATGGCCGACCCGGGGCCGATTATCCAGACCTTTTTCTCCCATCAGGTGCTCTGCGAGCGCTATCTGCTGGACGGCGTGATCGCCCTGGTTGACGCCGTCCATGCCGACCAGCAGATGGATCAGTTCACCATCGCCCAGTCGCAGGTCGGCTACGCGGACCGGATCCTGTTAACCAAAACCGACGTCGCCGGCGACACCGAAAAGCTGCGTGAACGGCTGGCGCGCATTAACGCGCGGGCGCCGATTTATACCGTCATTCACGGCGATATCGATTTAAGCCAGTTGTTTAACACCAGCGGTTTTATGCTGGAAGAGAAGGTTGTCAGCGCCACACCGCGCTTTCATTTTGTGGCAGAAAAACAGAATGACGTCTCGTCGATTGTGGTCGAGCTCGACTATCCGGTGGATATCAGTGAAGTTTCACGGGTAATGGAAAATCTGCTGCTCTCCTTCGCCGAGCAATTGATGCGTTATAAAGGCATGCTGTGGATCGACGGCGAGCCAAATCGCCTGCTGTTCCAGGGCGTGCAGCGCCTCTACAGCGCCGACTGGGATCGCCCGTGGGGCGATGAAACGCCGCACAGCACGCTGGTGTTTATCGGCATTCAGTTGCCGGAAGAGGAAATTCGCGCGGCGTTTGCCGGGTTACGACGCTAACCTGCCCGCCTGCGCCCTAAGGCGCAGGCCCCCTTCCCTCTGAGACCTCGTCAAAAACAGGGACCAAACGTCGGCAGCGCGTCGAAAAATGTAAAGCAACGTTTTAATAAGTAACAGTAGAAACATTTTTGGAAATTATAAGAAACTGAATGAATAGGCCCCTTAATAATTAATGACTGCTCTGTTCAGTTTCTGTTTAGCCCACCAATTAAACCACGGCTAAACAGGCTAAATTTGATGATTGACCTCGCCGTAACCCAACGCCATTACAACATTTTCAAAACACCTTCCTGACAAAACCAGCATAAAAAATCGACGCAAGTCACATTTGCAGAGGTAAACATCGCTTGTTAAGGTGCCCTCAGACAACTTTATTGACGAGGAGTAAACCATGAGAAAGCTTAACATCCTTATTCTTGCAGCCCTGACCGCGGTCTCTGGTTCCGCCATGGCGGTGGGGTTTACCGTTGAACAGGGTAAAAACTTCACTAATCTGAATATGGAAATGGGTAAATCCTCTTCTGGACTGTACGCCGAAAGCCACTGGCTGAAGAATACCGATGATGGTAGCCAGACCGGCGGCGTGGGCGCGGGTTACAACCTGGAAGTGGGCCCGGTGATGCTCAACGCCGGCGCGAAAGCCATCTACCTCGGGCCGAAAAAAGGCGATAACGGCGTCGCGTTTCCGGTCGGCGGCGGAGTGAACGTGGCCCTGACCGACAGCATCCACGTGTTTGGCGAAGGGTATGTCGCGCCGGATGGTCTGAACAACAGCGTGAAAAACTATGTTGAAGCGAACGGCGGCGTGAGCTGGTCTCCGATTGGTCCAGTGACGTTGAAAGTGGGTTACCGCCATGTGAGCGTTGACGGTAAAGAGGGTCGCCCGAACCACACCCTGATTGATGGCGCCTATGTGGGCGGCGGGGTCACCTTCTGATTATGGTCAACGCCCCGCGATAAAGTTAAGGTGCGCTGAGCATTAGCCATAAAAAAAACCTGCCGAATGGCAGGTTTTTTTATGGCCGGGTCATAGGCTTAGCGGCGCACCACCACCAGCTTCTGGTTCACAAACTCTTTGATGCCGAGATCGGAGAGCTCCCGTCCGTAACCGGAACGCTTCACGCCGCCAAACGGCAGCTCCGGCGCGGTATCGGTGAGCCAGTTGATATAAACCATTCCGGTTTCAATGGCGGAGGCCATCCGTTTGGCGCGTTCGATATCCTGACTGAACACCGCGCCGCCCAGACCATAGTGGGAATCATTGGCCAGCTGGATTGCCTCCTCATCGTTTTTCACCACGTAGATCTGCGCCACCGGGCCAAAGAACTCTTCGAAGTACGCCGGATTATCACGGGTGATACCGGTCAAAATGGTGGGTTCAAAGAAATTGCCTTCTCGAGCCACCGCTTTGCCGCCCAGATGCAGCTTAGCGCCATTTTTCACCGCCTCGTCCACCTGTTTGCTTAGGGTATCCAGCGCATCTTTGGAAGAGAGCGGCCCCAGCGTGGTGCTTTCATCCAGCGGATCGCCGATTTTCACCTGGCGAAACGCCTCGCTAAATTTTGTCAGGAACGCATCCGCGATATTTTCGTGCAGGATAAAGCGCTTGGCAGCGGTACACACCTGGCCGGCGTTGTTCAGCCGCGCCTGGACGCCGATTTTCACCGCGCGCTCCAGGTCGGCATCGTCCAGCACGACAAACACATCATTGCCGCCCAGTTCCAGCGTTGATTTCTTAATATGCTTCGCCGCCTGCGCCGCCACCACGCTGCCGGCTTTCTCCGACCCCGTTAGCGCCGCGCCCTGCACGCGATCGTCGGCGATAATCTTCGCCACCTGATCCTGGGAGATAAACAGGTTGGTCCACGCCCCCTCCGGAGCGCCGGCCTCACGCACCAGATGGGCAAAGGTCTCCGCGCAGTGCGGCACAATGCTGGCGTGTTTGGCGATAACCGGGTTACCGGCCGCCAGGTTTGGCGCCAGGACGCGCATCAGCTGGTAATAGGGGAAGTTCCACGGCTCCACCGCCAGTAAGACGCCAATGGGATGGTGCTCAACCCAGGCTTCACCCAGTTCGGAGGGATACTTCACCGGCGCCAGGAACGATTTGGCGTTATCGGCGTAATAGCGGGCGATCTGCGCGCAAAGTTTCACTTCGCCGCGGCTCTGCTTAATGAGTTTCCCCATCTCCTGGCTAGCGATTTTTGCCAGCTCCTCCGCCCGGCTATCGATCAGATCCGCCAGCTTATGCAGTACCGCCAGCCGCGGTTCAATATCGCCTTTTGCCCAGGCAGAATGGTAGAGCGCATCCGCCTGCTGCAGCGCCGCCTCCACATCCGCATCGCTGTGCGCCGGGTACGTTTTAATAAGCTGATTGTTCGCAGGATTCACCGTCTGATAGGCCATATCGCATGTCTCCTTGTTATCGCTACTAAGGCAGTCAAAAATGCCGTTAAGGATATTAAGGGTAGTCGAGATGGCTGGCGATGCGGGTAAAGTTAGGTATATCCGGAATATTCCATAAAGAGGCTAACCGGGGCGACCGTCAGTCCGCCCCGGCGTTATCAATGCGCCAGCGCGGCGATCTCGTCGGCGGTCAGGCCGGTGATTTTCACCACCGTCTCGCGGGCAATGCCGTCGGCCAGCATCCTCTGGGCAATGCGCAGCGCCTCGGCATGCTGTCCTTCCTGCCGGCCTTCTTGTCTGCCTTCAAGCCGGCCTTCCCGTTTGCCTTTTCTGCGGCCCACTTCCTGTAATCTTTCAGCGATGGTCATCAATCTCTCCCTGTGCTGAGGAACCCGTTGCGCCACTTCGTGGATAAACCGGCCAAAGCGGCGCGCGTTGCCAGTCTGCAGCAGATAATTAAACAGCGTTTTTAGCTGTCTGTCATTAGCGTCCCCGCTAAGTAAAATCGTCGTCAGTTGCTCAACAATGCCCATTAAATCGCGCTGGCGAATATGCTTCTGTATCAGCTCGAGTAATGCCACGCGCCGGTGGCGAACGATCTCATCGTCGGGGATCACCGTGACATCCACCAGCGGAAAGGGCGAGATATAAAGCTCACTCGCCAGCTGTGGATCGGCAAAACAGTCCAGCCAGTTGAGTGACCACGGGTATGGCGTGGTCGCTCCGTGATAGAAGAGCATCGGCACCACCAGCGGCAGTTTTGTATGACCGCCATCAAGATGGCGCTGCATCGCGGCGATGGCGTAGCGCATCAGGCGGAAGGCCATCTGCGCATCCGGCGAGCTCTGATGTTCGATAACCACATACATGTAGCCCTCGCCAGACGCGGTTTTGAGTGACCACAGCACATCGGAGTACCAGGCCCGCAGGCTCTCCTCGATAAAGCTTGCCGATTCCAGCTGTAAGGTATCGAGGTCGCAGCGCTGACGCAGCGCAGGCGGTAGATGGATCGCCAGAAAATCGCGCGCGGTGTCGGCCTGAGTGAGGAACTGTTTAAACACCGCATCATGCGGCGTCGAGGTGGTGCCCTTTGCCATCGGCTCATCCCTGCCTGCTTATCCTGCAGGGACTCTACATCCCATGAATGTCTCTGGCACCCCGGAAACCGGGATTTTACATTCCGCTACGAAAACATATTTCCCCGGACTGCAAGCGTGACATCCTTTTTCGACGCGGTACGCAAATCCAGGCGGGCGACAGCCTCGGCGCAGCATGCTATAAACGGCTTATCCCCGCAGCAAAGGCCAAAGCAGTGAACCATACCCGAGATATTCCCCAAACCTTCTGGCGAGACGATCGTCTGCCGTGGCTGGAGCTGCGCAGCACCTGGCGCAGCCGCCAGGCCTATAAGCGCCACAGCCACCCCCAGCTCTCGGTGGGGGCGATTATCGAGGGGGAAACGCGCTGCCTGTGCGCTGGCCAGGAGTACCTGCTACAGCCCGGGGATCTGATCGTGATCCCGCCGCACGCGCCGCATAGCTGTAATCCGCTGCATGACAGGCCGCGCAGCTATCACATGCTTTACCTGGACGCGACATGGTGCCGCGCGCAGCGCCCGGATATTCCCCCTGGCGCCAGTATCACCTCGCCGCAGCCGCTGCTGCGCGACAGCCCTCTCTTTGCCAGTTTCCAGCAGGTTGTCGCCCTGATGAACCGCGGGAGCCTTGAACAACTGCCCGCCCGGCTGGCGCAACTCCTGCACGCGCTGCCGCTGTGCGCCGCCGCGCCGCAGGCGCCACATCACGCCAGCGCCCTGCTGTTTCAGCGCCTGGCGATGGATCTGCCGGCGTCGCCGTCGCTGGATAAGCTGGCCCACGACAGCGCGCTTCGTAAAGAGACCGTTATCCGCGCCGTGAAACAAGATACCGGCCTGACGCCTGCCAGTTTGATCAACATGGCGCGCATCGAATATGCGAAAACGCGCTTACGCGCCGGGGATCCTATCGCCGACGTTGGCTATCAGGCTGGCTTTGCCGATCAGAGCCATTTCCATAAAACCTTTGTCAGCTATACCGCCGCCACGCCGCGGCAGTATGCGCAAAGCAGATCAATATCTGACAATAAGTAATACGCCACCTGGCGTAGGGTGGCCTCTGCACCATTATCGAGGCCACTATGCATACCTTATCGACGCTCTTTCCCGCCGCCTTCCCGGCGTTAGCCCTGTCCCACTTTGTCGCTCTGCTCAGTCCGGGCCCTGATTTTTTTCTGCTGGTCGGCTACGCCGTGCGCTACCGGATCCGCGGCAGCATCGGATTGTGTCTCGGCATCGCCGCAGGCAATGCGCTGTATATTGTGCTCGCCATCGTCGGCTGGGGGCTTCTGCGCCAGGCGCCGCTGCTTTTTTTGCTCATCGAGCTGCTGGGGGCGGGCTATTTATTGTGGATTGGCAGCCTGCTGATACGCAGCCGTCCCGCAACGCTGGCGGTGGAGAGCGTTCGCGCAGCGCGTCCGGGGTTCGGCAGGCAGCTGCTGCTCGGGCTGGGATCATCGCTGCTCAACCCCAAAAACGCCCTGTTTTATCTGGCGCTGATGACTTCCCTGCTCGGGCCGGCTGTGACCCTGCTTCAGCAAACGGTGAGCGGGTTGTGGATGGTCAGCGTGGTGTTCTTCTGGGATTTACTGCTGGTGAGCGCGATTGCGCTGCCGCAGATACAGCGCCGCCTGGGCGCCATCGTCTGGCGGGTCGAGCGGGCGGCGGGGGCGATCCTGATGCTCTTCGGCCTGGGGATTATCTGGCGATTTTTGCACGACCTCGCCGTCAGGCTATATGCTTAAGCATATGGAAAAACTCGCTGAACTGAAACGCGCCAAACTGCTGGCGCTGTCGCTGCTGCTGATTGCAGCCGCCATTTTTATCACTACCCTCGCGCTACCACCGTCGCCCTGGGTCGGTGCGCTAAAAGCTATTTCCGAAGCGGCGATGGTCGGGGCGCTGGCCGACTGGTTTGCGGTCGTGGCTCTGTTTCGCCGTATTCCGCTGCCCTTTGTCGCCCGCCATACGGCGATTATTCCGCGCAATAAAGACCGCATCGCCGACAACCTCGGCCGCTTTGTCGAGGAAAAGTTCCTTGATACCCCGTCGCTGGTCGCGCTGATCCGCCGCTATCAGCCAGCCCTGATGCTCGGCAACTGGTTCAGCCAGCCGGAGAACGCCCGACGGGTCGGCCAGCACCTGCTGCAGGTGATGAGCGGTTTTCTCGAACTGACCGATGACGCGCGCATTCAACGTCTGCTGCGACGCGCGGTGCATAAGGCTATCGATAAGGTCGACCTGACGCAGACCAGCGCCATGATGCTGGAGGGGCTGACCCGCGACAATCGCCATCAAAAGCTGCTCGATTCGCTGATAAACCAACTGATCGCCCTGCTGCAGCGCGACAGCTCCCGCGCCTTTATCGCCCGCGGCATCGTACACTGGCTGGAGACCGAACACCCGCTGAAGGCCAAACTCCTACCCACCGAGTGGCTCGGCGAGCACAGCGCTGAGATGGTCACCGACGCGGTGAATACCCTGCTGGACGAGGTGACTCACGACCGTACGCATCAGATCCGTCAGACTTTTGACCGCGCCGTGCAAAAGCTTATCGATAACCTGAAATCCGACCCGGATATGGCGCAGAAGGCCGATAACATCAAAGCCTGGCTAAAAAATGATGAGACCTTTAACCACTATCTTGGCGAAGTATGGGGCGACCTGCGCGGCTGGGTAAAAAACGATATCAGCAGCGACGACTCACGTATTAAGCAGCGTATCGCCGAGGCGGGGCAGTGGTTCGGTGAAACCTTACTCCGCGACGATGCGCTGCGCGAATCGCTTAACGAACACCTGGAGCAGGCGGCGCACCGGGTGGCGCCGGAGTTCGCCGCCTTCCTCACCCGCCATATCAGCGACACAGTGAAGAGCTGGGACGCCCGCGATATGTCGCGGCAGATCGAGCTCAATATCGGTAAAGATCTGCAGTTCATCCGCATCAACGGTACCCTGGTGGGGGGAACCATCGGCCTGTTGTTGTGGCTGCTCTCGCAGATCCCCTCGCTGCTGCATCTGCATATTGGTTAGCAATGATACTATCCGAACAATAGCGCTGATAAATATTCCACAGGGAGGGCGAGATGATGCACAGGATTTCCCACTGGCTGAGCCGACACGCCGCCGCGCTGTTCTTCCCGGCGGCGTTAATTCTGTATGATTTTTCCGCTTATCTCACTACCGATCTGATCCAGCCGGGGATCCTGCACGTGGTGCGGGATTTCAATGCTGATGTGGCGCTGGCTCCGGCCTCGGTGAGCCTGTATATGGCCGGCGGCATGGCGCTACAGTGGCTGCTGGGGCCGCTCTCTGACCGGATAGGACGGCGTCCGGTGCTGCTCACCGGCGCGCTAATTTTCACCCTCGCATGCCTGGCGACCCTGTTCACCACCTCCATGACGCAGTTCCTGATTGCCCGCTTCGTGCAGGGCACCAGCATCTGCTTTATCGCCACCGTCGGCTACGTCACCGTACAGGAGGCCTTTGAGGAAAAAAGGTCGATCAGGCTGATGGCAGTGATCACCTCCGTCGTGCTGGTGGCGCCGATCGTCGGCCCGCTCTCCGGCGCGGCGCTGATGCATTTCATCCACTGGAAAGCCCTGTTCGGCATTATCGCCGCCATGGGGCTGGTAGCCTGGCTCGGCCTGCTGTTGACCATGCCGGAGACGGTGCGCCACGGCGATGTGCCGTTCAGCCCCCTGGGCGTGCTGCGCGATTTTCGCAACGTCTTTCGCAACCGCATCTTTTTACTCGGCGCCGCCACGCTGTCGCTGAGCTATATTCCGCTGATGAGCTGGGTGGCGGTATCGCCAGTGATTTTAATGGACGCCGGCGGACTGACCACCAGCGAGTTCGCCTGGAGCCAGGTGCCGGTCTTCAGCGCCGTTATCATCGCCAACCTGTCGGTGGCGCGCTGGGTAAAAGACCCTACCCGCCCGCGCTTTGTCCTCAGCGCGGTGCCGGTACAGATGCTCGGCCTGGCCATCCTGATCGTTGGCAATCTGGTATGGCACCACGTTTGGCTGTGGTCGGTGCTCGGCACCTGCTTCTACGCCTTCGGCATCGGGCTGATTTTCCCGACGCTGTTTCGCTTTACCCTCTTTTCCAACGACCTGCCGAAAGGCACGGTCTCCGCCTCGCTGAATATCGTGATCCTCAGCGTCAGCGCGTTATCAATTGAAGGCGCGCGCTGGCTGTGGTTCCATGGCGGCAGACTCCCCTTCCACCTGTTGGCGGTGGCCGCCGGGATTGTCGCCGCCTGCTGCCTGGCCGGACTGTTACGCCACCAGCGCGGACAAGCGGTGATCGAAGCCCGGCAGTCGTGAGCCCTTTTACGGAGAAAGCCCCATCATGAATGACATTGAACTCAGCCAGGCGCAGCGCGACCTGCTGCGCGACAGGCTCAGCAAGTACTGCGCAGAGACCTTCGACCTCGAACTGGAGCAGTTTGACGCCGAATTTTTCGTCGACTTTATCGCCAAAGAGCTGGGGCCGCTGTTTTACAACGCCGGTATCGAAGAGGCCATCCGCACCCATCAGGCATGGAGCGAGCGTATCCAGGAAGAGATGGATTTGAAAAAGGTCTATTAACACCGCGTACAGACGCAGGAGATCAATAAAACCCTGCATACACCATGGCTATAATGGCGACTCTTTCAGCATCTCCCGTGTACGGGGAAGGAAAACCATGTCGCTTATCACCGATCTACCCGCCATTTTTGACCAGTTCTCAGAAGCTCGCCAGAAGGGCTTTCTCACCGTCATGGATCTTAAAGAGCAGAACGTACCGCTGGTGGGCACTTACTGCACCTTTATGCCCCAGGAGATCGCCATGGCGGCGGGCGCCGTTGTCGTCTCGCTGTGCTCAACCTCCGATGAAACCATCGAGGAAGCGGAAAAAGATCTCCCGCGCAACCTCTGCCCGCTTATCAAAAGCAGCTACGGCTTCGGCAAAACCGATAAATGTCCCTACTTCTATTTCTCTGACCTGGTGGTTGGGGAAACCACCTGCGACGGCAAAAAGAAAATGTATGAGTACATGGCCGAGTTCAAGGCGGTCCACGTCATGCAGTTGCCGAACAGCGCCAGCGATGCCGCCTCGCGCGCACTGTGGAAAACGGAGATCCTGCGCCTGCAGCAGGTGATTGAGGCCCGGTTTGGCACGCCGATTAGCGAGGCGGCGCTGCGCGAAGCCATCGTGTTGAAAAATCGCGAGCGCCGGGCGCTGGCCCACTTTTATCGTCTCGGGCAGCTCAATCCGCCGGCGCTCAGCGGCGGCGACATCCTGAAAGTGGTGTACGGCGCCACTTTTCGTTTCGACAAAACCGCCCTGATTGATGAACTGCATGCCATGGCGGAGCGCATCCATCAGGAGTGGCAGCAGGGTAAACGGCTGGAACCTCGTCCGCGGATCCTGATCACCGGCTGCCCGATCGGCGGCGCGGCGGAAAAAGTGGTCCGCGCCATCGAGGAAAACGGCGGCTGGGTGGTCGGCTATGAGAACTGCACCGGCGCGAAAGCGACCGAGCGCTGCGTGGCGGAAGAGGGTGACGTCTACGACGCCTTAACCGATAAATATCTCGCCATCGGCTGCTCCTGTATCTCCCCCAACGACCAGCGTCTGCAGCTGCTGAGCCAGATGGTGGAGGAGTATCAGGCCGACGGGGTGATCGACGTCATTTTGCAGGCCTGCCATACCTATGCCGTGGAATCGCTGGCGATTAAACGCCATCTGCGCCAACAGCACGATCTTCCTTACATGGCGATTGAAACCGACTATTCGACAGCGGACCTCGGCCAGCTCAGCACCCGCGTCGCCGCCTTTATCGAAATGCTTTAAGGAGCTGGCGTGAACTATACGGTTGGCATTGATTCCGGCTCCACCGCCACAAAAGGCATCCTGTTGGCGGACGGCGTCATCGTGCGCCGCTTCCTCTGCCCCACCCCCTTTCGCCCCGCCGACGCCATCCACGAGGCCTGGGAGACACTGCGCGCTGGCCTCACGGAGACGCCTTTTTTAACCCTCACCGGCTATGGCCGCCAGCTGGTGGATTTTGCCGATAAGCAGGTGACGGAGATCTCTTGTCACGGCCTCGGCGCCCGCCTGCTGGCGCCGGACACCCGCACGGTGATTGATATCGGCGGCCAGGACAGCAAAGTTATCCAGCTGGACGCCGGGGGAAACCTCAGCGACTTCCTGATGAATGACAAATGCGCCGCCGGCACCGGCCGCTTTCTGGAAGTCATTTCACGCACCCTCGGCGCCAGCGTCGAACAACTGGACGCCATTACCGACGGCGTGGAACCGCACGCCATTACCAGTATGTGCACGGTGTTTGCCGAATCGGAGGTCATTAGCCTGCGGTCGGCCGGTGTCGCGCCGGAGGCGATTCTGGCCGGGGTGATTAACGCCATGGCCCGGCGCAGCGCGAACTTTATTGGCCGCTTATCGGCGCAGGGGCCGCTGCTGTTTACCGGCGGCGTCAGTCACTGCGCCGCCTTTGCCCGGATGCTGGAAAGCCATGTCGGCATGGCGGTGACAACCCATCCCGACGCCCAGTTTGCCGGGGCGATCGGCGCGGCGCTGATCGGCCAGCGCCAGCGGAGGCGCGGATGACAACGTTTCTGTTTTTATTTCACTCCACGGTGGGGGTGGTGCGGATGCGCAAAGCCCTGCAGGCGGCGGGAGTGGCCTTCGAGGTCAAAGATATACCCCGCCAGCTGCGCAGCGGCTGCGGGCTGTGCATCCTGCTGGAGGGGACGGAAGCCGATGCGCGAGGCTGGATCGTCCCGGAACAGACGGCGGCGCTGTATCAGCAGAACGGGGAAGCATGGCGCTGTCTCGCCACCTTCCCACCTGCAGGTTAATCGCTCACCACAAAACGCGTCGCCGCGAAACAGTTCAGCAGGCGGTGCATGAGAAAAACCAGGGTCAGCGTCACCACCAGCGAGACCGTCACCGAGGTGATGCGGTACAGATCGCTGAACACCAGATCCTGATACGGATGCAGGTTCTGGCCGAACATAATGCCGATGGTAGTGATGCTGGCGAAGCCCACCCCGGCGCCCACTTTCTCCATCACGTGGAGGCGGGCGCTGAAGGCCAGCCCGAGACCAATCAGCGGCATCATCAGGATCATGTGGTTGCTGAAATCATAGATAATCAGCTGCACTACCAGTATATAGAGACAGGCCAGCACCACCCCGACGACGCGCCAGATCGAGCTGATCACCGCCCCGCGATAGTGCATCGGGAACAGGATCAGGATCCCGGCCATCAGCGCCGACAGCGAGTCGCTGAGATCGCAGATCTGAAACACCACAAAGATGATCGTCGCTACCGTACCGGAGAGCAGCGACTCATGACGGATGCGGGCGGCGTCTTTCTCAATCCGCGGCGGCGGCTTGCGCGGTTCGACGTCCGGGATCAGGTAATGCAGCAGCGCGCTCAGCGCCACGGCCATCACGCAGGCTTCCATATTGGAGAACATCAGGGTGTGCCAGTTGCTGGTGGGATAGCTCATAAAATTGAGCATCGTGCTCTGGCACACCACCCCCATCGATCCCAACAGGAACAGCGGTCCCTGGCTCATAAAGCGGAAACGCATCACGTACAGGGCAAACACCACCAGGGTCATGATCACCGGCCACTGCGACAAATAGCCGACAATTAGCACCATTTCGACACAGTTTACCGCCGCGCTAAATATAAACTGGCGGGCGACGTGCAGGTTGAACATCGGCACCAGCGACATCAGCATCAGCGGATAAACGACGAAAAATACGCCGTACTGCACGTCGTAGAAGGTGGAGATGCTGAGCGCAATGGTCCCGGCCACGGCGATACGCACCGTCTGGCGAAAATCATTCGCCGTGTAGACGATATTGCCGTGCGGCGTAAAGACGTGCGCCAGGGTATTAATAGACATAGTGCAACCAGCTCACCAGGTGGATCTGCAGGCCGGCGAAGGTGCGGGCGAAAGGTCCCTCGCTATTGTACAGCTGCACCGTAGCGCGGGCGCCGGTCGGCAGCGGTTTGTCCAGCGGCTGATCCAGCGCGACGTGAATGCGCATCCGCTGGGCGTCGCGCACCCAGCGGGTGGACTGCTCGGGCTGCGACAGCTGACCGTTCACCGCCTCCTGTCCCGCCAGAATCCCGGCGTCGCTGCTGGTCACGTGCGCCGGGAAGACTTGACCCGGCAGGGCGTCAAAGACCACCGCCGCATCGGTATTCACCGCGGTGTGGCGCAGGCTTTTTTCGCGGAAGTCGGCGACGATGTCAGTGTTGTTGTTAACCAATGCCAGCACAGCCGTCGCCGCGGTGGCGTAGATCCCCGGGTTCAGCTGCAGGTTGCTGACCATGCCGTCAGTTTCCGCACGCACTTTGGTCCAGGCTAGGTTCAGCTGCGCCTCCTCCAGCGCATTGCGGTATTTTTGCAGGGTGACGTTGCGCTTATCGTCGCGCTCGCCGCGCTGGATCAGCAGGTTCTGGATCTGCGCGTTCAGCGCCGAGACCGACTGCTCGCTGGTCTGCCAGGTGGTCCGCACCTTATCGAGGTCGGACTGCGAGACGTTCTGCATCGTACTCAAGCGCTGGTAGCGATCGAGGGTGACCTTATCGTTACGCGCGGTGTACTGCGCGGTGCGCAGGTTGGCGCGGGCGGCGGCGATTTGCGCGTCCAGCTGCTGGTTGCTCAGTTTCGCCTGCTCGAGGGCGATCTGCGCCGCTTCAACTTTATTAATGAATGGCGTTGGGTCGAGCTCATACAGCAGGTCGCCCTTTTTCACCTGGCTGTTGTTGTGCACGTAGACGTGCGAGACATAGCCGGAGACCCGCGACGAAACCGGGGTCACCACGCGCATGACGGTGGAGTCCGGCGTCAGCGGGATCCAGATATCGGCAACGATAAACCAGGCGAATATTCCCAGAAAAGCGGCAATACTCACCCGTACCCAGCGGGCAAATTTTTGTTCAGGCGTCATCATAGTGTGTTAGATCTTGTTATCTTCTTCGCGGATATTCCGCAAACGGCAGGCGATTTGATTTAACGTGGCGCTGAAGGTAGCGAGATCGGCCTCCGGGATGGTCTGGGTTACGCGCTCCTGATAGGTCTCGATCACGCAGCTCAGTTTTTCCAGAATAGCCCGCCCCTCAGCGGTCAGCGTCAGCAGGCGAATGCGTTTGTCATATGGCGATGTGGAACGCACCAGATAGCCCTGCTTTTCCAGTAATGAGAGGGTGCGCATTAGCGGCGGCAGTTCAATGCCCTGCACCTCCGCCAGTTCGCTGACCGAGACGTTGTCTCCCAGCTGATGCAGTTGCATCAGCACCGTCCAGCTGGACTGGGTGAGTCCGGTATCGGTGATAGCGGAGTCAATAATGGCGCGCCACTGGCGCACCACCATAGCCATCCGCATCCCCAGCGGGCGGCGGGCAAACAGTTCGTCTTCAGTCACGGGGCTTCCTCTCATTATTGAGAAGAAAATAATACTTATCAGGGTAAGTATCAAGAAACGGAAGGTCGTGCCGCATCAATTGATAAATTTCGTGAATGTATCCCGGCGGCACTTTGCGCTCACCGGGATAATGAAGAAGGTTTGCCTGTAAAAACTGCACGTTTTAATTGATCTGGTCCCGACGCAGGCCGATATCTTTCAGCTGTTCGTCGCTCATTTGCTGCAAAACTCTGCGCGTTTGCTCCTGAAGCCACCATTTTTTGATAAACCGCACCAGCAGTACGAAACCGATAAATGACTGTCTTGCCCTGTTCTCGTGAAATTCCATCCTCTACCTCCTCACCTTGCCAGAGGCTTTATCTTCACGGATTTGGGGGTAAGGAATACAGATTCACAAAACGCTTTTCTTTAACATACAGATTAGCTAAAACGTACACCAGAGCCCAATTTTTACGCCCATCTGTACTGGTTATTCCATCTGTATGGCGGCAATTAAGGATACAGCATGACCCGCTACCAACATCTCGCTACGCTGCTGGCCGAACGCATCGAACAGGGCCTGTATCGCCATGGCGAAAAGCTGCCGTCGGTGCGCAGCCTGAGCCAGGAGCACGGCGTCAGCATCAGCACCGTCCAGCAGGCCTATCAGCTGCTTGAGCAGCAGCAGATGATTGTGCCGCAGCCGCGATCGGGCTATTTCGTCGCCCCGCGCAAAGCCCAGCCGCCGGTGCCGCCGATGTCGCGTCCGGTCCAGCGCCCGGTGGAGATAACCCAGTGGGATCAGGTGCTGACCATGCTTGACGCCCGCTACGATAAATCGATCATCCCCTTCGGCGGCGGCTCGCCGGACGTGACGCAGCCAAGCCTGAAGCCCATCTGGCGTGAACTGAGCCGGGCTATCCAGCACAACCTCACTGAGGTGTTGAACTATGACGAACTGGCCGGGCGTCGCGAGCTACGGGAGCAGATCGCCCGCCTGATGCTCGACGGCGGATCGGTGGTAACTGCCGACGATCTGGTGCTCACCAGCGGCTGCCACAGCGCGCTGTCGCTGGCCCTGCTGTCGGTGTGCCAGCCAGGGGACATCATCGCCGTGGAATCCCCCTGCTACTACGGCACCATGCAGATGCTGCGCGGGCTGGGATTAAAGACGATTGAGATCCCCACCGATCCGGAAACCGGGATCAGCATCGAGGCCCTGGAGCTGGCGCTGGATCAGTGGCCGATCAAAGGGGTGATCCTCGTGCCAAACTGCAATAACCCGCTGGGCTTTATCATGCCGGACGCCCGCAAGCGCGCGGTGCTGAACCTTGCCCAACGCTACGATATCGTTATTTTCGAGGATGATATTTACGGCGAGCTGGCCACCGAATACCCGCGCCCGCGCACGATCCACTCCTGGGATATCGACGGCCGGGTGATGCTCTGCAGCTCCTTTACCAAAACCATCGCCCCCGGGCTGCGTATCGGCTGGATCGCCCCCGGGCGCTACTACGACAAGCTGCTACAGATGAAGTACGCCGCCAGCGGGACCAACGTCCCCTCCACTCAGCTGGCGGCCTGCAATTTTATTCGCGAAGGCCACTACCACCGCCACGTGCGGCGGATGCGGCAGATCTATCAGCGCAATATCGAGATCTACACCTGCTGGCTGCGGGAATTTTTCCCCTGCGGGATCTGCGTCACCCGGCCGAAGGGCGGTTTTATGCTGTGGGTTGAGCTCCCGGAGCAGGTAGATATGGTCTGCGTCGCCAAGCAGCTGTGCCGGCTGAAGATCCAGGTCGCGCCGGGCTCGCTGTTTTCCGCGGCGGGCAAGTATCGCAACTGCGTCAGGATCAACTGCGCCCTGCCGCCGACCGAGAAACATAAAGCGGTGATGGTGAAGCTGGGAGAAGCGGTGAAGGTGGCGATGGAGTGAGGTTTAGCCTGTTCTCCCCGTTGGCGCTGCGCTTACCGGGCTACGGGGCCAGTAGCCCGGAAAAGGCGCGGCAAGCGCCGCCTCTGGGATAAACACACTCACCATCAGCCAGGCGAGCAATAGAATGAAATTAAACGAATTTAATGATAGTCGGCCCGCCATTAGCCTTTATAAAATGGCATGATGCCGTACATTGCTTTAGCGAAGGAATTGCCATGCGAAATTACAAAGTCATTACTCCGTTATTCCCGACCTACGACCAGACCCGAGCGATGATGAAAGCCGTAGCAGGATGCTCAGTAAAATCTGTCCGTAATATGATCTCCGCCATTCAGGAACAGACCGGTACCCCGCAAAACCCGGTAGACTGGTCAGAGCCGGACCACTGGATTAAGGAACGACTGAGCGGAGAAGACGCCAAAATAGCCTGGCAAATCTGGAATACCGATAACCATATACTTAACCCCCGCCACAGCTATGGCTGTTATATGTTTATCAATAATCCGCTATTCGATTTGATGCAGACCGATGAGGATGGCGGCTGGCATCCCAGTGAACAGGGACGTTTATTCCTCGCTCACGATGAAGCGACGCTGCGTAAACTGGACGATATCGAAGGCATGCTGCAGCTACTGGAATTGCTCGCCGGTCGCGAACAGGCCCGGCGCGCCGATCTGCTTCCGGAATGGCAGGCTTTCTTGCATCAGCACTCTAAATTCGCCTCTCCCAGTTCAGTTAAAACAACGCTCTATGCCCGGCTTTACAATCTGGTCGAGCGCGAACTTATTACTCGTGAAGGCATGAGCTACAAAATCACCGAAGCAGGAAGAAAGTGGCTTGGCAAAGCGCTGCCAGAACGCCAAACCGACCCGCGCAAAGAGCTGCTGGATGCGGTTAAACGCTATAACCAGCAGCAAAAGGAATTACTGCGCGAGCAAATATCCACCATGAATCCCTACAAGTTTGAGCATCTGGTCGGCCAGTTGCTGGAAGCAATGGGCTATGAGCAAGTCGAAGTGACCAAAGCCTCCGGCGATAAAGGCGTGGATGTGGTCGGTAAAGTGCAGGTTGGCATCACTACCATTACCGAAGTGGTGCAGGTGAAGCGGATGCAAAATACTATTACCCGCCCGTTTATCGATCAGCTGCGCGGCGCATTGCCCTACCACAAAGCCATTCGCGGCACGCTTATCACCACCGGAAAATTTGCAGCGAAATGTGCAGAGGCGGCGCTATTTCCCGGAGCCGCGCCGATTACGCTAATTGACGGCGATCGCCTGCTGGAACTGTTGATTGAAAACAACGTCGGGATCAGACGCAGTAATGCCGTTGAATTGCTCGACGTAGACTTACAGCTGTTTGATGAGCTGGATATTGAGTAGAGGGCGAACTTCACCGCTTTTACCGTTACAATAGCCACCAAATTTTTCCAGAACGAGTTCATCATGGCCAAAGCACCAACCAAAAAAGCCAAAGCAAAGAAAGGCTTTGAAGACACATTATGGGATACCGCGAACCAGCTTCGCGGCAGCGTTGAATCCTCTGAGTACAAGCACGTGGTGCTGAGCCTCGTGTTCCTCAAATTTATTAGCGATAAGTTTGAAGCCCGCCGTCAGAAGATGAAAGACGAGGGACAGGGCGATTTCCTTGAGATGGAAGTCTTCTATCAGCAGGACAACATCTTCTATCTGCCGGAAGAGGCGCGCTGGTCGTTCATCAAGCAAAATGCCAAGCAGGACGACATTGCGGTACGCATTGATACTGCGCTCTCCACCATTGAGAAGCGCAACCCGACGCTGAAAGGCGCGCTGCCGGACAACTACTTCAGCCGCCAGAATCTGGAAACCAAGAAGCTGGCGTCGCTTATCGACACCATCGATAACATCGAAACGCTGGCCCACGAAACCGACGTCGAAGCGCTGTCGAAAGAAGACCTGGTCGGTCGCGTGTACGAATACTTCCTCGGCAAGTTCGCCGCCACCGAGGGCAAAGGCGGCGGCGAGTTCTATACGCCAAAATGCGTGGTGACGCTGCTGACCGAAATGCTCGAACCGTTCCAGGGCAAAATTTATGACCCGTGTTGCGGCTCGGCGGGGATGTTTGTCCAGTCGGTGAAATTTGTCGAAAGCCATCAGGGGAAAAGCCGCGATATCGCCCTGTACGGTCAGGAGCTGACGGCGACGACCTACAAGCTGGCGAAGATGAACCTTGCGATTCGCGGTCTTTCCGCCAACCTCGGCGAACGCCCGGCGGACACCTTCTTCAGCGACCAGCACCCGGACCTGAAAGCCGACTATATTCTGGCCAACCCGCCGTTTAACCTGAAAGACTGGCGCAACGACGCCGAGCTGACCAAAGACCCGCGCTTTGCCGGCTACCGCACGCCGCCAACCGGTAACGCTAACTACGGTTGGATTCTGCATATGCTTTCCAAGCTGTCGGCCAACGGCACCGCCGGTTTTGTGCTGGCGAACGGCTCGATGAGTTCCAACACCAGCGGCGAAGGCGAGATCCGCGCGCAGATGATCGAAAACGATCTGATCGATTGCATGATTGCCCTGCCCGGCCAGCTGTTCTTCACCACCCAGATCCCGGTGTGCCTGTGGTTTATGACCAAGTCGAAGGCGGCCGATCCGGCCAAAGGCTATCGCAACCGTCAGGGTGAGACGCTGTTTATCGATGCGCGTAACCTTGGCACCATGATCAACCGCACCACCAAAGAGCTGACGGCGGACGATATCGTCACCATCGCCGATACCTACCATGCCTGGCGCAGCACGCCAGAAGAGCTGGCTGAGCGCGTTAAGCGCGGCGACAGCAAGCTGGCGCAGTACGAAGATCGGGCCGGGTTCTGCAAGGTTGCGACGATTGCAGAGATCAAGGCTAACGACTATGTGCTGACCCCCGGCCGCTACGTCGGCGCCGCCGAGCAGGAAGACGACGGTGTGGCGTTTGAAATCAAAATGCGCGAGTTATCGCAGACGTTATTTGCACAGATGAAGCAGGCGGAAGAACTGGATAAGGCAATACGCCAGAACCTGGAGGCGCTGGGTTATGGTTTATAATTCCCCATTAGGAAAAACTAAATTTCCTCTAGCCCCGGTTTCTGATGGATGTACTTTCATATCCGGTTATGCATTTAAGAGTAAAGATTTTACAGATATTGGATATCCTGTTATTAAGATTAAAAATATTCATGACGGGTTTGTTACTCTTGAAGATAGTCACTGCGTTACTTCCAAAACAGTTGAAGGTCTAAAAAAATTCAGATTAAATAATGGTGATGTATTAATCGCAATGACAGGGCAAGGCAGTGTTGGGAGAGTTGGTCGCTTATCTTTTAATGGAGATAAAGCCCCCTATCTAAACCAACGTGTAGGTAAATTCATTGCCGATGAAAAAAAACTCAACATTAGCTATTTATATTATATTTTAACAACTAAGCAGTATCAAAACATATTGTTTAACAATGCTTCGGGAAGCGGACAACCAAACCTAAGCCCTGCAGTTATTCAGTCAATATTAATTCCCTATCCTGAATATCATTTGCAATGTAAAATGGCAAAGATACTGGATGAAATTAACGATCGAATAATTAAAAATAACGCTATTAATAACACCCTAGAACAAATATCCCAAACCCTGTTCAAATCATGGTTTGTGGATTTCGACCCGGTGATTGATAACGCGCTGGATGCAGTAAACTCAATCCCGGAAACGCTGCAATCTCGCGCCGAACTGCGTCAAAAAGTACGCAATAGTGCAGATTTCAAACCACTTCCGGCGGATATTCGTGCACTATTCCCCGCTGAATTTGAAGAAACAGAGTTGGGCTGGGTACCAAAGGGGTGGGAGAGCGTGACTTTCGATTCATTCTGTGATTTGATTCAGAGTGGGGGAACACCTTCAAGAAAGGAAACATCATTCTGGGATGAAGGTACAATAAAATGGCTTTCATCTGGCGAAGTGAAAGGGAAAATAGTATTAGATACAAAAGAAAAAATCACAGATATTGGATTACTAAATAGCTCAGCGAAATTATGGGCAAAGTATACAACCGTTGTTGCAATGTACGGTGCAACTGCGGGAGAAGTGTGTCTTATTGGCGATAAGATGACAGCCAACCAAGCATGTTGTGGATTGTATTCAGAAAAATATCCATTCTATGTCTATAATTTTGTCAGCGATAAAGCATATGAAATAGCATCAAAAGCTACGGGCTCAGCGCAACAGAATCTTAATAAACTTATAATATCCTCAACAAAATTTACACGTCCCTCTAATGCGATAATTTCTATATTTGAAGATAATGTAGCCCCATTATTTATGAACTGGTTTTCTAATACAGCTGAAAATAATACTTTAACAGCCCTCCGCGACACTCTGCTCCCCAAACTTATCTCCGGCGAGCTGTCCCTGGAGGATCTACCAGATTTAGTAACCCAAACCGAACCCGCTTAATGCATTTTGCCCCTGTTAAATCAGGGGCTTTCTGGTAAGGTTTTCTTTAGTAACAGGAACCTTTACCAGAAAAACAGCCAGGGCCGGAGCGAGATATGCATCTCTCATTCAGTGAAGCGAAGTTAGAACAAGCCATTATCGAACTGCTACAGGATCAGGGCTATCAGCACCTGATCGGCGATGATGTCCCGCGTTCCAGCCTCGATCAGGTGATTATCGAAGACGATCTTCGCCATTACCTCGCCGCCCGCTATCAGGCCGACGGCATCACCGAAGAGGAGATCCAGCGGCTGATTAAGCAGCTCACCACCCTGCCCGCCTCCGATCTCTACGAAAGCAATAAAACCTTCTGCGCCTGGCTGGCCAACGGTTTCCTGTTTAAACGCGACGATCGCCAGCAGAAAGATCTCTATATCGAACTGCTCGATACCCGGCACCAGGCCGCTGCGCTGCGTGAACTGTTCGATACCGAAGACATGCCGCTGCAGCATGCTGCTGAGCCCCCTGCAAGCTATCTTATCCAGCCGCTGAACAGGGTTAAAATCGTCAATCAGCTGACCATCACCGGCAAAGAAAACCAGCCGCGTATTCCGGATGCCATCCTGTATATCAACGGCCTGCCGTTAGTGGTATTTGAATTTAAAAGCGCGGTGCGCGAGCAGGAAGCCAATATTGGCGATGCGTATAAGCAGCTCTGCACCCGCTATCGCCGCGATATTCCGCAGCTGTTTGTCTATAACGCGCTGTGCATTATCAGCGACGGCGTCAATAACCGCATGGGTAACCTTTTTGCGCCATACGAGTATTTCTACTCCTGGCGCAAAGTTACCGGCAATGAAAACCGCGAGCAGGACGGCATCTCCTCCCTGCATTCGATGATTCAGGGACTGTTTCACCCGGTCCGTCTGCTGGACGTGATCAAAAACTTTATCTGCTTCCCGGATAAAGCCAAACACGAAGTAAAAATTTGCTGCCGCTACCCGCAGTATTATGCGGCGCGCAAGCTGTACTACAGCATCGAACGGGCGCGTAAACCTTTCGGCGACGGCAAGGGCGGCACCTACTTTGGCGCGACCGGCTGCGGCAAGAGCTACACCATGCAGTTCTTAACCCGTCTGCTGATGAAAAGCGTCGAGTTCGCCAGCCCGACGATCGTGCTGATCACCGACCGCACCGATCTGGACGATCAGCTCTCGGCGCAGATGTGCAATGCCAAAAACTATATCGGCGACGAGACCGTGGTGCCCGTAACCAGCCGTGAGGATCTGCGGGAAAAGCTGGCCGGTCGCAACAGCGGCGGCGTCTTCCTGACCACTATCCATAAATTTACCGAAGACACTGAACTGCTCTCCGAGCGCAGCAATATCATCTGTATTTCCGACGAAGCGCACCGCAGCCAGGTCAACCTCGATCAGAAAGTGATCGTCGATAAAGAAAATGGCAAGGTGCGCAAAACTTACGGTTTCGCCAAATATCTGCACGACTCGCTGCCACAGGCCACCTATGTTGGTTTTACCGGTACCCCTATCGACGCCACGATGGAAGTCTTTGGCAACATCGTCGACAGCTACACCATGACCGAATCCGTGCAGGATGAGATCACCGTGCGCATCGTCTATGAAGGCCGCGCCGCGAAGGTCATCCTCGATGCCCGCAAGCTGGAAGAGGTGGAAAAATATTACGAAGAGTGCGCCAATGCGGGCACCAACGAGTGGCAAATCGACGAGAGCAAAAAAGCCAGCGCCACTATGAACGCCATTCTCGGTGATGAAGACCGCCTGAAAGCGCTGGCGGAAGACTTTGCTAAACACTATGAAAAACGTGTCACCGAAGGCTCCACGGTGAAAGGTAAAGCGATGTTTGTCTGCGCCAGCCGGGAAATTGCCTGGGATTTCTATCGTCAATTAAAAGACTTTCGTCCGGCATGGTTTGCGGTGAAACAAGCGCCGGATGGTATAGAGCTTACCGAGCAGGAGCAGAAGGAACTGCCGCCGTCCGAAATGGTCAAGATGGTAATGACCCGCGGCAAAGACGATAGCGTACAACTGTACGATTTGTTGGGCAGTAAAGAGTACCGCAAGGAACTGGATAAGCAGTTCAAAAACGACAAATCAAATTTCAAAATCGCCATCGTGGTGGACATGTGGCTGACCGGTTTTGACGTACCGGAGCTGGACACTATTTATATCGATAAGCCGCTGCAAAAGCATAACCTGATCCAGACCATCTCCCGCGTTAACCGCAAGCTGGAAGGCAAAAGTAAAGGGCTGGTCGTCGACTATATCGGCATTAAGCGCCAGATGAACCAGGCGCTGGCGATGTATTCCCGCATTGACGCCACTAACTTTGAAGATATCCAGCAGTCAGTGATTGAGGTGAAAAACCATCTCGAACTGCTGGCGCAGGTTTTGCACGACTTCGACAGCCGGGCTTACTTCACAGGAGAACCGCAGGCGCAGCTGGCCTGCCTGAATCAGGCGGCAGAGTTTGTCATGCGCACTCAGAAGACAGAGCGCCGCTTTATGGGGCTGGTGAAGCGCCTGAAAGCGGCCTACGACGTCTGCTGCGGCAGCGAAGCGCTTGCGCAGACCGAGCGCGACTACATTCACTTTTATATTGCCGTGCGCTCCATCGTCTTCAAGCTGACCAAAGGCGACGCACCGGACGTGACCCAAATGAACGCCCGCGTACGCGAGATGATTGCCGATGCGCTGAAGGCCGACGGCGTGGAAGAGTTGTTTTTCCTTGGCGACAAAAAAGCGGAGTCGATCGATATTTTCGACGACGATTATCTGGCGCGAATCAATAAGATCAAACTGCCGGCAACCAAAATTCAGCTGCTGCAAAAGCTGCTGGAAAAAGCCATTAGCGACTTTAAAAAGATCAACCAGCTTCAGGGGATCAACTTTACTCGCCGTTTCCAGTCAATTATGGATAAATATAACGAACGCCGGGAAGATGATGTTCTCAACGGTGAAGAGTTTGATTCTTTCAGCCAGGAGATGACCGATATTATCTACGATATCAAAACCGAAATGGGTACCTACGCCGAAATGGGGATTGATATCGAAGAGAAAGCCTTCTACGACATTCTGGCGCATATGCGCGATAAGTATCAATTCACCTATGAGGATGACAAGATGCTGGCGCTGGCGAAAGAGATGAAGGCGGTGGTCGATAACACCTCGAAGTATCCGGACTGGAGCAAGCGTGATGACATTAAAGCGAAACTGAAAGTGGAACTCATTCTGTTACTGCATAAGCATAAGTTCCCACCGGTGGCGAATGATGATGTGTATATGGGCGTACTGGCGCAGGCGGAGAATTTTAAGCAGCATCATATTAACACGCTGCACTAAGTTTACTGCAGGATGGCAGGTGATAAGCCGCTGCTGGCGAAAGTACGCCTGCGACTAAAAATACCTACATCCCCCCTGCATGTGGCGCTGATATCTCTGGTTTCCAGCCTCCGATTCGACGGCAATAGTAATAATCTCAGCCGTCTGGTGAACTTGTGCGCGCTGATGGGCTTCCTGGTGTTCAAGTGCAATGTCGAACTGAACCTCGAAGGTTAATACACGACGCTCATCTCCCCGGTGGCGCTGCGCTTACCGGGGCTACAGGTTCCCAGTTACCACTTACTCATCCTCAAAAAACACCATCCCCTTATACGGCTGTTCGCGGCAGGCGGCCAGACGCTGGGCGAGACTGCCGACGTGCAGCTCCAGCTTATGGCCATCGGGATCGAGGAAATAGTGCGAAGCGCCTTCGCTACGGTTCAGCTTCCAGATCGCCACGCCGGCAGCCTCAAGGCGGGCGGCGAAGCTAGCAAAATCGGCTTCGCTAATACTAAACGCATAATGGGTGTAGTCGCTCTCTTCCGGCGGAGTAACGCGCCGCTGCGGATCCAGCGACAGGCACAGCCACAAATCGCCGCAGGAGAGATAAGCCCCGCTGTCCCAGCGGGCATGCAGCGTCATGCCCAGCAGCTGCTGATAAAACGCCACACTCGGCGCCAGCTGGCTGACTGCCAGGGTCAGGTGATTCAGTCCACTCAGCATGTCTGTTCCTCCAGTGAATTCACAATGAACTGACGCAGCCATTGATGCGCCGGGTCGCGGTGCCAGCGCTCGTGCCACAGCATCAGCATCTCAAAGCCGGCGACCGCCAGCGGCGGCTCGACGACCACCAGCCCGCTCTGCCCGCGCACCAGCCGCTCCGGCAGGACCGCCACCAGATCGCTATTGCGCAGGGTCTCCAGCATAAACAGGAAATGTGGCACGGAAAGGACAACCCGCCGCATCAGTCCGAGGTTCGCCAGCGCGATATCGGTCGCCGCGCTGAAGCCGCCCCCGTCCGGGGAGACGATCACGTGCTCCAGCTGACAGAACGTTTCCAGGCTAAGCCCAGGCCGCAGCGCCGAATGTTCCGCCCGGCCAGCCAGCACGTAGCGTTCGCGAAACAGCAGGCGCTGATGCAGCCCCGGCGGCGCGCCCTCGCGGGTATGAAAGAAAAGATCTACTGTATCGTTGGCCGCCTGCTGCTCCAGCCGCGCAGGCTGCAGCTCGAATACCGCCAGCCGACTGCCGGGAGAGGCCTGGCGTAACCCAGCCAGCATCGGCAGGAGGATCGCCGAGGCCATATAGTCCGTCGCCGCCACCCGCCAGGTCTCCGCCGCCGTGGCCGGATCAAAAGGGCTGACCGGCGCCACCGCCTGCTCCAGCGCGGCTAATGCGGCGCGCAGCGGCTGGCGAAGCTCATCGGCGCGGGCGGTGGGCTGCATGCCGCGCGGGCCCGGCATCAGCAGCGGATCGGCGAAAATCTCCCGCAGCCTGGCGAGCTGAATACTTACCGAGGGCTGCGACAGATTCAGCCGCTGCGCCGCCCGGGTAACGTTGTTTTCGCTAAGCAGCACATCCAGGGTGCGCAACAGATTGAGATCCAGACGCTGTAAATTAATCACGACTATACCGGGAATTTAAGTAATTAATTTCTACTATAGCGTCAGCTTTCCTACTCTGCAGCTCTCCATACGCCAGAGGTGATATTATGAAAGTACTGCTGATTTACGCCCATCCGGAACCGCGCTCGCTCAATGGCGCGCTGAAAAATTTTGCCGTCCGCCATCTGCAGCAGGCCGGGCATGAAGTGCAAGTCTCCGATCTCTACGCCATGCGCTGGAAGGCCGGGTATGACGCCGATGACAGCGGCGCCCCGCCGGTCGGCGAGTTCTGGCGGCCGACCCTCGATTCCAAACAGGCCTTTGCCCAGGGCACCCAAAGTGCGGATATCGCAGCCGAGCAGGAAAAGCTGCTGTGGGCCGATACGGTGATTTTCCAGTTCCCGCTATGGTGGTTCTCGATGCCCGCCATCATGAAGGGCTGGATCGACAGGGTGTACGCCTGGGGCTTTGCCTATGGCGTCGGCGAGCACAGCGACCGCCACTGGGGGGATCGCTACGGGGAAGGCACTTTCGTCGGCAAGCGGGCGATGCTGATCGTCACCGCCGGCGGCTGGGCGGAACACTATTCACCGCGCGGGATCAATGGCCCCATCGACGACATCCTGTTCCCCATTCAGCACGGTATGCTGTTCTACCCCGGCTTTGAGGTGCTTCCGCCGCTGGTGTTCTACCGCACGGATAAAACCGATGCCGGGCAGTTCGCCGATCAGTGCGCCGCCCTGGCCGAGCGGCTGGACACGCTGTGGCAAACCGAGCCCATTCCATTCCGCCGCCAGAATCATGGCGATTATCTGATCCCGTCGCTGACGCTGCGCCCGGAGCTGGCGCCAGGGCAAAGCGGCCTGGCGGTGCATTTGCGTAGCGAATAACTGGCTATCCCGTCTTCGCCCCCGAGGACGGGTCATTTACCCGGCTCTCTCCAGTCCCAGCATGCCTCGCGCCTGGATAAAGCACAGCAGCAATACGCCCCACAGCGCCATCGTCAAATAGGGGCTGATACCGAGGATATTGAACCCACTCTCAATAATCTGCAGCAGGAACAGCGCGAGCACCATCCCAACGATGCGCCCGCTACCGCCATCCGGATTCACGCCGCCAAGCACCGCCGCGAGGATCGACACCAGCAAATACGATTCCCCATAAGATGCTTTGGCTGAGTTCAGCTTCGACATCATCAGAAACGCAGCCACCGCGCAGAGCAGGGCCGAGATGACATATACCCACATCAACACCCGCCGGGTATTGATCCCGGAATAATGGGTCGCCCGTTCGTTGGATCCGATCAACATGATCGCCCGACCCAGCGGGCTTTTCTCCAGCAGCACCCGCAGCCCGGCCGCCACCACCGCAAAAAGCCACATTGGCAGCGGAATACCGAACCACTGGGCGTGATTCAGCCACAGCACCCACTGCGGATAGTTAGCGATGGCGCTGCCGCCGGTGATCAGAATATTTATCCCTTTGAGCAGGGTCATCATGCCAAGGGTAGCCAGGATCGGCGAAACGCGGATCCCGGCGATCAATATCCCGTTGCACAGGCCAATGATCATCGCCGCCCCTCCGCCAGCCAGCAGCGTCGCCAGCGCGGTAGCGCCCCCAGGCGGATAGCTCGTCGCCACCCAAGCCATCACCAGCGAGCAGGCGTTAGCCGTCGCGATAATTGACAAATTAATGCCGCCGCAAAGCATAGTCATGGCCATCGCCAGCGCCAGGATCCCCAGCACCGGCATTTGCGAGGCAATCGACTGGAAATTGCTGACAGACCAGAAGATGTTTGGCATGGCGATGCTAAAGGCGATAACCATCAGCAGCAGCAGGCCGATCAGGTAAAACTCAACGTTGTTGCGCCACGATTTTTTCATAACAAGCTCCGGTTCTGATGCTGGCTCCATGCCGTTACGCTGATGCTGACGACGATGATCGCCCCAGTGATCAGGGTCTGCCAGTAGGAGGAGACCCCTAGCAGGTTCAGGCCGTTCTGCATCACCGCCAGTAAAATCACCCCCAGCAGCGTACCGGTGAGAGTTCCGCGCCCGCCAATCAGGCTGGTGCCGCCCAGCACCACCGCCGCCAGCACCGTCAGCTCATAGCCCAGCAGTGAATCCGGCGCAACGGTCATCACTGTCCACGCCTGCACGACACCTGCGGCCCCCGACATTAGCCCCATATAGCCATAAACGAACAGCTGCAGGCGGAGCACGCTGAAGCCGACGCGGCTGGCGGATTCCCGGTTGCCCCCCATGGCATAGATCTTGCGGCCAACGGTGGTGAAATTCATGATAAACGCGGTCAACAGCACCACGACGATCATCGTCAGCAGCGGCAGCCCCAGGCCGTAATCGTAACCATCGGCATCGGTATATTTGAACAGCATAACCCCCTTTTCAAACCACGGAGGGAAGTCGTAGAGCCAGACACCTTTGCTTAACCACAGCAGCAAACCGTAGAAAATGTTGAGCGTAGAAATGGTGATAATGATCGAGGGCACCCGCAGACGATTAACCAACAGCGCGTTCACCAGCCCCAGCAGCACGCCGATGCCGCCGGCAAGCACAAAAGCCACCGCGAAGTTGCCGCCTACTTTTTGCAGCATCACCACCATGCCGTACTGGGCGATAATGGTCATAGCCGGGAAGGAGATATCAATCCCGCCGGCGATCAGCACCACGAACAGACCACAGGCGAGAATGGTCAGCATCGCATAGTTATTAGCGAGGTCGTAAATATTGCCGAAAGTGAAAAATTCCTCACTGCGCCAGCCCAGCAGCAGGCACAGCGCAATAATGAACATGCCTAACCAGAATTCATGTCGTTTCAACAGATTAGCCATTGACCACCTCCGCTATCTGCTGCTGGGTACTGCTGTCCGGCAGGAAGCTATGGGTCAACTCGCCCTGCTTCATCACCAGGATGCGATGACTCTGGTACCACGCCTCTTCAATCTCGTCGCAAATCATCAGCACGGCGATACCATGGGCAGCCAAATCGCTGATGATATGATAGATCCCGGCTTTGTTTGCGATATCCACCCCCACGGTTGGGCTATCGAGGAGCAGCAGCTTAGGAGAGATCGCCAGCCATTTGGCGATAGAAACGCGCTGGGCATTACCACCGGAGAGGGTATTCACCGGCAGATGCGTATCCGGCGCCTTAATGGTCAACGCGTTGACCATTCTTGCGACCAGCTGCTGAGCTTTACTATCACTCAATAGTCCGCAAGCGCCTTTCACTTTATGAAACACGGTGCTGATAATGTTGTTTTCAATCGACTGACTCATCACCAGGCCGCGCGACATACGGTCCTCGGAGACATAGCCGATACCGTGGCGGATAGCGTCCTGATTGCTACGCAACCGCACCGGGTGGCCATTTATCAGGATCTCGCCGCTGTCAGGGCGGGTCATGCCGAAAAGGCTCAGGCACAGCTCTGTTCGCCCGGCGCCCAACAGGCCGACTATCGACACTACTTCTCCGGCTTCGACCTTCAGGGAGACGTTATGATATTCCCCCTTGCGGCTGAGATTGCGCACCTCCAGCACCGGCGTACTGCCCTGCCCCTGCCACAGATCGCGCACCTGATAGTCAAACTCCTGGCCCGTCATCAGAAAACCGAGCCGGCGGGTGGTTACCTCTGCCGCCGGCAAGGTGCCGACCAGATTGCCATCCTTCAGCACGCTGATGCGGTCCGATACGGCCATGACCTCTTCCAGACGGTGGCTTACGAAGACGATGCAGATCCCCCTCTCACGCAGCTGGCGCACCACATGCAATAGTCCCTCCACTTCCTGATGGGTCAATGAGGCCGTGGGTTCATCCATAATGATAAGCCGGGCATCCTGCGCCAGCGCGCGGCAGATAGCCACCAGCTGACAGCGAGCGATGGAGAGCGATTCCACGGCGGCATCCAGCGGCAGCGAGACGTTAATACTGCGCATCGCCTGCTCCGCACTGCGTCGCAGTTCGCTGCGCCTCACCAGCACGCCGCGATGATAGTGGTTTATAGCAATGTTCTCCCACACGCTGAGATTGGGAAACAGTGACAGATCCTGATAAATCACCTGGATCCCATGGGCGACAGAGGCCGCTGGCGTCAGTTTGGGCCACGTCTTGCCGCCCAGCGTCATCGCTGCGCCCTCATCCGGGCGATAGACGCCAGAGATAATTTTGATCAACGTCGACTTCCCGCAACCGTTCTGCCCGGCCAGGCAGTGCACTTCTCCGGGCATAAAGTCGATGCTGATATCATTGAGCGCGCGGTTGGCGTGGAAGGTTTTGCTGACGTGTCGAAGGGAAAGGAAAGGTTCCATAGCATCCCCTGGCTGGTTAAGCCGGGGCGGCAGGCGCCCCGGAAGGTGGATTAGTAGAGCGAATCAATATTGTCTTTATTTACCAGCAGCACTTTATGGAAGCGGATAATATGCTTGTCGCTATCGACCTCCGCTTTACCGAGCTCTTTCAGTTCAAATCCCGGCTCAATGGTTTTGCCGTTCAGCAGGGTGCTGGCGACGGCCGCGAGGGCATAGCCGGCTGTCGCCGGATCGTAGGTGATCCCTTCGGTAATATCGCCGCTCTTAATAAGAGAAGCCGCCTGCGAGGGGATCATCATCCCGTAGACCGCGACTTTATTTTTCGCACGCTTCTCTTTCACCGCGCGCCCCGCGCCAATCGGGCCATTCGAACCAAAAGAGACCACCGCTTTCAGATCCGGGTAAGTTTTCATCAGATCGAGCGTGGTACGGCGGGAATCATCAACACTTTCCGCCACCGGCATTCGGCGGGTGACTTCATGCATGTCCGGGTAATGTTCTTTTTGGTATTTCACCAGCAGATCGGCCCACAGGTTGTGCTGCGGTACCGTAAGGCTACCGACATAGATAACGTAGCCGCCTTTGCCACCCATCCGCTTGGCCATATGCTCCACGTATTCAGCAGCGAACTTCTCGTTATCGATTATCTCCACATCCCAGTTGGCGCTCGGCTGCCCGGGCGATTCGTTGGTCAGTACCACGATGCCGGCGTCACGGGCTTTTTTGAATACCGGCTCCAGCACGTTGGCATCGTTAGGCACGATAGTGATGGCATCCACTTTACGTGCAATCAGGTCCTCAATAATTTTCACCTGCTGCGGCGCATCGGTGCTGGACGGCCCTACCTGGGAGGCGTTGAGGTTAAACTCTTTCCCGGCCTGGACTACCCCTTCACCCATCCGGTTAAACCATGGCATGCCGTCCACTTTTGAAATATTGACTACGGTTTTTTCCGCCGCATATACCGGCGCGGAAATAAGCGCAGCCCCCAACAGCAAGGATGAAAAAATATTAACGACCAGACGTTTATACATAATAATTAGCCTCAATACGTTGTAGTCAGACAGGGGTATGACGCAAAGCGGAAAAATAGATAGAAATTGTAATAATGTTAATAATTTAGAAGAGAATAAACACAAGCTGTAACAGCAGACAGGTAATATTCAGCTATAAATATGGATAATAATACTATAATCCTGTGGCGTGAGCTTTTTCACAAAAAAAATGCAACATAGTTTGTTGTTCCAGAATAATGATCGGGTCGCAGAGAAAATATATTTTTCCCGCTTCGTTATTTACCGAAAAACAATCACATAAATAACATCAGGAAAAGTATGTGATTTTTGATTGCGCCTCCAGCCCCTTCCGTGGCAGGATACTCCCTATGAACAGAAACGTTATCGTTACCTATCCCCGCCGTTGGTGGCTGCCTGCATAACAGGCGGCACGATACACGTTTCCATTTTCAAAGCCGCCGGAAGGCGGCTTTGGTGTTTTCAGGACGTCTTTCGGCTGAACAGTCTGATAAGGAGTCCCTGATGAACCATCCACAAACCATCCTCACCGGCGACCGCCCGACCGGCCAACTTCATCTTGGCCACTACGTCGGCTCGCTGCGCCAGCGCGTCGCGCTGCAGCATAACCACCAGCAATTTATCCTGATCGCCGACCTGCAAGGGCTCACGGACAACGGCAGCAATCCGCAAAAAATCAGCCACCATATCCTCGAAGTCATGGCCGATTATCTGGCCGTCGGCATCGACACCAGGCTCACCACTATTTGCCTGCAGTCCGCCCTGCCGGCGCTGGCGGAGCTCAGCGCGCTGTATATGAATATCGTCACCGTCGCCCGCGTAGAACGTAATCCGACGGTCAAAAATGAGATTGCCCAGAAGGGATTCGCCCGCTCGCTGCCGGTGGGTTTTCTCGCCTATCCGATTAGCCAGGCGGCCGATATCACCGCGTTCAAGGCCGAACTGGTGCCGGTGGGCGACGATCAGCTACCGATGATTGAGCAGACCAACGAGATCGTCCACAAGATGAATAGCCTCACCGGCGAGCCGGTGCTGCGCCACTGCAAGGCGCTACTCAGCGAAGTGAGTCGCCTGCCGGGCGTCGATGGCAACACCAAAATGTCGAAATCGCTGGGCAATACGCTGACGTTATCGGCCACAGAGGAGGAGATCCACCACGCGGTCAGCGCGATGTATACCGACCCGACGCACCTGAGAGTCAGCGATCCGGGGCATGTCGAGGGCAACGTGGTGTTTACCTATCTCGATGCATTCCACAGCGATAAGGCGCGGGTGGCAGAGATGAAAGCCCACTATCAGCGCGGCGGGCTGGGCGATCGCCAGTGTAAGAATGAGCTGGAGACCTGCTTGCAGACGCTACTGGCGCCGATCCGCGAACGCAGGGCCACTTTTATTCAGGATAAAGGGATGCTGCTGGAGCTGCTGCGCCAGGGCAGCGAACGCGCCCACCACCTCACACAGCAGACGCTGCATGAGGTGAAGCGTGGGCTGGGTCTGCCGGTGCTGTTCTGAGATGGTGAAATACTCCCTGTGCGGATAATTTTGTTAACACGCCGACAAGACCCTGCCTTTCGTATGGACAATATCGCCCCGGCTGTTACTATCGCGTTAACGGTAGCTCTCACTATGCGTGTTTCATTAAGGCCAGGATCGCTGATGATGACCACATAAGTAGCCCAGCGAGCGGCTGCGCATCGGCGCGGCAGAGCGCGGCGTCAGCGGCCCTCCCTCCACTTTTTCGTCCTTCGCAAGAAGGACGCTCCGCCCGCCGGAGGAAACACGCGCACCACTCAGCACAGGGAATCAAGCGAGTCGCGTATGGACAAAATAAAGAAACGTTGGGCAGGGTATTTTGTCGGCTTACTGGTGGTGCTCGCCGCCGCCGCATGGTGGCTGCTGCGCCCGCCGGGACTCCCGGCGGGGTTTGCCAGCAGCAACGGCCGAATCGAAGCCACCGAAGTCGATATTGCCAGTAAAATCGCCGGGCGTATCGACACCATTCTGGTCAAAGAGGGTCAGTTCGTGCACCAGGGAGAGGTGCTGGCGAGAATGGATACCCGGGTACTGAACGAGCAGCGTCTTGAAGCCGCCGCGCAAATCAAGGAGGCGGAAAGCGCGGTCCTGGCCGCCAGAGCCTTGCTCGATCAGCGACAAAGTGAAATGCGCGCCAGCGAAGCGGTAGTGAAGCAGCGTCAGGCGGAGCTGGATTCCACGGCGAAACGCCATGTTCGCTCCAACACCCTCTCCCAGCATGGCGCCGTCTCCGCCCAGCAGCTGGATGACGATCGCGCGGCCGCCGAGAGCGCCCGCGCGGCGCTGGAATCGGCGAAAGCCCAGGTCTCCGCCGCCCGCGCCGCCATCGAAGCTGCCCGCACCAGCATTATTCAGGCGCAAACCCGCGTCGAAGCCGCCCAGGCGACCGAGCGGCGGATCCTCGCCGATATTGACGATAGCGAGCTGAAAGCCCCCCGCGACGGCCGCATTCAGTATCGCGTCGCTGAGCCAGGCGAAGTCCTGGCCGCCGGTGGCCGGGTACTGAACATGGTCGATCTCGCCGATGTCTATATGACCTTCTTTCTGCCCACCGAACAGGCAGGTCTGCTGGCGCTCGGCAGCGAAGCGCGCTTGGTCCTTGATGCCGCGCCGGATCTGGTGATCCCGGCCAATATCAGCTTTGTCGCCAGCGTCGCCCAGTTCACGCCGAAAACGGTCGAGACCAGCGACGAGCGCCTGAAGCTAATGTTCCGCGTCAAAGCGCGTATCCCGCCGGAGCTGCTGGCGCAGCACCTGGAGTATGTCAAAACCGGCCTGCCCGGTATGGCTTACGTACGGCTGGATAAACAACAACCCTGGCCTGATGCCCTGGCGGTGAGGTTGCCGCAATGAAACTGACGCCGCAGGATACCTCGCCCCCCGTCGCCCTGCTGGAACATGTTGGTCAGCAGTTTGGCGCCACCATCGCGCTGCGCGATATCAGTCTGGCGATCCCGGCACGGCGTATGGTTGGCCTGATTGGCCCGGACGGCGTCGGCAAATCGAGCCTGCTTTCGCTGATCGCCGGGGCGCGGATCATCGAGCAGGGGAACGTGATGGTGCTTGGCGGCGATATGCGCGATGTGCATCACCGCCGCGAGGTGTGCCCGAAAATCGCGTGGATGCCGCAGGGGCTGGGGAAAAACCTCTATCACACTCTCTCGGTGTATGAAAACGTCGACTTCTTCGCCCGCCTGTTCGGCCACGATAAAGCCGAGCGCGAACTGCGCATCAACGAGCTGCTGCAGAGTACCGGGCTGGCGCCGTTTCGCGATCGCCCCGCCGGAAAACTCTCCGGTGGGATGAAGCAAAAGCTCGGCCTGTGCTGCGCGCTGATCCACGATCCGCAGCTGCTGATCCTTGATGAACCGACCACCGGCGTCGATCCCCTCTCCCGGGCGCAGTTCTGGGAGCTTATCGACAGTATTCGCCAGCGCCAGCCGGCGATGAGCGTGCTGGTGGCCACCGCCTACATGGAAGAGGCCGAGCGATTTGACTGGCTGGTGGCGATGAACGCCGGCGAGGTGCTGGCGACCGGCAGCGCCGCAGAGCTCAAAGCCCAGACCGGCAGCCAGACCCTGGAGCAGGCGTTTATCGCCCTGCTGCCAGAAGCACAGCGTCAGGCACATAGGGCGGTAGTTATCCCACCGCGCGACAGCCGTGAGGAAGAGATCGCCATCGAAGCGCGCGGCCTGACCATGCGCTTCGGCAACTTTGTTGCCGTCGACCACGTTAATTTCCGCATCGCCCGCGGTGAAATCTTCGGCTTCCTCGGCTCCAACGGCTGCGGCAAATCCACCACCATGAAGATGCTCACCGGCCTGCTGCCCGCCAGCGAAGGTGAAGCCTGGCTGTTCGGCCAGCCGGTCGACCCGAAGGATATCGCCACCCGCCAGCGGGTGGGCTATATGTCGCAGGCCTTCTCGCTCTATAGCGAGCTGACCGTCCGGCAAAACCTCGAGCTGCACGCCCGCCTGTTCCATATTCCGGACGGCGAAATCCCCGGCCGGGTGGCGGAAATGTGCGAGCGCTTTATGCTGACCGAGGTTGAAGACGCGCTTCCCGCCGATCTGCCGCTGGGGATCCGTCAGCGCCTGTCGTTAGCGGTGGCGGTCATCCATCGCCCGGAGATGCTGATCCTCGACGAGCCGACCTCCGGCGTCGACCCGGTGGCGCGGGATATGTTCTGGCAGCTGATGGTAGACCTCGCGCGGCAGGATCAGGTGACCATTTTTATCTCCACCCACTTTATGAATGAGGCGGAACGCTGCGATCGTATCTCCCTGATGCACGCCGGCAAAGTGCTGGCCAGCGATACGCCGCAGGCGCTGGTCGAGCAGCGCGGTTCAAACAGCCTGGAAGAGGCGTTTATCGCCTGGCTTAAAGAGGCCCAGCCGTCCTCTCCAGTACCAGAAGAACCCACGTCTGCTGTGGCATCGCATTCCGGACATACGGCTCCACGGCAGGCCTTCAGTCTTCGCCGGCTGTTTAGCTATAGCCGCCGCGAGGCGCTGGAGCTGCGCCGCGATCCTGTACGATCGACGCTGGCGCTGCTGGGGACGGTGATCCTGATGTTTATCATGGGGTATGGGATCAGCATGGACGTTGAGGATCTGCGCTTTGCCGTCCTCGACCGCGATCAAACCCTCAGCAGCCAGGGCTGGTCGCAGAACATAGCCGGTTCACGCTACTTTATCGAGCAGGCGCCGCTGCACAGCTATGACGAACTGGACCGCCGGATGCGCGATGGCGAGCTGGCGGTGGCAATAGAGATCCCGCCGAACTTTGGTCGCGATATCGCCCGCGGCACGCCGGTGCAAATCGGCGTGTGGGTGGACGGCGCGATGCCCAACCGCGCGGAAACCGTGCGCGGCTACGTACAGGCGATGCATCTGGCCTGGCTGCAGGAGATGGCCGGCCGGCAGAGCAGCCCGCAGCGCGATACCTCGCTCATCTCCATCGAGACCCGCTATCGCTACAATCCAGATGTGAAGAGCCTGCCGGCCATCGTCCCGGCGGTGATCCCGCTGCTGCTGATGATGATCCCGGCGATGCTCAGCGCCCTGAGCGTAGTGCGTGAGAAAGAGCTCGGATCGATTATCAACTTGTACGTGACGCCAACCACCCGCAGCGAATTCCTGCTCGGCAAGCAGCTGCCTTACATCGTACTGGGGATGTTTAACTTCTTCCTGCTGTGCGCGCTGTCGGTCTTTGTCTTTGGCGTCGCGCATAAGGGGAGTTTCCTGACGCTGACCCTGGCGGCGCTGCTGTATGTCACCATCGCCACTGGTCTGGGGCTGCTGATCTCAACCTTTATGAAGAGCCAAATCGCCGCTATTTTCGGTACCGCGATTATTACGCTGATCCCGGCAACCCAGTTTTCCGGAATGATCGATCCGGTGGCCTCGCTGGAAGGTCCCGGACGCTGGATTGGGCAAATCTACCCGACCAGCCACTTCCTGACTATCGCCCGCGGGACCTTTTCCAAAGCGCTGAATATTAGCGATTTGTGGGGCTCATTCATTCCGCTACTGATTGCGGTGCCGCTGGTGCTCGGGTTGAGCGTGCTGCTGCTGAAGAAACAGGAGGGATGATGCGCGGATTACGCAATATTTATAATCTTGGCGTCAAAGAGCTGCGCAGCCTGCTCGGTGATAAAGCGATGCTGGCGCTGATCGTGTTTGCGTTTACCGTGTCGGTGTACTCCTCGGCCACGGTGATGCCCGGTTCGCTGCACCTGGCGCCGATCGCGGTTGCTGATATGGATAAATCACAGCTCTCCTCACGCATTATTAACGCTTTTTACCGTCCCTGGTTTCTTGAGCCGGAGCTGATCACCGCTGATGAGATGGACGCCGGGCTGGATGCCGGGCGCTACACGTTCGCCATCAACATCCCGCCTAACTTCCAGCGCGATGTACTGGCCGGTCGGCAGCCGGAAATCCAGGTCAACGTCGACGCCACGCGCATGAGTCAGGCCTTTACCGGCAACGGTTACATCCAGAATATTATCACCGGCGAAGTAAACAGTTTTATCGCCCGCTATCGGGATAACAGCGTGCTGCCGGTAGAGCTGGCGGTCAGGATGCGTTTTAATCCTAACCTTGAGCAGGAGCGCTTTGGCGCGGTGATGGCGATCATCAACAATATCACCATGCTGGCCATTGTCCTCACCGGTTCGGCGCTGATCCGCGAGCGGGAACATGGCACCATTGAGCATCTGCTGGTGATGCCGATCACGCCGTTTGAAATTATGCTGGCCAAGATCTGGTCGATGGGCCTGGTGGTGCTGATGGTACAGGGGATTTTGCAGGTGCCCATTGAAGGGTCGATTCCCCTGTTTATGCTGGGGGTGGCGCTCAGCCTGTTCGCCACGACCTCAATCGGCATTTTTATGGGCACCCTCGCCCGCTCGATGCCGCAGCTGGGGCTGCTGATGATCCTGGTCTTACTGCCGCTGCAGATGCTCTCCGGCGGATCCACGCCGCGAGAAAGTATGCCGCAGCTGGTACAGGATATTATGTTGACCATGCCGACCACCCACTTCGTCAGCCTGGCGCAGGCGATATTGTATCGAGGCGCCAGCTTCGCCATCGTCTGGCCGCAGTTCTTAACCTTGCTGGCTATCGGCGGAGTGTTCTTTAGTATCGCGTTGCTGCGTTTTCGTAAGACTATTGGTGAGATGGCATAAAGGCTTAAGAAGGGCCGTCGACTTACGGCGGCCGAATGGTTTATTTATGGCGATTCATAAAGCGACGTAAACCCCAGGTGAAGGCCATCGCCATACTGAAGAGAATGAACAGCAACACCACCCAGCTGATGGAGATGCGCAGCAGCGTGCCGGGGGTCATAAACGGCTGCAGATACACGGTGAAGGACTGGGCGGGTGATTTTCCCAGCAGTTCATAAACGTTATCGGTGAGCCACACGCCGACCCGACAGAATAACCAGATAATCGCTGGCCAGCAGAGCAGCACCAGAAAGGTAAAGCGCTCCTGAATGTAAGTGAAGAGCTGGCGCAATGGCGACCAGTTAAGCAGGATTTTCATTTCTATTCTCATTTGCCAGCCGAGAACCTGCATATGTCTCGCAAGGTATTTCGGGCAGCATCCATACAGGCAATCATCCCTCTTTGTATATCAAATTTGCTGCCATATAAACCAGATCAAGTTAACAAAGTGTTAATGATAAAGCTCATTTAGACAAAAACAGGGAAGAAGCATACCGTTCGCCACAATACATCCGGAAGCGAAGTATCCAGTCACGGAAATATTTTTTCTGAAGCGTAAACGCGTTATTTTGTGGGAGGAAGAGGCCGCATCATTATTTTACCGGGGCACAATATAATGGCGCTGAAATAAAGAGATAATATTAATCGTAGCTGCTGATAATTATTTTCCGACTTGTATCATCCGGTAAATTCACTATCCGGTTGACCATGCCACAAGCATTCGTCACGCTATTTTGCGAAGCAATAAAGGCGGTGCTGCGCACCTTGTCCGGCCACAGGGACGTAGCCCCGTGTCGGATCCGTAGCCCCGGCAAGCGCAGCGCCACCGGGGAGACATGCCGGCACGCTGGCCGGACGACAGAAACGCAAAAAGCCCATCCGGCAGGATGGGCTCTTCACTTGTTTGATGCCTGGCAGTTTATGGCGAGCGTCCTGCCCGCCACCCTCCGGGCCGTTGCTGCGCAACGTTCAAATCCGCTCCCGGCGGATTTGTCCTACTCTGGAGAGCGCTCACCGACAAACAACAGATAAAACAAAAAGCCCGGTCTTTCGACCGGGCTTTCTGCTTTATTTGATGCCTGGCAGTTCCCTACTCTCACATGGGGAGACCCCACACTACCATCGGCGCTACGGCGTTTCACTTCTGAGTTCGGCATGGGGTCAGGTGGGACCACCGCGCTAGTGCCGCCAGGCAAATTCTTTGTGCTCAGTACGCAATTCTTTATCGCATCAGCTGCGTTGCCTGCGCTCGTAAAGTCAGTCACATACTTCAGTATGCTCCTTCCTTTCCGTCGCTTGTCGCCTTGCTGCTGCGCAAATTATTGCGTACTCAACTCTGAATCTAAGCTGAAAATTCTCTCAAATCGCCAAAACATCTTCGGCGTTGTAAGGTTAAGCCTCACGGTTCATTAGTACCGGTTAGCTCAACGCATCGCTGCGCTTACACACCCGGCCTATCAACGTCGTCGTCTTCAACGTTCCTTCAGGAGACTTAAAGTCTCAGGGAGAACTCATCTCGGGGCAAGTTTCGTGCTTAGATGCTTTCAGCACTTATCTCTTCCGCATTTAGCTACCGGGCAGTGCCATTGGCATGACAACCCGAACACCAGTGATGCGTCCACTCCGGTCCTCTCGTACTAGGAGCAGCCCCCCTCAATTCTCCAGCGCCCACGGCAGATAGGGACCGAACTGTCTCACGACGTTCTAAACCCAGCTCGCGTACCACTTTAAATGGCGAACAGCCATACCCTTGGGACCTACTTCAGCCCCAGGATGTGATGAGCCGACATCGAGGTGCCAAACACCGCCGTCGATATGAACTCTTGGGCGGTATCAGCCTGTTATCCCCGGAGTACCTTTTATCCGTTGAGCGATGGCCCTTCCATTCAGAACCACCGGATCACTATGACCTGCTTTCGCACCTGCTCGCGCCGTCACGCTCGCAGTCAAGCTAGCTTATGCCATTGCACTAACCTCCTGATGTCCGACCAGGATTAGCTAACCTTCGTGCTCCTCCGTTACGCTTTGGGAGGAGACCGCCCCAGTCAAACTACCCACCAGACACTGTCCGCAACCCCGGTGAGGGGCCAACGTTAGAACATCAAACATTAAAGGGTGGTATTTCAAGGTTGGCTCCACGCAGACTGGCGTCCACGCTTCAAAGCCTCCCACCTATCCTACACATCAAGGCTCAATGTTCAGTGTCAAGCTATAGTAAAGGTTCACGGGGTCTTTCCGTCTTGCCGCGGGTACACTGCATCTTCACAGCGAGTTCAATTTCACTGAGTCTCGGGTGGAGACAGCCTGGCCATCATTACGCCATTCGTGCAGGTCGGAACTTACCCGACAAGGAATTTCGCTACCTTAGGACCGTTATAGTTACGGCCGCCGTTTACCGGGGCTTCGATCAAGAGCTTCTCCTTACGGATAACCCCATCAATTAACCTTCCGGCACCGGGCAGGCGTCACACCGTATACGTCCACTTTCGTGTTTGCACAGTGCTGTGTTTTTAATAAACAGTTGCAGCCAGCTGGTATCTTCGACTGGTCTCAGCTCCATCCGCAGGGACTTCACCTACACACCAGCGTGCCTTCTCCCGAAGTTACGGCACCATTTTGCCTAGTTCCTTCACCCGAGTTCTCTCAAGCGCCTTGGTATTCTCTACCTGACCACCTGTGTCGGTTTGGGGTACGATTTGATGTTACCTGATGCTTAGAGGCTTTTCCTGGAAGCAGGGCATTTGTTACTTCAGCACCGTAGTGCCTCGTCATCACACCTCAGCCTTGATTATCCGGATTTGCCTGGACAACCAGCCTACATGCTTAAACCGGGACAACCGTCGCCCGGCTAACATAGCCTTCTCCGTCCCCCCTTCGCAGTAACACCAAGTACAGGAATATTAACCTGTTTCCCATCGACTACGCCTTTCGGCCTCGCCTTAGGGGTCGACTCACCCTGCCCCGATTAACGTTGGACGGGAACCCTTGGTCTTCCGGCGAGCGGGCTTTTCACCCGCTTTATCGTTACTTATGTCAGCATTCGCACTTCTGATACCTCCAGCATGCCTCACAGCACACCTTCGCAGGCTTACAGAACGCTCCCCTACCCAACAACACATAGTGTCGCTGCCGCAGCTTCGGTGCATGGTTTAGCCCCGTTACATCTTCCGCGCAGGCCGACTCGACCAGTGAGCTATTACGCTTTCTTTAAATGATGGCTGCTTCTAAGCCAACATCCTGGCTGTCTGTGCCTTCCCACATCGTTTCCCACTTAACCATGACTTTGGGACCTTAGCTGGCGGTCTGGGTTGTTTCCCTCTTCACGACGGACGTTAGCACCCGCCGTGTGTCTCCCGTGATAACATTCTTCGGTATTCGTAGTTTGCATCGGGTTGGTAAGTCGGGATGACCCCCTAGCCGAAACAGTGCTCTACCCCCGAAGATGAATTCACGAGGCGCTACCTAAATAGCTTTCGGGGAGAACCAGCTATCTCCCGGTTTGATTGGCCTTTCACCCCCAGCCACAAGTCATCCGCTAATTTTTCAACATTAGTCGGTTCGGTCCTCCAGTTAGTGTTACCCAACCTTCAACCTGCCCATGGCTAGATCACCGGGTTTCGGGTCTATACCCTGCAACTTAACGCCCAGTTAAGACTCGGTT
>NZ_KN046818.1:0-372740 GCF_000742135.1 Klebsiella pneumoniae | reverse complement strand
CTGAATGGAAGGGCCATCGCTCAACGGATAAAAGGTACTCCGGGGATAACAGGCTGATACCGCCCAAGAGTTCATATCGACGGCGGTGTTTGGCACCTCGATGTCGGCTCATCACATCCTGGGGCTGAAGTAGGTCCCAAGGGTATGGCTGTTCGCCATTTAAAGTGGTACGCGAGCTGGGTTTAGAACGTCGTGAGACAGTTCGGTCCCTGTCTGCCGTGGGCGCTGGAGAATTGAGGGGGGCTGCTCCTAGTACGAGAGGACCGGAGTGGACGCATCACTGGTGTTCGGGTTGTCATGCCAATGGCACTGCCCGGTAGCTAAATGCGGAAGAGATAAGTGCTGAAAGCATCTAAGCACGAAACTTGCCCCGAGATGAGTTCTCCCTGAGACTTTAAGTCTCCTGAAGGAACGTTGAAGACGACGACGTTGATAGGCCGGGTGTGTAAGCGCAGCGATGCGTTGAGCTAACCGGTACTAATGAACCGTGAGGCTTAACCTTACAACGCCGAAGATGTTTTGGCGGATTTGAGAGAATTTTCAGCTCTGATACAGATTAATCGATACGTTGGTGAAACGTGTTGATAAAACAGAATTTGCCTGGCGGCACTAGCGCGGTGGTCCCACCTGACCCCATGCCGAACTCAGAAGTGAAACGCCGTAGCGCCGATGGTAGTGTGGGGTCTCCCCATGTGAGAGTAGGGAACTGCCAGGCATCAAACAAGTGAAGAGCCCATCCTGCCGGATGGGCTTTTTGCATTTCTGTCGTCCGGCCAGCGTGCCGGTATGTCTCCCCGGTGGCGCTGCGCTTACCGGGGCTACGGATCCTCGGCCACCTGCTGGCCGAGGGGACATCAATGCCGCAAAGTTACCGACGTCAATCGTAGTCTGCTTCAGCCTGCTGCTCATACATCAAATTCAATAACGGATACGGTTGCCCCAGATCGTCCGTTTCAGAGCGCCCTGTCACCCTAAAACCCATCTTCTGATAAAACCCGACCGCTTGTTCATTCTGCTCATTTACATTGGTCGTCAGCTTCGGCGTTAACGACAGCGCATGCTCAATCAGCAACTTCCCCACGCCACAGCCGCGGACATCCGGATCGACGAACAGCGCATCCATATGATCTCCGGTCAGCAGCATAAAGGCGATCGGCTGGTCTTCCGTATTAACCGCCACCCACAGCGGAGCCTCCGGTAAAAATGCGCGTACCATCTCCTCCAGCTCCTTTCGATACGCTTTTGTCAGAAAATCATGCGTGGCGTCGACCGACCGACACCAGATCGCAGTCAGTTTATCCCCTTCATCAGGCCGGGAACGGCGGATGTTAATAACCATACTTTCTCCTTTTCTACATTCTTATATTCTAACTCAACAAGCGCCGTGAAATTTTCTCACCGTGAACATGCAGACTCGACATTCACCCGATTCCTGGTTATCTTCAGCTATCTGGATGTCTAAACGTTTATACGTATGCTATGAGGTAATACAGTTATGCCAATTCGGGTGCAGGACGAGCTGCCAGCCGTCAATTTCTTGCGCAATGAAAACGTCTTCGTAATGACGACAACACGTGCAACGACTCAGGAAATCCGCCCCCTGAAGGTGTTAATCCTCAACCTGATGCCGAAGAAAATCGAGACGGAAAATCAGTTCCTGCGTCTGCTATCAAACTCTCCGCTGCAGGTGGATATCCAGTTATTACGTATCGATGCGCGCGAGTCGCGTAATACCCCTGCGGAGCATCTGAATAACTTTTACTGTAATTTCGATGAGATCTGCGATCAGAACTTTGACGGCCTGATTGTTACCGGCGCTCCTTTAGGCCTGGTTGAGTTTAACGATGTTGCTTACTGGCCGCAGATCAAACAGGTACTGGAGTGGGCCAAGGATCACGTCACTTCGACGCTGTTCGTCTGTTGGGCGGTTCAGGCCGCGCTGAACATTCTGTACGGCATTCCCAAGCAGACCCGCGCCGAAAAGATTTCCGGCGTCTATGAACACCATATTCTTCATCCGCACGCCTTACTGACCCGCGGTTTCGACGACTCTTTCCTGGCCCCGCACTCACGCTATGCTGATTTTCCGGCCGGACTTATTCGCGACTATACCGATCTTGAGATCCTCGCGGAGACGGAAGAGGGCGATGCGTATTTGTTCGCCAGTAAAGATAAGCGCATCGCCTTTGTCACCGGCCACCCGGAGTACGATGCCAATACCCTGGCAAGTGAATATTTCCGCGATGTGGAAGCCGGTTTGAACCCTGAGATACCTCATAACTATTTCCCACAAAACGACCCGCAGAACAAACCGCGCGCCACCTGGCGCAGCCACGGCAATCTGCTGTTCGCTAACTGGCTTAACTATTACGTCTACCAGATTACGCCATACGATCTGCGTCATATGAATCCGACGCTGGAATAATACTCTATGTGAGACGATCCTAAAGCGTTTCAGCATTTTGCCTCTGGCACCTTCGGGTGCCTTTTTTATTTCCGAAATTCACTTCATACACGATGATAACTTTAATTTCATTGTTATCAATGTGTTAATGATAATTTAAAATTAAAATGGAAATTGTTTTTGATTTTGGAAATTAATTGAGTAGTCTTAATTGTGCTGAGCGAAAACTGCACAACGATCTTTCGCTCGCTTCCAGCGGATCAACCAAGAGGAGCAGCACAATGACGCAGCAGGCGACAATCACCGATGAACTGGCCTTTAGTCAGCCCTATGGCGAGCAGGAGAAGCAGATCTTAACGCCTGAGGCGGTAGAATTTCTGACGGAACTGGTGAGCCGCTTTACGCCGGCGCGCAATAAGCTGCTGGCCGCGCGTTTGCAGCAACAGCAGGCTATTGACGACGGGCAGCTTCCGGATTTTATTTCGGAAACTGCTTCCATTAGAAATGGCGACTGGACTATTCGCGGTATCCCGGCTGATTTGCAGGATCGCCGCGTGGAAATCACCGGCCCCGTCGAGCGCAAGATGGTCATTAACGCGCTGAATGCCAACGTCAAAGTCTTTATGGCGGACTTTGAGGATTCGCTGGCGCCTGACTGGCGCAAAGTCATTGATGGTCAAATCAACCTGCGCGATGCCGTGAACGGAACCATCAGCTACACCAACGAGGCCGGCAAAATCTATCAGTTGCAGCCCAATCCCGCTGTGCTGGTATGCCGTGTGCGCGGCCTGCATCTGCCGGAAAAGCATGTGACCTGGCGTAATGAGGCCATCCCCGGCAGCCTGTTCGATTTTGCGCTCTATTTCTTTCATAACTACCAGGCGCTGCTGGCGAAAGGAAGTGGTCCCTACTTCTATCTGCCAAAAACACAGGCCTGGCAGGAGGCGGCATGGTGGAACGATGTCTTCAGTTTTACGGAAGATCGCTTTGACCTGCCGCGCGGCACCATCAAGGCCACGCTGCTGATTGAGACGCTGCCAGCGGTGTTCCAGATGGATGAGATCCTGCATGCGCTGCGCGACCATATTGTTGGCCTGAACTGCGGCCGCTGGGATTACATCTTCAGCTATATCAAGACGCTGAAAAACCATCCGGATCGCGTACTGCCGGACCGGCAGGTGGTGACGATGGATAAACCCTTCCTCAGCGCCTACTCACGCTTGTTGATTAAGACCTGCCACAAACGCGGCGCGTTTGCGATGGGCGGTATGGCGGCGTTTATCCCGAGCAAAGATACCGAACGTAACCGCCAGGTGCTGAGTAAAGTCACCGCCGATAAAGAGCTGGAGGCAAACAACGGTCACGATGGGACCTGGATCGCCCACCCGGGCCTGGCGGATACCGCCATGGCGGTGTTTGACCGCGTGCTGGGCGATAAGCCGAATCAGCTCTCGGTCACCCGGAGCGAGGATGCGCCAATTACCGCTGAACAACTGCTGGCTCCCTGCGAGGGCGAACGCACGGAAGCCGGAATGCGCGCCAACATTCGCGTGGCGGTGCAGTACATCGAAGCGTGGATCTCCGGCAACGGCTGCGTACCGATTTATGGCCTGATGGAAGACGCCGCAACGGCCGAGATCTCGCGCACCTCTATCTGGCAGTGGATCCATCATCAGAAAACCCTGAACGACGGTACCCCGGTCACTAAGGCGCTGTTCCGCCAGTGGCTGGCGGAAGAGCTGATGGTGATTCAGGAGGAGCTGGGAGAGCACCGCTTCAGCCACGGCCGCTTTGACGATGCGGCGCGACTGATGGAGCAGATCACCACCTCCGACGAGCTAATTGATTTTCTGACATTGCCGGGCTACCGCCTGCTGGCCTAATCGCCAGATGGTGTGGTTCGCCATTTAGTCCTTCACCTATGAGCCTGGGGAGCCAGGAAATTATATGGAGCATCTGCACATGAAAACCCGCACCCAACAAATCGAAGAATTAAACAAAGAATGGACGAACCCGCGCTGGGAAGGCATTACCCGTCCCTACAGCGCGGAAGAGGTGGTGAAGTTACGCGGCTCGGTGAATCCGGAATGCACGCTGGCGCAGCTTGGCGCGGCGAAACTGTGGCGTCTGCTGCACGGGGAGGCGAAAAAAGGGTACGTCAACAGTCTCGGCGCGCTGACCGGCGGCCAGGCCTTGCAGCAGGCGAAGGCGGGTATCGAAGCCATTTATCTCTCCGGCTGGCAGGTGGCGGCGGATGCTAACCTGGCGTCCAGCATGTATCCGGATCAATCGCTGTATCCGGCCAACTCGGTACCGGCAGTGGTGGATCGGATCAACAACACCTTCCGCCGCGCCGATCAGATCCAGTGGTCAGCGGGAATTGAACCGAACGATCCGCGCTTTATCGACTACTTCCTGCCGATCGTGGCGGATGCGGAGGCCGGTTTTGGCGGCGTCCTGAACGCCTTTGAGCTGATGAAATCGATGATTGAAGCCGGTGCAGCGGCTGTTCACTTCGAAGATCAGCTGGCATCGGTGAAGAAGTGCGGCCATATGGGCGGTAAAGTGCTGGTTCCGACTCAGGAAGCGATTCAGAAGCTGGTGGCGGCGCGTCTGGCGGCCGACGTGATGGGGGTCCCGACGCTGGTCATCGCCCGTACCGATGCCGACGCCGCGGATTTAATTACCTCAGACTGCGATCCGTACGATCGTGAGTTTATTACCGGGGATCGCACCAGCGAAGGGTTCTTCCGCACCCACGCCGGGATCGAGCAGGCGATCAGCCGCGGGCTGGCCTACGCGCCGTATGCGGATCTGGTGTGGTGTGAAACGTCGAAACCGGATCTCGAGCAGGCGCGCCGCTTTGCCGAGGCTATCCATGCGCGTTTCCCGGGCAAACTGCTGGCCTATAACTGCTCGCCGTCGTTTAACTGGAAGAAAAATCTTGATGATAAAACCATCGCCAGCTTCCAGCAGCAGCTGTCGGACATGGGATACAAATACCAGTTTATTACCCTCGCGGGGATCCACAGCATGTGGTTCAACATGTTCGACCTCGCCCATGCCTACGCTCAGGGTGAGGGGATGCGCCACTATGTTGAGAAAGTGCAGCAGCCGGAATTCGCCGCCGGGCCGGAAGGCTACACCTTCGTCTCGCATCAGCAGGAGGTGGGCACCGGCTACTTCGACAAGGTCACCACCATTATCCAGGGTGGCACCTCGTCGGTAACGGCGCTGACCGGCTCGACCGAAGAAGATCAGTTTTAAGCCATGCCCGGTGGCGCGACGCTGACCGGGCCTGCAAGAGGACGCAGGCCGGATAAGCGAGCGCGCCATCCGGCATGACGTGGCGCCGGATGGGGGAAAGCGATGACGCGTGGTCTGGAATTACTGATTGCCCAAACGATATTGCAGGGATTTGACGCGCAGTATGGGCGTTTTCTTGAAGTCACTTCCGGCGCGCAGCAGCGCTTTGAACAGGCTGACTGGCACGCCGTGCAGCAGGCGATGAAGCAGCGGATCCATCTCTACGATCACCACGTGGGCCTGGTAGTAGAGCAGCTGCGCTGCATCACCGAAGGGAAAAGCACCGACGTCGATTTTCTTCTGCGGGTGAAACAGCAGTACACCCAACTTTTACCGGATTACCCTCGCTTTGAAATTGCTGAGAGCTTTTTCAATTCGGTCTACTGCCGCCTGTTTGACCACCGCTCGCTGACCCCCGAGCGGCTCTTTATTTTCAGCTCGCAGCCCGAGCGACCCTTTCGTACCCTCCCGCGACCGCTGGCGAAAGATTTCTTTCCGGAACGCGGTTGGTCGCACCTGCTGGGTAAAGTACTGTCCGATCTGCCGCTGCGGCTACCGTGGCAAAACAAAGCGCGGGATATCGGCTATATCATTGCCAGTCTGCAGGAGGCGCTGGGGGAGGAACTGCTCGCCACCTGTCATCTGCAGGTCGCCAATGAGCTGTTCTACCGCAATAAAGCCGCCTGGCTGGTGGGCAAACTGGTCATGCCGATGGCGACGCTGCCTTTTTTGCTGCCGATCCACCGCAGCGAAGAGGGTGAGCTGTTTGTTGACACCTGCCTCACAACCCATGCCGAAGCGAGTATCGTTTTTGGCTTCGCGCGTTCCTATTTTATGGTTTATGCGCCGTTGCCCGGCGCCCTGGTGGAATGGCTGCGCGAGATCTTGCCGGGTAAAACGACGGCCGAGCTGTACATGGCGATTGGCTGTCAGAAGCATGCCAAAACCGAAAGCTATCGCGAATATCTACACTACATTACTCGCTGCGATGAGCAGTTTATTGAAGCGCCGGGTATTCGCGGGATGGTGATGCTGGTGTTTACCCTGCCGGGCTTTGACCGGGTGTTTAAGGTGATCAAGGACCGCTTTGCGCCGCAGAAAGAGATGACCGCCGCCCATGTGCGGGCTTGCTATCAGCTGGTAAAGGAGCATGACCGCGTCGGGCGGATGGCGGACACCCAGGAGTTTGAAAATTTCGTGCTGGATAAACGGCAAATCGCGCCGGCGCTGCTGGCGCTGCTGCAGGCGGAAGCGGGGAACAAACTCACCGATCTCGGCGACCGCATCGTCATCAGCCATCTCTATATTGAACGGCGAATGGTGCCGCTCAACCTGTGGCTGGAGCAGGTTAACGGCCAGGCATTGCGTGATGCGGTAGAAGAGTATGGCAATGCTATCCGCCAGCTGGCCGCCGCCAACATCTTTCCCGGCGATATGTTATTTAAAAACTTCGGCGTCACCCGCCATGGCCGGGTGGTGTTCTACGACTATGATGAAATCTGCTATATGACGGAAGTGAATTTTCGCGAGATCCCGCCGCCGCGCTATCCGGAGGATGAGCTGGCCAGCGAGCCGTGGTACAGCGTTTCGCCTGGCGATGTGTTTCCGGAGGAGTTCCGCCACTGGCTGTGCGCCGACCCGCGCATTGGGCCACTGTTTGAAGAGATGCATGCCGACCTGCTGCGCGCCGACTACTGGCGCGCACTGCAAATGCGGATTAAAAACGGCCATGTGGAAGATGTCTACGCCTACCGGCGCAAGCAGCGTTTTAGCGTGCGCTATGGCGCCGACAGTAGGGCGGATAAGGCGTTTACGCCGCCATCCGGCAAGGTGCGCCGATCTGCCTGATGGCGCTACGCTAATCAGGCCTACTTAAAATGCCCCTCTGGGGCATTTTTTTATTTAACCCCGCCATACGCCAGCGTCACTTCCTTCGCCGCCTTGATCACCAGCGCGCCCAGCTCAGTCACCCGATCATCGGTCATACGCGAGATAGGGCCTGAGATGGAGATTGCCGCGAACGGTTCGCGATGTTCATCGTAAATGCAGGCGGCGACGCAGCGCAGGCCGAGCGCGTGCTCCTCATCATCGAAAGAGTAGCCCCGCTTGCGGGTCTGGGCTAAATCTTCCTTCAGATGCAGCGGGGAGACCAGCGTGGCATGCGTATAGGCATGCAGCCCTTTACGGTGCAGCAGACTGGTAACCTGCTCTTCGCTCAGCTGCGCGAGAAACGCCTTCCCGGCGCCGGAAGCGTGCATCGGCAGTTTACCGCCGATTGGCGCCGACATCCGCATCAGCTGGGTGCACTGCACCTGATCGATAATGATCGCCTGGTGGTCGCTCTGGTCGAGCACCGCCAGATTCACCGTTTCACCGGAATCTTCCATCAGCTGGCGCAGGATCGGGTGGACAATGGCCAGCAGATTGCGGCTTTGTAGAAAGCTGCTGCCGACCACGAAAGCATGCGCCCCGACGGCCCAGTGACCCAGCTCGCCAACCTGGCGGACGAAGCCCAGCTGTTGCATGGTGGTCAGCAGACGGTGAGTCGTGGAGTTGGGCAGACCCGCCTGCTGCGCCAGTTCGGTCAGCGCGACGCTGCTGTGGGACTCGGCAATCCATTCGAGTAATTTCAGGCCGCGGGTCAGCGACTGAACCTGACCGCCAGCCTGCTGGGCAGTGGCAGCCGCGGGTTTTCTGCCGCGTTTCGCGGGAATGGGGGTAGTGGCCATCGCGAACTCCTTTTTCTGTATCGTGGAAATAATTTTCGTTTTATTTGGCAATAATGCAATCACAACCGGACTCATCGGAGGAGTGAAGCTGAACATGTCTCATATTGCCCGTTGTTGTCTTTTCCGCTCCGGTGGTTTATGCCAGTATGGTTTGTTGGCTATTTGGCCTGAGTCGAGCGTTGTCGGGAGCAAGTGTGAGCAGCAAAGTTGAGCAACTGCATCAGCAGTTAAAAGAACGTATTCTGGTTCTGGATGGGGGCATGGGCACCATGATCCAGGGCTATCGTCTGAGTGAGCAGGACTTTCGCGGTGAGCGCTTTGCTGACTGGCCGTGCGACCTGAAAGGCAACAACGACCTGCTGGTGCTCAGCAAACCCGAAGTGATCCGCGAGATCCACGACGCCTATTTCGAGGCCGGCGCGGATATCATTGAGACCAACACCTTTAACTCGACGACCATCGCGATGGCGGATTACCAGATGGAATCCCTGTCGGCCGAGATCAACTTTGCCGCGGCGAAGCTGGCCCGCGCCAGCGCCGACGCCTGGACGGCCCGCACGCCGGAAAAACCGCGCTATGTCGCGGGCGTGCTTGGCCCGACCAACCGCACCGCTTCTATTTCGCCTGATGTGAACGATCCGGCGTTCCGTAATATTACCTTTGACCAGCTGGTGGCCGCCTATCGCGAATCCACCCGGGCGCTGGTGGAAGGTGGCGTGGATCTGATCCTGATTGAAACGGTATTTGACACCCTGAACGCTAAAGCGGCTATCTATGCGGTGAAAGAGGAGCTGGAGGCGTTAGGCGTTGACCTGCCGCTGATGATCTCCGGGACCATTACCGATGCCTCTGGCCGCACGCTTTCCGGACAGACCACCGAAGCCTTTTATAACTCGCTGCGTCACGCCGAAGCCTTATCGTTTGGTCTGAACTGCGCCCTCGGGCCGGACGAGCTGCGGCAGTACGTCCAGGAGCTGTCGCGCATTGCCGAATGCTACGTCACTGCGCACCCGAACGCCGGCCTGCCCAACGCCTTCGGCGAATACGATCTGGACGCCGACACCATGGCGACGCAAATTCGCGAATGGGCGGAAGCCGGTTTCCTCAATATCGTTGGCGGCTGCTGCGGTACCACCCCGGAGCATATCGCCGCCATGAGCCGGGCGGTAGCGGGCCTGCCGCCGCGTCAGTTGCCGGAAATTGCGGTGGCCTGCCGCCTCGCCGGCCTGGAGCCGTTGAATATCGGCGACGATAGCCTGTTCGTTAACGTCGGTGAACGAACTAACGTCACCGGCTCGGCGAAATTTAAGCGGCTGATTAAAGAAGAGAAGTACAGCGAAGCGCTGGACGTTGCGCGTCAGCAGGTGGAAAGCGGCGCGCAGATTATCGATATCAACATGGACGAGGGGATGCTCGACGCGGAAGCGGCGATGGTGCGTTTCCTTAACCTGATTGCCGGCGAGCCGGACATTGCTCGCGTGCCGATCATGATTGACTCCTCCAAGTGGGAAGTCATTGAAAAGGGCCTGAAATGTATTCAGGGCAAAGGCATCGTTAACTCGATTTCGATGAAAGAGGGCGTCGAATCCTTTATCCACCATGCGAAACTGGTTCGCCGCTACGGCGCCGCGGTGGTGGTGATGGCTTTCGACGAGGTTGGTCAGGCCGACACTCGCGAACGTAAAATAGAGATTTGCCGTCGCGCCTACAAAATCCTCACCGAAGAGGTCGGCTTCCCGCCGGAAGATATTATCTTCGACCCCAATATCTTTGCCGTCGCCACCGGTATCGAAGAGCATAACAACTACGCACAGGACTTTATCGGCGCCTGCGAAGACATCAAACGCGAGCTGCCGCATGCGCTAATCTCCGGCGGGGTCTCCAACGTCTCCTTCTCCTTCCGCGGTAATGACCCGGTACGTGAGGCGATCCACGCCGTATTCCTCTACTACGCGATCCGCAACGGCATGGACATGGGGATCGTCAACGCCGGTCAGCTGGCCATCTATGATGACCTCCCGGGCGAGCTGCGCGACGCGGTCGAAGACGTGATCCTCAACCGCCGCGATGACAGTACCGAACGGTTACTTGAGCTGGCGGAAAAATATCGCGGCAGCAAAGCGGACGACGGCGCGAATGCCCAGCAGGCGGAGTGGCGCACCTGGGAAGTGAAAAAACGCCTCGAATATTCGCTGGTGAAGGGCATTACCGAATTTATCGAACAGGACACCGAAGAAGCGCGTCAGCAGGCCGCCCGCCCGATTGAGGTCATTGAAGGGCCGCTGATGGACGGCATGAACGTGGTCGGCGATCTGTTCGGCGAAGGCAAAATGTTCCTGCCGCAGGTGGTGAAATCCGCCCGTGTAATGAAACAGGCGGTGGCCTACCTTGAGCCGTTTATTGAAGCCAGTAAAGAGCAGGGCTCCAGTAACGGCAAAATGGTGATTGCCACGGTAAAAGGCGACGTTCATGACATTGGCAAAAACATCGTCGGCGTGGTGCTGCAGTGCAATAACTACGAAATCATCGATCTTGGCGTGATGGTCCCGGCGGATAAAATTCTCAAAACGGCCAAAGAGGTAAACGCGGATCTAATTGGTCTTTCCGGGCTGATTACCCCATCGCTGGACGAGATGGTTAATGTGGCGAAAGAGATGGAGCGCCAGGGCTTTACCATCCCGCTGCTGATAGGCGGCGCGACCACCTCGAAAGCGCATACGGCGGTGAAAATCGAGCAGAACTACAGCGGCCCCACCGTTTACGTACAGAACGCCTCGCGCACCGTCGGCGTGGTGTCTGCGCTGCTCTCGGACACGCAGCGCGACGAGTTTGTCGCCCGCACGCGCAAAGAGTATGAAACGGTGCGTATCCAGCATGGGCGTAAAAAACCGCGTACGCCGCCGGTGACCCTTGCCGCCGCGCGGGAAAACGATCTGGCCTTTGACTGGGAGAGCTACACGCCGCCGGTGGCTCATCGTCTGGGAGTACAGACGGTGGAAGCCAGTATCGAGACTCTGCGCAACTACATCGACTGGACGCCGTTCTTCATGACCTGGTCGCTGGCGGGTAAATATCCGCGCATTCTGGAAGATGAAGTGGTAGGGGAAGAGGCGCAGCGCCTGTTCAAAGATGCTAACGAGCTGCTGGATAAGCTGAGCGCAGAGAAAACCCTGAACCCGCGCGGCGTGGTGGGTCTGTTCCCGGCCAACCGCGTGGGCGACGATATTGAAATCTATCGCGATGAAACCCGCACCCACGTGCTGACGGTGAGCCATCATCTGCGCCAGCAGACGGAGAAGGTTGGCTTCGCCAACTACTGCCTCGCCGATTTTGTCGCGCCGAAGCTGAGCGGCAAGGCGGACTACATCGGCGCCTTCGCCGTGACCGGCGGCCTGGAAGAGGACGCGCTGGCGGATGCCTATGAAGCGCAGCATGATGACTATAACAAGATCATGATCAAGGCCATCGCCGATCGCCTGGCGGAGGCCTTTGCCGAGTATCTGCATGAGAAAGTGCGCAAGGTTTACTGGGGATATGCGGCCAATGAGAACCTCAGCAATGAGGAGCTTATTCGCGAGAACTACCAGGGGATCCGACCGGCGCCGGGATATCCGGCCTGTCCGGAGCACACCGAAAAGGGGACCATCTGGCAGCTACTGGACGTCGAAGCCCATACCGGCATGAAGCTCACCGAGTCTTTCGCCATGTGGCCAGGCGCATCGGTTTCCGGCTGGTACTTCAGCCATCCGGATAGCAAGTACTTCGCCGTGGCGCAGATCCAGCGCGATCAGGTCGAAGATTACGCGCTGCGTAAAGGAATGACGCCGGCGGAGGTCGAGCGCTGGTTAGCGCCTAATCTGGGCTATGATGCGGACTAGTCGTCATCTTTCCTTACAACAAACAAGGCGCTCTGTGAGCGCCTTGTCTCTTTATTGAGGTTAACCCCTTATACTGAGATAGGTTCCTGAACTTCGGAAAACCTATAACGATAAGGAGAAGCTGATTCCGTGTTAACTCTGCTACACCTGTTGTCCGCGGTTGCTCTGCTGGTGTGGGGCACGCATATCGTGCGTACCGGGGTGATGCGCGTCTATGGCGCTCGCCTGCGTACCGTTCTCAGTAGCAGCGTAGAGAAAAAGCCGCTCGCCTTCTGCGCGGGTCTTGGCGTGACTGCGCTGGTGCAAAGCAGTAACGCCACCACCATGCTGGTGACCTCATTTGTCGCCCAGGATTTAGTGGGTCTGATGCCAGCGCTGGTGATGGTGCTGGGGGCCGACGTCGGGACGGCGCTGATGGCGAGGGTGTTGACCTTCGACCTGTCGTGGCTGTCGCCGTTGTTGATATTTATCGGGGTGATTTTCTTCCTCGGCCGCAAGCAGACCCGCGCCGGGCAGCTTGGACGGGTGGGGATTGGTCTGGGGCTGATCCTGTTGGCCCTCGAGCTGATTGTCCAGGCCGTACACCCCATAACCCAGGCGAACGGCGTGCAGGTGATTTTCGCCTCGCTGACCGGCGATATCATGCTGGATGCCTTGATTGGCGCCGTATTTGCAATCATTAGCTACTCCAGCCTGGCGGCGGTGCTGTTAACGGCGACGCTGACCGCGGCGGGAGCGATCTCTTTCCCGGTGGCGCTGTGTCTGGTGATTGGCGCCAACCTGGGATCGGGGCTGCTGGCGATGCTTAACAACAGCGCGGCGAACGCGGCGGCGCGCCGGGTGGCGCTGGGCAGCCTGCTGTTTAAGCTGGTGGGGAGCCTGATTATTCTGCCGTTCGTCCATCCGCTGGCCGCGGCGATGCACAAGCTGCCGTTGGCCGAGTCCGAGCTGGTTATCTACTTCCACGTCTTTTACAACCTGCTGCGCTGCATCGCGATGGTGCCCTTTGCCGGACCGATGGCGAAGCTGTGCCAGCGTCTGATCCGCGATGAGCCCGAGCTGGATAACCATCTCAAACCCAAGCATCTCGACCCGTCGGCGCTGGACACCCCGGCGCTGGCGCTGGCCAATGCCGCGCGTGAGACGCTGCGCATTGGTGACGCGATGGAGCAGATGCTGGAGAGCCTGCACAAGGTGATGCATGGCGAACCGCGTCAGGAGAAAGAGCTGCGCCGTATGGCGGATGATATCAACGTACTTTACACCGCTATTAAGCTCTATCTGGCGCGAATGCCAAAAGATGAGCTGGCGGAAGAGGAATCCCGGCGCTGGGCGGAAATTATTGAGATGTCGTTAAACCTCGAACAGGCGTCCGATATCGTCGAGCGAATGGGCAGCGAGATCGCCGATAAATCGCTGGCGGCGCGGCGCGCCTTCTCGGTAGAAGGGTTAAAGGAGCTGGACGCCCTGTACGATCTGCTGCTCAGCAACCTGCAGCTGGCGATGTCGGTCTTCTTCTCCAGCGATCTGCCCAGCGCCCGCCGCCTGCGGCGCAGCAAACACCGGTTCCGCATTCTTAACCGCCGCTACTCGCATGCGCACGTTGACCGTCTGCATCAGCAGAACGTGCAGAGCATCGAAACCAGTACGTTGCACCTGGCGCTGCTGGGGGATATGAAGCGTCTGAACAGCCTGTTCTGCTCGGTGGCCTACAGCGTGATGGAGCAACCGGATGAAGACGACGAACGGGATGACTACTGAGCCATTCCCCGGCGGCGCTGTGCTAACCGGGATTTTGCGTTTGGACGTTCCATTGAGGCAGCCCGGATAAGGCGCAATGCGCCGCTATCCGGGAAACGTTAGCCAACCAGGCTCAGAAGCGGTGGCCCGCAGGCAGGGTTATCGCTTCTTCCCCCGCTTTGAACAACAGCGTCGGGTTCGGGCCACCGAGCGTCGCGTGACCATCGGTGACCTGGATCCAGTTTCCTTCCGGCAAACCAATCACCGTTAATTCCGGCGCCACGACCAGTAGTTCGCGGATACGCTGTTCGCGGGTTTCGCCCTGATGCCCGGTCGGCAACGCGTTGGTGAAGTGCGGGTTAATCTGTAGCGGGAACAGCCCCAGCGCATCAAATCCCTGCGGATCGACAATCGGCATATCGTTGGTGGTGCGAATGGTCGGGCAGGCAAGGTTTGAACCTGCGCTCCAGCCGATATACAGCGCCCCGCGTTTGACGACATCGACAATCGGCGCCAACAGACCGCGGCTGCGGCACTCTTTCAACAGCTGGAAGGTGTTCCCGCCGCCGACGATCACCATCTCGGTGCTTTCAATGACGGCGATAGGGTCGTCGACGCTGTGGATACCGGTTACGCTGACCGCCATGGGCGCCATAACCGCAGCCACTTTGGTCGTATAATCATCCCAGGATTGCGTCACGCCAGCGAAGGGGATAAATACCGCCTTACGGCGGCCTTTGACCTGACCGGCAATCAGCGGCAGGGCGTGTTCCAGCCAGGCTTTCCCCGGCAGCGTGGAGTTACTGAGTAACAGCAGTTCCATCTTTTCTTCCTGTTTTAAAAATATTATTGAAGCAGAAATTCTAGCATCGCCCCCATACCGGCGCGCTGATATGGCGCATGATGTGGGGAAGCGGAATGCTGTTCACAAGCCCGACGAAGCTTCTGGAGAATGAATCACACAATCCAGGTTTTTTCTCGCCCACAAGGTAGGGTATATTTCGCTTTTACAGGAGAATCTATGCTGCCCGACTCATCAACCCGATTAAATAAATACATCAGCGAAAGCGGCATCTGCTCGCGTCGCGAAGCGGACCGCTTTATTGAACAAGGCAACGTCTTTATCAATGGCAAGCGCGCCACGATTGGCGATCAGGTGAAGCCTGGCGATTTAGTCAAAGTGAACGGACGGTTGATTGAGCCGCGCGAAGCGGATGATCTGGTACTGATTGCGCTGAATAAGCCGGTCGGCATTGTGAGCACCACCGAAGACGGCGAGCGCGACAACATTGTCGATTTCGTCAACCACAGCAAGCGTATCTTTCCTATCGGCCGTCTGGATAAAGACTCCCAGGGGCTGATCTTCCTCACCAACCATGGCGATCTGGTGAACAAGATCCTGCGCGCCGGCAACGACCATGAAAAAGAGTATCTGGTCACGGTCGATAAGCCGGTGACCGATGAGTTCATTCGCGGCATGGGCGCGGGGGTACCGATTCTCGGGACCGTGACCAAAAAATGTAAGGTAAAGAAAGAAGCGCCGTTCGTTTTCCGCATCACTCTGGTGCAGGGGCTGAATCGCCAGATCCGTCGTATGTGCGAGCACTTTGGCTATGAAGTGACGAAGCTTGAGCGTACGCGGATCATGAACGTGAGCCTGACGGGGATCCCCTTGGGTGAATGGCGTGATCTAACCGATGACGAGCTGATCGACCTGTTCAAGCTGATTGAAAACTCCTCTTCCGAAGCGAAGCCGAAAGCCAGGCCGAAGGCCAAAGCGGCGACTCCCGGCATCAAGCGCCCGGTGGTGAAGATGGAAAATAGCAACGATAAGGGCCGCCCGGCTGGTAACGGGAAACGTTTCACCCAGCCGGGACGTAAAAAGAAAGGGCGTTAACGCCTGCCGCGGGTCGGCGTATTCGCCGACCAGGAAAAGGTCGCTTCCTTATCCGTTTTATAAGCCTGCTGTTTTCTCACCTGGCGGGCTTTCTTCGCTTCCGCTTCACGCTGCGCCATCAGCTTATCGATATATTCCTTTTTCACGCTGTTCGTTTCCGCATTGCTCAGCGGGCGGCCATGCGCAATACGCGCGCGGTCAAGCAGCGTTTTCAATTCGCGCTGTTCGCGCTCGGTCATCTCTTTTTGTGTAATACGGGGGAGTGCCATGGTGGTGCCCTCAGTCAGACCAGAGCACCCAGTGTACGGCAATGAATATTTTACTGATAGCCTGTATGGCAACTAAAGCAGGCACACGCCCGGGCCTGCGCCCGGACGTATCACGCTCAGCGCTTGTCGGCTTTTTTGGCGATGGGCTTTCCTGACCAGTACCCGGCCAGCAGCGAACCGGACAGGTTATGCCAGACGGAGAACAGCGCGCCCGGCAGCGCCGCCAGCGGGCCGAAGTAAATTTTACCCAGCGCGGCCGCCAGGCCGGAGTTCTGCATCCCCACCTCGATCGCCAGCGTACGGCAGGTGGATTCATCAAAACCAAACAGACGTCCGCCCCAGTACCCGCCAAGCAGACCAATAGTGTTATGCAGGATCACCGCGATAATCACCACCAGGCCGACGGAGGCGATATGGGCGGCGGAACCCGCCACCACCGCGCTGATGATCGCCAGAATGCACACCATCGAGAAGGCGGGCAGGAACGGCTCTACCGCTTTCACCACCTTCGGCAACAGATGATGGACAATCAGTCCCAGCGCGATAGGAATGACCACAATCTGTAGAATGCTGAGCAACATGCCCATGACGTCGACCTGAATATGCGCGTCGACGTACAGACGGGTGAGCAGCGGTGTCGCCACGACGCCGACGAGGGTGGAGACCGAGGAGATGGTCACCGACAGCGCCACATCCCCTTTGGCAAGAAAGATCATCACGTTGGAGGCGGTCCCGCTGGCGACGCTGCCGACCAGCACCATCCCGGCGGAAAGCTCCGGCGGCATATGAAACAGCAGCGCCAGCAGCCAGGCGGCGAGCGGCATCACCAGATAGTGCAGAAATATCCCCGCAGCGACCGGCGCCGGACGCGACAGGACGCGTTTGAAATCCTCCAGCTTCAGATGCACGCCCATACCGAACATGATCAGCATCAGCAGGGTGGTGACCCATGGGCCAATTGGGGTGAAGGTAGTGGGAGTGTAATAGGCCAGAACGGAGAGCAGCAGTGCCCATAACGGGAACAGCCGCGTCAGAGTTGCGAGCATGTTGTGTTCCTTGCGATACGCGAACCGGGCCGCGCCATCCCGATGGGCGGCGAGCAGGTCAGCTGGTTGTGTTGATGTTGTTATAAAAAAGCCGGGTTCGAGCCCGGCTATAGGTATTGTTTATCGTGCTAAGGAATTTTATTCAAACAAATTATGATGCAGCTTCTGCACAACCTTCTCCGCATCGTCGCCCGGCACCAGGAAGCACAGGTTGTGGCTGGAGGCGCCATAGCAGATCATGCGGATGTTAAACGGCTCGAGGACGCCAAAGACCTCTTTGCCGACGCCGCAGGCTTTCGACAGCTCATTGCCAATCAGGGCGACCAGCGCCAGATTTTCTTCCACTTCCACGCGGCACAGCGAAGAGAGCTCGGTCAGCAGCGCCTGGGTCAGCAGGGTATCGCCCGCAGAGGTCGAGCCGGTGGTGTCCATGGTCAGGGCCACGCTCACTTCGGAGGTGGTGATCAAATCAACTGAGATGTTATGGCGCGCCAGAATACCGAACACTTCGGCGAGGAAGCCGCGGGAGTGCAGCATATTCAGGCTGTGCAGCGTCAGCAGCGTTTGCCGGCGACGCAGCGCCAGCGCGCGGAACAGCGGCGGGTTCTCGGTGGTTTTACACACCAGCGTACCGCCCGCTTTAGGCTCTTTACTGGAGCCGACAAACACCGGGATATCGCTGCGCACGGCAGGCAGCAGGGTCGCCGGATGCAGCACTTTGGCGCCAAAGGTGGCCATTTCCGCTGCCTCTTCAAAGGCGATGACGTCGATGCGTTTCGCCGCCGGCGCGACGCGCGGGTCGGTAGTATAGATCCCCGGGACATCGGTCCAGATATCGACGCGGGTGGCATTCAGCGCTTCGCCGAGCAGAGCGGCGGTATAATCGCTGCCGCCGCGGCCGAGGGTGGTGGTGCGGCCTTTCGCTTCGCTGCCGATAAAGCCCTGGGTCACCACCAGGCCTTCCGCCAGGCGCGGCGCCAGCTGCTGCTGGGTCAGTTCGGCGACGGCGGCGATGTCCGGTTCGGCGCGGCCAAAGCGATCGTTAGTGCGCAGCACTTTACGGGCGTCAAACCACTGCGCCTGAATACCGCGTTCACGCAGAATTTCCACAAACAGCAGGGTGGACATCAGTTCGCCATGGCTGACCAGTTCGTCGGTCAGGGCGGTTGAGGAGGCGAGCGCGGCGGCTTCCGCCAGCGTCGTGATATTTTCCAGCAAGCGCTCAATCTCTTCGCGGATCACGTTGGGATAACGCAAACGCTCCAGAATATTGAACTGGATCTGACGCAGAGCGTCCAGCTGGGAAAAACGTTCGGTGGGTTCCAGCCCTCCCGCTAAGGCCACCAGAATGTTGGTCACGCCGGCAGAGGCGGAGAGCACAACAATACGGGTATTGGCATCGAGCAGCGCCACATCGATGCTGCGGTTCATTGCGTCAAAATCAGCAACGCTGGTGCCGCCAAATTTGGCGACGACTAGATCTGTCATAACAACCTCGTGTCAGGGGGCCTGACTTATTAAAACGATTCCTGAGCACCGATCCTGGCAGGGGCTGGACGCCGCCGGATCGCAACAAAATGTCTTAATAAGCCAGGCCAAATTATTCAGCCATGGCACAAGGGAAGAGCGATAAACAGGGTGGCGCAGAGTGATAAACAACTACGATGTCACCCAGAAGTGCTCCACCTTGTAGACCCGACTCACCGCTTTGGGCGCTGAGGTGTTCGGGTATGAAACGCCCGACTGCGAACGTTTCTGGTGACAACCCAGGGGATTCAGCCCCTGTGGCCGGCGAGGAGCGTGACCAGACGCTCTTTCACCTCGGCGTTGCTCCCCCTCACGTATCTTCCCCGGACTGGTTCCTCCAATACGGTTACCTGGGCAACGCACCTCTTCTGGCAATTACTGACGTCTTTCACCTGGCCGGGGGAACAGGGACATTATATCCCCCGCGAATACCCTTTCGCTGTAGCGTGAAATGCGCGAGCAATAGATACCTACCAATACGTAAGCACTGCGGATATATAAAGGCTTAACGCCAGCTATGTCAACGCTGCGGTTATGCGGATTTTTCATGCCTCTGCGGCTAACAGAAAAAAGCCTTATGATAGCTATACTAATGGGGCTTTTTACTCCGTTTTGACCCGATTCCTGACCGGCGTCAGGGTCAAGTCACAAAAATCATCACAATTTTCCGTCACCGGCGCTACAATCGACCGAAGTCACAATCTCAAATCAGAAGAGTATTGCTAATGAAAAACATCAACCCAACGCAGACCTCTGCCTGGCAGGCATTACAGAAACACTTCGACGAAATGAAAGATGTCACTATCAGCGAGCTTTTCGCCAAAGATAGCGACCGCTTTTCTAAATTTTCCGCGACGTTCGACGATCTGATGCTGGTGGACTTCTCCAAAAACCGCATCACTGAAGAGACGCTGGCTAAACTGCAGGATCTGGCGAAAGAGACTGACCTGGCGGGCGCTATCAAGTCGATGTTCTCAGGTGAGAAGATCAACCGCACCGAAGACCGCGCGGTACTGCACGTCGCGCTGCGTAACCGCAGCAATACGCCGATTGTGGTTGATGGCAAAGATGTGATGCCGGAAGTGAACGCTGTGCTGGAGAAGATGAAAACCTTCTCCGAAGCGATTATCTCCGGTAGCTGGAAAGGCTACACCGGCAAACCGATCACCGACGTGGTTAACATCGGTATCGGCGGCTCCGACCTCGGTCCTTTCATGGTGACCGAGGCGCTGCGTCCGTATAAAAACCACCTCAACATGCACTTTGTCTCTAACGTCGATGGCACCCATATCGCCGAAGTGCTGAAGAACGTGAATCCGGAAACGACTCTGTTCCTGGTGGCGTCCAAGACTTTCACTACCCAGGAAACCATGACCAACGCCCACAGCGCGCGCGACTGGTTCCTGGCAACCGCGGGCGACGACAAGCACGTGGCGAAACACTTCGCCGCGCTTTCCACCAACGCGAAAGCGGTTGGCGAGTTCGGCATCGACACCGCCAACATGTTCGAATTCTGGGACTGGGTTGGCGGCCGTTACTCCCTGTGGTCGGCGATTGGTCTGTCCATCATTCTCTCCGTGGGCTTCGACAACTTCGTTGAGCTGCTGTCCGGCGCGCATGCGATGGATAAGCACTTCTCCACCACTCCGGCGGAGAAAAACCTGCCGGTGCTGCTGGCGCTGATCGGCATCTGGTACAACAACTTCTTCGGTGCGGAAACCGAAGCGATTCTGCCGTACGACCAGTACATGCACCGCTTTGCCGCTTACTTCCAGCAGGGCAACATGGAGTCCAACGGTAAGTATGTTGACCGTAACGGCCACGCGGTAGACTACCAGACTGGCCCAATCATCTGGGGTGAGCCGGGCACCAACGGTCAGCACGCGTTCTACCAGCTGATCCACCAGGGCACCAAAATGGTACCGTGCGATTTCATCGCTCCGGCTATCACCCACAACCCGCTGTCTGACCACCATCAGAAACTGCTGTCTAACTTCTTCGCCCAGACCGAGGCCCTGGCCTTTGGTAAATCCCGCGAAGTGGTTGAGCAGGAATATCGCGATCAGGGTAAAGACCCGGCGACCCTGGAGCACGTGGTGCCGTTCAAAGTGTTCGAAGGTAACCGCCCGACTAACTCCATCCTGCTGCGTGAGATCACCCCGTTCAGCCTCGGGGCGCTGATTGCCCTGTACGAGCACAAAATCTTCACCCAGGGCGCGATCCTCAACATCTTCACCTTTGACCAGTGGGGCGTTGAGCTGGGCAAACAGCTGGCTAACCGCATCCTGCCGGAGCTGAAAGACGGCAGCGAAGTTAGCAGCCACGACAGCTCTACTAACGGCCTGATTAACCGTTATAAAGCCTGGCGCGCATAACGCTTGCGCAGCTAAGACGGAATGCCGACCCTTTGGTCGGCATTTTATTTATAGCCGCCGCAGCAGCCTCGCCGGATTCCCCGCCCACACGCCTTTCTCGGTAATGGACTTCGTTACCACGCTGCCCGCGCCTATCACCACCCCATCGCAGATGCTGACGGCCAGAATCGTGGCGCCGCTGCCGATCGACACGTCATCGCCAATCTCGATCCGCCCCCAGCTGGCGCGGTCGGCGTTTGGTTTACCCTCGCGAAACAGGTCGTTGGCAAACATCACGCCGTGACCGATAAAGCAGCGCTGGCCGATGGTGACGTACTCGCAGATAAAGGTATGGGACTGAATTTTACTGTTCGCGCCGATGCGGGTATTCCCCTGGATCTCAACGAACGGCCCGACGAAGACGTTATCGCCGAGCTGGCAATCATAGAGGTTGGCGGGCTGGTAAATAACGACATTTTCCCCACAAACGACGTTACGTACGCCGGTATCACGAAGCTCAGGCATAGTTCCTCTCAAATCGGTTTGGCCAGAATATGTAAGGTGCTTTGCTGGCTGGCGGAGTGGAAAGTCGTGTCTCTGATGTGCCGCATCCCCTGGCGTTCGTAAAAACGGCGCGCGGCGGGATTCGCGGCGAGTACTTCCAGCCACAGCCAGCTTTCACCGGCCGTTTTTGCTCGCGTCTCGACGGCGTGAAAAATATGCTCGCCGTAGCGGTGGCCAGTCTTCCCCGGCATCAGGTAGAGCTTATGCAGCAGCGTACCAATCTTGCCGTCGTCAGCCATTCGCTGCTGATAGCTATATTTAGCGAAACCAACAGGAGAGGGGGCTTCGGCGATGAGCCAGTGTTGGGTCGCATCCGCAAGACTCCGACGTAGCGCATCTTCGGCATATTCTTGCTTAAGAAATAACGCCAGTTCATCGGCATCGCGCCAGAGATGAGCAAAGTGGTGATGATAGCTGGCATAGCCCATCGCGCTAAGCTGGGGCGCGTCCTCGGGACATGCCTGTCGAATAGTTAACATGCTGCGTTCCTCGCGTCGTTCTGCGGCTATATTGCCTGTAAAGTGAACAATGTGGAACGACAAAAATCGGTGGGAGAGGGCTGGAGGCGCTCCCTCCAGCCTGGGGGTTAGCGGGCGAAAGCGATCGCTTCGATTTCGACGCCGGCATCTTTCGGTAACCTTGCCACCTCCACACAGGAGCGCGCCGGAAAGGCCGCCTGGTGTTCGATAAAGAAGGCCTCGTAGGCGGCATTGATGGCGGCAAAATCCGCCAGGTCTTTGACAAACACCGTAGTTTTAACGATCTGCCCGACCGTGAGTCCGGCGGCTTCGACGATGGCTTTCACGTTCTCCAGCGACTGGCGCGCCTGTTCGGCAATGTCCTCGGGCATGGTGCCGTCCAGCGGATTAATCGGCAGCTGACCGGAGGTGATGGTCATCGCGCCGAGATTGACGCCCTGCACGTACGGGCCGATAGCGGCAGGCGCGTCAGCGGTGGTAATAATCATACGGTTTATCCTTCAAACGGTTACATAAAATAATTTAACAACACCAGCGAGCCGACGCCGCTCACTACCACCCACACCAGGCCTAAACGGAAGCTGGCGAGCGTGCAGATGATGGCGGCGATCACCTTCGGATTTTTTAAGTCGAACTCCATGCTGGAATTCACGCTCAGGATCTGAATGGTGATGATGGCCGGCAGAACGGTGACCGGCACGAAGCGTAGCGTTTTGGTCACCCGCTCGGACATCTGGATCTTGCCGGCCAGGCCGATAAACGAGAAACGGATGAGAAAAGTCACCGCGGCCATGCCCAGCGTCAGGGCGATAAAATAGCTATTACTCATTTTCCATCGCCTCCACTAACGGCATATCGGATTCGGTTTTTGCCATCTGCTTGCGCTCTTCCGCCAGGTCGACGCACAGGCCGGCGAGGACGCCAAGCACTGAGGCGACGACGATACCCAGCGAATAGGGTAGGACCACTAACAGCACGCCGGAAACGGCGGCTACAACCGCGGCGACGGTGCAGGCCTGGCTTTTAATTTGCGGCACCACGATGGCGATAAAGGCGGCGACCATGGCGAAATCGAGACCGTATTTCTCAATGTGGGGAAACGAGGCGCCGACCAGCGCGCCAAGAAAATCAGCCAGCACCCAAATCGCCCAAAAGGTAATCATCGCGGAACCATAAAAGAGATATTTTTCCTTTTTATTTCCTTCCATCTCTTTGACGGTGGTGGCATACACCTCGTCGGTGAGCGCATAGGACATAAAGCATTTTTTAAAGAATGAAGCTTCGCGCACGGTGCCGGAAATAGAGGCGCTATACAGCACGTGGCGAAGATTTATAATTAATGTGGTGAAAATAATCACGCCGAGCGTGGCGCCGGTTTTTAACATATTCAGTGCCAGCATTTGCGCCGAGCCGGCAATGACGATCGCCGACCACGCCGTACTCTGCCAGACGCTCATGCCCGCGCTAACGCTTAATGCGCCGACAATAAATGAAAATGGAAAGTCGCCGATGCATAAGGGCATAATAGCGCTGGCGCCGCGGAAGATGACTTTTTTATTCATCTGCTATACCTGCTAATTTATAAATAATAGTGTGGGTAGAGTACGTTAATCGGGGCCTGCTCTTTCAGGCCCGTGAAATGGTATTATTTAGCGACCATAATGCTGATAATTTCTTTATCGGTGAGAGTCATTGGTTTAATCACCAGACGGCACAGGTTATTAATAGTCTGCTCGACATCGGCGCAGACAATACCGTCATTGGCGCCAGCGCAGCTATTTTGCATTGCCATTAGTACCGCCTTAAAGGCGCTGGAGACCACTGACGAGACTTTCATCGCGCAGCTGTTGGAAGCGCCATCACAAATCATGCCGGTAATATCGCTGACCATATTAATAATTGCGGTATTAATGGTGTTGATATCGCGGGTAAACAGCCATGCCATACCGGCGGCGGCGCCCATAGCGGCGGTTGAGGCTGCGCATAGCGCAGATAAGCGCGTATAACGAGAATGAATTGAGATGGCGGTGAGATGAGAGAGAGACAAAGCGCGAGCCAGGGTCTCTTCATCGACGCCAAGATGCTCTGCAACCACCACTACCGGCATGGTTGCTGTAATGCCCTGATTGCCTGAGCCGAAGTTTGACATCGCTACCACCGGCGCGCCGCCCATGCGGGCATCTGAAGCGGCGACGGTGTTGATGATCACCTTGCTTAACAGATCGTTGCTCATCAGGCCGTTTTTCACTGCGTCAGAAAAGGTACCGTTAATGTTCAGGCCATATTTTTTTGTTTTGCCTTCTGCCGCCAGCGCGGAGTTTAAGCGCGCGGCGTCGAGAATAAAGCGAATATCATTAAAGTCGACGCGATTAATAAATTCGTAAGCCTGTTGTAGCGAGAAAGTGGGCAGCGTTTCGCGCTGGGTGCGCGTATTCTGTTTTTCGCTTAATGGCTGCGGCTGGCCATTAATATAAAGTTCGACCACGTTGGTGTGGGTTCCTTTGACCACGACACGACAGCAATTCTCGCCAGCAGAGAGGGTTAAATCGAGATGGATAAAATCCGGGGTCTCTTCGACGGCAATAGCAACGGCGTTATTGGCGATCAGCTTCTGCGCCATTTCAACGTGTCGCGGAGTGATATCTTCCAGCGTTTTTAATCCCTTTTGCGGGTCGCCGCCAAATGCGCCAATTGCGGCTGCCAGCGGTACACCGCAAACGGTGGTGCCGGGTATGGTGACGCCCATCGCGTTTTTATAAAGATTGGCGGAAATAAAACCGCTAATTTTAGTGCAAGGCTGATCCAGATATTGTGCGGCGTAGGCGGCCGCGAAGGAAATAGCGACGGGTTCAGTACAACCTAAAGCCGGGGCGACCTCTTGTTTGAGCCATTTTACGTACAGGGAAGCGTTATCGGTGTTCATAATGATTTAATGTCCAAAATTAAATTTTATTCAGCTGCGATAATGCTAAGACAAAAGATAAGAAAAAACTTACCCTAATAACCATAAAAAGACTGTGGCTTGGAGAAAAATTTTATCTTACGGGAGGTTTTAAGATATACCTGTTTCAAAAAGTAAATTTTTTATATTTCAGTTAGTTGGGCTGATTCGTTCTAAGCGTAACGGATGATTTTGTTAATCTGCTCACAGCGTTGCTGGAAGGACAATTTTCTCTTGTTCGTACTTTTCGAATCAATAGCCCGGAGATAGCGTAAGACGAAGGAATCATAGGTAGATCTGGATCACACTTTTGCGCTATACAGATCGACAACGTTCATGCATTTGAGGTGTCACTATGCCGTCGGTATATCGTCCGCTGGTTAATTTCGTTGCGAAGGCCATGCAGGCCGTGCTGAATCTGGCACTGCTGTGCCTGGGAATTATTCTGGTGGTGTTCCTGGGAAAGGAGACCCTGCATCTGGCGCACGTACTGTTTACGCCGGAGCCGGTGAGTAAGTACAAGCTGGTCGAAGGGCTGGTGGTCTATTTTCTCTACTTTGAGTTTATCGCGCTGATTGTTAAATATTTTGAATCCGGTTTTCACTTTCCACTGCGCTATTTCGTCTATATCGGTATTACCGCAATTGTGCGGCTTATTATCGTCGATCATGAGTCGCCGCTGGCGGTGCTCATTTACTCCGCGGCGATCCTGATCCTGGTGATTACGCTCTGGCTGTGTAACTCCAATCGCCTGAAACGCGAATAAAAAAAAGCGGCCTCCAGGGCCGCTGACCAACAGTCACAAATAGAATTTATGTAGGGTCCAGTTGAGGATAGCAGTGGCATTGACCTTACTTTTTCAGCTGAGGGCGACGGCGACAATACCCGGTTGGGGTCGTGTATTGCGGCTAGACCGTCGGCCCTCCTCTGAAATTTGGGGCCGGTGTTACAAAAAAATTAACCTTTCACTCCACCCGCCGTCAGGCCATTAACCAGCCAGCGCTGCGCCAGCAGGAAGACAACCGTGATCGGAATGGCGGAGAGCACCGCCGCGGCGGCAAAGTCGCCCCACAGATAGTTCTGCGGGTTGAGATACTGTTGCATACCTACCGCCAGGGTATAGCTGTTCACATCGCGCAGCAGCAGCGAGGCGACCGGCACTTCGGTGATGGCCGCGATGAACGACAGAATAAACACGACTGCCAGAATCGGCACCGACAGCGGCAGCAGCACCAGACGGAAAGCCTGCCATGGGGTCGCGCCATCCAGCGCCGCCGCTTCTTCCAGCGAGCCATCGATGGTTTCGAAGTAGCCTTTAATCGTCCAGACGTGCAGCGCGATACCGCCCATGTAGGCAAAGATGACGCCGCCGTGGGTGTTGAGGCCGACGAACGGGATGTACTGGCCCAGGCGGTCAAACAACGCGTACAGGGCAACCAGCGACAGCACCGCCGGGAACATCTGGAAAATCAGCATCCCTTTCAGCAGGGTCGCTTTCCCCGGGAAGCGCATACGGGCGAAAGCGTAGGCGCAGGTGGTGGAGAGAGCGACGATACCGATCGCGGTGATCCCGGCGACCTTAATCGAGTTCCACAGCCACAGCAGGACCGGGAACGGCGGCGGCGTGACGCGGCCATCGGCGTGTTCGACGCTGAAGCCTAACGCCAGACGCCAGTGCTCCCAGGAGATGGTATCCGGGATCAGGCTGCCGGTGGCGAAGTTACCCTCGCGCAGCGAGATGGCGATAACCATCAGCAGCGGAAACATAATCGCGGCGATAAAAATCAGTAGCAGGAGATGCGTGGTAAATAAACGTAGCTTCTGCGATTTGGGTTGGACCATAGCCATTATCGTTATCTCCCTTAATCAAACTTCATGCGCGTGGCTTTCAGATTCACAATCGCTAACGCGCCAACCAGCAGGAAGATAAGCGTTGCGATAGCCGCCGCCAGGCCGAAGTCCTGACCGCCGCCGCCTTCAAAGGCGATGCGATAGGTGTAGCTCACCAGCAGGTCGGTATAACCGGCCGGGGTGGTGGTGCCGAGACGGTCCGGACCGCCGTTGGTCAACAATTGAATCAGGACGAAGTTGTTAAAGTTAAAGGCGAAGCTGGCGATCATCAGCGGCGTTAGCGGCTTAATCAGCAGCGGGAAGGTAATTTTAAAGAAGTTCTGGAACGGGCCGGCGCCATCCATTGCCGACGCTTCGTACAGATCGTCCGGAATCGCCTTCAGCAGCCCCATGCACAGGATCATCATGTACGGGTAGCCCAGCCAGGTGTTGACGATGATGATCATGGTGCGCGCGGTGGTCGGGTCGCTAAACCAGGCCGGCTTAATGCCGAACAGCGTGCTGAGCATCATGTTGATTTCACCAAAGCTCTGGTTGAACAGCCCTTTGAAAATCAGAATCGAAATAAACGACGGTACGGCGTACGGCAGAATCAGCAGGACGCGATAAATCGCTTTGCCTTTCAGCGCTTCCCACTGCACCAGGCAGGCGAGGATCATCCCCACCGCGACGGTCAGCACCACGGTCAGCACCGAGAACACCACCGTCCAGACGAAGATCGCGAAGAACGGTTTCTGAATGCCTTCATCGTGGAAGACGCGGGTAAAGTTGTCCCAGCCGATAGTCACAGTGTAGCCCGGGCTCAGCTTCTCATTGCCCCAGCTGCCGTCGGCGTTAATTGACTGGTAGAAGCCGATGTCGTTGTTCGGGCGGTATTTAACGTGGGTCTGATTGTTGGTCAGTACCCCGTCTTCGCCGAGGGTATACAGAGGCTGGGTACCGGAGAACTGGCGCAGGGAGCTCATGATGACTTTGCTGTCATCCGGCAGCACAGCGGTCAGCTGGTTCAGCGCGGTGCGATTCTGGGTAATCACGCGCAGGTTGGCGCGCTCGCCTTCTGGCAGGGCGTCGGTTTCTTTTAACGCCAGCTTCTGCTCGCCGCCAAATTTAAAGGCGTCAGAAAGGTAGTTTTTACCGCTTTCGCCGTCGGTCAGCGCCAGCTTCCACTCGTCACCCGCAGGGATCAGCGTGAAATTATAGGCTTTGCCGGCCTGGAAGGAACGATCCATCAGCACCTGCTGCGCACGCTCAAAGGTCAGCTGGTTGGTGCTGCTGTAGTTGGTAAACGCGATAGCGATAGTGCAGATCAGCGGAAACAGGACAAACAGGCCCATGCCGGCGAGGCCGGGATAAACATAGCGCCAGGCATAAGCCTTGCGATTAGCGAAAATATACAGGCCAACTGAGCTTAAAATCAGCGTCATGATGGCGAACAGGTACTCCCCCTGGGCGTACATCAAAACAACAAGGTAACCCACCAGCAGGCACAGTAAGCCAATCACAGACCATGTGAGTTGCGGGCTTTGCCACCAGTGTCTCTTTTTAACGGCATCCATGGGGATCATCCTCTACAGCGGTGAAAACTTATTTGTCAGGTGGCGCTTCGCTTGCCTGACCTACGGTCCGAGCCGTAGTGGTAGGGCGGGTAAGCGCACGCGCCACCCGCCGTTTTCTTACTTAGTGATACGGCTCTGTGCATCTTTCAGCGCAGCATCGACAGTCTGGCGACCGCTGGCGGCGTTGATAACCGCGGTACGAACGGCATACCAGAAGGCAGACATCTGCGGGATGTTAGGCATGATTTCGCCTTTCTGGGCGTTCGCCATGGTGGCAGCGATGCGCGGATCTTTTTCCAGTTTTTCCTGGAAGGATTTCAGCGCCACGGCACCCAGCGGTTTGTCGTTGTTAACGGCTTCCAGGCCCTGATCGGTCATCAGGTAGTTTTCGAGGAACTCTTTGGCCAGCTCTTTGTTCGGGCTGGCGGCGTTGATCCCCGCGCTCAGCACGCCAACGAACGGTTTCGATGGTTTGCCTTTAAAGGTTGGCAGCAGGGTCACGCCGTAGTTAACCTTGCTCTTATCGATGTTAGACCACGCCCACGGACCGTTGATGGTCATCGCGGTTTCGCCTTTGTTGAAGGCCGCTTCCGCGATGGAGTAATCGGTATCGGCATTCATGTGCTTGTTCTTGATCAGGTCAACCAGGAAGGTCAGGCCCGCTTTCGCGCCTGCGCTGTCCACGCCGACGTCTTTCACATCGTACTTGCCGTTTTCAAACTTGAACGCGTATCCGCCGTCGGCAGCGATCAGCGGCCAGGTGAAGTACGGTTCCTGCAGGTTGAACATCAGCGCGCTCTTACCTTTCGCTTTCAGTTCTTTATCCAGCGCCGGGATCTCTTCCCAGGTCTTCGGCGGGTTCGGCACCAGGTCTTTGTTGTAAATCAGGGACAGGGCTTCGACTGCGATCGGGTAGGCGATCAGTTTGCCGTTATAGCGAACCGCATCCCAGGTGAACGGATAGAGTTTGTCCTGGAACGTTTTGTCCGGGGTGATTTCCGCCAGCAGGCCCGACTGCGCGTAGCCGCCGAAACGGTCATGCGCCCAGAAGATGATGTCCGGGCCGTCGCCGGTCGCCGCAACCTGCGGGAATTTCTCTTCCAGCTTGTCCGGGTGTTCTACGGAAACTTTAATGCCGGTGTCTTTTTCAAACTTTTTACCCACTTCAGCGAGGCCGTTGTAGCCTTTGTCGCCGTTAATCCAGATAACCAGCTTACCTTCTTCAATTTTTGCGAGGGCAGAGGCGGAAAACATCATCGTGGTCAGTGCCGACAGCGCGAGGATGCGAGCGCCAGTTTTGATTTTCATATACCCGTCCTTTTTGGTGTTGTACTCGTGGATACACTTCGGTGGCTTAACGATGATGAGTTTCCTTTTTTAACAACCCCTTTCCATCCTCCCCAGGTCTACGCCCCACCCGCTGGTTGTGTGATCTCCATTGCAAAAACGGCCGTATTGCGTCCTGGAGCACAGAAAAAAGCGCCCAATTTTGTCGCCTCCATCACGAAATCACGCTCCGCCCGCCATCCCCCGCGGCGAGAGCCAATCTCTCATCCTCCCATCTCCTCCCCCATAAAAAAGCCGGGGGGTGGAGGATTTGCCTGCGTAATGAATGCCGCATAGTCGACCCATCTTGAATGTGACTGTTAGTGACAGGTTGTAACGAAGGGAGAAGGGCATGGCGAGCGTACAGCTGCGAAATGTAACGAAAGCCTGGGGTGACGTGGTGGTATCGAAAGATATCAATCTCGATATCCACGAAGGGGAATTCGTCGTGTTTGTCGGGCCATCGGGCTGCGGCAAATCTACCCTGCTGCGTATGATTGCCGGGTTAGAAACTATTACCAGCGGGGACCTGTTTATCGGTGACACCCGCATGAACGAGATCCCACCGGCAGAACGCGGCGTTGGGATGGTATTCCAGTCTTATGCACTCTATCCCCACCTTTCCGTTGCGGAAAATATGTCGTTTGGCCTGAAGCTGGCCGGCGCGAAAAAAGATCTGATTAACCAGCGGGTGACTCAGGTTGCGGAAGTGCTGCAGCTGGCCCATCTGCTGGAGCGTAAACCGAAAGCCCTCTCCGGCGGTCAGCGCCAGCGCGTGGCGATTGGTCGTACGCTGGTGGCAGAGCCAAGCGTTTTCCTGCTGGATGAGCCGCTTTCCAACCTCGATGCAGCCCTGCGCGTCCAGATGCGTATCGAAATCTCCCGTCTGCATAAGCGACTGGGCCGCACCATGATCTATGTCACCCACGATCAGGTGGAAGCGATGACCCTCGCCGACAAGATCGTGGTCCTCGACGCCGGCCGTGTGGCGCAGGTTGGGAAACCGCTGGAGCTCTATCACTATCCGGCTGACCGCTTCGTTGCCGGCTTCATTGGTTCACCGAAGATGAACTTCCTGCCGGTCAAAGTCACCGCGACGGCTATCGATCAGGTGCAGGTTGAACTGCCGAACCGTCAGCAAATCTGGCTACCGGTGGACAGCGCCAACGTGCAGGCGGGCGCCAATATGTCCTTAGGTATTCGACCGGAGCATTTATTGCCCAGCGATATCGCCGATGTAACCCTTGAAGGCGAGGTCCAGGTCGTCGAACAGCTCGGTCACGAAACGCAAATTCATATCCAGATCCCCGCCATCCGTCAGAACCTGGTTTACCGCCAGAACGACGTGGTGTTGGTAGAAGAGGGAGCCACATTCGCTATCGGTTTGCCGCCAGAACGTTGCCATTTATTCCGTGAGGATGGCACCGCTTGTCGTCGGCTGCATAAAGAGCCGGGCGTGTAAGGCTTCCCATTAAAAAAGCGCGAACCCGGCTGGCGATATACCGGCGAAGCGTGCAAAGAAAAGCAATGATCTCAGGAGATAGAATGATGATTACTCTGCGCAAACTTCCTCTGGCGGTCGCCGTCGCAGCAGGCGTGATGTCTGCTCAGGCGCTGGCTGTCGATTTCCATGGCTACGCGCGTTCCGGCATTGGCTGGACCGGCAGCGGCGGCGAGCAACAGTGCTTCAAAGCGACCGGCGCTCAAAGTAAATACCGTCTTGGTAACGAATGTGAAACCTATGCGGAACTGAAGCTGGGCCAGGAGCTGTGGAAGGAAGGGGATAAGAGTTTTTATTTCGATACTAACGTTGCCTATTCCGTGAATCAGGAAGATGACTGGGAAAGCACCTCTCCGGCGTTCCGTGAAGCCAACATCCAGGGTAAAAACCTGATCGACTGGCTGCCGGGCTCCACGCTGTGGGCGGGTAAACGCTTCTATCAGCGTCATGACGTTCACATGATCGACTTCTACTACTGGGATATCTCCGGCCCGGGTGCAGGTCTGGAAAACGTTGACCTTGGCTTCGGTAAGCTCTCTCTGGCCGCTACCCGTAACTCAGAAAGCGGCGGCTCTTATACTTTCTCCAGCGATGACACCAAAAAATATGCTGCGAAAACTGCCAACGACGTCTTTGATATCCGTCTGGCGGGTCTGGAAACCAACCCGGGCGGCGTGCTGGAGTTAGGGGTCGATTACGGCCGTGCTAACCCGCAGGATGACTATCGCCTGGAAGACGGCGCGTCGAAAGACGGCTGGATGTGGACCGGTGAACATACTCAGTCTATCTGGGGCGGCTTCAACAAGTTTGTGGTTCAGTACGCCACTGACGCAATGACCTCCTGGAACAGCGGCCACTCTCAGGGGACCAGCATCGATAACAACGGCAGCATGATCCGCGTTCTGGATCACGGCGCGATGGACTTCAACGATGACTGGGGCCTGATGTACGTGGCAATGTACCAGGACGTGGATCTGGACAGCAAGAACGGTTCTACCTGGTACACCGTGGGTGTCCGTCCGATGTACAAATGGACGCCGATCATGAGCACCCAGCTGGAAATCGGTTACGACAACGTGAAATCCCAGCGTACCAGCGAAAACAACAACCAGTACAAAATTACTCTGGCTCAACAGTGGCAGGCAGGCAACAGCGTCTGGTCTCGTCCGGCTATCCGTATCTTCGCAACCTACGCGAAGTGGGATGAAAACTGGGGCTACAGCAACACCTCCGGTCTGCAGACGAAAGACAGCAGCGGAAGCGGCGCTTTCACCTCCAGCCGCGGTGACGACAGCGAAGTTACCTTCGGTGCCCAGATGGAAGTGTGGTGGTAATACCGTCCGCAGGACGGGTGTAACCTGGGAGGGGCGTCAGCCCCTCCTGATTATTCAGGGTTAGCGCGCTATTGCCTGGCTACCGCTAAACCGATGCTATCCAAGGTGAGAAGAATGAAAATGAAGAAAACTCTCGTCGCTCTGTGTTTATCCGCAGGGATGTTGGCATGCGTGCCGGGGATGAGCCTTGCCGATGTTAACTTTGTACCGCAGAACACCAGCGCCGCGCCGGCTATTCCAGCCAGCGCGCTGCAGCAGCTGATCTGGACGCCTGCCGATCAATCAAAGACGCAGAGCGTTGATTTAACCACCGGCGGTCAACGCCTGGACGTCCCGGGGATCGTCGGACCGGTCGCCGCCTGGAGCGTGCCGGCCAATATCGGTGAGCTGACCCTGACGCTCGACAGCGAACTGAACAAACATAAGCAGATTTTTGCGCCGAACGTGCTGATTCTCGACCAGAACATGACGCCCGCGGCGTTCTTCCCCAGCAATTACTTTACCTATCAGCAGCCGGGCGTGATGACCGCTGACCGCCTGGGCGGCGTGATGCGCCTGACCCCGGCGCTGGGCCAGCAAAAGCTCTATGTGCTGGTGTTTACCACTGAAAAAGATCTCCAGCAGACCACGACCCTGCTGGATCCGGCGAAAGCCTATGCCAAAGGCGCTGGCAATGCGGCCCCGGATATCCCGGATCCGATCGCTAAACATACCACCGATGGCGTGCTGAAGCTGAAAGTGAAAACTAATAGCACTTCCAGCGTGCTGGTAGGGCCGCTGTTCGGCTCTTCCGGCCCGGGTCCGGTAACCGTCGGCAACACCGCGGCGCCGGTAGCCGCGCCAGCCGCCGCCGCGGCGCCGGCCGCCAAAAGCGAACCGATGCTCAGCGATACCGAAACCTACTTCAACAATGGTATTAAGCAGGCGGTGAAACAAGGTGACATCGACAAAGCCCTGAAATTGATGAACGAAGCTGAGCGCCTCGGCTCGAAATCCGCTCGTTCCACCTTTATCAGCAGTGTAAAAGGCAAGGGGTAATCGTCTCCCCACAATGCTGATGTTTAGGCACAGCCTTTAGGTGCATCCTCCGGGATGCACCTTTTTTTGCACGCGCGGCAGCCTGTTGCATGGCTGTTGCGTGAATGATCGTATATTGACGTTTGCCCGCCACCAACCGCCTATTCTGCGATACAATGCTTTCACGTTATGTACCGGAGAATCAGGCATGTCCCATCCTGCGCTTACGCGACTGCGTGCGCTGCGCTATTTTGCCGTTATGCCATCCCTGCCGCCGCCGCTAAGTGACTGGCTGCTGCTGGAGGACTCAATGACCCAGCGCTTTGAACAACAAGGAAAGCAGGTCACCGTGACCCTGGTTAACGAAGGGTATATCGGCCGTGACGCGCTGACTGACGAAGCGGCGCTGCTGCCCGACGAGCCGCGCTACTGGCTGCGGGAGATTATACTCAATGCCGATGGCGAGCCCTGGCTGGCCGGGCGCACGGTGGCGCCGGAGTCGACGCTGTGTGGTCCGGAGCTGGCGCTACAGCAGCTCGGGCAAACTCCGCTGGGCCGATACCTGTTTACGTCGTCGACATTAACCCGCGATTTTATTGAAATTGGTCGCGATGCAGCGCTGTGGGGGCGTCGTTCCCGCCTGCGGCTGAGCGGCAAACCCCTGCTGCTGACCGAGCTTTTTTTGCCTGCGTCGCCGTTGTACTAAGAGGAAGAAAAAATGGAGTGGAGTCTGTCGCAGAATAAGCTGTTGGCGTTTCATCGCCTGATGCGCACTGACAAACCGATCGGCGCTTTGCTGCTGCTGTGGCCGACGCTGTGGGCGCTATGGGTGGCCTCGCCGGGCGTCCCGCCGCTGTGGATCCTGGCGGTATTCGTCGCCGGCGTCTGGCTGATGCGCGCCGCCGGCTGCGTGGTGAATGACTATGCCGACCGAAAATTTGATGGTCACGTAAAGCGTACCGCCCGCCGTCCGCTGCCGAGCGGCGATGTTACCGAGAAAGAGGCGCGAACGCTGTTTATCGTGCTGGTGCTGCTCTCTTTCCTGTTGGTGCTCACCCTCAACACCATGACCATTCTGCTGTCGGTGGCGGCGCTGGCGCTGGCGTGGGTCTATCCGTTTATGAAGCGCTACACTCATCTGCCGCAGGTGGTGCTGGGCGCGGCCTTTGGCTGGTCGATCCCGATGGCCTTCTCGGCCGTCAGCGAATCGCTGCCGCTGAGCTGCTGGCTGATGTTCCTCGCCAATATTCTGTGGGCGGTGGCCTACGATACCCAGTATGCGATGGTGGATCGCGATGACGACCTCAAGATCGGCATTAAATCGACGGCGATCCTGTTTGGCGAAAACGATCGACTGATTATCGGTATTCTGCAGGTAGCCGTGCTGGCGCTGATGGGCGCGGTGGGTTGGCTGAATGGGCTGGGCTGGGAATATTACTGGTCGCTGTTCGTGGCGGCGGGTCTGTTTGGCTGGCAGCAGAAGCTTATCTTCAATCGCGACCGCGATAACTGCTTCAAAGCGTTTATGAACAATAACTACGTCGGGCTGGTGCTGTTCCTCGGCCTGGCGATGAGCTATCTGTAACCTCCTGTCCGCTGCCCCCCGGCATTCCGGGGGGCAGCAAACGCCGCGTTACGCGTCGTCCTGCGTGACGCTCTCAATGGTCAGTCGGACATCCGACGTAATCAAATCCGCCAGCATCCGATAAACCTTCAGGGTCTCTTCCGGCTCGGCGTCGCCGGTGTCGCTGATATAGCCTTCATCGCGCAGGGTCAACACCAGGGTGCTGAACACCGCTTTGTCGAAGAACTCCGGCGCATTGATGCCGTGTAGCACCGACAGACGCTGGGCCACGGTGCGACTCTCTTTTTCCAGCGAGCTGCGGTTGATCGCCGGGTTAGCGCTCAGCAGCCAGAAGGTGATGGCATAGCGCTGCAGCGTCTCGCGGGCGCCAGCGGCCAGCAGCTGCAGGGAGCGAGAGTGCGACGGGTTGAGGCTCATGACATCGCCATCGACGAGGATCAGCTCCTGACGCAGCATCTCGGCAATCAGCGCATCCACCACTCCGGCCAGCTCCGCTTTTTCCCAGCGCAGGAACAGCTCGGCCTTGAGGAACGGATAGAGTGTTTCCACATGACGCAGCACTTCGGCGCGGCTGAGATGACGATGCTGAGTCACCAGAGCGGCTAACAGCGACGGCATCACCAGCATATGGGCGATATTGTTGCGATAGTAGGTCATCAGCACCGCCTGCTCGCGCGGCAGGATGATGATGTCGCCAATGGTGTCCTTCTCCACTTCGAACTTGTTCATCTGCAGTGCATGATCGATGAGCTCGCTGGCCGAAGCGGATGGGGCGGTCGCATCCGGAGAATAGGGCACATTGCGCAGCAGCGCGAGGTAGCACTCTAACTGCTGGGTGAGCTGCTCACGGGTCAGCGAACGCTGGCGGGAGGCCAGTAGCGCCGTACAGCACAGGTTCATGGCGTTGGCCGCGCCGGCGTTATTGATGCGCACCATCAGGTCAGCGGCGATGCTATTCACCGTCGGCGTCAGCCAGGAGGGGCGAACCGCTTCGATCGGGTCGATCGCTTCCCGCCAATCCGGCACATGCTGGTTAAGATAGGTCATCAGCGGCAGCGGTTCGCCGAAGTTAACGTAACCCTGGCCCAGGTTGCGCAGCTTGCTTAAACCGCGCACCATCTGCGGCAGACTCTCTTTCTCTTTAGTGGCGCCGCGCAGCTCTTTGGCGTAGGTTCCTACCTCCATCACGTGCTCATAGCCGATGTAAATCGGCACCAGGGTGATCGGTCGGGTTCCGCCGCGCAGCATCGCCTGGATGGTCATCGACAGCGTACCGGTCTTCGGATCGAGCAGGCGGCCGGTACGGGAGCGGCCGCCTTCGACGAAATACTCCACGGAATAGCCGCGGCTGAACAGTTCGCCAAGGTATTCGCGGAACACGGTGGAATAGAGTTTGTTGCCCTTAAAGGTGCGGCGAATAAAGAAGGCGCCGAGGCGGCGGAAGATCGGCCCGGCCGGCCAGAAGTTGAGGTTGATGCCCGCCGCGATATGCGGAGGGACCAGCCCCTGATGGTACAGGACGTAGGAGAGCAGCAGATAGTCCATGTGGCTGCGGTGGCAGGGGACATAGACAATTTCATGGCCGTCGTGCGCCAGCTGGCGTACGCGCTCGGCGTTATGCACGTTGATGCCCTGGTACAGGCGGTTCCAGGTGAAGCCGAGAATGCGGTCGGTCAGGCGGATCATCTCGTATGAGAAGTTCGCCGCAATCTCTTCCATCAGCGCGATAGCGTTCTGCTGTGCCTTCTCGTGCGAAATTTTCTTGCTGCGCGCTTCGTCTTCCACCGCGCGGGCAATCGCTTTCGAGGCCAGCAGTTTATTAAACAGATCCTGGCGGGCCGGCAGACGCGGGCCAACGGCGGCCAGCCGCTGGCGGGCAAAATGCATGCGAGCGACGCGAGCCAGCTTCTGGGCGATGATCTTATCGGTACCGTGCTCATCCGCCATGCGGCGCAGCGAAACGGACGGCGAGAAGCGCACGAAGCTGTCGCGGCCGAGCCAGGAGACGGCGAAAAATTTCTGAATGCCGTTCAGCATCCGCAGCGGCGGATTGACTTCTCCTTTCTCGCGACCCGGCGAACGGCCGAACATGACCGAAACCGGCACCATTTGCACATCGAGGTCCGGATGGTTGCGGTGCAGATCGAGGTAATCGTGGAACAGCTTGATGGACTCTTCTTTTGGCGTGTAATAAGTAAATACGCGCGGCCCACCGTGGATGAATACGTAACGCGGCAGCAGGGCGCCGTCGATTTCCAGCGGTTCAAGCGGGTCAGGTAAATCATGCGCCAGGCATTGGGCGCGCAGCGTCAGCAGGTCCGCCTTCGAATTATAGGGCAGGACGTACATGACCGGACGCGAGGTATCGAGTCCTAATTCCTGGGCAGGCTCTGCCGGAATAGACTTGCTTTTTACCAGCACCTGTAATGGTAAATTCAGTAATTTATAGTAAATTCGTTGCCAGCCGGACATAAACGATGTGAAGCCTCTGGTTAATCATGCAAATGCGCGGCAAGAATAACAGAAAGTGGGCAAAATTTCCGTTACCACGCGGCAAACGCGCACACTCATCGACGTCATTTACGTAAAAAGGTTTTGTGATGGCCAATAATACCACCGGGTTAACCCGGATCATTAAGGCGGCAGGTTACTCCTGGAAAGGATTTCGCGCGGCGTGGATCAACGAGGCTGCGTTTCGTCAGGAAGGCGTCGCCGCTATCGTGGCCGTCGCGGTAGCCTGCTGGCTGGACGTCGACGCCATCACCCGCGTATTGCTGATTGGCTCGGTCCTGCTAGTGATGATAGTCGAAATTCTCAACAGCGCGATTGAAGCGGTTGTGGACCGTATCGGCTCGGATTTTCACGAGCTTTCAGGGCGCGCCAAAGATATGGGGTCGGCGGCGGTTCTGCTGGCGATTATCATCGCGCTGATCACCTGGGGAACGCTGCTGTGGAGCCATTATCACTAACGTTCTTCTCTAACCCTCGCAAAATATGAACAATCCGCCGATTTTTGTGTGCCATGTGGTTCCAAAATCACCGTTAGCTGTATATACTCACAGCATAACTGTATATACACCCAGGGGGCGGAATGAAAGCGTTAACGACCAGGCAGCAAGAGGTGTTTGATCTCATTAGGGATCATATCAGCCAGACGGGCATGCCGCCGACGCGTGCGGAAATTGCTCAGCGCTTGGGGTTCCGTTCCCCAAACGCGGCGGAAGAACACCTGAAAGCGCTGGCGCGTAAAGGCGCGATCGAGATCGTCTCCGGCGCTTCTCGCGGTATTCGCCTGCTGACGGAAGAAGAGCAAGGCCTGCCGCTGATCGGCCGCGTCGCCGCCGGTGAGCCGCTGCTGGCGCAGCAGCATATTGAAGGCCACTATCAGGTCGACCCGTCGATGTTTAAGCCCAACGCCGATTTCCTGCTGCGCGTCAGTGGGATGTCGATGAAAGACATCGGTATTCTGGATGGCGATTTGTTGGCGGTCCACAAAACCCAGGATGTGCGTAACGGCCAGGTGGTTGTCGCGCGTATCGATGAAGAAGTGACGGTGAAGCGTCTGAAAAAGCAGGGCAATGTCGTTGAACTGTTGCCGGAAAACAGCGAGTTTTCCCCGATCGTCGTCGATCTGCGCCAGCAGAGTTTTACCATTGAGGGTCTGGCCGTTGGCGTGATCCGTAATGGAGAATGGCTGTAGCGCCTGCCTCTGCGCAGCGTCATCTGTTGCGTGACGCTGCGACGTTTTTCCTCAATCAGGTCCTCAAACATGCTGCTCAACGCTGCCGATAAAGCGCTGTGGCGTCTTGCCCTCCCTATGATTTTCTCCAACATCACCGTCCCGCTGCTGGGGCTGGTGGATACGGCGGTGATCGGCCACCTGGACAGCCCGGTATACCTCGGCGGCGTAGCGGTCGGGGCGACGGCCACCAGTTTCCTCTTCATGCTGCTGCTGTTCCTGCGCATGAGCACCACCGGGCTCACCGCTCAGGCCTGGGGCGCCAAAGATCCGCAGCGCCTGGCGCGGGCGCTGGTGCAGCCGCTGGCCCTGGCGCTGGGCGCCGGGGTGCTGATTATCCTGCTTCGCCTGCCGCTAATTGACCTCGCTCTGCATATTGTCGGCGGCAGCGAGGCGGTGCTTGAGCAGGCGAGACGGTTTCTCGAAATTCGCTGGCTCAGCGCCCCCGCCTCGCTGGCCAACCTGGTGCTGCTCGGCTGGCTGCTGGGCGTCCAGTACGCCCGGGCGCCGGTTATTCTGCTGGTGGTGGGTAATCTGTTGAATATTGTGCTCGATCTGTGGCTGGTGATGGGCCTGCGGATGAACGTCCAGGGAGCGGCGCTGGCCACGGTCACCGCGGAGTACGCCACCCTCATTATTGGCCTGCTGATGGCGAAGCGGGTGCTGACGCTGCGCGGCGTGTCGCTGGCGATGCTGAAAAACGCCTGGCGCGGGGATCTGCGCCGTTTATTGGCGTTGAATCGGGACATCATGCTGCGCTCGCTGCTGCTGCAGCTGTGCTTTGGCGCGCTGACCGTATTCGGCGCCCGTCTGGGCAGCGAAATCGTGGCGGTTAACGCCGTACTGATGACCATGCTGACCTTTACCGCCTACGCGCTGGATGGCTTTGCCTATGCCGTGGAGGCTCACTCCGGCCAGGCCTACGGCGCGCGCGACGGTAGCCAGTTGCTGGAGGTGTGGCGGGCGGCCTGCCGGCAGTCCGGCATGGTGGCGCTGGCGTTTGCCCTGATTTACAGCCTGGCGGGGCAGTACATTATCGCGTTGTTAACCTCACTGCCTTCCCTGCAGCAACTGGCCGATCGCTATCTGATCTGGCAGACGATCCTGCCGGTGGTCGGCGTCTGGTGCTATCTGCTGGACGGCATGTTTATCGGCGCGACGCGCGGCGCTGAGATGAGGAACAGTATGGCGGTCGCCGCGGCGGGGTTTGCTGTGACGCTGCTTACGCTACCGATGCTTGGCAACCATGGTCTGTGGCTGGCGCTGGCGGTGTTCCTCGCCCTGCGCGGCCTGTCGCTGGCGCTGATCTGGCGTCGTCACTGGCGACGCGGCACATGGTTTAGTTAGTCATCTCCCGTCATTGCCGCTAGCCGTGACCTTCCCCGATCGCGCTACGCTTACAGGGCGATTCAATAGCCCGGCACAGCGTGGCGCAAGCCGGGAACATCCTCTTCGCGTTATCCCGCGGTGCGATGGTTAAAAATTCCGAATAACGAATCGACGCCAGCATTCTCATCTATAGTTAATACCATGTCCGGCACAAAACGGGCTGTAAACCCACCGAATGATGAGGACGTTATTATGAATAAAGACGAAATCGGCGGTAACTGGAAACAGTTTAAAGGTAAAGCCAAGGAACAGTGGGGCAAACTTACCGATGATGATATGACCGTAATCGAAGGGAAGCGCGACCAGCTGGTCGGCAAAATTCAGGAGCGTTACGGCTATGAGAAAGATCAGGCTGAGAAAGAAGTCTCAGACTGGGAGCATAAGAACGACTATCGCTGGTAGCGTTCCTTGATCCGAAGAATGAAGCATTTGTGTTAGTGCCTGTCTGAATGGCGCAGGGACGCGCCGTTAACCCTTTTTCCCGCTGCGGCAGCCGCTCAGCGGGCTTTCTTTTTGAGCTGAATAGTATGATCGTGCTGGCAGTGTCCCGGGGTGCTGCAGGCTTCGACTTCCACGCAGCCCGCGCAAAGCCCGTGAGCTTCTATCACATTGTGGCGCAGGGCAAACCCCATGCGGGCCGCCAGCGTATGCATGATATCTTCCACCCCTTCCGCCGCTTCTTCTTTTACCACGCCGCAGCGGTCGCAGATAAACATGGCCGAGCTATGGGTCGGCTGGTCGAACAGATGGCACAGCACATAGCTATTGGTTGACTCTACCTTATGGACAAAACCCTGCTCGAGTAAAAACTCCAGCGCACGGTAAACCGTCGGCGGCTTCGCCTGCGGCTCTTTTTCACGTAGCAAGTCCAGCAGATCGTAGGCGCTGATTGCCCCTTGCTGCAGGCTCATCAGGCGCAACACTTCCAGACGCTGTGGAGTCAGGCGTACGCCGCGCTGTGCGCAAAGCTTTTCAGCATGCGCTAACATCTCTTGCGAAGGGGTCTTATCCATGAGCATCCTCGGATTGCGTGAATTTGAATCTGTTACTTTATCACGTTCCTCAGAAAACACCGAGAGCCGGCAGGTGATACGGGTCATACTTCAGGTTGTCGGCACCGGCGCCCGTCCCGGGCGCTGGCCGCTTATTCTCGAGCAGACTACGCCTTAGCCGCTCGCTAAAACCACCATGTCCGATTTAATCACAACACGCCCGACCCTGGGTATGCTATATCTGAAGTGTCTCATTTTCGGGAGAAAACGATGAAACGACCTGATTGCATTCGCCACTGGCGCGAACTGGAAGGGCCCGACGATGCTACTTATCCCGACAGCCCGGAGCGTTTTTCAATCGGCGCGCCGCTGGGGCGAGGTTTACGTCTCAACCGGCTGGGGATCCACCACGAGCGGCTGCCGCCCGGGCGGCGCACCTCTTATCCACACGCGGAGAGCGATGAGGAAGAGTTCATCTACGTGCTGGAGGGCTATCCGGAAGTGTGGATAAACGGCTATCTCTGGAAGCTGGAGCCCGGCGACAGCGTGGGTTTTCCCGCTGGTACCGGCATCTGCCACACCTTTCTCAATAATACCGAGCAGGAAGTTCGTCTGCTGGTGGTGGGCGAGGCCAACAAGAAGTACAACCGCATTTATTACCCGCTCAATCCCGGCTATGCCGCGACGCGCCAGGATCGTTGGGTTGACCATCCGCCGCAGTTCTTCGGTCCACACGACGGCAAGCCGCGGAAAAAGTAATCATTTCAGGTGAGGGGCGAAGCGCGGCGCACTATGCGCCTGTGGTGTATCTTTATGCTATAGTAGCGCCCCTTTTTACCCGGATGCTTATTTATTCGCCATGATGCCTGAATCAACGTCACCTGTTTTCCCTGCTCACCGCTTCTCCATCGCGCCGATGCTCGACTGGACCGACCGACACTGCCGCTACTTCCTGCGGCTGCTGTCGCGGCATACGCTGCTGTATACCGAAATGGTGACCACCGGGGCGATTATTCACGGCAAAGGGGACTATCTGGCCTATAGCGAAGAAGAGCACCCGGTTGCTCTGCAGCTCGGCGGCAGCGATCCCCAGGCCCTGGCGCAGTGCGCGAAGCTGGCCGAGGCGCGCGGCTATGATGAGATCAACCTCAACGTCGGCTGCCCCTCCGACCGCGTGCAGAACGGTATGTTTGGTGCTTGCCTGATGGGCAATGCGCAGCTGGTGGCCGACTGTATCAAGGCGATGCGCGATGTGGTGTCGATTCCGGTCACGGTAAAAACCCGTATCGGTATCGACGACCAGGATAGCTATGAGTTTCTGTGCGATTTCATTGAGACGGTCTCCGGCAAGGGCGAGTGTGAGATGTTTATTATTCACGCCCGCAAAGCCTGGCTCTCTGGGCTGAGCCCGAAAGAGAACCGCGAGATCCCGCCGCTGGATTACCCCCGCGTCTGGCAGCTGAAGCGCGATTTCCCCCACCTTACGATGGCGATCAACGGCGGCATCAAATCGCTGGACGAAGCCAGAGTACAGCTTGAGCATATGGATGGGGTGATGGTCGGGCGTGAGGCCTATCAGAACCCGGGCATTCTGGCCTCGGTCGACCGCGAAATTTTCGGCGTCGCCGGCGCGGATGCCGATCCGGTAGCGGTGGTGCGAGCCATGTACCCCTATATTGAGCGCGAGCTCAGCAAGGGCACCTATCTGGGCCATATTACCCGCCATATGCTGGGGCTGTTTCAGGGGATCCCTGGCGCTCGCCAGTGGCGTCGCTACCTGAGCGAAAATGCGCATAAAGCCGGCGCCGATATTGCGGTGCTGGAGCATGCCCTGAAGCTGGTGGCCGATAAACGTTAATTTCTGACCAAAACCTGGTGAAATTGACCACGCCTCGCGCACTGACGCGGGGCGTTTTCTTTTAAAGTCAAGTGCTTATGTTTGGCATGCTTTTTGTAATACCTGCAGAGTGAAGTATTCATTTTTTGGGGAGAGAACCATGCTGGAACTGCTATTTGTCATTGGATTTTTTGTCATGCTGCTGGTCACCGGTGTATCGCTGCTGGGGATTATCGCGGCAATCGTGGTGGCGACGGCGCTGATGTTCGTCGGCGGGTTGTTCGCCTTGATGATCAAATTACTGCCGTGGCTGCTGCTGGCGGTGGCGGCGGTGTGGGTTATTCGGGCGCTGAAATCCCCGAACGGAAATGCTTTTCGCGACAATAACCGTTGGCGTTACTAAGGTATTGAGGGGTGCGTCACAACCTGAACAATTTTGCAGACAACCGCGTAGGCATTGCTGCGCAAATCTGTCACTATTAGCGCGTTAACGAATTCATCGCGCTGTACCCTACATACAGCCGAACTAAAAAAAAGTAAGGGCTTCCCAGGTGGAAGCCCTAAACTTTTGCCCCTTCTGCCAACTTATGGCAGCAGCAAACTCGAACCCTGCGTCACCCGGCTCTCCAGAACTTCATGCGCCCGCCGCGCTTCGCTCAGCGGATAGATCTGACTTTCAGCCACGTCCACTTTAATCACCCCGCTGGCGATCAGCGAAAACAGTTCACTGCAGGCTTCCTCCAGTTCTTCCCGGTTGGTGATATAGCCCTGCAGCGATGGGCGAGTGACGTACAGGGAGCCTTTTTGATTCAGGATCCCCAGATTAACGCCGGTCACCGGACCGGAGGAGTTACCAAAGCTGACCATCAGGCCGCGGCGCTGCAGGCAGTCCAGAGAGGCCTCCCAGGTATCTTTCCCCACCGAGTCGTAGACGACGGCCACTTTCTTACCGTCGGTGAGCGCCTTGAGCCGCTCCACGATAGACTCCTCGCGATAGTTAATCACCTGCCAGGCGCCCGCCTCTTTGGCGCGCTGCGCTTTCTGCGCGCTGCCGACGGTACCGATAAGTTTCGCCCCCAGCGCTTTCGCCCACTGACAGGCTATCAGCCCCACGCCGCCAGCGGCCGCGTGAAACAGGAACATCTCATCAGGCTTAATTTCATAGGTTTTGCGCAGCAGATACCAGACCGTTAATCCTTTGAGGAACGACGCGGCGGCCTGTTCGAAAGAGATAGCGTCCGGCAGGACCGCCGCTTTGTCGGCCAGCACATTGTGTACCGTGCTGTAGGCGCCGAGCGCCGATTGGGCGTACACCACCCGATCGCCTACCTTAATATGCGTGACCCCATGGCCAACTTTACTGACGATGCCGGCCGCCTCGGTGCCCAGGCCGCTCGGCAGCGACGGCGGCGGATAGAGGCCGCTGCGAACATAGGTGTCGATATAGTTGATGCCGATGGCTTTGTTTTCGACCTGAATCTCATGTTCTGCGGGATCGCGTGGCGTGAACTCAACCGCCTGAAGCACCTCCGGTCCCCCGTGTTTCGAAAATTCGATGCGTGTTGCCATGTTCGCTCCTGTGTTGTTCCGAGATTATTCAGTAAGCTTAACAGCCTGCGCCGGCGGCGACGGATTTTCTTACCCGCCTCAGGCCTGCCACGCTTAATGGGTTCTTTAGCGGCAATGGCTTTCTCGCTATACTGTCACGCTCTTTTCCGGATCGGTGAAATGTTAGGCTATGGCAGGAAATAAACCCTTCAACAAACCACAGACAGAAACCCGCGAACGCGATCCGCAGCTCGCCGGGCTGAAAGTCCCGCCGCACTCGATTGAAGCGGAGCAGTCGGTGTTGGGCGGTTTAATGCTGGATAACGAGCGCTGGGACGACGTCGCCGAACGCGTCGTTGCCGACGACTTTTATACCCGTCCGCACCGTCATATTTTTACCGAGATGGCGCGCCTGCAGGAGTCCGGCAGCCCGATTGACCTGATTACGCTCGCCGAGTCGCTGGAGCGTCAGGGGCAGCTGGACAGCGTGGGCGGCTTCGCCTATCTGGCCGAACTGTCCAAAAACACGCCCAGCGCGGCTAACATCAGCGCCTATGCCGACATCGTGCGCGAACGCGCGGTGGTGCGCGAAATGATTTCGGTGGCCAACGAGATCGCCGAAGCCGGCTTCGACCCGCAGGGGCGAACCAGCGAAGATCTGCTCGACCTTGCCGAATCCCGGGTTTTCAAAATCGCCGAAAGCCGGGCCAACAAAGACGAAGGGCCGAAGAACATCGCCGATGTCCTCGATGCCACTGTCGCCCGTATCGAACAGCTGTTCCAGCAGCCCCATGACGGCGTCACCGGGGTCAATACCGGCTACGACGACCTCAACAAAAAGACCGCCGGCCTGCAGCCGTCGGATCTGATTATCGTCGCCGCCCGTCCATCGATGGGTAAAACGACCTTCGCGATGAACCTCGTGGAAAACGCGGCGATGCTGCAGGACAAACCGGTATTAATCTTCAGTCTCGAGATGCCCTCGGAACAGATCATGATGCGTTCTCTGGCCTCGCTGTCGCGCGTCGATCAGACCCGCATTCGTACCGGTCAACTGGACGACGAAGACTGGGCGCGGATCTCCGGCACCATGGGCATCCTGCTGGAAAAGCGCAATATCTATATCGATGACTCCTCCGGCCTGACGCCGACGGAGGTGCGCTCCCGCGCGCGGCGTATCGCCCGCGAGCACGGCGGCATCGGACTGATTATGATCGACTACCTGCAGCTGATGCGCGTGCCGTCGCTCTCCGACAACCGTACCCTTGAGATTGCCGAAATCTCCCGCTCGCTGAAGGCGCTGGCGAAAGAGCTGCAGGTGCCGGTGGTGGCGCTGTCGCAGCTTAACCGCTCGCTGGAGCAGCGCGCCGATAAGCGCCCGGTCAACTCCGACCTGCGTGAGTCCGGCTCTATCGAACAGGATGCCGACTTAATCATGTTCATTTACCGTGATGAGGTCTATCACGAGAACAGCGATCTTAAAGGCATCGCGGAAATTATCATTGGTAAACAACGTAACGGCCCGATCGGCACCGTGCGACTGACCTTTAACGGCCAGTGGTCGCGTTTCGATAATTATGCCGGTCCTCAGTATGATGATGAGTAATCCTTCCGCCTTCTTTTATTAAGGAATTCAAATGCAAGCGGCAACTGTAGTTATCAACCGCCGCGCTCTGCGACACAACCTGCAACGTCTGCGTGAACTGGCGCACGCCAGCAAACTGGTTGCGGTAGTGAAAGCGAACGCCTACGGACACGGTCTTCTCGAGACCGCGCGAACGCTGACCGACGCCGACGCCTTTGGCGTCGCCCGCCTGGAAGAGGCGCTGCGCCTGCGAGCGGGGGGCATCGCCCAGCCGATCCTCCTGCTGGAAGGCTTTTTTGCTGCGGAAGACCTGGCGGTGATCGCCGCCCAGCGCCTGCATACGGCGGTGCATAGCCCCGAACAGCTGGCGGCGCTGGAGCAAGCCGATCTCCCCGAGCCGGTGACCGTGTGGATGAAGCTGGATACCGGCATGCATCGCTTAGGAGTGCGCCCGGAGGAAGCCGAGGCGTTTTATCAGCGTCTGAGCCAGTGTAAAAACGTCCGCCAGCCGGTGAACGTGGTGAGCCACTTCGCGCGCGCCGATGAGCCGACCTGCGGCGCCACCGAACGCCAGCTGGACATCTTCACCACCTTTACCGAAGGCAAGCCGGGCTTGCGCTCTATCGCCGCCTCGGGCGGCATTCTGCTGTGGCCGCAATCGCATTACGACTGGGTGCGCCCCGGAATTATCCTGTATGGCGTGTCGCCGCTGGACGATCGCTCCACCGGCAGAGATTTTGGCTGCCAGCCGGTGATGACCCTGACGTCCAGCCTGATTGCGGTGCGCGAGCATAAAGCAGGGGAGCCCGTCGGCTACGGCGGCACCTGGATCAGCGAACGCGATACCCGTCTCGGCGTGGTGGCGATGGGCTATGGCGACGGTTATCCGCGCGCGGCACCGTCGGGCACGCCGGTGCTGGTCAATGGCCGGGAAGTGCCGATTGTCGGCCGGGTGGCGATGGATATGATCTGCGTTGACCTCGGACCGCAGGCCCAGGATAAGGCCGGCGACGCGGTAGTGCTGTGGGGAGAGGGGCTCCCGGTAGAGCGCATCGCCGAGATAACGAAAGTGAGTGCTTACGAACTTATTACGCGACTGACCTCCCGCGTCGCCATGAAATACTTCGACTAAGCCTCTGGCGTACCGGATAGCACAGAGGCTGATCCGGTACGCACCAGGCCTGCGGCGCTCAAAAAAGCGGTTTATACCGCTGCGCGGTCACTTTCCCCTCAACATCCTCTCGACCTGCCGTCATATCCGGTTTATTGTGTAAGAACCTGCCCCATGTAAACCTGGAGATACATCGCGTGTTTCAAAAAGTTGACGCCTACGCCGGCGACCCTATTCTTTCTCTGATGGAACGCTTCAAAGAAGACCCGCGAAGCGACAAAGTCAACCTGAGTATCGGGCTGTACTACAACGATGACGGCATTATCCCGCAGCTGCAGGCGGTGGCGGAAGCGGAAGCACGCCTGAACGCCGAGCCGCATGGCGCCTCGCTGTATCTGCCAATGGAAGGGTTGAGCGGCTACCGTCAGGCGATTGCGCCGCTGCTGTTTGGCGCAGAGCATACCGCGCTTAAGCAAAATCGCATTGCCTCTATTCAGACGGTCGGCGGTTCGGGCGCGCTGAAGGTCGGGGCCGACTTCCTCAAACGTTACTTTCCTGAGTCTCATGTCTGGGTCAGCGATCCGACCTGGGAAAACCACATCGCCATTTTTGAAGGGGCTGGCTTCGAAGTAAGTACTTACCCCTGGTTTGATAAAGCCACCAACGGCGTGCGCTTTGAGAACCTGCTGGCGACGCTGCAAACGCTGCCGGCCCGCGATATTGTGCTGCTGCACCCTTGCTGCCACAACCCGACCGGCGCCGACCTGACGCCAGCCCAGTGGGACCGCGTGGTTGAGGTATTGAAAGCGCGTCAGCTGATCCCCTTCCTCGACATCGCCTACCAGGGCTTTGGCGGGGGGCTGGAAGAGGATGCCTACGCCATTCGCGCCATCGCCAGCGCCGGGATGCCGATGCTGGTCAGCAACTCGTTCTCCAAAATTTTCTCGCTGTACGGGGAGCGCGTCGGCGGTCTGTCCGTGGTCTGTGAAGACAGCGAAACCGCGGGCCGCGTGCTGGGTCAGCTGAAGGCCACCGTGCGCCGCAACTACTCCAGCCCGCCAAGCTTTGGCGCGCAGGTGGTGGCGACGGTGCTGAACGATGCAGCTCTGAAAGCCACCTGGCAGGCGGAAGTGGACGCCATGCGCGCGCACATCCTGACCATGCGCCAGGCGCTGGTCGACGCGCTGCAGCAGGTTGCCCCGGGCAGCAAAGTGGATTACCTGCTCAAGCAGCGCGGGATGTTCAGCTATACCGGATTTAGCGCGGCGCAGGTGGATCGTCTGCGCGATGAGTTTGGCGTCTACCTGATTGCCAGCGGACGCATGTGCGTGGCGGGGTTAAACTCACGTAATGTTCAGCAGGTAGCGAAAGCTTTTGCCGCGGTAATGTAAGCCGCTCTCCAGCAGGTTGTCTCTGCCGGTCAACGGGCAGGGGCAACCCCTCGGATGTGATCATCCTCTTTTTCTATGACATCTGCGCGAAAAAGGCTTTTCATCCATGCCGCCGGCGGGTAAGGTCGGGACGTTGATAAGCATGCACATTATTGAAAACAATAATGATTGATAGATTTAGGGATAAATATGCGCAAACTTACTCTCGCCCTTGCGGCGGCTTCTCTCCTGTTCACGCTGAACAGCGCCGTTGTGGCGCGCGCCTCCACGCCGCAGCCGCTGTGGGTCGGCACCAACGTGGCCCAGCTGGCCGAGCAGGCGCCGATCCACTGGGTTTCGGTGGCGCAAATTGAGAACAGCCTGCTGGGGCGGCCGCCGATGGCCGTCGGCTTTGATATCGATGACACCGTCCTCTTCTCCAGTCCGGGTTTCTGGCGCGGGCAAAAAACCTTCTCTCCCGGCAGCGAGGATTACCTGAAAAACCCGCAGTTCTGGGAAAAAATGAACAATGGCTGGGATGAATTCAGCATGCCGAAAGAGGTGGCGCGCCAACTGATTGCGATGCATGTGAAGCGCGGGGACAGCATCTGGTTCGTCACCGGCCGCAGCCAGACCAAAACCGAAACCGTTTCTAAAACCCTGCAGGATGATTTTCTCATCCCGGCCGCCAATATGAATCCGGTGATTTTCGCTGGCGATAAGCCTGGCCAGAACACCAAGACCCAGTGGCTGCAGGCGAAGCAGATAAAGATTTTCTACGGCGATTCGGATAACGATATCACCGCCGCCCGCGAAGCGGGCGCCCGTGGCATCCGCGTGCTGCGGGCCGCCAACTCCTCCTATAAGCCGTTGCCGATGGCTGGCGCGCTGGGCGAGGAAGTAATCGTCAATTCCGAATACTGATGACCGCCTGAACGCGATAAACGGCAGCGACGGCGCTGCCGTTTTTTTATGCAAAATCAGGGGTGGAAGGTTTTACCTTTTCACGTATTGCTGCACACTTAGAAGGATTCATTCGCAAAAGGAGTCAATGATGTGGTATCAGCAAACCCTGACGCTTGGGCCAAAATCCCGCGGTTTTCATCTGGTCACCGACGAAATCCTTGGCCAGATCCGCGGGCTGTCCGGGGTGAAGGTTGGCCTGCTGCACCTCCTGCTCCAGCATACTTCCGCTTCCCTGACGCTCAACGAAAACTGCGATCCCACCGTCCGCTATGACATGGAGCAGTATTTTCTCAACGCCGTACCGGACAATGCGCCGTATGAACATGACTATGAAGGCCCTGACGATATGCCGTCGCACATCAAATCATCGATGCTTGGCGTGTCGCTAATGCTGCCGGTCGAGGACGGGCGCGTCAGGCTGGGAACCTGGCAGGGCATCTGGCTGGGGGAGCATCGGATACACGGCGGTTCGCGGCGCATCGTTGCGACGCTCATGGGGGAATAAAAGATGACAATTTCGGAGTTATTACAGTACTGCATGGCGAAACCGGGAGCAGAGCAGAGCGTCCACAGCGACTGGAAAGCCACGCAGATTAAGGTCTCAGACGTGCTGTTTGCCATGGTGAAGGAGGTTGAGGACCAGCGGCCGGCGGTCGCGCTGAAGGCGAGTCCGGAGCTGGCTGAGCTGCTGCGTCAGCAGCATCGCGATGTCCGGCCCAGCCAGCATCTCAATAAAGCGCACTGGAGCACCGTCTATCTGGATGGCTCGCTGCCGGATTCGCAAATCTACTACCTGGTCGATGCGTCTTATCAGCAGGCGGTGAAAATGCTGCCGGAGCCGGTCCGGCAGCAGCTTACCCGCTAATTATTTCAGCATGGGCTTCAGGAAGCGCGCGGTGTGCGAGGCTTCGCACTCGGCCACGGTTTCCGGCGTACCGGAGACCAGGATTTCGCCGCCGCCGCTGCCGCCTTCCGGGCCGAGATCGACAATCCAGTCGGCAGTTTTAATCACATCGAGGTTGTGCTCAATCACCACGATGGTATTGCCCTGATCGCGCAGCTGGTGCAGGACTTCTAGCAACTGCTGGATATCGGCGAAGTGCAGACCGGTGGTCGGCTCATCGAGGATATACAGCGTCTGGCCGGTACCGCGCTTGGACAGCTCGCGCGCCAGCTTCACGCGCTGCGCCTCGCCGCCGGACAGGGTCGTCGCCGACTGGCCAAGGCGGATATAGGTCAGGCCGACGTCCATCAGGGTTTGCAGCTTACGCGCCAGCGCCGGCACGGCATCAAAGAATTCACGCGCCTCTTCAATGGTCATATCCAGCACTTCGTGGATGGTCTTACCCTTGTACTTAATCTCCAGCGTTTCGCGGTTATAGCGTTTGCCTTTGCACTGGTCGCACGGCACGTAGATATCCGGCAGGAAGTGCATTTCGACCTTGATCACTCCATCGCCCTGGCAGGCTTCGCAGCGCCCACCGCGAACGTTAAAGCTAAAGCGCCCCGGCGTATAGCCGCGTGAGCGAGACTCCGGTACGCCGGCGAACAGCTCGCGCACCGGGGTAAACACCCCGGTATAGGTTGCCGGGTTGGAGCGCGGCGTCCGGCCGATCGGGCTCTGGTCGATATCGATCACTTTATCGAAATGTTCCAGCCCCTGGATATCGCGATACGGCGCTGGTTCGGCGATGGTCGCGCCGTTGAGCTGGCGCTGGGCAATCGGGAACAGGGTATCGTTGATCAGCGTGGATTTACCCGAGCCGGAGACGCCGGTGATGCAGGTAAACAGGCCCACTGGCAGGGTCAGCGTTACATCCTTCAGGTTGTTGCCGCGCGCGCCGGTCAGCTTGAGGACTTTTTCCGGGTTGGCGGGCACGCGCTGTTTCGGCACTTCAATTTTGCGTTTACCGCTCATGAACTGCCCGGTCAGGGATTCCGGTACCGCCATAATGGCCTCCAGCGGCCCTTCCGCTACTACCTGGCCGCCGTGAACGCCAGCGCCGGGACCGATATCGATCACATGGTCGGCGGCGCGAATGGCGTCTTCGTCGTGCTCAACGACGATCACCGTGTTGCCTAAATTACGCAGGTGGATCAGGGTGCCGAGCAGGCGTTCGTTATCGCGCTGGTGCAGGCCGATAGAGGGTTCATCCAGCACGTACATCACGCCAACCAGCCCGGCGCCAATCTGGCTTGCCAGACGGATACGCTGGGCTTCGCCGCCGGAGAGCGTTTCCGCCGAGCGGGAGAGCGTCAGGTAGTTGAGGCCGACGTTGACGAGGAATTTCAGACGATCGCCAATCTCTTTCAGCACTTTTTCGGCGATTTTCGCCCGCTGTCCGGAGAGCTTCAGATTGTTGAAGAAATCCATCGCATGGCCGATGCTCATATCGGAAATGGTCGGCAGCGGGGTGTTTTCCACAAACACGTGGCGCGCCTCGCGACGCAGACGCGTGCCGTCGCAGCTGGCGCACGGACGGTTGCTGATGAACTTCGCCAGCTCTTCGCGCACCGCGCTGGATTCCGTCTCTTTGTAACGGCGCTCCATGTTATGCAGCACGCCTTCGAACGGATGGCGGCGCACCGAGGTATCCCCGCGGTCATTCATGTATTTGAATTCAATACTTTCTTTACCTGAACCGTACAGCACCACTTTCTGCACGTTGGCGCTGAGGGTGCCCCATGGCGCTTCGACGTCGAATTTATAGTGCTCCGCCAGCGACTTCAACATCTGGAAGTAGTAGAAGTTACGCCGATCCCAGCCGCGGATGGCGCCGCCCGCCAGCGACAGCTCGGGATTTTGCACCACGCGATCGGGATCGAAATATTGCTGCACGCCGAGGCCGTCGCAGGTCGGGCAGGCGCCCGCCGGGTTGTTAAAGGAGAACAGACGCGGCTCCAGCTCGCGCATGCTGTAGCCGCAGATCGGGCAGGCGAAGTTGGCGGAAAACAGCAGTTCTTCCGCTTTCTCATCATCCATATTAGCCACAATGGCGGTCCCGCCGGAGAGCTCCAGCGCGGTTTCAAACGACTCGGCCAGGCGCTGCGCCAGATCGTCGCGCACCTTGAAGCGGTCGATGACTACCTCAATGGTGTGCTTCTTCTGCAGCTCCAGCTTCGGCGGATCCGACAGATCGCAGACCTCGCCGTCGATCCGCGCGCGGATGTAGCCCTGACTGGCGAGGTTTTCCAGGGTTTTAGTGTGCTCGCCTTTGCGCTCTTTAATAATGGGCGCCAGCAGCATCAGGCGCAGGCCTTCCGGCTGGGCGAGGACATTATCGACCATCTGACTGACGGTTTGCGCCGCCAGCGGCACGTCGTGATCCGGACAGCGTGGTTCGCCGACGCGGGCGTACAGCAGACGCAGATAGTCGTGAATTTCGGTAATAGTACCCACCGTCGAGCGGGGGTTGTGAGAGGTTGATTTCTGTTCGATGGAAATCGCCGGCGACAGCCCTTCGATATGGTCGACGTCCGGCTTCTCCATCAGCGACAGGAACTGTCGCGCATAGGCGGAGAGCGATTCGACGTAGCGACGCTGGCCTTCGGCATACAGGGTGTCGAAAGCGAGTGAAGATTTGCCAGACCCGGAAAGCCCGGTGACGACAATGAGTTTGTCGCGCGGGATAACGAGGTTGATGTTTTTGAGATTATGGGTGCGGGCGCCCCGAACTTCGATCTTATCCATTCACCTTTCCCGGTAGGTAGATACACGGATTGCCTGGTTTGCTTGAAGGACAAACGGCAGAAACGGCTAATTATGACACAATTTAACCTGAATGAATATACAGTATCGGAATGCAAATTCGGGTCGAGTGTGCAACAATGTCGTAGCCGGGTACTATCTCTGGAATCAGCCTCGCAGCTATTAAAATGCTACGTGGAAATGGTACACTCGCGCGTTTACACTATTAAGAAACGTATTCAGGAGACACGAACATGGCCAGCAGAGGCGTAAACAAGGTGATTCTCGTCGGTAATCTGGGGCAGGACCCGGAAGTACGCTACATGCCAAGTGGCGGCGCTGTCGCCAACTTCACGCTGGCAACTTCCGAATCCTGGCGTGACAAGCAGACCGGCGAAATGAAAGAGCAGACCGAGTGGCACCGCGTTGTGCTGTTCGGCAAACTGGCGGAAGTCGCTGGTGAGTATCTGCGTAAAGGCTCTCAGGTGTACATTGAAGGCCAGCTGCGTACCCGCAAGTGGACCGATCAATCCGGTCAGGACAAATATACCACCGAAGTGGTGGTGAACGTGGGCGGCACCATGCAGATGCTGGGCGGCCGTCAGGGCGGCGGCGCACCGGCAGGCGGCGGCCAGCAGCAGGGCGGTTGGGGTCAGCCGCAGCAGCCGCAGGGCGGCAACCAGTTCAGCGGCGGCGCGCAGTCCCGTCCGCAGCAGCAGGCCCCGGCAGCGCCTTCCAACGAACCGCCGATGGACTTCGACGACGACATCCCGTTCTAAGGCTTGCCTTAGGCGCACTGTCTGCGCAGTCGAAAACAGAAAGCCCCGGTTTCGCCGGGGCTTTTTCTTTGTTATTCCTGCACCGTCATTTCAGGATGGAATTTGACCTACGGTAACGAGCGATTCAGATGACGGGCACCTGAGCGGTGGCGGCTGTCGCCACGCTGGGCTGCGGTTTGGCTGGCTGCGCCACCGGCTCCTGCCGCGGTACGGCCGTCGCTTTCTGTTTGCGGGCCATGTCATCGACGATCAGCCGATAGGCGATGTAATACTTATAGATATTGCTGACGTAGGTTACCGTCTCGGCGCCAATTTTTTCTGCCGCCATCTTAACCTCCAAAGGGTACTCCCGCCGACATAAGGCGGGAGGGGAATTTGGACGGGCTTGAAAAGCCCGAAGAACCATCAGCCACGCTGATTCTGAATGTATTTTTTTACAACCTCCAGCGGCGCACCTCCGCACGAACCGGCAAAGTATGAGCGAGACCACAGTACCGGTTTGTCGTAAGCCCCACGCAAGTCCAGAAATTCATTACGTAAACGGCGGGAGGGTACTCAATCAACATATGCACGTGGTCGGACTCACCGTTACTTTCTTTCAGTTCAGCACCAAAATCACGGCATACCTGACCTGCATACTGATGAAAAGCGATGTAGTGTAAATCACCGAGAATTTTCCTTCTGTATTTGGTCACAAATACGAGATGAACATGCAGAAGAAAAGCAGCATGTCTTGAACGGTTGATTTTGTATTCTTGCATTGAATTTAACCAGATTTGCGGTACGATACCGATTATATCTACTACACACTGAGCACATATGCTAATCCTGAAAGCCTACAAGTTCAGACTGGAACCCACAGAAGAGCAGTCGCAACGTTTGCGTCAGCTATGCGGTTGTGCCCGTTCGGTCTGGAACCACGGGCTTGAAGAGACGACGCGCATTCTTGAGTCAGGCGGTAAACTTCCCTCTGCTTTTGAGCTGAACAGGATGCTCACAGTGTGGAAGAAAACACCGGAACTCGCCTACCTGCAAGAGGCTTACACCGATAACCTTCAGCAAAAACTTAAGGATTTACACGGTGCATGGAAACGCTGTTTTGATAAAAAACTTGCAGCAAAAAAACCTGTATGGAAACGGAAAAATGACGGCAGAGACTCAATCAGGTTCGTCAATTTTGAGAAATATTGTCGCCTTGAGAACCGCAGAGTAAAACTGCCGTCGGGACTCGGGTGGATAAAATTCAGACAATCGCAAGATGTGAACGGCAAAATCAAAAATGCCACGATCAGTCAGTCAGCGGGCAAGTGGTATGTGTCGTTCCAGGTAGAAATTGAGACAGACAAACCAAAGCATGAATCAACGTCAATGGTCGGACTGGATGCCGGAGTAACGAAACTCGCCACGCTTTCAGATGGCACGGTATATCAGCCCGTAAATAGTTTTAAAGCAAGCCAGCGTAAGCTGGCAGTGCTTCAACGCCAGTTAAGCCGTAAAGTTAAATTTAGCGCCAACTGGCAAAAACAGAAGCAAAAAATTCAGCGTCAACACTTGCATATTGCCAATCTCCGCCGCGACTACCTTCACAAAATCACAACGACAATCAGCAATAACCACGCGATGATCGTCATTGAAGATCTGAAGGTCAGTAACATGTCGAAGTCGGCGAAAGGTACGGCGGAGCGGCACGGACGAAACGTCAGAGCCAAATCAGGCCTGAACCGCTCGATACTGGATCAGGGCTGGTACGAAATGCGCCGTCAGCTTGAGTATAAGCAGCTCTGGCGTGGAGGTCAGGTTCTGGCGATACCTCCGGCATACACCAGCCAGCGTTGTGCCTGCTGTGGTCATACAGCGAAAGAGAACCGTTTGTCACAAAGTAAATTCGAGTGTCAAATATGTGGCTACACCGCGAACGCCGATATCAACGGTGCACGTAATATTTTAGCGGCAGGACATGCCGTGCTTGCCTGTGGAGGGATGGTGCAGTCAGGCCGCCTGTTGAAGCAGGAACCGGACACTGAGCGATCAGATGTCACCCACTAACGGGAATCCCCCTCCTGAGTCACGAAGTGCGAAGGTGGGGGAGGATGTCAAATTTTCGACGTTACCGAACCAGACGTTCGGGTCAAATCCTCGCTGTTTAGTCATGGTGCGCAGGCGGGCGATACGCGCCGGACCCGCGTTATAGGAGGCAAAGGTAAACAGCGTTTTATCGAGCCGGGTCATGGGCTCATCGGCATAGTACCGATCCATCATCCAGCGCATGTATTTCACGCCGGCATGGATATTGGGATCCAGCTGTTTAATATCACCCACCTTCAGCTCTTTTCCAGTGCTGGGCATCACCTGCATAACGCCGATGGCGCCGACGTGGCTCCGTACCGACTGATTCAGCCGCGACTCCTGGTATCCCTGGGCCGCCATCAGCAGCCAGTCGACGTCATAACGATCGCCGTACTTGCGGAAGACATCTACCATCGCGAGGAATTTGCGTCGTTCCTTATTCGCTGCGGCATTTTTGACATATTTAGCATTTTTCAGGTAACGCAGCAGGAGAGTATTGCCCAGCGTGGTGCCCTGGCGATTCTTTTTGACGAAGTTGTTCAGTACCGTCAGCAGCTGCGGGCTGTCTTTGCGTACCGCCCAGGCAATGTCGCCGCCGTCGCGCAGCACCACGTTGTCATGGACCTGAATTTTTGGAAACACCTGTTTCCAGAACAACGCTTTATGCTGATCGACGACGATCAGCGGAATTAGCCCGGCGTTGAGCATTTCCAGCAGATCTTCATCCTCCAGCGCTTCCGGCGCCGCCTCCAGTATCACCGGTGGGCGCGACTCACCGGCAAATCGGGCGTTCAGCGCTTGCAGGCTGTCGTAATAGCTGGAGGAGCGGCGAACAAAGACGGTTTGACCAGAGAGTTGCTCCAGGCTGTCGACCTTCGGTGAAGCCGGGCCGGAGATCAGTAATTCTTTCACGTTGCTGTAGAGCGGCTGGGCGAAATCGACCTGTGCTTCCCGCGAGGGCGTGATAGTCAGATTGGCAGCCGCAATATCGCCTTTACCTTCATTAAGCGCGATAAAGAGATTGTCCCGACTGACCGGCACAAAAACGATATGCAGCTTCAGGTGGCGCTGTTTGAGCTTTTTATCCTTCGCTAGCTGTTTATTCAGCTCGTTTTCCAGCGCGATAAAAATGTCGTGCGTCGCCCCGCGCTGGGTGCCTTTATCAATAAAAAAGAAGGTCTTGCTGTAGGTGGTTAATACCCGAATGGTACGACGGTCGATCATGCTAGGCAAATCGCCTCTCCATGGCCGTAGCATATCGTCGATATGAATCGATAGCGTGTTGTCTTCGGCTGCTGCCGGCGGCGCTTTTTCCGCCTCTACTGCCGGCAGCAGAGGAGCGAATAACAGTGTCGCGAGGCAGGTGAGCCAGGCGATAAACAGACGTGATAGCGAGTAGGCGTTCATGGAGGAATACTCCGCAGGGGATGTGATTATTTTAGCAGAACGGCCGCCGTTAGCTGGGAACGACAAGGGCGTAAAAAACATAACAATGCCGACAAATAGTTTTCTCCCATTTTATCGCTTACTATTAATGTGTTTTTATCTTTAATTTAACTATGGAGATAATATGGCGAAAATGTGTGTTTTTAATGATAAATAGAAAATAATGATGATGTTTTTATTTTATTTCTCCCCATCTGTTTTGTTGTAACCTTTTGATTGTTGGTGTTTATTTTATTTTTCTCCGATATTGATTATTATCATCTTGATAATGAATCTCATTTTTATTACCGTAACACGGCACATTACTCTAATGACACGCTGTCTGGATTACGCTATCAAAGAATAGCGCGCAGCGCTTTTTCTCTAATGATGAAACAGGGCACTTAATTTTATTATGCCTCATGCTTTTTTTTATTCCCATTAATGCCGGGAAGGCGCTGACCTGCGCCAAAATCTGGCGACGCGCTGAGGCAAGTATTTTATCCCATTGTTTTTTCAATTGGGGAAGGCGTTATGCCCGACAGCAACAGAAAACAGGGCATATTCTATGAAATACACGTCTCACTTCCCGCTGGGGATCGTCATTCCTCTGCTCGCCTGTAGCGTGCCGCTGCAGGCGGCAGAGAACATGACCGAACAATCGACGCCTGACGAGAGCGCCGCCACTGCCGAAAATCACGAGGAGACGATGGTCATAACCGCCGCCAGGCAGAACCTGCAGGCGCCGGGCGTGTCGACCATCACCGCAGAAGAGATCCGCAAACATCCCCCCGCCCGCGATGTGTCGGAGTTAATTCGTACGCAGCCCGGGGTAAACCTGACCGGCAACTCCACCAGCGGGCAGCGCGGCAACAACCGGCAAATTGATATCCGTGGCATGGGGCCCGAGAATACGCTGGTGCTGGTCGATGGTAAACCGGTGACCAGCCGTAACTCGGTGCGGTATGGCTGGCGCGGCGATCGTGACTCCCGCGGCGATACCAGTTGGGTGCCAGCGGAGATGATCGATCATATCGATGTGATCCGCGGCCCGGCGGCGGCGCGCTATGGTAATGGCGCGATGGGCGGGGTCGTCAACATCGTGACCAAACCGACCACGCGAGAATGGCACGGGTCGTGGAATACCTATATGAATGCTCCGCAGCACCGTAAAGAAGGGGCGACGAAACGTACTAACTTTAGCCTCAATGGTCCGCTGTCGGACAGTGTCAGCTTCAATCTCTGGGGTAATCTGAGTAAAACCCAGGCCGATGCACAGGATATTAACGCCGGGCATGAAGCGGAACGTACCGGTTCCTACGCCGGTTCTTATCCCGCCGGACGTGAAGGGGTGGTGAACAAAGATATTCACAGTAAGCTGCGCTGGGAGTTTGCCCCGATGCAGGCCCTGGAGTTTGAGGCCGGTTACAGCCGCCAGGGTAATCTCTATGCTGGCGACACACAAAACACCAATACCAGTACGCTGGTGAAGAGTATGTACGGGAAAGAGACCAACCGTCTCTACCGGCAAACTTACGGCGTAACATGGACCGGCGGCTGGGATAATGGCGTGACCAGCAACAGCTATGCCCAGTACGAACACACCCGTAACTCGCGAATGGATGAAGGGCTGGCGGGCGGTACGGAAGGGATCTTCTCCAGTAGCGAGTTTTCAGATATCGATCTGGCCGATGTCCTGCTACATAGTGAAGTGAATATTCCGTTTACGCTGGGGGTCGATCAGAATCTGACGCTGGGGACAGAATGGAATCAGCAGCGGATGAAAGATGGCGTATCGACAACCCAGGCGCTCTCTTACGGCACTATCGATGGCGTATCGGCTACCGGTCGTAGCCCGTACTCCAGCGCCGAGATCTTCTCGCTGTTTACCGAAGATAATATGGCGCTAACGGACAGCACCATGCTGACACCCGCTCTGCGCTTCGATCATCACAGCATCGTCGGCAATAACTGGAGTCCCTCACTGAACCTGTCCCAAGAGCTGACGGACGACTGGACGCTGAAGCTGGGCATTGCCCGTGCTTACAAGGCGCCTAACCTCTACCAGTTGAACCCGAACTATATTCTCTACAGCAACGGTCAAGGCTGTTACGCCAGTAGTTCCGCCTGCTATCTGATGGGGAATAGCGATCTGAAACCGGAGACCAGCGTTAATAAAGAGATTGGTCTTGAGTACAAGCATGATGGCTATCAGGCGGGGATCACCTGGTTCCGTAACGACTATCACAATAAGATTGAGTCAGGGTATGCGGCGGTGGGTACCGCCAGCAACGGCACCACCAATATCTATCAGTGGGAAAACGTACCAAAGGCGTTAGTGGAAGGCCTGGAAGGAACGCTGAATCTGCCGGTGGGGGAGACGGTTAACTGGAGCAATAACCTGACCTGGATGCTGCAGAGCAAGAATAAGACGACCGGCGACCGGCTGTCAGTGATCCCGCAGTTTACCCTGAACTCGACTTTGAGCTGGCAGGTTCGTGAAGATCTCTCCCTGCAGAGCACCTTTACCTGGTATGGCCGACAGAAACCAAAACGCTTCAATTATAAGGGCGAGGCGGTCAGCGGCAGCGAACTAAACGAAGTCAGCCCATACAGCATTGTCGGCCTCAGTGCGACCTGGGATGTGAACAAAAATCTGAGCTTCACCAGCGGGATAGATAACCTGTTTGATATCCGCCACTACCGGGCAGGGAATGCGCAAACGACCGGCAACGCGACGACGGGAGCTTATCTGTATGGCGCGGGTGCCGAGACCTATAACGAGTCGGGGCGGACCTTCTTTATGAGCGTTAATACTCATTTCTGATGATCCTGATGAGGAGTAAACCGGGTGCAGCGCGACCCGGTTTTTTTATTTCAGATGAGAGCGGAGGAGGCGGTTATAAATCGTGACAAAATCTTCACGCCCTCTACATTATTAGCTCAACATATCCTTTTATACTGATTTCCGTCGCGCAAGGTCGTTGATCCCGACCGGGTTCGATAATAGCATCCTGCTATTTCCCTTCTGTAATATCCCCTGTCCCCCTTCCATTCCCAACCGCAGCGATGCGGAGGAGGGGGACCTCCTTATTTTTGCCGCGTGATCTGATAGCGATACTGAGTGGGCGTGAGCGCATGATATTTTTTGAAGGTACGATTAAACGCACTGAGATCGTCATAACCGACCATCATACAAATATCGACGATTCGGTAACCAGGCGTTGTCAGTAATAAACGGCAACACAGCGACATGCGCTGCTGGCGGATATATTCCATTGGCGAACGATCAAAATAATGACGAAAGAGCCGAAACAAATGCCAGGGGGAATAACCAGAGATATCGCTCAGATCGTCTACGGTCAGTTTCTTATCCAGATTATTATCGATCCACAAGAGCAGGTCGCTTAAGACCGATTGCTGGAGCGTTTTGCTACGCATAATTGCGGCCAATCCCATAACGCAGGGCTCCTCAGTGAGGAGCCCTGGGGTTTATTGAACAGTGAGTGTGCCGTGGCGAACCTGATAATTTTTTTGATTATCAGGGCCAATATAGTCGCTGGCGGGTTTTGCCAGCTGCAGATGACCAAAGGCGGTAGTTTGCTCTGCATGATAATTTTCGCCGTCATTCACGTCGCCGCGCCCGTTATAACGGGCAATAGCCGGGAAGGGATACACCGGACGAGTCGCGATAACAGCTGGAGCGGCGTCAGCGTAAGGCTGACTGACTTTCTGCACGCCGTGAAACTGCGTTTGCGCATCTGGTTTTTCTGTCATCGGCGGCAGGTCGGCAGCGGCTGTTGCCCGTTTGCCGGCCATGATCTCCTGCGGCGCGATACCTTCCTCGGTCCAGCGCATCAGCGGAGTAAGGAGATCAATTTGATCGTAACCTTCGCCATTACCGCAATGGGCTACCCCAGGCAGCAGGAATAACCGCAGGAAGGTATCCGTTGCGGCATGGCCCATCTCTGCTTCTACGCCGCGATAATAGGCGATAGAAAAGGCCGGACTGACGGAGTCATCGGCCAGACCGTGCCAGAGGATAAGCTTGCCGCCGCGCTGTTGATAGGCATGAAGATTGGTATTTGCCGCGTTATAGAGCGGCGCCAGTTGGGCGACGGCGTCAAAATTCTGCTGGTTAAGCGGGAAATCCCGCATCGATTGGATCTTCTGTTTTTCTCCTGGCAGGAGCACGGATTGCAGAGCCGGTAGTACCATCATTTCCGACATTGAGTGGCCGGTCGGCGTCTCGGGCACCGGCCAGCGTAGCTCGGAACCCAGCGGCAGACCGCCCGCGACGAACTGGGCGCCGTGGCTGTCGTAAGCCCCGCGGTAGAGCTTTTTCACCACCTCGATCTCTTCCTGCGTCAGGCAGGTAGAACGATCCCGAGCATCGGCAGGACAGCGGGGGAGCCATGACTCAGAGAACTGACAGGCATACGGATTTTGCAGGATACCATCCTGCACGCCGGAAAGCGTCGGGCAGTGAGCCAGCACGGCCTGGTGAATCAGAGGAAGGCGATTTTTCAGCAGGATAGCGGTACCGTCCGGGCGCTGATTGGCGGCCACATTCCAGCCGTGGAAGAAGGAGTTCTGAAACTGGAAAAAGGCCGCTGGCGCGCCAGCGCTGATACCGTCAAAATCCTGCGGAAAGCGCTGCGCTTCCATCAATGCTTCGCGACCGCCGTCTGAGCAGCCCATAAAGTAGGCATACTTTGGCGGCTGGCGGTAAAGCGTCTGCATCACCGCTTTGGCCAGCACGGCGGTCAGGTGGTTGGCGCGCCAGGCAAAATCGATGCGCTTTTGCGGATCTTCGGCTCATGACGCATCCATCATACTGCCATGGTGCCCCATATCGGTTGCTGCCACCACAAACTCGCCGTTCATTGCCGGCAGGCAGCCGCTGGCATTCGACAGACTCAGGTTAATACTCCCGCACAGTCCGCCACAGCCGACCTGCAAAAAACGTTGACTCCAGCGTTGAGTCGGCAGGGCAATCTGCACGCCAATCTCAGGGGCGATAGTGGCGCTCACCTTGCACCAGCTTCCCTGCGCGGAGGTCTGCATTTCAGTGTGATTGATAGTGACCTTTGCGCCAACGGCCGCGCTGAAGTCGGTAGCGCTTAGCGCATCGCATGTCAGCGCGGGAAGAACGATCGGCAGACTGGCGACAGCCTGCGTGGGTGAAGCGAACGATAACCCGAAGAGGGCGCAGAGGATGATGGGCAAGATTGTCTTGAGTAAGCGTGTCATACGCAGTTCCCTGTGGCTGATGATGGGAGGCGGCAGGATGGCGAAACCTATGCCTCACCTTCCCTGGCGAGGCGCCACTGCTTGGCTATTGTAGATAACGATAGACTTTCCTTGATGCCTTGATAAGGCGACCCTACTGTATTCTGCTATTTTGAGGAAAATATGGAGATGTTTGCCAACGGCGTCTGGCGGTGAATTCGGGGTAGAATGTTGTGATATCAGTTGCATAATTTATTCAATTTCTCTTCATTAAATCTGCTGGGTTGCAGGTTATTTTTCTCCCTGTTCCTGGTGATCCCAGAGAGCATCATTCCTAACGAGATCCTTCCCCCTTTCCATTAATAAGAAAGGGGGCTTTTTATTAATAAAACGTTCAGGCAAATCTAAATATAGTACTGGTGTTGGCCATTAGAACAATGCGCTTCAGAAAAAGTTCCATCATTAAATATATTTTTAAAGATGCTTTAATATCCATTTTTTCTCCATTTTGTCGCCATAATTGCATGTAATTCTGCGCCTCGCTCAGGTTATTTTCTGTCGCATATTTTAGAGATGCATCCTGAACAAATAAGCTCAACGCCAGCAGAACACTGCTATTGCTCATTATCTCGTAGACGACACATTCATGTTAAAAAAGACTCATATCATCAGCGGATTATTGATCGCCCCTTTAACGTTATATGCCGCAACATCATATCAAGTTGATGATATCCGTTTTGAAGGGCTACAGCGCGTGACCGTCGGGGCGGCGCTATTAAGTATGCCATTGCACGCGGGAGATGCGGTGACGCCAGAAGATGTCAGCGAGGCAGTGCGCGCGCTGTATGCGAGCGGCAATTTCGAAAATGTGCAGATCCTGCGCGATGGGAAAACGCTGGTGGTGCAGGTTAAGGAACGGCCCACTATTGCCAGCGTCAGTTTTTCCGGGAATAAGGCAGTGAAGGATGATGCGCTAAAGGAAAATCTCACCGCGTCCGGTATTTCTGCAGGTAGTGCACTGGATCGAAATTCGCTTAGCGAAATAGAAAAGGGGTTGCAGGATTTCTATTACAGCGCGGGGAAATACAGTGCGCAGGTTCACGCGGTGGTGACCCCGTTACCGCGTAATCGCGTTGACTTAACGTTCGTTTTTCAGGAAGGCATCTCGGCGAAAATCGCACAAATAAACATTATCGGTAATCAGGCGTTTCGGGAAGAGACGCTCCTGGACCAGCTTCAGCTACGTGATAATGTGCCGTGGTGGAACGTGGTAGCCGATAAAAAATACCAGAAGCAGAAGCTGGAAGCCGATCTGGAAACGCTGCGCAGTTTTTATCTCGATCGCGGCTATGCGCGCTTTGCTATCGAGTCCACGCAGGTCAGTATGACGCCAGATAAAAAATCCCTGTATATCACTATCGCCCTCAATGAAGGCGAACGTTATCGGGTCGACCGAACTCAGGTGACAGGCGATCTGGCTCAGCATGGGCCGGAGATCGAGGCGCTTGCCCAGCCGCTGGCGGGGGCATGGTATAGCGGGGCGCAAGTCACCACGGTTGAAAATGAGATCAAAAAGCACTTTGGTAAGTATGGTTATGCCTGGCCGCAGGTGACGTCCACGCCGGAAATCGATGATGCGCATCACCGCGTGGTGCTGCATATTCAGGTCAACGCGGGCCGCCGCTACTCGGTACGCCAGATCCGCTTTTCCGGTAACGACACCTCCCGGGACGCGGTGCTGCGTCGTGAAATGCGCCAAATGGAAGGGGCGTGGCTCAACAACGAAAAAGTCGATCAAGGGAAGGTACGTCTTGATCGAACGGGTTTTTTTGAGAACGTTGAACAGCAGATCGTTCCGGTCAATGGAACGGCGGATCAGGTCGATGTGGTCTACAAGGTGAAGGAGCGCAACACCGGCTCATTCAATGTGGGCCTGGGATTTGGTACGGACAGCGGCGTGAGCTATCAGCTTGGCGTGACGCAGGATAACTGGCTGGGAACGGGTAATAGCGTTAGCTTCAATGGGACGCGCAACAGCTACCAGTCTTATCTTGAACTGGGGGCGACGAACCCGTGGTTTACCGTAGATGGCATCAGCCTGGGCGGAAAGATTTTTTATAACAGCTATGATGCTTCTGATGCGGATGCCGGGAGCTACAACCAGCAGAGCTATGGTTTAGGTAGTACGCTAGGGTTTCCCATTAGCGAAAATAACTCCCTGAACCTGGGACTGGATTATGTCCATAATCGCCTGACCAATATGGATCCGGAGCTGACGACCTGGCGCTACCTCAGCTCTCGGGGAATCGAGCCCAGCGTGGTGACGAAAGATGGCGACAGCGGCGCAAAATATAGCGCCAACGATTATTTTGTGAGTCTTGGATGGGGCTACAACGATCTCGATCGCGGCTTCTTCCCGCGTGCGGGAAACAAGAGCAGCCTGAGCGGTAAAGTGACGCTCCCCGGTTCGGATAATAGCTACTACAAACTCTCTTTTGACACTGCCCAGTATCTGCCGCTGAGCGAGAACAAGCGCTGGGTCTGGATGGAACGCCTGCGCGCAGGCTATGCCGGCGGGTTAGACGGCAAAAGTGTGCCGTTCTACGATAACTTTTACGCTGGCGGTTCGTCGTCAGTGCGCGGATTTTCTTCTAACACCATTGGGCCTAAAGCGGCCTATTACCGCTGTAACGGTAGCGAAAGCAGCTATAGCGCCTGCCCGCTGGACGCCTCGTCTGATGCGGTCGGCGGGAATGCCATGGCGGTGCTGAACAGCGAATTTATCATTCCAACCCCCTTTGTGAATGACAAATACGCCGATAGTCTGCGAACCTCGCTGTTTGTTGACGCGGGGACGGTCTGGAGTACATCCTGGCACAACACCGCGCAGACGCTGGCGGCAGGGATCCCTGACTACGGCGATCCGAGTCATATTCGTCTCTCCGCGGGGATTGCCGTGCAGTGGATGTCTCCCCTCGGTCCACTGGTCTTCTCCTGGGCAGAGCCGTTTAAAAAGTACGATGGTGATAAAGCAGAACAGTTTCAGTTTAATATCGGCAAAACCTGGTAGGGCTCCAACGGGGCCTGATAGACCGGCGTGGCTATATTCTGTGGACTGTCCTCCGACATAGCGATTGAGCAGAATATACTCAACCGCTATGTCGATATTATCGCTAAGGAATGCGATCTGGCGGGACACCCGCGACATTTACCCGAGCGCGGTCTGCGGGCCTCGCGGACCTGGTGACGTACGACGAGGTAACCACGCAATAAATAGCTGCCTGCTATGGTCCTCTCTTCTTGCCAAACCGCGGGTAATACTCAGTGCTGCATCATCTAATACCAATGGCTGAGGCCTCATCCAGAGGGACTAAGACGTATTGTCAATTAAGTTTATATTATCTTATTTTTTATTATATTTTCTTTTTTAAGGTTAATTTGGCTGTTTTTCATCAGGCCTAACCATAAATTTAGAGAGGGAAATGAAACGTTACTAATAATGGAGTATGTTGTTAGGAATTGTCTTAAATCACATAATTGTCAGGGGTGCTTGCGATTTATAACAATGAATGCTATCACTATATATTGTAATAATTTGTAGCATCTTTATAAGGAAGGAATATGAAATGGACTATTCTTAATACCCTGATCTGCCCGCAATCTGGTATCGCCTTCTCGGCTATATCCAGTCTGCGTTTCTTGAAATTTATCATGTGGTACGAGGCTGATGTAATCCTGTTGCCCGGTGAGTCGATAAGACTCTATTCCTCGAGAGTTTTAATTAATGACCAGTATCATTCATTAAAAATCTATAATATTACGGTGTACGACGAGGCGCAGTGGGAAAAATTACGTGAGCGACCATCGTGCCCTTACCATGCCGGTGGCGAGCGGTCTGACTCCTGTTTTTACCAGTCCTTTTGCACGATTAAGCGTTGCCCGAATAATATTCCCCGCAGTGAACCCTGGCGTTAGCCAGTCCACGCCGCCGGTCAGACACCGGCGGCGTGACCTCATTTCGCCAGCAGGGCGGCCAGTCGAGGCTGGACGCTTGCGCAGCCGGCCAGCACGAGGTTGCCTCGCCGCAGGCCCGCATTGGCGAGAAACGCATTGCACGTTCCGCCCGCCTCCTCAATCAATAGCATGCCTGCCAGCGCATCCCAGCTGTTCATATGCGCTTCATAATAGGCGTGGAGCTGACCGGCGGCGACATGCGCCAGCATCAGGGCGCCCGCGCCAAAACGGCGATACTCCAGACCGGCGTCGAGCAGCGTGTCGATGGCCCGGGCGTAGTCGCTGGCCGGGGCCCGGCTGGAGCGCCCCATGCCGATCACCACCGCATCGGGCTCCGGCTCGCGTAGCGTCAGGCGCCGACCGTTGAGATACGCGCCTTCGCCGCGGGCGGCGAAGAAAAATTCATCGCGATCGGGGGCGTAAATGATGCCGAGCGACAGCTCGCCCTGGCACACTCGTGCCAGTGAGATGCACCAGTAATCCATGCCGAGGATAAAGTTGGTGGTGCCATCGACAGGATCCAGCACCCAGACGGTCTGGTCGTCGCCTTCAAAACCGCTCTCCTCGCCGAGGAAACCCTCCTCGGGAAAGTGGGCCTGCAGCCAGCCTTTAATCTCTTGTTCTACCGCGAGATCCGCCTGCGACACAAAGTCCTGGCGCGCTTTTTTATCGACCTGTAATCCCGCATCGCGCAGCGCCTGGGCGTGGGTGCCTGCCTGGCGAATCAAGGCGCATAATGACTCTCGTTGTGCTTCCGTCATAGTCCTGCTCTCAGATAACAAAGGGCGACGTGCGCCGGTGAATTAAGGTTACCTCCACCCAGGTGGTGCGTGAAGGTTGCGAAGGGTCGGCGGCGCGCTCCAGAAGCCGGGCGAGCGCCTGGCGGGCGATCGCCGCCACATCCTGATGTAGCGTGGTGAGCTGATAGCTATATTGCGCGGTCGTCGGCGTGTTATCAAAACCAATCAGCTGAAAATCCGCCGGAGCCTCTCTGCCGCGCTGGCGCATTCCATCGAGAAAGCCACAGGCAAGCTGGGCGTTGGCGCAGAAGATCCCCTCCAGCGCCTCGTCGGCGAGCGCCGCAGCCTGTAACCCGCCCGCGTAACCTTCTTGCTGACAGGCGAGGATCGCCAGGTGGCGTTCGACGTCCACTCCGCGCGTTTGCAGCGCCCGGCCGAATGCTTCCCCGCGCATGCGGCCGGCCCAGGTGGAAGGATGGTGGTTGAGCCAGCCAAAGCGCTGACAGCCGCTGCGCAGCAGCTGGTCGGCGGCCAGTTCGGCGCCGGCGGCGTTGTCAGAACAAACGTAATCCACGCCGGGGATCGTCGGCTGTCGATTAATGCCCACGACCGGAATATGCTGCTGGACGCACTCGTTCACCAGCGCCTCCGGCGGCTGGCCGGAGGTGACGATAACGCCGGAGACGCGAAATTGAGCGAAACGGCGCAAGGTCTGCGCCAGATCCTGCTCGCTGTGGATCTCGCTCACCAGCGCCTGAAAGCCCTGGCGCTGGATCTCGTTAAGCAGCGCATCAAGCAGGGTACTGCGAAAAGGATCGCTGATGCGCGAGACGATCACGCCGATTAAGTGGCTGCGCTGGCGGTTCAGCCCCTGGGCGAGAAAGTTAACCTGATACCCCAGCTCTTCGGCGGCGCGCAGTACCCGCGCCCGGGCGTCGGGAGAGATGCTGCCGTTGTTGCTCAACGCCCGGGACACCACTGCCCGGGAGACGCCCGCTCGCCGGGCAACATCCTGGGCGGTGACGCTGGGTTTGCGTGGGTTCATAGGAGGTACGTCTCGTCAGTGGGCGTGGGACGCGGCAGCGTTAAGGTGAGTCCATCCCGGGAAACGAATAAGCCCGGCCACGGCTGACAGGCCTGCTTTAGCGCCGACAGGGAAGCATCCTCGCAGTGATAGAGCCCCAGCGCCGGGAGCTGCAGCGTTCTGAACAGCATCAGGCAGGAGGGGAAATCGCCATGCGAGGCGTCATCGTCCAGGGCTGCTACCGAGGCGCACTCCTGAAACGCCAGCCCGGCGCCGGCCATCAGGGCTATCGAGTCGGCGGTCGGTCGGCCATCGCCGCTGTAAAACAGCGTCTGCCCGGCAATGGTGATGCGGATGGCGCGATTACTCAGCTCATGCTGGGTGGGGGCAGTGCGGATCTGCCAGTCCTGCCACGTCCAGGCTTCGCGGCATTCCTGCCAGTCGATGGTGAAACCAAGGTCCGCCTGCGGCCAGTTCGCCAGCGCGGCCAGCTGCATGAGCACCGGCTGCTGCGCCGGCTGGCAGTAGATAATGACTGGCTTCTGACGGGAATAACTTTTCCAGTGGTTCAGTAGCGCCGTCAGGCCGGTGCAGTGGTCCGGGTGAACGTGGGTGAAGTAGATCGCGTCGATATCGTTGACCTCGCCGCCGCGCTGCCAGAGCGCGCGGGGAACGGTGGGGCCGCAGTCGATTAACCACTGTTTGTTGTCCGCATCGATCACCCGCAGCGCGGAGGTATTTTGCGTGCAGGAAAAGGCGCTCCCGCAGCCAAGCACATCTATTTTCATTTACCCTCGCCAAAATTTTTTGCCGCTTAATTAAATTGTCATAAATACCCGACAAAGTAGGCTCATATCATGTCGAGTCAACGTTGCATTTTTTTTACAGCCAAATGAACACGTGTTCACCTTGCTAAAAAAAATGCCGCAGCAGCGCTTTCAGGTAGCGAATATGAGTTATTTACAGATCTCCGGCCTTAAAATTAGTTATGGCGATAAGGTGGTTTTACATAATATCGATCTGGCGGTAGAGCAGGGAGAGATGATTGCTCTACTGGGCCCGTCGGGATGCGGAAAAACCACGCTGCTGAACGCCCTCTGCGGCTTTATTCCGGTGCAAAGCGGCGAGGTGGCTATTGCCAGCCGAACGATCACTCATCTTGCGCCGGAGCAGCGCAATATCACCATGGTATTTCAAAGCTACGCCCTGTGGCCGCACCTGACGGTAGCGCGCAATATCGGCTATGGCCTGAAGCTGCGCAAATGGCGCGGGGCGGATATCGCGCGGCGGGTGGCGGAGCTGCTGCGAATAGTCAATCTCGAAGGGCTTGGCGAGGTGAAAGTGACCGAACTGTCGGGCGGCCAGCGGCAGCGGGTGGCGCTGGCGAGAGCCCTGGCCATAGAGCCCCAGGTGCTGGTGTTGGATGAGCCGTTATCTAATCTGGATGCCAAAGTGCGCCTGAATGTGCGCCATGAAATTAAATCTCTGCAAAAGAGACTGGGGTTCACGTCATTAATTGTCACCCACGATCAGCAGGAAGCCTTAGTGATGGCGGACCGCATTGCGGTATTAAATCAGGGGCGTATTGAACAAACCGGCACGCCGGAAGAAATATATCAACGCCCCGCGACGCCCTTCGTCGCTGATTTTATGGGGGCCGATAATAAAATAATTTCCGGTGAATTATCCGCTGCCGCAATATCCGGTTTATCTGCCGCTCAGCAGGGTGACAACGTTATTTATTTTCGCAGCGCCGATGCCGCGCTCGCTGAATTAACGCAGCCTGCGCCGCAGGAGGGGCTGGCTCTGGAAGGCGTGGTGGAGCAAAGCGCGTTTCTGGGCAATCTGTATCGTCACAGCGTGCGCTGCCATGACCGCCTGCTGCTGGCGGATGCCGCGCAGTGCTGGCCGACAAAAAGCCGCGTTCGGCTCCATGTGCCAACGCCGGCCCTGCATATTTTTCCTTTACCACTATCACAGTGATATCAGCGTGTTCATTCTGGGGACAATCCATGTTGACTAAGACGAAAGCAGCGATCGTAACGACCCTCTTCCTGAGCCTTGGCGCACAGGCCGACACCATTCTCAACGTCGCCACCGCGGGCGATCAGAATATGGTGGATTATGTAAAAACCTGGCTGGGGCCAAAATTTGAAGCCGCTCATCCCGGCGTCAAGGTGCGGGTGATCGGTACCGGCCCCGGCGACGCCGGGTCGAATAAAATTAGCGAGAAGCTAACGGCCCAGCAGGAGAGCGGCGCGCAGCAGTGGGATATCGACGTCGCGGTAGTGCACCAGAAGGCGGGCGGTGAGCAGGTGGCAAAGGGATTGCTGCAAAAATACCGTCAGGATATTCAGACCGGCGGCATGGTGAGTTCGCCGAGCGCCACCCAGGCGCTGGGCGTTAACGTTGACGGATACGTGATGCCGATGTTCTTAAGCCAGACCGCTATCGCCTGGAACAGCGATCTGGTCACTACCCCGCCGGCGTCGTATGACGAGCTGGTGGCCTGGACGCAGAAACACCCGCAGGCTTTTGGCTATAACGGCATCAAGAATGGCATGTCCGGCGTCAGCTTTGTGGTGGGCTGGATCTACGCCTACGGGACCGACGCCCAGCGTCTCTCCGCCGGGCCCTATGATAAAAGCGTCGAAAAAGGCTGGCAGCAGGCCTATGAGAAGCTAAAGGCGTTCAATAAAAACGTAACTTTCACCCCGGGCAACGCCGGGACGCTCGATATGCTGAGCCGGGGGGAAATCGCCATGGGCCCGGTGTGGGTCGATATGTTCTATAGCTGGAAAGATCAGGGCAAGCTGCCGCCGTCGATCAAGCTTGCTTTACTGGCGCCGGGCATGCCGGGCCAGCCGATGTATTACGTCATCCCGGCGAAGGCGGCGAATCCGCAGCTGGCGCGCGACTTTATCGCGCTGGCCACCAGCCCGGAAGTGCAGGCGCAGGGGATCGTCAAGCAGTTCAACTGGTATCCGGGCATCGACGCCGGGCAGGTGAAGCCGAAGCTGGATGCGGCGACCTGGCAAAAGCTGTTTGCCGAAATCTCGCCGGAAGCGCTGGCGAAGTATGGCAAAAGCTTCCCGATCGCCCCCTACTTTGACGATATCAAAGAGGGTTACGAAAGCCAGGTGGCTAATTAAACCTTTTTCCAGCCCGGGCCGCCGTCCCGGGCGCTTGCTTGTGCTGACGCCAGGTTTATTATGTCCAGTTCATTAAAATATCTGCTGCTGGTTGCCCCGGCGGCGCTGATGATCGCGATCCTGTTTTTGTATCCGCTGGGGTTTTCGCTGGTCTCGGCGTTTACCGCGCCGGGACAGCCGTTCACCCTCGATCACTTCCGCAAGGTCTATGCGCTCTACGCCAGCGATGTGCTCTTTTCGCTGCTTATTGTGCTGATCTCGGTGGCGCTGTTAGCGCTGCTCGCCATTACCCTGTCGGCAGTGATTGCGCTGTCACCCTGCCGACCCGTTGTGCGTCTGCTGGGTTTTTTGTATCGCCTGCCGCTGTTTATTCCTTTTATCGTTGTTGCCCAGATGATGCGCACTTTTCTCGCCAAAAATGGCCTGATGAACAATGCGCTGGTGGCGGCCGACCTGGTCACGCCGCTGGAGACGCTCTCCTGGCTGGGATGGAAAGGGATAGTGATCACCTTTGTCTGGAAGCAACTGGCCTTTGCCACGCTGCTGATCTGCGGGGCGATGGCGGCGCTGGAGTCGTCGCAGATCCTTGCTGCACGTAATCTTGGCGCCTCCCGGCCGCGGATCCTGTTCGATATCATGCTGCCGCAGGTCCTGCCGACTATCGGCGTGGCGCTGGTGCTGTCGACGGTGACCATGATGTCGGTGCTGTCGGTACCGTTGATGATCGGCGTGGGAACCCCGACGATGCTAACCGTGGATATGGCGTTTCGCGTCAATTCCTATGGTGATTACGCGGTGGCGAATGGGCTTGGCGTGGTGTCGCTGGCGATCTGCGGCGCGCTGTCGTGGTTTTACCTGCGCCACAGCCTGCAGCAAAAAGGCGGTGAATCATGAAAGCGCTGGCCCTCGTATCAACCCCGGCATGGTGGGTGAAAGGGCGCCGTAAAGTGCGCGCCAGTCCGGTGCTGCAGACCCTGCTGCTGCTGTTTATGCTGCTGGCGATGTTTGGTCCGCTGCTGAACCTGTTGATCTGGACCGTAGCGGAAAGCTGGTATTTTCCCCATTCGCTGCCCAGCCGGTGGGGGCTGAAGTACTGGTATCAGGTTTTCAATCCATACAGCGATGTCTCCAGCTCGCTGTTAACCAGCGTGCTGATCGCTCTGTTATCGGTGGGGGTCTGTTTGCTGATTTCCGTACCCGCCGGCTATGCGCTTTCCCGGCGGAAAATGCCATTACGGATGCTGTTCATGCTGCTATTTCTTATCCCGCAGGCCTTTCCTAACCTGACGGTATACATGAATGTTGCCCGATTGTTTTATCAGTGGGGATTGAACGGCAGTATCGCAGGGGTGGTGCTGGTGCATAGCGTCCACGGTCTGATGTACTCGGTGTGGATCTGTGTGGCCGCGTTTTCAGCCATCGACCCGCTGCTGGCGCGGGCATCGCGTAACCTGGGCGCCGGACCGATGTATACCTTCTGGCACATCGTGCTGCCGCAGGCGGCGCCGGGGATCGTTGCCGCCAGCATCTTTGTTTTTCTGGAGTCGCTGGATGAGTTTACCGGCACTTTCTTCGTCGGGGCGCCGGATATCACCACGCTGCCGCTGCTGCTCTATAACGCCAGCATGTCGGGTAACTATCAGGTCTCGTCGATTACCGCGCTGATTTTGCTGGCCCCATCGCTGCTCTTTATGGTGGTGATCCATAAATTTATGCGTCCGGAGATGATGGCCAAATTAGGGAAATAAGGGCTGCAGAAAACGAAAAAGCTTCCCGTCGGGAAGCTTTTTAACCTCAGGTCATCATCATTGGCCATTCTGGCGGCGTCTGACTCATGACTTCAATCATCACATCTTTGATATTGCCCCAGATTTTGGCCATATCAAGCAGGGTGATACCGAGCAAACCGGTGGCGAACCAGCAGGCGGCGGCCAGGCCGAGGCAGCTGCAGATCACCGCCAGACCGGCGTAATCGCTTTTGCGAAGCTGAATATTCAGTGAGCTGGCGAGAAACATCAGTACCGCGCTCACCAGGGGCCAGCGCAATAATACGACACTGGTAGTAATGGAAGCCATTAACCTATCCTCAAAGAAAGTCGGGAGCCATGGACGACCTGACGCGACTGACGATGGCATAGCGCTCTGGTCTCAACTGGCGTACTAGAGAGTGATGAAACGCCATTTCTGTTTCATCAACTTGTGTGAACTATATCACATTTGGCGCTTTATTCACCAGTCAAAAAATGAGCTTTTGCTGCGTTTAATAACTATGAAGTTTGTGTGGATATTGGTGAGCAACCCCGGGAAGCATATTTTCATTCACTGCCTAATGATTATTATTCTGCGGGTTTTATTACCTGTTCTTGTTTATTACACGGAGAAACCGAGTCAGATGCGCGTCTATTCTTAATCTTGCCGGAATATCTTCCGAATACCTGATAAATAAGTATTATTCATCACCATCAGAGGTAAAACTGACGCTCGTGAGGGCTGTCGGATGTCAGCTGATGTCTATCGCAATCGCGATTGCTAACGTGTTCGGGCTACCTTAATTAAGGCATATCGCATGGATGTAAGCGTAAATGGGTGACAGTGCGCCGCATAAGGCGCTAAGAGTCATCGGAACAGGTTTGGTTATTTTATTGCCAGTGGTGCTGGCATTGTGGTTTGCCCAGCTGCGGGCTAAAGCCGAAACCATTGATCAATTACACTCATTTTCGCAGCTGGCGCTGCAAAAAACGGAAATGGTCATCCGGGAAGCGGATCAGGCTCGGGCTAAAGCCAGCCAGTATCGCGGTGAGTTGTGTTCAGCGGATCACCAGCGTTATTTACTGCATATTGTGCGCGGCCTGCTGTATGTGGAAGATCTGATCTACGCTAACGGCCAGCGCTTTATCTGTTCAACGTCCGTTCATCAGCAAACCGGCTGGCGGATGCCGGCGGCTAATTACACCAAAAAGCCGGATGTCGCGATTTACTATTACCGGGACACGCCGTTTTATCCGGGCTTTGCCATGAATTATATGCAGAAGGGGCCCTATGTTGTGGTGGTTAATCCCTTCTCGTACAGCTCGGTGATCGCCAGCGACCGCGATTTAGCCTATGGCGTTTTCGATACCAAAACCAACCTCTTTTTCTCGGTAAGTAACAATGTCGAGCCCGCGGAACTCCATGCGTTAATTCGCGAAGGCGATACCTTTTTTAATCAGAATGGCCGGGTGTATACGATCGCCCGCTCCGCTATTCGCCCCATCGCCGTCATTATGTCCACCTCGCGGGCCAGCTACTATCACAACTTTTGTGACCAGGCCAGTCTGACGCTGCCGCTGGGGATAATTTGCAGTATTTTACTGGTGCTGGTGTGGTCGCGCACCCGCCGACAGTATCACTCGCCGCGCAATATGCTGCAGCGGGCTCTGAGCTGCCGCCAGCTGCGCCTGCACTACCAGCCGATTATCGATATTAAAAATAACCGCTGCGTTGGGGCGGAAGCGCTGCTGCGCTGGCCTGGGTTTGAGGGTCCGGTGATGAACCCGGCGGAGTTTATTCCGCTGGCGGAAAATGAAGGCATGATTGCCCAGGTCACGGACTACGTGGTGGATGAACTGTTTTATGAAATGGGTGAGTTTCTGGCCAGCCATCCACAGTTGTATATAGCCATCAATCTCTCTGCGTCGGATTTCCATTCGGCGCGGCTGATTTCACAGATCAGTGAGAAAGCGCACAGCTACGCGGTCTGTATCGGACAAATCAAAATCGAAGTGACCGAGCGCGGGTTTATCGACGTACCGAAGACCACGCCGGTGATCCAGGCGTTCCGCGAAGCAGGCTATGAAATTGCCATCGACGATTTCGGCACCGGCTACTCGAATCTGCATAATCTGCACGCGCTGAACGTCGATATCCTCAAAATCGATAAAACCTTCGTCGATACGCTCACCACCAACAACACCAGCCACCTGATTGCTGAACATATCATCGAGATGGCGCGCGGGTTGCGGTTAAAGACGATTGCAGAAGGCGTGGAGACGCCGGAGCAGGTAAGCTGGCTCTACAAGCGCGGCGTACAGTATTGCCAGGGCTGGCTGTTTGCGAAAGCGATGCCGGCGCGGGAGTTTATGCAGTGGTTAGCCAATGCTCCCGCGCCCGCGAACGTGCCTCAGCCGCCGCGTCACGCGGAGATCTGATGGCGATAGTCGCTGGGAGTGCGGTCAAACTCGCGGCGGAACACCCGGGAGAAGGTTTGCTGCGAGACGTAGCCCAGATCCATGGCGATATCAAAGATCGGCCGCTGGGTGGTTCGCAACGCTTCCGCCGCCAGCAGCAGGCGGCGCTGGCGAATATAGTCCCCCAGCGTCTGATGCATCACGGTACGGAACATCCGCTGCAGGTACCACTTCGAGTATCCTGACTTTCTGGCGACTATATCAATGTTAAGTGGTTGATCGATATGTTCATCAATCCATTCAATCAAAGTTTGAATAATATCCTGATGGGACATAAAGCGGCCTCTCTCAATTCTCGATTCGTCGTTTTGTCTGCAGGCGAGTATAATTCCTCAAGTTAACTTGAGGTAAAGCGCTTTATGGAAAAGAAATCACCCCGCATCAAAATGCTGTTGACGCCTGGAGAAGTGGCAAAACGAACCGGCGTGGCGGTCTCGGCCCTCCATTTTTATGAGAGTAAAGGATTGATCCACAGTCAGCGGAATGCCGGCAATCAGCGGCGCTACCGGCGTGACGTTCTGCGCGCGGTGGCGATTATCAAAATTGCGCAACGTATTGGCATCCCGCTGGCCACTATCGGCGACGCGTTTGGCGTGCTGCCGGAAGGGCACAATCTCAGCGCAAAAGAGTGGAAGATGCTGTCATCGCAGTGGCGTGAGGAGCTGGATCGGCGCATTCATACCCTGACGGCGCTACGCGACCAGCTCGACGGCTGTATCGGCTGCGGCTGTTTATCGCGACGCGACTGCCCGCTGCGCAACCCGGGCGATAAACTGGGGGAAGAGGGAACCGGCGCCCGGCTGCTGGAAGACGAGTGATAAAACTAAAGCGCCACAACTGGGCGCTTTAGTTGTTTTCCGGTCTTGGTCTTTCGCATTATCTCGCTGGTTCGCGAGAGGGTTTCCCCCGACGTCGACGTCCCTCAGTATTGCGCAATCTGTTGATGGAGGTTCCGGTTTGCGTCGACACTTTAACTATGGCATCTGCCGTCGCTTTTTCCTCACTATTTTGCTGAAATTTTCCCGGCAATGAGCGCCTGTTTCTATAGTTAATTTGAACAAACTACGGGAGAGGCTCATGCTGACGGTACATCATCTTAATCAATCACGATCGCAACGCGTACTGTGGGCACTGGAAGAGCTGCAGCTGCCTTATCAGATAGTCCGCTATCAGCGGGAGAAAACGATGCTGGCGCCGGCGGCGCTGAAAAAAATCCATCCGTTGGGCAAATCACCGGTACTGGAAGATAACGGCTATGTGCTGGCGGAGTCCGGGGCGATCCTCGAGTATTTGCAGGAAACCTGGGACAGCGGCGGGTTGTTGAAGCCGCAGGGAATTGACGACAAACTGCAGTACCGCTTCTGGCTGCACTATGCCGAAGGCTCGCTGATGCCGCTGCTGTTAATGAAGCTGGTGTTCGCCAGCCTTGGCAAACCCCCTGTGCCCTTTGGCGTTCGCTCGCTGGGTTCGCTGCTGGGCAAGGGGATACAGAAAACGTGGCTCGATCCGCAGCTGGCCACCCATGCGCGGTTCATTGACGACCATCTTGCCGCGCGGCCATGGTTCGCTGGCGAGCGGCTGAGCATGGCCGATATCCAGATGAGCTTCCCGGTGATGGCATTGTTGGCGCGCGGCGGCATGCATGACCTTGTCCATATCGAGGCCTGGCGTCAGCGAGTGGAACAGCGACCGGCCTGGCAACGCGCCATCGAGCGCGGCGGCCCCTTCACCTTACCCGGCGCCTGAGATATCAGCGGATCCGATGACGTCGATAAATGAAAGCAACTCACTAAAAAATTGTTAGCGGATTGCGCATAGACGATAACGTTTGCGCATCGGCTGGTCATTTTCTGTTCGTCATAAGCGAAATTTAGCGAAATACGATAAACATCGGTTGAAAAGGGTTATCTAAAGGCCGGATAATCGTTTGCCTTTCTGTTTCGCTCCCCCTTTTTTCTGCTGTCCGGGGGAGGCGATAAGGTTGACCACCGTAGTGTATGCGCGGAGTTAAACGTTTGCTTTTTTGCGGCCCCCCTGGCGCTGCGATTCGGTACATGGAGATCGCGTTTAACTGGCAGTGGACGGTCCACCACGCATATCAACGAACGATAAAAATTTTCAGGGGAAGTTTTCTATGTCTACGCCTTCAGCGCGTACCGGCGGTTCATTGGACGCCTGGTTTAAAATTTCGGCGCGCGGCAGCACCGTGCGTCAGGAGATTGTTGCAGGTCTTACTACCTTTCTGGCGATGGTGTACTCCGTCATCGTGGTGCCGGGCATGCTCGGTAAAGCGGGCTTCCCGCCGGCCGCGGTGTTTGTCTCGACCTGTCTGGTAGCGGGCGTTGGCTCGCTGGCGATGGGATTATGGGCGAATCTGCCGATGGCGATCGGTTGCGCTATCTCGTTGACCGCCTTCACCGCCTTCAGCCTGGTGCTGGGGCAGCAGATCAGTATTCCGGTAGCCCTCGGCGCAGTATTCCTGATGGGGGTCCTGTTTACGGTGATCTCGGCAACCGGCATCCGCAGCTGGATCTTGCGTAACCTGCCGCAGGGCGTGGCGCACGGTACCGGGATCGGCATTGGCCTGTTCCTGCTGCTGATCGCCGCCAACGGCGTTGGTCTGGTGATCAAAAACCCGCTGGACGGTTTGCCGGTGGCGTTGGGCAACTTTGACAGTTTCCCGGTGGTGATGTCGCTGATTGGCCTCGCGGTGATCATTGGTCTGGAAAAAATGAAGGTGCCGGGCGGCATTCTGCTGACCATTATCGGCGTGTCGATTGTCGGCCTGATTTTCGATCCCAACGTCCATTTCTCCGGCATTTTCGCTATGCCATCCCTGAGCGATGGCCAGGGTAATTCCCTGATCGGCAGCCTGGATATCGTCGGCGCGCTCAACCCGGTCGTGCTGCCAAGCGTGCTGGCGCTGGTGATGACGGCGGTCTTTGACGCCACCGGTACCATCCGCGCGGTGGCTGGCCAGGCGAACCTGCTGGATAAGGACGGACAGATCATCAACGGCGGTAAAGCGCTGACCACCGACTCCCTGAGCAGCGTCTTCTCCGGTTTAGTCGGGGCGGCGCCGGCGGCGGTTTATATCGAATCGGCGGCGGGTACCGCGGCCGGTGGTAAAACCGGTCTGACCGCGGTGACGGTCGGTGTCCTGTTCCTGCTGATCCTGTTCCTCTCCCCGCTCTCTTATCTGGTGCCGGCCTACGCGACCGCGCCGGCGCTGATGTACGTTGGCCTGCTGATGCTGAGCAACGTGGCGAAAATCGATTTCAATGACTTTGTTGACGCGATGGCTGGCCTGATCACCGCGGTGTTTATCGTGCTGACCTGTAACATCGTGACGGGCATCATGATCGGTTTCGCGACCCTGGTTATTGGCCGTCTGGTCTCCGGCGAGTGGCGCAAACTGAACCTCGGCACGGTGATTATCGCTGTGGCGCTGGTGGTGTTCTACGCCGGCGGCTGGGCGATTTAAACCCTTCGTGCTCCTCACGGGCGGCTCAGGCCGCCCGTTTTATTTTTAAGCCACATCCTGTTTCCATTTGCGTTAATCTGGGTAGCGTATGATTCACAGGCACGACGCCTTACAGGTATAAAAGAAAACGCAGCAAACAGGGAACACATGGAAATATTCTTTACCATCCTCATCATGACCCTTGTGGTCTCACTCTCCGGGGTAGTGACGCGCGTACTGCCCTTTCAGGTTCCACTTCCACTGATGCAAATCGCCATTGGCGCGCTTCTGGCGTGGCCGACCTTTGGTTTGCACGTTGAATTTGATCCAGAGCTGTTTCTGGTACTGTTTATCCCGCCGCTGCTATTCGCCGACGGCTGGAAAACGCCAACCCGCGAATTTATTGAACACGGGCGCGAGATCCTCGGCCTGGCGCTAGCGCTGGTGGTCGTGACGGTGGTCGGCATCGGCTTTCTGATCTACTGGATTGTGCCGGGCATTCCGCTGATCCCTGCGTTCGCGCTGGCGGCCGTGCTGTCGCCGACCGACGCCGTGGCGCTTTCGGGCATCGTTGGGGAAGGGCGGATACCGAAGAAAATCATGGGCATTCTGCAGGGGGAGGCGCTAATGAACGACGCCTCCGGCCTGGTCTCGCTCAAGTTTGCCGTCGCGGTGGCGATGGGCACCATGGTCTTTACCGTTGGCGGCGCCACCGTAGAATTTCTGAAGGTGGCGATTGGCGGCGTGCTGGCCGGGTTTGTGGTGAGCTGGTCGTATGGCCGCTCGATGCGCTTCCTCAGCCGCTGGGGCGGGGATGAACCCGCCACGCAGATTGTCCTGCTGTTCCTGCTGCCGTTTGCCTCCTATCTGATTGCCGAACATATCGGTGTCTCCGGCATCCTGGCGGCGGTAGCGGCGGGGATGACCATCACCCGTTCCGGCGTGATGCGCACCGCGCCCTTGGCCATGCGCCTGCGCGCCAACAGCACCTGGGCAATGTTGGAGTTTGTCTTCAACGGCATGGTCTTCCTGTTGTTGGGCCTGCAGCTGCCGGATATCCTCTCCAGTTCGCTGGTGGCGGCGGAGGCCGACCCCAACGTTGAGACCTGGATGCTGTTTACCGACATTATCCTGATCTATGCCGCGCTGATGCTGGTGCGTTTTGGCTGGCTGTGGTCGATGCGTAAGCTCAGTCAGCGCTTCCTGAAGAAGAAGCCGATGGAGTTTGGCTCCTGGACTACGCGCGAGCTGCTGATCTCCTCCGTTGCCGGGGTGCGCGGGGCGATTACCCTCGCCGGTGTGCTCTCCATTCCTCTGCTGCTGCCTGACGGGAATGTCTTTCCGGCGCGCTATGAGCTGATTTTCCTCGCCGCCGGGGTGATCCTGTTCTCGCTGTTCGTCGGGGTGATTGCGCTGCCGATCCTGCTACGTCACATTGAATCGAGCGATAATGTGCAGCAGCGGAAAGAGGAGCGTCTGGCGCGCGCGGCAACGGCTGACGTGGCGATTGTGGCGATCCAGAAGATGGAAGAGCGTCTGGCGGCGGATACCAAAGAGAATATCGATACCCAGCTGCTGACCGAAGTCAGTTCGCGGGTGATCGGTAACCTGCGCCGGCGCGCCGATGGGCGTAACGACGTGGAAACCTCTATGCTCGAAGAGAGTCTGGAACGCCGCTTCCGCCTGGCGGCGCTGCGCTCTGAGCGCGGCGAGCTGTATCATCTGCGCGCCACCCGGCAGATCAGTAACGAGACGCTGCAGAAGCTGCTCCACGATCTCGACCTGCTGGAAGCGCTGTTAATCGAAGATCAATAACCTGTAATCCGGATAGCGCGACGCTTATTCGGACTACTGGCGAGACTGCAGTAAATGTGTAGCCCCGGTAAGCGTTAGCGCGACCGGGGGAAACCCGGGCAGCGGCGCAAGCGCCTGACCCGGGCTACCCCTTCCCTTGCGGAACGCGTTGTCACCAGGGAATTATTCCAGCCAGAACGCTTTGCTGCACGTCAGCCAGGCTTCAGCGCTGCGCGACATATATACGCCTTCCCGCCAAATCATCCCCAGCTCCCAGCGCAGCTCGCTTTGCAACGGGATCCAGCAAAAATTCTGCCGGTCGAGACGCTGGCAAATCGGTTCCGGCAGGATCGCTACGCCAATGCCCGCCTGCACCATGGCGGCGAGAAAATCCCACTGGCCGCTGCGCACTGCGATACGTGGCTTCACGTCATGCTCGGCAAACAGCCGCATCAGCTGCTGGCTAAGGGCAAATTCCTCGTTGTAGATAACCAGCGGATGCGACGCCAGCTCGGCCGGCGAGAGCGAGGTTTTACCTTCCCACTCCGCGGTTCTTGGCGTCAGGACGCACAGCGGGTGATTGAACAACGGCAGGATGGTGAGGCTGCTATCCTCCTCGACAGGCAGGGCGGTCATCGCCATATCAAGTTCGCCATTGCTGACCGCCTGCTGGACCGTCAGGCCGCCAAACTCGGCGATCTTCAGCTCGACGCCCGGGTAGCGCTGGCGGAAGCGACTGATCGGCTCGGCCATCAACATCCCGACCATCGGCGGAATGCCAAGCCGCAGCACCCCTTTATGCAGGTGGTTGATATCGCTCAGCTCTGACTCCAGCTGGCTGAACTCGCCCAAGATCGCCTGGCCGCGTTCAAAAACGACGCGCCCGGTATCGGTGAGCAGTAGTTTGCGGCCGTCGCGGATCAACAGCGTGCAGTTCAGCTCATCTTCGAGATTCTTGAGCATCTTGCTGATGGTGGGCTGTGTGACAAACAGCTTTTCCGCCGCGCGAGTAAAACTCTGCTGACGAACCACTTCAACGAAATAGCGCAGCGTTCGGATATCCATAATTATTCCCTGAGACTATACCTGCGATGATTTTAATTCATTTCTGTCCGCTTCGGCGGCTCTCTATACTGCTCGCCTGACTTCTTTTTTTCAGGACTATCGCACATGGCCTTCGCGCCAGCTCGCGTTGCCCCCGCCGTGGCGCAACGACTTCAGATCCCGGTACAGGTACTTCTCTACGTCGGGTTATTCATCTTCGCACAATATCTGGTGAACAGGTGGCAGGTACCGCTGCCGGCTAACCTGGTCGGCATGGTGATGCTCCTGCTGCTGATCGTCTGCCGGGTGATACCGGTAAGCTGGGTGCGCGCCGGCGCCCGCTGGCTGCTGGCGGAGATGCTGCTGTTTTTCGTCCCGGCGGTGGTCGCGGTGGTGAACTACGCCCAGCTGTTGATGGTCGATGGTTGGCGGATATTTCTGGTGATTGCCTTAAGCACGCTGATGGTGCTCGGCGCCACCGCCTGGGTCGTTGACAAGGTCTATCGTTACGAAGTGGGCAGGTTAAAAAAATGAGCGATGCCGTGCTGAGTATCCTGTGCCTGGTGGCGACGCTGGTCCTCTATTACGCCAACAAAAAACTGTATCGCCGTTTTCATAAACTCCCTCTGATGCCGCTGGTGTTCACGCCGATCCTGCTGGTGCTGATTCTGGTGGTAGGCCACATCTCTTATCAGAGCTATATGGGAGAGACCCACTGGCTGCTGTGGCTGCTGGGCCCGGCGACCATCGCCTTTGCCGTTCCGGTGTATGAAAATGTCGCGGTGATTAAACGCCACTGGATGTCGCTCAGCGCCGGGGTGGTGACGGCGGTAGTGGTGGCTGTCACCAGTTCCGTATGGCTGGCGCGCGGGTTTATGTTGTCTGATGAAATTCAGCGTAGCCTGGCGGTGCGCTCGGTGACCACGCCCTTTGCGCTGGCGGCGGCGAAACCGCTCGGCGGACAACCCGATCTGGTGGCGCTGTTTGTGGTGATCACCGGCGTGTTTGGCATGGCGGTGGGAGATATGCTGTTCTTACGTCTTGCTATCCGGGAGGGGATGGCGAAAGGAGCCGGGTTCGGCGCGGCTTCCCATGGTGCGGGAACGGCGCGCTCGTATGAGCTGGGCCAGCAGGAGGGCGTGGTGGCCAGCCTGGTGATGATGCTGTCAGGCGTAGTAGTGGTGCTGGCTGCGCCGGTCGTCCGCTGGCTGCTGTTTTAACATTATCGCCAGAGTGAATGTTAATAAATATTGAGGAGAGGAATAGCTATCGGCTATTCCCTGTTTTTGTTATTGATGCATTTAACGGTTCATCATAAAAGATTAAGCCAATTCTTATATCAGCACTGACTTTGTAACTAAATGTTTCTCTGCATGCCCGTATTTAATTATGGGGTAAATATTATATAAATATCCAATTATCTTTGCGAATTTTATAACTTTATAACTATTTGATTTTTATGGTTTTGAGTATGGCCACTCATGCGTTGCGATGTTATGTCGCAAAAAATCAATTTTTACATTAATAATTGAGTTCTTACCTCATGCTAGTTATTATTTTTACGCGAGCTTGTATTATTGAATGGATTCAAATGCTGGTCGTTTATTTATGAATAATATTAATTGTCATAAACCATATGTCATGTAAATACATGCATGACGCCGCGCTGCTTGAATTTCATTCTCTAATATCGCTGCATAAAACAATTGACGGACTGATTGTCGTTTATAATGGATATGGGAATAAATATGAAGATGAGTAAAAAATTTCTGGCGGGTGCCCTGATTTTCTCTGCCTGCAGCGCGCTGTCTACCGTTGCGCAGGCTGATAACACCATTACCTTTAATGGTATTGTTTCCGATACCACCTGTACGGCGACCATTGATGGCGGTGTAACGGCTATTGATATGGGCACCACCTCAGTGGCGGATCTGAAAGCGTATACCTTCGGCGCTGCCAAGAACTTCTCCTTTAGCTTAGCTGATTGCCCGACCGCGGAAGAAGGTGGCAACAGTATCGCCCGCGTCACTTTTGGCGGTGTTTCCGATAGCGCGAACAGCGATTATTTTAAAAACCAGGCAACTGATGAGCCGGCAACCGGCGTCGCTGTGGCCCTTTTCGACGAAGCGGGCAATGTGATGAAGAATAACGAAGAGGGTTCTGATGTTGATATCTCTTCGGGTGCAGCAACCATTCCGTTCACCGTAAAAATGGTGAAATCGGGTGATGCCGATCCGACGAAAGGTACCGTTCAGACAACCGTGACTTATAACGTGACCTATCATTAATTCGGCTTCTTGTTGAATGGAGAAAGGGGAATCGCCTGCTATTCCCCTTAAATTAAACATATGAGATATCCTTTTTTTGCGATCGGTTTATTGCTGTCTTCTTCCTTCGCGCAGGCCAGCGTGGTCGTTGGCGGTACGCGTCTGGTTTTTGATGGTACGAAAAATAACGCTGTAATAACGGTTGAGAATAAAGATCAGAACAGCAATATCGTTCAGTCCTGGCTCTCGGTGGTTGATGCAGCCTCACCCGCCAAAGACGCATTTATTATTACGCCGCCGCTGTTTCGTCTCAAAGCCGGGGAGAAAGGATTTGTCCGCGTAGTTCGATCAGGAAAGAAATTACCCGACGATCGCGAGTCGATGTTTTGGCTCAATATTAAAGGGATCCCGGCAACAGAGTATGTACCTGATAAAAATGTCGTACAGTTTGCGATTAATTCGAAAATAAAATTGATTTATCGACCCGCTGCGTTAAAAGGTAATACACCGGAATCGTACGCTGAAAAATTACAGTGGGGGAAAGAGGGGACGTCGGTGACGGTAAAAAATAACTCACCGCTGTATATGAATTTCTCACAGGTTAGCCTTAACGGTAAAAATATTTCTGGCGCATGGTTTGCTGCCCCGTTTTCCACATTAAAAATACCCGTGCAGAGTAGCCTGTCGGCGACAGGAAAAAAAGAGATCACATGGAGCGTGATTAATGATTATGGTATGTCAGGGAAGAAATATACCGCTATCATTCAGTAGCGTTGAGCTGCTATTTTCAACTAAAAGTATCTGCGTCGCTATTATTCTGTGTCTAAGTACTCTACCCTCTCGCGCGGAGGCCGGCGAATATTTCAACCCAAATTTACTCGAAGTCGCCGAGAGTCCTGCGGCTTCGGTTGATCTATCCTATTTTTCGCAAGATGGCATACCGCCGGGCACCTATCACCTGGATGTTTACATCAACGATAAGTACGTCAGTTCAGACTCGCTGACTTTTCAGGAAATTAGCCATGACGCAGGCGCGACTGCTTCTCCCTGCCTGTCCGCGGAGTATCTGAATTCATGGTTGATTAATACCACCGCCTATCCGCAGTTGTTCGAGGCAGGGGAAACCTGCGCCCGGCTGTCGGCGATCCCCGGGATGACGTTCTCGGTATCTCTTGCCCAGCAGCGCATTGATTTTACCGTGCCGCAGGCCGCCATGCTGAATCGCCCCAGAGACTATATTCCCGAGAGCCAGTGGCAACAGGGGATCAATGCCGGTCTTCTCAACTATAGCGTCACCGGGCAGCGTAATGCGCCGCGGCATAACGGCGCCACTATCGACAGTCAGTTCGTCAGCCTGCAGCCTGGGCTGAATCTGGGACCATGGCGCCTGCGCAACTACAGCACCTATAGCCACAGCGATAACAACAGCCGCTGGGAGTCGGTTTACTCCTATCTTGCCCGCGATATTCACACCCTACGCAGCCAGCTGGTGGTCGGTAATACGTATACCTCTTCCGGCATTTTCGACAGTTTGAGTTTTACCGGTCTGCAGCTCAGTTCGGACAAAGAGATGCTGCCGGATAGCCTGCATGGCTTTGCGCCGACGATTCGAGGGATCGCGCGCACCACCGCGGAGGTCTCGGTTTATCAGAATGGTTACAGCATTTATAAAACCACCGTTGCTCCCGGCGCCTTTGAAATTAACGATCTGTACGCCACCGGCAGCGCCGGCGACCTGTACGTCAACATTAAAGAGTCTGACGGCAGCGAGCAAAACTTTGTGGTGCCTTTCGCGTCGCTGGCGATCCTGCAACGTGAGGGCCAGCTGGACTATGCGCTGAGCAGCGGCAGGACGCGATCGGGTAGCTCCGACGATAAAGAATATAACTTTATTCAGTCTTCCCTGGCCTATGGCGCCACCAGCAACATCACTCTTTATACTGGTTTCCAGCAGGCGGAAGATAAATATACCAACCTGTTGTTAGGCGCTGGCTTTAACCTCGGTACTATCGGTGCGCTGTCGTTTGATGGCTCTCAGTCGTGGGCCGACGTGAAAACCAGCGATACGGCCTCGTCAACCAGTAAAGAGCAAGGGCAATCGTATCGCGTCCGCTTCAGTAAAAGCTTTCTGCAGACGGGCACCAGCTTTTCCGTGGCCGGTTATCGCTACTCCACCTCGGGATATTATTCGTTTCAGGACTTTGTCGATAACTCTTCCACACAGCGCGACTGCTGTACGCAGAGCGGCAGAACGAAAGGCCGGTTTGACGCATCGTTGTCGCAGACGCTGTTTGGCTATGGTTCGCTCTCGCTTTCGTTGGTCAATGAGACCTACTGGGACAGTTCGCGTATGGAATCGGTGGGCGTGGGCTATAGCGGGTCGATTGGCAAGGCCTCCTACTTTATTAACTATTCCTATAACCGCAATGTGCAACGTACCGATGACAGCAGCAATAACCGGCCATCCAGCGATACGGTCGTCTCCCTGACGTTAAGTATTCCGCTTGGTGAGACGCTTTCGGCAAATTACACCCTGAACCATGGTCGGCATAACGACACCACGCACAGCGTGGGGCTCAACGGCTCGGCGTTCGAGGATCGTTCCCTGAACTGGAGCGTACTGGAAGGGTACAACACGCAGGATAAAAGCACCTCCGGCAACCTCAGCGTCAACTACCAGGGTTCGAAAGGGGATGTGGCTGGCGGCTATGGCTACGACCGCTACAGCAATCACTACAACTATTCGCTGCGCGGGGGCATGGTCGCCCATGCGGGCGGACTCACGCTATCACGGTTTCTGGGCGAGAGTTCTGCGCTGGTCGAAACGCCTGGCGTCAGCGATGTGACAGTGCGCGGTCAGACAAACGTGACGACGGATGCCGCCGGATATGCGGTGGTGCCTTACGTCCGTCCGTACCATCGTAACAGCCTGGCGCTGGATGAACAGGAAATACCTGGCGCTGAAGTGGATAACGTCGCCAGAACGGTGGTTCCGACGCGCAATGCGATCGTCAAAGTGAAGTACGACACGCGAATTGGCTATAAGGCGATGCTCACCCTGCGTACCCGCAATGGCGTGGTGCCTTTCGGCGCGCTGGTGACCCTCGATAATGATCACGGTAGCGCGTCGCGCAGCAATATCGTTGGCGATGAGGGGCAGGTGTATCTAACGGGGCTGCAGAAAAAAGGCCAGCTGTTAGCGCGCTGGGGGGAGAAAAGCAGTGAGCAGTGCACCGTTCATTATGACTTCTCCGGCATGGCCCTTGGCGACGATATTCTGTTCTATCAGGCCGAATGTCGGTAATGGATGCAGGTTTTCAACATGGAAGAGGGGCTGATATGAATATGCGAGACGGCAGCACAAGGGGCCTCCTGGTGGCCATTTTGCTGCTCTCCCTTCCGGCGCTGGCTTATGAGGGCAGCAGCACGGTCAATTTTAACGTCACGGGCACCATCGAAGCGCCTTCCTGTGAGGTGGCCGTGGAGCCGTCGAACAGTATCGATTTAGGCACCGCCTCCTCGCAGACGTTCTCCGGACATGCCGGGGCGAGCGGCGCCAGCGTGCCGGTTAAGCTGGTCTTTTCCAGCTGTTCCGCCGATGCGTCGGCGGTGACCATCGCGTTTAGCGGCACCAGCTTCGATAGCACCCACGCTTCAATCTATAAAAACTTCCAGACTGGCAGCAACGGTGCCAGCGGCGTCGGTTTGCAGCTGCAGAGCATGGCCGACCAGCAGCCCCTTGGCCCCGGCGACCAGTATCTCTATACCTTTGGGGACGATGCGGATATCCATACCTTTAATATGGTGGCACGTATGTTTTCGCCTTATGGCCAGGTAAGGTCCGGGATGGTCGGGTTTACCGCCACGTTCGATGTGGCCTACAAATAACGTTTCGACAGGGATGGGTATGAAAAAACTGATCTTATTGCTCATATTGGCACTGTGTCCCGTCTATAGCTGGGCGGCCTGCACGGGAACCAACTATGGCGATGTCTCGATGACCAACCTGCCGGAAAAGATCCTGGTCAATGCCGGGAGCTATACCGCAGGGACGGTACTGTATGACTCGGGGAAGATTACGCGCTCGCAAACGGAATTGCTTAACTGTGAGGGGAGCACCTACGCGGTTTTTGCCTGGTCCTCGAACAATGCCGGGGCACTGATAGGGGATAATATCTATGCCACCTCGGTGCAGGGGATCGGTATCCGCGTCAAGGTGTGGCTCAATATCAGCGGTGAATATGGCGATGACACCGATGATTTCAGCCCCGACTCGCAGGTGCATTATATTGGTGATGTGAATTATTACCTCGGAAAGCCGACAGGTCTTTTCGACTCTTTCGCGTCGACTCATTATACCCCGGCGTATCAGCTGCAGCTGGTGGCCACCGGCGGCGCCATCGCCAGCAAGAGTCAATTATCGTTCAGCGACCCGGTGGCCACGGTATCGGCCAAGGATAAAAAGGGGACCATCGCTATTTCACAACTGCACATCAGCGGCACCACCAGCATCCAGCTAATCCCGATGGGGTGTATTGTCGGTAGCAATAATCTCAGTTTTTCCATGGGCAGCATCAATGCCAGTGAGTTTAATACCGCGACGAAGGTGGGTAGCGCGCGGCAGTCTCTGAGCCTCTCCTGCGAGCCGGGAACTAACGTTTCGATGCGTGTGGCGGCTGCTTCTGCAAGCGGGGATAACCCTGACAATACGGTGATGGCCCTCACGGCGGAACAGAATGCCGCCACTGGCGTGGGAGTGCAGTTAAATTTGAATGGCAAAGCACTGCCGTTAAATACCGATATCAGCCTCTATACTTCGAGCCGCGCGACGGTGACCAACAGCGGCGCGGATGCCAGCTACAGCTATTTCACCAACCCCGACAGCCCCGGAGGCGCAGCGGCCATGCAGACGCTCGCCTTATCCACTAACTATTACAGGACGGGGAGCGCGGTGACCGCGGGGACAGCCAACGCCACCGGGGTGATCACCTTTACTTATAACTGAGGGGAGAATCCCTTCCCCGAACGATGCCGGGGAAGGGAGAGGACGATTAATGCGCCTGGCCGCGTTCGATACCGATCCCGGTTTGTGAACGGATAAACTGGGCGCGGAACTGCTCGCGCTCGCGCATCCCTTCCGGTGAGTTATCGGTGGCGGAGAAGACCCAGATGCCAATGAACGCGATGGCAATGGAGAACAGCGCCGGATATTCATACGGGAACAGCGCTTTCTCATGGCCGAGGATCTGCACCCAAATGGTGGGGCCGAGGATCATCAGAATGACCGCAGTCAGCAGGCCCAGCCAGCCGCCGACCATCGCGCCGCGGGTGGTCAGCTTCGACCAGTACATCGACAGCAGAATAATCGGGAAGTTACAGCTGGCGGCGATGGAGAAGGCCAGGCCGACCATGAAAGCAATATTCTGATTTTCAAACAGAATACCCAGCAGAATGGCCACCACCCCAAGGATCAGCACGGTGATCTTGGAGACCTTCAGCTCCTGACGCTCGGTCGCGCCCTTGCGGAAGACGTTGGCGTACAGGTCGTGCGACACCGCTGACGCGCCGGCGAGGGTCAGGCCCGCCACCACCGCCAGGATAGTGGCGAAGGCTACCGCAGAGATAAACCCGAGGAACAGGTTGCCGCCAACCGCATCCGCCAGGTGCACCGCCGCCATGTTATTGCCGCCGATAAGCTGTCCGGCCGCGTCTTTAAACGCCGGGTTCGCGCCGACCAGCATGATGGCGCCGAAGCCGATGATAAAGGTCAGGATATAGAAATAGCCCATAAAACCGGTGGCGTAGAAGACGCTTTTACGTGCTTCTTTGGCGTCGCTCACGGTAAAGAAGCGCATCAGAATATGCGGCAGGCCAGCGGTACCGAACATCAGACCCAGACCCAGAGAGAGCGCGGATATCGGATCTTTCACCAGTCCGCCGGGACTCATAATCGCCGCCCCTTTCGGGTGGACCGCCATCGCCTCGGTAAACAGGTTATTGAAGCTGAAGCCGACGTGCTTCATGACCATAAAGGCCATAAAGCTGGCGCCGCACAGCAGCAGAACCGCTTTAATAATCTGCACCCAGGTAGTCGCCAGCATGCCGCCGAACAGGACATAGAGCACCATCAGCACGCCAACCAGCACTACGGCGACATGGTAATTAAGGCCGAACAGCAGCTGGATTAGCTTGCCGGCGCCCACCATCTGGGCAATCAGATACAGGGCCACCACCACCAGCGAACCGCAGGCGGAGAGGGTGCGGATCGGCCCCTGCTTCAGGCGGTAAGAGGCGACATCGGCAAAAGTATAGCGGCCAAGATTGCGCAGACGTTCAGCAATTAGAAACAGGATAATCGGCCAGCCGACGAGAAAGCCCAGCGAGTAGATCAGCCCATCGTAGCCGGAGGTATACACCAGCGCGGAGATACCGAGGAACGACGCCGCTGACATAAAGTCGCCGGCAATCGCCAGCCCGTTCTGGAAGCCGGTAATATTGCCGCCGGCGGTGTAGTAATCGCTGCGCGAACGCACCCGTTTTGAGGCCCAGTAGGTGATGTACAGCGTCAGGGCGACGAAAATCAGGAACATGACAATCGCCTGCCAGTTGGTCGGCTGGCGCTGTACCGCGCCGGTAATAGCGTCTGCGGCGTGAGCGCCGAGGGGCAGCAGCGTGGCGGCGAGCGCCGTCAGGACTCTCTTGATCATGCTTTTACCTCGTTGAGAACGCTTTTGGTCAAACGGTCGAATTCACCGTTAGCTCGCCAGACATAAATACCGGTCAGGATAAACGAAATGACGATCACGCCAATGCCGAGCGGGATCCCGCGGGTGACGCTGGTTCCGGCGTGCAGCGGGGTGCCGAGCCAGCCGGGTGCAAAGGCGATAAGCAAAATAAAGCCCACGTAGATCACTAACATAATCACTGACAGAATGGCGGCAAACCGTTGCCGTGATGCAACTAACTCCCTGAAATGCGCACTATTTTCTATCCGCTGACAAAGTTGTTCATTCATCTTAGCGTCTCCAGAGGTCTCCCTTTCGTCATCCACTCGGCGGACGCTGGCGACAGCAACCCCTCCGGCGACGGAGCCGGGACAGGTGTTGCTGACGGCGTTCCTGCGAGTGAAATCCTGGGGGAGGGACTTATTTTTATCCTCTCCCCGGAAGGGGAGAGGGTGTAGGGAATCGGTCCTTACTTACGATGGCATGGTAATGGCCTGCTTCTCTTCGAGCAGTTTTTCCACGACGCCAGGATCGGCGAGGGTCGAGGTATCGCCGAGGTTGCTGGTGTCGCCTGCGGCAATCTTACGCAGAATGCGGCGCATGATTTTGCCCGAGCGGGTTTTCGGCAGCGAATCGGTCCAGTGCAGCACATCCGGCGTCGCCAGCGGACCGATCTCTTTGCGTACCCAGTTACGCACTTCGGCATACAGCTCCGGCGTCGGTTCTTCGCCGTGATTGAGCGTCACGTAGGCATAGATGGCCTGGCCTTTGATGTTATGCGGGATCCCCACCACCGCCGCTTCGGCGATTTTTGGGTGCGACACCAGCGCCGATTCGATCTCGGCGGTCCCCAGACGGTGTCCGGAGACGTTCAGGACGTCATCCACCCGGCCGGTGATCCAGTAATAGCCATCTTCATCACGACGCGCGCCGTCGCCGCTAAAGTACATATTTTTGAAAGTGGAGAAGTAGGTTTGCTCAAAGCGCTCATGGTCGCCGAACAGGGTACGCGCCTGGCCGGGCCAGGAGTCGGCGATGGCAAGGTTGCCCTCGGTGGCGCCATCCAGCGGCAGGCCTTCGTTATCCACCAGCACCGGCTGGACGCCGAAGAACGGACGCGTCGCGGAGCCGGCCTTCAGCTCAATCGCGCCCGGCAGCGGAGTGATCATAAAGCCGCCGGTTTCGGTTTGCCACCAGGTGTCCATCACCGGGCACTTCTCGTTACCGATCTTCTTCCAGTACCACTCCCAGGCTTCCGGGTTAATCGGTTCGCCGACCGAGCCAAGAATGCGCAGCGAGGAGCGGTCTGTGCCTTCGATAGCTTTGTCGCCTTCCGCCATCAGGGCGCGAATAGCCGTCGGGGCGGTATAGAGAATGCTGACCTTATGCTTATCGACGACCTGGCACATGCGCGCCGGCGTAGGCCAGTTCGGCACCCCTTCGAACATCAGGGTGGTGGCGCCGCAGGCCAGTGGGCCGTACAGCAGATAGCTATGGCCGGTGACCCAGCCCACGTCGGCGGTGCACCAATAAATATCGCCCGGATGGTAGTCGAAAACGTATTTAAAGGTGGTGGCCGCATAGACCAGATAGCCGCCGGTGGTGTGCAGCACCCCTTTCGGTTTACCGGTGGAGCCGGAGGTATAGAGGATGAACAGCGGATCTTCGGCGTTCATTTCGACGGGCCGGTGTTCGGCGCTGGCGTTCGCAATCAGGTCGCTCCACCACAGATCGCGGCCTTCCTGCCAGTCGATATTGCCGCCGGTGCGTTTCAGGACCACCACGTGCTCAATGCTTTTCACGTTCGGGTTTTTCAGCGCGTCATCGACGTTTTTCTTCAGCGGGATGGCGCGACCGGCGCGCAGCCCTTCGTCAGCGGTGATCACCAGACGTGAGCTGGAGTCGATAATGCGTCCGGCCACCGCCTCCGGCGAGAAGCCGCCGAAAATGACCGAGTGGATTGCCCCGATGCGGGCGCAGGCCAGCATCGCCACCGCGGCTTCCGGCACCATCGGCATATAGATAGCAACCACGTCGCCTTTTTTAATCCCGAGGTCGAGCAGCACATTGGCGAAACGGCACACGTCGGCATGCAGTTCACGGTAGGTGATGTGCTTGCTTTGGCTGGCGTCGTCGCCTTCCCAGATGATGGCGGTTTGATCGCCGCGTTCGGCGAGGTGGCGGTCGAGACAGTTAGCGGCGAGGTTCAGGGTGCCATCTTCATACCATTTGATGGAAATATTACCCGGTGCGAAGGAGGTGTTCTTTACAAGGGTATAGGGCCGCATCCAGTCAAGGATCTTGCCCTGCTCGCCCCAAAATGTATCAGGGTCGGTTATGGATTGTTGGTACTGCGCCTTGTACTGATCCGGGTTAATCAGGCAACGTTCCGCAATATTAGCGGGAATAGGGTGTTTGTGAATTTGGCTCATGGCTTTTTTTCTCCTTTGAACTTGTTAAATATATGTCAAACAAACGTTAAGAGTAGGGGTTTTGACAGCTTTGTTTGTTAATTGGGGGGCAGATCACGCAATGATTAAACTGGGTGAAATTTCATCAAATGAAACTTTGAAGCGAAATAATTACGCAAATGAATTTATAGAAACGGAAGCTGTGAAATTTTTTTTATTACAAATACTTATGCAATATAACTGGGGGAAATTCGCTGCTTTATGCATAAAAGCAGAGGAAAGCCCTGTTCTTAAAGGCTTGCGCAGCATGCCGTGCAAATGATACTGATATTGCGCGTTAAATAACCCCACAAAGCAACGCAACACAATTCATACCCCCTGCAGTGGGTACCATGACGAAAAGGAATGGTGCCTTTCATTGAGGAAGTCAGTAGTGAAGAAAACAAAAAAAGTCAGTCTGGCTTGGCAAATTTTGCTAGCCCTGGTGCTGGGTATCCTTCTGGGCAGTTATCTGCATTACCACGCTGAAAGTCGCGATTGGTTAATTAGCAATTTGCTGACGCCGGCGGGCGATATCTTTATCCATCTGATTAAAATGATCGTGGTCCCGATTGTCATTTCGACCCTGGTGGTCGGGATTGCCGGCGTGGGTGACGCCAAACAGTTAGGGCGGATCGGTGCCAAAACCATTATCTATTTCGAAGTGATCACCACGGTGGCGATTGTGCTGGGTATCACCCTGGCCAACGTCTTCCAGCCGGGGACGGGCATTGATATGTCGCAGCTGGCGGCAGTTGATATTTCGAAATATCAGAACACCACCGCCGAAGTGCAGAGCCATGCGCACGGCCTGATGGGCACCATCCTGTCGCTGGTGCCGACCAATATCGTGGCATCGATGGCGAAAGGCGATATGCTGCCGATTATCTTCTTCTCGGTGCTGTTTGGCCTGGGGCTCTCCTCGCTGCCGGCGACCCACCGTGAGCCGCTGGTGACGGTCTTCCGCTCTATCTCCGAGACCATGTTTAAAGTCACCCATATGGTGATGCGCTATGCGCCGGTCGGGGTATTCGCCCTGATTTCGGTAACCGTCGCCACCTTCGGTTTCGCCTCGCTGTGGCCGCTGGCCAAGCTAGTGTTGCTGGTTTACTTTGCGATCCTGTTCTTCGCGCTGGTGGTGCTGGGGATTGTCGCGCGCCTGTGTGGTCTGAGCATCTGGATCCTGATCCGCATCCTGAAAGATGAGCTGATTCTGGCTTATTCTACCGCCAGTTCGGAGAGCGTACTGCCGCGCATTATTGAGAAGATGGAAGCCTACGGCGCGCCGGCGTCGATCACCAGCTTTGTGGTGCCGACCGGTTACTCCTTCAACCTCGATGGTTCAACGCTGTATCAGAGCATCGCGGCGATCTTTATCGCCCAGCTGTACGGTATTGACCTCTCTATCTGGCAGGAGATTACCCTGGTGCTGACCCTGATGGTGACCTCGAAAGGGATCGCCGGCGTGCCGGGCGTCTCCTTCGTGGTGCTGCTGGCCACCCTGGGTAGCGTCGGGATCCCGCTGGAAGGGCTTGCCTTTATTGCCGGCGTCGACCGTATCCTCGATATGGCGCGTACCGCGCTGAACGTGGTGGGTAATGCGCTGGCGGTGCTGGTTATCGCCAAGTGGGAGCATAAGTTCGATCGCAAAAAAGCGCTGGCCTATGAACGCGAAGTGCTGGGCAAGTTTGATAAAACCGCCCAATAAAACACAAAGCCCGGCGCGATAGCGCCGGGCTTTTTCTTATCCTTTACTAATCCGGTCAAACTCTTCGCAGCCGGTATCAAACCCCTCCAGGCAACTGACGTTGAGCCAGTGCAGCGCCTTCTGCTTATTCGGTTCGATAAAGCCTTTCTCTCCCTGCTGGAACATCATCCCGGCCCAGTATTCGGCATAGCCGGTGCGGGAAAGTGATGAACTGCCTTTAAAGTATTCACTTGCTTTCACATCATCCTCCGGGCCGTGTACGCCGCTGGCGTAGATCAGCCCCAGCAGCATCTGGGCATCTACCGCCGCATCGCTTTCGCTATCCCGGGCAGCATCCTGCAGCAGCGTGATGGCGTGCGCTACGTCGGTGGCGCCAGCCTGACGGTTGACCAGCACCCGCGCGAGGACGATCTCTCCGGATTTACTGCCGGCCTCGACGGCTTTTTCCGCCAGCTGGCGGGCCTGCGGATAGTCCGCCTGTTGGGGGTTACGGATTTTGAGCTGCGCCAGCAGCGCCAGCGCATCGCCATCGCCCTGGGCGGCCGCCTTCTGCGCCCAGTATTCGGCTTTTTGATAATCGCCGGAGCTGACCCAGGTATCGGCAAGGTAATATTGCGCGCGTCGATCGCCGGCTTCGGCCTGCTGTTGATACTGACTGCCAGGTTCGGTGGCCACCGCTGCGCCGCTGGTGAAAACCAGTAGAAATAAAAAGAGGTATTTCATTTGTATTTATTATCAGTAAGGAACATAGCGCGCAGTATAAAGGGAGGCGAAAAAGAAGAAAATGGCGGGTATCGGTAGGTAGGGCCGATTTGCGCTACCTGACCGTAGGCCCGCGCAAGCGCAGCGCCGCCGGGCGACAGACTGTGGACACGGAGCCGTTTATGTGCCGGGTGGCGGCTGCGCCTGACCCGGCCTACGCATCGCGCGAGCCGGGTCAGACCGCCGAACCTTAACCCATCGCGCTTTCGCGCAGGCGGGATTTCAGCTTGTTGTACTCGTCGATCACGTACTGTTCCGCGGCGCGCTGATCGGCAATCCGCTCAACGTTGACCGCGCAGTACTTGTACTCCGGCGTTTTGGTTATCGGACTCAGGTTCTCTGAGACCAGTTCGTTACAGGCGCCGATCCACCACTGGTAGGTCATGTACACCGCGCCTTTATTCGGCCGATCGCTGACCTGCGCGCGGGTGATGATGCGCCCCTTACGCGAATTGACCCATACCAGCTCTTCATCTTCAATGCCTAGCCGTTCGGCGTCGGCGGTGTTGATTTGCGCATAGCCTGGTTCATCCGCCAGCGCCGCCAGCGCCGCGCAGTTACCGGTCATTGAACGGCACGAGTAATGGCCGACCTCGCGCACCGTCGACAATACCATCGGGTACTCATCGGTAAGCTTATCGATCGGCGCGACCCAGTCGCAGGTGAAGAACTGCGCCAGTCCGTTCGGGGTATCGAACTTCTCTTTAAACAGATATGACGTCCCCTGATCGGCGTCGGACTCATCGCGGCACGGCCACATGACATAGCCGAGCTCACCCATTTTCTCGTAGGTGGCGCCGTAGAAGTCCGGGCACAGATGCCGCAACTCGTCCCAGATCTCCTGGGTGTTGTTGTAATGCATCGGATAGCCCATCCGGGTGGCGATTTCGCTGATGATCTGCCAGTCGGTTTTCAGGTCCCACTTCGGCTCCACCGCTTTAAAGAAGCGCTGGAAGCCGCGGTCCGCTGCGGTATACACGCCTTCGTGCTCGCCCCACGAGGTGGACGGCAGGATGACGTCAGCCGCGGAGGCGGTTTTGGTCATGAAAATGTCCTGGACGATAACCAGTTCCAGATCGTCGAACGCTTTGCGGACCGCCGAGAGTTCGGCGTCGGTCTGCAGCGGATCCTCACCCATAATGTACGCCGCCCGCACTTCACCGTGCGCCGCGCGGTGCGGCAATTCGCTGATGCGATAGCCGGTATGCGCAGGCAGGCTTTCCACGCCCCAGGCTTTGGCGAATTTTTCGCGGTTCTCCGGGAACTTGACGTACTGATAGCCCGGATAGGTATCCGGTAGCGCACCCATATCGCAGGCGCCCTGAACGTTGTTCTGGCCGCGTACCGGGTTGACGCCGACGCTCGGCTTGCCGAGGTTGCCGGTGAGGATCGCGAGGCTGGTCAGCGACCGCACCGTCTCCACGCCCTGGTAGAACTGGGTGACGCCCATGCCCCACAGGATGGCGGCGGATTTGGCGCTGGCATACATCCGGGCGCAGGCGCGGATCTCCTGGGCGCTGACCCCGGTGATCTCCTCCACCGACTCCGGCGTATAGCCTTCAACGATTTTGCGATACTCCTCGAAGCCTTCGGAACGGCTGGCGACGAAGGATTTATCGTACAGATCCTCTTCAATAATCACGTGGCCAATGGCGTTGAGCAGCGCGATGTTCGAGCCGTTCTTCAGCGCAATGTGCATATCGGCGATGCGCGCGGTTTCAATTTTGCGCGGGTCGCAGACGATAATTTTCGCCCCGTTGCGTTTAGCGTTAATGACGTGATTCGCCACGATAGGGTGGGAATCCGCCGGGTTGTAACCGAAGATAAACACCAGATCGGTGTTATCAATCTCCGTGATGGCATTACTCATGGCGCCGTTACCGACCGACTGGTGCAGACCTGCAACCGAAGGGCCGTGTCAGACGCGAGCGCAGCAGTCGACGTTATTGGTACCAATAACGGCGCGCGCGAATTTTTGCATCACATAGTTGGTTTCATTACCGGTGCCGCGGGAGGAGCCGGTGGTTTGGATCGCATCCGGGCCATATTTGGCTTTAATGGCGCTGAGGCGGGTGGCGACGTAATCCAGCGCCTCGTCCCAGGAGACGGCTTCCAGCTTGCCGCCGCGTTGACGGCGGATCATGGGGGTTTTCAGGCGCGGCGTTAGGATCTGGGTATCGTTAATGAAGTCCCAGCCATAATAGCCCTTCAGGCACAGGGTTCCCTGGTTGGTTTTCCCCTGCGCCGCTTCAGCCCGAACGATTTTGCCGTTATCGACCACCAGGTTGATTTTGCAACCTGATGCGCAATACGGGCAAACCGTGACGACTTTTTTCATCGGTCTTGCTCCAGTTATTCAATGGGCGCGTTTGCGCTATCGCGCCGTCACTATGCATCTTCTATGCCATATTTTCATTGTGGGTATTCCTTGATGATACGCGGGTTTTTTGGGCGGAATGCTGACGAAAAACAGCCTGTCGACAGATTTGACGTGTCGATACCCTGGAGATGTGACGGCGCTTGAAAAAATGTCACCGGGAGAGGAATTTGTCGGCGCAGGCTTGCAGAATCGATCAGACTGACACTAATTCCCGGCGGGCAGAGGCAAAAATGAAACCAGTCATTTTAGTGGTGGATGATGACAGGGCAATGGGCGAGCTGCTCAGCGATGTGCTCGGCGCGCACGCGTTTGAAGTGCTTGTCAGCCAGACCGGCAACGACGCGCTGACGACGGTGGCGCAGCGGGCGGATATCGCGCTGGTCTTACTGGATATGATCCTGCCGGATACCCATGGCCTGCAGGTGCTCCAGCAGCTGCAGCGCACGCGGCCTGAGCTGCCGGTGGTGATGCTCTCCGGTCTGGGCAGTGAGTCTGATGTGGTGGTGGGCCTGGAGATGGGCGCCGATGATTACATCGCCAAACCGTTCAGCTCGCGGGTGGTGGTCGCCCGGGTGAAAGCGGTACTGCGACGCAGTGGGGCGCTGGCCGGCGAGGCGTCGGGCGCCGGTGCTGGCCTGACGTTTAACGGCTGGCGGCTGGATACCACGCGCTGTGAACTGTATAACCCGCAGCAGCAGGCGATCCCGCTGACCCAGGGAGAATATGGCCTGCTGCTGGCGCTGGCGCAGAACGCGCGCCGGGTATTGAATCGCGAACAGCTGCTGGCGCTGACTCATAACGAAAGCACCGAGGTATTCGACCGGACCATCGATGTGCTGATCATGCGCCTGCGGCGCAAAATTGAGCTCAACCCGCATCAGCCGACGTTGATTAAAACCCTGCGCGGTCTGGGCTATGTCTTTTCCGCCGACGTGACCCACAGCGAGAAGGCGGCGTAGGGCGGGTTTGCTGCCAACCCGCTGTTGACTTTATTTGGCGCAGGGAGTTTACTTTTTTTATTAAAGTGACACTCTGGGTTAATCTATGGCAACAAAATTAAACTGGCTGCTGCAAAACAGCGCTCCCGGAGATGTGATCCTTCAGTCCTGGTTAAGCCAGCATGCCATCTCTCCCTCTCTGGCCTTTAAATACGCGCAAAGTGGCTGGTTAAAAAAAAGAGGCAACGGCGTATATGCGCGTGCGGGACGTGAGCCGGAGTGGAACGATGCATTAGCATGTTTGCAAAATCAGCTTGCCGCTCCGGTGTATGTTGCGGGGCTCAGTAGCTTAGTCTGGCAGGGCCGTTCACACTATCTACAGCTAAAACAAAACCAGTGCTGGCTTAGTGTGGAAAATAAAGCGCTGCTGCCGAAATGGTTCAGGGAATTCCCGGGTGTGGAGTGGATAGTCATATCGGGGAAAAAACTGCCGGTGCTGGATGATAGATACCGTGTAACGCTTGATATAAAAGGGAAAAAACTCATCGGCAGTGCGCCAGAACTGGCTGCTTACGAGTTGCTGAGCGCGGTGCCGGGGACCCTCTCATTTAACCACGCTGCAGAGCTTTTCCAGGGGCTGGTTAATCTTAATCCTCGTAAAGTAGAGTATCTTCTTTCCGTCAGCCAGTCCGTGCAGGCCAAGCGTTTGTATCTCTTCTTCGCCAGTTTTTACGAGCATGGCTGGCTCAAACGAATCGATAGCCAAAAAATCGATCTGGGAGCGGGCAAGCGGCAAATCGTGGAAAATGGAAAGTTCAATGCTCAATACCAAATCACAGTGCCTGAACGCTTTCAAAAGGAATAAAAAATATGGATATACAGGCGCCTTATTATCGGCAGGTTGCTCTGCTAATGCAGGTTTTACCCTATGTTGCTGTCGAACGGGAATTTGCGCTGAAAGGTGGCACTGCCATCAATCTCTTTATCCGCGATTTCCCTCGATTATCGGTGGATATCGACCTCGCCTGGGTGCCCCTGGAAAGCAGAGCCATCGCTTTACCTCATATACGGGATGCGCTTGCACGTATTGCCGCCAATCTGCAACAACAGGCAGGTATGAGCGCTGTATTACAAGCTAATCGTTCAGATGAGATGCGTGTCATTGTTACTACCGATAGCGCGCAAATAAAGATAGAGGTTTCACCGGTCGCCCGGGGAACATTATATCCACCACAGGAGCGAGAAGTGGTGGGGGCGGTAGAGGACGTTTTTGGCTATGCCAGCCTTCCAGTGGTTTCGTTGCCTGACCTCTACGGTGGAAAATTATGCGCGGCGCTGGATCGCCAGCATCCCAGAGATTTTTATGACGTGAAATTACTTCTTGATGCGCAGGAGCTTGACCGTCCCATTTTCAATGGGTTTATCGCGTATTTACTGAGCCATAATCGGCCTCTGGCTGAAGTGCTGAATCCTCGCTGGAAAGATATTGCTGAACCTTTTTACCGTGAATTCAGCGGGATGACATTTGAGACGATAGCCTTGGAGGAACTGACAGCAGTCCCCAACAGGATGATTGCTGCGTTAAAATCCTGTTTCACACAACAGGATGTCGATTTTTTACTGTCATTTAAACGAGGCGAACCAGACTGGCGTTTAGCGCCGGAAATGCGTATTCAGGATTTGCCTGCCGTGCAGTGGAAATTGCGCAATATTCATCAGATGCCAGCGATAAAACGCGCTGAGTCATTAGATAAACTGGAAAAGGTGCTGGCCGAGTGGCGCAGTTAGTTACCTGGCCCGCCCTTGTTGAACTCAGCGTAAAACAGGCGTGATTTGAATAAACCGTATCCCTTTTCTCGCCATGACACGCCGTTCTCCTGTGGCATCGCCCTGATAGCGGGATCTACTCGATCTAAACATTCTGCAACTGAATAAACGTCTGCAGCTCAGGGAGCGTTTTGGCGCCGTCGATCGCGTTGGCGGCCTGCAGGCTGGCGCGGGCGCAGGCGTGGGCCAGCTGCAGACTGGCGGTTAACGGCCAGCGTTCGTGGCTGCCGTACAGCAGGCCGGCGCAGAAGGCGTCCCCCGCGCCGACGCTGCCGATAATCTCCTCCGGCGGCAGCCGCCATGACGGTACCCAGCGCCCGGCTTCGGTACGGGAGACGCCCCATGCCCCCTCCGGACAATGGATCACTACCCGCTGGCGTACGCCGGCGTCAAGCAATGCGCTGGCGGCGCGGGCGATATTGGCGACGTGCGGCTCGCCGTTGGGTAGACGAATCTCCAGCCCGCTAAACTCGCTGGCTTCCAGTTCATTGATGGTCAGGTAGTCAAGATGCTTCAGCGCCGGCAGGACCAGCGGCCGGTAGCGCGGGTCGCCCTTGCGCGACACCAGATCGAGGGACACCTCATAGCCTCGCTCGCGCATCTGCGCCAGCAGTCGCGCGCTGCGGGTGCCGTACACTTCATCGGGGCGATCGAGGCTTTCGAGCAGCAGCAGATAGCCGAGATGGAAAATTTTCAGCGGCGCATCCAGCGGCTCAAAAGCCGGGAGATCAAGCAGGCGGTTGGCGCCGGGAGAATGAAAGAAAGTGCGCTGGCCTTCGGCGTCGGTCATCACCTGGGTCATCGAGGTGGGGGCGGAGCTGGTGCGCTGTACGAGCTGGCGATTGATATGGTACTGATCGAGCATGGCGGTGATGTAGTCGCCATCGTTATCCTCGCCAATCAGGCCGACCGCCTGCAGCGTCAGCCCGGCGTGCATTTTGGCCAGGGTCAGCAGGACATTCAGCGGCGCGCCGCCGGTGGCGCGTTCGCTATGGACAATTTCCACCAGCCAGCCGCGCTCCGGCCACTGCCCGATCTGGTGGACATGATCGACCAGCATGTTGCCTGCGGCAATAATGCCTTTCCGTTCCATGATCGCTACTCCGCGCCGTCATATTCGTTAAGCGTAGCGCACAATCGGCGGAACGATTGTGCGCCGGGTTGCGCTTATTTCACGGTCCAGCCTTTGTAAGAGCTGACGTTATTTTTGTCGATCATCGTCACCGGGATCAGTACCGGCGCGGTCGGCGCCGGTTTGCCCTGCAGGATGTCGTAGCCAATCTCCACCGCCTTCGCTGCCATCACCTGTGGGTCCTGCGCTGGGGTGGCGACGAACAGCGAGTTCTTACGCTTCAGCGCCTCTTCGCCGTCCGGGCTGCCGTCGACGCCGACGATGAAGAACTCGCTGCGCTGCGCCTGTTTCGCTGCCAGATCGGCACCAATCGCCGTCGGATCGTTGATCGCGAACACGCCGTCAATCTTCGGATTGGCCGCCAGCAGGGAGGTCATCACCTCCAGGCCGCCTTCCCGGCTGCCTTTGGCGTTCTGGTTGGCGGAGAGGATTTTAATGTCCGGGTGTTTTTTGAACTCCGTTTCGCAGCCTTCGACGCGGTTTTGTACGGCGGAGACCGGCGGCCCGTTGATGATCACCACGTTGCCTTTGTTGTTCAGGCGGTCGCTAATGTATTTACAGGCCAGCTCGCCCGCCTGGGTGTTATCGGAGGTGATGGTGGCGTCGGCCCCTTCGGCGGCGACGTCAACCGCCACCACCACGATCCCGGCCTCTTTGGCCCGCTTCACCGCCGGGCCAATGCCTTTCGAATCGGCGGCGTTGAGGATGATCATATCGACTTTGGCGGCGATAAAGTTATCGATCTGCGCCACCTGCTGGCCCAGATCGTAGCCGCTGGAGACCAGCGTCACTTTGACGTTATCCCCCGCCAGTTTGCGGGCCTCCAGCTCCGCCCCTTTGGTGATCTGTACAAAGAACGGGTTGGCAAGGTCGCCCACCGTCACGCCAATCGCTTTCAGCTCTTTGGCCGACGCAAAAGGGGAGGCGGCCAGCAGCGCGCCAGCACACAGCGCGGTGACTATCGGTTTTAAACGCATTCGCTTTTCCTCGCAGGTAAGATGTTGTTGTTATGCACTTTGATGATGTCGGGTACGGTATTTGTCGATCAGCACCGCAATGATGATCACCGCCCCTTTGATCACCAGTTGCCAGAAGTAGGAGACCCCCATCAGGGTCATGCCGTTATTGAGGGTGGCGATAATTAGCGCCCCCACCAGCGTACCGGTGATGGTGCCGATACCGCCGACGAAGCTGGTGCCGCCGAGAATGACCGCGGCGATGGCGTCCAGCTCGTAGCCGACGCCGAGGTTGCCGTTGGCGCTGTACAGCCGCGAAGCGCTCATCACCCCGCCAAGGCCGGAGAGCAGGCCGCTCATGCCATAGACAAACAGCAGCACCAGCCAGACTTTGATGCCGGTCAGCCGCGCCGCCTGCATGTTGCCGCCCACCGCGTAGATATGCACCCCAAGGGTGGTGCGGCGCAGGATAAACCAGCACATCGCGATCACCGCCAGGGCGATGACTACCAGCCAGGGCACCGGGCCGAGGTAGTCATTGCCGATCCACTCGAAGCTGATATCGGAGTTGATCACCGTGGTGCCGTCGGCCAGCAGATAGGCGGCGCCGCGCAGCGCCGTGTAGGTGCCGAGGGTGACGATAAACGGCGGTAGCCCGGCGAAGGCGACCAGCGCGCCGTTGAACAGGCCGAGCAGCAGGCCGAGCATCAGCGCCGCCGGAATCGACAGCAACGCAAACTCCGGGATCAGCGACACCACCATCGCGGCCACTGCGGTGGTGCCAAGGATGGAGCCGACGGAAAGGTCAATGCCGCCGGTGAGGATGATGAAGGTCATTCCCGCCGCCAGCACAATGTTGATCGAGGCCTGGCGGGTGATATTCAGCAGATTGCTTTCCGTGAAAAAGTTGGGGGCGATAAAGCCGAAAACGGCGACGATCAGGATGAGGATCGGCAGAATGCCGACGGTCTGCATCAGGTCGCCCATCAACATTTTTTTCGCCGAAGCGGATTTCGCGACCGGCGCGGAGTTCTCTTTCGGTATGCTCATAGTTGCCCTGCCTTAAGGTGAGAATCGGTCACGCCGGTGGCCAGCGTCATGATACTTTCCTGGCTAATATCACCGGCCTGTAGCTCGCCGGCGATAACGCCCTCGCGCATCACATAGACCCGGTCGCTCATGCCCACCACTTCGGGCAGCTCGCTGGAGATCATCAGAATGGCGACGCCCTGGCGCGCCATGTCGTTCATGATGCGGTAAATTTCGCTTTTCGCGCCGACGTCGACGCCGCGGGTGGGTTCATCAAGGATTAGAATGCGCGGGCCAATCGCCACCCAGCGCGAAATTAACAGCTTCTGCTGGTTGCCGCCGGACAGTCCACCGGCGCGCACCTGGGCGTGCGGCACGCGGATGTTAAGCAACTGGATGGCGTCATCGGAGATGGTTTGCGCCTTCCGGCGGTTGAGCATCCCCCAGGTCGCGTCGCGCTCCAGCGTCGCCATGGTGATGTTTTCCTGGGCTGCCAGTTCGAGAAACAACCCCTGTTCTTTGCGGTTTTCGGTCAGAAAGCCGATCCCGAGGTCGATGGCTTCCCGCGGCGAGTGGATCACCACCGGCTCGCCGTCAATCTCAATCACCCCGGCGGTGGCTTTGCGCACCCCGAAGATCAGCTGCGCCAGTTCGGAACGCCCGGCGCCGACCAGCCCGGCGAGGCCGACGATTTCGCCGGCATGCACCACCAGGCTGCTGGGCTTAATCTTGCCGCCATCGGTCAGATCCTCGACCCGCAGGCGCGGCTGGCCGCGGGGAATGTCCCGTTCTTTATTGAAGAGATCGCTGAGCGGCCGACCGACCATCATGCGCACCAGCTCCGGCGCGTTGAGCTTGTCGCGCACCAGGCTGCCGACATACTGCCCATCGCGCAGGACGCTGACCCGGTCGGAGAGCTCATACACTTCCGCCATGCGGTGGCTGATATAGATGATCGCCATCCCCTCATCGCGCAGGCGCAGGATGAGCTCGAACAGGCGCTGGGTTTCCCGCGAGGAGAGGGCGGCGGTGGGTTCATCCATCACCAGAATGCGGCTTTGACGGTGCAGGGCGCGGGCGATCTCCACCTGCTGTTGTTCGGCGATGGTCAGGGTCATCACCCGGTCGCTGGCTTTGAACTGGGCGCCGAGACGGTCGATCACCGCCTGCGCCTGGCTGAGCATGGCTTTGCGCTGCACCAGACCACCGCGCGCCAGCTCGCTGCCGAGGAAAATGTTTTCCGCGACGGTCAGGTTCGGCGCCAGCTGCATCTCCTGGTAGATCAACGTGATCCCGGCGGCCAGCGCGTCCTTGGGGCCGCGGATCGTTTGCGGTTTTCCGTCGATCAGGATCTCGCCGCTGGTGGCGGTATAGGCGCCGGCGAGGATCTTCATCAGCGTGCTTTTTCCGGCGCCGTTCTCCCCCATCAGGGCATGGATCTCGCCGGGCCAGACCGTCAGGTCGACGCCCTTCAGCGCGTAGAATTTGCCAAAAGCTTTGGCGATATGGCGCATTTCCAGTACCGGGGTGGCGGTCATCGCGGCGCTCCTGTCTGTAAGAACAATAGCTGCAGTCCACCACCGGAAAATAAATGCAGAATGTCAGAATCCATTCATATTTGTCATAGTGATAAATAGTTAACCGCGATCACAGTTACGCGGCGTCATTTTCTGCACCGTCACGCTTATCTGCCGACCGATCCTTCACCGGAGTTGTTATGACCGCTCGCCGACACCCGTTTTTCACCAGCGCCCGTGGCCGCCTGCTCTCCTTTAATCTGCTGATGGGCGTGGTCACCCTGTTGGTCAGCGGCGTGGCGGTGTTCGGCTTTCACCACGCCAGCCAGCTGCAGGAGCAGGTGCAGCGCCAGACTCTCAACGACATGCGCGGCAGTATGGATCTGGCGCGGGACACGGCGAATGTCGCCACGGCGGCGGTGCGCCTGTCGCAGGTGGTGGGGGCGCTGGAGTACAAAAGCGAAGCGGAACGGCTGCTGGCGACGCAGCAGGCGCTGAAGCACTCGCTGGCCCAGCTGGCGGCGGCCCCGCTGGCGCAGCAGGAGCAGGCGCGGGTGGCCAATATTATTCGCCTCAGCAACGCGCTGCAGCAGAGCGTGGCGGAGATGCTGGAGCGCGGCCAGCGCCGCCATCTGCAGCGCAATGCGCTGCTGAGTTCGCTTTACCAGAATCAGAGTAACCTGCGCCATCTCGCCGATCTTAACGATCGCGGCGGGGATAAGGCGATCGATCCGCGCCGGCTGGCCGAGATGGACCGGCTGATCGTGGCTGCGATCCATACCGTCACGCCGCGGTCGATCGTCCTGCAACTCGACCAGCTGCGCGGCGCCCTGCCGACACGCAGCGCCGATCCCGCGCTGGCGTTTGTCCTCCCTGATGTGACCCGCGAGCTGGCGACGCTGGCCCCGCTGTCGGCCCAGCTGGAGGAGAGCGACCTGACGATCAGCTGGTACATGTATCACATCAAAGCGCTGGTCGCGTTGCTTAACGAAGATATCAATCAGTACGTGACCCGGGTGGCGGAAGCCTCAGAGCAGCGGGCGGCGCAGAGCCATCGGGAGCTGCGCTCCATCAGTATGTTTATTCTGCTTTCCGCGCTGCTGGCGCTGGCGATCACCGGCTGCGCCGGGTGGTACATCTACCGTAATCTCGGCTCGAACCTGACCGCCATCTCGCGGGCGATGTCGCGGCTGGCTCAGGGAGAGCCGAACGTCTCGGTGCCGGCCCTGCAGCGGCGCGACGAGCTGGGGGAGCTGGCGCGGGCCTTTAACGTTTTCGCCCGCAATATGGCGTCGCTGGAGCACACCACCCGGCTGCTGAAAGAGAAGACCAACCAGATGGAGATCGATCGGATTAAGCGCCAGGAGCTGGAGGAGGCGCTGCTGCATAGTCAGAAGATGAAGGCCGTCGGCCAGCTGACCGGAGGTCTGGCGCATGACTTTAACAACCTGCTGGCGGTGATTATCGGCAGCCTTGAGCTGGTGGAGCCGGATGCGCGCGATGCGCCGCGCCTCTCCAGGGCGCTGAAGGCGGCGGAGCGTGGGGCGCTTCTGACCCAGCGGCTGCTGGCCTTTTCACGCAAGCAGGCGCTGCATCCCCAGGCGGTGGCGATGGCGCCGCTACTGGAGAACCTCAGCGAGCTGATGCGTCACTCCCTGCCGGCGACCTTAAGCCTGGAGATTGAGGCGCAGTCGCCGGCGTGGCCGGCATGGATAGACGTTGGCCAGCTGGAAAACGCCCTGATCAATCTGGTGATGAACGCCCGCGACGCCATGGCGGGGCGCGACGGGGTCATCAAAATACGTACCTGGAATCAGCGGGTCACCCGCAGCAGCGGCCAGCGGCAGGATATGGTGGCCCTGGAGGTGATCGATCATGGCAGCGGGATGTCGCAGGCGGTGAAAGCCCGGGTGTTTGAACCTTTCTTCACCACCAAAGCCACCGGCAGCGGCAGCGGCCTGGGGCTGTCGATGGTGTATGGCTTTGTGCGCCAGTCTGGCGGCCGGGTGGCGCTGGAGAGCGCGCCGGGGCAGGGGACGACGGTGCGGCTGCAGCTGCCGCGAGCGTTGACCGAGGTTGAGAAGGAGGTGGCGCCAGCGGTGGACGAGCCGCCCCCGGCGGGCGAGCGGCTGGCGCTGGTGCTGGAAGATGAAGAGGATGTCCGCCAGACGCTATGTGAACAGCTGCATCAGCTGGGCTGGCTGACGCTGGAAACCGCCAGCGGTGAAGAGGCGCTGCAGCTGCTGGAGGCCTCGCCGGATATTGCCCTGCTGATTAGCGATCTGATGCTGCCCGGCGCCCTGAGCGGCGCCGATGTGATCCATACCGCCCGACGCCGCTTTCCGGCGCTGCCGGTGCTACTGATCAGCGGCCAGGATTTGCGTCCAGCGCAGAACCCGGCCCTGCCGGAGGTTGAGTGGCTGCGTAAGCCGTTTACCCGCGCCCAGCTGGCGCAGGCGCTGAGCGCGGCGTACGCGAGGATTTGAGATTCCTCCGCTACCCGGGTTTCATGCGGATGATTAAGGTAGCGGCAGGACTCTGATGAGATTGGCCCCGATGAAACGTTACGCAACCGCACTGCTCTTTTGCACTCTGTCGCTGACCAGCCTGGCCGCTCGCGCCGATATTATCGATGACGCGATCGGCAATATTCAGCAAGCCATTAACGACGCCTATAACCCGGGCAGCAGTCGCTCCGATGACGACGACAGATACGATGACGATGGCCGGTATGATGACGGGCGCTATCAGGGGAGCCGTCAGCAGAGCCGTGACAGTCAGCGCCAGTATGACGAGCGGCAACGCCAGCTGGACGAGCGCCGCCGCCAGCTGGATGAACGCCAGCGTCAGCTCGACCGCGATCGTCGTCAGTTAGAAAGCGACCAGCGTCGTCTGGATGATAGCTACTGATCGCCCCCCGCAGGCCAGCGCTTAATCCAGCGCTATTTCCATCCCGTCATAGCCCGCTTCGAAACCTGTCGGCAGCGGGTTATCCATCATCCAGACGTCAAACTGGTGGCTGATATGGGTGAGGATCACCCGCGGACAGCCAATGACCTGGTTAAGGCTGCGGACGGTGTTTAGATCGTTATGGTTACGCGGGGTCTGCGCGCGCGGCTCATGACTGCAGTCGATGATCATCGCCTGCGGGCGGTTATTGAGCAAAAACTTCAGCGTCTTGTCCGGCAGCCCGGCGGTATCCGAGAGCCAGGCCAGCCGGCTGTGGGCCGACTCCAGCAGATAACCAAAGGTCAGCTTCGAGTGATTAAGGGGTAGGGGCGTCACCCGCAGCCCCTGCAGGTTAAACATCACAAACGGCGTGACGGTATGGCTAAAGTCAAGCAGACCGGGGTGTTTGAGCAGATCGTCGCAGCCGGCGTCATCCGGCGGGCCATAGACCGGAATCGACGCGCCGACTCCCCAGCGCAGCGGAAACAGCCCCTGCACATGATCCAGATGGTAGTGGGTCAGCAGCACCTGTTGAAAGCTGCCGGCGGGATGATGTTCCATCAGATCCGGTCGTCCGGCATCGAGCAGCGTCACGGCGCTGTTGAACGTGACCACTCCGCTACAGGGGCGGCGTCGGTGGCTCTCCTCGCGGCGGGCGCGGCGGCAGGCCGCGCAGTCGCAGCCGAAGACCGGCACCAGCTGAGCGCCGCCGGTGCCGGTTAAGCGGAGGGTCAGGCTCATCGTATCACCTTTTGTTTATACCAGTTGATCCGCTTCGCGCGCCACGTGGCTGCGCAGCAGGCGGAAAAATTCATCGACCGATTGTCGGAGACTGCCGTCGTTATTCAATGTCAGGCAGTTGTCCGGCTTATAGCGCGCGGCGCGGTCCAGACGCTGGGCGATTTCCAGCGCGTTTTCCCGGCCGCGCTGCTCCAGCCGCTGGCGCAGCACCGGCGGCGAGACGGCGAGACAGATCGGCACCAGCACCTCGCCGTAACGTTCCCGGGCCAGCGCCAGGTGGGCGCGGGAGCCGTTGGCCACCACGTCAAAGCCGGCGTGCAGCCAGAGGTCGATCTCCACGCCAATGCCATAGTAAGTATTGTTGGCGTGCCAGCTGAGAGCAAAAAGATGCTGCTCGGCGCGGGTAAAAAACTCATGTTCGCTCAGGGCGATATGATTCTCGCTGCCCGCGTTAAACGGGCGGGTTATGTAACGATGGGCCACCAGCAGCTGCGGGTGCTCGCGCTGGCGCAGCGCCGCCAGCAGGCTATCTTTACCGGAGCCGGAGGGGCCCACCAGCCAAATCAGTTTTCCTGGCATTAAAAGACCCTCTTTCCCTGGCGCCAGACATGGTCGATCTGGATATGTTCGCCGCGACGGTGCGCCAGCACCAGGTCGGCGCGTTTCCCCTCGGCGATGACGCCGCGATCGTCAAGGCCCAGCGCCTGCGCCGGATGCTGACTGACCAGACGGATCGCCTGTGGCAGGGTGAAGGCATTGTCCTCGGCGTCGGCGATGCGGAAAGCGGCATCCAGCAGGCTGGCGGGGTAATAGTCAGATGAGAGGATGTCCAGCAAACCGTGGCTCGCCAGCTGGTGGGCGGCGACGTTGCCGGAGTGGGAACCGCCGCGCACGATATTCGGCGCCCCCATCAGGACGTGCATCCCGTGCTGACGTGAAGCCTGCGCCGCGGCCAGCGTGGTGGGAAACTCGGCGATCACGCTCCCTAGCTGGTGGGATTCGGCCACATGCGCTTCGGTGGCGTCGTCGTGGCTGGCGAGGGCGATACGGCGGGCGCGGCACATGGCGGCGATGGTCTGGCGATTGGGCTGCGACCAGGTGGCGGCCAGAGCCATCTGCTCGGCTTCAAAACGGTCCATTTCGTCATGCGTCAGATGATATTTGCCCTGATAATAATCGCGGTACTTGCTGCGATCGGCGTACTGACGCTGGCCCGGCGAGTGGTCCATCAGAGAGACCATGCTCACCGACTCGCGATCGATCAGTTTTTCAAACAGCGGCAGCGTGGTGTGATGCGGCAGCTCGCAGCGCAGGTGCCGGCGGTGTTCGGCGCGGTTGAGACCGCGCTTTTGCGTCTCCTCCACGGCATTGACCATCTTCTCCAGATTCTCAAGACGATCGCCGCCATCGCGCACGTCGCCAATCGCCACGGCGTCCAGCACGGTGGTGATGCCGCTGGCGACCATCATGGCGTCATGGCTGCTCATCGCCGAGTGGGCCGGCCAGTCTACCTTCGGCCGCGGGGTAAAGAACTTGTCGAGGTTATCGGTATGCAGCTCGATAAGGCCCGGCAGCAGCCAGCCGCCTTCCCCATCCAGCGCCTGCGGCAGCCGGCTCTGGCTTTCGGCGAAGGCGAGGATGCGACCGTCCTGGACTTCCAGCGAACCGTGGACCACCTCGTCGTCGAGAACCAGTTTTACGTTATTGATAATCATGCTGTCATTCCCATAGAGTGCAGTCGGTCGGCGACCTGACGGCGTACCCCTTCGTCATGGAAAATCCCCACGATGGCCGCGCCGCGCGCTTTGGCATCGTGGATCAGGTTGACCACGGCAGCACTGTTTTTGTCATCCAGTGAGGCGGTGGGTTCATCAAGGAGCAGGATCGGATAGTCGACCGCAAAACCGCGGGCGATGTTGACCCGCTGCTGCTCGCCGCCGGAAAAGGTGGACGGCGCAAGGTGCCACAGGCGTTCCGGAACGTTGAGGCGGGTCAGGATCTGGGCGGCTTTCGCGGCGCTCGCTTCGCGCGGCGTCCCAAGATCGAGCAGCGGCTGCATCACCACCTCCAGCGCCGAAATGCGCGGGATCACCCGTAGAAACTGGCTGACCCAGCCGATGGTGATTTTGCGCACTTCCAGCACCTTGCGTGGGGTGGCGGTGACCAGGTCCGCCCATTCGTCGCCGTGGCGGATATGGATATGGCCGCTGTCCGGCAGATAATTGGCGTACAGCGAACGCAGCAGGGTCGATTTGCCGCTGCCGGAGTGACCGTGGAGCACCACGCACTCCCCGGCGTTAACGGTCAGCGAGGCGTCGGCCAGCACCGGCAGACGCACGCCGTGCTGCTGGTGCAGAACAAAGGTTTTATGGACGTTTTCAACGCGGATCATGTTAGCTCTCACGAGGTTGAGTTGCCGGGTGGCGCGTCGCTTACCCGACCTACGAATAACGCACCTGTGGGCCGGGTAAGGCGCAGCCGCCACCCGGCAAAACAGCATTAATTCTGCAACACCGACGACACCAGCAGCTGGGTGTAAGGATGGTGCGGATCGTCGAGCACCCGGTCGGTTAAGCCACTCTCCACCACCTGGCCCTGCTTCATCACCAGCAGACGGTTCGCCAGCAGGCGAGCGACGCCGAGATCGTGGGTAACAATCACCACCGCCAGATTCAGCTCCACCGCCAGGCCGCGCAGCAGGTCTAGCAGCCGCGCCTGCACGGACACATCCAGCCCGCCGGTGGGTTCATCCATAAACACCAGCTTCGGCTGGGTGACCAGATTGCGGGCGATCTGCAGACGCTGCTGCATGCCGCCGGAGAAGGTGGTGGGCAGGTCGTCGATGCGCGAGGGGGGGATCTCCACCTCCTGCAGCCACTTTTCGGCGGTGGCGCGAATGTTGCCGTAGTGGCGGGCGCCGGTGGCCATGAGCCGTTCGCCGATGTTGCCCCCCGCTGAGACCTGGCGACGCAGACCGTCCATCGGGTGCTGGTGCACCACGCCCCATTCGGTGCGCAACAGGCGTCGGCGTTCGGCTTCGCTCATGGCGTACAGCGAGCGCTGCTGGTACAGCACCTCGCCCTGCTGCGGCGTCAGGCGGGCGGAGATTGCCTTCAGCAGGGTGGTTTTACCGGAGCCGGACTCGCCGACGATGCCGAGCACTTCTCCCGGCCACAGCTCGAAGGAGACATCGCGAAAACCTTTATCCGGGGCGTAGAGATGGGTCAGGTTATTCACAGCAAGTAATGGCTGGTTCATTTTTTCTGCCCCTCGCTCTGCTGGCGGCAATAGTCGGTATCGGAGCAGACAAACATCCGCTGGCCGCTGTCATCCAGTACCACTTCGTCGAGGTAGCTGTGGCGCGAGCCGCAGATGGCGCAGGGCTCATCCCACTCCTGCACGGTAAAGGGATGGTCGTCGAAATCGAGACTCTCCACCGGGGTATAGGGCGGCACGGCGTAGATCCGCTTTTCGCGCCCGGCGCCGAACAGCTGCAGCGCCGGCATCATGTGCATTTTCGGGTTATCGAATTTCGGGATCGGCGAAGGGTCCATCACGTAGCGGCCATTGACCTTCACCGGATAGGCGTAGGTGGTGGCGATATGGCCGAAGCGGGCGATATCTTCATACAGTTTCACCTGCATGACGCCGTACTCTTCCAGGGCGTGCATGGTGCGGGTTTCGGTTTCACGCGGCTCGATAAAGCGCAGTGGCTCCGGGATCGGCACCTGGTAGATCAGGATCTGATCCTCCACCAGCGGCGTCTCCGGGATCCGGTGGCGGGTCTGGATCAGGGTGGCGTCTTCGGTACGCTCGGTGGTGGCGACGCCGGTGACGCGCTTAAAGAACTGACGAATCGACACCGCGTTGGTGGTGTCATCCGCGCCCTGGTCAATCACCTTCAGCACGTCGTTCTCACCGATGACGCTGGCGGTCAGCTGGATGCCGCCGGTGCCCCAGCCGTAGGGCATTGGCATTTCGCGCCCGCCGAACGGCACCTGGTAGCCGGGAATCGCTACCGCTTTGAGAATAGCCCGGCGGATCATGCGCTTGGTTTGCTCGTCGAGGTAAGCAAAGTTATAGCCAGTCAGTGGGTTAGCCACGTTCGTTCTCCCGTTGCAGGCGTTTCAGCAGCGCCAGTTCGGCCTGGAAATCGACATAGTGCGGTAGCTTCAGATGCGAGACGAAGCCGGCCGCTTCGACGTTATCGGCGTGGGCCAGCACAAACTCTTCATCCTGCGCCGGGCCGGCAATCTCTTCGTCATAGTCCGGCGCCTGCAGCGCACGGTCGACCAGCGCCATGGCCATCGCTTTGCGCTCGCTCATGCCGAAGGTCAGGCCGTAGCCGCGGGTGAAGTGCGGCGGCTCCTCCTGCGGGGCGACGAAGCCATTAACCATCTCGCACTCGGTCAGCAGCAGCTCGCCAATATTGACGCTAAAGCCCAGCTCTTCCGGGACGATTTCCACCTGCACGTAGCCGCTGCGGATCTCGCCGGCAAACGGATGGTTGCGGCCATAGCCGCGCTGGGTCGAATAGGCCAGCGCCAGCAGGTAGCCTTCATCGCCGCGCATCAGCTGCTGCAGGCGCGAGGAACGCGAGCAGGGGTAGACCGGCGGGGTGCGGGTGATATCGTCGGGCGGCGTGCCGCGATCTTCCTCGGTCTTCGCCAGCCCCTGCTGCGTGAGCAGGCTAAAGACGTGCGGCGTCGGCTCTGCTTCGCCATCGGCTTGCTGCACAGACGGCGCTTCGCCGTTGGCCAGCAGGGTAAAATCGAGCAGGCGGTGGGTGTAGTCGTAAGTGGGGCCCAGCAGCTGGCCGCCGGGGATATCTTTATACACTGCGGAGATGCGGCGTTCGAGGCGCATCTCCGCGGTATTAATCGGTTCGCTGACCGCCAGCCGCGGCAGGGTGGTGCGGTAGGCGCGCAGCAGGAAGATCGCTTCGACGTTATCGCCGCTGGCCTGCTTCAGCGCCAGCGCCGCCAGTTCGCGGTCGGCGATCCCGCCCTCGGTCATCACCCGGTCCACCGCCAGGCTGAGCTGGTCGCCTATCTGTTCGACGCTCAGTTCGGGAAGCCGTCCATCGCCCCGTCGTTTCTGTTCCTGTAAGGCGTGAGCGGCGCGGATCGCCTTCTCGCCGCCCTTGACGGCAACGTACATTTAGCACACCTCCACGTGGGTGGTGCGCGGGATCGCCAGCAGGCGCTCGCCGCAGGTGAGGATCAGGTCGATGCCCAGCGGGAACGGATGCGGGCGTTCGGTTAATTCGTCGATGATGCAGTCCGGCAGCTGCGGCGCGATCATTCGCTCTTCGGCAATGCCTGCCCCGGTCAGGCGCAGCATGCGTCCGCCGCTGAGGCTGGCAAGCTGAACGATCAGTGTGACGCCGGTTTCCGGCGCGGTGACGGTGCCAGCGGAAAGGACGTTGAGCTGCTCGGCGCTGATACCGTCATTGGCGACGGCAAAAACCGCCTGCTGCGGCTGGTCCACCAGCGGCGCGCCGGTATGAAAGCGCAGATTCTGTCCCACCAGATCGTTACGCAGAGCGCTGGCGAGCCAGACCGGGGTTTCATGATCGGCAAGGGTCAACAGCAGGCTGGTGGAGGCCACGTTCAATGGCTGCCAGCCGTGCTGAAGCTGCTGCAGGGAGACAATCACCCCCGGCTCGCTCATCGCTTTCAGCAGTCGACGAAAACTGTGTTGGGCATCCTGCACAGCCAGGGTAAAAGCGGGTTGTAAGGTCATGCGTTATCTCCGCGAACCAGGGTAAAGAAGTCGACCCGGCTGGCGTTGACTTCGGCGCGTCGGGCTTCAATGCGCGCGCTGCGTAGCGCTTCCAGCGGGGTTATCAGAGTTTCCATTAAGGTGTGAAAATGGCGGGGCGACTGCAGCAGGGCGTCGATCGCCGCGCAGCGTTCAGCGTGCGGGCGGTCGCGGCCTAAGATCCAGCTGTAACCGAGGGTACCGTCAGCCAGGCGTACCGCTGCGCGGGTAAGGGTGGCGTCGCCGGCAAAGAAGCGGTCGCCGATACCGCCCATGCGGGCCTGGAGCTGTACCAGCCCGGTTTCCGGGGTGCGAATCAATTCATATTCCGGCGCCAGCTGCAGGGACTGCATGCGCGCCAGAAGGTCCTGCGGTTCACTGTGGGCCAGCACGGACATCCAGCGCTGGCGGGTGGCGGTATCGAAGTGCATTCAGTGCTCCATGGTAAATTCAATCATGTCGGCGCGGGTCAGGCTGACGGAGTACTCCGCCGTGAACGACTCGCCCTCGCGGCTATTGAGCGTGCGGACGCAGAGCAGCGGCGCCATATTGGGGATTTCCAGCAGCTTGCTCTCTTTTGCCTGCGCGCGGCGGGCGCTAATTTTGGTGCGTACGCGGGTCAGTTCGACGTCGAGCCGATCGCGTAGCAGATCGTGCAGCGAGCCGTGGCTGAAGGTCTGTAGCACCGGCCAGAAGCGCAGGTCAGCGAAGTAGTGGTCGATCAGGCACAGGGCGACGCCATTGACCCGGCGCAGGGTACGCAGGTGGATCACGTTCTCGCCCTCATTGATGCCAAAGGCCTCGGCGACATGGGCGCTGGCGGGGCGCAGCACCGACAGCAGCTTTTCGCTGGTGGGATCGCTGCCTTGTTCCAGCAGGTTTTGGCTGAAGCGCGCCTGGGCGTTAAGCGGGTAGTCGATGGGGCGCATCAGCACCAGCACACCCACGCCCTGACGGCGCTGAACCCAGCCGCGCTCAACCAGCTGGTCGATAGCCCGGCGCAGGGTGTGGCGGTTAACGTCGAAGCGCGTCGCCAGCTGCTGCTCGGCGGGCAGATAGTCGCCGCAGCGATAGTGGTGGCGCAGCTCCTGCTCAAGTCGGGCGGCGATTTCCTGATAGCGCGTGGGGTAACTGGTCGGATGTCTGGACAGGTGCATGGTCATCAAGCCTCACACAGCATAGGCGAGGAGCTTCCTCGCGTTGTGGGCCGATCCTGACCGGTTTATGTTGCATTTCGGTTAAGTGACGATGACCAAAGGATGAAGAGTTGATGCCAGGCGGATGACAGGGCGGCCGGGCCGCCCTGGGGGCGTCAGCCTTGTTTGACCACGTTGATCATCCAGGGGACGCCAAAGCGGTCGACGACTTTGCCGAAGCCGTGGGCCCAGAAGGTTTCCTGCCAGGCCATCTCAATGCGCCCGCCGACAGCCAGCGCGTCGAACCAGCGCTGGCCTTCAGCGACATCGCTGGGATCGAGGACGAGGGTGAAGCCGGCGTAATGCACATCGGGCCCGAAGGCGCTGTCGCTCAGCATCAGCTCGCCATTATTGATGCGCAGGCTGGCGTGGGCGATAGCATCATCCGCCATCTTCTGGCCAGACGGGCAGCCGTCTGACGCTTCCTGCGCCGGGGGCGGCATTTCGCCAAAGGTCATTTTAAACATCAGCTCTGCGCCCAGCGTCTGCTGGTAGAAGGCGATCGCCTCGGCGCAGTTGCCCGCAAAGGCAAGGTAGGGACTTAAGGACATGGTGAATACCTCAGTGACCGTAACCCGTAAAGCGTAGTCGCCCGGCAGGCGATTGAGCCAGACGGCAGGGAGAAAAGGGGCGCTGAAATATGACGGCAGGCGACAGTGTAAATAGCGGTTGCCGGCGAGGGAAATAACAGGATGCGCCGGTGGACAAACGGCCACCAGGATATCGGGAGCGGCGACGGTTATGTGAAAAAATAATCGTGCCGCCTACCCGAAATTAAATCAGTTCTTTTTCACAAATTCCGATTTGAGCTTCATCGGACCAAAACCGTCAATTTTGCAGTCAATATTGTGATCGCCTTCGACCAGACGGATATTTTTCACTTTGGTGCCGATTTTCAGCATCGAAGAGCTGCCTTTAACCTTCAGATCTTTCACGACGGTAACGCTGTCGCCATCGGCCAGTAAATTGCCATTGGCATCTTTAACGATCAGAATGTCGCTCTCTTCCGTCGCCTCGGCAGGGTTCCACTCATGGGCACATTCCGGGCAGATGTACATGCCGCTATCTTCATAAGTGTAAGTCGAATCGCATTTTGGGCAGTGTGGCAGTTGCATGACGCTCCTCATGATGTCGTCGAAAAACAGGACGTTGGTCCTTTAAACAGCGGCTGAGAGCCGAAAGTGGGTATGATTATAGCGCAATCACCCACTTTTGTCGGGTGTTTTTTTGCTAAAAAATAGCCGTGGTGTTATTCCGGGAAGAAGCGAATAAACGCTGAAATTAACCGCCCGAAGTGGAGCAAAATCGACGAAATAATTTCCGCGCGATCGGCAGGAAATGAACTTATTTATTTTCCGACACTCTGTAATGAGGCGGTAAATTTCTGTGAAGTTGATCGCAGATATAAACACTGTTAGGGTAAAAAAGGGGAGCAGGTCAATTTCATCAAGCATCACGATGAGCCGCTCCATTTATTCACCAGTAGCCAGAGCAGGCGTCAACAGGTTCGGTTGTACATTCTGTCAGCAGACAGTGCAGGCAAACCTGCTACGCTTGAAATGAGGAGCACAGCAATTCACCGCTCCTGACGCACGATGCGAATGGCCTTGCCATTCGGCGAAGAGGCGTGCACTCAAGGCGGAGTAGCAGAGGAAAAATATGCTTAAAAGGAAAAAAATAAAGCCCATCACCCTTAAGGATGTGACCATCATCGATGATGGTAAACTGAAAAAGGCGATCACCGCGGCCTCCCTGGGCAACGCGATGGAGTGGTTCGATTTCGGCGTCTACGGCTTTGTGGCCTACGCCTTAGGTAAAGTCTTCTTTCCCGATGCCAACCCAAGCGTGCAGATGATTGCCGCGCTGGGTACCTTCTCCGTACCATTTTTAATTCGTCCGTTAGGCGGCCTGTTCTTCGGGATGCTGGGCGATAAATATGGTCGGCAAAAAATTCTCGCGATAACTATCGTGATCATGTCGATAAGTACTTTCTGTATCGGCCTTATTCCGTCGTATGCCACGATAGGTATCTGGGCGCCGATCCTGCTGCTGCTGTGTAAAATGGCGCAAGGCTTCTCGGTTGGCGGTGAATATACCGGGGCGTCGATCTTCGTCGCGGAATACTCTCCTGACCGCAAGCGCGGCTTTATGGGCAGCTGGCTGGACTTTGGCTCCATCGCCGGGTTTGTGATGGGGGCCGGCGTGGTGGTTCTCATCTCCAGCGTGGTGGGTGAACAGAACTTTCTCGACTGGGGTTGGCGTATCCCGTTCTTCCTGGCGCTACCGTTAGGTATCATTGGTCTTTACCTGCGCCATGCGCTGGAAGAGACGCCGGCGTTCCAGCAGCATGTTGACACCATGGAGCAGGGCGACCGTGAAGGACTGCAGGACGGGCCGAAGGTCTCTTTTAAAGAGATTGCCACCAAGCACTGGCGTAGCCTGCTGACCTGTATCGGTCTGGTGATTTCCACCAACGTGACTTATTACATGCTGCTGACCTACATGCCGAGCTATCTGTCGCATAACCTGCACTACTCGGAAGATCATGGGGTGCTGATCATCATCGCTATCATGGTCGGGATGCTGTTTGTACAGCCGGTTATCGGTATGCTCAGCGACCGTTTCGGCCGTCGCCCGTTTATCCTGATTGGTAGCGTGGCGCTGTTTGCCCTGTCGATCCCGGCCTTCATTATGATCAACAGCAACGTGACTAGCCTGATCTTCGCCGGCCTGCTGCTGCTGGCGGTGGTGCTAAACTGCTTTATCGGGGTGATGGCCTCCTCGCTGCCGGCGATGTTCCCGACGCACATCCGCTTCAGCGCCCTGGCCAGCGCCTTTAACATCTCGGTGCTGATTGCCGGTCTGACGCCAACCCTGGCGGCGTGGCTGGTGGAGACCACCCAAAACCTGATGATGCCGGCGTACTACCTGATGGTTATCGCGGTGGTGGGTATGGCGACGGGCCTGTCGATGAAAGAGACGGCTAACCGTCCGCTGAAAGGGGCGACCCCGGCGGCGTCGGATATCCAGGAAGCGAAAGAAATCCTTGGCGAGCACTACGATAACATCGAGCAAAAAATCGAAGATATCGATCAGGAGATCGCCGATCTGCAGGCAAAACGGTCGCGTCTGGTGCAGCAGCATCCGCGTATCAACGACTAACCGTTTTCACTGTTAATCATGCCGCCTGGGGAAACCCCGGCGGCATTTTTTATGCCTCCGGCAAGGCCAGGCCGTGACGCCGCTGCTGGCTGAGTTTACGGTACTGCTGCGGCGGCATGCCCACGTAGCGGGTAAAAGTGCTGTAGAAGCGACTGCTGGAGCGAAAACCGGCGGTAAGGGCAATATCCAGGATGGTCTTGTCGGTATCGCTCAGCAGCGCCCGCACATGATTGATACGCATGGCGGTAATGTACTGCTTCATGGTCTGCTGCATCACCCGCTGAAAGACCCCCATCGCATAGTTCGGGTTGAGCTTCACGTGCTCGGCAACGGCATTGACGGTCAGCGCCTGGTCGTAGTGGGCAGCGATAAACTCCAGCATCTGGCTGACATAAAACTGCGCGTGGCGGGAGACGCTGTTCTTGTGGGTGCGTGAGGTTTTATTGACCAGAATCGGCTGCCAGCCGGCGAGGCTCAGCCGCTTCAGCATCAGGGCGATTTCATCGATCGCCAGCTGGCGTATCTGTTCATTCTCGTGGCTCAGTTCCTGCTGCCAGCGGCGCACTTCGAAGGCGCTCAACTGCTGCGCAGCGAGGGATTTAATCACCATCCCATGGGTGACGTGGTTGATAAGCTCCCGGTCCAGCGGCCATGAGAGAAACAGATGCATCGGCAGGTTGAATATCGCCATCTGCTGGCAATCGCCGGGGCGGGTCAGCTGATGCGGCGTACAGGCCCAGAACAGAGTGATATAGCCTTTCTCAATGCGCACCACTTCGTTATTAATCAAATACTCCACGTCGCCATCGAACGGCACGTTGACCTCCACCTGGCCGTGCCAGTGGCTGGTGGGCATGGCGTGCGGCGGGCGCAGTTCGATATCCATACGCTGATACTCGGAGTAGAGCGCCAGCGGGCTGCGGCTCTGCTTTTCGTCGCTGCTGCACATAAAGGGATCGGGGGGCAGAGAGGTGAAGCGGTGTTCCATCGTTAGCGTATTCCTGAATTGTCAGAGTGGCTGCATTTTTCGCCAGAACTGACGACAGCTTAGCGGAAGAATCGGCCCATTTTCTCTCCTTTTTGCTCAATCTGTTCCCGAAATCTCAGATTTTGTGGCGCTTAATGGCCGATCTGAGCTTTCGGGAATGCTCCGGCGGGAACAGGGCAGCGCAGCGGGGAGCGGCGTGCCACTCTGCAAGTGTTCAATGACCTGATGGAGAGTGCGTGATGTCTGCCCCAAAAATTACTTTTATCGGCGCCGGTTCGACGGTGTTCGTCAAAAATATTCTCGGTGATGTTTTCCAGCGCCCGGCGCTGAAATCGGCGCATATCGCGCTGATGGATATCGATGAAACCCGGCTGGAAGAGTCGCATATCGTGGTGCGCAAGCTGATGGATTCCGTGGGCGCGAACGGCGAAATCAGCTGCCACCGCGACCGGAAAACCGCCCTGCAGGGCGCCGATTTTGTCGTCGTTGCCTTCCAGATTGGCGGCTATGAGCCCTGTACCGTCACCGATTTTGCAGTCTGCAAGCGCCACGGCCTGGAGCAGACCATTGCCGATACGCTGGGGCCGGGAGGCATTATGCGCGCGCTGCGCACCATCCCACACCTGTGGGCTATCTGCGACGACATGACCGAGGTCTGCCCGGACGCCACCATGCTTAACTACGTCAACCCGATGGCGATGAACACCTGGGCGATGTACGCCCGCTACCCGCATATCAAGCAGGTGGGTCTGTGCCACTCGGTGCAAGGCACAGCGGAAGAGCTGGCGCGCGACCTCGATCTCGATCCGGCGGATTTACGCTACCGCTGCGCCGGGATTAACCATATGGCGTTCTATCTGTCGCTGGAGAAAAAGCTCGCGGATGGCAGCTACGTCAGTATCTACCCCGACCTGCTACAGGCCTACGCCGACGGGCGGGCGCCGAAGCCGAACCTGCACGGCAACCCGCGCTGCGAAAACATTGTCCGCTATGAAATGTTCAAAAAGCTGGGCTACTTCGTCACCGAGTCCTCGGAGCATTTCGCGGAATACACGCCATGGTTTATCAAGCCGGGCCGCGATGACCTTATCGCTCGCTATAAAGTGCCGCTGGATGAATACCCTAAACGCTGCGTCGAGCAACTGGCCAACTGGCATCAGGAGCTGGAGAGCTATAAGCGCGGGGAGCGCATTGAGGTGAAACCCTCCCGCGAATATGCCAGCACCATCATGAACGCCATCTGGACCGGCGAGCCAAGCGTGGTGTACGGCAACGTGCGCAACGATAATCTCATCGACAACCTGCCTCAGGGCTGCTGTGTGGAAGTGGCCTGCCTGGTGGACGCCAACGGCATCCAGCCGACCAAAGTGGGCGCGCTGCCGGCGCATCTGGCGGCGCTCATGCAGACCAATATCAACGTGCAGACGCTGCTCACGCAGGCGATCCTCACCGAAAATCGCGATTATGTCTATTACGCCACGATGATGGATCCGCACACCGCCGCGGTGTTGGGGATCGAAGAGATCTACGCGCTGGTGGACGATCTGATCGCCAGCCACGGCGACTGGCTGCCGGCCTGGCTGCACCGTTAATCCTCTTATGCCGCCGGGGGCAACGAACCCGGCGGTGCCTGTCACGCTCTATCAAACGCTGAAGGAGGCGCTGGCGACAGCGACCTGGACCCTATGAGTATTTCAATGACAACAAAGCTCAGCTACGGATTTGGTGCCTTTGGTAAAGATTTCGCTATCGGTATCGTCTACATGTACCTGATGTATTACTACACCGATATTGTTGGCTTATCGGTCGGGGTGGTTGGCACCTTGTTCCTGGTGGCAAGGATCCTCGATGCGATAGCCGATCCGATTATGGGATGGATCGTTAACTGTACGCGGTCGCGATGGGGAAAGTTCAAACCGTGGATCCTGATCGGCACGATAACCAACTCGGTGGTGCTGTATATGCTGTTCAGCGCCCACCATTTCAGCGGCGGGGCGCTGCTGGCGTGGGTGTGGCTAACCTACCTGCTGTGGGGCTTCACTTACACCATCATGGATGTGCCGTTCTGGTCGTTGGTGCCGACCATTACCCTCGATAAACGCGAACGCGAGCAGCTGGTGCCTTACCCGCGCTTTTTCGCCAGTCTGGCGGGATTTGTCACGGCCGGCGTCACGCTGCCGTTCGTCAACGCCGTCGGCGGCGCCGATCGCGGTTTCGGTTTTCAGATGTTCACTCTGGTGCTGATCGCCTTCTTCGTCGTTTCCACCCTCGTCACCCTGCGCAACGTGCATGAGGTTTACTCCTCCGACAGTGGTGTGAGCGAAGACTCCAGCCACCTCTCACTGCGCCAGATGGTGGCGCTGATCTATAAAAACGATCAGCTGGCCTGCCTGTTAGGCATGGCGCTGGCCTATAACACGGCGGCGAACATTATCGCTGGCTTTGCGATTTACTACTTTACCTACGTGATTGGCAGCGCGGAGATGTTCCCGTATTACATGTCCTACGCCGGGGCGGCGAATTTGCTGACGCTGATCCTGTTCCCACGACTGGTGAAAGGGCTGTCGCGGCGCATTCTGTGGGCGGGTGCTTCGATCATGCCCGTGTTGGGCTGCGGCGTGCTGTTGCTGATGGCGCTGGGCGGCGTTTACAACATCGCGCTGATTTCGCTGGCCGGGATGCTGTTGAATATCGGCACCGCGCTGTTCTGGGTGCTGCAGGTTATTATGGTGGCCGATACCGTCGACTATGGCGAATATACGATGAATATCCGCTGCGAAAGCATCGCCTACTCGGTGCAGACGCTGGTGGTAAAAGCCGGTTCGGCGTTTGCGGCCTGGTTTATCGCCATCGTGCTCGGTATCATCGGTTACGTGCCGAATGTTGTGCAGTCGCCCCACACGCTGCTGGGGATGCAGGCGATTATGATTGCGCTGCCGACGCTCTTTTTTGCTCTGACGCTGTTTCTCTATTTCCGTTATTACAAACTGAATGGCGATATGCTGCGACGGATTCAGATTCACCTGCTGGATAAATATCGCCGGGTACCGGAAAATGACGTCGAGCCGGAACGGCCGATTGTGGTACCCAATCAGGTGTAAAAAACGTGCGAAAACCGCTGACGAAAGAGGGGAGGGATGCTCTCTTTTTGAGCAAAAAACAGTGTCTTAAAAAGACAGAAAGAGAAAACTGTAGTTCTCTATTTTATCTCAATTATTTCTCTTTTTGAGCGTTCTGGACTGTTTGTTTCTCCGATTGTTCTCAAATAAAACTCAGAATTGTCTCTTTTTCGTGCTCTTGCGCTGCTTTTTAACTCTTGCTACTCTTTTGGGGTCTTACATTTTTCTCTTATTTGTCTCAGTGATGGAGCAATGCAATGCGCATTTTTATCGATGATGGTTCAACCAATATCAAAATGCTGTGGGAGCAAGATGGCGAAACTTTCACCCATATCAGCCCCAACAGTTTTAAACGCGGCTGGTCTGCCACCTTCGGTTCGGGGAAGCCTTTTAACTACACGGTGGATGATGAAAAGTACTCATTCGACCTGATCACTCCCGATGCGCTCCCAACCAATAACATTGACTGGCAATATAGCCCGTTGAACTCCATCGCTGTCCATCATGCGCTGCTGACCAGCGGTCTGGAACCGCAGGATGTTGAAATTGTGGTCACCCTGCCGCTGACCGAATTTTATGATGAAGATGCGCAATATCGCCTCGACAATATTGAGCGCAAGAAAAAGAGCCTGCTGCGCGACGTTAAACTGAATAAAGGCGTGGTGTTCAATATCACTAAAGTTACCGTGCGCCCGGAATCGATTCCGGCGGGCATTAGCCTGTGTGATGAGCTGAAACCGTCGCATTCGGTGCTGATTATCGACCTTGGCGGCACCACGCTGGATATTTCAATGGTCGCCGGGCAGATGACCTCGGTTTCGCGCATTTACGGCGACCCGAAGCTGGGCGTATCGCTGGTGACCGACGCCGTTAAGCTGGCGCTGGCCCGGGCGAATACCGACACCTCTAGCTATAACGTCGACCAGATAATCATCAACCGCCACGACGAAGAATACCTGACCGACAACATCAACGATCCGGATGCGGTTTCTGAGGTGAAGAAGGTGATCAATAACAGTATCGAACGTCTGACCACGCGTGTCCTGACGGCCATCGATAGCTTTAAAGGCTATTCGCACGCGATCGTCATTGGCGGCGGCGCGCCGCTGGTTGCCGACGCCATTCGTGAACGGATGGGTCTGCGCGAGGATCGTTTCGTGGTGGCTGAAGAGCCGCAGTTTGCCCTGGTGCGTGGTCTGAAAATTATTGGTTAAGGAGCGTCTATGACTCTGGATCGCAGAAAAGTGCTGATTTACCTGCGCCCGGATATCAGCGCCAGCGAGCGCTTCGCGGACGCAAAAATTGAGGCCCATCACCGTGGCGACCGCGGCGATATGTCGCGTACCGCGCTGCTGGCGGGGCTAGCGTTAGGGGAAGTCGATAGCCGCTTACCGTCGATGCTGGCGGCGCTGCTGGCGGAAGATACTAAACCGGAAACGCTGCGTAAGATGCTGGCCTCGTTCCTTGAGATCCAGCCGGCCTCTCCCGCCCCGGCAGCCGCGCCAGCAGCCGCCCCGGCTAAGGCGCCGGAGCCGCCCGCGCCGGTGAGCGAGAGCGTCTCCGCGCGTAATCTCGCCGGTTCGTTACCGGATTAAGCGCTATTCCCGGTTTGCGCGACCCGGGAAACTCCCCGGCTTGCGCTGCGCTTAGTTTGTAGGCCGGGTATGGCGTAGCCGCCATTCGGCAAACAGGCGGCTCCCTGGCTGGGGTCATGCCCGGCGGCGCTACGCTTGCGCGGGCCTACGGATCCAGTGCAATGGTGGGTCCAGTGCCATTTGTAGGCCGGGTATGGCGTAGCCGCCATTCGGCATACAGGCGGCTCCCTGGCTGTAGCCATGCCCGGCGGCGCTACGCTTGCGCGGGCCTACGGATCCAGTGCAATGGGTGGGCTCGATGTCATTTGTAGGCCGGGTAAGGCGTAGCCGCCACCCGGCGCGAAGACGGAACGCCACGACCCGGGATGGCACCCCTATCCGTGGGCGAGGAAGCGCGCCAGGCGCTGCTGCAGCAGGCGATTTTCGCGGGTCAGCCGCGCGTTCTCATCCAGCAGGGTCAGCGCCACCGCAATTCCCGGCCAGTCCAGCTCCAGCTCGTTACGCAGGCGTACCGCGCGATGCACGATTGTCACCGCGCTGTCGTCGAACAGCCAGGTGTCCGCCTGCGGCTGGTGTGGCTCAATCATCCCTAAGCCGACGATCTCCGTCAGCTCCTCTTCCGACACCCCGGTACGCAGGCACAATTCGGTAATGGTAAACGTCACTGTTACTGTAGCCATCAGGCTTTCCCCCATGTCTTACGCGGATCGAAGCTGGCTTCGGCGGCGGCCAATTGTTGCCAGAGCTCACGCGCTTTTTCATCTGGTTTTGGCGGCATCACTATTTTAATAACGGCGAACAAATCGCCGGTGTGGGTTTTGCTCACGAGTCCTTTCCCTTTGATACGCAGTCGCTGCCCTGCCTGACTGCCCGGCGGCACCGTCAGCAGAATGCTCTCTTTCAGGGTGGGCACCGTCACTTTCGCGCCCAGCGCGGCCTCCCATGGCGCCAGCGGCAGGACGATCTCCAGGTTATGACCGACAATATCGAATAGCGGATGCGGGGCGATGTGGATAACCAGCCACAGATCGCCGTTCGGGCCGCCATTCTCCCCCGGCGTCCCCTGGCCTTTTAGGCGGATACGCTGACCATCGACTACCCCGGCGGGGATCTTCACATTCAGCGTTTTCGGCGTTTCGCTTTCGATCATGCCAAACACGTTGTACACCGGCAGGTTATAGCTGATGGTGCGCGTCTGCTCGGCCAGCGTCTCTTCAAGGAACACCGCCACTTCGATCTCCAGATCGTGGCCGCGCGCCGCGTGTTGACGACGACGCTGATGCGCCTGCTGGCCAAACATGGAGGAGAAGATGTCGTCGAAATCTTGCTGACTGTAGCTCTGCTCGTGGGTCTGTCGCTGGCGACCGAAGCCGGGATCGTTGCGATGCTGCCAGAGCTGATCGTATTCGGCGCGCCGTTGCTCATCTTTCAGGACTTCCCAGGCTTCGGCGAGATCCTTAAATTTGGCTTCGGCATCGTTTTCTTTACTGACGTCGGGGTGATATTTGCGCGTCAGGCGGCGGTAGGCGGTCTTGATGGTTTTCAGATCGTCGGTTGGTTGCACCCCGAGAATGGCATAATAATCCTTCAATTCCATGATTTTTTCTCATCTATGCTCAGTGCGGTGGTTACATATTCCCTGGAACAGGCGTCAGTATAAAGCGTAGGGCAAATGCGCCCTGACGGGGAAGAAAAGTGGCGGAAACTTGACGCCGTCGGGGTCGACGGCGCCGTGGATAAGATTAGTCTTTCGCCTGCGGCCGTGGGCGGCGGCGCCATCCGGTGAATAGCACCAGCAGCGCGCCGACGGTGCCAGCCAGGCGCGCGGTGCCCTCGCCGGCGCTGGGAAACAGCCGGCGAATGGTAGGGTCGCTGACCAGCATTGACCCGGCAATCCAGCCGATGAGCATCCCGCCCAGCACCACCACCGCGGGAAAGCGGGTGAGCAGGACCAGCACCAGCTTGCTGCCGGCGACAATAACCGGAATGCTGATCGCCACGCCGAGGGCGACCAGCGCAATGTGCCCTTTCCCCGCAGCAGCTACCGCCAGTACGTTATCCAGCGACATAATCACATCGGCAACGGTGATGGTGATCGCGGTGCGCCACAGGCTGCCAGAGCTGCTAACCTCGCTCTCTTCTTCCTCATTCCTGACCAGCTGGATGCCAATCCACAGCAGGAGCAGCGCGCCGACTATTTTCAGCCACGGCAGCGACAGGAGATACAAAGCGATCGCCAGCAGCAGAACGCGCGCCAGGATGGCGCCCACGGTACCGATGATGATCGCTTTGGTGCGTTTCTGCGGCGGCAGTTTGCGGCAGGCCATGGCGATCACCACGGCATTGTCGCCACCCAGCAGTAAGTCGATGGCGACAATCTGCAGCATAATCACTGCCATGTCCCATTGTTGAAGAAATGCATACATATCGAGAGAAACCACCTGAAAAAAGAGCAAGAAAAACCGCTGCGCAGGGTACTCCGCCTGGGCCGCGTTGACCACTGGCGCAGACCTGCGCTATCGCGCGGGAAAGAGAGAGCCTGAAAAATAAAGTTACGAATCAAGGCGCCGTTGGGCAAGGCTTCGGCGAAAAAGGGTGATATTTTGTCACCCAGACTCACCTGCCGTTCACTTATCGCAAGGATCCCCACTATGTCTGGCCACAAGAAATACCTCTCTGTCGCCCTGCTGAGCGCTGTCTTACTGCCGGCGATGGCCTCTGCCGCTGACGCGCCGGCGACTTTCACCCCGGAACAGGAGGCGAAAATCGGCAAAATCGCCGCCGACTATCTGGTTGCCCACCCGGAAGTCCTGCTGCAGGCGAGCCAGAAACTGCAGCAAATTCAGGCTGAGCAGCAGGCCAGCGCGGCCACTCAGGCGGTGCTGAAGAACGCCGCCGTGTTGACCCAGGATAAAAATACCCCGACCTACGGCCCGGCCAACGGCAAAGTCACAGTGATCGAATTCTTCGACTACCAGTGCGTCTACTGCAGCCGTCTGGCGCCGGTGATGGAGCAGGTGATTAAAGCGCACCCGCAGACCCGCTTCGCCTTCAAAGAGTGGCCGATTTTCGGCGGCCGCTGGGAAAGCTCGCTGGAGGCGGCAAAAACCGGCCTGCAGATCTATCAGCAGAAAGGGGCGGATGCCTATCTGGCCTACCATAACGGGATTTACGCTACCGGCCATAACGAAGGCAAGCTGACGACGGCGGATATCCAGCAGCAGGCGAAGAAAGCCGGCTTCGATGCGAAGAAGGCCGCCGACGTCGAACCGGTGCTGCAGAGCATAAACGATCTGGCGCAGGAGATTGGTCTGAGCGGCACGCCGGGCGTGATCGTGATGCCGACCACAGGCGCCACGGAAGCCAGCATCACCGTCTTCCCGGGGCTGGCAGACAAAGCCTCGCTGGAAGCCGCCATCAAAAAAGCCGGCGGCTAATCCCCGGCGTATTACCTGTCCAGGCCGCCGACGGCGGCCTTGCTCTCATGCGTCATCGCTCTCTTCCTGCGGCGGCGGTAACGCGTGGCTTTTTAAATCAATAATCTGCCCGATTTGATCGTGGTAAACGGTGAGCAAATTATAGCGGCTCATCTCCGAGATAATCTGCGGCGCGACGTTAAAGCTGCTCGCCAGCTCATCGTCGCGCAGAGCGAGCACCGCGGTATGACGCCGGGTACGGGCGCGGCGCCGGTTGTAGTGATACCAGAGGATCAACAGCCAGCCGTTCAGCGCGGCAATCAGCAGATACACCAGCGCCGTATTCAGGGAGTCCATCAGCGATTCCCAGCGCGGAGAGGGCGGCGCGATGAACTGCATCAGCAAATTGGCGTACAGAAAGAACAGAAAACCGAGCCAGGCCAGCAGCGTTAAGCCGGCGTCGACCAGCCGGGGCAGCACCCGATGTTCGGTTAAGATGAGCGTATTTTCATTCATCACAGGCTTCCTTTTCCCCGGTCCGGGCTCACCCAGCGCGCGCGGGAACGTTGACGTTTCACCATCACTTTCGGAAAAGCGACCAGCGTGGTCAGCAGGCCGATCATCCAGTAGACCATCGGGAACCAGATCACCCAGAACAGCGATTTGGCGACCTTTTTCTCATAGCGCCGCTCGATATACAGGCTGGCGACGAACTGCAGCAGGCACATCAGGCCGAGCAGCATGCCGGTGAATTCCGGTGGAAACAGGCTATGCACCGCCAGATTGTCAGGCAGCGGCATCAGGCGGCTGAGGATAAACAGCAGAATGGTGATCGCGTAGGCAAAGGCCCACAGCGTGGAGCAGGCATACTCCAGAAACAGCGGCCACATCCGGTGATGCTGCCAGTGAAACAGGCGGCGCAGATTGACCAGAAAGACTTCGGCGCCGCCCTGGGCCCAGCGCAGACGCTGCTTCCATAACCCTTTGAGGGTCTCCGGCATCAGGATCCAGCACAGCGCTCGCGGCTCGAAAAAGATGTCCCAGTGGCGGAGCTGAAGCTTCCAGCTGATATCAATATCTTCAGTGATCATATCCGGGCTCCAGTAGCCGACGTCCGCCAGCGCCTGGCGCCGGAAGGCGGCGATTACGCCGGAGACGGTAAAGACCCGGCCATAGATCCGCTGCGTCCGTTTGATAAGCCCAATGATCGACGAGAACTCCCCAACCTGAATGCGGCCGATCAGCGTGGATCGGGTGCGGATCCGCGGATTGCCGGTGACCGCCCCGACGTGCGGATAATGGATCAACGGCGCGACCAGCCAGGCCGCGGTATCCCGGTCCAGCAGGGCGTCGCCATCGATGCAGACCAGCAGATCGCCGCGGGCGGCGGCGGCGCCCGCTTTGAGCGCCACCGCTTTTCCCTGATTGGCGGCCAGATGGATCACCCGCAGCCTCGGCTCCTCCTGCGCCAGCTGCTGGAGCACCTGGGCGGTGTTGTCCGAAGAGCCGTCGTTAATCGCGATCACTTCAAGATTGGCGTAACGCTGGGCCAGCGCTGCGCTGATGGTTTCCCGGGCGTTTTTCTCCTCGTTAAAGCAGGGGATCAGGATCGAGATCAGTGGATTGCCCGGCAGCGTCGGCGGCGGGGTATCCTCCCCCCACGGCCAGTGACGTTCCAGCTGAAACCAGAAGTAGAGACCCCCGGTGATCCACAACACTGACATAAACAGCGGCCAGAAAAAGACAAAGTCGAGGATAAGCTCGCCGGTAAATACCGCTGCGACACCTAACGGCAGCCCGAATACGAGGCATAAAATGCACAATGCGATAATGCGATCAGTCATGGTCAGGGTACCACCAGGAAGAAAATTGCGGCCTGATACGAGAGATATCAGGCTGGTTGTTAATAAAATCGTCAGGGTAGTAGCCGTAGTTTTTGACGCCGTTCAGCCGCAGCAAACGCATCCAGTCCGCCAGCTGCTGGTCGGGAATGGCGTTTTGCTGGCGTCGATTCCAGTCTCTGGCCTGCAGTTCAAAGATGGTTTTCTTCAGCGCACCCGGGTGGCGGGCGACGGCCTGCACCAGCCGCGTCAGCCAGGCCTGGCTGGCGTCGATCGGCACGGACTCCATCAGCGGCATCGCCATGGGGACCGTCCAGTCATAGGCGGCAAGGAAATCATCCAGATTCTGCGCAAACCAGGCTTCGCTTTGCGGCTCCAGGATCGGCAGGGCGAAGAGATTACGCGCCGTTTTCACCTGCGGGCCGCGGATGGCCTGCACTGCCTGGCGTAGATCCAGAGTGAAGCGGGTCAGGGTTTGGCTTTTGAAACGCATCCATGCCTGGCGCTCTTGCGGACGTTGGGGCACCGGGGCGGCATCGTGCGCCATACCCGTCTGCCGCCAGGCGGCGACCGCCTCCGGGCTCACGTCTTCAAAATCGGTCAGCACGGCGTCGTCGTGAAACAGGATCCCGCTGAAGCTGGCGTGTCGGGCCAGATCTTCGTAGATGTCGGTGATCTGCTGGCGAACCCGGGGATCCCAGGGCGACAGACGGACGTACGGCTGGCGGGTAAGTAACGCCTTCCCGGTTTGCGGATCCCAGCGCTGAACGCGCGGCAGATCTGAGGCAAGATCGAAGGCCAGCACCGGCATCCAGGCATAAACCTTCACATTGCCGCGGGTCTGCAACTGCCAGGAGACGAAGTTAAACAGGTCGGCGCGCATCGGCAGCCAGCGGTTGGGGAAATAGAGCGACTTGACCGTGCCGTCGCCCTGCGGGTCGGAGAAGGCCTGCAGAAAGACGTGGCTGATTTTCATGTCATAGACGCGCTGCACCAGCTTATCGATATTCTTTGCCTGCTGGACGGGATTGGGGTCATAGACATAGTCCAGATCCACATGCATCACCCGAACAGGATCGGCTTCCTGAATCTGGGTCACGGCGCTGGCAAAGGCCTTGAGCGACGGGTTACCGGCGATCAGCAGGCGTGGAATATTGTCCAGATCCTTCACGTTGCCCAGGCCGTCGTTCAGCGTAAACGCCAGCTGATACCCTTGCTGTTTGGCGATGGCCAGGGTGCTGCCGCTGGCGGCGCCGTAGGGCCACACCCAGGCGCGCGGCGTTTTCCCGGCAACCTCATGGATTTTCGCCGTCACTTTCTGCACGTCATCGGTCATTCGCCGGGTAAACTGCGCGTCGCTTTCATAGCGGCCGGTGGTTTTATCCCAGCCGCGGTTGGCGGCGGCAGGCTCGCGGCTGCCCTGCGGATTGGCCGGCAGACCGTAGTGCGAGGCCCAGGTGTGCGCGCCGATCTCCACCAGCGGCGAGCGGCTGAGCTCGCGCACCATCTCCCAGGTAGCGAAGCGCTCGCGCGGCGTCATCAGGCCACCAAAATTAACGGGCTGGCCAGCGGGAGTGTCCACCCAGCTGCCCACCGGCGCCCACAGCGCCGGAACATTCCAGGCTTTAAGCAGCGGCCAGACGCGGGTGTAAAAGCTGCTGTAACCATCGTCAAAACTGAAGAGAAAAGCCTTGGGCGGCAGCGACTTTAAGCCATAATGCGCATCGAGAATGTCCTGAACGCTAATCGCATGGTAGCCGTTATGCAGCAGCCAGGCGATCTGCTCATTGAGTGCGCTGGTGCGCACCGAAAGATAACGCTGGTCGGCGGCATCGTCTTCGACGTCATGGTAGGCCAGCACCAGAAAGCGATCCGCCGGCCAGGGTTGATTGGCCTCCAGTTGGGGGCGCTGCTGCGGGGCGAGGAAGGGGACTTCCTCAGCACGCACGCTGAAGATAAGGCACAGCCAGATGAGAAGCATCAGGCCGTTGCGCAGGGTCGTGTTCAGCATGGTCATCCTTAAAACCGTATATTTGCATCAAGAGTGATGGCGAGGTTGTTTTCACGTTTGCCGTCGTAGGGGCGCTTATCCCAGTTCAGCATCACCCCGGTGTCGACGACGTTGTTCCAGCGCAGGCGCTGCCCGTAACCCAGCACCGTGATCGCCCCGGCGGCGTGATTTTTTTGCCAGTAGCTGCCGCCGCCGGCGAGTAACTGCTGGCTCCAGACGGTGTCATAGCGCTGGTAAAGCGTGTGATCGACGGCCAGCGCCGCGGTGGCAGCGAGGTCCCGTGCCGGACTGTAGTAGGCGGTGTCGGTGCGGCTATTGGCGCTGGTCGACAGACCGGGCTGCAGATCCAGCGTTAACCACGGCGTCTGCCAGAGGCGTTCTTTACCGGAGAGGGTGTACTCCTGGCGGCGGTTGCGATCGGTAAACCGGCTGGCGGCCGCGCTGAAGCGGTACTCCCGGCGTTCGTTTGGAGACCAGCGCAGCCAGCCTTCGCCGCGGTTGGCGCTGACGCCGTTGCGTAACGCGCGCAGCGGCGTCTGCTGCGAAATCCGCTCCAGTTCGCCGCCCAGCTGCCAGCGATCGCTAACGTCATGGGCGGCGGAAAGGCGGACGCCGGGCTTGTTCTCGCCGTGAAAATTGACGCTGGAGAGCTCAAGCTCGCCCCAGTAGTCGCGCGGACGCCATTCAATACCGGCAAACAGCTGGCGACGGCTGCCTTTCCCCTCTTCAAAATTGCCTTCAGCGAAGCGGTGCCCGCCGAACAACCGCCAGCTGTCGGCTAGCGGCGGGCTGTAGATCGCCGTCTCAAAACTGAGGTCGTGCGTGCCGCTCACCGGGTTGTCGGAATGCAGCCCTTTGCCAACGCTCAGGCGCAGCTCGGAGAGATGATGGATCTCGCGCGCTCTGGCCAGGCGCTGGGTGTTCAGATCCCGTGGCGAGCGGGCGACGACGTCGTCAGTCAGCAGATCCATTTGCCGCCACTCCTGCAGATCAAGGGCGACCCAGGCCTGCTGGCGCTCCAGCTGCAGGCTGGCGGGTTCCAGAGATTCCGCCGCTTTTAGCTGGCGTTCGGCTGCCCGTGGCAATCCTCTCTCCTGCAGAAGGGCGGCATAGTCTATCTGCAGGCCCTGGTTTCCAGGGGCCGTCGCCGCCAGGCGCTGCATTCGGGCTTCGGCCTGCGGCTGGTCGTTGGTAGCCGCTAAATAGTGCACGTTAAGCGACTGTGCGGTGAGCCAGTCGTCGTTCGGCTGCGGCGTTGGCGAGCCGTAGAGACGACGGATGTAGGGCGCATTCCTGGTGAGGCGGGCGACATACCGTTGCGCCGCCGGGTACTGACCGGTGTCCAGCAGAGCGTAGAAAAGCTCGTGTTCCTCATTCTGTTGGCTTGTCAGCCACGAAGGATGCTGGTGGATAAGCGTCAGCGCAGGCTCAACTTGCTTAAGGGCGATAAAAGAGGAGATGACCCAGCCGATGGCCCAGCCGGGAACGGCCCGCTGCTGGGCGATCAGGCTTTGGTATTCGCGGATGACCTGCGCGTACTCGGCGCTGGCGTACAGCGCGCCCAGACGATCAATACGCGCCCGGATGATGTCGGGCGCAGCCTGTGGGTCGGGGTGCCAGGCGGCGATCATCGCGTCATACTGCGTGAGCGCCGTGCGGGCCAGCGCGTAACGCGCCTTTTCTTCGCGGGAAGGGGTATCGGCAAGGCGCACCAGTTCGGCGGCGGCGTTCAACTGTAAGTTACGCCTTTCCGCAGGCGTCAGTTCGACGCTATTCGCCAGGCCGAGAGCAGGGGAATCAATCCGGTTGCGGGTCAGGGTCGCCATCAGGCTGGCCAGCGCGGTTTTGTTTTGCGGATCACGATCGAGGATCTGCGTGTCCACCAACAGCTGGTCCCAGCTTTTGCCCAGCCGCAGGTAGACATAGGAGAGCGTCTGCAGGTGCGCAACGCTCGCCTGCTCCGCCACCAGGCGACGCGCTTCGCTGAGCGCCTCGCCGTCCTTGCGGGCATCGGCGAGCGTTTTGATATAGCCGATACGATAGTCGTCGCTGCCAGGGGCCTGGCTGAGTGCCTGCTGCCAGAGGGTGAGCGAGGTTTGCCACTGCTTCTGGTTGCGCAGGGCCTGCGCCGCGGCGGCGGTGCCCCGTGCGGGAAGCGGCATATAGACCTGGTAGCGTCGCCAGACTTTCACCACTTCATCGTCCTGACCGGCCCAGAGTGCCACCTGCAGCCAGTCCGCCACCTGAGAAGGGGTTAAGGCATGCCGCAGCTGGTACTGCTGAAGGTAACTGAGAAAGGGGGCGTACTGGCCTTGGCGCGCTTGCAAGATTTGCTGGTCATAGAGCGAATCCGCTCCCTGAACCAGCGCCGGGAAGAGCAAAAGCAAGCCGATTGATAGCGAGAGTTTCGTGTTGCGATTAAACAATAACGTATTTGAATAAGGTGATCTTTCCATTTCTATTTGCCATATGTTCATCAAGAATCCATTGCACAACACGACCGTCCTTTGACGGTGAGTTAAAGGATGAGGATGGTCCCATTTAGCTGACTGGCACTGCAGGTGAATGACCTATTGCAAACTAATAAACATATCTCCTGTTGATAAATGAATGGGTAATTTATACCCGATACGGCAACCGATAAATATGGATAAATTATGGTCTGCGTTTTAAGATAATTCTGTAAAATCGACTTCATTCGAACGGAAGTGTTCAAGTTGATTTCTTTAACCTACTGATATAAATAAAAAAGAAAGTCAGGTGGAATTTTGTTTCAAAATGGCGGTGTGACTTATATTTAGTTGGGGTTAGAGTTTTTTAGGCAATATTTAAGATGATTTCTGACAAAAATTCTCAATAGCAAAAAAAGCATCTTTTCTGTGGATTTTTTTTATTTATAATCAATCTGTTTATTTCCTGTCAGAACGCAAGGAGGGTTTTCACAGCCAGATTCAGATGCCGCGCTAATGATAAATCACAGGTCTCGTTATTTTCACCGCCATGCGAAGCGTTCCATAGGGGGAGGGAAAACGTCTGGTTGACGAGAATTTGTTGATTAAATGTTAAAGGGACGATTTGTGGCAACTTTAATGATATTGGTTACCCAGGATTACTATCTTTTTCAAGGTGTTAAGAATTTTTTTCCTGATATCATTCAGTTAGATTCTAGCGGAAAAGCGATTTTAGATAATGAGGTTGATGAAGTCTCTCTGCTGGTTGATAGCCGCTCGCCGCTTTGCCATTACGATTATCTCGTGCTGGCAGCGGCGAAATCCAGAAAGCGAATATGTTGTATCGTCCTCGATATGCGCCATCGGGAAGAGCATTTACTGAGCCTGAAATCGTTTTTAAACATGTCATTATCACCCGCGGATATGGCGACATTATTTGGCCTTTTTCTGGAGATGAATAGCAAGCGTCTGACCAAAGAGTGGTTTGACGATCTGCGCTTAAGTTTGTCTGAACAGTTAATGTTACGTTTACTCATGGCGGGGATGACCATGGAGGAGGTGGCCGTCGATCTCAATACGTCACTAAAAAGCCTTTACCGCAAGCGTACTGCGCTTTATGAGCGGTTGGGGTTAGATAATTTTAATGAAGCTTGCTTATTTATCTTTCGAAATAAGCTGCTGGAGCAGACCGAACGTTCATTATGAAGCTTCGCTGTACAGAGAATGGATGTTATCGCAAGGTATTTGTTGACGAAAATCTAATAAATTAAATAGATATTGATAGGTACAACCGTCGATACCCGGCGGTATCGATGATGGCATTCGGCATATAATTCCGGAGCTCTTTGGAAGTATTTACCGCCAATGCGGTTTGCTATGCACAGCGATTATTATAATGAATATATTCCTTGCGCCGCACAGGAATAGTTTTGTCATAAATTAACACTACCATGGTATTCCGGCTCACGCGTCGGAATACCATGAGATATCGTGAAAGCATCAGAGGAGCGAGGTGGATGAGAATAAGGGACAGTATTGCTGAGCGGTTAGAGGCATGCGGGCTCTACCGTCGGGCGGCATCCAGATGGATTGAGGTGATGCAGCGTTGCCTGGACGATGAGGACCGAGAGTGGATCCGTCACCATCGCAATCAGTGTCTGAAAAAGGCGCAACGTCCGCCGGCGCCGAAAGAGGAGTTTGCCGACCTCCACCAGGCGGCGAAAGAGACTCAATATCGTATGGGCATTGCGAAGCCATATGGCGAAGCATTCAGGCTGCCCGGCAAAGGGAAAACGGCCGCCGAGTAATGCCTTTCTTCACGACGTTTGCCTGACGGCTTCGCCTTATCCGGCCTGCGGGTCCCCCACAGGTTAAACAGCGTAGGCCCGCGCAAGCGTAGCGCCGCCGGGCGATACACATCAGACACCGTACCCGCGGTTGTGCCGGATGGCGGCATAAATGCCTTATCCGGCCTGCGGGTCCTCCACAGGTTCAAACAGCGTAGGCCCGCGCAAGCGCAGCGCCGCCGGGCGATACACATCAGACACCGTACCCGCGGTTGTGCCGGATGGCGGCATAAATGCCTTATCCGGCCTACGGATCCTCCACAGGTTCAAACAGCGTAGGCCCGCGCAAGCGCAGCGCCGCCGGGCAGCGGGTGATAGAACGGAGTTCGATGAAGAGTCCGGATGCAGAAAAGCAAAAACCCGCCTTTTAGGCGGGTTCTTTAAATAGTGGTGCCCGGACTCGGACTAACGCCGCAGGCGTTGAACAGCGCGCTTGCCGCGCTGGCCCCGAAGGGGTGAGCCGCTGTGCGGCGAATAATCGAACGGAGTTCGATGAAGAGTCCGGATGCAGAAAAGCAAAAACCCGCCTTTTGGGCGGGTTCTTTAAATAGTGGTGCCCGGACTCGGAATCGAACCAAGGACACGGGGATTTTCAATCCCCTGCTCTACCGACTGAGCTATCCGGGCAACGGGGCGCATTAAACCGTAATCCGCCCACCCCGTCAACCAAATTTCTTAAATTACTTATCGATTGCTTATCTTTGCGGCAATTCTGCGTTCAAAGGCGCGTTTTGGCTTAACTTCACTGCATGCCGTTATCGCCCTCGCGGGTTTTCCAGCCGCTGGTAATGGCGATAACGTGGCGTAGTCCGGAGATGAGATAATCGCCAATGACCTCCTCGTCCTCACGCGGCGAGCTCAGGGTAATTTCCGCATCCACGCCGTGGCGATAGGCGCCATGATGGCTGAAAATGGTGCCGATATAACACTTCCCGTTCAGCCAGACCGGAATATAGGCCACCGTCTCATAGATATAGTTAACGGCGACGCCGCTGTAGTAGTTATCCGCCTCGTCAGCGGAGGTGCCCGGCGGGATGGGGCAGATCGGCGCGCCGTTGTCGCTGGCGGGTCTGTCTTTCAGCAGGCTGCCCTGCATTACCTCCAGCGAGCGCAGCAGGTCCGCTTTATCGCCGTCGCTCAGGCTGGGGGTCAGCGGCTGGTCTTTCTCCGGGGAGCGGATGCTGTTCAGCGTATAGCGATAGCGAACCGTCACCGCGGGCGTCTGGCTGGTGGTGCTGAACGGGCGTAGCAGGTAGAGGTTATCTTCGCCAAACTGGCCGTTGTACCACAGGGCATACACCTGGCCGTTGATTTTGACCCAGTGGTTCCACTGGTTAGCCCCGCGGCCATTAATGGAAAAGAGGGCGCCGGGCACCCCGGCATCGAAATCATCACCATTATCACTGTCGCTGCCGTTGACGGCGGCAAAATCATCATCACCTCGCTTGAGCACCCCGGTGTAGCTGAAGAGCCCGGTGCCGCCCACGTAGCTGTCGATGATCAGGTCGCGTTTGCCGTCGCCGTCGAGGTCGATAAGGGTAAAGCTGACTTTGCCGTTTTCTGAATCCGCGCTAATCGAGGAGCGCAGAAACGCCTGCCACTCATCATCGCTGATATCCGGGGACGGTTTACTGGTCGTGATCAGCGTATCGTCGGCGTAAGTGAGCGTGAAGTCTGTAATATGGCCGGTTAACGGAAACTGCTCGGCGACCTTATTCAGAGACAATTCTGGATCGCTTTTTTGCGCTTTCAACACTGCGTAATACAACGTGCGCAGAGCCAGGTTATCCGCCTCTTTCTGCTGCCTGGGGATCACCTGGCTGACAAAGGTCGGCAGCATCCAGGTGCCACCCGGGGTGATTTCCCGACACATACCGGTGCTGTACTTCAAGCTGGGGGTAAAGGTTTTACCATCCCAAACGCGCGTCTCGCCGGTGACGCAGTCGGCCATGCCCCGTTCTTTGTGCAAAAAGACGATAGCGCCGTCGGCGTAGCTGGAGGCCTCGGTAGTGAGCAGTCGCGGTTTGCTCAACTGGGCGTTATCGACCAGCCACAGGGCGTAACCGTCGTTATAGGGCGCTCGCCAGCAGAGCGCCTGCGCCAGAGAATGGGTTTTATCCAGCGCGGTCAGCGTGATCTGGCGATCTGCCGCCGGAATGGCCTGATTCTGCCAGTCGTCGCAGCGCTGGTTCAGCAGCGGCGTCAGGATGGGCAGCAGTTTCTGGCGCTGAAGCATACTCAACGGCACTGGCTGCGCGTTATGGAGAACCGGGGCGGCGATAATTTCCGGGGCGGGAGTGGCTGGCAAAATGGCATCGTCGCCGGCATCGCCTTTATCCAGCAGCGCATCGGCGGTGCCGGTGCGTCGCTGAAACGCATCCATTTTACCCAGCACCTCGCGGCTGCCGGCGCTGGAAAGCGGCAGGTGCTGGCCGTTAAGGGTGAATTCGATTTTGCGCTGATTCGTTAACGCCTGTAGCAGGGCGGTGGTCTGATCGCTGTCGAGGCGAAAGTGGCTGTCGTCGAGAGCGTCCAGCGCGCCAAAATCCCGGTCGTCGATCAGCAGGCTGGCGGTGGAGTCGGCGGGGATATCGTGCTCGATTTGCGCAAAGGTTACCGTGGCGGTGAGGTGCTGTTCGCTGCCCGCGTTGCGGGTCAACAGCACGCTGACCTCACCCATGCGGACGCCGTAACCCGCCGCCCGGCAGGCGCCGGTATTATCGCAGGCGAGCTCCCAGTCTTTTTGTGCAAAGGAAAAACCTTGCAGGGGAGCCGCCAGCAGGGGCGTAGAGCAGAGGCCCAGCCAGGCAGCCCAGAAGAACGCGCGCATATCAATCCCTGTCAGCAATCAGTGAGGGGGAAATTATAGGCGCGACGTGGCGGTTAGGATATCAGAATCAGGTCAAGGCGCCGCCCATACGGCACTGGGCGAAGCGTAGAATATCTTCAGCCAGCCGCCGGGCGGTATCCACATCCGTCTGGCTACGTTTGACCAGCAGACGGCTCAGACAGCCCTCGACAATCAGCTCCATCTGCTTGGCGACCATTTCCGGGTCATCCACCTCCAGCTGAGTCAGCAGCTCGTGAGTGTAGGCCAGCGAAGCCTGCTTCTGCTGTTCCGCCAGCTGGTGAATGGGGTGCTGAGGATCCGGGTAGAAGGTGCAGGCGGCGATAAACAGGCAGCCCGGGTACCGCTGGTTGCTTACGCAGGTGGTGAGTGCGGCATAGCGTGCCAGCAGCTTTTGCTCTGCGCTTAAGGTCTCGTCCAGCAGGAGCTGACGACGCCAGGCATCCACCTGCTGGCTCAGATAGCGAAGCGCGTCGTACAGCAGCGCTTCGCGGTCAGGCCAGAAGCGTTTCAGGTCGCTCGTCGGGCAGGACACGCGCTCAGCGACCATCTCCAGCGACGTGTTGGCGATACCTTCAATTTCAAGAATCTTAATGGCTTCTGCCAGGACGTCTTCACGTAGCACGGTGTTCTCCTCCATCTTTCCTCCTAAAGTGTCGCTCACGCTTGCCAATCGCGCAAATGGGCGCTGAATGCCGCGGCATCCATAAAGCCGGTGACTCGCCGCTCAGACTGTTCCTGACCCTCAGCGTTAAAGAACAGGATCGTCGGCAGACCCAGCACCTGCAGGTGTTTCAGCAGCGCGACGTCTTGCGGGCTGTTCTTCGTCACATCAACCTGTAATAACACGGTGCCTTTCAGCGCCTGCTGCACGTCAGGTGAACTAAAGGTGTATTTTTCAAACTCTTTGCAGGCCACGCACCAGTCGGCGTAAAGATCGAGCATCACCGGTTGACCTTTCGCCTGCGCCAGCGCCTGGTCAAGCTCGGCCACCGAGCTGACGCGGGTGAAAGCCAGGTGCGCCTGCTGCTCGACCGCCGGGGCGCCAAACGCCCAGTCCTGCAGAGGCCGCGCGCTGACCAGCGCGGCGGCAAGCAGAATGATCTGTACCAGCCGCATCCACGGCCGGGTAGCGCCCAGCGAGGTGATAAACGCCCAGCTGAAGAAGGCGACACCGAGCATTGACCACAGCCGTAACCCCCACTGGTCGCCGAGTATGCGTTCCAGCAGGAAGACGGGCAGGGCAAGGATCACAAACCCGAAGGCGGTTTTCACATGGCTCATCCACGGGCCGCTTTTCGGCAACAGGCGATTGCCAAACACGGTCACAAGGATCAACGGCAGACCCATGCCCAGCGCGTAAAGGTACAGCGTGCCGCCGCCCAGCCACAGATTACCGCTCTGGGCGATATACAACAGAATGGCGCTTAGCGGCGCGGTGGTGCAGGGGGAGCAGATCAGCCCGGCAATAGCGCCCATCGCAAAGACCCCGCCGGGCGAGCCGCCCTGGCGCTTATTGCTGAGCAGCGTCAGCCGGGTCTGCAGCGACGACGGCAGCTGCAGCGTGAACAGGCCGAACATGGAGAGCGCCAGCAGTATAAACACCGCCGACAGGCCGACCAGGACATACGGGTGCTGCAGGGCCGCCTGGAACTGCAGCCCGGCGGCGGCTACCACCAGCCCCAGCGCGGTATAGGTCAGGGCCATCCCCTGGACGTAAATAAAGGCCAGCAGCAGAGCGCGCGCGGTGGAAAGCCGCTGTTTTCCGCCCAGCACGATGCCCGAAATCAGCGGGTACATCGGCAGCACGCAGGGGGTGAAGGCGATACCAATACCTATCAGCAGCGCCCACAGCGCCGTAAAGGGCAGGCGGGCAGGCGTGTCTGCAGGCGGCACTGCGGCAGGCGCAGGTGATGTGGCGAGCTCCGGGGCCGGTCGCGGCTCAACCGGCAGCGGCGGGTTGAACGCCGGACGGCTGCTCGTCGACGGCATGGGCTCGATGGCGGTTGCCTGGCCGTCGTTTGAGGCCGCCCGCACGGCGCTCAGCGGGATCACTTTAGTCTCCGGCGGATAACAGAATCCGGCATCGGCGCAGCCCTGCCAGGTGACGGTGAGAGTAGCCTCTTTGTCCGCCTCCTTCACCGTCACCGGCACGGTCAGGCGTTGGCGAAAGATCTCGCTTTTGCCGTAAAACTCATCTTCATGCCACTCTCCCGCCGGCAGCGCCGGTTCGTCGATCGTCGCCCCGGCGGCGCTGAAGGTAAACTGTTGACGATAAAGATAATAACCATCCTTGATTTGCCAGCTCAGGTTGACGTCATGCTGTTGCTGCTGAAAGTCAAAGGCGAAAGCTTGATCAGCAGGCACGAAGTTCGAGCGCCCCGGCGCGTCGAATAACCCGGCGGTGGCTGATGTGCTGCACAGCAGCAGGATCAGCGTAATGATGCGGTAAGCCATGAGAGGTAATCGTTGTCTCCATGCGTGACGGGTAGAACCAGCAGTTCTGGGGTTTGATACGGGTGGTGTGACTTCAGGCAGTCCAGCAGCGCCTGCTGATGGGCAAGGTCAGTTTTGAGTAGCATCTGCACTTCATACTCCTGCTCGAGTTTCCCTTCCCAGTAATACAGAGAGGTAGCCCCCGGCAGTAGCGTGGCGCAGGCTGCCACCTTTTCCGCCAGCGCTTTTGCCGCCAGATCTTGGGCGGTCGCTTCGTCCGGCGCGGTACAGAGCACAACAACAGCATCAGGCGTAGTCATCATGAACCTCGTATCAGCGAAAAGAGGCACTATAACACGCAAGATGCGGGGATATTAGCGTAACGAGCGGGGAAAGTGAGGGCAACGGAAGGCGGGCCCGTAGTGGGCCCGCCGCCAGCGGTATTTACAGCATAATCCCGCCAAAGATAAAGCCGAGGATCACGCACAGCGTGATAGCGATAACGCCGGGGATCAGGAAGGCGTGGTTAAAGACATATTTACCAATGCGGGTTGAGCCGGTGTCGTCCATCTCTACCGCCGCCAGCAGGGTTGGGTAGGTCGGCAGAACGAACAGCGCCGAGACCGCGGCAAACGAGGCGATAGCCGTCAGCGGGCTGACGCCCAGCAGCAGCGCGGCAGGCATCAACGCCTTGGTGGTGGCTGCCTGCGAGTAGAGCAGCGTGGCGGCGAAAAACAGTACCACCGCCAGCAGCCATGGGTAATTATGCAGCAGATCGCCGGCCACGGCCTGGATGTCGCTGATATGCGCTTTAACGAAGGTATCTCCCAGCCAGGCGACGCCGAGGACGCAGACGCAGGCGCTCATCCCGGACTTAAAGGTGCTGGCGTTGAGCACTTCGCCGGTGTCGATTTTACAGGTGATGCTAATCAGGGTGGCGATGGTCAGCATAAATACCACGATCGCCTCGTTACGCGGCAGCACCGGGTTCTTAATCAGGCCGACGGTATCGCTGATGGCCGTGGCGTAGAACATTACCGCCACGATGCCGATCAAAAACAGCAGAACGGAACGTTTGGCGTGCGGCTGCAGCTCAAATACCTGGCTGCCGCGCAGTCTGACTTCCCCCTTGGCCAGCCGCTCCTGGTAAACCGGATCGTCTTTCAGTTCGCAGCCGAGGAAGTTGCAGACGATAGCGGTGAGCATCACCGCCAGCAGCGTGACCGGAATACAGATGGCCAGCAGCGTCAGGTAGCTAACGCCCAGCGGCTCAAGGATCCCGGCAAAGAACACCACCGCCGCGGAGATAGGCGAGGCGGTGATCGCTATCTGAGAGGCCACGACCGCAATCGACAGGGGACGAGAGGGGCGAATGCCTTGCTCTTTGGCAACTTCGGTGATCACCGGCAGCGTGGAGAAGGCGGTATGGCCGGTGCCAGCGAGCACGGTCATAAACCAGGTCACCAGCGGGGCAAGGAAGGTAATGTACTTCGGGTGGCGGCGCAGCATCCGTTCGGCGAGGCTGACCAGGTAATCCATCCCGCCGGCGACCTGCATGGCGGCGATAGCGGCAATCACCGCCATAATGATTTCAATAACGTCGAAGGGGATCGCACCCGGTTTAATTTGAAAAATAAGCGTCAGGACAAGGACGCCAAGGCCACCGGCAAAGCCGATACCGATGCCGCCGAGCCGGGCGCCGAGATAAATCGCCAGCAGGACAATAACCAGTTCTGCACCAAACATATATGCCTTCCTTGTTTTTTAACAAGTTGATATTGAATTGTTGTATTTTAGTAAAACAAAAAAGCAAAAAAGGCATGTCATCGCTGACATGCCTTTGAATGACTAACCTGAAAGATTACTGTTCGCTTTCATCGGTATAACGCTTTGCTTTATAAGCGGGATGCATCAGGTTTTGCGCAGAGAAGATATCATCCAACTCCGCCGCCGTCAGCAGTCCGCGCTCCAGCACCACTTCCCGTACGCTCTTGCCGGTTTCGGCACAGATCTTGCCGACGATATCGCCATTGTGGTGGCCAATAAACGGGTTGAGGTAGGTGACGATGCCGATGGAGTTGTAGACGTAGCCTTCACATACCGCTTTATTGGCGGTGATGCCGTTAACGCATTTCTCCAGCAGGTTGTAGCAGGCGTTGGTCAGGATATGAATCGACTCGAACATCGCCTGGCCGATCACCGGCTCCATCACGTTCAACTGCAGCTGACCGGCTTCGGAGGCCATGGTCACAGTGGTATCGTTGCCGATAACTTTGAAGCAGACCTGGTTGACCACCTCCGGCACCACCGGGTTAACCTTCGCCGGCATGATTGAAGAGCCAGCCTGCAGCTCAGGCAGGTTGATTTCGTTGAGGCCCGCGCGCGGACCGGAAGAGAGCAGGCGCAGGTCGTTACAGATCTTGGACAGTTTCACCGCCAGGCGTTTCAGCGAACTGTGAACCATAACGTACGCCCCGCAGTCCGAAGTGGCTTCAATCAGATCTTCCGCCGGGACGACCGGTAAGTTGCTTACTTCAGCCAGCTTCTGCACCGCCAGCTGTTGATAGCCGTCCGGGGTGTTGAGGCGAGTACCAATGGCGGTGGCGCCGAGGTTCACCTCCAGCAGCAGCTCCGCAGTGCGCAGAATGCTTTTGGTCTCTTCATTAAGCAGCACATTGAAGGCATGGAACTCCTGGCCGAGGGTCATCGGCACCGCGTCCTGCAGCTGGGTGCGGCCCATTTTGAGGATGTCCTGGAACTCCACGGCTTTCGCCTGGAAGCCTTCGCCCAGCTGTTTAATCGCATCGATTAACTTAAGGATGGAGGCATACACCGCAATGCGGAACCCGGTGGGGTAAGCATCGTTGGTGGACTGGCATTTGTTGACATGATCGTTTGGGTTCAGGTACTGGTATTCGCCTTTCTGGTGGCCCATCAGCTCAAGGCCAATGTTCGCCAGGACTTCGTTGGTGTTCATGTTTACGGAGGTACCGGCCCCGCCCTGGAAGACATCGACCGGGAACTGGTCCATGCATTTGCCGTTATTCAGGACTTCGTCACAGGCGGCAATAATCGCATTTGCCGCGCTTTTGGGAATGGTCTGCAGCTCCTTGTTCGCCAGCGCGGCGGCTTTCTTAACCATGACCATGCCGCGCACGAATTCTGGTATGTCGCTGATTTTGCTGTTGCTAATGTAGAAGTTTTCAATCGCTCGCAGAGTATGAACGCCGTAGTAAGCGTCCGCGGGAACTTCCCTGGTGCCCAACAGATCTTCTTCGATACGAATGTTGTTTAACATGTGAACCTTCTTTTCAAGCTGCCAATGAATTCACCAAACACACAGAATATCCAGTATTCAGTATATTTTCTGGCCGACGATTATTTCCTTAACCGGCCCGGTGCCCAAGATCATATGCTGATGATAGCGAATATCAGTAAGCTTGATCACTTATTACATTGCGGGTATGAGAAGATTTATTAATCTGTGAAATGGGTCACCGCTTTCTTATTCCTGAGAAAAATAAGCCTTTCCGCTGATTGAAAAGCCGCTCAGCATCCCCATGTTAGTGGGATGCGATCAGCAAATTGATGATTACGGGCGCTGAACGCAGCGCCCGTTGATGAAGGAGACGCCGGTGCGTTGGATTCCGTTTATTGCCTTTTTTCTTTACGTTTACATTGAGATATCGATCTTTATCCAGGTTGCGCACGTGCTGGGCGTCTTTATGACCCTGATCCTGGTGATCTTTAGCTCGGTGGTAGGGATGTCGCTGGTGCGTAACCAGGGCTTCAAAAACTTCCTGCTGATGCAGCAGAAGATGGCCGCGGGCGAGAGCCCGGCGGCGGAGATGATCAAGAGCGTATCGCTGATTATCGCTGGTCTGCTGCTGTTGCTCCCGGGGTTCTTTACCGACTTCCTCGGCCTGCTGCTATTGCTGCCGCCGGTGCAAAAGCATCTGACGATGAAGCTGATGCCGCACCTGCGCTTCAGCCGGATGCCGGGCGGCGGCTTTAGCGCCGGTACTGGCGGCGGAGAGACCTTCGAAGGGGAATTCCAGCGCAAAGATGAGCAGCGCGACCGTCTGGACCATAAGGACGATCGCCGCGATTAACATTCCCCCGGCCCGGTCAGCAGATGCGACCGGGCCGCTTTCTTTGCAGGCCTACACGCTTCCCGTCGCCAGCTTGCGCCTGGGTAAAAACAGCCACAGCCCCGCCAGCATCACCAGCGCGTACAGGCTTTTCCAGCCGACCATCGCCAGCAGCAGCAGACAGAGAATGCTGCCCACCACCGCCAATAGCCGATAGCGACCGCGAAGCAAACGACAACCCGCCAGCATGCACAGCAGATAGATCATGATGAAAATGCCATTGGCGTAAACGATCAGCGCGTCCAGATTGATATCGAGCAGATAGATGCCAAGGGTGCTAACTACGCAGGATCCCAGCACGGCGTTGAGGGCGTTGCGCGGGATCTGCCGTGGCGACAGCCTTGCGAGGTAGCTGTGTGGCTTATGCTGCGCTTGCGACCAGACCAGGCGGGCAAAGCTTTGAATATAGATGTTGAGGCTGGCGAAACAGGCGAGATAGCCGATGACGCAGGCTACCCACAGCGCTTCGACGCCGAACAGACGGACCACGATATTCGGTAATGACGCCGCCGCCGCCATCTCCTCGCCAAAGGCGTGGAAGTGCAGCACCAGCACGGTGCAGGCCCAGTAGACCGAGCCGGCAAGCAGCAGGCCTATCATCAGCGCCCTGGGGAAATCACGCTCGGGATGTTTAAACTCCGAGGCGAGATGCGCGAAGGCTTCCAGACCGACAAAGCACCAGAACATCACCGACAGCGCCAAAAAGAGCTGCCCGCGGTCAATCTCCGCCGGGGCCGGGAAGGGGATCTGCGCCGGGCTTATCCCGCCGCGCCACCAGACTACGACGATCAGCGCCACAATCAGTACGGCAACCAACGTCTGCAGGTTGGCGCTGGAGCTGGCGCCACGCGAACCGACCCACCAGACGATGGCCAGGGTGCCCAGCTCCGCCAGCAGCAGCTGCGCATCATGCCAGCCGAACAGCGCCTGGCCAAAACCGGTGGCGATGTGCAGGGCGGCGGGGAGTCCGACCGGGATAACCGATAAAAACAGCCAGCCGGTGACGCTGGCCAGACGTGGCCCAAAGGCCATATCGACAAAGTGGGCCACGCCGCCCGCGCTGGGAAAATGGCGGCCGAGCAGGGCGAAGACGATGGCAATCGGGAAAACAAGGAGAATGAGCAGCGGCCATGCCCACAGGCTGTTATCGCCAGCGACCAGCGCCGCCAGCGCCGGGACGGCGAAGACGCCGGTACCCAGCAATGAGGTGGAAAGCAACCCAACTCCCTGTCCCAGCCCTAACTCCTGTTTTAAACCACTCATGATTCAATCCTGCGCCAGTGAAAAAAAAGAGAGTATCACAATCGCTTTTCCTTATGACCGATTGCCTGACATGGCCGCTTTTTGTGCGCCAGCGCAAAGGTAAAAATTTTTTTTAATTTTGCCCTTGAAGCCGTAAATGGCCATCCCCATCTCTCTCTGCACTAGCCGGTAAACCGAGTTCGGCCCGGCGTCACCCATAACTGATAATGACTTTCTCGAAGGAGAGCTATCAATGAGTATTCGTCCGTTACATGATCGTGTGATCGTCAAACGTAAAGAAGTTGAAACCAAATCTGCGGGCGGCATCGTTCTGACCGGTTCTGCAGCAGCTAAGTCAACTCGTGGCGAAATCATCGCTGTCGGTAAAGGCCGCATCCTGGAAAACGGGACCGTGCAGCCGCTGGACGTTAAAGTTGGTGACATCGTGATTTTCAACGATGGCTACGGCGTGAAGACTGAAAAGATCGACAACGAAGAAGTACTGATCATGTCCGAAAGCGACATCCTGGCAATTGTTGAAGCTTAATTCGCACGACCCTGAACGAATTTGAGGAATAAAAGAAATGGCAGCAAAAGACGTAAAATTCGGTAACGACGCTCGTGTAAAAATGCTGCGCGGCGTAAACGTACTGGCAGATGCAGTTAAAGTGACCCTGGGCCCGAAAGGCCGTAACGTGGTTCTGGACAAATCCTTCGGCGCGCCGACCATCACCAAAGATGGTGTTTCCGTTGCACGTGAAATCGAACTGGAAGACAAGTTCGAAAACATGGGCGCGCAGATGGTGAAAGAAGTTGCCTCTAAAGCGAACGACGCGGCAGGCGACGGTACCACCACCGCAACCGTACTGGCTCAGGCTATCGTGAACGAAGGCCTGAAAGCTGTTGCTGCAGGCATGAACCCGATGGATCTGAAACGCGGTATCGACAAAGCGGTACTGGCGGCAGTAGAAGAGCTGAAAGCGCTGTCCGTTCCGTGCTCTGACTCCAAAGCTATCGCTCAGGTAGGTACCATCTCCGCTAACTCCGACGAAACCGTCGGTAAACTGATCGCGGAAGCGATGGATAAAGTTGGTAAAGAAGGCGTGATCACCGTTGAAGACGGTACCGGTCTGGAAGACGAACTGGACGTAGTTGAAGGTATGCAGTTCGACCGCGGCTACCTGTCTCCGTACTTCATCAACAAGCCGGACACCGGTGCCGTTGAGCTGGAAAGCCCGTTCATCCTGCTGGCTGACAAAAAAATCTCCAACATCCGCGAAATGCTGCCGGTTCTGGAAGCCGTAGCGAAAGCAGGCAAACCGCTGCTCATCATCGCTGAAGACGTTGAAGGCGAAGCGCTGGCGACCCTGGTGGTTAACACCATGCGCGGCATCGTTAAAGTGGCTGCGGTGAAAGCACCGGGCTTCGGCGACCGTCGTAAAGCTATGCTGCAGGACATCGCTACTCTGACTGGCGGTACCGTTATCTCTGAAGAGATCGGTATGGAGCTGGAAAAAGCGACTCTGGAAGACCTGGGCCAGGCGAAACGCGTGGTTATCAACAAAGACACCACCACCATCATCGATGGCGTTGGCGAAGAATCCGCAATCCAGGGCCGCGTAGCTCAGATCCGTAAGCAGATCGAAGAAGCGACCTCCGACTACGATCGTGAAAAACTGCAGGAACGTGTCGCTAAACTGGCTGGCGGCGTAGCAGTAATCAAAGTCGGTGCGGCTACCGAAGTTGAAATGAAAGAGAAAAAAGCACGCGTCGACGACGCCCTGCACGCAACCCGTGCTGCGGTTGAAGAAGGCGTGGTGGCTGGCGGCGGCGTAGCGCTGGTTCGCGTTGCGGCGAAACTCGCTGGCCTGACCGGTCAGAACGAAGATCAGAACGTCGGTATCAAAGTTGCGCTGCGCGCAATGGAAGCGCCGCTGCGTCAGATCGTTTCCAACGCCGGTGAAGAGCCGTCTGTTGTGGCAAACAACGTGAAAGCAGGCGACGGTAACTACGGTTACAACGCAGCAACTGAAGAATACGGCAACATGATCGACTTCGGTATCCTGGACCCAACCAAAGTCACCCGTTCTGCACTGCAGTACGCGGCTTCCGTGGCTGGCCTGATGATCACCACCGAGTGCATGGTGACCGACCTGCCGAAAGGCGACGCGCCTGACTTAGGTGCTGCTGGCGGCATGGGCGGCATGGGCGGTATGGGCGGCATGATGTAATCGTGCGCTCTACGGCATAAAAAAGCAGAAACCCCTGGCCAGCAATGGCTGGGGGTTTTTCTTTTGGCGCGCTTTTTAGTATAAGGCTTATACATAAAAATCATTTAAGCTGCATCAGAGCGGCAAGCACCTCCGTTTCGGTAGCGACCTGGTAAGCGCAGCCGGGGAGGGAATGAACGCGGCTCATGCCGGCGCAGTTTGAAGGATGACAGATTTACATCCGGGCCAGTGCGTCCAGCTCATCGATCATGGGGAATAACATGCAGGTAAAATATTTAGCAGGGATTGTCGGCGCAGCCTTACTGTTGGCAGGTTGCAGTTCCAGCAATGAATTAACCTCTGCCGGCCAGAATGTGCGTTTCGTGCAGGAGAAGCCGGGCGCAGATTGTCAGCTGTTAGGGACCGCGACGGGTAAACAGAGTAACTGGCTCTCCGGCCAGAATGGTGATGAGGGTGGTTCCATGCGCGGTGCGGCGAACGCTCTGCGTAACCAGGCAGCAGCAATGGGTGGCAACGTGATTTACGGCGTCAGCAGCCCGACGCAGAATCTGCTGTCGAGCTTTGTACCTACCGACAGCGAAATGAACGGCCAGGTTTATAAGTGCCCGAACTGATGCGTGACGCCTCTCTCTGTAAGCGCGGAGAGAGGCGTGGTCGCTAGATGAGGATCAGGCGTTAAGCTCCGCTTTCTTTTCAAGGTAGAAGGCGTGCAGGGGACGCAGACACTCTTCCAGACTGAGCATTCTTCCCGGCTGGGAAGGGATGACAGTACTGAAGATCTGACATGGCGCCAGCTCCGCGTGCATCGCCTTGAGCTTGGGGCTTTTCTCGATAATCCGCGTCACAACGTTATTTTCCAGTTCTGATAAATGCGGCGCGCTGGTTTTGACCACCGCTCCGGAGACAATTTTCTTGCCTTCGTCTGTCTCGCAGCAGTACAGCACGCCCAGATAATGGGAAAACAGGTTTAGCTTCCAGTCTTCCTGAGTGTGTTGCTGGTAGTCGATATTGGGCTGAGTGGTTAAATCGACAGTGTAGCATATTAAGAAATCAAGATTTGCGGTTAAGTAGTGTATAATGTCTTGATCATTAACCGTTTTTAACGCTTGCTGAATACCTGCGAGTAATGCCTCTACCTGCCTGTCTTCAATGCATAATGTACAAATTTGCTCATTCTGCAGAACCAGAATGAGAGTCGATTCAGTCTCGCCTGGTTTAAGCGTAATCGACATAATACGCCGCTCAGGATTCGGCTGCTGGATCTCCGCCATCTCTACGGCAGGGATGTTAGCGATCAGCGATTCATTATAAGCGATAAGCTCTTCTTTATAGGTTTCCCCTTCTTCTTGTAATCGCTTATATGTCATAAGCAAACGATTTTGTAGGATAAGAAGAAAATCGAGAAGTATAGGTGCTTGCAGATAGTATTGCTGACAGGGGCCATTTTGCTGCTTGATTTTCAAAAGCAGCGCCAGAAAGCGGTCTTCAAAGGTAATCCCTGCGGTATTAAATCCAATAAACGTTCCTTGCATAGTTCTCTCCTTTTAAGCTTGCGCGACGGTCTTTGTCTGCGACAGGTCGATAACGCGATCGGCTGAGGCAATTGTGGAGGGCCGATGAGCGACGATAATTCGGGTAATGCTTAACGCTGAGATTGACTGATTAATAACTGATTCATTCTTTAAATCGAGATGGCTAGTGGCCTCATCCATAAAAAGGATACTTGGTTTTCGATATAGCGCGCGGGCAATTAGAATACGCTGCTTTTGGCCACCTGAAATGCCCAAACCCAGTTCACCAACAATGGTCTCATAACCCATCGGCATCTTCATAATCTCTTCATGAATATTGCAGCGTTTGGCACATTCCATTACAAAATCAATATCGGCGTTATCTTCGAACCCGCTGATATTATCAATAAGCGAGCCGGAAAATAGGCGGTCCTCCTGCAAGACACAGGCGGTACCCAGGCGATAATTGTTGAGGCCAATTTTGGTGATATCGAGATTATCAGCTAGTACATCACCACTAGTGGGTGAAAGCAGACCGCACATCACTTTTAATAACGTAGTTTTACCGACGCCTGAAGGGCCGACAAGTGCTACGGACTCACCGGGTTCTACGGTTATATTTAAATTAGAAAAGATCGGCTGAGAAAACGGATCATATTGATAGCACAAATTTTTGACTTCCAGTTTGGCACCCGAGTCTGCAGAAAAAACCTCTCTTGTGGGAAGCTCCTGTTCCGGTTCGCTGAAAACGATCTCTGACAAACGTTCGTTATGTAGGGAGAGCATTCGCAGTTGCATACAAAGATCGACCAAACTAGAAGCGCGTTGTGAAAATTGACCACGATAGGCGTTAAACGCCATAAACATACCAAGGGTCATATTATTATCAATAACCATAATCGCGCCAAGCCAGAGCACGGCGACCTGATCGATAGCAGTAATGAAGGTATTGATCCCACTAAATAGCATATCGAAACGAGTTTGTTTGATCCCAGCGTTGCAGGCTTCGATATTTATATTAAGCCAATGCTGGGACCGACGTTCTTTCAAATTTAATGCCTTGATGGTCGAGATACCGTACAATGACTCCATAAAATGCGAACTGGAGCGAGCACCTTTGATTACCTGCTCTTCTGCTACACGACGATAGAATCGATAAGTTGCAAAACGCATAATTGCGTAGCATAAAGTAAAGCCAACTACGACCCAAGTTAGCCAGCCACCATACAAAGTTAGCATGATCAGCAGACCGATGGTCATGATTGAGTCAATAATGCCGCTGACGATACTGTTAGTAAACGTCGAGCGAATGGTATCCAAAGAGGAAAAACGCGACTGGATATCTCCTAAATGACGCTTTTCAAAAAAGGATAGTGGCAGACTGGCCAGATGATCGAAAAGCGTGGTTTTCCACTGGATACTTGTCAGGGTATTCAGCGTTAAGGACGTCCAGGCGCGGAGCATACTGATGAAGGTGCGAAATAGTGTAAAAAAGACCAGGCCAATGCAGATAACTGATAGCAGGCTTTGGTCGTGCGCCATAATCACATGGTCGGTAACCAGTTGAGTACCTATCGGGAGTAGTAAGCCGATGGCTTCCACGACCACGGAGAAGGCAAAAATTTTCAGCAGCGCTGATTTTAAGCCTACTATATTGCGCATTAGATCCAGCAGACGAAGGCGGGACTTAGCCTTTTCCTGCTGGAAGTTCTGATCGGGCCAAAGCTCTAAGGCAACGCCAGTAAAATAATTGGACATCTCCTGGATGCCGATAATACGCTTACCCAGCGCTGGATCGTGTACGATAAAGCTGGATTTGCGAACTTTAGTCAGCACCACATAGTGGTTCATGCCCCAGTGGAGTACACAGGGCAACTTGAGCTGGCGTATTTCATCCAAGTCTAACGACAGCGCACGGCTTTTTAACCCAGCATGCTCCGCTGTTTTGCTTAAGGACATCAGTGTCACGCCCTGTGAAGGGCTACCAAAACGCTGCCGGAAATTAAACAGGTCAATATCCAAGCCGTAATGACCACAAACCATGGCCAGACAGGCAATGCCGCACTCAGCGGCTTCCGATTGCAATATAACTGGCGTTTTCTTTAGGAGAGAAAAGTTAACTTTCGCGATGATCTTTTCAAATAGTTCATTAGTCATTGACAGGGCCGCTCACGCTTTGAGAAATTTTATAAACTGGTGTAAACATCCACATATAAAGCGGGCGTTCTTCAAGGAATACCACTGCTTGTGCTTTTAATCCATTTGAAAGAGAAAGTTCTTTTCCATCGTAATTAAATTTTTTATCCCTTATTTTGACAATTGCCTTATATAATGCAAGTTCTTGTTGATTAGTGCCATCATTGACATTGGTATATTCTGACATTTCCTGTCGTGAGGCAGGAAGTGATGAGATAGAAATGATCTCACCAGGGAACTGTCCGAACTTATCGGAAGGGAATGCATCATAACGAATATTTATTGTGTCGCCGACTTTAACATAAGGAATGCTGTTGTTAGGTAGCCAAAGTATGAGATAATACTCGATGTTACCAATAGGTTTGATTTGGGCAAGACTACTGCCTTTATCAACCATTTGGCCTTTAGTGACGGCTAATGATTCAATGCGTCCTTCCGTTGTTGCCTTAATGATAATATTTCCGTTAGCGTTTGATTCTACTAGTTGATTTTTATAATCATTTGTCTGATTATATTGAGATGATATTTGATTATCAAAATCGGCAGCTTTAGTAACTTTATCACTGCTTAACTGTGTAAGCTGAGTTTCTAGTTGCATCTTTTGGCTTATCAATGACTGATAGGCGCTTTGCTGTTGAAAGTACAACGAATGTTGGTAATTGTATTGATCTTTTGTAATTAACCCCTCCTTAAGGTATTTATCATAACTGGACAGGTTTTCATGCATTTTGCTTAAGCCTTGTTGCGTATTGGCCAGCATACGTACAGTTTCGTTAAGAGAGTTTCTGGCATTTTTAAGCTGGGCATCCAGTGCAATTAGTGTTTCGTTTTTATTATGAGTTAGTTTTTTTATAATAGCTTCGGAGTTGGCTATCTTTTCATTGATTACCTCAATCTGTGCTGCACTGACATTACCTGTTGTGGTATTTCTAGATACATCAAGCTCATAAAGCGTCTGTCCTTTTTTGACAACGTCTCCAATTTGAACATACTGATTGACGACAAACCCTTGTTGCGGAGAGAAAACGTTTACGGAGTGAGGGAGAGTGATAACCTCGCCTTTGACATCAATGCGTTGTGTAAATTTACAGAATATAAGGGCGCAGATAAGAGCGCAGAGAAATAAAAGAGATAAACATGTAACTAGCCATGCAGGCAAGCCAGCCAGCAATAGCGCTTTCCCTTTCCAGTGCAACTTCTTATAAGCTATCGCTTCCTTGCGATAAATACTATTAGTCATGAGTGTTCACAGTATCAACGGTTAATTCAAAGGCTCATAAATGAGCCTTTGAATATATAGTAATCTTAATAATCAAATGAAAATTAAGAACTCTTAGTGGCTCCATGGCACAAAGGAGCCATCGATAATGCCCAGCATGGCTTGCATGGACTCATTCACGGATGCCTCCCAGCCCAAAGCTGCATAGCCAACCGCGCCGCCAATAGCTCCCATGATTGTTCCCCAGACAGCGCCAACCGCGTTACCAAGTAAACCAAAACCTAAAAGACCACCATTAGCGCCGGATTGAGTACCGCCCCAAAGCAGGCCATAGACCCCCCATGTGATAGCTCCCAGGGCGGCTGATGCAGCTGCTTCTACACCATTACTTACCAGACTGGTGACGGTTGATTGGATTGAGGAGAAATCCCAGCTATAACCCCCGGAAATGGTATCCATTTCAAATACAGTTAATTCTTTCACGCAATAATTCCTTTTGTTGGTAAAGTTATGATCTAATAAAATAATGACATTTATCGAGTCTGTAGATTATTTCCAAACGACAAAGGTGCCATCAACTAAACCTTGTGCGCCAGCTTCGATAATTGCCATGGTCCCGTCCCATCCCCAGGCCAGACCACATCCTGCGCCGAGGATTGCACCACCGACTAAGCCTACAAACATCCCGACGAGGTTACCAAAGAGGCCAAATCCCAGGACGCCGCCATTTGCCCCAGACTGTGTACCGCCGACAAAGGTGCCAAAGACGGCCGCCAGAGTTCCCATGGTGGCAGCAGAAACCACTGCTTCAACGCCATTACTTACGAGACTGGTGATGCTGGATTGGATGGAGGAAAAATCCCAAGAATAGCCACCAGAGATGGCCTCCATTTCGAAAACAGTCAATTGCTTCATTAATATATCCTTTATTGATGAAATTATATTTCGTATTACAAGTAGGCTTAATATAAGCCGGGGAGGAATTTAAGTGAGAGACCTGAAGAGATCAATAGCATCCTATGTGAATTTTATGTGATTTCATTAATCATTTATAGTGTCATCATGAGGACTATAAAGCAAAGGAGATGCATGATATTAAGCTATGCACCCCCTCAATACAAAGTTATTATTCTTCCTGAATAACAACTTCCATCATTCCTTTAACAAGCCCCATCGTAACATCGTTACTGTTATCACTTTGGCGATAATAGTCGGCGGTTAGGTTGATGGTTTTGTTAAGATCGTTGCTAGTGTTTATTTTATAATTGTAATTATCGGTATCATAGAAAACAACAGGACTACCTGAAAGTTTGAATATAATACCCACGTTATTTGCTGCATCACTGCCGGAAAGCATATTATCGACAATACCATTCCCTGAAGCGCTTATTCCTCCAATAGGATTAAACCAATAGATGAGAGTATTGCCAACGGAGTCATTCGGGCAACTAATATTCATGGCAATAGTTTTCTCCGACGGAGTTGTTGCACCACGGGAAAGTGACATCAATTTTCCTTTGTCTATACGATTCAGCGTGATTTGCGATCGTGGTGTGGAGATATTACAAGATGTTGTGCGGTAATTAATATTTTTAATAGAGATAGAGGTTACAGCGTATAATAGTCTGTCATTGGCAACAGGGTTTGTTTTTAAATTCCCTACCGAGAACGAAACTGAGGGGTTAGATGTTGACTTGGTGCTCGTATCAATCACCGTCTTAGTTTTGATTAACCATACCGTAATAAATTGGTAATTATTTTCAGATGAGCTTGTTATTGGTACCAAGGTTGAACCTGCCTCGGCGGCGATCAATGAACCATTTTTACTACGTAACAGATCGGAGACCTGAAACCCAATCCCATCAATCCCCGTTTCATAAACCGGACCACCCTGAACACCGGTAACACCAGGAACAACGGCAGCCCCGACGTCAATAATATATTGGTCATCGGTGTTTTTATTACAGGTAAATGTTTTATATGCGCCAGTACCAAATTTATGAGTATGTAACACGCTACCTACCGGAATGGAAGCATCTGTTGGTATTTTAATATTGGTCAGCGTTAAGCCTTGACGCTTGGTATTGCCTTTATAGGTACAATTGGCAGCAGCTTGGCCGCCAAGCATCAGCAACGTTATTAAAATAACCATTTTTTTCATTAAAATATTCCCCTGTGAATGACTAACGGCAAATCGTTTCGATTTGCCTGATGCCAGACGCTTTGCCTTCCCTGGTCGGTAAAGTAAATGAAGCATTGCACTGCTGCGCGGCGCTTTTGCCCCACTGGACGTTAAGGATCCCCGTCTGCTGCAGGCCGGACATATAGACCATCCCGGCGTCGCTGACGATACTTGGCTGCGATTTACTATCTCCGGCGAGCAGAACCATTGCGCCATAAGGCACGTCCTGGCCGCTGGCGGTTTTCAGATGCACAAAGGCCCGCTGGCCAATATTGCCGTCATAATTAGCACGCACGATTGCGCCGCGCGTCGGAACGACGCTCTGCGTGGTTTCCGGCAGCTCCATATCTTCGCCAAGCGTGGTGCTGTCCAGCGTGATATCGGTACGACGATAAGGTGTAACGTACGGGACGATAGCGTAACCGCGATAGTCGGTGGAGATGGTGTTATCGTTGGTCAACTTGACGTTATCCAGGCCCGGCGCTTTAACCAGCACGGCGGCGTCAGTGATGTCCTGGCCAAGTGTAATGCCATCGGCATGAGCGACGATGCTGCCGTTGGCGCCGTAGTCAATACGTTGGCTGTTATTGTCATAGCTATAGCCGGCATTAAGGCTGCCGCGGGCACCGTTATAGGTCCCACGCATATCGCCGCTGTAATATTCCCGGTTGCTGTACCCTTGCTGCAGGCTCCATTCCAGGCTGTCGTTATCTAGCCCGACGCCACCAATGGAGACCGACTGATCGGTAGATCCCGGATTGCTGTTGGTTAATTGATAGCTGGTATAGGTACCCGGCAGCCAGTTGCTCAGCGGTAGCGTCACCGTCAGGGTGATGCGCTGATCGTCCTGGGCATCCTTACCTGAGTTATTTCCGCTCCAGGTGTAGCGGTTATAGCTGTAGCCCAGATAGTAGTTCACATTACGGAAACCGCCGTTGTAACCTACGCTAATTGACTTGTTGGTTCGCTTATCGTCCCAGTAATCTTCAATCAACCCGCTTATCGACAGGCTACCGAGGCCTTTACCCAGGCTTTGGTTAACCGTCAGGTTGGTGCGATTGCGCAGTGAGCGAGAGGTATAATTACCGTCATTAGAGTAGCTATCCAGCACCTCCGAGAGGGTATTAAAGCCGCGGGTGGAATAGCGGTAGCCCGCGATGGTGACATTGGTGCCAGTTTCGACAATGTTTTTACCATAACGGACCCGCCAGGACTGTCCTGAGGTCTTTTCATCGTCTTTCTTTTTCGACCATGCCTGGGTGACGTCTGCCGAGGCGGCGCCAAGCTCGCCCAGGTTATAGCCGAGGCCCGTCGACAGCGCCTGGTAGCGCGAGGCCGCCTGCATACCGCCATAAAGCGTCAGGCTGCTGGAGACGCCATAGGTCGCGGTGGCCTGAGTAAATGGCGTTTCATCGACTCCACCATCGTAAGGACGATATTTACCGGAAGTAATCTCATACTCCAGTTGATTTTCACGCACCATGACCGGTAGGGTGGCGAACGGCACAACAAATTCTTGCTTGGATCCGTCGGACTCTTCCACGCTGACGTAAAGGTCGCCGCTACCGCCGCTCGGGTACATATCGGTGATTTCAAATGCCCCGGGTGCCACGTAGGTCTGGTAAACCTGGTAGCCGTTCTGTTTAATGACGACGCGGGCGTTGGTTTTGGCGATACCGCGAATAATCGGCGCATAGCCGCGCATACTTTCCGGCAACATCGTGGTATCGGTGGCCAGCTGAATACCGGTAAACGGCACGCTGTCGAAGATGGTTGAGAGCGATGAACTTTCGCCCATCACCAGGTTACTGTTGATCGAGCGAATACTTCGCTGCATATAGAGATAGGCGGAGTCCCAGTCCCCGGCATCGCTATTGTTTTTATTCCATGTGCTGAGGTTGCGGATACGCCATGGGCCAACGTTGAGGCCAGACTGCAGGTTCAAGCTGTAGTATTCATCATTGGCCTGCATGTCGTTCGAGCCGCTGAACTGGTAGTTCACCAGCAGGGCGTTGATGCCATCATCAAACTGATCCGGTGGGATATATCCCTGCGCGGTGGTGGATAAGGCCGCCTGCGGAATAGAAATATTTAAGCGCTGGGCGGTAAAGTCAAAATCCGCTTTGGTGTCCGGAATGACAGAAAAGTTTGCACAGCCGTTTTGATCCTCGGCTAACTCTGGAAAGGATTTTATCCTTACGCCATATTCCGCGAGAGCTTTTAGACTCAGGCAGGGAACCAGAGCGGGTTCGCGGTTATCGCTGCTGGCGCGATTGTTGGCGACAAACTTTATCGTCCTGGTATCCAGGTAGCGGCCATTAAACATGATATCGACCCGATAATCCCCCGGCGCCTGCGCGTTCTGGGTCTGAAATACGGATAAGTCAGGAGTGGTTGATGGATCGCTACCATTCAATGAGCTAATGAATGAGGGATCGAAAAAGTCACGTGCTTGCGCTTTATTATTCAAACCAGAAAGCAATGCCGGAAGCATTGCAAAGAAGATGGTGGATAGTTTGAATAATCCATTATTCTTATTTGGCATAGACACATCCCTATAATGATAAAATAAATTTCTTATTACAGCGATGAGGAGTAGAGCGACCCAGCTCCGCCATAATCATTGACAACTTTCCAGGTAATGCTGGAGGCATTAATATTTTCTTTTAACGTCACTTCTTTAGTCGTCATCGGGGCGACCGAGTTGACTTCCGGCTTCACTTCTTTGCTGCCAATCTGGATGCTATGGAAATAGAAGAAAAAGGGCGTTGGATTTTTGATCGTCAGCTTAGTGCCAGACTTTCGCCATTCGAGCTTTTTCGCTTCCGTATTAGGGGAGAGGTCGAAAAGTGCTTTAGGACGATAGACCAGACGCATACGGTGACGGACTGCTAGTTGAATGGTGTTGTTATTCGCTTTGGCATCATCTGCCGGAGGAATCGCCATCACGTTAAAATAGTACATGGATTCCCGGTCGGTCGGCGCATTAACGTTTCCGTTAGAAAACAGACGAACCGTATTCTGTTGTTTCCCTTCAAGGCGGAACAGCGGCGGCGTGGCCATAAAAGAGGGCGCTTTTCCTGCCGGCGCTTCAACCCAGGATTTAATCAGATAGGGAATATCATCTTTATTTTCTATTTGCGCGGTGATTTCACGTGCGCCTTCTTTATACAGATAGCGGGTGGATCCCACTACAATACCGGCATGGGCAATACTGCTGAGGAGTAATGCACAGGAAGCGGTGAAAGTTAATAAAGTCCTGAACATGTTTTTTCTCTGAATGCAAAAAAGGGCCCGCCGTGAAGCGGGGCCCTTTGGGGAAAAATTAGATGGTGTAATCGATAGTAAAGGTCGCAACACCTTTAACCGGGCCTTCGGTTACCGGAGTAGCAGAGTTCACTTTTACATAACCAGTGGTGTACTTCAGCTGAGTACCGGTAGTAGCAGAGTAGCTTTCGGTCATGGTGTCAGAACCGTCGAAGGCTACGCGATGTGAATCGCTGAGACGCTGGATACCGATACCGATACCGGTAGCGCCGCCAGCTGCGGTGTTGTCCAGGATGGTTTTATCGCTGGAGGTGACACCGGCAACGTTTACAGTCAGGCCGGTAACCGGGTTAGCGCTGCCCTGTGCGCAGTCAGTAACTTTAAAACCGAAGTCCTGAGTTTTGAACAGAGTACCTGCAGCTTCAGCATTTGCTTCCGCAGTGGTCACAGTGATCAGCTGAACGATACCGTTGTTCAGGGTACCAGTCGGAGTCACGACGCAAGAGTTAGCTGCATCAGAGACTTCACCCAGTACAGTTACCTGAGCGGTGTTGGTTGCCATTGCCTGAGCACTCAGCACTGCAGATGCAGCGACCATTACAGCTACGATTGTCTTTTTCATTTAATTAATCCATATATAGATACTTAGTCCTGTGTAGAGTTGATAACAGTTATCAAGGGAATGGAGTATGCATTCGCATTGATATTGAAAATAAGCGCCAGCATTCCTTTATATAGTGCTGAGACAAATCATCCTGTTGAACAACGCTACCATATCGCTTGCCATAGCGAACCATGGAGAAGCGGGAGTAATTTAAAAGTCTGGTGCAAAAAATGCTTGTGAATTGTTGATGAAGCACCTGTGAATTTAATGCTGCCCCCCTCTCTGATGAGATGTGGATTCCAGTTGAGATTAATTTAATCTGAAAATCTGACCATTAAGCAAGTTAGCTATCGCTTGTTTTTTTATCTGCGGTATCCTGTGGGCTGAACTTCAATGTGAAATGTACCTGTTTTCATCTGAAACAAGAATGTTCACATAATCGTTTGGTTGAAATCATTTGATTTTATTATGGATAATAGGGTTACGTGGGGCAAGGATATGGATGACGCAGTATTATTTAATGGGTGTATAATTAATCAGGAGATTATATTTAATGCCAATATGAATGAGCTGCGGCCGCTTGCCGGGGACGGGGAGTGCATCAGCCTCAATGCGCCAACCGCCAGATGCTTGCTGCTGCTTTTGCAGAATTGCGGCAAAGTCATTTCACGGGATGAGTTCCTGGCGGCTGTATGGGAAACACGGGGGGTGGTCGTTTCGCAAAATACGTTCTATCAAAATATCTCTTTGCTGCGAAAATCGCTGGTAAAAGCTGGGCTATCTGAGGATATCATTATCACCGTCCGGCAAAAAGGCTTTAGCGTCGCTCCGAATACATTGGTCATTCCTCTCTCTGATGAAGAGTGCAAGAATATGAATCGGGTGACATTAACGCATTATCAGAATAATAAAGTTGTCGACTTTATTTCTGAAGAAAAGGAAAAGCCTGACACTCATTTAAATCTTCCACTAATAGAAAACTTATCAAAGCATGGCAGTGATTTGATAGCAAATAAACCGGAAGAAGGTGAAAAAGCATCTGAGCGGTTGCATGTTACTTTTAAAATACCCGTATGGTTAATCGCGCTAATTGTCGTGATGATTGTAATTAATATTATTGTGTTGGTCGTGCTAAACCGGTAGCTCGTCACAGCCAGGGGTTATAGCGCGGTGCGATAGTCATTTGCTGGTCACCTTAACACCCGTCTGTCGAAATCTTCCTATCTGAAGGTCTGCCAGAACGTCCTGGCAGACCTTCAGTTTATTAACGCTGCTTCAGCCCTAAATCCAGCGGCGTCTTGCTGGGTTCCCCGCCAATCTCGCGCGCCAGCTTCGGCACCATATAGCCGGAGATGAGGGTCAATAGTTCGCGCATGATTTCACGGGCTTCATCATCGCTGACCATGAAGTGCGCCGCTCCCTGCACCCGGTCCAGCACGTGCAGGTAGTAGGGCATTACCCCGGCGTCGAACAGCGCATTACTGAGGTCGGCCAGGGTTTGCGCGTTGTCGTTCACCCCGCGCAGCAGCACGCTCTGATTGAGCAACGTGACGCCCGCCTGACGCAGCATGGCCATCGCTGCGCGAAACTCACCGTCAATTTCATTGGCGTGGTTAACGTGGTTAACCAGGATCACCTGCAGCGACGAACGCTGGAAGCGGCTAGCCAGCGTCTCGGTGATGCGCGCCGGGATCACAATTGGCAGGCGGCTGTGAATACGCAGACGCTTAACGTGCGGAATAGCTTCCAGCTGGGTCATCAGCCAGTCAAGCTCATGATCCTTCGCCATCAGGGGGTCGCCGCCGGAGAAGATGATTTCATCAAGCTGCGGATGCGCCGCGATGTAGTCCATCGCCGTCTGCCAGTTGCGCCTGGTGCCCTGATTTTCGGCGTATGGGAAGTGGCGGCGGAAGCAGTAACGACAATTTACCGCACAACCGCCTTTCACCAGCAGCAGGGCCCGGTTGCGATACTTGTGCAACAGACCGGGCACCACGCTGTGCTGTTCTTCCAGCGGATCGGTGGAGTAGCCGGGGGCGACGATAAACTCTTCCTCGGCGGTAAGTACCTGACGAAGCAGCGGATCGTTAGGGTTGCCTTTCTCCATGCGGGCGATAAACGCGCGCGGGACGCGCAGCGGGAACAGGCGTCTGGCCTCGCGTCCGGCCAGCAGTTTTTCATCAGCGTCTACATTTAAAAGACGCAGCAGTTCATCAGGACTGGTCACAACATTGGCAAGTTGCGTTATCCAATCTTCTCTGGATGGGGTATTTAGGGTTACAATATGCGCCATTTTGTGGCTTAGCTACCAGTTAAACAATTTCAGAGGGCCTTATGGCGACTTACTATAGCAACGATTTTCGTGCTGGTCTTAAAATCATGTTAGATGGCGAACCTTATGCGGTAGAAGCCAGCGAATTCGTTAAACCAGGTAAAGGCCAGGCGTTTGCGCGCGTTAAGCTGCGCCGTCTGCTGACCGGTACCCGCGTTGAGAAAACCTTCAAATCTACCGATTCCGCAGAAGGCGCGGACGTTGTCGATATGAACCTGACTTACCTGTACAACGACGGTGAGTTCTGGCACTTCATGAACAACGAAACCTTCGAGCAGCTGTCTGCTGACGCGAAAGCGATCGGTGACAACGCTAAATGGCTGCTGGATCAGGCTGAGTGCATCGTGACCCTGTGGAACGGCCAGCCGATCGCGGTCACCCCGCCGAACTTCGTTGAGCTGGAAATCATTGAAACCGATCCAGGCCTGAAAGGCGACACCGCGGGTACCGGCGGTAAACCGGCGACCCTGTCTACTGGCGCGGTGGTTAAAGTTCCGCTGTTCGTTCAGATTGGCGAAGTGATCAAAGTGGATACTCGCTCTGGCGAATATGTATCCCGCGTGAAGTAATTTCGCGTCATGATGACCGGCGTAGCCTCCGTGCTGCGCCGCTCTTTTCGTACAGTCACAACGAGCACGATACATGAAGCGCAGCGTTAAACTCCTGGTGTTACTCTTTCTGAGCAGCGCGCTGTTGGCTGGCTGCAATACCGCCCGCGGTGTGGGTGAAGATATTCAGGGCCTGGGCCACGCTATCTCTCACGCTGTGAGCTGAATTTCCCTGCCGTTTCGTTGATGGCGCTTGCCTCCCGGTATGTCAGCCTCCTCCACGCATACTCCTTTTCTCTTAAAAATCGCAAAGATCCCTTCATCTTTGGACGGTTTGTCTATGCTTATAGGGCATGAAAACAAAACTGACACTAAGGATGACATTATGGTGAAAAAAACGATTGCAGCGTTCTTTACGGTTTTGGTCCTCTCTTCAGCACTGACCGCTTGTAACACCACGCGCGGTGTCGGTGAGGATATTTCAGACGGCGGTAACGCAATCTCTGGCGCGGCAACCAAAGCTCAGCAATAAACGCCGTCAACGGTACGGTTTAGCGCCGTACCGTTCTTCACTTCTCTCATTCCGTTGGATATACTCACCACGACTTTTCATCCACCTTACGGGACGACCCGTAAGCGTTTCTCATCCGGGGACGGCCCCAGCAAAGGAGCCTTATGTCCTGGATAGTCTTGTTTATCGCTGGCCTGCTGGAAGTGGTGTGGGCCGTCGGCCTGAAATATACCCATGGCTTTAGCCGCCTGGTTCCCAGCGTTATCACCATCGTGGCGATGGTGGCCAGCATGGCGCTGCTCTCATGGGCGATGAAAACCCTACCGGTAGGTACCGCCTACGCCGTCTGGACCGGGATCGGCGCCGTGGGCGCCGCCGTGACCGGTATTGTGCTGTTAGGGGAATCCGCCAGCGCCATGCGTATCGCCAGCCTTGTCTGTATCGTGATTGGCATCATTGGCCTGAAGATCAGCGCGCACTAATCATAGCGCTGATTGACCCAGACCAGTTTGCCGACATCAAAGCCCTGTCGGGTGGCAATGTCCAGCATCTGCTGCCTGACCTCCGGGGCGATGGTCGGCGCCCGGGCCAGCAGCCAGAGATAGTCGCGATCGGGGCCGCAGACCAGCGCGTAACGATACTCCTTATCCAGAGCAATGACGTTATAGCTGCCGTAGAAAGGGCCGAAGAAGGAAATCTTCAGCGCGGCGCGGCTGGGCTCCCCGGTAAAGTACGCTACCCCGTCCGTTTTCTGCCACATACCACGGTCGGGGTTATAGCCTTTATTGACCACGTCCAGGCCACCGTCATCGCGTGGGTGCCAGGCGATCGTGACCTTTTCCAGCCCGCTTTCAAAAGGGTGGTCAAAGCGGGCGATTTCATACCAGGTACCCAGATAGCGCTGAACGTCGAAGGGACTGACCACGGTGACGCCCGGCGGCGGGGCGGGCGTGCTGCAGGCGACAGACAGGAACGAGACGGCAATCGCGGTGATTATCGGCAGGATACGCATGGCATGCTCCTTGCTGGCTTTTAAGCTAAGTGTAGAGTCCAGCAGGGAAAAGGCGGCAAGATTTTTCTATGAAGCGAGCCCGGTAGCAGAAATGCGACCGGGCTCTTGCAGGATCAGATAAACAGTACGCCAACGAGGGTGATGACGCTGAGGATTGCCGCCAGGCCGTAGAAGACCCATTTACCGTTTGGCACATGGATTTTCAGATCGTGCATGGCGTGGTGAATACGATGCAACCCACACCACAGCGGCAGGACAATCATCAGAAAGATGAATGCGCGGCCGATAAAGCTTTGGGCAAAGGCCAGCACACGCTCATAGCTGAAGGCGTCGGCCGGAGCGAGCCCCAGCGGCAGCAGGATGCCGACCAGCAGCACCATCACCGGCGCGACGATCGCGCCCCACATGCCACCTGCGCCAAACAGCCCCCAGAATACGGGTTCATCGGAACGTTTCGGATTGGGATTAATCATCTCAGCCTCCTTACCAGAACAGGGCGACAAACAGGATCACCACGGTGACCACCGCCGTCACCACCCAGAGCCCTTTAATGACCGGCTCTGGCCCCATTTTTTCGCCTTTGATGATGACGTTGGCGGCTTTCGGCGCCAGCTCAAACCAGGTTTTGGTGTGCAGCAGCGCCGCCGCCAGAGTAATCAGGTTGAGGATTACCACCACCGGGTTTTGCAGGAATCCAATATATCCCGCCCAGCTCTCGGCGCCGTGCTTGAGGGCAAACAGCCCATAAATCAGCACAATGCTAAACCATACCGTCGGTACCGCCGTGCCTTCCCGTACCATGTAGAAGCGATAAAACGGCAGCTTTTTCCACCAGGTGGAGGTCATTGGTCGCACGTAGGGTTTGCGTTTCGTCGTCATAATGCGCTCCTTAGCGTGGTTTCAGGGTGGCGATAAGAAAGTCTTTCGAGCTTTCCACCTTGCCCTGCTGGATCGCGGCCGCCGGGTCGACGTGCTTCGGACACACTTCCGAGCAGTAGCCAACGAAAGTACAGGTCCAGACGCCATTCTGGCCGTTAAGCTGCGCCATGCGTTCCTTTTTACCGTAGTCGCGGCTGTCTTCGTTATAGCGGTGGGCGAGGGTGATCGCCGCCGGGCCGATAAATTCCGGGTTCAGGCCGAACTGTGGACAGGCGGCATAGCACAGCCCGCAGTTGATGCAGCCGGAAAACTGATGGTATTTCGCCATCTGGGCCGGGGTCTGCTTGTTTGGCCCCTGGTCAGGCGTGCGGTTATTGCCGATGATATACGGCTTAATGGCTTCCAGGCTTTCGATAAAGTGGGTCATGTCCACCACCAGATCGCGCTCGATCGGGAAGTTGGCCAATGCCTCCACCTTGATGCCTTTGGTGTAATCGCGCAGGAAGGTTTTGCAGGCCAGCTTCGGCACCTTGTTGACCATCATGCCGCAGGAACCGCAGATTGCCATTCGGCAGGACCAGCGGTAGCTCAGGTCTGGCGCCAGGTTGTCTTTGATGTAGCCCAGCGCGTCCAGCAGCGAGGTCTGTTCATCATAAGGCACGTCATAGAATGCGCTGTGCGGTGCGGTGTCGACCTCCGGATTGTAGCGCACCACTTCGACTTTCAGGTTTTTCATCTCAGCCATGGGTGGTCTCCTTCTTCTCAGCCGCGTCCGCTTCTGCGCCATAGACACGTTTTGCCGGCGGCAGCGTGGTGATCTTCACATCGCCATATTCCAGACGGGTAGTGCCATCGGCCTCGCGGAAGGCGAGAGTGTGCTTGAGGAAGTTGACGTCGTCGCGTTCGGTACAGCCTTCATCCAAACGCTGGTGCGCCCCGCGCGATTCTTTACGGGCGATGGCCGAGTGCGCCATACATTCGGCAACGTTTAAACCGTGCCCCAGCTCAATGGTGTAAAGCAGATCGGTATTGAACACGCTGGAGTTATCAGTAATGCGCACGCGCTTAAAGCGTTCCTGCAGTTCAGCCAGCTTGTCGATCGTTTTCTGCATCAGCTCTGGCGTGCGGTAGATGCCGCAGCCTTCCTCCATCGACAGCCCCATTTCATCGCGAATTTTCGCCCAGTTTTCGTTACCTTCCTGGTTGACGAGATCTTTCAGGCGCTGCTCCACATCGGCCGCCTGCGCATCGAGGGCGGCGCCGTTTGCCTCGCCCGCCTGAGCGGCGCGCTGCATGGCCTGCTCCCCGGCCAGGCGGCCGAAGACCACCAGCTCGGCCAGCGAGTTGGAGCCCAGACGGTTGGCGCCATGTAAGCCAACGGACGAGCATTCGCCCACGGCAAACAGCCCTTTGATTCGGGTTTCGCACTGCTGATCGGTTTCAATACCGCCCATGGTGTAGTGCGCGGTCGGGCGCACCGGGATCGGCTCTTTCACCGGATCGACGCCGACGTAGGCTTTCGCCAGTTCACAGATAAACGGCAGACGCTCCAGCAGTTTTTTCTCGCCGAGGTGGCGGAGATCGAGGTAGACCACGTCGCCGCGCGGCGTCGGGATGGTGTTCCCTTTCCGCCACTCGTGCCAGAAGGCCTGGGACACTTTGTCGCGTGGGCCCAGCTCCATATATTTATTCTTCGGTTCGCCGAGCGGGGTTTCCGGGCCCATGCCGTAATCCTGCAGATAGCGGTAGCCGTTTTTGTTGACCAGAATCCCGCCTTCGCCGCGGCAGCCTTCGGTCATCAGGATCCCGGAGCCCGGCAGGCCGGTCGGGTGATACTGAACGAATTCCATGTCGCGCAGCGGCACGCCATGGCCCAGGGCCATCCCCATCCCGTCACCGGTGACGATGCCGCCGTTGGTGTTGTAGCGGTAGACGCGCCCGGCGCCGCCGGTAGCCAGCACCACGGCGTTAGCACGGATCTGCACCAGGGTGCCTTCCATCATATTCATCGCCACCAGGCCGCGGGCCTGCCCGTCATCGACCAGCAGGTCAAGGACGAAATGTTCGTCAAAGCGCTGAATTTGGGGAAACTGAAGGGAGGTCTGGAAGAGGGTATGCAGCATGTGGAAGCCGGTTTTGTCGGCGGCAAACCAGGTGCGTTCGATTTTCATGCCACCGAAGCGCCGGACGTTGACGCTGCCGTCGGGGCGGCGGCTCCATGGGCATCCCCACTGCTCCAGCTGGGTCATTTCCGTCGGGCAGTGATGAACAAAATAGTCGACGACATCCTGCTCGCACAGCCAGTCGCCTCCCGCGACGGTGTCGTGAAAATGGTACTCAAAGCTATCGTGATCCTGGGCAACGGCTGCGGATCCCCCTTCTGCAGCGACCGTATGGCTGCGCATCGGATAGACTTTAGAAATCAGGGCGATTTTAGCGTTGGGGTTGGCCTGAGCGGCGGCGATAGCGGCACGAAGGCCTGCCCCGCCGGCGCCAATTACGGCGAGATCGGCTTGAAAAGTTTGCACGACATTCCTCCAGTTTTAGTGTATTTCGCCGCCGGGCTGGCGAAAAAGTATCACTGCTCCTTTATAGGTACAGGAGTATAGCCTTAGGGTCAGTATGGAAAATTGACGTGTTCGATTTTTTTATCGATATGTGCGGTTATTTATCAGTGGTATTTATGCGTCAGGGTTAACGATAGATTAATGGCATGTAGTCTGCCGGAGATTGCACAAAATTTGTTTCACTCGCCGGTTGCGAGTAGACTTCGTGCCCTTAATTTGCAATCGGAGAAAGTACCATGAGCGAGACGGCAACCTGGCAGCCGAGCGCACCCATTCCCAATCTGTTGAAGCGCGCGGCGGTGATGGCGGAAATCCGCCGTTTCTTTACCGATCGCGGCGTGCTGGAGGTGGAGACGCCTTGCATGAGTCAGGCGACGGTAACGGATATTCATTTGTTCCCGTTCGAAACCCGTTTCGTCGGCCCGGGCCATTCTCAGGGGCTTAACCTGTACCTGATGACCAGTCCGGAATACCACATGAAGCGCCTGCTGGCGGCGGGTTGCGGCCCGGTCTTCCAGCTGTGCCGCAGCTTCCGTAATGAAGAGATGGGGCGTCATCACAATCCGGAATTCACCATGCTGGAGTGGTATCGTCCATGCTATGACATGTATCGCCTGATCAATGAGGTGGACGATCTGCTGCAGCAGGTGCTGGAGTGCCAACCGGCGGAAAGTCTCTCCTATCAGCAGGCGTTTCAGCGCCATCTGGAAATTGACCCGCTCTCTGCCGATAAAGCACAGCTGCGTGAAGTCGCAGCGAAGCTGGATCTGAGCAATATCGCCGATACTGAAGAAGATCGCGATACCCTGCTGCAGCTGCTGTTCACCATGGGCGTGGAGCCGCACATCGGCAAAGATCGACCAACGTTCATTTATCATTTCCCGGCGACTCAGGCCTCTTTAGCGCAGATCAGCCCGGAAGATCATCGGGTCGCTGAGCGCTTTGAGGTCTATTACAAAGGTATTGAGCTGGCGAACGGTTTCCACGAGCTGACCGACGCCCATGAACAGCGCCTGCGGTTTGAGCAGGATAACCGCAAACGCGCCGCGCGCGGCCTTCCGCAGCAGCCCATCGATAACAACCTGCTGGCGGCGCTGGAGGCGGGTCTGCCGGACTGCTCCGGCGTGGCGCTGGGCGTTGACCGCGTGGTCATGCTGGCGCTGGGCGCTGAAAGCATCGGCGAAGTGATCGCCTTTACGGTAGACCGCGCCTGATCGCTTTTTCACCTCCCTCCGCCGGCGGTTGGGGGAGGTGAAAGACGACTCTGAACCTGACACCCTCGCCCCGGCTTTAGCCCGAATACCCACAATTTCCCTCCGTGATTTTGCTACTATCCGCGCTCTTTTTATGAGGCCAGGCGTCGCTCGTCGGGCGATGCCCACGTTTGGATAGATTTATGCATCAACAACTCAAGAAGATGAGCCTGATCGGGCTGATTCTGATGATCTTCACCTCGGTGTTTGGCTTTGCCAACAGCCCATCGGCGTTTTATCTGATGGGCTATAGCGCGATGCCGTTTTACCTTTTTTCCGCCCTCTTTTTCTTTATCCCGTTCGCGCTGATGATGGCGGAGATGGGCTCAGCTTATCGTCGCGAAGAGGGCGGGATCTATTCCTGGATGAACCACAGCGTCGGGCCGCGCTTTGCCTTCATTGGTACCTTTATGTGGTTTGCCTCGTACGTAGTGTGGATGGTGAGTACCGCCGCTAAGATCTGGGTCCCGCTCTCTACTTTTTTGTTTGGCGCGGACAAAACCCAGACCTGGGGGCTGGGTAGCCTGACGCCGACGCAGACGGTCGGTATTCTGGCGGCCTGCTGGATGGTCGTGGTGACCTTTATTGCCGTCAAAGGGATCAATAAAATCGCTAAAATTACCGCCGTCGGCGGTATCGCGGTGATGGGGCTTAACCTGGTGCTGCTGCTGGTGAGCGGGGCGATCCTTCTGCTTAACGGCGGTCATTTCGCCCAGCCGTTAAACTTCACCCTTTCGCCTAATCCCGGGTATCAGTCGGGCATGGCGATGCTGTCGTTTGTGGTATTTGCCATCTTTGCCTATGGCGGAATTGAGGCGGTCGGCGGCTTAGTGGATAAGACCGATAAGCCGGAAAAGAACTTTGCCAAAGGTATTATCATCGCGGCGATCGTTATCTCGATCGGTTACTCGCTGGCGATTGTGCTGTGGGGCGTGAGCGCCAACTGGCAGCAGGTGCTTGGCGCGCGTTCGACCAACCTCGGCAACATCACCTATGTGCTGATGACCAGCCTCGGGGCGACGCTGGGCCAGGCCCTGCACCTGACCCCTGCGGCGTCAGCCCTGACCGGGGTCTGGTTCGCCCGTATTACCGGCCTGTCGATGTTTCTCGCTTACACCGGCGCGTTCTTCACCCTCAGCTATTCTCCTCTGAAAGCGATTATCCAGGGCACGCCAAAAGCGCTCTGGCCGTCGGTGATGACCCGCCTTAACGTCAACGGAATGCCCGCCGCGGCGATGTGGCTGCAGTGTCTGCTGGTCGGGGTGTTTATCGTACTGGTATCGTTCGGTGGGGATAGCGCTTCCGCGTTTTATAACAAGCTGACGCTGATGGCCAATGTCTCTATGACCTTGCCTTATCTGTTCCTGACCATCGCCTTCCCGTTCTTCAAGGCGAAAACCCATCTTGACCGGCCGTTCGTGATCTTCAAAAACCGTCCGTCGACGCTGCTGGCGACCGGCGTGGTGCTGCTGGTGGTGACCTTCGCCAATATCTTCACCATTATCCAACCCGTCATCGACAGCGGGGACTGGAACAGCACCCTGTGGATGGTGGGTGGACCGATCTTCTTCTCACTGCTGGCGCTGGGGATCTACGAAAGCTACCGTCGGCGCATGGCGTCCGGCGCGCTGGTGATGGAGAGTTAAAGAACCTGCCCGGCGGTGCAGCCGGGCAGGGGATGGTTTACAGGCTACCAGCCGTACGGCGGCTGGTTTTTCCGGCCGAGGTCATGGTTTTACTGCTTTGCCTGCCGTCAATACTTTCCAGACGCATCTGGAACGGAGGGAACGGCATATCAATGCCATGCTCGCGGAAGCCCGCCAGGATCAGCTGATGCATCTCATGGCGCAGCGGCATGCGGTGCCCCATCTCCGCGGCAAAAATACGTAGCTCGAAAATCTGGATCCCCTGCTGCAGGTCGACGAGAAACGCCTCCGGCGCCGGGGTATCGATGACCAGCGAGCAGCGATGCGCCGCGGCGATGAGAATTTTCGTCACCTCTTCGGTATCGGCGTCCACAGGCGCCGGCACCGTCAGCACCACGCGGGTAACCGAGTCCGACAGCGACCAGTTGATAAACTGTTCGGTAATGAACGCCTTGTTCGGCACGATAATCTCTTTTCGGTCCCAGTCGCTGATGGTGGTCGCACGGGTATTAATGCGGGTGACGCTGCCCGTCAGGTCGCGAATGGTGACCGTATCGCCGATGCGGATCGGCTTCTCAAACAGGATAATCAGGCCGGAGATAAAGTTGGCGAAGATCTCCTGCAGGCCAAACCCGAGACCCACACCCAGCGCGGCGACCAGCCACTGCAGCTTCGACCACTCGATACCGATCATCGAGAAGCCCACCAGCCCGCCGACCAGCATCAGCAGATACTTAGTGATGGTGGTGATGGCGTAGCCGGTGCCGGGCGTTAAATCGAGATGCTGGAGGATCGCCAGTTCCAGCAGCGCGGGCAGGTTGCGTACCAGCTGAGTGGTGATGATCAGCACCAGAATGGCAATCAACACCGCGCCAAGCGTAATAGGCTCAAGGCTTTCCACCCCTTGTACCGTCGAGGTCACGTCCCACAGCGAGATATTCTCAAGGAAGCCAAACGCCGAGTGAATTTCCGACCACAGCACGATGACCGATAGCAGCGCGATCAGCATCAGCAGGGAGCGGACAAGCCGCAGCGACTGGGTACTGATGGCATCGAGGTCGACCTCGCTGACCTCCGTCTCCACCGACCCTTCCGGGCTGCTGACGTGAACGGGCTCATCTTCGCCGCGGGCGCGCTGAGCGAGAATTTCCGCGCGACGATGGCGGGCCCGGTCGAAGGCCAGCCGGCGGCGCTGGATCAGCATCCAGCGGCGGATGATGTGATAGACCACCAGCAGCAGGAACCAGATGGCGACCGAGGTTTCCAGACGCGCAAGCAGCGCCTGGGCGGTGGCGAGGTAGCCGACGGCGGCCGCCAGCATGGCCACCAGCGGGGCGCCAAGCATCAGGTTCCACAGCAGGCGGTTCACCATATTGTCGCCATTCCCCTCTTTATCCAGATAGAGCGGAATACCGGCGTGCTTAAGGCTCAGGGTGACCACCGCCAGCGCGCCGCAGATCAGCAGGAAGCACAGGCGGCCCAGCGAGGCGGAGAATTCGCGGTCGTTAAGATTATCGAACATGATCAGCGCCATAATCAGCGGCACAATCAGCCCGATGCTCATCAGGTAGTAGCGCATCGCCTTCGCCACGCGGCTACGCGGCCAGCCGAAGTGGGCGATAAACAGCCCGTTTGGCCGGGCGAAGGTGGCGCAGATCATCACCACCCACAGCAAAGGCACCGTCGCGGTGACTCCATCGCCAATCGCCACCGCCAGCGGGAACGGCCAGGCGGACTGCAGACCATAGCCGAGCGTCATCCACAGCACCGGCAGCGGCGAGGCCACCAGTATCGACCAGAAGACCGTGCGCAGCGTCAGCCAGAAGTGATCCTGGGTGACTTTCCCCACCCGGGCGCTGGAGCGCTCGAGAAAGCGGGTGAAATGGCGCCGCGAGCTGATGCTAAAGCCAACCAGCAGCAGGGCGGCAAACAGCGGCAGCAGGGTCTCTTTGCTGGTAAGCATCATCGCGCTGGCTTTGCCCAGTTCGCTGATGGTATCCAGGGAGATCAGGCGCCGCAGATCCTGGACGATCTCCAGCGGCCAGGAGAAGCCGATGGGGCTGACGTCCGAAGTCCAGAACAGATAGCGGTGGGTGGCTTCGTTGATCTCTTTCAGCGCGTCTTCCAGCTGGCCGTTGGCGACCTTCAGCTTGGTGAGCTCCAGCATCAGGGTGTCGCCGCCGCGCAGCAGCGAGTTCAGCAGCTCGTTCTGCGTGCGCAGCTGCGCCTGCAGGATCTTGTTCTGCTCGCTGGTCAGCGGTTCGCCGTCGGCCTGGCGGATCTGCCGCAGCTGCGGCTGCTTACTGAGTAAATCCTCAAAGCGCAGACGCTGCACGCGCAGCTGCGCCATTTCCGTATCCAGCTGCTGCGGGCGAGGGCGCTCCGGCAGCCGCGCCACCTGGGCGCGCAGGGCTTCGCCCAGCAGATTGGAGGAGCCCAGCCACTGCGACTGCTCGCGCAGGGTGTTTAACGCCTGGCGCACCTGCAGCGTTTGATTCGTCGCCTGCCGCTGCTGGGACGCCACCAGATCCATGCGCTGCGCCTGCTGGTTCAGCGCCTGGGAGAGCTCACGGTTGACCTTAAACTGGGCGGTGATGTCCGGCGGCAGGTTTTCACTGTTCTCCGCCAGCAGTTCGGTACTCTCCAGCGCCTTTTCCGCCTCCCGCTGGCGCTGGCTGTTTTGCAGATTGCGCAGCGCCTGCAGATAGGCATCCAGCTGCTCGCTCTGTTTTTGCGCCAGCTCGGAACGGGCGCGCGACAGCTCCTGGCGGTTGTTGGCGGAGAGCTGGGCGAGGTCGAGTTCATCCACCAGCGCCTTCAGACGCGCTGATTCCGCCTGCAGGGCAAGATTTTGCGCCTGGGCGAGAGCATTGTTGCCGGTTTGCGTGCCGATGCGGCGCTCAACCTCATTGAGCTGACGACGGGCATCGGTTTGCTGCTGCGGCAGCTGGTTCAGGGAGTCGGCGATTTCACGCGCGCGATCCTGCTCCTGCTGCGCCTGGCGGCTCGATTCCAGTAGCTGGCTGCTGACCTGCAGGATCTCCTGGTTCAGCGCATCGGCGGTCAAGCCGGTTGGCACCTGGCGCGGCTCTTCGCTCAGATTATTGAGCTGGGCACGCAGGCTTTGAAACAGTTTGGGGAAATTGTCGATAACGTCCTGATACTGACGGGCGCGCTCGAGGGATGATTTTCGCTCCTCAAGCGCGTTCAGCGCGGACTGCAGAACTTCAACGGTTTCAGGCTGGGCGGGCTTTGCCGCCTTCGCCTGTTCCAGTTCCTGGGTTATCTGTTTAGCATCCGGGGCTGTCGCAGCGTACGCCCCGAAACTGAGGCTCAAGGCCAACAGGAAAGTGTATATCAGGCGCACGGCATAACCCTTTTGCTGAAGAATTAACCTTGGTCTTGTTTATCGTCAACCAGCGGGCTGGCGCGGTGTTCGGCGCGGATCTCTTCTTCCGGTAACGGCGCGGGTTCAGCGGCGGCGGTCGCTTCCACTGCTGTCGCCAGCGGTTGGCCGATCTTGGTCACGGACAGGCTTTGCAGCGTGTCGACCAGCTTCACCTGGCCCGGGGCAAACAGGTTGATCACGGTGGAACCCAGTTTGAAGCGGCCCATCTCCTGGCCTTTCAGCAAGGCGATGGAGCCTTCGTTGTCGCCAGCGGGCCAGGTCCAGCGTTTAATAATGCCTTCGCGCGGCGGGGTCACGGTGCCGGACCACACGGTCTCGATGCTGCCGACGATAGTTGCGCCCACCAGAATTTGCGCCATCGGGCCAAACTCAGTATCAAACAGGCAGATGACGCGCTCGTTACGGGCGAACAGGTTCGGGACGTTCTGCGCCGTCAAGTGGTTAACAGAGAACAGGTCGCCAGGAACGTAGATCATTTCGCGCAAGATGCCGTTGCACGGCATGTGTACGCGGTGATAGTCGCGCGGCGACAGGTAGGTGGTGGCGAAGCTGCCGTTACGGAACAGGTCGGCCATCTGATAGTTGCCGGCCAGCAGGGCTTCCAGACTGTAGTCATGACCTTTAGCCTGCAGGATTTTATCGTTCTCAATGGCGCCAAGCTGGCTGATCACGCCATCGGCCGGCATCACCAGCACGTTTGGATCGGTATTCAGCGGGCGAACGTCGTCGCGCAGCGGGCGCACGAAGAAATCGTTGAAGGTGCGATAAGCCGCGGTATCCGGCTTCTGCGCCTCTTTCATATCGACCTTGTAGTATTTCACGAACAGATCGATGACCAGCTTCGTCAGCCAACCTGCGCGTTTGCTCGCACCCCAGCCTGCGAGGCGGGTGAGCCACAGTTTAGGCAGAATGTATTGCAGTGAAAGTTTAAGATCGTTTAACAAAGTAGCCTCCAGGCCATGATATGTCGTTCCTGACCCCGCCTGCGGGCGGGGACCTGAAAAAAGGGGACGATTCTATACGTAAAACTCGCCAAATGGCATCCGCGTAAGCTGCGTCATCATCGCTGCCCGGCAGCGCCTGACGTGATGCTCAGCTTAATGATCAGTCATCGGACGAGGAAAAGTTTTTACGCGTTTTTACCTGTACCTGCGCCATGCTTTCCAGGATGCGGTGGTAGTTCTCAAAACGGCTTTCGGCGATCTTGCCGTTCTCTACCGCTTCGCGAAGCGCACAGCCAGGATCGGTATCGTGTTTACAGTCGCGATATTTGCAACGGCCTAAATAATCATGGAATTCGACAAAGCCGTTGGTGATTTGTTCCGCTTCCAGATGCCACAGGCCGAACTCACGTACCCCCGGTGAATCAATCACATCGCCGCCGTGCGGGAAGTGATAGAGGCGTGCCGCGGTGGTGGTGTGTTGACCTAAGCCGGAAACGTCCGAGACATCATTGGTGAGGATCTGATCCTCGTTCAACCCGAGCAGGGCGTTCAGCAGGCTCGATTTACCGACCCCGGACTGCCCGGCGAAGATACTGATGCGGTCGGTCAGGGCCGCTTCCAGCGGCTTAAGGCCGTCCTGAGTCCGACTGGAAACCAGCAGCACGCGGTAACCGATGTTGCGGTAGATATCCATTTGCTCATTGACGAAGCGCAGACCATCATCATCCAGCAGATCGATTTTATTCAGCACAATGAGCGGCTCGATATCCTGCGCTTCGCAGGCCACCAGATAGCGATCGATAATATTCAGCGACAGCTCAGGCAGGATCGCGGAAACCACCACGATCTGGTCGATATTGGCGGCGATAGGCTTCACGCCGTCGTAAAAATCCGGACGCGTCAGGACGGAGGCGCGATCGTGCACCGCCTCGACGATCCCTTTGACGCTTACGCCGTCGGCGGCGTCTTTACCCGGCCGCCAGACCACGCGGTCGCCGGTGACCAGCGAGCGGATCGTCCGGCGGATATTGCAGCGATGCACGCTGCCGTCAGCGGATTCGACGTCGGCATGCATACCAAAGCGACTGATGACAATGCCTTCCGACGTTTCGCCAAACAGGTTGTCATCGTAGTCGGCCTTCTCCGCAGTGGTTTTCAGACGGCGCTGGTGGTTGGCTTTGACGCGGCGCTGCTGGCCTTTGGAGAGTTTATTTTTACTCAATCGAACTGGCTCCTGGTCGCCCTGATGGGGCAAAACCTCTATGATACACGCTATTTTAGATGAATATAGTCACGCGAGAAGGGTGGAAAATAGCATGAGTGCAAATGAAAACAACCTCATTTGGATCGATCTTGAGATGACAGGGCTGGATCCGGAGCGCGATCGCATTATCGAAATCGCCACCCTGGTGACCGATGCCAACCTGAACATTCTGGCTGAGGGCCCGACCATCGCGGTGCATCAGTCGGACGCTCAGCTGGCATTAATGGACGAGTGGAATGTGCGGACGCATACCGGCAGCGGTCTGGTGGATCGCGTAAAGGCCAGCACTGTCAGCGAGCACGATGCCGAACTGGCGACCATTGAGTTTCTTAAGCAGTGGGTGCCGGCGGGCAAGTCGCCGATCTGCGGCAACAGTATCGGCCAGGATCGTCGCTTCCTGTTTAAGTACATGCCGCAACTGGAAGCCTATTTCCACTATCGCTATCTGGACGTTAGCACGCTGAAAGAGCTGGCGCGCCGCTGGAAGCCGGAAATTCTCGACGGTTTTAAAAAGCAGGGCACTCATCAGGCGATGGACGATATCCGCGAGTCGGTCGCCGAGCTGGCTTACTACCGCGAACACTTCATTAAACTGTAAACCGCGACCGGGCCCTGTGCGCGGCCCGGTACACTTTTCTGCGTTATTTAAACCACTTCTGCTGCATCTGCTGGAAGTCAGGTGTCGCCATGACCGCGGCCAGGGCATCGTTGATGGCGTTCAGCAGCTCCGGATCGTCTTTGCGCACCGCAATCGCATACTGCTTACCGTAATAAGCCGGGTCGGTGGCCCGTTCATCCATGATGGCGTAGTCAGGGTTCTCCTGCTGCCAGGCGTCGAGGGTGGCGAAGTCGCCCATGACGCCGGTTATTTGCCCGGCTTTCAGCGCGGCCAGGGCGCTGGCGACATCGTCGTAAGGGACAGCCTGTACGGCTTTCTGTTTATCACGCAGGTAGCGCTGATGCAGCGTGCCTTTCACCACGCCGACTTTTTTAGCCTTCAGATCGGCAAAGGTATGGGCGACATCTTTGTTGACGATCACTACCCCGGAGAGCGCCTGGCGATAGGGTCGGCTGAAGGCGACCTGCTTCTCACGCATCGGGATCACTTCCATGCCGGCAATCACCGCGTCAAATTTCTTAAAGCGTAAAGCCGGGATCAGGGTATCGAAACGCTGCGCCGTGAACTGGCACTGCGCCTGCATCTGCTGGCACAGGGCGTGCGCGAGATCGATATCGAAGCCAACGGGCTGATTTTTGCCGTTGGCGGTGACAAACGGTGGATTGGCCGTGGTGGTGCCAAAATGGAGCGTCTCGGCTGACGCGGTTCCGATGGCCAGCGTGCTCAGCAGCAGGACGGTGAGGACTTTTCTCATGCTAATTCCCTGTTTGGCGTCGGGGTGGCCTCGTTATACGTCGCGCCACCGCTGTATGATGCGAGCGATTTTGCGTCATTCAGCCGGGCGGAAAAAGCGATTTTGCCCATTATGACGCTTATTTATACAATTCAGCGGCGTAGATGGCGAGAAAATGTCCATTTAAACAAAAAACGCAAAAAAGTGATCGTCAGGGGGTTGCAGGGGCATCGAATTCTCGTATAATGCGCCTCCCGTAACGACGCAGAAATGCAAATTACGACGCCATCGAAATATGGCAAAAAATGCAGTAACGCGGGAATAGCTCAGTTGGTAGAGCACGACCTTGCCAAGGTCGGGGTCGCGAGTTCGAGTCTCGTTTCCCGCTCCAAAATTTGAAAGCACCATCCTGATCAAAGGATTTCATCTCGCAGATGCGGGGCGAAAGCCGAAGATTAAGCGGGAATAGCTCAGTTGGTAGAGCACGACCTTGCCAAGGTCGGGGTCGCGAGTTCGAGTCTCGTTTCCCGCTCCAAATTTTCTTCCATCTCTTATTTATCCACAGCGCAATCCAGCGCCGGGGATGATTTTCGTTTGGTCTGCAGAAATACTGTGAACAGAGTTATCCACAGGTTGTCGTTCCGTCACTGGCGGCGCAAATGCTTCGCTTTGTAAATAGTATCTTTGTATGTGATTGAAATTTAACAAATAAATTTCATTTCAAAATGTTAATCCGATCACTTGACCTTGGTCTGCGCCTTGAAACGCAATGTGTTTTAGATTTTATTCACAGCCTGTGAATGAATCAGGCGTCGCGCGGCAAGCCTTTCTCTACCACTCTGACCAGACGTAATTTTTTCGGCAGCTGTACTTCAACGGCGTCGGCGTTCCGCTTTTTCAGTTGCTGGGCAATCGCCCACTCAATGTGTTCGTCGAGAAGCGGGTGCTCGCCCCGGCGGCTCTCCAGGGCGCGAAGATGGGCTTCATCCCAGGGCGCATTGCCCAACGCGACGGCGATATTACGCAGCCAGCGCAGGTGGCCAATGCGACGAATCGCCGACCCTTCGGTCACCTTCAGAAACCACGCTTCGCTCCAGGCGAACAGCTCCACCAGCGGCGGGGTATGCAGCGCTTTGCGTGGGCTGAAATCCTCTTCATCGGTGAGCTGTGAGAAACGGTTCCACGGGCAGATCAGCTGACAATCATCACAACCGTAAATACGGTTGCCGATTAGTGGACGGAACTCCTCGGGGATTGCACCTTCCAGTTCAATGGTGAGATAGGAGATGCAGCGCCGGGCGTCGACGGTATAGGGCTCAACGATGGCCCCGGTGGGACAGATGGTCATGCAGGCGACGCAGCGCCCACACTCCTCCGCAACCGGGCTGTCGACCGGCAGGGGCAGATCAATCAGCAGTTCGCCGAGGAAAAAGAACGATCCGGCGTCGCGGCTTAAGATAAGTGAGTGCTTACCTGTCCAGCCTAGGCCCGCTTTTTCTGCGATTGGCCGTTCCAGGATAGGCGCGGAATCGACAAAAGGTCTAAAATTGAGCGAAGCACACTGTTCCTGAATCTTCTCCCCCAGCTTTTTCAGGCGATTACGTAGCAGCTTATGATAATCACGCCCGAGGGCATAACGGCTGACGTAACCCAGCGTGGGATCTTTCAGGGTGCGGGCAAAGGCGGCGTTAGCGGGCAGATAGTTCATCCGCACGCTGATGACGCGTAACGTACCGGGCAGCAGTTCGTGAGGACGGGCGCGCATCATACCGTGACGGGCCATCCATTCCATTTCGCCGTGGTATTGTTTATCCAGCCATGCCTGCAGTTTGGGTTCACTGGCGCTGAGGTCGGTATCGGCGATCCCCACCTGCTGGAACCCAAGCTCTGTGCCCCATTGTTTGATTTGTTGCGCTAACTGAACGAGATCGAGGGGCTGTGACATGATGGACCATACAATGACGAAAAACCCTGACAGTATACCATACAACATTTGGCCTGCGGAGGCGCTGCGCCTGGCCGAACGAGAGGCGGCGGACAGCCTGGGGCTGACGCTGTTCGAACTCATGCAGCGCGCGGGCGAGGCGGCGTTCCAGCTGGCCAGCTGTGCTTATCCTGCCAGCGCGCACTGGCTGATCCTCTGCGGACATGGCAACAACGGCGGCGACGGATATGTCGTTGCGCGTCTGGCACAGGCCGCGGGGCGGCGGGTGACGCTGCTGGCGGTGGAGAGTGACAGCCCGCTGCCGGAAGAGGCGCAGGCGGCGCGGGAGGCGTGGCTTAACGCCGGCGGCGTGATCCATGCGGCGACCATCCCATGGCCCGACGATATCTCACTGATTATTGATGGCCTGCTCGGCACCGGTCTGCGCAGTGCGCCGCGCGATCCCGTTGCGGCGCTCATCCACCAGGCGAACCACCACCCGGCGCCGGTGGTGGCGCTGGATATCCCTTCCGGCCTGAATGCGCAGACGGGCGCGACGCCAGGTGCAGTGGTACAGGCCGACCATACGCTGACCTTTATCGCCCTCAAGCCGGGGCTGCTGACCGGCAAGGCGCGGGATGTCGTCGGGCAACTCCACCATCATGCGCTGGGGCTCGAACGCTGGCTCGCCGGACAAAGCACTCCTCTGACGCGGTTTTGCGCCGCCCACCTCGCCGACTGGCTGCCGCCGCGGCGGGCCACCTCCCATAAAGGCGATCACGGCAAGCTGGTGATTGTCGGCGGCGATCGCGGCACGGCAGGCGCTATCCGTATGTGCGGTGAAGCGGCCCTGCGCAGCGGCGCGGGACTGGTGCGAGTACTTACTCACCCGGAGAACGTGGCGCCCATTGTCACCGTGCGGCCGGAATTAATGGTAGATGAACTGACGCCGCAGACTCTGAAAGCCGCGCTGGAGTGGGCTGATGTGGTGGCGATTGGCCCTGGCCTGGGGCAGCGCGAATGGGGACGCAGCGCCCTGCGGACGGTGGAAAGTTTTAACAAACCGATGGTCTGGGACGCCGACGCGCTGAACCTGCTGGCATTCAATCCCGATAAACGTCACAATCGCGTGCTAACGCCGCACCCCGGCGAAGCGGCCCGTCTGCTGAACGTCAGCGTGGCAGAAATTGAAAGCGATCGCTTACTTTCTGCGCAGCGTCTGGTAAAACGGTATGGCGGCGTGGTTGTGCTGAAAGGCGCGGGCACGGTAGTGGCCAGTGAAAGCGGGGCGATGGGCATTATCGATGCCGGCAATGCCGGGATGGCCAGCGGCGGGATGGGCGATGTGCTCACCGGCATCATCGCCGCGTTGTTAGGACAGCACCTGACGCCGTATGATGCTGCCTGTGCCGGGTGCGTCGCTCATGGCGATGCCGCCGACCGACTGGCCGCCCGCGAGGGCACCCGCGGCATGCTGGCGACCGATCTCTTTTCCACGCTCAGGCGTGTTGTTAACCCGGATGTGATTGACGTAGACCATGATTAACCGAGTGATTCCTTTACCCGATGAGCAGGCCACGCTGGCCCTTGGCGACCGCATCGCGCAGGCCTGTACCGGCGCCACCGTGATTTATCTGTATGGTGATTTAGGCGCGGGGAAAACGACCTTCAGCCGCGGCTTTTTGCAGGCGCTCGGTCACCGCGGCAATGTCAAAAGCCCAACTTATACCCTGGTGGAGCCCTATACCCTCGAGAACCTGATGGTGTATCACTTCGATCTCTACCGTCTGGCGGATCCTGAGGAACTCGAATTTATGGGGATCCGTGATTATTTTGCCGACGATGCCATCTGCCTGGTGGAATGGCCGCAGCAAGGCGCAGGTGTCCTGCCTGACCCGGATGTTGAAATTCACCTTGATTACCAGGCACAAGGGCGTGAGGCGCGTATTACCGCGATCTCCTCACGGGGTGAATCTTTACTGGCGCGTTTAGCCTTTTAGCCTGAAGGATGACGGGATGAAGTATCGCATAACCACCTGGCTTGCCGCTGCGCTGATGCTGTCGAGTCTTCACGCCACTGCGGCGAGTTTATCCGATATCCAGGTCTCTAACGGAGACCAGCAGGCCCGTATTACCCTAAGCTTTGTCGGTGAGCCGGAGTACTCCTTTACCCCACAGGGTAAACGTCTGGTGGCGCTGGATATCAAGCAGACCGGCGTATTGCAGGGACTACCGCTGCAGTTTAGCGGCAGCAACCTGGTGAAGAGTATTCGCGCCGGCACGCCGCAGGATACGCAGACGCTGCGTCTGCTGGTGGATCTGACGGAAGATGGCAAAACCCGGGCGGTGAAGCAACAGAACGGGGCGAATTACACGGTGGTCTTTACCATCAACGCCGAAGCGCCGCCGCCGCCGCCTCCGCCGCCCGTGGTGGTGAAACGGGCCGACCCGCCGCCGGTGATGCCTTCCCGGACGACGACGCCAGGGCGTAACCCGTTCAGCTCGTCGGGTCATGAACGGCAGACGGTGATGACCTCCTCTCAGCCGGCGATGACCAACAATCAGACCGTGACTCGCCCGGCGGCCCGCACGGTGTCGGCGGATGATAAAGTCATTATCGCCATTGATGCCGGGCACGGCGGCCAGGATCCTGGCGCGATTGGCCCGAACGGCACCAAAGAGAAGAACGTCACTATCGCTATCGCGCGCAAGCTGCGGGCGTTACTGAACGCCGATCCGCAGTTTAAGCCGGTGCTGACCCGCGACGGGGATTACTTTATTTCGGTGATGGGCCGCTCTGAGGTGGCGCGTAAGCAAAACGCCAATTTCCTCGTCTCTATCCATGCTGACGCCGCGCCAAACCGCGATGCCACCGGCGCCTCGGTGTGGGTGCTCTCGAACCGTCGCGCCAACAGCGAAATGGCCGGTTGGCTCGAGCAGCATGAGAAGCAGTCTGAACTGCTCGGCGGTGCGGGCGATGTGCTGGCAAACAGCCAGGCCGACCCCTACCTGAGCCAGGCGGTGCTGGATCTGCAGTTTGGTCATTCCCAGCGCGTCGGCTACGATGTGGCGACCAACGTGCTGAGCCAGCTGCAGCGTATTGGCAACCTGCACAAACGCCGCCCGGAGCATGCCAGCCTTGGAGTGCTGCGCTCGCCGGACATCCCGTCGATCCTCGTGGAAACGGGCTTTATCAGTAACAACGGCGAAGAGCGGCTGCTGGGTAGCGATGATTACCAGGAGCAGATTGCGGAGGCGATTTATAACGGCTTACGCAACTACTTTATGCAGCATCCGCTGCAGTCGGCGCCTCGCGGCGAGGCGGCGCAGACCGCCAGCGCCGCGGCGCCGGGCGGGATGTTGATTAACTAAGGAGCAGGGGATGCCGATTCAGGTTCTGCCGCCGCAGCTCGCCAACCAGATTGCCGCCGGCGAGGTGGTGGAGCGGCCCGCGTCGGTGGTGAAAGAGCTGGTTGAGAACAGTCTTGATGCGGGCGCCACGCGGATTGACATTGATATCGAACGCGGCGGCGCGAAGCTCATTCGCATCCGCGATAACGGCAGCGGCATCAAAAAAGACGAGCTGGCGCTGGCCCTGGCTCGTCATGCGACCAGCAAGATCGCCTCGCTTGACGATCTGGAGGCCATTATTAGCCTCGGCTTTCGCGGCGAAGCGCTGGCCAGTATCAGTTCGGTAGCGCGCTTAACGCTGACTTCGCGCACGGCGGAGCAGCAGGAAGCCTGGCAGGCGTATGCTGAAGGCCGCGATCAGGCGGTGACGGTGAAGCCGGCGGCGCACCCGGTCGGTACCACTCTGGAAGTCCTCGATCTGTTCTATAACACCCCGGCGCGGCGCAAATTCATGCGCACCGAAAAGACCGAGTTCGGCCACATTGACGAGGTGGTGCGCCGCATTGCGCTGGCGCGCTTCGACGTCACTATCAACCTCAGCCATAACGGCAAGGTGATGCGCCAGTATCGGGCCGTCGCTCAGGATGGCCAGCGCGAGCGCCGGCTGGGGACAATTTGCGGCGCCGCTTTTCTCGAACATGCGCTGGCGATCGAGTGGCAGCATGGCGATCTGACCCTGCGCGGCTGGGTCGCCGATCCGCTGCATACCACCCCGGCGCTGGCGGAAATTCAGTATTGCTACGTTAACGGGCGGATGATGCGCGATCGGCTGATCAACCATGCTATCCGCCAGGCCTGTGAAGACAAGCTGGGTGCCGATCAGCAACCGGCGTTTGTGCTGTATCTGGAGATCGATCCCCATCAGGTGGATGTAAACGTCCACCCGGCCAAGCATGAGGTGCGTTTTCATCAGTCGCGCCTGGTGCACGACTTTATCTACCAGGGCGTACTGAGCGTACTGCAGCAGCAGCTTGACGCGCCGCTGGCGGAAAAAGACGACCCGCCGGCGCCGCGCCCGATGCCGGAGAACCGCATCGCCGCGGGCGGCAACCAGTTTGCGCGCCCAGCGGAAGCGCGGGAAACTGCGGCCCGCTTCAGCATCACGCCATCGCGTGAGCCTGCGGCCTCCAGCGGCAAACCGGGCGGCGCGAGCTGGCCGCATGCGCAGCCGGGTTACCAGAAGCAGCAGGGAGCGCTTTATCGTCAACTGCTCGACACGCCAACGGCGCCAAAGCCAGCGTTGCAGCCTCCGGCGGCGGCAGAGTTGGCCGGTCACAGTCAGAGCTTTGGCAGAGTGCTGACGATTGTTGGCGGCGACTGCGCGCTGCTGGAGCGCGAGGGCGGTCTGGCGCTGCTGTCGTTGACCGTTGCCGAGCGCTGGCTGCGCCAGGCGCAGTTGACCCCAGGAGCGGAGGCGGTATGTGCTCAGCCGCTGCTGATCCCGCTGCGGTTAAAAGTTACGGAAGGGGAAAAGCAGGCGCTGGCCGCCGCTCAGCCGGCGCTGGCGCAGCTAGGGATCGATGTGCATACCGATGCCCTGCACGTGACGGTGCGCGCGGTCCCTTTACCCTTAAGACAACAAAATTTACAAATCTTGATTCCTGAACTGATAGGCTACCTGGCGCAGCAAAACGCATTCGACGTCGGCAATATCGCCCAATGGATGGCGCGTAATCTGACGAGCGAACAGACGTCATGGAATATGGCGCAGGCGATTGCGCTGCTGGCGGACGTTGAGCGTCTTTGCCCGCAGCTGGTGAGAACGCCGCCGGGTGGCCTGTTACAACCTGTAGATCTCCATTCGGCGATGAATGCCCTGAAAGATGAATGATGTAACCGAGGCGAGCCTGCCCAAGGCAATTTTTTTAATGGGCCCGACGGCCTCCGGCAAAACCGCGCTGGCGATAGCCTTACGTAAAGTTTTGCCAGTAGAGTTGATTAGCGTTGATTCCGCCCTCATTTATCGGGGAATGGATATTGGCACCGCCAAACCGGATGCTGCGGAGCTTAGCGCTGCGCCGCATCGGCTGCTGGATATTTTGGATCCTGCGGAGGCCTATTCCGCGGCGGATTTTCGCCGCGATGCGCTGGCGGCGATGGCGGATATAGTCGCCGCCGGGCGAATTCCGCTGTTAGTCGGCGGAACGATGTTGTATTTCAAAGCGTTGCTGGAAGGATTGTCGCCCTTACCGTCGGCTGACCCAGAGGTCAGAGCGCGGATTGAGCAGCAGGCCGCAGAGCAGGGGTGGAATGCGTTACATCAGCAATTACAGGAGATCGATCCCGTGGCTGCTGCGCGTATTCATCCAAATGATCCGCAAAGGCTTTCCCGGGCACTGGAAGTTTTTTTCATTTCGGGTAAAACTTTAACGGAACTGACGCAAACGTCAGGAGACGCTCTGCCATATCAGGTGCATCAGTTCGCCATCGCCCCGGCGAGCCGTGAACTGCTCCATCAACGCATAGAACAGCGTTTTCATCAGATGTTAGCTTCAGGTTTTGAAGCAGAAGTACGGGCGCTTTTTGCCCGCGGAGATTTGCATACGGACATGCCTTCCATCCGTTGTGTTGGATACCGCCAGATGTGGTCATATCTCAATGGCGAGATCCCGTATGATGAGATGGTTTATCGAGGTGTTTGCGCCACGAGACAGTTAGCCAAACGTCAGGTCACCTGGCTGCGCGGTTGGGAAGGTGTGCACTGGTTAGACAGTGAACAACCTGAACAAGCGCTCAACAAAGTATTACAGGTTGTTGGTGCGAGCCAGAACTGAACGTGTACAATTAAACGGTATCGTGCGTAATTTTTTTTGAGAATCGTAAGGTTCTGAGTACAAAACAAGCATACATATAAGGAAAAGAGAGAATGGCTAAGGGGCAATCTTTACAAGATCCGTTCCTGAACGCTTTGCGTCGGGAACGCGTTCCGGTTTCTATTTATTTGGTGAATGGTATCAAGCTGCAAGGGCAAATTGAGTCTTTCGATCAGTTCGTGATCCTGTTGAAGAACACGGTCAGCCAGATGGTCTATAAGCACGCAATTTCTACTGTTGTCCCGTCTCGCCCGGTGTCTCACCACAGCAACAATGCTGGCGGCGGTTCCAGTAACTATCACCACGGTGGTAGCGCGCAGGGTTCTTCTGCGCCGCAACAAGACAGCGACGACGCCGAATAAGGCCAGTGCTGTTTTTCCACGCCGGGGAGCCAGGTTTTCTGCGTTCCCCGCTGGTATTTTATAAGGGGTTTACGCTTGTTTGACCGTTATGACGCCGGTGAGCAGGCGGTACTGGTACACATCTATTTTTCGCAAGACAAAGATATGGAAGATCTCCAGGAGTTTGAAACTCTGGCCTCTTCCGCCGGTGTCGAAGCAATGCAGGTGATTACCGGTAGCCGTAAAGCACCGCACCCGAAGTATTTTGTTGGTGAAGGTAAGGCAGTCGAAATTGCGGAAGCCGTTAAAGCGACCGGCGCTTCGGTCGTGCTCTTCGATCATGCCCTGAGTCCGGCGCAAGAACGTAACCTGGAACGCCTGTGCGAATGCCGGGTTATCGATCGCACCGGTCTTATTTTAGATATTTTCGCCCAGCGCGCGCGCACCCATGAAGGGAAATTGCAGGTCGAGCTGGCGCAGCTGCGCCATATGGCGACTCGCCTTGTCCGCGGTTGGACCCACCTTGAAAGACAGAAGGGCGGGATTGGTTTGCGTGGCCCGGGTGAAACCCAGCTCGAAACCGACCGCCGTTTATTGCGTAACCGTATCATGCAGATCCTGTCGCGGCTGGAAAAAGTCGAGAAACAGCGCGAGCAGGGGCGGCGGTCGCGTGCGAAAGCCGATATTCCTACCGTGTCGCTGGTGGGCTATACCAACGCCGGAAAATCAACGCTCTTTAACCAGATCACTGCCGCCGAGGTCTATGCCGCGAACCAGCTGTTCGCCACCCTGGACCCGACGCTGCGCCGCATTGACGTCCCTGACGTCGGCGAAACGGTGCTGGCCGATACCGTCGGCTTTATTCGCCACCTGCCGCACGATCTGGTAGCCGCGTTTAAAGCGACGTTGCAGGAGACGCGTCAGGCGACGCTGCTGCTGCATGTGATTGATGCGGCGGATGTCCGCGTGCAGGAAAACATTGATGCGGTAAATACGGTTCTCGCTGAAATTGAGGCCGATGAGATCCCGGCGCTGCTGGTGATGAACAAAATCGACATGCTTGACGATTTTGAACCGCGCATCGATCGCGACGATGAAAATAAACCGATTCGGGTCTGGCTTTCAGCCCAGACCGGGGTTGGCGTACCACTGCTTTTTCAGGCATTAACGGAGCGTCTTTCCGGTGAAGTGGCCCAGCATACGCTGCGCTTACCGCCGAAAGAAGGGCGACTGAGAAGCCGTTTCTATCAGCTTCAGGCGATAGAAAAAGAGTGGATGGAGGATGACGGCAGCGTGAGTCTGCAGGTGCGCATGCCGATCGTTGACTGGCGGCGCCTCTGTAAGCAAGAGCCAACGCTTGTTGACTATGTGGTTTAACCTTGCAGCTTGCCTGAAGATATTGACCCCTGTGGGGATATCAAAAACAAATATGGAGCATATACATGGCGTGGAATCAGCCCGGTAATAACGGACAGGACCGCGACCCGTGGGGGAGCAGCAAACCTGGCGGCAACTCTGAGGGAAATGGCAATAAAGGCGGTCGCGAGCAGGGGCCGCCGGATCTGGATGATATCTTCCGCAAGTTAAGTAAAAAACTTGGCGGGCTCGGCGGCGGCAAGGGCGGACTGGGCGGCGGCAATAGCGCGCAGGGGCCTCGCGGACCGATGGGCGGGCGTATTGTCGGCATCGTTGCCGCGGCGGCAGTGATTATCTGGGCGGCCAGCGGTTTCTATACCATTAAAGAGGCCGAGCGCGGCGTGGTCACCCGTTTTGGTAAGTTCAGCCATCTGGTTGAGCCTGGCCTGAACTGGAAACCGACCTTTATCGATAACGTTCAGGCGGTGAACGTGGAGTCGGTGCGCGAACTTGCGGCTTCCGGCGTCATGCTGACCTCTGACGAAAACGTGGTGCGCGTTGAGATGAACGTGCAGTACCGCGTCACCGATCCGGAGCGCTATCTGTTTAGCGTGACCAGCGCGGACGACAGTCTGCGTCAGGCCACCGACAGCGCGCTGCGCGGCGTGATCGGCAAATACACCATGGATCGCATTCTGACCGAAGGTCGTACCGTGATCCGTAGCGATACCCAGCGTGAGCTGGAAGAGACGATTCGCCCGTACAACATGGGTATCACTCTGCTGGACGTCAACTTCCAGACGGCGCGTCCGCCGGAAGAGGTGAAGGCCGCGTTTGACGATGCCATTGCCGCGCGTGAGAACGAGCAGCAGTACATTCGTGAAGCGGAAGCCTATACCAACGAAGTCCAGCCGCGGGCGAATGGTCAGGCGCAGCGTATCCTCGAAGAGGCACGCGCCTATAAGACCCAGACTGTTCTGGAAGCCCAGGGTGAAGTGGCTCGCTTTGCGAAGATCCTGCCGGAATACAAAGCCGCGCCGGAAATTACCCGCGAGCGTCTGTATATCGAAACCATGGAAAAAGTGCTGAGCCACACCCGTAAAGTGCTGGTCAATGACAGCAAAAACGGCAATCTGATGGTTCTGCCGCTGGATCAGATGCTGAAAGGCGCCGCTGCGCCGGCAGCAAAGAGCGATAGCAGTGACGCCAGCGATCTGCTGCGCCTGCCACCAGCATCCAGCTCAAGCAGCGCCAGCACCTCATCAACCTCGAGCTCAACCGGGGGTAGCATTATGGACCAACGCCGCGCTAACGCGCAGCGTAACGACTACCAGCGTCAGGGGGAATAACGATGCGTAAATCTGTTATCGCGATCATTGTCATCGTGCTGGTAGTGCTCTACATGTCTGTCTTTGTCGTAAAGGAAGGCGAGCGCGGTATCACGCTGCGTTTCGGTAAAGTTCTGCGCGACGACGAAAACAAGCCGCTGGTGTATGCGCCAGGCCTGCACTTCAAGATCCCGTTTATCGAATCGGTGAAGATGCTGGATGCGCGTATTCAGACCATGGACAACCAGGCTGACCGTTTCGTTACTAAAGAGAAGAAAGACCTGATCGTCGACTCCTATATCAAGTGGCGCATCAGCGACTTCAGCCGTTACTACCTGGCAACCGGCGGCGGCGACGTCTCCCAGGCCGAGGTGCTGCTGAAGCGTAAATTCTCTGACCGTCTGCGTTCTGAAATTGGTCGTCTGGATGTGAAAGATATCGTCACCGACTCCCGTGGTCGCCTGACCCTGGAAGTGCGCGATGCGCTGAACTCGGGTTCGGCCGGTACGGAAGATGAGGTTAGCACCCCGGCGGCTGACGACGCGATTGCTAAAGCGGCAGAGCGTGTGGAAGCCGAAACCAACGGTAAAGTGCAGGTGATCAACCCGAACAGTATGGCGGCGCTGGGTATCGAAGTTGTCGACGTACGTATCAAACAGATCAACCTGCCGGCAGAAGTGTCGGAAGCGATTTATAACCGTATGCGCGCGGAGCGTGAAGCGGTTGCTCGTCGCCATCGTTCACAGGGTCAGGAAGAGGCGGAAAAACTGCGCGCGACTGCGGACTATGAAGTCACCAAGACGCTGGCGGAAGCCGAGCGCCAGGGCCGTATCCTGCGTGGTGAAGGTGATGCGGAATCAGCGAAACTGTTTGCCGACGCGTTCAGCCAGGATCCAGGCTTCTACTCCTTTATCCGTAGCCTGCGTGCCTATGAGAAGAGCTTCCAGAGCAATCAGGATGTGATGGTCCTGAGTCCGGACAGCGATTTCTTCCGCTATATGCGTTCACCGGATTCGGCGCGTAAATAAGCCGGAGAAGGTGTAAACCTGAAGTAATAATGCGAAAAGGCGCCTGAAACAGGCGCCTTTTTTCATGCTGCGAGGGCGGGAATTAGTTGCCGAGTAGCTTGTTCAGCAGGCCGCCGATCACCGGCAGGCCTGCCAGCGCACTTTCGATGGTGCCGCCGATAGTCGACCCAACGCTTTCGCCCAGGGTTTTGCCCAGGTCCGGCGCCAGGTCGGCCAGATTGAGGGTGCCAAGCAGTGGCAGGTTAATGCTCAGGGCATCGGTGCCCATCGTCCATGCGGCTGCGCCGACCTTGCTGCCTAAGGCCGCCAGACCATCCTGTAACCAGCCTGCGCCGCTCACATTTTCGATTTCAAATGCGGTTAATTCTCTCATCATAATCTTCCTGATTAAGTAGACGTACCGGGTTGTAGTACGCGATGGCATAGTTACAATTTAAAAAATATCCAGCAATACAATTAGTTGTGAATTTTGTTTCACCTTTCTGGTTCATAATGAAGCTGAAATACGGGACAATGTGAAATGAGGGAATGAATTCACCATGCTGGCCGATGACGCCCGCGAGGGCGGCAATGATACTTTTCAATTAGGGTTGACGATGAACTCCACCATTTGGCTGGCGCTGGTTTTAGTACTTGAAGGGCTTGGCCCGCTGCTTTATCCGCGCGCCTGGCGCAAGATGGTCGCCAGCCTGAGCCAGCTACCGGATAATTTATTGCGTCGTTTTGGCGGCGGACTTGTGGTTGCCGGGATTGTGATCTACTACATGTTGAGGAAATCGATTGGCTGATCAAAAAGTGGTCGGATTTGCCTTATTTTGGATGCAAAAAGTGCTGTAACTCTGAAAAAGCGATGGTAGAATCCATTTTTAAGCAAACGGTGATTTTGAAAAATGGGTAACAACGTCGTCGTACTGGGCACCCAATGGGGTGACGAAGGTAAAGGGAAGATCGTCGATCTCCTGACTGAACGGGCTAAATATGTTGTGCGCTATCAGGGTGGTCACAACGCCGGCCATACTCTCGTAATCAACGGTGAAAAAACCGTTCTCCATCTTATTCCATCAGGCATTCTGCGTGAAAACGTCACCAGCATCATCGGTAACGGCGTCGTGCTGTCTCCGGCCGCGCTGATGAAAGAGATGAAGGGCCTGGAAGACCGTGGTATCCCGGTTCGCGAGCGTCTGCTGCTCTCTGAAGCCTGCCCGCTTATCCTTGACTATCACGTGGCGCTGGACGTGGCGCGTGAAAAAGCGCGTGGCGCGAAAGCGATCGGCACTACCGGTCGCGGCATTGGCCCGGCTTACGAAGATAAAGTCGCTCGTCGCGGTCTGCGCGTTGGCGATCTGTTCGATAAAGCAACCTTCGCCGATAAACTGAAAGAAGTGATGGAATATCACAACTTCCAGCTGGTGAACTTCTACAAAGCAGAAGCGGTTGACTACCAGAAAGTGCTGGACGATGTGATGGCGATTGCCGACATCCTGACCAGCATGGTGGTGGACGTATCCGACCTGCTGGATCAGGCGCGTCAGCGCGGCGACTTCGTGATGTTCGAAGGCGCGCAGGGTACGCTGCTGGATATCGACCACGGTACCTACCCGTACGTTACGTCCTCTAACACCACCGCAGGTGGCGTGGCGACCGGCTCCGGCCTGGGCCCGCGTTATGTGGATTACGTTCTCGGTATCATTAAAGCGTACTCGACTCGCGTCGGTGCAGGTCCGTTCCCGACCGAGCTGTTTGATGAAACTGGCGAGTTCCTCTGCAAGCAGGGTAACGAATTCGGCGCCACCACCGGCCGCCGTCGTCGTACCGGCTGGCTGGACGCGGTCGCAGTCCGTCGCGCGGTGCAGATTAACTCCCTGTCCGGCTTCTGCCTGACTAAACTGGACGTCCTCGACGGCCTGAAAGAAGTGAAAATCTGCGTTGGCTACCGTATGCCGGATGGCCGCGAAGTGACCACCACTCCGCTGGCTGCCGATAACTGGGAAGGTATCGAGCCTATCTACGAAACCATGCCGGGCTGGTCCGAAACCACCTTCGGCGTGAAAGAGCGCAGCGGCCTGCCGCAGGCAGCCCTGAACTACATCCAGCGTATTGAAGAGCTGACCGGCGTGCCGGTGGATATCATCTCTACCGGTCCAGACCGTACCGAGACTATGATTCTGCGCGATCCGTTCGACGCGTAATCACTCTCAAGGGGCGCCGTTCGGGCGCCCTTGTTTTTGCTGTTCGCCCGCCCCATTTCAAATAAATTAGCGGCCTGAGCGCTGGCTGGTTTATCATCAATAATAATGATGTCGCTCGACATACCCTGTTTTCTTTTCCCTGAGGTTTATGTGCAGTTAACGAGTTTCACCGATTACGGACTACGCGCGCTGATTTATATGGCGTCGCTGCCGGAAGGACGAATGACCAGTATCTCGGAAGTGACCGAGGTCTATGGCGTCTCCCGTAATCATATGGTTAAAATAATCAATCAGTTAAGTCGCATGGGCTACGTGACTGCCGTGCGGGGGAAGAACGGGGGCATTCGCCTCGGCAAACCAGCAGGACAGATCCGCGTCGGTGACGTGGTGCGTGACCTTGAACCCTTATCGCTGGTCAACTGCAGCAGCGAGTTTTGCCACATTACACCAGCCTGTCGTCTGAAACAGGCACTAGCTGAAGCCGCGCAGAGTTTTCTCAAGGAACTGGATAACTATACGCTGGCTGATTTGGTTGAGAAGAATCAACCGCTTTATAAATTATTGCTGGTGGAGTGACGCCACTCTGCCGGAGATGACAACGGAGGAACCGATATGTCACAAGATCCATTCCAGGAACGCGAAGCTGAGAAGTACGCGAACCCTATCCCGAGCCGGGAATTTATCCTCGAACATTTAACTAAACGGGAAAAGCCTGCCAGCCGCGATGAGCTGGCCATCGAGTTAAATATCGAGGGCGAAGAGCAAACCGAAGCGCTGCGCCGCCGCCTGCGCGCGATGGAGCGCGACGGTCAGCTGGTCTTCACCCGCCGCCAGTGCTATGCCCTGCCGGAACGCCTCGATCTCCTCAAAGGAACCGTTATTGGCCACCGCGATGGCTATGGTTTCCTGCGCGTTGAAGGGCGCAAAGACGATCTGTACCTGTCGTCAGAGCAGATGAAAACCTGTATTCACGGCGACCAGGTGCTGGCTCAGCCGCTGGGCGCGGACCGTAAGGGCCGCCGCGAAGCGCGCATCGTCCGCGTCCTCGTGCCGAAAACCAGCCAGATAGTTGGCCGTTACTTCACCGACGCTGGCGTCGGCTTTGTCGTCCCGGACGACAGCCGCCTGAGCTTCGATATCCTGATCCCGCCGGAAGAGATAATGGGCGCGCGGATGGGCTACGTGGTCGTGGTCGAGCTGACCCAGCGACCAACCCGCCGCACCAAAGCGGTGGGTAAAATCGTCGAAGTGCTGGGCGACAACATGGGCACCGGCATGGCCGTCGATATGGCGCTGCGTACCCATGAAATTCCTTATGTCTGGCCGCCGGCGGTGGAAAAACAGGTTTCCGGTCTCAAAGAACAGGTGCCGGAAGAGGCGAAGGCCGGACGCGTCGATTTACGCTCGCTGCCGCTGGTTACCATTGACGGCGAAGATGCCCGCGACTTCGATGACGCGGTGTACTGCGAGAAGAAACGCGGCGGCGGCTGGCGCCTGTGGGTCGCCATTGCCGACGTCAGCTACTACGTGCGCCCGGGGACGCCGCTGGATGCGGAAGCGCGCAGTCGTGGCACCTCGGTCTACTTCCCGTCGCAGGTAGTGCCGATGCTGCCGGAAGTGCTGTCTAACGGTCTATGCTCGCTGAACCCGCAGGTCGATCGCCTGTGTATGGTGTGCGAGATGACGATTTCGTCAAAAGGCCGTCTGACCGGTTATAAATTCTATGAAGCGGTGATGAGTTCACATGCTCGCCTGACCTACACCAAAGTGTGGCATATGCTGCAGGGTGACCAGGAACTGCGCGAACACTACGCGCCGCTGGTGAAGCACATTGAAGAGCTGCATAACCTCTACAAAGTGCTGGAGAGCGCCCGCGAAGAGCGCGGCGGTATCTCATTTGAAAGTGAAGAAGCTAAATTCATCTTCAATGCCGAACGCCGTATTGAGCGTATCGAACAGACTCAGCGTAACGATGCGCATAAGCTGATTGAAGAGTGCATGATCCTGGCGAACATCTCCGCCGCGCGCTTCGTTGAGAAGGCGCAGGAGCCGGCGCTGTTCCGTATCCATGATAAGCCAACCACCGAAGCGATTACCTCCTTCCGTACCGTGCTGGCTGAGCTGGGACTGGAGCTGCCTGGCGGCAACAAGCCGGAGCCGCGTGATTACGCAGAGCTGCTAACCTCCATCGCCGATCGCCCGGATGCGGAAATGCTGCAGACGATGCTCCTGCGCTCCATGAAGCAGGCGGTCTACGATCCGGAAAACCGCGGTCACTTTGGCCTGGCGCTGCAGTCATACGCCCACTTCACCTCGCCGATTCGTCGTTACCCGGACCTGTCGCTGCACCGCGCTATCAAGTATCTGCTGGCCAAAGAGCAGGGACATAAAGGCAACAGCACCGAGACCGGCGGCTGGCACTACAGCATGGAAGAGATGCTCCAGCTGGGTCAGCACTGTTCGATGACCGAGCGCCGTGCCGACGAAGCGACGCGCGAAGTGTCTGACTGGCTGAAGTGCGACTTCATGCAGGATCAGGTGGGCAACATCTTCTCCGGCGTGATCGCCAGCGTGACCGGCTTTGGCTTCTTCGTCCGCCTGAACGATCTGTTTATCGACGGTCTGGTGCATGTTTCCAGCCTGGATAACGACTATTATCGTTTCGACCAGGTGGGGCAGCGTCTCATTGGTGAGTCCGGCGGCCAGACCTATCGCCTGGGCGACCGCGTGGAAGTCCGTGTGGAAGCGGTCAACATGGACGAGCGGAAAATCGACTTTACCCTGATCTCCAGCGAGCGTGCGCCGCGTAATGTCGGCAAGACCGCCCGTGAGAAAGCGAAAAAGAGTACCTCTGGCAAGCCGGGCGGCCGTCGCCGCCAGGTGGGTAAGCAGGTAAACTTCGAGCCGGACAGCGCTTTCCGTAAAGAGAAAGAGACCGCCCGACCGAAGAAAGAGAAAAAAGCGAAAAAACCGTCGGCGAAAACACAGAAAATCGCCGCCGCGACGAAAGCCAAGCGCGCGGCAAAGAAGAAGATCGCCGAGTGATTGACCTCCCTTCACCCTGAAGTCTGCTGACGCAGGATGGGGTGAAGGGGGCAGATAACAGAACCTAAAACGAGTACATCAATGAGTGAAATGATTTACGGCATCCATGCGGTGCAGGCACTGCTGGAGCGCGCACCTGAGCGTTTTCAGGAAGTTTATATTCTGAAAGGCCGTGAGGATAAGCGCTTGCTGCCGCTGATCCATGCCCTGGAAGCGCAGGGCGTGGTGATTCAGCTGGCCAACCGTCAGTTTCTTGATGAGAAGAGCGAAGGCGCTGTGCACCAGGGGATCATTGCCCGCGTGAAGCCGGGGCGTCAGTATCAGGAGAACGATCTGCCGGATCTGCTGGCGCAGCTCGATCAACCGTTCCTGCTGATCCTCGACGGCGTAACCGATCCGCACAACCTCGGCGCCTGCCTGCGTAGCGCTGACGCCGCCGGCGTGCATGCGGTGATCGTGCCAAAAGATCGTTCCGCTCAGTTGAATGCGACGGCGAAGAAAGTGGCCTGCGGCGCGGCGGAGAACGTCCCGCTGATCCGCGTCACCAACCTGGCGCGCACCATGCGTCTGCTGCAGGAAGAGAACGTCTGGATCGTCGGAACCGCAGGGGAAGCCGACCATACGCTGTTCCAGAGCAAAATGACCGGCCCGATGGCGCTGGTGATGGGCGCGGAAGGCGAAGGCATGCGTCGTCTGACCCGCGAACACTGTGATGAATTGATCAGCATCCCGATGGCGGGCAGCGTCTCCTCGCTGAACGTCTCGGTGGCTACCGGCATCTGTCTGTTTGAAGCAGTACGCCAGCGCAGCTAAGCTGAACCATCGACGAATCAAAAAAAAGCCATCCTCCGGGATGGCTTTTTTGTGACCGCTCTCGCGGGCGAGTATCCCTCCGGATAACCATACTTATGGCTATCGCCATTGATGGAGGGAGACACGATGCACTGGCAAACGCACACCGTTTTTAATCAACCCACCCCGCTGAATAACAGCAATCTGTTTCTGTCCGATACCGCTCTGCGTGAAGCCGTGGTCCGCGAAGGCGCCGGCTGGGATGGCGATCTGCTCGCCAGCATTGGCCAGCAGCTGGGGACAGCCGAATCGCTGGAGCTGGGACGCCTGGCCAACAGCAATCCGCCGGAGCTGCTGCGCTATGACGCCACCGGCGCCCGGCTGGACGACGTGCGCTTCCATCCCGCCTGGCACCTGCTGATGCAGGGGCTGTGCGCGAACCGGGTACATAATCTCGCCTGGCAGGAGGATGCCCGCGAAGGCGCGTTTGTCGCCCGCGCCGCCCGCTTTCTGCTCCATGCCCAGGTGGAGGCCGGGACGTTGTGCCCGATTACCATGACCTTCGCCGCAACGCCCCTGCTGCAGCACGCCCTGCCCGCGCCCTTTCGCGACTGGCTGTCGCCACTGCTGAGCGACCGTTACGATCCGCACCTTGCGCCTGGCGGCCAGAAGCGCGGCCTGCTGATCGGCATGGGGATGACCGAGAAGCAAGGGGGGTCTGATGTGCTGAGCAATACCACTCGCGCGGAGAAAACGGCGGAAGGGTTTTACCGACTGGTGGGACACAAGTGGTTCTTCTCGGTGCCGCAGAGCGATGCTCACCTGTTGCTGGCTCAGGCTCCGACGGGGCTCTCATGCTTCTTTGTGCCGCGTCTGCTGCCCGACGGGCAGCGTAACGGCGTGCGTCTTGAACGCTTAAAAGAGAAGCTCGGCAACCGCTCCAACGCCAGTAGCGAAGTGGAGTTTTATGATGCCTGCGGCTGGCTGGTGGGCGACGAAGGCGACGGCGTGCGGCAGATCCTCAGGATGGGCGGCCTGACCCGCTTTGACTGCGCGCTGGGCAGCCATGCCCTGATGCGTCGCGCCTTCTCGGTGGCGCTGTATCACGCGCTACAGCGTCAGGCGTTTGGCAAAAACCTGGTCGAACAGCCGATGATGCGCCAGCTGCTGGGGCAAATGGCGCTCCGTCTGGAGGGGCAGACCGCGTTTCTGTTTCGCCTGGCGCGGGCCTGGGACCGTCGGGATGATGCCCGGGAAAGCGCCTGGGCGCGCCTGTTTACGCCTGCGGCCAAGTTTGCCATCTGTAAGGCCGGTATCCCGTTTGTCGCCGAGGCGATGGAAGTGCTGGGCGGCATCGGCTATTGCGAGGAGAGCGAACTCCCGCGCCTCTACCGTGAGATGCCGGTCAACAGCATCTGGGAAGGGTCCGGCAATATTATGTGCCTCGATGTGATGCGGGTGCTGAGCAAGCAGCCGGCGGCGATGGAGCTGCTGGCCGCGGAGTGTGCGGAGGTGAAAGGACAGAACCGCCATCTCGACCGCGCATGGCGTCAGCTGCAGCAACTGCTGAAACGACCCGCCGAAGAGCAGGGGAGAGAGATTGCCCGGCTGGTCTATCGTCTTGGCGCGGGGGCGCAGATGCTGCGCCATGCTTCGCCGCCGCTGGCCGAAGCCTGGTGCCGGATGATGCTCGACACCCGCGGCGGCATACGTCTTGACGCGCCGACCCTCGACGACCTGCTGCTGCGGGCTATGGGGCGCGGGCGCCAGGCGCCTCAGGCGTAGAGAATGGCCTGCACGCGCCAGCTGTCCGGCTGTTGTTCCTCGTACATCTGAATAATGCGATACCAGGAGGCGCCTTGCTCGTCTGCTTTGCGGGCAATGGCGTGCTCTACATCCTGTTGGCTACCGGAAAGATTAGTGACGGAGATCAGACCGATTTCATTCAGGCCAGTGACGCAATCCAATATCGACCACACGGTGAACAGCTGCGCGGTGGGTGAATACAAAAGCGAACTAAACGGCGCGGATATCATCATCGCTTCAACCCATATCGCGGGGGAGATTACCGTCTCCGGCAATAAACACGTGGTGGGGGTGCGTAATATGCTTTCCCCCGCGGATTTCGGGCCAAAGCTGCTGGAGGTGATTAAAGCTCATTTCCCGCAGGACGTGAAATAAGGAGCGGCTATGAAACTCCATGAATCACTGGCGCAGAATCACTCCATTCGCCTGCAGGCGGAAGCGGAAACCTGGCAGGAGGCGGTGAAAATCGGCGTCGATCTGCTGGTGGCCGCCGACGTGGTGGAACCGCGCTACTACCAGGCAATCCTCGACGGCGTCGCGCAGCACGGCCCCTATTTTGTGATCGCTCCGGGATTAGCCATGCCGCACGGGCGGCCGGAAGAGGGCGTCAAAAAAACCGGCTTTGCGCTGGTCACGCTAAAGAAACCGCTGATTTTCAACCACGAAGATAACGACCCGGTCGACATCCTGATCACCATGGCGGCGGTTGACGCCACCACCCACCAGGAAGTGGGCATCATGCAGATCGTTAACCTGTTTGATGACGAAGCCAATTTCGACCGTTTACGCGCCTGCCGCAGTGAGCAGGAAGTGCTGGATTTAATCAAAAACGCCACCGCGGCGGCTGTTTAAAAGGAACACTATCATGTCATTACCTATGTTACAGGTCGCCCTGGACAACCAAACGCTGGCCAGCGCTTATGAAACAACCCGTCTGATCGCCGAAGAGGTAGATATCATTGAAGTCGGCACTATCCTCTGCGTCGGTGAAGGTGTACGCGCGGTGCGCGATCTGAAAGCGCTGTATCCGCATAAAATCGTGCTGGCGGACGCCAAAATTGCCGATGCCGGCAAGATCCTGTCGCGGATGTGCTTCGAAGCCAACGCCGACTGGGTCACGGTGATCTGCTGCGCCGATATCAACACCGCCAAAGGGGCGCTGGATGTCGCCAAAGAGTTCAACGGCGATGTGCAAATTGAGCTGACCGGCTTCTGGACCTGGGAGCAGGCGCAGGCGTGGCGCGAGGCGGGTATTCAGCAGGTGGTCTATCACCGCAGCCGCGACGCGCAGGCGGCAGGCGTGGCGTGGAGTGAGGCGGATATCAGCGCGATTAAGCGTCTGTCTGATATGGGCTTCAAAGTGACCGTCACCGGCGGGCTGGCGCTGGAAGACCTGCCGCTGTTTGCCGGGATCCCTGTTCACGTCTTTATTGCCGGACGCAGCATCCGCGATGCCGCCTCGCCGGTGGAAGCGGCGCGCCAGTTTAAACGCTCTATCGCCCAGCTGTGGGGTTAAGGAGCGACTATGTTGGCGAAATCCATTCCGCTCGGCATCTATGAAAAAGCGCTCCCCGCCGGGGAGTGCTGGCTGGAGCGGCTAAAGCTTGCAAAAGCGCTGGGCTTTGATTTCGTTGAGATGTCTCTCGATGAAACTGACGCCCGCCTTGCGCGGCTGGACTGGAGCCCGGAGCAGCGTCTGGCGCTGGTCAAGGCGGTGGCTGAAACCGGCGTCCGGGTGCCGTCGATGTGCCTTAGCGCCCATCGCCGTTTTCCGCTGGGTAGTGAAGACGACGCGGTGCGGCATCAGGGGCTGGAAATTATGCGTAAAGCTATTCAGCTGGCGCAGGATGTGGGGATTCGGGTGATCCAGCTGGCAGGCTACGACGTCTATTACCAGCAGGCGAACGATGAGACGCGCCGCCGCTTTCGTGACGGCCTGAAACAGAGCGTCGAGATGGCCAGCCGAGCCCAGGTAACCCTGGCGATGGAGATCATGGACTACCCGCTGATGAACTCGATCAGTAAAGCGCTGGGCTATGCCCATTACCTGAATAATCCGTGGTTCCAGCTTTACCCGGATATCGGCAATCTGTCGGCGTGGGATAACGACGTCCAGATGGAGCTGAAGGCGGGGAGCGGCATATCGTGGCGGTACACGTCAAAGACACGAAGCCCGGCGTCTTTAAAAACGTGCCGTTCGGCGAAGGGGTGGTCGATTTTGAACGCTGCTTCGAAACGCTCAAGCAGACCGGCTACTGCGGACCGTACCTGATTGAGATGTGGAGCGAAACCAGCGCTGACCCGCTGGCGGAGGTGGCGAAGGCGCGTGACTGGGTGAAGGCGCGGATGGCCCGCGCGGGTCTGATGGAGGCGGCATAATGCAACAGCTGAAACAGCAGGTGTTCGAGGCCAATATGGATCTGCCGCGCTACGGCCTGGTGACCTTTACCTGGGGTAACGTTAGCGCCATTGATCGGCAGCGTGGGCTGGTGGTGATTAAGCCCAGCGGCATCGCCTACGAGTCAATGACCGTCGATGACATGTCGGTGGTTGATCTGCAGGGGCACGTGGTGGAAGGGCGCTGGCGTCCCTCCTCTGATACCGCCACCCATCTGGCGCTCTATCGCCGTTATCCCGACCTTGGCGGGGTGGTGCATACCCATTCGACGCACGCCACCGCCTGGGCGCAGGCGGGGCTGGCGATCCCGGCGCTCGGCACCACCCATGCGGACTACTTCTTCGGCGATATTCCCTGCACCCGGGCGCTTAGCGCACAGGAGGTGGACGAGGCCTACGAGCTGAACACCGGGCAAGTGATTATCGAAACGCTGGGTGAGGCCAATCCGCTGCATACCCCGGGGATCGTCGTCTATCAGCACGGGCCATTTGCCTGGGGCAAAGACGCCCACGAGGCGGTACACAACGCGGTGGTGATGGAAGAGGTGGCGCGCATGGCGTGGATTGCCCGCGGCATTAATCCGCAGTTGCAGCCCATCGATAGCTGGCTGATGAATAAGCATTTTCAGCGTAAGCATGGGCCAAACGCCTACTATGGGCAAAAGTAGATAGCGCGCTCCGGGGCTTTCACCCCTCACGGTGAAGCAACTGGTCTGGCCCCGGAGCCGTTTTTAATCCTGACGATAGGCCGACGGCATCACGCGCATGCCGATGAGCGTGACCACGCAAATTATCGCCCCGGCGTAAAACGTCGAGGCGGCGCCGAAGGTTTCCCACAGTACCCCCGCGCCGGTGCTGGCCAGCAGCAGAGCCAGGCCACTCATCAGATTAAACATACCGAACGCCGTGCCGCGTAGCTCCGGTGGCGCCGTATGGGCGACCATCGCCGCCAGCAGGCCCTGGGTCATTCCCATATGAATCCCCCACAGCGCGACGCCGATCAGCAGCGTGCTCCAGTGGCTGCTGAGCGCCAGCACGATATCGGCGAGGATCAGCACCAGCAGCCCCCACTGCAGCAGTTTGCTGTGGCTCATGCTGTCTGAGAGTTTACCGAACGGGTAAGCCGTGAGGCTGTAGACCAGGTTCATCGCCACCATCACCAGCGGGATGGTATAGAGCGGGATCTCCATCTGCTGGGCGCGCAGCACCAGAAAGGCTTCGCTGAAGCGGGCGAGGGTGAAAATGCTGCCGATCGCGACCACCCACCAGTAGGCGGCGGAGAGCTTTTTCAGGTTTTCGCGCTTCAGCGGATTGCTGCGTTTGTGCGCGATGGCGGATTTTGGCTCCTGTAGGCCGAATCCGAGCAGGAGAATGGAGAGCACGGCGGGAATGACCGCCACCCAGAAAATAGCGTGAAAATCGTTGGCCCAGATAAACATCAGCAGCACCGCCAGCAGCGGGCCGAGAAAGGCGCCGACGGTATCCAGCGCCTGGCGTAGTCCGTAGGCGGCGCCGCGGATCTCCGGCGGGGTGACGTCGGCGACCAGCGCATCGCGCGGCGCGCCGCGAATACCTTTGCCTACGCGGTCAATCATGCGGGCGCTAAACACCACCCCGGCGGTAGGGGCGATGGCAAACAGCGGCTTACTGAGCGCGCCCAGGCCGTAGCCCAGCAGCGCCAGTCCTTTACGCTTGCCGACATAGTCGCTGATTGCGCCGGAGAAGACCTTCAGGATCAGGGCGGTGGCTTCCGCCAGTCCCTCGATAAGACCGATAATTATCACGCTGGCGCCGAGGGTAGTGGCCATAAACAGCGGTAAGAGGCTGTGGATCATCTCGGAGGAGACATCCATCAGCAGGCTGACGCCGCCGAGTACCCAAACGCCTTTGGGGATACGGCCTAAGGTGGCGAAACGCGGAACCATCAATCACTCCTGATTATCAAATGGCGAGTGGCTGATTAAATCAGGTTGCGATGACGCTGGTAAGTCGGTTTGTAAAATAATTCTCAATTGCGTTTAGGCGCAGACCTCGCTTCGCCCCTCGCGAGGAGAGGCGAAGAATTGGGCAGGCGTTAGCGGTATATCACCGCGCTGGCGCGAAGCGGGCCGTTGGTTTCGGGTTCGTGCATCAGGATAGGCTGAAAGTATTTCGCCCCCTGCGCATCGCTCATCTGGCTAAGGGCCTGTTCGGCCTCGTGCTCAGTGGCCATATTGTGATTGATATAGATAACGCCGAGGCTCTGCACGTCGTCCATGTTGCGGGCCTGACGTTCGGTGATTTGGATAGCTGCCAGCGCGTTCGCGCTGAAGAAAAGCGCAGCCATCATGGCGATGATTTTCAGTTTCATATACTACGCTCCTGACTGACAGTCCTGACGCTGACTCGGGGCTCTCCTGTGGTCGTTAGGCTTTGATATAAGTGTAATCGCTGCGCGTTCATCGCATGGCGACCTTTTCTGATGCAGTTGTTCAAAAAAATGCCGCTTCCTTTATTGGTTAATTTTAAATCACCCACTTAGCCCAGCTTGGCGCTTAGTGCGAATTATTTGTGCAAATGCGCTTGTGTTCCTGAGGGGCCGCCATTAGAATGACGCGTCAATTTTTCAGCCGCCCTTTAACACGTTCCTTGCCTCCATGGGCCGCGGCTGACCCAGACAGGAGGCTGAATAATCCGTAAGGAGCAATTCGATGCGTCATTACGAAATCGTTTTTATGGTCCATCCTGACCAGAGCGAACAGGTTCCGGGCATGATCGAACGTTACACTGGTGCAATTACTGCAGCAGCAGGTACGATCCACCGTCTGGAAGACTGGGGCCGCCGTCAGCTGGCTTATCCGATCAACAAACTGCACAAAGCTCACTACGTTCTGATGAACGTTGAAGCGCCGCAGGAAGCGATCGATGAGCTGGAAACTAACTTCCGCTTCAACGACGCCGTTATCCGCAGCATGGTAATGCGTACTAAGCACGCTGTTACCGAAGCATCTCCGATGGTTAAAGCGAAAGACGAGCGCCGTGAGCGTCGCGAAGATTTCGCCAACGAAACCGCAGATGATTCTGAAGCTGGGGATTCTGAAGAGTAATCCTGATGACCAACCGTCTGGAGCTGTCCGGCATTATTTGCAGGACTCCACTTCGTAAGGTCAGCCCGTCAGGAATTCCTCACTGCCAGTTCGTGCTTGAGCATCGTTCAGTGCAGGAGGAAGCCGGTTTTCACCGGCAGGCATGGTGTCAAATGCCCGTTATTATTAGCGGTCACGAAAACCAGGCCATTACTCACAGTATAACGGTCGGTAGCGCAGTAACCGTTCGAGGGTTCATCTCTTGCCATAAGGCAAAGAACGGCTTGAGCAAAATGGTTCTGCATGCCGAGCAGATTGAATTGATAGATTCTGGAGACTAGCCATATGGCACGTTATTTCCGTCGTCGCAAGTTCTGCCGTTTCACCGCGGAAGGCGTTCAAGAGATCGACTATAAAGATATCGCTACGCTGAAAAACTACATCACCGAAAGCGGTAAGATTGTCCCGAGCCGTATCACCGGTACCCGTGCAAAATACCAGCGTCAGCTGGCTCGCGCTATCAAACGCGCTCGCTACCTGTCCCTGCTGCCGTACACTGATCGTCATCAGTAATCGGTCACGGTCCATTAATACGACTTTGAGAGGATAAGGTAATGCAAGTTATTCTGCTTGATAAAGTAGCAAACCTGGGTAGCCTGGGTGATCAGGTTAACGTTAAAGCGGGCTACGCTCGTAACTTCCTGGTCCCGCAGGGTAAAGCTGTTCCTGCTACCAAGAAAAACGTTGAATTCTTCGAAGCACGTCGTGCTGAACTGGAAGCCAAACTGGCTGACGTTCTGGCAGCAGCTGAAGCTCGTGCTGAGCAGATCAACGCCCTGGAATCCGTAACCATCGCGTCTAAAGCTGGCGACGAAGGTAAACTGTTCGGTTCCATCGGTACTCGCGACATCGCTGACGCTGTTACTGCAGCAGGCGTTAAAGTTGCTAAGAGCGAAGTTCGCCTGCCGAACGGCGTTCTGCGTAACGTTGGCGAGCACGAAGTGAACTTCCAGGTTCACAGCGAAGTATTCGCTAAAGTTATCATCAACGTGGTTGCTGAGTAATCGGCCTCTGACGTTCTGGTAACAACAAACCGCCGGCCTTGTGCCGGCGTTTTGCTTTTTAGCGCCTTTCATTTTGCGGCGGCGTAACGCTTGCTGTCGTCTTCTCTGCTATCGCGCACGCACAAAGCTGCCGTTCGACTGGCGGGTAAACAGCACCTGCTGGCCGTTGCCGGTATCGATAGTGAGCCCGGTGACCACGCCGTTGGCGTTCTGCCGAATCTGCACCGTTTGTCCGCTCTGCAAAGTACTTAGCGGCTTGCCAGCGCCTTCAACCTGCGCCATGGCGTAGACGTCAGTGGCCGGCAGCCCATGATCGCGGAACAGCTGCGCCAGGGTTTTGCCTGACTCGATGCGATAGGTCCGCCATTGCTGCTCAATACCCGGCGCGGACTGCTGTGATGAGGATTGATAAGGCTGGGTGGCGGCAGGCTGCTGCGTCTGCGCCTGATCCGGCTGCTCATCCTGAATCGGCTCCGGGGCGACCGGCGCCATCTGATCGGCGTCGCTCACGGTAGGCGTATTAGTGATCGGCGGCAGCGGAACGGCCTGATTGCCGCCAGCTTGCGGCTGGGACTGCGACTGTAGATTCAGGTTCGCTTCACGGCTGGTGGACGCCGGGCTTTGGCTATCATCGGAGGGAAGCAGAATACCGATAATAACCAACAGGAAGCCAGCGATAATTCCCCGGCGGTGCATCGGAGGCAGCGGGTCCAGGAGGCGAAAATGATCCGGGGCGTGCCAGATTTTCGCCAGGGTAGATGTCAGTTCAAAGCGCCCGGGCATGGCTTTCCTCCTGCTCCGCATATTTATATCCTGCTCATGAGTATAGATGGCTAACGTCCTGATGACCGGAACAAAGTGAAGTTAACCTGCTGCCGCCTATTGTTTCTTTTTCGCTGAGATTTGTCATCATCCGCCGACAAAGTTTTACCCATTTCGCTATGGCTGTTATGCTTTCGCACGCTTTTATCTTGATGTTTATCACCCAAAAAGGAACAACGATGGCAACCCCAACTTTTGACACTATCGAAGCGCAGGCAAGTTACGGTATCGGCTTGCAGGTTGGACAACAGCTGAGCGAATCCGGCCTGCAGGGGCTGCTGCCGGAAGCGCTGGTGGCGGGTATCGCCGATGCGCTGGAAGGTAACCAGCCGCAGGTGCCGGTGGAAGCCGTTCACCGCGCGCTGCGTGAAATCCACGAGCGTGCTGACGCTGTGCGTCGCGAGCGTTTTCAGGCCATGGCCGCTGACGGCCAAAAATACCTTGATGAAAACCGCGAGAAAGAGGGTGTGAACAGCACCGAGTCTGGTCTGCAGTTCCGCGTACTGACCCAGGGCGAAGGCCCGATCCCGGCGCGTACTGACCGCGTTCGCGTGCACTACACTGGCAAACTGATCGACGGCACCGTCTTCGACAGCTCCGTTGCTCGCGGTGAACCGGCTGAATTCCCGGTGACCGGCGTGATCGGCGGCTGGATTGAAGCGCTGACTCTGATGCCGGTAGGTTCCAAATGGGAACTGACGATCCCGCACAACCTCGCCTACGGTGAGCGCGGCGCTGGCGCATCGATTCCTCCGTTCAGCACCCTGATCTTCGAAGTTGAACTGCTGGACATTATCTAAACAGCAGCGGCTTCCTCTTCCCCGCGGCAGGGGAAGCCATAAAAATAGCGTAAAATCCTTAAGTTAAAAATTAATTGGAATTATGTTTTGCATTCATCACGTATGGGTGTATTTTTGTGAGCTATTTCGCGTTAGATGAGTGATATAACACTCACTTTAAACATAAAATTAACATTATATCTAAATCATAGTATTCATCCCTCCGATTCTTACCTAATATCGACTAGCCCTTGCTGGGGTTAATGACAGACGACGGGCCATCAGAGCCTGAACAACACAGACAGGTACAACAGGAAGAAATCACATGGTAGATCAGGTTAAAGTCGCTGCTGTCGAGCAGGAGCCGACTGAACAATCGCTACGGCGAAATCTCACAAACCGACATATTCAGCTGATCGCGATTGGCGGAGCGATCGGCACCGGGTTATTTATGGGTTCTGGCAAAACCATCAGCCTTGCCGGACCATCCATTATTTTTGTTTATATGATTATCGGTTTTATGCTGTTTTTCGTGATGCGTGCCATGGGCGAATTACTGCTGTCGAACCTCGAATATAAATCCTTTAGTGACTTCGCGGCCGATCTGCTGGGGCCGTGGGCGGGCTACTTTACCGGCTGGACCTACTGGTTCTGCTGGGTAGTGACCGGAATGGCGGACGTTGTCGCCATCACCGCCTACGCGCAGTTCTGGTTTCCCGGACTCTCCGACTGGGTCGCCTCGCTGGCGGTGATCCTGCTGCTGCTGGGCCTGAACCTGGCCACCGTCAAAATGTTTGGCGAAATGGAGTTCTGGTTCGCGATGATCAAAATCGTCGCCATCGTGGCGCTGATCGTCGTCGGCCTGGTGATGGTGATGATGCATTTCAAATCGCCGACCGGTGTCGAAGCCTCTTTCGCCCATCTGTGGAATGACGGCGGCTGGTTCCCGAAAGGGCTGAGCGGCTTCTTTGCCGGCTTCCAGATTGCGGTGTTTGCCTTCGTGGGGATTGAGCTGGTGGGGACCACTGCCGCTGAAACCAAAGACCCGGAAAAATCCCTGCCACGGGCGATTAACTCCATCCCGCTGCGTATCATTATGTTCTACGTCTTCGCGCTGATTGTGATTATGTCGGTGACGCCGTGGAGCTCCGTGGTGCCGAGCAAGAGCCCGTTCGTTGAGCTGTTCGTGCTGGTCGGCCTGCCGGCGGCGGCGAGCCTGATTAACTTTGTGGTGTTGACCTCCGCGGCCTCCTCGGCCAACAGCGGCGTGTTCTCTACCAGCCGTATGCTGTTCGGTCTGGCGCAGGATGGTCAGGCGCCGAAGATGTTCGCCAAGCTGTCGAAGCGTGCGGTGCCGGCGAAGGGCTTAACCTTCTCCTGCATGTGCCTGCTGGGCGGGGTGGTGATGCTGATGGTCAACCCGAGCGTGATTGCTGCGTTCACCATGATCACCACGGTGTCGGCGATCCTGTTTATGTTCGTCTGGACCATCATCCTTTGCTCTTACCTGGCGTATCGTAAAAACCGCCCTCAGCTGCATGAAAAATCGAGCTACAAGATGCCGTTGGGTAAAGTGATGTGCTGGGTGTGCATGGCCTTCTTCGTCTTTGTGCTGGTGCTGTTGACCCTGGAAGACGATACCCGTGAAGCGCTGATGGTCACCCCGCTGTGGTTTGTGCTGCTCGGCGCGGGCTGGCTGTTTGCCGGCAAAAAACGTCTGGCGAAATAAAAAAGGCCACCCGGAGTGGCCAAATAAGACGGACAATGTCGAGGGCGCCTGCGGGCGCCTTTTTTTACTTCCCGCCGAGGGCGCGCGGAAACAGTACGTTATTTTCCAGACTGATGTGCTCCATCAGATCGTCAATCATCGCGTTGATACCGTTATACATCGCCTTCCAGGTGGTGCAGGCTTCCGGCGGCGGCGTCACGTTATGGGTGATGTGCTTAATGACTTCCAGCAGTTCGCCCGCTTCATCATGCTCGCTTTCCATCACGCTGATCGGGCCTCCGGCCTGGGCGCCCATTCCCTGTTTGATCATCGGGAACAGGATCTGCTCCTCTTTCATCATGTGGCTGGAGAGTTCCTGATGCAGCATGGTCAGGTATTTGGTCAGCCCTTTTGGCACGTTCGGTTTATCGGCATGCACACGTTCAACCTTGGTGGCCTGCAGGATCAGCTCCGGCAGCTGTTCACGGTGCCGCTCGTGATAGCGAACAATAATATGGTCGATAATCTCCGGGAGGGGCGCCGCGCGCCAGTCGCGGGAGAGAGGCTGCTCGGCCAGTTTCGCCAGCTCGGCTTCAATCACCGCGACATCCAGCGCTTTGCGCGATGCGGCCCGCGCCAGGGTCTGTTTGCCGCCGCAGCAGTAATCCATATCGTATTGACGGAACAGGGCGGAGGCGCGCGGGATGGTCAGCGCCAGCTCGCCTAAAGGTTGGTCACGGAAAGCCATAGCAGTTACCTCGTCATCAGGAATATAAGATGCATTTTAAATGCATCTTTGTGGCGAGGGAATACCCCTTAAGGAGGCGAGGCTACTTTTTTTCGTCCGCCAGCGGCTGCAGCATCGGTTTTTCCGGTCTGGCGCGTACGGCGGAGACCACGCCGAGCACCAGCAGCAGGATCCCGCTCAGGGTCAGCAGCGGCGGTAAACTTTGCCGCAGCAGGAAGGTATACAGCAGCCCGGCCAGGGTTTCGAAGACGATTAGCGGCCCGAGGATCACCGTCGGCAACCGCTGGCTGGCAATATTCCAGCACAGCGCGCCGACCCATGAACAGAGCACCGCGATGGCCAGCATCAGCGTAATAAACACCGCCGGGCGCGGGCCGAAGGGCAGGGGAAACCCGGCCTGTTGGCCGTGCAGCCAGGCGCAGGCGGTGAGGTAACCGGCCAGCGAAACAGGAAGCGTCACCAGCGCCTGGGCGGTAGCCCACATCATCGGCGGCTGATGGGGATTTTCCCGCAGCCAGCGGGCGTTGCGCAGGGCATACCAGGCCCAGCAGACCACCGATCCCAGCGCCAGCGCAATGCCGGAGCCGTAGCGCCATGGGCTAAAATTCGGCAGCCCCTGACGCAGTTCCGCAACGTTAACGCAGATCAGGCCCACGGCGATGCAGATCAGCGCCGGAAACAGGCGCCGCCACGGCAGCTTCCCGTCGCGCTGGCTGTAGAGCAGATTGGCGAACACCGGCAATACCACCGGCAGCGTGCCGATAATCATGGTGGAGACCGGCGCTCCGGTGCGCTGAATGGCGCTGACCAGGCAGACGTAATAGATAAGATTTCCCATCATCGTCAGGCCCAGCGCGGTCCACCAGTCGTTGCGGCTCAGCTGGCGCAAACGCGCGCGCCCGAGCCACGCCAGCGGCAGGGCGATCAGGCCCAGCGCCAGATAGCGCCCCATCGACTGCAGCATCGCCGGGTACTCTGGCACCAGCAGAGGCCCGACAAAAATTAATCCCCACATCAGCCCCGCCAGCAGGGCGTACAGCACACCACTAATCATCATTGCATCCGTTTTCATCACTGTTGGTCTGCAGTGTAGAAGGGGGCCGGGCAGGAATATTGTATGAGATTGCGCATTAGCGCCTGGCGACCTGCTTCTGATAGCGCACCGGCGTAATGCCGTAACGCAGGGTGAAGGCGCGGGTCAGGTGGGACTGGTCGGTGAGGCCGACGGCTATCGCCACTTCGGCGGCGGGCATGCCGTGGGTGAGGAACGCTTTGGCGCGCCACAGACGGATGGCCATCAGCATCTGATGGGGCGTTACGTGATAGTGGGCTTTAAACTGGCGCTGAAAGTGGTACGGGCTCAGCGCCGCCACCTGCGCCAGCTCGTCGAGGGTGATGGGACGCATATAGTTATCGTGCAGGTAGTCGCGCACGCGGTCAAAGCGATGCCCGGCCTCACCTTGCGCAGAGGCATGGTGGGCCAGAGGGCGGAAGGCGTCGATGAGGTCGAGCAGCAGTCCCTGCTGGGCCAGCGGATCGTCGCTATGCCACAGACCATAAATCAGCTGGCCAATCTGTCGGGAACGTAGAGGATCCTCGCGGACCACCTCGCTGAACCACCAGTCTCGCACCCCGGTGATGGCTTCAAGACGGTCCGGCTCCAGATAAATCATCCGGTAGCGCCAGCCGTCGGCGGTTTCCGCTTCGCCGGTGTGCAGCTCGTCGGGATTCATGGTGACAATGGAGTTTGCGGCGGCAATATGCTGACTGCCGCGGTAGCGAAAGCGCTCCGCGCCTTGCTCAATCACGCCGATGCCGAAGGCTTCGTGGGTATGGGGTTCAAAGGCGTAGCGGGATATATGGGCGTGGTAAAGCTCCACCCCGGGCAACTGTTCGAGATGGCGAAAGCGCGCGCGGTCTTTTTCATCACTAAATTGGAGTGGTACGCCCTGCATGCCTGCCTCCCGACGGTTATCCCTTCAATATGGGAGAGGAACCGCCGGGACGCAACCGCAAAAGCTGAGAGGGGCGGTTACAGAATGCCTTTCACGCTTTCAGCAAGGGAGGTGGTCGGGCGGCCGATCAGCGTACTCAGGGTGCGGCTGTCGTCAAACAGTCCGCCTTTCGACGCGCCGACATCGGAATCCGCCAGCATATCGGCAAGCCCGGCCGGCAGGCCGACGCTTTTCAGCGCGGCGGCGAAATCGGCTTCGCTGAGGTTCTGGTAGACCACGTTTTTCCCGCTTTGCTTGCTCAGCTCGGCAGCCAGGTCGCTCAGCGTCCAGGCGTTATCACCCGCCAGTTCGTAAATTTTGCCTTCATGACCCTCACTGGCGATAACGCGGGCGGCAGCGGCGGCATAATCCGCGCGGGTGGCGGAGGCGATTTTACCCTCGCCGGCGGCGCCGATAAACACGCCATGCTCCAGCGCCGGCGGCGCGCTGGCCAGATAGTTTTCGGTATACCAGCCGTTACGCAGCAGGGCGTAAGCGATACCAGAGTCGGCCAGCATCTGCTCGGTTTCGATATGCTCTGCGGCCAGACCCAGCGGCGAAGTGTCGGCATGCAGCAGGCTGGTATACGCGATGAATTTCACTCCGGCGGCTTTGGCGGCGTTAATGACGTTGCGGTGCTGTACAGCACGCTGGCCGACTTCGCTGGAGGAGATTAACAGCAGTTTATCCACGCCCTGCAGCGCGGCGGTCAGCGCCGCTTCGTCGCTGTAGTCGGCCTGGCGGACAACCACGCCCTGCTGGCTGAGCGCCTGGGCTTTGGCCGGGTTGCGGACAATCGCCACAATCTGGCTGGCAGGGACGGTGTTAAGCAGGTCTTGCAGAACGTAGTGGCCAAGCTGGCCGGTGGCACCGGTAAGAGCGATCATGGGTCTTCTCCTTCGTGTTTATTGGCAGTTGTGGTAAGCTACCACCTTAACTAACTTTTAGTAAGTACGTACAAAAAGGTAAGTGTGAAATGGCCGAACCGACGCTGAGCGAGAAATTGCGCACCGGCAATTTGTTTGCGGAACAGTGCCCGTCGCGCGATGTGCTTAAACATGTCACCAGCCGCTGGGGCGTGTTGATTCTGGTGGCGCTGCGCGAGGGAACCCACCGTTTCAGCGATCTGCGCCGTAAGATGGGCGGGGTCAGCGAAAAGATGCTGGCGCAGTCGCTGCAGGCGCTGGAGCAGGATGGTTTTATCGACCGCGTCTCTTATCCGGTGGTGCCCCCGCACGTTGAATATAGCCTGACGCCGCTCGGCCTGCAGGTGAGCGAGAAGGTGGCCGCCCTGGCGGACTGGATCGAGGTTAATCTGCCCTCGGTGCTGGCTAACCACGGGGAGTGAAAATGTATCACTCCCTGTAGCCCCGGTAAGCGCAGCGCCACCGGGGAACAGGCATTACTTGCTCAAATCCAGCTGATAAATGGCGAAGCCGATATCATCGGTGGCCACCTGGCGCATTGGATACTGCGCTTTCTCTTTGATAAACGCCGCGGCTTTGTCGCCAGGCGAGGTCTCAAAACGAATATCCAACGGCGTGTTGCTGTGGATCGGCGCCAGACGCCAGTTGTTATCCGCCGCCGGATGGATCGCGCCTTCCTTCTTCGATTGCGCGCCAATCCATGCCGCCAGCACCGAACGGTTTTCATCCGGTGAGGCGAAGGCGATATGGCTCTCACCGGTGCCGGCGAATTTGCCGCCGTAAGCGCGATAGTTATTGGTCGCGACCAGGAAAGTAGCCTGCGGATCAACCGGTTTTCCATTGAAGGTCAGGTGCTTAATACGCTCTGCCTGCGGATGGATCATCTGACATTCGCCGTCGTAGCGGGCCGGCTGAGTGACGTCGATCTGGTAGTTCACCCCGTCAATGACGTCGAAGTTGTAGGTGCGGAAGCCGTCCCAGTTGATCAGCGACTGCGGCTTGCTGCTGGCGGGATCGATCTGGTTAAACTGTCCGGCAGAGCATTCCAGCCACTCCTTAACCTCTTTCCCGCTGACCTTCATCACCACCAGGGTGTTGGGGTAGAGATAGAGGTCGGCGGCATTGCGGAAGGTGAGCTGGCCTTTCTCCACTTCGACAAAGCTCGCCGGATCGTTTTTACGCCCGCCGACTTTAAACGGCGCGGCGGCGGAGAGCACCGGCAGCTTCGCCAGATCCGGGTCGCCCTGAATATAATGTTCTACGTAGGCTTTCTGCGCCATGTTGACCACCTGCACCGTCGGGTCGTCCTGCACCAGCGCCAGATAGCTGTACATGTTGTCGGCGGACTTGCCGATCGGCTTGCTGACGAATTCGCGAGTGGCGTCATGATCGGCTTTCAGCACCGCCACCAGCTTGGCATCTTCGGCCGCCAGTGATTTCTTCGCCACCGCGTCATAGATTGGCCGCGCTTCCGCTTTACTCTGAGTTACCTGCCATTTACCGCTGTCGTTATTTAGCACCAGATCGACCACCCCGAGATGATCGCCCCACATTCCCGGCATCACCGCCGGTACGCCGTTTAGCGTCCCTTTGGCGATATCCGCGCCTTTGATGTTGGCGAAGTCTTTACCCGGGAACACCGCGTGGGCATGGCCGAACATAATGGCGTCCACGCCGGGCACCTGGCTTAAGTAGTAAACCGAATTCTCGGCCATCGCCTGATACGGGTCGGCGGAGAGGCCGGAGTGAGCGACCACTACCACCACATCAGCCCTTTCGCCCGCATCTCCGGGATATATTTGCGCGCGGTTTCGGTAATGTCATTGACCGTCACCTTGCCGTTAAGATTAGCTTTATCCCAGGTCATGATCTGCGGCGGCACAAAGCCGATATAGCCGATGCGCAGGGTGTGGATTTGACCGTCGCTGTCCACGACCCGGGTATCCTGGATCAGGTACGGCGTAAACATCGGTTTTCCGGTTTTGGCATCGATGATATTGGCGTTCACGTAGGGGAACTTCGCCCCGGCCAGCGCCTTGTGCAGGAAGTCGAGACCGTAATTGAACTCATGGTTGCCCAGATTGCCGACGGCGTAATTCAGGGTGTTCATCGCCTTATACACCGGATGTACATCGCCCTCTTTGAGCCCTTTTGCCGCCATATAGTCGCCTAACGGGCTCCCCTGGATCACATCCCCGTTATCCACCAGCACGCTGTTTTTAACTTCTGCCCGCGCCTGTTCGATCAGGCTGGCGGTACGCACCAGGCCGAATTTCTCCGTGGCGGCATCTTTGTAATAGTCGAAGTCCATCATATTGCTGTGCAGATCGGTGGTTTCCATGATCCGCAGGTCGACCGTCGCGGCGTTGACGCTGGCGGCGATCAGCGTGGCCAGGAGCGTTGCGCTAAACTTAATCATCAGAGGCGTCCTTTTTTATGAGCGATAGCACAGAAGAAAATGTATTTATATTCTGTTGCTTACAGAAATGTGAATCTTGCCAGAAAAGCGGGCAGAGAAACCGCCATCGTTATCACAGATAGCGGAACTCGCGGTGATGCGATATAAATAAAACAACGAGTTAACGCCACTGTAACCAGACGAGGTGGAGAATGTTAGAACAAGTATGTCAGCTTGCACGGAATGCGGGCGATGCCATCATGGAAGTCTACGATGGAAACCAGCCGATCAACGTCGCCAGCAAGAAAGATGATTCTCCGGTCACGGCGGCGGATATCGCAGCGCATAAAGTCATTGTCAGCGGCCTGCAGGCGCTGGATCCGGATACCCCGATCCTCTCCGAGGAGGACCCGCCGGCGTGGGAAGTGCGCCAGCACTGGCAGCGCTACTGGCTGGTCGACCCGCTGGACGGCACCAAAGAGTTTATTAAGCGTAACGGCGAATTCACCGTCAATATCGCGCTGATTGAAAACGGCAAGCCGACGCTGGGGGTTGTCTATGCGCCGGTGATGAAGGTGATGTACAGCGCGCAAAATGGCAAAGCCTGGAAAGAAGAGTGCGGCGTACGCAAGCAGATCCAGGTCCGCGATGCCCGTCCGCCGCTGGTGGTGATTAGCCGCTCCCATAGCAACGATCCGGAGCTGCAGGAGTACCTTGAGCAACTGGGCGAACACCAGACCACCTCAATCGGTTCGTCGCTGAAATTCTGCCTGGTGGCGGAAGGTCAGGCCCAGCTCTATCCGCGCTTCGGGCCGACCAGCACCTGGGACACCGCCGCCGGCCATGCGGTCGCGGTGGCCGCCGGGGCGCATGTTCACGACTGGCAGGGGAAAACCCTCGACTACACGCCGCGTGAATCCTTCCTCAACCCCGGCTTCCGGGTCTCTATTTATTAAGCAATTTATGCAGCAGGTCGATCACCTGCTGCACCTCTTGTTGGGTGAGGGCGCCGTCTTTAGCCCACTGCACACGCCCGTTCTTATCCAGCACCACGATCGCTGAGCTCTTCTCGTCCAGCTGCCAGGCTTTCCGCACCAGGCCGTTGCTGTCGACGATAAATTGCGACCATGGGAAGAGCTTTTTATTACTTTCAATGCTGTTGCGTACAAACATCCCGGTGCCCGGGATGGCGTCGTCAGTGTTTACAATGGTGGTGGTCTGATAGCGATCGTGCGGGAAGCCCGCCGCTTTAATCGCCTCGATCAGATTGGCATTCTTCTCTTTTGCTGACGAGCGTCCGGCGATGTGCTGGACCACGCGCACTTTTCCCGCCAGCTGGGCGCTATTCCAGTTTTTATAGCTAAACTTATCCTTATCCAGAATAAGCTCTCCCCGATCCGCGACGCCAACGGGCGCCACGCGCTGGCCGTCGACGAAGTTATGCGCTGTGGCCAGCAGCGGGAGAAGCAGTAACGAGGCGGCCAGTATGCTACGTAGGGTCATGCGCAATCCTTAATCTTTTTTATGCAGGTGATCCGACCACTTGGTCTCGTTTAATCATAAGTGCGATTGACGGTGATTACCCGCAATGAGGATGCCAGTTTGCGTGTTGACGCACAAATTAGTCGTAAAACGGCGACTTATACTTACTTCATCGTATGTCTGAAACGAAAATTCTGAATTATTGTCATCAAAGGGTAAATAAACTTATACATACTGGGTCCCTCTGAGATTCTGGACTATAGTTTTAGGGCATTAAAATTTGCGCTCCCAAGACGTGGGCTAACTGTGGCACCACAAGAGCGTAACCCTGGCAGGAGAGAAGAATGAAAATTTTCCAACGCTACAATCCGCTGCAAGTGGCGAAGTACGTGAAGATCCTGTTTCGTGGACGGTTGTACATCAAGGACGTTGGCGCATTTGAATTTGATAAGGGCAAAATCCTTATCCCGAAGGTCAAGGACAAGCTGCATCTGTCAGTGATGTCCGAAGTCAATCGTCAGGTGTTGCGTCTGCAAACTGAGATGGCATAACCTGGCACGTAGCAGTACGTAGTAGGTAAAAGACGGCTCCCGATGGGAGCCGTTGATGTTTTTAGCCCTTCATTTCCGCATAGCGTTTGCGATATTCGCCCGGTGGGATGCCGTTATGTTTACGAAACAAGCGGGTGAAATAGACCGGATCGCTGTAGCCCACCGATAAAGCAATTTTGTTAAGTGGGAGTGTGGGATAACCATTTGGGCCATAAAAATAGGGCGGATGGTCATCCGCCCTTAGGAGAGAGAAAAGATTACGCTCAGGCGTTCTGGCTTTCCGCCGTTTCCGCCTGCTTCGGCACCAGCACCGTTGGCTTGTTATCGATGCGGGTCACCAGCAGCTGGTCGATACGGTAGTTATCGATATCCACGACCTCAAACTTATAGCCGGAGAACTTCACCGCGTCGGTGCGTTTGGGGATTTTACGCAGCATAAACATCATAAAGCCGCCGATGGTCTCGTAATTCCCGGACTGCGGGAACTCGTCGATATCCAGCACGCGCATCACGTCATCAATCGGCGTACCGCCATCGATCAGCCACGAGTTTTCATCGCGGGCGACGATCTGCTCTTCCAGCCCCTGGCCGACGAGGTCGCCCATCAGGGTGGTCATCACGTCGTTGAGAGTGATGATCCCGACCACCAGCGCGTATTCATTCATGATCACCGCGAAGTCTTCCCCGGCGGTTTTGAAGCTTTCCAGCGCTTCCGACAGGGTCAGGGTGTCCGGCACGATCAACGTGTTGCGGATCTGTACGCCGCCGGTCAGCACCAGGCTCTGGTTCGCCAGCACGCGGTTCAGCAGATCTTTTGAATCGACGTAACCGATAATGTGGTCGATATCTTCATTACAGACGAGGAACTTCGAGTGCGGATGTTCGGCCACTTTATTCTTCAGGCTCTGCTCGTCTTCGTGCAAATCAAACCAAATGACGCTTTCACGCGGGGTCATGGAGGAAGGAACGGTGCGGGACTCCAGCTCGAACACGTTCTCAATTAGCTCATGCTCCTGCTTGCGCAGCACCCCGGCCAGCGCGCCGGCCTCGACCACGGCATAGATATCATCGGAAGTGATATCGTCTTTCCGCACCATCGGCAGTTTGAAGATGCGGAAGATCATGTTGGCCATGCCGTTAAACAACCACACCAGCGGGCGGAAGACTAACAGGCAGAAGCGCATCGGGTTGATGATGCGCAGGGCCACTGTTTCGGGCGCAATCATACCGATGCGTTTCGGAGTCAGGTCAGCAAACAGGATGAACAAGCTGGTGACCAGGGTAAAAGAGATGATGAAGCTCAGCTGCTCGGAGAGCTCCGGTGACAAATACCCGCTGAGCAGGCTATGAAACGCCGGTGAGAAAGCCGCGTCGCCCACAATACCGCCAAGAATGGCGACGGCGTTGAGGCCAATCTGCACGACGGTAAAGAAGGTGCCCGGGTTCTCCTGCATCTTCAGCACCCGCTGTGCGTTGACGTTGCCTTCATCGGCCAGCAGTTTCAGTTTGATTTTACGTGAGGCTGCCAGTGAAATTTCCGATATCGAAAAAAACGCACTGACGGCTATCAGACAGAGTATTACTAAAATACTGTTTAACATATCTTTTCTGACCGTTGAGGCCAGATCCTCGGAAGGGAAGTTGATAACTCAAATGTGGAATACATAAAAAACCGGTCCGAAGGCGCTGGACCGGCTGTCACACTGGCTAGTATAGCGTAAGGGAATGTAAAGCCGCCAGAGCGTTCATTGACCGCCTCGCTGTTGAGGCGGAAATCAGAATTACGCCTGAGGCGGCAGGCAGACGCCAATGCCGCCGATGCCGCAATAGCCGTGCGGGTTTTTATACAGATACTGCTGGTGATCGTCCTCGGCATAGTAGAACGGTTTGGCGGTGGCGATCTCGGTGGTGATGTGACGGGTATCGTGCGCGTCGTTCATCGCCGCCTGGAAGCGGGCGAGGCTGGCCTTTGCCGCCTCCGTCTGTTCCGGGGTCAGCGGGTAAATCGCCGAGCGGTACTGGGTGCCGTGGTCGTTACCCTGTCGCATACCCTGCGCCGGATCGTGGTTTTCCCAGAACACCTGCAATAACTGCTCATAGCTAATCACCTGCGGATCATAAACCACGCGTACCGCTTCCGCGTGACCGGTCTGGCCGCTGCACACTTCGCGATAGGTCGGATTGGGCGTATAGCCGCCAGTGTAACCTGCGGCGGTGCTGTAAACCCCCGGCAATTGCCAGAACAGGCGCTCAACTCCCCAGAAGCAGCCCATGGCGAACAGCGCCACTTCCATCCCCGCCGGGACGTTGGTCATCGAGTGGCCGTTAACTGCGTGGAGCGTCGCCACTGGCATGGGGGTATTGCGTCCAGGCAGCGCATCCGCCTGGGCGACAAGATGCGTTTTATCAAATAGACTCACGGTTGGCCTCTCAATACAGAAATCGTCGTTAAGGTTGTAACGAAGCGTGTCTTTTAACACAATAAATACGCGTAATACGTCTAGATTAATACATAAGAATTATTTGGGTTATTGCCACTTTTTCAACCCTATGTTGTTAGGGTTTTGTTAAGCCGTGGAGCGGCGCCAGTGTTTCCTGTAGAGGAAACAGGGATATTCAGGAGAAAATGTGCTAAAAATCCGCCAGTTATGTGTCACCAGCCTTTTGCTGGTCAGCGGGGTCGCCAGCGCAGCGAATGTGCGTTTGCAGGTTGAGGGATTATCCGGGGAGCTGGAGAAAAACGTTCGCGCCCAGCTTTCCACCATCCAGAGCGATGAAGTCACGCCGGATCGTCGCTTTCGCGCGCGCGTCGATGACGCCATTCGCGAAGGTCTGAAAGCGCTGGGTTATTACGAGCCGACGATTGAATTTGATTTGCGTCCGCCGCCGAAAAGGGGACGTCAGGTGCTGATCGCCAAAGTGACCCCGGGAGAACCGGTGCGCATTGGCGGAACCGAGGTGATTCTGCGCGGCGGCGCCCGCACCGATAGCGACTACCTGGCGCTGCTGAAAACGCGCCCGGCCATCGGGACGGTGCTCAACCACGGGGATTACGACGGCTTCAAGAGCTCGCTGACCCGCGTCGCCCTGCGCAAAGGCTACTTTGACAGCGAGTTTCTTAAGAGCCAGCTCGGGGTCTCCCTCGACCGTCATCAGGCGTTCTGGGATATCGATTACGACAGCGGCGAACGCTATCGCTTTGGCCACGTCACTTTCTCTGGCTCGCAAATCCGCGATGAATACCTGCAAAACCTCGTGCCGTTTAAAGAGGGCGACTACTACACCTCGCAGGATCTGGCCGAGCTAAACCGCCGCCTGGCGGCGACCGGCTGGTTCAGTTCGGTGGTGGTGGCGCCTGATTTTGCTAAGTCGCGGAAAACCAAGGTGCTGCCTCTGCAGGGCGTTGTCTCGCCTCGCAAAGAGAACACCGTGGAAACTGGGGTCGGCTATTCCACAGACGTCGGTCCGCGGGTGAAAGCCACGTGGAAAAAACCATGGGTAAACTCGTATGGCCACAGCCTGACCTCCAGCGTCAGCCTCTCCGCCCCGGAGCAGCAGTTCGACTTTACCTATAAAGTCCCACTGCTGAAGAGCCCCCTTGAACAGTATTATCTGATGCAGGGCGGTTTTAAGCGTACCGACCTCAATGATACCCAGGCCGACTCTACCACCCTGGGGGTCTCGCGTTTCTGGGAGATGTCGAGCGGCTGGCAGCGAGCGATTAACCTGCGCTGGAGCCTGGATCACTTTACCCAGGCGAACGTCACCAACACCACCATGCTGATTTATCCTGGGGTCTCGGTGAACCGCACTCGCTCCCGCGGCGGCCTGATGCCTACCTGGGGCGATTCCCAGCGCTACTCGGTGGACTACTCCAACACCATGTGGGGCTCGGACATCAACTTCATCGTGATGCAGGCCCAGGACGTCTGGATCCGTACCCTCTATGACCGCCACCGCTTTGTGGTGCGCGGCAACCTTGGCTGGATCGAAGCGGACAACTTTGACAAGGTGCCGCCGGATCTGCGTTTTTTCGCCGGGGGCGATCGCAGTATTCGCGGCTATAAATACAAATCTATCTCGCCGAAGGACGATGACGGCAAGCTGATCGGGGCCTCGAAGCTGGCGACTGGCTCGCTGGAGTATCAGTACAACGTCAGTGGTAAATGGTGGGGCGCCGTGTTTGTAGATAGCGGCGAAGCGGTCAGCGATATTCGCGAGAGCGATTTCAAAACCGGCGCCGGGGTGGGCGTGCGCTGGCAGTCGCCGGTGGGGCCGATCAAGCTGGATATCGCCCGGCCGATCGGCGACAAAGAAGAGCATGGTTTACAGTTTTACATCGGTCTGGGGCCTGAATTATGAGTTTATGGAAGAAGATAAGCCTCGGCGTCTTAATCGTGTTGGTGCTCCTGCTGGGAACCGTCGGGTTCCTGGTGGGGACCACCACCGGCTTGCATCTGGTGTTCAAGGCGGCGGATCGCTGGGTACCGGGGCTGGAAATCGGCAAAGTGACCGGTGGCTGGCGTGATTTAACCCTCGATAATGTTCGCTACGAACAGCCCGGCGTGGCGGTGACCGCCGGTCAGTTTCACCTCAGCGTCAGGTTGCGCTGCCTGTGGGACAGCAGCCTGTGCGTAAACGACATCGCGCTGCGCGATATTTATGTCGCCGTCGATACCAAGAAGATGCCGCCCTCAGCGCCGGTCGAGGAAGAGGACAGCGGGCCGCTGAATCTCTCCACTCCTTATCCGATCACCCTCAGCCGCGTCGCGCTGCATAACGTCAACGTTAAAATCGATGATACCGCGGTCTCCGTACGCGATTTTTCCACCGGCCTGGACTGGCAGGAGAAAAATCTGACCCTGACGCCGACCTCGCTGCAGGGGCTGCTGATCGCCCTGCCTAAGGTGGCGAAAGTGGCGCAGGAGCAGGTGGTTGATCCGAAAATTGACAACCCGCAGCCGCAGGAAAAACCGCTCGGCGAGACGATGACCGACCTCTTCTCGCAGCCGGTGCTGCCGGCGATGACCGATGTCCATCTGCCGCTGAACCTCAATATTCAGGCGTTCCGCGGCGAGCAGCTGCGCCTGACCGGCGATACCGATATCACCGTGTATAACCTGCTGCTGAAAGTCAGCAGTATTGACGGCCAGATGAAGCTCGACGCCCTTGATATCGACTCCGATCAGGGCAAGGTCAGCGCCTCGGGCAGCGCGCAGCTGCAGGATAACTGGCCGGTGGACATTACCCTCGCCGGAACCCTGAACGTCGACCCGATGAAAGGGGAGAAGGTGCAGCTGAAGGTGGGCGGCGAAGTGCGTAAAACGCTCAAAGTCGGAGTGGACTTAAGCGGGCCGGTCGCGGCCACGCTGCGCGCGGATGCGCAGCTGGCGGAGGCCGGGCTGCCGCTCAATATGGAGCTGAAGAGTAAGCAGCTCGCCTGGCCGTTCAGCGGCGAGAAGCAGTTCCAGGCCGACGATGTCCAGCTGAAGTTCAGCGGCAAAATGACCGACTATGCGCTGGCCTTCTCCACCGCGGTGAAAGGTCAATCGCTGCCGCCGGCGAAAATCGCCCTCAACGCCAAAGGCAATGAACGGCAGATCAATCTCGACAAGCTGACGGTCAACGCCCTGGAAGGGAAAACCGAGCTGAAGGCGCTGCTCGACTGGCAGCAGGCGATCAGCTGGCGCGGCGAGCTGACCCTCGACGGCATCAACACCGCCAAAGAGGTGCCGGACTGGCCGTCGAAGCTTAACGGCCGGATCAAGACCCAGGGCAGCCTGTACGGCGGCAGCTGGCAGATGTCGGTGCCGGAGCTGAAAATTACCGGCAACGTGAAGCAGAACAAAGTGGATGTGGCGGGCTCGCTGCAGGGTAACAGCTATCTGCAGTGGAAAATCCCGGGACTGCATCTGGCGTTAGGCCCGAACAGCGCTGATATCAAAGGCGAGCTGGGGGTGAAGGATCTTAATCTCGACGCCACCATCGATGCGCCGCACCTGGATAATGCGCTGCCGGGGCTCGGCGGGACGGCGAAGGGCTTGGTAAAAGTGCGCGGCACTGTCGATGCGCCGCAGCTGCTGGCCGACATCACCGCCCGGGCGCTGCGCTGGCAGGAGCTGACCATCGCCCAGGTCAACGTCAAAGGGGATGTGAAATCCACCGATCAGATTGGCGGTAACCTGGACGTGCGGGTGGATCGCATCAGCCAGCCGGGGGTCAATATCAGCCTGGTGCAGCTCAATGCCAAAGGTACAGAGAAACAGCATGAGCTGCGGCTACGCGTGCAGGGCGATCCGGTTTCCGGCCAGCTGGCGCTGGCAGGCAGCTTCGATCGTCAGGCCGAACGCTGGAAGGGCTCGCTGAGCGATACCCGCTTCCAGACGCCGGTGGGGCCGGTAGCGCTGACGCGCAGCATTGCGCTGGACTATCGCAATCTGGAGCAGAAAATCAGCATCGGGCCACACTGCTGGACCAACCCGAACGCCGAGCTCTGCGTGCCTGAAACCATTGACGCGGGCGCCAGCGGACGGGCGCGGGTGAATCTCAACCGCTTCGATCTGGCGATGCTCAAGCCGTTTATGCCGGAGGCGACCCAGGCCAGCGGCGTGTTTACCGGTAATGCCGATGTGAGCTGGGACACCACCAAAGAGGGACTGCCGCAGGGCAAAGTGACCCTCAGCGGGCGCAACGTCAAGGTGACCCAGGTCGTCAACGACGCGCCGTTGCCGGTGGCGTTCGATACGCTGAACCTCAGCGCCGACCTGCACAACAATCGCGCCGAGCTGGGCTGGCTTATCCGCCTGACCAACAATGGTCAACTGGATGGGCAAGTGCAGGTTACCGACCCGCAGGGGCGGCGTAATCTCGGCGGCAACGTCAATATCAGCAACTTCTCGCTGGCGATGATCAACCCGATTTTCGCTCGTGGTGAAAAGGCAGAGGGAAGGCTCAACACCCGTCTGCGTCTGGGCGGCAATGTGAAAAGTCCGCAGCTGTTCGGCCAGATGCAGCTGAGCGGGGTGGATATCGACGGCAACTTTATGCCGTTTGATATGCAGCCGAGCCAGCTGGCGATGAACTTCAACGGCACGCGCTCGACCCTGCAGGGGACGGTGAACACCCGCCAGGGGCAAATCGCCCTCAGCGGTAACGCCGACTGGACGCAGATCGATAACTGGCGGGCGCAAATTGCGGCGAAAGGCAGCCGGGTGCGGATCACGGTGCCGCCGATGGTGCGTCTCGATGTATCGCCGGATGTGGTGTTTACCGCCACGCCAAGCCTGTTCAATCTCGACGGCAAAGTGGATGTGCCCTGGGCGCGGATCGTGGTCAACGAGGTGCCGGAGAGCGCGGTCGGCGTCTCCTCTGATGAAGTGATGCTGGATAAAAACCTCAAGCCGATTAAGCAGCAGAGCGCCAGCATCCCGATCAACAGCAACCTGACCATTCACGTCGGCAACAACGTTCGTCTGGAAGCCTTCGGCCTGAAAGCGCGTCTGACCGGTGATTTGAAAGTGGCGCAGGACAAGCAGGGGCTGGGCCTCAACGGGCAGATTAATATTCCGGACGGCCGTTTCCACGCCTATGGTCAGGACTTGATTGTCCGCAAAGGGGAGCTGCTGTTCTCCGGCCCGCCGGATCAGCCGTTGCTGAATATCGAAGCGATTCGTAACCCGGATGCCACCGAAGACGATGTGATCGCCGGCGTTCGCGTCACCGGCTCCGCCGATCAGCCGAAAGCGGAGATCTTCTCTGATCCGGTTATGTCCCAGCAGGAAGCGCTGTCTTATCTGCTGCGCGGCCAGGGTTTGAGTAGTGGTCAGAGCGATAGCGCCGCGATGACCTCAATGCTTATTGGTATGGGGGTTGCACAAAGTGGTCAGGTTGTGGGTAAAATCGGCGAGACGTTTGGCGTAAGCAACTTGGCGTTGGACACCGAAGGGGTAGGCGATTCTTCCCAGGTGGTGGTCAGCGGCTATGTACTGCCGGGTCTGCAGGTAAAATACGGGGTCGGTATCTTCGATTCCCTGGCGACGCTGACTTTACGTTATCGCCTGATGCCTAAGCTATATGTGGAAGCGGTGTCTGGCATCGACCAGGCGCTCGATTTGCTCTATCAGTTTGAGTTTTAGCAATGCGAATATTTGTTTACGGCAGTTTACGACGCAAACAAGGCAACAGCCACTGGATGACCAACGCCCAGTGGCTGGGCGCTCATAGTGTCGACGATTATCAGCTGTACAGCCTGGGCCACTATCCAGGCGCGGTGCCCGGCGAAGGCACAGTACATGGTGAAGTTTATCGTATTGATGCATCGACGCTGGCCGAACTGGATGCGCTGCGCACCAAGGGGGGCGAGTATGCGCGCCACCTGATTCAGACGCCTTACGGCAGCGCATGGATGTATGTCTATCAACGTTCCGTTGAGGGTTGTACGTTGATAGCGAACGGCAACTGGTTGGATCGCGACCAGTATTAACCACGACAGCGCCACCTTCGGGTGGCGTTGTTTTTTATTACTTCAGTTCCCATGGCGTCATTCTGGCGCCCTGACGTCTGGCATAACGTAATATGGCCTGATGTACCTTCACTCTACCGGCCACCCGACGTGACAGGGGATGGGCAATCATACGGACAAACTCCATCACTATTAACAGCAGGTTAATCGGGAGCAGGGTGCCTGTCAGCCTGGTAAGCATTTCACGATAAAATGGCCAACTGCCCAGATTAAGCATGGGGTCGTGCAGTTTGATGGTGAGCGTAAAAAACATCACTATGAGTACGAGGCCGTACGCGATTTTATAAATTGATGCCATCTGCTGATTGCCGGGATGAAAGGGGCTATTTTTTAAATAAACACTGCCATCACTGACATTGTATAACGCCTGAAGATCATCGTATCCATGCCGGCGTGCGGCGATAACCCAGTCCCCATCGGCAAGAAATGGCGGGCGACAACGATTATTCAGGGCATCGCTCAGCCAGGTCAAGCGCGCTGAAAAAAACGAGTGACGAGTCGCCAGCTGAAAACAGGCGCCTTCTTTGATAAAATAAGGCCTTACCCTCGTAGCGAACCATATTTGATAATAACTATTCAGAATCACGCCTTCTTCAAGCGCAAATTCTTTTGGCAGCGCTATCTCGTTGTTGGCCGATGGTGGATGCCTTTCAGAAGTAGCGGGTAGAATTTCCAGACGCTGACAGAATGAAATATCGCCTTGCTTCGTTCGCTGCATTTTCGCATTGAGAACACGTAACCTGAGTGAGAAATTGCAAGAGCAAAAAGAGAAGATGCCGAAGGGATTCACCAACATTGTGATAAAACATAATAATAAAAAAATATCCAACCATGGAGCACAAGCGAGAATGATCAAGCAAACAAAAAAGACCAAGCCGACAGGTCGAAGAAGCTTTTTAATACTCAGCGGCTGCCGGGAAGGTTCGAGCAAAATGTGGCCATCGCTTAACCAGTGGATCCAGTAACTGCCATCCTTTAGGCGGCAAGTGCCGATATGTAGCGGCTGGCCGAGCCTCAGACGGTCAAAAAGCGAGGGGTCTTTAAAATGGCGTTTATCGGTATAAAAGGCATGCTCGCCTGCAATGAGGCGTAAATAGCTTTGCTCTTCCGAGGCGGCAGTGGTGAAGCCGGTAAAATTCACGGTGAAATAATGGGTCTGTTTCACAAGGTTCCTTCCTTGATGAAATGATGGTGTTTTACGTATCACGCGTTGCCGACCCACTCCTTACCAGAGCGGGAGATGATCCTTCGCCAGCCACATCGCGGAAGCCAGCGTCGTCAGCGCGAGGAATAATAATCGTCGTGTTGGGGTACTGAACATTACATGATCTCCTCGAGCGCGGTATGGCGGGCCGCTCCCTGCAGGTAGTGCCGCATCGCCGAGCGCATCTTCATCCAGTCAGCCACCCGGTGTGACAATAACCAGGCCGTCGGGCCAATCAGCTCCAGTACCGCCAGGATCCCGCCGAAACTGAGTAATAATAGGGACAGCATGTCCAGTGAATCCTGAATTAACCACCCAAATCCCCCGGCTGGTTTGTATGGGTTATTTAGCGACATGCCGAGTATGAGGAGGTACATCACCAGCACCATGCCATAAAACAGGTTATAGACTAGCGACATTTGCCGGTCACCGGGATAACAGGGATGATTTTTCAGAAAAGCGCACCCGTCGCTGACGTTGTATAACGCCTGGACGTCGTTATCTTTCCGTTGGTAGACGACGACTATCCGATCGCCGATAGCGAGAAAGGGCGGTTGACGGCGGTAAAAAAAGGGATGCAGGCCGAAGTTGGCGAAGCCGTTCTGCCAGAAGAAGGCCAGCGGCGCCGTGTCGCATTGTATCCCAACGCCATGGTATTCCCGCGTTGGGTTCCCCGCGAACCATTTCTTAAAAATGATATTGCTAATTTTTCCCGTCCGGACGGCATAGCGTTCCGGCAGGGCTTGCGTAAAAGGCTTCGCCGACTGGCGGAGGGTTTGCGCCGTAGTCGGTAGCGGCTGGCAAAAGGAAAAGTCGCGGCGGCGGGCCTGCGCCATCTTCGCCAACAGATCGCGCATGGCGGGGTGCATTTTTAGCGCCCGGTGGAACAGTAGCTCGCAGAGGCCGGTTAACAACGCGATGAAGGCCATTATCGCGATAATGCCGAAGCCGAACCTTCCCCATTCTGAGGTGCTCATCATGAGCGGGATAAGAGCGACGATGAGCGTCAGCAGGCTGATAATCAGCAGCGGCCGGGCCCAGCGCTTTACCCGTTGACTGGGCTCAAGGAGCGTTTCGCCATCGCTGAGCCAGTGGATCCAGTAACTGCCGTTGTCCAGGCGGCGGACGCCAAGGTGCAGAGGCTGATTGATCGTCAGGCGGTCAAAAAGCGAGGGGTCGTTAAAATAGCGTTTATCGGTATAAAAGACATGGTCGCCGGCGATAAGACGCAGATACCCCTGTTTTTCACAGGCGGCGGTCGTGAAGCCAGAAAAGTTAAGGGTGAAATAGCGAACGCTTTTCACGGGACACCCTCCATGGTGTTATCGCGGCAATCCGTGCCGCAATCAGGCAGGGGATGACCCTGCCTGAGACAGAATTACTTCTGCTTAGCGCGCTCGAAAGAGGCAACGATTTCGGCTTTCGCCGCTTCCGCGTTGTCCCAACCGTCGACTTTAACCCACTTGCCTTTTTCCAGATCTTTGTAGTGCTCAAAGAAATGAGTGATCTGGGCTTTCAGCAGTTCCGGCAGATCGTTCACATCGTTGATGTGATCGTATTCTTTGCTCAGCTTGGTGTGCGGTACGGCAACCAGTTTCGCATCTTCACCAGATTCGTCGGTCATCTTCAGAACGCCAACCGGACGGCAGCGGATCACGGAGCCCGGCTGCAGCGGGTACGGAGTCGGGACCAGCACGTCAACCGGGTCGCCGTCCAGGGACAGGGTGTGGTTGATGTAGCCGTAGTTGCACGGATAGAACATTGCCGTGGACATGAAACGGTCAACGAACAGTGCACCGCTCTCTTTGTTGACTTCGTATTTGATAGGATCTGCGTTCGCCGGGATTTCGATCACGACGTAGATGTCTTCCGGCAGATCTTTGCCCGCAGGTACGTTGAGTAAGCTCATGTCTGTTTCCTTTAAAATGTATGGCAAACAAGTGCTCGGTATTATAGCCAACTCACATCGAAAGTCTTCGCTTCTTTTTCCCGATATCGCCGCAGAGTGCTCCGAATTTTTCGCGTAATAATGACATGAAAATCCATAAACATAGCCACATCATGAATAAATTTATGTAACCGTTTTCATTGCATGTGATTGATTTATCATACTGCTTAAAAAAACGTCATAAACCGCAACAGCCGCGCTCCCTGTGAAGCCTTATCGGCTCTCCGCTGGGCAGTAGGGCCGACATTAACATCTCATTTACTTTTTTGAAGTGTGATGTAACGCATTCAGTTACATCACCGATTGTCTATAGTTTGTCCGCAGGTGAGACTTTAACCAACAATAACCCTACGAGGATACCCTTATGTGGAAGCGCTTACTTCTTGTCACAGCAGTTTCCGCAGCTATGTCGTCTATGGCGATAGCTGCCCCGCTAACCGTAGGTTTTTCGCAGGTCGGTTCTGAATCCGGCTGGCGTGCGGCGGAAACCAGCGTCGCGAAAGAGGAGGCCGCCAAGCGCGGTATCACCCTGAAGATCGCTGATGGTCAGCAAAAACAGGAAAACCAGATCAAAGCAGTGCGTTCCTTTATTGCTCAAGGGGTCGACGCGATCTTCATTGCGCCGGTGGTGGCCACCGGCTGGGAACCGGTGCTGAAAGAGGCGAAAGAGGCCAAGATCCCGGTTTTCCTCCTCGACCGTTCCATTGATGTTAAAGATAAAGATCTCTACATGACCACCGTGACCGCCAACAACGTGCTGGAAGGCCAGCTGATTGGCGACTGGCTGGTGAAAACCGTCGACGGTAAGCCGTGTAACGTCGTTGAACTGCAGGGCACCGTTGGGGCCAGCGTGGCCATCGATCGTAAGAAAGGCTTCGCCGACGCGATTGCCAAAGCGTCGAATATCAAAATTATCCGCTCCCAGTCCGGCGACTTCACCCGCAGTAAAGGGAAAGAGGTCATGGAGAGCTTTATCAAAGCTGAGAATAACGGCAAAAACATCTGCATGGTGTTCGCTCATAACGACGATATGGCCATCGGCGCCATCCAGGCCATTAAAGAAGCTGGTCTGAAGCCGGGCAAAGATATTCTGACCGGCTCCATCGACGGCGTGCCGGATATCTATAAAGCGATGATCGCTGGTGAAGCCAACGCCAGCGTCGAGCTGACGCCAAATATGGCCGGCCCGGCGTTTGATGCGCTGGAGAAATACAAAAAAGACGGCACCCTGCCGGAGAAGCTGACCATTACCAAATCGACGCTGTATCTGCCGGATACGGCGAAAGAAGAGTTAGAGAAGAAGAAAAATATGGGCTACTGAGTGGGGAGCCCCTCATTCCATCCCTCTCCCCGGTGGGAGAGGGTAAAAAGCAGCGTTCCAGAAACCCCGGGAAGCCCAGCGCGACCCGGGGTAACCTGACATCATTTGAAGGTGACATCGATTATGAGCGCCGAGGCACACCAGGAGATCCTTCGCACCGAAGGACTTAGTAAATTCTTCCCCGGCGTTAAGGCGCTGGATAACGTCAACTTTAGCCTGCGGCGCGGCGAAATCATGGCCCTGTTGGGCGAAAACGGCGCCGGAAAATCGACGCTGATCAAAGCGCTCACCGGCGTTTACCATGCCGATCGCGGCACTATCTGGCTGGAAGGCCAGGCTATTTCGCCCAAAAATACCGCCCATGCCCAGCAGCTGGGGATCGGCACCGTCTACCAGGAAGTGAACCTGCTGCCTAATATGTCGGTGGCGGATAACCTGTTCATCGGCCGTGAGCCGCGGCGGTTTGGTCTGCTGCGACGTAAAGAGATGGAGGCCAGGGCGACGGCGCTGATGGCCTCCTACGGCTTTTCCCTCGACGTGCGCGAGCCGCTGAACCGCTTTTCGGTGGCGATGCAGCAGATCGTCGCTATCTGTCGGGCCATCGACCTGTCGGCCAAGGTGCTGATTCTCGACGAGCCCACCGCCAGCCTCGATACCCAGGAGGTGGAGATGCTGTTCACCCTGATGCGCCAGCTCAGGGATAACGGCGTCAGCCTGATCTTCGTCACCCATTTTCTCGACCAGGTCTATGCGGTCAGCGACCGCATCACCGTGCTGCGTAACGGCACATTTGTGGGCTGCCGCGAGACCCGCGAGCTGCCGCAGATTGAGCTGGTGAAAATGATGCTGGGTCGCGAACTGGACCACAATGCCCTGCAGCGGGCGGGCCGTACCCTGCTGAGCGATAAACCGGTAGCGGCGTTTGAAGGCTACGGTAAAAAAGGAACCATCGCCCCGTTCGACCTGCAGGTCCGACCGGGCGAAATTGTAGGCCTCGCCGGCCTGCTGGGTTCCGGACGCACGGAAACCGCCGAGGTGATCTTCGGCATTAAAACGGCGGACAGCGGGAAGGCGTGGATCAAAGGCAAACCGCAGACTTTGCGCTCCCCGCATCAGGCGTCCTGCCTCGGGATCGGCTTCTGTCCGGAGGATCGCAAAACCGACGGCATTATCGCCGCTGCCTCGGTGCGGGAAAATATCGTTCTCGCCCTGCAGGCGCAGCGCGGCTGGCTGCGGCCGATCCCCCGCCGGGAGCAGAATGAGATCGCCGAGCGCTTTATTCGCCAGCTGGGGATCCGTACCCCGAGCGCCGAGCAGCCGATCGAGTTTCTCTCCGGCGGCAACCAGCAGAAGGTGCTGCTCTCCCGCTGGCTGCTGACCAAACCGCAGTTCCTGATCCTCGATGAGCCGACCCGCGGCATCGACGTCGGCGCCCATGCGGAAATTATTCGCCTGATTGAAACCCTCTGCGCCGATGGCCTGGCGCTGCTGGTTATCTCTTCTGAACTGGAGGAGCTGGTGGGTTACGCCGATCGGGTCATTATCCTGCGCGATCGCCGACAGGTAGCGGAGATCCCGCTCGCCGAGCTCTCTGTTCCGGCGATCATGAACGCTATTGCGGCATAAGGAGTAACCCATGATGCCTCGATCTCTTTCGCAAACCGGCCCGGAGAAGCGACGCTTCACCTGGCCGAAGGGCACCCCGCAGATTATTGCCCTGCTGCTGGTTCTGCTGGTAGACAGCCTGGTGGCGCCCCATTTTTATCTGGTGGTGCTCCAGGATGGCCGCCTGTTTGGCAGCCCGATCGATATTCTCAACCGCGCCGCGCCGGTGGCGCTGCTGGCGATTGGCATGACGCTGGTGATCGCCACCGGCGGCATCGACCTGTCGGTAGGGGCGGTGATGGCGATTGCTGGCGCGACGGCCGCCTCGATGACCGTCGCCGGGCACAGCCTGCCGGTGGTGCTGTTGGCCGCGCTGGCCGCGGGCGCGCTGGCCGGATTGTGGAACGGCATCCTCGTGGCGGTCCTTAAGATCCAGCCCTTTGTGGCAACGCTGATCCTGATGGTGGCCGGGCGCGGGGTGGCGCAGTTGATCACCGCCGGGCAGATCGTCACCTTTGATTCCCCGGCCCTGGCGTGGCTCGGCAGCGGATCGTTTCTGCTGTTTCCGACACCGGTGATCGTCGCCGCCGCTACGCTGCTGCTGTTCTGGCTGTTTACCCGTAAAACGGCGCTGGGCATGTTTATTGAGGCGGTAGGGATCAACATCCGCGCGGCGAAAAACGCCGGCGTCAATACCCGCATCGTGGTGATGCTGGCCTATGTCCTGAGCGGCGTCTGCGCGGCGATCGCCGGGATCATCGTGGCGGCGGACATTCGCGGCGCGGATGCCAATAACGCCGGGCTATGGCTTGAGCTGGACGCCATTCTGGCGGTGGTCATCGGCGGCGCCTCGCTGATGGGTGGGCGCTTTAACCTGCTGCTCTCGGTGGTGGGGGCGCTGATTATCCAGGGAATGAACACCGGGATTTTGCTCTCCGGCTTCCCGCCGGAGCTCAACCAGGTGGTGAAAGCGGTGGTGGTGCTGTGCGTACTGATTGTCCAGTCGCCGCGCTTTATCGGTTTACTGAAAGGGGTACGCGGCCATGATAAAACGTAATTTACCATTGATGATCACCCTTGCGGTGTTTGTGCTGGGCTACCTCTACTGCCTGACCCAGTTCCCCGGTTTTGCCTCAACGCGGGTGATCTGCAATATCCTGACGGATAATGCCTTCCTCGGGATCATCGCCGTGGGCATGACCTTCGTGATCCTCTCCGGCGGGATCGATCTGTCGGTGGGGTCGGTGATCGCCTTTACCGGCGTCTTCCTCGCCAAAGCAATTGGCTTTTGGGGAATCTCGCCGCTGGTGGCCTTTCCGCTGGTGCTGGTGATGGGCTGCGCCTTCGGCGCGTTTATGGGGCTGCTGATTGACGCCCTGAAGATCCCGGCCTTTATCATTACCCTCGCCGGCATGTTCTTCCTGCGCGGCGTGAGCTATCTGGTGTCAGAGGAGTCGATTCCGATTAACCACCCAGTGTACGACACCCTGTCCGGGCTGGCATGGACCATTCCCGGCGGCGGTCGTCTCAGCGCCATGGGACTGCTGATGCTGCTGGTGGTGGTGGCCGGTATTTTTGTCGCCCATCGCACCCGCTTTGGCAACCAGGTGTATGCCATCGGCGGCAACGCCATGTCGGCGAATCTGATGGGGATTTCGACTCGCAGCGCCACGATCCGTATCTATATGCTCTCCACCGGACTGGCGACGCTGGCCGGGATCGTCTTTTCCATTTATACCCAGGCGGGCTATGCGCTGGCGGGCGTCGGTGTCGAGCTGGATGCGATTGCCTCGGTGGTGATCGGCGGTACGCTGCTAAGCGGTGGCGTCGGTACCGTGCTGGGAACGCTATTCGGGGTGGCGATCCAGGGGCTGATTCAGACCTACATCAACTTCGACGGCACCCTCAGCTCATGGTGGACGAAAATTGCCATCGGCATTTTGCTGTTTATCTTTATCGCGCTGCAGCGTGGTCTGACCGTGCTGTGGGAAAATCGGCAAAATGCGGCGGTGACGCGGGTGAGCGGGGCGGGGAGTCGCTAAGAAATGCTCCTCCCGCAGGCGCGGGAGGAGCGGGCAGGGCGCTTAGGCGTCCGGGAACGCTTTAATAAAGTTCTCGACGTCTTCTACCATGTGGTTGTTGCCGACGAAGAAGGAGCGACGCTGATGCAGGCTTTCCGGGATAATATCCAGAATACGCTCTTTACCGTCGCTGGCCTTACCGCCCGCCTGTTCGGCGAGGAAGGCCATCGGGTTGCATTCATACAGCAGGCGCAGCTTGCCTTCCGGGTGGCTGGCGGTGCTCGGATAGAGATAGATGCCGCCTTTCAGCAGGTTGCGGTGGAAGTCCGCCACCAGCGAGCCGATATAGCGTGAGGTATAAGGACGCTGAGTCGCTTTGTCCTCTTCCTGACAGTACTTAATGTACTTCTTCACGCCCTGCGGGAATTTGATGTAGTTGCCTTCGTTGATGGAGTAGGTATTGCCCTTCTCCGGGAAGCGCATGCGCTCCTGGCATAGACAGAAGACGCCAAGGGACGGGTCGTAGGTGAAGGCGTGAACGCCGCAGCCGGTGGTATACACCAGCATCGTCGACGATCCGTAGACCACATAGCCCGCGGCCACCTGCTTGTTGCCCGGCTGCAGGAAGTCTTCTTCTGTCACCGGCGTGCCGACAGGCGTCACGCGACGGTAGATAGAGAAGATCGTACCGACAGAGACGTTAACGTCGATGTTAGAGGAGCCATCCAGAGGGTCCATCAGCACCACGTATTTGGCGTGTTCACACCCTTCGAAGACGACAATCTCATCTTCTTCTTCAGAGGCGATCCCGGCAACAATATCGCGTGCTCGCAGTGCGGCTTTTAATTTTTCATTAGCGAACAGATCGAGTTTTTGCTGAACCTCGCCCTGAACGTTTTCAGCACCGCTGGCACCCAGGATATCGACCAGACCGGCCTTGTTGATATCGCGGTGGATGATCTTGGCGCCCAACTTTATTGCTGACAACAAAGCAGTCAGCTCACCGGTGGCGTGGGAGAACTCGTGCTGCTTTTCAACAATAAACTCACCTAACGTTTTCATAACTCGTTCCCTGCATTTTTATGTTGAGTAAAACGAACGCAACAATCTTAACAAAGAATCAAAAAAGTGCGCACAGGTGAATCGCGCCAGCAAAATACAGATTCGCCTGAAATGCATTTCGCCAGGGCCCGGGATATGGGTAAAATGTGCCCCGGATAAGAAAAGGAAATGACGAATGCGCATTCATATTTTAGGAATCTGTGGCACGTTTATGGGGGGGCTGGCCATGCTGGCGCGCTCCCTCGGTCATGAGGTAACGGGGTCGGATGCTAACGTCTATCCGCCGATGAGCACCCTGCTGGAAAACCAGGGGATTGATTTAATTCAGGGCTATGACCCCAGCCAGCTGGAGCCCCGGCCGGACCTGGTGATCATCGGTAACGCCATGACTCGCGGCAACCCGTGCGTTGAAGCGGTGCTGGAAAATAATATTCCCTATATGTCCGGCCCGCAGTGGCTGCACGACTTCGTGCTGCGCGATCGCTGGGTGCTGGCCGTCGCCGGGACCCACGGCAAAACCACCACTGCCGGCATGGCGACCTGGATCCTTGAAGCCTGCGGCTATAAACCGGGGTTCGTGATTGGCGGCGTTCCGGGCAATTTCGACGTCTCCGCGCGCCTGGGCGACAGCCCGTTCTTCGTCATTGAAGCCGACGAATATGACTGCGCCTTCTTCGACAAGCGCTCCAAGTTTGTTCACTACTGCCCGCGGACGCTGATCCTCAACAACCTTGAGTTCGACCACGTGGACATCTTTGATGACCTGAAGGCGATTCAGAAACAGTTCCACCATCTGGTGCGCATCGTGCCGGGCAAAGGCAAAATTATCCTGCCGGAGAACGACATCAACCTGAAGCAGGTGATGGCGATGGGCTGCTGGAGCGAGCAGGAGCTGGTGGGCGAGCAGGGCCACTGGCAGGCGAAAAAACTGAACGCCGACGCCTCGCAGTGGGAAGTCTTACTCGACGGCGAAAAGGTCGGCGAAGTGAAGTGGGCGCTGGTCGGCGAGCATAATATGCATAACGGCCTGATGGCGATTGCCGCGGCGCGTCACGTCGGCGTGCTGCCGGCGGATGCCGCGAACGCGCTGGGCAGCTTTATCAACGCCCGCCGTCGCCTGGAGCTGCGGGGCGAAGCCAACGGCGTCACCGTGTATGACGATTTCGCCCATCATCCGACGGCAATCCTCGCCACGCTGCAGGCGCTGCGCGGTAAAGTAGGCGGTACCGCGCGCATTCTCGCCGTGCTGGAGCCGCGCTCTAACACCATGAAAATGGGCGTCTGCAAGGACGATCTGGCGCCGTCTCTCGGCCGCGCCGATGAAGTGTTCCTCCTGCAGCCGCAGCATATTCCGTGGCAGGTGGCGGAAGTGGCGGAAGCCTGCGTCCAGCCGGCCCACTGGAGCGCCGACGTCGATACCCTGGCGGAGATGGTGGTCAAAACCGCCCACCCGGGCGACCATATCCTGGTGATGAGCAACGGCGGCTTCGGCGGTATTCATCAGAAGCTGCTGGATAAGCTGGCGCAAAAAGCGGCCGCGGCTGAATAAGCGCGTACGCCTCCGGTCACTGCCCTCCGCGTGAGGGCAGTTTTATTTTAGCTACCAGGAATTGTGTGATGCTGACCTGCGAAAGCGTACGTTCTACCGACTCGCCCCATTTCGCCATGCTGGACGCGCTTTACGCGCGCGCCTTTCCGTGGCACGAGCAGCGCGAAAGCGAGGCCAAACGTCAGGCGCTGAGCCACCCGCGCTACGCGCTGGAAGCATGGTTCGATGAAGGCGTCTTTGTCGGCCTCAGCGGCTGCTGGCAGTTTGCCGGCTACGGTTATATCGAACATCTGGCGATCGACGACACGCTGCGCTCCCGCGGCTATGGTAAACAGCTGCTGGCGCCGATCCTGACGCGCGCCCCGCTGACCATTCTGGAAATCGATCCGCTAACCACGGCCATCGCCCATAAACGGCTGCGCTTTTATCAGTCGATGGGGTTCCATGCTAATCCCTGGGCGCATCGTCATCCGACCTATCATCAGGGCATTGCGGATCATGAGCTGCTGGTGCTCAGCTATCCACAGCCGATCGGTGAGCGGCAGTATCAGCAGTTTGCCCGGGATCTCGGGCACGAGGTGATGGGGCGGGAGTAGCCCGGCTCGGCGTACCGCTCCGGGCATTCGACTGGCGGCGCTGTTACTCTTTGGCGATCGGCGTCTCGTTCTCCGCGACTTTGTTATCGCCCTGAATCTGCGCGATTTTCTGCTCAACGGCGGCTACCTGGGCGCTATCGTGCAGCAGGGTGTAGGTTAGATCAAACTGCGCGCTGGCGCCCGGCTGCAGCTGCTTCACGCGTTTTTGCTCGCGTTCAATGGTCACCGGATAGGCGTAGCTGGTCCCCGGCTCGATACCGGTGACGTAGCCCTGCTTGACGGTATCGGTGTTTTTCCACAGCGTCAGGACCGGCAGCTGACGGGTATCAAATTGAATAGAGGCCCCTTTATCGCCCGCTTTGTTGACCACCGCGGCCAGGGTCTGGTGATTTTCATCGGCCAGGGGCTGAATATTAAATACCATCTCGTCAAAATCTTTGGTCGGTCCCTGATAAGTTTGCCAGGTTTTTAACCCGCTCTTCGCGTAATCATTGAACGGGCTGATGCTGGATATCGGGGCGAGGAAACGCGCGCCTTCTTCGAGGATCGGGGTGCCGAAGTTGCTGTGGTAGATGATCTGATAATCATGCGGATAGTCGGCATGGTTGGTTAAGACGTCATGTAAGCTGAAGCTGTTGCTGCCCGGGACGTAGCGCAGTTCGGTCAGGGTCTGCAGATCGGCTTTTTTAAAGGTGCTCTCTTTCACCAGCCCGCGGATGCGGATTTCATACGGCGCGCTGTCGGCCACCTCCACCTCCACCAGAGAGGCCGGCGTGTTGCCCGCCTTGCCGTGTAGGGTATAAATTTGCCCGTCCGCGGTCACCGGATGGCCGGTCCATTCATAGCCGCAGCGGACCATCATCTCGTTGAATCCTTCCAGCCAGCCGAGGCCATTGCGGCTTTCCAGATTGATAAACGCCGGGTTGACGACCTCTTTAACCGGCGAATCCCAGCCCATCCGGCTGCCGAAACCCTCAATACGCAGTAAGTTCATGCCGCGTGTCGGGCTCAAGGTAATGGTCAGGCCGTCTTTACTGTGAATGGTAAGGATTTTGCTGCCTTCCTGCTTACCGCCGTGCAGGGCTTTCTGCTCAATGCTGAACGCATGATCTTTCACCTTCAGCTGATCGCTGTTGATCTGCCAGTTTCCTTTATCTATCCCCTCTTCAGCGTTCGTCAGCACCCATGTTTTTGCCACGGCCGAGCCGGAAACCAGCAGGGCGATCGTCGTCAGAACCAATGTCTTTTTCATTTTTATTCCCTTTTTGCTGAATCGATTGTGTCATTGACGTGTGAAATCTACCGGCATGGGGGTGATTAAAATGTGAAGCGCCTCACCTGGTGAGAAAATGGCCGATTTGCTAAGGCTAAATGGGATGGAAGTCGTATTATTTTGCTAAGTAATACGTATTTATCACCAGGATATGTGATCTATATTGTTTTCAGATTTAACGATTCAGCTTGATAAGTCAGGCTATAAACAAACGCATCGTTGTGCGGATGAGGGGACTCAGGCGATGCGACGGGAATCCCCCTGCTGGCGCAAGCCTTAGAGCTGGGGTGACGGTAGGCCGGATAAGGCGTAGCCGCCATCCGGCACAACGACGGGAACGGAGTCTGGTACAGCTTGCCCGGCGGCGCTGCGCTTGCGCGGGCCTACGGTGTGAGTAACCGTTTGATATACAGGGCTCTGTAGGCCGGATAAGGCGTAGCCGCCATCCGGCACAATGACGGGAACGGAGTCTGGTACAGCTTGCCCGGCGGCGCTGCGCTTGCGCGGGCCTACGGTGTTGAGTAACCGTTTGATATAGGGAACCGTAGCCCGGATAAGGCGCAGCGCGCCGCCATCCGGGAGACTATTGCGGGCAAAAACAGGGGGACTTAGCCTTCGTTTTCCGCCAGTTCACGCAGATACTGGAAGATCAGGCGCGCCGATTTCGGCGGCTTGTTGCCTTCTTTCTCTTTCTTCGCATTGCGGATCAGCGAACGCAGCTGCTGACGGTCAGCATCTGGCCACAGGTTCAGCACTTCAGCGACGGCGTCATCCCCGTCGTCAATCAGTCGGTCGCGGATCTGCTCCAGCTTGTGGAACAGCGCAACCTGCTGGTTGTGACGGTTTTTCAGCTTGTCCAGCGCCTGACGAATCGGATCGACATCGCGGTTGCGCAGCATCTTGCCGATAAGCTGCAGCTGGCGGCGGCGACCCTCTTTTTTGATTCGCTGGGCGAGTTCGATGGCGTCGCGCAGGTCGGTATCCAGCGGAATTTTATCCAGCGCGTTTTTCCCCAGGTCAACGAGTTCCGCGCCAAGACGCTTCAGTTCTTCCGCGTCGCGCTTAATTTCACTCTTACTGACCCAGATGATTTCATCATCTTCATCTTCAACGTCATCACCGGGCACGTCGTCGAGCCAGTCTTCGGGCTGCTTTGTCATCTCAGGCTCCTTAAAAAAAGAGGCTAATGTTACCAGTTAAGGCGCGCACTGAAAAACGGTTCTCTGTTAGACTTCAGTTAACTCCTTCTTACATTATGGCATTAGCAATGAAAGTCATCTCTCAAGTTGCACAGCAGCGTAAGACGCTGGAAGAAGCCGTTACCACGGCACTGGAACTGGCGGCAGGTAAATCTGATGGTGCGGAAGTTTCCGTCAGCAAAACCACGGGCATCGGCGTCAGCACCCGCTATGGCGAAGTGGAGAATGTAGAATTCAACAGCGATGGGGCATTAGGCATCACGGTTTACCATCAGAACCGCAAGGGCAGCGCCTCCTCCACCGATCTTAGCCCGGACGCTATCGCCCGCACCGTGCAGGCGGCGCTGGATATCGCCCGCTATACCTCCCCGGACCCGTTTGCCGGCGTAGCCGATAAAGATCTGCTGGCCTTTGACGCCCCGGATCTGGACCTGTTCCACCCGGCGGAGGTCTCCCCGGACGACGCCATCGAACTGGCCGCCCGCGCGGAGCAAGCGGCCCTGAAGGCCGATAAACGCATCACCAACACCGAAGGCGGCAGCTTTAACAGCCACTACGGCATTAAAGTGTTCGGCAACAGCCATGGCATGCTGCAGAGCTACTGCTCGACTCGCCACTCCCTCTCCAGCTGCGTCATTGCGGAAGATGACGGCGATATGGAGCGCGACTACGCCTACACCATTGGCCGGGCGATCGAGGATCTGCAGTCCCCGGAATGGGTCGGGGAAGAGTGCGCCCGCCGCACCCTGTCGCGCCTGGCGCCGCGTAAGCTGTCGACCATGAAGGCGCCGGTCATTTTCGCCAACGAAGTGGCGACCGGGTTGTTTGGTCACCTGGTCGGAGCGATTGCCGGCGGCGCGGTCTACCGTAAATTGACCTTCCTGCTCGATTCGCTGGGCAAACAAATTTTGCCGGAGTGGCTGACCATTGAAGAGCATCCGCACCTGCTGAAAGGGCTGGCCTCCACGCCGTTCGACAGCGAAGGCGTGCGCACCGAACGTCGCGATATCGTCAAAGACGGCGTGCTGACCCAGTGGCTGCTGACCAATTACTCAGCGCGCAAGCTGGGGATGAAAAGCACCGGCCACGCCGGGGGCATCCACAACTGGCGCATTAACGGCCGCGGCCTGAGTTTTGCAAAGATGCTTAAAGAGATGGGCACCGGTCTTGTGGTTACCGAACTGATGGGGCAGGGTGTCAGTGGCGTCACCGGCGACTACTCACGCGGCGCATCCGGCTTCTGGGTAGAAAACGGCGAAATTCAATATCCTGTCAGTGAGATCACCATTGCAGGAAATCTGAAAGAAATGTGGCGTAATATCGTGACCATTGGCGATGATATTGAAACGCGCAGCAACATTCAGTGCGGTTCTGTGCTGCTGCCGGAGATGAAAATCGCCGGGCAATAACACCTGTTTGCTTAAATAATAAAAAGGAAGTGAGCAATGCGTAAAAAACTGTTAGCGATGCTGGCTGTCTCTGCTTTTGCGCTCGGTTCAGCGTCGGCCTTCGCCGACCTGGGCGAAGACATGGACACTCTGGCAGAAAACCTGCAAGTGGTACAGAAGACCTCCGACGCCGGCGAGCTGAAAGCGGCGCTGAATAAGATGCGTACCGCCGCGGTCGATGCTCAGAAAGAGATCCCGCCGAAGCTGGAAGGCAAAGCGGCCGACAGCGCTGAGATGAAAGATTACCGTCACGGTCTGGATATTCTGATCGGCCAGATCGACGGTGCGCTGAAGCTGGCGAACGAAGGCAAGGTGAAAGAGGCGCAGGCCGCCGCGGAGGAGTTTAAAACCACCCGCAACACCTATCATAAGAAGTACCGCTAACCGTTCTTTTCGGGAGGCATCAGCCGATGCCTCCCACCTGAAAGCCTACTGATATCACATTTTTCCACTCTCTTTTTCCGGCCTTTCCGCTGCCGCGGGCGCCTTGTCCATGCTCATTGTTGTGATACATCTCACGCCATAGCCGTCGTTTTTACCTTTTCCCTGTGAATATGTGGGGTCGATCACCCCTGCCGCCTCCCTTTCCACTTCGAAGTGGAAAACAACTCGCTACAAACTCCTGACCCCCGGCGCTACCTTGATTTCCAGAGACATCAGCGGGGTAACACAAGTGAATAACGGAGCGGTAATAAACGACGTAGGGGAGCAGGCGGCGCAGACCGAACGCCTGGCTGACAAGATGTTACAGCAGGTATTCGCCCTGTTAAGCCGTCACGACATCGTCCCTAACGACGTTCAGGAGCAAATGCTGACTTCCCACGTGCGGGCCATGGCCCACCGGTCAATCAGCGGCGAACCGCTACCGGAAGTGGATGCCAGTCTGTTCGAAGAAATTTCTGAAGATTCAATGATGCTGGCCCGCGAAGTGGTCGCACAGTTCGGCAACCTGCCTGATGAAGAGGCCTGGCTGCTCTCCGTCCACTTCGAAGTCGCGAAAGATAACCTGTAAGGAGCAAAACATGGAACAAATCACCGTAGTCATTGGCGACCGTCTGGGTAAAGGCCAAAAAGTCGCCGCAGGCGCTGAAAAAGCGGGCGCACGTGCTGTGGTCGTCCCTGGCGTTGCGGCCGACATGAAGCTTGGCGACATAATGAAAGCGGAAAACGCCACCTTCGGCATCTCCTTCTGCGGCAGCGGCGGCGCTGGCGCCATCACCGCCCAGACCAAATACGGCTACAAAGCAAAATATGGCATGCGCTCTATTGATGAGGGCGTCACCGCTATCAACGAAGGCTGCAACGTGCTGGGCTTCGGCTTTATGGATAAAGAAGAGCTGGGCGAGCGGCTGGTAGAAGCCTGGAAAAAGAAATACGGCGCATAAGTATGAAAGAGCAATTCACCACCACGGTGAGGGTTGCCGGCAAAGGCGAAAGCAAATCACGGGCCTTCGCCGATGCCCTGAACCATGTGCAGGCTGCGGTGATGAAATCATCCTCGCGCATCCTACTGCGTATTGAGCCACAGGACGTGACGGTTGTTCATGCGCGCGAAGCGGTACGAAAAGAGGCGTTTCTGTTCTTCTTTTTGCGCCGTGAACGACGGACCTACAGCGTGGAGCTGGACGTCACCGTCAACGTGACCGCCATCGATCTCGATAAAGTGGATTTCGTCACGCAAACCTGATTGTTAGCATAAGGTCTGACTATGTTCCTGATAATTTTAATAAAATCGCTTATCATCGGCGGCCTGGTCGGCGTCGGCGTGGGCGCCGGAGCGGCACGCATGTTTCATGCCCCCACCACGCAGGGGATGGGGGCGTTTCGAACCCTGGGCGAGCTGAATTCCTGTGAGGGCGATCCGGCCTCCCACTTCTCCTTTGGCCTTGGCTTCTTCTTTAACGCCTGGGCCTCTTCCGTTGCAGCAGGCTCCTTCACCCAGGATGTTGACCACCGCATTATCCCCAACTGGGGCGCGGCGGCGCTGATGCTGAAAAATCGTAACGTCGGCGAAACGCTGCACGATCCGAAAAAAATGGCCATCTCCTGCGGCATCATCGGCATGATCGTCGTCGCCTTCCTCAACCTGACCGCCTCGTCCGTACCGGAAGCGCTGCAGGTCACCGCCGTTAAGGTGCTGGTGCCGGCGGCAAACCTGCTGGTGAACACCGTGATGCCGGTGATCTTCTGGCTGGCGGCGATCGATGCCGGTAAAAAATCAGGCTTCTGGGCGACGATTTTCGGCGGCGCCGCGCAGCTGATTATGGGTAACGCCGTACCGGGTCTGGTGCTGGGGATCCTGATCGGTAAAGGCGTCGAAGAGAGCGGCTGGAACCGGGTGACTAAAGTGATGATGGTGGCCATCGTCGCGCTGTTTGTCCTCAGCGGCTTCTTCCGCGGCTTCGACATGAAGATGATCGAATCCTTCCATCTGACCGTGCCGAACTGGCTGGACATGATCCACAACTCACTCAGCGGCAAGTAACGGGAGCCGGATAATGGAACAGAATAAAGGTTTTTGGTATGCCGACTGGTCGTTCCCGATCTTTGTTGGCCTGCTCTCCTCCGGCGTCTTCGCCGGGACCCACATGTACTACCTGTACGGCATCGGCGCCTTTAACGAAGTGGCCTTCGTGGCGATGCTGAAGTCGGGGATTGATACCGGCGTTTACGGCGCGGTGGCGGCGTTTGGCGCCAGCTTCCTGTTCGCCCGCATCATCGAAGGGTCGCTGGTAGGGATCCTCGATATCGGCGGCGCGATACAGACCGGTATCGGTCTTGGCGTGCCGGCGCTGCTGCTCGGCGCGGGCTTTGTCTTCCCGGTGGCGAACTTCGCCGCGTCGCTGGTCACCGGCCTGGTCCTCGGCCTGGCGGTGGGCTACATCATCATTCTGGCGCGTAAGTTCACCATCAACCAGAGCGATTCCACCTACGGCGCCGACGTGATGATGGGGGCCGGTAACGCCTCCGGCCGCTTCCTCGGTCCCTTGATCATCCTCAGCGCAATGACCGCCTCGATTCCTATCGGGATTGGCTCGCTGGTTGGCGCACTGCTGTTCTACATCTGGCAGAAACCGATCACCGGCGGCGCCATCCTCGGGGCGATGATCCTCGGTTCCATCTTCCCGGTGGCGATTAGCTAAGCGCCCGATGGCGCTGCGCTTATCGGGCCTACAAGCCAGCGCGGTTTGTAGGCCGGATAAGGCGGTACGCCGCCATCCGTACACTCTTTTCATCAGGAGATAGCTATGTTTGATTTACTCCTGCGCCGCGCGCGCCTCGTCGACGATACCCTGACTGATATCGCCATTCAGGACGGGAAAATCGCGGCGCTGGGCGAGATTAGCGCGCCCTCCCGTAAAACCATTGAGCTGAACGGCAAGGTTTACGTCAGCGCTGGCTGGATTGACTCTCACGTTCACTGCTACCCGAATTCACCGATTTATCACGATGAGCCGGATAGCGTCGGCATCGCCACCGGCGTCACCACCGTGATCGATGCCGGCAGCACCGGCGCCGACGACGTCGATGACTTCTATCAACTGACCCGTAAAGCGGCGACGGAAGTTTATGCGCTGCTCAACATCTCCCGCGTCGGGCTGATTGCGCAGAATGAGCTGGCCAATATGGCCAATATCGACGCCGCCGCGGTGAAGCAGGCGGTGCAGCGTCATCCCGACTTTATCGTCGGCCTGAAGGCGCGGATGAGCAGCAGCGTGGTGGGCGAAAACGGCATTACGCCGCTGGCGCGCGCCAAGGCCATTCAGCAGGAAAACGACGATCTGCCGCTGATGGTGCACATCGGCAATAACCCGCCGAACCTCGATGAAATCGCCGATCTGCTGAGCAGCGGCGACATCATTACCCACTGCTATAACGGCAAGCCGAACCGCATTCTGAATCCTGCCGGCGAGCTGCGCAGCTCTATTACTCGCGCTCTGCAGCGCGGCGTGCGTCTCGATGTCGGCCATGGCACCGCCAGCTTCAGCTTTGAGGTGGCGCGGCGGGCGATTGCGCTGGGCATTCTGCCGCACACCATTAGCTCCGATATTTACTGCCGCAACCGGATCGACGGCCCAGTGCGCTCGCTGGCGCTGGTGATGTCGAAATTCCTCGCCATCGGCATGACGCTGCCGCAGGTGATTGACTGCGTGACCGTCAGCGCCGCCGAAGGGCTGCGCCTGTCGCGTAAAGGGCGGCTGGAAGTGGGCTTCGACGCCGATTTAACGCTATTTCGCCTGGAGCACCGGCCCACGCTGCTGGTGGATGCCGAAAAAGAGAGCCTGCAGGCTGACAACATTCTGGTGCCGCTGGCCGCGATCCGCGCGGGCAAAGGCTATCTGACCGAACAAGGGAGCGCGGGACATGCCTTCGATTTTTGAGAAATACCATTTAAAACAGGTGATTAATACTTCTGGCCGGATGACGGCGCTGGGCGTTTCCACACCGCGCCCGGAAGTGGTTGAAGCCGCGATGGCCGGTATGAACCAGTACTTTGAAATGAAAGACCTGGTGAATAAAACCGGCGAGTACATCGCCAAACTGTTGGATGTGGAAGGGGCGACCGTTGTCTCCTGCGCGTCGGCGGGGATTGCCCAGTCGGTAGCGGCGGTGCTGGTGAAAGACAGCGACTGGCTGCTGGAGAACCTGCACGTTACGCCGATTGAAAATAACGAAATCGTGTTGCCGAAGGGCCACAACGTCAACTTCGGCGCGCCGGTTGGCACCATGGTGGCGTTGGGCGGCGGTAAGCTGGTGGAAGCGGGCTACGCCAACGAATGTTCTGCCCAGCAGCTGGCGGCTGCGATCACTCCGCGCACCGCGGCGATTCTGTACATCAAATCCCACCACTGCGTGCAGAAAAGCATGCTCAACGTCGCGCAGGCCGCGGAAGTGGCGCGCCAGCATAACTTGCCGCTGATCGTCGATGCGGCGGCGGAAGAAGATCTGCAGTGCTACTACCGCATGGGCGCCGACCTGGTTATCTACAGCGGCGCGAAAGCGATTGAAGGGCCGACCAGCGGGCTGGTGATCGGCAAAACGCAGTACGTCGAGTGGGTTAAGCGCCAGTCGATGGGCATTGGCCGGGCGATGAAAGTGGGTAAAGAGGGCATTCTCGGCCTGACCTGCGCCATTGAACACTACCTGACGGCGAGCAAAGAGAGCGGTCAGCAGATGGTGGACAAGATGACGCCGTTTATCGAACAGCTCAATACTCTCAACGGCGTGACCGCGCGGGTGGTGTGGGACAGCGCGGGCCGCGATATCGCCCGCGCCGAAATTAAATTTGATGAAGTCACGACCGGCGTGAAGACCGGCGATCTGGTTAACGCGCTGAAGCAGGGCGAATACGCCATCTACTTCCGCGGCTATAAAGCGAATGAAGGCATTATCGAAGCCGATGTCCGCAGCGTAAACGCCCAGCAGCTGGAGGTGGTCGCTCGCCGCATCGCAGAAGTTCTGAATAAGGAGAAACAAGCATGAAACTGACCCCAAACTTTTACCGTGACCGCGTGTGCCTGAACGTCCTGGCGGGCAGCAAAGACAACGCCCGTGAAATTTACGACGCGGCGGAAGGTCACGTCCTGGTCGGCGTGCTCTCCAAAAACTATCCGGACGTCGCCAGCGCGGTGGCCGATATGCGCGACTACGCGAAGCTGATCGATAATGCGCTCTCCGTCGGGCTGGGGGCAGGCGATCCAAACCAGTCGGCGATGGTGAGCGAGATTTCTCGCCAGGTGCAGCCGCAGCACGTCAACCAGGTCTTCACCGGCGTGGCTACCAGCCGCGCGCTGCTCGGGCAGAACGAGACGGTGGTCAACGGCCTGGTCTCTCCCACCGGTACGCCGGGAATGGTGAAGATCTCCACCGGCCCGCTGAGCAGCGGCGCGGCGGATGGCATTGTGCCGCTGGAAACCGCCATCGCGCTGCTGAAAGACATGGGCGGCAGCTCCATCAAATACTTCCCGATGGGCGGCCTGAAGCACCGCGCCGAGTTTGAAGCCGTCGCCAAAGCCTGCGCCGCGCACGATTTCTGGCTCGAGCCGACCGGCGGTATCGATCTGGAAAACTACAGCGAGATCCTGAAAATCGCCCTCGATGCCGGGGTAAGCAAAATCATCCCGCATATTTACAGCTCGATTATCGATAAAGCCAGCGGTAACACCCGCCCGGCCGATGTTCGCCAGCTGCTGGAGATGACCAAACAGTTAGTGAAGTAGTGCCCTTGTCCCTCACCCTCAAAGGGTGAGGAGCAGCTTATCCCACTGAACCATCAAGGAGTTGCTATGCCTGTCGCTCGTCATCTGCTTGTCGCTTCACTGTCCCTGTTTGCCGCCGCCGCGGGCGCCGCGCAAACCCACTATGCCTGGGTAGGCACCTATAACCCCAATGGCGAAGGTCTGTATCGCTTTACCGTCGATGCCAAAACCGGCGCCCTGCGCGATAAGACGCTGGTGAGCTCGTTGCCGAACGTCGCGCAGTTAACCGTGTCGCGCGATGGCAAAACGCTGTATGCCGCCAGTGAGGTCGAAAAAGGCGTGGTGCAGGCGTGGCGCATTGAAAAGAACGGCGAGCTGACCGCGCTCAATCAGGTCGCCTCCGGCGGCGCCGGGCCGGTGTATCTCTCCCTGACGCCGGACGGTAAGCATCTGCTGGTGGCTAACTATGTCAGCGGCAGTATCGCCGTGCTACCGATGCAAGAAGATGGTAGCCTGGCTGAGGCGGTGGACAGGCATCAGGATGAAGGCCCGGCAGGCGCCGAACGCCCGGCGGCGGCCGTCGAGGGCAGCTTCGCCATCAGCGATCACAACGGCCCGCATGCCCATATGATCGCCGCCGATCCCAGCGGGAAATACGTTTACTCTACCGATCTGGGGCTGGATCGGATCTATCAGTACCGGCTGGATAGCGCCAGCGGCAAGCTAACGCCGAACGATCCGCCGTTTATCGCCGCCTCGTCGCCGGGAGCCGGCCCGCGCCACTTCGTCTTTACGCCACAGGGCGACGGCCTGTGGCTGATTAATGAGGAAGCGTCGACGCTGACCTTCTATCATCTGGATAAGCAAAGCGGCCTGCTGCGTGAAGGCAAAACTGTCTCCGCGCTGCCGGAAGGGTATAAAGGCACCAGCTTTGCCGCCGGACTTGTGTTGAGCAACGATGGCAAACAGCTATATGTCGCCAACCGCCTGCATAACAGCATTGCCCACTTCACGGTGCTGGCCGACGGCAGCCTGAGTCACCAGGAAGATATCTGGACGCGTGGCGATTATCCCCGCACCCTGACGCTGGATAATCAGGGGCAGTGGCTGTACGTCATGAACCAGCGTAGCGATAATATTACCCGCTTCAGCGTGGCGCCGAAGGATGGCAAATTAACCTTTGCCTCCGACTATACGCCGGTCGGTAGCCCATCGCAGATGGTGATATCCGCCCAACCCTGAGCCGTAATTACAAGGAACTGACATGCGATTTCCCAACCAACGCTTAGCGCAACTCTTCACCCTGCTGCGGAATGAAACGCTGCCGCAGGATGAGCTGGCGCAACGCCTGTCGGTTTCCACCCGTACCGTGCGCGCCGATATTACCGCCCTGAATACGCTGCTGGCGCAATATGGCGCGCAGTTTATCCTTAACCGCGGCAGCGGTTATCAGCTGAAGATAGATAATCCGACGAGTTTCCAGGCGCTGGAGGAGACCGCGCCGAAGGCGCAGCACGTGCCGCGTACCGCCCAGGATCGCATCACGTTTCTGCTGGTGCGTTTCCTGACGTCGGCGTTCTCTATCAAGCTGGAAGATCTGGCGGATGAGTGGTTCGTCAGCCGCGCCACGTTGCAAAATGACATGGTTGAGGTGCGCGAGCGCTTCCAGCGCTATCAGCTGACTCTTGAAACCCGCCCGCGCCACGGCATGAAGCTGTTCGGCAGCGAGGTGTCAATTCGCGCCTGCCTGACCGACCTGCTGTGGGAGCTGACCCAGCAAGGCGATATCGCGCCGCCGATCGGCGCCGAGGCCTTTGCGGCGGAGGTGCCAGCGCTGCTGGAGCCGGTGCTGCAGGAGACGCTCACGCGGCATCATATTCGCCTCACCGACGCCGGCGAGCGCTTTGTCTGCCTGTATGGCGCGGTGGTGGTGCGCCGCGTCAGCGAAGGCTACCCGCTGGCCGATTTCAGCGCTGAAGATGTGGCGCAGAACGTCCGCGACGCCGCGCGCGAGCTGACGGGCGAGCTGCAGCGGCTGGCCGGGAAACCTTTATCGCCCGCCGAAGAAGAGTGGCTATGCGTGCATATCGCGGCCCGTCAGGTGCAGGATGTCGATCCGGAAACTATCAGCGCCGACGATGATGAAGCGCTGGTCAATTACATCCTGCGCTACATCAACAGCCAGTATAATTACAATCTGCTGGACGACGCCCAGCTGCATGCCGATCTGCTGACCCACATTAAAACCATGATCACCCGGGTGCGCTACCAGATCATGATCCCCAATCCGCTGCTGGATAACATCAAACAGCACTACCCGATGGCCTGGGATATGACCCTGGCCGCGGTCTCCAGCTGGGGGAAATATACTCCGTACACCATCAGCGAAAACGAAATCGGCTTTCTGGTACTGCATATCGGCGTTGGGCTGGAGCGCCACTACAACATCGGCTACCAGCGTCAGCCGCAGGTGCTGCTGGTGTGCGATACCAGCAATGCGATGGTACGGATGATCGAGGCGATCCTGCAGCGTAAATATCCGCAGCTGGAGATCGCCGCTACCATCTCCCAGCGCGAGTACGAACAGCGGGACGCGATCGAGGCGGATTTCGTTATCTCAACGGTGCGGATCGGCGAAAAAGACAAGCCGGTAGTGACCATCGCGCCGTTCCCCACCGACTATCAGCTGGATCAAATCGGCAAGCTGGTGCTGGTGGACCGTACCCGTCCGTGGATGCTGAATAAATACTTCGATGCCGCCCACTTCCGGGTGGTGGATAAGCCGATGGATCAGCAAACGCTGTTCGCCGAGCTGTGCCAGCAGCTGCTGGAGGAAGGCTTTGTCGATGCGGAGTTTCATGCTTCGGTGGTGGAACGTGAAGCGATCGTCAGCACCATGTTGGGGGATTGCATTGCGCTGCCGCACTCCCTGGGGCTGCTGGCGAAAAAGACGGTGGTTTATACCGTTATCGCCCCGCAGGGCATCGCCTGGGGCGACGAAACCGCCCATCTCATCTTCCTGCTCGCTATCAGCAAGCGCGAGTATGAAGAGGTGATGGCGATCTACGATATTTTCGTGACTTTCCTGCGCGAGCGCGCCATGAGTCGCCTCGCCGCGACCCGCAGCTTCGATGAGTTTAAAACGGTGGCGATGGAGTGCGTCAGCCGGTTTTGAGAGGCGTTTTCCAGATTCGAGTGTAATTCAAATGTAATGCTATACTGCATTACAAAATTCCCCTTTCCGGAGGCATAATGGCCACGCTCAATGTTCGACTGGACGATAAACTCAAAAAAGAGGCTTATGCCGTGCTGGAGAAACTCGATATGACACCAACGGAGGCGGTACGCCTGCTGTTTCAATACATTGCGGAAAATGGCCGCATGCCGGTGAAAAGTATGACCATCAGTGATGGCGAAGCGGCGTTATTACGCACCGTTCGCGAACGGCTGGAAAACCCACGGCCGGGGGTTAAGGTGAGTCTGGATGACCTATGAACTGGAGTTTGATCCACGAGCCTGGCGCGAATGGCAGAAGCCTGGCGAGACGGTCAAAAAACAGTTCAAAAATAAGCTCCAGCAGATTGTGCAGAATCCGCGAATTGAGTCGGCCAGGCTGAGCGATTTACCGGATTGCTACAAAATCAAGCTTAAGGCGTCAGGTTATCGGTTGGTGTATCAAGTACGAGATAGTGTGGTGGTGGTTTACGTTATTGCCATTGGCAAAAGAGAGAAAGCGGCCGTTTATCATCAGGCGAATAAACGGCTCTAAACGCTATCGCAAATGATGTACGACCTGGTTGCTGCTGCCGCGCCAGATCAGCGCCGGATCTTTCAAATCCTGCACAAACTTACCGTCAACCAGCACGTTAATCAGGTTCACCACCTGCATTTGCGCCTCATTCAGCTCATCAAGTTTATAGCCGGTCCAGACCCAGATATCTTTGCCGGGGCATTCGGCGCGCACGCGCTGAACCAGCTTTAAAATATCCGCGACGTTCTGCGGATGCAGCGGATCGCCGCCGGAGAGCGAAAGCCCCTGGCGTTTGATGCGGGTGTCGTTGAGGTCGGCGATGATACGGTCGGCCATCTCAGCGGTAAACGGCATACCGGAGTTCACCCGCCAGGTGCTTTTGTTGTAGCAGCCGGGGCACTCGTGGACGCAGCCGGAGACAAACAGGGTGCAGCGTGTGCCGGGGCCGTTGACAATATCTACCGGGTAGTACTGATGGTAATTCATTTTTCGCTTCTCAATTAACGCCATAGCCGCGTTGGCTGCGCTCGCTCACCCCAGTCACGTACTGAATGTACGCTCCTGGGGATTCCTTCGTTTGCCGCCTTGCTCTGACGTTAATTGCTTTGCGAAAACGAAGGAGTGCGGCCATTTCCTGGCGTCGCTGCGCTCGGCCGGGCTACAACAGTGGTAGTGGTAGCCCGGATAAGGCGCTGCGCGCCGCTATCCGGGAAAAGCGCATTGGTCTTTAACCAATCTGCCCATTGCCCAGGTGCTTCACGCGGCGCTTCACTTCTTCCTGCTTGCCGGCGTTGAACGGCCGCGCGTCCGGGCTGCCGAGATAACCGCACACCCGGCGGGTAACGGAAACGCGGGCGGCGTCGTGGTTACCGCATTTCGGGCAGGTAAAGCCCTTGCTGGTGCACTCGAACTCGCCGGTAAAACCGCACTCGTAGCACTCATCGATCGGCGTATTGGTCCCGTAGTACGGCACGTGCTGATAGCTGTAATCCCACACGTCTTCCAGCGCCTTGAGGTTATGCTGGATATTCGGGTACTCGCCGTAGCAAATGAACCCCCCGTTGGCCAGCGGCGGGTACGGCGCTTCGAAATCGATCTTATCGTACGGGTTGACCTTCTTCTCCACGTCGAGGTGGAAGCTGTTGGTGTAGTAACCTTTGTCGGTTACCCCTTCCACCACGCCAAACTCGGCGGTGTCGAGACGGCAGAAGCGATCGCACAGGTTTTCGCTCGGCGTGCTGTACAGGCTAAAGCCGTAGCCGGTTTCTTCCTTCCACAAATCGACAGCGTCGCGCAGGCGCTGGACGATGGCCACGCCTTTCTCACGCAGCGCCTCGCTGTCGTACATATGCTGGTTGCCGTACAGCGCATTGATGGTTTCATGGATACCGATATAGCCCAGAGAAATGGACGCGCGGCCGTTTTTGAAGATCTCGGAGACGTCGTCGTCGGCTTTCAGCCGCACGCCGCAGGCGCCTTCCATATACAGGATCGGCGCCACGCGAGCCTTCACTCCTTCCAGACGGGCGATACGGGTCATCAGCGCTTTACGCGCCAGCTGCAGGCGCTCGTCCAGCAGCGCCCAGAAGGCGGCTTCATCGCCTTTCGCTTCCAGGGCGATGCGCGGCAGGTTGAGACTGATCACGCCGAGGTTATTGCGTCCATCATGCACCTGCTCGCCGTTCTCGTTTTCCCATACCCCGAGGAAGCTGCGGCAGCCCATCGGCGTTTTAAACGACCCGGTGACTTTCACCACCTGATCGTAGTTGAGGATATCCGGGTACATGCGCTTGCTGGCGCACTCCAGCGCCAGCTGTTTGATGTCGTAGTTCGGGTCACCGAACTTATGGTTCAGGCCGTCGCGGATCGCGAACACCAGTTTCGGGAACACCGCGGTTTTGCGATTTTTACCGAGGCCGGCAATGCGGTTGCGCAGAATCGACTGCTGGATCAGCCGCGATTCCCAGCTGGTGCCAAGGCCGAATCCGAAGGTGACGAACGGCGTCTGGCCGTTGGCGGTATGCAGTGTGTTAACCTCATACTCCAGCGACTGGAAGGCGTCGTAACACTCTTTTTCGGTACGGGCGCGGGCATAGCCTTCGGCATCCGGGATCTGCCACTCTTCGGCGATTTTGCGATGCTTTTTGAAGCTTTCGCTGACGAACGGCGCCAGCACTTCATCGATGCGGTTGATGGTGGTGCCGCCGTAAATATGGCTGGCGACCTGGGCGATGATCTGCGCCGTCACCGCGGTGGCGGTAGAGATAGACTTCGGCGGCTCGATCTCCGCGTTGCCCATCTTAAAGCCCTGGGTCAGCATGCCTTTCAGGTCGATCAGCATGCAGTTGAACATCGGGAAGAAGGGCGAGTAATCGAGGTCATGATAGTGGATCATGCCGCGTTCGTGAGCCATCACCACATCGTGGGGCAGCAGGTGCTGCCGGGCGTAGTGCTTGGCGACGATCCCAGCCAGCAGGTCGCGCTGGGTCGGGATGACTTTACTGTCCTTGTTGGCGTTTTCGTTGAGCAGCGCGGAGTTGGTCTGCTCGACGAGGCCGCGGATCTCCTGATTGAGACGGCCGCGCTTCTCACGCTGGCTATCGCGGTCATGGCGATACTCAATGTAGGCGCGCGCCAGCTGCTTATAGGGGCCGGACATCAGCTGGTTTTCCACCGCGGTCTGGATCTCGTTGATGTCGACCTGGGCGCGGCCCTGCATTTGTTGGCTAACGACTTCTGCGACGGTGGCGCAATAGTCTGCGTCATCGACTCCCGCTGCTTTAGCTGCACGCAGAATTGCTTCCTGAATGCGCTCTGAGTTGAACGGCACTTTACAGCCATCACGTTTCATCACATGCGGTGTCATGATCACTCCATATATAGAACAGGTTATCCACAGAGGCGGAGGTTATCCCGAAGGCGCTGCACGCTACGGCTCGTGCTGTTTACCTTCGGATCCGGCCCGTTTTATCCACATCTCATCACCGCCAGACATCGACAAGATATGGTGACATAATAGACGATTAATACAACATGTTGGGCCGAGGCGCATTTTAAGTTCTATATGTAGTGATTTGCATCAAAGATGTTTGCGATTTTATTGACACAGAACAAGGTAAAAAGGTGAGAGTACGGATGATGGGCGCTGGCGATAAATGTAAATTTAGGCGCTTAAAATATAAGCAAAAATCGAGCCCGTTCACGCATGAAACGGGCAAATATTCAGGCAATCAACGTATCGTTAAGCAGATCGACCAGCAGTAGCAGGGCATAGCGAGCCTGCTGCGGGTCAGCGGGCAGCGGCAGGATGGCGCTGGCCATATCGCCAAGGGCGTGCTGTTCCGGCGTCAGAGCAATAATGGTCACTCCCTGCGTACGCGCCTGCAAAGTGGCGCTTTGCAACACAGGGTTGGCCTCGGCAGTGGCCAGCACCAGCAGCAGATGATCGTCATTGAGGGTGCTGGCGGTCAGCCGCATCAGCGCCGCATCCTGGCAGAGATTAATCGCGATGCCGGAGGGCAGTAGCTGATGCTGGAGCAGCGCGGCCAGCGTCACGTCCTGGGCGCCAAGGGCGAAGCAGTGTACCGCACGGGCGCTCAGCAGGCGCGATTTACACTTTTCCACCGCCGCTTCTGCGGTATGGCCTAGCTGACGAGTTAGGGTAACGCCAAGGCTGCTAAGTTTGTCGCGCCAGGCGACGGGCAGGGCGGCGCTGTCCGGCGTAAGCCAGCTGGCGCGCCTTTCGCTGGCCTGCGCCAGCTGTTTACGCAGATCACGAATATCATCGCAGCCCACCGAGCGGGCGAAGCGGGTAATGGTGGCAGGGCTGACCCCCGCGCTGGCTGCCAGCTCGTCAATAGAGGCGCTGGCGGTAAAGCTTAGATTTTGTAGAATAAAGGTGGCGACGCGCGACTCCTGGGCACTAAAGCGGCGCATTCCTTCCTGCAGCTGACCTACGATATCCATCCTCATGTTCCCTTTGGCAAAACCCGCATTTGAAAATATTTTTCAATTATCGACTGTCTCTCTTTATAGCACCCACGCCGCATATTTCCTATGGTCAGAGCAGTAAAGGGTGACGCCCTGGCGATAAAAATGCGTAAAAATTGAGCCTCGATCACATCGGTGAAAATTATTTTCATATAGCCTTCACTATCACACAATCTTAACAATATAGTCGTCCAGGCCCTGAGGGCTGAAGCGATAACACGTAAAGGGGAAGCGCAATGCCACGAATCGTACTCTGTTGTGCCGCAGGCATGTCGACCAGCATGCTGGTGAACAAAATGAAAGCAGAAGCCCAGCAGCGTGCGCTGGCGCTGGAAATCTATGCGGTGGCGGTGGCGGAATTTGAACGCGAATTGCCAAACGCCGACGTCATCCTGCTCGGGCCGCAGGTTAAATATGAAGCCGGACGGCTGGCCGCGCTGGCCGCGCCGCAGGGCAAGGCGGTGGCGGTGATCGATATGGCTGACTACGGCATGATGCGCGGCGCTGCGGTGTTGGATAAAGCGCTAGCCCTGCTCGAACACTAATTTTCTCTTCCCGTTTTTCATCATCATCACGTGCGGTCCTGGCGATCGCGCGCGGCGCTCTGTATGCCGAAAATCCGAAAAGAGGACACTATGCAAGCACTGAAAATTGCCGTTATCGGCGGCGGCAGCAGCTACACGCCGGAGCTTATTGAAGGGATTATCGTTCGTTACGAGCAGCTTCCGGTCACAGAGCTGGCGCTGGTAGATGTCGAATCCGGCCGGGAAAAGGTGGAGATCATCGCCGCGCTGACCCGGCGGATGCTGAAACATAAAGGGCTGGAGCAGGTGGCGGTCAGCGTCCACTTTACGCTCGATGAGGCCATCCGCGGCGCCAGCTTTGTGCTGACCCAGCTGCGTGTCGGACAGCTGGCGGCGCGCGCCGCCGATGAGCGGCTGGGTCTCAAGTACCACCTGCTGGGCCAGGAGACCACCGGCGTCGGCGGTTTTGCCAAGGCGCTGCGGACGATCCCGGTGATCCTTGAGGTGGCGCGCAAAGTGGAACAGCTGGCGCCGGAAGCGTTCATTCTCAATTTTACTAATCCGGCGGGGATCGTCACCGAGGCGGTCAGCCGCTACAGCAAGGCGAAGATCATCGGCCTGTGCAACGTGCCGATCAACATGCAGCACATGATCGTCGGGATGTTGGGCGCCCAGGAGTCCGAAGTGAAACTGCGCTTTGCCGGGCTCAACCATATGGTCTGGGTGCATAAGGTGCTACAGGGGCGTGAGGATGTCACCGGCAAGGTGATCGACATGCTGTGCGACGGTAAGGCGCTGTCGATGAACAACATTAAAGAGCTGCCGTGGCCAGCGGAATTCCTGCGCGCGCTGAAGGCGATTCCGTGCCCCTATCATCGCTATTTTTGGCTGACGCCGGCGATGCTGGCGGAAGAGATCGCCGCGGCGAAAACCAAGGGCACCCGCGCCGAACAGGTGATGAAAGTCGAGCAGGAGCTGTTTGCGCTGTACGCCGACCCGCAGCTGGAAGAAAAACCGGAGCAACTGAGCTTTCGCGGCGGCGCCTACTACTCGGAGGTGGCCGTCGAGCTTATCAACGCGATCTACAACAACCTGGGCGCGGAGATGGTGGTGAATACCCGCAACAACGGCGCGATTCATGGCCTGGATGATGATGCGGTGGTGGAAACCAACAGCATTATTGATGCGCAAGGGGCGCGGCCGCTGGCGTTCGGCCCGCTGCCGCCGGCGATGAATGGCCTGACCCAGCAGGTGAAAGCCTTCGAGCGGTTGACGATTGAAGCCGCGGTACACGGCTGTCGCGAAAGCGCACTGCTGGCGCTGGTGACCAACCCGCTGGTCGGTAACGTCACCGATGCCCAGGCGCTGCTGGATGAAGTATTAACCATCAACCGTCAATGGCTGACGCAATTTAACTGACCGCTATTTCCCCTCGGGAGCACACCATGTCGAATACAAGCTGGATTGAACGTTACGTCATGCCGGCGGCGCTGAGAATCGCCGGGCAAAAGCACGTCCTGTCGGTGCGCGACGGCATCATTCTCAATATGCCGTTTATGTTGATTGGCTCATTCTTCCTGATTTTCGCCTACCTGCCGATCCCCGGCTATGCCGATATGATGAGCAGCCTGTTTGGCGAGGTCTGGCGCGATAAAATGTTGTACCCGGTGAAAGCGACCTACGACATCATGGCGCTGATTTCCAGCTTCGGCATCGCCTACCGGCTGGCGGAGAAGTATCGCACTCTCGATCCGCTGAGCGCTGGAGCGATGTCGCTGGTGGCCTTCATGATGACGATCCCGCAGAACACGCTGTTTACGCCGGTACACGGCGCGGCGGAGGTGATTAAAGGGGTGATCCCGGTGAGCATGGTCGGCAGCCAGGGGCTGTTTGTCGCCATTGTCATTTCGCTGCTGTCGACGGAGATTTATCGTTTGGTCGCCAGCCGCAATCTCGTTATCCGCATGCCGGACGGCGTGCCGCCGGCAGTGGCGAAATCATTCCTCGCCCTGATCCCCGGCTTCTGCGTGCTGGCGGTGGTGCTGGCGCTGCGCCTGGCGGTCGAGGCCTCGCCGTTCGGCGACATCAACAGCATGATCGCCACTTTGATCGGTATTCCGATGCATCACGTCGGCGGTACGCTGCCGGGCATGATTATTTCAGTCATTTTGATTGGTATTTTGTGGACCCTGGGCCTGCACGGCGACGCGATCGTACTGGTGTTTATCCAGCCGGTATGGCTGTCGAATATGTCAGAGAACCTGACGGCCTTCCAGAACGGTCAGCCGATCCCGCATATCATTACTCAGCAGTTTTACGATCTGTGGATTGCCCCCGGAGGTACCGGCGCGCTGCTGGGGCTGGTGATTTTTATGTTGCTGCGTAGCCGTAGCCAGCAGATGAAGCAGCTGGGGAAAATTGCCGCGCCCGGGGCATTGTTTAACATCAGCGAGCCGATGGTGTTTGGCATCCCGCTGGTGATGAACCCGTACTTTTTCCTGCCGTTTATTTTAACGCCGGTGCTGCTGGTGATCGTGTCCTATACCGCGATGGCGACCGGGCTGGTGGCGCCGCCCGCCGGAATCGCGCTGCCGTTCACCACGCCGATCTTCATCAGCGGCTATCTGGCGACCGGAGGGCATATCTCCGGCACGGTGCTGCAGGTGGTGAATTTAGCGATTTCGCTGGTGGTCTACTATCCGTTCTTCCGCGCCTGGGATCGGCTAAAGGCAAAAGAAGAGCACGCCTCGGCGCAACCACAAGCGAGCGCTGCGATTGCTGATGCCGACCGCGCATAACTTCCAGCCTGACGAATCGTAGCCCCGGTGAGCGTTGCGCCACCGGGGAAAAGCGTTATCCCTGCAGCCACCATATCGCTTCGAACGGCCGCAGCGTCAGCCCGGTCGGGCGCGGGGTGGTCTCGGCATAGTTGCTGATGATCATCTTCCACTCGCCCGGGGCCTCAGCGGGCTGCCAGGCCTGCAGCTCGCGGCTCAGGTTAGCGGCGACTACCAGCGTTTGCCCCTGCCACTGACGACGATAGCACCACAGCGACGGATGCTCCGGCAGCAGATCCTCGTAATCGCCCCAGGTCAGTAGCGGCAGGGTTTTACGCAGCGTAATCAGCTGCTGATAGGCATAAAACACCGAATCGGGGTCCGCCAGCTCCGCCTCGACGTTGATCTCCTGGTAATTATCGCCAAGGCCGATCCACGGCTCACCGTCGCTGAAGCCACCGTTCTCGCCGGCGTGCCACGGCATCGGCGTGCGGCTGTTGTCGCGCGACTTGCTGGCGAGGATCGCCAGCAGTTCGTCCGGGCTTTGCCCCTGCGCCGCACGTTCGATAAACATATTGTGGCTTTCGACGTCACGGTAATCGCTGATGCTGCTGAAGTGCGGATTGGTCATGCCGATCTCTTCGCCCTGGTAGATATAGGGCGTGCCCTGCATGCCGTGCAGCACCATCGCCAGCATCTTCGCCGCCGTCACCCGGTACTCGCCTTCGTCGCCAAAGCGCGACACGATGCGCGGCTGATCGTGGTTACACCAGAACAGCGCGTTCCACGCCCGATTGTGCATTCCCTGCTGCCAGTGGCGGAACAGCGCCTTCAGCGCCACATAGTCCGGGCGGGCGAGGGTCCATTTCTCTCCGCCGGGATAATCGACTTTTAAATGGTGGAAGTTAAAGGTCATCGACAGCTCGCGGCCGTCCAGCGCGGCGTACTGCTGGCAGTGCTCCAGCGAGGTGGAGGACATCTCGCCGACGGTCATCAGGTTACGCGGGGTGAAGACATCGCGGCTCATCTCCTGCAGGAACTCATGCACCCGCGGGCCGTCGGTATAGAAGCGGCGGCCATCCCCGTCCAGATCGCAGGGAAAGGTCTGGTCTTTTGAGATCAGGTTGACCACGTCGAGGCGCAGACCGTCGACGCCGCGGTCAGCCCAGAATTCGCAGACCTTTTTCAGCTCGGCGCGCACCGCCGGATTCTCCCAGTTGAGATCCGCCTGCTCAATGGCGAACAGGTGCAGATAATACTGCCCGCTGTCGGCGTGCCACTGCCAGGCGTTACCGCCAAATTTAGAGCGCCAGTTGTTCGGCAGGGCGTCCGGTTCGCCATCGCGCCAGATATAGAACTGGCGGTAGGGACTCTCCTTATTCAGCGACTGACGGAACCATTCATGTTCGGTCGACGTGTGGTTCAGCACCATATCCAGCACGATACGGATGCCGCGGGCCTTCGCCTCCGCCACCAGGGCGTCAAAGTCGGCCATCGTGCCGTAGGAGGGATCGATGGCGGTGTAGTTCGCCACGTCGTAGCCGTTATCTACCTGCGGTGAGACGTAGAACGGCGTCAGCCAGATGGCGTCGACCCCAAGCTTTTGCAGATAGTCGAGGCGGGAGGTGACGCCGCGCAGGTCGCCGGTACCGCTGCCGGTGGTATCCTGAAAACTCTTCGGATAGATTTGATAAATAACGCCGTTTTGCCACCAGTGGGGGAGATGATTCATAGTACTTTCCTGCTGCAACGAGGGGCGCCAAAGGCGCCCCGAAAGAAGAAGTTAGACAATCTGCAAGGTGCCCTGACGGTACTTGCGCTGATACACCACGCTGGTGAGGATAATCGGCACCACCACCGCGATAGCCATCGCCATGGCGTACACCTGCCAGTAGGTAGGCTGGATGGAGAGGATCCCCGGCAGGCCGCCGACGCCGATGCCGTTCGCCAGCACGCCGTTCAGGCCGCACAGCAGGCCGGCGAGGCCAGAGCCAATCATTGCGCACAGCATCGGGAAGCGGTATTTCAGGTTGATACCGTACATCGCTGGCTCGGTGACCCCGAGATAGGCGGAGATCGCCGCCGGTACCGAGATTTCACGTTCATTCTGCTTGCGGCTGGCGATGATGATGCCGACCACCGCCGACGCCTGGGCAATATTCGACAGCGCAATCAGCGGCCACACCGGGGTACCGCCCATGCTCTGGATCATCTGCATATCGATAGCGAGGGTGGTCTGGTGGACACCGGTAATCACCAGCGGCGCGTAGAGGAAGCCGAACAGCGCGGCGCCGATCGGCGCGAAGCTGCCGGTTAACAGATGGCGTACCGCGAAGGCCACGCCGTCGCCGATCAGGCGGCCGAACGGACCGATAATGGCGTGCGCGAGGAACACCGCGAGGATCAGCGAGCAGACCGGGACAATCACCAGGTAGAGGTAGTCAGGCACAATGCGCTTGAGGCGCGTCTCGATAAAGCCTAAGGCCAGGCCAGCCAGCAGGGCCGGGATCACCTGCGCCTGGTAGCCGACTTTGGCAATGGTAAACAGGCCGAAGTTCCACACCTCCGGCACCTGCTGGCCGAGGAGATAGGCGTTCATCAGCTGCGGGGAGACGAGGGTGACGCCAAGGACGATCCCGAGGATCGGCGTGCCGCCCATCTTCTTCACCGCTGACCAGCAGATCCCCACCGGCAGATAGAAGAAGATCGCCTCGCCAATCAGCCACAGGAAGTCATAGATGGTTTTCAGCGACGGGTGCATCTGGGCCAGCGTCTGGCCATTGCTCATGGGCAGGTCGCCGATAACGTTGCGGAAACCGAGGATCAGACCGCCGCTGATCAGGGCCGGCAGCAGGGGAAAGAAGATCTCGGCGAAGTGCGAGATTAACTGTTCATGCCACTTCATATTTTGCCGCGCGGCCTGCTTGACCTGCTCTTTATCGGCGGAGGTCTGGCCGGTGGTCGCCAGCAGGGCCTTGTAGTAATCGCCCACCTCGGTGCCGATGACCACCTGGAACTGGCCGGCGTTAGTGAAGCATCCCTTCACCATGCGCAGCTGCTCAATCTCTTTTGGTCTGGCGATGGCCGGGTCGTTCAGCACAAAGCGCAAACGGGTAATACAGTGGCTGACGGTGGCGATGTTACCGCGCCCGCCCACCAGTTCGATCAGTTTATCGATGTCCTGCTGGTTTACTTTGGTCATGATGAAGCCTCAAAAACAGAGGGGAGAGATGCCGTTTTTACCTTGAGGGCATCCTAACCGTTCCGTTTAATTTGCAAAATGGGAACGTTCCCGAAACCCGGCGACGATCACATAAATCGCCCGAGCGAGATTAATTGAGGGCGGCGGGAATCACGATCTGGCGGGGATCGATGCTGCCGGCGATCTGCTCGATCAACTGCCGGGCGGCCCGGCGTCCGGACTCGGCATAGCCCGGATCGACGGTCAAGATTTCCGGGTGGAGAAACTTCATCAGCGGCGTGCTGCCGACGCTGGCGAGCTGCAGCGCATCGCGACCCTGCTGCTGGAGGTACTTGCTGGCGCCGAGAGCGAGGGTATCCGTCGCGCAGACCAGGGCGCTGGTTTCAGCCATCAGCACGCTGGCGACGGTGTCATATCCCTGCTTCATGCCCAGCCCCGGCAGGGCGGCGGTGGGCGTCAGACGATGCTTTTCACAGAAGGTGAGATAGGCCAGATGGCGGCGTTCGCCGGTGGTGACGTCGCTGTGCGGTACGCCAAGAAAACTGATGTGGCGGTGTCCGCGATCGTAGAGCCGCTGCATCAGCAGCGTGATGGCTCCCTCGTCGTCATAGCACACCGAGGCGAAGCCGGGAGCGTCGCGGGCCATCAGCACCAGGGTGTCGCGCCAGGGGGCGAGCATCGCTTCGTCGATGCCGGTAAAACCGAACAGCACCACGCCGTCAATATTGCGCCGGGCGAGCATGCCGAGATGCTCCTCCACCAACGCCGGGGAGAACTGGCTCTCCATCATAATCGGATCGTAACCCTGCTCATAAAAGGCGGGCAGCATGGTCTGCACGGCAAGGTTTTCCGACAGCGAATCGAGACGGGTGACGATAATCGCCACCACTTTATCGCTCTGGCCGCGCATGGCGCGGGCGGAACGGGAGGGCGAGAAACCGTGCTGCTGCATCACCGCTTCGACGCGCTCGCGGGTCCGTTCGCTGACCCCGCTCTCGTTGTTAAGGACGCGGGATACCGTCGATTTCCCTACGCCGCTTAAGCGCGCGATATCTTTGATGGTCAGCCGGTTCTGCATGCGGAATTCTCGTCAGGGATGGTAGAAGTGAGCCTAATGCTACTCAACCAAACCGCAATGAGCAAAGTCTGGTTTACGTTCGGTTTAGTTGCGCGGGTTTATCATCGCCATTATTGCCACACAATCCTCAGCGAGGGCGCTATAATTCGCGCCGTTTATATTCACTTACCGGAGATAGTTATGGACCCCGATCCCACTCCTCATCCTCGATGGAGCAACCTTTCTTTCCGGTAAGCCTGTTTAACACTGCTTTACCGGAAAGCGTAAAGCAGTGACGTCCTTGATGTCCCTGCCATAAAAATAACATGCCTGACAGGTAGGTTTTGCTACGCCCGTCGGCAACGCTGCGTTCGCTTTGGCGAGCGCGGAGGGACTGTTTATGCTGAAAAATTATACCCGGCAGCTGTTCGCGCAGCTTAGCCGCCATCTGCCACGTCGTTTAGTCCAGCGCGATCCGCTGCCGGACGCCCGCCATCTGGCGAGTGGCCCCATTCCTGAATCGCTTGGTCAGCATTGCCTGAACGTGGCGGCGATGGACGACCAGGAGATCTGGCGCGCCTTTGACAGCCACCCTGAAGGGCTCAATGAAGGCGAAGTGGCGGCGAAAATTCTCAAACATGGTGACAACCAGATCCCGGCGCAGAAGCCCTCCCCGTGGTGGGTGCATCTGTGGACCTGCTATCGCAACCCGTTCAACCTGCTGCTGACCGTGCTCGGCATCGTCTCCTATTCCACCGAGGATCTGTTCGCCGCCGGGGTTATCGCCCTGATGGTGGGGATCTCGACATTGCTCAATTTCATCCAGGAGGCGCGCTCGACCAAAGCGGCGGATGCGCTGAAGGCGATGGTGAGCAACACCGCCACCGTGCTGCGGGTGGTGAACGAGCAGGGGGAGAGCCGCTGGCTGGAGCTGCCTATCGACCAGCTGGTGCCGGGCGACATTATCCGGTTGTCGGCGGGGGATATGATCCCGGCGGACCTGCGTATCCTGCAGGCGCGGGATCTGTTCGTCGCCCAGGCCTCGCTGACCGGCGAATCGCTGCCGGTGGAGAAAGTGGCCCGCAGCCGCGATCCGCTGCAGCAAAACCCGCTGGAGTGCGACACCCTGTGCTTTATGGGCACCAACGTGGTGAGCGGCTCGGCGCAGGCCATCGTCTTCGCCACCGGCGGCCGCACCTGGTTTGGCCAGCTGGCCGGCCGCGTCAGTGAACAGGAGAGCGAGCCGAACGCCTTTCAGAAGGGCATCAGCCGGGTCAGCATGCTGCTGATTCGCTTTATGCTAGTGATGGCCCCGGTGGTGCTGCTGATCAATGGCTACACCAAAGGCGACTGGTGGGAGGCGGCGCTATTCGCGCTGTCGGTGGCGGTCGGCTTGACGCCGGAGATGCTGCCGATGATTGTCACTTCGACGCTGGCGCGCGGGGCGGTGAAGCTGTCGAAGCAAAAGGTCATCGTGAAGCACCTCGACGCCATTCAGAATTTCGGCGCGATGGACATCCTCTGCACTGATAAAACCGGCACCCTGACCCAGGATAAGATTGTGCTGGAGAACCATACCGACGTCTCCGGCAAGGTCTGCGAGCGGGTACTGCATGCCGCCTGGCTCAACAGCCACTACCAGACCGGCCTGAAAAACCTGCTCGACACCGCGGTGCTGGAGGGCGTTGAGCTGGATGCCGCCCGCGGGCTGGCGGAACGCTGGCAGAAGGTGGATGAGATACCCTTCGACTTCGAACGCCGCCGCATGTCGGTGGTGGTGAAGGAGGATGACGCCGCGCATCAGCTGATCTGCAAAGGGGCGCTGCAGGAGATCCTCAACGTCTCGACCCAGGTGCGCTACAACGGCGATATCGTACCGCTGGACGACACCATGCTGCGCCGCATTCGCCGGGTGACCGATACCCTCAACCGGCAGGGGCTGCGGGTGGTGGCGGTGGCGACTAAATACCTGCCGGCCCGCGAAGGCGACTACCAGCGCGCCGATGAGTCGGACCTGATCCTTGAAGGTTACATCGCCTTCCTCGATCCGCCGAAAGAGACCACCGCCCCGGCGCTGAAGGCGCTGAAGGCCAGCGGCATCACGGTGAAGATCCTCACCGGCGACAGCGAGCTGGTGGCGGCGAAGGTGTGCCATGAAGTGGGACTGGATGCTGGCGAAGTGGTGATTGGCAGCCAGATCGAAGCCATGTGCGACGACGAACTGGCGGCGCTGGCCAAACGCACCACGCTGTTCGCCCGCCTGGCGCCGCTGCATAAAGAGCGTATCGTGACGCTGCTCAAGCGTGAAGGTCACGTGGTGGGCTTTATGGGCGACGGCATCAACGACGCCCCGGCGCTGCGCGCGGCGGATATCGGCATCTCGGTCGACGGCGCGGTGGATATCGCCCGCGAGGCGGCGGATATCATTCTGCTGGAGAAGAGCCTGATGGTGCTGGAGGAGGGGGTAATCGAAGGCCGCCGCACCTTCGCCAACATGCTCAAGTACATCAAAATGACCGCCAGCTCCAACTTCGGCAACGTTTTCAGCGTGCTGGTGGCCAGCGCCTTCCTGCCGTTTCTGCCGATGCTGCCGCTGCACCTGTTGATTCAGAACCTGCTGTACGATGTCTCCCAAGTGGCGATCCCGTTTGATAACGTCGATGATGAGCAGATCCGCAAGCCGCAGCGCTGGAACCCGGCCGATCTCGGGCGCTTTATGGTCTTCTTTGGACCGATCAGCTCGATTTTCGATATCCTCACCTTCGGCCTGATGTGGTGGGTGTTCCACGCCAATACCGTGGAGATGCAGACCCTGTTCCAGTCCGGCTGGTTTATCGAAGGGCTGCTGTCGCAAACGCTGATTGTGCACATGATCCGCACCCGTCGCATTCCGTTCGTTCAGAGCCGGGCCGCCTGGCCGCTGTTCGCCATGACCTTGGTGGTGATGGCGGTGGGTATCGCGCTGCCGTTCTCGCCGCTGGCTAGCTACCTGCAGCTGCAGGCCCTGCCGCTGAGCTACTTCCCATGGCTGGTAGCGATCCTGGCGGGCTATATGGTGCTGACCCAGGCCGTGAAGGGCTTCTACAGCCGCCGCTACGGCTGGCAGTGAGAGACGCGTTTTCGGATGACCCACGTAAAAAAGGCAGCCACTGGCTGCCTTTTTTCATGCCGAGGTTAGCGATCAGCGACGCACGGCGATGGCTTCGATCTCGATCTTCACGTCTTTCGGCAGACGTGCGACTTCAACGCAGGAGCGCGCCGGGAAGGTGGCGTTATGCTCGGTGAAGAACGCTTCGTAGGTGGCGTTAACGGTAGCGAAATCGTTGAGATCTTTGACGAATACGGTGGTCTTGACGATATCGCCGACGGTGAGGCCTGCGGCTTCAACGATCGCTTTCACGTTGTTCAGCGACTGGCGCGCCTGCGCGGACACGTCTTCCGGGACGCTGCCGGTTTTCGGGTCGACCGGGATCTGGCCAGAGGTGATGATCATGCTGCCGAGGTCAACGCCCTGAACGTAGGGGCCAATCGCCGCTGGTGCATTTTCCGTCGCAATAGTTTTGCTCATGTTATCTCCAGATGAACTGAGTAATGTTACGCAAAATCATTCAGGTTGCCGCCAGGCGGTAAGCGCTGTATCGCCGGCGCAGACGCCGCCTGAAGGACGAAGCGTAGGGTGGTAGCCATTATAGGGAGGCCTACCACCAATACCAACCGCATTTAGTTGGCCAGCACCACATAATGAGAAAACTCTTTTTCGCAGTATTTACATTTGAGTGCGATGTCATCAGCGCGTTTTTTCACTGCAAAACTGGAAGAAACCGGTTCGGCGTGGCTGATACAGTTGCTGTTCGGACAGACCAGCACGCTGTCGATACGATCCGGCAGGCTCGGGCGGGATTTGCCCACCACTTCGTAATCATCAATGCGGTTTACCGTCGCCTGCGGGGCGTACAGCGACAGCTGGTTAACCTGCTCGTCGGTCAGGAAGGTGTTCTCGATTTTAATCAAATCCTTGCGGCCCATCTCGCCGGAGGGCAGGTTCAGGCCGATGGTGATGCGCTGGTCGGTTTCGGTCAGTTTGAACAGGGTGAGCAGCTTAAAGCCGACCTGCGCCGGGATATGGTCAATCACGGTGCCGCGTTTGATCGCTTCTACCTGCAGTTTATTGTCGTGTGTCATCTCTCATTCCCCCTTACAGTGCCAGCTCGCTATTCAGTACCAGTGCCAGTAACGCCTGGCGGGCGAAGATGCCGTTACCGGCCTGCTGGAAGTACCAGGCGTGCGGTGTTTTATCGACATCGGTGGTGATTTCATCAATGCGCGGCAGCGGGTGCAGCACTTTCATGTTGGCGCGCGCCCCTTCGAGGTCGGCGGCGCGCAGGACGAACTGCGCTTTGACGTTGGCGTATTCCGACGGATCCAGACGCTCTTTCTGCACGCGGGTCATGTACAGAATATCCACTTCCGCCATCACGTCGTCGATGGCGCTATGCAGGCTCCAGGCGATGCCTTTTTCATCGAGCATATCGAGGATGTACTGCGGCATGGCCAGCGCGTCCGGGGCGATGAAGTAGAAGCGGTTGCCGTTGAATTTGGCCAGCGCCTGGGTCAGGGAGTGGACGGTACGGCCATACTTCAGATCGCCGACCATCGCCACGTTGAGGTTTTCGAGGCGGCCCTGGGTCTCCTGAATGGTGAACAGGTCGAGCAGGGTTTGGGTCGGGTGCTGGTTAGCGCCGTCGCCGGCGTTCAGTACCGGCACGCCGCCGGAGAATTCGGTCGCCAGGCGCGCGGCGCCCTCCTGCGGATGACGCATCACGATGGCGTCGACGTAGGTGCTGATGACGGAGATGGTATCCGCCAGCGTTTCCCCTTTTTTGCCCAGTGAGGTGTTGGCGCTGTCGGAAAAGCCGACCACGCTGGCGCCCAGGCGGTGCATCGAGGTTTCAAAAGAGAGGCGGGTGCGGGTCGAGGCTTCAAAGAAACAGCTGGCGATAACCTTATGCTTCAGCAGCTCGGGTTGTGGATTGGCTTTCAGCTTTGCCGCCGTCGCCAGCACCAGTTCGAGGTCTTCGCGGCTGAGATCGTTTATGGAAATGATATGTTTTTGATATAGCGGGTTAGCCATGCTTATCTCCTGACGCCTGGGCAAAAAAAAAGCCCCTTAAATAAGGGGCTTCGGGAATCCAATGAGCAACGGAAAGAAAAACGGCAGGCCAGCGTCTGCATTGAGACGCGCTAAGACAGAATGTCGTACACAATTGGCCATGCTTCCTCCCGGCAAAACGACTGGCATTATACGCAGACCGTTATGACGATCAAGCGATTCATTCACAAACAGGTAATCGTTTGCCTGTCGAAAAGTGCGCCAGCGCAAAGAAGTGTGAAACTGTACTGGTATGGCAGCCGCGATGGGGGTATAACACGATAAAATGAAATGCTGTTTTATATTTGAGGTAAGCAATGATTATTGGCAATATCCACCATCTGCAGCCATGGCTGCCTGCCGCGCTGCGCGAGGCTATCGAACACGTTATCGCTCAGGTCAGCGAGGCGACGCCGCTGGGTAAACACGCTATCGACGGCGACAACCTGTTTTATCTGATTTCTGAAGACACCACCGAGCCGCAGGCCGCGCGCCGCGCGGAGTACCATGCTCGCTATCTCGATATCCAGATTGTGCTCCGCGGCAGCGAGGGGATGACCTGCAGCACCTTGCCGCCAGGAGAGCCGCAGACCGACTGGCTGGCGGAGAAAGACATCGCTTTTCTTGCCGAAGGCCAGCAGGAGAAAACGGTGATCCTTAACGAAGGGGACTTTGTGGTGTTTTATCCCGGCGAAGTGCATAAACCGCTGTGCGCCGTTGGCGCCCCGGCGAAGGTGCGCAAAGCGGTGGTGAAGATGCTGATGGCGTAAAATGGCGAACCGAATCCCGGATGAACGCCGTGCCATCCGGGACACAGCCGCGAGCGAGGGGCTATTTGCTCAGCGTCGCCACCATCACCGCTTTGATGGTGTGCATCCGGTTTTCCGCCTGGTCGAAGACCACGCTCGCCGCCGACTCAAACACCTCGTCAGTCACCTCCATGCCGCCGTGCAGGCCGTAATCGGCAGCCATCTGTTTGCCCAGCGTGGTCTGGTCGTCGTGGAACGCCGGCAGGCAGTGGAGGAACTTGACCTGCGGGTTGCCGGTCAGCGCCAGCATCGCGCTGTTAACCTGATAGTCGCGCAGCAGGGCGATACGTTCGGCCCATTTTTCCTTCGCCTCGCCCATTGAGACCCAGACGTCGGTATAGATAAAATCGGCGCCTTTCACCCCCGCGGCGATATCTTCCGTCAGGGTGATGTTGCCGCCCTGCTGTTTGGCCAGCGCGGTGCAGGTCTCCACCAGCGCGGCCTCCGGCCAGCAGGCCGATGGCGCCACCAGGCGCAGATCCAGACCGGTCAACGCGGCGGCTTCCAGCATCGAATTGCCCATGTTGTTGCGCGCGTCGCCGGCGTAGACCAGCGTCATCTGGTTAAAGGCTTTGCCCGGCAGATGCTCTTTCATGGTCAGCAGGTCCGCCAGCAGCTGGGTGGGGTGGAACTCGTTGGTGAGGCCGTTCCACACCGGCACGCCGGCGTATTGCGCCAGGGTCTCTACCACTTCCTGGCCGTGGCCGCGGTACTGAATGCCGTCGTACATCCGTCCGAGCACGCGGGCGGTGTCCTTGATCGACTCTTTATGGCCAATCTGGCTGCCGCTTGGCCCCAGATAGGTCACGCGGGCGCCCTGATCGTATGCGGCAACTTCGAAAGAGCATCGTGTACGGGTTGAGTCTTTTTCGAAGATGAGCGCGATGTTTTTCCCTGCCAGTTTCTGGACTTCGATACCGTTTTTCTTATCGGCTTTCAGCTTTGCCGCCAGCTCGAGCAGGGCGGTGATTTCTGCAGGCGTAAAATCGAGTAACTTTAAAAAATGCTTCTGGTAAAACGCAGACATGGTTCCCTCACCTGGCATAGGCCACTAATTGAATTAAAATTCAATTTATATGTATGAATATTCATTTGCAAGTCTGTGATCGAAATCTTTCACTGAGAAGTGGAGGCAATGACGGCGGTATGTGACAATAGGGATAACTGCCGCACATTATGAGGAACGAGCCATGGCAAACCCGGAACACCTGGAAGAACAGCGTGAAGAGACGCGTCTGATTATCGAAGAGCTGCTGGAAGATGGCAGCGATCCGGACGCACTGTACACGATTGAGCATCACCTCTCTGCAGACGATTTCGAAACCCTGGAGAAAGTGGCGGTTGAAGCGTTCAAGCTGGGCTACGAAGTGACCGAGCCCGAAGAGCTGGAAGTGGAAGAGGGTGACATGGTCATCTGCTGCGATATTCTGAGCGAATGCGCGCTGAACGCAGACCTGATCGATGCCCAGGTGGAACAGCTGATGACGCTGGCAGAAAAATATGACGTCGAGTATGACGGTTGGGGCACTTATTATGAGGACCCGAACGGTGAAGACGGCGACGACGATGACGAAGAGTATGTCGATGAAGACGACGATGGTGTTCGCCACTAAGTCGCAAATGTCGTAGATGGATACGGCGGCGCCTGCCGCCGTATAGCAAGGAACTTTCATGGATTACCCGCAGATTCTTTCCCCGATTATCAACTTCCTGCACTGCCCGACGCCGCAGGCGTGGATTGACGAAGCCCGCAAGCCGGAAAACCTGCCGCTGCTGCTGACCGACCATATGGTGTGCGAGCTGAAAGCGGCGCAGAACGCCATGCTGCTGGTGCGTCGCTACGTCGCGGATAAAGCTGACGCCGACGAACTGTTGGCCTGCCTGAAGCCGTACGAAGACTTCACCTACCGCCGGGGGCCGGAGCCGGATTTTGTCACCCTGCATAAACGGATCAACAAAAGCGCCATGCCGCAGACCGACGACCCGTGGGGCCGCCAGCTGCTGGACAGCATGATTTTGTTGATTAAAGAGGAACTGCATCATTTCTGGCAGGTGCGGGAGATGATGCTGGCGCGCGATATCCCCTACGTCAAAATCACCGCCAGCAACTATGCCCGCGGCCTGCGGCGCGAAGTGCGCTCGCATGAGCCGGTGATGCTGATCGATAAGCTGATCTGCGGCGCCTATATCGAGGCCCGCTCTTGCGAACGCTTTGCCGCCCTGGCGCCGTGGCTGGACGACGATCTGCAAAAGTTCTACCTGTCGCTGCTGCGCTCCGAGGCGCGTCACTATCAGGACTATCTGGATCTGGCGCAGAAGATTGCCGGAGAAGATATCAGCGAGCGGGTGCGCCAGCTCGGCGAGGCGGAAGCGGCGCTGATCCTCCGTCCCGAGGCCGAGTTCCGCTTTCACAGCGGTGTGCCGGTAGCGGCGTAACCCACGATATTCGGGCCCTGTAGCCCCGGTAGCCACTAACACCGGCAGTTTCAGTAGCCATGGGGAGAGATAGCGTTGAGAGCTTCAGCTCGCAATGGTACGGGCCGTAGGTCGGGTAAGGTTAGCCGCCACCCGACAAAAAAACGGCACCGCGAGCACGGGTAAGGTGCCATTCGGGACATACCCGGCTCGCGCTACGCTTAGCCGGGCTACCGAACTGTAGCCCCGGTAAGCGTAGCGCTACCGGGGACGCCTGCGATATCGAGGCGCTACAGCGTTTTCAGCATCCGTACTTCGCAGTCCACGTGGCCGGTGCAGCCCAGCGGCCCGTCAATGTGCTCGAAGCCAAGATGTTCATATAAGCCGATCGCCTCCGTCAGGAAGGCGGTGGTTTCCAGATAGCAGCGCTTAAACCCTTGTTCGCGGGCGTAGTCCAGCGCCAGCAGCGCTAGCTTCTTCGCCAGCCCCTGGCCGCGGGCGCTGGTCATAAAATACATTTTCTGCAGCTCGCAGATATCCGGCTCGCTGCAGGCGAGCGGCGCGACGCCGCCGCCGCCAACCACTTCCCCCTCTTGCTCCACCACCCAGTAGGCGGAGCCCGGCTGGCTGTACAGCTCATACAGCTCATCGAGATTCGGGTCGGCGACCGTATAGCCTTTATCGGCGGTCAGGCCATATTCAGCCGAGACCTGGCGGATGACCCTGGCGATGGCGGCATTGTCTGCCGCCGTAATGCGACGCAGCAACGTCGCCGCGGGGACGCTCGTATTCATACAATGACTCATTACCCAAAAAAGACGAATGATGATGTTAATAACATCGCGACAGGGGAAAGCGCAAGCGAGGATGTTTCATAAAAAACGCCCCTTGCCGGGTGGCAAGGGGCGGGAGGATCACAGCGCGGCGATCACCGCCTGCTGTTCAATCAGCTTCGCTTTCGCTTCCGCGTAGCCTTCCAGCTTCTCGCGCTCTTTAGCGATCACCGCTTCCGGCGCGCGGGCGACAAAGCCTTCGTTGGCCAGCTTGCTCTCGATGCGGCCAATTTCACCTTCGATTTTGGCCACTTCTTTCGCCAGACGCGCCAGCTCATCTTCTTTATTGATGAGGCCCGCCATCGGGATCAGCAGCTCGGCGCCGTCGACAATCTTGGTCACCGAGACCGGACCTTTATCATCGGCAGGCAGCACGGTAATGCTTTCCAGACGCGCCAGGTTCAACAGGAAGCTGCGGTTGTCGTTCACACGACGCTCGGCCTCTTTGCTGCAGCCGCGCAGCAGCAGTTCCAGCGGTTTGCCCGGAGCGATGTTCATTTCCGCACGGATGTTACGCACGGCGACGATCGCCTGCTTCAGCCATTCGGTGTCGGCCAGCGCCGCGTCATCCACCTGAGAAGCATCGTACTGCGGGAACGGTTGCAGCATGATGGTGTCGGCGGTGATCCCGCAGATCGCTTTCACGCGCTGCCAGATGGTTTCGGTAATGAACGGAATGATCGGATGCGCCAGGCGCAGCAGACCTTCCAGCACGGTGACCAGAGTATGGCGAGTCCCGCGCAGCTCCGCTTCGTTGCCACCGTTCATAACCGGCTTGGTCAGCTCCAGGTACCAGTCGCAGAACTGGTTCCAGGTGAACTCATACAGGATGCCGGCGGCGATATCGAAGCGGAAGTTATCCAGCGCTTCGCGATACGCTTTCACGGTGTGGTTGAATTCCGCGATGATCCAGCGGTCGGCGAGGGAGAGCACCATTTCGCCGCCGTTGAAACCGCAATCCTGATCTTCGGTGTTCATCAGCACGAAGCGGCTGGCGTTCCACAGCTTATTACAGAAGTTACGGTAACCTTCCAGACGCTTCATATCCCAGTTGATGTCGCGGCCGGTAGAGGCCAGCGCCGCCAGGGTGAAGCGCAGGGCGTCGGTGCCGTGCGGCTCGATGCCGTTCGGGAACTGTTTCTCGGTACGCTTGCGGATTTTATCCGCCAGCTGCGGCTGCATCATGTTGCCGGTACGTTTTTCCAGCAGTTCCGGCAGGGTGATACCGTCAACCATATCCAGCGGGTCAATGACGTTACCCTTGGACTTGGACATCTTCTGGCCTTCGTCATCGCGGATCAGACCGGTCATGTAGACGGTCTTAAACGGAACCTGCGGTTTACCGTTTTCATCTTTGATGAAGTGCATGGTCATCATGATCATGCGGGCGATCCAGAAGAAGATAATGTCGAAGCCGGACACCATCACGCTGGTCGGGTGGAACTGACGCAGGGCGTCGGTGTTTTCCGGCCAGCCGAGGGTGGAGAAGGTCCACAGCGCGGAGGAGAACCAGGTATCGAGAACGTCTTCATCCTGACGCAGGGCAACGTCGGCGCTCAGGTTGTTTTCCTGACGCACTTCGTCTTCGCTACGGCCTACGTAGACGTTGCCGTCGTTGTCATACCATGCCGGGATGCGGTGACCCCACCACAGCTGACGGGAGATACACCAGTCCTGAATATCGCGCATCCAGGAGAAGTACATGTTTTCGTACTGCTTCGGCACGAACTGAATGTCGCCGTTTTCAACGGCTTCGACTGCTGGCTTGGCCAACACGTCCGCGCGCACGTACCACTGGTCGGTCAGCATCGGCTCGATCACCACGCCGCCGCGATCGCCGTAAGGGACGGTCAGGTCGTGCGGTTTGATCTCTTCCAGCAGGCCGAGGGCGTCAACTGCCGCAACAACGGCTTTACGCGCCGCGAAGCGTTCCAGTTTCTGGAACTCCGCCGGGATCTCGCTGGAGTAGACGTCGGATTCATTGCCTTTGGTGTCGTAGACTTCCGCGCTTTCGCGGATGTCGCCGTCAAAGGTAAGGATGTTGATCATCGCCAGCTGGTGACGACGACCCACTTCGTAGTCGTTAAAGTCGTGCGCCGGGGTGATCTTCACGCAGCCGGTGCCTTTTTCCATGTCGGCGTGCTCGTCGCCCACGATCGGGATGCGGCGGTTAACCAGCGGCAGCACCACGAATTTGCCAATCAGATCTTTGTAGCGCGGATCTTCCGGGTTAACGGCCACGCCGGTATCGCCCAGCAGGGTTTCCGGACGGGTGGTGGCGACCACCAGGTAATCTTTACCGTCAGCGGTTTTCGCGCCATCGGCCAGCGGGTAGCGGATGTGCCACATGGAACCTTTCGATTCGCGGTTTTCCACTTCGAGGTCGGAAATGGCGGTGCGCAGTTTCGGGTCCCAGTTAACCAGGCGTTTGCCGCGGTAGATCAGGTCTTCTTTGTACAGGCGAACAAAGACTTCTTTCACGGCATTGGAAAGCCCCTCGTCCATGGTGAAGCGCTCGCGCTCCCAGTCCACGGAGTTGCCGAGACGGCGCATCTGACGGGTAATGGTGCCGCCGGATTCCGCTTTCCACTGCCAGATTTTGTCGATAAAGGCGTCGCGGCCGTAGTCGTGGCGGGTTTTCCCTTCTTCAGCGGCAATCTTACGCTCAACCACCATCTGGGTAGCGATACCTGCGTGGTCGGTACCGGCCTGCCACAGGGTGTTTTTGCCCTGCATGCGCTGGTAGCGAATCATGGTATCCATGATGGTTTGCTGGAAGGCATGACCCATATGCAAACTGCCGGTGACGTTCGGCGGCGGGATCATGATGCAGAAGCTCTCCTGGCTTTCATCACCATTCGGTTTGAAATAGCCCTGCTTTTCCCAGTGCTCGTAAAGCGGCTGTTCGATATCTTGTGGGTTGTATGTCTTTTCCATTATTTCCAGGTTGCCGTGTTCAGGTTGAAACCAGCCATGCGGTACGCCTTATAGCGTTCGCGCGCCAGTTGTTTCAGATTGTCTTCGTAAGGGACAAAGTCTATCACTTCTGTGAAAGCGGTGGCAAAATCTGCAAAGTTTAGCCGCAGGCTGATAAGAATATCCCGCGGGCTGCTGTTGCGCTTTTGCGGCCAGGCAATCTCTACCGGCGCGCCGCCTCTCGGGCCTTCGCCCGCCAGATTATGCGGCACAAAGCTCTCCGGCGGCCGCGACCACAGCGCCTCGTCGAGGCGAATCGCCTGCTGTTCATCTTCGCAGGCGATCAGGACGCGCTTGCCGTTGCGCCAACGTTCTGCGGCAATGTCACACACCAGCTGCTCGACGGCGCTCAGGCCGTCGACGGTGGCGTCATTGTCCAGAAGATAGAACGTTGCGTTTTTCATATATGGGGCTTCTTGTTGTGGATTTAAATGCAAAGCCGGGCGGCGCTACGCTTACCCGGCCTACAGTGTGCTGCCGTTTGTAGGCCGGGTAAGGCATCGCCGCCACCCGGCATGTCACATCACTCTTCGCCGTTAAAACCCGCACGATTGAGCAGGAACTGCGACAGCAGCGCCACCGGACGACCGGTCGCGCCTTTGGCCTTACCGGAACGCCAGGCAGTACCGGCGATGTCGAGGTGCGCCCAGTTGTACTTGCGGGTGAAGCGTGACAGGAAACAGCCGGCGGTGATCGCGCCGCCAGGACGGCCGCCAATGTTCGCCATATCGGCAAAATTGGACTCCAGCTGATCCTGGAACTCGTCGGCCAGCGGCAAACGCCATGCGCGGTCGCCCGCCAGTTCGGAGGCGCCGATCAGCTCATGGGCCAGCGGGTTATGGTTCGACATCAGGCCGGTGATGTGATGGCCGAGGGCAATCACGCAGGCCCCGGTCAGCGTCGCCACGTCGATAACCGCTTCCGGCTCGAAGCGCTCAACGTAGGTCAGGACGTCGCACAGCACCAGGCGGCCTTCGGCGTCGGTGTTCAGCACTTCCACCGTCTGGCCGGACATAGTGGTCAGGACGTCACCCGGACGATAGGCGCGGCCGCCAGGCATGTTTTCACAGCCCGCCAGCACGCCGATGACGTTCAGCGGCAGCTGCAGTTCGGCAACCATCCGCATCACGCCGTACACCGCCGCCGCGCCGCACATGTCGTACTTCATCTCGTCCATGCCTTCGGCAGGCTTGATGGAGATACCGCCGGAGTCGAAGGTCAGGCCTTTACCGACCAGCACGATAGGGCGCGCGTCCTCAGCCGGGTTACCTTTATATTCGATGACCGACATCAGCGACTCGTTCTGCGACCCATTGCCGACGGCGAGGTAGGCGTTCATCCCCAGCTCGCGCATCTGCTGTTCGCCGATCACCCGGGTGATGACGTTTTTGCTGTAGGTATCGGCCAGCTGACGCGCCTGAGAGGCCAGATAGGCGGCGTTACAGATGTTCGGCGGCATATTGCCAAGATCTTTTGCCGCTTTGATGCCGGCGGCAATCGCCAGGCCATGCTGAATGGCGCGTTCGCCGCTGGTCAGCTCGCGACGGGTCGGCACGTTAAAGACCATTTTACGCAGCGGGCGACGCGGCTCGCTTTTGTTGGTCTTCAGCTGGTCGAAGCTGTACAGCGTCTCTTTGGCGGTTTCAACCGCCTGGCGAACTTTCCAGTAGTTGTTACGGCCTTTGACGTGCAGCTCGGTCAGGAAGCAGACGGCTTCCATTGAGCCGGTATCATTCAGGGTATTGATGGTTTTCTGGATGACCTGCTTATACTGACGCTCATCCAGCTCGCGCTCTTTGCCGCAGCCAATCAGCAGAATGCGCTCAGACAGAATGTTTGGCACATGGTGCAGCAATAACGTCTGGCCAGGTTTGCCTTCCAGCTCGCCGCGACGCAGCAGGGCGCTGATGTAGCCGTCGCTGATTTTATCGAGTTGTTCGGCGATGGGGGAGAGGCGACGTGGTTCAAAGACGCCGACCACGATACAGGCGCTCCGCTGCTTCTCCGGGCTACCGCTTTTTACACTGAACTCCATGCACTATGCTCCTGAATCTTAAAGACAACAGTGGTGGCTACGGCTATACTCGTCGCCTTTCAAGTTGCAGATGCGCCGGCTGCGCCTGCTTACCCTGACGTGGCACATTGTGCGCGCCAGGGGCCACAGCCCTGCTGCCTTCTTACAACTCGAAATCCATTGAGTATATAATTGCAAGCTTTCGTAACTCATATCCGCTGTTGCGGTGACTTCGTGTTAATCTTAACGTTATTAAGGCCTGGGTTCGTCAGAAAAGATCCTGACATGCAGAACCGATGAGTCATTTAATCTTAGCGACGTTTTCGACGACCAAAGAGAATAAATGACGTTTAAGCCATGAAACAAGCAATTTTCCTGCACTAAAACGGGTTTTTACGGGCGTATTTATAGTGATAATCATAAGATATCTGGTTCGTGAGACGCTGAAAAGCCAGTTGGCGATCCTATTCATCCTGTTACTGATTTTCTTTTGTCAGAAATTAGTCAGGATCCTCGGCGCCGCGGTGGATGGCGATATCCCAACCAATCTGGTGCTCTCGCTGTTGGGGCTCGGCATCCCGGAGATGGCGCAGCTTATCCTGCCGTTAAGTCTGTTCCTTGGCCTGCTGATGACCCTCGGCAAGCTGTACACCGAAAGTGAAATTACGGTGATGCACGCCTGCGGCCTGAGCAAAGCCGTGCTGATCAAGGCGGCGATGATCCTCGCGCTGTTCACCGGCGCGGTGGCGGCGGTCAACGTTATGTGGGCGGGGCCGTGGTCGTCGCGCCATCAGGACGAGGTGCTGGCCGAAGCTAAAGCCAACCCCGGTATGGCGGCGCTGGCCCAGGGCCAGTTCCAGCAGGCCAGCGATGGTAACGCGGTGATGTTTATCGAAAGCGTCAACGGCAACCGCTTCCATGACGTCTTCCTTGCCCAGCTGCGTCCGAAAGGCAATGCGCGCCCCTCGGTGGTGGTGGCGGATTCCGGCGAGCTGTCGCAGCAGAAAGACGGCTCGCAGGTGGTGACCCTCAACAAGGGCACCCGCTTTGAAGGCACCGCGATGCTGCGCGACTTCCGCATTACCGACTTCAATAACTATCAGGCTATTATCGGCCACCAGGCGGTGAGCGCCGATCCGGACGACACCGAACAGATGGATATGCGCACCTTGTGGAAAACCCACACCGACCGCGCGCGCGCCGAACTGCACTGGCGCTTCACGCTGGTGGCGACCGTCTTCATTATGGCGCTGATGGTGGTGCCGCTCAGCGTGGTGAACCCGCGTCAGGGCCGCGTGCTGTCGATGCTGCCGGCGATGCTGCTTTACCTGGTGTTCTTCCTGCTGCAAACGTCGATTAAGTCGAACGGCGGCAAAGGCAAAATGGACCCGGCTATCTGGATGTGGGCGATTAACCTGCTCTATTTTGCGCTGGCGGTGCTGTTAAACCTGTGGGACACGGTGCCGATGCGCCGCTTCCGCGCCCGTTTTAATAAAGGAGCGGCCTGATGCAGGCGTTTGGCGTACTTGACCGTTATATCGGTAAGACGATTTTCAACACCATCATGATGACCCTGTTCATGCTGGTGTCGCTCTCCGGCATTATCAAGTTTGTCGATCAGCTGAAAAAGTCCGGGCAGGGCAGCTACGATGCGCTGGGCGCTGGTCTCTACACCATCCTCAGCGTGCCGAAGGACATCCAGATCTTCTTCCCGATGGCGGCGCTGCTTGGCGCGCTGCTGGGGCTGGGGATGCTGGCCCAGCGCAGCGAACTGGTGGTGATGCAGGCATCCGGTTTCACCCGGCTGCAGGTAGCGCTGGCGGTAATGAAAACCGCGATCCCGCTGGTGCTGCTGACCATGGCCATCGGCGAGTGGGTGGCCCCGCAGGGCGAACAGATGGCGCGCAACTACCGTGCCCAGCAGATGTACGGCGGCTCGCTGCTCTCAACCCAGCAGGGGCTGTGGGCGAAAGATGGCCACAATTTTGTCTATATCGAACGCGTAAAAGGCAACGATGAGCTGGGGGGCGTCAGCATCTATGCCTTCAACCCGGAGCGTCGTTTACAGTCGGTGCGCTATGCCGCTTCGGCAAAATTCGATAGCGAAAATAAAGTGTGGCGTCTGTCGCAGGTGGATGAATCCGACCTGACCGATCCAAAGCAGGTGACCGGGTCGCAGATGGTGAGCGGCACCTGGAAAACCAACCTGACGCCGGACAAACTGGGCGTGGTTGCCCTGGATCCGGATGCGCTGTCGATCAGCGGGCTGCACAACTATGTGAAATACCTCAAGTCCAGCGGCCAGGATCCGGGACGCTACCAGCTCAATATGTGGAGCAAAATCTTCCAGCCGCTGTCGGTGGCGGTGATGATGCTGATGGCGCTGTCGTTTATCTTTGGCCCGCTGCGTAGCGTGCCGATGGGCGTCCGGGTGGTGACGGGGATTAGCTTCGGCTTTATCTTCTATGTCCTCGACCAGATTTTCGGCCCGCTGACCCTGGTCTACGGCATACCGCCGATCATCGGCGCGCTGTTGCCGAGCGCCAGCTTCTTCCTGATAAGCCTTTGGCTGATGATGCGCAAGGCCTAGCGGGCAAGCCTGAAACGTAAGCTCCCTCAGCGATGAGGGGGTTTTTTTTTAGCGCTTGCGTCCGCCCAGCAGGCTGCCCAGCATGCCGCGGACGATCTGATTGGTGACCTGGCGAACCGCGCTTTTCGCTGCGGTCTGCACGATACCGTCGCGTTTACCGCCTCGCGGGCCGGTGCTGCCGAACAGGATATCTTTCAGGCCGCCAAGCAGCCCGTCGTCATCGCCGTTCTGCTGGCCCTTCGCCGGCGGAGCCGACTGCTGCCCGGTGGCGACCTGCACCCCTTGCTGCAGCATTTCGAAAGCCGACTCGCGGTCCACCTCCTCCTCATACTTACCGTACAGCGGCGAGTGGTTCAGCAGACCATTGCGCTCGTCATCGCTGACCGGCCCCATTCGCGAGCAGGGGGCGATAACCATCGCCCGCTCGACCACCGACGGGCTGCCTTTCTCATCGAGGAAGGAGATCAGCGCCTCGCCGGTGCCCAGCTCCTGGATCGCCTGCTCGGTACTGAAGGCCGGGTTGGCGCGCATGGTCTGGGCGGCGGTTTTCACCGCCTTCTGGTCCTTCGGCGTAAAGGCGCGCAGGGCATGCTGCACGCGGTTGCCCAGCTGGCCGAGCACGGCGTCGGGAATATCCGCCGGGTTCTGCGAGACAAAGTAGACGCCGACGCCCTTGGAGCGGATAAGGCGGATCACCTGTTCAATTTTATCCAGCAGCACCTGCGGCGCGTCGTTGAACAGCAGATGCGCCTCATCGAAGAAGAACACCAGCTTCGGTTTATCGAGGTCGCCGGCTTCCGGCAGGCGCTCGTAGAGCTCGGAGAGCATCCACAGCAGGCTGGCGGCGTACAGCTTCGGCATCTGGTAGAGCTTTTCGGCGCTAAGGATATTGATCACCCCTTTACCGCTGGCATCGACGCGCATCCAGTCGGCAATATCCAGCATCGGCTCGCCGAAGAAGTGCTCGGCGCCCTGTTGCTCCAGGGTCAACAGCCCGCGCTGGATGGCGCCGATCGAGGCGCTGTTAATATTGCCGTACTGGTTCTGGAAAGACTTGGCGTTATCGCCGATAAACTGGGTGATGGCGCGGAGGTCTTTGAAGTCGAGCAGCAGCAGGCCGCGGTCGTCCGCGATGCGGAAAATAATGTTCAGTACGCCGCTCTGCACCTCGTTGAGATTGAGCAGGCGCGCCAGCAGCAGGGGGCCGAGATCGGAGACCGTCGCCCGCACCGGGTGGCCCTTCTCGCCAAAGATATCCCAGAGCACCACCGGGTTGGCATGCGGCTCCCAGTCGCTGACGCCGATCTTCTCCAGCCGCGCCTGCAGTTTCTCTGAGCTCTGCCCCGCGGCGGCAATGCCGGTCAGGTCGCCCTTGACGTCGGCCATAAATACCGGCACGCCAATCTCCGAGAACGACTCAGCCAGCTTCTGCAGGGTGACGGTTTTACCGGTGCCGGTCGCACCGGTGATAAGCCCATGGCGGTTGGCCATCGCGGGCAGTAAATAGAGCGCGTTATCCAGCGTGCGCGCAATCAACAGGGGTGAGCTCATGGTCGATTCCTCCATTTATCCTGCGACGATTATAGGCAACCTCGTCGTCCGGCGTTGGGAAAATCGTCACGCGCCGCGCACGCTGTACCGTGAGGGTCTCAGGCGCAGTGGCGCTGGATGAGCGCGATGCTCTGCTCAATTTCGCGCTCGATATCCGCTTCGCTCCATTGCGCCAGCTCGGGGGCGAAGGGCTCAAAAGCGTACACCCCCTGATAGCCGCGGGCTTCCAGCGCTTTAACCTGCTCGCAGGTGCCGAGACGATCCTGCGGGGTTAGCATGATGCGCTCGGCATCGGTGAGCTGCTCGCGCGGACGGTTATCGTCAACTCCTGAAAGGTGCACCAGCCCGATATCCGCCACCTCCACCTGGCTGAACTCGTCCGCCGCCTGCGGGTAAAGATGGTGATGGAAGGTGTCGATCAGCAGCTTAAACGGCACGCGGGCGTCGTGGATCAGCGTCTGCGCCTGATGTGCAGAACGCAGCGAGCTTTGCGGGAAGCCCAGCGGCTCCACCAGGCCGTGGATGCCATAGAAGGCAAACAGCGGCGCCAGGTCGCGCAGGGCGCCCAGGGTTTCGCTGGCCGGCACCTCGCTGCCGTCGTTGAGCGGACAGAGCACCAGCGATTTGGCGCCGATGGCCTGGGCCTCTTTCAGCAGCGATTCGGTCAACTGCCGCACCTCTTCGCTACGACGGTTAAAGGGGTAGACCGCGTTAATCGTCAGGATCTCGATGTGGTAGCGCGCCGCCAGCTCGCGCACCTGCTGATGGCTCAGATCGTCGGTCACTTTTCCGCTGGGTAAATCGTTGCGCAGCTCGACCTTATTCAGGCCCAGACGGTTCACCAGACGGAAAAACGCTTCAATGCTGAGCGCTGGCGCGATTTTGCGGTTAATACAAAAACGTTGCATTGCGATGGCCATAGGACACTCCTGACGGAAGAGGGGGTAGGTTCGTTCAATTGGCTAACAGTCAAAACGTTTATTCCAAAATTAGCAAGAATGGAAATGATGAATGTTTGAGCTGTCTCGCAAAATATCACCGGCACCGACTACCGGCGCGACAGCGGCGGGAAGCCTGGCGTCGAAGGCAACGAGGCGCGATGCGGGAAGCGCACAGGCGACCGGTTAGCGCAAAATGCGACTGTTATCACCAAAATGAAATTTCATTTCACAACAATGTTGAAATATAAATTTCATTTTACTACGGTTATAGCACAGCAGAATCAGCGACGGGCCGGTGTGCGCTGGCCCCCTTCACTATGAGGCGAGAACATGACGATCACAGGAAACTTTATTGGCGGGAAAACCGTTATTAGCAGCAGCAACGAAACGATGCCGGTGTATGACCCGGCGACGGGCAAAGCGGTGCGCGAAGTCACGGTGTCAACCGCGCAGGAAGTCTCCGAGGCGATTCAGGTTGCTCGCGATGCGTTTGACAGCTGGTCCCGTACCACGCCGCTGCGCCGCGCCCGCGTGCTGTTCAACTTCAAAATGTTGCTGGAGCAGCACGTGGAAGAGCTGGCGGGGATCATCGTCAGCGAGCACGGTAAGGTGTGGTCGGATGCGCTGGGCGAGCTGACCCGCGGTATGGAAGTGGTCGAATTCGCCTGCGGGATCCCGCACCTGATTAAAGGCGAATACTCCTCTGACGTCGGCACCGGCGTCGACAGCTACTCGTTGATGCAGCCCCTTGGCGTGGTGGCAGGGATCACCCCGTTCAACTTCCCGGCGATGGTGCCGATGTGGATGTTCCCGCTGGCGCTGGCCTGCGGCAACAGTTTCGTCCTCAAGCCGCCCGCGCTGGCGCCGACGGCCGCTGTGCGTCTGGCAGAGCTGCTGAAAGAGGCCGGTCTGCCGGACGGCGTGTTTAACGTCGTGCACTGCAGCAATGAAGATGCCGAGCAGCTGTACACTGACCCGCGTATTGCGGCGGTGAGCTTCGTCGGCTCCTCCGGCGTGGCGGAGTATATCTATAAGACCGCCAGCGCCCACGGCAAGCGAGTGCAGGCCTTCGGCGCCGCCAAGAACCACGCGATTGTGATGCCGGATGCCGATCTCGACGCCACCGTTAACGCCATTATGGGCGGCGCTTTTGGCTCCGCAGGCGAGCGCTGCATGGCGCTGCCGGTGGTGGTGGCGGTGGGAGATGAAACCGCCGACAAACTGATCGCCCGCCTGAAGCCGCTGGTGGAAGCGCTGAAAGTAGGCCCGGGCTGCATGCGTGGTCAGGAAGAGAACGAGATGGGACCGGTGGTGTCTGATACCCACCAGAAAAAAGTGCTCGGCTATATTGATAAAGGCGAAAGCGAAGGGGCAAAACTGGTGGTCGATGGCCGCAAACTGCGCGTGCCGGGTTACGACGCGGGCTACTATGTCGGCGGCACCCTTTTCGATCACGTCACCCCGGAGATGACCATCTGGCGCGAAGAGATCTTTGGCCCGGTGCTGGGGATTGTGCGCGCGGCGGACTATGACAGCGCCCTTGAGCTGGTCAACAGCCACGAGTTTGGCAACGGCAGCGCCGTTTTCACCAGCAACGGCCACACCGCGCGTGAATTCGTCCACGACGTGCAGGCGGGGATGGTCGGGGTGAACGTGCCGGTCCCGGTGCCGATGGCGTTCCACAGCTTCGGCGGCTGGAAGCGCTCGGTGTTTGGCGCGTTGAACGTCCATGGGCCGGACGGCGTGCGCTTCTACACGCGTATGAAGACCGCCACCGTACGCTGGCCGGCAGGTCAGCAGACCGTATCTGAATTCAGCATGCCGACGTTAGGTTAATCGGCGAAGGAGAGCGCCATGTCGTTACTGGCTAAATCGCGAAAAGAGGGACAGATCCAGCATATTACGCCGCAAAGCGCCGGTTGGCGCTATATCGGCTTTGATGTCTGGATGTTGAAAAAAGGGCAGACCGTGACGCTGGAGAGCGGCGATCGCGAGCTGTGCCTGGTGCTGGTCGCCGGGCTGGCGTCGGTGAAAACGCAACATGCCGATTTCCCGAATCTCGGTAAACGGATGTCGCCGTTTGAACGCACCCCGCCGTGGTCGGTCTACATCCCGCCGCAGGATAAAGTCGAGGTGACTGCCGATTCCGATCTGGAGCTGGCGGTATGCAGCGCGCCGGGCAAAGGCAGCTTCCCGGCACGCCTCATTCGGCCGGAAGACGTCGGGGTAGAGCACCGTGGGAAAGGGCGCAACCAGCGTCGGGTGCATAATATTCTGCCGGACAGCGCCGAGGCGGACTGCCTGCTGGTGGTGGAAGTCTACACCGACGAGGGGGCCACCAGTTCGTGGCCGTCGCATAAGCATGATACCGCCCAGCCGGGCAAAGAGACGCAGCTGGAAGAAACCTACTATCACCGCTTCGATCCGCCGCAGGGCTTTGCCTTCCAGCGGGTCTACACCGACGACCGCAGCCTGGACGCCTGTATGGCGCCCTACAACCACGATGTGGTGATGGTGCCGCGCGGTTACCATCCGGTGGCAGCGATTGCCGGTTACGATAGCTACTATCTGAACGTGATGGCCGGGCCGGACCGGAAATGGCTGTTCACCTGGGAAGATGACCACGCCTGGATCAACACGCCGGAGTACCCGCGCCACGACTGACGTGCGGTGCAGAAGCGGATAAAGAAGGCCGGTTAGCGATGCTAACCGGCCTTCCTGTTTGAGGGCGGCAGATGTTTTTTCGCGAAACGCTCCGCGGAATCCCACTCCCGACCCGGCAAGCGCAGCGCCGCCGGGAAGGAACCTCCGGCGCCATACCCGCCTTTGTGCCGGATGGCGCTACGCTTATCCGGCCTACGGGAGCCTCCCATAAGCTCCTATACCCCAGGCCCGGCAAGCGCAGCGCCGCCGGGCAGGACACCGCAGACACCGTACCCGTTTTTGTGCCGGATGGCGCTACGCTTATCCGGCCTACGGCATCCTCCCGTAAGCTCCTATACCGTAGGCCCGGCAAGCGCAGCGCCGCCGGGCGATGACCGCAGGCACGGTGCTGCTTTTATGCCGGGCGGCGGCTCACGCCTTGCCCGGCATACGGTTCATGCGACCTGCAGTTAATTTATTCACCATTGTTGCTGAAACTGCCGGTGCTGACGGCCTCAAAATCGCTGAGACGTTCCCGGAAGGCCGGGGCAGCCCGCATGGATGCGGGCTGAGGGCCGTGTTTTGCACGGACGCTGCCTCGGCCCGACCCGAAGCCTGCAGGGATAAGTCGAAGGGACCGCGTAGCGGCGATTTTGCTGGCCGGAGCCCGGGGGGACAGGGGGCGGCGGCGACTGGCCGCCCCCTGTGCGCTCCCTGCGCCATGCCAGGCATAACGCAGACGATTAACCGGGAGCGCAATGTGCGCTGAAATCACATGCGACAAACGCTTTACCCGGATTAATAGAGTTGCATACCAATAACATTATATCCGGCACCCCGCAGGCGCATATACCCCAGGCCCGGCAAGCGCAGCGCCGCCGGGGAGGATACCTCCGGCGCCATACCCGCCTTTGTGCCGGATGGCGGCTTCGCCTTATCCGGCCTACGGGATCCTCCCGTAAGTCCCTATACACCAGGCCCGGCAAGCGCAGCGCCGCCGGGCAGGACACCGCAGATACCGTAGCCATTTTTGTGCCGGATGGCGGCATAAAGGCCTTATCCGGCCTACGGCATCCTTCCGTAAGCCTATACTGCGCCGCCGAGTAACAAACGCCAGGCAGCCTATCTCACGCCTTCTGCTTGGCCTCGGACTCCTGGCTGCTGTTCAGCGCCAGCGAGACCGCCAGCGTCTGGGCCAGACACAGGGAAGCAACCTGCGAACGGAAGCCATCCACCTGCGCTTCACGCACCACAAAGCAGACATCGCTGAAGGCCGCCAGCGGGCTGACCTGGCTGTCGGTAATGGCGATCTGCCGCGCTTTGCGCTGCGCGCCCAGTTCCACCAGCTCGACCACTTCCCGGGCGTACGGCGAGAAGCTCACCGCCACTACCACGTCTTTCGGACCGACCAGGCTCAGCTGCTCGGTGAACATGCCGCCGAGGCCGTCGATCAGAAAGGCTTTGCGATCGAGGTGACGCAGCGCATAGGTCAGATAGGAGGCGACGCTAAACGACCGGCGCAGACCAATGACGTAAATATTTTCCGCCTCGCCCAGCAGGGCCACCGCGCGCTCCAGATCATCGCTGGAGGTCTGCATCGCCAGCTGCTGCAGCGCCTGGTTGTTCACCATCGTGAACATATTGAGGATTTCCGTCGGCGTTTCCGGCGGGCTGGACTCATCGCTGGTGGTCTGGCGGAAAAGACGGGCGCGCTCGGTATAGTTGGCGGTCTCTTCCATCAAATGTTGCTTGAACATCTGTTTCATTTCGTTAAAGCCGCTGAAGCCGAAGGCGTTGGCAAAACGAATCAACGTGGAAGGGGGAACATCCGCCTGTTGCGCAATGGAGGCCACGGTATCGAAAGCCACGCTATTGCTGTTATCAAGGATATAGCGGGCGACCTGTTTCAGGCGTTTGCTTAACGTATCGTAGCGACGCCTGATTTCATCCTGCAGGATGGTCAGCTGTGTTGGGTTATTGGCCATAGAGTGCGCTCTGAGAAAATGGAAGGAATATGGCTTCCAGTGTACCAAATGAAGCGAATTTTTCATTTATTGCGACGAAATACGCGATTCATTTCACGAAGAAACAGAAAAACGCCCGCTCCGCAAGGTGACGGAGACGGGCGTCGGGGGATCAGCGGCGGGCTTCGCGCCAGTAGCCAATGAGCGTCAGGTAGTTGCGTTTCACTTCCTCTATCAGGGCCTCATCGCTGAGCTCACCCTGCATCCAGCGCCGCGACGGCTGGCCAAAGATGGTGCGCCCGACGGCGAAACCTTTGATCATCGGGTGTGCGGCCGCCTCGGCGAAACCGGCGCGCAGTTTGTCGGAAGGCGCGTCAAGCCCGAGGATCAGGATCCCGCGGCTCCACGGATCTTCGCGCTCGATGAGGGCGGTGATCTGCTGCCAGCTGGCGCTGGAGAGCGGCGGCAGCTTCCACCAGTCCGGTTTGATCCCCAGCTGATAAAAGTGTTCCAGCATAGTGTGGTAATGGCGCTCGTCTTTGTCCGGGCCATTTTCCGGCAGGATCACCTCCAGCAGCAGTTCATGGCCTGACTTGTTACAGGCCTGCCAGACCTCGAGCAGCAGGGCGTCCTGCTCTGCACGCAGCGCCGCCGGGTCGTCCGGGTGATAGAAGACCAGGCATTTGACGACATGCTCCAGCGGCCAGTCGATCAGCTGCGAGCCGATGTTGCCATGCTCCAGACGCAGTGGTCGCGAGCTGGGCAGTTCGATAGGGCGCCCGATCCACCAGCCCTTGCCGGTAATGGCGTTGAGCGCACGCTGGCCGTAGGTGCCGTCGGCCAGAATGCCGCTGCGCTGATCGAGACCTGCCTCCTGCGCCGCCGCTTCGGCCGCGGCCAACAACAGCAGCTTGAGCTGCGGAATGCAGGCTTCGTCGCGCCCGGTCTCCCGCGCCAGATCGGCCAGCTGTTTGCGATGGTCAAAGGCGAAAATGCACAGCTCCGGCCACTGCTGACGGCGGCTGGTGACCCGGTGCAGGTGGTTGAGGCGCTCGTCGACGTCCGGGCGCGGCACCGATTCGGCGCGCTGCAGGTAGTCATCGAGTTCGACTTTGGTCGGCATCGCCGGCGCGCAGCCGTGGCGGGAGACCACCAGCGCCCCGCAGGCGTTGGCGTAACGGCAAGCCTGCTCCCAGCCTTCGTCGTTGAGCCAGCCGCGCAGCAGACCCGACATAAAGGCATCCCCGGCGCCCAGCACGTTGAGAACCTCCACGCGCACGCCCTGCTGCAGCGGCACCTGGTCCCAGCTGTCCGGGATGTCGCCTTCCAGCACCACGCAGCCCATCGGCCCGCGCTTGCAGACGAGAGTGGCTTTGGTGGCATTGCGCACATTTTTCAGCGCGGTCAGGGTATCGGTGCTGCCCCCGGCAATATGAAACTCTTCTTCGGTTCCCACCACCAAATCGAACAGATGCAGCACTTCCTGCAGCTGGCTGGTGACCGGTCCGGACTCAATGAAACGGGTTTCGCCATCGCCGAGCGAGGTGAGCCCCCACAGCACCGGACGGTAATCGATATCCAGCGCGGTACGCAGGCCGTGACGGCGGGCGTACTCCAGCGCCTTCAGCACCGCGGCGCGGGTGTTGGCGTGCGACAGGTGGGTGCCAGTCACCGCCAGCGCCCGGGAGGAGGCAATATACTCCTCGCTAATGTCGTCAGGCGTTAAGGCCATATCGGCGCAGTTATCGCGGTAGAAAATCAGGGGGAAGGTCTCCTGATCCTTAATCCCCAGCATCACCAGCGCGGTCAGGCGAGATTTGTCGGTAATCAGATACTCGGTATCCACCCCGGCGCGGTTGAGCGTTTCGCGCAGGAAACGGCCGTTGTGTTCATCGCCAACGCGCGCCAGCATGGCCGATTTCAGCCCCTGAATCGCGGTGCCAAAGGCCACGTTGCCGGAGGAGCCGCCGAGATATTTCGCGAAACTGGCAACGTCTTCTAGCCGCGAACCAATCTGCTGGGCATAGAGGTCGACGGCCACCCGACCTATACAGATGACGTCGAGCCGCTTTACTGCTGCATTCATAGCTAGGATTTCCTTTTTGGTGTCTGCTGCCTGGAAGGGTCGGGATCCCGACGTCGACTCCGTGAACAGCCTGAGGGTTATTGGTTACCCTTAGTTTGAGAAATAAATATTTCATTTGCAAACTCGTTCGAAATTAAAAAACCAAAAGTGTGAGGGATCTACCACTCTGCCGCACTGAGCCTCGCGCGAGCGCGGATCGCCCCCTCTGTCGACCCGGGGGAAAATGAAACGCCAAATGGCATCCATTTACCTATGATTTTTAAGGGGATATTGCCGTCTGGTGCGGCAAAAAAGGGCCCGAAAACGTGTCTGGAATGTAAGTGAAACGTATGAAATGGGTAGAGAGTTTGATCCTTCTCGCAAAATGAAATATTTCTTCTGTATTTGTATTTAATGAAAAAAAAGTTTGCCTATAATCCACAGGTATTCCAGTGACGTGAACGACGGCCCCGGCGGCATCGGCGCGACGCCACACACAAATACTGAACAATAAGGATTGTGCATCATGGGCAAACTGAGACTGACAACGGCGCAGGCGCTGGTGAAGTTCCTCGATAACCAGTACCTGGAAGTGGATGGCGTAGAGCTGAAGTTCGTGAAAGGCATTTTCGCGATTTTCGGCCATGGCAACGTCCTGGGGCTGGGGCAGGCGCTGGAGCAGGACAGCGGCGATATGCGCGTCTATCAGGGGCGCAACGAGCAGGGGATGGCCCACGCGGCCACCGGTTTTGCCCGCCAGGCCCTGCGCCGGCAGATTATCGCCTGCACCTCCTCCATCGGTCCAGGGGCGGCCAACATGATCACTGCCGCCGGCACCGCCAGCGCCAACCGCATCCCACTGCTGCTGCTGCCGGGCGATGTCTTCGCCACCCGCCAGCCGGATCCGGTGCTCCAGCAAATTGAACAGAGCTACGATCTCAGCATCAGTACCAATGATGCCTTCCGCGCAGTCAGCAAATACTGGGACCGCATTACCCGCCCGGAACAGCTGATGAGCGCCTGCATCAACGCCATGCGCGTCCTGACCGACCCGGCGGAAACCGGCGCGGTAACGCTGTGCCTGCCGCAGGATGTGCAGGGCGAAGCCTGGGATTACCCGGAATCCTTCTTTGCGCGCCGCGTGCACCGTCTCGACCGCCGCCCGGCCAGCGCCGCGCAGCTGGCGGACGCCGTGGCGGCCATCAAAGCCAGCCGTAAACCGCTGATCGTCTGCGGCGGCGGGGTGAAATACTCCGGCGCGGGCGAAGCGCTGTCCCGTTTCGCCGAGCGCTACGGGGTGCCCTTCGCCGAAACCCAGGCCGGGAAGGGGACGGTGGTCTCGTCTCACCCCCTGAACGTCGGCGGCGTCGGCGAGACGGGCTGCCTGGCGGCGAACCTGCTGGCGAAAGAGGCCGACCTGGTGATCGGCGTCGGCACCCGCTTCAGCGATTTTACCACCGCCTCGAAATGGATTTTCCAGCACCCGGAGGTGCGTTTCCTGAATATTAACGTCAGCAACTTCGACGCCTGGAAGCTGGACGGCATTGCCATGCTGGCGGACGCCCGGGAAGCGATGACCGCTCTCGACGCGGCGCTGGCGGACAGCGGCTGGCAGTCCGGCTGGGGCGCGCAGATCGAGAGCGTGCAGAGCCGTCAGTTAAAAGAGACCCAGCGCGTCTACCAGGCGGTGTGGCAGGAGAAATCCTTTGTGCCGGAGATCGACGATCATCTCGATCGCGAATCGGTGTATCGCGAGTTCCGCCAGATCACCGACTCCACCCTGACCCAGAGCAGCGTTCTTGGGGTACTGAATGAAACGCTGCCGGCCGAGGCGGTGATCGTCGCGGCGGCGGGCAGCCTGCCAGGCGATCTGCAGCGCGTCTGGCGCAACCGCGCGGAAAACACCTACCACGTGGAGTACGGCTACTCCTGCATGGGATACGAAGTCAACGCGGCGCTGGGCGTGAAGCTGGCGCAGCCGCAGAGCGAAGTCTACTCCCTGGTCGGCGATGGCTCGTTCATGATGCTGCACTCTGAGCTGGTCACCTCCCTGCAGGAGCGGGCGAAGATCAACGTCGTGCTGTTCGACAACATGGCCAACGGCTGCATCAACAACCTGCAGATGGAGCACGGGATGGACAGCTTCGGCACCGAGTTCCGCTACCGTCAGCCGGAAACCGGCCAGCTGCAGGGCGGCCTGGTGCCGGTGGACTTCGCCACCATCGCCGCCGGCTACGGCTGCAAAACCTGGCGCGTCACTACCCTGGACGAACTGCGCCATGCGCTGGACGCCGCCCGTCGCGAAACGGTCAGCACCCTGATTGATATTAAAGTGCTACCGAAGACCATGGTGCACAAATACGGCAGCTGGTGGAACGTTGGGGTCGCCCAGACGGCGCTCTCTGAGCGGATCCGCAAGGTGGCGCAAATGATTAATGAAAAGCGCGCCCAGGCGCGTGATTACTAAAACGAACCTCTACCCTGAATCCTACAGACTTACGGAGAAAACCATTATGTCGCTCAAATTAGGTGTCATCGGCGCTGGCGCTATCGGTAAAGAACACATCCGTCGCTGCACCCAGGTTCTGCAGGGCGCCACCGTTGTGGCGGTGTCTGATATCAATGCCGACAACGCCCGCGCGGCGGTCGCGCTGCCGGGCGTGCAGGCGGAAGTCTACGCCGACGGTCACGACGTGATTAACGCCAGCGATGTCGATGCCATCCTGGTCACCTCCTGGGACCCGACCCACGAAGAGTACACCCTGGCCGCCATCGCCGCCGGTAAGCCGGTATTCTGCGAAAAACCGCTGGCGATGTCTGCGGAAGGCTGCCGCCGCATCGTCGATGCCGAAATGAAGGCCGGCCGTCGTCTGGTGCAGGTTGGCTTTATGCGCCCGTACGACGAAGGCTATCTGGCGCTGAAAAAAGTGATCGACGATGGCGATATCGGCGCGCCGCTGATGCTGCGCTGCGCCCACCGCAACCAGTCGGTCGGCGAGAACTACACCACCGATATGGCGATCACCAACACCCTGATCCACGAGCTGGACGTGCTGCGCTGGCTGCTGAACGATGACTACCGTTCCGTGCAGGTGCGCTTCCCGCGCTCCACCTCGCACACCCATGCGCGCCTGAAAGATCCGCAGATCGTCTCCTTTGAAACCAAAAAAGGCACCCTGATCGACGTCGAAGTGTTCGTGAACTGCCAGTACGGGTATGACATCCAGTGCGAAGTGGTCGGCGAGACCGGGATTGCCCGTCTGCCGGAGCCGTCTGCCGTCCAGATGCGCAAGTCCGCCAACCTGTCGACCGCCATTCTGACCGACTGGAAAGACCGCTTTATCAAAGCCTACGACGTCGAGCTGCAGGCCTTTATCAACGACGTCAAAGCCGGCCAGCTGCACGGCCCGTCGGCCTGGGACGGCTACGCGGCGTCGGTGGCGGCGGACGCCTGCATTAAAGCGCAGGGAACCAGCGAGCCGGTTGAAGTGACGCTGCCTGAGTGCCCGGCATTCTACAAACGTTAAGCGCGTTTTGCTGACGGAACTTCTTTGCACAGGTAACGACGATGAAAATTGCCTTTGATGTGGATGTCATTAAGGACCTCGGGATCACCCGCATGGTCCATCAGGTAGCGGAGTGGGGCTACAAGTACATTGAACAGTCGCCGCACCCGCAGATTAACCCGTTCTACAAGCACCCGCGCGCCAGCCGGGAGATCATGGCGGAGTACAAGCAGGCGCTGCGCGATACCGGCCTTGAGCTGTCGTCGTTTATCTGCGTCTACCGCTGGTCCGGCCCGGACGAACTGCGCCGTCAGGCGGCGGTGAAAAACTGGAAACGGCTGGTGGAAATTGCGGTGGAGATGGGCGTTCAGGTGATCAACACCGAGTTCTCCGGCGATCCGAATCAGCCCGAAATCTGCGATGAAATGTTCTATCGCTCAATGGAAGAGCTGTTGCCGATTTTTGAGCGGGAAGGCATCCGCGTGGAGATCCAGGCGCATCCCTGGGATTTCTGCGAAGAGAACAATGAAACCGTCGATATCGTGAAGTCGTTCCGCAGCGATAACGTGAAGTACGTCTACAGCGTGCCGCACACCTTTTTCTACGACAAAGGCGTCGGCGACGTGGCGAGCATGCTGCGCTATGCCGGGAGCGATCTCTCCCATGTCCTGATTGCGGATACCCGCAACCATACGAAACATTGCCGCTATATCGTTAACCCGCCGGGCGTGGATGCCGTGGTGCACCAGCACGTAGGCGTCGGGGAAGGGGATGTGGATTTCGACGCGCTATTCCGCACCCTGCGCGAAATGAAATTCGCCGAGCAGACCTTCAAGGTCGGCGGGGAGCCGATTGTCGCCACCTCGCTGTTTGGCTACCCGGAAAAAATGAAATACCAGGCAGTGGAAACCCGTGAACTTATTGAACGTGAATTGCTGCGCCGGTAAGGCGCAGCGGCAGGAGCCCTACAATGAACAAAGATAACGTCAAACTGGCTATCGCCCCGATCGGCTGGACTAACGATGATATGCCGGAGCTCGGCAGCGAAAACACCTTCCAGCAGATCGTCAGCGAAATGGCGCTGGCCGGCTTTACCGGCAGCGAAGTCGGCAGCAAATATCCGCGCGACCCGGCGGTTCTCAAGCCGATGCTGGACATCCGCGGCATTCAGATCTGCAACGCCTGGTTCAGCACCTTTTTCGCCAACGGCCAGCGGGAAAAAACCATTGATGAATTCGTCAATCACATGAACTTCCTTCATGCGATGGGCGCGAAAGTGATTGGCTGCTCCGAGCAGAGCGGCAGCATCCAGGGGCTGGATAAACCGATCCTCGGCGATGCGAAGCCGTGCTTCAGCGACGAAGAGTGGCAGCGGGTAGCGGGAGGCTATAACACCCTCGGTCGCCTGGCGGCGGAGAAGGGGATGCAGGTCTGTCTGCATCACCACATGGGCACCGGCATTCAGACCACCGCGGAAATCGACAAATTTATGTCGCTGGTGGACGAGCGCGTCTTCCTGCTGTTCGACACCGGCCACGCCTGGTATTCCGAAGGCGGCGAAGCGCCGATGCTGGCGATCCTCAAAAAGTATCTGCCGCGCATCAACCACGTCCACCTGAAAGACGTCCGCCCGCCGGTGATCGACCAGGTGCGCCGCGACGGCTTGTCGTTCCTCGACGGCGTGAAAAAAGGCACCTTCACCGTCCCGGGCGACGGGGTGATCGATTTCCGTCCGGTGTTCAAGCTGCTGGACGACTTTGGCTATAAAGGCTGGATGGTAGTGGAAGCCGAGCAGGATCCTGCTCTGGCCAATCCTTTCGAATACGCCGTCAAAGCGCGCAAATATATTCGCGAAACGGCAGGGATCTAATCGTTGTGACATTTTCAGGCCATACCGGGTATGGCCTGCTTTTTTCCTTTCACAACCGGACTCAGGGCTTAACCACAGCGCCGGACAGTTCCCTCTCCCTCAGGGAGAGGGCCAGGGTGAGGATGACGATGACGGGTAATGCGTCACTTCACTTCCGCCAGCGCGGTCTTATCCACATACGGTTTCATCAGCGCGTCGGCTTCCTTCTGCGCCGCCTGCACCGCCGCTTCCGGCGTCACTTTGGCATCATTGACCACCGCCGCCAGCTGGTTCTCCATCGCCTTACGCACCGCCACGGTCTCCCAGGTGGAGTACCATGGATGGGCGTACTTCAGCTGCTCAAGGGCGATCGCCGCCCGCGGATCCTGCTGCAGATAGGCCTTCATCTCCGGCGTATCGTATGACGCCTTGCGCGGAGAGAAGTAGCCGGTGAAGCGGCTCCACGCGCCGTTCACCTCGGGGCTCACCAGATAGGTCAGGAACTGATACGCCGCTTTCTTCTGCGCGTCGTTGATGCCTTTAAAGCTCACCAGGCTGGCGCCGCCGATCGGCACCGCGCGCTGCTCTTTGGCCGGCAGCATCGCCACCCCAAGCTCAAAGTCTTTGCTGTTCTCGCGCATAAAGCCCAGCGCGCCGGTGCTGAGCATCGCCATCCCGAGCTTGCCGGAGAAGAACGCGGCGCTGATCTGCTTCGAGTTCAGCACCCCGGACGGCATCACCTTGTCCTTGTAGATCAGATCCTGCCAGAAGCGCAGGGCGCCGATGGCGGTCGGCGAGTTGTAATAGACCTCGCCCGGATAGTCTTCGTTAAAGTATTTCCCGCCGTTGGCGCGCACCAGCGCCGAGAAGATCCAGCCGCCGTAGTCGTCGTTGGTCGACGGCAGCATGATCCCCCACTGGCCTGTGCTCTCGTCGGTCAGCTTTTTGGCATCGGCCAGCAGCTCGGCCCAGGTCTGCGGCGGCTGTTTGATCCCGGCCCGATCGAACATCGTCTTGTTGTAGTAGAGGATCGGCGTCGAGTTATGGAACGGGATCGCATAGGTGGTGCCCATCACCTGGGCGTTCTTATGCATCGCGGGCCAGAATTCCTTTTGCAGAAAATCGCCGGCCTTTTGATCGCCATATTTAAACAGCTCATCCATCGGCAGGATTTCATCCTTCAGCGCCAGATCGGTGGTGAAGTTGGCGGACATGATCACCAGCGCCGGCGGCTGGCCGGCCTTCTGCGCCGATTCGGCTTTGATCTTGGTGGTGTCGTAGTTGCCGGTGAAGATCCCGCGCACTTCGACATCCTGCTGCGAGTCGTTGAATTGCTTAATGACGCGGGTCATCTCCATGGTCAGCTTGCCGTCCACCGGCGCCGGGAACATGAAGTCTATTTTCTCTTTCGCCAGCGCCGCGCCGCTCAGGGCAAGGCTGAGGCCAACCGCGACTAGCGTAAAAGGTTTAAACATGATTACACTCCATCAACAAATTATGCTGGGTCTCAGCATGAAAAAGATGCACATCGGCAGGTGAGAAGCCGACCAGTAGCGACTCGCCTTTCTCCGGCACCGTGCCGCGGTGGCGGCGGCTAAAGCGCAGGGTGCCGATCGGGGTGCTGACGTGGAGCAGGTAATCGGCCCCCATCAGTTCTCGTTGCAGAACGGTGGCCGGGAGGCGCAGATGGCCCTCTTCCACGCGGTCGGTAATATGTTCCGGGCGAACGCCCAGCCAGACGCGGGTCTGATCCCGGTGGCGCGGCGGCAGCGGATGGCGTTGTTCGCCAAGCTGAACGTTGCCGTCAACGCAGGGGAGCGATAGCAGATTCATTGCCGGTGAACCGATAAATCCGGCCACGAACAGATTGGCCGGGTTGGCGTACAGATACTCCGGGCGCCCGACCTGCTGCACGTGGCCGCCGTTCATCACCACGATGCGGTCGGCCATCGACATCGCCTCGGTCTGATCGTGGGTCACATAGATGGTGCTGGTTTTCAGCTGCTGGTGGAGCGCCATAATGCTGTCGCGCACTTCGCTGCGCAGGCGGGCGTCGAGGTTGGAGAGCGGCTCGTCCATCAGGAACAGCCGCGGATTGCGCACAATCGCCCGGGCCATCGCCACCCGCTGGCGCTGGCCGCCGGAGAGCTTCGCCGGTTTGCGGTCGAGCAGCGCCTCCAGCTGCAGCATCTGCGCCACTTTATCCACCCGCGGCTGCCAGCTGCTTTTCTCTTCCTTGCGCACCTTCATGCCGAAGGTGATGTTGTCGCGCACCGACAGATGGGGGAACAGGGCATAGTTCTGGAAGATCATTGCGAAGTTGCGCTCGCGCGGCGTGGTGGCGGTGATGTTCTCATCATGCAGCCAGATTTGGCCTTCGCTGACCGGCTCCAGCCCGGCGAGCAGGCGTAGCAGGGTGCTTTTCCCGCAGCCCGACGGGCCGACCAGCACCACGAATTCGCCTTCGTGAATATCCAGCGACAGGGCGCTGAGCGCCGGTTTGCCGTCGAAGCGTTTACTGATGTTTTGCAGACTGAGCATGGCGGTTAGCGCTCTTCCGTTGGGCAACTGATGTTTTCGTCGTACAGCCAGGGGCCGGCGTAGTGGGCCAGCGAATGCTGATAGCTCACCCACTGCTCACCGACCTGACGGTGCATCAGGCACGAGGCCGGAGAGAGGTCGTAATAGGGCCGGGTGTCTTCGTGGCAGTACGGCACCTGATGAACGGTGCCGGGAATGGTGGAGATCAGCGCCTGGCGATACTGGGTCATGGTCAGGCTGTGGTTATGGCCGCAGAAGATGCGCGTCAGCGACGGGAAACGCTCCACCAGCGCCAGCAGACGGTGGCCGTTTTCGCAGGCGATCGGGTCCATCTGCGCATTGCCCAGCGGCAGCGGCGGGTGGTGCATAAAGATCGTTGCCGGTTTGTCGCCGCCCTCGAACAGTTGCGCCTCCAGCCAGCTGATGGTCTCGTCGGTCAGCCAGCCTTTTGACGTGCCGGCATGACTGGAGTCGATAAACAGCAGGCGGGTGGCGAAGTCATCCACCGCATAGCGCATATTTTGCGGATCGTTGCCCAGCTGCGGGCACAGCGGATGAAGATGCTCGAGAAAATGGGCTTTGTCGTCGTGGTTGCCGGGGATCAGATACAGCGGATAGTTCAGGCTGCCGAGGATCTGGCGGGCCACCTGATACTCCTCCGGGCGGCCGCAGTTGACGATATCCCCGCTCACCACCACCGCGTCCGGGGGCTCGCGCAGCGCGTTAAGCTGGGAGACCACGTCGGCGTTGGCGGCATTGACGTCGATAAAGCCGTACAGCTTCTCGCCGCGGCTGCGGAAATGGGTATCGGAAATGTGCGCTAACAGCATGAATCACTCCTTATTTGATCCCGGAGAAGCCGAAGCTCCGCAGGAACTGTTTCTGAAAAAGGATGAACGCCAGCATCAGCGGCAGGCAGACCATCAGCGTCCCGGCGCCGATGGTGCCCCACTGGCCGCCGGATTCGGCGCCCATGGCGAAGGAGACCAGCCCGACGGTCAGCACCTGCTTATCGGGATCGTTGAGCATCATCAGCGGCCACAGGTACTCGTTCCAGTGGTAGGTAATGCTGACGGTGGCGAAGGCCAGCACCGACGGCCAGGACATCGGCAGCAGCACGCGGAACAGCACCTGCCACCAGCGGCAGCCCTCCATCAGCGCCGCCTCCTCCAGCTCTTTCGGGATGGCGAGGAACGCCTGACGCATCAGGAACACGCCGAACGCCGAGGTGAAATAGGGCATCATCACCCCGGTGAGGGTGTTGAGCAGGCCGAAGGTTTTCAGGGTCAGCATGTTCGGCACCATCATCACCACCGGCATGATCATCAGCTGCACCAGGAACAGGAGAAACAGCGTCTGCTTGCCGCGAAACTCGTGGCAGGCGAAGACGTACCCGGCGGTGGTGATGGTCAACAGCTGCACGAAGAAGGTGCCGAAGGTGAAGATAAGGGTGTTGGCGTACAGGCTCAGCCAGTCGGCGCTCTGCCAGGCGTCGCGGAAGTTATCGAGGGTCAGCGGCAGGCGCGGCAGCAGCGACGCCATATCGTCGCCGAAGGTGGTGGCGCTGAACGAGGTCGCCAGCATCCAGATAAACGGGCTGACCCACAGCAGCGCCATGCAGCACATTAATACTGTGAGCGTAAAGGGCGACGAGCGGCGCAGGCGCAGCCACAGCGGACGGGCGGCGGCGGGCGTGCGGACCAGCAGCGGCGAGATTTCAGCGCTCATAGTGGGCTCCTTTCTCCAGCAGTTTCAGGTTAATCAGCGAGAAGGCGAACAGCCCGGCCAGGGTGAGGAAGGTGGCGGCGGAGGCTTTACCGAGGTCGTGGGTATCCCAGGCGAGATTCTGGATGTAATAGAGCAGCACGGTGGTGGCGTTGTCCGGCCCGCCGCGGGTCATCACCGCCACGTGGTCTATCTGGGTGATGGAGTAGATCAGCGCGGTGGTGATCACAAAGCTCAGGGTCGGGCGCAGCAGCGGTAGCGTGACCTTAAAAAAGACCTGCGTGCGGGTAGCCCCCTCCATCAGCGCCGCTTCCCGCGTCGAGGCCGGAATGCTCTGCAGCCCGGCGAGGAAAAACAGCATGTAGTAGCCGGCGAACTTCCACACGCCGATCAGCGCCAGGGCCAGCAGCGCGCTGTTGCTGCGCCCCAGCCAGTTGTTGTTCATCGGCCCGAACAGCTTCGCCAGATAGTGGTCGAGCAGGCCGAGGCCGGGCATAAAGATAAACAGCCACAGCGCGGCGGCGCTGACCATCGGGATAATCATCGGGAAGAAAAAGGCGGTGCGCAGCCAGCGGTTGACACGATGGTTCTCGCTGAGGGCGACCGCCAGCAGCAGGGCGAGGGTCACCCCGGGCACTACCGTCAGCAGGATATAGAGCAGGTTATTGCCCAGCGATTGCCAGAAGACGTTATCGGCAAACAGGCGGGCGAAGTTATCCAGCCCGACATACTGCGCGCCGTCGCTGGCCATGCGGGTATCAAACAGGCTGTCATACACCGAACGCCCCAGCGGGAACCAGGTAAACAGCAGTAAAAACAGCAGGGAAGGCGACAGGATCAGCCAGGGAAGCCAGGTCTTTCTCATGGTGACGCGCATCTCGTTCAGCCATTTATCGAAGCCCGGATTGTGGGAAGCAATGACTACAGAGGCATGGCGGGGAGATGACGGTTTGATGAAGCGACGGGGAAAACGCCGGGCGAGCGGGCCGCCCGGCGGGAGAGAACCATCAGAAGTCGGCTTTCAGCACCGCGCGGTAGCGGGCTTTGCCTTCGCGAACGTGCTTCAGCGCTTCGTTAATCTGCGACATCGGGAACAGCTCGGTGGTTGGCGCCACTTTGCTGCGCCCGGCAAACTTCATCAGCGTGCGCAATTCGGACGGGTTGCCGGTCGCCGAGCCGGAGATGCTGCGGTCGCCGCCGATCAGGGTAAAGGCCGGCACCGGGAACGGCTTCATCACCGCGCCGACGGTATGGAAGTTGCCGCCGTAAGCCAGGGCTTCGAAGTACGGCTGCCAGTCGAGGTCCACCGCCACGGTGTTGATGATCAGGTCGAACTGACCGGCCAGCGCTTTTAAGGCTTCCGGATCGCGGCTGTTGACCACGCGATCGGCGCCCATCGCCAGCACTTCCTGCTCTTTGGCCGGGTTGGAGCTGAAGGCGGTCACTTCCGCGCCCATCGCCCGCAGCAGCTTAATGGCGATATGGCCGAGGCCGCCGATGCCGATCACCCCGACGCGGCTGGTGGCGGTGACGTGGTGGGTCAGCAGCGGTTTAAAGACGGTGATGCCGCCGCACAGCATCGGGCCGGCGGACGCCAGATCGATGCTCTCCGGCAGGGGGATCACCCACTGCCAGTCGGCGCGCAGCTTATTGGCGAAGCCGCCGCGGTTGAGAATGGTCGGCACCGAGCCTTCCAGACAGTTGATCTGGTTGCCGCTGATGCAGGCGTCGCAATGGCCGCAGCTGCGCGCCGTCCAGCCGATGCCGACCTTCTGGCCAATCTTCAGCCCTTTATCCTGCGCCGCGCTGCCCAGCGCCGCCACCCGGCCAATCACCTCGTGACCGGCCACCAGCGGGTAGCTCGACATCCCCCATTCGTTGTCGATCATCGACAGGTCTGAATGGCAGATCCCGCAGTATTCCACTTCAACTTCGACATCTTCCGGCTGTAGCTCGCCGGCATCGTATTCCCACAGCGACAGATCGGCGCCCGCTTCTTTGGCGGCGTAGCTTTTAATGATGGTCATGTTCATTTCCTTGGGGTTGGCGTGATAACCCAGAAAGTGTAGAGCATGGTATTCCCCGGCGCTTGGCAATCGGAGGGGTCGCGAAGCGGGCGGACCAGCCGCCCGTTAAGGTCAGCGGCTGGCCAGCGGCCAATGATTAAGGCGGATGCCGCGCTGCGGGGCGTTCTCGGCAAAATCATCCAGCACCGCCCGCACGTCCGGGTCGAGGTAGCCGACGCTGTCGTGCTCGACGATCACCACGCTCTTTTCCGGAATCTTCGACAGCAGGGCTAGCAGATGCGGATTGTGCATAAAGGTCAGATTCTGCTGGATGCGCAGCACGTAGTGGTCATCGTAGCGCGCCAGCTGCAGCGAGTGGCGATGGCTGCGCCAGAGGCTGAACGCCATCTGGGTGGCAAGACCAATCCCGATCCCCGCCAGCATGCCGCAGGCGATAATCCCGCCGATGGTGGCGAGGAACGGGACGTACTGCGCCGCCCCCTGGCGGAACTGCTCGATGAACAGCCGCGGGGTCGCCAGCTTATAGCCGGTATACAGCAGCACGGCGGCGAGGCTGGCGAGCGGGATTAAGGTCAGCAGGCCGCTGAACCACAGGCCGCAGATCAACAGCAGGACGCCGTGGATAAAGATCGACAGCTTGCTCTGCGCGCCATTGCTGACGTTCACCGAGCTGCGGACGATCACCGCGGTGATCGGCATCGCCCCCAGCACGCCGGAGAGCAGATTGCCGACGCCCTGGGCGACCATTTCGCGGTTCGGCGAAGGCGGCGGATTTTGCGGACGCAGCTTTTTCAGCGCCTCCTGGCTGAGCAAGGTTTCGAGGCTGGCGACCAGCGCCAGGGTTACCGCCACCACCCACACCGACGGATTGCGCCACGCGCTCCACGCCGGAGATTCCAGCTCGCCCAGCAGATCGCCGAGGCTGCCGAACGCCGGCAGGGTGATGCGTGGCAGAGTGGCAAGCTGCTGCGGCGCGGCCTGGGTCATTAATACGGTGGTGACACAACCGAGCAGGACAGCGATCAGCGGGCCGGGGATCCAGCGTAGGCTCTTCACCCGGCGGATAAGCGGCGAGCCCCACAGCCAGAGCACCAGCAGGCCGCCCGCGGCGACGGCGATAGCACTGAGGGAGAAGGTGGCGTTACCCTTCACGATATCAACGAGCCCGGTCTCTTCTGCGCTGCCGAGCGCAACGGGGATCTGCTGCATAATCAGCAGGATGCCGATCGCCGCCAGCATGCCTTTGATGACGCTGGCGGGAACGAGGGAGATAAAGCGCCCGGCCCGCAGGATCCCGAACAGCAGCTGCAGCACGCCGGCCAGCACCAGCGCCATCAGGAAGAGGGAGAAGGAACCCAGGGATTCAATGGCGGCGACGACGATGGTGACCAGTCCGGCGGCGGGGCCGCTGACGGCGAAGCGGGAGGGGCTGAGGGCGGTGACGACCAGGCCGCCGATGATGCCGGTCAGCAGGCCGACGAAAGGCGGTAAGCCGCTGGCCTGGGCGATGCCGAGGCACAGCGGCAGGGCGACAAGGAAGACGACGATGCCGGCGAGAGAGTCCTGACGAAGCGTGTTCATGGGGCATGCTCCTGCGGTGAGAGGTGTTCGACGAGGGTGGTTAAATGGCCGGAAGCCAGATCGTAGACGCAGCCGTGCAGGCTGATCGGTCGCCCGCTGGCGAGCACCGTCTGCACCGGTTCACTCTCCAGCAGACGGGCGAACTGGGCGCGAACGTTGGCTTCCACCAGGGCGTCCAGCGCATGACGAGAGCGCTCCGCGTCGGTGCTGGCTCTGGCACTGGCGCCGGGGGAGGCCGCAACACAACATTCATCAGCGATCTGCGCAATTTCGTGATGCAGGGTGTGGCGCAGCTGGCCGATGCGGCGAGCCAGCGCCGAGGACTCGTGCGCCAGCGGCAGGGTGGGCAGGGAGAGCGCCGCCTGCACCCCGCCGCAGCCGTAGTGGCCGCAGAGCACCACCCGCTCCACCTCAAGGTAGTCGAGGGCATACTGCAGGACGCTCATGACGTTGTCGTCGGCGGGATCGAGCATGTTGGCGATATTGCGGTGGACAAAGAGCTCGCCGGGCTGACTGCCGGTGAGCACCTCGGCGGGCACGCGGCTGTCGGAGCAGCCGATCCACAGCGAGTGGGGCCGCTGCCCGTCGACCCATTTTTCGAAATAGTCCGGGTCATGCTGACACTTCTGCAGCGCCCAACTGCGGTTGCGGGCCAGCAAAGGTTTTAACGTCGTCACAAGTATTCTCCTGAGTTAATTCATCGAGTGAATATGTCCATCAAGACTCGTACAGCGACTAGTAAAAATAGTGTTTACCGGAACCCTTCACGCCTGAGGAAAATCCTGGATTAAACGGCAAAAAGAAAACTTTTCATTAATGTAAAGTTATAAAAATATTGATGAAATTAATATTTGACTGCGGAGTGGGTGAGTAATAAAAAGGCATTGATTAAAACTTTCTGGAATATATGGGAATGCGGGTGGGTGGGGTGGGGGGAATAGTTGGGGAGTGGATATTGGGGATGGGTGGGTTGGGTTGGGTTGGGTTGGGTTGGGTTGAGTGATTCGGGTGAGAATGGTGTGAGAAAAAATAGAGATGACTTTGAGTGAAGTTTGGGGGGCAAGGGGAAAGGGGAGTGGCTGGCAGGTGGTGCTGGGGTTGTGGGGGTTGTGAGAGGAGGGTTGCTGATGGCAGTCGCGCCCCGGAACGGCGGTAAAAGCTGACGCCGCGCAGGATAGCGCTGTTTTTTTCAACACTTAGCGCAATGACGACACGCTGTCGCTTGCATGACCGCCGCCGACAGGTATAATCCAGAACGTTTCCGCATCCCCTTCAGTGCCGAAGTGGCGAAATCGGTAGACGCAGTTGATTCAAAATCAACCGTAGAAATACGTGCCGGTTCGAGTCCGGCCTTCGGCACCATCGGAACATCAATAGACGTCAACGGACGTCTTTTTTTGTGCCTAAAATCCAGTATCCGCAAGGCGTTCCTCGCTTTTTCACTCAACCTAAGTCAACCTGATTCAATCTACATCAACTTACTGATGCGGGTACAACTGCGGGTATATCCCGGTTCGATAATGTTTGTACCCACACAGAACCCTTGAAAGGATACTCATCATGGCTCTGAGTGATGTGAAGGTTCGTTCGGCTAAGCCTGAAGCAAAAGCCTATAAGCTGACTGACGGCGATGGCATGGTTTTGCTGGTTCACCCTAACGGCTCAAAATACTGGCGGCTTCGTTATCGCTTTGGCGGTAAAGAGAAGATGCTGGCGCTGGGGAAATACCCTGAAGTGTCGTTAGCGGATGCTAGATCACGGCGAGACGAAGCCCGTAAGCTATTAGCTAATGACGTAGATCCCAGTGAGAACAAGAAAGCCGTTAAGGTAGAGCAGGAGCAAGAGGCAATAACGTTTGAAGTGGTCGCCAGAGACTGGCATGCCAGCAATCAGAAGTGGTCTGCATCGCATAGTGCTCGTGTGTTGAAAAGCCTGGAAGATAATCTCTTTGCTGCTATCGGTAAGCGGAACATTGCAGAACTGAAAACGCGGGATCTTCTTGTGCCCATCAAAGCGGTGGAATCATCCGGACGACTCGAAGTTGCGGCTCGTTTGCAACAGCGAACTACCGCGATTATGCGCTTTGCTGTGCAGAGTGGTTTAATCGACTACAACCCTGCGCAAGAGATTGCCGGTGCGGTTGCTACGGCGAAAAGACAGCATCGTGCTGCTCTGGAACTTAACCGCATTCCTGAATTACTTAACCGCATTGATCACTATTCTGGAAGGCCTTTAACTCGATTGGCCGTTGAACTCACTTTGTTGGTCTTCATTCGTTCAAGTGAACTGCGTTTTGCTCGCTGGTCAGAAGTGGATTTTGAAACGGCCATGTGGACGATCCCTGGTAAGCGTGAAGCGCTGGACGGTGTTAAACATTCTCAGCGTGGTTCAAAGATGCGGACGCCCCATCTTGTTCCTTTATCGCGTCAGGCCTTAGCTATTCTGGAAAAGATCAAAAGCATGAATGGGAATCGAGAGCTGATTTTCATAGGCGATCACGATCCCCGTAAGCCGATGAGTGAGAATACGGTTAACAAGGCGCTGCGCGTGATGGGGTATGACACGAAAACGGAAGTGTGTGGGCATGGGTTCAGGACGATGGCGTGTAGTTCGTTAATTGAATCGGGGTTATGGTCGAGAGATGCGGTAGAAAGGCAGATGAGCCATCAGGAGCGTAGCTCTGTTAGGGCTGCCTACATTCATAAGGCGGAGCATCTGGGGGAGCGCAGGTTGATGCTGCAGTGGTGGGCGGATTATCTTGATGCGAATCGGGGGAAGGTGATTACGCCATTTGACTATGCGAAGATCGAGCGGGGGAACGGCGAGTGAGCCGTTGATAAATGCTCTTTCGTTTCTAAATTAAAATCTGACGACTAGTTTACGTCAGGTGTTGGTCGGCGTAGAAAATCGATATGTTATAACCGAGCCCCTCATAGGGGCTCATTGGCAAACGAGCCACACAAAACTGTCAATAAGAAAAGGGTTAATCAGATAATTGAGTTGGCTGGGGAGCGTGGTATGGTTTCTGGTACACCAATGAGTACTATTCTGCACGAAAAGGACACTAATTCTGCGTGGATTGAGACGTAGCTCGCCCGCGTGGATATTTATTAAACATAGTCATTTGATACTTTTGCATAGTACCTAAAGCACATATACCGGAACGTTGAAGGAGCTACTGTCATGGATAAACATCAGCTCAGTGAGCGAGATATCTGCACAAAATTCATTACTCCAGCTATTCAACAAGCTGGCTGGCAGCAGCATCAGTTCCGAGAGGAAGTCAACCTCACCGATGGTCGTGTCATGGTACGCGGTAAGATGGCCTCTCGAGTAAAAAATCCTGAAGCTAAAGGAGGTCCTAAACGTGCTGATTATGTGCTATATGCAAGACCAAATGTGCCGATCGCAGTTTTAGAAGCCAAACAGGCGAAGTTCTCCATTGGGCATGGTATGCAACAAGCTCTAGCCTATGCCGAAATGCTAGACGCGCCGTTTGCCATCAGTAGTAATGGTGATGGTTTTCTCCTGCATGACCGAACCGGCCTCTCCCTACCTGTCGAACGAGAACTTCAGCTTACCCAATTCCCGACCTTGTCCGATTTGTGGACGGTATATCAACAATGGAAAGGGCTAGTTGCACCTGAAGCTGTAACGCTGATTGAACAGCCGTTTTATACCGATGGCAGCGGCCGCGAACCACGTTACTATCAGCGTGTGGCAATCAACCGTGCCATTGAAGCTGTAGCCAGAAGGCAAACACGAATATTGCTAGTCATGGCCACTGGTACAGGGAAAACGTATACAGCTTTTCAGATTATTTGGCGCTTATGGAAAGCAAAATCCAAGAAACGCATTCTGTTTTTGGCCGACCGCAATATTCTCGTCGACCAGACCATGCAGCAGGATTTCGCCCCTTTCGGTGAGGTGATGCATAAGGTCACTAACCGTGAAGTCAAAAAGAACTATGAGATCTACCTTGCCCTCTACCAAGCGGTAACGGGAAAGGAAGAATGGAAGCAAATCTATCGCCAGTTTCCACGGGATTTCTTCGACTTAGTCGTGATTGATGAATGTCATCGTGGCAGCGCCGCGGAAGACTCAGCATGGCGCGACATCCTGGATTATTTCACTACAGTAGACTAGCCCCCTGAATCTCCAGACAACCAATATCACTTAAATAAGTGATAGTCTTAATACTAGTTTTTAGACTAGTCATTGGAGAACAGATGATTGATGTCTTAGGGCCGGAGAAACGCAGACGGCGTACTACACAGGAAAAGATCGCTATCGTTCAGCAGAGCTTTGAACCGGGAATGACGGTCTCCCTTGTTGCCCGGCAACATGGTGTGGCAGCCAGCCAGCTATTTCTCTGGCGTAAGCAATACCAGGAGGGAAGTCTTACTGCTGTGGCTGCCGGAGAACAGGTCGTTCCTGCCTCTGAACTTGCTGCCGCCATGAAGCAGATTAAAGAACTCCAGCGCCTGCTCGGCAAAAAAACGATGGAAAATGAACTCCTTAAAGAAGCCGTTGAATATGGGCGAGCAAAAAAGTGGATAGCGCACGCGCCCTTATTGCCCGGGGATGGGGAGTAAGCTTCGTCAGCCGTTGTCTCCGGGTGTCGCGTGCGCAGTTGCACGTCATTCTCAGACGAACCGATGACTGGAAGGACGGCCGCCGCAGCCGTCACACGGATGATACGGATGTGCTTCGCCGTATACACCATGTTATCGGAGAGCTGCCCACATATGGTTATCGTCGGGTATGGGCGCTGCTTCGCAGACAAACAGAACCTGATGGTATGCCTGCGATCAATGCCAAACGTGTTTACCGGATCATGCGCCAGAATGCGCTGTTGCTTGAGCGAAAACCCGCTGTACCGCCATCGAAACGGGCACATACCGGCAGAGTGGCTGTGAAAGAAAGTAATCAGCGATGGTGCTCTGACGGGTTTGAGTTCCGCTGTGATAACGGAGAAAAACTGCGGGTCACGTTCGCGCTGGACTGCTGTGACCGTGAGGCACTGCACTGGGCAGTCACAACGGGTGGCTTCGACAGTGAAACAGTACAGGACGTCATGCTGGAGCAGTGGAACGCCGCTTTGGCAGCGAGCTTCCGGCGTCTCCAGTGGAGTGGCTGACGGATAATGGTTCATGCTACCGGGCGAATGAAACACGTCAGTTCGCCAGGATGTTGGGACTTGAACCGAAGAACACGGCAGTGCGGAGTCCGGAGAGTAACGGAATAGCAGAGAGCTTCGTGAAAACGATAAAGCGTGACTACATAAGTATCATGCCCAAACCAGACGGGTTAACGGCAGCAAAGAACCTTGCAGAGGCGTTCGAGCATTATAACGAATGGCATCCGCATAGTGCGCTGGGTTATCGCTCGCCACGGGAATATCTGCGGCAGCGGGCCAGTAATGGGTTAAGTGATAACAGGTGTCTGGAAATATAGGGGCAAATCCATACAGCCACACATATTGGCCTAACTGCCACACCGAAAGAAACCAAGGAAACAAGCAATACCAGCTATTTCGGATACCCCATTTATACCTATTCGCTTAAGCAGGGCATTGAGGACGGTTTTCTTGCTCCCTACAAGGTGATCCGCATTGCAACCGATGTTGATGCAGTCGGCTACATACCAGAGAAGGGTAAATTAGATAAACTAGGCCAAGTCATGGAGCAACGGCAGTACAATACAAAAGACTTTGACCGCACTCTAGTTCTGGAGAAACGCACAGCTCTTGTCGCCAACAAGGTATGGGAATATCTCCAGGCAACCGATCCGATGGCCAAGACGATTGTTTTTTGTGACGACCAGGATCATGCTGAGAGGATGCGCCAAGAGCTTGTAAAGCTCATCCCTGCCGCTGCAAACAATCGCCGCTACGTCATGCGAATTACCGGAGACGATAACGAAGGGAAAGCACAGCTCTCCTACTTTATCGACAACGATGAGCCTTACCCGGTTATTGCAACTACCTCTAAGTTACTTACCACGGGCGTTGATGCTAAAACCTGCAAGCTGATTGTCTTGGACCAGAACATCAACTCGATGACGGAGTTCAAACAGATCATTGGCCGCGGCACCCGCCTGCGCGAGGACTACCAAAAACTCTACTTCACCATCATGGACTTTAAAGGTGCTACGCGACTGTTTGCTGATCCCGATTTTGACGGCGAACCCGTGGTGATATACGAACCTAGCCCTGAAGATACTGTGGTACCGCCTGATGTCGTCACGCCCCCCAGAATAGAAGAACTAGAACCTCTCCCCTCTGGCTCTAGTGTCACAGATAAGGCTGGAAGCAATGTAGGCCGAATAAAGTATGTGATTGATGACGTCAATGTATGTTTAGCGGTTGAACGCTCGCAATACCTCGATGCCGAGGGTAAGCTCATCACTGAGGACTACCGAGTCCTGCTCAAAAGTGAGATTAAAAGCACCTTGCAGGCTAAATTTGGTAACCTAACCAACTTTCTACGGCGCTGGAGTAGCGCCGAACGCAAACAAGCTGTGATCGAGGAATTAACCGAACATGGCGTACCATTCGCGATCCTGCAACAGGCAGTCGCTAACGGCAGCGAACTGGATGCTTTTGATCTGGTAACCCACGTCGCCTTTGATCAGAAGCCACTCACTCGGCGTGAACGGGCTAACAACGTGAAAAAGCGTGATGTGTTCGGCAAATACAGTGGGCAAGCCAAGGCCGTACTGGAAGCTTTGCTCGAAAAATTTGCCGATCATGGTGTACAAGACATAGAGGATGCAAATGTGTTGGAATTACCTCCATTTGACCTATTTGGTAGCAAGACACAAATCCGTCGGGGTATTTTTGGTGGCGTAGAGCAGTACACCCAAGCCGTGAAGGAGCTGGAGTTGGCTCTCTACGACATATCCGAACAAAAACAGGCTTGATTAAACAGCAGCCTTCAACAGCGAATAAAAAGATGAATCTCAGCAGTACCATTAAATCCATTCAAGACATCATGCGTAAAGATGACGGCGTCGATGGTGATGCACAGCGTCTCGGCCAGCTCACATGGATGTTGTTCCTCAAAGTGTTTGACCAGCGCGAGGAGGAATGGGCCGATGATAATCCGGCGTATATATCTCCCTTGCCCAAAGAGTACCGTTGGCGTAACTGGGCAGCATATATACCGGGGGCTGATGGCAAAAAGAAGCCACAAATTGCCGGTAGTGAATTGATCAGCTTCGTCAACAACGAGTTATTCCCGACGCTCAAAGAGATAGATGCAAACAAAAGCCCTCAGCATAAAGTCATCCGTAGTGTCTTTGAAGATGCGAATAACTACATGAAATCCGGCCCGCAGATGCTGGCCGTGATCGAGAAGCTGGAAGATGCTATCAATTTCCACGATTTTACTATCCGCGCAAACATTGGCGATGTGTACGAGCAATTACTCAACGATTTGCGCGGCGCGGGTAACGCAGGAGAATTCTACACTCCGCGCGCCATCACCGCTTTTATGGTTGATAGAGTCAACCCGCGTTTAGATAAGCGTGAGACGGTAATGGACCCGGCCTGTGGAACAGGCGGTTTTTTGACCGCTGCCATAGAGCATTTCCGCAACCAACTCGCGACAATGAAATCACCGCGTCCTGAAGACAAACGCGCCATAGAAGCGCTAATCCTCGGTATCGAAAAGAAACAGTTGCCGCATCTGCTCTGCACAACCAACATGCTATTGCATGGAATTGACGTTCCCAGCCAGATCGAGCATAAAAATACCCTAGGTATCGGCTGGAACGAGTGGAAGGCCAGTGGCAAGGTTGACTGCATCATCACCAATCCTCCATTCGGAGGGTATGAAGATGATGGCGTGGGCAGCGACTATCCGGCTGATCTGCGCACCCGTGAAACTGCTGACATGTTTATGGCGCTAATCATCAAGAAACTGTTGAAGGAAAAAGGCCGCGCCGCGGTGGTATTACCCGATGGATTCTTATTTGGCGATGGCATCAAAAGCACGCTGAAAAAAATGCTGCTGCGTGACTGCAAATTGCACACCATCATACGTTTACCGAAAGGCGTTTTTGCGCCGTACACCACCATCAAGACCAACCTGCTGTTTTTCACCAAGGGCAGCACTGTTGAAGATGGAACCGAACACTTCCACACTGACACCATCTGGTTTTATGAACACCCCTATCCAACGGGCTACAAAAGCTACTCTAAAACCAAACCCATCCGGCTAGAAGAATTTGAACCCGAGCGAGACTGGTGGGGCTCGGAGGAAAACGATTTTGCCGACCGCGAAGAAAATGAATTCGCCTGGAAGGTTGATTTCAAAACCAAACGTGAACAAGCTGAAACCGCCGCACAACCGCACTGGCAACGCGCCGAGGAGCTGAACAATCAGGCTGCTGTGCTGGAAACCGAAGCAGGCGATTTACGCAGGAGTTTGGTTGGTACCATTGATGCTGTCTATCGTGAAAAGATCGACGCGCAGATTGCCGAACTTCGTGCAAAGGCCGAATCACTGCGCCTGCAAGCGCGGGATGCTCAAGTTGCTGGAGATCGCCTCTACTGGCCTATCTTCAACCTTGACCTGAAAAATCCCAACGCGCCGGAAGAAGAAAACCTCGACCCAGACCTGCTGTTGGAGAAGTACAAAAAACTACTGGGTGAAATTGAAGAAACCGAAAATCAGCTCAAAAGTGAATTGGCCGCTGCGCTGGCGCATCACTTTGCCGGTGAGGATGCCTGATGGATGCTAAACAGTTTTTGGCAGAGTTTGGCCATATCGCGGATGCACCGGGGGGATTGGGAAACTGCGGGAGTTAATTCTCTCGCTGGCATTTAAAGGACTACTATGTCCCCCATCCAATGAGACAAGTGCCTCCTTGCTCGATGAGATCGAACGTCAACGGCTGGATTTCAACGGCGAGACTCGCAAACAACGCCTGACCAGGCAGGGCAATACAACGGCAAACTCTGTCGCTCCATATGAAATTCCAAAACATTGGAGTTGGGTAAGCCTGAGCACCGTTGGCCACACTTGGGGTCAAAAGAAACCGTTGAACTCATTCAATTATATTGATGTTTCTTCAATTGATAACAAGACCGGAGTAGTTAGTCATAGCTCGCAGGTAATAAGCGCAAGTGCAGCACCGAGCAGAGCGAGGAAGGTCGTAAAAAAAGGGACGCTGATCTACTCAACCGTCCGGCCTTATCTATTAAATATTGCAATTATAGATCGCGATTTCGAATTTGAGCCGATTGCAAGTACTGCGTTTGCAATCATTCATCCATGGGAAGGTATTTTAGGTCGCTATCTGTATTTTTATCTGCGTAGTCCGATTTTTGTGATGTATGTTGAGAGCGTTCAAACTGGAATGGCTTATCCGGCGATAAGTGATGAAAAATTCTATTCTGGTGTTGTTCCACTACCACCGACGGAGGAGCAATCCCGTATCGTCGCCAAAGTCGATGAGCTGATGGCTTTGTGTGACAAGCTTGATGAGCAGTTGCAATCTCGTCGGACACTTCAAAACGCCCTGCGCCAATCAACTATGCAAGCTATCGCCAGTGCCACCAGCCCACAAGAACTGCAAATCAACTGGACGCACTTGGCCGATAATTTTGGTAAGCTGTTCCATGCGCCGGAGGATGTTTCCGACCTCAGAAAACTGGCTTCAGAACTTGCTATTCGCGGTGTACTTGATACTAACCACCAGCCAGCCGATACATCATCAGTTGATGTCTATTTGGCAGAACTAGGTAGAAAGAAGTCAGGTAAACGATTCGCAAAATCTGTTCAGCCGGACGAAGCGTTTTCACTACCAAACGGATGGCGCTGGGTTCTTTTAGAAGATTTGTTATCTGGCTCAGAATCAGGTTGGAGCCCTAAATGCGAAGCAGAACCTCGTCGTGAAGGTGAATGGGGGGTACTTAAAGTTAGTGCCGTAACATGGGGAGCCTTCGATCCGAACGAAAACAAACGTCTTCCACTTTCGCTTGAAGCTAGGCCTGAGTGTGCAGTAAAGCCTGGCGACTTCATGCTATCTCGCGCAAACACTGCCGAATTAGTTGCCCGCAGTGTTATCGCGCCTGAGGACTGCCCAGAAAAACTATTAATGAGCGACAAAATTGTCCGTCTGAATTTCCTAGACGATGCTTTAAAACCATGGGTGAATTTGGTTAACAACTCGGTTTTTTCTCGTGTGTACTATAAAGAACGAGCAACTGGAACTAGTGACTCGATGCGCAACGTATCACGACAAGTCATCCATGAGTTACCGATACCGCTTCCTTCTCTGAAAGAGCAGGAGCGTATTTTGCTCGCATTAAATCGTTTGCTTCACCATTGCGACTCATTAGAAAAACAAGCGGCTTCTCGCATGGAACTGAGTACTCAACTTGCAGCAAGTACCATCTCGGTCTTTGCCGGCCTCACCATCGAACAACAAGAGGAACCCATGAAAGCCCCTCAAACTGAGCTGATCGCCCCGCTACGTTTGGGGGCAGCACCCGACATCAAAGCCCAAGCTCCACTGGCCACCATTCTTGCCCGCCACCACGGCGAAATGAGCGCCAAGGATTTGTGGCAGCGCTTCGGAGGTGAGATTGATGCCTTCTACACGCAGTTGAAAACAGAAGTAGCGCACGGCTGGATTCTTGAGCCCACGCCAGCAGAGGTGCGAGAAAAACCAGCCAAAGCGGAGACCGCCTGATATGCAACTACGGCGTATCTTTATCCCAACTTTTCGCAATCTTCGCGATCTTGACATCACTTTCGCGACGCACTTGCAGCCAATGGCAAGTACAACCGAGGCTCCTCCCAAACTCATCCGTAGCCACGCCCTGATTGGTCAGAACGGCACTGGCAAGTCCAACCTGATCGAGGCACTGATCACCATCTTTCGTGATGTGGATCTGGACCGCGATGCAGCTTTTGATTACATGCTGGAATATAGCATTCGTGGTCGTGGGGTACGCATTGAGGCTGATACTTCCAAGCAAAAACGCCCCTATGTGTGGGTGGACGGTAAAGCTGAATCACAAGGCTATTTGCTGAAAAACCGTGAGCTGCTGCCTGCGCATATTTTTGCTTATTACTCGGGCCGTAACGAGCGTATCGAAGCCCTGTTTCAAGAGCACCAGCGCCGCTTTAACCAGCGCCAGGAAATCACTACAGATGAAGTGCTGTCTGAGCAACTGCTGGAGAACTATACAGGCTCCGAGTCAGATATTCGCGCCGTCGAAGAAGCCAAACGCCGTCACGATTCGCGGCTGAAACAAGCTGGAGACGATCGCTTGCGACGCCTTTTTTATTGTCGCGGTGGCCATAGTCAACTGGTGTTGCTGGCTTGCCTGCTGTCTGACGATCCGGTATTTAGGAAGGTGCTAAAGAACCTGCATATTGAGTCGCTGGAGTCAGCACTTTTTGTGCTGAAAGAACCATACCGTCTGCGTGAAAAGCGCCGTCGAGGCAAATTTGACCAGCAGGAACTGAACGAGGGCGACCCGCGCTTTTGGTATGCACGCGGCAATGTGGTGAGCGAATTCCTTGATAAATTGTGGCAAGTGGCTTGGGCTCCGATTGAGCAAGAGGCGACCAAACAGATCGATTTCCGTGGCCGTACCGAAAAACAGAAGCAGCTGTACCTGTTCGTGCCAAATCAGGAAAAACTGAAACAACTTGGCGAACTGATCGGCAGTACCGACAGCTTCTTCCGCTATGCCGAGGGGGCTTACATTGGTGATCTGATAGACGAAGTGCGCATCACGGTGAAGAAGCGTGATGAACACGGCGGCAAGGTAAGCTTCACACATCTATCAGAAGGTGAGCTGCAAATGCTCACTGTGTTGGGCCTGATGCGCATCACCCGTGAAGACCAGTGCCTGTTCCTGCTTGATGAACCTGATACCCACCTGAACCCGATCTGGAAATTGCGCTACTTCGACGATATAGAAGGTGTGCTGAGTTCCGATGATGCAACGATGGTACAAAGCGAGTCGCAAATAATCATTACCACTCATGACCCTATGATGGTGGGCAGCTTGAAGCGCGAGCAAGTATATATCCTACGCCGTGATGGTAACCGTACGTTGGTCGATATCCCGGATGAGCATCCGCAAGGGATGGGTGTCACAGGGCTACTTAAGAGCGAATTGTTTGGTTTATCATCTACGTTGGATATCGAAACCGAGCGACGCCTATTCCGGCGCAATGAACTGTTCGTCCTGTCACCTCGCTCCCCCGAAGAGAATGAGGAACTGAGCCGCTTGTCAGCCGAGTTGGCTGACCTTGGCTTTTCGACCGCAGACTTCCGTGACCCCGACTACGCAATGTTTGTGCGCAAGATGGCGCAACACCGCCGTTTCCGCAAACCTGTGCTCACACTCGAGGAACAGGCCGAACAGGACGCCATTGCCGATTCGATCATTGATGAGATTTTACGAGAGGAGGACGGCGAGTGATTTTCATCGATCTTGAAAATAAGCTCCCTACTGATGCAGACCTTCCTGCTGATATCCGCTGGTCACGAGCCGATTGGGATGCTTGGTTGAAAGAGTCTGACCGTCTTGTAGGTGAACTTGCCAAGCTCGTTGCTGCGGGAGCAATTAAAGAGCGGAATGATTTGATCGACAAACACAGCAGCCATTGGGGAAAACTGAAACCTTGGTTACTGGCGTTATCTGGGGGGAAATGCTGGTTTTCAGAGGTACGCGAGCTGTACTCACATTACGATGTGGAGCATTTTCGGCCCAAGAAAGAAGCGAAGGCGTTGGATACAAACCTGCGTGATGGTTACTGGTGGCTAGCATTTGACTACATGAATTTCCGCGTATGCGGCAATGTCGGCAACCGTAAAAAAGGTGGGTGGTTTCCACTCAAGGAAGGCTCACTTTGTTCTACCTACCTCGAACCTTGTGAGGAATCCGAAACGCCTTATCTACTCGATCCAATTGATGACGATGACGTTGCGCTTATCGCCTTCGACGAAGAAGGGAAGGTCATCCCTATGCCAGGTTCCTCTGCTTGGGAGCAGGAGCGAGTCAATGAGACGGTAAAGCGACTCAAACTCAATGAACATCCCCCCTTGGCAGAAGCTCGTCGCAAAGTCTGGCAGCAAGTGGATAGGCTAATCGATGATTTTACAACAGCCAAAGCTCGCTGCAGAACAGGCAATAATCCAGTAGCCAAAGCGAAGTTGGCCGAAGTTCGAGCTAGAGTGCGCGAAATGACTAGCACAACAGCTGAATTATCAGCTGTAGCTCGTTGGTGTTTGCTGATGCGCAACGATCCCCAGCTTTCTAGGTTGGTTGGGTGAGACTATAGGGCAGATTTGTCTACGGGCTCGGGGGCACTCCACTCATTTACCTAAAAAGCGCCATTTTGATAGTCTCGACTTATCTCGTTGAACATCTACAGGATTGTAACGTTGGAAATCTTTTTTTAACTCACTGAAAAATATCTCTTAAATATTTTTCATACATAAAAATTCATGGTCCGTTCAGTACGGATCCGATTTTGTATGGGTTAAAAAAGGTACGTTATGAAAGTTACATGGACTGTCACGCCTGTGGGGTATCAGCGCATCGCGAAACGCTGTCCTTCATGCAACATTAAACGGGACTTCACACCGTCAGGTGCATTTCGGGTTAATTCGCAAAAGAAGGTGCTGGACGTGTGGAGTATCTATAAATGCACACACTGTGATTACACCTGGAATATCTCCCTGTTTTCTCGTCTGCACGTCAGCAAAATTGACCGCCAGCTTTTTCATCGGCTAATGACAAACGATGCCGCCACGGTACAGCACTTTGCAAGTGATATTGCGACGCTGAAGCGGAACAACGCAGAGCTATCTGGTCAGCCTGATTTTCACGTTCAGGAGCGCTGGCCGGTAAGCATCACCGCCCACCAGCGGGTTCGCGTTAGTGTCAGGATCTCCCGTTCATTTCAGGTAAGTCTGCTGTCGATTTTGAAGCAACAGCTCATGCTGAGCGCTGGTGAAATTCTGAGAGGGTTGGAGTCAGGGCAGATCAGCGGCGTTACGATGAAGATGCTTAAATCGAGAAAGCTAAAGGCAGCGGAATATGAATTCCAGCTGTCTGCGGAAACGTTATATGCCAGGCGCAGGATTGTTCTGACACATCGTTAAAAACATGAAGCTCCCCTGAGGTAATAAACGCCCGTGTGGTAGCGGTTCAACATAATGCCAAATAGGCCGGGGATAGGGGAGCTTCAGTTTTTCAGATTCAGAATGGAGAACTTTAGTGAATGGGGTGATAAACGATATCGCTTGAATTGAGCCGAGTCTGAATGGTGCTTTAAGGATTGGGGTATCGGCAAAGGCGTAGCTTAATTGAATGGGTTGTATCATTGGCCGCGCGAATCCGTAATGCGCTGCTGTAACCATAATTCGACTTCGCTTTGCTTCCAGCGGGAACTGCGGCCCAGCTTAATTGGTCTCGGAAACAGACCATCTTTTATCAGCTTGTAAAACCACTTATCTGTCAGCCCCGTTAGCTTCGTGATGAACCGCATATCCACCAGTTGGTCATCGAGTAAAGAAATATGTTCTGTCATGATGCTGTCTTCCATTGTGGGATTATCCTAAGCTGGCGGTTGATTGCTCGTTACCACCAGCCCTTCCACATCAATGGATTGATACGTAAAAAAGTGCAGAATGTGCGTTACACCGTGCGAGGACGCCCCAGTCCGCTGGGCGGCGGTACTTCACTGGCTCCGTAGTGATAGTGACCGTGCTTTTGCTCTTCTTTGGCGAGATAGCTGATGATGTAGCGCAGGTTATGAATGGCTTCGGTATCATCGTAGTTCACTGGCCTATCAATACTGACTTCATAAGTGGACTTGTATTCGCAGCGGTTGTAATAGCCTTCTCGTTGCGTTATTTCCCGCCATATTGTTCCAACTCTCTCAGCTATTGGGTAGGTAGCCTGGTTAAGGTGCCTGTCGAGATAGAACACGATATGGGCATGACAGCCGTGGTCTACAGAGTTCTCGAGTACCCAGAAATACCCTGCCAGATTTGTGTGCTGCAGGGTGCGTTCAACCAGCATACGTACTTCTCGTTCGGTTTCGTTCCATGAATACTGTTTATAGCGCTCTGTACCTTTCTGATAGAACAGGTCGAGTCTGAGTGCCTGTATTCGGGAGTATCGGTTCAGTAGCTGATTCAGGTGGTCATTGAGTAGAGACAGTAGAAACCAGTTCATCGTGTATCTGGGGTTAAATGGGTAAGGTGTATGCATTGATTTATCCTTTGTCAGGTGGAGTACAAAGGATTGGGATGGGATGTAATTTTTAAGAGAAGCAGAGATACAGGGAACTGTGTATCCAGGGGATGACAGGCAGGGTTGCTTGTTGGGGAAGGGGCTATGAACAGAGTGGTATAGAAACAGGGAGTGCCCCTTAATTATACTAAAAACCCAAATGTTCATATCTGCTGTTGAACGATTTTAATGAGGTGAACATAGGAGATTCGTAGAGAAAAAACACAGGAATAATGAGGTAAAATGTCAGAGTATTATCACAATAAAATCAGTAGGATACCAGTAAAAAATCAGTCATCCCTCAGCCTGTGACCCGTGTCCCTCTACCTAAAAGATGCTCATGCTAATCTGTGTTCAGGAGCCAGAATTAGAGGGAAGAGACGATGTTGCATTACGATATGATCCGCTACGAGATAATGTATCTAAAAATGCTTGGTGCGCTTTCCAACACTGATTACTCCTTACAGTGGAGTACTTATGATTCGCCGGATCAGTTTCGACGTTTAATCTCTGAGATCCTTGAACGGCATTTCCTGGGCGATCAGGACAGGATCAAAGTTGGCCGGAAAACTCTTAAAGAATGGGCTGAGCTGCTACTGATTGATAAAGATTATTTTGATTGTTTCAAAGGTACACCAAGAGCATTGTGGTTTGCTCACCATTATATTTTTGAATACCCAGTATTACCTGCAGGGTTGAAACTTGGTGGGTTGGGGAATGACGTCGGTTGTTCAGGTGGTTTTAATTCTCTTTTAATGAACGATAATATCTTCACAAATCTTGATTTCTCTAATTTGAATATCGACCTGGACGATATAGATTGGGACCTGATAACAAATCCACAGGCCACTGCTTCGAAAAAAACGAAACGCGTTTTCTCCCGATTTTATCTGAACGCGGGAGCAAGTACCGATCTGTACAACCCCACTCCGGTAACTGAGCGTGAACTCATCAATGGTGTGATGAGGTACATTGATGAAGCACCATGCTCACTTGGAGATAAGATCACTTATTTCAAAAAACTGCATGAGCGCTGGCTTGAGCAATATGATTTTTTTCTAACAGATTTTGACTGGATGTCACGTGATGATGAAACTCAGTTAGTATATCTCTGGGACTATCTCAAAGGAAAGGGACGAATAGCGAGCTATCTTCGCCCTTATAATACGTCTATGCGTTATGACATGATTATTGCGGCTATGGATGTGTGGAACGCCCAACCTGAAGAGAAGCTGGAGTTTATTGAGAAGATGAAACATGCCTGGCAGGCAGCGAAATCTTACCGGAAATCTGCTAAATAGCGTTGTGATCGCAGTGATGCCTTGGTCTGATTTCTCAATGTAGTCATGAATCTGAGTCGACCCAGGGTCCTCTAACTATCTTTTCCTTGTCCCGTTAGGTACAAGCACATACTGTTAAAGATTAATATGGCGGGGTATGGACGTCGGAGCTGTGCCTACCTTTTAGATCGTTTGCTTCTGACTCGAAGCTTACAAGCTAGCTGATCTGAAGGTCACTGTGAGCGAGGAGCGGACACCACGACTCACCAATAACTTGCTGCCCGCTTACGACCCAAAACCACCTATTGTATGTTAATTAATCTAGCAAACAAATGTTTAGCTTTTTATCCGGCGAATGAAGCAAGAGAAATTGAACCCATTGCTAAGTATTACTGGGATTATTAAAAGGGATAATACTGGCCAATCCGTCATCTACATCAAGACCATAGGCAACTGCTATTTCTGCCACAGAGGTACCACACTTTTTTCGCAGTTTAAAAAGCGCTCGCTCAAGCATAGATACTTGCACAGGATGATCAAATCGGATGAACTGAGGGGAGCCAATACTGTCACCGAATTCTTGGCATGCCTTTCTCATTTTCCTTAATTGATTTGCTAAATATGAATCGCTCGGTAAACCTTGTAGGATTTTAGTCAATTCAGATCTAATGCTGATAACACTCTGAATGCAATGACTAGTATCCTCCATATCGACAGGATTGAAAAGAACTCGCTTGTCCTCAAGAAAAATGACAATCTTCTTCGCTTCGTCAGCTTCTATTATTGGAGCATTCCACTGAATCCCGAATATAGGGCAGCTAAGGCCTGTAATATTTTTATAGATTCGTTCAAATTTCAAAACTCACTCCTTTGATGGACACATAACGCCTATACAGTCATGATGAGAAACGGACTCGGTTCGAGTAATCTGTTAGATAGCATCACTCGTAACTACTGTAAAAATAGTTGCTATCATGCTTATTGTCACTATAAATATTGCTTAATGTCAGTCAGTTAAGAACGATTATTATCCCCCACAATATAAAATGTGTGTGGGGGCTATTTTTTCCAAGAGGTAGGCTTCATCAAAGATAAACTACATGAGAACAACGCTTTAACTTGCTCAAATGGATTGTGTTACAACAGTCTTGGTAACGTTTGCTATTGGCACATAGCGGGTCTTCAACCCAGTTAGCTCGCCCATTCTGTGCAAGTAGTGGACAATGAATGAAAAGATATCGGGTCGGATTAACCTTGCGAAGGCCATCTAAGTCTGTGACGAACATTTCTTCAAGCATCTGAGGCCCTCAGCTCGCACCTAGAATTTTAATTTTGATGCATTTTGCCTTAGCTTGAGCATTGGAATGTGGCCTGATAACCGGTGTTTTTTTTACTGGCCGTCCACAGACTCGATGACGCATTTATTCCCGACTACCTTAAACCTGCCCCTCTCATTCGCTCCTCCAGTTCATCCAGAAATGGGGAACGCCCTAGACGCATAGGGCCGTAGCGACCATCAACAAAACCGGAATACAGCATATGCACCTCGTCCCGTGCGCGGGTCAGCCCCACATAGAAAAGACGTCGGCTTTCACGCAGCTTCTCTGGCGTCTCATTACGCCACGGCAAATTCCCCAGATCTAAGCCGACCATGATAACCACGTCATATTCGCAACCTTTGGCTGAGTGAAGTGTCAGCAAATTGAGGTGCTCAGGTGAACCGTCACGACCACCTAGGCTCGTGATATCCAACATCGCTAACGCACCGCCTTCGGCAAGTGCTGCAGTCATGCGATCTAGTTGCTCAGCCTGATCAGAAAGCGTTGGTTCAGTTGCCAGCAGGGAATCAACGAGACCGTTGCGCAACGACGCGACAAAATCGGATGCAGAATGTTGGTCGGCACGAAGTGCCCAAAGTAGCCTGGTTAACTCCTGCCCCTTACTCCGGGCGCATGCATCATCCAGCCTTGCCCGATGAAATGCCAGATAACGGTCTATAAGTCCGCGCAGTTGAGGGCGCCCGATACGCCAACCGCCAGCACACCATGCTGCGCAATCCTCCACCCAGCTCGTCAAGGCAACTTTACGATAAGGTGCTGCGGTATCCACACGAATGTAATCAAAACCGCTAGCTGTCACCGCATCGGCCACAACATCGCCGGCACGGTAGTCCTTGTACAGAATGGCGATATCACCAAGTGTTCGGCCCGGCTTAGCAGCCAACGCAGCAGGAATAATCTGCTCGACAGCATAGACAGCCTGATCCCCCAAGCCATCCGGACACAGCTGGAACGCAATGGTTGTCTGGCGGTTTGGGTCGTTTGCGCGATAACCACGAACCTCACCCAACACCATCTCCGATGCATTCACGATGTCCGCTCCTGATCTATAGTTCAACTGGAGTCGGACTGTTTCAACGTCTCTCCTGCCTGCCAGTTCTAGTAGTAACGCACCATCGGCACCAGTGAAACCGTAAATAGATTGGTCTGCATCACCCACTGCAAATAAGCGTACGCCTCCCTCGAAAGCCAGACGTTTGACCATACGATGGAGTGCCACGCCCAAATCTTGATATTCATCTACCGCAAGGATCGGAAATTTCGCCTGTACTAGGGGCAGAACCCAATCATGCTCAATTATCAGACGCTGACCAAATATCACCATATCGTCGTAGTCTATTAGCCCTTGCTGCCGCAATGCAGCTTCGTAGGCCTCGGCCCATGCAGCGAGTTCCTCCTCTGTACGCCAGGCAACGCTGTTGCGATTCAACACCGAACGGCGATGCCGTCCGAGATCAATAGCCTTATAGGGATGGTTTGCGCCAAAGAGACGGTCACCAGATTGTCGAAGTAACCGTTCGCTCTCGCGCTGAGACGCTACTGACAGCGGAAATGGGATTGGCAGATCGGCCAGTCGCCCATAGGGCATCAACAGATGGCGCAAGCAGAACCCATGAACGGTTCCAATAAAGAGATTCGGTGCCTCTCTAAGCCCCAGCGCTTCGAGACGACGGGTTAGCTCGCGTGCGCATTCTTGGCTATATGTGATACATGCCGCACCACGTGGAGCTTGAACATCCTCAGCTAGGATTCGTGCCAGCTTCAGCACAAGCGTCTTTGTCTTACCACTCCCCGGCCCCGCGAGCACCACGCAGTGTCCCTGGGAGTGATACGCGGATAACTGGCCCGGATTCCCGGCCAGCTCGGCAGCCTGAGCTAAGTAGGCTGCACTGACACTACGTGACGGCATCGCAGATATACTCCAGTGCTTCACGAATGTAATCCGGGCATACATCCTCCGACACCGAGGGTGCCAGCGCTTGGGCGAACCGCCCTTTGCCAATTCGCTCAATCAGTTTCAACAACCGGACATTATCAAGCTGGTCCGTGTCATCCACCCACGCCTGTATCCTGTTCAGAGTAGCTCGTCTAGGAGACAATTCCTGCTCGATAACCAACTTCATGGCTTCGCCCAGTCCACCGGTAAACAGCTCTGGCTCCAGAGTGGTCTCATTGACGAAGCATCCAAAATCTCCGGCACGTGCAATCACCTCCTCGGTAGTCATATCATCATGATCAACATCGCTCTCAAGCACGTCTAAGATATTGATAAATCTCTTACGAACCAGCGGCTCTCCATCCTCCTCAGGATCGCGGTCTGTCAGAATCACATGTGGAATATTGAGTCCCCGCGGCCCTAGGAGCTTCACATACGGAGTGAAATTTGTTCCACCGATCGAGCACACCGTGATCCCAAGCATATCTAGGGGAATATTAAGAGCATCAGCGAATGCTGGGACAAGAAAGCGTTCAGCATCCCCTTCCACCAAGATCACCCCACGTGAAAAGAATATTTCGCCGCGAGTGACATCGATATAGCGCTGCAGATCATCTTCGTCCCGCGGCGTAAACGGTGCGTTTGCCGTTGAAACCGCAATCGTCTTCCCTCCCTCCGGATCATGGCGCAGCAAAACGATGGATCTGATTGGTGTGACGCTGGCGATATGCGGGGAATGGGTGGTCAGGATCGTTGTCAACGGTGTTCCTTCATCACCATTGTCTCCGTCAGTCCCTAGGAAATAACGGTAAACCAGGCGCTGTACGTGCGGATGTAGGTGCGCTTCCGGCTCCTCGACTACGAAAAACGTATGGTCTCGTTCTCCGTCATTAACAAGACGATCAAGTTCGAGGCTTTTTAGGGCAAGAAAAATCAGATTAGCAGTCCCCAGACTGGCATCGCCAATGCCACGAATGCCACTATCAAGCAGCAAACGCAGGCTACGTAGCAGCGCATCAACGCGAGTCGGTGCAAGTCCGAGCGATACCGGAACGGCATGTTGCTCACCTGCGATAGCTATCAACCTTTCGCTAATTCGTTCGGCTGTCGCTGCCACCTCATCATGATCAGCCAGTTCCCGCTGAGCCTCATCAACTTGGGTTTGAATCTCCTCACGAGTCTCGTCGTCCAGAGATGCGGACAGTTCTTCAATAAGCGGTCTTAAGGGTGAATTACGCCAGCTTGAAAGGTCCTTCTCGGCATCACGCAACGCGCCTTGAACATCAATGGGCAACATACGGCGAAAGGCACCACCAATATGCATGTCAGGATCAGCTCCACCGAAGATCACATACTCATAATCTTTTAACGATTCAGGAGCTCGATTTAACGCGGTTTTGGGCTGAAAGCGGTAGGTAAGACGGGCCACCATCGGAGGCCCCGGATTTAGGACACAGTCATTCAGATGAGCCATCAATCGGGGATCGTCAGTGAACTCAGTAAGATCCACTGAAATTTCGATGGTCTCCCCCAGTTTGTCTTCGCCCAATCCATCCCAAAAATGTTCAAAACCCAGTTGACGGTCACGCTCAGACAACCCTGGGTCAAGAATCAGCTGCAGGCCGCGAATAAAATTGCTCTTGCCAACCTTGTTTTCACCAACAATAACAATACTCTCACCCGTTTCAACATCAACATCGGAGAAGTTGGCGAAATTAATTAACCGGATTCGGGAAATCCGCATTACTGCCTCCCTATCTTTTTAATTATCTTCCCAAAATAAGAGTAGAACTCAAACCACAAGAGACTGCCTGGCACGACCAAATTTGCTGAGGGATACGGTTGCGATCAGAACGGTACTTGGTCATTGCACATTTTTTACTGTTCAAATCTATGCGTCCAACGAAGGTAACAACCTATCGTAACAGAGAGCTAAAACATGCCTATGATCCATCTCACATAGTGGCTGTTTGTCGTCACAGTCTTACAATGCACTCTGTGCAATGCATTACTCCCATTGGCCGACCAGACCGATGAACTGGCACGGCGGTGTGCTTCACACACTCTAGCGATACGGCACAATATCAACAGACACTGACTGGCCTCGTCAAAGTAGTACAGTACAGACTTAGCACCGTCTGACTTTGGCGCTAAGCGGAGATCTTTCAGTCTTGGACTGCACAAAGTCCTTTGCGTTAATCTAAAATTCCAAATAATTTCAGACAGATATTATCTCATTGAATCCCCGCCTTCCTGACTGGATCGCGGGGTTTTTAATTTTTCACGCTGAGACTTCTGTATGAATAAACCTGACGGCCTTCAGGCCTTTGAACAACCGCTTGCGTCGCTTCCGTGCACACTTCGCCAGCTTATTCTTGAACGTATCCAGAACCTGACCCATTACGAGCCGGTGATTGGAATCATGGGCAAAAGTGGTACAGGTAAATCCTCTCTCTGCAACGAACTTTTCCAGGGCGAGGTGTCCCCGGTGAGTGATGTGAACGCCTGTACTCGCGACGTACTGCGCTTCCGGTTGCGCAGCGGTCGTCACAGTCTGGTGATTGTCGATTTACCGGGTGTAGGTGAAAACGGGCGCCGGGATCATGAGTACCGGGCCCTGTACCGTCGAATGCTGCCGGAGCTGGACCTGGTGCTGTGGGTCATTAAGGCCGATGATCGGGCACTGACCGTGGACGAGCAGTTCTGGCTCGGTGTGATGCAACCTTACAGGCAAAAGGTACTGTTTGTGATTAACCAGGCCGACAAAATCGAACCCTGTTATGAATGGGATACCCTCACCAGCAAACCTTCAACACACCAACAGGGAAATCTTAAAGCGAAGCAGGCTGCGATTATGGCGATGTTTAAACCGCATCATCCGGTCTGTGCGGTGTCCGCCAGCACTGGATGGGGTATTGAGGATATGGTGGCAACCATGATGCGCTGTCTGCCTGACCGCGCCACCAGCCCGGTGGTGACACAACTGCACGGGAGACTCTGCACAGAGCCGGTAAAGTCGCAGGCCCGTGACAGTTTCGGTGACGCTGTGGGCCTTGTTTTCGATACGGCTGAGTCATCGTCATTCCTGCCTGCGCCATTGAAAACGGTGATTCGTACCGTGCGTGATGCGGTGGTGTCGGTCGCACGGGCCGTCTGGGACTGGATATTCTTCTGATATCGCAATTTTCTCTGCGAATGATGAACTGGTTGTTAATGATGTGTTGATTGTGGACACGTCCTTTCCACTGCGTTTTATCATCAATTAAATCAGGCGAAGCATCATTATCTGTCAGACGAGCGCCCACAAGGCTGGACTGCTCATAAAAAATAGTTCCGATGTTGTCCATACCCTGTCCACTCCTTCCTTTAAAGTAATCATTATTAATTCAGAGAGTCTCCTTCTCAGGAGAAATCTTTCATGACGCTTCAGGAGCGGCGACATGACCGGCTTGCCGTCAGGTTGTCGTTGATTATCAGCCGTCTGGTGTCCGGTGAAACTCTGTTTATTCGCAAACTGGCAACTGAATTCGGGGTGTCAGAGCGCACGCTGCGTCGTGACTTTCGGGAGCGTCTGATGTATCTCGATCTGGATTATTACCAGGGGCAGTGCAGTCTGCGCTCGGATATTCACAGTACGCGGCAGGAAATAGATATTCTGACCTTTGCTCACCGCACGGGGCTGGCCGGGGTTTTCCCGGGCTTTGACCGGCGACTGGTCAGCAGCCTGCTGGACTGTGATGATCGACCCTGTCTGGTATGGCATCAGGACAGACCTCATCCCCCGGCAGGAAAGCTCTCCTTCTACAGGCTGGTCAGAGCTATTTCGGGATGTCAGCGCATCACCATTCTGACTGAAGGGGAGCGTCATGAGGCCGTTGCACCTTACCGGCTAATCGCTCTGGACGGTTACTGGTATCTGGTCGCTGAACATAACAGGCAATTACGTGTCTTCCGGCTGGATGAGATTCATCTGGTAAGGCCATCGCGGGAAACATTTATTCGCAGTGAGCTTCTCTATCAGCTATCGGAGGATAAGCATTTTATCTCTGCCTTACCTCATTTCCGTTTTATTCAGCAGTCGCTGAATTCATTTTCTCCCTCAGAAAGTCGGGGGCAATCCGGACAAACTGATTAGAGATGGTCTCCATAATTAAATGTAAGGTTAATCTAATGAAAGAATTGAAATTGTTGTCTTTACTGCCAATCATGTTGTTCCCCTTACTTATCACAGGTAATGCTCACGCAGCACGTCCTTATAGCGAGTTTCTGCCTGCGGCAGTGAATAATAAGAGTGGGAATATATTCTGGTGTGATGCCCACCGCCAGGTCAGAAAACTGTGTACAGCGACGGAAGTAGATTCAATGGGATGGTTTATTGTTGTTCGCTCGAAACCTTCCAGAGATTGTCCGGGCGGCATTTGGGGGTGGATCACTCCCAGTAAAGACGATGTGGCAACAGGGTATACCATTACGCCAGGTAAAGAATTCAATCTCACCATGAAGGATATGTGCAGTCCCGATATGAAAGTAACGTTCCGCCCGAATAAAAAGGACCCTCGTTATGACGATCTCGTCGGGATTTATGCCGGGAAAGAAGCGTTTCGCTACAAACAAATAAAATAATCCAACTGTTTTTTCGTTACTTTATTGTTTTAAACAACAAAAGCTTTATTACATTATTTGAGGGCAACATTATGCGACTGCCTTACGTAATATTTACATTAGCTATGCTGGCTTCTGTATCAACAGCACAGGCTATTCCCAATATGTGGACGAGTGGTTTTGGGATGGGCGTGACTGAATATATCATTACCAGCCCGGAGAAGGTGGTGTTTAATCTGAACTGTACTGGCAATCCGGATGTGCAGAATATTCTGCAACACGGTGTTGATCTCACCCTGCCTGATGGAACATCAGTAAGCTCTCATGACGACGGAACGGAAATAACGGTCGTCATGGATAACAGTCAGTATCCGTTACCGTCATTCCTCGGCTGGCGAAACGGTGACAATGCCTGGGTGTCATTTATTGACGCCCTGAGCCAGTCTGCGAGTTTTGATGTTTACGTCAACGATAAAAAAGTCGGCTCCTTCAGCCCGGGGCTGAAGAATACGCAGAAAGAATTATCTGACCTCAGTGGCTGCAGAACCACCCATTACAGCGATTAATCCTTAATATTTCAGTCGCCTACAGCTCGCAACACACCAACACCAGATAGTAACAGGCCATGCTCCTTCGGGAACATGGCCTTTTTGTTTTCATTTCATTATCAGATAAGGAGTTAGCCATGCGATTAGCCAGCCGCTTTGGCCGTATAAACCAGATACGCCGTGACCGGCCTCTGACCCACGAAGAGCTGATGAGCCATGTCCCCAGCGTGTTCGGGAGTGACAAGCATGAATCTCGTTCAGACCGTTACACCTACATCCCTACCATTACCATTCTCGAAAGCCTGCAGCGTGAAGGCTTTGAGCCGTTCTTTGCCTGCCAGACGAAGGTCCGTGACCTGAGCAAGCGGGAGCACACCAAACACATGCTTCGCCTGCGTCGTGCCAGTCAACTGACCGGGCATCAGGTTCCGGAAATCATTTTGCTCAACAGTCATGACGGCTCCTCGAGCTATCAGATGCTTCCGGGACTGTTTCGTGGCGTCTGTACCAACGGCCTGGTCTGCGGTCAGTCATTCGGAGAAGTGCGGGTACCGCATAAAGGTAATGTCGTCGAGAAGGTGATTGAAGGGGCTTACGAAGTGCTCGGGGTCTTTGACCGGGTGGATGAGAAACGCGATGCAATGCAGTCGCTGGCGTTACCAGCCCCGGCCCGTCACGCGCTGGCAAATGCCGCACTGAAGTATCGATTTGGTGAGGAGCACCAGCCGGTCACGGTATCGCAGTTGCTGACCCCACGTCGCCGGGAGGACTACAGCGATGACCTGTGGACCGTATACCAGCGCGTGCAGGAGAACCTGATGAAAGGTGGACTGTCAGGGCGAACCGCTCAGGGGAAAAGAAGCTGCACCCGTGCCGTTACCGGTATTGATGGCGATGTGAAGCTCAACCGCGCCCTGTGGGTTATGGCAGAAAACATGCTCGAATTTTTCGGGCGTTAAACAACCGTTCCGGCATAAGGAGATAGTTTAATGGATACCCACAACCCTGAGTTTGCTGAGCAGGCAGCAATTACTGCCTCGGTAGTCCCTGACGAGTTACGTATCGGCTTCTGGCCAAAGCGCTTTGGATCTATCCCACAATGGATAACCCTTGAGCCCCAAATATTTGGCTGGATGGATCGTCTGTGCGCTGATTACAGCGGCGGCGTCTGGAGCTTTTACATACTCAGCAACGGCGGCGCATTTATGGCTCCGGAGCCCGACGGTGAGAAGTGGACGTTGTTCAACCCGATGAATGTAAACGATGCGGAGATGAGCGGAGAGGCTGCCGGTATAGCGGCCTGCCTGATGGCATACAGCCACCACGCTTGTCGCACCGAGTGTGACGCTATGACTGAGCACTATTATCGCTTACGTGACTACGCGCTAAACCATCCGGAATGCAGCGCCATTATGTATCTAGTCGACTGAGGAATACCTGACATGAATATCGCATTATCTGTATTAGTCGCGACTTGATCTGACACTGGACCTTGAAAGGTTGAGAGTTACCGGTTTTGATATGGGTGTCCAATCCTTAAACAAAACACGAGGTAACTCTCATGATTCATACTAACAATCCCATCATCAAACACAAAGCTGGCCTGCTCAATCTGGCAGAAGAACTCGGTAACGTTTCAAAAGCCTGTAAGATCATGGGCGTGTCACGCGATACCTTTTATCGCTATCAGGAACTGGCTGCAGAAGGTGGCATTGATGCGTTGATTAACCAAAACCGCCGGGTTCCCAACCTCAAGAACCGTGCCGATGAGGCCACTGAACGCGCGGTTGTTGAATATGCCGTTGAGTTCCCCGCTCATGGTCAGCACCGGACCAGTAATGAGCTGCGTAAAAAAGGCGTATTTATCTCCGGCAGCGGCGTTCGTTCCATCTGGCAACGGCACGACCTGGAGAACTTCCGTAAGCGTCTGAAGGCCCTTGAGGAGAAAGTCGCCAGAGAAGGCATCGTACTGAGCGATGCCCAAATCGCGGCTCTGGAGAAGAAAGCGCATGATGACGAGGCCAGCGGTGAAATCGAGACGGCACATCCGGGGTATCTGGGCTCACAGGACACCTTCTACGTGGGTAATCTGAAAGGCGTGGGCCGTATCTACCAGCAGACGTTCGTGGATACGTACTCGAAAGTGGCACACTGCAAGCTGTATACGAGTAAAACGCCGATCACCGCCGCCGACCTGCTCAATGCTCGTGTACTGCCGTTCTACGAGGCTCAGGGACTGCCGATGCTGAGAATACTGACCGACAGGGGTACTGAGTACTGCGGGAAAGTGGAACAGCATGACTATCAGCTGTACCTGGCCATCAACGATATCGACCATACGAAAACGAAAGCGATGTCTCCGCAAACGAACGGGATCTGTGAGCGCTTCCATAAAACTATTTTGCAGGATTTTTATCAGGTTGCGTTCCGTAAGAAGTTATACGCAGACCTGGAAAGCCTGCAAACGGATCTGGACAGCTGGCTGTGGCATTACAATAATGAGCGAACTCATCAGGGAAAAATGTGCTGCGGGCGTACGCCAATGGCAACATTACTTGATGGAAAACGGGTCTGGGCAGAAAAGAATCTGAACCAGATTTAATCTGACAGACACCTGTATAAATAACCGGTAACTGTCAGATCAGGTCTGAGCTAGTACACATTATCTCCGGTATCATCACAGCCTGAACTTTTTCCGCTGGCGGTTATGGCTCAACATGATTACCTGCTTACCGCGACATCCGGATTAACACCCTATGCTCAACGGACCATCCGACGCGCTACCAATCTGCTGGATAAATATCTGCGCCAGCCCGGTATATCCTTTACCTCAAGTACTGCTGCCCGTGACTGGCTTCGGTTACAGCTGGCAGGACAAGAACGGGAAGTGTTTATGGTGCTCTATCTCGATAACCAGCACCGTTTACTGGAGAGTGAAACGCTATTTGCCGGTTCGGTTAACCATGTCCAGGTCCATCCCCGTGAGGTGGTGAAGTCAGCGCTTCGCTTCAATGCTGCTGCTGTTGTGCTGGCGCATAACCATCCATCCGGTGCTCCGGAGCCCAGCCAATGTGACCGCAACATTACGGGCAGGCTTAAAGAAGCGCTGGCACTGGTTGATGTGAATACTCTCGATCATCTGGTTATCGGTTCAGATGGAATTGTGTCGTTTGCAGAGCGAGGCTGGATATGAGGGCACTTCAATGAAATCTACTGACTCAGAGAACGATTCATTTCTCAAGTGGGGTCTGAATCGTAATGTGACACCTTGCTTTGGCGCTCGTCTGGTACAGGAGGGAAACCGGCTGCACTATCTGGCTGACCGGGCCAGTATCACCGGTAAGTTCAGCGAAGCAGAATGTCTTAAGCTGGATGTGGCATTCCCACATTTTATCAGCCAGATGGAGTCGATGTTGACTACTGGTGAAATGAATCCTCGCCATGCCCACTGTGTCACCCTGTACCACAATGGTTTCACCTGCGAAGCCGATACCCTTGGCAGTTACGGCTACGTATACATCGCCGTTTACCCCACTCAACGTTAACTAACTCCACAAGAGCAAATATGCAAACTCTACCTGCAACAACTCCGCAGGCGGTGACGCTATGTCTGTCGCCCGTGGCAGTATGGCAAATGCTGCTTGCACGCCTGCTGGAACAACATTATGGCCTGACACTCAACGACACACCATTCAGTGATGAAACGGTAATTCAGGAACATATCGATGCCGGTATATCTTTGGCCGATGCCGTTAATTTTCTGGTGGAAAAGTACGGGCTGGTTCGTATTGATCGCAGGGGATTCAACTGGCAAGAACAGTCCCCATATCTGCGGGCGGTCGATATTCTGCGGGCGCGACAGGCAACTGGTTTATTAAAAAGAAATCGTATTAGCGCGGCACGGTGAACATTGGGAATAGCCTCCCTGATTCACATTGCAGTCTTACTTATTTACTCACTCCAAAAAGCACCTGCCGATGCTGGTTGGTGCTTTTACTTATATGGACGAAACATCATGCAAATTGAAGCTGTAATTTTAACTGGGCACATTATCGCAAGCACAATCCGGGAATCCTGGGCCGTCGTTGTTGATGGTTTTGACGCATACTACGAACAAGCTTATGATCCAGCATAATTTCTTTTCCTCATGAAGGGACTGGTATGGGCAACAGAATGTGGATGATCCGCGGTGACGGCGGCAAGCTCTATGACGATTTTCGCGATAAGCAAATTGTAGGCATCGGTTGGTCTCAGCTGGCTCCATTAGTCAAACCCGGCCTATCCCGAGCCCAGTTACTCGCCTTATACCAGGAGGCTGATCCCTTAACAAAGCTCGGAACAGCCCGTTCTGGCGCATCGCAGGTCTGGCGTTTTGTGAATGAGATCCAAAAGGGTGATTGGGTTATTACCTATTCGCCAGCCAACCGTACTTATTTGCTAGGCAAAGTTACTTCAGACTTCCAGTATCATCCTGAATGGGTGGAAGAGGGGATGGGTATCGCTCGGCAGGTTAAATGGAATACTCAAGAAATCGACCGCGATAGACTGTCTGTTGCTACCAAAAACACATTGGGTTCTACGCTGACGGTTTTCCAGCTTCCAGAATATGCGCTAGAAGAGCTTTTGCAGGATAAGAAACCCACTGCAGATGTAATTACTCAGAATCCAATTGCGATGGATGAAGATGAGGTTGTTTCTGATCCGCTTCGCGATATGGAAATGCTGGCGTTTGAGGGTATCAAAGATCGTATCAACTCTCTTGACTGGGATGAGATGCAAAATCTTGTTGCCGGAGTTTTACGCAGTATGGGCTATAAAACGCAGGTCTCACCTGCGGGAGCTGATCGGGGTAAAGACATCATTGCTTCACCTGATGGGTTCGGTTTTGAAAATCCGCGTATCATCGTTGAAGTAAAGCACCGCAGGGAACAGATGGGAAGCCAACAGATACGCAGCTTTATCGGCGGTCGCCATAAAGACGATCGCGGGCTTTATGTCAGTACAGGGGGTTTTACGAAAGATGCTCGATATGAAGCCGACCGTTCGACAATACCACTGACGCTCTGGACACTTGATGATCTCGTCCGTGCGCTTATTGAGAACTACGAACAAGTTGATATCGAGACTAAACTTTTGGTGCCTCTGAAGAAAACGTTCCTGCCTGCCTGAGTCTTGCTTCAACAGCCATATCAGTGTTCTACTGGTATGGCTTTATACCCACTTGCAATGTCTATTTTTTGTACGGATTTTAACTTGTGGGTACAAGTGCGGGTATAACTATTTATTCCTGTTTATAAACAATATTGATATCAGTCTATTAGGTGTGAAATTCGAGTCCGGCCTTCGCACATCGGAACATCAATAGACGTCGACGGACGTCTTTTTTGTGCCTGAAATCCGCGCTACGCAAGGCTTTTCGCGATTCTCCTTTCAACAGAAGTCAATCTGAGTCAACCTGTAAGCATCCCGGTAAACCGGACCATTCACATTTAGAGATCTTCCGGCATACTGAATATATCCTTGGAGGAGATCGCCATACGCAAAGCCCGATTCACCGAACACCAGATCATCGCCGTTCTGAAGTCCGTCGAAGCCGGACGCACCGTCAAAGATGTGTGCCGCGAAGCCGGGATTTCTGAGGCCTCGTACTACAACTGGAAAGCGAAGTTCGGCGGTATGGAAGCCTCTGATATCAAAAAGATGAAGGACCTCGAAGATGAAAACCGCCGGTTGAAACAGATGTTTGCGGACCTGAGCCTCGAGTGCCGCGCATTGAAAGACGTTATTGAAAAAAAGCTTTAAAACCAGCGATAAAGCGTGAGTTGGTCAGCTATCTGACCGCGCAGTTTGCCATGAGCTTACGTCAGGCATGCAGGATATTGTCGCTGAGCAGGACGGTATTTCGTTATCAGCCGGATACGCAACGTGATGAGCCAGTCATTATGGCGCTGACCGTGGCGGCTGAACGCTATCCGCGATACGGATATAAAAGGTTTTTTCAGGTCCTTCGCAGGCAGGGCAACGCCTGGAACCATAAGCGCGTTCACCGGATTTACTTCCTGCTGAAACTGAATTTTCGCCGTAAGGGAAAACAGCACCTGCCGGTGCGCAATCCGGCTCCGCTGGCAACGCCAGAGGCGATGAACCAGAGCTGGTCCATCGATTTTATGCACGATGCGCTGGTGTGCGGCAGACGTTTCAGAACCTTCAACGTGGTGGATGGTTATAACCGGGAAGCGCTGGCGATCGAAATTGACCTGAATATCCCGGCGCAGCGGGTTGTCAGAGTGCTGGGCAGGATCGTGGCAAACCGCGGATATCCGCTGAAGATGCGGATGGATAACGGTCCGGAGCTGGTCTTGCTGACGCTGGCACAATGGGCAGAAGAGCATGGTGTGATGCTGGAATTTCTCAGGCCCGGCAAGCCAACACAGAATGCCTTTATCGAATGATTCAACCGGACGTACCGGACAGAAATACTGGATTTTTATCTGTTCAGAACCCTGAACGAAGCACGTGAAATTACAGAGCGCTGGCTGGCTGAATATAACAGCGAGCGCCCCCATGAATCCCTGAAAAGCCTGACGCCGGAAGAATACCGGCTGATGGCTGAAACCCCGGAAATCTCAAAAAGTGCGTGGAACTAAAACGGGTGCGCTTACACCAACGCAGAACGGATTTTTTGAGAGTTTTAACGGACGCTTTCGCGATGAATGTCTGAATGAGCACTAGTTCAGAGATATCGGTCACGCCAGGAAAACCATTAATGTCTGGCGGCAGGATTATAACGAGTGTCGTCCACATTCAGCACTAAATTATCAGACGCCATCAGAATTTGCAGCACGATGGTGAAATGGGGAATTAAACAGTTAGAAAACAGATATTACTAACTTACGGTTATATCGAATCCTGGGGGCTGGTCAATTATGGTGAAAATCGTGAATGTCAGCTTATTTGTAGTCATATGAGTCATCCCGCTGGCATTCGTTTGCTAGATGACCCTATAAACTGTTATTGTCAGCCGATGAATCAAACAGAGTTTTTTATAATTTAAATGCTCTGTCCCGGGGTCCAGAGCGGTTCCAAAGGATAGGTATAATATTCATCATCAGCATGATTTTCATCCCAGATAAGTTTCCCTCTTTGTGTAATCCCTTTCACATGACGTGTATTTCTTTCTTCAAAGTAGCCACATGCTAAATGTCGAATCTGCGCATATCTAACTGCATTTATGCCGAGGTGATCCCATATCACTTTGTTTTTTATGGCGAAATTTATTCCTCCGGGATATTGTTTGCTGGGGTATGCTATAACATAAATGTCAGAATTTTTTTCAAAGATACAATTGGCAACATATGAAGTTATGTTGTAGTTATCGCTCATTAGAGAGTCAGAAAGGAATTTGTCAGTTATAAGTAATCGGGTTACTTCATCAGGATTGCAGGCATTGATCAATTTGTTAATTGATTGTGATTGATTACCCAGAAGCATTCCTCTTCCTGTAACTTGAGTATGTGAAAGTTCCCCGATCGGAAGAACTTGGTAATGCTACCAACTTACTGATTTAGTGTATGATGGTGATTTTAAGGTGCTTGCGTGGCTTCCATTTCCATCAGATGTCCCACTTGTTCAGCTACCGAAGGCGTCGTGCGTAACGGTAAAAGCACTGCCGGACATCAGCGCTATCTCTGCTCTCACTGCCGTAAAACATGGCAAATCAGCTTCACTTACACCGTCTCTCAACCCGGTACACATCAGAAAATCATTGATATGGCTATGAATGGGGTTGGGTGCCGTGCCAGTGCCCGCATTATGGGCGTTGGCCTCAACACGATTTTACGGCACTTAAAAACTCAGGCCGGAGCCGGTAACATCGCGCATACAACCGGGCAGTGACGTCATTGTCTGCGCGGAAATGGACGAACAGTGGGGCTACGTCGGGGCTAAATCACGTCAGCGCTGGTTATTTTACGCCTATGACAGGATGCGCAGGACGGTGGTGGCACACGTCTTTGGTGAGCGTACTCTGGCCACACTGGAGCGTCTTCTGGAGCTGCTGTCGGTATTTGATGTGGTGGTATGGATGACGGATGGCTGGCCGCTTTATGAATCACGCCTGAAGGGAAAGCTGCACGTTATCAGCAAGCGTTACACTCAGCGCATTGAGCGACATAACCTGAATCTGAGACAACATCTGGCAAGGCTGGGACGGAAGTCACTGTCGTTCTCAAAATCGGTGGAGCTGCATGACAAGGTCATCGGGCATTATCTGAACATAAAACACTATCAGTAAGTTGGAGTCATTACCGAAGAACTTTTATGCTATTATAGATACGAAAAGTAGCTATAGTATAATAATTAAAGCTATTATTATAATTTTTTAACTCGTTAAGTGCAGTGTTTTTACTGCTGGCTGTGTAGAGAATCTCATTTTCATCTGAATCAATTCTACCGTAGGATCTTATTTCTTTTGGGGGGCAAAGAATTTTACTGACGTGGTCAATAGGGGACGCATCATTTCCCATATACCTTGCTCTATAATATGAAGAGCCTTCTCCCCAATCAACATAGAGCAAAGGGTGGTGTTTGATCAATTTAGCTAAGAATTCTTTTTTCATAGCTATGTTGTATTGAGGGAAATTATTGATCCCAGTGACTAGCTCATCAACTGATAACGGTGGAAATTGTTCGATGATAGTCTTTAATGTCATTTTAATATACTCAAAAATATTTTTTAAATGTCCTAATTACAAAGGATACCGCTAATCCAACTATTACTGAACTTAGTACCACAAAATATTCAGGGGTAAGAAATTGCGGCAACACCAGCCCCGTCGCTGTCTAGCTGGATGAAATCATACGCCTTGCATGATGATAAACAAACCCGGACTCATGGCCTGCGCCGAATCGCCGTAAGTCGCGGCGTACCAGCCCGTCAATCAGCCCTATAACAATGGTCAGCACAAACTGTGGTAGCGCCTGCAATAAAATAGCCAGCGCAGCAGAAAGGTAAGGGTAACTTACTCGCAGACAGTAACGCACAGCGGATCACCGTAGTGATGGTTTCCGTCCAGAACAACCCGCTTTGCCCGTTGAGCGAATGAACCAGCGCCGCAATCCCTTGCTGCAACGTATCGCTGACAATCGCGAGGTCTTCTACTAACCACATCGGTGCGCCAGCAGAGCTTTTCCACCACTGCCATGTCACCTGCAATACCTGCTCACTGTGACTGGCACAGGTGTTCCGCCAGAAAAACGCCTCGCCCAGCCACTCCAGCGTTATCGCCAGCATCCACGCGCCGAGGCAAAAGCCGACCAGCACGCCGGGAAGTAATGCTATCCAGCCGAGCCGTCCGGGGCGACGCACGGGGCCTGGTGGCGCATGTTCGGGCATCAGTGCAGCGGCAGAGTAATGTAGCGGCAGAGGAACCGTGCCTCGTGTGCCTCATCCAGTCGTATCTGAAAAATGTCGTGTTCGCCTTGCGGCGATGTAGCTTCGCGCCATGCCTGAAAGCCCTGCAAATTCATCCGGGCGATAATCTGGTCGGGCGTTTCTCCCTGCGTCAGCGCTTCCACCGCCTGTTGCAGGGGAAGAGGCAGTGTTTGTGCAGGCCACATCACTTCAACGCTCACGAGCTGGCGGTGTGTCCGGGGTATCATCGGTCTGTTTCTCCGTGGTTTCGCTGTCGTTCAGCCATAAAATAGGGTCATTTTTCGCCGTTACAACTGTCTCCGGGCGGTCCCACCATATGGGCGTGCTGTCGTACTGTTTTTCCATATAGCGGGCTATGTGTGTGATGCTTTCCGGCATCAGCGGATCGTGTGCTGCGTCCGGTAATGGGATGCGTAGCTTCCAGAGCTGACCACCTTCCAGCAGAGCGAACGCCTGCCCTTTGGGAAGCTGTACCAGTGAGGCGGGTTCCAGTAACGGCACCTGTATGCTGCTCATCCGATCCTGGGTGTTGCTGGAAAAACTGATATTGCCCTGTGCGTCGGCGCTGTCGGTAACGCCGGAACTGATGCTGTTGCTGAGCACATCCACCTGCGGCAGTTGCTTCGTCAACAATTCGACGGTGGCAGATTCCCGCACCCGCATCATGATCCGACTGTTGAAGTTGCCGACGACCTGGTCCGCTTTGGCGCGGTCGCCGATGCGGGCTTCTATATCGGAGAGCGTCTGGGTGTAGGCCGTAACCTCTACACCTGCGCCGCCGCCTTTATTTATTAGCGGAATAAATTCATCGCCCATCAGTTCACTGAACTCATCGCAGTGCAGGTTGATGGCCGGGTTCTCTTCCGTCTGCGGCAGGCCATCCATCACGCCGTGCTTGTAGATATGTCCGGCGACGCTGACCAGATCGGCGAACATTGAATTGCCGACAGCGGCGGCAATTTCTGCGTCAGACAATGCATCCAGCCCGACATAAATAATCGCCCGCTGGCGAATGGCCTGCTGCCAGTTGAATACTGGGCGCGGGTCGTTAAGGTCGCCGTAGTCCGGGGCCAGCAGTTGGGAGATTTTTCTGGTGGTCAGTTTTTCCAGCAGTGGCAGCAGCGAGGCGACGATCTTATCGAAATAGGTTTTGTCATAGCGCACGGCAGTACGTAGACCGTCGAGGATCGTGTCGTGTAATCGGGTGGTTGAAAGGTACTGCTCCAGCGCGACGACGTAGCTGTCCCTTCCCTGAAGATTACGTGGCGTGTTTTTCTCAGTGATGCCACCGGCAATCCGTACCACGTTGTCCCATGCCTGGCGGTCGTGGCTGGGCAAAAAGACGCGGGCGTAGTCGATAAATAGTTCGTCGATGTTGATAACGTGGCGGGCGATACGGGCGTAGTCCGGGCGCTGGCCCAGTGCCACCAGGGCGCGGGTGATGATGTTGACGAAGCGCCAGTCGAACCTCCTTTACTCAAACTTTAGGGCAGAATCGTCTACCGGAGTGGTGGGGGCAGTCCAGGGTGGCCAAATTCAGTGTGCCACTACATATTGTCTAAAATGAGGGAGGAAGGAAAAGGCTGGATCTCGCCAGCCTTTGACAGTCATTTCACTTTCTTGAAGATGAGCAGGATCAAAGGGACGCAGACAGCGAAACCAATGATGGAGGCTAAAGCCGAATCAGAGTGATTTTGCGCTAGCTCCTTAACAAACCAGGTACATTGAGAAGGGGTAAATTCTCCGCCTTGACTCATTGTCTCTGTAAAGTTAAGAGCGAAGACCAGATCGAAATAAAGCACGATAGCGTAATACGCTGCACAGATCAGCGCGATACTCACCCATCTGATCCAGAACTTCTTATTCATCATCGTAAGTGCTTCCCAATGAACCGCCTACTGTACCGCCTGAGTAGGGGGATGTTGAGCCAGCAACAGCAGCGGAATCGGCAGCAGATTGTTGAATTTTTGCACTCCCTCCTATTGATTGAGGGCTTTTGTTCTCGGTGTTAGGGTACTGCTGTTTGAATGTATTAGTCATTTCGACAACGAGGATTGATGAGAAATCCGCACTCTTTGATTCAAGATATCTTTGCAGTGAAACCGGAATAGTAAAATCTTCTTCTATGTCGATTGGTAGCTGTGTTGTCGTGGATGTGTAACCGTGTTCGAATACCTTTGAGCCAGCAAACTTGAGCCCCTCGACTGAGTGAGTGGTACAGTTGCTACCAGTGACATCATACTTATCAATGGTTCGGCCTCTTCGCTTTGTACCATCTTGCATGTTTGGCGTTTGAATTGGTGTTACACCGCCATTCCAAAGGTTTTCGAAGAATTTACGGATTATTTTAGGATCTGCATCATCAATGCGGAAAGCGCGAGCTCCCATTTCATAAAGTTCGTATCGGTAATACTTACGCGCATCTTCATCCTGGAAAAAGTCTAAAATCCCATCCCCAGTGAAGGTACTTTTATCAGTGCGTCCATAGCGTCCATAGGTGTAGAGGAAGATATTGTTATTCTCATGCACTGAAACGAAAACATGACCTGCACTTGTCGTTTCAGTCCAGATATAAACGCCGTTCAGCAGCGGGTTATCTTCTGGCTTGCAGGTGTCAGTCACATTATCAGCTTGGGGATCATAAATCGGGCCGGGTAGAACGGGAAATTCGACGACTTGAGATTGGGCTGTGTCGGCTTTCGCTGCCCCTGTAGAAAATTCATAAGTGTCATCGATGGAAGGAATAAAACGTGATTTGCAGGGACAGGAACAACGGCTGTGCAGTGTTCCGGCTACTCTTTTACCATGTATTTCGTCACTATCAAGGCCGCCGCAGATACGATAATGCCCTGGATGTTTGCCGCAGGTTACTTTATGGCCTTCACATGCCATATCTTTATCGAAAAATTGATGGTCGGGGCATCCTTCAAGAATCCTGCCACCGCAAGCGGTCTTATCACCCCTAAATAAAAAATGACCAATAGCCATTCGTCCTTATCCTTATTTTTGCTTTTAATTCCATGTGGGAAGTGTAAGTTTTTGGTGTTGGCGAGTAAATGAGCAAATGTAATAAAATCAAAGTATGTTAATCAATGGGAGCAGGTCGCCAGCTATGGATAGTGTTTATCCGCACGGTCAGTTGCAGACGAGATTTCCACAATTGCCTGCATTCCAACAGAGCAAGAGCCTGTCTTTTGTGAAGCTGGATCAGGGCGGCGGTATCGCGGACCGGTAAATTACTTGTGGTTACCTGTTAGCCGGTGTTGCTGGTAAAGCTGGTGACGCTGGAACTTATCTAGCGAGTATGTTCTTTCACCTTTGGTGGTTGCTTAGAATATGGCACCGCTTGGCCTACAGTCTGGAGAACACTGGACGGAACAGGAGGTCGTAAGTTGTTCCAGAAACGGCTGTTGCGGGTTAAGTGTCGACTAACAGATAGCTGTCATAATGGTCGGCTTCCGGCGTGAGAACGGAAGCTACAACCAATTCTTTGAAAATAAAAGCAGGGCTAATGCCAATCGTTTCATTACATACTTCCGCGTACTACGGTGGGGGTGTTGATCTCCTCCCTGAAAACAGTGCCGGGCTAAACTGAAGTCTCCGGTCTTTCTTCCATCTCACAGAGAGGCACATCGCCATGAAAAAGACCCGCTATACCGAAGAACAGATTGCGTTTGCTCTGAAACAGGCCGAAACCGGCACCCGCGACGGGGAAGTCTGCCGAAAGATGGGCATTTCTGAAGCCACTTTTTATAACTGGAAGAAGAAATTCGCCGGTCTGGGCGTGACCGAACTGCGGCGTCTGCGGCAACTGGAGGATGAAAATCTGCGGCTGAAGAAACTGGTGGCTGACCTGAGTCTGGACAAGGAGATGCTGCAGGAGGTACTGAAACAAAAGTTCTGAGGCCGGCTCAGAAACGTCAGGCGATGCATTTTCTGCGGGGGGCTTACCGTATCAGTGTCCGACGGGGATGAGGACTGCTGATGCAGAGCAGAACCGTTTACCACTGGCAGAGCCGGCGGGATGATCGGGCGATAACCCTGCGTATCCGGTAAATAGCGGAAACTCGGATCCGCTACGGTTGCCCGCGTATTCATATTCAGCTGCGGCGGGAAGGCTGGCCTGTTAACCACAAGAAAACACACCGGATTTACTGTCTGGAAGGCCTCAACCTGCGCAAAAAGCGCCCCCGCATGCATGTCATCGTCAGCAACGTCCGATCCTGATCGGTATCGATCAGTGCTGGAGTATGGATTTCGTGTCGGATAATCTGTTTAACGGACGACGTTTCCGGGCGCTGACTGTAGTGGATAATTTTAGTCGGGAGTGTGTGGCGATCCATGCCGGAAAGTCGCTGAAAGGTGAGTATGTGGTCGGTGTGATGGAAAGGTTGCGGGTGCTGGGCAAGCGTCTGCCGGTACGTATTCAGACAGATAACGGCAGCGAGTTTATTTTGAAAAGTCTGGATAAATGGGCGTATGAGCACGGTGTCACAATGGACTTATCCCGCCCCGGAAAACCAACGGATAACCCGTTTATTGAATCATTTAACGGCAGTCTGCGGGATGAATGCCTGAACATTCACTGGTTTCTCTCGCTGGAAGATGCGCAGGACAAACTCGACAACTGGCGCAGGGAATATAATCATGAGAGAACGCATTCATCATTAAATGACATGACTCCGGCTGAATTCATCCGAAGTCTCCGGAAAGACGAAGATCTCTGATTTAGCACTGCACTGAATTTGGGCCAGGGTCAAATCTGGCCGGGAACTCAAAAATGCATGCAACTAAAACAGGGTTATTTACAGACAAATTTAAAATTAGCTGAAAGTTAATATTATTTTTGCGGAGCCCTTTCGGGCCCCGAATATTACTTTATTTTAACATTGATTTCACTTTCCGGGCAACCCGGCGAACCAGGCTGGTGCCTCGTTTTGCGCCTTGGACATGAATTGCTTCATACAGAGCATTAAAACGGTCATGGGCCCAGCCATCTCTTTGCTGAGAAATAAGACCATCAACCTTATTATTTAAAAGTTGTAACTCGTTACTGACAGAATGACCACCATTGATGCTCCGTAATCGATTCACTTCACTCTCAAGTTCTTGAATCTTCTCGAGGTAGGAAGGTATCAACCCCATTGCATAGTTATATTTAACATTCTCATCCATAAAAGGACGGAAACTGCGGTAGTTATTTTTACTCTTATTTCCACTTAACAACATGCCGGAGTTTGCAACTCTATACCAAAATAGAGGTTCCGGGACGATTTGCAATTTATATCCCTGTAATGATATTTTGGCAAAAAACTCCCAGTCTTCATGACCTAAACCGTAATCTTCAGTAAATCCGCCTACTTTTTCGAAAACCTCTTTTCTGATCAGCGCATTAGCATCGCCAAAGCAGTTACTAAAGCTGGCGATATTTAAATCAGGCCCTAACGGAAGCCAGCAGTGCGTCATTTTACGGAACGGAGAAGGGAACTCCTCACCAAAAATAAGATCGCTTGGTGTGGTTAACACATCGGCCCCAGAGTTTAATGCTGCAGTAACAAACGTTTCTACCTCAAAAGGCTTAGCAACATTATCATCGTCCATAAACATCAGATATTCGCCAGAGGCGTGTCGCGCAGCCAAATTCCTTGCAGCACCCAGATAGTTATTAGAACTACGGACAATTTTCCAGCCTCGAGAGTTAAAATCATTCTCGATGAGATTCAAATAACGATGAGAATCTTCTGTCGTACTTCCATCATCAACCAAGATGACCTCAATATTTTGGTACGTCTGAGATTTTATTGATGCGAGTGCTTGCTGAAGCAAATGGTGACGTTCGAAGTGAGTTATACACACGCTAACTAACGGGCTGTTAGCTTCATCGATTTTCTTGAATGCGCGGTTGTTTTTTCGTTCAACTGCGACAAACCAAGCTTCTTTAATATTGTCTTGTGATTCAGCAAGCCCTGGTTTTATATTTATATTTTTTAAGCGATAGTGGATTTTCCCGTATAAATCGACAGGTGTAGGAATAAATAGAACTTCCGCATGATGCTCCTGCGGAATAAGCTCTGGAATTCCACCAACGTTTGAAGCGAGGAAATTAACGTTATTAATCAAGCATTCATAAACAGTATAGGGTGAGTTTTCTACAAGTGATGGAATGATGACTAATACATTTTTTCTTTTTATATATTCATTAGCGTTGGTACGATCATAGTCGCTGATGACATTAACTGCGAGTCCCAAATTTTTAGTCTGATTCATAATATAAGTAAATGAATCAGTTTTCCCCATAGTGACATTTTTTCCGAGGAAGGTTACTCCAGAAATGCTCTCTTTATCTTCATCAGATAGTTTTCTTAATGCACGCAGGAATATGTCAAGTCCTTTACGGGTTTCAAGGCGGCCGAAAAATACAAGCTCAACGCCAGAAGCTGGCTTTTCATTTATTTTAACTGTAACATCATCTCTCGTCACAAACCCTTGAAATGGCTCGCAATTTAAAATTACATGACGTTCTTCAGGAACATTCCAGTGCTTACTCAACATCCAATCAATTAAATACTGAGACGGACTAACAACTTCATCCGCCATTTCAACCACCATTTTCTCCATATAATAGAGTTCAAGATGGTTCTGATCATATGGAAGCTGGTAATTACCTTCATCAGCCCATAACGTTGAACTGTGAGTATTTACAATGAACTTTGTATTTTCAAAATCCGTTCCATTCTTTTTGCTTAATAAAGTGTAATAAAGATCTGCCTGCCACTCACAAGAAATAACAGTGTCATAGATGTTATTTTCTTTCAACCAGAGATAAATTGAATAACTTTTCCTTCTAAAATACGGTGCATCAATATTAATCTCTTTTATCAGTCCGGTTCTTAGCAGATTGATACCAAAGGTACTATAAATACGTGACCAGTCGCTAAATTTCGATACAGATGATTCAGAATAGTCGCCACATGTATACAATACATCAACATCATACCCCTTTTTTGCCAAAGTAGTGGCAAGAGCAGTGAAAGCAGTACCGATACCGCCGTTACGGACAGGCCCCTCAATGTCCGGCGTCATTATAAGAATTTTCTTCATTGTAACCCTTCCTTTGTAACCTAGACTTTTCTATGATATTAGTGAATTGAAGTAGTGTAAGATAGCAGTCGGTAGCTTCTGTTAAACAAGATAAAAATGACCAATATGAAGTTAAAATTTGATTTGCTTCTAAAATCTTATCATCTATCTCATCGATTTGTCTATAAGGCAAACCCTGGTAATGCTGGAGATGGTGTAATTGCATCTGCGACGTATGACTTTTTTGAACGAAATGCTCTTACCTATATTCCTTACAGAGATGGCGAGCGTTACAGTTCTGAAACTGATATTTTAATTTTTGGAGGCGGAGGAAACCTGATAGAAGGATTGTATTCTGAAGGTCATGACTTTATCCAGAATAATATTGGGAAATTTCATAAAGTAATAATAATGCCGTCGACAATCAGAGGGTATAGCGATTTATTCATCAACAATATTGATAAGTTTGTTGTTTTTTGTCGCGAAAATATCACCTTCGATTATATTAAATCTCTCAACTACGAACCAAACAAGAACGTATTCATTACTGATGATATGGCATTTTATCTCGATCTTAATAAATACCTGTCACTTAAACCCGTCTATAAAAAACAGGCCAACTGCTTCAGAACGGACTCCGAATCTCTAACTGGAGACTACAAAGAAAACAATCATGATATTTCGCTCACCTGGAATGGCGATTATTGGGATAATGAATTTCTGGCGCGTAATTCTACCCGTTGCATGATAAACTTTCTTGAAGAGTATAAAGTTGTCAATACCGACAGGCTGCATGTGGCAATTTTAGCATCTCTGCTTGGCAAAGAAGTCAACTTCTATCCTAACTCATATTACAAAAATGAAGCTGTTTATAATTATTCACTTTTTAATCGTTATCCAAAAACATGCTTTATTACGGCAAGTTGAAAAAGGCAGCGTATAATAATACGCTGCCTGAAAGCCATATAACTGTTACAGCATTGTTAATTATTGCCTGCCAGCCTTTAGGTGACTATTCATTCGCACGCCTATAGTCTGCAAAACTATCGATTATCGCAGTAAAAAACTTATCAATGAGTTTAGTCGTTGCACCGAGGTTTTAACTTTCCGCATCACTTTTCACGTACAGTATTTTACTGACTCCGTGTTTCTTAAATTCTATTGTATGCTGACAGATTTTCCCACTTGCGTCGTCACGACTTGAGCAACACTGGATACTGCTGATCCCATTTCGCTTCCAGCTCATCCAGCACCGTTTCTGCGGCTTCTTTCGACCCCGCGCGATATACCGGTTTCAGATCAGCCATAAAAGCTTTATGGTCATTTGAGGCCACGTATTTAATCGAGTTACTGATTTGGTGAATGACGCACAACTGAACCTCTGTCTGCGGATAAATGTTGTTTATCGCCTCCGGGAAGCCGGTCAGCCCGCCCACGCAGGCGATCAGGATGTCTTCAATGCCCCAGTTTTGCAGGTCGCTTAATATAGACAGCCAGAAGTTAGCGCCTTTACTTTCTGATAGATACCGGCCCAGAGTTTCTTTCTTGCCTGCCAGATTCAGCGCCATAACGGTATAAACCGTTTTGCTCTGATAACGGCCATTCTCACGGACTTTATAGTGAATACGTTCAGCCAGACGAAGGGGTAAACCTTTTCCAGCGGGTGCTGTTGCCACTGTTTTAGTTCAGGGATAACTTTATCGTACTACACTGATGGTGGCGGTTGACATGCTGAATGCATATAAATCTTCGAACTCTCGGCTAATGTCCTGGTAACTAATCCCCTGCGCAAAACAGCCGAATGATCTTGCGTTCAATAATAAATGCGATAATGCTCGCAAAATCCTTGCCGATCAACCCACCAGATGCGGCGATTCTACGTGGATCGCGATTTAACTATCACTGCTAGTTATTTGTTCGAAAAGCCCATAGCTTTCTATTTATACTCAAGCTTCGCGCCATCAGATAGCTATGTCTTATGAAAAAACTACCGGACCATTTATCCAGGGAATGCATCATCGCCGCCATTCGCGCTTACGATGCAGGCGTTGCGCATCAGTTTAAAAGCGCGCGTCTGTATGAGATCGAGTTTGAGGGGCGTCGGTATCCTTCAAAAGCCATCGTCGGGTTAGCGGCCACGCTTGCGACAGGCACGGAATTTACCCCGACGGATTTCAGCGGAGGGATTAAATCCAAATGCGTGCGTCTGTTACTGGATCAAGGATTTACGATCGCGTCGCAGGGCGCTGGCGATGACGAGGTTGCGCTTTTCCCCGATGAGGGACAGACGACTATGGAGTTCGTGGAAGGGGCGGCGATGCAGGTGGTGGTCAATCGCTATGAGCGCGACCGTCAGGCTCGTCAGGCGGCGCTTCGCCTGCATGGCTGCCGGTGTCAGGTATGCGGTCTGGATATGGCCAGCCGCTATGGCGAAATCGGCCAGGGTTTTATCCATATCCACCATCTCATTCCGCTGGCCGGGATCAAGCAGGACTACCGTCTGAACCCTGAAACCGATCTGATCCCGGTATGTCCCAATTGCCATGCAATGCTGCACCGGCGAGATCCGCCGTTTACTCCCGAAGAGCTGAAGGCCCGGCTGCGCCCCGCAGACTGACATCCTACAGCGCTCGCTTTAATTACATCACACACAGCACAAACCCCACGCTACCTTACCGGTAGCGTGGGCTCACACTCTCTTACTTATCCCGCGTCTCGCCAGCCTCCCAGCTGTAGCTCCCATCGGCCGCTAACGCATCGCCCAGCTCCTGATACTCGAACTGATAAAACTCAGCCTGGGTGCCGTACCCGGCGTAGTCTACCGCCGCCAGGCCGACGAACGCCCCGGTAAAGAACCCGCCGTAGCTCTGCAATACATAGTCATCGGACAGTACCGCGGCATCCAGCTGGACCGGGATCTCGGTGAACGACACGCCATCGAAGCTGTATTCATAGCTGTAGGTCTGCTTGCGGACCTTGGTCCGGAACCAGACGTATTCCACGCCGTCCGGCACCTTGATGGCGTTATCTTTCAGGTACGACGTGTATTTTCCGCGGTTATTTTCGCCAACTTCGATGACCTTGCCGTTAATTTCATTCCAGGTCAGGAACACGAAGCTCCAGTGGCGGTCGTTATAGTAATTCGTTAATCCGGCCATCTGCTGATAGCTGAAGGGCTCGAATTTCACCTTCACCGCGGCGTCAAAATAGAAGGCCTGCCAGCGGCGGGTAATCAGCGACAGGTCATGCGTATTGGCTAACGAACCCTGGCCGATTAAGGTTAATTTGCCGTTGCCGGTGGTGCCCATTTTGGCCGTAAACGGCACCCGCAGGGTATTCCAGTTCGGGTCGAGTGCTGGCGAGGTAAAGTCATCCTGCTGGCTATTATCGCTGGCGCTTTCGGTGAAGATGGCGTCTTTCGGCCCTTCGACGAAGGTTTTCCCGCCGTGACCACCTACAATACGCGGCCAGCCTTCGTCGTCCCAGTACACTTTCTGGATCGCGGTTTCCCGGCCGAGGGTTGACCAGCCGCGCGGATCGTAGATGGATTCCCCCGGGCGATTCCACGGCCGGGCGCAGAGCGAGGCGTAATACCATTCGCCTTCCGGGGTGGAGACCAGCGCGCCATGGCCCTGTTTCTGGATGTAGCTGTCCGGGGTGTCGACGTTGGTTAAGAACACGTCGCCCGGCTCAGTTTCGAAGCTGTCGGCCTCGAGGGTTTTCGACCGCGCCACCACCTCCTGGTGGGTAAACACGGTGCCGCCCTGGGCGGCAAACAGATAGTAGTAGCCGTTCAGTTTATAGAGGTGCGGCCCCTCGACCAGCGCCACGGCGGTGCCGCGGTAGATGGTGCGCGCGGTTTCCGGCATTAACTTCAGCGTCTTGGTATCCAGCTCCGTTAAGGTAATGCCATCGAAGGGGTGATGGTACTCCCGGTGATCCCAGGTTTGCTGGACGATATATTTCCGGCCATCGTCGTCATGGAACAGCGAGGCGTCAAACCCGACGCCGTTCAGCTTGATCGGGTCGCTCCACGGGCCCCGAATATCCTTCGCCGTGGTCAGGTAGTTGGTCATGTCTTTAAAGGCGCCTTCGGTGACCTTCACATCGGTATACACCAACCAGAATTGCCCGTCGGCCCAGGAGAGCGCCGGCGCCCAAATGCCGCCGGAGGAGGGGTTGCCCTTCATATCCAGCAGGGTGGTGGTGGAGAGCGGCGAAGGCAGCAGGTTCCAGTTTTTCAGGTCTTTGGACTCATGTAAACGCACGCCCGGGAACCACTCAAACGTCGAGTTGGCAATATAGTACGTATCCTCGACGCGAATAATACTGGGGTCGGCATTAAAGCCGCGTAATATCGGGTTTTGAATAAGTGACATTTCATTACACCTTTTAAAATGGAAAGTTAAGGATCGGTCTGATTTATAATTTTTTTAACTACACGCGGATCTCATCCAGCTGACGGTTGATGTCGGTAACATGTTTATCGGAGATCGGATAAACCTGCATGATCACCATCGAAATAGCGGCCAGCGCGATTGGGATCCACACCGCGGTCATAATGATCCCATCGATGGCGCTGGCGCTCTGCACGGCGCCGCTTTCATTAAATCCATACACCGCCAGCAGCCACAGCGGGATCGCGCCGCCGATGGTGAAGCCGATCTTGAAGAAGAGTCCCATAATGGCATTGATAATGGCGGCATTGCGTTTGCCCGATTTTAATTCGCCGTACGCGATAACTTCCGGTACCAGCGCCCACATAAAGCCGGTGGCGGAGGTTAAGCCCCACTGTTTAATAAAGGTGGCGATGTAGGCCAGCCACAGGGCGTCGTGCATCCCTTCGCGGGACCAGACGTAGGTCAGCAGTTCGCCGACGATGAACATGGCGAGGAACAGATGGAAGAAGCCTTTTTTACCAAAGATTTTTTTCAGTTTCGGCCAGAACACCGGGAAGGCGATGCCGGGAATAGACGCGACGAGGCCCACGGCGCCCATCCATTCGGAGTGGCCGACGACGAACTGGTTGAAGAAGCCGTTAACGGTGTTCATGAAGAACATGAAGGTAAAGGCCAGCATAAAGAACATGCCGAGAATAACCAGCGGACGGTTATGTCTGAGCTCGTGGAAAAGGTCGGTAGTTTTGACGTTGGCGGTCTGCTCGGCGGTCGCGACAACGCGTTCTTTGGTGCATTTGTAGCAGATAAACAGGGCCACCGCGCCGATGATCATATAGATGGCGTACACGCCGAACCAGGCGTAGTTCGCCGACGGATCGGTATAGTTGCCGAGATTCAGCTCAAGGCCAAAAAAGCCGGTGTCTTTCAGGCTGCGATCTTTCGGCGCCGCCATCTGCACAAACATCGGGAACAGGGTATAGACCAGCAGGTTGGCGCTGTTGGCCAGCATCATGCGGGTACTGGTCAGCTTATCGATCGATTCCGGGTCGCGGGTCAGCGACGCATTCAGCGAGCCATAGGGAATATTGACTAAGGAATAAACCAGGTCCAGCGCCAGATAAATAATAAAGGCGAAAGCCACCGAACCTTTCACCCCTGGGATTGGCGCGAACAGTAATGCCGACAGGATCACCAGCGGCACGCCGGCTCGTAACAGCCACGGACGATATTTCCCTGCTTTCGAGGTTCGTTTATCCACGTAGGTTCCGACCATCGGATCCCAAAACACATTAATGATACGGACAAAAAGAAAAATAAAGCCTGCCGTTGCCGTGCTGATGGTATTTACCGTCAGCATATGCAAAGCCAGAAAACCCCCAATTGTGCCGAAAACAAGGTTTTGCGCAAAGTCGCCCATGCCATAACCAATTCGTTCTCCACGGGTTAATTTATGATATTCATCATGCCGACTGTGCATTATGTTTTTACTCATTCTAAGCAGACTCCGGTTTGTTTTGTGTAGGTGAAACACTTTCTGACACAGTTGACCTGGAAGAATCTATTACGTTTTTAAATTACGTAATTATGTTTTTTTACTTCTGTGATCCTCGAAGCAAAGGCCTGTATCGCCTGCGTTGAACCGTTATCCGCCGCTAATTTTTGGGCAGGCAGGCATTGCGACAAAACCGGCATTTTAATTTGGTATGGATACCTGAATTCCCCAGGAATTGTACGCTATACGCGCGCGAAGCGAGATATTTAAAATAGTTTTATTTGCGAGATGGCTCACATTTGAGCATTTTCTCAATCGCCGAGTGAAATAACGTAATTGAGCAACCGACGATGAGAATACACGATGTGTCACAGTTGTTAATTTTCCTGTTTCTCAATTTCGGAGTTCATCATGCAAACCTATTTCGACCAGGTTGATCGCGTTCGCTTTGCCGGACCCAAAACCGATAATCCGCTGGCGTTTCGCCACTATAATCCGGATGAAATCGTGCTGGGAAAACGCATGGCCGATCATCTGCGTTTTGCCGCCTGTTATTGGCATAATTTCTGCTGGAATGGCGCGGATATGTTTGGCGCCGGCTCGTTTGAGCGTCCCTGGCAGGCCGCGGGCGATGCGCTGGAAATGGCCAAACGCAAAGCGGACGTGGCGTTTGAATTTTTCTACAAGCTCAACGTGCCGTATTACTGCTTCCATGATGTCGACGTCTCGCCAGAAGGCGCGTCGCTGAAAGAGTATTTGCATAATTTCGCCATCATGACCGAGGTGCTGGCGGAGAAACAGCAGCAAACCGGCGTGAAACTGCTGTGGGGCACCGCCAACTGCTTTACCCACCCGCGCTACGGCGCCGGAGCGGCGACCAACCCCGATCCGGAGGTGTTTGCCTGGGCGGCCACGCAGGTGGTGACCGCCATGAACGCTACCCACCAGCTCGGCGGCGAAAACTATGTTCTGTGGGGCGGCCGCGAAGGTTACGAGTCCCTGCTGAATACCGACCTGCGTCAGGAGCGTGAGCAGATTGGCCGCTTCCTGCAGATGGTGGTGGAGCACAAGCATAAGATTGGCTTTGGCGGCGCGCTGCTTATCGAGCCGAAACCGCAGGAGCCCACTAAGCATCATTACGATTACGATGTCGCGACGGTGTATGGCTTCCTGAAGCAGTTTGGTCTGGAAAATGAGATCAAGGTGAACATTGAAGCCAACCACGCCACTCTGGCGGGGCACTCTTTCCACCATGAAATCGCCAGCGCCATCGCGCTGGGCATTTTCGGCTCCGTTGATGCCAACCGCGGCGATGCGCAGCTCGGCTGGGATACCGATCAGTTCCCGAACAGCGTGGAAGAAAATACCCTGGTGATGTATGAGATCCTCAAAGCCGGGGGATTCACCACCGGCGGCCTGAACTTTGACGCCAAAGTTCGTCGGCAGAGCACCGACAAATACGACATGTTCTATGGCCATATTGGCGCCATGGACGTAATGGCGCTGTCCCTCAAGCTGGCCGCGCGCATGATTGAGGATGGCAAGCTCGATCAGGGTCTGGCAAAACGCTATGCCGGCTGGCAGGGCGAGCTGGGGCAGAAAATTATGACCGGGCAGATGTCGCTGGATAATATTGCCCGATACGCTGAGCAGCATAATCTGAATCCGCAGCCTCAGAGCGGGCGTCAGGAATTACTCGAAAATCTCGTCAATACCTATATCTTTGGTTAATTTTTGCTGACATGCCCCTGCGGGGGCATGTATTGCGCCGTCTATCCGCTGCCGGGAAATAGCGTTTATTGGTTCGTGCTGTGTTTTTTTTGTCAGTGGCGAAAGACCACCTGTTTAATATCAGCGAAGGAGGAAGGGTAACGATAATTGTGTAACGCCTCTGTGACCGTACAAAATAAAAAATAACTTGTTCTGATGATAGCGACATATTCTGTCAGCTCAGAATAGGCTGGTTATTGTCTGAATAAAATTAACCTATATTGAGAAACTCATGACAATGATAAAAAAGCTTCCATTAACCATGGCGGTTATCGCCGCGTTTTTTCCGCTTACCTCTGTAATGGCGCAAGAATTTACTCAGGAACAGATCGACGCCATCGTCGCCAAAGCCGTTGATAAAGCGCTGGCCGACCGCCAGGCGAAAATCGACGCCGCGGCCGACAAAAAGGTCGACGTGATCACCAACCCGCAGACCACCGCCGCCTCGCCGGATATGGCCATTCCGTTCGGCCTCAAGTTCAGCGGCTATGCCCGCTATGGCGCTCACTTCCAGACCGGCGACCAGAAATATGTCGGCGTCGACGGCTCCTATAACGGCGCCTCGGCGATCGGCCGTCTGGGCAACGAAAGCAACGGCGGCGAATTCCAGATCAGCAAGGCCTTCAAAAGCGCGCAGGGGGCTATCTGGGATCTCAACGTGATGTTCGACCACTGGAGCGACGAAGTTAACCTGAAGAAGGCCTACGTCGGGGTCACCAACGTGCTGGAATCCAACCCCAACGCCTATATCTGGGCCGGCCGCGACTTCCACCAGCGTCCGCAACAGGGGATCAACGACTACTTCTGGATGAACCACGACGGCCAGGGCGCCGGGGTGAAGAACTTTGATATCGGCGGCGTGCAGTTCGACGTGGCGGCGGTCTCGCAGGTGAAATCCTGTAGTCCGGAAGTGATGGCCGACGAGACCAACCCATCGCGCATCACCTGTACCGGCAGCTCCGACACCGGCGACAACGGCCACTACGCGCTGACCACCAAAACCCACAACATCAAGGCCGGGCCGATCGACGTCGAGGTGTACGCCAACTACGGCTTTGACTCAAAGGCGGTGGACAGCGACGCGCGTCTCGAAGCCTGGCAGGGCGGCCTGGTGCTGAGCCACACCAACGACAGCGGGGTGAACAAGGTGATCCTGCGCTACTCCGATAACTCGGATAACAGCGTCTATAACAAAACCGACGACCTGACCACGGTCTACGCCAGCTTCGAGGGCAGCCATAAGTTCACCCAGCAGGCGCAGGTGGAATATCTGCTGGCCTTCCACGACTACGACAACGGCAAGGACAACACCGACAACCGCAAAAACTACGGCGCCATCGTCCGGCCGATGTACTTCTGGAACGACGTGCACTCCACCTGGCTGGAAGCGGGCTACCAGCGCGTGGATTACGACCAGGGCGGGGATAACCACGGCTGGAAGCTGACGCTGTCGCAGAACATCGCCATCGGCATGGGGCCGGAGTTCCGCCCGATGCTGCGCTTCTACGTGACCGGCGGCCAGGTGGATAACGAGCACACCGCGAAGGTAAACGGCACCCAGGACCAGCAGCTGGATTCGCTGAACGTCGGCGGAATGTTTGAGGCGTGGTTCTGATGCGATAGCGTTGTCGAAGGAGCGTTCCCGGCTGGCGCTACGCTTAGCCGGGCTACGACTGATGCGCTCCATTTATGCCGGATGGCGGTATAAATGCCTTATCCGGCCTACGTTCCTTCCTGCGGGCTCCCCCCCAGGCCCGCGCAAGCGCAGCGCCGCCGGGCGGTCAGGCTCCATACCTGCGGTAGTGCCGGATGGCGGCATAAATGCCTTATCCGGCCTACAGAAAACCTCCTTCCCCGTAGGCCCGGCAAGCGCAGCGCCGCCGGGCAGCTGGTTCAGGCCAACTCCCTCAGTTCACCGTCAGGCGCAGGGCCAGATCCTGCGGGTAGGGGTCAAAATAGTTCTGCGCCTGCAGGTAGCGATCCGGATACTCGGCCAGATAGTGCTTAAGCAGCGTCAGCGGGGCGAGGATCGGCAGCAGCCCGGCGCGATAGTTGAGGATCACCTCCCGCAGCTCGCCGCGCTGGCGGCTGTTCAGCTGGTCGCGGAAATAACCCTGAATATGCATCAGCACGTTGGTGTGGTTCTTCCGCGAGGCGGGCCGCTTGAGGATCGCCATCAGCTTCTCGCGGTAAACCTCGAAGAAAGCCTCCAGATCCTCCCATTCATGCAGCGAGGCGACGAACGGGCCGATCTCCCGGTAGCCCGCCTGGTGGTGAGCCAGCAGCTGCAGCTTGTAGCGGCTGTGAAAGGCCAGCAGGCCGTGACGGGTCAGGCCGCGGGCGCGCAGGGCGTTGAGTTCATGCAGGGCGAAAACGCGCTCGACAAAATTCTCCCGCAGCAGCGGATCGTGTAGCCGGCCATCCTCTTCCACCGGCAGCCACGGGTAGCGCGCCATCAGGGCGCCGGTAAACAGCCCCACGCCTTCCTTACGCCCGCGATTGCCTTTTTCATCGTACAATCGCACGCGCTCCATTCCGCAGCTCGGCGATTTGGCACAGACGATAAAGCCCGACAGCTCGCTCAGGGTTGCGAGGTGGGCGCTGGCGAAATCAGCCATCTTCTCCGTCACATCCTCGTGCGGGGCGTGGCTGAAGCGCATGCGGATCTCCCCGGCCGGGGTCTGCACCAGGCGGAGCGCCGGGCGGGGAACGGGCAGGCCGATCGCCATCTCCGGGCAGACGGGTTTAAACGCCACCCACTGCGCGAGCTCATCCATTACAAAGCCCATACGCTTATGCCCGCCGTCGAATCGCACGGCTGAGCCGGTTAAACATCCGCTGATCCCAATGACAGGTTGCGTGTTCATGGCGCTGTCCTCTCTTCTGCTGTGGTTCGGGTAAAGAAAAGGGTCACGGTGGCGACCGTAATGCCGAATTTCTTCATCTCGGTTTTGTTAAATAAATGGCTGCCGTCCTGCAGGAACATCCAGTCGTCAAAGTGCAGCAGCCACCGGCTGCCGCTGGCCTCGACGTTCATGCTGTAGCGCCAGTGAAAGGCATTGCCTGCCGCCTGGCCGCTGGCCACGCCTTCGATATCCCCGGCGGTGCCCTGATAACGGTTATCGCCGGTGCGGCGAATGCGCCATATCCGCTGCTGCTTCTCGCCGTCGTCATAGACAAAGCGCTCATGGAGGGTCAGGGTGTCGCCGACGACGTCGCCATCGATCTCAACATGGAAGCGGCGCAGCTGCTTGCCGCTGCGATCCTGCACCATCCCCCACGCCTCGGTTCGCCCCTGAAAATAGTGAAAGATGTCGAGGGCGGGCTGCTGCTGCCGGTACTCCGTGACCTCGGTGCTGCAGCCGGCGAGGATCAGCATCAGCAGCGCCAGGCCAAGGGTCAGAATGCGTTTCATGGTGTACCTCCGATCAACTGCTGACGCAGTTCGGGATAAGTGGTGCGCGGATCGAGCCAGATGGCGAGAAAGCGGGTGCTGAACGCCGCCGACTGGCGCGGGCCGAGCGGGGTAAAGGCGGTCTGCGCGGCGCTGGCGCGGTACCAGAACTGCCCCTCGCCGCCGCTGACCACGAACGCCAGCTGGCTGCCCGGCGCGACGTCCGGCCAGATCCCCTGCAGCATGCGTAGCCAGGCTTCGCTGCGCGGTTCCTGCTGCAGAATACCCTGCGCCTGCCACTGGTCGCAGGTGGCCTCCACCAGCGCCTCGCGATCGATGTCGCGCCGGTAGGTGATGATCAGCGCCCGATCCTGCTGCGGGCCGTCATACCGGCCATTGGGCGTACGCAGCTGCGAGTGATAGACGGTGAACGGCCCCCAGGTGAGGGTCGCCTCGCCGACGCGGCGCCACGTCAGCCAGTCGGCGGCGTGGGCCGCCGGGGCGAGGATGGTCAGCCACAGCAGTAACAGGGCGAATCTCATTTTTGCCTCCCCATCCCCAGATGGAATAACAGCATGAGTACCAGCCAGCCGCAGGCCATGGCGGCCACGCCAAGCGCCGTCGGCACCAGCAGGGTCATGGCTCCGAGGCGAGCGCCGATCAGGTAGGCCACCGGGCCGCCGACGGTGGCGGCCGTGGCCAGCACCCAGCCGGGAAGCGTCGCGGTGCGGGTCAGTCGGGTCCAGACGACGGCGAACATCAGCCACAGGGCCACCATCCACAGGGGCAGCAGGCTGTCGCCGCGAAAATCAATCAGCCCCGCCAGCGCCCAGCAGGCGTCCAGCCCGCAGCCCGCCGCGGCCAGCAGCAGGGCGGGCGGACGACTGGTCGCCGGCAACCGCAGCCAGGCGAAGATGGCCAGCGTCAGCCAGATCAGCAGGCCGCGCTCGCGCAACATCACCACCAGCGTCCAGTAAACATCGAACGCGAGGGCCATCAGCAAGTGCTGCGCCGGGCGTGTCATACCCGCTCCGCGGTGAGCTGCACCACGCTGATGGTGCGGGCGTTAAATCCGGCTTCGCAATAGCCGAAGTAGTAGAGCCACATCCGGCGGAAGCGCTCATCGAAGCCGAGCTTTTCAATATCCTGCCAGGCGTGGGTAAAACGCTGCCGCCAGTGCGCCAGCGTGCGGGCATAGTCCGGGCCCATGTCGAACAGGTTGCGCACCACAAAATCGGTGTGGCGGGTCATCAGCTCGCTCATTGCCGTGATGCTGGGCAAAAAGCCGCCGGGGAAGATGTAGCGCTGGATAAAATCGACGCTTTTGCTGTAGTCGCGATAGCGCTGATCCTGGATGGTGATCGCCTGCAGGGCCATTCTGCCGCCCGGGCGCAGGCGCGCCTGACAGGTGCGGAAGAAGGCCGGGAGGTAGCGCTGGCCCACCGCCTCAATCATCTCCACCGACACCAGTTTGTCGTACTCGCCGCGCAGATCGCGGTAGTCGCAGAGCAGCACTTCGACGCGATCCTGCAGCCCGGCGCGGGCCATGCGCTCGGTAGCCCAGCGGTGCTGCTCCCGGGAAAGGGTGGTGGTGGTGACCCGGCAGCCGTAATGGCGGGCGGCGTACTCGGCCAGCGCCCCCCAGCCGGTGCCAATCTCAAGCAGATGATCGCCGGGAGTGAGCGCCAGCTGGTCGCACAGGCGCGCCATCTTGGCCCGCTGGGCCTGGGTCAGATCCTGCTGGTCGTCGGTAAACAGCGCGCTGGAGTAGAGCAGGTCGTCATCCAGAAAGTAGGCATAAAATTCGTTGCCGAGGTCGTAATGGGCGGCGATGTTCTCCCGCGCCTGGGCGCGGGTGTTGCGGCGGGTCCAGTGGCGCAGGCGGGCGACGGGCTTGCCCAGCAGACGAAAGCCGCGCTCCAGACGCCCCAGCACCTCGCCGTTGCGCGCGAGGATCTGCAGCAGCGCCGTCAGCTGGTGGCTCTCCCAGTCGCCGTCCATCCAGGCCTCGGCCGCCGCCAGGCTGCCGCCGGTCAGCAGACGCCAGTACACCTCCGGCGTGCAGACCCGCGCCTCGGCGCGCAGCGCGGCGGCGGGGTCGCCAAAATGAAACGTCTGCGCCCCTTCGCGCACGGTGAGCGAGCCTTCGCGGAGGCCTCTCAACAGACGAAAGAGCAGCCAGCGCGCGAGCCGCACGTTGCGCGGCACATCGGGTTCAAGCGCAAAGACGGGATCGGTCATGAGCGTTCACTCCTGCTGACAGGATGGTTGTACAGCGGCACGCGCTTCAGCCACAGCCGCAGCGCCTGCCAGTAGATGGCGAGGACGGTTTTCAGGGTCATCATCGGCAGACGCAGCAGCAGCCCGCGCAGGTTGGCGCGGGTTAACGGCACGCGGCTCAGGGCCAGCGTGGCGTCGAACACCTTGCTGGCCTGATGGTTTTCAATGTGCATGTGCAGCGTTTTGCCCGGCGCGTTGAAGCGCCAGTGATAGACCATGTCCATCGGGTTAAACGGCGAAACGTGAAAGGCTTTCTCCAGCGGGCGCGCCTGCTGGCCGTCCACCGCGTAGTAATGACGCTCATTCCACGGCGTGTTGCGCACTTCGGCCAGCACCCAGCGCAGGGTGTCGGCCTCGTCATAGCAGTAATAAAAGTTGACCGGATTAAAATGGAAGCCGAAGTAGCGCAGCTGGGTCAGGAGCATCACGCGGCCCGCCGGGCGGCAGCCGGTCAGGCTCTCCAGCCGGTTCAGCGCCTGAGCCTTCAGCGGCGCGCCCAGCGGATAATCGGCGTCGTACCAGGCGGCGGCGGCCAGGCGGTTGCGGCGGATGCCCGCCTCAGGCAGCCTGTCCAGTTCGTCGAGGTCAAGCCAGGCCATAAACAGGCGGTAGACGAAGTGGTGCGCCTTCGGCTGCAGGCGACGGTGGCGCAGGACGCCCTGATAGAGGCAGCTGTTCATTTCAGTTGTCCTCCGCCGCGGCGATGCCCTGCACCACGTCGAGCGCACTGCGCACCCCGTCCTCATGAAAGCCGTTGTACCAGTAGGCCCCGCAGTACCAGCTCCGCTGCTGGCCGTTAATCTCTTCGCGCCGCAGCTGGGCCGACCAGCTTTGCGGGTTAAACAGCGGATGCTCATAGACGAAGCGCTGCCAGACATAGCGATCGTCCACTGGCGCGTCCGGGTTCAGAGTGACGCAGAACAGGGGGGCGCCCGCAGGCAGCCCCTGGAGAATATTCATGTTGTAGGTGACGCAGGCCCGGGCCAAATCCCCGTCGCTCAGGCGATAGTTCCAGCTGGCCCAGGCGCGCTGGCGCTCCGGCAGCCAGCGCGGATCGCTGTGCAGCACCACCTCGTTGCGCTGCCAGCCGATATCCCCCAGCACCTCACGCTCGGCGTCGGTGGGCGCCGCCAGCATCGCCAGCGCCTGCGCGGAGTGGCAGGCGAAGATCACCTGGTCAAAATGCGCCTCCCCGGACGCCAGCCGCAGGATAACTCCCGCCGGGTGGCGCTCCACCTGCTGCACCGGCGCGTTGAGCCGCAGGTCCAGGCGATCGCCGAGCCTGGCGAGCAGGGCGCGGACGTATTCCCGGGAACCGCCGGGCACCACGTACCATTGCGGACGATCGCGAATATCCAGCAGACCGTGGTTTTCAAAGAAGCGCAAAAACAGCGGCAGCGGGAAGCGGCGCATCTCCTGCAGCGACGACGACCAGATGGCCGCCCCCATCGGCAGAATATAGTGGCGGGCGAAGAAGGGGCTGAAGCGGTGGCGGGTGAGGAAGCTCTCCAGCGTCGCGCCTGGATCCAGCGCCTCGGTCAGCGCCAGTTTCGCCAGGCGGTTGAAGCGGACGATCTCGCTCAGCAGTCCCCAGAAGGCCGGCTTCAGCAGATTGCGCCGCTGGGCGAAGAGCGAGGTCAGGCTGTGGCCGTTGTACTCCAGGCCGCTGGCCGGGTTGTGGACCGAGAAGCTCATCTGCGTTTTTTGCCTGCCGATCCCCAGCTCGCTGAGCAGGCCCATAAAGCGCGGATAGGTGCGATCGTTGTAGACGATAAATCCGGTATCGATGGCCCAGGTGCCCTGCGGCGTGGCGACATCCACGGTGGCGGTGTGGCCGCCCGGCGTGGCGCCCGCTTCGAACAGCGTTACCTGATGGTGTCCGGCCAGTCGCCAGGCGCAGGTCAACCCGGCGATGCCGCTGCCGATGATGGCGATGTTCATGAGCGCACCATCCTGCGCAACAGTAGGCGCTGGATACCCGATGGCAGACTGGCCAGCAGCCGCAGGGCCAGGCTGAAACCGGTGGGGAAGGCGATGTGGTTTTTGCCCTTCGCCAGACCGTGGCGGATCGCCGCCACCGCCCGATCCACGCTCACCCGGCCGGGCATGGCGAAGTCGTTTTGGCGCGTCAGCGGGGTGTCGACGAAGCCCGGAGAGACCACCGTGACGGCCACCCCTTTCGGCTCCCAGTCCAGACGCAGGCTATTGGCAAACCAGCTCAGCGCCGCCTTGGAGGCGCCATAGGCTTCCGCGCGCGGGAAGGGCAGCCAGTGCGCCATGGAGCTGACCAGCACCACCCGATCGCCTGCCTCCAGCTGCGTCTGCAGCGCTGCCAGGCAGTTCACCGGCCCGAGGAAGTTGGTGGCCATCACCCGCTCCACGAGGGCGGCATCCACCTGTCCGTGGTCGAGGTATTCGCAGGTCCCGGCGCAGAGAATGATCAGGTCGGCAAAACAGCCCGTCAGCGCCTGGCGACAGGCGTCCCTGTCTGTCATATCGAACAGGCGTACGCTGATGTTGGGGCTGAACTGCTGGAGCGCTGCCAGGCGCGACGCATCGCGCCCGCAGGCGATGACCAGATGGCCATCCGCCGCGAAGGATTTCGCCAGGCCGGCGCCGATCCCGGAGCTGGCGCCGGTGATGAGCACCGTCATCATGAGCGCACCCTCCGCTTCACGCCGCGTACCGCCCAGCCCAGCAGGGGAAGATGCTCGTAGATCATCTCCCCGGCGTCGTAGTAGTCGCGCTGATGGAGAACCTGCTCCCCGGCGATGTCCACCACCGAGCAGCCCGGCAGGGCCAGAGTTTCTCCACCGGCAATGCGCGGATGCGACCAGTGCATGGTCCAGGTCACGGCGAACCGCTGGCCGTCGCAAAGCGGCGTGTCGATGGTGAACCGGCACTGCTCCACGTTGGCCAGCAGATGGGTAAAGTAGCGCTGAATGGCGAACAGCCCCTGATGCTGACCAAAAGGATCGCTCAGCGTCGCGTCCGGATGGTACAGCGTGGCCAGCGCCGCGGGCGGCTGTGCATCCAGCCCAGCGTAGTACTCAACGAAACGACGAATCACGGACGGCGAGGTGCTCATGGATCACATCCTGGCTAGATACGGTAGCGTAATGGCATACTTAAAACTTACACAAATAAAATTATTTGTCCAAGTTTGTAGAAAAATATATTTTATTTGTGTTAAAAATCATGTTGTTATGATTGGTGTTTTAAGGAGTGAAAATCGCGGGTGGTGCAAAGGGCAAGCGTGAGGCCGCCGCGCCACCGGGCGCTGGCGTCTCAGAGAGGGGATGTAGGTTAAAACAGGGGGTTAGAGCGGGATCACCTCGAGGGAGACGACCTGCTGCTGCCAGAGTTCGACCTGCCTCTGGCGGGCGGCGGAAAGTTTGCCGCTGGTAACCAGCAGCCAGTTGCGCTGGGGGAAAATCTCCGGCGCCAGGGCGGCGGGAGGCACCGGCAGGACGTCGATGCGATGGCCCTGGCCGGTACGTTTGAGCGCCTCAAGCCAAATTTCGCAGGCGTCGGTCAGGTGCCAGCCGGTGATCAGAAAGTTGTCCCCGGGCGCCTTCTTGTCGCCTTCGAGGCAAAACGAGGTATAGGCGATGATGATGCCGTCGAGAATTTCGCGCAGCGTCATGATGGCCGGCACGTTGGCGGAGACCTGGCTGCGCAGCGGACGCAGCACCTCGGTTACCAGCTCCTGGCGCGGATATTCGCGCCCGGCGTCGTAGATCAGCTGGCGCAGAGACTCGATTTTTCCCTCTTTCAGTCGCTGCAGCATGGTCTCCTGCAGCGTCAGCCAGTTATTGGTGCGCCGCGCGCCGGGGCGCGACAGCAGGGGTTTCACCTGGCTGACCGGCACCCCTTTTTTCACCCAGTCGAGGATCTTCAGCGCCTGCTGGACGTCGTCATCGCTGTACAGACGGTGTCCACCATCGGTGCGCAGCGGCTTAAGCAGGCCGTAGCGGCGCTGCCAGGCGCGAAGCGTGGTCGCATTTATCCCGCATAGTCGGGCAAATTCGCCGATGGAGTAAGGCATGGAGGCCACCTGTTAACAAAGAATATTCTCAATATACTACGAATCACGACGGCTGGCGTGAAGTGTAGTGGCTTTGCACTACACTTTCCCCAACCGCGTAAATGAAAGGAGTTCTCATGAAGCTATGGCCTGTTGTCACCGGCGTCGCTATCGCGTTAACCCTGGTGGCCTGCAAATCGCCCACGCCGCCGAAGGGCGTTCAGCCGATTAGCGGGTTTGACGCCAGCCGTTATCTCGGGAAATGGTATGAGGTCGCCCGCCTGGAGAATCGCTTCGAGCGAGGCCTGGAGCAGGTGACCGCCACCTACGGCGCCCGCAGCGACGGAGGGATCAGCGTCGTCAACCGCGGTTATGACCCGGTCAAAAAACGCTGGAATGAGAGCGACGGGAAAGCCTATTTCACCGGCGCCCCCACCACTGCGGCGCTGAAGGTGTCGTTCTTCGGGCCGTTCTACGGCGGCTATAACGTGATCCGCCTGGACGACGACTACCAGTACGCGCTGGTCAGCGGCCCCAACCGCGACTATCTGTGGATCCTGTCGCGAACCCCCACCATTCCGGCGGCGGTGAAGCAGGATTACCTGAATACCGCGCGCGAGCTGGGCTTTGACGTCGATCGCCTGGTGTGGATCCGCCAGACGCCGCGCTAGCCTCGCCGCTTAGCGGCTGAGCAGATGGGTATAAACCACGTACAGCCCGGCCAGCGCCGCCACGTTGAGCGCTACGCTGATGAAAAACCGCGTCCGGAAGGGCTGCTTTTGCGTTTTATGGCGAAAGCACTGCTGGCCGAGGATGGCCCCCGGCCAGCCTCCCGCCAGGCCCAGCACCAGCAGCGTGGTTTCCGGCACCCGGCGCCAGGTTTTGCGCGCCGCCAGCTTGTCGGCGCCATAGATAAGCCATGTCAGAAGGCTGCTCAGTAAAAACCACATCGCCAGCGGGTAGGGCAGCAGGGCGCTGCCCACGGCGGTGAGCAGCAGCAGGGAATAACATACCAGGTTCAGATTCATAGGGACGTTCACGCCGGCCAGAAGAATGGCGCCACTATAGCCAATTTCCCGGACCGGCGTAAACGCGGCGGGCTATTGGCTACGCTTGCCCCGATGCCGATACAGCCACATCAGCTTATACGCCGCCGGAATGATAAACAGCGACAGCAGCGGGGCGGTGATCATCCCGCCAATCATCGGCGCGGCGATACGGCTCATGACTTCCGAACCGGCGCCGGTGCCCCATAAAATCGGCAGCAGGCCGGCGATAATCACCGCCACGGTCATCGCCTTCGGCCGAACGCGCAGCACCGCCCCCTGGTACAGCGCCTCGTCGAGCTTATCGACGCTGAAAGTTTGCGGATTCTCCAGCGATGGCTCCGCCTCGATGGCGTGGCGCAGGTACATCAGCATCACCACGCCAAATTCTGCCGCCACCCCGGCGAGGGCGATAAAGCCGGTACCGGTGGCCACCGACAGATGGAACCCCATCCAGTAGAGGAACCAGATCCCGCCCACAAGGGCGAACGGCACGCTGGTGATAATCAGCAGCGCTTCGCCGACGCGGCGGAACGCTAGATACAGCAGCACGAAGATAATCATCAGCGTCATCGGCACCATCAGCTTCAGCTTCTGATTGGCGCGCTCCAGCAGCTCAAACTGCCCGGAGTAGGACACACTGATGCCCGGCTTCAGCTTCACCTCCTTGCCGATGGCCTGCTGCAGATCGTGCACTACCGACACCATGTCGCGGTCGCGGGCGTCGATGTAGATCCAACTGGTCGGGCGGGCGTTCTCGGTCTTCAGCATCGATGGCCCGGTAACGACCTTGACCTCAGCGACCTCGCCAAGAACGATCTGCTGCTTCAGCGGGGTGAGGATCGGCAGCTGGCGCAGGGTCTCCGGGCTGTCGCGATAGCTCTGCGGGTAGCGGATGTTGATCGGATAGCGCTCGACGCCCTCTACCGTTTCGCCAACCATCGCCCCGCCGATGGCGGACGATACAAACAGCTGCACATCGCCGACGGTCATCCCGTAGCGGGCCGCCTTCTCACGATGAATATCAATGTTGAGGTAGCGCCCGCCGACCAGCCGCTCGGCTAATGCCGACGTGACGCCCGGCACGCTGCGCGCCACCACTTCAATTTGCCCGGCGATGGCGTCGATATCGGCCAGGTTGGTGCCGGAAACTTTAATGCCGATCGGGCTCTTGATGCCGGTGGAGAGCATGTCGATGCGGTTGCGGATCGGCGGCACCCACAGGTTCGCCAGTCCCGGCAGGCGCACGGTTTTATCCAGCTCCTCGACGATCTTCTCCATGGTCATCCCCGGTCGCCATTGATCCTGCGGCTTGAGCTGAATGGTGGTCTCCACCATCTCCAGCGGCGCCGAGTCGGTGGCGGTTTCGGCCTTGCCGGTTTTGCCGAACACCCTTGCCACTTCCGGCACCGTCATGATCAGCTTATCGGTTTTCTGCAGCATATCCGCCGCCTGCGCAGCGGAGATCCCCGGCAGCGTGGACGGCATATACAGCAGGTCGCCCTCGTTGATCTGCGGCAGAAACTCGCCGCCGACCCGGTTAAGCGGCCAGGCAACCGTCAGGATCGACAGGAGCGCAATCAGCAGGGTAGTCTTCGGCCAGTGCAGGACCTTCAGCAGCAGCGGGTGATAAATGCGGATCAAAAAGCGATTCAGCGGATTGCTGCTCTCCGCCGGGATCCTGCCGCGGATCCAGAAGCCCATCAGGATCGGGATCGCCACGATCGCCAGCAGCGCCGCCCCGGCCATCGACCAGGTTTTGGTGAAGGCCAGCGGACCGAACAGTTTGCCCTCCTGGCCTTCGAGGGTGAAAATCGGGATAAACGATAGGGTGATGATCAGCAGGCTGATAAACAGCGCCGGGCCGACCTCCACCGAGGCCTCGGTAATGATTTTCCAGCGTGTGTCGTTGCTGAGCTTCTCTCCCGGGTGCTGATGTTCCCACTCCTCCAGCCGCTTATGGGCGTTCTCAATCATCACGATGGCGGCATCGACCATCGCTCCCACCGCAATGGCGATCCCGCCCAGCGACATGATGTTGGCGTTGAGCCCCTGGAAATGCATCATGATAAAGGCGAAGCACAGGCCGAGCGGCAGCGAGATAATCGCTACCAGCGCCGAGCGCACGTGCCACAGGAACAGGGCGCAGACCAGGGCGACGACGATAAACTCTTCCAGCAGCTTGTAGCTGAGGTTGTCGATGGCGCGGTCGATAAGCTGGCTGCGGTCGTAGGTGGTGACCACTTCCACCCCTTCCGGCAGGCTGCTTTGCAGCGACGCCAGCTTCTCTTTGACCGCCGAGATCACCTCGCGGGCGTTCTTGCCGGAGCGCAGGATCACCACGCCGCCGGCCACTTCGCCTTCGCCGTTAAGCTCGGCGATTCCGCGGCGCATCTCCGGGCCGATCTGTACCCGCGCGACGTCGCCGAGATAAACCGGCACGCCGTTATCCCCGGTTTTCAGCACGATATTTTTGAAGTCGTCGAGCGTCTGCAGGTAGCCGCTGGCGCGCACCATATATTCGGCTTCCGCCAGTTCGACGGAAGAGCCGCCCGCCTCCTGGTTAGAGGCGTCCAGCGCCGATTTCACTTCGCCGAGACTGATGCCGTACTGGGTCAGCTTCATCGGGTCGACGACAATCTGATACTCCTTGACCACGCCGCCCACCGACGCCACTTCCGAGACGTTAGGGATGGTTTTCAGCTCATATTTTAAGAACCAGTCCTGTAGGGAGCGCAGTTCGGCGAGGTCGTGCTTGCCGCTGCGGTCGACCAGCGCGTACTCGAAGACCCAGCCGACGCCGGTGGCGTCCGGGCCCATTTCGGCGCTGACCCCGGCGGGAAGTTTGCCCTGTACCTGGTTGAGATACTCCAGCACCCGCGAGCGCGCCCAGTAAGGATCGGTGCCGTCTTCAAAAATCACGTATACGTAGGAGTCGCCAAACTGCGAGAAGCCGCGCACCGTTTTGGCGCCGGGGACTGACAGCATGGTGGTGGTCAGCGGCCAGGTGACCTGGTTTTCGACGATCTGCGGCGCCTGCCCCGGATAGCGGGTTTTGACGATCACCTGTACATCAGAGAGATCCGGCAGGGCGTCTACCGGGGTGTGGATGATGGTCCAGGTTCCCCAGATGCTGAGAAACAGCGCCGCCATCATCACCAGGAAGCGGTTGGCCACCGAGCGGCGGATAATCCATTCAATCATGGTTCCGTTCCTTAGTGCGCGTGGGCGGCAGAGGCCGCGGCATCAGGGGCCTGCGCGCGCATGCGCTCCAGCGCGCCGGCGATATTGGCCTCCGAGTCGATCAGGAACAGGCCGCTGGCGACGACTTTCTCACCCTCCTGCAGCCCGCTGCGAATGGCCGTGACGCCGGCGGATTCATGGAATACCTGCACGATTTTCGGCACGAAGCGGCCCTCGTTATCGACGGTGATCACTCGCTGCTCGCCGCCGCTGTCGATCAGCGCTTTGGAGGGGATCAGCAGCATCGGGGCGCTTTCGCTGGTCAGCTGCAGATAGGCGTTCATCCCCGGCTTCAGCGCTTCATCCGGGTTGTTGACCTGCAGGCGCAGCTGCAGGGTGCGGGTGGCGCTATCGACGCTGGGGAGAAGGGTCCATTTGCTGATGCGGAAGGTTTTGCCCGGCCAGGCGGGAACCTGAATGCTGAACTGCGAGGCGTCTTTGATCAGCCAGGCGATGGATTCCGGGACCGCCACGCTGACCCACACCGGGTCCATGCCCTGAATTTTCGCCACCACGTTATCTTTGGCGATGTTCATTCCGGCGCGCAGATCGAAGGCGGTGATCACCCCGTCGATGGGCGCCTTGAGGGTGAAGCGGGTCTGGATCTTGCGCATGGCTTTCAGGCGGCGGATATCGTCGTCCGGCATTCCGGCGAGACGTAGACGCTCGAGGATCCCCTCGACCTGGGTGGCGGTGCCCCCGGACTCCTGCAATAGCAGATATTCGCTCTGCGCTTCCACCCAGTCGGGGATGGTCAGCTCGAGCAGCGGCGTGCCTTGTTTCACTTTGTCGCCGACGGTCAGCGGATAGACTTTATTGATAAAGCCCGCCGCCCGCGCCTGCATAATCACATACTGGTACTCGTTATAGCTGATATTGGCCGGGAAGGTCTGAGCGTAGCGCAGCGGCCCGCGGGTGACGGCGACGGTTTTCACCCCAAGATTCTGGGTCTGCGTCGGGTCGATACGCACCCCCGGCGCACCGGCGGCGGCATGCTCCTCATCGGCGTATTTCGGCACCAGATCCATATCCATAAACGGCGATTTACCCGGTTTATCAAAGCGGGTGTTCGGGTACATCGGGTCGTACCAGAACAGCACTTTACGCTGCTGCTCGGCCGCCGGAGCGGCAGAGTGGGTCGGCGTCAGTCGGATATACAGCGCCGCGGTAAGCGCGCCGCCAATCAGCATGCTGCCGAGGATCAGCGCCGTATTTTTCAGTGTCAGGGATGCCATGTGTCGTCCATTCAGTTGTTGAGGGGGCCTACCGTCGCCGGGCTGTTATTGGGCGCGGATATCCTGTAACAGCGACAGATTGCCCTGCTGAACGAAGGTGAAGTCCACGCTGTCGCCATCCTTCACATTGTTGAGCTGCGTCTGCGGGGTGATGGTGAAGCGCATGGTCATCGGCGGCCAGTTCACCGCCGGGATGGCCTCGTGGGCGATAGTGATTTTTTTACTATCCATATCAATGGCTTTAATGACGCCTTTACCAGTGATGCTTTGCGCCTGCGCGGCGGCGGGCTGCTCGTGCATCGCCATGCCGGCGTGCGGGTCGGCGGCCTGGGCGGTGAACACCGCGCCAGAGAGCAGGGTGAACAGGGTTATTTTAGATAGTGAATTCATCATCAAGACTCCTTGGGTTATTCCATCCAGCCGCCGCCGAGAGCGGTGAACAGGGTGATTTCATTTGCCTGACGGGAATAGTTGAGTTCCAGCAGGGTTTGTCGGGTGGTGAAAATATCGCGCTGGGCGCTCAGGACTTCGATATAGCTGACCGCGCCGTGGCGATAGAGCGCAGTGGCGCGCTGCAGGGTGATATTCAGCGAGGCGAGATAGCGCTCCTGCGCGGCAATTTGATCGGCCAGGCTCTGGCGCAGGGCCAGCGCGTCGGCCACCTCTTTAAAGGCGGACTGGATTTTTTGTTCATAGTTGACCACCTGCTGCTGCTGGCGGATCTCCGCCAGATCGAGGCTGGCCTGATTACGCCCGGCGTTGAAAATCGGCAGTTCGATTTTGGGAATGAAGTTCCACATCGCGCCGCTGGCGTTAAACAGGCTGGAGAGTTCGCTGCTGCTGCCGGAGAGCGAGCTGGTCAGGGTGATCGACGGGAAGAAGGCCGCCCGCGCGGCGCCGATGTTGGCGTTGGCCGCTTGCAGGCTGTGTTCGGCTTCCAGAATATCTGGCCGCTGCAGCAGGATCGCTGAGGAGAGCGATGGCGGCAGGGTTACGCCTTGCAGGTCTACCGCGCTGCTGGCGCTATCGTCCGGCAGGCGCTGATAGCTGCCGAGCAGCAGTTGCAGGGCGTTATTGGCCTGCGCCAGCTGGCCCTGACGTTTGGCGATATCGGCGCGGGTGCTTTCGATCATGCCGCGCGCCTGCTCCAGCGCCAGCACGGTGGTGCTCCCGGTCAGCAGCTGTTTTTCAACGAAGGCGTAAGACTGCTGATAGTTCTGTAAGGTATCGTTGGCCACCTGCAGCTGCGCTGCCGCCAGCCGCTGGTTGAAGTAGCTTTGTGAAACGTTAGCAATCAACAGGATATGCACTGCGCGCCGCGCCTCTTCGCTGGCGAAGAAGTTCTGTCGGTCGGCCTCGCTAAGGTTTTTCAGCCGGCCAAAGAAATCGAGGTCGTAGCTGAGGTTTAAGCCGGCGGTATAATCGCTGCTGGTGGTGGTGTCGCCTTTGAGCTTGCCGCCATAGGTGGTGCTGCCGTCACCGTTCAATTGCGGGTAGCGGTCGGCGTCGGTAACCCGGTACTGGGCGCGGGCTTCCTGCACTTTCAGCGTCGCCATCCGCAGATCGCGGTTGTTGGCCAGCGCGGTGCTAATCAGGCTTTTCACCTGCGGGTCGACGAAAAAGGTGCGCCAGCCGGTCTCCTGGTAGCCCGCTGTTGCAGTAACCAGCTTGTTCTGGCTGAGAGAGAACTGCTGCGGTACCGGCGCTGCGGGGCGCTGGTAGTCCGGAGCGAGCGACAGACAGCCGGTTAAGGCAAATATCACGCTGAGGGTAAGTAGCTGTATTGAACGCATGGCGGCAGACGGTTTCGACGATTTATCCATGGCGGCTACTTTACGTAGCGGGCTCTGTTCAGGGCGTGACGGGAAAATGACAAAGCTGTCATTTTCCTGATATTTCATTGCTATCCGGAGGCGCTCCTCTAAAATTGAATACCCGCACAAAGCGCGCGTGAAGGAGCCTGCCGTGAAGATTTTGATTGTCGAAGATGAGAAGAAAACCGGAGAGTACCTGACCAAAGGGCTCACCGAGGCCGGCTTCGTCGTCGACCTGGCCGATAACGGCCTCAACGGCTATCACCTGGCGATGACCAGCGATTACGATCTGCTGATCCTCGACATCATGCTGCCGGATGTGAACGGTTGGGATATCGTGCGCATGCTGCGCGCCGCCGGGAAAGGCATGCCGATCCTGCTGCTTACCGCGTTGGGCACCATTGAGCATCGGGTGAAGGGGCTGGAGCTGGGCGCTGACGACTATCTGGTAAAACCGTTCGCCTTTGCGGAGCTGCTGGCGCGGGTGCGTACTCTGCTGCGCCGCGGGGCGGCGGTCATCGTCGAAAGCCAGTTTCAGGCGGCCGATCTCAGCGTCGATTTGGTCAGCCGCAAGGTGACGCGCGGCGCCACCCGCATCACCCTGACCAGTAAGGAATTCACGCTGCTGGAGTTCTTCCTGCGTCATCAGGGCGAGGTGCTGCCGCGTTCGTTAATTGCCTCGCAGGTGTGGGATATGAACTTCGACAGCGACACTAACGCCATCGACGTGGCGGTGAAGCGGCTGCGCGCCAAAATTGATAACGACTTCGAGCCGAAGCTCATCCAGACCGTGCGCGGCGTCGGCTATATGCTTGAGGTGCCGGATGGCCGCTAAGCGCCCCTTTTCCCTGGCCACCCGGCTGACCTTCTTTATTAGCCTCGCCACCGTCATTGCCTTCTTCGCCTTCACCTGGATCATGATCCATTCGGTGAAGGCCCACTTTGAAGAGCGCGACGTTCACGATCTCAGACAGCTCAGCACCACCCTGGAGACGGTCCTCGACCACGCTGACTACCCGCAGGCGCGGCGTCTGGAGATCGTGAAGAATATCATTGCGGGCTACGCCAACGTCTTCATCTGCCTGGACGATGGCCAGGGCAATATTCTCTTCCAGTCGCCCAACGGGCCGGATCTCAGCCATATGCTGAGTACGCCGGGGCTGGCGATGCAGCTCCGCGACGGGAATGTGATTTCATGGACCGACCCGCAGCCGCGGGCAATGGCGCACGATAATCATCCACTGGAGACCCGCGCCTGGCGGCTGATCATGCTGCCGCTGGGCAAGCAGGCGGACGGTAAACCGGCGTACCACCTGCTGATGGCCTTATCCATCGATTTTCACCTGCACTATATTAATGAGCTGAAAGCGAAGCTGATCTCCGCGGCGTCGATAATCAGCCTGCTGATCATCGCCATCGTGCTGTTTGTGGTCTACCAGGGGCATAAGCCGATCCGCCAGATCAGCCGCCAGATCCAGAATATTACCTCGCGGGATCTCGATGTGCGCCTTGACCCGCAGGCGGTGCCTGTCGAGCTGGAGCGGCTGGCGCTGTCGTTTAACCATATGCTGGAGCGCATAGAGGATGTCTTTACCCGCCAGTCCAACTTCTCCGCCGATATCGCCCATGAAATCCGCACGCCGATTACCAACCTGGTGACGCAAACCGAAATCGCCTTAAGCCAGAGCCGCAGCCCGCAGGAGCTGGAAGAGGTGTTGTATTCCAATCTCGAAGAGTTCTCGCGGATGTCGCGGATGGTTAGCGATATGCTGTTCCTTGCCCAGGCCGATAACAACCAGCTGATCCCCGAACAGCGGGCGCTGGATTTGGCCGATGAAGTGCATAAGGTGTTTGAGTTCTTTGAGGCGTGGGCGGAAGAGAAAGCGGTGGCGCTGCGTTTTGTCGGTAGCCCCTGCCGGGTGACGGGCGATCCGCTGATGCTGCGGCGGGCAATCAGCAACCTGCTGTCGAACGCGATTCGCTATACGCCGGCCGGGCAGGCGGTGACCATCCAGTTGAGCGAAAGCGCGGAGACGGTACGCCTGGTGGTGGAGAACCCCGGTATGCCGATTGCCGCCGAGCATCTGCCGCGCCTGTTTGACCGATTCTATCGCGTCGACCCCTCGCGCCAGCGCAAAGGGGGGGGCAGCGGCATCGGCCTGGCGATTGTGAAATCGATTGTCGGAGCCCACCACGGCAGCGTGGCGGCGCAGTCCGATCTGCGCTCGACGCGGTTTATTGTGATGTTGCCGAAATAGGCGCAATCCGCGAGTGATAGTTGAGTATGTGGCTTTCTGTCGCTATATTAAATGTACGGAAAATAACCGTACATGAAGTTTGCACCAGGCCGGAGATAACGTATGCCCGCACTTAAAAAGCAGCGTATAGATTTGAGATTAACCGATGATGATAAGAGCATCATCGAGGAAGCTGCGGCAATTTCGAATCAGACGATTACCCAGTTTGTGGTTGCCAGTGCCTCAGAACGTGCTGCGGAAGTGATTGAGCAGCACCGCAGAATGGTCCTCAATGAGCAATCATGGAGCCTGGTGATGGAGGCGATTACCCAACCGCCAGCCCCGAATGATCGACTGAAACGTGCAGCGAAGCGTCTACAAACCAGGTAAGGTAGAGCTAATGGAGCAGCAACTGACGATTGAGATGATTGCCGATGCGTTCAGCTACGATATCACTGGATTTGATTGCGGCGAGGAAGCGCTGAATACGTTTTTAAAAGAGCACCTCAAGCGGCAGCACGATGGACAAATCTTAAGGGGTTATGCGCTGGTCTCCGGGGATACCGTTCCCAGGTTGCTGGGTTATTACACCTTATCGGGGAGTTGTTTCGAGCGAGGCATGTTGCCGTCTAAAACTCAGCAAAAGAAAATCCCGTATCAAAATGCGCCAAGCGTAACCCTCGGGCGGCTGGCCATTGATAAATCTGTTCAGGGGCAGGGCTGGGGAGAGATGTTGGTTGCCCATGCGATGCGAGTGGTGTGGGGAGCGTCTAAAGCCGTTGGCATCTACGGATTATTTGTTGAAGCCCTTAATGAGAAGGCTAAAGCATTCTATCTTCGTCTGGGGTTTATACAGCTCGTGGATGAAAATAGTAACTTACTGTTTTATCCGACCAAATCGATTGAACAGCTCTTTACTGACGATGAGTCATAAAAGAAACCGGGCAGCGCCAGGCGGCTGCCCGCAGTATCGCGACTCTCTTACTCTTCGAAGTACCAGTAGCCCTGATTAATCAGCCGCGTCAGTTCGCTCACGAACGCCGGATTCTGCAGGCCGCTGCCGAGCTCTTCCTGGCCTAATGAGGTATAGCGACACAGCGCATCCAGCGCTTCGGCATCGGTGGTGTCGAGTTGTTCGCTATGCACGAAGAAGCTGTCGCCGATATGCAGAACGCGCAGGCCGCTCAGGCGGGAAAGCTTTTCACCACCCAGCAGCGCATCGACCACTTCCTCTTCTTCATACGGTGGTTCCGCCGGCGCAATATCCAGCTCGTGACGCGGGGTGGTGACGAAACTGCCGAACCACTGCTTGAAGTCTTCCGGCTGGCGAATCATATCGATCATCATGGTGCGCAGGCGTTCGAGTTCATACTCTTCAACCCGGCCCGGATGCTCGCGGCAGGTGAGGTCCGGATCGCTGTAGTGCTCGCCGCCGAGATCGTTCTCCAGCACATAGTCGGCGAAGCTGCTGATCAGGTCGCGGCCGTTTGGCCCGCGGAAGCCGACGGAGTAGTTCAGGGCGGTTTCGTGGGTTATGCCGTCGTGCGGGAATCCCGGTGGAATATAGAGGATGTCGCCCGGCTGCAGATCTTCATCAATGATCGGTGGGAACGGATCGACGTGCAGCAGTGCCGGATGCGGACAGAACTGACGCATCGGCAGCTTGTCACCCACGCGCCAGCGGCGGCTGCCCATGCCCTGAATAATAAAGACGTCATACTGATCGATATGCGGGCCGACACCGCCGCCGGGGACGGAGAAGGAGATCATCAGGTCGTCCAGGCGCCAGTCCGGCAGTACGCGGAATGGACGCACCAGCTCGGCGGCAGGCATATGCCAGTGGTTTACCGCCTGGGCCAGCAGGGACCAACCGGTTTCGCCCAGCCCGCCGAAATGTTCAAAAGGACCATTGCTGGCCTGCCATTTGCCGTTTTTCAGGCTGACCAGCCGGCTGTCGACTTCCGGCTCCATGGCTAATCCGGCCAGCTCGTCCGGAGTAATCGGGTCGACGAAGTCCGGAAACGCGTTTTTTAATACCACCGGCTGTTTCTGCCAGTATTTTTCTAAAAACTCGGGCCAGTTAATGTTGAGTTGATAAGCCATCGATTATTACCAGTAAGAAGAAACGGGCCTGATTATAGAAATGAGGGCCGGGCGGGCGCATTGTCGTGGGTCAAGAGTGGTGCTTAATTCACCATCGGCGCGATAATGGCGTTGGGTAAGAGAGAAAAATCACATTTTCGCCAAAAACCGATCTTAGCGTAAATTGCGCTGCAGGCCGCATGAACACTGGGATTGCGCCTTTAATGGTAAGAAGATGAATTAGCGAAAAGTTCAAATAATGAGCGGTCGATAAGATTTTTCTATTTTAACGCTTGCTACTTCCGGCGAACTCCCTATAATGCGCTCCCACTGACACGGCAGATGTGAATCACTTCACACAAACAGCCAGTTCGGTTGCAGAGAAAAATCCTGAAAAACGGGTTGACTCTGAAAGAGGAAAGCGTAATATACGCCACCTCGCGACAGAGCGCTAAAGCGCGTCGCAACTGCTCTTTAACAATTTATCAGACAATCTGTGTGGGCACTCAAAGTGACATGGATTCTTAACGTCCTCGGACGAAAAATGAATACCAAGTCTCAAGAGTGAACACGTAATTCATTACGAAGTTTAATTCTTTGAGCATCAAACTTAAATTGAAGAGTTTGATCATGGCTCAGATTGAACGCTGGCGGCAGGCCTAACACATGCAAGTCGAGCGGTAGCACAGAGAGCTTGCTCTCGGGTGACGAGCGGCGGACGGGTGAGTAATGTCTGGGAAACTGCCTGATGAGGGGGATAACTACTGGAAACGGTAGCTAATACCGCATAATGTCGCAAGACCAAAGTGGGGGACCTTCGGGCCTCATGCCATCAGATGTGCCCAGATGGGATTAGCTAGTAGGTGGGGTAACGGCTCACCTAGGCGACGATCCCTAGCTGGTCTGAGAGGATGACCAGCCACACTGGAACTGAGACACGGTCCAGACTCCTACGGGAGGCAGCAGTG